>NZ_CABPSN010000001.1 GCF_902459565.1 Pandoraea aquatica
GCACTGGGTGCTTCGAGGGAGACGGACCGGGGCGCCTTTCTGCAGCGAGTTGGGTTTATGTCTGAGCGGCGGAAAGGGGCTCCGGTCCGTTAGGGGGGAGGTTTTGGGGGGCGGGGGCGGGGGTAAACACAACAGACTGAGGCAAAACCCAGCTCCTATACTTCGAAAAACACTGACATGGTGCGCGTAGATGGGGGAGGGAGTGCGGGCGCACCGAAAGCGTGCGGAAAGGGTGAAAAGGATAGAAAACGGTGAAAAAAGGGTAAAAAAAGGGCGGATAAACAGCTCGGGCATGGATATTGCTCGATCTCGACACAGCAATCTGCGGAGAAGCGTATGGTCGAGAGCTATAACGAGATGGCGAGCATCACGGGTGCGACGCGTTCGCACTACCGGCGGTTTGACGACTGGTTGAAATGTCAGACAGACGATGTCTTGCACCATAAGCGAGCCGAGGCTGATCTGGCGTTCCGGCGCGTCGGGATCACCTTTGCTGTGTATGGGAATGAGGCGGGCACCGAGCGCCTGATCCCGTTCGATCTGATCCCTCGGATCATTCCGGCGCATGAGTGGCAGACCTTGCAGACGGGTTTGCGTCAGCGAGTCGAGGCGCTCAACAAGTTTATTCACGACGTCTACCACGAGCAGAACATCCTGCGCGCGGGGGTAATCCCGGCCGATCAGGTGTTGAAGAACGCGCAGTATCGTCCTGAGATGCAGGGCGTGGACGTTCCTGGCGATATCTACTCGCACATCGCGGGCGTCGATGTCGTCAGAGCGGGAACGGGAGACGATGGCGTCTTCTACGTGTTGGAAGACAACTTACGGGTGCCATCCGGCGTGTCGTACATGCTGGAGAATCGCAAGATGATGATGCGGTTGTTCCCGGAGTTGTTCGCGCGTAACCGCATTGCACCGGTGGAGCATTACCCGGACTTGTTGCTAGACAGTCTGCGCGCGGTGGCCCCGATCGGCGTGGACGATCCCACCGTCGTCGTCATGACACCCGGCATCTACAACTCCGCCTACTTCGAGCATGCGTTCCTCGCGCAGCAGATGGGGATCGAACTTGTCGAAGGGCAGGATTTGTTCGTCGAAGACAACCTCGTCTACATGCGCACGACCAACGGTCCGAAGCGTGTCGACGTCATCTATCGTCGTATTGACGACGACTTCCTTGATCCATTGGCCTTCCGAGCCGACTCGACGTTGGGTGTGCCGGGGTTGCTGAGTGTCTATCGTGCGGGGCGCGTGACGCTGGCCAACGCCATCGGTACAGGCGTCGCCGACGACAAGTCTATCTACCCGTTCGTCCCCGACATGATCGAGTTCTACCTCGGAGAGAAGCCGATCCTGAACAACGTGCCGACCTACCAGTGCCGTCGGCCCGACGACCTTGCGTACACCCTCGACAACCTCGGTGAGCTGGTCGTCAAGGAGGTCCATGGTGCGGGCGGCTACGGCATGCTCGTCGGTCCGGCATCCACCAAAGCCGAAATCGAAGCCTTCCGCCAGCGGCTTATCGCGAAACCCGACGGCTACATTGCGCAACCCACGCTGGCGCTTTCCGCATGCCCGACGTTCGTCGAGGCCGGTATCGCGCCGCGACACATCGACCTGCGGCCCTTCGTATTGTCTTCAGGCAAGGGTGTGACCATGGTGCCGGGTGGCCTGACGCGCGTGGCGCTCACAGAGGGTTCGCTGGTCGTCAACTCCTCGCAGGGCGGGGGGACGAAGGACACCTGGGTATTGGAAAAGTAAGGGAAAAGTAAGCGAAACTATCGGGAAGAGATCATGCTCAGCCGTACCGCCGACCACTTGTTTTGGATGGCCCGCTATATGGAGCGGGCTGAGAATACCGCTCGCCTGCTCGACGTCAACCTGCAAAACCTCCTGCTTCCGCAGGATGCCATCGACGACGAAGACGACACCGACATGACGCAAGTCCTCGCCGGCGGCATCGACAACGAAGCGGGCTGGCGCGCCACCTTGCGCATCTCCGAGCTGGAGCCGGCGTTCAATCGAAAACATGCGCGTGCGACGCGGGCCAACGTGCTCGACTTCGTGGTGCGCGACCCCGAAAACCCGTCGAGCATCGCCTGCTGTCTGGCGGCCGCGCGGGAGAACGCCCGTGCCGTGCGCGGCACACTCACCACCGAACTGTGGGAGACCGTCAACAGTACCTGGCTGGATTTCCCGCGCATCCTCGATCTGCTTGAGCGTGACCCTGCGCACCTGTTCGAATGGGTCAAAGTGCGTTCGCACCTCTCGCGAGGCGTGAGCTTCGGCACCTTGTTCCAGGACGACGCGTTCTACTTCACCCGGCTCGGCCTGTTCCTTGAGCGCGCCGACAACACCGCCCGCATTCTCGACGTCCGCTTCCACGAAGCCGTGCGTGCCGACAAGGCGGGGCCGGATGCGTCGCATCCGACCGACTTCTACTACTGGTCGGCCGTACTGCGCAGTGTCTCCGGCTTCGAAATCTACCGAAAAGTCTATCGCGACGTCATCACCCCCGAACGTGTGGTCGAGCTGCTGATGCTCAATGCGCACATGCCGCGCTCGTTGCTCGCATCGCTCACGGGCGTGTGCGAAAACCTTGCCACGCTCTCCAATGCCCAGTCCGGCGACGTCGAACGCTACGCGGGCAAACTTCAGTCCGAACTCAAGTACACCGACATCCAGCAGATCCGACAGCAAGGCTTGCACCCCGTGCTGACCGAATTCCTCGAGCGAGTCTCCGTGCTCGGTAACAAGATCAGTCAGACCTTCCTGATCCCGCTCGCCGCCTGATGCCATGCGCCTGACCATTCGCCACGAAACCACCTACCGCTACGACACACCGGTGCGCTACACCATCCAGCAGCTTCGGCTCACGCCGAGCGCGTCGGAAGTGCAGCGCATCGTGCAATGGCGACTGAGCGCGCCGGGCAAGCTTACGCCCGCGCGCGACGCCTTCGGCAACGATATGCATACGCTCGTTCTGCATCAACCGCACGACGAGATCCATCTGCTGGCCGAAGGCGAGGTCGAAACGACACCGCTCAACGACGGCAGGCTGGGGGAAACGAGCCACGCCGTACCAGTGTTATGCTTCGCCAGCCCTACGCCGTTGACGGGGCGCAGCGACGGCATCGACGCCCTGGCGGGCGACGCCGGGGTTGCCACGCCGGGAGAGTTGCTGGCGCTGGCGGCCGCCATTTGCGAGCAGGTCGACTACGAATCAGGGATCACCGCAGTGACCAGCACTGCTGCACAGGCGCTCGCACTGGGGCGCGGGGTCTGTCAGGATCATGCGCACCTCATGCTGGCCGTCTGCCGCGCGCGTGGCGTGCCGGCGCGCTACGTCAGCGGGTACATCGATCCGGGCGACGTGCCGCATGCGGCCAGCCATGCCTGGGTCGACGTGTGGGTGGATGGGGCAGGGTGGGTCAGCATCGACGTCACACATGCCTGCTTCGCCAGCGGCAACTACTGCCGTCTGGCGGTGGGGCGAGACTACGAATCAGCGGCACCCGTCAGAGGGATGCGTAGCGGTGGTGCGACCGAGAAGTTGCACGTATCGGTCAGCGTCGATACGACACCGCTCGATCAACAACAATAGCTTTTCAACGTAGCGAGGCGGCGCGCCTTGCACGGCAAGACAGGAACGACATGACGTATTGCGTGGCCATGAAGCTCGATGCCGGGCTGGTCTTTCTTTCCGACACCCGCACCAACGCGGGCGTCGATCATGTGAGCACATTCCGCAAGATGCTCGTCTTCGAGCGTCCGGGCGAACGCGTCATCGTGCTGCTGTCGGCGGGGAATCTGGCGCTGACGCAGGCGGTGCGCCAGCAACTGGTCGAGGCGCGCGACACAGAAACGCTGTGGACCGCCAAGACCATGAGCGACGTGGCGCGCGTCGTCGGGCAGGCCATTCGCGACGTCTACACGCGCGACGCCAAGTCGCTCGAAGCGTTCGGCGTCGACTTCAATTGCAGCTTTCTGCTGGGCGGACAAATCGCCGGTGCGCGCAGCCGATTGTTCCAGTTGTACTCGGCGGGCAACTTCATCGAAGCGTCCTCCGTCAATCCATACTTCCAGATCGGCGAGTCGAAGTATGGCAAGCCCATCATCGACCGGCTGGTCACGCCAGCGACGTCGCTCGACGACGGCGCGAAATGTGCCCTCATCTCGATGGACTCCACGCTGCGCTCCAACGTCTCCGTCGGATTGCCGCTCGATCTGCTCGTCTACGAAGAAGACAGTCTGCGCGTGACGCGCTTCGCGTCGCTCGACGACGAGAACGTCTACTACAAGATGATCCACGACACGTGGGGCTCGCGTCTGCGTCAGGTGTTCGACGAACTGCCCGAACCGCAATGGGCGACGTCCAGCGTGGCCAGCGTGCCCGCGTCGCTACCGCCGCGCGCCGAGCCGCCCGAAGGCATGCCCGGCGCGGACGAGCCGGGGAGCGTTCAGTCGCTTGCGCAGACCGTATCGCTCAAGATGCCGTCCTGACGACCGTGCGCAGATGCGCGCCGGCCTTTGACCGACAAGCATCCGCGCATCGGTGCACCTGTTACGCCAACCCGAGACTGCGGTGCTGCTTCCGATACAGCCATGCACTGACGGCGAGCGTCGCCGCTTCCGTGGCGAGTAGCGTGTACCAGATCGCGCCGCCGCCGAAAAGCGCGTCGAGCAACCAGAGAATGCCCAGCAGCAAAATCCAGCTGCGCAGCATCGCGATGGCTGCCGACGGGCCCGGTGCTTCCACCGCCGTCAGATAGCCCGCGACGATCAGATTGCCTGCCGCGGGCAGAAACGCCAGCGCGTACCAGATTACGGCGTGCTCCAGAATCGACCATGCGTCGCCACCGGCGGGCAGGAAGAGGAACGTCAGCGGACGCGCCAGCGTCGCCATAGCGACCGCGACGAGTAGCGAGAATCCCATCACCGCGATCACACCGAGACGGAACGACCCCTGAAGCGCCTTCGCATTCTGCGCGCCACGATAAAAGCTGATCATCGGCTGCATGCTCTGCACGAGTGCGACCATCGTCACCGTCGCCCCGAGTGTCATGTATTCGAGGATCGCGTAAGCGGCCAGCCCCGGCTCACCGAAGCTCGCCAGAATCACGCGGTTGAAGACGAACACCGTCACCGCCGGCGCGATCGCGCCGAGGAACTCCGACGCGCCGTTGTACATCGCCCGCCACACGTGCGTCTCTCCGCCACCGAAGGCGCGACGGGCCGGCACCACCTGCTTCGCCAGGAAGAGGTGATATGCGAACATCACGCTGCTCGACACCATCATCGACAACCCGGTGGCGAGCGCTGCACCGTGCATGCCCATCCCACGAACGACGATGAACCAGTAGTCGAGCGCCACGTTCGCGAGTGCGCCCATGAACATCGCATACAGACCGAAACGGGCGGCGGGTGCACCTTCGACGCGCAGGAACAACTCCATCGCGTAAAGACCGTTGGCAAACAGCACGAACCAGCCCCAGCCGGACAGATAGGCGACGACATCCGCCGTGATCGCGCCTTGCGCACCCAGGGCGGCCGCGATCTCATGCTTGAAGACGAGCACACCAGCACTCATCAGGACGCCCGAGACGAGCATCACCCACAGCACTTGCGAGAACGCACGACGCGCTTCCGCATGCCGTTGCTCACCCAGCAGACGGGCGATGAGCGTGGCACCCCCGACGCCCACCATCACGCTGACGGCGTACGGTACATAAAGCAGCGGCACCACGAGATTCAGCGCGGCCAGCGCTTGTTGACCGACATAGCGGCCGATAAAGATTCCGTCGATCAGCGTGTAGATCGTGTAGACCCAGCCGGAGAGGATCGTCGGAATCGCGAGAGACGTAAATTCCTTGAGCAGAGACGTCCGTGCGCCCTGCGAATGATTGCAATGATTGGTCGACGTGGAAAGAGACATGGTCCCCCCGATGACTTCGCACCGCGTCGTGTCGGGACGCGGCTCACCGTGGCTTGCACATCAAAGGCTTCAGAACTTCAGAGACTTCGGGATGGGGAGGGTTGTCGCTCACGCGCAAGCGATGGCGTAAGCGCTCCGCCCCGCTGCGTGACACCCGAGCGGGTGGACGTCAGCGAGGCAGTCAGACGGACGGAGGGAACATCGCCTGGTGCAGATGCACCCAGACGACGCCTTGCCGGGAGGAACAGAAAAGGAGGAAATTCATGATGTTTGTCGTTCGGCCCGGAAATCCGGGCGCGTATGACAGACACGCCGTGCTACGCCGAAGTTCCCTCACTTGGAGGACGTTTTAGGCAGCGCTTCGGCTGACATCATGGGAATGTCGCGATGAAAAAAGGGGCGCCGAAGCGCCCCAACATGGGTCCAGCAAGAAAGACGGTAATGCCGTTATTGTTGTGCGCCGCCGTTAAACCACGCGGCAATCTTCTGGCGCTCTTCATCGGTCATTTGCGTCACGTTGCCCAGGGGCATCGATTTGAGCGCGACCGATTGCTGATAAATGCGTTGTGCGTTTTGCGAGATCTCGGCGGGTGTATCGAGCATCACGCCGGCCGGTGCGCTACCCATCATCGTCGGCTTGGCCGAGTGGCAGGTGGCGCAACGTTGCGTGAGGATCGGCTGAATCTCCGAGAGCTTCACGGCCGGGGCAGCGGCCTCACCGTGTGCGCCAGCGGCAGGTGCCGGGGCGGGACGGGGGGCAGCAAACACGGCAACGCCTGCGAGCAGTGCGGCTCCGGCCACCGGCAGCGCGTACAGATTCTTGCCTGCGTGACGCAGCACGAAGAACTGACGAATCATTGCGCCTGCGGCCATGATGATCGTGAGGATCACCCAGTTGTACGGGTTGCTGTACGTGAACGCATAGTGGTTGCTGATCATGATGAACACGACCGGCAGCGTGAAGTACGTGTTGTGCACCGAACGTTGCTTGCCGAGCTTGCCCCAGATCGGGTTCGGGACTTCGCCCTTCGAGAGCGCGTCCACGCTCTTGCGCTGGCCCGGAATGATCCAGAAGAACACGTTCGCCGACATCGACGTCGCCATCATCGCGCCCACGATCAGGAACGCGGCGCGGCCAGCGAAGATGTGCGTCGTCGCATACGTTGCGGCCACCACGAACAGCGCCACACCGATGCCCAGCAGACGATCGTTCTTGCCCAGAATGCGGCACAGGAAGTCATAGACGAACCAGCCGCCGATCAGGAACGCGACCGCAAGGCCCACGGCCTGACCCGGTTGCAGATCCATCACGTTCTTGTCGATCAGATACGTTTGCGGTTGCAGCAGGTACAGCACGCAGAACAGGGCGAAGCCCGAGAGCCACGTCGTGTACGACTTCCACTTCGACCAGTGCAGATCTTCCGGCATCTGCGGCGGTGAATTCAGATACTTCTGGGCGTGGTAGAAACCGCCGCCGTGCACCGACCACATCTCGCCGAACACGCCTTTCTGTTTGTCCTCGGCAGCTTTGGGTGGCTTCAGACCATTGTCCAGCATCACGAAATAGAACGACTCGCCAATCCAGGCAATGGCCGCCACCACATGCAGCCAGCGCAGCAACAGATTGACCCAGTCGGTAATAAACGCTTCCATCTTATGTTCTCCTCAACTGCCTGACGTTCACGTTCGCGATTTAGCTACCGCGATACGTTGAAAAGCTCCACGGCGACACCAGAAGGGGCACGTGGTAATGCTGGGAAGGCTCCGCGATGCCGAAACGCAGCACCACGCGATCCACGAAGCGCGGCGACGGCACGTCCACGCCCTGCGCGGCGAAATAGTCGCCTGCGTGGAACACCAGCTCGTATTCGCCGGCGGCGAATTCCTCACCTTCGAGCAGCGGCTTGTCGCAGCGGCCGTCGGCATTCGTCTGCACGTCGCGCAGCGAACGGCGCTCGCCGTCCACGCGCCACAGCTCGACACGGATGCCCGCGCCTGGCTTGCCGTGCGATGTATCTAGTACGTGGGTAGTCAGTCGTCCCATGATGTCTCCTGTGATGGATGGGTGCATTGTAGGGAGATGGCGGCCCGGCAACGCGCGCAATACCAAAGATAAAAACGCGCACATACCCCCACATACTCCGTTATGCAGGACAAAAAAGATGACGCGCTTCAATATGGCATCGTGACGTCTGAAGCGTACGCCGCGTGCACCGGAATTGGGATTTTTTGGAGGACTATCGGATTCTGTTATCCGGCGTATAACGCCTGTCATATGAGCCGTTATCGCGACAGGAGACGGATCGCCCGGGAAGCCCAATGGTTACGTGCATGCTTGGGGAAAACCCGAGACGCAAGATAAGCATTCATGCATACGTTCCATGAAAAAAA
This sequence comes from Pandoraea aquatica, assembly GCF_902459565.1. Lineage (GTDB taxonomy): Bacteria > Pseudomonadota > Gammaproteobacteria > Burkholderiales > Burkholderiaceae > Pandoraea > Pandoraea aquatica. The sequence continues at coordinate 8,327 of NZ_CABPSN010000001.1, forward strand.
CACTATAGCCTCCGGTGGTCTTGCCGCAAAGTGCGTCGACCTGCACCATTGAGTCACCCTAAAAATAGACATTAAACAGCCCCCCGAGGGACGGAGACGCAATGAGTGTGACAACCAATACCGTGGATCCGGTCGATGAGCGACTGCCGATCGGAAAATTGTTCATGCTGGGCCTGCAACACGTTCTGGTGATGTACGCGGGCGCGGTCGCCGTGCCCCTCATCATCGGCGGCGCGCTGGGTCTGCCCAAAGATCAGATTGCGTTTCTGATCTCCGCCGACCTGATGTGCTGCGGCATCGCCACGCTGATTCAAAGCGTTGGCGTGGGCCGCTTCGGTATCCGTATGCCCGTCATCATGGCGGTCACATTCGCTGCTGTCGGGCCGATGCTCGCCATCGGCACGAACCCCTCGCTAGGCTTACCCGGTATCTTCGGGGCGACCATCGCGTCCGGAATCATTGGCACGCTGATCGCGCCGCTCGTGGGCAAGTTGCTGCGCTTCTTCCCGCCGATCGTGACGGGTATCGTCATTACGTCCATCGGGCTGACGATCATCGGCGTGGGCATCAACTGGGCGGCCGGTGGCGTGGGCAATCCCGACTACGGCGACCCGGTCTACCTCGGTGTGTCGTTTGCCGTGCTCATCTTCATCTTGCTGATCACGCGCTTCGTGAAAGGCTTCTTCTCGAACATCGCCGTGCTGCTCGGCATCCTTTTCGGATTCGGCATTGCACTGTTGCTGCATAAAGTGAACTTCGACGGACTCGATCAGGTGAAATGGTTCGACATCGTGCTGCCGTTCCACTTCGGTATGCCCGTGTTCGATCCGTGGGCCATCGTGACGCTCACCATCGTGATTCTGATTACCTTCATCGAATCGACGGGCATGTTCCTCGCGTTGGGAGAGATCGTCGGTAAGCCGGTGGATGAAAAGGCGCTGGTCGCCGGCCTGCGTGTCGACGGCGTTGCCACGGTCATCGGCGGCCTGTTCAACACCTTCCCGCATACCTCGTTCTCGCAAAACATCGGCCTTGTTGGCGTCACCGGCGTGAAGAGCCGCTGGGTGTGTGCCTCGGCCGGCGTTATCCTGCTGGTGTTCGGCCTGATTCCGAAGATGTCGGTCGTCGTGGCGTCCATTCCCCAGTTCGTGCTGGGCGGCGCAGGTGTCGTGATGTTCGGCATGGTGCTCGCCACGGGTATCAAGATCCTGTCCAAGGTCGACTACTCGCATAACCGCTACAACCTGTATATCGTGGCCATCAGCATCGGCATGGCGATGATTCCGGTCGCGTCGAACAAATTCTTCGCGAAGATGCCGGAACAGCTCGCGCCGTTGCTGCATAGCGGGATTCTGCTCGCTACGCTGTCCGCCGTGATCCTGAACGCCTACTTCAACGGCTTCAAAGCGCCGGTGACGCATGGCAACGGCCACGGCGAGAAAAACGGATCGGGTATGGGGCTGGAGGCGCATTGATGAAAACGTTGCTCGTCAAGAATGCCGAAGTGCTGGTCACGATGGACGCCGGTCGCCGCGAAATCGCGCGCGGCGGGCTGTACATCGAAGACAACCGGATCGTGGCCGTCGGCACCAGCGACACGCTGCCGGCGAGCGCCGACGAGGTGCTCGATCTGACGGGGCACGTCGTCATTCCCGGTCTGGTCAACACGCACCATCACATGTACCAGAGCCTCACGCGGGCCATTCCGGCCGCGCAGGACGGCGAGCTGTTCAACTGGCTGACGAACCTCTATCCGGTGTGGGCCAACCTCACGCCGGAGATGATTCGCGTCTCCACGAAGACAGCGATGGCCGAACTGCTGCTCTCGGGCTGTACCACGTCGAGCGACCATCTCTACATTTACCCGAACGGCTGCAAGCTCGACGACAGCATCGAAGCTGCTGCCGAGATCGGCATGCGCTTTCACGCGAGCCGGGGCAGCATGAGCGTCGGTCAGAGTCAGGGCGGATTGCCGCCCGACCGCGTGGTCGAGCGTGAAGACGACATTCTCAAAGACACGCAACGCCTCATCGAGACGTATCACGACGAAGGCCGTTACGCGATGCTGCGCGTGGTCGTCGCGCCTTGCTCGCCGTTCTCGGTGAGTCGCGACCTGATGCGCGAGTCGGCCACGATGGCGCGCCACTACGGCGTGTCGTTGCACACCCATCTGGCCGAGAACGTCAGCGACATTGCCTATAGCCGCGAGAAGTTCGGCATGACGCCGGCCGAGTATGCGCAGGATCTAGGCTGGGTCGGTCACGATGTCTGGCACGCCCACTGTGTTCAGCTCGACGACGCAGGGATCGCGCTCTTCGCGAAAACCGGCACCGGTGTGGCGCATTGCCCGTGCTCGAATATGCGGCTCGCGTCGGGCATCGCCCCGATTCGCCGGATGCGCGATGCAGGCGTGCCCGTCGGACTGGGCGTGGACGGCTCGGCGTCCAACGATGCGGCGAGCATGATTAACGAAGCGCGTCAGGCGCTGCTGCTGCAACGGGTCGGATTCGGCCCGAGCGCGATGACGGCGCGCGAAGCGCTGGAAATCGCGACGGTCGGCGGCGCGCGCGTGCTGGGGCGCGACGACATCGGCGTGCTCGCGGCGGGCATGGCGGCGGATTTCGTGGCGTTCGATACGCGTGGCGTCGGCATGGCGGGCGGTCTGCACGACCCCGTGGCGGCGCTCGTCTTCTGTAATCCTGGACAAGCTGCGTACAGCGTGGTGAACGGACGGGTGGTGGTGCGAGAAGGGCGTCTGACGACGCTCGACCTGCCGTCGCTCGTCACGCGTCACAACGCGCTGGCGCGGCAACTGGCCGAGGCTTCCCGGTAAGGCGTTGCCACACCGGCCGCACATTCATGGTGTGAGGTCGCGGGACGGCTCACCCCAATCGGCAGATTCGGGTGAGTCGGTTCCGGCGTGGCGATGGGCAAGCGGGAAGTCGGGGTGGCGTTCCTGTGCATGGGGAACGCTGCCGTGCGGTTCGGCGGGGCGGTGGGGGCCGCTCCGCCGGTAAAAACGGCACAGCCCCTTGGGTTGAATCGATGTCAGGACGGCGTACGCGATTCCAGCAGCGTGCGCGTCGCATCGGAAATCACACTGCGCAGCCAGCGCACTTCGTCCGAGTAATGCGTGCGCTCGTGCCACAACTGGTAGTACTGCATCGGCGGGAAATCGATGGGCGTCTCCAGCACCGTAAGCGGCAGGAATTCCGCGTAGTGGTCGGCAAACAGGCGCGTCGTCGTGAAAATCAGATCGGATTTCAGCAGGACATACGGTGCCAGATTGAAGTACGGAATCGTGACGACGACATTGCGCTTCAGACGCTCGCGCGCAAGGTGCATGTCGATCGCACCGCGCTGGGCGACGGAGTAGGGTGTCGGCGCGAGGTGCGGGCTGCCGAGGTATTGCTCCAGCGTGAGCCCGCGCTTGGCATACGGATGCGTATTACGGACCAGACACACGATCTGGTCGACGAACAGATTCGAGAGGTGAAGCTGCTCGGGCGGTTCCGGCCAGTTGCCGATGACGATGTCCACCTTGCCGTCTTCGAGCGCGTGTTCGTAGTCGAAGGCGGGGCCGAGCGAGTGCAGTTCCAGTTGTGCGTTGGGGGCTTGCTGGCGGAAACGTTCGACGACCGTCGGCACGAACAGCGTATTCAGATAGTCGGGCGAGCCGATGCGGAACGTGCGCACCGTCGTGGCCGGGTCGAAATTCGATTGCTGCACCGTGATGCGCTCGATTTCGCGCAGTGCGTTTTGCGTCGGCTCCAGCAGCGACTGACCGTATTCGGTCGGCACCATGCCCGATTTGCCGCGAACCAGCAGCGGATCGCCGGTAATGTCGCGCAAACGGCGCAGCGCAGCGCTGATCGCCGGCTGCGACTGATTCAGTTTGACGGCCGCACGCGTCACGCTGCGCTCGATCAACAGGGTGTGAAGAACGCGCAGCAAATAGGTGTCAATCGGTTCGCGGTTTTGGCTCATGAGAAATATAACGATCCGGATATGTCGGACCCTGTAGTGCATAAGTAAATCATTATGAAGGACAAGGGTGGGGGCCTCTATAGCGGAAAGTCCCTATCACTAAACTAGACGCGCGTCGTTCGTAAGGTGGCCTTAGATGTCCTTGTTAATGACACAGACTCGACATTTCGCCGCGAATTGGGTATTTTCGGACCGCCCAAGCCCCGAACTCAGACTCAGTCAGACTCCGCCAGTGACCCTTTCCATGCAATCGACGCCACGTCTGGCGCTGACCGGCATCACCAAACGCTATCCGAGCGTGGTGGCCAACGACGACATCGCGTTGAGCGTATTGCCCGGCGAGATCCACGCGGTACTGGGTGAGAACGGCGCAGGTAAGAGCACGTTGATGAAGATCATCTACGGCGCCGTGCGCCCCGACGCCGGGGAAATCCTCTGGGAAGGTCAACCGGTTCGCATCGATAGCCCGGCGGCGGCACGCAAGCTCGGCATCGGCATGGTCTTCCAGCATTTCTCATTGTTCGAGACGCTGACCGTCGCCGAGAACATTTCTCTTGCGCTCGACGACGCAGGCCGCGACCTCAAGGCGCTGGCCAAACGCATCCGCGAGGTCTCGACCCAGTACGGGCTTGAGGTCGATCCGCTGCGCCACGTTCACAGCTTGTCCGTCGGCGAGCGTCAGCGCGTGGAGATCGTGCGCTGCCTGTTGCAGAATCCGCGTCTGCTCATCATGGACGAACCGACCTCGGTGCTCACGCCGCAGGCCGTCCAGAAACTCTTCACGACGTTGCGCCGCCTCGCCGCCGAGGGATGCAGCATCGTCTATATCAGCCACAAGCTCGACGAAATTCGCGACCTTTGCGACCGCGCGACCGTGTTGCGTGGTGGACGCGTGTCCGGTCACGCCGTGCCGCGCGAGGAAACCGCCGAGACCCTGGCGCAGATGATGATCGGACGTGCATTGCCGCAGATCGAACGTCGCGCGCATCAGCCGGGCGACGTGCTGTTGTCGCTCAAGAACCTCTCGATGACGAGCGAAGACCCGTTCGGGACTTCGCTGCATGACGTCAATCTCGATGTGCACGCAGGCGAAATCGTGGGGATCGCGGGGGTGTCCGGCAACGGGCAGGCCGAACTGCTGGCAGCGCTCTCGGGCGAGGCGCGTGCACCGCATGCCGAAGCCATCGCGCTGCATGACCGTGCGGTCGGTCGCATGGGCGCGGCCACGCGGCGACGGCTCGGGCTCGCCTTCGTCCCCGAGGAGCGGTTGGGACGCGGCGCAGTGCCGAGCATGTCGCTCACGGATAACGCCTTGCTGGGTGCGTCAGGCACGGCACATCTCGGCTTGCTTCGCGGGGGATGGATTCGTCGCGGCACGTTGCGCAAGTTCGCCACGTTGTGCATCGAACGCTTCAACGTGAAGGCGGGCGGCCCGGACGCCGCTGCGCAAAGCCTCTCGGGCGGCAATTTGCAGAAGTTCATCGTCGGACGCGAGATTTTGCAGGAGCCTCGGGTGCTGGTGGTGGCGCAACCGACGTGGGGTGTGGATGTCGGGGCTGCGGCCTTCATCCGTCAGCAATTGCTGGATTTGTCTGCGCGTGGCGTGGCGGTGCTGGTGCTGTCCGAAGAACTCGACGAGCTGTTCGAGATTTGCGACCGGATTACTGTGCTGGCGCAGGGACGTTTGTCGCCTGTGCGCAAACCTGCGCAGACCGACGCGCGTGAGATCGGTCTGTGGATGGCGGGGATGTTCCCCGGTGGCCCGGGAGAACGCACCGCAACGGCCGCCTGACGGGCAAACACGGGCGCGCGCGGCATTTTCCGTTTTCGACGTGTTCCGTTGCTTGACGAGCGACCGCTCGCCAGCCGGAACACCGTAATGCTTTCATCGATTCATCAGACACCATGTTCGATATCACGCTTGAGCCACGGCCAAGTCCTTCCCGCACCATGCGGCTCGTTATGCCGCTGGTGGCCACGCTCATCACGTTGGCTGGCGGCGTGCTCATCTTCAGCTTTCTCGGCAAGAATCCAGCGCAGGCGATGGCTGCATTCTTCCTCGCGCCGATCAGCAGTCTGAACGGCTGGTCGGAGCTGCTGCTCAAGGCGTCGCCGCTGTGTCTGATCGCGTTGGGGCTCGCCATCGGCTATCGCGCGAACGTCTGGAACATCGGCGCAGAGGGGCAGTTGTTGCTCGGCGGGATCTTCGCGTCGGGCGTGGCTATCCACTTCGACGGCCACGGCGGTGCGTGGCTGCTGCCGCTGATGATGGCGGCCGGTGCGCTCGGCGGCATGCTGTGGGCCGCCATTCCGGCGCTGCTGCGTGTGCGCTTCAACGCCAATGAGATTCTCGTGAGCCTGATGCTCACCTACGTCGCGACGCAGTTGCTGATCTATCTCGTCAGCGGACCGTGGCAAGACCCGCATGGAATGAACTTCCCGCAGTCCATCAACTTCAGCCGCGACGCGCTGTTCCCGCGCTTCTTCGGCGACTGGCACTGGGCGACGTGGCGGGGTACGCGTCTGAATGCCTCCATCTTCATGGCCGTGGTGGCCGTGCCACTCGCGTGGTTCTTCATGCGCAAGAGCTTCGCGGGATACCGCATGGAAGTCGGCGGTCTCGCACCGCTCGCTGCACGCTACGCCGGTTATTCGGAACCGCGCGCGGTCTGGCTCGCGTTGCTGATCGGTGGCGCGGCCGCCGGGCTGGCCGGAACAGGCGAAGTCGCGGGGCCGGTGGGACAATTGCAGGCGACGTGGGCACCGGGGTATGGCTTCACGGCGATCATCGTGGCGTTCGTCGGCCGCTTGCATCCGGTGGGCATTGTGCTGGCGAGTCTGCTCATGGCGCTGCTGTATCTCGGCGGCGAAGCGGTGCAGACGTCGCTCCAGCTGCCCAAAGCCATCAGCGGCGTGTTCCAGGGGCTGCTGCTGTTCAGCCTGCTGGGCTGCGACGTGTTTGTGAACTACCGACTGCGTCGGCGCGCTCGTGCGCTGACGCGTGACGCCTGAGGAGCGCAGCATGGACTGGATCAATCTGCTGACGCCGCTGGCCGCAAGCGCGGTGATCGCCGCCATCCCCCTGATGCTCGCCGCGCTGGGCGAACTCGTCACCGAAAAATCGGGCGTTCTCAATCTCGGCGTGGAAGGCACGATGCTCATGGGGGCTATCGGCGCGTTTGCCGTCACCGTGCAAACGGGCAGCCTCTGGCTGGGTGTCATCGCCGGTATTGCGTCGGGCGTCGTCATGTCGGCCGTTTTCGCGTGGCTCACGCTCTCGCTGATGGCCAATCAGGTCGCCACAGGTCTGGCGCTGACGATCTTCGGCATTGGCCTGTCGGCGTACGTCGGCCGTCCGTATACCGACGCGACGATTCCGATGTTGCGCGACATGCCGATTCCGGGGCTGTCGTCGATTCCGGTGCTGGGCGCGTCCATCTTCTCGCTCAATCCGCTGGGCTATCTCTCGGTCGCATTGCTCGCGGCGATTGCGTGGTTCCTTTACCGTACCCGCGCCGGTCTCGTGCTGCGCTCGATTGGCGAAGCGCCCTCAGTCGCCCATGCCATCGGCTATCCGGTGGTGCGGATTCGTTATTTCGCGACGCTGTTCGGCGGTGCCATGTCGGGACTCGCCGGTGCCTATTACTCGGTCGGCTATTTGCGTCTGTGGCAGGAAAACCTGACGGCCGGACGTGGCTGGATCGCGCTTGCGCTGGTGGTCTTCGCCACATGGCGGCCGGGACGCACCGCGCTCGGCGCGCTGCTGTTCGGCGTCGTGATGGCGCTGCAATTTCAGGCGCAGGCGATGGGCATTCGCATCCCTTCGCAAGCGCTCGCAAGCCTGCCGTATCTGGCAACCATCGTGGTGCTGGTGATCATTTCACGCAACCGTCAGACGATTCGCCTGAACGCCCCGGCATCGCTGGGCAAACCGTTCTTTGCCGGGTCCTGATGCCTGGGTGGGTGATGGGTTGGCGACAGCGTGCACGTAGCAAGCGATACAAGCATTTCACTGAAACAATCGATGACGAGGAGAAAATCGATGCGACGTAAAGTCCTGATCACAATGGCAAGCCTGGCCGCCGCCATGCTGGTCTCCGCCTGCGGCAAGCAGGAGAACACGACCACCAACGCACCGGCGGCAGCGTCCGACGCGCAGGCGTCTGCGGCACCGGCGGGCAAGGGCACGATGGCTGTGGCGTTCGTCTACATCGGCAACCCGGGTGACGCAGGCTGGACCTTTGCGCATGAGCAAGGCGCGAAGGCCGTTGAAGCCAAGTACGGCGACAAGGTCACCGTGACCCGCGTGGAAAACGTGCCGGAAGGCGCGGACTCGGAGCGCGTGTTCCGCGATCTGGCGAGCAAGGGCAACAAGCTGATTTTCGGCACGTCGTTCGGCTACATGGATTCGATGGTCAAAACGGCGGCCGACTTCCCCGACGTGACGTTCGAGCATGCCACGGGCTTCAAGTCGGCACCGAACCTGGGCACGTACGACGTGCGTACGTACGAAGGCGCGCATCTGGCGGGCGTGGTTGGCGGTTACACCACGAAGTCGAACGTGATCGGCTACGTGGCGTCGGTGCCGATTCCCGAGGTGATCCGCAATATCGACGCGTTCACCATCGCCGCGCGTGAAGTCAATCCGAAGGTCAAGGTGAAGGTCGTCTGGATCAATAGCTGGTTCGATCCGGGCAAGGAGCGTCAGGCCGCAGAATCGCTGGTGGGTCAGGGCGCAGACGTGCTGATGCAGAACGTCGACTCGGCCGTGGTCATGCAAGTGGCCGAAGAGAAGAAGATTCACGCCTTCGGCTGGGATTCGGACATGAGCAAGTTCGGCCCGAACGCGCATCTGGCATCGGCCGCCATCGACTGGAGCAAGTACTACATCCGCACGGTCGACGAAGTCATGCAGGGCACGTGGAAGAACACGCCGGTCTGGGGTGGCATCAAGGAAGACGAAATCAACCTCGTCGCCATCAACGACAAGGCCGTGTCGGAAGCGGCCCGCAAGGCCGTGACGGCGCGTCACGACGCGATTCGCGACGGCAAGTACGACCCGTTCACCGGCCCGCTCAAGGGGCAGGACGGCAAGGAAATCGTGCCGGCGGGCAAGACCCTCAATGACGACGAAAAGCACCAGATCAACTGGTTCGTGGAGGGCGTCGAGGGCACGCTGCCGAAGCAGTAAAGGTGGATGCCGCCTCGTGTGGCAAAGCCAACGAAAAAGCCGCCGGCCGATGCTGGCGGTTTTTTTATGGATGGGCGGTATTTATGTGGTTGTCGATGGCCGGAATCTGTTCCCCGCTCAGGAAGCTTCACAAGGTGTGACGCCGTACACAGGGCGCGTGACACGCATCGGTGTTAAAATGTCAGGTTTCGTGGCGCAATTTCGTGCCGCCGCAACTCATCTCCCCGGATACCGCCTGTGCTGTCTACTGCCAATATCACGATGCAATTCGGCGCCAAGCCGCTCTTCGAGAACATCTCCGTCAAGTTTGGCGGGGGCAACCGCTATGGCCTGATCGGTGCCAACGGTTGCGGCAAATCGACGTTCATGAAGATCCTCGGCAGCGACCTTGAGCCGAGCGCCGGCAACGTCATGCTCGAACCGAACGTGCGTCTGGGTAAGCTCAAGCAGGATCAGTTCGCGTATGAAGACATGCGCGTGCTCGACGTCGTGATGATGGGCCACACCGAAATGTGGGCGGCCATGAGCGAGCGCGACGCGATCTACGCGAATCCGGAAGCGACCGACGACGACTACATGCACGCGGCCGAACTCGAAGCGAAGTTTGCCGAGTACGACGGTTACACCGCCGAAGCGCGTGCGGGCGAGCTGCTGCTGGGCGTGGGCATTCCGACGGATCAGCATCAGGGCCCGATGAGCAACGTCGCGCCGGGCTGGAAGCTGCGTGTGCTGCTGGCGCAGGCGCTGTTCTCGAATCCGGACGTGCTGCTGCTCGACGAACCGACCAACAACCTGGACATCAACACGATCCGCTGGCTGGAAGACGTGCTCAACGAGCGCAACTCCACCATGATCATCATTTCGCACGATCGCCACTTCTTGAACGCCGTGTGCACGCACATGGCCGACATGGACTACGGCACGCTCAAGATTTACCCGGGCAACTACGACGACTACATGCTGGCGTCGGCACAGGCCCGTGAGCGTCAGATGGCGGCGAACACCAAGGCGAAGGAACGCATCACCGACCTGCAAGACTTCGTGCGCCGCTTCTCGGCGAACAAGTCGAAGGCACGTCAGGCGACGAGCCGCCTCAAGCAGATCGACAAGATCAAGGTGGAGGACATCAAGCCGTCGTCGCGTCAGAACCCGTTCATTCGTTTCGAATTCGAGAAGAAGCTGCACAACCTCGCGTTCGAATTCGATGGCATTTCGAAGGCCTACGACCGTCAGATCTTCAAGAACTTCACGGGCGCGGTGCGCGCGGGCGAACGTGTCGCGATCATCGGTGAGAACGGTGCCGGTAAGACCACGCTGCTGCGCAGCCTGATGGCCGATCTGCCGGTCGACGGCGGCAACGTGAAGTGGGCCGAAAACGCGAATATCGGCTATTTCCCGCAGGATACGTCCGAAGCGTTCCCGGAAGATCAGACGCTCACCGACTGGATGACGCAGTGGGGCAAGGAAGGGGACGACGATCAGGTGATCCGTGGCTCGCTCGGCCGTCTGCTGTTCGGTGGCGACGACGTGGGCAAGTCGGTGCGCGTGCTGTCCGGTGGTGAAAAGGGCCGCATGATCTGGGGCAAGCTGATGCTCGGCCGTCACAACGTCATGATGATGGACGAGCCGACCAATCACATGGACATGGAATCGATCGAATCGCTTCAGATCGCGCTCGACAAGTATCCGGGCACGCTGATTTTCGTCTCGCATGACCGTGAGTTCGTGTCGGGTCTCGCCACGCGCATCATCGAAGTGAAGAACGACGGCACGCTGGTCGACTACGCCGGGACTTACGAAGAGTACCTGGCCAGCCAGGGCGTGGAAGTCTGAGGCTCGCTAACGTTCGGTAGCTAAGCTGTAAAGTGGTATCCGGAGCAGGGCGCTTGCATCGCAAGCGCCCTGTTTGCGTTTACGTCGGGCGGACTACAATAACCCTTCGTTGCTCAACGCCAGCAGGAGGCAATGCATGAAGACGTACGACAAGTTTTTCATCGACGGACAGTGGGTGACGCCGGTCGGGCGTGGCACGCTGGACGTCTTTCATTCCGCCGACGCGAAGCTGATGGGCCGCATTCCCGAGGGCGCGTCGGAAGACACGGAAGCTGCGATTGTCGCCGCGCACAAAGCGCGTGATGCATGGGCGGCGACACCGGCTGCCGAGCGCGCCGGTTATCTGCGCAAGATTGCGGCGGGCCTGAAGGCACGCACCGACGAACTGGCGCAAGTGATGACGGGCGAGACCGGTATGCCCATCAAACTCGTGCGCGCCATTCAGGTCGGCGGTCCCGTGTATCACTGGAACAAGTACGCTGAGCTGGCCGAATCGTTCGAGTTCGAGGCACGCGTCGGTAATTCGCTGGTGGTGCGCGAGCCGGTCGGTGTGGTGGGGGCGATCACGCCCTGGAATTACCCGCTGAACCAGATCACGCTCAAGGTGGCACCGGCGCTGGCTGCCGGGTGCACCGTGGTGTTGAAACCGTCGGAAGTGGCACCCTTCAATGCATTCATTCTGGCCGAAGTGATCGAAGAGGCAGGACTGCCGCCGGGCGTGTTCAATCTGGTGACGGGGCTCGGTCCAGTTGTTGGCGAGGTGCTGGCAAGGCATCCGGATGTCGACATGGTGTCGTTCACCGGATCGACGCGCGCGGGCAAACGCGTGTCGGAGGTGGCGTCGCAAACCGTCAAACGTGTTGCGCTGGAATTGGGCGGTAAGTCGGCCTCGGTAGTGCTCGACGATGCGGACCTCGCCGCAGCCGTCAAAGGAACGCTCAACGCCTGCTACCTGAATTCGGGGCAGACGTGTTCCGCACACACGCGGATGCTGGTGCCAGCGTCGCGCTATGACGAGATCAAGGCGCTGGCGAAAGACGCCGTGGCGCGTTTCACGCTCGGGGATCCGCGCGAGGAAACGACGCGTCTCGGGCCGCTCGCGTCGTCGGCGCAGCGCGAGCGCGTGCAGACATATATCCGCAAGGGATTGTCGGAAGGTGCCGAGTTGATTGCCGGCGGGGACACGGTGCCCGAAGGCTTCGAGGCAGGCTTCTTCGTACAGCCGACGGTGCTGGGGCGTGTGACGCCGGATGCCACGGTCGCACAGGAAGAAATCTTCGGTCCCGTGCTGTCGATCATCACGTATCAGGACGAGGCCGACGCAGTGCGCATCGCCAACGATTCGATCTACGGGTTGGGCGGTGGCGTGTGGTCAGGCGACGAGGCGCGCGCGGTACGTGTGGCGCGTCAGATTCGCACCGGACAGGTCGACATCAACGGCGGGGAGTTCAACGTGCAGGCCCCGTTCGGTGGATTCAAGCAGTCGGGGCACGGGCGTGAGAACGGCGTGTACGGCTTCGAGGAGTTCCTCGAGTACAAGTCGCTTCAGTTCAAGTCTGCGAAGTCGTAGAACCGCTGTCGCAAAAGCGCATTGCCGTGCCTTCGCGGGTGATGCGCTCCCACACCGCCGCCTTCTCTTGCTCGGTGAAAAACACCCAGTTCGAGACTTCGTACGCGGTGCGGCCGCAACCTTTGCAGACGTCGTCGAAAAGTGTCGAGCAAACGCCAATGCAAGGGCTGTCGGGGCGGTCGTGCAATTCGGACATAAGGGAGAATTCGGCCAAGTCTGGCGGGGGTGACACAAGATGTTGCCATTATCGCATCGATGGCCGGGGCGGTTTCGATTCCCCTACGGGTGGGCGCGGACGGTGGACATTTGCGTCCGTTTCAGGTTGGGCGGGTATTTATTGATGGGTGACGATCGCTATGCTGCGTAGCTGGCAACTCTTTGCGCTGGGCTCGGCGTTTTTCGCTGCGCTGACGGCGATATTCGGCAAACTCGGGGTGGCGCAGGTCAACTCGAACATGGCCACGCTGATTCGTACTGTCATCATTTTCGGGGTGACGCTGGCCATCGTCGGCATGCGCGGTGAATGGCAAAAGCCGACGAGCCTGAGCGCCAACACGTGGGTCTTCCTTGTCCTCTCGGGTGTCGCCACAGGGCTGTCGTGGCTCTGCTACTTCCGGGCGTTGCAACTGGGGCCGGTGTCGGGCGTCGCGCCGCTCGACAAGCTCAGTGTGGCGATGGCGATGCTGATCGGCTGGGTGGTGCTTGGTGAGCCGTTCTCGCTGAAGGAGGCACTCGGCGGTGCGTTGATCGTCGCGGGCGCACTGGTGCTGGTGTTGTAGCGGGACCGGAGACGACGGACTGGTTTGTCGTCTCCGAGTTGCTTTGTCGGCGGCGGTGCTTACCAGCGGAACACGCTGTAGCCGATGCGCACCTGCGACGGTGAGTGACGGTTGTAGTCGAGCATGTCTTCGCCGTAGCCGGTGAAGTAGCCGAGCCAGATGTAGCCGCCGGTGCCCGGAATCAGCTTGCCGAGCGGATAGGTGACCTGCACGTCCACACTGCCGTAATTGCGCTTCATGCCCTTGCGAAGCGTTGCACCGATCTGCCAGCCATTGGGCTTGCCCCACAGCACGAGCAGGTCCATGTAGCCACGGTAGTTCTGAATGTCCGGGTTGTCCTTCTTCTCCACATAGGCATAGAGCTTTGGTGCGACCGTCCAGTGATATTCCGACGGATTGCCGAAGGTGAGGATCGGTTTGACGAAGACGGTGTTGATGCTGCGTGAGTCGGGGCCTGCCTTGCCGTTGGACTCATGCTCGATACCGGCGGCAATACCCAGCGACGAGAACCAGCCGGCGCGCACGCCAGTGTCGGGGACGTAGTAGAAGAAGCTCGGACGGTAATTCGAGTCTCGGAAGGGGGCCGATTCGGCTTCCAGATCCCAGATCGACAACTGGGTGTAGCCGAAGTACAGATTGTCGAGGAAAGCCTTCGACGAGGGATTGTCCGGCTTCAGGATGTGGAACTTGAAGCTGAGCTGAAAGCGCGCGTTCGCGTCGCCGTTCTTGCCGAACCCGATGTACATCGGCTCGTTCGACGAAATACGGGCGAACTCGGCGTCGGCTGTCGGGGCAATAGCATCGGACGATGTAGCGGCCGGTGCCGCCGCGAGTGCGCCTGATGCGGGCGCTGCGGTGGCGTCGCCCGTGCCGGGGGACGCGCCGCCTTCCGCCGGGATCGGCGCGGCGGCGACCATCGGTTCGGCAGGTGCGGCGCGGTCCAGGACCACGGTCGTGATCGAGGCGTCCCAGTCGACCGGCTCGATGCGCACCGAGCCGCGCAACTCTTTCGGCAGGACTGCCGAATAAGAGATGCGACGGAACTGGCCATTGGACAGCGTGAGCTGAGCAGGGACGATGGCCGCACGCTTCAGATGCAGCAGTGTGGGTTTGAAGTCGTCGTTCGAGATGCGGACGACGATTTCGTCCGGTAGCTGAATGGTCTTTCGGCCAGGCGAATCCTGTGTGGCCAACAGCATGAGCTGCAATGGCGCGCCGCCCGTGAGGGCGCGCGGAGGTTGCAGTAGCGAGAGATCCGCATGTGCGGCGCTACTCAGGGCCAGGCAGAGGGCGGTCGCGCCGACCTGAATGGCGCGAAGCGGCGATGGGGCGAATGTGGCGAGATTCGTCTTGAGCATCGGTCCGGTCTGAGTTGGCGACTTCAGGCCGGGATGCCTGAAGCCGGTTAAGAACCGCCTCGGGTCAGTACCCGAAGGTCGGATTCGCGGGCGCAGCCATCGCGTCCGCGAGATTTGGCAAGGTACAGCGCTGCGTCGGCACGTTGTAGCCAGGCGTTGTCGTCGTCACCGCTGTGCCATTGGGCCACGCCGGCACTTATCGTGAACTGAAGCGTTCGTCCGTCGACGTTGATGCGCGATTCGCGAACGGCTTCACGCAGCCGTTCGGCGGCGTCGAACGCCCGTGCCTCGGTGGCGCCACTCAGGATAATAGCGAATTCTTCGCCGCCCAAACGACCGCAGATGTCATCTTCGCGTAACGATTCGTGACAAAGCCGGACAAAGGTGGCCAGTACCGTGTCGCCCAGTGCATGTCCCCAGGTGTCGTTGATCTGCTTGAAATGGTCCAGGTCGACGAGGATGACGCTGGTCGGCACGTCTGCCGAATCCGCTTGCATGACTTCGGCGCGCAGGCGCTTGAGGAAGTGTCCGCGTGAGAGCGCACCGGTCAGTGCGTCGTACTTCACCTCGTGTTCGAGGGCTGCGTTTTTTGCGAGCGTGTCCGTCAACTGGAGCTTTTCACGGCGCAGGTAACGCACGAGCAGGTAGAGTGCTCCGGCCGAGCTGAGCAGCAATGCGAACACCAGCGAGGCATAGCGGCGTCGTTCGATCGAGAGGCTGCCGAGCGTCGGTGCCTCGCTCATGGTGTAGATCACCATGTCGCCGTCCGAAGACGGTTCGACATCCAGTAAATAAGGCTGATTGTCCGGCCGCACGCGCACCAGCCGTGCACTGTGCTTGTTGTCCTCATCCTCCGGCCCCATTTGCAGAAAGTTAGGGGTGCCGGGTGTCAGATCGTAGTTTTCGATGGGGACGACGGTGAAGTCTTCCTGCAAATACAGGTGGCGGCGTTCCGGGCGCGTGAGATTGAACACCGCCGCCCCCGGCACGGCCAGACCGGTGAAGGTCGGGTCGTTGGCGAGCACGATGACGCCATTCTTGTCTGTGATGAACGAAGCACCGGTATCGACCCAATGCGACAACCTGCGAATGCCGAGCTTGACGACAACGACGCCGACCAGGATGCCGTCGTGATAGACCGGCGCGGTGAAGTACATGCCGGGCATCCCGGTCTTGCGTCCGGTGACGTATTGCTGCCCCGCACCGCCCAGCACTGCGGTGTTGAAGTAGTCGCGGTCGCCATAGCGGTCGCCGATCAGCGGGTTCGTCGAATTGAAATCGCTCGACGCAATGGTGATGCCGTCGGGCGTTCCTAACCAGACGAGATCCGCGCCGAAGTAAAGCTGAGCGGAACGAAACAGCTCATTGACCGGCTTCAGCGCGGCATTTGCCAGCAGCATCTGGCGCGCCTTGTCCTGGGGAACCTCGGTGAGCGGATGCGTGGCAATCGTGTTGGCTGCCGACTGAATCTGCTCGATCTGCGCGAGGACCTGCGGAATGCCGCGAATGAGTATCAGGTCCTGATTGACCGTGTGAACGGTGCCATGCGCGAGTCGCGTGGCGATGCTGCGCTCCTCGTAAAGCAGGCGCGCGGTACGGTTCGCCACGAGTTGGTCGGCAGCGAAGCGTGCCAGCCCCCAGGCGACAAAGACACACAGCAGGACGACGACGCCGCACACAAAGGCGGAAGCGGCATGTCGACGGGAAAGATGAGCGTTGACCAACGGCAAAGGCGGTTGCTGACGCGTTTACAGGCGCCCGTGCCAGTCTCGAATGAACGTTTCGATGTGTCCGGGCGGTAAGGGACGCGTGCAATGATACCCCTGCCACGCGTGACAGCCCAGCGAAGCCAGCGCATCGCGTTGCGCACTGGTCTCCACGCCTTCGGCCACCGTTTCGATTTCGAGCTTGCGGGCGATGGCGATGATCGCGCGGATCAGTTCGGTGTCGTAGCCGCCGAGCAGCACCCCGGCCACGAACTGGTAGTCGATCTTGACGGTGCCGAATGGCCAGCGTTTGAGCCGCACGAAGCTCGAGTAGCCTGTGCCGAAGTCATCGAGCGACAAGCGCACGCCCATCGCGACGAGTTCGTTCATCAGCGTCGCCGCTTCGTCGAGATGCGAGATCAGCGACGACTCGGTGATCTCGATCTCCAGCTTGTCGGGCGGTACGCGGTGGTGTTTGAGGGCGTAGCGCACCGTCTCCAGTGTCTGCACACGCATTTGTTGTGCGGAGAGGTTCACCGCCACGCGGGGGTACTCTTCGCCGTCCGTATGCCACTTGTCGAGCTGACGGCAGGCTTCGTGCAGCGTCCAGTCGCCAATGGGGCCGATGACGTCGCAACGCTCGGCCGCGGGGATGAACTCGCCCGGCATGATCAGCTCGTCGTCCCGTTGCCAGCGGATCAGGGCTTCGAGGCCCGTCAACCGGTGAGTACGCATATCGATCTGCGGCTGATAGTGCAGACGGAATTCCGAGTCCGAGAGCGCGCGTCCGATGGCGCTGCGCCAGTAATGTTCGTTGCCTGCGTCGTCCGGCGGTGCAATGCCCTCGGTCGGTGCGGCCGGGGCTTCGGTGACGAGAAAGCGCGACGCGCTCTCGCGAATGGCTTGATCGGCGACGTCGGACGTATGTTCAAGCAGGGTAGCCGGCCACACGGGAACCTGCGGCAGATGCGTGATGCCCGCCGAGACGATCGGATAGAGCAGCCCGTTACCGCAGGGCACCGGCGATTCGCCGGCCCGAATGAAGCGGCGCGTAATCTGAACGGCGGCCTCGCGGCTGCTCAGGTCGCGTAGCAGAATCGCGACCTGCTGGTCCGAAACACGGCCGATGAGGTCGCGGCGTCGAATGCGCGAGCCGATGCGAAACGCCACCGTCGCGAGCAGATCCGCGTCGGAGATGGCCTGTTGACTGGACGCCGTACGCTGGCCCCGGCCCACGTGCAGCACGACCAGCGCGCTGTGACTATTGGGAGGGCTCGGGGTCCTCAGCTCCAGGCTGAGGGCGCGCAAAAGCCGCTGGCGATCCAGCAGCAGGTCGGCGAGGACGACTTGCCGTCGCAGCGCGTTCGTATCGTTCATCTCGGCAGGCAGGCAAACATCGCCTGAACGGTTGAGCGATTGTCACCGGCGCGTTCAATGATGGCGAGGCCATCCAGCAGGAAAAGCCCACGCGTCGAACAGGTCGTGCCGCCAGAAAACCCTTGAATCATGTTCTGCATAAGACGCGTAAATGTGTCGGCCGTAGTGCGAGGGGCGAATCGTGCGCGCGTGCCGGTGCGCCGTTTCCCTTCGCGTTGCGGCAGACCGCGCGCAAGGCGTGGCCCGACTAGAAGCTCGTTCCCGATCGCGAGACCGGGTCCTTTGACCTTTAACGGCACCCGAATTTGAAAATTGAGTGCGGGTTTCACCTACGGTCTGCTCAGCGTGGGCGCGCCAGCCATTCGCGCCCCCGAAGCATGAAGTCCCAATAAACCTTTGGCAGCACGTACTTTTTCAGGACCCATGCAAAGCGGTTCGCGTGCGTACCGTCGATGGGGAATGTAGGGAGAAGTTTCCCGCCATAGCCGAATTCTGCGAGCACGATCTTGCCGTGTTCCACCGTGAGCGGACACGCGCCATAACCGTCGTAATGCAGCGAAAGGGGGCGGCCGTCCATCGACGCGAGCAAGTTTTCGGCGACGACAACGGCCTGCTTGCGCGCGGCGGCAGCGGTTTTGGCGTTGGGCGCGGAAATCGCGTCGCCGAGACCGAACACATTGGCGTAGCGCGCGTGGCGCAGCGTCGCCGGGTCGACTTCACACCAGCCGGCAGCGTCGGCCAGTGGACTCGCGCGCAAGACATCCGGCGCGCTTTGCGGCGGCACTACGTGCAGAAAATCGAAGGGTTTGTCGACAAACTGTGACTGTCCGTCGGCATCGAAAATCTCGAAACGCGCCACGCGGCGCTCGCCATCCACCGCACGCAGATGCGAGAGGTGATTGAGCGAGATGCGATATCGCTGCACGTACTCCATCAGCGCCGGGATGTAATCCTTGACGCCGAACAGGGCGGGTGCCACGAGATGAAACTCGATCTTGGTCTTGTCGAGCAGACCGCGCTGGCGCCACGTGTCGGCCGAGAGATACATGGCTTTTTGTGGCGCGCCCGCGCACTTGATCGGCATCGGCGGTTGTGTGAAGAGGGCATTGCCGCCCTTGAATTCGCGAACCAGCGACCATGTGTACGGGGCGAGATCGAAGCGGTAATTGGAGGTCACACCATTGCGGCCGAGCGTTTCGCTCAGACCGTCGATGGCCTCCCAGTTCAGTTGCAGCCCGGGGGCTACGATGAGAAAACGATAGCCGAGCCGACGCCCGTCCGAGAGCAGCACTTGCTGGCGCTCCGGCGCGAAAGCCGTGACCGCCGCCTGGATCCAGTTCACGCCTTCGGGAATCACGCTCGACATCGGGCGTGCCGTGCGGGCAGCGTCGAATTCGCCGGCGCCGACGAGCGTCCAGGCGGGCTGATAGTAATGCGTGTCGGCCGGATCTACGATCGTGATCGAGAGCGTCGGACGGCGGCGGCGCAGGCTTGCGGCGACCGAAATGCCGGCCGCTCCCGCACCCATGATGACGATGTCGGCGTTGCTCTCCGTCGCGGGTGCTGGCGTCGCGGATACATCGCTGGACATAAGGTCTCCGACAAGTGATCAAAAATTAAAACGGATTACGACATATCGATGTCGTATCCCGAGCAGCGCGTAACGTGCGGTGTAAGGCAGTGACGAAGCGTGCGGGACATTCTACGTTCACTTGCCCCTAATTTCGCGGGAAACAGGTCGATTTCTCACAATTTTTACGTTTTGATCAAAGGTGGAGCGTTTGCGGCGTGTGCCATCTGCGTGCAGATGCTGCGTTTGTTAACCCCTGCGTCGTGCGGCACATCGTGCGACGTGTTTTGTCTCGTGCGAGGGTGGACGCGGCGAGTGCCGCAGGGGCGGGGGAGTGTCGACGCGGACATCACGTAAGTGATGCCCGGGAACGTTTGTGTAATGTGAAGAATTGATTTGCGTCGCCGGTCCTGCGACGCGAAATTAAACGGGAACGTTTTCGATTTACGCGTGCGCGTGACCGTGATTGTGATCGTGCTCGCAAGCGACTTCGATCGGTTCCGTCTCGTTGTGGCAAGCGCAGGCTTCGCCCTGTGCGCCTTGCATGAGTGCGCGCAAGATACCGCAGTCGCTCGTCTCGTGACGGCTGCGACACTGTGCTTGCAGATGTAGCAATTGCTGCTCCAGCGCCTGCAATTCGTGGATGCGTGTATGCACGCGCGCCAGATGCGCCTCGATCAGTTGATTGGCGTCTTCACAAGTTACGCCGGTGTCGTGTGCCAGTTCGCCGAGTCGTTTGGCGTCGGCGAGAGGCATATCGAGCGAACGGCAGTGACGGATGAAGCGCAGGGCTTCCAGATGCTCGTCGCCGTAGGTGCGGTAACCCGCGTCGGTTCGCGGCGGCGGCGGCAGCAGGCCGGCACGCTCGTAATAGCGGATGGTTTCGACATCGGTGCCCGCCGCCCGGGCCAGTTCGCCGATTTTCATGCTTGACTCCGTAGTCACTACAGGGTTTTGAATGAAGGGTAACACGAATCATGTAACCAGGAGTTCACATGTCCAACCCTTCGGAGTCGGCCCGTCTGGCGGGCCTGACGACTGCGGCGACAGCGGATCGGGAGATGCCCGGCCATGGGAATGCTCCCGCACAGGGGCATGACCACAAAAACTGTCACGGGCATTCGCATGAGCACACGCCGTCATCGCAGGCGCATCGGCATGCCCACGATGACAGCCATCGTCACGACGGTCATGCTCACGACCACGACCACGACCACGACCACGACCACGACCACGACCACGACCACGGCAGCCACGGCGTAACCCCCGCCCATACGCATGCCGAAGCGTCGTGCTGCTCCGGCGGTGCGAGTTTCGCACCGTCAGCCCCGGCACCCACGACGGATGCCCCGCAGGCGCGCTTTCGCATCGATCAGATGGACTGCCCGACGGAGGAACGTCTGATTCGTGATCAGCTTGAGCGTCGTGCCGGTGTCGATACGTTGTATTTCAATCTGCTCAAGCGTGAGCTGACGGTTGTTTTCGACAAGCGTGCGTCGGCGTCCGATGTCGAGCGTGAGCGCGACGCTGTGGCGGACACCCTGCGCAAACTGGGGATGACGCCAGTGCCGCTCTCCGGCGAGAACGCAGATGCCGCCGCACCGCCGCCCGCCAGCCGGACAAGCGACGCTGCCCGGCTCGTAGCCGGTGGTGTGCTGGCTGCCGCGAGCGAGATCGCAGTCTGGTCCGGTGTGCCGGAGCACAGCCCGTGGGTGGGTGCAATCGTGGTCGCGGCTATCCTCGCATGCGGCCTGCCCACGCTCAAGAAGGGCTGGATCGCGCTGCGGCACTTCACGCTGAACATTCACTTTCTGATGTCGCTTGCCGTGATCGGTGCGATGGTCATCGGTCAGTGGCCCGAAGCGGCCATGGTGATCGTGCTGTTCGCGTTGTCTGAAAAGCTTGAGGCGGCTTCGCTGACCCGGGCGCGTCGCGCGGTCGAGGCGTTGATGCGTCTCGCACCGGATCAGGCGTCGGTGCAGCAGGCCGACGGCACCTGGGCGGACGTGCCTGCCGCAACGCTCGCCGTGGGCGCGAGAGTTCGGGCGCGTCCGGGTGAGCGCATCGCCATCGACGGCGTGATCGAGGAGGGTGCCTCGGCGCTGAATCAGGCGTCGATTACCGGTGAGAGCGTGCCCGTCGACAAAACGGTGGGAGACGACGTCTACGCGGGCAGCATCAACGAAAGCGGCCTGATCGTGTATCGCACGACAGTCGCGCCTGGCGATACGACACTCGCGCGTATCGTGCGCATTGTCGAGACGGCGCAGCAGCAACGCTCGCCGACGCAACGCTTCGTCGACAAATTCTCACGCATTTACACGCCGGTCGTGGTGCTTTGCGCACTGCTGGTCGCGATCGTGCCGCCGCTGGCGTTCGGTCTGGCCTGGTCGCCGTGGATCTACAAGGCGCTGGTGATGCTGGTGATTGCGTGCCCCTGCGCGCTAGTGATTTCCACGCCGGTGACCGTCGTGAGCGGGCTGACGGCCGCTGCGCGCGCCGGGATTCTGATCAAGGGCGGGGCGTTTCTCGAAAGCGGTCGCCTGATTCGGGCGGTCGCGCTCGACAAGACGGGCACGCTCACGCGTGGCGAGCCGAAGCTGACCGACGTTGTGCCGTTGCGTGGGACATCTCGCGACGAAGCGCTGACACTCGCCGCCGCACTGGATGCTCAGACGACTCACCCGATTGCGCGCGCCGTCGTCGATGGCCATGCACAGGCCGGGCTTGGGACGTTGCCGTCCGTGACCGATTTCGAGGCGCTGGTGGGCATGGGCGTGAAGGGGCGTGTCGGTGAAACGCTTTACTACCTCGGCAATCATCGTCTGATCGAATCGCTCGGCGTGTGCAATGCCGAGGTAGAGGCCGAACTGACGCGTCTCGAAGCGCAGGCGCGCACTGCCATCGTGCTGGCAGGCGAAACGCAGGCGCTGGCGGTGCTGGCCGTCGCCGATACGCTGCGTGAGGAAAGCCGGGAGGCCATTGCTCAATTGACGAAAATGGGGGTTCGCACCGTCATGCTGACGGGGGACAACCGGGCCACCGCTCAAGTGATCGGCGAGCAATCGGGGGTGAGCGACGTGCGCGCCGAAATGCTGCCGGAAGACAAATGGCAGGCCGTTTCGTCGCTGCGTGAGAAGTATGGGCACGTGGGGATGGTGGGCGATGGCATCAACGATGCGCCCGCGCTGGCGGCGGCCGACGTTGGCTTCGCGATGGGCGTGACGGGCACGGATAGCGCGCTCGAGACCGCCGACGTCACGCTGATGGACGACGATTTGCGCAAACTGCCTGCTTTTCTGGCGCTTTCGAAACGTTCCGCGACCGTGCTCAAGCAGAACATCGCCGTCGCGCTCGGGATCAAGGCGGTGTTTTTCGCACTCGCGGTGATGGGGCTGGCGTCGTTGTGGATGGCGGTGTTTGCGGACGTGGGCGCGAGCCTGCTGGTGATCGCCAACGGCATGCGCCTGCTTCGCACGAAGGTCGTCTGAGTCGATCGATGCTGGGTTGCCTGATGCCTGATGCCTAGGCCTTGCGCATGCCGCGCTCAAGTCGATGGGCGTCGGGCAATTGGCATAGCGCGTGCGCGGCGCGGCTGGTGGCGTTGACGATGATCGCGTCGAGGCGTCCCGTCAGCGTCTCGCGGTGTTCCGTCGAGATGGGCATGTCTTCCAGCGCGCGTTGTGCGACCACGGCATCGTTGAGATGCCCGAGCAACGTTTGCGCGGTGCGCAACGTCTCGTGATACGGCAAGCGAACCGCCTTTCGCAACCACGGCGTGAGCGCCTCCGCGCTGTAACGCGCCTTCTTGATCTTCACGCGCAATGCGTGCAACTGCTCGGTATCGAGCATCGCTAACTGGCGACAATCAGGAAATAACCCAATGTATCGTTCGCGGAGGATGTTATGCGCGTGTTTCGCTAGCGCGCGTGGCCGCTTGCCGGGTGTGCGTGACGGACGTCGCAAGGCTTTCGCGGCGCGCGCATCGGCCGTGCCGTTGTCGCGAACGCCAAAGGCATCGCGTAACAGCGCATGCAGCGCGCGTTGGCGATCGCTCGTGAGCGCGGCGGCAGCTTGCGCCCGGGCATCGGTGCGAACTTTCGATAGATGCGCGTCGACCGCAATCCAGTCGACATGCGGATATTCGAGGCGTAAGGTCGGAAGTGTCTCGGTGGTCAAAACATCTGCATCGCGCACGGGCCCCATCGAATGCCCGAGCCAACGCAGTTCCGTGACGAGCCGACGGTGCCAGCGTGGTTTGAGCCACGGCGAGTAGATGTCGATCAGCGCACGAAGACGACGCGTCGCGATGCGCAATTGATGAACGGCTTCAGGGGGAATGGTGTCGATGTTGGCTGTGTCTTCTGCCGCATCCGGCAGCGCTGGCCATTGCGTCAATGCCGACGCCACATGCATGACCAGCAGACGAGACGCCGACATGCGCCGCATTTGGGCAGACGACGGCAGTGAAACTTCCTCTGCCTGACGAGCGCCGGCAGCGGAGAAAACATCGGAAGAGGCGGCGGTAGCCGCTAACGGCGCGCGTGTCATGTTCCGCAACATAGCATAGTTGCCGAAGCGCATGACTGACCGCGTGACGGAGCACACGGGTGGCGGTAAAGCGATTGCCGCGATTGCAGCACTTTGTCGCGGGCGCCTGCTTTGCCGCAGAGCGGGGCACAGGCCACCCGCGAGGCACGCAGCGTCACATCAGTCGTGGACCTCGCGAGAGGATGACGTGACGCCTTCTCATTGCTGCGCATGGCTTATCGGGATTTGAGCGCGGGATTCAGACGCGGAATCCAACAGGAATCCTGTCGAAATCGCAGTCGAAATCGACGGCCGGATGCGAGCAAAAAAGATAGGCCGGCACGGAGGCCGGCCTGCGCGCAACTGGTTTTACTTCTTGTTCACAGCGTCCTTGAACGCCTTGCCAGCCGTGAACTTCACGGTCTTGGCTGCCGGGATCTTGATCGCTTCGCCAGTCTTCGGGTTGCGGCCGGTACGCGCAGCGCGCTTGCCCGAACCGAACGAGCCGAAGCCGATCAACTGAACCGAGTCACCCTTGGCGACTGCCTTCTTGACGGTCTCGAGCAGAGCGTCGATGGTTTCGCCAGTTTGAGCCTTGCTTGCACCCGTAACACCAGCGACGGCGTCGATCAGTTCCTGTTTGTTCATGTGTGTTTCCCTTGAGAGGTGGTGAATACCGGCGACAACTCTAACACTTTCGTCATTTGACGAGTGTCGGTGTTGTATCCGCGCCATAAGGCACGCGGCACACGCCAGAATGTCGCCTTCGCGGCACGTCACGCGAACCTGATCCGAAGACCGGTTTCGTCACGTATCGTGAGGGCGCCGGCACTGGCCGGGCAGCCGCATTATAGAGCCTTCGGCGGGCTGTGGGCCAGTCCTGACAACGGTTTGCGGCGATTTTGTTGCGCAATGCCGCGTACTTTCTTGTTCTTGATGGCAAAACCCCGGTATCTGCGGGCATCTCCGGTCATGCCTCCGCGCAATCCCTTGCTGGGCGGGCTTTGGGAGTTTCCCTAGCGTTTTAGGGCTTGCGCAGACGGGCGTCTTTTGGTTGGTCATTCGGGTGTCATTTACGATGGCTAGCGTGACGCCGCTCATCGACATCGAGGAACCGCTTCATGCTGATCTGCCAGATCACCGACCTCCACATCACGCGTCCCGGCATGCTCGCTTGCGGACGTGTCGACACCGCGCTCGCCTTGCGCAATGCCATCGCCACCCTCAATCGCTGGACGCCTCGGCCCGATGCCGTCATCGCAACAGGCGATCTGATCGACACGCCACATCTCTCGGAATACGAAGTACTTCGCGAGTGCCTGGCGGACCTCGACCTCCCGCTCTATCTGGTGGTCGGCAATCACGATCATCGCGAAGGGTTGCGCGATGCTTTTCCGGAACATACCTATCTGCATACGAACGATACGTTCGTGCAATACCGCGTCGATCTCGGGCCGCTCACCGTTTTGGTCCTCGACACGCAAGATCCGCCGAGCGCGGGCGGCCATTTGTGCGACGCGCGACTCGCATGGCTCGACGCGCAGCTCCACGCCTGCGAAGGACGGCCGACGATCATCGCCATGCACCATCCGCCGTTCGATACGGGCATCGAATTCATGGACGGCTACGGCCTTTCGGCGCAAGGGCGTGCAGGGTTTGCGCGCGTAGTATCGCGCTATCGCCACATCGAGCGGGTGATCTGCGGGCATTTGCATCGCAGCATTCATGCGAATGTGGAAGGCGCGCCGGGGATCATGGCGAGCACGTGTGTGTCCACCGCACATCAGATCGCGCTCGGGCTGGCTGCAGGTGCGCCGGGATCGATCACGCTGGAGCCGCCGGGCTTCGCCATGCACCTGTGGCAGCCGGGCGCAGGGTTGCGTACACATCTCGCTTACGTCGGTCCGCACGAGGGGCCATTTACATTCGACGGCGAACCCCAGTAAGTGGGTCTCTTGCGTCGGTATCCTGAGCATTCATGCGGGTTGGCGGCGAGAAAAAATGGGGACGAAAGTAGGACCGCGCGTGTGTAAAGTGCTTTTCTATCAAACATACGAGATCAGTTCGGATCAGCAGCTAAAGGCCGTCCCGGTGCGCAGGTTTCGCGGGACGGGAGCGACGGGTCTTTCACAGGAACTGTCGATCCGTGGCCCATGACCCAGGCATGAATGAAAAGGCCGGGCAGGGCGCTTTCTGATAACGGGGAATCATGCATACCGACGCCGAACCGGCGCGCGCCCATCGCGCCGGTGCTTCGTCATCACCTTCGGCATCTTCGACTTCCGGCACATCGAGTTCATCGTCGTCGCCCTCGTCATCGACGACGCGCGTACGCCGATCGCAACCGCTCGGGAATCTGGGACGCTGGGGGCGGCGGGTTGCACCGGCCATGGCGCGCCCCTTTGCGCTGCTGGAAGTCTTGCTCGCGACGCTGATCGCGGTGCTCGTCGCCTGGCGGCTCCGTCCCGACGATCCCTTGTTGCTCACCACGCAATTCCCGTGGCTCTGGCTCGTCTCGCTCGTGGGTGCCTTGCATTACGGTTCGTTGGCCGGTGCCGCGAGCGGCGCCATGCTCATGGCGGCGTGGCATGTCCTGTGCGGTCCCTCCGGCGCGCCGTTCCCGATGGCGCACTTTGCAGGCGGTATGACGATGGCGCTCGTCGCTGGTCACTTCTGCGACATCTGGTCCCATCGCGCGCTCAGATCGCAAGGCATTAACGCTTACTACAGCGACCGCCTTGTCGCGATTACCCACAATCACTATTTGCTGCGCGTGTCGCATGAGCGGCTGGAGCGTGATCTGCTCGCGCGTCCCGTCACGTTGCGCGATGCATTGACGCGTCTGCGCGACCTCACGGTGCGGCGTTCGGGCGACGTTCATGGCGCGCCGGGCGGTCTGCCCAACGCACAACCGATGCTCGAATTCGCCGCGCTGACCTGCCAGATCGAAGTCGCTGCGCTGTTCCCGGTGCGTGGCGACCGGCTGACGACGACGCCGATCGCGCGTGTCGGGGAAGGGTTCGAGCCGGACGTGGACGACCCGCTGGTGCGGCACTGTCTGCGCGAAAGCACGCTGGCCCACGTGAAGGCCGACGATGCCGCGAGCGATAACAGTCCCTACTTGGCCTGTGTGCCGCTGCTCGACGCCGAAGGTGCACTAACCAGCGTGCTGATCGTGCGACGCATGCCGTTCCTCGCGCTCAATCACGACAACCTGCAACTGTTATTGGTGCTACTCGCGTACTACGCCGACGGCGTCGCGCATCAGCCGCTCGTGGCGAGCGTCAGAGCGTTGGTGCCCCAAGCCCCGTATGACTTCGCGCTCGAACTCGGCCGGCTCGCGCGTCTCAAGCGCGCAAGCGGCATCGAGTCGTCGTTGGTTGCACTGGCGTTTCCGCGCGGCGCACGAGGCGACTCGCTATTCGAACAGACGGTGCGTCAGCGTCGCGCGCTCGACGTCATGTGGACGATCGGCACGCCGCGTCGGCAAATCGCCATCGCGCTCATGCCGATTACGGACGAGCACGGCATCGACGGCTACCTGATGCGTGTGGAGACATTGCTGCGCCAGCAGTACGACGTCGATTTCCAGAGCGGTCATATTGCCGTGCACACCGCACACATCGACGCCGAAGCCCCGGGTGACGGCCTGCTCAAACTCATGGAGCGCTGCGTCGACCATGCCTGAGCGCCACTCGACAAGCGGCCACGCGAAAGCGCTCTGGCGACTCCGGCAGCGAGGCGCGGCGCGCGGTGTGCATGTCATTCGTTGGGCGCTGACACTGGCGCTGGCGGGGCTCGCCGTCGCGTCGCAGTGGCACGTGTTGCGACTCGTTTTGCAGACCGCGACATGGGACGTGCCGGTCGTCGCGCCGACCGCCGCCGGACCCGTTGGTGATGTCGTGCCCGCCGTGCTGGCATGGCAGGCGGTGACGGCACTGCTCGCCGGCGGGTTCGTGACGTGCGCGCTGCCTGCGAGCTATCGCGACCGTCGTGGCGTGTTCTGGCACATCGCACTGGCGACCTTTTTCCTGCCGGTGGCGGGCATGGTCGTCGTGATGGGCGTGTTGCTGATGGGGTATCTGTTCCCGCCGCCGCGCGAGTCGCTGCCGGCGGGCCTCGTCGAAACACCGGGTTTCGTCTCGCATCTGGTGGCGCGTGTGCGTCACGGTGCGGGCATGCGACTGCGCGCCCGGTTGCGCAACGTGCAGGGGGAGCGGGACGACCGGGTTGCCGCCCTGATCTCCGTGCAGGCGTTGCCCTCGCGGGTCACGAGCGAGATTGCGCGCGACCTGCTGGCGGATCCGGTGGAGGAGGTGCGCCTGCTGGCGTACGGCATTCTCGACGGGATGGAGAAGCGGATCATGCAGCAGATCTTCGTGATGCGCGACCGGCACGAGGCGGCCGAGGACGACGACGAACGCGCACACGCCTGCGTCTGTCTCGCGCAGCTCTACTGGGAATTGATTTACCAGAATCTCGTGCGTGGCGAAGTCCTTCGTTTCACGTTGGAGCGTGTGGAGAAGTTCGCACGTGACGCGCTCGAACAGCACGAGGACGATGCGTCCATGTGGTATCTGCTGGGTCGCTGTGCGCTCATGCGCGAGCACCCCGACGTGGCCGAGATGCACCTGCGTCAGGCCCAGTTCCACAGCTTTCCGACCGAGCGCCTGTTGCCGTGGCTGGCGGAGGCCGCATTCCAGCGGCGGCGCTATGACCGCGTTTCACTGTTGCTGGGCGGGCTGGGTGCCGGTGTGACGGGGGCTAAGGGCGTGTCGAACGCAACGGCCTCGCCGGTCGTTCAACCCGCCGTGCGATTCTGGACACGCTAAATCCCATGGCTTCGTCCACGTTCTACGCGACGCCCGAACCGTCGTCCCGCACCGGGGCCGCGGTCGCCATGACGCCTGCGATGGCCGACGTCGCGCTCTTGCTCGAAGGCACCTTTCCGTACGTGCGTGGCGGCGTGTCGTCATGGGTCGACCAACTGATCCGGGCATTTCCCGATCTGACGTTCTCCGTCGTGTTCATCGGCAGCCGTCGTGAGGATTACGGTGCGCCCGTCTACCCGTTGCCCGCGAACGTCACCCATTTCGAAGCGCATTACCTCTACGAGACGGAGACGTCGTCCGCGACGGCGGCAGACGAGGGGGACGCGCGCGCCTCGTCCCGGAAGAGCGCAGGTGACGCCGAAGCTTTTGCCCGCATCGCACGCATGCACGACCTGTTTCGTCAGCGGCATGAGAGCCAGGCGGGTGGCGCAGGGACGCCGGACGCTACCGAATACATGAAAGTCGATGGCCTGCGCAGCATGCTCGCGCACCTCCTGCCGCTGCTGTGCGACGGCCAGCCGCTGTCATCGTCGGCGTTCCTGCACAGCGAACGATCCTGGGAATTCATCACCGAGCGCTACGAACGGTTTTGCCATGACCCGTCGTTCACGGACTACTTCTGGACGATTCGCGCCATGCACCGTCCGATCTGGCAACTCGCGCGCATCGCCGGAGCATTGCCGCCGGCGCGCATGTATCACACGGTGTCGACGGGCTACGCGGGGTTGCTCGGCGCGATGCTGCGTATGACGACCGGGCGGGCGCTGCTGGTGACCGAGCACGGCAGCTACACGAAGGAGCGCAAGCTCGACCTGTTGCAGAGCGAGTGGTTGCGGGACAACCGGGGGCCCTTCGAGCGCGACATCTCGCGTGTGGGCTACTTCCAGAATCTCTGGATGCGGTTCTTCGAAGCCATCGGGCGGGTCTGCTATGACACGGCCAACGAGATCGTGTCGCTCTACGAGGGCAACCGCCTGCGGCAGATCGGCGACGGCGCGCCTGCGCACAAGACACGCTGTATCGCGAACGGTGTCGACATCGCGCGGTTTGCCGCGCTTCGGGACAAGCGCGTCAAAGGTACGCGGGGCGAGGAAGGTGTTTCGGGCGATGACATCCCGCCTGTGGTGGCGCTGATCGGGCGCGTGGTGCCGGTTAAAGACATCAAGACCTTCCTGCGTGCGCTCTTCATCGCGTATCGTGCGCGGCCCGACGTGCAGGGCTGGATCGTCGGCCCGGACACCGAAGACCGGGCGTATGCGCAAGAATGCCGCGACCTCGCGGCGAGTCTGGGGATGGAGTATCAGGTGAGGTTCATGGGCTATCGCGCCGTCGAGTCGGTGTTGCCGCAGATCGGCGTGTTGGCACTGTCGTCGGTGTCCGAGGCGTTACCGCTGGTGATGCTCGAAGCGGCCGCTGCCGGTGTGCCGGTGGTCGCGACGGACGTCGGCGCATGCCGTCAACTGATCGAAGGCGGCGATCCGGAAGACCGCGCGCTCGGCTGGTCGGGGCGTATCGTGCCGATGGCCGACCCCGAAGCGCTGGCCGCCGCCATCGTCGACGTGATGGAGCCGTCGGCATGGCACGCCGCCAGCCTTGCCGGTATCGCGCGGGTTGAACGGCACTATCGCCTCGACGCCGTTCGCGACGCCTATCGCACGCTGTATCGCCGCTGGATGGACGGCGACAGTCCGCCGAGCATGCAGGGCGTGTCGGGCGTGTCGGACGTGCAGGGAGGCGAGCACTGATGGCCGGGATCGGATTCGAGCTTCGGCGTCTGCTGCGCCGCGATACGCTGTCGGGAACCTTCGCGGCCTATAGCTACGCCGGGATCATCAGCGCCGGGCCGCTGGTGCTGTCAATGGTCGGGGTGGTGCTCGTCGGGTTGATGAGTCTCGCGCACGTGCATCCGCAGGTCGTCCTCACGCAGTTTCAGGTGTCGGTGACGTACCTGATCGCGTCGAGCGTGATCGCGACCGGGCTGATCCAGCTCGCTTTCACGCGTTACCTGAGCGACCGGCTCTTTGCCGGGGAGCCGCAACTGGTGATGCCCTCGTTCAACGCCGTGTCGCTGGTGACGACGGTGGTACTCGGCGGCATTGGCTTGCTGCTGTCGCAAACGCTCTTCGCCGACCAGCCGTTGACGTATCGATGGCTGATGTGGATCGGCTTTGTGCTGCTCGGGAACCTCTGGATCGTGGTGCTGTTCCTGACGAGCGTGAAGCAGTACCGGGCGATTCTCGGCGTGTTCTGCGCGGGCTACAGTCTGACCGTCGTCTGCGCGGTTCTGCTGGGACGGTTTGGCCTGACCGGCCTGCTGGGCGGCTTCGTCATCGGCCATACGGCGCTGCTGCTCGGGTTCACCGTCATCGTCGCGCGCAATTACCGGACGTCCACGTGGCTTTCATGGGCGGTGTTCGTGCCGCGCAATCTTCGGCTCTCGCTCGTGGGCGTCGGCGTCTGCTTCGGCTTGGGCGTGTGGATAGACAAACTGATGTTCTGGGCGTGGCCTGCGACCGGCATGACGGTGATCGGCCCGCTGCGTGCCGCACCCCTTTACGATCTGCCGGTCTTCCTGTCCTATCTTTGCGTGATCCCGGGGATGGCCGTGTTCCTGCTGCGCATCGAAACCGACTTTGCCGAGGCTTACACCGCTTTTTTCGATGCCGTGCGTCACGGCGGCACGCTGCGCCAGATTTCGGCGTCACGGGTGCTGATGGTCCGTGCGGTGCGTACCGGGCTGTACGAGATCCTGAAGGTGCAGGCCGTCGTGACCTTGCTCGTCTTCGCATTCGGCGACGATATGTTGCGGCTTGTCGGGGTGCCCGGTGGATGGCAGACATTGCTGCGTATCGACGTCGTCTCGGCCGGGCTGCAAGTCCTCCTGCTCGGTGTTCTCAACGTGCTGTTCTATCTCGACCGGCGTCGCGACGTGTTGATCCTGACGGCCATGCTGGTGTGTCTGAATGCGTTGTTCACCGGGTTCAGTCTGGTCTACGGCCCCACGCTGTACGGCTACGGGTTTGCGCTTGCGCTGCTGTGTGTGCTGGCGCTGGGTGCACACCGACTGACGCGGCGGCTCGCGGCGCTCGAATACGATACCTACATGGGACAGAACGTCTAAGCGGTCCGGTGCAGCTACCATCAGTAGCATGGCGTGAACGGCTGGAGTAAGATGCCGGGTCTCGCGATTGCAATCGTCGTGCACATTTGTGCGAATCGGCCACGCCAAACAGGCGTTGCCAAGGCATCTTCATGAATCATCTGGGCACTATTCTCGTTACCGGCGGCGCCGGTTACATCGGCTCACATACGTGTGTCGAGCTTCTGGCGGCGGGCTACGACGTCGTCATTCTCGATAACCTGTGCAACAGCCACCGCGACGCCGTGGCGCGCATCGAACGCATTGCCGGGCGCGCGCCCGTGTTCGTCGAGGGCGACGCCTGCTCGGCGAGCGTCATGGAAGACGTATTCACCCGTCACCGCATCGACGGCGTGATCCACTTCGCGGCACTCAAGTCCATCGGCGAGTCGCTCCAAAAGCCTTTCCTGTACTACAAGAACAACCTCGGCAGCCTGCTCACGCTCATCGAGACGATGGACCGTCACGACGTGCGGCACCTGGTGTTCAGCTCGTCGGCGGCGGTGTACGGCAATCAGGTGTCCGTGCCGGTCGAGGAGACGGCGGCGCTGTCTACGGCCAATCCGTACGGTCATACCAAGCTGATGGCCGAACAGATGCTGACCGACACGGCCAAATCGGATCCGCGCTGGCGTATCGGCGTGTTGCGGTACTTCAACCCGGTGGGTGCCCACGAAAGCGGGTTGATCGGCGAAGATCCGGGCGGCACGCCCAACAATCTGATGCCGTTCGTCGCGCAGGTCGCCGTCGGCAAGCAGCCGGTCCTGAATGTCTATGGGGGCGATTGGCCCACGCCGGACGGCACCGGGATTCGCGATTACATCCATGTCGTGGATCTGGCGCGTGGCCATCTGGCGGCGCTGACCGGGCTGACCAAACTCGACGCCGGGTTCACCGTCAATCTGGGTACGGGGGAAGGTCGCAGCGTGCTGGAAGTCGTGCACGCCTTCGAGGCCGCCAGCGGTCAAAAGGTGCCGTTTCAGATCGTCGAGCGCCGCTCGGGCGATATCGGTGTGTCCTACGCCAATCCGGCACGTGCGCAGGCGCTGTTGGGCTGGCGCGCCGAGTACGATCTGGCGCGCATGTGCGTCGATCACTGGCGCTGGCAGCACCAAAACCCGAACGGCTATCGCTAATCGGGCAGCCCCGTCCGATATGCCGCTCAGGCATATCGATATGTCTTTAATGACGTTGGGGACAAATGAAAGCTATTCCCAATTGGGGTAAAATAGTCGGGTTTTCCCGTCCATAACCGATAGTGCGTACACCTGATGCGCCTGGAGTTCTGGCATCAGGGCCGTCAAGGATGGCCTGCGAAAGCGTCATTCAGGCAAGTCTGATCGTACGGGGTAGTCCCGTTCAGCCGTGCCGAAGCGCTGTACCGCCGCCTCCGTTAAACGTCAAGTCAATATGAGCATTCAGAATCAACAGACCGTGCTGGAAGTCCACCACTGGACCGACACGTTGTTCAGCTTCAAGACCACGCGCGACGCTTCGTTCCGTTACGTCAATGGCCAGTTCACGATGATCGGCCTGGAGGTCGATGGCAAGCCGCTGCTGCGCGCCTATAGCATGGCGAGCGCCAATTACGAGGAAGAGCTGGAGTTCCTGAGCATCAAGGTGCAGGACGGCCCGCTGACCTCGCGTCTGCAAAACATCAAGCCGGGCGACAAGGTGATCGTTGGCCGCAAGCCGACGGGCACGCTGATCGACGACAA
The DNA here is from genome assembly GCF_902459565.1 of Pandoraea aquatica. GTDB lineage: Bacteria > Pseudomonadota > Gammaproteobacteria > Burkholderiales > Burkholderiaceae > Pandoraea > Pandoraea aquatica. Next base: position 41,917 of record NZ_CABPSN010000001.1, read on the forward strand.
CCTCCTGCCGGGCAAGAATCTGTATCTGCTCTCGACGGGCACGGGCCTCGCGCCGTTCATGAGCATCATCCGCGACCCGGAAGTCTACGATCGCTACGAGCACATCATTCTGGTGCACGGCTGCCGCTTCACCAGCGAGCTGGCTTACCGCGATCTGATTACCCAGCATCTGCCGGAGCACGAGTATCTGGGCGAGTATGTCCGCGACAAGCTGATCTACTACCCGACCGTTACGCGTGAAGAGTTCGAAAACCAGGGCCGTATTACGGAGCTGGTCGAGTCGGGCAAGATCTTCACGGATATCGGTCTGCCGGAGTTCTCGCCGGAACACGACCGCATCATGCTGTGCGGCAGCCCGGCCATGCTCAAGGACACCCGCGAGCTGCTCGAAAAGCGTGGCTTCGTGGAAGGTCACAACCACGCACCGGGGCATTACCTCGTCGAGCGCGCCTTCGTCGGCTGATCGACGATTGCCGCAGGCGTGAGGGTGTCGCGCTAGTCGTCACACCTTCCAACGAGAAAGGCCGCTCATTGAGCGGCCTTTCTTCATTCCACGAACCTCTTAGCCGGCGATCAGAAATCCATCGTGGCGCTGGCGAGGAACGTGCGGGTCGAGCCGGGCAGCACAAACCCGTTGTAGGTCGTCGTCCAGTAGTGTTTGTCCGTCAGGTTGTTGATGGCGGCACGGAACACCACCGACTTACCCGAGATACGGGTTGCGTACTTGGCCGACACATCGATCGTCGTGAACGCCGGGATCGACAACGTGTTGGCGGCGTCGACTTCCTGCTGTCCCGTCACCTTCACGCCCGCCGCCACGGTCAAGCCCCGCACGAACGGCGTGTCGTACTCCACACGGCCCGTTACCACATAGCGCGGGGCGGCAAAGATGCGCTTGCCCGCAACCGTCGGATCGTCCACGTCCACGGCCTTCGTGTTGAGCAGCAGCACGCCGCCCATCACGCGCCAATCGTGCGCGAGACGCACCCAGCCGCTGGCGTCCAGCCCCTGGAAGCGCTGCGTGCCGTCCTGCACATAGAAGTTCGCCGCGTTGGTATAACCGTAGCCGCGCTCGACACGGAACAGCGCCAGATTCGCACCCCACGACGTCTTGTCGGCCTTCCAGCCCACTTCATACTGCTTACTCTTGAGCGGACCGTACGTCGTCGGGAAGTTGACGTTGGTAATGCTGGCGGAACCGCCCGGTTCCAGCGATTCGACATAGCTCGCGTAAGCGGTCGAGTCGTTGTCCGTTTTGTACATCAGCGCGACTGTCGGCGTGACGGGCTTGGCTTTGTACGACGTGCCGGTCTGCCCGTCGATGTCGTACAGGTCATCGTTGAACTGCGTGTAGCGCAAGCCGACCAGTGCCGAAATACGCGACGTGATGTCCACGGTGTCGCTCGCAAAAATCGCGCGTTGCGAGATCTTTTCGCTGCGATACGGCTGGTAATCCATGCCGATGTCCTGATTCGGCAGCAGCGACGGGTTGTAGATATTGCTCGTGCCGAGCGAAATACCATTGCCGCCCAGCCCGTTGTCGTTGAGCTTCACCTGCGTCTGATAAGACACGCCGAACACCACGTTGTGCTTGAGCGGGCCGGTGGCGAATTTGCCTTCGACCATGGCGTCCCATGCCTGGTAGTAGTACGCCGTCTTCCACTTGTATTGTGTGTCGGCGTAGTCGCCCGCCGCATTGAGCACGGAGAGGAAGCTGTCGCCGTTCAGACGATTCTGACGCGCAAAGCGGTACTTGAAGTTCGCCTTCCACTGATCGTTGATGCGGTAGTCGAGGGCAGTGCCTGCCGTCAGCGCGTCGGTTTCATAGTAGGTGAACGGCTGCGCGAGATTGCGGGCGACCTTGTTGGCGTCGGGCACCGCACCGGCACCGGCAAAGCTCATGCCGAACAGCGTGCCCGTCGTCTGACGCTTCCAGTAGGCGACATCGGCCGACCACGTCAGATCGGGGGTGATGCGGAAGTCGGTCGCGAACGAGATCGTCTTGCGGCGCACGTGGTTGTTCGGCTCGGCGGTATTGCCTTCCTCGTTGACGAGGTTCAGGCGATAGCCGAAGCGGTTGTCGGGGCCGAAGCGTCCGCCCAGATCGAGCTTCTGGCTCCACACGTTGCTGGCTTCATAGCCGACCGAGAACTGACGCAGCGGTTCGTCCGTCGGGCGCTTGAGCACGTAGTTGACGATGCCGCCCGGCGCACCGAAGCCGTACATGAAGCCGGACAGTCCCTTGAGCAGCTCGACCTGTTCGAACGGTTCGAGCGGGATGTCGGCCTGCCACGAGACGAAGTTCTGACCATCGATCTTGGTGCCGTCGAGCATGTCGACGCGCATACCGCGCACTGCAAAGTACGAGTTTTCGTTGCGCTTGTTTTCCGAGAGTGTGGTGACGGCCGGGTCCCACTTGAAGGCATCGGTCGCCGTCTGCGCCATCTGATTCTTGATCTGCTCGCTGTTCACGCCGACGACCGAGAACGGGGTGTTCACGGCACGCCGCGTGCCGAGTGCACCGCTCGTTACCCGCTCGACCTTGACGTCTTCATCGCGATTGCTCGACACGGTCGTCGTGGGCAATGCCGCGGTGTCCTTTGCGGTGGGCTGTGCATCCGACGCTTGCGGCGCCTGTTGTGCGTAGGCCGTACCGGACACGAAGGTCAGCGACGCGGCGCAGATCGCGAACACGCCTGCGATGGCCCGTGTGATGGGCGAGGGGGCAGGCACGTGTTGGGGGCGATTCGGGTGTTGAGGCGTCAGGTCGTGCGCGGCGCGTGGACGAGCGAATCCGCGCCCTGTGAGCGGGCGGTGTTGCAACATCGGTACATCTCCCTGTAGTTGACGCGCTGTGTGCCAGCGCGTCCGTCGTGAATCGATCTTTTATTTGTGGGGTGTTTGCGGCATGACTTGTGCCGTGGCTTGGTCCGTCGAGGCCGGGCGCGCCCAGACGCTGTTCGGGTCGCCGCGTCGTGCACGGTGCCACGTTGCGCGTGCGAACAGCGCGAAGATCGCGGCACAGGCGAGGGCGATCAGATCGACGCCCGCGAGTACCCAGTCGCCATTGGCGAGCGTGCGCACGAGATTGTCGGCCGTGAACATCGCATCGACGGCAGGAATCGCGAGGCAGGCAAGCGCGGTCGCGACGAGTAATCCGGTCGCGGCCACCGCAGGCGCGGTGAGCGCGGCGACGATCATCGACAGCACCAGCGTGACGACAAAGATCGACAGCGACGTCGCACCCGGCGCGACCACGGCGGCGACAAACGCCACGGCGATGCCGAGGCACGTGCCCAGGAATATCCCCGCCGTTGCCTTCGCCATCCATCGCAGATTGGCGGGCTGAATGGCAGTATTGCGCTTGCGACGCGATTCGAGCCAGAGCAGATTGCCGCTATAAACCAGCACAGCCCCCATCAGGCCGAGGATGAAATACACCCAGCGCATGGCGTCGCCGGCGAAATTCCCGAAGTGTGCCCCGTAGATCATGCTGAGCACGGCGTGATTCGTATCGCGCACGCCGGGGCTGTGCTGGCCGACGATCTCACCGTCATTCAAACGAACCGCCACCGCGCCGAAGACACCCAGCGAGTCGTTGGCTTCGCCGTAGACTTCGGCCACGGCGTCCGGTTTGCCGTAGCGCGACCAGGCGACGGCCGTTGTCTCGAGATCGGGGGCGGCGTGTTCGGCGCGTGCCAGCACGGCCTGAAGATCGAGCGGCTTGCCGTCGACCGGCGTGATTTTCGCGGGTACGGACCCCGTCATCTGCAAGAACTGCGGGGCGAGCTTGTTCTCGAACGTCAGTACGTTGAACGCCATCATCAGCGGCAGGCTCAGGCACAGCAACGCACCCGTCAACGCAAAGACGATATGAAACGGCAAGCTCAGCACGCCAATGGCGTTGTGCGCGTCTTGCCAGAAGCGCTTCAGATTGCGTCCCGGGCGCAGCGCGAAGATGTCGCGCGTCACGCGTGGCAGGTGCACGATCACGCCGGAGATGAGTGCCATGCCGTAGAACAGCGACACCACGCCCATCAGATACAGGCCATAGGTCGGGATCGAGAGGGAGTAATGCAGCGAGTTGACGGTGTTCGACAGGCCGGGGCGCGCATCGCCCGTGATGAGCGACGACGCGGTGCCGTCCGCATTCAAACGCAGTCGCGCCTGCATCCATTCGCCGTCGGGCTGTTGCCAGTAGGCGAACGGCATCGGCGAATGGCTGGGCAACACCACACCCATTTGCTCGCGCGCGGCAGGGTACTGCGCACGCACCATCTCGGCGAGTTGCTCCGTCTGGGCGAGCGAGAGCGGCGCGTGACGCGTTGCCGGTTGCTCCCAGCGTTCGATTTCGTGATGGAAGACGGTCAGCGCGCCGCCGAGCATGGCGACGAACAAGGCGAAACCGGCCACGATGCCGGCCCACGTGTGGACACTGAGGTATTGACGAAGGGTCTGAGCGCGCATCGAACGATCCTTACCAGACGGTGCGCGCCAGCAGCAGCGCAGCCCAAGCGACGACAGTGGTCGCGCCAATGCCGATCCATGCACGCGCCGCCGTGCGGCTCGCGTAGACGACGGCGAACAGACCCAGCCACACGAGCGGGAAGAGGGCGATGACGGGGATCGCGGCGGTTTGCCAGCCGGCCGGTGTCATGTAGGCGATGGCACCGCACAACGCGATGGCCGCGAAGAAGCCGAGCACAAGGCCCGCGAAGGTTCTACTCCACATGGGCATCTCCGCGCAGCCAGTGCCAGCCACCCGCCGCATACGGCCAGAAAAGCAGGCCAAAGCACAGTGACATGAACGCGGACGCAATACCGGCCGACGGCCCGGCGGCCAGCCACCAGCAAACGAGGCTCGCGATCGCCGCGACCAGCGCTATCGCGCGCGCGGGCTGCGCCGCCAGACGTTGCGCGCGCAATCGCTGGTGTTCCGAAGTGAGGTAGCAGGCAGCGCCTGCCAACCATGCCAGTGCAATGGCCAATGCAATCAACATGCTCGCGAGTAACTGATAAATAAGCGCAAGAAGCAGGAATACAGGGATGCGAACGTCGACGTGAGCGTCCGGTGTCTGTTGTCACGCTGCGCCGACGGAAACGAAAACGCCGCCCTGAGGCGACGTGGCTGGCAGCGCAAATCCACAGACGGTGTCGGTGCTCGTTACATCATGACGCTCCGCCATTCAGTGGAATGATGATGTAAACGTTAACGAAAACGATTCGCATTTATATCATGATTCGGACAAATCCTGAAAGAATCGGTCCGAAATCCACAATGCGCGGTGTGTCTTGCGTGGCGCGCAGACAACGACGCGCGCGGCGTCGTTGACTCTCAGGCGCGCTGAGACTAGTGCGAAGGTGTAGTGGCGTTACGGCGTCGTGCCGGGGGCAGCGAGGCTGCTGGCTGGCAACGGTCCGCGGAACTGGCGGAGGATGGCCCGCCAGTAAGGAATGACGGGGCCGGATGACGGTTGCGCCGCGTCGATTTCCGGCAGCAGGTGCCAGGGCGCAGTGGGGTACTGGTGGTGAACGCGGTGCAGATGGTGATTGAGCACGAGCAGACGTCCCCACGCGGGTGAGCGGAAATTGCGCGAGCGGGCGGGTTCATCCATCGCCACGCCGTAGTGCGGCAGGTTGTCGGCGATGGACAGCCAGATGCCGCGCGCGACGAATGTCACCGCAAACACGGGCCACCACGGACCATACGCCCACACCGCTGCGCCGAGTGCGAGGAGCATCAGGACGAAGTCGCGCTGAATACGGCGGCGTCGCACCGGGTCGGAGGCGAACATCACCACCCGACGACGCACATCGTCGTCCTGCGGATCGGCACCCAGTGCGCTCACGGCGAGCGTGGGCAGGCGCTTGACCGGTAACCAGGCGATCACCGGTGCGAACAGTTCCGTGAACCACATGCCGCCCAGCAGGCGCGACTGATAGCCGAGCCAGCGCCGGGCGCGCGCGGCGAACGGGGCATCGGCGGGCAGGTTCGAGATGTCGGGACGGTCGTAGGGCTGACGCGTGAACCGGTGATGCATCAGATGCCCGAATCGCATGATCTCGAAGGGCAGACCGAGCAACAGGGAGAGCGAGCGGCCGGTGCGTTCGTTGGCACGGGGCTTGAGGCGCAACTGGCCGTGAATGGACTCGTGAATCAGTCCCCAGTGCATGGGGGTGAGCAGCAGCACGGGTAGCAACGTCAGCGACGCCATCTCACCCCAGTGGCGCAGCGCCCATCCCAGCCCCAGCCATTGCCAAAGTCCGGCGAGCGTCGTCAGGCCGATCAGCACGGGGTTCCAGCGCGATGGTCTGGCGTGACGCCACAGCGCGGGCGAGGGCGTTGCAACGCTCTCGACGGTGGCGCTGACGCAAGGCGTGGCGGCGTCGATCTCGACCGGGCGCGCAACGACGTTCTCCATGAAGTCTCCGAGGCATGGCGGACATGATGTGGCCTGACGTCGTCGATGGCGAATGGATCGAATAGATCACATGGATCGCATCGTGCAACGTAAGCGCCCGGGGCGGTGATCCGCCCCGTAGCGACGAGAGTGTATGTCGGGTGCCGGGATGGAAATGTGTCAGTCGTATTGCAGCGCCTTACTTTCGTCGCATTTCCGTCATACGCGGCCGATTTTTCAGCGCACGGGCCGGTTATTGAGGACTGCCAAGGCTATCGAGCTGCTCCGCACCGGCGTCGGTCAGCCGGGCGAGTTGCAGGCCGCGCTCGCCGTCTTCGAGCGCGATCCACCCGGCCTCTGTAAGCACGCTGAGGTAGCGCAGCAACGTGCTCATGGGCAATGCGCTGCGCTTGGCCAGACGTGCGAGCGACATCGATGCACGACCTTCACGACGCCCGTCGGCGAGCGTTTGCAGCAGGCGGGCGAGTTCTTGCTCCGCCTGTGCGAGTTCGCCGTCGGCGGGGGTGGAGGCGTCAGCCAAGGCGGCGCTCCAGCAACACCGGAACCGACTTGGATGTCGGGGTGCCTGCGCCGTCGGCGGTGGCGTCGAGCGGCACGAGGCCGTTCGTCTCCGGGTAGTACGCAGCGATACTGCCGCGCGGGATATCGTAGGCCACCAGCAGGAAGTCGTCGGCGCGACGGGCGATGCCGTCATTCCACACACCGACAAGGTCGATTCGCTCGCCTGCGCGCAGGCCGCGTGCGTCCAGATCCTCGATGTTCGCGAAGACGACGCGACGCTGACCGAACACCCCGCGATACCGGTCGTTCAGGCCGTAGATCGTGGTGTTGTATTGATCGTGCGAGCGGATCGTGGCGAGTTGCAGCACGTCTGCGCCGCGATCCCCCGCCTGTTTGCGGGCGACGTCGATCTGCAGTTCGGCCGGCAGCGGGTGCGTGGTGAAGTTCGCCCGTGCGTTGGCGGTCAGCCATTGGCGTTCCGACGGCGGCACCGGCAAACGGAATCCGCCCGGGTGGCGCACGCGGCGGTTGAATTCGGCGAAGTCGTCGAAAGTGGCGGCGATGGCATCGCGAATACGGTCGTAGTCTTCGGTGTACCAGTGCCAGTCGTCATGGCCGCCGACGGCATGGCCCATCGTTGCCTGCGCCATGCCCGCGACAATCGCGGGCTCCGAGCGCAGATGCTCCGACGCCGGCGCGTTGATGCCGTACGAGAGGTGCACCATGCTCATCGAATCTTCGACGGTCACGCCTTGCACCGCGCCGTTCTGCATGTCGATTTCGGTGCGGCCGAGGCATGGCAGAATCAGCGCGTCGCGGCCATGCACCAGATGGCTGCGGTTGAGTTTCGTCGCCACGTGCACGGTCAGGTCGCACTGACGCAGACCTTCCCACGTGCGTGGCGTATCGGGGGTGGCCATCGCGAAATTGCCCCCCATCCCGATGAAGACCCGGATCTTTCCGGCGAGCATCGCCGAGATCGTGTCGACGACGCCCAGACCTTCGCGGCGCGGGGGCGTGAAGTCGAAGACCTCGCCGATCCGATCGAGGAACGCGGCGGTCGGCTTCTCGTTGATGCCGACAGTGCGGTCGCCCTGCACGTTGCTGTGACCGCGAACGGGACAAAGTCCGGCACCCGGACGGCCGATGTTGCCGCGCAGGAGCATGAGGTTGACGATCATCTGGATCGTTGCCACTGCCTGCTTGTGCTGCGTGATGCCCATGCCCCAGGTCGCGATGACCCGCTCGCCGCGCAGGTAGACGTCGGCAATCTGGCACATCTGGGCCTGCGACACGCCGGACGCGCGCTCAAGATCGTCCCAGCGCTCGGCGCGCACGTCGGCGGCGAAGTCGTCGAAGCCATGGGTATGTTCGGCGATGAAGGCGTCGTCGAGCAAAGCAGGAGCACCGTTGGCGCGTGCGTCGGCGTCGCGCTCCAGCACATGTTTGATGACGCCCTTCACGAAAGCGAAGTCGCCGCCGCTCGCCGGGGTGACGTAATGGCCACTGATGGCCGTGCCGCCCATGCTCAGCATTTCGCCCGGACTCTGCGGGTCGGCGAAGCGCTCCAACCCGCGCTCATGCAGCAGATTGATCGAGACGATGGTCGCGCCGCGTTTGGCCGCTTCACGCAATTCGCCGAGCATGCGCGGGTGATTGGTGCCCGGGTTCTGTCCGAACAACAGCAACGTATCGGCCTGTTCGAAGTCTTCGAGCGTGACCGTGCCTTTGCCGAGGCCGACGACCGGTGGCAACCCCACGCTGGTCGGCTCGTGACACATATTCGAGCAGTCGGGGAAGTTGTTCGTGCCGTACTGACGCACAAACAGCTGATACAGGAAGGCCGCTTCGTTGCTCGTGCGCCCCGACGTGTAGAACGCCGCCTGATCGGGGTCGGGCAACGCACGCAGATGCTCGCCGATCATGGCGAACGCGGCGTCCCAGTCGATGGGCAGATAGCGGTCGGTGGCGGCGTCGTAGCGCATGGGGTGCGTGAGGCGGCCGTAACCTTCGAGCGTGTAGTCGTCGAGTTCGAGCAATTCGGTGACAGTGCGCGCAGCGAAGAACTCGGGCGTCACCCGGCGCTTGGTCGCCTCGGCGGCGACGGCCTTCGCGCCGTTCTCACAGAATTCGAAGGTCGACGCATGTTCGCGGTCCGGCCAGGCGCAACCTGGACAATCGAAACCGCTGGGCTGGTTCGCGCTGAGCAGCGTTCGCGCACCTTTGAGCGGGATGCCCTGCGTGACGAGTTGGATGGCGACGTTCTTGAGCGCGCCCCAACCGCCGGCAGGGCGGTCGTACGGGGCAATTTTCGGGGCAGACATGACGCGTTTTCGAGCAAGAGTGACCGGCGCATTGCACCCACTTCGGGGGGGGGGCAATGTCCAGAGGAAACGGTTGACGTCAAATAGGCAAATTGATGCATAATTGCGAAACATTGCGCCCGTTACTTCGCGCGAATGTCGAGCGGGAAATGCCCGTTAAATCGACGTTTGTAGGCATGTTATCAGGATTTTGCATAAATTGATTTATGCAATTAATAGCATATAAGGTGAGTCCCATGAAGCGTATCTCCATCGCCCCGCAACTCCGTTTTCGCCATGACGGCAACGACCTGCCGCTCGACAAAGTGCTGTCGTTGCTCACCGAAGTGCAGGCGCACGGCAACTTGCAGGCCGCCAGTCAGGTGCTGGGGCAGTCGTACCGTGGCGCGTGGGGGCACGTGAAAGAAGTGGAGTCGCTGATGGGGGCACCGTTGCTAACGATGGCGCGCGGGCGCGGCGCTGTCCTTACGCCGCTCGCGCAGCGATTGCTCTGGGGGCAGAAGCGTTTGCAGGCGCGGCTCGGGCCGTTGCTGGAGACGATGGCGTCCGAACTGCAAACCGAACTGGACGATTTGCTGCTTCAGGAAACCGACCAGTTGCGGCTGTTCGCGAGTCATGGTCTGGCGGTGGCGGCGCTGGTCGATTTCGCAGGACGCGCCGGTTTGCCCATCGACGTCAGCTATCGCGGCAGCATTGAGGCGATTGCCGCGCTCGCCAAGCACGAATGCGAAGTCGCGAGCTTTCACGTGCCGATCGGCGCGCTCGCGGAGCCGGTGCTCGATCAGTACATGCCACTGCTCAAAGGCAAGTCGTATCGCGTGGCGGACGTGGCGTCGCGGCGTCTTGGTTTGCTCGTGGCGCGCGGTAACCCGCTCGGCATTCGAACGTTGGCCGATTTGCCGCGCACGGGCGCGCGCTTCGCGAACCGCGAGCGTGGGTCCGGCACGCGCATCATTTACGATCTGCTGCTGGCGCAGGACGGCATCGATCCCACGACGGTAGCCGGTGCCGAGAGCATCGAATTCACGCACGCGGCCGTTGCTGCCTATATCGCCAGCGGACGTGCCGACGCGGGCCTTGCCATCGAAGCCGCTGCGAGTCAGTTCGGCCTCGATTTCATCCCGATCCTCACGGAGCGCTACTGCCTGATGTTCCCGGAGAGCGGCAGCGAGTCTCCGCATCTTCAGGCTTTGCTTGAGATTCTCCAGAGTGGGGAATATCGACAGGCCGTTCACGCGATTCCGGGCTACAGCGAAGGGGCGACAGGGCGAGTGACGTCTCTGTCCGAAGCATTTCCGTCATTGGGATGATGTTTCATATGTATTTGTATGCATATGAGGCGCGGAACGTTTTTCAATGACCGACGCCCGGCCCGCATGGGCTGGACGTCTGCATCATGTTGCAACGCAGCGCAAACGTTTGCGTGAGGGTATCGGTATTTGCACGAGGCTTGTTGGGACGGGGCGTTTGGTCTACTGTCATAAGGACTGAGCCCCCAAAAGACCTTGGATCATCATATGCAATCAAGAACATATGAGATGCGGTCTTGCCCCAGGAGACAATTCGAGATGGTGCCCACACCTCATGCGACGCTCGCGCCGCTGCTGGCTCGCCACGCCGGCCGCGCACACGAGTTGTTGCCGCTGCTGCATGCCTTGCAGGATGCTGACGGTTACGTCGATCCCGCGCACGTGCCGGCCATTGCTGCCGCGCTGAACCTTTCGCGCGCCGAAGTCCACGGCGTCATCACCTTCTATCACCACTTTCGCAGCGCGCCGCCACCGCCGACCGTCGTACAGGTCTGCCGTGCGGAAGCTTGTCGCAGTCGAGACGGCGAAGCGCTCGTCGCCCATGCTGAGGCGTGTACCGGCGCGCACATCGATGGCGACGCATGCAATGGCGTGGGCGTCGAATCGGTCTACTGCCTTGGCCAATGTGCGTTGTCACCTGCCGTGACGATCAACGGCGAATTGCATGCGCGCGTCAGTCCGGCGCGCTTCGACGCGCTGCTTGCGGCGGCCGTTGCCAGCACGGAGGGTCGTCATGACTGAGGCATCGAAGGCTTACCGTATCTACATTCCGCGTGACTCTGCCGCGCTTGCACTGGGCGCAGACCGCGTGGCGGCGGCCGTAGCCGCCGAGGCGACCCGGCGTGGTGTTGCCATCGATATCGTTCGCAATGGCTCGCGGGGGCTGTTCTGGCTGGAGCCGCTCGTCGAAGTGGCGACGCCTGCGGGCCGCGTGGGATACAGCAACGTGCAGCCGTCGCAGGTCGTAGCACTGTTCGAAAGCGGTTGGCCCGCGTGCGCCACGAAGGACGCAGCGTGTGACGTCTCGCCGGAAGATCCCGACGGAAGCTGGGATGCTGCCATGCCCGCCTGCGTGGGGCGCGTCGAGGCGATTCCGTATCTGGCGCGGCAGCAACGATTGACGTTTGCCCGCGTGGGCGTGACCGATCCGCTGGACCCGGCTGACTATGTGGCGCACGGTGGCCTCGCGGGGCTTCGCGCCTGTCTTGCACTCGACGCGGAGGCCGCCTGTCAGACGGTGCTCGACTCGGGGCTGCGCGGACGCGGCGGTGCGGCGTTCCCGGCCGGTATCAAGTGGCGCACGGTGAGTCGCGCGCAAGCCACGCAAAAGTATGTCGTCTGCAATGCGGACGAAGGTGACTCCGGCACGTTTGCCGATCGCCTCATCATGGAAAGCGATCCGTTCGTGCTGATCGAAGGGATGGCGATCGCAGCGCTGAGCGTCGGCGCGAGCGAGGGCATCGTCTACGTGCGCAGCGAATATCCTCACGCCATTGCGGCACTCGAAGCGGCGATTGCCGTCGCGCGCCGTGAGGGCTGGCTTGGGCCGGACGTACTCGGCTCCGGACGCGCCTGCGAATTGCGCGTGGCGAAGGCCGCTGGCGCATACATCTGCGGCGAGGAAACGGCGCTGCTCGAAAGCCTTGAGGGCAAACGCGGCGTGGTGCGTGCCAAGCCGCCGATCCCCGCGCTGTCCGGTCTTTTCGGGCAGCCCACGCTCATCAACAACGTGATCACGCTGGCAAGCGTGCCGTACATCTTCGCCCATGGCGCACAGGCCTATCGCGAGTACGGCATGGGCCGGTCGCAGGGCACGCTGCCCGTGCAACTGGCGGGCAACATCCGCCGCGGCGGGCTGGTGGAGCTGGCATTCGGCGTGACGTTGCGCACGTTGCTCGACGACTTCGGTGGCGGCACAGCGAGCGGACGTCCCGCGAAGGCCATCCAGGTCGGCGGGCCGCTCGGCGCATATCTGCCGGCAGCGCAATGGGATGTGCCGATGGACTACGAGGCCTATGCGGCGCTGGGCGCGGTGGTAGGGCATGGCGGTGTTGTGGTCCACGACGACACGGCCGATATGGCCGGGCTGGCGAGCTACGCGATGGAATTCTGCGCGCTCGAATCGTGCGGCAAGTGCACGCCGTGCCGTATCGGGTCGACGCGGGGTGTCGAGGTGATCGAACGGATCCGGCGCGGGGATACGTCCACGCGCCAGGTGCAGTTGCTGCACGACCTGTGCGACACGATGGTCTCTGGCTCGCTCTGCGCGATGGGCGGCATGACGCCTTTCCCCGTGCGCTCCGCGCTCGAACATTTCCCGGCGGACTTCGGTCTGCCCGACGGCGCCGGCTGCGCCGAAGCCGCTTGATGTAACCACGTCCAGGACGTCAACGGCAAAAGCCTGCACGTCTGAATGGGAGAACGACACATGATCCATCCGAATGCGCAAGTCTCGCCGGGCCACGGTCCGGACATGGGCACGCCGCGGCGTGAGAGCGAAGTCGAGGTCACGCTGGAGATCGACGGGCTGAGCGTGACGGTTCCGGCCGGCACGTCGATCATGCGCGCCGCAGCGGGCAACGACGTCAACATCCCCAAGCTCTGTGCGACGGATTCCCTCGAACCGTTCGGGTCGTGCCGGCTGTGTCTGGTCGAGATCGAAGGGCGACGCGGATTCCCCGCTTCGTGCACGACGCCCGTAGAGCCGGGCATGAAGGTGCGCACGCAATCACCGAAATTGCAGGATCTGCGGCGCAACGTGATGGAGCTTTACATCTCCGACCACCCGCTGGACTGCCTGACGTGCGCGGCCAACGGCGATTGCGAATTGCAGGACATGGCCGGCGTGACCGGATTGCGAGAAGTCCGTTACGGCTTCGACGGCGATAACCACATTCACAGCGCCAAGGATGAGTCCAATCCGTACTTCACGTACGACCCGTCGAAATGCATCGTGTGTAACCGGTGCGTGCGGGCGTGTGAGGAGACGCAGGGCACCTTCGCGCTGACGATCTCCGGGCGTGGCTTCGAGGCGCGCGTGTCGGCCGGGCAGGATCAGCCGTTCATGGATTCGGAGTGCGTGTCGTGCGGCGCTTGTGTGGCGGCGTGTCCGACGGCCACGTTGCAGGAAAAGAGCATCGTCGAGATGGGGCAACCCGAGCACGCGGTGGTGACGACGTGTGCGTACTGCGGCGTCGGATGCGCATTCAAGGCCGAGATGAAGGGCGGCGAGGTCGTGCGCATGACCCCATACAAGGACGGTCTCGCGAACGAAGGCCATGCCTGCGTCAAGGGACGCTTCGCCTGGGGCTACGCCACGCACAAGGAGCGCATCACCAAACCGATGATTCGCAGCAAGATCACCGATCCGTGGCGCGAAGTGTCGTGGGACGAGGCGCTCGACTACGCAGCGTCGGAGTTCCGTCGGTTGCAGGCGAAGTATGGGGTCGACGCCATTGGTGGCATCACGTCCTCGCGCTGTACGAACGAAGAGACGTATCTCGTGCAGAAGCTCGTGCGGGCCGCGTTCGGCAACAACAACGTGGACACGTGCGCGCGCGTCTGCCATTCGCCGACCGGCTACGGCTTGAAGCAGACGCTCGGCGAGTCCGCCGGTACGCAGACCTTCAAGTCGATCGAACACGCGGACGTCATTCTCGTGATGGGCGCGAATCCGACGGACGGGCACCCCGTCTTCGCCTCGCGACTCAAGCGGCGTGTGCGCGAGGGGGCGAAGCTCATCGTGATCGATCCGCGTCGCATCGATATCGTCGATGGACCTCACGTGAAGGCGGCATTCCATCTGCCGCTGCGTCCCGGCACCAACGTGGCGATGGTCAACGCGCTGGCGCACGTGATCGTCACCGAGGGACTGCTGGCCGAAGCGTTCATTGCCGAGCGGTGCGAAGACCGGGCGTTTGCGCAGTGGCGCGATTTCGTGGCGCTGCCGGAGAATTCGCCCGAGGCGGTGTCGGTCGTGACGGGCGTGCCTGCCGAGCAGATTCGCGGTGCCGCGCGCTTGTATGCGACGGGCGGCAATGCGGCGATCTACTACGGGCTGGGCGTCACGGAGCACGCACAGGGCTCGACCACGGTCATGGGCATCGCGAACCTGGCGATGGCGACGGGCAACGTCGGGCGCGAAGGGGTCGGTGTGAATCCGTTGCGCGGACAGAACAACGTGCAGGGCTCGTGCGACATGGGTTCGTTCCCGCACGAGTTGCCGGGCTACCGGCATGTGTCCGATACGCTGGTGCGCGAGGAATTCGAAGCCGCGTGGGGTGTGACGTTGCAGGCTGAGCCGGGGCTGCGTATCCCGAACATGTTCGATGCGGCCATCCACGGCAGCTTCAAGGGACTCTACTGTCAGGGCGAGGATATCGTGCAGTCCGACCCCAACACGCAGCACGTGGCAGCGGCGATGGAGGCGATGGAGTGCATCGTCGTACAGGACATCTTCCTGAACGAGACCGCCAAGTATGCGCACGTATTGCTGCCGGGCACAACGTTCCTCGAGAAGGACGGCACGTTCACCAACGCCGAACGACGCATCTCGCGCGTGCGCCGGGTGATGGCGCCGCTGCCGGGCATGGCGGACTGGGAAGTCACCATCGCGTTGGCGAAGCGGCTGGGCTACGAGATGCCGTACGCGCATCCGTCCGAGATCATGGACGAAATTGCACGGCTCACGCCGACGTTCCATGGTGTGAGTTACGCGCGACTGGACGAGGCGGGCAGCCTTCAATGGCCGTGCAACGACGAGGCACCCGAGGGCACGCCGATCATGCACGTCGACGCATTTGTGCGCGGCAAGGGGCGCTTCATCATCACGCGTTACGTGCCGACGGACGAGAAGGTCACGCCGCGTTATCCGCTCTTGCTCACCACGGGGCGCATCCTCTCGCAATACAATGTCGGAGCGCAGACGCGCCGCACGCACAACGTTCACTGGCACGACGAAGACCGGCTCGAAATCCACCCGCACGACGCGCAGGAGCGGGGCATCAAGGATAACGACTGGGTCGGCATCCGGAGCCGGGCGGGCGAGACAGTGCTGCGCGCGGTGCTCAGCGAGCGTATGCAACCCGGCGTGGTTTATACGACGTTCCATTTCCCCGAGTCGGGGGCGAACGTGATCACGACGGATAACTCGGACTGGGCCACCAATTGCCCGGAATATAAGGTGACGGCCGTGCAGGTGCTGCCGGTGGTGCAGCCGTCGGCATGGCAGGCCAAGTATTCGTCCTTCAACCGCACCCAGCTCGAATTGCTCGATGCGGCCCGCAATCCTGCCGAGCCGGTGTCGGCGAAGTAGGGGCGCGAACCTAGGAATGACCTGGAGTCAGTGTTTGACGATGTCCAACCCGTTACTTGAAGTGGCTGAAGCCCGCGAAGCCATTGAATCGGCACGCGATGTCAGCGATGAGATCGATGGCGTCGTCGCGCCCGTGTGCGACGTCGCGCCGACCGCCATCGACCCGGAAAGCCTCTCGCCGCACGCAACATTCGCCGTTCGGCGTTTCCGTCATGGCGCGTGGCAGGCGGCGAGCGACGAACTCGCCGAGGAAGTGCCCGTCGCGCTGGAATTCAACGGCATTTCGCACGTGGTGATGCTGGCGACGCCGGCCGATATCGAAGACTTTGCGCTGGGGTTCGCGTTGTCGGAGGGCATTCTGAACGACCGGCGCGAGTGTTACGGGGTGGACGTCTCGGCGACCTCGCTGGGCATTACCGCGCACCTCGAAGTGTCGTCGCGTGCGTTCGCCGGACTCAAGGAGCGGCGTCGCAACCTGACCGGGCGCACCGGATGCGGACTTTGCGGCACCGAGAGTCTCGACCAGGTGTTGCGGCCGTTGCCGTCTGCGGGTGAGCCGTTGCGCGTGACCCATGCGGCATTGGCCGCGGCGCATGCGGGGCTCGCAGCGCATCAGGCGCTCAATGGCGTCACCGGCGCGGTGCATGGTGCCGCCTGGTGCTCGCCACAGGGCGAGATCGTCTGCCTGCGTGAAGACGTCGGCCGACATAATGCGCTCGACAAGCTCATCGGCGCACTCGCGCGCGAGGGGCGTGCGTTCGACAGCGGCTTTGTGCTGATGACGAGTCGCGCCAGCGTCGAGATCGTGCAGAAAGCGGCGCAGGTTGGCATTCCGATGGTGGCGGCCGTATCGGCGGCCACGGCGCTTGCGGTGCGTACGGCACAGGCCGCAGGTGTGGCGCTCGTGGGCTTCGTGCGTGGCGAACAGTGCGTGATTTACACCGGCGGGGCGGCGCTCGACGAGCGCGTCTGACGGCCTTGACCCTGACGGAGCGGGAGATTTTCGATGGACGGCAACAACCTCGTGCGTATGGCCAACCGCATTGCAGACTTCTTCGAATCCTTGCCTGATCGCGAAGAAGCGCTGGATCAGGTCGCCACGCATCTGCATAAATTCTGGGATCCGCGCATGCGTTCGCAGATTCTGGCCCTTGTCGACGCCCCAGATGGCGAAGAAATGCACGCGCTCGTGCGCGAAGCCCTGACGCGCCACCGAGCGCGTCTGACGCCGGCGGCCTGACACGACGCGCGGGTCTACGCTGCTCGCGGTATAGTAGGGGCGACGGTCGCGCACCGGCGCGGCTTTACCAGCGGAGGACTTGATGAGCGATACCCCCACGCGCAAGCCCGGCCCACAGCATCCTCACAAGGAGGACGCGGTGGAACGCGACCTCGACGAAGCGCTTGAGGAGACGTTTCCGGCGAGCGATCCCGTGTCCATCGAAGTCGACAAGCCGAGGCGGGTTCCTGCATCGCGACCCAGCGAGACGAAGCGTCTCGACAAGGGGTTGGAGGAAACCTTCCCGGCAAGCGATCCGGTTTCCATCGACACCGGTAAGCCGCCGAAGCCGTAACAATTGCTGTGCAATGCCGGGAGATTGCGTCCCGATGCTTCCACAACCTGCTCGCAGCCCCGTCCGGCGGGGCCGCGGGCGAAAAATAAATCTCCGCTTCGGCATGGGTTTGCTGCCCGGGCGGAGCGAATTCGTGGCAAAATGCCGCGCCTGACTCTCTCAGGCTGGGACTGTAGGAAATAAATGGCGGCAGGTACGGTAAAAAAAGTTCGACGCTACGCGCTGGAAACCATCGACGTGATGGGACAGAGCGGGCTTGGCGTCGTCGAACGCCCGGATGGGCGTTTCGTCATGTATCCGGAATACTGGACACAGACGCAGGCGCTCAGCCAGAAAATGCGCACGCTGTATCGCCGTAACTGCCAGCTCGAATACCAATTGGCAAAGCTCACGCGTGAGCTCGACCGTCTGCGCAGCGTGGTCGACACGCCGCGTCCCGCCGGCAATCCGCAGGCGTCGCTGCCCGGTACCGACGTGCCGCAGCCCGAACCCAAGCTCGAACGCAAGACGGCTGGCGATCTGCCGCCTCGACGACGTAAACGCGCCGCCTGAGCGCCATTGCCGTACGACGTCATGAAATGCAGTAACGACGTCAGCGGCCATGACCCTGCAAGTCCTCCCGATTCATCCCGTTACACAGAAAAACTCTCAAGTCCCCGTCATTTTCCATTAACAGCCAGCTTATTGCCCGCTTCGCCGACCATCATGGCGCTTACCGCATCGCAACTCGAAACCTTCCATAACGACGGTTATCTGATCCTTCCGCGCTACGTCGCGCAGGCCGACTGCGAGGCGATTCTGGCCGATGTGCGAGCGCAGTTGGCGGCGGCCACGCTACCGCTCGAGTTCGAAGCCGATGTGGGTTATGAGGGTGCACCGCAATCGCGCGACGCTGAGGGCGGCCAAACGGTTCGCCGTCTGCTCAAGGCTTACGATCGCGGCGATGCGCTTCGCAACTGGGCCACGCGCCCGGACCTGATCGAATCGCTTGCGCAGATCTTCGGCGAAGACGTGGTGCTGACGCTTGCGCACCACAACTGCGTGATGACGAAACACCCGCACTTCGGTACCGCGACCGGCTGGCATCGCGATATTCGCTACTGGTCGTTCCCCGAGAACTCACTGGTTTCGGTGTGGCTGGCGCTGGGGCCGGAGACGCGCGACAACGGCGCGCTTCGCTTCATCCCGGGCTCGCACCGCGAGCAGCTTCAGACACATCAGCTCGATTCGCTGGACTTCCTGCGTCCCGACGAACCGGACAATCAGCCGCTCGTTGCGCGTGGCAAGCAAGTGGAACTCGCACAGGGCGACGTCGTGCTCTTCCATAGCGGCCTGTTTCACGCGGCTGGCCGCAACGAGGGCGATACGACCAAGTTCTCGGTCGTGTTTGCCTACCGGGGCGAGAGCAACCCGCCGAAACCGGGAACGCGCTCTGCCTCGGCAGGCGAGGTTGACCTCGGCCACTGATGCTGATTTGGGTGCTTTCCTAAACCGGTAAGCACCTTTTCCCGCGTAGACTCTCCGGCCACCCTTGTGGTGTCATGCGCTGGCTCACGTGAGCCGCATCGTGTCGACATCGATGCCGTGCCGCGCCAGTAATCTGCCTGACGCCATTCCATGAACCAGTGACGTGTCGCTCCCGCGCGGTGCAAAGCCGCGTGGAACGAGCCGCTGCACGTCCGTTTCCGGAGGAGACACGTGTCCCATTTACCCATCTCACCTGCTGCCCCAGCGACATCGCCCGCTGCAACCGATGCTTCGGGGGGAGCGAGTCGTGCCACCTGGGGATCGCGGCTGGGTTTCGTTCTTGCCGCCGCTGGCTCTGCTGTTGGCCTCGGCGCGGTCTGGAAATTTCCGTACGTCGTTGGGCAGCACGGCGGAGGTGCGTTCCTCGCCGTCTATCTAGGCTGTGTGCTGACGCTCGGCGTCGCCCTGTTGCTGGCAGAGATGACGGTGGGCCGTTTGACGGGGCAGTCCATCACGACCGCGTTGCACACGCTCGGCGGACGCGCCTGGGCCTGGGTCGGTCGCATCGCCACGTTCAATGCGTTCGCGATTCTCTCGTTCTACGTCGTGGTTGGCGGTTGGACGGTGACCTACCTGATGCGCGCGTTCACCGGCTCGGTGCTGGCGAACGACACGCAACGGCTGGTCACCGAGTTTTCGGCGTTCACGGCGAATCCTGTGGCGTCGCTCGCGAGCATGGGCGTGTTTCTCGGTCTGACGGCACTGATCGTCGCCGCCGGTGTGCAGAAAGGCATCGAGCGGGCGGGCAAGTGGCTTATGCCCGCGCTGTTCCTGCTGATGTTGCTGGTCATTGCCCGGGCGCTCACGCTGCCCGGCGCGATGGCGGGCGTGGCATGGTTCCTCACGCCTGACTTTTCGATGATCTCCGGCGACACGTTGCTCGAAGCACTGGGACTGGCGTTCTTCTCGCTGTCGCTGGGGGCGGGGATGATCGTGGTCTACGGATCCTATCTGCCTCGCGACGCACGGCTCGCCGGTTCGGCCGTCTGGGTGGCCACGCTTGCCACGCTCGCGTGCTGCCTTGCTGGCCTGATGATCCTCCCTGCCGTTTTCGCCTTCGGCGTACCGCCCGACGCCGGTCCCGGCCTCACATTCATCACCATGCCGGCCATTTTCGCGCAGATGCCGTTCGGCCATGCGATTGCCATCGCATTCTTCCTGCTGTTGCTGTTCGCCGCGCTCACCTCGGCGGTGTCGCTGTTCGAGCCGGTCGCGGCCTTTCTGATCGACGAATATCAATGGCAGCGTGGTCCGGCGGTCCTCGCTGTCTTCGTCGCGACATTCCTGTTCGGTGCGCCGGCGGCACTGTCGTTCGGCGTCTGGTCGGACGTGCGACTGTTCGATCGCACGATCTTCGATCTGATGGACTATGTCACCGTCAATCTGCTGATGCCGGCGGGCGGGCTGTGCATCGCGATCTTCGTCGGTGCGTTCATCTGGCCCAAGGCGCGTACCGTGCTGGATGGCTCGCGCGCGCAGTGGTTCGTGCCAGTCTGGCGCGTGTTGTTGCTGGTGCTCACCCCGATCGCCATCTTCGGCGTCTGGTACCAGACGTTCTAAAGTTCTAAAGCTTCGACACGGATAACCCGTCGCGGGCGCTGATCACGACAGTGACTTCAGCGCCCGATCAACCGATTTACGCCACGGGTGTGCGCATCGTCACCCATTCTTCGGCGGCCGTCGGGTGCACGGCCAGCGTGCGGTCGAAGTCGGCCTTCGTGGCACCCATCGACAGCGCGACGCCCAGCAACTGCACCTGTTCTCCTGCGTGATCCCCGACCATATGCGCGCCGACGATCTTGTCGGTCGCGCCGTCGACGAGCAGCTTCATCAGCATCTTTTCCTGACGGCCCGACAGCGTTGCCTTGAGCGGGCGGAAGATGGCCTTGTACACCTTGAGCTGTGCGTATTGCGCACGCGCCTCACTCTCGGTGAGTCCCACCACGCCGATTTCCGGTGTGCTGAACACCGCCGTCGGAATCAGTTTGTGATCCACGCGTGTGGTGCGCTCCCCGAATACCGTATCCGCGAACGCCTGACCTTCGCGAATCGCCATCGGCGTGAGATTGACGCGATCGGTGACATCGCCCACGGCGAAGATCGACGGCACGTTCGTGCGCGAGAACTCGTCGACGATCACTGCACCCTTGTCGTTGAGCGCCACGCCACTGGCCGCGAGTCCGAGTCCTTGCGTGTACGGCACACGCCCGGCAGCGCTCAGCAGCACATCCGCATCGTGCGCGCTGCCGTCCGACAGCGTAATGCGCAATCGGTCCTGAATCTTCTCGGCTCGCTGAATCGTGCGCTCAAGCAGGATCTCGATGCCTCGCTCGCGATACGCGGCTTCGAGCGACGTCCGGACTTCCTCGTCGAATCCGCGCAGCAAATGCGGCCCGCGATGCACGACCGTCACCTTTGAGCCCAGTCCAGCGAAAACACCCGCGAATTCCAGCGCAATGTAACCGCCGCCGACGATCGTGATCCGCTCGGGGAGCGATTCGAGATGAAATACTTCGTTTGACGAAATGGCGTGCTCGCGTCCGACGAAGTGCGGCTGATCTGCCGGACGGCCGCCTGTTGCGATCAGGATGTTGCGTGCGGTAATGCGCTCACCGGTCGCGGGCAGCACGACCGTATGCGGGCCTTCGACCACGGCGCGCGCGGCGACGAGTTTCGCACCCGCACGTTCGAGGTTGGTCTTGTAGATGCCTTCGAGTCGCGCAATCTCGGTGTCTTTGCGGGCGATCAGCGTTTTCCAGTCGAACTTGGGAGAGGGGACTTCCCAGCCGAAACCGGCGGCATCTTCGAACTCGTCAGCAAAACGGCTGGCGTAGACGAACAGCTTCTTCGGTACGCAACCGCGAATGACGCACGTGCCACCCACGCGAAACTCTTCGGCGACTTTCACGCGCGCGCCGTATTGCGCAGCGACGCGCGCGGCCCGCACGCCGCCCGAACCGGCACCGATCACGAACAGATCCACATCGAACTGGGACATTGCTGACTCCTTTATGTCATTGGGCTCACCGGACAGTCGGTCGATGGCCCTGTGCTTCTAGGGTCTGTTCACATTAATACGGGTTCGTGAACGTGTTCTACCGGCTGGCTGGCAAGGCGCCCGCAGCGCCGCTTGGTCACTCCAAGCAAGCTGCGGGCAACGCCGCCAGACGGCCGGTAGGGCACGTTCCCTTCGGGTTGTCCACCCAAAGGGGCGATCGCGGCGTCATGATCCTCGCGAATATTCCCGATATTCGCTTCGGCTCATTCCTTGCGCTCGCCCCTTTGGCCGGGCAACACGAGCCCGTATTAATGTGAACAGACCCTAACGTTGAGCGATTGTGCCAGAGACATGCTCCCTACATCGGGCGGCCGTCGGCATTTTCGGAAGCGTCCGAGTCCCGGGTGAGTCAACGCCGCATTGACCACCGTGACTACCGTTACTACCGTCGAAACGCCGTCGGCCCTCGCCATAAGGCACATCGTCCGTCAATTCGGGTTTTCGCGCGGTCGTACGCTTTTCTTGATCCACATCAATGCGTCAGATGAAACGCGGGACGACAATCGAAGCGTCGAAAGTCGATCAATGCTTCACCGGCGAGCGCGGACACCGGCCCACAAGGCGGTCAAAGCGTATCGTCGATGATCAATCGCGGCTGCCGGATGTTTCTGAAGTGAAACAGATCTCGGGAATTCTTCGGACATCTGCGAATGGTGGAATAAGAAGTGCATAAGAATCAAACGGTTGTCTCTCATGGTCCGAAATTTGCTCTGACTATCCCAAGACAGGCGGGGATCACCGCCGATACACGAGGATGTCATGACGAAGTCGCTTACCCGCCTGATGGGCGCCAGTGCGGCGCTGGCGTTGTTGTGTTGCTTCTGGATGGTGGCATCGGCACATGCCGCCAGTCCGCCGCACACCGTGAATCCCACCGGTGTGACGGCGGCGACGAAGGCCGCAACGGCGCAAGCCAAGCCTGGCGTCCGGCCGACACGGGCCGCACGTTCGAAGCGTGCGGCCCGAGCGTCGGCCCGAGTGTCGCCCCATACGCCGCCGGGTTCGCCGCCGGCGGCGCTCGTTGGTGTGGCTCCCGCACCGTGGCACGACGTTTTCGCGGATGCAGGCGCGTGGGCGTCAGACCCGGTCATCGTCAGCGGTCGGACGTTAAGCGGCACGCTCGGCAATGCCGGGCTGACGTCGGGCACGGACGCCATGGTCACCGGACCGCGCGCTGGTCTGACAGGGCTGTATCAGACGCTCTGGCATCGCGCGTTGACCAATCCTGTCCTCAATACCCAGCTTTTTGCGGGTGCACCGGAATACTTCGGACTGCATTTCTAAGCGTTTGCGCTTCGCGGATCGCATCGCCGTTTCATTTGCGATGCATTTCCGGCACCCCGATCGTCCGGATCTTCGAAGGCCCGGTACACCCTGAATACCTCGCGTGCGGCATTCACCGCCGCGTTGATCGTCGTCCCGTGCACCCGAATGCACGCTGGACTGCCTCACTTCGCCTCGCACTTCGCCTCGCACTTCACCTCGCACTTCACCTCGCATTTCGCCTCGCATTTCGCCTATTCCCCGCCACGCTTGCCTATGCCGTGCCCATGCTGCCTCACGTTGAGTTGGGGCCGGCCGCCAGCGGTACACGCCTATGCCCCGTGCTTGCCTCGCCAAGTTCAATGCGGGTAGGATTGATCCGCAGTTCAAGCGTGGCATTTCCTCAAGACATGCCGACTGCCGGCATGCCATTCCGTTCTGGAGCCCCCTATGAGCACGCCTGACGTTTCTGTGCAAAGCCCTCCCCAGAAGAAAGCGATACCCATCGGGCTGATTGCCGGTGTGGTCGTGATGATTGCCGTGCTCTTTATTCCGATGCCCGACGATCTGCCGGTCGCAGGCCATCGCATGCTGGCGATTCTCGCCTTCGCCGTGGTGGTGTGGATTACCGAGGCCGTGTCGTACGAGGCCAGCGCCATCATCATCACGTCATTGATGGCGTTTCTCGTGGGCACCGCGCCCACGGTGCAGGATCCGAGCGTCGAGTACGGCACGTCACGCGCGATCAGCATGGCGCTTGCCGGGTTCTCCAACTCGGCGCTCGCGCTGGTGGCTGGTGCGCTCTTCATCGCTGCGGCGATGACACTCACCGGGCTCGATCGTCGCATCGCACTCGTGACCCTCTCCAAAATCGGGACCAGCACGCGCCGCGTGATGATCGGCGCCGTTGCCGTCACCATCCTGCTCTCGCTTGTCGTGCCCAGCGCCACCGCCCGTAGCGCCTGTGTGGTGCCGATCATGATGGGGGTGATTGCCGCGTTCGGCGTCGACAAGCGCTCGAACATCGCCGCCGGCATCATGATCATCGTGGCGCAGGCGACCAGTATCTGGAACGTCGGTATTCAGACGGCGGCCGCCCAGAACCTGCTGACCGTGGGCTTCATGGACAAGATGCTCGGCGACCGTATCACGTGGGCCGAGTGGCTCGTCGCCGGCGCGCCGTGGGCGATCATCATGTCGGTGGTGCTGGTGGTGCTCGTGCTCAAGCTGATGCCGCCCGAGGCGGACGCCATCGCCGGTGGCAAGGAAGCCGTGGAAGCGCAGCTGCGCGAAATGGGCCCGATGACGAGTTCGCAGAAGCGTCTGCTGGCCGTGTCGATCGGACTGCTGCTGTTCTGGGCGACGGAAGGCAAGCTGCACCGCTTCGATACCACTTCGGTCACGTACGTCGGTCTTGTGGTGCTGATGTTGCCGCGCTTTGGCGTGATGACCTGGAAGGACGTGCAGTCGCGCATTCCCTGGGGCACCGTGATCGTGTTCGGGGTCGGTATCAGTCTTGGCACCGCATTGCTTACGACGCAGGCAGGGCAGTGGCTGGGCAATCACGTGGTGGCCGCAACGGGCCTCGATTCTCTGCCGACGCTGTCGATCTTCGCGATTCTTGCCGCATTCCTCATCCTCATTCACCTGGGTTTCGCGAGCGCCACGGCGCTGACGTCGGCCATGCTGCCGATCCTGATTGCCGTGTTGCAAACCTTGCCGGGCGACTTCAACCGGTTGGGCATGACCATGTTGCTCGGCTTCACGGTCAGCTTCGGTTTCATCCTGCCGATCAACGCACCGCAGAACATGGTGTGTCTGGGCACCGACACGTTCACTGCCAAGCAATTCGCCAAGGTGGGGATCATTGTCACCGTGGTGGGTTACGCCTTGTTGCTGGTGTTCGCTGCGACGTACTGGCGCTGGCTGGGCTGGTTGTAATGCGCGCCTGCTGCGCTCGATGAATAAGGAGTCACTATGCGAATCCCCCTGAAAGACGCCGTCGACTTCGGCAAACAACTGCTGCTCGCGCAAGGCGTGCCGGACGACATCGCGCTCGACGTCGCCGAGCATCTCGTGGAATCGGATCGTGTCGGCTATGCGAGTCACGGACTGTCGATTCTGCCGACCTATCGCAAAGTGCTTGAGGACGGTCAGGTCAACCCGACCGGACGCCCGACCGTGCTCACTGACCACGGCAATCTGTTGTTGTTCGAGGGCAATCGCGGCTTCGGTCAGCACGTGGGCAAGTTCGTGGTGGAGCATGCGATTGCGCGCGCCTTCGACAAAGGCGTGGCGATTCTGACGCTGCGCAACAGCCACCATCTGGGCCGCATGGGGCAGTATGGCGAGATGGCTGCCCATCAGGGGTTGGTGTTCATGGCGTTCACGAACGTGACGAACCGTCAGCCGATGGTTGCCCCGTTCGGCGGCAGCGAGCCGCGTCTCACGACCAATCCGTTGTGTTTTGCGGGGCCGTTGCCGAACAATCGTCCGCCATTGGTGGTCGACATGGCAACGAGCGCCATCGCCATCAATAAGGCGCGTGTGTTGGCGGCCGAAGGCAAACAGGCCCCGCCGGGCTCGCTGATCGACGGCTACGGCAATCCGTCCACCGATCCGAATGCGCTCTTCACCGAACCGTTCGGTGCATTGCTGCCGTTCGGCGGTCACAAGGGCTACGCGCTAGGCATCGTGACGGAGCTGTTGGCGGGCGTGCTTTCGGGGGGCGGTACGATTCAGCCGGAGCATCCGCGCGCGGGTGTGGCGACGAACAACATGTTCGCCATCGTGCTCAACCCGCAGGTCGACTTTGCGGCGACGTGGCGCTCGCATGAGGTCGAGGCGTTCATCGATTATCTGACGTCGTGCCCACCGCAGCCGGGCTTCGACCGTGTGCAGTATCCCGGCGAGTACGAAGCGGACAATCGCAAGAAGCACCACGATCACATCGATCTGACGACGCCGATCTGGGAGTCGCTGATGAAGATGTCGACAGAGCTTGGTGTCGCTACGCCACGAACGCTGTGATGGGAGAAGTGAAATACATGGCATTACTCAAGGTAGATGTGGTCAGTACCGAGCGTGCGATTTTCTCGGGCGAGGCGCGCTTCGTCGAAGTGCCCGGCTCGTCGGGGGAGTTGGGTGTGTTGCCGGGCCACACGCCGTTGCTTACAGGCGTGCGGCCGGGCACGGTGCGCATCGAGGGCGCAGACGGGACCGAGACGTTTCTCTACATCGCCGGTGGTTTCGTAGAAATCCAGCCGGATCGCGTGACGGTGCTGGCTGACACGGCGATGCGCGCCGACAGCCTCGATCACGCGCGTGCCGAGCGAGCGCGTGAGGCCGCCGCCGCATTGCTGGAGCAGCAGACGGGCGACATCGACTACGCGAAGGCGCAGGCCGAGTTGGCGGAAGCGGTCGCGCAATTGCAGGCGATCCGGCGTGCGCGCAAGCAGAAGGCGTCGTCGTAGTGGCGGCGTGCGCCGATGCGTGTTCATCTGCGCACCCAGTTCACGTCGATTCGATTTGTTCCCCCATCACGGTCACCACCATTTAGGGGGCTTCATTCCGCCGCGCTCCTTGTGATAGTCGCCAATACCGTGAACCAGCACTTGCTTCGACGCGTGGTCTCGCGTGTAGATGAGTCGCTGCACACCACGGCCCTTGTTGGTCAGTCCGATGACGTCCTCGGAATAGAAACTGTCGTGCCCGGGAATGATCCCTTTGACGTTCTCTCGTTTGCCGGGCGTGTCGCCAGTCAGCAACTTCTTCATGATCGCTTCGATGTTCTTCTGCGCGGTTTCCGGAGTTTTATCCTTCTTTTTGGGGCTCCGCTGCTTGATGAATTTTGGAGATTCGACGATATGCCATAGGCTGCCCGGCGGTGTCTTTGGGCGATCCTGCTCTTCTGGAATCGGCGTAGGTTGCGATGGCCGGGGACGCTTCTTTGAGGCGGGGGCGGCTCCTGCGGCTGCTGCGGCAGCCTTCCTGTAACTGTGCCCCGACATTGCGCTGCGGCTAGACGTGTCCGTTTCGAAGCCGATACTGAGATCGGTAGATTGAAGGCTGCTGTGAGAGCCGATACTGGACTGACTGGCGATGCTGCGGATGGAGCCCCGCAGGTTGTCGCGTTCGAACTGCGACAGGGACGATTCACTGTCGAGACGCTTGCGTCTCGATGGCGGTGTGTCGACGATTCCACTTTGATGCGTGGATGCCAGGGCGTTCACGCGGCTTTGTTGGCCGCTTGCTCCGGATTCCCCGGCGCTGGACGCGGCGTTGGGCATATCCGGAGATGGACGTTTCGGAGAGTCGTTATCGCGTGCTTTCCCCTTGGAACGGAAAAACGCCACGGTGGCAATCACGCCGACCAGGAAAGCAGCGAGCATATACGCGGCCACCTGCGCGCCGCTGAACGCTTCGCCGCTCAATCCCTCCCGGTCGGTCATCGTGATCGGGTTGTTGCTGACCAGGGCAAACACGTTCAGCCCATCGATATCCCCCGCAGGGTCGGGGTTGATCCAGCGATGCAGCCACGGCGCTAAATATCGGAAGCCGTAGTAGTAGAGCCCGGTGGCGTCTCGCTCACGTCCGGCATAACGCAGCACCCGGTACTTCACTTCCACGGCATGACGGCTCGCCTGCCACGCGGTGCCGCCGAACGGATAAAAGCCCTCGCGACTGGTGACGTTCGCGTCGGCATCCACCTCACAAACCCCGCTTCCAAGATGATCGTCGAGCCGGTAGCGCAGGCTATCGTTGTCGATGCCCTCGGGCGCGTCGCTTTCCCAATGCAGCAAACGAACTGCCGTCATGCCTCCCGAGATCGATACGACATCCAGCGTGGTGCCGGTCGCCGTATCGGTGCGGTGCTCGAGCCCCGGCAAGTACCGGACCTCGGCCGTATGCGTGACCCGCTGCGCCAGTCGTCGCGTGATCTTGCGTACGCGTTGTCCGCCGCCGTCATAGACGTAACGTTCATCGTCGTCCTCGTTCGCCGTGCCCGGCGTGTCCGATGTACGCGTGATCTGCGTCACGCGGCACAACTGGTTGCGCGTGGTCCATTGCATCGCTTGTCCGGGCGCAAGGGTTTGCAAGTTGCCGTTCGCGTCGAAACTGGCGTCGAAGTCCGGCGGCGCGGTGTCTTCGATGCGTTGTAGCGCGCGGTTGCTGCGGGGGGCGACATCCATCGTGCTCGTAAACGACCGCGCGCCCGTGTGATGCATCTTCGTCAGGTTGTCGCCGTCGTCGTATTCGTATTCCCGCACATACGGCATGAGTTGCGTCTCGTCTCCGGGATCGGGCAGACCCGGGCCATGGCTGGGGCGATCGCTTTCCCGGCCAGTCGCCGAGGCGAGTCGCGAGAGCGTGTCGTACGCGTACGTGATCACGCCATCGGTTCGACGGTGACGGTGAAAGCGCGCTTCGACGTTCATATCCTCGACGCGAACGACATTCCCGGCGGGGTCATAGTCGTAGACCAGCGCCTGCAAACCGGTGCCATCCGCTTTTCGTGAATGCAGACTGACGAGTCGTCCGTCCGCTTCGCTATAGACGCGTTTGCTGAGCACGCCGTTGCCCGCCAACTGTTGGCACAACCGGCCCGTCGCGTCGTAGACGAGATCCCGAACGACGATCTGTTCGCTGGCATCTCCCGCCAATTGCAGCGCGACGCTTGCCAACTCACCCGACAGCGTCAGTGTTTGCGTCGAAACGTTGCCGCGTGCGTCGGTCTGACGCAGCGTCGTGCCGAGCGCGTCATACGCCCATGCGGTCGTCCAGTTGGCGGTCTCGAGCAGTGCGTCGCGCTCGGGGACGGAGGGTGGCCAGTCCGGCGCGTCGGCTTCAAGCAGGAAGCGTCGTGTCTCGGCCAACGGCTGTCCGTCTAGCGAAAAACTGGCGAAGGTCAGTGTGCCGGCGGGATCGTCATGACGCGTGCGCTGTCCACAGGCGTTCGAACTGGCACCTTCAGGTCCGCCGTAAGTCAGGCGCTCGGCACAACGTTCGGTGGTCTCGCCGGTTGTCTGTTCGAACACGGCAGACAGCCGCCCGAGGGGGGCATGTTCGGCACGCTCATGCGTGCCGCGCGCGTCCCACTGGTGGCGGGGCAGGCCGGCATCGTCGAAGAGGCTCAGCCGCCAACCGGCATCGACGCTCTGCGTGCGCACTGCACTCCCGGACAGGCTGTGCCATGACGCCTGATTGGGCGGCACATCTGTCTCGCCGTCGTTTGCCATCTGCCAAAGTCGCGGATCCTGTTGTGACGCGATACGTCCGCCTACGCTCACGGTCTGATGCGTGACGAGACGCGTGGCGTCGTCTCGCGTCGTTCTGCGCAAGTACTCGATGGTGCGCAGGGCGAGGCCTCGGGCGTCGACGCACGAGACTGACGGCGTATTGGCGTGGAGGATGGCCTGAGCAGTGTTCATGGCATTGTGTCTTCCTTCACCCGACCCCGTCCGACGTTGCATCGAGTTCATGCGCCGTATCGTTCTCGTCTTCCGATACCGTGTGCCACGGCCAGTAAGTTTCGCGACGCATATAGCCGTGGGCTGTCAGCGTCACCGTGGGACGGCCCAGCGGATCGTAATACTGGCGGTCGCAGTAGCCCGATTCGCGCAATGCCGTGTCGTTGACGTACCGGTGCGTACTCGCGAAGTAGGGCCGGTACACGCGCACCGTCAGCCCCTTGTTGTTGTACTCGACGCGCTCGCTCACACGCCAGCGCGGATCGGCGGGCGACACGACGGGCCGGCCCTCGTCATCGAGGGCGAGCGTGCCGTCGTCCTGAACTTCATAAGCGTCGCCCGGCGGAACGAGTTGCTTCTCTTGCAGCACGCGACCGAAGCCGTCGGAATCGACGATTTGTATGCGGATCTGACGTTTCGGATCGTTCGGATAACGGTCGGCCTGCAATTGCAGACCGTGCGGTGGCCGCCGCGTGGCACCGAGCAACGTTTGCGCGACGTCGTTCGACATGGCGGGGGTGGCGTCCGTCGATGCGTGTTCGCTTGCAGAGGTGCCATCCACGGCTCGCGAGGCGAGTGCTGCATGAGCCGCAAGACGTCCGCTGGACCTGACGCGCCCATCCGGCATAACCCAGCGGCGCTCGACCCAACTGCTTAACGACGACCGCGAGCTTTCTTCCACGCTCCCCATCCATGCCAGCGCATCGAAAAACCACGCGCTGGCCACGTCTTGCAGTGCGGACTCTGGCTCGGCGAGCGCGTCGTCCGGCGAGTCGAACTCTCGCACGTAGTCGGATAACGGCATGAATCCGGCGGGTTCCCCGTCGACGGTGCCATGAAAGCTGCTCGCCACAGGACGTCCGAGGCCGTCGTATCGCATCTCCTGACTGTTCCCATTGGGGTCGACAATGTGCGCCGGTTGCATCGCGCGATAGTCGAGTGTGGCCTGCGTGGCGCAGCCGTCCGGCGCGATGACGCGCTTCGGCGCGCACCGATAGGCGTCGTACTCGACGGCTGTGTCGCCAAGCGAGCGCGCCGCACGCCACGCGCTCGGCAGGTAGAAGGCGTCCAGCCCGTCATAGATGAAGCACTCCCGATGGACCGACCAGAGTGTCATCGGCGTGTCGGGAAGAAACGGCGTCATGCGGTGATAACCGGCGGCTTCCAGTTCGCTTTCGAGTTCGGTGGCGGCGAGGACATCTTCATAGGCAAGCAGCGCGAGGTCGTCGAGTTCGGCGTGCTCCTGATACTCGACGAGACCGGCGAGCGCAAGCCACTCGCTGGGGTCTTCCAGCGGGTAATGGTTTTCGGACATCGCGACCAGCGCGCGTTCGTCACCGCCGTTCAACGGTCCGTCCGTCGCAATGAACGCTTCGTAATGGATTTTTGCCGGATCCAGACTGAGGTCGTGGAACGCGATAGCGTCGGCACGAGTGCGCGCGGGCAATGCGGGATGCCACCGGTCGTCGTGATCGACCGCGCGCCACGTCTGTTGAGTCTGCGTGACGTACGTCGTGCGCTGGGCGTCGTCGTGGGCGTCTTCCCACCATTTGATCTGCCAGACGTCTTCCGCGTCGAAAGGCGGTGGGCCGTTGCGACGGGCATAGTGCACCTGCGCGGCGAGCAGCGGTAAGCCCATTGCATTCCAGCGCAATCCGATGACGTGGTCACACTGCGGATCGGACGGCTGGCGTTCATAGCGATGAGTACGGGACTCGACAGTCAACGGCCGGACGACGGCGTATCGGGCGTGCGCACTGCGCGGTTGCATGACGCGTACCAGATAGCGGGTCTGTGCGACGGCATACGGCGGCCGACTTGCATCGTCCAGCCCGAAGGTTTCGACGCGCCGCACCGACCCGCTCAACGCGCGGGCCATGTCGCGCGCGGTGTCGTCGTCCCAATCGTCGGACGGCGTATCGGTGTTCGTGTCCGGTGCGAATGCGCATCGCAGGACGGGGCGGAGCGGCAGAGCGTCCGGATCACTGGTGTCGAAGCCGGGGTCGGAGTTCGGTTCGGTGTCACGCCCGACGTGATGCCAGGTCCGCGTCTGCACCGGCGCGGTGAACCCGTCCTCGGGCGGCAAACCGTCCGGTGGCATCTCGGCATCGCTTTGCAGCAGCAATCCGAAGCCGCGCAGTTCCCGCTCATGTGGGTCGTAATAACCGTGGCGGTATTGGAATTGCTGGCACAGCGCGTTACCGGTGATCTGATCGAGCTGCGTTTGCTGCGCGACAAGATGCAGCGCGAACGGAATGCCGCTGACCGCTGGCAGGCCCTGTGCTTGAAGCGCATGCTTCTCGTCGAGCCATTCCTGCGCAGAACTGCGGTAGCGAAGGGTGCTCGACAGGCCCATGTTGTTGTCCGTCGCTTCGAGCAGATAGGGTTTGACGTCCGTCACGAAGTCGCAGCGCCAGTGGCGTGGCGTCATATGTGGCACCGTGAGGACGAGGCTCGCGCAGCCGAGGCCGTTCAGGTCGGCGAAGGTGACTTCGCACGTCGGGTCGTACATCACACCCTCCGGCCATGGCACGCGAAACGGTCTTGCCCAGCCGTTGCCGCCGGCGTTGTGGAGGATCTCGATCTGGGTGGGGTACAGGTAGATGAAGTCGACTGCGCCAGAGCCGTCGAGGTCGGCGAGCCGTACGCGTGCGGCGTCGAAGTCCGTTGCCTTGTACGGCAGTTTGGCGAAGAGGCGCGGTGAGCCGAAGCGGCCGTGACCGAGATTGGGCCACAGCGTCACTTCACTGTGACGGATACGTACGAGTTGCGGCTGACCGCATCCGAGGAAATCTGCGAACGCTACAAGCTCGCTGCGGGCATCCGCCAAGCCGGGCAGGGGCGAGTCCTGAGCGACGTCGACGGGCGGCGCGAATCCATCCTCGCGACGATTGGCGTACAGACGCACGCTGCGCGGCCCGATCATCGCAAAATCTTGCAGACCTTCACCCATCAGATCGGCGAGTTGTCCGTTCAGATGGGTGAACTCGGTCGGGAACGCCGCGAAGGGAATGAAGTTCGACCACGTGCGGTCCGGCGCAAGCGTGAAATAACCCGCGAATCCGGGCTGCACGACGAGCCAGTCGAGCCGTCCGTCGCCGGTGAAATCCGTCAGCGTTTGCCGGAGCGCGCCGTCCTCCGCTGATGGCCAACGTGAGGGCGGCACCTGTGGCAGCGCGACGGGCGGACCGAAACTCACGTCGTTTGCGTGTGCGGTATCGGCGCGTATCGGTTCGCGGTAATACCACGCGCCGGCTGCACGGTGCAGGACACCGGCCATGCCGTCACCGTACAGGTCGACGAGTTGATATTGCTCGCCATCGTTCAGACCGGGCATCGCGGGCATCTGCTCGCCATTGGGTGCGACGGACTCGTCAAGCCACCATTGCGCAATGCGAGGGGTATCGTTCGGTGCGATGCCCGGGGCTTCGGTGCGCGTCAGCTTGCCGTAGATGTGAACGGCACCGCCATCGTCGTGGACGACCCAGAACTGCTCGCCATCGTCATCGCCGTGCCAGAACTCGATACGCTCAGCGCTGCTGAGCACTCGGGCGAAGTAGCGCGTGACGGTGTAGCGCTGCGCAAGTTCGACGCCACGGAATTCGCTCATCGGATGGGTGACGGGTTGCCCGCTGCGGTCGATCTCGGGCACCAGCACCTCGCCGCCGGGGCCGAGGATGTCGTCGGTGTCGTCGAACACCGGCGTGCCCTTGCCGGTACGACGCGCGAAATGCGGCACGACCATCTGCCAGCCCTGACCGAATGCAGATTTGCCTGACTGGCTGCTGTAGGCAAGCGCAAGCGACGGCGCGAAGCCCCGGCCAGCCGAGACCGGCAGCGCGACGGAAAGCGTCGCCGCACCGGTCACGCCTACAGTGCCCAGTGTATTGCCGATGCTCTGAATCGCGCCGCCACCCTTGGGGAGGGCGGGAGGGGCAATGGCGATGTTGGCTGAGGGATCGTTCATTTCGTCCTCTACATCATCCGCGCCAGCTGTTGCCTAGGTCCATTGCAGTTGCATGCGGGCGAATGGCACGCCGGTGTTTTCGATCCAGCGACTTAGCGTTATCGTCGTCGTTAGCGGGGCCGAGTGCATGATTCTTACGCCTGCACTCCATCGGGTATCGCGTGGCAGTCTCATTGCCGATGATTGTGAATTCACTCAGCGGATAAAGAGGCTTATTAGTTACATATCTGATCGGGATTTCCGCTCGCCCTTCGGCGTCTGTGAGTACGGTCACACCGAGCGGCAATTGCAGCGCGCCTTCGACCACCGCAGTATCTGGATATACCTCGCCAATGCCGCAGGGGATACGCGGTATCGGCATGCCGTTGAGCGAGTCCCTGGCTTCGATAATGATCCCGCGCACGGATCCGTCGAGATCATAGGTCGGGCCGAAAACGAAGACGTCGTCGCGCATACATGTATTGGGCATCGGTAGCGCGCGGAGTTCGAAGGCGGTGGAGTGTGCAATGCCGTATGCCGTAGGTCCCACCTTCCACGGAGCGCAGTCGAAGCCAATCTCAAATGGAAAAGCCGAAATGTCGGCGTTTGCACTCACGGTCCATTCGAGACCCTCTGCGGTCAGTGTTCTTGCCACCCCGGAGGGAGGGTCGAACGTCAGATCGCCGTCGGCTAACGAATCTCCGGGGGGGGCATAAGTCAATGCACAGGCTTTGTCGAGGGAGACGCTGGTTGATGTGGGCTTAAGCACGAGCTTAGGCGTACGCGCTTCAATGAGAATGCCGCGGTCGGCACCGTAAGTTGGCCCAAACACGAACATCTCTCCCCACATGAAGCTGGTCTTCGGCATCGGCTTCGCGGTGACCTGGTAAATCAGTGACTCGGTCCACAGCACTGTCGAACTGGTTTGGTTTTTTGTCTTGCGATCGCTTTCGGTCGTCATGGCGTCCTCCGATGAAAAGCCCCACGGTTTTGCGCGCTTGTCCGTAGCAATGGTCCGGCATCGCCAGATTGCGGCTCACAGCCAGCGCTCAACAACTGTCAACGTTGACAGGTCACCCACAGCACCTCCTGCCTATGACCCCAGGTGCAACCGCCTGAGGTAAACCCTGAAACGATTCCGCTTGCACCATTTTTTTGGAATAACTATATTGCTTTCAGATAACAGTTATTGCACTGAGATAACTGTTTAGCGATAAATGCGTTGATCGCATTGTCGCCATCTCAATGCACGCGTGATGTCCACGCGTCGGTGCCCTTGGAGTTCAAATGAGCGAGACAGCAAAGCAAACGGAGCAGGAAGTTCTCTTCACGCAGGTTGGCAAGGTGGCCGTGATCACCTTGAATCGTCCGCAGGCGCTTAACGCCTGGACCATCGCCATGCGTGAACTGATCATCGATGCGCTCCAGCGTTTCAATGCCGACGACAACGTGGCGGCCGTGATCATGACCGGTGCCGGTCGTGCGTTCTCGGCCGGTCAGGATCTGGCCGAAGCCAAGCACTTCGACGGCGACACCGCCATCGAGTGGATCAAGGGCTGGGAGCATTACTACGACGTGATTCGCAGCCTGAAGAAGCCGCTGGTGATGGCGCTCAACGGCACGGCCGCAGGCTCGGCCTTCCAGGTCTCGCTGCTGGGCGACATTCGTGTTGGCCACCCGGGCGTGCGCATGGGCCAGCCGGAAATCAATGCCGGTATCGCGAGCACGACCGGCCCGTGGATCATGAATCACATGCTGGGGCTGTCGCGCACGATCGAGCTGACGCTGACGGGCCGTCTGATGGATGCCGACGAGAGCCATCGTCTTGGCCTGATCCATCACCTCGTGCCGGAAGACAAAGTATTCGAAAAGGCGCTGGAAATCGCGACGGAACTCGCAGAGAAGCCGCCGGTGGCGATGCGTCTGGACAAGCAACGCTTCCGCGAAATGACCGAAGGCACGTTCCAGGACGCCATCGAAGCCGGCATGCGCATTCAGCGCGAGTCGTACGAGTCGGGCGAGCCGGCACGCATGATGGCCGCGTTCTTTGCCAAGCGTGCCGCGAAGGCCGAAACGGCAAAGGCCTGACGCGCTCACCCCGGCCGATCCGCAAGAGGTCGCCATCGACTCAAGCGTGACCCCCGTCGCTGCCTGCGAACACATCGTCACAACGGCGCGACGGGCGGCAACCCACACAGGGCAGGCGTGCAGCGTCTGTCCATCGCACAAGCGGAGTTCTTTATGTCTTACTCGCACGACCCGCAAAATCCGTCCCGCCGCCGCCTGCTTCAAATGGCCGGTGTCACCGCATTGGCCGGCTCGGTGCCGATGCTGACGTCGCACTCGGCGTTCGCTCAGGCCAAGCAGTTGATCGTCTCCGATCCGGGTGGCCCGTACACCGCCGCATATCGCCGGGCGTTCTACGACCCGTTCGAGAAGGCGACCGGCATCAAGGTCGTGAGCGTGGCGCGCGATTCGCAACCGGTGGCGCAGTTCGCGGCCATGGTGCAGACGAAGAACTTCGTGTGGGACGTGACCACGCTCACGCTGTCGGCCGACATTCCGTATCTCGAATCGAAGGGCTTTCTCGAGCCGGTCGGCATGAAGGCTTCCGACTTCCCCGGCATCATGCCCGAGGCCGTGACGGCCGACTGGCTGGGTGTCGACGTCTACTCGACCGTGCTGGCGTATCGCACCGACAAGTTCCAGAAGGAAACGCCGCAGACGTGGGCCGACTTCTGGGACGTGAAGCGTTTCCCGGGTCGCCGTTCGCTGCGCCGCAGCCCGCTCGACACGCTGGAACAGGCGCTTATGGCGGACGGCGTGCCCATCGACAAGCTGTATCCGCTCGATCTCGACCGCGCGTTCAAGTCGCTCGACAAGATCAAGCCGCACATCAACCTCTGGTGGACCTCGGGGGCACAGGCCATGCAGGCCATCCAGAGCGGCGATGTCGACATGATGTCGACGTGGAACGGACGTGCGCAGGCGGCGATCGACAACAAGGCACCGGTGAAGATCGTCTGGAATCAGGGGCTGTATTCCATCGAAGGGTGGGGGATTCCGAAGGGCACGCCGCGCGCCGAGTTCGCGAAGCAGTTCGTGCGCTTCTGCGGCGACCCGGCCCGACAGGCACTGATCACGCAGGACCTCGCGTACGGTCCGACCAACCTCAAGGCATTCGACGGCATTCCCAAGGAACGCGCGCCGCTGCTGCCGACCGCACCGGCCAACCTCAAGGGCATGCGTCTGCCGAGCCCGCAGTGGTGGGCCGAGAACCGTACGAAGGCCACCGAGCGTTTCAACGCCTGGCTGCTGTCGTAAGCGTCGATGCAAGTGTTGTGAATGTTGTCGTGTTGTTAGGCGTTGCGAATACCGGAGCAGGATGAGCACGAATATGAGCACCAAACTGGAAACCATCGGTCTTGCCAAGACGTACCGCGAGACTCCCGCGCTTCTGCCGACGGATCTGCGCGTCGCGGCAGGGGAATTTCTCACGTTGCTCGGGCCTTCGGGCTCGGGCAAGACCACGCTGCTGCAAATGATCTCGGGGCTGGTCGAGCCGAGC
Organism: Pandoraea aquatica; assembly: GCF_902459565.1. Classification (GTDB taxonomy): domain Bacteria; phylum Pseudomonadota; class Gammaproteobacteria; order Burkholderiales; family Burkholderiaceae; genus Pandoraea; species Pandoraea aquatica. The sequence goes on from NZ_CABPSN010000001.1 coordinate 79,194, forward strand.
GCTGGCCAGTTGCTCATCGACGGGCGCGACGCCACGCACGACGCACCGGGCAAACGTGGCATCGGGATGGTGTTCCAGAGCTATGCGCTCTTTCCGCACATGACGGTCTGGGAGAACGTGGCGTATGGCTTGCGCATGCGCAAGCTGCCGCGCGCCGAACTCGGCCCGGCGGTCGACTCGGCGCTCGCCATGGTGAAAATGCAGGCGTTCGCACAACGCCTGCCGTCGGAGTTGTCGGGCGGTCAGCAGCAACGTATCGCGCTGGCACGCTGCTTCGCGTTTCGTCCGTCGATCATCCTGCTCGACGAGCCGCTCGGTGCGCTCGACAAGAAGTTGCGCGAGCACATGCAGCTCGAGATCCGGCGTCTGCATCAGGAGCTGGGTGCGACGTTCATCTACGTGACGCACGATCAGGACGAGGCGCTGACGCTGTCGGACCGCATCTGTCTGATGAACCAGGCGCGCATCGAACAGATTGGCACACCGGCGCAGTTGTACGACCGTCCGGCCACGCGCTTTGCCGCCGACTTCCTCGGACATTCGAATCTGCTCGACGGCGTGGTGGAACGTCTGGCGGACGGGCGCGTTGCGCTTCGCGTGGGTGATCGTCTGGTGCCCATTGGCCCGAGTCCCGATTTGCCTGCGGCCGGTGCGGCGAGCCTGCTCGTACGCCCGGAAGCGGCACGACTGACCACGCCGGAAGACGGTGCGCTCGCCGGCACGATTCGCGAAGTGGTCTTTCTCGGCTCCGACACGCGCGCGATCGTCTCGCTGGGGCAGGGCGGTGAATCGGCCTCCGCTGCCGACGCCACCGATGCCGAGCGTGCGCATTTCACCGTGCGTTGCCCGCGTGAGCTGACGCCACGCGTGGGCGAGCGCGTCGGGCTCGCGTGGGATCACGGCCGCGCCACATTGCTCACGCGCTGAGTCTTCTTTCGCCCAAGTCATCCGCTTCAGGAGTATTTGCCATGTGGCTTGTTCAACGCCTGCCTCAGGCGGGGGCCCGTATTGCCTGGCCGAAACATCTGGCCCGGTGGTTGCCGGCGCTGCCCGCGTTGCTGTTCCTCGCTGTGTTCTTCATCGTGCCGGTCGTCGAGATCTTGCAAGGCGGCCTTTACGATGGCGACGGCGTGCTGTCCGTCGCGCAATTCGCGCGCATGACGCACTCGGCCGTCTATATCAAGGTGCTTGGCTCGACCTTCTGGATCGCGTTTCTGACGGCCGCGTTGTCGGTGCTGCTGGGCTATCCGGTGGCGTATTTGCTGGCCCGGCTGTCGGCACGTTCGCGTGAGCGCTGGCTGTTGTGGATCGTGCTGCCGTTCTGGACGAGTTATCTCGTCAAGACCTACGCCTGGATGTTGCTGCTCTCCAAGACGGGCCTGCTCACGACGCTCGCCACGCACCTCGGCCTGCTCGACAGTGCGGACACGCTCGCACCGTCGATGACGGGCGTGCTGATCGGCATGGTGCACGCGATGCTGCCGCTCGCGGTCATGACCATGCTGCCGATCATGCGCGGCATCAACATGCAACTCGTACAGGCGGCGCAAACGCTCGGCGCGGACCGCTCGACGGGGTTCTTCACGGTGTTTCTGCCGTTGTCCGGACCGGGCGCGGCGGCCGCCGGGTTGCTCGTTTTCATCACCAGTCTCGGCTTCTTTATCGTGCCGGCGCTGCTTGGCTCGCCACGCGAATCGATGGTGGCGCAACTGGTCATCTCGTCTGTGCTGGAGTTGTTCGACCTGCGGTTTGCGGGCGCACTGTCGACGGTCCTGCTGCTGTGCTCCATCGTCGTGTTCTTCGTGTACGACCGTGTGGTCGGCCTGTCGTCGCTGGCCGGAGAAGCGCCGGAACGACGCGCAGGGGCGGGCGGCCGCATGCTGCCGGTGCTGATGGCCGTCGGACGTCTCGCGGGCAAGCTGTCGTTCTCGCGCGGCGGCGAGCAGGCAGGGGGCGGTCTGGGTCTGAAGGCCTATACATGGGCAGTCGTGCTCGCGCTGGTGCTGCCGATTGTGTTCGTTGTGCCGCTGGCGTTCACGAAGCAATCGTTCGTGTCGTTCCCGCCGGAGCTTTTCACCTTCAAGTGGTTCGTGGCGTTTCTCGAATCAAGTGTCTGGCAAGCGGCGTTGTGGCGCTCGCTGGGCGTGGGCTTCGCGACGGCTGCGCTCGCGCTCGTGCTCGGTTTCGGGGCGAGTCTGGCGCTCGTCCGGTTGCCGTCGCGCTGGCGCAAGCCGTTGTTCGCCGTGTTCATCGCACCGCTGATCGTGCCGCGCATCGTCGTCGCCGTCGGTCTGCTGTATCTGTTTGCGCGGTGGGAACTGGCGGGCACCAATGCGGGCCTCGTCATCGGTCACACCGTGCTGGCGATTCCGTACGTGGTCGTCACCTTGTCGGCGAGCTTCAAGCGCTTCGACTGGCGGCTTGACGATGCGGCCAAGATGCTCGGCGCGTCGGCCTTCACCCGCGTGCGCACCGTGTTGTTGCCATTGCTCGCGGCAAGCCTCGGCTCGGCGTTCCTGTTCGCTTTCATCGTGTCGTTCGATGACCTGACGATTGCCATCTTCGTGTCCGGTGGGATCAACACCACGCTGCCCAAGCAGATGTGGGACGACATCCAGCTGGCCGTCACACCGACATTGGCCGCTGTCGCCACGTCGCTGGTCTTCCTGATGGTGTTCGTCGTCTGGTTGTCGTCCATTTTCAAACGCAAGAGCTACTGATACCTGCGGATTTTCGTATGTCCATGTCTAACGTTGCCCGAGTTGCGCCGGTGAGTGCGCAGACGTCTTCGACGTCGGAATCGTCACATGCTTCACAACCGTCGTCGCATCCTTATCTTCAGTATTTCCCGCAGCGGGCCGAGGGCGACCGGCTCGATGTCGTGCCGCTGCTCATGGCGGGGCTGAATCGACGTGAGGTTGGTGAGGGGGCTTCAGCGAAGCCGGTCGTCGTGTTCGAAGGCGAGGCTATCGACCGTGCGCAGATGGCCGCACGGGTCGGCGCGATGCAGGCGTGGTTTGCCGCGCAGGGACTCGTGCCGGGCGATCGCGTGGCGGTCATGCTCGGCAACAGTGCTGCGCAAGTCGCCTTGATCTACGCACTCATGCTCTCGGGGCTCGTGTGGGTGCCGGTCAACACGCGTCTGAAGGGCGACGGCATCGAGTATCTGCTGGGGCATGCCAAACCGAAGCTGCTCATCGCCGAGCCGTCGTTTGCCGAGGTCCTTGATGCCGGCGTTGCGCTGGCCGCCGGGCAGCCGGAGCACCACGGCACGCAAGTAGTGCGCTACTGGCTGTCGGACGTCATGGCGCAGGCCGCTGTACATGCGGGGAAGGCACCGGTTGCGGCGGCCGTCACCCCGGCATCGGTGCTTTGCATCATCTACACGTCGGGGACGACGGGTGCGCCCAAGGGCGTGCTGTTCACGCACCGCATGATGCGCATTGCCAGCGAGGCGGCCATGCAGGTGGCCGACGCGGGCGACGGCGACCGCTTGTTCCTGTGGGAACCGCTGTGTCACATCGGCGGTGCGCAAATGCTGTTGCTCCCATTTCTGGCAGACGTCGAGATGCATGTGGTCGAGCGATTCTCCGCAAGCCGCTTCTGGCAGCAGTGCGAGCAGTCGCAGGCCACGCACCTCCACTATCTCGGCGGCATTCTGGACATCCTCATGCAGTTGCCGCGTGACGCGCAACCGGCGACGAATTCCCTGCGTGTGGCGTGGGGGGCGGGCGTTTCGGCGAGCGCCTGGCAGGCGACGCGCGAACGTCTGGGCTGTGTGCTGCGGGAGTGCTACGGCATGACCGAGTGCTCAAGCTTTGCCACGCTGAACGACGCCGATCAGCCCGGCTCCATCGGCCATGCGTTGCCCTGGTTGACGTTGGAGTTGCTCGATGACGCAGGCGAGCCGGTGGCGGATGGAGAGCCGGGAGAAATCGTGCTGTCGAGCGACGTCGAAGGGGTGTTCCTGCCGGGGTATCTCGATAATCCGGACGCCACGGCGAAAGCACTTCGCGACGGCAAGCTTTACACGGGCGACAGCGCGCGTCGCAATGCCGATGGCAGTCTGGTGTTCATCGGACGTCGAACCGACAGCATGCGCGTGCGGGGCGAGAACGTCTCGGCATGGGAAATCGAGCGGGTGTTTGCGCGACATCCGGCCGTCGCGGCATGTGCGGCGATTGGCGTGGCAAGCGAGATCGGCGAGCAGGACGTCATGTTGTATGTGCAGTTCCGCGAATCGGCCGTCGACTGGACGGCGTTGTCGAGTTGGGCGGCGGAGCGTCTCGCCAGCTATCAGCGGCCGCGCTACTATCGCGAGACCGCGCAATTCGAAACGACGCCATCGGAGCGAATCCGCAAGCACCTGTTGTCGCGAGACACGCAGGACGCGTGGGAGTGGGTCGCAACGAAATGAGGCAGCGCGTGCGCGAGGGCTGACCGTGGATTTAGAGTTATCGCATAAAGATAGATGTCTATTTTTATGCGATAATCAAGCCAAATCTGTCAAAACACCCATCTGACTGTGGCCACCACCAAAACCCCGCGCAGCCGCGCGAAAGACAAGACCGCCGTGACGTCCGTCTCAGCAGAGACGCCTTCGGTGGCGTCGTCGACGGAGTCTACGCTGTACGTCAATTCCGTCGAAAAGGCGATGAAGGTGCTCACCGCGTTCGACGGATCGAAGCGCCATCTGTCGCTGTCCGAGATTGCAGTGGCGACCGGTCTCGACATCAGCGCCGCGCAGCGTTTTACGTTCACGCTCTCGGCATTGGGCTATCTGCTCAAGGATCCGCAGAGCAAGAAGTATGAACTCTCGCCCAAGCTGCTGGACTTCACGTATCACTATCTCGTCTCGAACGAACTGGTCAGTCGTGCGGCACCCTATTTGCAGCAGTTGGCGGCGGAGACGGAAGAGGCGACCAATCTGACCGTGCGTCTCGATACGGATATCGTTTTCGTGTTGCGTATCGTCAGCCGGAGCGTGTTCAATGCCAACGTCATCGTCGGCTCACGCCTGCCGGCGTATTGCACGGCACCGGGGCTGGCGATGCTCGCCACGCTCGACGACGCCGAGATGGACGATATCCTGGCGCGCACCAACCTCGTCCAGTTCACCCCATCGACGGTGTCGCAGCCGCGCAAGATCAAGGAGCGGCTCGCCCGCATCCGCAAGCAGGGCTACGCCCACACCGAAGACGAGTTCTTCATGGGTGACATTTCCACCGCTGCGGCCGTCGTCAATCAGGATGGCCGGGCCATCGGTGCAATCAACATTGCCGTGCCGCGTGTGCGCTGGAATGCAGAGCGTGACGAGCGCCGCTTTGCCGATCTCGTCATTCAGACGGCAGGCGCATTGTCGGCGCGGCGGCGTCAGGAAATGTGAGAAAGGCAGTGTAAGGAAGGTTGAGACGTCTTTGTCTGGCGGGGCTAAGCGTCCCTTGCCGTCTCATTTTGACGTGCTAGAATCCCGCCGCATGGACATGGAGCAGTGCTGAATTCAGGGAATTCCTTTAGAGAAACCGATGGCCGGACCGGGGCGGCCAGACGGTGCGCCGCATACGGCGCGCAAGCGGCTGCCGCGTTTTGCCATCTCCAAAATAACGAACCGCTGATCATTCAGTCAGGTTTTACTCCCCCGTATTTCAAACTGCGCATGTGCCCGGGACGGTAATGACCGCCCGTCGGCTGTGCGTACGGGGGACAGAGCCATGGCTCTTGGTTTGTCGCTGCCGGCGCTAGACCTGCCGACGCTACAGTTTGTGACCTTCTTGTTGAGTATTGCGACAGGCATCCTGTTCATGCTCGACGCTTTGCGCCGCGACGAAGCCGAATCGCCACGATGGTGGAGTCTGGCCTTCCTGCTCGCGACATTCTCTCCCGTGCTCTATCTGTTGGCCTCCCGAAGCGCTCAGCTCGCGGTGCTCTATCCGCTGGGCAATGCCGTCGCCACACTGGCGTTCGCCATGGTGTGGAGCGGCGCGCGGCGCTTTTACGGTCGAAGTGTTCAGTGGGTCGCGGTCTTCGGTGGCCCGGCAGCGCTGCTCTGGGGGACATGGCTGTTCGCGCGGCCGCTCGATTCCTGGAGCGGCGGCGTGCTGTTCTTCTCGTTGCTGGCGTTATACAGCCTGATGGCGGCCAGAGAGTTCTGGCAGGCCTCGGGGCTGCGGTTGCCGAGTAGCATCGTGCTGGCGGTCGTCGCGGTCCTGCACGGGTCGTTCTACACGGCGCGGGCCGTCGCGCTCGTGTGGCTCGGTCCGACCGACTCGCAATTCCTTGCCTGGTTCGGACCGCAGGTCTCCACGACCGAGATGCTCGTGCTGATCGTCGTGGCGAGCTTCCTGATGGTGTCGCTGGGTAAGGAGCGCTCGGAAATTGCGCTGCACCGCGCGGCGACCCGCGACGGCTTGACGCAGGCGTTCAACCGGCCTGAGTTCACACGGCTAGCCCGCGAGCAGTTGCGACGCCACGGGGCAGCGCGAGCGCCCGTTGCACTGCTGCTGCTCGATCTGGATCACTTCAAACGCATCAACGACACTTACGGCCATCCGTTCGGCGACACGGTGCTGCTGCTGTTCGCACGCACGGCGTCGCAACAACTTCGCGCGGACGATATCTTCGGACGTTACGGCGGCGAGGAGTTTGCGTTGTTTCTGCCGGGCGTGGGTGCCAACGAAGCGCAGACCATCGCGGAGCGCGTGCGTGAAGCGTTCGAGCGCTCGGCACGGATGGTGCAGGGCGAGACGGTCGCCGCGACGGTCAGCATCGGTATCGCGTGCGACGAACGCTCACGTGGCGAGCTGTCATCGCTGGTGCAACGGGCGGATCGTGCGTTGTATCAGGCCAAGGCTGCCGGACGAAATCGCTGTGTGCGCTACACGCCGGAGGCGGCGATGCCCGTCGTCGATCCGTCTACCCACCGCACTGACCGTGCTGAAACCGCCGGGGCGGCGACGCCCTCGTTGCCGGCGGTGGTGGGTGGCTGAAGGTCACGTGGGCTCAATGCCCGAACGTGAAGTTCACGCCCGCGAAAATCTGCCATTTGGGGACGTTGCCCGAGTGCGCGACGGAATACTGCGGTTCAATGAAGGCATTGACGATGGTCGTCCCCATTTTCCACGCCTTGCCCGCGCCCAGACCCACGGGAATGTAATAGCTTCCGTGCTGTAAATCGAATGTCCAGATACCGGTCGAGCGCAGATACCAGCCTTCCGGCAGGTTGAAGATGAGGAACGGCTGACCGGTGAGCGTTTCTACCGTCGGACGATCTCCCTGACCGGCGAACGAGTGTTGCCACTGCACTAACGCACCCAGCAATCCCGTCTTGCTCGCGTGTATCCCCACGGCGGCCAGACCCGCCTGCCACTTTCCTGTCCCCAGAGATTTGTCCGTCGCCGTGGGTATCGTGACCAGCGGACCGACGCCGAATTGCACCGCGCCGCCCGGGTTCAACAAGAAGATATCGAACAGGTTGATGTCGCCTAGCCCTGTCTTGTAGCCCCCATTGGGATCGGGGCGGGTACTGATCGGAATCGTGCCGCGCAGAATTTGCGGTACCGGCACGATGCCATTCGGGCCAATCGGCATCGTGGGACGTAAAAGGAAGTCGTTCGAATGCGTGTCGGTCCCGAAGAGGGACGGCGTGTAGTAGTTCTGCACATTGAACGAAGCCGCCAGATTCAGCGGGTTATTGCTCTTGTTGGAATCCTCGGCAGAGGTCTGGGCCTGAGCCGCGGCCATGCCCAACATCAACCCTCCCGCAACAAGGTACCGACGGTTTGGCGTCATCGTGGTCTCCTTCGATGAATGACCGGTTTTGTTTATGTCGATGGAGTCGGATTTTAGATTTGTTGATAATGAATTGCGACGCTTATTTAAATTTTATGATCGAGTAATAATTAAAATTATCAAGTGTTGTGTTTGACTTTTTCTTTTCTTTGTCGGAATATTGATCGGCGAAATTAATTTAAAGAATGTAATTTAAATTACTTTAAAAATTATCCGGGATTTATATTCCGATAAAAGTCAAAGGATCCTCCATGCGCCGAATCAATCGTTGTGTCTGTACGCTTGTGACCCTCGGAATGTTCGGCGCAACTGCGCCGTCGTATGCGGCCGAAGCCAACCCTTACCCGTTCAAACAGGGCTATCCGACACCGGCTGCGTCGCAGCACGTCCGTGCCGACGAGGTGTTGCAGCGCGCCATCGTGGCATATCGGTTCTGGTATCCGACGGTGTCGGTAGAAGGCATCTTCAACGGCAATCGCGCAGTGGGCATCGAAGACGGCAAGCAGTGGGGGATCGCGGCGGCAGGGCCGAAACAGGTCGGGTTCACGCTGAATTCGGATACGCCTTACGGATCGGCAGTGCTGGATCTGTCAGGCGGCCCGGTGCTCATCGACTTGCCGCCGGGGCCGTTTATCGGCCTCGTGAACGATCACAACCAGGGCTGGGTGGCCGACTTGGGATTGCCGGGGCCGGATGCAGGCAAGGGCGGCAAACATCTGGTGCTGCCACCGGGATATCAGGGGAAAGTGCCGGACAAGTCCGAAGGGTATTTTGTCTCTCGATCGCCCTCGCTCAAGAACCTGCTCGCCGTGCGCTCGATGCCCGTCGGTGGCGATGTACCCAAAGCAATGGCTGCCTTCGAGGCGATCAAGATTCAGCGCTGGACGCCGCAGGGCGTGACCGGTCCGGCATTGCAAGTCGTCGATACGACAAAACTTCCGCTTGATAGCTCTTCATTGAAGTGGGAAGACAATTTTCAATTCTGGCAAAAGCTCGACAAGATCACTCAGGAAGAACCGCTTCAACCGGCGTTTCTTCCCATGTATGGCTTGCTTGCCGAACTCGGCATTCAAAAAGGCAAGCCGTTTGCACCCGATGCGCACATGAAAGATGTGCTCTCCCGGGCGGCGCGTCTCGGTCGGGATCAGATGCTGGTCTCGGCGTTCGATAGTCAGCGCCCTGAGATCAAGAATTGGCCTGACCGTCATTGGGAGTGGGTGGGTCTGGTGCCGGGCGCGGCGCAGTTCGAAACCCCGGCGGGCGTCGACCTCGACGCGAGAGATCGCTGGTTCGCGCAAGCGATCGTGACTTCGCCCGCGATGTTCCGTCGCGATGCCGGTGCGGGATCGCTCTACTGGTTGAGCGCCCGCGACAGCCAGGGTGTTTATCTCGACGGCGGCAAGCAGTACACGCTGACGGTGCCGCAGCCTGTGCCGGGCAAGCTGTTCTGGTCGGTCACGCTGTACGACGCGCAGACGCGCTCGCAAGTGCAGACCGATCAGGACAAAGCGGCGTTGCGCTCACTGTTCGAGCTGAAGGATATCGATACAACGAAACCGGTGGTGCTGAGCTTCGGCCCCAATCCGCCGAAGGGCGACGCGTCGCACTGGATCAAGACGGTGCCGGGCAGGGGCTGGTTCGCCTACTTCCGGATTTACGGGCCGGAAGCGGCAGCGTTCGACAAGTCGTGGAAGCCGGGGGACATCGTGCGTCAATGAATGGCGATGACGCGGTCATGGGCGGGAGCAAAGGCTCCCGCTACCGTCCCGATCTTTCCGCACGGAGTCCCCTGGAGCCATCATGACGACCCGAAGAATTCCGCTTCGCCTTTGTGCGACGCTTGCTGCACTGACGCTCGCCGCTTGCGCAGGAACACCCCCGGCTTCGACTTACCGGATGACGACGCCGATTCCGTCGCAGATCACGACACCTTCATCTGTCGACACCCGTATCGGTACCTTGACTTACTTCGACGGCGTGCCGACGCCGCAGACCGCCGCGCGCGTCTACGACAACCTCGATTTCCTGCGAGGCGTGGGAGTCTTCCTCAACGGTGTGCCCGGTGCGTCGATGGTGGCGATTCGCGCAGGTCTGCGTGACGCTGGCGCGACAGGCAGCACGGTGGGCGTGTTCGAGTCGTTGATGGACTCGAAGTCGCTATTTCTCACGGCTAATTCGGAAACTGTCTATTTCTGGAACTGGATGGACCTGAAGCAGGGGCCCGTCGTTGTAGAGACGCCGCCGAACATTCTCGGTGTCGTCGACGACTTCTGGTTCCGCTACGTGACCGACATGGGGAATGCCGGACCGGACAAGGGCAAAGGGGGCAAGTATCTGTTCGTGCCGCCTGGATACACCGGTCCGTTGCCTGCCAGTGGCTATTTCATCGTGAAATCGCCAACCTACGGCAACCTGCTGTTCGGCCGGGGATTCATGCAGCACGGCGACCCGAAGCCTGCCGTGGCGAGCCTCAAGGCGGGCCTGCGCGTGTATCCGCTGTCGCAGGCAGGCAACCCACCGCCGACACGATTCCTGAACTTGTCGGGACGTGTCATGAATACCGTGCACGCGAACAACATCGAGTTCTTCCACGAGATCGATCAGATCGTGCAGGAGGAGCCTGCCGGGGCTTACGGGCCCGATATGACGGGATTGTTTGCGGCGATCGGCCTGGAGAAGGGAAAGCCGTTCGCGCCCGACGCCCGCATGACGCAGATACTGACGGATGCCGTGGCTGTCGGTAACGCGACGGCGCGCTCGATCGACTTCGCGAATCGCAATCCCGCCGCCTATATTTATCCGGACCGTAAGTGGACGACGCCATTCATCGGTGGCAGCTACGAGTGGCTGAACAACGGTGCGCGTAACTTCGACGCACGCACGATGTTCTTTTACGCGGCCACCATCGATACCCCGGCGATGGCGGTGGCGATGCCCGGCATAGGCTCGCAATACGCGGCGACCAATACCGACCGGAACGGGCAGCCGTTCGACGGCGGCAAGCACTACGTGCTGCACGTGCCGCCGAATGTGCCCGTCAAAGACTTCTGGTCAGTGGTGGTCTACGACACGCAAACGCGTTCGATGCTGCAAACCGATCAGCCGTTCCCGAGTTTGTCGAGTGAGAAAGACTTGCTGAGAAATGCCGATGGCTCGGTGGATGTGTACTTCGGGCCGACGCCGCCGCAAGGCAAAGAAAAGAATTGGGTGCAGACGATTCCCGGCAAGGCATGGTTCACGATCTTCCGGCTCTATGGGCCGCTTCAGGCGTGGTTCGACCGAAGCTGGAAGCTGGAGGACATCGAGGCCAAGGGGTAGTGCAGAAGAGGGAGGGGCGGGGCAAACCGCCCCTCCGAAAGGGATTACCATCTCCAGCGCAATCCCAGTGTTGCCGACACGCTTTGCTGACGGGTGTCGTCGATCTGTGTGAGGTAAGCGAGCGTGGCGTACACGCTTGCGTGCTTGTTGAAGCGTCCGGCGACCCCGATGCCGAACTGCACCGCGGTGGTGTTCGCGCTGCTGACGATCGGTGTGGTGCCGCCGAAGATCGCGCGGCCGTCGCTGCCGAACGTATGGATCAGGTTGAACAGAAGGTAAGGCCGCAGCAACCCGCGTGCACCGTCGTAATTGCCCTCCAGACGCGCGCCGATGCGTGCAAGCCAGCCATTGGTGTTGGCGAAGGACACCGAAGAAACGGCGTCCGTCACATCGTTGAGCGACTGATGTTGATAGACGATCTGCGCTTGCGGTTCGAGCATGAGGCCGGGCGTCAGCCGAATCGGCCAGCCAGTTTCTAGCGACGCCGCCACTGCTTTGCCGTGCGTGCTCGTGTTCATGCCGCTGATGGGCTTCGATTCATATTGGAGCGCAGAGCCGAGCACGACTGCGTCGACGTAGGCGAAGTTGGGCATCACGTGGGTCCAGTACAGACCCGCGCTGTACATGTCCAGTCCCAGTGTCCCGGTGTGTGTGTCCATCGCTCCCAGCGCGCTGCCCTGCGTGTCGCCAAAGGCGCGCGTCCATCCCGCAATGACGCCGATGTGGTCGTGATGGCCGCTGTCTGTGCTGCGTGAGAAGAGATCGTGGCCGACTTGCACGCCGCCGATGTTGCCATCGAACTGTGGCGACACGTCGCCCTTTGACCGGAACTGTTCGGTTTGTCCCCACACACGAGCCCAACCGGCCGGTAGCACACCATTCTCCGTGAGCAAGCCCTGTTGTCCCTGACGTTCGTGGAACGTGCCCATCTGCGCGAAGCCGGCGACGCGGGCGATGTCCGGCATCGCCGAATATCCGGGGACTTCCACGCGATAGATCGGCATAGGCGTCGAGCCGACGGCAGCCGTCGGTGGGCTGCCCGCCGCACCCACTGGCGAGAGCACGGTGCTGACCGTTTGACCGGTCACCGGATCGACGTAGGTCACGGCTGTGGCCACCGGCACTGTCGAGCGCAGATACCAGTTGTTTTCCGTCCCTGGGGTCGTACCGCCGCGATACAGGTAGTAGGTGTACGCCCCTTGGCTGACCGTCCCGCCGAGGGCGAACGCGCTGGTGCTCGATGTCGCGCCGCCCACAGCGTTGACCATCGGAATGCCGTTGCCGGTCGTGAGCCCGCCCGCGCCGCCCATGTTGTTGACGGCAATCGTCGTGCTGCCACCGATCGCGCCGCCGCTGACCGTCAGCGGGGCCACTTTGGACGAATCGTCGCCCAGCACCGTATCGATGGCGAGCTTGCCGCCGCTACCGGTGTAGTTGCCCGCGACGGTCAGCGTACCGTTGCCGCTGCCATCGCCCGGGTGAACGGTGCCTGCATTGGTGAGGTTGCCGGTGAGCGTGCCCGTGCCCGCGAGCGTAGCCCCGGCAGCGACTTGCGAGGTCGCACCGCCCAGCGAGCTGTTCAGATTGAACACGCCGCTTTGAAACTGCGCAGTCGTGAAGTTGCCGCTGCCGGTCCACGTCCAGTTATCGCCCTGCATGTTGAGCGTGCCGAAGTTCGTGAACGCATTGCTCGCTGTGCCGGTCCCCTGTAAGTTGACGCGGCTGACCGCGCTGTTGCCGCCATCTGCCGTGCCGATAATCTGCGAACCGCTCTGCAAAGTGAGGGTGTTGGATTTCGCTGCCGCGTTCATGGCGATGGCGGTGCCGACGTCGCTCTCGATCAGACCGGCGTTAGTGATCGTGATCGTGCCATTAACCGTGCGAACGCCATAGCCCTGGCGACTGATGATCTGACCGCCCGACTGGTTCACGATGGACGACGTGAAACCCGAAGCGGTGTTCGATACGACAGCATCGCTGTTGATGCCGCGCGCTTCGATGTAGCCGCTGTTCGTCAGGTTATTGTTGTTGCCTTGCATGAAGACGGTGAACGACCGGTTGGACGCCGTGCCGCCTGTGGTGATGAGCGTGCCGCTGTTGGTCACGGTGCTCTGTCCGCCCACGACGCTGATCGCACGACTGCCGCCGCCGTTGGCGGTGATCGTGCCGGTGTTGACGAACGTGCTATACAGGCCGAGGCCGGACGATTGTCCCCATGCTGCCGTCATGCCGAAGGCGTTCGGGCCGTTGACGGTAATCGTCCCGTTGTTGGTCAGCGAGCCATGGTTGCCGTTGACGGCCATGCCGTCGTTTTCATAGCCCGATGTCGATATGACGCCGGTGGATGTGTTGACCAGCACGTTGTAGTCGTGTGCGCCGAGAATGGCGGCACCGCGTCCGGCCTGCGGCGAATTCGTCCCAGTGATGCTGACGGTGCCGCTGTTGGTGATCGTGCTCGATGTGTCGACGGTGATGGTGGCGACGTCGGCGGTGGTCCGCACAGAACTGATGTTGGCCCCTTGCTGGACGTTCACATTAACGCCCGTGCTGCCGGCTTGCGCGGCCACCACGCCGTCGGTGCCCGTGCAGGTCACGGTCGTCCCGCTGGCCGGTGCAACGTTATCGCATGCCGCGCGTGCCTGAGCAGTGATGCATAGCGTCAGCGCGATAATCAGGGGTTTGAGAGGCAGGGGCGGCGACTGACACTGCGAATGCCGGGCGAACTCAACTGCACGTGGCGAGATTGTCATATCGCCCTCCTGAGGGTGACGTTTTTTATTTCATCTTGCGCAATTCGAGTGAGTTCAAATTAGATGTTCAAATCGACAATTACAAATGTCGGCGTTGTATTTTGGTGAGTTGTAATAAGTTGTTACCGTTATCTCGACTTTCTAAGTGTTATTGAGGCGATCAGCGTATGCCATCCACTATTCGTAATTCGCTTCTCTGGATTTTCGATGCGTTCGAACGTGACGACACCTTCATGCACAAGCGGATGTTCGGTGCTGAAGCGGCGTATCTGAACGGCCGCCAATGCGTTGCGGTGATCGACCGGGATCCGCCATGGGATGGCCTGTTGGTGTGCACGTCGCATGAACATCATGCGTCGCTCATTGAAGAGATGCCGGCGTTGCGCCCGCATCCGGTGCTCGGGAAATGGCTTTATATCCCGCAATCGGAAATTGAATTCGAGGCGGTCGTCGAGCGCGTGACGAAATTGGTACTTGCCGGAGATTCACGTATTGGTATTGAGCCAAAGCCTCGAAAGCCACGTAAATCGGTAAAGAAGCGCGCGTCGAATTTATAAGATATTTATTAATAGCTCGCGCGCTTCGGTTCGCCAATATCGCTTCAGTCGGCCGCGACGTGAACCATCTCTTCGGTTTCGCCGGGGGCCTTCTTCTTCATGCGGATAAACAGCAACAGCGGCATGACGATGATCGTCAGGAACAACATAAGACGGAAGTCGTCGAGATAGGCGATCATCGCCGCCTGACGCGTTACCTCCGCGTTGAGTGCAGCCATTGCGGCGGCCCCATACGTTTGCACATACGTTTCGACGCCTTGTGTAAACGGCGTGATGCGTTCTGACAGCACCGCATGGTTGACCTGCGTGTTCTGCGTGAGCAGCGTCTGCACGACCGAGATGCCGATACTGCTGCCGATGTTGCGCGACAGACTGTAAATCGCTGCCCCGTCCGCGCGGAACTGGCCGGGGAGCGTGGCGAACGTGACGGTTGTGAGCGGCACGAACACGAAACCCAGCCCGAAGCCCTGAATCACGCCCGGCCAGACAATGTCCGACGGACTCAGCGTCAGCGAGTAACCGGCCATCATGTGGAGCGAATAGGCGGTCAGCGCGAAGCCGAAACCCAGTAGGTAGCGAACGTCGACCTTGCCGACCAGTCGCCCGACGATCAGCATGGCGGCCATCGTGCCTGCGCCCGAAGGGGCGGTGACGAGCCCGGTCAGGATCGCGGGGTAGCCGAACAGGCTTTGCAGCATGGGCGGGAGCAGGGCCCGCGTGGCGTAGAGAATGATGCCGACCACGAAAATGTAGACGACGCCCGTATTGAAATTCCGGTCGCGCAGCAGTGCGCGGTTGAAGAACGAGTGCTCGCCCGCTGTCCATGTGTGAACGATGAAGTACGCGAAGCAGATGATCGCGCCCAGCATCTCCAGCCAGATTTCCGTCGAATTCAGCCAGTCCTGCTGTTCGCCCCGGTCGAGCAGAAGTTGCAGCAGACCGATGGCAAGACCCAGTGTGACGAAGCCTAGCGCGTCGAACTTACCCGCCTTCTGTTCCGGCGGCTCCTTCAGATAGGCAGCAATGCCGAGGAAGGCGATCAGCCCGATGGGCAGGTTGATGTAGAACACCCAGCGCCAGTTGTAGCTGTCGGTGAGCCAACCGCCGAGCGATGGTCCGAGAATCGGTCCCACCATGACACCCATGCCGAAGACGGCCATCGCCGAGCCGTGTTTGCTCGGCGGGTTGATGTCGAGCATGGTCGCTTGCGAGAGTGGCACCAGTGCTGCGCCGCAGATCCCCTGAAACAGACGCGCTGCCACGATCTCGGTAAGCGAGTGCGCCATGCCGCACAGCGCGGAGGCGATGGTGAAGCCTGCGACGGACCACAGGAAGACGCGTCGGCGTCCAAAGCGCGCGCACAGCGTGCCGGTGAGCGGCGTGGCGATGGCGGCGGCCACGATATAGGACGTCAGAACCCATGTGATCGAGTCCTGCGATGCCGCCAGACTGCCTTGCATGTGGGGCAGTGCAACGTTGGCGATGGTGCTGTCGAGTGTCTGCAACACCGTTGCCAGCATGACGGACACGCTGACGAGCGCCCGGTGTTTGCCCGGGTCGTCAGCCATTTTGGGGGATGCCACGGTAATTCCTCTGGTAGATCGTCGTTCTGCTCGTGCCCGACGTTGTTATGTGTCGCTCAGCGCTGGAATCGCGCCCGTCTCCTCTTGCTTCCTCCTGCTGCCGTGTTCTGCGCCGTCTACTCCGGATCTGCCTCCTCACGTCGACGCACCGGTGCCGGGCATTCCGCCTCGGCGCGCGTCAGATTGGCCAACACTTTGCCGAGCAGTCGGGACAGCTCAGCGCGCTCCGCGGGCGTGAGATCGGCGAGCGCCTCACGTTCCGTGACGTTGGCGAAGGCGACGATCGTGTCGATCTTGGCTTCGGAGTCGTCCGTCAGATAGAGCAGATGGGCGCGTTTATCCTTGGGATCGCGCTCGCGACGCACCAGTCCCTTTTCCCGCAGACGGTCCAGCAGGCGCACGAGTGCCATCGGCGTGAGTTCCATGCGCTCGGCGAG
The DNA here is from genome assembly GCF_902459565.1 of Pandoraea aquatica. Lineage (GTDB taxonomy): Bacteria > Pseudomonadota > Gammaproteobacteria > Burkholderiales > Burkholderiaceae > Pandoraea > Pandoraea aquatica. Next base: position 95,627 of record NZ_CABPSN010000001.1, read on the forward strand.
TTCGGCCTGCGTCTGCACGCCATAGCGATGCAACATCACCAGTACGCGGCATTGGGCGCGCGTCAGATCGAAATTACCCCGGGCGCGCCGGTCGAACAGGCGCGAATAGACCCGTGCCGTGTCATGCACCAGCGTGCCAAACCGGGAAGACCAGTCGATTTTCGGCATGTGTGGAATGTCGTGGTCGATCGCCGGCCGACGTCAAGCGGTGCAGCGGCACGCCGCGTCGGTTCGGCAAATTAGTAAACAGGTTTAGCATTTTGCCAGAGTCTTTCTCCGGACGGCAACTGTCGCAAATAGGTGACAAATGGATGGGAAGGCAAGGGCGGGGACGCCGGGTGATGGGGCGTTTCATACGGCGCGACGGGGGTTCCCGGGCGGTTGGCAGGACGAACCGACGGGCAGGCGAAGCCGTACCGTCAAACTGTGAAAAACCTAACGAAAATAAGCACTTGACACTTCGCCTCGGCGGGTCAAGAAAGGAATTGTGCGATGCACCGGCGACAACGCCCGTGCACGGCACCCGCCCTTTCATTGACCTTAAGGAGTGTCAATCATGTTTGACCTTGCACAAGCTTCAGATGTCCTTTCGATTACCCATGCAGACCGGCCGGCCGGGAACCTCAATCTTGCTTCGTCACCGGCGACTGCCCGGGCCGCCGTATCCGCCACGCCCGGCATCGGGGCGCTGCGCGAAGAACGTCTGCCGTTTGTCGTCACCATCGCAAGCGACGAGTCGTCGTTGCGCGACGCCGTTGCCATGCGCCAGGCGGCTTATGGCCGCCATCTGCCTGAGCTTGCGGCAACGCTGACCGAGCCGGAGGTCAGCGACCGGGAGCCGGGCTCCGTTGTGCTGGTGGCGCGCGCCCGGCTCGATGGTGCGGTGCTCGGCACGATGCGGATCCAGACCAATCGCTATCAGGCATTGCATCTTGAGGATTCCGCACCGTTGCCCGAATGGCTCGACAGCACCGCACTGGCGGAAGCCACACGTCTTGGCGTGGTGGCGGGGCCGGTGGGGCGAGTCGTCAAGACCGCGCTTTTCAAGGCGTTCTATCAGTACTGCCTGGTCTCGGGCATCGACTGGATGGTGATTACGGCACGCCCGCCGCTGCATCGGCAGTACGAAGCGCTGATGTTTGCCGACGTCTTCCCTGCGCAGGGTCTGATCCCGATGGCGCATGTCGGCGGCATCGGGCATCGGGTGCTGGCGCTGGATGTGGCGCAGGCACGCACGCGCTGGCAGTCGGCAGGTCACCCGTTGTTTGCCTATATGTGCCTGACCCATCACCCCGACTTGCGTCTCGGCATGCCGGGCGAAGGGGAGGTTGGGCAAGCGCGGAACGACGGCGGGTCAGTGCCGGTTGAAGCCAGTGTTGGCGCGCATTTGCGGGATTTATCTTTTGGTGCCGACGAGGTACGATGCGTAGCAGCAGGCTACAGCCTGGCGGTGTAATGCCGTTATTCGAAATAACGTTATCCCGTCGATTGCAACAGGCAGTTCATTGCACGACGGCGGTAACGCGTAGGACGGGCGAGAGACACCTGCCCGTGCCCGCCGGAAGACGGCGGCACGGGACAGGGCCGGCCCGACCGGAGAGGCGGGCTTCGATGCTCGCCTTGTCCGGGGATCAACACGGGGGCGACCAACGAGATAAGGGCACAAAAGTCATATGGCGGGGGAACTCGGCAACGAGCGCGACGACGGCCGTAACACGAACGATTTCTCCGATGAGTTGAGCGAACTCACCGGCACGCGGCGCCGTTGGCGCATCACGGCCCGGCTCGACGAACTCTTTCGCAGCATTTCCCTTTACGCGGTGCCCGCAGCGATCATGCTGCTGTCCGGCATCGTGCTCATGTTCCAGGAAAGTCAGTACGCCGTGCGCGGTGCCACCCCGGTGAGTTTTCAGGCGCAGGGCGATTTTCCTGCGACGTTCAATCCGCCGATGGCACAGGGTGCGCTGGAGCGCGCGCCGCTGGTGCAGCAATTCAGCACGCATCTGTCCGAAGCGCCAGTGTGGTTCCGGTTTTCCGTGCCGCCGGTCGGCGGGCAGGAGCGAACCGTCATCGAATTTCCCTCGCGGCACGCGCAGACGCTTGCCTGCTGGCGAAGCCCCGACACACCGGCGATCGGTCGTGCCGACCGCGGCGATGTCAGCGGCGCGATTCGCATGTCGAAGGCGGGCTTCGCGATCGACCTCGGTCATCTGGTCGAGCCGGTCACACTGCTGTGTCAGGGCACGTTCTCCGGCCCTGCGCATCTGACGCTCGTCGCGTGGCCTGGGCCCGAGTTGCGCATCTCGGAGAAGGAATTCCATCGCAGTAACGGTTTGCTCGAAGGCGGTCTGCTGACGCTCTCGGCGTTCGTGCTCGTCACCGCCATCATCAACAAGGAATGGTTGTATGTGCTGTTCGCCGCCTGGCTGATCGGCAACCTGCGACTTGCCGCCAACTCGCTCGGCGCGGACACGCAGTGGCTGGAGCGCGCCATTCCGATGGACTGGGACGCGCTGGTACGCAAGGCGACGTTTGCCATTTACTACGTGCTGACCTATTCGCTGTTCACCCAGCTATTCAAGAAGGAACTGCGCCTGATCGGCCTGCGCTGGATGGTGATGGTGCTGCAATGGGCGGGTGTGGTGCTCTGCTGCGCGGCGATTGCGTTGCCGTACGCGCACTTCATTCCGGTGCTGTGGGCCGTGGCGGCGCTGGGCATCGTGATCGTGCTGGTGCTGCTCGTGCGCATTCTGGTGCTCACGCGTTCTCGTGTGGCGGTCTGGTACAGCGCGTCGCTGGCCATCGTTCTGTTCGCGACGTTCTCCGAGGTCATCGCCGCCGCCTTCAATGCGCGCGCGTTGTCGTCGGCGCTCAACAGCGTGACGGCTGCGCTGTTCTCGAGCCTGATGGCCGCGCTGGCGATTGCCGAGCAGATGCGTCTGGAACACAAGGGCAAACTCGAAGCCCAGACCGAGCTGCGCAATGCTTACGACGTGACGCCGGTCGGCCTGTTTACGCTGAACGATCAGGGGGTGTTCGTGCGGGGCAACGCGGCGCTGCACACCATGCTCGGCATTCCCAACACCGAGGGACGCACGTTCCGCTGGGACCAGTACTTCGGTCAGAGCACGTGGCGCATGCTGCTCGACGTCGCCCAGCACAGCGATGAGTCCGAGCTTGAAATCCTCTCGTTGCCTCGCGACGACGGGCGCATCAGCCGTTACCTCGTCAAGGCGATTTTCTCCGACGGGCGTATCGAAGGGTCCTTGCAGGACATTACGGAACGTGCCCGCACGATGGAGCAATTGCGCTATCTGGCGGAGAACGACCCGCTTACGGGCGTCTCGAACCGGCGCGGCATCGAAAAATCGCTGGGCGAAGCCATCCGGACGCTCTCGGACGCGCGTCCGGCGGCGCTGGCGTATCTCGATCTGGATCGCTTCAAGCTCGTCAACGATCTGTTCGGGCATGCTGCGGGCGACGAGGTGCTGCGTCAGGCCTGCGACCGGATGCGTGCGCGGTTGTCGACGGAACAGAGCGTGGGACGTACTGGCGGTGACGAGTTCATCGTGGTCTTCCGCGACGCCACCATCAAGGAAGCGGCGGCGGTGGCGCGACGGCTGGTGGACGCCATCGCCGGGGAGCCGTATCAGATCGGAGAGCGGGCGTTTCAGGTGCGCGCGTCGGCCGGTGTCATCGAATTGACGACCGACATGCGTGTGCCCGACGCGATTTCGTCTGCCGACCGGGCGTGCCGTGAGGCGAAGAAGAGCCGTCGCGAGCTGGTGGTCTACGAACGCGGCGCGGCGGCGTTCCGGGAGCGTCTGGCAGAGTTGCGTCTGATCGATGCGCTCGACGCCGGCCTCACGCCCAACACGTTGTTCCTGGAAATGCAGCCGATTATGGAGATGGCATCGCCGGGCGACTCGCTGAACTTCGAAGTGCTGCTGCGCATGCGCGATTCCGACGGCAATATCGTGCCGGCGTCGCGCATCATCAGCGCGGCCGAAGAGAACGGCACCATCGGCATGATCGACAAATGGGTGCTCACGAATACGTTGGCGTGGATCGATACGCATCGGGATCAGTTGTCCAAGACGCGCTTCGTTTGCGTCAACCTCTCGGGGGCGTCGCTCAACGACGAGCATTTCGTGCGGGATATCTTCGCGACGCTGGCCGCGCACGAGCGTTCGGTGGGGCTGCTGTGCATCGAAATCACCGAGACGGTCGCGTTGCACGATCTGGACAATACGCGACGCTTCGTCGACCGCATCCACCAGCTGGGCGGGCGCATCGCGCTCGACGACTTCGGCGCGGGCTTCAGTTCGTTTTCCTATCTTAAGGACCTTGCGGTCGACGCGATCAAGATCGACGGCGCGTTCGTCAAGAGCATGGCGGGGCACCCGGCCAATCTGGCCATCGTCGAGGCCATCGTGGCGCTCGCCAAGAACCTCGGCATTCGCAGCGTGGCGGAGTGGGTCGAAGACGCCGCAACGCTCGAAGCGCTCTCCGAGCTAGGCGTCGACTACGTGCAGGGCTTTCTCATCGCCAGGCCGCAAACGCCTGAAGCGATCCTCGCCGCCGACTCCGCCGCAAGCTTCATTCGCGATCCGCAACTGGCGACGTTACTCGGTGAATTGGAGCAATCGTTTTACCGACGCCCCGGCACGAGTTCGGCGCTGCACTGATCGTTTTGTCGGACGCCGGCCGCTTTGCGTGTGCGTGAGGCGGCCGCCGATACTTCGCCAATTCCCTCTTGACGACGCTTACGCGCGACGCATCAATCGCAGAAGTGTGCTGCGCATTGTGTGCATTTCGCACAATGCTCTATTTCTCGCCGAATTTCCTTTCCTTCGCTGTCTTGTCACACGTAACGTGCTGGAAACCCGCATGGAACGGGGATCTCGCTGTCAAGCATGTCGTTCGAAAACGGCCCTCAAAGGTAACTCGACGTAAGAATTCCAACTGGAATAAATCTTGTCCGGCACGAAGTCGAAATGGCAGAATTTGTGCATCGACGTGATGGAGCCAGGTCTCCATGGCATCGTGAGCTATACCGCGAGACAGGGGAGTCGCGGGTGTGCAGTCGGCTCACAGGCGCTCGGCAATCGACCGACACGCGATACGAACGGGGTTAGGACCGTACCACCGTGAGGTGAGCGCGGCGCAACCAGAACACCTAACCAAGAACAACGACAATGCTCTCGACATTCCTCAAACTTGCCTACCGCTTCAGTCATTCGGCAAAGTGGCGCCATAACGAACGCCTGTGGCCGCACGCGCAGATCGCGCGCGATGCGATGGGGGCCATCGAACGATTCACCTGGCGCGGACGTAATGTGCCGCTCGCGCGTCGCGCCGAGCTGCAACGCCTGCGCCGGCTGCCTTGCCACATCATCGCCAGCGGTCCGTCAGTTGCCGACATCGACTACGACGCGTTGCCGATGCATCACGTCATGGGCGTGAACGGGGCCATCGCGCTGACTGAACGCGCGCCCGTCAAATTCAATTACTACTGCATTCTCGACGCGGGCTTCGTGCGCCAGCGTCCCGATCTGGCGCGCCGTATCGTGGCGCGCGATCTGGTGCTGTTCGTCACGCCGGTCGTGCTGGCGCGTTTGCTGGATATGTTCCCGATGTCCGCCTTCGGCTGCCGCTTCTATCTCGTGGACGACATTTTCAAGCGTGGGCTTGAAGCGGCCCGCACGACGCAGACGCTGCGCGCAGACCCGCAGGTCTCGGCGAGCGCGGCGTTCTTCGGCGACGAGAGCCGACTGGGTTTCAGCTTCGACATCGATAACGGCTTTTTCCACGGCGGCACGGTCGCGTACTTTGCGCTGCAAGTCGCGACATGGCTAGGTTTCACCGAGATGTACATGCATGGGCTGGATCTGCGCGACGCCGCAGCGACCCCGCGCTTTTACGAGACGATGCAAACCCGTGCGCCGACCCGTCTGGACGACGAATTTGCGACGTTGATCGAACCGTCATTCCGGCTGGCCGCTAACGTATTGCGCGCGCGTGGCGTGCGCGTCGAGAACCTCTCGCGTACGAGCGCGCTGGGCGAGGACATTTTCGCCAAGGTCGACTGGCGTTCGCTGCGTCGCCGGAATCTGAGCCTGGTCGTGCCCGACGAGGCGGTGCCGGTCGCAACGCTCGACAGCGTACCTGCCGATGGTGCGCCGTCCCTGCGTCCGACGGGAACGCACGGTCACGCCTGACGCGTGGCATCTGCTGTCTGTCATCTGACTTCTGCCTTCTGCCTTCTGAGGTCTGCCGGACACATCATGCGTGCGATGCGGCACACGCCTTGGCACGCATGATGCGCAAAAGTCCGTGCGCAGGGCCGCCGCGCGGTGGCCTACCTGCTACAATCGCTCTCCGGGTTTTCCTGAAGCAATGAGCGATTATGGGGTTTGGCTGGTTCGGACTGTCGACGTTTTGGTTGCTGGCACTGTGCTGGCCTGGCGTACGGGGTCTGCTTGGCGGTGAGATACGCATCTTCGGCCCCGGCACGCTCCGTATGCTGCTTGGCGTTCCGCTGGCGATGGTGTCCAGCGCCACGCTGGCTGCGCTGACGGGCGGCGACGGCAACTCCGCCGGTGGCAGCATCGGTCAATCGCTCTCCCACGGTTTGAGCGTCGCGCTCGGCGGCACGCTTGCCATGGGTCTCTCCGGCTTCGTCCTCCTCTTTTCTCTTCCGCTTGTCTTTGGCACCACCTGGTGGGGCATGTTCTCGCGTCGCCCATCGGCCGATGACGAGGACGATGCCGCTGCGTTCGAGCCGCGCGATGCGCGGGACTCGCGGGAATCTCGTTTCGATACCGGCGCGCGTGAGCCGGTCCGCGGTTTGTCCCAGATGTCGTTCGACACGAGTGACCGTGGCGAGCGCGGCAGTTACACGCCGACGGTTGGACAGGGTCACCACAACGTCGGCAGTCTGATCGAAGAGCCGGTGCCGCGTCGTCGTGGTCTGGCGGCACAACCGCGCTGGAAGCTGTCCGACGAAGAGCGTGCGCGTCTGGATGCCATGCAACCGCCACCGCTGACCACGCGCGGTGCGCCGCGTGCCGAGCCGACGTTTGCCGCGAGTACGGCGACGCGTCCGGCAGGGAAGGGGACTGCGGTCGGGCGTACAACGCCGGTGGTTGCGGTGGCAGTGGGTGCTGCCGGTGCGGTCGCGTCATCGGGTAGCGCTGCTGCTGCAACGGGTGCAGCGACGCGCACCGCTCTCCCGCGTGGTGCGTATTCCGCAAAACTGAGTCGTGGCGAAGCGCTGCGGACGACGGAATTTGTGCGCGCCGAACCGGGCATGGTGCCTCGCGAGCCGCGACCGGCCGTGCCGCCGTCGTCGACGGCTTCGCATCCGACCCCGTCTTCCGGACTGCAGGATTCCGCATCGACGCCAGGCGCGACCGGCTATCGTCGCCCTGTCGGCATGGCCCCCGCGCACCTGCGCGGCACGGTCGTGCACAGTCCGTTCCGCAAGCCGCAGTTGGGCCTCGAAGACATTCCGCCGCGTGGTGCACCGCCGCGTCCGCAAGCGCCGACGTCGACGACATCGCCGATGGCGTCTGTGGCTGGCGATGAGGGCTTGACGCAGCGTGCAACGACGGTCACAGCGTCGACACCGGCTGCCCCTGTCACGCCGGCAACGCCCGTCATGCGTGGCGCGGCCTCATGGTCGGCGGCCGATGCCGCTGTCCCTTTGGCGTCCGACGTTGCCGAGTTTTCGCCCATCGACTGGTCGGTCAACGACGTTGCGGAACCATCTGCCGAGCCGGTGCCCGAAGGCCCGAGCCCGGAGATGCTGGCTGAACAGGAAGCTGCGCGAGAGGCTGCGCGCGTGGCCGAGCAGGCAAGGATCGACGCGATGATGGCGCTGCGCCAGGAAGCGGAGGCATTGCTGCGCGATTTGCGAGACTGGGCATCGCCTGACGCCAGTGGCGCGCAGGCGCCGGCGCAGCCACCTGAACCGGTCGAGGTCACGGACGCGGTGACGACGCACGACGCGATGTCGACGCCGCTCGATAGCGATCTCGACACTACGGTCCCTGAGCTTCCTGCGCTGGCAGCGTCAGCTGAGGTCGTCGTGGCTGAGCCGCCTACGCTACCTACGCCGCCGACCGTTGCGCCGCTGACGCCCGCGGAAGTCCTCAATTTGCCGCCGCTGATGCCACTGCGGCAGCCGGTCGCTCCGGCCGCCGGCGCAGCGATGCCGTCCGCTGTGCCGCCGCGTCCGTTCGTCTTTGCGGATGTGCTGGCGAGTGTGGAGGCGTACGACTCTGTCGTCACGGCACCTGCAACTCAGACGGTCGTCGCAGAAGCCGCTGTCGCATCGGCGGAGGTTGTCACCGAAGCCTCGGATGAAGACGAGGCACTTCCACCTTTCGACGTTGCTGAAGGTGTCATGCCATCGGACATCGACGAAGCGCATGAACCTTCCTCGAAGCCACATTACGTTCTGCGTGCCGATGGCACGTGGGCGAGGGCGGATGGGTTGCCGCTGACGTCGGACGATACGACGTCACTCGCACAGCCCGCGCCTGAACACGTGCTGCCAGCCACGCCGGTGATCCCCGCGATCCCGTCGTTCGGTGCCGCACCCATGGCGTCGTCAGCCCCCTTCGGTGCAGCGCCTTCCACGGCGATGCAAACGGCAAGCTTCACCGCAGACACGCCTTACGAGCTGCCGCCGCCGCGTGTCGCCATCGACTACGACTTGCCTGCCGTGGACCTGCTGGCACCGGCCACGGCCAGCGACCATGCCAATGTCGTCTCGGACGAAGCGCTCGCCGCAGTGAGCCAACTGATCGAGCAGCGCCTTGCCGAGTTCAAGGTACCGGTGACGGTCGTCGGCGCATCCGCCGGACCGGTCATCACGCGCTTCGAAGTGGAGCCTGCGGTCGGTGTGCGCGGCGCACAGGTCGTCGGTCTCATGAAGGATCTGGCGCGCGCGCTGGGTGTCACGTCCATCCGCGTGGTCGAGACGATCCCCGGCAAGACGTGTATGGGGCTGGAACTGCCGAATGCACAGCGTCAGATGATCCGACTTTCGGAAATTCTGACCGCACCGGTATTCGACACGCATCGCTCGCGTCTCGCGCTGGCGATGGGCAAGGACATCACGGGAGAGCCGATCGTGGCGGATCTGGCACGCGCGCCGCATTTGCTCGTGGCCGGCACCACCGGCTCCGGCAAGTCGGTGGCGGTGAATGCCATGATCCTGTCGCTGCTCTACAAGGCGACACCGGACGACGTTCGCCTCATCATGATCGATCCGAAGATGCTGGAACTGTCGGTCTACGGCGGCATTCCGCATCTGTTGGCACCGGTCGTCACCGACATGAAGCAAGCCGCGCATGCGCTGAACTGGTGTGTGGGCGAAATGGAGAAGCGCTACCGGCTGATGTCGGCGCTTGGCGTGCGCAATCTGGCTGGCTACAACGACAAGATCGATGCCGCGAGCGCCGCTGGGGATAAGGTCAGCAACCCGTTCTCGCTGACGCCGGACGCACCCGAGCCGCTGGGTCGCCTGCCGTTCATCGTCGTGGTCATCGACGAACTGGCCGACCTCATGATGGTGGCGGGCAAGAAGATCGAAGAACTGATCGCACGTCTGGCCCAGAAGGCGCGTGCCGCCGGTATCCACCTGATTCTGGCGACGCAGCGTCCGTCGGTCGACGTCATCACGGGTCTCATCAAAGCGAACATTCCGACGCGGGTTGCCTTCCAGGTCTCGTCCAAAATCGACTCGCGCACGATCCTCGATCAAATGGGGGCAGAGTCGTTGCTGGGGCAGGGCGACATGCTGTTCCTGCCGCCGGGCACGGGGTATCCGCAACGTGTACACGGCGCGTTCGTCGCCGATGACGAAGTGCACCGGGTGGTGCAGCACTGGCAGCAGTACGGCGAGCCGGACTACGACGAGGCCATTCTCGCCGGCGATCCGGCCGACGCAGCGTCCGCCGATCTGTTCGGCGACACGGCGGGCGACGCCGAAGCCGATCCGCTGTACGACGAAGCGGCGGCCTTCGTGCTGAATTCGCGACGCGCGTCGATTTCCGCCGTGCAGCGGCAATTGCGCATCGGCTACAACCGGGCGGCACGTCTGATCGAGCAGATGGAAGCGGCCGGACTTGTCACCCCGATGGGGCGCAACGGTACCCGCGAAGTGGTCGCGCCGGGCGAGTAGCGCGTCTGGGGCGTCTGGGGCGTCGGGCGCGTCGGGTGTGTCGATCGCGCGTCGCCTGCGCGCTGAATAATCGCCTTCGCTTACAACTCGCTTACGACCCGTCATACGAGTCGAACTCTTTGGCACTCCGTGCCGTTCTCCTGACACGCGCCGTACATGGGCGCGTGACCCAAAACCCCTTGGAAACCCGCGCCAAATGGCGATAACGGGGCGCAAACCCGCGTCCCCGTAGGGGTATTCCCGCCTTTGCGGGCGAAACTCAGCGATCACATAATCGGCGCGCTAGGTTGGTCGTTCGACGCGTGCATGACGGTATCGCCCTGACACGAATTACAAGGACCGGGGCGGTGCGACGGGGGGGAGACATCCCGGGATTCGCGCATCCACGGCAGGGCCTGCGACACCAAGGAAATCGCAGCAAAAAAGCGTCATATCGAAACGCATCGCACCGAAGGAGACCCTTATGCAATTCCGATTCAAGCTCATGGCTGGCGCCGTCGCGTTCGCCCTGTCCGCCTCGATGGCCATTGCGGCCGATCCGATCAAGATCGGCGTGTCCGGCCCGTTCACCGGCGGCTCGTCGTCGATGGGCGTTTCCATGCGCGACGGCGTGCGTCTTGCCGCTGCGGAGATCAACAAGTCGGGCGGCGTGCTCGGCCGTCAGATCCAGCTCGTCGAGCGCGACGAAGAAGCCAAGAACGAGCGCGGCGTGCAAGTCGCGCAGGAACTGATCAACAAGGAAAAGGTGGTGGCCACCGTCGGTTACATCAACACCGGCGTGGCGCTCGCGTCGCAGCGTTTTTATCAGGATGCCAAAATTCCGGTGTTCAACAACGTGGCGACGGGCACGGTGATTACCGACCAGTTCAAGCCGCCTCAGTACCCGGACAACTACGTCTTCCGCAACTCGGCCAAGGACAGCATTCAGGCGCCGATGATCGTAGAAGAAGCGATCACGCGTCGCGGTTTCAAGAAACCCGCGATTCTCGCCGACTCGACCAACTACGGTCAGCTCGGTCGTGAGGATCTGGAAAAGGCGCTCAAAGCCAAGGGCATCACACCGGTGGCCGTCGAGAAGTTCAACATCAAGGACGTCGACATGACGGCCCAGTTGCTCAAGGCCAAGCAGGCTGGCGCCGACGTGATCCTCACGTACGGTATCGGCCCGGAACTGGCGCAGATCGCCAACGGCATGGGCAAGCTCGGCTGGAAGCTGCCGATCGTCGGTAGCTGGACGCTCGCGATGGCGAACTACATCGACAACTCGGGCGCGAACGGCGAAGGCGCACGCATGCCGCAGACGTTCATTCAGGAACCCAACACGCCCAAGCGCAAGGCCTTCATCGACGGCTATCTGGCCATGTTCAAGCCGAAGAACAACCGCATCGACTCGGCGGTTTCGGCTGCGCAGGGCTACGACTCGATCTACCTGCTGGCGGCGGCCATGAAGCAGGCCAACAGCACGGACGGCCCGAAAGTGCGCGCAGCACTGGAAGACCTGAAGGCGCCGGTCGAAGGCGTGGTCACGACCTACGATCGTCCGTTCACGCATGACGATCACGACGCCATCACGGCCAACATTCCGGTGTTCGGCGAAGTGAAGGGCGGTCGTGTCGTGTATGCCTACGACAGCGATCTGAAGGCCGGCAGCAAGGTCCGCGAGAAGGCGGGCACGACGGCCTCCAAGTAAGCCGACCTCCGCCCAAGGCTGCCGTTGCAGCCATGACGGGTGAACGACGGCGCGCGTCGCCTCTTCCGCCTCTGTCCCGAGCCACTGGCTTCGGGGCCTCCGCGCGGGGCGCGCGTGCCGTCTTCACGCAACTGTCGCCTGCCGCCGGCACTCGGGACCGGTGTGCGGCACAAGTACCGAATGCCTCCCGAGCATCGCTCGTAGGCTCGCACTCGCGAGAGAGGACCGCATGACCATCCTGATTCAACTCATCTACAGCGGTATCGCGCTGGGGATGATCTACGCCGTGATCGCCTTCGGTTACCAACTGACGTTTGCGACTTCCGGCACCCTGAACTTCGGCCAGGGCGAAGCGCTGATGCTCGGCGCGCTGGTCGGCCTGACGCTCGTCGACACCCTCGGGCTGAATTATTGGCTGATGATTCCCATCGTCTGTCTGTTCGGTCTCGTGCAAGGCGCATTCGTCGAACGCATCGGCGTGAAACCCGCCTTGCGGATCAAGTCGGAATTCGGCTGGATCATGTCGACCATTGCGCTGGGCATCATCTTCAAGAACGTCGCGGAAAACCTCTGGGGCCGTGACGACCTCAAATTCCCGTCGCCGCTGCCCGAAGCCCCGATCAATCTGCTCGGCGCGAACGTGCTGCCGATGGAACTGCTGGTGGTCGTGGGCGCGCTGCTCATGATGGCCGCCGTCGAGTTCTTCAACCGTCGCTCGATCTACGGCAAGGCCGTGGTCGCTACCGCGAACGATCGCGACGCCGCCGGGCTCATGGGCATCAACACCAGTCTGGTGATTACGTTCTCGTACGCGCTGTCGTCGATGGCCGCTGCGTTTGCGGGCGTGCTGGTCGCACCGCTCACGCTGACCGGTGCCACGATGGGGGCAGTGCTCGGCCTCAAGGCATTCGCCGTGGCGATCATCGGGGGTCTGTCGAGCGGCATGGGCGTGCTCGTCGGTGGCGTGATCCTCGGCGTGGCCGAAACCACGACCGCGTTCTACATTTCGACCGGCTACAAAGACGTGCCGGGTCTCGTACTGCTGCTGCTCGTGCTGGCTGTGAAGCCGGCAGGCCTGTTCGGCAAGACCGCCATCAAGAAGGTGTAACCATGACCGCACAGACCTCCACTGCACGCGGGGCCGGCGATCTCGGCGGCACGCGCGCGTTGACGAAGATCGCTGCCGTACTCGGCATCGTCGCGCTATTCGGCTTTCCTCTGGCCATCGGCAACCCGTATTACATCCACATGATCGAGACGATCATGATCTACGCGATCCTGCTCTTCGGGCTGGACATCGTCGTGGGTTACACGGGGCAGGTGTCGCTGGGCCATGCGGGCCTGTTTGGCATCGGCGCCTACGTTGCCGGTGTGTTTTTCGCCAAGCTGGGACTTTCGCTCTGGCTCGCACTGCCTGCCGCAATTCTGATCACTGCGGCCTTCGGCGCAGTGCTCGCACTGCCAGCTTTGCGCGTGATCGGGCCGTATCTGGCGATGGTGACGCTGGCCTTCGGCACGATCATCCAGATCCTGATCAACGAGATGGATTTCCTGACGTCCGGTCCGATGGGCATCAAGCTCACGAAGCCGGTCATCGGCGGTCATCCGATCGACGAGGTCGAGTACTACTGGATCGTCGCCGTGCTGCTGCTGTTGAGCATGCTCGTGGCCCACCGCATTCTGAAGTCACACCTCGGTCGCGCGTTCGAAGCGTTGCGCGATTCGCCGGTGGCGTCGGACTGTATGGGCGTGTCGGTGTATCGCTACAAGGTGTACGCGTTCGTGATCAGCGCTGGGTTCGCCGGTCTTGCCGGCAGCCTTTACGCCTACTCCGAGCAGTACATCTCGCCGAACACGTACAACTTCGAGCTGACGATTCTGTTCTTGCTGGCCGTCATCATGGGTGGACGCAAGACGCGCAGCGGTTCGCTGCTGGGCGCGGCGATCATCGTGTTGCTGCCGCAGTTGCTCGACGACATCAACATCTTCCGCATTGTCGCGTCGGCCATCGCTGCCGTGACGACGGTGGCAGCGGTCGCAGCCGTCGCACGCGGTCGGACTACGCTCGCCAAGGCTGCTGTGCCGGTGATCGGCACCATCGCACTGGCCGGTGTGACCTGGTGGCGCGACAGCATCACCGACTGGCGTCTGACGATCTTCGGTCTGATGATCCTGTTCGTCGTGTACTACCTGCCGGACGGCATCATCGGCTTCCTGCGCTCGCGCGTGCTGCATCGTCGCCGCACGCTCACGGTGTCGGCCACGCAAGTGGACGAAACGGCTGCCAGCAGCAACGACCCGGTGCTCATGGCGGCGGCCAGCGGTCCGGAGGAATTGCTGAAGGTGCGTCAGTTGCTGATGCAGTTCGACGGCCTGAAGGCGCTCAATCAGGTCGACCTGACGGTCAAGCGAGGCACGATTCACGGCCTGATCGGCCCGAACGGTTCGGGCAAGAGCACGATGATGAACGTGCTGACGGGCATCTATGTGCCCACGGCGGGGAGCATCGAGTTCGCGGGCGAGTCGCTGGCCGGACGCACGTCCGCCGACATTGCGCTCTCGGGCGTGGCGCGTACGTTCCAGAACGTGCAGCTCTTCGGTGAGATGACGGCGCTCGAAAACGTGTTGGTCGGTCTGCATCACACGTTCCATTCGACGCTGGTCGACGTCTCGCTGCGTCTGCCGCGTTACAAGCGCGAAGAAGACGGTGCACGTGCGCGTGCCATGCGTCTGCTGGAGTTCGTGGGGCTGGCGTCGCTCGCTGACGAGGAGGCGCGCAACCTGCCGTACGGCAAGCAGCGTCTGCTCGAAATCGCCCGCGCACTCGCGCTCGATCCGCGTCTGTTGTTGCTCGACGAACCGGCGGCTGGTCTGACGGCACCTGACATTCGCGAGTTGCTCGCCATCATTCGCAAGATTCGCGATCACGGCATCACGGTGATTCTGATCGAGCACCACATGGACGTGGTGATGAGCACCTGCCAGACGGTGTCGGTGCTGGACTTCGGACAGAAGATTGCCGAAGGGCTGCCCGCGCAGATTCAGGCCGACGAGAAGGTGATCGAGGCGTATCTGGGCGGCGCATCGACCGCGCACTGACCGGGATAGACGGATAAACGGATAAACGGAACCACAATGCTTTCCATTCGTAATCTGCAAGCGGGATACGGCAAGGTGCAGGTGCTGCACGGCATCGATATCGATGTGCCGGGCGGTCAGGTCGTCACGCTCATCGGCTCGAACGGTGCGGGCAAGACGACCACCATGCGTGCCGTGTCCGGCATGATCAAGCCGTCGTCGGGCGAAATCACGCTCGGCGAGAAGCGTATCGACGGGCTGGATTCGCATCGCATCGCGAAGCTTGGGCTGGCGCATTCACCGGAGGGGCGTCGCGTGTTCGCCACGATGTCGGTGACGGACAATCTGCGGCTGGGCGCGTTTCCGCGTCTGACCGGCAGCCGCCCGCGCGGCGACGTGGCGGCGGATCTTGACCGCGCGATGGACTTGTTCCCGCGCCTGAAGGAACGTCGCAATCAGTTGGCGGGGACACTCTCTGGCGGCGAGCAGCAAATGCTGGCGATGGCCCGTGCGGTCATGCTGCGCCCGGACATCGTGCTGCTCGACGAGCCGTCGATGGGCCTGGCGCCGATTCTGGTCGACGAGGTGTTCCGCATCATCAGCAACCTGAAAGCGGAAGGCGTGACGATGCTCCTCGTGGAGCAGTTCGCCGCCGCTGCACTGGCTGTGGCCGACTATGGCTACGTGCTGGAGAACGGCAGCATCTCCGTGCACGGCCCGGCGGAGAGTCTTCGTAACGACGACAAGGTGCGCGCCGCGTATCTGGGGGGAAGTCACTGACGCAGTGCTGCTGCGTTCAGATGCAACGTAGGAAACGAAGGCGTGCCGCAACTCCGCGGCGCGCCTTCGTCATATCTGGACGGGCACTTGCTCTGCGATGAGGACGAGCGCGACGGCGATCATGGCGATGCCGGACAGGCGGCTCATGGTTCGCGCGAATGCAGGCCGGGATCGGAGCACCAGCTTTGCGCCGAGCGCCACCACGGAATAGACGACCAGACAGTTCAGCATGTGGACGATGCCCAACTCCGCAATTTGCCCTTCGATCGGCAACGTACCGCTTTGGCTCGTGAACTGAGGCAGCAAGGCGAGGAATAGCAGCAGCGCCTTGGGATTCAGACCGCTGACCGCCAGCCCTTGCGTGACCCAGCGCGCTGGCGTCGACTGAACCTGCGTGGCATTCACGTCAGGTGCCGACGGGCGGACGATGGCGTTCGCACCGAGCCAGATCAGATAGGCGGCACCGACATAGGTGAGAACGGTCAGCACCATCGGCACCTGCGCGACCAACGCGCCCACACCACCGGCGACGACCAACGTGATGACGACATAGCCGAGCAGCAACCCTGCGATGGCCGGCACGATGGCGCGTTGCCGCATGCCTGCGGAAATGGCGTAAGCCCAGTCGGCACCGGGCACGACTACCAGCGATAGCGATACCAGCCAGAAGGCGGTCAGGGCACTCGTTGCCATAATGAAATCCCGTCCAGGAATATTGAAATGCGGACTAGGAATGGTACGAGGATGCCGCCCGAAGGTGCTCCCTATTGTTCCTCCAAAAGCGGCGATTCCGGGTAGAATCTCCCGCATGGACGACATCGACAGAAAGATTCTTGCCGAGCTTCAGAAGAATGGACGACTTTCTATCACGGAGGTCGCCGAGCG
Source organism: Pandoraea aquatica (assembly GCF_902459565.1). Taxonomy (GTDB): domain Bacteria; phylum Pseudomonadota; class Gammaproteobacteria; order Burkholderiales; family Burkholderiaceae; genus Pandoraea; species Pandoraea aquatica. Next base: position 112,255 of record NZ_CABPSN010000001.1, read on the forward strand.
CATTGGCATCAGTCTGTCGCCGTGCCATCGCCGGATCCGTGCGCTGGAAGAGGATGGAGTGATCTCGGGATATCGGGCCACGATTGCGCCGACAGCGGTCGGGCTGACGTTCTCGGCCATCGTCTTCACAACGCTTCGCGAGAGTACCCACGCCACGCTCGCCGCGTTCGAGGCGGCGGTGCTGGCGTTGCCGGAAGTGGTGAGTGCCGAGCGGCTGTTTGGCGAGCCCGATTACATGCTGCACATCGTTACGCGCGATCTGGCGTCGTTTCAGCAGCTCTACGACCGTCATCTCGCGTCGTTGCCCGGCGTGCTGAAGATGACGTCGACGCTCGTCATGAAAAGCCTTTGCCAGAATCGCCCGCTTCCCCTTTGAAGTGACGGGCGCGATGCGGCAAAGGCCGGACAAGAATCAACGATTCACATTCACGACCACGCGTCCGTGGATTTCGCCTTTGACGATGCGTTGACCGATGCCAATGGCGTCTGCGAGACCGACGTCGTGAGAAATGCCGCCGAGCTTTTGCGGTTCGAGATCGCGCGCAAGCCGTTGCCACGCTTCCTCGCGCAACTCGCGCGGCGCCATCACGCTGTCGATGCCGTGCAACGTCACACCGCGCAGAATGAACGGTGCCATGTTCGCCGGAAAGTCCATGCCTTGCGCGAGACCGCATGCCGTCGCCACACCGCCGTAACGCAACTGCGCGATGGCATTGACCAGCGTGTGCGAGCCGACGGAATCGACGACCGCCGCCCAACGTTCCTTCTGCATGGGCTTACCCGGGTCGGACAACAGACGGCGGTCGATGACCTCCGATGCGCCGAGCGCCTGCAAATACTCCGTCTCATGCAACTTGCCGGTGGACGCCACGACGCGATAGCCGAGCGAGCTGAGTAGCGCGATGGCTACCGACCCGACACCGCCCGAAGCGCCTGTCACGAGCACATCGCCGTGATGCGGCAGCACGCCGCTACGCTCCAGCGCCATCACCGAGAGCATGGCGGTATAGCCCGCCGTGCCGATGATCATGGCGTCGCGCGGCGTGAAGCGTTCGGGGAGTCGCACAAGCCAGTCGCCGCGCAGCCGCGCCTTTTGCGCGAGGCATCCCCAGTGCGTTTCGCCGACACCGTAGCCGTTGAGCACCACGCGATCGCCCTTGCGCCACGCGGGGTGCGACGATTCGAGCACGGTGCCGGCCCCATCGATGCCAGCGACCATCGGCCACGCGCGTACGACGGGCGCTTTGCCGGTGATCGCGAGGCCGTCCTTGTAATTGATGGTCGAGTAATCGACGGCGACGAGTACGTCACCGTCCGCAGGCAGTGCATCGTCTTGCAGTTCGGTCACCTGAGCGTGGGTGACACCGTCCGACTGCGTCAACAGGATTGCATTGAACATGCCTTGAAGTCTCCGAAGCGGGTGGGCTGGTGGGCTGTTGGGCTTTAGGCAGGCGGTAGCGACGGCCTTCGCGGGATGCGGGACAACCGTCGCTACGAAGTGGCTTCAGCCGGAGATGGCTGCCGTGATAGCGTCGCGTGTTTCCCGCGAGAGAACGTCGATCAGTTCCGCTGCGGGAAGTGCGCGCGCGAGCGGTGCCGCCTGACCGGCCCATTGTGCCGCATAGCCGCTTTCCTTGTGCGCCTTTGCGGCAGCGTTGAGCGTCTTGCCCGCGTCGTAGGTGATGGGATAGTCGGGAATCGCGGGGCGGTCGTCCACTTGCTCCAATGCCCAGAAACGATTGGCAAATCCGCGCGCCGGACGTCCCGAGATGGCGCGGATAAGCGCCGTGCGTGGTGGATGCCCGCTGAGTAGCGCGTCACGATAAGCCGCGTCGGCACCGGACTCCGGGCAGGTAATGAAGGCCGTGCCCATTTGTGCCGCTTGTGCGCCGAGGGCAAGCACGGCGGCGATGCCTGCACCGTCCATGATGCCGCCCGTCGCAATGACCGGCAGTGAGGTGCGTGCGACCAGTCGCCGGACCAGCGCGAAGGTGCCGAGTTGCTCGTCTTCACTGAGCTGACGGTCGCCTTCATCGTTGAAGCGTCCGCGATGACCGCCGGCTTCCCAGCCTTGCGCCACGATGGCGTCGATGCCAGCCGCTTCGATGGCGTCGGCCTCCGCTTCATTCGTGGCCGACGCGAACAGCACGATGCCTGCGGCTTTCAATGCGTCGATCCACGCCTGCGACGGCAAGCCGAAATGAAAGCTCACCACCGCCGGACGTTCTTCGAGAAACATCTCGTACATCGCAACGTCTTCGACAAAGCTCAGATAGATCTCGCGCAGGGCTTCCGGCGGCTTCGCGTCGTAGCGCGCGAATTCCGGTGCGAGATAGGCGAGCCATGCGGTTTCCCGAGCGGCGTCAGTATGCGCGGGCGCATGGGCGAAGACATTGACATTGAACGGCCGGGCGGTCAGGGCACGTGTTTGACGGATCACTTCGCGCGCGGCTTTGGCATCCATATTGCCGACGGCGAGCGAGCCGAGCCCGCCCGCGTCGGAGACAGCGGCAGCCAGCGCTGGCGTCGAAGCCACGGCCATCGGCGCCTGGATGATCGGCGTCGACATGCCGAGACGTTGGGTGATGCGGGCGGATGAGGGCACTGTTGTCGTCATGAGGTGGTCCCGACTCAGAAACTGGCCGCGAGTTCGCGCAGTGCGTCGAACGTCTCATGCACTTCCGCACGCAGCACCCCCACGAGTTCGGCGGCAGGCATGGCCCGCGCGAGCGGTGCCGCCTGACCGGCCCATTGCGCAGCGTAGTCGCTGTTGCCCTTGGCCTTGGCGGCGGCGTTGATCGCTTTGCCTGCGTCGTACGTCACAGGATAGGCCGGTAAATCGGGGCGCTCGGCGGTTTGCTCAAGGGCATACAACCGGTTGACGAAGCCACGAGCGGGGCGTCCGGAGATCGCGCGAATGAGGGCGGTGCGCGGCGGGTTCGGGCCGGTGAGTCGTTCGCGGTAGGCGGCGTCGGCCGACGATTCCGGGCACGCGACGAAGGCCGTGCCGAGTTGCGCGGCCTGTGCGCCGAGCGCGAGCACAGCAGCGATGCCCGCGCCGTCCATGATGCCGCCGGCGGCGATCACGGGAACGGACGTGTGCGTCACGATCAAGCGTACGAGGGCGAGCGTGCCGAGCTGCTCATCGTCGGTCGGCACGCGGTCGCCGAGATCTTCGAAGCGTCCGCGATGACCACCGGCCTCGTAACCCTGCGCGACGATGGCGTCTACACCGGCTGCTTCGATGGCGCGCGCCTCGGTGAGGTTCGTCGCTGTGGCGAACAGCGTGATGCCGGCGGCGTGAAATGCGTCGATCTTCTCTTGCGACGGCAAACCGAAATGGAAGCTGACGACGGCCGGGCGCTCTTCGAGCAGCATTGCGTACATCGCGTCGTCGGCAACAAAGCTCTTGTAAATCTCGGTGAGCGTGGCCGGCGGCGTGGCGTCAAAGCGTGCAAATTCCGGGGCTAGATAAGCCAGCCAGGCGGCGTCGCGCGAAGCGTCGAGTTTGGCCGGTGCGTGACAAAACAGGTTGACGTTGAACGGCTTGCGCGTGAGGGCGCGCGTGTCGTGAATGGCCTTGCGGGCGGTTTCCGCATTACCCGCCGCCACGCCGATGGAGCCGAGTCCGCCTGCGTTGGAGACGGCGGCGGCAAGCGCCGGCGTGGACGTGCCAGCCATCGGCGCCTGAATGATCGGCGTGATCAGGCCGAGTCGCTCGATCAGGGCGCGATTGCGGGATTGGGAAGCAAGGGAGCTAGGCATGACGATCTGCACCTAAGAGTGTTCGATTTGGGGGGGAACAGCGGCAGTCACAGCAGGCGGTATGTTCACTATGGCATACGCCCAACGCGACAAAAGATACCACTTAAATGCATCTTTATGCCAGCGACCCTTGGCGCTGATAGGGCTTCTCGCGGTCAAGTACGCTTGTGCGGCAATAGCTGAGCAATGCTCACGTACTCACTCTTTTTCCGGGTCGTCGTTACCCATCAGATCGGAGGCGCGCGAGCGTTGCATGTCTGCTCGACGGAAATACCCGACGACGGTGGCCACACTCGTGTGTCCGGTCATCGACATCGTCTCCGCCAAGGGGACTTGCTGAAGTGCCGCCTCGGTCACAAAGCCAGCACGCAACGAGTGGGCGGAGAAATCGCCGTCGAGACCCGCCAATGCGCACCGGTCGCGCACGATGTCGCGCACTGCGGCTTCCGATAGCGCTTCGCCGACATGGCCTCCGCGCCGCACACGCCGGAAGATTGGACCCGCTTCGATGCCGGACGCCGCCAGCCAGTCCGTGAGCGCGGCGGCGGCGGCACCTGTGACAGGCTTTTCATTCTCCGGGCGGTCCGCACCCTGCTGGTTCGTCTTCGACCAGCCCAGCGTGTAGACGTAGTGCTCCGGTCCACTGCGTCGCACGTTCTCACACGTTGCCCGAACGACTTCGGAGCGTCGACGTCCGCCGCTGGCCCAAGCGAAGAGCAGCAATGCGCGGTCGCGCTTGCCGCGTAACGAGTCGTCGCAGGTGGCCAGCAGCGCGCGCAGCGGCTCGCGGGTGAGGGCATCTTTCTTGATGGTCCGCACGCCGCGTTTCGCATAGGCGCGACGCGTTTTCGCGAGCAGCTCGCGCACCGCCGGTTCGGCACAGGGGTTAGGTAGTTCGCGCGACGTATGCAGCTTGGCGATGACGCTCATCCGGTGGAGCAGCGTCGCGAGCGCGGGCGGACCGACGCGCGCTTTGAGCCCTTGCGCGACCAGCGCCGAATCGAGCGCGTCGGGCATCTCCGTCGTCAGTCCATGCTTGCCTTGACGTTGGGCGTGATCGACGACGAACTGCACGATCGCTGCGACCGATAGCGGCGGGACAAGCGGCGCGCCGTAGCGCAACCGGTACCAGCCCATCCAGTAGCGCATGGCCGACTGATAGCTCTGACGCGTATTCGCGGAGTCGCCTTCACGAACGAGCGCCTGCGCGGCTTCCCGGGCGTCCGCGTCCAGCTTTGCGGGGTCTAGCGGCGCAGGGAGGTGTGCTGCATCCGCGATTTTCACGATATCGCCAGCGTTGCTTTTGCGCATTGAATCGCCTCAAAACGTAATTTTCCCACTAAACATATGAATTAATATGTAATATGTAGTAAATATAACGTATGTGTTAAATAAGTATCGATAATCTTCCATTATCGTGACTTATTTGGCAATGCCGTCGATTTCAAGGAGTGCTCGCGATGACTGCGTCCCAACCCCCCAAATCCGCCACGCTCGCGCCGTCGCCCCGACAGGGCGGTCGCGGTATTTCGGAGCGCGACGTGTGGACGGCCGCCGATACGTTATTGATGTCGGGGCAGCGTCCGACGATTGAGCGGATTCGCCAGCAATTGGGGCGCGGATCGCCGAACACCGTGAGTCCGTATCTGGATGCGTGGTTTGCGGGTTTGGGTGCGCGTCTGAGCGGTGCGGGCAGTGGTGTGCCGGGCTTGCCGGATGGCGTGGACATGCCGGAGCCGGTGGCCCGGGCCGCATTGGATTTGTGGACGTTGGTGATACACGAAGCCCGTACGGCGCTGGCCGAGGAAGCTGCCGTGCAACGTGCCGCGCTCGAAGCGCGGGAAGCTGAGTTGGCGGCAGATCGGGAAGCGTTGGAACAAGCCCGCGCTGTGCTGCATGAGCGGATTGCTTCGGCGGAGACGGCGGCGGCGGATGCGCGTCAGGCGCGAGATGAGGCACAGGCGCAGGCGCGTCGCGCCGAGGCGCTGCTTATCGATGCGCAGGCGGATGCTGTCGCGTCACGTCAGTCGCTTGCCTCAGCGCGCGACGCCGCGCAAGCGATGCAGGAGGCGCATGCCTCGCATCGGTCCGACTGGGACGTTGAGCGTACAAAGCTCGCGGAGCGTGCCGATGCCAACGAGCGTCGACTGATGCTTGAACTGGACGCGGCGCGCGAATCCATCAAGTCGTTGCAGCAAGAGCGCAAACAGGCACAACGTCAATTGCAGGACACCGAGGTCAGTCTCAACGCGATGACCGAAGCACAACACGAAATGCGTTCGGCCAAAGCGCTACAGGACGCCGTCATCGCGCGACTGCGCGAGCAGGTCAGCACGCAGGAAGCGTTGGCCTCGACCTATCAGTCGATGTTGGCGGCACCGCTGGCGTCGGGTCCGATGGCCGGGCGTGGCATGACGCAGGGCGTCAAGCGGCGCCTTAGCAGTGCCGTCGCGCCGACGGCTTCAGTGTTGCGTCGAGCGCGACGTCCTTAATGGTTCTGAGGGTTCTGAAGGTTCTGAACAAATTCGGTCGGCGACCTTGGTGTAGTGCCGACCTTCACTTCGCCTGCGCCAGCGTCGGCGCATCCGCCTCCCATCCACCGCCTAGCGCACGGAACGTCGCCACGGCCGCTCGCGCGTTGTCTGCTTGTGCGCGGGCATCGGCGTCGCGCACCGTCAACAACTGGCGGTCGGCGTCGAGCACTTCGTAAAGACTGACGGTCCCGCCGGTGTATGCCTCCTGCGCGCTGTCGCGAGCGCGTGTCTGCGCGTCGACTGCGCTGGCCAAATCCTTGCGCTGCTGCTCCAGTTCGACCAAAGTGACGATGGCGTTCTCGACGTCCTCCGTGGCGTGCAACATCGACAGCCGGTACTCCGCCAACGCCTGCGCGTTCGCGCCGCGCGCCTGAGCGACTTCGGCGTCGATCCGTCCGAAATCGAACAGACGCCAGCGCAGGCCCAGTGCGGCCAGCGGCTGGAACGTCGCAACGCTCGGCACACGTCCGCCGGCGAGCGTATCGAATCCCAGAACGCCGGACAGCGACAGCTTGGGGTAATACTCCGCAAGCGATGCGCCGATCCGTTCGTTCGACGCGGCCAGTTTGCGTTCTGCTGCGATGACGTCCGGTCGGCGGCGCAGCAAGTCGGCGGGGGCGCTGGCGTCACCAATCGCGGGAATTGTCAGCGCACGTGCCTTCAGGTCGTCATCCTGCGTCGCTACGCTCATGCGTCTCGCATACGTTCCCGGCGCGGCACCCATCAGCACATCGAGCCGGTTGAGTTGTGTCTCGCGCTCGATGCGTAGCGGCGGCAGCGTTGTGCGCGCCTGCGCCAACAACGCTTCCGATTGGGCCAGTTCGCGCGCCGTCGCCAATCCATCCTTCAGTCGCAATCGGACGATCTCCATCAACCGGGCATCGGTGTCGATCTGGTCCTGCGCAATGGCCAGTCGTCGCTGAGCAGCTCTGACGCGGAAGTAGGCGTCGGCGGCTTCGGCCACGATGCTCACGCGCACACCGTCGCGCTGCGCCTCGGCGGCTTGCGCCAACGCACCTGCGGCCTGCGCCGAGCGTTGCAGTCCGCCAAACAGATCCAGCTCCCAGCTCGCACCCGCGCCAATGTCGTAGATCGTCATGTTGCGGTTGTAGCCGGGGAGGTTGCGCGCCACCACGCCGAGCGGGCTTTCCAGCGACTGATGCTCGCGCGTGACGCTTCCGTCCAGCGTGAGCGAGGGCAGCCGTTGCGCCCCGGCCGCGCGTGCCTGCGCCCGGGCCTGTTCTACGCGTGCCATCGCGGCCTGCAAGTCGAGGTTCTGGGCGAGCGCCTGCTCGACGATCCCCGTGAGCACCGGGTCATGAAAGTTCGTCCACCAGCGATCCAGTGCCACACCCTTTTCGGACGGCAGGCCCGTCGCCCCATGGTCCGCATCGCGTTGCGTCAGGGCGGCGCTGCCCTGGAAATGCGCCGGCAAATCGGCCTTCGGTGCGACGTAATCGGGGCCGACGGCGCACCCGGCCAACGCGCTGGCTAATGCGCTGACAGACAGTGCCAGCAAGGCATTGCGCAGAATCGACGGGGTAACGCCAGAGGCCTTCAGCAAGGATGCATTCATGGAATTTAACGAGTTACTTGCAAGATGATAGTTGCAACTCTATACTCACTTCCATTATGAAAGCAACCCCCGGTTGCGATTTCCTGTTCTCCGTTTCATCACTGCCTAATCACCGCCTTAAGCGCAAAGAAGGATCGACCCATGACATCCCCGAGCACTCCCGCCCAACCCGCCAGCCAACCGGGCGGTTCCTCCGAGAAGCGCACGTTCCCGCGTCGCCTCGCCATGCGTGGAGCGATTGTGGTCGCAGCGATTGCTGTGCTCGGTTACGGGACTTACTGGTGGACGACGGCGCGTTATCTGGAATCGACGGACGATGCCTATGTCGGTGGCGACGTCACCGTGCTCGGCCCCAAGGTGCCGGGGTACATCGCAGAAGTGCTGGTGACGGATAACCAGACGGTGCATGCGGGCGACGTGCTGGTGCGACTGGACGATCGCGATTACCGCGCCGCTTTGGCGAAGGCTGAAGGGGCAGTCGCAGCGCAGCAGGCGCTGATGGCGAATCTCGACGCGACAGCGAAGTTGCAGGCGGCGGTCATTGCGCAGGCGCGTGCCAGTGTGGTGGCCGTGAGCGCCGACGCGCGTCGCGCACATGACGATCAGGTGCGTTATCAGGATCTCGTCGCCAAGGCGGCGGTGTCGGTCCAGAGCGCGCAGAAGGCGGATGCCGATTACAAGCAGATCGCCGCGAATCGCGAGCGGGCGGAGGCGGGCGCTGTGGCGGCAGAGCGTCAACTGGACGTGATCGCCACGCAAAAGCAGCAGGCGCAGGCGGCGCTGGCACAGGCCGTTGCCGAGCGCGACATCGCCAAACTCAACGTCGAGTACACGGTCTTGCGTGCGCCGGTCGACGGCACCGTCGGGAACCGCCGGGCGCGTCCGGGGGCTTACGCGCAGGCGGGCACACAACTGCTGGCCGTTGTGCCGGCGCACGGTCTTTGGGTCGATGCGAACTTCAAGGAGGGGCAGGTGGCACATCTGCGCCCTGGCATGCCGGTGAAGATCGAGGCGGACGTGTTGCCCGGTCGTGTCTTCCATGGTCGCGTGGCGAGCCTCGCGCCTGCGACGGGCGCGCAATTCAGCGTATTGCCGCCGGAGAACGCGACGGGCAACTTCACGAAGATCGTGCAGCGTGTGCCGGTGCGCGTGCAGCTTGACGATGCGGATGGGCGTCTGGGGACACTGCGCCCCGGGCTGTCGGTGACGGCCGAGGTGGATGCGCGGGGTGACGGCGGCGGCGACAAATCGTCGGCCCCGGCACCCGCCAAGGTGGCGGCACGATGAGCGCCGCGAACTCAGGCGCGGCACAGCCGCTGCCTGCCGGTGGTGATGGCGGCGGCGGGCGAGGCGACGGGCACTCTGCGAACGACGAACGCCCCCGGCTAGCGCCTGCCCCGGCACCGGCGGGTGGCGGTTTCTCGGTCGACGCCATGTCGACGCCCGCAAAGATCATCGCGTTCGGCACGATGGTCGTCGGCATGTTCATCGCGCTGCTCGACATCCAGATCGTGTCGGCCTCGTTGCGCGATATTGGCGGCGGTCTCTCGGCGGGGGCAGACGAAACGGCCTGGGTGCAGACCAGTTACCTGATTGCCGAGATCATCGTGATCCCGCTGTCGGGCTGGTTGTCGCGCGTGATGTCGACGCGCTGGATCTTCGCGGCTTCGGCGGCGGGCTTCACCTTGGCGAGCCTGCTGTGCGGCGCGGCGTGGAACATTCAGAGCATGATCGCGTTCCGCGCGCTGCAAGGGTTTCTCGGTGGTTCGATGATTCCGCTGGTCTTCACTACGGCGTTTGCGTTCTTCAGCGGGCCCCAGCGCGTGGTGGCCGCGGCCGTGATTGGCGGTCTTTCGTCACTGGCACCGACACTCGGGCCGACCATCGGTGGCTGGATCACCGACAACTACTCCTGGCACTGGCTGTTTTTCATCAACATCGTGCCGGGCATCTTTGTGACGGTGATGGTGCCGTTGATGGTGCGCATCGATCGTCCCGACTTCTCGCTGCTGCGCGGTGCCGACTATCTCGGCATGGTCCTGATGGCTGTCAGCCTTGGATGTCTCGAATACACATTGGAAGAGGGGCCGCGCTGGGACTGGTTCGGTGACGACACCATCCGTGCGACGGCATGGCTTGCCGGGCTGTGTGGCGTAGCGTTCATCTGGCGCAGTCTGGTGTATTCGCAACCGATTGTGGACTTGAGGGCGCTCAAAGAACGGAACTTCGCGCTTGGGTGCTTCTTCTCGTTTGCAACGGGCATCGGCATTTTCGCGACGATTTACCTCACGCCGCTGTTCCTCGGGCGGGTGCGTGGATTTTCTGCGTTCGAGATCGGGATGGCCGTGTTCTCGACGGGTGTTTTCCAGTTGTTGTCGATTCCTGTCTACGCGATGTTGGCCAACCGGATCGATTTGCGCGTACTGATGATGCTCGGGATCGGCGGCTTTGCGTTGTCGATGTGGCAGTTCGCGCCGATCACCCACGATTGGGGTTCGTTGCAACTGATGCTGCCGCAGGCGCTGCGTGGGGCGTCGCAACAGTTCGCAGTGGCACCGATTGTCACCCTGACGCTGGGCAGCCTTCCGCCTGCGCGATTGCGACTGGCGTCCGGGCTATTCAATCTGATGCGCAACCTCGGTGGGGCGATCGGGATTGCCGTTTGCACAACCGTCCTCAACGACCGGACGACTCTGCACTTCTTCCGGCTCGCCGAGCGCATGGGCGAGGGCAATCCGGCGGTCGGTCAGTGGCTGGCGAGCGTGGGTGCCCGGTTGGGGGCGGCGGGGCTGGATGTGGTCGACGCGCAGACGGCGGCGCTTCGGCAACTGTGGCTGCTGACGTTGCGTGAAGCGCAGACGATTACGTTCGGCGACATCTTCGGCGGGTTAGGGATGATCTTCCTGGGGGTCACGCTGATGGTGCCGCTCATGCGTCGGGTTGCACCGCCCAAAGCGCCAAGCGCAGATGCGCATTGAGGGTGCGGCGACGACGCTCTGAGGATATCGGCAGGAGATTTCACTTCAAACTATTTACGTCGAAAATCATTTGTAAGTTATTGATTTTCAATGATGGGCAGGGGCGGTGCCTCATTGTTAAAGTGAAATGTAAAGTTCTCGAGACACGGGCGGCTTGCCCGCCGGTGTCGACGCGCTTATGCTCACTTGCATGGTAATAGGCAGCGCTGTCGTCATCGGTGGCGCTGAACAGGAGGAATCCTTATGCAACGAAAGACATTTCGCGATATGCAGTGCCCCATTGCCCGCAGCCTTGAGCGCGTGGGCGAATGGTGGAGCATTCTGATCTTGCGCGAGGCCGGCTACGGCACCACGCGCTTCGACGATTTTCAGCGTCGTCTGGATATCGCACCGAACATGCTGACCCGACGTCTGAATGCGTTGGTGGAAGAAGGCTTGCTGGCGCGGCGTCAGTACTGCGACCGTCCGCCTCGCTTCGAATACGTGCTTACCGACGCCGGTCGGGATTTCCGTCCGGTACTGTGGGCATTACTCGCGTGGGGTAACCGGCACTTTGCGCCGGAAGGGATCTCGGCGCAGCTGGTGGACCGGGAGACGGGGCAAGTGGTCGAGCCGGTCGTGGTCGATGCGGTGACGGGGGTGCCTTTGGACCCGAAGCGTCACGTGCCGACAGCAGGTCCGGCGGCGTCCGACGGCATGCGTACGCGTCTGGCGCGAGCCGCTGCGTTTGCGACGGGGCAGCCTGTGGCGGAGGTGGACGGAAAAGCAGAGGTCAGTTCTGAGGAAGCGACGGCTGATCGTTGATTTTGTTTGCTATTTCGGCACGCGTTATTGTCTGCCCCGTGACGGCCGTTCAGGCCATCACGGGCGCGCCGGGGATGCCCGGCAGCGTCGAGAGCAGGCGCGCGAAGGCGTCGCCAGTCAGCGGTTTGCCCAGCAGGAAACCTTGCAGTTCGTCGCAATCGAGTGTTTTGAGCGCTTCGCGTTGCGAAGCCGTCTCGACGCCTTCTGCCACCACATCCATATCGAGCGAGTGGGCCAGCGCGATGATCGCCGACACCACGGCACTGCCTTCCCGTCCGCAAGTGTCCAGCCCGTTGGTGAAAAAGCGATCCATCTTCAACTGCTTGACGCGGAAGCGTTGCAAGTACGCCAGACTCGAATAGCCCGTACCAAAGTCGTCGATCGCCACCTCGAAGCCGTGATCCTGGAAGGCGCGGATCACGTCGATCGTGTGCTGTGCATCGAACATCGCGACCGTCTCCGTAATCTCGAACATCAGCCGCGTGCAGGCGATACCTGCGTCGTGCACGATTTCCACGATGTTCTCGACCAACTGCGACTGCGCCATCTGGCGCGGCGACAGGTTGATCGCCACCTTCACCGGCGGCAACCCGGCCGCATCCCACTCCTTGATGTGCTGGCAGGTGGCACGCACCACCCAGTAACCGATCTGCACGATCTGTCCCGTGCGCTCGGCCACCGGGATGAAGTCGGCCGGCTGTAATTCGCCGAAGGTCGGGTGCGTCAGGCGCAGCAGGGCCTCGGCCCCCGCCAGCGCTTCCGTGTCGCCACGATACTTCGGCTGGAAATGCAGCGAGAAGTACTGCTCGCTCTCGGCGTCGTGCAGCGCTTGCTGAATCTCCCAGGTGCGCTGGGCCGCCGCGTTCATGCGTGGCTCGAAGTACCGGAAGATGCCCCGTCCCGCGCGCTTGGCTTCGTACATGGCGGTGTCGGCATGCTTGAGCAGCAGGTCGATGCTGTCGCCGTCGTCGGGGAAGAGCGCCACACCAATGCTGGGCATGACGTGCAGCGACTGGGAGCCGACCTTCAGGCCGTCGCGCATGTCGTCAAGTAGGCGCTGCGCCACGCGTCCCGCCACTTCCGGGGACGACAGCGAACCGAGCAGCACCACAAACTCGTCGCCGCCGAGCCGTGCCACCACGTCGTCGCCGTTCACGTTCTTGCGCAGTCGCTTGGCGAAGGCGCGCAGCACGTCGTCACCCACGTTGTGGCCCAGCGAGTCGTTGATGGTCTTGAAGCCGTCCAGATCCATGAACAGCACCGCAAACCGGCGCTGGTCGCGACGCGAGTTGATCAGCATGCGCGCGGCGGCGTCATGCAGCGCGCGGCGGTTGGGCAGATCCGTCAGCGCGTCGTACGTCGCCATGCGGGCGATCTGGGTGTTCAGTTGCAGGACGGAATTGGCCAGGAAGCTCGTGCGGGCATCCAGACGGGAGACGAGCAGGGTGGTCACCAGAATCAGGAAGGTGAACAGGCTCACGGTCGTGACCATCCACGGCGAACTCACGCCGTTGGCCGCGCCGCAGACGGCACCCGCGGCGAACGTGGCGGCCGACATGCCCGTGTAGTGCATCGCCGTGATGGCGAGCCCCATGACGACGGCGGCACCCACGCGCTTGGCCATCACATAGCGCAGGCTGCCGTCGCGTAGTGTCCGGGCGATCCACAGCGCCGCCGTGGCGGCCGCAATGGCAATGGTGATCGACGCGGCGAAGAGCAGCGGATCGTAGCTGATGTCCGGGTCCATCTTCATGGCAGCCATGCCGGAGTAGTGCATGGCGGCGATGCCGATGCCCAGCGTGACGCCCGCGCATCCGAGACGCCACCGGGTGAAGCGTTCGCTGGCGACGAGCCAGAGCGCCGCCCATGAAATGGCAATCGCAATGCCGAGCGACGCGGCCGTGATGGCCGGGTCGTAGCCGAGCGGCAGGGTGGCCTTCGAGTCGAGCGGTGACCACGAAGGCGACAGCGACAGGGCGAGCATGCCGATGAAGTGCATCGACCAGATGCCGATGCCCATGGCGGTCGCGCCCACGGCAAGCCACGCGTGACGCATGCCACGGTGGGTCAGAAGATAAATGCGACCTGAAAGGTCGAGCGCCGTGAACGACGCCAGTACTGCCACTGCGAGCGATAGCGCAACAAGCCAACCACTGTACGAACTGGACATATGAAAACCGACCGAAAAGTCCCGCTTAACTGGTTATCGGCACGCAGCGCCAATAGTTGAGGATTGCAGTGGAATATTTCCGAGAATCCGGGAGCCGGCGACTGTTCACACCCGCGCGCGCATGTTTGCGCGCCTGCTGTGTCGATGCTCGACAGTGCCGATGCCATAGTGAATAATCCGTGCATACCCGCCCGCGCGGGGCGAAATACAGCAGCCCTAGATTTTGCCTGATTTCCTTGGGATTTCCTCTCACTGAGTGCAATCTTGGTGGCCAATGTGCCCGCAGGAGCCGTGATATGCGCATTCGCATGGGGCTGTTGCAAGTGCTGGTGGTGGTTGGAATGACTGTCGCGCCGCTCACGGCTGCGGTATCGGCGACATCGGCAACATCTACGGTCGCATCGTCGCCGGAGTCGTCGTCGGGTGCGGCGGACGCGTCTGCCAACGCCCCGAACGACGGTGCCGAGCTTCGCTTCATGGACCGGCCGGTCGTCACGTTCCGTGGCACGCTCGGCGGAGCAACGCCCGAGGTGCGGGCGGCCCGGGCGCAGGCGGTGCTCGACAGCCTGCCCGGCAGCACCTTCGATCTGCCTGTCGACGTGCTGCACGCATCGCTCGGCGGTGTATCCGGCGTGGCGTTCCGCGTTCGCGACCGAATCCTCTTCGCGCTGACGACCGACGACCTCGCGCCGGGCGACCCACGTCCGCTCGACGTCGTTGTGACCGAGGTGCAGAAGAATCTTCAGACGGCCTTCGCCGCCCGGCGCGAGCAACTTCACTGGCCGACGATTCTGCGAGGCATCGCACTCAGCGCGCTCGGTGCCGTGGTGCTGACGATTTTCGTGATCGCCATCGGACGCACGCGGACCCGGCTCGAGACACGGCTTCAGACCGCCTTCGAGAAGCGCGTCCTGCAACGCACGGCCCGCACCTTCGACTGGACGGGGTCGGCCGTCCATCTCGTGCATCAGGTCGTGCAGATCGGGGCCGTGTGTCTGGCGCTGGCCTTCGCTTATCTCTACCTCATCTTCGTGCTGATGCAGTTCCCGGCCAGTCAGCCGCTGGCCGGACGCCTGTCGGACTTCCTCTGGACACTCGTCGACCGTTTCGGCATCGGCGTGGCGGGTGCCATTCCGGGCATCCTCACCGTCATCGTCATCTTTCTTCTCACGCGCGCGTTGCAGAGCCTCGTCAACAATGTCTTCGACGCGGTGCAAAGCGGACGCCTGGCCATTCCCGGCATGCACCCCGAGACCGCCGGTGCGACGCGGCGAGTGGTGTCGGTCGTCGTCTGGGGACTTGCGCTGACGTTCGCCTACCCCTATATGCCCGGCGCGCAGAGCGACGTCTTCAAAGGTCTGTCGGTCCTGCTCGGTCTGATGGTCACGCTGGGATCGAGCGGCATCGTCAATCAGCTGATGAGCGGGATGGTCGTGATCTACAGCCGCTCGCTGAAGAAGGGCGATCTCGTGTCGATCGGCGACGCCACCGGTGTGGTCATCGGCGTCGATGCGCTTTCCGTCAAGCTGCGCAATCTCGCGCAGGAAGAGCTAACCATCCCGAACGCCGTGGTCGTGGCGTCGACGGTGCGCAACTTCACAGCGCAGGGGCGCGGACACGGTGTCGCGATCAGCACGACGCTGACCATCGGCTACGACACGCCGTGGCGTCAGGTGCACGCCATGCTGATCGAGGCGGCGACGCAGACGCCGCAAGTCGCCGCCGTGCCCGCGCCGTATGTGTTGCAGCGAGCGCTGTCGGACTTCTACGTCGAGTATGAAGTCTTCGCCACCTTGCGCGATCCGTCCACGCGTTTCGCCGCGATTTCCGCGCTTCACGAGAACATTCAGGACGTCTTCAACCGTTACGGCGTACAGATCATGTCGCCGCATTTCGAAGAGCAACCGCATTCGCCGCTGACGATCCGGCCGGAACACTGGTATCCGGTCCCGGCGCGTGCACCGGCGGATGCGGGCGGCGTGCCATCGGCATCCGCACCCTCGCCGACACCACAAGAATTAGGAGCCGGTCATGACAGTTAAGTCGTTGAGGAAAAAGGAAAGTGCCTCGAAAGCGACCCCAGCCGCTCCGGCCGCAGCGCCCGTCGCGCCTGTCGCGCCTGCGTCGTCTTCACAGTCGGCGGCCCCCACCGTTCCCAGCGTCCCATTCGAGGCCCGCGTCGCGGCGGGTCGCCAACTGCGCGAAAAGACACCCCGCAGCAGCCATTCGCATCTCGGCAACACCGACCGCGACATCGTGGAACTGTTGCGAACGAGCAGCGAGGGGCGGGTGGCGGCGCTCGTGCCGCTGCGTTACGGCCGGATGCTCGCGTCGCCGTTCGCCTTCTATCGCGGCAGTGCGATCGTTCAGGCCCACGACCTGGCGGGCACCCCGAACTCCGGGCTCACCATGCAGATCTGCGGAGACTGCCATCTGGCGAACTTCGGCGGATTTGCCACGCCGGAACGGACCTTGATCTTCGATCTGAACGATTTCGACGAAACCGCGCCCGGCCCATGGGAATGGGACCTGAAGCGGCTGTGCGCGAGCCTGGTGCTGGCAGCACGGCAGTTCGGTTTTGGCGACACGCTGGGGGTCGAGATGGTACGCGCCGCCGTGGACACCTACGCGCGACGGCTCGACGAATACGCCCACATGCCCACCATCGAGCTGTGGCATGAGCAGATCACCTTCGAGCGCATGCTGAATCTGGCGGGGACCGACCGGGTGCGTGAAGGCGTCAAGCGCGGCATCGCCCGGGCGTCTGGCCGCACGCATGAGAACGTTCTGCCGAAGTTCGCCCAGCAGATCGGCGATCACTGGCAGATTCGCGACACGCCGCCCACGGTGTTTCACGTCCACGGTGCGACCACGCTTTTCGGTCCGGAAGACGACTGGCTCGGTCTGGGCGACTGGCGCACCTTATTCGCCCCCGTCTATAAGAGTTACGTCAGCTCGCTCCCGCCTGACCGTGCGCGCATGCTCGAGAGCTATACGCAGCAGGACATGGCCTTCAAGGTGGTGGGGGTCGGCAGCGTCGGTACGCGTTGTCTGGTGTTGCTGATGATGGATGCTCACGAGCAGCCGCTATTCCTTCAGTTCAAGGAGGCGTCGCGCTCGGTCGTCTCGCGTTTCTTCCGCAGTGTCACGCCCAAGCACGACGGGCGGCGGGTGGTCGAAGGGCAGCGCCTCATGCAGGCGGCCTCTGACGCTTTCCTCGGTTGGGGATCGGGACCGTTCGGCCGTTGTATCTATGGCCGCCAGTTGCGCGACATGAAGATCTCCGCGCAGTTCGAGTTGTTCCGTGCCGACGGCTTTCGCGAGTACGCCGGGCTATGTGGCTGGGTGCTGGCCCGCGCGCACGCCAAAGCGGGAGGATGCGCGCCCGAGCTGGTCGGCTACGTCGGCAAGGGGATTCGACTGGGCGAGGCGATGATTCATTACGCGACGGACTACGCCGATCAGGTCGAGCGGGACTATGAAGTGTTCCGTAAGGCGTGCCGCGACGGGCGGCTCGAAGCCCGCACCGACGCGGATATGGCCGCCGACTTTATGGCTTGAACAAGGAGCGCATTGAAGTATGCCGCTGCATCGGTTGCAGGCACGTGTGGTCGTCGCGTTGGAAACGGCGGTGCGCTGGGTCGCGCGCACGCCGACGCTCATCGTCTGGAGCGGCGTGGGGATCTCCATCCTCGTCATGGTGGTGGCCGTGGCGTTGCTCTACGAAGGCCGACTATTGGTGCTCGCCCGCGCGGCCGACAATCAGCGCAACATCGCCGAAGTGATGGAGCGCGATCTGGAGCTCAACTTCCAGTTGTACGAGGCCTCGCTCGATGCGGTGGTGAAGTTGCTGGCGCGTCCCGATGTCGAGGCCATGGCACCCGCGCTTCGGCGTGAGTTGATCTTCGAGCGGGCGGGGGCGTCGCGTTACATCGGGTCGCTCGTCGTGCTCGACGCCGAGGGAAACATTGCCATCGACGCGGAGAGTACGGTGCCGCGGCCGTTTAACTTTGCCGATCGGGATTACTTCAGCGTCCATCGTGCCGGTCCCAACGCCGGACTCTACGTGAGCGGCTTCATTCACTCGCGCCTTCGCAACAACGCGCCGACCATGGTCCTTAGTCGACGCCTCTCGCGCCCGGACGGCTCGTTCGCCGGGGTCGTGTCGCTGGCCGTGGATATCGAATACTTCCGTCATTTGTTCGACCACATCGAGGTCGGACGCGAGGGGGTGATTCTCCTGCTTGGGAAGGACGGCGCAATTCTCATGCGCAAACCGTACGACGAAAGTGTGATCGGGCTGACGATGGCGCAGACCGGCCGCTATGAATCGCTGCCGCCGGGGCGTGACGATCAGCGTATCTTTCCCATTCGCTTTCTAGGACGCGACAGCCTGATGTCTCGGCGCTTTCTAAGTAATGTGCCGCTCACGCTGATCATCGTGACGTCCAGCGACGAGACGCTCGCCCCATGGCGCAAGCGGGTGTTCGAGTTCGGCGGACTGTTCCTGCTGCTCAACGCGGGATTCGTACTGACGTCGTTGCTCCTCGCGGCCCAATTGCGGCGACGCCTACGGGCCGAGCGGGAGTTGCGGCTTCTGGCCCGTACCGATGGCTTGACCGGTCTCTCGAACCGCCGCTCGCTCGACAAGATCCTCGCCCTGGAGTGGCGGCGCATGCGTCGCGCCGGACATTCGCTGGCCGTCGCCTTCATCGATATCGACTGGTTCAAGCGCTACAACGACACGCACGGACATCAGGCGGGGGATGCCGCACTCGCCGCAGTTGCCGGTGCCATCGGGGCGGCGCTGCAACGCCCGTCGGATGCTGCCGGGCGTTACGGCGGAGAGGAGTTCATGGCGGTGCTGCCTGACACCGACGCGCTGGGCGCTCAGCGCGTGGCGGAGGGTATCCGGCTCGCGGTCGACCGGCTCAATCTCGACCACACGTCGAGCGACTTCGGTCATGTGACGGTGAGTATTGGTGTGGCTTGCAGACACCCGCAGGCCGGGGAATCGGTCGACATGCTCGTCAAGGCGGCGGACCGCGCGCTCTATCGTGCCAAAGAAACCGGTCGCAATCGCGTCATCGTCGCTTCGGAAGCCGATGCGAGGGCTCCGGAGGAATCGTAAGGCCGTCGATCCCGGAAGGGTCGTCTCTATCTCCTCGTAGGAATTGTCTGATTCTCCGCCTGCAACGAGTGCGGATCGACGCGCCGCGCTCCCCATTTTCTCCAGAATCTCTCGTTCTTCAAGAGGATCAGAAGACGGCTGTAAGCCGTTGATCCTTTGGGGACTATTTGCGCCCCGACTTATTGATGCGGCCGCCATATACGTTTTGCCAGCGCCCGCCTACACGTCTTTCAGATTCCGCCGATTCGCCGAATGAAACTCGCTCTCTACAATCGATTTCAACAAGTCCGGTGCGCGTTGCAATAGCACGGACAGCAGCCAAGGAGTTGTCATGGCGAAGCGTAACCCCCCATCGCCAACACCGCCCACCGAGACTGACAAGCGTGGGTTGGTGGACGAAGGAACGCAGGAAGGCACGCAGTCCCCGTCGGAGCACGAGCAACACGCACTGACGCATGAAGACGGTGATGCCGAGACGCAGGGCGCGCCCATCGACGCGGTGAAGCGCAATGCGAAGGCCAGCAACGTCAGGGATATCGAAGGCGAAGCCGGACAGGCAGCAGGGAGTCGGGGCCGTAGTGGCGGAAGTGGAGGCGGAGACGCTCAGGCCGATGGCGCGGTACACGATGCGATCAGAGAGTCGCTATCCGCCGCCATCGACCTCGACGTCTCCCACGTCGAAGTCACCGTGACGTCAGGGCTCGTACTGCTGACCGGCTATGTGCCCGAACGCTGGATGCAGCACGTCGTGCAGACGGAAGTGGAGAGGATCGACGGTGTGAAAGGTGTCGACAACCGGTTGCACGAGCGGCGCATGAAATCGATGAGCCGCCCGGGCGAGAGCCAGGAAGGCCACAAGATTTAGCGCAGATTCAGCGCTAACAATCGAACAAAGGACAAACCGGCATCTGGGGTGCAGCGACATATGCGCAAAGAAGCGCAAAGCACCGAAGACGCCGGTCAAGAGGCAAGACCGGGCATCTCCGGGCGAGGGGATGTATCACCTAAGTCTCGGTCGTCGTATGGGCGCCGCACGTGTGCCGTGCAGGAGGTGACGCCCAAAGGCAACGCAAGGCAATGCCAGCGATGCGACGGCCCATTTCGGGAGGTCAACACAATGAAACAAGCCAATCTGCTCAAACTCGTCATGGCGGGTGCACTTGCTACCACGGGCATCGCAGCCCACGCGCTCGATCAGGGCGGGATCATCAAGATTGCCGATAACGCGACCGCCAGCGGCGTGATGAGCGATACCGGCCGCAAGATCGACGATTCGGCGCTGACCGCCAAGGTCAAGGCCGAGCTGCTCGCCAAGAAGGATGTGCCGTCGACCAAGGTCCACGTCACGACGCGCCACGGCGTGGTGCATCTGACGGGTTCGGTGCCGCAGTCGGCGCAGAAGACCCTCGTTGAGGATACGGTCAAGGGCGTAGACGGCGTGGTCGATGTCAAGAACGACATCAAGGTATCCGCCAAGTAAGCGTCAGTCATTGCAATTGCAGGACGTTGCGGAGGCACGTGCCGCCGCAACGTACAAGAGACCGCACTCTCGCCCCGTCGAAGGCGTGTTCTCGGGATGACGCTGTGAGTTGTCCGGCGTTGTTCTGAAACGCGTGCCTCGACTTCACAAGCGAAGGAGGAATCATGACTATGCAATCCGGCCGGGGCCAGACACCCCAAACCAGTCAATCAGGCGCTCGCATCGTGGGCGCATCGCACAAGCTACCCGACGGGCCGGGCCCGTCCGTGATGGCGGCCGACACGCTCGACGCGGAAGACGTCGTGAACACCGCAGGTGAGAGCCTGGGCAAGGTCAAGCACATCATGCTCGACGTCCAGCGCGGGACCGTGGCTTACGCCGTGTTGTCCTTCGGTGGCTTCCTCGGCATGGGCGACAAGCTGTTCGCCATTCCGTGGCATGCCTTGCAGCTCGACGTAGAGAACAAGCGCTTCATCCTGAACATCGATAAAGAGGCCCTCAAGAAGGCGCCGGGGTTCGACAAGGATCACTGGCCGAGTATGGCCGACATGCATTGGGCCGAGCAGGTGCATACGTATTACACCGTCGACCCTTACTGGCATTGAGCCGCACGAGTGTTTGCTCATGCCGAGCCTAGATCAAATTCGTCGACTGACGCAGACCCTTTGTCTGGACGGTCACTTGCCTGAGCCGTACGACCCGGGCAACCCGCCAGGCAAACCGCCGGGGACACCGCCGCCGAACACACCTCCTGACGAGGATGAACCGACGCCGATGCCACCGCCCGACCGGCCGCTCGATCCGCCGGTGGAAGAACCGCCGTTGCGCCCGCCCGGCAAGTACGTCAGGCGACCGAGCGGTCTGAACGGAGCAGCGTACAGGTCGTAAGGATGCATCGGCGGGTGAAGGTTGTCGTCGGATCGACAAGGGAGGAAAGCCATGCTTGGCACCATCTTGTTGATTGTTCTGATTTTGTTGTTGGTCGGTGCGTTACCCGCGTGGCCGCATAGCCGGGGATGGGGTTACTACCCGTCCGGTGGTCTCGGACTGATCGTTCTGATTGTGGTGTTGCTCGTGGTGATGGGGCATATCTGACGATAGGCCCCATTCAAGGCACGGAGGACTCGTCATGCCGTATCGACAGACTCACGATTTACCGGCGAGCGTGAAAGACAACTTGCCGGCGCACGCTCAGGAGATCTATCTCAAGGCGTTCAATTCGGCCTGGGATGAATACAAGGATCCTGGCGAGCGGCGCGGTCATGAATCGCGTGAAGAGACGGCGCACAAAGTGGCATGGAGCGCCGTGAAACAGACTTATGAAAAGGATGACAAGTCCGGGAAGTGGCATTCGAAGCCTCACTGACCACTGACCGGTGGTTCCGGAGAGTGGGCGTAAGCGCTGCGCAGTGATTCCCATGCGGCGCGCGAATCGTCACTCACCGTTGACCCCCAATACGACTGCATCCGGTTCCCGCAACCGGAGCGCATTCGTAGCTTGCCGGCCCACCCACTGGGCCGGCTTTTTTTTGCGCCGTGCACGCGTGTGCAAGTGGGGTGGCGTGTTCATTAGGGCGCATTCGTCGTTCGCCATATTGCAATGCGGTAGATGTGTGCCAAAACGAGGCTGTTTGCCCGTATTTGTGACGTTTTGATGATGTTGCAACGCCGCAGTGAGCCTGCAGACTTTGACGGCTTCGCGTAAAATCCACGCTTGCTGTCATCTCCGAATCCCGATGAGTTCCCCCCAAATTCTCCCTGTCGAGGCGACTGAAACGTTGCCTTCGTCGTCCATTCCCGTCTGGCTCTCGTTCGTGGCGCTCGCCATGGGCGGCTTCGGTATCGGGACCGGCGAGTTCGTCATCATGGGCCTGTTGCCCGACGTCGCCCAAGGTCTGAACATCACCATCCCTCAGGCGGGGCACGCGATCAGCACCTACGCACTGGGTGTCGTGATCGGTGCGCCATTGCTTGCGGTGCTCGGTGTGCGTCTGCCGCGTCGCGCGTTTCTCATCGCCCTGATGGCGATGTTCGCCATCGGCAATTTCGCGAGCGCGCTGGCCCCGGGCTATCTCTCGCTGATCGTGTTGCGCTTTCTCAGCGGTCTGCCGCACGGCACCTATTTCGGTGTGGCGGCGCTCGTCGGGGCGTCGCTCGTGCCGCCGCATCGCCGCGTGCATGCCGTCGGACAAGTCATGCTGGGTCTCACGCTCGCGACACTCTTCGGTGTGCCGATTGCCGCAGGCCTCGGCCAATGGCTGGGCTGGCGTGCGGCGTTCGTGATGGTAGGGGTGATCGGCGCGCTGACGGCCTTGCTCGTATGGCGCTGGGTGCCGGACGCGCCCGCACCGCATGGCGCAAGCCCGCTGCGCGAATTGAATGCACTGCGCAACTCGCAGGTCTGGCTCACGCTTGGGATCGGCGCTATCGGCTTCGGCGGCATGTTTGCCGTCTTCAGCTATATCAAGCCGACGCTGATGCAGGTCGCCGGTGTGCCCGAGTCGTGGGTGCCGTTCTATCTGGCGCTGTTCGGCGTGGGGATGGTCGGCGGCACGATCATCGGTCCGCGTCTGGTGGCGGCGGCCACGTTGATGCGCGCTATCGGCGGCACGCTGATCTGGTCGGCGTTGTTGCTCGTGGCCTTCACGTTCACGTCGTCTAGCCCCTGGCTGGCGGGCGTGAACGTGCTGGCGATCGGCACGATCATCATCATTGGCCCGGCATTGCAGATTCGTCTGATGGACGTGGCAGGCGAGGCGCAAACCCTCGCGGCGGCGCTGAATCATTCGGCCTTCAATATGGCCAACGCCGCCGGCGCGTGGCTCGGCGGCGTGGCGATCACCGCGGGTTACGGCTGGACGTCGACCGGTTGGGTCGGCGCGCTGCTTTCCTGTGCCGGCATGGTCATGTTCTTCTGGGCGCGACACGATGCCCGTCGGAAGGCCCGGTAACACAAGCCCTGCATCGCCAGCATGGCGATGAACGCGAGCGGATACGCCCACCAGATGCCGGTGAGTCCGGCGATCCGCTCGAACATCCACGCGGCGGGCACTTCGATGCCCAACAGCCCGATCATGCCGAGTAGCGTCGGCACCCACACGCGGCCGCTGGCGCGCATTGCGCCGGTCATCACCGCAGTGGTTCCCATCACGAGCACACTCCAGGCGACGATGTAGAGCAGGTGCGTCGCGAGCGACAGCACGTCGGGATCGGTCAGGAAGCCGCGAAGGATCGTGGGGGCGATCAGATAGATCACAACGATCAGGCTGCCGGTCAGTCCCAGGTTGCACAGCAGACCGGTGCGTACGATCGCACCGATGCGCTCACTGCGTCCTGCGCCGATGGCATGGGCGCACAAGATCGACGCAGTAATGCCCAGCGTCATCACCGGCATCTGCAACCAGCTCATCACCTGCGTCACCGCACCGTAAGCGGCAGTGGCATTCGCACCGTGTCGATTGACCATGCTCAGCAACACCATTTCGGCAATCGCCATCGTCAGCATCTGAATCGCTGCCGGCACGCCAATGTGGAGGATGCCGCGCGCCAACGCCGGGTTCCATCGAATCGCGCGCCACAGATCGGCGTTCGGTGCCAACGGATGTCCCTTGCGTCGCCAGTGGAGGGCCATCCAGATCAGGGCGACGGTGAACGCGAGCACCGTCGACGCCACGGCACTCGCCACGCCCAGTGCCGGGAATGGTCCCCAGCCGTAGATGAACGCCGGCGTCAGGCCGAGCGACAGCAGCGTCGCTATCAGTAGCGCGATGAGCGGCGAGACCGCGTCGCCGGTGCCCCGGCTCATCGACGTCGTCAACCAGAGCGTAAAGATGACGGGCATGCCGATGAGCATCCACCGGGCGTATAGCGTTGCGGCGTCGAACACAGGCTCGGGGGTGCCGAACACGCGCATCAGCGGTGTCGCAAACAAGGCGCCTAGTACGCTGATCACGATCCCCGCACCGAACATCATGACGAGCGCCGTGCCTGCGATGTTGCGCACAAGCGCACGATCCTGCGCGCCCCACGCCCGACCGACCATGACGGTGGCGCCGGCAGACAGACCGATCACGATCGCCAGCAAAAAGAAGAAGACGGGAAAGAAGGCGGAGACGGCCGCAATTGCGTCGGTACCGATCAGGTGCCCGAGATAGATGCCGTCGGCCGTGCCCGCAATGGACTGGAGCGCGTTGGTGAGCATCATCGGCACCGCGATGAGAAGCCAGGTTTTCCAGAGCGGCCTGGGCGGCTGCGGTGGTGTGGTGGGTTGTTGCGTCATGGTTCGTTTTCCTCGGTGAGAACGCAAACGTCGGACGGGATACGTCAGACAAGGACGTCGGCAAAAAGGGACGTCAAAAGGGACGTCAAATGCGACGCCAAAGGGGATGTCGCAAAAGCGACAGGCAAAGCGAGGCCTATCCGGGACGGCGGTCCGCCCGGTGAGCAGTGAAATCAGCGAAATCGGTGAAGGAGGCGAGGGCGCGACGCGGCCCCGCTCCGATGCGTTACGACGTGATCAGGTCGGTTCGACGGATGTCCGGCACTTCTTTTGCCGGGGGATCACGCCGACCTTGTCAGGCAAGCGCGTCGACCAGATCGTCGGTGGACGTGAGGCGCATCAGATGCGTGCGCACGTCTTTGGGCCATTCGACGATGCGTTGGGCCAGTGCGTCGAGATCGTTGGCGAAAAGCGCGCGGGACGCCTCTTCGAAGTGCGGCAAGTCGCCCGCCATCGTCGACATGAAGCTGTACGACCGCTCCTGCGCGCGACGCTGCATATCGCGCTCGGCATTCGCGCGGCGCGCTTCGTCGATCAGCTTGCGCAGTGCGACGGATGCGCCACCGCGCTGCTCGGCGAGCCAGTCCCAGTGACGCGGCAGCAACGTGACTTCGCGCGCCACGACACCGAGCTTCGGGCGACCCCGGCCCTTGGGGGCGTCGTCCGATTCGGGCGACGTGTCGGCGCTGTCGGCCACCGGTGCGGGATAACGCGCACGGATGTCGGCGGCGCTACCGCGCACGTCAACGTCGCGGGTGTCGCCCGTCAGGTTGTCGAAAATGAGGACCGACGCGTTCGGGTCGGCAAGCATCGCCTGGGCAAAGGCGATGGCGGCGTCGGCAAGCGAGCCGGAGGCAATGCGGCGCTTGTCGCGAAAGACGGTATAGCCAAGTGATTGAGTAGCCACAACGGACTCCGATAACAATGACGGATGGTCGATGTGGCGAATATTACCCGGGTGTTATTTGGATTGCAATATTATCCGGGTAATATTTTTGACGGTGTGGCAGAACGGTGTTTCAGGCCGTCAGCGCCACGCCGCCGTTCAGCCGTTCGAGCACGGTGGCCTTGACGGCACCCGGCGCATCGTCGAGCAATGTGGGCCAGGCGGCCTGCGCCTCGCGAACGGTCTCGCGGGCAATCGTCATCAGCCGTCCCACGCGCAGCAGACCGGCCCCTTTGAGCAGTGCTTCGAGGGCCGGCCAGTCGAAGGCGCGCAGCGTCTTGTCGATGGCGCGGTTCACGCCGTAATGCGAGGGCGGTACATCGTGGAAGAAGGCCGCGACGCACACCGGATCGTAGACGGGGGCGAGTTGTGGTGTCTGCGCGTCGGGATAGATCAGCGCCCAGTTCTTGAGATGCGCGTCGGTGTTGCCGAGCAAGATGAACGCGATCAGACGTCGCATGAATTCGCGCACGTCGCGCACGGGCTGGCCGGAGAGCTGGTCGAGCACGCGCAGCATCGTGGTGTAGTCGACGTCGAGGCCGCGTCCGTATTTGCTGCGCGGCGGGTATTGCAGCACCTGCGCGAACTCTTCCATGTGCACACGTCGGCCATCAGCCAGACGGTCGAAGCGGGGCACCGCGAGGATGTGCTCGAAGGGGACGTGTTCGGGCAGATCGGCGTCATGCCGCGAGATGATTTCGGCCTTGGCGCAGTCGAGATCGAGGGCTTCGCACAGCTGATAGCCGGTGAATTCGTTTTCGACGAGATCAGGGTGGCGCGTGGTCGGTAGCTTGAGAATGACCGATCCAGCGCGCCCCTGACGCTTCACGATGTAGCGGCGGCCGTCTCGAATGGCGGAGAACTTCGTTACGACACCGGGCAGCGACGCCGCATCTTCCACGGGCGTGTCGACGAAGCCGGGCTCGACCATCTCGAGTCCCAATGCGGTGTGCCAGCGATGCACGACGTCCGGCACGCCTTCGCGCGGCGGCACGGGTTCGACCTCCAGTGCCCCCATCAGATCATGACCGGCGGCGGCGAGCAGTTCGAACTCGTCGTCGGGACTGCAATGGCGCTCGGCGGCGAGGCGTTCGCGGTTGTGACCTTCGGGCAGCAAATTCTCGAAGTACACGGGCCAGCGGCCATCGGTGCGCACGAGCCGAACGTCTTGCGGCGACGCGAGAATTTCGCGCGTGGCCGTCTCGTTGGCCCCGCGATAGGCGAGCGAGAGGACGGGACGCCGTGCGTCAGCAATGTAATCCTCGTCGAACGACATGCGCAGGATGTCCCCGTACTGCGAGAGATAGCCGATGGCGCGACGCGTGCCGTCCGGCTGATGCAGATAAGCGCGCAAGTATTTGATATGCATGGCGAGAGTCTCGTGCGGGCGGTCATGTGCCGATTTCAACGACGATGACGGCCGGGGCGGTCGGGCGGGTTAGGCCCGAAGCGTTTCCACGATGGAGGGCGGGGCCGACACGCCGCTCGGCTGCGCGAGATATTTGCCGCCTGAGCGCAAGAACGCTTCGACTTCCTGACGAAGTGCCGCGGGCACGAACATCGGTTCGAGACCGAGTGCGCGTGCCGTCTCCAGCAGCGTCGACATGCGTGGGTCGAGCGCGCCCGACTCCATTTTTTGCACGGTCATGCGCGACAGACCGGCCTGATCCGCCAGTTCGGCCTGCGTCAGTCCGGCGTCCTTGCGTGCTGAAATCAGAGGCTCCATGAAGCTCATCATCATATGCTTTTCAGGGGAAATGATGATTTATCTTAGCATTATTTCGAGCGCCTGATGGAGATAGGCTAATTAAAATTAGTTTTTGCGTGTAAATGATAATAAATATTAGCTTCACCCTTCGTGTCCCGAATGCACTTTGCCTCTCGATGCCTTGACGCGAGACCGCACCTGTTTGGCGTCGCGGCGGCGCACCTGACTTGCGAGCGTGGGCCGCGTGGCCACGCGGCGGCGGGGCACGACAGCGGCGGCGTCGACCAGCGCCTGAAGACGCGCCAGCGCGTCGGCGCGATTGAGTTCCTGCGAGCGGTGTTGCTGTGCCTTGATGATGATGACGCCGTCTTGCGTAATGCGATGATCGAGCCGGGCGAGCAGCCGCGCTTTCACTTCGTCGGGCAGCGACGAGCGCATGACGTCATAGCGCAGATGAATGGCACTGGAGACTTTGTTGACGTTCTGGCCGCCTGCGCCTTGCGCGCGCATGGCAGTGAGTTCGACGTCTTCGGGAGCGATAAGAATGCGACGGTTCATGGGCTAAAGGATAACGTTCCCGATGCGGCACTCACAAGAGATCCCTAAAAGCGATTCGGCAGCGCCGGACTTGTCATCCGGCGCTGCCGATGCTCGCGCTGAGAGGGCCGTCTCAGTGAGGTGCGGTCACGACGACGAACTGGACGGTGGTGCCGGAGTAGACCGGCTGATACCACGTCGAGCCGCAACGCTGATAGGCGACGTTGTTGACGATAGTGCTTACACAACTCGGTGGCAATGAGGCAACGGTCGAGCCGATGATCGCCGCTGACACCCCGATGGTGACGGCGGCCGCCACCGGGTCATACCAACCACCACCCCAACCCCAATATGGCGGCGGGGGAGGTGGCGGAGGTGGAGGTGGAGGCGGCGGATGTGGTCCGGGCCCCGGTCCCGGTCCGGGAGGTGGTCCGGGCGGATGCGGCCCGGGCCCAGGTCCAGGTCCAGGTCCAGGTCCAGGTCCAGGTCCAGGTCCAGGCGGATGTGGACCGGGATTCGGCGACGGGTTAGGGCCGGGGTTCGGATGCGGCTGAGGTCCCGGTCCGGGTGGTTGCCCGCCGCCGGCATTGGCGTGCATCGCGCCACCGCCCGCAGGCCCGCCCCCTCGGGTGGCACCACTCAAATTGCCTTGCGGGGCACCGCCGCCATGGAATCCACCACCTCCGTGGAAGCCGCCACCAGCGGCACCACCGCCACCGTGAAGGCTGGTGCGCGCGCCGCCCCGAAACCCGAAGCTATGACTGGCCGTGGACGTCAGGACAAGCACCGCCGCTGTGGCAAGACACGTTGCGCGAGCCACCGTGAGGACGCCGGGTCTGCGCACCTTCGCTGTCGTGTTTCTTAAAGAGGTCGTTCGCGTCATTGCTGACCTCCTGCGGCAGGCGCGCCGTCCATTGCGGCAGACGGCGGCCGCATCTCGATGCGCTGCGCGCCGGCCGGGGCCTTGTACGTGAAGGTGCCCGACGGGAACGTCGGATTCAGATCCCAGCGGTAGTTCACGGAATGTCGCGGGCGCGACGGTTGCGACGTATCCGTGATCACGAAGCGGCATGGCAGCGGGCGCGAACCGACGCGAATCCAAAGCTCCCAGTCGACGTCGGGCTGCTGGAACGCGTAGTGGTTGCACCACTCGCCACCTACGCGATCAAGCCCGATGAACAGCGCCGAACGCAATTGCGAGGCATCGTCCGGGTCCATGCCCCAATAGAAGAGATCGGCCAGCGGCATGCCGATCTGATACTTCTCGTCGATATCCCGGATCAGCGCATCGATGGTCGGCGGGGCGCTTGCCTGACTGAAATACCGCTTGCCTTGCGATTCCTGGTAAAGGGTGAAAGTTTTGCCGTCGTAGACGAAGCCGCGATTGCGCGCCTGACCCGTTACAACGGCGCGTACCTTATCGGGGCGTTGAACGGAAAGCGCTGTTTGGTGAAGAAAGCCGACATTCTGTCCAGTGCTCAACACGGCATCCGTCACGGTATCCGCGTGGACCTGAAAGCGCTTGAGCGAGCGCAAATACCGACTCATTGTCGACAACGCATCGACCGCGCCTTGCTGCATCTCCGGCATGCCCTGTACGGGCAAAGTGCTGTCCGATTCAGGGGCCTGCGCCAATACCGGCGTGGCGACGAGCAGCGCGCCCGTCAACAGGATCAGCCTTACCCCGCGGGGCGGATCTCGTCGGATTTTTCGTCGGGAGAATGAAAAAAGCACTGTGTGACCTCATTCGAATAGTGGAATTGAACGGGACGACCGACACGTGCAGACGCGACGCCAGATGGCGCGCAAACATGAACTTCAGGCAATACACACGCGGCATGGCGCGCGGTATGTGAAATCAGAATAGTGATTCGGATTGCAAACTGTCAAGCTGCAAAACCATCATCCAAACGGATTAAGAATTACTTGAATCTTATGAATAATTTTGTAACAAGCTGTATCAAAATCGATGCAGGAAGAAAATCTATTACCCCGAGAATCATCAGGAAATGTTGATCTACATCAAAGTGTGATATTTCCAGTCCCCATATTTAGGGAGCATTAAGTGATTTCGTGAGAATTTGTCAGTAATTTTAATAACGTAAGTCGATGGTGAAATTTGGCATGCAATTCGAAAGAAACTTGCGGCTTTGAATTATTTTGTTACTATCCGATGGAAACATCCGGGTTTTTACGCAGTCGGCGAATGCCCGGTGTTTTAGTTTGGATAATTAACTAATTTGCGAAACCGGTTGCAGTATCTGCATTCGGTATTTGCATACATCGATAACAAAAGGACTCAGCATGAAGCTCACGAATGCCATGATTCTGGCCGGTCTGTTGTCGTTGGGAACGCTGGCGCACGCACAGGATGCGGCCCGTCCGGCACCGATCGTTGCGGGCGACGTCGTCGAATTTCGGACCACGTTGCTGGGTGTGGACGTCAAGAAACGCTCCATTCAGGTGGCCGACGATAACGGCAAGCCGGTCACGTTCCTCGTCGGCCCGGATGTCCGGAACTTTGAACAGATTCGCAAGGGCGACAAAGTCATCGTGGCGTTTAAGCGCTCGGTGGCCATTTCGGTCGCGCCGGGTGACGGCATTCGCAGCCGCGTGCTGACCGAAGGGGCCGACCGTGCTGCGCCGGGTGAAAAGCCTGCCGCCGATGCTGCGCGCAATCTGAAGGTCGTGGCGACGGTTCAGCGTATCGACCGCAAGTCGAATGTCGTGACGCTGCGCGGCCCGAACCGTACGGTCGACGTGAACGTGGAAGATCCGAAGCTGCTCGAAGGCGTGAAGGTGGGCGACGCCGTGACGGTGAACTACACCGAAGCGGTTGCCGTGGCCGTGACGCCCGATCCGTCGGCCAAGAGCAAGGCGAAGAAGTGGGTGCCGCCGGCACCTGCCTCGGCCCCGAAGCCCTGAAGTCGCTTCACATGGCGGCTGCGCCGCGCAGCGCGCAGTCGCATTGACCGTCGTATCCCCGGGAGGCCCAGTGTTGGCTCGCCGGGGCACGATACCCCCGATACGGTAAGCACCCGGAGATCGCCATGGCACGGTCCGCCTTGCAGTTCGACGATGCAACCTACGCTGCCTTGCTCGGCGCTGCACGCGATGCAGACGCCGCACACCCCCACAACAACCCCGCCTTCCTCGATGCCTTTCTGACGGATGCATGGAAAGCCGCGCGCCGGATCTACGGTGCGCAAACCTATCTGCGCTTTATGGCGCAGGCCGGTGTCACGCGCCGCCCCAGCGCCGGTACCGTGCAAAAAGCCATCGTGCGTGCCCGCGCGCTCTACGAAGTCCCGGTCATTCCGGCATTCGGAGGGATACCCGTCGCAGGGCAGTCCGTCTGGGCACAGCAACTCGAACAGAATCTGGCGCGCGCCATGACGCTGCTCGACGCGATGCCCGAAAGTCATGGCACGGTCAGCGATGGCGTTACCGATGTGGCAGACGCCATGCGTCGAGTGCAGCATCTGGAGCGGGAAAATCTGGAGCTAAGGGCGCGTCTGGCGCAAATGACGGTGGCCGCGGCCTATGCTCGCGAGGCACTGGGCGAGACGCTCACGGTCTTTGCACCGCATGCCGTACAGCAGGCGAGCAGCCTGGGTCGTCACGGGGTCTGACGCACGAGCTGGGTCGGAGTTGTCGCCGTTGAAGATGTAGCGGGTGGCGTGCCGGCGGCACCCGCGTCTTCGCGATAGCTCACCGAAAAGCCGAACGCATTGAAGCCGTTCGCACTGTGTGCCCACACCGTACCGCCGTGCATTTCCGCAATCGCCTTGACGATGGCCAGCCCAAGGCCGTGATTCTCACGGCTATTGGTGCGCGACGCCTCCGCGCGATAGAACCTGTCGAACAAATGCTTGAGCACGTCTGCCGGGATTTCTGCCCCCGGGTTGACGACTTCGATGCGCACGTGACGGGCGCGGTTCGGCTCGGCAGCGGTGGCGGCGTCGGGGATCTCGGTGGTAATGCGCACGTCGATATTGGCACCCGGTGCGCAATGCTCAATGGCGTTCATCACCAGATTGGCTAACGCACGTCCGAACAGCGCCTTGTTGACTTGCGCGAACGCGCTGCCATGCAGACGCGCCGTGACTTGTGCTTCTTCCAGCGGAAATTCCAGAAACTCCAGCGTGTGCGCCGCTTCGCTCGCCAGCGACACCGCCGTGAGTCCCGTCGCGCGTTCGCCCTGATCGGCGCGCGAGAGGAACAGCATGTCGTTGATGATGGTGCGCATGCGGCCGAGTTCTTCGAGATTCGATTGCAGCAGCAGGCGCAGTTCTTCGACCGGCCGGTCGCGCGTGAGGGCCACTTCCGTTTGTCCGATCAGGATCGTGACGGGCGTGCGCAACTCGTGGGCGACGTCGGCGTTGAACGATTCCAGACGTTCGTAAGCACCGTCGAGCCGGGCCAGCGCGCCGTTGAACGAATGCGCAAGATCGTCCAATTCCACGGGCAGCGAGCGGGTCACGAGCCGTTGCGTGCGGTTGTCCGGTCGAATCTCGGACGCCTCGCGTGTGAGTCGCGTGAGCGGCGAGAGGCCCAGCCGCGTCACCGAGTAGCTGAGCAGCAGCACGCCCAGCGCGCCCAATCCGGAGAGCGCCGCGAGACTGAGCCCGAACGCACGTAGCGTCTGCTCGTTGGGGGAATAACTGGCCGCGACTTGCAGCGTCACGGCCGGGCGCGTGCCATAGGGCGGCAGGATCTCACGCGTCGTCAGCATGTCGTCGCCACCGCCATCCGGGCTCAGACGCACGTAGCCATTGGATAGCCGTTTGACGAACATGCCGCTCACCGGCGTGCCGAACGTGTATCTCGGGTCGTCGCTGGAGACGGCATACGTGGTGGTGCCGTCGCGCGGGGTCATGTCGCTCAGCTTTTCCCGCACGATCTGCCACTTTTCGGGCGTGGCACCGTGATACACGATGATGTGAGCGATCTGCGCGCGGTCGTCGAGCGACTCACGCAGGTGCCGCTCAAGTTGCACGCGCAACACCAGATACAACGCCGCACCGACGAGCGCGAACACCGACAGCGCCACGACGGCGAACATGGCGGCAAGGCGGCGGGAGATCGAGTGTTTCACGGTGACGTCGTCGGCGTGGAGGGCGGGGGCGCTCAGGCCTCGCGCACTTCCAGCACGTAGCCCATGCCGCGTACGGTGTGCAGCAGCTTGGTGGTGAAGGGGCCATCGAGCTTGGCGCGCAGTCGTTTGATGGCGGTCTCCACCACGTTCGTATGGCTGTCGAAATTGACATCCCAGACCAGTTCGGTGATGGCCGTCTTGGACAGAATGTCGCCCTGACGGCGTGCAAGCACCGACAACAGCTGGAACTCCTTCGCGGTGAGATCGAGCCGGTGCCCGTCGCGCGTCGCCCGGCGGCCGATCAGATCGACGAACAGGTCGCCGACCGAGATCAGCGTCGATTCCTGCACGCGGGTGCGACGCGCGAGTGCGTGCAGACGTTCGACCAGTTCGATGAACGAGAACGGCTTGGTGAGATAGTCGTCGGCGCCTTCGCGCAGGCCGCGCACCCGGTCGTTCACATGATCGCGGGCAGTGAGCATGATGACGGGCGTGGACTTGCGCTCGCGCAGCGACCCGAGCACGGCAAAGCCGTCGCGCTTGGGCAGCATGACGTCGAGCACGATGACGTCGTAATCGAACTCCAGCGCCAGGTGCGTG
This sequence comes from Pandoraea aquatica, assembly GCF_902459565.1. Taxonomy (GTDB): domain Bacteria; phylum Pseudomonadota; class Gammaproteobacteria; order Burkholderiales; family Burkholderiaceae; genus Pandoraea; species Pandoraea aquatica. The sequence goes on from NZ_CABPSN010000001.1 coordinate 145,861, forward strand.
CCTTCCTCGCCGTCGAGCGCAACATCGACCACCCAGCCTTGCTCGGTCAGCCCGGAGCGCAGATAGTCCACTACCTTTTGTTCGTCTTCAACGATCAGCACTTTCATGTCGTCACCTCATCTTTGCGCATTATACGAGTCAGAGGATGTCTCCGAGGGCTGCCATCCGCCGCCCAGTGCCTTGACCAGCGCCACCGACAGCACAAGTTGCTGTCCCCGGATCTGGACGTCCTGACGCTCGCTCGCCAGCGCTGCCTGCTGCGCCGTAATCACGCTGAGATAGGCCGTCAGTCCGCCCGAGTAGCGGTCGTTGGCAAGACTGAGCAGGCGCTCGGCGTCGACCACGGCCGCGTGCGATTCCTGCGCGGCGGCATTGAGGACAGACAGACCGGTCACGCCGTCCTGCACTTGCTGGAACGCGGTGAGCACCGTCTGACGGTAGTTGGCCTCCACCGCGCGATAACCGGCGCTCGCGTAGTCGACCCCGGCCTGACGCCGTCCGCCGTCGAAGATGACTTGCGACGCCATGGTGCCCAGCGTCCACAACAGGCTTGGCGCGGAGAGCAGATTGGCGAAGTCGGTGCTCTGCCAGCCGATACTGGGATTGAGCATCAGGCTCGGGAAGAAGGCTGCTTTCGCCACGCCGATCTGCGCATTCGCGGCGGCCATGCTGCGCTCGGCCGAGGCCACGTCCGGACGCCGTTGCAGCACATCGCTCGGCACCCCGAGCGGGATCTCGGGCAGCGTGGCAGGCAGCACGCCCTCCGGCACGGAGAACGCGGGTGCGGGCACGCCGACGAGCGCCGCGATGGCATGTTCGTACTGGTCGCGTTGCTGATGTAACAGACGGGCTTGCACGCGCGTGGTGTCGAGTTGCGATTGCTGCTGGAGGACATCCAGCCCCGAGACCGCGCCGAGATCGTGCTGCGCGCTCACATAATCGAGTGCCTTTTGCTGCAAGATGACGGACTGGTCCAGCACCTTGATCTCGGCATCGATGGCGCGCAACTGGAAGTAGGCGGTGGCCAGTTGCGTGGTGAGGACGAGTCGCGCATTCGCCAGATCGTCGCCCGCTTGTTCGGCGGACGCCTGCGCGCCTTCGACCTGACGGCGAATACGACCGAACAGATCGGTGTCGTAGCTCACGCCCAAGCCCACCTGAACGTTGTTCTGTACCGTCGACATGCTGCTCGACGAGTAGCTTGTGACCGGACGATTGGCCGAGATGCGCTGACGTGCCAGCCCAAATGAGGCATCCACTTCCGGTAGCCGTTGCGCCGAAATGCCGGACAACGTCGCCTGCGCCTGATCGTAGTGCGCGACGGCAGCGGCGAGCGTCTGGCTCTGCAAGAGGGCCTTGTCTTCGAGGGCATCGAGCGCCGGTTCGTTGAACGCTTTCCACCAGTCGGGCTGCATCGCGGCGCGCGACGGTTGCGCGACCTTCCAGTAGCCGTCCGTTTTCCAGATGGCGGGCGTCGGGACGTCCGGGCGATGGTAGTCCGGGCCGACGGCGCACGCGCTCAGCAGCGCGGCGACGGCAAGCAGCGTCGCGCTGAGCCGGAAGCCGCTATGGAGGTGACCCCGGCCGTCGTGATCCATGCGGCTCACGATTCGTCTCCCTGCGCCTTCGCTGCGGGTTTGCCGCCACCTTTGGCCTCAAGCGCCTTGGCTTGCACGTGGTCGCCGTCGTCCACCGAATCGCTGGGGTTGACGATCACGCGGTCGCTGGGCGACACGCCATCGGCCAGCTCCAGCGTCTGTCCGAGATCCTGCGCGATCACGATCTTGTGCAGATGCACGACGCCCTGATCGTCCACGACTGCCACACGCGGGCCTTCGGCACGGAACAGCAGCGCGTTGGCGGGCACGCTCAGATGCGGTTGCACGGCGCTGGGCAGCGCGAGTTGCACGTAAGCGCCGGGGCGCAGCTTTCCGTCCGGATTCGGCAAGGCGGCTTCGATCTGAAGCGAACGCGTTGCCACGTCGATGGCGCCGGACACGTGCGTGATCTTGCCCTGGAAGTGCTGCCCGGGCAGTTCGGCTTGCGTCACGACGACCGGCTGACCGACGGACACGCTTTGCGCATAGGCCTGCGGCACTTGCACGTAGACGCGCAGCGGGTCGGTCTGTGCCAGCGAGAACATGGCCTGTGCGCTGCCGCTGCCCGCCGCGATGAGATCGCCGACGTCCACGTTGCGCTGCGTGATCACGCCGTCGAAAGGGGCGACGATGCGCTTGAACGACTCCAGTTGCTGAAGCCGTTTGACGTTGGCATCGGCCGCCGCGAGATTCGCCACGCCCTGGGTGTAGGTGCTCTGCCGCTCGTCCAGTTCCTGCTGCGAGACGGCATCGCGCTGACGCAGTTGCTGCCACCGGTCGAGCGACGACTTGGCCAGACCGAGGCTGGCGTTGATCTGATTGCGCTGGGCGATGGCCTGAGCCAGTTCCTGATCGATTTCCGGCGTATCGAGGTCGGCGAGCAACTGGCCTTGTTTGACCTTCGCGCCGATGTCCACGTAGCGATGCAGCAAATAGCCCGTCGCACGGGCGTAGATGGGGGACTCCACCGCACCGCGCAGCGTCGCGGGCAACAGCGTTTCGCTGGCGGCGGTGGCCTGAGGCGTCACGACGCTCACGAATTGCTTTGCGTTCTGTGTCGTCACGCTGGCGACGGCACGGCGTTGCAGGAAGTTGGCGATGGTGGTGCGCGCAGCCCCTGCGATCAGCAGCAGGGCCACGATGATCAGCACGATCTTCGCGCGACGGAACTGGCCGTGACGCGGGGGGAGCTGCCGGCCGTCGGCAGGATCGTGCTCGGGAATGGCCAGTTCGGCGTGATGTTTCTCGGTCATGTCGTTCAACCCGTCAAATCTTGATATCTGGTGTGAGATGTCGGTCGCCGTGCCTTAGTGGCCGGCGTTATCGGTATCTGCGTTGTGGTTGCTATGGTCGCCATGTGCCGGCGTGGCCGCGCTCCCTGCGCGACGGGCCTTGCGGCGCACGAGTCGCGTGTGCACGCCCGCAAAGACCAGCGGCACGAAAAAGAGCGTCGAGACCGTGGCGAACATCAGCCCGCCGATCACGGCGCGGCCCAGCGGCGCGTTCTGCTCCGCGCCTTCGCCCAGACCGAGCGCCATCGGCACCATGCCGATGATCATGGCGAGCGCCGTCATGAGCACCGGGCGAATCCGGCTCGCGCCCGCTTCGAGCGCGGCCTTGAGCGGGGCCATGCCCGTTTCCATCCGTTGCCGCGCGAACGCCACCACCAGAATACTGTTGGCGGTCGCGACCCCCATGGTCATGATGGCCCCCGTGAGCGCAGGCACCGACAAGCGTGTGCCGGTGAGGAACAGCATCCAGACGATGCCGGCCAGCGCAGCGGGCAGGGCGCTCACGATGATGAGCGGATCGACCCACGACTGGAAATTCACCACGATGAGCAGGTAGACGAGCACGATGGCCATCGCCACGCCGATGCCCAGCCCCATGTATGAGCTTTGCATCGTGCTGACCTGACCGCGCACCACGATCTGGCTGCCGCGCGGCAGGTCCTTGCGGGCTTGTGCGACGAGCTTGTTGATATCGTTCGCCACGCTGCCCAGATCCCGGCCTTCCACGCTGACGTAGATGTCGATGACCGGGCGAATGTTGTAGTGGCTGACCACGGCGAAGCGCTGTGTCGGCTCGACCTGCACGAAGTTGGCGAGCAGTTGCGGCTGGCCGTTGTTGCCCGTGCCCGCCACCGGCAGGCGCAACAGATCGTCGATGGAGCTGATGCGGTACTGCGGCGACTGCACCGAGAGGCTGTACTCCACGCCGTTCTGTTCGTTGAACCAGAAGCCGGGCGACGTCTGCGAGCTGCCCGAGAGCGAAATCAGCACGTTCTGAGCGACGGCGTTGGCATTCAGATTCAACTGCTGCAAGCGCGAGCGGTCCATGTTCAGGTGAATCGTCGGCGCATTGACGCGTTGCTGAATATGCGTGTCGACGGTGCCCGGCACCTGGCGCACCTGCTTGAGCAGCTTGGTCGCTACATCGAAGTTCGCCAGTTGCTGATTCCCGCTGATCTGGATGTCGATGGCGGCGGGCAGGCCGAAGTTGAGAATCTGCGTGACGATGTCCGCCGGCTGAAAGAAGAACTCCACGCCGGGGAAGCGTTGCGGCAGCAAGGCCCGCAGCTTGTCGATGTATTCCGCGCTAGGACGATGGTCGGGGGTGAGCGCGATCTGGATTTCGCCGTCGAGCGTGCCGATCGTCCCAGCGTTGCTATAAGAAAGGTTGATACCGCTATACGGCAGGCCGAGGTTGTCGAGGATCGTTTCGAGTTCGTTGGCGGGCACGACCTCGCGCACGACCTTCTCGACCTGATCGGCCAGACGCGCGGTTTCCTCGATGCGTGTGCCTGTCGGCGCGCGCATGTGCATGCGGATGTTGCCCGCATCGACCGACGGGAAGAAGTCGGCCCCCAGCGCGAACACCAGTCCCATCGACAGCACGCAGAACGTCAGGAAGCTCATGGCGAAGACACGGCGGCGCACCAGCAAGGTGGACAGCACCACGATGTAGGCGGCGCGCATGCGCTCGAAGCTGGCGTCGAAGCGCAGGTAGATGCGGCGGAACACGCCGGGTTTCGCGTTCGGATCCGTGGGGTGCGCGTGCCCCATGAGCAGCATGGCAAGCGTGGGCACCAGCGTGCGCGAGAGGATGTACGACGCGAGCATCGCGAACACCACCGCCTCGGCCAGCGGCACGAACAGGTAACGCGCCACGCCCGTCAGGAAGAACATCGGCACGAAGACGATACAGATACACAGCGTCGAGACGAGCGCGGGCACCGCGATTTCCCCCGCGCCGTCGAGAATCGCCTGATGCAGCGGTGTCCCCATGTGGAGGTGCCGCTCGATGTTCTCGATGGTCACGGTCGCATCGTCGACCAGAATCCCCACCGCGAGCGCGAGCCCGCCCAGCGTCATGATGTTGATGGTCTGGCCGAGCGCGTGGAGTGCGAGCAGCGACGACAGGATCGAGAGCGGAATCGAGATGGCGATGATGCAGGTGCTGCGCCAGTTGCCGAGGAACAGCAGGATCATGGCTGCCGTGAGGGCGGCGGCGATCAGCGCTTCGTGAATCACACCCTGCACGGCGGCCTTCACGAAGACTGACTGGTCGAACAGCGCCGAGATGTGGAGGTCCGCCGGCAGGGCGGCGCGCGCCTCGGGCAGCAGCGCCTTCATGGCGTCGACGACGGACAGCGTCGAGGCATCGCCCGTCTTCATGATCGACATCAGCACGCCGCGCTGACCGTTCTGACGCACGATGTTCGTCTGTGGCGAGAAGCCGGTGCGAACGTGAGCGACTTCGCGCAGATAGGTCGTCGCGCCATTCACGGTGCGTACCGGAATGTTGTTCAGCCCCTCGACCGTCGGCGGCGAGCCGTTCATGTCGACGGTGTACTCGCGTGGCCCGATCTTCGCGGTACCGGTCGGCAGGATCAGGTTCTGCGCGTTGACGGCCGCGACCACGTCCTGCGCCGTCAGGCCCTTGGCGAGCAGAGCGCGCGAGTCGATGTCCACCGAGATCAGCCGCGTTTTGCCGCCATATGGATAGGGCACGGCGGCACCCGGGATCGTCACCAGTTGTGGACGCAGGAAGTTCAGCGCCGTGTCGTTAAGCGCCGGTTCCGACAGGCTGGGGCTCGACAGGCCCAACTGCATGACAGGAATCGACGAGGCCGAATAGCTGATGACGAGCGGCGGCGTCGCGCCGGGCGGCATCTGCTTGACCTGCGCCTGCTCGACCGCAACGACCTGTGCGATGGCCGTCTGAATATTGGCCGTCGGTTGCAGGAATATCTTGATGATGCCGATGCCCGGCAGCGATTGCGACTCGATGTGCTCGATGTTGTTGACGGTGGTCGTCAGGCCGCGTTCGTTGCCGGAGATCATCCGGTCGGCGATGTCCTGTGCGGACAGCCCGTTATAGGTCCAGATGATGCTGATGACGGGGATGTTGATTTCCGGCAGCACGTCGACGGGCGTGCGCAACAGCGCGAGCGGCGTAGCGAGCAGGATCAGAATGGCCATCACGATGAACGTGTATGGCCGTTTGAGCGCAACGTTGACAATCCACATGATTCAGACGCGCTCGGGCGCAGTCACAGGCGTACGGACAAGGGCGGCGCCAACAACGCGCACGCGGGCGCGCCACCGGTACCGGAAGGAACGCCGCCATGTTATGGGCGCACCCCCAACGCCAAAATGGCGCGAATATGGCGAAATTGACAGAATTCGCGGCGCCGCCCGGAAACCCCCGTCGCATAAGGCCTGACACATCGCCCTATCAATCAGAGTGGCATATTACGGCGTGTTGCGTTATAAAGTTGACACACTAAAAGTCGTCGTCCGATAGCCTATCGCCCACGCGGGACCGGGCGTCGGCGACTTCGAGAACTCCCGTCCCACGCAGGAAAGCAATGACAGAACGTCTGACGTCTCCTCCTCCCGAACCGCAGCCGGTTTCCGGCAAAGTGACCCGCAGCGCCATCTTCCTCGTCGCCACGATTCGCGACGACGAGGCCGCGCACGCCGCCGTGCGGGGCTGGTGTGCCGATGTGGCCGCGTATGTCCGATCTGTGGGCAAACGTGTGCCGACCGGCAATCTGACCTGTGTGGCTGGCTTTAGCGACAGCGCATGGGACCGCCTGTTCGGCGATCCGCGCCCGGCCGAGCTGCATCCGTTCCGTGAGTTCGGCGCAGGCAAGCGGCACGCCCCGGCCACGCCCGGCGATCTGCTGCTGCACATTCGTGCCGAACAGATGGACCTGTGCTTCGACCTCGCCACGCTGTTGCTCAACAAGCTGGGCGATGCGGTGAGCGTCGTCGACGAAGTGCACGGCTTCCGCTATTTCGATATGCGCGCGATGATCGGCTTCGTCGACGGCACCGAGAACCCGGAAGGTCAGGAGGCGTTCGACTTCACGGTCATGGGCGACGAAGACCCCGAGTTCGCCGGCGGCAGCTATGTTCTCGTGCAGAAGTATCTGCACGACATGACGGGCTGGAACGCGCTGCCGGTGGAAGTGCAGGAGCGCATCATCGGCCGTACCAAGTTCTCGGATGTCGAACTGGACGAGGACGTGAAGCCGAGCAATTCGCACAGCGCCCTGACCACGCTCGAAGTCGACGGTAAAGAAGTCAAGATCCTGCGCGACAACATGCCGTTCGGCCGCCCGGGATCGGGTGAGTTCGGCACGTTCTTCATCGGCTATGCGCGCTCGCCGTGGCCCATCGAGCAGATGCTCGAAAACATGTTCGTCGGCAAACCACCCGGCAATTACGACCGCTTGCTGGATTTCAGCACAGCGGTGACCGGCGGGTTGTTCTTCGTGCCGTCGGCCCCGCTGCTGGAAGAACTCGCTGATCGCGCGCCGCAAGCGGCCGCCACCGAATCCAGCCATGTCATCAAGACGTTGATCGACGCACAGCCCTCGGGCGTGCAAGTGTTCGACGCCGCTACCGCTTCTCATCAGGCGAGCCCCGCAGTCGCGGACGGCTCGCTGCAAATCGGATCGCTCAAAGGAGTTTCTCAGGCATGAATAACCTGCATCGCGAACTGGCCCCCATTTCGAGCGCCGCATGGGCGCAGATCGAAGAAGAAGTGGCCCGCACGTTCAAACGTACCGTCGCCGGCCGTCGCGTGGTCGACGTGAAGGGGCCGGGCGGTCTCGCGCTCTCCGGCGTGGGCACCGGTCATCAGAAAGCCATCGACGCGCCGCTCGACGGCGTGAGCGCGCGTCAGCGCGAAGTGTTGTCGCTCGTGGCGTTGCGCGTGCCGTTCGAGCTCTCGCGTGAAGCCATCGACGATGTCGAGCGCGGCGCGAACGACTCGGACTGGCAACCGGCCAAGGACGCTGCGATCAAGCTGGCCTATGCCGAAGATCGCGCGATCTTCGACGGCTACGAAGCCGCACGCATCACGGGCGTGCGACAGGGCACGTCGAATCCGGTGCTGCCGCTGCCGGACAACATCGCCGATTACCCGACGGTCATTGCCAAGGCGCTCGAACAACTGCGTCTGGAAGGTGTCGACGGTCCGTACAGCGTGCTGCTCGGCGCCGACGCCTACACGGCCGTGGCCGAAGCCAACGATCAGGGCTATCCGATTCTCGAGCACATCGGTCACATCGTGAGCGGCGAGATCATCTGGGCCCCGGCCATCGATGGCGGCTGCATCGTCTCGACGCGCGGCGGCGACTACGAAATGCACATCGGTCAGGACATCTCGATCGGCTATCTCGACCACACGGCCACCACGGTTCGCCTGTATCTGGAAGAGACGTTCACGTTCCTGATGCTCACGGCCGAGGCCAGCGTGTCGGTCGGTAACGCCAAGCCCGCCGGTGCTAAGAAGAAGTCGAAGTAAATCGTCTAAGTTTTTGACGAAGCAATAAAAAACGGCTGAAGGCGGCGAACCGCTTTCAGCCGTTTTTCTATGCCGCCGGTCTGGCGGCAATCGCTCAGTTGGTCGCGGGCGACGATGCCGCAGCCGGCGCTGCCGGGGCCGTGCTACCGCTTGCCGGTTCCCCGGCCATCGGCTTTTCGATGATCACGCGACGGTTGTCGCGCGCAATCACCTTCATCGGCAGATTCAACGTCTCCAGCACAGCGAACTTGTCCGGATCGACCAGGGCAAGCGCCTTGGGGTCTTCCATCCAGACGTCCACGAACTTCTCAAGCGTCGGTACCCAACTGTCGGGGGCCTGCGAGATGCCGAACTCCAGCTCGTCCTGCACGGCGACCATGATCATCGGCTGACGCAGGTAGTACGGCATGGTGTGGTCGAGCGTGCCGACCGAGTAGAACGGCGTGTCCGGTCCCAGACGATCCATCTCCGCACGCACGGCAGGCACCAGATCGATACCCGAGCTGCCGCGCCCGAACGCCTCGTGCCCCGAGCCACCGATCATCGTGAACGCGAGCCACGTGGCCGCAAACGCCACCAGCGCCTGCTTGGTGCTGCGGGTGCTCAGCCAGCGGGTGATGCCGATGCCGATCAGGCCGACCACGCTGGCCGCATACAAGTAATACGAGAACGTGCGGTACGCCTCCACCGGGTTGCGGCTGTCCGAGTGATGCGACAGGAACACCAGACACGTGACGATCGTCGCGATGAACAGCACGACGGACACGATGAGGTGTTTGCGCAGCGACTCGCGGGTCATGGTGGCCAGACCGAGGCCGAACAGCATGGCGATAGCCGGCACAATCGGCAGCACATACGAGATGAGCTTCGAGTGCGACATCGAGAAGAAGCAGAAGATGAAGACCGCCCACACGGTGATCATCAGCACCGGGCGGAATCCGTTCGCCTGAGGCGGCACGGCGCGCGAACCGGTAATGGCGCGCGGGATCGTCGAGAGCCACGGCAGGAAGCCGATCAACAGCACGGGCACGAAGTACCAGAGCGCGCCCGGACGATGGTGGTCCGGCTTCAGGAAGCGGTTGAAGTGCTCGTTGATGAAGAAGAAATCGAAGAACGACGGGTTGCGCGACATCACGGCTGCGAACCACGGCACCGTGATGGCCAGCATCACGATCAGTCCGCTCACGATGTGCAGACGTTTCCACAAAGCCCAGTCACGTGCGATCAGCGTGTAGATGACGAGCACGGCACCCGGCAGGACCACACCGATCAGCCCCTTGCTCAGGATCGACAGACCCATCGCCGCCCAGCACAGCCACATCCAGTTGCGGGTCTGCGTGTCGGTCAGGCCCGGGCGCTGTGCCAGCAACAGCGCGCACAGGACCAGCGTCATCATGAACGACAGGCCCATGTCCAGCACGTTGAAGTGGCCGAGCAGGCTCCACAGCGGGGCGCTTGCCAGGGCCAGCGCGGCGAACAGACCTGCGCGGGCGCTGAACACCCGACGGCCGGTGTAACCCACGAGCAGCACGCCGCCGAACCCGGTCAGCGCCGTCCACAGACGCGCCTGCCAGTCGCCCAGGCCGAAGATCATGAACGTGAGGGCGTTCATCCAGGTCTGGAGCGGCGGCTTCTCGAAGTACAGATAGCCGTTGTAACGCGGCGTGACCCAGTCGCCAGTGGCCAGCATTTCGCGGGCCATCTCGGCGTAGCGGCCTTCGTCGCTGGGAATCAGATGCCGCAGGTTCAGGACACCGAACCAGACCAACGCGAACATCGCGATCAGCCAGAGCAGGGCGGTGGGGGAAATCGGCCAGGGCTCTAACCCGGCGTCACGTTGAGGACGTGTAGACATGAATACGAGGCTTTCCGGTCTTGAGGATGAAGTTGAGGTCGGTTGAGTGTTCGGGTCGGGACTGTCGAGGCTAACGAGGCTGACGCTGCTGGCCGGATCCACCGGCCTGCACATCGGGCGCATCGGGTGAATCGGTCACGTCGGGCGCATCTGCATTAGGCAGCGTCACCCGGACATGCAGCCCGCGCGGCGGTGACTGACTCGCGTCGGTCAGTTGCACCTGCCCGCCGAGGCGGTCGACGATGGCCCGCACGATCGCCAACCCCAGCCCTGTTCCGTCGCCACCGTGTTCGCGAGGCTCGCGGTGATCGGTGGCGCGGTAAAACGCGTCGAACACGCGTTCGCGTTTGTCGGCGTCGATCCCGGGGCCGGAGTCGATCACGTCGATTACGACGTCGCCCCCCTTGGCCGACAACTGTACCGAGACCGTGCCGCCGGCCGGCGTGTAGCGTACGGCGTTGCCGACAATATTGCTCAGCAACGTGACGATGTCGCGCTTCGACCCTGCTACCCGCAGACCGGGCAAGCCGGAGCGGCCCGGCACACTGGTCGATGCGTCCGACAGATCGAGCATGATCTGCTTGCGATCCGCCAGAACGAAAACATCTTCGAGCGCTTCATGTACGGCCGGGAGCAACGTCAGGGGATGGGCCGGAACGGTCGGCGCGCTCTGGGCGCGGGCCAGCGTCAGCAACTGTTCGATCAGCGTGCGTGTGCGATGCAGCCCGCTCTTGAGCTTGGTCAGCCGGTGACGCGTTTCGGCATCGAGCGCGGCCGGTGCGAGTGCACGGTCGAGGTTTTCGGACTGAATCACCAGCGCGGTGACCGGCGAGCGCAGTTCGTGCGCGGCGTCCGCTACGAAGCGGCGTTGCTCGTCGAGCGCCTTGGCCAGCCGCGCCAGCAGACGGTTGATCGACACGATGAACGGCTCGATTTCCGTGGGGGCGCCTTGCGTGTCGAGGCCGCGCAGGTCGGTATCGCGTCGCTTGTCGACTTCGGCGGCCAGTTGCTGCACCGGACGCCAGGCGCGGCGCACCGTCAACACAATCGCGGCGATGAGTAGCGGCAGGAACCCGACGAAGGGCATTGCCGTGCGAAGTCCGCTATTGCGCGCGATTTCGTTGCGGCCTTCCGTCGGCTGCGCCACGACGATGCGCAGGTCCGGCTCGATGGTGCGCACGAAGGCTCGCCAGGTGTGGTCGCCGGTGTTGACCGTGTGGAAACCGTCGGACAGCGTCACAGGGAAGGTGCCGCCAAGGCGCTGCACGGTCAGACGGTAGTCGTGATCCTGAATCGGCAGGCCGTGCATGGCCGAATCGGCCCCAGCCAGATTGCGCGTGTCGACGAGCGCGGCGAGTTGCAGCAGTTGGTCGTCCTGAAAGCGATAGGCTTCGCGAAAGGCCGCACCGTACGAGACGAAGCCCGCCACGATGGCCAGTGCCAGCGCGCAGGCCGAGAGCGTAACGACGAGCCGTGACTGCAACGAACGCATCATGCCTTGGGCACCAGCCATCCCGCGCCGCGGATGTTGCGAATGACATCGGCGCCGAGCTTCTTGCGAATCGAATGGATCAGGAAGTCGATCATATTGCTCTCGATCTCCTCACCCCAGCCATACAGGCGATGTTCGAGCGCGTCGCGCGAGAGGATCGTGCCGGGGCGCAGCATCAGCGCGTGCAGCAGCGCGTATTCACGCGCCGAAAGGACGCAACTGTTTTCGCCGTACGTCGCCTGATGCGTTGCCGGATCGAGCGCGAGCGCGCCGTTGGTCAGCACCGGCACGGCCACGCCTGCGTGACGACGGATGACCGCGCGCATTCTGGCGAGCAGCTCACCCACTTCGAACGGCTTGACGACGAAGTCGTCCGCCCCGAGATCGAGGCCCTGAATGATGTCTTCCGCGCCGTCGCGGGCGGTGACGACGATAATCGGCGTACGCCCGCCCGCGCCACGATGGGCGCGCAGCACGTCCCAACCATCCCGGCCGGGCAGGCCGAGGTCGAGCAGCATGAGGTCGTACGCATGCGCGGCGAGGGCGGCGAGCGCGGCGTCACCGTCGCGACACCAATCGGCGGCGTATGAGGCGTCCTTGAGCGCCTGCATCATGGCCTCACCGATCATGGCGTCGTCTTCTACAAGCAATATCCGCATGGTTTTCCGTACGCATTCTGGCGGGCTGAGTCTAGCGTACTGAAATCAGCCTACGCCTAATCCTTGCTATCCACGGAGGACGGCACGGGCGCACGATAGCGCGCGAAACTTAGTAGAAACTTAGCTCGTGCGCGTGTGCATTCGCGCGACTATGCCATGCAAACACTTCAGCAATCAATGACTTAGCGATGATTCCTCAAGTGATGTGATCGCTAGGCCCGTTTCCGTGCCCCCAAATGCGAACAGGCCGGCATTTCGCCGGCCCGCTCATTTAAGGCATTTTCCCTCTGCAAATTCCGCCGAATTCGCGCAGCGCAGGGGACTTACTGTGCGCGGAGTGTCTTCGCGGCGGCGACCATGTTTTGCAGCGCCGGAATGACTTCCGCCCATTGACGCGTTTTCAGTCCGCAGTCGGGGTTGACCCACAGACGTTGTGCCGGAATGCGCTCGGCAGCCTTCTGCATGAGCGACACCATGTGTTCCTGCGTCGGGATGTTGGGCGAGTGAATGTCGTACACGCCCGGTCCGATTTCGTTCGGGTACTGGAACGAGTCGAACGCGTCGAGCAGTTCCATATCTGAGCGCGAGGTCTCGATGGTGATCACGTCGGCATCCATCTCGGCGATGGCCGCGATGATGTCGTTGAACTCCGAATAGCACATATGTGTATGGATCTGCGTGTCGTCCTGCACGCCGTTCGCCGTGATGCGGAACGACTCGACCGCCCAGTGCAAATAGGTCGCCCATTGCGAACGGCGCAGCGGCAGGCCTTCGCGCAACGCCGCCTCGTCGATCTGGATCACGCGCACACCCGCACGTTCCAGATCCAGGACTTCCTCGCGCATCGCGAGCGCGAGCTGGAAGCACGAGACCGAGCGTGGCTGATCGTCGCGCACGAACGACCAGTTCAGGATCGTGACCGGGCCGGTCAGCATGCCCTTCATCGGCTTGTCGGTCAGCGACTGCGCGTACTTGATCCATTCGACGGTCATCGCCTTCGGGCGGCTGATGTCGCCAAACATGATCGGTGGCTTCACACAGCGCGAGCCGTACGACTGCACCCAGCCGAACTGGCTGAACGCGTAGCCTTGGAGCTGTTCGCCGAAGTACTCGACCATGTCGTTGCGTTCCGCTTCGCCGTGCACCAGCACATCGAGCCCCAGCGCTTCTTGCTCGCGCACGCTGCGCTCGATTTCCTTTTTCATGGCTGCCACGTAACCCGCCTGATCCAGCTCTCCCGCTTTGTACTGGCTGCGGGCGTTGCGGATCTCGGCCGTTTGCGGGAACGAGCCGATGGTGGTGGTCGGGTAGCGCGGCAGGTTCAGTTTCGCGGCTTGCTTCGGTGCACGCTCGATGTACGGACGCTTGCGACGGCCCATCGCGGCTTCGATCCGCTCAACTGCCGCCTTGACGGTCGGGTTGTGCACGCGCGGCGACGCACGGCGACTGGCGATGGCGGCGGCATTGGCACGCAACTCGGCGGTCACGGCAGCACGGCCATCGTTAATGGCGCGGGCCAGCACCGTCACTTCAGCGAGCTTCTGTTTGGCGAAGGCGAGCCACGACCGGATCTCGGCGTCGAGCTTCTGTTCACTGTCCAGATCGACCGGCACGTGCAGCAGCGAGCACGACGGTGCGATCCACAGACGGTCGCCCAGCTGTTTTGCCACCGGCTCAAGCCAGTCCAGCACCGCCGCCAGATCCGTCTTCCAGATGTTGCGACCGTTGACCACACCCACCGACACGATCTTGTCCGCCGGTAGCGCAGCGATGACCTTGGCGACTTCGCTTTGCGCGTTCACAGCGTCGATGTGCAGACCGTCGACCGCCAGGCGGCACGCTAGCGGCAGGTTCTCTTGCAGCTCACCGAAGTACGTGGCGAGCAGACGTTTGACCGGCGCCGCAGCGAGTGCGGCGTAGGCGGTTTCGAAGGCTGTCCGCCATTCGGCATCCAGTTCGGTGACGAGGATCGGTTCGTCGATCTGCACCCATTCCACGCCTTGTGCGGCGAGGGTTTCCAGCAGTTTCACGTAGACCGGCAACAGGCGCGGCAGCAACGCCAGCTTGTCGCTGTCGTCCTTCGACTTGCCGAGCCACAGATACGTGACGGGGCCGACGATGACCGGCTTGGCTTTGACCCCGGCGGCGCGGGCTTCGGCCAGTTGTTCGACGAGACGCGAGGCGTCCAGCGTGAAAGTCGTGTCGACGGCGAACTCGGGGACGATGTAGTGGTAGTTCGTATCGAACCACTTCGTCATCTCGCCGGCGGCGACACCGCCGCAGCAGTCGGCGTGATCTTCGGCGCTCTGTGCCGAGCGGCCACGGGCGACGCGGAAGTAGTTGTCCAGGGCGTCGCCGTGAAAGCCTTGCACGCGCTTGGGCAGATTACCCAGCGTGACGCTCATGTCGAGCACCTGATCGTAGAACGCAAAGTCGCCGACCGGGGCCAGATCCAGCGCCGCCTGATCCTGCCAATGACGCGCACGCAATGAAGCACCGAGTGCCTTCAGTTCGTCGCGCGACGATTGGCCTTTCCAGTAGGCTTCCTGACCAAACTTCAGCTCACGCTTCGCGCCAACGCGCGGGAATCCCAGATTGTGTGTCTTCGCCATGTTCTCTATCGACCCCTATCACTGGAGGAATTGAAACGGTGACATCGATCATAGAGACTTCGATTCATGAATGAAAATGGTCTTATTTCTTGGTAACGTTAATTTTATTCATGATGAAGAGGGCTGGCGAGGGTGCGCGAGACATCCTGCAACACCGCGATAAGTGCGAGGGTTGCGGCACTCGGCGCGTGACCATGGAGGACGCCGACAGTCGGTGCGACGTGGGAGAACGGTAACCCGAAGTCATGAAGCGCCGGGGCGAGCGGTGAGCGCGCCACGCCTAACGTCGACGCGAGGAAGAGACACGGCATGGCCTGCGCGGTGCTCGCGTTGGTCATGAGCGTGACGGACTCCATGATCACGCGCGGCAGCGGCAGCCCTTGATGGGCGAATTCTGTGTCGATGGCCCGGCGCATGGGAGTGCCGGGCGGTGGGACGATCCATGGATAGCGCGCGACATCGGGCCAGCTGGGCGACGGGTGCGACGCCAACGGGTGGTTGCGTGCGCCGAACACCCGAACGTCATCTGTATACAGCGGCACGGTCCCGAAGCCCGCATTCATGGCGGTTTCGTCCAGTCGGCAGACGAGCAGATCGATCTCGTGCCAGCGCGCGCGGGGCAGCAGACGGTCGAGCGTGTCTTCGAACAGATTGACGCGAAGCGCAGGCCCGGTGTGCTCCAGCCGCGCGAGCGTTTGGGGCATGAGCACGCTCGCCATGCCCGGCAGGATGCCGACGTTGACCGGCTGCGCAAGTCCGTCGCGTAACGCCTGCATGGCGGGGGCGACACCCGCCAGATCGGTCAGCATGCGCTCGGCGCGTTCGAGTAGTGCGTCGCCATACGGGGTCGGGGTCACGCGCCGCGTGGTGCGTTCGAACAACGACACGCCGAGCGCGTCCTCGATTTCGCGCAACCACTTCGACAACGCGGGCTGGGTGATAGCAGCAGCTTCAGCGGTACGGGCGAAACTGCGCGTTCGGCCCAGCCAGCGCAACGTTTCGAGATCGCGAACCCGGAGTTTGCGCAGGACGGCAGGAATCTGACGCGCGAGCTGTGACGCCGGTAATGGTGACGGAAGCAGGGGTGACGGAGGCAGGGGATCTCGGTCCGCGCGGGAGTCTTCGGTCATGTCGGTGAGGTAATGCATCGATAGGTTGCCGATACGTTACCGCACTATTGATGTTCTCCAGGTAATGAATCGGGTGCGATTTTTCATCGATCTGTTCAGAATCCAGCCGAATAATGAGACTCCCATCCGGTAGTTAGCGCACGACACGACGCTGGCACCTCATCAGGAGCGAGACGCATGACGAAACGTAAGCCTTCATCCCCCACGATCTCCGACGACGCGACGCCGACCGACGCCACGTCCGCCAAACAGTCCGACACACCGAGTCGCAATGCGCGACGCGACTTTCTGAAGCAGGCCGGTGCGGCGATGGCGTCGGCAGGACTGGCGTCGTCGGCGATTTCGGCCACCCGGGAGGCAGCCCCGACGGCGCATGCGGCCGACGACGGTTACGTCATGCCGACGCAGGCCCCGGCCGTCGCCCCCAAGGGCTACAACATCCTGTTCATCCTCACCGATCAGGAGCGTCATTTCGACAAGTGGCCGTTTCCGGTGCCGGGCCGCGAACGGCTGCGCCGTGAGGGTGTGACGTTCATGAATCACCAGATCGCCGCGTGCGTGTGTTCGCCGTCGCGCTCTGTCGTGTACACCGGCCAGCACATCCAGCACACGCGCGTGTTCGACAATTGCGGCATTCCATGGCAGCCGGATATGTCGACCGATATCCGCACCATCGGCCATATGATGCGCGACGCGGGTTACTACGCGGCGTATCTGGGCAAGTGGCATCTGAGCGGTAAGCTGCATCACAACCACACGCCCTACGACACGCCGACGGCGGAGTACAACGCGCTGATCCGGTCGTACGGCTTCGACGACTACTTCGGCGTAGGCGATCTGATCGGGCGCGTGCGTGGCGGTTATACCTATGATGGCCTGACGACGTCGTCCGCCGTGTCCTGGCTGCGCGG
Organism: Pandoraea aquatica; assembly: GCF_902459565.1. Taxonomy (GTDB): domain Bacteria; phylum Pseudomonadota; class Gammaproteobacteria; order Burkholderiales; family Burkholderiaceae; genus Pandoraea; species Pandoraea aquatica. Next base: position 162,940 of record NZ_CABPSN010000001.1, read on the forward strand.
GCGCGGTGCTCAACTGGCGACCGAACAGAAGCCGTGGTTCATGGCGGTGAATCTCGTCAATCCGCACGACGCGATGTTCCTGAACACCGACCCGACCGGCGTCGACACGCAAAACGCCAGCAAGCCGACGCTGGGCAACGCCCGTCCGCCGAAGGACAGCCTTTACGGCAAGCATTGGAACGTCCCCCTCGCTGCCACGCGAAAGCAGGCTTACGACGCCCCCGGCCGACCCGCTGCGCACGGCGTCTACAACGCGGCCGAGGGCGTGCTGGTCGGGGACTATCCGCTCGACGACGCGCGGCTTCAGGTCTATCAGGACTATTACTTCAACTGCATCCGGGACTGCGACACCCATGTCGTGACGCTGCTCGACGCGCTGCGCGAGTTGGGTATCGACAAGAACACCATCGTCGTGATGAGTGCCGATCACGGGGATCACGTCGGTGCACACAAGCTCGTGGGGAAGGGGCCGACGACGTATCGCGAGCAGAATCACGTGCCGCTGGTGATTCGTCACCCGGCGTACCCGGGCGGGAAGCAATGCGCAGCGCTCAGCTCGCACGTGGACATCACGCCGACGCTGCTCGGGTTGACGGGGCTCGACGCCGACAGCGTGGCCCGCATTGCGGGCAAGACCGCGCATGGGCATGACCTCACGCCGCTGCTGCGCCGCCCCGAGCAGCAGGCGGTCGATGCGCTACGCCCGGCCACCCTGTTCAACTACGCCATGCTGCTGTTCTACGACAGCGAGTGGCTGGCGCAGGAATATGCGACGTTGCGTCAGAAGGGCATGCCGGTCGACGAGATCCATCGACGGGTGATCGCACGTCAGCCGGACTTCCGACATCGCGGCATGATTCGCAGCGTGTTCGACGGCCGCTATCGCTTCTCGCGCTACTTTTCGCCGAAGGCGTTCAACCGGCCGACGTCGCTGGAGACGCTGTTCGCGAGCAATGACGTCGAACTTTACGATCTGCACGCCGATCCGACGGAGTCGCGCAACCTGGCGCTCGACGCACGTAGCAACGGGCCGTTGCTGATGGCGATGAACACGCTGCTCAACGATCGGTTGGACGCAGAGGTGGGCGAAGATCGCGCCGACATCCTGCCGATCCGCGACGGGCGCGTGCATTTCACGTTCGAGATGCAGGCTAGCTGATTCAACTGCGCGTTGATCCGACGGCACGGCGGCGACGCCGTTGCCGTTGGCGTGCCGGATGGCATCGGTGGTACGCTCATGCGACCTCGGGGGAGCGAATCGACGCCCCTCCCGCATGGGGCTGTCGCCTCCCTCATTCGCTATCGCCAACGCCATGAAGAAACGTGAATTCCTTGCCGGTGCCGTGGCACTGGGCGCATCGGTGCCTGTCTTCGCCAAGCCGGGCGCTGCGGGCGCATCCGCCGCTTCCGCGCCAGCTTCGACACCGCTTGTCACGCTCAGCGGCGCGATTGCGCGTCACAACCGCGGTGCGGTCGACCCGGCGCTCGATCAACTGTTTCACAAGCAACTTGTGCAATTCGACGCGGCGTACGCGCTCGACTTCGCCATGCTCACGCGCATGCCAGCGCAGACGATTCGCCCCACGCTGGAGTACGACGCGAAGCCGCACACGTTGCGCGGGCCGCGTCTGGCCGACGTGCTCGTGCAGGCGGGCGCACCGTCGAATCCGCTCACACAGGTGTTGTTGCGCGCCATCGATGGCTACGTGGTGGCGACTACGGTAGGGCAGGTGCGGGAGTACGGCTTTCTGCTCGCGACCCATATCGACGACAAGCCGCTCGCGCTGGGCGGCCTCGGACCGCTGTGGGCCGTGTACGACCCGGCCGGGATTCCGGCGCTGGCGGGCAAACCGCTCAAGGAGCAGTTCACCCTGTGTCCGTGGGGCGTGTATCACATTCAGATCAACGCCGTTTCCTGAGACGGCCGACGTGCCTTAGTAGGACGTCGGGCGTCCCGGCGTCGGTGTCGCGGTCGGCGGCGGAACGATCGCCTGATACGGGTTCAGTCGCCCCGGCAGTTTGATCGGATCGAGTTCGTCGACGTCCTCGTGCAGGATGCGACGGATCTCCAGAATCGCCTGCGGTGTCTCCTGCACGCTATGTCCTGCGACGATGACACGCTCGGATTGTGCACCCGCGAGATGGGCGCTCGTGTACGGCACCACCCCATCGCTTGAAGCCTCCAGCGGCCCCTTGGCATCGCGCCGAGCGATGATCGAGTGGTATTGCACGGCCGGCGAGATCTTCAGGCCGGCAGCGGCCATCACGTACGGATCGTCGTCGCGCAACTGATCGACGCTATTGGGCACATAGCGTGTCTTGCCCTCCGAAGGGCTGTCTTCGGACCCCGTCGCGTAGTGCAGCACGTCGTCGATCCCCGAGAGCAGCGTGACCGGCAGCTTGATCAGGTTCGACACCCAGCGTCCGATGCGGTTACGCGCAAACGGTGTGCCCCGGTGCGGTGCGGCGATGAAGATGGCGCGCTCGAACTGCGGCACCGGCTTGAAGCTGAACAGCGGATCGAGCCGGTCGCGGGCACGGTCGATCTGATTCTCGTCCAGGTGGTATTCGTGCTGGAAGGTATCCCAGAGCTGATCGTCCGAGCTGGACACCATCAGGCGAGCGATCACGCCCCCCATGCTGTGCCCGATGACGACCGCGTCGTGCGACGCCGCAGACTGGCCGTCCGGGTCGAAGTGCTTGAGCGTCGCCTCGAACGCGTTGCGAATGGCCATGGCGTTTACGAGAATCGGCGCATTCGTCGGGTAATAGACCTGCCAGACCTGGAAGTGCTCGCGCAACGTCGCGTCACCCTGAATTTCGTTGGCGAGATTCACCCACGCCTCCGGGCTGCTGGCCAGCCCGTGGAGCATCAGAATGACGCGGCGTCCCGGATCGAACGGCTGCATCAGGTAGATGTGGGGACGCACGATGCCACGGTCGCGTCCAAACAACGTGCGCAACGACTGCTCGGCAAAGCCCGAGCGCGCAAGCCACAGACCGTAACCGGCCGTGAAGTTGCCTGCGAGCGGCACGGTCTGGTGATTCAGTTCGACGGACGTCTGCCGGTAGGGGTCGTAGACCACCAGCGTGGCGACGTGCGTCGCGAGGACCTGTTCGAGCGTGGTGCCGTCGAAGCGCAGCAGCAGCGTGAGCGACGGTGAGGGCATCTCGCTGAACACCGGTCCGGCGTTGGGATCGGTGGCGCGCCGGAAATCGCGCGATGCGCGGCTTTCACGCGGGTTGTGGGGTGCCGTGTCGCGGTCGTCCGGGCCCGTTGCGGCATCGCCCCGGGGCGTCGGGCGCTGACCGGCGGCGGTGAGCGCCTCGGCGGCGGACTTCTCGTCGAGCACGGCCACCAGCTCTGCGCCGAAACCGTCGCGCCGGTACGGACTGCGCAGGCCGGCGAACGACAGCGTAGATGCGGGCAAGACTTCGCGCGGCTGGATGCTGTTATCGGCGAATCGCACGCTGCTGGCGTCGACCGGCAGGAGCCATCCGGCAATCTTGTCGCTGCCCGTTTGCTGCACGCGACGGAACAACGCGACCGAGAAGTTCTGCACCGCGTAGTTGTAATAGTCGCGAACCTGCGTCTGACGGTCTTCGAAGGCCCGTTCGCTCGACGGACGGTCGCTGTAGAACAGATACGCGTAGGCGTAGCGTGCCGAGCGCAGCCATAGGTCGAACTGCGCATCGTTCCATTGACGCTCGCCCGTGGGCGTCTGCGCGATGGCGAGCTGCATCGACATTTCAGCCATGGCCGCGAGTCGCCGATCGACGTCGATTTCCTTCGCGCGGCCTAGTGCGTCGATACAGTCGAGCGACGATTTGGCGCAAAGGGTGTCGTCGAGGCCAGCTACGCGAATGGTCTCATCAGTCGATGCGCTCAGCTTGCCCGTGGACAGAATGTCGCCGCGCTTCATGGCGATGTACTGCTCGGGGCCGAGCGAACGGACTTCCACCATCGCGCAGCCGGACAGCGCTGTCAGCCATAGCACAGTCATCAGCATGCCCGCTCGCCGCAACGCGAGGGGCTTGCCCGACAGCTTCAACGCGATCATGGCGTCACCTTCGGATCGTCGCCCGGCACGCCTTGACGGATGAGGGTCGAGAACTCGGGCGAGTCGCCTGCGGCCAGCGCTCGCGCAACGAAATTGCCTCGGTCATACAGTTGCGCGTAGGTGAAGCCCGGTGTCAGACCGCCCTGATCGTAGGCGTACTCCGCGAAGTAGCCCGACAGCAGCAATCGGTAGTCGAGCGGCAATCCCGGTGCGATAAGACGGGCGATCTCGAAGACGATGGTGGTGCAGTTGCTTGTGAGGGTGTTGTACCAGGCCGGCGTATCGTGCAGCTCACGCGCGCGGGCGAGATAGCCGAGGAACACTTCGCGCAGCTGTTTGGGCGGGATGTTGAGGCGATACAGATAGGTCGTCTCGCCACGCACGTTGCTGCGAACGCGCAGAATGTCGCGCTCGTCGGCGGCCACGAGCGTGGCTTCGAAGTCTTTGAAGAACCCGCCGATGGCCGAGAACTTCTGGCCTTGCTTCTTCCGAATCTCGATGGAAAAGACCACGCGGCGGCCGTCGGAGAAGCCGAACGACACCAACGTGTGCGCAATGGCCGGGCCCATCCAGTACGACAGGACGAGATCGGCACTCTCCAGCTTGTCGAGATCGTACTCGCGGGTTTCCCAGCGCGGGGTGAAATCGGTCTCCGTGCGCCATTCGAAGTTGCGCACGTTGTGCAGCGTGACGTGTTCGCCGTCGATTCGGGAGTCGAGCAATTGCGCGACATCGGCCGCCCAGGCGCGGTCGTTGGACGCCCGGATCGTCTGCCACCAGCCGACGAGCAGCACCAGCGCGATCAGAAAGGCAAGCGGCCAGCCCCGCAGCGGCATGCCAGCGCGCACACGCAAGAGCGCAACGATGGCGACGACCCCGAGCAGCACCCACACCGCGATCACGAGGTAGCGCGCGAGCGCCGGACCCGGGCAGCGGTAGGCGAGGGCCATCGCCCCCCAGGCGCAGGCGCCCAGCACGAGCAGGGCGAGGAACGAGCGCAGCACGTAGACGTACCACGCGATTTGATGGCTGGCGAGCGCGTCGCCAGCATGGGATTGCAGTTGCACCATGTTTCGCAGAGTTCAATCCGGGGCGGCCGCCTCACAACGGTTTGCGGCCGCCTCGCAACGGCTAAGGCGACCGCTTTACTGCACAGCCAACCGCTCGGCCCAACCCGCGCGGCGTACCACCCATTTTTCCAGTTCAGCGCCGAAGAATACCAGCAGACCGGCCCCCAGGACTTCCAGCCATTCACGCCCATTCAGCGGCGATGACCCGAACGTCGTCTGCATGAACGGCACGTACGTGTAGAACAGCTGGAGCACCAGGCACGCCGCGATGGTGATCAGCGCCACACGATTGCCGAACAACCCCTGCCAACTGAGCGACGTCGCAAAGATCGAGCGGCTGCTGATCAGATAGAACATCTCGGCCATGACGAGCGCATTCACCGCCATCGTACGCGCTGCTTCCACACTCGCGCCGTTGCGCCATTCCAGATAGAACAGCCCGAAGGTGCCGATCATCATCAGTATCGAGACGAGCGTCACCCGCCAGATGAAGAACCACGAGAGCAGCGATGCACCGGGCGGTCGCGGCGTACGGTCCATGATGCCCGGTTCGGCACGCTCGAACGCGAGCGCGATGCCCAGTGTGCTCGACGTCACCATGTTGATCCACAACACTTGCGCCGGGGTGAGCGCGACGACGCCCAGCGAGAGCATGACCCCGGCAATCACCACCAGCGCCTCACCACCGTTCGTCGGCAACATGAACAGGATGAACTTCTTCAGGTTGTCGTAGACGCCGCGTCCCTGCCGGACAGCCTTGGCGATGCTGGCGAAGTTGTCGTCCGTCAGCACGATATCGGCCGCTTCCTTGGCCGCTTCGGTGCCTTTGAACCCCATCGCTACGCCGACGTCTGCACGTTTTAGCGCCGGGGCGTCGTTCACGCCGTCGCCGGTCATGGCGACCACCTGGCCGTCGTCCTGCAGCGCCTGCACGAGGCGCAGCTTGTGTTCGGGGCTGGCGCGGGCGAAGACGTCGATGTCCAGCGCAACGCGTCGCAGCTCGGCGTCGTCCATGAGCGCGACTTCGGCACCGGTCACGGCAGGCTTGCCGATACCGATGTCGAGTTGCGCACCGATGGCCTTGGCGGTTTCTGCATGATCGCCGGTGATCATCTTCACGCGAATGCCCGCGCGGTGGCACTCGGCCACGGCCGCAATGGCCTCCGGACGTGGCGGGTCGATGATCCCGACGAGGGCCAGCAGGGTGAAGCCGTCTTCCACGTCGCTGAATTCCAGCCGGTCACCCGCCGGCTTCGCCTGTTTGTACGCCAGCCCGAGGACTCGCAGGCCTTGTGCCGCGGTGTCGGTCACCATGCGTCGCCAATAGTCGATGTCGACAGGCGCGCCCGGCTGACCGCCGGGCGCGACGATCTGCGTGCGGCACATCTCGAAAATGCGCTCGGGCGCGCCCTTGACGAAGATCCACGGAGTGCCGCTGCCGTCGCCGCCGTTCGCGTTCTCCGCCTTGTCCAGGTGATACGTCGCCATGAAGCGGTGCTGCGACTCGAACGGAATCGCGTCCAGTCGCGGCCATTGAGTTTGCAAGGTCTCGCGCGTGAGTCCCGCCTTGGCACCGAGCACGAGCAGCGCGCCTTCGGTCGGATCGCCTTCGATGCGCCAGTGGCCTTCGGTGTCCTGCAGCAGACGGGCGTCGTTGCACAGCTCGCCCGCCCGCGCCGTCAGCGCCAGCTCGGGATGCCCAAACAGATCGACGTCGGCACCATCGAGCGAAAAGCGGCCCTCAGGCACATAGCCCGCACCGCTCACGTCGTACACGTGACCGGCCGCGACGACGCGCTGGACGGTCATCTCGTTGCGGGTCAGCGTGCCGGTCTTGTCCGAACAGATGACGGTAACCGAGCCGAGCGTTTCGACCGCAGGCAGGCGTCGCACAATCGCTTTCTCGCGGGCCATGCGCTGCACGCCGCGCGCCAGAATCACCGTCATGATGGCGGGCAGCCCCTCGGGAATGGCCGACGCGACGAGCGCCACGACGACGAGGAACATCTCGCCAGCCGGCTCGCCACGCCACAACCAGCCGAGGAGGAACGTCAGCACGGCCACGACTGCGATAGCGCCCGCCAGCCCATGACCGAAGCGGTCGATCTGCCGAAGCAAGGGGGTCGTGCCGCTGTCAACGTCGGTCAGCAAATGGTTGATGCGACCGAGTTCCGTGTGCGCACCGGTCGCCACGACGATGCCCGTTGCCTGTCCATAGACCACGACCGTGCCCGCGTAGGCCATGCACCAGCGGTCGCCGAGTGAGGCGTCTTCCTTGGCAGTGGTCAGTTCTTTCTGCACCGGCTCCGACTCACCGGTCAGCGCCGCTTCGTCGACCCGTAATTCGCGCGAGGCAAGCAGGCGCAGATCGGCAGGCACGCGGTCGCCGGAGGCAAGCACTACGACGTCGCCAGGCACGAGGGTGGTGGCGTCGATCTCGCTGCGCGTGCCTTCGCGCATGACAGTGGCATGTGGCGCGAGCATGCCGCGAATGGCGGCCAGCGCCGATTCGGCCTTGCCTTCCTGAAGGAACCCGATGAGCGCGTTGACCACGACCGCCGCCATCAGCACTGCGGTGTCGAGCCAATGGCCGAGCAGTGCGGTGATGACCGCCGCACCCATCATGGCGTAGAGCAGAACGTTGTGGAACTGGGACAGCAGACGCATGAGCGGGCCGCGCCGGGCGGGCTCGGCCAGACGGTTGGGGCCGTATCGGGTAAGACGGGACTGGGCTTCGGTATTCGACAGCCCGTCGGGGCCCGTCTGGAGTTCGAGCTGGGTTTTTTCGACGGAAAACGTGTGCCACGGGCGTGACTGGGGGGCGTTGTCGTCGCGGTGCATCATGGGCCCTCGGAGCGGCGATAGCCGCGAACAGGCTCACGGCGTAGCGCGTGGATCGACGAGACGATGGTGACTCCCGGGCAGCATAGCGTAAGTTAGGTCTCCGAGGGAAGAGACGAGATCGGTGCGGCGTCGCGCTACAATGCCCCGCAGTCCGTGCATTTTCGACGCGGATTCCACGCGTTCGCTTCACGAATTGGAGACGTTATGAGGCTGGCATGCTGAGGCATCCCGAAGGGGGCTTTCTCGTTCGATGGGGCACCTGCCTGATGGTGATGCTCGGGGTCATCGGCCTCGCCGCCTGTACCACGCGCCCGTTTCAACCCTCGCCACCGCTCTACAAACTCTGGGCAAAGCGAGGTGTCGACGAGCAGGGCGTACGCAACGCCATGCTGGCGTGCGGCTTCCCGAACTCGGCTTACGTCGACCGCAAGGATATGACGCTCAACGATTTCGCCAAAGGCGAGTTGTGCATGATCGACCACGGATTCCAGTATCAGGACCGGCGGATCATTTGCACCGACTTCCCGGACTTGCCCGCGTGCGCCAACGTGCCGCGCGGCAAGACGTTCGGCTCGGACCCGGATTTCGGTCCGGCTGCGAACAAGCCCCGCTAGGTCAGCGGGCCGAGGTTGGCGCCTTCGCCTCTGGTGCCTCCGCTGTCCCGCTCGTCTGCGCCGGATGGGGGGCCGTGTTCTGTGCGAGCGCCTCATCCGACCAGCCCCCGCCGAGATCCCCGATGAGCGACGTGGCCGCCAGCAAGCGCGACTCCTGCACCGTCAGGGCGTTCTGCCGCGTGTTGAGTTGCGTCGTCTGCGCGGTGACGACCGTCGTGTAATCCACCGTCCCCGCCTGATACTCGTTCATCGCGATACGCGCACCGTCGGTCGAATCGCGCACGGCGGCGTCCAGTGCCTGCGCCTGCTGTTCCAGAATGCGCAGCGACGACAGATCGTTCTCCACCCCCTGCAACGCCGTGAGCACCGTACCGCGATAGTTGGCGACGGCGGCGTCGTAGGCGGCCCGGGCGGCATCGACTTTGGCGCTGCGTGCGCCACCATCGAAGATCGTCTCCGACGCACTCGCGCCGAGCGACCACACGTAGTTGGCGATCTTGAAGAGTCCCGCGACGGGGGCGGCGGAGAAGCCGTCCGTGAGGGAGAGCGTGATGTTCGGGTAGTAGGCCGCGATGGCTACGCCAATGGCGGCATTCTCGGCGGCCATCTGCCGCTCCGCCACCGCGATATCCGGACGTCGTTGCAGCAGCGTCGACGGCAGTCCGATCGGCACGTCCGGCAACGTCGGGAGCGCCGTGCTGTGCGGGATCGTCAGCGATTCCGGGTTGCGTCCGACCAGCACGGCAATGGCGTGCGCGTACTGGGCGCGCGAAACGCCCAGTGCGATCAGGCTGGCCCGTGCGTTTTCCAACTGAGTGCGTGCCGTGATGACGTCCGAGGGCGGCACCGTGCCGGCGCGGTCCTGATCGGCGACCACGCGCAGATATTCGGTATAGGCGGCGACCGTTTGCGTCAGCAGGTCGATATTGGCATCGGTGATACGCAAGTCGATGACGGCGTTGGCCAGTGCGATCTGCTCAGATAGTGTCGCGTTCGCCAGCGTCGCCTGACTGGCCTGCGCCGTCGCGCTGCTTTGCTCGACCGTTCGCCGCACCTGGCCCCAGATGTCCGGGGCCCAACTGACGCTGCCCTCAGCCGACGCCGAGTTCACGATGTTCGCGCCGCTACGCGACGCCAGCGCGGCCGTGGTACTTGCGCCGCCACTGCTACCGCGCGAGCGGCTGGCCGAGCCGTCGATGCCGAGCGTCGGGAACAGGCCCGCGCGTGCCTGACGCACCTCGGCGAGCGCCTGCTGATAGTTGGCGTAGCTCTGGCGCACCGTCTGGTTCGAGACCTGGACCTGAGGCTCCAACTCGTCGAGTAGAGGGTCGTGGAACGCCTTCCACCATTCCCCTTTGGGGCCTTCGGCGTCGGGGCGTGCCTGTGTCCAGCCGTCCAGTTCCGTGAAATGGGTGGGCATGTCGACGAGGGGCCGCTGATAGTCGGGGCCGACGGCACAGCCGCCGAGCAGGACAAGACTGGCGAGGCAGGCGAGCGTTAGACGGCGCATCGGACGTGGGGACATTCGGCGAGTGTTTCTGATGAGCGTCATGATCGAACCTCCGGGCCGGAATCGCGATGCCAGGGAAGACGCGTGGACCAGCGCACCAGCCGGGCGCGCAGGCGGTCGAGATAAAGATAGATGACCGGCGTGGTGTACAGCGTGAAGACCTGACTCAACAGCAGACCGCCCATCACCGTCACGCCGAGGGGCTGGCGCAGCGACGCGCCCTGACCAAGCGCAATGGCGAGCGGCACCGCGCCGAGCACGGCGGCGAACGTCGTCATCATGATCGGACGCAGTCGCACGACGGCCGCCTCGTGGATCGCCTGCTTGGCAGGCATGTTCTGGTTGCGCTGTAACTGGATCGCCACGTCGACCATCATGATGCCGTTCTTCTTCACGATGCCGATCAGCAGAATCATCCCGATCAGCGCGATGACGGAAAACGGTGTGCCGAAGATAAGCAGGGCGAGCGTCGCGCCAATGCCCGCCGACGGTAGCGTCGACAGAATGGTGAGCGGGTGGATCGTGTTCTCGTAAAGCACGCCCAGCACGATGTAGACAACGCCGAGCGCTGCGAGGATCAGCAGCGGCACGGTGCCCATCGACTGCGAAAAGGCTTGCGCGGCCCCGGCGAACGCGCCGTGAATCGACGCGGGCATGCCGATGGCGCGCGCCGCGTCATCGATGGCAACCTGCGCCTGACTCAGCGAGCCGCCCGCGGGGAGGTTGAACGAGATGGTCGCGGCTACCATGCCGCCCTGATGGTTGACCTGCGTGGCCGTGTGACGCGCGGAGAAGGTGGCCAGCGCGGTGAGCGGCACCATGGTTTCCGACGCCGTGCTGTCGGCACTGCCGCTCGAATTGCCGCCCCGGCTGTTCGAGATGGCGTTGTTCTGCTGATTGGCCACGGCGTTCGCATTGAGGGCGTTGGTGCCGGACGCCACCGTCTTCACGCTCGTGCCGCTCACGGTCTTGCCCGACATCTGTGTCTGGCCGGTACCGCTGGCATTGCCCGCCGCCGTACTCAGGTGAATCTGATCGAGCGACGTCGGGTACTGCCAATACTGCGGCGCGACTTCCATCACCACGAAGTACTGATTGATCGGGTTGTAGATCGTGGAGACGGTGCGCTGCCCGAATGCGTCGTACAGCACGTTGTCGATCTGGTTCGGTTGCAGATTGAATCTCGCGGCCATCTGGCGATGGATGTCGATGTACATCTGCAAGCCGTTCTGCTGGAGATCGGTATTCACGTCGAGCACCGTCTGGCGGTGCTTGCCCAGTTCCGTGACCAGCTTGGGCACCCATTTGTAGAGCGCCTGCGCGTCGTCGCTCGTCAACGTGTACTGGTACTCGGCGGCCGACTGGCGTCCGCCGATGCGCAAGTCCTGCTGGGCCTGAAGGAACAGCCGCGCGCCGGAGACCGCATTGAGTTTGGGCCGCAGCCGATTGACGACGGCGTCGGCCGACAGATGACGCTCGGCGAGCGGTTTCAACTGGACGAAGACCGTCGCCGAATTGAGCGAGCGCCCGCCGGTGAAGCCCGCGACCGACGCGACTGCGGGGTCCGTCTGCACGATGGTCTGCAACTGCTCCAGCTTCTTTCGCATGGCCGGGAACGAGATGCTCTGATCCGCCATGATCTGACCGATCAGAATGCCGGTGTCCTGCTCGGGAAAGAACGTTGCGGGCAGCAAGCGGAACAGGAACAGGTTGCCGACGAGCAGACCCAGCATCACCAGACCCACCAGCCCGGCATGGTCGAGGACTGCGGCGAGCGTGCGCGCATAGACATCGCGGAAGCGGTCGAACTGGCGACCGATCCACTGCGACCAGCGGGCCTCGGAGACGGCTGACTCCCGCGTGAGCACGTAGGCACACAACGTCGGCGTGACGGTGAGCGAGATCACCATCGAGATCAGAATGGCGATCGACAACGTGACGGCGAACTCATGGAACAGCAGGCCGACGATGCCGGGCATGAGCAGAATCGGCAGGAAGACGGCGATCAGCGACAGGCTCATCGACAGCACGGTGAAGCCGACTTCGCCTGCGCCGCGCAGGGCGGCTTCCTTCGGCGCTACACCCAGCTCCAGATGGCGCACGATGTTCTCCATCACGACCACCGCATCGTCGACGACGAAACCGGTGCCGATGGTCAGCGCCATGAGCGAGAGGTTGTCCAGGCTGTAGCCCAGCAGGTACATCGGGCCGAATGTGCCGATGATCGAGAGCGGCAGCACCACGGCGGGGATCAGCGTCGAGTTGGCTGAGCGCAGGAAGACGAACACCACGCCGATGACCAGCAGCACCGCGAGAATCAGGGTGCGCTCAGTGTCCTTAAGCGACGCTTCGACCGATACGGAGCGGTCCAGCGCCACGCCGACCTTGATGTCATGCGGCAGCGTGGCTTCGACGAGCGGCAGGATCTGGCGGATCTGCGTGACGGTCTTGACCACATTGCTGCCGGGCGACGGATAGACGATGACCAGCACCGCAGGCTTGTTGTTGAACAGCCCGGCGTTGCGAATGTTCTCGTTACTGTCGCGCACGAGGGCGACATCGTGCAGCAACACCGGCGCGCCATTTCGATAGGCGACGACCAGATCCTTGTAGCCGTCTGCCTTGCTGATTTGATCGTTGGAGGTGACCTCGAAACGCTGGTCGCCCTGATCCAGATGGCCCTTGGCACTGTTGGCGTTGGCCGCGGAGAGCGCGGCGCGAACGTCTTCCAGTCCGATCCCGTAGCTATTGAGCTTGCCGGGTTCCAGTTCGACGCGTACCGAGGGTAGCGCACCGCCACCGACCGTGATCTGGCCCACGCCATCGACCTGCGACAACTGCTGCAAGATGATCGAGTCGGCCGAATCGTAGAGCTGCGCCGTCGTGAGCGTGGCGGACGTCAGTGCGATCACCATCACCGGCGTATCGGCCGGATTGAACTTGCGGTAGCTCGGGTTGCTGCGTAGCGTGCTCGGCAGGTCGGCCCGCGCGGCCTGAATAGCGGCTTCGACGTCTCGCGCCGCGCCCTCGATATCGCGCTTCAGGCCGAAGACGACCGGGATCGACACGGAGCCCACGGTGCTCGTCGACGTGAGTTCGGTGACGTCGGCGATCACACCCAGCCGTCGCTCCAGCGGCGCGGCGACCGTCGCCGCCATCACCTCGGGGCTCGCGCCCGCCATGCTCGCTTGCACTGCGATCACCGGGAATGCGATGTTAGGCAACGGCGCGACCGGCAGGCGCAGGTAGGCCAGCAGCCCCGAAATCAGCACTGCGACCGCTAAGAGTGTGGTCGCGACGGGGCGTTTGATGAAGAGCGCCGAGAGGTTCACGGCCCCGCTCCCGGTTCATTTCCCGGTCCGTCTTCCGGCGGTGTTCCCGTCTGACGGTCTTTTGCCCGGCGTTCGCGCCGCGCGGCACGGCGCTCACGGACCCGGGCGGCGAGGCGGTCGAAGTACAGATAGATGACGGGCGTGGTGAACAGCGTGAGCAACTGGCTCAACGCCAGACCGCCGATGATCGCCAGCCCCAGCGGTCGCCGCAGCTCCGACCCCGTGCCCGTGCCGAGCAACATCGGCAACGCGCCGAGCATGGCGGCGAGCGTCGTCATCAGAATCGGCCGGAAACGCAGCAGCGACGCCTCGAAGATCGCCTCGCGCGGCGGCTTGTTATGCGTGCGCTCGGCGTCGAGGGCGAAGTCGACCATCATGATGGCGTTCTTCTTGACGATCCCGATCAGCAGCACAATGCCGATGATGCCGATCACGTCGAGATCGCTGCCCGTGAGCATCAGTGCGAGCAGTGCGCCGATCCCGGCCGACGGCAGCGTCGACAGAATCGTGACCGGGTGGATGAAGCTCTCGTACAGCACGCCGAGCACGATGTAGACGGCGACCAGGGCGGCTACGAGCAGGTACACCTCGCTGGAGAGCGAGTCTTCGAACGCCTGCGCTGCGCCCTGGAACGACGAGGCGATCGAGGGCGGCAGATGAACGGCCTGCTCGGCGTTGCGGATCTCCTTGACGGCGCTCGACAGCGAGGCGTCCGGTGCGAGGTTGAACGACACCGTGACCGCCGGGAATTGCTGAAGGTGGCTGATCGCGAGCGGCGTGCGCACGACCTTGAGCGACGCGATGGCCGAGAGCGGGACCTGACCGCTCGAACTCGTCTGGCTCGGCAGATAAATCGTACCGAGCGACTGGATCGAGTTGATCGATTCAGGCTTCGCCACAAGAATCACGCGGTACTGGGCCGACTGTTCGAAGATCGTCGACACAATGCGCTGGCCGAGCGCGTCGTACAGCGCATTGTCGATGGTCGCTGGCGTAATGCCGTAGCGCGCCGCGAGCTGACGGTTCACTTCCACCCGAATCGACAGACCGCTCGTATCGAGGTCGCTGGCCACGTCCGTGATCGACGAAATCTGCTTCATCCGGGCGATCAGCGGCGGGACGTATTGCGCGAGTGTCGCCTGATCGGGGCCGCGCATCACAAACTTGTATTGGTTGGGCGAGACGGTGGTGTCGAGCGTCAGATCCTGCGCTGGCTGTACATAGAGCCGGATGCCGGGCACCTTCGCCGTGGCTTGCTGAATGCGGCGGCCAATCTCGACGGCACTATCGGAACGGTCGTCCCGTGCCTTCAGGTTGATGAGGAACCGGCCGTTGTTGAGCGTGGTGTTGATGCCGTCGATGCCGACGTAAGAGGTGATGGACGTCACGTCCGGGTCTTGCAGGACGACTTCGGCGAGTGCGGCCTGCCGTTTGACCATCGCGTTGTACGACACCGAGTTGTCCGCCACCGTGATGCCTTGCAGCACCCCGACGTCTTGCACGGGGAAAAGGCCCTTCGGGATCACGACGTACAGCACGACGGTCAGCGCCACCGTGACGAGCGCGACCATCAGCGTCAGGAACTGATGGTCGAGCACCCATTTCAGCCCACGCTCGTAGGCGGCCAGCGTCTTGTCGAACACCCGCTCGCTCATGCGCTCGAAACGACTCGGGTGGCGCGCTTCCTGCGCCCGGAGAATGCGGGCGCACAACATCGGCACCACGGTGAGCGAGACGATGGCCGATATCACGATCGTCACGGCGAGCGTTACGGCGAATTCGCCGAACAGGCGTCCGATCACGCCGCCCATGAACAATAGCGGGATCAGTACCGCGATCAGCGAAATCGTCAGCGACATGATCGTGAAGCCGATCTGCCCCGCGCCCGCCAGCGCGGCTTCCAGCGGTGCCATGCCCGCTTCGAGATAGCGCACGACGTTCTCGATCATGACGATGGAGTCGTCGACCACGAAGCCCGTGGCGATGATGAGCGCCATGAGCGAGAGATTGTCGATCGAGTAACCCAGCTCGTACATGACCGCGAGCGTGGCGATCAGCGAGACGGGCACGGAAATGCTCGGGATGACGGTGGCCGGCACGTTGCGCAGGAAGACGAAGATCACCGCCACCACGAGCACCACGGCGAGCACGAGTTCGAACGCGGCGTCGCTCACCGACGAGCGGATCACGCCTGTGCTGTCGGAGACGATGTTGACTTTCATGCCCGCGGGCAGGGTGGCTTCCAGTTGCGGCAGCGCCCGCTTGATCTGATCCACGGTGGCGATGACGTTTGCGCCGGGCTGGCGTTGCACGTTCAGCACAATGGCGGGGGTCTTGTTCAGCCACGCGCCGCGCTCGACATCCTGCGCGGCTTTGGCGACATGTGCGACGTCGCGCAGGTAGACGGGGTTGCCGTTCTGATAGGCGATGACCGTGTCCAGATAGTCCTGCGGATCGGTAATCTGGTCGTTGGCGTCGAGCGTGTAATCGAGTTCGGGGCCGTCGAAGTTGCCCTTCGGCTGGCTGACGTTGACGTTTGCAAGCAGCGTGCGCAGGTCGTCCAGATTCAAGCCATAGGCTGCGAGCTTCTGCGGATCGGCTTCAACGCGCACCGCCGGTACATTACCGCCCGCGAGCGTGACGAAGCCGACGCCCGCCACCTGCGAGATTTTCGCGGCGAGCCGGTTGTTGGCGGCGTCCTGCAATTGCGTGAGCGACAGCGTGGACGACGTGACCGCCAGCGTCATGATCGGCTGGTCGGCCGGGTTGACCTTGGCGTAGGTCGGCGGTGCAGGCAACCCGCTGGGCAGCAGGCTGTTCGCGGCGTTGATCGCCTGCTGCACGTTCTGCTGGGCGACGTCCAGATTGAGCGCCAGATCGAATTGCAGCGTGATGACGGAGGATCCCTCCGCGCTGTACGAGATCATCTGTTGCAGGCCGGGGATCTGTCCGAGCTGCACTTCGAGCGGCGCGGTGACGGTCGTTGCCATGACCGACGGACTTGCGCCGGGGTAGAACGTCTGCACCTGGATGGTCGGGTAGTCGACGCTCGGCAGCGACGACACCGGTAACACCCGTACCGCCACGAGGCCGATCAGCACGAGCGCGATCATCAGCAGCCAGGTCGCGACCGGGCGCAGGATGAAGATTCGCGAAAAGTTCATGGGCGGGCGCTTGTCGACGTGGGATCAGACCGGGACACCCGGGTCATTGGGCCGACGGGCCTGATGCCGCCGACGCCCCCGAAGCGGGTGCGCCGCGATGCCCGCCATGACGTTCGGTGGACGCTTCTGTCGATGACGCCGCGCTCGCGCCGCTCGCCGTCGAGGGAAGGGCGATGTGGGCACCGTCGCTGAGCCGGTCCATACCGTCCGTGACTACCGTCTCATCGGCTTTCAGACCTGCCGTAATGACCGTGTGTTTGCCGTCGCTCGGCCCGATCGTGACCTTGCGCAACGACGCGGTGTTTTGCGGCGTGACGACGTAGACGAAGTCGCCCGGTGCGCCGCTCTGGACGGCCGGTGTGGGCACGAGCACGGCGTGCTGCATCGTATCGACGAGCAGCTTCACGTTGACGAACTCTTGCGGGAAAAGCACCTCGTCGTCGTTCGCAAAACGTGCGCGCAGCGTGACCGTGCCGGTGGCCGTCGCCATCTGGTTGCTCACGGCGTAGAGCGTGCCGGTCGCGAGTTGCTCCCGGTTGTCGCTGGAGTACGCGGTGACCGCCAGCGGCTCGCCGGTGCGGTAGCGCTTCATGACGGCGGGCAGGGCGTTCTGCGCGACGGTGAACTCGACGGTCGTGGGTTTGATGCTGGTAATGACGGCGATGCCTGTCGTGCTCGTCGCGGTGACGTAGTTACCCGGGTCGACGAGGCGCAGACCGACGCGTCCCGACACCGGTGCCGTGATACGGCAGTACGTCAGATCGAGTTCGTATTGCTTGATATTCGCGAGATCGGCTTTTACGGCGGCTTCGTCCTGCGCGACCGTGAATTGCTGGTCGACGAAGGTCTGCTCGGCAATCGACTTCTGCTCGTGGAGCTGGGTGTAACGGGCCAGATCGGCCTTCGCCTGTGCGAGCGCGGCGCGGTCCTTGGCAAGCTGCGCCTGCGCCTGTTCCTTGCTGATTTCGTACTGACGGGGGTCGATCTGGGCGAGGAACTGGCCCTGTTTGACGTCCTGCCCCTCTTGATAGCCGACTTGCGTGAGGTAGCCGCTCAGTTGCGGCAACACCGTCACCGTGGCTTCGGGGGTGACCGTGCCGAGCGAGGTGATCGTGACCGGCATCTCGCCGTAAGTGACCTTGGCGACGGAAACGATTTGCGGCTGCGCGCCGCGCCTGGTCGCCGGGCGGTGCATCAGGTGCCATGCAACCCATGCCACCAGCACAAGCACGACGATGCCGATCCAAAGCGCCGTGCGACGTCGCTTCGGGGGTTTCGTTTCCTGGGGTGACGCCGCTGTGTTCGACGTATTTTCCATCTTCGCCTCTCCGCCCGGCGAACATGCCGGGAAGCTCCCCGGCCCACCGGGAAGACCACGCTTAGCAGTCTAGCTAGGGGCATGCCGGTTTTGGCGATGCGAACGGACACCTGACGTTACGGCGTGTTACCTGCGGCCGTTTGGAATGGACGTGTGGCGTCGGGTCGAAAATCCCCGTAAACGCCTGTGGGGATAAGGAAACTGCGGCGCGAAAGTGTGAGCGCGAAGGGGCTCGGGAGGCAGGGGGGCGGTCGTCGTCCCCCTGTTACATCGTGTTACTGCAGGCTTGCCGGTAAGGGGCCGGAAGCCTTTCCACGCGGGGAAGGCGGTTCAGACAGCCTGACTGCGCGACGTGCGGCGAGGTGCGAGACGTTTGACGATGCGGCCGAAGGCACGGACCTGCTGAGCAATGACGCCCAGACCGTAGCGACGCGAACGTCCTGCGGGGGCGGGCAACTGGTCGCGAATGCCGGTCGGCTCCACGGTCTTTTCCCACGATGCCGTGCGGAACAGCATGTCCCACCAAGGGAAGAGCACGCCGAAGTTGCAGCCATAGCGCGTACCTTCGTGGCCGTAGCCGATGGCGTGATGGCGACGATGGAACGTCGGGCTCACGATCAGGCGTTCGAGCACAGGACCGTACGGCAGACGGGCGTTGACGTGCTGCACGCTTTGCAGGAAGTTGCCCACGGCCACCAGCACGACGTACTGCGCCGGCTGCACGCCGATGAACAAGGCGATGGCGGCGAAGAATGCGGCCTGCACGATGTCGTCGAGGAAGTGATTGCGGTCGTCCGACCACAGCGACATCTGTTGCTGGCTGTGATGCACGGCATGCAGCTCCCACCACACCCCGAAGCGATGCTGCCAGCGGTGATACCAATAACCGGCGAAGTCGAGCACCGTCAGATACAGCAGGAATGAGATGATCGGCTGGTCGGTTACCCCGGGCACCAGACCGTCCAGATCGACGCTGGGCAGCCCGTGAATCACCATCTGGCTTTGCAAGTCGTTGAACAACGGCTGCAACACCACGAAGAACAGCAGATTCAGAATGCCGAGCTTGGCGATCCACGTGTAGATGACGTCCGCCCGCACCTGCTTGCGGTCCTGCCACTGTTCGAGCGGGCGCAGCGCTTCGAGCGGACGCAACAGCAAATACGTCAGCCCGACCTGCAATACGCCGATGATCACCAGATACAGGGCATCGTAGATATCGTCGTCGTAGCCCATCAGGTTGAAGTGGAACAGCAGCGGCTGCACCACATCCACATAGACGAGTGTCTGGACGGCAGAGATGCCGCTATCGACGAAGTTGAGGGCTTCCTGAATCATCTGTCGGCCTTGTCAGTCCGGATTCGGCGAGAGAACCGGGGCGCGATCGGCAAAGTAGATGCCGTGCGGCGAACGGTTCACAGCGATCTTGTCGACCAGTTGACGCGTGGTCAGGTCGATCACGCCAACGTGGCGGGCAAATCGGAACGTTACCCAAAGATAGCGTTTATCGGCGGACAATTCCATATCGTCCGGTCCCGGCATCAGACCGGTGATGTCGGCGACCTTGGTCAGCGTCTCGTAATCGAGAATGCTGATGGTGCTCTCCACCCGGTTGCTGACGGCGATGTGTCGGCCGTCGGACAGCGAGCGGAAGTTGTGTGCGCCACGGCCGGTCTGGATGCGCTTGACGACCTTCTGGGCACGCCAGTCGACCACGGCCACATCGTCTTCACCCGTCATGCCGACGAGCAGGTATTTGTCGCCGGGCGTCATCCACAGGCCTGCCGGGGTCTTCCCGACCGGCATGCGCCATTTCACCGTCTGCGTCGCCAGATCGATGGCGGCCAGTTCATTCGAGTCCTGAAGCGTGACGAACACCGTCTTGCTGTCGGACGAGAACGTCATGTGGCTCGGGGTCTTGGCCAGCGGAATGCGCTTGGCGACCGTGACGTTTTCACCGTCGTAGTGATACAAATCGACGCGATCCAGACGCAGCGCTGCCGTCACGAACCACTTTCGGTCGGGCGAAAAACCGAGCTGATAGGGATCGTCGATGTCCGCGACCTGACGCTGGAACTTGCCGGTGTTCGGGTCGAGGAACATCAGGCTGTTCGAGACCGAATTGGCCACGATCAACGAGCGTTTGTCGGGCGTAATCATCAGGTGATGCGGCTCTTTGCCCGTGGGCATCGTGCCAATGACCTTGTGTGACGCCTGATCGATGAGGGAAAGCTGCGCAGCGCCCGAGTCGAGCACGATGACCGTGCCGGCGTGGGCGGACGAGAACGTCAGCGGGAGTACAGCGGCTGCCAGCAGGGAGAGCGTCGCGACGCGGGCGCGGCCGGCCAGCCGGGAAAGCTTGGAGCGCTTGGAAGAAAACACCATGAATGCCTAGGGCTAAGGTGGGGCGAAAAACGGTGACGTTCGCCGGTAAGCTTAACGTCGATTCTCACGTTAAACGCGCCAGACACCCCGTCCGTTGACAAGAAAATGGGACGAATTCGCGGTCCCGTTCAACGACATCAGGCCGCCTGATCAGGCTTGGTCAGACGCACCGGCCGCAGGACCGTCCCATTGCGCCAGCAGGGCCAGCGCCTCGCGGGTCCAGTCGAGCCACCCTTGTTCGTAGCGCACGCCCAGTCGCAGGATGTGGCGTTGCAGGGCGGTCTCGCGTGTCAGCGGTGCGTCTGCCGGGAAGTCGCGCGCTTCGATGGCCTGATAGGCGGCCAGTTTCTGCGCGTGAAGCGTCGCGCGCCGAGTCAGTTCTGGCTGTAGATGCAGGGAACCGATGGCGGCGTCGGCCCGCAACCGGACCATCAGGTCGTCGCGCAGGTCGGACGGCTCGGTCGGCGTGGCGGCCCAGGCGAGGAGTTCGTCGCGTCCGCCGTCGAGCACCCGATAGACGCGTTTGCGCGTGCGGCCGCCGTCCGGCGCAGCCGTCGACGCGATCCACCCGGCGGTCTCCATGCGCGCCAACTCGCGATAGATCTGCTGATGCGTGGCGTGCCAGAAGAAACCGATGGACTTGTCGAAGCGGCGGGCGAGATCGTACCCCGAGGAGGATTTCTCCAGCAGCGAGGTCATCAGGGCATGGGCGAGCGGCATGCCCGGTAGTTTAGGGCCTGTTCACACTAATTCCGAGCTCGTGTTGCCCGGCCAAAGGGGCGAGCGCAAGGAATGAGCCGAAGCGAATATCGGTAATATTCGCGAGGATCATGACGCCGCGATCGCCCCTTTGGGTGGACAACCCGGAGGGAACGTGCCCTACCGGCCGCCTGGCCGCGTTACCGCCAGCTTGCTTGGGGCGACCAAGCGGCGCTGCCGGTGCCTTGCCAGTCAGCCGGTAGAACACGTTCACGAGCTCGGAATTAGTGTGAACAGGCCCTAACGACTCTAATCGCACTATGCAACGGGTTGCATAGTCGTCGGGAAGCGCTAGAATCGCCATCAAACTATGCAACCGGTTGCATAACCGGATATGCACGTGGTCATCCCCCAATCCCACAAGACCCACGGTCCGCCATCTTCGGACCGGACGACGAGAGAGACAACCATGAGCGCGACAAGCGGCTATCCCCACCTGATGCAGCCCCTGGATCTGGGCTTTACGACGTTGCGCAACCGCGTGCTGATGGGTTCGATGCACGTTGGGCTGGAAGAAGCCCGCAACGGCTTTGCCCGGATGGCCGAGTTCTATGCCGAGCGCGCCCGTGGCGGTGTGGCGCTGATGGTGACGGGCGGCATTGCGCCGAACGAGGCGGGCCGTCCGTACGCAGGTGGTGCCAAGCTCAGCACGGAAGACGAAGCAGACAAGCATCGTGTCGTGACCGATGCGGTTCACGCCGCCGGTGGCAAGATCGCCATGCAGATCCTGCATTTCGGCCGCTACGCTTACCATCCCGATCTCGTCGCCCCCAGCGCCTTGCAGGCCCCCATCACACCGGCCAAACCGCGCGAACTGACGAGCGACGAGGTCGAGGCGACCATCGACGACTTCGTGCATTGCGCGGCACTCGCGCAGCGTGCGGGCTACGACGGCGTCGAGATCATGGGGTCCGAGGGGTATCTCATCAACGAGTTCATCGCCGCCCGGACCAACCATCGCACCGACGCGTGGGGCGGCAGCTACGAGAACCGCATGCGCTTTCCGGTGGAAATCGTGCGCCGGGTGCGTGAGCGTGTCGGACGCGAGTTCATCATCATCTATCGTCTGTCAATGCTAGATCTGGTCGAGGGCGGCTCCACCTTTGACGAAGTCGTTCGGCTTGCCCGTGCAATCGAGGCTGCCGGGGCGACGCTGATCAACACGGGCATCGGCTGGCACGAGGCTCGCATTCCGACGATCGCCACGAGCGTGCCGCGCGCCGCCTTTGCGTGGGTGACGGGCAAGCTCACGGGCCACGTGGGCATTCCGCTCATCACTACCAACCGCATCAACATGCCGGAGGTGGCCGAGCGGATACTGGCGGACGGCGAGGCCGATATGGTCTCGATGGCGCGCCCGCTGCTGGCCGATCCCGAGTTCGTCAACAAGGCGGCCGCAAACCGTGCGGAGACGATCAACACGTGCATCGGCTGCAATCAGGCGTGTCTCGACCACACGTTCAGCGGCAAGATCACTTCGTGTCTGGTCAACCCACGCGCGTGCCACGAGACCGAGTTGCGTATCGAGCCGACTGGGCGTCGACGTCGGGTGGCCGTTGTCGGCGCAGGTCCTGCCGGGTTGGCGGCGGCCACGGTCGCGGCGCGACGCGGACACGACGTCACCCTCATCGAAGCCGATGCCGAGATCGGTGGCCAGTTCAATATGGCCAAGCGTATTCCCGGCAAGGAAGAGTTCTACGAGACGCTGCGTTACTTCCGGCACGAGCTGGACGCCAGTGGCGTCAACATCCAACTGAACACGCGCGCGACAGTGGATTCGCTTAGCCGTGGCGGCTATGACGACGTGGTCCTCGCGACCGGCGTTTTGCCGCGCACGCCGGACATCGAAGGCGTCGATCATCCGAAAGTGCTGCGCTATATCGATGTGCTTCGCGGCGGGGCCGAGGTCGGCCGAACCGTCGCGGTGCTCGGTGCTGGCGGTATCGGCTTCGACGTGGCCGAGTTCCTCACGCAAGCGGGCGAGAGCGCCACGCTGGTGCCCGAGAAGTTCTACGCCGAGTGGGGCATCGATCCGTCGTACGCCCATGCGGGCGGCCTGCGTCCTCCCGTGCCCGAGACCTCACCACGCAAAGTCTTCCTGATGCAGCGCAAGACCTCGAAGGTCGGCGACGGTCTGGGAAAAACCACCGGCTGGATTCACCGTACGTCGCTCAAACATCGCGGCGTGGAAATGATCCCGGGCGTGACCTATCGGGGTATCGACGACGAGGGGCTTCACGTCACCATTGACGATGCGCCGCATGTGCTGCCCGTTGATAACGTAGTTTTGTGCACGGGGCAGGAACCGCTGCGGGAATTGGCTGATGGTTTGCAGGCCGCAGGCGTGCGTGTGCATGTCATCGGCGGGGCCGATGTGGCGGCGGAACTCGACGCAAAGCGCGCCATCAAGCAAGGCACGGAGCTGGCGATCGACCTATAAGTTTAGGGAGCTACACGGGGTGCGGCATACCGTTGTGCGACAATGGCACCTCGTGATTTCTGCCTTCCATTGGCGGTTTTTGCGATGCCAAGCGTATGTGCCAAGTGCCGGGCACGACGTTTCCGAGGCATGCCCCGGATTGCCGCCGTCACGGGGCATCCGTCGCGGCCTCAGTGGGACTCCGTACCGTGTGGCCGACGGTGTCATCGTCAATGAAGCGCAAGTTACTTTCGGCCATTTCGCTCACGGGCCGTCTCCGGTTACAGAATCTCGCCATCGTCTGCGCCGTCGTCGTGCTTTGCAGCGGCCTGCTGTCTGTAGTGTGGGGAACGTACCGGCAGGCCAGTGACGCAGCGCTTGCGCTCGACGCCTTGCGCGCGACGTTGCTGGCGATGGAGAAAGCGTCTGCCGAGCGCGGACCCGCCAATGCCGTTCTGGGGGCGGACCTCCCGCTGCCTGCATCGTCTGTCACCGCATTGCGCAACGCGCGCGAAGCAACCAACGAGCGACTTGAGGAACTGCTCTCGGCGTTGTCGTCGGACGACTGCAACCAATGCGCAAGCGGTCTGCGTGCTGTTGAGCGGGCACGGCTCGATCTCGCTGCGGCGAGTGCCAACGTCGATCTGTTGGTGCAGCGCCCGCGCGAACTGCGCAGCGACGCCTCTGTGCGCGATGCCGTCGAGCGCATGGTTCGCGTGATCGCGGACTTCACGCCCGTGGCGTCGTCGCGCATCGATATCGTGGCCCGCGGCGCACCGGGTGCACTGCATTACGTCATCCTCGCGCGGCTTGCGGCCGATCTCCGGGAGTACGCCGGACAACTCGGATCGCACTTCACCGCCGCACTCACTACCCGACAGACCCTGACCGAAGCCGATCAGCGCGCCATCGAGCGCACGCTCGGCCGTATCGATCAGCTGCGCGACATGATCGGTGCGCGCGTGAACGAACCGCCGGAACTGGGCCCCGACACGTTGAGCGTCCTGAACGCTCAATACTTCGGGACAGGGCTGCATTACGTAGCGACGGTTCGCACGCTGGCGGCACAGCCGAAGCCGCCAGTGCTCACGACGGCTGAGTTCGCCCGCCAGTATGTGCCGACGATGCGCGCCATCACCGATCTGCGCGACAGCATGCTGCGGCTTGCACAACGTAAGGTCGAGCAACAACGTTCCACGGCGTTGCGATGGCTGATCCTGACATCGTTGGCGGAGACGGCGTTGGTATTCGTCATCATCGTCGCGATGCGCAACTTCCGGCGCACCGTGGTGCTGCCGTTCGAGTCCGCCACCCGCTTCGTCGACGAACTTGCACAGGGCAACCTCGATGCAACGGTGCCGGTCGACGGCGTTCCGATGAAGCGCTCGCAGGTACGTGCCGTGTTCGACGCGTTGCGTGTGCTGCGGTTGAACGCCGTCGAGCTGGTGCAGTTGCGCCGCGAGCGCGCGCGACTGGTCGGCGAGCTGGAGATGAGTTCGGATACCGATCCGCTCACGCGCCTGATGAACTGGCGCGCCTTCGAGCGTCAGGCGCAGGCGCTGTGCGCCATGCGCACGCCCGGCCACATTGCGCTGATCAAGTTCGATATCGACAACTTCACGCAAATCAATGCCGCGTGGGGCCACAGCGTGGGCGACGACGTGCTGCGCCGTGTGGGTGCCGTCTGTTTGAACACCTGCCAACCGGGGGACGTCGTGGCGCGGCTCGGCTCCGATGCGTTTGTGATTCTGGCGCGCGTGCTCGACGAATCGCGCGCCCGGCAGTTCGCGGAATTGCTGCGCGGACGTATCGAAGCGACAACGCTTGCCTTGCCGAACGGAGAAAAGCTGACGCTGTCCGCCAGCTTTGGCATCGCGATGGCGGATCCCGCCACCTTCGACGCTTCCGTCGACGCTTCCGTCGACATTTCCATCGACCGCGCCGGCTCGCGCACCGGTGCCCCCGTGAGCGTGTCGGCCTTGCTGAGTCAGGCGGAACGCCAGTTGCACGCGGCGCGTCAGGCGAAGCGGCACGCCATCGACTGACGGCAGGGCGTGCGGATGGGGGCGCGGCAACGACCGCACCCCCCATCGCAGACGATTACGCCCACTGCGGCGTCGCGGTTCCCAGGGCCAGCGCGGGCAATGCCCAGTCGACGGGCGTGCCCACCACCGACATCGGCGTCGCAACGCGCCGCACTGGCCCCCACGACGTGTCCTCGATGCGCGGCGACAGATCGTCTGTCGTCTCGGCGGCCAACGGTGGCGGTGCGTTCTCCGGCGTACGGTGCGTCACCAGCAAGCTGGCCGTTCTGGCCAGCGAAGCCTTCACCGAACTTCCGACGCCCTGCGTCTGACGAAGGGCCAGCGCGTGCACGGCCGCTGCGGCCATCAGGTATCCGGTCGCGTAATCGATGCCTTGTCCGGGCAAAGGGACCGGACGTTCGGCACCTGCGGCGCGCATTCCGGCATCGGCAATTCCCGCGCTCATCTGCAGCAGACTGTCGAAGCCGCGTCGTGCGGACCACGGTCCTTGCCATCCGTAGGCGTCGAGCGAGACGTCGATCAAGGCCGGATTGAGTTCACGACGTCGCGCGGCACCGAGTCCGAGATGTTCCAGTGCGTCTGGACGATAGCCGTGAACGACGATGTCTGCGTCCCGCAGCAATCGTTCGAGTGCTTCGCGCCCGTCGGCGTGCTTGAGGTCGAGCCGAGCGCAGCGTTTGCCGAGCACGACTTCGGGCACCGTGCCGGGCTCGTCCCAGCCGGGCGGGTCGATGCGTAACACCTGTGCACCGAACCCTGCAAGGAAACGAGTGGCCGTCGGCCCTGCGAGGATGCGTGTCAGATCCAGCACGCGAATGCCGCTCAGCGGCCGTTCGCGCATGGGCTGCCATGTGTCGCGTCGCGTGTTGTCTGCGCGTGCGGTGTCGAACGTCTCCCAATGCAACAAAGGTTCTTTGGCGACGGCCATTCCGTGCGGATGTTCACGCCATTGCGAGAGCGAACGCATGGCGGCGGCGCAACCGCCTTGCGCCACGACGGCCGCTTCGAGCGCATCGGCCTGCCACGTCGAAACGATCCGCGCGACGGCGTCTCTATCGGCGTCTACGCCCAGTACCGCCAGTGCGGCCGCCCGATGATGCGGGGCGTTGGTATGCAGTCGAATCCAGCCGTCGGCCGTCCGGTAGTCGCCTGCAATCGGATCCCACATAGGGGGCGAGGACCATCCCTGCGCGCGCAACGACGTCTGAAACCAGAACGACGACAGCCGCCGATCGACATTGACTTGCGGCGCAACCGCGTGTGCGCCAAGACCGTAGTCACCTGACGCGCCTGTCGTGAGGCCCGCCACGGCGAGGGCCGCTGTGGCGATCGAGGCGGTCGCGAAATCGGTGTACGGAAATGTGCAGGGCAATGCACCGGTGCCGCTCAGCGTGAGATCGGTCTGCGCGCGCTTGCCGCCGTCGACGGCATGGCGCATTTCGCGCAGGTACGACGCGACCACACCGGTGTCTTCCGACAAGGGAAGCGCGAGACTGGATGTCGCGAGGGAAGTCTCTGAAACAGGGGAACGCATGGGAAGTCCTCGAACGATTCGATACGTGGCATCGCAATGAGTCGCGATGCAAGACTGCCGGCGCATTGAAGCTTAAGCCGATGGATTTTATTGTCAATATTGATTAACTTAATCAATCTGTTGGTCATCCACCGGTTTCGACGATGCAATACTTCACTGCGAAACAAGCCGCCGAGCATCTCGGCGTGTCGCTCCAGACCCTCTACGCGTACGTCAGTCGTGGCCTGCTGCACGCCGAGCCCGGCAAGACGCATCGCGACCGTCGCTATCGCGCATCGGATGTGGAGCGTCTGGCGACGCAACGCACGCGCGGCCGCAAGCCGAAGGAGGTGGTCAAGGCCGCGCTCGACTGGGGCATGCCGGTACTGGAGTCTTCCATCACGTTGATCGAAGACGGACGGTGCTATTACCGGGGACGCGACGCGTTGCAGATGGCGCAGACGGCCTCCGTCGAAGCCACGGCGGCGTGGTTGTGGCAGTGCGACGAGGCGTCTGCATTCGGCGACGACGCAACCGCCTCCATCGAACACCTCACCGCCGACTGGCCGGTGATGTTGCTTGAACGGTATCGCGACCGGCGGGCCGAAGACGCATTGCTGCCTGCCTTCACCGTTGCGAGCGACGACGCGTCCACCGCGATCTGGCAACGCGATCCCGTGCGTGTTGCGCAGGGCAGCGCCGCGTTGCTGCGTACGATGACGGCTTGCTTGCTGGGCACACTGCCTAGCCACGCGCCGATCCACGAACAATGTGCCGCCGCGTGGGGCGTGAAAGAGGCTGAAGGTGCTGACCTCATCCGCATGGCGCTGGTGTTATGCGCGGACCATGAGCTGAACGCATCGAGCTTCACGGCGCGCTGCGTGGCATCGACCGGCGCGAGCTTGCGGGCGGCCATCGTCGCGGGGCTTTCCGCGCTGACCGGCGGCCGTCATGGTGGCACCACCGCACGCAATGAAGCGATGTGGGACGAAGTCGGTGAGATCGATACCGCCGCGCGTATGCGCGAGCGATTGGCGCGGGGGGAGAAGTTGCCCGGCTTCGGCCATCATCTCTATCCGGCGGGGGATGTGCGGGCGAGTGCGATGCTCGCGCGGGTGTTACCTGCGAATCCCGCGTGGCAAACCATGATTGACTCGGCCGACGCGCTGATCGGCCAGCGCCCGTCGCTCGATTTCGCGCTCGTGGCGGTGCGCCGTCATCTTGAGTTGCCGGTCGGGGCCGCGTTCGGTCTCTTCGCGCTCGGGCGCACCATCGGCTGGATCGCGCACGCCCGCGAGCAGCGCGAGAGCACACAACTGATTCGTCCGCGTGCCGCCTATGTCGGCACGCGACCCGAAGAGTCGCCATCGATCTGAGCGACACCCGCGACCTCGCGCGGGCGTCGCCGAAGGGGACTACGCCCCCGACCGTCGTCCGAACACCGCCCGGTCGCCGGCCCAGACGAGCGCCATCGTCGCGCCCATGAGCGGGAAGACGCAGCCGAGCGCCACCATACCTGCGGTCCATCCGCGCATCGGCGGACGCGTCTGCGGGCGCGACGGCGCACCGAGCGTTCCGAGCGTGAATGCGGGGCGTCGCATCCACCACATGATCGCGCCCGTCACCGCCATGGCGAACAGGCCCATCGAAATCGCCGCGCACAGCCATTGATTGGCAACGCCGAAGTACCGGCCCATGTGCAGCGCGGTGCCGTATGAGACCGCCTGTGCGACGGCACCGTAAGCGTTGTAATCGATGTCGCGAAGCACGCGGCCGCTGTACTGATCGATGTGAATCGTGCGCTCGGCCTTCGGGTCGGCGGGGAAGTACGACACGGTGTAGACGCCGTCCGGGCGCTTCGGTACGACGAGGCTGTAACCGCTTTGCGCCCCCATACGCGAGGCAATGGCCATCACGGCATCGACGGGCAACGCACCTTCTGCGCGCAACCCGGCGGGCGACAGACCTGCGTCACCCGAAGCGCTGTGCCCGTTGTGGGCAGCATGTTCGTCGGCCTGTCCCTTGGTGTCCTG
Organism: Pandoraea aquatica; assembly: GCF_902459565.1. Lineage (GTDB taxonomy): Bacteria > Pseudomonadota > Gammaproteobacteria > Burkholderiales > Burkholderiaceae > Pandoraea > Pandoraea aquatica. Next base: position 192,004 of record NZ_CABPSN010000001.1, read on the forward strand.
CGCCGCGTGGTTCATGCCCGGCATGTTCGCCGTCCCGGCCATCCCCGGCATTCCGGCCATGCCATCGGCACTGGCAGGCGGCGTGGACTGCGGGACCTGCGTGTTACCCACGGCCCACGGAATCTGGGCGATGGGCAGATCGTCCATCTTCATGGGCTTTACCGGCACTTGTGAGCGCACCGGTGCTTCGCCCCAGACGCCGGGCGGCGAGCCCATGCCGATCTTCGACGTCAGCACCTTGAACTGTGCGCCCCACGAGCCGGACCACGGTAGCCCCGACAGCACGAACGCCAGCCCGCCGACGGCCAGCCACAGGCCCGCGACACCGTGCAGATTGCGCAGCAGCGGCCGCCCGCGCAACTGCAAACGCGGACGCAGCGCATTCGCCCACGTTGCCCCGGCACGCGGCCACCAGAGCGCGAGGCCGGTCACGAGCATGACAAGCGTCCAGCAGCCCGCCAGCTCCATGAGCAACTCGCCGGGCTTGCCCAGCATGAGCGAGCGATGCAGCGCGCGTGCCTGCGCCATCAGCCGGTGCTCGACGCTGAGTGTGCCGAGCACGGCACCGGTGTACGGATTCAGATAGACGCTCTCGCGCTCGCCACTGGGCAGACGGAAGATGAATTCTGCGCTGCGCGTCGGATCGCGATTGACTTCGACGGAGCTGATTTTCGCCCCTGAGGGCAGCGCCGCCGCTGCGCGCTCCATCAGCGTCTGCTCGGCCAGACGTGGCTCGCTGGACGCCGCGACGGTCAGCCGATCGTGATAAAGCCACGATTCGATCTGCGGCTGGAAGACGTAAATCGTGCCGGTGATGGCGAGCACCATGAGCCAGGGCATCACGAAGAGACCGGCATAGAAGTGCCAGCGCCAGAGGGTGCGGTATTGACCGGCGGCGGCCGTCGGTTGCGCTTCACGCGTGTGAGGCGTCTGGGAGTACGGCGGATGAGAGGTCTGCATGTTGCGACGATTCCGTCTCGTGTCGCCACTGCATGGCAGCGGCGCGCGCATGCCGCTGGCGCAAACGTCAGACAGGCATTGGGCGCGAATGAAGAGCGACACCGTCACCGGACGTGGCGAGGCATCGGACTGAACGCGAGATCAGGAAATGGCAGGCGGGGCACGCGCAGGCGGCGTGTAGGCGAACTGAGTGTTCGACGGGACGGCCTTTGCAACCGGTCCGGCGCGTGCGATCCATGCGAACGAGATCGCACCGGCGAGGGCGGGCATGACGAGCGGCGGATGATTGGCGAGCAGCGAACAGTAGCCGCAAAGGTCGCCCTGATTCTCATGCGCGGCATGTGACATGCCTGCGCCGTGCGTTGCGTCGCTGTCGTGACCATGGACCATCGCCGTCATTGTCATGACGGACGACGCGTGCGTTGCACCGTCGACCGTGCAGAACGCGGCGTCCAGCAAATGCGTCTGTCCGGCCCGATGCGCAGCGAGCCCCTGACTGACGATCGGCATGCAAATCGCCAGCCACATGGCGGCGAGGCCGAGCCATGCAGTGAGACGTTTGCGGGAAGACGATGTCATGCGTCGAAGGGCCGTAGATTGCGGTGGGCTGGGGCGCTAAAGCCGGAATGCTATCACGCGAGGCGTCAGATCATGCCTGCCGTGAGTGCCTTGAGGGTCGCGGCCGCACGCGTCGAACAATCCAGCTTGCGGAAGATGCTCTCGACGTGGGTGCGCACGGTGCTTGGACTCAGGGCCAGCGCACGGGCGGCTTCCTTGTTGCTCAGCCCTGCGCTGATTTGACGCAGTACGTCGATCTCACGCGGCGAGAGCAGCGAGGCGGTGCCCGATGGCGTCGCGCGCGGGCGTACCGTTTGCCCCTGCGACGTCGCGACGACCGCCGCCACGATTTCCGCGTCGAACTTTCCGGCGGCGGCTTCGCGTTCGATCAGGGCCGACGCCTCGTCGAACGAATGGGGCGGCCGCCACGGACGCGTCGCCAGCAATGCTTCGAACGCGACCGACGTGGCGAGCACACGTTGCGGTGTCGTCAGCGTCGAACCCTCCACGCCACGGAAGTACCCGCTGCCGTCCAGCCGCTCATAGGCGTAGGACGCAAGGTCGGCCACTTGCCGTAGTCCGTCGATCTGTTTGGCGGCACGCGCGCTCCAGTACGGTACGAGGCGCACCTTCTCCCATTGATCGGCGGACAGTTTGCCGTCCGTCTCCCAAAGCCGGTTCGGCAAGGCAGCGCGACCGATGCCGTGCAACAGGGCCGCCGAGTGCAATTGCGTCTGATCGTCTACGTCGAGCGCCAGGCTTTGCGCCGTGCGCGACGCCAGGTCGGCCGTGCGACGCGAGAATCCTGCGAGCCATGGGAGCTTGAGTTCCGTGACATCCGCAAGCAGCGAGAGCGGCACGTCGACCTGACGATCGGACTCGGCGAGTTGCCATGTGCTGCTGTCGGGATCGGCGGCGTCCAGCGCATCCAGCCAACGGTTCGCCTGACGCAAGGCCGCGTCCACCAGCCGCGCGGGATATTTGGTGTCCGACTGACTGCGCAGGAAGGCGAGGGCGCTTTCGCGTCCGTGGGCGCGCGCCAGAATTTCGAGATCGCTGGCAACGTTGACGAAGAACACCGTCTCGGGAATCGCATCGCCATCGCGCCCGGCGGGCATGCCTTTCCCGTCGAAGCGCTCGAAGACGTTGCGCAGCGCCTCGACCACGCGCGACGGCATGCCCATCGTCGCGGCGACGTCACCCGACACTTCGCAGTGAATCAGGGCCAACGGCACGATGAGCGATTGCGTTTGTGCGGAGAGCGGCGGCAGTGTCTGCGCCATCATGGCCTCTCGCGCGGCAACGTCGTCGCCCAGCAACTCGGCAAAGCCACCGGCGTTCGCCGTGCAGCCGGACCAGCGCAGCAGTGCTGTCGCGCGGGCATGATTCTGCGCATCGAGATCGGCACCGCATTCCTGCGCGAGCCAGCCTGCAAGGCAGGCGGCGCGGCGTGAGTGGTCGGTCGAGCGGCCCATGCTGAGATCGCCGATGAAGGCGAGTGCAAGAATCGCGTCGGTGAGGCCGGCGGTGCTCGATGACATGGTGAACGTGGATGAGGGGCGCAAGGAAGGGGGCACTATCGGTCAACGGGCGTCTCTATCGGTCGATCGTCCGATACCGGCACGAGCGCGAGACGACGACACTGGCAACCAGTCGAGCCAACCTCGTGGCTCGTTTTCCCGAATCAAGGAGATTTCGATGAAACGCCATTCTACTCTCGCCACCATGTTGCTTAGCGCCGGTCTGCTGGGCGCTGCCGTTTCCGCACACGCCGCGCCTGCGGCCGCCGCCCGCGACGCCGCACCGTCCGTCGTGATCGTGCACGGCGCGTTCGCCGACGGTTCCGACTGGGCCAAGGTCGTCGGCATCCTTCAGGACAAGGGTGTCCACGTGACGGCAGTGCAGAACCCGCTTGACTCGCTCTCCGGTGACGTCGCAGCCGCCACGCGCGCCATCGACAATCAACCGGGTAAGGTCGTGCTCGTCGGCCATTCGTGGGGCGGCGCAGTCATCACCGAAGCCGGTAAGGACGACAAGGTCGCCAGCCTCGTCTACGTGTCCGCCTTCGCGCCGGACGCCGGTCAGTCGGTCGAAACGCTCTCGAAAGACCTGCCCAAGGCGCCGGGCATCGATCACATCGTGGCCGACGCCAGCGGGTGGCTGAGCCTGCCGCCGGCGGACGTCGCCAAGTACTTCGCGCAGGACGTGCCCGCCAAGCAAGCCCGTGTGATGGCCGCGACGCAAGGCCCGATCAAGGGTTCGGCGTTCGGCGACAAGATCACGGTCGCGTCGTGGCACCAGAAGCCGTCGTGGTTTGTGATCAGCCAGAACGACCGCATGATCAACCCGGAAGCCCAGCGCATCATGGCACGCACGATCGGTGCGAAGGTGACGGAGCTGCCGACGAGCCACGTGCCGCAGCAGTCGCGTCCGGCCGATGTGGCGAAGGTGATTCTCGACGCGGTCGCCAGCGTCAAGTAAGGCGTGAGGTTTGAGGGCGACGGGACGGCCAGAGCGCGGTTCCGTCGCCCCGATCCACCCCCGAAAACGCAGTTTTTTGAATCCGTATGTGTCACTTGTCCGGCCAGATACATTCGGACATAAACGACGATGAACTCCCCGATATAACTACGGGTAAGCGCTCGGCACGCACCGCAGGTGTGATGCAGGAGCTACCCCCGGCAGCCGCCGGAATATCACTCAGAGAGGTCATCAGTCATGTCGGATCCGGTCAATCTTCGCCGTCGTCGTCTTCTTGGCACCACGCTCGCAGGCGTCACGCTCGCCGAACTGGGGCTGTCGCAACTGGCTAACGCGGCATCTTCGACCGGTGCATCCGGCGCGGTCGGTGGACACACGTCGTTCGAAGCGATTCGTCAGATCGACGCGGGCGACCTGAACGTCGGTTACGCCGAAGCCGGACCGAAAAATGGCAAGGTCGTCATCCTGCTGCACGGCTGGCCGTACGACATTTACAGCTATGTTGACGTCGCGCCGCTGCTGGCCGCCGCCGGTTATCGCGTGATCGTGCCGTACCTGCGGGGTTATGGCACGACGCGTCTGCTCTCGGCCAGCGCCCCGCGTAACGGTCAACAAGCCGTGGTGGCGGCCGACATCATCGCCCTGATGGACGCGTTGAAGATCGATCAGGCCATTCTCGGCGGCTACGACTGGGGCGCACGCACGGCGAACATCGTCGCGGCGCTCTGGCCCGAACGCGTGAAGGCGATGGTCTCCGTGAGCGGCTATCTGATCGGCAGTCAGGCGGGCAATGCCGTGCCGCTGCCGCCGCAAGCCGAACTGCAATGGTGGTATCAGTTCTACTTCGCGACCGAGCGTGGTGCGAAGGGCTACGCCGCCAATACCGACGCGTTCAACAAGCTGATCTGGCAACTGGCATCGCCGAAGTGGCAGTTCGACGACGCAACGTACGCGCGCTCGGCTGCTGCGTTCCACAACCCCGATCACGTGGATATCGTGATCCATAACTACCGCTGGCGTCTGGGTCTCGCACAAGGCGAGGCGCGGTTCGATGCACTGGAAAAGCGTCTGGCGACGGCACCTGCGATCACCGTACCCACGATCACGATGGAAGGCGATGCCAACGGCGCGCCGCATCCGGCACCGGCCGCCTACGCGAAGAAGTTCACCGGCAAGTATCAGCACCGCGATATCGGCGGCGGCATCGGTCACAACCTGCCGCAGGAAGCCCCGAAGGCGTTCGCCGACGCGATTCTGGAAGTTGTCACACTGTAAGCCGGTTTGGCTTCACCGTCTGCGCGATGGGGCGGTGACGGTGAAGCCTGCGCGTACTGGTAGCGTTCAGAAAATCAGCGTCGCCGTCGCCATGAACGTCTTCGTGCTCTTGAGACGGTTCGTGGCAGTGATCGTCGGCACCCAGCGTGCCGAAAACGACAACGGGTGCTTGCCGTCGATCTTGGTGTCGTAGGTGACGATCGGCCCCAATGCGAAGTCATGCCCCCGGAAGCCATTGAGCTGATCGGCGGTCGGGCCGCTGTCGCTGCCCAACTGCTGGGTCGTCCCCATGACCAGCCCGACCCCCAGTCCGTTCGAAAACTTCTTCAGGCCCATGACGTCGAGCGTGAAGAGTGGGGCGTTCTGGTAGTTGGTCGCCGTGTTGCGGGTATAAAACTGCACGCCTGCGATGACGTCGAATTCCAGGCCGTAGGACGGCATGAACTTCGTGTAGGCGACCTGAGGAATGAACGTCCAGTTGTTCAGGCTCGGGTTCGCCAGCGCATTGGGATCGTAACGGCCGGTCGGTGCCCAGATTGCGACCGAGAACGACATGTGATCGGTCTGCGAGAAGTGGTAACCGGCGATGATCGGGGTGAAGGTGATGTCGAACAGATTCGACGCCGTCTGCGACGTCCCGAGCGAGTTGCCACGTCCGCCGCTCAGCGTCGCCGTTGTTTTGGTCCAAAGATAAGGCAGCGTGAAGCTCGACGCGAAGTTCCACGCGCCCGTGTCTGTCTTCCACGTCTTCATCAGCGTGGCGAGCGTGAACGACAGTTCGCCGTTCAGCCCCAGCGACGTCGTGCCGGCAATTGGTGCCTGACGGCTGCCGCCGATGTTCCCGTCGAAATAGATTTCCGCGATATTGACTGCCCAGATCGGCTCCGGTGAGACGACCCCAGCATTCGGCTGCACCCCGGTGCCGCTGACAGGACGCCCGAGGGCACCTTCTGTGGCGTTAGCGTGCGGTGTCGTGGCAGCAAGCGCGAAAAGTGTCGCGGCGAACGCCAGTGGTTTCCGGCATCGCCGGTCACGCACGGCGGACGTGTTTTTAGTCGACGAAGCAGGCAAGAGGCGCGATGGCAGCATGTTGTTAGCGTCGAGTGTCATGGGCGGGAACGGCTGTCGGTGTCCTGGCGTTGTCCTGCGAACCAGCGGAAGTACGGGTTATCGGCCTCCAGTTGTAGTGCGGTCCCCAACTGGCGTGCCCAGGTGTTGCGGTCACCGTCGAGGGCGGCCAGCGACGCACCGTAAAACGCCAGCAACGCCTGTCGCGACCGGGCGATCTCGGCGGTGAGCGCCTCGTCGGTGCCGGTCACAGGCGGTTCGCTTTGCAGTGCCAGCAGGTTGCGCAGCGTCGGGGCGAAGGCCTGACGTCCGACCCACGGCGCGTATTCGATGCGCGGATGGTCGTCGGTCACCGGTGCGGCATCTTCCACGTAGTACGCGAGTCCCGAGCGATCCGTCATCCATGTCGCCAGTAGCGCCCCCGGCGAATCGATGCCGACTTCCCGAAGCGATTGCGCCACGCCCGGCTGCGCGAAGCGCTGGCGAATCGAGGCGGCGTCGAGTACCAGCGGTGATTGGCCGCCGACGAGCAGCATTTCGTGCAGTTCGGTCGTCCAGAGGCTGGCGTGCGGGAAGACGGCAATGAAACTGGCGATGAGCGCCTTCGTTTCGGCTTCGTTCTGCGTAGGCAGCGGCAGCCATTGCGCGACAACGCCTCCGTCGTTCAGGCGTGACGATGCAAGCTTGTAGAAGTCGGTGGAGTAAAGGTTAGCGACCCCCGCAGCGCTCGGCGGCGGCGGTTCCAGCGTGATGAGATCGTAGCGATCCGTACTGCGCAGCAGTTCGCGACGGCCGTCACGCACGCGAATGTCCATGCGCTTGTCGTCGGCCACACCGTAGTTGCCTTTGAAGTGGGACGACGCCTTGACCACCGCAGGCAGGAGTTCTGCCGTCACGCGGTGCGTGAGCCCCGGATATTGGAGCAGGGCACCGGCTGTTATGCCTGTGCCGAGGCCGATGACCAGCGCGCTTTGCGGCTGTGTCTTGGCGACGATGAGCGGTAGCAGCGCCTGAAGCCGCATGTAGCGCAGCGACGTCATGGCGTCACCCGAATTCGATACGCCTTGTATATAGAGACGCTCGAACCGGTTCGAACCGGTTGACTGACGTAGCACGGCGACCGTCGCCCCCCGGCCTTCTTCATAGAACGTCAGCTCGCCACCGCGTGCGTCGGTCAGCAAGGTCGCGAGCCGCTGCGGTGGCGTGGCGACGGTGGCGCTGCCCAGCAGCACAGCGAGTCCGATAACGGCCCCACGCGCGACGTTCCCGACACCTGCACCGCGCCAGACGGCGACCAGTGCCACCACACACGCAATGCCCGCGAGCACGCCGAGCGTTCGCACCAGACCGAACGACGGGACCAGCCAGAAGCCCGTCGCGAGCGAGCCGACGATGCCGCCCGCCGTGTTGAGCGCGACGACACGGCCGACGCCCTGACCGACGTAACCTGCGTCCACCGCCAGACGCAATACGTAGGGAAAGGCTGCGCCGAGCAGCAGCGTTGGCAGGAAGACGATACCCAAACCAGCCACGAAAAAGCGTGCGCACATCGCGAGTGTGGCGCTTTGCGTCGTCGCATAGACCATGCTCGCGAGCTTGCCCTGAGCGACGAAAATCCAGTCGCCGAGCCCGTACAGCGTGACAGCGGCGACTACGCCCGCACCCGCGATCAGCAGCGCGAATACGCCCCACGGATCGCGGGAACGCTCTACGCGTCGCGCCACAAGGGCGCTACCGAGCGTCAGCCCGCAGAGATAGGTGGCGAGCACGATGGCAAAAGCAAACGCGCGGGTGCTCACGAATTGCACGATGGCTTGCGACCACATGACTTCGTAGCCGAGTGCGACACCACCGGCGACGGCGTACAACCAGAGCGCCAGCGTGCCCCGATGACGTGCAGACGATGCGGTAGCTTCGACTGTGTCCGCAGGACTTTCAACGCGCGCCGATGCCACCGGCATCGTCGCAGACGTGCGTCGCGACGCCACGACCGCTGCCAGCGCCAAAAGAACGTTCAGCCCGGCCGCAGCACTCGCTGTGCCTTGCATGCCGAACGACGGAATCAGCCAGAACGGTACCGCCAGCACGCCGACGACTGCGCCGATGGTATTGGCGGCGTACAGACGCGCCCCCGCATGCCCGATGTAGCCATCGATTGCGCCACGCGAGCGCATGAGCACCGGAAGTGTGCCGCCCATGAAGACGGCGGGCATGCCGACAAGCACGAACGGCAACGCCCACGCGGCGAGCCCCACATGGGCTTCGAGCCAGGCGAAGGGCGCTGCGGCGCGCGCGAGGATCAGGGTGCTGACGATAGCCGTCAGGGCCACGGCAGCTTCGAGCGCGGCGTAGAGCCGCATCGGGTTGGCGACGCCGTCGGCGCGCCGTCCAAAGTACCAGCCGCCGAACGCGAGGCCGCCGAAGAAGGCGCTGATCGCGATGGACACGGCATGGACTTCGACGCCCACGACGAGCGAGAGCTGCCGGATCCATACCATCTGGAAGACGAGCGCCGACGCCCCCGAGAGGACGAGCAACAACGCGGGCCATGCAAGCGAGGGCGCAGACGTGTTTGTCGGAAAGGTGGTGGCAGCAGGGGAATCGGGGGAAGCGGGTAAGGCAATAGCGGGCGACGCAGACGGCGATGCACCCTTGCGGCGGCCGCGAGGCGCAGGAATCGACGGAGAGGCCAGCAGATCGGTCATGGCGCGCAGTAGAGGTCGGAGGTCAGTCGGGTGAAACAACCCCGCCGGGCCGGAGGGACTTCAGACTCCGGCACGGCGAGGTCTACGGTCGGACTTACTCCAGTCCGCGGTTCTTGAAAGACTGATCGATCTTCTTGTCGACCTGCTTGCGCACCTGATCGATGCTGAAGCTCGCAGGCCGCTGGCTCGGCGGATAGTCGACGAATGTCTGGAGGAATGCCGCCGCCTTCAGGGTGCCGTTCTCCACGAGATAGACGTTCCGGGCAAGGAACTCGTTATACGAAGCCGAGGTGATGTCCGCTCGTTCGTATGGGTCCATTCGCAGGTTGTAGAGCTTTGGCAATCGCAGGCAGACGAACGGTTCCTGCCAGATGTTCAGATTGCCCGGCGCGCGCTGCTCGCAGAACACGACCTTCCAGTCGGCGTACCGCATGGCGACCAGTTCCCCGTCGTCATTGAAGTAATAGAACTCGTTACGCGCGCCCTTCGGCGCTTTGCCGGTGATGTACGGCAGTTGATTGAAACCGTCGAGGTGATTGCGGAACTTGGTTTTGTTGCCCTTGGGTGTCCAGCCCTTGAGCAATCGATCCTTCACGCCGTCGTCACCCGCTGCGGCGAGCAGCGTCGGGAACCAGTCGAGCCCCGAGAAGATCTCGTTGGACACACTCCCTGGCTTGATCTTCCCTGGCCACCGAACCATCGCAGGCACCCGGAACGCGCCCTCCCAGTTGGAGTCCTTTTCGCTGCGGAACGGCGTCATGGCCGAGTCAGGCCACGACCACATGTTCGGTCCGTTGTCCGTGGTGTAAATCACGATGGTGTTGTCGGCAATCTTCAGATCGTCGAGCAACTTGAGCAGTTTGCCCACGTCCTGATCGTGCTCCCACATACCATCGGCGTATTCGTTACCGACCATGCCGCTCTTGCCCTTGAATTCAGGGCGTACGTGCGTGTAGATGTGCATGCGCGTGAAGTTCATCCAGACGAAGAAAGGCTTGCCCGCCTTGGCCTGCTTCTGAATGAACTCCGCTGCCCGGCCACCGGTTTCGTCGTCGATGGTCTCCATGCGCTTCTTGTTGAGCGGCCCGCTATCCTGCACCTTGCCGTCGGACGTGCTATGAATCACGCCACGCGGCGAGAAATTCTTGACGAACGGATCGTTCGGGTCCTTCGGCCAGTACGGGCGCTCGGGTTCCTCTTCGGCGTTCAGGTGGTACAGGTTGCCGAAGAACTCGTCGAAGCCGTGTGCCGTCGGCAAGTATTCATTGCGGTCGCCGAGGTGATTCTTACCGAACTGAGCCGTCGCATAGCCGAGCGGCTTGAGTGCTTCGGCGATGGTGATGTCGGTCTTTTGCAGACCGGCAGCAGCCCCCGGTGCGCCGACCTTCGACAAGCCGGTGCGCAGCGGCGACTGCCCTGTGATGAACGAGGAGCGTCCCGCCGTACAACTATTTTCGGCGTAGTAGTCGGTGAAGATCATGCCTTCCTTGGCGACCCGGTCGATATTCGGTGTGCGATAACCGACCAGCCCGTTGGAGTAGGCGCTGATATTGCTTTGCCCGATATCGTCGCCAAAGATCACAAGGATGTTCGGGGGCTTGGTGCCGCTTTGCGCTGGCGCGTCGCCGGGCGCAACCAGCACGTACGCGGCCGTTACGGCGACCATCGCTGTGCTGGTAAAGCTGAAGACTCGTCTAAGTGAGAATGACATCGTCGTCTCCGGTGAGGTCATTGGGAGGGAAGCGGGAACACGGTGGCCCAGTCGTCCTTCATGCTCACGACGGTCCAGCCTCGGGTGACGGCGGCGTCCCATGCGCGGTCGAGCCGGCCGATTTTCGATTGACGGTCGTAGGCGAATTCGCGGACAGCGTCGTCGTGATGCACGAGCAGCGCCAGATGCGGGCCCTTGCCGGTGGTGGTGTACTCAAGCATTTGCAGATCGCCGTCGGAGTTGCCGAACGCGAGAATCGGCTTGCGCCCGATGCGTCGGTAGATGCCGACCGGCTTGCCCGGACCGTCGTCGACGAAGTCGATCTTGGGCTGACGGATGAGCTGCCCCTGGCCGTCACGGCCTTCATACTTGAGGCCTTCATCGGTGCCGATGACCTGTTCGGGCGGCACGCCGTACACGCGTTCGACCCACGCGCGCATGAACTGCGTTGTGCCGCCAGAGACGATGTAAGTCTTGAAGCCGTTCGCCCGCAGATACGTCAGCAGTTCGAGCTGCGGCTGAAACACCAGTGACGTATAGGGGCGATGCAACGTCGGGTGCTTTGCCGAGGCGAGCCATGCCTCGATGCGCGCGTCGTAGTCGTCGACGTTCATCCCGCTATTCGCCTGCGCGAGCAGTTCCAACAGGGGTTTCTTCTGTGCGCTCAGTTCGCGCAGATCACCGGCCATCAGCGCACGGAATGCGGGATTGTCTTTCCATTCCGGATGCGCCGCTGCCTGCGCTTTCACCTGATCGACCATGAAAACAAGCTGGAAGTACAGGGGTTGTTCGCTCCACAGCGTGCCGTCGTTATCGAACACGGCAATGCGTTCGGCCGGCGGGACATAGCTGGGTGCGCCGTCGCGGGTCACATCGGCCACGAAGCGCACGATGGTCTGCTTCGCCGCGCCGTCACGCCACGAGGGCAGGGCGTCGGTCGTGCGGGCAGACGACGATGCCGGTGCGGCGGCTTGCTGCTCAGGCGGCGTCGGCGTCTGTGTTGCGCAGGCCGCAAGCGACAGCGCCACCACGACGGCGGTCGCAGCCCGACAAAAACGCGAGCGAAGTCTTTCCATCCCCCAATCCTTGATCGTTGTAATGGTGCTAGTTCGTTGGCGTGAAGCAGTGAAGCGGTGAAGCGTCAGCGCGAAGGCGTTCCCGACGTCACCGACGCTAGCTTGTTCTCCGACGCCCGGCGCGACGCCTGCCACGCGCTTTCGTCCATCACCAGCCGGAAGCCGAGATGCGACATGCTGTTGTAGGGGTCGGTGCCGCGTCGCGCGCTCGGGCGATAGCTCAGGCAGTACGCTTCGTTACACAGGAACGAGCCACCGCGCGTTACGCGCTTGGGGGCCTGCACGGGCACGCCGGGATCGGCCGGATCCCATGAGTCGGACGGGCCGGTCGGGTTGTCCGCGAGCTTGCTGGCTGCTGCTTCGCGCCGGAATTGATCGGCGCGATACCAGTCGGCGACCCACTGCCAGGCGTTGCCCGTCATATCGGACAAGCCATATCCGTTCGGAGGGAACGTGCCGACCGGACTCGTGCCGACGGCGCCGCCGGCCTTCGGGTTGACGACAGGGAACGGTTGCGCCTGTTCGCCTTCCCAGACGTTGGCCATCTGCTTGCCGTTCGGTGCGAACGATTCGCCCCACGCGTAAGTGGCTTGTTCCAGTCCGCCACGTGCGGCGAATTCCCATTCGGCCTCGGTTGGCAGACGCTTGCCTGCCCACTTCGCATAGGCCTGCGCATCTTCGAACGAGACTTGCACGACGGGGTGATCGTCTTTGCCCGCGATGCTGGTGTCCGGCCCACCCGGATGCCGCCAGTCCGCACCGGGCTCGAAACGCCACCAGCGTGAATAGTCCTGGAGCGGTACTGGCTTGTCGGTGCCGACGAACACCATCGCTCCGGCGACCAGTGCGCTTTCGGGCGGACGCGGCGTGCCCGGCGGCAACTGCACCCTGAGCGTCTCCCAATCCGGCTTGCGCTCGGCGGTCGTGACGTAGCCTGTCGCCGCAACGAAACGACGGAACTGCGCGTTCGTGACGTGATGCGCATCCATCCAGAAGCCGTGAACGCGCGCGGGATGGGCGGGCTTCTCGTTGGGCTGCGCCATGCGGCTGTCGCTGCCCATCAGGAATCCACCGCCGGGAATCCACGCCATGCCCTCGGGGCCACGGACGCCGTCGCCCATCACGACCTTGATATCGCGCGGGCTCGCAGCATCGTTGCGGGTCATCGCCCAGGACATCGCACCACCGGCCGCGACCGAGACGCCAAGCGCTGCCCCTGCCCACAGGAGGAACGTCCGGCGACCGCGCACCGGGGGCGATGCGGCGGGTGCTTTGCCGGATGAGGTGTCGTGTTGCGCGATTCGCTTGCGTCGTGACATGTGCTGAAGCTCCCGCAATACGTGCTGGCGTATCCGGCCCTTTATACGTGGGTATGCGCTAGGCAAACACCATCGCAATGGAAAGAGTGAATCGCCAGCCTGGTGTGGCTTAAAGACTATTATCTAATTTGTGTAAACTCAATTGAAATTTCTAATGCCGTTGGAAATTAATCTTTGACGCGATTCATTTGTTTGCTTAAGGTTTGTTGGGTGTTTGATTGAATCGTGAGTTGTCGAGTTATTTTTAAAGTAATTTAAATTATCGGTATTATGAAAAATACCATTATTGAATTCGAAAAACATATCGGCGATGCCGTTGTCGGGCAGGAGACGGTGGTGCGTCAAATCCTGATCGCGTTGCTTGCTGACGGGCACGTCCTTCTGGAAAGCCTGCCCGGGCTTGCTAAAACCCGCACGGTGAAAGCGATTGCGGCCCGTCTGGCGGTTACGATGCGTCGCATTCAATTCACGCCGGACCTGCTGCCATCGGATATCACGGGTGGCGAAACGCTGCTGCAATCGGGAACGGAACGTGTCCTTCAGTTTCAGCCCGGGCCGATCTTTGGCAATCTGATTCTTGCTGATGAAATTAACCGGGCACCCGCCAAGGTGCAGTCGGCATTGCTTGAGGCCATGGAGGAAAGGCAAGTGTCGGTGTCGGGAAAGACGCACGCAATGGCCGATCTCTTTATGGTGATGGCTACGCAGAATCCGATAGAGCAAGAAGGGACATATCCATTGCCGGAAGCACAAATGGATCGCTTTCTTTTAAAAATACTCATTACGTACCCGACGCCTGAAAGCGAGCAGGCGATGTTGCAACTGCTCAGAAAGGAGACGAAGCGGACTTCGTCTGCCGGCGGGACGTTGTCGCAGGAAGATGTCTTCGCCGCGCGACGCGAAATCGAAGACGTCAGCGTGTCGCCTGCGGTAGACGCGTACATCGTCGCGCTGGTGAACGGCACGCGTCACGGGATCGCCAGCGATGCCGAGCTCTCCCGCTGGATCGACGTCGGCGCAAGTCCGCGCGGGGCCATCGGGCTCGACCGCGCCGCGCGCGTGCATGCGTGGTTGGAGGATCGCAATTTCGTGACGCCGGACGACGTGAGGGCGATCGTGCATCCGGTATTGCGCCATCGTCTGGTGCTGTCCTACGACGCGAACGCCGACGGCATCGACGCCGATCGCGTGGTCGACCGTCTGGTGGAAACGACGCCGGTACCCGCCTGAAATCACGAGCTTCGCGCGGAGCCAGCCGTTGCACCAGTAGCAGAACATCTTCGGGGAGCGTGCTCATGACAGCATCGCCGCCATTGCCTGCCAGCCGTCGTGAAGTCCCCGTCGACACGCTCGGGACGGTGCATGTCGACGTGCCGCATCTGATGCGGCTGCGGTTCCGCGCGCACGGACTGAGCTTCGTCGCGCCTGCACCGGTCAGGAGCGTGCTGTCGGGTAATCACGCATCGCGGCTACGTGGGCGAGGGCTGAATTTCGATGAAATTCGCGGCTACGTGCCGGGTGACGACATTCGACACATCGACTGGCGCGCATCGATGCGCGTGGCGAGGCCGCTGGTGCGTGCTTATACGGAAGAGCGCGACCGCCCCGTGCAGGTGGTCGTCGATCAGCGCATGAGCATGCATTTCGGATCGCAACGCGCGTTCAAGTCGGTCGTCGCGGCAGAGACGGCCGCTTTGGCGACATGGATGGGCTATGCGGCCGGCGATCGTGTAGGCGGCGTGGTCTTCAACGATGCGCGCATCGAGCGGGTGCGTCCCTTGCGAAGTCTGAGCCGGATCGCCCGGCTGTTCGGTGCCATCGCCGAAATGAATGCCGAATTGCGCGCGGACAGTCCGGTGCGGACCGACTACGCGCAGTTGAATCAGGCGCTGGGGCAGTTGCTGCATATGGCACCGCACGATCATCTGATCTGCATCGTGAGCGACTTCGCCGGTGCCGACGCGCGCACACAGGCGTTGCTACGGCAACTGAGCGTGCACAACGATGTCGTCGCCGGACTGGTCTTCGACCCGCTATGGCAGCACGTCGACGAGCGCAGTGCGCTGGTCGTGAGCGAAGGACATTTGCAGGTCGAGCTGCGCGTCGCGAATGAACGGGTGCGTACGCCTGTCGCCGCGTTTTTCAAGGGGCGTACCGCCGAGGTCGCGGAACTGCTGCGCACGAGCGGCGTGCCGTGGATGCCGCTCTCAAGCGCGCAAGCGGCAGTCGATCAGGTGCGCCGGTTGCTGGGGGCGCGTCATTCGGGCGTGCATGGAGGAGGACTGTGAGCACTACGTGGGTTCTTGCCCAGACAACCACCCCGGTCGCCAACGCGCCGAACGACATGCCAGACGACGTGCCGGAGACCATGGACGCCTCGCTGGCATTGACTGGCCTGGACGAACTACCGCTCCCGCCCCCCGCGTCGTACATGCCTCAGACGTGGGGATGGGGCGTGGTGGCACTGCTCGTGCTGCTCGGCATGGCGTGGTGCGGCTGGCGCGCATGGCGGCGATACCGTCGCGATCGATACCGCCGTTTGGCGCTGGCCGAACTCGAAACATTGGTGTCGATGACCCATGATCCCGCACGCCGCACGATGGCCGTCGCGTCGCTTGCCGCGTTGCTCAAGCGCACGGCGTTGGCCGCGTACCCAGGCGCGGGCGTCGGCCGTCTGCGCGGTGCCGCGTGGATCGACTTCCTGAACGGACATCGTGGCCGCTTCGTCGTGGCCGATGGTCATTACCTGGCGATGGCCAGCTATGCACCGCGTGGCGTGGACGACACCCCGCAAAGCGACATCGACGCGCTGATGCAGCGCGCCCGTCAATGGATCCGTGATCACCATGTGGAAGTTTGAGCTGCCGTGGATGCTGGCGTTGTTGCCGCTGCCGATACTGGTCGCGTGGCTCGTGCCGCCGTACCGGGCGATGGCGCTTGCGCTGCGCACGCCGTTTTTTCACGAGATGGCGGATGCCGCCGGTGAGCGCCCGTCACCGGGTGGTGTGCGTTTGCGGCGCAACTGGCTGCAATGGCTGCTGTTGCCGATTGTATGGTTTTTGGTGGTGGTGGCGGCGGCCCGTCCGGTGCATGTCGAAGCGCCGATTACGCACGAGACGCCGGCGCGCGACCTGATGCTCGCCATCGATCTGTCTCAGTCGATGGGTACGACGGACTTCGTCAGCGCGTCCACGGGCGAGCGGACCGACCGGCTGACGGCGGTGAAACACGTGGTGGCCGACTTCATTGCGAAGCGGCGCGGCGACCGTATCGGACTGGTGGTGTTCGGCGACGCCGCATATCCACAAGCACCGCTCACGCTGGACCACGACAGCGTCATGATTCTGCTCGATCAGATGCAGATCGGTATGGCTGGCCCTCGCACAGCGATCGGCGACGCTATCGGGTTGACCGTCAAGCTGCTGGCCGATTCGAAAGCGGCTGAAAAGGTGCTAATTCTGCTGACGGACGGCAACGACACCGCCAGCAAGATTCCTCCGGATCAGGCCGCGCGCATCGCGAAGGAGCACGGGCTGGTGATTCACACCATCGGCATTGGCGACGTCGACGCGACCGGTGAGGATCGTGTCGATCTGGCGGCCTTGCAGCGCATCTCCCATGCGACCGGCGGCCGGTCGTATCAGGCGTTCGGCCGCGAACAGGATCTGGCCGACGTCTACACGCAGCTCGACCGTCTGACACCCGAGCGCATCAAGCAGGAGGTCTACCGGCCGCAGACGGAGTATTTCTGGATACCGCTGGGGCTGGCCTTGCTGATCGTGACGGCGTACCACCTGTGTGCATTGCTCGTCGCGATCATCCGCAGCACGGCCCGCAGAGGTGTGCAGGCGGACGGCGAGCGCAGCGACAGCCAGGCACCCGCACCGGCGAGCCTGCCGACATCCGAAGCGAAGCCCGAGGTCATGGCCGGAGCCACGCATGGAAATTGACCTGAGCGCGTTCCACTTTCTGCGTCCGCTCTGGTTGTGGCTGCTCGTGCCCGCCGCACTGTTGCCGCTGGTCTGGCGACGGCGCAACGACGTTCGCGCACGCTGGCGCAAATTCATCGCGCCAGCATTGCTGGAGCATTTGCTCGTTGGCGATACGCGGACGTATCGGCTTCAGCCGGTGCATACGCTGGCCATGCTGCTGGCTGTCGGCGCGATGGCGGCGGCGGGGCCGACGTGGGAGCAGGTGCGGCCACCGTTCAGTCAGGACAAAGCACCGATGGTCATCGCGCTCGCCCTGAACCGTTCCATGGACGCCAACGACGTGCCGCCCACACGACTGGAGCGCGCGAAGGCAAAGGTGCTGGATATCGCGCGCTCGCGCAAAGGCGCACGCACGGGGCTTGTCGTCTACGCCGGAACATCGCATCTGGTCGTACCGCCGACGGAGGACCCCGCGATGCTCGAACTCTATGTGCCTGCACTCGCCACCGGGCTGATGCCCAAGGACGGCAAGCGCATGGATCTGGCGCTCGACGTGGCCGAGCGACTGCTCGCGCACGATGCCGCGGCCGGCACTGTCGTGTTCATCGGAGACGGTTTCGATGCGACGTCGCGCGAGGCCTTCATCGCAAAGGCGAAAGCCTCGAAGCAGCAACTGCTGTGGCTCGTGGCGGGCACGTCGAAGGGCGGTACCGTGCGCAATGCCGACGGCACTGTCGCCACCGACGCGAGCGGCGTGCCGGTGACTGCCGGATTCGATGCCGACGGCATCCGCACACTGGCAAGCGACGCGGGCATACCGCTGGCGAGCTTGCGCGCTGACGGCGACGACGTCGTCTGGGTGCAGCGCCGCGCGCAGACCTATCTCGCCGAGATGGACGAAGCGCATCGCGAGCCACGCTGGCAGGAAAACGGGTTCTGGCTGGTCGTCCCTTTGCTGTTGCTCGTGTTGCTGTCGTTCCGTCGTGGCTGGACGGTGAAGTGGTTGCCGGTCGTGGTGCTCTCGCTGGCGTTTGCGGCAACGCCGGATGTCGTTCGTGCCGCCGATACCGGCGATACAGCGCCCCAACACGATGGCTGGCGATGGATCGACGCTTTTGCAACGCGCGATCAACAGGGGCGCTGGTATTACGAACGAGGCGACTTCGCAACGGCCGCCGCGCGCTTCGAGGACTCGATGTGGAAAGGCCGTGCCCAATACGCGGCGAAGGACTACGGCGATGCGCTTGCCACGTTCTCGCAGATATTCACGCAGCAAAAAAGCGAGACAGCCGCGTTCTATATGGGCAACTCGCTGGCGCATCTGGGCGATTATGAGGGCGCGATCAAGGCCTACGAGATTGCGTTGAAGTTGCATCCGGGCTGGGCGGAGGCGACCGCAAACATCGCGCTGATGAAGGATCTGCTCAAGGCCGACGAGCAGACGGAGGAAGCGCACCAGCAGCCCTCCCAGGGGCAGGACAAAGAAGATGCGAAAAAGGGGAAGGGCGCACAGCAGACGGTGGTGACGATGGCCCCGACGGAGGACGTCTGGATGCGAGGACTCAACACGTCGCCCGCCATGTTCCTGCGTCAGCGCTTCGAACAGGAGGCTGCTACGCCATCGGTTCCATCGGTTAGGCCCGTGGCGGCCGGGCCGTCAGCATCGGTCGGCGGTGCAAAGGCGGCCGTGCCATGACAAAAATCATGCAGCAGGTCGTGCGGTGCTTGATGGTGCGGATCGCGAGTCTGGCCATCGGACCTTGGCTTTGTGCCACGTGCCTCGCCGTCACCGCAATAATCGCGCCGGGCGCGCACGCCGACGAACCGCCGAAGACGATGATTCGTGCGCATCTCGAACCGGCGGGCAATGTGGTCGCGGGCACGCAGGTGAAACTCGTCGTCGACATTCTGACGACCACCTGGCTGAGCGACGCCCCCGACTGGCCGTTGTTCGACATGCCGGGCGCCATCGTCACGTTGCCGGACGAGCAGGCACGCAACCTCAGCGAGACGATCGGCGACGAGCGTTGGTTCGGCGTGAGCCGCGCGTATCGCATTGCACCGCAGGCCGGGCAGCGATACACCGTGCCTTCGTTCGTGATCCATGTGCTACCGGGCGGGGCAACGGGACCGGTCGCGCTGCACACGCCATCGCTTTCCTTCGTTGCCACGGTGCCACCGGGCGCGGAAGGCATGGCCGTATTCTTCCCGACGAGTGGCCTGAACGTCAGCCAGAAGATCGAACCGTCGCCGTCGCATCTTCAGGTGGGTGACACCGTCACCCGCACCATCACCCAGCGCGCTACGGCGACCGAAGCGATCCTGATTCCGCCTGCGCCATTGGTGGACGTGGACGGTCTCCAACGGTACATGCGACCCGCGCAGACGTCTGACGACCTGCAAGGCAGCCGGGGTCTCGTTGCCGGGGTGCGCACGGACTCGGCGATGTACGTGGTCAACCGGTCCGGTCATATCGAGCTGCCGGCCGTCGAGATCGAATGGTGGAACACCGCGGCGCACCGGCGCGAACACGTTTCGTTGCCAGCGATTTCCCTGAGCGCCCGGGGTGCCCATGAAACGCCGTTGTTCGAGATTCCGGTCGATGCCGTCGGCCGCGCGGCGCATCGAGTGATCGTGCTGAATCGTTCCGACTTGTGGATTGCAGGCGCGGGCCTCGCGTTCGTGTTCGCCCTCGTGTGGGTTGGTCCCCGGCTGCTAAGCGCCGCACGCGGTTCGCGGCAACGCATTGCCACCTGGCGTCGAACGATGACGACCGGGGAACCGCATGCGTGGCGGCAGTTGAAGCGTGCTGCACGAGGCACGTCATGGTCCGCGTTCGTGGGGGCGCTATACGCCTGGCTGGATCGCCGGGCGGATGCGCCGGGCGGGCTGACGATGGAAGGCTCGCAGGACATGGTGGCGCTTCGTGGCGCGGTGTATGCGCGGTATGCACTCGGCGCGCCGCACGATGGCCCCGTCGATCCGCAACTCGCGCAGCGATTGAAAGTCGTCCGCAAGCAAATGATCCGAGCGTCGCGCCGGTCGTCCGCGTCGGACGATCTGCCGCCGTTGTACGCCCCGGTGCCGCCGCACCGCCCCAGCCGTCGCTCTCCCAATTGACGAGGAGCTCCGATGCCACGTTCTTCCCCCCACTTCGACGATGTCACGCTGGGCGTACTTCACGCCGCCGCCCGACGGGCCAACGCAGCACATCGCGAGTCGAACACGGCATTTCTCGACCAGTTCATTCGCGACGCCACCGGCGCAACGCATCGCCTGCACAGCGCACAAACTTACCTTCGCGTATTGGCGGGCGCGGGCATCGAGCGCTTGCCCAGTGCGGGCACGGTGCAGCGGGCGATTACGCGGGCACGGATCGGGCCGGGCGGCATTGCACCGGCGGGCGATGCGATGCATCCCGGCATGCGTGCCGCTGAGCAGCAGACGCTGGCGCAGCACGTCGCGCGGGTCATGGCGCTGCTCAGCCCGGACGGCAGCGGACGCCCGGCAATCGATCCGCCTGCGGATGCCCCGTTCGATGCGATGGATGCCTACCGGCGATTGCAGCGTCTGGAAGGAGAGAATCGCGCGTTGCGCGTGCGCGCAGAGGAACTCACCGCCATGCTGATGGCGGCGCGTGTGGCGTTAGCCGAAGCGCTCAGCCATCACGGGCATCGTGAACGAGGGGAAGCGGGGAGTGGCGGGCGCATGTCCGATGCGCCCGGTGCCGAAACCCCGGGCGCAAGGGATAAACGGGACAAGTCAGACAAGCCGGGCAGGTCGCGTTACGACTGACCCGGCGGCAGATAGCACGTGCCGGTGAAGCGCGTGCCGTTCCACTGGATCTTGAGCGGCATGGCGGGCTCCTTGCACGAGAGCATTTGAAGCTCGCCGAACCGGTCGGCGTGCAGCGACGATTGCTGACCCGGGTTCAGGCCGTACATGCCGGAGTATTGCTTCTCGCACTGCGCCGTATCGCTTTCGCCCTTCAGGCTGGTCACGCACCAGGCGGTGTTCACGATGTAGCCGCATTTGTTGACGATGCCGGTCTCGTAGTCGTACCAACCACCCCAGCCACTCGCGCCGCGCTTTATGCGCACCTGCTCCATGCAGCCTTTGACGGGGGCGGTCGCCTTGCGTCCGGCAAACGGATCGTTGGACGAGGCACGTCCGCCCCCGGATCCTGCGCTTCCTACGCTGCCATTGCCTGCCGACGCCATCGTCGAGACCGGCTGCGCCATCGGCATGGTGCCGCCGCCAGACGATCCCGTTCCTGAAACCGCTTGTAGCGCGGTGGCGGCGGCCTGATATTGCGCGGCATTGCGTCCGCCACCACTGGCGACGCCTTGGGCGGCCGCGCCCAGCAGACCGGCAACGAACGAGAATACGCCGGGGCCGCTATCCGTCGATGCCGCCTTGGTTCGCACACCGTTGGAGTACGTCGCGATGAGTGTGCCGTCCGCCTCGCTGTCGGTTCCCTCGACGATCTTGCTGTTGACGAACTGACCGGCGCGAATCGAGCCGTCCTGTGCAAACACGATCACGCCGTTGCCGCTGAACTGGTTCTTCAGCCATCCGCCGCGATAGGTGTTGCCGTTAGTTTCCAACTGATAGCCTTCGCCGGTCATGTCGCTGTCGATGAAGTCGCCTTCGTAGCGTTTGCCGCTGGCCCAGACATAGACACCCTTGCCGGTGCGCTTGCCCGCGATGAAGTCACCATCGTAGAAGTCGCCGTTGGGCCAGTAGTATTTTGCTTTGCCGGTGCGTCCGTCTGCGGCGAACGGTCCTTCGTAGCGATCGCCGGACGCCCATGTATAGACGCCTACACCCCCGCGTTTGCCATTAACCATGGTGCCTTCGAAGCGCGCCGAGAAGGCGCCATTACGGCTCCACTCCTGGACCCCAGGGCCATCGGCGATACCGCTCTTGTTGCACGGCCCGGTCCAGGTAGAGGTCCACTCAGGACGCTCCTCGGGCTTGGCGTCCGACCAGACCTTGCAGTGATTCGGGCCTTCCGCCTGAATGAATGCGCCTTCTTCGGCGTGTGCGTTGCCGATGACGACAAATAGTCCGACTGCGCTTGCGGCAGCCAGGGCGAGTTTTGCGCGATGGATGCGCTTATATACGCGTGCCATGTTTTCCCCCTGTGTTTTTGTGGTGCTGTTTTGATAGGAGGATAGTCGTGCGCGAGCGTTCGCTTCATCATCCATTTGAGGGATGCTTGATTATTTGCGGCGCAAGCGCTTGAATCCGCTAATCCGTAACTCATTCCGGATCGACGACCCATATGGTGAATCGCCTGCTGCTGTGCGGCCTGCCTGTGCTGGCCCTATGCCTGACTTGTACCGCCATGGCGGCCGACGCACCGGCGTCCGGTGCTACGGCGGACATCGATAAAACGCTCACAAGCTGCCTTGCCGATCCCGAGAAGCAGTCGACCGGCGGGCAGGACGAGTGCATCGTGGATGCCACCCATGCATGGGACGCGCGTCTCAATACGACCTATCAATCGCTGCGCGACGCATTGCCGGAAACGGCGCGCCCGGCGTTGCTCGCGGCGCAGCGCGCATGGCTTGCGAGTCGGGACGCGGATCTGAAGCTCATCGAGGCCGTCTATGCCACCGTGCACGGCACGATGTATGCCCCGGCGAACGCCAACGACGTGATGCGGCTGACACAGCGTCGGGCACAGACGCTCGCACGGTATCGCGACGACGTCTCGTTGGCCGCGTCGGAGGGCACAGGCCCGGCGTCTGCGAAGGTGGCCGGTCATGCTGGTCATGCCCAGAATGCCGAGGTCGACCGCTGGGGCCGTCGCATGATGCGCAGATTGCCGTCAGCGTCGGGCGGTGTCGTTAGAGCGTCGAATGAGAAGTGGCGTACGTTTGCGTCTGCCGAGAAGGGACTGATTGCCGTCGTGTGTCCGTCGGACGGCAATACAAGCGCTTCGAGCGCTCAGGCTTGTCGCAATGTGCAGGCGGCAAATGAGACGGCCGCCCGCGTGCAATGGCTCAAAGGGCTCGATGGGATGATCGGCGCGGACTGATTTGTCCAGACCGTTCGAACGTGGCGTTCGGTGTCACTTGCGTCGGACGCGCACCAGCAGCCACGCCATGATGGCGGTGACAACAACTGTCGCGACAACCGCCTTCCAGACAGATCGGGTGGTGGCCCAAGTGCCGACGGCGACCGCCGCAAAGACTAGAATTGCCACCCATTCCAGCGCCTTGTCGAGCGCGTTGGGATCCCGATACTGATGCTTCTCGACGGTGGGCGGGCGCTCTGTGACCGCCGGACGCGTGCGCGGTGCGCATGCCGGGAAGGCTTCCACCAGCGACCGGCTCGGCCACGGGTTCACCTCGGCGCGCGGATTGCCAGTGCCGGTCGAGCGCCAGACGGCGTCGCTGTCGGCGACGCGGCGGAGGTCTTCGATCTCGTCGGCCAGTGCGGGTTGCACGTGTGTGCCGTGATCCAGCGCCGCAACCTGTTCCAGCTCGGTGGTCATCCACTCGGTGGCGTCGGTCACGTCGGGCAGGCCGCCGGTGCGCACGAGAATGAACCCGCCGTATGCCGTGCCGAGGTAATCGACGAAGGCGTCGAAGATCGCTCGGTAACGTTCCCCGAGCAGTTCGATGACGTGATCGCGCCGACGGGCGGCGCGTTCGAGCGCCAAGGTCTTTGTCGTCACCAGATAGGGGTACTTCGCATCCTTTTCCGCTTGCGTCGCACCTTCCAGAAACTCGTCGATTTCTACGGCGTCGTCGTCCGGGTCGAACTCGTCGATGACGTACGCAAAGTGAATGTCTTCGGCGGAAAAGAGGACTCGCCAGAACAGCGGGAGATAGGCGTTGGCTTCCAACGACGGGCCGTCGGCGGAGAAATACGTCTTCAGTTCGCCCTTACGGCCCTCCGGCATGCGTGGCCACGGCGGACTCTCGAGAAACACTGGATGTGACATTTCTTGAGCCTTCTGCTGAGTTGGTCGGTGCATCAGGAGGTGACACGCCGGGCGTTTCTGACCGAATCCGGCGAGCCGGGGAAATTCTGTCCGAAATGCCCGTGTTTGTCATCCATTTCAAGAACTGATGAATTTCCGTCATTCTGAATCTCGCGAGACTTGTTCGTACCAATGCTTCGAACGATTGACGGCACGAACGACGATGAGCATCAGCGGGACTTCGACCAGCACGCCGACGACTGTCGCCAATGCCGCGCCGGACCGTAGCCCGAACACGCTGATGGCCGTTGCGACCGCAAGTTCGAAGAAGTTGCTCGCCGCGATCAGGCTCGATGGGCCGGCCACGCAATGCGCAACGCCGAGTTTGCGATTCAACAGATAGGCGAGTCCGGCGTTCAACAGCACCTGAACCACGATGGGAATGGCGAGCAATCCGATCACCACGGGATTCGCGACGATTGTGGCTCCCTGGAACGCGAACAAGAGGATGAGCGTCGCGAGCAATGCTGCCATGGAGAATGGCGCGGCAGCCGCCGCGACAGTGTCGAGTGTTTTGCGACTGCGTCTGAGTAAGACGCGACGCAATCCCTGTGCAATCGCCACGGGAATCAGGATATAGGCAAACACCGACACCACGAGCGTCTCCCACGGCACGGTGATTGAGGACACGCCCAGCAGTAGCGCGACGATGGGCGCGAATGCGACAACCATGATGGTGTCGTTCAACGCGACCTGCGACAGTGTGAAGTACGCATCGCCCCGGCAGAGCTGCGACCATACGAAAACCATCGCGGTGCAAGGTGCGGCGGCAAGCAGGATGAGGCCTGCGATATAGCTGTCGAGCGATTCCGCCGGCAACCACGTCGCGAAGAGATGACGGACGAACAGCCAGCCGAGAAGCGCCATCGAGAATGGCTTGACAAGCCAGTTGACCGCTACCGTGACCACGACACCGCGCCAGTGTTCCGTTACGCGCCTCAACGCGCCAAACTCGATTTTTAGCAGCATCGGCACAATCATCACCCAGATCAATGCGGCGACCACGATGTTGACGTGAGCGACTTCAAGCTGAGCCACGATGTCGGCCAGTCCAGGTGCTGTGTGCCCGATGAGCACGCCCACCGTCATACAAAGGAGCACCCAGATCGACAGAAATCGCTCGAAGGCACGCATCGGCGTTGGCGTTGCGGCGCTATCGCCGAGCGTCTGATGAGATGCATCTGTCATCACTGTCCCCTGGCGCGCAGCCGGTTCGCCATTTCCTGAAGGCGTTGTTGTGCGTCTGCCGATTCGAGCTTGTCCAACGGGAGGTCGAGGAACAGTTCGATGCGCGTGCGAAGTTGCAGATACGTCTGAAGAAAGGCTTTGCGGACCTCGTCCGGATCGCCTTGTGTTTGCGACGGATCGGGCACACCCCAGTGTGCTTTGGCCGGATGCCCGGGCCAGATCGGGCAGGTTTCGCCGGCCGCGTTGTCGCAGACGGTGAAGATGAAGTCGATGCGCGGTGCGTCCGGTTGCGCGAACTCGTCCCACGACTTGCTTCGCATCGACGATGTATCGATGCCGCGCGACGACAACAATTCCAACGCATGTGGATTCGGTTGTCCGGCTGGCTGGCTACCCGCGCTGTGCGCGACGAAGCGCTTGCTGCCGAGGTCGTTCAGAATGCCTTCGGCGAGAATCGAACGGGCGGAGTTGTGCGTGCAAAGGAACAGCACGTGGCGCTTTAGGGTGTCTGCTTGTATCATTTGATCTAAAATTCCAGAAATATAGAAATAACGAGTCCGCGATGAATGCGGATGACCTCTATGCCTGACGCTATGCAAACTGTTCTGAACGATACCGACGCCGTGAAGGCCCTTGCTGCATTGGCGCAAGGCAATCGACTTGCCGTGTTCCGGCTTCTGGTCGTTGCCGGGCCGGGCGGGCTGAGCGTCGGCAACATCGCCGAATCGCTGGGCCTCGCCAACGCCACACTGTCCTTCCACTTGAAAGAACTCGCAAACGCCGGGCTGATTACTGCACGGCAGGAAGGCCGGTACATCTACTACGCAGCGGCCATCGACAAGATGAATGCGCTGATCGGTTTCCTGACCGAAAACTGCTGTGGCGGAGTGCCAGGGCTGTGCGAGCCGGTGTCGCCGCGCAAGTGCTGATGTGACGACGACGGGCCCTGCCTCACCGGGCGTTCGGTGAGGCGCCGAGGGCGATGCTGGACAGATCCGTGACCGGATCCATCGGCGTTCCGGCTTCCACGCGCTCGCTGTAACGATCGACCAGATAATCGCGCTTGCCGCGCAGCAGCAGCGTGAACTTCACTAGCTCCTCCATCACGTCGACGACGCGGTCGTAGTAGGCCGACGGCTTCATGCGACCCTCCTCGTCGAACTCCTGAAACGCTTTGGCCACCGACGACTGGTTCGGGATCGTGAACATTCGCATCCATCGGCCGAGCTGCCGCAATTGATTGACGGAGTTGAATGACTGCGATCCGCCACTGACCTGCATCACGGCGAGCGTGCGGCCTTGTGTCGGACGGATGCCGCCCATCGAGAGGGGAAGGTGGTCGATCTGATTCTTGATGACGGCGGAAATCGTGCCGTGCCGCTCCGGGCTGCACCAGACGTGGCCTTCGGACCAGAGCGACAGGTCACGAAGTTCTCTGACTTTGGGATGGGGCTCGCCAGTCGTCTCGTCGGGCATCGGCAGACCGCGCGGATCGAAGATACGGACTTCTGCGCCCATCCGTGTGAGGAGTCGAGCCGCTTCCTCGGTGACCAGACGCGAGTAAGAGCGTTCGCGCAAGGAGCCGTACAACATCAGGATGCGAACCGGCGGATCGCCGCGCAGGCCGAGCCGGGTAGCGATGGTTTCGTCGAGATACTCCGGCTTCAAAGCAGCGGTCGTCTGAGGTGGCACGATTGACATGAGGGTCTTGAGCGTTTTGTTTGATGTTTCCAATAATATGGAAATATAGAATTCAACGCAAGCAATCCATTGAGCGGGCAGGGGTTTGTCAGTGGCTGGAGGGAAAGCGGAGGCGCCGATGCTGCGGAGGTCGTCGCCCGTGGTCAGCGTGAAGGCGCGTGTCGATTTCGTGCTGTTTATTGCAAATGCAATTGTCGGATGGCATCATCTCGTCAAATGAATTGCAAATGCAATCGTATGAGGGGGAGCCTTTACGGTGCATTTGTATCTCTTCGACGGCACGACGATTGGACTATCGCAATGACAATTCAGCTCTATGGCTTCTGGCGTTCCAACGCTGCGTTTCGCGTGAAGGTTGCGCTTGCACTGAAACAGCTCCCGTATGAGGAAATCGAGGTCGATATTCTCGCGGGACGGCAGTTCGACACCGATTACGCGGATGTCAACGCGGAGCGCGTGGTTCCGACCCTGGTGCACGACGGCCATCGTGTCTTTCAGTCGATGGCGATCATGGAGTATCTGGACGAGATTTTCCCCGAGCCGAGATTGATGCCGGTAGATGCACGAGACCGCGCGTATGTCCGTGCGGTCGCGCAGGTGCACGTGGCGGATTCACACCCGTTTGTCGTGCCGCGTGTTCGCAAGCATCTGGCGCAAACGTTCGGCGTAGGCACGGATGCCGTCGAGGCCTGGTGTGCGCATTGGGGGAGGGAAGGGCTGGCGACGTACGAGCGGATGCTGATGGTGCGCCCGGCGGCGCCGTTCGTCATCGGCGCGACACCCACGCTCGCGGACATCTGCATCGCCGGTCAGAGAATCATTGCCGATCTGTATCAGGTCGACATGGACGAATTTCCGCGGGTGGCCGAATTGACGAAGCGCTGCTTCGAGATGCCGGAATTTGCCGAGGCGCATCCGTTCCGGCAACCGGGGTATCGTGCGGTGGAGATTTAGGCTTCGGCGGGCGTGGCGGGTGCATCGGCGGTGAAGAAACGATCACGCATTTCTTCGAGCCCCAGCGACGCCAGCACACTTTCCAGACGCTCGGCGGGCCGACGACGCGGCAGATCCTTGTACTGGGCGATGATCAGTTCGTTTTTCATCGAGTGTTCCCAGCCGACCAGTTCGGTCACGCTGACCTGATAGCCATGGGCTTCGAGTTGCAGGCAGCGCAGCACGTTGGTGACCTGGCTGCCGAATTCGCGCGTGTGCAACGGGTGACGCCAGATTTCCGTCAGCGCGTTGCCGGCCAGTTGCTGGCCCTTGTGTTTGCGCAGTACGGCGGCGACTTCGGCCTGACAGCAAGGGACGAGCACGATGTGGCGGGCTTGCTTGGCGAGCGCAAAGCGGATGGCGTCGTCCGTTGCGGTATTGCAGGCGTGCAGTGCGGTGACGACGTCGACCGTTTCGGGCAATGCCGGCGAGGTAATCGAATCGGCGACGGACAGGTTCAGGAACGACATGCCCGGAAAGCCGAGGCGTTGCGCCAGCGCCGTGGAGGTCTTGACGAGTTCCTCACGGGTTTCGATCCCGAAGATATGCGAATCGTCTGCGAGCGCCTTGAAGAACAGGTCGTAGAGGATGAAGCCCAGATAGGACTTCCCGGCACCGTGATCGACGAGCGTCAGGCGGCCGTTGTCGTTCTTGACTTCCTGGAGCAGCGGCTCGATGAACTGAAACAGGTGATAGACCTGCTTGAGCTTGCGGCGGCTGTCCTGATTCATCTTGCCGTCGCGCGTCAGGATGTGGAGTTCCTTGAGCAGCTCGATGGACTGACCGGGACGGATTTCGTGGGTATTCGACATGGGAAACTGAATAAGCTGCGGGAGGCAATGCCGCCCGGAAACCGATAGTTTACCGAAAATGGGGGGAATGCTCCCGATGTGACCGAGTCAGCCGTCGCGGGTGACCAGAAAGTGATTCACGTCGACGCGCCGTTCGTCGAACGCCGCTTCGCAATATTTCAGATATAGGCGCCACGTGCGGATGAACGATTCGTCGAATCCCTGTGCGAGGACCTCCTCGATTCGGGACGAAAACGCTGCGTGCCACAGATTGAGTGTGCGTGCGTAGTCAGGGCCGAACGTCAGTGTCTCGCGGGCATGCAAGCCGCCGCTTCGCGCAGCGGCGACGAAGTGCGGCACGCTCGGCAGCATGCCGCCCGGAAAAATGAATTCCCGAATGAAGTCGCTGGATTCTCGATAGGCGTCGAACGCCTCGTCCGCAATCGTGATGGTCTGGATCAACGCGCGGCCACCAGGGCGAAGGCGCTGCGCCAGTAGGCTGAAGAACGACGTCCAGTAGGCTTGCCCGACCGCCTCAAACATTTCGATGGACACCACGGCATCGAACTGTCCCCGAACGTCACGGTAATCGGTGAGCGAGACGGTTGCCGCGTGCGCCAGACCGGCGTCGGCGATCCGGCGGCGCGCGAGCGCCAGTTGCTCCTGCGACAGCGTGATGCCGTGGACCGAAATGCCTTGCCGTGCCGCGTGCAGGGCAAATCCGCCCCAGCCGCACCCGATCTCCAGTACCTCGTCGCCAGAACGTAATCCAAGCGTATCGATAATGCGTTGGTACTTGGCGCACTGCGCGTCGGAGAGCGAGCGTTGCGTGTCGCCCTCAAACAGCGCACTCGAATAAGTCCAGGTCGGGTCCAGCCACAGCCCGTAGAACCGGTTACCCAGATCGTAATGCGCATGAACGTTACGCTGGCTGCCCGTCCGTGAGTTCCGGCGCATCGCGTGCCGCAGGTGAAACCAGATCCGGCTCAATCGCGATCCGACGATCGGTCTTTCAATCGAGGACCGATTGCGTAGCGCCAGGCGCAGCAGTGCGGCGATGTCTGGTGTATCGACCCACCCCGAAATATAGGCTTCAGCAAAGCCGATATCGCCTGCGCGCAGGATCTGGCGACAGGCTCGCCAGTCGTGGATCTGAAGCGTGGCACCGGGCGAGTCGCTGGATTGACCGAAAACTTGTACCGAGCCGTCGGGTGTCACGAGTGTCAGATGGCCCGTGCGAAGACGCTGCAATAGGGCACAGAATACGCGGGCACCCAGCGGGACTGTGGCGTGAGGGGAAAGAAGGCGAAGCAGGGTCATGATCTGATTTCCTGATCGGAGGGCAACTTTCCGTGGAACGGCACGCCTTTGCGCCATAGTCGCAGTGCCTGCCAATGAATTCGAAAAACGACGCTCAGGGCATTGAGCGGCGCACCGAGCATGGCCTTCAGTACTGCCACGCCGGTGAGTGGCTCGGCATGCATGCCGATGGCCGTTTGCAAGATCCGCTTGTCGTCCACGGAGTATTCGATGCAGACCGACCACACCCGCCCGTGTCGGTTGACGCGAAACGCATACTGTCCTTCGATCCGGCAGAACGGGGAAACGTGAAATTCCTTGCGGCATTGGAGTGCGACATCGCCGCGAATGGGGGCCGCGCCCGGCGCGCACAGCAAGTAGCCGTGATGGTGGCCGAACGTGTTGTTCACATCCGCGTAGATCGCGCGCAGGTCCCCAGCGCGATCGTGGCAATACCAGAAGCTCACCGGGTTGAACGCGTAACCGGCGATGCGCGGAATGGTTTGCAGCCAGATGACACCGTCGGCAGGAATCGCGGCCTCGGCGAGACGCTCACGCATCCACACGTCCAGCGAACGGCCGTCTCTCGGTCCGTAGTCGGCCGACTTCAGGCTCAGAAGGCGACATCGGTCCACGGCGAACCACCAACGTACCAGCGTGTTCATTCGCGCAACATCACAAGAAATCTGAAACAAGGGGTATGTGAACCGGTGCGCTACGGGGTAAAGACGCTCGTGCATGACGCGCCCTTTGAGCAGCCAGGCGGCCGGGGCGTTCGTCGGATCGGTCGCGTTGGTTCGGGCGGTCGGGGCGGTCGTATTCATAGGGAGGCCCACGGCGGCAGAACATCGAAATCGCGAGCGACACGCAGCGCGGATTTGAGGCCATCCTCGTGAAACCCATAACCGCTCCACGCCCCAGCGAACCAGGTGCGCCGACGGCCCTGCAACGCCGGAAGTTGCAACTGTGCGTCCACTGCGGCGAGATCGAGTAGCGGATGTTCGTAGGCATATCGGCCGAGCACCGTGGACGGCGAGGGCTCCCGTACCGGGTTGAGCGTCACGACAACTGGCGTGCTGAATGGCAGGGCCTGGAGCTGATTGATCAGGTAGCTCACGCAAACGGCGGGGGCGTCGGCGGTCGCGCGGCTCGTATGGCTCACATAATTCCAGGCCGACCACACGCGTCGGCTTCGGGGGAGCAACGTCGCGTCGGTGTGGAGCACGGCAATGTTGGGCTGATAGCGCACGCTGCCGAGTACGCGGTGTTCCTCGGGGTCGGCGTCTGCAAGCAAACGAAGACTCGTCGGCGTATGGCTTGCCATCACCACCGCGTCGAAGCGTTCGGTCTGTGCGTCGCCAAAACGGATCGTCACGCCATTGCTGTCGCGCGCCACTTGCCTCACCGGCGTGCGCAGTCGAACGTCCTCCAGCGTGGCGGTAATACGCCTGACGTACTCGCGGCCGCCACCGGCGACCGTGCGCCATTGCGGTCGATCCCGAATTTGCAGCAGGGCGTGATTCAGACAAAACCGCAGGAAGGTGACCGCCGGAAATCGCAGAATATCGCTCGCGCGGCTTGACCAGATTGACGCCGCCATGGGCAACAGGTAGTGCTGCTGAAACGGCTGCCCATACCCATGCGCGAGCAGCAGTTCGCCGACAGACTGCCGTTCGCTCGATGCGCTCTCGAGATGTCGTTGCGCCGCGGCATTGAATCGCACGATGTCACGCAGCATGCCGAGAAAACTCGGCGAACAGAGGTTCCTGCGTTGCGCGAAGACGGTATTCAAATTGGTCCCCGCCCACTCGAGCGCGCCGCTGCCGATGGAGACGGAGAACGACATGTCGCTGGCGATGGACCGCACGCCAAGCTCGTCGAAGAGTGCGATGAGGTTCGGATAAGTGCGCTCGTTGAACACGAGAAAGCCCGTGTCGACGGGCGCGTGCCTGCCGTCGAGCTCGACATCGACGGTGTTGGTGTGGCCGCCCGCGTATTCGCCCGCCTCGAATACCGTCACCCGATGCTTGCGCGCAAGCAGATAGGCGCTCGCCAGCCCAGAGATCCCTGCGCCGATCACCGCAATTCGTTGGCCAGGAGGCAGAACCGTCGTTGGACTCATTGCACGATCTCTCCGTCAGTCGGATCCGTTGGATGGGGCAAAGCCGGGCTTCCCGAGTTGCTCCGGCAACTGCGGCACGCGTCGAAAGCGCGATGTGTCGTAGCCCATGGCCGATAAGCGCATCAGTAGCGAGCGATACGTTGCGTCGTCCATCGTTGGGGTCCGCGAAAATATCCAGCCCAGCGATTTGTCCGGATAGCCGAGTAGCGTGTAGCGGTAATCCGGGTCCACGTACAAGGTGAGTTGTGAGACATAGATCGGCCAGAAGAGCCGCACCCGCCAATGGCCGCCGCCGCTGCCGGGCACGACGCTGTCGACGAATTGGTAGTGACTCTCGGGTTGGTCGAACCCGCCTTTGCGACCGTAGAAGTGATCGTCGATACGCCCGTCTTCGCGCAGCGTCCACTCGGCCCGGCTGGCGACGAAATCGCGCTCGGCGAAATAAGGAATATTGGCAATGACATACCAACGGCCCATATAGCGTGGCAAATCGACCGCAGCGACCTTGAGCGGCACGTCGGCGAGCGGATTCGGGTTGGGCTGAGAGCCGGAGCAACCGGTCAGCGCCGCGAAGACGAGTGCCGCGCCTGCGGCCGAATGTCGAATCACGGCGTGCCTCCGACGGTCGTTCCACGCTTTTCGAACAGGTAATGGCCCACGCCCCACGCTTGGCCCCGGGCGTAGCCGAACAGCTCCGCGACAGCCATGTAGAACATGCGCCAGCGCTGAAATTGCAGACGAGCCTGCGCCCCGTAGGCCGCCTCCAGCAGCGGCATCGTCTTCGTCTTGGAGGCGTCGAGCGCGTCGCCCCAATCGTTGGCCGTGCGCGCGTAGTGCTGCCCATCGACCCACCACCGGTCGGTCAGGCGTAGGTCGTCCTGGAAGTGAAGCAGCAGGTCGGCGCTCGGCATGGTGCCGCCGGTAAAGAAATGCCGCGACATCCAGTCGGAGCCGTCCCGATCCTGGAAGTGATAGGCCAGATAGCGATGCGCGAAGATATGCACGAACAACATTCCCCGATCGTCGAGCCAGTGCGCGATCTTCTGCATCAACGCACCGTAATTCTTCATGTGCTCGAACATCTCGATGGAAAGGACGCGGTCGAAGTGCGCAGGGACGTCGTCGGAGAAATCGAAGTCGGCGACGTTGCCCGTCACAATCCGAAGGTTGCGCAGCCCTCGTTTTGCGGCCGTCGCTTCGATGAACCGTCGTTGGCCGTGGGAATTGGAGAGCCCGACGATTTGTGCGCCGGGGTACCGCTCGGCCAGCCACAGCGCGAGCGATCCCCATCCGCAGCCGAGATCGAGGATGCGTTGTCCGTCGGCGAGCTGTGCGCGCTCGGCATAACGCGCCAACATCGCCCGTTCGGCCTGTTCCAGCGTTGTCTCCTCGTGTTCGTAATAGCAGCAGGAGTACTTCATCGCAGGACCAAGGTGCGCCTGGAAAAATTCGCTCGGCACCTCGTAGTGCTGTGCATTGGCGTCCTGAGATGCAATGGCAATAGGACTCGCGCGCAGTTCTTTCACGAGCGCCGCCAGCGCCGACACGCTGTGTTCAACGTGGGACGCGTGCTCCTGCCTGAGCCGTTGGCGTATCAATCGGCGCATTCCGGCGCGCAACAGCGCGCCGGGCACCACACCCGACTCACAAAGCCGGATCAATCCCGATGGTTCGGCAGCGCTGGGGCTGATCGAAGGCGGCTGCGTAAGAGAGACAGTCATAGTGTCGTGCTCCGGGCATGCGGATGTTGATCAAGCCGATTACGGCTGGCGAGAGGCTTTCGGCGGCCAGGGGACCAACGAACTGGTGGTATTCATGTACTCCCGGTAGGCCGGGCGGGTGGCCATCAGGTGCGCCTCCAGTAGCGGGATGCCCGACACCTTGAGCAGCAGCCATGCCATGAGGAGCGGGGGAAAAAGCGTTGTCCATCCCCAAGGAGCCGAGATGGAGAGCGCGGCGTAGCTGCACCAGTGCAGGCATTCGAAGAAATAATTGGGGTGACGCGAGTACCGCCACCAGCCTGCGCGGCAGACCTGTTCCCGATGTGCGGGATCGGATACGAAGCTGCGCAACTGGTGATCGGCAGTCGTCTCTCCTGCGATCGCACTCGCCCAGACGAGCGCCGCGACGCCCATATTCAGAGGGGAGGGGGCCTGTGCACTGAATGCCGGTACAAAAAACGCGACCGCGAGCAACATTGCAATCACGCCCTGGAGTTGGAAGAACCAGAACATGTTGCGGTCGGCCGCCGCCGCCCATCGTTCTCGGAAGGCCCGGTAGCGTGCGTCTTCCGGCTTGCCCCAATTTCTACGCCACAGATGCATGGCCAAGCGCGCACCCCAGACGCCACCGGCCACACCGACGAATATCCGGTTGAGCGCATCCCCGGTGCCCCGTAACGCCACGAAAATGGCCACTGCGGCCAGTGCGGCAGCCCAGATGGGATCGACCATGCCTGCGTTTTTCGTCCGTTTCTGCAATAACCAGGCCAATGCGAAGGTGATGATCAGTCCGCATAGGGTTATCACGGCAGTCGTTAGCATCGGTGACATTTCCGGCCGGTGAGTGTCGTTGCGATGTATACGAAGAAAGGGCGTCGCCGGATGCACATTTGACGCTTTTTTTTGAATTCGGCGGTCGTCGCGCCGTGTGCCCGGCACGGGCACCGGGAGCAAGCAGCCCTCGTGGTCGACGACCGGGGGGCAGGGCATTGGGCTTGTGGAGGCGGATGAGGGATAATGGGCGCAGGTCGATGGCAGATCAGGGTGCAAAACGATCGCCGTCGCACCGACGTGTTAACTCAGAGATTTCCTATGCGTGACATCATTGACGGCTTCCTGCGTTTCCAGCGGGAGGCCTTTCCTCAGCGCGTCGAGCTTTTCAAGCGACTTGCCACGAGTCAGAACCCCAAAGCCCTCTTTGTGACTTGTTCGGATAGCCGTGTCGTTCCGGAGCTGCTCACGCAGCGCGAGCCCGGCGAGCTATTCGTCATTCGCAATGCCGGCAACATCGTTCCGTCATACGGACCGGAGCCGGGAGGCGTTTCCGCCACAGTCGAATATGCGGTTTCGGTACTGGGTGTACAGGACATTGTGATCTGCGGCCACTCGGACTGTGGTGCGATGGGCGCGATTTCACGCTGCACCTGCCTCGACCACATGCCTGCGGTGGCCAACTGGCTACGTCACGCCGACGCGGCGAAGGCAATCAATGCCGCGCATTCCTACGACACGCCCGGTGCGAAGCTCGACGGGCTGGTCAGGGAGAACGTGATTGCCCAGTTGGCGAACATTCGCACGCATCCGTCGGTGGCCCTTGCGCTTGAGCAGGGCCGTATGAACCTGCATGGATGGGTGTACGACATCGAAACCGGCGGCATCGACGCGCTTGACGGTGAGACCCGCAAGTTCGTCCCGCTGGCCGACTCGCCGAATACGGTGGCCGTCGCGTCTCGCATTCGATAATGAGAGAC
The DNA here is from genome assembly GCF_902459565.1 of Pandoraea aquatica. Taxonomy (GTDB): domain Bacteria; phylum Pseudomonadota; class Gammaproteobacteria; order Burkholderiales; family Burkholderiaceae; genus Pandoraea; species Pandoraea aquatica. Next base: position 227,652 of record NZ_CABPSN010000001.1, read on the forward strand.
GTTGCGCAGCGTTGTTCGACGCTGCGCAACCCCCAAGTCGGTACGAATTGGCGCGACGCGGTTCAGCGCAACACGCTGCTGAGAAACTGCTGCGTTCGCGCTTCCTTCGGCGCGCCGAAAATCTCGGCGGGAGAGCCGCTCTCGACGATTCGCCCATGGTCGAAGAAGATGACCCGATCGGCGACCTCCCGGGCAAAGGCCATCTCATGCGTGACGACGATCATCGTCATGCCGTCGCGTGCCAGATCGCGCATCACGCCCAGCACTTCGCCTACGGTTTCCGGATCGAGCGCAGAAGTCGGTTCGTCGAACAGCATGAGCTTCGGCTTCATCGCCAGCGCCCGCACGATTGCGACACGCTGCTGCTGCCCGCCAGAGAGCGATACTGGATAAGCGTTCGCCTTGTGCCCCAGCCCGACGCGCTCCAGCAGTGCATGCGCGGTCCGCTCGGCGTCGGCCTGCGTCATTCGTCCCAGCTTGACCGGTGCCAGCGTGATGTTGCGCAAAATGGTCAGGTGCGGGAATAACGTGTAATCCTGAAACACCATGCCCACATCCTCGCGCAGCCGCGCCATCGCCCGATGGTCGCGCACGTTGGTGGCGGCGTCGCCGAGCGTCACCGTGCCGTCGGTCGGCGTCTCGAGACTGTTCAGGCAGCGGATCAGCGTCGATTTTCCCGATCCGCTCGGTCCGATGACGACCACTACCTGTCCTGGATAGACGTCGAGGTCCACGCCGTTGACCACCTGATGCGGACCGAAATGCTTACGGAGTCCGCGAATCGAGAGCAGCGCGTTCATTGCAGTCCCGCCAGCGCGCGGGTGGCACTTTGCAGTGCCTGCCGGGCATCCGCCAGACGGGTGTGCCATCCGGCGAGGGTCGTGCGGGCGTCGTCGAGCCTGACCTGCGCGTCTTCCAGGTGCGCGCGCAGGGTTTGCGGGTTCGGGCTGCCCGCCGACGCTCGCCCGGCGACATTGCTTGCCGGGTCCAGACAGGCACGTACCGAGGCGGCGTCAATGCCCAGCGGCGCACCGAGCTGCTCGCGCGCCGCGGCTTCGACCATGGCGACATCGATCCTGTCGGCCGGCACGCCTTGGTCCATCGCGCTGCGCACCACCGACCCGACGACATGATGCGCGGCCCGGAAGGAGAGGTCGTGTTCGCGCACCATATGGTCTGCCAGCGCGGTCGCAGTCGAGAAGTCTTCGGCGGCTAGTCGGCCTGCACGCGACGCGACCGGTCGCGCCGTGCGCAGCACGAGTTCGAGCAGTTGCAGGCAGCGGATGGCCTCGCGCGCAGTGTCCCAGAAGCCCTGGGTGCCTTCGCGACTGGCGTCGCCGGAGTGGGTAAAGTTCGTACCCTTGATAGCCATCGCGCTGGCCATCAGTGCGGCGACGATCTGTCCGGTGCGTCCTTTCAGATACTCGAGCACGACGGGATTCTTCTTCTGGGGCATGATGCTCGACGTCGTGGCGACACTGTCCGGGAATTCAATCAGCCCAAATTCGTGCGTGGTCCACACGAAGTAGTCTTGCGCGACGCGGCTCCACAGCACCGCGAGCAGGCTCAGGTCGGCAATGCTCTCCAGAACGAAGTCGCGCGAGCCCACAGCATCGAGCGCATTGTCCACGAACGTATCGAAGCCAAGCAGGTCGGCGGTGCGCTGACGGTCGATCGCGAACGGTGTGCCAGCGAACGCTGCGGCCCCGAGCGGGGAGACGTTCATGTTCGTGAGTGTATCCATGAGGCGACGGGTGTCGCGCTCAAGGGCCTGTGCGACCCCTGCGAGATAGAACCCGTAGGTGATCGGTTGCGCCGGTTGCAAATGGGTGTATCCGGGCATGACGATGTCCGCGTGATGGGCGGCTTGCACCAACGCCGTTTCGCGCACGCGCAACAGGGCGTCGACAAGATCGAGCAGCACGGCGCGTCCGCGCAGACGGTCGAGCGTTGCAAGAATGTCGTTGCGGCTTCGCCCCGTGTGCATCCGTCCGCCGACGTCGGCCCCGACGTTGTCCATCAAATGCGCTTCGTAATTGAAATAGCTGTCTTCCCGGCTCGGATCGAGCGGTACGGCACCCGGGCCTGCGTCCTCCATCGCGAGAATGCCGCGCGCCAGTGCCGACGCATGTTCGGGACGAATTAGCCCTTGTTCGGCCAGCATCACGACATGTGCCTTGTTGATGTCGCCAAGCGGGACGAAGGTTTCGTCGAAACCGTCGAGGCGAGGTTTGAAGATGATGTCGTTGACTTCGGGCGCGGCGGCTTCGGTGAGCCGACGACTGACTTTGGAGGTGGACATGTTCAGCCTTGTTGGGGGAAAGAACGAACGGGATCGCGTTGCAGGCGTCGTTCGAGGTAACGGGACAGCGCGCTCAGTGCCGAGCAAACGATGAAATAGACGATGAGAACGAAACCGTAGACTTCGAAAGCCGGATTGCGGCCCTGCATGACGGTGACGCGCTCGATGATGTTCTGATTGATCTTGAGGAACTCGCTCACGCCGATCAGTGCGCCGAGCGAAGTCGACTGGACCAGCAGCGTGAGCAGTCCTGTATAGGCGGGCAGAATTGCGCCAACCGATTGTGGGCCGATCACGTAGCGGTAGATCTGCCAGCGGCGCAGACCGAGGGCAGCGGCGCTTTTCCATTGGTGCGGGGGAACGGACAGGATGCCGCCGGAGACGACGACCGTCCCGTTGGCACCGCCCCATAGCGACAACCCGACGGTGGCCGCAACGAACGGGCTGAGATCCAGACCGAACATCGGGGCGACGAAGAAAACGCAGAACACATTGACGATCAGCGGAATCGAGCGAAACAGTTCGACGTAGCCGTGGATCGTCGCCTTGAGCCAGCGTGAGGGCAGGGTTGCCAGCACCCCCAGCAGCAAAGATATCGCCGTCGTGCACAACAGGACTGTCCCGGCAAGGGCCAGTGTCATGCCCAACCCTTTGGCGATCAGCAACCAGTTTTCCAGAATGACGTGCATGGTGGGCAAGCGCCTCAATGAGTGCGAAACGGTCGTTGCATCCAGGCGGACAGCCGGTGCGCGAGCAGAGCAAGCACGGCGACCATGCACAGGTACAGCACGAGGATTGCGCCGAACATCTCAAGTGGGCGGAAATCTGTCGCGATGCGGTCGACGGCGACGAACGTCAGTTCCATGAGTCCGATGGCCTGCAAGTACGAGGAGTTCTTGAGCAGCGAGATCGCAGTGTTGAGCATGCCGGGCAGCGCATGACGCAAGGCGATCGGCAATGCGATGAGCGTGAAGTAATGCCACGGACGCAGCGACAGGGCGTGACACGACTCGTACATTCGACGTCCAACGCTTGCCATGCCACCGCGCAGATTCTCGATCTGGTACGCGCCTGCCCACAAGGAGAGGCAAACTACGCCTGAAGTGAACAGCGACAGGCCGAGGCCGATGGCCGGGAGTCCATAAAAGATGAAAAACAGCTGCACCAGAATCGGTGTGTTGCGCATCAATTCCACGTACCCGGTGACGATCTGCGAGAGCACCGGCACGCGAAAGAGGCGAACGGCGCAGCCGGCGATGCCGATCAACGCGGAGCAGACAATGGCAATGACCGACACTTCCAGCGTCATCAGCGCTCCGCGCCAGAGCGCGGGCCATTGCGCAAGCAAGTAGGCGACGTCGAAATCCATGGTCGGCGCCCGCTTACAGCGTTTCCTTCGGACGTCCCTGCTGGAACACCGACAGGTAATAGCTGCGAATCGATTCCGGTACGTTGAGCTTGACCCATTGCACGAATCGGCCTTCGTAGCGCATGCGGGCAATGGTTGCCGACAGGTAGTCGCGCCAGGCGGCTTCGTTCTTGCGCACCCCGATGGCGGCGTCCGAAATCTGGAAGTACTGACCCAGCAGCTTGGCCTGTGGATCCTGCGCGGCGGCGACGACGAGCGTGGCGGCGTCGTGCGTGTAGGCATCCGCGCGCCCCTGACGGAAGGTTTGCATGGCGTCGGCGGCGGTGTTCAGGCGCAGCATTTTCACGTCCGGCATGTGGTCCTCGAACCACTTGGCCTGCACCGAGCCTTTGAGGGCGACGAGGGTCTTTCCCTTGAGGTCTGCGATGGAGTTGATGCCGCTGTCGCGACGAACCACGACGTCGCTCGCGCCCCAGCGATAGGGCTGTGTGAAGTCGATCACGCGGGCACGCTCGGGCGAAACGCCCAGCGTGGCAATCAGCAAATCGACCTTTCGGCCGAGGAGTTGAGGCACGCGATTCTCTGCGGTCACGCAGGTGAAGACGGCCTTGTCCTTGCTGCCGAGCGCCCATTCGGCGATCTGACGCCCCATTTCAACTTCTACACCGGCGAATGCCCCGCTGCCGTCCTGATAGCCATAAGGCGGTTGATCGCAACGCACGCCGATACGCAATTGGTTCTGTGCCTTGATTTCAGCCGGGACCGGAGGCAGGTCGCCCGGCGCGGCACTCGCCTGACGGATGGTCAGGGTTGTCAGGGCGAGCACGGCGGAGGCGGCCGCTAGGGCGGTAACGAACAAACGTGGCAGGCGTGACATCGATGGCTCCTGAAGTTAAGACGGGCGGTTGGAACACCTGAGCGGCCGCACGCCGGGACACGGGAAATGTTTGCCCTACGGCGCACGGACGGGATACGAATGACTGTAGTCGGGTGTGGGCATTCTTAAAAATCACAATAAAATACGGTGCTATACATTTTTGATATGGCCTGTGTCGACGATGAGGATGTCGATAGGGGGCTGACAGGCGATCATGCCGGGGGAGGGGGTCGATGAAATTCAAGCAGGTAGAGGCGTTTCGGGCGGTGATTCAGACCGGGTCCATGACGGCCGCTGCGGAGGCGCTGCATACGTCGCAACCGAACATCAGCCGATTGATCGGGCAGTTGGAGCAGAGCGCCGGTTTTCGTCTGTTCGAGCGGATCAGCGGACGCTTGCAACTGACCGACGAGGGCGCAGAACTGTTTCGCGACGTCGAGCGCGCGTTTGTGAGCTTGAAAAGTCTGGAGGACTCGGCGCAACAGATTCGCCGTTCCGGCACGGGCCGTTTGCGCGTGGGGGCCGTGCCGTCCATTGCGTTGACGCAGATGCCTGAAGCGATCCGGCGGTTCAGGCAAGCGCATCCGGGGGTGGCGGTCTCGCTACTGACAAACGATTCGCCGCGTGTGGCTTATTGGGTCGCATCGCAGTTTTGCGATTTGGGGGTGACGTCGTACGTTAGCCGGGATGTCTCCGGCATCGAAGCGACGAAGATTAGCGAGGTTGCGGGCGTATGCGCGTTCCCTGTGGGGCATCGGTTGAGGGGGGTGGATGTAGTGACGCCTGCCGATCTCGAGTACGAGCCGTTCATCGCACTGTCGTTGGTGGACGGCACTCGCATGAAAATCGACCAGCGCTTTCGTGAGGCCGGTGTGGAGCTAAGGCACAAAGAACTTGAAACGCCATATGAAGCGACGGTGTGTGCCATGGTGGCCAGCGGACTGGGCGTGAGCATCGTAAGCCGTTCGGTCGCCCAGGCATACGTCGGCCGTGGACTTGAGTATCGACCGTTCGCTCCCGATGTGCTGTTCGCCACGCATCTGTTGCGCGCGGAACATGTGCCGCACAGTTTGCTGGCCCAACGCTTTGCTGCCACGCTGCTCGAAGTCGTCGAAGGGACGGCGTTGGGGTGATGGAAACGCCACGCCAACTCAAACTTGAGCTGAAGTTAAAGGTATCCCCCCAGCCTTGCCGATATTTAATATTCGCATAATGTACATTATGTTAAATGATGTGTGCATGGATGTTTGCCTAATCTTCCCTATGTGCCTGAATCGACAGCAGAAAGCCACGGCAACGACATAGTGTGCACCGTGAAAGCATGGGAGATCGGTTAAGATCGGCGTCCCGGTTTCTCACCACACTGTTTGATGCTGAACCTGTACAAGATCACGCTTGGTCCGATTCTCCTGGCGCAGGCCCGATGGCTGAGGCGCACTGCTCTGCGCCTGCCCGAGGCTGCGGGGCCGCGCGAAGGTGTCGAGGGAGACCCGCTTCATTCGGGGGAACCGTTGCGTATCCTCGTGGTGGGCGATTCGTCCGCTGCCGGGGTTGGTGTCGATGCGCAAGCCGACGCGCTCGCCCAGCCGGTCGCCAAGCTGTTAGCCGCCCGTACGGGGCGACGTGTGGCGTGGCAATTGGTGGCGAAATCCGGAATGAACACGAGTGAAGCCCTGGTGATGCTGGCCAACCGCGAATTGCCGCGCGCCGATTATCTGGTGACGGCGCTGGGGACGAACGATGTAACGTCGCAACGCAAACCGTCACAATTCCTCGCTGATTACACTGCGCTGGTGGACACGCTGCGCAAGCGCACCGGGGCTGCCGGACTGGTGGTGACCGGGCTGCCGCCGCTGCACATTCTGCCTGCGGCTCCCCATCCACTGCGCTGGTACCTCGGCCGTTACGCGAAGCGTCTTGACGGGCTCCTGATCGATTGGATCGAACGAGATCCCGCAGCCCGTTACGTATCGCTGGCGTGGGCGGCGAAACCGCAAGACATGGCGCGGGACAAGTATCATCCCGGCCCCGGACAGTACCGCGAATGGGTTGAGTACGTCGTCGGCAAGATTCAATCGCTGATGCCGTCGTAACAAGGACTAAGTCCTGGGCAGACGACGAGTACCTCCCCGGCGCGAACGATCCGGGCGGTAATCAGCATTCGATGGCACTTCCCGGAACCACTGATGGGGGAGCCTGAAGATCACACGAAGACGAAAGAAAATCGGCATCGCGGTGCTCCCCTGCATTCTTGGCATCTTCAACGGACATCGCAGCGGAAAAGCAGACGCCGTTCTTTGCTGCCGTGATTTCCGCAAGAATCGACACTGCAATTTCGGCGGGCGATTTGCTTCCGATGTACAAGCCTGCCGGGCCGCGTAGACGTGCGACTTCATGCGTTGTCAGGTCGAACTGCAACAGTCGCTGCCGTCGCGCTGCGTTGTTTCTTCGTGATCCGAGCGCGCCGATATAAAACGCCGGTGTGCGTAGCGCTTCCATCAGCGCGAGATCGTCCAGCTTCGGATCATGTGTCAACGCAATCACGGCCGCCCGGCTATCCAGGCGCATCGACACCACGACGTCGTCGGGCATTTCACGCGTGAGCGTCACGCCCTCGACGTGCCAATTGTCGGCATATTCTTCGCGCGGATCGCACACGATCACCTGATAATCGAGACCGGTTGCGATCTGGCAAAAGAAGCGCGAAAGCTGCCCTGCCCCAATGACGAGCAAGCGATAACGCGGGCCGTGCACGGTTGTTAAGGTGTCGCCGTCGAAATGGACGCCCTCCTTCACTGGCGCTGCGCAGATCTCCGTGTTGCCGGTGTGCATATCCAGCGTGCGTGCGACGAGCTTTTGTTGTAGCACGGCGCACAGCAACTCCCGAATTCGGCTGCGCTTCGAGACTGGTTCGAGGGCGAGCCGTATCGTCCCGCCGCAGGGCAGCCCGAAGCGGTGAGCTTCGTCTGCGCTGATGCCGTACTCCACAATCTCGGGCGATTCGAGATGAATGCCGTTACGCCGGACGCGGTCAATAAGGTCGTCTTCGATGCATCCCCCGGAGACCGAACCGACTACGCGTCCATCGTCACGAATGCACAACATGGCGCCCTCCGGGCGCGGCGACGACCCCCACGTCTTGATGACCGTGACGAGCAAGGTGCGTCGACTATCGTCGATCCAATCCGCGCATTGCGTCAGCACTTCAATATCTTCGCTATTCATGGTCGTCTCCGCGCCTGACGTTCAATGCTGCACGCCTAACCGTTCGTGATCAGGCGCACGCCAGACCAGCCCGATCAGCAAACCGAGCACACAAAGCGCAGCGATATACCAGGCGGGTGCCATGGTCAGCCCCTGCTTTCCGACGAGAAATGCCGCAATCGCCGGTGCCGTGCCACCGAATACGGCATACGCGGTGTTGTACGACAGTGCAAATCCCGTAAAGCGAACCTCAGCCGGGAAACTCTTGACGATGATGTAGGGCCCGAGGGTAATCGTGCCGATCAGGAATCCGCCGGCGATATAGAGCGGCCACACGAGCTGGCTCGTCGAACCCAGCGACATGTAGAACGCGGCCGTCACCACGAGCATCGCAAGACTGCCCAGCGCATAAGCCCGTCCCCCGCCAATCTTGTCAGCCGCCCATCCCGCGAACGTGCTACCGATAATCAGGCCGAAGATCGACCACGAGTTGTTGGCGAACACCTCCTTCGGTGCCAGATGGAACTGTGTTTGCAGATACGTCGGGGTGTACAGAAAATAGACGACGAAGATGCCCGAGAACACCCACGTCGCAAGCAGGCCAAACACCAGCGCCTTGCGGTGCTGTTTCAACACGATAGCCAGCGGCAGACGGGCGTCGGCCTCACGTTTGGCGCGCATCGCTTCGAACACCGGCGTTTCCTGGAGATAACGACGCAGGTAGACCGAAATCAGACCGAAAACACCGCCGGCGATGAACGGAAGACGCCAGCCCCACGTCTTCAGGCTTTCCGGGTCCATGTTGCCGATGAGAAACTTGGCGCTCAGAGCCCCCAGCAAGATGCCCGTACAAAGTCCCGACATCAGCAGCCCGCAGGCGAGGCCCACGCGATCGCGGCGCACGTGTTCGGCGCAGAAAATCCACGCGCCGGGCACTTCGCCGCCGACCGACAGGCCTTGAAGCACGCGACACAGAAGGAACAGCAGCGGTGCCACGAGTCCGATCATCGCGTAACTCGGCAGCAAACCGATCAACAGCGTCGGGGCGGCCATCAGAAACAGGCTGAGTGCAAACATCTTCTTTCGCCCGATCCGGTCGCCGAAGTGCGCGAAGAAGATGCCGCCAATCGGCCGGACGAGATAACCGGCGGCGAAAATACAGAACACCTCCAGTTGCGCAAGCCACTCAGGTGTTTGCGGTGGGAAGAATACGGTCGCAAGTAACTTCGTGAAGAAGACGGCAACAATGAAGTCGTAATACTCCAGAGCGCCACCAAGCGACGCCAGCATCAGCGTCTTGATATCGCCCATCGACATTGCACGTCCACTTGAGACAGCCTTGATCGGGACTGGGGTAGAGGTCATTCGTTTGCTCCAAACTCTGCGGGTTTACCGGTTTTTGAAAATTCCGCGTGACCTCCTCATCTAATCAGTGCACTGATAGAATGGGGGTCATTCTGGTTTGCATATGGCGGCAGTCGTACCTGCTACGCCACCAAAAAGGGTTACTGAATTATTTGTCAGTATGCTGACAGAATGCTTTTTATCGTGACAAAATCAGGAACGCAATAGGTGTCTTGTCCGGATCAGTAAAAGTCCCTAGCTCGCGCTGCATCATGCAGATTTCGTGCCATATGTGACACCGTTCGGCAAGATGGTTAGACTCTATCAACCCCCTAATTCACTATTTCACAATGAGCACGGCCGCCAAAGAAACCACGAGTACTGAGGGCGTTATCGAAACGGGACATCTCTGGCAACGTCCAGGATTCCTGATCCGCCGACTCAACCAGATTCACATCGCCCTCTTCTTCGAAAGCTGCAAGGACTTTTCCATCACGCCCGTTCAATACGGGTTGCTCACTACGCTTAGCGAACACCCCAATCTCGATCAGACGTCGCTATGCGCGGAGGTCGGTGTCGATCGCACGACGATGGCCGATGTCCTGCGCCGTCTCGAAGAGCGAGGTTTGGTCAAGCGAACACCGAGCGCAAGCGACGGACGCGTCAAGATCGCCAACATCACCGCACGGGGCCGCGCGATCATGCGAGACATGTACGCGAGCATGCGTGAGGCTCAAGTTCAGTTTCTCGCGCCGCTGGAGGAAAAGGATCAGGCCACATTCATCCGGTTAATGATGCAACTGGTGGAAGGCAATAACCAGTACGGTCGCACCTCGCTCAATCACTTCGACTGACACTACGGCAGCAGGCGAGCCGCAGTCTCCCACGGCTCCCCTGCACACCTTATCGATGGTGCTATTCGTCAGGTCACACCGTAATGTCGCGCCGGAACGTCTCGGGAACAAAGAGCACGCCGACGACGAACGATAGCGCGGCAATGGCGATCGGATACCACAGCCCGAAATAGACATTACCGGCCGCCACCGACATGGCGGATACCACGAAGGGCAACATTCCGCCGAACCAGCCCGACCCGAGATGGAACGGGAGCGACAACGACGTATAGCGAATGCGCGCAGGGAACAGTTCGACCATAAACGCCGCCATCGGTCCATAGACCATCGCCAGAAAGAGCAGAAGCACCCACATCAACAACACGACCATCGGGGCGTTGATGGATGCCGGATCGGCGTGCTTCGTCCACCCCATTGCCGTCAGCGCGCTTTCCAGCGCGTGTCGCTCACTCCCCTGCACTTCTACGCGGCCAATGACGGTTCTCACCGGTTCACCGGCTTTCTGGTGGGCCTGGACGTACGACACACCCGACGCCGACAGGAACTCCCTCACGCGATCGCACTCGGTGCGCGCAGAGGAAAACAACGAGAATTGACAATCGCTGGCGTAGATCGTGACGGTCGTATTTTTCTGGAATGCTTCGAGTTGTGGATTCGCGTAGTGGGTCAAGGCCCGGAAAATCGGCTGGGTGGTCAACGCGAGCAAGAGGCACGCGCTCATCATGATCCATTTGCGCCCGATGCGATCCGATAACCAACCGAACAGAACGTAGAACGGGAACACGCAGACGAGTGCAATCGCCAGATACAGATTGACGGCGTTGGGGGCGACCTTCAGCGTGTTCTGCAAGAAGTACATGGCGTAAAAGTGCCCCGTGCCGAAAATCACGCCGACACCCGACGCCGTACTGAACAGCATGATCAGCACGTACTTCAGGTTTCCCCAATTGCCGAAACTCTCGCTGACCGGCGATCTCGACAGGTTGCCTGCGTGCTTCATCTGTTCAAACGTGGGCGACTCCGCCAGCCGGGTGCGCAGATAGACCGACACGATCAACAGCACGGTCGACACCAGGAACGGTATCCGCCATCCCCACGACTGAAAGGCAACCTCGTCTACGAGCGCGCGCGATACGCCCACCACTGCGATCGACGAAAGCAGTCCAAGGGTTGCCGTCGTTTGAAGCGAGCTCGTGTAGAAGCCCCGTTTGGACGGCGGTGAATGCTCGGCGAGATAGGTCGCTGCGCCCCCTGTCTCTCCCCCCAGCGCGAAGCCTTGCAACAACCGCAGACTGACGAGCAGTACCGGCGCAAGCATGCCGATCTGCTCATAGGACGGCAATAGGCCAACGCCAATTGTCGCCACCCCCATCAACACGATGGTGGCCATGAACGTGTACTTCCGCCCGATCCGGTCGCCGAGTCGGCCGAAGAACAGCGCGCCGAGCGGTCTGACGAGAAATCCTGCGCCAAAGGTGGCAAGACTGGCGAGGAAGGCCGTAGTTTCGTTTCCGCTCGGGAAGAACAGCGCACCGAAGACCCCGGCCAGCGCCGCGTAGACATAAAAGTCGTACCACTCCAGCAATGCGCCGAATGACGACGCGAAGATCAACACAAACTGATGGCGCGTCACAATCGCGCGCGATGCGGGGGATGTCATCGTATTCATTGTTGGCCCCAAGGCTACGCCCGTCTGTCAGCCACGCCGAATGCGAACGTCACGTGCCCGGGCATCGGCGCGACCCATGACAACGTTAGCGAGCGGACAGGTCTCCGAGAAGGTTCATTGCGGCATCTCGCGGCAATACGACGGCATATTTCTGCGCCATGTCGAACAGATTCGCCTCGTGTGGTGCAATGGCACGGTCGCCAACGCAGTCACTCAGGACAAAAGGGCGAAATCCGTACTGCATTGCATCCACGACCGATGCCCGCACGCACCCGCTGGTCACCGCACCGGCGACCACCAGTGTTTGTACGCCGCGTTGCGCCAGCCAGGCGGCAAGCGACGTGCCAAAGAACGCAGACGGAACGGTCTTCCTCACGATCAGTTCGCCATCGGCAGGTGCAAGCTCCGGCACGATCGCGCTGTCATGCCCGCGTTCGACCAGCTTGAGCATGCCCGGCACCTTTTCCGTAAAGATGTTGTGATCCGCCCCGTCGTCGGCAAACACAATGCGCGTGTGGGCTACGGGCCATTTTCGTTCCCGCGCGAACGCCAGCAGCGGCACCGTGTTGTCGATGGCCTGCCGAATATTCCCCCCGCCGAATACTTCAGGGTTCGCGAAGCCGTTGACGAAGTCCACGATCAGCAGGCCCACAGGCGCTTTGGGTTGCAACGGGCTTCCGAAGCTCTGGCGTTGATAGGTTTCCAGGTCGTTACTCATTTCAATGGCTTCCTTTGACGACGCAGCCGTTGCGAACCACGGCCTCACCGTCCAGATAGACGTCACAATGGCGCAGTGGGATATCGATATGACAGGTGGTTGTGCGGCTTCCGCCGGCTTCGTTATTCGGGCCGAGGGAGAAAAGGAAGTTGCCCTCGAACGCCCGCGCGTCCATGCCGATGGTTTGCTCTCGATCGTATAGACCGAGTGTCGACCAGTGCGCGCGAGGTTGCAGCCCCCAGCCGATGTGCGAGATGGCATACGCCTGGTCGTCCCTGAACGTCGCCATGTACTCGGACAGCAGTTGCGCATCCACACCCCCTTCGATTCGGGTGGCGAAACCGTTCTCCACCGTCAGCTCGATAGGGTCGTTCACGTAGCTCTTTTGCGGCAGCAGAATGTCGCCGCGGTCGATGACGATGCGACCGTACGCCTGACCGTCGTTCGGGAACGTGAGCGCAAAGCCGCTCGGCCAGTGATCCCACCGTCCCGGCTCGTCCACGAAGCCATACTCGGCGATCGGGTGAAACTCCCCAAGCGGACAATGAAAATCGGTTCCGGCGGCCGACACGATATGCATCTCACGTGCCCTGCCGATTCGGGCCTGTGCAGCCAGCACGCGTTCGCGATCTTCCAGCGTCGGCACGAGCCGTGTCAGGACTTCGGGCGGCTCCACGGCCAGCAGAATCTTGGTGCCCCCTTTCAGAATGTCCAGTTGCTCCGGCGAGAACAGCAACGTCATCAGGTCCAGCACCAGATCGCTTTCCTTCAACGCGGCAATCGCCGCTCGATTGCCGGTGAGCGGGGTCGTGCCCAGGTAAGCCAACGGGTCGCGACTCAGTGCCTTCTCGCCGTTGACAGGCGGGAGGTCGAGCCGGTTGACGACGGCACCGAGCGCTTGCGTCGCGATGAGTGCCGTCGACAAGGTCTGCGCATGGGTATTGGCGCTCGTCAGAATCGTGACGGTTTGGCCTGCCTCAAGGCGAGACAGCTTCAGGACACGCGTCCAGGCGTCCACCATTTGAAAATCACTTACGGGCATGATGCCCTCCCTCGAATTTCGTTCAGACCGTTGTTCAGATCGTTGGCAGCGGCGCACCGAGAAAACTGCCGAATGCCTGATAAAAGCCCGGCTCGTTGTCCCACGGGATCATGTGCCCGGCGTCGGCCACCCTGACATGCACGACCTGAGGCGCTAGTCCCTGGATCTCCTCGACATCGGCATCCAGGACGACGTCGCCTCGCGCGGCGGTCATCAACATCAGGGGAATCGCCAGAGACGGCAGGTTCACGTGAATGTCGTCGGTATGAAAGCCGTCAAAGCTCTCGCGAATGGCGCGTTCGTCGCACGTGTGGAGCCATTCCGCCCGCAACTGCAATTGGGCCTCGGTCCAGGTCGGGCAGAATTCGCGCATCGCTTGCGCGTCCATACCGTGCCTTGCCAACGCCATGGAATCGACGTACCAGGGCAGCTTTGACGGATAGGCGCGACGCCCAGGGCCCGAGACCGGCGGATCGACGGCGACCAGACGGGCAAGCCCCTCGGGTCTATCGGCGGCGGCGCGAACGCCGATGCGTGCCCCCATGGAATGCCCCACCACGCTGTACCGCTTGAGACCAAGGCCGGCGGCGAAGGCGACGAGGTCGGCAGCCTGAGCGTCGAGACTGTAGTCGAGCGTTTCGGATGCCGACGACAGGCCGCGCCCGCGAACATCGAGGACGTAGGTATCGAACGCCTTGCCGAACGTTTCGCCGACGAAGCCCCAGGTGATGGCGGGACTCGTGATCCCCGGCACGATAATCACCGGATCGCGAGTCGCGCGCGCACCATCGTTACCACCGTAGCGAAGGTAGTGCTGGCGTATGCCGTTTGCGTGGACGTTGCCGCCGTAGAGAAATGTGGATCGTTGACTCATCTGTTGCTCCAGTGCTTCCATCCTTCAATCAGCCCGCTCAGTAGGAACAGTCAATGAGCCCGCTCAATAAGCCCCGGACAGCAGCGCGCCGGCACCGGGGACGACAGGCTCCAGATCCAGCGTCTTCAGCATCGCGTAAGTCGTGGCGATTGCTGCCGTGATCACGGGCTTGCCGGTCATCGCTTCGACCTTGGCGACCGCGGGCAGCGACGGCATCTGAACGCACGCGGACAGCACGATGGCATCTGCCTCCTGGTAGCGCAGCGTCTTGACGATGTCAGGCAGACGGCTGGGATCGTGGCGACCGACGTCGAGGTTGTCGGGGATCTCGAGGGCGCGATAGTCGATGACCTCGTAGCCTTCGTTGCGGATGTAATCCACGACCAGTTCCGTCAGCGGCTTCATGTAAGGCGCCACGACGACGATACGTTTCGCGCCGATCACCTTGAGGGCATCGACCAGTGCACCGGCGCTGGTGATCACCGGGGCTGCGCCGCCGTTCTCGGCGGTGTGCTCGGCAAGGCGCTTCTGAGACACACGGTGGTAGCCGTGCCCCATGGCCATGATGGCGACGAGGCACGCGTAGCCCAGCACATCCACGCGCGCGTCGGATAGCTCCACGGCGCAGCGGTCGGACTCGGCGTCCATGGCGGCCAGTTCTTCTTTGACGACCTTCTTCATGCGCATGCGACTGGAGTGAAACGTGAAACGCTCAGGTCGGATGTTCTGCCGGGCAAGCAACATTGCCGGGATCTCTGTCTCCATCGTGGTGTTGGAACTCGGCACAATCTGGCCAATGCGGAAATTTTTCATGGGGCGGCTCCGGGAGCGAAAGTAGATGACGAGGCAGGTGTTGGATTACAGGCGAAAGAGACGCTCGGCGTTACCGTGGCAAACGAGCTTGCGCACGTCTTCGTCGAGCGGCGCTTCTTCGATGAACCGGGCGGCGATTTCGGTGGATTCGTAGGGGTAGTCCACCGAAAACAGCACGGCTTGCGGCCCCATCTCGCCAATGGCACCCGCCAGCGCAGCTGAAGAACACACGCCGGAAGTGGTAATGACGATGTTCGTGCCGATGTAGGCGGACGGCGCCTGCTTCAGTTCGACGCCATGCGAGTAGACGGCGAACCGGCTGTCGAATCGCCACCGCAGGAACGGAATGCCCTCGCCCATATGGCCCAGAATCAGCTTGACGCCCGGGAAACGGTCGAAGACACCACCGAACAGCAACCGCAGCGCGTGACTCGCCGTCTCCACACCCCACCCCCACGTTGCGCCGAGAAGTTCGGGATGGCCTTCCAGTACGCGCGGGTGGGCAAAGGCATCCGTCGGATGCAAGTACAGCGGGACGTCCAGGTCCTGCAGCGTGGCCCAGAAGTCGTCGTAGGCACGGTCGTCGTAATACCTGCCGTGCGTGTGACCGTTGACCAGCGCGCCTTTGAACCCCAGCGTATTCACGGTGCGTGTCAGCTCGCGTGCAGCGACTTTGGCGTCGTGCATCGGCAGCGTGGCGAAGCCGCCGAACCGCGTCGGATGACGTCCGATCTGCTCCGCCAGAAAATCGTTACTCATCTGTGCGAGCGATGTGGCCTGCCCGGCGTCGGTCTCACCCTGCACGCTCGGTCCGGTTTGCGACAGGATCGTGTAGTCGATGCCGGCGCGATCCATTTCCTGGAGGCGCAACCCATCGAAATCGGCGAGCCGCGCGCCAAGATCGCGCAGGACTTCGGGCGCAATATGCTGCGTGAATGCCTTCGAATAGTTCGGGAATCCCGGCGTTGTGAAATGCTCTTCGAGCGCGATCTTGCGAATTCGGTCGTTCATGTACAGCTCCATTTAATCAGTGTACTGATAATGTGTCGGCGATAGCCGTATCGCTATCGCCCTATCCGCTAATCAGTCAGCCTTGCCGAACAGACGGCGGATACGTCCCCAGATCACACTCCACACGAGACTTCCCACGTTGAACTTCGTCTGGTCCGTGGCGGCTTCGGGGGCTGCATTGCCGCCGAGCTGCGCGGTAATACGTGCACCGAAGTCGGCGATCATCCGGCGGACGAAATCCTTGACCAGTCCCGAGCGCGAGAACTGTGCCAAGGGGCCCTGAAGCATGTACTCCAGCGTGACGGCGACGCGCGTCTGGGTGCCGCCGCCTTCCGGTGTGAGCGTGTAGGTGACGTCGCCATTGGCGCGCGAACGGCTGATGTTGTCCTGCCCGGCACCGCGCATGACGGCCCGATGGGCGGTATCGTCGCGATCCAGTCGAGCAGCGCCGGCGAAGTTGGCGGACATCGGCCCGAATTTGATGGCGATCTTGCCCTTGACCGATTCGCCGTCGTGATCGATGAGCTCCGCACCCGGCAAACAAGCCGTCACTGATGGCAGGTCGCCCATGAATGCCCACACCTTCTCGAGCGGGAACGGCACGACGAAGCTGTCGTCGATGGCCGTCCAGCCCTTGCGTTGGGTTTCCGTGGCCGGTTCGTTGCGCGCCGCCGCGACGGCGACCGTTGCGGCAGGCGTCACTGCATCGCCCGCGTTGGCCGCATTGGCAGTGAACGTCTGGAAAGCCGCCGGCGTCGACACGACCTGTTCTCGCCGGGTCTCGGGCGCCACATCACGCGCCGCAATCGGGTTGTCTCGCAGGTCCTGCAGGACGGCCTGGATCGACGCCACAATGCCCATGTATCCAGTGCAGCGGCAAAGATTGCCAGAGAGTTCCAGACGAATGCGCGCCTCGTCCGCATCGGGAAAGCGAAGAATGATGTCCCGTGCGGTGATCAGCATGCCGGGCGTGCAATAACCACATTGAAGGCCGTGATGAATCGAGAACGAGTGGCGGATGCGGCGCATCAGCTCGTCGTTGTCGAAACCTTCGATCGTGCGTACTTGCTGTTGCTCGCAAGCCAGCGCAAACGTGATGCACGACCGAACGGGCATATCGTCGACGAGCACGGTGCATGCACCGCACACGCCGTGCTCGCAGCCCAGGTGCGTGCCGGTCAGGTGCTGGGTCTCGCGCAGAAAATCGCCCAGATGCACGCGAGGCTCGACCTCTGTGCGTACGGCACGATCGTTGATGGTGAGTTCGATGACTGACATGGGGGTTCGCTATTCTATGGATCTTGCTAATTGCCGAGGGCTTGCGCCAGGCAGCGATTGAGCGCTGCGGTATGCATCTTTCTGTCGATACCATCGGCATTGGGCATGGCACCGGCAACGGCAGATTCGAGCGCCTGTTGCGTCGCAGCGCTGGGGCCTTTTTGCGCGATGCTGGCGGCTAACTCGTTCAATGCGACGGGGGGACCGTCCAACGCCCCCAGAACGACGCGCGCCAGACCGCTTGGCGCGTCGAACACGGCCGCGGCACTCGCGTGCGCAAACTCGCCGGTTTTCCGACAGAGCTTGTGATATCCCCAATGCATCGAGGCCGACAGCTTAGGCAACAGCACGGCGGTCACGATCTCCCCGTCATCCAGCAGCGTAGTGAAAGCCCCCTGCATGAAATCGGCAGCCCGGACGATACGGGTTGCGCCGGCACGGGACAATTCCAGCCGGGCATCGAGCGCGGACAATGCGAGTGGCCAGTCGGCAGCGGGATCGGCATGCGCGAGACTTCCCCCAATCGTTCCACGGTTGCGGATCGCCCGGTAAGCGATTCCGCCCGCGACATACTGAAGATACGCGTGCCTGAGCAGCGGAAACTTGCCGTCTTCGATTTCGGCATGCGTGACGGCAGCCCCGACGCGAATCGCATCGTTCGTCTCCACCACACCGCGCAGTTCGTCCAGACGAGACAGGTCGATGATTCTTGCGGGTCTCGCAAGACGCAGATTGAGCATGGGCCCCATCGACTGACTGCCCGAAATCGGCTTGGTACCGCCGTCTGCCTGCAGCTCGGCCAGTGCCTCCGACAGATTTGCTTTCCTCACATAGTCAAAGCGGGCCGCTTTCATTCGACCTCCTCGTGTTGCAAGGCCTGTTTGGCCGGCACGCCCTTTTGGGCTTTCGCGGCTTCGATGGCGGACAGCAGACGTCTCGGCGTCAATGGCGTTTCCGACACGGTGGCACCCAACGGACGCAATGCATCGTTGACCGCATTGAATAGTGCCGCAGGTGGCGCAATGGCACCGCCCTCCCCCACGCCTTTCGCGCCGAACTCCGTGTACGGCGACGGCGTTTCCATGTGAATAATTTTCAGACGAGGCAACTCGGTCGGGCCGGGCAGCATGTAGTCGGCCAGCGTGGACGTCAGCGGCTGCGCGTTCTCGTCGTACAGCGTCTCCTCGAACAGCGCGGTACCAATCCCTTGTGCCGTGCCACCGATGGTTTGACCTTCCACGACCATCGGATTGATCATCCGGCCGCAGTCTTCCACGATGACGTAGTCGAGAATCTCCACATGACCGGTTTCGGTATCGACGGCGACGGCCGCCGCGTGGGTGGCGTAGCTGAACGCTCCGGTATCCACCTTCGGTTTGAATCCCTGAGTCGCTTCCAGTCCCGCAAGATCGACGCCTTTGGGCAGACGCTCCGGGCGCAGGTACCAGGCCATCGCAACGTCCGTCAGCGGGATTCGTCCCTTTGCACCGACCACTTCTCCGTGCTCGAAGCGTACGGCGCTTTCATCTTCCTGCAAGAGATGAGCGCCGATTTTGACGATGCGCGGCACCAGTTCCCGGCACGTTGCGGCGACTGCACCACCGGCCATCACGATGCTGCGCGATGCATAGGTGCCGGTCGAGAACGGCGTGAGCGCCGTATCGCCGTGAACGACCTTGATCTTGGCGACGGGCACGCCGAGGATCTCATTGGCAATTTGCGCCAGCGTCGTCTCCATGCCTTGACCGTGCGAGTGGATACCGGCACGCACTTCGAGCCCGCCGTCGGCCGTCACGCGCACCGTGGCCAGATCGTATCCGGGCACGATGGGCAAACCCCACGACGCGAACACGGCCGTGCCGTGCGCCGATTGCTCGGTGAAGGTTGCAAAGCCAATGCCGACCAGCCGGCCGTCCTTTTCCCCCTGCTTCTGGCGCTCGCGCCATTGCGCCACATCCAGTTGATCGACGGCGCGCTTCAGGCTCTCCTGGAAATCGCCGCTGTCGTAGTGCTTCTTCACGACGTTGGTATAGGGCATGTCCTGCCCGCGCACGAGGTTGTCGTAGCGAACTTCCCACGCCTCGCGGCCGACGGCACGGGCAATCGCGTCCATCGTCAGCTCGATAGCGAAGCACACGCCCGTGCGCGCCACGCCACGATACGGCAGGAACCCCGGTTTGTTGGTCGCGGCACACTGCGTTTGGCAGCGATACCCTCGGAAGTCATACGGCCCCGGAAGATTGCCGAGTGCCTGTCCGGTTTCGAGGCCAATCGTGAACGGCCAGGCGGAATAGGCACCGCCGTCGATCAGGAGCTGCGCGTCGAGCGCCAATAGCCGACCTGTCGTGTCGGCGTACGCCGTCAGTTCGTAGTGATGCTGGCGGGTATTGGCACCCGCAATCAGGTGTTCGCGACGGTCTTCGATGAAGCGAAAGGGTTTCTTGTACGTTAACGCAAGCCATGCGATGCACAGCTCTTCCTGCTGCAAGACACACTTGTAGCCGAACGCACCGCCCACGTCGGGGGAGATCACACGCACCTGCGCGTGGTCGATGCCCAGACACTGCGCGAGCACCGTGCGAATCATGTGCGGCACTTGCGTCGACGTAATCACGACAAGCTGCGAATGAGGGTGGTCCCAATAGGCGAGAACAGCCTTACCTTCCATCGGCACCATGCATTGACGCGCCAGATCGACCTTCTGCTTGACGACGACCGGCGCGCCTTCGGCATGGGCGGCAAAGTCGACGTCGGCCGTCAGATCCAGAAACAGATTGTTGTCCCAGTGGTCGTGGACCCGGACGTCGGTTCGATCACGCGCTGTGAACGCGTTGGCGAATGCCGGGAGTTCCTCCAGATCGAGCGCCACTTCCTCCGCGATATCCTCCGCCTCGGCGCGCGTCGGGGCGAAGCACATCGCGACCGGCTCGCCGACGAAGCGGACCTTTTCCGAAGCCAGCGGCGGATGCGACGACGACTTGTAGGTAGGCAGACTGGAATCCGCCACGATATCGGTGGCGCTCGTCATATCGCCACGCACGATCACCTGGCGCTCATACTGCTGCGGCTTGCCGATATGCGAAATGCGCGCATGGGCAACGGGGCTGCGCAGAAACGCCACTTCCTGAAGGTCGGGGAAAACGTAGTCCGCGACAAAACGCCCTTTCCCATGAAGATGCCGCTCATCCTCACGCCGACGGACACGCGCGCCAACGCCGCCGTTCTCGACTGGCGATTCGTAGTGGTCTGTGTGGCTCATTGCGTCTTCTCTCTCATGAACTTCCTGTGCATCGCGCTCCGGGTCATACCGGGTATGCGAGATCGTTGGCGATCATCGCGGTGTCGTAGACGGCCTGGCGCTCCTTGAGCAGCAAGATATTGCCATTACGCGCGAAGCGATCAAAAAGGCGACCCGCCTGATGCAGCGTCGTCGCACCCTCGACGAGGGTCTGAAGCAACATATAGTTGCTTTGCGCGACGATCTCCTCGTCATCCGCGCTCAGAATGCGAACGTTCGAGACGAAGTGCAGCATGCTGCGTGGTGCGAACATTTGCGTGCGGGAAATCGCCACCGCCCGGTCGTGCAGCATGTCTCTGCCTTCCGCATACACGAGGCCCACGGGCAAACCACAGGTGGCGTTCTCCAGTTCCGTCACGCGGTAAATGCAATTCTCCGTAAAGAACTCCGGCCAACGCTCGATGTCTCCGCCGTCGACGACAGCGCAGTATTCCGCGTGAAAATCCTCAACGGCAGCGCGAGCGATCAGGGCTGCGTCGTGCGCGACGTGCTTCTTTTCGAAACCTGGCAGTAGCATTCAGAACCCCATGACTTCGCGATAGTGTTTGTACATTGACCGGATGGCCGCTTCGGAAATGAGGTTGTCCGCTGTGCCGATCTTGTCCGCGTCGAGCTTGATGACGCTACGGTCCGTCACCGACCGGCGCACGCCCTCCTGGACGAACTTCATCGCTTCGTTGTCCTCCAGCCCGAGGAAACCCGACGGTCCCATCAGGTTGCCCTGACGCAGGCGGTGACGCACCATGTCCTCGGAATCGTCTTCGTAGCCGAACATGGTCCACAGCATGATCATGCTGTTCGGGCCGTTAGGCACGATGTGCCGGATGCCCAGCGTATTCATTTCGCGTTGCACGATCAGATTCGGCCAGATCGTCTGCATCGTGACCGACCACTCCGAATCGAACTCCTTGACGAATTCCAGGAAGCGCTCGTCGCGCAGCATCATCCCTTCATGGAACGAGCGCATCTCCTTTTTCTTGTCTTCATCGACGCTCGCGTAAAGCGAATCGCTCTTCGCCGACGCCATCGTGCCGTGAATGCCGTATTTGCTGTCGGCGATCATCGCCGAGCGGTTGCCTGCCACGAGCAAGCCGAAAACGACCAGGAACGAGTGCAGAAGGGTCGCGTGGTACGGGTCCTTGAGATTCTCGTGGTACATCTTCCAGTTGCACGGCAACTCGTTCTTGTAGAAGCCGAGAATGCGCAGCTTTTTGCCGTTGAATACGGCATCGAAATCCCGAAGAATCTCCGGCGTAAGGTACTCCGCCAGCGGCTCCATGTCGTGGACGAACGACGCGAAGACCACGCCGTTACGCGTGGCGACCGCGAGCTTGCGCAGGCCGTGATCTTCGGCACGGAAGTCTTTCGGCATCCCGCCGAGCTTGTTTACACCCCGACGAAAGGGCACGCCTTGCAGATTGCCCTTCAGATCGTATGACCACTGGTGATAGGGGCAAACGAATTCCGTGTTGTTGCCGCGACTATGTCGGCAGAATTCGGCACCGCGATGCGCGCATCGATTCTCGAAGACATGGATCGAGCCGTCCTCTGCGCGCGATACGACCACCGGCGTCGGGCCTACGTACGAGCGCTTGTAATCGCCGGTGTTCGGAACTTCGGCCTCAAGCGCCACGAAGTTCCACGTGCGGCCATGGAAGATTCGGTCGACTTCGCGGGCATACACCGATTCGCTCGTGTAGACCCAGTCAGGAATGGCGTGCAGCCCCTCTTCCGGCCAGGTCAGGTTTTCGATAGGTTGATTCTTGATCGGCGGCGTCGGGCCGCTGATCACGGTTTCGCAGGCGTACACAGATATCTCCGGATAAATCAGACCATTGACCGTTCGAGCTGGCGAAGCTTCAGGCTCATATCGGCGAGCCGGTCGGGGTCGATGGGAATGGATTGTTCGATGAGGCGTTGCAGTGCACGAATTTCGCCGCCCTGATTCACGGCAAGCGCGTACACGATCACGCCATTTCTTAGCCCGATGAGGACCAGCTTGTCGGCATGGGTTTCACGCATCACCCATTGATCCACGGTCTCGTCGTGCAACCCGATCATCTGGACGTTCCAGTCGTACTGGTCGGTCCAGAACCGTGGGGTGGGCCGGTATGCCGATGTGTCGCCGAGCATGCTCCTGGCGGCGGCAATCGCTTGATCCTGTGCGTTCTGCCACGATTCGAGACGAATTCGTCCGTCGCCTGGTCCAAAGGGAAAATTCGCGCAATCGCCGGCGGCAAACACGTTCGGCGCGGACGTCCGGCAGCACTCGTCGACGACGATGCCGTTGTTCACCTCGATTCCCGAGGCACGCGCAACATCGTCGTTGGGTGTCTGGCCCACGGCAAGCACACAGAAGTCGAACGTTTCCGTATGGGTACCCGCGTTCACCGTGATGCCGTCGTCGCGCTGTACTACCGAAATCGGGCCGGTCTCGAGCTTCAACTTCACACCGAACGCCAGATGCTTGGCCGCAAGGCGTTGCGAGAACGCGGCCGGCATGGCCTTGCCGAGCAACCTCGGTGCCATCTCGAACACGGTGACATCAAGACCTCGTGCGCGGGCGCTTGCGGCAAATTCAAGCCCCAGAAAGCCCCCGCCGATGACTGCAACGGAGCGCGAGCGTTTGAGCATCTTGCGCAAACGCAGAGCATCCGACAGTGTTCGGAGCGACAACACCCGTTCGCCTTGTGCAATGTCGGACAGCGCACGTGCACGGCCGCCGGTGGCGATGAGGCACTTGTCGTAATGAATCTGCGCACCGCTGGCCAGATAGGCAATCTGCAGGACCGTGTCCAGACGCGTGACCCGATCCTCCAGTTGTTCAATAGCGGCGTGCTGATAAAACACCGCTTCGTGCAGCCAGCCGTTGAAACAAGTCTCGTCGCTCGGTGCAGTCAGCACCTCCTTGGACAGCGGCGGACGTTCGTAGGGCGGGCACGATTCGTCGCCGACGATCACGACCCGGCCGGTCACGCCTTGATTACGAAGCGTCTCGGCCGCGCGACCGCCGGCCTGACCGCCTCCAATGATTAGATAGGTGTGTTCCATCGCGTCTTCCGCCCGTCAGATGTCGACCAGGATGGCGTTGCCATCCACCTGAACCGGAAACACACGAATCGGCTGGGTCACGGGCGAGCACATGGCCGCCCCGGTCCGAATATCGAACCGCCCCTGATGCAACGGACACTCGATGCAGCCGTCTTCCATATAGCCGTCGCTGAGCAACGCATATTGATGGGTGCAAACGTTTTGCGTCGCGTACACGCTTCCATCGAGCAAGTACAAGGCGATCTTCTCTTCGCCTAACGTCACTGGGAGCGGTTCATCCTCGACCAGATCAGTGAGATTCGCTACAAACTGCAGCGGCATGGCCTTTCTCCTAAAACTCATCAGTATGCTGATGGAATGACTTTACGGATGACGCTGAGTGCCGTCAACTGTTTCAGAATCGACGTTTACCCGTATCTCGGGATGCGCTCGGACGGAGGTGAATCACGGCATCACCGGAGGGTGGTAGTCGAGCGTAGACGCCAACGCCCACAGCATGAAGATCACCACTGGGAAGTGGACGATCAACTGGGTGAAGGTGAAGCCCACGATATCCCGGGCGCGTAACCCGAGCACACCCAGCAGGGGCAGCATCCAGAACGGGTTAATCAAGTTCGGCAAGGCTTCCGCGGCGTTGTAGACGGTGACCGCCCAACCCAGGTGGACATGGAGGGTTTTGGCGGCTTCGATGACGTACGGTGCCTCAATGATCCATTTGCCCCCGCCCGAGGGAACGAAGAAACCCAATACGGCCGAATGGATTCCCATGACTGCCGGAAATGACGAGTGCGACGAGATCGCCACGAAAAACTGTGCGATATGCTCCGACAGCGCGACACCCGTCGGTGCAGCGGCTTTCGTCAGGATGAAAGCGATGCCCCCATAAAGCGGGAATTGGATCAGCACCCCGGCCGTCGATGGAACCGACTTGGCCACGGCATTCAGGAACCGGCGGGGACGCCAGTTGAGCAGCATCCCGAGCATCAGAAACACGAAATTGTAGGTATTGAGATTGGAGATGGCGAGGACGGGGTTCTTTGTCGAGAACTCGTACCAGATCCAGATTGCGCCGAGCATCACCACGAGGACAGTGATCAACGGACTGTATTCCAGCCAATCTCCCGGACGCGTCGGTGCCTTCAGGTCAAGGTCGTCGTCAGCAACGTCAACGCCCAGATCCGCCGCAGTTCGGGCGCGCTCGCCCGTCGGTGCTGAGAAGAACGCGATCGCCACGGAAACAACGGTCAGTACCACAACAACTAACAGTGACTGCGGCAGAAAAATAGTTTCGGCGAAAGGGATCACACCCGTGATGGCCAGCAAAGCTTTCGGAAGGCTCTCGGGATTAGCCTGCAATTGCGCTGCGGACGAGCTGAGTCCCAGCGCCCACGTTGCGCCCAACCCCAGGTAGGCCGCGGCCCCTGCCGCCCGGTAGTCCATGCGAATGTCTGTCCGACGCGCGAGGACACGAACCAGCAACCCGCTGAAAATTAGGCTGATCGCCCAGTTGAATAGCGACGTCGATATGCTGATGAAAGCGACAAAGGCGACTGCGGAACGAGGGCCTGACGGTAGTCGAGCGATCCGAGTCATGATTTTTGCTGCCGGCGGAGATACCGCCACGACATATCCTGAAATCGCACCGATAGCCATTTGCAGCGTGAACGGGATCAGTGTCCAGAAGCCGTCTCCGAACGCTCTTCCGACGCTTTGAACCGGTGCCCCAATGGATAGGGCTCCGGCTGCGACAACAATGACGGCAATCGCCGCAAAGATATAAGCATCCGGAAACCACTTTTCCGACCATCGCGTCATGCCTGCCGCAATGTTTTCCAACATGCCGCCTGCGGCCTGCTCGTTTGCAAGTCCGGTTTGAGATAGTTGTTTCATTGTCCCCTCTCCTCACCCATTTAAAAAAAATGAAGTCTCAATTCACGCTTCAATTTCAATTTCGCTAGCCGGGATCGCCTGGCACGCGAAACACATGTTTGGCTCGTCGGGCCCGTGCCCCGACATGTGGGCGACTTTGCCCGCGACCACTCGAACGGCACAGCTTTCGCATTGACCGACGCGACAGCCACTCGGCATCGGAATACCCAGGCCTTCTGCAAAAGAAAGCAGACTGCCTTTATCCGCTGTCCACTCGGCCTTTAAATTCGAGGAAGTGAACTTGACAAGAAACCGCTGGGACGCGTCCATTCGAGGTGTGGACGGCGATCGGAACACTTCTTTGAAAATATCGAACGGAGGCACCCCGCGCTCGATCAAGCCCGCTGAAATGGCGTCCATCATTGGCTCCGGGCCGCAGAAGTAGAATCTCGCGCGTCGATTTATCAGTTCGTCGTCGACGACATTCGCGGTCAAATACCCGTTCATCTCGTAGTCGAGACCGAACCGCTCGTTTTCTGGACGGTTGTAGCAATTCACCACACGCAATGTGGGGAGCTCTCGTGAAAGCTCAGAAATTCGATCTCGGAAAGCGTGTGTTGCGCTGTTCAGATTCGCGTAGAAGAGCACCATCTCCGGTGCGTTGGGCAGGCCCCTGACCGATTCGAGATATGACATGAAGGGTGTGATCCCGATGCCGCCGGCGAACATCACCACGGGTTGCCTGGACGACTTCGGCAACGTAAAAGTCCCGCTCGGTGCACCTAGCGCGACGGTGTGCCCGACATCGAGCGATCGATGAATGTAGCTAGACATCAGCCCCTCGAACGTCGCGCCATTTGACGTCGTGCCACGCTGGTGGCGCACCGAAATGCTGTATGTGCGGCGATCGTTCACGATGGACGGGCCGACCAGCGAGTAAGCGCGGGTCGCCCCGCTATCGCCCAGCGACGGTACGCGAACACTCAGGTGTTGTCCGGGTAAAAAGTCCGGCAATGGCCCGCGATTGGCGGCCGCGAACGTCACCGTCCGCACGCCCG
The DNA here is from genome assembly GCF_902459565.1 of Pandoraea aquatica. GTDB lineage: Bacteria > Pseudomonadota > Gammaproteobacteria > Burkholderiales > Burkholderiaceae > Pandoraea > Pandoraea aquatica. The sequence continues at coordinate 254,283 of NZ_CABPSN010000001.1, forward strand.
CGGCTTCTTCGACGACGGAGACAACCACAAAGTCGCGAACGCCTTGCCAGACTCGCCGCGCAGGGTCGATGGATTTGTCGAGCGTGATGTCGCAGGGAATACAACGAAGTGGCGAGGAACCACTGATCGGATCGAGCGCACGGCCGGAAACGAGATTGCTGAAATTGCTGTTGCGCGTCCCGCTCACCGGCAGCGCATCCCGGCCGATCTCGTCGCAGGATTGCCACCAGCCGTATTCGGCAATGATGACGTCCTTGGCCTGGTCGGCGACAACACGAGCACGGAAGCGGGAGACGCCGGCGGTCGTGCGCAGCACCACCCAGTCGTCTTCCTTTATTCCCTTTTCTCGCGCGAGTTCTGCACTCACTTCGACCATCGGATACGGTGCCCGTTTGCGCAGGCTGGCGAGGCTCCGATGCTGGCTGTGGCAGTAGTATCCGTTCTTCATCGACGTCAGAATGTGCGGATACTCGCCATGATCGTCCGCGCAGTCATTCCCGTGCTGTGGCGGCACGTATTCAGGAAGCGCGGGATAGCCGTTGCGTAGTAGTTTCTCCGAGTAAAGCTCGACGCGTGCCGTTTCGGTTTGAAAGCCCTTAAACCCCTCTGGGGTTTGCGATGTGTAATTCCGTTCTTTCTGGACGATGGGCTTATAGATGCCCTCGGGGTGCTTTCGCAGGGTGGCGACATCGAGTCCCAGCGGCGACAGCATGTGATTCCAGCCCGCCTCAATGCTGCCGCCGAAGAACTGTTCACCCATGCCCAGACGTACAGCCAGATCAAAAACGATGTCGTAGTCAGCACGACTTTCCCCTCGCGGGGACACCATGCGCTGACGCAGCTGCACCAGCTCCACGGCCTTTTCATTGATTTCAAAGCCAATACGAAGTCCTTCACGCTCCCATGGTGTGTTGACCGGTAGCAATATGTCGGCATAGCGCGAACTCGGCGTCTCAAAGAGGTCGCAATGCACATGGAAATCCAGCGAACAGAGGGCTTCGTGGGCGTCACCGGCATCGGCCTGTGACGTCACCATATTCGTGCCGAACGCGATAAGCGCGCTCACCTTGTACGGTCGTGCCTGCGTAATCGCCTGATAGACATCCCGTGCAGTCACCCAGCCTTGTGCCGCGGGGCCTATCGGTCGATCGGCAAGACCCAGCGCCTTGGCACGTTGGTCGGGAGCGAGCAACGCATACGAACTCACCGGATTGATCGGTTGTTGCGCGAATTGCCGATTTGACCCTGAGGTGTCGAACGCGCCCGTCAATGCGTACAGCGTCGCTATCGCTCGCTCGGTCTGTGTCGCATTGGTGTGCTGGGCGACACCTGACCATGCGTGGTAAGCGATGCGCAAGCCAGGTGCCAGCATTTTCGCTACTGCAACGACATCTTCGGCCCGCACGCCGGTAATGGATTCAACATGCGCTGCGCAATACGGGTCGACGGCATTCGTGTATAGCTCGAAGGACGGGACGCAATCGATGGTCGTGGGCTGACCTTTAGCGTCCTGAACGCGAATCGAATAGGTCCCAGCGACGGCGTAGTCGTCGGTACCAAAATCAACCACTGCGCCAACGAGTTCTACACGTTCGCGCCTGGTATTCCAGATCGCGTGTCGGTTTTGACGTGCATCGGCATCGAAGTCGCGCTCGCGAAGGAACTTGCCGGAGTCTTTCCGCACCAGCAGTGGGCCGTTTGTCCATTGCCGGATGAACGCTTCGTCGACATTCCCCGAACGGATCATTTCGTGCGCGATGCCCATCGCCAGTGCACCGTCGGTGCCGGGGCGGACGCGCATCCAGACGTCCGCCTCTTTCGCGAGCGCGGTTGGGCGGGGATCGACGACAATGAGCTTCGCGCCGCGCTTACGCCCCTTCCCTATCGCGTCCGCCTGAGCAAGCCACGTATTGGACGGGTTCGTTCCCCACAAGACGATGATGTCGGCGTTCGCGTAGTCCGCCGTCGGCATTGCGCAGCCAAACGTGAACATGTGCGCGAAGTCTTTATGCCAATTGCAGATCTCGGTGGCATAGCAAATGTTGGGGCTGCCGTAGGTCCAGACAAAGCGCTCGACCCAATCGATGCTGTCGCTCATCGGCGTACCACTGGGTGTCGTGACTCCGAAGACAACAGATTCGGCCCCTCCTTCGCTTTTAAACTTCGCGAGTTTCGTTGCGATTTCGCTCAGCGCCTCATCCCAGCTAATTCGCTTCCAGCCGGGATCGGCGGCCCCTTTGGGATGGGTGCGACGAACCGGATGCAGGAGCCGATGCGGGCTATGTACTAACTCGGGGGCGGCTTTCCCCTTCATGCACATCGCATTGCCAGTGGGATGCGTATTGTCGGGGCGCACCTTGACGAGCATGTCCCCCTTTACGGTATTGACGGTTCCACAGCGAGAACGGCAAAGCGTGCAGTACCCCTTTTTCTCCTGGCATTCCATCTCGTGCTTGTCTCCATTTATTGGAGATGATCCTAGGGGCACAAAAATCCGATGCCAAATTCATATTTGAGATGGGGAGATATATAATTTTTCAATGGATCGGCAGTCAGACACAGGTGGTTTAAAGCGCTTCGACCGGTGATATGATCGCGACTCTTTTCCATTGCACGATGGAGCGACACCGTGAGCATGCACATCACGCTTCGGCAGATCGAGTACTTCATCTCGGTCGCTGACACAGGGCAGATATCGCGCTCGTCCAACCTATGCGGCGTCTCTCAGTCGTCGATGACGATTGCACTGCAAAATCTCGAACAGGCTATCGGCGTCTCCCTGCTCATACGCCATCCCAAGGGCGTTCGATTGACCGACGCAGGCGAGCGCTTTCTGCGTCACGTGCAACAAGCCACAGTGTCGATCGAAGAGGCGTTCGCTGCGGCGCAAGAGGAACCCACACAGGTATCCGGTCACGTACGAATCGGCATGACCGACACCATTTCGGCGTACCTGCTTCCTTCGCTGCGCTCGACCATGAACCAGCGGTTCGCGAACCTCGACATCGAAATCATCGAAGGGGATCGCGAAAACGTTGAGCATGGCCTGATGAACGGCGAGCTCGATATCGCACTCCTTCTTGTCTCCAATATCGCACCGGCAGACGAACTCAAGTTCGAGGTAATCATTCGGTCTACGAGACGTCTATGGACGCCGCCAGGGCACCCGTTGCAGGACGCGCAGAGCGTCACGCTTGAAGACGTGGCGAAAGAAAACTATCTGCTACTGGACATGGACGGACATGTGCAGACGGTGGAGAAGTATTGGCGCAAATACGGCGTGAAACCCCGCATCAAAATGCAGAGCAAATCGATCGAGGCGGTCCGCAGTCTGGTTGCGCTCAATGAGGGCGTTACGATCCTGTCGGACCTCGTATACCGCCCGTGGTCACTTGAGGGAAAGCGGATCAGCCGTCGAGATTTAAGCGTCGAAATTCCCCCGATGGACGTGGGGGCCGTGTGGAACCGAGACCGCCCGCTCAGCGTTCAGGCGCGGGCTCTGCTCGATATCCTTCGCTCGTCCTGGAAGCGCTTCTCGCCAGAATAGGAACACCGTATAGCCAGTGCATCAGCCAAGACAGATCCGATTGCTTGACAATTAAAAACCAAATGGTCTATAAATTCGGCATGACTACTGTCAACACCATCAGCCAACGTCAGCGAGGACGTCCTCGCGAGTTCGACCTCGATCAGGCGGTCGAGCACGCCATGCAGACCTTTTGGACCCGGGGCTATCAAGGCACGTCCCTACCGGATTTGCTGGATGCGACCCAGTTGTCGCGTGGAAGTCTTTACGCGGCCTTCGGCGACAAACACGGACTGTTTCTGCAAGCACTCGATCGATACATCGAACAGGCGCTCGCGCGTCTGGACGATGAACTTGCCTCGGGCGACAGCGCGCTCGCGGGACTGAAAGCGTGTATGGAGGGGTATGTCGCACGCACCGACGGCGCGGCAGGTAAACGCGGTTGCCTGGTGGTCGCGACAGCCATGGAGCTGGCCGCAGACGATCCGGAAGTGTCAGTGCGGATCGCCCATTTTTTCGACGGAATGAAGGCCAGACTGGTCAAGACACTCAAGCGCGCACAGAAGGAAGCCGACGTGGCGAAGCATGTGGACCCTGTGGCATCGGCACATGTGCTCGTATGTTTTCTCGAGGGCCTTCGAGTCGTTCAAAAGACCGGATTCACTTCCGGCAGCAACAGCGCTGCTGTCCACGCGCTCGTTGATGGCCTGACGTCGCGACGTTGAACACGAACTGCATGCTTCTCATTTTTTTCGCTTATTTTTAGACTAATTGGTTTATATATCGATGAAACCGATCCATGTCGCGGCCGCCCTTCTGGTTCCTTTGATTTGGGGCATTCAATACGTCGTCATCAAAGCCGGATTGACGGTGCTTCCGCCGTTGTTCTTTGCCGGTCTGCGATTCGCCGTCATTTCTGCAGTGCTCATTCCGTTCGTCGGGCGCATGCGACGCGCAGAGATCGGCCCCATTTTTCTGATTGCGAGCTTTATGGGCGGGGTGAACTTTGCCTGCGCGTTCATTGGACTGACCCGCTCGCCTGCCGGCATCGCCGGCATTGCCAACCAGTTGTGGACACCTCTCACATTGGTGCTCGCGTGGCCGATGCTGGGTGAAAGGCCATCAGGTCGCGTTGTGCTCGGCGTTGCCATTGCATTGTGCGGTGTGGCACTCGCCATCGTCGATCCGCGATTGGCCGTTCCGTTCTTTCCAACATTGCTGCTGATCGGATCCGCCATGGGTCTGGCCACGGGCAACGTACTTGCGAAGAAGCTCGGCCCATTCGACCCCATCAAACTATTTGCCTGGATGTCGTTTTTTACCGCATTGCAGTTGCTCGGTCTCTCGATGCTGGTCGAGCATGGGCAGATCGCGGCATTGCACGCCGCTTCGCGCGTCGAGTGGGGAGCGTTCGCCTTTACGGTCGTGTTCGGCGGCATCGTCGCGTTCACCCTCTGGTTTTGGCTGATTGCGCGCTTCTCCATGGCTCGCGTTGCTCCCTATGCGCTGACTCAATCGCTTTTCGCCGTCGTCGCGGGGGCCGCATTCCGGCGCGAACCGATCACACCCGTGCTGATTGCGGGGGCCGTCGTCTGCATTTCGGGCGTCGCACTAAGTCAGTGGCCGGGGACATTGCGGACGCGGACTGTTGAAACCGCAGCGAAGTAACGCGTCAGGACAATTTATTCGTAGTCGACAAGGAAATACATAAGCATGGCAACGTTCGTTTTGGTTCATGGGGCTTTTCAGGGAAGCTGGGTCTACGCGAGAGTCGCGCGCATGCTGCGCGAAGCAGGCCACCACGTCATCACGCCGACATTGACGGGGCTAGGTGAGCGCAGTCATCTTGCCGACCGGGCAATCAACCTGGACACGCACATTCAAGACGTGGTGAATGTCTTCGAGTACGAGGGCGTCACCGATGCCATTCTGTGCGGACATTCCTACGGCGGACTGGTGATTACGGGTGTCGCGCACGAGATCGGCGAACGAATCCGCACACTCTTTTATCTCGATGCCTATGCGCCTGCCGAGGGACAGTCGCTCGTCGACATCACCGGCCCAGAAACGGCGTTGGCTTTCCTTGCGCAGGCGGGACAGCATGGGGGCATGATTCCCGCGATCCCCGCAGCGCTATTCAACGTGAATGATGCTGATGCAGCGTGGGTCGACCGAATGTCCGGGCCGCAGCCGCTCGCCACGTTTGTTCAGGGAGTGCGCGGAGGCGTCGATTCGGTGCCGGTTGCGAATCGCACCTACGTTTTCGCGAGCCGGAATGGCGGGGACTGGTTTGTGGAGACGCATGCGCGCCTCAAGCGCGATGCTAGCTGGCGTGTCCACGAAATTGCATGTGGACACGCTGTCATGCTTGATCGCCCGGCAGAATTGGCGACGCTGCTTTTGGCGGAAGCGACGCAGCGGGATTTTTTCCTCAATCGTTGACGGTCGATGCGCTCCCCGAAATCTCTTTGACTTAGGAGAATGATCGTTCTATACTCCGGAGAACGATCATTCTCCGCGTCTCGCAATGCCCCACTCTTCCCAACCCGCCGATCTCTCTGCCCCCCAACTCGCGCTGCTCGACTCAACCGAGCGACTCGTCTACGCAGGGGGTATTCATGCCACCGGCATCGATGCCATCGTCAAGGAATCGGGCGTGGTCCGAAAGACGCTTTACCGTCACTATCCGACGAAGGAAGCGTTGGTGGAAGCTGCGCTCCTGCGGCGCGACGAGCGTTGGATGCAATGGTTCGTCGCGGCGACATCGAAGAGCGACGATCCTCTTGATCGCCTGCAATCGTGCTTCGACGCCCTTCGTACGTGGTTTGCCTCCGAGGGCTTCCACGGTTGCGCGTTCCTGAACGCGGCCGGTGAGATTGGTGACCCGGCCAACAGCATTCGGTTGGTATCGAAACTGCATAAACAACGGCTTCTCGACTACCTGAGAGAACTCACTACCGCGAGCGGATTGCCTCAGCCAGATGCGCTTGCCGACGAGCTGTTGATCCTGATTGACGGCGCGATCTCGGTCGCGCTTGTTTTCGGCGGAACCGAAGCCGCCGACACTGCCGCGCGTGTTGCGCGTCGACTTCTTGCCGTGTCTTAACCTAACCCGTGAGGTAACCCAACGTGTCATCCACCAACGAAAGCCGTCCGCCGCTTCCGCCGTTCACGCGTGAGACCGCGATTCAGAAAATCCGCCTTGCCGAGGACGGATGGAACAGCCGAGATGCTGCCAAGGTCGCTCTCGCGTACACCGTCGATACGAAATGGCGCAACCGCGCTGAATTCGTGAACAACCGTGCCGAAGCGCAGGCCTTCCTCGCTCGCAAGTGGGTCAAGGAGCTCGACTATCGACTGATCAAGGAACTGTGGGCATTCACCGACAACCGTATCGCAGTGCGTTACGCCTACGAATGGCGGGATGATTCCGGCAACTGGTTCCGCTCGTACGGTAACGAGAACTGGGAGTTCGGCCCGGACGGCCTGATGTCGACTCGCCATTCTTGTATTAATGACCTGCCGATCAAGGAATCCGAGCGCAAGTTCCACTGGCCGCTTGGGCGGCGGCCGGACGATCATCCGGGGCTATCCGATCTCGGCCTCTGAGTGCGTGCGTGATCGCAACCGAGCACGCCGCACCGACAGCGCCGTGCTCGGTTGGCGGCACCCCACATCAGGCCGCCGTCATGTCCTCGAACGTCGGCGCGTCTTATGCAAGGTGTCGTCCCCTAGTACTCAGTCATATCGAGTTGCAGCGAGGAAGCGCGTTGTACTTTTGGAAAAACAGCCATATGGCGGCGCGCTCTAAAAACTTGATATAGACGCTTGCTTTTTCAGCACCGGCCGGACTCACGCCCATAATTGCCACGTACAGATCGTCAGGTGGCTGCTCGCACACGCGTTTGTCCAAGAATTCGTCAGAGAATTTCGATCCTCCGCTGTGGGCTGGAAATCGTCCGAATGCCGTACGACCAAACTGATATAGCCGCTTCGCAATATCCTGGCCCGTCGTTTCCCCGATATAAACGATCTCCTTCGCGGTGACCGACGCCGGTGACGAAGGTGGACTGTCGAAGCGTGCAAGGACGTAGATGCCAGGGAGTCGACAATCGTCAAGCGACTTGTAATCCTTGAATTTCACCCACGGGGAAAGCTTGAAATCATATTGCATGTGATTGTTTCTGAGGTTTGCGTCTGAACATAAGGGTGGCAGCGAACGCCCTATTATCTTCTGGACAGGCACAATTTCGGTGAATTTGACCATCACAATTCCGGTTTGCATGAGGGCGGGCGAGAGGCAATAATTGGACGCTCTCCTTTTGCGTGCAGACGAAACCGATGAAGCTCAAATCTCAGGGAAAGAACTACGCGTCGTTCGATTTTGGTGAGCTGCAGGTCATTGCGCTTCGCGACGGATACGTCGACATGCCGCCGACTCGCCTGCGCACTGCCTCGGGCGCCCTTCTCAGCACGTCACCCATTGGCCTGAAGCTTGTCGACGGACAACTGCGCTTGTCGGTCAATGCATTTCTGATTATCGACAAAGACGCCTCAGTTTTGGTGGACACCGGCGCGTCGAATACCTGGCACGACACGATGGGCGCGCTTCTGGATGCTCTGAAGGAGGCCGGTGTGGATCGAAGCGCCGTGTCGCACGTAGCGTTGACCCACACCCATGAAGATCATGTCAACGGGCTCGTCGCCCCCGACGGCTCGGAGGCCTTTCCGAGGCTAAAGCAGGTGTTCGTCGCCGAGGAGGAAATATCCGTCTTCACCGGACGGCTTGCGCCGCTGCGCAGCCGCGTTTGTGTCGTTGAAGATGGCGCTCGCATTACAGATCGCATTTCGGCAGTCCGTGCAGTCGGCCATTCCCCCGGTCACACCGCCTACGAAGCGACAAGCAGCGCAGGCCGATTGCTGGCTTGGGGCGATCTTATTCACGTGCCCTCCGTCCAGTTTTTTTATCCGGAGATCGCCTGGGAATACGACGACGACCAGAGCAAGGCGGTGGCATCGCGGAAATCACTGCTCCAGCGTCAGACGCAACCGAATCTATACGTGGCCGGGGCGCATCTGGATTTTCCCGGCATTGGACGTGTCTCCGAACGCGATGGGGCGTTCGCGTTTCACGCCGTTGCTGCGTCATGAGTTACAAGGAAAAAGCCGACATCACCCACAAATCGATTTTGACTTTACGAATTTATTGGAAGATGCTATCAATTGCTAAAAGATTGAATTTCAAGAAAATTTAAATTAATTAGTGAAAGGTAATATAAATACTATTTTAAGTAATTAATTCGGTAATTGCTATTACTCGCGTAAGCATTATTCGTACAAAAACGTAGGGGCAGATCTACTCCGGGGGCAATCTATTTTCTGTATGCGAGGCGGAGAATCCATGAATGCTGATCGTGAATCGGTAGTGCATATCGTCGACGATGACGCTTCTATGCGGGCTGCATTAGCCCGGCTGTTGTGCGCTTCGGGATATGAGGCAAGGGAGTACGCGTCTGCGGGGGACTTTCTCGTCAGCGAGCCCGATGACCGTCCCGGGTGCGTACTCATCGACCTTGAGTTGGGCGGGCCAAGCGGACTCGACTTGCAGCGTACCTTGCGCCGCCAGGCATCGGCATTGCCGGTCGTTTTCATGAGCGGGTACGGCGATGTGGCCCGGTCGGTTGAAGCGATGAAGGCTGGCGCGGTCGACTTTCTCATTAAGCCTTTCGGTCGCGATGCCCTTGTCGGTGCAGTGGAGACGGCGATCAGCCTTGTGCGTCGACCGGCTGCTGCACCTACACATGACGTGAAATCCGTACTCAGCGACCGGGAAGAAGTCGTACTTCAGGGGGTCTTCAAAGGCCTTCGCAACAAACAAATCGCGGCCGAGCTGGGGTTGTGCGAGCGAACCGTCAAAACGTGTCGCGCCGAACTGATGCGTAAGTTCGGTGCGAACTCACTCGCCGAACTGCTCAGGAACGCTGGCAAACGTACCGGGGCTGAAACGGCCCTGCCCTCTGCTCAAATGTCGTGAGCCGCACCGTTGCGGGAGCCGCCCGGGGCGTGGTGTCGCTGGCGGTTGTCGCTCTATGCAGCTTCGTCGTTCAAGACGCGCTGAGTGCAGAACCGCCGAAGGTAGCGCTGCTTCGCGAGTACTGGCAGGAAGTTGCCGTGGTGATTTTCGTGTTTGGCGCGCAGACTGTCACGATCCTGGCCTTGCTTCAGCAACGCCGCGCGCGGCGTCGTGCCGAACTCGACGCAGCCAAACGTCGTGCCGACCTCACTCGCGCCTCGCGTATCGCAACGGTGGGCGAGCTGAGCGCGTCCATCGCCCATGAAGTCGGACAGCCGCTAGGCGCCATTCTGAGCAACGTTGATGCGGCAGATCTCATGATGCAAAGCGGCGACCCAAGCGACGCCGAAATTCGGGAGATTCTGAGCGATGTGAGGCGCGATGCCCTGCGCGCACATGACGTGATCGTGCGCTTGCGTGCGCTGCTGCAAAAGCAGGCGATTACGTATGCCCCGGTTGCCTTCGACGCCGTTCTGGAACGCGCGACATCCCTTGTGCACCCGGAAGCGCGTCGCCGGGGCATCGTGCTGCACACAGTCTTTGCCACACGCGAGGCCCGGGTGCTTGCCGACCAGGTGCAGGTGCAGCAGGTCTTGCTCAATCTCTGCATTAACGCCATGGACGCCATGGAGAACGCTGAGCAGAAGGATCGCGAATTAACCGTTGAAACACGCCTCCTCGATGATGGCGTCGAACTTGTCGTTGCAGATCGTGGCGTCGGTATCGGAAATGGAGACGTCGAGCCATTGTTTGAGGCGTTCTATACAACCAAAGAGCGCGGCACGGGGCTCGGCCTGTCCATCGTGCGCTCGATCGCCGATGCGCATCGCGGCAGCATCTCGGCCCGCCCCCGGCCGGGTGGCGGAGCCGAGTTCGTCCTCTGGTTGCCGCACATCAATATGGCGCGTTGACGACGATGAACTGCGTGCCCTGCGGTTGATACCACGTGTTACCGCATTGCTGATAAATCATGCCGCGATAGTTCACGGGCACGCAGTTCGCCGGGACCGAATGCACCACTGATCCGACGACAGCAGCGGTCACGCCAACAGCCGCAGTGACGGCCGCGGCCGTTGCGACCGGATGGTAATCGTCATCCCATCCGCCGTGATAGTAGCCACCGCCATGATTGTCGACATTCACGTTCACATTGCGATTGACGTTGACGTTGTTGTTATTGACGTTGTTCACGCTGGTATTGCGAACGTTGCGGGTGCGGGCGTCGGCTTGCCGGTTGCCTGCATTTCCGGCATTCGGGCGTTGTGCGGCGTTCTGGCCAACCTTGCCACCGCCGCCAGCGTGCTCTCGCGCGTGCCCCGCACCGCCGCCACGGCCAGCAGCCTCCGAGGGCGACAGTGGCGCAAGAATAGCTGTTAGCGCCGTTGCAACGACACACAGGCGAACGAAGGGGGAGCGTCGTGTTGTCATGATGTCACCCCTTGTTGGCAGGTAATTGAACGGCTTCGATCCGCTTGGCGCCTGCCGGCGGCCGGAATTCGAAGGTCGACGGTTTGATGGAGAAGCCGGGTTGCCAGGTCAGGATCGAGACCGATTGCGGGCGCGCCTCGTCGTCCGTACGGGTCACCACGACCTTGCGCGGCAATGGTTTGCTACCGCTGGTGATCCATATCTGCCAGTCGATCCCGGCCTGCCGGAATGCGTAGTGATCGCACAGATCGTTACCGACGTAGTCCTGTCCCGCGAACATGGCCGAATCGAATTTCTGATGCTGGGCGTCGGGCGTCCCCCACGAAAAGAGATCGGCGAGCGGAAGTTCCACGCCGTATCGTGCGCGTAGCGCCTCGACCAACTGGGCCAACGTGCCGTCGAACGGCACTGACGCGTAGTACTTCTGCTGCGGTGAGTACAACGTGGCCTGTTTCCCGTCGTAAATGATCTCGCGTTCGGTGCGCGCACTCTTCATGACGGCGCGCAGCCGATGCGGCCGATCGACTTCGAGTGTGGCGTTCGCGCTGTGCTGAAGCTTTTGCCCGTCCGCTAGCACACGTTCCCCGGTCAGATCCGTGAACACGCGAAAGCGCTGGAGCGATTGCAGGTACGTTCCCATCGTGTGCAGCGCCTGAAGCGCATCGGGATCGACGCTGCTTGCCGACGCGGCCGGCGCGCTTGCGGGGGCTGTCTGCTGTGCCCATGCCACCGTTACCGTCGATGCTGCACCTGTCGTGAGGAGCATCAAGATTGCCAACGCCTGTCGTCTCATCGTCATGCCTCGATTAGGGGAGATACAGTGGCGGGGAAATGCAGAAGGTTGGCGAATGCCGATGCGAAGACGCTCGGCAGACACTCTGAATCAATGTAGCGTGCAGAACCGGCGAAGCAAAGACGGTTGCCCCAAATTGCCCGATGGGGAATCGGCGTTGCCCCAAGTCCCGATGGCGGTTGTCTCGTATTCCAAAGAAAAATGCCGTTATATGGATACGAACGCCTCATGACCACGCCAAGGAAGCTCATCGCGATTCTGGAGGACGACACAGGTATGCGTCGCGCTGTCGAGCGCCTGCTGACGATCTCCGGATACCGTACGCGAGCCTTCACGAGTGCGGGGGACGACGGCGTTGCCGAGTGCCTTCGCACGGCCTACTGCGTGGTCGCCGACGTGAACCTTCCCGGGCTCTCAGGACCGGCGTTTTATCGGGCGTTGCCCTCGCCTCGCCCGCCGGTCGTATTCGTCACGGCGTACGACAACGAAGCAGCGCGCGCTGAGATTCGGCACTCGGGAGGCCGTGAGCTACTGACTAAACCGTTCCTTCGCAACGACCTGCTGTCTGCCATCGAGCGCGCCACGCGCTCGCGGCCGTAACAAACGCCACGCGCACGGCGGTCCGGTGTGTCGGTTCACGCCAGACCCGCCCTCCAAGTGACGCGCTATACGCGGAAGTCGGCAGCCATGTCCTCGTCGCTACGCGCTGCAAGCTTTCCCGAACGGCATGCCTTGATGAAGGCCTCGTAGTCTTTCTGGTTCTGCGTCGCATAGGCGAGCGCGTAGTCGGTCATCGCGTCGGCGAGGCGCTTCCCGTCGCCGATGTACGCGGATATTTCTACGGCCAGGCCCCCTGATTTGGCGTGCGCCCGGGCCAGCGCCCATCCGCATATTCGGGCGTAACCCTGGAGAATCGTGTCGTTCATGCGCTCGACTTCCGCAGAGACCTTCATGTCGCGCAGTTGGCGGAAGTAGAAGTGACGTCCGTTCGGACCGGTCGTCCAGCCAAGAAATGCGTCGCTGGCGGCTTGAAGCAACCGCTGCCCGGCAACTACGCGAAGTCCCTGATGGTGCACCTTGCCGGTGGGGAAGTAGCGTGCAATGACCGATTCGCGGGCTTCCTTCACTTGCAGGAACAACGGCTTGCCGTGTGCGTCGACGAACAGCATCACGAGACAGAAGGTCCCGACGCTGCCCACGCCGACGACCTTAAAGGCGATGTCCTGAAGCTGAAATTGATCGATCAGCGCACGCCGGTCGACCGGGAGAGTGCCGACGTATTCGTTGAACGCCTGCGCCAGCTTGCCCTTCCAGGCTTGCGTGTTCGACCACGCGTGCGCGTTGCCCAGCAACGAGTTCGGGCCCGCCGGATGAAACAGCGCAGGCGGCGCGTCCTGAATCACCCAGCGGCCATCCTCAAAGACCGCAATCTTCTCGAGCATGGCTTCGTGCGATCGTCCAGCCGCCTTTTCCGCGGTCTTGCGGATCAGACGCCGTCCCTCGCTGGTGACTGCCGCTTCCGTCATGCGATCGAACGTCACGATCTCGTGCCACAGATCGAGTGCGCTGTAGCCTGCATATTCCTGCATCCGCTTACCGTACTCGATCACGGCGGACGTCACGATGTCGCGAATCGTGCCGCGATCGACGCTCATGTGCTCGCCAGCGATGGCAAAGCTCGCCGCAAGGCGCTTCAGATCCCACTCCCACGGCCCCGGCGCGACCTCGTCAAAGTCGTTCAGATCGAACACAAGCTGGCGCTCCGGTGTGGCGAAACCGCCGAAGTTCATGAGATGAGCGTCGCCGCAGATGGGGAATGTGAACCCCGTGGTCGTCGTTCGCGCCAGATCGTGCGCCTGAAGGACCGCGCTGCCGCGATAGAACGTGAAGGGCGAGACGGACATGCGACCGTACCGCAGCGGCACCAGCGCGTCGACGCGGCCCGCGCTGTTCTGGCGCAACAGCGCCACGGGATCGCGGTCGACGTTGCCGATGTCCGACTGCTTCGAACGGGGCGCGCGCTCACGCGCCAGCTTTCCAGCGGCCTTGCGTTGATCAAGCGTCAAATCGCTGGGCATGGGGCACCTCCTGAGGTTGCGTGAATGCAGACGCGGTCGCGACCGCTGCTCTTGGCTGTGTACAGAGCGTCGTCCGCCGCTTGTAGCAGCGCTTCGGGCGTGCCGGTTGGCATCACCCCGGTGGCAGCGACGCCGATGCTCACCGTCATATGGCCGTGCGGCGTGCCCTCGTGGGCAATAGCGGCGAGGCGCACAGCGCCGCGCACACGCTCGGCGACATCGCGTGCGCCGTTGGCGTCGGTGTTGGGGAGCACCACCATGAACTCCTCACCGCCGTAGCGCCCCGCGAAGTCGCCTGGCCGCCGGATCGTGTGTCCGATGGCGTGGCTCACGGCGACCAGCGCGTCGTCGCCCGCCGGGTGGCCGTAGCGGTCGTTGAACGTCTTGAAATGGTCGACGTCGATGAAGAGCAGTGCGAGGGGCGCATGCTCACGCACGGAGCGACGCCATTCCCGGTCGTAGGTTTCGTCCAGCGTGCGTCGATTAGCCAGGCCCGTTAGCGGATCGGTGCTCGCCATTCGGTGCAACTCGGCCTCGGCGGCGTAGCGCCGCTTACGCTGCTTCCTGAGCAGGACAGCGAGAATCAGACAACCCGCGCCGAGTGTTGCGGTCAGCCCGCCTACCCACATCGCCCGTTCTCGCCAGGCGGCGTAGATCTCGCTTCTCGGCGCGCGAATCTCGATCTGCATGGGCAAATCCGGAAGGGGTTGGCGGACGTAGAGAAATTCACCATCTGCGCCCGAGTCGTCAGCGGCGGGCGCCTTGGCAGAGACGACCATGAGCGGCACATCGCTTGCGACGGTGGTCCCGGCGGCTGTCGACGCGACGAGTACCACGCCGTCATTGCGCATTAACGAGACGACGCCTTTTGCCCCCGGTGCGAGTCCCGCGAATTGCCGTGAGAAATAGCGGGCGTCGAGCGTCACAATGCCAACCCCGGCGAACGCTCCGTCGTCGCGTCGGATGCTGTGCGTCATCAACAGACCGCTGCCCGCGCTTGCCGGGCATAACGCTGCCGATGTCGAGATCGAAAGTGCGTCGCTGTTACTTTGCCTGTGCGCGTTGACGATCAACTGGGCGAAGCGAAGATCAAGGCAGCCGATCGAGGGCAGCGCCTCATAAACGACCTCCCCAGCCTCACTCATGATCACAGCCTGCACGTCGGTCAGCGATGTCGCGTTCGCCGGATCACCAAACTGCGCCATACAGTTCGAGACCTGTGCGCTCGGGTCGCCATGACCCGCCGCACCGAGTGCGTCGAGTGCGTGCGCACAGGTCGCGACGTCATCGCCCACCGTGCGAGCGGCTAGCATCGCCACGCGCAGATTCGCATCGCGCGCATCGTCGCGAACTGCTAAACGGCCTTCATAAAGCAACGTCGCCCGCACGCCGATCACGATGACCACGGCAAGGATCACTGCCAGCGCCGTCAGGCCGAGCGCACCAAACCAGCGACCGGTGTTCTGTGATGGAGGGGGTGGAGTATTGGGCGAATTCATGTTCCCGTGCGCACCATGACCAATGCGCTCTCATTCTTTTCGTAATCGCCGCACCGGGCTATCGGGTGTGAGGGCAAGCCGGTTGCCCGTTGGGGCAACGCGGTTGCCCCCGGCACCGATGGTCTGTTGGAGAGACAGCCGCGACAATGGCCCACGATGGCGAGTGCGCCGCAACATCAACAACGCGAGTGGAGCATGACGGCAAGTCCACACACGAGCAGGCGCAGTGACGGGCATGCGGCACGACGCCGGTTTCGTCGGCCGCTTGCCGCGTGGCTCACGTCGCTCGCGAGCCTGTCCTGCCTGACGGCGATCGCCCCGTGCGCGTTCGCCCAATCGGCACCGTTGCGTGTCGGCACTGACGTCCGCAGCCACGCGAATAGCGTGCTGGCCATCATGAGCTACACGACGGTGCCCGACGTCACCACGAGTTCGCTGTCAATCAACAACGGCTCGACTGGCAATCCGGGCTTCTGGCAGACCCAATTGGGCGGCGGCTTCACGCTCAGTCGCTCGTTTCCGCTCTACCTCGAAGGCACCCTTGCCTATAGCCGGTACGATCCGACGTTCGTGGCCTCGGACGGCTCGGAATCGCGCGCACTCCCGGTCCGCTGGAACACACTCAGCACGACCATCGGTGTGGGATGGGACATTCGTCTGGCCGATGAACTGGTGCTTCGCCCCATTCTGAACGGCAGTCTGGGACGTGTCGCCAGCGATCTGAGAGTCGGTGAGACGCTGCTGAACCGCGCGACCGATCTCGATACGCAATTCCTTAAGAATGGCGCATTGAACGCGTACGGCCTCGGCGGTTCGCTGATGCTCGACTTCGAGCACTATCGCGAGGCCTACGAAATCGATGTCGAACTTCGCCTGACGAATATCCATCTGCGCAGCTTCGGCAGTTCGTCCGCAGGCGTGCAAGGCAGCGCCAACGCACAGCAATTCAGCCTCTGGTCGCGGTGGCGCGCACCGACCGGCCTGCGCGCGCTCGACCGACCGGTGCGCTATGTGCTTGAAGCGGCCTACTCGCAGTACTTCGGGGATAGCGCCGGGGTGTTGGGCTTCAACAATCTGACGTCGCTGGGTGTCGGGCTGGAGCTCGACAGCAGCAAATATCCGGTGGTCGTCACCCGCGCGCGTCTCATGGCTCGCTATGTCTTCGGCCACAATGTGCAAGGGGTCTCGTTCGGTTTCGCCATGAGCTTCTGAGCGGCCGCCGCGCTACCCTTTCCCCCTCAGATCAGCGCTTTGGCAACCTTGCCGAGTACGGCGGTGAGTGGTAATTGCAGGGCTGCCACATAGAGCATCGGCACGGCAGCCGGTACCACAATCGCTACGATGGACATCTTGCTCAACGGGACGGACCGCATATGCGCCACGGCGTCGTAAATGGCGTGGATATCCGCGACGGGGCCCAGCTCGGGGGCGTCGAGAATCTCGGGATTGCCGATGTCGCGATGCAAGATCCAGCGTTCGTGGACAAGGCGATCATGATGCGCGACAAGACTCCCGTATTCGAAGATCGCGCGTCGCTTGAGCCTGCCCAAGGGCATGGCGAGCGGCAGTAGTGGCAGGAGGAAGATGACCGAGATCAACGCGGCGGTGGCGATCAGCAGCGTCTTCATCTGCATAGCGCTCGCGCCGTGATAGACCACTTCGTGCGCGAACGATGCAGCGATGACGGCCGAAATGGCAAACGCCACCGGGCTGAAGATGAACGCCATGCGCTCCACGAAACTCAGGCCGCCGACTCGGTCGGGGTGGGACGGCACCAGCGCGAGCGGCAGTTTGCCAATCCGGAAAAGCAGAATGAACAGCAGGCACGCGCGCCAGAGCCACGCAAGCAGCATCACAACGAAGAGCGGCCGGATGACGAGCACGAACCACCAGCCGCCGAAACTGATATCGGCGATGTGCGTGCCGTGGTTCATCCAGACGACATCTTCCGCGTCGCCCAATAGCGCGCGGGTCGTCGACCATGCGAGCGTCGCTCCCAGCATGAGCACCCACGGCAGTGCACGGTCGCGGAGCAGCGACATGCGTGCGAGTTGCCGTCGGAAGTCGGGAAGCGTTTCATCGGTGATGAGGCCGGAATCGACGAAATACTTCAGGAGCGGAGGCATCAGATTCTGCGCCACGCCTTCGGCCACGACCATCAGCGGAATCGCGATCAGACAGCGCACATGGATACCGAAATGCGCCACGAGTGTGTCGTCGCCGGTGCCATTAAAGGCTCTGCCGGTGAGGATTGCCCATAGGGCTAGCGGTAGCCACGTCACAGCAGCGAAGATCACCGCGCGTCGCACGATCCCCATGCCTGCGGCAGGAATGAGGAAGACCCTGCGCTGGAGATGAAACCCCAGATCGCCTCGCACCAGCGACAAATCGACCTCCGGCAGATCGGATGCTCCGGAGGAGTTCGGGGCTGCGTGGCGAACGCCATTCTCCATGAGTGTCTCCTTGCCGCGCGTTCAGGCACACGTGGACAGGCTCGTAGTCTTTCGCCGAATGCCTCCCCGCGCCATCGGGGTTTCGGGCAACCAATTTGCCCCCCGGGGCATCGCGCGACACGACGCGATGCCCTCGTCACGCCGCACAGCGTTCTCCCTGCTCGCAGGCTTCTGGGTGTCGCTCATCGTGTGTCTGATGATGCTATCGGGCGTGCCGACCGCGTTTGCACAGACTTCGCAGCCGGTTGCGGCCCCCGATGCACCTGCCGCCGACCTTCGCTACATGGATCGTCCCATCACGACGTTCCGTGCATCGCTCACCGGTGCCACGCCGCAGCAGCGCGCCGATCGCTCCTACGCAGCGCTGGACGCGCTGCCCGAGAGCATTCTGCGCTTGCCGACGCAGGCGGTTCAGGGCTCGCTGGGACAGAATCGCGGCGTGGTCTTCCGCCGCGGTGACCGCATTCTCTTCGCCTTGCTGGAGGGCGACGTCGACGAAGCCGACAATCGACCGTTCGACGTCATTGCACGCGAAACTCAGACGCGGCTGGACGCAGCGCTAGCGGCCCGGCAGGCACAACTGCATTGGCCCAACATCATTCGCGGCATCCTGCTGTCGCTGCTCGCGACGGCCGTGCTGGCAATATTGGTGTGGACGGCGGGCCGACTGCAAAACCGTCTGCAAACACGCCTTCAGTACGCCGTCGAGGCGCATTTGCTTCGTCGCACTTCGAAGACATTCGACTGGACCGGTTCGGCGTTCCATCTGGTGCGGCAGATCGTTCAGCTGCTTTTTCTGTTTTTCGTCGCCGCGCTCATTTACGTCTATCTCATCTACGTGTTGGAACGGTTCCCTGTATCGGAACCCATGGGCGAGCGTCTGAGCGACTTCCTCTGGAATCTGCTCAACACCTTTGCACTGGGCATCGTCAACGCGATTCCGGGGCTCATCGCGATTGCCGTGATCTTTCTTCTCACGCGTGCCCTGCACAATCTCATCAACAACGTTTTTGCAGCGATCCAGCAACGTCATCTCAACGTGCCCGGTCTGCATCCGGACACGGCGGACGCCTCGCGCCGCATCGTGGCCATCGTCGTATGGGCTTTGGCACTGACCTTCGCCTACCCGTATTTTCCGGGGGCGCAGAGCGATGTGTTCAAAGGACTGAGCGTGTTGCTCGGTCTCATGGTGTCGCTGGGCTCGGCGGGCATCGTCAATCAGTTGATGAGCGGCATTGTCGTCACGTACAGCCGGGCATTTCAGGCGGGCGACATGGTGCAGATCGGCGATACGGCGGGTGTGGTGGTGAGCGTGGACACCCTGTCGGTGAAGCTGACGAACGTGAGGCAGGAAGAGGTCACGATTCCGAACGCGGTTGTCGTGGGGGCCATCGTGCACAACTTTTCAAGTCGCGATGGCAAGGCACCCGCATTGGTGGTCACGTCGGTGACGATCGGATACGACACCCCCTGGCGACAGGTGCAAGCCATGCTGTGCCTCGCGGCGGCACGGACCCACAGCATCGCGCAGTCGCCGCAGCCGTTCGTGTTGCAGCGCTCGCTGTCGGACTTCTATATCGAGTACGACCTGCATGTCGCCCCCGTCAATCCGGCGCAACGTCTTCTGATGCTGAGTGAGCTGCACAGCCAGATCGTCGACGTCTTCAATGAATTCGGCGTGCAGATCATGTCGCCCCACTTCGAAGAGCAGCCGGAAGCGCCGGTGATTATTCCTCCGGAGGGCTGGACGCCATCCCCCGCGAAGCCTGCGTCGGACTCGGGCAAGACGAACGGTACCGAGGTTTGACGGGCACCAGCGCATACGAACTGCCCTTTGGGGCAATCGAGGCTGCCCGAAATACCGATGGCGATGTCGTGTCACAGAACTGACACTGCAACGCAGACGCCTGCGCAGGCCTATGCCGACATAGAAGACGGGCGTCGTGCGCCCACCTATTGGTGAGCGACCCAATCCACTTTGCGGAGTCAGTCATGCAAACACGTCGTCACTTCGTAGGCGCTTCCGTCGTCGCTGCCGCCCTGGTCGTGGCTCTCTCAGGATGCTCCACAACCGGTAGCGCGCCGGCCACACCCGAAGCCAATGCCTCACGCAAGCAGTCCATCGATGCGGCCGCCGAAGGCACGCTCTCGCGACTGTTCTCCACCGTGCCCGGTTCGCGGGAGCTCGTGAGTAAAGCACGTGGCGTGCTGGTATTTCCTACGGTCATTCAGGCGGGGGTTATCGTCGGCGGGCAACACGGCGACGGTGTCCTGCGTGTCGGGACAACCTCGTCGGGCTATTACAGCATTTCGTCCGCCTCGGTGGGCGCGCAATTGGGGATGCAGTCGAAGTCGATGGTCTATCTGTTCATGACGCAGGAGGCGTTCGACAAATTCCGTAATGCCAACGGTTGGTCTGTGGGTGCGGATGCTTCCGTGGCGGTCGTGAAACTCGGGGCGAACGGTCAGGTCGACACGACAACGACCACCCATCCGGTTGAAGTGTTCGTGATGACCAACAGTGGCCTGATGGGCGACCTTTCGCTATCGGGGACCAAGATCACACGGCTGGATATCTAAGGGTTTGGCACCCGCTTCCAGTGCGTTAGCTGGGGCGGGCGTCTTCCGATTGCGGCAGTCACAACTGGGCCAGCCTGCGCCCAGTGTGAATGCCACATTGCCTTTCCGTCACCGCGTTTTCACGATGTCATCCGGTTTCCAGGTTTGGTCGAAAAAGGCCTGCTGCGGCGAGTAGAGCCGGAAGATGACGAAATAGCCCTTGCCCGGAACTGTCCGAAGCCAGTTTTTCTCTTTTCCGGCCGGTGCCGACGGACCGAAGTAGAGATCGAGAGACCCGTCCGCGTTCTGCACGGGCTTGTCCATCTGATTTAACGACGGGAAAGGTTGACCGTTGGCGAGGCCCGATGCCGTGCTGGCGTCGTACACGGTGGCCGACCAGAAGTTTTTCGCGGGAATGTTGGGCGGGAGGTGCAGCGAGTAGTTGTTGCCGCCATCGAGGAAGTTACCGTCTTTGTCGCGGAACGTGACCGGATACTTGGCGCCGGCGTCGACAAGATTGACGACCATGCCCGGACTCGCGGAATACGCGGCGGTAAAGAACCCTATGCGTTGCTCGAGATTCGTAAATGCGCCACCCGCCTGGAACGACGTATTCTCGCCAGCGAACACGTTGATCCACTGCCTGTCCGGATAGTATTGACTGCCTGGTTCCTTTGGCGCGATATCGACCATGATGACCTTGCTCATCTTGAACCCGGTTTGGGCTGCCTGATCGAGGAGTGCTCTTTGATCCTTCGACGGATTAAAGGGCTTGCCCTTCTCTATACCGATCGTATGCAAGAAGCCTCGCATGTCGAGATCGCTCGGATCGACAGCTTCGCTCTCCACCATGCGTGACAGCATTTCGAAGTAGGTCACGTCTCTGGGGAAGAGCAGATTGGCTGGCTTCTCATTGGCGTTCGGAAACTGCATCGGCTTTGCGGCAGATTTCTGCCCGACGGGATAGATGCGAGTTGCCTCGATCTGCGCATTCGGCTTGGAAAGATCTTTGGGGTCGCTGAAGAAGGCACGCCAGAACAGGAAGACGTTATTGGTTCGGGAGCGATAGACGAAAGCGCCCTTCGGAACGCCTTTGGGTTCGCCCTTGAAGTCTGGCGGCAGCAGCACGTACGTGCCGCCCTTGCCTTTGTCAGGTCCGGCAAAGCCAACGTCGCCGGTCCACGTATGACCGCCAATCGTCGGTCCGATGAGCGGACGCTGGAAGAAGTCGTCAAAGATGCCCTGAACGCCTGCGGGCACTTCCACGACTAGTGGGCCGTCCTTGTGCAAATCGAGATATCCCATTGCGTAGACGACATCCGAATTAGGCGTCGTGACTTGGGTCGTCGCCTTGATTCGCTCCTTCCACACGGGCAACACGTTGTAGCCCGCACCGAAGGTTTTCTCCGAGCCTTCTTTCATTGCCCACATGTTCACTGCGGGCAATGCCCACAGATAGACCTGCGTGGCGCGCTGAAAAATCAATTCATTGCGCATCGCCTGCGATGTGCTCGCCGTTGGGTAGTCCTTTTCGAACGCCGAGGTTGCCAGCGACTGATAGTGAGAATCCGGCGTTTGGGCGTGGGCGAGAAATGACGCGAACAACGCGACACTTGCGAATGCGGCGCGGCGCATGGCGAATTGGCGCATTTGGATACCCCTTGAAATGAAAGGTCGACGGGCGACGAATTAACGCGGGTCGCTAGCAATCTAACGAGATGCCATCCACATGAAAAGCCGATTGCCCCAAATTGCACCACAGGGCAATACGGTTGCCCCAAGTACCTATCGCTAGGCCGGCGCACGTGAGTGAAACTGGGCCGGTTGCGCATTGCCCACCTTTTTCGATGGGCAGCAGCAATCGTCGAGTACCCGATAACGCGAGGATGCTATGGCTGAAAGCGAAAAGGTTAACGCTGTCCGCAGGCTGCTTACCGTGGCCGGCGGTGCCGCCCCCTTGATGTATGCCTCAACGTTGAGCACGCCAGCGGTTGCCGCAACGGCGGACGCTAAAGCGAATACCTCTCAGGGGTCCTCCAAAGGTCAGACGACGGGTGCGCTCGCCACAACGCTTCCGCCGCCCGGTCTGAATATGCATGCGGGCTACGCGCAAGCGATTGCGCGGATGGCCTACGTATGGGGCTGGCCGATGGTCAACATGCTCAACCGCTTTGATCGCATCACGCAAGCACCCTACCCCGGTCTGCTCAACGGCGTGTTGCCTGCGGCCCCACGCGGACAGCTAGCCATGTTGCATGACTACATCGACCCGGCTGAGACGTTCGTTACCTGTCCCAATCAGGATGTGGTCTACGGACTCGGATTCTTTTCGCTCGATGAGGAGCCAGTGGTGCTTCAAGTCCCGGACTTCGGAGATCGCTTCTGGGTCTATGCGCTATACGATGCCCGCACGAACCAATTCGGTCATGTCGGTAAGCCATATAAATCCCGCGCCGGTTTTTACTTGCTGGCGGGGCCGAACTGGAAAGGGAGCAAACCCGCAGGGATTACAGAAGTGGTTCGTTGCCCGACGGCACTCGCCAATGTCATTCCTCGCGTCTTCATGAACGACACAGCGCAGGATCGTCAGGCGATCCAGCCCTTGATCAATCAGGTGGTCGCCTATCCGTTGAAACGGTTCACGGGAAAGATGCAAACGATTGCCTGGCGCGATGCCCCCAACATCATGCCGCCGGCACAAGCAAATGCAGATTCCGCCGAAGCAGGCGAAACCAAATGGGTGGTTCCGGAAAAATTCTTCGATCAGTTCCCGACGGTGTTGGCAACCGTTGCTCCCATGCCCGGAGAAGAAGCGCTTTACGCGCAGTTCCGCTCGTTGATGGAAGTCGCAGGCAGGGACCAGGACATCAAGAAATTACTCACCCAAATCGCGATCGATACCGAGCGCGATGCCATCGCACCATTCTTCGAGTGGAAGCACAACGGCCTGCCAGCGGGCAATGGGTGGAACCGCTCGACAAACAACGCACAAACCGGCTTCGATTACTTCGATCGCACCGGCACAGCGAAGTCGAACATGTTCGACAATCGGCCCACCGAGACACAATACTTCTACACCGACTTTGATCAGAGTGGTGCCCAGCTAAACGGTGCCAACAGCTACGAGATCGTATTCGCCAAAGGTGAAGAGCCTCCCGTCAACGGGTTCTGGTCGCTCACGCTTTACAACGAGAAGCACTTGTTCTATCCGAACGATCTCAAACGGTATTCGCTTGGGACGAAGAACAACACGCTCAAGCGCAACGCAGATGGCTCGTTGTCCTTGTATGCGGGTGCCAAGTCGCCCGGTGGCGATAAGGTCGCCAACTGGCTACCTGCACCGAATGGCAAATTCTCTTTGTACATCCGAGCGTATTGGGGGAAACAAGCTATTCTCGACGGCTCCTGGAAGCCGCCATTGATTCGGAAATTGAGCTGAGTGTCGTGTCTTCCGTCACATCAGCTCGCGATACCACGCCGAAAGCGCGTCGCTACCCGCGACGCCTTTTCGCCACATGCATGCCGTCAATGCGTCCTCAAACTCCTCGGTGCCCTCCTCGAACTTCTCATGGATGGCGTCGTCCGTCAGGTCGTCCCGCAGCACGTCAATGGCGGCTTGGACTGCCTGCCGGGCGCGCTGCGGAAGTTGCGGCAGCAACTCCGTCAACGCGCTGATTTCAGCTTGTACTTCGCCATCGCTCTTTTTGGGCATGGTGCATTCCTATCTAAAAAATACGCAATATAGCAATCACTTTTCCGAACATCGGGGGGGATGCGTTCCTGCCCGCCCTCACCCCTCGATTCCAAAATGACTCCGAAACGCCGCAGGCGGCAATCCGAACTTCCGTTGGAAAGCCCGGCGCATTTGCTCTTCCGACGTGAATCCACATCGGTCAGCGATCAGTGAAATGCCGCTGGTTGTCGTTTCAAGCATCAATCTGGCTCGCGAAAGCCGTACGTCCTGTACGGCAGCGTACGGTGAACATCCCATGGCCAGCTTGAAACGTCGCTGAAACGTTTGCGGCGTCTGGCCCATTTCCGCAGCCAGTTCATCCACACTCCACCGCTTATTCGGGCTGACGGAAACCTTGGTCATCAGCGCTGAAAACGCCTGTGCGCCGGTGCTTTCCTGCATCAACAGAGTTTCGCTGAATTGCGCCTGATCGCCCGGGCGTCTCAGATAAACCACTAATTTCTTTGCGATCGATGCCGCAACGCCGTAGCCGCAGTCACTTTCAACAAGTGCGAGCGCGAGATCGATGCCTGCCGTGACCCCCGCCGAGGTCCAGACATTGCCGTCGTTGACGAAGATCGGTGTCGTTTCGACGGCGATTCGGGGATAAGCGGCCTGAAGTGCATCGCACCGCCCCCAATGGGTCGTCGCGCGACGCCCGTCCAGCACGCCAGCGGCCGCCAGCAGAAAGGCACCGGTACACACCGAGCAGAGCCGCCGGACGGTGGGTTGTGCAAGGGAAAGCGCGTCGGTGATGGCAACGTCGGTGCAGGCCTTATCGACACCGGGACCGCCCGGCACGATGACCGTATCCGCTCGCGCGAGGCGCTCTAGCCCTTCGTCCACCAGAATATCCGGGCCTGCGCTGGCATGCACCCGGCCGGGTGTCGCCGTAATCGTCGTCAGTACGTATGGCGGTTGGAGAACGTCGCGATTCGCCAGTGCGAAGACCTGCATCGGACCGACCAGATCGAGTGGCTGATACCCGTCATAGACAAGAAAAACGACGTTGCGCGGTGGCGGTGACGGAAAAGGCGGGGTATTTGAGATTTTTTCCATTCCTCGCTACCTAGAATCGGATCGTTCACTTTCGACGAGAGACCGATGTTATGACGAATGCGCAACTTCGTGTGGGTGTGGTGATGTTTGCGGGCATGACCCAGCTCGATATGACGGGGCCTTTGGAAGTCCTGAGCGCCGTGCCCGGCTGGACGGTGGATCTCGTCGCCCCGACGATGTCGCCGGTGCTCTGCGGCAAAGGGTTTGCGTTCACGCCGACGATCGATTTCGAGAACGCCCCCCAGTACGACCTGCTCGTCGTGCCCGGTGGCCCTGGCGTAGACGACGCCATGCTCGACCCGGCCATCGTCGCGTTCGTGCGGACGCAGGCCGCCCACAGCAGTTACGTGTTCGGTATTTGTACCGGCTCTCTGCTCCTCGCCGCCGCCGGATGTCTGACCGGCCGCCGCGCCAGCTGTCATTGGCAAGCCGTCGAATTCCTGACGCACTTCGGCGTGATCCCCAGCCGCGATCGAATGACGATCGACGGTCGCTTCTTTACCTCGGGCGGCGTGACGGCCGGCATCGACATGGCGCTCAAAGTCGTCGGTGAACTGGCGGGCGTTGAGGTCGCACAGGGCATTCAACTGCTCATCGAATACGACCCGGAGCCGCCGTTTCAGGCGGGCGTCCCCGAGACAGCCCCCGCTGCCGTCGTCGAGCGACTCAAAGCGTCCACCACGACGCGCCGGGAGCGTCGATTGCAAGCCGTTTTGATCGCATCGAAAGCTGTGGGGATGGCGTAACGGCAAGGCTCGATTTGTTGGCAGATAACGACAAGCGCATCGAAGCGCATACGACACGGCAGACAGGAAGCGTCAAATGAAAGCAAATGACATGGTGTTAGACGATCAGACGTTGACGCGCGGCGCGGCGGACGTGTCCGAAAAGCCGGTCGACTGGCGGACGATTCTCCTGGCAAGCGTGGGTGGTGGACTGGAGTTCTACGACTTCATCGTGTACGGAATCTTCGCCCCTTATGTGGCGAAGTCCTTCTTCCCGACGGGCAACGGGGCGACGTCGATGATCGCCACGTTTGCCGCGTTCGCCGTGGGCTACCTCGCGCGCCCGCTCGGCGGCGTCGTGCTTGGCCACATCGGAGACAGGTTCGGACGTCGGCTGGCCTTCCAGCTTTCGCTCGTGCTGATGACCGTCACCACGGCAGGCATGGCACTCATGCCGTCCTATCAGTCGATTGGCGTGACGGCGAGCATCGCGTTCGTCCTATTAAGGTTTCTACAGGGGGCGTGTATCGGCGGCGAGTTGCCCGGCGCGATTGCCTACGTCGTCGAGTCGGCCCCCAGGAAAAGCGGATTGGCTTGCGGTGTCATGTTTGCTTGCGTGAACTCGGGGAGCCTGCTGGCCGCGATTGTCAGCATCGGCTTGCATGCGTGGCTCACGGACGCGGAGATGCTGGCCTATGGATGGCGGGCGGCATTCCTCGTGGGCGGTGGACTCGGGGCGGCGGGTGCGCTGATGCGCAGCGGACTTAAGGAGACGGCACTCTTCCTGTCGATCAAACAGCAAAAGCGTACGAAGCTTCCGGCAGTCGAAGTCTTGCAGCGTCACTGGTTTCAGGTCATCGCCACCATTGGCATCGTCGGGCTCAATCAGGCGCTCATTGCGCTGCTGAGCGTCGCGATGGTCCCTTATCTGACGCAGGTTGCGATGTATTCGGCTGACGTGGCAAGCAAACTCGTGATGTTCTCCATCGCCATTCTGTCGGTCTTTATCGTGATCGTGGGTTATCTCAGCGACTTCGTCGGAAAGCCGACGCTCTACCTGATCGGGGCTGTGATGATCGCGGTGGGCGGGTATCCGTTCTACGTGTCGGTGGGGAGCGGTGTCATCAATCCCTATCTGCTCTTTGGTGCCGCGGCACTGATCGTATCGCTGATTGCCGGGACGTTCGGTTCGTTTGCCGCCGACCTGTTTCCGACGAATCTACGGTTCAGCGGGCTCGCAATTTCCTACAACGCGGCTGCCGCACTGCTCGGGGGATTTACGCCGCTCGTGACTTCGTTGCTGACCGGCCTCACGCGAGACCACGCTGCCCCCGGCATTTTTATCGCTGCGGTGTCGGTCATCGGTGTGATTTCGGTCGTCGCGATTCTTATAGCGAAGCGCCGCATAAGTCGCTATTGAAACTGAATCCAGCGGTTGCCGTCGCCCGCTTCATTGCGGAAGACCCGGTCCGCGACAGCATGATTGGGTACGCCCCATCCGAAATGGATCAGTCGCTGATTGATGATGTAAAGCGTATTGCCCCCGCCCGCGTTGACGATTTCTGCAGAGTAAGTAGGCGTGCCGGCCACCAACTCGGATTCCACACGGCCCGTGGTATCGATCAGGACAACGCGTCGCCCGGTGCCGTTAAGCTCTGTCAGAATTCGAGGCACCGCCTGCGCGTTCAGAAAACCGTTGCCTTCTACGCCTACGCCTCGATAACCGCCGCCGACCTGACGTTCTCCCCGGATCAGTGTGCCGATCCGGGCCACTTCTTCATGCGACGGGTTTTGCCCCATCGCGCCGGCAATCGAGTAGATCAGGCAGTTGTTGCCGCGTCCCGATGCGTCGTGCAGCGCCATGTATTGGTTCAGCCCGACGGTGTTGCCAGGCCCCACCGGGGACAGCGGGCTGACCTCCGTGGAAAGACTGGCGAGAATCGCCTCCTGCATACCCGGCCACTCCGGTTCGACGCCGGTCGTGCCGCTGGTTTTTTCCGATTTTTCCGACGATTTACCGGTGCCCTTGACGGTGCTGCTGTTCGTCGTCTGTACGTCCGACGACTGTGGGTAAAGCGTGCTGGCCACCGTCAAATGGCCAAGCTTGAGCAGATACGCCTCCCAATTGAGCAAAGCGCCGATGTCGGGCTCCGCCCATGGCCGTCTCGACATGACGAATCGTGCCGCGCGCATGGCATCGAAGCGTAGTGCCTTCATGATGTAGGCGCTCAGGACCGTGGCGCTGCGGTTCTTGCCTTCGACACAGTGCACCAGCAGACCCTTGCGATGCTCGTCGGCGATCCAATTCGATGTCCACTCGAAAAGGCCGTTGCTGTAGCCTGTGACGTTCACCTCGGCGGGCGTCACGCCTTCGGCATAGTCGAACTTGAACTGGCAGCAATTCAAAGCCGCTTTCACGTGCTTCTTCTGCCAATCCTTGTCGACGGCAGACTGCCATCCGGAGAGATACACGCCAGGCAACACCTCGGAGTGGTCACGTGCCGAGACCACTTTGGTGACGAAGTCGCGCCATGCGGGAGAGTCTTCCGGCAAATCTTTCACCACGCTCATCATCTCGGAGATCGTCCAGGCGTTCATCTGCCCGGGCATGCTCTTCGCGTTGACGTCGGCCCACGTCATGCCGAACTGCACGGCCAGACCCAGACGCCTGAGCACTTCGATCTCGCGACGGTCCGGCGCACCTGGCGGTGCCTTTGCGAGATAGTCGTCCTTACCGGCCTCCCATTGGGTGCCCGCCTCGTTGTCCTCGCTCGGCTTCCATTTGGCCGGATCGACACGCTCCTTGCCCGGCGCCCCGTCGATCTGATGGCCTCCGCTCGAATGCAGCGTCTCGAATGCAAGCACGGAGGACAGCCGAACGTCGTCGGCCATTTGATCTTCGTGTTCGGACCGTCCGGTATTGCTATGCAGCGACGGGAGCACGATGCACTGAAGTGCCGCACTCCAACTGAGCACAGCTTCCAGCGAATTGGCCTGCGTTTCATTATCGGCATGCGAGTTTTCGCGCCCGACGATGATGTGATCGTTTTTGTTCGGAATGAATTCCTTCATCTTCAGACGGTTCGCCAATTCCCCATGAGAGAGGATGTCGTCGAGTGGCAGTCGCGCCTGAACGCATGTGGCGACAACAGCGGCAGGGGCGTAGACGCGCAGCAGCCGATCCGTATCCTTCTTCAGATACCCCTGAGCCACGCCAATCGTCGGCGCGAAATAGATGCCGCGCCAGGGATCCGTTTTATCTCGTTTCTCGAAATTTTCGTCGAAGCCGGTGTTGAGGATGCTGTCGAATGCTTTCGAATCCGTCCCGTGATAGCCAATGAACACGTAGCCATTGCTCAACACGGTGTGGTGCGCTTCTGCCAGCTTTTGCTCGGGCGTTCCTGTGGTTGCCGAACGCAGCGCGGCGTATACCTGGCCTCCGGTCTTGCCAGCCAGGGCGTTGCCCAATTGGAGCGCTCTTCGGGTCCGGCCATAAAGCGCCGACGACTTCTGTTTGTCTGCACCGAATAGCTCGGCTGTATGCTGGATTTCCTGGAGACTGTGCGCGCCGATCGGCAAAAGATAGCCGATCGCTGCGTGCTTCACGCTCTCCAGTGGCACATTCTGAATACCCAGCAGTTCAAAGGTCTCGAACAATTCATAGGTGTGCGTCGACGGGCCGGATTTCACTGGGAAGCCAGCACGCAACGTATTGTCCACCCACGACAACTCGGTGCGTTGCGGTGTGACAGTTGTGTGGCCGATGCCGAACTCAGGCACATTCTCATCGTCCCAGAGCGCCTGTTCGCGGGGACTAAAGTCAATGCCGAGCTCGCCTATCGTTTGCGTATTTCGCGTGACGGGCTTGCGCTCTTTGGTCAGGGACACTTCTTTGAGCTTTTGCAGCCCTTCGAAATCCTTGTTGGCTTCCCCTTTTTCGACCAACTCGAGCAGCTTGGGATTGAAGTTGCACGCCTTCGCTACCTTAAGCGCCGCCTCCTTGTTCTTGCCCAGCAGCAGTTCCTCGAAGATATGCCGGAAGTTGAGGATGTGGGTCAGTTTTTCCTGAAGCGTGCCGTTGGCAACAGCCTCGCGCACGGTCTCAGGGACCACGCCGACAGCCCCTGACGTTTCTCTGTTGTCAGTGCCGATCCGGGCGTACAGGTTGGTCTCGGGACTTGTCTCCTCGTGGTACATATCGATGAAACGGGTGACCTGATTCGCCATGGCTTGTGCCGCCGACAGGCTGGTTTCGTGCTTGGCCGCTTTCTTACCGATTTCCTGCTCGATTTCCTCCGACTTCTCTATATGCGCTTCCATCGAGGTCGGGCGCGCGTTGCGGCGGCGAATCTGCTCCGCTTCCTCAAGACGTCGGGCTTTGGCTTCTTCTTCGCGCTGCTTGAGAAGCGCAGCTCTCTTCGCCTGTGCCTCGTTCGACAGCATCGTTGCGTAAAGCTCGGTCATGCTGCCGAATTTGACGCGATCCCCTCGATACTTGAGAAGCCCATCGCGATACTTCACGTTTCGATCATTCTGCAGCGCAGTGATCAACTCCGGGTCGGTGTACCAAGAGGTCCCTACCATCGTCCTTTTGGTATGTCCGACTTTGCCTTGCATGCTCTCATTGATGTCGTATAGCGCACTTCCCAGCGTTGTCCGGTTATACGAAGTGCCGGGTGGGAGCATCGCAATAATGTCCCCCAATCGGTCACCGTAGGTCTGGCACATCGGATCCTTTGCGAGCAACGCTGTCAGTGCTTGCGGCGAATACCATGCCTCTGCAGCCCCCGAGTTGCCTTTTGCGGTGCCAAACTGGTTGATGAATCCGATGCCACGACTCGCTTTGGCCTGGTACTCATCGTGTCGCCGATGCCGCGCCGCTTCCGCCTCCATCCCCTGATCGGACATGCCGGTCGCCGCCTCGATGGCGTCGCCCCACTCGTTGTATTCGAAGACTTGCTTCGACGCTGCCATTGCCTTGAGCCTGAGCCAGGTCGGGATTTCCAGTTGAGGCCCGCCCTCTTTCATGTAACGCTTGCGCAGCGACTGAAAATGGCGGTATTTGAGGACGGTGAATTGGGGAACGGTCGACCGGGTGATGCGCAGCACGCGCTGAATCGGCGCGTTGGCCGTGGCCGTCAACAGCCGAGGCGGATTCGCCTCGGCTGACGGTCGGGACTTCGCAGCCAATTGCACTGCCTGATCACCCATCGCATCGGCCTCTTGCTCGAGTGCGGGGTCGTCGTTTATCGCCGTATCCCCGGACTGCATCGTCGGGACGACACGCCCCTGCTTCTGCTGAACCACGTGCCAGGCTTCGTGAGGCAAATGGTGTTCTTGTCCTGCGCCGAGAAAAATGCGATGTCCCTGAGCGTATGCGTGGGCGTCGTACTGGCCCGGTTGCGATGAGTTTCGATGCACTTCGACACCATCCATCGACACACCGGAGAGTGCTTCGATACCCGCCTTCAATTGCCGTGGCAATCCGTTGCCGTTCTCTGCTGCCGGGGAACCGGCATCCGATGCCGAAGCGGCAACCGTGTCACCGGATGATTCTGCGAGGGGGGGCTCCGGCGACGAACCGCGATCGATCACGGCTGTCATGGCCTTGTGCTGGCGGGTTCTCGGACTGACGTCGATGAGGTGAGCCAGCGCAGATTGAGACTGTCCTCGCGGGCTACTGTCGGCGATCGCGCCAATTTTTCGCTGCACGGTTGCGGCGGGACGCTGATCGATCATTGCCTGCGCCGACTCGCTATGCCGACCGTCTGACGTGACGTCGGCCTCAGCCGTATGTTCCGGAACCTGGGGAGCGAACTCCTGCATGTTGGCGGGGCGGCATGGCCGCGAGGCAATGGACGGCGAATCTTAGCACGCAGTCCGACGTGCGCTTAACCGGGATAAAGTTCGCCACAAACCGCAAGCACTTGGGCGCGGAGCCAGCACTGCGCGGGGTCGTGATCGAGACGTGGGTGCCAGATGGCCGACACGTTGAACGCCGGTGTTTCGATTGGCAGGACAAATGATTGCAGGCCCTGTTCTGCCGCGTAGTTTGGTAAATGCGAATTGCCCAGACAGGATTGAGGAACGACGGCAAGCAGATCCGATTGCCGCACCAGTTGCATCGCACTTGTGTAGGACGGTACGACGATGGGCAGCGCCCTCCTTTGCCCATCTAATTCCAATGCCGCGTCGATCGGATTTTCCGCGTCACCCGTGCGCGAAACCATCACATGGCCATACGCCAGCCATCGCTCGATGGCGATCTGCTTCTTGCGCAGCAACGGATGCCCTTTGCGGCACACGCCGACATACCGGTCGCGAAAGAGCCGACGCGCACGCACCTCCGGTGCCGACACTTTGACAACGCCAATTTCCAGATCGATCAACCCCTCCCGCAGCGGCTGGGCATTCCAGTCCGGCTTGGGGGCGAAGCGCAATTGCACACCCGGCGCCGCGCGATGAATCTGTTCCACCAGCGCCGCGCCCAGCAAGTCGATGAACCCTTCGCCCGCTCGCAAAGTGAAGCGTTGTTCGAGCGTCGCCGGATCAAATCGGTATTCGGCCTGACTCAGCACCGCTTCGGCTTCGCGGGCCAGTGCCGGGATGCGCTGGCTCAGGCGCTCCGCGTAGGGCGTCAGCACGAGTGTTCGCCCTGCCTGTAGCAACAGACGATCACCGGTTGTCGTGCGCAAGCGGGTGAGCGTCCGGCTCATGGCGGACACGCTGACTTTCATGCGCTCGGCGGCTTTCGTAACGCTACGTTCGCTCAGCAGGGCATCCAGCGCCGTCAGAAGATTGAGGTCGATTCGTGACATTCGCTCAGGATAATCCAAATGCTGTGATGCATGGCGTTTGACGCAAACCATGATTGCAGGTGAGGCGTCTTGTGCAACCCGAGGGTGCGCTGGAGAATTCAGCAGGTCAACCAGTCAAGGGAGAACACCATGCAAACATCCATCAACCCTGTGCCCACCATTTTGCTCGTTGGCGCATCGCGCGGCCTCGGGCATGCGATGGCCGTCGAATTCGTCAAGCGCGGCTGGCGCGTTATGGGGACCGTACGGGCCGGCAGCCATGGCACACGACTTCACGATCTGGCCGCCGCGCACCCGGATCAAGTCGACATCGAGACACTCGATATCACGCGCCCGGAGCAGATCGCGGCCTTGCGGGAGCGGCTCGGTCGCCGGAGATTCGACATTCTCTTCGTCAATGCGGGAACGACGAACCCCGATCCGACGCAGACCATCGGTGAAGTCTCGACCGACGACTTCGTGGACCTCATGATCACCAATGCGCTCAGTCCGATGCGGGTCGTGGAAAGCTTATGTGGCCTCGTGCCCACGGATGGCCTCATCGGCATCATGTCGTCGGGGCAAGGCAGTATCGCGGATAACGAATCCGGCCAGCGCGAACTCTATCGCGGCAGTAAGGCTGCGCTGAACCAGTTCATGCGCAGCTTTGCGGCACGTCAGGCAACGAACACACAGCGCGCCATGCTACTGATCGCGCCGGGCTGGGTGCGTACCGAGTTGGGGGGCCCCGAGGGACGCCTGTCGATTGAAGAAAGTGTCCCCGGCGTCGTGGACGTGCTTTTGGCGAAGCGCGGCCGGCCGGGGCTGGAGTATCGGGATTACCGGGGGCAGACGGTTCGCTGGTGATAGCGGTATCCGCCTCCGGTGCGTCAGTTCGCCGTCAAATACTTCCGAAAATCCCCGTCCAGCGACGCGAGCGACCGATCGATCGTCTGACGATGGGTATCGATCCACTTGCCGTCGGCGCTCAGTTCGCTATCGGTGCGCGCCAGCATGCGCTTCATCTCGGCCGGTTGCGGGCCACCGGACGTTGCACGATGCTTGACGATGGCGACCGGATCGAGCGTCGCACGGAATTGCGCTTCGCTCATCGGCAGGTCTCCCCCGCTGACCTTCATCTCCGCGAGCGTCTGCTTGAAGATACGCTGCGCTTCCGAATACGGGAACTGACTCGGACGCAAGTCGTGGGCCTTGGCGTAATCGACGATCTCCGACGCAAAGTGATGTCCCACGCGGAATGGCAGTCCGTAGTCGCGCATCAGCACGTCGGCGATTTCCTGCGACGCTGTCCAGTCGCTGTCGAGTTCGTCGAGCGCGCGCTGCGGATCGATCACCAGTGCGTTGAGTACACGATCCCAGCGCTTGAGCAGCGCCGTCGTCTTGTCGAGCACCGCCATGTTTTCGTCGATGTGTTTTGCATCGCTCATCCCGGGCGGGATGTTGTGCGCGGTGATCGCACGCCCGACACCCAGCGTCACGACCATCGACGCCGCCGTGCGGGTGTCGTTAAGCAGCCCGGGGTTACGCTTCTGTGGCATGGCGCTTGAGACGTACGTGTTACCGCCGCCTTCGCGCAGCAAGATCCACGGACGCGGTTGCGCATACTGCACCATCACATCCTGCACAAACGACGACGTGTGCAGCGCAATGCTCGTCGCCAGTGCGCCAATCTCCACGGGCAGATCCGTCGCCGCGATCTGGGCGGCATCGTACGCGTTGTCGACCTTGTCGGCGAAACCGAGCGCGTGCGCCATCTTGTCGCGATCGAGCGGCCAGCTCGTGCCATTGAGCACGGTGGTGCCCATCGGCGACAGATCCACTCGTGCATATAGCTCATGCAGACGTTGAGCGTCGCGCTGCAATCCGGCCACGTGACCCAACAGATAGTGCCCGTAGCTATTCGGCTGCGCTGCGACGCCATTCGTGTAGTTGGGCACGACGGTCGATTCGTACTGTTGCGCGAGCCGGCGAAGCGTCGCCGTCGTCGTGCGCAATTGCGCGGCAAGGACAAGCAACCGATCGCGATACATCGCAGCGCGCACCGTCGCGAGCATGTCCTGACTGGAGCGTCCCGCATGCAGCAGTGTCGCTTCGACGCCCGCCGCCTTGATCAACAACGGCTCGAACGTGATCACCAGATCCGGACGCGCGCCGCCGGGCTGATCGCCTGCGCGCAGCACCGTATCGAGTCCCTGAGCGATGTGCGGCGCAAGCTTCGCATCCAGCAAACCCTGTCGGGTGTTGATGACAAGCGACGCCTTGTTGATTTCGCCCAGCCAGAAAAACGCGTCTCGCTGAGGCGCGGCCGCCGCCGTGGTGTCCGTTGAGGTTTGCGCCATGGCTGGCGCGGAAAGCATCGTCATAAGGCACAGTCCTAGTCCGGCAATTCTTGTCTTGCGCACCGCGTGTCTCCTGATCCTGACGGCGTCCGAAGGGGGATCGGCGCCGATGTTTTGTGCAGTCGGTCACGATACTCCGGTCGACGTTTTCGCGCCACATTCGGCTGCGCCGATATAGTAGGATCTCGATATTGCGCTCACTCCCCTGCTCCATTTCATCGTGCCCACGAAAAGCGTCGAAATAGTGCCCAAGTCCGCCAATCCGAAAGCCAAGGCGAGCGCCTCCGGCCAACCGGTGAAAGCCGCGGGCAAGGTCACTGGAAAGCCCGCCGGCAACGCACCGCCGCTCGGCACTCAGAGCGTTCATCGGGCCGTGACCGTTCTGCGCGAAATCGCCGCGCACGGCATGAAGGGGTTGCGCCTGTCCGACATCGCCGACGCGCTCTCGCTCGAACGTCCGACCGCCCACCGTATCGTCAAGGGACTTGTCGCGCAGGGCATGCTGATGCAAAACCGGGAGACACGGCACTATCATCTCGGCCACGTCGTCTACGAACTGGGGCTCGCAGCGTCGCCGCATTTCAGCTTGCGCGAGCTTTGTCAGCCCACACTGCAAACACTGGCCGACAAGTCGGGCGATTCCGTCTTCCTGATGGTGCGCAGCGGCCTTGACGCCGTCTGCATCGATCTGCTCGAAGGCAGCTACCCGATTCAGACGCGCACGCTTGAAATTGGCGGTCGACGCCCGCTGGGTGTCGGTGCGGGCAGTCTGGCCCTGCTCATCTCGCTGCCACCCGACGAACGCGAGCGTGTGATGTCGACCAATGCAGGACGCCTCAATACGTTCGGCAATTTCACACAGTCGCGACTGGAAAAGGCGATTGCGGCGTCGACGGACGCTGGCTATGCGATTAACGAGGAAGATGTGCTGCCGGGCGTGTCGGCCATCGGGTTGTCGATCCGGCCGCGTCAGGGTGCGCCGTATGCGGCGATCAGCATTGCGGCCATCGAATCGCGGCTTTCCGGCGAACGACGCATCGAGATGGCCAGACTCCTGCAAAAAGAAGTGCGCGCGCTGGAAAAAAAGCTGGACGCCGAATCGCTCCTCTGGGAGTAACGCGGCGAGGCGCGGCGAATCGCTCGCCGCCCCTCCATCAGCCCAGCGCAATATCCGGGTGCGGCGTGGGCACCCCATAAGCCCCGCCCGCATAGAGCAGCGGCACCCGGTCACAGTGATGAAGATCCATCACCTCACCGACAAAGATGAAATGGTCGCCGCCCTCGTACTTGAAGGCGAGATCGCATTCGAACCACGCCACACACCCGTCGAAGAGCGGCATGCCGCCACGGCCGCTGCGCCACTCCACCCCTTCGAAGCGATCCGGCACCGGAGACGCGAACCGAGCTGCGAGCGGCATTTGATCCGCACACAATACATTGATCGCAAAGCGTCCCGAGGTCTCGAATACCTCCAGACTGCGCGAGCGCTTATTGATGCTCCAGAGCACGAGCGGCGGCGAGAGCGACACGGAATTGAATGAGTTCGCCGTCAGGCCCACCGGCGTGCCGTCGGGCATAGTGGTCGTGACGATGGTCACGCCGGTGGCGAAGCGCCCCAACGCGTGACGAAAGTGGCTGGCATCGAACGGGGTAGTCACGGAAGCCTCCTCGAAAAACGTCAAAACGATCTTTGTTCATCGTGCCCGGCGTCGCCGACGCACGACAGCGCTTGCAATCCCTTTAGTGCGCCAACGTCGTGGCCACCACTGCGGCTCCACTGGCGACCGTCTTGTCGCCGACGCGCGCTACGATCTCGCATCGCAGACGCTGACGTCCGTCGCTGCCGGGGGCGCTGTCTGCCACGGTGCCCGTCACGACGACCACGTCACCCGGTCGCACCGGTGCATTGAAGCGCGCCTCGATGTCGACGATGGTCGCCGCCGGGCCCGCCCAGTCCGATACCGCGCGCCCCATGAATCCCATTGTGAGCATGCCGTGGGCGATCACGCCGCCCAGGCCAGCCTCTTGCGCATAGCGCTGGTCGTAGTGGATACGGTTGTAGTCATCCGATGCCCCCGCGTATCTCACCAGTTGCGTGGTCGTCACCGCCGGTATCGAGAGCGCGAAGGTGTCGCCCACGCGCGCCTGCAATAGAAGTTTCTCGTTCATGCCAGACTCCCCGACGCGACTTGCTGTGCCGATCGATAGACGGTGGTGCGACGCACCGTGAATACGCATTCCCGAGCCACGCCGTCGTCGCCTATCAGGTAGCCAGACATCACCTGGCGCATCAGCGACATTGCACCTCGCGCGCCTGTCTTTTCGTCGACGCCGACGAATTGGAGGCGGCATTCGAAACGCATGCCGGCCACGATGGGCTGAACGTAGTGAAATCCCATCTCTCCGGCGACGATGCGACGCCGGTCCAGCGTCGCCATCCAGGGCGGATCCTGCGGGGCGCGAAAGCAGGTCGGAAACGTTGGCGGCGCCACGATGCCGTCGTAGCCATGTCGACGCGCGAATCCGTCGTCGCGATACAGTGGGTTGCCGTCTCCGATCGCGTCAGCGAACTTGCGAATCGCCCCGCGTTCGACTTCCACCAGAAACGGCGGTGCGCTCGTGCCAATCAGCGAATGGTCGATCTCTGTCATCGTCACGCTCCTCATTCGTCGCTCGCGGGCCGCCTCACTCGACACGTTCGACAATGGTCGCCGTGCCAAGTCCGCCGCCGCAGCACATCGACTGCAACCCGTACAGGCCACCGCGCAACTCCAGCTCGTCGACCAACCCCGCCATGAGGCGCGCGCCCGTCGACCCGAGCGGATGCCCCACTGCGATGGCGCCGCCATTCACATTCACACGCGAGAGATCGGGCTTTATCTCGGCAAGCCACGCGCCCAGCACCGACGCGAATGCCTCGTTGATCTCGAACAGATCGATGTCCTCGAGGGCAAGCCCGGCGCGCGCAAGAATCTGCTGTGTCGCCGGAATCGGGCCGGTGAGCATCATCGCCGGATCGACGCCGACCACGAGTTGCGCACGCAATACGGCACGCGGACGCAAGCCGTACTCACGCGCCTTCGCCGCCGTCATCAGCAGAATGGCTGCCGCGCCGTCGGACACCTGGCTGGCGTTGCCTGCGGTTACCTTGCCGTCTTCACGAAACGACGGTTTTAGCGAGGCCAGCTTTTCCAACGAGGTATCGCGCCGTACCCCTTCGTCCCGTGTGAGCGGCTGGCCGTCGGCCCCGGCTACGGGTAGAAGCTGGCGCGAAAACCGGTCGGCGTCGTGCGCCGCTGCGCTCAGCGCATGACTGCGCAGCGCCAGTTCGTCCAGATAGGAACGTCCGAGCTTCCAGTGCTCGGCGATGCGCTCGGCTGCAATGCCCATAGAGGGCATCGAAAACCGCTCCACCAGCGACTCGGGATACCGGCGTCCGTAACGTGTATCGTCGTTCCCGCCTTGCGTTGTGGACATCAGTTCGACGCCACCGGCGATGACCACATCGCACGTGCCACTGCGAATCAGGTTGTCGGCGAAGTGAATGGCCTGCTGCGACGATCCGCAGGCTCGTTGCACGGTCGTTCCCGGTACCGTTACCGGGAAGTCGGCCATCAGCAACGCGGTGCGGGCAATGTTGCCCGCCTGTTCGCCCACCTGCGTCGCACATCCGGCGACCACGTCGTCGACATCGCCTGCTGGCACACCGTTGCGCACCAGCACGGCACTCAGGACCTGAGCAAGCAGTGCCGCAGCATGCCATTCCCTGAGCGCGCCATTGCGACGCCCGACAGGCGTGCGCACGACGTCGACGATGACCGGCTCCCGGTCGGCAAGCGCACTGGCTTTCATTCGCCTGACTCCCCGGACGTCGGTGCCCACTGGCTGTTCTTGCGGCCAAGCAGATGCCCGGCGATCATGTTTTTATGAATCTGCAAGGTGCCGCCGTAAATCGATCCGCCGCGCACTTCGCGATACAACCCTTCGACGGGATACTCCGCCATGTAGCCATAGCCGCCGAGAAGCTGAATCGCGTCGTCGCAGATTTCCTTCGCGGCCTGCGCGACGTAGACTTTTGCCACCGACGTCTCCAGCGGCGACGGCAGTCCGCTTGCGGTGTTCGATGCCGCGCGGTAGGTCAGCATCTGGGCGGCTTCGAGCTTGACCTTCATGTCGGCCAGCATCCATTGCAAACCCTGGAAGTCGGCCAGTTCGCGGCCGAACTGCTTGCGCTCCTGCACGTAATGCAACGCGAATTCGAACGCCGCCTGCGCAGAGCCGAGCATGCGCGAGATGCTGCCCAGCCGCTCCACGTTGTACACGCTGATCAGCTTCGCAAATGCACGACTCTCGGCGAGGATGTTGGCCTTCGGCACGCGACAGTCGTCGAAGTACAGCTCGTACTGCCGTTCGCCAGCCATATTCAACGTCCCGCCGCTGCACGAGAATCCGGGAGCATCGTGCGGCACCATGATCGCGCCGATGTCGCTCGCGCGGCCGGTGTTGCCGAAGCGGCAATAGAGCATCGTGTAGTGATGCCCTTTTGCGGCGCTGATGAAGATCTTCTGGCCATTGATGATGACGTCGTCGCCCTCGATGCGCGCGCGCGTCTTCATTGCCGTGGCGGCAGATCCGGCATCCGGTTCGGTAATGCCGATCGACACGCCGATCTCGCCGCGTGCGACGCCGCCCACGAAACGCGTCTTCTGCGCCTGCGTGCCCAGCTCCAGCACGGCGCCGATGGCACCGGTGGAGGTGCGGTGCGCCAGACCGCCCAGCGTGGAGTCGACACGCTGAATGGTCTGGATCAGTAGCAGGGTCTCCAGCAGCGGCAGGCCCACGCCGCCATACTCCTGTGGCATGTTCAACGCCAGCAATCCGGCTTCGGCCATCTGTCGGCGTAGCCGTTGCAACGGCGCGAAGTCGCCCTTGGTCTCGGCCTCATGCGCCTCCTTGGCGAACGGGAGTAACTGACGACACAACTTTTCGGTGGCATCGATCAGTTCGCGCTGCGTTTCGGTGAGCTGAAAATCCATGAAAACTCTCGAAGTCTTGGTTGACGGGAGGGGGCCGGTTTTATCCGACGTATAAGCGCGAGGCTCAGCGCTGCAACGTCGAATCGAAGGACTCGCCCAGTTCGGCGGCACCGACGATCTGGGCCGTCTTGTCGTGCCCGACGTGCAGGATGTGCGTGTTCAGATCGCGAATCAGACGCGCCAGCGGGAACTCGTCGAACAGCGCCGTCGAGCCGGCCAGCATGATCAGCGTGTGCGACATCTCCAGTGCCGCATGCGCGCAGATCGATTTCGCTTGCATCGAGATCAGTTCCGCGCGTTGCACATCACCCGTGCGCCAGGCGTCGATGGCGTTTTCGAAGACGACTTGTGCCCCGTGCAACTGGGTCTTCGCCTCGCCCATGCGTAACTGCACGAACGGATCTTTGCCCCGGCCACGCTCGACCAGACTCTGACGCACCCACTCGTAAGCGCCTTCGATCATGCCGAGATAATTCGCCGTGAAGCCGAGATGGAAGCGCCCCTGCCAGCGTCCTCGGGGGTAGACGCCGGGCTCGCCGAGCACGTGGAGCTCGTCGATGAAGACGTCGTTCAGGTAGATCTCCGGGCTCGGGCACACGCGCATGCCGGTTGGGCGGTACCAGTCGTGATTGACGCTGAGTCCCTCCATTCCCGGCTCGACGATGACCATCAGGTGCGACTTGAAGTACTCGGTTTCGCCTTCGATGGTCGCGAACACGATGGCGACGCCATTCTCATAGCCATTCGTCGCATAGTTCTTGTTGCCGTTGACGATGTAGCCGCCGTCGACCCGCTTCGCTGTGGTCTTAAGCACGTACATATGCTTGCGCCCAGCCTCGCTGCCGACGAACGAGGAAACGCTCATCCCCTGCGTCATAGGCTTCACGAAGCGCTCGCGCTGCGCGTCGGTGCCCAGTTCGTCGAGTGCCCACGCCACGTGGTTCTGTACCTGCATGCAGTGTGCGGTGCCCGGTGACACACGAGCCACGCGCCGCATCGCTTGCAGGAATGTGGCCGGATCGGAGGACATGACGTTGCTGCCAAGGCCACCGTGCTCCTTACGCACGGTGGCAGTGAGCAAGCCGAGCTCGAACAAGTCCTGCAAGTTCTCGAACGGCATGCCCGCCGCGTCGTGATACGCGCGCTCGCGTGCCGGAAAGCGGCTTTTCACGACCGATTCCAGCGCGGCAAGCACCTCGGGGTTGCCCTGCCGGGACAATGAAGGGGTTTCCGCAAAATTCATGATGCCTCCTGAAAGGGGACCGCCTGAGCTTCCGGAGCGGAGGTCTTGGCGGTTTCTATCGCTTTCGGGCCGATGGCGCGCGCAGCGGTGTTCGCTGTCGCGACGGGAATCGTCTCCGCGAAATGACATGTCACCCAGTGGCGCGGCGCAATCTCCCGCGCGACCGGCTTCTCCTCACGACATCGCGCTGCCGCATGCGGGCAACGCGGATGAAACGGGCATCCCGACGGGGGATTCATCGGCGATGGAATTTCGCCGGCCACCGCCTGTTCGCCGCTGCCGCCACGCGCGTCGACGGACGCAATCAGCGCCTGCGTATACGGATGACGCGCGCCTCGCATCAGCGTCGCGGTATCGGCGACTTCCATGAACTCGCCGAGGTACAGCACCCCGATGCGCTGGCTCATGTACGCCACGACCGCCAGATCGTGCGAGATCAGCAGATAGGTCAGATCGAGCGTGCCC
Organism: Pandoraea aquatica; assembly: GCF_902459565.1. Taxonomy (GTDB): domain Bacteria; phylum Pseudomonadota; class Gammaproteobacteria; order Burkholderiales; family Burkholderiaceae; genus Pandoraea; species Pandoraea aquatica. The sequence continues at coordinate 296,110 of NZ_CABPSN010000001.1, forward strand.
TGAAGGTCCTTGAGCAGGTTCAAGATCTGGGCCTGAATCGACACATCGAGTGCGGAAACCGGTTCGTCGAGGATCATGCAGCGCGGGCTGAGACTGAGCGCGCGGGCAATCGCCACGCGCTGACGTTGTCCGCCGGACAGCTCATGTGGGAACTTGCGCCCTGCGGCGCTCGGCAGCCCGACGAGTCGCAAGAGTTCGTCGACGCGCTGGACGCGACCGGCGTTGTCGAGCGTGCGATGGATGCGCAACGGCTCGTCGATAATCCGGCCGACGCGCGTGCGCGGATTCAGCGCGCTGTACGGGTCTTGCAAGACGGGTTGCAGCACACGATGAAAGTGTTCGCGTGCCTGTGCGCTCAGTTGCTGGATGTCTTGCCCGTCGACCTTGACTTCGCCGCTCGTTGCCGGTTCGGCCAGCATCAGCATCTTGGCGATGGTGCTCTTGCCGGAGCCGGACTCTCCCACCAGGCCGAAGGTCGCACCGGGCTCGACGTCGAAGGTGACGCCGGCCACGGCATGCAGCGGCCGTGAGCGACCCAGCAAGCCGCGGCGCACATCGTAGGTTTTCCGGAGATTGCGCACCGAAAGATACGGTTGAGACATCACGCCACCTCCCTGCGCACGCGCGCTGCACCATTCACTGCGGCGTCGGCATCGGCGTCGCCAGTCTCATTACCGCGCGGTGCGGCCGATTGAGTCCACATCTGCATGGTCTGCCAGCACGCGCTGCGGCGCGCCCCGCCCTGCCACTCGAACCAATCCGGATACTGGTCGCGGCATTGCTGCGTCGCGAGCGGACAGCGCGGCGCGAACCGGCAACCCTGAGGCCACTCGGTGAGGCCCGGCTGCTGCCCCGGAATCGCTTCAAGACGCTTCTCGTAGCGTCCCAGCGACGGCACAGCACGCAGCAAACCTGCGGTGTACGGATGCGTCGGGCGCGCGAACACATCGGCAATCGGCCCCGATTCGACAATGCGACCGCCGTACATGATCGCGACGTCGTCGCAGAACTGCGACGCCAGGTGCAGGTCATGCGTGACGAAGATCAAAGCCATGTTGCGTTGCTGCTGAAGCTCACGCAGGAGTTTGAGAATCTGGAGCTGCACTGTGACGTCGAGCGCAGTGGTCGGCTCGTCGCAAATGAGCAATTGGGGCGAGAGCGCGATGTTGATGGCGATCGATACGCGCTGACGCATGCCGCCGCTGAATTGAAACGGGTAGCTGTCCAGACGCTCCAGCGCGGCCGGAATCTTCACGCGCTCGAGCACATCGACACTTAGACGGCGCAGTTCGGCCTTGTCGCGAATGCCCCGATGCACGCGAAAGATCTCGGCAACCTGGTCGCCGATGGTCAGCAGCGGGTTGAGCGACGTCATGGCATCCTGCAGAATCATGCCGATCTCGCGGCCGCGAATTTTTGCCATTTCCGCATGCGAAAGCCGGGTGAGATCGCGCCCCTTGTAGCGCACTTCCCCCTGTACGACCCGACCGTTCGACGGCAGCAGTCCGAGCAGCGTATTGCACGTCATGCTCTTGCCTGAGCCGGACTCGCCGACCAGTGCCAGCGAGCGCCCTGCTTCGACGCGCAGGCTCACGTTGTCCACCGCCGTGACGACACCCTGCTTGCCGCGCAGCATCGTCGTGAGATTCTTCGCTTCGAGGAGTACCGTCATCACCACCCCCTCGACATGGTCGGGCTTAGCCGGTCACGCAGCGCGTCGCCGAGCTGGTTCGCCAGCAGCACGGTCACCATCAGTACGATGCCGGGAATGCCGCAGATCCACCACGCGGTTTCCAGGTAGCCCCGGCCATCGGCGATCATGGCGCCCCACGACGGCGTCGGCGGCTGAACGCCCAGACCGAGAAACGAAAGCGTCGCCTCAAGAATGATGATGGTGCCGATGTCAAGCGTGGCAAGCACGATGAAGGTGTTGACCACGTTCGGCACGATATGGGCAAACATCACGCGAAAGCGCGACGCACCCGCGAGTTTGGCGAGCAGCACGAAGTCGCGTGAGCGCAACGACAACGCCTCGGCGCGGGTGACACGGGCGAAGCGGGCCCAGTTGGCCAGACTCAGCACGATCACCAGATTGAAGACGCTGAACCCGATGGCGCCGACGAGCACCAGCGCGAGAATCACCGCCGGCAAGGCCAGCTGGATATCGGCGATACGCATGGCGACGGCGTCGACCCACCCGCCGAGATAGCCCGCAGCAATGCCGAACAGGCTACCGAAGATGCCTGCGATAAGCACTGCACAAAACGCCACATACAACGAAATCTGTGAGCCCCAGATCACACGCGACAGCAGGTCGCGGCCCAACTGATCGGTGCCGAACCAGTGGGCCGCCGATGGCGGCTTGAGAATGTCGCTCAGCGAGATCGCGTTCGGGTCGTAGGGCGAGAGCCATTGCGGGGCCAGCGCGACGACGATCAGCGCCACGGCAAGCGCCAGGCATACCCACAGCTGTACGTCGCGCCAGAGTCTACGGCGCGCACGCGTCTGCGGCGCCGGCACACTGACCTCGGCCGGGCGTTGCTGCAAATCCTGGGGAGTGACCTCATGCATAACGAATCCTCGGATCGACGTAGGCGTAGAGCACGTCCACCGCCAGGTTGAGCAAGGTGAAGATCAGCGCACCGACCGTGACGGCGGCCTGCACGACCGTGTAGTCGAGATTGGAGATCGAATCGAGGATCAGGCGGCCGATGCCTGGCCACGAGAAGATGAATTCGACCGACACCGCACCGCCCATCAGAATGCCGAACTGCAACGCAGTGAATGTAATCATCGGCAGCAGCGCATTGCGCAACGCGTGTCGAAAGACAATCGTGCGCTCGGGCACGCCCTTGATGCGCGCAAACTTGATGTACTCCGTGTCGAGCACTTCCGACATACTCGACCGCGTCAGTCGCATGATCCCCGCGGCCGAATACCAGCCCAGCGCCACAGCGGGCATGACGAGATGCGAGAACGTGCCGTAGCCGTTCGTGGGGAACCACGACAATTGAATGGAAAACAGGCGGATGAAGAGCAGGCTGAACAGGAATGGCGGTGCGGCCTGCCCCAATACGGCGAAGAGCTTGGCGCACTGATCGATCGCGCCGCCGCGACGCACTGCGGCGACGGCCCCGAGCGGCACTCCGACGAGAATGCCCAATCCGAGCGCCGACGTTGTGAGAAGCAACGTCGGGCCAAGCGCGCCAAGCACCACGTCGAGTGCTGGACGCGAGAACCGGTAGGAGATACCGAGTTGCCCCTGGAGCAGATGCCAGAGGTAGCTGCCGTACTGCAAGGCCACCGGACGATCCAGCCCCATTTCGTGACGCAGCAGCGCGCGGTCGGCCTCGGTAGCCTCGGGCGGGAGCATCAGGTGCGTCGGATCGCCGATCAGCCGCACGATCAGGAAGATGACCAGCGTGACGAGCAATACCGTGATCAGCGACTGCGCCACGCGACGCGTGAGATAGCGAATCATGCGTGTGCTCCCCCATCGGCCGTCGCGCTGGTCGATTCGTCGTCGCCCTTGAGATTGCGCGTGGCACGATCGCGCAGCTCCAGCTTGCGGATCTTTTGACTGCCGGTCAGCGGCCAGACATCGATAAACTCCACGTAGCGCGGTACTTTGTAGCTCGCAATGTGCTCGCGACAATACTGTTGCAGGGCGAAGGGCGAGATCTCGGCCCCCTCCTGTCGTTCGACGTACGCATATCCCACTTCGCCCAGACGTGCATCTGGCACGCCCACGACGACGGCCTGTCGCACACCCGGATAGGTCTTGAGGAAGACTTCGATTTCCTGCGTCGCGACGTTGAAGCCGCCGGGCTTAATCATCTCCTTCACGCGACCCCGATACGTCAGATAGCCATCGCTGTCGAGTTCGCCGAGGTCGCCGGTGAGCAGCCAGCCACTGGCGTCGATAGTTTTGCGGTCTTCATCCGGCATGCGGTAGTAGCCTTTCATGACCACGTAGCCGGAAATGCAGATCTGGCCGATCGATCCGGCGGGCAGCTCCTTTCCGGTCTCGATGTCGGTAATGCGTACTTTCACTCCGCGCACGGGGCGGCCGTTCGTGCGCGAGCGCTTTTCGTACGGATCGTCCCAACGTGTGCGCACGACCGCGTTGGACGTCTCCGACATGCCGTACGCGCTGACAAGTTCAGGCACGTCCAGCGTGCGGCTGACCCATTCGAACGACGCCGTGGGCAGCGGCGCACCGGTGCCGGTGCGCAGACTCGACAGGTCGTATTGCCCGATATCGGGGAACGCCTTGAGGTCCTGCACGATGGTGTCGACGAAGAAGCTGACGGTGATGTGCTCACGCTCGACAAGTTCGCAGAAGCATTTCGGCGAGAACTGATCCGCAATGACCATTGCCGCGCCGGAGAGCGCCATAGCCAGCGTGTAGAACGTACCCGTTGCGGTAAAAAGGGGCACGCACGAGAGGTAGCGGTCTTGCGATGTCAGCCGCAGACACTGCGCCGCGTAGTGGTTGTTGGCGAGCAATGCGCCGTGGCGGACCATCGCGCCCTTCGGGAACGAGGTCGTCCCCGAGGTGTAGAGAATCTGGGCGACGTCGTCGGCCTTCACCTTTGCGAAACGACGCTCCAGTGTCCCGTCGTCCAACCGGCTCTTTCCGTGTGTTTCGACGGCGTGAAAGCTCTCCATGCCAGCGTGCAACGTGCGTTCATCGGGCAGGCCGATGACGCGGCGCAGGGCCGGCATACGCTCGCATTGCCACGCGCCGCGCCGCTGCGTGGTCCAGTCGGGCACGAGCTGCGCGAGAATGTCGAAGTAGCGCACGCCCCGCCCCGACGAACCGCCTCGCTCCTGAACAATCAGCGTGGTGGCTTCCGACTGGCTGAGTACATACGCCACGTCGCTGTCGCGAAACCGGGTGTTCACGGGCACGAGCACCGCGCCGATGAGCGGCACGGCCCAGCGTGCGATCAACCACTCCGTGCTGTCGGACATCCACAGTGCCACGTTCTCGCCGGGCCCCACACCCAGCGACATCAGGCCGCGGGCGAACGCATGAATGCGTTGCACGAGCTGACGGAAGGTCAGGCGCGTGTCGCCATGGACCACCGCCTCGCGCTCGCCATGTGCCTGGGCGATCCATGTCAGCGCGCTCGCGAACGTCTCGTGCGTCCAGTCGATCGTGTCGACCCGCGCGGCCACCACCGCCGAGGCGGTGTGGGCCGGGGGCGGAACACTGTCGTCGTGTCGGTTCATGTTCGGATTCATCGGTTCGGGTGTGCTCTGGTTGCCTGAGTTCTCGACATCGCGAAGCTCACTTCCAGCTCAGGCTGCGCAGGTTGTAATACCCGCTGCCATGCTGCGGCTCCCAATTCAGCTTCACGTCCTGCGCGAACGTGTAATAGAGCTCGGTAATCAGCACGGCGTGGCCATCGTCATGCAACAGGCGACCAATCTTCTTGAAGATCTCGTCGCGTTGTTCTCGCGACGTCGCGGCATCACCCTGTGCCACGAGCTTTTCGACTTCCGGGTTGAAGTAATCCGACCACGTGCCATCCTTCGTTGCCGCGCCGCTGATCGGATGGACCGGGTCGTAGATGGCGTTGGAGAACTGCATCATCGTCATCGGTCCGCCCTTGTGCGTGTTATTCAGGCGACTCCACGCGGCGTAGTCGATGACCTTCACATTCGTCTTCACCCCGATGGCCGACCAGTACGCCGCGATCACCTCGCAGAGTTCCTTCGGGTTGTCAGTCGGGCACAGCAGGTCGGTCGTAAATCCGTTCGGATAGCCGCCTTGCGCCAGCAGTTTCTTCGCCTGCGCGGGATCGTATGGGTACGGCTTTAGCGTGCGATCGACGCCGTACGGGTAGCTGGACGACACATATGAGGACATCTGTGCACCCACGCCATGCAACGCCTGCCCGATGATCGCCCTGGTATCGAGCGCATAGTTCAGCGCGAGGCGCACCTCGCGCTTCGAGAGCGGCGTGCCCGGCACGTTCGAGTAGAGCCGCACGGCGAGCGGGCTGCCCACCGGAACCGACTTGACAGTGAGGCCAGCGTTGGCCTTCAGGCGCGCCACGTCGACGCTCGGTACATAGTCGATCACATCGACTTCACCATTGAGCAGCGCATTGATACGACTACTCGCCTCGGGAATGACTTTGAAGACAAGCCGCTTGATGCCCGGCTTCGCGCCCCAGTAGCCGTCAAAGCGTTCGAGCGTCACCGACTGCCCGATCTTCTGTTCGACGAACTTGTACGGGCCGGACCCGATCGGCGCGCGGGCGAATGCCTCGGGCGACGCGAGTCCTTCGGTGTAGGCTTTCGGCACCAGCAGCAGATAACCTGCGATCTTGTTAAGGAACGCCCCGTCCTGTCGTTTCAGATGAAACACGACGGTTGTGTCATTCGGCGCGTCCACGTGGTCGACGAGGTTCGCGAAGTATGGCCGCCGCGTGCTCTTCGTTTCGGGCGCGACGATGCGCTCAAGCGAATACTTCACATCCCTGGCAGTGAGCTTCGCGCCGTTGTGAAACTTGACGTCGTTGCGCAGCGTGAACGTGTACTGAAGGCCGTCGGGTGCGATTTTCACGCCTGTGGCGACACTGGGCTTCAGGTTGCCGTCGATGTCGAACGCGTACAGCGAGTCGAACAACTGCCAGCCGTAGCGCTGAGAATCGCCCGTGGCGGCGACCTGAGCGTCGAGGTTATTGATATCTTTGCCGACGGCGAACACCACCGTGTCGCGGTCGACGGCGGGCTTTCCGCCAATGGCGGATGCGGCCGTCGACGTCAGGAGCGCCGCGCACAGCGCGATACCCGAACCGATCCACGCGACCTGGCGTGACCATGCATGCAATGCCCGTGTGTGCATTGAATTCTCCGAAGAAGAGCGATGAACGAAGCGATATCCGGCTGAGAAAGATCAGCCGACGTTAGCGCAACGTCTCCGGCCCGCCCTTGACATAGATGATCTGCCCCGAAACGAACGACGCGTCTTCGCTGCAGAGAAAAGCGACGACATTGGCGATGTCACGTGGAACGCCGACGCGGCCGAGCGGAATGCTCTTGGCGCGCTGCCGTTTGTATTCCTCGGGATCGATGCCGCGACGCTCCGCCGTCTGACGCGTCATTTCGGTGTCGACGAACCCCGGCGCTACCGCGTTGACGTTGATGTTGAAGGGGCCCAGCTCGATGGCGGCGGTGCGCGTGAAGGCTTGTAACCCCGCCTTGGCCGACGAGTAATTCGCCTGCCCGCGATTGCCGAGTGCCGATGTCGAAGAGAGATTGACGATCTTGCCGCTGCGTTGTTCGACCATGTGTCGTTGCGCGGCGCGCGTGCACAGAAAAGTGCCGCGCAAATGGACGTTCATGACGCGATCCCAGTCGTCCACAGACATCTTGAACAGCAGATTGTCTCGTGTGACGCCTGCGTTGTTCACGAGGACGTCGAGTCCGCCGAGTTGCGCGATCACTTGCGTGAAGAGCGTTTCGACTTGGGCCTCATCCGTGACGTCGCAACCAAAGCCCGCGGCGTCATGCCCGCCGTCGCGCTTCAGCGCTTTTGCCGCAGATTGCGCAGCGTCTGCCGAGATATCGCAGATCGCCACGCGCGCACCCTCCTGCGCGAACCGTTCGGCCGTCGCGTAGCCGATGCCACGCGCGCCGCCCGTCACTAGAACCACCTTTCCCTGGAAGCGATTGCTCATGCGCTTGCGTCTCCTGGTTGTGGCGCTGCCTGATCTGTGTCGGCAGTCGTCGTAATGGAAACCAGTCTAGTCACGCGTGGCGAGATGGTCAATATTTGAAACAAATAACTTTGCTTAATTTTCATCAGGGATAACTCTCAGTTCAATCGATACACCATCGGTTATCTTTATAACGCAAGCGTGAGCCAGTCTTTATATGGATTTTTGCTTAGCAAATCACAGTACTCCGTTCACGTTTTTCTGCGAAAATTATCGCATCACTTATTCCACTATTTGAACATTATGATTGGATTTCAAGCATGAGCATCCGAAGTGCGGTTCATTTAAGTTGCCTGATGCACTCGAATGCTGGAGGTGCATCAGGCACGCCGCACATCGACGGAATTCACTTCGTCACTCGCCTCGGTGGCATCGCGAGTGCGGGACGCATTCCGACCGGCAATGCGCCCGCCGACGATGCATTCCGCCAGATTGCCGCCCGCCATATAGATGTGCCCGAACACACTGCCGAGTTCGCCTGCCGCATAGAGGCCAGCAATCGGCTCGCCGAAGGGGTCCAGCACTCGCTGGGCGGCATCGTGCACGGGGCCGCCCTGCGTGTTGATGACGACCGGCCACAGCGACGCGGCATAAAACGGCCCTTCGGCGAGTGGCGTCATCGTCTCGGGGCGGCGGCCGAATGCGTCGTCGTGCCCCGCCTCGCAACCGGCATTCCACTCATTCACCGTGCGCGCGAGTCCTGCCGCGTCGATGCCGAGCTTTTGCGCCAGCGCTTCGAGCGTGTCGGCCTTTTGCAGCAAACCATTCTCCGCCTCCTTCAGGTTGTCGCTACTCCACTCGTACCAGGCCTCGCGATCGTTCGTGATCGAGCGCCCCATCGGATACATGCGACGTCCGGCCTCATCGAAGATCAGGTAGGACGGCAGGCGGTCGTGTCGGTAAGCCGACGGGTCGTAGTGATCGAACTGGCGCACGCCGGTATCCGATATGTACGGCGGATACTCATTGACGTAGCGGCGTCCGCGCTGATCGACGATGATCCATGCCATCTTCGGCAGCGGCTTCGTCTCGCGCTCCGGCGTCCACATCGGCAGGATTTTGGCGTAGATGCCAAACGGATACGATGGATCGGGGTGTCGTATGCCATACGGCCCGTGGTGATGCCACATATGCCAGAGCGCCGCGCCTGCGGCTTGCGCCATGCGGATGCCGTCGCCGGTATTGCCGCGAAAGCTGCCCGGCAGAACGGGCGTCGAGACAAAGAACTGGCGCTTCATTTCCTCGTCTGCCTCGAATCCCCCGCAGGCGAGCACGACAGCACGCTGCGCGCGCACGCGCAGCGATTCGTTGTCGCGCCGCAGTCGCACACCCAGTATTTCGCGCCGCTCACCCTGCTCCAGTCGTTCGACGCGAGTCGAGAGCCAGACGTCGATGCGCCCTTGGGCGCGACGTGCCTCGACGTTATCGAGCAGCAGCTTGAAGAGCAGGCAACCCGGGCGGAATGGGCGCGCTGCGAGATACCCGGCCGGATCGCCAAAGCCGGGAATCGATTCGATGTCGGCGTAGGCCAGCGAATCGCAGCCCGGGAATGGATAGTTGCCGAGTGCTGCGTCGACGCGAACGACGGCGTCGTTCGTGCGTGCCAGTTCGCGCAGATAGTCGGGCACTTCCGTCATGCCGACGGCGAGCGCGCGCAACACGTCGTCTGGCGTGCGGCCACCGCACGTGTGTTGCAAGTAGGCAAACGCGGCCTCGGCATCATCGGAGACGCGCACGCCGCCGGCAGACAGGATCGAAATGCCGCCGGGGTCGGGCATCTTTTCAATCAGCAGCACTCGCGCACCCGCATCCGCCGCCTCGATGGCGGCAACCGCCCCCGCCGCGCCATAGCCCGCGACGATGACGTCGTACGTCGCGTGCCACTGCGCGTGCGCACCCCGATGTTCCGAAGCTTCCAAGAATGCAACCATGTGTCGACGACTCCTCGTTGTTCACTGACCATCATCTGTTGAGCCATTCATCACCACCCGGAGGAAACCGAGATGTCCCACCAAGCCATTCGCTCTGAAATCACCGGCACCGTGTGTCAGGTACTTGTCGCCGAGGGCGACACGGTGTCCGAAGATCAGGCGCTGCTCATGGTCGAATCGATGAAAATGGAGATCCCCGTCATTGCGCCGCGCGCCGGGCGCGTGACGAAAGTGCACTTCAATGTGGGCGATCCGATTGGCGAGGGCGACGCCGCCGTCAGTCTCGACGGCTGAAGGCTGCGCCCTCGCCTGTCCGTCCGATCGAGTCGCCGTGCGTCGCATCGCGTGACGCACGGCAAAACGCCTCTCAATGCCAGGCCACTTTGCGGAAGTTCAGGAAGCCCGAGCCCTGCTGCACTTCCCATGTCAGCGTTTTCTTCTTTGCGAAGACATTGAACAGCTCTGTCACGAGCACGGCTGAGGCGTCGTCGTGCAGGATCTTGCCGATCTTGCGGAAGAGCACGCCGCGCGCTTCGGCGCCGGTTGTCGTATCGAGTTGTTTGAGCAGCGCCTCAACTTCCGGGTTGTAGTAGTCGGACCAGGCACCGTCCTTCGAGAACGATCCCGCCACCGGATGGATCGGGTCGTAGATCGCGTTGGTGAACTGGGTGGTCGTCATCGGCCCGGTTTTGTGCGTGTTGTTCAGGCGACTCCACGCGGCGTAGTCAATGCGATTGATGTCCACCTTGACGCCGACCTGCCCCCAGTAGGCGGCGAGTGCTTCAGCAAACTCTTTGGGCGTCCCGACGGCGTCGTAGAGCTTGATCGAGAAGCCGTTCGGGTAGCCGGCCTGCTTGAGCAAAGCGCGCGCTTTTGCCGGGTCATAAGGGTACGGAGCGATGCTCGGGTCGCCGCCGTAAGGGAAGTATTTCGAGATGAAAGTGCCCATCGGTGCACCAACGCCATGGAAAACGCCTTTGATGATGGCATTGGCGTCGACAGCGTAGTTCAGTGCGAGCCGAACGTCGCGCTTGGCCAGTGGCGAGTCCGGCACATTCGAGTACAGGCGCACATGCATGGGCGACGACACCGGGTTTGTGATGACATCGAGGGCTGTGTCCTGGCGCAGTCGCGCAACTTCGGCAAGTGGGATCATGGCGGCGATATCCACTTCGCCGGAGATGATCGCGTTCACGCGACTCGACGGCTCCGGGATGTACTTGAATACCAGCGTTTTGATCGCCGGCTTGTCGCCGTAGAAGTCATCGAAGCGCTCGAGTTCAAGGTACTGCCCGACTTTGTTTGTCTTTACGCGATACGGCCCCGAGCCGATGGGCGCGGCCGCGAATGCCTCGGCATTCGGTAGCGACGATGTGTACTTCTGCGGAACGATGAACAGGAAGCCTGCGATCTTGTTGAGGAAGACGCCGTCCGGCTGCTTAAGGCGAATGCGTACCGTCAACGGATCTGGCGTGTCGATGGCGTCGATGACGGGGGCAAAATAAGGGCGTCGCGTACTTTTCGAGGCCGGATCGATCACACGCTCGATGGAGTACTTCACGTCGCCCGATGTGAACGGGTCGCCGTTATGAAACTTAATATTGGGCCGTAGCTTGAACGTATACGTCAGGCCGTCGGAGGACATGGTGTAGTTGGTGGCCATGCGCGGCACGATGTTGCCCTTGGCATCGAAGCCGTAGAGCGTGTCGAAGAGCGACATCGCATAACGCTGCGAATCGCCGCTCGCCGTAACCAGCGCATCGAGGCTCTGGATTTCCTTGTCGAGCGCCACGACCAACGTGTTCCTATCTACGGCGGGCCCCGTCTTGTCGGCTGCCATCGCGCCCGACGCCCCCATTACGCCCAGCACTCCCGTGGCCAGTGCAGCCACCGCCGCCCCCGCCCGCAACCCCGATGCCATGCGCGTTACGACGCGCCGTCCCGTCAATCGATTCATTTCGACCTCTCTTTGTTTGTACACATATTGGAATTACAGACGCATCGAAAACCTCACCCGGATTTGCACCAATTTATCTGGCGCCTTGTTGAAATATCCGCTATAAAAGCTAGGAAACATGATTAACGATGTCAATAAGCGATCATACCGACACGACATCGATGCTCACGTAGCGCACCATATAATCGTTATTTATTTCAATATATGGATATACGGAAAGGCGCACTTGCTTTCCGTGCCCATCGCACCGCCAGGACGCTCATGGACAAACGCAAGATCGAAGAACTGCAAAGCCGCCGCGACGCCATCCGGGCATCGACATCGGCGGCTGCGATCGACAAACTGCGCGAGCAAGGCAAGCTCACGGCGCGCGAGCGCATCGCACTGCTGCTCGACGACGGCAGCTTTGTCGAGATGGGCGTGCACGCCCACAGTGCGCACCCGTCACTGCGCGAGCGAACCCCGGCCGACGGCATCGTGACCGGGCACGGCACCATCGACGGACGCATTGTCTATGTCGCAGCGGACGATGCGACCGTGCTGGGCGGCACGCGAGGACGTGTGGGAGAAATCAAGATCGCGCGCGTGCGCGATGCTGCGTTGCGTCACAGAAAACCCTTCATTGCACTGATGGAAGCCGGTGCGGCGCGTGTGCAAGAGAGCTTTGGCGCGATGGCCGCAAACATGGGCGCGCGCTTTGCGGATCACTTCCGGATGTCCGGACAGATTCCGCAGCTCGCCGCGATTCTTGGACCGGCATTTGGCGGTCCGTCGTTCACTGCCGCACAGTCCGATTTCACCGCGCTCGCGCGTGGCACGGGCGTGATGGGGATGTCGGGACCACTCGTCGTGAAGGTTGGCACCGGCGAGACGGTCACCCCCGACGCCATTGGTGGCGCGGATCTCAGCGAGACCGTCACCGGTCAGGCCGACTACGTCGGTGACACGGAAGCCGACACGCTGCGCAGTCTGCGAACGTTCCTGTCGTTTCTCCCGAGCCACAGCGGCGAGCTGCCGCCGGTCGTCGAGGCGAAGCCCGCGGCCGTCGACACGGAGGAAGGACGCGAGAAGTTGCGTACGCTCATTCCGGACATCGGGCGTCAGGCGTACGACATGAAGCGAGTGCTGAGCCTGATCGTCGACGCAGGCGACCTCTTCCATTATCGGCCGCGCTATGGCCCCAATCTGATTACGGCATTCGGACGGATCGATGGGCAGCCGGTCGGCTTCGTGGCGTCGAATCCGATGGCGCGCGGCGGCGTGATGGACGAGAAAACAGCACAGAAGGCGCGTAAGTTCGTCGATGTTTGCGACGCGTTTCACGTCCCGCTTGTCTTCATTTGCGACGCACCAGGATTTCTCGTCGGCCCGGACATCGAGAAACACCGCATGGTGTCGCTCGCTGCCCGGCTGCTCAACACCGTGTGCGCGGCGTCAGTCCCCAAAATTACGTTCGTAGCCCGCAAAGCCATCGGTCTGGCGTATCTCGCGATGTGCGGCCGCGCCATGCGGCCCGACTATCTTGCGGCCTGGCCGGGGGCGCATTTCGACGTGATGGGGCCTGAAGCCGGCGTCGAACTGGTGTTCGGCCGGGAGATTGCCGCCGCACCGGATCCGGCCGCACGCAAAGCGGAGATCATGGCGCGTCTTGACGAGCAGTCGAGCGCCTACGAGGCCGCCGCACAGGGCTGGATCGACGACGTGATCGACCCTGCCGAAACGCGCGACGCGATCAGGCAGGCGCTTGCGGCAGCAGCAGACTCACGTCAGCCAGGATTCAAGCACCGCATCGATCCCTGAGACAACGCACTGCGTCTCTACCTATCTACCTATTTGCGAAGCGCGGCATTGCGACCATGACTATCGACTTCAGAGTGAGCGACGGCGTCGCGACGGTGCGGTTAAACCGCCCCGAAGCGCTCAATGCCATCGACTATCCGATGCGCACTCGCTTGCAGGCGCTTTGGCGGCACATCGGCGGCACGCCGGAGATTCGCGCGGTTGTCATCACGGGGGCCGGTGATCGCGCATTCAGTAGCGGCGCAGATCTTCGGCTCACGCCGCCACCGACGACGTCCTTCGCAGCACAGACATTTCGCGGCGAAGGTGCTGAACCCGAAGCAGGATCGCTCACGCTGGGCATGGACTTCGACACCCCTGTGATTTGCGCATTCAACGGGCTGGCGTACGGTGGCGGACTCGAAATCGGACTGGCATGCGACATTCGCATCGCAGCCGATACGGCACGTTTTGCATTGCCGGAGGTGAGCGTCGGCTCCATGCCAGGTTCAGGTGGGACGCAGCGGTTGCCGCGTCTGATCGGCAGTGCGAACGCCATGTGGATGCTGCTGACCGGCGAAGCCATCGACGCGCAGACAGCGCTGCGCATCGGTCTGGTGAGCCACGTTGTCGCGCAGAATGCGCTTATGGAGGTGGCGACGTCGATCGCACGCCGGATTGCCGACGCGGCGCCACTTGCGGTGCGGGCGATCAAACAGGCGGCACGCAATGGCATGGATATGCCACTGTCGCCGGCGCTGACCTACGAGCGTCATCTGTGGGGGCTATTGCGCGACACCGAAGATCGCAAGGAGGGACGCGAGGCTTTCGCTGCGAAGCGCGCGGCGGTGTTTCGAGGCCGCTGACGGCATCCCGGTTTGCGAGACAATACCGGTTTCGTTCGTTTTCCGTACTTTGTGGCGTCGCACTATCGACGATGCCTTGCCACGTCGCTTGTACGTCAGCTTCACTTTGTCTGCCTGCGGCAGACGCCGAAATGGATAGATTTTCATGAGCCTGCCTCCACGACACGCCAGCGACATTGACGACATCGAGTCCGAGGACTTCGCCAATGACATGGCCGACGCCGCAGACTTCGTGCCGGACCTCACGACGAACGGCAGCCATGCAAGCGCCACTACGGGGCACCGGGCGAGCGAAGGCACGCAGAGCATCCAGCGCGCAATCGCGGTGCTGCGCCTCGTTGCCATGTGCGGCCCCCAGGGTTTGCGTCTTCATGAGATTGCCGAGGGCCTGGCGTTGGAGCGCATCACTGCGCATCGCATCGTCAAAGGGTTGGCGTTCAGCAACATGCTGCAACTCGACCCGCAGGCGCGCCGTTACACGCTCGGTCATACGGCGTATCTGCTTGGCCTGAACGCATCCCCGGCATTCGATCTTCGGGAGCGCTGCCAGCCAACGTTGCGACGGCTCGCCGACCTGACGGGCGACTCCGTCTTTCTGATGGTGCGAAGCGGGCATGAAGCCGTGTGCTTCGATCACTTGCAGGGTAGCTATCCGATTCGCACTCATAGCCTGAAGATTGGTGCACGCCGGGCGCTCGGTGCCGGTGCCGGTGCCATGGCGTTGCTCGCTGCGTTGCCCGACAACGCTGTAGAAGCCGCAATCGCAGCGAACGCCGTGCATTTGCCCCGCTATCGCGACATCTCGCCAGCGCGCCTGCGCGAGCTGGTCGCGCGAACGCGCGCTGACGGCTATGCGACGAACGTGCAAACGGTGATCGCCGACGTGAGCGCCATCGGCATGACATTGCCGCGCAAGGAAGGCCCTGCGTTCGTGTCAATCAGCGTTGCATCGATTGCGTCGCGCATGACCGGTGCGCATCTTGAGGAGGCGCTGCATGCGCTGCGTCTCGAATCCGATGCGCTCGGCCGTCACCTGGACGACGCACGGATCGCTTGGGGAGGATTGGCGGACAGCCTTTGCGCCTGACGCCCGTGCCGCGACTTACCGGCAGCACCCTAGTGCGCCCGTTGCGGTAGAAAATGAAAACGACGAAGGAGAAGACATGTTTGCGAAGGTCCTCGTAGCGAATCGCGGCGCAGTCGCAGCACGCATCATCCGTGCGTTGCGCCAGATGAACATTCGTTCCGTGGCGGTCTGTTCCGAAGCGGATGCCACACTCCCCTATCTGGCGCAGGCCGACGAGGTGTACGCCATCGGTCCCGCACCCGCCATGTCGAGCTATCTCGATCAGGATCGCCTGATCGACGTGCTGGCACGCTCGAAGGCGGAAGCCGTGCACCCGGGGTACGGCTTCCTTTCCGAGAACGCGGCCTTCGCGCGTCGCGTGATGGAGGCCGGCGCAGCGTTCATCGGACCGTCGCCGCGCTGGATCGAAGCGATGGGGCACAAGACCCGCGCACGAGAACTGATGGCCCGCTACGGCATGCCCATGTCGCCCAGCTCGGGATTGCTCGACGATCATGCCGATTCGATCAGTGCCGCCGCACGCGCCATCGGCTACCCGGTGCTCATCAAACCGGCGGCCGGAGGCGGTGGCATCGGCATGGTGCCTGCGCGCGACGAAGTTTCGCTGCTTGCGGCGATCGCTCAGGCCCGCTCCGTCTCCCAAAAGAGCTTCGGTAACGGCGAGCTTTATCTGGAAAAGCTCATCGAGCGCCCGCGCCACATCGAGTTTCAGATACTTGCGGACAAGGCAGGTAACGCATGTCACCTGTTCGAGCGCGATTGTTCGGTGCAGCGCCGTCATCAGAAGGTCATCGAGGAGTCGCCTGCCCCGCTGTTGCCGCGTCGCGACATGGAGACCACTGCGGAGAAGATTGCCGGGTTGCTTCAAGAGATCGGTTACGACGTCATCGGCACCGCCGAAACGCTGTTCGGTGCCGATGGCACCTGTAACTTCCTTGAGATGAATACGCGCTTGCAGGTCGAACACGCGGTGACGGAGGCGATCACGGGTATCGATCTGGTGACATCGCAGATCCTGTTGGCTGCGGGGGAAGCGCTGGCGACGGTCATACCCGATCCGCCCCGTGTAAACGGCCACGCTATCGAGGTGCGTGTGTACGCCGAGGATCCGGTGCGCTTCTTCCCGTCGCCTGGAAAGCTGGACACCTTCGAACTCCCCAAGGGGGATGGCATCCGCGTCGAGACCGGATATGGGCCGGGCAATACGGTCACGCCGTATTACGACCCGCTGCTGGCGAAGGTCATCGTGCACGCCACAGACCGCGCCGCAGCGATTCGCCGGATGCGCGAAGCGCTCAGTGCGACGCAGATCCGCGGGGTGAAAACGAATATCCCGTTCGCGCTCCAGGTGCTCGACGACGAGCTCTTTCAGCTCGGACACATTCACACCGGGCTGGGGACCGATATTCTCGCTGCCGCGCGTCATTGAGCTGGCCTCGCCGTCATGCCCATTGGGGGCCGGGCGGCGACTCGCCCTCCCCGCGCTTGTGACCTCGACAGCGGATTGACATATCGGAAAATCCCGATACAATCCCGGCCATGGATTTGCTCGAAATCTTCAAAGCGCTCTCGAACCGCACTCGCCTTGAGATCCTGAAAGGTCTGAAGGATCCCGTGAAGAACTTTCCGCCTCAGGACGAGGGCGACGTTCACACGGTGGGGGTTTGCGTCAGCAGCATTCAGGAAGGCGTCGGTCTGTCGCAGTCGACGGTGTCCGACTACCTCGCAACGCTGCAACGCGCTGGCCTCGTCGAAGTCCGGCGCATCGGTCAGTGGACCTACTACAAGCGCAATGAAGTCACCATCAGTGCCCTCGCCCGCATGATCGGGAAGGAACTGTAATCGACGTTCAATTTTTTTATCCGACAATATCGATAAATCTCGATATCCCGGTTTATCGAATCAGGAGTTCTCAATGAAGGCCGTCATGCTGAAGTCGTTTGGAAATTCGGAATCGTTCGCGCTTGAGGAGACGCCTACGCCCACGCCTCAGGCGGGGCAAGTGCTGGTCCGCGTCCATGCCACCTCCATCAACCCGCTGGATTATCAAGTGCGACGCGGCGACTATCCGGACCTCGTTCCGTTGCCGACGATTACCGGGCATGACGTATCAGGCGTTGTCGAAGCCGTCGGGCCGGGCGTCACGAGTTTCTCGGTTGGCGATGAGGTCTGGTACACCCCGCAGATCTTCGACGGCCCCGGCAGCTATGCCGAGTATCACGTCGCGAGCGAGCACATTGTCGGCAAGAAGCCCCCTTCGCTGTCCCATCTCGAAGCGGCCAGCCTGCCGCTGGTTGGCGGCACGGCGTGGGAAGCGCTGGTCGAACGCGCGGCACTGCGTGTTGGCGAAAGCGTTCTCGTGCATGGCGGTGCGGGTGGTGTCGGGCATGTGGCGATTCAGCTCGCCAAGGCCATGGGCGCTCGCGTCTTCACCACGGCACGTGAGGCAAACGCACCGTTCGTCCGTGAAATGGGGGCCGACGTCGTCATCGACTACGAGAAGGAGGATTACGTCGACGCTATCCTGCGAGAGACGAACGGCCACGGCGTCGATGTCGTTTTCGACACCATCGGCGGCGACACCTTGTCGCGCACCCCCGACGTGCTCGCGCAACTTGGCCGCGTCGTCACGATTGTCGATATTGCGCAGCCACAGAACCTCGTGCAGGCCTGGGGCAAGAACGCCAGTTATCACTTTGTCTTTACACGGCAAAACCGGGGCAAGCTCGACGAATTGAGCGCACTGGTCGAGCGAGGCCAACTGCGGCCACATGTCGGTGCGGTCTACTCGCTGGCCGACATTCCGGCGGCTCACGCGCTGCTTGAGCGTCGTAACAACGGCCTGCGGGGAAAGATTGCGATTTCGGTCGCGCCGTCCATCTCTCGCTAATAGCGAACGTCGACGATCACAGTGTCCAGATACGTGCCCGGCGGCGGCGTCAATTGATCCTTATAAATCTTGGCGACGTAGGGGAATTGCTTCACCGACACGCCGTCGGCCGCGCCATTGCTCGACACGCGGTTGCTCGTCTGGCCCCAGATCGTGCCGGTGCTTGCGTCGTAGATGTCGTACTGAAGCCACTTTCCTGCGTTCGTCATCTGACGCCGGCCATTGGTGGCGGCTTGCACGCCGGGGCTCATGCCCACGGTGTAGAGCATCCCCTTGGTGCAATTCATCGACAGACTGCCGCTGACCGGCGCGAAGCCCGAGACCGCTGGTGCCGCACCGAAACTCACATCGGGCACGGTCATCGTGCAGTCGTTCGTCACCACCAGCGTGACTGGAATCGACACACGCGTGGACCCGGCGACCACATCGCCCAGGCACCGTCTTAGGATGGCCGCACCGTTGCACAATTCCCATTCCCACAAAATCGAGACGGTGTCCGTGTAGGTGCCGGCCGTCACGTTGCTACCGGTGACAGTCCGTAGATACAGCGACATCGATGCCGCACCTCCGTCCCATCCGGGCCACGTCAGGATCCCCGAGTCGGCCCAGTTGTAGCGCTGACCGATCGTGAGCTGACGGGTGAAATCCTTGTCCGAGAACATCGTATAGCTCACGGTGTCGCCGGTCGGACCAAGCAGTTTCCCGCTGTTTGTGGTCGTCACCGTACCGTTGATGACGTCCGCACTCCCGATGCCAACGGCCATCGATTTGCATGACACCCCGGCCTTGGGCGATGACGTCGCCTGTTGCTGAAGGTTAACTAGCAACGATGTGACGGTCCCGAGCACCAGCGGCGTTGGCGTGTCCACCTTGCATTGCGCCAGCGCCAGCGATGGAGCCAACAAGCCCGCGAGGCCCAGCACCGCAAAGTACCGAACGAGTCTGAAGATCCGCTTCATGAGGCCTCCTGTATCAGTCATTGCAGACCAGCGGCCCGACGCGATGCATGGTCTCGGACTGCACGTCGACGAAGAAATGGGTGTCGCAACGGCGGCCATCCGGTAACGTCACACGCAGATGATTCGTGCTCGATAGGTTCTCGAAATACGTCGCGCCACTCCACCCGACCGGCGCATTCTGTCCGCTCTCGAGGTGCCGCACGCTCGCGCCCACCGGAATCGCTTTGCCGTGCGAGTCCGTCAGCGTGATGCTCGCCGAGACGATGGGCTGCACCGGGAACGTCACCAGCGCGCCAGCACGTTGACGCACCGCAACGCGCCGCTCGACCACCGGCACCCTCACGTTACCGGGCAGATTGAGCGGGTCGATCTCGTATTTCGCGGTGTAATAAGACGGGGTCCACGGCACCAGCAGGTGTCCGCTGCTATCCGTCTCGCCAATGCGCTGGTTCTCGTACTTGACGGGAATGCCCTGGCGGCCCTGTGTGTCGATGAGCACGAACGCGTCTGCGATCCGGTTTGACGGCATCACGGAACCGTCCATCACGACCAGCGTCCCCTGCAAGTTGGCCCAACGGGTATAGCCCGCCCCCGAGCTGCCGCGTCCGTCGCCATGCCCGTCTCCATACACACCGCCCTGCATTTGGAAGTACCGATTGCGCCAGGTCAGATCGGCTTGCTGGTAATGCGACGCGCCGCCTGCGTACCCAAGATTCCAGCCCAGACCGCCGTCGGTCGGCACACTGCGGCTGTACTGGACCCGCTCGGTCCACTGATTTTGACGATCTCGCGCACCACTGGCGGTCACAACGTCGCGCCCGCCCAGCGGCACGATCAACTGGATCTGCGCCTCCACCCCGTGCTGCCCGATGGCGCGGTTCAGCGAGGCGTAGAGCGTCGCGCGCCCTAACACCTGCCGGGTGTAGGAAACGTTGACGATGCGCGTGCGCGAACCGTCGCCGCTACGCACGTCGAAATACCCGGTGCCGATCGATCCGCCCGAGGTCCCCAGGTTCAGCGCAGCAGTGGCCTGTGTACTGCGTCGCACCATCCGGTCGCCGATGGCCGCCGGGACGTCATAGGCCGACAGGTCCCGGAATCCGGCCGAGCGCTGAGTGCGTTGAAACGCCACGCTGAAAAGTTGCGACGAATAGGCATAGCCGAAGGCGTATTGTTGGCCGCTCTCGCCGCGTAAGATGCTTCGCGCGGTCGACGCGTTGACGACACCGAGACGTCCGACGCTCACGTTGAAGCCGACGCCGCCAAGCCCGAAGCGCTCGCCACCCTCCGCGTGCCCTTCCACCGTCACGAGATCCGTCAGACCGTGACGCACCGTGCCCGACATCGCAAACTTGCCGTATGAGAACGAACGGATGCCGTAATCGCGTCGCATTGCCCCGGCCGAGAAGGCGTAATCCGACAGCCCCTTTTGCAGGAGCGTATTGGCGACGTAGAAAGGAATCGTGGTGGCGACTCGGCGTCCGAGCGCGTCGGTCGTGACGACGGTGGCTTCGCCCGCACCGTTGATGAACGGCACATTGTTCATCACGAACGGACCGGGATTGACCTGTCCGCCCGCCGCCTTGCTGCCATTGATAAAAAGATCGACGGCGGTCGGCACGGCGGCCTGACCGGCAAACCGGGGCAACGGATACGTGACGATGTCGGGCCGCACATTGAAGTCGCGTGCGATCGACACGCCGCCAATGCGCACGGCGCTCGTCCATGAGATCGCACTCGTTACGAGGTCGCCTGCGGCGTAGGTCACCATCCGGTCCTGATCCGAATAGGTCCACGTCGTGTCGTAGCGCAAATAGCGGTTCTCACCCGGACCGGGTGTCCGCCCTGCGCCGTATGACCGGCGATAGACGCCGGTGTTGCTGAGCGTGCCCCACGTGTCGAACAGACGTTGCTCCGTCCATGCAGACACGTACCCCGCCCCGCGAATCGGCGACTGGGTGAAGACGTCATAGTTGAAAAGCATCCCACGGCTGACGGCGGCGGGTGTGCGGTCGTAGCGCCGCGCGACCCCCACTATCTGAGGTGGCAACCAGTCGGCCGGCACGGTGAGACTGAGACGCTGTCCTGCGGTGTCGTAGGCAACCTCCACATCATCCAGTCGCGCGATGTCGACCATGGCGTCAGGCGCGGCATCGATAGCGGCATCGGTACTCACCGACACCTTGGCAAGATCGCTCGCGCGGGCGTAGTACTTGCCGCCGAGTTGGCGAATCGGCACAACCTGACCACTCGCGAGTCCGTTGACGACGAGCTCGAGATACAACGTGCCGCCCGACGCATCCTGCGACGGCGACGGCAACCGGGCGGCGTAGGTTTCTGCCAGCAGCGTGGCTTCGCCGGCACGCACCGAGTGCGTCGTCGCCAGCAGGATTACCGTTGCCCACACGACGCACCGTACGCACGGCAACTGCGCCATTCCGAGAATGCTTGCTTTCAAGGCATCCCCCGGGCTTTTAGGGCTGAAGGCTCTGGGCTGACGAGATAAGAACGCCCGCGACACCGTTGACCGTCGCGACAAGGCGCGACGCTGGGGACGCTTGCATTCCTTCAGGGAGCGGCCAGCGCATCTGCGCGCCCGGCAACACATAGCCGAGCAGGCCTTCACCGACGGACGTCGTCGTCGCGCCCGACGTCACGGCGAGCGACGTAATGCGCGCATGGACAGCGCCTCGGTTGCTCAGCACGAGCCATCGCTTGCCCTCGCTGAGCGCCACCTGCCAGACGAGCGCGGGCACCGCAAGGCGGTCGTGTTCGCGCGGGTGCTCCGCAGTGTCCTTGGTCCGAACCCCGGCGCCGTTGACGAACAGCGGAATCGAGTAATGCATCTGGAATCGAACGCCCACCGTGCTTCCGCTTTCGGGCACTGCCGGATCTCTCGGCTGCGGAATCTCATCTACCAGTACGCGATAGGCAGTCTCGGTACCCGGCGCAACGTCGTCCAGCTTCGTTAGCCGGATCAGTTGCCGCTGCCCGGGCGACACGTTCGCCACAGGCGGGCTACCGACCACGCGCTGCTGGTTCTCGGCGTACAGGTCCTCCCAGCCGGACTGACGCCACGCGAGTACACGGATCTGCAATGTGACGGGATGCACGTCGCGGTTCTCGAGCCAGAGCGCCGTCGCTCGCTGATCGCTTTCGATGACCGGGTCGATTGGCCAGATCATCACGGACGTGGCCGCCTGCGTCGGGATCGAAGCACACAGCACAATCACGCAGGCAATACGACGCCACATGCACACCGGAAAGCCGGCCGACATCGTTTCAGTCATGCTGAATTCCTTATTGACTCAGTAAGTCACCGTGACCTGCGCGGTATCGGTGTAGACACCGGCGGGCAATGCGCCGCCGGGTAACGTGAGCGAGCCATAGATCGGCAGATTGACCACACCCGACACGGATAAAGTCACCGTCTGCCCGATACCGAGGACCTGTGTTCGGCTGGCATCTGCATAAAGCTGGTAGGCAACGAGCGCACCGCCCGGGCCCTGCAAATTGCGACGCTGATTGGCCGCGTCCGGCTTCAGGCCGCCACCGACGGAGAGTCGAAGTGTGCTACCGGGTGTGCATTCGAATTGCAGACTGCCGCCCTGCGCTACCGCGCTCACATCGCCCGCAGTCATCGCAGGCAGCACGCCGAAATCGAGTGTGCCGAAATCCTGCCCGCCGCCCTTGAGCCCGCAGCCCGCCACGATTTGAGCGGAGACGGTCATCGTTCTCGTTTTCGGGAGCAACGTATCGGCAACCCCAACGGCGGGTAGCGTCAACGCGCCTGCGAGCACATGTACGCCAATACATCGCCACATAGGTCGTCCTCAGAAACCGGTGGCCCCACGGTAGATGGGGTTCTGTGGGGCGAAGACTCGCAGGAGCCGATAAGCAATCAGCGGCGAGCCATCACCAGCCCACGGTGACGTTCAGCACGTCCGTGTAGGTGCCTGCGGCCAGGGCCGAGGTGCTCGTCTTGCGAATCGCGCCGTAGATCGGCAAGGCGAGCGCTGTGCCGGGCGTGGACAGCGTGACGGTTTGAGCGGTGCCCGCGACGTACTGATTGGCACGTGCGGCGTCCGAGTACACCTCATACGGCACATACGACGTGCCATTCGCCAATGCTCGGGTGCCCGCCCCGACTGTGCTGCCCTTACCGGCGTTCTGACCGCCGTCGACAGTGACCTTGACGGAGGTCACGTCTGGCGAGCATGTCATCTGGGTCGACGATGGCGTGGTACCGCCCCCGGTGGCCTGTGACGTTATCGCACCTGAAAAGCCGCTGGGTTGCGTGCCGAAATCCAGTGAGCCAAAGTTGGTCGATGCCCCCACCGAACCGCTACCGGTGCTAATGGCACAACCGCTCGTCAGAACGAGCTTCGCATTGACGGTGCCGTTGACCGGCGTCGATTGAGGTTGGGCGATCGATGCGACCAATGCGCACGAAGCGACAACGAGCATTTGCACGTAAACATTCATGGTTTTCCTCGTCGATCCGTAAAAATCGGACTGCCAATTTATCAATGGTGAAATACCGCTTTCGAATCACCGATACAGACTTGCGTCGGCCGTAAGACACGCTAATATGTGCGCACACCCGTGTCGAAAATGCGTGTCTGTCAACCCCGAAAATCCGCTTCCCTTCCACCGGACGCGGCATGAGTCGAAGCATCGCACGCTGATTTCAAGAGTCTTTTTGGCAATTATTTGGAATTGGTTAAGCGGTTTCCGATGCTTCGCCGTTATCGACGTTTTCTTTTTTCGGTTTCTCAGCCCATTTTCATCATGCCGCAACCCAGAATTCTGATCGTTGAAGACGACACGGACAGCGCAAGCATTCTCGATGCGTATCTGCGCAAGGACGGCTATTGCGTCGCCATCGCTCATGACGGATCAAGCGCGGTCCGTTTGTACGCGCAATGGCATCCCGATCTGGTCCTGCTCGATCTGATGCTCCCCGAGATGAACGGCACCGAGGTTCTGTCGTCCATTCGCCGTGCGGGCGACACGCCGGTCATCATCGTCACCGCCATCGGCGATGAGCCGGACAAGCTCGGCGCGTTGAGGTACGGCGCAGACGATTACGTCGTCAAACCGTACAGCCCGCGAGAGGTCGTCGCCCGGGTTCACGCCGTCTTGCGCCGCTCGCGCCCGGCGTCGAAAGAAAATGACGTGCTGCGCTACGGGCGACTGGTTGTTCATCGCGAAGCCGTGCAGGCCAACGTTGAGAACGAAGCGGGCGAGCCGGTCGCGCTGAGTCTGACGCCTGCCGAGTTCAACTTGCTGGCGACGCTCTTGCGCACACCGTTCAAGGCATTCACGCGGGAAGAACTGCTGCGGCAGTGCCTGCCCGAAAGCGACGCGCTGGAGCGCACCGTGGACGTCCACATCTTCAACCTGCGACGCAAGCTGGAACAGCACGGGATCAAGGGCGTGCTCGTCACTGTGCGCGCCGTGGGTTACCGTTTCCAATGAGCGCGACGCCGGCCCGTCGCAGGGACCGCGGGCCGCTCTGGCTCTGGGTCGGATGGCGCATGAGCGCACTGGCCGTCGGCGCGGTGGTCACCGTCACGCTAGGCATGTGGGCTTACTTCTTTACGATGGACGCCCTCGCCTTTCGCCGGCTGTCGCCCGCGATGCAGCAGGAACTCATGGTGCTGCGCGCTGACCCCGATCGCGATCCGGCGCGCCTGTGGGAGCTTTACCGCGCCGTGTTCGACATCGATCGGCTACTGCCGACGCTCAGCAGCCCCGACTGGTTGATGCTTGCGATTCTGGTAGTTGCAACCATCGCGCCGATTGTCGCCATCGGTCTGTGGGTGTCGCGGCCGCTTTCCCGCCAATTCACGCTGGTGGCAAAGGCGGCTCGGGCGGTGAGTGAAGGCGACTTCTCGTCGCGCGTCTCGCTGGTGAGCGCCGCGCCGGGAGAAGTGGCCGGGCTGGCGGACGACTTCAATGACATGACCGCACGGTTGCAGCAGTACGAGCGGGAATTGCGCGAATCGAGCGTGATGCTCTCGCATGAATTGCGCACACCGCTTAACGCGGCCATGGGCCGGATTCAGGGCATGCTGGACGGTGTGATGCCTTGTGACGACGCACAGCTCGCGCTGGTGCATCGCCAACTGATGCAGATCAACCGGCTGGTCGGGGATCTTCATCTGATCTCGCTCGCACGGGCCGGACAATTGACGCTGGTGCGTCGCGACTTCTCGTTGAGGGACCTGATCGCCGAGCGGCTGGAATGGATATCGCCGCAGTTGCAACGGCAGGCGTTTGAGGTGACGTGGAACGCCCGCGACGACGTAGTCGTCCACGGCGACCGGGATCGCTTAGGTCAGGTCCTGTCCATCCTGATCGACAACGTGATGCGATATGCCGCCGTGGGAAGGGTGCTGGAAATCGATGTGGCGGTGACGGTACGGTATGTGACCGTCACTGTTGGTGATCGAGGCCCGGGGGTGCCTTCCGAACACCTCACCACCATGCTGACTCGCTTCTGGCGTGCAGAGCATTCGCGCTCACGGCATTCGGGCGGCAGCGGCCTCGGGCTGGCGATCGCCTCGGCCATCTGCCGTCATCACGGCGGGGACTTGACGTGCCGTAATCGTGAGGGTGGCGGGCTAAGCGTCGAGATGACGATACCGCCGGCTCATTCCGTCGCCTGAGCGCTGCATCAGGCGACGCTCAGCGCCTCAAAGGCGCACGCCCGACATGCCCGCGAGAATTGCCGTCGCAATGAGGCCGCTCACGATAACGCCACAAATCCACAGACGAGTCACGACTCGCCGGTCGGCACCGTGCGCATTGAGCACGACCCGCAGACCCGCTACCAGATGCCCGAGAACGAAGAACACGCCGAGCGCATAGTGCGGTACCAGGCGAATGTTCCACGCGTCGTGAATCAACCCCGTGGGTGCGCCTGTCGCGAAATTCCAGTCGGTCGGAATGTCGAGATACCAGCGGGCGTAGATGAACACCGAGTTCATATGACCGAGGATGAACAGCGACAGATAGGCACCCGATGCGATCTGGAACGTGCGGAAGAAATCCTGTCGTGCCGCGCTCCAACGCCAGGTCAGATAGAGCCCGCTCGCGATCTGGAACAGGAATGCCGCGACCAGCACCGGTTCGACGAAGCGGGCGCGATAGACCGTTCGCCCCACGTCCATGACGGCCGCATGCGCGCCGGGGCCGACGAGCCCCGCCAGATGGTTGCCAAGATGGAAGAACACGTAAAGACAAAGGATCGCGGCACTCACGCCGTGCGCTACTCGCCATTTGCCCAGCCCCGGGGCGGCTTGGGCAAGCGGTTGGGTCCGCGTCTCAATCCGCGCGGTACGCAACGCGATCAGTACGGCAGCCACCCAGATCACGCACCACACCCACGGATCCGGGATGGGACTCCCCAGAAGCGCTTGGACAACACCGAGGAAAACATACAGCGTCGGTGCAACGACGCTGAAATACGCCAGTCGACGAAGCGCCGTCGGGAGCGATTTGCGGCAGGCGACGGCGATCCCGAGTACCGGCGCAGCAAACGAGAGCAGCAACACGAACGCGGCCCCCATGGTGTCGATCGCCGCCAGCGTCGCGCCGGGCGCGCCGACCACCGCGTGAAACAACATCAGCAGAAATGGATAGCAGATGGCGGCCAGCGGGGCGACAAAGACGAGCGGATCGATGTGCTGTGCTGCCGATTGCGTCGTATCCGCAAGCGTCTGCGCTTCGCTTGCAAGCACGGCGTGATCCCGAAAAGGATGTTCTGACATGGCCACGTTACTTCCCTCCTCGCTTGCCTAACGGATCGGCCGCTTCGAACGCGGTGGTCCGATCTGCCAGCGGCGGATAAATGTAGATGCTATTGACCCATTGCTTTCGCGCTTTGGACTCAGCGCCTTGCATGATGATTTGCCGGTCCCAGCCCGTCGTGTGAACCGCGCCCCACGGCCCCAGATCGAGGCCGGTGCCGTAACGCGTCTGGCGATAGGGCAGCGTCGGTTGCCCCAGTAGCGTTGCGGCAACGTTGTTGCCCGCAAATCGCCCCATCTCCAACGCGTGCTGGCACGACATCATCGTGGTGTGCCCTTCGTCGTCGGTTGCCGCACACGCCGTATCGCCCGTGGCGAAGACCTCTGCGAGCGATGGCACTCGCAGGTCGTCTTCCACCAGCACACGGCCGAGGCGGTCACGTTCTGCGGGAAGTTGCTGCGTCAGATTGCTGGCGCGCACGCCTGCCGTCCAGACGACGGTCTGCGCATCGATCCGCTCGCCATTGGACAACACGACGCCCTGCGCATCGAAGCGCGCCGCCGATACGCCGAGACGGCATTCGACGCCGAGTTCGGACAAGGCTGTCTCGATCACTGGACGCGGACCGGGGCCGAGATCGGGGCCGATGTCGGCGGCCTTCTCCACGACGATGACGCGCACGCTCGCGGCCGGGCCAAGTATTCTGCGCAGACGCGACGGCAGTTCGGCGGCGATCTCGATACCGGTAAATCCACCGCCGGCGACGACAACTGTGTTGCGGGCCTCGCTTTTTGGCTGCTGCACGAGTGCATGCAGATGCTGATCCAGCTCAACGGCCTCCTCGATCTGATCGATGCTGAAGGTGTGCTCCAGCAACCCGGGAATGTCCGGGCGGACGAGTCGACTGCCGGACGCTAGCACTAGACCGTCGTAGCTCAGCGTGGCACGCGATTCGCCGGAAGGGCTGACGATGCCGACTTCGCGTGCGACAGTATCGATCCGGTCGACGGTGCCCGCGACGAACCGGATGCCCGTGGCGTCGAACAAGCCGAGCAGCGGCACTGCCATCTTCCCCGGGACGTCCTCGTAAAGTCGTGGACGAACGACGAGCATCGGCTCCGGCGCGATCATCACGACCTCGATCTCATCGCACGACACATCGTGCTGATCCAGCAATCGGGCGGCAGCAAGCGCGCTCCACATACCGGCGAATCCCGCACCGATCACCACGATTCGTTTCTGCATTACATCGATCTCCGCTCAGGCGGTGCTACTGGGTAACAGGTCGGAACGACGTGAGCCACAGGCGTTACCGTTGCCATCGGCGACGTCGTTCCGTGTTGCAAGCATCGAGACTACAACTACAATTGGATTTTTATGAGATCCATTTTCGTCAATCTGATTGGTCCATTTATCTCCTCATGCGCCGCGCCCAAGACATCGACCTCGTGCTGAAGCCATGCCCTGCGGGCATGCCACTACAGCAATGGCTGTACGCGGAAATCCGACAGGCCATTCTGAGCGGCAGGCTCGCGCCCGGCCAACGCCTACCGGCGTCGCGGGATCTGGCTGCGCGCTACAAGCTGTCGCGTGGCACCGTGACGAACGCCTTCGATCAGTTGCAGGCGGAGGGATACATCGCCAGCGCCGTCGGGCGCGGGACCTATGTCGCCGACATGGGCGCGCCGCCGGGAATGGCGACCGCCAATAAGAAGGCGAGCGCTGCACCGACGCGCGACAATCCCCGGCAGACGGTGACGCTGTCCGCGCGCGGTCAACTTCTGATACGTACTCCGTTCGATGTCGACGGACGCCCGAACGCGCCCATCGCGTTTCAGGCCAGTCAGGCGGACTTGCAGGCGTTCCCGTTCAACGTCTGGTCGCGTATTTCCGGCAGCGCCGTCCGCCAGCTGCGCGGTGCGATGCTAGGCGACGGCTCGGCGCGCGGGTATCTGCCGTTACGCAACGTCATCGCGGAGCACCTGCGCACTGCACGCGGCGTGAACTGCACCGGCGACGACATCCTGATCTTCAACAGCGTTCAACAGATCCTCGACCTCGCCGCGCGCCTGCTGCTCGATCCGGGCGATGCGGTTTGGATGGAAGACCCCGGATACCCCGGCGCACACCGCGCGCTTCAGGCGGCACAGGCATCGCTGATTTCCCTGCCGGTCGATGCCGACGGCGTCGATGTCGCAAAAGGCATTCAGCTCGCCCCGCATGCGAAGATGGCCTACGTTACGGCGGGGCATCAGGCACCGCTCGGCTCTGTCCTGTCACTGGATCGCCGCTTGCGCCTTCTCGAATGGGCCAAAGCGGCCAACGCGTTCGTCGTCGAGGACGACTACGACAGCGAGTTCCGCTTCTCTGGTCGCCCGCTCGCCGCAATGAAGAGCCTTGACGACGCCGACCGCGTGATCTACTGCGGCACGTTCAGCAAGCTGCTCGCACCGGGCATCCGCATCGCCTATGCCGTGATGCCAGCGTGTCTGATCAAGTCGTTCGCGGCGAGCCTCTCACTGACGCATCGGTATGCCTCCGTCTTCCAGCAAACCATCCTCCACCGGTTCATCGACGAGGGACACCTCGGGCGCCATATCCGGCGCATGCGCGGGCTGTACGGCGAGCGTGCCGATGCGCTGAGCTCCGCGGTGACGAAGCGTCTGGACGGTCTGATGCGACTGCCGTCCATCACCACCGGTCTCGACGTGCCCGCGCTGCTGACCAGCGAAATCAACAGCACGAACTTCGCGCGCATCGCCAAAAACGCCGGTATCGAATTGCGGCCGCTCTCGTTCTACGCGTTGGAGCGCCGCGCGCCGAATGGCTTCGTGATGGGCTTCTCCGCTATCTCGACGGAGAACATCGAGAAAGGCGTGCTGACGTTGGCACGCCTGCTCGACGCGGCCGATTAGCAGTGACAGCAGCGACTACAGGTCAAGTACCAGTCTTCCCGATTTGCAGCCAGAAACGCAGATCGTCATCACGTCGCCGCTTGCCTGCTCGTCAGGTGTCAGCACGGAGTCCCGGTGATCGGGTTCGCCTTCCAGCACACGCGTCTTGCACTCGCCGCACATGCCTTGCATGCATCCGTATGAGACCTCGACGCCCGCATCGAGCAACGTCTGCAACAACGATTCCGACGACTTCACCGCCAGCGTGCGGCCCGAGCGTCGCAGCTCGACTTCATAGTCCGTCGGCAGCGCGGCCGGTGCCTCGTGCGTGGCAATAGTTTCGCCAGGTTCGACGGATGCGCTCTCGCCACCCGATTCGGCCCCCGTCCGATCGTTCGCAACGGGTTTGCGCACGCGCGGCGGATGGTAGACGACGAGCATTTCGAGTGCGTCGTCGCCGAGATTGCGGAACGAGTGCGGCATTCCCGCTGAAATTGGGCTGACGGAACCGGCACGGACTTCTGTCACCTCTTCCCCGACAGTCACCTCACCGTGACCGGAGAGCACGTAAAACAGATGCGCGTGCGGTTCGACGTGCGTGGGCGACGACCCGCCCGCACCGACAGACGTCAACTCGATGCTGTAAGCATTGCCCGTATAGGCGGTATCGGTCACCGTCTTGTAGCC
This sequence comes from Pandoraea aquatica, assembly GCF_902459565.1. Lineage (GTDB taxonomy): Bacteria > Pseudomonadota > Gammaproteobacteria > Burkholderiales > Burkholderiaceae > Pandoraea > Pandoraea aquatica. The sequence goes on from NZ_CABPSN010000001.1 coordinate 326,654, forward strand.
GGACCGGTTGATGAACAGACCGGTCAGGGGAATCCAGGGGGCATCGTCGACGTGCCAGGTGACGGGTTTGCCTTCAGCGGTCGTGGTGGCCTCAGTGGCCTCAGTGGCCTCGGTGGCCGACCCGGAAAGTTCGCTTGCAACGGCGTTCATGGTTGTCTCCATTCTGTTCTGTTCTCGCCGGAACGCTTCGTTTGCGCCGAGGCACAGCGGGCGAAGTGGGCGGCTATACTCGATCCATCGATTTGTCGATCCCGGCACTGATACTAGGAAATCGCCACAGGGCGAACAAGATTGATTCTGAAAATCGACCATGACATCGAAGAAGGATTTCCTGACGCGTGAGGAGGCGCTGGCGACGCTGGGCGTCAAGACCGCAACGCTCTACACCTATGTGAGCCGGGGTCTGATTCGCAGCACACCCGCGCAGGGCACGAACCGGCATCTGTATGCGCGCGACGACGTCGAGCGCTTCGCCGCCCGTGGGCGCGGACGCCTGCCGCGTGCCGTGGTCGCCGCAACGTCGATGCGCTGGGGCGAGCCGGTGGTGATGTCGTCCATTACCGCCATCGACGCAAGCGGACCGGCTTATCGCAACCGTCCGGCGGCCGATCTCGCTCTGGCCGGGCATGCGTTCGAAGTCGTGGCCGAGTTCCTCGTGGCGGGGCAGTGGCACGACGCCGAGGCCGATTGGCCTGCGACCGACGTCCCCTCTGATGTGCAATCGCTGCTGGACATTCGTGCCGGCGAGGTCGCGCCCGCCGACATCGGTCATTTCATGGCGATGCTCGCGCTCGCCATGAGCACGCGCGGGCGCGATCTGCATGATGTCTCCAGCGAGGCCGCGATGCCTGCACTCCGCACGATGTTGGAGGTCTTTGCCGGCAGCTTCGGCTACCTGTCGCCGACGGGGGGCTATGTTGCGCGTCGGCCGGGCGAGCGGCTGGCCGTCCACGCGCTGCGTGCCAGCGGTGCGCCGGTGACACCCGAAGCGGTCGCCGCTATCGATGCGACGCTGATCATCCTCGCCGACCACGAGCTAGCGCCGGCGACGTTTGCGGCACGCGTGGCCGCATCGAGCGATGCCGGTTTGTACAACTGCATCGCGTCGGCGATCAGCACGCACGTCGGCTATGCGACGGGTGCGGGGACCGCACGCGTCGAGACCCAACTCTTCGAGACGTGCACGCCGAAAGTCTTAACGGGCAAAATCAAACGCGTGCGCGATCATGGCGTTGCGCTGTTCGGCTTCAATCATCCGCTTTATCCTGACGGCGATCCGCGCGCTACGCTGATTCTTTCGCAGGCGGCACGCATCGGCACCGACCGTCCCGATGTGAAGTACATCCTCGATTTCATCGACCGCGTGAGAGACGAGACGGAGATGACGCCGGGCCTCGCTGTCGCGCTCGTCGCCCTCGCCCGCTCGCTGGACATGCCGCGTGGCAGCGCTGCCGCTCTCTGGATACTCGCGCGCACCGCTGGATGGTGCGCCCATGTGGTTGAGCAATACGCGCAGGCGTTCATGTTGCGTCCGCGCGCCACCTATATTTCCTCTGCCTCATGAACCCTCACCGAATCGACTTCGCCTCGCTGTCCCTCTTCAATCTGATCGCCCGCACGGGCAGCATCAGCAAGGGCGCGGCGTTGGCACATCTCGCGGTCGGCGCAGCCAGCAAACGGATCTCGGACCTCGAACATGCGGTCGGCACGGCGTTGCTGGAGCGTCATTCGCGCGGCGTTACGCTGACGGTCGCCGGTCAGGCGCTGTATCGGCACGCGCAACGTATCCTGACCGATGTCGACGTGCTCGCCGCCGAGCTTTCCGACTTCACCTCCGGTATCGTCGGCGTGGTGCGCCTTTGGGCGAATACGTCGGCCGTGACGCAGTTCCTGCCGCATCAGTTAGCGAGCTTCACGAAAGCCAATCCGGGCATCCGCATCGAGCTTGAAGAGAAGAACAGCAACGAGATCGTGCTGGCGGTGCTCGACGGCCGTGCCGACATCGGCATCTTCGCGGATCGAACACCGGCGCTGGGCCTGCAATGCCTCGACTATCGCGAGGACCATCTGAGTCTCGTGGTGCCGAAGGGGCATGCGCTGTCACGCCGTCGCGAGGTCTATTTCAACGAAGTGCTGGACTACGATTTCGTCAGCCTGTCGGAGGGGACGTCGCTCGCCAATCGGCTTCAGATGGAGACCGAGGCGCTCGGACGCCGTCTGAAGTTGCACATTCAGGTGCGCAGCTTCGACGCGATGTGCCAGATGGTGGCTGCGGGCATGGGCATCGCCGTATTGCCGTCAGACGCCGTACGGGCGCTCGCGCGCTCGCTGAATCTGCGTCAGATCTCGTTGAAAGACGCGTGGGCCGAGCGGCGGTTGCTGATCGGATTGCGCGACGTGAACGCCGTGCCGCGCCACGTCCGAACGCTGATCGAGCACCTTCGCTCCGGGCGGGACGCCTGATTCCACCGACTCTGACGATTCCACTCACGATTCCACGCACTGTCCCGCCGGCATCGCCAGCTTTCGCAATTCGCGAAAGCTCGGTTCGTGCCTTTGGGCTTCTGTCCTGACTCGCCTGCGACCAGAATTCCGGTACGCGCCACACAGAGCGCCGTTCTGGCGATGCAGTGAGAGTCGTCCGGCAAGTCCTCGCGCTTGCGGCCTCCGCTGCCATCCTATTCATCAGGAGACAGTCATGGCTCGCACCGAGTCGATTCCCGTTCCATCCACCGGTACGCTGGCGGACACCGAAATATCGCAAATCGTCCGCAAGATCGCGTGGCGCATCATGCCGTTGATCATGGTGTGCTACCTGTTTGCGTTCTTCGACCGCATCAACATCAGTTTCGCCAAATTCTCATTGCAGACGGATCTGGGCCTGAGCGACACGGCTTACGGCCTGGGGGCTGGCCTGTTCGTCGTGGGCTACGTGCTGTTCGAGGTGCCGAGCAACCTCATGCTGTACAAAGTGGGCGCACGACGCTGGATCGCCCGCATCATGGTCTCGTGGGGCATCGCGACAGCGCTGATGGTCTTCGTTCAGACCGAATGGCAGTTTTACTTCCTGCGCTTTCTGATCGGCGCGATGGAAGCGGGCTTCGCGCCCGGCGTGCTGTTCTATCTGACGCTGTGGTTTCCCGCGGCCTATCGCGGACGCATGACGTCCCTGCTCTTCCTTGCGTCGGCCTTTGCGGGCTTGCTGGGCGCACCCGCGTCGGGTCTTGTCCTCTCGCATCTCGACGGCGTATTCGCCATCCGTGGCTGGCACTGGCTCTTTCTCGTAGGTGGCATTCCGTGTGTGCTGCTCGGCTTCGTCGTCTACAAAGTGCTGAACGACCGTATCGAGGATGCGCGTTGGCTCAAGCCCGAAGAGAAGTCCGTGCTGCTCGCCAACATTACGCATCAGAACCGGCATATCGGCGGGCATTCGTTGCTCGACGCCGTGAAGACGCCGGGCTTCCTGACGCTGGGTCTCGTCTACTTCCTGATTCAGGTCAGCTCTTACGGCCTGAACTTCTGGGCACCCCATATGATTCGCGCGTCCGGCATCAGCAACTCGACGACCATCGGTCTGCTGACGGCGGTGCCCTACCTCTGCGGTGCGATTGCGATGGTGATCGTCGGCCAGTTGTCCGACCGCAGCGGTGAGCGCAGAAAGTATGTGATCGGACTGATGTTGCTGGCTGCGCTGGGCTTCTTCAGTGCCGGAATGTTCGACAAGCAGACCGCCGTGCTGGTGATCTCGCTCGCCGCCATCGGGGCAGGCGTAGTAGCTGCGATTCCCGCGTTCTGGGCGCTGCCGCCGAAGCTCGTGACCGGCGCGGGCGCTGCGGGTGGCATCGCGCTGATCAATACGCTGGGGCAATTGGGCGGCATCGTTAGCCCGGTCGTGGTCGGCAGGATCAAGGACATGACCGGTAGCACCACACCGGCGCTGTATCTGATCGGCGGCCTCGGGCTCGTCTGCGTGGTGATCCTCACGATTGCGATGCCCGAGAAGCTGCGCGCGCGTGACTGAAAGATCCGATTTTTGAGAGACGACGTATGAAGACCGATGAACAAGACCGTCCCGATGTTGCCCTGCGCGGCATTCGGGTCATCGAGATGGGGCAATTGATTGCTGGCCCCTTTGCCGGGAAGACGCTGGGCGAGTTTGGCGCAGACGTGATCAAGATCGAGCCGCCGGGTGCTGGCGACCCGCTGCGCAACTGGCGCATGCTCAAGGAAGGCACGTCGGTCTGGTGGCAAGTGCAGTCGCGCAACAAGCGCTCGATTGCGCTGGATCTGCGCAGCCCGGAAGGTCAGGACATCGCGCGTCAGCTGATTGCGTCGGCCGACGTGCTGATCGAGAACTTCCGCCCGGGAACGCTCGAGAGCTGGGGCATGGGATGGGATGTGCTGTCCGAACTCAATCCCGGTCTGATCATGCTGCGCATCTCGGGTTACGGTCAAACGGGCCCCTATCGCGACCTGCCGGGGTTCGGCGCCATCGGTGAAGCGATGGGCGGGCTGCGTCACCTGACGGGCGAGCCGGGGCGTGTGCCGGTGCGCTGCGGCATTTCGATCGGCGACACGCTGGCCGCATTGCACGGGACCATCGGCGTGCTGACGGCACTGCATCACCGCAAGGTGAATGGCGGCAAGGGTCAGGTCATCGACGTCGCGCTCAACGAAGCCGTACTCAACGTGATGGAAAGCCTGATTCCCGAGTACAGCGCGTTCGGTGCGGTGCGCGAGGCCGCCGGTAGCGCCCTGCCCGGCATCTCGCCCTCCAATGCCTACCGGTGCGTCGACGGCTATGTGCTCATTGCTGGCAACGGCGATAGCATCTTCAAGCGCCTGATGCAGACCATCGGACGCGACGATCTGGCCGAGGATCCCGGTCTTGCGGATAACGCCGGTCGCACCAAGCGTGTTGTCGAACTGGACGCCGCCATCGGCGTCTGGACGGCAACGAAGACCGTCGTTGAGGTGCTGGATGCGCTGGGTCAGGCACGTGTGCCCGCCGGCAAGGTGTACACCGTCGCGGACATCGTCGCCGATCCGCATTACCGCGCTCGAGACATGATCGTTTCGCAAACCACGCGCGACGGCTACGCGCTGGACGTGCCCGGTGTCGTGCCGAAGCTGATGGGCACACCGGGCACGATCCGGTCGTCTGCCCCGGGTCTTGGCGACGATACCGACAACGTACTCGCGCAACTCGGGCTTTCGGAAAAGGACGTCGACGTCTTGCGCAGCAAAGGAGTGATTGCATGACCGTGTGGCATGGCGGCGGCCGACGCATTTACATGAACGAAGTGGGCACCCGTGACGGCTTTCAGGCGGAGTCGGCGTTCATTCCCACCGAAGACAAGATCGCGATGGTGAATGCGCTGTCGCACGCGGGCATGAACAAGGTCGAAGTGACCGCGTTCGTGTCGCCGAAGGTCATTCCGGCGTTGCGCGATGCCGAAGCGGTGATGCAAGGGATCGAGCGGGTGCCGGGTGTCGTCTACAGCGCGTTGGTGCCGAACCTCAAGGGCGCCGAGCGCGCAATGGCGTGCGGCGTGAGCGAACTGAATCTGGTGATGTCGGCCAGCGAGAGCCACAATCTGGCCAACCTTCGCATGACCCGTGATCAGTCTATCGACGCCCTGAGTCAGGTCGTCGACGCGGCGAAGCGCGCATCGGTTCCGGTCAATATCTCGCTCTCATGCGTCTTCGGCTGCCCTATGGAAGGCGATGTGCCGGAGTCGGACGTCTTCGCACTGTGCGAGCGTTTCGTGGGCGGCATGGGCGTGGCAGGCGTGACGCTGTGCGACACCACGGGGATGGCCTACCCCGGTCAGGTGCGCACGCTGGTCAGCGAGTTCAAGGCGCGGTGGCCCCAGGCAGAGCTGACGCTGCACTTCCACAACACGCGCGGCATGGGCTTGTCGAATGTGCTGGCCGCCATCGACGCGGGCGCGGATCGTTTCGACGCGTCGCTGGGCGGTATCGGCGGATGTCCGTACGCGCCGGGCGCAACCGGCAACGTGTGCACGGAGGAAATCGTGCATGCGCTGGAGCTGATGGGCTACGACACCGGCGTCGATCTGGCGCAGTTGATCGAGGCGTCGAATCGTCTGCCGTCTCTGATCGGGCACGATACGCCCAGTCAGATCGTGAAAGCGGGTCGTCGTCTCGACCTGCATCCGCTGCCCAAGGATATGGACGCCATCCGGGAACGCGCGCTGGGCGCAACGCCACGCGCCACGGTCTGAGACGACCCGCTCCACTTTCTGTCATCCAACGAAAAAGGGTTCCGGAATATCCCGGAACCCTTTTCGCTTCGTGCTACGTGAAGGCGATTACAGCGCCATGTCCGGCGTCTTCTTCACGACACCCGGATTCGTCATCGGCGCATTGTCCGGCACAACGCCGTTCAGACTCGGCGGTGCGATGGCCAGTTGCAGCGTTTCGGCCGTCGTCGCCCACTCGGTGGCGAGCATCTGCGGATTGTCGTGGAGCTTCTTGCCGTAGCTCGGCACGATCTCGCGAATCTTCTGTTGCCACGCGGGCGTCTTCATCTGATCCGGGAACACGCGCTCCAGCAACGACAGCATGATGGCCGGCGACGTCGAACCGCCCGGCGATGCGCCCAGCAGAGCCGACACCGTACGGTCGCTCGACACCACGACTTCCGTGCCAAGCTTCAGTACGCCGCCCTTCTCCGGATCGTTCTTGATGATCTGCACGCGCTGACCGGCTTCCCACAGGCGCCAGTCTTCGTTTTTCGCTTCCGGCATGTAATGGCGAAGCGCCGCCATCTTCTCGTCCATCGACAGTCGCAATTGCTGCGCGAGGTACTTCACGAGCGCGAACTCGTGCACGCCGACCTGCAACTGGGGAATGACGTTCGACGGCGTCGCCGCCTTCGCGAGGTCGAAGTACGAGCCGTTCTTGAGGAACTTGCTCGACCAGGTCGCGAACGGCCCGAAGAGGATGACCTTCTTGCCGTCGAGCACGCGGGTGTCCAGATGGGGCACCGACATGGGGGGCGAACCGGTGTCCGCGAGACCGTAGACCTTGGCCAGATGGCGCGAAGCGATCTCGGGCTTTTCGGTGACGAGGAACTCTCCGCCGACCGGGAAACCGCCGTATTGCTTGGCTTCCGGAATGCCCGACAGTTGCAGCAACGGCAGTGCAGCGCCGCCCGCACCGATGAACACATTGCGTGCGTCCACCGTCTGGATCTTGGAGCTGTCGTTCATATCGAACGCGGACACGCGCCAGCTGCCGTCCTCGTTGCGGGTGATCGAGCGGACTTCGTAACCGGTCGAGACCTTCACGCCGGACTTTTCGGTCAGGTGCTTGTAGAACTGACGGGTGATCTCGCCCAGATTGACGTCCGTGCCGAGCGGCGAGCGCGTGGCGGTGACCACTTCGTCGGGCTTGCGCCCTTCCATCATGATCGGGATCCACTCGGCGATCTTCGCCGGGTCGGTCGTCATTTCCATGCCAGCGAACAGCGGCGACGCCTTCAACGCTTCCACACGCTTCTTGATGAACTCGCGGTTCTCTTCGCCGAACACCAGGTTCATGTGCGGCGTGGAGTTGATGAACTCACGCGGATTGCCGAGCACGCCTTGACGCACCTGATGCGACCAGAACTGGCGCGAGATCTGGAAGTTCTCGTTGATGTTGATGGCCTGCGTGATATGGACGTTGCCCTTATCGTCCATCGGCGTGTAGTTCAGCTCGCAAAGCGCCGAGTGACCGGTGCCGGCGTTGTTCCAGCCGTTCGAGCTTTCTTCTGCGACCTTATCCAGACGCTCGAAGACTTCGCAGGTCCAGTTCGGCTCCAGTTCGGACAGATAGACGCCGAGCGTCGCGCTCATGATGCCACCGCCGATCAACAACACGTCGACCTTGCGGTCGGCCTTGGCGGCGCGGTACTGACTGCCGAAGAAGTACGAATATCCGGCCCACACTGCGGCGGCGCCGACGGCGGTGCCCAGGAATTTGCGTCGCGTGAAGCGCTTGCGGCCATTACCTGGCACCGGCTTCTTATCGGTTTGAGTCATGGAATCAGTCACCTTATCAATTACGTGTGGCGTCGCGATTTTCCACACGTCGGGGGGAAAGCGCACGCCTCGCAGGCGCGCTGGCGGGATTCGGACTGATAGACGTCATCCAGCCGGTGTTTCGGCAGATAGCACACGCCGAGCATCGAAAACGCCGGATTGTAGCCGAAACCGCCGAAAACATGGGTGGAAACCCTAATATTGAAGTGGGGTCGGATGAAATTTCTTAAGAAACAACGGCTTCCGACCCCACTTCGACGTCATTTCGACGGACTGCCTGAATATTGGTCAAGCCGAATCGTCTTGATGCTAAGCGTTGGCCGGTCGACGTCCGCTTGCCATCCCAAAACGGGACTTTGTTTTCGAAATGGCGAGAATCCGGCAACATCGATCCGCTTGAATCCTCTTAATACGACCCTAGTCATGTCGGAGCACGCAATGCCGATTTCCATGTCCAGATTGATCCTCTACGTGCGCGAAGTTGAGTTGTTGAAAGCGTTTTATCGGACGCATTTCGCCTTTCCCGTGATCGAAGAAATCGAAAACGAATGGGCGGTGCTCAAAGCGGGTGAAGTCGAGATCGCGCTGCACCGTGTCGGCATGGCATATCGCGATCTGCCGACAAGTGGGGAGATGTCGAACGCGAAGCTCGTCTTTTCGGTGGAGTCGGGTTTGGCGGAGTTACGGGAGACGCTGCTGAAAGCGGGCGTCCAGATGCGCGAAGTGAAACGCTTCGACGGATTCCCGTACGCGTTGTGCGATGGAGTAGATCCCGAGGGCAATGTCTTTCAGCTCTCGCAGCGCGACTAGCTTCGAAAGAGATGGGGGCCGACAACGGTAAGCAATGCGTCGGTCCCGGCGAAGATCGTCTGGCCGCCGCCGTCATACGTCCCATGCGCTTGGATGCTTAAACCGGCTTCACGGCAAATCGCCGCCCCGGCGGCGATGTCCCAGATGCTCGTGTGTCTTTCCAGATAGCCATCGACGAAGCCGAGCGCAGCGAAGCCAAGGCCGATGGTGGCGCACCGATACTCAGCCAAGCCCCAGCCCGACGTCCGTAACGCGTATTCGACCTGCGCGATTTCAGTGGCAGGCCAACGGGCGTTATCGCCGACGGCGGCGAGGTGCACCGACGGGAAGTCGACGATTCGTTCGAACGGCAGCCCGTTGCGTGACAGGCCGCGCCCGCGCGCAGCGCTCAGTGTGATACCCAGCGAGGGATAAGCGATGACGCCGACGACAGCCTCATCGTCCTCGACAAATCCCAGCGACACGCCCCACAGTGGCGATCCGCGCAGAAAGTTGGCGGTTCCGTCGATGGGATCGATGGCCCAGAAGGCGTTCGATCCCTCTCCGCCCATCTCCTCCCCCATCACATCGTCCCCCGGCAATGCCGCCGCCAGCGCCTCGCGAATGCGGCGTTCGATCATCCGGTCGGCTTCGGACACATATTCGCGCGCGCCCTTCTCCTCCAGCGCGAAGCGTCCGCGCGCGTCAAACAATGCAAGCGCCGAGCACGCGGCCTCGTGGACGATGTGCACTGCGACGGCCAATCGTTGGTCAATGTCGTGCATGGCAGAGGTTTGTTGGCTGGCCGGAGACGGTTCGCGACATTCTGGCCCTTCGACGCGACACTTTTGCGTCAGAGACAACGAAGCGGCGTGCGCGCCAGCTTGCCCCGTGCGCCGATGCTATGCTGCAAGTGCATCCGTTCGCATTTCCACTAGCGTCCGACGGAGGTCATCATGACGGAAACCGACGTACTGGCTATCGAACAACGCGCCACGGCGCTCGTGCACGCGCAGGTGCTCGGCATGCTGCTTGCGCACATCAATCATCTCGACGCCACGCCAGCGCCTGCCTTCGATTGCTTCCGGCAGGCTGCAATGGACGAGATCCGGCAATCTCTGGTGAAGCGCTGCGGCATGTCCGGTCCGGCGTACGACGAACTCGAACGGCTCTTCGCGGCCCTCGCCCGCGCGTCTGATGACGTCTTCACCGTCGCCGATCACCACAACGCCCGATTCTTCCGCCAACTGCGCGAACGAAAGGTCACAGAAGAGCCTGCGCTGGACTGACTCCTGCGGCGAAACACCAACGTCTCGTCAAAGTCAGTCCGACACAAAACACGCGTCAGTACGTGGCGTCGAACGCCTTCTGCACCTTGTCTGCGGCGCTCACGCCATTGCCGATAAGGAGTTGCGTCAGCACGCGGGCCTTCTGCGGATTCAGATCGTACGAGACGACGAACCCGGTCTTGTCGTCGGAGACTTCGACATTACGGTTAACGAACCCGGCCCCGACACGCGACGACCGGACCACGACGATGCCCTTGCGCGCAGCGGCTTCGAGCGCGTCGAGTGCCGCTTTGGACGCATTGCCATCGCCCACGCCCGCGAGCACGATGCCCTTGGCGTCGCGTCGCACCGCGTCATCGATCTGGGTGGCATCCATGTCGGCATGTGCGTAGACGATGTCGACGCGCGGCAAACCGGCGTTGGGGACTGCCAGCGCACCTTTTCGTCCCGCCGGTGCTGCGGCGAGATAGCGGATCGACGCAGGATCGACGTATCCGAGCGGCCCGCCGTTCGGGTTTTGAAACGTCTGCACCGACGTGGTATTCGTCTTGGTGACCCAGCGCGGCGAGTGAATCGTGTCGTTCAGGACGACGAGCACGCCCCGGTTGCGAGACTGCGCACTAGCCGCCACTTCGACCGCTTCGTAGAGATTGCCCGGACCGTCGGCACTCACCGCCGTACTCGGACGCATGGAGCCGACCAGCACGACCGGCTGGCTGGTCGCGAGCACGTTATCGAGGAAGAACGCCGTTTCCTCCATGGTATCGGTGCCGTGCGTGATCACGATGCCGTCGGCCTCGTTACGCTCGAATGCCTGCTTGATGCGCGCGGCCAACTGATACCAGACCTTGCTGTTCATGTCCTGCGAGCCGATGTTCGAAATCTGCTCCGCTTTGATCGTGGCCAGCTTGTCCAGACCAGGCACGCTGGCCGTCAGTTGCTCTCCCGTCACGCCGCCGGCGTTATAGCCGATGGCCGAGCGTGCGTCGCCGGTGCTGGCGATCGTGCCGCCGGTCGCGAGCACGAGAATACGTGGCTTGGGTTGCGCCGTATCGGCGGCGGTGGCCGTCACGGCGTAACCGCCGGCGCTCAACGTCAGTGCGGCAATCGCGATCGAGTGCATCAGAGCCTGGCGGGGGGTCTTCGACGATGTCATGAATTCGCTCCTGTTATGTCGTTTATCGAGCATCGCGCCGAGAGCTGGCGCGATGTCCGACATATTGACAATTTTTGGACTGCGAAGGAAGAGGTCGAAGCTTCCCATCAGGTTGACGATTCAGTCGTCGTCGATGGCCCCCTACCGCCTCATGCATGCGGCTCCAGCATGGCGAATTCGACCGCACCGCTGATCCAGCAACCCGAGTCGCGATGGCCGGGTTCGCGTAGCGCCACGCGTATGCAGGACGGACGGCCCATTGCAAAACCCTGGTAGACACGCATGGTCGACTCGCCGTTTGCCAGCAGGCCGTAATGCAGCACGCCATAAAGCGTGGCAGCAGCGGCGATGCCCGTGGCGGCATCTTCCGGATAGCCCGAGGAACGCGGAAACTGGCGCGCATGCAATTCCAGCGGCCGAGTGCGCTCGACGGCAAACGGATAAAGGCCGGTCGAATCGAGGCCGTCGCACAGGGCGGCGACTGCGCCGAAGTTCGGCGTAAGCGTGTTCAGCTTTTCCACTGTGCGAAGGGGAATCAGCGTTTTCGTACGGCTGGTGCGCGCATTCACAATGCCCATCGGTGCCAGATCGTCCGCACCGATGCCAAGCACTTCGCAAATGGCCTCCACCAGCGTTGGGTCGTCCACTGGTTCGACGACGCCACGCGGCTGGCCCACGTCGATCCGCTGCGTCGCCTCGTCGAAACGTACGTCGACCAGACCGCTGAGTGTTTCAATCGTCGCGCTTGCCGTCGTCCAGCGGCCCGCTTCACGCAGCAACCACATCGCACCGAGGGTGGCGTGACCGCACATCTCCATCTCATGCGCTGGGACGAAAAATCGTAGACGAACCGTATTGCGCGGGTCGCTGGCTCGACAGACGAAGGCGCTTTCATGGCCGTAGCGGGCGGCAATAGCCCTCATGTCGTCGGACGACAGGCTGTCGGCGTCGAACACGACGGGTGCCGGGTTGCCGCCACCGGCACCGGCGGAAAACACGTTGACGAAGCGCAGATCCGGCGTGGGCGTCTGCACTGAGGAAATATGGGGAACAAGGCTTGGGGTGGTCATCGGACACTCCTGATGGCAAGTGGCGCAAGCATGCCCAACGTCGGAACAACAGTCGCCGCCCATCGGGCCAGAACATGCGTCCGATCGGGCCAAACCTCGCTCAGGCTGGTACCACCGACGCGTTGGACAAAGACTATACTGGTCGCCTGCACGCCGGAATATGTGCTGGCAACGTTGCCAACCGGCCTGCCCCGCCAAGGAACCGAGAGTGAAGCCTTATCCCACCGCATCGCGTCATTTGCACGGAGATCGCATCGCCGATGTCCGGCATGTGAGCGTCGGTGAATACCGCACGCACCCTCACGCGCATGACGACGAGTACATGTTCTTGCTGCCCCGCACCGGGCAACTCGTGCTCAACGTCGAATCGAATATCGCACCGGTGCGCGTCGCGCCGAAGTCCTTCGTCGTGGTGCCGCCTCAGCGTGTTCACGATACGCGGGGCTACCGGCCCGGACAGTCGCACGTCGCCGTCTATGTCGCGAGCGATTTTGTGGCGTTTTGCGAGCGTAAGGCACGGCGCAAGCTCGCGTGCGAGCGCATCTCGATCTGGTCGGCACCGCTGGGTCTCCTCGATGCGGTACGCGTGGCAAGCGACGCGCGCACGCCAAACGATATGCCGGTGCCCGATCTGGCAGCCTTCCGCGCAGATCTCGCTGTCCGTATGCTTGCGGCGAGTTGCGTTGAAGCCGGTCTGACGTCCGCGCCGATCTCACCAGGTCGCCGCGATGCCCACGCCGAGATGGTGCGAGATATCCGGACGTTTCTGGACGCAACGCTCGATCAACCCGTCACGCTCGATCGCATCGCCTATGAGTTCGGCCTTTCACGGCGCACGTTGACGCGGATTTTCCGGGACGCCACGGGCGAGTCCGTTGTCGATTACCAGTCGCGACGACGCGTGGAAATTGCCGCAACCTTGCTTCGCGCGCCCGGCATGACGGTGCTTGCTGTCGCCGCGGCTGTCGGACTGGACTCTCCGTCCTATCTCGCGCGACTGTTCAGACAACACGGCTATGCGCCGCCGAACGCCTTCAAGCACGACGTATCCGATATCGACTGATCCTCGCAGGCTCGCAACTTCACACGCTCAGCGGCCTTTGTCCTGAACGCGCGCGAATTGCGCCGAGAGCCACTCGGTGAAGACTTTCACACGACGCGACAATTGACGGCTATGCGGGTAAAGCACCGAAACCGGCATCGACGGCGGTGGATAGTCCGCCAGAACGATCTGCAACCGGCCGTCCCCCAACTCGTTTTCGATACGATATCGCGGCACCTGAACGAGCCCCAGACCGGCGAGCGCCGCACCGGTGTACAAGTCCGCGCCGTTCACGGAAACCGTCGATTTCAACCGCCGGGTGACGTATTCGCCGTCGAGTCGAAAGTCCAGCGGCACGGGACGCCCGGTTGCGCTGGACACGTAGTCGACGGCAACGTGCGTCGCCAGATCGTCGAGTGTGTCCGGCGTGCCATATCGCTGCAAATACGCCGGACTGGCGACCGTGACCTGCTCCATCGTCGCGACCTGCTTGCCGACTAGCGACGAATCTTGCAAGACGCCCGCGCGCAGCACGCAGTCCACCCCCTCCCTGACCATGTCGATCAGCCGGTCGTCCTCGCCAACGTGCAGGGCGATGCCGGGGTAGGCGTCGAGAAAGGTGCCGAGCGTGGGCATGATGAAGTGTTTGGCGAGCGTCCCCTGAAGATTCACCCGTAACAGCCCTTTCGGCGGCGCGCTGCGGAATGCCCCGTCGGTCTCCTCCAGATCGGCCAGCAGCCGCACGCATCGACGGTAGTACTCCTCTCCCTCCAGCGTCAGCCGTACCTGGCGTGTGGTGCGCTCCAGCAACCGCACGCCGATGCGTGCCTCCAGCCGCTTGATCAGGTTAGTGACGGTCGCGCGCGGAATTTGCAAATCGTCGGCCGCGAGCGAGAAGCTGTGCCGGTCGGCGATGCGTACGAAAACCTGCATTTCCTGAAATCGGTCCATGGTGTTTCGGTCCCCCGGGGTGTTGCCGGCAATCCGTGCCGCTGCCCGCCATAGTGCCATCGATTTGTTAAAGCAAATGGAATTCTGAAAACAAATCGCCCCCAATGATCTTTCAAATGGAATGAACCAGAATGTCTTCACCGACCACCTGAACTGGAAACCACCATGAAAACGTCTCAAATTGCGCTGATCACCGGTGCTTCGCGCGGCATTGGCGCCACCATCGCCCGCCGCCTCGCACGTGACGGCTTCTCCGTCGCCATCAACTACGCCTCGAACGCCGTCGAGGCCGATGCGCTGGTGGCCGAACTGGTCAACGCCGGGACCGCCGCCATCGCCGTGAAGGCCGACGTCTCGAAGTCGGCCGAGGTCAAGGCGATGTTCGACACGGTCGAGCAGCAGCTCGGCAAGATCGACGTGCTAGTGAACAACGCCGGGATTCTCAAGACGGCCCCCCTCGCGCAAACCAGCGACGAACTGTACGAGCAGAACTTCGCGATCAACACGCGCGGCGTCTTCAATACGCTGCGCGAAGCCGCGACGCGCATGAACGAAGGCGGTCACATCGTCAATGTGTCGAGCACCACGCTTGGCCTGAACATGCCGGGCTACGCCATTTACAACGGCACCAAGGCGGCTGTGGAGTCGTTCACGCGAGTGTTCGCCAAGGAGCTGCGCGGGCGTCGCATCACCGTCAACGCCGTTGCACCGGGCCCGGTGGCGACCGAATTGTTTCTGAACGGCAAGACCGACGAGCAGATTCAGACCTTTGCCAAGATGCCGCCGCTCGAACGCCTCGGGCAGCCCGACGATATCGCCAACGTCGTGGCGTTTCTCGCCGGCCCGGACAGCGGTTGGGTCAATGGCCAGGTGCTGCGCGCCAACGGCGGCGTCGTCTGAGCGTTCCCAGCCATGAAGCGCTTTCGCCAAGCCGCCATGCTGCTATCGAGCCTCTCGCTAATCGCATTGATTGGCGCGACAGCAGCATGTGCGCGGACTGATCAGCAGGAGACGCCGTCCATGAAACCCAGCGTGACCTATTTGCACTTGCTGCGTCACACCCCGTTTTTCACCGAGTTGACGACCGACCAGTTGCGCTGGGTCATCGGACACTCGCGCGAGTGGGAGGTGACCAAGGGGCAACCCATCGCCACACCGGAAAGCCCGAAAGATTTCGACGGGTACTGGATCCTGCTGGATGGCGGATGGGATCTGGTCGTGGGTGGGCAACGCTACCCGAGCGGGCACGCCGATCCGGGGAAGTGGTTCAACCGTGATCGGGTGAGCGGCCGCGATTACCGACTCGTCGCCAACGATCACAGTTACGTCATGCATATTGCCGCCGCCGATATGGACGACATGCTGGCGCGAGGTTTCAGGTTTGACCGACACCTCGCCGCCGGAAAGCAGTTTTACAGCGGTCTCAAGGCCACTAACGGGTCGTCTGCCGCGCAGTAAGGCGTCTGCACCGAATCCATCGAATTCAAACTGAGTTTTCTCCGCCCATTTCTCACCTTAGCTCACCTTAGGGAGCCGTCGTCATGTCTCATACCCAGCCTCAAACCATTCTGATTACCGGTGCCTCGTCGGGCTTTGGCCTGATGACCGCCCAAGCGCTGGCCAAAGCCGGTCACACCGTCTACGCCTCCATGCGTGACACCTCGGGCAGAAATGCCCCGCGCGTGGCCGAAGTGGCCCAATGGGCGTCTGACAATGCTGTGGACCTGCGCACCGTCGAGCTGGACGTGCAGTCGGAAGCGTCGGCTGCTGCCGCCATCGAGCACGTGCTCGCCGACGCGGGCGGTCTGGACGTCCTCATCCACAACGCGGGGCATATGGTCTTCGGGCCTGCCGAAGCTTTCACGCCTGAACAAATGATTCAGCAGTACGACGTCAACGTGCTCGGTGCGCAACGCGTCAACCGTGCTGCCCTGCCGCACCTGCGCAAGCAAGGCCGTGCGCTGATGCTGTGGGTGGGCTCGTCGTCGACGCGGGGCGGTACGCCACCGTTCCTCGCACCGTACTTCGCCGCGAAGGCCGCGATGGATGCGCTGGCTGTGTCGTATTCGACCGAGCTTTCGCGCTGGGGTATCGAGACGACCATCATGGTGCCGGGCGCATTCACCAAGGGAACGAACCACTTCGCCCATTCGGGCAAGCCCGCCGATGCACATATCGCCGCTGAGTACGAGCAAGGGCCGTATGCGGGTGTGGCGGAAACCGCTCTTAAGGGGCTTGCAGGCCTGGAACCGGCAGACGCGGACCCTGCAGACGTGGCCCGTGAGATCGTGCGTGTCGTCGGACTGCCGCACGGCCGTCGCCCGTTCCGCGTGCACGTCGATCCGTCGCAAGACGGCGCGGAGGTCGTCAACGCGGTAGCCGACCGTATGCGCCGTGAAATATACAACGCCATCGATCTCGGCGACTTGCTGTCGCCCCGCCAGACGGCGGCGCAGTCCTGAGCGACTGACGCACAGGCAAAGATGCGGAATCCCTTTCACGGCGATTCCGCATCTTTGGCTCTGGCCTAACCTAAGCTCAGCCGACGTCTGCCACGCGAATCAGCTTGCGATTCAGAAACTCGCCCATCCCGATCTCCGACAGCTCACGCCCGAAGCCGGAGTTCTTTACGCCACCGAACGGCAGCCCCGGCGAATCGGCAAAGCACGAGTTGATGTAGACCATGCCGGAATCGATATGCGACGCGATGCGCCGGGCGCTATCCACGTCGGCATCGAACACGTAGCCGCCCAGGCCGTAAGGTGTGGCGTTGGCCAGCTCGATGGCCTCTTCCTCGGTGTCCACGACGTAGAACGACAGCACCGGTCCGAAGGCTTCCTGCGTATAGAGCGGGTTTTGCGCGTCGATGTCGGTGATGATCGTCGGTTCGAGATAGAAGCCAGGGCGCGCGACGCGCTTGCCGCCGAAGACGATGCGCCCCCCTGCGGCCTCGGCGTCCTCGATCTGCTTGAGCAGCCCATTCAGCGCACGTTCGCTCACGAGCGGGCCGAGCAGCGTGTCCGCATCGGTCGGATCACCCACCTTGATGGCGGCGAACTTCTCCCGCAGCGCCGTCAGCATTTGCTCGCCGCGCTCGCGTCCGATCACGATGACGCGCTTGATGTTGACGCACCCTTGTCCGGAGTTGAACGTACGGCCCATCACAATCTGCTCGACGGCGTGGTCCAACGGCGCGCCCGGCATCACAATCGCGGGATCGCTGCCCCCAAGCTCCAGAATGACCTTCTTCAGATTGCGCCCGGCACGCTCGCCCACGGACGTGCCGGCGCGCTCGCTCCCTGTCAGGGCAACGCCGCGCACGCGGAAGTCGTCGATCAGCTTGCCGATCTGGTCGATGCTGCAAAAGAGATTGGTGTAAGCGCCCTGCGGTGCCCCCGCCTCTTCGAACAGGCGCGCGAACGCCAGCGCGCATTGCGGCACGTTCTCCGCATGCTTCATCAGCACCACGTTGCCTGCGATCAGTTGCGGTGCAGCCACGCGGACCAACTGGTAGTACGGGAAATTCCACGGCTCGATGGCGAGGATCACGCCGATGGGCTCGGACAGCAGCACAGCCCCCGGTTCCCCCGGCAGCGCCTGAGCGGCTAGCAGGCGTTCGCCATTGGCCGCGTAGTAATCGAGAATGTCCGCGACGAGATCGATCTCCATGTAGCCGAAGCGCGTCACCTTGCCCATCTCAAGCGTCGGATAGGTGACGTATTCGTCGCGCTTCTCGCGCAGGATCTTCGCGGCACGCGCAATGACGGCGATGCGCTCGGCTACCGGCCGGAAACGCCAGTCCTCGCGATACAGCTTGTCGGCCGTCTCCAGGGCGGCGAAGACCTCGGCGTCGGATTGAATCGGAAACGCTTTCAGAAGTTGGCCCGTTGCGGGGTTGATGCTTTGGAAGCTCATGAGAAAACTCCTTGCAATGGATGCGTTAGCTGAGAGCGTCGGGGCCACCTGGCCTCGACAATAACGTAATGAAAATGCTGGATCGAAAACGTTTTCGATTTCGGGTAAAACAACGCCCTATGGCGTGAAGCCATCAGGCCGGAGGGGCTTGCGTGAAGCGAGACGTGCCTTCGGGAGACACATGCCACGCGACGGCGCAGTCCGTGTAGATCTCCGCTTGTGGACGAATACCCGCCTTGTCGTCGAGCGTGCCCGCCTTGACCAACACGATGCCGGGAAGGTTCGAGGCCTTCGTGAACACAGGCGAGCCGCAGTTCCCGCAGAAGTGTCGGTAGGACGGCGTCCCGCTATCCCCGATGTCGACGAGGAACTTCGTCTCGCCCGTCTGCTCGTAGTCCGACTCGCTGACCAACAGGTTGACCGAAAACGCACTGCCGCTCGCCTTCTGGCAATGCGTGCAATGACAAATCACGGTCGCTTGCGGTGCATCCTTCAACGTGTAACGGACGGTGTCGCACAGGCAGCTTCCTTCGCGTACTTTCATAGGTCTGTTCTTCATCAAGCGGTTGGAATCGAAAACGATTTCGTTAATAGTGTCAAAAAATGGCCATGCGATAGCACGACCGTAAGAGGCCCGATATGGTCGACGCTACTAAGCGCCGACCGCGCCGCCATGAGAGGCACGCAGGATCAACTCCGGCGACCACACTTCTTGCAGCGTTTCGATGGGCCTGCCATCGAGATGCGCCAGCAGCAATTGCACCATGCGCTTGCCCGCTTCCACCGTCGGTGCGGAGAATGTCGTCAGCGGCGGATTCAGGTACGGACCCAGCGGATGGTTGTCGCAGCCGATCACGCCGATGTCGGCACCGGGACGTCGCCCCGTTTCGACGATCGCCTGCATCGCGCCGCTCGCGATCAGATCGTGCCCGCACATGAATGCCGTCGGCGGGTGCTTCATGCTCAGCAGTTGCCGTGCGCCCTTCAATCCGCCCTCTTCCGACAGATCGCACTCCACGACAAGATCCGGATCGAACGGGAGCTTCGCCGCGTCCAGCGCGGCAAGATAGCCCTCTCGCAGATGCTGACTGAGCATGAGGTAGCCCGGCGTAGAGAGCAATCCGATGCGACGATGTCCCAGACCGATAAAGCGCGCGGTACCGTTGCGTCCGGCCACGGTCCGGTCGATATCGACATAGGGAAACGGATCGCCCGTCTCGCTTCGCCCCAGTGTCACGAACGGAATCCCGCGATCCTGGAGCAACTGGATTCGGGCATCGTCGCGCCGCGTCCTGCCGAACATCACGGCATCGACACGCTGACGCTCGACCAGGCGGTGAAAGCTCTCAACTTCCGATTCCACCGTCCGCGCCGTGACGATGACCAGTTGGAACGGTGTGTTCTCCAACCCCTGATCGATGCCCATCAGCAGATCGAGGAAAAACGGCTGCGCGAAGTGAGCTTGCGGTGGCGACAGCACAAAGCCGATCGTCTCCGACGACCCCATGCGCAACCGTCGGCCTGCCGGATCGGGCGAGAACCCCAGGCCGCTCGCAGCTTCCAGCACCCTCTGCTTCGTCGCTTCGCTTACGTCCGAGCGGCCGTTCAGGGCCTTCGAGACCGTAGACACGGAAAGGCCCAGATGGCGTGCGAGTTCGACGATGTTGGTCCGCTGTTTCATTGCAGGTTTCGTAGTTTGCTGACACCGAAAACGTTTTCGATGAGGCGAACTATAGCAGATACGAAACGATCTTGCCGGCCGCACCGCTTTGTACTGACCGGCTGGCCGTCAAATGGCCGTCGCTGTCTACGCTAACGTGTCGCGGTAAGCGAAGAGGCCCGGCACGCCGCCCGTGGCGACGAACAGGACGTCTGCCCCAGCGGGAATGAGGTCGTTCCCGATATCGGCCAGCAGCCCAGAGAACGCCTTCCCCGAGTACACAGGGTCTAACAGAATGCCTTCGGTTCTGGCCAGCAGCCGGACCGCGTCGACCATGGCCTGCGTGGGAATGCCATAGGCTGCGCCCCGATAGCCGCCGTCGACGACGACGTCGACGTGCGCATCCACGTCCGCCGGGTTCCCGCCGAGCAACTCCAGCGCCTTGCGCGCCAACGCGGCCGTCTTGGCATGTGTCGTGTCACGGTCCGCCAGCACCGAATAAGCCTTTACTCGCCCACCGCGCTGACCGGCAAACGTCAACCCGGCGATCAGTCCGGCCTGCGTGCCGTGGCTGCCGTTGGGGATCACGATATGACGGAATTCGACGGCGTTCTCTGCTTCGAATTCGAGAATCTCCTGAGCGCACTTCGCATACCCCAACGTCCCCAGCGGCGATGAGCCACCGGCAGGAATGACCATCACACGACGCCCGGCAGACGCCAGCTCGGCCGCCCTTGCGTTGGCGACGGCCATGACGTCTCGATCCGACGCCACGACCGTCAACGTCGCCCCGAAGATCCGGTCGAGCAGTACGTTTCCGCCTTCGCGGTACTCGGTGCTCTGAATGGGCACCATGTCCGAGAGAAACAGTTCGCAAGCGAGGCCGAGTTTCGCGCACGCGGCCGCCGTGAGTCGCGCGTGATTCGACTGAATGCCGCCTACGGTAATCACCGTGTCGGCGCGCTCGGCCTGCGCCTGTCCGAGCAAGAACGTCAGCTTGCGGAGCTTGTTGCCGCCGTTACCGATGTCGCCGATATCGTCGCGCTTGACGAAGATCCGGATGCCACGCGATTGCGCGCCACACGCCTGTTCGAGACGCTCGACGCGCGTAACGGGCGTGGACAGACGCGTCAGCGCGACGGTCGGAAATTTGCTGAGTGCCGAAGCCAGTGATGAAATCAAAACGCCTCCTCGCGCGGCCACACGTGCCAACGCAGAGCATGGTGAATTACGGTTGAAGGAAATATTGGAGAATTCGCTGCCGTTCCTGCGAGGCCGTCTCCGGTGGACGACTTACCGGCGTGCGCTCAGCGGCGTCGGCGTGCGACGCCGCTTCGGGTGGGTGCTCGGGCGACGCGTCTTCACGGCGCACGACATCACCATCCTCGGACAGTTTCTCGACGAAGCCATGCCCCGGCGTGGAGCCACGGGCGTAAGGCACGCCGTCGATCTCGACGATGCTCTGCGGCGGTACTAGGTCCGCCTCGGGAACGTCCGTGAGCACGCGTCCCATGAAGTCGATCCACATCGGCAGCGCCGTCTTCGATCCCCATTCCCCGGGACCGAGCGAGCGCGGCGAATCGAACCCCATCCAGGCGACGGCGGCAATCGTGTTCTGGAATCCGCCGAACCAGCCGTCTCGGTAGTCGTTGGTGGTCCCGGTCTTGCCCGCGAGATCGTTGCGCTTCAGGACGCGCGTGGCAGACGCCGTGCCTCGTTGTGCGACCTGTCGGAGCATGCCGGACATCAGATAGCTCACGCTCTCGTCAATCACGCGGGCGCGCTGCGGCTTGGCCTCGTACTGCACCGCCCCACTCGAATCGACGACTTTGGCGATCAGATAGGGACTGACGCGATACCCCCCGTTCGCAAAGACGCTGTAACCCACCGCCATCTCAAGCGGTGACACCGCGCCTGCGCCAAGTGCCATCGGCAAGTTGGCGGGGATCATCGCTTCGCGGAAGCCGAAGTTCCGAACGATGTAGTCCTTCGCCCGTTGCGGCCCCACGGCTTGCGCGAGACGAATCGCGACGAAGTTGCGCGAGCGCGTCAGCGCGGTGCCGAGGGGAATCTCCCCCAGTTCCCGACCATCGGGCTTCGGTCGCCATATCGGCGCGTCAGGCGCAGGTCTGATCACCACCGGGACGTCGTACACGGCAGTCGTTGGGCCGTAGCCGTCCGCGAGCGCGGCTGCATATAGAAACGGCTTGAATGCCGACCCAGGTTGCCGCGAAATTTGCGTGACGCGATTGAAGTGCTGCCCGGAGACCCCGTTGTCGCCGACCATCGCCAGAATTGCACCGTCTTCCGGCGCGACGGCGACGAGCGCTGCCTGAACGCCCGGCCAGCGAGGGTGACGACGCTCATACGCCTTGACGCCGTCCGCGACGGACTGCGCAGCGGCGCGTTGCTTCTCCGGATCGATCGTCGTCCAGACGTGCAACCCCGACTCATACGCGTCGTCGCCGAATGCGCTCACCATCAGCCGACGCACCGTTTCGTTGACGGACGACGCCGGAACGTTCGGGCGAGACCGTTCGGGTGGCATAAACGCCGGCGCTTTCACCGCCAACGCGTATTCCTCGTGGGTTACGACACCGGCGCTCTGCATGCGCGCCAGCACAGCAAGCTGTCGCTCTCTGGCACCGGCCGGATTGACGATGGGGTTCAGCGCGGCAGGCGCTTTGGGAAGCCCGGCAAGCATGGCGCACTCATCGAGCGTCAGGTCACCCACGGCCTTTTCGTAATAGACCCGGGCGGCGGCCGCAAAACCATACGCGCGTTCCCCCAGGTAGACCTGATTCATGTACAGCGTGAGGATCTGGGGCTTGGTCAATGCCTTCTCGATCTTGATGGCGAGCAAGATTTCGTAGAGCTTTCGCGCGTAAGTCTTTTGACGCGTGAGAAAGAAGTTGCGAGCGAGCTGCATCGTGATGGTGCTGGCACCCTGCGCTTTTCCTCCGTGCATGACGTTCACGAAAGTGGCGCGCGCCAGCCCCGGAAAATCAACGCCCTCGTGTTCGAAGAAATGCACGTCCTCAGTCGCAAGCAATGCATTGCGCAACCGCGCGGGGATCTCTTCATATTTCAATGGGATTCGCTTCTCGATCCCATACTCCGCAAGCAGCTCACCATTCGCCGAGTAAATGCGCATCGGCTCCGTCGGCCGGTATTCGGCCAGCGAGGCGACGTTGGGAAGTTCGGGGTAGACCACCACCACGATGTAGGCGGCGATGGCACCTACGCAGCTCACCCCGGCCACCATCAAGATCAAGAGGAGATTTTTCCAGCGAAAAAACTTGTCCGGCATCAGAACCCTATTCCGTCATCAGGCATTCGTTTCCCGACAAAATGGCTTATGCTAATTCGCACGTCATGCACGTCACTCACGATCAGCGCGACCCTGCAAACGGCCATTTCATTGGCGCGACCCAAGGATGGTCTAAAAATCGCGCAGATGTGACAAGCGACGATTTCTTACTTTGGAGTTAGATCAACTAATGCGAAACATGGTCGACGCGTCTTTGCTCGGCGCATTGCGCTCATTCGCGGTGGCGGCAAAGCTGCTCAGCTTTACGCGGGCGGCAGACGCGCTCAGCCTGACGCAAAGCGCCATCAGTCAGCAAATGCGTCAGTTGGAACGTCGTCTGGGGTACCCACTGTTCGTGCGCGGGCATCGAAGTCTGGCGCTGACCTCGGAAGGAGTGACGTTGCTCGAAGGCGCACAGCGGGCGTTCGACGAAATCGAATCGACGCTGGCGAGCATTTCCAATGCGGCCACACCGGTGAAGGTCGGGTGCTGCCCGTCGTTTGCGCTGCACTGGCTGGTGTCACGGCTGTCGCAGTATCACCACCACGACGAGCGCAACCCGGTGCAGTTGATGGCCGAGTTCGGCGCGCTCGGGGTCGCAACGGACAACATCACGGAAATCGATCTGGCGATCCGGTACTGCGCCGAGATCCCGGGCACGTCCGGTAACCGGGCCGGATTGTTCGACGAGTGGCTGATCCCCGTGGCAACGCCCGCCTACATCCAGCGCACACCGATACTGGCCGAGGGACGCATCGATGCGTCCTGCGTACTGCTCCACGATGCGTTTGCGTGGCCGGGCGCGGAAGCGTCGGCGGAATGGCAGGCCTGGATGCAGGCGATCCGGCCCGATTGGCTGCCCTTTGTGAACGGACCGCGCTTCAATCTGGCGAGCATGGCGTATAGCGCAGCGCTCAATCATCAGGGCGTCGCCATCGGCCGCGCCTCACTGATTGTGGATGAACTGGCAGACGGACGACTCGTGCCGGTTCTGCCAGTGGCGGTTCGCTCGCCAGCAAGCTACTGGACGGTGACGCGCAATCGCGAGTCACCGTCGGTCGGCGTGTTCGAAGCGTGGCTGGCGACTCAGGCGGCGCAATTCGTGCAAGGCCGCACGTCGGCGTTGTCGAAGATGGGCATCGATCTGTACGAAGCGTCCTAATGCGTGCCTTCCCGAAAGAGACGGCACGCTAGCCTGCCTAACCTACCTTACGCTTACCGCTCGTACTTCTCCACGAACGCTGCCGAACTGAGGTTTCTGAAATCGGCGAGCGCCGCGTCCAGTTGCGCAGGATTCCAGTCCCACCACGCAATAGCCTGCATGCGCTCGGCAGTGCGGTCGTCCATGCGATAGCGCAGCACCCGGGCGGGCACGCCGACCACAATCGCGTACGGCGGCACGTCCTTCGTCACCACTGCGCCCGAGCCGATTGCCGCCCCTGTGCCGATGCTCACCCCCGGCATGATGATCGCGTTGTGGCCTATCCAGACATCCGGCCCGATCGTGATGGCGTCTTGCGCGCGCCAGTCGAAGATCTCGGCATCGTCGTCGAGCGACATGCCATATGAGCGCGAACGATACGTGAAGTGATGCAGCGTCGCGCGCCACATCGGATGATTCGACGGATTGATGCGAACGCCCGTCGCGATATTGACGAACTTGCCAATGTGCGCGTGCGCGATCTGGTTACTCCCCATCGCGTAGCCGTAGTCGCCGATCGTCGATGCCCGCACCGCCGAATTCGGTCCGAGATAGGTGAAGCGCCCGAAATCGCTATCGCGTACGAGCGACGTCGGATCGATTTCCGGCATCTCGCTCAACACTCGCGCGCCGGTCCACGGATCGACGCCCTCCCCGCAATTGATACGTTGCATACTGCCCTGCCCTCAATGCACCAGACTGCGCAGGTACGCCGAAGCGCGTTCCGCACAAGCCACCAACACGAACGTGACGATCAGCAGGTACGACACCGTCTGGTAGTCGAACAGGTTCATCGCCGTGAGCAACTGGAAACCGATGCCGCCTGCACCCACGAAACCGAGCACCAGCGACGAGCGCAGGTTCTCGTCGAAACGGAACAGCCCGATCCCCAGCAGCGAAGGCAACACGCCGGGAATGACCGCGTGCGTGAGCACGGCGATGCGTCCCGCGCCGGTGAGCGTCAGGGCTTCGACCGGCCCCATGTCCATGTCTTCGATGACTTCTGCAAACAGCCGTCCGAGCATGCCGATCGAGTGCACGGCGAGCGCCAATGCGCCGGGGAACGGGCCAAGACCGACCGCCGTCACGAACAGCAATGCCCACACCAGATCGGGCACCGCGCGCGTCACGCCGATCACCGCCCGTGCGCCGTAGTACAGCGGCAAACCCGGCGTGACGTTTTTCGCAGCGAGAATCGCCAGCGGAAATGCCAGCAGAATGCCGAACACCGTGCCGAAGATCGCCAGATCGATGGTTTCCAGCACCGGACGCAGGTTCGGGATGAACTGCGCAAAATCCGGCGGCATGGCGCGCGAGATGATGTCGGCCATGCCGTGTGCGCCGGTAATCAGATCCTGCGGACGCGCCTGCACGACAATCCATGCCTGCGCGAACAGGGCGATGGCAATCAGCACACCGACCAGCGTCAGCGCATTACGCATGCCTGCGGGCATCTCTCCGGGGCCACGACCGCCCCGCATTTCAAGCACAGTGCTCATGAAGCCTCGGTGACATAAAGATTGGCGATCTGACGGGCGGACACCTCGCGCGCCGGCTGATCGAATTCCATTACGCCGCGACGCAGTCCGACCATGCGATCGGCATAACGCATCGCGAGATCCGGCTGGTGCAGCACCACGACGACGGCCAGTCCGTCCTCGGTCGCCAGACGACGCAGCAGGCGCATGACTTCGTCGGCGGCTTCGGGGTCGAGGCTCGCTACCGGCTCGTCCGCGAGCAACACATGCGGCTCCTGCGCGAGGGCGCGGGCGACAGCGACACGTTGCGCCTGACCACCCGACAGCGTCCCGGCACGTTGCTTTTCGAGATGCAACAGACCGACTTCATCGAGATACGCGCGGGCCGGCTCGATGGCTTCGCGCGGCACGCGTCCGAGAGCAGTTGCAAGCGTACGATGACGCCCAAGTGCGCCGCAGCACACATTGGCGATCACGCTACGACGCTTGACCAGATTGGCGTTCTGCGAGATCAGTGCCAGCGGCAGACGCGCTTCGCGCAGCGGCTCGCCGGACAGCTGGACCAGATCGCGCCCGTCCAGATTCACGCTGCCCTGCGTCGGCCGGTTAATGCCGACCACGCACTTCATGAAGGTCGATTTGCCGGAGCCATTGCTGCCGAGCACCACGACCATTTCGCCGGCTTCGACCGACAGATTGAATTCGCGCAACGCGGTATGACCGTTCGCGTAGCACATCGTCAGATTCTGAACGGCGAGTTTCACGCCGGGGGCGAGTTTGGTACGACGAAACGCCCCCGGCGTGCTGGCGTGAGCGACCCCGGCGGCCGCGAATGCGTCAGCCGGGATCAATGCCAGTCCGTCCGTTGCTTTGGACAAAGTGTTCACAGTTTCGACAGATCGATATGGAGGGTGGAGACGAGATCGCGAATCTGGTTGTACGCCGCGTCGTTCTGCGGCACGGTCTTGAGCGCCGGGGTTGCGTTGGCCGCCATGAACTTCTGATCGGCTTCCGGCAGTTCCTTCAGGTCGAGGTTCGACAGGATCTTCGCCAGACGCGTCTTGAACTCCGCCGGCAGATCGCCGCGAACGGCCATCGGGTCCACCGGGATCGGGTCCGACTTCCACAGCGTGACGTAAGCCTTGTCGTCGTATTCGCCGTGCAGACGTGCGCTGGAGATTTCTTCGCTGTTCAATTCGCCAGCGACAACCTTGTGGTTACGCAGCGCTTCGAACGACGCCGTGTGGCTGCCCGCGTAGATGGCCTTCACACCCTTGTCCGGGTCGATGCCGTTCTTGCGCAGCCCGTAGGCCGGGAACAGGTGGCCCGAGGTCGATGCCGGATCGGCGTAGGCGAACGACTTGCCGGCCGTGTCAGCGAGCGTCGTCACGCCCGAACCCGGCCACGTGACGATCGATGCGTAGTAGTTCTGCGGCGAGCCGTTTTCGTTGGCAAACGTGGCGACGGCTTCGGCATGCGCGACCTGATGCGCGAGTACGTAGCCGAGCGGGCCGAACTGGGCGAATTCGAGCTTGTTGTTGCGCATCGCTTCGATCTCGGCGTTGTAGCTCGTGGCGATGTACAACTCGACCTTGCAGCCGAGCTTGTCGCCGATCAGCTTGGCGAGATCGGTGTAGACCGGCAGCATGCGTGCCGACGATTCGTACGGCTCGACGCCGAAGCGAACGACACCGTTGTTCGGGCACTCGCCGGCGGCGTGTGCTGCACCGCTGGCGACAGCAGCAAAGAAGGCGACGGCGGCGAAGCGTTTGATAGCTTTCATGAATTCCCTCTGGGTTGTACTACGGGCGTGCGAAAACTCTGCTGCGGATTCTAGGAAGCGGATATGACAGAACCGTGATGCATTTATCTGAACGTCTAGACGATTTTGTTACTGAAAATTACGCCCGGAAATCGTGACAATTCTGCATACGGACACGCCAAAGTCACACATCCATCACGTCGCGCGCACTACAATGCGCCCTGATCGATGAACATATGAAGTCCAGGGGATGACGTCGCTATGACAGCGAGCGGGAACGCAGTATTGAGTGCAAATGCAGGCAGTCGGGAGCGTGTGGAGCGCGGCGCAGGCGTGGCCGTCTGGCGTCAGATCGAGCAGATTCTTGCCAAGGAGATCGCCGCCAACGGCTTCGGCGACGAAGGTCGCCTGCCAAGCGAGGGAGAACTCGCGAAACGCTTCGACGTGAATCGTCACACGGTGCGACGCGCGGTGTTGGGGCTGGCCGCGAACGGTCTGGTGAGCATCGAGCAAGGGCGAGGCACTTTCGTGCAGCGCGGCGCCATCGACTATCTGATCGGACGACGCACGCGCTTCACGGAGAACCTGCGTCAGCAACATCACGCGGCCGAGGGACAAATGCTCTCGGCGGTGCGTCTTCAGGCCGATGCGGCCGTCGCCAAGGAGTTGGAATTGCGCGTGCGCGCGCCGGTGTGGCGTATCGAGTCGCTGCATGCGGCCGATGGTGTGCCGCTGACCTACGCGTGCAACTGGTACCCTGTCGCGCGCTTCCCGGATCTGCCTAGCCTGCTTGAAGAAGACAGCAGCATCACGCACGCGCTCGCCTCGATGGGCGTGCCCGACTATCTGCGCAAGTGGAGTCGTATCGGCAGTGTGCTGCCGGACACCGAGATCGCATGGCGGCTCGGCGTGAATCGCCAGCAACCGGTGCTCTGGGTGGAGAACGTCGACGTCGATCTCGACGGTGTGCCGATCAAATACGGGATCACGCACTTCGCTGCGGACCGCGTGCAGTTGATGGTCGATACGTCGACGTGAAAACCCGCGGACCGCTTGTGCGAGCGGTCCATGTTCACCGCACGTCAGACGATATGCGGCACCGACGACGCGAGCAGTGCGATACCCGATGCCGTCAAAAGCGAGAGAACGATCTGGCGGAACCGGGCTTCGCTCAGACCGATATACAGCTTCGCGCCGAGGAACGTCGGGATCAGCATCGCAGGCGCTACGATGGCGAAATACGGAACGGCCTCTTTCGTCACGACGCCCGTCGCGAGATAGGCCCCCATCGTCACCGTCAGCATCGCCAAATTGAAATTTTGGATGATGGCGCGCTGCGTATCCTTCTCGAAGCCGCGCAGCGTGCACCACAGCGTGGGCAACGTCCCGGCGAATCCACCAATGCCGCTGAGTACGCCACCGGTGAGCCCGGCAATGGCGTCGCCAAACTTACCTCCCGCCGTGATCTTCGGTAGATTCCGTGCAAGCAGCATGCCCGGGCACCAGATGACAAGCAACGTCCCCAGCGCTGCCTTGAACCAGTTCATTTCCAGATGCGGCAGAATCGCGACGCCTATCGGAATACCGGCAAGTCCGCCCAGCAAGAACGGCAGCAATAGCTTCAGATCGAATCCGCGACGCATGGTCACGGCGCTCAGGAGTTGTCCGGTCAGTGCACCGAACACGGCCAGACATGCCGCGAGTTTGGGGTCCAGCGACCATGCCCAGAACGACATGGCGACCAGTCCGAAAGCGAAGCCGGAGATGCCTTGCACAAACCCGGCGACGACGGCGCCCACGGCCGTCAGCAGATAGATTTCGATCATCGCCCTTCCTGAAAGAGGCGTCTTCGCGCAACGGCGTGTGACGATCAGGAAGATTGTGATGCGCTAAGCACACCGGGCGATTCGATCTCCGGATATCCGCATACGATTCGGCTTATAGCGAACGCGGCATCCCGGGGGTGGGATGCCGCGCGCTTCAAACGATGACTCAGGCGATCAACAGGCGATCAGTTCGCCATGACCGAAACGGCCTTCGTCACCAGATAGGCTTCCATCGCTTCCGGTCCGCCTTCCGAACCGTAGCCCGAGTCCTTCACGCCGCCGAACGGCATTTCGGGGGACGGCGCGGCCGGCTGGTTGACCCACAGCATGCCGACTTCCAACTGCTGCGAGAGCAGATGCACGTTGCGGAACGATTGCGTGAACGCGTAACCGGCCAGACCGAACGGCAGACGGTTCGCTTCCGCAATCGCGTCTTCGAGCTTATCGAAGCCACGGATGGCCGCCACCGGGCCGAACGGCTCGTTGTTGAACACATCGGCTTCGAGCGACACATCGGTCAGCACCGTCGGCGCGAAGAAGTTGCCCGACGTGCCAACGCGCTCGCCGCCCGTTGCGATCGTCGCCCCCGTCTTGCGAGCGTCTTCGATCACGCGGCTCATGGCCGTGACACGACGCGCGTTGGCGAGCGGCCCGAGCGTCGTGCCTTCGGCAAGTCCATCGCCGAGCTTCAGCGATTCCGCATGCTTGACGAGTGCCTTCGCGAACTCGTCCTTGATGCTGTTGTGCACGAGGAAACGCGTCGGCGAAATGCACACCTGGCCCGCATTACGGAACTTCGCGCCACCGGCCGCCTTGATGGCCAGTGCGAGATCCGCGTCCTCAGCCACGATCACCGGGGCATGACCGCCCAGTTCCATCGTCGCGCGCTTCATATGCAGCCCGGCCAGCGAGGCCAGTTGCTTGCCGACCGGCGTCGAGCCGGTGAACGTGATCTTGCGGATGATCGGGTGCGGAATCAGATAGCTGGAGATCTCGGCCGGATCGCCGAAGACCAGACCCACCACACCGGCCGGCACGCCGGCGTCGACAAACGCTTGCAGCAGCGCAGCAGGCGACGCCGGGGTTTCTTCCGGGGCCTTGACCAGGAACGAACAGCCGCACGCCAGCGCGGCGCTCAGCTTGCGCACAACCTGGTTGACCGGGAAGTTCCACGGCGTGAAGGCGGCGACCGGACCGATCGGCTCCTTGAGCACCGTCTGCTGTGCATTCAGATTGCGCGACGGCACGACGCGGCCATACACGCGCATGCCTTCGTCGGCGAACCATTCGATGATGCCCGCAGCCGAGAGCACTTCCACTCGCGCTTCGGCGAACGGCTTGCCCTGCTCCTGGGTCATGAGGCGCGCAATGGCGTCGGCACGCTCGCGCACGAGCACGGCTGCCTTGCGCATCGTCACGGCACGTTCGGCCGCCGGAATCTTGCGCCACGTGGCGAAACCCCGTTGAGCCGCGTCGAGGGCGCGGTCGAGGTCGGCGATGCCGGCGTGCGCGACTTTACCGATGGCGTTGCCCGTCGCCGGGTTGACGACGTCGAGCGTCTTGCCGCTGGCGGCATCGCACCACTCGCCGTTAATCAGAAGTTTGGTGTCTGTATAACCTGACGTAACCATATGAATTTCCTGAGAATGATTGGGCAAAGGCAAGGCGCACGAACCGATTTCCATCGGCCCTGCGTGCGCCTCGCTGCGCATTACATCGACGCTTCCAGCATCTCGCGATAATCCTCGGCCGAGGCATCTCGCGGGTTGGTCTTGTGGCTGTGATCTTTCAGCGCACCCTCGATGATGCGCGGGAACTGCTCGCGAGTCACCCCCAGTTCCGCAAGTCCGCCCGGCAGGCCGAGCTTCAGCGTCATCGCGGCAATCGCCGGACCGACGTCGTCGCCCGAGGGGAGCCCCATGGCCTGCGCCAGGCGGTCGAGCTTCGCATCGTCCTGCATCGACGGGGCTGCGCGGTTGAAAGCAATCACAGCAGGCAACAGGATAGCGTTGAGCGTGCCGTGATGCAGGCGAGGATTGATGCCGCCAAGCGAGTGGCTCAAGCTGTGCACGCAGCCGAGACCCTTCTGGAAGGCGAGCGCGCCCTGCATCGACGCACTCATCATGTTCAGGCGCGCCTCGCGGTCGGACGGCTCGCGCGTCGCGCGCTCGATGTGCCGCCAGGCCCGCCACAGGCCGTCGAGCGCGATACCGTCGGCGGGTGGATTAAACGCCGGGGCCATGAACGTTTCCATGCAGTGCGCGATGGCGTCCATGCCGGTCGCGGCCGTCATTCCGGCAGGCAAACCCAGCGTCAGCACCGGATCGCAGATCGCCACGCGCGGCACGACGTACGGGGAGATCACCCCGACCTTGCGGCCGTCGTCGAGAATCAGGATGGCCCCACGGCCGACTTCGCTGCCAGTACCGGCGGTCGTCGGAATCGCGATGACCGGTGCCGTCGCCGCCGTAATGCGTGCCGCGCCGCCTTCGATTACGGCGAAGCGCTGCAACGGCCCCTCGTGCGTTGCGCACACCGCAACGCCCTTGGCCAGATCGATGGACGAACCGCCACCCAACGCAATCACGCCATCGCATTCGTTCGAGCGGTACATGGCGACCGCCTCGCGCACGACCGATTCGTTGGGGTTGGGCGGCGTCCCGTCGAAGACCGGCACCGATTCGCCCTGCCCCAGCGCGTTCAATACGGTGTTGAGCAAACCGGCGGCTCGAATGCCCGCGTCCGTCACGATCAACGGGCGACGGATGCCGATACGTTCGCATTCGCTCGCGAGAAGCCGGATCGAGTCGAAGCCGAACTGGATCTGGGTGATGTAGTTGATGAGGGACATAGTGGATGACGAAAAGTTATAGGAAAGCTATGCTCATGCAGAGATTTCGCAGTGTATGGCCCATCGCCAAGCGGCGATATTGACAGCATTTGATAGCGATATAACTTTTCATCAAGACAATGATGCCTCCCTCGCTCAATTCGATCATCTCGCGGCTGCACGTCAAGCAACTCCGGTTACTCATCGCCATCGAGGAACACGGTTCGCTGCTGGGCGCGGCCAAGCAGCTCGCGATGACGCAACCGGGCGCGAGCAAGGCGTTGCATGAGATTGAGACGACCTTCGGCACTGCCCTGTTCGAGCGCTCGAACCGCGGACTCGAACCGAACGCCGTCGGACACTGTGTGATTCGCTATGCACGTCTGATCCAGTCGGATCTGGCGCATTTGCGCGAAGAGATGGTCGGCATCATGCGCGGACACGGCGGGCGTGTTTCGGTGGGCGTGATCATGGGGGCCGTGCCGTTGCTCACCGATGCCATCACGGCGGTGAGCGAGGCGCAGCCCGAGATGTCGATTGAGATCGTGGAAGACACGAGCGCCGCCTTGCTCAGTCAGATCGACGCGGGCCGGCTCGATCTCGCCGTGTGCCGCACGAGCGTCAGCCAGACGCCCTACCTCTACGACAGCACCTTCGTTCAGAACGAAACGCTCGCCGTCATCGCCAATACCGCGCATCCGCTGGCCGATGCCGCCCACGTGTCGCTGGAGGACCTCGCGCACTACCGCTGGGTTGTTTACCGGGCCAACATGCCCATGCGACGGCTGCTGGAGCGGGAGTTTCATGACGCAGGGCTGCGGTTTCCTGCGCATTTACTGGAAACGACGTCCGCGTTTGCAACGGTGTCGCTGCTCCAGAAGAACCCGTCGCTGGTCGCGCTGGTGTCGATCGACGTGGCGCGCTTCCATACCGAACACGGCATCGCCTGCACGCTTCCCTTGACGCTGTCGTCGCTCAGCGAGCCCTACGAGCTGGTCACGCGGCGCGGGGCACCGATGTCGCACGGCGCCCAGATGCTGATGGACGCGATCGTCGCGAATGGTGCTGTGCGCGGCGAATAAACCGAAGCGCAACTGAGGGTCATCTGTCCCTCAGGACCTCAGGTATGCGTCCCTCGCATGGCGAGCAGACGTAACACAGCCGTCTGCTCTGAGAAAAAGTTATAGCGCTAACGCAAACGTTCAGTGTACTGGCGTCTCCCGCCTTTGTAGACTTCGTCCGGTCATTAAAAAACAAGGTGGAGACAATGAGCGGAATAGCGCCCAACAGCGCAGGCACCCCCGGCCTGACGTCAGCAATGAAAGAAGCGATGGTGCCCGACGCCGAGCGTCGACGCGCACTCCTCGGCAGCGCCGTGGGCAGCACCATCGAGTGGTACGACTACTTCCTCTACGGAACGATGGCGTCCATCATCTTCGCGAAGCAATTCTTCCCGAGCACCGACCCTCTGGTGAGCAACCTGCTGGCGCTGGCGACGTTCGCGCTGGCCTTCGTCATTCGTCCGCTGGGCGGCGTGATCTTCGCGCACATCGGCGACCGTGTCGGGCGCAAGAAGACGCTGGCCATCACGCTGACGATGATGGGCATGTCGACGGTACTCATGGGCCTGTTGCCCAATTACGACCAGATTGGCGTGTGGGCACCGATCCTGCTCTCCGTGCTGCGGCTGATGCAAGGGTTGGCGCTGGGCGGTGAATGGGGCGGCGGTGTGTTGCTGGCGGTCGAGTATTCGCCCCGCCATCGTCGCGGCTTCTATGGCGCGGTTCCGCAGACGGGTGCAGTGCTTGGGCTCGCGCTCGGCAACATCATCACGTCGTTGCTGAGCAACTCGATCAGCGACGCCGACTTCCAGAGCTGGGGATGGCGCATTCCGTTTGTCGGCTCGATCGTGCTCGTGCTGATCGGCATGTGGATCCGTAACGCCGTGGGCGAGACGCCGTCGTTCAAGAAGATCATGGCCACGCGGACCGAGACGCGGATTCCGCTCAAGGAAACGTTGCAGGACCACTGGCGTTCGGTGCTGATCGCCATCGGCGCGAAGGTCGTGGAAACGTCGACGTTCTTCCTGTATGCCACGTTCACGATCTCGTACATGATCGGCCACGGCTTCCAGCGCTCGGACATTCTGAATATCGTGCTGGTCTGTGCGCTGATCGCCTTCCCGTTCATGCTCTACTTCGGGCACCTGTCGGACAGGATCGGGCGCAAGAAGGTCTTCCTGTGGGGCACGCTCGCGTTCATCGTCTGGATCGGGCCGTACTTCTGGCTGCTGAATCAGAAGTCGATTCTGCTGGCGTCGGTGGCAGTGGGCGTGGGCTTGAGCGTGATCTGGACGACCTACGGCTCGATGATCGGCACGTTGCTCGCTGAGGCGTTCCCGCCGTCGATTCGCTATACCGGGATGTCGCTCGGCTATCAGATCGGCGCGGCGCTCGTGGGGGGTCCGATGCCGCTGATCGCAACCGCGCTCGTCGCCTACTTCGGCGGCAGCTACGTGCCGGTGGTGTTCTTCATGATCGCGTGTGCGTTGGTGTCGGTCGTCGCCGTCGCACTGGTGAAGGATCGCAGCGGGTTGCCGCTAGACGACTGACCATCTAGCACTCAACTCGCAAAAAAAGGCCGCCAGCGTCAAACTGGCGGCCTTTCTTATTGCATCGAACGGCTGGGAACGATCAGCGAGCCGGGACCGGGGGCAGCGATTCGTGCGTGCCGGACGTGCGCTGGGCAGCCTTGTGCACCATCGTATAGGCGTAGTCGACGCCCATGCCGTAAGCACCGGCGTGTTCCTTGACGAGCTTCATCACGGCGTCGTACGTATCGCGGTGCGCCCAGTCGCGCTGCCATTCGAGCAGCACCTGCAACCAGGTGACCGGCACCGCGCCCGCCTGCACCATACGCTGCATGGCGAAATCGTGGGCTTCCTTGCTGGTGCCGCCCGAAGCGTCGCCGACCATGTAGATTTCGTAGTCGCCTTCGAGCATGGCGCACAGAGCGAAGGTCGTATTGCAGACTTCGGTCCACAGGCCCGCGACGATTACCTTCTTGCGGCCGTTGGCCTTGAGCGCATCGCGCACCTTCTGGTCGTCCCACGAATTCATCGAGGTGCGCTCAAGGGTCTTCGCGCCGGGGAAAACGTCGAGGACTTCCGGATAGGTATAGCCGGAGAACGATTCGCTCTCGACCGTCGTGATCGTCGTCGGGATATTGAAGATCTTCGCGGCCTTGGCCAGACCGACCACATTGTTCTTCAGCGCCTGGCGGTCCATCGACTGAACACCGAATGCCATTTGCGGCTGGTGGTCGATGATGATGAGCTGGCTGTTCTGAGGGGTCAAAACTTCGAGCTTGGGATTCGACATGGTCAGGGTCCTTTGACTTTACCTTTGACGTTACATTACGCGCGGCTGCACTGTGCAACCCGACGAAAGACTAGTCGACCCGGGGGATGCCGGAATATCACCTGATGGTATTAGTCCCCAAAACGGCGGTGCCCCGAGCGGGCCTGCGTCAGCCGGTGGCCGCCTTGCCGGTGCCCGCGCGCCGGTCCCAGCCCTCGGCCGGGCGCACTTCCGTGTCGGGCACGACCACCACGCAGTTCCGACCGTTTGCCTTTGCTGCGTAAAGCGCAGCGTCGGCGCGGGCCATCACCGTCGCCAGCGTGTCGCCTGCG
Organism: Pandoraea aquatica; assembly: GCF_902459565.1. Taxonomy (GTDB): domain Bacteria; phylum Pseudomonadota; class Gammaproteobacteria; order Burkholderiales; family Burkholderiaceae; genus Pandoraea; species Pandoraea aquatica. Next base: position 362,675 of record NZ_CABPSN010000001.1, read on the forward strand.
CCGAACGCGTCCACACCGGCACTGAGCGTAGGCACGACGTCCCGGTTCGGGACACAGGAGCCCGATGTCGCCACAATGTCGCGTAACCGGTCGACGAGGCGACCCGCTTCCTCTTTTGTGACGTGTGGCAGCAGCAACGCGAACTCTTCCCCGCCGATGCGCCCGACAACGTCGTCGGCCCGGACGGAGCGCGAGATCAGCGAGGCCACATGCGCCAGCGCGCAGTCGCCGACCGCGTGTCCATACCGGTCGTTCACGCTTTTGAAGTTGTCGATATCGAGAATGGCGACGGACAGCGGGATGCGCGCCATCCCGCTTTGCATCGCAACCGTTTCGGCGCGTGCAATAAAGGCGCGGCGCGCCAGCACGCCAGTCAGGTCGTCGTACGTGGCGAGCCGCTCCATCCGGTCGGCCAGCCGGTCGTGCGCGAGCAGCACCATGCCGACGGACAGGCTCGGGAGCGTGAGCGTTGCCAAGCCGAGGAAGAGCACGTTCAGGGGTGTCGGCTCAAGGAACACCGTTTCATGGGCGAGGCCCAAGGCATAGGCAATCGAACGAACCCCGTGCACTACCGCCCCGAGCGTTGCAGCCACCGATACGAAGTAGTACGCGTACTTGGGCCGTCCTGCCGGACGGTACCTCAGCACCATCCAACCGATGTTAAAGCGTACGTAAGCGATGACGCCCGAGATCATGGCGCTGCGTGCGTCGACGTGCGGCGACACGAACGTCCAGTACATCAGCAAGCCGAGGATCGCGGCAAGCGCCACGTATTCCCAAGCGTAGTCGGGTCGTGTATTCAGAAACTGACGGAAACCCTGTACCCCGAGAAGCGAGGCAATCATCAGCAGGCTGCTCGAAGTCGCAACGACGATATCCGAGGTGCCCGAGAGCAAAAGCGCGGACGTCACGACCAACAATCCGCTCGCCACGCTCCACAAGCGGACCCCCGGAACGTGCGCCTGATATAGCGAGCCGAGGACAGCCACGCTCATGACACACGAGAGGATAGCGATGCTGATGAAGACTGCCGGGATAGACATGTGGGCCTGGCGAAGTATTTTGTTTCGTATATCGCCGGAACGGGCTATGGGCTGTGCATGCTACGCGGCCCCCTCGATGGTCGTCCCCGCGACGACCCCGTCCTTCGGCTTGTTGAGTCGCAAGCATAGCTGAAATCAGTGACGGGCCCACGTCGTTTTACAAACGACGTGGGCCGTCTTGTTGCGTCGGATTACCGCTTACTACGACTGATCACCACCGATTACGGCTGATCGTCGCGCGCCTTGAGCTGGTACTGGTACCAGGCGATCACCGCAATGATGAACAGCACCAGGAAAATCGGAATCATGTAACCGCGCGCGAGCCCTCGCAGGAACGGGTCGCAGAACAGCATCGCGAGAGCCAGCAGAACCCACGCCGCGGCCACGACCACCGTAGGCGCGTGGTGGTAGCGCGCCATCCACTCTCGCCAGCGGCACGACGCGTAGTAGGCCACGCCGCACCCGATCAGCAACAGCAACACGAGCTTTGTCGCCAGCCGGAACGCGTAGAGGTTCTCGCAGACGGTCTTGCACACGGCGGACGATTGCGCGCCCGGTGGATCCTGAAAGTGATCCGCGATGCACTCGCTGATGCTGCGCGTGAGCGTACAGGCTTGCACACCCTCCATCGCTTTGGGGACGAGCGAGTCGAGCGTCGGTGTGGCGGAATCGGTCTTCTGCGCCGCGCCGGCGGCGCTCAGCGGCATTGGCCAGAAGCCGATCCCGCCGAAATTGTCCTGCGCATAGACGATGTCGTCTTGCAGTTGCTGCCAGTTGTCGTTGTCGAACGTGATGACCGGCACGATCTGGCGCAGCACCGTCATGCGGTCCTCGCCGTGAAGTCCAGCCTCGACGGATTCGCGCAACGTCTTCTTGGACTCGGTGGTCGGCTCGTCGAGCAGCACCAGAAAGTTCGGCCGACGCTTCCGGTCGCGGTCGACGCGGGCCAGCAGGTCCGTCACGGCGTTCTTGTCGCTGTCCGCCACCAGTTGCAAGAGGTTCGCGTAACTGTAGACGCCGTGCCCGACGCGGTCGTGTCGCAGCATGACGTCGATGCGATCCCCCGCCCTTGCGCGGCGCAAACGGCTGCGCAGCTGATCCACGAACTGGTTGAAGGCCTGCACCGACACCGGGTCCTCCGGATACCCGTCGAAGAACAGCACCACGCCGCTGCCGTTGGTCGGCGCGAAGCGTGCGCCGAACGGGAGATGGTTCGAGACGGTGGCGGTCCAGTTTTTCAGCCCGGTCGAGAGCAGCCTCACGATGTCGTCGCTCAGACGATTGAGGACGGCGACCTTACGGTCCTTGTCGAGCCGAGTCCAGGAGCGCCAGTCGTTGCGCTGAATGACCCACTGCACATTGCTCTGATGACGCTGGGCAACGGACACGAAGTCGCCGGGCAACGAGGTCGATGTCTGCGCCAGATCCACGAAGCTGCTGCCGTAGTTGGCTTGCACCAGCCTCCCGGTATCGTCGAACGTTGCCCCGTAATAGCCGATACGAGAGAGTGTGCTGAAATCGACGTTCTGCTTCGGCCCAGCCATCCAGAACGGGAAGAAGCCATAGACCTCCCCGTCCAGGCGGTCAAGCACACACCCGCAACCGTTGCCGTCCCAATTGACCTGCTTGCTCGGGTCGAACGTGGGCTTCTTGCGCGCGGTGGCGACCAGCGACGGACGGAACCGGTCGTATAGCGCCTGCATCAGTTGCGGCAGTGACAAGGTGTCGACGTTGCTGCACGTGCCCTTGCGCCACAAGGCTTCGAGTTGCGCGAACAGCGCCGGGTCGCGCAGGACCGCCGACAACTGCTGCATCTGTTCGGCGGAGACTTTGCGTGCGTCGGCCACACTGCCCGGAATGCCCGTGGGACACGCGCCGACACCCTCGCGCAAGCGCGCCATCACAGCCCGGTCGAACAACCACAATTGGGGATACTGCAACCCTTGCAGCCCCTTCAGCATGTCGAGGACGACCGGCGGCACCGACTCGTTGCGGCGGCTCGATGCCAGCTCCGCGAGCGCCTGCGCCGTCAGCACATAAGTGGTTTGCGATTGCGCCGCCCTCACGATCTCGGGGACATACGGATCGACCGGCGTCTTGATGTCGGCCGTGGCATCGAGAATTGCTTCGTTGAAGTCGGCCTGACTCGCGTATTCGTCCGTCAGTCCGGAGACGGCATCGACAATCGGTGTGGGCACGCGGGCGTCGTTGCGCAGTTGCGCAAGCGATGCCTCCGTCAGTTGATAGGTCGTTGAGATCGCCACCGCGCGGGCTTCCGGCAAATAAGCGTCCGCCTGCTTGCCGAGGTCCTTGAGCGCATCGAGCACCGCGGCGTCGAACAGCGGCTGGTTCAGATACACCTTGTCCTGCAAGGCGGAAAGGTGATCGATGACCTTCGACTTCGACGCCAGCAACGTGAAGTCGGTGGCGTCGAGCGTGTAGTTGTAGATCGTGAGCAGCGCGCGGTCGGGATCCGGGCCTGCATTACGGTTGCCGTCGGTGTCGAGGTGATACAGCCACAACATGGCAGCGATCTCGTCGTCCGTACCCGCGAGACGAATCTGGTAGTAGCGCGCCTGTTCTTTCGGCTCGAAACCGTCGATCCATTTTCCGAGGTCGGCACCGACCAGATCGGCCTTCCATTGCGGATGGGCGCGCACAATCGACGCGAACTTCAGCAGCGCCTGCACCGAGGCGCTCGTCAGATTACCCACCGGCTGCATCTTGAAGTCGAGCCAGAATCGATTCAGCCACGACAAGGTAATCGGGCCGACCAGGTTGTCGGACAGGGGCCGCGTGCTTTCGCGGTACGCCTGAAGATAGGCCGGATCTTCCGAGTAAATGATGAGCAACGCCTGCTGGATGGCGCGACGCGTGGCGGGCGCAAGATGCCGTACGACGTCCGCCGAAATCAGCACGGTGGCCGGGCCGGAGGTTGGCTCCGGCTTCACCTGAACGGTGTTCACGATGCGCCATGCCTGCTCGGGCGTCATCGGTTTGCCATCGCTGCCGATGGGCGGTGCCATGCGCGAGAACTTCGCCGTCGATGCTTCGGCCGGCGCTGCGACGGCCTGCGTGGGTGCGCCCTTGACGGCGACGGCTTGGGAGGCTGCGGCGGTCGCTTCCGCTGGCTCGACGGGTGCCGCCGATGCAGCCGGCGCAGCGGGCATTGACGCCGCTGAAGTTGCCGGAGTCGCAGCGCCCGGTGTTGCTTTCGCCTCTACGGCTGAGGCGGCCGATGGCTGCGAGGCGGCGGGCACGACCGTCGCGGAGCTGGCTTGCGGTGCCGACGCCCCTGCCGCAGTCGCAGTTGCAGAACTCGCCGGCATCGGCGCGGCGCCGACAGCCGCCACCTGCCATGCAAGCCCCAGCACCAGCGCCCCGAGTAACGGCATCCGCCTGCGGGCACATCTCAGAAAGTCGACATGGCTCATATCAGATCGTGCGTCCTTCTTTGATGTGTTCGCGTCGAATCGCGCGCAACAAGTCGCTCTGCGTCACCACATGACGGCCGGCGCGCTCCGCCCACATGACGGCGTGCCGCACCACGTTGAGCAGCGCACCGCCCGAGAGCACGTGTTCGGCCGCAAGTGCAGGCAGGTCGACATCGTCCGACAGTCCCCGGCGCGCAGGGAAGAGATTGCGCCACAGTTGCAGCCGCTGGATTTCATCCGGCATGGGGAAATGGATCGCACTCTGGAAACGCCGGGCAAAGGCTTCGTCGATGTTGTCCTTCAAGTTGCTCGCCAGCAGCACCACGCCGGGATAGTCCTCGATGCGTTGAAGCAGATACGCGACTTCCTGATTGGCATGACGATCGTTGGCGGTGCTGCCCTCAGTGCGCTTGCCGAACAGCGCATCCGCTTCGTCGAAGAACAGAATCCAGTGTTTGTTCTGCGCCTGATCGAAGACGTTCGCCATGTTCTTCTCGGTCTCGCCGATATACTTCGAGACGATCTTCGACAGGTCGATGCGATAGACATCCACGCCGGCTGCCTTGCCGAGCAATGTGGCGGTGAGCGTCTTGCCCGTACCCGGCGGACCGTAGAACAATGCCCGGAAGCCGGGCTTGACGATGCGATCGAGCTGCCAGCGCTGCATGATGCCCTCGCCGTCATCGAGCCATTGCCGGATCTGGTCGATCTCCTCGATGACGTCCGGCGTGAGTACGAGGTCTGGCCAATCGTGTTGCGTCGTGATGCGCTTGGCGGGAAATCCGGCGCTGTAGTCCGGCTTATGCTCGCGGCCCGACGTGCTTCGTTCGAGGAAGTCCCGCTCGATATGCAACGCGGCGGCCAGTGCCGGTTCGCCGTCCGCCCGGCGTTCGAGTCGCAGAATGGAGGCGCGCGAGAAGATGTGGTCGGCGTCGAACAGCGCCATGACGTCGAAGCGGCGGCTCAGATCGTCACCCGCGAGGACGAACGCAGCGGTCTCCCCGGTCGGCAGCAGGCCGTTGTGATGCTGGGCGCGCCATCCCCCGAACTCGGTGAACTGGCGCTCGGTATTCTTGTTCTGCGTGAACAGCAGATCGAGCGCTTGCGGGCGGACGTGCGGCAGCATCGCGAGCATCAGCACGATACGTGCGTCGAAGTCGTCGGCCAGTTCGTGGTCGAGCAAGGCGCGGGCAAACGGCGAGGGATCGCCCGTCAGATCCGGCGGTGTGTGGGCATAAATGTCGTGCGGCACGCCTTCATGCATGAAGTACGCGTGCAGTCGCGTCTCCAGCACGGCCCCGAACCAATCGATCTCGCGCGACAGGCTCGCGGCGTTCGCCGCTAATGGGTCGAATGAATCCAAGCGGCCGGTCATGCCCACTCCACCCATAACGTCTGCGCCATCCAGGACAGACGAATGGTCGAGATGCTCCACGGCAGACGATCCAGCAGCATGTCGTACGGCGCTCGTCGCACTTTCAAATGCCAGCCATCCTCTTCCAGCGACAACCGGCCTTCGCGCTGCAAGAAGCTCCCGCGAAGCCCTTCGCGCGACGTGTTACCGAGCGCGGACCAGTACTGGATAATGACGTCGAGCATCTGGTCGCACATCATCGACTCGTCTTCCGTCATGTCGAGATGGCGCGCCACCGGCGTGGCGAACGGCAGTCCGCAAAGCAGTTTGTGCATCGTCAGATGCGGCTCGGGGGCTTCGGTGAGGCCGGAGCCGACGTAGTGCAGCAGGAGCACCGCGCGCTCTGCGGCTTCGTCGCTGACAAATCGGTGTTCCTTTGTGAGGCCGAGTTTGTCCCAGAGATGAGACGTGAACGGCCAGGTCAGGACGATTCCGGCGTAAGGCACCATCAACGGGGTCTGCAGGAGGTGGGCGTCTTCGGTGACGTCGGCAGTGCGCATATCGATACCGGTTTGTTGTTGAACGCGCGAGGCGAGCGCGGGCGGCACGGCGACGTTCGCGTGACGGGCCAGTTGCGCCACGAGCGATGTGGCGAACGTTGCGGCGTCGAACGGACGCTGCGGCACGAACAGCCACGGGAATAGGAAACGCCAGCGCGCCCGGTGCAGACTCGCCGGTGCCACGGTCTCGACGGTCGTGGCGAACAGATCGGTGATGTCGCTGGCAATGCGCAGCATTTGCGCCACTTGCGGCGTGTCGCGCGGCGACAGCCGCGCGATCCCCGGCCACAGTGGCTGCGGAATCAGATCCAGCCAACGCTCGGCCAGCGCCTCGTCCTCTGCGGCCGTCGCGATGACCGGTCGCAACACATGCGCCCCCGAATAAACCGACTGCCGAAGCCAGATATCGAATCCGGCAGGCGGTGCCGTGCCCTGCCGGAACTCCGTGGAAGTGAGGTACGCGATGAAGTCTTCCGGCATGGCAGGCGAACGGTTGGGGGATGTCGGGGGAAATGGTGGAAAAGGGTCTGGCGCGTCGACGTCCGGATCGACCGGAATAGACGATGCGGCTTGCGATATCGCCGACGCCGCGAACAGATCAAGGTCGAGCACAGCACCACTGGCGAGCGCGGCGGCAACACTCGCGTAATAGCGTTTGGCGGCTTCGGCGGCTTCGGTGGCTTCGGTGGCTTCGGTGGCTTCGGTGGCTTCGGTGCGAAGATCGTCCACCCCGGGCGCATTGTCGAGAATCGAGCGATAAAGCACTTCCCTGTGAGCGTCGGGAATCGACTCGCTGACGGCGATCATCGTATCGACGACAACTTGCCAGTCGTTCGCGGCTATCCCGGCAAGATCGGATTCGCGCGTCGCGGCTATCTCCGTGACGATTTGCCGGAGGTCGACTCGCGCTGCGTCGGACAACGACGAAGCGCGAGCGGTCAGGTCGCCGCCTTGCGGGTTCGCCCTTTGGCGATGCTGAAGAAGACGTTGGATTGCTACGTTAGCGGTGTGGCGGCGCATCGCTTCGGGCATCGGTGCCGAAGGTGCTGCATTGGCAACCGATGACTTCAGCGGTCCGAGGACATCGCCATCCGCCTCGATGCTGTCGACCGTTCTCGGAGAACGCGCAACCGTGCCGGGCGACGCGCTTGTAACCGTTGTGTCGGTTGTGACGGTTGCTCGCCACAGATCGAGCGCCCGACGCGCCCATGCTGCCGCACCGCGACGCAGAGCGATAGCTTCCAGTGCCGCGGACAACATAGACGACACGGACGAAATCGACGAAGTGGATGGAGTGGATGGAGTGGACGAGGCGGACGCGACCGGCGAAATGGCACGCAACTGCACGAAGATCGCATACCAGACTTCCCGCTTCCACTGATCGAACTCAGCCTGCGACGGCGCGTCCCGTGTGATCGACCCCACGTAAGCCTCATGCCCGCTGGTATCGACAAAGCGGGGCGAACCGTCGAGAGAGAGGGACGTGTCGCCAGGCAGCCTTTCAATGGCCCGCCCCGACATGCGCTCTGCATCGACCAGCCGACTGACCGAAAGTCCCGCAAACGCCTCCCAAACGACCGCTGCGGACGGCGCAGTCACCGTTGCCAGATCCACCAACATCGCTTCCGGAAAGCGCTCCACGACGCGCATCAGCACCGTATCGTACGCCGCGTAGTGACGCCAGACGGACGCGAGTGCGACACGCTCCCCGCCGATCCATTCAGCCCAATCCTCATGAAGTGTCACAGCCGATCCGCTCAACAGCGCCCGGACAAGCCTGTCATGCCGACTCATCGACTGCGCATCCATGTCGAAGTCTGTGGTTGCCTGCGCTTCGAATAAAGATAGCGGCATTGCCGGTTCGGCCGACGTCGCTTCGCCGCCGATGCTTCGATGCGCGAGTCCGGTCCTACCGACATCGACACTCACCAGTGGCGAGCCATCGTCGGCAAGCTGATCACCGTCAGCGAGGCGACTCCCACCGCGCGATAAGGCCGCAGCCGTCGAATTCTCTCGTTTCAACGAGACCACGGCATCGGACGCAGCGCGCATGTCGAAATCAGCGTCGGAAGCGGGCGCGTCCTGCGGTGCTTCCCCTCGCAGGCGATTCCCGGGCATCACTTCAGAAGTGTCGATGTCCAATATCGCAGCGATGTCATGATGCCACGCGTTTCGCCACGCCCACGTTCGATCGACATCACTTTGGACGCCCTGCGGACGGATGCCAACGCTGTCATCATCGGCTTGTGCGCGACTCTGCTGCGTGAATCCTTGCGTCGCGACAGAGCGCTGCGTTAACAAAACCGTCAAGATGTCCTCAAGCATCGACGCCGGAAACGTCAGGGCGATTTGCTCGCGCAGGTCCGCTACGGACAGATAGCGACGCAGCGCGACGCCCAAAATGTCGGCCTCGTTGACCATCAACGTCGGCCAGATGCCGTAAAGCGCCTTTGCCTGCGCATGCATCAAGGCTGTCGCGAGCAATGCTTTCAGGCCAGCATGCGTAAGCGGTCGCGGCGATGCGCTGGCTATGGCCTCGGGCGCGTCGGAGTGTTCGCCTGCTATGCCCATCGCCACTTCCGTACGAAGCGCGGGCATGCCGCCCTCGACCGTTTCCCCGCTCGCTCTCGCCTCGGCAACGCGACGCAGGGCATCGATCATCGATGACGGTGCAGCACTCGCTTGAGACACCTCGCCCGACTTCGTAGCGTCTATCGCACTCGCGTGCGCCTCGTCGGCCCGCGCTATATCTCGCACCTTCGCGACAAAATCAAACACGTCGCGTGCCAGCCCCCGCACATGCGCGATCGACAGCACCGATTGCCAGACACCGTGCCACGGCATTTCTCGCAGGCCAGCCTCTGGTGGAAGCAGGCCCATGGTGAGCAATCGGGCGCGGGCGGCCGATTGCACCTCGGCGCGCTGTGTCGCATTCCAGCCGACGGTCGTCAGCAAGCGATCCAGCGCTTCGAGCTGTCGCAACCACTCGGACGCCTCCGACGGACGTAACGCCCGAAGAAGGGCCTCGACGTCGCCCGACGGAAACTGCTTCGTCAGCCGCTGGATCAACGTGTCTGGCGAAACGCTCGCCCGGATCTGTTGCCGGACGGTCTGTATGTCACCCGCCAAAACACGTGCCAGAAGCCCTTCGATACCGTCGGCCCCCACACCATCGGCGTCGCGATGCCCCCGCGCATCCCGACTCGACACATCAGCACGTTCGGCTGGTGCGAATGATGGACCTACCCCCTGCTCCACCGACTGACCGGACGCCAGAAACGCCATCAGATCCGCCGCATCTGCTGCGGTGGCTGTCGCGAACTGGCTGACGCGGGGTTTCGACGCTGCCTGAGATCTTACGGAAGCATCGGCACCGTCCAACCGCTTTTGCCCGACAGCCGCATCACCGCTATCCATGCCACGATCGACACCCACACCTGCCCCGCCATCGACCGCAGCACTTGCGTCCCGACGCATGACCAACACATCCGCCAACGCCTGCGCCAGCCGTTCGGCCAACGTCTCAGTGAGATCCTCGGCGTACACCTCGCCAAGGTCGACGTCGAGCCGATCGATACGGTAGATGTCTGCCACCGCGCCATCGCCGGACGCCTCATCGAACACCGACGCCACCACCGGAAGCAACTGGTCGACAACCAGCGCCCGCAGCGGTTCGCCTTGCGACATCGGCATGCCGCCCGACGCAAAGGTCAGATCGAAATCGAGCGAACGGATCCGATGTCGCAAGGCCATGGCTACACCCACAACGTCAGGTCGTGTGCGCGGCGGCGGCGCATCAGCAGCGCACGAAGGCTAGCGCTCGCGGCATCCAGCCGGTCCGGTGTCGCTGCCGTTTCCCTCCCGCGCAGCCTCGCGCGCCAGAGTCCGTACCGATGCTCGAAGTCACGCATGGAGACGTAATCCATCCAGTGAAATTCCGGCAGCAAGTGCGCGGGCAGATTGCGGCAAACCGTCTCCTGCGCCAGTTGGCGGAAGTCGGGATCGCTGAATCGCGACGTCCACGCCGGGAAGACAACGCTTACCCGCGCGTTGAAGAACGATTCGGCCTCACGCGCCTGCGCATCGGCCTCGGCTGTCGTTCCGTCTTGCGTCGCCCCGGCTCCCCGCGGACGCAACAGCACATGCTCCACGAGATAGAAGCCCTCGGACGCCTGATTCAGCGTGCAGAGAAATTCGCGGAGAATCTCGACGTATCGTCCGGCATAAGTCACCGCCTCGTCGCCATGAAATCGCGCCAGCGCGACTTCGCCGGACGCGTCACCACCGAGGCGCGCGTCATGGGTGCGGAAATGGACGTGCACGGCGTCGTCGTGCTGCCTCAGGATGAAATTCTCCAGACGCACGCCGTGAACGAGCAGCCCGCCGGGCAACGTGTCGCCGGGCTGTGCCGGTGCCCCGGCCGGACGCACTTCGGGCTCGCCCTGAGACTTGAGCACGATCAGACGCGCCGCCGCGAATTCGTAACTCTGCTTCGTCGCCGTGTGATCCCCTTGCAACCGAAAATGCCAGCGATTGAGCGCATCGCTCAGCGGCGCACCAGGTGGCTCGGCGGGTAAGCCCAGAAGAATCGAGATCTTCGCATGCACGCCGGCCACGTTAGGCCTGCCGTCCGCCCGCACGTCCGCCGCCGAGATATCGAACGCCGAAGCCCGGTCGCGTGAGAGCGTCGCAATGTGACGCAGAAAATCCAGCTTGTTGTCGATCAGCCAGCGCGCGCCGTGCACGTCCTGATAATCGTCGAAGCGGCGCAGGGACTTCTGGGAATACGTCTCGCCGTACATGGCCAGCAGCACGTCGAGCTGTCGGCTGCGACGGTCTTCGGCACGGTCCTTGCGCGAGACGATCCGGGCCAGCTGGCTGCGGATGGCATCCGGTGCATCCGTATAAAACGCTTCTATGTCCGGCAACGCCTCGTTGTCGATCCGCTGCGAAAAGTAGGTCTCGTACAGCGTGTCGACCGAGAACATGCGACCGATCGATTGCAGGTTTTCCAGATAGTTCGCCATCAGTTGCTCGGCCAGATACAGATAGGCCTTCAACTGATGCGCACTGACACGGTTCTCCAGCGGGGCCGTGGGCGGCACGCCGAAACGATTGATGCCGTAGATCGCCGGGAACTGATGCTGAATCGAAAAGTACTCGCGCAATTCGCGCGACTCGCCCGTCGGTGCAGGCACCACAGTCGCCAGCGACTGCTTCGTATTGCGCAGCGTATCGAACTCGAAGCGCGCCTTGGCAAGCGCTACACGGGCGTCGTCGAGGACGACCCGCGACTTTTCCTCACGTCGATGATCGCGAGCGGACGTCAACGCATGCGCCCCGCTCCCGACCGCCCCACTCGCGAAATGCAGTCGCAGGAAATTGCTCTGCGCATCGCCGGGAAACTGCAGGCGCAATACCGTGCCGGACGCGCCCGTCAAACTGTCGCCACTCACGGGCGTGCCGTCTGCGGTACACAGCGCAAGACGTTGCACGTGAGCCACGCCGCCCACCGTCTGCACCAGTCCGACGAGACGCGCCACCGCGACCGGCGCGCCCTGCGCCTGAGAGCCTGTGCTCGCCACGTATCCGTGCACCGTCCGGGGCCCGGCGAACAACGTGTCGAGCGACACGCCGGCGTCAAACGCTTTGACATAACGATCGATGCGAAACCCCGAATGCACCGCGCGCGCACATTGGAAGAAGATGTCCGCAAAGATGGAAGCCGGATCGCGCTCGCTGTGAATCTGAATATCGCCGCTCAGATAGACCGACTGAACCGGCACGACGGTCACGTCCGACAGATCTTCCCCGAGATTCCGGTGGGCGTGAAAGACTTCTCTCACCCGCAGACACACCCCAGCCTCGATCTGCGCGAGCGACGCCTCGTCGGCACGGTCATGTATCGCATCGTTCAGTTTGATGGCGATGCGACACAACCCGTGCGCGGGTTGACCGGTACGCCCCGGCCGTTCGTCACGCGTCAGCCAGACGTCTTCCAGATCGGGGATCGTGTCGTAAAGTACCTTGCGGTAGTCCTCGAATGTCAGGACCTCGCTCGGAAAAATCTCGTCCGCCGGATGCAGCGCGTGATGTTGGTAATCGATCTGTCCATCGGCATCGGTCAGGTAGTCCTCGGGCGGAAAGTCCGAGCGGTACCCGAGCTCGGTGATCGCGTAGCACAGCTGTTCGAGAATCGTGACGCCCGGATCATGCAGGTTGTAATCAGTCCAGCGATCGCCGCACAGCGCCTGCAACGTCGCAATCCCGGCGCGACGCAGCGCATCGAAATCGAGCCCTTGAGGGTCGGGCGCAAAGCGTGCGATGGACTCAGGCGCGTTCATTGCACCCTCGCGCCCGGCATACGGCCCGAACGGTCCGCCGCCTCGCTGCCAAACGCATACCTCGCGGCATGCAATTGCGCCTTAATGTCGTCGATCAGCCCGTGCACGCGGTGATATGGCAGATGCCCGAGCGCTTCGACGATCAGCGCGAAAGCCGGTGCATCGAGCGCACAGACGAGCGCCGCACCGGGGCTCACCGCGTTGGCCTGGCGGTTCAATGCGCCGATCAGTTCGAAGACTCGCTTGAACGGCAACTCGCCGAGCGCGCCCATCAGCAGCTGCGCGTCGTCGGTGCCGATGACGATGTCTACCGTTGCGGGCGTGGCCGCAGCGTTATCGTCGATGATTGCGTCCGTCATTTCGCCCCCTTGGGTTCCGGATCGGTCGCGCTGCCTGTCATGTCGGGGTCGAACCACAGCGTGGTGAGGTAATACGTCACCCACGTCTTGGGCGCACCGGCGGCATCCCGCGCTGAGTCGTACGGACAGCCCACGCGCATTTGCAGCACATAGCTATGCTTCGCGCCGTCGGGTGCATCGATCCATTGCAATTGAAGACGATTGCATTTGCTGCCGAAATGGGACTGACGGTAGTCGATGTCCCCCTTGCCGTTGTAGGCCATCACCGCGTAGGCATGCATCAGCGCAAATTTGCCGCTACCGCGTTTGCCGACACCGGCAGTGATCTCGAACGCCTGACACCCCGTGAGCGGGTCGGTGATGTCGTGCCACTTGCCGTCGGCTTGCACGCTGCGCGCACCCGGGCGTCCGCGACGTCCGTCGGCCACCACGCGCCCGGCCACATCCAGTTCGTAAGTGGGGACAGCCGCCGGCGCGCCCTGCGCCCCTTGCGACTGGGTCGTCCCCGACACCGCGTCGCGCGTCGGCTTCTTGCCCAACTGTCGCAAGGTGAGTGCGTTGGGGTTCTCGGGATTGCCGAAGGCCAGTCCTCCGGCCTCGCTGTCAAGCTGGATCGTCCAGATGGGGCTCTTCAGATCGATGTTCTGGTAGAAGCTCAGCAGCTTGCCCTGATTGAGCTGAGAGACCTTCAGGCCATCGACCGGCGTCTTGTCGAACCCTTCGTCCACGATATTGAGCATGGAGTCGATCAGTTCGGAGAAAGCCGTGGCCGACGGCATCTCGCCGTTGCCGAACTTACGCCGCAAAGTGTCCCGGTTACGCCGGGCGATCGGTTTTCCGTTCATGGTCGTCATCCGAAATGATGAAGGTGGTGCCGATTTCCAACTGACTGAGCGTGGTCGGCACGCCCTCGTAATCCTTGTCGTCGTCTACCGCTTCGATGGCGTGATGCGCCACCGGGATCGCAATGCTCCACGGATACAACGGAACGATGTCCGTCTGCGGGGACGTGGCGTCGCCCGAGCGCCGGGCGGTATCGAACAGCGTGAAGGTCTGCATGTCGGTGCCCGCTGCCGCCGAGGCGTCGGGGTCTGTGACCACGGTCGCTATGCGCAGCATCGAGAAGCCCGAGACGTATTGGACATAGGGCAACGAACCGATATACGCCTCGAGATCATGTTGCCGAATGCACCATCCGAAATGCGTGCGGTAGCCCACGTCGTCCTGCCACGGTGTGAGGTAGCGCGATATCGCCTCGTTGAGCAGCGCGAGGTAATGACCGTTACCCGCCCGATCGGCGAAGCGCACTTTGCAGCGCACCTGAATGCGTTCGTAGACGGGGTTTTCGACGGAAACACTCGCCCAGGGTGACGACAACGCATTCGCGAATTCGGCGATCTGCTGCACGACGTTGCCGTCGAGCATCGGCATCTGTTCACCGTCCTTCGTCGCGGGCCAGTACGGTAGCGGCACGATAAGTGCTTGCCCCGGGCGAACACAATCGACCGGACCGTGCCGGGTCGACAGGTTCGCGAAGCACTTCACTTTGTAGACTTCGGCAAACGCCTCGAGAATCATCGATTCGAAGTCGGCGGGCGTGACCGCACGCTGCTTGTGGCGCAGTCGTTCGCTCACACGCGTACGCATCTGCTCGCGTGTCTCCTGTGCCCTGCCACCGCACGACGGCAACGGTTGCACGACGGACACGATGCCCGGCAGCGGCCGCCGGCTGCGCGCAATAGTGCCCGCTGGCAGGACTATCGGCACCTCCGGCGGGACATCGGCCCCGCGCCGGATCTGCACGGCTTGCGCGTGCACCGCGTACAGGCTGCAATACTTCTCCATATCGCGGTTGGCACTGATACGCAGCCAGTACAGGCCGTCTGGCATCACGGTGTTGCGATTGCCGATGTCGTCCGGCACCCGCAGCGTCACGATCCCCGAGGTCATGAGCTTGTGCGTGCCGTCCGTGAGCACATCGCGAAGCGCGAGTGGCTTCCAGACGTTGTTCCTGAGGTAGCTCCAGCGCAAGCCTGTCGGTCGAGCGACAGATACGTCATGGGCTTCATCGCTGGCGGCGTCAAGGGACGCTGTCACCGGCCGGGAGTCTTCGCGAAGCTGGAACAGCAACGTCAGCGTGTCGCCGAGGTCGTTTGCATCGATACCGATGTAGAGGTTGCCCGCATCTTCGAAGCGAGGGAGCAGCTCGGGCGCGGGATAGCTCGTCATGTCGAGCGATTCCCATCCGGACGGGAACAGATGCAGGAAGCGGCCGTCTTCGTCCCGATTCGCAATCCGGTCGACGCTGATCGCACCTGTCGCGCTGTAATCGAACGAGATCGTGTTGACGATCGGTGTGTACGGCGCGCGCGGCATCGGGCGCTGTCTGCGCCACATACGCTTGCGCGAGTTGGCGAGCATCGTCGAGGACAGCACCTGCGGGTACGCCTCGTGTCCGAACGCGAATGTGGGCGCGGCAAACGTAAATTTGAAAAATCCGTTCTTCGCCCCCGGCCCCCACGTGAGCGGATGCGCGGGACTGACGCCCTCGTCCGGCTCGAAGAGATGCGCGAGCGGTCCCGCCTCCCAAACGATGACGTTGTCGATACGCTCGCCCTTGCCGGGCGTGACCCGCGTGTGAAAGAGCGGCACGACAGGGCGCGGTGCATCGCCGGCCGGCAGCCATCCGCCCTTGGCCAGCACTTCGACCGACGCCACGAAGTCTTCGTTCGCCAGACGCACATCGTAGCCGTCATACCACGTGCCAAAGCCGCCGGTCACGCGCGGCAGATCCGCCCACTCGATGCGAAGGCCGAACCGCGTGATGCGCTTGGACGCCATTTCCGTGCTGCCCGCCACCAGATAGCTGCCGAGTCGCGGTAGCGGCCCGAACGGCGCGAAAGGCGTCGCAGCGCTGAGCTGGCCGATGTTGTTGTAGAGCACCAGATCACGACAGCCACGCGCTTCGACGTCGATGCGCGCGCCGGTCACGGGCAAATTGCGCAGCAAGCCGTACGGGAACAGATACGCGCCGGGATTGATGACGCAGCGCACGAGCGGCGTGTCGACATCGAAATTCTCGCCATGCAGCGCGGGCGAATAGCGCACCACCGACGCCGCCTCCGGTGCAAGCACGAAGCTGAGCGTCATTTCGTTGCCCAGCAGGCCCGGCACGTAACCGGCGATATCGATCCACCCCTTCTCTCCCGTCAACGAGACGGAGAACAAGCTGCGCAGAATCTTGAGGTAAAGGTCCTGACGTCGCAGATGACTATCATCCGCCGTTTCTGTCCTTTGTTCGTCTTCGCCACTGTCAACGGACTTGTCAACGCCTTCGACCGGCGCATTGAACACGGCGTCGGCGATGTGCCCGAGTTGCGTGACCAGCCGTGCGTCGGCAAACGTGATCGTCAGTTGGATGACGCGCTCACCCTCCTTGAGCAACAGTACCTTGCTGGCCAGGGCAAAGCCGACGCGCGCGGCACTATGCGGGCTGATGCCCGCGCCGGGCTTCGGCGCACCGAGCACCGGCCATGCCTGCGGGTGCTCCACAGCGGGTGGCCCGCACGGCACGTCCTCGAACCACGCCGCCGTGGGCCACTTGCGTCCCGTTGCGTCGTTGTCCGGATCCTCCGGCAGCAGGTTCTCCGGCATGCTGTAGCCGTTGTGGTCGAGATATAGCGTCTGCACGCGACTCACGCGCGCCCCGCTCACCCGCAGGTCGTCCTCCGACTCGTAGACGATATCGTGACCGCGTGCGTCGACCCCGGCGGGGAATGCCGTCCCTGCGGGCACTACGACATCTCTGGCATCGGGATTGCGACGCAAGACCAGCCATGTACGATCGGGCACCACGCCGCGCGGCGCGCTGCCGAGCATGCGTTCGTAGTAGAAATCGATGAACTTCTGCGTGTATCCGTTGAGCTTGTTCTGGAGCATTCCGAACTGTTTGACGAACGCGATCAGCACGCCGATGGCCGGATCGTGATTCCCACTTTGCAGCGACGCCGGCAAGCGGGCCAACGCCTCTTTGCGCACCATCTCGATGGCTTTCATGTAGGCGTGAAAATCCGCGCGCACGTCCGCCTTGCCCGGTGCGGTGTCCGGTTCAGGCACAGCGACAGTGGACGTGGACGCGTGCGGCAAACGCTCGGCCTCGGTCCAGACGGGATCCAGCGGTTCGCGCAACGACATCGATTCGATCACACGCGTCACGCCCGAGGTCCGCCGGCTCAGTTGCATGATGACCGCTCGCAGCACTGTGCGCAGCGCCAGTCCGTTGTCCGTTTGTGCCTGCGTGAGCGCCACGTACCAGCCATTGAGCGTGGCGACAAGTTCCGGCACCGGAGACGCGCCGACCATGGCGCGAACGCCCGCGCCGTTGCCACGCACGCCGTCATATTCCGGGGTGTCGCGCCACCACTGCGCAAACCGCTCCGTCTCGCGCGACAGATCGAACGCCAGAATGCGGCTCATCACGACAGTTTCGTCGGCGCGAAAGAACGGCGACCAGTCGCCCTCGGGCTTGTCGTCGGCGTTGTGAAAGCGCACCAGCGCCGCGAACTCGACCACGACATCGAGCAGATCGTGGAACGTCATCTCGTCGAGATGGAAATACCCGTCCTGCAACGCGGGCAGCGCCCGCATCGCCTGACTGGTGCCATCTCGAATGATGAGGTTGTGCATCGGTTCGTGTTGTCGTTGCGCTGGTCGTGACGTTTCTTGTTATCGGGACACCGGGCCGTGTTACCGCTGCGGCTCGATCTGCACCGTCGGCACGTTGGTGCCTTCGAGGAAATAGAACGGGTAGACCATGTTGCTGCGGGTGTTCGTGCCGCGAACGGTGTAATCGATCAGCACATCGACGCGACCCTCCAGAACGTTGGACGCGTCGATCTCGATGCGCTCTACCGTGACGCGCGGCTCAAAAAACAGAATCGCCCGGTCAATGGCGTCGCGCATCTCGGTCATCACGCTCTCGCTGATTTCTTCGAAAACGTATGTCTTGATCCCGCAGCCGAACGTGGGCTGCATGATTCGCTCGCCGGGCACCGTCGACAGAATGATGCCGAGACTCTCGCGAATATCGGCCTCGGCTTCGACCATCTGCGTGCGGCCGCTGTCGGCGCTGTCGCCGAAGCGCGGGGGAAACGCCCAGCCGGTGCCGAGAAACGATTTGTCTGTGCTCAAACGTGCCTCCCGTGCTCAGCCGCCGATCATCACGGTCGGACATCCCAACACGATCGCGCCACCGTGCGCGCACGTGTCTCCGACACGCGCCGCCGGCTTGCCGCCGATCATCACGGTCGTCGAGCCCATGACGATGCTGTCCGGCGGACCGACACAAACGCAGTTATCTGTCACCACGGCGGCAGGCAGCTTGCCGACCAGCACCGTCGGCACGCATGGACCGATGATCGGACCGCCGACGTGCGGGATCGGCGCAGGCACGGCGGGTGTCTGCATCGGGCAGGTATGCATGTCGGTCAGTCTGGCGGCCATCGGCATGTCGTTATCTCCTTTGTCTTTTCCCGACGCGTGTCGCGCGCGTCAGTTGATCATCACCAGCGCGCCCTTGACGGTCGTCTGGCCGCTCGCCGAAAGCTCGGCCGTGGCCGATCCTTTGGCCGTGAAGCCGACGTTCGCGGTGCTGGTGATGTTGAGCGCCTGGCTCTTGAGGTCGGCCTGCGCGGTCTGCTCGATATTTCCCACCGCGCTGATGCTCACCTTGCCTTTCGCGTTGATGACGATGTCCTTGGGGCTGTCGAGCGTGATGCCGTCCGGCGTCATCTGGATCTTGTTGTCGTTCTGATCGGTCAGGCAGATCGACTTGGCGTCGTCGCTCATCTCGATCGTGTTCTTCTGCGGCGTGATGAGCGTGATGACCTTCTTGTCGTCGTCGAAGATGACCTTGAGCAGCCCCTTCGTCCAGAGCGCCTTGGTGAAATTCTCTGCTGTCAGCTCGTAGGGCATCTTGTGCTGGCTGCTGTAGACGCTGCCCAGCACCACCGGATAGGACGGGTCGCCGTTGAGATACCCCAGAATGACTTCGTCGCCAATCTCGGGGATGAAAAACGCCCCGACGCCCGACGACCCGTAGAAGCTCGCGAGCCGTGCCCAGACACCGACCGTCTCCGCCTGCAACACCTGCACCGCGACCTGAATCCGGTACTGGCTCTCAGGATCGGCGTCGAGCTTCGTGACGACACCGATCTGCAAACCGCCGACACCGGGTACCAGGCCTGACGCCATGACATCCCCCGCACCCCGGCGCTCGGAGAATCGCTCCGGCGACATACCGAAGTCCACTTCGGAGATCCAGTTGCCGTCCGCGATGCGATGCTGCACGGCGCTCACGAACACGCTGCCGCTAAAGCGCTTTCCCACGCCCTCGACCTCGATCATCGTGCCGGGCTTGGCCAATGCGCTGCCCTGGAACGACATGCGCCCGCGAATGCGGGCGAGTGCCGCGCGCATTTGCGTGGCGTCGCTCCAGGACTTGAGATCGTCGGACGGCACCGGCACCGTCGATTGCAGACGGAACGTGGCCGGCCCCGCGACGCTCGCCAGCGTCGATGCGCTCAGGTTGCCCTGCTCGTAGAGCGACGCAGACCCCGCCGTTTGCTGCACCATCGCCTGCGTGGACGGATCCCACGCAGCGGCCACGACGCTCTGCAACTGCGTGCGGGCGTCGATGTCCGCGGAGAACGACATCAGGTCCATGCCGTACGTCACTTTCAACACCGCGGCTGCGCTGGTCTGCGGTGCTTTGACCGAGATCTTGCCGCCGTCGTCGGCAATGACCAGCGCACCGTTCGCCTCGGCCCGCAGCAGCATGAAGTCCCAGTCCGTGCTGTAGAACTGCACGATTTCCTTGTGCTGGGTGGTGGTGGCAGCGACGTCGGACGTCGCGCCCGCTTTGTCAATCAACTGACTGATGATGTCGCTGTCCTTCATGTCGACGTAGTTGGCGTTGTAGCTGCCAATCGTCATCTTCACAGCCTTGTGACGGCATTCCAGCACGAGCCGTGCTTCGTTACCGCCCGTGATGCGGATGCTGTGGCGGATCAGCACACCGTCGAAGATCTGTGTGGCATTCGATCCGTAGCCGGCGCTGATCACGATGGCCGCGCCGGGCGCAAACGTGTCCATGTCGCTGACCGGAAAGTCGTTGTCGGGCATATCGCCGTCGAGGATCTCGATGCGTGCCTGACACAGGCGTCCGACGGCACGCTCGATATCGACCGAAATTACGCGGATCGTGTCGGCGAGAGGCGAGCCGTTGCTGGTGATCGTCAGCTTGAGCACGCCGCTGGAATTGAGTGCGGGAGAGTCGGCCATAGCGTTAGACGAGCGGCGGGAAGCGCAGCATCATGCCCGGCTCCAGCTTGCGGAAACCGGTCAGGTTGTTGATGCGCGCGACTTCGCGGTAATACGAGGGATCGTTATAGATGCGGTTGCACAGCAACGGCAGCGTATCGCCCGCCGTGACTTCCACGAGGTGGCTCAGGTCCGGTGAGCTGAGATTCGCGCGCAGCGAACTCTCGGTCGCGCTCACCCAGCCGACGATGCCAAGCGACACACGGGCGCGCAGCGGTTCACCGGTGGGCTTGAACATCGTGTAGTCGAGCCCGATGGACTCGACGCGTCCAAAGAAAATGAACGTGCCCCACAGCAGACGCACGTAATTCGGTTCGTGCTTCTTGCCGTCGTACTTGTAGATCACCGCCAGCATGGCGTCGATCATGTCCTTGACGCTGCGCGAGTCGGTGCCATCTACTACGCCGGTCCCATCGAGCACCAGATTGTCGATGCTGATGGTCTCCGGGCGCACAGCGCTAAAGCGCGGCGTCGCGCTCGGCTGCCCGAGCGTCTGCTTCTTGTTGTACTCGATGCTCAGCTTGCGCTTGTAACCGACCGGATTAATCAGCGCTTCGAAGGGCGTGCGGCTGTTGTCGACGGCAATCTGGCCGCTCGACACCGTGCACGGCGCAATGCTGAACTTGCGACGGGTGAGACTGGTCGCCACGGCTTAACGCTCCTTCGCCCGTTCGAGCAGGTCGAGCACCAGCGAACGGCATTCGGCGAGCAAATCGGCACGCGCCTGCTCGTCGAAGGTGCGCGACACGCCCGGCTCGTCGGCCATGGCGGAGGGCGCACCGACCGTATCGGACGCACGCTGTACGACCGTCGACTTGATACTCAGATGACCGATTTCAATTGGCATCGGCGATTCCCCTTGTGCGCTTTGCTTGTCGTCACGCCATGCGGTTCGAGTAGGTGTAGCTCAATACGATCTTCTCGATGGCCACTTCGTTTTTCGTCGAGCCGAAACTCTCGATTTCCCACTTCACCGGATAAGCGTTCGCGAACGTCCAGATGCGAATCGGCAGATGCAATTCGTCGAGCAACTGCACCATCAGCGATTGCGGCCGGATCGGCACGATGAACTCGCCCTCGAACACCGAACGGCACCACATCACCAGTGGCGACGTCATCGTTGCGATGCCCCGCTTGAGCTCCAGATGCGGATGCTTGACGCCCTTCGGTAGCGTATGCACGAAGCGGTTCTCGCCGCCCTCGGGCACCGCTTCCGTATCGAGTTCCGTTGCAATGCCCGACACATCGCGAAACGAGGCGTCCATCGCGCCGGCGGTGGACGCGAACATCACGCGGAAATGGAAGGCCGACGGTGGATAGGGATCGAACGGCGATGACGGCATAGCGCAGACGCGTGATGATCGGAACGTAAGGGGTAATCGGAACCGCAGGAGCAACCAGGACGAGCGGAATGAGCGGAATCGAGCGCGTACCTCGGGCCGGCGCTGGCGGCCCGCGCGGCGGGCGCACCAGTGCGGCACGCGAGCGTCAGCTATTGGCGATGGTCAGCCCTTCGTGCACGATCTCGATGGTCTCGATGGCGACTTCGTTGCCTTCGGACTTCAGATCGGTGCCCGTGATCTTGGTCGGCCACGCGTTGGCGAGCGTCCAGACCATCGTCGGCTTGCCCGCTTCGTCGAGCAGGCTGATCGTCACCGGCACCCGCTTGATCGTGTTCATCTTGATCTGGTTGAACCAGTCCCAGAACTTGTTATCGGACTTGAACACGCCCTTCTTCATGGTCACGTTGCCGTACTTCTTCATCCCCGGCATCTTGATCACGGAGAACTCGGGGCTATCGCCATGACGGTATTTGATTTCTTCGGACTGCACGTCCAGGCCACTCACTTCCTGAAACGACATGACCTGCGAATCCCACTTCACCTGAAAGTAGAACTTGGGAAGGGGCCAAACCGTGGTGGATTGTTTCGAACCATCGTCTGCCATCACACACCTCGTCTATTGATTGCATGCGGAAAATGCCGGACCGTGCCCACGTTTCGCGCTTCGTATCGACACCTGTCGATGTCCTTGCAGCGAAGGGCTGTCGTCCGGCCTAGCGGATCGCGCCCGAGCGAGATCAGGACTTCTGCATCTGCTGCTGGAACGTCAGCTCGATGAATTCGGCCGGACGGCTCACCGCCACCAGCACCGTCACCTTGAGCATGCCTTCGAGAATGTCCTCGCCGGTCATCGTCTCGCCCAGACCCACGAAAACCTGGAAGGCATCGTCCGGGCTCGCGCCAGCCAGCCCGCCGCGCTTCCACACGCTGGTCAGGAAGTTGCGCACCATGCTCTTGATCGTCACCCACGTATTGGCCGTGTTCGGCTCGAACACATAGGCCTTGCACGCGAGGCGCAGCGACTCTTCGATCATGATCATCGTGCGGCGCACGCTCAGGTAGCGCCAATCGAGACTGTTGCCGTCGAGCGTGCGGGCACCCCAGACCATCACGCCTTCGCCGATGAAGCTGCGAATGGCGTTGACGGACTTGCCGGTGGTCGGCACGTTCAGGTCTTCCTGATCGGCGTTCGAGATGTTCACGCACGGCGACACAACGCCGTTCAGGCTGATATTGGCCGGGGCCTTCCACACGCCGCGCGTGTTGTCGACGAGCGTGTAAAGACCGGCCATGCCCGCTGCTGGCGGCATCAGGTTGATCTTCTTCTGAAGCGCCTGAAGCACCTGCACATAGACGGCGCTGATGACGCTCAGCGTCTTGTGCAAATCGGAAATGGCAGCCTTCGTCATGACCGGGGGCTTGGCCGCAGC
This sequence comes from Pandoraea aquatica, assembly GCF_902459565.1. Taxonomy (GTDB): domain Bacteria; phylum Pseudomonadota; class Gammaproteobacteria; order Burkholderiales; family Burkholderiaceae; genus Pandoraea; species Pandoraea aquatica. The sequence goes on from NZ_CABPSN010000001.1 coordinate 385,922, forward strand.
CGTGGCGTCCGCCTTCGCAGGCGCGGCCGCGGCGGCGTCACCCTCGGCAGCAGGTGCGGCATCCGCAGCGCCCGCCGGGGCGGCGTCCGTCTTCGCTGCATCCCCGCCCGTGAGCTTCGCCAGGACGGTCTTGACCTGCGCGGCCTTCGCTTGCGCCGCCGGCGATACGGGCGCTGGCGGATTGAGCACCGAATCGAGTTCGGCAGTGATCAGCGTCTGGAGCTGGCTGAGGTTGGAGAGCTTCGTGAAATCGAGATCCTTCTCCGTCACGATCGACGTGTTGACCCACGGGTAGTAGCCCGCGCCGAAGTCGAGGAAGGAGGAGCCGACGTCGTCGCGGAAGTCGGTGATGCAGTCGCCGCCCGGCGTCTGACGGTCCCATGCACCGCCGAACACGTCGAGAATCGCAAAGCGGTTGCGCATCGTGTAACCGCAGTGCATGAGCATTTCCTTCTGCACCGAAGCACAGTCCTGACGCGACAAACGCACCGCGTCCGGCACCAGCACCATCGTCGGTTCCTGCTCCTTCACGAGCGACTGAATGCCCTTGATCAGGTCGTCGGAGCTGACGCTGCCGCCATCGTACGTGCCGACCGACACGATGTAGCACGGGCCGCCGCCGTTCTGGAAGAAGAACAGCATGCTGTAATACAGCAGGTACTCGATGCCTTGCGGCGTGAACTTGAACGGCTTGCGCGCGCCCTGTGCGCCGATGAAGAGGTCGGTGACCACGGGACGTGCGGGCGGTGTGGCGGCAGCATCGCCACCGGCAGGTGCCTTACCGGCGTCAGCGGCATCACCGGCAGCGGCATCAGCGGCGGGTTTGGCCGGTGCCGTCGCAGCGGCCACCGCGTCGAGCGAATAAGTGGTCGGCGGCGGCCCCCCGAAGTACATGAGGAATTCGGCCATCGAGCTGATACGCCACGGCGTACCGGCCAGCGGCGTGCCCTTGTTATCGGCGAACTGCGTGTAGCCGATGAAAGCAGGCACGGCCGTGGCGACTTCGACCACGGAATTGGGAAACGCGTTTTGCTCGACTACGTATACGCCTGGTGTTTTGTATTGCGCCATGTGTTCACCTCGGTCATCGATGTCAATTGATGTAGATCTCGGATACCAGTACTGCCCGGCTTTGCGCCGCTAGTTCAGCGTCCTGCGGTTTGTGCACCTTCGGCGTCTTCTGCGTCAGGCTGCCGATGTCGGCATTGGGCAGTCTCCGGATCAACACGCGTTCACCCGACCGGCCCCGTTCCCGCAACTGAAATCGCTGCGGGTATTGCTGCTGCATTGCAATCGCTTGCTCACTCTCGAAAATCACGGCGTGGCGTCCGCCCGGGCGTGCCTCGCGGCCTGCCGTGACAAAACTCACCTTCTCGTCCAGATCGACGATATTCAGCGCGTCCGACGCTTCGTCTGCCTCGGCACACACGTAGTAGTACCGCCAGCAACTCTCACGCGCGGCGAAGTTCGCCACGTAGTCGACACCGCCCGGCGCACCGCCCGCCACCTGATCCGCGAGGTCGATTTGCACGACGAGCACCGGTGGATTCACGCGATCGGCGCGTTCGAGATACGGCGTGAGCGATGGCGTATCGACGGGCACGCCGTCGGTTGCTTCGACAAACGGCTGTGCATGCAGCCGACGTGCCGACGGCTGTCCCTCGACGGGCACGCTCGCTTCGCTAGTGACGAAACACACCGACGCGCCTTGCTGCGCGGCGGGGCGTGTCGGTGACGTGTAAAGGGAAAATGCAGTGTCCTGCGCGTACCATTTGAAGGTCGCCACTGCGTCGCCACGCCGAAGGCCGTCGAGCAAGACATCGCGGCGGTCCGAGGCGCAGAACACGGCCACCCCCTGACGATGCGGGCGCACGAGCAGGTCGCGACGGCGCACCCATTGGGCAGTGTCCGGCGTGGCCTCATGACGAAGCCACAGGTGCGGCACCGTCCAGTAGGCGTGGGTGACGTCGATGGTAAACAGGCGTGTATAGCCCGGCACCACCGGCGCGGAAGCAGACGTAGGCATGCCCTCGGGTCCGCTCAGTGACTCACTGCCGGAACCGGCGCACGCACGGTCGGCACGGTGCCGGTAATGTCGCCGGTATCCGGTGCCATCAGGCGAACCTTGTACAGCACGGACGGCAAATACTTGCCGCCGAGCATCGTCCACAGGTTGCTGAGTTCACGGATATCCAGATTCTCGATCTCGAGCATCAGCCGGTCGATACGCGGATCGAGCGACGGCGACGAGCGATGATCGAATACGGGGTTGCGCTGGAAGAATGCGATGGCCGCGGAGATCAGCTTGAGCGAATCTTGGTAATGGCCGCCCGTGAAATTGGCCGCCACCATCACATAGAGATTGAGATACAACGGCGCTACGCCGAGCGACAGGCTCGATGCGCCTGCATCACCCGGAATGCCCTTGCGCACCGGACCGGAGTCGCGCTCGATGTGCGTGAGCATCACGACCAGACGGTTGCTGGTGTTGGCGACCGCCTGACCGTTGACGTCGACAAGACCGGACATCGTCACGATGTCGCCGTCGAGCGTATACGTTTGTTTTAAGTGTTCGTTGAGCCGCCCCGCAAGGTGGCTCACAGCAGCGTTAATCATGGTCCCCGATACCCTTTCGCAATGCGGTTGCAAAATCTGATTCGGTACAGCACTTTCGACTACTGGAACTGGCGTGTCGCAAAATTTCTTACATCGTGTTGCATGGCGAAACACGACGATCTGGATTCCTGAGCGTTTTTGCGCCGCCCGGAAGATTTGCTTTTGATTTTTTGCTGCGGAACTGTAGCACAAGCGCGTGGAGAATAGCGCGCTCGTGAAAATTCGTAATGAATTCCGCGTCGTCGCGGGAGACAGCGACGAGCGCGGCGGTACGACTTTGCCTGCGTCGCTACCGTAGAAGCGAACGGCCTTGCATCCCCGATGCAGGAATGCCGAGATAATCCAGCACCGTCGGGGCGATGTCGGTGAGGCTCGTTGCGTCGGCCAAGGTCGACGCCTGCGCATCGATCCGGTCGACAATCAGGAACGGACGTGTCTCGTCCGGCCCCCATCCGCCGTGCTCGCCAAAGCCGGGCCTCTTGACTTTGCCCGGCTCTGCCGCCGCCCATCGCTTGCCTTCGACGCCGTAGTCGTTCGTGCCGTGGATGTAACCCATGTCGATGGCCGCGATCACGCCCTCCTCCATCGACACTCCGCGCGACAGCAGCGCCTCGCCGGTTTTCACCGCCCCGGCCCATGGCTGCGCCCGAAGTGCGTCGAGTATCGTGACGAACGCGCGCTCGCCTTCGGGCGTCGCGTAGACCAGTGCAGAGGTGCCTTGCGCCGCCACAGCGAGGTCCCCACTCGCAACGAGCGCGGCGAGACCCTGCTCGCTCAGCCAGACCTCGATGTCGACGCTATCTCCAATCGTCTCCTGACCATGGTCCGACGTGACGAGAAGCAGCACATCTTCCCCTTCGGCACGAAGCGCCCGAACCGTCTGCATCACCTCTTCCACGCAACGGTCGGCGTGCCGTAGTGCGTCAAGATGCGCGGGCGAGCCGAGCGGCGCACCGTGCAGCGTGGCATCCGGATGCGCGAGCCAGAGCACGGCGACCGAAGGTTTGCGCGTACGCAGCACCTCGTCGCAAAAACGCGCCGTCATCTGCCGGTCGCCCTCGAAGTCCTGCCCGATCGTCAGCGCGTCGGCAGCCGGCACCGCATCGCCGCCTGGCAGGAACGAGCCGGCCCGGTGATACACGGTGCCGAAGTGATCCGGGTCGAGAAAGTACGCCGCGCCGGGCGAGACATTCGACATGGCGACGAAGCCCCGGACCGGGGCGACGCGCTCGGCGAGCGTCGGCACTTTGAGCGTGCGGCCGGTGGCGCGACGCAGGTGCGTGCGGAAATCGGGATGTCCGACGTCGTAGACACGCACCTTGCCCTGCTCGAACAGGCCCATCCGGTTGCCGTGCAAACCATGACGTTCGGGCGTGCAACCGGTGGCAATCGATGCTGCCGATACGCGTGTCACCGACGGGAAGACTGCCCGATGCTGCGCACACCACGTGCCCTGAGCCGCGAGGCGACTCAGGACCGGGGTATGTGCCGGGTCGATCCAGTCCCGACTCAGCGCGTCGCAGCAGACCAGTACGACCATCGGGGTTTGCTGCTGTAAGGACATCGCACTCATTGCGGCAACAGCGCTCCGACGTCTGCCGTCATTTCGGACAGCACCTTCTCCGGCTCACCGGCGCGCTTGCCGCTCGCGACCGATTCGAGTTTGTCCTTGATGACATCGATGGTCTTCAGCCCGTTCTTGCCGGGGAAGGCATACCAGCCGGACGCATACGGCTGCTCGCTCACGGCCACCGCATAGTTCGGGTTGGCCTTGTAGAAGTCGGTCAGCAGCGCACCGGCCTTCCGGTTGGGCGGGAAGTAACCCGTACGCTTTGCAACGTCCGCCGCCTGCTCCGGCTGTGCCGCAAAGCGAATGAAGCGCCATGCGGCCTGCTGCTTCGCGGGATCGCGCGTGGTGATCACCAGACCGTTACCGCCGGAAGGCAACTTCGAAACACCCGGCTTGAGATCGGGATAGGTGCCCACCACGACCGGGAAACGACCGGCGGCCAGCTTCTGAATCGCGTTCAGTTGCGACGACGACGTCGCGAAAATGCCCAGCGCACCGGCGGCGAACTGCTGGCGCGCGCTGATGTGATTCAGGTACGGCATGCCGCCTTCCTTCACGAAGCGTGCGAGTTGATTCATCGCCCACTTGCCTTCGGTGCCGCCGAACGCCACATGACGCTCGCTCGCGTCGAGCATCGTGCCGCCACGGCTGAAGACGAGTGCCTGCCACATCCAGTTGCCGGTCTCGTCCCACGCATAGAACAGGCCGCTGTTGCCCGCGCCGAGCGCATTGATCTTGCGCGAGAGCGCAATGACGTCATCCCAGGTCGCCGGCAGATGCGCCGTGTCGCCACCCGCGCGTTTGACGAGGTCGCCGTTGTAATACAGCACCGGCAGCGAGATCGCAAACGGCATGGCGTAGCTATGTCCCTTGATCCTGCCCGCGTCGAGCATCGAGGATGTGATGCCCTGCGACGCCAGGTTCGGGTCCGCCGCAATCATGGCATCCAGTTCCACGGCGACACCGGCGTCGGCCGTCGCACGGATGCTGCTCAGCCCCTGCATGGTGACGTCCGGCTGCGTGCCCGCGACCGATTCGCGCAGCACGGTCTGGATCGCCTGCTCGTACTCGGCGGCCGGCGCGCGGTAGACGATCTTGATGTCCGGGTTCGCTGCCATGAAGCGCTTGGCCAGTTCCTCCATCGCAGGCCGGAACAGGTCCGGGAAGGCGTAAAGGACCGTCAGCTCTGTCGGCGCGGCGAAGGCCGGTGCGGCAACACCCAGACAACCCGCCGCGACGAGCGACAAGGCGGCCCGAGCAGCCATTTGCTTGATCCAGATTCTGCGTGCGTTCACGTCGATACTCCAATGAGAGAGGGGGCGATTTGTGGGGCGCCCCGTGGTTCAATTCGTCGGGTTTGCGTTCGGTCGGTACGTCGTCGCCTGCGGGCTAGCCCTTCAGTCCGGAGAGCGCGATACCTTCGATGAAGCGGCGTTGTCCAAGCAAGAAGGCGATCACCAACGGCGCGATCACGATGGAGGCGGCCGCCATCAGTGCGCCATAATCGGTGCCGGCTTCCTCGTTGCGGAAGAACGCGATGCCCAGCGGCGGGAGCAGCTTCTCCGGCGAGGACAGCACGATCTGTGGCCAAAAGAATTCGTTCCAGTGCGCCGTCACCGAGAAGATGCCGAACGCGATCACTGCCGGTAGCGCCACCGGCAACATGAGCCGGAACACGATGGCGAACTCGCTAAATCCGTCCAGGCGAGCGGCGTCGAGCAATTCGTCCGGGATCGTCTGGAAGTACTGCCGCAGCAAATAGATGCCGAAGGCCGAAAACGCATGCGGCAAAGCCACCGCCCAGATGCTGTCGACGAGCCCGAGCTGCTGCGCGAGCAGGAACTGCGGGATCGCCACGACCTGCGTGGGCAGCATCAGGCAGAACACGACGGCGCCGAAGAGCATGCGGCGTCCGCGATGCGGGATTTTGGCGAGGACATAGGCACACGGCAAAGCCAGCGCAAGTTGCAGCGCCAGAATCACCACGACGACGAACGCACCGTTGGCCAGATACCGGAGCATCGGCACCATCGAGAAGACCGTCGCGAAATTCGCGGCGCACGCGTAGTGCTCGGGAAGTATGTGCAGTTCGCGGCTGAAGACTTCATTGGCAGGTTTGCACGCCGTCAACAGCATCCAGACGAACGGCGCGAGCGAGATCACGCCTGTGATGCCAAGCACGACATGCCGCGCAAGGCGCGCAAAACCGTGGTGTCGACGCGGGTTCATGCGGCACTCCGACGGTTGACGAATCGGAACTTGAGCCACGTCAGCACGCCGACGAGCGCCAGAAACACCACGGCAATCGCTGCGCCGCGCCCGGCCCGGAAGAACACGAACGCCTCGCTGAACATGGTGAAGAGCAGCACTTCGGTCGACTTTTGCGGTCCGCCGCCTGTGATGACGTACACCGTTTCGAACAACTGGAACGAGCGGATCACCGAAATGACGACGACGAATGCGGTGATCGGACGCAGCATCGGCCACGTCACGAGCCAGAACCGGTCCCACGCACTGGACGCACCGTCGACGCAGGCTGCCTCGTGATACTGCGGCGAAATCCCGGTCAGCCCCGTCAGAAAGAGCACCATGTTGAATCCCGTCATCTGCCACACGCCGATGATGGCGAGCGACAGCAATGCCGTCGACGGATCTTCCAGCCAGCGCGGACCGACGACGTCGAATTTACCGAGCACCAGATTCACCAATCCGAAGCTCGGATGCAGCATGAACTCCCAAACGATCGCGATGGCAATCGTGGCGGCCATCACCGGCAGGAAATGCAATGTGCGGTAAAACGAGCGCAGGCTCGACTGCGCGTTGATCAGCAGTGCAAGGCCAAGCCCGGCCAACGTGGAGACCGGCACGACAATCGCCGAGTACATCAGCGTGTGCGCGAACGATTTGCGAAAGACTTCGTCGCCCGAGAGATCGACGAAGTTGTCGAGGCCGATGAACGACAGACTTTTCTCGCCCAGCCGGTAATCGGTGAACGCCAGCGCGATCACCGCGACGAGCGGCAATACCAGCGTGATCAACCCGACAAGCGCGGCTGGCCCTGCGAACCCGGCGACGACGCGCCCCATCGACGGCGCGCCAAACGGGCGCGGTGCGCAATGCGTTAGCTCAGCCATGGGCCACCCTCTGTGTCGACATCGTGTGCCCTGCCACCGCATCGATGCGTTGCCCTTGGGCGTCGAACACCAGCGCGCGGGACAGATCGACGCGCACACCCAGCAGTTCGCCTGTCACAGGCGTTCGGCCTGCGCAGTCGAGGCTGGCCGCCCGAACGACGAGACGCGCTTCGCCGTGCCCCGCCGCGACGGCGACGTGCACCAGCACATCAGCGCCCAGATACTCCACGTTCGTCACGCGAGCGGGCAGCGCGCCCGCCGTATCGGTCGTCGTCAGATGCAAATGTTCCGAGCGCAGACCGACGGTGACATCCGCGCCCGCCGCGAGCGCGATGTGCAGCGGAAGTACGGAGTGCATCCCGACCGCCAGCCCACCGCTGCCCGCCAGCACCCTGGCCGGAAGCAGCCCGATGCACGGCGTACCGATGGTGCGTGCAACTTCGATGCACGACGGTTGGGCGTACAACTGCGCCGGACTGGCGAACTGGAGAATCCGGCCGGCGCGCATGACAGCGATACGGTCAGCCATCGTCATCGCTTCGACCTGATCGTGCGTCACGTAGACCGACGCCACACCGATGCGACGATGCAGATCGGCGATTTCCGTGCGCATCGTCGTGCGTAGCTCGGCGTCGAGATTGGATAGCGGCTCATCGTAGAGAAAGGCGGCAGGACGTCGCACGATCGCGCGGCCAAGCGCCACACGCTGACGCTGCCCGCCCGAGAGCGCGCCGGGCTTGAGATCGAGCACATGGCCGAGGCCGAGCGCCTGGGCTACTTCATGCACGTCGGTGTCGATCTGTGCGTGGCGACGACGACTTGCGCCGGATGCGTGCCACAACAGCGGTAACCGCTCCCACGCCTTCAACCGACGCATCGTAAGCGGCGTTGCAATGTTCTGACGCACGCTCAGGTGCGGGTACAGCGCGTAATTCTGGAACACCATCGCGACGTTTCGCTCGGCGGCCGGAACGCCTGTGGCCTCGCGACCAGCAATGCGGATATGGCCCTCGTCCGGCCAGTCGAGTCCCGCGATCATGCGCAGCAATGTCGACTTGCCGCAGCCGCTCGGCCCCACCAGCGCGACGAATTCGCCCTCGTCCACCGTCAGATTGATGTTCTCGATGGCCGCATGCGCGCCAAACCTGCGACAGACGTTTTCCAGTTCTACGCCTGCCATTTCAATTTCCCGCCGCCTGAATGCTCATGACTGCCTCCGACTCATTTGAGTCACCGATAGTACATTTGGGATTTGACACTTATGTGACGTCATCGGCACATTTGTACTTCGTGGCCGGTTGGTGATACCTTTCGCGTGGCCGCTATTGGTGCGACGTCGTCGGCGGCCTTCGAACCGGTCCCAGGAATCCAGATGAAATTGCAGAATCAGGCAGCCCAGCACCAAGACATGCCTCGCGCGGAAGCTCAGTTGATGGCTCGCATTTGCTGGGCGTATTTCAAGGAAGGGCAAACGCAGGAAGCCATCGCGCAGCGCATGGGCATCACCCGCAAGCGTGTGAATCGCGTGTTGAACGACGCGCGCTCGAGCGGCTTCGTGCAGACGACGATCAACAGTCCCGTCAGTGCTTATGTGGAACTCGAAGTCGGATTGGTCGCGGCGCACAGTTTGCGCCGCGCGATTGTCGTACCGACGCCGGACAACGACGTCGACGTGCGCATGGTCATCGGCGCTGCCGCCGGGCAGTACGTCTCGGAACACCTGGACGATGGCGCGTCGCTCGGCATCACGTGGGGCGGCACGATCAACGCGGCGGCGCAGAACATCCTGCATCGTCAGGACAGGCACAACACCGTCGTTCTGATGTGCGGCGGGCTGGCGCGAAGCACGCGTATCAACCCCTACGACAACGCGGCGATCTTTGCGCGCATGCTGGACGCGACCTGCTATTACATGACCGCGCCGATGTTCGCCGAGACGGTCGAATTGCGCGAAGCGCTGGTGCGGAGCGAGCCGGTGCGCAGCGTGCTGGAAATGGCGCGTCACGTGGATATGGCGTTGCTGAGCGTGACGGATCTCTCGGAAGAATCGAAGCTGCTCGAATACGAAGTGATTTCCCGCGAGCTGTGGCAGTCGCTGCGCGACGCAGGCGCAACGGGCGACATCTGCGGTCACTATCTCGACGCCGACGGCAACGCCGTGGCGCATCCGCTCGTCGAACGCACGATCAATCCAACGCTTGCGGAATTGCGCGGCATTCCCGAACTGATTCTCGCGGCCGGTGGCATGCAGAAGATCCCGGTCATCAAGTCCGCCATCCGCGCGGGGCTTGTCCATACGCTGATTACCGACGAAGCGACGGCCGCGGCACTACTGTGACGTGATGAAATTCTCGCGCTTCGGCGGGGTTGGCAGACGCTCGACATACTTCGGCAATCTGTCGAAAGCCCGTATTGCCTGAGGTCGTTACGCTGAAGGTCTTTCGCAAGACTTCGGAACGACCGACATGAAACACAGAACCTGGTTGCCCTGGCTGATGGTGTTCGGCGCAGGGCTCTGCCTGCGCACGGGCATCTCGTCCCTTTCCCCACTGCTCGACACCATCCAGCGCGCGCTGCACATTAGTGGCAGCGCGCTGGGTCTGCTCACCGCCATCCCCGTCGTGTGCATGGGGGTGCTTTCGCCGCTCGGTCATGCGCTCGACCGAAAGCTCGGCCTTAAGCGCTCGATGCTCGTGGCACTTGCCATCCTGACCGTTGGGCTGGCGCTGCGGCTTCATGCGAACGCCTATGCCGTGTTGCTCGTCACTGCGGCGCTCGTCGGCATTGGCGACGCCATCATTCGCCCGCTGCTGAGCGGCTTTATCAAGGACACGTTTCCCGACAAGACACCGGCCGCGATGGGGCTGTATGCCACGGCGATGGGTGTCGGCTCGGCGGTTGCCGCTTATGCGACGCCAGTCCTGTCGACTGGTCAGCGCGGTTGGCAAGGCGGCCTGGCGTTCTGGGCGATTCCCGCCCTCCTCGCGGGCACGCTGTGGGCGATGTGGCCGGGTTCGGCGCATGACATCGCAACCACGTCGCCTCAATCGACCCGCGCCCTCCATCGTCTCGAAGTCGCTGCGCTCACGCTGTTCTTCGGTTTGCAGGCCGGCATGAACTACACCGTCGTCGCGTGGCTACCCAGCCTCTATCAGGCGGCGGGCTTCTCGCAACAGGCGAGCAGCGCACTCGTCGCCCTCTTTCTGGTGATTCAGACGGCGACGAGCCTGTGCTTCCCGCTCCTGCTGCGCGGCCTACGGATGGGATTGACGGGCGCGATGATCGGCTTCGCGCTGCTGGCACTCACCGGTTCTGCGATGTTGTGGGTGTTGCCCCAGACGGTTTGGGGTGCGGCGGTGCTGCTGGGCGTCGCAACCGGCGGCTTGTTCCCGATGGCCTTGCTGCTGCCGCTGGAGTTCTCGCCGTCGCGCGCCGAGGCGACGCGTCTGAGCGGACTGACCCAGTCGGGCGGCTATCTGATGGGCGGCTTGATGCCATGGATCGCGGGCCTTGCTGCCGACCGCGCGGGTGCCGTCGACGGCATCGCCACCATGAGTTTGCTGTCGGCGCTCGCGCTCCTGCTCGTCGTCGCACAAGTCGGCGCAAGCCATCGACGTGTCAGCCGTGCCGCGACGCCGATTCGATAGAATGCTGTCTTATTACGATTAGCGGCCAGATGTCGATGCCAGCCATGCCTCTGAGAGTGGACCGCCGGAACTGGACATTGTTGGAGACGTCGCCACTACGACGACTGCCCCGGCCGGTCTACTTCCGCGCTTATGCCATCGCAGCAGGAAGTTGCGTTCAGGCCCACAAGCATGCGTGGTGGCAATTTCTCTTCGCCCGGGAAGGGATGATGCAGGTGCAGGCCGGCGACATCAATTTCACGTTGCCACCCGATTACGGCATGTGGATTCCGCCGCGCTGCGCACACACGTTGTGGGTCGGCGAGGATGTCGAACTGGAGAGTCTGTACATTGAAAGAAGCGCTATCTCGATGCCTGACACTGGCGTACGCGTGGTGCGAGTCGACGAATTCGTGCGCGCGTTTCTGCATCACGGCTGCACGGCAATTCCTACGCGCTACGACTTGGAGGGTGCCGACGGGCGCAAGGTCGGTGTCCTGCTGGATCTCGTGCAGACGTTGCCCGACGCGCCCTTCCATCTCCCGTTCCCCACCGAGCCCAGACTGCTGCGCGTGTGCCTCGCGATTCAGGCCGCCCCACAGCTGCCTCATACGGTGGACGACGCTTGCGCACTCGCTCTGATGTCTTCCCGTTCCTTCTCGCGGCACTTCGTGAAGGCGACGGGTCTGCCCTATCACACGTGGCGCCAGCGCATGCGGCTGCTCGGGTCGCTGGAGATGTTGCGCGCCGGGGCGTCCGTCACCGACGTCGCGCTTACCATCGGCTACGCCACGCCGTCAGCCTACATCTACGCGTTCAAGCAGTTGTTCGGCACGCCGCCAAGCCGATTCACGCACGGATGATCCGGTTTGCCGACGACTCCGCCGCTGCGCGCTGCCCCATCGCCGCAAAGAATTTCTTCCAAATGCACATAGATAAACTGATTTGCGCCGTCGGCCGGAACGCGCCAGACTTCAGCTCTTCGCCATGCTCAAAAGGACGCCAACGATGTTTGGCCCGACCATGCGTGTGAACGCCGATTTCTCGCAACGTGCCGTTGTCTTGCCCTCGCAGTACGTGTGGGTGCCGTCACCCCAAGCCGGGGTCGAGCGTGTGATGCTCGACCGCGTCGGCAAGGAAAAGGCGCGTGCGACAAGCATCGTTCGTTACGCCGCTGCGTCCGACTTTCCCGCGCATCACCACCCGGGCGGTGAGGAAATTCTTGTCCTCTCCGGTATGTTCTCCGCTGACGGGCGCGACTATCCGGCGGGATGGTATCTGCGTAATCCGCCCGACTCGTCGCATCGTCCGTCAAGCCGGGACGGTGCGACGATCTTCGTCAAGCTCATGCAAATGCGCGCATCGCAAGACGCCGTGGTGCACGTCGATACGCGTGACGCAGCCAACTGGCAAGCGCACGCAGGACGGGACGTCTGTCCGTTGTTCAGCGACGAGAACGAACAGGTCGAGTTGATCCGTCTTCCGGCTAACGCACCGATTGTGACTCCGCGACCGTCAAATCAGCCTTGCATCGTCGAACTGCTCGTCCTCGATGGAACGCTGTGGCTGGGCGGCGACGCCCTTGCAACGGGAAGTTGGGTCCGGCTGCCCGCGAACGACGGCGCGACGTTAAGTGCCGGTGAGGCTGGCGCCACCCTCTACTGCAAGGCCTACGTGCCGCTTCCCATCCCCTCGGGGATGTGATCGACGACAAGATAAGGCGACGCCATCGGATTACGTGCGCCGGGCGAGCACCTCGTCTCTTGGACCGGCGTCTACGACGCGGCCGCTTTCCATGACCACGATGGTGTCGAAACGGCTCAACAGACTCGGCCGATGCACGGACGCCACGATGCAAGCCGTCGGAAACGCGTCGTACATGCGGTCGAACACGCGCCCTTCGGCCTGCGGATCGAGTGCGCTCGTCGGTTCGTCGAGCAGCAACAGCGAACTGCCCTGCGCCGCTAGCGCACCGCGCGACAGCGCGAGCCGTTGGCGCTGACCGCCGGAAAGATTGCTGCCGCGCTCGTTCAGCGTGCTCGACAAGCCGTCCGGGAGATGTTGCAGCACGTCGTCGAACACGCCCGCATGCACGGCCGTGTGGAGTGCCTGCGCATCGGCAGGTTCACCGAACGTCAGGTTCTCTTCGACGCTGGCTTCGAAAACTTCGGCTTCCTGGGGAATCAGTGTCGCCAAGGTCCGCAGGTCCGACCAGTCGGTCACGCTACCGTCGCGCAGCAGTTCACCCTGTTGAGGAAGGTACAGACCGGCAAGCGTGCGCAGCAATGTGCTCTTACCACCACCGCTCGGACCGACGAGCGCCACGCGCGACCCGCGTCGAAGCGTGAGGTCGACGCCACGCAATCCGCCGCGCGCATCGTCTGCATAGTTCCACGAGACGTTGCGCAGCGTCAGCGTTTGCCACGGCGCGTCGGCGATGACCGCAGGGACGATGGCATCCGGATCGCTCGGCGCGTCCCAGATCGGCTCGGCGCTACCGTAGTCCGTGTGCATTCGCGCGAAACTCTGGAAGTTCGACGCCATCGCACCGACCACCGTCGCCGCCTGTTGCGCGTACTGGTAGATCATGAACACCGTACCGAGCATTACGGCCTGTCCCGGCTCGCGTGACTGCAATACATAGACCACGACGAGAATCCACGTGAGGCCCATGCCCAGAATGTCGACGGCAAACCACTTGCCTTCGTTGACCGTCACCGTGCGTCGCAGCGGCACCATCACAGCGTCCATCCGATGACCGAGCAGCTTGCGCGATGCCGCCTGCAAGCGCAGCCCGATCACCGTGCCCGCGTTGCCGACGAAATCGAGAAGCGCCGCTGCATAGCGACGCTCGGCATCGTTCTCCGCGCGCGCGAGCTGCATCAGCACGCGGTCGAATCGAAGGATGATGATGGCGATGACCACATACCCGGTCACGGCAATTGCACCGCTGGTGCGCGACAGCAGCGCCAGTGCGACTAGCGGGCCGACGAAATTGAACACGCTTTGCAGATAACCGAACTGGTTCTGCGCGAAGTCGGACAATGCGCGACTGGACTGCACGACGCGATGCTGCAACTCGCCTGAATGTCGACCGTCTCGCCATGCCAGCGGCGCGGCGGCAATGCGTGCATACAACTGATCGGCCAGACGCAAGCGCACCCGCACGCCGACATTGCGCTCAAGGATTCGCCCCGGGCCGTGCAGTAGCCACGACAGGAGGTAGATGCCGACGAGGTAGACGATCCAGCGTCCCGCGACCGTCATATCGCCCTGCTGAAGCGCGTTGATCGCCTGCGCGGCGAGCCACGGCATCGTCAGCCGCAGCAGTTGCGCCGCCGAGAGCAGGCCTGCCGCGCCCAGCAGATGCATGCGGACGCCCTGCGCATGTCGCCACAGCGCGCGATACAGATCACGGGCAGCACTACCGAGCCCGATGGCGGGTTTGCGCGGAGAAGCCTCTGGCGCCGTCATGCGTTGTTCACTCCTTAGTACTGAAATGGCAGCGTGACCGGTCAATATAGGGGAAAAATCCGCAGACGTCCCGATTACAGCGTCGAGTGCACGTGTCTGTCGGGGGCGCGTGCACCAGCTCCGCTCGCTCCGTCCTGCGGCATCGCGGTCGCCGAAGCCTCCGTGTGCGTCGGTGCGTCGTCTGACGGTGTGCGAAGGAGAGACCCGGAGGCGACGTAGTAGAAGCGCAACGCCGCATCCGGATAGTGATACGGCACCATCGCCAGATTCACCGCACAGGAGTCGCAGAACGGCATGCGCGAGCACATCACGATGGAGCGCACGACGCCCTCACCGGCAGGATGATCCGCATAAATCTGCGCCAGAATCAGGCGTTCGGTGTCGAGCGTACGGGACTTCGCCGTGCCGGACGCGGCGTGATATGTCGGCAGGTTGGCGTCGGCGACGACAAAGCGCAATTCGGGCGGCTCGGTCGGGTACGCCTGCGCACGTGAGCGCGGGCCGTCGCCTTGCTGTGCGATGACGTTGTTCTCCCGTTCGAGATAAGCGTGACCGGCGTCGACGAATCGCACCGTTGGCGCGTTCGTCGGCAGCACACGCCGCTGGAGCCCGGAGAGGCAGTAGTAGATCATTCGCGTGCCATCCACGAGCGTGACTTCCGCGAGCGCGATGTTGGCGTTCAGCGACACGAGGCGCATGTGGTTGTCGACGTCACGTGCCGCACGGGCCTCGCCTGACACCAGCGATTGAAGATCCGGCATGCCGGGGAAGACTTCCTCGAACAACGCGAGGACATCTCGCGTCGTCTGCACGTCGCCGGTGAACGGCAGTTGGGACCACACAGCCAGTGGCGACGGGCGCGACACGAAGTCGCGCGCCACGGCACCGATGAACGCATCCGCCTGACCGGGATAGCGCTGCCAATGCGACCAGAGACGGTTGAACGCCGGAAGCAACGCAGGATCGACGTCGGGCGATGCGTGCGCGTGAGGACCGTCCGCTTGATCAGCACCCACACCACACACACCCGCCACGCCGTTCCCGTTGGCCGCGCCTCGCGCCGAAGCCACGTGCCACTCGATGGCGTGCGTAAGCTGCCCAACGGCGTCGCGGGCTTCGGCGACCGACAGCGGAATGTCCTCCAGCCCCTGCCACACCTCGGACGGTGATGGCGCCTGCTCCCACATGCGCAGATACAGTTGCAACAACGTGCGCGTCTCGCCGTAGGAAATCGTCGGCAAGACACTGGCATTCTCTGCCGCCGAACGATGATGCTGTGCGATCCAGTACTCGCGGATATCGCGGTTCTCGGCGTGGCGATACTGCAAACGTACCCGCTGCGATGCGTCTCCGGCATCCCCGTCGGGCAACGTGAAGCGGTAATACACCTCACGCGACAACTGCACCACGCCGTGCAACACCTCATGACGGTCGCGATACGTGCCGAAGGGCACAGCCACGTGCATGTTCCCGAGCGTGAGACGAACACGGCGTCCGCCCACCGGCCCGGCCGTCGTCGCCTGCTCGAAGTACCCGAGCTCACCGTCCAGCTCTCTTGCGTAGACGTCACCCGCCACCGATGGAGAATTCGACGTCACCTGGGGGGTGCCCTGCGCGTCGAATTCGCCCAGACGCCCGAAAGCGAAGAACTGCCGTCGTCCATCCCCGGCCTCGAACGGCTGCGAATACACCGCGACGCGCAGACGCGCCAGCGGCGACGCCTCCAGCACCTGATGCTGTGTCACCGTCGCGCCCTGCTCCGTGACGGACACCTCGCCGTCCCGCTCGGTATGGCACTCCAGACACATGCCGTCGACATCAATGCCGACGCCGCGCGAGATACGGCACAACGCGAGCGCTCCGAGTTCGCTGCGCATTTGGTCTAGCGGACGCAGGTCGGATGCGTGCTTGCGCGTGCGGGCGACCGTTGTACCGTACAGCGTGCCGTCGATGTCGAAGACCTTCACGCCGTTCTGTGTGAGGTCGGGCCGATACTCGACATAGACGTTCGCGGGCAAGATCCACTGCACGCCGCGTCCGAGCGGGCCGCTGAACGACGCGTGCGGGAAAGTCTCCGGCGCGGACGTCTGGGGCAAAGCGACGACATCCGAAACCCTTGCGGGACTTGCAGGCCAGAGGTGCCGCAGCAATGTGATGGCATCGTCACTCAATGTGCCCGACCCGATCACTGCGGCGAGGCACTCCAGACCGGACGCGCTCACTCGCGTCGCCAGCGCTCGCGCGCCGCCAGCGTCATCCATCGCATTTCGTCGTGGACGTGGCCCGAGCCTTTCACTGGCCGGTTCACCGCGAATCACCGTCTCCAGCAGGATTTCGGCGACCTCCTCCATGTCAGGCGATTCGAGTACGGGGGTGTCGGGCGATGGCCATCCCGGCGACACGGTCGCACCGACTCGCGTCGACATGAAACGTATCGTGTCGGTATCGTCGATCTTTTCGGCAATCGATGCCCAACGGTCACCCCAGAACAACGGGCCAAGTGTCCGCTTGATACAGTCCGCGTCAGACGGACTCCGTGTCCGGCAAGTCGAGAGAGGCACGACGAGTGCAGGCGCATGCGCGGCGAGCGTAAGCGCGAATGGTCGCCAGCGACCCTGTTCGTCGCGCAGATTGAGCGTGATGCCAGACGACGCGAAGTAGATGCTGGGCGGCGGCCAGCCCTTCGTTCCCTTGTGGCTGACACGTAGCGTCATGTACCGGGGACGCAACACCTCAGCGTTCGCGAACGCTTCTCGCGTGTCGGGGTCTGCAGCGGCCACGGCATCGCGGATCATGGCGACGACCACCCGCTGCAAATCCCCGCGATAGGCGGACAGTCCCATGCGAAGCGCCGCGTCGCTGTCGGCAGCAGGCGGCGAAATGCCGATCGTCGATGCGCTCCGGGACGGCAAACACCGAGGCGAAACCCCACCGCTCTCCTCACGCGCCGGACGCATGTTCAGCAGCGTGCGCATGCCTGCGATGGCCTGTGAGTGCGCCAACGTCACTGGGGGTTCAGTGCTGGCGATGGGCGACGCCATCCGGCTTCTGCCCATTGCCCGCAAACCGGTGAGGGGCCCTCTTGGCGCGCCGGCAGCGGCCAGATTGGCGACGCTTGCGACGCTCGCGACCGCCAACAACGTCACGGCGAAAGCGGTGGCGGCCGCCTGAGGGCGCGCTTCACCTCGCGTCGCACGCGACGATTCGACGTTACCGCGCTGTACCCGTGCGCTGTTGCGCACCTGCCTGCGAGGCAATGCCCACCCTGCGCGCCAGTCGTCCGCAAGTGCATGACAGCGTCTGCGAGGTGGCGCATCGTGCATGTGCGCGGTTGGACGATGAGCGTGGTGTGGCATGGATGAATGCATGCGAGTCATGGAACGTCTCTCCTGAGCGTCGGGCCGCCAGCGGCCGCCGTGCGAAAGCACGACAGATCGCCACTCGCGACACGGGAGTCAACGCTATCGCGCCTGCACGCCGCATGATTGCTGAAACGAACCGGCGACTGTGCCGGAATAGACGATTGCCCCGGCGTCGTCGCGAGATTGGGAAACCCGTGACGAACCGCAGCGACCGGCGGCGCGTGTCGCCGCACCGCTGCGTGACATCCGGACGTGCTAACGTCGTGACATCGATACTGTCTCCCGAATGCGCCGTGCCCGATCCGTCTTCGTCCGACCTCACACCGTCCTGCGCCGTCACCACAGGTCCGCGCGCAGCACTCGACGTGCTCTGCGCGTTCCTCGTGCTGGGGCTGACCAGCTTCGGCGGTCCGGTCGCGCACATCGGCTACTTTCGACGCGAGTTCGTTACGCGACGCCGGTGGCTCGACGACGCAAGCTTCGTCGATCTGGTGGGCTTGTGTCAGTTCCTGCCCGGCCCGGCGAGCAGCCAGGTCGGCTTTTCCATCGGGCTGCTGCGCGCGGGATGGCTGGGCGGTCTCGCCGCGTGGTGCGGCTTTACGCTGCCGTCGGTAGGCCTGTTGCTCTTGTTCGCCGTGCTCGCGCCGCATCTCGGCGGCACGGTCGGCGATGGCGTCATTCACGGTCTGAAGCTGGTGGCGGTGGCTGTCGTGGCGCAAGCCGTCTGGGACATGGCGAAACGGCTATGCGCGGACGTGCGTCGGGCGGGCATCGCGCTCGCGGCCATTGTGATCCTCACAATGACGACGACGGTCTTCGCGCAACTCATCGCGATCGTTTTCGGCGCAGTCCTCGGTTACGGGCTGCTGCGCTCATCGAACGCTGCCCAGGTGTCTCCCTCGGCACCGACATTGCATTTCTGCATCTCACGCACGGCAAGCGTGTTGTCCTTCGTACTCTTTGCCACGCTGCTGGCTGGCCTGCCGCTGTTGCATCAGTGGACGAACGGACGCGCCGTCGCCATTTTCGACGGCTTTTACCGCTCGGGGGCGCTGGTTTTTGGTGGCGGCCACGTCGTGTTGCCGCTGCTTCAGGCCCAGACTGTGACCACGGGATGGGTGTCCGCGAACGATTTTCTCACCGGTTACGGCGCGGCACAGGCCGTTCCCGGCCCGCTCTTCACGTTCGCGTCGTATCTCGGGTGGATGTCGGGCGCACCGTCTCATTCGTGGCTGGGTGCGGCACTCGCCACGCTCGGCATCTTCCTGCCGGGACTGCTGCTGGTGATCGCCGCGTTACCGCATTGGCAGACGCTGCGGGCGCGTGCGTCGACTGCGGCGATGCTCGCGGGCGTGAATGCTGCGGTCGTCGGGATTTTGGCATCGGCGTTGTATTCGCCGGTGTGGACCAGCGCCGTTCACAGCGTCGCCGATGTCGCGCTCGCGGTCGTTTCCTTCGTGCTGCTGGTTCGGTGGAAAACCCCGCCGCTGGCGATCGTCGCGTTGTGCGTGATCGCCGGTGCGACGGGGCTTGCCTAATGCACTAGTGCGACTAGCTTGCTGAGGGCTTATTGGCCGTCCACCACGCGCTCGATGCGCAGACGCTCGACCGACTTCGCCGCGCGGTTCACGTCCGCCGCGTCATGCCACAGGGGCTTGCGGCCGAACGACGTGTACATCTCCACCTGATCCGCGTAGTGCGGCGAGCGGGTGCCGTCCGGCGCGATGAAGCCGCTCTGCCCCGGTGCTACGACGTCGAACGCCTCGACCTTTGCGGCGCTCCCCTTCGGTCCGAACACGATCAGGTCGTTCTCCGTGCCCCGGTTCATGTAGACGGGCGTACGTACCGCTTCTGTCGCGTTGGCCTGCGGCACGCCGAAGAAGTTGTTCGCGCGGAACGTCAGCGGCACCGTGGGGGCGCGCCACGCCGCCATGTCGGGACCGAGCTTCGTCTTGAGCGACGCGATGGTATCGTCCAGCGCCGCCAGAATCACGTCGTCCTGACGCTTGCCGTCGAAGATGTCGAACGTTTGCGGCACGCCTGCCTTGCCGGACATACCGCCGCGCAGCGCCTCGTACAACACCTTGCTGCCGTTGCCGATATTGAGCGAACCCGTCGGGCCGTCCTGCGGGGCGGCGTAGCCGCTTGCGAGGAACCACTTGTCGTACGGTGCGGGAACGACCTGACCGAGCGTACGCTTGAGCATGGCGCTCAGCCACGCGTCCATGACAGCCGGACCTGCTGTGTCGTAATGACCCGTGTGCTTCTCATCGCGGCTCAGACCATTCCATGCGGTCAGTTGCATGGCGAGTTGACGGCGTGCATCGCTGGCCGGAAGGTTCGCCGTAGCACGTTCGATGAACGGCAGGAAGTGGGTGCGATTGACGTCAACCGCGCTCGTATCCTTGAGGATCTGCCACATCTCGTCGACACCGAGTTTGTCGTGCGCTTCGATACGTTTATCGATCTCGACCACGCGGTCGGCGCCGCCCCACAGGAACGCGAACAGATCGCTCGCCGGGTAACCCTTCTGCGGCGAATTGTTCCAGTTGGCGATCCACCCCTGCTTCGGGTTGTAGACCTTCGGATTGGTGGAAAACGGCAGCAGTCCCTTCCAGTCCCACTCGCCTGTGCCGGGCACGGGCAGGCGCGGATCGTGGCCGGGCTGACGCGCCGGATAAGCCCCCGTGTGGACGTAGCCGATGTTGCCGGACACGTCGGCGTAATACCAGTTGATGGTCAACGCGTGACGCGCGGCCTGCGCCGTCCACGACTTCCAGTCCTGCGCCTGGGCCTGATGCGTCCATGCGAGCAGCGACTGCACTTCGAGACCATCCCACGCGCGCGCTTTGGCGTAGGCGATCGGTTGCTTTGCGTCGCGTTGCATCACGATGCCGTGCACGGTGCGATACACCTCCTGTACGACCGGCTGCGCGCCCTTCACCTTGATGATCTCGACGCGCTTTTCCATGTCGTGCCACTGACCGTTGTGGAAGTAGCGGTTCGGGTTGGCCGGGTCGAGCTTTTCGGCATAGATGTCGATGTCGTCGCCGAAGCCCGCGGTCGAGCCCCAGGACACTTTGCCGTTATGGCCGAACAGAATGCAGGGGTAGCCGAACGGCGTATTGCCGACGAGATCGAAGCCCGCGCCATGCAGGCCGATGCCATACGTGTACGCAGGTGCGAACCAGCCGAACTGCGGGCCGTTGAGCATGATGGCGCGCGCGTCGCGTGCTTTGCTCTTTCCGACGATCCACATATTGCTCGTCGTGGGGAAACCGGCGAGACCCGGTTGGCCCGACTCGGCGAATTGCGCGAGCATCGTCGCGGCATTGGTGTCGGTGTCCTGATGCAGAAGCGCGCCGTCGCTGCCGCGTGCCAGTCGTGCGAACATCGGTGCCGGTCCGTCGTAACGCGCGAGCGGCTGCATGGGCGCGCCGGTGGCCGGGCCGACCTTCACCGGATATGTGCCCTCCGACGCGGGTACCGTCGACGGCGCATCCGGATTGACGATCCACTTCAGCTCGTTGAACAGCGCCATGCCTTTCTGCGCACCGTACTTGTCCTTGAGTGCCGTGAGCAACGCCAGATTGTCGATCTCGCTTGTCGCGTCGGAGAAGCGATTCGCCATCGTACCGACGAAGATCATGGCGACGTCGAATGCGTCCCAGTTCGTCGGCTGGAAACCGAAGTCGTTGAACTGCTTGGGCATGCGTGTGCCCGGCTGCGCGCGAATCTGTGCGATCCATGCGTTCATGCCAGCGGCATAGCCATCGAGAATATCCCGCTCGCGTTGCGGCAGATCGGCCAGTTGGCGACGGATTGACGCCGGCCAGTAGTTGCCTCGAATCGACTTGTCGAAGTCCACGAACTTCTCGCCCAGCACTTCCGCCACGCTGCCTTGCGTGCTGCGTCGCGCCATCTCCATCTGGAACAACCGATCCTGCGCGATGGCATAGCCGTAGCCGTAGAACAGCGCGTATGTCGTCGACGCGTAGATGTGCGGCACACCGAATTCGTCGCGCTTGATGGTGACGTCGGTGTGTCCCGGTACGCTATTGGCGGCGGCGGGCGCCGATCCTCCCGGCGTGGTGCTCTCAGCACTCGCTACGCCCGGCGCGACCAGCGCCAGACTCAGCAGCGCCGCCGAGACGCTTACGGACACCCGCGACACCCGACTACGGCCGGGACGCGCGGATTGATGTCGAATGCCAGTGGATGTTGCACTCACTGAAACAGGCGAGCGGAAATTCAAAGTCATCAATGTCTCCGTAGTTTTTATGAGGAAGCGCACTGAAGCCTAACATGACAAAAACCGACCGGTCGGTTAATTATTCTTAAGATAACTCGACAGTTATCTGGGACTTGCATAACGTAGGGAGCGGTCGTGAATCGTCACGACAGATCGCAAAGGCTTGACCTGCCCCTTGGGGACGGCTCGACGATGGCGTCACCCCGATCAATACCCAGAGGTGAACGATGAAGGATTCTGTGGTGAGCCTGAATGCGTCCGAGGCGGCGCGGCGGCTTGGCGTCTCGAACAAGGCGCTTCGGCTGTACGAGCAGCACGGCTTACTCTCGCCGAAACGAACTTCAGCCGGATATCGCACGTATGACGCTGCGGAGATGACGCGTGCGTCTGAAGTGGTTGCGTTACGAGCATTGGGCTTGAGCCTCGCGCAGGTCGCCAGTGTATTGAAGGGCAATGCGCAAACGTTGTCGGCCGCCCTTGAGACGCACGAACACGCGCTGGACGCCGAAATCCGTGAGCGACTGCGTCGACTTGAGACGGTGCGAAGCCTTCGCGCCGGGCTTGCCAGCGGCAGAATGCCGATGCACGGCGAGCTACCGGACCTTGTCGAACAGGCGGCACCGAGTGTCGCCTTCGAACTTCCGTGGCCTTGGGGCGGCGAATGGTTCGAAATGCGCGACATTCGTCCGCTGAACTACATCATCGGCTCGCTCGGCAGCGGGAAGACACGGCTGGCGATGCGGCTGGCGCAAGCCTTGCCGAACGGAACGTTCCTTGGGCTGGATCGATTGGACCCTCAGCGGGTCGCAGCCCTCGCCTCGCCTTCGGCCGACGACGCCTTGCAGCGACGCATCGATCAGGCACAGACATGGCTGGTGGACGACGGGGCCGAAACCTCCGACGCACTGACGATATTGCTCACGGCGTTGGAAGCGGATTGCGCGGGTGCGTTGGTCGTCGACATGATCGAGCAGGATCTTGCGCAACCGACACAAGAGGCGCTGATGCGTTATCTGCGGTTACACGCTCGCACGCGTACAAGTCCGCTTTTCATGATGACGCGCTCGTCATCGATTCTCGATCTGAGCGCTGTCGGCAGCGACGAAGCCATCTTGCTTTGCCCGGCGAATCACAGCCCGCCGGTACGCGTCGCGCCGTATGCGGGGGCACCGGGTTTCGAAGCCGTGGAGACATGCCTCGCGTCGCCCGAGGTCCGGGCGCGCATCGCCGCGCCGCCGGCCATGGCCTGACGGCGCGCGGCCCCTACATCAGGAACGATCGTTATCGCAGCCGGAAACCGGCGGCGAGCCAGCTTCAGTGCGGGAGCGGGCCTGCGTGATGTTGCTGAACGGCGGCACGTCCTGCGTGAGCCACACATTGCCGCCGATGACTGAGCCTTCGCCGATGGTGACGCGGCCCAGAATGGTCGCCCCCGCATAGATGACGACGTTGTCTTCGACGATCGGGTGACGCGCAAGGCCTTTGCGCGGGTTGCCGTCGTCGTCGGCCGGGAAACGCTTGGCACCGAGCGTGACCGCCTGATACACGCGTACGCGTTGGCCCAGAATGGCCGTCTCGCCAATCACGACACCGGTCCCGTGATCGATGAAGAAGCCTGCCCCGATACGCGCCCCCGGGTGGATATCGATTCCCGTTTCCGAGTGTGCCTGCTCGGCGATAATGCGGGCGAGCAGCGGCAGTTCGAGCCGGTACAACTCGTGAGCAATGCGGTGATGAATCATCGCGTGGATGCCCGGATAGCAGATCAGCACTTCATCGACGCTGCCCGCGGCCGGATCGCCCTGATAGGCGGCGAGCACATCCTGATCGAGCAATTCGCGAATCTCGGGCAGCTTGCCTGCAAATTGCTGGATGGCCGAATGCGCGCGCTCTTCGATGAGCGCTGCCGTGATGGCGGCGTCGTGACGCGCCTTGTAGCGCCATTCAAGTCGCGCTTGCTCGGCCAGACCGTTCAGTGCGCTCGTCAGCGTATGACCGACGTAGTAGTTCTCGCCCTGCTGGTGCAAGTCGAGCGGGCCGAGACGCATGGGGAAAAGCGCGCCCTTGAGTTGCACCACGATGTCTGCGAGACGTTCGCGCGACGGCAGATCTCGGCCACCGGGTTCGAGCAGGCGTCGCTGCCCGTCGCGCCAACGCAGGCGGGCCGAATGCAATGAAGAAACGATATCGTCGATGTCGAACGCTGCCACGAGGGGGACTCCTGAGAAGCTTTGGATGCGGGGCGAACCTGAGTCGCCACCGGCACGGTGTTTTTTTGGGACGCGCGTGCGCCAGTCAACGAAGCATAGCGGGTTTCGAAAGCACCTGTCCTGACGTGGTCTTATGGGTGCCGCGCCCCGCAACCCCTATGGGGGCCGACGACCGGTTCGTTCCGGTAGGGTTCAGGTCGCTTCGACATCGCTACTCAGACCGTTATCGACGCACGCAAACGTTGGCTCAGTGCCAGTGCCGTCGCCTTATCCGGGATGTTGGTGAAGCCAAGCAGCAAGGCCGAGCGCGATGGCGCATTGCCGTACCAGTGGTGCAGCCCATGTACGGCCAACCCTTGTTCGTGGGCCGCGAGCGCGATGGTTTCGTCGTCCTGTTCGGCAAATGCATGACGCAAGTACGCCAGCGTCTGAATGCCACCGGCCTGTGGCTGCACGTACAGGTCGTCGCCAAACACCTCGGCCAGTGCGTCCACAAGATAGCCGCGCCGTTCGGCGTACAACGCTCGCATTTTTCGCAAGTGCCGGGCGAAATGCCCCTGTTCCATGAAGTCCGCCACCGTCGCCTGCACGTGGACCGAGCCCGGCCCGCCCAGTTGATTGGCGGCCTGCGCAAAGCGCTCGATATGGGCCTCGGGCACCACAAGGTAGGCAAGACGAAGCCCCGGGAAAAGCACTTTGCTGAACGTACCGGTGTAAAGCACCCGTCCATCGTGATCGAGACTCTTGAGCGCGGGCAACGGACGTCCGTGATAGCGAAACTCGCTGTCATAGTCGTCTTCCACGATCCAGGACTGCTGTTGATTCGCCCATTCGAGCAGCGCGAGTCGCCGGGGCAAGGACATCGTCGCGCCAGTGGGGCTCTGATGCGTGGGGGTCACGACCGCGAAGCGGGCGTTCGGCGCACGACGGATACCCTCGTCGACGTTAAGCCCCTCTTCGTCCACCGGAATCGATGCGAGGCGCATGCCGACGCTCGTCAGGAAATGCCGCGCGTAAGGATATCCGGGATCTTCGAACCAGCCTTGCGCGCGGGGCTCGATCAACGTTCGGCAGACGAGATCGAGGGCGGCACGATACCCCGCCGTCACAAAGACCTGCTGCGCGGAACATGCGATGCCACGAGAGATGCCGAGATAGGTGGCGATGGCGTGGCGCAGCGGCGCGAACCCAGCAGGCTCCGGATAGGCCATCGACGCGAGGTCCATGACGCGCAGACTCCGCCCGGCCAGACGCACCCACGTCTTGCGAGGGAATGCATCGAGTGCAGGAAGGCCCAATTGAAATGGACGCGGCGCACCGACGGCGGCGAGCGCATCTCGTGGCGGAGGCACCGTCGTTGCCGGGGGCGCGACCGGCGCGGCGGTCTCGCTGAGATGTTCCAGACGCGGCGACACGAACGTTCCGGCCGCACCACGCGGCGTGAAATAGCCTTCGCTGGTGAGCATCTGATAGGCCAGCTCGACGGTGCCACGCGCGAGATTGAGTTCGCTCGCAAGGCTGCGCACGGATGGCACGCGGTCGCCTGCCCTGAGCTTGCCGGCAGCGATGGCGTCACGATAGCGGCGATACAGCTGGAGGTAGAGCGGCGCGTCGTCGCCCGGGCCGGGCTTCAAATACGGAAAATCCATTCGCGATGTCCCATTGATTTCGTCAATTCTTGCATCTGACCACTAGGCCATGATTCTCGTAAATTGGTGACGTTGCGACAAGCCCCCTGCAGTTCGCATCTAACTTAACCCATGCCGCTTGCTTCGTTCATTTCTGGAGAATTTCGATGAGTACGCTTCGCCTGTCTTATGCCACGCTGTCGACCGACGCCTATCAAGGGTTCGTCGCCACGAAAAAGGCGCTGGAGAAAAGCAGCCTTGGCAAACCGCTGATTGAGCTGGTTTATCTGCGCGTGTCGCAGATCAATGGCTGCGCTTTCTGTCTGGAGATGCACAGCAAGGCGCTGCGCGCTGGCGGCATGGCCGATGCCAAGATTGACAGCGTCGGCGGCTGGCGCGTGAGTTCGCAGTTCAGCGCCCGTGAGCGTGCGGCCCTCGCCTGGGCCGACTCGGTCGGCGCCATCGACCGCACCAACGCACCGGACGAAGACTTCAACCCGCTGCGTGAACACTTCACCGACGCCGAAATCGCCGACCTGACGTTCGCCATCGCCCTGATGAGCGCATTTAACCGTCTGGCGATCGGGATGCGTCAGTAAGCTGTTCAGTAAGCCGTTCGGACGAAGCGCCGTGACTGTCGTGTCACTCGATCACGGCGTCTTTGTCGACCGCGCGCAACGTAATCCCCGTCCAATGTCCGTCCGCCTGCAATTCGCGGATGAGATCGGCGATGCACTGACGTACCGCGACCGTCGCGGACCCTACCGGGAGTGAGTTCGACCAGCACACGCTGGCCGGGCGTTGCAGGTGCGGTGCGACGATGCGGCGCGAAGGCGGACGCAAGGCCGGGTCGCGCGATGCCAATGCCGACACCGGCAAGATCGAGCACGCCTCACCCGAACGGGCAATGTCGATGAGCGTCGGCAACGAGTCGATATCCGCGACGATGTTCAACTCGGCATTCGCCTGTGCAAAGCTCCGCTCGACCAGCAGCCGCAAGCCGTTCGACGCGCTCGGTGCTACGATCGGCACGTTGTCCAGCTTCTCCAATGCGCACGTCCCGTCCGCGTTGTCCCCTGCATCCTCATAGATCGACGGACACACCCGGTGCCCACCCAGCACATACAACTCCTCGTCGAACAACGGCATCACCGAGATGCCCCGCGTTTCCGAGTCGCGAAAGAGCATCGCGAGGTCGAGCCGTCCGTTGGCAAGCAACTCGCCGATGTACCCACTCATGCTCTCGAATATCTGCAAACGAATCCCCGGATACTGCTCCCTGACCCGGGCAAACAACGGCACGGCGAGAATCGATGCAATCGTCGTCGGGAACCCCACCGCTACCGGCCCTGCTTCACTGCCACCACCCTCTCGTACTTCCTGGCGAATCTGCTCCATCTGACGCAACACCACGCGTGCATGGCGGTACAACGCCTTCCCCGCTTCGGTCGGCGTCACACCCTGCGCACTGCGGACCAGCAGTTGCGTTTGCAGTTCGTCTTCCAATCCGCGCAGTTGTGCGCTCAGCGACGGCTGTGCGATATGCAGCCGCTCCGCCGCCTTCGACAAACTGCCGCTATCGACGATAGCCACGAAGTTCCTGAGTTGTCTCACATCCATAACGGCATCGGCCTCCGAAACGCGTCGGTTGGCAGCAACGAAAGGCCATAGCGTACTGCTATATGAGGTGTCGTGAAACTTAGGTTTTCGCCGCATTGAAAGCCATTACCCGCCATTCCCGCGCAACGAGAAGCCCAAGCCATAGTCTCGCTCTATACCCACATCCAAAATCGGTATTTCCTTCGACGTCGGCTACACGCCTATAGTCGCCTCAACAAACCAATTCCAAATGGATGGAGACAGCAGGATGCGAGACGGACTCTCGGCCACTGCCGCACAACGCGGTCAGGGCGGCCAAAGCAATCAAGGCGGTCAGGCAACTTCTCAGGCGGCACAGCACCACCCACTGCGCGACTTGTGGTGGCGAATCATGGACATGCGCGTCGGCATCGTGCCGTTGCCCGTCCATCTGGTACTCATCGCCGCCATCGCAACGACGGTTCTCACCACCGGAAAGCTCTCCGCTGAACTCTCTCCGATCATCGCGCTGCTGGCAGTGTGCAGCTTTACCTGCATGGAAGTCGGCCAGCGAATCCCCATCTTTCGCAGCATCGGTGGCCCGGTGATCCTCGTGACGTTCCTGCCCTCGTGGCTGGTGTTCGCGAACGTGCTGCCCCCGTCGGTCGTCACGCCCATCGTGGCGTTCTGGAAGCAAAGCAACTTCCTGTACCTGTTCATTCCCGGCATCATCGTCGGCAGCATTCTGAGCATGGACCGCAAGGTGCTGATCGGCGGCTTCGTGCGCATCTTCGTCCCACTCGCTATCGGTTCAGTGCTTGCGGGCATCGTCGGCACGGCCGTTGGCACCATGCTTGGCATGGGACTGTTCCACACCGTGTTCTTCGTGGTGATCCCGGTCATGTCCGGCGGCTTGGGCGAAGGCGTGATTCCGTTGACCATCGGCTACTCGGAAGTCATGCATCAGGGCGCGGGCGATCTGCTGGCACAGGCGCTGCCCGCCGTGATGCTCGGCAACGTCTGCGCCATCGTGTTCTCGGGTGTGCTCAACGCACTCGGTAAGCGTTACCCATCGTTGACGGGTAACGGGCAGCTCATGCGAACAGGGAGCGACGACATCGGCGCGCACGACGTTCACGCCGAACCGGCGAAGGCAGTCGACGCGACCGACATCGCTGCGGCCGGCATGATCGCCGTGTGCCTGTACTTCGTCGGCATGCTCGCGCAGAACACGCTCGGCTTGCCGGGTCCGGTGATGATGTTGGTGCTGGCCGTCGCCGCGAAGATCGGCTTCATCTTTTCGCCGAAGCTCGAAGCCGGTGCGGGCGTCGTCTACAAATTCTTCGCGACGGCGGTGACGTACCCGCTGCTGTTCGCCATCGGTGTCGTGATTACGCCGTGGCAGAAGGTCGTCGCATCCTTCAACGTGCCGACGCTCGTGACCATCGTCGCGACGGTGCTCACGCTGATGGCGACCGCCTTCGTCGTGGCACGTCGCATGAATATGCATCCCATCGACGCGGCCATCGTGGTCGGCACGCACAGCGGCATGGGCGGCACGGGCGACGTCGCCATCCTCACCGCGGCGAACCGCATGCGACTCATGCCGTTCGCACAAATCGCCACGCGTATCGGCGGTGCCATCACGATCACGCTGAGCCTTATCGTGCTCGCGAAGATCGTCTGACCCGGCCACCGCCTCGCTCAACTCAATTGGTTTTCTCGGAGATTTCTGTCATGAGGCCCTTGGACGGCATCAAGGTCATCGCGCTCGAACACGCCATTGCGGCACCGTTCTGCACCCGTCAACTGGCCGATCTCGGCGCGCGCGTCATCAAGATCGAGCGCCCCGGCGCAGGCGACTTCGCCCGCGCTTATGACGGACGTGTGAACGGCATGTCGTCGCACTTCGTGTGGACGAACCGCTCGAAGGAAAGTCTGACGCTCGACCTGAAACAGGACGCTGCCCAGTCGGTCCTCCACGACTTGCTCGCCGACGCCGACGTCCTCGTGCAGAACCTCGCCCCCGGCGCGGCCGACCGCCTGGGTCTGAGCTACGACGCCCTCTCGGCACGCTATCCGCGCATCATCGTTTGTGGCATTTCGGGCTACGGTCCGGACGGCCCCTATCGCGACAAGAAGGCTTACGATCTGCTCATCCAGAGCGAATCGGGCTTTCTGTCCGTGACGGGCTCGCCGGAGGCATCGGCCAAGGCAGGCTGCTCAATTGCGGACATCGCTGCCGGCATGTACGCGTACACGAACATCCTCTCGGCGCTGATCCAGCGCGGCAAGACCGGCAAAGGTTCGCGCATCGACATTTCGATGCTCGAATGCATGGTCGAGTGGATGGGTTTTCCGCTGTATTACGCCGTCGACGATCAAACGCCCCCGCCGCGTGCAGGCGCGGCGCACGCAACGATCTTCCCGTACGGCCCGTTCGAAACCGGCGACGGGAAGACGGTCATGCTGGGTTTGCAGAACGAGCGCGAGTGGAAGATTTTCTGCGACAAGGTGCTCGAACAACCTGCGCTCGCGGAAGACGCCCGCTTTGCCTCCAACCCCAAGCGTCTGGAGAATCGCGATGCCCTGCGCGCCATCATCCGCGAGGTCTTCATGCGGCTCTCGGCACCGCAACTCGTGAGCCGGCTCGACGCCGTGGGCATCGCCAACGCCAACCTCAACGAGATGCACGACGTATGGCAGCACGCCCAACTCGCGGCGCGTGAGCGATGGGCGGACGTCGCAACGCCCAACGGCACGATCAAGGCGCCGATTCCGCCGGGCATGCCGTCGGCGAGCGCAGCGTTCGCGCCGCGCATGGACCCGATTCCGGCGCTGGGGCAGCACACCGACGCGATCCTCGCCGAGCTTGGCCGCACGTCGGCACAAATCGACGCGCTACGCGCAGCACAGGCGGTATGAGCGATGCAAAAACATCCCGTCATTCGTAGCTGGCTTTTCGTGCCGGGCAACCGTCCGGAACGCTTCGAAAAGGCATGCGCTTCAGGCGCGGACGCCGTCATTCTCGATCTCGAAGACGCGGTGCCGCCCGCCGACAAACTGACTGCCCGCGAGCAAGTGGTCCAATGGCTGTCAGCGCTAAGTCCAGCGACGTCGGTCCCGGTGTACGTGCGCATCAATGCCGTGTCGACGCCCTGGTTTCACGAGGATGTCGAAGCACTGGCGGGCCTGTCGCAACTCTGCGGCCTCGTCGTACCGAAGACGGAAGATGCCGCCACCCTCGCCCGCGTCGCGCAAGGCGCAGCACCATCGCTGCGGCTCGTGCCGCTGATCGAGACGGCACAGGCATTTGCCGCGCTGGGAGAGATCGCCGCTGCGCCACGTGTCGACCGGTTGATGTTCGGCACCATCGATTTCCAGCTGGACATCGGCATCGAAGGTGACGCCGAAGAACTGCTGTACTTCCGCTCGCAACTCACGCTGGCGTCGCGTATTGCTGACATCGCACCACCGGTCGACGGCGTGACTACGGTGCTCGACGACCCCGCGTTGATCGAAGCCGCTGCCCGCCGCGCCCGCGCGCTTGGGTTCCGGGGGAAGTTGTGTATCCATCCGCGTCAGGTGGCACCGGTGCACGCTGCGTTCGCGTGGCGGGACGATGACATTGCGTGGGCCGAGCGCGTTGTCGCCGCAGCCAACGCCAGCGCAGGTGCGGCCGTCGCACTGGATGGCAAGATGATCGATGCGCCTGTCATCGCGAAGGCAAACGAGATTCTTGCGAGTCGCTGAATGCAGGCTGCCGGGTGCGTCAGGCGCGCTTTTTGACCGGGGCGCGCCGGGTCGCCGGCGCAAGGCTGTCGTCGTCGGCGCGACGCACCGACGTCAGCACGCGTTGCGACGCCGCCCGGCAGTCCTCCCCATCCTCGCGATGCTCGATGGCATCGATCAACGCCTTCAGATTGTGCTTCGATAGCGCCAGATTCCGCTCCAGCGCCTCGATCTCGCCCACTTTGCGGCGCAGCACTTCGAGCAGCTTGTCATGCGGCCAGTCGTTGAGGTCCGGCGGCAAGATCGCGCGGATCTCGTCCAACGAAAATCCGGCGTTTTGCGCGCGCCGGATCAGATCGAGACGCGTCAGTGCGTCTTCGTCGTACTCGCGATAGCCATTGGTCTGCCGCAGCGCATTGGGCAGCAAGCCCTGCGCTTCATAAAAGCGGATTCGCGACGCCGCCACGCCACTCACCTGCGCCAACTCCCCGATTTTCATTTTCACGCTCCGAACGCTTGACCTTGAAGTGAACTTTAAGGTTATGGTCGTGTCATCGTCAACTGAAGATTCGAGGTACGGCCATGTCATCCATGTCTCTCTTTGCTCCGCTCGCCCTGCCGAACGGCACATCGATCCCCAACCGCATCGCCAAGGCAGCGATGGAAGAAAACATGGCGGACGCCGATCACGCGCCGTCGGAAGAACTGCTGCGCCTGTATGACGCGTGGGGCCGAGGGGGCGCTGGCCTGATCATCACCGGCAACGTCATGATCGATGCGCGAGCGATGACCGGCCCCGGTGGCGTGGTGCTGGAGGACGACGCGCATCTGGAACGCTTCCATCGATGGGCGCAGGCGGCGCGTCAACATGGCGCGCAGATCTGGATGCAGCTCAATCACCCGGGCCGGCAGATGCAGTCCGCGCTGGGTCAGACCACTGTCGCACCGTCGGCGGTGGCCCTTGAGCTCGGCGGCTTCTCGAAGCGCTTCGCGATGCCCAGAGAACTGACGGAAACGGACATCGCGGATGTCATCGCACGATTCACCCAAAGTGCGCTGCTCGCCGAGCGCAGCGGCTTTACTGGCGTGGAGATTCACGCGGCGCATGGGTATCTGCTCAGTCAGTTCCTTTCGCCGCTAACGAACAAGCGTCAGGACCGCTGGGGCGGGGGTCTGGAGAACCGTGCCCGTTTGCTGCTGGATATCGTGCGGTCGGTGCGTGCGGCGGTCGCGGCTGACTTCGCTGTTGCCGTCAAACTGAATTCGGCCGATTTTCAACGTGGCGGGTTCGGGCCGGACGACGCGCGTCGCGTCATCCAGATGCTCGGCTCGCTCGGTGTCGACCTCGTGGAGCTGTCCGGCGGCAGCTATGAAGCGCCGGCCATGCAGGGCGAATCGCGCGACGGGCGTACGCTGGCACGCGAGGCGTATTTTCTGGAGTTCGCCCGCGAAATGATTGGCGTCGCGACGATGCCGCTGATGGTGACGGGCGGCATTCGCCGTCGTACGGTCGCGGACCAGGTGATCACGAGCGGCGTGGCAATGGTGGGCATGGCGACGGCGCTCTCCATCGATCCCGAGTTGCCGAATCGCTGGCGTCTGGGCCAGACGTCGGAGCCACAACTCAATCCGATTCGCTGGAAGAACAAGATGCTGGGGTCGATGGCGAACATGGCCGTCGTCAAATTTCAGCTCATGCGCCTGAGTACCGGCCGGGCGACGAACCCGACCGTCTCACCCATGCGAGCGCTGATCGCACAGCAACTCGGGGCGGCATGTCAGACACGCCGATACCGCCGATGGATGGCTTACTCGAAAGCCGGATCGATCGGCACTCGATAGCCGACGGCGAGCCGGTTGGTTTCGTTGGCCATGCCCACGACGGCCAGCAGTTCGCCGAACATCTCGTCGGTCATGCCTGCACGGCGCGCGCCCGCCGTGTGACTCGCAACGCAATACCCGCAGTTGTTCGTAACGCTGACCGCAACATAAATCAGCTCCTTGACCAGCGGATCGAGTGCCCCGTCCGCCATGATGTCCTTGAGACTGCCCCAGGTCCGCTCCAGGGTCGGCGGGTGCTGCGCGATGTACTTCCAGAAGTTGTTGACGTCGGGGACACCCCGCGTGGCTTTGATGTCGTCGAAGACGGCTTTGACTTCAGGCGCTGCACTGACGTATTCGACTGGCTTTTGCTGGCTCATGGATGACGTGCGCCGGACAGGCGTGCGAGGAAGTGAACGCGTAGGTTACAAGCTTTCGCAAAAGTACGCCCTGTCACCGGATTCAGCGCATCAAACAACAACGCCTCGTCCGAAGACGAGGCGCTGAGTTAGCGCTGAATGGGCCGAAAGTATCCCCTGATGCAATCAGCATTGCGCACTGCAATCTGGATATGGGCCTGACGCGTAAAACCCGAGCCCGGGTACAGTTCGCCGCCCTCCCCGAAGGGACTTCGGACCGTGTCGTAGGGAGGTGTCGCCCCCGAAGCTTCATGAAATCCGGCTCGCAATTGGTGCATGGTTTCAAGAACGGCGCGGTCGAGATTTCGCATCAACTTGTCGGGACCACCGACGTTCTTCGGAAGTGCGCTGGTTGCCAGCGCATCGGCAACAAAGTCGTATGCCTCCCGCAACTCCTTCAACGCCGAAGCGTCAATCAAATTAAAGCAATTTCCCAAGTCAATGATCGCGCCGAGCACAAACGGCGTTTCTATTTTGCCCTTCGTTGTCGTTTTCGACGTGCTCGCTGCGGCTTCCGCGAACTGAAGGGCACGAGCTGGGCTGCTTTCCCAGAAGTAGATTCCAGAGCCCAGCCAATCATATGCGTTTGTGCTTGGCGTCAGATATCGCTCGCCGGCTAACACCGATTCCCCAACGCTTCGATCGCAACCGTGAAAACCAAGAACGAAACCGGGTTGTCGCTTGTACAGATCCCACCGACGCGTCATTCACCCACCGTAGCGCTTCGCCAGCCGTCCCGACGCCGTAACGATTCCAACGCTTTGGAGAAACCGTAAGGCATTCTCTTTACTGGCTGTCACCACTGCTTTTGCCGCCGCCATCGCCTCCTTCGCTTCCGGATCGCAGAGTCGGATGTTCTTTGCCGGAGACGTCATTTCTCCGAATAACGGATACAGATCCTGCTTGCGTTGACGCGTTGTCGATTGCTTTGCCATATGTGTTTCCTCCTTCAATTGCCGGGCTGCAAATGCGAAATCGATGCTAGCACGCGATAGCGCGACCACGCTTTCTGCGACCACCGGTGTCTGTGTACAGGCAGTTCAGCGAGTGTATGAATCGCCATGTTGCAAATGAGAATCATTTTGCAATTTATACGTGGATGGCGGATCATGGGGGTTCCGTTTCTGGAGAATCCCCCCGATGGGCACGACCCCCGAATTCTCGCCGCCGGATGTGGCTCCGCGCCAACTGGCCCTCGAAGCGTTGCTCTCGCGACAGTCCCAATGGCCTCTCTCTGAGCCTGCCCCGAGCGATACCGAACTGAACCTGATCTTCGACGCCGCGCTACGTGCACCCGACCACGGACGGCTGCGTCCGTGGCGTTTCGTGGTCGTGCGCGACGAAGCGCGTGACGATCTCGGACAAGCGCTCGTCGAAGCCGCTGCCAGGCGCGATCCCGACGCGCCCGCCGAAATGCACGAGCAGCGCCGTCGCAAAGCCTTTGCGGCCCCGATGATCATTGTGATCGCGGCGTCCATTTCGACGGCGACGAAGGTGCCGGAAATCGAACAACTCCTCAGCGTGGGCGCGGCCAGCATGAATCTGCTGAACGCCATCCACATGCTGGGTTACGGTGGCTTCTGGGCCACCGGCGTGGACGCCTACGACCCCGACATCCACAACATTCTCGACTTCGAACCGAACGAACGGGTGCTCGGCTTCCTCTTCGTCGGCACACCGCCGCAGACGCCGGAAGTGACGCCGCGTCCGGATCGCGGCGATTTCGTACGCGAATGGTGGGGACGTTCGTCGATCTGACGTGACCTGACGCGGCTTACGCCAGACGAAACACCGCGACGGCGGACTTCAGCGATTCGGCCTGTTCGGCCAGCGACTGGGCTGCCGCCGACGCCTGCTCGACCAGCGCTGCGTTCTGCTGCGTCACCTCGTCCATTTGCGTGACGGCGCGTGCCACCTGATCGATGCCGGCCGTCTGCTCTTCCGACGCCGCCGAAATCTCCGCCATGATGTCCGTCACGCGTTGCACGCTGTTCGCAATGCTGCTCATGGCGGCACCCGCCTCGCCGACGATACGACTGCCCGCCGCCGAGCGCTCGGCCGACGTCTCGATCAGCGTCTTGATATCGCGCGCAGCACTCGCCGAGCGCTGCGCCAGCGTACGCACTTCGCCGGCGACGACCGCAAACCCGCGGCCCTGCTCGCCCGCGCGCGCCGCTTCGACGGCCGCATTCAGGGCAAGAATATTGGTCTGAAATGCGATGCCGTCGATCAGTGCAATGATGTCGCGAATCCGCGCGGACCCCGCGTCGATGGCGCGCATGGTGTCCGTGACCTCGGTCATTGCGGTATCGCCCGCCCCCGTCTGATCGCTCGCCTGCCGCGCCAGTTGGTTCGCCTGACGCGCATGCTCCATGTTCTGACGCACCGTACTGGTCAACTGCTCCATGCTGGCCGCCGTTTCCTCCAGCGAGGCCGCTTGTTGTTCCGTACGCGCTGACAGATCCAGATTGCCCGCAGCAATCTCACGTGCGCTCGCCGCAATGGCTTCGCCGCTCTTGCGCACGCGGGCGACCGTATCGTTGAGCTGCGTCTTCATATTGGCGAGTGCGCCCAGCAACCGCCCCATCTCGTCGGTCGACGTGGCATGCACGGCGCGTTGCAGATTCCCGTCGGCAATTTCCTGGAAGTGTTCAAGGACATCGTCGAGCGGCCGCGTGATCGCACGGTTCAGCGAACGCGCCGTCAGGAACGCCGCGATGATCGCGAATGCAATCGCCCCGAGGGTTACGACAAACAAGCGGTCGTACGTCGACACCGCCGAATCGAAGCTGGACTTCGCGCGATCGTCGTAAAGCTTCTTGAGCGCTTCGTTAGCGTTGACGTATGACGTGTAACGCTTGCCCAGCACCGCCGCCTGCGCGTAGTAGACATCGGTTTGTCCGGCAGCAATGCTGTTCTGGACCAACGTGAAGGCGTCTTTGAGTGCCTGACGCGTACTCGTCACGTCTTTCGCAAGACGTTGCTCCTCGGCATCCGACGGCAACGCCAGATAGGCCTGCCAGGCCTTCTCGGACTCGCCCCAGTACTCGGTGCCTTTCTTGACGTCAGCCGCCTTGACGTCTTCAGACGGCGCCTGCGGTGCACGCAACACGACCGCACGCGCGCGCCCGATATGAATTTCCGATTCGCCCAGCAAACGGGTGCTCGCCAACTCCTTGTCGTAGACCTCGCGCAAGCTCCCGACGGTGTCGCGCAATCCAATAAGCGCCAGTCCACCGATAATCACCACAAGGGCCGCCAGACCGGCCACGGCCGTCCGCAACCGCCAACGAATCGTCCAATTTTTCAACATTTGCGCTTCCGCCTTTCTTTCCATTTCGTGGCCACCGAGAGCGGCCGCCACCGTCTGCCATCCGGCACGATACCCATACCTTCATGACAGCGTTAGCGGCTCCAACGGCGAGAAAGCGGAAAACTTGAGATAGCGCGTCGAGCGCGGCCTCTTTTCGGCGGTTTGGCACCAAAGCGAGGCATCGACGCACTCTTGCGGCACGAACGCTTACAGCGCGCGCTTGACGGTGCGCGCAGCGCCCGAAATGTCCTGACCGACGCCGTCGACCGTATTGCAACCCGCCAGGGCGAACAGCGAACCGATTACCAGAGAAAACGCCACGAAACGCGCCAACATATCGACCTCGATACAAAAAATCGCAAAACCTTGCGAAGACTGCATTACCCCGGATCTCTGGCCATGGATGCCCCCAATGCACAGAACCCGGATTCTTTTGACTGACTGCTGCGCCGGCCCGGGACTTGGCCCGCTCGCCTGCGCAAGGCGCAATTGTGCTTCAAATTCGTCGCCACGGGAACGCGCACCGGCGCCCTTGCCGATGCACCTCCGCCTTACAACACCGCGAGCGTGCGCCGAATGTGATCGGCAAACGCCACGCTCAGGTGACTGGGACGCGCGCGATCGAACTTTACCGTAATCCCCACGGACGGCAACGTCGGCAAGGTATCAGCTGTAACAATGCGTAAGTCCGGTGGCACTGCCGTCTGGGTCATCACAGCAAACGCCTGTCCGGAACGCGCGAGCGCCGTCAGTCCGGCCAGATTGCTGCTCGCGTAGGCGATCCGGTACGCCCGTCCGGCCTTTGAGAGTGCATCGCAGGCGGCGATGTGGTCCAGCGTATCGGGGTCGGAGAGCGCCAGCGGCAACGGTTCGTCCGGGTTCGCGAGCACCCCGTCGAGCCCCGGACTCCCGATCCAGACCAACGCTTCGCGCCGGATGACATTGAGCTCGTCTACGCCGTCGGGTAACGAAATCAGCGCCAGATCGAGTGCATGACGCGACAACTGCTCCAGTAATCTCGGCGTCGGCTCGCAAATCACCTCGACCTGCGCGTGCGGATGCACGATCGCGAACTCGCGTAGCAGATGGGGCAGGAACGCGGCGGCATAGTCATCGGGACAACCGAACCGGATCGTCCCCGTCAGTCCGCGCCCCGACATATCGGCCATCGCCTCGTCATGCGCGCGGAGAATGCGCTGTGCGTGACCGAGCAGACGCTCGCCAGAGCCGGTCAACATCACCCCGCGCCCCGTGCGCTGAAGCAACGGCTGGTCGACGATCTCCTCCAGACGTTTCATCTGCTGACTCAGCGCCGACTGCGTCCGGGCGATGCGCTGCGCGGCCCGACTGAGCGAACCGGCCTGCGCAATGGCCACAAACGAACGCAGCAAATCGATGTCCAGTGTCCCGTTCACGTTATTAGCCTCACTACTATCTCTCATTAGCATTATTCGCTTTTATGAAAGCAGAGGGCTGCTTAGACTGCAAGCTAAGGGTGTGCCTCCCGTTGCTTTTCGTCCAATGCCGTTCCCCGGAGATTTCCCGTGTCAAAGAACCAAGACGCCGAATTCTGGCGCAATGCCCGCGAACATTTGATCCGCTACGGCGGCACCTTCGAGCCGATGATCGTCGAGCGCGCTCAGGGCAGCTTCGTCTACGACGCCGACGGGCGCGCGATCCTCGACTTCACCTCCGGTCAGATGAGCGCGGTCCTCGGCCACAGCCATCCGGACATCGTCTGCGTCGTGACGGAATCCATCGGCAAGCTCGACCACCTGTTCAGCGGCATGCTTTCGCGCCCGGTCGTGGACCTGGCCACCCGGCTGGCCGAGATCACGCCCGAGGGACTGGACCGCGTGATGTTGCTGAGTACCGGCGCGGAGTCGAACGAAGCAGCCATCCGCATGGCCAAGCTCGTCACCGGCAAATACGAAGTCGTGGGGTTCGCACAGTCGTGGCATGGCATGACGGGCGCGGCGGCCTCTGCGACCTACAGTGCGGGACGCAAAGGCGTCGGCCCGGCGGCCGTGGGCTCGTTTGCCATTCCCGCGCCGTTCACGTACCGCCCGCGCTTCGGCCCCGCCGGACAATACGACTATCTCGCCGAGCTGGACTACGCCTTCGACCTCATCGATCGTCAGTCGAGCGGCAATCTGGCCGCGTTCATCGCGGAACCGATTTTGAGTTCCGGCGGCATTATCGAACTCCCACCCGGCTATCTCGCGGCCCTCAAGCGCAAGTGCGAGGAACGCGGCATGCTGCTGATCCTCGACGAAGCGCAGACCGGCGTCGGGCGCACCGGCACGATGTTCGCGTTCGAACGCGACGGCGTGACGCCCGACATCCTGACCCTCTCGAAAACGCTCGGTGCGGGCCTGCCGCTCGCGGCCATCGTGACGTCGGCGGACATCGAAGAGCGCGCCCACGAACGCGGCTATCTGTTCTACACGACCCATGTTTCCGACCCGCTGCCTGCGGCAGTCGGCCTGCGCGTGCTCGACGTGGTGGCGCGCGACGGGCTCGTGGCCCGCGCCAACGTGATGGGCGAGCGACTGCGCAATGGCTTGCTGGGATTGATGGAGCGATTCGATTGCGTGGGCGACGTTCGCGGACGCGGCTTGCTGCTCGGCATGGAGATCGTGAAGGATCGACGCACCAAAGCACCCGCAGATGGCCTCGGCGCGAAGATCACGCGCGAATGCATGAACCTCGGCCTGAGCATGAACATCGTGCAGTTGCCCGGCATGGGCGGCGTGTTCCGCATCGCCCCGCCGCTGACCGTCAGCGAAGAAGAAGTCGATCTGGGCTTGTCATTGCTTGGGCAGGCCATCGAGCGTTCGCTGTAATCAACCCCGTCGCGTCAAAACGATCGGCCCCTCGATCACAGGGATTCGAGGGGCCGATGTTGAATCACGTCAACCGCCGGATCATACGTCAGTCATTACGCTGCGGACGCTGAACATCGCGGAAGATGTACTTCAGCGCGTCGGGCAGCGTGCTCGCCCAAACCGGCCACTCATGCTTGCCGTCGACGATGCGCAACTCCGCCGGTTGCTTGTTCGCACGCAGCAACTCATAGAAGCGCGTGGCTTCCATCTCGATGTTGAAATCGTCGTCGTCGCCCGAGTTGATGTACATCGGCACCTTGATGCCCTTCTTCAGGAACTCGTCGAAGTACGCCGGATAGTTGTTCTGTTGCCAGACACGTGCGCTGTACTCGCCATTGGTATTCGGCTCGGCGAACACCTTCACGAAGCGGGCCGACGAATCTTTCGGTGGCTCCGGATTGTAGATGGCCGGGCTCATGAGCGCGGCCGCCTTGAACTTCTCCGGATACTTGAGCGCGTAACGCATCGCACCATAGCCGCCCATCGACAAGCCGCCGATCAGACGTCCGTCGCGCGTCTTGATCGCCCGATACGTCTTCTCGACGTGCGGAATCAGCTCGCTGAAGAACGCCGTTTCCATGCGCTCCTTCAGGTCCACGTACCAGTTGGTATTGGCATCCGGCATGATCACGATGGCCGGCGGAATGTCGCCGTGGCCGATCAGTTTGTCCATGGTCGACTGCATGTGGCCTTTGACCGCCCAGTCGTTCTTCACGCCGTCGTTGCCGTGCAGCAGATACAGCACGGGATACGTCGTCTTGCCGCTGGCTTCATAGCCCGTCGGGAGGTAGACGTTATAGGTCAGCGGGCGCGACAGATTCTTGCTGTAGACCTCGCTCGACAACACCTCGCTCGCGTGAGCCGGTGCACCGAGCAATGCTGCCGCTGCCATCAAACCCATTGCCACCTTCGGCAACTGCCGGGTCAGATTCCCACCTTGTTGACGGAACATTTCGAACACATACCCTCCTGATGTCAATCGATGTCTAGGGTCTGTTCACATTAATACGGGCTCGTGTTGCCCGGCCAAAGGGGCGAGCGCAAGGAATGAGCCGAAGCGAATATCGGTAATATTCGTGAGGATCATGACGCCGCGATCGCCCCTTTGGGCGGACAACCCGAAGGGAACGCGCCCTACCGGCCGTCTGGCGGCGTTGCCCGCAGCTTGCTTGGGGCGACCAAGCGGCGCTGCGAGCGCCTTGCCAGCCAGCCGGTAGAACACGTTCACGAGCCCGTATTAATGTGAACAGACCCTAATGAATCGCTAGTTATGCATAACATCCGCCGTCGAGGGCGGACGCGCAAAAGATTAACATCTGAAGTGAATCTTGGGGCTGCGAATATCAGGGGTCAGAACACGGTATCGTCGCTGGTGTGATCCGTACGGTGCCGACGGCGCGTCATCATCAGCACGAAGATGGGCAACGGCAGCGCCACGACCAGCAACAGCCAGAGCAGCGCATACACGGCACCGAGCCCATCGTTTTGCAGATTGACGTAGAGCTTCACCGGGATGCCCTGCGGGAAGTAGGCGAAGATCATGACGATGCCGAACTCGCCGATCACGCGCACCCACGCGACCACGAGCCCTGCCGCAAGTCCGCCGCGCGCAAGTGGTAGCGTCACACGACGGAAGACTTGCCAAGGTGTTGCACCGAGACTGCGCGCGGCCATTGGCAGCACCGGCGGCACAGCTTCGAAGGCCGCGCGTGCAGCGAGGATGAAGTACGGCAGCCCGCCGTAGACCTGAGAGAGTACGAATGCGGGCGCATTGTTGCCCAGCAGAATGCCGCCACGCGCCAGCAGCGCACCGAACGTGCCAACCGGTCCATAGGCCGTCGCCAGCAAGATGCCCATTGCCAGTGGCGGCGTCATGAGCGCAACGAGGACCAGCCCTTCTGCGACGCGGACGAAGCGCGAGCGGGTCGAGGCCAGCCAATGCGCGACGCGCGTACCGAGCACGACGATGATCGCCATCGACAGACACGACAGCCCGAGCGAGACCGCCACGGCATCCCAGTCGCCGTACGCCAGACGAAAGTGACGCCACGGTGTTTCCATCGCCAGGCCGACGAACGGCACCGCGAGCAACACCCACGTCACGACTTCGCCCAACCGGCCCAGCCCCGATCCGACCCGGCTGCCGATGTCTACGTCGACAGGCAGGTCATCCCTCCACTTCTGCACGAAACGTTCCGCCAATCGATGAGGGTCAGGGGGTCAGTGGTACAGGGCATCGCCCTTGGGCTTGCCATAACCGTTCTCGTCAAACAGCTTCTGGCCCTGCGATGACGTCATGAACGCGAGGAAATCGTCGGCGGCCTTCGGGTGCGCGGCGTTCTTCAGCTTCGCTGCATAGAACACCAACGGCTGCGGGCGAATCGTCTTTTCCTTGCCGTCGGCGCCGGGCAACGTGAACGACACGGTGTCGTACCACGTCTTCGAGAACACCGGATTGCTCAGGTTGATCTCGTCGGGCAGCGCCACATAGGGCAGCTTGGCCGAGCGCGTGGCACTCTCGTAGCCGGACGCCG
This sequence comes from Pandoraea aquatica, assembly GCF_902459565.1. Taxonomy (GTDB): domain Bacteria; phylum Pseudomonadota; class Gammaproteobacteria; order Burkholderiales; family Burkholderiaceae; genus Pandoraea; species Pandoraea aquatica. Next base: position 428,079 of record NZ_CABPSN010000001.1, read on the forward strand.
CATCGACCTGCCCGGCTTCCAGACGCGTAAGCAATCCGCCTTCGCCGAATACCTGCTGCGGATTGCGAACGTCGCCCAGCACGGCTTGCGCGAGACCGGCCTGATCGTAATATTTCTGCGCAAGCATCAACGTGAAGACGATGTTCTGACCTTGCGGGTCCGTTGCCGGATCGGTACGACCGAAGCGCAGGCCCGGCGTTTGCAGCACCTTCCACCACGCCGAGTGCGACGCATCGGTGCCCGCGAGACGGAAGGCTTCGCCAAAGCGGCCCTTCGGGTTGTAGGCGATGACCATACGCGTGCTGGCCACCGGCACGGCGTCGTCGATCAGTCCGGCGTCCTTCAGAATCGCCATCGGCCCGGGGGTGATCGAGACGAACACGTCGGCCGTCGAACGCCCCGAAGCCAGCAGACGGGCCAGACCGTACGCGCCTTCGCCTTGCCCCTGATAGGTCACATGCTCGCGTTGCGCGAAGGCCGGACCCAGCGCCTTGTCCATCACCACGCCCATCGAACCGGCATACGCGACACGGAACGTGTCGTCGGCACGTGCCTGCGTTGCCATCACCATCGTCGCGCCAGCACACAACGCCAGCGTCATCGTCGCGACAGCGCGCGCGGAAAACCCCGTCTTCTTCACAGCCTGAACTCCGTTATATAGATCGATATATAGCGAATATCATATATCAGTCCATGTCCGGCTTCATGACAGCCCTGCGAAATTCGATGGGTTGCGGCGATGAGCCGTGTTGCATTTCTGTGTCCGCGCTACCATGGCGAACACCGTCGTACCTTGCCTCCGGCAAGACGCCAAACCCATATCCCCCATGAGCGACCTTCCTTACCTCGATCACGCCGCTTTCGTTGACCTCGCCGCCCGCGCCGAATCGTCCGCCCGCCTTTCCGCCGATTGCCAATGCACCCGAACGCCGCTCGACGGCTGGGCGAGCTTGCCCAACTCATTGCCCGACGCGCAGCTCGAAGTCGTCGGCACATTGTTCGCGCCAAACGAGCCGGAACCGACGTTCAGCGAATATCACCCTGAGGGCACGTCCTACTGGGCAGCGAATGCGCCCATCGCGCCGCGCTACTTCCCCTATAACCGCGCGAACGTCTGCCGGTGCCGCGATTGCGGCCGTCTGTATCTGCGCTATCAGGAAGGCGGCGGCTATTTTGTCGATCAGCGCATCCGGCAGGTGAACGCGGCACTGATCGTCGACGCGCCGGTCGAAAACGACTGACGGTCGATCGTATCGGTCGAAAAATTGTTGCCATCTTTTCTCATTCGTTTTGTTTTGTTGACGTTTGTGAACAAGCTTGACCGGAAACGGCTTTCCGCACGCCGCCCGGTCGCACAAAATTCCAACAAAAACAACAGCATACATGGCAATTTATCAGTACTTTCTTTGATTCGGATTGCAAAATAACGTGAAGAACATGCGCGCGTTCGCCCAGTCGAAGCGCGCATGCAAAATCACGCTGCCACCCCCACTTCGTCGACCGATGCGCCGGTGCGTCGCGCACTCACGTTGCGCGCACTCATCAGCCGCGCAGCCGTCGCCGTTCAGTTCTCGCCGTCGCTATATGTGACGGTGTATGCCATCGTCTGGACCCTCACGAGCGCAACGCTGGACCCCACGGTGCCGTTCGACGCCGTCGAAGCCCTGAACTGGGCGCGCAATGCGGAATGGGGAACGCCGAAGAATCCCTGGCTCGTCGGGTTCTCGATGTGGCCAGCGTTCGGGTTGGGGTTGAACGGCGAAGCGCTTGCGCTCTACTGGTACGCCTCGCACTTCGCGGTCGTTGCCGTCGGCATGCTGGGTGTCTGGCATCTGGCCAAGAGGTTGTCGGGGGATCGGCGTCTCGCCTGGCTGGCCATGCTGAGCCTGCATCTGACGGGCGCGATCAATATCGACATCCTCCCGTACAACGACAACTATCTGCTGGTCATGCTCTGGCCGTGGATGCTCTGGCTCTTCGTGCGTTCGATGTACGACGCGCCGAGGTTCTGGCTGGCGTTCGGCATGGTCGCCGGTCTGGCCGCCATGACCAAGTATTCGACGTTCGCCCTGTTGGGCGCGATGTTCGTCATGACGCTGTGGACCCCGGACACACGACGCCATTATCGGCACCCCGCCTTCCTGTTCGGGCTGCTCGCCTTCTTCACGCTGATTACGCCGAATATCCTTTGGCTCGTGCATCACGATTTCGCGGCGTTCCGTTGGGTCGACGACCAGATCCATCAACGGCTGAACTGGCGCGGCCTGCGCGGCGCACTCACGGCGTTCTATCCTGTGGCGACGCTCGCCTTCGTCATGCATCTTGCCGGTCTTCGCTTCAGGCGTCCGGACACGCCGGTCTGGGTCGTAGGGATCACCGTGCTTGCGCCACTGCTGCCCATCCTCGTGTACTTCACGCTGCACGAAGGCGGACGCATCTCTGAATGGCTGCAACCGTTCGCCGTCCCGCTGCCCGCGCTGCTCGTCGCGTGCGTGTTGCCGGTCACGGCAAAGCGCGCACCGCGAATTTCGCGCTGGTTGCCCGTCGTCGGGCTGACGGTGTGGATCGGCTATGCAACGGTGCTGAGCCTGAACCTGCGTAATGCCGGGGAAAAGTTCGCCGGCATCAAAGCCGCGAGCATCACCCTCGAACAGCGCTGGCAGGCGCGCTATCACACGCCGCTGGCTTACGTCGGCAACGACCATCTTGCGACGTGGCTGACGTTCTACGCACCGGGAAATCCGCGCCTGCTCACCCGCTGGTCGGAGAAAAAGCGCCCCAACATCTACACGAAGGATATCGACGAGGTGGAGGTCCGTGCGCGCGGGGCGATCCTGCTCGGCCACCCCGGCCGGTCGTGTCGAAACGCCAGTTTCGCGCAAACGCTAGCCCTGTGGCCGTCACTGACCATCGACGCCCGTGAAACGCTGCCGTTTTCGTACCACGGCGGCAACAGGCCCGGCTCGGCCATGCCGCTTTGCGTCGCTTACATTGCACCGCAGCCGTGAATATCTAAAGCAGAATCGCTTCGTTGCCCGCGTGGACCCGGTCCGGATAATTCTCGGACATCCATCACAACACCATTGCACGGGGCAACGCTCATGAAACCGCCGAAGGCCATCTCAGCCATCTCACGTCGTCAATTCCTTACAGTCGTCAGTGCAGGGGCGGCATCGGCCGCGCTGCCGTCGTTTTCGGCGCACGCCGCTTATGAACCGGGCAAGTTCCGCATTGGCTATCAGAAGGCGGCGAGTACCCTCGTGCTGGCCAAAGCGAATGGCTCGCTGGAAGCGCGTCTGAAGCCGCTGGGCGTGGAAGTGACGTGGGCCGAGTTTGCGGCCGGCCCGCAGTTGCTCGAAGCGCTGAACGTCGGTGCGATCGACTTCGGGTACGTCGGCGAAGCGCCGCCCGTCTTTGCGCAGGCGGCCGGTGCCGACTTCGTCTACAGCGCCTACGAGGTGCCCACGCCCCTCGCCGAGGGCGTCGTCGTGCCCAACAACTCGCCGGTCAAAACGGTGGCAGATCTTCGCGGCAAGCGCGTGGCGTTCAACAAGGGATCGGATGTCCACTGGTTCCTCGTTGCGTTGCTGCGCAAGCACGGTCTCGATTACGGCGACGTCAGCCCCGTGTTTCTTGCCCCCGCCGATGCGCGCGCCGCCCTTGAGCGTGGCTCGGTCGACGCGTGGGCCATCTGGGACCCGTTCCTCACCGCCGTGCTCGATCAAAGTCCCGTGCGTCTGCTCGCCAATGCCGAAGGTGCGGCCGACCACCATCAGTTCTTCCTGAGTCAACGGGCCTTCGCGGAAAAGCGTGCCGACGTCATCAAGGCGACGCTCGACACCCTAGGCCAGACCGGGCAGCAGATTCGTGGCGACTATGCCGCAGCCGCCGCGCAACTGGCGCCCATTCAGGGGCTCGACGCCAAAATTATCGAGAAGGGGCTGCGTCACTACGCGCATGTCTACAAACCGGTGTCGCCGTCCGTGCTGGCGGCGCAGCAACGGATTGCCGATACGTTCCTGCAACTCAAGCTGATCCCGCGACAAATTCGTGTCGCCGACGCCACGCTTCATCAGCCGGTGGCTTGAATCCCACAAGAGCCACTTGAGCGGGCGACGCCGCTCAAGTGGCTGCAACGCAGCACCGCTGGCATCACGCACTTTCCGCCTTCTCCGCCTTCTCCACCCGCCATCTCCCCCACCCGGTTTTCCTACTTGGCAAAGCCCCTACGGATGTGACAGAATTCGCAACTCAGTTGCATTGCAATTGAGTTGCATTTAATTTTGTCGCGATTTGTCGTCCGGTTTTCGACGTCGCCTATTTCCGTTTCTCGTCGGCTCATGCTTCGTCGCTGGCTTCCTTTCTGGCTGATCGTCTGCGTGCTCGTCTCGCAGATGGCCCTTGCACGGCACGTGGTGTTTCACACGGCGGCCGCGCTGGCGGCTGCGTCAGCCACGTCGGTGGAATCAGCGGACGCACAACGCCAGCATGGCGATGTCGGTAGTCGTGGTGGTAATGGCAGCAATGGACAGCGCTCGGACGACGAAGACGGCATCTGCGAGCAATGCCTGGCGTTCATCGCAGTCGACGTTGCGCTCCCCGCACTGCCCGTCTTCGCCTCGCTCCCGCCCCTGCGCGAGTGGCATTACCCGCCCGCCGCACCGGTGCATGTGCGCTCCGTCTTGCGGGGGCCGACGCGCAATCGCGACCCTCCACGCCCCTCAGTGTCGTTCGCCTGAATCAGAACAATCGCCGTCGCGGGTCGCGACGCGCCAGCACTGGCGCGTCTGCCACCGGCTGCGCGGCGTCCACACGTCAAGCACACTGAGGTCCGGCATGTCTGCCCGATGGATTCCGTTCGTTCGTCTTACGCATTTCCAGCATTCCCAGCATTTCCCACAGTTCACCCGCTTCACCCGTCGTGCCCTCGCGGTAGCGGCGGCGTCCGCCTTCGCCGTCAACGCGCATGCCCAATCGACGGCTAATGCGGCTAATACGGCTAATGCGGGCGACGGCAACATCGCGCTCTCCGGCACAACCGTCTCGGCCAAGCGGCTCGACGCCGCACGCAACGCGCTCTCCCCCGACACCGGCAGCTCCGTCTACAACTTTGACCAGACGGATATCCAGACGCTGCCGCTCGGCGTGAACACACCGCTCAATCAGGTGCTCCTGCAAGCGCCGGGCGTGGTGCAGGACTCATACGGCCAACTGCACGTGCGTGGCGATCACGCGAACCTGCAATACCGCATCGACGGCGTGATCATTCCCGAATCGATCAGCGGATTCGGTCAGGCCATCGACGCGCGCATCGCATCGCAAATCAATCTGATCACCGGCGCGCTGCCCGCACAGTTCGGCTATCGCACGGCGGGCATCGTCGACATTCACACCAAAGGCTCGCCCGGTCTCGCCGATGGCACCGCCGACACCGGGGAGCCCCCCAAGGCCTTCGGCGGCGAAGTCGGCGTGGTGTTCGGCAGCCATGCCGACCGCGAAGTCAACACCCAGTTGTACGGCACCAAAGGGGCGCTCAGCTATTACTTCAGCGCGCGTGTCTCGGCCAACGACATGGGAATCGAGAATCCGACGGGCGACCGCAACGCGATTCACGACCATACGAATCAGACGAACGCATTCGGCATGGTGTCGTACCTGCTGAACCCGGATAACCGCGTGTCGTTCATGTTCGGCACCGCAAACAACCGCTTCCAGATTCCGAACTTGCCCGGCGTCGCCCCGCAGTTCACGCTGGACAACGGCACGATTCCCGATTCGTCGAACCTCAACGCGCACCAACGCGAACTCACCGACTTCCAGGTGCTGTCATGGCAAAGCCACCTCTCGCCAAAGCTCGACACCCAGATTTCGCTGTTCCATCGCACCAGCCGCGTCGATTACACGCCGGACCCGCTTGGCGATCTCGCCTACAACGGCGTGGCGTCGAACATCACGCGCCGCAATGAAGCGTATGGCGTGCAGGCCGATAGCAGCTACAAGCTCACCGACCGTCACACGTTGCGTTTCGGACTGTTCGTGCAGCAGGAGCATTTCAGCGTCGACAACACCTCGAACGTCTTCCCGGCCGACGATAACGGTCAGCAGACGAGCGGCACGCCGCTGACCATCGTGGACAACGCCAACGACCGGGGCACCACGTATGGACTGTATCTGCAAGACGAATGGAAGGCGACCGATCGTCTGACGGTCAACTATGGCGCTCGCTACGATCACGTGAATACCGTCACGAATGAGGGGCAGTTGTCACCGCGTCTGGGGCTGACATACGACCTGACGAGCCGCACGCGTCTGCATGCCGGCTATTCGCGCTACTTCACGCCGCCGGCCACCGAGAAGATCGATACGACGTCGGTCGCGAAATTCCTCAACACGACCAACGCCCTGCCCTCCGACGCGAACACCGCCGTGCGTGCCGAGCGCTCCGACTACTTCGATCTGGGTGTCTCGCATCAACTGACCTCGGCCATTACCGTCGGGCTCGACGCCTACTATCGTCGCGTGAACCATCTGCAAGACGAAGGTCAGTTCGGCAATGCGCTCATCTATTCGACGTTCAACTACGAGAAAGGCCGCATTTACGGCGTGGAAGGCACCGTCAACTATCGTCAGGGCAACGTCGGTGCGTATCTCAACGTGGCGGTTTCGCGGGCAATGGGACAAGGCATCGAGACCGGACAATTCAACTTCGGTGCCGACGAACTGGCCTACATCGCGAATCACTGGGTGCATCTGGATCACGACCAGCAGGTGACGGGGTCGGCCGGTGTGTCGTATCAATGGGGCAGAACGCTGTTGTCGGCCGATGCGCTGTTCGGCTCGGGGCTGCGCAGCGGGTTCGTCAACAGCGAGCACCTGCCTGCGTACCTTCAGGTCAACCTCGGTGTCGGCGAGAAGTTCAACTTGCCAGGGGTCGGCCGCTTCGACGCGAAGCTGTCGGTGCTGAACGTCTTCGACCGCGTCTACGAATTGCGTGACGGCACCGGCATCGGTGTCGGTGCACCGCAGTTCGGGCCGCGCCGCACGTTCTATCTGGCGATGTCGAAGCCGTTCTGACAACGTCAGAACGACAGCACGCCGCCGTCACAACGCATGACGGCGGCGTGCCATCAGAAAACACGCGGACGTCAGACCTTGCTCTGGGCAGACTGACGCCGGAACTCGGTAGTCGTCTGGCCCGCGTAGCCCCAGTTATCGGCATCGACTTCCTCGATCACGATGTGCGTGAGATGGGGCTCTTTGCCCAAGACACGTTGCAGCGTATCGGTGACTTCACGAATGACCTGTGCCTTCTGCTCGACGGTGTTGCCCTCGCGGGTAATGCGAATGCTGACGAACGGCATGATTGATTCCTTTGGATGTTGGGTGAGTTGGACGAGCGGCCGATGGCGAGTGCCCGGTCGTCGCAGAAATTAACCAGCGATCAGCAATCAGCGACCGGCGGCGTAACCGCCATCCACCGGCGCAATCGTGCCGGTCACGTAATCGCTCTCCACGAAATACCGTACCGCGCGCGCGACATCCTCGACCTCCGCGATACGGCCAAGGGGATGCATCTTGCCCAGCGCGTCGTGTGTTTCGGGCGCATGCATCGGCGTGTTCACCACGCCCGGCGCTACCGCGTTGACGGTGACGCCGAACGGTGCCAGCTCCAGCGCCAGCGCCTTGGTCGCCTGATTCATCCCGCCCTTGAGCACCGCAGCCAGCAATGCGGGCACGCCCGAATGCGCCTGAAGGGCGATCGATGCCGTCACGTTCACGATCCGTCCGTTGCCGCGCTCGCTCATGTGCCGTGCGGCCGCTTGCGAGAAGTACAGCGTGCCCTTCAGGTTGGTGGCGATCTGCACCTCGATCTCCTCCGGCGTGAAGTCGACGAACGGCTTTGCCGCGAAGATGCCCGCATTGTTGATCAGCACGTCGACGTGACCGAACGTTTCGATGGCCTTCGCGAAGGCTGCGGTGGCGGAAGACAGATCGGCAACGTCGCCTGCGACCGGCAGGAAACGTTCGCCAGCGTTCAGCAGGGCCGCCGTCTGTTCGAGACGGGCCGCGCTGCGCCCGGTGCCCACGACGTTGTATCCGTCGCGCAAGAATGCCTGTGCCAGTCCGAGGCCAATGCCGCTCGTGGCGCCCGTGATGATGACCGTATGTTCCGACTTGCTCATGATGTGTGTCCTGGATGTCATTTCGCCTGCCGGGGCGTCGGCCAATCCGTCCGCCCCGCCGGTTGAACACACTCTATTCATGATTGAAGACGCGAAAAACGCATGCGATTACACTTGTCTTTTTACATCGTGTAATGAATCGCGAACATGCAACGTCAATTCGACGATGTGCTGCTTGGCAGCATCGAGCTGTTTTGTCTGGCGGCGGAGGCTGGCAGCTTTACGGCGGCCGCCAATCAGGCGGGCGTGACGCCCGCTGCCGTCAGCCGGTCGGTCGCGCGGCTGGAGCAACGACTGGGCGTGCGCCTGTTCGTGCGCTCGACACGCAGCATTCGCCTGACGGAAGGCGGCAGCGCGTATTTCGAGGAGTGTCGGACCGCGCTAAGCCTGCTGGCCGAAGCCGAACGACGGGTCTCGGGCACACAGTCGCAGCCGTCCGGCACGCTGCGCATCAGCGTGCCCACGACCTACGGACACTATCGGTTGCTGCCGGTGCTGCCTGAATTCCGCGCCCGTTTCCCGCTCATCAAGCTCGACATTCAGGTCAGCAACCAGAACATCGACCTGCACGAAGAGCGCTTCGACTTCGCGGTTCGCTTCCGGGCACAACCCGAGTCGCTGATGGTGGCGCGGCATCTCGAAGACGCTGCACTGGTCGTCGTCGCGCATCCCGACTATCTCAAGCGCGCCGGCACGCCAGGGACGCCGGACGATCTTGCCGCCCACGAATGCATCGAATTCGACTTACCGAGTACGGGACGCCCGATCCCGTGGCTATTTCGCGACGCAGGCAACGACATCGAGTACCACGCGCACGGCAACTTTCGGTGTGCAGACGATGTGCTTGCCGGTGTGACGCTCGCCCGAGCCGGCGGCGGTATTTTCCAGACCTACCGCTTCATCGTCGAAGCGGATCTCGCGTCGGGTCAACTGGTCGAGGTCCTGGCCGATTACGCAGGACGTTCTCGCCCGGTGAGTCTGATGTACCCACACAGCAAGACGCTGCCATCCCGCGCGCGGGTTTTCGTCGATTATTTGATGGAGACGCTTGCACATTCATCCGCGCCGCGTAAGAGTGACGTACGCGTCGCAGCCGTAGCCGAGCGTCCTCGCCCGGAATAGACTCGGCACATCACCGTCGTCAGGGCGTTTTCGCCTTGCTTGCCGACATGAGGATGTCGATGCCCGTGCCGCATACGCATCGCGAAATTCAGAGGTTTTTGTGAATCCCCCGTCCGAATCCAGTCCCGCTGTCGCCAGTTACACCGAACGCAACCATCCTTACTGGCAACGAAATCTCGCTATCTGTGTCTTCGGCTCGTTCACGACGCTGGCCGGACTCAGCATGTTGCTGCCGTTCCTGCCGCTGTACGTCAAGCAACTCGGCGTCGCGCCGGAGTCCGCGGTGATTCAGTGGTCCGGCGTGGCGTTCAGTGCGACGTTTCTCGGCACCGCCGTGACCGCGCCGATCTGGGGGCATCTCGCCGACCGCTTCGGGCGTCGGCCGATGCTGATTCGGGCCGCCGTCGGCATGGTGATCGTGACGTCGCTCATCGGCATTGCGCACAACGTTTATCAACTCGTCGCATTGCGTTTGTTGACGGGACTCATCGGCGGTTACGCGTCGGCGTCTACCGTGATGATCGGCACACAAGCGCCACGTGATCGCGCCGGCTGGGCGCTTGGCGTGCTCTCGACCGGCGCACTTGCGGGGAACCTGACAGGTCCGCTGATCGGCGGTTTGTTGCCGCCTTTACTCGGCATTCGCGGCACGTTCTTCGCCTGTGCAGGCATGATCTCGATCACGGCGCTGCTCACCATCTTCGGCGTGCGCGAAGACTTCGACCGCACCCGTGACAGCAAACGCAAAGCGGCACCGGGCACGACCGCGCCCATGCCTCGCGCGCGCGTGGGCATCATCGCCGCCATCCTGTTCACCGGCATGATGGTGCTGCTCGCCAACATGTCCATCGAGCCGATCATCACCGTCTACATCGGTCAGTTGGGCGTAGACGGTGCACATCTGACGCGTGTGGCCGGTGTGGTGATGGCCAGCTCGGCGCTGGGCAGCATGCTTACGGCCGCGAAGCTGGGCGCGCTCGCGGATCGCGTCGGCAGCTGGCGCGTGATTGTAGGGTGTCTGATCGCAACGGCGCTGGTGATGATTCCGCAGGCGTTCGTCACCGAATGGTGGCAGTTGGCTGCGCTGCGCGTGCTGATGGGGATGACGTTGGCCGGCCTGCTCCCCGCCATCGGGAAGCTCGCGCGTCACGCCGTGGACGAGCGCAGTACCGGCAAACTGCTTGGGTATCTGCAATCGGCGCAGTTCAGCGGGCAGGTCATCGGTCCGATCATCGGCGGTCAGATCGCCGTGATGTTCGGACTGCCGGCGGTGTTCTTCATGACGGCGATCCTGCTCGTGCTGTGCAGCGTGCTGGCCAACCGGGCGCGCACCGTCAGCGCCCGACTCGCGCATCAACCGGCCTGAGGGCTTCAGCGACCCGCGCGTTCTGGGCGTACCGGGCGTACCGGGCGTGCTGCGCGTAAAGCGCGTAAAGCGCGTAAAGGCCGGCGTGCGGATGCCGACGTCGCCAAAGCCTCCTCGAGAAACGCCATCAACGCTTGCAGACGCGCGGTGCGCCCGCGACGCGTCGGCACGAGCAGCGTGACGGGCGCGCTGTCGAAGTCCCAGTCTGCGAGCACGCGCACGAGACGCCCCGCGGCCACAGCGTCGCGCGTGTCCCACTCGGAACGCAGCACCAGCCCCAGCCCCTGCTCCGCCCACTCCCGTGCGACACTGCCATCGTTGGTCGTATAGGCGGGCACCACGCGCACACTGTCGCGCGCCGGGGCACGTCGCGACGTCGAAGGCACGCCTTTGGAAGCTGTCGCCGTCCGACGTCGGAACCGCCACAACGAAGCGTCCTCGTCGTTCTCCCGAATACAGATGCAGCGATGTTGCAGTAACGCGTGCGGCTCCGTCGGCGTACCGTGTTTTTGCAGATAAGCGGGACTCGCACACAGCCAGCGGTCGTTCGGCGCGAGCGGTCGCGCTATCCACGACGAATCGCGCACCGCGCCCACATGAATGACGGCATCGGAATCGTGTTTGTCCGGCCACGGCGTCTCGCGCAGCTCCAGTTGCAGCTTCAGATCCGGATGCAACAGCCCGAAGCGCGCGAGCACCGGGGCGACGTGATGCCGTCCGTAGCCGAACGGGGCCGAGATTCGCAGCGTGCCCGTGAGACGCTTGTCTTCCCGTCGGAATGATTCCGGCAGCGCGTCCAGTTGCGCGAGCAACGCCGAGCCTTCGCGGGCCAGACGCTCGCCTTCGGCCGTCAGGCTAAGCTGGCGCGAGGTGCGTGTCGCCAACGCCAGTCCCAGCGTCGCTTCGAGTTTGCGCAGACGAGCGGACAACGCGGGCGGTGTCACGTTGAGCATGCGCGCCGCCGCACTCAGCGATGCCGACTGCGACAGCGCCTCGATCAGACGCAGGTCTTCGATCTGGATCATTCACCTGAGCTTAATGTTTGATGTGCCGTAATTTAACCACGACACGCCCTATCCTTCCTACACTGCGTCCAGTCATCTCACGCAAAATCACAACGAAAGAGGCTGTCATGTCCGATACATCCCCCGCCCGCGAAACCGGCTGGCCGCGCGCCGTACTCTTCGATCTTTTGACGGCGCTGCTCGACTCGTGGACCGTATGGAATCGCGCCGCCGGCAGCGAAACGGCGGGCCGGACGTGGCGCGCAGAGTATCTGCGGCGCACTTACGGTTGCGGCGCTTATGTCAGCTACGAACAACTGGTGCGCGAAGCGGCGGCGCACGTCGGCCTGCCACCATCGGCACCGCAAGCGCTTGAAGCCGAATGGCTGACGCTCCCCGCCTGGGACGGTGCACGCGAATTGCTCCAGGCACTTCGTCCGCACTGCAAACTGGCCGTCGTCACGAATTGTTCGAAGACGCTCGGACATCAGGCTGCCGGATTGCTCGGCATCGACTGGGATGTCGTGGTGACGTCGGAGGAAGCCGGGTTCTATAAGCCGGACCCGCGCCCGTATCGAATGGCGCTCGACAAACTCGGCGTCGACGCCCACGAGGCAGCCTTCGTCGCCGGTTCCGGCTACGACCTCTTCGGCACATCGGCAGTCGGGATGCGCACCTTCTGGCATAACCGCGTTGGCCTGTCGCGTCCCGACGGCGCGCCCGCCCCCGACAGCGAAGCGCCCACGCTTGCGCCTGCGCTCGACTGGCTTCGCCACTTCAACGCCACCGCCTGAGATTCACCGCCATGACTACGATCCACAACGTCCCGCTCGCGTCGTTGCAGACGCTGGAAACGCCCGCCGCCGTTATCGACGTGCCGCGTATGCAGCACAACATCCGTCGCATGCAGTCGCGCATGGATGCCCTCGGCGTGCGGTTCCGCCCGCACGTTAAAACCAGCAAATGTGTGGAGGTCGCGCAAGCACAGATCGACGCAGGCGCATCGGGCATCACGGTGTCCACGTTGAAGGAAGCTGCGCGCTTCTTCGACGACGGCGTGACCGACATCCTCTACGCCGTGGGCATGGTGGCGAGCAAGCTGCCCGCAGCGTTGGCGTTGCGTCGCCGGGGTTGCGATCTGAAGATCATCACGGACAGCGTGGCGTCCGCGCAGGCCATCGTCGCCTTCGGGGCGGAGTACGGCGAGACGTTCGAGGTGTGGATCGAGATCGACACGGACGGACACCGCTCGGGCATCCGTCCAGACGAAGCGGTTTTACTCGACGTCGCGCGAGTGCTGCATGAAGGTGGCGCGACGCTTGGTGGCGTCATGACGCACGCAGGCTCCAGCTATGACTTCGACACGCTCGAAGCACTCGCCGCCATTGCCGAACAGGAGCGCGCGGGCTGCGTGCTGGCCGCGACGCGTCTGCGCGACGCCGGTCTGCCGTGCCCGATCGTGAGCATCGGCTCGACGCCCACGGCGCTCGCCGCCGAACATCTCGAAGGCGTGACGGAAGTCCGCGCCGGTGTGTATGTGTTTTTCGATCTGGTGATGCATAACGTCGGCGTATGCACGACCGACGAGTTGGCGCTAAGCGTACTCACGACGGTGATCGGCCATCAGGCAGACAAAGGTTGGGCCATCGTCGACGCGGGCTGGATGGCGATGAGCCGCGACCGTGGTACGCAAAAGCAGAAGCGCGACTTCGGCTACGGGCAGGTTTGCCGCATCGACGGAAGCCTCGTGGAGGGTTATGTGCTGAGCGGCGCGAATCAGGAACACGGTGTTCTGTCGCGTGAAGGCGTTGCCGATCCGGACATCGTGGCGCGCTTTCCCATCGGCACCCTGCTGCGCATTCTGCCGAATCACGCATGCGCGACGGGCGCGCAGTTTCCCGAGTACCACGCCATCGATCCGGATCGCGACGTGGCAACGTGGCCGCGTCTGCATGGCTGGTAAGCCTCGCGTCACGCGCTAACGATGCTTATGCCGCCGCGCGGCATAACGTATCCCGATTTCCTTCGTTCACGGCGGGCCACGCGCCCGCTACGCTCGCGCTTTGCCTGTATTGGAGTGCACTCATGAGCGTAGAAATTATCGGGATGATCACGGCCGCGCCGGGGTCCGAAGTCGATCAACCCACGGGCGCGGCTGTCGACCCCACGTTCATCACGCGCATGGCGCAGGCGCATGAGACGGCCGGTTTCGACCGCGCGCTCATCGGCTATTTCTCGAACGGCCCGGAAGGCAGCCTCGTCAGTAGTCATGTCGCCGCCGCGACGCAACGGCTGGGCATTCTGCTCGCGTACCGTCCCGGCGTTATCGCTGCCCCGCTCGCCGCCCGTCAACTCGCAACACTCGACCAGTTCTCGCGCGGAAGGGTTGCACTCAATGTCGTCTCCGGCGGCAACGACGCCGACCTGCGCCGCGACGGCGACTTCCTCGATCACGACGCGCGCTACACCCGCACCGACGAATACCTCGACGCCCTCAAGCGCATCTGGACCGCCGACGCTCCGGTCGACTTCGACGGCGAGCACTATCGCTTCGAGCAGGCGTCGCCCGCCGTGCAAACGTGGCAGAAACCGCACATCCCCATTTACTTCAGCGGCGCGTCCGACGCCGCCATCGACGTCGCCGCCCGTCACGCCGATACGTACATGCTGTGGGGCGAGCCGCTGGACGCCGTCGAGGCACTGGTCAATCGCGTACGCACCGCCGCGAAGCGCTACGGCCGCAAACCCCGCTTCTCGATCTCGTTCCGCCCCATCGTCGCCGACACCGAAGCGCAGGCATGGGCGCGCGCCGATGACGTGCTGCGTCAGGTCAAGGCAACGCGTGCAAGCCTCGGACTTCGCGCCGAAGCGCCGGAGAACGTTGGCTCACAGCGTTTGCTCGCCGCCGCTCAGCGTGGCGACGTCGTCGACGAACGGCTGTGGATGGGGGTCGCCAAAGCCACCGGCGCACGCTGGAACTCGACGGCGCTCGTCGGCACCGCAGAACAGGTCGCGCAGTCGCTGGGGCGCTATTACGCGCTTGGCGTCGACACCTTCCTGATTCGCGGCTTCGACCCGCTCGGCGACACGATCCGTTACGGCGAATCGCTGATTCCCGCTATCCGCCGTCATACCGCCGAACTCGACCGGCAGCGCACGCCTCAGGCGGCGTGAGTTGCGCCAGGATTTTTCTGCTTCGTCTTCTTTTTTCTCGCTTTTCATAGGTGTCATGATGTTGCTGCGCTGGATTCGTCGCGCCCGCTTTGCCGTTCCCGCTCTTTCCCTTTCTGCCTTCACGGCGCTTGGCGTCATGCACGCTGGCGTGGCGAATGCCCAAGGCGTCACGCTGCGCGTCGGGGATCAGAACTACTACAACGTGCGGGCCTCGATGGAGGCTTCAGGTGCCCTCGAAGGGGCGAACTATCAGGTCGAATGGAAACACTTCCAGTCGGCTGCACCGGTGGCCGAAGGTCTTAACGCCGGGGCACTGGACCTCGGCTTCCTCGGCGATTCGGGCTTCCTGTTCCTCGCCGCCAAAGGCGCACCGGTCAAGCTGATCGCTGTCTCGCGTCAGAACCCCGACACGATTGCGCTCCTCGTGCCGAAGGATTCGCCCGTCAAGTCGATTCAGGACCTCAAAGGCAAAAAGGTCGCCTACTGGCCCGGCGCATGGAGTCAGCAACTGACACTGCGGGCGCTGGAGAAAGCCGGACTGCCGACCGATTACGTGCAGTTCGTCAAACTGATGCCGGTCGACGCCGCCGTCGCACTCCCCAACGGTGCCATCGATGCGTTCCCCGTCTGGGAGCCGTACATCTCGCAGCAGGTCGTGCATAACGGTGCACGTCCGATCATCACTGCACGCAATCTGATGCCGGGATTGAGCAGCGTGGCCGCGTACGCACCATCGGTCAGCGCGAAGCACGCGGCGATTGCCGACTTCCTCGCACGTCTGCAAAAGGCGCGTGCGTGGGTGGAGAGCCACAAGGAGGTCTATGCCGACCAATGGGCGAAGAAAGCCGGGTTGGATCGCGACGTCGCTCGACACTGGATCGGTCAGGCGGGCATGACGGTCGAGTCCGTCGACAAGCAAGCCGTCGCCGACTATCAGGGCACGAGCGATTTCCTGACGCAAACCGGCGCGCTGCCGAACCGCTTCGATGTGAGCAAGATCGTCGACACGTCGTTCAACGCCGTGCTTGATACGAAGGGACAGGCGACGCGTCAGAGCGCGTCGCGGTAAAAGATGCGTCCGAGACCTGTGAACAAGGCCTCGGACGGCAAGTCTCCGAACGCGCAGAGGTGTGAGTCTCTGCGCGTTCGACGATATCGGCGCCACAGTAACTCGGACACAAGCCACGCGGATAGACGGCTTGTGCTGGCTCACGTCCGCACGTTATTTCGGGCAGCAATCGCATTCCAATACGCGGTTTCATGTGCCCTGAACCGACTGGCTCCCTCGGAGCTTACCTGGAACGCAATCGCGGCCGTTCCTCGAACCGAGACCTGTAGGTTCGCACTTACGGTCCTTGGGTCGCGGCTCGTGACGACTCCCGACCATCTTCTAACGTCCGGCAGATTGCCGCCAAACGGTCGGGGCGTCAGCGCCACGGCATCACCTGCACGTCCAGCGGCACCTTCGCCCCCCGGCTTGCCACCGTCATTAGGGCGAAGCGCATCGTTAGGGGTGCGCGAGCGAGAACCGGGGACGATCGTGGGGTCGTCAGGCGTCGGTGCGAATGGGTACGCAGGCACGTAGGTTGGTCCGCCGCCACCGGCGTTGTATGCGGGGGCGTCGTACCAGGGGGCCTGGTACGAGGGGTACTGAGGGGTGTACGAGTAGTCTGGGACGATCTCGGAGGGATACGAATAGTCCGGGGTGTAAGACGGATTGTACGAGGGATATTGGGGACTGTACGAGTAGTCTGGAGGGTTACCGTAACCGTGCCCCGGGGCGAATTGAGGCGCGTAGTTGGACTGAGTGGGCGCGGAGGCGAATTGAGGGTAGTAATGCTCGCCGCCGCCGTAGTTCACTCTAACGACCTTGAGCAAATCATTGGCCATGCCATGTAGGGTTCGCACTTGGGGTGGCGTTTCCGACAAGACGGTGGCCAACGGTTGAATGCCTGTTGACGGTACTGTCGAATTAATCATGATGGTTCTCCATCGGTGAGCGGAGATTCCACTTTGGCACCGATAGCGCACATCACTTTACGTTACGACCCCCTACCTTCGGTATTTGCGT
Source organism: Pandoraea aquatica (assembly GCF_902459565.1). Lineage (GTDB taxonomy): Bacteria > Pseudomonadota > Gammaproteobacteria > Burkholderiales > Burkholderiaceae > Pandoraea > Pandoraea aquatica. Next base: position 444,999 of record NZ_CABPSN010000001.1, read on the forward strand.
ACCGGTTGCGAGAGGAGACGTCTTCTCCTAACGAAACCTTGGTGCAAACGCTCAAGATTCCCGCTCGCAAGGCAGCCGGACGATTGAATCCTTATGGACCCAGTCGTCCCGCCTGTCCGCTGACGACTAGTGCGCCGACTTCGGCACAACGTTGAGTGCAGACCCTGCCCTGAACCACGCCAGTTGCACATCGCTATAGCTGTGCTTTAGCGCCACCGTTTCCTGTGTGCCGTCGACGTGATGCAGCACACACTGCACTTCGCGGCCCGGTGCGAGATCAGTCAGACCCACGAGATCGATACGGTCGTCGGCGCGAACACGTTCGTAGTCGTCGGCATTCGCGAATGTCAGCGCGAGCAGTCCCTGCTTCTTCAGATTCGTCTCGTGAATCCGCGCGAAGCTGCGCGCGATCACCGCCATTCCTCCCAGCAGCCGTGGCGACAACGCCGCGTGCTCGCGACTGCTGCCCTCGCCATAGTTGAAGTCGCCGACGATGACCCACGGCACACCTGCCGCGCGATAGGCGCGTGCTGCCTGCGCAGGCGTGACACCCGCCTCGCCGTTCAGCCAGTCGGTCGTGGTGCCCGTCTCGCCGGTGAAGGCGTTCGTGCCGCCGATCAGCAGGTTATCGCTGAAGCGTTCCAGATGCCCGCGCAGTTTCAGCCACGGCCCAGCCGGAGAGATGTGATCCGTCGTGGTCTTACCCTTTGTCTTGATGAGCAACGGCATGCCCTTCGGATCTTTACCGTTCCACGCGGGCCATGGGCGCAGCACCTGAATGCGCTCGCTCGCGGGATCGACACTGATCGTCACAGCGCGGCCGTCGTCCGGCGGCGCGATGTAATGCGTCGCGCCACGGGTGAAGCCAAGTGGCGGCACCTCGGGCGCGACGGCTGGCGGCGTGAGCCGGAACGCCGTGCCATCTGGCGCGGTCAGCGTATCGCGCTGCGGATCGAACGAAATTCGTCCCGCCAGCGCCCACGCCGTGACGATCTCGGGGCTGGCGATCAGATTGACGGTGTTGGCAGACCCATCGTTGCGGCGCGGAAAGTTGCGGTTGTACGACGTAACGATGGTGTTGGGCGACGCCACCGCAGCCGCCTCGCGACGCCATTGCCCGATGCACGGCCCGCAGGCATTCGCGAGCACCGTACCCCCCATCGACGACAACTCAGTCAATTGCCCATCGCGTTCAATCGTCGCCCGTACCTGCTCGGAACCCGGTGTGACCATGAACGGCACCGTCGCCTTGAGACCGTGAGCTTGCGCTTGTCTGGCGACGTCCGCAGCGCGGCTCATGTCTTCGTACGACGAGTTGGTGCAACTGCCGATGAGCGCTGCTGAAATGGCATCCGTCTGCACATCGCCCGTGTCAAAGCCGTGTGACTCGGCGGCCGTCTTCATTTGCGCTGCGAGCTGCGCCACCGTGCGGGCGCGATCCGGTGAATGCGGGCCGACGACGTGCGGCTCCAGCGTCGACAGATCGATGCGGATGACCCGGTCGTAAAACGCTTCCGGGTCGGCCTCGACTTCGGGGTCGGGCGCGAGCAACGCCAGATTGGCTTCGATCACCGGCACCAGATCGGCACGCCCGCTCGCACGCAGGTAGTCGAGCATGCGCGCGTCGGCGGGGAACATCGACGTCGTAGCCCCCAACTCTGCGCCCATGTTCGTGATGGTCGCTTTGCCGGTCGCGCTGATCGTGCGTGCGCCGGGGCCGATGTACTCGACGATGGCGTTGGTACCGCCCGATACCGTCAGCTCACCCGCGACGCGCAGGATCACGTCTTTCGGTGCCGTCCAGCCGCCGAGCGAGCCCGTCAGGTACACAGCGATGCGCTTCGGATACAGCACCTCCCATGGCAGTCCGGCCAGTGCCTCGACGGCATCTGCACCGCCCACGCCCACAGCGCACGCGCCGAGACCGCCCGCGTTCGGCGTATGCGAATCGGTGCCGATCATCAATGCACCGGGAAACGCATAGTTCTCAAGCACGACCTGATGGATGATGCCCGCCCCCGGCTCCCAGAAGCCAAGACCGTACTTCGCCGCCGCGCTGCGCAGGAACGCGTAGACCTCATAGTTTTCGTCGACCGACGCCTTGAGATCGGCACGCCCTTCGACACGTGCCTGAATCAGGTGATCGCAATGAATGCTCGCGGACACGGCGACACGCTCGCGTCCCGTCTGCATGAACTGAAGCATGCCGGTCTGCCCGAGCACGTCCTGAAACATGACGCGATCGACGCCGAGCGCCAGATAGCTTTTGCCCGGCACCAGCGGCTGCGTCTCAGGGTCCGTGAGGTGACCGAGCAGCACAGACTCGGAGAGTGTCAGCGGATGACCGAGACGGCGGCGCACGATAGCCAGCTTGTCGGCCATGGCGGCATAGAGGCGTGCGAGCGCCTCCGGAGAGAGGAATTGAGACATCGATCACTCCTTCTTGGAAGGTTTTGTGGGGTGGATGGGTGCGATCGCAGGACGCATTCTGGCGTCGGTCTCAATGGCGGTAAAATGAATTTATCTGTCCGATTACTCAATATTTCTGATGAAAATCGACATTCTCGGCGTGCAGGCATTTGTCGCCATTGCAGACCGTGGCGGATTCCAGAGCGCCGCCGATGCGCTCTCCGTCACACAAACGGCGATCACCCAGCGCTTGCGCAAGCTCGAAGACTATCTGGGGGTCACGTTGTTCGAACGAACCACGCGTTCTGTGTCGCTCACGCAGATCGGGCGCGACTTCCTGCCGCAGGCGCGGCGTTTGCTCGACGAGCTGTCCGATGCGATCACCGAAATTCGCGAAAGCGGACAAGCCGCGCGTGGCGACGTCTCCATCGCCTGTGTGCCGACAGCGGGGGTGCAGTTCCTGCCGAACATTCTTCAGACGTACGCGCAGCAGTTCCCGCACAACCGCGTGCGCGTGTTGGATCATTCGTCGTCTGCCGTGACGGACGCCGTCCTGCGTCGCGAAGCCGAGTTCGGCATTCACATCGCCGGGTCACGTCATGCGGATCTCGTGGGCCTGCCTGTCGCTCAGGATCAGTTCGTGCTGATCTGTCATTCGTCGCACCCGCTCGCCCGGCGACGTCGCGTACCGTGGCGCAGCTTGTCGCCCTACCCGCTGATCTTCGCGGGTCAGGTCAGCGCCAACCGGGCATTGCTCGATGGCGCGCTGGGCGACGTCGACTTGCAGCCGCACTTCGAGGTGCAGCGCAGTTCGACGGCGGTGGGCATGGTCGCGGAAGGTGTGGCGGCGGCGGTGGTGCCGCGTCTCGCGTTGCAAAAGGGCGCGTACCCGGACATTCGCGTGGTCAATCTGGTCGAACCGGTCATTGCGCGAACGCTGGTGCTCGTGACGCGGCGAGGCGCACGCCTCTCACCCGCCGCACAAGCGCTTTACGATCTGATTGCGTCCCGTGCAACGCTCGACGGATGACCGGCCAACGCCGTCGATCAGTTCGCCGACGGCACGATGCCGTTCGTGGCCATGAACGTCAGATTGCCGCCCATTCGCGGATCCCGGAATGGCCCGGCATCATGCATCGCCTGGAAGCGGCCCGGATCGGGCGAGCGCAGCCGATAGAACTCGACCCAACCGCTGGACGCCTTGGGGCTGGCCGTCTCCTGTACCGAGCCGGATTGCGCGTTGAACCACGCGGGATCACGGTAGCCGTCTGCCACCCGTGCGGCGAGGCGTTCCAGTGCCCCCTGACGGTACGCATACCAGTCTTCGCCACGAAGTCGCGCCAGCTCGGCCATCAGCACGAGCGGTGCCGTCGCGTAGTCGTGGTAATGCAGCGCGCGACGCTTGCGCGCCATCTCCATCGGCAGACTGCCATCGGGCTCGATGGCATCGACGCCGGTGCGAAAGATGCCCTGAGCGGTCTTGAGCAGCGCATCGTCGCGCACGGCGACAGCCGTCGCCATAATGCCGATCCCGGTCCAGTAATAGTGATTGTTGCGCTTGTGCTTCGGGTTGTCCCAGTACGCCAGATTCGCAGCCGACAGCTGGCGCAACCACGGCTCGATGGACGCGCGCTGCTGCGGTGTGGCCGCCGCTTGCGTGCGCAGATAAGCCAGCGCAAGCGCGCCATGAATCCACTGACGCATGTAGTCCGACTGGTCGTTGTTCACGTGCACCATACGCCCGAGCATCGCCCCGCTGCTGGCCCACGCTTCGAGCCACGTCAGCGCACAGCGTGCGGCCGTCGCGTCGGCGGTTCGGGCGTATGTATCGGCCGACTTCGTGACATGGGACGCGAAGTCGTTCAGCGGTTTGGCCGCTGCGTCGCTTTCGGCCTTGAGCCGAGGATCGATGACGGAACTGGCGGCGTCCGAGTAGTAGCCCATCGCCCGGATGTCGGGGCTGCCCGGTGGCGGCGCGGGACAGTCGGTTTGTGCGGCGTAAGCACCGATGGTGAACGACATGGCGACGGTAACTCCTACCATCCTGACGAGACGCAAAACCATTACGTAATTCCCTGATAGGTAACTTACCCCTGCGACGCCTGAGCGAGCATCCATTCGCGAAAGGTCCGCAACGCCGAGCGTTGTTGCAGACGCTCCTTCGGGTAGCAGAGGTAATGCCCGTGGCGCGGCACATCCACGCCAGCATCAACCGGCACGACGAGGCGGCCAGCCTGTATCGCCTCACGCGCCAGAAACGCCGGCACCAATCCCACGCCCATGCCCGCCTCCGCCGCCTGTAGCAGCACCGAGTACTGCTCGAAGCGAGGCCCCGGGCGCTGCGCATGCGGCGCGACGTCGTGGCACGTCGCCCATGTTCCCCACACTTCTTCCGCCTGATTGTGCACGAGCCTCGGAGCGCGAGCCACATCCGTTGCGCTGGCCAGTGGATAACGCGCAACGAACGACGGCGCACATACCGGCACGAAGCGGCGTCCATCCAGATACTCGCTCACGACGCCCTCCCACGAGCCGTCGCCATAACGCACGGCGGCGTCCAACGTGAACGGAAAAGCGTCGCCGTGAGCCAGGTGCCGGCTGAAGCTGAGCGTCACGCCGGGCGTGCTCGCCAGGAAGTCGGGCAGCCGGGGGATCAACCATTTGGTGGTGAAAGTGGGCACGCTGGCAATCGTCAGCAGATCGCTTTCCCCACGCGACGTCATCAACTCCAGCGACGCATTCCCGATCTCGCGCAACGGCTCGGCGACGCGGTCGTGATAGCGCCGCCCGGCCTCGGTCAGCACCAGATGACGCCCCTCGCGCACGAACAAGGCCGTGCCGACGAGCGTTTCCAGCGCCGCAATCTGCCGACTCACGGCGCTCGGCGTCAGGCCCAGTTCACGGGCAGCACGAGAAAAATTCAAGTGCCTCGCCGCGCTGGTGAAGGCGAGCAGTTCAGCAATATTCGGATAGCAATGACGCATCGGGGAATGTCAGGCTGGCGTTGGGTTCCGGTCAGAAACAGCGGTTCGCGATCGATGCCGATGACGCGCCAACTGTTCCGTTTTCGCACAGAACGATGCCCGAATCGTGTGTTTTCTTCATGACGATGACATTTCAGACCATGAAACTCTCGCCCAACGTCGATCCGGCTGTCTCCCCGCCTGCCCTTTTGCAGTAAGGGATTGCAAGACTTCCGGACGACCGAAGCGAATTTGTCACCGTATGCCGTTCAGGTTTCCCCGATGTCCGACGTCCACGCCGACCGCCTTGCCCAAACTGTGCCACTCCGGCACAACCCAGCCCCTGCCGACGCAGAGGCCGTGGGGCACGCCGCACCGCGTGCGCAGGCGGGTCTGCTGGTCTGGATCGTGCGCGCCGTCGCCGCGCTGTTTCTGCTCTACCTCTGCCTGCCGGTGCTGTTGCTGCTGATCGGCGCGTTCGGCCAGACGTGGACCAATACCGTATTGCCGACGGGCGTGACAGGCCACTGGTTCACCGATCTGGCGGGCGACCCGTCGTTTCGCCGTGCCTTCTCCACGAGCCTCATCGTCGCGCTGAGCTGCTGTGCGATGACGGCACTGATCGGCCTCCCGCTGGCGTACTCGCTGCATCATCGCGCGCGCAGCGGCCGCGGGGCGATCGCCCGTCTGGTGACATTGCTGCCCGTAGCGGTGCCTGCCCTCACGCTCGGCTTCGGCTACATCGCCGTCTTCAGCGGCGACACGTTGCCCTGGCTCGGCTCGCTCTGGCTGCTCGTGCTGGCACACGCGGTACTTACGCTGCCGTATCTCACGCAAACGCTGCTCGCCGATCTTCGGCATCTCGACATCGCCAAACTTGAGGATTGCGCCGCCACGCTGGGCGCTTCGCCGCTACGTCAATTTCTGACGATTGCCGTGCCGAATCTCACGCACAGTCTGGTCGCCGGGTTGGTGATGGTCGCGGCGCTGTCCATCGGTGAATTCCAGATTTCCAATCTCATCGCGGGTTTCCGCTATCGCAACTATCCGGTGGTGTTGCTTCAGGCGTTCTACGGTGCGACCGGCTTCGCCTGCGCCGCCACCGTCGTGCTGCTCGTGCTCGCGCTCGCCGCGACCGGCATGTCGATCGTCGCTGCATCCCGCCAGAAGGTCAGTTCATGAGTCTTACTCTCGAAAACGTCAGCTTCCGCTACGCAGGCGCGGCCAATGGCCTTGACGACGTTAGCTTGCAAGCACGTCAGGGCGAATTGCTTGCCGTGATGGGCCGCAGCGGCTCGGGCAAGTCGACCGTGCTGCGCCTCGTGGCAGGCCTGCTCGACGGTTATCGCGGACGCATCGCCATTGGCGGTGAAGACGTCGGCGGCGTGCCGGTCTGGCGTCGTCATGTCGGCATGGTGTTCCAGCAGTACGCGCTGTTCCCGCATTTGAGTGTCGTCGACAACGTCGCTTATGGGCTTCGGATGCAAGGAATCAAGGCTGCGGAACGTCAGCGTGCAGCGCTCGACATGCTCACGCGTGTCGGGCTGGCCGAGTTCGCAACGCGACGCCCCACGTCGCTTTCCGGCGGTCAGCAACAGCGCGTGGCACTTGCCCGCGCCCTCGCCATCTCGCCGCGTGTGTTGCTGCTAGATGAACCGCTCGCCGCGCTCGACGCCGGTATCCGTCAGCAACTGCGAGATGAAATCCGCGCGCTGCAACAAGCTAGCGGCGCAACCACGCTGATCGTCACGCACGACCGCGACGAGGCACTGAGCATGGCGGATCGCGTTGCCGTCATCGATAACGGCCGCCTGTTGCAGATCGACACGCCGCAACGTCTGTACGACGCCCCGGCCTGTGCGACCGTCGCAAGCTTCACCGGGTTGTCGACGGTGCTGCCTGCGCGAGTGACGCGCCCCGGCATGGTCGATACCGGCTTCGCCGAATTGCACGTGGAAACCGGTGCATGGCGGCCGGGGGCGACTGTCTCGCTGCTGGTGCGCCCCGAACACATTCAGTGCGATCCGCCAGTGAGCACCATCAACCGTCTCGGCGGTCATCCCGGCGCGGTGCGCTTCTTCGGTGCCACCTGCCGATTCGATTTCCTGCCCGAAGGCGCAACGACGCCGTTGCTCGGCGAGAGCCGCACGCCCGCGTCGTTCGCCATCGCGCTTGACCCCGCGCATCTGCGCGTATTGCCGCCGGTGGGTGCCTGAGATGTCTGCCCTCATGACCGCACGGCCCACCCAACACTTCCCGATTCACGTTCAAGACGGAGCTATGTCGATGATCCACCCCGCCGCTTCTCTGCGCCCGCGCGCGCTGCCTGCACTGGCAACGCTCGCGACTGCCTTTGCACTGCTCTCGGGTGCCGCCGGTTCCGCGTTCGCGCAAACCGGTGCCGCCGCACCGCTGTATCCGGGCGAGACCGAGCTGTATGCCAAGGCGGCCGAGGAAGGTCTGGTCGTGTCGTTCGACACCGGTCCGGAATGGGCCAACTGGAAGGCGTTGTTCGCCGAATTCCGCAAGCGCTATCCGAAGGTCGAGATCACGTACAACGACATCGGCTCGGCTGCGACCGTTACCGCACTCGACAAGTCGCGCCGCCGTCCGCAAGCCGACACGGCCTATTACTTCGCAGGCTCGGCGCTCGATGCCGTGCAAAAGGATGTCGTAGCCCCCTTCAAGCCGATCAACTTCGACACGCTGCCGAAGGTCTTCCGCGACAACGACGGCCGCTGGTTCACCATCCACTCGCTGAACATCGCATTCCTGGTGAACACGAAGCTGGTCAAACACGTGCCGCAGTCGTGGGCCGATCTGCTCAAGCCCGAGTACAAGAACTCGGTGGTGTATCTCGATCCGCGCTCGACCGGTCAGGGTCAGGTTGCCGTGTTTGCAGCGGCGTACGCCTTCGGCGGCAACGTCGACAACCCGAAGCCGGGTGCCGAGTTCTTCGGCAAATTGCGTGACGCCGGCAACGTGATGCGTGTCGAAGGCACCACGCCGTACGCCAAGTTCGTCAAGGGCGAGATCCCGATTCTTATCGGTTACGAAAACGACGGCCTGAAGGCCAAGTACACCGACGGGATGGGCGACGCAGCACAGGTCGTGATTCCGAAGGAAGCCAGCGTCTCGGCGCCCTACGCCATCAGTCTCGTAAAGAACGGACCGAACCCGGAAGCCGCCAAGCTGTGGTTGAACCTCATCATGAGCCCGGTCGGTCAGTCGCTGTTCGCACAGGGCTACGTGCGCCCGGCCGTGCCCGGCACGCCGTTCACCGCCGAGATGCGCGCCCGCATGCCGGACGCCCCGCAAGTGCATCCGCTCGACGTCGCTCGCGCCGCCGCGCAGAAGGCCGAAGTCGATCGTCTGTGGTCGGCTGCCGCGCTCGCCAAGTGAGTTTGCAAACCATGACCTCAGCGCGCGCATCGACCGGCATCGTCGAGCCACCCGATCCCCACGTGTCGTCAGCACCGCAGCGTGTGAAAGACACGCCGCGCGGCTGGGTGCGCCGCTTCGGCGGCCTGCCCGCCGCAGTGGTGCTCGCACTGGGCTTCGGCTTGCCGCTCGCGTCGCTGGTCGTGGCCGCGTTCGAGGGACATGGCGCAGCGTTTTCGGCCATCGCACTCGATCCGCTGGTGCGCGACGCCTTCGTGAACTCGCTGGCGCTGGCCGTCGGCGCAGGCACCGTCTCGCTGGTCGTGGGCGCGCTGCTCGCCGTCACGCTTGCGCGCCAGACGCCGCGCCGTCGCCGGCTCTGGCTCGCGGCCATGGGCGTGCCGCTCGCTTTCTCGGGACTGGTGATCGCCTACGGCTTCATCCTGGCATTCGGCCGCTCCGGCTTCGTGACGATGACCCTCGCGCAGCTCGGCGCAGATCCGGTGCGCTTGGGTGCGCTGATCTACACCGCACCCGGACTCGTCGCCGCCTATGCGTATTACCTGATCCCGCGCGTGGCCCTGATGGTGTATCCGGCCGTCGCCAACCTGGACCGCCGCCCCATCGAAGCCGCACTCACGCTGGGCGCAACGCCGTTGCGCGCCATCGTCGACGTCGCCCTGCGCGAACTGTGGCCCACGCTGGCCGCCGCGTGGTGTCTTGTCACGGCCATTGCGCTCGGGACGTACGGTACGGCGCTGGCGCTCGCGGGTACCCAGATCAACATCCTGCCGTTGCTCATGTTCCTGAAGATGTCGGACGGGCAAACGGATTTCCCTCAGGCTGCCGCGCTATCGCTCGTGTTGATGGCGGTATGCAGCGGTGTGCTCGCTCTCGGAGAATGTCTTGTACGGCGTCATCCTCAATGAGTGGTCGGCTGCGGCCCGCCACGCCCTCGATCAACTCGCGGCCCGTCAGGCCGGCCCGTCGCGTCATGTGACGCCCGTCGGCCTCATCGGTCCGCGCGAAGCCTCGCCCGCCCAACTCTACGCCGCGCAATGCATCGGTGAAGCGCTGGCAGCGGCCGGTGTCGCACTGGTGTGCGGCGGCAAGGGCGGCGTGATGGAAGCCGCTTCCGCCGGGGCATCGGCCGCCGGCGGCATCGTGATCGGCCTGCTGCCCGAGGAACATGCGAACGACGCCAATCCTTACCTGAGCGTGGCCCTGCCCACCGGGCTGGGCATCACGCGCAACGCCCTGATCGCGCGCGCCTCGATCTGCCTCGTGGCCGTGGGTGGTGGGCTGGGCACGCTCTCGGAAATCGCGCTGGGACTCCAGTGGCGCAAACCGGTTTTTACCGTCCTCGACGCTCCGGCCGTACCGGGCACCGAGAGCTTCGACGATATCGACGCTTTGGTGGTGGCCGTGGCCACCTGGCTGAGCGTCACCGGACTTCCCGGAGGTGACCACCCCGGAAAGTAACACCGGCAGTTCGATAAAACCGACCCACACCGGGGAACTGCCGGTGCGTTTTCGTGATGTTCCTGCAATATAAATTTAGGACCACTAATATTATGAAACGTATTCTTCTCGCTGCACTCGGCCTTGGCGGTATGGCCGGCATCATGGCTCCCGTCTACGCTCAGAGCAGCGTGACCCTGTACGGCATCGTCGATGCCGGCGTGGGTTATGCCAGCGGTCAGCGCACGGCCAACTCCAAGGGCGGCGTCGGCGCACCGATCAACTACACGAACGGTTCGGTCTGGGGCTTCGCGAGCGGCACCTGGTCGGGCGACCGTTGGGGCCTGAAGGGTTCGGAAGACCTGGGCGGTGGCAACTCGGCCATCTTCCAGTTGGAAAACGGCTTCAACATCGGTAACGGTACGTCGGGTCAGGGTGGCCGTCAGTTCGGTCGTCAATCGTGGATGGGTCTGCAAAGCGCCACGCTCGGCAAGCTCACGTTCGGTCGTCAGTACGATCCGATCGTCGACTACGTCGGCCCGATCAGCGCCGGCACGTTCGTGACCGGCATGGGTGCACACCCGGGCGACATCGACAACCAGGACAACCAGTCCCGCGTGAACAACTCGGTGAAGTGGGCCAGCCCGAACTACGCCGGCTTCCAGTTCGGCGCGATCTACGGCTTCGGCGGTCAACCCGGCAGCGTGAAGAACCAGAACACGTGGGGCTTCGGCGGTTCGTACGCCAGCGGCCCGTTCGCCGTGGCCGTGGGCTACCTGCAGGCAACCAACGCCTACGGCACGTCGTCGAGCACGTGGTCCGGTTCGTATGACGGCACGTTCTCGTCGTCGATCAACGAAGGCTTCGCTTCGGCCGCCAGCCAGCGCATCATCTCGGCCGCCGGTAGCTACACGTTCGGCGCCACGCAGGTCGGTATCCAGTACGGCAACGTGCAGTACACGCCGGGCACGCTCTCGACGTTCGCCAGCAGCTTCACGTTCAACACGATCGGCACGAGCATCGCTTATCAGTTCACGCCGGCCCTGCGTCTGGCCGCCGCGTACAACTACACGCAAGGCAGCGACGTGAAGGGTTCGGGCGGTCCGAAGTACCACACGGTGAACTTCGCCTCGTACTACGCCCTGTCGAAGCGCACGTCGCTGTATGGTCTGGTCGGCTATCAGAAGGCGTCGGGCAGCACGCTCGACACGTTCGGCAACGTTGTCTCGGCGACGGCTTCGGTCGGCGACGTGGGCAACGGCATCTCCTCCGCCACGGCGACGCAGACGTTCGTGCGCGTGGGTGTCCGTCAGACGTTCTAAGTGTCTGAGCGGATCGTAGTGGTAGCACCGTAGTAGATGTAGGGTCACGTTGGACTGTCCCCCGCCGCCCCACGGCGGGGGGCTTGAGTCTCACCTCGGGGACTTCGCGAGAACCGGATCGACACGCAACGTTGTGGACATGGTGTGGCGTTGCATGACGGACCGGCTCACCCTTGGGCACGCTTTCGCACTCCCCTCGCATGGCCTAGCCTCAAGCCATGCTGTGCGCAGGCGTGCCGCTTTTTTTCTCGTCTCAGGCAGGCGATTGGCTTATCCTTCAGGCTTTCCCCACCCGCACACTCGTGACCGGAGAGGCCAACAAGGTGCCACGTCAAACTGCTCAGCCCACTGCCGAAACGCTCAACGAACAAGGGCCTGCGCCCCGCTATTTGCAGCTCAAGCAGTTCATCTGCCGTCAGATCGACACGGGCACGTGGCCGCCGCACCATCGCGTGCCGTCGGAAAACGAACTCGTCGAACAGTCCGGCGTGAGCCGCATGACGGTCAATCGCGCGCTGCGTGAGCTGACCGCCGAAGGCCGACTCGTGCGCATGCAGGGCGTGGGCACGTTCGTCGCCGAACCGAAGTCGCACTCGCCGCTGCTCGCCGTCAACAACATTGCCGACGAGATCTCCGAGCACGGCCACCGCCATCGCGCCGAAGTAAAGCTGCTGCGCGAGGAACTGGCCGGGCCCGAACGCGCACTGGCGATGGACTTGCAAGAACGCGAGAAGCTGTTCCATTCGGTGATCGTCCATTATCAGGACAACATTCCGGTACAGATCGAAGACCGCTTCGTCAATCCCGCGCTCGCACCGAACTATCTCGAACAGGACTTCACCAAGCTCACGCCCAACGCGTACCTGCAACGCACCTCGCCGCTGACCTCGGGCGAGCATGTGGTCGAAGCCGTCACGGCGACGCCGGACGAAGCCCACATGTTGCAAATCCAGCGCACCGAACCCTGCCTGCTGATTCGCCGACGGACGTGGTCGGGTAAGCGTGTCGTCTCCGTCGCCCGTTTGCTGCATCCGGGTTCACGCCATCGCCTCGAAGGGCGTTTCGGCGACGCCGAGTAATCAGGTGTCGCGAAGCGCCGTCATCACTCGCCCTCACGAATAGCCCCGTCAGCAAGTCACCTCAGGCGAACGCCCCACCCAGGTGCGGGCGTTCGTGAAAACCCTAGTTCACGATTAGTTGTATATACAATACTGTACAAGCCATCATCTGCTCAGAACTAGAGGAACTACCGTGAGCCAATTCACCCGATATCGCGACGTCACGATCCGCGCCCCGCGCGGCACGCAGCTCAATGCCAAAAGCTGGCTCACCGAAGCGCCGCTTCGCATGCTGATGAACAACCTCGACCCGGACGTCGCCGAGAATCCGAACGCGCTCGTGGTCTACGGCGGCATCGGCCGCGCCGCACGCAACTGGGAATGCTTCGACAAGATTGTCGAGACGCTCAAGACGCTGGGCGACGACGAAACGCTGCTTGTTCAGTCGGGCAAACCGGTCGGCGTGTTCAAGACGCATGCCGACGCGCCGCGCGTGCTCATCGCCAACTCGAATCTGGTGCCGCACTGGGCCACCTGGGAACACTTCAACGAACTCGACGCCAAGGGTCTGGCCATGTACGGCCAGATGACCGCCGGTTCGTGGATCTACATCGGCAGTCAGGGCATCGTGCAAGGCACGTATGAGACGTTCGTGGAAGCTGGCCGCCAGCACTACGGCGGCAACCTCAAGGGCCGTTGGGTGCTGACCGCCGGTCTGGGCGGCATGGGCGGCGCGCAACCGCTGGCCGCCACGCTGGCCGGTGCGTGCTCGCTGAACATCGAATGCCAGCAGACGAGCATCGACTTCCGTCTGCGCACGCGCTATGTCGACGAGCAAGCCAAGGACCTCGACGACGCCCTCGCTCGCATCGCCAAATACACGGCAGCAGGTCAGGCCGTCTCCATCGCCCTGTGCGGCAACGCGGCCGAGATTCTGCCGGAACTGGTGCGTCGCGGGGTGCGCCCGGACATGGTCACCGACCAGACCAGCGCGCACGATCCGCTCAACGGCTATCTGCCGATCGGCTGGACGTGGGACGAATACCGCGAACGCGCCCGTTCGAAGCCCGCCGAAGTCGTGAAGGCCGCCAAGCAATCGATGGCCGTTCATGTGAAGGCGATGCTGGACTTCAAGGCGATGGGCGTGCCGACGTTCGACTACGGCAACAACATCCGTCAGATGGCGAAGGAAGAAGGCGTGCAGAACGCGTTCGACTTCCCGGGCTTCGTGCCGGCGTACATCCGTCCGCTGTTCTGCCGTGGCGTCGGCCCGTTCCGCTGGGCAGCGCTCTCGGGCGATCCGCAAGACATCTACAAGACGGACGCCAAGGTCAAGGAACTGATCCCCGACGACGCCCACCTGCACCGCTGGCTCGACATGGCGCGTGAGCGCATCGCCTTCCAGGGTCTGCCTGCGCGTATCTGCTGGGTCGGGCTGGGCCTGCGTGCGAAGCTCGGACTGGCGTTCAACGAAATGGTACGCTCGGGAGAACTCTCGGCACCCGTGGTGATCGGCCGCGACCATCTGGATTCCGGCTCGGTCGCCAGCCCCAACCGTGAAACGGAAGCCATGCGCGACGGCTCGGACGCCGTCTCCGACTGGCCGCTGCTCAACGCGCTGCTCAACACCGCCAGCGGCGCGACGTGGGTCTCGCTGCACCACGGTGGCGGCGTCGGCATGGGCTTCTCGCAACACTCCGGCGTGGTGATCGTGTGCGACGGCACCGACGCCGCCGCGGCGCGCATCGCCCGCGTGCTGAATAACGATCCGGCAACCGGTGTCATGCGCCACGCCGACGCCGGGTACGACATCGCCATCGATTGCGCCCGTGAACACGGCCTCAATCTGCCGATGCTGAACACCGCAAAGTAAACATCAAGACAAGACACCCCCCGATATGTCGAATCAAGGAAATCCGTCCATGGCACAACTGTTCGTGACGCCCGGCACCCTCACGCTGGCGCAACTGCGCGACGTCTATCAGAACCCGACCACCGTTACGCTCGACGAGAAGGCGTACGCCGCCATCGACAAGAGCGTGGCCTGCGTGGAGGCCATCGTGGCCGAAGGCCGCACCGCTTACGGCATCAACACCGGCTTCGGTCTGCTCGCCTCGACGCGCATCGCACACGACGACCTCGAGAACCTGCAACGCTCGCTCGTGCTGTCGCACGCCGCGGGCGTGGGCGCGCCGCTCGACGACGCGCTCGTGCGTCTCATCATGGTCCTCAAGATCAACAGCCTCGCACGTGGCTTCTCGGGCATTCGCCGCAAGGTGATCGACGCGCTCGTCACGCTGGTGAACGCCGAAGTCTATCCGCGCATTCCGCTCAAGGGCTCGGTCGGCGCATCCGGCGACCTCGCCCCGCTCGCCCATATGTCGCTGCTGTTGCTCGGCGAAGGCCAGGCGCGCTATCGCGGTCAATGGATGAACGCCCGCGAAGCGCTCGCCATCGCCGGTCTCGAACCGCTGACACTCGCGGCCAAGGAAGGCCTCGCGCTGCTCAACGGCACGCAAGTCTCGACGGCCTACGCACTGCGCGGCCTGTTCGAAGCGGAAGACATGTATGCCGCTGCCAGCGTGTGCGGCGCGATGACGGTCGAGGCGATGCTCGGTTCGCGTGCACCGTTCGACGCCCGTATTCACTCGGCACGCGGTCAGCGTGGCCAGATCGATGCAGCGGCGGTGTTCCGTCACCTGCTTGGCGAGACGAGCGAAGTCGGCCAGTCGCACGCCAACTGCGAGAAGGTGCAGGACCCGTACTCGCTGCGCTGCCAGCCGCAAGTGATGGGCGCGTGCCTGACGCAGATCCGTCAGGCCGCTGAAGTCCTGGCCGTCGAAGCGAATGCCGTGTCGGACAATCCGCTCGTCTTCTGGGAACAGGGCGACGTGATCTCCGGCGGCAACTTCCACGCCGAGCCGGTGGCGATGGCGGCCGACAATCTCGCGCTGGCGCTGGCCGAAATCGGCGCGCTGAGCGAGCGTCGCATCTCGCTGATGATGGACAAGCACATGTCGCAACTGCCCGCGTTCCTGGTCGCCAACGGCGGCGTGAACTCCGGCTTCATGATCGCGCAAGTGACGGCCGCCGCACTCGCGTCCGATAACAAAGCCTTGGCACATCCGGCCAGCGTTGATAGTCTCCCGACCTCGGCCAACCAGGAAGACCACGTCTCGATGGCCCCGAACGCCGGTAAGCGGCTTTGGGAGATGGCCGATAACGTCAAGGGCATCATTGCGATCGAATGGCTGAGCGCCGCGCAGGGACTGGACTTCCGCGAAGGTGTGAAGACCACGCCGGCCCTTGAAAAGGCACGAGCACTGCTGCGCCAGTCGGTTCCGTTCTACGATAAGGATCGCTACTTCGCCCCGGACATCGAGGGCGCTAGCGAACTCATTGCGCAACGACAACTGAGCGCACTTGTGCCCGCCGGTACGTTGCCGAGCGCTTGATTCGCGTTTGAATTGGCCCCTTGCCGGGGCGAAACGAACAGTGATTCGCGCACCGGCATTGTGGCGTACCGGGTTGCCCCCTCGTTCGCCGGTCCACGGGTTCGCCCCTCGGACCGGTCCACGCACAACCCGAGTTCACCTGCCGCCCGCACGCGCGGGCCGGCTCATTAGGCATTCAGGAGACAGCTTGAAAAACCTGCAACGCAATCTGAGCGCGCGGCACATCCGCTTTCTGGCGCTCGGCTCAGCCATCGGCACCGGTCTGTTCTACGGCTCGGCGTCGGCCATCCAACTCGCAGGCCCGGCGGTCATTCTTGCGTACATCGTGGGCGGTGCCGCCGTCTATATGGTGATGCGTGCCCTCGGCGAAATGGTCGTTCGTCAGCCGGTATCGGGCTCGTTCGGTCGCTACGCCCGCGACAACCTCGGCCCGCTGGCCGGCTTCCTCACGGGCTGGACTTACATTCTGGAGATGGTGATCGTCTGTCTTGCGGACGTGACCGCCTTCGGGATTTACATGGGATTCTGGTTCCCGGACGTCCCCCAATGGATCTGGGTACTCGGCATCGTGATGCTGATCTGCGGGCTGAACCTCTGCAACGTCAAGGTGTACGGCGAGATGGAGTTCTGGCTGGCGCTGGTGAAGATTCTCGCCATCGTCGCGATGATTGTGGGCGGGGGTGTCATTCTCTTTACCGGTGTGCAACTGCACAGCGAGCACGCACCGGCGGTGAGCAACCTGTGGGCGCATGGCGGCTTCCTGCCCAATGGCTGGGGCGGACTGGTGGCCTCGCTGGCGGTGGTGATGTTCGCGTACGGTGGCATCGAGATCATCGGCATTACGGGCGGTGAAGCGAAGAATCCGGAGAAGGTGATTCCGCGTGCGATCAACGCGGTACCGGCCCGTATTCTGCTGTTCTACGTGCTCACGATGTGCGTGCTCATGACGATCTTCCCGTGGACCGGCATCGGCAGCCAGGGCAGCCCGTTCGTGCAGATCTTCTCGGGTCTGGGCATCAAGTCGGCCGCAGCGATTCTCAACGTGATCGTGATTTCGGCGGCGATCTCGGCCATCAACAGCAACATCTTCGGCGCGGGACGCATGATGTTCGGCATGGCCGAGCATGGTCAGGCCCCGGCGGCGTTCTCGGCGACGTCGCGTCATGGCGTGCCCTGGGTCACGGTGCTGGTGATGACGTTCGCGCTGCTCGGTGGCGTGGTGCTGAACTACCTGATTCCGGAAGGCGTGTTCCTGATCATCGCGTCCATCGCGACGTTTGCGACGGTCTGGGTGTGGCTGATGATTCTGCTCTCGCAGGTGGCGATGCGCCGTCGACTGTCGGCGGAGGAAGTGGCTGCGCTGAAGTTCAAGGTGCCGCTGTGGCCGGTGGGCCCGGCGCTGGCCATCGCCTTCATGCTCTTCGTGATCGGTGTGCTCGGGTATATGGAAGACACGCGCGTCGCGCTCTACGTCGGCGCAGGCTGGATCGTGCTGATGTCGATTGCGTATCAATTCGGTGTCAAACCCAAGGAAGCGCAACTGCGCAACCATATGAGTCTGGAATAAGCCTCACATGAAACGTACCTACTGGAAGCACTGCCATGTCGCGACGATGCGCGACGGCCGCTACAACACTATCGAAGACGCCGTGATCGTCACGCGCGGCAAGCAGATCGAATGGGTTGGTCCGCGCGGCGAGCGCTCGGCTTCTGGCGCGGATGAGTGCATCGATCTTCAGGGGGCGTGGGTCACGCCCGGTCTGATCGATTGCCACACACATCTGGTGTTCGGCGGCAACCGCAGTCTCGAGTTCGAGCAGCGCTTGCAAGGCGTGAGTTACGCGGAGATTTCGGCGGCGGGCGGCGGCATCAAGCACACGGTGCGTCACACCCGCGACGCCACGGAGGACGCCCTCTTCGAGTCAGCGCGCAAACGTTTGATCGCCTTGATGCGCGACGGCGTGACCACCGTCGAAATCAAGTCCGGGTACGGGCTGGATCTGAACAGCGAGCGCAAGATGTTGCGCGTGGCACGTCGCCTCGGCGAGACGCTGCCGGTCACGGTCAAAACGACGTGTCTGGCCGCGCACACGGTGCCGTCGGAGTTCGCGGGCAAGGCGGACGAGTATGTGAACTACGTCTGCTCCGAAATTCTGCCGACGCTGGCGGAAGAACGTCTTGTCGACGCAGTCGATGCCTTCTGCGAAACGATTGCATTCTCCCCGGCGCAAGTGATGCGCGTGCTGCTTCGTGCGCAAAAGCTGAAGCTGCCCGTGAAACTGCATGCGGAACAGCTTTCCCCGCTCGGCGGATCGAGTATGGCGGCAGAGCTTGGCGCTTTGTCGGCGGACCATCTGGAGTACATGACGCCGGAAGATGCCGCCGCAATGGGTCGCGCGGGCACGGTCGCCGTGCTACTGCCGGGCGCGTTCCATATGTTGCAGGAGACGCGTCGGCCGCCGGTGGATTTGCTGCGACGTCACGGCGTGGACATTGCGGTCGCCTCGGACCTGAATCCGGGCACGTCGCCCGCGTTGTCGCTGCGTCTGATGCTGAACATGGCCTGCACGCTGTTCGGGCTAACGCCGGAAGAAGCGCTTGCAGGCGTGACGCGCAACGCGGCCAAGGCGCTCGGCATGCTCGACACGCACGGCACGATCGAACCGGGCAAGGCGGCGGACTTCGTCGCCTGGGAAATCGAGCGTCCGGCGGAACTGGCGTACTGGCTGGGCGGCGAGCTGCCCTCGCGTACGGTGCGCAACGGCGAGTGGCGCGACCTGCCGACGCGCTGAGCATCCGCGAATTGGAGACCTCTTCATGGCAACACAATTGAAACCGGTATCGGGCGACACGCCGATCTGGCAGGGTCGTACGGACGTCGGCGAGCGCGGTGACACGCGCCGTCTCTTTAATGTCGTGCGCGAGATCGATACGCTGACGGAAACCCCGGCGAGCGGCGCGCCCGTGTTGCTCGGGTTCGCGAGCGATGCTGGCGTCAAGCGTAATCAGGGACGCGTCGGTGCCGCCGAAGGCCCGCTTGCGATTCGTCGTGCATTGGCGAATCTGCCCGCGCACGACATCGCCTGTCTGTATGACGCAGGCGACGTGATCTGCGACGGTGACGCCCTCGAAGCCGCACAACAGGCCCTCGCGGATGCTGTGCGTCGACAACTCGACGCCGGTGCACAGCCGGTCGTGCTTGGCGGCGGACACGAGATTGCATGGGGAACGTGGCAAGGTCTGCGCGCCCATCTCGATGCGCAGGGCGACCGTTCACGCGTGCTGATCCTGAACCTCGACGCGCATTTCGATCTGCGCACGGCCCGCCCCGGTACGTCCGGCACGCCGTTCGATCAGATCGCGCAGGCATGCGAGTCCGCGGGGCTTCCGTTTGACTATGCATGCCTCGGGGTCAGCCGGCTGAGCAATACGGCATCGCTGTTCGAACGCGCCAACGCGTTGAAAGTGACGTATGTCGAAGACACGGAGATGCAAGACCGTCATCTCGACGAACGTCTTGCCCAAATCGATGCGCTGATCGCCGACGTCAGCCACGTCTACCTCACCATCGATCTCGACGTGCTGCCCGCCCCCGTCATGCCCGGCGTCTCCGCCCCTGCGGCCTACGGCGTACCAATCTCCGTCATCGAAGCCATCGTCACCCATGTACGCCGCTCCGGCAAACTGCGCGTGGCCGATCTCGCCGAATACAACCCCCGCTTCGATCCACAAGGCACCGGGGCGCGTGTTGCCGCACGGCTGGCTTATCGGTTGTTCTGATTTGCCTTTCTGACGTCTTTCGCCGGGGCGTTGTCTTATGCCCCGGTGCTTATCTCTTCGCATCACCCGGCTCACCCGCCTCACCCACTTCCACCGCCCGCAGTCCGACGGACCGCCGCCCCCTTCCGCCTCTCAGACATAGACCCAACTCGATTCAGAAGGGGGCGCCGATCCGTCCCTCTCATCGCCCTCAGTCCCTCAAACGAAACCTCCCCCTCCATTTCTCTTTTCGTTGATTTCACCTACTGAGACCGACGTCCCCGCTTTTCCCCTTCCTTCTGCCCTCGATTCCCACCACCTAATACAAAGTATTAGTTTTACTTAACTTAGTTTTGTTTTGGCCCACCATATCCCTACAATCGCCAGAAATTCTTATACCGATTCATCGCAGCGCCTCAGGAAAGCCCTTCTCACCCCCTGATACACGCCGCCACGAATGGAGACACGCCGATGAAAAAACGCGCAGACCTCGACGTCCGTTCACTCCGGATTTTCGAAGCCGTCGCCAGCGCCGGCAGCCTCTCCGGTGCCGCCGAAACCCTCGGCGTCACCCAGTCCGCCATCTCGCAAGCCATCGCGCAAATCGAGCAAACCGTCGGCACCCGTGTGCTTGATCGGTCGCGCCGTCCGCTGAAACTCACGCCCGCCGGTCTGGCGCTTTCGCGTCACGCACGACAGATCGTCGATGACATGGATCGGCTCATCGCTCAGGTGCAGGACGCCGACGTCGCCAGCCGCGCCGCCGTGCGCGTCGGCATGATCGACTCGTTCGCCGCCACCGTCGGCCCCTCCATCGTCAAACAGATGTCTGGGAGCACCAGCGAGCTGCTTCTCTGGTCCGGTCTCGCCAACGGTCATGCCCAGGCGCTTCTCGCCCGTCAACTCGATCTGATCGTCACCAGCGATCCGATGCACGACATGGAACGCCTCGTGCGCCGTCCGATTTTTACCGAACCGTTCATCGTCGTGGTGCCGAAAGCGCGCGAAGCCGAGCTTGCGAACGCGGATCTCAGCGAGTTGATCCGGTCGATGCCGCTGATTCGCTTTTCCGGACGCTCCCACTTCGGCGCGGTGATCGAGCGACATCTTCGCCGCACCGGACACTCGCCACGCATGCACCTCGAAATCGATACGTCGGACGTGGTGATGTCGATGGTCGCCGCCGAGGTCGGTTTCACGATTGCGACACCGCTCTGTCTGCTGCAAGGCCGCGCTTCGCTCGCACAAGTTGCCGCGCTGCCGCTGCCCGGCCCCGCACTCTCGCGAACGATCTATCAGGTCTCGCGTGAAGGTGAAGTCTCGGAGATGGCGTCGCAATGCTTTCTTGCCGGACGTCTCGCGCTCGCGCAGGAAGCCTTCCCCGAACTGCGCCGCGTGATGCCCTGGCTGGGCGAGCGGCTGGCGCTTTGCTGAACCACAGCCCGGGGCGCCGGGCCAGATGAATTTCACACCGAACCTCACCTGAAGTGCGCCCACCGTTCAACGCGAATAACACACACCCTATAAAGGAGACACGCATGAACCTCTCACGTCGCAAGTTCCTTCACACCAGCGCCGCCCTCTCGGCTCTGCCCGCCGCGGCCGCCGTCGGCGGTCTGTCGCTGTCGGGCATCGCCCGCGCCGCAGACGCCACGACGGTCCAGTACGGTGGATCGGCATGGCTGGGCCACTATCCCGCCTATCTCGCGATGAAGTCGGGTGCACTGAGCGCAGCAGGCATCGACCAGCAATGGCAATCGTTCGGCACGTCGTCGGCCCGCATGAGCGCAGTGCTCTCCGGCGGCATTGACATCGCCTGCACGGGGATCGTCTCGGCACTGGCGCTGATGGCGCGTGGCTCGAAGCATTTCTCGATTGTGGCCGTGCCGGAAAGCTTCGGGCGCGTGGAAGGTCTCTTCGTGCGTGACGGCGTGAACTCGCTTCAGGACCTCAAGGGCAAGAAGCTGGGCGTGACGTTCGCGTCGAGCGCCCACCTGCTGGTGCTGGATCTGCTGGGCAACGCCGGGCTGTCGAACGACGTCACGGTGCTTAACGTTCCGGCCCCGGAAATTCCGGGCGCGATTCAGTCGGGTCAGATCGACGCCGCAGCCGCCTGGACGCCGCAGTTCAACCGCATCCGCGCAATGACGGGCATGAAGCTGCTGGCCGACGACACGCAGTTCTCGCTCTACAAGAAGTACAACGTGACGCCGGGACCGGACGTCCTGATCGTGCGCAACGCCTGGGCAGAAAAGAACGCCGACGTGGTTCGCAAGTATCTGAAGGTCTATTTCGACGCCTGCCAGACCCTGCGCGACAAGCCGGACGAAGCGGCACGCACGTTGGTCGGCCTCACCAGCATGTCGGCACTCGACCAGATCGAGACGATCAAGGGCGCGGAGTGGTACAGCCACGCGCAACAGACGCAGTTGCTGAAGTCGCCGGGCAGCTATGTCGACGGCCTCCAGCGTCTGGCCGAAATGCTCGTGACGTACAAGCAGATCGACAAGGCGCCTGCCGTGCGCCAGTGGATCAACACGTCGTATCTGTAAGCATCCGCGCGCCGGTACGTCCCTCTTTACACCCCCGACACGTACCGGCATCCGCCTGAGGAGTCTGATTGTGAATCATCGTCAACCGTCCCGCGCCACGCTGCTGAGTGTGGGATTTGCGTCTGTGGTCGTCTTCCTGCTGGCGTGGGAAGCGGCCTGCCGCACCGGGGTCATCGATCCCCTGTTCCTGCCGCCGCCCTCCGCTGTCGGTGAGCGCATCGTTGCCATGCTGAGCGACGGCACGCTGCTCTCGAACGTACTCGCCTCCACGCGTCGCGTGATGACCGGTTTCATCGCCGCAACGATCGTGGCGATTCCGCTAGGCATCGTGCTGGGGACGTCGAGCTACGCACGCGCCGCGTTCGATCCGATCCTGTCGTTCCTGCGCCCGCTGCCGTCAATGAGCTGGATCCCGCTCTCGCTGCTGTGGTTCGGCATCTCGGAGACGCAGAAGTACAGCATCGTTTTCATGGGGACGTTCGCCCCGGCGCTGGTCTACGTGATCGAAGCCACGCGCAACGTCGACCCTCTGCTGGTACGTGCCGCGAAGAACCTCGGCGCGAGCAACTGGCAGGTCATGCGCGAGGTCATCCTGCCCGCCAGCCTGCCGCAGATCCTCTCGGGGATGAAGATCATTCTCGGCCTGTCGTGGACGTGTGTGATTTCCGCCGAACTGGTCGCCGCGCGTGAGGGGTTGGGCTTTCTCATCATGAACGGCAAGGAGTTCTTCCAGACGGAAGTCGTCGTGCTCGGCATGGTGATGATCAGCGTCACGGTGCTCGTGACGGATATCGTATTTCGCGCCATCGAGCGCAAGGTGTTGAGGTGGCAAGCATGAACGATCGCATCGATTCCCACGCCGGTGCACAAGCGGCGCATCACGGCAACGACTCGTCCAACACGATGATCGCCATCGAAGGCGTATCGAAGCGGTACGGCGACTTTCAGGCGCTGGAGCGCGTCGACATGGACATCGCCCGCGGCGAGTTTGTGGTGCTGCTCGGCGCGTCGGGCTGCGGTAAGTCGACGCTGCTCAACCTGATCACCGGGTTCGACGAGCCCACGACCGGCCGCATCCGCGTGAATGGCCGTGAAGTGAAAGGCATCGACCCGCATTGCGGCATGGTGTTCCAGCAGTACGCGCTGTTCCCCTGGCTGAGCGTGCTCGATAACGTGGCGTTCGGCCTGAAGATGAAAGGCATCGACCGCGCCACGCGTTACGCCACCGCACGACGCTATATCGATATGGTCGGCCTCAAGGGCTTTGAGGACCGCTATCCGAAAGCGCTCTCCGGCGGCATGCGTCAGCGCGTGTCGATTGCGCGCGTGCTAGCGAACGATCCGGACGTGATTCTGCTCGACGAGCCGTTCGCCGCGCTCGACGCCATGACGCGTCAGGTATTGCAGGAAGAGCTGCTTCAGATCTATCAGAAGAGCGGCAAGACCATCGTCTTCATCACCCACTCCATCGACGAAGCACTGATGCTTTCGACGCGCATGGTGATCATGAGCGCCCGTCCGGGTCGCGTGGCCTGCGATCTGACAAACGATCTCCCGATGCCGCGCGATGCACAGGTGCAGCTCTCGCCACGTTACAACGAACTCAAATCGCAAATCTGGAACACGGTGCAAACCGAAGTCATGCGCAGCCTGGAGAGTCAGGCGGCTTAAGTTCGGCATAACGCGTCACTCCCTCAGCAACGTTTCGCAAGCCCCGCAATTCAATCGTCATGTCCAATCAAGTCACTCGCTCCCGCGCTTCGCGGGGTACTTTCCCCGCCTATCAGGCGGGCGCTGGCTGGAACGCGCTGCTGCCGTCGCGCGTCGCCCACACGCAAGCGCCGGTCGCGCGCAGCTTCGACGTCATCGTCATCGGTGCGGGCTTCACCGGGCTGGCGGCAGCGCGTCGCGTGGCGGAACTCCGCCCGGATGCCACGGTGCTCGTGATCGACGCGACCACCGTCGGCAACGGGTCGGCGGGACGCAACTCGGGCTTTCTGATCAACCTGCCCCACAACACCGGCATGGGCGGACACGGCAGCCCGGTCGAGGTCGCCCGCAAGCAGATCCACCTGTACGACCTCGGTCTGAAATGGCTGCACGAACTCGTGACGACGTACGGCATCGATTGCGGATGGAACCCGGTCGGCAAGTATCATGCGGCCGCCACGCCCGATGGCGAGCAGCGTCTGCGCGATACGCTCGCGCAGTACCGCGAATGGGGGGTGACATACCGTGAGTTGTCGCGCGACGCCCTGCGCAGTGAGATCGGCACCGACTACTACGGCTACGGCTACCACTCGAACAACAACGTTTTCGTGCAGCCGGCCGCACTCGTGCGCGGACTCGCCGACAGCCTGCCCGCGAACGTTCGTCTCTGGGAAAACGAGCCGGTGATGTCGCTCGACGGCACCGGCCCGTTCACTGTGACGACGGCGACCACGCAACTGCGCGCCGGACAAGTGATCGTCGCCAATAACGGCTTCGCCAGCAAACTCGGCCTCGCACGCGATCGCGTCTTCACGATCTACACGTATGCGGCGATGACGCCCGCACTGTCCGCCGACGAACTCGCCAAGCTGGGACCCGCCGCCGAATGGGGTGTGATCCCGGCGAACCGTCTCGGGACGACATTGCGCAAAACACTCGGCGGCCGGTTCGTCGTGCGTAGCGCGTACTCGTACGAGAAGGAGCGTCCGCTGGGCGACGTCAACGCCATGCTCACCGACGCCTACCAGCGCCGCTATCCGCAGATGGCTTCGCACAAGTTCGAGCATGTGTGGGGCGGTGTGACGGCGCTCACCCGCAACGGCGCGCTGTATTTCGGCGAGGTCCGTCAGGGCTTGTTCGCCTCACTCGGATGTAATGGCGCAGGCGTGCTCAAGGGCAGCATGTTCGGCAAGCTGCTCGGTGAGATGGCTTGCGGCCAGCAGTCGCCCGAGTTGGCGGACGCGCTGGGCTTCGAGCGGCCGACGTGGCTGCCGCCCGAACCGATCCGACGCGTCGCCATCGTCTCCGCGATCCAGTATCAGAAGCACCGCGCGGGGCTGGAGCGCTAGGGCCGCACTTCTTTCGTCCGTCCCCCGGTCACAGCGATAGCGGCCGCGCAGCAAATCGGTGCGCGCCGCCTTAATGCGACGTGCAGTTCGGATGCGGCCTCGCTAAAATGTCCGGCTTCACGTTCGCGTCTGCCATGTCATGTCAAACCATCGTTCTCAGCTCTCGTCCGCATTGGCTCAGGAAGTCATCGACGCTCACATCGCCATCGAACAGTGGCTGGGTGGCCGCGCGGAGCCCTCGGCGCTCGAAACACTGCTGGCCCGATTCTCACCGGCGTTTTCAATGATCGCGCTCTCCGGGGCTCGTGTGAATCGCGCCGCGCTCGACGCGTTGTTCGGTCAGGGGCACGGCAAGCGGCCCGGACTGCAAATCGTCGTCGACGAGGTCGACACGATTGCGCAGTGGCCGACGGGTGGTGTCGTGGGGTATCGCGAAACGCAAACCGACGATGAAGGCTGCACGACGGTGCGTCGCTCCACCGCGGTGCTGGAGCGCGAGGCAGACGGACACATCGTGTGGCGTCATCTGCACGAAACGCCTGTCACCGGCAGTTGACCTGCGTGGCGCGGCGACCGTCTGGCTCGCGCGCCCACAGGTGAATTGCTACACTGCCCATCAAGCGGCAATCGCCGTGTTTTCCTGATGGGGCACCCTGATGTACATCGTCGAACTGACCTACATTCAACCGCTGAGCGCCATCGATGCGCAGTTGCAGGCGCATCGTGCGTTTCTCTCCACGCAGTACGAGCGCGGGATCTTCATCGCCTCAGGCCCGAAGGAGCCGCGTAACGGTGGCATCTTCATCGTCTCCGGCAAGGTTTCGCGTGATGAACTCGACGCGCTCATCGAGCAAGACCCGTTCCGTATTCATGGCCTTGCCGACTATCGCGTCACTGTCTTCGATCCGGTCAAGTTCCACCCGCAGATCGCCGATCTGATCTGAGCGGTTTGCACGACCGGCCCGCGCTTTCGCCACGCTCCGAAGCGTGTTCGTCACGCGAGCCGGTTGACGTCCCGCTGTCACCACTCAACCATCCGTCGAGACCGTGACCGTCTCCCACTGGCTGAACTCGTACTCCAACGCCGTGAGATTTTCGCGCACGAGTTTAAGCGCGTCGCTACCGAGCAATAGGTGCGCGGGCGGATGTGCGGAGTCGATGGCGGCGAGCATGGCGCGCGCTGCCTTCACCGGGTCGCCAAGTTGCTTCCCACTCTTCTCCTCGCGAGCGCGACGCACCGGATCGAAGCTTGCGTCGTAGTCCGGAATCGAGCGCGGCGTACGGGCCATCGAGCGCCCCGCCCAATCCGTTCGGAACGACCCGGGCGCGACGGCCGTCACGGCAATGCCGAACGGCTTGACCTCTTTGCCCAGACTCGACGAAATCCCCTCCAGCGCGAACTTGCTGCCGCAGTAGTAGGCGATGCCCGGCATGGTGATGTGCCCGCCCATCGACGTGATGTTCAGAATGTGGCCGCGACGGCGCTCACGCATGAACGGCAGCACCGCCTTCATCATCGCCACCGCGCCGAAGACGTTGACGTCGAACTGACGGCGCATCTCGGACAGCGGGGACTCTTCCATAATGCCTTCGTGCCCGTAACCGGCATTGTTGATCAGCGCATCGATCGGACCGACGTTGGCTTCGATCTCCGCCACGACACCCCCGATCGCATCGAAGTCGGTGACATCGAGCAGGCGACCGAACGCCGATGACGGCGCAAGCGATTCGAAGTCGCGCTTTGCCTGCTCGCTTCGTACCGTTCCGACCACTTTGTGACCCGCTGCAAGCGCCTCTTGTGCCAGCGCGCGACCAAAGCCGCTGCTCACGCCCGTAATGAGCAAGATCTTTCCTGATGACATCGTTGCCTCTCCCAAACGTTAAACGATGGGTGCATACTAGTCTCATTGAAAACGACGTTTAAGTCGAAATTCGCTGATTTTCTTGCCTAAAACTATGAAACCCAAGATGCCTTCGCAGAAGCCATCGTCGGTGGCCACCGACGTGCGCTCGCGCACAATTGCGCTGTTGCGCGACCTCGCGCCTGCCGAGGGCTACAACCTGACGGCACTGCCCAGCGTCCGTATCCTGCGCTCTGACCGGGCGCTGTCACGCACGCCGGTCCTGTACGACCCGGGCATCGTGATCGTGTGTCAGGGGCGAAAGCGGGGATATTTCGGGGAGCAGTTGTACCAGTACGACGAAGACCACTATCTCGCGGTCTCGGTCCCCGTCCCCTTTAGCATGGAGACGGATGCGACGCGCGAACGGCCACTGCTCGCGCTCTATCTGCATCTGGACTTCACACTGGCCGCAGAACTGGCGTCGCAGATCGACCGGGAAGGGATTGCCGCCCATGAAGCCGCACCGCAAAGCATGATGTCCACGCCGATGGACGGGCGGATGCAAACGTCCGTGCTCCGATTTCTAGAAGCGATGCGCGACCCGCTCGAAGCTGCCGTCCTCGGACACGGTCTGCTGCGTGAACTCTACTTCCGGGTACTCACAGGTGCACAAGGTGGCGCGATGCGCGAGGCGCTTTCGATGCGGGGCCAGTTCGGCCGGATCGGCCGTTCGCTACGTCTGATTCATGCCGGTTATGCTCAACCGCTCGACGTGACGCAACTGGCCGACGAGGCAGGCATGAGCGTGCCGAGCTTCCACAGTCATTTCAAGACGATCACGCAGGTCTCGCCGATGCAGTACGTCAAATCGACACGCCTGCACCAGGCAAGGCTGTTGATGGTGCGTCAGGACCTGACAGCCGAAGCGGCAAGCCACGCCGTGGGCTATACCAGCCCGTCTCAATTCAGCCGGGAATTCAAACGACTATTCGGTCTGACACCCGCCGCCGAAACGAAACGCATGCGCGAGAGCTTTGCGATTCCGGAAGCGTTCGCCGGTGCGATATACGTGTCGTCTCACTGACGCATGTGGGTGCCATCGATGTCCCCACGCCGCAGTCGCAAGGGGCTACTCGCCGTGCGACGTCCAGCTCGTATTGGGATAGCCAGCGTTGTGCCAACCCTCGAAAGCCTCGTCCTTTGACGATTTACCCGGATGGTAATGGCCGCTTTCGTTGTCGAGCATGACCTCGTTCGCCTTTGATACAGCCAGCGGCTGACGATCGGCGTCGAGCTCTGCGAGTTGCCCGCTCCATTCTTCGATCTGCTCCAGCCCGGTCCTGTACGCCTGCACGTCTGCCTTTTCTTGCCCGGTGACATCGGGTTGTCTGGCCACATCCTCCAACGACATGTCCGGATATCGACCGCTCACGGCTAATGCAGCGACCTGATGCTGGTCTCTCAAAGCCGTAAATCGGACGATCTTCTCCTGATAATCCACCGCGTTTCCGTAGTTAATATTGGCCTGCGAGCGCCTGACGTGAGCGTGCCCTGCAGCCTTCACCGATTCATTGCCCGCGACAATAGCGTGTTTGATCGGTCCGGCATTGCTGCCGATTCTCAGCACGCTGTTCTTATCGTAGGTGTACAGGACGTTACCCTCGTGAAGCAGGGCATTAAAGGCCGCGCTGGTGGCAGTGCTGTAGGTAATGATGGTGCCGCTGGCGTAGGCGGATACTGCCGCCTGTTGCTGCTGAAGTTGAAGCTGAAATGCATGAAAGGTCGCCAGTTCGTTGGCGTAATTTGCCTTTTGCGAATTCTCGTAAATGGTTGGCTTGCTCGCCAGATAGCCCCCGATGCCGCCCACCACGGCACCGACGGCACCACCTATCGCAGTGCCGATCACGGGGACTACACTGCCGATGGCGGCGCCAGCCAGTCCGAGCGCGGTCGCACCGCCCAGCGTCCCCACCGTGTTCTTGAGCTTCGTCTTCTGAATGGTCACCGAGTTGGCGGCCACCACCCTACGACCGCGGCCATAGTCGACGCCATCCGCACGGCGCTGTACCAGCGCGTCGCCATGTTTCAACGCTTCTTCGCCCATCGTATCGGCCTCGCCTTCGAGACCGACGTCGTCGTTCACCGGCACTTCGCCTTTCATCTGTGCCGTGGCTTGGACACGCCCCTGCGCTTGCTGCACCACATGCCAGGCTTCGTGAGGTAAATGTCGTTCCTGCCCCGGTGCGAGGTGAATCTCGCTACCCTGCGCATACGCATGCGCCTGAAGCTGCGCGGGTCTGGACGAGTTGTAGTGCACGCGAACGTGACTCATGTCCATGCCGGAGAGTGATTCGATCCCTGCTTTGAGCGACGTAGGGAGACCGGTCTGGTTGCCCCGTATCTGATCCGCGAGGGCTTTGTGCTGCGCGTGGCGAGGGCTGCCTTGCGCAATCGCGTTCAGTTGTAGCGGCGGCGGACGGTGGTCCGCGATGTGGGCAGAACCGAGGCCAACGTCGTTCCCTTTGCGCACCTTGTCCGCATGTGCTTTGGCCTGCTTCGCTACCGGAATACGTTCGTGACTCATTGGGAACACCCTTGAGGAAGACGTCCGACTCTTCTGGAAACTTCACGCTTCGGCAAATGCCTGTCGCCAACTACGTTCGACCACCGACGTTCGCGATTCTACCTCCTGAACGTTAATGTGCCGATCTCCCCGGTCACCCTCTCGCCCAATGTGAAACGGGCTGAGATCTGCATGAGGCAGAACCCAGCCCGTTTCAGGCGAACAAGCCGCTCGACAATGCCGGGCACTTGTACCCGGCATCGCCTATTGATGCACTTCAGGCACCTCATGCGCCCTTGTACAGCGTCATGTTCAGGTGGTCGATCTGGCCCGAGGCTTCGGCACTCTTCAACTGCGCCTGCACTTGTGCCGTGCTGAGCGTCGGACCGTTGTCCGGCGTCCAGTGCGCGGCGGACAGGGAATTGCCGGTGCTCGTCAGGATTTCATCCGTGCCAGCAGCGTAAGCAACGCCAGCGGTGCCGAGGGTAGCGAGCGAAACAGCGATCAGAAGGGCTTTCATGGTGTAACTCCAAAGGATGTAGGTCATTAACAGTTAAGTAACGCGCGGTGTGGTGTGACTGCGCCGCCGTTGAAACCATTAGACCCATTGGAGGTATCTGGGATTTGTCCGCTGCGGTGTCGAGTGCAATCGTAAGTACCTGCGACACCGTCAGACACACTGCGATACAAAGTCGCCACCTAAGTCATCGTTCAGGCTCACGCCTTGAGCGATAACCGCGCCTCCAACCCGCCGCCCTCGCGATTGCGCAACGTGAGCGTCGCGTCCATCGCCTGCGCAAGCTGACGTGCAATGGCCAGCCCCAGCCCCGTGCCGCCGGTATGCCGGTTGCGCGACGTCTCCACGCGCACGAACGGCGCGAAGACCGCCTCCAGCATGTCCTCTGGAATGCCGGGACCGCGATCGGTGACGATCACGTCGATCCCCCCGGCACGTCGCGCCACGTCGAGATGCGCCTCACTGCCGTACTTGAGCGCGTTGTCCACGAGGTTGCCCACGATGCGGCGCAACGCCTGCGGACGCGTCACGATCGGCTGTCCCACCTGCCCCGTCAGTGTGACGGGCGACCCCGCATCGACGTAATCGCAGACAAGACTGTCGAGCAGCGAATCGAGGTCCACCTTGCAAGGGGCTTCCGAAGCACCGTGCAGCGTTCGGGCGTACGTCACCCCCTCCTTCACCAGCGACTCCATCTCCTTCAGATCCTGCTGGAGACGCACCGCCGAGGTTTCGTCGTCCATCGTGTCGACGCGCAGACGCATGCGCGTAATCGGTGTCTGCAAATCGTGGGAGATGGCCGCGAGAATCTGCATGCGCTCGGTCATGTAACCGCCGATGCGATCCTGCATCGCGTTGAACGCCCGCGCCGCGCGCGCCACCTCCGACGGACCGTCCTCGCTCAATCGCTCCGCACGCAAATCAGGCCCGAGCGTATCGGCCGCCTTCGCGAGTGCGTTCAACGGGCGCGTCGCCACTCGCACCGCCAGCCAGCAGCACCCGGCAATCAACACCAGTTGCAGGACCAGAATCGCGGGCAGCCAGCCTGAGAGCGGCAAGGTCGGCGTGGGGAAGACGTCGATAGTCAACGGCGAGCCGTCGCTCAGACGCAGATGCGCCTGAAGCTGATCCGGGTCGCCGGGCACGCTATTGACGGTCACGGGATACGACACCCCGATGGCATCTTCGATGACGCGTGCGACCTGCGCGGCCGCGCCTGCGTCGGGCTTACCGCCGGTCGCACCGGTGCCGAGTTCGAAGCGATAGCTGCGGCGCGCGAGACGCGGCAACCACTGCGCGCGCTCGGCGGCTGGCAGATGATCGAGCAACGCGACAGAACTGGCGACTTCGCTCTCGATGTACACGCTCATCATGTTCGACGTCACACGATTGCGCTCGGTCATGGTGAGCCAGAACGAGAGCGCCTGCGCGAGCGCCAGACCGACGAACAGGATGAGCGCGAGCCGCGCGAACAGCGAGCGCGGCCAGTGCCATTGGATCGCCCCGGGTGCGGGGCCTTGTGTCATGGTGGTAGTCATTCAGGCGCGCCGACGACGGTCACTGCCGCGCAGAACACATAGCCTTCATTGCGCAGCGTCTTGATGTAACGAGGCTCACGTGCGCCGTCGCGCAACCGCTGGCGCAACCGGCTGATGAGCAGATCGATGGACCGGTCGAAGGCGTCGGCCTGTCTGCCCTGTGTGAGATTGAGCAACTGATCGCGCGTGAGCACGCGTTGCGGATGATCGAGCAATACACGCAGCAGACGATACTCCGCGCCGCTGAGCGCGACCTGTGTGCCGTCGGTATCGAGTAAGTGACGCGCCGTCGTGTCGAGCTGCCATTCGCCGAAGCCCAGAATCTCGGCCGTCTCCGTGACTTGCATGCCCGGCGGCAACATGCGCGTACGGCGCAGCACCGACTTGATACGTGCCAGCAACTCACGCACGGCGAACGGCTTGGCAAGGTAATCGTCCGCGCCCATTTCCAGGCCGACGATCCGGTCCGTCTCTTCGCTGCGTGCCGTGAGCATCAGCACCGGCACCGCCTTGAACTTGCCCGCGCGAAGTTCGCGGCACAGCACGAGGCCGTCGTCGCCGGGCAGCATCAGGTCGAGGACGATGAGATCGGGCGCGCC
This sequence comes from Pandoraea aquatica, assembly GCF_902459565.1. Classification (GTDB taxonomy): domain Bacteria; phylum Pseudomonadota; class Gammaproteobacteria; order Burkholderiales; family Burkholderiaceae; genus Pandoraea; species Pandoraea aquatica. The sequence continues at coordinate 477,479 of NZ_CABPSN010000001.1, forward strand.
GTCGGCCAGCACGGTGCGCATCTCACGTCCATTGGCGGCCACGCTCACGCGCATGCCGTTCTTTTCCAGGTATTCAGCGAGCAACTCCCGAATCCCGCGATCGTCGTCGACGATCAGCACATGATCGATTTTTTCCATGTGAACGATTATAGCGACGAGCCCTCACACTCACGACCGGCACCGACGCCCGTCAGATCGGGGGTTTTGCGACGTCGCGCGCGCTCCGTCTCAGGCATCGAACGACGGCTTGCTGGCGCGAGATCGCATTGCAACGGATGGACGACCTCGGTACTGAGACCGCCCGCCAGAAATGCCAGCAGGCTAAGCAGGCGCCTCATGCGTCCTCCACCACGGAGTGTTTTTGACCGTCGGACACCGAGTACTCCAGCGCATACGGATCCACGCCTTCCAGACAGCCGATGTTCGCGCGCCACATCCCCGGCATCATGCGTGACGCATGGAACGGGTAAATGCCGCAGTGCTTGCAGAAGTAGTGTTGCGCCTGGCGAGTGTTGAACTGATAAAGGGTCAGATCGTCCTTGCCGGACAGAATACGCAGATTCGCTTCGGGAAACGGCGGCGTCATCAGTGCGCCCTTGCGGCGGCACAAGCTGCAATTGCAGCGGGCGGCCGGCTCGACCGGCGTAACAACTTCAAATCGGACGGCCCCGCAATGGCAGGAACCTTGCAACGTTTCAGACATGGATCAACTCCCGGAGTCAGTCCGCGCCGGCGGCACGGTCGTTGAGAGCTTTATAGCGCAATCGGCCCTCGCCCCCTATCCCCGTTTGTATCTCAATGTATCTGGACCCCACCCCGATACACGTTATTGCCGAAATGCTGCATTTTGCACACATGGCAGATACGCGCGGACAGTCAAATACGGCTACCGACTCACCAAAACCGTTGCACTGTTCCCAGGAGAAGAACTGCCATGTTGACGCTACTCAGAAGTGCCTTCGTCGCCCTCGCCCTCAGCGGCCTGACCGCTTGCGCGCCGTCGCAGGCCCGGCCGCTCTCAGGGGGCACCGCGCCCGAATTCACCGGCATCGATAACTGGATCAACAGCCAGCCGCTCACGCTGTCGCAACTGCGCGGCAAGGTCGTGCTGGTCGATTTCTGGACGTACTCGTGCATCAACTGTATCCACACGACACCATATGTGAAGCAGTGGTACGAAAAGTACAAGGACAAGGGGCTGGTCGTGGTCGGGGTGCACACACCGGAGTACGCCTATGAGCGCGACACCAAGAACGTGCAGGACGCGGTACGCCGTGCAGGCATCACGTACCCGGTCGCACAGGACAACCGCTATGCGACGTGGAAGGCCTACGACAACCTCTACTGGCCCGCGTTCTATCTCGTCGACAAGTCGGGCAAGATTGTCTACACGCACTTCGGCGAAGGCGACTACGACAAGACGGAAGCGGCTATCAAGGCGCAACTCGCAGCGCAGCCGTCGTAAATCGGTCGCAAAAGAGCCAAATCCATAAGCGCAAACCCTTCCGTGGCGAGAGAGTAGACAGCTCTCGCCACATTCTTTTGGAGGGTTGTATGCACGGAATTCAGGGGGCGTTCCCCACCAACATCGTCGCCATTCGCGATAGCGCGGACGACGTTGCTATCAAAACACTATCCATCACGCTAAAGGACGCGATCGAAGCGCGGCCTTCGCCCGGCGAGCCTTGGACGCCACACGACGCCGCGTGGAATGCACTCACGGAACTCGACAGGCGTGCAAAGCCGCTCGCCCCAACCGAGACCCGCAACTTCGCAGACAGCATTCGGCAATGGCTGAACGAGGTTCCAAGATTCTCACCAGACGTCCTGCTGCTGGACCGAATTCTCGATAACGCCCTCGGCAATACGCAAAGACCGCTGAAGCAGTATCTCGGGGAAAAAGCCTTCGAAAGTCTGGAATTGCCGCGCCTGAACGTGCTTGAGCCGGGCGAAGTCGAACCGAACTCACGAACATTCGATAGCGTGCTGCCGTCACTCGCATTGGGCGTCCATGAATACGGACCGTTCGGACGCACGTTGCTTTGGCATGGCGCACGTCATTTGCTCGCTGGCCCGTCCGGCGACGCGTCCGAATCGAGGGTCGAAGCCTTGCAAAAGGTGATGTTCTCGTTTCCCAACAAGTCGCATCTCGGGGATTCGGAGGTGCCGACAATCCAAGAATTCGTGGCTGAACTAGATTTGCTGGACAGCCGCGAGGGCATCTACGAGGGCACCCACTTCGATGCCGGGCTCCCCCCAATCATCGTTTAATTCGCTGTCGCCTCATGCTGTGCGCACAGCACATCGAAGTTCTGCGCCAGATCGGCGAGCGACACGGCGCCGAGCCTCGCGATAAGGATCGCTTCCGCTTCACGCAACGCCCCGTCGAGCGCCGCATTCACTGCGCGCTCGACAGCGCATTCTGGGTTATCGCTCTCCACGCCGATGGCGAAGATGTTCGGGCCACCCACCGCGCGGTGGATATCGAGCAGCGTCACCTTGTGCAAATCGCAGGCGATCGTCCAGCCGCCCCCATGTCCTTTATCCGAGCGAACGTATCCCGCATCACGCAACCCAGCCATCGTGCGACGGACCACGACCGGATTGGTGCGCAGCATTTGCGCAAGTTGCTCGGAGGTAAACGGGGCGTCGTGCCGCGCCATATGCAGCAACACGTGGAGCATGCGTGAGAGTCGGCTGTCGCTTCTCATCGTCGCCTCCGCTCACAGCGCCTGACGCGCAAACCACGCGTGAATCAAGCCGCTCTGGAAGAAGCGCACCGGCTCGTCGAAACCGCCTTCCCAGATGATGTCGTCCATCGCCTCCGGCGGCACAACAGCCACCAGCGTCCCATAGATGGCCTTCGCGCGATCACGCGCCTCGGGTGACACCGACATCATGCTGAACCAGACCTCCAGCAGGCGTCGCCCTGCCTCGGACGTCATGTCGCACGCCAGATCCGCACTCGCGAGATAGCCGCCCGGTTTCAGCCGGTCGGCAATCGCACGGAAGAATGCCCGCCGCTCAGTCGGGTCCGTCACGAACTGGGAGACGAGGATCGACGTCGCGCCATCGAACGGTTCGCTCTCGGGCAATGCGTCGAGAAATCCCTGATGGAAGACGCACCGCGACGCAATGCCCTGCGCCTCGGCTTTGCCGCGGAAGACCTCCAGCATCGGCCCCGACGGCTCGACCGCCGTGAAGCGCCAGCCCGGATGGCGCTCTGCAAGATACAGAATCTCAGCGCCCGTGCCCGCGCCGACACACAAGACGTTCGCCTCCGACGGCAGCGGCGCGAAAACGTTATCGAGCACCATTTGCAGCGCGTCGCGCAAAGGCGTCATCGCGCTCCAGGTCTGGTCGTACGTGGCCGCGTGCTGGTCGAACATCGCGATGGTGTCTTGTTGCATGGCCGGCTCCACATTCATGTAACTTTTGATGTTTCATCATGCCATGGGAGATGCGACGGATGCAAGCGCCTTGTGCGACAAGGCTGCGCCGAGACCGCCACCCGGGCCCATGCAATTTGAGGGGTACCGCTAAATATTGGCGACTTCGGGTCGTTAATGCATAGGATTGGCCTGATTTCCTTACCGGGCCTTACCAGAACCCTTTCGACGACACGCCCCCCGATGACGTCTATCAACACAGCAACGAACCTGATTCCTCTGACGACGAGCGACATTGCCTCGCGGGCCGCCAGCCCAAGCGCGGTGTCCAGCACGGGTGCCGCTGGATCCGGCGCTTCGGCCGTCGCCGAATCCACCCGCGTCACGCTCACGCAGACCCCGCCGGTCGCTAACTGGCCGACGTACACCCAGCCGGTCGCCAACGGTGCCGCGCTGAACTGGCGGCAGTTGCCCTCGGACGCGATCTCGCTGCTGATGTCCGGCAACCTGTCGACGACTTCGCTCGGTAATCGCCTCGATCAGCTCGGATCGAAATTGATGTCCGCCATCGCGACGGGTGCTACGTCGTTCTCGCAAAGCGTGGTGCGCTCAACGTCTGCCACGCCCGCCACCGACGCCGACCTCGCATTGCAACAGTTCAAGCTGCAAACGAGCGCCGACAATCAGTTCGCGCTGACGGTCACGACCGCGAGTGGCGCTCAGGTCAACGTCAAGTTGGGCAGTAGCGACGACGGCCTGTCCGTCGAGTTTTCCGTCACGAAAGGTACGCTGACCGACGCCGAACGCGATCAGCTCGGCAAGCTGGGCGACGCTTTCCAGAACGCCGTTAACGGCCTCGCCAAGCAGCCACCGGTCGTGGACTTCAGCGCACTCACAGGCTTCGACACCTCGGTGCTCACGTCGGTGGATCTGTCGGCGACGCTTAACGCCAACGGCACCACGCCGCAGAACTTCGTGTTCCATGCGGACGCCACGCAACGCTCGATGCATGTCGACGGAGCAAGCGGCAAGTTCGACGTCAACGTCGACCTGAAGAACCTGCAAGCCATCGGCAGCCCGAAGGCGCAAGCCGCCGCACTCGACGCCTGGCTCGGCCGCTTCGACACGGCGCAGGCGCGAGGCAACGGCGATAAGTCGCTCATGAACATGTTCAAGGCCGCATTCACCGGTCTGAACAGCCATTACCCGCCCGCGCCCACCCTGCCGCGCATCACGCTTAGCAACGCGGACAAAGCCACGCTGAGCGGTCTGGCAGACTTCAGCGCCTCGTTGTCGCAAACCAAGACATCGCCGAACCCAATGCGTCCGTCGGAAGTCGACGGCTTCGATTACCAGATCTCGCAGAGCACCCAGATCGGCGGCACCGACACGCTGAACCGCAAGATTGCGCAGCAAACGCAGGCCTCGCTGACGGCGAGCTATCACCGCTCGCTCTGGGCTGGGGTGCCGTTGCAACTGACGAGCGATCCGAAGTCGCAGAACTACGAATATGTGAAGGTGCAGGATTCGGCGTCGAGCAATGTCGACGTGAGCTATCGCGACGGCCTGCTCGCCCACGCTCAGGTGAGCCGTTCGGCCAGCCAGAAGACGCAAGTGCAACGCTATGAGATGGCCAAGCTGGTGAGCGATGTCACCACGCCGCTGTCGGCGTCGAGCACGTCCGATCTGATGACGTTGCTTCAGTCCATCATGCAAAACGATGCGGCGCATGCGGCGCGTCCGTCCGGCAGCGATACCGGCGATACCGGCGATAACGCAGCTACGGAAGCCGTACGCAAGCGCACTGCGCTGGAGATCGATCCACTCCAGCTGGACGGCGCACATAAGGCATAAGCCCGTCAGTCGCTCCGCCGTCTCCACCCTCGCTTGACGCCGCGCTGCTGTCCACAGCGCGGCGCGATCCTTCCTGACGCTTTCCTAATACTTTCCCGGCGGCCTCAGTGGCTCTGCTCGCGCGCCGTGACGGCGGCAGCGCCGTCACGCTGGCGGTACCAGACGGCATACACCACCGACAACGCAATGACGAACGGCACGCCGTAGACCAGCGTCATGCGGAACTCGTCGGTGAAGTAGGTCGTGACGAGCGTTGCCAGCATCAGCAATGCGCCCGCCAGACTGGCGTACGGATACCCCCACATGCGGAAGCTCAGCGATTTCGCGTCGTGCGCACGGCGGAAGAACAGGTGCGTGACGAAGATCATCAGCCACGTGAACATCGCGCCGAACATCGAGACCGACATCATCAGCGTGAACGATGCCTGCGGCGCGAGCACGTTGAGCGCCACGGCCAGCGCAATGCCGATGGTCGAGAGCATGAGCGCGGCGACCGGCACACCGTTGCGGCTGACTTCACCGAAGCGGCGCGGTGCGTAACCCGCACGCGAGAGCGAGAACATCATGCGCGTCGTGATGTAGAGCTGGCTGTTCATCGCGGAGAGTGCCGCGACCAGAATCACCAGATTGATCACGCCCGCTGCGCCCGGAATATGCGTCGCGGCCATCACCTTCACGAACGGGCTGCCGTCCTCACCTGCGGCGTTCCACGGCACGATGGCGAGCGTCAGCGCCAGCGTGAGCAGATAGAAGAACACCAGACGGAACATCGTCGCGCGGAAGGCTCGCGTGATCGCACGCTGCGGGTCCTGTGCCTCGCCCGCCGCCACGGCAATCATCTCGATGCTCAGATAGCTGAAGATCGACACGATCACCGCCACCCACATGCCCCACGCCCCCTTCGGGAAGAAGCCGCCGTGCGACGTGTAGTTCGCCAGTCCAATGCCGCTTTCCGCCGGGGCGCGGAACACGATGTACGCGCCGAGGATCAGGAACGCGACGATGGCCACGATCTTGAGCATCGAGAACGCATACTCGACGGCGCCAAACACCTTGACGCTCGCGGCATTGATCGCAATGAGGCCAACCGAGAAGCCGACGATCCAGTACCAGCCCGGCACGGCCGGAAACCAGTACTTCATGTAGACGGCAATCGCCGTGACTTCCGTGCCGACGGCAAAGACAATCGACGACCAGTAGCCGTAGCGCACCAGAAACCCGGCCAGCGGCCCGATGTAGTGCTCGGCATATGCGCCGAACGAGCCGGACGTCGGATGCGCCACGGTCATCTCCGCGAGGCAGCCCATGAGCAGCAGCGCAATCGCACCGCCAATGGCATAGCTCAGCAGGACGCTCGGCCCGGCAAAGCCGATGGCGAACGCGCTGCCCAGAAAGAGGCCAGTGCCGATGGCACCGCCAATCGCAATCATCGATAGCTGCCCGCTGGTGAGGCCGCGGTGCAGTCCCTTTTCTCGCTCGACAATGCTGTCGAAGCCCGGTTGTGTCGTACTCAAGATCGTCTCCTATCTTCCTTGCGTTACTTCGCTATTGCGGTATTGAAATGACTAAAAAGTGTGTTCGATGCCGAAGCCGATGCCCCGGTAGTGCGCCCCTGGCGGCGCGGCACCGCCATTGGTGGCGCTAAAGTTCGGACGTGGCGAGAAGCCATAGCTGCCCCACGCCCGGTTGATGACCTGGTAATAGGCGAGGTAGACGTCGGTGCGTTTCGAGAAGTCGTAGCGATAGCCGAGGTTCATTTGCGTCGCGCCGAGGTCAGCGGTGCTGCACATCGCACCGCCCACGCGCGAGCACGAGCCGTTCATGGCATAGCCGCCACCGAGCCAGACCGAATGGCGGCCACCACCGAAGAAGTGCTGGACCATCGCGTAGACGGCGTCGCGTCGGTAGTGGTTGAGGTTGCCGCTGGTGCCGTCGTCCGTGCGATAGGTCAGCCGGTCCCAGCCCGCCACCCACTTTGTGTTGGCGTACGTGAAGACGACCAGCACTTTGTGCCCGTCGTCGCGAGAGCCCGTGGCACGTGAGCCGGCGTTGGACGGATTTGCACTCGCCGGTGCGCCGAGCCACGCGAGACCGAAGTAGTCCTTGTGCATCTCGTACGCGTAACGCACGCGCAACGGACCGTTCACGTACTCCAGCCCGGCACCGAAGACCTGTGGCGAAATGCTGCCTGCCGGTGTCGACACGCTGCCGTTCGACAGCGAGTACGAGAACCGCATTTGCAGCCCGTACCACTCGGGTGTCCAGTACTGAAGGCTGTTGCCCTGACGCCGGTTGAACGTCGCATCGGATGCGTTGTTGACGCGCCCCGATTGCGTCGTCGTATTCGGCACGTTGAAGCCGGGATTGCTCAGGATCGTGCTGAGGTCGCCCGTGTAGGGATTACGCACCGGCGAGCCGACAGAGAGCGTCGACCATTGATACGGCGTATCCCAGTTGCCCATAAACGCCGTGCCGAACGGCCCCTTCAGCCCGACGTTCGAGTTGCGCCCGCCGATGGAGCCCGTAGCTTTGCCGTCGATGGAGACCGGCGTTTCGATCTGCCAGATCGCGGAATAGCCGTCGCCGAGATCTTCCTTGCCTCGCATACCGAAGTACGAAATGCTCGAGAGCATGCGTGTGCCGCTCAACTCGGGCACGTTGATCGCGCCTGCGGGCGCTTGCGTCGGACGCGGCGCGGAGGCCGGCACCTGACGTCCGCTCACGCTGACCCAGTCCGTCATCGGCGTGAGATGTCCATAGATCTGCACCTGCGCCTGCGACATCTCGCAAGCGCCGAATCCGACGGCCATCGCCAGCACCGCACCGGGCATGCGCGCGCCAGCGCGCGCAGACCCCGAACGTGCCGTATGACTCATGTTCCGTCGACGTGAGAACCAATACCGCAACGCGCCGCGCATCGTCGCTTAACCCGGCAACGCGAAACCACAAGCGGCCAACTGCGCAAGCAGCCGCTCGTGTTGCTCATCCGACAACGGCGTGAGCGGCGGACGCACGCGCGACCACGAGGGGTCGTCGCGATGCGACGCCAGCACCGCCTTGAGCGCCGGAATCATGGGGTACGACTGCACGATGCTGCGCACGGCGTCCGCTTGCGCCTGAAGCGCTGCGCCCCCGTCACCCGCCCACTCACGGCACAACCGTCCGATGATTTGCGGATTGACGTTGACCGTCGCCGAAATGCACCCCTTCGCGCCTTTGGCCGACGCGCGCGACACGAGCGACTCGGACGCCGGGAAGATGCCGAAGCCGGAGAAGGCGTCGAGCATGGCGTTCAGGTTGTTCCAGTCGCCCGAGCTGTCCTTGATGCCGACAACCGTTTGCGGAAAGTCGCGAATCAGCCGCTCGATCACCGGCAGCGTGATCGGCACGCCCGACAGCGCGGGGATGTGATACAGGTACAGCCGCAGACGCGCATCGGCCACTTGCCCGATCACGCGGGCGTAGTAGTCGTACAGACCGCCGTCCGAGATGCCCTTGTAGAAGAACGGCGGCAGCATCAGCACACCAGCGCAGCCGCGCTCGACCGCATGACGCGTGAGCGCCACCGTTTCCGGCAACGAGCAGCAACCGGTGCCCGGCAGCATGCGGCGCGTGTCGAGACCGTTGTCGACGAGCAGGTCGAGCAACGCCATGCGCTCGCTGAGTCCGAGCGAGTTCGCTTCGCTATTCGTGCCGAACGGCGCGAGACCGACACCTTGCGAGAGCAACCATTCGCAATGCGCGAGAAAACGGGGGGCATCCGGCGTCAGATCCGCGTGAAACGGCGTGACGACGGGCGCAAACGCCCCGGTCAATTCGTGATCGACCATGACAGTTCCTAAGAGAGAGGGAGAGAGTTGCGGCGCTGCCGTCGCCGAACGTCCCCGTTCAGCGATTCAGGCAGGCACGGACCGCATCAGGGCGATGGGTTGATTTCGTGCAGGAATTGCAGAATTTCGCGGCCGAGCGAATCGTCGCCCGTGTCGAGATGCGCAACGACCGACGTGTGGTTGTGGTCGTGCACTTGAATGAAGCGCGGCGCGTGCGCATCGCGCTTGGCGAGCCGATGACAGAATTCGAGCGCGTAAGTGTCGAGATGGGGATTCTCGAACTCGGCAACGACCGTCATCACCGGCACCGGCATGGCATCGACGTGCGCCATCGGCGCGTCCGCTTCATAACGCGCCGCGTCCTCGCCGTAGTAAGCGATGACGCCCGGCGCGTTCGGATTGTCCGGCAATACGTCGGCACGCAGCCGCGCGCTGATCAGCACGGCCCCTGCCACTTCAGGTGCCGCCGGACGAACACGCGGATCGCACAGATAGCTGGCGACGTGCGAGCCGCCCGCCGAATGTCCGATCAACAGGATGCGGGACAAGTCCGCGCCGCCCTCGCCTGCGTAACCGGCGATGTGCTCGCGGACCCATCGCATCGCCAGCGCAACGTCCTGCGCGCCGCCCGGGAACGTGGCTTCCGGTGCGAGCCGATATTCCACGTTGACGGCCACGCAGCCGTGACGCGCGAAGTAGCGCGGCACGTTGCCGTAGATCTGCGTGTTGGCGTTCATGTCACCGCGCACGAACCCGCCGCCATGAACGAACACCACGACGGGTGCGGGGGCACGCGTCGGTCCGTCCGGTGCTGTTGATGCTGTTGGACGGTAGACGTCGAGCCGGTGCCGCGTATGCGGGCCGTAGGCTATATCCCGCACGACGGTGAAGTCTTCCGTCGACGCCTTCGCCAGCAACGGCGTGTAGGTGTCGAGCACAGCGCGGCGTCCGGCGGCGATATCGTCGGTCCACGAGGGACCGAGCACCCGCATGAGCGCACGCGCGACTTCCCACTCGGCGGCGGCTGACGTCTGTCCGTCCATCAATAGACCCCCATCAACTGCGAAAGCTGTGCGATGTACCCGGCGTAGCGCGGATGCTGCTTGATCGTCTGCGGCGAGCGCGGACGCGGCAGATCGATCACCACTTCCTGCTCGACCTTGCCCGGACGCGCCGACATCACGATCACGCGATCCGACAGGAACACCGCTTCCTCGATGCTGTGCGTGACGAGCAACACCGTCTGCCGATGCTCCTGCCAGATGCGCAGCAACTCGACGTTCAGGTTGTCGCGGGTGAGCGCGTCGAGCGCACCGAACGGCTCGTCCATGAGCAGCACTTTGGGTTCGAGCGCCAGAATCTGGCCGATGGACGCGCGCTGACGCATACCACCGGACAGCTCATGCGGATGGTGGTCGGCGAACTGCGCGAGTCCCAGCATCTCCAGCAGCGCCGCCACGCGCGGCTCGCTCTTCTCCTTCGGAATCTTGCGCAGGCTGGTGCCGAGCAACAGGTTCTGACGCACTGTGAGCCACGGCAGCATGTTGCTCGTCTGGAAGACGACGCCGATCTCGGGCACCGGACGCGACACGCGCTGACCGGCCACACGCACTTCGCCGCCGTCGTGCGCCACCAACCCCGCCACGATGCGCAGCAGCGTGCTTTTGCCACAGCCGCTCGTGCCGAGGATCGACACGAACTCCTGGTCCGCGATGGAGAGCGACACGTCGTCGAGAATCTTCACCGGCGCAGTCTTGCGGTTCTTCGCCGGAAAGGTCTTGTCGATGTGGCGCACTTCGATCATGGCGTCCGACGTCTGGGGGGCCGCAGACGGCGCTTCAGCAGCGCGCGTCGAATGCAACGGCGTCACGATAGTCGCCTTCGAATTAGTCAGACCGCTCATACGTTGATCCCCCGCCACCAGACAAACCGCGCCAGCCGTTCGATGGCCCAATACAGCACCACCGCCAGCAACGTCACCATGAGAATCGCCGCGAACATCACGTCGGTGCGTGCGGCAGCCGATGCGAACACGATCAGATGCCCCAGCCCTTCTTCCGACCCGATGAACTCACCGACGATGGCGCCGATGACCGCGAGCGGCATGGCGATCTTGAGACCGTCGGCAAACGCAGGCAGCGCCGCCGGGAGGTACAAGCGCCAGAACGTGTCCCACGGGCTTGCCCCCAGCGCACGGAAGTGCTCGTCGAGATTGCGGGCAACGGACGCGAGACCGCCCATCGTCGCCACCACGACAGGGAAGAAGGCGAACAGGAACGTCGACGCCAGCTTCGACCCGAAGCCATAGCCGAACCACACGATCATGAGCGGTGCGAGCGCGATCTTCGGCATGCTCTGCAATGCGGTGACGAGCGGGTACAGCGTGCGGCGCGCGAACGCGCTGTAGCTGATGACCACACCGATCACGAGTCCGCCAACGACGGCCGCGACGAACCCTGTCAGCACTTCGACGGTCGTCACCCAGGTGTCCGCCAGCATCTGCGGATGCACTTCCCACGCGGCGCGAAAGATGGCCGAGGGCGGCGGCATCAGGTACGACTGCACCTTGAAGTACGTCACGGCCATTTCCCACAGGGCGAGCAACACGCCCCAGAATACGATCGTCTGTGCGATGCGTTTCATTCGAATGTCTCCTCCGGATGGGCGAGGCCTTAAGCCTTGCCGCCCGACTTCTCCTTGACCATCCCCGGCGGGGGCGGCACGACGAAACGCTCGAAGCGGAACCGGTCGAAGCTCTCGATGTTGCGCTCCCACACCTTCGCCTCGTAGGGATGCTCGGCGTCGATCTGCGTCATCTCGCAATACAGCTCGACGTTGTTGCCGTCCGGATCCTTGAACACAAGGAAGTAATTCGCGCCGGGGCCGTGGCGACCGATGCCGCGCACGATCTCGACCTCGTGCGCACGCAGCACTTCCACCGCCTTCTCCATCTCTTCGACGCTGTCGACCAGATACGAGAAGTGCTCCATGCCGGGACGGCCGTAGCGCGGCAGATCGTCGATATCGGGCGAGTTTTTCGGAATCTGCGAGAGCGCCAGATCGTGGTGATCGCTGCCCGCACGCAGGAACACCATCTGGTCGTCAATCCAGTCGGAGACCGTGAGGCCGAGCACTTCGGTATAGAACTTCACCGACTTCTGAATATCGCGCACGACCAGCACCAGATGGCCGAGACGCTTCGGATTGAGTTTGGGTTTGGGGCTTGTCATCTCCACTCCTTGCATTGCAACAGTTCAACCATTCGCGTGGGATCTCGATCGGATTCCCAGCAACCGGGAATCACTCGACGAACTGATTGGTATAGATGTCGGTGGCTTTGAGCGTCGGCGCGAGATTGAAGGCATCGCGCACGAACTTCGCGGTGGACTCCATACGCGGCACCGGCAGCCAGCCCGGCTTGTGACCCTTCGTCTCGCTATCGGTCTCCAGCACGCCGATCTGGCGAATCTGTTCGACCATGACCTGCTTGTCGAGCATCGGGTACTGCGAGACGATCACACCGGCGGACTCATCCGGGTGCTCGCGCATCCAGGCATAGCCCCGGTAGGTCGCCTGCACAAAGCGACGCACCACGTCCGGCTTCTGCGCGATCATCGTTTCGGTCGTGACGATGCCGTTGCCGACCATGTCCAGCCCGAAATCTCGGTAGCGCAGCGAACCGATCTCGCGGCCCTGCTTCGACGCCAGTGACTTGAGCACCGGCAGATTCGCGCCTTCCCAGCATTCGGTCAGATCCACACGCCCTTGCAGGAACGAAGGATTGATCGTCGACGGATCGAGACGGAGCAGCTTCACGGCGGTGGGCGGCAGGCCATTCGCCTTGAGCCACGCCGGCACGATGTTCTGCAACGGCGACGCGCCGCCACCACCCATCGACATGCCTTTCAGGTCGGCGGGTTTGGTGATGGTGCGTCCGGGCTTCGCGAGGTAGCAGATCGCGCCGGGCCAGACCGCGTTGATCGAACCGACCATGCGAGTCTTGCCGCCCTGTGCGCGATTGAGCATGACGCTGATCGGATCGCCGTAGCCGAATTCGAACAGACCCTGATCGACTTCATTGACGGTGCGTTGCCCGCCGTGACCGACGATGGCCGACACCTCCAGCCCCGCCTCGCGGTAATAGCCCTTGTTGATCGCGACGAGCACGCCGCCGGTACTGCCCTGCGGCAGCCATGAGAGGTTGAACTTGACCTTGTCCTGTGCGGCGACCGGCGTCGCCCACAACGCGCCTGCGCCGACAATCCCTGCCGTGCCGATCGTGCTGGCACATGCGAGCGCCGTCCACCAGCGCCGGGTCCACTGCCACTGCTGCATTGCTGCCTCCTCCTGACCGCCACATGAGCGGTCTTTCTTATTTGCGTTGTGCCACGACGCGGTTCTCGATGGCGCCGATGCCCTCGATACCCGCCACCATCACGTCACCCGCCTTGAGATACACGCCACGCCCCATACCCACGCCGGTCGGCGTGCCCGTGGCGATCAGATCGCCGGGCTTGAGCGTGAGGATTTCCGACAGGTAAGCGATCTGCTCCGCAATGTTGAAGATCATTCCTGCCGTCGTGTCGTCCTGCATCGACTCGCCGTTGACCGACAGCGTCATGCGCAGGTTCTGGGGATCGCGAATGACGTCGCGCGGCACAAACCACGGCCCCAGAGGAGCGAAGGTATCGAAACTCTTGCCGCGAAACCAGTCGTGCGTGAACGGATAGTCGGTGCGACGATTCAAATCCCGCGCGCTCACGTCGTTGATGACGGTGTAACCGGCGATCCATTCATGCGCCCGTTCGACCGGCACGTGACGGCCCGGACGGCCGATCACCACGGCCAGTTCGACCTCCCAGTCGACGCGCTCGGCATGCGGCGGCAGGACCACGTCGGTGCCCGTCGCGGTCACGCTTGTCTCGGCCTTCATGAACATGTACGGCGAGCTTTCGCTGCGCGGCGCGAGCTTGGTGCCCATTTCCGCCGCGTGTTCGTAGAAGTTGGACGCCGTGGCAAAGATGCGGCCCGGCTGATACGGCACGCACAGGCGGTAGCTGTCGGTGGCCAGCGCGCCCACCTTGGCCGGAACGCCCGCGTCCAGCGCACGACGCACAGCGGCCGACACGGCTTCGCCATGCACGTACCAGTCCGAGAGCAACGCCGTCAGGTCCTGCGCCGACGCGAGGCCGTCTTCTGCACCCGCGCCCATGTGGCGCAGCACCGCTTCGAGGTCATACAGACGACCGTGCTGCACCAGTGCCGTACGACGCGCGGCCACGGCGCCCGGCGCCAGCGATTCATAAGTTGCCAATCCAAACCAGGTCACACCTTCCTCCTTGTCTTCCATCGGTAACCGATCTCGTTTTCACGCATCGGTTGTCTTTTTGATTGCTATGTTGAAACACAATACATAGCATATGTATACATAGCAACTGATTTGTATTTTATTTTTCAATCCATCTCGTCGAGACGATTAAGACCCATGAACGACACGCCGCTGCTGCTCAATCTCATCCCGCTCGAACCCCTCGCCCGCGCGCAATTGCTTGCTGCCGGATTGCGTTTGCACGACCTCGACGCGAGCCAACTTTGCAACGCTGGCGACCCCGTCACGCCGCACGTTCGGCTCGCGCTGACCAACGGCACGACTGGCCTCACGGCGGCGCAAATGGATGCGCTACCGCAACTCGAACTCGTCTGCGCCTTCGGTGCGGGCTTTGAAAACATCGACGTGGCCGCGGCGACGCAGCGCGGCATCGCCGTAGCCCACGCGCCGAACACGAACGGCGAGACCGTCGCCGATCACGCGCTCGCGCTGATGCTTGCCAGCGCACGCGGGCTCGTCACGCTCGACCGCGCGGTGAAAGCCGGCGGCTGGGCGAAACATCGCGCACCGCGTCCCACGCTGAGCGGCGCACGACTCGGCATCGTCGGCCTCGGCAACATCGGACAAGCCATCGCAACACGCGCAGAAGCCTTCGGCATGACCATCGGCTATCACACGCGCACGGCGCGCACGGACTGTCGCTGGCAGCACTTCGACGACATCGGCACACTGGCCGACATGAGCGACTTCCTCGTACTCGCTTGTCCCGGCGGCCCGGCCACGCATCACCTCGTGAACACCGACGTGCTGGCACGTCTGGGCGCACACGGCTTTCTCATCAATGTGGCCCGAGGCAGCGTGGTCGACACCGTGGCACTCATCGAAGCGCTATGCGATGGCGTAATCGCCGGTGCCGCGCTCGACGTCTTCGAAACCGAACCCGAGGTGCCTTCCGCCCTGCGCATGCTTGAGAACGTGGTGCTGACACCGCATATCTCAGGCCGCTCTCCCGCCGCACAGCAAGCACAGATCGACTTGCTGCTGGCCAACGTACGCGCCCATCTCGCTGGCACGCCGCTCCCGGCCGCCGTCAACTCCGTCGGACATCGCAACGCGTCGAAATAAGAAAGAAGCAAAAAAAGAAGCGGGCAACCGGGAGACCATCGGAGGTTGCCCGCTTCAACACTTCACGCTTTGGAGGCCCTGTGAAGTCGGCGGTGACGGCACGAACCTATGCATCCGGTCGCGCCGTCCTTGACGTCGAATCGTTCGATAGTCGTTCGTTAGCGTGCCGGGTACGGCTTCGCCGGCGCACCCATCACCGGCTCACCCAGCAACGGGCTCGACAGCGCGTAGGCACCGTTCTCGGTGAAGGCCCACATGATGTTGCGGTCGTACTCGGTGTACATCGCAAACACGCCCTTACCCAGCGTGTAGACCGGCAGTTCCGTCTCGTCGGCCAGACCCGGCACGAAGTAACCGGCGATGCGCGGCTTGGTCGGATCCTTCACGTCGAAAATCTGCACGCCCGCGTTGTAGAACGAGTACGGCACGATGCCCTGACGCCACGTGCCAGGCTGACCGATGGAGTTCGAACGCTTGGGACCGTAGTTGCCGCCACGCTGACAGAAGCTGGTGAACGGCGCGCCTTCCGGCACTTCCGGCTCGGGCAGCTTGCCGGCCACTTTCATCTTCGCGGGATTACGCGCGTCGACGACGAAGATGTCCTTGTACGGCTCGTAGCAGTCGCGATTCATCGGGTAGCCGCTGGTGAGCACGTAACCGGTGCGCTCGTACTGGCTGACGTCGGCGTTGTCGTACTCCGTACCGGCGAAGCTCGGTGCCGTGTTCACGTTGCCCACGACCTTCGGATGTGCCGGATCGCTCAGGTCGAACGACCACAGTCCGAGACCCCCCATCGCGCCGAAGCCCACCTTGCCACCCTGCTCCAGCGGCTTGGGCAGGAAGATCGGCATACGCGAGCCCATCCACGACGTACGGTTGCCAGCGCGCGGGTTTTGCAGATAGGCCTGCTCATGCTCCTCGTTGCCGAGAATCTGGCCCGGCACGGAAATCTGCGAGATGAACTTCGGATTCGCGGGGTCCGACATATCCCACACCTGGTAACCCGGCGAGTAGAGATAGTTCGGATATTCCGTGAGTGCGTAGCTGTCGTCCGGCGCGGACGAGAGAATCATGTACTTGCCGCCGTAGAACTCCGGCGAGTCGAGCGAACCCGAACCCTGCTGCTGGCCGACGGGCGCATTCGGATGCTTGTAGTCGGTCGTGCGCGTGGCGATCAGCTTCCAGTCGGACGGCAGCGGGCCATCCATCACGAAGACCTTGAAGCCCTTGAGCGAGTTGTAATTGCGTTGCGCCGCCACCTTGTCCGGTTGCTTCGACTTGTCCTGCATCAGTCCATAGCGGCCAATTTCGAACGACGCGACGAGGATCGGCTTGCCCAGCTTCTTGTTCCACACGATGGTGGCACCGCCGAGGTAGTCCTGTACGTTGTTGGCGTCGAACTTCTCGCTCGATCCCTTCGGACCCCACACGCCGCCCTTCGAATAGACGACCTTGCCGTTGGCCGGATCGGTCACGTCCATGATGCGCAGATAGTCGCGGTCGTGGATGTACAGATAGCGCTTGCCGTTGAAGTCGGCGATGTTGTTCCATGCGTGGAACGGCGAATCGACGCCCGGATAGAACGCCAGCACCTTCACGTTCTTCGAATAGCTCTTCTTGTCCCACGTGGTCAGTTCGCCGGGGAAGCGCTGGCCCGTGTGAATTTCGGGCGACGCCTTCGGCCAGATGAACTTGCCGGTGGCCGGGTCCATCCCATAGTCGACGCCTGCCTTGAGCGGCTTCGGTTCGCGATCCGGCGTGAGGCGCAACCATCCGGCCAGATACGGGTCCTTGACGTTCGGCGTGCCGGGCGTGCCCGATGGATTCTCTGCGGCGGCCGGCTGTGCGACCGGCGCGCTCTCAGGGGCCGAAGCGTGCGCGGCGAGCGTCATCGTGAGCGCCGCGAGCACTGCCGTGGCTGTCAACATGGCGGGGGCTGCACCGCGTGTCTGCATGCGAAACATGTCTTCCTCCTTCGTCTCAAAAGTCTTCTCGCCGGCGCTGTGAACGACCCTCGCCGGCGGCGTATTACTGAAAAGCGGATGGCGTATGACGTCTGCGTCAGAACGCGTGACGAATACCGAACTGCACGCCCGACGGGTTCTGCGTGCCGGTCGGCGTCACCTGGAACGTCACCGGGTAATGAACCGTCGTGTCGTTGCTGTGCTGCACGCGAGCGTAGGTCGCGTAAAGCGTGGTGCGCTTGGACAAGCCGTACATGTAGCCGACGACGAAGCCGTTGGCGTTGGAGAGCGCCTTGTTGTCGTCGTC
Organism: Pandoraea aquatica; assembly: GCF_902459565.1. GTDB lineage: Bacteria > Pseudomonadota > Gammaproteobacteria > Burkholderiales > Burkholderiaceae > Pandoraea > Pandoraea aquatica. The sequence continues at coordinate 495,277 of NZ_CABPSN010000001.1, forward strand.
CTGACGGTGGACAAAGCTCGCGTAGAAGCGATGGCGGTCGGTAAGCGCATAACGCACGCCTGCCTGAATGTCCCAGCCGCGCACGTTGAAGGCGACGTACGGGGGATAGGCGTAGTAACCGTTGTACGTGTGATAGATCAGGGTCGGCTCGACGCTGCCGAATTTGTACGTCGCCGCGAAGTAGTTGTCGCGCGACGAACGGATCTGGCTCGACGAATAGATGTCACGCGTGTATTGCAACTCGCTGACCGCACCGAGGAAAATGCCGCCCTGGCGATATTCGAGTGCAGCGGAGTAGAAGCGGCCGGAGCGTGTGCCGTCGCCCACACCGGTCGTCGCCATGAAGCGCGCGTTCAGGCCGTACCAGGTCGGCGTCTTGTACTGGATGGAGTTGTCGACGCGATACGACGCGTAGAAGAACTCCATGTTGTTGACCATACTGAAGTCGGCCGCCCAGCTCGGATCGGCATAACCCGCGATCCAGTACGACGGCGTGAACTGACGGCCCAGCGACAGATCGCCCCACGGCCCCTTGATCCCGACGAACGATTGACGCGCCTGCGCCGATTGTGTGCCGTTGTTGGCCGAGAACATCGGCTCGTACGTGAAGAACGCGCGGTTTCCGCCACCGAGTTCTTCATAGCCGCTCAGGTTGAATCGCGAGTTGTTCAGCCCACCACTGGACATTCTCGTGACCTTGCCGCCATTTGCGCCCGACCCCCACAGCTGCTCCATGTTCAGGTCGATAAACCCCGAGAGCGTGACACCCCCGGAAGCCTGCGCATACGCACCGCCCTGCATTGCACCCAGCAGCAATGCACACAACACTCGCTTCTTCATGCTGTCTCCTGATGTTTCTCGTTTTATTTGCGACGCCTCCCCTGTTTAACTGCCGGGATGTCTGCCGCTCGCCCGTTGTATGTATACAATCTTTCGATGGATTATACATATCAAAGAAATTGAATTTCTACTGCTATTTGCTTATACAAACGGGCTATTTTTTTATAGCGGGTTACCCCTTAGGACTTCGGATGATGAATCGCCGCCGAGACACCAGGCGCGATGCACGCGAGGTGGCCGGCGGCGATTTGAGGCACTAACGTGGGGAATATCGAGATGCGCAGCGCGCGGATCAAAGTCCGCTGCGGTCGGCCTGGAGGCCTTCGTGGCGCAGCTTCGGTGCGTTGTCGTTACCCGTGCCGTCTTTCGAAGCGCCGCCCCAGCCGTGCGCGGTGACGTCGAAGATCACGCCGTTCGGGTCGAAGAATTTGACCTCGTAGAAGATGTTGCTCTTCACCGGCACTTCGCCCATGTAGTAGCGCCCACCGGCCGCTTCGATCTTCGCGCGCGTGGCGGCTACGTCTTCCACCCAGATCCCGATGTGATGCAGGCCGACGAACTCGCGTCCGCGATCGCCTGCCGCCTCGTCGTTCTTATAGTTGAGCAGCGCAAGATTGATGACGCCGTCCGAGAGGTAGACGCCTCGGGCGAGCGAGGAGTCCGTCTCCCCGACCTTCTTGAAATCGAATGCCTGCATATAGAACTCGGCCGCCTTCCAGGGGTCCGGCACGGAAAGCGCAATGTGACGCAGTTTGGCCATGATGAATGTCTCCTTCGGATTGAGGTGATAGGCCTCGCCGGCTCCTCCGGCGAATGGCTTATGTATACTATCTCAGCACATTGCATTCAAAAACGTATTTTTGAATGCACGTCGAGCTTCCCATCGTTCCGAAAATCGATCAGACCCCGTCCCTTATGGCGTTGCGCCCTTTTTACACGAGAACATGAGGAAAAATACTCGTATAATCCGCATGTATACAATCCGACCCAAACGACGCATCTACGGAGCGAGATAAACCAGCATGGCCGAAACCATTGCCGCACGGATCTGCCGCGTATTGACGGGCGAAATCATCGACGGCCGGCTGCCCCCCGGTCAGAAGCTTGAAGAAGTCGTGCTGGCCGAGCGCTTCAAGGCGTCGCGCACGCCCATTCGCGAAGCGCTGCGCGAGCTGAACGCCCGCGGCCTCATCGAACTCACGCCGCACAAGGGGGGGGTCGTCGCAAGCATCAGCGTCGACGACCTGTCCGACATGCTCGAAGCGATGTGCGAACTCGATGCGCTTTGCTGCCGACTGAGTGCACAGCGCATGAGCGCCATGCAGAAGAAACAACTGGAGATGATTCACGTCCAGAGCAAGCAATGCATGGACGCGGGCGACGAAGCCGGATATCTCGCGCTCAACCGCGAGTTCCACCAGTTGCTGAGCGCTGGCACGCAGAACAAGACGCTGATGGCCCTGATCGACAGCCATCGAGAACGGCTCGCCCCGTTCCGGGCGGCGCAGTCCGACGTCGAAGAGCGTTTCACCGTGTCGTTCGACGAACACGACCGCGTGGTGGAAGCCGTGCTGGCCGCCGATGCCGAAGCGGCCTATAACGCAATGCGCAGCCACACGGCACGCCTGAGCATCCACGTACTCGAACGTCTGCAACACAGCCGCAAGGACGACTGATCTCGCGCGCGCACCACCCGTCGCCCGCACCCAGCCCATGCCCGCCCCGCGCGCATGGGCTTTTCTTTTGTCTGTCCCCTTCCAATTCGTCGATTGGTCAGCGCCCGGGCCGCAAGTGCCAATCCAGACGCGACGCCGCTTCGCGCGGAGGTGTCACTAATAGTGCGCATCCGTCGCGAGGTTGAACATCCGCCACCGCTGCCTACCCTCCACAACAGAAACGCTCCGTCGTTTCGTCAATTCGGCGCCGTCGTCGTTCTCATCGACGGCATTCAATTCAGCCTTTCGTGGAGACTCACATGTCGCAAATTACCGATGTGCTGGTAAGCATCGACACCAAGACCATCGTCGACCGGTACGGCAAGAATTCCAGCATGGCGAATCCGCCGGTCATCGACTTCAAGCACGTTTTCATGATCGTGACGCAGGGCAATGTGGTCAGTGGGCAGGCCGGCGGCGAACTGGACGTCGCGGCCACGGTCGGCGATGTCATCCGGTGGCGCGAATGCTCGCTCTCGCTGGGTTTCGAACAGTCGTGCATCTTCTACAAGTTCGTGGGCAATCAGGGCAACGAGCTGATCTCTCCGCCCTCCCCGCGCGAGGCCGAGGTCACGATCCCCGTGCCGAACCCGCCGGACCCGACCAAACCGAAGAAGCAATCCTGCTCGAACTACTTCTGGTCGAGCGAGACGCTCAAGACCGGACGCGTCACCTACCACTTCCAGTTCATGATTCTCGACCGTAGCGGCAATGTCTGCGGCTGCTATCAGTGGGATCCGTTCATCACCATTCGCAACCATTGAGTCGCCACGTCATCATGCCGGTCCGCCATTTGTTGTGCGTCTTTAGCGCTTTATGGCGCGCAACGAGTGGCGGTCGTCGCGGCCCACAGCAAGGAGCCTCCATGTCCGAAGCGAAGCCCTGCGGCGATACCGGGGACGATGCCCGCAGCGCCGCCGGCACCGACGTCTTGCTCGTGGTCGATACGGTGACGCTACTCGACCGCGCATCCGTGAGTGACGGGAAGCCCCAGTCCGCCCCGGACGATGCTTACTACGCACTGGCGCCGAACGCCGAAGCGTTGAGCGGTACCCACGGCGCAAAATGGGTCATCGATGCGCAACCCGGCACCCGGCTGAAGCTGCGCTGGACACCGCTCGCGATGCGCGGCGAACACGCGGCGTTACTGCAATTCGTGCTCGCCGACGAAGCCACCTTGGGACGAGCGAGCCTGCACGTCGAAAGCCACGCCTCGCGGTACGCGCCTCAATCGGGAAAGCCCGAGGAACCTGTTGCGCGCGAAGCGCCGGACGCCTACTGGGCGGCGGAGGTGATCGCCCGTGGGACAGCCGACGTCAATGTCGAGGCCACGGTGACCGACCGCGACGCCAACGTCCTCGGGCGCTTCATTTTGTCGCTGCAAATCGTCGTGCCGTGATGCGTTCGCCTGTCGCCCATCGCGCAGTGCAGCACCTCCGCCAACTATTTAGAAATTGAATGGCATGCATTTTGATATTTAATTTGTCGATGCTGGATCGGTTCGCTATCTTGTAAGTCTTACCCCGCAGTTTCACCCCCCACGAGACCCCGCAGCGCAGCTGCACCCCTCCACACGACCGGTTGACATGACGCGTTGTGAGGCAGCGCCAGCGAGGCCCCGGGCAGCATAGAGGCGTTTCCAATGACTCACCGCGTTTTCGTCGGCGCCGTCGGTGCCGACGGCAACCCCATCACCCTCGCTGTGCGCGACGGACGTTTCACCTACGTCGGCGCGCCCGAGTCGTACACCCCCGACGCCACCGGCGCACAGATCATCGATCTGCAAGGCAAGCTCGTGCTGCCCGGTTTCGTCGACGGCCACATCCATCTCGACAAGAGCTTCGTCGGCGATCGCTGGCGGCCGCACCGCCCTGCGGCGACCCTGCGCGAGCGCCTTGCGGCCGAGAAGCAGGAAATCGCCGCCGCAGCGCCAATGGCTCAGCGTGCCGACACGCTGATGCGTCAGACGGTGTCGTTCGGCACCGTCGCCATGCGCTGTCACGTGGACGTCGACGCCAGCACCGGCCTCACGCACCTGAACGAAGTCCTGGCTATGCGCGAAAAATGGCGTGAATGGCTGGATATCGAACTCGTCGCCTTCCCGCAAGCCGGTGTGATGACGTGCCCCGGCACGGTCGAAGTCCTGGAAGACGCCGTTCGCGCCGGTGTGCAGGTCGTGGGCGGCATCGACCCGACCACGCTCGATGGCGACCCGCACGGGCAATTGAGCGCGATCTTCGGCATCGCCGAGAAGCACGGCACGAAGATCGACATCCATCTGCACGAACCGGGCGACATCGGTCTGGCGCAGTTGCACCGCATTGCGGCGCGCACGCAAGCGGCCGGTTTGCAGGGACGTGTTTCCGTCAGCCACGCCTACGGTCTGGGTGACATCGGCCCCGAGGAACTCGACACCATCGCCCGTGCCCTGGCCGACGCAGACGTCTCGATCATGACCAACGCGCCGGGCGACCGCGCTTTCCCGCCGATTCTGCGCTTGCGCGAAGCCGGGGTGCGCGTCTTCACGGGCAACGACAACATTCAGGACAGCTGGTGGCCTTACGGCAACGGCGACATGCTGCAACGGGCGATGCTCATCGGCTATCGCTCGGGTTTCTATACGGATGAAGATCTGCACGTCGCACTGGACATGGCGACGACGGCGGCGGCGGCCGTGATCGGCAAAGCCGACTACGGCCTGCACGCGGGCAACGAAGCCAGCTTCGTCGTCTTCGAGGCACCGAACGCGGCCGCCGCAGTCGCGGCCGCACCGGCGGCCCGCGCAGTGATTCGTCACGGACATTACTGGGGCGGCCCAGCGCAACTCGCGCTCGACCCCGCCCTGCTCAAGGACACAGCAGGGACCACCCCGACCTGACTGTCATGCGCGACGCTGCCGCCTGCGCGAGGCGACGGCGTCGCATGCGTTCGTCGCACCGAGGTGAAGCGATCCGTGCGCGCCCCCAAGCGTGGATCGAGAACCAGGAACCCGGCGGCGGACGATGGGGAGAAAAAACAGAACGATGCATCGGAAACATCAGGAGCTAACAAGCATGTCGAAGACTACGTATTACGCGCCGCACGGCGGGCATCCGGCTCAGACGGAACTGCTCACCGACCGCGCCATGTTCACCGAAGCCTACGCCGTCATCCCGAAAGGCGTGATGCGCGACATCGTGACCAGCCACCTCCCGTTCTGGGACAACACGCGTCTGTGGGTGTTGGCACGTCCGCTCTCGGGTTTTGCCGAGACGTTCGCGCAGTACATCATGGAAGTGGGTGCCGGCGGCGGTAGCGACAAGCCCGAGCAGGACGACAAGGCCGAAGGCGTGCTGTTCGTCGTGGAAGGCGAAATCACCGTGACGATTCAGGGCAAGGCGAACACGCTCACTCCTGGCGGCTACGCGTTCATTCCGCCCGCGACCGACTGGCAACTGCGCAACAACAGCCAGAGCACCGCGCGCTTTCACTGGGTCCGCAAGCACTATCAGGCCGTGGAAGGTCTGCCGTATCCGGAACCGTTCGTGAAGAACGAGCAGGACGTCGAGCCGATCGCGATGCCGGGCACCGAAGGCCGCTGGGTGACCACGCGCTTCGTCGACATTCAGGACATGCGTCACGACATGCACGTCAACATCGTGACGTTCCAGCCGGGCGGCGTCATTCCGTTCGCGGAAACGCACGTGATGGAGCACGGCCTGTATGTGCTCGAAGGCAAGGCCGTCTACCGTCTGAATCAGGACTGGGTGGAAGTCGAAGCCGGTGACTTCATGTGGTTGCGTGCGTTCTGCCCGCAGGCCTGCTACGCCGGCGGCCCCGGTCCGTTCCGCTACCTGCTGTACAAAGACGTCAACCGTCACATGAATCTGACGCTGGGCGCTCAGCCGAAGTAAGCGGCGTTCATTCGTCGTTCAGCCGCGTGCGCCGTGATCACTTCGACGCACGCGGTTTCGATTCCAGCATCCCGACAAGCACCTTGGCGAGCGCGACCACCATCGGGTCGGCCGTCGGCCGGTGAAAGATCGCCAGCTCGAACGAGTCGACGACAGGCAGTCCCTGCGCACGACCGAGCACCACATGCCCCGGCAGCACCGCGCGCGGCGGCACCAGACTGATCCCCATGCCATCGGCCACGGCGCCCTGAATGCCGCTCAGACTCGAACTGGTGAAGCTGATGCGCCAGTTACGCCCCATCGCTTCGAGCGCATTGATCATGTCGTCGCGATACAGCCCACGCGTGGGGAACGTCACGAGCGGGACCGGATCGAGACCGAACGACGGATGCTTCGCGCTATCGATCCACGCGAGCTTTTCCGGGCTGCTCGCCACCGACTCGCGACTGTTGCGGCGCTGCTTGACCAGCACCAGGTCCAGTTCGCCGTGATCGTAACTGCCTAGCAAATCGCGACTCAGGCCACTCGTGACTTCGAGTTTGACCTGCGGATACTGACGATTGAAACGGGCAAGCACCTGCGTCGTCGCGCCCGTCGCAAAATCCTCCGGCACACCGAGGCGCACCGTCACGGCCACCACCGCCCCCGAGAGTGCCTCGAACATCTGATCGTTGAGCGCGAGCATCTGGCGCGCGTAGCCGAGCAACAGTTCGCCCGCGTCGGTCGCGTGCACCTCGCGATTGCCCCGGTCGAGCAACTTGTGGCCGACCATGTCCTCCAGGCGCTTCACCTTTTGACTGACGGTGGACTGCGTCGAATGCAGACGGGCGGCCGCCGTCGTGAAGCTGCCGCAATCGGCCACCATGATGATCGAGCGCAAGAGGTCCAGATCGAACAGCGGTCGATTCGATTTCGCACTGCCAGCCATGTCTCGTATTTATTTTTGCGATGAATGGCTGAACTTGTATCACGCGCGACGAACGCCCGGCAACTGGGGTTTTCGGCGGTGCCAGCGCCACGATGACTACCGGCACCGCGTCGTGCTTGTCGCGTGGGTCAGACGCCCAGCGCGCGTCCGTCGCTACGCGGATCGTGTGCGCCGCTCATCTGGCCTTGCGGGCCGATGCGAATCGCGCCGGGGTGCCCGGCCAGTTGGCTTTGCGGCGGCAACGGGCTCATCTCGTGCCCACGCGCGGCGAGCGCAGTGAAGACGCCCGGCCCCGCATCCTGCTCCAGCTTGAGACTGTCGCGCGAATCCGAGAACGTCTTGCCCAGCAGGAAGCGCGGACGCTTCAATGCCGTCAACGGGTCCATGTCGTAGTCGATGAGGCGGGTGAGCACCGCCGCAAGCGTCTGCGGCTGCCCGTCGGCACCCTGCGTGCCGTAGAGCAATTGCGGACGTCCACCCTTCAGGTACATACCGGGATTGAGCGTATGGAACGGGCGCTTGCCGCCACGCAGTACATTGGGACTCGTCGGGTCCATGCTGAACGACGCACCGCGGTTATGCCACAGCACACCGGTGTCACCCAGCACCACACCACTGCCCCAGTCGAAGTAGACGGTTTGCAGCATGCTCACGCAGTTGCCCTGACTGTCGGCCGCACCGATGTACACGGTGTCGCCCGTCTTGAAGACGTGCGGCCACGGCATCGCGCGGTCCATGCGAATGCTGCGCGCATGGGCGTCGAGATTCGCACTGGACAGCAGACGATCCACGGGCACGTCGACGAAATCCGGATCGGCCACGTAGCGGTTGCGGTCGAGAAACGCGAGCTTCACCGCTTCGACCAGCACGTGATAGTAGTCGGCGCTGCCCTCCGGCATCGACTTCAGATCGAAGCGATTGAGGATGCCCATGATCTCAAGCGTCGTCACGCCTTGCGTCGGCGGACGCAGCCCGAGCAACTCGCCGTCCCGATATGCCACGCGCAATGGCACTTCCTCACGCGCCTGCGCACGCGACAGATCGCTCGCGCGCAATGGCGAGCCCACCTTCTTCAGGCCGGCGGCGATGCGTCCGGCCAGATCGCCTTCATAGAATTCACGGCCGCCATGGGTGGCGATGCTGTCGAGACTTCGCGCCAGTGCAGGCTGATGAAAGCGCTCGCCGGCCTGCGGGATGCGGCCGTTCGGCATGAAAGTCGACGAGAAGCCCTCCCAACCAGACAACTCGTTGGCACGGAACGTCTGCCAGAAGTGCTGCGACGGCGTTACGGGAAAGCCGTTCGCGGCGTACTCGGTCGCACGCGAAAAGAGCGACGGCCACGATTGCTGACCGCCCCACTGCGTGCGACTCAATTCGAATGCCTTGTCCCAGATGGCGACGGTCGCGGCTGTCGTCAGCGTCGCACCGGGGCCGCGCACAGGAATCGTGCTGCCGTACTCGGGTGGCTGCGCGGCGGCCTGACCAATGCCCGAGAGCGTGCGCACGTTGCCGTCACGATCGCTGATGACCATGAAGGCGTCACCGCCCAGGCCGGTGAAATGCGGATACGTCACGCTCAGCACCGCACCGATGGCAATTGCGGCTTCGATGGCGTTCCCGCCCGCGCGCAGCACTTCCAGCCCCGCTTCGCTTGCCAGCTCATGCGGACTGGTCACCATGCCGCGCGACGATTGCGCGAGACGTCCATCCGGCTTCGTGTTCGTCTCGGCTTTGGCCGTCACCGAGGGTGCGGCCGCTACGGCTTCGGCGGCTTCCACTGCCGAGAGCGGCAGAACGGCACTGCCGGCCAGCGCCGCCGTGCCCATCAGAAAGTGGCGACGCGCGTTGCTGCCGGTCGCGTCGCCGCTGGTAGACGGCGTCGATTGAGGTGGTGTCGGAGTGAGGCCATTGGCCAGTTTTGGTGCGAACGTCATGCCGTCTCCCTTGGGGATGTCATTGGAAGGCGAAGCGCACCCGACACTGGCAGCGCTTCGCCCTTACATCGCTAGATCGTCAAATCGTCGATGGATTGGCGCTCAGACTTCTGCCTTCCAGCCCTTCCAGTTGCGCTGATGCGAGACTTCCGGGGCGGAGTAGCGCTCCTTGACCCAGGCGTAGACCGGACCGAGGGCGTTCATCGCCACGGCGGCGGCCAATGCGGCCAACGGGTCCTGAGCCACTGGGCCGAAGCCGCCGAACAGCGTCGCGAAGTAAGTCGCAAAGCCGAAGAACATGCCCGGAATGAAGTTCAGGCCGGGGAAGAAGCGCGCCAGCGCCATCATCGAACCGTTGCCTGCGAACAGAATCACCATCTCCGCGACCACCAGCGTGTTGCCGCTGAATTGCGTGGCGGCCTGCTTGAAGCCCAGCACGATCAGGAACGCGAAGAACGATCCGATCGGTAGCGTCGCCCAGATGCGTTTGAGGTTCACCAGCGTCGGGCCGCCCATGGCGAAGGTGGCCGCCCAACTGATGAAGATCGCCCATGGCGGCAGATGCAACGGCAGCATCGCAATCGGGATGGTGGTGACAGCAAGTAGTGAGGCAACGACTTCCGCAGGCAGCTTCTTCATGATTGTCTCCTTGAGTTTTATAAGAACTTCATTGCGCACAACAACATGAATGCCGGTGAATCTCGCAGCTGTGCTGCGTCACGACCGTAATGCGGCCGCGTTTGATGACCCACAGACGTGGCGGGATATCGAGCAGCGCGTCGGCCACCCGGAACGTATCGAGAATGATCAGATCGGCCTGCTTGCCCACGGCGATGCCGTAGTCGTGCGAGAGCCCGATGGCACGCGCAGCGTTATGCGTGCCCATGTCCAGAATCGCCTGCTGATGCTCGGGCACACCGAACTGCGCCACATGCGCGAGCAGATTCCCGATCTGCAACATGTCGGCCTTGCCGAACGGCGTGAACGCGTTGCGCACGTTGTTCGACGAATACGCGACGTTCACGCCCGCGCTGTGCAACGCCTTCACAGGCGTGAGACCACGACGCTGGTTCTGCGCATCCTTGCGTCCGCCGAGATACAGATCCGTCGCAGGCAACGTGACGATGCTGATGCCCGCCAACCGGATCTGCTCGATCACCGGGGCGAGTTCGTCGTTGTCGAGTGCGCCCAGACTGGTCACGTGGCCGAGGGACACCCGTCCCTGATAGCCCGTGTCGATGGTCCGCTGTGCGATGTAGGAAATCGCCGCGAAGCGCTGATCGCTGGTGTCGTCCGCAAAGTCCGCGTGCATGTCGATGGGCGCATCGAAGCGCTGCGCCAGCTCGAAGACGATGTCGATGTGGCGCTTCGTGTCTTCCCAGTTCAATTCGTTGTACGGGCAACCGCCCACGACATCCGCGCCCATGCGCAGCGCGTCGATCATCAGTTCATAGGTGCCCTTCGACTTGAGAATGCCCTCCTGCGGGAACGCCACGATCTGCAGGTCGAGCAGGCTGTCGTATTCGTCCTTGAGCGTGAGCAGCGTTTCCACGCCGATGAGGCCCTGAATCAGGTCGACGTCGGGGTGCGCACGCACGGCGACGGTGCCGTTCTTGACCGCCATGTCGAGCACCTGACGCGAGCGGTCGAGCACGTCTTCGCGCTCCTGCTTGCTCTTAAGGATGCCGGTCACGCGGATGGCCTCGTCGAGCGTGCCGAAGCGCGCGGGCAGACGACGGTGCAGCAACGCCTTGTCGAGATGCAGGTGCGCTTCGACGAGGCCGGGAATCGCGGCCCGGCCCTGCGCGTCGATCTGCTCATCGGCGCTGGCATCGATGCCCGGCTCTATCGCGGCGATGCGTCCGCCCTTGATGGCGATATCCACGAGCGGCGCGTCGTCGCGAATGCACACGTTGTTGATCAGCAGGTCCACATGCATGGTTCGGGTCTCCTTACGTCACGAAAAGCACTTGCGAACGGCGTCGCAGAGTGAGGTTGATGGACTTGGCCGGAATGCGTGGAATGCGAGCGATGCATCGGCGGCCGGGGTGGCAAAGGTTCTGAAAGGCTTGAACCAAGATTAGAAGAGCGCCCGAGTACGGGGCATCGGGATTTGCTGGTTTTCGTCTAAGAATTTCCCTAGACGCGGTGCAGCAATCAAAACGTGGGGAAGGGTTTGACCGGACAGAAGGTCCGGTCAGGGGAATCCTGCGCCTGATCAGGCGTCGGTACCGGCAACGATCAGGCCGTGTTCGATGGCGTAATGCACGAGCCCCGCCGTCGAGGGAATGTCCATCTTGGTGAGGATGTTGGCCTTGTGCGTGCTGACGGTCTTGGCCGACAGCGACAGGCAGCGCGCGATGTCGTTGATGCCGTTGCCCTCGACCAGCATCTGGAAAATCTGAAACTCGCGCGCCGTCAGACGCGTATGCGGCAGCGCCTCGGCCGGTTGCTGCAACTGACGCACGAGCTTATCGGCCACCAGCGGCGAGACGACCGTGCCGCCGCGCGCCACACGCCTGATCGCGCTCATCAATTGCTCGGACTCGGCGTTCTTCGTGAGATAACCCGATGCACCTGCGCGTATGGCCTGCACGGCGTACTGCGACTCGCGATACATGCTGAGCACCAGTATCGGCAGCGACGGATAGCTCGCCTTGATCTGAGCAATGAGCGCGATGCCGCTCTTGCCTGGCATCGACATATCGAGCAACAGCACGTCGACAGTGGTCAGGCGCAGTCGCTTCAGGACATCTTCGCCATCCACCGCCTCGGACACGACGGCCATGTCGGGGGCCATCGAAATGATCTTTTTCAGACCGTCGCGAATGATCGCGTGGTCGTCGGCAATCATCACACGCATGGCCACCCCGCGTCGTGAGTCGCCGGAATCGTCGAAGCGTGCGTGGCAGGCCGCGCCGGAATCCGTACGACAATGCGCGTGCCCTGCCCCGGTGCGCTTTCGATGTCGAAGGCACCGCCCAGCATCAGCGCCCGCTCGCGCATGCCCATCAGGCCAAGCCGCTGGCCGTGCCCGGCGCGCGACGGGTCCATGCCTCGGCCATCGTCGCTGATGCACACGTGGCAGTGACCGTCGCGCAATTCAAGCGTCACGCGGACTTGCGTCGGTTGCCCGTGCCGGCTCGCGTTCGTGAGCGACTCCTGCACGATGCGGAAGATGGCCGTGCTGCACTCGCTGTCGAGACACGCCGTCACCGCTTCGGGCATCACCAGCTCGCATGGCAAGCCGTGACGCTGCGCAAACGATTCCGTGAGCCATTCCAGCGCAGCATGCAGCCCGAGTTCGTCGAGCACCGCCGGGCGCAGGTCTGCCGCAATGCGATGCACGGCGTCAATGGTCTCGTCGACCAACGCCTTGAGCATCTGGATCTGGGCGGACTGGTCGGCTGCTGGCAGGTCCGGTTGCGTCTCCAGATAGTTCAGACCGAGACGCAGGCCGCCCAGCCACTGGCCGAGTTCGTCATGCAACTCTCGCGACAGGCGCGTGCGTTCGGCTTCACGCACGGTTTGCAGATACGCAGAAAGTTGACGCAGTTGTGCACGCGAATCGAGCAACGCCATCTCGGAGCGCTTGCGGTCAGTGATATCGCGTGAGATGCCGACGGTGCCGACGATGCGTCCGTGTGCATCGCGCACGGGCATCTTGACGGTGTCGAACCAGCGCGGTGCGCCGTCCGCGCCGGGGCGGCTCTCTTCGTAGCGACGCCGCACGCCGCTCGCGACGACAGCACGGTCGGTGGCGAGGTACACACGTCCCCACTCCGAGGACCAGACCTTGTCCGGCGTGCTGCCAATGATGTCAGCCTCGGTGCGCCCGCATGCGGCCATGAAGGCGTCGTTGACGAGGATGTAGCGCGACTCGGTGTCCTTGAGCCACGCCTGATCCGGGATGTTGTTCAGAATCGCCCGGTGCAGTTCGCCATGCGTCTCCACTGCGTCTCCTTGCCGTACCGATGAAATGGCGCGGTGCAGCACAGTCAGAGGCTTGCAAACAAGGCGTGAGCCTTGCCAGAGGTACGCCATGACGTCGGCACCGGTCCGCAACCAATATAGCCAGACCGGCGCGCGGGCGCGCCTCTAGTTTTCCCGCATATCGGCATGCTGCGGCGTTTCATGATTATTTCTGATGGTTGCCGCAGCGTGCCGCGAGCGACAGGCAGGTGTCGTCCCCCTTCAGCCGAACAGCGCCTGCGGCCAGCCGACGATCTGCTTGCGGCGCGGCGGCGCATACGTGCGCACCTTCGACGTGCTCAGGCCGAGCCGCACCAGCGACTCCGCGAGGGCGACGGCCGCGGACACGCCGTCGACGACCGGCACGCCCGTGCGCTCGCGAATCTTCGCATCGAGCCCCGCCATCCCGCCGCATCCGAGGCAGATGACTTCGGCATGATCGTCGCGCACGGCGATCTCCGCCTGTGCGACAACCGCCTCGATGGCGCGCTGCGGATCGCGCTCCAGCTCCAGCACCGGCATGCCGCTCGCACGCACCGAGGCACAACGGGCGTCGAGTCCCGCCAGCTTCAGGCGATCTTCGATGAGCGGCACCGTACGATCGAGCGTTGTGACGACCGAGTATCGGTGACCGAGCAACATCGCCATACTCGCGGCGGCTTCGGTAATGTCGACGACGGGCACGTGCAGCAACTCCTGCAAACCTTCGCGTCCGTGTTCGCCGTAACCGGCCTGAATCACGGCGTCGTACGGCTCGTCGTAACTCATCACGCGCTGCATCACGGCAATCGCCGCGAGATAGCTTTCGAAATTGCCTTCGACGGATTCCGCACCGAAGTGCGGCGTGAGTCCGACGATTTCCGTGCCCGGCGACGCGCTCGCACGTGCATGGTGCGCGATGGCGTCGGTTATCGCGGCCGTCGTGTTGACGTTCACGACAAGGATCTTCATAAACACTCCAGAAGAGATGAATGCAGAGGTAAGACTCGCCTGCGCTACCGGCGCAGCGCAGGCGGGGGATCAGTGTGCGGCGCTGTCGACGGCGAAGTGCTCGCCCGAGCAGTCTTCGAACGCGCGGCGACGGTCCGAGATTGCGTAGTACATGCCACCGGCAATGCCTGCACCGAGCAGCCAGGAGAACGGCGTGAGTGCACTGAACGCAGGGACGAGCGCCGCCATGACCGCCACCAGCGCCGAGGGCACCAGCGCAATCACCGCCTTCGGGTTCACGCCGCGCACATAGTGGTAAGTGCCGTCGCGCAGTTCGCTGTACAGATGCGGCACGTGCACGCACGTCTTGCGAAGCAGCCAGTAGTCCACGGTAATGATGCCGTAGAGCGGTCCGAGCAACGCCCCGAGACCGGACAGGAAGTACACGATCACGATGGGGCTGTTATAGAGATTCCACGGCAGGATGACGACGGCAATCGTGGCGCTGATCAGACCTGCACGTCGGAACGTCAGCCGGTGCGGTGCGAGGCTCGTGAGCACGAACGCCGGGGCGACGAAGTTCGCCATGATGTTGACGGCGACCGTCACCACGAGGAATGCGAGGCAGCCGAGCACGAGGAACGTCTTGTCGGGAATCGTGGCGATGATCTCCGTCGGGCTGTGGATGATCTGACCGTTCAGGCTGAACTGTGCACCGGCGAGCACGAAGCTGATCACCGCGAAGATCAGAATGTTGACGGGCAGCCCCCAGAAGTTGCCGGTACGAATGACCTTGCGGCTGGGCGAAGCCCGCGTGAAATCGCAGAAATTCAGCACCAGCGTGCCGTAGATAGCGAGCCATAACGCGCCGCCCGCGAAGACCTTCGTCCACATCGCGACACCGGTGAGCGGCGTGCCGACCGACATGGCGATATGCCCGCCGGCACGGTGGTACATCCACACCGCAAGACTCGTGACGGTGACGAGAATGATCGGGCCCGCGAACGCTTCGTACTTGCGCACCATCTCCATGCCGTACGCGAGGATCGCGAGTTGCACGAGCCAGATGGCGATGAAGCTGATCCAGCCGAGCGTCGACAGACCGAGCATGCTGTTGTGATCGAAGGCGTCCACCGCAGGCCACACAGCCACGAGCAACACGCGCAGCACGACCGACGCGAGATACGTCTGAATGCCGAACCACGCAATCGCGATGACGGCACGCACGATGGCAGGAATCTGCGCACCAAAAACACCGAAGCTCATACGGCTGATGACGGGGAAAGGCACGCCCGTCTTCTGGCCCATGTAGCCCGTCAGGTTCATGAAGACGTAGACGAGTGCCGCGCCGATGCCGAGCGACGCGAGCATCTGCCAGCCCGTCAAACCCAGCGCAAAGAGTCCGATAGCGAAGGAATAGTTGGCGATGTTGTGCACATCGTTGGTCCACAGCGCAAAGATGCTATAGCGGCCCCAGCGCCGTCCTTCGGACTTTGTCGGGGCCAGATCGGCGTTGTGCAAGCGCGGGCTGAGTCCGTGCGTTGCATGATGCGCCTGATGCGCGGGAGTTTGGGCATGAGCATGCCCGGTCGTGGGCATACCGCCCAGGACCTCGTTCGAAACGTCCAATTGCATCCGCATTGTCTCCTTGATTGAAGCAAGGGCGACCTGACCATTCGGTCTGACCGCTTATTGGCGCGGTCTATGCATCGCCCTTGCTGAATGCGTGTTGGTGCAATGGAGTATGGGTGGGACGTTTTGAATTGGGAAATTAAATGTTTGGTTAGTGGGTATTCGAAAAATGGATGCGAACAGGTGGCGCAAACGTCAGGCGTCGTAGCCACGGAACAGGCCGCACAAGCGGAATACGTCTTCCGTGTAAGGCAGCTGCTTGACCTTGCAGTAGCGGCTCGCGAGTTTCATCAACTCCTTGATGTCGCGCCCGCTCGCTTTCGGATATCGCGCTGCCAGTGTCTCGATCAGCCCGTCGTCGAGATACGCGCCCACCTGCTCGGCCTGCATACGCCAGAGCCTGCGCGCATCCGCCGCCGACGGCACTTCGTAGTGAATCGTCGCAATGCAGCGCGAGAGGATGGCGTCATCCACGTCGCCGATCCGGTTCGTCGTCATGAACAGCAGCCCGTGGAAGTACTCCAGCGAGCGCAGGAATTCCGCGACGATGGCGTTGTGCTCCAGATCGTTGTCGCGACGCCGGATGTACACGTCGGCTTCGTCGAGCAACAGGATCGCGTTCCAGCGCATGGCGCGTCGCAAAATGCTCATGAGCGTCGCACCCACGGACGCCGCCGTCGTGCCCAACTGCCCCGAGTGCACACGGTACAGCGGCTTGCCGACCACTTCCGAATAGATCTCCGCCGTCAGCGTTTTGCCCAGCCCCGGTGCCCCCTGACACAGGATCGTCGCGCCGCCCGATTTTCCCGGGACGAAGTCCGGCATCATCGCGTCCATATTCGACGTCAGGATGTCGATCAGGTCGTGGTGGTGTGCGGGCAACACCAGCTTGTCGCGCAGACTCGGCTGATATTCGTACTCGGTCATGTTCTGCACGTGGACCCAGAGATTGCGGTGCCAGTCGAGATGGAACACATGCACGTAGCAGTGCAGCGGAATCGTCTCGAATGCCTGCCCGATCTCGGCGTTACGCCAGAAGTCGGCATCGCACGCCATCTCGAAGTTGCGCTCCAGCCGCTCTTCGTCGTTGACGCACTTGGCCGTCACGCCGTCGCCCACACGAATCAGTTCCGTGACGCCCTTCGGATCGACGGAGAACGCCGCGCGGCTCAACACGAACTGTGCGCCGAACGCTCGCTGCACGCGCAGGAAGCGTTGCGCATGCTGCTCGTATTCGGTCTTGAACTCCGCGCACTCTTTGTAGAAACCGAACTCCGCAAGCAATTCGGGAATCGTGCGATTCGCAATGTCGTCGCGGGTGAAAACGAGCGACGTGGTCATGCCCGAGCGACGCGGACGGTGCTCCGTCGGACTCAGGTTCGCCGACTGCATCGTGTTCGCCAGCATGTCGACGACCACATACGGCGAGCCCTGATCCGGCTCCACATAGCGCAGACGTCGCACCAGCCACGGCAACAACGCACCGTCGCGATGACGCTGATACAGCCAGCCGTCGATCACGTCGCGTGCGAGGTAGGCGACCAGCCCCGGCACGAGTTTGTCCAGACTCGGAATCACGCGCGCTTGCGGCGCGTTGTAGACGTTATCGAGCGCGAGCATCTGGAACATCAATGCGCGCTCGTTCTGCGACTTACTCAGCACGTAGAGCGTGTTAAGCGACTTCGCGTCGAACCATTCGCTGGAGACCAGCATGTTGCCGCGACACACGCCGTAGGCCGTCAGTTGCTTGCCCAGCGGCGAGTCGGTGCCGATCAGTTGCATCAGCGGATGAATCAGTGATTCAGGAATTTCGAAATCCATGGACGGCACTCCCCGTATGGCGTGTCGGTTCAGGCGAGGAAGAAGTCGATGGCACGCGCCACGACGCCCGGCTCAATGATGTGCAGCCCGTCGAATTCGACGTATTGCACATCGTAGCCCGCCGCTTTTAGCTTGTTTGCGTTTTGACGCCCGCTCGTGGCGATCGGCAATTGCTCGTCGATCAGCCCATGCGCGATGAACACTTTCGGCAGCCCTTCCTGCACGAAGATCGACATGAAACCGCCCGAGAACGCGATGACGTGGCTCGCAATGTCGCCGTTCGTCACGCCAATCGACAACGCGTAGCTCGCACCGTCGGAGAATCCGGCGAAGGCCACACGCTGCGCGTCGATGCGATAGCGTGCGGCAACAAGGCGCAGCGCCGCTTGCAAGCGTTCCAGATCGGGACCGTTGCCGCCGATCACGATGTCCCACGTTGGGAAGGTCGAATGCGGCGCGAGCACGAGAAACTTATGCTGATCGGCGTGCGGCTCGATGAACGGCAATACCTTCTCCGGGAAACCGCCCGCGCCGTGAAACATCACGAACAGCGGCACCGGTTTGTCAGTGGGCAGATCGGCAGGAACGTATAGGACTGCGTCGCGTGTCTCGCTCAGGCCCAGCGAATGGCGGCCAGGTGCGAACGGTTCAGGCGAAGGATTGGAAGATGCGGATGAAGCAGAGGCCGACGCTGGCGCGCTCGGGGCGGTGGACGCGATGACGTCCGGTGGCATGCGTCCGAACAAGGAAGGGTCGAACATGGCGCGTTGATTGTCCCGTAATCGTTGATGTTATTGATATATTGTATATCACACTCTTCTTCGATTACGTCGGTAATTTGCCCCGTTGCCGACTTCTCCGCGACTTATCCGGCCATGTAGGTGGTTAATCCGGCCACCAGCGCGTCGAACGCGACTTTGCAACGCGGGTTGGCACGCAGATCCTCGTGCATCGTGACCCACGTCTGTAGCCGGAATCGGAAAGCGCTCGGCAACAGGCGCACCAGTCGCGGGTCACGTCTGGCCAGCGGCACCTGACACCCGCCTATCCCGTATCCGGCGCGAATCATCGCCAGTTGCGCCAGATCGCTGTCGGCCCGAAATGCGAACGTCTCGCGCGCCCACATCGGCACGCCTTTCGTCGCGTCTCGCAGGAACGGCGTCAACTTGTCGAATCCGATCACGGTGTGATGCGCGAGATCCGCCAGCGAGGCCGGTACGCCATAGCGGGCGACATAGTCGTCGCGCGCGTGCAGGCCAACGTCGACGACGCCGACGCGACGTGCAATCAGTGCGTCCTGCTGTGGAGGCGCCATGCGAACGGCAATGTCCACTTCGCGATGCAACAAATCCTGAATGCGGTTCGTCGGTACCAGTTCGATGGTCAGATCCGGGTGCGCGCGACGCAGCGCCGTCAGGATCGGCGGCAAGACTTCCACCCCGACGACCTCGCTCGCCGAGATGCGCACCACTCCATTCACGCCGTCGCCATGACTCGCTGCGGCACGCTCGAAGGCCAGCGCCGTGTGCTGCATCGCCTGCGCGTGCGAGCGTAGCGACTGCGCCGCATCCGTCGGCAGCAAGCCCGTTTGCGAGCGCGTGAAGAGCGTCTGTCCTAGCGCCTGCTCAAGCGCTGCGATATGCCGGCCCGCTGTCGGCTGTGTGATGCCCAGCGCGCGCGCCGCGCCCGAGAGCGAGCCCTCTGTCAGCACGGCAAGAAATGTCCGATAGAGATCCCAGCTGAGATTTGACGTCATACAAAAATGTATAGTCGATAGATTGTTTTAGGCAATTTTATTCTAATTGCCTCGCGTGGAGAATGGCATTACCGACAACGAACGAGGAGCCTCCTCATGAGCCATTCCACTCAACAGACAACATCCCGTGCGCTGGTGCTAGGTGCTACGGGCGGCATCGGCGGCGAAGTCGCGCGGCAGTTGCTCGCGGCAGGTTGGCAAGTGCGTGCGATGCGTCGAGGGGGTGCCCCCACCTCGGTGACGGACACTGGCCTCGAGTGGATCGACGGCGACGCCATGCGCGCCGACGATGTCCTCGCCGCCGCCCGCGATTGCGCCGTGATCGTGCATGCCGTCAACCCGCCGGGATATCGCAACTGGAACACGCAGGTGCTGCCCATGCTGGACAACACGATTGCTGCCGCCAAGCGCTTTGGCGCGACCATCGTCCTGCCGGGTACCGTCTACAACTACGGCCCGCATACGTTCCCTGTGCTGCATGAAGACGCACCGCAACGGCCGCTCACCCGCAAGGGCCGCATTCGCGCGACGATGGAGGGTCGTCTGCGAGATGCCAGCCAAGCCAGCCAAGTCAGCGGCAACGGCATGCAGACGATCATTGTGCGTGCGGGCGACTTCTTCGGCCCGCTCACCCGCAATAGCTGGTTCGCTCAGGGACTGGTGAAGCCGGGACAAACGCCCCGTGTGGTGCAGATCCCTAACGCTCCCGGCGTCGGCCATCAGTGGTCGTATCTGCCCGACGTGGCCCGCGCGATGGTCATGCTGATCGAACGTCGCCACACACTCGACGCGTTCTCAAACTTTCACATGGCCGGGCATTGGGATGCCGACGGCACGGAGATGGCCGCAGCGATCACGCGCGTGATGTCGCGTCATGGCGTCAACGTCAAGACGCGCCGTTTCCCGTGGTGGCTGATGACGCTCGCGTCGCCCTTCGTCACGACGCTGCGCGAGTTGCAGGAGATGCGCTATCTCTGGAAGCAGCCGGTTCGCATGGACAACGCGCGTCTCGTCGACGCCCTTGGCGAGGAGCCGCACACACCGCTCGACGACGCCATCCGCACGACCCTCGAAGGCCTCGGATGCCTGCCGGGGAAGCCGTCCACCAAAGGCTTCGCATACCCCTGATTTATACAAGTGTTAACTTGCATAAATAACGATGCGCTCCTATCCTTTGGCCTACTTCCCCATGCTCGTCTTTGCGAAGACGTGCGATCCCAAACCCCAGGAGCCGTTATCGATGCCCGGTGCTGCCAGTGTTCTTGATGCCTTCGATGCTTTCGTGATTTTCAAGTTGGTTCTGGTGACCGGTCTGACGTTATGGTCGGCCATTGCCGCGCTGAACAATGTGGTGGCATTCGGCGCGTCGTCGTGGGCCATCGGACGAACGCTGAACATGTCGCCCTTGCGCGAAGCACCGGCCATCGAGATTCCGTTGCTGCGTCGCGCGCTGCATGCGAAGGGCTGGTCGGTGTTGGCGTTGCTCGTATTGATCGCGCTTCAGCTCGCGGCGACCCTCTGCCTGGGATGGGGTGGCATTCAGTTGGCGGGCGCCATCGGTGTGGGTGCCGCGCATGCCACCCACACCGCCATTGCATGGGCGACGCTGGGCCTCTCGGCCCTGAGCGCCGCGTGGCTGATGATGATGATCGGCGGCTTGTGGTTCGGCTACTGGATTCGTCAGGAGGGCCTGCAACTCACGCACATGATGTTGCTGACGCTGACGATCGCCGCGGCCGCCGTCTTACGGATGTAAGTGATGTAGGTGATGTGAGGGATGTGAACGCGGCGCTCAGTTGCCGCGTCCGCTCCCGAGCAAACGCGAGATGCGCCGTGCCGCGTCGGTGAGCGCTGCGACCGTCTGCGGATTCGGGTGCGCCGGCAAGTAGTGAATCGAGCCGACGATGGCGAGCGTGCCGAAGAGCGAACCGTCGTCCTGCACAATCGGTGCCGCCAGCGCGTTCACGCCGAGAAACACTTCTTCGGGCGCATCCGCCCAGCCGCGCTCGCGCACCAGCGCGAGTTCGTGCGATAAGCGCATCGCGTCGGTGATGGTGTGCGGCGTACAGGCGTCGAGCGGGCCTTCGAGCACGGCGTCGCGCCGCTCTTGCGAACCGAACGCAAGGGCAATCTTGCCCTGCGCCACGCTATGCAGTTTGAACTGCGTACCGGGGTGCAGCAGGATCTCCAGCGGACTGCGACCACGCATCACATCGAGCACGACCACATCGGTTTCGGTGAACGAGCTGATGACGATGGTCTGCCCCACGGCGTCGCGCAATTCTTCCATGACCGGGCGCGCCAGCCCCACCACGTCGAACTGTTTGACGAGCTTTTGTCCGAGCAGAAAGAGACGCCAACCGATCCGGTAACGGCTCGTGCGCGGGTTCTGCACCACATAGCCTTCCTGACGCAGTGCCGTGAGATGCCGGTGAACCCGCGCTTTGGGCACACCGAGCGCTTCAGCCAGATGCGTGACGCCGCACTCGGCATTGCGCTCGGCCAGCAACTCCAGAATGCGCAACGAAATGACCGAAGTCGACGACGTGTTGATTTCGTCGCCGCCCGGCTCGTCGCCGACGGCACTCGGCACAGCGGCGGCGCGCGGGCGACGGATAACGTCGTTCGGGGTGTCCTTCGATCCTTTCACTGCGTGTCCTTTGTCACTGTCGTCGCGCGCCGGTTACTGTGCGTCGAGCGAGATGAAACGCTCGCCGAACACGTGATAGCGCTGCGGCTTGTTCTTGTTCGCGTCCTCGGGGCGCACGTAACGAATCGAGCTGCGATTACGGCACGCCCGCGGCAGGATGAAGCAGCGGATGAACGTCGTATCGCGGGCTTCGGTCGTCGGCGCCAGCACCGGTGCATGACCCAGTTCGAGCCAGGCTTGCCCTGCCGCATGGGTATGCGACGCGCCTAACGTCTCGATCGTGATCTCGCCTTCGAGCGTGCAACGCACGCCGGGCCCCTGATGCACGTGCGTGTGCGCCACGCCGCCGGGGGGGAATTGTACCTTGTCGCAACGCATGAGCCACTGTTGGCGCGGGTCCAGCTCGACAGGCGCATCGAGCTTGAGCGTCGACGACGCCCCCGGTGCCGAAGCGATCTCACCCGGCGTCGGCTCATTGCCCGACATCAGTTCCCAACGCCACAACGTCGCCCCTTCACTCCCCGCGATCAGCGCGACGCTGTCGTCGCCCAGCCAGGCACTCTCGGCCGGATGATGCTGCGCGCCCGTGTCGAACTCGACAGCGACGTCGCCACGCACGACATAAATCGCGCGACGCGCGGACGGCAGATACACGGGCGGATGGTTCGGTGCGATGACATCCTCGTACAAACGCAATTGAAACGGCTTCACTTCGATCTCCTGTGACCAGTCGATTGCCCCGACCATCGAGACAACACTGGCATTGAGTATCGATTATCGATACGCAAAGCACCATTTATGGTTTACCACGAGACATGACTTTGAAATGTCCTGCTACCATTCAAACGAAATCATTCCCATGCGTATCGATAGTCGATACACGAGGTCTGACATTAGGATGGTTCCATGAAGGAGACAAGAATGGACACTGGCACGACCGCCCTGAAAGCGGCGGGCACGGCACGCCGACCGTGGTATCGCGGCGCGAGCCCTGCGCAATGGCGGGCATTTGGTTCGGCCTATATCGGCTGGATGCTCGACATCATGGATCTGATGCTGTTCGCGATGGTGATTCGCTACATCAGCGTCGACCTGCATTTCGACAAAGGCGTGGCGGGCATCATCGCTTCGCTTACGTTGCTGGCAACGGCCTTCGGCGGTTTGTTCTTCGGCTTCCTCGCAGATCGCATCGGCCGCACGAAGTCGATGATTCTCTCGATCCTGTGTTACTCCATCGGTACCGCGCTGTGCGGCTTCGCCGATTCGGTGACCTCGCTCCTCATTTTCCGTTTCCTGCTGGGTCTGGGCATTGGCGGCGAGTGGTCGGCGGGCGCTGCGCTGATTACCGAAACGTGGCCGGCCGAGCACCGCGCCAAGGTGATGGCCTGGGTGCAGAGCGCGTTTGCCGTGGGTTATGCAGTCGCAGCCATCGTGGCCGCCGTTATCCTCCCGCACTTCGGCTGGCGCTGGGTGTTCGCCTTCGGTCTGGTGCCGACGGTGCTGGCGTTCTGGGTGCGTCGTCACGTGGAAGAGCCCGCGATCTGGCGCGAGCAACGCGTGCGTCTCACGCTCGGTCAGACACTCGGCATGCTGTTCGGGCCGTATGCACGCAACACGATCGTCGGCCTCGCCTTCACGGCGGCGGCGATGTGCGGTTACTGGGGGTTGTTCACGTGGATCCCGGCGTATCTGTCGACGCCGGTCGATCAGGGCGGCCCGGGCTTCGATCTGATGCGCTCGACGACATGGATCGTCATCATGCAGATCGGTGCTGCGGCAGGGTTCGTGTGCTTCGGCTACATTGCGGATCGCATCGGTTGCCGCAAGTCGTTCCTGCTCTTCTTCATCGTGTCGGCAATTACTGTGCCGCTTTATGTTGCGATTCGCGAACCGATGCTGTTGCTCGTGTTCGGCCCGGTCGTGGCGTTCTTCGGCACGGGCTTCTATAGCGGCTTCGCCCCGACGTTCGCGGAGATGTTCCCGACGCAAGTGCGCGCCACGGCGCAAGGCTTCATCTACAACACGGGACGCGCCGCGAGCGCCCTCGCCCCGGCTGCTGTCGGCCTGCTGTCACGCGGCGAGAACGTCAGCGTTGCGCTGGGTGCCACGGCCGGCTTCTTCCTGCTGGCCGCCATCATCGTCTACTTCTTCCTGCCGGAAAGTCACGGCGAAGCACTCGCCTGATCGCCTGGCGCAGGCGCACAGCGCTGGCGATTTGGCGCGCCGGTGGCATTCCCCGCCACCGGCGCGCCGTCGCTCTCACTTCCCCCATCTCTCGAGTTGTCGCATTTACCTCATGATGACGATAAGCGAATGACCGACGGGCAGTCCGAGTAAAGCCGTGTGACGTCGTCGGCGCGCAGCGTCAGCACCGCGCGCTGATTCACGTATCCCTTGTCTGTGATCTCCCCTTGTTCCAGTGACGGCGACGACGCCAGGATGGCCGCGCGCGCCGCGCGCTGCGAACTCCCGGCGTCATGCGCCAGTTGTGCGAGCGCCTGTGCGATGAACGAGCGGACGTCGTCGTGCATCGCGAGTGTCTTGCCTGCGTGATCGTCTGCGGACACTAGGGCGGATGCCGCCTTCGCCCGCATCGCCGGACTCGGGAAGATCAGCAATCCGATTTCGTCGCGATCATGCCCGGCGATCACCACATCCGACGCATAGGGGGCCAACGCCGTCACCGCACGCAGTCTCAATGCGCCCACGGAAACCCACGTGCCGCTTGTCAGCTTGAAGTCCTCCGACACACGGCCGTCGAAGATCACGCCCGCGCCGGGATCGTCCACATCGGACAGACGGCCCGCGTCGCCGGTGCGATAGAAGCCCTCTTCGTCGAACGCTTGCGCCGTCGCCTCCGGATCGCCTGCATAACTACGAAACACCGACGGGCCACGCACACGCATCTCCAGCTTGTCGCCGTTGGGCACGAACTTCAGCTCGTTACCCGGTGCGGGCAGACCGATGTTGCCCGCGCCCGGGATCGGGAAGTGAACGCTGGTGATCAATGGCGACGTCTCGGTTGCGCCCCATGCCGACGTGAAGAACGGCAGCGTTTCGCAGTGCCGCGACGCCAGTCGCTCGAAGCGCTGCCAGACCGCCGGGGGCAAACTCGCCGCCGCGTAGAACAACACTTGCAGACGACCGAAGAAGCGCGCAGCGAACGCGTCGTCGTCTTCGAGAAACGGGGCGAGCGCTTCGAACCCTTTCGGGACGTTGAAGTGCAACGTGGGCGACACATCGCGTAGCGCCTCGACTGAGCGCCCCACGAGTTCGGGCACCGGGCGACCATCGTCCACGTAGAACGCCCCGCCGTTGCGCAACGCCATGTGGAAGTTGTGATTCGCGCCGAACGTATGACTCCACGGCAGCCAGTCGACCACGACCGGGGGTGTCTCGTCGAGGAAATGCCAGCACTGCGCAATCATCTGCTGATTCGCCGCCAGCATACGGTGCGTGTTGACGACGATCTTCGGCTTGCCTGTCGAACCGGATGTCAGCAACAGCTTGGCCGTATCCTCCGGACGCACTTGCGCAAAAACGGCATCCAGCGCCGCCGATGCCGACGTCGATGCAAGCGTGTCGAAGCGCAGCCAGTCCGCACGTGCATTACGCGTGGCGACGACAGGGCAACGGATCGGCGCACCGTCCAGTGCCCGTGCGTAGGTATCGCCGTCTTCGACATACACGAGCGCCGGATCGAGCCGCGCGAGAATGCCGTGCAGCTTGCCCATGTCCTTGGCGATGCGCGAATACGCAGACGACACGATGGCCGTCTGACGCCCCGCCATCATCGCGCCGAGCACGAGCAACGCGTGATTGACACTGTTATCCGACAGAATCACCACGGGACGCTCGCGCGGCACGCCGAGGTCGAGCAACGCCTGCCCGATGCCGCGCGCCATCGCCAGCCCCTCGCCGTAGGTGACTTCACGCCAGAGGCCCGTGCCGGACACGGCATCGCCAGGCTGTCGACGCTCGGCGACGAACACCGCGTCCGGCGTCCTCGATGCCCATTGCACGAGCCAGTCGGCCGGGCTGCGCGCGAACTCGCCGAGCACCGTGCGCGAGCGAATCACGAAGCTGCCGTCCGCGCGCACCTCGCGTTCGATATCGGGCCGGGCGAGGCGGCGCGCGCCCGCCGCCGCGAGGCTTACTCGATGGTCCACTTTCCGCCCTTCACCGTGACGAGCACGCGACCGTCTTCGCCATAAGCCGAGTGGTCCTGTGCGTTGACATTGATCATGCCGTGCGTGGCCGCCAGACCGCGCGTCTGTTCGACGGCGGCGACGAGCGCATCGCGAAACGCCTGCGTGCCCGGTTGTGCCTGCTTCGCCGCCACTGCGACGGCGCGGTCGAGAACCAGATAAGCGTCGTACGCATAACCCGCAAACAGATTGCGCGAGCCTGCCCCGTACTGCGCTTCGTAACGTTTCGCGAAGTCCGTGGCGACGGCCTTGCCCGGATGGTTCGCCGACAATTGCTCAGCCACCAGAATGTTGCCGACCGGCAGAATCGCGCCCTCGGCGCTCTTGCCCGCGACTCGCAGGAAGTCGTTGTTGGCGACACCGTGCGTCTGGTAGATACGCCCCTTGTAGCCCCGCTCGCGCAAGGTACTCATGGGCAGCGCTCCCGGCGTGCCGCTCGCCGCGATGATGACGGCGTCTACGTTCGACGACATGACCTTGAGCACCTGCGCTGTCACGGACTGATCGTTGCGCGCGTAACGCTCGACCGGTGCGACCTGAATCTGACGGGCGACGGCGCGTGCCTGAATGTCCTTGAGCCACGCTTCACCGTAAGAATCGTTAAAGCCGATGAAGCCCAGCGTCTTCACCTTGTGCGCCTTCATGTCGTCGAGCACGGCATCGGCCATGACGGCGACCGATTGCGGCAGCGAGAAGACATAGCGCATCTGCGTGGCGCTCGGCACGAACGGACACAGGCCCAGTTGCGGTGTGCGGGTATCGGCCGCCACGGCCGCGACGGCCAGACACGCAGGCGTCGTGGACGAGCCGATGATTGCGTCGACCTTGTCTTCCGTTGCGAGACGGCGCGCGTTCTTCGTCGCCGTGGTCGGATCGGTGGCGTCGTCGAGCACGATGTAACGTGCGGGCAAGCCACCAAGCGTGGGCGGCAGCATGCCGATGGCCTGCTTCTCCGGAATGCCGAGCGACGCGCCGGGGCCGGTCGTCGAGAGCGTAACGCCGACGGTGACGCCCGCCGGTTGGGCGCTCGCCGGCGAGGTCGCGCAGAGCATCGCCACACCGGCGAGCGTCGACAACGAAAGCATGCGAGATAGCGCGAAACTGCGTGTGAACCTGTTTGCCGCCATGTGACTTGTCTCCTGGGATTTTTTCGTTCTAGACAGCTTGCGACGCACACCCGTTCGTTAGCGCACGGCGAACTCCGGCAGTACTTCGCGATTTCGCGGCAGGCCCATGATTTCGCGGGCTTCGGTCGGTGTGGCCGGTTCGTAACCCATCTCTCGCACGAGGCGCACGACGCGCTCGGTGAGTTGCTGGTTCGTCGCGGGCACGCCATGCTCGTAGTACAGGTTGTCTTCCAGACCCACGCGCACGTGCCCACCGAGCAGCAGCGAATTCATCGCCGACGGCAGTTGCGCCGGACCGATGCCGCTCACGCAGAAGATGCTGCCCTTGGGCAACAGGTCGACCATCGACTGCAACACGCGCGGCGTGTACGGCATGGCGTTCTGGAAACCGCGATGCACACCGAGCACGAGGTTGACGAAGAACGGTTCGTCGTCGAATCCGGCGGCTGTCAGCGTGGCAAGGTCCTGCACGATGTGGGTGGGACTGAAAACCTCCCACTCCGGCTTGATGCCGCGCTTCTTCATCTCGATGGCGAGATGCTTCGAGCGCTCCGGCGAGGTGTGCATCAGCAGCTCCTTGCCGCCGAAGCTCGCGATGATGGTCGTGGCATCGAGCGTGCACATCTCGGCACCGGCATCCATGCCTTTCAGACGTTCTTCCCAGAGGATTTCCCAATAGCCGTTGTCGGCCTGCCCGATCATGTCGCCGTGGACACCGCCGCCCGTCGAGTTGTTGATGACGATGTCGCACTTGTCGCGAATGCGGCGGTTGATGTCGCGATAGATCGCCGGATCGCACGTCGCACCGTCGTCGCCCGGACGCCGCGCGTGAATCGCCACGACGCTCGCGCCAGCGTTGTAACAGTCGTAGACATCGCGCGCGATTTCGTCCGGCTGCGTGGGCAGATGGGGGTTCTGCGACTTGTACGCCATGCCGCCGGTGGGCGCGATGGTGACGATGACTTTGGGTTTGCTCATGCGTGTCTCCTTCTTCGAATCAAACGTTCGTTGGATCGGAATGCGTTCGGGTACGGGGGTCAGGGCTTGCTCGCGAGAATGCCGAGGATGACGGCGTCGCGCTGCGCTTCGAGTCGCGCGTTGCCCCGCCCGGCCAGTTCGGCTTCGACACCCGCGGTGATTCGCGCCTTGAGGTCGTCCGTCAGCACCGGCTCGCCAAGGTCGGCCCACCACGACTCGATGGGCGGACCAAGGTGGTCGAGCAGATGGGCAATGCCGCCCGCGCCGCCGGACAAATGAAGATTCAGAAACGGCCCCAGCGCCGCCCAGCGCAGACCCGGGCCGTAAGCGATGGCGTCGTCGATATCCGCGACCGAGGCCACGCCGGTGTCCACCAGATGAATCGCCTCGCGCCACAGCGCCGCTTGCAGGCGGTTCGCGATATGCCCCTTCACTTCCTTGCGGACGTGGATCGCGCGCTTGCCGATGGCGCGATAGAACTGCATGGCGGTGTCGATCGCCGCTTGCGACGACTGTTCGCCACCGATCACCTCGACGAGCGGAATCAGATGCGGCGGATTGAACGGGTGCCCGAGCACCACACGCGCGGGGTGCGCGCACACCGACTGCACCCGGCTCATCAACAAGCCCGACGAACTCGACGCAATCACGACCGACGGCGGCAACGCATCGTCCATCTTGCGGAAAAGATCCTGTTTGAGGTCTTCGCGTTCGGGGCCGCTCTCCTGGACAAAATCGGCCCCTTCGAGCGCAGCGTCGAGCGTGTCGTGAAACGTGAGGCCGTCGCGCGTCGCCCCCGCCGTCAGCCCGATGCGGATAAGCGTGGGCCAGTGCGCATCGACGGCTTCACGCAGGCGCTCGCGGGCGCCCGGTGCAGGGTCCCACGCGCTTACGCGCAGACCGCGCGCCAGAAAGTACGCCGCCCAGCTCGCGCCGATCACACCGGTGCCGATGACGGCGACCTGCTCAATGTTGTCGTATTTCACATTCGTCTCCGTGGGGTGGCCGGACGGCTAGCGTGCCGCGCGGCCCAGAAAGCTTTCCATACGCTCGCGCGCTTCGGGCGTGGCGAGCATGAGTGCACTCGTCACCGATTCGGTGAAGAGGCCGTCGGCCATCGACATATCGTGAATACGCGACAGCGCATGTATCGTCGCCCAATTCGACAGCGGACTGTTCGCGGCCGTGTCGCGCGCCAGTTGTGTCGCCAGCGCGAGCCCGTCGCCGACGTCCGCCAGATAGTGGCCGAGGCCCAGACGTTCACCGTCGACGGCGTCGTAACGGCGACCCGTGAGCATCATTTCCGTCATGCGGTCCGGGCCGAGAATGCGCGCCACACGCACCGAAGCACCGCCGCCGACAAAGATCCCGCGCTTGCCCTCGGGCAGTTGGAAGAACGCGTTGCGCTCGATCACTCGAACGTGAGCAGCCAGCGCCAGTTCCAGCCCGCCGCCAATGACCGCGCCTTGCAGAACGGCGACCACCGGACGTCCGCCAAACTGAATCTCGTGGAAAACCTTGTGCCAACGCTGGGAGACGCGCAGCACGTCAATGGGATCGCGCGTGCTGTTCTCCGAGAGATCGAGTCCGGCGCAGAAGTGCTCGCCGGCACCGCTGAGCACAACGGCTCTGACGCTGTCGTCGAAATCGCGGAAGGCGGCTTCAAGCGAATCAATGGCCGCGTCGCATAGCGCGTTGCGCTTCTCGGCGCGGTCGAGAGTGACGAACGCGATGGCGTCTTCGACGCGCACACGCAGGTGGGGATAGGTCATGGTCTGCATCGCTCCAAATCGTGAAAAGTATCTTATAAGATATTTTTCACGTTGCGCAGCTTGTGCAATGCAATTCAGGGTTAACAGGGATATTTCGGCACAAAAGGCAATTTAATGCATATTTTCCAATCTCAATGCAGGGAGTGCGCAGCGGGATGCTTCTGCATGTGCTATCTCATAGTATATTTATCACCAACTACACCCTGCCTCGTCCGTTCATGAAAAAACCGCCTTTCGACACGCCACCGTCCGATCCGGCCGAAGACGCCGACGCCGGGGTGACGTCGCGTCTGGCGTCGCTCGCCCGGCAGGTGCGCATGCTGCGCGCCCAGCGCGGCATGACACGCAAGCAGCTCGCCGCACAGTCGAGCGTCTCGCTGCCGTATCTCGCCCGTGTGGAAGCCGGTACCGGCAATGTGTCTCTGGCGGTGCTGCACAAGCTGGCCGAGGCCCTGAACGTGGGCATCGAAACATTGGTCGCCGAGCGTTCCATTCATGACGGCGATCTGCTCATTCTGATCGAGTACCTGCGGCAACAATCGCCGGAGGTGCTCTCGCGGCTGCGCCGCCAGCTCGTCGTGCCCGTCTCGGCCGACGCAGGACGCATGGGCCGGCGCATTGCGCTCATCGGTCTGCGCGGCGCGGGCAAGTCGACGCTCGGGCCTCAACTCGCGCAAGCCATCGGCGCGCCGTTCATCGAACTCGATAAGGAAGTCGAACGAGAAGCCGGCATTGCCATCGGCGAAGTCATCACGCTTTACGGGCAGGCCGCGATGCGTCGCATCGAGCGGCAGTGCATCGAACGGATCATCGGCGAGCATGAGCATGTCGTGCTGGCCACCGGCGGCGGCATCGTGTCGGAAGCCCCGACCTTCGAGCGCGTGCTGCGCGCATTCCGTACGGTATGGCTGCGTGCGCGGCCCGAAGTCCACTTCCAGCGGGTAATGCAGCAGAACGATGCACGCATCGCCACCGAAGCCCTGCGCAACGAGGCCCTCGATCACATCCACCGGATGCTCGACGCCCGCGAGTCGCTGTATCGGCTGGCCGACATCACGCTCGACACCTCCGACATCACGCCCGAAGCCGCGCTTGCAGACCTCCAGGCCCGCCTGTCCCCTGCCCGCGCGGCCTGAATTCCGGACACGATTCCCAGCCCCGTGTCACGCCTATTGCGTTGCCCCACGATTCACGCTTAGAATTAATAAGAATCATTATCATTTGCGGATCAACGTCCTTTCGTGAGCGGCATTGCCCGTGGAGTACGCCGCATGTGAATACGGGCAAACACGGGGAATCATGGAAAGTCATTTTCAGCGCGAGATGGGCGCGCTTTACCGCGATCATCACGGCTGGCTGCGCGGCTGGTTACGCAAGAAGCTCGGCAATGCGTTCGACGCCGCCGATCTTGCGCACGACACCTACCTGCGCGTGCTCTCCACCGGACGTGCGCCGCACGACGACGATTCCCGTCGCTATCTGGCGCGCATCGCCAACTGTCTAGTGATCGATCTGTTCCGGCGGCGTCACATCGAGACGGCCTATCTCGAGACGCTGGCCGCCCTGCCCGAGCCGGTCGCGCCCTCACCCGAGACACGCGCCCTCGTGCTCGAAGCGCTCATCGAAATCGATACCCTGCTCTCGCGTCTGCCCGCCAAAGCGCGCACCGCGTTCCTGCTGTGCAAGCTCGAAGGGCTGGGTTATCGGGAGATTGCCGAGCAGTTGCAGGTCTCTGTCTCGTCCGTCGAGAAGTACATCGCACAAGCATTGCGTGAGTGCTATGCCGTGCAGTTCGGGAGCGACGCATGAGCTTGCCGACTGCTGCCACACCCCTCGCGCCGGAAGTCGTTGAGCGCGCCAGCCTCTGGCTCGCGCGGCTCTGGTCCGAAGCCGTGACCTTAGAGGACATCGCCGCGTGCGAGCGCTGGCGCGCCGCGCATCCCGATCACGAGCGCGCGTGGCAACGACTGGGCATCATCGGCCAGAAGTTCGAAGCGCTCGACAAGCTGCCGCCACGTGTGGCTTTCGACACGTTGACCGCCCGCCCGGCCCCTCGTGTGAGCGATGCCGGACGCCGCCGCGCGCTGCGCGTTTTCGGTGGTCTTATCACGCTGGCGGGCGCGGGTTACACGCTGCGTCGCTCGCCGATGTGGGACACCGTGACAGCAGACTATTCGACCGGCGTGGGCGAAGTGCGTCGCGTCATGCTGGCCGACGGCACGCAGCTGTGGCTCGATACTGCCTCGTCGGTCGACGTGCGCTTCTCGGTGGACGAGCGACGCATCTCGTTGCGACGCGGTCGTATCTGCATCGAGACCGGACCATCGAGCAACAGCCACGGCGCGCCGCTGGCCGTCACGACCCGCCAGGGCGAGATTCGCGATATCGGCACGCGCTTTACCGTGCGCGACGAGGGCGCACATACACAGGTCGCTGTCTTCGACGGCATCGTGCTCGTGCGTCCCACGCACGGCGCACACACGCAACGGCTCGACGCCGGGCAAGCGGCAAGCTTTTCGTCCAGCGCCATCGAGCCGTTGGTCGAGTCCACACCGTTCGACGAAAACGCCGCGGCATGGACGCGCGCGCAACTCATCGTCGAACGCATTCGCCTTGGCGATCTCGTCGAGACGCTCTCGCACTACCGGCGCGGTGTCCTCCGCTGCGATGCCGCCGTCGCCGATCTGCGGGTAAGCGGCGTGTTCTCGCTCGCCGACACCGACCGTGCGCTGGCAAGTCTGGCCGTCGGCCTGCCCGTGGAGACGGTCTATCGCACGCGGTACTGGGTGACGGTCAAGGCGCGATAAAAAGATTTTTTCAAATCGGTTGAGGGTTTGCCGATCTCGTTCGGAATACCTGTATGCGCCGGTGCGACATGACCGCACTGGCATCCCTTTCCGAACCTTCTGGCTCTCCAGACCCGACCACCGTGTTCACAACCGTGTTGACTCCCGAAGCCGCTTTGCTGCGTCCGACGCTGCGCTTGAAGCCCTCTTCCGCAGCCCTTCGTCCCGCTGTCGCCCTGCTCATCGGCCTCGCAGCCGCAAGCGTTGCCGAGCGCGCCACCGCTGCTCCCGCAGCCACGCCCTCGCCCGTCGCGCAGAGCGCCGCCGATGCGCATCGCGCGTGGCAGATCGCCCCCGGCACACTCGACGCCGTACTCAACCGCTTTGCCAACGCAGCCGGCATCGAGCTGGTCATCGATGCGTCGCTCACACAAGGACGTCAGAGCACCGGCCTGCACGGCGATTACACGTTGACGCAGGCGCTGTACCAACTGCTTTCGCCGCACCAGTTGCAGGCGATGCGCAGCAGTCAGGGCGTCTATACCCTGCGCGCCGCGTCGCAGGACACTGGCGCGGCGGTCGCGGGCGACGGCGTGTTGCTGCCGACCACGCACGTCGTCGCGCAGGCCGTCGGTCTACCGGAGGCGTACGACGGCGGACAGGTCGCGCGCGGCGGACGTCTCGGCCTGCTCGGCAACAAGGACTTCATGGATGTGCCGTTCAACGTCACGGCATACACCGCGAAGACGATTCAGGATCAGCAATCGACCACGCTGGCCGACGTGCTCGACAACGACCCGTCGGTCCGCTTCACGACGTCGAGCGGCCACATGTACGAGAACTTCAGCGTGCGCGGCTTTCCGCTGACGGCCGACGAAGTCTCCCTCAACGGCATGTTCGGCCTGTCGCCGTACGGCCACGTGCCGACCGAGTTCATCGAGCGCGTCGAAGTGCTCAAGGGACCGAACGCGCTGCTCAACGGCATGTCGCCCTCGGGCGCAGTCGGCGGCGCGATCAACGTGGTGACGAAGAAGGCGGAAAGCACACCGCTCACGCGCGTGACGGCCGACTACCTGTCGGACTCGCAATTCGGCGTGCAGGCCGACATCGGCCGACGCTTCGGCGACAGCGAACAGATCGGCATTCGCTTTAACGGCGCACTGCGCGACGGGCGCACCACGCTCGAAGGTCAGAACAAGCGCCGCGAGTTCGGCTCCGTCGCACTGGACCTGAAGACGGATCGCGTCCGTATCGGCCTCGACGCCTACACCGACTCGGAGAAGTACACCGGCGGCAGTCCGTGGATGGCGACCTTCGCAACGAAAGTCGTCGCACCGCCCGCCTCCGGCACCAACGTGCTGCGCGGAGAATTCGGCAATCTGGAAAGCACCGGCGTGCAGTTGCGCGGTGAGGTCGACGTGACCGAGGCCATCACGGCCTACGCGGGCATCGGCGCGCTCAGCTACCGCTACTCCGGCTTCATCACCGGCACCCGCACCGGTCCGATCAAGGCGGACGGCAGCTACACCGGTGCGACTTATTTCCAGCGTGGCTGGACCGATACCCTCTCGCTCGACGCGGGCGTGCGCACGCGCTTTCGCACCGGCCCGCTCAAGCATGAGCTGACGCTCTCGGCCACGTCGCTCGACACGACCAGCGGCAACGTCTTCACGACGAGCGCGAACTACAACTCGAACATCTACGCCCCGGTCAATCCGACGCTGGCGAAGGATCCCGGATCGGCACCGAAAACCGCCGAATCCACGCTGTCGAGCTTCGCGCTGGCCGACACGGTCTCAATGTTCCAGGACCGCGTGACGCTGATCGCCGGTTTGCGAAGCCAGCGCGTTCGCGCAGCCGCTTTCTCGGCGACGACAGGTGCGCGCACGTCCAACTACGACGAGAACGCGATCACCCCGGCCTTCGGTCTGGTGCTCAAGCCGTTCGGGCCGAACGTTTCGCTGTACGGCAATTACATCGAAGGCCTCACGCAAGGCGGTATGGTCACGGACGTGAGCGCCGCCAACTACGGACAGGTCTTCGCCCCGTATCGCAGCAAGCAGGCCGAGTTTGGCGTGAAGTGGGACGCCGGCAGCTTCACGAACACGCTCTCGTTCTTCCAGATCACCAAGCCAGGCATGATCAAGGACGTCGCGACCAACACCTACAACCCGGACGGCGAACAGCGCAACCGTGGCGTGGAGTGGAACGTCTTCGGCGAATTCACGCCGCGCTGGCGTGTGCTGGGCGGTGTGGCCTACACGCGCGGCGAGCTGACCAAGACGGCAGGCAATCTCTACAACGGCAACACCCCTTATGGCGTGCCGAAGTGGACAGCCAACCTCGGCACCGAATGGGACTTGCCGTGGGTGCCTGGCGTGACGCTCACCGGTCGCATGATCACGACCAGTTCGCAGTACGTGAACTCGGCCAACACACAGCAGATCGGTGGGTGGACACGCTATGACGTCGGTGCGCGCTATGCCACGCGCGTCTACGGCAAAGGCGTGGTGTTCCGGGCCGCCGTCGAGAACGTGACCAATCGCATTGCATGGTCGGGCACGTTCAACGACGGTTACGTGATCCAGAACGCGCCGCGCACGTTCAAGCTCTCCGCCAGCGTCGACTTCTGAGGTCCACGATGACACTCCTGAAATTCACTGCGATTCGGGCGACGGCTGCGGCTGTCATGCTCGCAGGTTTCGGTGGCGCATCCGGCATGGCGTTGGCGGGACCGGCAACGTCCGACGCCGCACGTGCGGCTTGCACAAGCGATCCTCAAGCACCTCAGTACCGGCTCGGACTCGTGAGTCCGCGTCTGCTCGCGTTGAATGCGACGCTATGCGCTGGCGGCAATACGGACGCCTTCTGGCAAGAAGTCAGTGCGACGGGCACGCCGATGATCGAAGCGGCGGCACCGGGTGCCATCACCGGCGACGAAATGGCCTCACCGCTCGCGCCGCCGCCCGGCAAGGTGTCGCTGATGACCTTCCTCTGGCGCGGTCACCCGCACAATGTGCGCATTCTGGGCGCGCCGTCCGGCGATCACGACGACATGCGCCAGCTGGGCAACAGCGACGTCTGGTATCGCAGCTATGTCGTCCCCGACAGCACGCGGCTGTCCTACCAACTCGCGCCGGACGTCCCCGACATCGAAGGCACGCCCATGGAGCGTCGACGGGCCGTCATGAAGACGTTGCAGGTCGACCCGCTCAACCGCCATCCGTTCACGGTGGAAGGCTTCGACGGCAAACGCAGCGTGAAATCGTCGGTCGTTCTGCCCGACGCTCCGCCGCAGCCGTGGATCGAACGTCGTGCCGACGTACCGGCGGGCACCCTGCAAGCCACGCGCTTCACCAGCAAAATCCTCGGCAACACGCGTGACGTCTACCTCTATCGTCCTGCGGGATATCGCGTGGATGACGCTTCGCGAGGCCTGCTCGTGGTGTTCGACGCGCACGCCTATGTGAACACCGTGCCCACACCGGTCATTCTCGACAACCTGATTGCCGAGGGACGGATTCCGCGAACGGCTGCGCTCATCGTCGGCGTAATCGACGGCAGCACCCGGGGCAAGGAACTGCCGCCGAATCCAGCATTCGCGCGCTTCCTGGCCGACGAACTGATGCCGTGGGCCAAAGCGCAGGGCGTCTCGGCGTCCGCCGAACACACGGTGGTCGCCGGGTCGAGTTACGGAGGATTGGCGTCGGCATGGGCGGCGCGTGAAGCACCGCAGTGGTTCGGCAATGTGCTCTCGCAGTCGGGGTCGTACTGGTGGGCACCGTCGACGGGGGACGCCGACGCGCGCGAATCCGGCTGGTTGATCCGTCAGTACGCCGAAGGCCCACGCTTGCCGGTGAAGTTCTACCTTGAATCCGGGTTGTTCGAAGATCGGCGCGGGCCGACGGGCATCGGCACGTCCGGCCGTCACATGCGCGATGTATTGCGCGCGAAGGGCTATCGCGTGACGTACACGTCGACCGCCACCGGACACGACTACCTGCACTGGCGCGGCTCGCTGGCGTGTGGGTTGATGGCGCTCATCGGCACACCTGACACGCAACGCGCCTTGCAAGCACGCCCGGCCGCACCGGGAAGTCTGGCGGCCGTGTGTTCGATGGCGTCGTTCGGGAACGGTGCCGACCGGCCGTAGCCTCACACAGCTTCAGCCTGCCTTCGTGACCTTGCCGGACCGGGGCGAGCGCGTCTCCAACGGGGATGCGTTCGTGCCCCTCGACGCCTTGATCCCCTTCACTCCCTTCATGCTGGCAAGCCGCATCAGGCGCTGAAACTGCGGGCATGCCAGATGCTCCGTCGCAGGGCACTCCGCCGCGTGGCGCAAGCCGTCACGCAATGCGCTCAGTTGCCGGATCGTCTTGTCGATGTCCTCCGCCTTCGCCTGCAACCGCTCGCGGTCGATGTTCGCCTTGCCTTGCGGCAGCAACATCTCCGCGATGTCGTCCAGCGAGAATCCTGCGGTGCGGCCCAGCGCGATGAGCGACAGGGTCTGCAAGACCGACTCGTCGTACTGCCGTCGCAAACCGCGTCGGCCCGTCGCGGCAATCAGCCCCTTCTCTTCGTAAAACCGCAGCGTGGACGGCGGCACACCCGCACGTGCGACGACGTCGCCAATGTCCAGTGTCATGTCGAGACTCCCGCTTGACTTCAAGTTGACTTGAATTCGTATAGTGCCCTAATCGCGCACTCGCCGTCTCGGCGCAGAGGCACTATCGATTCAGGAGATTGACAATGACAACGCTCACACTCGCCGCGCAGATCCTTGCGATCGGCGTATTCGCCACGGTCGTGATGGACCTCTGGGCGCTGCTGCTTCGCCGGGTCTTCGGCATCGCATCGCTCGACTTCGCGATGGTTGGACGTTGGCTCGGGCATATGCGTGCCGGTCGCTTCACGCACGCGGGCATCGCCCGTGCGACGCCCGTCGTCGGCGAGAAAGCACTCGGGTGGTTCGCGCACTACGCCATCGGTGTCGGCTTCGCGGCCGGCCTCGTGATGGTCACGGGTGCCGCGTGGCTGGACGCGCCGACGTGGCCCCCGGCGCTCGCGGTCGGCATCGCCACCGTCGTGATGCCCTTCTTCGTCATGCAACCTGCGTTCGGTGCCGGCGTCGCGGCGAGCAAAACGCCGAAACCGGCACAGGCACGACTGCGAAGTCTGCTGACGCACACGGTGTTCGGGCTGGGTCTGTATGCAGGCGCATGGATGATCAGCGCCGCAACGACCATAATCGCCGCCTCGGG
Source organism: Pandoraea aquatica (assembly GCF_902459565.1). Classification (GTDB taxonomy): domain Bacteria; phylum Pseudomonadota; class Gammaproteobacteria; order Burkholderiales; family Burkholderiaceae; genus Pandoraea; species Pandoraea aquatica. Next base: position 533,480 of record NZ_CABPSN010000001.1, read on the forward strand.
CTGAACGTAAGTCTGCGCGAACGGCCCCTTCGCGCTTGAGCTGTCACGGACGCCGTACTATAGTGGCCGACGCCATGTCGCACTCGCTGCGCCTTGGCGTCCTCACAAAAATCGCATGGCGGCACAGGGCACCGTGGCACGCCGACTCAAGGATTTCGCCCACTATGGACACCACCGTCGTCGAAAGCTGGAAGGATTTCATGGAGCTGTCCTCCCGCTTCGAAGGCTGGGCGTTTCGCGGGCAGCAAGACGCTCGCTGGCATCTGCAAAGTTCGCTGTCCCGCTACCTGCACGCCTACGTGTCGGACAAGGAACAGTGGCGCAGCCGCGAGGCCCGCGCAATTCGCATCTTTCGTCGCAAAGCGCACAACCATGTGCCCTGGCCCGAACTGCTGCACGACGATCTGCGCTGCCTTGGGCTGATGCAGCACCATGGCGCACCCACCCGTCTGCTCGATTTCACCAAGTCGCCGTTCGTCGCGGCGTTTTTCGCCCTGGAACGCGCAACGTCCGACTCCGCGATCTTTGCGCTGAACACCCCCGCGCTGTACGACGACCGCGCACGCCCGCGCCATGCGCCGTGGCTCACGCGCGATACGATCGACCCGCGCGTCAAGGGCAATATGGAGAAGTACTTCCTCGGCAACGACAACGAGGTGGTCTGGTTCGGCGAGCCGGAGGAAATGGATGGCCGCCTGATTGCGCAGTCAGGCACGTTCGTCGTGCCGGGCGTGATCGACCGGCCGATGCATCGCATTCTGGACGGCTACGAGAGCGACGAACCGCTGCTGCGCAAGATCGTGCTGCCGGTCGCGCTGCGCGCCGACGCCATGAAATGGCTCTACCGGATGAACGTGACGAACGCGTCGCTGTTTCCGGACCTCGACGGTCTCGCGCGCTCGATTGCCGTCGAAATCGAAATGGTCTGGCCGACGCAGACGTTGGGATAACACTGGGGGCATGCAGGCGACGCGGCACAACGAGGTTCAGTGCGGCGTCACATCAGCCGTTCGAGAAAACTGGCGCCACCTGACTTGCGCGCTGCCTTGTTGGCGTACATGCGCTGATCGGCCACGCGGATCAGTTCGCTCATCGACTCGCCATCGTCAGGGAACACGGCCACGCCCACGCTCACCCGCACCGTCAGGCTCGCATCGTTGACCGAGATCGCCCGTTCGATCTCCGCGCGTAGCCGGTTCACGGCGAAGTCGATGCGCTCGACGATCTCGGCGTCCTGCACGATAGCGACGAACTCATCGCCCGAATGGCGCGCCACAAAGCCGCAGTCGGTCACTCCGGCCTTCATGCGGCGTCCGATCTCCTTGAGCAGCAAATCGCCGGTCGCGTGCCCGAGGCTGTCGTTCACGTCCTTGAATCCATCGATATCGGCAAAGAGCAGCGCCAGCTTGCCGTTGGTGCGCTGCGCGCGGCGTACCGCTTCGCTGGCGAATTCGCCGAACGTGCGGCGGTTCGGCAGTCCGGTCAGCTCGTCGAACCGCGCCGCCTTGTAGAGATCGTCGATGAGCTGCTTGCGCTCGATGGCCAACGCCGTCTGATCGCAGACGAACGCCAGCAGCCGCTGTGCCGCTTCCGCCTGCAACGCCTTCACGGGACCGTAAATCATGAGCGTGCCGACGGCGCGGCGCGCCGTATGCATGGGCAATACGGCCAGCGCGTGCCGTGCGGCTTCGACGCCGTCGTGCAATGCGTCCAGTGAGAGCGGTTCCGTGCGCACGTGCACGGCGTCCGTCGTGGGGTCGGTATCGGGCACCGTCTCGATCAATTGCCAGAGCGGTTCCTGCGCATTGGTCGCGTGCGTCGAGAGCGATTCTGCCTGCGTCCAGTCGAGCAGCGGGACCTCCGTACTGTCGCGGTACTGATATGCCTTGTCCCACACGCGCAGCTCGGCGTCGCAAGTCGCGACGACGATAGCGTCGATGGGAAACAACGTGCCGAGCGTGTCGTGGACGGCCTTGCAGAGGGAGCGGATGTCGGCGGCGTCGTGAGCCGCTTCGGAGATCGAGTAGGTGGCGCGCTGTAAGGCTTCGGCCCGCTTGCGGGCCGAGACGTCGCGGGCGACGCCGATACGCATGCCGTGCTCTTCGGACCAGCGCGCCGACCACATGATGTGGACGTAATGGCCGTCCTTGTGGATGTAACGGTTTTCGAACCCGATCCGCGGGCGTCCCGCCATGACCAGCTTCGATTCTTCGATGGTCCTGTCGCGGTCTTCTTTCGCCACGAAATCGATCATCGAGCGCCCCATCAACTCTTGCGAGCTATAGCCGAGAATAGCTTCGCAGGCCGGACTCACATACACGAGAGTTCCGGACCGATTGACGAGAAATACGGCGTCCAGCAGCAACTCCATGCAACTTGCCAGGACGTCTTTTGTTACGAATTCCATTTATTTCGAACGGCCATGAAGCGCCCTGCCCGCATAAGGCAATCTCAACATGTGAATATTTCATCACCATGACAACGCAAGACTTGCGATTGCCTTCCTGCGACGGTCATTGCCCGGACCGGCCGGCCGGGCTGACCGAATTCGCTTAAAAAATCAATTGTTTGACCCAACGCGGCGTGACGACATCGGCCGCGCATTCCGCCTGCACCCTGTTGCATGCCGCCGCGTACTCGGTGCGCAGCAGCTTGATTCTTGCCGCCACCAGATGACGGAATTCCAACTCCCGTTCGCTGAAGCCCACCCGGTCGACGTATCGCGTGCCGTCCGGTAAAGCGCCTCGAATTTCGTAATAAATTACCCCGTCGCGCGAATACTTCACTACTTTGGCTGCCATCTTGTCCCGATTCTTATTCGTTATTGCCCGCCCTTCTTCCCCCCGATATTTTTGACTGCCCGGGTTTCGGTGATTGTCACTTGGACTTTTCAAATAAGCAACCGGCAAAACAGACCCGTGGCGCCCGCGCGACGGGGCTTTCCGGGCGACGGAGGTCACCAGTTACCCCACGGTCCATCGATTGATATCGACGCGATGACCCCGAGAATTCATCAATTATTTTTATTCTCTTAACTACATCGGAATACGAATTAAGTACCCTGCGAAGATCAACGACTCACCACCGATAGCTGTTCTGCGTTGCGATATAGTGATCGCTCGATGCCTTCGCAGGACATTCAGGAGAACGATTCATGGTCGACCGACGTGATTTTCTTCGGATTTCCGGGCACCTTGCCGGGGCCACCGCAGGTGCCACACTCCTCGCAGGCACGCCGGTGCGCGCCCATGCGGCGACGGACCCGGCCTACCTCAGCGCGACCGATCTGATCGCGCAATTTCGGCGAGGGAGCCTCTCGCCGCTCGACGTCCTCGACGCACAAATCCGCCGCATCGAGGCACTCGACAGCAAGGTGAACTGCATCACCGTCCGGCATTTCGAAGACGCTCGCGCCGCTGCCCATGAGGCCGCCGCGCGCTATCGGCGCGGCAATCCCCGGCCACTCGAAGGCGTGACCATCGCGGTCAAGGACGAATATGCCGTCAACGGCTGGCGCACGACGATGGGCTCGACCCTGCTCAAGGACGCGCCACCCGCATTGGATGACGGCCCGGTTGCCGAACGCCTTCGCGCGGCAGGCGCGATCTTCCACATTCAGACCACCGTGCCCGAGTTCTACGTGTGGATGACGACGGCGACGAAGCTGTGGGGCACCACGCGCAACCCGTGGAATCTCGCCTACACGCCGGGTGGCTCGTCCGGTGGGTCGGGGGCCGCACTGGCCGCCGGATTCACGACACTCGCACTCGGCTCCGACATGGGCGGCTCGATCCGTATCCCGGCGTCCCAATGCGGTCTGTACGGCTTCAAGCCCCCCTTTGGCCGCGTGCCGACGAGCGAAGTGCCGTATGAAGCCGAGGGACCGCTCGCCCGAACGTTCGACGACATGAATCTGCTCACCGACGCGATGGTCGGCCCGCATCCGCTCATTCATAGCTCGTTGCGTCCGCGTCTGCGCTATCCGTCGCGGTATGAAGGCGTGTCGGGTTGGAAAGTCGCCTACGACCCCGCCACGCATCTGACGCCGCTCGACCCTGCCGTCACCCGCGCGATGGAACAGGCCATCGCCACGCTGCGCCGCCTCGGCGTGACGGTCGAGACGGTGGACATCGGATTCAGTGCCGACGACATGGAGACCTACCTGATCGGCCTGATGTCGTCTAGCATGGGAGGCATGATGACGGAGGCGATGCAGCACCCGGATCAGCTCATGCCCTACACCCGCATGATGTTCGAACGGATGCGGGGCAAGACCGGGCCACAAGCGCTGGTGCGAGCGGAGGAATTGCTCAACGAGTACCAGCGCCGCGTGCAGGAGACTGTGTTTCTGAAGGGCTATCGCGCGCTCATCATGCCGACGCTGGGCACACCGCTCATCCCTGCCGAACACGGTCTTCAACCGGGGACCGACGCGGTCAAGATCGGCGGCCAGCCAAGCACCGGCCTGAAGTTTGTGATGACGTGGGTATGGAATCTGCTAGGCCTGTATCCGGTGGTCTCTGCGCCCGCCGGTATCGGTCCGGGCAACGTCCCGATAGGCATGCAGATCGTGTCCAACACGCTAGACGACCTCACGGCTTTCCAGCTGGCGGCGGCGTACTCACGCGCGGCACCGTCGCTCTACACCGGCCGTGGGATGCCCGACTTCCGCAACGAACCGGTGTAGTAACCTGACTCACCTTCGCCCGCTTTTTAGCCCGCTTTTTTAGCCCGCTTCTTCGCGTTGGCGAATCACGACAGGAGACATTCATGACGAAGCTCGTCACATGTGTTTGGTTCAACGGCGAGGCCCGCCAGGCCGCCGAATTCTACGCAGCGACCTTTCCCGACAGTCACGTTCAGGCACGCCACGTCTCGCCCATTCCGGGCATTGGCGCAGGGCAGGAACTGACGGTCGAGTTCACCGTGCTGGGCCAGCCGTTCGTCGGCCTGAATGGTGGTCCTGAGTTCAAGCCGAACGAGGCAATCAGCTTCATGGTCGTCACAAAGGATCAGGAGGAGACCGACCGCTACTGGAACGCCATCATTGGCAACGGCGGCGCCGAATCGGCTTGCGGCTGGTGCAAGGACCGCTGGGGATTCTCGTGGCAGATCACCCCGAAGCGGCTGCTCGACCTCATGGCCGATCCCGACGTCGCCAAAGCGCGCCGTGCGATGGAAGCGATGATGACCATGCACAAGATCGATATCGCCACGCTCGATCGCGCCGCAGCAGGCTGATTTGCTTGACGTCCCACGCGCATTGCGTATAGAGTCACCGCATGACGAATTCCGCCACCCACCGCTCGCAGGCTTTGCGCGTTGTCCTTTCGGGACAACGGGGTGCGTTCGTCAAAAGCAAAAAACAGTCGCTCAACTGACCGGAGCGTGCTGTTCCGTCAGTTGAGCGACGGAATAGCCACGTGGACCGGCAGTCCCGCCCAGCGCCCAGTGCGCGCCTGCAATACCTGCACCGCCCCGCATCACCGGCCAATCTGCCCCGAACACGCGTCAAATCTTGCGTCGCCCTGCTGAACGGTTTCCGTACAAGGTCACCCCACGTTCATCGCATTCGTATCAGGGAGACACCATGCAAGACACGCAATCGCCTAACGCCGCCGCCCAGCCGGCCTCGCTTTGCGCACCGTCCGGGTTCCGAGGAATCTGGCTGCCGCTCATCACGCCGTTCAAGCGCGAAGGCGCACACACGCCTGTTGATCACACCGCACTGCGACGGCTCGTCGCGCACTATCGTCACTCGGGGATTGCGGGCTTCGTGATCTGCGGCACGACCGGCGAAGCGGCCGCGTTGGAAGACAACGAACAAATTTCCGTGCTCGAGACCGTATTGGCCGAAGCCGATGGGATGCCGGTTATCGCTGGGCTCGCAGGGAATCACCTCGGGCATACGCTCACGCGCATGGACGCCCTGAACGCGCTGCCGCTTGCGGGCGTGCTGACGCCTGCGCCGTATTACATCCGCCCGTCGCAGGCGGGGCTCGTCGACTGGTTCCACGCGCTGGCCGACCGTTCGGCCGCGCCGCTGGTGCTCTACGACATTCCGTATCGCACAGGGGCCACGCTCACCTTGGAGACATTGCTCACGCTGGCCGGTCACGCCAATATTCGTGGCATCAAGGACTGCGGCGGCAACGCGCACACAACGCAGGCGCTGATCGCCGACGGGCGTCTATCTGTGCTCGCCGGTGAAGATCATCAACTGTTGTCGACGCTCTCGATGGGCGGTCATGGGGCAATCATTGCGTCGTCGCATTGCCGTCCGGCCCATTTCGCGGCGCTTTATCGTGCCGTACGCGCGCAACAGCTCGACGTCGCACGTGTGCTCTTTCATGCGCTCATGCCGGTTGTGAAGTTGCTGTTTGCCGAAGCGAACCCCGGCCCGGTGAAGGCGTGGCTCGCGCGCGAAGGCTGGTTGGAAGACGTGCTGCGCGCACCGATGACGAGTGCGTCGCCGGCGCTTGCGCAGCAGTTGGTGGAGGCTGTCGCCGCCATCGACACCGCGTTCGGTGCGAAGGCGGCTGATGGCGCGACGGTCGCCGTCGCCGCTTGACGAGAAGACGGCGGTGCGCGCGTCGTCAGGCGACGGCGCGCAGATGCCTGTCGTCCGGGACTGCGAGTCGCGGCGTCGTCGACGCCTGGCGATACGCAGCTTCGCCGCGTGCGCCGACACCGCTATCCACGCGGAACTTCGACGTCTCGCTCACAAGGTCGGCGGCCTGCTGGCGCATATGCTCGGCGGCCGCCGCAGCCTCTTCGACGAGCGCAGCGTTCTGCTGCGTCACCTGATCCATCTGGGCGACGGCCTGATTGACCTGTTCGATACCGCGCGCCTGCTCGTCGCTCGCCGCGGCGATTTCCGTGATGAGTTCACTCACACGACGCACGGACACCACGATCTGATCCATGGTGCGACCGGCGACTTCCACACGCGTCGAACCATCTTGTACCTGCTGAACGGATGCTGCGATCAGCTCACGAATGTCCTTGGCCGTGCCCGCCGAGCGCTGCGCGAGTGTGCGCACTTCACCAGCCACAACGGCGAATCCGCGACCTTGCTCGCCCGCACGCGCCGCTTCCACCGCCGCATTGAGCGCAAGAATGTTGGTTTGGAAAGCAATGCCTTCAATAGCGGTGATCATCTCGCTCATGCGGGCCGAGGCGCTGGCCATGGCCTGCATCGTTTCCACGACGGCACGCACGCTGTGCGCCCCGGCATCGGCCACGCCCGACGCCTCTTGCGACAGACGCTTCGCCTCGACAGCATGCTCGACGTTCTGACGCACGGTCGACGTCAGCTCTTCCATCGATGCCGCCGTCTCCTCAAGCGACGCGGCTTGCTCTTCCGTACGCTGCGACAAATCCGTGTTGCCCTGCGCGATCTCGCGCGCTGCGGTGTCGATGGCGCCCGATGCACCCTGAATGTTGCGCACCAGATGACTCAGTTGTGCGATGGCCGTATCCAACGCGTTGGCCATCTCGCCAATTTCGTCGCGGCTTTCCACTTGCACGCGATGCGTCAGATCGCCGTTAGCGAGCGCCGAAGCGCCCTCCGAGACGGCGCGCACAGGACGCGTCACCGAGCGTGCGATCGCCACACCGGCCACCACGGACAACGTCACCGACAGCAACAACGTGGCGAACAGCCACACGCGTGCGGACAGATAGGCGTCGTTTGCATCGGCGGCTTCCTTCGCACTGACCGCCTTGCCGACGCCCATCAGGTCGTCGAGCGGCGAGAAGAACGCCAGTTGTGCCGTCTGGAGACTGCCCAGCAGTTGCGCCTTCGCGCCGGCATAGTCGCCGTTGTGCACGAGCGTTTTGAACGTATCGAGCTGCTTGCCGTACTCCGCGCTGGCCTGTGTGAGCGTCTGATAGAGCGCCTTGCCCTTCTCCGTGTAGAACATCGTCGCCATGCCGTCGATGCTCTTCAGGTTCGCCTGACGCAACTCGTCGATCTTCTTCAGACGCGCCTCGAGCTGCGACGCATCTTCGGACATCGCGATGTCGCGCAGCAGCACAGCCACATAGGCCGCGCGATCCTTCAGGTTATGGAATTCGAGAATCTTGTTGTTCAGGTCGGACACGATGAGCTGCGTGTTCGTGTCCATCGTCGCCATCTTCGTCACGGCGACGACCGCCACGACCAACAGCATGAGAACGTTGAGGGAAAAGGCGGCGGCGAGCCGTTTGCTGATACTCAGATTCTTGAACATCGGTGGTTGTGCGATTCGTCCTGGGGGCTTGTTTTCAACCTGCCGTCGGCACGCGCGGCAGGTCACTGTCTCTCTCGTACCTCAGAGGTACCGCTTTCGGTACCTCTGACGAGACTTAACGAGTGCTTTTGACGAAACTTGAGCCTTGCATCGACAAATTCGCGCGAGGCCCCGCAAACGCCCGCCAGACAAGGCGTTCCACCGGTGGAAACATGCAGCGGAATGGGGGCAGACACCGCTAATTGCGTATCCATCACATATATCAAGCCACCTGACTACATCGACGTTGAATGCAATGCCGAACGGGTGACGACGATGCGGGTGGTGCGTCCCTCAGGAAACGACAGACTTCGCCGCGACCGACCCTGCCGAACCGGCCGACGCGGTCGACGCAGCACGCGTTCCCCATTGCACGACGAGCATGCCGAGGACAATGAGCGCGACACCTGCAATGCGCGCGAGATTGACCGGCTTGGTGGCAAGTCCCATCAGCCCGAAGTGGTCGATGACCAGCGACGCGACAACCTGCCCCGCGACCACACAGACGATGAAGTTCGCCGCCCCCAGACGCGGCGTGAGCACCAGCGCCGCCGTGATGTAGGCGACGCCGGCAATGCCGCCGATCCAGAGCCACCACGGCCCGCGCGCGGCGGTGCCGATGTCCGGCAAGCCGGCCCGCATACCGATCAGCACGGGGAGCACCACAATGAGGCTGACGAGCAACGACGCCACCGTCGCCCACAGCGGGTGCCCGAGCGCACGCCCGAGCGCCGCATTACTGCCAGCCTGAAACGGAACGACAGCGCCCGCCAGCATCGCGATGACGAGCGGCAGCAGGACTGTCGCGGGGATTTGGGGGGTTAGGGATGCATTCATGAGGTGACCTCTCTATTCGTAAATTTCGCTTGCCTTCAGCATGAATCATCCATTTCAATAATGGAAATTCGAATTGGTCACACAAACTATTCGTGAAATGGATGATCTGCGTCGAATCGACCTCAATCTGTTGCTGACGCTGCATGCCTTGCTGGCAGAGCGTCATGTGTCGCGCGCGGCGCTGCGGCTGCATCGCAGTCAGCCGGCAGTAAGCCATGCGCTCGCGCAGTTGCGCGGCATCTTCGACGACCCGCTGCTGGTACGGCGCGACGGTGGCCTCGCACTGACTTCGCGAGCGCTGGAACTGCAACGTCCGCTCGAAGACGCACTCGATCAGTTGCAAGGACTGTTGCACGCACCGGCATTCGATCCTCGCCGGGCGAAGCGGACGTTTCGTATCGCGCTATCCGATTACGGCTCGCGCGTCTCGCTGCCGCAACTGACGCGTCGCGTGCGCGAGCAGGCACCGGGCATCGATCTCGCCGCCACACAGGCGAGCCGCGAAGCGATGCTCACCCAGCTACTCGACGGTGAAATCGATTTGGCGTTGGGTGTGTTTCACGAGTTTCCGGGAGAATTGGAGACGCAGACGCTGTTCAAAGAAGCGTTTGTCTGTCTGGCGGATCGCGCAACGTTGCCTGCGCGTGGCGCCCTGACGATGGAGGCCTGGCTGGCCCGTCCGCATGTGCTGGTCGCGATGCGTCCGGGGGCGGACAACGAAATCGATCAGGCGCTAGGGGAACTGGGACACACGCGGCGCGTCGCTGTTACGTTGCCGCACTGGAGCATCGCGCCGGAGCTGATTGCGGGGACGGATCTGATTCTGACGGTCGCGCAAACGGCCGTCGCGCATCTGCGCCACGACCGTCAGTTGCGACGCTTCGCCGCGCCGTTTGCGATCCCGCCATTTCTGTTTCAGGCGGTATGGCACGCCCGACGCGACGTCGACCCCGCGCACCGATGGCTGCGCGAGCAGATCGCGGAGATCTGTCGCTAGATTCGGCCGCTAGATTCCGACGCCAGCGGTCAGTTGTCTTCGAGGAAGCCGCTGTCGATAGCGTCGGCGATCATCCGGTCGGCGAGTTGGCCGAGCGCGGGAGATGCGTCGCCGATCACATGCATCAGCTTGCGCACCTGCGACGCCTTGATCGAGCGCTCGCTCCAGACACGACCGTGCGTGTGATAGCTGTGAAGCAACGGCTGAAGCCGGTCCATTGCGCGCGCGAACTTGGCGTCCACCGTCTCGCGCGCTTCGAACTCCTCCCACAACGCACGATACGATTTCGCCTGATCCGAGGGCAGCAGATTGAAGATGCGGTCGGCCGCGGCCTGCTCGCGTTCGTGCTGATCCTGAGCTGCCACAGCGTCGTACGCATACGTGTCGCCTGCGTCGATCTCGACCAGATCGTGAATCAGCAGCATCAGCATGACGCGGGCAATCTGCGTGCCCTGCGGCGCATACTCGGCCAGCACCGTCGCCATCAACGCCATTTCCCAGCTGTGCTCGGCATCGTTCTCGAAACGCTTGCCGGTGATCAGCAACGTGTTGCGCCAGGTCTCTTTGAGCGCATCCACTTCGCGCATGAACAACAACTGCTCCTTGAGACGCGCGGGCACCTCAATTCTGCTGAAATCGCTCGGTACGTTCACGCTCACCGCCTCCGGCCCCGCGTGCGCTACATCGTGTTGATTGCGCTTGTCCATCTGATGCTCCATTGGGTAGCCCACGATTATCGCCGCGATTCCCGTTCACGGCGCATCAACGTGAGCGCTTATCCCTTGCCCAGCGGCGGACGGCTCGGAAAGCCCGCCATATTGCTCAGTTGCGCCAGCTCGTTGGCCGCTTCGAGCATCAGTCCCGAGAACTCGTGGATCTTCTTCGCGGTGAGCCGCACGCGGGGCCCGGCGAGACTAATGACGCCCACGCAACGCGAACCGCTCACGACCGGCACCGCCACCGCCGCCATCCTTGGTGCGAAGACTTCGTCGATCATCGCGTAACCCCGCACGCGTGCGGCATGCAGAAAACCCAGCAATGCCTTGAGCGTCGTCGGTGCGTTCGGTCCGAACTCGTTCGGCGGCCCGAAGCCTTGTTTGAGCACGAGCGATGCCGCCTGTTCGTCGGTCATCGTCATGAGCCACGCATGGCCCGTCGACGTGCACGAGAGTTGAGCCGCATGCCCCATGTCCGGATCGTAGCGAAAGCCCGTTCGCTGCCCGTCGGCGCGGCCGACCCAGATGATCGCGTCGCAGTCGACCAGCGACAAGCGCACCAGCCCGGCCGTCTGCGCGGCGAGACGCTCGATGATCGGCTGTGCGATGTCCGCAATGCCCGTCAGACTCAGGAATTCGAGTCCGTTCGACGTCATGCGCATCGTGAGGATGTAGCGGCCGTGATCGACCAGTTGCCTGACGTACCCGCTCTCGACCAGTTCGGTCAGCACGCGATGACAGGTGCTACGCGGCAGCGACAGCGCTTCGGCAATCGCGACAAGGCCTGCGCCCTCACCTTCCGACGCCAGCAAATCGAGAATTCTCAGCCCGTTCTTTAGTGACATCCGACGTCATCTTCCATAATGTGGAATGGAGTTCCGGTCTGGAACGACCTCTCCGGTGCGCGCAAACAATAGCACTTGTTCGTCGCCAGAAACGAACGTTTCAATATATCGAGAACTCAGGAGACAACATGTCAACTTTGGTGGATTCGGACCTGAACGTGGAAGCACAATCCACGCAGGCCCAATTGATGGCGCGTCGGGCGGTCGCGGGGGCGACGGTCGGCACGGCGCTCGAATGGTTCGACTTCGCGCTCTACGGTGTGGTCGCGGCCACGATCTTTCCCAAGCTATTCTTTCCGTCGCTCGACCCGACGGCGTCGCTGCTCGCTTCGCTGGCGAGCTTCTGGGCCGGACTGGCAGCACGCCCGCTCGGCGCAGTGATTTGCGGCATGCTCGGCGACCGCTGGGGACGCCGCAAGCTGATGCTGATCACCGTGTCGGTGATGGGCGCTTCGTCGTTTCTGATGGGGCTGCTACCCACGTACGCGCAAGTCGGCATCATTGCACCGACGCTGCTCGTGACGCTGCGCATCATTCAGGGCTTCGCCCTTGGCGGCGAGTCGACCGGTGCGCAACTGATGGCCGTGGAACACGCAAGCGCCGAGCGGCGCGGGTGGTATTCGGGGTTACTGGGCATCTGCTCGCCGCTGAGCCAGATCCTCGCCAACTTCTCGCTCTTCGCGCTGGCCGGTCTGCTCTCGCCGGACGCCTTCGAGTCGTGGGGATGGCGCGTGCCGTTCCTCGCCAGCTTCGTGCTCGTGCTGCTGGGGATCTACATTCGCCGCAAGGTCAGCGAGACGCCTGCGTTCGAAGCACTCAAAAAGGATGGACAGCGCGCGCGCGTGTCGAACCCGCTCGGCATCGTCTTCAAGCATCACTGGCGCACGGCGCTTCGTCTGACGCTGTTCTTCTGTGGCCCGGCTGCGCTGTTCTACCTGATCGTGGTGTTCTCGCTCAGCTACCTGACCAAACAGCTCGGCGTGCCCAAGCAAACGGGGTTCATGCTGTTGATGGTGGCGAACGTCTGCGCCATCGTGGGTGCGCTGGCAGGTGGCTATCTGAGCGACCGGATCGGACGCAAGCGCGCGCTGCTGCTCGGTTCGTTCTGTACGCTGGTCTGCTGTCTGATCTACTTCCCGATCCTGGGCCAGAACTCGCTGGCCCTGACGATGGCCGTGATGGGCGCGTTCCTCGGTTTCACGCAGTTCCAGAGCGGCATTCAGCCCGTGTGGTTCGCGGAGTCCTTCCCGACCGAAGCCCGTTACACCGGGTCCGCCCTGTCGTATTCGGGAGCCAATCTGCTGACGGGCGGACCGATGCCCATCGTCGCCGTGGCGCTCCTCAATGCCTTCCACGGTTCGCCCTGGGCCATCGTGGCGGTGTGCGGCTCACTGAACCTGCTTTCCTTCCTGATGATCGCCATCTCTCCCGAGACGAAAGGCACGCCCCTGGACCGATCATCCACTCACTGACGTCATGACCCGAAAACTCTACATCCTTAACGGCGCCAACCTGAACATGCTGGGTTTGCGAGAGCCGCAGCTCTACGGCACCACCACGCTGGCGGACATTGAACAGAACTGTCTGAAGCTGGCCGCGACGCTCGAATTCGACTGTGTGTTCCGTCAAACGAACAGCGAGAGCGAACTGGTCGACTGGATTCAGGAAGCGTTCCTTCAGGACGCTGCGTTGATCCTGAATCCGGCCGGATTTTCCTTCGGACGGATTCCAGTGCTCGATGCGGTCAAGCTACTGGTGCGACCGGTGGTGGAGTTGCACATCACCAACATTCACCGGCGCTCGGAGGAGTATCGCCATTCGACGATTTCGGTCGCGGCGACAGCGGTGATCTGCGGTGCGGGGGCGAACGGGTATCTTCTCGCCATCCGCGCGATCGACGACCTGTGGAACGCCCCGCGCTGACCTCAGAGACCGAGTCCCGTCAACAGGCCATCGATCTGGCGCACATAAGCCGGTTTGTCGTACTTGACCAGCGCCATGCGCCAGAGGCCTTGCAGGAACGTCACGAGGATCTGAGCGATGGTCTCGACGTCCAGCGTCGAAGGTAATCTGCCCAACTTGCGATCCTCTTTGAGCCGTTTCACCAGCGCCGAGCGCAACTGATGCAACCCCAGCTCGGCGCGCTCGCGTAGCTCCGGCTCGGCCAGCACCTCGTCGACTTCCATCGCCGCCAGCATGCAAAGACGCGGCGTCTGCGGGTCGTCGAGGCAGTCGAGCACGGCGGCAAAAAATGCGCGTATGCCCGATGCGGCATCCGGCGCAGCGGCGAGCGCATGCATGCGCGTGCTCACGACCTGATCCTGATAGCGCTGCAAACACAGCAGATACAGGTGCTTCTTGCTCTTGAGCGTGTTGTAGAACGAGCCCTCCCCGATCTCCATCACTTTCAGAAGATCGCGCAGCCCGGTCGCGGCGTATCCCCGTTGCCAGAACAACGTGGTCGCGCGGTCGAGCGCCTGCTCGTAGTCGAATGCGAGTTTGCGTGCCATGACGCGAAGTGTACTCCAAATGTAGCGACCGCTAAAAAACACTTGATGCGCGTGCCGTCGCATGTTTAATATTGTGGCACTCGCTACATTTTAGCGTCCATTCCCCCTTTTCGATGTCGCTCACTTCGCTGATCGACATCGGTTCATGGAGTTTTTCATGTCTGTTTTGCCGCAACTCCTGACGCTGCCCGAAGCGACCGAAGCCGTCACGCCGTTCGAAGTTCATGTGCCCGACGCCGCCATCGACGACCTGCACCGCCGTCTCGCCAGCATTCGCTGGCCCGATCGCGAACTCGTGGACGACTGGTCGCAAGGCGTTCCGCTGGCCGCCGCACAGCAACTGGTCGAGCACTGGTTGCATCGCTACGACTGGCGACGCTTCGAAGCACGACTGAACGGCTTCCCGCAATTCCGCACGCGTATCGACGGCGTTGGCATCTACTTCATCCACGCCCGCTCCCCGCACGAGAACGCCATGCCGATTTTGCTCACGCACGGATGGCCGGGATCGGTCGTGGAATTCGTCAATGTGATCGAGCGGCTGACCGACCCGGTCAAGTTCGGCGGCAAGGCGGAAGATGCTTTCCACGTCGTCGTCCCGGCGATTCCCGGCTACGGCTTCTCCGACAAACCGCGCGATCTCGGATGGAACCCGGCGCGTATCGCACGCGCCTGGGGCGTGTTGATGACGGAACGTCTCGGCTATCGACGCTGGGTCGCACAAGGCGGCGACTGGGGCTCCGCCATCACGACGGCACTCGCCGGTCAGAAGCCCGACGGACTGCTCGCCGCGCACGTGAATCTGCCGATGGTGGTGCCTGCTGAACTGCCCGAGCACCCCACCGAAGCGGAAGCCCGAGCGCTTGCAGGCATCGAATACTTCGTGACCAAAGGCACGGGTTACGCCGACCAGATGAACACGCGTCCGCAGACCATCGGCTACGCGCTGAACGACTCGCCACTGGCCCTCGCGATGTGGATGTACGAGAAGTTCTGGGACTGGACCGACAATCAGGGCAAACCGGAAGACGCGCTAAGTCTCGACCAGATGCTCGACGACATTTCCCTCTACTGGTTCACCGGCACCGGTACATCGGCATCGCGGTTGTATTGGGAAGGGGTCGGCGAGACGATCCGCAGTCACGAATTCTTCTCGCCGGGCCGCTCGGGCGGCGGCAAGATCGAGATTCCGATGGGCGCGAGCCTCTTTCCTGCGGAGACGTTCAACCCGCCGCGTCACTGGGCCGAGCAGGCGTGGGAGACGGTGTTCTACTGGAACGAAGTCGCCGCAGGCGGACACTTTGCCGCGTTCGAAGAACCTGAGCTTTTCGCGCAGGAAATGTGGCGCGCTTTCCGCTCGTTCCGAGGGCAAGTGCTGGGGCAGTAAACGATCCGACGTCGCTCGTGGCGAGGATGGCCGTTAGGTCTTCGCCGTAAGCGACGTCACAAAGTCGAGAAACGCCCGCGTCTTGGCGGGCGGATGATGACGCGACGGATGATAGGCGTAGAGTGGAAACCGCTCGTCCGGCCAGTCTGGAAACAGATCGACGAGTTGGCCGCTCTCACGCCAGCTTTCCGTGCCGAAGCCCATCACCTGCGCAACGCCGTAACCGGCCAGACAGGCGCTAAGTAGCGTACCCGCATCGTTCACGACGAGTCGCCCGTTCGTCGGCACGACCAGACGTTTGCGTTTGCGATGAAACTCCCAAGGGAACGGACGTCCTGTGCGCGGATCGCGAAACTCGATGCAGGTGTGCGCGTCCGACGCCAGTTCCTCCGGCTTGAGCGGCCGCCCACAGCGCTTCAGGTAGGCGGGGGCGGCGACCGTCAGAATCGGCGTGTCGAGCAGTTTGCGCGCGACGAGCGTCGAGTCGGGCGGCACGCCGAAACGCACCGCCAGATCGAAGCCGTCCGCAATCATGTCGCCCAGACTGTCGCGCGTGATCAGTTCGAGGTGCAACGCCGGATGTTGCGTGAGGAACGCCTCAAGACTCGGCCCGAGAATCAGACGCGAGAAGAAGGGATCGATATTCACCCGCAGACGCCCGCGCACGGCCGTGGCACCGCCGGACGCCGTCGCTGCGGCATCCTCCAGACCGGCAAGTAGCGGTGTGACCTGCGCGTAGAAGCGACGCCCTTCGTCCGTGAGCGACACCACGCGCGTCGTCCGGTCGAAAAGCCGGATGCCGAGCCGCCCCTCCAGTCGCGACACGGCGCGACTCACACCCGGTTGCGACATATCCAGCCGCTCGCCTGCGGCCGCAAAGCTGCCCGCCTCCACAATCGCCACGAACACGCTCATGCCGTTGAGCATGCGTTCATCGAATCCGGCCACGTCGCACTCTCCAGCATCGGATGCCAAATTGGCATGAATCAAATGCCATTGATGTTATCGCGAAATGCACGACATCTGTCGAGAATAGCGACCAGCGCGGTAGGGACCGCGACCTCTTCAAGGATTCGAGATGTACGCCATTACAGGAATTACCGGACAAGTCGGCGGTGTCGTCGCACAAACGCTGCTCGATCGGGGCGAGAAGGTACGCGCCGTAGTGCGCAGTGCCGCCAAGGGCGCGGCATGGCAAGCCCGGGGCTGCGACGTCGCCGTTGCCGATGTGGCCGACGCCGACGCGCTCACCCGCGCATTCACCGGTGCGCACGGGGTGTTCGTGCTGTTGCCGCCACACTTCGATCCGTCGCCCGACTTCGCCGAGTCGCGCGCCAATATCGCGGGGATCGTCAAAGCACTTCAGGCCGCCCGGCCGGCGCGCGTGGTCTGCCTGTCGACCGTCGGTGCGCAGGCCACCCAGCCCAGCCTGCTGTCTCAACTCTCGCTGCTGGAACAACACCTCGGCGCACTCGACCTGCAGGTGACGTTCCTGCGCGCGGCATGGTTTATGGAGAACGCGGCGTGGGACGTGGCACGCGCCCGCACCGACGGCGTGCTGGAGAGCTACCTGTCGCCGCTCGACCGGGCGATCCCGATGGTCGCCACCGCCGACGTCGGCACGACCGCCGCTCATTTGCTCCGCGAACCGTGGGAGAGTAAGCGCGTCGTCGAGTTGTGCGGGCCCGAACTCGTCTCGCCCGACTTGCTGGCGAAGACGCTGGGTCACGCACTCGGCCGCGACGTCGCCGCGCAAGTCATCGCCCGCGACGAATGGGAAGCCCGATTCCTTGCACAGGGCATGCGCTACCCCACGCCGCGCATGCAAATGCTCGACGGCTTCAACGAGGGTTGGATGACGTTCGAGGGCACACCGCGACGTGGCACGACGTCGCTTGCCGATGTCGTCAGGACGCTCGCCGCTTGCCACTAAGGCGACCTTGCCGCTTGCCATTGAGGCAACGTTTGCCCGACACTGGCTGCATTGCATCGCGTCCGGCCGTCTGCGTGGTCGGCGCGACGCGCCCTCAGGGAGCGTCGAATGGCGAACGGCAAGCGCGTCAAAGCTGGCAAGAACAAGCAGTGGGCCACACCGAAGGCTCGGTTGGAACGACTCACGCGTGAGCGTGATCGCAAGATGGCGCGATCACCCCATGCGTATGTGCGGGGCAGCACCGCGCGATTCTACGAATGGCTGGACGAAGCCGACGTCAATCTGCCGCAAGGCCCCGCGATCTGGATTTGCGGCGACTGTCACACCGGCAATCTCGGCCCGCTCGCGGACGCCCACGGGCACGTCGACGTGTTGATTCGCGATCTCGACCAGACCGTCATCGGCAACCCCGTGCACGATCTCATCCGCCTCGGCCTGTCGCTGGCCAGCGCCGCACGCGGTTCGGCGCTCTCCGGGCTGACCATCATCCACATGCTCGAAGCGCTCACGCATGGCTATATGGCAGCGTTTGAGCGAGGCGACGGCAAGGACGATCCGAAGCGCGGCAAATCGCGTGGCACGAAGGCCGACAAGGGGCGTGGCAAGTCGCACAACGCGAAGCGACAGGACGAGCGCCCGGAGATCGTCGATCTGATCATGCGGCGTGCGGTCAAACGCTCGTGGAAGCATCTGGCGCTGGAGCGCATCGAGGACATCCGTCCAAAGATTCCGCTGGGCAGACGCTTCTGGCCACTCAGCGCGACGGAGCAAAAGCAGATCGACGCGTTGTTTCAGCTCGACACCATCGCCAGTCTGGCCACGTCGTTGCGCGGACGCCCCAACGACGGCACCGTCGAAGTGCTCGATGCCGCCTACTGGGTAAAGGGATGCAGCTCGCTCGGGCGTCTGCGCTACGCCGTGTTGCTCGACGTGGACGGTGGCGTCGTGCAAGGCGACGACCTCTGTCTCATGGACCTGAAAGAAGGCGTGAAGGCGGCCGCACCTCGCTACGCGGGCGTTCGCATGCCGCGCGACAATGCCGAGCGTGTCGTCACCGGTGCGCGGCATCTGTCGCCGTCGCTTGGCGAGCGCATGCGCGCAGCGCGTCTGATGGATCGCTCCATCGTGATTCGCGAGCTGCTACCGCAGGACCTGAAGCTGGAGATCGACACCCTCACGCAGCACGACGCCTCCGAAGTGGCGCAGTACCTCGGCGGTGTCGTCGGTCACGCACACGCGCGGCAAATGGACGATGCCACCTGCCACGCGTGGCTAACCGACCTGCAACGCAACCGCTCGAAGACCATCGACACGCCGGTCTGGCTCTGGAACAGCGTGGTCCAGCTCACGAGCGAACACGAAGCCGCTTACCTCGAACACTGCAAACGTCTGTTCTCCGGCGACGCACCCGGCTAGCGCCGCCGCGCGCCGCCAAAGCGGCCATCAGAACATCGAATTGCCGCTGACGGTCTTCGCGGGCGTTTGCTGCGAGACGTCCCAATGCTCGACGATCTTGCCCTTCTCCAGACGGAAGATGTCGACGATGGCAATCGGCAGATCGCCGGGATGCGGCACCTTGCGCACGTGCAGGATGACGAAGTCGCCGTCGGCAAATGCACGCACGATGTCGCTGTGCGAGTCCGGCTGATTCTTGCGCAGGAAGTCGACGAACTTGCCGAATCCCTCGACACCGTCAGGCGCATTCGGATTGTGCTGAATGTACTTGTCGCCCAGATACTGACGCGCGGCAGCGAAGTCCTTGCGGTTCAGCCCCGCTTCATAGAAGGCCAGCACGGCCTGCTTGTTCGCGGCCAGTTGGGACGCGGGCACAGCAGGCGTAGCACTGCCGGATGCCCCAAGCCCTTCGGTGGCAGCCGCTGAAATCGCTGAGCCGGGTAACGGCGCCATGCCTTCGGCAGCATGGACGGACGCCGTTGCGACAAGGCAGACGGCGGCGGTGGCGAGCAACGAAGCGATCGGATTTTTCATAACGTTTGGCGGATGTGTGGTGTGACACAGGCGGGCAATCAGCTTAGCAGTTCGTAAGGACCGCCGCGCGTCAAGGCACGCTGATAGGCGTCGCGAGCATGGATACGTTCGAGGAAATCGGTAATGGCGGGCCAGCGACCTTTCGCGTCCCCACGTGCCGCAGCGGCCTCTAGCGGAAAACTCATCTGAATATCGGCCGCGCTGAAGGTGTCGCCGACGAACCATCCGGTTTTGGTCAAGGCATCGTTGACATACCCGAAATGCAGCGCCAGTTGCGGATCGACGAAACTCGATTGCAGCGTGCCGCTGATCTTGCGTGCGATGGGCCGGACGAAGAACGGCATCGGCGCGCTGGCAATGCGCCGCGCGACCAGCTTGAGCAGCAACGGCGGCATCGCGGATCCTTCGGCGTAATGCAACCAGTACGTCCAGCGCAGACGCTCAGGCGTGTCGCGCGGCGGCGCGAGACGCCCCTGCCCATAGCGGTCGGTCAGATACTCGATGATCGCGCCCGATTCGGCCAGCGTCAGATCGCCGTCGGTGATGACGGGGGATTTTCCAAGGGGATGAACGCGGCGCAGTTCCGGCGGCGCAAGCATCGTCCTGGGATCTCGTTCGTAGCGTTTCAGATCGTACGGCACCCCAAGCTCTTCAAGCATCCACAGCACGCGCTGTGAGCGGGAGTTGTTCAGGTGATGAACCGTCAGCATGGTGTCTGGCTCCGGCGGGAAATCCGCACGCCATTGTCGCCGCATTGGCCGGTTTCGGGGGTTTCGGGTACGCTTGGCCGTCTTCGCCCTCATCTATCGCTCATATCGCTCATGGACCGAATCGACGCCATGAAGGTCTTCGTCGCCACCGTCGACGAAGGCAGCCTCGCCGGCGCTGCCCGGCGTCTCGGACGCTCGGCGGCCGCCGTGAGCCGCGCCATCGCCTATCTCGAGACGCACACCGGCACCGCGCTACTCCATCGCACCACGCGCACGCTCAAGCTGAGCGCCGCCGGAGAACGGTATGCGGCCGCCTGCCGGCGCATTCTGCTCGACCTCGACGAAGCCGACGTCATCGCCGCCGGTGAGCGCTCTGCCCCGCGCGGACAACTGACCGTCTCCATGTCGCTCGCCGCGGGTGAGACGTTCATGCGCGAGATCGCCGAAGCGTTCATCGAGCGCTACCCCGACGTCGTGGTCCGTCTGCAAATGAGCGACCTGCCGGTGAACCTGATCGACGAAGGCGTCGATGTGGCGGTACGCGTGGCGCACCTGCCCGACTCGTCGCTGGTGGCGACGCAGGTGGGAGAAGTGCGACGCATCATCGCCGCTTCCCCCGAATATCTCGCCTCGCACCCGCCCATCGAGACGCCTGCCGATCTGTCGAAACATCGCATCGTTTCCATGACGTACTTCGGCATCGACTCGTGGCGCTTCCCGCCCACGGGGCGCAGCACCGTGCCGCAGATCGTGCAGTTCACGCCGCGTCTGATCGTCAACTCGATCCGGGCGGCCATCGCATCGGTCGTGGCCGGGCACGGCGTGGCGCGCATGCTTTCGTATCACATCGTCGACGAACTGGAGCGCGGGACGTTGAAGATCATCCTCCAGAACTACGAGCATCCGCCGATGCCGGTGCACGTCATCACGCCACAGGGACGGCTGGCGGTGCCCAAAGTGCGTGCGTTCGTGGACTTCGCAGTGCCGCGTCTGCGCAAGCATTTCTCGCATGCGCACAAGCTGGCGGCGGGCAAGCGTTAAGGGGTGACCGGCCCCGTTGGACGGACAAAATGCGCGCCGATTCGTACGCCGTGCGGAAGAATGACTTCCGACGCACAGCCGTTCTCTGACGCACCGCAGCAACCTACACTGACTCCATCGCCTTTGCGCGCCGCGCCGGTTGATGCGCGACGCAGCGTCCCCCGGAGTCATCATGTCCAACGCAGTCCTCGGCGGCACATCGACCGCCCCCTTCAACGCCTGGCGCGCCACGCTTTGCGCCGCCTGCGCGAGTCTCATCGGTATCGGCTTTGCCCGCTTCGCTTACACCGCCCTGCTGCCCGCGATCATCGGCGCGCACTGGTTCGCACCCTCGACGGCGGCGTATCTGGGGGCCGCGAATCTCGGCGGTTATCTCGCCGGTGCGCTGGGTGCTCGCGTGCTGTCGCGTCATGCGTCGAACGTGACGATCCTGCGCGTGATGATGCTGCTGGTCGTCGCGGCATTCTTCGCCTGTGCGTGGCCGCTCTCGTTTCTGTGGTTCTTCGCGTGGCGTTTTGTGTCGGGCTTCGCGGGCGGCGTGTTGATGGTGATTGCCGCGCCGTCCGTGCTCGCACACGTCACACCGTCGCGACGTGGCATCGTGAGCGGCGCGATCTTCGCGGGCCTTGGGTTGGGAATCGCCGCATCGGGCACGCTCGTGCCGCTGCTGCTGCGCCAGGGACTCGCGCAAACGTGGATCGGGTTGGGCGTGTTGTCGCTGGTCCTGACAGTCGTCGCATGGCGCGGCTGGCCAGCGAGTGCCCCAGCGGCAGCAGCGACGGCCGCGCATCCGAAACATCGCCCAGCCGCCCCGATCACGCTGCGCTCGCTCTACATCGAATACGCGCTGAACGCCGTAGCGCTGGTGCCGCACATGATCTTCCTGGTGGATTACGTGGCACGCGGGCTGGGCAAAGGACTCGACGCGGGCGCGAATTACTGGGTGCTGTACGGACTGGGGGCCATTGTCGGTCCGCTCTTCGTCGGGCACCTCGCCGATCGCATTGGCTTTGCGCGAGCCTTGCGGGTCGCGTACGTCGCGCAGATGTTCGCCGTGATCCTGCCCGTGCTTGGCCTCGGACTGCCTGCGCTGATCGTCTCCAGCATGGTGATGGGCGCATTCACGCCGGGCATCGTGCCGTTGGTTCTCGGCCGTGTGAACGAACTCCTCGCCCATCATCCCGCCTCGCAGAAAGGCGCGTGGAGCACCGCGACGACCAGCTTCGCCACCTTTCAGGCAGGCGCTGCGTACGGGCTGTCGTTCCTCTTCGCGGCGACGTCCGGTAACTACTCGCTGCTGTTCGTCGTGGGCGGCGTCGCCATGACGCTCGGGTTGGCGGTGAACCTCGTCGCGGCGAGGATGGCACGGGCCTGACGCATCACCTATCGGTCTCGTACGCGAGACCGTACGCGCCCTTCGCACGACGAATCCTCGCGAAGCCGGGTTCGCCCAGATGCATCCCTGCGATCAGCACGCCGTCAGCGCTGACGCTATCGAGCAACCGCGAGCGGGTTATCGCTGCGAGCGACGCATCCTGATCGAACGCAATCGTGACGTCGGGCCGCTGGATCTGGATATGCGGGAAGTGCACGATGTCGCCCCAGACGAGCAACCCCGCCTCACGCGATTCGACGAGAAAGCCGGTGTGGCCTTCCGTGTGCCCGGGCAGCGACATCGCCTGAATTCCGGGGAGCACTTCACCGCCGCTGAAGGTGCGCAGTTGTTCGCGGTAGCCGTCGAACACGCCGCGCGCGATCTGGAAGTTGCCCCGCGCCCGCTCACTGGCGCGCGCTAGATTGGCATCGTCCTGCCAAAACGCCATCTCTCGCTCGTTGACGACAAGCTCTGCGTTCGGGAACGCCCGCTGTCCATCCGACGTCATCAACCCTCCGACATGATCCGGATGTGCGTGCGTGAGCAGCACTGTGTCGATGGCATCCGGTGCGATGCCCGCATGCCGAAGATTTGCGTTCAGATGGCCACCCCATTGCTTGATGCCGCCCGCCCCGCTGTCGATGAGTACAGTGCGTCCGCCGCCTTGCACCACGTAGCAGTTGATGTGGATGACAGCGGGATCGGATTCACCGGCAGCACGCTGGATGCTGTCGGCGTCGACGGCGTCGATGTTCGACAGGAAGTCGAAACTCGCCGTGAGATAGCCGTCGCTGATGGCTGTCACGGTGAAGTCGCCGATCTGCTGGCGCGGCAGGTGCTGAACGTGGGGGAAAGACATCTTGCGACTCCTGAACGGGTAGTTACGCGTGCCGAAATTCGGCGCGCCTCAGCGGGGCATTCAGCGGGACAATTCGCTGCGATTAAGTTGTTCGCCCATCGGCACGTAGAGATGCACGCCTTGCGGCGGCTCCGCGAGACGCATGGCTTCGTCCGCCGACACCACGGCAAGCCAGCGGTGCGCCGGCGCTTTCTCCAACGCCACCGCTTGCATGGCGATCGGCTTCAGCCCCATGTCGATCAGCGGCTCGGGTCCGCTCGCGCAGAGCGCCAGGCGCTCGCTCATCCGCACGGCAGGGGCCAAGCCGATGTCGCTGTACAGATTTCGATGCCAGTCCGTGATGTGTTGCTGCCACCGTGCGAAGTTGCCGCCGCCTTTCTGGCGGTATTCGTCGCCGGTCAGCACGTCCAACCCGTCGACCGTATGCATGGCGAGATACACGGGGCATCCCGCGGTGACGGCCTTGAATCGTTGTGACGATTGAAAGCCCGTCACCGAAATTAGGGCGGGCAGCTTTTCGCGACTGTAGAAGTCGTTCCATTCGGCTTCGCTGGCAGCGTCGGCGAAGGTGCACTCGACGGTGTAGATCATGGTGTGTCGTCGCTCCCGGAGGTTGAGCATTCGCGCGTGACTTGCGCGGGATTTGTGCGTTTTCATTGCATGAACGTAATGCTAATCTGGCGTTTTCGACGTCCATAACGACTTCCGATCAGTCTTCAGTGATATTTAATCAAGCTGACGACCATTACCCTCCCACCGACCGAACCCAGATGCGACGCAAGATCCCGAGCCACTCCGCCCTACTCGCCTTCGAGGCCGCTGCTCGACACGGGAGCTTCGCGCGTGCTGCCGACGAGTTGGCCCGCACCGAAGGTGCCGTCAGTCGTCAGATCGGACGGTTGGAGGACTTTCTGGGCGTGACGTTGTTCGAGCGCATCGGCAACCGTGTGCGTTTGCTGCCCAACGGTGCGCGATACGCCGCGCAGGTGCGCGAAACGCTGGACCGGCTGGAGCGGGACAGCCTGTATCTGATGGGGCAACCGTCCGAGGGCGCGAGTCTCGATATCGCCGCGACACCGACTTTCGCCACGCGCTGGCTCATCCCCCGGTTGGCGCGCTTTCAGGATAAACATCCGAACATTACCGTCCACCTCTCGGAATGTATGGCGCCCTTCCTACTGGCGGGTAGCGGGTTCGATGCGGCGATCCATTTCGAGCATCCGGCATGGGCCGGAATGCACGTACACCGTCTGCTGGAAGAAGTGTTGATTCCGGTGTGCAGCCCGTCGCTGTTGGCCCGTGCGGGGGAAGGCGCGTCGCTGGACGACTTGCCGCGTCTGCATCGTCGCCAGAATCCGGACGCCTGGCAGCACTACGCGCAGGGCACCGGCATCATGCTGACCAACTCAGCCGTAGGCGCGCGTTACGACCTTCACTCGATGCTGATCGAAGCCGCATTGGCAGGTCTGGGCGTGGCGCTGGTGCCGCGTCTTTACGTCGGGGCCGAGCTTGAGAAAGGCCGTCTGGTCGCGCCGTGGCCGCAGGACAGCGCTGTGGCGAAGAACTTCTGTCTCGTGCTACCCGAGCCGCTCGCATTGGCTCACGGACCGATTCGCACGTTCTCGGATTGGCTGCTTGATGAGGCTGGTGCGACACCTTCCTGAGGCTCGAAGCGCCCTCACTCAACTCATCGCCACGCCGCACTCAACATCACGCCGCCGGAGACGATCAGCATCGTATCGAGCAAGCGCTGGAAGACGCTCGGCGTAATGCCGAGGACGAAGCGCTTGCCAAGCATGGTGCCCAGCATCAGCGTCATGCCGACGATCAGGCCATTGGCCCAGGCTTCGGGCGGCAGCGCACCCAGCCCTGAGAACATCAGCACCTTGGCGACGTAGATGAAGACGGAGCTGGCCGACTCAGCGCCGAGGAACGCACCGCCCGACAAGCCGTACGCGGCGAATGCCGGAACGCTGAGCGGCCCCGTCGACAGCACGATGCCCGTCAGAAAGCCGATCACCGCGCCCACCGCCGCCAGTTGCCACAGCGTCAGACGCCACTGATGGCGTCGAAGGAAATGACGGGTCGGCACCATGGCGATAAAGAACGCCCCCAGCGCGATATCGACGGCGGTCGACGGGAGGCTCCAGAGTGTCTTCGCACCGAGGGCGGCCGCCGGTGCACCCGGCACCGAGTAGGCGAGCACGGCGCGCCAGTCGATCTCGCGCCACCACGCCACCACCTTCGAGAGATTGCCGACGATGGCCGCAACCGCCATGATCGGCACCGCCTGTTTCGGGCCGTACGTGTACACCAGCACCGGCAGCAGCATCATCGACGATCCCGTGCCGACCACCCCGCTGACCGCCCCCGCCGCCGTTCCGACGATGGCGATCATGACCATGCCCCACGCGTGTCCCGCCAAGAATCCTGCCAACATCCGTGCCTCGCGATTTACCGATCCCTTCACGCTATCGAGCCGTCTAAGTATCAAGCCCTCTAAGTATCAAGCTCTCTAAGTATCAAGCTCTCTCAGGCAGCGTGAACCCTAGCCGCGACGATAAAGCATGATGCATGCTCACACCATCGACGAATTCGCCGCCCTTCTGTGATAAAAAGTCACAGTTCATTGACGACGTCGCCTTTCAGAGCCCCAACATGTCGCGCCAACTACCGCCGTTGCATGCCCTGCGTGTTTTCGAAACCGCCGCACGCGCCGAGAGCCTCAGCGCCGCCGCGCAGGAATTGTCGATCACACATGGTGCCGTGAGCCGTCAGATCGCCTTGCTCGAAGAGTGGCTGGGGCAAACGTTGTTCGTCCGTCAGGGCCAGCGCAATGTCGCGACGGACCACGCGCGGGCATTCGCCGCAGAGATCAGCGCCGCGTTCGACCTCATTGGCGACGCGGCGCTGCGCTTCGGTAAAGCACCGCAAACGCGCGTGGTACGCGTCAACGCGCAGACGACGCTTGCCATGCACTGGCTGATCGCGCGGCTGCCCACGTTCCATGCGGCTCACCCGGATGTGCAGGTGGTCGTCACCACCTCGAGCGGGGCCGATCCGGCATTTCGCGGCGGGTTCGACGTCGCCATCCGGCGCGATCCGCCGCCGCGTCCCGAATGGCAGCCTTACGAGAGAACGCTGTTGTTCTCCGAACGCGCGAGCGTCGTGGCCGCGCCCTCGCTGCTGGAAGCGCTCCCGTTACGACGGCTGAAGGATCTGGCGAAGCACACGTTTGTCGCCACGCAAACGCGCGTCGGTGCCTGGGAAGACTGGTTGAGCGTTGCCGGTGTGCCCGCGCTTCGGCCGGTGCGATTCCATCGCTTCGACCACTATCACGTGAGTCTGCAGGCGGTTGTAGATGGGCTGGGGCTGGGCATCGGCTGCACACCGACGCTCGATCGCGAACTGGCTGCCGGTCGCCTCGTCATGCCGTTTCCGGACATTCAGGCCGACGGCGCGACCTACGTCACGCTCGTGCCGCGCGATGCCGACAAATCGAGACCGTTACGGGATTTTCTGACGTGGGTGCATGAAGCCACGCATGAAGTTGCAAGCGCCCCTGCGACCGAGGTTACGCCCCCGGCCCGACGCTCCACTTCCCGGGCGACACGCCGAACGCGCGACGGAAGTACCGGGTGAAGTGCGACAGGTCGTTAAACCCCTGTGCGAGCGCGACGTCGGTCGCCGAGGCCCCGGCGCGCAATGCGGGCAACGCACGCACGAGACGCAACTGATTGCGCCACGCATGCGGCGCGAGCCCGGTCTCGCGCGAGAACAGGCGCGCCGCATGGAACGGCGAAAGATCGACGGCTTCGGCGAGTGCCGTGAGCGATAGCGATTCGGTGAGATCCGCCGACAGACGCGCCTTCATCGTCTCGACGCGCACGGCGTCGCGATGCATGGTCAGCGTCGGCACACTCGCCTGCGCGTGACGGACCAGCATCATCGACACGGCGTCGATCAGCACGCTTTCAGCCAGCAGCGGATCGGCACCGATCTGAAGCAGCCGGTGCGCTTCGAGCAACCGATCCAAGGCCTGCACGTCGTAGATGACCTGCTCGCCGAACCACGGCATCGCATCGTCGACCGACGCCGGTCCGATCGGCACTTCCAGCGGACTTTCCAACTGACGTTGCACGCCCTGCACGAAGCCGACCGGCAGGTAGAACACGCGGTAGCGCCACCCGAAGTCTGTCTCCCGCGCGCCCGTATGGACTTCGCCGGGATGGATGATGGCGATCGACCCGGCGTCCGCCACGTGCTCGCCGCCTCGATAGGCATAGCGCTCCGCCCCGGCCACGATGCACGCGAACGTGTACGTGTCGTGCCAGTGCGGCGCGAACGTATGGTCGTTGTATTCGGCCGTGAGCATGTCGCCTCCGGGTACGAGCGTCGAGCGCCAGTACAAAGGGGCATTGCGGAACGGCTGAAATGGTTGAACGGGCTGAAACAAGGCATCCATGCCCGCTACTTTACACTGGGCCGCACACGGCCGTCCGGCACGCACCGGACAGCCGGGGCGCGGCAGCAGTCACCGCCATCGCGGCTCATTGCGGCCCATTGCAGCTATACGTCCGCCCACATCCGCAACAGGTTGTGATAACTGCCGGTCAGCTGCACCAGCGATTCGCCGTAGACCTGATCGGCCCCCTGCTGCGTCATCCGTTGAATCGCCACGTCCATGTCGAACAACACGCTGCGCTGGGCGTCGTCACGCACCAGACTTTCGATCCAGAAGAACGACGCCAGCCGCACGCCGCGCGTGACCGGATTGACCTTGTGCACGCTCGTGCCCGGGTAAAGCACCATGTGACCGGCTGGCAGCTTGACGGCGCGCTCGCCGAAGCTGTCGCGCACCACCAGTTCGCCGCCGTCGTAGCTGTCCGGCTCCGCGAGGAAGAGCGTAGCGGACAAGTCCGTGCGCACCCGTTCGCGCACGCCCTTGATGCCGCGCACGGCGTTGTCGACGTGATAGCCGAACGCCTCGCCGCCTTCGTACCGGTTGAACAGCGGCGGATAGATCCGACGCGGCAACGCGGCCGACATGAACACGGCATCCTGCGACAGACGTCGCAGAATCTCGTCGCCGAGACGACGTCCCCACGGGTCGTCCTCAGGCAACTGCCGGTTCTCCTTGGCCTGCGCCGACTGCATGCCCGCCGTCGCTTTGCCGTCGACCCACGTTTGCGCCTGCAATTGCTCGCACAGGGCACGCGCTTCGTCGCGGCTGAATACGCCCGGAATCTCGATCATCATGGTGCTGACCCCTGCGCTTAAAACGCGATGTCGGCGCTAACCGTCACCGTGCGTCCTGCGCCCGGCACGCCGTACAACTGGAAGCCGTCGAGCGACGCACCGATCTGCGCGTAGTAGAACTTGTTGAACACGTTGTTCAGGTTCAGGTTGACGTGCACGTGGCGATTCACGCGATAACGCGCCGCGAGGTTATGCACCCAGTAGCTCGGCGCTTTCTCGTTGTCCGCCGTGTAGATCGGGTTCACCCCCGACGGACCGGACGCGTTGCTGCTGTTGTTGTTCTGGCCGCCGACATAAAGGTTGTCCGTATAACGGCGATGTCCCACGTACTGCACGCCATAGCTGAGCGCGAGGTCCGGCGTGACCTTGTAGGACGTCCAGATCGAGCCGCTCCAGTCCGGCACGTTGGCCGCCTCGGCGCCCTCGTTCGCCCCCTTGGTGATACGGCTCTTCATGCGCGAGATGCCCGCGAAGATCGACCACTTGTCGGTGATGTTGCCCTGCAAGCCGAGTTCGATACCGTCGACGCGCTTGGCCGGCAGCGCACGCACGGGCGACGTGTCGTCGCTCGTGTACTGCCACGAGTTGCTCAGCTCGGTACGGAAGACGGCCGCCGTCAGGCCGAGTGCGCCGCCCGCCAGATCCCACTTCGTGCCCAGTTCGTAGGTCTGCGAAGTAGCCGGGTCGTACTTGGCCGTCGTTGCCGTGCCGTAGATCAGGTTGTTCGTGCTCGCGCCGATGGCGGTCGGCTGCGTCGCGCGGCTGTACGACACGTAGATGCTGCCCGGCTCGACCGGCTTGTAGACGAGACCCGCGCGGCCGCTCCACGCGCCGTTGGTGCTCGACGTGAGCGTGGCACCCGTCGGCGAGTTCGTCTCCGCACGCCAGCGGTCGTAGCGCAACGACGCCAGGACCTGCCAGTGCGGCGACAGCGTGATCGTGTCGCTGGCGAAGATGGCCGCATCGTTGACGGTCGAACTCGACTGGTTGTTGCCTTCCATCGACCACGTGCCCGCGAACGAATTCGACGGATTCGCCATGTTGAAGAACATGTCGCCCGCCGGGATGTAGGCCGCGCGCGGGTTGCCGCCGTAAGTCTCGCGATACAGCTCGAAGCCGGTCACCACGTCGTGCTTGAACGGCCCGGTGTTCGCCGTGAACTTGAGATCGGTCTGGTTATCGAGAATCTGATAACGCGTGGAGTTACCGAAGTTACTGCCGCGCAGAATGCCGTACTGCGCGCCCGTCAACGTGTAATCGGTGTACGAATTCACGCCGCCGATGCTCGATAGCGGCCCGACACCCGCATAGCCGAGCGTGGCGCAACGCGTGCCGGTGCAGACCTTGCTGCCGTTGGCGTTCGCCGCAAAGAAGCGCGCGGGCGACAGCACGGAGAAGTTGTCCGTACGCTGCCAGCGCAATTGGCTGCGAATCCGTGTGGTGTCGTTGAAATCATGCTCGACGCGGCCTGACAGCGACGTGCTTTCAGTCTGCTGCGTGTAGATGCCCGCCGCGCCGTACCAGTTGCTCTGCTGCACCCCCGGCATCAACTGACCGCCGGTGCCGCGCTGAATCGGCAATCCCGTATCGGGCACGTTGTTGTCCTTCTGATGGAAGACGTCGAAGATCACGCGCGTGCTGGTGCCCAGCCCCAGCCCCAGCGACGCCGCAATGCCATAGCGGTCGTTCTTCACTTCGTCGCGCCCGGCTACGCCGTTGTGGTGCGACATGAGGTTCAGACGCAGCGCCGTGGAATCGCCGAGTTGCTGATTCAGGTCGGCGGTCATGCGACGGTAGTTGTCGCTCCCCAGTCCGAACGAAGAACGATAGAAGCTGCCGAGTTCGGCTTCCTTCGACACGAGATTGACGGAGCCGCCCAGCGCCGCCACGCCTGACTCGATGGTGCCAGTTCCCTTGTAGACCTCCACACGATCCAGATCGAACGTGTCGTTGCGGCTCGACAGACCGGCGTCGCGCACGCCATCGATGGTGATGCTCTGCTCTGCGGAGAAGCCGCGAATCGAGAACAGATCGCCCCACCCCAGATTGCCCTCGCCCGACATGAACGTGATACCGGGGACATTCTTCAGAATGTCCTGCAACGACTGCGCGTTCTGCTCTTCGAGCACCTTTTTGGGCACCACCGTGATGCTCTGCGGGATGTCGCGCAACGGTGCCGTGTACTTCGACGACGAGACGGTTTCGGCCTTGTACGGGGCATCGACTGTGGCCGTGACCGACGTTGCGGGTAGCGCCACCGCGTCTGCGGCGACTTTCGCCGGGGCTGCGCTGCCGTCGGCGGATGTGGCGGCCGGTGCGGTCTGTGCAGCGGCATGCAACGACGCGGCGGCCAGCGCGGCGGCGAGCGTCAGACGGGTATTCAGCCGCAGGCGGGATTGACGCGAGACTGTCTGCGTCGCCGCCCCCAGCGGCAAGGCAAACGTCAATGTGGTGCCGGTGGCGTCGGGTTCCATCGAATTCAAGTGCTTCATCTGGTGTTGTGCGTTATGAGATGAATAGACAAAAAGCGTCCCCGCGCGCCGGGGTGTGCGACACCACCGATGCGTTCGGACTGACTCGGACTACAAGGAAAAAACGACGCGGCCGGCGTGGCGATGTGGCTGGGCGCGCCGGTGCTGAGGCTGCTGTGGAGATAAGGCTTGAGCAGCGAAGCCCGGCGGGCCGCGTCGTGGTGGCGAACGGCGTCTAGACGGGTGTCACGACGTCGTCCACGATCAGTTGCGGCAAGCCGCGCGAGCAGCGCTCGACCCGGGCCTGCACGTCGAAAACGCGGGCGATGGCGTCGGCCGTCACCACGTCCTCGACATTGCCTGCGGCGACCACGCGTCCGTCGCGCAGCATGACGGCCGCATCGGCGTGCCGCATGGCAATCGACAGGTCGTGCATGACCACCACCGTGATCATCTGACGCGCCACAGTCTCACGCGCAATCAGCCGCATGACCTGAAACTGGTGGTGCAGATCGAGCGCCGAAAGCGGCTCGTCCAGCAGCAAGATGCGCGGCGCACGAATCAACGCCTGCGCCAACCCGACGAGTTGCCGCTGGCCGCCGGAAAGTTCGTCGAGAAAGCGCATGGCCAGCGCTTCGATCCCCAGTTGCGTCAGCAAGGCCATGACGACGGCAGGCGTGGGGGCGGTCGCACTGACCGAGTCACGCGCGGCACGGCGCGCGCCGTGGCCTGCGGCCAGCACCGATTCGAGCACGCGCAGATGCACGCCCGCAGGCAGCGCCTGCGGAAGATAGACGACATCGCGCGCGGGAGCGCGGCCCGTGCAGCGGTGCAGGACTTCACCACCGAGCGTCACGTCACCGCGCCCGGACACGAGTCCGGCAAGCGTGCGCAGCAGGGTCGATTTCCCCGAACCGTTCGGGCCGAGCAAGGCGGTCACGCTGCCAGCAGGCAGCGGCGGCAGCGACACGTCATGCAGGATGTGACGACGGCCGAGCGTGACGTCGATGCCCGTCGCCGACAAGACAAGCGCTTGAGATGAGGTGATCACAGGGACCTCCCGCTCGAACGCACCACAATCACGAGGAAGAATGGAATACCGACGAGCGCCGTCACGATGCCCACGGGAATGATCACGCCAAGCAGCAGCGTCTTCGACGCGATCGATGCAAGCGACATGACCAGCGCACCGACGATCACGCAACCCGGGAGATAGAAGCGATGGTCTTCGCCGAAGATGCCGCGCGCGATGTGCGGTGCAACCAGTCCGACGAAGCCGATGGTGCCGACGAACGACACCGTCAGCGCCGAGAGCAACGACACGCGCATCAGCGTGACGAGCCGCAACCGCGTCACACGGATACCGAAGCTCGCTGCGCGGTCTTCGCCGAGCCGCAGTGCCGTCATCGCCCACGACTGACGCCATGCGAACACCGCCATGATCACGAGCACGGCGCCCAGCACGCGCACCTGTGTCCAGTCGCTGCGCGTGAGGCTGCCCAGCGTCCAGAACACGAGCCCCTGTAAGGCGTCTTCCGTGGCGACGAACTGCATCAGCGAGACGAGCGCATGGAAGACGAATACGAGCGCGATGCCCATGAGCACCACGCCCGAGGTCGGCAGACCGCGCCAGCGCGCCACACCGTCGAGCACCAGCGCGGAGATCAGCGCGAAGATGAAGGCGTTCACGGGCACGACCCACACGTCCGGCACGCCAGGCACGTGCAGATTGAGCACGATGGCCAGCGCCGCGCCGAAGGCCGCCGCCGCCGACACACCCAGCGTGTACGGACTGGCGAGCGGGTTGTCGAGGATCGTCTGCATCTCGCCGCCGGCCAGCCCCAGCGCGCCGCCGACCAGCACCGCCATGAGCGCGTACGGCAGACGAATCTGCCAGACGATGACCTGCGCGTCGGGACTGGCGGTCGCAGGCGATACGATCGTTCGCCAAAGATCTCGCCAGCCCAGCGCGGACGGCCCGTGCGTGAAGTCCATCGCCAAGGCGAAAACGATCAGCGCCGCCAAGGCAACGAGCCAGAGGGCACGACGCAGATTCAACCGGCGATAACCACTCGCCACGCCCGCGTGCAAAACGTCTTCTGCCGCCAGCTTTGCCGACGAATCACCCGACAGCGCGCGCTCGGATGCGTGAGACATATCCGCAACTTCCCCTGCAAAACTCACGGCTTATCTCCGTCGGTCCAGTAGGTGCCGTTGAACGGTACCGCGAGAAAGCGCTTGTGGATCTCGGCAAACGTCGCGTTCGCATCGATCTGTTTGAAGCGGCCCGGATAGAACCAGTTGAGCATCGCTTCGACCGCCACGATGTTGTACGGCGAATCGTAGAAGTTGTGCCACAGCCCATGCGTGCGGCCGTCGCGCACGGCCTTGATCGACGCGATGCCCGGCGACTTCACGAACGCGTTCAGCGAATCACGCGCATCGCGCGCCGATGTCTGCGCCCCAACATGAATGCGCAACTGATTGGCGTTGCCGCGCGTGCCGGTTGCGATGTAGACGTCCGGCTGCGACGCAATCACATGTTCGATATTCAGGTCGCCGATCACGCCGGGCAGCAAGTCGCGCGCGATATTCACACCGCCTGCCGCGTCGACGAACTCGCCGATGTTGCCGTTGCCGACCGTGTGGCAGCAACCGGGCCAGACGCCTGCAAGCATCTGCACGAAGACCTTCGGATGTTCGTTCGCCGGGATCGTCGCCACCGCGTCGCGCACGGCTTTCAGGTGCGATTCGTAGAGCGAGATGTACGCCTCGGCCTGCGCTTCGCGGTGCATCGCTTTGCCCATCAGGCGCAGACTCGGCACCGTGTCTTCGAGCGGCTTCTGGCGGAAGTCGACGAAGATCACCGGCACGCCCGCAGCGGCGAACTCCTTGACCAATGCGTTGTGTCGCCCGGGACCGTGACCGCCGATGCTGAAAATGGCGAGGTCTGGCTTGAGCGCCAACGCCTTCTCTGCACTGACGGTCGCTTCCGACGACTGACCGATCTTCGGAATGGTGTCGATCTTCGGGAAGATCTTTTCGTATTGCTGCCACGTCTGCGGGTCGAGCGACTGCAACTCGCCCTGCCAGCCGACGATGCGTGCGAGCGGCTGTTTGCCTTCGAGCAACGCCACGGCATAGAGCAGTCGGCCCTCGCCGAGCAGAATCCGATCGACGTGGTCGGGCAACGTGACCTGTCGTCCGGCCATGTCGGTGACGACTTCGCCCGCGTGGGCCGGGGTGACAACCGCCGATGCGGTCATGGCCGCGAGGGTTGTCGACAGTACGACGCTCGCCGCGCACACAGTGCGTCTGACGGCCTGAGAGAAAAACATCCGCATCACGGTGACATCCATCATAGAATCAAGAACCATTCTCATTTCCATTAGAATGTAGCGTTGCGTTGTGTTGGCTTCGTGTTGACGGAATTTCGGTATGTATTGGTTTGTATTGGCGTGTATCGGTATATGGGCGAGGCTCGCAAAACGGGCGTCCGCCGGTAGACTCCCGTTCTTTGGAATGTCCTTGTGATGTCGTCCGCCCCCTCTTCCTCCGCTGTTTCCCCTGTCGCTGCCGCGCATCCGGTTGCCCGGTTGCTGATCGTCGACGACGATCCGCAGATTCGCGACCTGCTCTCGGACTATCTGCGCGAGTCGGGCTTCGATGTCGCGACCGCCGCCGACGGCGTGCAGATGTGGGCGCAACTCGCCGCGCAACCGACCGACGTGGTGGTGCTCGATCTGATGCTGCCGGGCGAAGATGGCCTGTCGCTTTGCCGACAGTTGCATGCACGCGGCGACGTCTCGGTCGTGATGCTGACGTCGCGCAGCACGTTGCTCGATCGCATCGTCGGCCTCGAAGTCGGTGCGGACGATTACCTGCCCAAGCCCTTCGATCCGCGTGAGTTGCTCGCGCGCATCAAGGCGGTATTGCGGCGCGGGCCGCGTCTGCCGCCGGGGAGTGCACAAACGGTGACGCCCGAGAGCGTAACGGCAGCGCGCGCTGTACCGCTGTCATCGCCTCCCGCGCCGCACCACACCCCGCCCCAGCCTTCACAGGCGGCGTATTTCGATTTCGATGGATGGCGGCTCGATACGCTTGCGCGCCAGCTCATCTCGCCGGAAGGACGCGTGATCACGCTGGGCGGCTCCGATTACCGCACGTTGCAAGCGCTGGTGATGCATCCGCACCGGCCGCTCTCGCGCGACTTTCTGCTCGACTGCGCATTCGGTCGTCATGGCGCGGCCAACGATCGCGCCATCGACGTGTGCGTGAGTCGGCTGCGCGCGCATCTCGATACGCGAGCAAGACCGTCGCCGCTAATTCGCACCGTTCGCAACGAGGGCTACATGCTCGCCGCCGACGTGGTGGCCTCGCATGTCTGAGGGGTCGCGCACGCAAACGGCACGTCCGTCTGTCGGCCAGTCGTCTACCTCACGATGGGCACGCTATGGCCGCTATCTCGGCTGGCCGAGCACACTCTCCGGCCGCCTCGCGCTGATTCTCGTCATCGGGATGCTCGCGACGCAACTCGTCACGGGCACTGTCTGGTTCGACGCCCGCTACGGGCGCGTGGCCGAAGTACCGGTGCGCTCGGGCGGCGCACGCATCGCCGACGCCGTCAAATTGTTCGACGTCGTACCGCCCGCCGAGCGTAGCGCGCTCATGCAGCGACTACGTGCGACCGGCGTCGAGGTGCGCAATATCGACGCCCCCGCCGCGCAGCACCGCATGTCGCACTTCTCCGACGATCTGTTCGACAGCGTGCTTACGTCGCAACTCGGGCCGATGCATCCGTTCGTCGCGCATCCGGTCGTGCTGTACGACGACACCGGCGAACCGCTAGCACTCGCCACGCTGCTCCGTGCGCACGCCCCGACCGCGCACCTCGCCGCCGACGTGCGTCTGCAAGACGGTCAATGGATGTCGCTCGCCGTGGTGGCCGGTCAGGCCGGGCTCGATCTGCGTCCCGGCGCAGCGTTCGCGGATTACTTCGTCCGTATCTATCTCGCGCGCATTTTTGCAGTGATCCTGATTGCGGTGATCGCCGTGCGTATCGCGTTGCGTCCGCTGGCGCGCATGTCGGCGGCGGCCGACCGGCTCGGACGCGACATTCACAGTCCGCCACTCGATGAGAGCGGCCCGATAGAAGTGCGACGCGCAGCGCAGACGTTCAACGCCATGCAGCATCGGCTGATCGAAGCGATGCAAGCGCGTACGGCGTTCCTCGCGTCCGTCTCGCATGATCTGCGCTCACCGCTCACTCGCCTGCGGCTACGCGCGGAAACGCTCGGCGACCCGACCCAGCGCGAACGCTTTCGTCAGGATCTGATGGAAATGGAAGCGATGATTGCCGCGTCGCTCGATCACGTGCGCGGCGTGCCGAGTGGCGAGGCGTTGCGCGACGTCGACATCGAAGCGTTGTTGCGCGCAGTGGCCGAAGACGCGCGAGAAACAGGCGGCGACGTGCGCGTGCGCGACCAG
Source organism: Pandoraea aquatica (assembly GCF_902459565.1). Taxonomy (GTDB): domain Bacteria; phylum Pseudomonadota; class Gammaproteobacteria; order Burkholderiales; family Burkholderiaceae; genus Pandoraea; species Pandoraea aquatica. The sequence continues at coordinate 570,169 of NZ_CABPSN010000001.1, forward strand.
AGCGCGAGCGGCACGGTACGCGGCTATCCGCGCACATTGCGACGCTGCGTGCAGAACCTTGTCGACAACGCGTTGCGCTACGCCGGTGGATGTCGGCTGTCGGCGCATCTGTCGGCCCAGGGCACGCATCTCGAAATCGTGGTGGAAGATCGCGGCCCCGGCATTCCGGAGGCCGAGCTGTCTGCCGCTGTCGAGCCGTTCGTGCGCGCCGGGGTCCATCGTCGGGGCGCTGAGCAGGGCCATGACGGCGTGCCTGGCGGCCCGGACGGCGCCGGTCTGGGCCTGGCCATCGCCCGCACCATCGCACAGGCGCACGACGGCTCGCTGATCCTGTCGAACCGCCCCGGTGGTGGGCTTCGCGCCGAACTGCACCTGCCGGTCGCCGGTCCGGACATCACACTCGACATCCATACGAAATAATCATAAATATCAACGCAACATTCATTTCTCTTATGTTGCGTCGCGCCATACACTCCGGGTATTCCCTGATTAACGGGGATGACCTCAGTATCCGGAGTTAAGGCGCAGCACGATGAACACCCCGCAAGCCACGCAAATCCCAACGCAACAGACCGGGCAAACGACCCCGCGCATGGCCGTCGCACCGGCCGGCCGCGAGATGGTGCAAACGGCGCAGACGGAGAGCGTGCGAGCCACGCCGCTCGTCACGCTGGCCGTCGTCACTGTGCTGACGGGGATTGGCGCGGGCATCGGCGGCACACTGCTCGCCGCCCTGCTCCACATCGTTCAGCATCTGGCTTTCGGCTATGCCGAGGATCAGGTCTTCGGTGCGCAGAGCTTTTTAAGCGGTGTTGCAGCCGCCTCGCCCGAGCGCCGCTTTGCCGTGCTGACGGTGTGCGGCGTTGTTGCCGGGCTTGGCTGGTATGCCGTGCACCGGTACGGCGCAAAGCTCGTCTCCATCAAGGAAGCGGTCGGACGCTCGCGCCCGATGCCCGTCGGCAGCACGCTCGCCCATGCGCTGTTGCAGATCGTGACGGTTGCGCTCGGTTCACCGCTCGGCCGCGAAGTCGCACCGCGTGAAATCGGCGCGCTGATCGGCGACCAGTTGGCGCGTCGCGCCGGGTTGTCTGCCGAACAATGCCGTCTGCTTGTCGCGTGCGGCGCAGGCGCGGGACTCGCCGCCGTCTACAACGTGCCGCTCGGCGGCGCGATCTTCGTACTGGAAGTGCTGCTCGGCTCGTTCGCGTGGCGCGCGGTGCTGCCCGCCTTTGCCACCTCGGCGATTGCGGCCGCTGTCGCATGGATCGGCATGGGGGCGGAACAGCAATACACCCTCCCCGCGTTCGACGTCACCGCGCCGCTCGTCGGTTGGGCGCTCGTGTGCGGCCCGCTCGTCGGGGTCGCCGCGTGGGCGTTCGCACGTCTGACGGAAAGCGCCCGGGCCGCTGCGCCGCGCGACTGGCGTGCACCGGTCTTCGCACTGGCGAACTTCATGGTGCTGGGTCTGGTGATCGCCTGGTACCCGCAATTGCCGGGCAACGGCAAGGGCCCGGCATCGCTCGCGTTCAACGGTGAACTGGTGACGGCACTCGCCTTCGTGCTGCTCGTGCTGCGCGTGGTCTTTACATGGAGTAGTCTGCGCGCCGGGGCGGCAGGCGGTCTGCTCACGCCGGGACTGGCGAACGGCGCGTTACTCGCGGTCGTGCTGGCGGGATTGTGGAACGGCGCGCTGCCGCAGGAGATGGAAGTGGCGCTCGGCGCGGCAGCCCTCATCGGGGCCACTGCTTTCCTCGCCGTGTCGATGCGCATGCCGATCACGGCCGTGGTGCTGGCGCTGGAATTCACGCACGTGAATCAGGATTTCCTCGCGCCGATGTTGCTGGCCGTGGCCGGTGCCGCCTGCACGGCGCGCTGGCTCGATCAGCGTGTGGCGACCACGAAGAGTCGCGGGAACGGCAGCAGCACCGTACCGTCGGCCAGCGCCGGATAAGCCTTCGCGATTTCGTCCGTGTAACGCGCGAGGAAGGCCTCGCGCGACGCATCGTCCAGCTTCGTCAGGAACGGACGCAGGGCGCTTCCCTTGAACCATTCGACGACAGCCGGTGCGCCACCAGCGAGTGGATGATAGTAAGTCGTGCGCCAGATATCGACACGCGAGCACAGGCTGCGCAGCATCGGGTAGTAAAACGATGCGCCATGACGCGCCGTGCGTTCCGTGCCCTTGAGCGTCTCGGCCCAACGCGGGTCCGCGGCGACTTCGCGCATCAACTGGTGCGCCGGTTCGTCAAGATTGTCGGGCGTCTGTACCGCGAGCGAACCACCGGGCGCGAGGCACTCGACGAGACGCGGGTACAGCACCTCATGATCGGGCAGCCATTGCAGCACGGCGTTCGCGAGAATCACGTCGAACGGACCGTCTTTCCACGCGCCGATATCCGCGACGTCGAAATGAAACTGCGGCAGACGTTTGCGCGCCGCATCGACCATATCCTGCGAACTGTCCAGCCCGAGCACTTGTGCCTGCGCATAACGCGCGGCCAGCACTTCGGTCGAGTTGCCGGGGCCGCAGCCGATATCCACGACGCGCGTGGCATCGCGACCGGGAAGCTCAGGAATGGCGGCGACGAGATCGCGCACGGGACGCGTGCGCTCGTCTTCGAACTTGACGTACTGCGACGCTTGCCACGCCGGGTTGGTCGGGGCGTGCGAAGTATTCGACGGCTGGTTTTGCGACATGAATCACTCCATCGGGGGGCTATCGATCAACAGCCGTCACGATATCAGGTCGCCGCCTGCAACGCCTCCACGAAGACACGCAGATGCGAAGGCTCCGCGTCGGTGATCGCCCAGTACGTCATGCCGTTGCGTCGCCAGCGGGCAATCGCATAGCCGTCGCTGCCGGTGATCATGGGCGCTGCCGACGCCTTGTCGCGTGCCGGATAGACGTACACATCGATCGGATGCTTGTCGGTGTGATAGATGAGCACCGACACTGTGCGCCCCCCGACGTAGTCCAGACGTCCGCCTGCCAGCGGGAACCCTTTGTCCGCCAGATCGACGACCGGCGGTGCGTAGTCGAGGCGTCCGTTGAACCACGGCTTGACCGTGTGCTGGTCCGTCGAGATCACGTCGATCGGATGCTGCGACAACAGCGCACGCACGTGACTCGACACGATTTCCTGCGGCTGCAAGCCCGTTTGAGCGACCGGGTCCTGCACCTGCGCAGGCGCAGGCGGACGCGTCACCAGCAACGCCATCGCCACGGCCAGCCCACCGAGGATCGCACCGCCCGCGCCACCGAACAGCCACGGCGCGAGACTCGGCCCCCATGCGGCTTCCGTGCCGGTGGACTTGGCGGGTTTCGAGGGTCGGGTCTCCGGCTTCGCTTCGTGCTTTGCGTCTTGCCTCGGCTCGCGCTGGACGTCAGACGTCGACGACGCGCTCACCGTCTCCTGAGCAACGGCATGGCGCTCGGCATTCGCCAACTCGTCGCGAAGCCGTTCACGCAACGCCTGCGGCGCTTTGTGATGCAACGAGCCGTCGCGCAGCATCTTGCCGAGCGTGGTCGTTTCGCTTGTCGTCGGCGGGTCGTTGGGCGCGACGTGCTTGTCGTCGTGCATATCGTCATCCTTACTCATCACGTCCTCCCCGGGTCGTGCCATCGGCAGGCAAGCGTGTCAGACGCGTCACTTGTGCAGACGAGGACGAGGGCGCCGACGAAGAAGATGACGTCGCCCCGCTCTCCTGCGTCGCGCGCAATGCGGCCGCGAGCATCTGTCTGCCGCGCGCGAGCCGCGACATGACCGTGCCCGCGGGCACGCCGACGATCGTCTCGATTTCCCGGTAGCTCATATCCTCCATCTCACGCAACACCAGCACTTCGCGGAACACGACAGGCAAGCCTGCGAGCGCTTCGCGCACCCGCGCGCATTCATCGCGCCGCACGGCCAGCATTTCCGGATCGCCCGACGAGGCGTCATCCCAGCCCGGAAGACGATCCGCCTCGTGCAAACCGTGCATGGCTTCGTCGAACGGCGTGCCATCGGCGGCGTCGGAGCGGCGTCGCCACTCGGTCATCCAGGTGTTGCGCACGATGGCCAGCAGCCACGCCCTCGCGTTCTCGCCACGAAAGCCGTCGAAGAAGCGCAGCGCACGCAGATAGGCCTCCTGCACGATGTCATCCGCATCACTGGCGCTGCCCGAGAGCCAGCGCGCAAGGTTGTACGCCGCATCGAGGTGCGGCAAGGCCAGTGCTTCAAATCGTCCTGACGGTCCTGACGCCTGAGCGCCGGGGGTATCCGCATCGGTCACCGGGATCTCCCGAGATCGGGCCACACTGTGCCCGCGTGAGTCGGACTGACGCTGCACTCGGCATCGCGAAAGGTATCGCAAGTATCCGCAAACAACGTCAGTGGGCTCATTGAATCACATCTGCACGTGCGAACGGTCATTTCACGACGATGACCCCCGTCATATGGGGATGAATCGCGCAGTAGTACGGGTACGTTCCCGGCTTGTCGAAAGTGAACGCGAATGTGCCGTCGGTATCGAGTGCGCCCGACGCAAACGTGCGAGGGTTCGACGAACTCGTGACGGTATGCGGCTCGTCGTCGCGATTGGTCCACGTCACGCGCGTGCCGGCTTTGACGGTGAGCGTCGCGGGCGAAAAGGTGAAGTTGTCGATGTGGACTGCGCCCGGGTCTGTGACCGCCGCGGCAGCCTCGGTTCGTCCGGCGAGTGCGAGCATACCGGTCGCTACGACGGCGAGCCCCGCCAACAGCGTGCGACGTTGCGCGGCATGCGACCCCAGGCGGGAAGACGGAAACGAATGAGACGATTTCATGGCAGCCCCCCCGAGTCATGACGCCAGCGTGGTATCGCCCAGCAGCGGCGCACCGTCCAGCGAGGTGAAATCGACGCGGCGAATGCCCAGCGTCTGCCGCAATTGCGATGCGTCGACCTTCAGCGGCCCCGGGCCCGGGCCGCCACCCGGCGCGGGCTGCGGAAATGCCGTCGACATCGCCGTCTGCAATCGCACGTTGCCTTCGACCTTTTGCAGCACCTGATGGATGTGGCCATTGAGCACCGTCACCGATCCGAACGGACGCAGCAACGCGAGCGCACGGTCACCGTCGTCGGTCCCCCATCCCCACGCCGGATAGACCGACCAGAGCGGCATGTGGGTGAACACAACGAGCGGCGTGCTACGGGAGCGGCCCTTGAGATCTGCGGCCAGCCAGTCGAGCTGTGTGTCGCCGAGATAGCCCATGCCGCCCGCCTTGAGATTGAGGACGTTCACGAGCGCGATGAAATGCACGCCCTGCTGGTCGAAGCTGTACCAGCCGTTGCCGCCGCTACGCGGGGAAAAGCGCGAGAAGAAGGCGCGACCGTCGTCGCCGATGACGTCGTGTTCGCCCGGGACGTAGTGGGTCTCGAGACCCGCGCCGTTCACGATCTGCTGCGCCGTGTCGAACTCTTCGGCCCGGGAAAGATGACTGACGTCTCCGGTGTGCAGCATGAACGCGGGCCGCTGCGCGGCACTGCGGATGCGCTCGATGGCGGATTGCAGCGTAGCCGCCGGGTCGGGGTTCGGGGCCTTGTTGAAACCGATGTGGCTATCGCTGATCTGGACAAACGAGAGCGTGCCGGATGACGGATTCTCGGCAGCGGAGGCCGTCGTGCCGCCCAGCACCGTCGCGAGCGGGAGCCCGCGCGGCACACCACCGTCGAGCGTCCACAGAATCCCCGCCCCAGCCCACGCCAGGCAGGCCATGGCACGCCGACGCGACATCGCTGGCGCGTCGGCAACGTCTTTCCCATCGTCCTTTGGATCCCGACCGCTCATGGCACACCTCCATAGAATGAGGGCGCCCGGTTCGTCACCATGACGGGGTATCGCGTGCGCCGTTATTCGTAATACCGGCGCACACGACGATTTATTCCCGAACGTCTCCGAAACGTTGCGAAGGAACGAACTTTGAAGGGATCAGAGCGGTGCGTAGTTCCAGCGAGGCAGTGCGCCGGTACGACCATGCGTGTGCCACGACGGCACGACATTGAGCACGCTTTGACAACCGTTGCCGGGCGCGGCATGCGCATGCTTTTTGACGATATCCGCATCGCGCACGGTCAGCAACTGACTCGGGTCGACCGGATTGCCGTTACGGCGTAGCTCGAAGTGGAGATGCGGACCGGTCGCCATGCCCGTCCGACCGACCTCACCGATCTTCTGGCCAGCCACGACGGTATCCCCGACGCGAAGGCCACGCTCGGACGCGGACAAGTGCGCGTAAAAGGTCTCGCTGCCGTACCGGTGCGAGATCACGACGTAACGCCCGAACCCGCGACGCTCGAACCCGATGAACTTCACCTGACCGTCGGCCGCCGCGCGCACCGGGGTCCCCGTCGGCGCCGCAAAATCGACGCCGCTATGCGTGTGCGACACGCGTCGGACCGGGTGACGTCGCTTACCGAATTCCGATGTCAGGCGCGCGCCGACCACCGGCATCACGAAGAACTTCCCCGATTGCGGCGCGCGGGCGCTTGCCGGTGTGTTCAGGGGAGCAAACAGATTCGGGCGGCCCTGCAATGCCGACATGTGCCAGCGGCTCGCCGCGGACACAGGGATCGGCGACAAGGGCGTGATCTTGCCGCAGACCGACTGGCTGATCGACACAGCCGGCAACGTGGTGGGTGGCAAATGTTGACCAAACAGCGGCGTGGTGAGACGCGGATGCAGATGCAACGGAGCCCCGGCGGCAGCCACAGCCGTTAGCGGCACGACCGTCCAGAGACCGAGGATAGAGACCAGCGCAGCGCGGCATAAGGCGACGTGAGCGCACCTGCTCTGCCCTCGCAGGCTTTGCGCGCCGCCGTCCAACGTGACGCGCACGCGCCCAACGAAAGGAGTAGAGAAAGACATCGCTCGACAGACTGAATCGGAAACGACGCAGTCTACGGGGCGCAGGGGCGAAAATTGGTGGGAAATGCCCCAATTTGACCGCAGATCACGGCCAAAACCGGGCAAATTGGGAATTTACACAACGCAACGTGCGGACTTCCGGGCACCGAGCGCGGCACCCGGGGGCCCATCAGCGGCGCGTGCCGGGACGCGTGCGCTTAATCGCGTACATCGCCTCGTCGGCGTGGTCCATGAGTTGCGTCATATCGGTGCCGTCGTCGGGCAGCATGGCAATGCCCACACTCACGCCCAGTTCGAGCGACTTGCCTTCGAATTCGAACGGCGCGCCCACTTCCTGTGCCAGTCGCTGGCTGTGCGCTTCGGCGTCCTCGCGCGAGTGAATGCCACACAGAATCATGCCGAACTCGTCGCCGCCGACGCGTGCGATCGTATCCGAGCGGCGCGCCGTGGCGTTCATGCGCTCGGCGGCGGCACGAATGGCTGCGTCGCCCGCACGATGACCGTAGCGGTCGTTGATGGGTTTGAGCCCGTCCATATCGATGTTCAGAATGCCCAGCCGCGACGACGAACGCAGCGCCAGATGCACAGCCTGACGCAGGCGGTCGTAGAACAACGCGCGATTGGGCAGGCCGGTGAGCGCGTCGTGCGTGGCTTGCAGATAGAGCTGACTCGTCTCGAAGCGCGCCGCGTGGAACATCGCCGCCGCAATCAGTTCGCTCATCAGTTCGAGCGTGCGGACGTCGGCATCCGGGAACGCCGACGGGGTCGGCGCGAAGACCTTGAGCACACCGACGGTCGTGTCCAGATGCTTGAGCGGCGTGACGATCATCGAGCGCAGGCCGACCTTGCGGCAAGCATCGCGGTCGACACGCGGATCGGTCTCGGAATCGTCGCAGCGAAGAATCTCGCCTGTCTTCACGCACTGGCCCGAGAGTGAGCCGTCGCGCGAGAGGCGCATGCCCAACAGGTTCGCCGCGACACCGGACGCCGCCCGGTACACCATGTCGTCGCCCTCGGCCAACTCCACGACCGCGCCGTTGGCCTGCGTCAGATGCTGCACCCGCTCCGTCACAAAGGCCATCACGCCGCCGAGATCCAGGCCGAGTTTGGCAATTTCGGTTTGGGTTTTGACGATCTCCAAAAGCGTATTGCTTTCGGGCATAACGGCGACGGCATGTTGGCTCACGACCTATCCTGTTCTTCAAAAAGCGTGAACCCGCAATGTACCATCGCGCGTTTGGAATTTCATTTCAAAACGCGCGACGCGGCACCGCAAGCGTCGGCGAATCACAACGCTGCGGCTGGCGCTGTGCCTGGCTGACGCGGCAGTAGACGCCGTGCGGCCGGTCCGCTCACATGCCGGTGCAGCGCGCCGCCGAGCAATGTGCAGACGATTAGCACGGGGACGTAGACGAGGAAAGTCCAGCGCATGTCGTCACCCGCGAGGGCTCGGTACGCCGGCGTCACGGCCAGCACGACGAACATGTGGCTGAGGTAAATCTCGTAACTCCAGCGGCCCATTTGTGTCAGCCAGCCGAAGCCTCGCGGTAGGGCGCGTGTCGAGCCATGGGCGGCCGCGAGCCACAGCGCAGCACTCACGCACAGCAGCAACATGACGTGATCATGCAAACGCGGCCACAACACATCGTTGAAAAAAACCACAGCGAGCAACCCCGCCACACCCAGTACGCCAAGGCCTCGGGCCACTCCGCGCGAGAGCGTCACGCGCTGCATCAGCAATGCCGTGAGCACGCCCCAGGCGATCGCCGCCATGCCCGGAAGATAAGCCTTCTCCTGCCAGATCTCGTTGCCCGCCAGCGCCGCGCGCGTCCACGGCAGCGAGACGGCAAGTGCTGCGAGCGCGAGCACGCGCCATGGCCCGCGCAACACCAGACAGAGCACGGGAAACGCCAGATAGAAACACTCTTCGATGGAGAGCGACCAGAGCACGTCCCATCCGCCCGGTAGCCAGTTCGTGCGGCCCTCGTACCAGTTGAGGGTCATCGTGAGCGCGGACGTCACGGCACCGACCAGCGATTGCCCCGGCTTATTAATGACGAACGTCGGCACGCCAAGCAGGTGCATCACAGACAGCACCGCTAGCAGCAGGAGCAGCAATGGGAAGATGCGAACGGCGCGCAACGCGTAGAAGTGACGCCAGCGCATGGCATCGAGCGAGCCGTAGCGTTCCAGCGAACGACGCGTAATCACAAAACCGGAAATCACGAAGAAGACGAACACGGCTTCGTAACCGTTGAAGCTGATGCCCTTGATGATCCGTGCCGGCAACACGTCGCCCAACAAGCTGGGGCCGAGCGGCAGACGAAACTTCAGGGCGAGGTGGTGAACGACCACGAACAGAATGGACAAGCCGCGCAGCAGGTCGATGCCGTCGTTGCGCGTGCGCAGCGCAGGCGCTTGCGCCGGGGGTAAAGCCATGAAAACTCCGGAAGGTGTGCGGGGGGTCACACCGCAGACATCGTACTATGGCGTTGTCCCGGTGACACCCCATCGAATTCGACGGGGTTACCGGGTGCATATTACGCGGTGACAAACCGGTACCTTCCGGTCGAACGAACCGCCGTCGGCGCTGTCCGATGCCTTTCGATACCCAAGATCGCGCCGCCACATGACAATTTGGTTTCGTCACGGCGGCACGCGTAAGATAGCGCTTTCGCCCGGAGCGCCCTGCTCCCGGGCCGTCATTCGGCAGTCATGTCTAACTTCTGGATCACCATTACCGATTTCGGTAGCGCCGCCGTCACGGTGCCGCTGGCCGCCGCGCTCATCCTCTGGTTGCTTTCGGCACGCGCATGGCACGCCGCCTTCGCCTGGATTGCGCTGTTTGGCGCCGGCTCGCTCGTCGTAGCCGTCTCGAAGGTCATGTTCCTCGGCTGGGGGCTCGGCGTTCGTGAGATCGATTTCACCGGCGTCAGCGGTCATACGTTTTTTGCCGCGACGGTCTATCCAGTCATGGCGTGGTTGTTGCTGAGCAAGCTGCCGTGGCCGTGGCGGGTACTCGGTACGCTGGTGGCAGCGGCCGGGAGCGTCGCGGTGGGCGTCTCACGGGTCGCGCTGTCGGCGCATTCGGTCTCGGAGTCGATTGCAGGCTGCATCGTCGGCTTCTCGGTCTGTGCGGCGTTCGCGTGGTACACGCGCGGCGACGACGCGCCCAAGCTGAAGACGCTGCCGATGGCCGCGAGCCTGTTCGTGCTCATGATGTGGCTGCATGGCGAGAGCGTGCCGACACAACGCTGGATCACCGACATCGCGCTCATCATGTCGGGCCGCGAACAGCCCTTCAAACGCTATAGCTGGCTGGCCCGCAAGCCCGCGTCCGCTCCGGCCATACCGGTGACGCCTGCGCTTCCGACGCCAAGCCCAGCCCCAGTGCGCTAGGCGGTCGCTGCGTCCTGGCGCAACTTGTCGTAGATCAGAGTAGTCATACGTGGCGTGCGTTATATTCAGTGAAACGCACGACCCACGTCGTGCGACCGAACGGAGTCCGCCATGCCTGCTCGCAGTGACAAGACGTCCCGCTCCACGACTTCCCGATCCACCAAGCCCCGCAAGACGGCGGATGTACCGCCGCCGTCCGTGTCGTCCACCGCATCAAGGTCTCGCGGCGCACCGAAGACGGCTAACCCACCCACGCGTCGGACTGTGCCGCATGGGGCGACGGCTGACTCCCCGGTGACGCATAAGGCAACGCCGGCCGCACCGGCATCGAAACCACAAGCCACGCCTGCGCCTTCCCCCTCAACGTCGTTCACCGATCATCTGGATCGCGCCGCCATGGCGACGACCGCGCGTTTCACCGGCAACGTCTCGCCCGCCGCCGTCGCCCTCGCGTGGGCCGACTGGGCCATGCACGCAGCGACCGCCCCCGGCCATCAGCTGAATGTGTTCAAGGCGTTCGCCGCTATCGACAAGCCTGCAAGCACCGATGCCACGAACGCCGGTGGTCCGCATGAGACCGACCGGCGCTTTCGCGATCCGTCATGGGACAAACCGCCGTTCTCGTGGTGGCGCGAGCGATTCCTGCGCACGCAGGCGTTTGTCGATGAGATGACCGGCGAGATTCCGGGCGTCGATCCGCATCATCGCGACGTCGTGCGCTTCATGGCGCGGCAGTGGCTCGACGTCTTCTCGCCGAGCAATCAGTGGTGGGCGAATCCCGAAGTGCTCGCATCGATTCGTGAGACGCAGGGACAGAACCTCGTCAAGGGTGCGCAACGCTGGTGGTCGGATCTGCGGGATATGGCGGCGGGCAACGCCCCCGGTGCAGGCCCCGAGGCGTGCAAGGCGTTTCGCGTGGGACACAACATCGCCGCCACGCCGGGCAAGGTCGTCTATCGCAACGCGTTCTTCGAACTGCTGCAATACGCGCCTGCTCAGGCGCAGACCTGGCGCGAACCCATACTGATCGTGCCGTCGTGGCTGCTGAAGTACTACATCCTCGATCTGGAGGCGCAGCATTCGCTGGTTGCTTATCTCGTGTCGCAAGGCCATAGCGTCTTCATGATCTCGTGGCACAACCCCGCCCCGGAAGACCGTGACCGGGGCCTCGAAGACTATCTGGAGTCGGGCCTGTTGACGGCCTTGCGCGAAGTGCGTCGCATGACCGGAAACGTACCTGTGCATGCCTGCGGCTACTGTCTCGGGGGCACGCTGCTCGCCATCGCAGCGGCGACGCTGGCGCGTGAATCGGGGTCAGCCGGTCAGTCCGGGCAAACGAAGCGCAAGACAGGCGATGCCGACATGCTGGCCAGCGTCACGCTGCTCGCCGCGCAAACCGACTTCAGCGAACCGGGGGAGTTGGGCCTGTTCATCGACGCGAGTCAGGTCGCTTATCTCGAAGCGATGATGTGGCGGCAGGGATTCATTGGCGGCGAGCAACTTGCCGGCACCTTCCAGTTGCTCAATTCGCGCGACCTGATCTGGTCGCGCCTCATGCGCGACTATCTGCTCGGCGCCCCCGCCCAGACGACCGACTTCACCGTCTGGAACGCGGACACCACACGCATTCCCGCGCGCCTGCACAGTCAGTGTCTGCGCGAACTGTATCTGAACAACGCACTGGCGACGGGCACGCTCAAAATCGGCGGGCAACCGGTGGCACTCTCGGATATTCGTGTGCCGATGTTCGTCGTGGCGACCGAGCGCGACCACATTTCTCCGTGGCGCTCCGTCTACAAGATGCATCTGCTGAACCACGGCGATCTAACGTTCGCCCTCGTCTCGGGCGGGCATAACGTGGGGGTGGTGTGCGAGCCGGGACACGCACGCAGCCATCACCGAGTCGCTACGCGCGCGGCAGGCTCGGCCTATCGCGACCCGGACGAATGGTTCGACACGACCCCCGCGATGCAAAGCTCATGGTGGCCCGCATGGCAGGCATGGCTGCTGGCACAAGGAAAACACGGGGGCGGCGACAAACCTGTCGCCGCCCCCTGGCCGCCGACGACTTCGCTCGGCGACGCGCCCGGCACTTACGTGCTGGAACGCTGAGCGTGACCACCGCCGCGCTTGGGCGGCACGCGACCGTTAAGCGGCGACTGCTGCGACACCGCAGCTTCGGTCGCCTGGACGGCTTCCGTCGACATGCGACGCCATGCATCCATCGTGCCCTGCGTCGCCTCGTTGAACGCCTGGAACCACTTCTGCAACGGCGCTTCAGCCGCCTGCGTCGCCGCACCTGCGGCCGTACCCGCACCGATCAGATCGGGCAGCGTCATCGCTCCGGCCATGCCGTGCTGTAGCTCTTCGCCCGTCTTGCGGCAATGCTCCGCCCACAGCAACTGGTTGTTCGCACACACGGCCAGCCACTCGCGCCAGAACTCGTTCTGCTGAGCGATCTGACCGTTGAGCAGTTGCAGATGAGCCGTCAGCAGACCGTTGAAGTCCTTCGCGCCGCCCAGCGATTTGGCGGCTTCCGAATGGGCCTTGAGCAACTCGCCGTCGCGCTCGACTTGCAACTGATGCGTGCGTTGCGCGGCTTCGAGCAGAATCCCGTAAGCACCCAGCGCGCTCGCCGTACCCAGTTTGACCAGCGCCAGTGCCGGATTCGTTTCCTTTGACATCGTCAATCTCCTAAGTCAGTAGTTTTGATGCGTCGCTGCACGTCACTCCATATGCATGCCGCCATTGATGGCGAGGTTGCTGCCAGTGATGAAACCTGCGTCGTCCGACACAAGAAAGGCGACGAGCGCAGCCACTTCGTCGGGACGACCGAGCCGGCCGACCGGAATCTGCGGAAGAATGCGCGATTCGAGCACGTCTTGCGGCACGGCCGTGACCATCTTCGTCGCGAGATACCCGGGCGAGATCGTGTTGACCGTCACGCCCGACTTGGCGACTTCCAGCGCGAGCGCCTTGGTGAAACCATGCATACCCGCCTTGGCGGCCGCATAGTTCGCCTGCCCGAATGCGCCGCGACTGCCGTTGACCGAGGAAATGTTGACGATGCGTCCCCAGCCACGCGCGACCATGCCGCCAAACAGCGGCCGGGTCATGTTGAAAACGCTATCCAGATCCGTGCGCAATACCGACTGCCAGTCTTCGGCCGTCATCTTGCGCATGGTGGCGTCGCGCGTAATCCCCGCATTGTTGATGAGAATATCCACCGGACCGGAGTCCGATTCGACGGCTTTCGCACAAACCTCGCAGGACGCGAAGTCGGCAACGTCGACACGATAAGCGGCGAAGTCGCGGCCGGTGGCGCGCATGCGCTCGACCCATCCTTCGCAATCGTGATTTTGGGGTGAGCGGGTGACCGCCACGCGGTACCCGGCATCGGCAAGACGCAGGCTGATTGCCTCGCCCAAACCGCCCATGCCGCCTGTCACCAATGCTGTTCGTGTTGTCATGGCTATCCGTCTCTGGTTAACGTCTGTCGTTAAACTTCGGATACATCCAGCATAGTCGCGAACGACCGACCTGCTGTAGCAATCGACACCCCGGCAAAGACTTCGCTTGACCCTGGTCAAGCCGCAGCGCTACTCGGCACCGTCAGCATCGAAAATGCGTGCTGTCGGCATCGACCTCCTGTGCTGCTCTTGTTATGAACTGCCGGGTGTCGACGCTGCGATGTCGCCAGTCGTTGCAACTGGCCCGAGTGCGACTCGATGCGCGTGACAATGTTCCTCGCTTGTGACAATTTGTCCCGGAGAGTAGCCTTTCTGACATGCGCGTCAGCACGCACCATCACCGCGTCGATTGCATGCAATGTGACGATCTGCTGACACCACAATCGCGTACACGCTTGCGCGCACGCCTGTCAGGCATCGTACTCCAAAATAATTTGTTGGTTGGTCATTCGCACCTCATCAACAACAATCCAATGACCCGCCCCTATCGATAGTCACAGGGGTGCGCGTCGAGGGCTTTCATGCCCGTTGCAGCGCACCGGCAATCCATATATCATCGCCCGTAGATTTTTTACGGATCGCGCGGAGACGGCCGTCCTCGGGGCGGACACCAGCATTGCGATCACGTCGTTAAAGTCGTCGTAACTCGTTGTTTTTCCTACCCGAATTCCTATCTTGTGGGTCACGAGCGCATGATGTCCTTTCTGCCCGATACCGCTAATATCGCTCCCCGACGCCGGCTCGCGCTGGCTGTCGCCACCACCGCCATTGCCGCCGCCGCATTAGCCGCCTGCTCGCGCAAGGCACCGCCGGAACCGCCACCGCGACCGGTGGTCGCTGTCGCCGCGAAGCTCACCGAACAGACGCCGATCGCATCGCTGCCCGCCCAGATCGAAGCGCGCTACACCACGCCGCTGTCGTTCCGCGTGGCAGGCAAGATCGTCGACCGCTCGGTGCGACTTGGAGACGCCGTGAAAGCAGGCCAGGTCGTCGCCAGACTCGACCCCGCCGACTTGTCGAAGAATGCTGCCAGCGCGCGGGCACAGCTCGACGCCGCACAGCATCAACTCGATTACGCGACGCAGACGGTCAACCGCGACCGTGCGCAGGCGCGCGAGAATCTGATCGCGCCCGCGCAGCTCGAACAGTCCGAGAACGCGTATGCCAGCGCCCTCGCGCAACGCAATCAGGCCACGCAACAAGCCGCCCTCGCGGGTGATCAGTTGAGCTACGGCAATCTCAAGGCGGACCGTGACGGCGTCATCACCGCTGAGCAAGCGGACACAGGACAGAACGTCAGTGCCGGTCAGCCGGTGTATCAGTTGGCCTGGACGGGTGACGTCGACGTAATTGCCGACGTCCCCGAAGTCGCGCTCGGCGCGTTCCGCATCGGGCAGACGGCCACCGTTTCGCTCCCGGCGATTCCGGGCAAGACGTGGCAGGCACGCGTGCGCGAAATCTCGCCCGCCGCCGATCCGATGAGCCGCACGTATCGCGCGAAGCTTTCGCTGCTGTCGCCCGGCCATGAGGTCAAGCTCGGCATGACGGCCAACGTCGCCTTCGCCCAGCCGCTGCCGGCGGGCGCGGCCCCCGTGGCCAATGCATCGGCACCTGCTGCGGCGTCCAGTGCGACGGCTGCGACTGTCGCCACCGCCGCCACCAATGCACAGCCCATCACGCTGCCCTCCACCGCACTCTTCCACGATGGCAATCAACCGGCCGTGTGGGTCGTCAAACAGGACGACACCCTCGCGCTGCGCCGTGTGACGATCGTTCGCTACGGCGAGCGCACCGTCACGGTCGCGGGCGGCATCGAGCCCGGCGAGCGCATCGTCTGGCAAGGCGTGCACACCGTGACCGCCGGCCAGAAAGTGCGCGTGGTCGCGCCGCTGCATCCTGAGGACTTCGCGTCATGAGCACGCTGGACGGGAAGCCGCCCGTACCCCAGGACCCGCAAGCGGCGCCAGCCGCCCCGAACGATAACGATGCACCGAAGGACTATCGTCACGAAGAAGGACATTTCAACCTTTCCGCGTGGGCGCTACGTCACAAGTCGCTCGTGATCTTCCTGATCGCGATGGCGACGATCTTCGGCATTCTGGCCTACTCGCGTCTCGCGCAATCGGAGGATCCGCCGTTCACCTTCCGCGTGATGGTGATCCGCACGTTCTGGCCGGGTGCAACCGCCAAGCAGGTGCAGGAGCAGGTCACCGACCGGATCGCACGCAAGCTTCAGGAGATGCCCAATATCGACTTCCAGCGCAGCTATTCGCGCCCCGGCGAGTCCTTGTTGTTCTTCTCGATGAAGGATTCGGCACCGCCCAACGAGGTACCCGAGGAGTGGTATCAGGTTCGCAAGAAGGTCGGCGACATTGCCTACACGCTGCCGCAGGGCGTGCAGGGCCCCTTCTTTAACGATGAGTTCGGCGACGTCTA
Source organism: Pandoraea aquatica (assembly GCF_902459565.1). Lineage (GTDB taxonomy): Bacteria > Pseudomonadota > Gammaproteobacteria > Burkholderiales > Burkholderiaceae > Pandoraea > Pandoraea aquatica. The sequence goes on from NZ_CABPSN010000001.1 coordinate 586,357, forward strand.
CACGCACATCTTCACGCTCGAAGGCGACGGTTTCGGCCCGGCCCAGTTGCGTGACTATGCCGACGCGTTACGCACCGTGCTGTTGCGCGTGCCCGGCGTGGCGAAGGTCGATTACTTCGGCGATCAGGATCAGCGCATCTACGTCGAAATCAGCAACACGCAACTCACCCGTCTGGGCATCTCACCGAACCAGATTGCGCAGGCCGTCAACGGTCAGAACGCGGTCTCGCCGGCCGGCACCATCGAAGCCCCGAACGATCGTGTGGTCGTACGCCCGAGCGGTCAGTTCCGTAATGTCGACGAACTCGCCGACACGCTCATCCGTGTGAACAACCGCACGTTCCGTCTCGGCGACATTGCGACGATCAAGCGTGGCTATGTCGATCCGCCCGTCTCGGAAATGCGCTTCGGCGGCAAGCCTGTGCTCGGCATCGGCATCACCATGCAAAAGGGACAGGACGTCATCCACCTCGGCAAGGCCCTTGCGGACACCATGGGCGAGTTGCGGGCACAGTTGCCTGCCGGGTTGAAGCTGACGGAAGTCGCGAGCATGTCGCAGTCCGTGTCGCACTCGGTCGACGACTTCCTCGAAGCCGTGGCCGAAGCCGTCGCGATCGTGCTGGTCGTGAGCCTCGTCTCGCTCGGCTTCCGCACGGGCATGGTGGTGGTGATTTCGATTCCGGTCGTGCTCGCCGTCACGTCGCTGTTCATGTACATCTTCGACATCGGGCTGCACAAAGTCTCGCTCGGCACGCTGATTCTCGCGCTCGGTCTGCTGGTGGACGATGCGATCATCGCCGTCGAAATGATGGCGGTGAAGCTCGCGCAAGGCTGGGATCGCAAGCGCGCCGCCGCGTTCGCGTACACCAGCACCGCGTTCCCGATGCTCACCGGCACGCTCGTGACCGTCTCCGGCTTCCTGCCGATCGCGCTCGCGAAGTCGAGCACCGGCGAATACACGCGCTCGATCTTCGAAGTCTCGGCCATCGCGCTGCTCGCCTCGTGGCTCGCGGCCGTGGTGCTCATTCCGCTGCTCGGCTACAAGATGCTGCCGGAGCGCCCGCGCGAAGCGCATCACGGCGACGATCACGAGCACGAGGTCTATGACACGAAGTTCTACAACCGTCTGCGCGGCTGGCTCACGTGGTGCATCGAGCGCAAGTTCATCGTGCTCGTCATCACTGTGGTGCTGTTCCTGATCGCGATGGCGGGCTTCTCGCTCGTGCCGCAGCAGTTCTTCCCGAGTTCCGACCGGCCCGAACTGATGGTGGACCTGCGCTTGCAGGAAGGCGCGTCGTATCAGGCCACGCTGCGCGAGACGGAACGCCTTGAAAAACTGCTCGAAGGCCGTAAGGAGATCGATCACACGGTGAGCTTCGTCGGCACCGGTGCGCCCCGCTTCTATCTGCCGCTCGACCAGCAACTGCCCACGCCGAACTTCGCGCAACTCGTGATCACCGCCAAGTCGGTGGAAGAACGCGAGGCGCTCGCGCAGTGGCTCGAGCCGAAGCTGCGCGAGACCATGCCGGGCGTGCGCACCCGTCTGTCGCGTCTCGAGAACGGCCCGCCGGTCGGCTTCCCCGTGCAGTTCCGCGTGAGCGGCGACGACATCGGCACCGTGCGCAAGATCTCCGAGCAAGTGGCGGACGTGATGCGCAATAACGGCGATACCGTCGACGTCCAGTTCGACTGGGACGAGCCGTCGCAACGCTCGGTGCGCTTCGAAGTGGATCAGCAAAAAGCACGCGCGCTGAACGTCAGTTCATCGGACATCGCGAACTTCATCGCCATGACGCTCACGGGCTACGACATCAGTCAGTATCGCGAACGCGACAAGCTGATTTCGATCACGCTGCGCTCGCCGAAGGCCGAACGCATGGACCCGGCGAAACTCGCAACGCTGGCCATGCCGACGCCCAACGGCCCGGTGCCGCTCGCCACCCTCGGCCGTGTGGTGGACGAACTGGAATACGGCGTGATCTGGGAGCGCGACCGTCAACCGACGATTACCGTTCGCTCCGACGTACGCGCCGGCAAGCAAGGCATCGACGTGACCGAAGCCGTCTACAAGAAGCTCGGCGATATCCGTCGCGCGTTGCCGGTCGGCTATCGCATCGAGATCGGCGGGTCGGTCGAAGAGTCGGGCAAGGGACAGGCGTCGATCAACGCGCAAATGCCGATCATGGTGATCGCGGTGCTCACGCTGCTGATGATTCAGTTGCAGAGCTTCGCACGCACCATGCTGGTCGTGCTGACCGCGCCGCTCGGCATGATCGGGGTCGTCGCCACCCTGCTGCTGTTCGGCAAACCCTTTGGCTTCGTTGCGATGCTCGGTGTGATCGCCATGTTCGGGATCATCATGCGTAACTCGGTGATTCTGGTCGATCAGATCGAGCAGGACGTCTCGGCCGGTCATCCACGCTTTGACGCCATCGTCAGTGCAACGGTGCGACGCTTCCGTCCGATTACGCTCACCGCCGCTGCCGCCGTGCTCGCGCTGATTCCGCTGCTGCGCAGCAACTTCTTCGGGCCGATGGCGACTGCGCTCATGGGCGGCATCACCAGCGCGACCATTCTTACCGTGTTCTTCCTGCCGGCGTTGTACGCGACGGCGTTCCGTGTCCGTCACGACGAACGTGCCGATCATCCGTCACACGCCTCATCCGGCAGTTCGCAAGGAGACCGCTCATGACCTCGCGCATCGTTTCTCGCGCCCTGCGGTGTGCCCCGCTCGCCCCCCTCTTCTGGCTGAGCGCCTGCTCGTTCACGCCGGGCGACAAACCACCCGCGATGCCGTCGCCGTCGCACTACGGCGCGAACGCACTGCCCGAGCGCACCGTCACGGCGCAAGGCGCTTCGCAACGCTTCGAAGTCGGTGCCCCGCCGGTGAAAGCCTGGTGGCAAGCCTACGAGTCGGACAAACTCAATGCACTGGTCGACGAAGGCCTGCGCAACAGCCCGAATCTTGCGGCGTCCGACCATGCGCTACAAGCGGCGCGTGAGCAGTTGAAGGCGCAGATCGGTTCGTCGCTGTTCCCTTCCATCGACCTTGGCGGGGAAGTGGCCCGCGAGCGCAATCTCGGCATTCCGAACATCCGTCCGCCGACAGCGCTGTACAACATGTTCGTCGGACAGATTCAGGCGCGCTACACGTTCGACTTCTTCGGCGCGTCGCGCTTCGCCAATGCGTCGCTCGCCGCGCAAGTCGATCAGCAGGCGTTCCAGCTGGAATCGGCGCGTCAGGCACTCGCGGCCAACATCGTCTCCGGTGCGATTGGCGCGTCGGTGCTCGGTGCGCAGGTCAAGGCGACCGAGCGGCTCGTTGAGCTGGCGCAGGCGGATGCCACCGATATGGCCCGACGCGAAGCCCTCGGGGCGGTGTCGCGCGCCGATGCACTGGCGTCGGCCCAGAATGCCGAATCGCTTGCCGCGTCGCTGCCGGGGCTGCGCGCGCAGTGGCAGTCGACACGCCATGCGCTCGCCGTCCTGCTCGGCCGTACGCCCGATCAGGCACCGGACGATCTGGCGTTGGGTGAGCTGAAGGTGCCACGCACCGTGCCGGTATCTGTGCCGTCGACGCTGCTGCAATCGCGTCCCGACATTCAGGCCGCGGAGATGGCGCTCAAAGCGGCATCGGCCGAGGTCGGCGTGGCGACGGCGCAGATGTTCCCGAGCTTGTCGCTCAGCGCGTCGATGGGCAAAGGCGGCTTCAACTGGCCGACCGTCATGTCCAACGCCGGGTCGCTGTGGAGCATCGCGGCGTCGATCTCGCAGCCGATCTTCCACGGTGGTGCGTTGCTTGCGCAGCGCCGCGCGGCACAGGCGACGTATGAGGCGGCCGTCGAACAGTACAAGCAGACGGTGCTGACGGCGTTCAAGAACGTGGCGGACACCCTGGCGTCGCTCGAAGCGGACAATACCTCGCTGTTGCACGCCGATAGCGCCAGTGCAGCGGCCGAGCAGATCTATCGCGATACGGCGGCACGGGTGCGTCTGGGGGCCTTGCCGGTGTCGTCCGCGCGCGGACGCGAGCAGCAGTACTGGAATGCCTACCTGACGACGGTGCGTGCAACCGGCGCGCGTTTGTCGGATACTGCGCTACTGTTTTACGCGATGGGCGTGCCGCCCGAGCCCGCCGCCGATGCTCCGGCGCAGGCACCGGCAGCGGCGCAACCGGCCCCGTCGCAAGACGTAGCCAGACGATGACCACCCGAACGACGACCCGGGGCCGACGCCCCAAACACCTCCCCGATGGCCGCGCCGCCTTGCTCGACGCGGCCATTGACGCTTTCTCGCACCTCGGCTACGACGGCGCGAACCTGCGCGGCATCGCGGCGGCCGCCAAGGTCGACGCGAGCCTCGTGCGTGTGCATTTCGGCTCGAAGGAGCAGCTTTGGCGCGCCTGTGTCGATACGCTCGAAGCCGCGCTGGCCGCCCCTGTCGAAACACTCCGTGCGATTTCGGTCGACGAAACACGGCCGGTCAGAGACCGCCTTCGCGACGCCATCGGGCTCATCGCGGCCTACGCGGTGCAGCACCCCGAACACAAGTGCTTCATTTCGCTGCATGCGTCCGAGACGGGCGAGCGTGGCGCGGTGCTTTACCGCCACCTGCTCGAACCGGTCTATAACTGCATGGAAAAGCTCATCGTGGAAGGGATGGCCGCAGGCGTGATTCGCGCCGAGCATCCGGCAATGTACTTCTGCGTACTCGCCCATGCGCTGCATCCGCCGCCCGGCTCGCCGGTGCTCATGCAGGTGATTGCACCGGAAGTCGGCGGCGAAGCGTTCGGCCCGGCGTTGCTCAAGCAAGTCGAGATGGTGTTCTTCACGCCGCCACAAGCAGACGAGCGAACCGACGGTTGAACGTGAGTGCGGTGCATGCCGGTGCAGTCATCTCCGGCACGCACCCATCGCTATCGCGTCAGTGCGACATCGATGCGCCCGGTGGCATCGCCCCTGCCTGCGGCGTGTCGGCACCGGTACCCAGCACCACGCCGCGCCGCTCGCGTCCGAAGTAGATCATGACGGCGATCACCACCGCGACCGTCCCGGCCACGAGCGCCATCGCCAGGCCGAAGTTGCCGTCGTGCGCCTTCGCGATGGTCGTCTGCAAATTCCCGTTGACCGACGCAAACAGATTGCCCAACTGGTAGACGAGCCCCGGGAACGTGGCGCGAATCTCGTCGGGCGACAACTCGTTGAGGTGCGCCGGAATCACGCCCCACGCCCCCTGCACCGAAATCTGCATCAGGAACGCGCCGATCGCCAGCAACACGGCACCGCTGGAGAACGCCCACAACGGCAGCACCGGTAGCGCAATCAGCGACGCGATGATGATCGCGCGACGCCGTCCGATCTTCTCCGAAATCGCACCGAAGAACAGCCCGCCGATAATCGCGCCGATGTTGTACGTGATGGCGATCCAGCTCACGGTGTGGGTATCGAACTTGTGCTGCACTTGCAGGAAGGTCGGATACAGATCCTGCGTGCCGTGCGAGAAGAAGTTGAAGGCCGTCATCAGCACGATGGCGTACAACGCCAGTTTCCAGTCTCGCGACAGCACCTGCACGAAGTTGGCGCGGGGTGCGGCGCTGGCCGCTTCGCCTTTGCGCCAGGCGGGCGACTCGGGCACGTGCCGTCGGATGTAGAGCACGAGCAACGCGGGGAGTACGCCGACGAAGAACATGCCGCGCCAACCGATGCTGTCGTAGAACAGCCCGTAGACGACCGACGCCAGCAGATACCCGCTCGGATATCCCGCCTGCAACAGGCCGGAGACGATGCCACGCGAGTGCGTCGGCACACTCTCCATCGTGAGGGCCGCCCCCACGCCCCACTCACCGCCCATCGCGATACCGAAGAGCGCGCGCAGAATCAGCAGGACGGTGAGACTCGGTGCGAAACCGGAGGCCAGTTCAAGCAACGCGTACAGCAGCACGCTTGCCATCATGGCCGGGCGGCGTCCGACTTTGTCGCCCAACCGACCGAAGACGAACGCGCCGACCGGGCGCATCGCCAGCGTGAGCAACAGCGCGAACGCCACGCTGCCCAGCTCGGTATTGAACTCCTTCGCGATGTCCTTGAGCACGAACACCATCAGGAAAAAATCGAACGCGTCGAGCGTCCACCCAAGATAGCTTGCCGTTACCACATGCTTCTGTTCTTTAGTCCAGGCCATGGTGTCCCTCCATCGGCGGCAATGTTGCGCGACGAAATCACTCTACGCCTGAAAACCGACCATCATGCAAGCGGCCGTGAAACCGGCCCGCAGCCCGCATGGATGCTTGAACACCTTGAGATGACGGGGGTTTTGTCTGACCAAACCGGTCTGCGATGCGAGCGAAAAGCGTGCCGTCGGACCACCGCCGACATCTGCCAAATCGAGAGACGCAAGCGCCATCTGACGGTATCCGAGACGCCTTGATGACGCCGATGCATTACACTGGCGGCCAAATTCACTCGCTTTGTTCAAGCTTCCTACGTTTCCAATTCCATGTCCGAAGCCACCTCCACCACCGTCATTCTCGGCGCCGGTCAAGCCGGCGGCGAAACCGCCCTCGCGCTGCGTCAGCTCGGCTACACCGGCCGCATCGTGCTTGCTGGCAGCGAAACGCATCTGCCGTATCGCCGTCCGCCCCTCTCGAAAGCGTTCCTCGCCGGTCAGGCCGACGAAGCCAGTCTGCTGATCCGCCCGGCCGACGCGTATGAGAAAGCCGAGATCGACGTACGCCTCGGCGTGACGGCCACCGCCATCGACCGCACGGCGCGCACCGTCTCGTTCGACGACGGCCAGACGCTCGGTTACGACCACCTCGTGCTCGCCCTCGGCGGCCGTGTGCGTCCCCTGCCGATTCCCGGCGGCGATGCAGCCAACGTCTACTACCTGCGCAACATCGCCGACGCACAGCGCCTGCGTGAAGCGCTCGCGCCGGGCAAGCGCGTCGTGGTCGTCGGTGGCGGTTATATCGGTCTGGAAGTGGCGGCAAGCGCCGTCAAGGCAGGCGCTTCGGTGACGGTGCTCGAAGCCGCGCCGCGTCTGCTCGCGCGCGTGGCCGAAGCGGATCTCGCAGGCTTCTTCGCAACGCTGCATCGCGAAAACGGTGTGGACGTGCAAGTGGGCGTCGGTGTCACCGCCCTCGAACAGGATGCCGCTGGCAATGTCGTGGCCGTGGTGGCCGGTGAGAAGCGTCTGGAAGCAGACGCGGTCGTCGTCGGCATCGGTCTGATCCCGAACGCCGAACTCGCGCAAGCCGCCGGTCTGGCCGTCGAGAACGGCATCGTCGTGGACGAATTTGCCCGCACCAGCGATGCGGCAATTCTTGCCGTGGGCGATTGCGCGCATCACGAACACCCGGCGCTGGGTCGTCGCATTCGTCTCGAATCGGTGCCGAGCGCCAGCGAAATGGCGAAGGTGGCCGCCAGCGTCGTGCATGGCGACGCGCCGAAGGCCGTGGCGACCGCACCGTGGTTCTGGTCGGATCAGTTCAACGCGAAGTTGCAGATGGTCGGGATGACCGACGGTCACGACACCGTGATCGAACGCCGTCTGCCCGACGCGCAAGGTGCCGCCGTCTTCATGCTGTTCTACCTGCGCGATGGCGCGATCGTGGCCGCCGCGAGCATCAACCGCGCGCAGGAATTCATGACGGCACGCGAACTCGTCGGCCGCCGTGCGGTGGTCGATCCGGCGCGCCTGGCCGATGCCGCCACGCCGCTCAAGACGCTGCTGACCGAGCTCGGCTGATCGCGACCGCCTCGCGCCGCCGGCCTTACTTGGCGGACGGCGCGTGGGCGGGTAACAGCAGTACCGGACGGCCCGCATGACGGGCCGTATCTTCTGCCACGCTGCCCAGCGTGAAGCGCCGGAATCCGCGTCGGCCGTGCGTGCCCAACACGATCAGGTCGACGTCGGCATCGCGGCCCGCAGCGATGATCTGATCGGCCACGCCCTCACCCACCGGCTGAATCTCCCGTATCTCGATTTCACCGGGCACTTCCGCCTCTTTCAATCGCTTCTGCGCCCAGCTTCGCACCTGTTCGGCCACGGCACGCACAGCGTCGAGCAACGGCTCCGGATCGAAGCCTGCGAGGAACGGTCCCGGCAAGTCCAGCACGTGCACCACCCGCATCGACGCGCCGTGCGTGCGCGCCAAGGCCAACGCATATTCGAAGGCGAGCCGCGACGTCTCGCTGTCGTCCAGCGCAACGAGAATACGTTCGTAATGGCCGCCCGCGCGCAGCGGCTGATGCGGACGCGCCTCGCCCGCCACCAGCATCACCGGCACTTCCGCGCTGCGCAGGATCTGTTCCGCAACGCTGCCGAGCATCGCCCGACGCACGCCACTGCGGCCGTGCGTGCCGACGACGATGATGTCTGCCCCCCACTCGATGGCCTCGCGCGTCATCGCTTCGGGCACGGTTTCGCCCGTGGTGCGCAAGTCGAGCAAATGCGCCTGCGCGTCGAAGCCTTCTTCGCGCAAATACAGCACCGCCCGTGCGAGATGTTCTTCGCCTTCGCGCTGCATGTCGCGACGCACCTGTTCCAGATCGATGAGTTTGCCGAAGACCAACGTCAGCAGAGTGACGGGGTCTTCCACGGTGTGAATGACGCGGATTACGTCACCGCGACGCGCAAAGGCGGCAGCCTCGCGCAATGCGCGGCGTGACGACTCGCTACCGTCGGTCGCCAGCAGAATGCGTTTTGTCATGAGCAGCCTCGCGTTGAGAGTCGAAGGAATGCCATGCGCGTGTCCGGCCATCCCCATGTTTCATCTGACGAACCTTGCACGACGCTTCCACTATACCGCCCGATAGGGCGCAAAGGCCACCCTCCTCGCGCCTTGTCAGGCCGAAATGGGCATCGGACTTCGCTTCCTTTGACGCGACGCAAAAACGCCACAGGCCCGGCATAGCGGGCCTGTGGCGTCAGGGTGAGACGAAGCTTGCGGCGACGGCTCAGCGTGCGGCGTCGCCCCAGCGATAGGCATGCGACGCGTCGTCGAGCTTGGCCTTGAGTTCCGGCGGCAACGTGTAGTCGATGGTGCCCAGCGTCTCGGTCAGTTGCTCGACGCGGCTCGCGCCGATGATCGCCGAGGTCACCGTCGGGTTCGACAGCACCCATGCGAGCGACAGACGCGTGAGCGATTCGCCGGCGTCCTTCGCAATGCCCTTGAGCGCTTCGATGGTCTCGAACTCGCGTTCGTGCCAGTAGCGTTGCTGGTACATCGCCCCTGCCTTGCCCACGGTGGCCGACGTGAAGCGCCCTTCGGTCGGCGCAGCGTCGTGGCGATACTTACCGGTCAGCAAGCCGCCTGCGAGCGGGTTGTAGGGGATGACAGCCAGCCCTTCTTCGCTCGCCAGCGGCAGCAGTTCACGTTCGATCTGGCGAAACAGCAGGTTATAGCGCGGCTGAACCGACACGAAACGCGCGACGCGCAGCACGTCGGCGCGGCCCAATGCGCGGGCCAGACGATAGGCGAGATAGTTCGACACACCGACGTAACGGGCCTTGCCCGACTTCACGATGATGTCGAGCGCTTCGAGCGTCTCGTCGATGGGCGTGTCGGTGTCGTCCGAGTGGAGTTGATACAGGTCGACGTAATCGGTGCCGATGCGGCTGAGCGACGCGTCGATGGCGCTCAGCAAGTGCTTGCGCGACGCGCCTTTGTCCCACGGGGACGGCCCCATCTGACCGCAGGCCTTCGTCGCCACGATGAACTGATCGCGACGGCCCTTGAGCCAGCGGCCCACCACTTCTTCGGTACGGCCGACGAGCGAATTATCGGCCCCCAGCGGATAGACGTCGGCGAGATCGATGAAGTTGACGCCGGCCTCTGCGGTGCGGTCGAGAATGGCGTGGCTGGCGGCTTCTTCGGTTTGCAGACCGAACGTCATGGTGCCCAGGCACAGGCGGGAAACAGTCAGGCCGGTGCGGCCGAATTTCGTGTATTGCACGGTAACTCCCGGAGGCAAGTACTGGTGAATAGCGATGCCCGACGTCGCGGACAAGGTGCACAGTATGCGCGATTCCAGGAAAACGCGTGCGCCGCCCAACGCTATCGCGGCGCACGCGCATCAAACGTTATTCCAGCGACTTCAGATCGAGCCAGACACCGTCCGCGCCGCGGATCATCATCTTGCCGCCGTACTTCATGACGGTCGTCTGTTCATTCGCCGACACGAAGGCCGTCTGCGGCAGATCGTTGGCGTACTGCGCCAGATCCGGCGTGCCCGCGAACGGGTTGTTCGCGATCAGATGCGAGATGAGCGTCATCATCGCCAGATAGCTCGTGGGTGTCGAGATCGTCACCGGCGTGCCGTGCGAGGCGGCAGCGCCGTCACCGAAGCCGACGAGCTTCACCGCCACCGGCACGTGCGTAATCTCCGGCAACGGGATCTCGCGCATGCCAGAGATCTGCAACTTGCTGCCGCGTATTGCTGCGCCGTGCTCAGGCACGAATACGACGACGGCCTTACGTCCCGACTTGGCAATCGTGTCGATGAACTGGCCGAAGTCGTCGAACATCGTCTTAGCGCGCAACGGGTAGCTCTGCACGCTGCTGAGCTTCGAGCCTTCGAGACGGTTGCCGTCGTGCAGCGAGATCGTGTTGTAGTACAGCGCGACACGCTTGTCCGGCATGGCCGTGCGTTGCTTCCACCACGATTGCAGCACGTCGCCGTCCGAGCGGATCGGCGTCTCGTCGAACGCGCGCATCGCCACACGGGCATGCGTGTTGTCGAAGGGCGTGACGCCCTGCACGTTGAAGTTCTGTTGCACTTCCTGCATGAAGTTGTCGAAGTGACCGTCGTGGTTCATCGCGAGCGTCGGCGTGAAACCGAGGTTCTTCAGATCGCTCATGACATAGCACTGCGGTCCTGCCGGGTCGTACAGCGCCTTGTGTTCCGGCTGCCCGCAACCGGCGCGCAGCACACGAATCGCTGCCGGGCCGCTGTAACTCGCCGCCGAGTTGAAGTTCTTGAAGACGAAATCGAACTTCGAGAGCAACGGCAGGTTGTCGAGATTGTCGACGTCGAGATCGTCCTGCGCGAGCGAACAGATGTGCAGGAAGATGATGTCGTAATCGGGGCCCGCACCCGCCTGCGCAGGCAACGAGACGGAGCGCGTGAGTTCGCGCGAATAGAAGCTGTTGAGCGCCGCGTTCGGGTTCGCACCCGGTGGCACCTCGCCGTCGCCGGTCAGGAACTCGCTGCTGCCGCTGGCCGCACCGGCTGCGGGTGCCCCCGTCGCGGCACCGGACGCCAGCGCCGTGGTGTCGCCCTGCGCAGCCACGACCGGCGAGACGGACACAAGCGTGCCGACGCGCAGCACCCCCGGCACGATCAGCAAGGCCAGCAGGACGAACGTCGTCACGCGCACCCAGCGGTTCACGATCCAGTACGCCAGCACCATGATCGCGAGCAGCAGCCAGTCGCGTGCCGACACGAAGCGGCCGAGCAGCTCGATGATGTACGAGAAGCGGAACTGCAACAGCGCGGGCAACTGCTCGATGAAGCGCCCGAACGGCGGCAGATTCGAGTCGTAGTACAGCAGCGCCGCGCCGACCGGGATGGCGATGACCTGTCGCGTGATGCGCGCCCAGCGCGGTCGTAGGCGCACCACGAGGCACAGCGCGAAGACGAAGTTCAGCAGCACGTGGAAGCCAAGGATGCCTGCCCACAGCAGCAACAGCTTCAGAATGAAATAGAGGTTCCAGATGCCCATCGTATGGTTCCCTTGGTGCCGGATCGCCCCGGCTCACGTCCCGCTTATGTCTTTGTGTCTCGTCCGTGGGCCGACTCAGACGCGCGTATCCGTCGTATCGCGCCACGACTGCCGTGCCCCGCGCAGACTGTTCTGCCAGCGCGTCACCAGCTTGCTCAGCAGGTAATTGGCCAGCACCTGATACCCTCGCAGCCCCATCGCCAGCATTTCGAACAGCGCCTTGATCGGTTCGTCGCGCGTGCGCTCGGCGTCCCAGTCGCGCCAGGCATCGGCACGCCCGAACGTGAACTGCACGAGATGCTTGTCCTGCTCGGCGGTGAGCGGCATGAACGCGAGGAAGAGCTGATTGCCGCGCGCACCGACGACACTCACCGGGAAGCCGTACTCGGTCGCGCCCCGTGCGAGCGCCACGTGCGCCTCGGTCCCCACGGCCGGATCGACCGCCACCGGCAACACCAGCGCCAGCCCGCCGCCCGAGAAGTCGCGGGTGTGACAGGCCACGGTGCGGCCGTCCGGCAGATAGAGCGTGGCGGGCATGCGCATCGACACCCGGTGCGTGCGTCGCACCTGCTTCACTTCCGTCGCCACGGCCACCGCCGCGCCCAGCACGGCGAGGTTGAACATCACCCAGAGCAGGTTGAACACCAACGCACCCGACTCGTGGGCGGGACCGTAGAAGTAGCGCAGAATGCCCGCGAGAAAGCCCGCGACGTTAAAGCCGAGCAGCACCAGATACGGCTTCGAGATGCTCCAGTCGAAGAAGCTCTGTTCGATCAACCCGCCCTTCGCGGTCACGTTGAACTTGCCGTAACGCGGGTTGATGAAAGCGACGGTCGTCGGCAGCGCGACGTACCACGCCAGCACCGCTTCGTAGACATCCGACCAGAACGAGTGGCGGTACTTCCCTTGAATGCGTGAGTTGGCGATGTTCGCGTGCGCGATATGCGGCAACACGTAGGCACAGATGCTTAACGCTGCCGCCTGCACGATATGCAGCCCGAAGAACAGGTAGCAGATCGGTGCGAGCAGGAAGATGATGCGCGGAATGCCGTAGAAGAAGTGCAGCATGCCGTTCGCGTAGCAGATGCGCTGACCGAGCTTCAGACCGCGTCCGAACAGCGGATTGTCGACGCGGAAGATCTGCGCCATGCCGCGCGCCCAACGAATGCGTTGCCCCACGTGGCCCGACAGCGATTCCGTCGCCAGACCTGCGGCCTGCACGACCTTGAGATACACCGTGTTCCAGCCGCGACGGTGCATCTTGAGCGCCGTATGCGCGTCTTCCGTCACCGTCTCGACGGCCACGCCCCCCACCTCGTCGAGCGCCGTGCGACGCAGCACCGCGCACGAACCGCAGAAGAACGAAGCGTTCCAGAAGTCGTTGCCGTCCTGCACGATCCCGTAGAACAGACGCCCCTCGTTCGGCACCGCACCGCGTGTGGCGAGGTTGCGCTCGAACGGGTCGTCTGAGAAGAAGTGGTGAGGCGTCTGCACGAGCGAGCAACGTTCGTCCTTGAGGAACGACCCCATCGTCGTTTGCAGGAACGAGCGCACGGGAATGTGATCGCAGTCGAAGATCGCGATGAACTCGCCCTGCGTCTTGCCGAGCGCATGGTTGATGTTGCCCGCCTTCGCATGACGATTGTCGGGGCGCGTCATGTAATGCACCCCGGCTTGCGCGGCGAACTCGCGCATCTCCTCGCGGCGTCCGTCGTCGAGCAGATAGATATTGAGCTTCTCGGGCGGCCAGTCGATACCGCATGCCGCATATACAGTCGGGCGCACCACATCCAGCCCCTCGTTATAGGTCGGGATGTAGACATCGACGGTCGGCCATTCGCGGGTGTCCGGCGGCAGCGGCGTGATGCGGCGATGTAACGGCCAGATCGTCTGGATGTAACCGAACAGCAGAATCATCCACGTGTACATCTCGGCGGCGACGAGCGTGTAGCCGACGGTGGCTTCCGCCACGGTGTCGAACGCGAGCGACTGCGTGAGACGCCACCACACGTAACGCACCGTCGAGGTGAGCGACAGGCCGATCAGCACCAACACCGAGTACTGGCTGTCGAGCCTGCGGAACACCAGCGCCAGCGTGAGCGTGCAGATCGAGAACAGCAACTGCGAGAACGGATCGAACGGCGTGGTGACAATCCAGAACACGCCGAACAACCCCAGCAATGCAACGATGGTCGACGTCACACGCCACTGCATGACCTTTTCCAGTTTGCGGTCGAACTTATGCGCGAGTTCGGCCGGTGTATCGGGCGGAATGCCGAAGAGCGACTGCACGAGCCACAGACGCAGCCGCTCGTTGCCTCGTCGGAACGCGAGCCATGCGGTGTAGGGTGGAAATGCCGGACGCCGGTCGGCGCGGCGCCACAACATCGCCCCCACGACCTGCCAGAAGCCCGCATCGGCAGGCACGTCGAGCCGTTGGGTCAGACGTTCGTTGAGCCAGGAGAAGGCTCGACCCGGATAGTCGGGACGACCGGCGCGCGCCGGTTGAAACACGGCGCGAAGCCACCAGTCGCGCCATTGGTCGAGCTGACGGACGTCGAGCCGCACGGCCAGACGCGCCACGACATGATCCGACATCTGCGAGATCCACAACCGGTGCTGCGGCGAGCGCACGGTCGCCGCCAGTATCCACTGCATGACGCCCGGTGCACGCCCGTCCGGGCGATGCGGCACGACCAGACGCACCGCGAGGATGTCGCGTCCGAGCCGATAGAGGGAGCGCAGCGCGTCGCTGATCATCGGCGAGTGCCTCCCTTGGCGCTGCCTTCGGGGCCGGCGTTTGCGTCGTCAACTTCTGTCGCGCGCTGCAACCACGCCTCGAGATGAATGAAGTCGAGGGCGGCCTGCGAACCGTTGCCCGCTTTGGCAAGCGTCACACCGTTCGCCGCCGCCATGCCCACGGCGATGTCGCGATGAATGCGCACGGGGACGACGGCGTCGCCACCACGTCCCTGAATCAGATTCAGCAGATCGTTGTTGAGCGACGAATTGGCGGCCGCCACGTTCGGCACGATCTGCACGCGACCGGCGCACGCGGTCATCAGGTCCGGTTGCGTCACATAGCCTGCCGTCGTCACGGGCACTACACCCAGCACCAGATCCGCCGCCGCTACGGCGGCCAGCGCGATGGCATCGGGCAGGCGTTGCGTGTCGATGAGAACCCGCGCGCCTTCAGGCAAGCCGACGGACATCAACTGACGACGCAATCCACCGACATCGCCCTGCAACCATTGCGCCATCGCAGACAGATTAGCGACGCTCGTGCGGCCCGCAGGTAACAACGGCACCCCGGCGGGCGTCTCGCGCAACACTGCGCGCCAGCCGTCCGGTGCCACGTCGGACGACAGCACGCCTGTCTCGCACGTCACTTGCAGTCCGAGCAGCGCACCGATGGCGTTCTGCGCGTCGAGTTCGAGCACGGCGACAGGCTGTCCGGCGTGGGCGAGCTGCGCAGCGAGATGGGCCGTCACGGTGCTTCGCCCCGCGCCGCCGGCCGTGGAAACGATGGCGATAAGCGTCAGCATGCACCCTCCCCGGCCGAAGCCTCAGGCCGGACGACGTCATCCGTCATCATGAATTCGGTATCGACGCGAGCGCTCATATGTCAGTAACTCCAGATCGGGCGAACCGGCGACGGTGGCATCGGCACGTCGCCACGGCGGGCGTCGAAGTGATAGCGCATGTAGACGAGGAAACGATTCGGCGCGTAGTAGTCGGAACGCTCGAACTGCACCTGGCCGCCGATCACCCAATGGCGATTGACCCAGTACTCGGCGCGTCCCGTCACGGAAAAGCCCACGCCGAAGCCGCCGCCGGAGCCGTAGGTCAGATCGCCGCTCGCGGCCTGCAACGCGCCGTTCGTCGGGAAGTACGGCATGGCCTTTTCCTGACTCTGCGAGAACGACACCGAGCCGCGCAGGTAATACGACCAGCGTTGCGTGCGTCCATACCATTCGAGCGGCAGTGTGAGCGACACATAGGTCTGCGGGCTGTAGTAACCGCCATGACCATACGTGTAATAGCGCTCGTTCTGCGCGAAGCTGTCGAAGAACAGCGTAAGGCCGGTATTCAGGCGCATATCGCGCTTGTAGATCAGCGGCAGGTCGACACCGGCGCGGGCCGACACTTCCGAGTTGTTCAGCACGTTCTCGCCCGTGAGACGCGCCACGCTCGCCTCGCCGAAGATGCCCCACTTCGTGAAGTCGCGCGACGCGTGGAACGTGATCGCGTCGCGACGCACACCGCCCCACTTGCCGTCGCCGAACACGTCGGGCAACGGCAGATACGCACCGGCGTAGGACACCATGCTGCCAGTCATCGGTCGACGTGACGCGTCGACCCAGTAGTTGTAGCGCCCGAGATTGCCGAACAGTCGCACGCCGCCCGTCACATAGGAAATCGGGAAGCCGACCGGCGTGTGGCCGATATCGGCGCGAATCCAGTCGTTCTCATAGCCGAGCATGAGCGCCTGCCCGTGCGCCTTCTGACGCTTCGTGCCGTAGTCGCTCAGCACGCCGGGATTCGCCGCTCGGAACGACGGCACGTTCAGGAACGGCAGCGTGCCGAACTCGGACGTGCCATTGAGCGGCAAGTCGCCCGAATCGGCGCTGACGTAATCCGTCTGCGCGAAGACATGGCCGTCGTAACCCACGGCGTACTGACCGTAGAGCGGGACTGCGCGGGCGTTGAACATCGAGATGCCACCGTCGCCCTTCTTCTGGTCGATTTCGTAACCGGCCGCGACGTAGCTGTTGCGGCGCGACTCCAGCGAATCGATGGCCGACTGGGCCGACGTCATACCGTCGTACCCCGGCAGCGCGCCCTGCACGATCTCCTCTTTGCGCGCCTGGTCGTACCAACCCTTCGCTTCGTTGTAGTGACGTTGCGACTGGGCAATGCGCCCGCGCTGCACGGTGACGGCCGAGGTGTCGGGGAACTGCGTGCGCAGCCGGTCGTTGAGCGCGATGGCTTCGTCGTAGCGCTCCATGGCGGTCAGACGCCGCACGGCGGCGAGTTGCGTCCAGACGTCGTCCGGCGAGGCTTCGGCGAGCGCACGGTCGAGTTCGCGGTTGGCTGCTTCGTCGTCCTGCTGTTCGTAGAGCACGCGCACGAGCGACAGACGCGCATCCTGATTCGTCGGGTCTTGCCGGATCTGGTCTTCGGCGATCTTGCGGGCGTCGTCGAAACGGCGTTCGTCGAAATAGATGTCGCCCAGCGTCGACAGGGCACGCTTGTCCGGCGGCTGCCGCGAGAGCAACGGTTCGAGCTTTTGCTGCGCCGTATCGAAGTCGCCCAACGCGCGGGCGCGGTCCGCCTGACGCAATGCCAGCCGGTCCTGAAGATCCTGCCATTCGTCGCGCTGATCGGCACCGAGCGTGGACGGGTCCATGCTCGCGAGGAAGGTGCCCAGTTCCTCGTCGCGCTCGGCGGTGCTGAGCAACTCGGCGTAGCGCAGTTGCGCGTCGGGTTGCGGCTTGTCGGCGTGCGCCGCGAGCCAGTTGCGCATGAGCGCTAGTCCCTGATCGGGCTGCCCCGCCGACACGCGTGCCCGTGCGACCTCGCCGATCAGCTCGGGATCGTCGCCCGCCATCGCGAGGGCTTCGCCATAGCGGCGTTCGCTCTCGTCTTCGTTGCCCGCCGCATGCGCCTCGCGCGCCAGACGCGCCGTGTCGCGAATCGCCAGCGTCGTCTGCATGCGCTTGATCGACGGCGTGACGTTCGCCGCCGGAATCTGCGCAAGCGATTCGCGCGCACCGGCTTCGTCGTCGATCACATTGAGATAGATGGCCTGCGCGTAGAGCATCTGCGCACGGTCGTCGGCCTCCATTGGCTGACGCATGCCCTCGGCCATCACTTCGCGACCGATCTGCGGCAGACGGAGTTTGCGATAGAGGCTGGCGAGCGAATAACGCGTCCACGCATTGCCCGGATCGAGGGCGACGGCACGCTCCAGCGCGGCCAGTGCGGGGCCGTTGTGACCTTCGGCGATGGCACGGTCGGCGTCGTCTGATAGCGCCGCCGCTTCGGCCTTGTCGAAGCGTGCTTTGTCCTGCGGAAAACGACGCCGCAGATCGCCCAGCAGGTTCGCCAGCTCCGTGCGGCGTTGCTGACGCGAATACAGCGTGATCATGCCGCGCAGCGCCGTGTCGTTGTCCGGCTCGATCTTCAGTGCTTGCTGGAATAGCCGCTCGGCATCCTTATCGCGCTTGTCGTCCAGCGCAATGTCGCCAAGCAGCGCCAATCCATCGGGATTGTTTGGATCACTGGCGAGTGCTCCGCGCACGAGGCGGTCTGCTTCGTCCAGACGTCCGGCGTCACGGGCGTCGCGCGCCTGCGACATCGCGCCCCAGAATTGCGACGTCTTTAGCAGGCCACGCCATTTGCCCGCGTTATCGGGGTCCTTTCGCAACGCCTGCGCGAACAGTTCCTGCGCGCCTTTGTGATCCCCCTGACGCATCTTCACCAGCCCCAGCGAGCCGAGCAGTTCGCCATCGTTGGGACGCTTGACGCGCGCGGCATCGAGCGACTTCTCGGCATCGCCCAGACGCCCCTGATCCAGCGCCTTGATGCCCGCCTGACGCGACTTGTATGCGGGATCGTTGAGCATGCGCGTGCGCGCGGCCTGCTGGGCGTTCAGCTTATCGTAGCCGGCACGGATGTCGGCGTCGTTCGGTGCGAGCGCGAGGTAGCGCTGATAGAGCGGCAGCCATGCGAGATTGCCGTCGGCCTTGGAAAGCCCCTTTTGCCAGAGCGGCAGCAAGGCGTTCAGGTCGGCGTTCGGACGCGCCGCCAGATCGGCCACCATCCGCGTGCCCGCCAGACGGCTCGACGGCCGGTCGATCATCAGCTCCGCCAGCGACTGCGACGCACGCGAATCCTCGGGCGATACCTTCGACAAATTTGCCAGCCCCTGCTGCGCCGCAGGCCAGCCGTTGGTGGCGTTGGCCTGCGCCCGGTAGTACTCGACGCCGAGATCGCCACTGGGTGGACCGTCTGGGAACAACGCCTTGTATTCTGCGAACGCGGCATCCGCCTGACCGCTGCGTTGCAGCAGCCGCGCACGGGCGATACGAGATTTGTCGACGGTGTTGATGCGAATCACATCGGCCAGCGCTTTCGTCGCCGGGGCGTTCGGATAGCGCGCGCGCAGCGTCTGCAACGCCTTGTTTGCTTCCGCTGGTTTGTTCTCTTCGATGTCGATCTGGCCGAGCAACGACAGGACGTCCGGTTGCTCCGGCTGCACGAGCAACGCCTTTTCCAGCGCGGCGCGCGCGAGATCGTTGCGATGACGCGAATGCCACAGCGTCGCGCTCGAGAGCAGGTTGCTGACGTCGCGGTTTGCGGCGACGGTCGGCTTGGCCGCGGGGTTTGCAGGCGCAGGCGCAGCACGCACGTGCCCACCGCCTGCGGCCATCAGCAGGCACGTCATGCATGCGGAGCGGATCAACGTGTCGCGCAAACCGCCTCCCAGGGCACCAGCAACGTGCCGTCAGCCGCAAAGCGGAATCGCGCTTCATGCCATCCCAGTCCGAACAGCGAGAGCACGGAACTGTAGTAGCCGGGAGGCGACTGGGCGTCCAGCGAACGGGCGCGGTCAGCTTGCCCCCGTGCGAGCGCGGTATCGCCGACGGCTTGTAGCAGCGGCACGAGCGCCGCCGAGAACCCTGACCCGCCGTCTTGCTTCGCCGTGCCGTCGCGCGTGTTCACCCGCTCGGGCGGCGCGCCATGCGCACCCACGTACTTCAGCATGCCGGGGAAGGTGTTCATCAGTGCCCGAAAATCGTCGCTCCCCGGGGCGAGCATGCCCGCCCACAGGTAGACGCGAATGGCGTTGTAACTGCCCTCGCCCTGCGTCTCGGGATCGATGTCGAAACCGCGTCCCGCGCGATACATCGCCCATTCCGGCGCGAAGCCCAGCGGCGGCGCCGTCAACGTAATCTGCTTGAGGGAGGACGCAATCAATTGTCCCCAACCGCTCTCGGGAAAGAGCCCCGCCAGACGACGCACGACTTGCATCGGTAGGTAGCTGGGATTAAGACGCCAAAGGTCTTTGGCCGGATGGAAGCCCACGGGCGCGGGCAACAGCGTGCGCCCGAGTCCGGGGATGAAGTCGGTTTCTTCCGACGCAATGCGGCGGGCGACGAGCGCGCCAAGCGCCGTATAGCGACGCACGTTCCAGAGACGTCCCGCCTCGCCCAGCGCATAGGCGATCCACATATCGGCATCACTCGCCGGATTGCTGTCGAGCACGCCCCACTGACCGTCATCCTTCTTGCCCCATAGCCAGGCGGGCAGATGCGCCGTGAGGTCGCCCTGTGCGAGATTGTTGATCGTCCAGTCGAGGACTTTGTCGAAGGCGGCGCGATCGTTGGCGATGACGGCGAACGTCAGTGCGTACGCCTGCCCCTCGGAGACGGTGCGCTGGTCGGCCATGCTGTGATCGACCACACGGCCATCGTCGCTCAGAAAGCCGGTCTTGAAATGCGTCCACGCGGGCCAGTCTACCGGCGGGCACGCCTTGCCACCGGCGGCTGGCGTAGCCCCCGGCGCAGATGCGCCTGATGGCTTCGCTGCCGCAGCGGGAGCGGCATGCGCGACGGGCGTGAGACCAGCAAGCGCCGGCCCCGCACCACAGGCGACCAGCGCCCGCAGCACGGCCCGACGGCGCCGTCTGTCAGCATCGGCGCGTGTCATTTACTTCTCCAGTCGACGCGCGGCGCGACGCTGCAACCAGCCGAAACACTTGAGCGCTATCGCGAACGCCGCAAGCAACGCGACGAGACCGACCAGAATCGGATGACTCGAGAGGTGGTAACGAATGCGTGTCCACCAGCTCACGTCGCCCACGAAGTACGTCTTGCCCAATCGGTACGACGCCGTGCGGTCGCCGTTGACGACAGCCAGATCACCGTGGATCGCATTGCCCTGTGTGTCGATGGCATCGACCACGCTCAGCAGTCCGTCGTCGCTCGACGCGTTGATCGCCACCACCGAGCGCGAACTGCTCACCGGCGACTCGAAGCCGACCAGCGCCGCCAGCGGGCCTTGCGAGACCGCGTCCATGCGCTGCGGGCCGATGCGGCTGGCTGCGAGCGCAGAGCCGGTCGCGCCGTCACCTCGGTAGCCCTGAGGCTCAGCCTGCATAACGCGACGCGTCTGGTCGATCACGAGCGGCAGGTTCTTGCCCCACTTGGTCAGCAGATCCGCGGCGTCTTTACCGCCGACGACCAGCAGGTCGCGATCCTTGAAGCGGTCCGTCTGCGTGGTATCGAGCACTTCGAAGCGATCGGCATACACGCCGGTGGAGCGGCCGAACTGACCGAGCGCCGAGAACACCGTTTCCAGCTCCGCCTTGTCCGGCGTCTTCGACATCACGACAGCCGTCTGTGCAAGGTCGGCGTACTTGGTGAACGGGAAACCGCTGCCCGCGAAGAAGCTCAGATTCGGCAGCTCGGCGTAATGCGGCAGGTCGCTGAAGTCGATGGTCGAATCGGCGTCGATGGCCGAGCGCGCCGCATTGGTGATGGTCTGGCTGCACATGCCCTCCTTGTGCGGCTCCATCGCGAACTGGAACGACAGCGAGTTGCGCGAAGCGACCTGGAACGCCGGGATGCGCACTTCCTTACGATCGGCCATCGTGCCGTCGGACAGCAGTTCGACGAGCATATGGCTCTTGTCGCTGCTCGCACCCGCCGAACGCAGACGATAGGCGCGCACGAACTGGTCGTTGATCGACACGCTCATCGACGAGTCGTCCGGCTTGACCGGCGGCGTGTAGCGATACTTCAGATCCATCGGCACGCCGGTGTTTTGCCACGTCAGCAAATCGGCCGGGAGATTCAGTTGGATGCGGATCGGCCACGGCATATAACCGTTCGCCTGTAAGTCACTCGGGTTGTCGACCAGCTCACCCAGCTTCACCGGGCGGTCGGTGCGCACCCAGCGCGGCGCGTCGTAGGCCGGACGCGGCGGCAATTGCTGAAGCTCGGCGATGCGCGTCGCGTCGCCCGAGAGCGCCGCCCGGCCCGACACCAGCGCCAGCGCAGCCGTCTCCAGATCCTTGGCGTCGCGCCCCTGAATCACCAACAGCTTGAGCGACGGATCGTTCGGATTCGACACCATGCGCAACGTCGGCGCATCGACCTTGGGCAGATCGAGGCCGGGCAGCATCGTGTCGTTCGTCACGAACGCAATGCCATGCTTGGACGGGAACGCATTCACGCTGACCGGGAAGCGCGTACGACGGTAGTCGCCAATCGCGCCCGCCCATGTCGCCACCACGCCCGCGGCGTGGACCACCGCCAGCGACGGCGGCGCGCCGAACACGAACGGCACGGACTGATCGCGGTTGTCGTGACGGTCGAAGAACGGCGCGGGCAGCGTCGACAGATCGTTGCGCAGCGTGAGCGGCTGCGTGCTCGTGACGATCTCGCTCTGCGGGCTGATATCGGCCCACAGGCT
Source organism: Pandoraea aquatica (assembly GCF_902459565.1). Classification (GTDB taxonomy): domain Bacteria; phylum Pseudomonadota; class Gammaproteobacteria; order Burkholderiales; family Burkholderiaceae; genus Pandoraea; species Pandoraea aquatica. The sequence continues at coordinate 608,563 of NZ_CABPSN010000001.1, forward strand.
CGAATGCATCGGATCTTCGCACTCCATCGTGTAATGCCCGATGAGCACGAGACGCACACGATTGAAGCCCGAGAGCATGCGCGCGTCGAGCGGAATGTCGCGCACGAGATTCTTGCCGCCGTCCTGCTTGTTGAACGGCAACGTCGCGATCAGCTCTTCGTTCAGATAAACCTTGAGCTGCGAGAGATCGGGAATTAGCGCGGGGGAATAGGTGTAGCGCAATCGGAGCAAGGCCGATGCGACCGACTGATCGAGTCGGATTCCGAAGTTGACGTCGCCCGACCCCTCGGTGCCGCGCAGACGCAGCCCGTTCGTCTGCCCCAGTTGGGCGAACGTGACGGTGCGCTGACTGGTGCCGGGCACAGGCGCGATGACCGCCGCCGTTGCGCCGGACACATCCGCTGCCGCACTCGCGCCAGAGGCGACTTCCGGTGCGGCGGCCGGTGCCGGTGCTTTGCCTGTTCGGCCTCCGGTGGGCGCTGCTCCCGCAAGCATGACACCACCGGGGTCCATCGCTGCGGCAACCAGCAGACAGATGGCTGAGACCTTCGTGTAACGCGACCAAGACGCTCGAAGCTGCATGTGTGATGCCTCGTCTGTTCTTGCGCTGCATGTTCGCCACATCCACACAAACGACGCCCCATTGACCCGACGTCACATCACGTCGTCACGCAATCCGAAGATTGCCGAGGTCCGGCGGGACAGCGCAGTTCATGTGTCTGGAAATGGCACGTTGCGCCATGCTAGCTTGCCTCGGTGGGAGTGAGCAAGCAGACGTTAGGGTCTGTTCACATTAATACGGGCTCGTGAACGTGTTCTACCGGCTGGCTGGCAAGGCGCTCGCAGCGCAGCTTGGTCGCCCCAAGCAAGCTGCGGGCAACGCCGCCAGACGGCCGGTAGGGCACGTTCCCTTCGGGTTGTCCACCCAAAGGGGCGATCGCGGCGTCATGATCCTCACGAATATTACCGATATTCGCTTCGGCTCATTCCTTGCGCTCGCCCCTTTGGCCGGGCAACACGAGCCCGTATCAATGTGAACAGACCCTAGCCTTCAAGTGTCGTGCGGCGGGTACATCGGTCGACCGGCCGGCATGGGAATTGCCCTGTGTGCGACGCACCGTATAGAATGCCCGGCATGAGCCAGACCGAACTCTCCTCCTCCGCTGCCGGCCCGTCCGACGCGCGCATGGTCGAACATGCGGCTGGGTCTGTCGCCGCCCCTGGTGCCAGCCTTCCCGTGGCTGAAGCCGCGGATCAGCACGCAGATGGGCACGCGGCAGAGCATGCCGCCGATGCGATGATCGAGCGCCGTTATCCGTCGGATATCGACCGGTTGCGGGAAGTCGTCGGTACCGACGTGCTGCCCCACTACCGCGACGAGCAGGCCATCGTCGCGAGCGAGCAGGCCAGCGAACAGTGGCCGCATCTGGTGGCCGTCGCGAACGCCCGCGCAGGCGCTGCATCGGCCTCGCCACTCTCTCGATCTTCGAAGCATTCAAGCCGGACGAGCTGACCCCGCATGCGAGACGCTTCCATCGTCGCCGCGTTCGATTTCGACGGGACCATTTCCACCACCGATAGCCTGCGCGTGTTCGTGCGCCGCACCGTCGGCACACCGCGCTTCGTCACGGGCGCATTGCTCGCGTCGCCCTGGCTGATCGGGGCTGCCCTGAAATTCATCGACCGGGGCACGGCCAAAGCGGCGTTCCTGCGCGCGGTCTTCGCGGGACGCTCCCGAACGCAACTCGAAGCGGACGCACAAGAATTCATCGCACATCAGTTGCCCAGCCTGCTCCGTCCCGAGATGCTCGCGCGCGTGCGTCAGCACCGGGCGCTAGGGCACCGAATCGTGCTCGTGAGCGCTTCACCCGGCCTGTATCTGCGTCCGTGGGCGGCAAGCGTCGGTTTTGAGACCGTGCTCAGTACCGAACTGGCCTTCGATGCACAGGATCGCTTCGCCGGGACCTTCGCCCAGCCGAACTGCTGGGGCCCCGAAAAGGTGCGACGCCTCGAAGCGTGGTGGGGCAACACGCCGCCGCGTGTGCTCTTCGCTTATGGCGACAGCCGGGGCGACAAGGAAATGGCCGAGCGCGCAGACCATGCGTGGATCCGGGGTCAGGGCAAGCTGATGCCGCTCACCGACGCCGACGCCCCTGCGCGCGCCCTGTGAGTGCCGGAGCGCTTGCATCGCGATGACGCCCACGCCGCCGACACCGCCGCCCCCTGAATTGCCGCCGCCGGGACGCCGCGTCGCATGGATGTCGCGCCTGGCACGTCTGGAGCCGGTGGCATTCTCGCGCTGGGACGCCGTTCACGCCGCCCTGTCCGTCGCCGTCCCGACGGCCATCGGTGCTGCCATCGGCTACGGCGCCGACGCGTCGCTCATCGCGCTCGGCGCACTGCCCGCCATCACCGGTGACCGCACCGGCCCTTACCGCTCGCGCGCCCGCTCCATCCTGATCACTATCGTGACGGGCGTGCTCGGCTTTCATGCCGGGATGCTGATCCACAGCGTAGGCGAGACCCATCCGTGGCTGGCCCACGTGCTGCTGCAAATCGCCATCCTGCTCTTCAGCTTCATCGGCACGTTCGGCAACGTGGCGTCCGCCGCGACGTTGCAGGGCGCGGTCTACTTGATCGTCGGCTGGGGTCTGGCGCTGCCGCCGCCCGAATGGCGCGCGCCGTTGCTGCTCGCCGCCGGCGGCATCTTCAGCATGCTGCTCATGGCCGTGCATTGGTTCCGGCACCCCGGCGCGGCCGAGCGCGATGCCGTCGCGGCCATCTACCAACAACTGGCGAACGTGCTCGACGCGAGCGGCACGCCGCGCGTGAGACTGGCCCGACGCTCGCTCGAAAACGCCATTGCCGCCGCTTACGACACCTTGCTCACCGCACGGGCGAGCACGTCGAGCGGCTGGGAAGTGCTGGAGCGCCGCGCCGCGCAGATCCTTGCCGCCGAGCCGATTACGTCAGCCGTGATCGGGCTGGTGCAGAGCGGACAGCCAGTGCCCGCGCCGCTGGGCAAAGCGCTCTATGGTGTGGCACGCAGCATTGCGCGGGACCGGCCAGTGGCGCTCGACACCGCCGTCTCGGCAGCCAAGGAGAACGACGCACCGACGCTGGCTGCCGCCTTGCATCGCTCCGAACCGCTGCTCACCGGCGTCGTGCATGCGTCCGAAGCCCCGCTTGTGGCACTGGCCCGTCATCAGGCGCGCGCCGCCGTGCATCCGAGATGGATGCCCAAATGGCCGTGGCCGGACGTCTGGCGTTACCTCGTGCGCATTGGTTTGTGCGTGCTCGTCGCGCAGATCTTCATCGCCGTGACGGCGCTGCCGCGCTCGTACTGGGTGCCGCTGATCGTCGTGGTCATCTTCAAGCCGAACTACGGCTCCGTGTTTGCACGCGCGTTGCAAAGCGGTGTGGGCAGTATCGTCGGCGTGGCCGTGTCGGCGGCCGTCGTCGCCATCGACCGCAACGGGTGGTTCAATCTCGTCACGCTGATACCGCTGGCGGCGTGCTTACCGTGGGCTTTGCGACGGAACTACGGGCTGTTCAGCGCGTTGCTCCTGCCGATTCTGATGCTGGTGATGGGGGCGTTGCAGCCGGGCAATCAGGACATTGCGCTGGCGCGCTTCATCGATGCTGTCGCGGCCTGCGCCATTGTGCTGCTCGTCGGCTATCTGCCGTGGGCGAAGTGGGAGCGCCGTCAACTGGACGAGCGGGTCGCGAACGCGCTCGATGCGCTTGGCCGTTACGCGGCCCTGGCGGACACGCATGACGCCGACGCGGCGTTTGCGGCGCGACGCGCGGCATACAAGGCACTGGACGACACACGCGTCGCCTTGCAGCGGGCGCTGTCCGAACCGCCGCTGGTGAGCCGACGCGCCGCGCGTTGGTGGCCGGCGCTGGTGTCGATGGAACGCGTGGCGAATGCGATCACCGACACCGTCCCGCATGGGGATGATCACGATGCGCCGGTGCATCCCGGCGCGGCGATTCTCACGCACATGGCCGCGGCGTTGCGTCATGGTGGCCCCGTGCCCGTGCTGCCCGACGGGCCCATCGACGGCGTCGACCCGATCCTCGACCGCGTGCTGCGTGAGGCCATCGGCATGCTCTTCGGCGCACCGGACAAATCCGACTGAAAGACCGGCTTTCGGTTCGCTCTCGGCCGGCTTTCGGCCCGGACACGTGCCAACGCAGGCATAATGCGGGCTTACGGCGCGCCCACGGTGTGCCGCCACGCCTTTCAGAAGACCTCGCATGAACAATACCCCGACGCTAGACTGGACCGAAGACGGTCGCCCCGTCACCGCCCGCTGGCGCTCAGAAGCCGGCGTCACGCCGCCGCGTCGCGTCGAAGTCGTCGACGACACCGTGACGGCCGACGAAGCCTATCAACTCGCCTGCGGCGGCACCGCTCTGCTCTATCGCGGCGATTACCAGAACGCACGTCAGCTGATGCAAGCGATGGCACGTCGCGTGGACCGTCCGCCGCATCGCCCGCGTCGCAAACCGGCTGCCAAGGATGCCCCGGCCCCAAGTCCGGCCGACGCGTTCCACAAGCACCGCATGGCACAGGCGCAACGTGCGCGCATTCTCGGCATGGTGTTGATCCCGCTGGACGCCGACTACGGCATCCCGCTGCGTCGCGCGCCGGAAGTTCGTGAAGCCTGCACCGAAGCATGGGGCGCACCGGACGCTAACGCCTCGGTCGCCTCGCTGCGTGAAATTCTCGGTCTGATCGGTGCGCACGAGTGGCGCAAGAAGGGTGTCGCGATCCCGGCACTGGGGGCTTCCATCCACCCGTGGTACGGCGTGTTCTCGCCCGTGCGCGGCGAGTATCTCCAACTGATCGATCAGGCGCCGCTGCCCGCCACGTCGCTCGCTTTCGACGTCGGCACGGGTACGGGCGTAATTGCTGCGCTGCTCGCCCGTCGTGGCGTTCAGCAGGTCATCGGCACCGACCGCGACGCCCGCGCACTGGCCTGCGCGCGGGAGAACATGACGCGTCTTGGTTACGACCGCTCGGTGAAGATCGTCGACGCCGACCTGTTCCCGGAAGGCAAGGCACCGCTGATCGTTTGTAACCCGCCGTGGCTGCCGGCGAAGGCCAACGCGCCTATCGAGCACGCCATCTACGATCCGGACAGCCAGATGCTCAAAGGCTTCCTGAACGGGCTCGCTGCGCACCTGAGCCCGGGCGGCGAAGGCTGGCTGGTGATGTCCGATCTCGCCGAGCATCTGGGCTTGCGCACGCGTGAGACGCTGCTGTCGTGGATTCACGGTGCGGGGCTCGTGGTGCAGGCGCGTCACGACGTGCGCGCGAATCACCCGAAGGCGGCCGACGCCAACGATCCTTTGCATGCAGCCCGACGCGCCGAAGTAACGTCGCTGTGGCGTCTGGGTGTGCGTCCCGCCTAAGCTCGGGGACGCATGACTGGTGCATGACTCGTAAGTGATCCAAGAAGATCCGACGGCGAACGCCGTCGGTGAACATCGGATCAGCGGTGCGCTTCAAGGTAAGCGGCCGCGCCATCGCCCGCGACACAGGCGCTCGCAAAGCAGGCCGTCAGCAGATAGCCGCCAGTGGGTGCCTCCCAGTCCAGCATCTCGCCTGCGCAGAACACGCCGGGCAAAGCCTTCACCATCAGGTGGGCATCCAGTGATTCCAGCGACACACCACCGGCGCTGCTGATGACTTCGGCAATCGGCCGGACCCTGAGCAACGTCAGCGGCAAACGCTTGATGCCTACGGCCAGCGAAGCGGGATCGTTGAACGTCTCGCGAGACAAGCATTCGCGCAGCAGTGCCGCCTTCACGCCCGCGATACCCAAACGACTCTGCAAGTGGCTCGCCATCGAACGTGACCCGCGCGGACGCGCCACTTCACCCGCCACGCGCTCTGCGCTCCAGTCCGGCAGCAAGTCCAGATAGACCTGCGCGCTGCCGCTCGACCGGATGGCATCGCGAATCGGCGCGCACATCGCATAGACGAGACTGCCTTCGATACCGTGTTCGGAGATCACGAATTCGCCCTGCCGCGTGGTGCCATCGGGCAAGGTCATCGTGACGGACTTCACGGGATGACCCGCGAAGCGCTCGCGCATGTGCGGCGTCCAGTCCGCCTCGAAGCCCGCATTCGCCGGAATCAGCGGTGCGACGCTAACACCGTGCTCGCGTAGTGACGGCACCCACGCGGCGTCCGAGCCCAGTTGCGGCCAGCTCGCTCCGCCAAGTGTGAGCACCACCGCTTTCGCACGGACCTGACGCTCGCCGGACGGCGTAGCAAAGCGCAGATGATTCGGCCCCGCAGCGGCGTTCTCGTCCCACCCTAGCCAGCGATGCCGCACGTGCAGACGCACCCCCGTCGCGCGCAGGCGCGATAGCCACGCGCGCAACAAAGGTGCCGCTTTCATGTCGACGGGAAACACTCGACCGGACGTGCCCACGAACGTGTCGACCCCCAAGCGGTGAGACCACGAACGCACGTCGTCCGCGCTGAAGCGACGCAACCACTGACCGACAGCCCCGGCGCGCTTGCCGTAGCGCGCCACGAACGGCTCGGCGGATTCGCTATGCGTGAGGTTCATGCCGCCCTTGCCCGCCATCAGGAACTTGCGCCCGACCGAGGGCATGGCGTCGTACACGTCCACGCGCCAGCCCGCTGCCGACAGCACTTCGGCCGCCATCAGACCGGCCGGTCCCGCGCCGATCACCGCCACATCGACAACATCGATGGTGTCGGTCGGTGCAGCGTTCGGATCGTCGGATGCGGAATGGAGTGCGTTCAATGGGGGCATGCTGGAATAGGAGGAAAACCGGCGCGGGAAACCCACGCGCCGAAGGCCGTTATTGTCCCACATCGGTGACGTATGGCGACGTCAAAAGCCCTGTCGATGTGACGCAAGAGCGCACTTTCGACGCGTTGGCGTTACAATCGCTCCCCCCGCATTTTTCATCCGTCCTGTCGCCATCGACACGCCTGTCCGGCAACCGTTGCCAGTGCATGCGCGTCGTTCATGCTCAGGACGTTCAAACGTGGAGTCGCGCATGTCGTCATCCGAACCGTCGTCGATGGGACGTACCGCTTACGCCAGTTTCGCCGAACGTTACGCCGAGATTGCCGTCACCAAACCGCACAACGCGCTGTACGAGCGCCCTGCCACACGCCAGTTGCTGGGCGACGTCACGGGTCTGCACGTGCTCGATGCGGGCTGCGGACCGGGCATCAACAGCGCATGGCTTGTCGAGCAAGGGGCGACCGTCCATGGCATCGACGTGACGCCCGAAATGATCGAGCTTGCGCGCAAACGCTGTCAGGACATGACCGCCGACTTCGACGTGCAGGATCTCGGCACGCCGTTCGGCACACTCGCTGACGACAGCTTCGACGCGATCGTCAGCGCCCTCGCACTCGATTACGTGGAAGACCTCGGGCCTACGTTCCGTGAATTCGCACGCGTCGCCAAACCCGGCGCAACGCTGGTCTGGTCGATGGGACACCCCATGCGCGACTGGCTCGACGAGCGCACGCGACGCAACCGCAGCTACTTCGAAATCACACGCTTCGGTATGTACTGGAGTGGGTTCGGCGAGCCGAAGCCCTTTGTGGAGTCTTACCGTCGTCCGCTGGCAGGCATTCTCAACGCCGCCGCCGCGGCTGGCTGGCAGCTCGAACACATGGTCGAGCCGCTCCCGCTGCCGGAGATGAAAGCCGTCAGCCCCCGGCTCTATGACGAGCTATCCCTGGCCCCCGCGTTCATGTGTCTGCGGGCACGGCTGGAGAAGCCCGCGCGATAAATTGGGTGCGGGTTTGGGCGCAGGCCACGCTCAGTTGAATCGTCACGATTCGTCGCGCGCACCCCACGGAATCAGCATCGTGGCGGTGCACGTCGCCCCCGCCAGTACGGCGGCCACGCCGTAGCGGGACACCTCGGGCAGGTTGAAGAGCAAACCGTGGATTGTGGCGAAAATGCCGCCCAGCATCACGAACGCGGCGATGGAGGCAATGCAGACGCGGGTATCGGAGCACATACGGCACCTCGCAACGAGGCCACGCCCGTTGCGAAGCCAATGCTTCAATCACGAGATTTCACGAGACCGGCGGCGACGCCACATCGGCGCATGCCGGGGCCGCGCGAACTTCGGATGGCTTCGACGGCGTCCCTCGATTTCAGTGTAGGACGCCGTTTCGCAAACGGTAAGCCGTGCTTATACGGCCCGGCCTTCGTGCAGCGAAAATATCGGAAGTCAGGACTTTGACTTGGTCTCGGCCTCGCTGTCGCGCGGCCAGGGGGTGAGCATCACAACGACAAACAAGATGCCGAACATCACTGTGATCACCCCGCCATGCATGACGTGGGTTTTGTCGTAGAGCAAACCGTGGATGGTGGCGAATGCCCCGCCAAGCGTCATGAAGGCCGCAATCGAGGCGATGACGACGCGAAATTCCGAGCCCATAGCGACTCCTTATAGTTATCGGCAATGGTGCCGCGCGCGAAGCTTCGTCAGTTCGCTACATCGGTTTGCTTCGTAACTTCTTGCGGCAACACCAGTGTACGCCGAACGCCATGACTCGCCAATTGAGTCGTATGCCTAACCATCCGGGGTTTGATGCGCGTCAATATCACGGCTCTTTGTGGTCGTTTTCGGCCATGAGGCAGCCCGCCGAACCCCACCTTCACCTCATGGGAAGAAGGCTGCCTGGCGGGCAGTTGCTCAACTGTCGCTCGGCGGTCGCTTAGCGACGCGCGCTCTGACTTTGCGCCCAGCGGAAATGCCCGCTACGTAGCAGGACGGGACCGGGAAGTCCCATCGCCAGATATTCGCGCGTGAGGGCATGGATGCGGCTGCGGCCGTGTTCGAACGCGTGAAGCAGGTCGTCGGCGCGTGCCGAGTGGGCGTGGAAGTGGGATTCCAGCGCTTCGGCGGAGACGGCACAATCGATCGGCCGACCATTGACGACGACAGCAAACTCGATCGTCAGCTCTTCGTAATTGAACATGGGACGGTGATCCGGAAACTCGATCTGCATGGCGGCACCCCCGGGTTGACGAAAGGACGCAATCGACGTGTCGGCCGACACGTTCCATCCAGCATAGTGCATCGCTGAACGATCGGAAAATTGCATCGCTTATCGGTTCGTCACGATCGATTGGGGAAGGTTCCGGATCACTCGAATTTCGACATTTAGCGTTAATTAATCATCGCAAGCTCATGATTACCAACAAGTAACTCAACCAGCGACGTTGCGCCGACCGAGAAACTCAACGAAGCCTGCGACAAAATCCCGCAGTTGCTGACGCACGGCGTCGTCAACAAGATTGCCGTCCGCGTCGACGGCCTTGTTCGCGTGCGACACCATCAACCGCCCCTGCCACCACGGCGTGGTTTGCAACGTATGTAGCACCGGCAACCAGGCGTTCTGGCTGAGGATGGTGCCGAAGCCACCGGGCGATGCGCCCATGATCGCCACCGGCTTGTCGCGGAACACCCGCGCACTATCCGCCGGCGGACGCGATAGCCAATCCAGTGCATTCTTGAACACGCCCGGCATGCCGTTGTTGTACTCGGGCGTCGCGAGCAGCAGGCCGTCGGCCTGTGCAATGGCGTCCTTGAGCGTCGTCACAGCCGACGGAATCCCGTCGCTCGCTTCCAGATCGCCGTCATATAGCGGAATGCCGTGAAGCGTTCTGACGTCTAACGTGACGCCCGCCGGTGCTACCGCCTTGGCTGCCATCAGCAAGGCCGTGTTGTAAGAGCCCTTGCGCAGGCTGCCGGACAAACCAATGATCGTCGTCATCGAATCGACTCCTTTCGTTGCAAAGCGGAATGGGTTGACGGTGGCGTGATGCTCGGTGCGGCTCAGGACACGCGTTGGAAGGGGTACAGGCTGCTGCCGAGACCGAGCAGTTGCGTGAGTTCGTCAAGCGCGGTGCGGCACTCGTTCAGCAACGCCGGATCGGCCAGATCGGCCACCGCTAGCCGGTCGCGGTAGTGACGTTTCACCCAATCGGTCAACGTGGCGTAACGTGCGTCGTCCATCCACAGCCCCGCGTGCGTCGCCTGACGCTCCTCGTCGGTGAGCACCACGCGCAGCCGCAGACACGCGGGCCCGCCGCCGTTACGCATGCTTTCGCGCAAATCGAAGACGTGCAGCTCGCGAATCGGCCCGCCGCTGGCGACCAGCGACTCCAGATAACGCCATACGGCCGGGCGCTCGCGGCATTCCTGTGGCACAACCAGCCGCATGCCGCCGCCCGCCTTCGGCGAGCGTGCCAGCAACTGGCTGTTGAAAAGGTAACTGCCGACGGTGTCTTCCATCGACACGTCGGCCGCCGAGACCTCGACGACTTCGAGCGACGTGCCCTGCGTGGCCAGCCGCTCGCGCAGTGTGGCCAGCACGGCGGCCTGATCGAGGAACGCCTGCGCATGGCAGAACAGCACGTTGCCGTTGCCTACCGCGATCACGTCGTTATGGAAGACGCCTGCGTCGATGGCGTCGGGATGTTGCTGGGCGAAGACGACATCTGCCTCGTTCAACCCGTGCAGGCGAGCGATGGCCTGACTCGCTTGCAGCGTTTGACGCGCAGGAAAGCGCCGGGGCGCTGCGGCGGTGGCGAGGTCGTCGCGACCGTAGACGAAGAATTCGACGCCGCGCTCGCCGTACGCGCCGCACAGCCGCGTGTGGTTGGCGGCACCTTCATCGCCGAGCGACGGCCAGCCGGGCAAAGCATCATGATGGGCAAAGCGAGCCTCGTCGGGAAACGCGGCACGCAGCACGCGCGACGTGGTTTCGTGCTCGATGGCGCGATGCAGCTTGCTGCAAAGGTTCGCTGCGGTGAAGTGCACGCGGGCGTCGGACGTGTCGGCCGACGGACTAACGGTGGCGGCATTGGCCGTCCACATACTTGCCGCCGAACAGGCAGCCCCCAACAACGCCGGCGCACTGCGGGCGACCTCGCGGATGACGGTGCCGTCGTCCCCCGAAAACCCGAGCGTGCGCAACAACGCAACCGACGGACGCTCTTGCGGCGGCAACACGCCCTGCGCATAGCCCATGTCGGCCAGCGCCTTCATCTTGGCAAGCCCCTGCAACGCGGCCTCGCGCGGGTTCGACACCCGATTGGCGTTGTTAGCCGACGCCACATTGCCAAACGACAAACCCGCGTAGTTATGCGTGGGGCCGACCAATCCGTCGAAGTTGGCTTCGAGGGCAAAACGCGTCATGTGAAATCCTGAGAGAAAAACCCAAACCCGGAGACGTATATCCTACGGCACTGCGTACAGCAATCTGCGGCATTGTGCCCGAATCAGGCCGTGCCAAAATCCAGTCCCGGACTCAGTCGCTCCGGCATCACCGCGCGTTCGGCCTCCATCGACGCTATCGGGTACGCGCAGTAATCGGCGGCGTACCAGGCACTTGGCCGATGATTGCCCGACGCCCCCACACCACCGAACGGCGCGGCCCCCGCCGCTCCTGTCGTCGGACGGTTCCAGTTGACGACGCCCGCCCGTATCTCGGCGAGAAACTGTTCGTATCGTGCGGGATCGTCGGACAGTAACCCGGCGGCAAGTCCATAACGGGTGCGGTTCGCGAGCTGGATGGCGTCGTCGAACGTGTCATAACGCAACACCTGAAGCAACGGCCCGAAGTACTCCTCGTCGGGTAACGCATCGCGTTCAACAAGGGCGGTCACGTCGATCAGACCCGGCGTCAACAATGCCGAGCGACCATCGGGCTGGGACAGCGGCAAGATGGCACGCGCCCCCATCCCCAACAAGTCGGCCTGTGCGGCCGTCATGCGTCGTGCGGCCTGCAACGACACCACCGCGCCCATGAACGGCTGCGGTTCGGCGTCGTAGCGTCCGACGCTGATACGTTGCGTGACGGACACCAACCGCTCGATGAATGCATCGCCCTGCCCGCCTTTGGGTACCAGCAACCGACGCGCGCAGGTGCATCGCTGTCCGGCGGATAGAAAGGCCGACTGAACGGCGACGTGTACTGCCGCATCGATGTTCGCCGGCGTGTCGACGATCAACGGATTATTGCCCCCCATCTCCAGCGCAAGCATCTTGTCCGGCCGGCCCGCGAATTGTTGGTGGAGGGCGCGCCCCGTGGCGGAACTGCCGGTGAAGCACACACCGTCGATATCGTCGTGCGCGGCCAGCGCAACACCAGTGTCGCGCGCACCTTGCACAAGATTGAGAACACCCGGCGGCAAGCCGGCTTCGATCCAGCATGCCAGCGTGCGCTGTGCGACGCCGGGTGCCAGTTCGCTCGGCTTGAACACCACGGTATTGCCTGCGAGAAGCGCTGGCACGATGTGTCCGTTGGGGAGATGTCCGGGAAAATTGTACGGACCGAAGACGGCCATTACGCCGTGGGCGCGGTGCCGCACGGCACTTTCGCCGTCGGCGACGGGACTGCGGCGCTCGCCGGTTCGCTCCTGATAAGCCCTCGCCGAGTTGACCACTTTGGCCGACATCGTTGCGACCTCGGTGCGTGCTTCCCAGAGCGGCTTGCCGGTCTCGCGGCCGATGGCGTCCGCCAGTGTTTCCGTGCTCGCTGTGACGATAGCCGCGAAGCGTTGCAACACGGCCAGACGCGCATCGACGCCTAGCCGCGCCCAGTCGCGTTGGGCACGACGCGCCGCCTTGACGGCTGCATCGACGTCGGCAGCATCGGCGGCATGCCCACGCCAGACGACGTCACCCGACATCGGATCGAGAGAGCGGAATTGCGCACCGTTGCCAGCACGCCAGACACCTTCGATGTACAGATCGGTCATGAGTCGCAATCCCGGAGGCCACGCCCGATGATGCGGCGTGCGATGCGGACCATGATGACACGGATTCGACAGACGGAACAATGCGCAGCCGTTGGATGCGGCGGCAAACGCTTGTCCCCGGGTATGCGCGACGTCACATGACAGTCACGCCATGGACACGCATAGAATACGAGTCAGCTTTAGGAGAATGCTCATCATGACCGACGCCAAACGTTCGGCCCTTCGTCATTGGCTCAGTGACGTACGCGAATCGCGAGATCATCCCCATGACGCCGGCATCGATCCTTGTGGTGTGCGCTGGCAGCGACACGCAGAAGGCGTGTTGGAACTGACGCCGCCCGGACTGGCGGCTAACGCCGACACGTCAGATGCGTCGGATTCGTCCGATGGCACCTCCCCATCTGCGGCAGGCTATCGTTATGACGCGATCCTGTCCTGCGGCATTCACGGCGACGAGACGGCCCCCATCGAAATCGTCGACGGTATTTTGCGCGACATCGCCGACGGAAAGTTGACGCTGCGCGAGCGTGTGCTCGTCGTGCTCGGCAATCCGGATGCCGTGCGTGCAGGTAAGCGCTATCTTGAATACGATCTCAACCGCCTGTTTCAGGGTGCGCATGCCAAACGCGCCGAGTCGCCCGTCGTTCAGCGCGCACGCGAGCTGGAAGTCATCGTGGCGCAGTTCTTCGCAGGGGTGGACGGCGTACGCCGTCAGCGACGTCATGTCGACATGCACACTGCGATTCGCGCTTCGCTGTTTCCCCGCTTTGCCGTCGTTCCAGGCACCCCGGAGCGTCCCCCTCAGGCGACTTGGTTCGACGCCCTTGCCGCCGCCGATATCGAAGCGACGATGCGCACCGAACAGCCGTCCGTCACGTTCTCGTACTACACCTGCGCGCGTTTCGGGGCCGAGAGTTGCACGCTGGAACTGGGCAAGGTCGCGCCCTTCGGCGAGAACCGGCTGGAGGACTTCGCGGGCATCGACGCCGCGTTGCGCCGATGGTTGTCCGGCGGCGACATGGCCGCGCGCGACGATGGGCAGGTGTTGCAGGCGAAGCGCTTTCGCGTGGCGGCCGAAATCGTGCGTCGTACGGATGCCTTCGTCCTCGACGTGCCCGCCGACACGCCGAACTTCACGGCGTATCCCGCAGGCACCGTACTGGCGCGCGACGGTGAGAACACCTACACCGTTTCGCACCCGGAAGAACGCATCGTGTTTCCCAATCCGAATGTGGCGAACGGCCTGCGTGCAGGCGTCATGGTCGTGCCCGAGTGAATGAGGTGCGGGACATCCTGACGATTGGCGACGTTTTGCGTGATGACCCGTGTCGTGTCACAGGTCACGCTCGACGGCACCTACGCAGGATTGCGAATGAACGTTTTTAAACGCCTGTTCAGGCGTCGTCGTCGCGCAGGGATACAGGTAGCATCGCCCACTTCATTTCTCCTGCGAAACGGCCGCGGGCGGCGCGGGTAAAGGGAATTGGGAAAGCGCGCGTGTCCGGCCGTCCACCGACGACATGCCTTACGAACTCTCGCTCGCCTCTCCTTACTTTTCACGCGTCAACGCGTTGAGCGTCGACCGCGCGACGGCCACACCATCGACCGAACCGGGGTGTCATCTCGTCGACGATTTCACTCGCGCGCAGCAGGCCGCCCGCCTTCTGACGCAGGGCCATCGCGCCGCCCGGATCACCGCTGTCGCACAGGCGATTCCCCGTGAACAGGGTGACGAACTCTCGCTGGTGCTGCGCCGCACCGCCAACCTGGCATCGTCGCGTAGCGCACAACGGGAACGCACCTTTGCGTCAGGCATCTCCATCGCACGGGACGCCCCCGGCGCGGCCGATCAGATCTACACGATGCTGCGTGACGAGGTCGCCGTGCCTGCCCTTCGCCGCTTTGAGCGCATGCACGGCAATGACGCGTCACGCGCCAGGTCCGTAGCGCCCGCATCGCGCAATGCCGCACGGCCCAGCACGATGACGGCCACACCGCCGTGGTTCGATGAACTGCTCCCGCATCTGCGCACGGAATCGCAACTGCTGGCGCAGCGCGGCCTGTGCGTCGACAAGGTCCGGCATCGGCTCGATGCGCTCTTTCGTCATGAACATCCCGGCATCTCCTGGCGCGCGATGCAAATCGGTCTGGCGCGTGACGCGTTTCCTTTCGCCCTAGGCTCCACGGTGCTCTCCGTACTCGCGGACACCGTCGATCCTCAACGGCGTCTGGCGCTCATGTGGCCCCCCGTCGAAGCGATGGGGGTCGTGCTGATCAACCTGATCGGCATGGCGCGCTTTACCGCCGGGCACCCGGAGCTGGCGAGCCGGTTGGGGCACCTCACCCCCACGCAATCGCTCGAAGCCGTCAGCATGATGCTGCGCCATCCGGTACGCGACGTGGCGGCACATGTAATCGGCTTCGTGTTTTGCTACGGCGTCGTGCGCAATCTGGCGCGAATCGCTGCGGAAGCCGGGCTGTCGACTGCCGTGCCGGGCATCATGGCGTATCGGTTCGGCAACACGATCCACGCCGCGCTCGAGATCTTGTTGTGTCCGATTCCCGGCGCATTCCTCGGCCCGATCATCGACCGCATCGCGCTGGACCCGGACCATGCCCGGCTCGAACCGCTGTTGCAGGATCGCTTTGCAGACCTGATCTGCAAGATGAGCGACGACGTCCCGCCGGCGGGCGGCGAGTCGTTCTGGCCCGCGTTTCAGGCCGCCTTCGGGGGATTGCTGCGCTCCGGTGCCCCCAAGGCCATCTGGCTCACGCTGACCCTCGGCTTCTATTTTCTATCGACGTTTCACGGTGCGGCCTCGACGAATGCGGAGATCGACGATGCGCTCGCCCCTTCCGGCACCGACGAGACTGTCTGGGAAAACGCGCTTGCGCTGCGCGCTAACACGACCGCGTCCCCGGAGACAGGCAGCGCTGCGGGGGGCGGCGTCGACTGGCACACGCAGGCGGTGCTCAGCGTGCTCTACGGACTGATCGCGTCCTTCGTGTCGATGCAGGGCATGGCGTCGCGGCATGAGGCGATTACGATGGCCTACACGCGTCGGCGGGGACGCCCGAAGATCAGCACCGTCACACTGACCTCGCAGGGTGATTCGGGGCATTCATCCGGCAGCTCACACTCCGATCTGCCTGACAGTCCGGTCAGCTCAGTCAGCCCGGCCAGCGCCCGCGTGAACGCCTTTTCCGTCGCCAATGGGCAACACGCCGATGCCGACGACACCTCCGGCGACGACGCCGTCTTCCTGCCGATGAACGACGCTATCAGCACGTCGTCGGGCAGCGACGTCAGTAGCCCCGCGTCGGCTGGCCCCCATGATCCGCACCCCGGACTTCAGAGCTTTCAGGGACGCAAGCGAGGGACGTCGATCCCGCCCGCCGGTGTGTCGCCGCCCGCGAGACATAAGACTGGCATGGTCTCGGACGAAGACGGCGGAGGCAGTGAAGGCGAGGTCTTTCAGACGGCTTTGTGACGAAGTGTTGCGTGCACTTGCCGTGAGTGCCCCGGCGTGGCATCGTGCTCTCCAAGCGCGTTCTTTGCGCATGACACTTCAGACGGACGCACCGCACGACGCGTCATCCCCTGCCTGCCGGAGCGCCTATGCTTAATTCCACGCCGAGCGAACTCGCTCGTAACCTGCTGATCGTTCTGGTCCTCGGACTGCTGATCGTCGGCACTTTATGGGTGTTGCTGCCGTTCCTGCCCGCCTTCATCTGGGCCGTGACGATCGTCGCCTCAACCTGGCCGTTGCTCATCGGCCTCCAGCGTCGCCTATGGGGCAAGCGGTGGCTCGCCACGACGATCATGATCGTCGGCATGCTGATCATTGTGGTGGCGCCGCTCTCGGCCGCGATCGGCACGCTGATCGGACACGCCTCGGACATCAGCGATCAGGTGCACTCCTTCGGTCAGAACGGACTGCCCATGCCCCCCGACTGGCTCGCGCGCATTCCCGTAGTCGGCCAGCGCGCCAGCGAAGAATGGCAGTCGCTCGCGGCCGCCGGTCCCGGTGGCCTGGTCTCCAAGGTTCAGCCGTATGCCGTCAAGGCAGCCTCGTGGGGCTTCTCCAAGTTGGGGTCTATCGGCCTACTGGTGGTCCACCTTGGCCTCACGCTGATCATCTCAGGCATTCTTTTCATGCAGGGTGAACGCGCCGCACGGGCGCTGATCCGCATTGCGCGACGCCTCGGTGGCGATCGCGGCGAGGAGTCGGTGCGGCTGGCCGGCATGTCGATTCGCGCAGTCGCGCTCGGGATTGTCGTGACGGCCGTCACGCAGTCGTTGCTCGGCGGGCTCGGCCTCTGGCTCACCGGCGTGCCGCTGCCGGGCTTCCTGACGGCGCTGATGCTGGTGTTGTGTATCGCGCAGATCGGGCCGTTCCCGGTACTGCTCTCGAGCGTGGCGTGGCTCTATTGGCAAGACAGCCCTACGCTCGCCACGTTGCTGCTGGTGCTGTCGATCTTCATCGGCATGCTCGACAACGTCATGCGTCCGATGCTCATTCGCCGGGGTGCCGATCTGCCGATGACGCTGATTCTTGCGGGGGTACTCGGGGGAATGTTGACGTTCGGCATCGTCGGACTGTTTGTCGGCCCGGTGATTCTCGCCGTGACGTACACGCTGCTGATGGCGTGGATCAATGAGGGACTGAACCGCCCGGCAACCGCGCCTAGCGGTGCCCCGCTGGCGTCGCCTGCGGGTGGGAAGGCCTTGCCTGAAGGTGGGCCGGACACGGCACCGAAGGCGCTCTCGACGGCCGCATCGGACGTCAAGAAGCCTCGCTGAGCACGCTGTCAGCGGACCGAACGCGGGGCGCGTACGTCACGCGCCCCGTACCCATTTTTCGGATTCCTTCACCTGTCGCGCATCACCGCGACGTGGCTAAATGGCTCCCACACCCACCCGCCTTCGGGAGCCATGCAATGCCATCGACCAAGCCCACCCTCCAGACCACCCCACGCACCCGGCGCTCGCTACGCGTGCCGCGTCGCGCCCGCCTGGGGGATCCACCGTTGCTGCGGCGCGTCGCCAATGAACTGGCCTACACGCCGACACGTTGCCGTGTCACCGCAAGCCTGCTGGTGGGACGCGTCAATCCGTGGTGGCAACGCTTCCCCGCATAACGTGATCAGGTGGGCATCAGGTCGGGATCAGACCAGAACCAGGCCTGCCTCGTGCGCTCAGCGCGCCTTGGCCGGCAGGATCTTGCCGGACACGTTGCCGAAGCCGACCCGATAGCCGTCGCCCTGACACCAGCCGCTCATCACGACGGTGTCGCCGTCTTCGATGAACGAGCGCTTCGCGCCGCTGGCCAGCGTGATCGGATTCTTGCCGTTCCACGTGAGTTCGAGCAGGCTGCCGAAAGAGTCCGGCGTCGGGCCGCTGATCGTGCCCGAGCCCATCAGATCGCCCACACGTACATTGCAGCCCGAGACCGTGTGATGGGCAAATTGCTGCGCCATGCTCCAGTACATGTGACGGAAGTTCGTGCGGCAAATCGACGTTGCCTCGGCATCGCCTTCAGCTTGCAGCAGGACTTCGAGTTCGATATCGAACGCGTGCTTGCCTTGCTGTTGCAGATACGACAGCGGCTCGGGCGATTGCTCAGGGCCGGCCACGCGGAACGGTTCGAGCGCTTCCATCGTCACGACCCACGGGGAGATGGACGTACCGAACGTCTTCGCGTTGAACGGACCGAGCGGAACGTATTCCCACTGCTGAAGATCGCGGGCGGACCAGTCGTTGAGGACCACCATGCCGAAGATCGCGGCGTCGGCGTCTTCCACATTCAGCGATTCGCCAATGGCCGTTTCGCGACCGACGATGAAGCCGGTTTCCAGTTCGAAGTCGAGCTTGCGGCAGGCGTCGAAGATCGGGCGCGGCTGATCCGGCAGCTTGATCTGGCCGTTCGGACGGTGCAGCGGCGTGCCGCTCACCACTACCGAGCTGGCCCGGCCGTTATAACCGATCGGAATTTCGAGCCAGTTCGGCAGCAACGCGTTAGCCGGGTCACGGAACATGCTGCCCACGTTGGTCGCGTGTTCTTTGGACGAGTAGAAGTCGGTATAGCCCGGCACCTGCACCGGCAGATGGAGCGTGGCTTGCGCCAGCGGCACGAGCGCTTGCGCCTTGAGCGCGGCGTTCTCACGCAGTGCGGCGTCACCGTCGACAGCCAGCAGCGATGTCAGACGAGCACGCGTGGCGCGCCAGGCGGCACTGCCGAGCGCCACGAACGCATTGATCGACGGTTGGGCGAAGACGGCCGTGTCACCCGCCTTGAGCACGCCAGCGGCTTCGAGCGCCGCGAGATCGACCACCTGATCGCCAATCGCGACGCCGACGCGCGGCGTGGGCTGTGCTTGCGTGCTGAACACACCGTAGGGCAGGTTTTGCAGCGGAAAGTCCGTCACACCGGTGTTGGCGGACGCGACCCAGCTTTGCAGGAGAGCAGACATGTGGAATTCCTTGTTCGAGGTAACGCTTCGGCCGACCGTGCGCGAGAGAAGCGCCGGGCCGGCCGTCGGGATGATCAAAGGTGTCGTGGCGCGACGGCGTTCATGCCCTTCCCGCCGACAACGTCCCTTACTTCTGGTTGGGGTTGAAGTGCTTCTTCAGGTCCTGCCAGCAGGTGTAGTAGTTGTCCTGCAACTGCTTGGTCTCAAGTGCAAAGCGCGTCGGGCGAATGACCGCCGGCGTTTCGAACATGAAGGCCATCGTGGCATCAACCTTGTGCGGCTTGCTCGTGTCGGCCGCCGAGGCCTTCTCGAACGTTCCCGCATCGGGGCCATGGCCCGACATGCAGTTGTGCAGGCTTGCGCCGCCCGGCACGAAGCCCTCGGCCTTGGCGTCGTACACGCCATGGATCAGGCCCATGAACTCGCTCGCGATGTTGCGGTGGAACCAGGGCGGGCGGAACGAGTTTTCCATCGCCAGCCAGCGCGGCGGGAAAATCACGAAGTCGATATCGTCGACGCCCGGCGCATTGCTTTGCGATTGCAGCACCAGGAAGATCGACGGATCCGGGTGGTCGTAGCTGATCGAGCCGATCGTGTTGAAGTGACGCAGATCGTATTTGTACGGCGCGTAGTTGCCGTGCCAGGCCACCACGTCCAGCGGCGAATGGCCGATATCGGCACGCCACAGCGCCCCGCCAAACTTCGCCACCAGCTCGAAGTCGCCCTCCACGTCTTCATAGGCCGCCACAGGCGTCAGGAAGTCGCGCGGGTTTGCGAGACCGTTGGAGCCGATCGGACCCAGATCCGGCAGACGGAACAATGCGCCGTAGTTCTCGCAGATGTAGCCACGGGCACGGCCGTCGGGCAGCGTCACGCGGAAACGCACGCCGCGCGGAAGCACCGCAATCTCAAAGGGCTCGACTTCCAGCACACCGAATTCGGTGGCGATACGCAGACGCCCTTCTTGCGGCACGACCAGCAATTCGCCGTCGGCGTTGTAGAAGAAGCGGCCGTCCATCGACTTGTTGGCGGCGTACACGTGGATACCGCAGCCGTGACCGGCGTCCGGACCACCGTTACCGGCCATCGTGACCATGCCGTCGACGAAATCGGTCGGCGCTTCGGGCATCGGCAGCGGGTCCCAACGCATCTGGTTCGGCGGCGTGGGCACCTCGTCGAACCGGCTCAGCCAGCGCGTGTTCTCAATCGCCGTGAACGGCTTGTGCATGGCGGCGGGACGAATGCGATACACCCACGAGCGGCGGTTGTGACCGCGAGGTGCCGTGAACGCCGTGCCGGAGAGTTGTTCCGCGTAGAGGCCGTACGGCGCACGTTGCGGCGAGTTTTGCCCGATAGGCAGCGCGCCCGGCAATGCCTCGGTCGCGAACTCGTTGGCGAAACCGGACAAATAGCCCAGCTCCCCCTGAATTTGGTCTGCTTGACGCATGAGTGCCTCGTCTCCTGTTTTCGAATGGAACAATTGTCCGCCAAGCGACCACATTTTGCGATATAAATAGACAAATCCACTATATTCACAATGCGAATATCACTTCGGTGATCCGCGGATGCTTCCTCCATGATTTCCTTACGCGACGTCGATCTGAACCTGCTGGTGGTGTTCCATGCCGTGCTCACGCACCGGAGCATCTCTCAGGCGGCACGAGAACTGGGGCTATCGCAGCCCGCCGTCAGCAACGGCCTTGCCCGGCTGCGGCAGACGTTCGAAGACGAGTTGTTCACGCGCACAGGCGCAGGCATGCAGCCCACGCCGTTCGCCGAGGCGCTGGCTGAGCCGGTGTCGGCCGCCCTGGCAGGCATTTCGAGGGCCATCAACCACCGGGAGGCGTTCGATCCGGTGAGTAGTCAGCGGGAATTTACGTTGGCGATGACGGACGTCGGTGAGGTGTACTTTTTGCCCGCGCTGATCGATTTATGCACGCAACTGGCACCGGGGGTGCGTATCAGCACGGTTCGGGCGTCGTTGCCCGATCTGAAGGAGGCGATGGCCGCAGGGCGCATCGATCTTGCGGTGGGGGCTTTCGACGATCTGACGGGGCCGTTTTTCCAGCGACGGTTGTTCCGGCAGCAATACGTGAGCATGTTTCGCATCGGCCATGCACTCGACTCGCCGGACGCGGGGCTGGCCGAATTCAAGGCGGCTCGCCACCTGTTCGTCGCCACGGGCGACAACCCCTACGCGCGTGTCAATCAGCTTCTCGCACAGGCTGGCTTCGGCTGCGACGCCAACTTCTGGGTGCCCCACTTCATCGCAGTGCCCTATATCGTCAGCACGAACGATCTGGTGGTGACGGTGCCGCAGAAGTTTGCCGAACGCGCCGCCGCACCGTTCGGGCTGCACTTCGTCAAACCGCCCCTGCGCCTGCCGGCGCTGCAAACCAATGTGTTCTGGCATCGTCGCTACCATCAAGACGCCGGTAACCAGTGGCTACGTCAGCTGATATCTGAACATTTCGTGGAATAGCGCGGCGGGGCCACCCGTTTCCGTCGCCGCCCGCCGCCCTTCTTTCCTCCCCCACGCTCACGCGTCGCTGGCGATGGCGTGCCCTTGCGAGCGCAGCCAGTCGTTCCAGGCCGTATCGAGCGCATCGAAAGCGGCCTCCATCTGTCCGACCGACGCCTGCGGCGCTAGATGCTCGACCTGTGCGGCCAGCGATGCCAGCGAACTCAGACCAAACGCCATGAAGCCGCCACGCAGCCGGTGCGCCGAGTGGCGGAGTGTCTCGCGCGAGGACTCGGCGAGCGCCGCCCGGCAATTCGCGATGTCCTGATCGGCGATCTTGACGAAGGTGTCGAGCATTTCCGACAAGGGCAAGCGCCAGTCCTTGGAAGACGCCGCCTCAGGGGCAGGCTTGGGCGCGTTCTCGATCAGTCGCGACGACGCCGGCAACGGTGCGATCTCCACGCAAAGCGACGGATAGCGCGAACGAACCAGTTCGATGACGCGTAGTAACGAACGGGCGTCCACGGGTTTGTAGACGACCGCATCGTAAGGCGATTTCGCCTCGCGATCGTTGCGCAGCGTGACGTCTGCGGTGGCCACCACCACCGGCACATGCGGAGCGCGTGCCTTGATCTCCGTCGCCAGCGCATGCCCGGAAATGTGGGGCATGTTGGCGTCGGTGATGACCAGCATGTGCGATTCGGCGTCGAACGCGTCGAGTGCTTCGCGCGGGTCGTGGTAGCAATCCACCATCGCGCCGAGCCCTTCCAGTTGACGTGACAGCAACATGCCGCTGATCGGATGATCGTCTGCGACCAGCACGTACCAACCGGCCAGCGGCCTTACGCGCGTCTGCGCGCTTGCCGTGCCCGGTACCGGCAGGTCACCGCCGCTCGACAAGCCCGGACGCGGCGTCGAGCCCAGCGCCTCCCAAAGTTCGGCTTGTTGCAGCAGTGCAATGTCGCGCGGCCATGTCGGCGTGCTTCCGGCCGGACGATCCACTGGCGTCGCGCGCAGCAAGTAGACTTCCGCGCCCGCCATGCCCCGCACCGGCCATTCGTCCGCGAACATCAGGAGTCCGGAATCTTCCTCGCGACCGGTCCCCGTCGACCACGACACGGCGTCGTCATAACGGACAGGGACGAAACCCGCACGACGAATCAACGCTTCGAGGTACCAATGACGACGCGACAATGCGCTCACATAAGCGAACGTCTCCTGCGAATCCACGACAGGCGGTGCGTCGCTATCGGGTGCCCACGGCAGATGCAGCGTGAAGCGCATGGTCGTACCTTGCCCCTCCTCGCTGTCGACGGCGAGAACACCGCCGAGCATGCCGACGAACTGATGCGAAATCGCCAGCCCCAGCCCGGTACCATGCTGCATCCCAGGCTCGGTGGTGCTCTTGCCGAATGGCCGGAACAGATCGGCCAGATCCGCCGCCGCAATCCCCACCCCGCTATCGCCCACCGTAAAGGCCACGTCGCAACCCTGCATGTCCGAGCGCGTCACCATCGCACTGAACGCTACATGCCCCTTTTCCGTGAACTTGATGGCGTTACCGACGAGGTTGGTCACGACCTGTCCAAGACGCAGCGCGTCCGTATGTACCGCACGCGCGAGCAGCGGATCGATCATCCAGTCCAGCGTGAGGCCCTGCAAACGCGCACGGCCCGTGAACGACAGCCCCACCGCCTCAAGCTCCTTGAGCAGTGAGCAATCGCGCGAATTCAGTTCGAAGCGGCCCACCTGAATGCGCGAATAGTCGAGAAGATCGTTGATGAGATCGAGCAGATTGCGCGTCGAACTCTCCATCACGTCGACGTAATAACGGTGATCGTCGCCAAGGTTTTGCGCGCTGAGCAATTCGAGCGACGCCAGCGTGCCATACAGCGGCGTGCGCATTTCATGGCTGACGGTCGTGAGGAACACGTCCTTCGCGCGATTGGCGCTCTCCGCAGCGAGACGCGCCTTGCGTTGCTCCAGCTCGAAGCGGCGCTGCTCGGTGACGTCAGACAATGTGCCGATCAGCACCGGTTGCTCACGAAACACCGTATCGACGAAGCTCACCGCGTAATGACGCTCTCCCGCGTCGTCGAGCGCACTGAGCAGGCGCCGCACGGGTCGCGCCACCACGCCGCTGTGCAACTGACGGTACATCCGCGTCAGCTCGCCGTCGCCGAGATGTCTGAGCAAATCGACTGTGCCGGCGTAGGCCGGATTGCTCATCACCACGGCCGGCTCGAACGGGTCGATGATCGCCATTCCGACGGGCGCCGTCTCGATAAGGGTCTGGGTGAAGGCATCGCGTTCGAGCAACGCCGTCGTACGCTGACGTGCCGGCTCGATGATGCGCTGACGCATATAACGCATGCCCGCATAGACGCCGCCCGCGTACAGCAGCAACAGCAACGTCGCGCCGAGCAGCAACGTGGCGTTCTCTCGCAGCAACTGCGCGGGGCGCACGGCGTAACGCACGAACCATGGCGTCGACACCAATCTGCGCTCGAATACCAGACGCTGGCCGTCGGAGCGCAGCGTCATCTGCGCGCCACCAAAGAGCGGCAGCGTGACCAGCGTACGCAAGTGCCCCAGAGACGACATCGGAAGGCCGGCGCTCGCGATCACAAGCCCGTCCTCCGAAATCAACTGGAGCGCTTCGCCGGAACGTTCGAGGTTGCGCATGCGCGGCGGCACGATCATGTCGGGTGACATGCTGGTGCCGACATAAAGCACAAGATGACCGTTGAGATCGCGGATCGGCACGAAACTCGAAACCGTCTTCAGATGCGTGACGGGATGCTTGTAGTTGTACGTCCAGAACGGACCTTCACTGTTGCCCCGCACACGCGCGTGATAGCGCTCGACCTTGTTGATTTCCGCGAGCATTGCCTGCGTGTCGCGCGCGAGATCGGCCGGACTGAAAGCCTCCCGGCCAACGGCGGGACGATACGTGGCAAACGCGCCGTCCGCTGAAATGATGAAGGTTTCGTCCTGCGCGTCGAGCGGGCTCCAGAAGTTGGCATCGAGCACCATGAGCCGCAGCGTGAGCCGCGCGAGCAACGCGGCACGCTCCTGCGTGATGTCCGCGAGTTTGACGATTTCGAATTCGCTGTCCCAGCCCACCCCGCTGATGCGTCGCGCGGTGCCCACCGGCATGGAGACGAGCGGCTTGAGAATGCGATCAGTCAGCGCCTGCGTGGCACCGCCGGGACGCACGGTACTTGCCTGGGTGGCCTGCGCCATCGCGCGGGCCTGTTCGTTGAAGATTTCGAGATCCCGGATTTCTCGCCCGACAGCCGCAAAGAACGACTCCGTCTTTTGTCCGCTTTGCCAGAGTGTGCCGAACAGCGCATAGGAGACCGCTGCGACCCACACCGACAAACCGAACAGCAGCGCCAGCAGGCCACCAATGCGAAGCAGGCGACCGGCGATCGCGATGTCGCGCGTCATCGTTCTGGCAGGCATAGACTCCAACGTCTGTGGTCGGGGCGGACTCAGGCGGCACTCGGCGCTTCGGCGTCGCCGTCACGCGAAAACTGAACCGGGCTCGACACATGCAGCTTGAACAACTCCATGTCGGTGCGGCAACCCAACTTGCACATGGCCATGCGCTTCTGGTTGTTGATCGTCTTGGCCGAACGCTTGAGCGCGCCCGCGATCTGCGACACGTTCTGACCATCCAGATACATGCGCAGCACTTCCATCTCCTTGGGCGAGAGCGGGCGTCGTGCCGTCGGCTTGCGGCGCATCTGCTCTTCCAGAATCTGCTCGGCACGCCCGCCGCGATAACTCATGCCGCGACGGCAGCGCTCCACGCACACGGTGATTTCACGCAGATCGTCGGACTTGGTCATCACACCCAACACCCCACAGCTGTCGAGCGCGTGAATGATGGCCGGCTGTTCGATCGACGTGAACACGATGATCTTGACGTCCGGATACTTGCGGCGCACGCGGTTGATCATGACGAGGCCATCGCCGAATGCGCCACCGGGCATGCAGTAATCGGTAATGAGGACGTCGACCGAATTCGTTTCGAGCGCCTTGAACAACTCGGTCGAATTCGAGACAGGAGGCAGCACGTGAAAACCCGGGTCCGGGGACAACATTTCACGTAGTGTGGAGGCGACGATCGGATGATCGTCCGCAATCAGAATCTTTACCATCATCTGCTGGATCCTTTTAAAAGAAGTCAGCCGTGGGCGCGCGCGATCCCTCGCCGTGTCTTCGCGTCATGGCTTCCCAAAAGAGGAATGTGCGTCTTGCCGACGCACGCGTTGGTCACGAAGGCGTGACCGCATTGCTGCTGGGCGACGAGCGGGGGCGACAGTCCGGCGCGCGGGCCACACATGGCCCCTCGCCCGCTGCCTGCCTTATCCGGCACGCTCGACACTCCCGCCGACGACCGCACCCGGTCCATCGACGGTGGTCCACGCCGAGCACGTCTTGTGCCCTGTCAACTGGGTTGTGCCCGTGCCGATGACCGGCTTGACACAGTAACGAATGCGAACGCCGCGCAAACCTGCCGAGGGCATCATCTCGCGCGCCCGTCCGACAACGCGAATGCGTGTCGGTCCGGCGGCCGCTTCCCACAGATGCACGCTATCGGTCTCAGGCCAATCCGCCATCCAACGGTACGAACCGCTCACGACAGTGCCCACCCTCGGCGTATCGCTCAGCTTCACCGCTGCCGCCACCGGACGCATCCGCGTTTCGACCTCTCGCGATGACGCAACCGGAGGCTCCACCCGCGCCAGCGAAGCCCCATCGCTTTCCGATTCCAGCGTGGGGCCCGTCATGTTCGCTGTCGACGCTTTGTATTCGCTACATCCCGCAAGCAGCGCCATCGCCAGCGCGCTGCCCAAGCTTATAAGTGTCGTCATGGCGCGCCATCCCATCGCCGGTGTAGCACCTGGGCGAGAGCATTGGCTGGGCAGGGAAGCGTCAACGTGGTTGGTGTCATCGGTCCATTACCAATCGTCTCGCCGCGTGACAATGAAACGTTACGCGTCGTTTTTACGACCAGCGGAAATATAGGATAAATCTACAAAATCCTACCGTTTTGGATCTCTTTATAGGAAACATCCTAGTCCAAATTAGGAGGAATACCGTTCGCACCTTACACAGCCCGCGCATCGCCATCGAATTCAATGCGGAAATAACTCAGATGACGTAGCGCGGACGCTCAGGCAACGTTCCAATTGACACGCATGTGACGAAAAGATTCATTTGAAAGATGCCAATCGTGTCAGCCACAGGCCGCACGAGGCGTGGTACGTGAGTGCCGAAATGGCAAAAAATCACTCGAAAGACGTTGCGACTTTCGAAATACTTTTCACCTTTTGGATGTGAGACGTAAAGCGCGTCAACGCTATTGATGACGTCATCGATTAAACGCCATTAAAGCGGGAGATAAGCCGGAGGAAATCCATAAGCGCAGATACTTCTGCGACTTTGAATAAATGGATTCAAACGCCAAGGGCTTTGGCGAACATGCCGAATGCTACGACGGCCATCAACGCGGAGAAGATCTGCTGAAGCCGTGACGCGGCCAGACGCGGCGCGAGGGCGCGCCCCAGCACCATACCCACCACTGCGCCCACGACGAACGTCCATCCCTGCGTTCCCGGATGCATGCCATGCCACCACGCATTGGCGACGGTGCCCGCAGAAATCAGGGCGATGACAAAGAGTGACGTCGCCACGACGCCATGCACCGAAATGTCCGTGAAGCGCCGCAACGCGGGCACGATCACAAAACCGCCCCCAACGCCGAGCAACCCCGACGCAAAGCCCGACACCGCACCGATGACACCCAGCGTACTTGCCACTTGCCGCGTCCAGTGCAAACGTCCCGTCGAGGGATCCATCCGGCACGGCGGCAACGGTGCACACGCACCCGCAGCGCCACCCGCGCCCGCACTCCCCGTCCCGCCTCGAGACGCCCGGTACATGCGTGCAGCCACGACCAGCATCGCCATGGCGAACAGCCCGACGAGCCACCGCTCCGGCAGCCGATGCGCCATCCACGAGCCCAGCGGCGCGAGACAAACACCGATGCCTGCCATCAACATCGCCGCACGATAGCGAACGATACCGGCCCGCAAACCTTGCGCACTGCCCACGGCGGCACTCGCACCGACCGCGAGTAACGCGACGGGCCCCGCCTGCGGCACGCCCCAACCAAGCCCGAACACCAGCGCCGGCACCGCAAAGATGCCTCCACCCGCGCCCGTCAAACCCAACACCAGTCCGACCGCTGCACCGAGCAGGGCGGCCGTGGGCGAAGCACTCGAAAGGTCGGGGAACATGGGCGATATCCAGCAGAAAGCGACCTGACACCGAAGCCAAATCACTATTTTTCATAAGCTTATGACGCTGAATTATATAGAAACGTCAGACGGCAGAAAAGAAAAGCGGCGCTACCTGAGCGCCGCCGTGTCTGAAAATGCGGGGAACGACAAAAAATGCCTACGACGAGGATGTCCGAACAGTGACGTCGACCGGGCGCTCGCCGGTATCGCGTTCTGCATCGAGCCCTGCGTCGAGTTCCGCGATGATGTCCCCGGTGTGCGCGCCCGGTGCGGGCGGATCGAGACGCGTGACGGGGCTTTGTCCGTTAAGACGCACCGGAGATACGATCGTGTGGGTCGTCTCGCCGCTGGGCAGCACCATCGGACGCACCCAGCCCATATGGGCCACTTGCGGATCGGCCAGCACGCGGGAATAGGTGCTGATTTCCGTGCACGGGACACCGACGGCCACCAGCCGGGCGAGCCAGACATCGCGGTCATCCAGCACGAATACGGCTTCGAGCACATCGCGCAATGCCGCCTGATGGCGCGCCCGCTCCCGCGCACTGCTAAAGCGTGAGTCGTCGAGCAGATCCACCCGATGCACGAGGGCGCAAATCGCCTCCCAATGCGTCTGGGCATCCAGATCCATGCCGAAGTAACCATCGCGCGCCCGGAAGGTCGGCCAAGGGGCCGACGGGCCGCCAAAACGCTCGCCCTCACCGGGCAGCGGCGCGGCCAGCGGCGACACCTTGCCATGGCCCGATGCATCGGCCAGCGCCCGGCGCTGACGCGCCACGGCCGACATCTCGGCGTCGGTCGGCATCGTGTCACCCGCCGCCGATCCGGCGATGGTGGCCATGGCGGCCGCCGGCACAAGGCCGGCGCGATGGGCCGCCTCGGCCCCGGCATCGCCCGCGCGCAACGCGGCAATCGCCAGCGTCGCACCGAGCATCGGCACGTCGATGTGCACCCCTGTGCCCTGCTGCTTCGCCGCGACGAGCGCCGCAGAGACGGAAAACGCGGCGTACAGCCCCGCGGCCAGATCGGCAATGGGCAGATCGCGTGGCGGCTCGGCACCGCTTGGCGCCACCCCCAGCATGCCCCGGAGCGCCTCAAGCGCGGGCACCCCCGACTGCGGCGTGGAGCGCGGACCATCCTGCCCAAAGGCGGAAATGGAAACGTAGACGAGATGCGGTTGCACGGCCGACAGGGCGTCGTAGCCGAGCCCGGCGCGCGCCAACGTGCCCGGCGGCAGGCACTCGATCACGACGTCCGCCCCGCGCACCAGCGTGTGAGCGAGGCTACGGCCTTCGAGCGTCAGCAGATCCAGCGCGACGGAGCGTTTGTTGCGACGCAACCCGACCTGCGCCGATTCGCTGATCGTGCTTTGGTGTTCGTTGGAAATATCGTCGACCGGATCGTCGACCATGATGACGTCCGCGCCCATGTCGGCAAGCAGCATGCCGCAATAGGCACCCGCCGCGCCACGACAGAACTCAATGACGCGGATCCCCGTAAGTGGTGCATTCAATATCTGACCCCTATTTGCTTGCCTGGCGGTTTGTTGTTGTTCTCAACCCTTGGCAGCCGTCTGACGCGGCATTGAGCGCATTCTAGAACAGTTATTCAACGCCGGTCACTGCGAAAAAATGGAGGTCGCACCACACGTTGCCACCGGGCAACAACCCGGGTGGCAACGCCCGCCGGGACACGCGCCTGACACAGACAGCGCGCCCGAGCCCTCATCCGTTTTTCATCCTCTTTGGCCCGCGAAGGCCGTTACAGCCACCCGGCCTTGCGGAATTTCATGAACAGCAAGACATCGATGACGACCATCGCGGCAATGCAGACCGGATACCCGTATTGAAACTTCAGTTCGGGAATGTCGGCGAAATTCATGCCGTAGATCCCGGCAATCATCGTCGGCACGGCGAAGAGCGCCGCGAACGACCCTAGCCGCTTCGTCGTTTCATTCTCGGAGAGCGAAATCATGCCGAGATTGACCGAGAGCGCGGTCGTGACCATTTCACGCAACAGATCGATGTTCTTCGTAATGCGCTGAAGATGGTCGAAGACGTCGCGGAAGTACTCCTGCATGCCGCCGCACAGCTTGGGCGCCATGGCCCCGAACAACTTGCTGACGGCCTCCATGAGCGGCACGCACGCGTGTTGCAGCGTGATGAGCCGGCGCTTGAGCTGATACAGATCCTCGATGATCGCGCGCCCCTTGTTCGGCGCGTTCGGCGTAAAGATTTGCTCTTCGATGGCTTCGAGTTGCGCCTCGAGGTCGTCAAACACCGGGAAGTAGCTGTCGACGATGGCGTCCATCAAGGCGTAGAGGACGAAGATCGAGCCCTGGCGTAGCAGGTGCGGCTCCTTCTCCGCCCGTGCGCGCACCGCGCCCAGCCCCTGTGTCGCGTTCGAGCGCACCGAGAGCACATAGTTGTGCCCTGCGAAAATCGCGACCTCGCCAATCGTGAAATCGCCGTCGGCGTCCTTGTTGAGCACATGCAACACGGCAAAGAGCGAATCGCCATACTGCTCGATTTTCGGACGTTGGTGTCCGTGCTGGGCATCTTCGACAGCGAGGTCGTGCAGGCCGAACTCGTGCTGCATCTGCGCCAGTTCGCCCGGCCCGGGGTCCTTGAGCGCCACCCAGACAAAACAGTGCGGACGTTCGAGATAGTCCGAGATTTCATCGGGATGCAGATCGGCAATCTTGCGGCCATCCTCATAGGCCACACAGTTCACTAGCATGCGTCTTCCTGGTCGAGGCGACCGCCCTGCACTCGGCGTCTGGCGCGAGCGCCGGACACCGCGCACGCCACCGCCGCCACCCTCGCGACCGTCAGCCCTTGCGTGTCTCCCGCGCCTGCGCCGTCTGTTGCAGCGGCAGCCGGATATGAACGATGCCCGCCTCCATCTCCTTGTCTTCGACAAAGCCAAGATGACGGGCGAGTGTCAGCATACGCGTATTTGCCGTGAGCACATAGCCGATGAGTTCCCCGGTGCCCCGCTTGCGGCTGTAGTCGACGATATGCTCCATGAGGGCGCGCCCCAGTCCTCGCCCCTGCGCCGCAGGACTCACCGTCACCGCGAACTCGGCCACGGTATTGTCCGGGTCCGCCATCGCCTGCACCACGCCCAACAACCGCGTATTGCCCGCCTCGTCCTTTTCCGTGGCGACGAACGTCATTGCGCGGTCGTAGTCGATCTGCGTGACGCGCGCCATCTGCGAATGCGACAGCTCCTTGATCAGACCGAAGTAGCGGAACTGCACGTCCTGCGGTGTCAGCGTGTGGAAGAACGCGTTGTAGGCCGGTTCGTCCTCCGGGCGGATGGGACGCACGCGCACCGGCTTTCCCCCGGCATCGACGGTGCTTTCCAGCTCCTGCGGATACGGCGCAATCGCCAGACGTCCGTGCCCGGGAAGCGAAGGTTTGCGCGCCACGATGCGCGCGTCGAGCGCCAGCACGCCATGCGCATCGGCAAACAAAGGATTGATGTCCAGCTCGGCGATCTCCGGCACATCGCACACCAGTTGGGAGAGCTTCACCAGCGTCAGATATATCGCCTCGTGATCGGCGGCCGGACGGCTGCGATAGCCCGCGAGCAACTTCGACACACGGGCGCGCGCCACCATGTCGCGTGCGAGGTTCAGGTTCAGCGGCGGCAGGCCGATGGTACGATCGGCGATGACTTCGACGGCCGTGCCGCCCTGCCCGAACAGCAACACCGGACCGAAGACGTTATCGGTCGCCACACCGACGATCAGCTCAAACGCCTCGGCACCGTTTGCCATGCGCTGCACCGAATAACCGGTCACGCGCGCGTCGGGCTTCGCGGCCAACGCACGTTTGCGAATCTGGCGCGCGGCGTCGCAAGCCTGCTCTGCGGTTTCAATGTTGAGCACCACGCCGCCCACATCGGACTTATGCGTGATGTCCGGCGAAATCAATTTGACGGCGACGGGAAAGCCGATGCCCTTGGCCACTTCGCCTGCCAGTTCGGGCGTCTCGGCCACGAGCGTCTCGACCACCGGAATGCCGTAGGCCGCGAGCACGCCTTTCGCTTCCGGCTCGGTCAGCAACTCGCGCCCCTCGCGCATGGCGCTGTCGACGATGGCGCGCACACGCGCGACATCCGGCGCAAAACCCGGCGGGATCGACGGCGGCGTTTCCATCAGCAGGGCCTGGTTGCGTCGATAGTTGACGGCTTCGAGAAAGGCGCGCGCGGCGTTCTCCGGCGTGTCGTAGGTCGGCAACCCGGCCTCACGGCAAATGCGGCGGGCGCGCTCGGCCGTCTCGCCGCCGAGCCAGCAAGTAAAGACGTTTTTCGATGGACGCGGCAACGCCGCCAATGCGTTCGCCACGTCGAGACTCGGCATCACAGCCGTCGGTGCCTGAATGAAGAGGACGGCAGCCGTCTCAGGGTCTTCGCACAGCGCTGCGAGCGTGGCCGTGTAGCGTTCGAGATCCGCGTCGCCGCCGATGTCCACGGGGTTCGCGCGGCCCAGCGTTTTCGGTAGCGCAGCGTCGAGCGCGGCGCGTGTCTTGTCCGTCAGATGGGCGAGCTTGCCGCCTTCCAGCACAAGTGCATCGGTCGCCATCACGCCGGCGCCCCCGCCATTGGTCATGATCGACAGCTTGTCGCCGGGGAACGGCCGCAGGCGTGCCAACGTCTCGACCGCCGCAAACAGTTCGTCGGTGGTATCCACACGCAACATCCCCGCGCGACGAATCGCGGCGTCGTACACGTCGTCCGAACCGGCCAGCGCGCCCGTGTGCGACGCCGCCGCCTGCGCGCCTTCAGGCACGCGTCCCGACTTGATCACAACGACCGGCTTGTTGCGTGCTGCGGCGCGCGCGGCGGACATGAACTTGCGCGCATCGCGAATCGATTCCATGTACATCAGAATGGCGTCGGTGCCGGGGTCGCTCGCCAGATAGTCGAGCATGTCGCCGAAATCGACGTCCGCACTGTCTCCCATCGACACGAAGTGCGAGAAGCCGATTTCACGCGCGTCGGCCCAGTCGAGCACGGCCGTCGTCAACGCCCCCGACTGGGAGACGAACGCGAGTTTGCCCGCGTGTGCACCCATGTGCGCGAAGCTGGCGTTCAGACCGATGCAGGGACTCAGCAGCCCGATGCAATTCGGACCGAGGATGCGCAGCACGTGTGGCTTCGCATTTTTGAGCATGCGGTCCTGCAACGTCACGCCGTGACGATCCTTTTCTCTGGCAAGACCGGAAGTCAGCACAACCACAGCGCGTGTGCCACGCTCACCCAGTTCGCGAATCAGATCGGGCACGGTCGAGGGCGGTGTACAGATCACCGCGAGGTCAGGTGCCTGCGGAAGATCGCCGACGTCGCGGTAGCACTTGAGATCGGCGAGCGTCGAATATTTCGGATTGACCGGATAGATGTCGCCCTTGAAGCCCCCGTCGACGATGTTTTGCAGCACGGTCGTCCCTACGCGTCGCTCGCGATTGGACGCGCCGATCACGGCGACCGACTTCGGCTGGAACATCTGGCTCAGGTTACGGGTGGTCATGGCGACTCCGGGGGATGAGTTAAACAGTGCGAAAAATAAGGCGGAGAACGTGAGAACGCGCGCCCCGGCTCAAGCGGCGCGCGCGTTCTTCGTCGTCTGTGATGCGGAACGATCGGCGGAATCGTCGACGTTCAAAGAAAGGGGCGTAGCACGAGCGCCCGAACAGGCGCCCGGCCGCGTCGTCACTCGCCGCGCAGGTGCGCCTCCACCTTCCACAGGTGATCGTCGACACCGCGCGAGATTTCGGTAAAGACGTCCGACGTGGTGGCGTCACCGATCTCGGCGGACGCGTCGATCAGGCCGCGAATGATTTCGCCGTAGGCCGCGAGCGCTTCGGCCAGTGCAGCGGCATGATCGAGTCCGCGCTTGAACTCGTTCTTGTACGTCGGCAATTCGGTCTTTTGCGCGACGGTTTGCACCCGGCCGTCCGCCACGCCACCCAGCGCCACCAGACGCTCGGCGCACAGATCGGCCCACTCGATGGCCGCGTTATAAACGTCGTCGAAAAGCAAATGCAGCTCGATGAAGCCCGGGCCGTGCACGTTCCAGTGCGCCTGCTTCGCCTGACGCTGCACGTCGATGCCGTTGATCAGTCCGCGATTGAGCTGGTTGACCGATTCGATACGAATCTTTTCACCGAGGGTGTTACGCGTATGGTTCAAAGCCATTTGACACTCCTGACGTCTGGCAACCCGCAGGTTGCCGGGGGGAAGCCGTCGGCGAGGGGCGCTCGGCGCCCGTGCGGACGAACGGAGACAATGCGACTACGACCTGAGGTGTCCCGGCGGCGCATGCGGCACGCCATGCGCGGCACCTCGCAATTTGAAACCCGCCAACACCAGCAAAGCGCCCCAGATGATGGCCCACGACCCGATGGCCCAGATCAGCGCCAACGCGCCCGCGCCCGGCTGCCACATGATGAAGATGGCAAACAGGATGCTGAAGGCGCCGGAGAGAATGACCCACAGTTCGCCCTTGATCTCGCGACGCAACGCGATACCGGCGGCCACCTGCAACACGCCGGTGACGAAGCTCCAGGCCACGATATAGATAAGCAACGCAACGGCGGTCAACGCCGGGTTGAGATAAGTCAGGACTCCGATCACTATGCCCGCGATGCCTTGCAGCAACGGCAGCCACCAATCGGCATGCTCCTGGCGCGCGCTCCATGCGCCGCTGAGCGAGAAGACCCCGTCCACGAACGAAAACGCGCCGAAACACAGCACCAGCACCGCAATCGTTACGCCGGGTAACGCAAAGGCCGCGATACCGAAGATCACGGCCAACACACCGCGCAGCACAAGCAACCACCAGTATTTCGACAGAAGTCTGAGCATGGCATCCCTCTCGTGAAATATCCGCAGGTAGCGAATCCGGACTACGGGCACCTATCACACCTTGCATACATTTGGTGCGAATGAGCGCGCCCGATGCGCGTCAAGAACCCATTCTAGAGACGGCTTCGACGTGAGATCAAGTGAAATATACGCGAATGCTTGTGTCATCCGCACGCGCTTTGACAGACGTCATCCGACCTCGATTCTCTGCCCCGCACGCCCACCGGCACTTCCGCACCGACACCCGCGATCGCCCCGCCTTCGCTGCGGCAATGGGTCGCATTCGCACGCCATTCACCCCCGTTACCCCGCCATCGTTGTCCGCAATCATCGATCGCATGCGCAATGCGTCCTTCGAAAGCATGCGCTTTGCGCGTATGTCCCCGAGACGCCAAACGCGTCGCTTCGTCACGCAATTGGGATCATTCCGAAAGTCCTTAGTACGCTCGTATTTCGGGCAAATGCCTTCATAAACTACGTAAAAAGCGTCCGAAATGCTGTGCGTGTACGGACGTCACAAGAACGATATCTACGTAGTTCCCACGGTGAACCATCGCACTTTCGAATAGGACTCCAAAGGAGAAACATCATGAACCGACCGTTGCTTTGTCTGGCCCTCACGGGCATCGTCGCCGCGCTTGGACAGAGCGCGCCGGGCCATGCCGCCGTTTACTCCAACGGGTCGGCGACCGCCCAGATGCGCGTGCAGCTGACGATCCTGCCCGGGTGCACCATCGCCGCCACGCCGCTGACGTTCAACGCCGTACAGGGCTCGGCGACAGGACCTGTGGCAAGCACCTCGTCGCTCACCGTGATCTGTACCGCGTCGACGGGTTACAACATCGGCCTGAATGCGGGCACCGTGCCGAACTCCACGGAGACGAACCGCCTGCTGGCGGGCACGCTCACCGGCAATACCACGACCATCCCGTTCGGGCTTTTTCAGGACGCCGGCTATGCCACGCCATGGGGCAACACGCAAGGCTCGAACACGCTCAGCGACTCGGGCACAGGCGTGGTCAAGACGTACACCGTCTATGGTCAGGCAACGCTCTCGGCCACCATGCCTGCGCCGGACGTCTACTCGTCGACCGTCACGGCGACCGTCTACTTCTGAGAGGTCAGGTGAATCATGACGCTCATGAGTCCTCCCAGACCCATCGCCCGCCGACCGACCGCGTATGCCTGCGGCGGCGCGTTCGTCGCGCTGGTCACGCTGTGTGTGACCGACGGCAACGGCGCGACGCTGCAAGTCTCGCCCGTCATCGTCAACATCCTGCCGACCCAGCCCGCGACCACGCTCACGCTCGGCAACTCCGGCGACCTGCCGATTCACGGCCAGTTGCGGCTGTATGCATGG
This sequence comes from Pandoraea aquatica, assembly GCF_902459565.1. Lineage (GTDB taxonomy): Bacteria > Pseudomonadota > Gammaproteobacteria > Burkholderiales > Burkholderiaceae > Pandoraea > Pandoraea aquatica. The sequence goes on from NZ_CABPSN010000001.1 coordinate 644,845, forward strand.
ACGCAACGCAACGGCGACAACGTCCTCACCCCCACCGATGCGCTCATCGCCAGCCCGCCGATCGTGCGTATCGAACCGGGCGACCGGCAGATCGTGCGGCTGGTGCACGTGGCGCAAAAAGTCGAAGGGAGCGAGCAGAGCTACCGGCTGTTGGTGGACGAGTTGCCGCCTGTCGATGGCACGCCGTCGGAGGGCGTCTCCATCCGTCTGCGCTACTCGCTGCCGGTGTTCGTGCAGGCGAATCAGACGCGCTCGCCTTCGCTGCATTTCGATGTCCGCATGACGCAGGGCGAACTTGAGGTGCGCAATGACGGCGAGCGTCACGCGCAGTTGGGGGCGACACGGGTCCTCGACGCTTCCGGGCGCAGCGTGGAACTCACGCGCGGCTTGCTCGGCTATGTGCTTGCCGGACAAACGCGTCGTTTCGCCGTGCGCTGGCCCGCCGGTGCGCCCCCCGTTGCACCGTTCACGGTGGAGTCACGCGTCGACGCGGTGCCGATGCGCTTTGTCGCAGGCGTCGCGCCGGACGCACAGCGCTAGGCGTGTCCGTGGGTGTCGCCACGCCGATGAGCGTCGCACTTGCCACGCTAACGACGATTGGCGTGCTTGCGCCGGCCCCACTATCGGCCGAGCCACGTGCCGTCGGTGCGGCCCTGTTCGACGACGTATCGCTAGCCGCCTCCGGGGTCGCGGACGATTTCCGCTCAACCACTGCGTCGTCGTCCACCGCCGCCCCCACGCGAACAGCAGGTCCGGCAGGTATAGCGGGCACCGTAGGCATTTCCCGGCTCGATGGGCCCTACGTACTGGAGGTCATCATCAACGGCGAATCGACCGGGCGCATTGCCCCATTCGCGCGACGGCAAGGCCGCTGGTTCGCCCGCGCAGGCGACTTGCGCGCGCTCGGACTGACGTCCTCGTCCGGCGGCTTGCCCGACAACGATGCGACCGACGTCGCGCTCGATTCGCTTAAGGGCATCCGCGCGTCCTACGACGCTACGCACCAGACACTCTCGCTTCGGGTCGACGACGCGTGGCTCTCGCCCTATCGTTTGGGCAGTTCGGGTAGCCCGGCACCGGTGGCGATCGGCGCGACGGCCGACCCCGGTCTGATCGTCAACTACGACGGCTATGTGCAGCGCGATCGCTTCACGCGGGCCTCCGTCTGGAGTGAAGTGCGTGGCTTCTGGTCGGGCGGCACGCTGCAACAGACCGGTCTCGCGGAGCATTCGCGGTGGCGTCGTGGCTACCGGCGCTACGACACCTGGTGGCAACACGACGACCCGTCGCGCCTGACCACTTGGATCGCGGGCGACCTCATCACCGGCTCGCTTTCCTGGAGTCGGTCGCTGCGCATCGGCGGCTTTCAGTGGCGTCGCAACTTCGCGCTGCGCCCCGATTTGGTGACGTTCCCCATCCCCGCGTTGCATGGAAGCGCCGTGGTGCCCTCCTCCGTCGATCTGTATCTCGACGGCGTGCGCCGCATGGGTGGACGCGTACCGCCGGGTCCGTTCGTCATTCAGGAGACGCCGGGCCTCACGGGCGATCTGCAAGCGAGCGTCGTCACGCGCGACGCGCTCGGGCGCGAGCAGATCACCACCGTGCCGCTCTACATCGATCCCCGCCTGCTCGCCCGTGGCCTGTCGAGCTTTTCCGTGGAGGCTGGCCTGCCGCGCGACGACTACGGCGTGCGCTCGTTCTCGTACCGACGTCACCCTGTGGCGTCGCTGGCCGCGCGCTACGGCGCGACGGACACCCTGACCGTCGAAGCGCAGGCGCAAGTCGGGAGGCGGCTCGCCCTCGCGGGCGCAGGCGCGCTGATGGCGCTGGGTCAGGCGGGCGTCGTCAGCGCATCCACCGCAGTCTCAGGCGGACGCGGCACCGGCAGCCAGTGGAGCGCGGGTTATCAGTACCTGTCGCGCCGTGTGAGCATCGACGCGCAGATGATCCGTACGACCGGTCGCTACCGCGATATCGCCACATTGGACGGCGCGCCCGTGCCGCGTGCGAGCGATCGTGTGAGCGTCTCCGTGCCGTTCGCGCGGGGTAGCACTGCGTCGCTCGCCTGGTTCGCGCAACGCGTGCCGCGTCAGTCGGCAACGCGTGTGCTGTCCGCCAGCCTGACGCTGCCCGCAGGCACGCGCGGCATGCTCTCGATGGGCGGCTTTCGCGACTTCGCGCGGCGTCGTTCGCACGGTATCTTCGCGATGCTCAGTGTCCTGCTCGGCGGTGGCAGCGAGGGCGCGAGTGCTGTGCTCGGGAACGCATCGTTCAGTCAGCAGGAGGGACAAACGCAGGCGTGGGCGGGCGCAAACCGCACGCCCGACTACGCCGGTGGCTGGGGCTGGCAAGTGCTTGGGGGGCGGGCCTTCTCGCAGCGCACGATGCAGGGCGAGGTGCAGTATCTCGGACGTCACGGTCAGGTCTCGGCGCTGGCGCAGCAAGTGGGGCGGCAGTCTGGCGTCGGCGTGGGTATGACCGGTGCGCTCGTCGTCATGGACAACAGTTTGCACGCCACGCGCCGCACTTACGACGCCTTTGCGCTCGTCAGCACCGACGCGCAGGCCAACGTGCCTGTGATGCGCGAATCGGTACCCGTCGGCCGTACGGACGCGCGTGGCTACTTCCTCGTGCCCGATCTGAACGGCTTCGAAGCGTCGCGCATCGGCATCGATCCCATGCATCTGCCCGCAGATCTGGAAGTGACGACGACCGAGCGTCGCGTGGCCCCGCAGTCGCGCAGCGGCGTGCTCGTGCATTTCCCGGTGCGACGCTATCGCGCGGCACTCGTCACGCTGGTCGACACTTCGGGGCAACCGTTGCGCCCGGGTACGTCGGTTCGCCATGTACAGAGCGGCATGGTGACGGTGGTGGGCTACGACGGTGAAGTGTTCATCGACGCGCTCGGCCCGCGCAACACCCTTGAATCGCGCGACGCACGGCAGCGCTGTCGCGTCTCGTTCGACTGGACGACGCCGCCAGAAGGACGCATCGCCCGTGTCGGTCCGCTGGCGTGCGTGGCGTTCGGCACGCTCGCGGGGGATGCATCGGTGCGGGCGGCGGGATCGGTGGGACCGCCAGAGGCAACGCCGACATCGGATTGGCTTGCACCGGCAGCGCCAGCGAAGTCCTCCGTGCGGGAGGATCGGTCATGAGGTTCACGATGCCTCTTCGCCTCGTATCGCGGCACTGTGCCATTTCGGCGGGCTGTCTCTCGATGTCGCTGAGTGCGCTGGCACAGACGTGCTCCGTCGGCACGCCAACGCTTGCGTTCGCCGCGTTCAGTCCGATCTCGGGCTTCGCGCTTTCGGCGACCGGTACGATCCCGGTGTCATGCAACTGGCCTGTGCTCACCGGCAATCCGAACGTCAAACTCTGTCTCGCGCTGAATGCCACTCAACCGCTCACGTTGACGAATGCGGCTAATGCCATCAATTTCGGACTCTTCACAGATCCTGCGTACTCAAACGCGTGGGGCAGCAGCACGAGCAGCGTGATCTCGCTGACGATGGCGCGGCCACTGCTCGGCGGTACGGTCACTCAGAATGTGAACTTCTACGGCAGGATCGCGGCGTCGCAAACGACGGTGCCCACCACCGGCAGCAGCAACACCGTCTACACACGGGCGTTCGCGTCGACGGATACTTCGCTGCAATACGCGTCCTATGCCGCCCTTTCGCCCGCGCCCGCGTGCGGCACGGCCATGACAGCCGCGCCCGGCTCGCCGTTCACTGCGAACGTTACCGTCATCAACAACTGCACCATCGCGGCTGCCAACATCACCTTCGCCACGCAATCGGCGCTCGCCAGCCCTGTCACCAGCAGCGGGCAACTCTCGGTGCAATGCACGAAGAACGACGCGTATCGCGTGAGTCTGTCGGGCGGACTGCTAGGGACGGTCACGTCGCGCACGATGACAGGCCTCACGTCGAGCGTCGCCTATCAGCTGTATCTGGACAGCGGCTACGCCACGATCTGGGGGGACGGCACATCGGGGACGTCGCAACTGACCGGCACCGGCACGGGGCTCGTGCAGTCCATTCCGATCTACGCGCGTGTGCCATCGCAATCGACGCCAGCCCCCGGGGTCTATACCGACACGGTCACGGCGACGATTCAGTTCTGAAGTGATGCGGCGACGGCGCCGGGCAAGGTCAGACCGCTTCGGCCCGCGGCGGTTTGAGCGGCAAGACCTGAAGGCGATCGCCTGTCTTCACGCCCAACGCCTGCGCAGCCTGCGGGCTGAGGGCGAACGCGCGGCGCTCGGGGCGACCGGTTACAAGCGTTGCACGAAAACCTTCGAGGCCAAGGCACGCCACGAGATACGGTTCCGCGTTCGGCGTCGCGGGTACGGGGCTGCCCTCATCGCCCGTGGTCGCGACGACGTTCGCCGTCAGGTAGCGGCTGTCGCGCGCCGCGCGCAAATCGGCCACGCGCGCTTCGAGCACCGGCCCGCTGTCGAAGATGTCCACGTGCGATCCGGAGCGCATGCCCTCCTGTTCCAGCAGACGCCGGGCGGGAAGCGTGTCGCGGTGCGTCACGCCGATGGCGGCTTGCGCTTGCGGCGACAGGAAGTCGACGTAAATCGGGTACTTGGGCATCAGCTCCGCCACGAATGACTTCTTGCCGATGGACGTGAGGTAATCCGCCTGATCGAAGTCGATCTTGAAGAAGTGCTGTCCGAGCGACTGCCAGAACGGGCTCTGCCCCTCGTCGTCGAAGAAGCCGCGCAACTCGGCGCACACGTACGGGCCGAACCGCTCGGGGAATTGCGCCATGAACAGAAAGCGTGCCTTGGACAGCAACGCGCCGTTGCCATGACCGCGCCATTTCGGGTCGAGCAGCAACGAGCAGAGTTCGCTGTAGCCCGTGAGGTCGTTCGAGAGCGAGAGCGTCAGCATGCGCGACCAGACGTTCAGCTCCCGGCTCGCGTGGACAATCGTGTCCTTGCGATAAGTGTAGAACGGCTGGTCGAGACCGACGGCGGCTTCCAGCCCGCAAACCCCTGCGATCTCGCCCGTGTCGACGTCTTCCATCACGAACAGGTAGCCCTGCTCCGCCGTAGGTGCATGCCCTTCGACGGTCGCCGCCACGCGCGCCAGACGCGCTTCGAGCGCTGCCCGGTCAGGTTTGAACGACGTCATTCCGGGGCCAGCCAGCGCCGCCAGCGCAAGGAGCGCGGGCAGATCGCCGGGACGCGCCAGACGCACCACGCGTAGCGAATTCGCGACGATGTCGTCGGGGGAGGCCGCAGCAGATACACCGGAGGTCGCCGTCGCTTTCGATTGACGCGTCATGGAAGCATCCCGAGAGTTGGATAAAACAAGGGCCGGAGCGACGTCATCCGTCGGTCCGGCCCGAAGTCCTGTGCATGGGCGCAGGTCTTGATACGTTCGTCGCGCGCTTACGCGGCCTTCTTAAGCAGCCTTCGCCGTGGCGGCCACCGTGGCGACCGCCTTCTCCAGCGAAGCGAGACCGGCGTCGATGTCGGCAAACGGGATGTTCAGCGACGGCGCGAAACGCACCACGTCACCGCCCGCCACCAACAGCATCAGACCGTTCTTCTCGGATTCGACGACGATGTCCTTGGCACGACCGGCGAACGCCGGCTTGAGCACGGCACCGATCAGCAGGCCCATGCCGCGCACCTGATCGAACACGCCATGACGCGCGTTGATCGCTTCGATGCCTTTGATGAAATGATCGTGACGCGCCTTCACGCCGTTGAGCGTCTCAGCCGTGTTGATCAGCTCAAGCACGCGGCCGGCGATGGCCGTCGCGAGCGGGTTGCCGCCGTACGTGCAACCGTGCGTGCCCGGCGAGAAGCTCGCAGCAATCTTGCTCGTCGTGAGAATGCCGCCGATCGGATAGCCGTTGCCCAGCGCCTTGGCGGTGGTCAGGATGTCCGGCGTCACGCCGTATTGTTCGTAGGCATACAGCGTGCCGGTGCGACCGACGCCCGTCTGCACTTCGTCGAAAATCAGCAGCGCACCGTGCTGATCGCACAGCTCGCGCAGCCCCTTCAGGAATTCCGGATCGGCCGGCAGCACGCCGCCCTCGCCCTGCACCGGCTCGACGATGACAGCGGCCGTAGCGTCCGAAATCGTCGCGCGGACGGTTTCCAGATCGTTGTACGGCAGATGCATGATGCCGGTCGGAATCGGACCGAAACCTTCGGTGTACTTGGCCTGACCGCCCACGCTCACGGTGAACAGCGAACGGCCATGGAACGAGTTGTAGAACGAGATGATCTCGCTCTTTTCCTTGCCACCGCGCTCAGCGGCGTGGTCGTAGGCGTAGCGGCGCGCCAGCTTCAGTGCGGCTTCGTTCGCTTCGAGACCCGAATTGCAGAAGAACGCCTTGTCGGCGAACGTCGCTTGCGTGAGCGCCGTGGCCAGACGCAGCACCGGTTCGTTGGTGTAACCGTTACCGATGTGCCAGACCTTGCGGGCCTGCTCTTCGATCACCTTCACCAGTTCCGGATTGGCATGGCCGAGCGCGTTGACCGCGATACCGCCGGTGAAGTCGACATACTCGCGACCTTGCTGATCCCACATGCGCGAGCCTTCGCCGCGCACGGGCACCATCTGGGCAGGAGCGTAATTGGGCACCATCACGTCGTCGAACGTCTGGCGGGTCACAGCGATTTGCTGGCTCATGACTACCTCGTGAAATCGGAGTGCAATCTGCGATTGCGGGGCAGGCCCGGACAAAGGTCACTGCCCTGTGAAAAAACCTGGCTGGGCGCTCAGGGTGCCTGCGACGCGCCGATGTGCGGAGTCACTCGGCGCGCGTACCCTCGCATTGTAATCAGATGCGGCGCGCGGATATACCTCTGCGCGCACCGCGATCATGAGAATTACAAGACTTTGCGCAAGAATTCGCGCGTGCGCTCGTGCTTCGGCGCCGTGAAGATCTGCTCGGGCTGACCTTCTTCCATGATCACGCCCTGATCGATGAAGAACACGCGGTCGGCGACTTCACGGGCAAAACCCATTTCGTGGGTCACGACGACCATCGTCATCCCTTCTTCGGCGAGCGACTTCATGACTTCCAGCACTTCGCCCACCAGTTCCGGGTCGAGCGCCGAGGTCGGTTCGTCGAACAGCATGACCGTCGGTTGCATGGCGAGTGCGCGGGCAATCGCCACACGCTGCTGCTGACCGCCGGAGAGCTGATTCGGGAAGGCGTCGATCTTCTCGATCAGGCCCACCTTCCTCAACAACTGTTCGGCGATGGTCACCGCTTCGTCACGCTTGATGCCGTTGACCTGCATCGGCGCGAGAATCAGGTTCTCCAGCACCGACATATGCGGGAACAGGTTGAAGCGCTGAAACACCATGCCGACGCTGGCGCGCATGGCATTCATGTCCGTCTTCGGATCTTCCACGTGGAAGCCGTTGACCAGCACTTCGCCGCCGCTCACGTCTTCCAGGCCATTCAGGCAGCGCAGGAAGGTGCTCTTGCCCGAACCCGACGGTCCGATCACGCACACGACTTCCTTTTCTTCGATGCGGCAGGAAATGCCGCGCAGTACGTGCGCCTCGCCGTACTGCTTTTGCAGGTTATTGACGACGATCACCTTTGCCGTACCTCGTTTCAAGATGTTGAACAAATGCCGACAGCACCAGCGTGATCACCCAATAGATGAGCGAAATCGTCAGATACGGCTCCCAGTAGCGCGCGTAGGCACCCGACACCGTGCGTGCGGCGTACGCCAGTTCGGCCAGACCGATGGCCGATGCGAGCGACGAGTCCTTCACGATGGCGATCGCGTTGTTGCCCAGCGGTGGCAGCATGCGGCGGAACGCCTGCGGCAGCACCACCTTGCGCAGCGTCTGCATGTAAGTCATGCCGAGCGAGCGGGCCGCTTCGGCTTGTCCGCGGTCGATCGACTGAATACCGGCGCGGAAGATTTCCGACACATACGCGCCGGCGTTCAGCGAGATCGCCAGCACGGCCGACATGAACGCACCGTACTGCGAACGGATTTCGCGGGCGAAATCGCCACTCACGAGCAGGCCGCCCGACGGGTTGATCAGCAGCGGCATCAACGCGAAGTGGATCAGCAGGATCTGCACGAACAACGGCGTGCCGCGGAAGAAGCTGACGTAGAAGCGCACGGGGAATTGCACCGCGTAGCGCAGGAAATACTTATAGAAACCGTGACGCGCTTCGGCCAGACGGCCAACGCCAAGCACGAGCCCAAGTAACGTGCCGGCGATCACACAGATCACCGTGCACTTGAGCGTCATCAGCGTGCCCTCGACGAACAGGGGCATGTATTCGCTGATGATGTTCCACTGGAACCCACCCATGAAGCACCTTTCTCACAAAATGAAACGGACCGGTCCGACCGGCAGAAAAACGCTCGCGGCCCGGGGGTTGACGTCGTTATTGACGATCAGCTCACGGGCCGCGAGTGGCCAGAATCTCTGGCGCGCGTGGCGCGAATCTTACACGCGTTGATTACTGTTGCGGCAGGGTCGGGACGTCAGCGTCGAACCACTGCTTGTAGATCTTGGCGTAGGTGCCGTCAGCCACGATCTTCTTCAGACCGGTGTTGATCTTGTCGAGCGCGACCTTGTTGCCCTTCTTCACGGCGATACCGAAGTACTGGCGCTTGAACTTGTTGTCGTAGACGAGCTTGAACGGCTTTTCCGGATGGCTCTTGATATAGAACTTGATCACGCCGACGTCGCCCACGGCGGCATCCACACCACCGCGATACAGCTCTTCGAGCATGAGCGGCGTGTTGTCGAAGCGGCGGATGGCGGTGCTGGCCTTGCCCAGCTCTTCCGAAACGGCGATGTCGCCCGTGCTCGAATTGACCACACCGACCTGCAGCTTCTTCAGATCGGCCAGACCGGCGACCTTCGCGCCCGGCGAGGTGATGATGACCTGATCGGCCGGGAAGTACGGGGCCGAGAAGTCGACCATTTCACGACGCTTGTCGGTAATGGTGATGCCGGAAATGATGATGTCGCGGTCGCCCTGATCGAGCGTGGCGAAGATGCCTTCCCACGGCGTGCTGACCAGCTTGGTGTTGAAACCGCCAGCCTTGCCGATCGCCTTGATGATGTCGATATCGAAGCCGACCAGTTCCTTTTGCGGCGTTTCGAACTCGAACGGACGATACGTGCCGCCTGCACCCACGGTGTAGGTCGGATCGGCGGCCTGCGCTGCCGGCAGCGCGGCGAAGGTCGTCAGAATACAGGCGGCAGCCAGCACCAGGCGCTTCGTCAACATATTGATTTCCTTGGCGAGAATTCTTGAAAGAGCGCAATGATACTCCTCGCCGCCCTTGAAACGTAAAAAACCCGCCGAAGCGGGTTTTCTAGTTGCGATCTCGCGACGTGAAGGCGAATTCTCACGGGATGAAAATGTCTGGTTGCGCGGGCGCGAGACCGATCCCGAGCGACGCCTGCGGCGCTGCCCGGGCGCAAGCGCCGTCGCGCAAACTCAGAATGCGCCCGCAGCAATCGGCCCGGCGGCCTGCCCCGGTCCGAAGACAACGTCGCGATACGTTTTACCCGCCGGAATCATCGGGTAGACGTCGTCTTCGCGGGCGACGAGCACGTCGAGCAGATACGGCTCGCTCGGGTCCGCCAGCATGCGCGCCAGTGCGGCAGGCAATTCCTCGGCACGGGTGACACGTGCGCCTGCGACGCCATATCCGGCGGCAATCGTCACGAAGTCCGGGTACGGACGGCCGTCGTCTGCGCCATCGGGCACGTTCGGATCGACCAGCGACGACGCCACCCGGTTGCGCGCATAAATCATGTCCTGCCACTGCCGCACCATGCCCAGCCACTGGTTGTTGATGACCAGCACCTTGACGCCCAGGCCGTAACGGCGGCACGTCGACAGCTCGTTCACGGACATATTCAGGCTGCCGTCGCCGTCGATATCGATCACCGGCACGGTCGGCAACGCGACCTTCGCGCCGATGGCCGCCGGCAAACCGAAGCCCATCGTGCCGAATCCGGCGCTGGAGAGGAACGTGCGCGGCTCGCGCAAACGCAGGTGCTGCATGGCCCACATTTGGTGCTGCCCCACGCCTGTCGTGACCACCGCTTCCGGCGGCAGCAGCGCCGCCAGCGCGGCGATGACGTCCACGCCGGTCAGCACACTGGCGTCCTTGCCTGCATCCGTCTCGCCTGCCGTTTGAGGTGCACGCAGCGGGTGGGCGTTGCGACGCTCACGCAGATACGTATGCCATGCCGGAACGTCACGACGTTTGGCGTGCGCCAGCAGTCCGGTGAACGCGTCACGCAGATCCGCATGCACGCCCAGCGTGACCGGCTTGTTCTTGCCGATTTCGGCGGCATCCACGTCGATATGGACGATCTTCGCGTGACGCGCGAACGACGCCGGATCACCGATCACCCGGTCGTCGAAGCGCACGCCGAGCGCCAGCACGAGATCGGCCTCGTTGACCGCGACGTTCGCCGCATAGGCACCGTGCATGCCCAGCGGGCCGAGCAACAGCGGATGATCGTCGGGCACCGCGCCCAGTCCCATCATCGTGAGGGCGACCGGACAGTCGAGCGCTTCGGCCAACGCGACCAGTTGTGCACTCGTCCCCGACGCGATCACGCCGCCACCGGCGTAGAGCACCGGTCGCTCGCTCTGCGCGAGCAATGCGGCAATGCGTTGCGCCGTCTCGTCGCTCATCCCCGCAGGCACAGCGGACGTAAAACGCTTGTCCGTCGGCTGATCGGGACGTGCCTGTTGAATGTCCTTCGGAAAGTCGAGCAACACCGGGCCGGGACGTCCGGCCAGCGCACACGCTGCCGCTTCGCGCAGTGCGGCCGGGATGTCACGTGCTTCGCGCACCTGACGCGCAAGCTTTGTGACGGGCTTGGTAATCGCGACGATATCGACTTCCTGGAAGGCGTTCTTGCCCAACCAGTGCGTGGCGACGTTGCCGGTGATCGCCAGGATCGGCACCGAATCGCTCGCGGCATCGGCGATGCCCGTCACCAGGTTGGTCGCCCCCGGACCGGACGTCGCGAGACAAACGCCCAGTTTGCCGGTCGCACGCGCATAGCCCTGCGCCCCAAAGACGGAGCCTTGCTCATGCTCCGTACGCACCAGCGTGATCGATACGCGCGAGAGTGCATCGAGCATTTCGAGGTTGGCCCCGCCCGGGTAGCAGAACACCGTATCGACACCAATATCGACCAGCGTGCGCGCAATGAGGTCTGCGCCTTTGGCAGACAGCGGAGCAACGGGCTGGGCGACGGCACCGGTCGCGGTTTCGGCAGCGGGCAGAGTCAAATCGAGTTTCATGGGTACGTGTTTTCCTGCTGATTCAGTCGAACGGAAGGGGATTGTTGCGGCGAATATCACTAATAGGGATGAAGTTTACGGGGATCGACAGGTAAATGCTTCGCGTATCGTTGACAAAATCCCGTCAATTTCACATGATTCATTCAAATTTACCTACGAAGAGGAATAAATCATGCAAATTGACGAATTCGATGAAAAGATCCTCGCACTTTTGCAGGAAGACGCCTCACTCTCCGCCGCGCAGATCGGCGAGCGCATCGGGCTCTCGCAGTCGCAATGCTGGAGACGCATCGACCGGCTCGACGCCGAAGGTGTGATCGAGCGGCGTGTCGCACTGGTCGACCGCAAGAAGGTCGGGCTGAACGTCATGTTGTTTGCCCACGTAAAACTCGCCGGACACAATCGCAACGCACTGCCCGAGTTCTCCAAGGCGATTCAGGACTTTCCCGAAGTCCTGGAATGTCATGTGCTGATGGGCAACGTCGACTTTCTGCTTCGCATCGTCACGCGCGACGTCGACGCTTACGAGCGGTTCTTCTTCGAGCGGCTCTCACAACTGCCGATGGTGCAGGAAGTGAACTCGATGATTGCGCTCTCGCAGATCAAGTCCACCACGGTGCTACCGATCGGCAGCGGCCAGCCCGGCGCGCATGGCAATGCCGCGTAAGGCAACACGCACCATTCATGACGCAGTACTGACAGATTCATGTCACAGAGCCAACCGTAAACTGTCGGCCGCTCGCTAAACAGCAGGTACCCGTTGATCGTCCTGATAAACATCGCTCGGTTCGCCAGTTCGCTGGGCGCAAAAGCCCGTGTGAACGGCGCGACGCACGTTGGACAGCGCCCCCGCAAGCCTCTATCCTTAAGCATCCACTTCGGGAGCCTCGCATGAAACGTTGGTTAGGAATGACCGCTGCTGCCGCGATCGTCGGTGTGACGGCCTGGTGCATGATCCCCGCCCATGCCGCATTGAAGGATGGTGCAGCGGCGCCGGACTTCAAGGCGCAAGCCTCGCTCGGCGGCAAAGTCTTCACGTTCTCGCTCGCGGACGCCCTCAAGCAAGGCCCCGTCGTGCTGTACTTCTACCCCGCTGCGTTCACTACCGGATGCACGATCGAAGCGCATGACTTCGCCGAGGCAACCGACAAGTTCAAGGAGATGGGTGCAACGGTGATCGGCGTTTCGCACGACAACATCGACACGCTCAACAAGTTCTCCGTGTCCGAGTGCCGCAGCAAGTTTGCCGTGGCCGCCGACACCGATCAGAAGATCATGAAGGCGTACGACGCCGTACTCGCCCTCAAACCAGACATCGCCAATCGCATCTCCTACGTCATCGCCCCCGACGGTAAAGTGATCTACAGCTACGTCAGCATGGATCCGGACAAGCATGTCCAGAACACCATGGCTGCCGTTCGCAAGTGGCACGAGACGCATCACTGAGGCATCACTGAGGCATCACAAGCGCATCACTTTGGCATCACTGACGACTCCCCGATGAGGACGGCATGACCACGGCTACACCGACGGCGAGGACCATCGCCCGCGCGCAGACCCGCAGCGAAGAACTCGCCAACAGCCTCAGCCACGGCCTCGCCTGTCTGGCCGCGCTCGCAGCGATCCCGTTTCTCTTCACCGCCGTACGCCCGCCGATGCCGAGCACCGTGCAGCAAATCGGCATCGGCGTGTTCGCCGTCACGATGGTCGTGGTCTATCTTGCATCCGCGCTGTATCACGGGCTGCCGGACGGCCGGGCGAAACGCGTGTTCATGCGCGTCGACCATTGCGCCATCTTTCTCTTCATTGCCGGCACTTACACGCCCTTCACCGTCAAGATCCTGCACGACCCGTGGGGCTGGCCCTTGCTCACCGGCGTCTGGACGATGGCGATCGCGGGGCTCGTCGCCAAGTCGCTCGGCTGGCTCGACCGCCCGCTCGTCTCGACGTTGCTCTACATCGGGTTAGGCTGGATGGCCGTCCTGGTCGCCGGTCCGGTGCTGGCCGCCATTCCCGGCCCCGGTGCAGGATGGCTTTATGCCGGTGGTGCCGCCTACACCGTCGGGGCGATCTTCTATTCGCTCGACGGACACATCAAGTTCGGGCACCTCGTCTGGCACATCTTCGCCATCGGCGGCACCGTCTGTCATTACCTCGCCGTTTGGCGCTATATCTGACGCCTCTCGACCTTCCCGATCCCTCTCATCCTTTCCGATCACCCGTCGTCCCCCTGACCCAGCGCGGTGCACCGGCAGCTCGCCAGCTTTTCGGCGAGCCGGTCGCATCGCTCGGTCAACTCAGGATCGCCGAACATGCGGCACGCGCCCCGCATGCGATGAATAAGGCCCTGAGCAGCTTCGAAGTCCTCGCGACGGCGCCTCGCCAGCAGACGGCGAAAGCGGGCTAGATCCTTCGCCATTTCATCTCGCATCATGCGGCGCGCGTAGGGGTCATCCCTTAGCGCCGACCGCGATTTCGGTGAACTGTTCTCGTGGCTGAACGGCAGGACCGCCTCCGATGTCGCGTTGCTGACGTCGCGATGCATCACATCGGGCACGAGATCGTCTTCGCCCTGCGTCAACGCAGGCCACCGCACCGCCAGTGTTTGCGACAGTCGTTGACGCGAAACCGGCTTCGTCAACACGCCATCCAACCCAGCTTCCCGGGCGGCACGCGCCTCCACGACCGAACCCGTCACCGCGAATACGACCGGCTCACGACGGCCCAGCATCGGGGCGAGCGCATGCAGTGTCTTCGCCAGCGCCAGACCGCTCACGCCTTCGAGGTGAACGTCAGTCAGCACGACATCGACGTCGAGCGCAATCCATTGCACGAGCGCGTCTGTCAGGTCTTGCGCACTGGCGACGTGACATCCCAGCGACGCCAACTGATCCGCCAGAATCCTCCGATTCATTACGTGATCGTCTACGACTAACGCTTGCAATCCGGGACGCACGGCCACTTCGACGACCTCTTTGTCGGGCCGCTGCGTCGGTGCCCTCGGCAACGTTGCCCTTCGCTCGGCCAGCGCGTCATCCCTGGTCTCGACCTCCGCACCGCCCCCCGGCAAAGCGAGTGGCACCGACAATCGGAATCGCGCACCGGACGCGCACGGCTCGGCACAGAGCGTGCCCCGCAGACGCGACGTCCACTGTCGCGCGACCCAAAGCCCAAGCCCCGTGCCCTTCACCGACGTTTGCTCGCGCGAAAACGCGGCGAAAACCGCGTTTTCCATCCCTGCCGGAATGCCCGGCCCCGTGTCCGTGACGCAAATGGTGAGATGCGGGGCGCGGGCGGTGTCATCGTCAGCAGGCAGATAGGCACTATCCTCCCCCGCCTCGCACGCCCACGCGACCCGCACCGCGACACCACCGAACACGGTGTACTTCAACGCGTTGTCGATCAACGCACGCAAAATCTGGCGCAGACGCGCGCCGTCGCCCCACAAAAAGACGGGCACTGCGTCTGCAATCTCACACGTCAGATCGAGCCCTTTGCGACGCGCCAACTCGGCAAAGGCATCGACTTCGGCGTCGAGATTCTGGCGTACCTCGAACACCGACTCTCGCAGCGGCAACTGCGTCACGTCGTCCTGTCCGAGGGACAGGACATCGTCCACGGCCCCGGCGAGCACGTCGAGCATGCTTCGCATGTTGCCCAGCCGTTCGCGCGGCGCGGACGTGCCTACTGCGCCTACTGCGCCTACCGCGCCTAAAGCATCTACCGCCCCAGCGAACTCCCCAGCGTCGTCCCACAGCGCATCGAGATGCCCCTGCAACACCTGAAGTGGCGCACGCAACTCGTGCACCAGCGCCATGCGGAACGTGCCGGCGTCTGCCGAGCCACATTCGGCAGCGTTCCTTACCAAGCCTTCCGGGAGGCAATCACCCTCCGATTCATACGCCTGCGAATCGGGGCTTGCGGGGTTGGCATGACGTCCATCACTTCTGTTTCTGAACTTGAATTTGTCGGGATTCATCGGGTCATTGACGCCGCATCACGATTCACGCGCTTCGGCGTACTGAAGAAAGTGAAACAGCCTTTAAGTCTGGCCGTTTGCATGACATTTGCGACTGCGCAAATTCCGAACTTTTTCCCGCGCACGCCCACTTTCGGAATCCCCCGAGGCCGAATGGCTCAAGTTCTGCTTCTCATATGCCGATAATCCCTATGCCCTGTCTTGCACTCACCGATGGACGGGGAGGCCCGCAATCTCCTGGCGCGGCCTGGGCATTCAATCCATCGATCAATATGTATAAGAACATTACGATTCGGGCCAGCCTGACACTGGTCCTAGGTTTGCTTGGTGCACTTCTCGTCCTCGCCAGCGTGCTGGGCCTCTGGGCGCTCGGCTCCAGCAACGATTCCCTGAGCAAGATGGCCACGGAAGATACCCCCGCCCTGGCCGAACTCAAGGGAACCGGCGAGCAAATTCTCCGGACCCGCCTGTCGATGGCGACCTATGCGTCGTACGTCAGCCTCGGAGCCAACCCCGAAGAATCGGACAAAGTCCTCAAACGAGGCACCCAGTACATCGCCACTTCGGACGCCCTCTGGAACGATTATCTGAAACGTCCCAAAGAAGATGCGCACGAAGCGGAGTTGGCCAAGTCGGCCGACGAAAAGCGTAAGGCCTTTTTCGAAAAGGTGATCACGCCCGCGCTCAACGCACTCAAGCAAGGCGATGTCGCCGGCTTCCATCAAATTCAGGCACGCGTCGCACCGGCCGCTTATAACGGTGTCGATTCGCTCATGCGCGAGCTTCAGGACATCCAGGTCGCACGTCAGAAAGCGCGCTACGACGCCGCTCAGCAACGCTACAACGTCATGCGCATCGCCATGGGTGCCACGCTCGTCTTCGCGCTGCTGCTTGCCCTGTGGGGCCGCGCCATGCTGGCACGCGCCGTCCTGCGCCCGATCCGCGAGGTCATTGCGTACTTCGAGCGCATGGCCGCCGGCGATCTGAGTCAGCGCATCGAGCAACGCACGCGTAACGAGATGGGCCAGCTTTTCGGCGCACTCGGTCGTATGCGCGACGGGTTGGCCAGCACGGTCGGCACGGTGCGCGAGAGCACGGAAGCCATTCACGGCAGCGCCCGCGAGATCGCCGACGGCAATGCCGACCTGTCGCGTCGCACGGAATCGCAGGCGTCGTCGCTGGAGCAAACGGCCGCGAGCATGGAAGAGCTGACCGCCGTCGTCAAACAGAATGCCGAGAACGCACGCGCCGCAAGCCAGTTGGCCGTAACGGCCTCGGAAACCGCTTCGCGCGGCGGCGACGTCGTTCAGGAAGTCGTGACGACGATGCGCGATATCGCCGAAGCCTCGCAAAAGGTCTCGGACATCCTCACGGTCATCGACGGCATTGCCTTCCAGACGAACATCCTGGCGCTGAACGCAGCCGTCGAAGCGGCACGTGCGGGTGAACAGGGTCGCGGCTTTGCCGTGGTCGCGGGTGAAGTGCGCACGCTGGCGCAGCGCAGCGCGTCGGCCGCCAAGGAAATCAAGGGATTGATCGAAGCGTCGGGCAATCGGGTGGAGGTCGGAACGCGTCTGGTCGAGCGTGCCGGATCGACGATGGCGGAGGTCGTACAGTCCGTCAAACGCGTGACCGACATCATGGGCGAGATCTCCGCTGCCAGCGTAGAGCAGTCGAGCGGTATCGAGCAGGTCAACATGGCCGTCACGCAGATGGACGAGATGACGCAGCAGAACGCGGCGCTCGTCGAAGAAGCCTCGGCCGCCGCAGCCGCGCTCGAAACGCAGGCCGCACGCCTGCGCGAATCGGTGGCGCTGTTCCGTTTGTCGTCGCACGAGGCCAGCCATGCGCCGTCGCACAGCGCAGGTGGCACGGCTTCGGTCGGCGCGCCGGGCGCGTTAGCACTCGCCGCCTAAAAGTCCTGAGGTACCGCCCCGCCCTGCCCGCCGTTGCTTCGGTGGGCTCGCGGCGGGGCCTTCGAATGCTACAGGTGTGGTGAAACGTCAGATGCTGGCGCGCTGCTCGAAACCTTTGAGCGGCGACTCTGCCACCCACGCCTTGTCGACGTCACACGACGACACCTGCGCCCCTCGCGGCCCCTCACGCATCCATTCGCACAGCGCCAGCAACTGCGCAGCCTCGCCTTGAGCGATGGCTTCCACGGTGCCGTCGCGACGATTTCGCACCCATCCCGCCAGACCGAGCCTGCGCGCCTCGACCACGCACGCCGCGCGGTACCCCACGCCCTGCACCAGCCCGTGCACCACGATTTGCCACGTTGTCGTCATTGCGCCTCCTGCAGTCACCGATGTGCCGATGCGTCGATGCGTCGATGGAAAAAGGGCCCGATAAATATCGAGCCCTTTCACTACGTTAGCACACCACCGGTAGACGTCTAATAGATGTCGCGGCGATAGCGTCCCTGTGCCGAGAGGTCCAGCAGAACGTCCGCGCCGATGGCCTCGGCCAGTGCGGCGTCGACCGCGGGTGCCATGCCCGCAAGGCTGCCGCAGACGTAGATCGAAGCGCCATCGGCCACCCATCTAGCAATCTCTTGCGCCGACCGGCGGACATGGTCCTGCACGTAGATCCGCTCGGCCTGATCGCGCGAATAGACGCGATCCAGACGCGCGATGCCGCCTTGCGCCTGCCACGCGCGCAACGTCGCGTCGTGGAAGGCATCGTGACTCGCCTGACGCTCACCGAAGATCAGCCAGTTGCGAACCTGGCCCTTGGCGATGCGCGCCGAGAGATGGGCACGCAGCCCGGCGAGTCCGGTACCGTTGCCGATCAGGATCATGCCCTGCGCGTCTGCCGGACCGTGGAAGCCCGGATTCGGACGCACGCGCATCGTCACGCTATCACCCAGCCCCATGCCGTCCGTCAGCCAGCCGGAACCCAGCCCCAGCGTACCGTCGAGATTGCGCGTCTGGCGAACGAGCAGCATCAGATTGCCCTCGTCCTGCGTCGACGCAATCGAATACTCACGCTCGGGCAGCGGTGCCAGACGTTCGAGCCAGTCCTGCAAGTCGACGCCAGCGGGCGGTGCAGCGTCGGGCAGCACGCGCTCGCGCAGCGCCTCACCCAGCAACGCCTCGCGCCCCGCCACACTCACGCGAACATCCGACGCCCACACGCTGCCCGCGAGGAACGCGTCGATGCGTGCGGCCGTATGGCGCGGCAGTACCTCGACCAGATCGCCCGCAACCCACTGCGCGCCTTGCGGCGGTGTGAACGCGAGATGGTAGGCAGGCAAACCGGTGCTGCCCGGATTGAGCACTTCGCGCTCGGCAAGCGCCCAGGACGCGAAGCGCGGACTGTCTTCTGCCTTCGTCGCCACCAGCGGACGGCCGAGCCATTCGCCCAGACGCTCTTGCCAGCTTGCCCAGGCCCCCGGGTCGCCGCGGTCGACTTCAATCGGTTCGAACGCCGCCACGCCGCCCTGCGCACGCAGCCAGCCATCGAGCTTGCGGCCGAAACCGCAGAAGGTGTCGTAATGACTATCGCCCAGCGAGAGCATGGCAAAGCGCAGCTTGGGCAGCGCCATTGCCTGATTCATCAGTTGTTGGGAGAAACGACGGGCGCTATCGGGCGGCTCGCCGTCGCCGAACGTGCTGACGATGAACAGCGCGCGCTTGGCCGCGCCGAGCTGGGCCTGTCCGATACGCGCCAACGGCTGAATCTGTGCGGGCACACCGGCCCCTTGCAACATACCGGCCGTCTGCCAGGCGAGACCTTCGGCCACGCCGCTCTGGCTTGCGTATCCAATCAACACGCCTTCGTCAGCGAACGAACCGCCGCTCGACGGTGCTTTCACGCCATTCGCACCATTTGCACCGTTTGCGCCATTCACGCCATCGGCACCCTGCGCCGGGCGCGACGCCGCCAGCGCACGCTTCTTCTTGCGCCGGTCGAGATAAAGCATCCAGCCCGTGACGAAGAACACCGGCATCATCAGGCTCGAGAGCATCATGACGACGATGCCCACCGGCCCGAAGAAACTGCCACGGTGCAGCGCGTAGATGCTCGTCATCAACTGGCCGCCGGTCGTCTTCTGCGCGTAACGCTCTTCGTTACGAATCGTGCCCGACAACGGCTCGATGTCCATCCGGCTGAACGCACGCTCATGCGGCACGGACTTGTCGAGCCATGTCATTTGCAGCGGACCACCCGGCTTCTGCGACGGACGCAGATAGACCTTCGTGTAATCGGGCACGCGCGCGACGAAGCTGTCCCACACGGTGCTCATGTCGTCTGCGGAGGTCGACGCGAGATCGGGCAGCGCCTTCTTGCGCTCGCCCTTGGCATTCGCATCGCCCTGCTTCGCCATCTTCGGCTTTTCGGGCTGTTTGTTCCGCACAGGCTGCTGAACACCGGCCATCGAGAACAGCATGCCGCGCCACCAGTCGTACGACCAATAAAGGCCCGTCGTCGCCGACAAGAGATACGGCACCAGCACGACCGTGCCGATCACGGCGTGAAGATTCCACAGGAACGGACGTCCCTGCTTCTTGAAATCGATATGGAACCACGCACGCCAGTTGCCGATCCGGCGCGGCCAGCGCAAATACAGGCCACTGAGCGCGAGCAGGAACAGCAGCAACGTTGCAGCCGCCGTGATCTGCTTGCCGATGCCGTCCACCGTCAGGAAACGATGGATGTCCATGATGAAGCGGAAAACGACATCGGCCTGCGAACGGCCGAGCATCTGTCCGGTATACGGATCGACGAAATAGGTCTCGCCGCGCGTGCCATCACCGATGGAGAGCCGCACACCGACGGCGTCCTCCGGATTACGCATCACCGTCATCAGCAAAATGCGGCGATCCGGTACGGCCTCATGCACGCGTGCGACAAGTTCGGGAACGGTCAAAGGCGCAGTGTCGCGCACGGCCACGGTCATGACACCCGGGCTAAAGGCTCGGGTGAGTTCTTCGTAGTAGGAAAGCAGCGCGCCGGTCAGGCCAACCACCGCAAGCACCAGCCCGGCCGTAATGCCGAAGAACCAGTGCAGTTGAAACCACAGTCTTTTCATCATTGTTGTCGTCCGACGCACGTCCGTGCGCCGGTGGTGGCGCGTGCGTGGCAGGTGTGCCGTGCCGCAATCCCCGGATGGAGCACTATGCGGCAATTATCGAATGTTATTGCAAACGATTCTCATATTCAATACCTACTTACCTTTCTTCGTCTTGAAGACCACGTGAAATGTCCGCCGCGGCCCCTGTAGGTGTCATCTGACAGGAATTTCATACATCGGACGACGCCTTGTCGCTTTTTGAGCGGTTAGGATGAATACATCCCGCGCGGATGTCCGCGCTCCCGCCCTTCAAATACCGCCGCGCGTCACGCCTCGTCTGCCCAATCCCTAGCCCTCCTGCTGGCCCTGGAACGACCTGTCGCCCCGCGGCACGACAGCGACGGAGAGCCATGCAACCCACCACGTCTTCCCCGCCCGTCACCAGCGTGACGCCAACGGCCCCCTCATCAGCAGCGTCTGCGCCTGCGTACGCCGCCCGACCGCCTGAGCAGCACGCCGTGAACATTGCCACGGTGGCATTCTTCTTCGATCTGGATGGCACGTTGGCACCGCTGGCGGCGCGTCCGGACGCGGTCAAATTGCCCCACGACACGGCTCGTGTGCTCACCCGCCTGATCGAGCGTACGAAAGGTGCAGTCGCTGTCGTGTCGGGGCGCGCCATCGATGACATCGACGGCCTGCTCGCCCCGCTGCATGTCCCGGCTGCGGGCCTGCATGGTGCGGAGATTCGTCATGCAGACGGCAAACTCGCGCGTGCTGAAGGCCACGCCGCCGACACCGAACGCATCGCCGCCATGGCCGCACCGCTGCAAGCGCTGGTCGCGCAGCATCCGGGGCTGTTACTCGAGAACAAGGGCTGTGCACTGGCGTTGCACTATCGCGGCGCGCCCGAACTGGCCGGTGTGGCGCGCGACACCATGCGTGCGCTGGCCGATCTGCACGCCGACCGGTTCTCGCTACAGCCGGGCAAGCTCGTATTCGAATTGCGCCCGCGCAATGTCAGCAAGGGCCGCGCCATTACGACACTACTGAACGAGGCCCCGTTTGCGGGTCGAACGCCGTTCTTTGCCGGTGACGACCTCACCGACGAGGCCGGTTTTGCGGACGTGAATGCGCTGGGTGGCATCACGATCAAGATCGGGGACGGAGAGACCTGCGCGCAGTATCGGCTTCCTTCGCCGGAGGCGCTCACCGCCTGGCTGCTCACGCTGCACGGAGACACCTCCCCGGCCCCGCCTCAACCTTCACAGGAGACAGACGTATGAGTCGCTTAGTCATCGTATCGAACCGGGTTGCGCCCATGACCGAGGGCAAACCCACTGCCGGCGGCCTGGCCATCGGCGTGTTCGATGCGCTCAAGGACACCGGAGGCATGTGGTTCGGCTGGAATGGCGAGATCGACGCGGAACCCGCCACCGCCCCTGAGATCGCGCATCGCAACAACGTTACCTTCGCCACCGTGCCGCTCACCCGTCGCGACTACAACACGTACTACCGCGGCTTCTCCAATGCGACCCTGTGGCCGACGTTTCACTACCGCGACGACCTCACGCGCTATCAACGCGACGACTACAACGGCTATCGCCATGTCAACGCGCGCTTCGCCGCGCTGCTCGCACCGCTCCTCAAGAAAGACGATCTCATCTGGGTGCACGACTACCATCTGCTGCCCTTCGCGCAGGCGTGCCGTCAGATCGGGCTGAAGCAGCGGCTCGGCTTCTTTCTCCACATTCCGTTCCCGTCACCGCAAGTCCTGATGACGGTGCCGCCGCATGAGGCGCTCGTGCGCGCGATGTGCGAGTACGATCTGGTCGGCTTCCAGACCGAGACGGACCGCACCGCCTTCACCGACTATCTGGTCCGGCACGCCGGGGCCACGTTGGGCAGCGACGGCACGATCACCGCGTACGGACGGACCCTGCGCACGGGTGTTTATCCGATCGGCGTGTATCCGGACGAGATTCAGAAACAGGCGACCGCACGCGCGACCGTCAAGCACATCCTCGATCTGAAGCAAGGGTTGCAGGAACGCAAGCTCATCATGAGCGTGGACCGTCTGGATTATTCGAAGGGGATGCTGGAACGCTTTCGCGCGTTCGAACGACTGCTGGAGCTGTGGCCGAACCAGCAAGGAACGGTGAGCTTCGTTCAGGTCGCGCCCCCGAGCCGTTCCGACGTGGCGGGTTATGGCGAAATCCGGCGTCAGTTGGAAACGCAGGCCGGTCATATCAACGGCCGATTCTCGGACCTGGCGTGGACACCGCTACGCTACATCAACAAGCGCTACGATCACGAAGTTCTGATGTCGTTCTTCCGCGCGTCGCAGGTGGGGTACGTCACGCCGTTGCGCGACGGCATGAATCTCGTCGCCAAGGAATACGTCGCCTCGCAGGATCCGGCCGACCCGGGCGTGCTGGTGCTGTCGTGTTTTGCAGGGGCGGCACAGGAGCTCGACGGCGCACTGATCGTGAATCCCTACGACATCGACGGCATGGCCGAAGCCCTGCGCTCGGCGCTGAACATGTCGCTGTCCGAGCGTCAGTCGCGTCACGAGAGCATGATGAGTACCTTGCGCGAGCACAACCTGTCGACGTGGCGCGACCGATTCATTACCGATCTGCGCGCGCCCGCGGCCGCGACACCGGCCTTGTTGCGCTGCGCACAACCCGCCGCGGCCTGACTGCCGGTCCTGCACCGGTCCGACGCAAACGGATTCGGGCAAAACGTAGGACGTGCAGGACGGCCGTGCACGACGCCCACGGGAGGCATGCCATGCGCCAACGGAGCCACACCTCACCCCCTGCCGACACCCCGCTCGTCGAAGTCGAGACCGACGGGCCGGTGACGCTCATCACGCTTGCCCGCCCGACCCGTCGCAACGCTGTCGACCGTCCCATGGCGGCGGCGTTGCGCGACGCGCTCCTCGCCTTCGAACAGGACGAGAACGCAAGCGTCGCGGTGCTTTGCGGCAAGGGGGCATCGTTCTGCGCCGGCGCGGATCTCTCCGCCTTCGACGATCCCGAACGCCGCAACGACGTGACGCCCGACGGCAGCGGCGATGGCCCGATGGGTCTTACGCGGCGTCATCTGGACAAGCCTGTGATTGCGGCGGTCACGGGTCATGCCGTGGCGGGCGGACTGGAGCTGGCGCTATGGTGCGACCTGCGCGTCGCGGACGACTCCGCCACGTTCGGCGTGTTCTGCCGACGCTTCGGGGTGCCGCTCATCGATGGGGGAACGGTTCGTCTGCCAAGGCTGATCGGCATGAGCCGCGCGCTCGACATGATCCTGACCGGCCGCGCAGTGGGCGCGCAGGAGGCATTCGAGATCGGACTGGTGAACCGGCTGGTGCCGGAAGGCATGGCGTGTCACGGCGCGATTGCGTTGGCGCATCAGCTTGCCGAGTTACCGCAAGGCGCACTGCGCGCTGACCGCCGGGCGGCCTACGCACAGTGGGATCTGCCGCTGGACGCCGCGCTACGTCAGGAAGGGGCTGCCGGACACGAGGTTGTGTTCTCGGAAGGCGTCGCCGGTGCCCGGGCGTTTCTCGCCGGTGCCGGCAGGCACGGCGCGCCGCACAAGACGCCTTAGTGCCCCGAAACTGCCCCGAAACTGCCCCCGGCGATCCCGGGGGCAGCGGGTATATCAAAGGGGCGCTTATCGGGCCGGTGCAGGCAGCGGCGGCAGTTGCGCCAGACGCTTGCTCAGACCGTCCGCAATTTCCTTCTGATTGGCCTGCTTCGCAAAGTCGATGGCCGTCATCTTCAACTGGTTCGCGAGACGAACGTCTGCCCCACCGTCGAGCAACACCTTGCACGTGCTGATGTGGCCGCCGCGCGCTGCCATCATGAGCGGCGTCGTGCCGTTCGGCGATTCCGCATCGACGTAAGCCGACGCATCGAGCAGCATTTGCACGATGTCGTCATGACCGTTCGTCGCCGCGTAGTGCAACGGTGCCCAGCCCTTCTTGTTGACCTCGGCGTCCTTGTCGATCAGGAGCTTCACCATCGGCGTGAGGCCTTGCAGCGACGCGATCATCATGGCGTTCTCGCCCGCGTGATTCGTGGCATCCAGATCGGTACGCTTGTCGTCGATGAGCAGTTTGGCGACGCCCACAGACTTTTCGCGCATCGCAATCACCAGCAGCGGATCGCCCTTCTCGTCGCGCGTATTCGGATCGACACCCGCTTTGAGGGCCTGTTGCACGGCCTTGGTGTCGTCGAACACCACCGCTTTGACCAGCGACGTATTGGAGGTCGCGGCCGTAGCACATGCCGTCAGCCACAACACGCTCAGCAGCGTGAAGACGTGGATCATCGAAAATTTACGCATCGGAGGCTCCTGTCGGTCGTCCGGGAAATTCGGGAAAAGGCGTCGGCTAAAGCGTCGGCAAAAACGTCAACGAAAAAACGTCGGTTCGAAAGCTACGCGCGATGCGAGTTCAATGCTTCGCCGTCGAAAAGAGACGGAAGAAGTTCTCGCTGGTCGCCTCGGCAATCTTCTGCAACGGTTCACCGCGCAAATCCGCGATGAATTCCGCCACATGGCGGACATACCCCGGCTGATTGAGCTTGCCGCGATACGGCACCGGCGCGAGATACGGCGAGTCCGTTTCGATGAGCATGCGCTCGAGCGGCACGCGACGCGCAACGTCCTGTAAATCGCGCGCGCTCTTGAACGTGACGATGCCGGAGAACGAGATGTAGAAGTTCTGATCGAGCGCGCCCTTCGCGACATCCCAGCTTTCGGTGAAGCAATGCATCACGCCGGCCGGTTCGCCCGCCTCCTCCTCACGCATGAGGCGCAGCGTGTCGTCTGCGGCCGAACGGGTGTGAATGATCAGCGGCTTGCCGGTCGCGCGTGCGGCTCGGATGTGCGTACGAAACCGCTCGCGCTGCCATTCCATGTCTTCGATGCTGCGGCCTTCGAGCCGGTAGTAGTCGAGACCGGTCTCCCCGATGGCGACGACCTTCGGTGTGGCCGCGAGACGCACGAGATCGTCGACGCTCGGCTCGGGCGTGTCCTCATAGTCGGGATGCACGCCCACGGAGGCATAGACATTCTCGTGCTGCGCCGCGATCTCCAGCACCTGCGGCAGCGTCGGCAAATCGACGGAGACACACAGCGCGTGGCTGACCTTGTTCTCGCGCATGCGGGCAAGCAGGTCCGGCATCTGCTCGGCCAGCTCCGGGAAATTGATATGACAGTGCGAATCGATGAACATGATGTGCGATCGGTTGCCGGTGCCTGGCATCAAAGCGATGCTGGGCCACCGAACAACTGTTTGTATTGCAGGAAAAGCGCTTCGAGCAGCACGCGCGTATTGAGCGGGTGATTCTGCACCTGACGCTGTTGCGCCAGTTCGCGCAGGAAGCCCAGCAGACGGACGTCGTCGGTCGCATCGCCGCAGCGACGCAACGCCTGTGCCTGCGCGGGGAAGAAACGAACGGCACCGGCCATGCGCTCGGCGAGTACGTCGAAACACCAGCGTTGCAACGTCTCCAGAATGCCCGGCAGGCTGCCCTTGTGCAGTTGTTCGGCGCAGGCGAAAGCGTCGATAGCGCCACCTTCCGCGAGCTGCCCCAGCAGCCAGTCGCGCCAGCCACGCTCGTCGGGCTCGGCCAGCGCACGCGCGGCTAGAGGTGCGCCGCCGGCTTCCGCGAGCACAGCGGCGGCCGTGGTGGCGTTGAGGCCCGCCTCACCCATCAGCCATTGCGTGGCTTGAGCGCCGTCGGGACGTGTAAGCACCAGCCGGCGGCAGCGCGACAGAATCGTCGGCAGCAGGCGGTCGGGTTGCGTCGTCACCAACAGGAACACCACACCTTCGGGCGGCTCTTCCAGCGTTTTGAGCAAGGCGTTCGCCGCATGCACGTTAAGCGACTCGGCCGGATACAGCAGCACGACGCGACGGCCCTGACGATGCGAGCCAAGGCTCGCGAAGTCGATGACCTCGCGCACCTGCTCGATCTTGATTTCCTTACTCGGGGTTTTCGTCTTCTTGTCGCCGTCGGCCTCTGCCCGCGCTTCAGCGCCGGGGAGCGTCTCGGCCAGCGCTTCGGGGCAAATCACGCGGAAGTCCGGGTGATTGCCGCTCGCGAACCACTGACATGCGCCGCAAGTACCGCACGGCAGATGATCGGCGCGCGGCGATTCGCACAGCAGTCCCTGCGCGAACGTCCGCGCGAGCGCCACTTCGCCTATGCCCGGCACCGCCTGCAAAAGCAGCGCGTGCGGCATCTGGGTACGCAGGTCGTTAAGGCGTGTCCAGTCCTCTGACTGCCACGGATACAGCATGTGGGCTCCTTGGCCGGATGTTGCAGATATTTCGGGTGCTGCATCGATGCGGATACCCGAATTATGCGCGCGTCGGGGAAAACCGGATGAAGTCCGTCCCTTCCCGGAAGCGTGCTCAGTGTTGCGTAGTGTGGCTTAGTGCCCCGGCAATCCCAGCCGGGCGAATACGTCGGCGAGTTGTTCGGCAATGGCGTCGATGCTTTGCGCCGCATCGATCAGCACGATGCGTCGTGCCGACTCCTCGGCACGACGCAGATACTCCTCGCGCACCCGGGTGAAAAATGCCGCCGACTCGCGTTCGAACTTGTCGGGCGCACGAGCGCCGGCGAGTCGCGCGGCGGCAATCGCCGGATCGAGATCGAACAGAATCGTCAGATCGGGCTGACGCGTGCCCTGCACCCAGCGCTCGAGAATCGACAACTTCTCGCGCGACAGGCCACGCCCGCCGCCCTGATAGGCAAACGTCGCATCGGTAAAACGATCTGAGACGACCCAGTCACCGCGTGCGAGCGCGGGCTCGATCACCTTCACCAAATGTTCGCGGCGGCCCGCAAACATCAGGAGCGCTTCGGTTTCGATATCCATCGGCTCGTCGAGCACGAGCTTACGCAGCGCTTCGCCCAGCGGCGTGCCACCCGGCTCGCGCGTCGCCACTACGTCACGGCCAACGGTGGCAAGGCCCTGACGCAGTGCGTCGACAAAGGCGTTCACGTGCGTGCTCTTGCCCGCACCGTCGATGCCTTCGAAAGTCACGAACTTGCCCGGCACCGTGGCCGATGCGTCCGGGGAATTCGTCATTGCTCACCTCGCTGATATTTGTCCACGGCGCGATTGTGCTCCTGAAGATTGGTCGAGAAGTGGCTCGTACCGTCGCCGCGCGCCACGAAATACAGGGCGTCGGTCGGCGCAGGGTTGAGCGACGCCGCCAGCGACGCCACACCCGGCAGCGCAATCGGCGTCGGCGGCAGGCCGGCGCGCGTGTATGTGTTGTACGGCGTATCCGTTTGCAGGTCGCGCTTGCGCAGACGCCCCGTGTACAGATCGCCCATGCCGTAGATCACTGTCGGGTCGGTCTGCAGCAACATGCGCTTGCGCAGTCGGTTGACGAACACCGCCGCCACTTGCCCGCGCTCCACCGCCTGCCCCGTCTCCTTCTCGACGAGCGAGGCCATGATAAGCGCCTCATACGGCGTGGCGTACGGCAAGCCCGGTGCGCGCGACGCCCAGGCTTCGTCCAGACGCTTCTGCATCAGGCGATAAGCCCGCTTGTAAATATCGACATCGCTGGTGCCTTTCGGAAAAAGGTACGTGTCGGGGAAGAACATGCCCTCGGCTTCCGCGCGATCTGCGCCCACGAGTTGCATCAGGTCGGCATCCGGCAGCCCGGCCGTGTCGTGACGCAATGCCGGGTTGGCATCGATCTCCGAGCGCATCTTCTTGAAGGTCCAGCCCTCGATGATCGTCACCACGTACTGGTTGACGTCGCCGCGTGCGAGCTTGTCCATGACCTCCATGGGCGTAATGCCGGTCGCAAACTCGTAGTTGCCCGACTTGAGTTTGGTGCCCACGTCCATCACGCGGGCGAGCAGATTGAACAGCAGCGGATGCACCGGCACGCCGCCCGTGCGTAATTGCGTGGCGACACTGCGCACGGAGCTGTAAGGCTTGATCGTGACGTCCAGCGTCGGCTTGCCCAATTGCAGCGGCGCTTGTGCCCAATAATAGAAAGCGCCGCCGGCCGCCAGTGCCGCGACGATCAACAGGACAAACAGACGTTTGATGAAGTACATGAATTGCAGAATAAGTCGCGCGATGACGACAGCGGGTTCGGGGGACTCATCTGCCGGGCGCGCGTGGCGGCATCGGTGTCGGGTGGCGCATTTTGCGCGTCGAACCGGGCTCGCACGTCCTGGCGGAAGACCCAATATAATACTTTGACTTGCCGAACCCTCACAGATTGACAGGCACTTTCGTTTATGACCACCACATGGCGTGATCTTCTGCCGCACGCGGCAGCCGCTTCTCTTTCCGATATTTCGCCCGACGCACGCGCCGCACAGTTCGATGCGTTGCGCACGGGCAGCTTTGTCGCCCTGGCGAGCGACACCGGCCTCATCGCCGTGAACGGTGCCGACGCGGCCGCGTTCCTGCACGGTCAGCTGACCAGCGACGTCGAACGACTGTCGCCCGTGCAGGCACGTCTGGCGGGCTATTGCTCGGCCAAGGGACGCCTGCTCGCGACCTTCCTGATGTGGCGCGACACGTCTGCTGACGCCACGATCTATCTCGCCAGCGACGCCACTGTGCAGGCCGCTGTCCAGAAACGTCTTTCGATGTTCGTGCTGCGCGCGAAGGCGAAGCTGACGGACGGCACCGCCACGCACATCCTGCTGCAAGTCGGTGGCCCGGCCGTTGAGGCCGTGCTCTCGCGTACGTTCGCGTCGCTGCCCGCCGCCGCGCTGGCAGCCGTACACGCCACGATGAGCGACGCCCCCGGCAACGGCACCAGCCTGATTCGTCTGCCCGACGCCGGTACGGCCCGCTCGCTCTCGCGCTTCCTTTGGAGCGTGCCGGTCGCGCAGGCCGCCGAAGTCTGGAACTCGCTTGTCGGCACGGACGGCGTCGTCGCCGTCGACGCGACGCTTGTGTCCTGGCTCGACGTGCAAAGCGGCGTGGCCCGTGTCACCACGGCAACGCAAGAACAGTTCGTGCCGCAGATGATCAACTGGGAAGTCGTTGGCGGCGTGAACTTCCGCAAAGGGTGCTACCCCGGGCAGGAAGTCGTCGCACGCAGCCAGTATCGCGGCACGATCAAGCGCCGGCTCCATCTGGCCCATGTTGACGGCATGCTGCCCGTGCCGGGACAGGAACTGGTCGAGACGAGCGATACCGAGCAGCCCTGCGGCATGGTCGTGCAGGCGGCACCGGCACCGAATGGCGGTTATGACGTCCTCGTCGAGCTGAAACTCGCCGCGCGCGAAGCCGACGATGTCCGCCTTGGCACCGTCGACGGCCCGGCGCTGGCATTCAGTGAGCTGCCTTACGAGATCATCGATCCGACGGAAGCGCCGGCACCTTCGGCCGCGGCCTCCTGAGTCGACCGCACGGCCCGCGCCGATGGACTGTTACGTCTACTACCGTGTCTCGACAACGCAGACCGACGCCGCCCGTGAGGCAGTCGCGCGCCTCTTTGCATTGACGGCCGGACGCTTCGGCGTCTGCGGCCGCATTCAATGGCGCGCCGACGTCTCGGCCAACGATGTCGCTAAGGGCGGCACGACCTGGATGGAGCGTTACGACGACGTCGATGCAGACTTCGTCGAGGCGCTGCCGCAATTGGTCGTCGAATCCGGTCTGGCATCGCTGCTGGCGGGCGAGCGCCACGTCGAATGCTTCGTCGATATCCCGACGCCCTCCTCCCCATGTGCCTGATCGTCTTCTCCTGGCAGCCTGAGGCTGCCACCCCGCTGATCGTGCTCGCCAATCGCGACGAATTCTTTGAGCGCGCCGCGGAGCCGCTTCATTGGTGGTCTGATCGACCCGAAGTGCTTGCCGGGCGCGATCTGCGCGGCGGCGGAACGTGGATGGGCGTCAATCGGGCGGGACGCTTCGCCGCGCTGACCAACTTCCGCGACGGCCGGGCACCGATGACACCGAAGGACTCGCCGTCGCGCGGGCTGCTCGTGTCCGCCATGCTCGATGCGACCTCGTTCGACGACGATCTCGCACGCGTCGAGAAGCATGCCCACGAATACGCGGGCTTCAACCTGCTTGCCGGCGATCTGCCGGCGGGCAAATTGTATTGGTTGGGGAATCGGGACACGCTCGCACGCAATGCGCAGACAGCGGAGCGAGTCGGGGGCCAAACGGCACTTCCGGTGGCCCACGCGATCGCGCCGGGCTTTCACGGTTTATCGAACGCGCTGCTCGACACGCCGTGGCCCAAGCTGGTCAGTCGACGCAATGCACTGCGCGAAGCGCTGGAGCATGGTGCCGACGACCTCGCCCTCATGGAAGTCATGCGCGACGCCGCCGAGGCCGCCGACGAGACACTTCCGGAAACCGGTGTGACGCGTGACTGGGAGAAAAAACTCTCGGCAGCGTTTATCGCATCGCCCGCCTACGGAACGCGCTGCACGACTTTGCTGCGTTATCGGCGGGACGGCGTCATCGAAGTGACTGAATCGACCGTCTCGCCTGCGCAACCCGCGAGCGAATTGCGCGATTTGCGACATTACCGGTTCGACGTCAAAAGCGCCTGACCGTGGGTGATCCGGCGGCTTCGCCGGCTCACCCGCCTCAATGATCGGACCGCCCCGGCCACCTCGCCGTAGGCTTACACCAACCGCACGATCTGCTTGCCGAAGTTCTCGCCCTTGAGCAATCCGAGGAATGCGGCGGGTGCGCTCTCGATGCCCTGCGTCATCGACTCGCGATAACGCAACTCACCGGCCGAAATCGCTTCGGTCAGTTCCTTGAGCGCCTGCGGCCAAATGTCCAGGTGTTCCATGATGATGAAGCCTTCGAGCTTCACACGTTGCGTAAGCAGCAGCGACGGGTACTTCATCGGAATTGGCTCACCGTTGTAGCCTGCGATCATGCCGCACAGCGCGATGCGCGAATGCGCGTTGAGGTTGCGCATCACAGCGTCAAACACCTCACCGCCCACGTTTTCGAAGTAGCCGTCGATGCCGTCAGGCGCCGCGCCACGCAATGCGTCGTAGACGTTGCCCGCCTTGTAATCGACACACGCATCGAAGCCGAGCGTCTCCACGACGTACGCACACTTCTGCTCGCCACCGGCGATACCGACCACACGGCATCCTGCCCGCTTCGCCAACTGCCCCACCACACTGCCCACCGCACCGGAAGCCGCGCTCACCACGACCGTCTCGCCCGCCTTCGGCGCAATGATCTTGTTCAGACCGTACCAGGCGGTCACGCCCGGCATACCCGCAGCCCCCAGATAGGCGCTCATCGGCACGCTGGTGTCGTGAAGACGGCGCAGATTGCTGCCGTCCGAAATACCGTACTCCTGCCAGCCGAACATGGCCGTGACGGCATCCCCTGGTTGCCAGTCGGGATTTCGCGATTCGATCACCTCGCCGACCGTCGCACCGATCATCACCGTATCGAGCGGCTGCGGCGGTGCGTACGACTTGGCGTCGCTCATCCGGCCCCGCATGTAGGGATCGAGGGAGAGGTAGAAATTGCGCACCAGCACCTGTCCGTCGCCCAGTTCCGGCAGTTCAGGCGCGGCAAGGTGGAAGTTGTCGAGCGTGGCTTCCCCCGTCGGGCGGGAGACCAGCAAAATCTGGCGATTGATCGTCATGAGACTTCCTCCGCATCAATGACATGCATGAGTGACATGCATGAATTACGTGACTGCGTTCCGTGGCTGCAATACGTGACAGCACTACGTAAACGAGTGACCGGGCCGCACGGTTAAGACGCGCCCGATTTTGGTGACATCCGGCATTCTCCGCCGAGCGTCAGTCCCCGCTGGGCTCGCCCGGCCGACGTTGCTCGTGCACTTCGCGTCCGACCGCCAGACGTCGCAGATACTTGAACGTGCCCATCGCCTTGGCGACGAGCTTACCGTTGGCATCGCGCACTTCACCTTCGCAATACGCCATGGTCGTCGAGCGATGCAGTAATCGGCCGAACGCGCGCATTTCGCCCGAACCGGGCTGCATGAAGCTCGTCTTCATTTCGATGGTCACGACACCGGTACCCTCCGGTGCGACGCTGCGGCTTGCGGTACTCAGCGCAACATCGAGCAGCGCCATCGTAACGCCGCCATGCATCACCTCCCAGCTATTGAGGTGCTTGGCCGACAAATCGAGACGCAACTCCGACTCGCCGTTCTCGGCGCGCAACAACTCGACGCCCAGATGATCGATAAACCCCGAACGAATCGTCAGCGCACTCATCGGGAACCCCGGCCGCATTGGCCTTTACGGTAAAACTTGTCCATCGTCCTGTCTTCAACTAATGACGTCGCACATGCGTGCGCGACGTCTGATTCTCATCGGTGATCCTACGGTCGCGCTGAAGCGCGACTACTCACATCTATCCACATCTACTCGCGTGATACGCCCGCTGCAGCCAATGCCGTCCATGCCGCAGCCAACGAGCCGTGCAGGTCGATGGCGCGACAGGCATGCTCGATCACACACGCATCGAAGCCAGCGGCTTTGGCGTCGAGCGCACTCCACGCCACGCAGAAATCCGTCGCGAGTCCCACGCAATGCACGCGCCTGACACCCTTCTCACGCAAATAACCCGAGAGGCCCGTCGGCGTCTTGCGGTCGGCTTCCAGAAACGCCGAGTAACTGTCGACGCTCGTCTGATAGCCCTTGCGCACCACCGCCTGCGCATGCGGAATATGCAGATCCGCGTGTAACGCTGCGCCCCACGTGTTCTGAACACAATGCGCAGGCCACAACACCTGCTCCCCGTACGGCAACGTGATCGTTTCGAACGGCTGACGCCCCGGGTGATTGTCTGCAAACGACACGTGCGCCGCCGGATGCCAGTCCTGCGTGATCACCACATGAGAGAACTGACTCGCCAGCGCGTTGATCGCGGGAACCACCTCGTCCCCATGGGGAACGGCCAGCGCGCCGCCCGGCATGAAATCGTTCTGCACGTCGATCACGAGCAGCACTTCGTCCATTGGCTTCATGTCACGTCCCTTCCCTTAGCCGTTGAAGCGCTTCCCGGCGTCGGCCAGTTCAACCAGCCGTGCGGCAGGTGCCCAGTCCTCGCCGTGCTCGCCGCCCTCGAAAGTCTTCACACGGGCGAGCACCTTATCGAGTCCGACCGTATCGGCGTAGAGCATCGGGCCGCCGCGCCACAGCGGGAAACCGTAGCCGTTCAGATACACCATGTCGATGTCCGACGCGCGCGCCGCCGTTCCGTCGGCCAGCACTCTGGCCCCTTCGTTCACCAGTGCGTACACAAGGCGATCAACGATCTCGTCGTCCGAAAAGACGCGCGGCGTAATGCCGTTCGTCTTGCGATAGTCGTCGAGCATTTGTGCGACTTTGGCGGACTCGCGCGGCGTACGGTCGCCTTCTGCATAGTCATACCAACCGGCGTGCGTCTTCTGACCATAGCGCCCGGCTTCGCAAAGCACGTCGGCAATTTTCGGATACACGATCCCCGGTTGCTCGGCGTGACGGCGCTTGCGAATCGCCCAACTGACATCGTTGCCCGCCAGATCGCTCGTGCGGAACGGCCCCATCGCGAAGCCGAAACGTTCGATGGCAGCATCGACCTGCGCGGGCGTCGCGCCCTGCTCGACCATCCACTGCGATTGCTTGAAATACGGTTCGAGCATGCGGTTGCCGATGAAGCCGTCGCACACGCGCGCCACCACCGCCAGTTTGCCGATACGCTTGGCGAGCTTCATCACCGTCGCAAGCACATCCTTGCCCGTATGCGCGCCGCGCACGACTTCGAGCAGGCGCATGACGTTCGCCGGGCTGAAGAAATGCATGCCGATGACGTCCGCCGGGCGCGAAGTGGTTTCCGCCAGCGCATCGAGATTCAGCGTGGACGTGTTCGATGCCAGAATCGCACCGGATTTGGCGACCTTATCCAGCTCGCGGAAAACGACCTGCTTGATCGCCATGTCTTCGAAAACCGCTTCGACGATCAGGTCGGCGTCGGCCACCGATGCGAAATCGATGCTGCCGTGAATACGTGCCAGCCGCTTCTCCGCCTCGTCGGTCGACAGCTTGCCGCGCGTGACAGCCCGGGCGTAATTGCTACGCATGGACTCGACGCCGCGCGCCAACGAGGCTTCGGTCGTATCGACCAGCGTGACCGGAATGCCCGCATTGGCAAAGGTCATCGCGATGCCGCTCCCCATCGTTCCCGCGCCGATGACGGCCACGCGCTCAATGCTCCGCACCGGCGTATCGTCGGGCACATCCGCAATCTTGGCCGCCGCGCGCTCACCGAGAAAGGCATGGCGCAGCGCCTTCGATTCCGGCGAACTTACCAGTGCGACGAAACACTCGCGCTCGAATTTGACGCCTTCGTCGAAAGGACGCAGCAACGCCGCTTCGACGGCTGCCACACATTTGTGCGGTGCCGGAAAATGCGGTTGCTCGCGCTGCACCTTGTCTCGTGCGGCGTCGATGGCCGATTGCGCCGAGCCGTCAGTGTCTTCGATCGCCACGTCGCGCAATCGCGGCAGCGTGTTCCCGGCGTCGGCGACGTCACTGGCAAACGCGATGGCGCCCGCCAGCAGATCGTCGTGATTGCCCTCAAAGACATCGGCGAAAAGCGTACCGACGAGCGTTTCGGACTTCACGACGCGCCCCGTGACCACCATGTCGAGCGCACGCGCGACACCGATGGCACGCGGCAGGCGTTGCGTGCCGCCGGCCCCCGGAAGCAAGCCCAGCTTCACTTCCGGCAAGGCAATTTGCGCGCCCGGCAACGCCACGCGGTAATGGCAGGCGAGTGCCAGTTCCAGACCACCGCCCATGGCGACAGCATGCACTGCGGCGACGACCGGTTTGGTGCACGCATCGAGCGCATTGATCACATCGACGAGCAGCGGGCTCTGCGTGGCTTTCGGCGTATTGAATTCACGGATGTCGGCGCCACCGGAGAAAGCTTTTCCGCCGCCGATCAGCACAATGGCACGCACCTGTGCGTCCGACTGGGCTTGCGTCAGTCCTTGCGCTATGCCGGCACGCGTTGCATGCCCCAGGCCATTGACCGGGGGATTCTCCAGTGTGATGACGGCCACGCCGTCACGAACCTCATAAGCCGTGCTCATCCTTGTCTCTTTCCTTATAGTGTTGGCGTCGTTTGGGGGTGCCGCGATCCCGCAAGTTGCGGCAAGACGATCGTTCGATTCTAGCGCAGCGCTACACCTCAAGCCATTCGCGGCGGATCTCGTGCGCGGCCGCCAGCGCTTCCGGTGTGCCCTCGAAAACCAGCGCTCCGCGCCCCATGACGGCAACGCGCTGCGCACAACTCAGCGCGAGCGAGAGCTTCTGTTCGATCAACAGAATGGCGACACCGGTCGCCCGCAGATCCGTGAGAATCCGACCAATACGCGCCACCACGCGTGGCGCGAGTCCCTCGGTCGGTTCATCGACGATCAACAAGTCCGGCCCCGCCATCATGGCCCGGCATAGGGAAAGCAATTGCTGCTCGCCGCCCGATAGCGAAGCGGCCGGTGCATCGCGGCGCGGTGCCAGTTCTTCAAAGCGATCAAAGGCCTCCGCAACCGTCATGGCCCGATCGGCGTCGCTCGCCCCCGTGCGCTGCTTTACCGCGCGCTGACCCAGTTGCAGATTCTGGAGCACCGTCAGCGGCCCGAAGACATCGCGCGTCTCCGGCACATAACCGATGCCCAGTCTGGCGATCTGGTGTGACGCCAGTGCGCTCAGCGATTGCCCGTGCCAGCGGATGTCTCCCTCGCGGGCCACTTGCCCCATGATGGCGCGAGCCAGCGTGGAGCGTCCCGCTCCGTTGCGCCCAAGCACCGCCACAATCTCGCCCGGTGCGACCCGCATCGTGACGCCGTGCAACACGCGACTGCCGCGATAACCGGCTTTGACATCGATCAACTCAAGCATCGCGACCCTCGCTCGTCGAGTCGACGTCGAATCTGTCCGCGAATTCTCCGAGATATGCCATCCGTACATCGGGATGGCTGCGAATACGGTCCGGTGTGTCGCACGCGATCACGGCACCACGCGCCAGCACGGCGATCCGGTCGGCAAGCGAGAACACGACATGCATGTCGTGTTCGATCATGAGCAGCGAACGCCCACGGCTCAGTTCAGCGATCAGGGACACCATGCGCACCGACTCCGACTGGCTCATGCCGGCGGTCGGCTCGTCGAGCAGCATCACGTCGCCCGCCGATGCCGCACACAAACCGACCTCCAGCACACGCTGCTCCGCGTAGCTCAACGCGCCCGCGGGCACGTCGCGCCGCGCTTCGAGCCCAAGACGTTCGAGCCATGCCTCGCTGTGCCGGGTCACATCGTCCAGACCGCGCATACGCCGCCAGAACGTGTAGCGATGACCGCTCGGCCAAAGACCCGCACACCGCAAATGGTCGATCACGCTCATCTGGCCGAACAATTGCGACGTCTGAAAGCTGCGAGACAGTCCAAGCCTGCTGATGACATGGGGCGGGCGGCCCGTCACATCGCGCTCGTGCATCAGCACACGCCCACTGTCGGGACGCGTTCTTCCCGTAATGACATCGAACAACGTACTTTTCCCCGCGCCATTGGGGCCGATGATGGCAAGCCGCTCTCCGGGCGAGAGCGTGAGGTCGACCCCGTTGAGCACCTGCGTGCGTCCAAACGCTTTACCAACGCCTCGAACGCTCAGCGCCTGTGCCGAGGTCGCCGCCGGATCTGTGCGCTTAACGAATGGCCTCATCGCCGATCCTCCGCCGTCACGGCAATGTCACTGACCTTGCGGCGAAGACGACGCCCTGCAAACGTCAAGATGCCCCCACCCACAAGCCCCGCGACGACGACGAGCATCCAAGCACCCGCGCCCAGACGATGGCTCAGGCCGCCGGTCGACACGCCATCGACGGCAAGACGCGCGTCATAGATCATTTCGATCATCGCAACACCGGCAGACATTGTCAGCGCGACACCCACACACACCGCCGCATAAGGCTTCCACAGCCTGCGAAGTGCGCCGTCACGCCAGGCATGCCAATGCGCCGCGAGCAGGCCGGCAATGCCACCCGGTGCGAACACCACAACAACCAGAAACCCCACGCCGAGATAGAGCTGCCACGCCCGCGTCATCGTGGCGAGCACGACCGTCGCAAAGACGCCGACAACAGCCCCGAGCATCGGCCCGGCGAAATACGAGACCCCGCCCAGTACGGTGAAGACGAGCACAATGCCCGAGCGTTCCAGACTGAACGTGTCGGCGCTCACCAGTTCGAAATTCATCGCACCCAATGCGCCGGCCACGCCGGCGAACGCAGCCGCGAGGATCTGCATGCGGTATCGCACGGCGGCTGGCGACTGCCCAAGGAATGCGACCCGCGCCGGGTTGTCGCGCACAGCGCGCGCCAAAAACCCCAGCGGCGTGCGCGTCACGCCAAACATCAGTCCCGCGCAGACAAATAACCAGAAGGCGACCAGCCCATAGACTTCGCGCTGCGTCGCAAACGTCACGCCGAACCATGCGGCACCCAGCGTGCGGTCGGTGGGAATACCCCGCTCGCCGCCGAACCACTCGGGCAGCATCGCAGCCATCACCCAGACAAGCTCGGCAACACCGAGCGTGATCATGGCGAACGTCATTCCGGCGCGACGCGTCGTGACATACCCAAGCGTGGCGCCCGCTCCTCCCCCGGCCAGCGCCCCCGCGAACGGCACGAGCGCCATCGACACCGGCAACCCCTGCATGCCGATGCGATTCATGCACCACACACCGGCATACGCGCCAATGCCCGCATAAGTCGCATGACAAAAGCTAAGCAGCCCCGTCGAGCCGAGCAGCAGATTGAAGGAAAGTGCAAGAATCACAGCGGTCCCCATTTGCGTCATCAGGGTCAGCGCCGCGTCGGACGGGAAACACCAGGGCGCCGCACACAGGAGGGCGGCAAAGGCAGCCCACACGGCGGCCCGGCAACGCCATGACGCGCGGCTCGCGCGCGGCGCATGCGGCACGTTCACGATCACGTCGTTCATCACCCCTCCCTCACGCCGAATAGCCCGCGCGGCCGCCACAACAACACCGCAACCATAAGCAGATAGGGGACGGCCGGTGCCAGTTGTGCAACGCTCAGATGCAACACGGGTGAGAGGAACGACAGCGGCGAGACGGCGTCACCGGCCCCGCCGCGCGGCCACCATTGATCGAGTGTCGCGTCGCTGGTCACCGCCCAGGTTTGCAACAACCCGATCAGCAACGACGCAACGAACGCACCGCCCAGCGAGCCGAGCCCCCCGACGACCACGACGACGAACACCACGCTGCCGACCGTCGCGGCCATACCCGGCTCCGTCACCAGCACATTGCCGCCTGCCGCACCGGCAAGGGCTGCCAGCGCCGCACCGCACGCGAACACCCCTGTGTACAGGGACGGCACGTCGTAGCCGAGCGCCTGCGTCATGGCCGGCTGCGAGAGCGCCGCCTGCAGGATCAGCCCGGTGCGGGTCGCACGAAATGCCACCCAGACGAGCAGCGCAATCGCGCAGGCAAGGCCCATCAAGAACAGACGATAGGCGGGCACCGCTATACCGCCGACATGAACGAGAACGCCGTCGAAGACTGCCGGCACACCATAGTCGACCGGCCCACGCCCCCATGCGAGTTGCACCAGCTCCACCACGACATAGGCCAGCCCGAACGTGGCGAGCAGTTCCGCGAGCGCGCCACGCGCACGCAGACGTCGCAGGACAGCGCGCTCGAACAGCGCGCCCGCGACGCCGACAACCAGCGGCGCGACGATCAGCGCTGCCCAGAAGCCGACCGCGCCCGATAACGCATAAGCAAAGTACGCGCCGAGCATGTAGAAACTGGCATGCGCGAAGTTCAGCACGCCGAGCATGCTGAAAATCAGCGTGAGTCCGCTCGACAGCATGAACAGCAGCAAGCCGTAGCTCACACCGTTCACCAGCACGAGGCCTGCGGTGGCACTCAGCAGATGCACTGCGTCTCCTTCGGGAAGCCAATGAAAGACGCGGCGCAAGCGCCGCATCGGGGGAAATTCAGGGTGACATTATAGAGGGGACGTGCAGCCGGAATGGCCCGGGATCGCCCGAAAAACGGCGTCAATGCTGGATTTCGGACGGAGAGCATCGCTGCGTCGGAAGATTCCGATCCGGCACACGGTGCACGCCGCCCTCAAACCGGAAACGTCACGTCGACACCTCGAAATCGCGGAATTTCTCCCGCAGCTTGAGCTTGAGCATCTTGCCTGTCGCCGTATGCGGAATCTCGTCGACGAAGACCACGTCATCTGGAATCCACCACTTCACGACGCGCCCCTGATAGAACGCCAGCACGTCTTCACGGGTAAGTGTGGAACCCGGCTTGCGCACGACCACCAGCAAAGGCCGCTCCTCCCATTTGGGATGACGAATCGCGATACACGCGGCTTCGTGAATCTCCGGATGCGCCATGGCGACGTTTTCGACGTCGATCGAACTGATCCACTCGCCGCCGGACTTGATGACGTCCTTGCTGCGGTCCGTGATCTGCACGTAACCTTCGGGGTCGATGGTGGCCACGTCGCCGGTCGGGAACCAGCCGTCGACCAGCGGCGACGCGTCCGCGCGGAAATAGCGATCGAGCACCCAGGGCCCGCGCGCATACAGATCGCCGAACGCTTTGCCGTCCCACGGTAACGCCTCGCCGTCGGGCCCCACGATCTTCAGATCGACGCCGTAGATGGCCGTCCCCTGCTTTTCCAGAATGTGCTGCTGTTCCGCCTCAGGCAGATCGCGATGATGCTTGCGAAGGTGGCACAACGTACCGAGCGGCGACATCTCGCTCATGCCCCACGCGTGAATCACGCGAACGCCGTAATCCTTTTCGAACGATTGCAGCATGGCGGGCGGGCAAGCCGACCCGCCGATCACCGTGCGCTCCAGCGTGGAAAAACGGCCCCCAATCGACTTCACGTACGTCAGCAACCCGAGCCAGACCGTCGGCACCCCTGCCGAGAACGTAACGCCCTCGGCTTCGAAGAGTTCGTAGAGCGACTTGCCGTCGAGATCCTTGCCGGGGAACACCAGCTTCGCGCCGGTGAGTGCACTGGAGTACGGCAGGCCCCACGCGTTCACATGAAACATCGGGACCACGGGCAGGACGGCGTCGCGCGCCGACATGCACATGGCATCGGGCAGAGACGCCCCGAACGCATGCAGCACCGTCGAGCGATGGCTGTAGAGCACGCCCTTCGGATTGCCCGTCGTGCCCGACGTGTAGCAAAGCCCGGACGCCGCGTTCTCGTCCATCGACGGCCACGCGAAGTCGCCGTCTTCGGCGGCGATCAGGTCTTCATAACAAAGCAACGGCAAATCGGACGCAGGCAGATGCGCACGGTCGGTCATCGCGATCCAGCCCTGCACGCCCGGACACTGCGGCGCGATGGTCTCGACTAACGGCAGGAAGTTGATATCGAACGCGACGAAACGGTCTTCAGCGTGATTGACGATGTAAGCGATCTGCTCCGGAAACAGTCGGGGATTGACGGTGTGCACCACGCTGCCCATGCCGGAGACGGCGTAGTACAGCTCAAGGTGCCGGTAGCCGTTCCATGCCAGCGTGCCCACACGCTCGCCGTCGCTCACGCCCAGACGGCGCAGGGCCTGAGCCAGTTGACGCGCGCGCTGCTCGGCGTCGCGCCAGGTATATCGATGGATATCGCCCTCGACACGGCGCGACACGATCTCGGTGTCGCCGTGATGGCGGGCGGCATGCGTGAGCAGCGAGGAAATCAGGAGCGGCGCGGCCATCATCTGACCGAGGAGCGGTGTTGCCATACGTCGAATCTCCAGAAAAGTCGGAAAAACCGGAATTACGGGGATGCGTCGGGGAACATCGATTGAAAGGCTGAACAGCGAACGAATGAGCAGCGGCAAGAACGTCGACAAGAAAGCCGTGTTCGGAAATCATTCTTGACGTGCACGCTCGCCCGGTCAACGCTCATCGCTTGTGCGGCGCAACACGGGCAACGTCCCGCCAGTGTACGCAAGCCGGCAGCAAGCAACGGACACCTCAAGTAGAATGTTTGTTCACCATCAGGAACGTCCCCAATGCCGGCCACCGACCGCCCCGCCTCAGTTTTCGCATCACTCAAACCGTTCGGACCGCTACCGTTGGCGAACCGTTTCGCGACGCTCGGCTCCGAGTTCTTTACACGCCTGCCGCCCCAACCGCTCCCGGAACCCTACCTCGTCGGTTTCTCCGCCGATGCCGCGCGTCTGCTCGGCTGGTCGCCGGAGGCCGCGCGCGATCCGGAATTCCTTGCCACGTTTGCGGGCAATACCCCGCTGGCCGGCGGCGATTCGCTCGCCAGTGTCTACTCCGGGCACCAGTTCGGTGTGTGGGCCGGTCAGTTGGGCGACGGCCGGGCGCTGTTGCTCGGTGAATCGGACGGCCCCGGCGGGCGCTGGGAGATTCAGCTCAAGGGCGCCGGTCTTACGCCGTATTCGCGCATGGGCGACGGACGCGCCGTGCTGCGCTCGTCGATCCGCGAATTTCTCGGCTCCGAAGCGATGTTTCATCTCGGCGTGCCGACCACGCGTGCGCTGTGCGTCATCGGTTCGGACGCCCCCGTGCGCCGCGAGACGATCGAGACCGCAGCGGTTGTCACGCGTTTGTCGCCGAGCTTCATCCGCTTCGGCCATTTCGAGCACTTCTGGGCGGGCGATCAGTACGAAGCCTTGCGTCAGCTTGCCGACTTCACGATCGATCACCACTATCCGCATTGCCGCGAGGAAGCCAACCCGTATCTCGCCCTGCTGAGCGCCGTGTGCGACGCGACAGCCGAGCTGGTGGCGCACTGGCAGGCCGTGGGCTTCTGCCACGGCGTGATGAACACCGACAACATGTCGATTCTCGGTCTGACGATCGATTACGGCCCGTTCGGTTTTCTCGATGGCTTCAATGCGCATCACATCTGCAATCACTCCGATACGCAGGGACGTTACGCGTATCAAGCGCAGCCGAACGTCGCGTACTGGAACCTGTTCTGTCTGGCGCAATCGCTGCTGCCGCTGTTCGGTGAAGGCGAAGCGGCCGTCGAGCAGGCGAAATCGGTGCTGCCCGTTTTCAAGACGCGCTTTGCCGAAGAAATCGACCTGCGCATGCGCGCCAAGCTGGGCCTGCGCGAGTCGCATGCCGACGACGAAGCGCTTATCAACCGACTGTTCAAGCTGATGCACGAAGGACGCGTCGATTTCACGCATCTGTTCCGCACACTCGCAACGTTGCAACTGGACAACCCGGACGCAGACGCCCCGCTGCGCGACATGTTCATCGACCGTCCGGGATTCGACGCGTGGGCGGGCGATTACCGCGCGCGCCTGCGTCACGAGGCCAGCACCGACGCCAAACGCGCCGTGGCAATGCGGCTCGTCAACCCGAAGTACATCTTGCGCAACCATCTGGCGGAAGTCGCCATTCGTCGCGCCAACGAGAAGGACTTCTCCGAGGTCGACACGCTGCTCAAGGTGCTTTCGCATCCGTATGACGAACAGCCCGAATTCGAGCGCTACGCCGAGCTGCCGCCCGACTGGGCCGGTCAGTTGGAAGTCAGTTGCTCGTCCTGAATTTCCTGGGTTTGGCGCGAAGCGGACGTGGCGTGTGCCCGTAGTTGCAAAGACGGGTTTCGTCCCCACATTGGCTACCTGACGCGCTAAATCCCTTTGAACCCGACTGAACGTATGCGACGCACGGTGGCCAACACCGTATCGGCGCGCCACAGGAGACTTCTATGAGCAAAGTGGAAAAGACCGACGCCGAATGGCGTGCCCAACTCGACGACGTCGAATACCAGATCACCCGCCACGCGGCGACCGAGCGTGCCTTTACGGGCCGTTACTGGGATCACTGGAAGGACGGCACCTACCGATGCGTGTGCTGCGGCGCGCCGCTGTTCGAATCGACCGAAAAGTTCGATGCCGGATGCGGCTGGCCGAGCTACTCCAAACCGATCGAAGGCGCCGGTATCGACGAAATCGCCGATTACAGCCATGGCATGGTGCGCGTGGAAGTGCGCTGTCACAATTGCGATGCCCACCTCGGGCACGTTTTTGAAGACGGTCCGCAGCCGACCGGCCTGCGCTATTGCATCAACTCGGCGTCGTT
Source organism: Pandoraea aquatica (assembly GCF_902459565.1). Lineage (GTDB taxonomy): Bacteria > Pseudomonadota > Gammaproteobacteria > Burkholderiales > Burkholderiaceae > Pandoraea > Pandoraea aquatica. The sequence goes on from NZ_CABPSN010000001.1 coordinate 688,290, forward strand.
GAACTTTGAGGACAAAGCGGGCGAGTCCGACAAGCCGAAAGACGATTGAGGGTAATCTTCCGGATAGCGGACGCTGCGGCGTCCGCTTTCAAAAAGCGGCTACGCGCCGCTGAAACACGGTGAAATGGCGTGAATTTCGCCCATTTTCTCCGGCAATTGGCAACTTCTGGCCTTAGTCTTGCGTCCACCTGACTTTCTACTGGGAGCCCATGTCATGTCCAAGAAATCTGATCGTCGCCTTAGCCTCGCCGTCGCCGCCTCGCTGATTGCCGGCGGCGTCATGCTGAGCGCCCCCGCACACGCGCAAATCAATGTGCCGCAAGCCGGCGCGACGGCCGGCGGCACCATCGCTGCGCCGACGGTCATGCCACGCGCCGTGACGGTCGAGCAAGCGCTCAAGGCCCCGAAGGATATGGAGGCCGTCATCGAGGGCCACATCGTCAACCGGATCAAGCACGAGCACTACACGTTCCAGGACGCTTCCGGCTCGATCGAGATCGAACTCGACGACAAATATCTGCCGACGAATCAGCAGATCACCCCCGAGACGCTGGTGCGCATCATCGGCGAGGTGGACACCCACCGCATGAAGCCGAACGATATCGACGTGAAGCGCATCGAAATCGTCAAGTAACCGACACGCTTCTCCGTTCCCGGCACGGGCCTTTGAAATATAATGCGGGTTTGCGCCCCGGCCTTCGGCCTTTAGGCCGGGCGCGGAAACCTCCGAAGCCCCCAAGCCGAGACTTCATGAAATTTCTCTTCGACCTGTTACCGGTCATCCTGTTTTTCGTCGCCTTCAAATTCGCCGGCATCTACGTGGCGACCGGCATCGCGATCGTCACGACGATTGCTCAGGTTATCTGGATGTGGTTTCGCCACCGCAAGGTGGAACCCATGCAGTGGGTGAGTCTGGCGATCATCGTGGTGTTCGGCGGCGCGACCATGCTGCTGCACGACGAAACCTTCATCAAGTGGAAGCCCACTGCGCTTTACTGGCTCTTCGGCATCACGCTGTTCGTCGCCGAACTCATGTTCGACAAGAATCTGATTCGCGCGATGATGGAAAAGCAAATGGCGCTACCCGAGCATCTGTGGCGCGCCGTGAACTTCAGCTGGGCGCTCTTCTTCCTCGCGATGGGCGTGCTCAATCTGGTCATCGCCTATCACTTCTCCACGGACACGTGGGTCGACTTCAAGCTCTTCGGTGGCATGGGCCTCATGGTCGTGTTCATCGTCGTGCAGAGCCTGTGGCTCGCGAAGTACATCAAACAGGACGAGTAACGTCGTCTGTCAGGAAGCCTCTGCCATGACCATGGAACAGCAAATCGAAGCGCGGCTCACCGCTGCGCTCTCCCCGCTCGAATTCACGCTCGAAAACGATAGCGCGCGGCACGCCGGGCACGCCGGTGCCGCGTCGGGCGGTCATTACAACGTGCGTATCGTATCTGCGGCATTTACCGGACGTAACCGCGTTGCGCGTCACCGCCTGGTGTATGATGCGCTAGCCGATTTGATGCAGAACGGCATTCACGCCCTCGCCATCGTTGCGCTCGCCCCTGGCGAAGCGTAACCAGCCTGCGACGCGTCCCCCGTCGATTAATCTTGCCTTCGTCATTCGTTAGGAAAAACAGCATGGCATTGAAACTCGCCCGCACGGCACTGGCGCTCGGCGCTGCCGTGTCGCTGACCGCCGTCTCTCTCCCCGCCCTCGCCCAGAACGTTGCCGTCGTGAACGGCACGCCGGTGCCTGTGGCGCGCGCCGACGCCATGTTGCGCGAAATGGTCCGTCAGGGTCAGCCGAACTCGCCGCAACTGCAACAGCAGGTGCGCGAAGAACTGGTCAAGCGCGAAGTGCTCGCGCAGGCAGCCATCAGCAAGGGTCTGGCCTCGGACCCGGGCGTGAAGCAGCAGCTCAAGCTGGCCGAACAAGGCGTGCTGATCCGCGCGCTCATCACCGACTTCCAGAAGACGTCGCCGGTCACGGACGCTGACCTGCAAGCGCGTTACGACCAGTTGAAGAAGCAGTTCGGCGACAAGGAATATCACGCACGTCACATCCTGGTGCCGAGCGAAGATACGGCCAAGGACATCATTGCGAAGCTCAAGGGCGGTGCCAAGTTTGCCGACCTCGCCAAGCAGTACTCGAAGGACCCGGGTTCGGCACAGAACGGCGGTGACCTCGACTGGTCGCCGGCTAACGCCTACGTGCCCGAGTTCGCCGACGCGCTGCAAAAGCTCCAGAAGGGTCAATACTCGCAAACGCCGGTGAAGACGCAGTTCGGTTACCACGTGCTCGAATTGGACGACGTGCGCGACGCACAGATTCCGCCGCTGTCCGACGTCAAGCCGCAGCTCGTGCAGCAGATGCAGGAAGAGAAGCTGCAAGGCTTCATCGAAGGCCTGGAGAAGAAGGCCAAGATTCAGTAAGCGCTTTGGCGTACTGATGCAAACGAAAATCCCGCCACTCGGCGGGATTTTTGTTTATTCGGCCGTTCCCTGATCGTCCACGCTGTAGCTGAACGGCGCATCGGGTGAACCCACGATGTCGAGCTTCAGAATGGGCAGGAACCGACCGGTTGTGTCCATGTAATCCCGCTGAATGTATTGGGCCCCCGCCAGCGATTCCGGTGTGAAGAAGATGGCTTGAATCGGGAGTTGCGTGGGAATGTCGTCTGGCCAGGGTTTGAAGACCAGTTCGGTCCACCCGTGCTCTTTGGGAACCGACGGCACCGGCAGCGAACTGTGCGCCGCGACCATGAGCGCGAAGGCAGCCTTATCGATGCCGAATGAACACTGATTGGTCCACTTCGCCTGCGCGAAATGCGTCTGCCACTGAGCAAGGGTTGTAATGCCCTGTCCGGCACACGACGCGCTCAACGGACTCGACGTCTGACCGCAACGATTCGTGCGATGGTTCGTGTACCCGTCGGCCGGGTAAGCACAACGTGGGATCAAGGGCGTCTGCGTCGGCGCGCCGATGACGTCGAACACAAAACCCTCGCCAAACCCCCAGGGAATCACTGTGGTCCGGGAGTCCGTTCGCATGAAGACGGTCGCTACGCCGTCAAGGGTCACGGAAGACGGGCTATTGTTCCACGAGTGAAAGGTGGGCCCGTATCCCGTGATGCGAAAGATGACGCCGCTGCACACGTAAAGCGGTTGAGCACCGCAGTCGGAAGTCTCGGCAAATCGCGCATTGATCTTGCGCACGAGCGCGATCCCGTAATCGAGCTGGTCGCGCTCATCGAATCCGAAGGCGGTCCCGCCTGCGCCGCCGATGGACGCGCGCAAGATCGGCAGCCACTGCCCCGTCGCTTCGAAGTACTGCCGTTGGTATCGCTGCGCCTGCATGAGCTGGCCGCCGTTGGCGACGTCATAATAGAACGCTTGTACGGGAATCGTCGCAGGCTTCGCCGGATCCCATGCCACGATCAGCAGCCTGTTGGGTTTTGCGGCGAGCGCCTCCGACACTTGTTCGTGTGCTTCGAGGCTGGCTTTGAACTGTCTCGCCACCGTCGCGCTCAACGAACACTGTTTCGCGACGTCTTCGCCGTGTGCCTTGAAGTCGGCGAGCCATGCGGCTGTGTCCGTGACACCGGATGCCGCACACGTACTCAAATCCGGCGGTATCGGTTGCCCGCTTTCGGCCACATTGCAGCCATGCGATGGCACGTCTTGCGTGATAGGCGGGGCAAAGGGGTAGGTGCAACGCACCTCATACGCCTTGCCCTGCCCCGCAGCCGTAAAGCCGTCTGCCAGAATCATCCCGGCGCTCGTCGCCAATGCCGCAATCCTGAGATCGCGACGGATGTACGCCACGTTGACCGATTGCAACGCGACTTCGTCCGTCGAGAGCTGACTGAAAGACAGACCAGAATCGGCGGATAAAGGACGCATCACCACGCCCGAACACTGCCATGCGGCCCGGTCCACGCCGCACTTCGCCACGGTGGACTGATACCGCTGATTGACGAGATAGGCGACGTCGGTTCCGGTCAGGGCGTAGACGGGCAAGCCGACAAGCACCAGGCAGTAAAAGGCGCCGGCCTGCAGGAGAAAGCGTATCGGCGACGATAATGTCGTCGCCATCCGATCAAGCATTTGCAAGTTCATGAAATCGCTCCTCCGTGCCAGTTAGGCACTCGCAACACTTTCGAGAACTGATAACGTGCCCCGGAAGTCGTGCCGACCGCGTAATTCACCGCCACCGTTTTGCCTGCGTTCTCACTGACCCAGGCAGCCGGAATCTGGAACAGGTTGGCGCGTCCCGGCACCACGGTCTGACGTTCGGTATCGCGCACCACCACGCCCGCCCATCGCACTTGCACGTTATGGGTGCTCACCGCGCCCGGGAACGACACCGTCACCTGCGTTTTGCCTGCATCGATGGTCGGCGCGGGCAACGACAGCGACTGTGCTTCGACCTGTAAATTCAACGTCCCGGAATGCTCAATAGGATTGGCATCGCGCTTCACGCTGAATGTCACCGGGACGGTCGTGCCGATGGCGTCGATCACCTCCACTCGCGGAATGCTGAACGTCATGCTACCGACGGCTGCCACGGTCTTGATCGGCGTGTCATAGGTCACAGACGGCCCGCGCCACCGCGCGCCCACCGTCTGCCCGGCGGCCATGCCCGGATAGGCCGGCACTTCGACCGTTACCGTGTCGCGTTCGTAGAAATCGGAAATGAGCAGACGCAGGCCATTGTTTGCGGAAGCTTCCACCACCTTGGGCAAGGTCGTGCCGATACCGTTATCGGGTGCAACGACCTGATCTGCCGGGAGGTAGCTGAACGTCGCCTTCGCCGCGCTGTCGACTGGCATACCGACGCGCACGATCGGGATGAACTTGCCGTACGCCTGGTAATAGCGTTGCTGGTCGGATTGCGCGTCGTCAAGCGCGCCGGCACTGGTCGAGAAATAGAAGAACGAGTGGATGGGCAACGTTGCGCCGGACCCGGTCGGCCAGATCCCGATCACGATCTCGTTCCAGTCCATGATGTCGACCGGGGGTTGCTGCTGATGGGCCAGAATATTCTGCCAAAACCGGTCGGCGGTGTTTTGCTGCCCGATGCGCAAGTTCCAACCGCACATGTTGTAGGCGCGCTGATTCCGCTTCTGGAAGTGCGTCACCCATTGCGACGCTGTCGTAATGTCCAGCACGTCACACGAACGGCTCTCCATCGGGTCATAACCCACCGGCCCGCAACCTTGCTCCGTGGCACGCTGATCCGTAGCCCCGTCGAGCGGAAATGCACACAGCACCTCCATCTCGCGAGTGCCGGCTGGCGCCTCCATTCCCGGATAGAGAATGTAGCCGTTCGCGTGCTTATACAGTTTTGTGAACCCGGAATCGGTACGAAGCCAAACGAACGAGACACCGCCCCTACGAAGACTGTCCGGGCTGGGGTCCCACGGCAGGAACGCCGGGTTCGTATCGGTCGCACGCATCATCGCGCCACTACACAGAAACGCCGGTCGATTTACCGAGCCACAATTTTGATCAGTCCGGCTGTACCAGGTTGTCAACTGTGCCGCAGGGTCGGCCGCCGCTGCGGGGACACTCGCAGCTTCAGGCGGCGCGAGTGTTTGCGGCCCAGGCGAGGGCGAAGTGCATGCGACAAGCGCCAGCCAAAGCAGAAGCGTCCATCCCAATCCAACCCTTTTCGCTAAGCTCGTTTTCATTTGTCATCTCCCCGCATTGGATACCGATATCTCTACTGATGCTCGGGAAGCATCGAGTAGTTGTTGCCCGTATGCCGCCAGAAGAACGTGACGCGGCCCTTTGCGTCTGTGCGAAGCATCAATTCGCCCCGATCTGATCGCCGGGGACGTAGATGAAGACTTGGTCAGCGGCCGCGGTAACGTTGACGCGGATGATCGGCAGGAATCGTCCGGTGGCACCGAAGTAACCTTGCTGGATGGTGCGAGCGTCTGCATACACGTTGCCGACCGCGACGAATGCTTCAAGCGGGAGCTTTGCCGGGATGTCGCGCGGCCAGGGCTTCATCGTTATTTCGTTGTGCTTGTAGCCCATAATCACGTCGCTCGGATAGTCGCGGCGGATGGTGATACTGAGTTGAAATGACGCAGGGTCAGGGCGAAACGGACAGTGCCCCCAAATGTTGCTATTCGAATAGCGCGCGTACCAGGTCGCGTAAGACGTGACGCCCAATTGATCGCAGAACCTCGGGTCCCCATAACCAGCAGGAGGAATGCAGCTGTCGGGACGACTCGCGGTACCGGCATCCGTTGGGAACGAGCATTTAAGAATCAACCGCTGTTCGGAGGGCGCGTTGAATTCCTTCATGATTAAGCCCGTCCCGCCAGTCCAAGACGCCACCGATGTGACCTTGGCGTCTGCTCGCAGATAGGAAAACGATACGCCATCACGATCGAAGTAATCAGCACGCGGATTCCACACCGGCATGTCCCTGACCGCCACCATCCGAATGAGCACGCCATCGCAGTAGAACGCGGGGTCCTTGCCGCCATTGCAACTCGACGAGAGGTCCTTGTATCGGTCCGTCAAACGCTCAGCCACGCGGAAGCCCTCATCCATCTGATCCGTTTCGTCGAAGCCGAACGACGCGCCCTGCCCCGGCGCGAATGTCACACGAAGGATCGGCACCCATTCGTTCGTTGCGGTGAAGTACTGCATCTGATAGCGCTGCGCCTGCACCAACTGGCCGGGGGTGCTGGCGTCGTAATAGAACGCCTGGACGGGAATCGTCGCCGGTGTCGCCGGGTTCCACGCGGGAATCAGCAACGACATGGGCATTTGCGCGAGCGAATCGGCGACTTGTCCGTGCGCCTGCATGGCTGAGTGGAACTGCGTCGCTGTCTGAGCGCTCAGGGAACACTGCCGAAGTGGGGCCTGGCCGTTCGCGACAAAGTGTGCGAGCCATGTCGTCGCGTCAGTGACGCCGTGTGTTGCGCACGAACTCCAGTCGGGCGGCACCGGCGTAGTGCCGCCGAGCAGATCGCAGCCATGGGCACCCGTGGTACCGGGCGGTGTTACGTCGACGGGATAGACGCAGCGCACGTCGTACGGCTTCTGCCAACCGCTCGCCGTGAAGCCGTCCGCCAGAATGAAGCCCGCCGTCGCGCCGAGCGACGAGGTGCGAAGATCGCCCCGCACGAACGCGAGTTCTGCCGACTGCGTTTGCGTCTCCTCGGGCGTGAGCGCAGCCAGTTGCTGCGACGCGCCGCCCGCCAGCGGACGAACCACCAAACCGCTACACATCCATATCGGACGGTCAACGGCGCATCGTTCGACACGCGAGTCGTATCGCTGATTGACGAGCTGCGCGACATCAACGCCGGATGCTGCATGAGCGAGCGTGCAGGTTATCGACAACAAAATACCGATAAACGTCAGCACGGACCACGTGCGCACGACGCTTCGGCTCACGACACTTCGGGAAGTCGAACCTTTCATCACAGCACCTCACGTGAACCCGCCCCGAATCTATTGGGCCACGCAGGCTTCACGGCGAACAACTGTCAACCCTGACAGGTACGTTCACCGTTGCTCGACTTGCACACTACGGCTGCCCCCCAACCTGATCCGCCGGCACGTAGATGAACATCTGATCGGGGGCCGCCGTTGCATTGACTCGGACGATGGGGAGAAAACGCCCCGTCGCGTTCATGTATCCGAGTTGGATCGTGCGGGCATCGACAAAGGCGTCACCTACGGCGACGAAGGCTTCCAGAGGTATCTTCGCGGGGATATCACGGGTCCACGGTTTGATCGTCTGCTCGTTCCATGCGTCGACGGCTCCGGCATGATCACGACGCACTGTCACACTGAGGTTGAACTGCGCCGGTGTCACGCTAAATGGGCATTGCGACGCGCCCCATGCTGCGTAGGTCGTAACGCCAAGCGCATCGCAGTACCGGTTTTGCCCTGGCCTCATACAACTGTCCGGACGGGATGCAGTTGCCGCGTTTGCAGGAAATGCACACTTCATCGTAAGGGGGTACTCGACGGGAGCACCAAACTCCTTGAAGATAAGTCCCGTTCCGCCACGACCAGTCGCCAGTTGCGTCACCCTGGCATCGGCTCGCATGTAGCTGGTCGACACGCCATCCCGAGTAATATAGTCAGGCCGCGGATTCCAGATCGGCATGTCTCTCACGGCGACCATGCGAATGATCACGCCAGCGCAAAAGTAGGCGGCTCTCGTCCCGCCGTTGCAACTCGGCGAAGTATCGGCAAATCTCGCCTTCAATCGCGCGACAACCCGAAAGCCGCTGTCCAACTGATCGGTTTCGTCGTAACCGAACGATGCCCCCTGCCCCGGCGCAAACATCACGCGCAAGATCGGCACCCATTCGTTCGTCGCGGTGAAGTACTGCATCTGATAGCGCTGCGCCTGCACCAACTGGCCGGGGGTGCTCACGTCGAAGTAAAACGCCTGAATGGGGATCGTCGCTGGTGTTGCCGGGTTCCAAGCGGGAATCAGCAACGACATGGGCATTTGCGCGAGCGAATCGGCCACTTGTCCGTGCGCCTGCATGGCGGCGTAGAACTGCGTCGCCACTTGAGCGCTCAGCGAGCACTGTCGTAACGGAGTCTGGCCGTTCGCGACGAAGTGGGCGAGCCATGACGTCGCATCCGTAACGCCGTGTGTTGCGCACGAACTCCAGTCGGGCGGCACCGGCGTGGTACCGCCGAGCAGATCGCAACCATGGGCACCCGTGATACCGGGAGGTGTTACGTCGACGGGATAGACGCAGCGCACGTCGTACGGCTTCTGCCAACCGCTCGCCGTGAAGCCGTCCGCCAGAATGAAGCCCGCCGTCGCGCCGAGCGACGAGGTGCGAAGATCGCCCCGCACGAAGGCAAGCTCTGCCGACTGCGTTTGCGTCTCCTCGGGCGTGAGCGCGGCCAGTTGCTGCGACGCGCCACCCGCCAACGGACGCACGACCAAACCGCTGCACATCCATATCGGACGGTCAACGGCGCATCGTTCGACACGCGAGTCGTATCGCTGATTGACGAGCTGCGCGACATCAACGCCAGATGCTGCGTTAGCAGGCGCACAGGTGACCGACAACAAAATGCCGATAACCGTCAGCACCGACCTCGCGCGCTCGACGCATCGGCGCACGACACTTCGGGAAGTCGAACCTTTCATCACGGCACCTCGCGCGAACCCGCCCCAAACCTATTGGGCCACGCAGGATTCGCGGCGAACAACTGTCAACCCTGACAGGTGACGGTGGTGGACGAAGGATGTCCGGACGTAAAAAAACCGCCTTTCCCTTGGCAGGAAAGACGGTTTTTCAGAGATGCCGCAACCGACGCGGCATCTGGCCCTACGCAACGCGAACGCGTGACGCGTTAAGCCACCCAGCGGCGTGCGTTGCGGAACATGCGCATCCACGGGCTGTCTTCGCCCCACTGTTCCGGTGCCCAGCTCATCTGCACGGTGCGGAACACGCGCTCCGGGTGCGGCATCATCACCGTGAAGCGGCCGTCGCCGGTCGTCACAGCCGTCAGACCGCGCGGCGAACCGTTCGGGTTGTACGGATACTGCTCGGTCGGCTGACCGCGATGGTCGACGAAACGCATCGCCGCAATCGCCTGATCGATGTTGCCCTGCTGACCGAAGTTGGCGAAGCCCTCACCGTGTGCGATCACGATCGGCAACTGCGAGCCGGCCATGTCCTTGAAGAACAGCGACGGCGAATCCAGCACTTCGACCTGCGTCAGACGTGCTTCGTACTTCGACTGGTTGTACGTGAACTTCGGCCATGCTGCCGCGCCCGGAATCAGGTTCGACAGGTTGCTCATCATCTGGCAACCGTTACACACGCCCAGCGCGAACGTGTCGGCGCGATTGAAGAAGCCCGCGAATTGCTCGGCCAGCGACGGGTTGAACAGGATCGTCTTCGCCCAGCCCTCACCGGCACCCAGCGTATCGCCGTACGAGAAACCGCCGCAGGCGATGAAGCCCTTGAACGCTTCGAGCGAGTGACGGCCCGCGAGCAGATCGCTCATGTGCACGTCATAAGCTTCGAAACCGGCCTTGTCCAGCACGTAGGCCATTTCCAGGTGCGAGTTCACGCCCTGCTCACGCAGGACGGCCACCTTCGGACGCGCGCCCGTTGCGATGAACGGTGCCGCGATGTCTTCGCTCGCATCGAACGTCACCTTCGGCGAGAGGCCCGGGTCGCTCGTGTCGTTCAGCGCTTCGTACTCGGCGTCCGCGGCGGCCGGATTGTCGCGCAGACGCGCAATGCGCCAGCTCACTTCCGTCCACACGCGTTGGAGTTCGGCACGCGAGGCACCAAAGATCTTCTTGGCATCGCGATAGATTTCAATGACGTCGTTCGTGTTCGGCTTACCGATCACGTTCGTGCACGACGACAGGCCGGCTTCGCGCAGCGTCTGCAACACAGCGTCGCGCTCCGAAGCACGCACCTGAATCACGCCGCCGAGTTCTTCCGAGAACAGCGCGCGCAGCGTCTTGTCTTCACGACGGCCGACGGTCTGCTTCGCCCAATCCTTGGCGTCGCCATAATCCGATTCGAAGCCCTCGTCGAGCGTGAGCATGTCGACGTTGAGCGACACACCGACGTGACCGGCGAATGCCATTTCCGCGACCGTGGCGAACAGACCGCCGTCCGAACGATCGTGGTACGCGAGCAGCTTGCCGTCGCTGTTGAGCTTCTGGATGGCGTCGAAGAAACGCTTGAGATCCTGCGCGTCGTCCAGATCCGGCGTCACATCGCCGATCTGCTGCGTCACCTGCGCGAGGATACTGCCGCCCAGACGGTTCTTGTTGTGGCCCAGATCGATGGCGATCAGGACCGTCTCGCCCGCCTCTGCGACCGAGCGCAGTTGCGGCGTGAGATGGCCACGAACGTCTTCGATCGGTGCGAACGCCGACACGATCAGCGACACAGGCGCGACGACATCCTTGTTACGACCGGCGTCGTCCCACTTGGTACGCATCGACAGCGAATCCTTGCCGACCGGAATCGACAGGCCCAGCGCCGGGCACAGTTCCATGCCGACGGCCTTCACCGTGTCGAACAGCGCCGCGTCTTCACCTTCGGTGCCGCACGCGGCCATCCAGTTGGCCGACAACTTGATCTGATCCAGCGACGCAATCGGTGCTGCCGCAATGTTGGTGATGGCTTCACCGACGGCCATACGGCCCGATGCCGGGGCATCGATCACCGCCAGCGGCGTGCGCTCGCCCATCGTCATGGCTTCGCCGCGATACCCTGCGAAGTCCATCAACGAGATGGCGCAGTCGGCCACCGGCACCTGCCACGGACCGACCATCTGGTCGCGTGCCGTCATGCCGCCCACGGTACGGTCGCCAATGGTGATCAGGAACGACTTGCTCGCCACCGTCGGATGACGCAGCACGGCGCGCGCCACTTCGTCCAGCGACAGACCGGTGACATCCACCGGCGGGAGTTCATGCTTCACACGCGTGACGTCGCGGTGCATGCGCGGCGGCTTGCCGAGCAGCACATCCATCGGCATGTCGACCGGGTCCGGCGATTCCGGATGCATCGGGTCGACCAGCTTCAGTTGACGCTCGTCCGTGGCGACACCGACGACTGCCACCGGGCAACGCTCGCGCTGGCAGATTTCCTGGAATGCCGGGAAGCTGTCCGGCGCGATGGCCAGCACGTAGCGCTCTTGCGCTTCGTTACTCCAGATTTCGGCGGGCGACATACCCGACTCTTCCAACTGGACCTGACGCAGATCGAAACGCGCGCCCTTGCCTGCGCCGTCGACCAGTTCGGGGAAGGCGTTCGAGATGCCGCCTGCGCCCACGTCGTGAATCGACAGGATCGGGTTGGCTTCGCCCTGACGCCAGCACCAGTTGATGACTTCCTGCGCACGGCGCTCGATTTCCGGGTTGCCACGCTGCACCGAGTCGAAGTCGAGTTCAGCCGTGTTGGTGCCCGTTGCCATCGAGCTGGCCGCACCTCCGCCCATGCCGATGCGCATGCCCGGGCCGCCGATCTGGATCAGCAGCGTGCCGGCCGGCAGGTCGTGCTTATGCGTGTGTTGCGCGGCGATGTTGCCCATGCCGCCGGCGATCATGATCGGCTTGTGATAGCCACGCACACGACCGCCCACATTCTGTTCGTAGGTACGGAAGTAGCCGCCCAGGTTCGGACGGCCGAATTCGTTGTTGAACGCAGCGCCGCCGAGCGGGCCGTCGATCATGATTTGCAGCGGCGACGCGATGCGGTCCGGGCGACCGTAGTCTGCACCGGTGTCGTCGGGCTTGCGCAGCGACGGCGGCACCGCCACGTCGCGGTCGTTTTCCCACGATTCGCGCGCATCCGGCAGCGCCAGGTTCGACACGGTGAAGCCCGTCAGCCCGGACTTCGGCGTGGATCCGCGACCCGTTGCGCCTTCGTCGCGAATCTCGCCGCCTGCGCCCGTGGACGCACCCGGGAACGGCGAAATGGCCGTCGGGTGGTTATGCGTCTCGACCTTCATCAGCGTGTGCGTGAGTTCGACGCTGCGGTCGTACTTGCCATCGGCGCCGCGCGGATACCAGCGCTCGACTTCGGCGCCTTCCATCACCGAAGCGTTGTCCGAATACGCCACCACCGTGCCCTGCGGGTGCAGTTGGTGCGTGTTCTTGATCATCTTGAACAGCGTCAGGTCCTGACGCTCGCCGTCGATGGTCCAGTCGGCATTGAAAATCTTGTGACGGCAGTGCTCGCTGTTCGCCTGCGCGAACATCATCAGTTCGACGTCGGTCGGATTGCGCTTCAGGGTGGTGAAGGCGTCGACCAGATAGTCGATTTCGTCTTCGGCCAGCGCCAGACCCAGATCGCGGTTCGCGGCTTCGAGCGCGCTGCGGCCCACGCCGATCACGTCGACCGTCTGCAGCGGCTTGGCCGGCAGTTCGACGAAGAGCGCTTCGGCATCCTTGCGTGTCGCGACGACGGTTTCGGTCATGCGGTCGTGCAGGACACCGGCTACACGGGCGAGCACGTCGGCAGCGAGCGACTTCTTGCCACCCAGCAGGCCCGACTTCACGCCAATCGTGTATTCCACGGCGCGCTCGATGCGGCGCACGTGATCGATGCCGCAGTTGCGGGCGATATCCGTCGCCTTGCTTGCCCACGGCGAAATCGTACCCAGACGCGGAATCACCAGCAGTTGGTCGCCCACCGGCTCTTCGCGCACCGGTTCACCGTAAGTGAGCAGACCGGCGACGCGGGCGACATCGTCACCCGACAGCGGCTCGGCGCTGGCGACCAGGTGGACGTAGCGCGCATCGATGCGCACGATCGAACTGTCGATGGCTTGCAGGGTCTGCAGAAGACGTTGCTGGCGGAATTCGGAGAGCGCCAAGGCGCCGGCGAAGCAGGCAATGTGAGTCATGGAAGGACGGAAGGCGAGGCGTTCAGAACGCGGGGGAACGACAAACCGGGATTATACCCTGCTTACCCCGGGTTATACCCGAGTGCGCGACAGGCAATCTGCGTTGCGTCCCGCCCTGTGAGGGCGTCTCTCTGGTAACCTATGCGCCCCGTATCCACTCGGGCCGCAAAACCCGGTTCATGCAGTTCGCCGGCCATGCGGCACGTCAAAAAACGACACTAACAAGCGAACGAACGGGCGTTCGCCACACACCAGACGGTTGGGAATGAAGGTCATCGTTATCGGCGGCGGGGTCATTGGCACGTGTACTGCCTACTATCTGGCCGCCGCGGGGCACACGGTCACGCTCGTCGAGCGCAATAGCACGGTTGCGCAAGAGAGCAGCTTCGGCAACGCAGGCGTCATCGCCCCGGGCTACGTCACGCCCTGGGCCGCGCCCGGCATGCCGCGCAAGCTGCTGGGCTATATGTTCAGCGCTGCCAGCCCGCTCATCTTCCGCCCCGGCCTGTCGGCCGGCACGTGGCGCTGGGCCGCCCGCTGGCTGCGTGAGTGCAAGATCGACCGCTATCGCGCCAATCGCGAACGCATGCAACGTCTCGCGTTCTACAGTCAGCGCTGCCTCCACGAACTGCGTGAATCGCACATCTTCGAATACGAACATACGCAGGGCTATCTGCAATTGTTCCGTACCGAGCGCGAAATCAAGATGAACGAACCGGCGCGCGCCATGCTCGCCGAGAATGAAGTGCCGCACCGGCTGCTGACCGCCGAAGAGTGCCGCAAGCTCGAACCCGCGATTTCCACCGATGCCCAGCTCGCCGGCGGCCTGCATCTGCCGCGCGACGAGACCGGCAACTGCCCGCTGTTCACCAAACGCCTTGCCCAGATCGCACGCGACATGGGTGTCACGCTCGCCACCGAGACAACGGTACTCTCGGTGCGGCCGAACGTCGGCCGTGCCGGCGTGAGCATCGAGACGGCCACTACCGCCCGCACGGGACAGACGTCGACGCTCGAAGCGGACGCCGTCGTGATCGCGGCCGGCGTGGCGAGCACTGCGCTGCTGCGCCCGCTCGGCATCGACCTGCCGCTGTGGCCGATCAAGGGCTACTCGATCACCGTGCCGGTCAAGACCGAACTGTTCAGCCCGCGAATCGCCGTCATGGACGAGTCGTACAAAACCGCCATCACCCCGCAGGGCAATCGCTTGCGCATTGCGGGCACGGCTGAGCTGGGCGACACGCAGCTTGTGCTGCGCGAGCGCGCCATCGCGACGCTGTACAAGGTCGCCACGGACTGGTTCCCCGGCGCAGGCAAATACCGCGAGGCGCGGGCGTGGGTCGGCGCGCGTCCGATGTTGCCGGATGGCCCGCCGCTGCTCGGCGCAACGCATCTGCCCGGCATTTTCCTCAACGTCGGCCATGGCTCGACCGGCTGGGCGATGGCCTGCGGCTCGGGACGCGTGCTCGCCGACGTCATCTCCGGACAAACGCCGGATATCGACCTGAACGGGCTGACGCTGGCGCGATACGACCGCTGAGCGGGCAGAAGCGACGGGGGATTTCCATCATTCCCCCGCGCCGCCCTTTCCTTTTCCCAATTCCCATTGCCCGCTCGGTACGCCACGTCGGAGATTACCGACACGGTGTCGAGATTCACGCCGACAGGCGAAGCAGCGCTTTGACGGCATAATTCCCTGATAGGCACACAAAGCGCGGCGACATCCCCGCCCGTTCTGGCCCCCCAGAAAGGCGTCGAACGGGGGGCATCGTGCGCTGCGACGCCGCGTCCATTGCCCTAGCTTCCCGGAGCTTCGCCTGTCATGCTTGATCTGTCTCTTCCAGACACACTGCGCGACGTCGAGCGCGCGGCCGCTGCGCAACTGCCTCCCCACACTCTGATGGCGCGAGCCGGTGCGGCCATTGCACACTGGCTTTACGGCCACCTCCCGTCGCTCGCAAGCGCAGGCCGTCAGCCCGTATTGCTGCTCGCCGGCCCCGGGAACAACGGTGGAGACGCTTACGTTGCCGCTCGCGAATTACACCGTCGGGGCGTGCTGGTCGATGTGTGGCAACTCGCGCCGCCCACGGCAGACGACGCCCGCTGGGCGCTCGGCGAAGCCCTCGCTGTGGGTGTGCCGGTGCGCCCCGCGCCGAGCATCTGGCCACAGTCGACGGCTTACGCGTGGATCGTCGACGGCCTGTTCGGCATCGGCCTCTCCCGCCCCCTCGACGGCGCGGCCGCCGCCCTGGTCGAGAACATTGCCGTACACGCACAGGGCACACCGGTGCTCGCCATCGACATTCCCAGCGGACTGCTTGCCGCCACCGGCATCGCTGCCGGGCCGGTCGTCCGCGCCGATGCAACGATGGCGATGATCGGTGCCTGCCCCGGACTCTTCACCGGCATCGGGCGCGATGTCGCGGGTGACGTGATCGTTGCCACCCTAGGCGTGCGCGACGTATTCGCGGAAGTACCGGCGCAATCGCCCATCTCCACCATTGCGCCCGACGCGTTTCGCCCGCATTTGCCACAACGTCACCATGCCTCGCATAAGGGCAGCTACGGTTCGCTCGCAGTCCTCGGCGGCTTTGAGGGGATGGTGGGCGCGCCGGTGCTCTCCGCGCGTACAGGTCTGATGAGCGGCGCGGGTCGCGTCTATATCGGGTTCGTCGCACACGACGCCCCGGCGTGGGATCCGGTGCATCCCGAACTGATGCTGCGGCACGCTGAAAACCTCGACCTTGCCACCATGCAGGCCGTGGCGGTCGGTCCCGGATTGGGAACGTCGGCGGCCTCAGGCGCTTGTCTCTCCCGAGCACTGCCGCTGGACGATACACCGCTGGTGATCGACGCCGACGCGCTCAACCTGCTGGCCGCCGAACCGGCGCTTGCGGAGCGCGTGCGTCGGCGCGCCGGGCCGACGGTGCTCACGCCGCATCCGCTGGAGGCCGCCCGGCTTGCTGGTTGCGACGTCGCCCGCATCCAGTCGGACCGCCTCGCGTCCGCCCGCGCATTGGCGCAGCATTTTGGCGCGACGGTCGTGCTCAAGGGATCGGGTACCGTCGTAGACGATGGCGCTAAGGCGTGGATCAATACGACGGGCAATGCCGGGCTGGCGACGGCCGGGACCGGCGACGTGCTGACCGGCCTCATCGGTGCGCTGCTGGCACAAGGCATGCCTGCAACCCAGGCAGCACTGGCTGGCGTGTGGATTCACGGGCGCGCCGCCGATCGGTGCGTGCGCGACGGTGTGGGACCCGCGGGTCTGACGGCGTCGGAACTCTTGCCTGCGATCCGTACCGAACTGGCAATGGCAAACGGCATCCGCCCATAGCCATACTCAGGCGTCCTTAGCCGCATTTCAGCGCGTTCAACGTGATTTCGCGGTGACTCCCGTTATACTTCGGCTTATCGAAATGGCCATATCGCACATGCCGTACAAGACATCCGTTCGTCTGGACCAACTTCCCGCCTGGCGCACTCTGCTCGAACATCGCGACGAAATCGCTGCACAACACATGCGCGACTGGTTCGCCGGTGCAGGCGCTAACGCCCGTGTCGATAACTTTTCGTTGCACGCGGCCGGCCTGTATCTCGATTACTCGAAGAACCGCATTACCGATAAAACGCGCACGCTCCTCACGCATCTCGCGCGCGAATGCCACGTGCCCGCCAAGCGCGACGCCATGTGGGCCGGCGAACACGTCAACGTCACAGAAAATCGCGCCGCGCTGCATATTGCACTACGCGCGCCCAAGGGCGTGACGTTTCGCGACACCTCGGGCGAAGTCAGCAGCGGCGTCGGCGAGACGCTCGCCCGCATGCGCGACTTCAGCGAACGCGTGCGCGACGGCCGGTGGGTCGGCGCGACGGGCAAGCGCATCAAGCATCTGATCAACGTCGGCATCGGCGGCTCGGATCTCGGCCCGCGCATGGTGTGCGACGCCCTCGCCGTCTACGGTCGAGAAGATCTCTCGGCGAACTTCATCGCCAACATCGATCCGACAGAACTCGCGCGCACGTTGCCGGCGCTCGATCCTGAAGCCACGCTCGTCGTGGTTTGCTCGAAGACGTTCACCACGCTCGAAACCATGACGAACGCGCGCACCATTCGCGCATGGCTCATTCAAAACGGCATTCCCGAGGGTAATCTCGACAAGCATTTCGTCGCAGTCTCGACCAATGTAGACGAGGCGATGAAGTTCGGGATTCTTCGCGAGAACGTGTTCCAGTTCGGCGAATGGGTCGGCGGGCGTTACTCGCTGTGGTCCTCTGTCGGCCTGATCGTCATGCTGTATCTGGGCGCGCAGCATTTCGAAGCGCTGCTCGCCGGTGCTCATGCGATGGACGAACACTTCCGTCACGCGCCGCTCGAAGCCAACATGCCGGTGCTGCTCGGACTGCTCGGCATCTGGTATCGCAATTTCTTCGACGCACAGACGCTTTCCATTGCGCCATACACGGACGCGCTGCAAAAGCTGCCGCCGTATCTCCAGCAGCTCGATATGGAAAGCAACGGCAAGTCGGTGCAGATCGATGGATCACCTGTCGCCTGGCAGACCGCGCCGATCATCTGGGGCGAGCCGGGCACGAATGGCCAGCACGCCTACTTCCAGATGCTGCATCAGGGCACGACGCTCGTGCCGGTTGATTTCATCGCCGTGCTCGAACCGCAATACGATCAGCCCGCCTATCTCGACCACCATCGCAAGCTGCTGGCGAACTGCTTCGCGCAGAGCGAGGCATTCCTTCAGGGCGGCTCGATGGCAACACCCGAACAGGCAGGCGGCCCGCTAGGCGCACAACGCGCGTTCGAGGGCAACCGTCCGAGCAATACGCTGGTGATCGATAAGCTCACGCCTGAACGCCTTGGCGCGTTGATCGCGCTCTACGAACACAAGGTGTTCGTTCAGGCCGCCATCTGGAATATCAATCCGTTCGATCAGTGGGGCGTGGAACTGGGCAAGACCCTGTGCCGCGCAATCGAGCCGGAGCTGCTCGACCCGGATTCGCTCAAGCCGGACGCGCACGATGCCTCGACGGCATCGCTGATCCGTATTGCCGGGAATGCGCTGAAGAAGAAGGGGTAACGAGGGCCGGGGATTTTCCGGCAAGCGCCTTAGGATTCGTCAGATGCCAACGAAAAGAGAAGCCATTGCGGCTTCTCTTTTTTGTTTCAAGCGACGTCAGACAGGCGCGAAATCATCAGCACCCCGCGTCAAAATCACGCGTCAGATCGCCGCACCATTCACGACACGGCCTCCTGCAAGCTGCACGGTGGCGTCGCAACGTTGCGCAATCGCCAGATCGTGCGTCACCAACACCAGCGTTGCGCCGCTCGCTTCGTTAAGCGAGAACATCAGTTCGATGACCCGCTCGCCCGTCGCCGTGTCGAGACTACCTGTCGGCTCATCCGCGAACAGCACGGCAGGCGCCGTCACAAACGCACGTGCGAGCGCCACACGCTGCTGCTCACCGCCGGAGAGTTGCTTCGGATAGTGCGTCAGGCGCGACCCCAACCCCACTTGTTCCAGCAATTTGACGGCACGATTGCGAATCTCTCGTGTCTCACCCAACAGCTCGAGCGGCAACATCACGTTTTCGAGCGCGGTCAGATGCGGCATCAGTTGGAAAGACTGGAAGACGAAACCGACGGCCCCCCGTCGCAACGCGGCGCGTCCCTCTTCGTCAAGCTCACCGAGCGACTTGCCCAGCAGCGTGATGTTGCCGTCGGTCGCAGTGTCGAGCCCGGCCATCAGCCCGAGCAGTGTGGATTTCCCGGATCCCGACGCTCCCACGATGGCCACGCTCTGGCCTTTCGCGACGGAGAAGTCGATATCCTGCAAAATGACTAGCTCGCCCGTGGCGTCACGCAACCGTTTGCCCAGGCCCCGCACTTCAATAACGTTTTCGGAAAACGACATGGCAAGAAGAGAGTTCTTGAAATTGGCCGCATCAGCCGTCGTTGGCTGGTGCATGCTGACAGGGACCGCAGCGAACGCGGCAAGTTCTGGCGCGCCCACAATTCTCGTCGTGGGCGACAGCCTTTCGGCGGAATATGGCATCGCGCGCGGCGCCGGCTGGGTCAATCTGATGCAGCAGACGATCACGCAAAGCGGCTACGATTATAACGTCGTGAATGCCAGTATCAGTGGCGACACAACGAGTGGCGGACGCTCCCGCCTCGCCCCGCTGCTCGAACGTTATCACCCCGCCGTGACCATCATCGAGCTGGGAGGCAACGATGCGCTGCGCGGCATCCCGCTCGACCTCACCCGCAGCAATCTGCGCGAGATGATCGCCGCGTCGCGTAAGGTCGGCAGCCGTGTGATCGTGGTCGGCATGCGCATCCCGCCGAACTACGGCCCTGACTATAGCGAGCAATTCTTCACGATGTTCTCGACCATCGCCAAGCAGGAGAAAGCCGGCTATGTGCCTTTCCTGCTGGCAGGCGTCATCGAACATCAGGACTGGTTCCAGCAAGACCAGATTCATCCACTCGCCAAGGCGCATCCGCAGATTCTGCAAAACGTCTGGCCAACAGTGAAACCGCTGCTCAAACCCGCCGCTGCGGCAACGCCCGCCAAACCCTCCGCGAAAGCCCCCGACTCACGCACGGCAAAGTCCGGCGCATAAAAAAACGGCCAACTCAGTTGGCCGTTTTTCTTTCTGCTGATGGATCGTACACATCGTACGCTATACGACCCTCACGCGATCAGTTGCTTGCCGCCTTGGTCACGTCGTTCACGACCTTGACCTTCGAGCGCGCGCGCAGATCGCCCACCCAGGCATTCCACTCGGCCTGTGCGGCCAGCTGGTTGAGCTGTTGCGCCTCGGCCGCCAGACGCTGCGGATCTTGCGTTGCCGGTTGCGACACCTTGCTGATGCGATACACGGCGTAGCCCTGACCTTCGCCCAGCGACACACCCACATAGGCCGGCAGCTTGCTCGTGTCCGCGCCGAAAATGGCGGTCAGCGCCGTAGGTGCCAGCTTACCCGGGTTGTCGCGCGAGACGGTTTGGGCCGCGCCAAACGCCGCATCGCCACCCTTCTTGAGCGCTTCCAGCTTCGCTTCGCCAGCCTTCTTCGCTTCCTGTTCGGCCAGATCGGCAATCGCCTTCTGCTTGACTTGAGCTTCGATCTGATCGAGCGGCGGCGTGGCAGCCGGGTGATAGGTCACGATACGGGCCGACACCAGTACGCCCTGTCCGACGTCCACCGCCTCGGTATTGCGCTTGTTCTTGAGCGATTCGTCGCCGAACACAGCCTTCAGCAGCTTCTCATTGCCAAGCGGGCTCTGGGCGAGTGCAGCATCCGGCGTACGCGTCACCTTGGCGGTCTGCACCTTCAGGTTCAGCTTGTCGGCCACCGGTTGCAGACTGTCCGGCTGCTCGTACACAGCGTTCGTGAACTGGTCCGCGAGCTTGGCGTAGCCCTTCGCGGCTTCCTGCTGACGATACTGATCGGCCAGTTGCGACTTCACTTCGTCGAACGATTTCGTCTGCGCGGGCTTAATGCCCGTGAGCTTGATGATGTGATAACCGAAGTCGCTCTTCACGACGTCGCTCACGTCGCCTTCGCTCTTCAGTGCGAACGCTGCGTCAGCGAACGGCTTGACCATCGCGTCGCGCGCGAAGAAGCCGAGGTCGCCGCCGTTGCCCTTCGAACCCGGATCTTCCGAGTTCTCGCTCGCCAACTTGGCGAAGTCGTTCGGATTCTTCTTGATCTGCGCGAGGATCGCATCAGCCTTGGCCTTCGCCTTGGCATGATCGGCCGGCGACGCATCTGCCGGCGACGCAATCAGAATGTGCGATGCACGACGCTCTTCCTGCGTCGTGTATTGCTTCAGATTGTCGTTGTACATCTTGCGCAGCACATCGTCGCTCGGCGCGGTTTGCGCCGACGTCGGCATGGCCTTCGGATCGAGCACCACGTACTGGATCTCAGCCGACTCCGGCGTCTGGAATGCGGCCTTGTGTGCGTCGTAATAGGCCTGAATCTGTTGCTGCGTCGGCACGATCTTGCCGGCGAAGTCCGTCAGCGGGAAGTCCAGCGCCGACACTTCGCGTTGCTGCGAACGCAATTGTGCGAAACGTTCGAGCACCGTCTTCGGGAGCATGGCGCTCGCCTGCACGCTCGACGGCAGTTGGTTCGACGCCAGTTCGAAACGGATCTGCGCTTCGAGACGCTGCGGCGTCAGGTTCTGTGCGGAAAGCAGTTGCTCGTAAGCGGCCTGATCGATCGAACCGTCGGCACGGCGCAGTTGGGCAATCGCGGGAATGGCGAGCAGCGCCTCACGCACTTGCGCGTCGGGCACCGACAGATTCTTCTTGAGGGTTTCCTGTTGCAGCAGCTTCTGCTGGATCAGGTTATCGAGCACAGCACTGCGCATTTCCGGCGTGTTGATCTGGCTCGCGTCGACGGCGCCGCCGAACATCTGCTGCATGCGCTCCGTTTGTGCGCGCAGCACGCTGTCGTACTCCTGGCGCGTCACCGTCTGGTCGCCGACTTTGGCGATCGTGCCGGCGTCCGAGGCGTATTCCTGCCAGCCATGCACGCCAAACACCACGAACGACGGAACGATCAGCACCGTCAGGAAGATGAGGACCAAGCGTTGGTGACGGCGAATGAAGTCGAACATACGAAATCGGAAGAGTCGTCTGGATGCGTTTTACAACGCTATATGGCAAAAAAGGCGAACCGAAGTTCGCCTTTTCACAATTTGGCGGAGCGGACGGGGCTCGAACCCGCGACCCCCGGCGTGACAGGCCGGTATTCTAACCAACTGAACTACCGCTCCCCAAGATCTGGAACTGGTGGGTGCTGAGGGGCTCGAACCCCCGACCTACGCCTTGTAAGGGCGCCGCTCTACCAACTGAGCTAAGCACCCGTTCCCGATTTTAGTCTTGTTCTTGCTGCCTCCTGCCGAAGCAGGAAAGCTCGTTAGTTTACTGCATCTTTGAGATCTTTGCCAGGGCGAAATTTCGGAACCTTCGCCGCCTTGATCTTGATAGGTTCACCCGTGCGCGGATTGCGTCCCGTACGAGCAGCGCGCTTGGCGGTATGGAACGTGCCAAAGCCGACCAGCGTCACGTCGTCCCCCTTCTTCAGCGCTTTCTTTACTGCACCCACCAATGCGTCAAGCGATCGACCTGCGGCAGCTTTCGAAATATCTGCCTGTTCAGAGATGTGCTCGATCAGTTCCGTCTTATTCACTGTAACCCCCTTGCAAGGATAGTAGGCGATTGAGCCGCGGAGGCGCTCTTTGCGCGCCTTGACATTGATCTGAGAGGTCCGCTGGCTTTGCCATTAGACAAGCCGCAAACCCTGATGTCAAGCCGTTTTGCGGCGTTCTGACTGCATCGGAAGCACTCCTGAATCAATGCTTGCCGGACGCTATTTTCGAGCACTTTGTGTGAATAAAAAAAGCCCGGGGAAAACCCCGAGCTTTTTGAACGTTTTTCTATCGGACGACGACCGCACTGCGATGCACCGCCCGACGAAACTCGCTATTAGTGCTTGATGACGTCCTGCTTGCCGCTCGCGTCCGCGTTCGGCGTCACAGGCGCTGCCTTGGCTTCTTCTTCCGGCAGCGGGGTCGGTGCGTGCTCCAGTGCGAGTTCAAGCACCTTGTCGATCCAGCGCACCGGCATGATCTCCAGCGCGTTCTTCACCGTGTCGGGAATCTCTGCGAGATCCTTCACGTTCTCTTCCGGAATCAACACGAGCTTGATGCCACCGCGATGCGCTGCGAGCAGCTTCTCCTTGAGCCCGCCGATCGGCAGCACTTCGCCGCGCAGCGTGATCTCACCGGTCATCGCCACATCCGCACGCACCGGAATCCCGGTGAGCACCGACACGAGCGCCGTCGTCATCGCAATACCGGCGGACGGACCGTCCTTCGGCGTCGCGCCTTCGGGCACGTGAATGTGGATGTCCTTCTTCTCGAACTGCTCGTCGGACACGCCGAGACGACGTGCACGCGAACGCACCACCGAGCGCGCAGCTTCGACCGACTCCTTCATCACGTCGCCGAGCGAACCCGTGCGGATGATGTTGCCCTTACCCGGCATCAGCGCAGCTTCGATGGTCAGCAGATCGCCGCCCACTTCCGTCCACGCCAGACCCGTGACCTGGCCGATCTGGTTTTCCTTCATGGCCAGACCGAAGTCGAACTTGCGCACGCCGAGGAAGTTATCGAGGTTGCCCGCATCGACCTTGATCGACGAACCATCGACCTTCTTGAGCAGCAACATCTTCACGACCTTGCGGCAGATCTTCGAGATTTCACGCTCGAGCGAACGCACGCCCGCTTCACGCGTGTAGTAACGAATGATGTCGCGAATCGCGGCTTCCGTCAGATCGATTTCGCCTTCCTTCAACCCGTTGTTCTTCTTCTGCTTCGGCAGCAGATAACGCTGGGCGATGTTGACCTTCTCGTCTTCCGTATAACCCGACAGACGGATCACTTCCATACGGTCGAGCAGCGGTGCCGGAATGTTCAGCGAGTTCGACGTCGCGACGAACATCACATCCGACAGATCGAAGTCGACTTCGACGTAGTGGTCCGAGAACGTGTGGTTCTGTTCCGGATCGAGCACTTCGAGCAGCGCCGAGCTCGGATCGCCACGGAAGTCCATGCCCATCTTGTCCACTTCGTCGAGCAGGAACAACGGGTTGCGCACGGCGACCTTCGACAGGCTCTGCAGAATCTTGCCGGGCATCGAACCGATGTACGTGCGACGGTGACCGCGAATCTCAGCCTCGTCACGCACGCCGCCCAGCGCCATACGCACGAACTTGCGGTTCGTGGCACGTGCGATGGACTGGCCGAGCGAGGTCTTGCCCACGCCGGGGGGCCCGACCAGGCACAGGATCGGTGCCTTGACCTTGTCCACGCGCTGTTGCACAGCAAGATACTCAAGGATGCGTTCCTTGACCTTCTCGAGACCGAAGTGGTCTTCGTCGAGCACCTTCTCGGCGTTCGACAGATCGTTATTCACCTTGCTCTTCTTGCGCCACGGCAGACCGACCAGCGTGTCGATGTAGTTGCGCACGACAGTCGCTTCGGCCGACATCGGCGACATCAGCTTGAGCTTCTTGAGTTCAGCGTCGGCCTTCTTCTTGGCTTCCTTGGGCAGATGTGCGGCCTTGATGCGCTTCTCGAGTTCTTCGAGATCCGCACCCTCTTCGCCTTCGCCCAGTTCCTTCTGGATCGCCTTGACCTGCTCGTTCAGGTAGTACTCGCGCTGGCTCTTTTCCATCTGGCGCTTTACGCGGCCACGGATGCGCTTTTCCACCTGGAGAATGTCGATCTCGCTCTCGAGCTGCGCGAGCAAATGCTCAAGGCGCTCGATGACCGGGAACATCTCCAGAATCTTCTGCTTCTGCTCAAGCTTGAGCGGCAGGTGTGCAGCGATGGTGTCAGCCAGACGACCCGCTTCGTCGATACCCGACAGCGACGTCAGGATCTCCGGCGGAATCTTCTTGTTGAGCTTCACGTACTGATCGAACTGCGCCACAATCGCACGACGCAGCGCCTCGGATTCCGGCGAATTGCCGTCGTCCGGCTCAAGCGGCATGACTTCCGAGGTGAACTGGGTTTCTTCTTCGTCCACACTCAGCGTGCGGGCGCGCTGAATCCCTTCGACGAGCACCTTGACGGTGCCATCGGGCAATTTGAGCATCTGCAGGATGTTCGCCACGCAGCCGATCTCATAGAGATCCTTGGACGTGGGCTCATCCTTGGCCGCAGCTTTCTGCGCGACCAGCATGATGTGCTTGCCGCCTTCCATCGCGGTTTCAAGCGCTTTAATCGATTTCGGACGCCCCACGAAAAGGGGAATCACCATGTGCGGAAACACGACCACGTCGCGCAGAGGCAACAGGGGCAGTTGAATCGCTTCGGGCGGGAGGATTTGGGTGCCTGACATCTCGTTCCCCATATTTAACGATACCGTTGTGTTCCAGCTAATTGAGGCCGCCGGCGAGAATTACAAGAGGCTGGAAGAGCCCTTTCGCCAACAAGTTGCACCACTCGGGGTTTCATTGCCCGTGGCACTAGTATGAAGGAAAAAAAGCCGTCCATGTTTCCATGAACGGCTTGGGGTAGCGCTAAGTTGACCGTTCAATTGGAGCCGGCAACCTTGGGCGACTCCTGATAGATCAAGAGCGGCTTTCCGTCGCCGCTGATGGCGTTTTCATCAAGGATGACTTTGGTCACGCCCTTAAGCGACGGCAACTCGTACATCACTTCCAGCAGGGCCTGCTCGATGATCGAACGCAGGCCGCGAGCCCCCGTCTTGCGCTTGATCGCCTTGCGCGCCACAGCGTGCATGGCGGCCGGGCGAATCTCCAGCTCGACGCCTTCCATCGAGAACAGACGCTGATACTGTTTGACCAGCGCGTTCTTCGGCTTGATCAGGATCGTGACCAGCGCGTCTTCGTCAAGCTTACCCAACGTGGCAACCACCGGCAGACGACCGATCAGTTCCGGGATCAGACCGAACTTGATCAGATCCTCGGGCTCGACCTCGCGCAGCAATTCGCCCGCGTCACGCTCTTCACCCGTCTTGACCGTTGCGCCGAAGCCGATCCCCGTCTTTTCGGTACGATTCATGATGATCTTTTCGAGACCATCGAATGCGCCGCCGCAAATGAAGAGGATGTTCGTCGTATCGACCTGGATGAAATCCTGGTTCGGATGCTTGCGACCGCCCTGCGGCGGCACCGACGCCATCGTGCCTTCGACCAGCTTGAGCAGCGCCTGCTGCACACCTTCGCCCGACACGTCGCGCGTGATCGACGGGTTGTCCGACTTACGGCTGATCTTGTCGATTTCGTCGATGTAGACAATGCCCTTCTGCGCCTGCTCGATCTCGTAATTGCAGTTCTGCAGGAGCTTCTGGATGATGTTTTCGACGTCTTCACCCACATAACCGGCTTCGGTCAGCGTGGTGGCGTCGGCAATCACGAAAGGCACGTTGAGCAGACGCGCGAGCGTCTGCGCGAGCAGCGTCTTGCCCGAGCCAGTCGGCCCGATCAGCAGGATGTTGCTCTTGGAAAGTTCGACCTCGTCGCGCTTGTCGCCGAGGTGTTTCAATCGCTTGTAATGGTTGTAGACCGCAACGGCCAGAATCTTCTTGGCCCGGTCCTGACCGATCACGTATTGATCGAGACTCTCGCGAATTTCCTGCGGGGACGGCAGATCGGACTTGGCGCCGCTGCCGCTCTCGTCTTCAGCCGCTGCGGCCTCGTCGCGAATAATCTCGTTGCACAGATCAATGCACTCGTCGCAAATGAACACGGACGGACCTGCGATGAGCTTCTTGACCTCGTGCTGGCTCTTTCCGCAGAAGGAGCAGTAGAGCAGCTTTTCGCCGTTGGAAGTGCTTTTTTTATCCACCATATCTGTGTCAGCCTGCTAGCAATTTGCGCCCCGGTCGTCCCCCGCCGGGGGCGGCAAACGCGGCATACGTGAATCCCATTGTAACGCCATGCTGTACGAGCGTGTGGCCCACTCGCGACAGCCGTAAATTCCCTTTAACGACAAAGACTTGGCGCGACCACCCAGCTTCCCGAATCGAAAATGCCTGGTGTCGCGCCAACGATTTTGCCGTCAGGCGCCCCGTCTCCGGGTCCGAATCAGGGACGCTTTTCAAGCACGCGATCGATCAAACCGTACTCGACGGCGTCGGCGGCGGACTTGAAGTTGTCGCGGTCGGTGTCGCGCGCGATCACTTCGAGCGACTGCCCGGTGTTCTCGGCGAGCAGGCGATTCAACCGGTCCTTGAGCAGCAGGATTTCCTTGGCGTGAATCTCGATGTCCGACGCCTGACCACGCGCGCCGCCCAGCGGCTGGTGAATCATGATGCGTGCGTTCGGCAGAGCAAAACGCTTGCCCTTCTCACCGGCGGCCAGCAGGAAAGCCCCCATGCTCGCAGCCATGCCGAGGCACAGCGTCGAAACAGCGGGTTTGACGAACTGCATCGTGTCGTAAATCGCCAGACCCGCCGAGACGGAACCACCCGGCGAGTTGATGTACATCGAGATCTCCTTGTCCGGATTTTCGCTCTCGAGGAACAGCAACTGGGCGACGACGAGGTTGGCGCTCTGGTCGTTGACCTCGCCAACCATGAAAATGATGCGCTCTTTGAGGAGTCGCGAATAAATATCGTAAGCGCGCTCACCACGACCACTTTGCTCGACGACCATCGGCACGAGGCCAAGGCCTTGCGTGTCGAGAGCGGAGTTGTGCGTCTGGGAGGCGAGTTGGGCGAGCAATTCGGAACGGGTAATCATATCGGTTCGACCCTTCTATCGAGATGGTTTTGCGCGCCGCAAGGAGGAAGCCCGTAGGCCATTTGGAAAAGAACCGCCACGGCCTTGCGGCCGCGGCGGTTCAGTCGGTCGTGTCGCGACGATTAGGCTTGCGTGTTGCCGGCCAGCTCTTCGAAGCTAACTTGCTTGTCGGTCACCTTGGCCTTGCCAAGGACGAACTCGACCACGTTGTTCTCGACGACGAAACCTTCCATTTCCGCCATGCGCTGCTGATCGCCATAGTACCAGCGGACGACTTCTTGCGGGTCTTCGTAGCTCTTCGCGAACTCTTCGACTTCGGCCTTGATCTGGTCCGGCTTGGCTTGCAGGTCGTTTTGCTTGACCAGCTCGGCCAGGATCAGACCCAGCTTCACGCGACGCTCGGCTTGTTCCTTGAACATTTCAGCCGGGATCGGCACGTTGCCGGCGTTCGGCACACCACGCTGTGCGAGGTCCTGACGGGCCATCGCCACGAGGCGTTCCTGATCCTGTTCGATCAGCGCGTTCGGCACGTCGAGTTCCGACACCGAGATCAGGGCGTTCATGACCTGATCCTTGAGGAGCGCCTGCGTGCGACGCTTCACTTCGCGCGACAGGTTTTCCTTGATGTCGGCGCGCATCTTTTCGATGCTGCCGTCGGCGATGCCGAGCGACTTGGCGAATTCGCCGTCGACTTCCGGCAGGTGCGCCCACTCGACCTTCTTGAGCGTGACGGTGAACGTGGCGGTCTTACCGGCCACTTCCTTGCCGTGGTACTCGTCCGGGAACTTGAGTTCGAATTCCTTCGCTTCGCCGACCTTCAGGCCCAGCGTTGCCTTTTCGAATTCCGGGAGCATGCGGCCTTCGCCCAGCACGAACACGAAGTCTTCGGCGCTGCCGCCTGCGAACACTTCACCGTCGATCTTGCCGACGAAGTCGACCGTCACGCGGTCGCCGTCCTTGGCTTCGACCGAACCGCCGTCGCCATGGGCACCGGCTTCGCCGCGCACGTGGTAATGCACGCGCTGCTTGCGCAGGATGTCGAGGGTGCGATCGATCTCGGCTTCCGAGACGTCGGTCGTGGTGCGGCTGACTTCAGCCGTCGCCAGATCGCCGATCTTCACTTCCGGATAGACTTCGAACGTGGCGTCGAAAGCGTATTCGGTCTCAGCGGCGTCGGCCTTCGGCGCGAAACGCGGCTGACCTGCCACACGCAGATCCTGCTCCTTGCTGACTTCGAAGAATTGCTGGCCAACCTTGTCGCTAACGACTTCGGCTTCGACCTGACCACCATACTGCTGGGTGACCATCTTCAGGGGCACCTTGCCCGGACGGAAGCCCGGCATGCGAACCGTCTTCGACAGTCGCTGAATGCGCGTCGCGACTTCTTTTTCGACGTCCTGCTTGGGCAGGGTGATGGTAAAGCGACGCTCGAGCTTGCCGAGGTTTTCAACAGCGATAGTCATGAGGATATTCGTCCATCCAGAGGGTCGTTCTGTGTTGCGGCGAGGGAATGCCGCAAGCGGACCCTGTCAGTTAATCAACCTTGGGCCGGAACCGACGATGCGACGCCGGCTTCCCTCCGCACCCGACGAATCGGGTTAGCGCCAAAACGGTCTTGCACACAAAGCGGGACATTTTAGCAAACTATTGTCCCGCCTCCAGACTTTCCGGCTGGAAAGCACCGAAATCAGACCTTTCTACCTTTCCCGAAGTTCTCCGTCTCGAAAAACGCCCCTTCCGGCATTCCCCTCCCTCAAAACGCAGATTAGAGGTCGGCACCCACAAAAAGCGCTTGGGGGACGCCCGCTTACCGCCTAGGATTCAATCGAACGTTTGAATGAAACATCAGTTCCTGACGACGTTACGGCGCTGTGCCGTCCGTCCCTGAAAAACACAGGAGGTTCGTCGTGAGTCCTCGCGTCTCGGCCGGCCGTCAAGCCGGCGACACCAAACTGCGCATTCTCGATGCGGCAGAAGACCTGTTTATCGAATTCGGCTACGAAGCGATGTCCCTGCGCCAGATTACCTCGCGAGCCGAGGTCAATCTGGCGGCCGTCAACTATCACTTCGGCAGTAAGGAAACCTTGCTCCAGGCGATGCTCTCGCGCCGGCTGGACCGGTTGAACGATGAACGCCTCGCCCTGCTCACCCGCGCCGAAGCCACATGGCCGGCCCCGAAGCTGACGTGCGAACACGTGCTGGGCGCGATGTTCATACCGGCGCTCGCCATTTCCCATCATCGCGACATCGGCGGCCCCGCATTCCTGCGGTTACTCGGACGCGTCTACGCCGATCCCTCGCCCTTCATCCGCGACTATCTGCAACAGCATTACGCGCCGGTGTTCGAGCGCTTCTTCGAAGCCTTTGCGCGCGCGCTGCCGGAGTTGCCGCGTCAGGAACTCGGCTGGCGTCTGCACTTCGCGCTGCAGGCGCTCTCCGGCGTGCTCGCGAGCAGCGACACGTCCCGCCTGATCGACACGTTCGCGCAAGGGCAGCCGATGGGCGACCTGCAAGTCGTTGCACGTCTCACGGCGTTGATGGTTGCCGCACTCAAGGCCCCGATGCCGGGCGACGAACAACTGGCGAGCTTCGCTGCCGTTTTCGCACTGGCGAAAGACGCCGACGTCACCCCACCGCGCGAAGCCGGACAGGCGTCCGGACACACAGGCGCTCAGACACACGACGACGGCCCTGAATCGAGCGCCAACGACCGTTCGCTGGCGAACGCCTGAAGCGCACGTAACTGAGCACTTCGCGAGGGCTTCACGAGAACCTCACGAGAACTTCTGGGCACCTGCGCGGCCGGGCAAAGCGCCGCGCCGGCTGCCGCACTCCGCGCTTGCCGAATTAGCGGATTGCACTCGGATTGCCCCGTCTTGCACGCCGAACAGCCGTGAGCTTTCCATCGCGTGATGGCTTCAGATTTCGATCATTTACTCGAATTTGCGACGCACCAATAAGTCGCAGCACGATCCAACAATAACGCCGTCGCCGAATCCCGTTGCGCACAACGCCAGCGAAGATCGACAGACGGCATGAGGACGACAGCCCCGGCGCTGCGTTCGCCCCTCGGGGCGCGCGGCCAGCGTGAGGGCAGGCCATCTGGCGCCTGCCGGGGAGCTGAACCCGAAGGGAGGAGAAAAAAATGATGGCCTTATGGATTCTCGCGTTTGTCGTGGGCGTCACCGCCCTGCTTTTCTACCGTGCACACGCCTGGCAATGGCTGATCGCCACCGTCCTGTGGGTCGGCGCAGGCATCTCTCTCGGACTGACGGGAACGGTCGCGACCGCGATTCTCGCCGTCGTGCTGATCGTCCCCGCGTTGATCCTTAGCATCGGCCCGCTACGCCGCGCGTGGGTCACTGCGCCGATGCTCGCCAAATTCCGCTCGATCATGCCGGAAATGTCGCACACCGAAAAAGATGCCATCGAAGCGGGCACCGTCTGGTGGGATGCCGACCTGTTCTCCGGCCGCCCCGACTGGGACAAATTCAGCGCCATGCCCGCCCCCGCCCTGTCGGCCGACGAGCAGGCGTTCATGGACAATCAGGTCGAGCATCTTTGCGATCTGTCGAACGACTGGGAAAGCACGCAGGTCTGGCAGGATCTGCCGCCCAAGGCATGGCAATACGCCAAGGACGCAGGCTTTCTCGGCATGATCATTCCGAAGCGATACGGCGGTCTCGAATTCTCCGCCTACGCGCACTCGCAAGTGGTGATGAAGCTGGCGTCACGCTGCTCAGCCGCAGCCGTTTCGGTGATGGTGCCGAACTCGCTCGGTCCGGCCGAACTGCTATTGCACTACGGCACCGAGGACCAGAAGAACTACTATCTCCCCCGCCTCGCCAAGGGCGAAGAAATCCCCTGCTTTGCGCTGACAAGCCCGTATGCGGGCTCGGACGCCGCCGCCATCCCCGACGTCGGCATCGTCTGCCGCGGCATGCATGAGGGCCGCGAAACCCTCGGCTTTCGCGTCACCTGGAACAAGCGCTACATCACGCTCGGCCCCATTGCCACCGTGCTCGGATTGGCGTTCCGCGCGCTTGACCCCGACCATCTGCTGGGCGACGACGCGGAACCCGGCATCACCTGCGCACTGATTCCGACGAAGCACCCGGGCGTGGTGATCGGTCGTCGTCACTGGCCGCTGAACGCAGTCTTCCAGAACGGTCCGAACTCGGGCAAGGACGTCTTCATCCCGCTCGACTGGGTGATCGGCGGACAGGCGCAAGTCGGCAAGGGTTGGCGCATGTTGATGGAATGTCTGGCTGCGGGCCGTGCGATTTCGCTGCCATCGTCGAACGTCGGTTACTCGAAGATCGCCGTTCGCGCGACTGGCGCGTATGCGGCCGTGCGTCGCCAGTTCCGCACGCCGATCGGCAAGTTCGAAGGGGTTCAGGAAGCGCTCGCACGCATGGCGGGCAATCTCTATGCGATGGACGCTGCGCGTCGCATGGCGGCATTGGCCGTCGATCTCGGCGAAAAGCCCTCGGTCATCTCGGCCATCGCGAAGTACCACGTGACCGAGCGCGCCCGCAAGGTGGTGAACGACGGCATGGACGTCGTCGCCGGCAAGGGCATCTGCATGGGCCCGAACAACTTCCTTGCCCGCGCCTATCAGCAGATTCCCGTGTCGATCACCGTGGAAGGCGCGAACATCATGACCCGCTGCCTGATGATCTTCGGTCAGGGCGCGATCCGCTGCCATCCGTACGTGCTTAAAGAGCTGGCCGCAGCACAAACGTCTGACCACACTGCCGCCGTGCGCGCCTTCGACGACGCCCTCTTCGGCCACCTGACGTTCGTCACGAGCAACATCGTGCGCGGCGCGCTCCAGGGCATCACGCACGCGCGCTTCTCCGCCGTGCCGTCGAAGGCCGCGCCCGAACTGCACGCCTACTACCGCGCCGCGAACCGCATGTCGACACTGCTCGCCATCGCGGCCGACATTTCGATGGCAGTACTCGGCGGCTCGCTCAAACGTCGCGAGAGCATCACGGGACGCCTCGGCGACATCCTCTCCCAGCTCTTCCTTTTGACGGCCACGCTCAAACGCTTCGAGGACGAAGGCCGCCCCGTTGCTGACCTGCCGCTGGTGCATTGGGCAGCGCAGGATGCCCTCTGGCAAGCGCGCGAAGCGTTCGAGGGCGTGCTGGCGAACTATCCGTCGCGGGGCGTTGCATGGTGGATGCGTTGGAAGCTCATGCCGCTCGGCCTGCCGTACGCCAAGCCGTCGGATGCGCTGGCCGCGCGCGTGGCCGAGGTGATGCAGACGCCGGGCGACGCCCGCGAGCGCCTCATCGCTGGCAGCTACTCGCCGAGCGCGGACGTCGACGATCTGGCTTACGGCGAAATCGTCTTCCAGATGACGCCGCAAGTCACCGTGATCGAGCAACGCCTGCGCACCGCGATCAAGGAGGGGCGTCTGGCGGCCATGCCGCAGAGCCTACCCGAGTTCACTGCCTGGGTGGACCACGCTGCGACGCTGCAACTGGTGAGCGACGACGAACGTCGCCTGCTGGCGCAGTACGCCGATTACGCGGCGAAGGCCGTGGCGGTCGACGACTTCCCAGCCGACTTCGGACGCGCCACCGACATGCAACACGCCCGGCAGCAGACCCCGGCGGACGAAGCACTCACGTCGTGAGCCCATCCGTCGGCGCTGCAAACCGCGCCCAACCGCTACCCGTTTTTCGCCAGAACACTCTGAGGATTTCCGCGCCGTGACGACGTCCGACCGATACCTTGCCTTTGCCAACTCCGCCGTGGGTAGCCGCCTGGCCAACGCGCTGGGCCTGCCGCGCCCGGTGCCCCTGGAGCGCATGCCGGACTATGGCGACGACGTTGCCGAAGCGCGCGCAATTGCCCCACCGCTCGCAGTCGTCGGCGGCGCGGGCGACGCACCGTTGCTGCCCGGTCTCGCCCGCGAACTGCATTGGCTCGGCATTCCGAGCCTGGCACACGCGCAGCGGCTCGACTGGATCTCATACGCCAACAAGGCGGGCACGATGAGTGGACGATTCAACGCGAACGAAGGCGTGCGTCCCAAAGCGTTGCTGTTCGACGCAAGCGGCATCGCCGACACCGCAGGACTGGAATCGCTATACGCGTTCTTTCACGACACGCTGGCAACGCTTGATCGATGCGCTCGCGTGCTGGTGCTCGGCCTGCCGCCGTCGATGGCCGCCACGCCGCAGGCGAGCATTGCGCAGCGTGCGCTGGAAGGCTTCGTGCGCTCGCTGGCCAAGGAGCTCAAGCGTGGTGCGACGGCGCAACTGCTCTACGTCGCCCCTCATGCTCGCGAGTCGTTGCACTCCACGTTGCGGTTCTTCCTCTCGCCGCGCGCCGCGTATGTCAGCGGTCAGGCGATCACCCTTCAAGCACCTGTCTTCGAGACACCGCCCATGCGCGACACACGTCCGCTCGCCGGACAGGTCGCCGTGGTGACGGGTGCGGCGCGCGGCATCGGCGAGTCCATCGCGACCGTACTGGCGCGCGACGGTGCGCATGTCGTGTGCGTCGACATCCCGTCAGCGCAAGACGCACTCACCACCGTCGCCACGCGTCTCGACGGCAGCGCCCTCACCTGCGACATCGCGTCGCCTGAGGCAGCGGCCACGTTGATGGCGCATCTCGCGACACATGCCCCTAACGGTCTGGACATCCTCGTACACAACGCTGGCATCACGCGCGACAAGACGATTGTTCGCATGAGCGATGCGCAGTGGCAAAGCGTGCTCGACATCAACGTCGGCGCGCCGCAACGGCTCAATGCCGCATTGCTCGACGCCGGCATGCTGCGCGCCAGCAGCCGGATCGTCGGCGTCGCTTCCATCAGTGGCATTGCCGGCAATCGCGGGCAGACGAATTACGCCGCATCGAAGGCGGCCGTCATCGGAATGGTGGAGGCGTGGTCGCCCTTGCTTGCTGAACGCCATATCAGCATCAATGCCGTGGCCCCCGGCTTCATCGAGACGCAGATGACCGCGGCGGTCCCGTTCGCCATTCGCGAAGCCGGACGCCGCATGAACTCGCTCGGACAAGGCGGCCAGCCCGTCGACGTGGCCGAAGCGATCGCGTGGCTCGCGCATCCCGCCTCCGGCGCGCTGACAGGACAGGTCGTGCGCGTGTGCGGCCAGAGCCTGCTGGGAGCATGACGATGCCGAACGACCGACCGCGTGACTCATCCGACAGTCCGAACGTCGCCGTCGCTACACAGCTGAGGCAAGTCACCTTTCTGCCGTCGCCGCTGCATCTTTACCTGCGCGCATTGATGACCTCGCGCAAACCGGCCCGCGCGCAGCCGATGCCACCGCTGGGTTTCGAGCGCC
This sequence comes from Pandoraea aquatica, assembly GCF_902459565.1. Taxonomy (GTDB): domain Bacteria; phylum Pseudomonadota; class Gammaproteobacteria; order Burkholderiales; family Burkholderiaceae; genus Pandoraea; species Pandoraea aquatica. The sequence goes on from NZ_CABPSN010000001.1 coordinate 723,314, forward strand.
GCAATGTGCCACTGGACGGTGAAGACATCGCCCGCTACGCACGGCTGTGCGGCTTCACGCAGACGATGGGCGTGCCGCCCACGTGGCCGCATCTGCTCGCCTTCCCGCTCCACATGCTGCTGATGACCGATCGCACTTTCCCGTTCGCCATGCTCGGCATGGTGCATCTGGCGAACCGGATCCGACAGTTCGCAACGTTGAACGTGGGCGAACGACTGACGTTGGATGTGCGGTGCGGCCCGCTGTACGCGCACGACAAGGGGCAGGTGTTCACGGTCGTCACGACGGCGCGTCGCGACGACATCGTCGTGTGGATCGGCGAGAGCCTGTACCTGCGTACCGGCGTGCGCGACGCACTTGGCACGCCCTACCAGGCGCAACTGAGCGCCGATGCTTCGCTGACGAAAGCGGCGACGTGGCAAGTCCCGGCGGATCTCGGACGTCAATACGCGCGTATCTCGGGCGACTACAACCCGATCCATCTGTGGCCGTTCACGGCGAAGCTGTTCGGCTTTGTGCGTCCGATCATCCACGGGATGTGGAGCTTCGCGCGAACGCTTGCCGCCGCGATGCCCGACGACGTGAGTGCCTCCGGTCCGGTCGATCTGCTGGTGGAGTTCAAGACGCCGGTGCTGCTGCCGGGCGACGTCACCTTCTGGCGCGCGCAGCCCGCGCAACCGCTTGTTCAACCGCATGTGCAACATTTCGAACTGCGCGACGCCGCAGGCACCGTCCCGCATCTGCGCGGACGCTGGCAGGCCATCGGCGGCACGTCTTTGGCGCAGTCGTTCTCGCCTCCATCGCCCGCTTCGTCTTCCTCCGATTCTCAGCCCCATCTCCCGGACCAGCCATGAGCGCCCTCAAACCCACTGCGCCCGCCCCTGCCTTGCGCCGCGTTGCCATCCTCGGCGGCAATCGCATTCCTTTCGCGCGCTCGAACACGGCCTACGCCACGGCGTCGAATCAGGACATGCTCACGGCCGCCTTTCAGGGCCTCATCGACCGCTTCGACCTTCACGGCCAAACCCTCGGCGAAGTCGCGGCGGGCGCAGTCCTCAAGCACGCCCGCGACTTCAACCTGACGCGCGAATCGGTGTTGTCGACCACGCTCGCCCCTCAAACGCCCGCTTACGACGTCCAGCAAGCCTGCGGCACTGGCCTTGAGACGGCGATCCTCACCGGCAATAAAATTGCGCTCGGTCAGATCGACGTGGCGATTGCCGGTGGTGTCGACACGGCGTCGGACGCGCCTATCGGCGTCAACGAGAAACTGCGCAAGATCCTCCTCGAAGCGAACCGTCAGCGCAGCACCGGCGGCAAGCTGGGCGCGCTGGCGAAGGTGCGTCCCGGCATGTTGTTCAACCCGGCACTGCCACGTAACGGCGAACCGCGCACGGGCCTCTCGATGGGAGAGCATTGCGAGTTGATGGCAAAGCGCTGGGAAATCGAGCGCGCCGCGCAGGACACGCTCACGCTCGCCAGTCACGAACATCTGGCGCAAGCCTACGAACGCGGTTTCTTCCTCGATCTGATGACACCGTTTCGCGGCCTGCAACGCGATAACAACCTGCGCCCCGACCTCACGCTGGAAAAGCTCTCCAGCCTCAAGCCGGTGTTCGACCGTAGCGCCACCGGCACGCTCACGGCGGGCAACTCCACACCGCTGACCGACGGTGCATCGTGCGTGTTGCTCGCCAGCGAAGACTGGGCGAAGGCACACAACCATCCGGTGCTCGCCTATCTGACGTACTCGCAGACGGCGGCCGTCGACTTCTTCAATCCCGACGAATCGCAGCGTGAGGGCTTGCTGATGGCCCCAGCCTATGCCGTCCCGCGCATGCTCGCGCAGGCGGGACTCACATTGCAGAACTTCGATTTCTACGAAATTCACGAGGCCTTCGCCGCGCAGGTGCTGTGCACGTTGAAGGCATGGGAAGACCCCGCGTACTGCCGCGACAAGCTGGGACTGGCCGCGCCGCTGGGCAGCATCGACCGTCAGCGTCTGAACGTGAACGGCAGCTCGCTCGCGTGCGGCCATCCGTTCGCCGCCACCGGCGGGCGCATTCTCGCCACCCTCGCCAAGCTGCTGTCCCAGCGCGGCGGCGGCCGTGGCCTTATCTCGATCTGCGCGGCTGGCGGTCAAGGCGTCGTCGCGATGTTGGAGCGATAAACACAACCGCAACAAAGCAGTAACCACAACGCAGCACCGACTAAACAACGAGCAAAGCCACACAGGGGAAGTTACAAACGCCGCCGGGCGAACGACCGCGAGCCGACGATAGATCGGCCGCATCGCGATCATGGCGGCGCATAAGAACGCAGAAAACTTCAACGGAGACAACGATGGATCAAGCCGTTCAGCAGGAACGCGTGTGGCTCAGTGCCTACCCTCCCGGGGTACCTGCCGACATCGACGTCAATCGCTATGCATCGCTCGTGCAGGCGTTCGACGAATGGATCGAGAAGTACCGCGACCGCATCGCGTTCGTGAGTCTCGGCAGTGAGATCACCTATGCCGAGGTGTCCCGTCAGGCCCATGCCTTCGCCGCGTGGCTGCAAGCGCAAGGCGTGAAGAAAGGTGAGCGCGTCGCGCTCATGATGCCCAACTGCTTTCAGTATCCGATCTGTCTGTTCGGCACGCTCATTGCCGGCGCTGTGGTCGTCAACGTCAACCCGTTGTACACCGCACGCGAACTGAAGCACCAGCTGCAAGACAGCGGCGCGCAGACCATCGTCGTCTTCGAAAACTTCGCCAAAACATTGGAGGAAGCGCTACCCGACACCGAGGTGCGCAACGTGCTCGTGACGCAGATCGGCGATCTGCTCCAGCCGGGCGCGAACGTCAAGGGACGTGCCGTCAATTTCCTCATGCGCCACATCGCCAAGCAAGTGCCGCCGTATCGTTTGCCGCAGGCGGTTGCGTTGCGTCAGGCGCTCGCGAGCGGCGCAAAGCTGAAGGCCACGCCGGTGCCGCTCGTGCGCGAAGACCTCGCCTTCCTCCAATACACCGGCGGCACGACCGGCGTCGCCAAGGGTGCGATGCTCTCGCACGGCAACGTCCTGGCCAATCTGCTGCAAACGGAGGCATGGGCGGCCGATCAGCTCGACGGCGACATCGAGGTCAATCTGTCGCTGCTGCCGATGTATCACATCCTCTCGCTGACGTTGAACTGTCTGGTGTTCATGAGTCTGGGCGGGCGCAACATCCTGATTGCGAATCCGCGCGACGTGAAAAAGGTCGTGTACATCATTCGCAACGAAACGTTCACCGGGGTGACAGGCGTCAATACCCTGTTCAACGGCCTGCTCGAGAACGCCGACTTCCGTGCACGCGACTTTTCCAAACTGAAACTGTCGCTTGCCGGTGGCATGGCCACGCAACGCGCGATTGCCGAGCGATGGAAGCAGGTCACGGGCAAGCCGATCATCGAAGGCTACGGCCTCACCGAATGCTCCCCCATCGTCACGATGAACCCGGTGGACATCGCCCATATGGACGCAGTCGACTTTTCCGGCTCCATCGGTCTGCCTGCCCCGTCGACCGATGTGCGCTTCAAGCGCGACGACGGCACGTGGGCCCCCATCGGTGAGCCGGGCGAGTTGTGTGTGCGCGGGCCTCAGGTCATGCGCGGTTACTGGAATCGTCCTGAAGAGACCGCCAAAACGTTCGATGCCGACGGCTGGCTGATGACCGGCGACATCGGCGTCATGGACGAGCGCGGTTACGTGAGGCTGATCGACCGCAAGAAAGACATGATTCTCGTGTCGGGTTTCAACGTCTATCCGAACGAGGTCGAGGACGTGGTGATGCTTCATCCCGGCGTACGCGAAGCGGCGGTGGTCGGCGTGCCCGATCCGGTGGCCGGCGAGCGCGTGAAGCTCGTGGTCATCGCCAAGGACCCGACGCTCACCATCGAAGCCATGGCCGCGCACTGCCGCAAGCATCTGACCGCGTACAAGGTGCCGCGCATCATCGAATTCCGTCAGGGCGAACTGCCCAAGTCGACGGTCGGCAAGATCCTGCGGCGCGAACTGCGCGAACCGGTCTCAGGGAGGTAGCGAGAAACTCACGGCAACAAAGAAAGATAAAGGGAGATAACAATATGCGAATGACTTTGACGTTGGCCATGCTGCCCGCCGCGCTGACTTTCAGTGCGCTCGCGGGCGGGCTGGCCCCTTCCACTGCGCTCGCTCAGGCGAGCGCAGCCGCCCCATCGACGGCCACATCCACCGCCGCCCCGGACGCCGACACTGCAAAGCTCGCCGCCCTGCCCGTCTCCGCACAAACACAATGGCTCGCGCGCACGATCAAGAGCGGCGAACTGGCGAAGATGCCCGACGAGCAGATCGTCGCCAGCATGCAAGCTATCCAGCCCGAAGCGCTCGTGCGCTTTCTGAAGGCCGAGGCTTCGGCGTTGCCGGAGTATCAGTACGAGCTGACCCGCCACGAACGCATCAACAATCAGTGGCAGACCACGCCCGACCGCATGCTCGTGAAGATTCGCGAGAACCCGTTGCAGATTTACGCGAAATGGCAGCCTGACGGCGCGCACGCCGGGCAGGAAATCATCTATGACGAGACGAAGCGCCCCAAGGAGATGTACGGACACCTGGGCGGCATCCTCGGCTTCACGTCGATCTGGAGCAGCATCGACGGCTCGCTCGCCCGCTCACAATCGAACCACACCGTGCGCGATCTCGGCTTTGCCTTCATCGCGGATCAGATTGCGCACGACGGCAGGAGCTTTCGCGCCGCCGGCCTTTCCGAGAAGCCAGCAAAAATATCGGCATCCGAATCAAATGGTGTTCGCGTGCTGGCACTGGAATGGGAAGCCCCCTCCGGCCCGCCGCAACACTACGCCAACAAGTCGCGCGTGTTGCTCGATCTGAAGACGGGCAGACCGCGCGGCATCGAAGCGTGGGACGCCGCCGGCCAGAAAGTCGAGGAAATGCGCTTCGAGAAAGTGCGCAAGGAACAGTGGACGGACGCCACGTTCGACCCGAAGAATCCCGACTACAAGTTCTGACGCCGCAAGCACGACGAAAGCCCGCCACCCTGCATCGAGGGTGGCGGGCTTTTCGCTTATTCGCACGTTAAACGCCGGCGTCTTGCAAAGAAGCCGCCGGATGACCGGTGACCGATCAGGTCTGCGGCAGTTCGATCTTCACTTCGAGCACTTCCAAGTTGTCCTGATGCTCGACGCTGACCTTGATGTCGTCTTGCGCGATTTTCACGTACTTGGAGATGACGGCGACCAGCTCGCGTTGCAGAGCCGGCAGGTAATCGGCCGGCGGCGACGAGCCCGTGCGTTCGTGCGCCAGAATGATCTGCAGGCGCTCTTTGGCAACGGCGGCGGTCTTTTTCTTCTCCCCCAGGAGGAAAGACAGGAAGGACATGGGCGCTCCTTACTTCGAGCCGAAAATGCGCTGCAACAGGCCCGGCTTTTGATAGTCGGTAAAGCGCATGGGCTTGTCTTCGCCCTTGAATCGGCTTACCACGTCGCGATACGCATCGGCCACGTCCGTGCCATCCAGATGGATGGCGGGCGTGCCCTGGTTCGAGGCATGGAGCACCGACTCCGATTCCGGAATCACGCCGATGAGCTTGATTCGCAGAATTTCCTGAATGTCTTCCAGCGACAGCATCTGGCCGTCGTTGACACGCTTCGGGTTGTAACGGGTGATGAGCAGATGCTCCTTGATCGGCTCGCTGCCATCGATGGCACGCTTCGTCTTCGACGACAGAATGCCCAGAATGCGATCCGAGTCACGGACCGACGACACTTCCGGGTTCGTCACCACGAGTGCTTCGTCGGCGAAGTGCATCGCCAGCAATGCGCCCGATTCGATACCGGCCGGCGAATCGCACACGATGTATTCGAAACCCATGTCGGTCAGGTCTTTGATGACCTTCTCGACGCCCGCTTGCGTGAGTGCATCTTTGTCACGCGTTTGCGAGGCGGGGAGGATAAACAGGTTCTCGCAGGACTTGTCCTTGATGAGTGCCTGATTGAGGTTGGCTTCTCCCTGAATCACGTTGATCAGGTCGTACACCACGCGGCGCTCGCAACCCATGATGAGGTCGAGATTGCGCAGGCCGACGTCGAAATCGATGACTGCCGTCTTGTGCCCCTGCAAGGCGAGGCCGGCGGAAAAGCTGGCGCTGGTCGTCGTCTTGCCGACACCACCCTTGCCAGAGGTCACCACAATCACTTTTGCCATCTGTCGATGCCTTCCCAAACTTGAGGATGAAATTAGCTACGAATTACTTGAGCCCGAGTGGCTCGAAAATCAGTTTGTCGTCTACCAGCCGCACCTGCACCGAACGCCCCTGAACATCGGGCGGCAGCGCATATTCGCCAGTCCGGTAAATACCGGCGATGGAAATCAGCTCAGGCTCCAGACAGGTACAGAAGATGCGCGCATCGAGCTTGCCCTTCACCCCTGCCAGTGCCCGCCCCCGCAGCGGCGCGTAAATGTGAATATTACCTTCCGCGATCACCTCGGCCCCATAACTGACCAGATCGAGGATGATCAGATCGCCCTTTGCATAGACCTGCTGGCCCGAACGCAACGGCTTGTCGATGATCGTCGAGGGAACGGAAGACGCCTCGGGAACCGCCGGTGCCGACACCACAGACGCGGCCTGCGCATCGACCTGCGGCGCGCCGTCGTCTTCGCGCGCGGTGCGCGGTGAACGACGCTCGTGGCGCTCATGACTGTCCAGAAGCGGCAGGCCATCGGCCACCGCCCAACCCGCTTGTTCGGTATTGGCGACGACCCCGATCGGCTTCATGCGGAATTCCGCCAGCATTTCGGCCAACGCAGGTACAGCGACGCGTTCGTCGCCGGCCAAGCGCCGTACGTCGATGGCGACGGTGTCGCCAGCAAAAAACTCCGGGGTCGCTTCGAAACGTTGCGCCAGTTCGGTGCGCAAGGTGTCCAGTTGAGGCGTCTTGACTACGAAATGCAGGGTGTCTACGGCACCACTACGTAACTCGAAGTACGGCGTTTTCTTTTGCGGCATGTCAGGTTGTTGTGCGCGATTGCTGGCAAATTGGGCCATTCTACCGTCCCTTGGCCACCAACAAACCGCTAATAAGCGGGGCAACCCCCGGGCACCCCCGCAAATTGCCCAAAAAACACCATTGCCGCAACGCAGCAGCACGATGCATTTTGAATACGTTTAATACGTTGCGAAATGCTAGACGATTGACATGCCAATGTCATCAGCAAAGCCTATTCTCTGCGTGGGAAAGTCCAACACGAGAAGTGCTGCAGAGCAGCATCGAAAGTACGAATTTTGTCGCGCAAGCGTCTTTTTCGTGACCTATCCTTAAAGTCCCTGACGAGGGACCCCCTGTGGAACCGCAAACCGGGAGACGAAGATGCTGAGTCATCATGAATTTGCCACCCTGATGCTGGTGAAGGATGCTCCGGAGCAAGTGGAGCTGGATCGCCCTGACCTCGAATCGTTGCTTGAGAGCAAACTGATCGAGTGGGAAGAGTTGGAGACGGGAGCGAAGTCACCCCGCCTGACTGTTCAGGGCAAGTACTTCCTTCAGGCCGTTGCCTGAGCGCCCAGCCAGTTGTAGAGGTGTCTTTAGTCGCAAAAAAGCCCGCCGGAAGGCGGGCTTTTCATTTGTCCGGGCCATTCACCCCGAACCTCTCGACACGACTCACCCGTGCCGGACGTCACGACGGTGGCGTCGCCACGTATGGCGCGCCGCCGGATGCTCCCGGCACCAGTTCCGATTCGCCAGCCAGGCCACTGCCGCGCCCACGACCAGCGCAATCACCAGCGTCCCAATCAAGCTCCCTGTCAGCATAGTGGCCTCCTTTCTTCGATGTCACGGGATGGCACGATTTCATTCTAGGCAATCCCTATCGAAATAGGTACCCGAAAGTGATTCGGGTATACCGCGTTTGCGTGACATCGAAATGGGCGCTAATTCGGGACTGGGGAGATGCGGCAACGCAGCATTTCCAGCGCGCGACAGACCGGATCGACGGGTCTCAGGCGATAGCGCCGCCCGCGTCGATCAGTACCGTGGAGCCCGTCGCGCTCGGCGTACCGGCGAGATACAGGATCGTATTTGCCACGTCTTCCGCCGCGACGACCCGGCGTGCCGGCAGACGCTCCGCAGCGTTGCGATACATCGCTTCGCGGTCCGCCTCGGCAAGCTTGTTCCACAGCGGCGTCGCGGTCAGCCCCGGCGACACGGTGTTGACGCGAACCGGCGACAACTCCAGCGCCAGCCCACGCCCCAACGCTTCCACCGCCGCGTTGATCGCCCCCTGCACCACCGACGACGTATTCGGCCGCACGCTCAGATAGCCCGACGTCAGCGTGAGCGACCCGCCCTCCTCGATGCGCGCGAACTTCGCCACGTGGTACGTCCCCCAGAACTTGCTATCGAACGCCGCGTGCGCGTCGTCGAGCGAGAGTTTGCGCACCTGACCGGTCGGCGTTTGCGCGGCCGAAATCACGACGTGCTGCCACGGTGCATGATCGGCAAAGAATCGTTCGACGGCGGCCACGTCACCGGTGTCGAGCACGACAGCGCGCGCGGTACTGCCGATGGTCGACAGCGCCTCATCGAGCTTCGCCTGACTGCGCGAGGCGATGGTGACGGCCGCCCCGGCCTTGGCAAACGCCTGCGCCGCTGCACGGCCGATGCCGGAACTTCCGCCAATCACGAGCACGCGCTGGCCTTCGAAATTAAACATGGTGTGACTCCAGAGAGATCGATGAAATCGAAAAAGGAAGACAAGGAAGACAACCGCGACGCCGCAACATGGGGGGGACGTCATGAGGCTATTGTGATCCTCGCCACTCGAGACGATAATCCCTCGCAGAACTGAATCACTCTCTCCAAATTATTGACAATCTCACCGCGATGATCGACCAGACGTTGGATCTCACGCTCTTCGACCGAGTCGTCGCCACCGGCAGCATGTCGGCGGCCGCGCGTGAGCTGGGGTTGTCACTCGCCGTCGTGAGCAAACGGCTCGGGCTGCTTGAGCAGCGCCTTGGCGTTCGGTTACTGAATCGCACCACGCGCAAACAGGCGCTCACCGAAGAGGGGCAGGTGTTTCACGCGTGCTGCCAACGGATTCTGGCGGAGATTGCCGAGACCGAGCGGCTGATGACACGGCAGGCGGGTACGTTTGGCGGGGTACTGCGCATCAGCGCACCGCGCGCCTTCGGGCGTCGACATCTGACGCCGTTGCTCGTCGCGTTTCGTGAGCGGCATCCGGACTTGAAGGTGCACCTCTCACTGAGCGATCTGTGGGTCGATCTGGTTGCGCATGGCATCGACGTGGCGATTCGCGTCGGCACCCTGCCCGATTCAAGCCTGATCGCGCAGGAGTTGGCCCCCAATTACCGGGTGCTTGTTGCCTCGCCCGAGTATCTGAAAAGACGCGGCACGCCCAGGGACGTCGGCGATCTGCGGCAGCACGACTGCATTCTGTTCGGCAACTCGCCACATGGCGATTGGCGATTCGTCTCGCAATCCGAAACATTACGCGTGCAAGTCCCGGATACCTATGTCGTGGACGACGGCGACACCGCACACGAACTCGCCCTGCATGGCGCAGGGATCACACAGAAATCGATCTTTGACGTCGGCGACGATATCCAGGCAGGACGCCTGACACGCGTGCTTCCGTCGCTTCGGATTCCAGCTGCACCGCTACACGCCGTGTACCCGCATAGCCGCCACGTTGCGCCGCGCACGCGGGTGTTCATCGACTTCCTGCGCGACCAGCTGCGCGCGACGTGGCGCTGGTCGCAGGATTGAAGTGCGTGGCTTCGCCAACGACATTTCATTCATCGCTGCGCGCTGATCCATGCGCCAGCGCTCAGCCGTTCGCCCGCCCCGCGTCCGACGCTTCAATCGCCTGACGCCCCGCCGCCAGCAGCGCGTCGGATAGCGCAGGGTCGGCATCGACCACCGCGCGCGACAGGATCAACGAACCGACCATTTGCGAGAATCGCGCCATGGCACTCTGTGCCGCCTGTTCGTGTGTCAGCCCTCGACCAACGCCCGCCGCCGTCATCCGTTCGAGCGACGCCGCCAACCCCTTCGCGTAACACGCCTGCGCGTCCTCCCCAATACGCGGCACGTCACCTGCGAACCCGGCCACCGGGCAGCCGCATGCAACATCGTCACGATGCAGCGTAGAGAGATACTGCTCGACGCCGACCTTGGAAGGGCCGGCAGGATCACCCGACGCAGCCAACGCCGACGCCTCCCCCACGCCCTGCGCCATGCGCACCTCGTTGGCGGCCATCGCGCGCGCCATCACGGCCGAAACAAGCGCGTCCTTCGACTTGAAGTGGTTATAGAAGCCGCCCTGCGTGAAACCGGCCTCCTTCATCAACGCCGTCAGCCCGACCGCATCGACGCCACGCTCGCGAAACAACCGGTCGGCCGCGCTGACGATGGCTTCGCGGTTCTCCGCGGCCTGCTCTCTGGAAATGCCCATTGCTAACTCCTTCTTCTGCGCCGCGACCGGCGGGTGCTCAATGGTGTCTATCGACGTCATCGAAAAAGACAATGTCGATCACCATTGACATAATCACACCCACTTGCCACAATTCGCTCAAATTGACGATGTTGATCACCATTGTCATGAACTGTACCTGAAACTGCCGGTCGTTTCCATGGCTGGCTTACGTCTCTTACCTTGCTGGAGCAGTGAAATGAAGATCAAGGATGCTGTCGTTTTCGTCACCGGTGCCAACCGCGGCCTGGGTCTCGAATTTGCCAAACAAGCGTTGGCCTTGGGCGCGAAGAAGGTCTATGCCGGGTCTCGCGACCCATCGAAGGTGACGCTGCCGGGCGTGATTCCGGTGAAGCTCGACGTAACGAATGCGCAGGACGTGGCGGCGGCCGCCGAACTGGCAGGCGACGTCACCCTGCTCATCAATAACGCGGGTATCGCGCGGGTGTCCGAAGGGCTGACCCGCGCGGGTTCGGCCGCAGTGCTTCGCGAAACGCTGGAAACGAATGTGTTCGGCGTACTCGCCATGGCACAGGCGTTCGCCCCCGCGCTCGGTCGCAACGGCGGCGGCGCACTGCTCAATGTGCTGTCCATCGTGAGCTGGGTCAACTCACCCGTGATCCCCGAATACTCGATCACGAAGTCGGCGGCGTGGTCGCTGACCAACGGTCTGCGTCACGAGTTGTTTGAACAGAACACGCAAGTCGTGGGCCTGCACGCCGGTTACATCGACACCGATCTGACGAGTGGCTTCGACGTGGAGAAGGCCGCCCCCTCAGATGTCGTGCGTCAGGCATATGCAGCCATCGAAGCCGGTGAGCTGGAAGTCAATGTCGACGAGCGCACTCGCGCCGTCAAGCAAGGGCTGTCGCAAAGCGTCTACCTGAACGATTACCCGGCGGCGCAATCGTGATCGCACAGTCAGTCTGACGGTCCTGCGCCACACCGAATATCGCCGCCAGATGTGAAAACGCCGCGACACCCTATGAGGTGTCGCGGCGTTTGTCTTACGCGAACCGTCAGCGAGCCCTGCGGCTCACTGATTTTCCGTATCAGCCAGCTCAGGCCGCCTTGTCCATCTGACGTTCACCGCCCACCGCTTCGACCAGATCGTCGAGCATGCGGGCGAGTTCGCCGGTCATGAGCGCGACGTCGGCATCGAACTTCTCGGCCTCGCCTTCCGCGGTCGGGTCGGCAGCGTCCTTGATGATGTCGAGCGGCGTAATGCGCTTGATGATGAACGCATCGGTCAGCACGAACGAGATGCGGTCGTTCCACGTCATCGCCAGCTTCGTGCAGCGCTTGCCGGCTTCGATGTGCTGACGCACGTCTGCGCCGTCGAGCGGGTGCGCCACATAACGCACGGCGGCCTTCTCGTCGGTGTTCGAGCGAAGTTCCACGTCCTGATCGACGGTGAAGCCGCCCGGCGCTTCATTGCCGGCCAGCCACGACGTCATCACGGACACCGGCGCCTCGTTGAGTTCGACGTTCTCGAGAATGATGTCCAGCGTCTTGAGCAGCAGGCTGCGCACTTCGTCGGCCTTCGCGGGCGACGCGGCGTCGATGACCAGCCAGCGATTGACCGGATCGATCCACACACGCGTGTCGCGACGAATGCCGAAGGCACGCGGCAGCAACTCGTCCGTGACCTGCTCCTTAAGCTCGCGCATCTGCTTGCGCCCCGGCTTGAAGCCTTGCTGCTCTTCGAGCTCGGCGGCCTTGGCGCGCGTTACCTGATTGACGACCGTCGTCGGCAGCAACTTCTTCTCGGCCCGATAAGCCAGCAGGAACTGACGATTGATGCTGTGCACGAGTTCGCCGCCATCGCGCGGCGGTGCCCAGCCCTGCACCTGCATTTCGAGGCTGCCGCCCTCACGGAAGGCGTGCTTCTCGAGCGCCTCTTCCATTTGCGCGACGCTCATGGACCAACCGGCAGGAATTCGGTGCAACTGAAGATTCTTGAACCACATCGGCATCACCGCAAAATCAAAAGCATGGATTTTACCAGTGTGCCGAGGTGTGGCGAAGTGCGGGAACCTGAATCGTGCAACGAGACGTTACAGGAAGCGGTCGAGAATCTTGCGGCTGGGCTTGTCCAGCGTGCCCGTGTCGCGAATCAGGAAGTGAATGCCGTGGTTATCGGTGATGAGCAACGTCTGTCCGCCGAGACGGCGAATGTCTTCTTCGCCGCGCAGCACGAACGACGCTTCGCCGCGATTCGTCTCGACGGTCCACGTGCTGGGCGTCGCATACGTCGACACGCCCTTGATGCGCAGCACTTCGGGCATGAACTCGCGCGCGGCGAGTTCCTCCGAAACGAGCACGCGCATGGCTGCGGGCAACGCGTCAAGCGAGTCGAGCCAGACCAGCTCGCGCCCTTCGGTGCTCACGAGCGCCAGCCCTTCGTCCGGCGCGGCAATCGGAAAGGCCCGCACGGGCACTACGCCCTCATGGGCGACGCCCTCGGCATCGGTCAGCACCAAACGGCCGAAGGCGTTGCGCGACAGGGTGAAATCGATCTGCATATGAGTCTTCGCGAACGGTTCTGTTGACGGTCAATCGGCGATTAATTGATGGACAGCGGCTGTGCCGGCGCAGCGGTCACGGCAGCGACCGTGGCAGCGGCTTCGGCCGAGGCGATGACCTCGTCGACATCCGTATCCACATTGCGCTGCTGCGCCTGATAGAGCTTGTAGTACGCGCCTTCGCGCGCGATCAGTTCGTCGTGGTTGCCCACTTCGACGATCTTGCCGCGATCGAGCACCACGAGCCGGTCGGCCTTGCGCAGCGTCGACAAGCGGTGCGCAATGGCGATGGTCGTGCGTCCCTTCACAAGGTTGTCGAGCGCCTTCTGAATTTCCTTCTCCGTGGCCGTGTCGACCGAAGACGTCGCCTCGTCGAGAATCAGAATTCTCGGATCGATCAGCAGCGCGCGGGCGATGGAGATACGTTGACGTTCGCCGCCCGACAGCGCCTGACCGCGCTCGCCCACGAGCGAGTCGTAGCCATGCGGCAGACGCAGAATGAACTCGTGCGCGTGCGCCGCGCGGGCGGCCGCCACGATCTCGGCACGCGTTGCGTCCGGTTTGCCGTAAGCGATGTTCTCCGCAATCGTGCCGAAGAACAGGAACGGCTCCTGCAACACCAGACCGACGTTGCGACGGAAGTCCGACACCGGCAGCGCGCGAATGTCCACGCCGTCGATCTGGATCGATCCTTCGGCCACATCGTAGAAGCGGCAGATGAGGTTCACCAGCGTGCTCTTGCCCGAGCCGCTGTGACCGACCAGACCGATCATCTCGCCCGGTGCAATGCGCAGATCCATGCCACGAATCACTGCGCGGTTGCCGTAGCGGAAACCGATGTCGCGCAGGTCGATGGCGCCCTTCACTTCCTTCAGATGCACCGGATTGACCGGCTCCGGCACGTTCGAGACGTGATCGAGGATGTCGAAGATGCGCTTGGCGCCTGCGGCCGCCTTCTGCGTGACCGAAACGATGCGGCTCATCGAATCGAGACGCGTATAGAAGCGGCTGATGTAGGTCAGGAACGCGGCCAGCACCCCGACCGTGATTTCGTGCTTCGAAACCTGCCAGATCCCGAAGATCCAGACCACCAGCAGGCCCACTTCGGTGAGGAACGTCACCGTCGGCGTGAACAACGACCAGACCTTGTTCACCCGGTCGTTGACCATCAGGTTGTGGCGGTTGGCTTCCTTGAAGCGCGCGACCTCGCGGTTCTCCTGCGCAAACGCCTTGACCACACGAATGCCCGGAATCGTATCGGCGAGCACATTGGTGATTTCCGACCAGATCCGGTCGACCTTCTCGAAGCCGTGACGCAAACGGTCGCGCACCAGATGAATCAGCCACGCGATGAACGGCAGCGGCAACAGCGTCACGACCGCCAGCCACGGGTTGATCGACACCAGAATGACCGCCGTCATGACGATCATCAGCACATCGGTCGCGAAGTCCAGCAAGTGCAGCGACAGGAACACGCAGATGCGGTCGCTCTCCGAGCCGATACGCGCCATCAGATCGCCCGTACGCTTGCCGCCGAAATACTCCAGCGAGAGCCGCAGCAGATGCGAGTACGTTGCCGTGCGCAGGTCCGCGCCGATGCGCTCGGACACCTTCGCGAGCAGATACGTGCGCGCCCAACCGAGCACCCACGCGACAAGACCGGCCCCCAGCAAACCGGACAGATACATTCCCACCAGGTGGTAATCGATGGGCTTGCCGTTCTGGAACGGGATCAGCACGTTGTCCATGAGCGGCATCGTCAGATACGGCGGGATCAACGTGGCGCCCGTGGCGCAAAGCGTCAGCAGGAAACCGGCCAATAACTGAAAGCGATACGGCCGGGCGAAACGCCACAATCGGAGCAATGCCCATGTCGACGGCGGGGCTTCTACCTCAGGATTGCACTGCGGGCACTCGTCCACGCCGGGCGGCAGTTCCGCCTGACAGATCGGGCAGACGCCCGCCTCTTCCGCCTCATGCACCGCCGCGTGACCGGCCACATGGATGTCGCGCTGACGCACGATCGTGTCCATCAGCGTGAGCGCGGCCGGATTGTGGCCGAGCGTGTAACGCCAGTTCACCAGCTTCTGACGCGCGTCGCACAACTCCAGCGAGCCCACGCCCGCGTGGTCCGTATGGGTGAGCGACAGCCCGGCGTGGTACGGCCACGATTGCCATGACGACTGGCTCGACCCGCCGTCGCGCCGCGCCTCGCGCGCCAACACCCGACGCTCGGTCGCGACGACCACGCCCCGGGCGAAGTGCAACTGTGCGTCCAGATCGATGGGCAGCCAGGCGAGCACCGTCTCCCCGTCGGCCAGTTGCGCGGCGAGATCCGGGTACCAGGGTTCGGCGGCGGCGTTCCGGGCGGACGAGGAAGACACAGGGGACGCAAGGGAGGTTTGCGCGGGCGAATCCGCAGAGGCGTCGGACGGGGTGGCGGCAGAGGTGTCGGTCATTGATGCGGCAGACGTGTCCTCAAGGGGCGGACATCGAGGCAAACGGAGAAAAATCGACGCGGACTTTCCCTGTCAGGTCCGCAAAATTGCCGCAAGTATAACCACAGCGACGCTTTTTGCGGCACGGAGTTCCCGCATGACACGGTGCAACATCGAAATATTGTTGCGGGTGTCAACCGTTTACGGATTTTTTGCGTTAAGCATCCAGTTAACTGAAAGAGCGCGACCGGCTGTGCCGCATGAAATCGGCCTTGCCGGCTTTTATGTACCAGCCCTGACGCGTGAATTAAAGCCTTAGATGAAAAAGAAAGACATTGAGATTTTCGATGTCCTGTCGCTGCGCGGACCGAATATGTGGACATATCGGCCGGTGCTTGAGGCATGGGTCGATATCGGGGAATTGGAAGAGTTCCCGTCTAACAAGATCCCGGGGTTCCCCGAACGGCTGTCCGAATGGCTGCCGACGCTCATCGAACACCGTTGCAGCATCGGCGAGCGCGGCGGCTTCCTCCAGCGCCTTCGCGAAGGCACGTGGCCCGGCCACATCCTCGAGCACGTCACGCTCGAACTCCAGAACCTCGCCGGCATGCCCGGTGGCTTCGGCAAGGCACGCGAGACCCCGATTTCGGGCGTCTACAAGGTGATCGTGCGCGCCTGGCATGAAGATGTGACCCGCGCCGCCCTGTTTGCGGCCCGCGATCTGGTCATGGCCGCCATCGAAGACCGCCCGTACGACGTCGAAGCCGCCGTCGAAGAACTGCGCGGCCTGGTCGACAAACATTGTCTCGGTCCGAGCACGGCGTGCATCGTCGACGCCGCCGACGACCGCGACATCCCCCATCTGCGTCTGTCCGACGGCAATCTGGTGCAACTGGGTTACGGCGCTGCCGCCCGTCGCATCTGGACGGCCGAGACCGACCGCACCCCCGCCATCGCTGAAAGCATCTCGCGCGACAAGGACCTGACCAAGCAACTGCTCGAATCTTGCGGCGTGCCCGTGCCGGAAGGCCGTCTGGTCGACAGCGCGGAAGACGCCTGGGAAGCCGCCGAGGACATCGGCCTGCCCGTGGTCGTGAAGCCGTACGACGGCAACCACGGTCGTGGCGTGTTCATCAATCTCACCACACGAGAAGAAGTCACGACCGCGTTCGGTGTGGCCCTCGAAGAAGGCAACGGCGTGATCGTCGAGCGCTTCGTCACGGGTCTGGAACACCGTCTGCTGGTCGTGGGTGGCCGTGTGGTCGCCGCCGCGATGGGCGAGATGGCCTCCGTGACCGGCGACGGCAAGCACACCGTCTCGGAACTCATCGAGATCCAGATCAACAGCGATCCGCGTCGCGGCAGCGCCGAAGACCAGCCGCTCAATCGCGTGCGTATCGATTCGTCGGCCCGCCTCGAACTCAAGCGTCAGGGTTTCGACGCCGACGCCGTGCCGCCGGAAGGCAAGAACGTCCTGATCCAGCGCAACGGCAACGTCGCCTTCGACGTGACCGACCGCGTTCACCCGAGCGTGGCCGCGCATGCGTCGCTGGCCGCCCGCATCGTGGGTCTGGACATCGCCGGTGTGGATCTGGTCGCTGAAGACATTTCCCGTCCACTCGCCGAACAACGCGGCGCAATCGTGGAAGTCAACGCCGGTCCCGGCCTGCTCATGCATCTGAAACCGGCTGACGGCGCACCGCGCCCGGTCGGTCGCGCCATCGTCGACCATCTGTTCCCCGATGGCGACGCCGGCCGCATCCCGGTCGTCGGCATTACCGGCACGAACGGCAAGACCGTCACCGCACGCCTGCTCGCGCACCTGCTGCAACTGGCAGGCGAGCACACGGGTCTCGCTTGCAGCGATGGCCTGTTCCTCGACAAGCGTCTGGTGCAAGGCGGCGACCGCGCCAACTGGGACGCCGCGAACCGCGTGCTGATGAATGCCAGTGTGACCGCTGCCATCTTCGAAAACGACAACACCGCCATCCTGTCCGAGGGCCTGGCCTACGACCGTTGTCAGGTCGGCATCGTCACGAACATCGACCGTCCCGACCATCTCGGTCAGTACTTCGTCGAAGACGTCGACCGCATGTTCAGCGTGCTGCGTACGCAAGTCGACGTTGTGCTGCCCGACGGCGTGGCAGTCCTCAATGCCCGTGACCCGCTGGTCGTGGAAATGGCCGAGCTGTGCGACGGCGACGTGATCTTCTTCGGTCTGGACGAGCAACTGCCGGCCATCGTGGCGCACCGCGCCTTGGGTAAGCGAGCCGTCTTCGTGCGCAACGGCCAGGTGATCCTCGCGACCGGCACGGAAGAAGCGGCCATCGGCGCAACGGCCAACATGCCGCTGACCTACGCCGGACGTGTCGCCTTCCAGATCGAGAACGTGCTGGCCGCCGTGGCCGCGGCGTGGTCGATGGGCGTGGCGCTGGATATCCTGCGCACCGGTGTGACGACGTTCGACGTCGGTCAGGTCGATGCCCCGGGCCGCTTCACGCTGTTCGAGAAGCAAGGCGCGACGGTGATCGTCGACGACGCTCATAATGCCCCGGCCCTCACGGCACTGGCGGCTGCCCTCGCCACCCTGCCCGCCGAGCGCCGCTCGGTGGTCTACGGCCCGGGTGTAGATCGTATGGACGAAGACCTTCAGGCCGAAGGCAAGCTTCTGGCGCAGACGTTCGAGCGCGTGGTGCTGTGCGACGACCTGAGCGTTGCCCGCAAGCGCGAGTCGTCCGAGTCGCGCGCTCAGCTGCGTGCAGGCATCGATGCTGCCGGTCGCAAGGTCCAGGTGACGGACGCCGGTGAGCGCCGTGCCGCTGCCGAAGCCGCGCTGGCCCAGCTCACGAGCGGCGATCTGCTCGTGTTGCAAGCCGACGAAGGCGGTGCCGCCGCGATGCTCGATCTCGTCCATTTGTGGATGGGTCAGCCGATGCGCGCACTGGCGGCCTGAGCCGGATACGAAACTGACGAGCGGCGGCCGGCAGACATCTCTGCCACCGCCGTCTCTATATAGATAGTCACCAGATACCTAGCCACAGTCGTTTTTCTCGCCAAGCATCTGCCATATTGAGATATACAGGGACGCGAAGTGGACAGACAGGGATTGCAATTTATGGAAGTCTCCCGCATCCGCGCATTGCGCGGGCCGAACCTCTGGAGCCGTCACACCGCCATCGAGGCAATTGTGACGTGCACCGATCTGGAATACTCGATCGGCAATCTGGCCGGTTTCGAGGCCCGACTGCGCGCACGCTTCCCCGAGCTGCCCGCGCTCACGCCCGACGCTGAAGAGCGTCCGGTCTCGCTGGCCGACGCGCTGGCCACCACGGCGCTGCATCTGCAAGCCGCCGCCGGTTGCCCCGTGACCTTCAGCCAGACGACGCAAACCATCGAACCGGGTACGTTCCAGGTGGTGGTGCAGTACAGCGAAGAGCCGGTGGGACGTCTCGCCTTCGACCTGGCGCAGCAACTGATTCACGCCGCTCTCGAAGATGGCCCGTTCGATCTGGCCGACGCCCTCTACCGCTTGCGCGATCTGGACGAAGACGTGCGCCTCGGCCCGTCGACCGGCTCGATCGTCTACGCTGCCGTTGCGCGTGGCATTCCGTATCGCCGTCTGACCGAAGGGTCGATGGTGCAATTCGGCTGGGGCAGCAAGCAGCGCCGCATTCAGGCCGCCGAGACCGACCGCACGTCGGCCGTGGCCGAGTCGATTGCACAGGACAAGGATCTCACCAAGACGCTGCTGCACGCGGCCGGTGTGCCGGTGCCGCTTGGCGGCACGGTGCGCGACATCGAAGACGCGTGGAAGCTGGTGCAGGAAATCGACGCCCCGGTCGTGGTCAAGCCGCGCGACGGCAACCAGGGCAAGGGCGTGGCCGTGCGTCTGCGTACGCGCGAAGAAATCGAGAAGGCGTTCGAAGCCGCGCAGGACATCAGCCGCGACGTCATCATCGAGCGCTACATCCCGGGTCACGACTTCCGTCTGCTGGTCATCGGCAACAAGCTCGTGGCCGCCGCCCGCCGCGATCCGCCGCAAGTCACGGGCGACGGCGTGCATACCGTGCGTCAACTGGTCGAGGCGGTGAACGCCGACCCGCGCCGTGGTGAAGGCCATGCCACGTCGCTGACCAAGATTCGCTTTGACGACATCGCGCTGGCGACGCTCGCCAAGCAAGGCCTGAACGCCGATTCCGTGCCGGATGCCGGTGCGCGCATCGTGCTGCGTAACAACGCCAACCTGTCGACGGGCGGCACCGCCACCGACGTGACGGACGACGTCCACCCCGAAATCGCCGCCCGCGCCGTTGCGGCCGCTCAGCAGGTCGGTCTGGACATCGCCGGCGTCGACGCCGTGTGCGAAACCGTCATCAAGCCGTTCGAAGATCAGGCCGGCGGCATTGTCGAAGTCAACGCCGCCCCCGGCCTGCGCATGCACCTTCAGCCGTCGTACGGCAAGGGTCGCGCGGTCGGCGAAGCCATCGTCTCGACCATGTTCGACGACGGCGACGACGGCCGCATTCCCCTCGTGGCGGCCTCGGGCACGAACGGCAAGACCACCACGGTTCGCCTGATTGCACACCTCATCGGTCAGCAAGGCCTGCGTGTCGGCATGACCGGTACGGACGGCATCTACATCAGCGGTCAGCGTATCGACACCGGCGATTGCAGCGGCCCGCGCAGCGCGCGCAATGTGCTGATGCACCCGGACGTCGACGCCGCCGTGTTCGAAACAGCGCGTGGCGGCCTGCTGCGTGAAGGTCTGGCGTACGACCGTTGCGACGTCGCCGTGGTGACCAACATCGGCATGGGCGACCACCTCGGCCTGTCGTACATCAACACGGTCGAAGACCTCGCCGTGCTCAAGAGCGTGATCGTGCGCAACGTCGCACCGCGCGGTATGGCCGTGCTCAACGCCGCCGACCCGATGGTCGCGCGCATGGCCGACGCCTGCCCGGGCGACGTGACCTATTTCACGGCCGACGCCACGCATCCGGTGCTCGCCACGCACCGCGCCAAGGGCAAGCGCGTGGTGTATGTCGACGGCGCTCACATCGTGACGGCACACGGCAGCGAAGAAACCCGCTACGCGCTGGCGGCGATTCCGCTCACGCGCAACGGCGCCATCGGCTTCCAGGTCGAGAACGCGATGGCCGCCATCGGTGCGGCATGGGCGTTGCATATCGATCCGGCCACGATTCGCGCTGGCCTCGCGACCTTCGTGAACGATGCCGGTACGGCCCCGGGCCGCTTCAACGTGTTCGATTACAAGGGCGCAACGGTCATTGCCGACTACGGCCATAACCCGGACGCCATCGCCGCGCTCACGCAGGCCATCGAAACCATGCCGGCGCGTCGTCGCTCGGTGGTGATTTCGGGTGCGGGTGACCGTCGGGACGAAGACATTCGCCGTCAGACCGAAATCCTGGGCGGTGCGTTCGACGACGTGCTGCTCTATCAGGACCAGTGCCAGCGCGGCCGTGAAGACGGCGAAGTCATCCGCCTGCTGCGTGAAGGACTGGTCGACGCACGTCGCACGAGCTACGTCGACGAGATCAACGGCGAGTTCATCGCCATCGACACCGCCCTCGCCCGTCTGCAACCCGGCGATCTGTGCCTGATCCTCATCGACCAGGTCGACGAAGCCCTCGCACACATCGCACAACGCGTTGGCGAGGCTGGTTGAAGCTAGTTGAGGCCAGCGCTCGCTGAGCCGCCGTCAGGGAGCGCCCGCTCCCTGCATTAGATTCCTGCCCTTTGCTTGCACACGTGCTGTGCGGTGAAGGGCAGCGACATCGCTACCTCCCCGCCTGCGGTTCGCCCCATTATCGTCGCGATCATCTGCCTCGATTGCGCCGCCCGAATATCGTCGCCCACCCAATGGAAGAACCGCGCCATCGACTCGCGCTCTACAAGCGAACCGGTAATTCCAGCGAGGGCATCGTGTGCTGCGGAGGCGACCCGATGTACCGCCTCCCTGTCCAACCCAAGCAATAGGCTGCCGTCACCCCCGACTGCCTCGCCTACGATTCGGAAGTTGGACGCCGCGTGGTCCTCCGTCAGCTCAGGCATCAACGCCAGCAAGGTGGCATCAGGGGGCATCCCCTCCGGGCGCGTCATCAACAACTGCGTGGCCTCGGCCTGCGTGAGGTCCAGCCCCCGGTACGAAAACCCGCCATCCATGAGCGAAAGGCGCATATCTGTACCGGGAATACCGACAGCGATGAACTTGCCGTCGGTCAGATGCAGGCCCGTGTCTTCGGATTGCGACCATCGGCTGATGATTTCCGCACGGATATGCGGCTTTAGCGCACGGCTGAGTTGTGTCGCGTAGATGTCGAGTTGTGCCTCCGACATCGTGCGGCGAACGTGCTCGAAGCCGACCGGCGTCGTCGAGACGTGATTACGCACGAGGCGTCGGACAAACGTTGCGCGATCGACATCGCGCTCAAAGCAGTGTTTGATGAATTTCCAGCCGTCGTTCTTGGTGAACGCAGCTTCGACCCGCTCTATCGCTTTGGTGAGTTCGGCAGACCCTGGAGAACAGTCTTGCAGGCACTGTTGCAAGGTGTTCATCGCCTGCGTGAGATGGGCAGACGGCGCTTCAAGATTCCGGCACGGATTGAGTGCGCTTCTGAGCGCGTGAATTGCGCCCGTAATCATCGCGGCCCTTTGCGCGGCGGCGGATTCGAGGCGGTCAGCGGGCAGGTGTAGTGGTGAAAATCGGCACCACCGATGACGGTCGGGGCAGTCAGACAGCGAGGCAGTGCAAACGGCAGACGGTCATCCGTCGATAACGTCGAGGTCATATTGAGCGGGGGACGGATAGGACCGTCCCCATCTGTTTGCGGTGAAAGAGCCCAATTTTTCCATTAGGGCCCTTTCACACGCGTGCAGAAATCGCTCAAACAACCACTTCCTGCGGTGCCATTTCCGTGCCGTATGCTGCCCAGCGATTGTCGCCGTCGTCGGCGGCGGCCACGGTCGGTTTGCACTGACCGGCCGTTTCGTCGAGCCCTTGAAGCAACGGACAGCGCTCGAAGATTTCAGCGATGAAGTCGACAAATACGCGTACTTTTGGCGACAGATGACGGTTATGCGGGTACACCGCCGAAATCGGCATGGGCGGCGGTTTCCATTGATGCAGGATCTCGACCAACTGCCCGGATTGCAGATACGGCAACGCCATGAAGCGCGCCAGTTGCACGGTGCCGAAACCCGACAGCCCGAGTTGGAGATACGCCTCGGCGTCGTTCACCGCCACCGACCCCTGCATGTGGATTTCGACTTCCTTGCCGTCGACGACGAACTGCTCTTCGATCACGCGGCCCGTGCGGCTCGAAAAATAGTGCACCGCCGTGTGACGCTGAAGGTCGTCCAGCGTATGCGGCATACCCATGCGCTCAAGGTAAGCCGGCGACGCGCACGTCAGGCTCTGAAACATGCCCACACGCCGCGCGACGAGGCTCGAATCCTGAAGCGTGCCCACGCGCAACACACAATCCACCCCTTCCTGAATCAGGTCGACGGGCTTGTCGCCCATGCCGACCATCAATTCGATTTCCGGATAGCGGTCGTGAAATTCGCACAGTGACGGCAGCACAACGAGTTTGCCGAGTGAGCCCGGCATATCGATGCGCAGCTTGCCACGCACGCGCTGGCTGCTCTCGCGGAAAGACGACTCCGTCTCTTCGATATCCGCGAGGATGCGCAGGCAGCGCTCGTAATAGGCCGCGCCGTCCGGCGTCAGGTTGAGTCTGCGGGTCGTACGCTGGAGCAAACGCGTGCCCAGATGCGACTCCAGATTCTGAATGATCGTGGTCACCGAGGTACGCGGCAACCCGAGGTTGTCGGCGGCACGCGAGAAGCTGTTCGCCTCGACCACCCGCGTGAAGACCTGCATCGCTTGCAAGCGATCCATGATATTTCCCCATTGAAGACACTGTTGCACTGGCCGAACAGGCGAAATCTGCGAAATTTTGCCTCCGTCGAAACTGCATATGCTTATTGGTCGACGGCATAAGCCAATGCCCATAAGGCCGAGACCGATTAGTCGAGCTGGCCGAACAGTGTTGCCAAATTATAGGCGTTTATCCCAATGTCCGTGGCCTCTAGACTTCGCTCCATCGAATGTCATCAGAGGGGTATCGCTCGCGCGAACCCGAAGCCATATGTCAGCCAACGCCAAGTCGCCCTCGGGAAAGCCGACTCAACCGGATAAGCCGGGCAAAGCCGGTAAGACCGGAACGCTGTCCAGGACGGACGACGGACTGCGCATCGAAGAGGTCAGCATCCCGGGCCATTCGGCGCCGGTCACGCTGCGCCTTTACCGGCCGGTCGGCCTCGCCACGCCGGGCGCGGCGGACGCGCACGCCGGTCAGCCGGGTGTCGTGGTTCCGCTCGAAGCGCACCTGCCCGCCGTGTTGTACTTCCACGGCGGCGGTTTTTGCAAGGGTTCGCTTGACGATGGCGACGCTGCCGCGCGCTACCTCGCCTCGAACGTCCCGGCGCTGGTCGTCTCGGTCGGTTACTCGCTCGCCCCCGAACACCCGTTCCCGGCGGCGCCCGAAGACGCCTGGTGCGCCGCCCTCTGGCTGCATCGTCACGCGCGCCGATACGGTGCCAGCCCGCGCCGTCTGGCCGTGGCCGGGCACGACGCTGGCGGCAACATCGCCGCCGCCCTCACGATGATTGCCCGCGATCGGGGCGAAATCACGGTATCGGCGCAAGCGCTGCTCGCACCGCTGCTCGATCCCAGCATGACGCGTCTGGCCGATGGCCGCACGCCCAGCGACATCGAAGCGAGCGAGTGCGCCCGTTGCTATCGCGCCTACTTGCCGCATGCCACGCAGCGTCTGCATCCGTACGCCGCACCGCTGGAATCGCGCCGTCTCGCGGGCCTGCCGCCCACGCTGATCGCCTCCGCCGAACACGACCTGTTGCACGTCGAAGCTGAAAAATACGCTGCCGAACTCATCGCGGCCGGCGTGCCGACAGAAGTCACGCGCCATCGCAGCGCGTCCCATTACGGCCTGGCCGCCCTGCCCGCAGCGCTGCGGGAGGTGGCCACCTTCCTGACACGTCGGCTGGCACTGCCTGCCACCGGCTCTACCCAGTGAGTCCAATCCGATCCCGGAGATTTGAATAATGACCACCCTCGCTCGCAAACCCGTACTTATCGCCGCTGCCGCCACGGCCGCGCTCCTGGCCATCGGCACGCTCACTGTCGTGCGCGTCGATGCCAGCACGCCCGCCGCGCAAGTCATGCCAACCGTCGAAGTCGACGTTGCCAACGTCCTCTCGCGCACCGTCACCGACTGGCAGAGCTACTCCGGCCGTCTCGACGCTGTGGATCGCGTCGATATCAAGCCGCTCGTGTCAGGCACCATCACCGCCGTGCATTTCAAGGACGGCCAGCTCGTGAAGAAGGGCGACGCCCTGTTTACGATCGATCCGCGTCCGTACGCGGCGGAAGTCGACCGCGCCGCCGCGCAACTCGCGTCCGCTCAGGCGCGTGACGTCTTCACCAGCACCGACCTCGCGCGTGCGCAGCGACTGATCGCGGATAACGCCATCGCGAAGAAGGACTTCGATCAGAAGGAAAACGCTGCACGCGAAGCCGTCGCCAACGTGAAGGCCTCGCAAGCTGCGCTGGAAACGGCCCGCATCAACCTCGGCTACACGCAGATCGTGGCCCCGGTGGCCGGTCGCGTCTCGCGTGCGGAAATCACCGTGGGCAACACCGTCTCGGCAGGTGCGCAATCGCCCGCGCTGACGACGGTGGTGTCCGTCTCGCCGATCTACGCGGCCTTCGACGTCGACGAGCAAACGTACCTGCGCTATCTCTCGAAGGACACCAAGACGAACGGCGTGCCGGTCGATCTGGGTCTCGCCAACGAGTCGGGTTACTCGCGCAAGGGCACGGTGTACTCGGTGGATAACCGCTTCGACACCACGTCCGGCACGATCCGCGTGCGTGCGCGCTTCGACAACGCCGATGGCGCGCTCGTCCCGGGGCTGTATGCACGGATTCGCGTCGGTGGCGGCGAGCCGCACCCGGCCCTGCTGGTGGACGAAGCCGCTGTCGGCACCGACCAGAGCAAGAAGTACGTGATGGTGGTCGATCAGGCCAACAAGGCGCAGTACCGCGAAGTGCAGCTGGGCGAACGCCACGGCGGTCTCGTGGAAATCGCCGGCGGCCTGAAGGACGGCGAGCGCATCGTGGTGAACGGTCTGCAACGCATCCGTCCGGGCGACGCCGTTACGCCGAAGGTCGTGAAGATGGCCGGCGACACGGGCGACGCGCACGACATCGCACCGACGGCCGTTGCAGCGACTGGGGCAGCGACCGGTGCAGCAGACGCCGCCAAGGCCCCTGCCCCGGCGCCCGCAGCCGCCGCTAACGACGCACCGACTACGCAGAAAACTTCGCAGAACGACAGCAAGACGCAATCGGTTGCCGCCACGAAAGCCGCGGCGAAAACCGCTTCGCGTTCGTAAGTTCGCAACGACTGTCGAGCACTTGATGCGAGAAATGCGCGTGCAGGCACACAGCAACATTGCACGCTGAACGACACCCCAGAGTTTCGTCATGAACATCTCAAAATTTTTCATCGACCGGCCCATTTTTGCGGGCGTGCTTTCGGTCCTCACGCTGCTGGCCGGCCTGATCGCCGTGTTCCAGCTGCCGATTTCGGAATACCCGGAAGTGGTTCCGCCGTCGGTCGTCGTGCACGCTCAATACCCCGGCGCGAACCCGAAGGTGATCGCCGAGACCGTTGCATCTCCGCTCGAAGAGCAGATCAACGGTGTGGAAAACATGCTGTACATGCAGTCGCAGGCCAACAGCGACGGCAACCTCACCACGACCGTGACCTTCCGCCTGGGCACCGACCCGGACAAGGCGCAGCAGCTCGTGCAGAACCGTGTCTCGCAAGCGCTGCCGCGCCTGCCTGACGACGTGCAGCGTCTCGGTGTGACGACGATCAAGTCCTCGCCCACGCTCACGATGGTCGTGCACCTGATCTCGCCGAACGACCGTTACGACATGACCTACCTGCGCAACTACGCGCTCATCAACGTCAAGGATCGCCTCTCGCGAATCAAGGGCGTGGGTGAAGTGCAGATGTGGGGTGCAGGTGACTACTCGATGCGTGTCTGGCTCGATCCGGCCAAGGTCGCACAGCGCGGCCTGACGGCGTCGGACGTGGTGCGCTCGATTCGCGAACAGAACGTGCAAGTGGCTGCCGGTGTGATCGGCGCAACGCCTGCCGGCCCGAACACGCCGTTGCAGTTGAACGTGAATACGCGCGGTCGTCTGAACACGGAAGAAGAGTTCCGCGACATCATTCTGAAGACCTCGCCGGACGGCGCCGTCACGCACCTGAGCGATGTGGCCCGCGTGCAACTCGACGCGTCGTCGTACAGCCTGCGCTCGTTGCTCGACAACAAGCCGGCCATCGGCCTCGGTATCAACCAGTCGCCGGGCGCGAACTCGCTGCAAATTTCGGACGACGTCCGTGCCGCGATGGCCGACCTGCAAAAGGACATGCCCCCGGGCGTGGAATACCGAATCGCGTATGACCCGACGCAGTTCGTTCGCTCGTCGATCGAAGCCGTGGTGCACACGCTGCTCGAAGCCATCGCCCTCGTGGTGCTGGTGGTGATCGTGTTCCTGCAAACATGGCGTGCGTCGATCATTCCGCTGCTCGCCGTGCCGGTGTCCATCGTCGGTACGTTCGCCCTGCTGCTCGGCTTCGGCTACTCGATCAACGCGCTGTCGCTGTTCGGGATGGTGCTCGCCATCGGTATCGTGGTGGACGATGCGATCGTGGTGGTGGAAAACGTCGAACGGAATATCGCGGCGGGCTTATCGCCCAAGGAAGCGACGTATCAGGCGATGCGTGAAGTGAGCGGGCCGATTATCGCCATCGCGCTGACGCTGGTCGCCGTGTTCGTGCCGCTCGCGTTCATGTCGGGGCTGACGGGTCAGTTCTACAAGCAGTTCGCCATGACCATCGCCATCTCGACGGTGATCTCGGCCTTCAACTCGCTGACGCTCTCCCCGGCCATGGCCGCCCTGCTGCTCAAGGACCATCACGCCAAGCCGGACTGGCTCACGCGTCAGATGAATCGTTATCTGGGTGGTTTCTTCGCCGCGTTCAACCGCGTGTTCCATCGTGGTTCGGAGAAGTACGGTCAGGGTGTGACCCGCGTGATCGGTCGCAAGGCCGTCATGATGGCGATCTTCGCGGTGCTGCTCGGCGTCACGATGTTGCTCGGCAAGGTGGTCCCAGGTGGCTTCGTGCCGGCGCAGGATAAGGAATACCTGATCGCCTTCGCCCAGTTGCCTAACGGTGCATCGCTCGACCGCACCGACAAGGTGATTCGCGATATGTCGGAAATCGCGCTGAAGACCCCTGGCGTGAAGAACGCCGTGGCGTTCCCGGGTCTGTCGGTGAACGGTTTCACCAACTCGTCGTCGGCCGGTATCGTGTTCGTCACGCTCAAGCCGTTCAGCGAACGCAAGGACAAGTCGCTGTCGGCCGGTGCCATCGCGGCAAAGCTCAACGGCGAGTATTCGAAGAACAAGGACTCGTTCATTGCCGTGTTCCCGCCCCCGCCGGTGCTGGGTCTGGGTACGCTCGGCGGCTTCAAGCTGCAAGTGGAAGACCGTGGCGCACTCGGCTACGAAGCACTGAACGACGCCACGCAGGCGTTCATCAAGAAGGCTTCGCAGACGAAGGAACTGGGCCCGACGTTCTCGTCGTATCAGATCAACGTGCCGCAACTCAACGTCGACCTCGACCGTGTGAAGGCCAAGCAGCTCGGTGTGCCGATCACCGACGTGTTCGACACCATGCAGATCTACCTCGGCTCGCTGTACGTGAACGACTTCAACAAGTTCGGTCGCGTGTATCAGGTCCGGGTGCAAGCCGACGCGCCGTATCGTGCGCACGCCGACGACATCGGCCTGCTCAAGACGCGTAACGTCAATGGCGACATGGTCCCGCTCTCGTCGCTGGTGAAAGTCTCGCCGACGTACGGTCCGGAAATGGTGGTGCGTTACAACGGCTACACCGCTGCCGACATCAACGGCGGCCCGGCCCCGGGTTACTCGTCGGGTCAGGCACAGGCGGCTGTGGAACGTATCGCAGCGGAAACGTTGCCGCGCGGTGTGAAGTTCGAATGGACGGACCTGACGTATCAGCAGATCCTCGCCGGCGACTCCGCACTGTGGGTGTTCCCGATCTCGGTGCTGCTGGTGTTCCTGGTGCTGGCTGCGCAGTACGAAAGCCTGACGCTGCCGCTCGCCGTGATCATGATCGTGCCGATGAGCATCATGTCCGCGCTGTTCGGTGTGTGGCTCACGCGAGGGGATAACAACATCTTCACGCAGATCGGTTTGATGGTGCTGGTGGGGCTATCCGCGAAGAACGCGATTCTGATCGTAGAGTTTGCGCGGGAACTGGAAATGCAGGGTCGTACGGCCATCGCTGCCGCTATCGAAGCCAGCCGTCTGCGTCTGCGCCCGATTCTGATGACGTCCATCGCGTTCATCATGGGTGTGGTGCCGCTGGTGACGTCGACGGGCGCAGGTTCGGAAATGCGTCATGCCATGGGTGTGGCCGTGTTCTTCGGCATGATCGGTGTGACCGGTTTCGGTCTGGTCCTGACGCCGGTGTTCTACGTGCTGCTGCGTACGCTGGCTGGCAAGAAGCCGCTGCATAGTGCACACGCATCGACCATGCCCGCCAACGTCAAATCCGAAGTCTGAAGGATGCCAATCATGCAAGCGCAATGGATGAAAAGAAGTCTGGGCGTCTCGGGTTTGCTCGCCACCCTGTTGGTGGTGGCGGGCTGCTCGATGGCTCCCACCTACGAAGTGCCGACGGTGACCGACAAGGGTACGCCGACGGCCTTCAAGGAAGCAGCACTGCCGGCGGGTGAAGCCGGCACGTGGAAGACCGCCGAGCCGTCGGAAGCCCTGGCGCGCGGCGAATGGTGGAAGGTGTTCGGCGACGCAACGCTCGACAAGCTCGAAGCCGATGCGTTGTCCGCCAACCAGAACCTGAAGGCAGCAGCCGCCCGCGTGCAGGAAGCGCGTGGCGTGCAGCGTCAGGCTCGTGCGGCACTGTTCCCGACGCTCGACGCAGGCTTCGGCCCGTCGCGTCAGAAGATCTCGCCGGCCTCGCAGTTGCAGCCGGACGGCACGAACATCGCGCCGTACACGCTGTGGCGTGCGCAGGCGAGCGTCGGCTACGAAGTCGATCTGTTCGGCCGTGTGTCGGACAACGTCGCTGCCGCCCGCGCCGACGCCGAGCAAAGCGAAGCGTTGTATCGCTCGGTGCAGCTCGCGCTGCAAGCCGACGTCGCGCAGAACTACTTCAATCTGCGCGAACTCGACGCCGAGCAGGCGCTGTACACGCAGACGGTAACGTTGCGCGAAGAAGCACTGAAGCTGGTGCAACGACGCTTCACCGAAGGCGACATCGGCGAGCTGGACGTCGCCCGCGCCAAGGCCGAGCTGGCCACGGCGCAGTCCGACGCGCTGGCCGTTGCGCGCCTGCGTGCAGCGTCCGAACACAGCCTGGCGATTCTGCTCGGCAAGACGCCGGCGGAGTTCTCGTTCGCGCCCTCGCCGCTCGTGCCCGTCACCGTGCAGGTGCCGGCCGGTCTGCCGTCGGCACTGCTTGAGCGCCGCCCCGACATCGCCGCCGCCGAGCGTGCGATGGCCGCAGCGAATGCGCGCATCGGTGTCGCGAAGGCCGCGTTCTTCCCGTCGCTGTCGCTGACCGGTTCGGGCGGATTCGAAGCGGCCACGCTGGGTGACCTGTTCAACTGGTCGAGCCGCACGTTCCTGCTCGGTCCGGTCGTCGGCGGTTTGCTCTCGATGCCGATCTTCGATGGCGGCGCACGTAGCGGCAATCTGTCGCGTGCCCGTGCGCAGTACGAAGAAGACGTCGCGAACTACCGTCAGCAAGTGCTCGTGGCGTTCCAGGAAGTCGAAGACAACCTGTCGAATCTGCGTCTGCTCGCGCAACAAACGCGTGCACAGGACGATGCCGTGAAGGCGTCGGGCCGCGCCGCGCAGCTCTCGCGCACGCAGTATCAGGAAGGCTCGATTGCGTATCTGGATGTCATCGACGCCGAGCGCACAGTGCTGCAAACGCGCCGCAGCGCGGTTCAATTGGCCGGTGCGCAAGCCGTGTCGACCGTCAACTTGATCCGCGCGCTGGGCGGCGGCTGGGGCGATCTGCCCAAGGCGCCCGGCGAGGGTGCTCCGGCGCAAGGCGCACCGGCAGCCGCGCCGACGGCGAGCGCGACCAGTGCGACGGTGGCCGCACGCTGAGCGACGGCATGGTGAGTTGAGCAGTATCTCGGCGCGTTGAAACGCGTCGTGAATGGTCGGGGTATGTCGTGTTACATGACACGCCTCGGCAGCAGGCGCGGCGTTCTTCCCCCCGGGAACGTCGCGCAGCGATGGATGCATCGAACCGGCGGCCGCGCTCGTGCCCCCAAGACGAGAGGCGCGCCGACCTGCCCCCGACGCGCGCCTGGCGTGCCGCCGGTCTCGATGCGCCTCGTGCGGTGCGCACGCACCGTCGGGCCCCATCCAACAGGTTTCTTCCCTGCGTCCCTGCTTGCCCGGCGCATGCCCTATGTCAAACGACACCCGGCATGTCCGGGCTTTTTTTTGCGCTGCGATGGTAGGATGGACACACGGCTTTCGTCTTTTTGGCCATGTTTTCGCCATTTGTGCTGTTTTGTGCGCGGTGCGAACGGCACGAAGGCGACGGCCGTCGCTGGCAAGTCATCTCGAATGCTTCCCCCGCGTTCGGTCCCTCGACCCTACGATAAGGAGTGCAAATAATGAAGATGCGCAAGACTCTGTCGCTGTGCCTCGCCGCCGGTCTGGCGGTTTCCTCTTCCCTCGTCCTGGCTCAGGGCGGCCCAGGCGGCCCGCCGCCGGGACATCAGCCGGGTGGCCCTCATGGTGACAAACCCGGTGGCCCTCCGGGTCACGGCCCGAAAAAGGGTCCGCACGGCGGTCCGCCCCCGCAGGCCCAACGTGGCCCCGGCGACGATTCCGCATGGCAGCATCCCGACTGGCGCAAGGGCGACCGCGTGCCGCAGCAATATCGTGATGCGCAGTACCGGGTCGACGACTACCGTCAGTACCATCTCGACGCGCCGAAACGCGGCCACCACTGGGTTGGCGTGGGCGGCGACTTCCTGCTGGTCAACGGTTCAGGCGTAATCGTCCAGATCGTGGGCGGGCGCTGATCGCCGATCGACGCCTTAGCCACTTCGTCGGCGTCGTGAATTTTCGCTGACTCGCCAGCCGTACGGCAGGGCCTCGCGCCCTGCCGTATTTCGTTGGATCACCGCTTTGTCTGCCTTGCCCTCTCTAGCTGCGTTATCTGCGTTATCAGCTACATCGGCTTCCACTCGCCTTCACGGGCAAGCGCCGCCCGCCGCTGCGGTGGATCTGCCCGGCAGAATCCTTCCCCGCATAGCAAGCTTCACGCCCTTTCCGTCTCGTTTTCCTCGATTTGGTGCGCCGCTTTCACGCGTGCTGCCTCAGGCCGGTGATTTCGCTGCGTTGCAGCATTAAAATCACGCGCTCCTGCCCTCCCAATTCATCGATATACGATATATCATGCACAAAATATCAAGACGACGCCCCAGAAAGGTGCGTTCGATGGAGCGGGACGACATGGCAATGACACGACGTGATGTGAAGGATTGGATGGCGGGTTTTCTGCCCGCCGTGGTGGCCGTTCACTGGCGCGAGCGTCTGCGCGCAGGCATCGGTGCGCTATGCGGTATCGCGGTGACCGGCGGCCTGATGCTGTGGCTGCTGGGCCCGGTCTCCTATATCCCCTGGCTGGTCGCCCCGATGGGCGCGTCCGCCGTTCTGCTCTTCGGCGTGCCCGCCAGTCCTCTCGCGCAGCCGTGGTCGATTCTCGGCGGCAATCTCGTGGCAGCCGTCGTCGGCGTGACGTGTGCCATGTTTATCCCGACCCCGGTCATCGCTGCCGCGACTGCGGTCGGTGTGTCCATTGCGCTGATGTTCACGTTTCGCTGCGTGCATCCGCCGTCAGGTGCTGTTGCCCTGACTGCCGTGCTCGGCGGCCCGGCGGTGCATGCGCTCGGCTACGGCTTCGTGCTCGAACCGATTGCGCTTCAGTCCGTCATGCTGCTGGGCTCGGCCATCGGCTACCACGCCATCACCGGTCATCGTTACCCTCACGCGACGAAGGCGCAAGCGCCGGCACGTCCGGTCAATGCGCAAGCGATTCCTGTGACGACGGCAGACGCCGAAAAGGCCCTCGCCCGCCGCAGCGAACTGCTCGACATCTCGGCCGACGATCTGGCCAGCCTGATGCGCGACACGCAGCGTGAAGCCTTCGCTCGTCGCGCACAGGAACTGACGGCCGCTGACGTGATGGCCCCGCCGCTGGCGAAGGTACAGGCACATGAGGAAGTACCGGCCGCGTGGCGTCTGCTGCAACGTCACGGACTGGACGCCGTCCCGGTGGTCGATTCGGAAGCCCGCGTGATCGGACTGGTGACACGGCACGATTTGCATACGCGACGTGCGCGCCGCCAGAACTGGCCACGCTTCGGTGTGTCGCTGGGGGCTGGTCAACGCCCGGCCGTTCGCGATCTGATGCAGGGCGATCTCAAGTCGGCCACCGCGGGTATGCCGCTCTCCGAACTGGTCGCGCTGCTGTCGACGCAACGTCACGGCACGTTGCCCGTGCTCGATGATGCCGCACGGCTCGTGGGCGTCGTCACACACGCCGACGTGCTGCGCAAGGTCGTGAACGCCTGAAGCGTCCCCCCGCAGTCGCCTGCGATACCGGTCCGGCGTCGCAGGCCGCCAACACTCCCCTGCCACGATTGTCAGCCCTGACCCGATCTGCAAGAATGGCGGCGTTGTAACGCACTGACGCCGCACAAACTTCGATCAACGAAGTGACCATCGCTCAGGGGGCGACATGGAACCGATAACGTTCAAGCAGTGTTTCGTAGGTGCATGGATCGACGGTTTTAACGCGTTACGTAATCGGCCGCTACTCAGTCTGATAGTGACCATCGTTGTGCTTGTGTCGTCGGCACTCGGCATCTCGCTGAAACAACTCGCCAGCACCGCAGCACAGGGTGGCGACGCGACCTACCGCCTCAACATTGCGCTCATGTCGCTCGGCGTCGGGCTCGTCAATCTCATCGCGTTCGCGATACTCGCCGTTCATATCCTTCGCTATGTCATCCTCGGCCCGGAGGTCGCCCGGCAATCACCCTGGTTCGGTCGCGACGTGTGGCGCTATATCTGGCTATCGCTGCAACTCGTG
This sequence comes from Pandoraea aquatica, assembly GCF_902459565.1. GTDB lineage: Bacteria > Pseudomonadota > Gammaproteobacteria > Burkholderiales > Burkholderiaceae > Pandoraea > Pandoraea aquatica. Next base: position 757,154 of record NZ_CABPSN010000001.1, read on the forward strand.
ATCGCCATGATGATCGCGGCCTTCATTCCCGCGTTTATCATCGGGTTCGCGATGCGGATGAGCGGAAGTACGCATTCCTACGCCCTGCTCGCCACGTTCATCGCGTTGATGGCTTGCGCGGCGGTCTTCGTCATCACGCGCATCTCGCTCATTTATGCACAGGTCGCGGTCGGACGCAGCAAGCGCTGGGGCGCCGCGTGGCAGGATTCGCGCGGACATTTCTGGTCGATGTTCGGTACCGTATTCGTGACGTTCCTGCCGCTCTTCGGCACCGGTATCGTGATCACGCTACTGCTGGCGATAGTCCTGAAATTCATGCCCGAAGTCACCATTGCAGTACTTGGCTCGTTAATCCTGAAAACCGTGTTCTCGGTGGCCTGGCTCGCCGTGGCGTGCGGCGTCGGCGGATGGCTGTACCACCGCTATGCCAATCAGTTGCTGCTGATGGACGGCGCGCCAGACGATTTGTAAATCAAGACGCATAACGAAACGGGGGCGCAAACTTTGCGCCCCCGTTTTTCATTTCAATGACGCCCTGCGTCACGACTACGCCACCACCACTCAGGCTGCGTTCGCCGCCGCACCCGCATCGAGCGCACCGTAGCGCGCATACTCACCCAGCCCGTCCGGCCATTGCGTGAGCACCTGAAAGCCCGTCTCGGTGACGGCCACCATGTGCTCCCACTGCGCCGAGAGCGAGCGGTCGCGCGTGACGACGGTCCAGCCGTCCGCGAGTTGCTTCGTGTCCGGCTTGCCGACGTTGACCATCGGCTCGATGGTGAAGATCATGCCCGGGCGCAACGTCAGGCCCGTGCCCGGACGTCCGTAATGCAGCACCTGCGGATCGTCGTGATACGTCGTGCCGATGCCGTGCCCGCAGTAGTCGCGCACGATGCTGAAGCCTTCGCGATGCGCGACCGACTGAATCGCGTAACCGACATCGCCCAGCGTCGCGCCGGGGCGTACCGCGCGAATACCGGCAAGCATCGCCTCGTACGTGGTGTCGACCAGACGCTTGGCCATGATGCTCGGCTTGCCCGCGTAATACATGCGGCTCGTGTCGCCGAACCAGCCGTCCTTGATGAGGGCGACGTCGATGTTCACGATATCGCCGTCGTGCAGCTTCTTGTCGCCCGGAATCCCGTGGCACACCACGTGATTGACCGACGCGCACACCGTCTTCGGATAGCCGTGATAGCCGATGTTGGCCGGGATCGCCTTCAGTTCGTTCACGATGAAGTCGTGGCAGAGACGGTCGAGTTCGTCGGTCGTGACACCAGGCTTCACATGCTCGCCGATCATCGCGAGCACTTGTGCGGCCATTTCGCCTGCGCGACGCGACAGGGCAATTTCTTCGTTCGAGCGGATGACAACGCGTTCGCGCACCATTAGGCCACCTTATTCATGACGGTGACGGGTGCACCGGTTGCTGGAGAAGCGGCAGCGCCGGTCTCACTGACCGGCGCGCCATCGGATTCGATGAGTCGACGGCAGATCTCGCCGTAACTCAGCGTGGGATTCAATTCGGCGAGCATGCCGACGCGCAGCCAGTGTTCGGCTTGCGCGTTGATCGAGCGACTGAGCGCGCCGCTGGTATTGCGCAGCGCCTCATGCATCTGCTCCGATATCTTGACGATACCCATAGGGCGGGTTCCTATATACGAAATAGCTACGAAACGTATATTACCAGCCCGCCGCCGAATTGTCTCGTCTGCGCCGCTAAATCCGGCTCAGGCTCACCACGTCAGGCGAACCCCGGCGTTCCCCTCGACCGTGCGACGGTGGTCGCCGCCCAGATTGAACCAGTAGCCGGCCGTCAGATAGACGCTCACCTTCTGGTTCACTCGCGCATACACCCCGCCGCCGACGTGGCCCTGCGTGGACCCGACGCCTGTCGAAAAGCTGTCCTGCCCCGAGTAGGTCACCGTGTCGGTGCCGCCGAAATAGCGCAGCACGTCCAGCCGCAGATAGGGCTTCCAGTTCACCCCGCTGGCCTGGAACTGCGATTGCAGACGCACGCCGAGTCGGCCGATCCACTCGTTCGCGCTGTTGAAGGTGACCTTCGCCGCCGGATCGGTCAGGTCGTTGATATGCGAGTACTGATAGATCAACTGCGCTTGCGGTTCCAGCGTCACGTCGCGCGCCACCGCGAACGGCAAGCCACCCTCGACCGACGCCGTGAACGCGTTCGCACGCGTCGACGCGGTGTTGCCCTGCAACGAACTCGGGCTGATGGACGACGTCGTCCCCATCAGCACCGTATCGGTGTAAGCACCGCTCGGCGCGATATGCGTCCAGTAACCGCCGAAGCTGAACGCGTTCATCTGCAACGAGCCGACCGCCAGATCGGGCACGCTGAGCGCGAAACCGCTTACGTCGCCACTCGCACGCGCATAGCCTGCGAAAACCCCGTAATGATTGCGATGCCCGCTCTCGGTCGAGGCCGCGTAGATATCCTGCCCGACCTGAAAGCCGAAAATCGTACCGCTGAACGACGGATTCACGCCGCCGCCGAGATCCTGCGAGACATGGTCGCCCCAGACGCGCCCCCATCCGGCACCGAGCTTGCCGTCCTCGGTTAGCAAAGACTGTCCGCCAAGCCGATCGTGGAACGTGCCGATCTGTTGGACGGCCAGTTCGCGCATCAGCGACGGGATCGCGCCGTAGATCGGCACTTCCGAGCGGTACAGCGGCGTGCCCGGCAGGGTCGTCGGCGGGACGACAGGGTCCACGACGAGCGGCGGCAAGGTGCCGCCGGTATCCGGCGTCGTCGAGCGCAGATACCAGTTGTTTTGCGTTCCCGCGCTCACGCCGCCCCGATAGAGGTAGTAGGTGTACGCGCCGGCGCTGGCGTTGCCTCCGCTGAACGCACCGGTGGATGTCGTTGCGCCGTTCGTCGCCTGCACGACCTGAATGCCGTCGCCGAGCGTCTGTGCGCCCGTGCCGCCCGCGTTGACGATGCGCAATGCCGTCGATCCGCTGGCGCTGCCACCGTTCACAACGATCTTGTCCGTCGGTGAATTGTCGGCACCGAGTTGCGTGTTCAACGTCGCCCGTGCGTTCTGGCCGACGTAATTCCCGGCGACGGTGAACGTGTTGCCGACGGCGCTGCCCGCGAGTTGCAGCAGCCCGGCGTTCGTCACCGTGCCCTGCACCGTGAAGTTGCCCGCGCTGCCGGACGCAAAAGCGGGTACGGCGTTTGCGACGGCGAGCGTGCCGTTGTTCTGCACGTTGCCGGTCACGCTGCCGTAGCCGCCGAGCGTGGCACCGTTCGCGACCGTCACCGTGCCGCCGCCAGCGAGTGCGGCCGTCGGGTGCGTCGCATCGCCCACGGCCATCACACCTGCGTTGACATTCGTCGCCCCGGTATAGCTGTTGTTGCCGTTGAGCAGCAACATGCCGGAACCGAGTTTCGTCAGCGCGCCTGTGCCGGTGATGCCTTGCGCGAGCGTCGAGTTGAACGCTTGCGTGTCGACGGTGCCGCCGCCGGTGTCGAGCACCACGGGACGGTTCGCCGCCAGATCGAAACTCGCGCCGAGTTGCAGCGTGCCGCCGTTAAAGGTCAGCGTGCCGTTCGATGCGCCGAGGCTGGCGTCCTGACTGACGACGAGCGTGCCTGCATCGAGGGTCCAGGGCGTGAGCGCCGTGGTCGAATTGTTGAGCGTCCAGACGCTCGTGCCGGTCTTGTTGAATGCGGTAAAGCCCTGGTACTGCGCAGTGGGACCGATCAGCGATGCGTCGAACGCTGCGTTCTGCGTTCCACCGAGGATGAAGGTGTTCGTGCCGGTATTCGCGTTCACGGTGCCGCTGATCACGGAGCCCGCATCGATTTCGAGCGAATTCGTGCCGCCCGTAAAGCGCACCGCGTCCGTCTGCACGCCCGCACCCGACAGCCCGCCATTGATCGTGCCGCTGTTCACCACGGTAATGTTCTGCCCCTGAACGCCGACACCGCCCACGCCGGCCGGGCCGCCCGTTCCACCGGTACTGATGCCGCCGCCGGTGCCGCCATTGATGGTGCCGGTGTTGACGATGCGCCCGCCGTTGTTCGTCACGAGCACCCCGGCACCACCCGCGCCGCCCGTCCCGCCGACGCTGCTCGCGCCACCGCCACCACCGCGATTGCCGTCGCCGCCGGTGATGGTGCCTGCGTTGGTCATGGTGCCACCGTCCGTCACGATCACGCCCGCGCCGCCGACGCCGCCGTTGCCACCGGCCGATGTCGCATTCCCTGCGCCACCGCCCGTGCCACCCGCGCCGCCTTTGACACTGCCACCCGCCACATTGGTGACGGCGCCGCTACCGCCGATGCGCACGCCAGCGCCGCCCGCACTGCCCGAGCCACCGGCGGTATTCGACCCGTTTCCGCCGTTACCGCCCTCGCCGCCGAGGACCGAGCCCGCGTTGGTGACAGTGCCGCTGCCGGTCATCGCGATGCCGTCGCCGCCGACGCCACCGCTGCCGCCACCGCCTGCGCTATCGTCACCGCCCGTGCCGCCGACGATACGACCCGTCGCATTGTTGGTCACCGTGCCGCCGCTCAGCGTAATGCCGTTGCCGCCTGCGGCCGCTTCGCCACCAGTGCCCGCGCCCGTGCTGTTGCCCGCACCGCCGCCCCGGTTGCCTGCGCCGCCGAGAATCTGTCCGTCGTTGGTGACGGTGCCGCCGCCATTGAGCTGGATACCGTCGCCGCCAGCCCCGCCATCGGCACCGACGCCGCCGGTAATGTTGCCGCCCGGCGCGACCTGACTCTGCGCGTTGCCACCGCCACCGGTGCCGCCGTCGCCGCCGCGAATCGTCCCGCTCTGTTGATTGATGACGTTGCCGCTGGCGTTGACCAGCACGCCGATGCCGCCAGCGCCGCCGAGACCGCCGTTGCCTGCGATGGCCGATGTTCCTGACGTGGCGAGTGCGAACCCGCCGTTTTCGCCGTTGCCGCCGTTACCACCGGAGATCGTGCCGCTGTTGGAGACCGAGCTACCGCCCGAGAGTGTCGCGCCGTTACCGCCCGCGCCTGCGTTACCGCCGTTGCCGCCGTAGGGCGTCACGCCCGCCGCCGCGCTGACGGAGCCGGAGCCGCCGCCGTTGCCACCGTTGCCGCCGGTGACGCTGGCACCCGCATTGTTGGTGAACGTCCCGCCTTGCGCGGAGACGACGGCGTCACCGCCCGTGCCACCGTTACCGCCATTGCCAGCGATGAGATTGCCCGCGTGACCGGCGCCTTGCTGGGTGGTGTTGCCAAAGCCGCCGCCGCCGCCGCCGTTCCCGCCATTGCCACCGACGACAGCGCCGCTGTTGGCCGATTCCCCGGTCGACGTAAGCACGACGCCTGCGCCGCCTGCGCCACCCCCGCCGCCATTCCCGCCGCCGCCCGCACCGAGAGCGTCCATGCCTCCGCCGCCACCGCCGGTGCCGCCGTTACCGCCCGTCACGGTCGTGGTGTTGGTGCCACCCGCGGAAAGCACCGCGCCTGCGCCACCTGCACCGCCACCACCACCGCCAGCCCCGTTGCCGGTCGCCCCCGTGGTGTTGGCATTACCGCCAGTCCCGCCGGTGCCGCCCGCACCGCCGGGGAAAATCGCAGCACCGGAGCCCGCCGTGCCGCTGGCACCGTTACCGCCACCGCCCGCCCCCGTGCCGCCTGCACCACCCGCGCCACCGTTGCCGCCGTTGCCATTGGCGTCGACACCACCGCCACCGCCCCCACTGCCGCCCGTCCCGTTGGCGTCGCTGGCATTCCCGCCCGCGCCACCGTTAGGATTTCCCGCCGTGCCGCCCGTGCATGTTGCACCGGGCGTCGCAGAACAGGCACCTGAACCACCCGCCGCCCACGCGACCGGTGCTGGAAACACAGTCAAGCCGACAATCACACTCCACAACACGGTTCCGCGGGTACGACATTCGATACTGGGGGGCATATCGCAAGTCTCCATCGCCGTTAGGATGCCAATGCAGTCTAACAAAGCCTTACACGATGCCTAATGCGAATTTCTCGGGAACTTCTTTGAAGATGAGCCGAACTCCTAACAAATAGTTATTTAAATTACGATTTCGACGTTTTCGCGTCTCGAAACACGAAACGGGCACGCGTTTTCGCGGGAAGATTTCACGACCTTGTTCAACAAGACTCAACGATTCCACACGCGCTTCCCCGTCGTTGCAGTGACCACGCGACAAATTGCCGCAAGGCGTCGCATCCATCGTGAATTTGTCCGGGACAACGAATTGTCGTACGTAACTGCGTGATAGCATCGCCGCTCGTCGTCACGAACGCGGCTTGTCGCCGCGCGCCCTGAACATGCCGGTATGGTCACGCAGCAAACGCATCGCATGGGTCGGCCTGGCCGCCATGTGGATGCTGCTTTGCGCGCCGCTGATCAGCCAGTATCTGCGTGCGCACCCGTCGTCGATCGACGACGCGCTGTCCAGCGCGTTCTGTACCAGCCTCGACGAAGCAGCAGCACAGGGCCGGCACACGCCGGTCACGCATGCGACGAGTGCCGCCTGCGGTTACTGCTCGCTGCTTGCACACACGCCGCCCCTTCCGCCGTCCCCACTGACACTGGCCGACATTCGTGTTGGCGGACCTCGACTGACTCCGTCGCCAGCGCTGCCCCATAGCGGCACGCCGCTGCGTCTCACCCCGCCGTCGCGCGCACCGCCGCACGCCTGACGTCCTCCGGTCGTTCGTCTCACCGATGTTCTGCGCATCGGCATTGCCCGTATCCATGGCGATGCCGAGGTGCGGGCGTTCGACCGTCTCATCGCATCGACTCCGAATTTCTATGGCTGCCGTTCCTCGCTCAGTTCGTCGATGAGCGACGAACGGCGGCCGGCACACGCCGGCGCATAGCGCGCGTGTGCCCGACAACGATAACCAGACAGCGTCATGAAAACGTCAATTCCAGTGCGCACCGCCATCGCGGTGGCCATTGGCTCGCTGTGCGCCCTCGCGCACGCTGCCGACAACAGCAACAACGCCAACACCAATGGCGCGCAAAACGTCGAACTCCCTGCCACGCAGGTGCAGGCGGACGTCGTAAAAGCGCTCGACGAACCGGTGCAGACCGGCAGTCGTCTCGGCCTCTCGATCAAGGAGACGCCGGCGAGCGTCGAGGTCATCGACCGGCGACAGCTGGCGGAGCGCGGCGATGCGAACATCGTCGACGCCGTCAGTCGCGCGACCGGCATCAACGCGTCGCCCCACCCGGGCAATGGCGGATCGGAACTCGGCGCGCGCGGCTTCGTCGGCAGCGCGTCCGTCACACAGCTTTACGACGGCGTGCGTCCGTACGGTGCGATCGGCGTCACGTTCCCGTTCGACACATGGTCCGTCGAGCGGATCGAAGTCCTGCGCGGTCCGGCCTCGGTGATCTATGGCGAGGGTGCCATCGGCGGTGTGGTCAATATCGTCCCGAAGAAACCGGAGCAGATGCCTATCGAGAACGAAATTCAACTCGGTATCGGCACCGAAAGGACTGGCCGCGCGGCGTTCGGTAGCGGCGGCGCGATCACCGACAAGCTCTCCTATCGCTTCGACGCGAGCGCGAACAGTTCGAACAACTGGGTCGACCGGGGCAACTCGCACAACGCGTCGTTCTCGGCCGCCATCAAGTACGACTTCACGCCGCGCTTTTCCGTGACTGCAACACTCGCCGAGGGCAACCAGCATCCGATGCAGTACTTCGGTGTGCCGCTCGTGAACGGGCGTCTCGACCCCGCGACTTATCAGAAGAACTACAACGTGGGCGATTCTCTCATCACGTTTCGTGACAGTTGGGCGACGCTGTCGGCAACGTGGCGTCCCATCGACGATCTCACGATCACGAGCACGCTGTATCGCATGAAGAGCAAGCGCCACTGGAAGGACGCCGAGTACTACAACTATGTACCGTCGTCAGGCCTCGTGCAGCGCAGCAGCTACACCGAGATCCTTCACGATCAGGAACAGATCGGCAACGTCACGACCGCGACGCTCAAGGGCCACATATTCGGCATGGAAAACGCCGTGTCGGCGGGCTTCGAGTTCAATCACACGACGTTCCAGCACACCAATAACTCGCCCTACTCCGGCACGTCGCTCGTCGATCTGTACAACCCCGATCCCGGCAGCTTCATAAACGTGGCGGGTACCTTTCCCAAGTACCGTTCGCAAGCGAACCAATACGCGTTCTTCGCCGAGAATCGCCTGAAGGTCACGTCGCGCTGGTCGGTCATCGGCGGCGTGCGCTACGACCATGCCAGCATCAATCGCGACGATCTGATCGCCGGCACCGCCTTTTCCAAGGACCTCAGCTACACCGGCTGGCGGGTGGGCACGGTCTATGACGTGACCGCCAACACAAGCGTGTACGGCCAGTATTCGGTCGCCGCAGATCCCATCACGTCATTGCTCTCGCTTACACCGGCCAAAGCGAAGTTCGATCTGGCGACGGGCAAACAGATCGAATTCGGCGTGAAGCAGGATTGGCTCGACGGTCGCGTCGACGGCACGCTGTCCGTCTACCGCATCGTCAAGAACAACCTGCTGACGGTCGATCCGCTCAATCCGTCGCTCAGTCTTCAGGTCGGCCAGCAGTCGTCGCGAGGTGTGGAACTGACCCTGGGGGCGCAGTTGACGCGCGACGTGCGCATCGACGCCAATGGCACATGGCTGCGTGCGAAGTACGACCAGTTCGACGAAAGCGTGGGGGGCGTGTCGGTCTCGCGGGCGGGCAACATTCCGGTGAACGTGCCACAGCAGATGGCGAATCTGTGGTTGAGCTGGCGCTTCGCACAGGCGTGGACGGCCAGCGGCGGGCTGAAGTACGTCGGCAAGCGTTACGCCGATACGGCAAATACGCTGACGCTGCCGTCTTACACGACCGTCGATCTCGCGCTCGCGTGGAAGCCGCGCCGCAATCTCACATTGACCGGACGCGTCTACAACGTCTTCAACCGGCACTATGTGCAGACGGCCTACTACAACAACACGCAGTGGCTACTGGGCAACGATCGTCGTGCGGAGCTGGTGATGAGCTACCGGTTCTGAGGCATTGGCCGCATTCGGCCGTATTCGCCATCGCGATTGTTCCGTCTGCGTAACTTCGAGTTACCGAACCGCCTATATTCCGAGGTGACTCGCGTCGCTATGATTGACCCCATTCAAGATGCGGGGAGATGACATGAGCAACGTCGGCAATAGCAGCGAATTCGTGCAGATTTCGGAAGTCGTGAGCGGTCACGACATGACCATTCGCGATGGCTTTCGCGCCAAGCATTTCGCCGAACAGACGTTTGGCGGTCTGATGGACCCGGTCGTCATGCTGGATCATTTCCACATGACGGCCCCGACCTTTGCGCCGCATCCGCACGCCGGGATTTCGGCGGTGACGTACATGTTCGAGGATGCCGTCGGCGCACACGTCAACTACGACTCGCTCGGCAACTACGGCCCTATCGCTCCGGGCGCGTTGCATTGGTTCGCCGCCGGACGCGGTGCGGTGCACACCGAGCAACCCGAAGGCGACAACCATCATGTCCATGCGCTGCAAATCTTCGTCAATTTGCCCGCTTCGCAGAAATACGATGCGCCGTATGCGTTCGATGTCGAGCCCTCGGAAATCCCCGAGGTGGTGTCGCCCGGTGTGCGCGTGCGGGTGGTTTTGGGTGCGAGCAATGGCGTGACGGCGAAGAAGAACGACGACCTTCCTCAACCGTTCACGTTGCTCGACGGTTTCCTGACGGATCGCGCCGCCTTTCACCACGATGTGCCGCGCGGCTGGAATGCCACCGTCTGCGTGGTGTCGGGACATTTGCAGGTCGATGCCGACGGCACGTCGCGGCGACTGGGTGCAGGCGAAACGGTCGCCATCGGTCTGAGCAAGCGCGCCAAGGCCGATGTCCTCACCATCAGTTTGCTTGCCGGGCCGGACTGCCATTTCGTGGTGTTATCCGGACCGGCGCTCGGCGAGCCGTTGGCGAAACACGGCCCGTTCGTCATGAACACCGTCGAGCAGCTCAACGACCGGATGTCCGCCTATCAGCGCGGCGAATTCGGTTCGCTGGACGACGAGACGTTCCCTCAGCTCAAGGCTTACCGGACGCGGGCATAAGCGCGTTAAGAGATTAGCGAGTTAGCGCCCCAGCACGTTACAGCGTCGGCTCGCACACTCGCTCGGCGGCGGCCGGCGCTGGCTCGCACACACGCTCGACGTCGCGACCGCCCGCGCCGAACGCCACCACGCTCAGCAGCGCGAGCACCCACGCGCCCACCACGCCGTACGTCATCACCCCCCCGAAGCCGTGCACCAGCGCAGCCTGCACGATCTGCCCCTGCGGGTCGGCCGTCGCGAGCGCCGCGTTGTTTTGCGCGAGGTGTTCGAGACTGCCTGCGGCGACTTTCTCCGCGAGCGAGCGCAGCGACGCCGCGTCGAACACGCCCGGCAACGCGTTTGCCAGCGACGCACTCACGCCCTTGAGCAAGATGAAGCCCATCAGCGCGATGTTGATGGCGAGGCTGATCAGTCGAGCGCTCATATCGATCCCCGACGCCATCCCCGCGCGATTGGCCGACACTGCACCGGTAGCGGTGTTGGTGACCGGCGTATTCGTCATGCCCAGACCCACGCCGCAAAGCAGACTGCCGGGCAGCATCGTGAGCCAGCTGGCATGCGCCATGCCTGAGCCGATCTTCATCAGCAGGAAGCCGAGGCCGATGGTGAACAGGCCAAGCGGAATGACGCGACGGGCGTCGATGCGCAACGACAGACGCTCAGCGAACGGCGGCACCACCAGTGTCGGCAAGGTGTAAGCCAGCAGCGATAGCCCCGCGTTCACGCTGCTGTAACCGAGCGCCCCTTGGAAGTAGATCGGCAGATAGATCATGAACGACCAGTAGCTGAAGTTCATGCCCATCGAACCGAACATCGCGCCGGAGAAGCGGCGGATGCGGAACACGGAAAAGTCGAACATCGGCCGCGGGCTTCGCTTTTCGATCCAGAGAAAGGCGATGAAACTGACGAGCGTCGCCGCTGCGATGCCGAGCGCCTGCGGACTGCCCATGCCGAGATCCGGCCCCTGCGTGATGAAGTACACGAGACCGAACGTGGCGAGCGAGAGCGTGACGATGCCCGGCACGTCCAGATAGTTCGCATGCGGGTCGCGCGATTCCTGCACGCCGACGAACACCAGCCCTAGCGCGACGATCGACAGCACCACGTGCACGAGGAAGACCCATTGCCAGTCGGCTACCGCGACGATCATGCCGCCGATGATCGGGCCGAAGCCCAGACCGATACCGAAAATGATGCCCCATGCGCCGAACGCCTTGCTGCGCTCGCGCCCCTCGCGGAACTGGTGTGAGAGCACGGCCACCTGGCAGATCAGCATCGCGCCGCCGCCCATCCCCTGAAGGAACCGGCTGACGATCAGCACCGGTGCGCTTTGTGCCAGCCCGCAGGCGAGCGACGTCAGCGCGAACACGACGATGCTGATGACGTAGACGCGACGTCGTCCGAACCGGTCGGCGAGCGAGCCTGTCGCCATCAACACCGTGGTGCAGGCGAGCGTGTAGGCGTTCATGATCCATTGGATTTCCCGGAAATCCGCAGGCAGTACACGTTCCAGCGTGGAAAGGATGGTCGGCACGCTGGAAATTTCAAGGCCGAACATCAGCGATGTCAGGCAGACGGCGGCAAGCGCCAGAGCATTTTGGGATGCGCGAGTGGGTGTCATGGGATTCGCGAACAGGAATGAAGTCAGAGGTAATATATCGGGAACCAGATTCCCGATTACTGATATTTCTTCCCGCAATACGCGACTTTAGAGACCCAATATGACGAACAAACTCGACGGTGTGGCCGTCTTCGTTCAGGTCATCGAAGCCGGTAGCTTTACGCTCGCGGCAGAGCGCATGCATCTGACGCGTTCGGCCATCGGTAAGGTGATTTCGCGACTGGAGGCACGGCTCGGGGTGCGTCTGCTGCATCGCACGACGCGCAGTCACACGCTCACGGAAGCGGGACGCGTCTATTACGAGCGTTGTGTTCGCGCGTTGGCGGAACTCGATGCAGGCGCTGCGGAGGTCGAGAGCGGGCTGAACGAGCCACGTGGACGATTGCGTGTGAGCGTGCCCATTGCCTTTGGTCATCAATGCGTGGCACCGGTGCTGTTCGGGCTGGCGCGTCAGTATCCCAAGCTGCAAATCGACATTTCGTTTTCCGACCGGAGCGTCGATCTCATCGAGGAGAACATCGATCTGGCGGTGCGTATCGGTGAGTTACGCGATAACGCTACGCTGGACGCTCGTCGCATCGGCACGCAGTACATGAGTATCGGTGCGTCGCCCTCGTATCTCGCGGAGCACGGCACACCCGTCGAGCCAGACGATTTCGCGGAACACACGGGCATCTCGTATTCGCGCAGCGGCTCGATGGCGCGGTGGCACATGCTCGACGACGACGGCATCGAGCACGAGTTGCAGATCACCCGTCAGCTCAGTCTCGACGATGTTCAGGCGATTGCCGACGCGGGGATTGCCGGGCTTGGGCTGGTGTATTTGCCGTGCTGGTTTCTGGAGAAGCACGCCTCGGCGGGTCGGCTGGTGGTGGTGCGCAGCCGTTGCGGCGTGCGTCCGCAAGCGATTCATGTGGTGTGGCCGAAGTCACCCTATCTGCCGTCGAAGACGCGCTGCGCTATCGACGCGCTTTCGACGGAGATTCCGATGCTCAGGATTGGGTGAGGCACGGTTAGTCGATGGATAGCGTGCCGCGCATCATTTCGGCGTGAGCCGGGAACGAGCAGAAGTACGTGTAGGCGGTGCCGCGCGGGAGCTTCGATACGTCGAACGTGACGGACGTTCGTTCACCGCCGCCAATCATTGCGGTCTTCGCGATCACGCGTTCGTCACCCTGTTTGATCCAATCGTTGTCGGGACCTGCCGTGAGACCGTCGGCAATGGTGGCGTGGACGTCGCTCTCGCGGACCAGCACCCAGTTGTGCCCGGCGGCCGCCTTGGGTTTCTTGCCGGTATGGATCAATTGGACGGTGAGTGTCTTGCAGGCCGACGGCACGCTAATGTGCGTGGGCGAGAACTTCTTGCCGGGACGGCCCTGAACGTCGATCTGACAGGCTTCACCGACATCCTTTGCGACGGCGCTGACGTCGTCGCCCTGAGCCGTCATGGCCATCATGCCCGTGTGCTCGACGCCTTGTGCAAGGCCCGGGACCGGAGCGCCAAGACACGCCACGAAGGTCAGATTAAGTGCGCGCGTCCGCGCCCCAAACAATGCGAATTTTGCCGACAACACGATCTCTCCCAACGATACGAAATCAACAGACGACGCCGCTTCGGATGTCATCAACCTGCTTGCGACGATAGCCAGAAATTACGTTGGGAGTTTGTTGGTCGTTCTCGGTTTTGTATTGGTTTGTATTGCTGATCGGTTTTTGTATTTTTTCGATCTGTTGCTGCTCGTTCCGGATTCAACGCCGCGGGGGACCAGGGCCCTATTCCGCCCCTCAGACATAGACCCAACTCGGTTCAGAACAGGGCCCTGATCCCCCACTCATCGCACCTCTCACGTCGGCGTTCTTACGTCCTATTGCCCTGCTGCTTCGATTTATCGTGGTTGCATTTCCGTCACGCTACGGCTACCGACAGCGCAAACTGGCGGACGGTTTGCGGGATGCCAGAATGCTCACTGACAACACCGCTCATACCGCTCTCGATGGACACTGTAACGCTGGCCGCCCTTCTGAATCGCGGACGGCAGACCAGCCGGATATCAGGGACGAGTTCGCCGGGAATCGCGATCTCGTTGGCAAGCACGATGCGCATGCCCGCCAGCACACCGGCCGCATCGGCTTCTTCCGCTCGCGCAATGACCATCAGTGCTTCGATCGCAGCGATTTCCGCACGCGCCGACGCGAAAGGTGCCTTACCGGACCGGCCGATGTAGTCGCAGAAACTATCGCGCAGCGAAGATAGTGAGGCGGCGTATCGACGCGTGTTGAGCATCCTGGCCATGACGCCATTTCGGGCGAAGACGTCGAGTACCGCGTCGTCGATAAAGAAGCGATGGTCCGTGAGCAACTGTTCGAGTGTCCGGCGACGCAGATCGGGAATGGCGCGCTCGGCGACGCGTGTGACGGAAGTGCGATACCGCGCGCGCAGTGCGACGTCGCGTCTGGCAAGACCTTCCAGTTCTTTGCGGGACTTGTCCATTGCAGCGGCGAGGCGTTCGACGGCCTCGCGCATATCCTGGCTTCCGGGGTGCTCCATTGCTGCTCCGACCACTCAGGACACACTGACGATATGCCAATGACGATCCCGATCATCTGTCGCCAGCGATCGTACCCATCAATCTCGGATAAATCGTGGAGAGATTGCGCAGAATTGGTTGAAATCGTATAGTGACGGGCGTGAGGACGACCTCACCTGTGACGAGACATTCCGGGACGGCCCGGCTCTTTTAAGGAGAGCCATATGGCTTGGATCTATCTCACGCTTGCAGGTGTTCTGGAAGTCCTTTGGGCCTACACGATGAAGCAGTCTGCCGGCTTCACGAAACTCATCCCGTCTGTAGTCACACTCGTGACGATGGCCGCTAGCTTTGGTTTGCTATCGGTTTCTATGAAATCCCTTCCGCTGGGCACGGCTTACACGATCTGGACTGGCATTGGTGCCGTTGGCGCATTTGTCGTCGGCATCTTCGCGCTCGGCGAAATCGTCAGCACCGCCCGCATCGCCGCCGCAACGTTGATCGTCAGCGGCCTGATCCTCATGAAACTCTCGTCGTAATCGACAGTCACTTTTCTGCTTTTTTTCGAACCGGCGAGGCGCTTGCGCTCGGCTGATGGCTGCGCCTTTGCCTTTGCCTTTGCCTTTGCCTTTGCCTTTGCCTTTGCCTTTGCCTTTGCCTTTGCCTTTGCCTTTGCCTTCGGCTTCGGCTTCGGCTTCGGCTTCGGCTTCGGCTTCGGCTTCGGCTTCGGCTTCGGAATACAGGATTTTGGGGTTTGGGATTTAGCTCAATACCAGTTTGGGATTGGCCTCTGCGCTGGCGTCGGCGTGTGCCAATGTTTGCGCTCGCACAATAGCGCTGCCGTCGACGCGCGCTTCTTTTGATTGGATTGCTTGATGGACGTCTCTGAATACTACCCAGCACTTCTCTTTTTCGTAGTGGCATTACTGATGGGAGTCGGCTTACTCTTCGTAGCCAAACCCATCCGACCGGATCGGCCTGACGATGCAAAGAACTCCGCTTACGAGTGCGGATTCAACGCCTTCGGCGACGCGCGCAAGAAGTTCGACGTCCGCTTTTATCGCGTCGCAATCTTCTTCATCATCTTCGACATCGAATTGGCCTTCACCATCCCCTGGGCCGTCTCACTGCGCGAAGCAGGAATGGTGAGCCTAATGGCGATGATCGCGTTTCTAGGTGTGTTGGTCCTTGGCTTCGCTTATGAATGGAAAAAGAAGGCGTTTGAGTGGGAATGATTGGTCCCCGTTGACGCCAATGCATGACGCAAAAAAAGCCCCGACGGCGAGATCGTCGGGGCCAAGACCACTACATGGACGGGAAGGAACGACCATGCAAGAGCGAGTGTAGTGAGCGCCATCGCTCACGGCTCATATCCGTAATTTGGGGATGCGGCGTTAGCAACGCCATCACGAAGTCGAATTCCCTCGACATCACCACCGCGCGCGGGTTTGACGGGTTTTCACGATCAAGAACATGCGTCGGCCGACAAAAGAAATCTAAGAAGAAGACCAAACGCGACCGACAACTCGCGTACATCGCCCAGACATAAAAAAGCCCCGGCATTCGTCAATGCCGGGGCAAGCACTTCCTCTCACGACACACACGACAGAGGACTGCCATGCATGAGCAAAGTCTAGGGTGCAGATGTTCGGATGGGGTGCGTGGGGATGAAGTACCGAGCCGCAAGTGCGATCTAGAACGCGCCAGAATCCCGAAAACTAGCGCCAATGCTGGGTTTCGCCAGTTAGACGTGTGTGATATCCGTCGAATGAGGTTAGCGCAAACTAGGACAAAGACTATGAGCTAGCGTGAATGTGAGCGGACTGCGTAGTTAAACCGAAAAAAATCACTTAGGTCCGCCGACTCCCTTCTTGGGGGTCAATCGCTTGGGCTGGAGGATGCCGCGCTCCTGGCGAGGAAACGCCCCCCGATGATGCGGGCGTAACGGCCGCCAGTGTGATGCGCTTCAGTGATTAAAAACCTGCCAAGCCAAACACGAGACAACCAGTGGCACATATGGTGTCCAGAACCGAATGTCCCAACGTCGGCGTTGACCCGCAGACATCTCTGGAATGTATAAATTTCGGTCGCGCAGGCGTTGAAAACGGTACACGTACATTAAGCCGCCTAACGAAGTGAGCAGTATCAGAATTTTTACCATTCCTCCTCCTCGTTCCAAAGGCCCGCACGAATCCCGGACTGTATTCACAAGACACATGCTCTGATTTGTTTCCAGCACCTTCAAATCAGCAGACCCGACGGCGGCGCGGCGTCGACACATAGCCCGTAGTTTTGCGGGCATTCGGGTCGGCTCTCTTGAGGGTGCTATATCCACGATCTCTGGAATATCCCCTTGAGCAAGTACCAGATGCTCGCACCGCCCGAGATTATGCCGCCGAGAGCGTGAAGACCTGCCACATAGAAATATGCGGTACGTCCCTCCTCAAACCGATAAGTCTTGGGCGAAAAACGTCCCCAAGAGAGCGGCTTGTGAAACTCTAAGGCTCCATACGCTTCGGAAATCGCGTAGAAACTGATACCTAGGAACAGCGCCGACCCGGCTAACGAACAGAGTCGGATCCAGACGGCACGCCTTCGCCGGTCTTCGGCGGACCACATCAAGTGCTCATTGGTGTCCCAGCGCATCAGCAGCTTCCCAAGTGTCAGTTCGAGAAAGTATACGCGCGGCCTTGGCCGAGCAGTTAGCCAAGCTGAGTAGCTCGGCTCGATCCCAGTAGCCCGCTCCAATCTCATTTACCATGCCACTCATCGTGCTTCTGCTGCCGTTCCTCTGGGCGCGAGCGGCAGCTTACCCGCGCGCTTTCCGCTCGACGCGGCGGCGCATTCGATCAACGACTAACCCGACGGTGCCTATCCGATTACTCGCCCCGGCCCTCGATCCGTTGCAAGCGTAGAAGGCCCTCACCTTTCTAATCGAAGCCGACGGACCGATATTCAAGTTACCAAGAGACGAGCGATTCTCGGGTTCTCATCAAGTGTGGACGTTGTGGAACTCAGCACTGAAACGCGCGGGCGTGAAATACGGAAACCCATATCAAACCCGACACACATACGCGTCAATGATGCTGTCGGCGGGGGAACACCCGATGTGGGTAGCGAAGCAAATGGGACATGCAGACTGGACGATGATCGCGCCCGTCTATGGTCGATGGATGCCGACGGCGGATTTGAAGGCGGGGGATAAAGCCGTTGAGAAGTTCGCCAAGAATGCTGGCACAGATGCTGCCATTTCAAAAGAAAAACGGGCAAAACCCGACTATATTTTTGCCGCGATTAAAACTCAACCCTATGATTTTTAAGAGTTTTTTGGTGCGAGGAAGGGGACTCGTGATTCGTTTGGAATCAAGGGGGTTAGGGAGTTTTGGGGAGGAGATGGGGACGGGGGATTGGACGCAGATTGCGGCGGTTCGAGTCCGGTGACGGGCATCGAACCCTTATCCCCTCATGCCTCCCGGAAAACCAAGCCAGCCAAGGGATGACGAAATCCCTTGCCGTCACACCACCGCTGCGCAGCGATCAATGATTTATCGCCCTGTGAGTCCCGATTCCGGCACCAATTGCCGCGCCGGATGCGATGGCATGGCCTCCCCCTCATTCTTATGGGCAGGGCCGCGTCAGAACGCACCGGGAATTGATGCGTCCGTCCATCGCTGAGCGCGTGATTGTGGGGACACCAACCACACAGAGTTTCCCTGCGGCAAAAGAGCAGCCGCTTTACTCGGCGTCCCTTCACGTCTTCACCTAGACTAAAGCATCAACCTCAGTTTCCGAGAGCTCGGTATCGCAACTCCGGCACGAATGCCTTCGGGCCAAGGAGGCAAGATGAACCTAGGGAACAGAAACTCAACCGTTGTTGACGAATGTTCCGAATGTCGACACGGTCTCATCGTCGATAACAAACTGATATGTCTCGGGCTGCTCGCGCCAGCTTCGCAGAAAGCTATCTAGAATTTTTGTAGCGTTTTGCTCCAGGACGGACACCGGCTCCCCGTCGCCAAGCTGTTCAAGAGCGGAGTCCATCGCGACGCCCCTGTACTTCCACTCGCGCCCAGCGTTTCTGATGACAACGGTGAAATTGACCTCATCCGCAGTCAGCGATACATGAGCGTTCATGATGTTCGCACCAAAAACTTCAGCCATGTCTCCCCCCTCAAAGTAATTGCGCGCGTTTCAGCCCAACCGCCAATGAGTCGACCTATTGCTGTAGACAACATCAAGGCGGCATCGCTCCCATTTAGTCGACAATGATCACTCAGCGAGCGCATCGTTCATGTGGCACTCATGCTCCAACACCCTCCTTTGGCACTGCGCCGAGCCCGTCATCGCGAATCAAAGCTTTACTGCATCGAATTTTCGATACAAACAGCCAAGGTCCTTCACGCCCATCCGGAACTGACTTCTAGCCTTGGTCTTTGAGTTTGCTTCACTCGCTCGTTCGAGCTTCGGGGCTGGGTCATAGATGACCTTCTTGTCCATGAGCGCTTTCAAGAACAATGAAAACTCCGTCCCCTCACCGAGCAGTATGGGATTTTGATAGTCGTACCTGATCGGGCTGTCATCCAACACCTTATACGGAACGTAGGCCGCAGCCGCATGCTTTCGCCCCCATTGCTCAACAAGTCGGGCAAAAGTCCACTCCGCCGAAACCTCTCCATCACCATCCAAAAGGCGGATACCACCAGTCACATCCGTAATCTTTCCCGAGTCGGAGTCAAATCCAACCGTAACGAGCGTTTGACCCGATGTGGGGCTAGGAATATTGGCCTTATGCGATCCGGTGAAATAAATCTTATCGTCCGGCAGTTGGCGCCCATACTTGCGAAGGAACGCTTCCACTCCATGTTCGCCGTAATAGCCAGCGTCAGGCTCCGGCGTCATCAAGGTGATCCGCGACCCGCTGAACGCCTTAAGCTCCCAACCCATGAAGTCCGGAGCTGAACGTCCATTCGGAATAATGTCGAAAAGCGCCTCCAGCGTGTACCCACCACCATTTTTGGCAGCGTAAGGCATACGTTCACCGCTGCGGTTAAGTCGCATTGATTCGTGTGGGCCGAGGTTCTGAATTTCTCGCAACCGCGCCAACAGCAAATCCTTGCTACTCGGCCCCTTCCTGAGCCTAACCTTACGCAGCGTACCTGCATCGAGAGGGGTTTCGTCGACCAAATGGTCACGGATGGCACTAGCAACCGTGCTCCCCCCGTCTGCCAGATACGTAAAAACCTCGTCGTCGGAAACCCCGAAAAAGAGGACACGACCGTCCGGACCATTATTGAACTGACGCTCAGCCTTCGGAATCGGGCGCAGATACGCGCTCGGCGCAAGCGGGCAACCTTTAAGAAAGCCAGACAGGCGAACTTCGGGGTATTGCGGATAGAGAATTAGCTGCGCGCCCGGCGCAGGCGCGACTTGCCCATCTCCGTCTACCCAAGAGAGGGGCACACTGGCCTTGAAATTTGGGACACTCAGGCTGGCGTCAGCACGAACGTTTCCAAATACAAGCTGCTTCAGAACCTCGAAGCTACCGCCCAAGTAAATTTGTTGTTTGCTGTTGTCATTCTCTGCAAGGAACTTGCAGTAAACATTTCGCGCCCCCAACTGCTCTAGGCGTTCAAGCAACGCATCAAGTGACTGAAACTCTTTCAACACTGCCCCCCGTCAACTCCAATGTAGAAGCTCCGGGAGTGTCAAGCCAGCCAACAAGCTGATCAAGCAAGGCATCGAGCGGAATTTTGCATTTCCCCTTCAACGCACACTCCCAGACTATCCCGATGCGCCATCCAAGCGCGCTCAATTCTTCCTGCGCGATTATATCTCGCCGCACATTGGCATCGATTTTAGTACTCCAAAACTCAGTACGAGTTTTCGGGAGCTTGAACAGATGGCACCCATGTCCATGCCAAAAACATCCATGCACGAAAATCACGGTCCGGTATTTCGGAAGTACCAAATCGGGAGAACCTGGCAGACGTCCAACATGAAGGCGGAACCGAAGTCCCCTCTTATGCAGGCCTTGCCGAATCAGCATCTCCGGGCGAGTGTCTTTCGCCCGGATTGCACTCATATTCCGCGAACGTACGGCGGAGGAATGAACGTCTGTCAACCTATGCAGCTCTCGTGAGCTTTTGGTTTCGCTTACGAGCGCCAAGTGCGCGCTTTGCATCAAGAACCTTAGGCTTCATAAGCTTTGCAACCGCTGCAAACACCGGAACCACGACAGAATTTCCAAACTGCTTGTACGCCTGAGTATCAGACACGGGTATTTTGAATTCCGAGCGGTCGGCGGCATCGTAGCCCATCAGACGCGCACACTCACGAGGCGTCAGACGTCGGGGCCTGTTACGCAGATTCTCGGGATCATGAAAATCTTTCTCGGACTTAAACCCACGATCGATCAGAATCTCTGAACCGTCCTTGTAATATCTCGCAGACAAGGTGCGAGTGATGTCGTCACCACCGACCAATCCATATCCGAATCCGTTGCCTTTAGCCTTATGTTTTATCGAGTAATTAAACAAATACTCCCACAGCTTCGGGGTGAGGATGTACTTGTCATCGACAGATTTTTCTAAGATGTCACTGAGTTTCGGAAGTTTGGAAGGAAACTGCTCCTTGACATCAACCAAAGTAAATCCATCGTGAACCCCTAGATCCTTGCGGAAGCCAACGAGCACGATCCGCTCGCGATGCTGGGGCACAAAATGGCGTCCATCAATGATCTTGGGATCGTCGGGCCCTTTGGCATCTGCATCGGCAATCCAGTACCCAAGCTCCTCAAGCGCGTCCATGATTACTTTGAAGGTTCGCCCCTTATCATGGCTCTTCAGATTCTTCACGTTTTCCAGAACGAATGCCGCCGGCCGCTTCACGGCGAGAATGCGAGCCACGTCAAAAAAGAGTGTCCCCTGCGTTTCACATTCGAAACCATGCGCTCGTCCCAGTGCATTCTTCTTCGACACCCCCGCAATCGAGAATGGCTGGCAAGGAAATCCGGCAAGAAGTACGTCGTGATCTGGCACTGTCGCATCAATATGCTTGTACGCCTCGCCTTCCGAAACTCCCGGTTGATCACTCAGTGTGACCTTACGGATGTCATCGTTGAACGTATGAGATTCCGGATCGGAGTAATAATTGGCCTTGTAAGTCCGAACGGCGGGCTCGTTCCACTCACTGGTGAACACGCACCGTCCCCCCTCGGCCTCAAAACCTCGCCTGATTCCACCAATGCCAGCGAAGAGGTCGATGAAATCAAACTCATAATTTGTACTATTGTCAGGTGGGCTTGGCAGAAGCTTTTGCAGCGCAAGAAACTCTGCATGTCCGAGCCGGGGCGAAGCCTTACCGTTCAACCATCGATTGATGGTCTCGCGACACCACGCCCCTGGCGCAACACCATTTAGGTACTCCGCCACATATTTTTGATCGTAAATTTCTAGCACGCGCTTGAGCAACGCGAGTTCTTCTTCTCGAGGATCCATAGCAACACATTCTGGGTTGATTGTGTGAAATGGTATCACTCATTTGACCCAGCGACACGCACCGCGCAACGAAGCGTCAACCGACGTGAAAATGCCTCGTCCCCCGCACCGTCTCGGCAGTCAGGCACCGACTGGGCGTGCCATCCCGCCTTCACGAAATCCAGTCGTTCGTTGAACCACGAAGCTTGCGCCCCCGTCGACTTCTCACCGAATTCGTACTAGATTCCCGCCGCCCGCCATGCAATCGCATAGGCGCAGGAAGAGGCATACGTCGCGCCCCTCCCTCAGGCCAGTCAATCAAAGTCACGCGGCCCACGACCCTTCTCCATGACAAACCAGGGAGCTCAGGACCACGCGAGGATCGGGAAAAGTGAGACAAATGGGAAAAATGGGAAAACCTGCTACAATGCACTTGTTGATCAATAAACTCTTGCCGTCTCCCATCAGGGGAACCGAGCAGTCGAGCAACGGTGTGCCTCGCAAGAAGCATCAAGCCCCGGCGCACATTCGAGCCTCCCGCTCCTGGCAAGGCCCGCCCCTTGGTGCCCCGCCCTTCGTCTGTCAACCGTGAAGGAGAAAACATGCAACTGACAGCCAAGCGAATCAAGCAGTCTCCAGCATCAGACTTCGCTGCGCTGATGAATGGACAGTACCTGGGTGACGAAAAGGTGCTTCTCGACCAAATCGCGCTCCAGTTGCTGAAGCGTACGCTTGCGACACTTCGGGACATGCACCACCGTGACGACTCAGCGCTACTTAAGAGCCGCGATACGCAAATTGCTCTCGCCTGCTCGCTTGCAGCGGTGCTGCTAACTGATTCCGGACGAGTCTCCAAGACACGTCCGACAAATCTGTCATTGCCTGTTTCAAATTGGGGGCCTGCGGAGGTACTCAAGCACACAGGCATGTCCAAAAGCACTCTTTACCGTGGAGATCACACTAAGTTCTACAGCGTGATTCCCCCGGGGATGCAAAATGGTCGAGCCTATCCTGCATGGCAATTCGTGGGCGACGCCCCCCTTTACTTGCCACAGGTGCTGAGCGTCCTGAACAGGAAATCGAGATTGCAGGTCAACACTTTTCTAGTTTCCGAGCAAGATGCTTTGAACGAATTGTCGCCAGCGGAGGTGCTGACAGGCCTATCGTTTGAAGACAGAGGTGCTCTCGGCGTGCCTCAAAAGCGGATGCTTTCACTGCCGGCTGAAATGCGGTTGGAGAAAGTTATCGCGCTCGCGAAGCTGGAGGTGGCAGACCCGGTTTGAACAACCATCGATGCCAACAGAAGATATTGTTAGGAAATCGCTGCCGAGTTACCTCAGAGCCATCGTTCCCACACCAGAGCAAATTCACCGCGCTCTCGGACGACAGCGGAACAGTTTTAGCGTTGACACGACTTTCATTCGGGCGATAGACAACCCTTCGTTCGTTGGATCGGCATCCCCTTTTGCCTCACATCGGTTTGGCCCTCCCGTCCCCGAGTTTCTAACGGAAAAAAAAAGGCTTGCATTCACCTGGCTCTATCTCGCACTGTCCGAAAACGTAGCTGCGTGGGAAAGCCAGTTTGCGCGGAACAACCGGGGTGCTGGTAACGGCTTCCACATCACTCGAAAGGCAGAGGTCAACGGCTTCATCGCTTCGATACGCTTCCAACGTTCGTTGAAGCTGTGGAATCTTGCAGACGATCACAGTAGCCGACTAGGTATTCATGACATCGTCTCAAGTGAAGATCACGAGGCATGTCAGTGGTTAGGTGAGGTTGCGGTACGCGCCACCGCCTACGAAGTGACTCGAAGCACCGAGCACGGTTCTGCGTTTCAGCTTGCGCTCGATCTGCTCTCGAAAGGCTTGGGGCTATCTGTTCAAGTCACGGGAGAAAAGCTGAGTAACGCGGTTCGTATCAAGGCACCCGAGAGGTCAGCACCGAGATCAGCCTCCAGGACGGCGACGTCATCCTGATCGGAGGACTTACGACCAATAAGGCGTCAGACAACAACACGGGGCTGTCCTTCCTGCCGCGATTTCTCGACAGCCATTCCGATACCGCGTCGGCCACTGAGATTCTGCTGGTGCTCCAGGTTGAGCGCTTGAGGACGTCCAGCGTCGGGAGTGTCGGCGCCGATGCCGGAGCCGAAGGTGTCCACCGTAGCATCTGCAACGTCCGGACCGTTGACGCGCGACTCAGCGCGGCTCGCGCGACCGAGCAGCGGGTGGCACCACTGGCAAACGCCGAAGTGCCGCCGTCAGGTACACCCCCTCTCATTGAAAACCGTCTTTCCTCTTCCGCCGAAGAGGTGGAGCCCCCCCCAAGAAGAGCAAGACGCTTCGCGCGACCGCCGCCGCCCGCAGGGCCGAGGACGGCGGGGGCGCGCGAAGCGCGCCCTAGATTTATATCAGTAACACTTAACGTATAAGGAGGACGCAAAGCCCCACAGGGAAACGACGGCAACACGTAGGTCCTGACGAAAAAAGGCCCCGATGCGGGGCACCGGGAGAACATGCAAGACCGCGAACGCTTGAAGCGGGACTTCGATGCCTTACGTCGCCGTTTGGGCAGGTTTCAGGACTTCCAGTACGTCGCGGTTTCGGAACGCCAGAAGCGAGGCGCGTGGCATCTTCACGTTGCGGTAAAGGGGCGACAAAACTACCGCTTGCTTCGCACCAGGCAATCCGTCGTCGGCGCAGACAACGGTAACGTCGACGTACGTAACCCGTTCCGTCAGAAAGGCCTGCGCCACAAACTTGCTGCGTACCTTGGCAAATACCTCACAAAAGACTTCGCCGAACACAAAATGAATGAAAAGCGCTATTGGACAAGCCGTGGAATCGCCGTCCCAGAACGCCACCCAATTAACCACATCCTTAGCGATGACGCGCCAACGGCCATAGCTCTATCGTTTGAGGCGGCACAGGAAGTCGGTGCGACCTTAGATCAGTGTCAAGTATTTTGGAGTCAGGACCTTGGCTGCTTTTGGCTGGCTACGCGGGAGGGCTCCGATGAATAATTCCGAACAGTCCAACACCGGCTTCGAAAACAATCACCTGTTGGAACGCCTTGCTCAGTCACTGGCAGACAGGCTTGCACCGACGCTACCCGTGTCGATTCAGCTATGGAACGCCAAGACAATCGCGGTGTACTTGCAACGCTCTCCAGCAGTGGTGCTTGAACGAATAGTTACT
The DNA here is from genome assembly GCF_902459565.1 of Pandoraea aquatica. Lineage (GTDB taxonomy): Bacteria > Pseudomonadota > Gammaproteobacteria > Burkholderiales > Burkholderiaceae > Pandoraea > Pandoraea aquatica. The sequence goes on from NZ_CABPSN010000001.1 coordinate 782,070, forward strand.
CTGCCCGACTTTCCAGCGCCAATCCGCTTACCATCGACACGCGCGAAATCAAGAAATGAGATTGGCCAGTCCATTGATCGCGCCACAGGGCAACCTCTTTGGAAAGCGATTGAAGTCATTGCATGGGTAGACTCACACCGCGGGAAACGAGTGGGCCGTCCTCACAACGTGAACTGAACGAAGAAAATACATTCCGCTAGCCCACTCGGGACAAACGTTAGACTCAGAGCGTACGCGACGATGCCAACAATGGTCCGACTTGAGACGGTCAGGGCAGATGTATTTTGACGGCTGCGATACCCCGTTTTTGGCCAGCGCGAAGGGGAGGCTTGCGGTCGGTAAACAACTATCCGATGGAGGGGAGGAACCAAGCCCTCCCCCACAATCCAAACGGATATCTCACCAGCCGTTCCAAAGGTTTACAATTCCTTGCATAAACGTCGTGCAGTCATTGCCGTTCCAAGTTACGTCGCGATTGCCATCTAGTAATGGATATTGATGGTTTGCACAAAGTAACTTAGAACGATCGGACGCAAGCAGCCAATTGATCGAATTCAGCATTGAATCGGTATAGGAGTCACCGAAACAATTCGCTGGCACGTTGTAAAGCAATCCTTCGAGATAGTACGAGGGCGCCACGCCAGCCTCAATATGACCGCGCACTATCATCTGTTCGCGGGAATTCTTGAATATTCGGACGATGTGCTTGAACCATTCGTTCGTCTGTTGATTCTTTGCAATGAGATTTTCTCGATGGTGTCGCGGATAATTTATTACGCGAGTGCCGTCAGCTTTCTGAAAGCTAATGCCGAGCACGTAGTCCTGACCTCCGTCATGGTCTGACACGTACCAGTTATACTTCCTGTGTTGGGCCGCGATTAGCACATCCGCCTTGCGCCTATTATGGAAGGGCTCAATCGTTACCGCCTTGGATCCGGGCCGAACGTGGGCACCAAAGCGTGCCCTTAAGGCTGCGAGCACGTCATTGCGAAAGTGGTCATGGGTATAGGTCGCGCTACCATGCGACGATCTGAACGCCTGTTGCTGATCGGGTGGCAACGCAGATAAATCATAAGTAAAAATTGAGTCGAGCCGAATAACGACATCAACGTCGCTTTCCTTAATGATATTAGTGTCGTTACCGTAAGATCCCTGCAGAAAAATCTTGAAACTCTTGTCGTCGTAGCCGGTTCCGTCCGCCTCCAAAGCAAGTTTCACCGTTGCATACGTCTCTTTCGATGTGGTCTGCGCACCAATTTGGGCCATTCGAGTCAAATCAGCTTCCGGAATCGCCATGCCTTCCCCTCAGGAGAGTAGTTGTTCGAGTTGACGCTCATATTTGCCAAACGATTCAAGGCCGCGTCGATAGAGCAGCTTCAGCTTATCGATGTTGTGCTCCATGAGATCAGCGGCCATATCCGGCGTAGTGAAGCTATCGCTAACGCGCACCATAGGAACGTCCGCGCACAGCAACATGGCAAGCTGCTCAAGAGAGTGGGTGTTTATTCCCAGCGTTTTGTGCAGCAAACGGACGAGGAAAAACTTCTCGATGGCCCACCTATGCCAATACTTGGGAGGTTCAGGGTAATTGCCAACACCGAGACTAACGACACGCAAATCGGTGTGCCCGTATCCCAATGCCTTCGTGGCGTCAATGATGGCGTAAAGGGTGGGGTTGTTGGCGCAGTAACCCCCATCTATGAGCTCCACATCTCCGTCGGAAGTCTTAACCCGTTTGCGATTGAAGATCGGATAGGCGGAACAGGAGGCAACAACAGCGTCGGCCACTGACGCACCGAAGCCGGGTTCAAAGGTACCCTTGCTTCCGTGAGATTGGCCAATGTCCGCCTTGAATATCATTGGCTTTTCTTCCAGCCAACGGGCTGTCACGATGCCAATCCGGGTCTTCATATCATTGAACGTAGCGCCATCGAACACCCGCGCCGCCAATGCTTCCAGCGCTGCAGATCGAGCGTTACTACCCCGCATGCTCATTAATGCCGGCACCTCATTCGCGTAAAGCTCTCGGATCTCATCAACCCTGCGCCCCAAGGCAAGCAACGTCGCGATGATCGCACCTGTGCTCGTACCAAAGATGAGATCAAACTGTTCGCAAAGCGGTGAGTTACCGAGCTTCGCTTCGAGCTGTTTCAAGATGCCTAGCGTGTAGAACCCTTTTGCCCCCCCACCGTCGAGGCTGAGTATGCGGAAGGTATTTCTGCGATCGCGTTCGTCTGACATCAATGCAAGGTACCCGATGATTGTCTGCGATTTGAAGCGGTACCGATTCTCACGGCAAGCCGTGGCCATCGACCGGCACGTCCGCCTCGTGCGCGAGGAATTTCATCTGTTCAATCCGAACTAGGCACTCGATCCGGTTCACGTAGGATTCGCTTGGGCTTCCAATGATATTTGACGCGTATCAAGTTGGATATCCACGTGCACGCCCTCCCCGATATGGAGGACGTCCACAGTCTCCTGAGAAAGAATGCGGTAGACCAACATCTTAATTCCTAACGAAAGCACGGTCGGTCCGAACGGCACGAGGTAGACCGTTTTCCATCGTTTCGCCTTAAGCATTTTCGCCACGCCGACCAGCGCTTCCCGTATGCCCTTCTCCGCAGTCTCTCTCGAACTAAAATCGAGACTTCCCTGCGATGCAACAAATATCTCGCCTCTCAGAAGATCATCACGCAATGGATGGACTCCTCCGTTGGCCACGATAGTTAATACTGAGGCCGAATTGTTTAGTCTATTCGTTAGGGCTGCCCGAAGTTCAGCCGAACCGAATCTCACTATATACTCGTCAACAATTTCCTCCATCTCGCGATCCATTATTTTTTCCTTACAAATTCCATTTGCCCATGAGTATCGCGACGTAGCTCAGTATAATATTTCGCCTGACAGGGTTGATCAAACAAATGATCATCACTTATTAAAACCAACTCCGTTACGCCGTGATGCCGATGAATTTCCGATGCCGACGCGCTGTATTCCGCAGAATACTCGTAACGAAGCTTAAAACATTTCGGATCCTCCATCTCTATTGAAGCCATTCTCGACATACTACGAGACTTATCCGTTTCGAGCCTTACACGAATTTTTGTATATGTCTGATGTATTGTAATTTTAGCATCAATAGTCTGATTTTTATTATTAGAACTCGACATTTTCCCCGACCAGACGCCATTTAGATTCGGTATCTTTACTAGCCCCCACCTGTAAAATATTGAACACTTTATGAGCGCATGATCCAGCCCGAGCAATATCAACGTAAACACAGCCAACCCCGAAGGGCCTGCAATTATCTTTCCCGATATAACAGACAATTTTCCAATAGCGAAAGTAATTATCACTCCAATCACCCCCGAAATTGTAGCAGCCACGTAGTACGTCAACTTTCTATCGTGATAAGTCAATATATATTCGTGCATTTTTTATCTATATTATTTGCCTGCCACATCAAACCCAGTTCGATTACCGGCCGATGAATCTCATTAAGAAAAAATGAGCATCACACGGCAACCACCCCGCATTTTATAGTGAAATTTTCCTCCCCGATACACGATAAATGCCTGCTCGCAAGACCAGCCGGATGGACGAACCACAATTGCCAGTAGATTCTACATTGGCTGTCTCGACAGATTTTTCGCAAAGAAGTGCACTCTGCGAGGTGACACTTAGCCGAGGCGCCCCGCTATATCTGTCGCCGTCGGGTTGTAATAGGTCATCAGTTCAGAGAGGTTTCTATGACCGGTCATTCGGGCTAAGTCCAGCGGTTGCAATTTCTTCGCTAGGCGCGTAATCGCTTCATGACGGGTATCGTGAAACGTTACGTCCGGGATCTGCGTCCTGTCGCGTGCCTTACGGAAAAGTGCGTCACGGCTGGATGCCGATAACCCGAATAGTGCTTTGCCTTTTTCCACGGTCGGCAGCATCTTCAAGAGTTCAATTGCACGGGATGACAGTGGCACATTTCGCGCAGTGCCATTCTTGGTCATCGGAAGCCGCGCGAACTTGCCTTTGTAGTTCACCGACGAAGCCGTGAGGGCCAGGATTTCGCTAGAGCGCATGGCGGTCTCTATCGCGAAGAGAAACGCCACAGCTACGCGCTGCATCGGCTTTTCTATGGGAAGCCCCTCTTCGTACCCCAAGCTCGTAAGCAGCGACTCGATCTCCTCTTCGGATATCAATCGCTCACGACCCGGCGCATCTGGCGGCCGCTTCACTTCCGCCATCGGATTCGTCACCAGCCAGCCCCACTCCTTCCGGGCCACGAGAAAAGCATGCGACATCAACGACATTTCCCGCGACGTCGACGCCCCTGAAACCTCCCGCATCCGAGCATCCCGCCAAGCCGCTATATGGCCAGGCCGCAGATCCGCCAGTTTGATATCCCCAAACTTCCGCCCGCCGATCACCCTGCTCCCAATCAACGGTAGCCGCAACTTCTCCCACCTAGCTCCACGCTTAGTCGGACTCACCTTCAGCTCATACTCCTTGAGCACATCGCCAACCGTCAGCGTCTTACTCCCTGCGCCGTTAGCAATCGACCGCAGCTCCGTCTCCCGCTGCGCACTCCAGGCCATCGCGGCCGCCTTCGTATCAAATGTCCTGCTATCGCGCTGACCATCGACCATGACTTGCACACGCCAGCCCTTCGCCACCTTCTGAATTGATGCCATCCGTGGGGAATCCTCGGGTAAAAAATGGGGGACCGGCCACGATTTTAGGTGTGAAGAGGTGAGATTTTGCGCCTCAGACGAACAATCGGAATTGACGCAAAAATCCCGGCCCGCCTTATTCGGCGAGCGTTTGCGAGACATTGCGGGAAGAAGTGAGACCTACTGTCGAGTTACCCATAAGTTGGCGCGCTTCAGACCCATGAGTTGGCGGACTCGTACCCTAACGCCCTCACTTTCCGCACTTCGCACACCTCCTACCACCCAGAAGCGCACCCACAAGTTGGCGCAAATCCGTGAATCGCACCCATGAGGTGGCGCAACTATTTTCGGCAACACCTTGATTCAAAAACGCAAAATTTCACGAAGACGCGAAGACCTGTTTTCTCGCCCCGGATTTCGGCGTCTTCACGGCAGTATAGGCACGCCAACCGCCGTTTCTCGTGCTCAAAGTCGAACGCAGCGGTGCAACACGAAAATCTCGCTTTCATCTGAGGGAAACTGACCTAGCCTACGAGTGTGCTTTCACGCGTTTCACAGGAGGTCATCATGCCCATGTGGAAAACACGCTCCGTCGACACGGAGCCAGTCACCCATCTCGTTCGTTGGCGTGTCTTTGAGGCTAGCGACTTCACACGGCACTTTGTTGGATGGGCAATCGAAGGGATGGCCGGGCGCGTGAGCTCGGCTATCCAAGAGTTCGATCTTGCGCGGGGTGAAGGCAGGACACGTTCGGGTCGCGTCTACCGACTTGAGGGCCCATCGGGTGAGGATGGAGACGCATCGTATACGTGGGATAGATGGTGTACGCTGAACGCTGTGGTATCAACGCGCGACGTTTCCAATGAGTATCGGGAGCACGTGGCGGACGAGGGACGCGTGTGACCTCGCCCACCGATATCCCCAAGTTAGTAAGTCTGCCACGTCTAAACAGGATGCCTCTAGAAAAATTGGCACGCACCAGACGAACTTCTTTTCGCTGACAAGCGTGCCACCGCCGACTAGAGCCGGCCTGCGATTATCTCGCGCAATCGCTTGTCCATATCTGCATCTAAATCGCTGAACCACCTTCCGTCTTCTTGCCATATTTTCACAAGCTTTTCTTGGCTCGAGACGAACCTAAATGTTCTGTCTCCCACTTTGATGTTCAGCACCTCAATCACCGGGTCGGGAACAACAGTGTTGATGTGTTCTTCAAATCGCCCCCGAGGAAATGGCGCGGCATCCCCGCCAATCTCGTAGCAATCCTGCCACACGAAGCTTTTTGCCTCGTCCGCCCCCCATGTGATTCTCCGTGCGACTAGCACGCCATCCACATACTCGTGATAGAAGGACTTGGACAGAAACCAGGCAGCCAGTCCTTCGACAAGCGTGATGGCAAGGAAATGATGAATGGTTCGGTCAAGTTTAACGAAGCTTTCACCATCAAAATATGTGACTTCGTAATACGCCCCGAAACGCCTTCCGAGCGTACTCTGCGGAACAGACGCGTCGAGTTCTAAGGCGGCATTTACGAGACACAATGCCCGCCCCAAGGTCGCCAATCCGCCCTCGCCGGAGAATGGTAACTCGGCATGCTCGGTTACCAACCTTCGTATTGTGCTCTCCCCGGAACCGCCGATAATCACAGCCCCGTAGGCGTCTAGCGTCATCCGACGGCATGTCTCAGTCGCCAACACCAACAGTTGTTGATATTCGACGCAATGCGACATAAACACAAAGTCGAGCTCGTCGACATGGCGCGAGCACACGTCGAGAACTTCGTCGATGCCCGCCGCTTGCTCTACCTGTGTACGGAAACTTAAGACTGTTTGAAGGCCCCCCGCAGCCGCGATGCACTTTCCGTCGGGCAACAGAAACGTCTTTTGCATCATCCCAGAAATAGCCGCGTTAGGACCCACGTGGGGAAAAGTTCCACCAATGCTCGGAATGTAGGTGCGCTCATAGCGCGGCTTTTTACCTGACGACCAGCCGTCGTCCGTAACGAGAACGTCCGAAATCAAAATCGGCTCCTCGCCTTTGGATACATCGGAGAAAAGAACACAGAAGACAGTCATAAGTTCTGAAGCGGAGAGGGGGTTTCATACCGAGTGAGACAACTTGCAATGCTTCTGCACCGGCCCCCGCCGCCTGGCCTGCGTGTTGAAATCTGTGCGTAGTCGCTCCTCCCGATACATGACGGGGTGCCTAGGCCTGTTGCCGTCGGGCGGAACGTGAATGCCACAATGTGCGGTGTCCGACGAGAGGCGACCGGGAACTGGCCTCATATCGCGTCGCGCAAGGAATGCGCTCGTCGCTCCGAGACGAACAAACGGGGATTCTCTTTGATATTGGTGCGGGTCCGCCTATAAAGCCTCCAGCCTACCAGGCAGGTCAGCGCGGCAACGACCTCATGCAAGCATTGAACTGACTGACGTCTATCTGGTTTCATCCCATATTGATTGCCCCGCTCTGGATTTCGTCCGAGCAAGCAACATCTTCCGCAATCTGTGGGCCCTAGTTCATGCTGTTGGAGACCGGTGCTCCAGATAGATGAGCCGATATCAGCCACGATGCCCTTCCTTTCGACCTCTGCCATCCAGTTAGCGATGAATCGCAATTCTTATCTATGTATGCGATATGTACGCAGATAAAAGCAGCTAAAAATTTGACAATTCACAAACGATTTTCTTCATATACAATTCTCATTTGTAAATTAATTATTAAATTTTTTGATAAAAATAGTCTAAAAAATTTGTATCTTCGGGGGCTGTACTTGGAACACGAATACTCCGTCCTTGGTGGACTGAACCGTGCCGTCATCGGCCGATATTTAAGCATCATTTCAGCGGCAGTCGCTTCAGCCATTGGTGTTCTAGTTCTGTGGCTGGTGGACTTGGTGAAGAGCCTTGGAATCGCTGACCATGTGCCGGGCTTGGTGATGTGGCCTCTCACGGCCGGTCTTATCTACGCAGCACTCTATTGGGTGTTCGACAGGTACGTCTGGAAAATCGACGTCATCGCCAAGTTTCTGAAGGTGCCCAATTTAGCCGGCAAGTGGCACTGTGACGGGCAAACCATCAATCCGGATAAGACTCCCGGCTGCAAGTGGGAAGCCGAAGTTACGATTATCCAAAGCTGGGACAAGCTTCGAGTGCGTCTTAAGACGACCCAATCAGCGTCCAACAGCATCGCAGCTGCCTTGGTCTATGACCAGGCGGATGGGTTCAGGCTTCTTTACAACTATAAGAACGAGCCAAGACTCGGCGAAGCGGAACTTGTATCGCATCGCGGGGCGGCCGAGTTCACCTTTGGCCCCGACCTAAAAACAGCAGAAGGCGAGTACTTCAATGGGCACGGTCGGTTCACATTTGGAACTATGAAACTCACGCGGAAGAACTAAACATGGCACGCGATATTCAGAAGCGTCTGCAATCCCTAGATGCACGCCGACGGGGTAATGATCGAAGTGAAATGACTTTCGACTCCGCCAGAGAAGTGCGCGCTGGAGTCCCTACGCTTGAGTCATATCAGAAGCGGAGCGCATCAACGGAGTTTACGAAATACGCCCTTGGCGCAATGCAGGCTGTGGGCACTGAGTACACGCGAATAGGTGTCGAAGAGGCAACCAGGGTCGGCAAACAGCTTGCTGCTGGGCTTGAAAAGCTGGGCATTGGCGTCGACTTCCGCCTACAAGGTTCGGTGCCTTGCGACATCCATATTCGCGGCGCTAGCGATGTAGACCTGTTGGTGCTCGAAGACCGCTACTTTCGCTATGACTCCGATGGAGTGAAAGCCAAGCGAGGCGAATATCGTCACCCGGTTTCATATGACACATTGGCGTCGCTATGCAACCTCCGGGACCAGTCGGAGGCAATCCTTACCGACGCGTACCCGGCAGCGACGGTTGATACGTCCGGTGCGAAGGCGATTCATCTCTCGGGTGGTTCACTTCGCCGGGACGTAGATGTCGTTCCGTCCAACTGGTTCGACACCATTGATTACCAACGGACTGGATGGGAGGCCGACCGAGGTGTTCAGATTCTCGACAAGCACGCTCGCGAGCGAATCAAGAATATGCCGTTCCGTCACATCGAACGCATCACCGACCGAGACCGCGAATGCGGCGGGGGCCTGAAGAAGGCTATTCGCCTGTGCAAGAACGTTAAGGCTGACGCAAAAAACGAGGGGACGAATATCGGGCTATCGAGCTTTGACATTGCTTCGATGCTTTGGCACGCGGACGTGCCAGCACTCACCGTAGGTGTTGCTTACGAGTTGGCTATTTTGGCCGAGGCAACCCGCTTTGCGGACTATCTTGCGTGCAATCACGATGAAGCGAGGCAATTGCTTGTTCCTGACGGCTCGCGAGCTGTGTTCGATGCACCCGAAAAGTTGGAAGCCCTCACTCTGCTTTCGCTGGAGTTGGACGACCTATCTGAAAAGGTGACTCGCGAGCAGTTTCCGACTCTGGGGAAAATTCCGTTTCAGCAAATCAACGAGGCACTACGCAAGGCCCACATTGCGGCCTAAGAAGGGTTCAGCCGAAATGCTCGGGCGGCTCAACCGGAATAGTTGTCGGGGGTATCGAACTCGTGTAACTCGAGGTGGGACCCTCCATCCCTAATGTTCTGTATACCTAATTGACGGTTGTATAATTGGTCAACTTCGTCTTTTGAGTCACCAATTGAAGCCACTCCTTCCTTTGGAATATCAGCAGCTCGTCGTCCACGCACAGCGCTTAAAGTCGCTTCCGCGTAGAGAGGTAATGCGCGACCCTTGGGCCAAAACCTTGCTGGCGCCCGACGGGGCCCGCCGGTTTCTGGCCGGGCGCGCCAGCTACGGAGACTCGGGACGCATTAACTTCGTCACCCTCGTTGCCGAATGCATTCTCGCCGCACCAGACATTTCGGTGCGCGCCTCAGTCGCGAGTCCCCGGAAAGCGTCACAGATTCGGTCTGCGGCCAATCGTCTGCACAATACAGTTGCAGATGTTGCAGACTTAACGCACGTAACTCGAGACCCTGGATTTCAATCGGGATTGGAGTCATTGCGTCACTGGTCCCCTCCCCCCGAGCGGTCATCGGGCAGCCAGAAGGGCCATCCTGAGCGACGCGCGTTCATCGAGTATGTGGCGATGCGCTTTTACGAGAATTTCCGAGACATTCACACGGAAGCGGTCGGCGAAATCGTCATGCAAGTCTGGCCGGACACTCAAGACCGAACTGTGCGAAACGTGCTTTCGGCTAAACGCCGTGCCGAACTCATAAAAGAGTTCGAATCCGGCCAGCGTCGACGCGATGGGGCAGATACTGTCACGCAAATTGCCTTGGCCCGTATGAAAACGGACAGAGGAATTCAGACGCTTGTTGCTGAAGAGGATAGGGTTGTGGCGGCCATTTTGCAGTTGGACCCAACGAAAGGCGATACCGAGCTAAGAAAAGCCCTGCTTGCTGTTGTTGCGGCACGTACATCGTCCGCTCTAGCACAACAGAAAGCTTCCATTTAGGAAACGAAACTGCAGAATTCTGCAATTTGGTTTCCGGAAAGCGGGTTGCAGGTTCACGCAGATTGTCGACCTTCGTTACCTGGACGTAACGGGCGACCATTGCAACCATCCAAACACCACTTGGAGGTTGCGTTGCTAAATTTCGAGCTCTTCCCCAACACGCTCACTCTCGAAGCGGACGCCCGTCTTACGGCAATTCCCGTTGACCGTTCCGCAACGTTCGAAATGCTTCTCGAACGCTACCCCGGGAATGGCTATCGCCAGCAGTGCACCCGGATGGCGCAGGCCCTGTTCCTGCTGCGCGCAGTCTCCACTCACGAGTGCCGAGCACTCCTCGATATATACTACCCAAACGCACGCAAGCACGAGCTCGCCTTGGCGGGAATGCGAATTGCCACCGAGCGTGGCTCGATGCGCACAACCTGCGGTGACGTTCGGCACATCGGGGTGTACGTGCTACGCGACCGAAATGCGCAGCCAATTCAACTGGAAATTCCCCTTGATTCCCCATCTCCGACTGAGGCGCCGGCTTGTCTGAGAGGAGATTGGGCGCATGGATGAATGCAAACTGTCGGCCGCTGCTGGTTTCATGGACACTGAGATAACGCTAGCTGTCGTACTGGCGATTGGCGTGGTGCACTCGGCCGCGTGGGGGGGCCTGAAGGTGGTTTGTTCTCGGCTGAGCTCCCTCCTGAGGTCAGATGCAGCGGGCTGTCCGTCGCTGTCCAGGTTGGTGCCGCAATCGGTGCAGGACTTGCGCCCATCGTCGCAACCTCACTTCTCACGTATGGCCACGGGAAGCTGAGTATGGCTTGCTCCGCGCCGACCAGCCCAGTCGCTGGACCCCAGAGCTGAATCGCCGTTCTATACACGAGGAATTCCAAGTCCTCAGCCGTCAAGTCCAGCTCCGCCATGAGGGAGAAATCTTGCCAACGGCTTACTGTGCCTCCTCCTGGCGTACCCCGCACTCTCCCGCCCCAGCCGTTCCTGCGTTTCTATTAGCTCGGTGTACATCGGCATCTGACATTGGTTTTCGACGTATCGGAAGGTCTATTCTATATACGATGGGCCGCCACGCCGGCGCCCGCAAATAGCCCCTAATTCCCAACGGGAGCGCCGCGATGGACTCGGATGAATGGAAGTCCCGCGTCGTTCGCACGGCCAGTCCGCTCTGTCCGAAGTGCGAATCGACCAAGCTGACCATGGGTGCGTGCGCAGTTGGTGCCAAGACCGTCCACCAGGAACTGGTCTGCGAAAAATGCACCCACGAGTTCACCGCGCTGTTCGTGCTGATCGGTTACTACGATGGCCTGCCCGATACGTAGCCGTAGCTCATATTCAATTGTCTTCGTCGGAGGCTTAGTCTAGGCTCAAATCGTGTATTGGCCACCAAGGACACCACCATGTCGAAAGTCGAGAAGAAGTCGAGCCGAGAGGACGACAAATACATGTCCACCGCGGACGCAGCGAAGATGCTGTTCGTCTCCCAGGCGCACGTCGCCAAGCTCATCGACCAAGGCAAGCTCAAACTGCACCATATAACCGGGAACAACCGTCTTGTGAGAATAGACTCGGTGCTGGCATATCAAGCCAGCCAGCAAATCGGAATAGAGGCCTACCACGCCGCGGCGTCAGACGAAGAGTGAGTCGGCGGCAAAGGGATCCGGGTGACGCAACAGTGGATTTCGGCAAATCTGGCGACATACATCACCACATGACTTGTCCTCCACAGTAACCTTGTAGTGGTCCAGTCAATCCAAACACTCTTTTAGGCGAGAATGTTCGTCATGAAAAGGCTCCATGGAAAGAACAAGGTCATTCGTTTAACCCCAGCGGGAGCGGACACAACACTTGGCGTCGCGTCCGGGGTAGATCGAACATTGCACACATGAGATGGCACACCCTCGCCTTACAGACCAATGGATTCATCGGCATCTTCCTAGACTGGTCGGCCAATCCCATCCCCAAAGACGAGACTTTCTGCAGAGCCTATCGCTTAACCCTCGCATTCGTTAAAGAACTCCGTTCGCACGGGGCCGACATCCTTCGCAAAACGCTCGAGTAAGTCGTAGGCGACACGTACTGTGTATGCAATGACCTCGGGGGTCGCTCGATGTCAATAGATTGCCCTTGACAATCGCTGACACAAATTCCGCCGGAATACCGTTAATCGTTTGCGCCGGCGAAACGTGGTGCCCAGACATCCTCCGTTCTGGGAAGCACGAGAAGTGTCAGCACGGTGTCATACGTGTCGGAGACGAGTTTCATCTCCCGCAAGAGCGTGCCAGGTGAGGAGTCAGGGAACCAGATTTTGGCAGGCAACAACTGCCCCTGCTTCTCGCTGGTGATCGAGGCTTGGCGGCGGGAGTACAACGAGGAGCGGCCGAAGAAATCACTGGGCGGATTAACACCGGCGACCTACGCGCGGAAATTGGCGGAAAAACAGTTACATTAACCCTCGGACTCTAAAGCCTAGCGCTACTGAAGACGGGGAGACGTCGATCGGGGCAAGGGTATGCACGAACCTCGGTCGAGCACGAACTGAACCTCTGGCAGCCACTTATTCGTGAGCACAAATCGGTGCGCTCCTTCAGGGCGTTCGTTGAACGGCAATATGGTCAATTCGGCGTCACACTCTCCACGATTCACTCCGCGAAGGGTAAGGAATGGGATCACGTCATCGTAATCAACGTGACCGAAGGTGCTATCTCGCACATTAGGGAGATACAGAAGCAGAACGTCGAGGAAGAACTCCGCTTGCTCTATGTTGCCACGACGCGCGCGAGACAGCACTTACATCTGGTCCAAGCACCGATACGTCGAGGTACCGTACGCTACTCAAAGCTATCCCGATTCGTCAGTGACCGTACTTTTCGCAAGCTAAACGCACGGGATTGAAATGCGAAGAACCCGGAGACCGGACAGTTCGACGAAGTCTTCGCCCACCACTAGGTTCCGCGCTTTCAAACACCAATGACCATTTGGCTGCAGCGGCATGACTACCGCGGTCCCGAATCCGCTTTGGGGTGTAAAGCATCTGCAGCATTCGCTCATATGGCGGGACTGAACGCCCCGGCAAAGAAACCGTAAAGCCAGAGAGTTCCGTATCTGATCGGCATTAGTTCTTGAGGGGGGCCTAGCGCAAAACAACCCGCAGTGCGTTCACACCGCCCCCCGTGCAATCATTGATTTTTGAGCGGGACGCCCGGAGGAAGAAGCAAATTCACATCGTTCGGTGTGATGACATCGAACAACGAAAGGAAAGTTTCGGCGGTCCCTCGATCGCCCTTTACAGCCACGCCATCCGCCAACTTGCCCGTTCCGATGGTTTGGAGAATTGCCGCTTTCGGCCCACTGATCGTGGCTTGCGCATCCGGCAAAGGCTCGCCACTGAAAGCAGCAATCTGGTTACGCACCGAAAATCCGGACTTCTCTCCGGTGTCGGTTACCTCGAATCCCACGTTCATCTTCTTGCCCGCGGCTCGTTTTGCGTTAAGTCGCACACTCAACGTTTCAAGGAACTGGTTCGTCGGCAATACCTTGACGATCGCGGGGTCTGCGAAATTCCAGGGCTTCGAGCGGTCAAGGCTTCCGTCAAGTTCCTTCGAACCCGTAATAGCGAATGCGCGCCAGTAAATATTCGTTTGCGCGTATGCCCACTGCCGCAAGGCCTGCGCTTTCAACTTGCGTGCTTCCATATCGCTCGGGTCGATTCTAGTCAGGTGCGTGAGAACCTCGGCTGCCCACCCGTAGTTACGCTCGCTGATTGCTTTCTTGCCTTCGGCTAGCACGCCCTTTCTTCCACCCATTGCGCGCACGTATTGGCGGGAGGTTTCGATAAATCCGGGCTTGGCAAGCTCCGTCGCGTCCCCTGACCACCATCCCAGGTACCCGTCGTAGATATTGCGTACCGAGTGCGCCACAGTGCCGTAGTACTCTTGCAGCCATGGGTCGCTCGCATAGGGCTCAGGCAGCACCACCATGTCGGCGAGCTGGTCACGCTTGTAGCCAAGGTTGATCAAATAGATCGACTGATCGTGCACATATTGGATCGCGTCGCGGTAATTCTGTATGCGGTCCACAATAAACTGGTTTCCCCGCCACGCTCGCATGTGCGACCCCGAGTACGTATCGGACTTGCGCGCATATTGCAACGCTCGGGCAACACCCTCCATCCAAAGCTGAACATCTCGATAGGACGTGCCTCGCAGAGTGTATAGATTCGGGAACGTCTCACCTTGAATGGTCTCCGACCCATGCAAGTGCCGGAATTGGGGGAAATAAACGTCAACTTCATCCATGCCAGCGTCGCCGTAGGCTGGAAAAACTTCCATCTCCACTCCGGCAATCGTCGTTTTGAGCGGCTTATCTTCTGCCACTTTCACCGTCGGCAAGAAGAACGAAATGGGGCCTGCGCCGAATGCCGGACCAATGCCGAAGTGGACTGGGCCGTCGGGACCCGGTGGCACGTACCCTGCTGCATATGCCGTTCGTTGGGTGAGAATATTACCGACTACACCGACATCATTGACCAGATCTTTGACAAAGTTCACGGAAGCAATAATCTTCACCTTGCCCGAATCAACATCCGCCTGGGTGACTCCCCATCCAGCAGAACCGAACGCGTGATCCGGGTGGCGGTGCGTATAAATCACCGCAACCACCGGCAACTTGGCGGCGCCCGGTACAGCTTCTACGAATGCGGCTCGGCTGGCGCGGGCACTGTCGTCATCGGACCCCGGGTCGATAACGATGAGGCCGTTGTCTCCGACGGCGATCATAGTCGACGCGAGCTGGAAACCGGAGGCTAGATAAATCTTGCCAGGCACAACCTCTTGGATCTTCTTGTTCATCATCTGCGCATAGGCGGTCTGTGCAGGATGAATTGTGGAGGCCCCCTTGGTGTACGCGAGGTTGTCGCCCTGCCAAATTATGGGCGAAAGATGATCGAGGACTGCTTTGCTATTGAAGTTCGCGGGGTTCTGACTGCGGACTGGACTGTTAAGTGGCCCAAGTGTTTCCGACAATGCAACAGTGCTTTGAAGAAAAATGGCGGCTGCGGCGATAGCGATAATCGAGAAGCGTCGGTGCGTATGCGGCATGTTTTTTCCCCAAGAGAATAAAGCGCCGGGTTATTGATCCGTACAAATGACGGCTCACACGAATATTCTTGGGCATTACCCTGCAAGACAGCAATTGGGGAATTGGGCAATGCAATTGCCCTCACGGGCAATTAGTCCACAACAGTCCGTTCGCTTATCTACTGCGGTCGCTTTCGCTTCGCTGTACTGCCGTCTGTTTGCGGCGTGCCCGTTTGGAATTCAAGCTTTTTACCTAGTTGAAGACGAAGCAGCCGCTGCTGACACACGGTGCCTCTGTTTCTCGCGGCATTAGACGGATCATTATCAAACCGTAGCGGTGTCGGCGGATCGCAGATGGCGCTGAGTTTATCCAGGCAGGATGGCACGTTCAGTGTGTTGCTTTCAACGACTCGCGCGCAACGATGTTCAGCAGAAGGGATTCGGATGGCTTCCTAACTACGCGATTGGTGCCGAATTGGCTCGATACTCGAGCGGGGGGATGACTCTTCGGTGTGATGACACGTAGCCATAAGTGAGTCACATAGATTCGTTCGCCAACTGTCTCAATGCCCAGCTCGCATGGTTGTAGAACTTGCGGATGCCCGAGCATAGATAGTTCAGACCCGGTTCGCCGTCCGGGCTGCGCACGAATCGATTCTTCGGGCATTCCCCCCAGCACAGCTTTAAATACGTGCATTTCTTGCAAAAGGCAGGAAGAGAATCTCGCTTGGCATACCCAAACTTCTGCTGCCGTTGCGAAAAGGCCATCTCGCCCAGGTGAACATCACGGATATTGCCGAGCGCGAAATCGGGATAGACGTAGTGATCACAAGAATATACTTCGCCGTCATGTTCGATGGCCATTGCCTTACCGCAGAACTCGGCAGTCACGCACGTTTGTGCGGGCCGTCCCATCGTTTGCACCACGGCGGTCTCGAATAGGTTAACCAGGACATGGCCCACGTCCTTTCGATACCACTCGTCGAAAGTTCGTGACAGAAAGTACCCCCAATCCTCCGGGTCGACGGACCAGTCCGTCACGACGGAGTCAGGGTTTCCTGGCTTCGCGCCATCGCTTCCAATCATCGGCATCGACTCAGTCGGCCAGTGTTGAGGGGCAATGCTGCGAAAATCCTTTGGCTCAACGCACGGAATGAACTGGATATAACTCGAGCCCACTTCGTTGCGCAGGAAGCGATAAACGTCGAGCGGCCGCTTCGCGTTGACCCTGTTCACCACCGTGAGCGTGTTGAACTTCACACCGTGTTTCTTCAGAAGGCCAATGCCACGCATGACACTTTCAAACGTGGGCCGCCCCTTCCGATCCAGGCGGAACGTGTCGTGCAATTCGCGAGGTCCATCGATGCTTATACCGACCAGAAAGTCGTGTTGCTTCAGGAAGCCGCACCAATCGTCGTCCAGCAAAGTGCCGTTTGTCTGAAGATCGTTCAGTATCCGACGACCGGCAGGCGCACATCGCTTCTGGATTTCCACGATATCGCGGAAGAAGTCGAGACCGAGCATTGTCGGCTCGCCCCCCTGCCACGAGAAAATAATTTCGTCACCGTTCTGGGCCTCGATGTACTGACGAATGTAGCGTTCAAGCATTGACTGCTCCATCCGGCGCCCCCGACGCTGATCGAGAAGTTGCTCCTTGTGCAGGTAGTAGCAGTAGGCGCAATCGATGTTACAGGTCGAGCCGATTGGCTTGGCCATCGCGTGAAATCGCCCCTTCTGTCGCGGCGCCATCGGTTCCTTCGCGGACGATGCACGTGTCTCGAACCATTTCACCGGTTGCTCGCTGGTCATGCCCTCGATGCTGTGCATGCTGTCTCTCCAGATGTCAGACGTTCTCTCTCCCGACGCGGGTCGACCGTCTATTCCGGCTACTGGGCAGCGGCGGCCTTCGGTCCCGGATATACCGAGTTCCAATCACGCTTCATGCTGACAACCACCCAGCCGCGCGCTACCGCTTCGTCCCACGCCTTGTCGAAGCGTGCCAACGGCGATTTCCGGTCATAGGCAAATTCGCGCTCTGCATCGTCGTGATGTATCAGCAGCGCAAGGCTGGGACCGGGCCCCGTCGCGGTGTACTCGAGCATTTCTCGATCGCCATCGGAGTTGCCGAACGCAAGGATTGGCCGCCTGCCTATCGCGCGAAAAATGCCAACAGGTTTCCCTGCGCCGTCATCTACGAAATCAAAGCCGGGTTGGCGCATCAGTACACCTTTTCCGTCACGCACTACGTATTTAAGCTTCTCCTGAGTACCCACAACCTGCTCAGGCGCAATACCATAGGCTCGAGTGACCCATGTGCGCATGAACTCTGACGTTCCGCCAGAGACGATCCAAATTTTGAATCCATTCGCTCGCAACAAATCGAGCAATTCGAGCTGCGGCTGGTACACGAGATCGGTGTAGGGTCGATGGAGCGTAGGGTGTTTCGCACTCGCTAGCCATGCGCGGATCGATTGATCGTATTCTTCCGTCGTCATCGAGCTATTGGCCACAGACAGCATTTGCAGCAGTTCCTTCCTATTCTTCGCGAGCGCCGAGACATCGTGGGCCATTAGCGCCTTAAAAGCCGGACTACGCTGCCACTCGGGATGCGACGGAGCTGCCGACTTCAATTGGTCAATCATGAACGCGAGTTGGAATGGGATTGGCTGTTCGCTCCAGAGAGTTCCGTCGTTATCGAACACTGCAATGCGGGCTTCGGTCGGCACGAACGATGGGGCCCCCTCGCGTGTTACGTCAGAGATAAATTTCAGAATCGCGCTGCGGGCATTGCCGTCCTGCCAAGACGGCAACACCGACTGCGTCGAGACATACGCTGGCTGCGAATTGACCTCCGCGCCTGCGATGGGTGCCGATCCTTGATTAGCGCAGGCGGTCATAAGCGCGACTGCACACGCGCTGATGATCAGTCGGGCCAACGTCCGAAACATCTGTCGCAACACCGTGTTGTTCATGTCGAATCGCATACATATCCTCGCAAATTGGGCAGATAGCGAGCTGGTCGTATGTACGGCTCCCGAACGATAGGAATACCTCGATCGCTCGGGAGCCTGCCCCCTTTTAGTTGCCACTCGGTAGCGGAATGCTGAAGCCGTTTTGCTGGAGCTCGTCCCGGATGTACTTGAATCGCTGATATTCGGTCAACGTAATCGGACCGGCGTAGCCTTCACTCTGTAGCTTGCGAGGCGGATACTTTACATACGTCTGCATGAGGTCCCGTACGGCCACATTGAACGTCGGCAGCGTCCACGTGTGTTCCGTGTAGTTGTTCATGAAGATGTCGTAGCGTTCCTGCGGATCCTGATAGAGATCAAACACCTGTGGGACCGTCGCCACATAGCTCTCTGGGCCCTTCCATCCCAGATTCGAATCCACTGCTAGACCGCCCGTTTTGACACCTGCGTCACCTCGGAGGTTGAACACGGCCTTGAACTGACCTACGCGTACGGCACCTGGCGTCAGTTCGTTTTCAGTGAAGTAGAACCATTCATTGCGCTTGCTCTTTCCTGTTCCGAACAAAACCGGGGACATGTCGTAGCTGTCAAATACGATCGGTTTGCCTTCGCGGTCGTTCTTGGGCAAATCGACGCCTGCGAGTGCAGCGAACGTCGCCATGCAATCGAGACCGCCGAGAATGTCGTAGTTACGCGAATGGGGTTTGATCTTGCCGGGCCACCAGGCGATGGCCGGTACACGCGCGCCACCTTCTCGGTCGGTTCCCTTGGTGCCTCGGAAAGGCGTATAACCTGCATCGGGATAAACGTCTTGCCAGGCGCCATTGTCCGTCGTGAAGAAGACGAGAGTGTTCTTGTCTAACCCCTTCTCGCGCAGCTTGTCCATGATGCGCCCGACAC
Source organism: Pandoraea aquatica (assembly GCF_902459565.1). Classification (GTDB taxonomy): domain Bacteria; phylum Pseudomonadota; class Gammaproteobacteria; order Burkholderiales; family Burkholderiaceae; genus Pandoraea; species Pandoraea aquatica. Next base: position 801,193 of record NZ_CABPSN010000001.1, read on the forward strand.
GCGCATCAAGTTCCACGAGCGAATCCGCGAATTTCGACTTCGATAGCGACTTTCCGATATAGTCGGGGTCGGGCATGTTCGGTTGGTGAACCTTCATGAAATTCACATTGATGAAGAACGGCTGTCCGCGCTGTGCGGCGTCATCAATGTCATCGAGCGCGGCTTTCTCGATGTAGCGATCCACAAACGGAATGCCGACGATGCCCTTTTCCGGTTCGTTCTGGTATTGACCATTCAACTTGAAGTCTTCGCGGGGCTTCTCTCCGGCCTTGCCCGAGAGCATGCCGGTCGTGACCTTCACGAACATGTCGCGGGTCTTCTGATCCATGTCGGGAAACCACTTCGGATCGGAATACGTGTAGGCGTTAAGGTGATATAGCCCGACGTACTTCATATCATCGTAGCCCTGCGCATTGGGAAGTGCGTAGTCGGATTCGCCGAGGTGCCATTTGCCCGTAAAATACGTATTGTATTTGGCGAGTTTAAGTACCGAAGCCAGTGTCCACTCTGCCTTAGGTAATCCACCGCCCTGCCCTTGGAATGCCACCGTTGTCATGCCACTTCTGTTCGGATTACGCCCCGTCTGAAGCGCAGCGCGCCCAGGCGTACAGCTAGGCTGGCCATAGAAGTCAAAAAATGTCATGCCTTCGTCCGCCATGCGGTCGAGATTGGGGGTTGGGATGCCGCGCCCCTCTCCGCCACCATACGCGCCGAGATCACCCCAACCAACGTCGTCGCCAACGATCAGTAGGATATTGGGGCGCGTTCCGCGTTGAGCGTCAGTCTGGGCATGTCCGTTGACCGCCAAGCTCAACAGTCCTGCAGTCACTATCGCAACGGGTGCCCGTTTAATCGGCGAGGCAAGCGCCGTTAAGCAACGTTCAAGATTCATCATGTTCCCCTAGATGCAGAGTTTCTATTCCTAACCAGTGGTGATGAAGCAAGCGCTGAACGTCCATGTCGTTCGGGATCGAACGCGGCCCCCTAATGAGGCCGTGATCCACTTGCCAATTGGAATTTTCTGCTCCGAATAGCGGCCAGCACTATAGGGACTTGGGGCAACTCATTTTCCCTTCAGGGCAATAGAGACAGTGGCTTGTCGGAAATTTGAGGCGCGGTGGGCGCGAGATGCAACACATTGAGCGTCGACTTGGCGCAGATACATTCATGCGGCTCTACGGGTGGACTGAATTTTCTGTGAAGCCGCGTATCGACTTACATCCGCCCAGATTCACGATCGAAATGTGAGGCGCTTCGCCACCCAATTTGTAGCCCCAACGATCAGTCGAGGAACTGCACGTTCAGTCCGAAAAAAATTTGCCATCTCGGCTGTCCTGGCCCTCGGTCGGCAACCGAAAACTGCGGCTCTACGAAACCGTTGTACACGGTCTTTCCTCGCTTGATTACCTGACCGATACCCACGCCAAGGGGGATGCTGTAGCTGCCATTATCTAGATTGAACGCCCATATCGGAGCGGCCCGAAGATACGTTCCTCCACCCAATTGGTAGAAAGCAAAAGGCTGAAATGCTGCAACGCTTACCGTCTCTCGATCGCTTATCCCAGCAAAGCTCTGTTGCCAGGAGGCCAGATACCCGAACTGAAATCTTGTCGAGTTGGCATTGAACAAAACATTGACCAATCCCGCCGACCACTTCCCTGAGCCCAACCTTGTGTCGCCCGCCGTAGGAGCGGTTAGTTGCGGACCAATGCCGAAGCTGATCGCAGGATTCCCCAAGTCAAGCAAGTAGGCCGAAAAGAGGTTGAGGTCGCCAATGGATGTATGCCTTCCAAACGTCGGAGCGACCGGTAGCGTATTTACTGGTAGCGACGCACGCAGTATCCAGTGAGTGTTTCCGACCACGAACGGCTTTGCATATCGCATCCAGAACTGATTACCGCTTTGCCCCGTCTCCGTGATGTTGCCGATGTAGTAGTTCTGCAGATTGAACGCTGTCATGTTGGCAAGTGGGTTATTAGCCTGAGCGGCACCTCCCTCTTGCCCCCTTGCTGGTGCTTGAATCAATGCGAACATCAAGCAAAGCGCGAGTCGAATGGCTATAGCAACGCCCTCCTTGGAGGGGCCCAGACGTAGTTTCCGCCCGGCATCCCCGACCGACCTACGGCATCGAGGTACTTCCATAGATTGTCTCCCGGCATTCGCTTGCGCTTCCAAAAGGTCCTCAATCACGTTCAGCAAATATTGGAACACTGAATCAAATTGACGCCGAAGACATTCTCCACTTACATCGCGGTCGGCGACATAGGTAGTTGGGGCAACGCGCCCTGCATTTCAACTAGTCGCCACTGCGTGGAACGTAAAATGTTCGTTGGAAGGCGGCATCACCGAATTTCGCCGCGCCCCTTGGCCGGCCGCTCTCGCGAAAATCTTCCAATTGAACTTTACGAATATGTCCGGAGATGCTATCAATTTAAATAGGTCAAGGTTTTCAATGATTAATTCAAAATTTACCCAGAGGATAATAATTAAAAATTTATATTTTCATCAGAGTAATTTTAATAATTGAAGTAAGAGTTATTCCTACATAAAGATAGAACCAAATGGTCGGGGAGATACTAAAGATTTGCCTGCAAAGCGGAGCTGCCATGAACGCCTGTCATGAATCGGTTGTGCACGTAGTCGACGACGACGCCTCCATGCGATCTGCATTGACCCGCCTGCTGTGCGCCTCGGGTTATCGCACGAAGGAATATGCTTCGGCAGGGGAGTTTCTCGTGAGTGAGCCAGACGAGCGCCCAGGGTGCATCCTCATCGATCTTGAGCTGGGTGGGCCCAGTGGGCTTGAATTGCAGCGAGCGCTACGACGGCAGGCATCTCCGTTGCCGGTCGTTTTCATGAGCGGCTACGGTGACGTGTCGCGCTCAGTCGAAGCGATGAAGGCAGGCGCCGTCGACTTCCTCGTCAAACCCTTCGGACGCGATGTTCTCATTGGCGCGATAGAGATCGCCATAAGTCTGGTACAGACGCTCCCCTCTACCCTCCCGTTGGAAGCGACGGACGGTACACTCAACCACCGCGAGAAGGTCGTCCTGGAGGGCATTGCGAAAGGACTTCGCAACAAGCAGATCGCAGTCGAACTGGGGCTGTGCGAACGTACGATCAAAACGTGCCGAGCCGAGCTTATGCGCAAGTTCAACGCTTCTTCGTTAGCCGAACTACTCCGGAATACCGACAAGCGCATGACTTCCGACGTCTCATCAAGCGTCGCGCAAATGTCGTGAGCAGTGCCATCACACGGGCCGTTCGGCGAAGTATCTCACTCGCGGTCTTTGTCACGTGTAGCTTCGTCGTTCTTGAAGCGTTTGGCGCGGATCCACCCAAAGTGGTTCTCCTCACGGGCGGTGATCCGATGCAACCTGCGGCACTTATGCAGACGCAGGCCATTCGCACCGTATTGAATGCCACCTTGCCGCTGGGCACCGAAACCTTCCTCGACACGCTCGACGGCTTGCGCTTCGGTTCCGATCTGCTTACTCCCGAGCTTTTTGCGTTGCTGCGCAAGAAGTACAGCGGTCAGCACGTCGACCTCGTGATCGCTATCGGCAATTACGCAGCGGAGTTTGCCCGAGCGCATCATGAAGCCATCTGGCCGGGTACGCCCATCCTAGTTACGAGTGTGCCGGATGTGTGGTTGAAGAAAGTCGGTGCGCTCCCATCGACGTTCGTGATGATTCCGTACCACATCGAGATCGAAAAAACGTTTTCCATCGTCGAGTCGCTTCAACCTAGTGCTACCCGTCTGGTGGTCATCGGAGGAACCTCGGACCTCGACAAGCGCTTCTCCGACGAGATCGTCGAGGCCGCAGGGAAGACCGCTAGGCGTTGGGTGTCGATAGAACGATGGGAGGGTTTCTCCGTCCAGGAACTCAAAGCAAGGCTAGCGCTGCTCGACAAGCGCACCAGCGCCGTGCTCTACGGCACCCAATATCGCGACCGCGAAGGCCGGCGCTACTTCCCCGTCGAACTTGTGAACAAGATTGCAAGCGACGCACCGGTTCCCATCTACGGATGGTACGCCAACTACATCGAGCAAGGCGCCGCCGCCGGCGCTGTGTACGACCTCGAGGAGAACGGTCGCACGACGGGCAACGTCGCCGCTCAAATGCTGCTTTCCAGTGGCCAAACTCAGCAATTCGATGCATCGCTGCGGACTTTGCCCGCATTACCGGCGCGGTGCACGGCGAATATCGCTATGCTCAAGCGCCTCGATATTTCCGAAAATTTGCTGGAACCGGATTGCAAACGGCTCAACGCGCCACACCCGGCGTACCGGCAGTACTGGAAGGAAATCGTCGTGATTCTCTTCGTGATCGGCACGCAAGCCATCACAATTTTCGCGATGTTGAAGCAGCGTCATCAGCGGCGCGTCGCGGAATACGACGCTGCTACGCGTCGCGCTGATCTCACACGAGCGTCCAGAATCTCTACAGTAGGTGAACTCAGTGCGTCCATCGCCCACGAGGTCGGCCAGCCGCTCGGTGCGATTCTCAGCAACGTCGATGCCGCTGATCTGATGATGCAGAGCTCCGACGCCAGCGATGCCGAATTGCGCGAAATCCTCACTGATGTCAGGCGCGACGCCCTACGTGCAAACGACGTAATCCAGCGTCTGCGAGCGCTATTGCAAAAGCAGGCCATAACGTTCACGCCCGTTGTCTTCGACACAGTGCTCGAACGCGCGACGTCGCTCGTGAAACCCGAGGCTCGTCGCCGTGGCATAGTGCTCCAGATGTCATTTGGGGCGCCGGACGCTCGGGTGCTGGCCGACCAAGTGCAGTTGCAACAGGTGCTGCTTAACCTGGCAATCAACGCTATGGATGCGATGGAGAATTCGGAGCAAAAAGATCGTGAACTATCCATCGGTACGCGCCACGCCAAGGAGGGTGTCGAGCTCGTCGTCGCGGATCGGGGCACCGGTATTCCGGCTGACAACGTTGAGCAGTTGTTCGAAGCGTTCTATACCACCAAGGAGCGTGGCACGGGCCTTGGTCTGTCCATCGTTCGCTCAATCGCCGATGCTCATCGAGGCGCCGTATCTGCACTGCCACGATCCGGCGGTGGCACCGAGTTCGTGCTCTGGTTGCCGTTGGCATCGGCGGAATTTGATCAGACACATCTCCGTGGCAGTGAGGCAGCGAGCGTCTGAGCAGCGGGCGCACTGTTTCGCGCCCGCATCAGAGTCAGAATGTTCGCCTACACCATGTCAATACGGCGCGTTGACCACGACGAATTGCGTACCTTGGGGTTGATACCACGTAGACCCGCACTGCTGGTAAATCATTCCGCGATAATTCACCGGCACGCAGCTTGCTGGCACCGAGTGCACCACCGCCCCGACGACCGCAGCCGTGACACCCACGGCCGCAGTGACTGCTGCGGCCGTCGCCACCGGGTGATAATCATCGTCCCAACCGCCGTGATAGCCACCACCATGGTTATCAACGTTTACGTTCACATTACGATTGACGTTGACGTTGTTCACGCTGGTGTTTCTGACATTGTGGGTGCGCGCATCGGGCTGGCGATTCCCGACATTCTGGCGCGGTGCGGTGCGGCGAGCGGCGTTACCTCCCCCATCGTGACCGCGCGCGTGTGCGCCAGCACCACCGCCTCTACCAGCGGCTTCCAACGGAGGGACTAAAGCGAGAGAAGCTGCTAGTACGGTCACGGCAACGCATGCCGGTACCCAAGGGAAACGCCATTGAGTCATGATGTCACCCCTTGTTGGTAGGTAATTGAACCGCTTCGATCTTCTTTGTACCCGCAGGCGGCCGGAACTCAAAAGTCGAGGGCTGGATGGAGAAGCCGGGTTGCCAGGAAAGGATCGAGATCGATTGCGGACGCGCATCATCGTCGGTACGCGTGACCACTACTTTGCGCGGCAACGGCTTGTCACCACTGGCGATCCATATCTGCCAGTCGATTCCGGACTGCCGGAACGCGTAGTGGTCGCACAGATCGTTCCCGACGTAGTCCTGCCCCGCGAACATTGCCGAGTCGAATTTCTGGTGCTGTGCTTCGGGCGTTCCCCACGAAAAGAGGTCGGCGAGTGGCAACTCCACGCCGTATCGCTCCCGCAACGCTTCGACCAGTTTGCCCACTGTCCCTTGGAAGGGCACGGAGGCGTAGTACTTCTGCTGTGGAGAAAACAATGTTGCTGTCCTCCCGTCGTAAATGATCTCACGTTCCGTGCGTGCGCTCTTCATGACGGCGCGCAACCGGTTCGGCCGGTCGACTTCAAGCGTAGCCCGCGCGCTGTGCTGAAGTTTTTGTCCGTCGGCCAGCACGCGTTCCCCGGTCAGCTCCGTAAACACGCGAAATCGCTGGAGCGATTGCAGATAACTTCCCATCGTGTGCAGCATCTGAACCGCGTCCGGATCGACGCCGTTCGCCGGGGCAACTGGCGCGCTCGCAGGTGCTCCCTGCTGGGCCCATGCCGTCGTTCCCGTCGATGCTGCGCACGTCGTAAGCAGCATTAAGATTGCCAACGCCTGTCGTCTCATCGTTACGCCTCAACTGGAAAAATACCGGTGATGAAAACGTGTCGATTTACCACATGCTCATGCGCGAGCGAGCGGCAGACACCCTCTGGCAATGTAGCTCGCAGAACCAGCAAAGCAAAGATGTTTGCCCGAAATTGCCCAATGGGGAATTTGCATTGCCCCAAGTCCCAATAGCCACTGTCTTGCATTCCAAAGAAAAATATAGCTATATGGACACGACCGCCTCATGACCAAGTCAAGGAAGATCATCGTGATTCTTGAGGACGACACAGGTATGCGTCGCGCTGTCGAGCGCCTGCTGACGATCTCCGGATACCGTACGCGAGCCTTCTCGAGTGCGGGGGAAGACGGTGTCGCCGAGAGCATCCGCGCGGCCTACTGCGTGGTCGCGGACGTGAACCTTCCCGGGCTCTCAGGACCGGCGTTCTATCAGACGTTGCCCTCCCCTCGTCCGCCGGTCGTGTTCGTCACGGCGTACGACAACGAGGCAGCGCGCGCCGAGATTCGGCAGTCGGGCGGCCAGGAACTATTGCCCAAACCGTTCCTTGGCAACGACCTGCTGTCTGCCATCGAGCGCGCCGCGCGCTCCCAGCCGTAAGCGTCGAGCGTGGCACGTATAAGCGGCGGTTCGGCGTGTCGGTACGCGCCGAACCGGCAATCCACGCGACGCGTTATACGCGGAAGTCGGCAGCCATGTCCTCGTCGCTACGCGCCACGAGCTTTCCGGAGCGGCATGCCTTTATGAACGCCTCGTAGTCTTTCTGGTTCTGCGTCGCATAGGCGAGCGCGTAGTCGGTCATCGCGTCGGCGAGGCGCTTCCCGTCGCCGATGTACGAGGATATTTCTACGGCCAGCCCCCCGGACTTGGCGTGCGCCCGGGCCAACGCCCATCCGCATATTCGGGCGTAGCCCTGAAGAATCGTGTCGTTCATGCGTTCGACTTCCGCAGAGACCTTCATGTCGCGCAACTGCCGGAAGTAGAAGTGGCGTCCGTTCGGGCCGGTCGTCCAGCCGAGAAACGCGTCGCTGGCGGCCTGAAGCAACCGCTGCCCGGCAACGACACGAAGCCCCTGATGGTGCACTTTTCCCGTAGGGAAGTGGCGAGCAATGACCGATTCGCGGGCCTCTTTCACTTGCAGGAACAACGGCTTGCCGTGCGCGTCGACGAACAACATCACGAGACAGAAGGTCCCGACGCTGCCCACACCGACCACTTTGAAGGCGATGTCCTGAAGCTGAAACTGATCGATCAGCGCACGCCGGTCGACCGGGAGGGTGCCGACGTATTCGTTGAACGCCTGTGCCAGCTTGCCCTTCCAGGCTTGCGTGTTCGACCACGCGTGTGCGTTGCCCAGCAAGGAGTTCGGGCCAGCCGGATGGAACAGCGCGGGCGGCGCGTCCTGAATCACCCAGCGACCGTCCTCAAATACTGCAATCTTCTCGAGCATGGCTTCGTGCGAACGTCCGGCGGCCTTCTCTGCGGTCTTGCGGATCAGACGTCGTCCCTCACCGGTGACGGCCGCTTCCGCCATACGATCGAACGTCACGATCTCATGCCAGAGATCGAGCGCGCTGTAGCCCGCATACTCTTGCATCCGCTTTCCGTATTCGGATACGGCCGACGTCACGATGTCGCGAATCGTGCTTCGATCGACGCTCATGTGTTCGCCTGCAATGGCAAAGCTCGCCGCAAGGCGCTTCAGATCCCACTCCCACGGACCCGGCGCGACCTCGTCGAAGTCATTCAGATCGAATACCAACTGGCGCTCCGGCGTTGCGAAGCCGCCGAAGTTCATGAGGTGGGCGTCGCCGCAAATGGGGAACGTGAACCCCGTGCTGGTCGTTCGCGCCAGATCGTGTGCCTGAAGGACGGCGCTGCCGCGATAAAACGTAAAGGGCGAGACCGACATGCGGCCGTACCGAAGCGGCACAAGTGCGTCGACGCGGCCCGCGCTGTTCTGGCGCAGCAACGTCACAGGGTCGCGATCGACGTTGCCGATGTCCGACTGCTTCGAACGGGGCGCGCGCTCACGCGCCAGCTTTCCAGCGGCCTTGCGTTGGTCAAGCGTCAAATCACCGGGCATGGGGCACCTCCTGAGGTTGCGTGAATGCAGACGCGGTCGCGACCGCCACTCTTGGCTGCGTAAAGGGCTTCGTCCGCCGCTTGCAGCAGCGCTTCGGGCGTGCCGGTCGGCAACACCCCTGTAGCGGCGACCCCGATGCTTATCGTCACATGGCCTTGCGGCGTGCCTTCGTGGGCGATGGCCAATGAGCGCACAGCCGTGCGCACGCGCTCGGCGACGTCGCGTGCGCCATTAGCGTCGGTGTTTGGCAGCACTACCATGAACTCCTCGCCACCGTAGCGTCCGGCGAAATCGCCAGGCCGCCGGATCGTGCGCCCGATTGCGTGACTCACCGCGACCAGCGTGTCGTCACCCGCCGGATGGCCGTATTGGTCGTTGAACGTCTTGAAATGATCTATATCGATGAAGAGCAGTGCGAGGGGCGCATGCTCACGCAACGAGCGACGCCATTCCCTGTCGTAGGTCTCGTCCAGCGTGCGTCGGTTAGCCAGCCCCGTCAGTGGATCGGTGCTCGCCATTCGGTGCAACTCGGCCTCGGCGACATAGCGCCGCTGGCGCTGCTTCCTGAGCAAGACGGAGAGAATCAGACAGGCCACGCCGAGCGCCGCGGTCAGCCCGCCCACCCACAGCGCCCGTTCTCGCCACGAGGCATATATCTCGCTTCTGGGGGCGCGAATCTCAATCAGCATCGGTAGGCCAGCGAGTGGCTGTCGGACGTAGAGAAATTCGCCATCCGCGCCCGTGACCGAAGCGTCCGAGGGCCTGGCCGTGACAGCGACGAGAGGCACGGCGCTTGCGACAGTGGTGCCGGCCGCGGTCGACGTGATAAGTACCGTGCCATCGTTGCGCATTAACGAGACGATGCCTTTCTCCCCCGGAGCAAGTCCCGCGAATTGCCGCGAGAAATAGCGAGCGTCTATCGTCACGATGCTAACGCCAGCAAACTCGCCGCCGTCTCGCCGGATGGTGTGCGTCATCAGCAGACCGGGGCCCGCACTCGCCGGGCATAACGCCGCCGATGTCGAGATTGAAAGTGCATCGTTGTTGCTTTGGCGGTGTGCATTGACGATGCGCTGGGCGAAGCGAAGATCGATGCAGCCCGTCGAAGGCAGCGCTTCATAAACGACCTCCCCCGCTTCACTCATGATCACTGCCTGCACATAGGTCTGTGATGTCGCGTTCGCTGGATCGCCAAACTGCGCCATACAGTTCGAAAGCTGTGCGCTCGGATCGCCATGACCTGCTGCACCGAGTGCGTCGAGTGCGCGCGTACAGGCGGCGATGTCATCGCCCACCGTGCGTGCAGCGAGCATCGCCACGCGCAGGTTCGCATCGCGTGCGTCGTCGCGAACCGCCAGACGGCCTTCATAAAGCAGCGTTGCGCGTACACCGATCACGATGAGTGCAGCAACGATCACCACAACTACCGTCAGGCCGAGCGCGTTAAACCAGCGTCCGGCCTTCTGTGACGGAGGGTGTGAAATATTCGGCGAATTCATGTTCCCCTACGCACCATGATCAATGCGCCCCATTCTTTTCGTAATCGCCTCTCGAGGCTATCGGGAGTGGGGGCAAGTCATTTGCCCGTAAGGGCAAAGCGATTGCCCCTGACACCGATGGTCCGCTGGCGGTCCAGTCGCAACAATGGCGAATAATGAAGAGTGCATCGCAACATTAATGACGCGAGTGGAGTATGGCTGCAATACGACACAAAAGTTTGCGTAGTAGCCAGCGTGCGCCGAGACATGATTTGCACAGACGGCTTGCCGTGTGGCTGACTACGTTGGCGAGCCTGTTTTGCCTAACGACGATCACCCCGGCAGCGTTCGCTCAATTTTCGCCGCTGCGTGTCGGCACCGATGTCCGCAGTCATGCGAACAGCGTGCTGGCTATCATGAGCTACACGACTGTTCCCGACGTCACCACAAGCTCGTTGTCTATCAATAATGGATCGACCGGGAATCCCGGCTTCTGGCAAACGCAGTTGGGCGGCGGCTTCACGCTCAGTCGCTCGTTTCCGCTCTACCTCGAAGGTACGCTCGCCTATAGCCGGTACGATCCGACCTTCTTGGCCTCAGATGGCACAGAGTCGCGCGCACTCCCAGTCCGCTGGAATACGCTAAGCACCACCATCGGTGTGGGATGGGACATTCGTCTGGCCGACGAACTGGTGCTCCGGCCGATTCTGAACGGCAGCCTGGGGCGCGTCGCCAGTGACTTGCGCGTCGGCGAAACACTACTGAACCGAGCAACAGATCTCGACGCACAATTTCTCAAGGATGGTGCGCTGAATGCGTACGGCCTTGGCGGTTCGCTGATGCTCGACTTCGAGCACTATCGCGAGGCTTACGAAGTCGACGTCGAACTGCGTCTGACGAACATCCATCTGAGAAGTTTCGGCAGCTCGTCCGCCGGTGTGCAAGGCAGCGCCAACGCCCAACAGTTCAGCCTTTGGTCGAGATGGCGTGCACCGACCGGCCTGCGTGCGCTTGATCGGCCGGTGCGCTACGTGCTTGAGGCGGCCTATTCTCAATACTTCGGGGACAGTGCCGGCGTGCTGGGCTTCAACAATCTGACGTCGCTGGGTGTCGGGTTGGAACTCGACAGCAGCAAGTATCCTGTGATCGTCACCCGTACACGCCTAATGGCGCGCTACGTCTTCGGCCGTAACGTGCAAGGCGTCTCGTTTGGCTTCGCCATGAGTTTCTGAATAGCCCTATCTCCATCCACGCCTGTTAGATCAATGCTTTAGCGATCTTCCCGAGTATGGCAGTCAGCGGCAGTTGCAGGGCAGCAACGTAAAGCATCGGTACAGCGACCGGCACCACAATCGCCAAGATCGACAACTTGCTCAACGGCACGGATCGCATGTTTTTCACGGCGTCGTAGACGGCGTGAATGTCCGCGACAGGCCCCAGTTCGGGGGCATCGAGAATCTCCGGTTTTCCGATGTCCTGATGCAATATCCAGCGCTCGTGCACGAGGCGGTCATGATGCGCTACCAGACTCCCATATTCGAATATGGCGCTCCGTTTCAGCCGTCCCAAGGGTATGGCGAGTGGCAGTAACGGCAAGAGAAATACTACTGAGATCAGCGCAGCGCTGGCGATCAGCAGCGTCTTCATCTGCATGGCGCTCGCGCCGTGATAGACGACCTCGTGCGCAAACGACGCGGCGACGACTGCCGAAATGGCAAACGCTACCGGACTGAAGATAAATGCCATGCGCTCCACGAAACTCAGTCCGGCCGCTCGGTCGGGATGCGAGGGTACTAGTGCGAGTGGCAGCCTCCCAATCCGGAACAGCAGAATGAACAGCAGGCAAGCGCGCCAAAGCCATGCGAGCAGTAGCACGGTGAAGAGCGGCCGGACGACGAGCACGAACCACCAGCCGCCGAAGGTTATATCGGCGATGTCATCGCCATGGTTCATCCACACTACGTCTTCGGCATCGCCTAACAGTGCTCGGGTCGTTGACCATGCGATGGTCACCCCGAAAATGACAACCCACGGCAATGCACGATCACGCAGCCGTGCCACACGCGAAAGCTCGCGCTGAAAGGACGGCAGCGTTTGCTCAGTTACACATCCCGATTCGACAAAGTACTTCAGGAGCGGAGGCATTAGATTCTGAGCAACCCCCTCGGCCACCACCATCAGCGGGATAGCTATTAGGCAACGCGCATGAATACCAAAATGCGCCGCGAGCGTGTCGTCGCCAGCACCTTGCACCGCGCGGCCGGTGAGCACAGCCCACACGGCCAACGGCAGCCAGGTTACTGCGGCAAAAATCACGGCACGGCGCCAAACACCCATGCCGACCGAAGGAATGAGATGCGCACGACGCTGAAGATGAAACCCCAAATCGCCCTGGACAAGTGACAGCTCCACCTCCGGGACTTCGGAACGATCGGACCGTCTTTTGGTTCCGTTACCCATGAATGTCTCCTTGTCTGGATGTGTGACCCAGTGTTGCAGGAGTGTAGTTTTGCGCCGGATACGCCCTCGCGCCATCGGGGTTTCGGGCAATCAATTTGCCCCCCGGGGCATCCCGGTTAGCGCGAAAATCGCCACTGATTCGCCGTCGCACTTCAATTTAGGAGCATCCATGATGATCCACGTCGCCCCACGCGCGATTGCGTCAGGCAGTTCGCAAAACGACACGGTGTGTTTGTCATGCTCGAAGATCGGCGCCATGTTTGTGCTTCTCGTGTCGGCCTTCGCTGTCCTTCTGGTGACGGTTGCGAGCGTTTCGCTGGCTCATGCACAAGCGCCCCGTCCTGCTGCAGCGTCGGATGCGCCGGCCGCCGATCTCCGATATATGGATCGCCCCATCACGACGTTCCGCGCGTCGCTCACCGGGGCTACGCCGCAACAGCGCGCCGAGCGCTCCTATGCCGCACTGGACGCGCTGCCCGAGAGCATTCTGCGCTTGCCGACGCAAGCAGTTCAGGGCTCGCTCGGTCAGAATCGCGGCGTCGTCTTCCGGCGCGGTGACCGCATTCTCTTCGCCTTGCTGGAGGGCGACGTCGACGAGGCAGACAATCGACCGTTCGAGGTCATCGCTAGCGAAACCCAGACGCGGCTCGACGCCGCGCTTGCGGCCCGGCAGGCGCAACTGCATTGGCCCAACATCATTCGTGGCATTCTGCTGTCGCTGCTCGCGACGGCCGTGCTGGTGATATTGGTGTGGACGGCCGGACGACTGCAAAGCCGTCTGCAAACGCGCCTTCAGTACGCCATCGAGGCGCATTTGCTTCGCCGCACTTCCAGAACATTCGACTGGACCGGTTCGGCGTTTCATCTGGTGCGGCAGATCGTTCAGTTGCTCTTCCTGTTTTTCGTCGCCGCGCTCATATACGTCTATCTGATCTACGTACTGGAGCGGTTCCCGGTATCGGAGCCCATGGGCGAGCGTCTGAGCGATTTCCTCTGGAACCTGCTCAACACCTTTGCACTGGGCATTGTCAATGCGATTCCGGGGCTCATTGCCATCGCCGTCATATTTCTTCTGACGCGCGCCCTGCACAATCTCATCAACAATATTTTTGCAGCGATCCAGCAACGCCGTCTCAATGTGCCCGGATTGCATCCAGACACGGCGGACGCCTCGCGCCGCATTGTGGCCATCGTCGTGTGGGCTTTGGCGCTGACGTTCGCGTACCCGTATTTTCCGGGCGCGCAGAGCGATGTGTTCAAGGGGCTGAGCGTGTTGCTCGGTCTGATGGTGTCGCTGGGGTCAGCGGGCATCGTCAATCAACTGATGAGCGGCATTGTCGTCACCTATAGCCGGGCATTTCAGGCGGGCGATATGGTGCAGATCGGCGACACGGCAGGCGTGGTGGTGAGCGTGGATACCTTGTCGGTGAAGTTGACGAACGTGAGGCGGGAAGAGGTCACGATTCCGAACGCGGTTGTCGTCGGGGCCATAGTGCACAATTTTTCGAGTCGTGACGGCAAAGCGCCGGCGCTGGTGGTCACATCGGTGACGATCGGATACGACACCCCATGGCGACAGGTGCAAGCCATGCTGTGCCTCGCGGCAGCACGAACCCAAAGCATTGCGCAGTCGCCGCAGCCATTTGTATTGCAGCGTTCGCTGTCGGACTTCTATATCGAGTACGACCTGCATGTCGCGCCCGTCAATCCGGCGCAGCGTCTCCTCATGCTGAGTGAGCTGCATAGCCAGATCGTCGACGTCTTCAACGAATTCGGCGTGCAGATCATGTCGCCCCATTTCGAGGAGCAGCCGGAAGCGCCGGTGATTATTCCGCCGGATGGTTGGACTCCTTCCCCCGCAAAACCGGCGTCGGACTCGAGCAAGACGAACAGCACCGAGGTTTGACGGGCACCACCGCCTTCGAATTGCCCTTTGGGGCAAGCGAGGCTGCCCGAAATACCAATAGCGATGTCGTGTCACAGAACTGACACTGCAACGCAGACGCCTGCGGTGGCCTATGCCGACATAGAAGACGGGCGTCGCGCGTCCACCTATCGGTGAGCGATCCAATCCACTTTGCGGAGTCAGTCATGCAAACACGTCGTCACTTCGTAGGCGCTTCCGTCGTCGCTGCCGCCCTGGTCGTGGCTTTCTCGGGGTGCTCCACGACCGGCAGCGCGCCGGCCACGCCTGAAGCCAATGCGTCACGTAAGCAGTCCATCGACGCGGCCGCCGAAAGCACGCTCTCGCGACTGTTCTCTACGGTGCCCGGTTCGCGCGAGCTTGTGGGTAAAGCGCGTGGCGTGCTGGTGTTCCCTGAGGTTATTCAGGCAGGGGTTATTGTCGGCGGACAGCACGGCGACGGTGTGCTGCGTGTCGGGACAACCTCGTCGGGCTATTACAGCATTTCGTCCGCTTCGGTGGGCGCGCAACTGGGGATGCAGTCGAAGTCGATGGTCTATCTGTTCATGACGCAGGAGGCGTTCGACAAATTCCGCAATGCCAGCGGTTGGTCGGTCGGAGCGGACGCTTCTGTGGCGGTCGTCAAACTCGGGGCCAACGGTCAGGTCGACACGACGACGACTACGCATCCGGTTGAAGTGTTCGTGATGACCAATAGCGGACTGATGGGTGATCTCTCGCTCTCGGGGACCAAGATCTCGCGGCTGGATATCTAAGGGCAATACGCCCGCGCCCATTGCGTTATCTGGGGTGGCGGGCGCGTCTTGGTTGTTGCGGCATTCACGTCGGGTGCGAGGCGATCCCGACGTGAATGTCGCATTGTCTTCCCGTCACCGGGTTTTCACGATGTCATCCGGTTTCCAGGTCTGATCGAAAAACGCCTGCTGCGGTGAGTAGAGCCGGTGATCGCCGCCCGCTTCTCGGTTCATGATGTGCCCCAGAGAGCCGTAGTAACCGTCACGCAATCTCAGCAGGAGGCCGACATGTCGGCCTCCCATTAGTTGAGTCGCTCGTTTCCTCTCGTCGTTACGTCGGCCCCCTCAACCCGCGCCCGAAGGTGCGACTGCTTGGACTCGGACTACTCGTAGGGAAATATCACAACGCCGTTACTTGACGCGAACCGAAAGCACTCGCGAAGCATCTGGTAGTAGTCGTAGAACTTTCTATTCCCGATGCTCTGTGCATGAGCTTCCCAGCGGTCAAAATCCGCCACAAGCTTTCTGCACACGTCGTCGTCCATAGGTCTCCCCCGATACAAGTCTCGGAACATCTCGAAGAACGGCCCACGCCCCTCGTCGTCGTGCCAGCCACCCCGTCGCTCTACGATCTCCGCGATTTCGTCGCACCACGCGCCAACATCGCGTGCCGGCTCAAGTTCTCTTCCTTCGATTAGGATAAGAAGCAGTCTTTCGCAGAATTGCTCGAAACTGTATCCGTCCTGCGAAGGATTTTCCCTGTACACGGCCACATCTTCATCTTTGACGTCTCCAAGGTCATAGTCCGCGAGACCATCCAAACAACCCGGAGCGAGTTCCGCTATCAGCGAGTCTTTCCACCAGCACTGAACTTTCGGAGCTCCCGGCAAACGCTTGCTGACGTTGCGCAACGAATGGATATAGTACGAAGTCGCCACAAAATTCTCCTTGCTTGCTCAGCGATTAAATTTGGTCGTCGTCCCCGCAGCCATTGAAAATCAGCCCCGTCAGCCGGCGAAAATCGTAGGGTTCAGGTTCAGGGACGCCATCGAAATACAACGCGCCGAATCTCGCCGAGAAAATCAACGCCTCCGTCTTGCGGTATTGAGCCAAGAAGTCCGAGTCACCAACAGCCTCCACCCTCGCCTCCCAATCGTCGAAATCGTGGAGCAGTTTCCTTGCGACAAAACTACTCATGTGCGCCCGTTGCAGCCCATAGCGTAGAAGCTCGAAGAACGGCCCCGGCCTGCCCGGCGGATTCTCGGCGCGCCAGTCGTGCCCAACCAAAAGAGCTAACTTGGCAAGGAACGAGTAGAAGCCAAGCCCCTCATCGATCACCGCTTCCTCGCGCTTGGTTTTCCAGGAGTAAATGGCACCGACTTCGAGGCCCTTCGTGTATCGCTCATAGCCAGGAATTGCCTCGATTCGCATTCGATTTGCGAGTCTGCGCCCGGACGTTGGGCACAGAAGGTGGAAGTCCGGCGCCCAAGCCTCAGTTTCCTGCGCGACACCTTGAAATACAACGTATTTTCCGAGATACGGTTGAACTGGCATATATGCTCCTTGCTAGAGATTGCACGCTGTCATCGAACGAGGTGACCAGTAGTGGGCAAGCCGATGGCAGCCCCCCCATCCCACACACTCGATGGACGATTGCCCGGCGCCTGGATAGGCGACGTAATCAGCCAAATGACAGCAGGTCCGTCGACGCCAAACGATTAGCGCGAAGGAGTATAGGAATATCGAGAGACCATGATTTTTGGGACGGCAGGTCGCTGTAACATTGGAGACGAAGACGTCCTGCCCTCACCCACCATCGGCTAAACGACGTGACGTAGGTTCATGCCGTAAGCGCATTCACTCAAGGAGCTGAATGCTGCGAATCACTCTGTCGACTGGATCGAGAGCACGCGATAAAAATGTTCGCGAAGCCAGCAAAGATGACCTACGGTGTTCGATGGAACATGGATACGGGGCGAATCCACTGATATCGGCGATTTGCGTAGGAACGCGAGGCGAGCCCCTCCCGCCGTCAGAGGATGAACATCATGGCAAGCAACTCCAACGAGTGGGAATCCCATGTGTACGCAACAGGCAAGACTCACTGCCTTGAATGCGGTTCAGCGAGTGTCACTATGGGCGCATGCGGTATTGGAAGTGTCACCGTGCACCAAGAATACGTTTGCGAAGCGTGTGGGTATGAATTTACCGCTCTATTTCGACTACTCGGATGCTACAAAGGGCATCCCTCCGAGTTAGCCGACGGCACCGGTGAGTAACGAAAAAGCGCGGAGTCGACGCTGGCGCCTGCCATAAGCAGACAAAATTTCGGGGCAAACAGCGGGAAATTCTGAAAAATTAGCCCTTGTATCTCAAGGGAAGTGACCTATTATTGTATGTAATATTACGCACCAAAATAGACGCTGGTCACGAATTTCTGACCGATTCTTCGAGCCTAAATGCCGAAACTCCTACTGCCCAGACCCGCCGTTTCGCGGCGCGAGGCCGATCGGTCGACCCACTGACGCAGACATTCGTCGCTCATCAGTCATTTCGCGTGATGGAGCAGACGACGGGCAAAGAGACAATTCTCGCTCAGCCAACATTACGTCGCGCAGACTTAAATAGCAATCAAAACCAATCATTGGCGCAAACATAGCGAGATACATTAGTAGCGTAAATGGAACGCGACCTCTCGCCCCTTTGACCTCATTAAGCAGGCGATTAATCACCTCTCGCCGCTCAAGCGGATCATTTGCTAGTTCTAATTTGGCTCGGTAAAGGGCAGCCTGGCATTCCAACGTAAAAATTTCGACGCACGCGGCGTCCCAATCGAAGCTGGAAGCGTCGCAAACATCGGGGTCTGCATTCAAGAGCGCAGGTGCCCAATACGGAGGAAACGTCGACCGTGAGGCGACCATGACCTGAAGAAAGTACGCGCAATCAAAGGTGCCACGATCGAGCCGCCCTTCATGGCTTCGGCGCGAGTGCATGATCCCAAGCGTCTCGAACGCGACCAACAGGTCGTCTACTGTCATGCCTTGACGGAGCACCATGCTGCGGACACAGCGCGATGCCAGCCGAGTCCAAGGAGTAGGTACGTGACTCAAAAGAACCTCACTTTGCTCCCCGATCGCCAAAGCGACCGGCATCGAGATAGGACGACCCAAGGTCGCCAAGGAGCTCGCGCAGACTCAATTGGCACAATGCTATCGATGCATGTTTGCATTGAAGGTGTGCTACTACCGCTCCATCACCTTCCAGATGCGTTCCCAGCTGGAACTCTGGCTACAAATACAAGAATTCTAGAGAAAACGCTTCAGTCATTCCCATCGATAAAACTGAGCCTTCACACGCGCCGGCTAAATGAAAAATCGTTGAGAGAGCTTCTTCAGAAACTACCGGATTCTATGGCCGAGCGATTTACACCCCAGTCCGTCGAACATTTAAATGATCTTTGGCGCATGCCAGACGAGCTAAGTTTGGTTAAAACCGCCCCCGAAAGTCCGCTTATCTGTATTGAACACTCATGGACGCCGATTCCCAACTGGGCCATCCCATGGACGTTCATGGTGCACCCATATTTTGGACTAAGCGAAGCGCGAACGCACCTAGCGCTAACAAGTTACGTCAAACACATTTTTGAGCGATCACGATGGACTTGGAAGTAGGTAAATATACGCACGATTAGTATACCGTTAATTTCGACTTATCTTCCATCATCTCCACCACAAAATCTAGCAACGTCAGTCAAGTTGAAATCATGCTTGCACGCGGGAGCACTTTTCGGATAGGATTCGGACCCTATGAAAAGATCATTACCACCGTAGAAAGGTTTCTGATGACCTTGCCCCCAGCCCAGAGCGCGAGACGCAATCCGAGCTGCAAAAAAGAAAAAGGGGCAAGGTCAGAATCTCCAACCATGCCCCTTTTGGGCGAATTCTTGCGAATACGCACCCATGCCCCGCTATTTTCGCAGATTTCGTCTATCGGGTCAAATGACGGCGCTCGCCCGTACGGAGCGCTAACCAGGCGAAATCATGCATCCACTTCTTCTGCCCCGCAAACTGCCCCACTGCCCTGCGCACGCGCGCTCCACGCCGTCGCATCGAGCACGTCCGCCGCAACGCGTTCGCGTTTTGAACGTACGACATCGTCACCGACGACTGTAATCCCCTTCCCCACAGGTCGTAACACTAGCCCTCCTTCGTGAGCGGCTAGTGTCCGTTGTCATTCGCGCTGAGCTGAGCCTAGCCGACTCAGCGCGGACGGCGTCCGCACGTCAGGACCTTTTGCGTCTTGGCGTGCGGGAGCCATTGCAGAGCATCGACATGAAGTACATAGACACCGATGCGCTTTTGCGCATGACGGAGACTCTCGCTCTGACACACGAAGGCAGGGACTACGTGCGCCAGAGCATCCTTAACGAAGGCCCATCGCGGAAGGTCGAGTCCAAGGTAGGTAACGTTGTTACCAA
Source organism: Pandoraea aquatica (assembly GCF_902459565.1). GTDB lineage: Bacteria > Pseudomonadota > Gammaproteobacteria > Burkholderiales > Burkholderiaceae > Pandoraea > Pandoraea aquatica. The sequence continues at coordinate 820,874 of NZ_CABPSN010000001.1, forward strand.
ATACGTGAATCGGCTCACCAACGTCAGCGAGACGGCTGAGAGTTTGGTGGAGTACGCTGCGACCATGTCCTACGAGATGTCACTCGCCACGGACTATTACGCGAGTCAACCACCGCCCATCCACTATCGGCAAACTGTTCATCGTTTGATGAAGGGCAGAGAGTCCACCTACAACTCCCCCACCCAGTACACGGCAGACTTTCTCGTCGTGGAAGACGGGCAAGTCTTCGTAGATGAGTGGAAGACTGAGGCAGAACTGCAGACACTTGTAGCAAAGCAGCCATACAGATACCAGAACGATTCGGGAGTCTGGAAGTGCCCGGAGCGCCAAGATGAGTTTGGCAGGCTTGGGATTACCTATCGGCTGCGTGCGAACACGGAAATATCGCCAACGCTTCGAGATAACGTCGAGTACCTTCAGACCTACATCGCGTCAGAAGCAGCACCGGTGCCGGGAGCCAACCTTGAATGCATCCTGACCGTTCTGAAAGACAGCGCACTGGAATCCACGACGATTGAGCAGCTCATGTCGCGCTCATGCGGATTGGAGGTTTCAGCATCGGGTGAGCAGGTGAAAGTTCAGTACTTCACCATCGACCACGTCCACAAAGCACTTGTGGACAGACAGATTCTGGCTGACTGGGAAGAGGACCTTTTTGGCGAGCAACATCGGGCCATTGTTTGCCTGTCGCAAAAAGCCCTGGACGCCCTCCGAAGCTCGAGACCAGCCCGTCACCTCGTGCAGTGGCAGGTCGACTTCGCGCTTAGAGAAGGCGCGATTTTCGAACTCGATTCCGAGACGTTCGAAATACACACGGTAAGTCCTGATGACGTGCATTTGGTGAGCGAAGGCGGCAAGGCTCTCTCCATCTCTCGTCGAGAGTTTGCAAGGCGATTCGGCACCGACATTCGGCCAGTGCGTCAGGACGGTGACTCTCCAACAGAGTCCCTGCGCCACGTCACGGTGAAAGAGTTGAATCAAGCGACGAATCGACGCCTGCAAGTCAATGCATTTCGACTCGGGAAGAATGTCGGCGCCGCAAGCCGCCGCTCGCTACAGCGCTGGACGCAACTGATACGTCTCGCCGGCACAAGCGATGTCGCGCAAATCATCGCCCTTTTGCCAAAAGTACGTCGCGGCAATCGAACTAAGCGGTATGACCCGGCGCATGACGAACTCCTCAGCAAGGTCGAAGCGGACGGAAATACTCCGACGAACCCCACCGGGAAGTTTAGCTACAAGCAGTACGTGACGGCTTGCGAGAAGGCCGGACTCAAGCCACTTTCGACCAAATGGTACTACCACCAAAGTAAGGCGCTAAAGGACACAACTCTTCGCCTCGGCGCCAGACGCGCGTATCAGTTGCAAGCGCAGGTCTTGAACCTTGAGCGAGGAGACTCGATTCAAGGCTTACACCCGTTTCATGTAGTCCACATCGACCACACACAACTCGACTGTTACGTCGTGATTCGGACGCGCCATGGCGAGAAGCGAAAAATCCGACCGTGGTTGACCGTCGCTTTCGATGCGTATTCACGGACGGTGCTGGCGTTGTACATCTCGGCGCATCCGCCGAATTTCGCGTCGGTGATGATGGTTCTTCGCGAAATGGTGTCCCGACATCGCAGAAAACCGGACATTCTAATCGTCGACAACGGCGCCGAATTCAGGTCCGACGCAATGCATTACTGGTGCGTGTCATTCAACATCCATCTCCGCTTTCGGCCAGCGCATCACCCTCGCTTTGGCAGCGTACTTGAGCGCTGGTTTGGAACAAGTAACACCGAATGCATACACAACCTGATTGGAAATACGAAGGCAACGAAGCACGTTCGAACGATGACAAAGTCAGTCAATCCGCTCAATGCAGACCTGCTGGATTTCCCGGTGCTACATGCGTTGCTGGACTACTACGCATACCACGTTTACAACACCGCCCCGCACTCCGCCACGCATGTATCACCTGCAGACGCACTGGCTTTCGGATACGAACGTACGGGTAATCGGCCGCATCAGCAGGTCGAATATGACGAGGATTTCTACCTGCGTACTTGCATTCCTTTCACTCGAGGCGGGGTGCGAAAAGTCGAGTCGGATGGTGTTCTCTTCTACGAGATTCCCTACTTTCACGAAAAGCTCTCGCATGCCATCGGCATGACGATTCCCGCCGTATACGACCCGTGGAACTGCGGGCACATTTACGTAGCATTGGGTGGGGAGTGGCTCAAATGCGTTTGCAAGCTCACGGCGAAGCTGGAGAAGCTCAGTCACTGGGAACTAAGGTATGTATTTGACGCGATTCGCGTGGTCACCAAGGATGCCAAGAAGTCTGGCGTGAATAACCGCGTCATCACACTAGAAATAATTGAACGCTTCATAGACGCGTACCTAGACGGAAGACTGAACGAAATCGCGTCACCTTCTAATAGGAATCGGCGCTCACCGCCTCCGGACAACAACCTGCATGAGATTAGCGAAACGCCCGCGCCAGAGAACACACCACTGGCAGATGACGCGCTGACAGACACCCATCCACCCGCCAGAGAAGAAAAAGACGACCATGCGGACGTCGAAATTCTGGAGCAATTCTGAGAGACTCAAAATGATACTTCGCCCCACATTGGAAATGGCTCAGCAGGGAGGCCTGGACCTCAAACTGCAATACCTGAAGGACACGATTCGCCTCCCGCATAGAAATATGATAGACGCGCTCGACCGCATTCGCACGTCAATTGCTCCCTTCGCAAGCGGTAACCTCACAACCGTCGTGGGGCCACCCGGAATTGGCAAGACGAAGCTTGGGGAAAAGATTCTCGAGGACACGATATCGCTATATGCGGACGAAATGCGTGCAGACCCCTCATTTATCCCCGTCATTAAACTTGACGTCCCGCCCTGCAAGTCGAAGTCGAGCACATTTCCCTGGCGAGATTTCTACAGAGCCATCTTGCACGAACTCATGGTCCCCGAGGCGGACCTCCCCGCTCAGTTCTCGCAACGACCGGGAACAAGTTCCGTCCTTGGAACGCGAGCACCTGGAGAGGAATCGGCCATACATTTTGCTCAATACGTAGCAGGCCAAGCTCTATCGAGACGACGAACAAAAGTCGTCATCCTCGACGAGTGTATTCACTTCGCGAACGCGTTGCACTCATCCCAAGATTGGGGCAACGTCCTCAAATCGCTCGCCAACAATAAGTCCATTACGTTCCTACTTCTCGGTGCATACGGCACAGAGACGATTGTTCGAGCGAGCGGACAGTTGGCGAGGCGAACGGACATTATTCATTTTCCCAGATACGGAAATACTCCAGAAGATGTAAAGGCGTTTCGCTCGGTCGTCGCTTCCGTGCAAGCTCGCTTCCCTCTAGCAGGCGCCAAGTTCGAGCACCTTTGGAAAGACCTACTTTTGGGAAGTTTTGGAATCACTGGCCAATTCATCCGCATCCTTATGACGGCGCTCCGGCTCCTCGAGCAGATGAACAAGGGGAAGGACATCAATTCATGCAAATGGAGCGACGACATTGTCTATGCGGCAATGCCTTCGCCCGAAGAGTTCGAGAGTATTTCGGATGAGACTGTCAAGGGTGAGTTCTGCATCACGCCCTTCCTCAGAAGGCCAGCGAAGGATGCAATGACCAGCCTCCGCGCCAAGCACAAGGAGGCGATTTTGTTCCAGACGAAACTGCGAAAGGCCGCATCCTCGTCGACACGGGCAAAGCGCTCCAACAAAGCAAAGGCAGCAAATGCTTGAAGCACTTCTTGAGGCCCAAGGCATACCAACGCGCGCTTACTTCCCGGACGTTGCCCCACTGGGCGTGGACGGTGCGACTCGTGAAAACCTCTTCAGCTTAGTGTGCAGAATTGCGCTCAGTCATTACGTTCACCCGCACGCGGTCGCTGAGAACAAAGTGTGGCCAATCGTTAAGCACATGCCGGGAATGGGCGGAAGCGCTTTTTCGCATGGATGGAAGGAAGGAACAATGTCGGGATTCGGTCCTATGGCAAAAGCATGGGTGCACGGCATGAACACGCTTTGTGTTCGCGATGACCTAGACCGGTTGACGTTACTCCCTCTCGAAGCCTGGCTGCATGGATATCGACTAGGTCTTTGTCCGGGGCGTCACTGCCCTGCCTGCGTCGAGAACGACCTCAGCTCCCCATTGGGCCCGTATGACCGCTTGCTTTGGACGCTTCCAATGGTCAACGCGTGCCCGATTCATGAGGTGCGTCTGCTTGATTACTGCGCCTGCGGTCGAACAGCGGCTCGCACGTATTTCACCCCCGGCCGATGCAGACATTGCGATGAGCCCCTCGCTATTTCGCCTGCAGAACCGGCAGACGCTCGCTCAGTCGACGTTGCGCGCAGAGTCGCCAGACTGCTCGACGCTGCGTCAGCGTTCAAACACATCACTCCGAGGCATGACCGGACCGCTCAGTTTTTGAGTCACGCCATAAAGGCACACTACGGAGGAAAGTACTGTGTATTCGCACGAGAATTCGACGAGTCAAAATCGAATGTGCATGGCTGGGTCAATGCCAAAACTACGCCTTCGCTTCCAGTACTCTTGAAACTCTCTCAGTTCTTCGACGTGCCAGTGGAAGACACCATCCTTGGAAACAAACCAGACACGTGTGTACAGGGACTGAGAACATGTGCCCCCGAACTGGTCGAGAGACAAAGACGCAACGCGAGCACAATTATCGATTGGGCCGCGACTCGTGATTCCATTGAAAGCGACCTCGCGAATCCGCTGTCGTCGCGAACCCTTGGGGAGATTGCCACATCCCTCGGCATCGGGATGCGGACTCTGAGAAAGGAACTGCCCGAACTTTGCGATGCCGTCTTTCAACGGACGAAAACGCGCATCCGCAATAAAGCAATCGTTCGAGTATCAGTTCGTAGGGACCACTATCTTGAGACCCACGCACGGCTTTCCAGAGTTGCGGGGCGCTCGGTATCACGGCGCAAGGTGTTGGCTGCCGCCACAGAATGCCGATATGACCGTACAGAAGCCAATCAATTCCAACAGAAGGCCGTGAAACGCTTCGCTCTGGCGAGCCGCAACTGATGAAATATCGCGACGGAAGCTGAGCACGGCTTTCGTCGCCACGCGCTTTCTCGCCAAATGAGAATCAAGGGGGATTTTAGGAACCATAAGTTGTCGTTTACCGCCAACTTATGGGTAACTCGACACCTACGAAACCGATGCCAAAACGGGGAGTTGGTGCGAGGAAGGGGACTCGAACCCCTACACCCTTTCGGGCGTCAGGACCTAAACCTGGTGCGTCTACCAATTTCGCCATCCTCGCAGCCCGTGGGTGTCGTTACCTTTTAGGTGCGACATCCCGGCATCGGGTCGACGACATGCTTGCGTCCTGTCGGACATGAAAAAGGGCGACTTGTCGCCGCCCCGCTGCATGCGTCAAAGCAGGCGCGTATTCTACACGAACCATTTTCGACCGGCAATCTCCGCTCGAGCCCGCGCCGTCCCACGCGTCCACTCGGCTCGCAATGCTAGAATTCGCACCAATTCATGGCTTCTGCCCCGCCGCGCACTTGAGCCCTTGAGCGATTACGCGCCCAAGCGCCTGCGCACCGATTTCCGGGCACCTGACCAAACCGATACCCCATTCGCATGCAACCCCACGAGACCGCCGACGACGCCTCCGGCTCCCCCGCCACCTCCACCCAGGCCAACGCATACTGCCGCCAGAAAGCAGGCCCGCCCGGATCCGCGCTCTACTACGCCTTGCTTCAACTCCCGCCGTCCAAGCGCGACGACGCCTACGCCGTCCACGCCTTTTGTCAGGAAATCGCCGATATCCACTCGGCCGTTCATGACCCCGGCGTCGCGCACGCAAAGCTCGACTGGTGGCGTCAGGAACTGGCGCGCCTCTTTGCAGGCAACCCCGCACATCCGGTCACGCGAGCACTGCTTCCCGTCGTACAGAACAGCAAGCTCGCGCGCGAAGCTTTCGAAGCCGTCCTGCACGGTGCCGAGATGGATCTCTCGCAGATGCGTTATCTCGACTTCGCCGGCCTCACGCACTATTGCGACGCCGCCGGCGGTGCCCCCGCAGAACTCGCGTCCCAAGTCTACGGCTTCGACGATCCGCAAACGCCCGCCCTCGCTCGCGCCCTCGGTCATGCCATCACGCTCGGCCGACGTGTCACCGATGCCGGTGTCGACGCGCGCTCCGGTTACGTCTACTTCCCCATCGACGAGCTTCAGCGCTTCGGCGTCACCGCCGCCGATATCCAAAACGGCAAGTACTCGCCCGCCTTCGTCGAACTCATGAAGTTCCAGCACGCACGCGCACGTCAAGCCATCATCGACGCCGCCGCCAAGATTCCGAAACAGGATCGTCGTAAGCAACGGCCGCTGCTCGCCCTCGCGGCGCTGCAATTGGCATTGATGGACGAGGTCGCAGCAAGCGACTATCAAGTGCTGCATCAGCGCATCGACCTGACGCCGCTGCGTAAATTCTGGCGAGCGTGGCGCGCGCGCTGAGCGCGCGAAATTGGGACGTCGCGACTGGGCGTGACACGGCGCGTGCCACTGCACCAGAGATCCGCGACCGCCGCAGCCCACGCGGTTGCGCCCCGTCAATCAAACCCGCAACACCTCCAACGGCTTGAACCCATCGCCCAGCACGGGTTGCGGGTTCAGGCCCCACCAGCGCTGCAGCACCGTCGCGTAGACGTCGCGGAAGTCGACGGCAAACGGCAAGTTGCCATTCCCATCCAGACGATCCAGTCTCGGCGCTTCTCCATACAAGCCACCGCGCACGCGTCCGCCTGCGATGAAGTGTGGTGCGACCGTGCCGTGATCCGTCCCACCACTCTGATTCTCACGCGGACGCCGTCCAAACTCGGCGTACGTCACGATCATCGTCGACTGCCACCGGTTCAACTCCGTCAGCCCCGCCCGCAACGCCATCATCCCCTGCGACAACTGACGCAACAGGTTCGCCTGCTGCCCCATCTGGTTCTGATGCGTATCGAATCCGTTGAGCGTCAGACGCAACACCGCCACGCCCCGCCCCGGCTGCGGCACACCCGCTGACGAATCCGCCGCGGCGACCACCTGCAACGCCGTTTTCACCACGTTACCGAAAGCCCCCTGCGGCATCGGCGTGCGCAAGACATACTGCCCCTGGCGCGGACGCAGACCGTCCGCCGCCTTCACGATGTCGTTCTCCACCCGCAGCACGTGCGCCAACGCCGGATTGCTCACCTGCGCAGCATTCGTCGACGCCAGGCTCGCATCACGTAAAAACTGCGCCGGATTCGTCAGCGTCACCGCCCGCGCGCCACCGCTCAACGGCCCCAACTCCGCACTGCCGACGATCACACCATCAGCATCGAAACCGGAAGGCACCGACCGCTCCGCAAACGCCCGCGACAACCATCCGTCACGCAAATACTCATCCGAGCGCGACGCCGTATTCCAGATCTCGATCGACCGGAAGTGCGAAAGATTCGGCTGCGGATACCCCACACCCTGTACGATCGCCAACTCGTTCGCCTGCCACATCGGCAACAAAGCGCGCATCTCCGGATGCAAACCACTGTGCTCGTCCAACTGCACAACCTGATCACGCTTGACGCCAATCGTCGGACGCAAGCTTGCATACATCGCATCCGCATAGGGGATGACCGTGTTCAGCCCATCGTTGCCGCCCTTCAACTCGATCAGGATCAGCAAATTGCCATAGTTGCCGCCACCGCCCGGCAATATCCCGGACAGATCGCGCGCAGCCGCCAACACCGGCGTCGGTGCCAGCCAAGCCGCCCCGAGACCACCCGCGAACGTCAGAAAATCACGTCGACGCATCTCACACCTCTCATGACCCGCCCAAACTCACCGCCTGAGCGCAAGTCGCTAACATACCTGTCACCACACTCGCCATCGCCCTGCATCCCAAGCGCCTGAATCGTCTCAGTCACGCGAACTGTCCCGAACGTCCCAATCGTCAAATCCCTCCCCCTCACCCCAGTCATTGCGATCGCCATCGCTTCGATCACTTCAACTGATACGCAGGGTCCATCAATAGCGCTTGCAGAAATGCCGCACTGTTGACGCCGGGCGTTTGCGGTGCGGCCGGGGAAAGGGGCAACACGGCGCGCTGCACGGACTCGCGCGCCTCCACGTCGGGCACGTCGACCGGCCCGAGCGTATAGGGTTGCAGCCAGCGAGACAGATCGAAACGCACGCCCGCCACCGTTCGCGGCATCGGCTGCGCAGGACGCAACGCCGCACGCTGCACGCCCGGACGCGCCGACATGGACGGCGCAGTCATCGATGGCCCACCGGCGTTGGCGTTCTCCGTCGCACGGAACATGCGCTCGACGAACTGCTTGCGCGCGAGCAGCGTGGAGCTGTCGATCCACGCGTCGCCACCCGGCCAGCCCTTCACGTTCGGCGGACGGAACAGATCCTGCCCGAGCACGCGCATTTGCTGCGCGAGCATCTGCGGATCGTCATAGCCGATGTCGAATTGCCGCACAGCATCCGTTACGAACTCGGACGGTGACTTCACAAGCGCACCGCGCGTGCGCGCATCCCAAAACGCCGGCGTGAGCAGCAAGGCGCGCAGCGCCACTCGAATGTCGTAGCCGCTCTCGCGGAACGTCGCGGCAATCCGTTCCACCTGCACCGGGTCAGGCGTCGGCGATACGAATTCGCGCCACAGCTTGCCGGTGACGAACACCGCCGTCTCAGGACGTGCCAGCAGAACGTCGAGCATCTGATCGCCGTCGAAGTCGCCCGTCTGGTTCAGCACCGTCTTCACACCCGTATCGTGGAAGTTGGGACGCCAGACGTAAGTCATCGTCGGCCTGTCGATGCTCCACCCCGTATAGGCGCGCGCCGCCTCGCGCACGTCCTGTTCGGTGTAGTGCCCTTCGCCCAGCGTGAACAACTCCATCACCTCGCGCGCGAAGTTTTCGTTGGGTCGCCCCTTTCGGCTGTTCGCGCCATCCAGATAGATGAGCATCGCGGGGTCCTTCGACACCTCGTGCAGCATCACGCCGAAGTTGCCCAGCGCGTTCGCACGCAGCAGCACGTTCTGGCGATAAAGCACGGCCGGCTCACGCACTTTGTCGTCGCTCGAGACGAAGTGGTTATGCCAGAACATCGTCATGCGTTCGGTCAGCGGCGACGGCGTGGTCGCCATTTCCTGTGCCCACCACGCCTTGAGCGACGCCGACATGCGATTGCGACGCTCGTTCTGCTCACGACGCAGCGCATCCGTCATGCCCTTGACCGGCACACTCGCCAAAGGCGGCTCCGTGACCCACGCCGGTGGCGGCGTGACCGCAGTTCGGCGTGTCTGCGCCAGCAGACGGTCGACGGCTTGGGCACGGGTCAGTCCGACAAAGGGAGCCAACTCGCGGGCGTCCGGCGCGTAGCCGGTGCGCGTGAGCAGGTAGCGCGCGTCGTCGGCCGTCAGTTCACGACGGGATGAGTCGACGGTGGGCGTCGCCGACTTCGACGCCTTGGTTCGCGCCGTCTGGGCAGTGTGTTGCACATCCGTATGACGAGAACCGGCGGCATAGGCGACCGACGAAGCAAGGCAGACCGCTGCCGCTCCCGAGAGAACCGTCGCACGCACGGAAACGGACTTCGCCCTAATTAATAGAGGCCATAGGGACGCGGCCGAAGGTGCCGATGTCCCGACTGGCCCCGACGGCGTCGGCCACGTCCCGGGCGAAGCCGTCGAAATAGGCAATCCAACGCCGGACTCGGTTTTTCGGACGCAAAAAAAGCCAGCGTCGGCAGAGGCTGGCGGGGTTCGGTTTTGCTTCATGTCACGCTCTCGTCAAAGTGGCGTCACTGGCGTTTTCGGAAGAAGCGTTTTGCAACTGGCGTTTCCCATCAGGTCCGAACGGGCTGGACAAGGGGAAAGGCGAGCGTCGTGTCAGTGACTATACAGTTCACGCACGGCGTCTTGAATGTGTTGACGCAGCAATCGTCGATCTTCTGGCGACATATGTCCATTGGGACGTCGCCCAGGGGGCGTATTCGGGAGGTCGTCGTTGCGGCGATCGGCGTTGGGATCGCTCGCCGGGGCATTCTTGGCGGGGTTTCGCGGCGACGGCGCAGGTGCCGCGCGCTGAATCCGGGGGGCGCTCGCGCCCTGATGCTGCGTACTGAAATGCGCGACGGGACGGGCATAGGTCACGCCCAGGTGTCCCCAGAGCATGATTCCCCCGAACAGTAGCGTAAACTCAGCAGCCCATCTCATCTTGTGCGTATGTCCTTCATGCCATGCGGCTGTTTTTGCCCTGGCAGGGGTGCAAGTGTACCCACTGCCTATGGTCAGCGCACAAGCCGTAGGGTAAATTGTGTAACCCTTTGTAACCCGCTTTGGCGGCCTCCTCAGTTCGCAACATTTCGGGCTAAGATACGTGGCATGGAAAACAAAAACTCTCCCAAAATTCTGGTTGTCGACGACGATCCGCGCCTGCGCGACCTGCTTCGTCGTTACCTCGGGGAACAGGGTTTCAATGTCTTTGTGGCCGAAAATGCAACGGCCATGAACAAGCTTTGGGTGCGCGAGCGCTTCGATCTGCTCGTGCTGGACCTGATGCTCCCCGGTGAAGACGGTCTCTCTATTTGCCGCCGTCTGCGTGGCGCGAATGACCGCACGCCGATCATCATGTTAACGGCCAAAGGCGAGGATGTCGACCGTATCGTTGGCCTCGAGATGGGCGCCGACGACTATCTTCCCAAGCCCTTCAATCCGCGTGAACTCGTCGCGCGCATTCACGCCGTTCTGCGTCGTCAGGCCCCGCCCGAACTCCCGGGCGCACCCAGCGAAACCATGGAGACGTTCGAGTTCGGCGACTTCGCGCTGAACCTCGCCACGCGCACGCTCACCAAGAACGGCCAGGAAATTGCCCTGACGACGGGCGAGTTCTCAGTGCTCAAGGTCTTTGCGCGTCATCCGCGTCAGCCGCTCTCGCGCGAAAAGCTCATGGAGCTCGCACGCGGTCGCGAATACGAAGTCTTCGACCGAAGCCTGGACGTGCAGATCTCGCGTCTGCGCAAGCTCATCGAACCCGACCCGGGCAGCCCCCGTTTCATCCAGACGGTGTGGGGTCTCGGCTACGTGTTCATCCCGGACGGCGGCGCGTGATCGCGCATCACGTCTCGCGCTACAAAACGACGCCGGTCGCGACGCATTCGCGCACCGGCGTCTTGTCTTGCCTCACCTCGCAATTCTTGCAATTCATGTCGTTCGCCGTGGCTCTCATGAGCCTCCGTCATTTCGAATCTTGCGCGCTTCGGACCTTCCGACCCGCCCACGTCACGCATTAGACGGAGCAACCCCATGCATCCGATTCGGATGGTACGCGGGCTGTTCGGCGGTCTGTTCTGGCGTACCTTTTTTCTCATCGCACTGCTCATCGGCGTCAGCCTCGCCGCTTGGTACCAGAGCTTTCGCGTGATCGAACGCGAGCCGCGCGCACAGCGCGTCGCCCAACAACTCGTCTCCATCGTCAAACTCACGCGCACCGCCCTGCTCTATTCCGAGCCGGACCTTCGCCGCGCGCTGCTTCAGGATCTTGAGAGTAATGAAGGCATTCGCGTCTATCCGCGCGAACCGGCCGACTCGATCGAGAAGCAACCCGGGGGTGTCGTACAGGACCTGATCGTGCGCGACGTACAGCGACGCCTCGGCACCGACACCGTCATCGCCGCTTCGGTCAACGAGATCCCCGCCATGTGGATCAGCTTCAAGATCGATGAAGACGACTACTGGGTCGCCATCGAACAAGACCGGATCGACACGGCAACCGGCCTTCAACTCTTCAGTTGGGGGACGTTCGCGCTCGCCCTCTCGCTCATCGGCGCAGCGTTCATCACCGCGCTCGTGAACCGACCGTTCGCGCGACTCGCCCACGCAGCCCGCGCCATCGGCGAAGGTCAGCGCCCCGATCCATTGCCCGAGCGTGGCATGGGCGAAGCGGCCGAGGCCAACCGAAGCTTCAATCAGATGGTGGAGGAACTCGACCGGCTCGAAGCCGACCGGGCGCTGATGCTCGCCGGCATCTCGCATGATCTGCGCACGCCGCTCGCCCGCTTGCGTCTCGAGACAGAGATGAGTCCTTCAGACGAGACGGTCAAGCGCGACATGATCAGCGACATCGAGCAAATGGACGAGATCATCGGCCGCTTCCTCGATTACGCGCGTCCGGCCTCACGCACGCCGCAGGCCGTGGATCTGTCCGAAATTGCACGCGATACGGCCGCCGCTTTCGACGGGCGCGAAGAGCTGAACATCAGCATCGAACTCGCCGACACGGCACTGATCCTGGCCGAGCGCACCGACCTCAAGCGCCTGCTCACGAACCTGATCGAAAACGCACGCAAGTACGGCCGCGATGCGCAAACGGACGTCGCCAACGTCCACATCTCCACGCGGGTCCTCGGCGAGCGCGTCGAGATGCGCGTGCGCGATACCGGCCCCGGCATCCCTGAGGAACAATTGCACCTCGTGTTCCGTCCCTTCTACCGAGTGGACACCGCCCGCACGAAGGCTGACGGAACGGGTCTGGGCATGGCCATCGTGCAGCGCATCGCAACGCGCTACAAAGGCCACGCCTCGCTGCGGAACGTGCACCCCGGCTCCGGCCTTGAAATCACGGTGTCATTTCCGCTTGCTAAATAAGTGTTTGATGTGATCGGACGAAAATTTGGCTATGCTCAAGGCTTGGCCTCGCCCGAAGCCGCAAAATCCTATCGAAGGGATTTGTTTTAACTATCCCCCGCATAAAAATAAGCTATTGCTATCATAGGTTTGATAGCGTATACTGCTTTGGTTGACCGGGATCGCGTGAACTCGGTCAGTTGCTAGTTTTGATGTCCTTGCGACATCACGACATAAACCGCACTAATTTAGGAGTAATCGATGAAGACTGTCGGCGATAAACTCGAAGCGTTCTCGGTCGAAGCGGCCAAGCCTGGTTTCAACAACCACGAAGAAAACGGCGTGTCGGCTTTCGAAACGATCACCGAAGCCTCGTTCCCGGGCAAGTGGAAGATCATTTACTTCTACCCGAAGGACTTCACCTTCGTGTGTCCGACCGAAATCGTGGAATTCGGCAAGCTGGCCAACGACTTCTCGGATCGTGACGCAGTGCTGCTCGGCGGCTCGGGCGACAACGAATTCGTGAAGCTGGCATGGCGCCGTGAGCACAAGGACCTGAACAAGCTGAACCACTACTCGTTCGGCGACACGACCGGTGCTCTGATCGACCAACTGGGCGTGCGCGACAAGCAAGCTGGCGTGGCTCTGCGTGCAACGTTCATCGTTGACCCGGACAACGTCATCCAGCACGTGTCGGTGAACAACCTGAACGTCGGCCGTAACCCGGAAGAAGTTCTGCGTATTCTGGACGGTCTGCAAACGGACGAACTCTGCCCGTGCAACCGTGCAGTTGGCGGTGAAACGCTCTAAGCGTCTCCCGAAGCCCGCGCAAGCGGGCTTTTTCAGCCCAAAGCAATAGGAGAAATTTATGGAATTCATCACCGCGATTAAGGCGCAGATCCCTGACTACGCCAAGGACATCCGCCTGAACCTCGACGGCACCATCGTCCGCTCCTCGCTGGAAGGCAACGACGCCGTCGGCGTGGCCCTCGCCGCCGCTTTCGCGGCCAAGAGCCAGCCGCTCGTCAAGGCAATTCGCGAAGCCGGCGTGCTGGCCCCGGAAGAGCTTGAAGGCGCGTTGACCGCGGCCGCGCTCATGGGCATGAACAACACCTGGTATCCGTATCTCGAGATGGCCGACAACGCCGAACTCAAGAACGAAAAGGCTCAGCTGCGCATGAATGGCTACGCCACGCGTGGCGGCGTCGACCAGCGCCGCTTCGAGATGTACGCGCTGGCTGCGTCCATCGTCGGCAAGTGCCACTTCTGCGTGAAGTCGCACGCGCATCTGCTCTCCGCCGAGCACGGCATGAGCACCGCGCAACTGCGTGACGTCGGCCGTATCGCTGCCGTCATCAATGCGGCCGCTCAGGTGATCGCTGCCGAAGCTGCGTAAGCGACATCGGCTTCGATGCGGCGGACGACACACGTCGTCGCCCAATCAGTCGCCCAATAAAAACGGCGCTACCGGACGATTCCGGTAGCGCCGTTTTGCTTTGTCCGGCCGACGGTAACGTCGGAGACTTAAGCGAACGTCAGCATGATTAGCGACCGATCAGCAACGCCGCCGCTTGCGCTTCAATGCCTTCCTGACGGCCGAGGTAGCCCAGCTTTTCGTTGGTCTTCGCCTTGACATTCACCTGCGTGACACTCACACCCAGTGCGTCTGCAATCGACTGCGTCATCGCAGCGATATGCGGTGCGAGCTTCGGGGCCTGCGCGATGACCGTGCAATCGACGTTCAGGATCTCGTAACCCTGCTCACGCACGCGACGCATCGCTTCCTTGAGCAAAACGACGCTGTTCGCGCCCTTGAACGTCGGGTCGGTATCCGGGAAGTGACGGCCGATGTCGCCGAGCGCCGCAGCCCCGAGCACGGCGTCTGTGATGGCGTGCAGCAGCACGTCGGCATCCGAGTGGCCGAGCAGGCCGCGCTCGAACGGGATCGTCACGCCGCCCATGATGAGCGGACGGCCCGGCACGAGGGCATGCACGTCGTAGCCCTGACCGATACGGAGTTTGGACAGTGCGGCCAGCGAAACAGGAGAAGCAGCTTGTTCAGTCATGTGGAGTCTTGAAATCGCCAGAGGCGGAAATACGGTACGTCAATTCACGTCGGAAGGTCGGCGCTCAGGCCGGTTTGGCCGTGCCGAGGAACGCCTCGGCCAGTGCGAAGTCTTCGGGATACGTCACCTTGAAGTTGCGCAGGCTGCCGCGCACGAGCTTCGGCGCGTGGCCCATGCGCTCGATGGCACTGGCTTCGTCGGTGACTTCTGCTCCGGCGGCGAGCGCGTCTTCCAGTGCGTGACGGAGCATGCCGAGACGGAACATCTGCGGCGTCTGCGCCTGCCAGAGCCCGTCGCGCGATTCGGTCGCCTGAATGGCCGCCAGCTTGCCCTTTTCGACAGGCGGCTGTTCGCGTTTGAGCGTATCGGCGACCGGCAGCGCCAGAATACCGCCGACGGGGTCGTCGCGCAGAGCACCCACGAGCGTGCGGATCAGTTCAGGCGTGATGCCGGGGCGCGCCGCATCGTGCACGAGCACCCAGTCGGTGTCCTGTGCGCCGAACTCGGTGAGCGCCTGAAGGCCGCCCAGCACCGACGCGTGGCGCGACGGACCGCCACAGCGGCGTACGGCGAAACGCAGCGTGCCGAAGCGTCGCCCGTCGAAATGATTGTCGTCCGGCGCCAGCACCAGCACGGTTTGCGCGAATTCGGAACAGGCGTCGAACGCGGCGAGCGCATAGTGCAGCATGGGACGTCCGCCGACGCTTCGGTATTGCTTGGGCACGTCGGCCCCGGCGCGTACACCGGCCCCGGCACACGGGATCACGGCAAAAAGTCGGTCGCTCACGATAAAACGCAGGTAAGGATAAAGCAGGGATTTTATAATAGACACTGACTGTCACGGGGCCCCATGCAAATGGAGCCCCGTGCTTTGCCATTTCTGCAACGTTTTCTTATGTCCTCCGCCAACGCCCTATCCCGTAATACCGTGCCTGTGCCGCTCGTGAAAGCGGGACAGCGTTACGCTTTCGCCGGCTCGCACGCCTCGAGCGACGCCCTGCTCATCGCCCGCTATTTCGAAGAGAATCGCGAGCGCCTGCCGTTGCTGGCCGTGGTCTGCGCGCAGGCCACCGACGCCCTGCGTCTTCAGCAGGAACTGAAGTGGTGCGCGCCGGAAGCCCGCGTGCGCCTGCTCCCGGACTGGGAGACGCTGCCCTACGACACGTTCTCGCCGCACCAGGATCTGGTCTCCGAGCGTCTGGCCACGCTGCACGATCTCGGCGAAAAGCGCTGCGACATCGTGCTCGTGCCCGCGACCACCGCGCTCTATCGCATGGCACCCGCCAGCTACATGGCCGCCTACACGTTCTTCTTCACGCAAGGCGAACGGCTCGACGAAGCGCGTCTGAAGTCGCAACTGACGCTCGCGGGCTACGAGCACGTGAGTCAGGTCATGCGCCCCGGCGAATACTGCGTGCGCGGCGGCCTGATCGACCTCTACCCGATGGGCTCGGCACTGCCGTACCGTCTCGATCTGTTCGACGACACCATCGACAGCATTCGCGCGTTCGACCCCGACACACAGCGCAGTCTGTATCCGGTGAAGGAAGTACGCCTGCTGCCCGGCCGCGAATTCCCGTTCGACGAACCCGCCCGCACGGCCTTCCGAGGCCGCTGGCGCGAAGTCTTCGAAGGCGACCCGAGCCGCAGCCCGATCTACAAGGACATCGGCAGCGGCGTGCCCTCGGCCGGCATCGAGTACTACCTGCCGCTGTTCTTCGAAGAGACGGCCACGCTGTTCCACTATCTGCCGGCAGACGCGCAGCTCGTTTTCGTCGGCGATCTCGACACGGCCATCAACCGCTTCTGGAACGACACCCGCCAGCGCTACAACTTCCTGTCGCACGACCGCGAACGTCCCGTGCTGCCGCCGGAGCAACTGTTCCTGCTCGATCAGGACTTCTTCACGCTTGCCAAGCCGTTCGCGCGTCTGACGCTGCCCACACCCGGCGACGGTAGCTGGGCGATTCCGCTGCCGCCGTTGGCGATCAACCGTCGTGCGGACGACCCGCTGGCCGCCCTGCGCGCCTATCTGGCCCGCACACCCGCGCGTGTGCTGCTGTGCGCCGACTCGGCTGGCCGTCGCGAGACGCTGCTGCAACTGCTGCACGACAACGATCTGCGCCCCGCAAGCGTCGAATCGCTCGAAGATTTTCTGACATCGGACAAGCGCTTCGCGATCGGCGTCGCACCGCTGGCCGCCGGCTTCCTGCTACCGACGGAAGACCTCGCCTTCGTCACCGAAAACGAGCTTTACGAAGGCCTCGCCCGCCGTGCCGGCAAGCGCCGCCAGGAGCAGGCGACGTCGGTCGACTCGATGGTGCGCGATCTGGCCGAGCTGAAGGTCGGCGACCCGGTCGTCCACAGTCAACACGGCATCGGCCGCTATCACGGCCTCGTCAGCATGGATCTCGGCGAAGGCGAAACCGAGTTCCTGCATCTTGAATACTCGGGCGACAGCAAGCTGTACGTGCCGGTCTCGCAACTGCATCTGATTTCGCGCTACAGCGGCGCAGATCCGGACACCGCACCGCTGCACTCGCTCGGCTCCGGTCAGTGGGAGAAGGCCAAACGCAAGGCCGCACAGCAGATCCGTGACACTGCCGCCGAACTGCTCAATCTGTACGCACGTCGCGCCGCACGCTCGGGCTACGCGTTCGAGCTGTCGCCGCGCGATTACGAAAAGTTTGCCGACAGCTTCGGCTTCGAAGAAACGCCGGATCAGGCCGCAGCCATTGCCGCCGTGATGAGCGATATGACGAGCGGCCGCCCGATGGACCGTCTGGTCTGCGGGGACGTGGGCTTTGGCAAGACCGAAGTCGCCCTGCGCGCGGCGTTCATCGCCGTACTCGACGGCAAGCAGGTCGCCATTCTCGCGCCCACGACGCTGCTCGCCGAACAGCACGCACAAACCTTCTCCGACCGCTTTGCCGACTGGCCGGTGCGCATCGCCGAACTCTCGCGCTTCAAGACGACGAAGGAAGTGAACGCCAGCGTGAAGGCGATCAACGAAGGCCAGGTCGACATCGTGATCGGCACACACAAGCTGCTCTCGAACGATATCCAGTTCCAGCGCCTCGGCCTCGTGATCATCGACGAGGAACACCGTTTCGGTGTCCGTCAGAAGGAAGCGCTCAAGGCGCTGCGCGCCGAAGTGGACATGCTCACGCTGACCGCCACGCCGATCCCGCGCACGCTGGGCATGGCGCTCGAAGGCCTGCGTGACTTCTCTGTGATCGCCACTGCGCCGCAGAAGCGCCTCGCGATCAAGACCTTCGTGCGACGCGAGGAAGACGGCGTGATCCGCGAAGCCATGCTGCGCGAACTCAAGCGCGGCGGGCAGGTGTACTTCCTGCACAACGAAGTGGAGACGATCGAGAATCGCAAGGCGCAACTCGAAGCGCTCGTGCCCGAAGCGCGCATCGTCGTCGCCCACGGCCAGATGCACGAGCGCGATCTCGAACGCGTGATGCGTGACTTCGTGACACAGCGTGCCAACGTCCTGCTGTGCACGACCATCATCGAGACCGGCATCGACGTGCCGACGGCCAATACGATCCTGATGCATCGCGCCGACAAGTTCGGTCTTGCTCAACTGCACCAGCTGCGCGGCCGCGTGGGCCGTTCGCACCATCAGGCCTACGCCTATCTGCTTGTGCACGACCCGAAGTCGCTCACCAAGCAGGCCCAGCGTCGGCTCGAAGCCATTCAGCAGATGGAAGAACTCGGCGCGGGCTTCTACCTCGCCATGCACGATCTGGAAATTCGCGGTGCTGGCGAAGTGCTGGGCGACAAGCAGTCCGGGGAAATCCACGAGATCGGCTTCCAGCTGTACACCGACATGCTGGCGGACGCCGTGAGCGCTCTGAAGGCCGGGCGCGAGCCGGACCTCACCGCCCCGCTCGCCGCCACGACGGAGATCAACCTGCACGTGCCGGCGATTCTGCCGAGCGACTTCTGTGGCGACGTTCAGGAGCGTCTCTCGTTGTACAAGCGACTCGCCAACGGCACGCATCCCGACGCCATCGACACGATTCAGGAAGAACTCGTCGACCGCTTCGGCAAGCTGCCGCAACAAGCGCAGGCGCTTATCGAGACGCACCGGCTGCGTCTGCTGGCCAAGCCGCTCGGCATCATCAAGATCGATGCCAGCGAGGAAGCCATCGCGCTGCAATTCGAGCCGACGCCTGCCGTCGACCCGATGCGCATCATCGAACTGGTACAGAAGCATCGCCACATCAAGCTCGCCGGACAGGACAAGCTGCGCATCGAAGTGAAGCACGCGCAGCTGACCGACCGCGTCCGGGCGATCAAGGAAACGCTGCGCGCGCTCGGCTCACCTGGCGCGAAAGCAGCCTGAGGTTCATTTCATTGCCATGCACACGACGCTTGCCCGGAACACCGCGAAAGCCCAATAAAACGAGCAAATTTCGTGTGCACCGCAGCAATTTCCACATCACCGCTTTTTTGCACGCCCGGGCAAACCCGCGCCCGGCGTGCTTTTTCCCGCGAGGCAAGAATGGTTGTTCACACAACCTTTTACCTCTAAATTATTTTTGAGTAACATTTCCCAGTAGCAATACGTATTCAACGTGATCGACGCATTGAACGTATTGATCGTATGACTGGAAGATTCCCGGAGATTCGAATGACAAGCGCTTCCCAAGCTATCGCCCCGCAGGCCACCAACGAGGCTCAGCCGGCATCGGTCGACTGGATCTCGAAGCTGGTCAGCATCGACACCACGAGCCGCGAATCGAACCTCGGCCTGATCGAGACGGTGCGCGACAGCCTCCAACACGCCGGTGTCGAGCCGTGGCTGTCGTATGACGCCACGAAACGCAAGGCCAACCTGTTCGTCACCCTGCCCGCGGCCGACGGCAACACCCAAGGCGGCATCGTCCTCTCGGGTCACACCGACGTTGTGCCGGTCGACGGCCAGGCGTGGGACACCGATCCGTTCAAGCCGGTCGTGCGCGACGGCAACCTGTACGGTCGCGGCACGTGCGACATGAAGGGCTTCATCGGCTCGGTCATGACGATGCTGCCCCAGATGCGCGACGCCAAGCTCAAGACGCCGTTCCACTTTGCCTTTTCGTATGACGAGGAAATCGGCTGCGTGGGCGCGCCGGTCATGCTCGCCGAACTGCGCGATCGCGGCATCCGCCCGGACGGCTGCATCGTCGGCGAGCCGACGAGCATGCGCGTGATCGTGGCGCACAAGGGCATCAACGCCTATCAGTGCTGCGTGCGCGGTCATGCAGCGCACTCGTCGCTCACGCCGAAGGGCTCGAACGCCATCGAATACGCTGCGCGTCTGATCTGCTACATCCGCGATCTGGCCGATCACTTCAAGCAGAACGGTCCGTTCGACGAACTGTTCGACGTGCCGTTCACCACGGCGCAGACGGGCACGATCTCGGGCGGCATCGCCCTGAACACGATTCCGGCCCTGTGCGAGTTCGTCTTCGAATACCGCAACCTGCCGGGTGTCGACGCCGATGGCATCTTCGCGCGCATCCAGGAATATGCCGTGAACGAGCTGGTGCCGAAGATGCAGAAGGAGCATCCGAACGCCGGCATCGAGTTCAAGAAGATTGCGGCGGCCCCGGCGCTCGACGCCTCGGAGCAGGACGCCATCACTCAACTCGTGCGTGCACTCACCAAGGACACCGACAAGCGCAAGGTCGCCTACGGCACCGAAGCGGGTCAGTTCCAGCTCGCAGGCGTGCCCTCGATCGTGTGCGGCCCGGGCAACATCGAACAGGCTCACAAGCCGAACGAGTTCGTGTCGCTCGAACAGATCGCACAGTGCGAGTCGTTCCTGCAAAAGCTGCTTCGCAGCAACACCGTCGGCGCTTAAGCGTGACTGTCGGCCCGGATCGCTTCGGGCCGACGCAGCATCCCAATTCAGGGACACGGTCAGCGCAAGCGCCGTCCAACCGGGCCGTATTCCGTGAGTCGGATGCGGCCCGTTGCCTTCCCGGCAAGTGCATGACCCGCCTCACCCGAAGCAGTACGCAGTGACAGACGCCTAAAGCAAGGGCGCACAGGACATCCATCCGCAAGATAACAAGTACGTACGCCAGACAGGTTTTGGAGATCTCGCCCATGAGCGCAAGCGCAGCCCCCAACGCGACGGCACAGGCCGGTCGCACTTCCCCGCACGCCTGGCGTGTGATCGTATCGGCCTCGATCGGTAACGCGCTCGAATGGTTCGATCTCGTGGTGTATGGCTTCTTCGCCGTGACCATCGCGAAACTGTTCTTCCCGACCGGCAACGACACGGTGTCGCTGCTGCTCACACTCGGCACGTTCGGGGTGTCGTTCTTCATGCGTCCGCTAGGCGCGATCGTGATCGGCGCGTACGCCGACCGCGCGGGACGCAAAGCGGCCCTGACCCTCTCGATCCTGATGATGATGGTCGGCACGCTGCTCATCGCCATCATGCCGACGTACTCCGCCATCGGTGTGCTCGCGCCCATCGGTATCGTCATCGCCCGTATGGTGCAGGGCTTCTCGGCCGGCGGCGAGTTCGGCAGCGCAACGGCGTTTCTGGCCGAACACGCGCCGGCGCGTCGCGGCTTCTTCTCAAGCTGGCAGGTCGCGTCGCAAGGTTTGACAACGCTGCTGGCCGCCGGCTTCGGCGCGTTGCTCACCGGCAACCTGTCGCCCGAGGCGATGGCCTCGTGGGGCTGGCGCGTGCCGTTCTTCTTCGGTCTGCTGATCGGGCCGGTGGCGTATTACATTCGCCGCCGTCTGGACGAGACGCCTGAGTTCCTCGACATCGAACCGACGCAAAGCCCGCTGCGCGACACCTTCGCCAGCCAGAAGGAACGCCTGCTGCTCGCCATCGGCGTGGTGGTGATGGCCACGGTTGCGACGTACCTGGTGCTTTACATGCCGACGTACGCCGTCAAGCAACTGGGTCTGCCGTCGTCGGCCGCCTTCTCGGCGGTGCTGCTCACCGGCGTGGTGCAACTGATCGTCGCACCGATCGTGGGTCATTGGTCGGACACGCACGGTCGCATCAAGCCGATGCTCGCAGCCGCCGTGGCGCTGCTGGTGCTCGTCTACCCGATGTTCCGCTTCCTCGACGCGAACCCGACGTTCGGCTCGCTGATGGTGTTCCAGATCGTGCTCGGCCTGCTGATGACGACCTACTTCGGCGCGCTGCCCGCCCTGCTCACGGAACTGTTCCCGGTGCAGGTGCGCACCACCGGCCTCTCGCTCGGCTATAACATCGCCGCGACCGTGTTCGGCGGCTTCGCACCGTTTATCATCACGTGGCTGATCGGTGCGACGGGCAACAAGCTCGCGCCGAGCTTCTATCTGATTTTCGCAGCGCTTATCAGCATTACCGCGCTGCTGCGCAGCCGCAAGATCGGCATGCGCTGAGTCCGAGTTCGACAATCAGGGCAGCGATGCGGGGCGCCCGCCCCGCACTGTCCTGACATCGGCTCGGATTCCCTAACTACGGAGACACAGTCCAAGTGACGCAATCGACCCCTGCCCTGCACGACGAGACCATCGACGGCCAACCCGTCCCGACGAAAGACGCCATCGCCGCGCTGCACGAGAAGCTCCAACCCTACGTGCGCACGACGCCCGTCTTCACGCGCCGCGACTTTCCGACGCTCGGCAACACCGAAGTCACGTTCAAGTACGAACTCTTGCAGGCGTCGGGAACGTTCAAGGCACGCGGCGCGTTCTCCAACCTTCTCTCGCTCGATGAAGTACAGCGCAAAGCCGGCGTGACGTGCGTGTCTGCTGGCAATCACGCCGTGGCCGTCGCTTACGCCGCACAGGCGATGGGCGTGGCCGCCAAGACCGTCATGCTCAAGACGGCCAGCCCGGCGCGTTCGTCACTGTGCCGCGAGTACGGTGCGGACCTGATCCTCGCGGAGAACGTCCATGAGGCGTTCGACATCGTCAAGCGCGTGGAACAGGAGGAAGGCCGCTACTTCGTGCATCCGTTCAACGGATACCGCACGATCCTGGGCACGTCCACGCTCGGTTACGAGTGGATGCAGCAAGCCCCGAATCTCGATGCCGTGATCGTCCCCATCGGTGGCGGCGGTCTGATCGCCGGCGTGGCGACGGCCATCAAGCTGTTCGCGCCGCACGTGAAGGTCTACGGCGTGGAGCCGGCGGGTGCCGACGCCATGGCGCAGAGCTTCGCGCAAGGCGGCCCGATCAAGATGGGGCCGATGACCGGCATCGCCGACAGCCTCATGGCACCGCACACCGAGCTGTACGGCTACACGCTGTGCCGCCGTCATATCGACGAACTCGTGACCGTCACCGACGACGAGATGCGTGCGGGTATGCTCACGCTGTTCCGTCAGTTGAAGCTGGCTGTCGAACCGGCATGCGCCGCGGCAACCGCAGCACTGATGGGCCCGCTGCGCGACAAGCTCATGGGCAAACGTGTGGGCGTGCTGCTGTGCGGGACGAACACCGACACCGCCACGTTCAACCGTCACATCGAAGCCGCACTGGCTGCCGAAGCCAACGGCTAAGCGAAACATGTCCGCCACCCACGCCTCCCCGCCCGTCCTGCTCCTCGACGCCGCGCAGATTGCCGCGCTGATGCCAGTCGCTGACGCGATCCCCGTCATGTCCGACATGTTCGCTGCGCTCGCGCGCGAACAGATCCACCTGCCGCTGCGTCAGATCATCCGGCCGCCGGAAGCGCTCGGCGCGAAAGGCCTGCTCGGCATGATGCCTGCCTTTCTCGGCAGCGAGGCAAGCGGCCTGCCGGTCTACGGCGCGAAGGTCGGTACGTTCTTTCCGGGCAACAGCGCGCTCGGCAGAGACCCGCATCAGGGTTGCGTCCTGTTGATGAGCGGTGAGACGGGCGAACTGCTCGCCGTCATGAACGCGGCGGAGATCACCGGCATTCGCACGGCCGCCGTGACCGGGCTGGCGACGCGCCTGCTCGCCCGTCACGACGCCTCGCGACTCGCACTGATCGGCGCGGGACATCAGGCCCACTGGCATCTCGCTGCACTCGCCGCAGCACGGCCGTTGCAGCACGTGCGTGTAGCGAGTCGTTCGTTGGCGACGGCGCAGGCGTTCGTCGAGAAGGAACAGCCGAACTACGACTTCCGCCTGGAAGCGGCCGAGAGCGTGGAAGCGGCGGTGTGCGACGCCGACATTGTGACCACCGTGACGAACTCGACCGACCCCGTGCTGCAAGCGGGCTGGATTGCACCGGGCACGCACGTGAATCTCGTCGGCAGCAGCACGCCGCGTCATCGTGAAGCCGATACGATGCTCATGGCACGTGCTCAGTTGTTCGTCGATCGTCGCGAGTCGACCGTCAACGAATCCGGGGACTACCTGGCCGCGGCGGCCGAAGGTCGGATCGGACCGGAAGACCTGCTTGCCGAGTTGGGCGATCTCGTCATCCGCTCGCATCCCGGTCGCACTGACACCGAATCCGTCACGCTGTTCAAATCGCTCGGCATGGGCGCGCAGGACGTGGCGCTGGCCGCCGCGCTTTACCAGCGTGCGCAAGCGGCCAATACCGGCGTACGCGCCGCGATCTGAGACACGTCGTCCGGGGTACGCCGCCTGGGCCGACGTGGCTCGGCGGCCCCGGGGAATAACGCGACCGACATGACTGAGGATGCTCACGCAGAATGTCCGAATCCGTCCGATTCTGGTCGTGAGAGGTTCTGTCACCCTGACGATCTGCGCCGTAAGATGGCTCCATCGTCACTCACTCCCCGGAGTCCTCTCATGTCGCAAAACCAGCAAACCCAATCGTCGCGCACCGCGCTGCTCGTCATCGACGCACAAGAATCGTTCCGCCAACGCCCGTACTGGCGCGAAGACGATCTGGCCGTGTACTTCGACCGCCAACAGGCGCTCGTCGACGGTGCCGTGGCACGTGGCGTACCGGTCGTGCAGGTCTTTCACATCGCCTCGGGTCACTTCTCGCGCGACTCCGGTTTCGTGCGCACGCTGGAAGAACTGAAGATCTCGCCGGCCTTTACCGTGGACAAGGTCAAGCACAGCGCGCTGGCGGGATCCACGCTGGGCGCATGGCTCGTTGAGCACGGCATCACGCGGCTGATCGTCTCGGGTATCCGCACCGAGCAATGCTGCGAGACGACCACGCGTGCGGCGTCCGACGCCGGCTACGCCGTCGATTTCGTGACGGAAGCGACGCTCACGTTCCCGATGCAGCATCCGCGCACCGGCCGCGAGCTGTCCGTCGCCGAGTTGAAGGAACGCACGGAAACCGTGCTGGTGGATCGTTTCGCCCGTATCGTGACGGTTGAGGAAGCGCTCGCGGCGGTGTAACGTCGCAGCATCCGCCACTGTCTGAATCTGTCCTGCGCGACCGACGCCATGCCACGACTGCAACCCGTCTACCTGCTGGTCATGCCGAACACGCTGTTGCTTGATGTGGCAGCCCCGGCCGAAGCGCTGCGTATCGCGAATCACCAGCAGGACGAGGTACGCTTTGTTCTGCATTACGTCGGCACGCAACCGTCGGTCGCCACGTCCATCGGCCTGCGTCTCTCGCCGCTCGACGTGCTGCCCGACACGCTCCCGGCCGACGCCTGGCTGGTCGTCACGGGCACGGTCGAGAAGCCCTTGCCCGTTCAGACCGTCGACGGCGCGCATGCCGATGCGGCGCAGGCGCATTTGCCCGACGCCGAAGCCCACGCCATCGCGTGGCTTCGGCGCATCGTCCGCCCGACACATCAGTTGGCCTGCATCTGTACCGGCGCGCTGCTGGCCGCCCGTGCGGGATTGCTCGACACGCTCGCCTGCACCACGCATCACGGCAGCTGCGATCAGCTCCGGTCGCTGGCACCGGGCGCACGCGTGGCCGACAACCGACTGTATGTGCGCGACGGCAACGTATGGACCAGCGCGGGCGTCACGACCGGGCTCGATCTGATGCTGACATTGATCGCCGATGCAACGAGTCCTCTGTGTGCGGCGGCTGTCGCGCGGCAGATGGTCGTCTACGCACGACGCGCCGGAGCCGACCCGCAGCTGTCGCCCTGGCTGGAAGGACGCAACCATCTGCATCCTGCGTTGCATCGCGTGCAGGACGCCATCGCGGCCGATCCAGCGAACGACTGGACGCTCGCCACCATGGCGAACATCGCCTGCACGAGCGAGCGGCACGTCACGCGGCTGTTTCGCGAGCATGCGGGCGTCGCGCCCATCGATTACCTGCATCGGCTTCGCATCGCGCTCGCACGCGAAATGCTGGGCAACAGCCACCTCGATCTGGAGCACATTGCACAGCGCGCCGGGTTCGGTTCGAGCCGCCATCTGCGTCGCGTGTGGCACAAGTTCGAGACGCTGCCGCCCAGTCGCTCACGGCCGCATCTCGCCGGTTGACGACGCAGCGCGCCCCCATCAGATCCGGTTGGGGTGCCACCCTAGCGGCGCGGCATTGGACCAGTCGGGCACACTGACCGTGCGCGTGCCTTCTCGCCAGTCGTACGCACGAACACCGGGCACCGCTTCGTACTCGCGAATGGCGGAAACGATCTCCGTAACATTCTCGAATTCGCGGTATTGCACACAGCGCCCCGCCGCGTGCCGACGATACGTGGCGAGCCAGTCGGACTCGCCTTGGATCGCCGTTTCCTCGCGCGCACCCGCCGCCAGTGCCCGACACATGAACAAATCGACAACAAGACGTATCGGAGACACGGTTTCGCGCATCGACTGCGGGGCCCTCCCTGTCAGCGCAAGCGACATCGACGGGAACGCCTGATTCGGCCCGGTCCAACTCAGGATCAGACGGTACTTGATATCGCTCGCACCCAAAGCACGCATCCGAGTCGCGATCGCATTGACAAGCGCCGTCTTGTCGCGACCGAACCGACCGCCCTTATCCGGCGCGTTGTTTTTCAGTTCGGTCGCGATGACGCTATCCGAACCGAATGCATCCATTGCGCGCCGAATGCCGGTCTGCGTCAGGCGACCACTTTGCACCACCGCTGCAATCCGCTCGCCGAAAACGCCCGGCGTCCCCGGTTCGACCCACAGCGTCACCGGCGTTGGACCGGACAGCGTTGCGCCGTTGCGTGTCACGTTGAGGAAGCCGTTGTTTGACAGCAGGTCCAGACGCCGAAGGGTGCCGGGCGTGGGTGCCTCGACACGCGAACGGCACCACGCAGCAACTTGCCCCCCGCCAAGACTAAGCATCTCGTGATGCACGTCGCTTCTCGCTTCGTCGAGCGGACTTTCCCCCGTCAGGAAAATCCGGTACCCGGGCGGAATGCTTCGTATATCGGCGGTGTCGAAGATCCTGCGGAACGCGTCGGCCATCGGGTCTTGCTCTGCCGCGCCGCCTCCCGGCAGCACCTCGTCGCTTACGACGGCCAGTGCGGGACCGAAGCGTTCATCCTCGTCCGCCTCGCTGCGCGCCAACATTGCGACGCCGAAAGTGTCATGGCGAAGCGCGAACTCGACAAGATTCGCCGCTTCGCCGCGTACCCGTTGAGCGTTATATCGCTGCCGACTTCGGGAAAGCAGGTCCAATATGCATTGTTCGCACTGCTCGGCCGAGCGATGCGGCGGCGGGCCGTCTGCAAATTCATCGAAGTTCGCCCCTGCCATCGTTTCGCCGAGAAAGTGCGCCAATGGCAGGCTAGGCGCGTCGTGCCACTCGTCGGACTCGCTTCGAAAAATGTGATCGGTGGGCACATAGCGGTTCTCGCCCGGCGCGACGAGCGCTCTGACCAGCGCGACGATCGCCTGCCCTTCATCATCGGACGTGTGCCGCGCTGCCTGCGCGATCAGGTACAACAGATCGTGATCTCGCTCGACAGGGACGTTCCCGCCGCGCGTGATCCGATCTTCGAACCACTGCTTTGCGCGCTGTACGAGCACCGTGAAATCCGGCGTTGGTGTCTCAAAGACGATTTCGCAAACCGCGAGTCCTTGAGACGGGTCGCCCCCATCCACCATCACATGCGCGAGCGTCGCTGCGTCAGCATCGCTCAGGTGGCGCGCCAGGAACGCACGCAGATCCGGATTGATGGCTACGTCCGTGCTGCCACGCCACAATGCCTCCCCCGTGGTGAGCGACAGGAGCATATGCCCCTGATCGCCTTTCATTGCCACAACGCCACCGATCCGTACATCGTTGAGCCTGATCGTGCCCACGCCGCAGGTTCGATGAAGACGAGAGAGCATCAGGGATCGCTGGACCTGCGGCACACGCCCGAAGTGCCAGAGCAGCAGGCCTGCTTCCACGCGCTCGAAGACGTTCTTGAGCGCAGCCTCGAATGCGGGCGTCCAACATTGCTGCAACGCTACCGTCGAAGGGGCTACCTCGCTCACGCCGTGTTCCAACAGCGTGGCCGAAGCGGATGTTGTCGTTTGAAGCGAACCGTGCAACGTCGCTGTCTCGTTTGCCTCGACACCGTAGCGGACGGCTTGCCATTGCGACACCACCGTTTCCCATTTCACCAGACTCGGATCCACAAGTGGATCGCCGGTACGACGAGGTGCACGGGTCACGTATTTTTCCGTCGTCTTCGGCGCGAGGGTCGATTTGTCGGAGGGCTTGAGGTAGCCCGCGACCTCCGATCGAACGCCGTTAAGGGCGGTCTCGTTGACTTTGAGTTTCGGCAGCGCGTCGAACGGTGACTCCACCCAAATGTGGAACAGCTGACCATCGCACTCGACGATGTCGTCTGGCCCCCACACCGACGCGGGTGCCGACACGAGGGCATGCACGACACGCGCGCTCCATGGCGCGTCGGCCATCGGATCACATCGCGCTGGAGGCACGTTGTTCGTTCGCTGCGATGCCTCCGCGTCCAGCCGTGGTTCGCTCTGAAGCGCGGACATGCCGGATGGCGGTCCGAAGAATCGAAACTGTGACGAGATCTGCATGTGCATGTCCCCTGCCCTCGGTTGACGACCGGTATCTGCTGCCGTATCTGCTGCCTGCGCCCAAATACTCCTGCCGACGTCAACCCGTCTGAGTTCACTTTTCGCTCAACGCGCAGCCATTGGGAAATGGTGCTGGTGGGGGTGCATCGCTGTAAAATGCGAAACCAGTCGCGCGCGTCGGCCCCTTGGGGCCAGCTTCGAACGCCCGCTGCGCACACTCACTCAGACTTTTCAGATGGCTCACGACCTCGTCATACTGGGGCCCACCGCTCCGACCGCCCCCGATGCGGGCACCACAACACAGCGCGCCGGTGGCCTGAGCGCTGCACTATCGGCCCTTCAGTCGCTGGTGCCGGGCTTGACGCCTGACGTGGCGCAAGGTGCCGTCCGTTTTCGCGATATCGCCGATACCCCTGCACTGCGCGCTGGCATGACAACGCTGGCGCAGCAGTATCCGGTCGACATCGCCATTGTCGACAGCGCACGTCGATTGACGGACTTCAAGCTCGTGGCCATGGACATGGACTCGACGCTCATTACCATCGAGTGCATCGACGAAATCGCGGATTACTGCGGTCTGAAAGCGGAAGTCTCGGCGATTACCGAAGCCGCCATGCGCGGCGAGATCAAGGATTTCAACGAAAGCCTGACGCGGCGCGTGGCGCTGCTCAAGGGGCTCGACGCCAGCGCGCTGGAGAAGGTCTACGAAGAACGTCTGCAACTCTCTCCCGGTGCCGAGAAGATGCTGCGTGGCGTACAGGCACTCGGCATCCGCACCTTGCTGGTTTCCGGGGGCTTCACGTTCTTCACGGATCGCCTGAAGGCACGCCTGAATCTCGATGTGACGCGGGCGAATACGCTGGAAATCGTCGACGGTAAACTCACCGGACGCGTGCTGGGCGAGATCGTCAATGCGGAAGTCAAGGCACGCACGGTGACCGAAGTGGCCGCGCAGTTTGGCGCGACGCCGTCACAAGCCGTCGTGATGGGCGACGGGTCGAACGATCTTCAGATGATGGCGATCGCCGGACTGTCGGTAGCGTTCCGTGCGAAGCCGGTGGTGCGCGAGAAGGCGTCGGTGGCGTTCAACCACGTGGGACTCGACGGGCTGCTCTCTCTATTTCGCAGCCACTGAACGTCGCGAGTGCGACGCTCGTGTACGGACGCCGTGAGGCGTCCGTCACCCTCTTCGCGAGGCATGGCACCCAATTCCGGTGCCATGCATGCCGACAAGGCGCTCAGCCGCCGAGATGCGCCTTCAGGCTGGCTTCGATATCGGCTTGCAGATCGCGCACGTCTTCCAGACCCACATAGAAGCGCACCAGACCGCCCTTATGCGGCCACGGCGTGGCCGTGCGCATGGACGGCACGCGATACGGCAGTGCAAGGCTATGCGCCCCGCCCCAGCTGAAACCGATCTTGAACAGGCGCAGTCCTTCGATGAAGGCATCGATCTGTGCTTGCGAGTAGCGCTCGTCGAACACCACCGAGAACAGGCCGCCCGCGCCCGTAAAGTCGCGCCGGAAATGTTGATAGCCCGGGCAGTCTTCGAACGCGGGATGCAGCACGGCGGCGATCTCGTGACGCGTTCCCAGCCAGGTGGCCAGCGTCATGGCGGACCGGTCGTGCGCTTCGAAGCGCAATTGCAGGTTACCGAGGCTGCGCAGTACGAGACTGCAATCGTCGGCCGACACCCCGACGCCCAAGCGCATGCGCGCTTGCTTCAGACGATGGTGAATGTCGTCGTCGATGGTCACGACGCCGCCCATCAGAATGTCGCTACCGCCCGATTGGTACTTGGTCAGCGCCTGCACCGAGATGTCCACACCATGATCGAATGGACGGAACGCCAGCCCGGCGGAGTACGTGTTATCGATGGCGGTGAGCACACCACGCTCACGGGCCACGCGCGCAATGGCGGGAATGTCCGGCACTTCCATCGTCACCGAGCCTGGCGCTTCCAACCAGATCAGCTTCGTATTCGGCTGAATCAGTGCGCCGATGCCGTCACCGATCATCGGATCGTAGTAGCGCACCGTGATCCCCCACGCCTGTGCCAGCCAGTCGCCGTGATCGCGATTCGGGCCGTAGGCGTTGTCGGGAATCAGCACGTCGTCGCCGCTCTTGATGAGCCCGAAGTACACGTTGGAGATGGCGGACAGCCCCGAAGGGAAGAGTAAGCAGTGCTTGCCGCCTTCGAGCGCCGCGAGGCGTCGCATCAGCTCCATCGACGTGGGCGTGGCATGCAGACCGTAGCGCCACTGGCTGTCGTTCTTCCAGTCGAGCGAGCGCATGGCCGCCAGATCGGGGAAGACCACCGTCGACGCGCGCGCCACCGGCACCGGCATGGCCGAGAAACCGGCGGGCAACTGTGTGTCGGTGTGCAGAATATTGGTTTGCCAGTGCCAGCCGTTGGCTTCCGGCTTGTC
Organism: Pandoraea aquatica; assembly: GCF_902459565.1. Classification (GTDB taxonomy): domain Bacteria; phylum Pseudomonadota; class Gammaproteobacteria; order Burkholderiales; family Burkholderiaceae; genus Pandoraea; species Pandoraea aquatica. The sequence continues at coordinate 851,920 of NZ_CABPSN010000001.1, forward strand.
GAGGGGCTTGCGGTTGTCTTGCGTCATCACGGCTCCGGAAAAGGCTTGGGCCGGCAACAACGCCGGCCCCCGGGAGTAACTTACACGCGCTCGAACACGGCCGCAATGCCCTGACCGCCGCCGATACACATGGTCACCAGTGCATACCGGCCGCCGATGCGCTGCAACTCGTGCAGTGCCTTGACGGTAATGAGCGCGCCCGTCGCACCGATCGGGTGGCCCAGCGAAATGCCGGAGCCGTTCGGGTTCACTTTGGCGGGATCGAAGCCGAGATCACGCGTGACCGCGCAGGCCTGCGCCGCGAAGGCCTCGTTAGCCTCCACCACGTCGATGTCGTCGACCTTCAGGCCGGCACGCTCCAGCGCCTTGCGCGACGCCGGCACGGGGCCGATACCCATGTAGTTCGGATCGACGCCGGCGTGTGCGTAGCTCACCAGACGCGCGAGCGGCTTCGCACCACGTCGCTCGGCTTCAGCGCGTTCCATCAGAATGAGTGCGGCGGCCGCGTCGTTCAGACCGGACGCGTTGCCGGCAGTGACGGTGCCATCCTTTTCGAACACGGGGCGCAGCTTCGCCATGTCGGCCAGAGTGACGTCCGCCCGCACGTGCTCGTCGGTCGTGAAGGCCACGTCGCCCTTCTTCGACTTCAGCGTGATCGGCACGATCTGATCGTTGAAGTAACCCGCCGCCATGGCACGTGCGGCGCGCTGGTGCGATTCCACGGCGAGATTGTCCTGATCTTCGCGCGTAATACCCCACTTCTTCGCGATGTTCTCCGCCGTCACCCCCATGTGGATGTTCGCGAACGGATCGTGCAACGCACCCAGCATCATGTCGACGAGACGCGACTCGCCCATGCGCGTGCCCCAGCGTGCGCCGGGCATCACATACGGCGCACGGCTCATGCTCTCCGCGCCGCCCGCCATCGCCACATCGGTGTCGCCGAGCAGGATCGATTGTGCCGCCGAGACCACCGCCTGCAGGCCGGAGCCGCACAGACGGTTCACGGTCATCGCGGGGGCGTGCTGGCTCACGCCGGCTTCAATGGAAGCCACACGTGCCAGATACATGTCTTTGGGTTCTGTGTGGATGACGTTGCCGAACACGACGTGTCCGACGTCTTCACCGCCGACCTGCGCGCGGGCCATGGCCTCGCGGGCGACGATGGCGCCGAGCTGCGTCGGCGCGAAGTCCTTCAGGCTGCCGCCAAAATCACCAATCGCGGTACGTACACCACTGACGATCACGACCTCTCGTTCCATGTCTCTTCTCCGGGTGGATATAGGTTTGCAACGAGTATAGCGCCGTAGGGGTTACCTCGATGGCAGGCGCATTGGAGGGAAACTTCGATGACAGCGCTTGCACCGCGCTGCCCCTTCCCTCAATGGATTCGCCGTTTAGCTCGCCAGTTGCTTGAGCACCTGCTCGGCGCTCGGCACCGGCGCGACCGCACCGTAACCGGTGGTCGAGAGTGCCGCGCAGACGTTGGCGTAACGCGCAGCGGCGAACGGATCGTCGCCCAGCGCCAGACGCGCGATGAAAGCGCCGCCGAAGCAATCGCCTGCGCCCGTGGCGTCGACGGCCTGCACCGGGTACGGTGCGACGATGCGACGCTCCTGCGGGGTCGCGACGTAGCAGCCCTCACGTCCGAGCTTGAGCGCCACGACCTTCACACCGTGGGAGAGCAGTTCGTCGAGAATCGCGTCGCGGTCTTCCAGGCCGGTGACCGCCGTCACGTCGTCCCAGCTCGGCAGGCAGACGTCGGTCAGGCTGAACGCTTCACGCATCGTGGCGCGCGCGCGGGCGAGCGGCCACAGTTTGAGACGCAGATTCGTGTCGAACGACACTTTGCCGCCGGCGGCGCGAATCTTCGACATGGCGTCGAAGGCGGCGTCGCAGGCGTTCACGCTGATCGCCAGGCTGATGCCCGACAGATGCAGAAACTGTGCGCCCGCCAGCGCCTCGCAAGGCAGATCCTGCGCGTGATAGCGGCTCGCAGCAGAACCTGCGCGCAGATAGTCGAAGTGGTGGCCGTTATCGTCGTGCGAGACGAAATAGACGCCGGTCGGCGACTGGCCGTCAACGCGCACGTAACGCGTATCGACCTGTTCGTCGCGCCACAGATCGAGCAGCATGCGGCCGAAGAGGTCGTCGCCCACGGCGCTCACGAAGCCCGTGCTCACGCCCTGACGGCGCGCGGCAATGGCGAAGTTGGACGTGTCGCCGCCAAAGCCTTGCAGATAGCGACGGGCATCATCGGGCGACTGGTTGAACTCGACCATCGCTTCGCCCATCGCGAGCACTTGCGGCGTTTGCATCGTTTGCACCGTTTTCGAATCCTGCTGCGTCATCAGACCACCTCGCCCCACAGATCGTGACCGTCGGCACCGGTGACTTCGACGTTGACGAACTCGCCGACCTTGAGGCGCTTCGCCGCCTTGGCGGTCGGCTCGATGTACACGAGGCCGTCGATTTCCGGGGCATCGGCGGCCGAGCGGGCGATGCCGCCGTCCTGATTGATTTCGTCGACGATCACCTGAATCGTCTTGCCGATCTTGCGCTGCTGACGCTCGGCCGAAATCTCCTCGGCCACTTCCATGAAGCGTGCACGGCGCTCTTCACGCACTTCGTCCGGCAATGCACCCGGCAGTTCGTTGGCGCGTGCGCCTTCGACCGGCGAATAGGCGAAGCAGCCCACGCGGTCGAGTTCGGCTTCGCGCAGGAAGTCCAGCATGTATTCGAATTCGGCTTCGGTCTCGCCCGGGAAACCGGCGATGAACGTACTGCGGATCGTCAGGTCCGGGCACATCTTGCGCCAGGCCTGAATGCGCTCCAGATTCTTCTCGCCCGAGGCCGGACGCTTCATGCGCTTGAGCACGTCCGGGTGGGCGTGTTGCAGCGGCACGTCGAGATACGGAAGGATGTGGCCTTCGGCCATCAGCGGAATGATCTCGTCGACGTGCGGATACGGATAGACGTAGTGCAGACGCACCCATGCACCGTATTGCTTGGCCAGTTCGCCCAGCGCGGTCACCAGTTCGGTCATGCGCGTCTTGAGCGGACGGCCAGCCCAGAAGCCGGTGCGGTACTTCACGTCGACGCCATACGCACTGGTGTCCTGCGAGATCACCAGCAGCTCCTTGACGCCTGCCTTGAACAGGTTCTCGGCTTCGAGCATCACTTCCGCGACCGGGCGCGAATCGAGATCGCCTCGCATCGACGGGATGATGCAGAACGTGCAGCGATGGTTGCAGCCTTCGGAAATTTTCAGATAGGCGTAGTGACGCGGCGTGAGCTTGATGCCAGCCGGCGGAACGAGATCGGTGAACGGATCGTGCGGCTTGGGCAGGTGCGTGTGCACTGCGCTCATCACCTCACCCACGGCGTGCGGACCGGTGACGGCGAGCACCTTCGGGTGCACGGCGCTCACGATGTCCTGACCGGCGGCGTCTTTCTTCGCGCCCAAACAGCCGGTGACGATCACCTTGCCGTTCTCGGCCAGTGCTTCGCCGATGGCATCGAGGCTTTCCTGCACGGCGTCGTCGATGAAGCCACAGGTGTTGACCACGACGAGATCGGCACCGTCATAGGTACCGGCAATGTCGTAGCCTTCGGCGCGGAGTTGGGTCAGGATCTGCTCGGAGTCGACCAAAGCCTTGGGGCAGCCGAGCGAAACGAAGCCGACCTTGGGGGTGCCGGCGGGCGATGGGCGGGACATGGGGCGAAATCCTGATGTAGTAGATGCTTGTAACGGTCGACCGGTACGCGACACCGTTGGCGTCATGCGTCTTCTACGTCTGATGCGACGTAACCGGCTGAATAACCGCGCATTTTACCCTGATCGTCTGCCGTTCGTTCCAACTATTGCGCCGCAACGCAGCCGATCGGGTCAAATCGTCGGCAGTGTGCGCCCCACGCCACACTGCCGCGTTCGCAGGCACCGTCCATCTCCGGTCGATGCCCGTCGTCAAAAAGCCTCGTTCAGGGCTTTTTGTTCGGGTCCCGGCCCGGGGTACCCGGCGTACCCGGCGCGCCCGGGGTACCCGGGAACGGGAACGTGCTGAACATGTTCTTCGCCTGGCTCTGCATCTGCTCCTGCATCTGCACAAACAGGTTCTTCGACTGTTCGATGTAGTTGGTCATCATGCCCTGCATCATCGGCGCCTGCATGTTCATGAATTGCGCCCAGACGTCAGGGTTGAAGGTCGCACCTTCGTAGATGCCCTTCGACTGATCGGCCAGCTTGCTCTGAATCTCGATGAAGGTCTGGATATTCTTCTCGAGGTACGTGCCCATCATGCCCTGCAGCGCGTGGCCGTAGAAGCGGATGATCTGGGCCAGCATGGCGCTCGAGAACATCGGCACGCCGCCGGTCTCTTCTTCCAGAATGATCTGCAGCAGGATGCTGCGGGTCAGGTCCTCGCCCGTCTTGGCGTCGACGACCTTGAACTCCTCGGTCTCGAGCACCAGTTGCTTCACATCGGCAAGGGTGATGTACGTACTGGTTTGGGTATCGTACAGACGCCGGTTCGGATACTTTTTGATCAGGCGTTCGTCAGTCTTCTTGCTCGCGGTCATGCGGTGGGTTTCCTGCGTTTTTTGAAGGACTACCCCGACCGGCGGTCGGGGTTAATCACATATTATCGATTCTAGGGGGTTTGCTGCTATGCGGCAAAGCCCTAACCCGATTCGAGGCGCTGTACCTGCTGCGGCCCGCAGTGGCCATGCGCCCCGTCACCGCTTAGCCCATGTGCAGGCCGCCGTTGAGCGAGAAGTCTGCGCCCGTCGAAAAGCCCGAATCGTCCGAAGCCAGCCACGCGACGATCGAACCGATCTCGCCCGGCTCGCCCAGACGCTTGACCGGAATGGTTGCCACGATCTTGTCGAGCACGTCCTGACGGATCGAGCGCACCATGTCCGTGCCGATGTAGCCCGGCGACACCGTGTTGACCGTCACGCCCTTGGTCGCCACTTCCTGCGCCAGCGACATCGTGAAGCCGTGAATACCGGCCTTCGCGGTCGCGTAGTTCGTCTGACCGAACTGGCCCTTCTGACCGTTCACCGACGAGATGTTGATGATGCGGCCCCAGCCGCGCTCGCACATCCCCTCGATCACCTGCTTCGTGACGTTGAACAGGCTCGTGAGGTTGGTGTCGATGACGGCATCCCAGTCTTCACGGGTCATCTTGCGGAACACGGTATCGCGCGTGATGCCGGCATTGTTCACCAGCACGTCGATTTCACCGACTTCCGACTTGACCTTGTCGAACGCTGCCTTCGTGGACTCCCAGTCGCCGACGTTGCCTTCGGAGGCAACGAAATCGAAACCCAACGCCTTCTGATCCTCCAGCCACTTCACGCGGCGCGGCGAGTTCGGACCGCAACCGGCCACCACCCTGAAGCCATCTTTGTACAGCCGCTGGCAAATAGACGTACCGATACCGCCCATCCCGCCTGTCACATATGCAATGCGTTGAGTCATGGAACGCTTCCCCCAAAATAACGGCAAACTGCCGCCTGTTGCGACTGCCAATTGACCGACGCGCAGGCCGCGCGTTCCCACGCGTGCCTTTCGTCTCCTGACTACTTCGGTGCGAACCCGTGCGCATTGCACACACGGGCGACACCGATTCTTCTGCGGCTCAAACGACTAACGCTTGCACGCGTCAATCTCAAAACGTCAGACGCGCTCCACCGCCAGCGCCACGCCCATGCCACCGCCGATACACAGCGACGCCAGCCCGCGACGGGCATCGCGGCGTGCCATTTCATGCAGCAGCGTGACGAGAATACGGCAGCCCGACGCACCGATCGGGTGTCCGATGGCGATGGCGCCGCCGTTCACGTTGATCTTCGACGTGTCCCAGCCCATCTGCTTGTTCACCGCCAGCGCCTGTGCAGCGAAGGCTTCGTTGATTTCCATCAGATCCAGATCGCTCGCCTTCCAGCCCGCACGGGCGAGGCAGCGCTGCGATGCCGGCACCGGGCCGATGCCCATGACCGACGGATCGACGCCCGCGTTCGCGTACGCGACGATGCGCGCGAGCGGCGTGAGGCCCAGTTGCTCGGCACGCTTGGCCGACATCACGACCACGGCAGCTGCGCCGTCGTTGATGCCCGACGCGTTGGCGGCCGTCACCGTACCGTCCTTCGAGAAGGCGGGCTTCAGACCGGCCAGCGACTCCGCCGTCACGCCGTGACGCACGAACTCATCGGTGTTGAAGACGACTGGATCGCCCTTGCGCTGCGGAATCGAGACCGGCACGATTTCAGCGTCGAAACGGCCTGCTTTTTGCGCAGCTTCCGCCTTGTTCTGCGAAGCGGCGGCAAACGCATCCTGCATCTCGCGCGTGATGCCGTATTCCTTGGCCACGTTCTCGGCCGTGATCCCCATGTGGTACTGGTTGTACACGTCCCACAGGCCGTCGACGATCATCGTGTCGATCAGCTTCGCATCGCCCATACGGAATCCGTCGCGCGAACCCGGCAGCACGTGCGGTGCGGCGCTCATGTTCTCCTGACCGCCCGCCACGACGATATCGGCTTCACCGGCGGTGATCGCGTTGGCCGCGAGCATCACGGCCTTCAGGCCCGAGCCGCACACCTTGTTGATGGTCATGGCCGGCACCATGGCCGGCAGGCCGGCCTTGATCGACGCCTGACGCGCCACGTTCTGGCCCGAGCCGGCGGTCAGCACCTGACCCATGATGACTTCGCTGATGTCCTCGCCCTTCAACTTCGCGCGCTTGAGGACTTCGTCGATCACGATCGCCCCCAGATCCGGTGCGGCCACCTTGGCCAGCGAGCCGCCAAACTTACCGACCGCCGTACGGGCAGCCGACACAATCACGATATCCGACATGTCTCATTCCTCTTTTTCAATGGGTTCGAACCAGGGGGGATGCCCGTTCGCTCAGGCTTTCGCCTTCACGCTTTTGCCTTCACATAACGCCCGGGCGCCGGTTCAATGGGTGCATAAGCAACATTACCATACGCATTTTGCGCTTTAACGCGTTTGCCGGCGTAGCCTGCGAGCCAATCGCTCCAGTCGGTCCACCAGCTTCCCGGATGCTCCGTCGCCCCGGCCAGCCAGTCGCTCGCGTCGACACCGACATCGTCGTTGCGCCAATAGCTGCGTTTCTTCTTCACCGGCGGATTGACCACCCCTGCGATGTGACCCGACGCGCCCAGCACGAAGCGACGCTCGCCGCCGAGCAACGGCAACGAACGGAACGCCGACGTCCACGGCACGATGTGATCTTCGCGCGAGCCGAACACGTATGCCGGCGCCTCGATGGCCCCCAGATCGACGGGCACGCCGCAGGTCTGGATCGCACCGGGTTGTTTCAGTTCGTTCTGCAAATAAAGGTGACGCAGATACCAGCAGAACATCGGGCCGGGCAGATTCGTGCCGTCGCCATTCCAGTACAGCAGGTCGAAAGGCTGCGGCGCATTGCCTTTCAGATAGCTGTCGACGACGTAATTCCAGACCAGATCGTTCGGACGCAGGAACGAGAACGTGTTGGCAAGCTCGACGCCGCGCATCAGTCCCGGCGGCTGGCCGAGACCGCCACCGATCGTCTGTTCGCGGAATTGGACATGCGGCTCGTCGACGAAAACGTCAAGCACGCCGGTATCGGAGAAGTCCAACAGCGTCGTGAGCAACGTCACGCTGGCGACCGGCGACTTGCGCCCCGTCTGCCCCTTGGCGGCGAGCACAGCGAGTGCTGCGGCCAGCAACGTGCCACCCACGCAAAAGCCGAGTGCGTTGATCTGCGGCTGGCCGCTGATCTCGCGCACTACGTCGATGGCGGCAATCGGGCCTTCGCCGACGTAGTCGTCCCAGTTCTTGTGGGCGAGCGATGCATCGGGGTTGCGCCACGATACGACGAACACCGTGTGGCCCTGCTCCACGGCGTAACGCACCAGCGAATTCTCGGGCTGGAGATCGAGGATGTAGAACTTGTTGATGCAAGGCGGCACGATCAGCAACGGGCGTTGGTGCACCGTCGGCGTGAGCGCCTTGTACTGAATGAGCTGAATCAGGTCGTTCTCGAAGACCACGGCACCTTCGGTCGTCGCAACATTACGTCCGACTTCGAAGGCCGCCTCATCGGTCTGCGACACTTTGCCCTTGCCCATGTCGACGAGCAGGTGCTGCATGCCCGCCAGCAGGCTATCGCCGTGCGTCTGCACGAGCCGCTGCTGTGCATCCGGGTTCGTGGCAATGAAGTTCGCGGGCGAGCTTGCGGCGACCCATTGCTCGACCGCGAAGCGAATGCGCTCGCGTGTCTTCGCATCGGCGTCGACCAGTTCGGCCATGCGCATCAGGAAGCGACCGTTGAGCAGATAGAGCGCAGCGGGCAGCGCGTAGAACGGATTGCGCCAGCCCTCGCCGGCAAAGCGACGGTCCCCGAGTGCAGGGGCCGTATCGAGACCGGGTTGATTGAAGCTGGCGACGAGTTCGGCAAAGTCGCGGGCGTATTCCGACTGAAGCTCGTTCAGTCTCGCAGGGTCGACGTGCAACGACGTCGGCTGCGGCATGGTGCCTGATTTACCGAAAAGTTCGAAAAGCCCCGCGAACGGGTTCGCGGCAGCCGCTGCACCATTCGCAGCGAAAGATGACGGGCCAGCAGATCCCGGCAACGCGCCGAACAATTGTTGGGCGGCCTTGAACCACTGCGACATGTCCTGAGCGGAGAGCGAAGCGGAGGGAAACTGCTGGGCAAACGAGGCGGCAAACGAGGCCGGATCGAAGTTGGCACTGGCGCGATTCATGGTAGCCTGAGTGTCACGTCCGTTGCGTTCAGGGCCGGCGCCCGAAACGCGGCGGCGTGCTTCACTTTATGAGCGATGCGCCCCGCCTGTGAAGCATTCTTGCGTGCGCGCGCAGGCGTGTCAATCTTTGCGGCGAACGTCCTGGGTGCATTGTCCCGTCGCCTTACCCATTTTTGAATGCGCGTTTGCCCCGACTTGTCCCGATGATCATTGTTCTTCTCGGCTGGCTCTACGTCATTGGCATGGTCGCCATCACCGCGCCGTCTGCGTGGCTGGGCATTGCCATCTTCCTGTTCGGCGGGATCGGGCCGGCGCTCCTCATCCTGTACATCGCGGGAAGCCGCGCGCGGCGCACGCGCGCGCTGCGACCCGATGACGCGGAGTAGCGCTTCAGCTAACGCGCCAGACCAGCGCGGCCATGCGTCCCGTCGTCCGATCGCGACGATAGGAGTAAAAGCGCGCCGGATCGCCGACGGTGCACCACGTTCCGCCCGAAACGCTCGTCACGCCCTCACGCGCGAGGCGCAAGCGTGCCAGCGCACACAGATCCGCCAGCGATTTGCCAGCGTCCGGATCGCCATGGGGGACGAAGGCCGCAGCCGTTGCGTCCCGCTCCTGCGGGGTCGCCGCGCCGAGGAACGCTTCGCGCACCTCCGGTCCCACTTCGAACGCCGTCGGCCCGATGCACGGACCGAGCCATGCGATCACTTGCGCGCCATCGTCGCCATCGTTCTGCCCGGATTTCTGCAACCGCGAGCGCAACGCCTGTACTGTCTGCTCGATGACACCTGCGCAAAGCCCCCGCCAGCCCGCATGTGCCGCCGCCACGGCGCGCCCTTGCGCGTCGCACAGCAGCACCGGCAGGCAGTCCGCCACCATGATCGTGCTCGCCAGCCCGACGGCGTCGGTCGCGCTGGCGTCCGCCTGTAGCGGCTCACCGGCGTTCACGGCGTCGAATGCGGCCAGTGCATCGACCACGCGCGGGCCGTGAACCTGCGCGACCCATGCCGACGGCACACCCGTCCTCGCGGCCAGCAACGCACGATTCGTACGCACGGCTTCGGGATCGTCGTCCGCCTTGTAACCGAGGTTGAACGTGGCCTGCGGCCCTTGACTGACGCCGCCCGCCCGCGTCGTGAACACGGCGCGAACGTTCGCCGGGGCCGGCCAGTCGGGAACGATCCAGTCTGCGGGCATCGTGTCTTGCGCGCTATCGAACTTGCTGTCTTGCTCAGGCAGGGAAGAAGTCATCGAGCGAATCGGGGAGCGTTGTGAAGTCGAATTCGAGGCCGAGCGCGCGCATGAGTTCACGCATGTCGTCCGGCAGCGGCGCTTGCCAATGCATGGCGGCATCGTCCTCGGGATGGATCAACCCCAGACGCCACGCGTGCAGCGCCTGCCGCGCAAAGCCACCCGGCAGCGCCGGACGCTTGTGACGCGGCTTATAGAGCGGATCGCCCAGCAGCGAATGCCCAAGATGGGAAAGATGAACGCGAATCTGGTGCGTACGCCCCGTGTCCAGCGAGCAAAGCACTAGCGAAATCGGGGATCCTTCCCATTCTGCGCTCGCGACCGTCACCACCCGGGTGCGCGCCGGCTTGCCGCCCTGCCCCTGCACGACCGCCATGCGCGTGCGCTCACGCGGATCGCGGCCAATCGGCGCGTCCACGACGGTACGCAGCGGCGGGCGCCCCCATACCAGCGCGGCGTAATGCCGCTTGACGGAGCGCGCCTGCAACTGGCGGACCAGATCCGTCTGGGCGACCAGCGTGCGCGCGACCACCATCAGGCCGGACGTCTCTTTGTCCAGCCGGTGGACGATGCCTGCACGCGGCAGGTCGGCGGCCGCTTGCCCATAACGATGCAGCAGGCCGTTGAGCAGCGTGCCGGACCAGTTGCCTGCCGCCGGGTGAACGACAAGGCCTGCGGGCTTATTGAAGACGGCGAGCGTGGCGTCCTCATAGACAGCGTCGAGCGGTACCGGCTCCGGCGCGAACGCCAGTTGTTCGGGGAGTGCTGCGGGGGTAATGACCACCGCTTCGCCACCGGCCACTTTCTGGCGGACCTTGGCGGTTTCGCCGTCGAGCGTGACGCGGCCGTCTTCGACCCAGGCCTGAAGGCGGCTGCGGGAATATTCCGGGAAGCACTGCGCCAGCGCCTTGTCGAGACGCTCGCCGGCGAGCGCGTCGGGCAATGTCGCGACGAGCGGCGCGGCGGCGGAAGACTCGGGAATCGAAGAAGTTGCGTCTGTTACGGCGCTTTGGATGGGGTCTGAGAAAGCCCCCGGAAGCGAGTCGAAATCGTCGTCTGACGAATCCTCCGCATTTTCCGTGGCAAATGAGGCGGTTACGCTATAATCCGGCACTATTGAACGGGTCATCGAGAAGTGAAGCCAACGAGCATGCAAGCCCTGAAACTTGTCAAACATCTGACGCTGGCCGCGATTGTGGTCGGCAGCATGGCCGCCTGTGGCATTCTGCCGGAGAAGGTCGACGAAACGGCCAGCTGGTCGACGAACAAATTATACTCGGAAGCCAAGGACAGCTTCGACGGCGGCGACTATACGAAAGCCGCCAAGTACTACGAGTTGCTCGAAGGGCGCGACCCGTTCGGCCCGCACGCTCAACAGGCCCAGATCAACACGGCCTACTCCTATTACAAGGACAACGAGCCGGCTCAGGCGCTCACGGCCGTCGATCGCTTCATTCGTCTGCATCCGGACAGCCCGTCGATCGATTACGCCTATTACCTCAAGGGCCTGATCAACTTCAACGACGACCTCGGCCTGTTCGGCCGCTTCTCGGGTCAGGATCTGAGCGAGCGCGATCCGAAGGCGCTGCGTGCCGCGTATGACAGCTTCAAGTACCTGGTCGAGCACTACCCGACGAGCAAGTACGCGAACGATGCCGCCCTGCGCATGCGTTACGCCGTGAACGCGATGGCCGCCCACGAAGTGCACGCCGCCGAGTACTACTATCGCCGTGGCGCGTATCTGGCCGCTGTGAACCGCGCGCAGACCGCCTTGCAGGACTACGATCAGGCACCGGCGCTGGAAGATGCCCTCGGCATCATGATCAAGTCGTACGACAAACTCGGCATGACCGAACTGCGTGACGACGCTCGCCGCGTGATGGAAAAGACCTACCCGAACAGCGGCTACCTCACGGTCGGCCGTCGCATCGACAACAATCCGGGCGACAAGAAGTCCTGGTGGCAGATCTGGCGTTAAGCCGGTTGCCGGTTCGAATGCATCGAAAAGCCCTCGCCTATGCGGGGGTTTTTTGTTTCCCGTCGTCATGACGATCCCTCGACAGGAGTTCGTTTTGTGAGCACCACCCCCGCCCCCGACAAGACACTGCTGGCCTTGCGCCACGTGCACTTCGAAGACCTCGGCACCCTGGCGCCGTACTTCGCCCAACGCGGTTACCGCATCGAGTATGTCGATGCACCGCTCGCGGACCTTCGCGCCGTCGACGTCCTTGCGCCCGACCTGCTGGTGGTACTCGGCGGTCCGATCGGGGCGTTCGACGACGTGATTCACCCGTTTATCGCAAATGAGCTTGCGCTGGTGAGAGCACGCCTGAGCGCTAACAAGCCGATTCTGGGTATTTGCCTCGGCGCGCAGTTGATGGCGCGCGCGCTGGGTGCAAAGGTCTATCCGCTAGGGGTGAAAGAAATCGGTTACGCGCCGCTGACGCTGACCGAAGCCGGACAATCGTCTCCGCTTGCCGCCCTTGGCAACGCCAGCGTGCTGCACTGGCACGGGGATCAGTTCGACATTCCACCGGGCGCGACGCATCTCGCTCGCACTGCGATTGGCGAAAATCAGGCCTTCGCGATGGGCGATCACGCACTCGGTCTGCAATTTCATCTGGAAGCCGATGCCGCCTGCATCGAGTCCTGGCTCGTCGGCCACGCCTGCGAACTCGGCACCGCCAAGATCGACCCGACAACGTTGCGCAACGATGCACGCGTGCATCACGCACGCCTGTCGGAGGTCGCACCGGCCGTCATCGGGCGATGGCTGGATGCCCTTCCCGGCTAACGACCTTCCGGCTTAAATCCCGCAACAAAAAAGCCAGACGCATCGACGTCTGGCTTTTTCTATGTACATACGGGACGAACAGTCGTCAGCCGCCGGCCTCCGCCGCCATCTCGTCGAAGAAACCGCGCACAATCGGCAACTCCCGCGTGCGCTTGAACGGCGGCAGACTCTGCCAGATCCGACGCCCGTAAGGCTTATCCACCAGACGCGGATCGCAAATCATCAGCACGCCGCGATCGGCCTCGGAGCGAATCAATCGTCCCGCGCCCTGCTTCAGCGTAATCACGGCCTGCGGCAATTGGTGAACGGCAAACGGGCTCAGCCCCTTCTTCGTCAATGCGTCGAGACGTGCGGCCAGCACCGGGTCGTCAGGCGGCGCAAACGGCAGCTTGTCGATGATGACGAGCGAGAGCGCCTCGCCGCGCACGTCCACACCTTCCCAGAAACTCTGGCTACCGATGAGCACCGCGTTCCCCAGCGCGCGGAAACGGTCGAGCAGTTCGGTACGGCTGGCTTCGCCCTGCACCAGCAACGGGTACGGCCAACCGCGACGCTCGAACTCCTCGCGCAGACGCTCTGCTGCGCGATTCACCGCGCGCAGCGTCGTACACAGCACGAACGCCCGGCCACCGCTCACTTCGAGCACGGGCAACGCGGCGTCGAGCACGGCATCGGTAAAGTTCGGCGCGGAGGGTTGGGGCAAGCCGCGCGGCACGTATAGCAAGCTCTGATTCTGATAGTCGAACGGACTCGCCAGCGTGAGCGACTTGCCCGCATCCAACCCAAGCTGGGCGGCGTAGTGCATGAAGTTGCCCTTCACCGACAGCGTAGCCGAGGTGAAGATCCACGCGCGCGGTGCGCCGGCGCGCTGCTTCGCGAAAATCGGCGCAATCGAGAGCGGTGTCTGATGCAACTGCACTGCCTGCGAAAACACTTCGATCCAGCGGACCGTTTCCGGCGGCGTATAGGTTTTTTCAGTCTTGTCCGATTTTGCGTCGCCGTCTTCCGCAGCCTTCACCTCGGCGGCGAGCCGCGCAGCTTCCGCCTCGCGTGCCTTGGCCGCCTTCTCGCGCTTGCCGTCGGTCACACGCGGCGCGTCGGGATCGAGCAACGGCAGCGGCTGTTCGCCCGGCGTCGGCGGCGTCACGCCCATCTGCCAGCGCTCCAACTGCTCGTGCAATTCCAATGCCCGGCGCAGACATGCGCCCAACGCTTCCGCACGTTCGGACTGATGCTGAAGCGTCTCGATGAGGTCTTGCAGCGCGAGGTCCACACTTTCGAGCGCGCCAAACAGTTCGTGATCGTCCGGCAATTGCGTGACGGACATGCGCGCGTTGTCCTGACCGAACGTCAGACGCACATCGCGCGCGGCACGCTCCAGACTCGCGCCGAGCTTGACCCAATCGGCCGCGTCGCGCGCATGAATCAGCCCCTCCGCCACGCAGTCGCGCGCCAGTTCGAGCAACTGCGTGGTCGAGACCGTCTCACCGAAAAAGAGCGTGGCCGTCTCGGGCAACTGATGCGCTTCGTCGAAGATGACGGTGTTCGCGCTAGGCAACAATTCGGCCATGCCCGTGTCGCGCAGCATGACGTCCGCAAAGAACAGGTGGTGATTGACGACGACGAGGTCAGCCTGCTGAGCCTCCTTGCGCGCCTGCATCACGAAACAGTCCTTGTAGCGCGGGCAATCCTGACCGAGGCAGTTATCGCGGGTTGAGGTCACCTGCGCCCAGATCGGTGCGTTCTCGGGGACGGACGCCAGTTCCGCCTTGTCGCCACTGTGCGTGATTTGCGCGAACGTCGTGATTTCGCGCAGTTGCGCCGCCTCGTGACGTGACGCGAAGCGCCCTTCCTGCTGCGCGCGCTCCAGATAGTAGTGGCAGAGGTAGTTCGCGCGCCCCTTGAGCATGGCCACGGTCACGGGCACGGCGAGCGCCTTGCGCACGGTGGGAATGTCGCGCGCGAAGATCTGATCCTGCAAATGCTTGGTGCCGGTCGAGATGATCGTCTTGCCGCCCCACAACATCGCGGGCACGAGATAAGCGTAGGTCTTGCCCGTGCCGGTGCCGGCCTCGGCGATCAGCGAGTCGTGTGTGTCCATGGCGGCTGCCACGGCGCGCGCCATCTCGGTCTGCGGCTCGCGCGAGCGGTAACCGTCGATGGCGCGGGCGAGCATGCCGCCGTCGCCGAAGATTTCCTCCAACTCGCGTTCGCGCCGGGGCGCGAGCGGCTTGAGTCCGTGGAACGTCGGTGCGTCCGGACTATCGGGGCTTCGGGAGAGATCAGTGGAATCGCTGGATGCGGCGGAATCGGTCAAAACGGCTCAGAAAACTCGAAGGCGCCGCGATTCCCCTTGTGGAGATTCGCGGCGCCGCAATGAAAAAATACCCGCGCGGACTTTTCGGACAACGTTTCGAACAAATTCGGACGATACTCGCCGACGTCTCGCGGATCTGCGGATTAGCCCACTCAGGCGGGCTGATCCGGCGTTTGTTGCACTTGCAGCAGGGTGATCGTGTCTTTGATCTTCAGACGGCGCTTCTTGAGCCGGGAGACCTGGAGTTCGTCGTACGTCGGCTCCGTCAGCAACTTGTCGATCAGGTAGTCCAGATCGCGGTGTTCGATCTGCAACTCGATGATGCGGCGTCCAACGGAGTGAAGATCTTGCTGCATCGTGGCGACTCTCCTGCAACTCTCAAGTGATTCCGGTATCGGCCCTAATCGACTCAACCGCCTTGGCGGCCTTAGCGACGCCTTAGCCGCATTAGCCGACTCAACCCGCACATTCCAAGCAGCGGCGCGCGTCGATATGTCCCGACACGCGGCGTCGCTTACTGCCCCTGAATGGCCTTCTGCGCAGGCGAGCTGCCCGATTGCGACTCGTTGCGGCGGGCATCCGACTTCTGCTGACGCTCGATGGCTTCCTGCTGCTTCTGGTTGTACTTACGGACGTTCTCTTCGCGCTCGGCAGCCTTCTGCGCCGCCGATGCCTTCGCCTCGTCGAGCTTTTGCTGCTGCGCGGCCTGCTTGGCATTGTACGTCTGGGAGTTCGCCGCGCGCTCAGGTGCCTGGCCCGTACGCTCCGTCACCCGCTGCTGATACTCAGCCTGCTTGGTTTCGTAATCGGAGACGTTTTGAGCACGCTCCGCCGCGCGCTGCGGCGCTTCGGCAGCCGTTTGTGCCCGCTTTTCCGCCAGACGCTCGTCACGCTCCTGAGCGCGTGCCTTGCGCTCCTGATCTTCCAGCACGAGACGCTGGCTGCGAACGGCCTTGAGCGCTTCGCGCTGCTCGTCGCGCGCATTGTCGATGCAATGGTTCACGAAGAACTTCGACGCACACTCGTACTTGGCTTCTTCGAAACGGTAATCGATCCATGCCCGCTGACGATCGAGCACTGCGCGACGGCCGCCAAAATCGTCGGCGGCCGGATGCAGGTCCAGTTGATCGTCATAGGGAACGGGTTTGTCGTCCTCGGCGGCAGCAGCGGCAGCGCTGGCCTTGCTGGCCGACGACGGGATGCGGTCAGCGGCCGCATCGAACGGCTTGACGGGCACCCGGAGCTGTTCGGTCGTACGCCCGGCCGCCTCGACGGCGGAGAGGCCCTGTTGCGCCGATGCGGCAAACGGCATGACGGCCGCAGCCGTCACGACGCCGAACAGCCCGACGGCGGAGATCGTTGCACGTGCGGGACGGCGCGAAACCTGGCGCAGATTCAGTCGCGAAAACAATTTTTCGAAGGAAATCATGAGGTTGAGCGGAGTCATGCCAAATTTTAGCATTGCCTGCCCGGACGCGCCCGCGGTTTATGGCAAAATGCCCCGCTCCTGGCACTTGGGTAACTCGCAACACTCATGACGCAAAACGTAGCCCTTCAGATCGTTCAACGCATTGCCGACGAACTTAACGTGCAGCCGCGTCAGGTCGCCGCCGCCGTGCAACTGCTGGACGAAGGCGCCACCGTGCCCTTCATCGCTCGCTATCGTAAGGAAGTGACCGATAACCTCGACGACACGCAACTGCGGAATCTGGAAGAGCGCCTGCTGTATCTGCGCGAACTGGAAGACCGCCGGGGCGCGATCCTCGCGAGCATCGAAGAGCAAGGCAAGCTGACCGACGAACTGCGCACCGCCATCGTGGCGGCGGAAACGAAGCAGACGCTCGAAGACCTTTACCTCCCGTACAAGCAAAAGCGCCGCACCCGTGCGCAGATCGCCCGCGAAGCCGGCCTTGAGCCCCTCGCGCAGGCCCTGCTCGCCGATCCGACGCTCGACCCGCAAGTCGAAGCCGCCAAGTTCGTCGACGCCGAGAAGGGCGTGGCCGACATGAAGGCCGCACTCGACGGCGCGCGCGACATCCTGTCGGAACAGTTCGGCGAGACGGCCGAACTCCTCGGCAAGCTGCGCGACTACCTGTGGAATCAGGGGGTGGTGTCGTCGAAAGTCGTCGAAGGCAAGGAAAGCGAGGAAGGCGAGAAATTCCGCGATTACTACGACTACGCCGAACCGCTCTCAGCGGTGCCGTCGCATCGTGCGCTCGCCCTCTTCCGCGGCCGCAACCTCGGCATTCTGATGGTCAAGCTGGGCCTCGGCGAAGAACTCGACGCACAGGTCCCGCATCCGTGCGAAGGCGTGATCGCCGGTCATTTCGGCATTCGCCAGCAGAACCGCGCCGCCGACAAGTGGCTGGGCGACGTCTGCCGCTGGAGCTGGCGCGTCAAGGTGCAGCCGCACCTCGAATCGGAGCTGCTCACGCAGATTCGCGAGAGCGCCGAGAGCGAAGCCATTCGCGTGTTCGCCCGCAACCTCAAGGCGCTGCTGCTCGCCGCGCCCGCCGGTCCGAAGGGCGTGATCGGCCTGGACCCGGGGCTGCGCACCGGCGTGAAGGTGGCCGTGGTCGATGCGACCGGCAAGCTGCTCGGCACCGACACGATCTATCCGCACGAGCCGCGTCGCGACTGGGACGGCTCGCTGGCTCGCCTGTCGAAGATTGCCGCTGCGACCGGCGCGCAACTCGTCAGCATCGGCAACGGCACGGCCTCGCGTGAGACGGACAAGCTCGCGCTGGAACTGATCAAGCGCCACCCCGAACTGAAGCTGCAAAAGATCGTGGTGTCGGAAGCCGGCGCATCGGTGTATTCGGCCTCCGAATTCGCGGCCAAGGAATTCCCGGAACTGGACGTGTCGCTGCGCGGCGCGGTCTCGATTGCCCGCCGTCTGCAAGATCCGCTGGCGGAACTCGTCAAGATCGAGCCGAAGGCCATCGGCGTGGGTCAGTATCAGCACGACGTGAACCAGCGCGAACTGGCCCGTATGCTGGACGCCGTCGTCGAGGATTGCGTGAACGCCGTGGGCGTGGACGTCAACACGGCATCGGCTCCGCTGCTCGCCCGCGTGTCGGGCCTGAACAGCACGCTTGCGAAGAACATCGTGGACTTCCGCGACAGCAACGGCCCGTTCTCCAACCGCGAAGCGCTCAAGAAGGTGCCGCGTCTGGGCGACAAGACGTTCGAACAGGCGGCCGGCTTCCTGCGTGTGAACGGCGGCGACAATCCGCTGGATCGTTCGTCGGTTCACCCGGAAGCATATCCGGTCGTCGAGCGCATTCTCGCCAAGATCAAGAAGTCGATTGGCGATGTGATGGGCAACGGTTCGGTCGTGCGCAGCGTGTCGCCGACGGAATTCGTCGACGAGCGTTTCGGTTTGCCGACGGTCAAGGACATCCTGACCGAACTCGAAAAGCCGGGTCGCGACCCGCGCCCCGAGTTCAAGACGGCAACGTTCCAGGACGGCGTCGAAAAGCTGACCGACCTGAAGCCCGGCATGCAGCTCGAAGGCGTGGTGACGAACGTGGCCGCCTTTGGTGCGTTCATCGACATCGGTGTGCATCAGGACGGTCTGGTTCACGTCTCTGCCATGTCGACGAAGTTCATCAAGGACCCACACGAAGTCGTGAAGGCTGGCGACATCGTGAAGGTCAAGGTGCTCGAAGTCGATCCGCGCCGTCAGCGTATTTCGCTCACCATGCGTCTGAACGACGATCTGCCGGTGGCCGGCGCGAGCGATCGCCCGAGCAGCGGCGGTGGCAACGCAGGTGGACGGGGTGCCGGCGGCGGTGGTCACCGTGGCAACAATGGCGGCGGTGGCCGTCAGCGCGAGCCGGAAACGGTCAACGCCATGGCGGCAGCATTCGCCAAGCTCAAGCGCTGATCGCAACGGCTGTGCCATAAAGAAAAGCCCGCTCAAATTGAGCGGGCTTTTTTTCGTCCAATGCGTGCGACGCAAGCGTAATGAAAATGCGCAACGCAAACACCGGGCGCACTATCTGCAAGCGGTCAGGTCAAGGATCGCCAGACAATTCCCCCGACGCACGTGGCGCTCACCGATCACGTGCCGCCCAATCCACTTTTGGACATTGATCCGATGACCTCGATTTCCCCCGTCCAAGCGTTGTCATATCCGCTTGGATTCGACTTGCTGGTAGCGTCGAACGACGCCTGTGACCGCGCCTTTCACGCCCCCTCCACCGACACGCTTCGCACGGCATTCACGAAACTCGCCGCATATCACGCATCAAGTGCAAATGAAGCACATGCGAAACGTTATGTCGAAGAAAAACGCAAAGCCTTACTCGAACTTGCCTTCGCCCACCGTCTTCTGATCAACGCAGCGACTCCGTCGTCCGGCGCTTTCAGCAAAGCCGGTTACGCGCTCGGGCTACTCAATCTGACCGACGCGCAATCGCGCCTAATCGCCACGATGTGCGACACCGCCATGGCGTGCCAAAACGACCCTGCAGCACGCGACGCCGCGAGAGACGCGGCGAAAGCGGCGTTTCTCAGCGACATGGGCGAAACCACCATTGAAATCGTTTTTTCGGACAATCCTGCCGATCCGCCGACACATGCAGCAGATCGCAACATCGCGGTGCTGTGGGACCACGCAGCGCCCGCTCTGCTCGTGCGAGACAACCATTCGGGAGTCTGGAGCTACAAGCCGCTCGCCAATCTCGACGCGTGCGCGCAAATCTGGCACGGCACAGAACACTACCCCGTCGACATCGACGACGCGGTCATGGCATGTCTGGCGAGTGGAACGGAAGCTTATGGCGCGAAGGCGATTTTCGGCTTCTACGCATCGCTGTCGAATGCCGGGCTGGCACTGGGCGAGAGTCTGTCGGGTCTGACGTCGGTCGGACGCATCTAAGCGCGTCGGCGCCCGTCGATGCGCGTGGAGCGCGGACGTCATGGCAGTCCGCGCTCCACGCTACCCGGCGATCACCGGGTAGCGAAACCCTTCGCCGTCAAATCTCGATCTTCGTCCCCAGCTCAACCACACGGTTGGCGGGAATACTAAAGAAGTCCGTCGGTTTGGCGGCGTTCTGGTGCATCCAGGCGAACAGGCGTTCGCGCCAGATCGACATCCCCGGCAGCTTGGTCGGCACGACCGTTTCGCGCGCGAGGAAGAACGACGTATCCATCAACTCGAAGTGCATGTCGGTCTTCTCTTCGAGCAGATGCAGCACTTCCTTGACGTCCGGCGTCTCGTTGAAGCCGAACGTCGCGACCACGCTAAAGAGCCCGCCAGTGTGGTCCTTGACCTCAATGCGGCTGCCGTCTTCGGCGTAGGGCACGTCGAGTGTGCGGAAGGTCAGGAAGATCGTGCGCTCATGCAGGATGCGGTTGTGCTTGAGGTTGTGCAGCAAGCTCACCGGCACCAGCGTGTTGCCGCCCGTCAGATAAATGGCGGTACCAGCCACGCGATGCGGCGGATGCGCCAGCAGACCTTGCAGGAACGGACCGAGCGGAATCCCGTCGGCGGCCGTGCGCTCGCGCAGCAACTGACGGCCCTTGTGCCACGTCATCAGCATGAAGAACAGGAACGCGCCGAGCGCCAGCGGCAGCCAGCCCCCCTCTTCGACCTTGATCAGGTTCGCGCCGAAGAACGCGAAGTCGACCACAAGGAAGCCTGTGATGATGAGCGCCACGAGGAACTTGTTCCAGTTCCAGACCTTGACCATGACCACGCAGGCGAGAATCGTCGTAATGACCATCGTCGTCGTCACGGCAATCCCGTACGCCGCCGCCAGATTGCTCGACGACTTGAACGCCAGCACGATCCAGATGATGACCAGCAGCAGCGACCAGTTGATGACCGGCATGTAGATCTGACCGATCTCGCGATCCGACGTGTGCAGGATCTTCATACGCGGCACGTAGCCGAGTTGAATCGCCTGACTGGTGAGCGAGAACGCCCCCGAAATCACCGCTTGCGATGCAATCACGGTCGCGGCCGTCGCCACGATCACCAGCGGCAGCAGCGCCCAGTCCGGTGCGAGCAGGAAGAACGGGTTCTCGATGGCCTTCGGATTGGACAGTAGCAACGCGCCCTGACCGAAGTAATTCAGCGCCAGCGCCGGGAACACGAGGAACGACCACGCGAAGCGAATCGGACGGATGCCGAAGTGGCCCATGTCCGCGTACAGCGCTTCCGCACCGGTCAGCACCAGGAACACCGAGCCGAGCACGATGTACGCTTGCAGCGCGTGCGTGCGGATGAAATGGATGCCGTAGTAGGGATTGATCGCTTTGACGATTTCTGGCGCGAGCACCATGTTGTACACGCCGAGCACGCCGAGAATCACGAACCAGACCACCATGACGGGGCCGAACAGACGGCCGACCTTGGCCGTCCCCGACTTCTGCATCGAGAACAGAATGATCAGGATGACGATGGTAATCGGCAACACGAAGCGTGTGAGCGAGGGCGCTGCGATCTCCAACCCTTCCACCGCCGACATCACGGAGATGGCTGGTGTGATCACCGCATCCCCGTAGAACATGCAGGCGCCGAACATCCCTAGCATCATGAGGACGGACGCCCATTTGCTCCCGGCCCGCACGCTGCGCAGGCTGAGCGCCATGAGCGCCAGCACGCCGCCTTCACCGCGGTTGTCGGCGCGCATCACGAACAATACGTACTTCAGGGATACCACGATCACCAGCGCCCAGAACAGCAGCGAGATGATGCCGAACACGGCTTGCTGATTAAACGGAATGCCGTGCTGCGGATCGAAACATTCCTTGAGCGCATAGAGCGGGCTGGTGCCGATATCGCCGAAGACCACGCCGATGGCCGCCACCATGAGCGCGGGCATGGCCTGAGGGCGCTGCCCGTGTCGAATGTTTTGCGTCATAAGGTTTGGGTAATCGCTTTATTGCGCTGCACAAAATGGGCGCTATTCTAACTGGGCGCCGGTTCCCTCGCCAGTCCGGGCAGATGCTGAGCGCCGGACCTGTTACATGACATGCTTCGCTAGGATATGACGAGCCGCGTGCCGTGACCAGTCCCGCGCGGCAAGGGTTTTGCCCGACATGAGCGCACGTGGGATCGCCGGTGCGGCACCGCTTTTCGAGTTGCAAATGCGCGACATATGCCAGACATGCGCGATTCCTGTGTCGACAGCCCCGGCAATTGCGTGTAGCGACAGTGGCCTGTACGTCCGATGTGTCGACCACGCTGCCCCACGACTGCATGACCCCGGCTGTTCGACACGCCCATGAAAAAAGCCGCCCGAAGGCGGCTTTCTCACATCTTGAGATGTCCGAGACATCACCCAGCGACTCGCTGGTCTGGCATCGATCAGCGACGACGCGTCGTCTTCTTGGTCGAGCCCTTGACGGAGCGCACAAGTTCCGAGTCGACCGTGTTCTGCTGCGCTTCCAGCGAACGGATCTGACCCTGAACGTCCGTCAGGCGGATGCGCGCGGCGCTACGTTCGGTTTCCAGCGCGGCGGCCTGCTCACGCACGGCCTGCTGGTTCTGTGCCAGCGCCTGTTCCTGCTGACGCTGGATGCTGAGGTCGTTCTGCACGGCGTTCAGGCGGGTTTCGCTCTCGGCCAGCTGACGCTCGATCATCGCCTTCTGCGCTTCGAGCTTGATTCGGTTGATTTCGACGTCGGCGAGGACCTGCGTCTGGTGAACGAAGTCGGCGTAAAGCGATTCGGCCTTCTTCTCGTTGCTCACCTTGACCACGCGCCAGAACTGGCCTTCGTGGAACAGGGCGACGTAGTAGCCCAGCGTCTGCGGGTAGAACAACAGGCTCGCGCCGTAGCGACCGTTATAGGTCGTGCGCAGTTCGGTCACTTCCTTGTTCTGGATGCGATCGCGCAGTTCCTGAATCGTGCCCGAGGCGGCGGGTGCCGTGGCCGATTGCGCAGGCACTGCCGGAGCTGCCAGTTGTGCAGGCGTTGCACCCGTTACGTCGCGCACCGCATCGGCAGCCATCGCTGACGTTCCCCAGGCTGCCAGGCATGCCACCCCCACGCCCAACCACAACCGCCCCCGGCAATCACTGATTTTCATCTGATCTGTTTTCCTGTTATCGACCGGACCGTGTGCGGTCCTTATTCGTCGCATTCATTCGCCACCCCGGACTCCGTCCCGAGGATCTGAGACCTGCGTATTTGTGGAATGATAACCGCATGCCCGCAATAGCCGACAATTCTATCCATTGAGGCGCGCTCTTCCAAGCAGGGAATGCGTTATTGTGGCCCCGCGATTTCATCTGTTGATACTGCGCAACTGAAGGGGCGCGGGACTTCCGGTCAGTAGAAGCCGTTTGTCAGAAAAATCCCGTCATTCAAGGTGCGATTGAGGCAGTCCCCACGCAACACGCGGGGTCATACTTGTCCTTCGTATTCACCCTCGTATTTATCCCTCGTATTCGCTCGCCAGCTCCGAATCGTTGCCGACGATCTGATACTTGCGCATCTTCTCCCACAGCACCTTGCGGCTGATGCCCAACGCATTCGCCGTGTCCTGACGCCGCCAGCCATTCGCGTCGAGCGCCGCCACGATGCGCGCGCGTTCGGTGGCGTCCCAGCGTGCACGGTCGGCCAGTGCGCCGCTGCGTGCCGGATCGTCGGCGCGCGGGACCGCCCCGGTGGCACCCATCGACAACGCATCGAAGATCGGACGAATCCGACGCTCGTCCCAGCCCCCGAGTTGCCGGTAAATGATGCCGACGCGCTCGGCGATATTGCGCATTTCGCGGACATTACCGGGAAACACGCCGCCTTCGACCAGTTCGCGCAGCCACGGCGGCACCTGCGCGCCGACTTCGCTGTCGCCGACCACCTTGCCCAGGTACGCCGTGAAGACGGCCAGCTTGTCGACCGGTCCGCGCTCTTCAAGACTGGGGATGTGCAGCTCGATCACGGCGAGACGGTAGAACAGGTCGGCGCGAAATAACTCGTCGCGCACCATCGACTTCAGGTGCTTGTTGGTGGCTGCCACCAGCCGGAAGTCGAGCTTCACCGGCTGCGCCGAGCCCAGACGCGTCACCGCACTGTCCTCCAGCACCCGCAGCAGCTTGACCTGCTGATACAGCGGCAGATCGCCGATTTCATCGAGGAACAGCGTGCCGTCGTTGGCTTGCTCGAAGTAGCCCTTGTGCGAGTACAACGCCCCGGTGAACGCCCCTTTGGCGTGCCCGAAGAAGTGCGACTCGAACAGACCGTCGGGGATCGCTCCGCAGTTCACGGCAACGAACGGCCCCTGCCCGTAGTGGCTCTGCTTGTCGTGCAGCAAACGCGCAATCCGCTCCTTGCCCACGCCGGTCTCGCCGTGAATCAGCACGTTCGAATCGCAGTCGGCAAAGGCATCCACTTCGGCGAGCAGGCCGAGCATCGCACTCGATTGGGCGACGAGCGGGTCGGACGGTACAGGCGCGCGGTCGGCCTCCGCAATCGCACCGGAGAGTTTGAAGATGAGCGTGCGCAGTTCCGCGCCGGAGAAGTCGAGCGTGAGGATGTTGCTGTACTCGGGCGGAAAGACACTGCGGTCATTCTCGCGCGGCGTCGTCGCCACCCAGATCACCGGCATGCCGTGACCGAGCTGCCATTCGTTTGCGTTGGTCGACGCGCCTTCGATCACCGACACACTGACCACGGCGATGGACGGCCGCGCACGCGTGCGCTCGCGCGACAGGTCGGCGCCGTCTGCACGAATCACTTCCATGTCGAAGCTTGCGAGGCAATGCGACACGCGGTCGGCAATGTCCGACTTCCCTTCCCACACGTAGACATCGAGGTCTTCACGTACTGGCTTGCTTTTCATGCTGGTCCGCTCGTTGGCGAACGCCCCCCGGCGTTCGTCATGGTGAAATTCGGTGCGTCGTCCCGGCTCCGGTTTGGGCGTCGCAATGTGTTCCGGTAGGTTCGCTAATACACGAGCTGCACCAGCCCGTTCTGACAATTGATGCTGTCGACCGTCACTGTCGTCATGCCCAGCGTGATGCCCAGCGACGACAGCAGCGTGTTCAGCACGTTGCTGAGCGGCGTGAGCAGCGGGTTGAGCAAGGTGTAGAGCACGCTGCCGAGGACGGGCGAGATGTCGGACGTGCCGATCGAACCCGACACCGCGTTGATACGGCACTGGTTGGCGTTACCGGACAAATTGCACAGTAGATCGGTGACACCGCCGAGCAAGCCGCTCACGATGCCGCCCAATGTATTGACCAGTCCGCCGACCAACCCGCCGACGCCGCCGAGTACCTGCGGCAAGTTGAGTGTCAGCACACCGCCGAGTGTGGTGCCCAGCGCGTTAGTCGTCTGCTTCAGTCCATTGGCCGCCGAGCTGAGGAACGAGTTGACGGTGGAAATCGAAGCACCGGCGACTGCCGACGGCACGTTGTTGACCAGCCCGGTGCCGATGGTCCCGGATGTCGACGTACCGCCGGCACTGACGTCTAGCGACAGACCGGTGAGCAACGCCGAGACGATCTGACTAAGATTCACACTCGACCCGATCGGCCCGACCTTTTGTGGGAACGGTCCTGTGAAGGTAATCGGCGCGGGCGAATTGGTCACGAGCGAGAGGTTGACGTTCGCCCCGACATTGATGAGCCCGAGCAAGGTCGCGATGTTCGTGCGTTGCGTCATGAGCGTGGTGCAGCTTGCCGGGTTGGTCTGCACGTTCACGCCGCTGGCCGCCGCCCCCACGCAAACGTTCACCAGTCCCGAGTTGACTTGCAAGGTGGTCGATGGCGTCGCGCCGCATTGCAGCGCCGTCACGGTCGCCGTCGACTGCGCGACTTCCAGCACAAGCGGCAGGTTCAACTGCGTGCCTACAGCACTGAGAATCCCGGCGAGCGGGCCAGCACTGGACGCTGCCGAATTGACCGTCAGGAACAATCGCACCTGGGCGTTCGTCGCCGTAGCCCCTACGCCGCCGACGCCGATCTGCGGCGGCGAGATCACCCGTGCGACCACCGACACTGTCCCGCCGAGGATATTGAGCGACGGAATTGCGACGGCATTGCTCCCCGTCCCGCCGACGATGGCCGCCGTGATCAGATCGGAGATGCCCACATTGGCGTTCAGCGCGTTCGCCGCACTCACCCCCGCCGCATCGATGTTGGCGATAATGCCCGGCGTCGTTGCCGATCCGAGCAGGTTGATCGGCAGATTGAGTACCGGGCTGTTGGCGAACACATTGATGAGGTTGTTCATCGCCGTGACGGAGGCCGACAATGCGCCGTTCTGCGTGGCGAGTGCCGTATTCGTCGCACTCAGCAGCGTGCCGACCGTGAGGTTCTTCACCGCCGCGACCCCAGAGAGCGACGCTACGCTCACGTCCCCCGTCACCGGCACGCCGAGTGCCTGCAATAGCCCCTTGGGCGTGATGTTCACGCCGACGAGCTGCTGCGCCGCGCCTACATACAGTGTCGGCGAGATCCCCACAGAGTTGAGCAGCGGCGCAAGCACCGAATTATTCGCATTGAGCGCGAGCAGCCCCGAATCGACCGTGAACGTCACCACCGCGGGCGCTTTGCGTGCAACGGCGGTCGCGGAAATCGTGCGCGTGCCCGCCAGTTGGAAGAACGACGGCACGCCGAGCGTGAGCGTCACCTGGACGGCGTTGCCGCTCGCCGCATTGGCCGACGTCGCGGCGACGAACGTCCCCGGTGTCGTCGCCGTGGCCGCTGGCGACGTCCAGGTCCCGCACGACGTGGCGATCGTCAGACTGGTGACGTTGTTGCCGAGATTCGACGCCACGTTCGCCCGCGCGACGGTGTCGTACGAGGTCGTGTTGGCGCAACCGGGCAGCGTTTGCGCGCCGGCGAGCGCCGCCATGTCGGCGGCACGTTGCAGATCGCGTCGCTTCATGAAGGCGAAACCGGCATCGATGGAAAACGCCAGAATCAGCACGACGGTCAGGAAGATGAACGCGAGGATCGGCACCGACCCGCGCTGGCGTCCGGCAAACCACACCGTACGCTTCGTGCCCTTCGCACGAGTCGTGTCATTCGTTGAGCGCCCACGCGCACGCGGAGTCATGAGACATCACTGGCTCGCGCCAGCCCCCGCTGCCGCCGGTGACGCGCCACCGCCGTTGCCACCGCCACCGCCCGTGCCGTTATCGCTCTGGACCATCGTGGTGAAGAACGCCGGGATCGCGTAGTTGAAACTTTCCAGATAACGACGATAAGCGCGCGACGCTGTCGCTCCGAGCATCGGCAGGCCGGGCCCTGCGGCAAGGTTGTTCGACTGCACGGCGAGCAACGCTTCGGTCTCGTCGCCAAGCATGCCGTCGCGCGCGGGCGAACCGATGACCGGCGGCGAGGTGCGACGCACCACGTTGGCCGGAATTCGGACGGCCTGCTGCGAGGGCGCGGCCGTGCTCTGTGCAACGGGTGCCTGCTGTGCCGTGGTGGCGGCCGGTACTGGCTGCGTCACCGGCGCAGCGGACGTCGTAGCAACGGCGCGCGAGTCCGCTCCCCCCATCGTGCCGGTGACGGGCGCGTTGCTCTGCGCTGCGGCGGCCCCGGCCCAAAGCGTGAACACGGCAAGCCCGAGCTGCGCCGCACGAAGCGGACTAACGCCCGGTGTTCCCTGAAGTTTCTGGATGGCCATCTTCACGTCTCCCCTGATGTTGCTGCGTTCGTTCTTACTGCGAATGCGCGAAGCGGTCGAGCATCGAGGTCGGCATATCGCTGCGCGGTCCGTCTCCGGCGCGCGCGAGCTTGGCGTCCGATGCCGACGCGACCTGAGATGGCTTCGACGGCATCTTGCTCTGTCCACTGTCCGACGCGCTCGCCTGCGGCAGTCGGACCACGACCGGCCCATCGCCGTTTGCGCTCTCGCGGGTTGGTGTCGCGGATGCCGATGCGGTTGCCACGACAGGTGCTGCCTGCGGCGCGATGGCTGCAGCCGCCTGTGCTGCGGCCCGTGCCGCGGCAGCGTCTGCGGCCTGCTTGCGCGCCTTGGTCTGCGCCCGGATATCGGCAGCCAGCTTGTCGATGGCTTCGCGCGTGGACGGCGGCATCTTGGCGTTCGTCATCATCGCGTCGGCGCGCGAGCGGTCGCCGGTCACGAGCAGATACACAGCGAGATTGCTGAGCACTTTCTTGCTGTCGGGCTGCAACTCGGCCGCCTGTGCCAGCGGCACACGTGCGGCAGCGGGCTCACCATTACGCAGCAGCGCGAAGCCCAGATCGCTGAGATAGAACGCCTGTGTCGGTGCGCGCGACACGGCCTCGCGCAGCGCCTGCGTGGCCCCGGCGTAGTCCTTGCGCTGTGCGGCGACCAGTCCCAGACCGTGCCAGGCGGCAGCGGCTTCGGTGCTACCCAGCAACTGGCGATACGCCTGCTCGGCCGCGTCGGGCTGCCCCGTCTCGCGCAGAGCATCGGCGCGAAGAATGTCGACGTCAGGCGCGGCACCGAACTGCATGCGGAATTGCTCGATGTGCGCGAGCGACGCGAAGTAAGACCCCTGATCCTGCACCTGACGGATCATCGACAGATACAACTCACGCGTGTCGGGCTTCGCAAGCTTTGCTTTTTCCTCGTCGTTCTGCTGTGCCTGCATGAGCGCGGCGGCCGACGGTGCGCCGTACGCGCCCATCGTCGGCCCGCTACTACACCCGGCCAGCAGCGCGGCACACAGCGCAACGGTCACAGTGGACGCGGCGAGCGCGCCGGCATGGCGCGACTGCGCACGTGCGACGTATGGCGTCTGGATTGGCATGGTCAATTCATGGCCTCCATGGATTTGGTCAGCGACAGCAGTGCCGGTCCGGCCACCACGAGCATCAGCGCGGGCAGCAGCGTGAGCATCATGGCGAGCGTCATCTTCACGGTGAGCTTGCCGATGCGCTCCTTCATGGTCTGACGGCGCTGTTCGCGCAAGCGATCGCTGAACTGTTGCAACGGCTCCTGCACCGCGCCGCCGTGCTGTTCGACCTGCACGATCAGTCTCACCAGCGCGCGCAGATCGTCGTTGTCGTACACCTCGCGCAGCCGTCCCATCGACGCCTCGCGGCCGCGCCCCGACGCGTACTGCCGGTTGGCGTTCTCGAATTCCTTCGACAGAATCGGCAGCACTTCGCGGAAGTCGGACACCACCACGTACAAGCTCTGGTCCATCGACAGCCCCACGCCTTGCAGCAGTCGCAACAAGTCGATGAGCAACGGCAGTTCGTCCACCAGATCGCGGCGACGTTGTCCTGCCTTGCGCTGCACGTAAAACTTCGGTGCGAGCAATCCGGCGCCGGCCGCGCCGATCAGCCGAAGGATCGTGCCGAGCCCGCCACCGCCCGGAAACCACAACCAGACGATCAGCGGCAACACTACCGCCAGCGCCACGCGTGCGAAGAGGAACAGCGACTTGGCGCGCACGCTGTCATAGCCGCATTGCGCGAGCAGCAGACGATCCTCCGCCGCGATCAGGTTCTGTCCGAGGCGCGTTTCCGACCACTGCTTGCCGAGCGCCGCCGCACGATCGAGCAGCGAACGCCAGCCACGCTGCTTTGCGCCGCCCTCTCCCACCCCTTGAGCATCGTCGTCGCCGTTGACGTTGGCACGCAATCCCGCTGGTGACGTGGCGGCGCGCAACGCCGCAAGCGCCTGTTGCTGACGGCTGGCCAACACCTGATCAATCATTCGTTCGCTGCGCCCTTGCCGCACAGCGCGCAGCAAGATGGCCGACGCCGCCAGTAACAGCCCTGCCGCGACCATCAGCAGGCCGAGCATCATCCAGGTTTGCGAGTCAGTCGAGAACGATGAGAAGTTCATGGCTGCAGGTCCTTCGCGCTCAGAGCGACTTGGCCAACCGGTACAGCACGAAACCGCCGAACACTTCCAGTCCCAGCCCGATAGCCAGCAACTTCTGACCGGCCGGTTCCTGGAACATCGGCTCGAAGAACTTCGGATTCAGCAACATCAGCAACGCACTGACGACGATCGGCAGCGCTGCAAGCACCCAAGCCGACATCCGCGTCTCGGACGACAGCGCGAACAACTCGGCCTGTGCCTGCTCGCGGTCGCGCATGAAGCCCGACATGCGCGCCAGAATCTGGTCGGCACGTCCGCCGAAACGCGTCGACAGATCGACGACCGACGCGAACAGATAAATCTCATCGACCTGATAGACGCGTGCAATCTGCTTGAGCGCGACGTCCAGCTCCACGCCCGCCTGTACCTGACGCACCGCTCGCTCCAGCAACTCGCGCAG
This sequence comes from Pandoraea aquatica, assembly GCF_902459565.1. Lineage (GTDB taxonomy): Bacteria > Pseudomonadota > Gammaproteobacteria > Burkholderiales > Burkholderiaceae > Pandoraea > Pandoraea aquatica. The sequence goes on from NZ_CABPSN010000001.1 coordinate 882,256, forward strand.
CGGCAGATCGGCGTTGCCCGCTGCCGACTGAAACGCCGCAGGCAAGCTGTTACCGACGGTCAGCATCCGCACCATGCCGTCGAGAAAGATCGGCAACTGGCGCACGATGTCACGATGCCGGCGCGCTGCCTTGAGCCAGTAGCGCAGTACCGTGACCACCGCGTACACGATCAGAATCACAATCGCCGAGAGCGGCCCCTGCCACGCCCAGAACCCCAGCGTCAGCACGATCCCGGGCACGATCAGCATGAGATAGAACGGCGTATCGGGCTGCACGCCCGCGCGCTCGAAGAAGAACTCCCACGGCAACGATTTGCGACGCGGCAAACGCACTTCGCCCGTCTCGGTGCCCCCGAACTTCGGCGCGTTCTGCGCCAGCTGACGCTCAAGGAACGCGCTGGTCGCCTGTTCGCGTGCGCGCTGATGGGTGCGACGCCACAGCTCCAGCCCCGCTGCCACCAGCAGCAGTGCGATGCATGCGGCCCACAGCACGAGGGCGTTCATCGACGACGTCCGAAGAAGCCACCACCACCGGAGTCCGGCGGCACATTGCCTTGTTGCGCCTGCACGGCGGCCGCCGCATTGCGGGTCTGCTCTTTGTAACGTTGCAGCTTGGGCGAATGCGGCTGGAGCCCGAGCGAGACCCACTTGTCCTTTTCCTCGCCGTCCGGACCGACGACAGACTCGTGACGGAACAGCTCCTGCGTCGAGATGACGGTATCGGACACGCCGGTCACTTCGGTAATCGACAGAATCCGCCGGCGTCCGCTCGACAGGCGGCCGATCTGCACGATGAAGTCCAGCGCACTCGTGATCTGTCGGCGCAGACTGCTCTCGCTGCCCTGGAACCCGGCGAAACCCGCCAGCATCTCCAGACGATAGAGACATTCGCGTGGCGAGTTGGCGTGGATCGTGGCCATCGAGCCTTCGTGGCCCGTGTTCATCGCCTGCATCATTTCCAGCACTTCGGAGCCGCGCACTTCGCCCACGATAATCCGGTCGGGACGCATCCGCAGACTGTTGCGAATCAGGTCGCGAATCGTCACTTCACCGGAACCGTCGAAGCCGCCCTGACGCGACTCCAGCCGCACCACGTGCGGGTGGTTCAGCGAGAGTTCGGCCGTGTCTTCCACCGTCACCACGCGCTCGGTCGCGGGGATAAAACTCGCCAGCGCGTTGAGCAGCGACGTCTTGCCCGAACTCGTGCCGCCGGAGACGAGGATGTTGCAACGCGAGCGCACCGCCGCTTCGAGCAGGTTGTAGATCTCTTCGTTGAAGCTGCCGAGTTGCAGCAGGTCCGACGGCTTGAGCGGGTCTTTGCGGAACTTACGAATCGAGACGACCGGGCCGTCCACGGCGAGCGGCTCGATCACTACGTTCAGACGTCCGCCATCGGGCAGACGCGCGTCGACCATCGGATTCGATTCGTCCAGACGCCGCCCGATGGGCGCGAGAATACGACGCACGATGCGCAGCAGGTGCTGATTGTCCGAGAAGCGCAGCGCTTCGCGTGCCAGCACACCACGACGCGAGACATACACGTCGTTGTAGCCGTTGATCAGAATGTCTTCCACGGCGGCGTCGGCCAGCAGATCCTCGATCGGACCGAAGCCGGCCAGTTCCTTGGTCAACGCGTCGGATATCTGACGCAACTCCGCCTCGTTGATCGGGATGCGGCGCAGACGCACGAAGCCGTCCATCTCCAGATCGACGAACTGCTGGATCGCGCTACGGCTCCAGCGCCCGAATTCCGCGCCGAGTTCTTCGATACGCGCCAGCAGATGTTCGTGCGCAGCGGTCTTGATGTCCTGAAACTGCTGTGAATTGGCAAACGCGCGCTTGTCGTCGGCAAATTCGATGGAGTCGGTCATATCAGTGCTTTCCCATGAATCGGCCCAGCCAGCCCGACGACTGGCGGTGCGACGCGGCTCCCGCATGCTGTGCGGAAAGCAGTCGTTCCACCAACGGTTGCAGCGCGCGCACATACGGGTCGCTGCGCGCCGTGTCGATGATCAGCTTGCCCTGATTGGTGGCCGAGAGCATGGCGAGCGGCCGGTCGGGCAGCGTGGCGAGCAGCGGCACGTCGAAGCGCTTGGCGATCTGGTCGGCCGCCATGCCGTAACGCGGGTCATAACGATTGAGCACGAGGTGCAGATGGCTGCGCTCGACGCTCTTCTCCTCCAGATCGCGCAGCATCGACGCGAGCGAGACGATCGCGCCCACGCTCTGGTCCACCACGAGCCACACTTCGTCGGCCGCGCGCACTAGGCTCGCCACGAACTGCGGATTCGAGAAGCCGCCGAGGTCGGCCACGATCAGATCGAAGAACGCGCGCAGGCGGTCGGTGAGCGCGAGCGCATCGGCCGCCGCCACGCTGCGCATATCGCCCAGATCGAGCGGCAGCGGCAGCACGGCCAGACCGCTCGGCGCGTGCGAAACGGCCGTGTGCACGAGCGTTTCGTCGAAACGGCGCAGGTTTTGCACCGCCTCGGCGAAGCTGAACTGGCTTTGCGTGTTGAGATACAGCAGACCGTCGCCGGAAGGCAGCCCGAGATCGAGCAGTGCGACGTGACCGAGCAGCGAGCTGTCGAACTTGTCGTCCTTGTTCGCGTTGGCCTTGGCCGCCTTCGCGGTCTTCTCCGCACGGTCCGGGTCGGTGCCGACGGACATTTCCTGACCGAGTTGCGACAGATGTGCCGCAAGCGTGCTGCATCCGACGCCGATCCGGGCACCGAGCAACACGATGAACCGGCCATGACGTTGAGGCGCCGCCGCTACGCTTGCCGTGGGCGTGTGATCGATCACGCGACGCACGACCTCGAGCGCTTCCTCATGCGTCGAATGCATGTCGATGAAATCGTGGACGCCGGCGCGCATTGCGGCCTTCATGCCGTCGGCGCGGACCATCGAACCCACGGCGACCAGCGGCAGCTTGGGGGCGACGCGTTTGAGCATCTGCGCCAGTTCCGTCGCCTGCGCGATGCCGCCATCGGGCGGGTCGTCGGCATGACCGGTCGGCTCGCCCGAGAAGTCGAGCAGCACGACCTGCGGATCGAGATCGCCGATGCGCTGCTGCAACTGCGCCGGACGTCCGGCCTCCTGCAGCACCACGCCCTCTTCGCGCAAAGCCGCCGAGAGCCACTGTCCGTGGCCGGCATGTGCGCTGCAAAAAAGAAAGCGATGCAACTCAGTCATGGTGTCCAGTATTCGCGTCGGTGCGTTCATTTGTGCACTCCTTACTACCCCAACCCGGCTTTCGCCGATGCTTCGCCCGAGACCACCGCGCCGCCATCGAACCTGCTTCGATCCGGCGCCAACGCCACTTCGGTCACTTCGAGAAGCCCGGCAGTTCGCTGTCGCTTGCCACGCCCATCAAATACTCGCCCCACACAGGCCCCGGCCGCTTCTCCCGGGTGTCCCCCGGCAGCGGCAGCGTCACGTCTCTGGAAACCGGCTTGACCAGATGCGGCGTGACGATGATGACCAGTTCCTTCTCGATACTGTTGTACTTCAGATTCCGGAAAAACGAGCCGATGAGCGGCAGATCGCCCAGCAGCGGCACTTTGTCGACGGCGGCGGTCGTCGTGCGCGAAATCAGGCCGCCGATGATGAAGCTCTCGCCGTCGCCCAGCTCGACCGTCGTATCGGCACGCCGCGTCGTGATCGCGGGAATCTGCGTCGACGCAATCACCACAGCATTCGTGTAGTCAAGATCGGACGCCTCCGGCGCGACCTTCAGGGCAATCCGATTCGGCGACAGAATCGTCGGCGTCACCGTCAGGCCCACACCGAACGATTTGTAGACGATGGTCGTCGTCCCCAACCCGCCCGACTGCGGCACCGGCAACTCGCCACCAGCGAGGAAGCTCGCACTTTGTCCCGACAGGGCGACCAGCGACGGTGCGGCCAGTACGCGCCCCAAACCGTTCGACTGCAGCAAGTTGATCTTCGCCGACAGGTTGAATGCGCCTCGCGTGATCGATCCGAAGAACGATCCGAAGTTCGACGTCGAGGTGCCGCCGCTGCCGAAGGCGGCCGTGCCCAGCGTCGAAATCACGCCGAAACCGCCCGATGGCGAGTTGTGCTGTGCCGTGAAGTCCACCCCCAACTGATTCAGGATGTTGCGGTTCACCTCGACGATCTTGACGTCGACCTGCACGACGCCGGTGTCTCCGACCGTCGAACGGTCCACCACCACCCCGCCCTTACCCGTCGCATCGACCGCGGCCGCTTGCAGGCCGCTATGTTCGATGAGCGTATTCGTATGTCCCTTGATGACCGCCGCACTACCGCGCGCGTCGACGCTCGCCGTGCCGGAGTCGCCCAATGCACTTTGCAGGTTGCCCTGCACATGAATCTCCCAGCGGGTGGCCTCGCCACCGCGCGGCCACGTCGATACCTGTGTCGTACCGGCCTTCTTGCCGACGACCAGCACCGAGCCGCGACGACCGCCCGAACCCTTGAGCACGACGACGTCCGCAATCTCCGGATCGGCAACGGCCACGCGCTCCAGCGTGCCCGGCACCTGCAATTCGCGCTGCTCGTGCACAGCGAGCGTCAGCGACCGAGCCCCTGCGCTCGGTGCGGTGTCGGCGGCGTCGGCCATCCGGACCGCGACCGTCGCGCCCCCCCCGAGCAGCGCAGCAAAACAAAACAGCATTCCCGTGACACGTCTGGTTTCTCGTCTGGCAGTGCGAACCTGGCTTCTGATCATGGCGTGGCTGTATCGGTCACTGTGTCGGTTAAGTGGTGTTCGTCGCACTGGTTGCCCCCCGCGCTCGAACATCACCGGATCTGCTCGTCACTTCAATTCAGGTCACTCAGTTCAAATCGTTGCGATGCGTTGGGTTAGAAGGACGCGGTGGATCGCTCGGCACCGCGCACGACTTCGACCGTGCCGCCACCCCCGCCACCGCCGCCGCCCGGCGCACGCGGTGCGGGTGCTGCCGCCGTGCGTCGCGGCGGCTCGCCCGCCAGACCCGTCGTCGCGATACCGGCGTAGGCCTGGTTCTCCGGCGAGTTCAGTGCGGCCTTGTTGTCGCCCACGAGACCGGCCTTGCTCACGAGTACGGGCGGCGTCGGCGGGAACAGCGAGGTATCGGGTTTGGTGTCGTCGGCCGGGTTGCGCAATGCGAGCGTGATCTTGCCCTGCTGCGCGCCGAGCACGAGCCGGTTGACGTCTTCGATCGGCACAGCGACGACCGCCGAGGTCGCGGGCATCGGCGGCGGTTGCGGCACGGTCGCTTGTTGGGGCGGCGGCGCACTGGCCGTCGCTGCTGCGACCGTGGAGGCGACAGTGGGCGCTGCGGGTGGCGGCGTGATGTCGTCGAGCGACGCGTTGCCGTAGGTCAGCACTCGCACGCGCGACGCCAGCAAACGCGCTTGCGTGTCGTCCACCAGCCCGACCGTCGGGCTGCCGGCCGGCTGATTCGTCTTCATCGTGAAGAAGACGTCCACGAAATCGCCGGGGCGAATGCGGTTGCTCACGCCAACCGTCTCGGTCACGGGAAGGGCGACGGCGCGCTCGCCGGGAGCGAGCTGCATCGCGAGCCCGCGTGCCAGCGTGTTTTGCGTCACGGGCACGCCCGCCGCGAGGGCGACGAGCGGCACACGGCCCACGACGTCCGCCGGGTTGGCGAAGGCATTAGGCGTCTGGCTGTCGAACTGCGCAATCTTGATGTCGTCGGCCGTAATCGGCTTGCCCGGGGCAAGCGCCTTAGCCGCCACCACGGCCGGGAAGCGCTGTGTCAGCGTTTGGGTCACCGCCGAGGGCGTGGCATTCGGCGCAGGCGCATTGTTCGTTCCCAGACGCAATGCGAACAGCGCCAGCGCGACACCGACGATAACCAGCACAGCAGCAAGAATCTTGGTGGCTTTGTTCATGGCTTGGGGCCTGTCGGCCGTTCAGTCACAACTTGCGGAATGCCGGCGAGCCGGCGGCATATCAATCTGATGCGACTTTCTGTTGCCTCACTCGTTGTCCTACTTGTCCCGTGCTTGCTTCGTGCTTGTTCCACCGATCCAAACCATCGCTCAACTCCCCCCTAACGTCGATGTGTCCAGCGTCACGGCCGCCGTACCGATCACGGTTTGCGGCACCAGCGCGCCCAGCCCCGGCCAGTTGACCGTCATCGGCTGAGTCAGCGTCAGCGTCACATGGACGATGCATTGCGACACCGTACCGGTCCCCGACGCCGGGCAGGGATACGTGGCGTCCACCGGAAACGTCGCGCTGACGGCCGACGCCGAAGGCCAGGTCAGCGTGGTATTGATCGCCGTCGTGGCGTAGCCCTGACGCTGTGCCATCGTGCCGGCGCGCAACATCGCACGGCCCGCTTCGGAGGCGGCCTGTGTGAGCATTTGCCGGGCAAGAATGTTGATGGAGAAGGCGACGGCGACGTAGAAGGCAGGCAGCAGGATCATGAGGATGAGCATGAATTCCAGAGCAGCGACACCGCGCGGTCGTGTTGACCGAACGCATCGCAACCCTGAATTTGCCCGTGCCCCAGACCGCTTCATGACGATACTCCCCGTCGCGCACGGCGCTTTTCGACCGTGTCTGGCGACGCATGAACCTGCAAATTTGCGCGGCGTCGCCCGCGCCTCCCGTTATTACGGTGCTGGCTTCGCCAACACTCGTCACCTCTGATGCACGCCTACTTTGCGATGGTCAGCGATCTTGCTGCTGCCTACGGCCGGGGCCCTCACACCTTCATCCGCTCACTGCCTTCATCGCACCACGAGCGCTGCGGCGGCCAGATACGCCCCGTAAGGCAAACCCACACGCCCTGCCCGCCACTGCAGAATTCGTTGCCACACGCCTGACGCCATCCAACGTTCGCGCCACCGTGTCAGCCATTTCATACGGCCGGTGAGCACCACCAGCGCATGCACCCCGGTTGCCACACTGGCCAGACACCACACCGGCAACAGCGCGGGGTATCCCGCTATCAACCCGATCACCGCAAACAGCTTGACGTCGCCTGCGGCCATCACACCTCGCCACCAAAAAGGTAGCAATACGATCAATCCCAGAAGTGCGCCCAGTCCGTGGACCCATAGCACGCGAGTTCCGGTGTGCCACGCTTGCCACGCAATCCAGACCAGCGCGGGCGCAGCAACAGACAGTAGCCAGATATTCGGGATACGCCGTGCGACCAGGTCAGTCAGTACGATCGGCACACACAACAGCCACAGCAATGTCAGCACAGGAGGTCTCGCTTCAGGTTTCGCTCAGACCGCCTATACATATCAGCGCCGATGCCGTCTCAATGCGATGCCGCCGAGGTGGCCGCCGACGTCACGGTACTGAATGCGCTCGAGAGCACACTGCTCATGTTCGTGTAGACAGTGCCGCCGATGATGACCGCCACGATGGCCGCGAGAATGCCGTATTCCAGCGCGGTCACACCCTTTTGCCGCGACAGTCTGTGCTGTCGGCCGCTTGCCCCAACTCGATTTGCTCGCATGATTCGCTTCCTCGCGAATACTGCATCCCACTACCCCGAATGGCGCCTGTCTGTGAACCTGCGCCCTTCCCCATATTTGATCTCTGGTCCGCACGATCCCTCGCTACAACACGCAGACGCGAGGAACCTGTGCCGACTTCTTGTGTGACGCCAAAGCGCCGTTGTTCCGATACGAACTACGTGAACCTTATGCGCCTGCTGCCGTAACCGCCGACTGGATCTTCGAGAACACGGAGGAGAACGTCGTGCCCAGGTTCGTATAGACGGTGCCACCGATGATCACCGCGACAATGGCGGCGAGGATGCCGTACTCAAGCGCCGTCACACCACGCTCGTCGCGCGCAAACAGACGAAAACGATTACCGAGTTTCATATCACCCTCCCTCAAAAAGGCGCTAAGCGCCCGTTGGCACACAGCAGGGCTGTCATCCACCCGAAGGTTTGACGACACAGTCCCGCCATATCGCTGATCAACTCTTGACTTCGGCCTCGGGTTCGTTGCGCTGCAAGGCTCGCGAACCTCTTTTACGTTGTACGCCAATATTTCCTTGGCTGTTGGCACAACCTTTGCACCACGTACTATTTTTTTCTGATGCTAATTTAAACTAAATCACAAAAACTAGAGTCTTGCTTCCAATCACCCCGGAGGATGTAAGAAAACGTTACACAAGTTGATCAAACAATACTCCAAAACTAGGCAATACAACGTGCGCGAGGGAAAACCATGATTGGTGCGACGCCACACACATTAGCGAAATCCCCTCACGCGCAGTTTCAGCGAACAATTAAATAACTATTCATCTTTTCCGAAACGCACTCATCGCGTTTCATCACGCGATCACACCCACACCACGCGACACTTAGCGCCGTCCCTTCGCCTCACGCTCCCCCGACGACACAGCGCCTTTAGCTATTAGTACGGCTTCCTCGCTATTACGTTCGATCAGGCATTACCCGAATCGCTCGAAGACCTGAATATCGTCTGAGGTGTTTTGATGCATTCGCTTTTACTCCTGATTTCCACGGCTGCGCTTCATTCGTTTGCACTACGCCTTTCTCCACGCCTTTCGTAACCCTTTCGTTCCGTTACATCCGAATCGTTACGTTACGTTACCCGTAACGAACCCCGTAACGGGAACGTCGTTTCGCCGCTTATTCGCCATTTCCCGATGGCGTTAACCCTGACTTTCCACTCCCTCCACGCGGTCGAGATATCTCGATCCAAAAGATTCTTGTTTTCCGAAACGCAAATAAATACAGGCTTTTCAGCCGATTGCCGGAAAAACTAGAAGGCTTATTCGAACCCCGGATCTGAGGTTGGCACACCTCTTGCAGATATCCCTGCATCGCAACGCTAAAGATCACGAGGGACACCATGATCGTTGGCAATACCAAACAAACGATGTACGGCGCAGCAGCCATCTCGGCAGAGCGTCAACGCATCACGGCAAAGCAGCGCGAGGCTGTGGCCGACACCGGTCGTAGAGGCGCAAGCCCAGGGAGGGGCGGTGAAGAAGGCGGTGGCGTACGCGCCACCGCCACACCGACCGACGCGGCAAACGCTCGCAGCAGCAACACGAATTCGGCCCATGCGATGACGGGCCCCGATAGCGCAACTGTTACCGCGCTCCTGTTCGCACTCATCGCACAACGCATGAACAACCGACTGGCAGCGCAAAACGTGCTCGCCTGAATACGACAAAGACCAGAGGACACCATCATGAAAAACATCCAACGCAACCTTCTCGCTTCCGCCGTTCTTCTCGCCGTCGTCACGATGACCGGCTGCGCCAGCTCCGGTTCGGGCGGCACCAGTGGCTCGCTCGGCGACGGTGGCGGCAGCGGCACCTCGGCCGGCACCGGCAGCGGCGGCGGCTCGGGTGCAGGCACCGTGCCGGACGGCTCGGGTAACGGTTCGGGCAACGGAAATGGCAGCGGTAACGGCAATGGCAACGGGAATGGAAACGGCAACGGTAACGGGAATGGCAACGGCGGCACGGGAGCCTCCACCAACCCGATCGGCGTCGTAGCAGGCACGGCCAGCACCGGCGTCGTGACGCAAGTCGGCAAAACGGTCAGCGATCTGGGCACGACCCTTGGCACCACGAACCTGCCGGTCCTCAGCTCGCAAACGCAAGGTGGATTGTCCGGCGCTGTCGTAAAGACCGGCGACGCCGTGCAGTCGATCGGCAACGGCCTCACGAACGGCCTCGGCAAGCTCGGCTCGAGCAACGACGTACTGAACCCGACGCTCACCGGCGTTACGGGTGCCGTTACCAACCTCGGCCAAGCGGGTCAGCAAGTGGGTAGCGCCGTAGCAGGTCTGGGTCAAACCGGTCCGCTCAAGAACGTCGCGCTGGTGAACGGCGTGACCACCCTGCTCGGCGGCGTGGTGACCTCGGTCGGCGACGCCGGTGTCGCACTCGGCGGCGGACTGACCAACACGGTGAACAGCTCGCCGGTGCAGCAACTGACGTCGGGCCTGACGCAAACCATCGCGCCGATCACGACGGTCGTGACGAACACGACGCAAACGGTCGGTAACGCCACGGGTCTCGGCACGCCGGTCGCCGGCCTGCTGGCCACGGTCGGCGGCGGTCTGGCCGGCGTGGGCACCAAGCTTGGCGGTCAGATCAACAACCCGGTCGCGAAGGACCTCGGCGGTGTCGTCGCCGGTGTAGGCACCACGGTGGCCAGCCTGGGCGGTCTCGTCCACGGCACCCCGTCGAGCACCAACCCGCTCGCCCCGCTCTCCGCAGCGCTTGGCGGTCTCACGGGTGTGGTCGGCGGCGGCACGGGCACGGGTTCCGGCCCGCTGGCCCCGGTCACGGGCTTGCTCTCGGGCCTCACGGGCAGCCTCGGCGGTGCCGCTGGCGGTGCGTCGGGCAACAACCCGCTCGCCCCGGTCACGAACCTCGTCTCCGGCCTGACGGGCGCACTCGGCGGCGCAACGGGCGGTGCTTCGGGCAGCAACCCGCTCGCCCCGGTCACGAACCTCGTCTCCGGTTTGACGGGCGCACTCGGCGGCGCAACGGGCGGTGCCTCGGGCAGCAACCCGCTCGCCCCGGTCACGAACCTCGTCTCCGGCCTGACGGGTGGTCTCGGCGGCACGCTCACGGCGGGCGCAGGCGGCTCGGCAGGCACTGGCGGTGCATCGGGCGGTGCCGGCGGCTCGGCTTCGGGCGGTGTGCTCGCCCCGGTGACGACGCTGCTCGGCTCGGTGACGGGTGCGGTCGGTGGTGCGACGTCGGGCGGCAGCAACAGCGGCGGCCCGCTCGCTCCGGTGACCGGTTTGCTCGGCGGCCTGCTCGGCGGCAAGAAGTAATCGAGCGGACTGAACGACAGACAGGCAGAACCGATCATGACCCGCGCGATTCCACCGCCAGCTTGTGACCGCCGCGATCCGGCCCTCGCACCGATGCTCACGCACCGGACCGGGCCGGGCCGGATCCGGCTCACCCCACACGCCGCACGCGCACAACGGCATCACAGCGAGCGGCCACGGTTTCTCAAATGGAAATAGCAGTACCTGAGGCAATTCGCGACAACACACGGCGTCATTGAGCGGTCCCCCGCCAGCCGATATTCAGAACGATCAAGGGAGATAGACATCATGAGCAACGCACTTCAACGCACCCTTCTGGCTTCGGCCGCCATCGCAGCCATCGCGCTCACGGGCTGCTCCAGCGGCGGCGGCGGCAGCGGTGCCACCTCGGCCGGCACGACCGGCACCCCGAACGCAGTCGGCACGACGGCCGCTGGCGCAGGCGGTGTGGTCAGCTCGGCAGGCAACGTGGTCAGCGCCCTGGGCGATCAGGTGGCCACCACGCCACTGCCGCTGGTGTCGCAACAAACTTCGCAGGGCATGGGCGGCGCACTCAAGAGCACGGGTAACGCCGTCACCGATCTCGGCAATGCCGTCAGCACCGGCCTCGGCCAGACCGGAACGAACGCGAACACGGTGGGCGTCACGCTCGCTGGCGTCGCCCCGGCTGTGACGGATCTCGGCCACGCAGGCGTGTCGCTCGGTAGCGGCATCCAGGGCATCACCAAGGGCAATCCGCTGCAAAACACGCCGGTCGACACGCTGGTGGGTGGCCTCGGCGGCGTCGTCCAGTCGGTGGGTTATGGCGGCATCGCCGGTGGCGCGATCCTCGGTCAGGCCCTGGCGACGACCGGTCCGGTCGGGCAAGTGACCTCGACGCTGTCGCAGCCGATCAACCAGATCACCAACATGGTCTCCGATACCACGCGCACCGTTGGCACCACCACGGGCCTCGGCGGTCCGGTGTCCAACCTGATCACCACCGTCGGCGGTGTCGTCAGCAAGGTCGGCACGACCATCGGCGGCACGTCGAACAACGGTGTGGTGGTCGCACTGGGCAACACGGTGGACGCCACCGGGAAAACCGTCTCGACGCTCGGCGGTGTGGTCAACGGCCCGACGTCCAACGGCTCGACGAACTCGTTCGGCTCCCTGCTCGGCGGCCTCGGCAATACGGCTGCAGGCGGCGGAAGCAGCGGCAACCCGCTCGGCTCGGTCACCGGCCTGCTGGGTGGTCTGGGCGGCCTCGGTGGCACCAGCGGCAGCAGCAGCCCGCTGGCCCCTGTGACGAGCCTGCTCGGTGGCCTGAGCGGCGCGGCGTCCGGTGGCAGCGGTAGCAGCAACCCGCTCGCCCCCGTCACGAGCCTGCTCTCGGGTGTGACGAGCAGCGCCGGTGGCAGCACGGGTGGCGCTGGCGGGCTGTTGGTGATCATCCAGCCGGTGACGAACCTGCTGGGTAGCGTCGCCAGCATCGGCAAGTAATTAGCAATCGCTTCAGGACGTGGCATGGCGCATAGCCGTACGTCGCCGGCCACGTCACAACTAACAACAAACGATAAGGAAATGCCATGGCCCGCTTTCTCTCCGATACCGGCGTTCTGATGCGCGGTCATGGCGAATCCGCCCCGCAAGGCGCAGAACCTCTGGCAATGCGCGACACCGGCAACCCCAGCAACCATTTCGGTGCCTCTCAAACCCATAACACTTACGGCGCCGAGTCCGGCACCGCTTCGCCTAACGGCTCCAATGGAACCAATGCAACGAACGGAGCGAACGGCACCATGAGCGATCGACACACGAACCGTAACGATCTCGTCGCCGGTATCGTCCGTTCGCTCGGACGGCGGCTGGCCGTGTACACGGCGCTCTATCACGCGGCGCTCGCCGAACAGCTCGGCCTGAACGTCACCGACCTGAACGCGCTCGATCTGATTCTCGAACTCGAATCGATCACTGCAGGACAGCTCGCCGAACTCATGGGCGTGAGCTCCGGTGGCATCACCACCGTCATCGATCGGCTGGAACGCGCAGGCTTCGTCGAGCGCGAGAAAAATCCGCACGACCGTCGCATGGTGATGATTCACCCTATCGAAGAAAAGTGTGCACAGATCGAACAATTCCTGTCGTCCGTCTCGCGTGAACTCACTGCGGTGAGCGCGGCGTACGACCACAGCGAACTCGCTGCGATCCACGACTTCCTGGTGCAGAGCATTCGCACCCTCAAGAGCGAGACCTTCCGTCTGCGCTTCGAGGCCGATCAGGACATCGCCGGTCTCGTGTCGAACGGACGCGGCAACGCATCGAAGTCGTAAGCCCAACAGCGGATGAGCGGACGGCGTTCGCGCGAACGCCAAGACCGCCCCCGTCGACGCAGGTCAAGCAGGTCGAAGCGGACTGCGCCGTACCGAAAGGAGATACGTCATGTCGAAGATTCTGCGTCCCACGTTGCTCACAGCACTTGTGGCGGGTGTAATCGGTATCACCGGATGCTCCAGCTCGGGCGGCGGCAGCGGCGCGACGGCCAACACGCCGACCAATCCCACAAACCCCAATAACCCGACGAATCCGACCAACCCTGTCAATCCGACGAACCCCACCACGAGCAGCAACGGTGTCGTGAGTTCCGTCGGCTCGGTGGTGAGCGCAGTCGGCGATCAGGTGTCGGGCACCACGATTCCGGGTGTGTCGCCGCAGGTCACGCAAGGCGTCGGCGGGGCGATCTCGCAGACGGGCACCGCCGTCTCCGATCTCGGCAAAGGTGTCGGCGACGGTCTCGGTCAACTCGGCAAGTCCGGCGCGAATCCGGTCGGCACCACCCTCGCGAGTACCGGTGGTGTCGTGTCCGATCTCGGCAACGCCACCAAGTCGCTCGGCAGCGGCGTAGCCGGCATCGGCAACAGCGGGCCGCTGGCCAATACCCCTGTCAGCTCGCTGACGGGCGTGCTGGGTCAGGCGGTCACTACCGTCGGCCAGGGCGTCGTCACCGGTGGCCAAGCCCTCTCGCAGACGCTCACGAGCCCGCAAGTCGTTCAGGCGACCTCGATGCTCTCATCTGCCATCACGCCGATCACGAACACGCTCGTCACGACGACGCAAACCGTCGGCGGTGCCAGTGGTCTCGGCACCCCCGTTGCAGGCCTGCTCGGCACACTTGGCGGCGCGTTGAATTCGGCGGGTACACAGGTGAAGGCAGCCGCACCCAACGCCGTCGTCGCGAGTCTCGGCAATCCGCTGATGGCACTGGGCAATACGGTCACGAGCGCAGGCGGTCTGCTCTCCGGCAGCACGAACGGCAGCAGTGCGAATGCGTTGGGTAACGTGCTGGCGAATGTCGGCAATACGACCGTGACGCCGACGACCACCGGCGGCAGCAATCCGCTCGGTGCGCTCACCGGATTGTTAGGCGGACTGGGGGGTGCGACGGGTTCGTCGGGTGCGTCGGGCAATCCGCTCGGTTCGGTCACCGGACTGCTCGGCGGCCTGACGGGTAGCGGCGCATCGGGCAGCAATCCGCTGAGTCCTGTCACCGGGCTGCTGGGTGGCGTAACGAGCGCGACAGGTGCTGGCGGCAGCGGTGCGAGCAACCCGCTGGCCCCCGTCACGACGTTGCTGAGTTCGGTGACTGCACCGCTGACGTCGCTCGCAGGTGGCGCATCGGGGAGCACCGGCGGCGCAGGCGGTCTGCTTGCCCCCGTGACCGGTTTGCTCGGCGGTTTAGGCGGGAAGTAGTCGCGTAGGAAGCCAAACAGCGATATATCGACACCGGTCGTAAGGGGTAAAGGCAATCACCCGGCCGGAAGATCGCGAGGGGGAACCGTTCGCAGGGTGCAGGCCCTGACGACGGTGCAGGACGGCCACGCCCGGACAGTGAAGCGACACTGCCCGGGCGTTGTCGTTTTCGACGTCCGTCGAATCGCAGCATCGTCATCGACAGGCGATGGTTCGCATCTTCATGAACGGCAGCGACGCATCTTTCAAATGAGCCATTCTTGATTTCCGGGGGCCAAGGCCGCGCGCAGAATCGCTCGACTTTTATGTCGTCCCCCAGGCCCTTATGCACATCGTGTCCGGCGCGTTTAGCCCTTCGCATTTCTCCTCTTCCCTCTTCACTCGCTCCGCCAACGATCCGCACAACCCGTCACTAGAAAATACATCGCAATCCGAACTTCACACCGACTCCGCGGCGCGCGAAACACCTGCCCAATGGGCCGATTTCGCCAGGGAACGTCGCACGTTCGATGCCCAGCGGCGGCGCGCATTGCAACTCGCCAATACGCTAAGACGCGCGGAACCCGGTCGTCACACCAATGTGAGCGACACGGCCAACGACCCGGTGGCCGAGCGTGTGCGTGCGCTGACGCAAGCGTGGCGAGATGCGACGCGGGAGGCGCGAGCGTCCGGATCGCGATCATCCTCAGGCGATGAAGTGGATGCGGCGTCGCGTCCTTGCAGTTGTCTGGAATCGGTGGCCTATGACAAGGTGTTCGCGCAAATGCAACCGCTCATCGGCGACAGCGCCGCGCACGATTCCGCGTGTCAGACGGCGAAGCTCGTCACCGTCGCACAACGCATCGACGAACTCGACACGTTGATCGAAGCGAAAGGCCGCGCAAGCCTCCCCGCGTCGACGATCGAACAACGCAACGACATCACGGCCGCCCTCGTGAATCACGACGTCTACTTCGATCGCTCGGTCCCACAGATTTTGCCAACACGCGTGCGACGCATCAGCGTGCACGACGACAACGGACCGAAACAATCGGGCTTCTTCGGCGCGCTGTACGAAGACAAGCTTTGCGAACGGTTTCTCGCAGCGGATCGCGGCACCGAGATGGGCATTACCGGACGCGCGTTCGTCGACTGGAAGCACAACATCCGACAGGCGTTGGGGTTGCGTTCCAAACAGTACGAAGAGGCCATCAACTGGGCCAAATCGCTGGCGCGTCACTACCCGCCGCAGCAGCTCGTTTTCACAGGTCACTCGCTGGGCGGCGGACTGGCATCGGCGCAAACGTCCGTGGTACGACATTCAACGGCGGTCACGTTCGACACAGCAGGGCTTCACAACAGCACCGTGGCGCGGCATGCTGCCGTTCCCGCCTGGTCGCGCGTGAAGGCCTATTACGTCGAAGGCGAACTCCTGTCGGTGATTCAGGAGATGTTGAGAAGCAGCCTGAGCGTTGCAACGCGCATACCGCTAATCGGTCATGCCGTGTCGTGGGCCGCGCGGATCATGATTCCGCGCCCCATCGGTACGCGCATCGCCTTGCCGCCCGCCAAGCCGCCACAGATGGCCGCCGCGCGTCATCGCGGCCGCCATGCGTCGCATGAAACGCCCGCCGCGCCCAAAACCACGGGCATCCGTGGTGCCATCGCCCGGCATTCGATGTTGCAGATGATCTACTCGTTGTTCGATGGCTTGCCCAGCGTGGCTCGTTTGACGCGCGCCGCCTCACCTGCGCGTTGATCCCAACGGCCTCGGTACCCTGAATGAAAAAGACCCGGCGAAAACTCGTCCGGGTCTTTGAGTCGTTTGTCTAAGAAGCTTGCAGCGCTTGCTGCCTTATTGCTCGCGAATCCACGTCTGTGTACGGCCGATCAGCGAAATGCCGATGAAGCCCCGAACGTCGAGCTTCTTGCCGCCGTCGGTCACGGTCATCTTGCACTTGTAGTCCTTGCCGTTTTCCGGATCGAGGATGGTGCCGCCAGCGTAGGTGTCACCGTCCTTCTTGATGCCGCGGATGATTTCCATACCAAGCATTTTCTGGCCCTTACGCTCGTCTGTGCACTTCTCGCAAACGCGCGCCGGATCGTCGTTCTCGCCGAGGCCCTTGGTGATCACGCCGACGTATTCACCGTTCTTCTCCGAGATCGTGACGAGCGCTTTCGGCTTGCCCGTGCTGTCGTCGATCGTCTTCCACACACCGACCGGTGACATGTCGTCGGCAGCCAGCGCCGCCTTCGCGACACCACCCAGCAACGCCACTGCGACGAGCGCATGCGCCCCCAGACGTCGCCACGACGTCGCGTTCGAAATCTGCTTCATGATTGTCATCCTCCCAGATACGGAATTGATTGTCGTAGGACTCGACGTCGTCGCCGGGAATGCGGCATATCACGCGTGAGTCGCTTTGAAGATTACGCCAAAGGCGTGGCCTCGTGCTGAGGAAGTCCTCTAGCCGACCCGCGCCTGCGTCGTGCCATCGCGCGTGACCTCGCGTGGTTCTTCGTCGCTCAATCTACCGGGAGATGTAGGGGATGTGGCGCTACTGCTCGCGAATCCACGTCTGCGTGCGGCCCAGCAACGAGATGCCGAAATAGCCTCGAACTTCGAGTTTCTTGCCACCTTCGACGACCCGCATCTTGCAGCCGTATTCGCTGCCGCTGTCAGGATCAAGAATTTTCCCACCGATGTACTCGTCGCCGTCGGGATCCTTGTGCAGACCACGGATGATCTGCATGCCTTGCAGCTTCTTGCCGCGACGCGCGTCGGTGCACTCGTTGCAGCGGCGCTCCAGCCCGTCCGGCCGACCAAGGCTCTTGGTCAGCGCACCGACGATCTCGCCGTCCTTTTCGGTAATGGTGATAAGCGCCTTCGGGTCGCCCGTCTCGTCGACAATGCGCCACACGCCGACCGGCGTCGACAGGTCGGCAGACGCAGCGGCCACGAGCGCATTGCCGGTCAGCATGGCGGCGACACACAGGCGTCGCCAGGACATCACATTCAAAATCGAGTTCAAGATGGTGTTCGCGGCTGGCTGGAAAGCGCGGGTCGATGAGGGATTGGAGGGATCAGAGCGGCGGCAATGCGATGGCCGTCAAACGCCACTGCACAACATTGCGACGCGTCAGCGTGAACGTCACGACCCGTTCCGGACGGTCGCTACGCGAGACGTGCACGAGGAAGTGGTTGAAGTCCTGAAACTCGGTACGCGTGGTCGTACGCGGCGGTTGGTTTTCCGGGGTGGCCGCGGTGGTCGGGGCATCCGACGCATCGCCACCGCTATTCGTCGGAGGAGCTGAAGGTGCGGCCTGCGGCGCGCTGGATTCGGCTTGCGGGGGCGCCACATCGCGCGGTGCGGGCGCACCCGGCGCCGGCGGCAGTCCCGTGCTGTCACCGCGCAACATGGCAGCGACAGCCTCTGGCGTCAGCAGGGCTTCCACCACACGATCGGACACCCAGCCACCAAAGGCCAGGGCGAGCGCGCCAAAGGCGTTGCCCCGCTGCTTGTCCATCTGACGGGAAAGCTCGTCGTGAAGGCTCGTTTTCAGGCTTTCACGCACGGCCGGATAGTCGACGTACGACGACAGCGCGGTGGCGTCACGAGCATTGGCGGCATCGCGCGCACGCCACAGGGTGTAATACGGCGTGCCGAACAGCAGCCCCAGTACGACAACAAGGGCCACAACAACCAGAGAAAGCTTACGCATTGCAAGACTCCGACATTCAAAACAGCGCATGGTAGGCGACGTATTACGCGCGGCCCCCATCGGCTTACATTGCTTTACAAATCTTTACAGCACGTCGGCCTCTACGCTTTTACTCTCGAAGCGTAGCCGCATTTGCCGTGGCGTGCTGAGCAGCCTACCCGGCTGGCATGGCATGGGCACGACAAACGGGGATTTCGGCAAATTAAGGCAGTTCAACCGACAAGGAGGTGGCATCGTGCGTCACAACCGACTTGTCCGGATACTGTGTTGCGTCATGCTGGCCGGTGCCTCGTGGGGCGCTGCGGCCCAATCTTCGTCGGACGGCCGATTCTTCCAGGGCTGGTTCGCGCAGGCCGCCGATCGTCCGAACGGACGCGGCGACAATCATGGCGGGGCACGGCCTGGACCGTCCCGACCGCAACAGCAGGAGGTTCGGCCGCAAGGCGACCTGCGGGGCGACATCTACAACCATATCCGCGAGCAGCGGCAACCGCCGCCTCCCCCGCCACAGCAGGACTCCCGCCAGCGCAATCGCGGGGACCGGGGGCGCTAAGCGCCCCCTCGCCGGCCTTACTGCCGTCTCCTGTATCGGGTTCTCCGACGTGGCGAACGACAGGAGGTGAACGACTTCAGGTCAGCGAGGTATCCACCACGCGACGCGGCGCTTCCAGATACTCCAGCGACTGCATTTCGACGAGTCGCGACACGGTGCGCGTGAACTCGTTGGAAAGCGTCCCTTCCGTGTACAGCTCTTCCGCCGGCACTTCCGCCGACATCAGCAACTTGACCTTGTGGTCGTAGAAGACATCGACGAGCCACGTGAAGCGACGCGCTTCCGAGGCCATGCGCGGCGTCATCTTCGGCACGTCCGAGAGCACCACGGTGTGAAAACGATTGGCGAGTTCGAGGTAGTCGTTCTGCGAACGCGGACCACCGCACAACGTATGGAAGTCGAACCAGACAACGCCGCCCGCACGACGCAGCGCCTTGAGTTCGCGCTGTTCGATATGCAGCAGCGGACTTTCGTCCGGCACACCGGCAATCTCGCTGAACGCTGCACGCAGCGCACGGTTGGCTTCGTTGCCCAGCGGATAGTGATAGACCTGCACCTGCGCCAGCGTACGGCGGCGATAGTCGATGCCGGCGTCGACATTGAGCACGTCGAGCTTCTCTTCAAGCAAACGGATCGCGGGCAGCACACGATCGCGGTGCAGGCCGTCCGGGTACAGCGTGTCGGGACGATAGTTCGACGTCATCACGAACTGCACGCCGTTCTTGAAGAGTTCGGAGAGCAAGCGGTGCAAGATCATGGCGTCGGCCACGTCCGAGACGTGAAACTCATCGAAGCAAATCAGGCGATAGCGCTTGGCAATACGTTTGGCGAGTTCGTCCAGCGGATCTGGCAGCCCTTTGAGTGCCTGCAACTGGTGATGAACTTCGCGCATGAACTCGTGGAAGTGCAGACGCGTCTTGCGCTGCAACGGCACCACCGAGTAGAAACTGTCCATCAGGAAGCTCTTGCCGCGTCCCACGCCGCCCCAGAGGTAGACACCCTTGGGCAGGTCCGGATGCACGAGCCACTTCTTCAACGTGTTCGAGCGCTTGGACTTGTAGGCTGCCCATTCGTCGTAGCATTGCTGCAGACGCTCGACGGCGCGCTCCTGCGCTTCGTCGGGCTTGTAGCCGCGCTCGGCCAATTCTTGTTGGTAGTATTCGCGAACGTTCATGCAGTGCGGCGACGAGCCGGCGCCGGGGGGCAAAAGTAACAACGGAAATCGGGAAAAAACAAAGGCGAGTCGCCTCGCCTTTGTTCGTACAGGTAAGCGTAAAGCAGCTTACTTGTTCAGTGCACGCTTCTCGACATCGAGGGCGGCTTCACGCATCACTTCCGACAGCGACGGGTGCGGATGGCAGATACGGCCGATGTCTTCCGACGCCGCCTTGAACTCCATCGCAACCACGGCTTCGGCGATCAGGTCCGAAGCGTTCAGGCCGATCACGTGCACGCCGAGGATTTCGTCGGTCTTGGCATCGGCCAGCACCTTCACGAAACCGTCCGACGAGCCCATGCCCAGTGCGCGGCCGTTGGCGGCGAACGGGAACTGACCCGGCTTGAACTCACGGCCTTCGGCCTTGAGTTGCTGCTCGGTCTTGCCGACCCATGCGATTTCCGGCGAGGTGTAGATCACCCACGGAATGCAGTTGTAGTCGATGTGCGGCTTCTGACCAGCGATGA
This sequence comes from Pandoraea aquatica, assembly GCF_902459565.1. Taxonomy (GTDB): domain Bacteria; phylum Pseudomonadota; class Gammaproteobacteria; order Burkholderiales; family Burkholderiaceae; genus Pandoraea; species Pandoraea aquatica. The sequence continues at coordinate 902,717 of NZ_CABPSN010000001.1, forward strand.
CTTCGGCCACCAGCACGCCTTCGTCTTCGGCCTTGTGCGCGAGCATCGGACCACGCACCACGTCACCGATCGCGTACACGTTCGGCAGCTTGGTACGGCAGTGGTCGTCCACCGGAATGAAGCCACGCTCGTCGGTCGCCAGACCGATGTTGCCCAGACCCAGATCGTCCGTGTTCGGCACGCGGCCGACCGACACGATCAGGCGGTCGACTTCGAGCGTGTGCTCCTTGCCGTCCTTGTCCGCGTAGTTGACCGTCACGTTGTTCTTGCCGGTATTCACTTCGCCGACCTTCACGCCGACGTTGATGTCCAGACCTTGCTTCTTGAACTGCTTGGCGGCTTCCTTGGCCACGCCGGCATCGGCGGCGGCCAGGAATTCCGGCATGGCTTCGAGCACGGTCACTTCCGAGCCCAGACGACGCCACACCGAACCGAGTTCCAGACCGATCACGCCAGCACCGATCACGCCCAGCTTCTTCGGCACGGTGTCGAACGAGAGCGCACCTTCGTTATCCGAGATGAGCTTGTTGTCGACCGGCATGCCCGGCAGATGGCGGGCCTTCGAACCCGTGGCGATGATGACGTTCTTGGCCGTGACCGATTCGTTCTCGGCGCCCGTCACATCGATCTGGTAGCCACCGTCGTTCTTCGCGACGAGCTTGCCATGACCCTTGAGCCACGTGATCTTGTTCTTCTTGAACAGGTACTCGATACCACCCGTCATCTTGTCGACGATGCCTTGCTTGCGCGTGAGCATCTTGGCGATGTCGATCTTGACATCCGACGTGGTGATACCGTGATCGGCCAGGTGATGACCGACCTTTTCGAATTCTTCCGACGACGCGAGCAGTGCCTTCGACGGAATGCAACCGACGTTCAGGCACGTGCCGCCCAGCACCATCTTGCCGGCCGGGTTGGTCCACTTCTCGATGCAAGCGACCGAGAAGCCGAGTTGTGCAGCGCGGATTGCGGCGATATAACCGCCGGGGCCGGCGCCGATAACGACTACATCAAATTCTTTGTTTGCCATTTTGAGACTCAGTGAAGGTTGACGGCAGGGGGAGGCGCGGCGCGCCGACCACGAGAAACGTGGCCGGGCAACACCGCGCAGTGCGCGCTAACGCTTACAGGTCGAGCAGCAGGCGAGCCGGATCTTCCAGCGCTTCCTTCATGGCGACGAGGCTCAGCACGGCTTCGCGGCCATCGATGATGCGGTGGTCGTAGCTCATGGCCAGGTAGTTCATCGGGCGGATGACGATCTCGCCGTTCACCACCACAGCGCGTTCCTTCGTGGCGTGAACGCCCAGAATGGCCGACTGCGGCGGGTTGATGATCGGGGTCGACAGCATCGAGCCGAACACACCGCCGTTCGAGATCGAGAACGTACCGCCGGTCATTTCTTCGATCGACAGCTTGCCGTCGGCAGCCTTCTTGCCGTACTCGGCGATCTTCTTCTCGATGTCGGCCAGGCTCATCTGGTCGGCATTGCGCAGAATCGGCACCACCAGACCACGCGGCGAGCCGACAGCGATACCGATGTCGAAGTAGCCGTGGTAGACGATGTCGTTACCGTCGATCGAGGCGTTCACGGCCGGGTACTTCTTGAGCGCGTGGACAGCGGCCTTGACGAAGAACGACATGAAACCCAGCTTCACGCCGTGTTCCTTCTCGAACTTGTCCTTGTACTTGTTGCGCAGGTCCATCACCGGCTTCATGTCCACTTCGTTGAACGTGGTCAGAATGGCGTTGGTCTGTTGCGATTGCAGCAGGCGCTCGGCGATACGAGCGCGCAGACGCGACATCGGCACGCGCTGTTCCGGACGGCCTTCCAGCGACGTGTCGCGGCCAGCCGGCGCGGACACCGACGGCAATGCGGCACGTTGTGCCGGTGCCGGGATCGACGAAGCGGCAGCAGCGGCCGGCTTGGCGCCAGCAGCCAGGGCATCGCCCTTGGTCACGCGGCCATCGCGGCCCGAACCGGCGACGTCACCGGCCGACAGGTTTTTCTCGGCCAGCACCTTGGCAGCAGCCGGGCTGGCGATGTTGCCCGAAGCACCACCGGCTGCGGGGGCAGCGGCCGGGGCAGCAGCGGCTGCGGGAGCGGCGGCTTCTGCCGGCTTGGCAGCGACCGGGGCGGCAGCGCCGGCCTTGGCTTCGGTGTCGATCTTGGCGATGATCTGCTCGGACGTCACGGTGTCGCCGGCGTTGGCGGTCACTTCGACGAGCACGCCAGCAGCGGGTGCCGGCACTTCGAGCACGACCTTATCGGTCTCGACTTCAATGATGGTTTCGTCCTGAGCGAATGCTTCGCCGACTTTCTTCTTCCAGTCGAGCAGCGTGCCTTCGGAAACCGACTCGGAAAATTGGGGGACTTTAACTTCAACAATGGCCATTTCTGGATCCTGGATTCGATAAACGTTCAATTCGGAAATACGGCAGCGGCCGTCCCTGGGGGAGGACGACCGCTGTAAGACCTAACCGGTTACTGCACCACAGTCGCGCCCTTGAGGCTGCGACCGAAAGCCGTATCGAGCAGCGTCTTGAGCTGTTCGTAGTGCTTGGCGTAGTAGCCCACAGCAGGCGAGGCCGAAGCCGGACGGCCGGCGTAGGCCAGCTTCTGACCGGCGCTCATGGCTTCGAGCAGGTGGTGTTCGATGTAGAACCACGGACCCTGGTTTTGCGGCTCGTCCTGGGCCCACACCACTTCGGCGAGGTTTTCGTACTTCTTCAGCTCGTTCTCGAACGCCTTGTGCGGGAACGGGTAGAGCTGTTCCACACGGACGATCGCGACGTCGTTCGACTTCTCTTCGCGACGGCGAGCAATCAGGTCGTAGTACAGGCGGCCCGAGCAGGCCACAACGCGCTTGACCTTGTTCGGGTCGATCGTGGCGTCGGTTTCGCCGATGACGGTCTGGAAACCGCCCTTGACGAGTTCCGACAGGTCGCTCACGGCTTCCTTGTGACGCAGCAGCGACTTCGGCGTGAACACGATCAGCGGCTTGCGCTGCTGACGGATCATCTGACGACGCAGCACGTGGAAGATCTGTGCCGGCGTGGTCGGCTGAACCACTTCCATGTTCGTATCGGCGCACAGTTGCAGGTAGCGCTCCATACGTGCCGACGAGTGCTCCGGACCCTGGCCTTCGTAGCCGTGCGGCAGCAGCATCGTCAGGCCCGAGACGCGGCCCCACTTCACTTCGCCGCTCGAGATGAACTGGTCGATCACGACCTGCGCACCGTTGGCGAAGTCGCCGAACTGGCCTTCCCACAGCACCATCGTGTTCGGCTCAGCGGTCGAGTAACCGTATTCGAAGCCGAGTACGGCTTCTTCGGACAGCACCGAGTCGATCACCGTGAAGGTGGCCTGACCGTCTGCCACGTGTTGCAGCGGAACGTACGTACCGTCGTTCCAGCGCTCGCGGTTCTGATCGTGCAGCACGGCGTGGCGGTGCGTGAACGTGCCACGGCCAGCGTCCTGACCGGTCAGACGGACAGCGAAGCCCGATGCGACCAGCGAGGCGTAGGCCAGGTGTTCGCCCATACCCCAGTCGAGCGGCTGCTCGCCCAGACCCATCTTGCGACGGTCGTTGATGACCTTCTCGACGAGCGGGTGGACCTTGAAGTTCGCCGGAATGGTCGTGATGCGCTCGGCCAGACGCTTGATCTCGGCGAGCGGCACGGCCGTATCGGCCTTGTCGATGTACTTCTTGTTCAGGAACGGCACCCAGTCAACCGCGTACTTGCTCTTGTAGTTCGAGAGCACCGGGTCGATGGTGTGGTGACCGTCGTCCATGGCCGAGCGGTAGGCCTTGACGAAACCGTCGCCTTCCTCGGCCGTGATCACGCCTTGCGTGACCAGCTTTTCGACGTACAGAGCGCGCGTGCCCGGGTGTTGGGCAATCTTCTTGTACATCAGCGGCTGCGTCACTGCCGGAGTGTCTTGCTCGTTGTGGCCCAGTTTGCGGAAGCAAACGATGTCCACGACGGCATCCTTCGCGAATTCCTGACGGAACTCGAGGGCCAGTTGCATGGCCAGCACGACCGCTTCCGGATCGTCGCCGTTCACGTGCAGCACCGGCGCTTCGATCATCTTGACCACGTCCGAGCAGTACGTCGTCGAGCGCGCATCGCGCGGGTCCGACGTCGTGAAGCCGATCTGGTTGTTGATGACGATGTGTACCGTGCCGTGCGTGCCGTAACCACGCGTTTGCGCGAGGTTCAGCGTTTCCATGACAACGCCCTGACCTGCGAAGGCCGCGTCGCCGTGAACTTGCACCGGCAGCACGCTGGCCGCGTCGGCTTCGCCGCGACGGTCCATACGGGCCTTGGCCGAGCCTTCGACCACCGGGTTCACGATTTCAAGGTGCGACGGGTTGAACGCCAGCGACAGGTGGACCGGACCGCCCGTCGTCGAAACGTCGCTCGAGAAGCCCTTGTGGTACTTCACGTCGCCTGCCGGCAGGTCGTCGACGTGCTTGCCTTCGAATTCGGCAAACAGATCCGACGGCATCTTGCCGAGGGTGTTGACCAGCACGTTCAGACGGCCACGGTGAGCCATGCCGATCACGATTTCCTGCACGCCCTTGGCGCCGGCGTGATGCACCAGCTCGTCCATCGCCACGATGAACGATTCGCCGCCTTCGAGCGAGAAGCGCTTCTGGCCGACGAACTTGGTATGCAGATAACGCTCGAGGCCTTCAGCGGCCGTCAGGCGTTCGAGGATGTGCTTCTTCTTTTCAGCGGTGAAGTTGGGCGTGGCACGCACCTTCTCCAGACGCTCTTGCCACCAGCGCTTTTGCACCGGATCGCTGATGTACATGTACTCGGCGGCGATCGAGCCGCAGTACGTGTCGCGCAGCGCCTTGAGCAGATCGCGCAGGCTGGCTTGTTCGAAACCAAAGTACGTGTTCTCTGCCGAGTACACGCTGTCCATGTCGGCTTCGGTCAGGTCGTAGAACGCAGGTTCCAGTTCCGGAATCGCCGGACGTTCCTGACGCTTGAGCGGGTCCAGATTGGCCCAGCGTGCGCCGAGGAAGCGGTAGGCGGCGACGAGCGACTGCACGTGAACCTGCTTGCGGGCAACGGCCAGGTCGGAGGCACCGGCGTGCGACACGAAGGCATTGGCCTTGGCGCGCTGGGCGAACGACTCCACGATCGGGGCGTGAGCCACGTCGTTGGCGTTGGAACCATCAACAGCGGGAACGTTTTGCAGCGCGTCGAAATACTGGCGCCAGTTGTCCGGTACGGAAGCCGGATTATCAAGATACGATTCGTACAGCTCTTCGACGTAGGGGGCATTGCCACCGAAGAGGTACGAGTTCGCTTGGAATTGTTCCATCAAACTCATTTTGCGCTCACCTTTTCACGAGTGTCTCGAGAAATAGCGGGTTACTAGAAACCTTCCGCGACACGGCCTGACCGATTAGCGGATTGCGAGAATCAAGTGGTGCTTGGAAGGACCTGATCAATCACGGCGAGGAGCATAGCACGTTTTCCCAGCACTCACCGCCCCGGAAAGCCGTCTCACGGGGACTTGCGGGGTGCCCGTCGCATGGGTCCCTGCCCCTGTCGTTCTTCCTTGTCCGCGCTGTCGAACACGCGTTCGCATCGTCACGATCCTGCGCGCATCCGACCCTGATTTCGCAGCACCTCCCCCCGAATTGACCGCGAACATGCCGTCATCACGCGTACTTCGATTACTCACCCTATGTCGGATATTTCCCCGTCCCTATATGACGATATGGAAATTGGATATATAAAAATTAATTTTTATTATTTTAATTTCTAAGGCGCAAAACATATGGTGGTGAGTATCCTCTGGAGTCAGCACCGACATGCAAGAGACCTCACCGCTTACCGTTGCGCAAGTCCAGTTGCTCAGCCAACTGGTCGATGGCCTTTCCGCCGAGCAGATGGCCTGGGTACGTGGATTTCTCGCCGGGATCAATCAGTCTGTGCGTCAGACGGGGCATCCGGCGACGGTTGCATCGACAGCGAATGCCAGCGCACCGCAACTCATGATTCTCTATGGCTCCCAGACAGGCCACGCGCAGGAAGTCGCCGAACGCGCGAAGGCACGTGCGGTGGCCGCCGGGTTCAAGGTCGATCTGTTTGCGATGGGGGATTACAAGGCGTCGCGGCTGAAGCACGACAAGTTGCTCCTCGTCGCGGTGTCGACGCAGGGCGAAGGCGAACCGCCGGACGACGCCCGCGACTTCTACGATTTCCTGCACAGCGACAAAGCCCCTCAGCTCGACGGCACGCGCTTTGCCGTGCTGGGGCTGGGCGACTCCAGCTACGAGAAGTTCTGCCAGGCCGGCAAGGACTTCGATACCCGGCTGGCTGCGTTGGGCGCCGAGCGTCTGTTGGCCCGTGTGGACAGCGATGTCGACTACGACACGCAGGCCGAGCGTTGGATCGACGAGGCCATCGAAGCGCTCAAACCACTTGAGCAGGCATCAACTCAGGTCGCCGGATCAACGGCAGAGGCATCGGCCGCAGGTAACGCCGTTAGTCTATTGGACAGCTTCACGCTCGCCGCGCTGGCGGGCGGCATCGGCACGGCGGCAAAGGCCGAGCCGCAATACAGCCGAAAGCACCCGTTCGACGCCCCCGTCCTGGAGAACATCACCCTGTCGGGGCGTGGCTCCTCCAAAGAAGTCCATCACCTCGAGCTCTCGCTGGAAGGCTCGGGGCTGACGTACGAACCCGGCGACGCGCTGGGCGTCGTGGTGAAAAACGACGCCCGATTGGTCGACGAACTGATCGACACCCTCGCGCTCGACCCGCAGGCCACAACCACCACGCACGACAGCACCCTCAGTCTGCGCGACGCGTTCCTGAGCGCCTACGACATCACCACGCTCTCGCGCGCGTTCCTCGAAAAGTACGCCGCCCTCGCCGAGTCGACCGAACTCAGGTCACTGCTCTCGGCGGGCAACGAGACGGCGTTACGCGACTATCTCGTTGGGCGCGACGTGCTCGACGTCGTTCGGCAGTTCCCTGCGCGCAAGCTCAAGGCCGCCGAATTCGTCGGCACACTACGGACACTTCAGCCGCGGCTGTACTCGATCGCGTCGAGTCTGGCCGCCAACCCTGAGGCGGTCCACATCACCGTCGGCGCGGTGCGCTACGACAGTCACGGACGCACGCGTCGCGGGGTGGCGTCGACCTATCTCGCAGACATTGCCCGTGCGGGTGCGTCGGTGCCCGTCTACATCGAAGCCAATCGCAACTTCAAGCTACCGCAGGACGCGCACGCGCCGGTCATCATGATCGGGCCGGGCACCGGAATTGCGCCGTTCCGGGCGTTTGTGGAAGAGCGTCAGGCGCTCGATGCGCCGGGGAAGAACTGGCTCTTCTTCGGCGACCGCAATTTCCGCACGGACTTCCTCTATCAGCGCGAGTGGCAGCGTTATGTGAAAGACGGCGCGCTCACGAAGATCGATCTCGCCTTCTCGCGCGACACCGAAGACAAGGTGTACGTGCAGCACCGCCTGCGCGAGCAAGGCAAAGCGGTGTACGAATGGCTCCAGGAAGGCGCTTTCCTGTACGTCTGCGGCGACGCGGCGCACATGGCGCGCGACGTCCACACGGCACTCATCGACGTCATCGAGGAACAAGGCGGCGTGTCGCAAGAGGTCGCCACCGAATACGTGAAGACGTTGCAGCGCGAGAAACGCTATCAGCGCGACGTCTACTGACGCAGGACAGGCCCCTCACATGACACAAGCCAACCCAGCCGGGGCAGCCCGGTCTGAAGTCGAGAAGATCAAGGACGTCAGTCAGTATCTGCGCGGCACGATTGCCGAGGGGCTGGCCGATCCGCTCACGGGCGCCATCTTCGAGAAAGACGCCCAGTTGTTGAAATTCCACGGCTCCTACATGCAGGACGACCGCGACCTGCGCACGGAACGGCAAAAGCAGAAACTGGAGCCTGCGTATCAGTTCATGATCCGTCTGCGCATGCCGGGCGGCGTGTGCACACCCGCGCAGTGGCTCAAACTCGACGATCTCGCGCAGAGGTACGGCGGCAACACGATCCGGCTCACCACGCGCCAGACGGTGCAGTATCACAACGTCCTCAAACATCAGTTGCGCCCGCTCATTCGAGGCATCGACGAAGTGGCGATGACGAGCATCGCGGCATGCGGCGACGTCAACCGCAACACGTTGGTGTCGAATAACCCGCACCTCTCGCCCGCGCACGCCGAAGCGCTGGACTGGTGCCTGAAGATCGACCAGCATCTGCTGCCGCAAACGACCGCCTATCGCGAAATCTGGCTGGGCGACAAGCGCCTTGGCGCTGGCAAGGAGGATCACGAACCGATTTACGGCAAGCACTATCTGCCGCGCAAGTTCAAGATCGCCATTGCGATTCCGCCGAATAACGATGTCGACCTGTACGCCAACGATCTCGGCTTCATCGCTATCGTGGGCGACGATGGCAAGCTCGAAGGCTTCAACGTTGCGGTCGGCGGCGGCATGGGCATGACGCATGGCGACGCGGCCACGTATCCGCGCACGGGCACGGTGATCGGCTACATCCCCGCCGAGCGCATCGTCGAGGTCGCCGAGAAGGTGCTGCTCGTGCAGCGCGACTTCGGCGACCGGACAAATCGCAAGCACGCGCGTCTCAAATACACCATCGACGACCGTGGCGTGGAGTGGTTCAGAGAAGAACTCCATCGGTATCTCGGCTGGCGTCTGGACAACGCGCGACCGTTCCACTTTACGACCAACGGCGATCAGTACGGCTGGCTCAAAGGCGCGGACGATTTGTGGCACCTCACGCTTTTCGTCCAGAACGGCCGCGTGAAGGATTGGGACGACTATCGGCTGATGACGGGGTTGCGCGAGATTGCGAAAGTGCATGACGGCGACATCCGCATCACGGGCAATCAGAATCTGATCGTGGGGCGAGTGAGCGAAGCCAGGAAACCGCAGATCGAAGCGTTGGTCCGGGAGTACGGTCTGCTCGACGGCAAACACCAGAGCGCATTGCGAATCAATTCGATGGCCTGCGTCGGCTTTCCGACGTGTGGTCTGGCGCTGGCCGAGAGCGAGCGCGCCCTGCCCGGTCTGGTGACGCGCCTGGAGAAGGTACTAGACGACGCCGGGCTTTCGGGTGAACCGATCACGATTCGCATGACGGGCTGCCCGAACGGATGCGCACGGCCGTACATCGCGGAGATCGGTCTGGTCGGCAAATCGGCGGGCAAGTACAACCTGTATCTCGGCGCGGGCTTTCACGGCCAGCGTCTGAACAAGTTGTACAAAGAGTCGGTAAGCGAAGACCAGGTCGTTGCCGAATTGACGCCGCTTTTCCAGCGATATGCGCAAGACCGCGCGCCCAGCGAGCCCTTCGGCGACTTCCTCGTGCGCCACGGCGTCGTCCCGGCAGTCGTGGAGGCCCGGGAAGATTTCCACGGTCAGGCGCGCAGCGAATCGTGAATCCTTAAATTAGGGATGACAGTCCCTATATTGAGGATTTTCATCAAATCCTTATAATAGGGACAACAATCCCTACTTTGAGGATTACTCATGAGCCTCGCCGACTTTCTGTTTACCCCCGGTCTACAACGCGTACTTGGCGCAACACTCCTGCACCCCGAGCGAAGCTTCACGCTTCAGGATCTACTTCGTCTAGCGGACAGCGGTCGGGGTAGCGCACAGAAACAGGTCGACCGTCTAGTTAGCGCTGGCGTACTCAGGGAAGACGAGCGACGTGGCCGTCAGCGGAGCATCCGCGCCAACACCGAATTCGCGCTTTACCCCGAGCTTGTGGGCATCGCGCGCAAGTCCTTTGGTATTGTGGAACCTCTGAAAAACGCCTTGTCTCCGTATGCCGATCGAATCATGGCGGCGTTCGTTTTCGGATCGGTCGCAAAAGGGACAGATAACAGTCGTAGCGACGTTGATTTGATTGTGATTGGGGACGTTCAGCTACTCGAACTCTCTGAGGCCATACATGAAGCAGAACAGCGCTTGATGCGCCCCATCCACTTCTCACTTTATGAATCTTCCGAGTGGGATGACCTGATAGAGTCCGACCCCGTCATGGCCCAAATTGCCGAGAGCCCCACGCTCAGGATTCTGTAATGCCACGCCCAGTCGAGTACGACAACCTCATCGAAAGACGCGCCTTCGAAGCCGTCACGCCCACCCTCGGCGCAGTCGCCAGATACCTGAGCAACGCGGCCGACTACAAAATCACCGCCGACGAGTTACGCGGTTCGCGTCCGATGCAGTTGTTTACTTTGGCTTACGAAGGATATTTCCGGGTCGTCCAAGCGGTGCTCGAGTTCTATCGGGTTCGCACAAAGGAAGCAGGCCGCAATTTAGCGATCCAGCGCGTTTCGACATCGCTCGGCGTGACCTCGCAGGAATTTTCCTTCATCACGAAGGCGCACGAGCGCCGTAACGGGACGTCGTACGAATCCCCTTTCCCGCCGGTTTCAAAGAATGAAGCGGCGACGATGCTTGCGGTGCTAACCAAATACCTACCAGTCGCACACAATCTGACGGGAACACCGTAACGCCCGGCGCTAACCACAGCAGCGCGCCAACAAAAAAGCCCCGGCACTTTCGCGCCAGGGCTTTTGTTCTTGCCGATTCGACTGCTGTCAGTCGTTGCTGCCTGCGTACGGCACCATGCAACGCTTGACGGTGTTCTCGAAATCGCGCGGCAGGTTGCTGCCCGGGGTTTCGAAGTACTCAATGCGCGCACCGAAACCACCTTGCAGAATGTCGACGTACGGGTTGTAGATCGCGTTGTTGTCCTTGTCGTGACCGCGATACACGCGCACGCGATCCGCTCCCTGACGAGCATACGAAGTCGAATCGACGTTCTGGGACAGCTCGCTCCAGCCGTGATAGATGCAGTTGAGCACCATGAAACGATCGGCACTGGTTCCTTGGTCGATCAGTCGACCCGTCGCCGGATCGGGCCGGCTCATCTGGTTGATCGGGCCACAGCCTGCCATCAGGCCCGCCAGCACGGCCATCGTCCCCATCAGCGCCACTCGCTTCATACTTCGACACCCTCAACTGAGCAAAAGATGGGCAATGTTACCCGGTTCGGCGCATCACCGCCACGAACACACCCATCACACGCCCATCGCACGCCCGTCATGCACAGTCTCGGCAGTCGTCCGTCAGACCGCGATCACGCTGCCAGCGAGAGCCGCGTGTCCTCCACGGCATGTAGCGCAACACGCCGCGCACCCGCCGACGCAACACCTTCGTCGCCCAGCCGGAAACGCGCCATCTCCTCGCGCAGCGCGTTCGTCTGATCCTCCAGCGATGCAGCCGCCGCAGCCGCCTGCTCCACCAGCGCCGCGTTCTGCTGCGTGACGGTGTCCATCTGCGTGACGGCCTGATTCACCTGCTCGATGCCACCGCTCTGCTCGTCCGACGCCGCCGAAATCTCACCCATGATGTCGGTCACGCGTTGCACTGCTTGCAGGATCTCGTCCATCGTGCGACCGGCTTCCGTCACCAGCGTCGAGCCGTCCGACACCTTTTGCACCGACGCCTCGATCAACCCCTTGATCTCGCGTGCTGCCGTGGCACTTCGCTGAGCCAGTGTGCGCACCTCGCCAGCGACCACTGCGAAGCCGCGTCCTTGCTCACCCGCGCGCGCCGCTTCCACCGCCGCATTGAGCGCGAGGATGTTGGTCTGGAACGCGATGCCATCGATGACCCCGATGATGTCCACGACCTGAGACGAACTCGCCGAGATGCCCTGCATCGTATCGACCACGCGTGCGACAACCTGCCCGCCGCGCGCAGCGATGTCCGACGCGTTCACCGCCAGTTGGCTCGCCTGACGCGCGTTATCGGCGTTCTGTTTGACGGTTGCCGTCAGTTGCTCCATCGACGATGCCGTTTCCTCCAGCGAGGCCGCCTGTTGCTCGGTGCGTGCGGACAGATCGGTATTCCCCGCCGAGATCTCGGCCGTGGCCGTCGCCATCGCATCACAACTGTGGCGCACGCCGCGGATCGTACCCGCCAGACGCGACTGCATCGTCTCCAGCCCGCGCATGAGCATCGACATTTCGTCCTTGCCGCGCACCTGCACCGGATTGTCGAGCTGCCCTGCCGAGATATTTTCGAAGTGCGTAAGGGCTTCGCCCAGCGGCCGCATGATCGCGCCACGCAGCGAGAAATAGCAGGCGATGGCCATGAGCACGCCCAGCACCGTCGCGCCGATACTCAGCCAGCGGAACGCCGTCAGCTCCGCCATCGAGGCTTCGTACGTGTCTTGCCCGAGTTTCAGCTTGTAAGCCGCCAACGCATCGCTCGCGGCGGTGAGCGATGCGTAATGCTTGGGCAGCACGTTCATCGTGATGTCGTCCATCGCCGTGCGGTCGCGCGCATCGATGGCGGCCAGCATCGGGTCCATGCCCTGGTCGAAGAACGTTGCGCGACGCGTCGCGACATCGTTCGCCAGACGCTGCTCCTCAGCACCATGCGGCAGTGCCTGATAGGCCACCCACGCGGCGTTCGCGTCCTTGATCATGCTGCGCGCGCGCGCCGCCACCTTGTCGGCGTCGGGCGATTCGGGATGCAGGACCACGCGGTCGAGAATCGCGCGGGTGCGGGCGAGTGTGGCGTTGTCTTTACCGAGCGCCACCGTGGCGGCGAGGTGATTGGCGTACGTCTCGCGAAGCGCATCGCCGGTGCGTGTCATGCCGGCAATGCCCAATGCGCCCAACAGAATCAACAAAACAGCCAACAGCGCCATGGTGATGCCCAGGCGCGCCTTGATCGAAAAGCTCCGAAACATGCTGTCGTCTCCGTCTTACGTGATGGGTAGCTCACCCCTGTCTGGCCTCTTTTGGGCCAGTCATACTTGTCACATCGGCGTGCCTCACGCCAGACTTGAGCATCCTGCGGGTTTACGTGCCCGTGCGCCAAGGTATCGGTCGGCGTCGGATTGATCGATATCAAAGGACTGGCGTCCGGCATTCGGCGCTCGCGACGTCTTGTGGATCGAAACGAGGGAATATCGGATAAGCACGGAAGGACGGCAGAATGCTGCGGGTGACTGAGGGAGTCAGCGCGATCTTATTACGTTTTTTATATATACCGACGATATATTCTAATCATGATTGAAGGACTTGAGAAACTGTTGGCTGCAGGCAAAGACAACGCGCTACTGCGCTTCGGCCTTGGCAAAGCCTATCTCGATGCGCAGAACTTCGCCGTCGCGGCCGATCATCTGACCCACTGCGTCGCGTTCGATCCCAAGTACACCGCGGCGTGGAAGCTGCTGGGTAAAGCGCGTCAGGGCGCGGGTGACATCGACGGCGCGCGCGACGCGTGGACGCACGGCATTACCGCCGCGCAAGCCCACGGCGATCGTCAGGCCGAGAAGGAAATGACCGTCTTTCTCAAACGGCTGGGCTGATTTCTCAGGAAATTCAGCGGAATTTTGGCCCGATGTGACTGCACGGTTCAGACAACCGGCATGCCCGCCGAGTGCGTGGTATCTTGCGACTTGCTCTTAAGATACGGCGCGGACGCATCGACGTTCCAGCCACCACAACCATGCCCGCACTCTCCACCTGGCTGGCCTTCGCGCTGGTCGCCATCGGCATGGCCCTGACGCCGGGGCCGAACATGATGTATCTGATTTCGCGCTCGCTGTGCCAGGGACCGGCGGCTGGCCTCGTGTCGCTCGGCGGCGTGGCGGTTGGCTTCGTCGTCTACATGTTGTGCGCCGCCTTCGGTATCACAGCGCTGCTCTTCGCCGTACCGTATGCGTACGACGTGCTGCGCTTCAGCGGTGCGCTCTACCTGCTGTGGCTGTGCTGGCAAGCGCTCAAGCCGGGCGGCCGTTCGCCGTTCGAAGTGACGGCACTGCCCAAAGACAGCAACCGGCGTCTGTTCACCATGGGCCTGTTCACGTCTGTGCTCAACCCGAAGATTGCGATGCTGTATCTGGCCTTGCTGCCGCAGTTCGTGCATCCCGAGCACGGCAGCGTACTGACGCAGTCGCTGGTGCTGGGCCTCACGCAGATCGTGGTGAGCGTGGCGGTGAACGCCTCCGTCGCCCTGTCGGCGGGTTCCATCTCGCGTTTCCTCGGTCAACGCCCCGCGTGGCTGCGCATCCAGCGCTGGCTTATGGGCGGTATGCTCGGCGCGCTGGCGCTGCGCATGGCGACCGAAGCGCGCCGCTGAGCGTGCGTCATGTCGCTTAGTTGGCCGCTTGGTTGGCCGCTTGGTTGGCCGCTTGGTTGGTCGCTTAATCGACCACTTAATCGACCACTTAATCGGCCGCCGGGCGAACGCCGCACGCGGACGTCGCTCTAACCCTTCGCCGTCTGCCACGCAGTGCCGCCCTCCCACTTTTTTGGGGGTGTCGCCCCGGGCGTGGCATACTGCTCCGATTTCGCCGCGCGGCGGGGATCCACGCAGCGCTAGGCCGGCCGGCCTGTTCCCATCCTGCATTCTTCGTTGGGTATGTCCTTGAAGTATTATTTGCCGCCTCGTGCGCCGTCGCATCGCGCGCACCGCTTGTCCCCCGTCATCACGTCTCAGGCGCAGTCGTCGCAAGCCGCCTCGTCGTCGCCCCACCGTCATCCCCACAGTCAGCGTGGTCAGCGTGGATTCGGCACGCTTGCCGTCATCCTTGCCACGCTGGCAGGGTTGGCCGTCGTCGCGGCCCTGATTGTCGGCTATGCGCTGATCGTCATGCGCCCCAACCTGCCCGCGCTCGACGTCATCACCGACTACCGGCCCAAGGTGCCGCTGCGGGTCTACACGTCAGATAACGTACTGATCGGCGAATTCGGCGAAGAACGTCGCAGCCTGGTGACCATCGACCAGATTCCGGATGTGATGAAGAAGGCGGTCCTCGCGATCGAGGATTACCGCTTCTACGATCACGGCGGCGTCGACTTCATCGGCATTCTGCGCGCCGGTGTCTCCGACGTGTTGCACGGCGGCGCGGCACAGGGCGCAAGCACGATCACCATGCAGGTCGCGCGCAATTTCTTCCTCTCACGAGAGAAGACGGCGACCCGCAAGATTTACGAAATGCTGCTCGCCTACAAGATCGAGTCCGCGCTGTCTAAGGACAAGATTCTCGAGCTGTACATGAACCAGATCTATCTGGGTCAGCGCGCGTACGGCTTCGCCAGCGCCGCCCGCATCTATTTCGGCAAGGACCTCAAGGACATCACGCTCGGCGAAGCCGCCATGCTCGCGGGTCTGCCCAAGGCACCTTCTGCCTACAACCCGATCGTCAACCCGAAGCGCGCGAAGATTCGTCAGGAATACATCCTCAAGCGCATGCTCGATCTCGGCTACATCTCGCGCAATCAGTACGAAGACGCCCTGCATGAGCCGATCCGCACGCGCACATCCGGCAACGAGTACAGCGTCCACGCCGAATACGTGGCGGAAATGGTGCGTCAGGCGGTGTACGACGAATACAAGGACGACACCTACACGCGCGGCCTGACCGTCATCACCACGCTCGACTCCAAGAAGCAGCAGGCCGCCTATGAAGCTGTTCGCGCCGGTGTGCTCGATTACGAGCGCCGCCACAGCTATCGCGGGCCCGAAGGTTTCGTGGAGTTGCCTGCGGCCATGCCCGATCGTCAGCAACTGATCGAAGACACACTGCTCGAACACCCGGATAACGGCGATCTCGTGGCCGCCGTAGTGGTGGCCGCAAGCGCCTCGCAAGTCACGGCAGTTCCCCTCTCGGGCGACGCCGCCGTGATCAACGGCGACGGCATCGGTTTCGCGGCGTCGGCCCTCTCGGCCAAGGCCAGCGAGAAGATCCGCATTCGTCCCGGCTCGATCATCCGCGTGATGAAGGACGCGCGCGGCAAGTGGCGCATCTCGCAACTGCCCGAAGTGCAAGGCTCGCTCGTCTCGCTCTCGCCTGACGATGGCGCGATTCGCGCCCTGATCGGCGGCTTCGACTTCAATCAAAGCAAGTTCAACCGCGCGACGCAGGCATGGCGTCAGCCGGGCTCGACGTTCAAGCCGGTCGTGTACTCGGCGGCGATCGAGAAGGGCGTGAGCCCCGCCACGATGGTGATGGACGGCCCGCTGAATCTGCCGCCCGCGCAAACCGGCGGTCAAGCCTGGGATCCGCATGACGACGACGCCTTCAGCGGCCCGATGACCGTACGCGAAGGCCTGCAACGCTCGAAGAACCTCGTGGCGATTCGTCTGCTGCAATTCGCCGGCACGCAGTACACGCAGGATTACGCCACGCGCTTCGGCTTCGACGCCGATAAGGTGCCGCCGTATCTGCCGATGGCGTTGGGTGCCGGACAGACGACGCCGTTGCAACTCGCCGGTGCCTATGCTGTGTTCGCGAACGGCGGCTTCCGCGTCGCGCCGTACCTCATCAGTGAGATTCGCGATGCGCGGGGCAATGTGCTGAACAAGGCGACGCCGGTCGTGGCAGGCGTGAACGCCGCCCGGGCGATTTCCGCACCGAACGCGTACATCATGAACAGCCTGCTGCAAACGGTGGCACAGCGCGGGACGGGCTCCGGCACGAACGTGCTCAAGCGCGCCGATCTGGCTGGCAAGACAGGCACGACCAACGACGCACTGGACGGCTGGTTCGCCGGCTATCAGCACTCGCTCGTGGCCGTCGCATGGATCGGCTTCGATCAGCCGAAAACGCTGGGTAGCCGCGAATTCGGTGCGCAACTGGCGCTGCCGGTGTGGACGAAGTACATGGGCGTGGCGCTGAACGGCGTGCCGCAACAGCAGATGGCGATGCCCGAGGGCGTAAGCGTAGTGAACGGCGAGTTGTACGAGACGGACAAGATGCCGGGCAACGGGTTTGTCGCGAGCATCGGTATCGACGACAACAGCGGCGGTTTCTCGCTGCCGTTCTTCGGTAACGGCTCGCCCTCGCCTGCCGCCCCGCCGCCGGCAGCCGCGCAACCGCCCTCGCCGGGCGGCACGGACGCCAGCGAAAAAGCCCGGATTCTGGACATGTTCAAGCATCCGTAAGCACCCTTAAGCCCGCTTGGGCACCCGCTAACCTTTGCCAATGACGGCCACCGAACGGTGGCCGTTTTTGCGTTGGCCGTCCGATCCCTCAACACGACGGCAAGCGCAAGAACGTACAAGCCGACGCGTGGTGCAAAACGTTATGCTCGGGGCGTCGTATGCCCTTTTGCGCTTTTACCTTTCGACTGAACATCTCAACCCTCAGGAACGTCTCACCATGCCGGTTCTGTCCCGCACGGCAAGCTTTGCCGCAGGTGCCCGCGACACGTTGCCGATGATCGTCGGCGCCGCCCCGTTCGGCCTGATCTTCGGCGCGCTGGTCGCCACTACGCCGCTAGCCCTCTGGCACGGCCAGCTGATGTCGCTCACCGTATTCGCGGGGTCGAGCCAGTTCATCGCCGCAGGGCTTTTTGCGACGGGCGTAGGCTACGCCGTGCTATGGGCGACGACGTTCATCGTCAACCTGCGGCACATGCTGTATGCCGCGAATCTGCTCCCACACGTCAAGCATCTGAACCTGCGCTGGCGCGCGCTGTTGGGATTCCTGCTGACGGACGAGACATTCGCCGTGACGAGCAGCCACTTCCACCGCCACCCCGACGATCCGATGGGCCACTGGTACTTCCTCGGCTCTGCGCTGTCGATGTACCTGAACTGGCAAGTGTGGACGCTCGCGGGCCTGCTGTTCGGCGCTGCGTTTCCGCGTCTGCAAACACTCGGTCTCGACTTCGCGATGGTCGCCACCTTCATCGCGATCATCGTGCCGCAGATGGCGCGCATGCCGTGGGCCGTAGCGACGATTGTCGCGGGCACGGCGGCATACCTTTGTCAGTCGCTGCCCTATAAGCTCGGCCTGCTGGTTGCCGTGACGCTCGGCATCGCGGCGGGCATGCTGGCGCTGCATGCGAAGCGTCGCGGCGGCGCACAATCGACGTCGACGGGAGGTGTGCAATGAACTATGTCCTGGCGATTCTCGGTATGGCGACGGTGACGTTCGCGGTCAAGGCGGGCATCTTCGTGCTGGGCGACCGCGTGCGGTTCCCGGAATGGCTGCGCGAAGCGTTGTCGTTCGTCCCCGTCACTGTGCTTACGGCGATCATCGTGCCGATGACGTTAGCCCCGCACGGCAACGGTCTAGAACTCACCTGGCGCAATCCACAACTCGTGGCGGCCCTTGTCGCCATCGCCGTCTGTGCGGCGACTCGCCATCAGTTGCTCACCATCGGCGCGGGACTGGCCGTGTTTTTCGCGTGGCAACTCGGTGTACTAGGCTAATTGGGATAGCAGGAACCCAACGAATGTCGGCATGAAAAAAAGCACCCCAAGGGGCGCTTTTTCATGAGGCAATGCGCGGCGTCAGACCGTCACGGTGCCCAGCGTGCCGGCACGATAGGCGGCGACGAAAGCATCGAAGTCGCCGACCTGCGTGCGTTCGAGTTCGGCCTGCGTGTCGAGCGATTTACGGGCCAGCGTCTCGAAGTGATCGACGACGGCCGGATCGAGCGGCATGTCGCGCAACGTCTGTGCATGACGCTTGCTCTGATCCAGCGCGAACGCCTGAAACGCGCCGCCCTTCGTACCACGCAGCGGTTCAAGCGCCGCCATCACGCGGGCGGAAGGCGTGAGCGTCACGTCCTGCACCTTCGCGCGTTGCAGCGCCATCGAGTGCGCGTAGTGCGCACCGCCGCGTTGCGCATCGAAGGCCGCGGCCGTGCGGTCGATGCGATCGAGCAGGTCTTCGGCCCAATCGAACAGGGTGATCGCTTCGCCACCGCGACGCAGGACAAGTCCGGGCTTGCGACCTTCCTTGACGACATGCGCAAAGTTATCGCGATTCTCCATGTTCTCGGCGTTCGAGCACGACGGGCTGTTCTCAAACGCGCAGAACAGCAGGAAGGCGTCGATGAACCGCGCGGTGTCGACGTCGATACCGACCGGCTGGAACGGGTCGATGTCGATACAACGCACTTCGACGTATTGCACCCCACGGCGCGCGAGCGCCTGCACCGGACGCTCGCCGCTGTACGTCACCCGCTTCGGGCGAATCGTCGCGTAGAACTCGTTTTCGATTTGCAGCAGGTTCGTCGAGAGCTGAATCCACTCGCCGTCGCGCTTCGTGCCCAGCGCCTCGTAAGCCGGGTGCGGCTGGCTGACGGCTTGCGTGAGCGCGTCGATATAGCTCGGCAGGCAGTCGTAGCACGGCGAGACTTCCGACTGCGCACTGTTCTGATAACCGAGGTCGCTCATGCGCAGGCTGGTCGCGTAGGGCAAGCCAAGCGTGCCTTCGTCGAACGAGTCGAGGCCGTGATTGCGTCCGCGCAGGAACTCGGCATGCAGCACCGGCGACGCACCGAACAGGTACATCAGCAGCCAGCTGTAGCGACGGAAATTGCGGATGAGGGCGACGTAGCGCGCCGACTGATAATCGCGTTCGCTGTCCTTCGAGCCCTCGGCTTCACGCAGCAGCGCCCACACGGGTTCGGCCAGCGAGAAGTTGTAGTGAATACCGGCGATGCATTGCATCGGCTTGCCGTAGCGCAGCGCCAGGCCGCGTCGGTAGACATGCTTGAGCATGCCGATGTGCGACGTGCCGTAGTCGGCAATCGGGATCACCTCTTCCGGCGGCAAGGCAGGCGGCATCGAATCGCTCCACAGCAATTCCGCGCCGAGCTTGCGATAAGCGAACTGATGGATTTCGTCGAGACGGGCGATGACGGCGGCAGCATCGTGCTGCGGCGGCGTGATGAATTCGAGCAGCGCTTCGGAGTAATCGGTGGTGATTTCGTCGTTGGTCAGGGCCGAGCCGAGCGCCTGCGGGTGCGGCGTCAGCGCGAGTTCGCCGTCGCCTTCGACGCGCAGGGTCTCACGTTCGATGCCCGACAAGCCCTGGCCGAGCAAGTCGCGGTTGGCGGGTTGCATTATGAGCGCCAGACGCTGGTCGAGCAGTGCGGCATCGGCGGTGTGTTCGTGTTGACGATTCTGGTTTTCCAACTTCCATCCCTCTGGGCAAGCGAACTGCTTTGGCATGGCTGTCGACGCCGAAACCCGTCATGACGAGGTGTCCTGATCGGTGTGGGGTTCGACGTCGAACGACATACGGAGGTCTACGGGGTGCCGACGGCGGCGGCACGACCGCCGGAATCTGGATTCCGGGGGACGCGCCGATGCGCGGCACGGCGCGAATTTGGCCTGAGCATAACTGAAAACGCCAAACCGCGTCGGCCGCCACTTCAGTAGGGCTATTCGGCTTCCGAGCGACCTTCGGAGAGCGCTTCGGCGGGACCGTCGGCGGCAGCCTCAGCGTGCGCCTGAGTCCGCCTGCGCGAATGCCGCATTGGCGGCCCGCCGCACCGCGCAGATACTGGCGACATGATGAATATTCAACACCTCACCGACCTCCTCCCCTTGCTGGCACTGGGCCTCGTTACCTTCCTGCTCGCGGGTTTCGTCAAAGGCGTGATCGGGCTGGGCCTGCCGACGGTGGCCATCGGCCTGCTCGGACTGGCCATGCCGACGGCCGAAGCTGCGGCGATGCTCATCGTCCCGTCACTCGTGACCAACATCTGGCAATTGCTCGCCGGGCCGCGTTTTGCCGCGCTGGCGAAACGGCTGTGGCCGATGCTGGTGGGCATCTGCCTCGGCACATGGGCGGGCAGCGGATGGCTGGCGAACGGCGGCAATCTCGCCGGGATGGCATTGGGCGTCGCGTTGCTCGCATACTCCGTGCTCGGACTGGCGGCGGTTCGTCTGCACGTGCCGAAACACTGGTCGGCCAGACGCGAAGGCGCGGTAGGCGGCGTCGTCGGCGTGGCGACGGGCCTTGTGACGGCGGCGACCGGCGTCTTCGTGATCCCCGGGGTGCCTTTCGTTCAGGCGCTGGATCTCGACAAGGACGATCTGGTGCAGGCGATGGGCCTGTCGTTCACCGTCTCGACAATTGCGCTCGCGGCCGGACTGGCGCGCGACGGCATCTTCCACGGCCCGGCCATCGGCGTGTCGCTGCTGGCGCTGGCACCGGCGCTGGGAGGCATGTTCATCGGGCAGTGGGTGCGAAGCCGCGTCAGTGCACCGGTGTTCCGCCGCTGCTTCTTCGTCGGCCTCGCCATGCTGGGTGCCGAACTGGTGATTCAGCACATGCGCTGAGCGGGGCTTGTGACGTCCACGCCTTACTTCAGATCGGCGAAATCGACGTCCCAGAACTCCATCTCCCGGCGCGCTTCCAGACTCCGCCCTTCTTCCGTGCGACGGAGTTCGACGCGCCGGATCTTGCCCGAGATCGTCTTTGGCAGATCGCAGAATTCAATGCGGCGAATGCGTTTGTATGGCGCGAGATGGTCGCGGCAGAAACGCAGGATATCGAGCGCGAGTTTGTCGTCTGCCTGAAAGCCCGAGCGCAACGTGATGAACGCCTTCGGCACCGCCAGACGCAGCGGATCGGGACTGGGCACCACACCGGCTTCCGCCACAGCGGGATGCTTGATGAGTTCGCTCTCCAGCTCGAACGGGCTGATGCGGTAGTCGGACGCTTTGAAAACGTCGTCGGCACGACCGACGTAAGTGAAATAGCCACGGTCGTCGCGCATGGCGACGTCGCCGGTGTGGTAGTAGCCGTCACGCATCGCGTAGGCGGTTTTCTCGCTGTCGTCTTCGTAACCTTGCATCAGTCCGGTGGGACGCGGCGACAGCACGAGCGCCACTTCGCCTTCGTCGGCTTCCGCCCCGTCCGGGTCGAGCAGCACGACACGGTAGCCCGGCATCGGACGCCCCATCGCCCCCGCCTTGACGGTCTGTCCCGGCGAGTTGCCGATCTGGCAGCAGGTCTCCGTCTGTCCGTAGCCGTCACGAATCGTGATATTCCAGGCCCGCTTCACCTGATCGATGACCTCGGGATTCAACGGCTCGCCCGCGCCGATCAGTTCGCGGAACTTCACGGCGTGACGCGTGAGATCTTCCTGAATCATCATGCGCCAGACGGTCGGCGGTGCGCACAGCGTCGTGACTTCGCAGCGGGCGGCCGTCTCCAGCGCGGCGCGGGCGTCGAAACGCGAGAAGTTGTAGATGAAGATCGTCGCGCCCGCATTCCACGGCGCGAAGAAGCAACTCCACGCGTGCTTCGCCCATCCCGGCGAGCTGATGTTCCAGTGCACGTCGCCCGGCTGAAGGCCGATCCAGTACATGGTGGCGAGATGACCGACGGGGTAGCTTTGATGCGTATGGAGCACGAGCTTGGGACGCGATGTCGTGCCTGAGGTGAAGTACAGCAGCAACGGATCGGTCGCGAGCGTGACACCGGCGGGCGTGAACTGTTCGGAGGCGTCGTAGGCGGGCGTAAGCGACGTCCAGCCATCGGGCGGATAATCGCCGACCGCGATGCGCCGATAGTCGCCGGGCAGGTCGTTGAATTTGACGGCATCTCGTGTGGTGGTGACAACGTGCCGCACACAGCCGCGCTCCAGCCGGTCGGCGAGATCGCCGGCGACGAGCAGCGTGGTGGCGGGAATCATGACGGCACCGAGCTTCATGCACGCGAGCATGAGGTCCCAGAGTTCGACCTGATTGGGCAGCATGAGCAGGACACGGTCACCGCGTGCCACGCCCTGCGCGCGCAGGAAGTTGGCGACGCGATTGGAGCGTGCCGACATTTCGGCGAACGACAGACGCGCTTCACGTCCGTCTTCTTCTACGACCCAAAGGGCCGGGGTGCCGTTGTCTTGTGCTTGTGGATCGAAGAAGTCCAGCGCCCAATTGAAATGGGTGAGGACAGGCCAACGGAAATCACGGTACGCCACGTCGTAATGGGCGCGCTGCGCGAGCAGCATGTCGCGCGCGTCGCCGAATCCCTGGGTGTACGGCATCGCTTGTCTCCGAGCCTCATGGGCGATGGATATAGGCAGATTTCCATTATCGTGAGGCCCTTCGAATACGACATCCGGAATAACCATCATGGAGGCAGCATGCCGTGCGCATGCTCAACGACGCGATGTGCGAGCGAGGCCGCGCGCGAAAAACAGAAGCGATTCAAGGGGTTGATGCGGTAAGCGATCGGTGGGAGCAAAAAAAGATGCGTCCGGCGCGCACGCCCTCTATCTTTCGCGCGAAAAGCTCTGCTATAATCGCGTTCTTTCGAGCGATGCTTCCTAGCGATGCATCTCTCACGGGGCGTAGCGCAGCCTGGTAGCGTACCTGCATGGGGTGCAGGTGGTCGGAGGTTCAAATCCTCTCGCCCCGACCAGAATTGAACCCGCACAGTCATTGGCTGTGCGGGTTTTTTCGTTGTAGTCAATCTGTTGATTCGTACAGCTTAATATTAGGCGATTGCCTAATATCACAAGCGCTCGTGAGCGCGTCAATATCGATACTCATTCCAGTCAGCGTAGAGTCGCCACGCGCACAGGCCGATGAGAGCGATCTCTATCGGCCATTGGACCCACCATTCTGCATACCAGGCGGGTTCGTACATTCGCGAAAAGTTGCGATATGCCCCGATCGATTGGCCCCCTTCGCTCATGCTCTTAAGCACCGGCCACCACTGCGGCCAGATGGCTGCGGCCGCGCCGGACAACATCGCAAGGTGATTGCTCCAGTTCAGCCAGAAGGCTGCAAGAAAGCACAACCCAACCACGACGACCGTCCCAAAAAGCGCGAAGAACGTGGCTTGAAAGTCCGCCCCCAAGCTCTTCGATAGTGAGAACACTCCGAACGCAATCATCCCTCCAATAAACAGAATTCCGACTGCTGCCGGATCAGAACGACCTGACATCTCGACCTCCATCTCTAGTTGGCGACACATACAATATCGACTATCAGTCGCCAAACTTTAGGAGACACCGCGCTTAAGGGGTGTCATGCGAGATGAGGTTTCAGGGGTCGCGGCGGTGCCGTGGTCGCCACTGAATAGCTGCCGATCGGGAACGCGGTAGTTCGTGCACATGGCGACAGTTTATGGCGCGCGATCTATTTCTTTGTGCGTGGCGATCCGACGCAGCGTGGCGCAGGTGCCTTCGATTTCGATGGAAATCTTATGTGACTTGTTCATCGTCACATCGATCGTGAAGAGCTTAGGGTTTCGATAACCCTTAAGCGAATGAAACCGGCGACTCGCCGGAATTGGGTCAACAAGAAGGTCACGCAACGCGTCCTTGACCTCTTTTTTCATGGCTGGAGTCAGTGCGTCGTATTCTTTTTGGAAGCGCTCTGTACGGCGCACTGACTTTATGGGCAACTTACTTCTCCAGCGCCTCAATCAGTTCTTCAGCGGTGGAGAATTCGCCTTCGAGCACCTTATCAAAATCCGCCTCGTGCTCGCCCAGCGCCCAGCAGAGATCATTCAGCGCGGTATGCGCCGATGCGATCCCATCCAGCAGTTGATCGTATGCGTCTACCACACCATCATCTTCGCAGAGTCGATGATCGCCTGCAGCAGCCTCTCGCTTGCGCTTGTGCTGTGCATAGACTTGGTGGATTGCGTCGCGAGCGGCTTCAAGGGCAGCAAGAACACTACCATCTTCGTCGATAGCGTGATCGGTGCGCTTGAGAGATTGAACGAACTCACCGGCAGCGCCAGTGAACTGCTCCATCATTCTGCGTTGTTGTTCACATGCGTAAATCGTGTCGTCAATTGCCTTAAGGAGATCGACACTACGAGCGGCTTCGAACCCAACGAATTGTCCGAAGGAACGAAGCTTTGATACTTCGTCTGAGTACAGCATTGCTTTCTCCGAGTGCGGAACGTATCTAACTTATTGTTTCTTATCACATCTATTCGGGTGTAGATGTTCGCTACAACATACAACGGAATCATAGCGTTACTAACACCAAAATCTACTTCCGAAAGTGAGTTTACTCCACATTAGTTTCGATTGCTTGCGACGCCCCATAGTTTAGAGCTATTTCCCCAAGTGCATTCGCCACTCAAAATACTGTTTTTTTGTACAGTATTTGTGCTAGTTTACCTCCCTCACCAGCACCACGAGGGAGGCCACCATGTCCGCGCGAATTACCCACCTGTATCAGTACAAGCTACCCGGCGATAAGCGCTGGAAGAAGACTCGGCACCACATGGACGAGGATTTCGCGCGCGAGTGGTTTGCCAAATTGAAGCCTGGCTTCATTTACGAGCGCATCGAAAGCACTGCCGTCGACATTGGCGAGCCAAAGCCCTTTGGTCCCATCAGTCACGGTGGCTGGCAGGACAAGCCGAAAAGATAATTAAAACGAGCTTTTCAGTATTTTTGATCGCTCTGATGACCTTTACTCGTCAGCGCGTCGTAGCTGCGCTCGCAGGCGAGCCCTGCGATGTGGGCGGCGTCAGCGTACCGCGCAAGTTCTCCCGCAGCTTGGTCAGACCTGGTGAACAACCCAGTGAGCAGATCAAGGGCGTCTGTGCCGCCGACGGTTGGCGAGCCTCCGCCGGCAGTGGCGGAATGTCGCGCGGCGGCGATGTACTGACCGAGTTGTTTGCGCAGCCCGTCAGCGACGAGATCAGAAGCACTTGCAGCAGCATTTGCCTCATCAGCAGATTTTTTCGCATCGATCGAGATCCCGGCCAGCGTTTGCGTCGTCTGGCGATAAAGGTTGTTGGCGGCGGTGAGGGCGTTGATCTGCTTCGCTTGCGCCGCGACCGTTGCCGACTGGTCGGCGTCGTGGTGCCCCTTCCAGTAGCCGCCTCCGGTGGCCAGCACTACGGCGAGCAGCAGTCCGCCCCACAGGCGAGGATCGAGCCACGTCACATTGCACCTCCGGCTTTCACGTACTGTTGCAGCAGCGGTTCCAGAGCATGCTCCACCTGACCGTAACCGGCCCCAGGAAGACTCGCCCAGATGTTGCGGCACTTCGAAATCGCCGACTCAATCCTTCCGGCCTTGATGTCGGCAAGCGCGCCGCGCTCACGAATCTGCTGGATCGCGATCTTGTCCTGGCTGACCGGCGAGAAATCCGGAAGCCCCAATTGCTGCCTGTAGACGTCAAAGTAACGCGAGAGCAGTTGGTATCGGCCTGCCGCCGTCGACCACACGTTAAAGCGCTTGATCCATACCGATTTCCTCGGATGATCCGCGTAGTTGGTGAACATCCCGCCCCCGACGATCACGTTATAGCCGTCGTCCGAACCCGCGATGCGCGAGGTGAATTCGGACCACGCAAGCATGTCGAGAAACGCGCATACGTTCTGACCACCAGCCGTGGCCATGTCAATTCTAGCCATGCCCCCTCCCCTTACTCATCCAGTACACCTTCCGCGCCATCAGCCAAATCGAGACGATCGCAAGCCCGACAAGCATCAGGACTTCCGGACCATCGATTGCATGGCGCATCCAAAAGGGTTTGAAGAGATTTCCGACAGATGCTAGGCCGATAGCGGAAAAGCCCGTCGTTCCCCAGAAACCCGTTTTGATTGCGTCGCTCAGTGCCAACCAGATGCATCCGGCCAGCACGATGACGTTCGCGATGAAAAACACCGACACCCAGATCATTTTTCGAGCCCTCCGAAGAGTCGCCGCTTGAGAGCCCCGATCAGGTCGGCATCGTTGATTTCCTTGAAGACTTCCTTCGCAAGCGCAAGGCCAAACAGCCCCATCAAGAAGCCAAACGCCTGCTGCGCGCCGGCGTCCGTGATCGCGAAATACATCACGAGCAACGGACTGAGGTAGTAGGACATCGCCGCGCCGGCCGCGAACGACACCGCTTTTTGCTTTTTCGTCAGCCCTTCACCGATGAATCGGAGCGCAATCAGCGATCCGACAGCCCCCGGAAGCACCTTCACCACCACGGCCACTGCAGCCGCCACGGCACCCGATGTTGGTTCTGCCATTGGATTGTTCCTTTGAGCGCCCCCGCGCCCTGCTCTGGAAATGAAAAGCCGCCCGAAGGCGGCCAAGATCAAAGGTTGCTCACGTCGATCAGAATGCCCCCGTAGTCGAGGGCCGATTGATAGTCATATTGGAAGTTAGGCGGATTCGGCGAGCTCGGCCCGAAGCGCCAGTTGAATGTTGAGAACGTGGCCGTGCCGCTTCCGGTCATCCAGCCGCCAAATCCAATGTTGCCGCGCCACGCACCAGACAGAAGGCTTCCGTTGAACTGTGTCGACGGCGTGCGGATCGCGCCGACGCCGATTCGGCCACCTCCTGGCGCGAACGTCGCAGAGAAGCTCGTCGCGGCGGCGTAGTTGTACTGGCCATAGTCGGGACCGGCTCCGACCACATTTCCCGAGACCACCTGCCTGATCAGTGGGTACTTCATATTCGAACTTGCTACAGGTCGGCCAGCGCCGTCATAGACGATAAGTCCATAACCGGCACCGGCCACAACAACGTTTGACGAGAAGACGAAGTACCCGACGCTCACTGGCGCCAAGGCCATCAAGCGCGTTTGCCACATGTTCGTGCCGACGTTTGCCGTCGAGATCACAACGACCGGAGTGCCATTGGCGTTTTCCAACACAAACAACGGATCAGGGGCGGTGTACGAAACATCCGCGATATAGCAAGTTCCGTACACATCACCTGCCCCCGAGGCGCCCAGATACATCGACTGTTCCGTGAGCGTAACCGTGCCCTTGGCGGTCAGCGAGTAGTTCGTGTACGCACCATCGATCTGCACAATCCCCGAGTCGTTCACAGCCACAAAACCATATGCCACTAGCGAACCCCATAGGTGATGTAACCGGCCATCGTGACCTGATTCCCTTGTGGCTCCGGGTAATACCAGGACAGCGTATTGCCAGATATCGTGATTCTCGGGAAGCGACGAAACGATCTGACGTCGTAGAAGAGCTGCTGAAGGTGAAACGATGCGAAGGCTTCACCAGTTGCAAGCGCATCGTGCTGAAGGCTTCCGGATGTCCCGTTGATGTACACGGAACCGAGCACTCTTCCAACACGAGATCCAAGGCCGAGCGTCAATTCACCGGCAGGCCCGTAAATTTCCAGTCCTGCAAGCATCAGAGTTTCCCCAGCTTCACGCGAAGCACATTGTTCTCGTCATACACGTATAGGCCATTCGGCGAGAGCACTACACGCCCGCCGCCGTTCACGCCGTTCATATACAGGCTGCCAGCCTTATCAAGTCGCCACCCGGCCACCCCTTCCACGTAGTTGTTCGACTGGATGTAATCCCCGATCATTGCGTTCGTGATCCATCCACTGCCGATGAAAGCTTGGCTAATGAATGTCTGACCGCCTTGAATTACGAATGGAGACGTAACCTGTCCGTTGGCCTGATTGAGAAAGGCGAACCTGTCTGCGGTGAACAGGATCTGCGACTGGACGGGCCCCGTTTCGTTGCTGACACCTACCCCAATGCCAGCGCCGTAGTATTTACCGTCAGCAGTGACTCCAACCTTGATCTGATAGGACGCAGATACCTTGCCGTCGAGCGACGCCATCGCCTGAGCTGTCGTCTGCACCAGCGCTGTGTTTTCCCCGACTGTCGCCTGCAACGTCGTTACCTGTTGCGCTACCGCACGATCTCCATCTTGTAGCAGCGACTGAACTGACACGATCCCGGCGTAGATATTGACCGAGCCCGCGTAGTCCTCTTCGCTTCCGGCAAAGGGCGGCTGAATTGTCGCGATCGCGGAAAGTAGATCCTGCGATAACTGTGTCTCTCCGATCTTCCCGTTCAGATAGTCGAGGATCTCGGACGCGTCTGCGCTCGCTTGGCCCAGCACGCCGTTGTCTGTCGGGTACCACGGCCCAATGTTCTTCGACTTGTCGACGAGACGAACCCAGAAGAAGAACGTCGTGCCGGCCGCGAGGCCCATCATCGTGTGCGTGTTCTGCGGAAACGCGAAGTCCGCAAGCTTGATAGCCGTGGCTCGATCGTTTTGTTGGCTGTACCAAACCTCAGTCCTCTCTACATCGAGCGGACCAGTGGGGAATCCCCAGTCGAGGCGGATACCGAACACGATGCCTGTAGCAACGAAACTCGTTACCGTTGGCGGCGGGGAGGTTTTGCCCGACAGAATCGTTTCGGTCGAGTAGGCAGGAATCGACGGAACGTCGAGGGCATTGACCGCCGTTACGCGGGCAACATAGGTGCCCGCGTAAAGGTTCTGCACCTCAAGGCTCAGGGAACCGGTACGGCCAGCTTTCACCCATTCGCCATTGTCACGCCGCCACTCCACTTCGTAGGCCACCGCTCGATCCGCCGCCGTCCACTTCATGACGCCAGTAGTCGACGCGATCCCTTGCGAAATAACGGAGAAGGAGTCCCAGGCTACGTCCTTCGCCGGCGGCTGAACCGACGGCGGGATCACGCTGATCGGGCGCTGCTGGAGCCGCGTGCCGCTGTCGATGGCGCCGTACTTGTCTGGGTTATGCTGAATCGCCGAGAGGTCCCAGGTCAGGCCATCGCCCTGCGACACGCTGAGGATCCGGAATAACTGTGTCTTGAGCTGCGCGCTTTCGACAATCCATGTCGCCTGCGGCTGCACGCCTTCCGTCCAATTCGCCGTGACGGTGACCGCGTTCCCGGAAATCGATTTGACCGTACGCGTTTGCGGAACACCGGACGGCAAAGTCACCGTCAGCGCATCGCCAGGCGCGATTTGATCGACCTTGTCGAGCGTTACCGTGGCACCGACGGCAGAGCTTACGCGCCCGCCGATCCGCCGACCTGCGCGCGACGCATCGGCTACGCTCACAACGCCACCGGGAGACACCAGCGCCTCATCGAGGCCGGTCGAAAAAGAAACCGATTCAGTTTCGAGGCGGCTCGTAAGGAGCGTCCAATGCCCTACCCGTTGGGCCTGACCTTGGCTGGTGCAGCCGAAGGCTGTGGTCTCAGTCTGCTGGACACCATATCGTGCAATACCGTCCTGATCCTCGACGTACTCGACCTTTGCCTTATAGAAGTCGCTCGGGTCGTTCCAGGTGACGAGCGCAACCGTCTTGCGAGCCTTCCAACTCGAACCCGCGTACTTGAATTTCCCGTCGATGACATTGGCGTTTGTAAAGCTGTACACGGGATCTCCGGGCATGTCGGCCACGGCGACCACATTGCCGTTCGCCCAATACGCCATACCGCGAAAGATCGTCGCGAGGTCTTGCAGAACCTTGTACGCATCAGCGCGCGACTGCAAATAGCAGTTGCATGTGAAGCGCGGCTCTCGCCCGCCATTCCCATCGTCAACGAGCTCGTCGCAATATTGACCGATCTGATACAGCGACCACTTGTCGACCTGTGCAGCATTTACGCGATGGCCCAAGCCGTACCGTTGGTGCAACACGAGGTCGTAGAAAACCCACGCCGGGTTGTCCGACCATGCTGACTTGAACGTCCCATCCCAAGTCCCGACATATACCCGCGTCGCCGGGTCGTAGTTCGACGGTACTCGAATGATGCGACCGCGCATCCGATATGAACGCGTCGGTACGCTTTTGAACTGGCGAGCATCGACCTGAATGCCAATGACCGCTGTGTTCGGGTAACGCAGCTTCGCGTCGATGATCTCCGTGAAGCTCTCGATATTCGTCGTATCGGCGATGGTCGTGCTGTTGGCGTTGGCCGTAATCCGGCGCACGCGCACCGACCATCCGTTCGTTGCCTGCGGAAGCTCAATACGGTGACTACGCTCATACGGTGACGTGGTCTTCCCGTCAAAAGCTGAAGCCAAGACTTGCTGGAAGGCCGCGCCGTCTGTCGCCAGATCAATCGCATACTCGATTCGGTAACCCGTGATGTCACCGTTGCTCGTGTTCGCCTGCGACAGGGCTGGCAATGCGAACGTAATGCGAACCGCTGAAAGCTGTGTATTCGTCACGGCCCGCACCCACGGCGCCGCCGAGGTCAACGCGACGCCGACGGCCGCCTCGCTTTCGACCGACGGGAAGCCGGGGATGTATGACTGGTCCTGCGTTCCAGTACGTACGTCGACGCTGACGTTCTGGAAATTCGCGGTACCGTCGGCATTGACGATCGGCGTGCCGTCGAGAAACACGCTCTGGAGACCGTTTTTCAGCCCGACCACTTCGCCCTCAGATACCGCGTCCAGCACCTTTGCATAAGCGATGGAATGAAGGCTATCCGGGCTCTCGACGGGCGTTCGGCTGTCGCCGCCGCCCTTACCTCCCCCGCCGTAGCCGACGATCATCTTGCTCATTCAGTTGTTTCCGGGCAATAAAAAAGCCCCGCATCGCGGGGCTGTGAATTGGATTTATGAGAATTTGTCAGGCTTGGTCTTCGGCGTAGATACCTGCGGAAATTACTGCGCTACCGACGGTCATTTCGCCGTACAGCACGCCGACGGGATTGCCTTGCGCCTGCGTGTTGACGGGGCCGTTGAAGTTATAGCTGGCCCCATTGTCGGGACTGTCTTTCACGGAAAGACCGGATTGTTGGGGCGAAAGCAGTTGCACGACACCACCAAGCGCCAACGATGCCCCCATAAGTCCAATGGACCCAGCGCTGAATACCCCGGACGCTGCGAGAAACGCCGGATTCCACACTGAAAGTGCGATCAGCGCCGCCCCAAGAATGGTCTGAAACAGACCGCCGCGCTTCGAGCCTGCGACCATTGGCGCAATTCGTATGTCGTCTTGTCCTGGCGGAAGCCCAAAATCTTCGGCGCGGATATTCCGTTTTCCTACGAAAGTTGCATATGCCAGACCACGTCGGACGCTTTCGGCCAGTTCTTTTTTGAATCCAGGAAGCACGATACACAATGCCCGTACCGCCTCGGCGGGGCTCGAAACTGCCAGAGAGTGGACTCGCCCAAACTTGGCACCAAGCCCACCGTAAAGTCGAATTGTTCGAAGCCTTTCACTCATTTTTCACACCCCAAAAAAAACCTGCCAAAGGCAGGTTCATTTGTTATGCAGTCGACTCGCTATGTCCTGACGCAAGCCTTGATCGTCGAATCAAGCTTTTCGGCGGGCATGTGCGGGAACCATATACCCGCACTACGCACGGTTGCAGCAGTTCCAGGGCCATCCTTCTTCAGAGTGATGAGATAGGCGTAACCGAACTCACCTAGTGCGGACGTGCGGCCAATCGCAATTTCGGCAAGCCCCCCATCGGGATACGTTGTGACATTGGCCTCACTGCCAAGTCGCCCTCTCAAACATGCGAGCGACTCATTCACGGACGCCGACCCCGAATACTTTTGCGCGGACTGTTCCCGTATTTCTTGCCCACTCATTCCAGTTACACAGCCGGAAAGCAAAGACACGGCTGAGCAAATAAGAATCGCACCGCAAATAGCTCGCATTGGATGATCCCCAAACAAATTGACCACGCAATACTAACCGATCAGTTCCTTATGCCTCAAAACACACCGGGTGATCTCACGCCAATACCCGCCATACACTTCGCGCGTCGACAGACGCCCGTGCATGTGGTGCAACATCAGGCCGTTGCCGATGTACACGCCCGCATGATTCGGAACTTCCGCGCGCCGCTGCATCAGCATCACATCACCGACCTTTTCAGGCGCATCTTGGTTGACGACCACGAAACCAGCTTTCGGGTAGCCTTCCATGTAGAGGTTCTCGCCGTGCGCCCACCAATCGTCGCGGCGTTCGAAATCCGGCAACTCGATCCCGAGCTCGCGCGCGTAGAAGTCGCGCACCAACGACCAGCAGTCGAGGACGCCGTGCGCAAACGTTCTGCCGACCAACGGTGCTTTGTACCCCGTCGGCTCGATCGAGCGCACGTCATTGTCAGGCCATGACAGGATGTGCCACGGCAACCCCGTAGCCTCACAGCTCACCATATCAGCTTCACTGGGCGCGGCAGTAGCATCCGGGTGCGAATGGACCACGGCGACGACGTCACCGAATTCTTCGGCGGCCGCATAGTCTTCCGGAGACATAACGAAGTGCTCAGTGCCTTGGGCGAGGTTGCGGCAGCGCACGTACCGCTCACGCCCCCTCTTGACCACGATGAGCCCACAGCACTCGCGCGGATATTCTTCCTTGGCGTGCTCTCGGATTGCACCCAGCGTCTTTTCGTTCATCAGACCGTTCGCACCAGATCCGCAGCGGGGAACCCCCCGTACGGCAGTTCGTTGTTCTGACCAAAGCGGCATTTGCACGACGACAGCCGGCCGCCGCACTTGTCGAGTGATGGATCAGCCACAGGATTGTCGTCCTTGTCGAAGTAGGCCACCCCCGTATATCCGCAATATGGCCCCCGGTAGCCGCCAATGGTCAGCCAGGTGCAGACGTTCGCAATGATCTGTCGCCGGGGCAACTGCTCGCCATTGAAGTCGAGCGCGCTCGCCAGCTCGAACGTGACCGACACATTCGTCTCTTCCGTTTTCTGATTAATGAACCAGAGTTCGGGCGGAAGCTGCTCTTCCGGATCTGCGGTCGGATTCCCCTCCGGAAAGTTTGCGGCGTCAAGGTACTGTCCGAGAGTTCGCATCCGCGTCAGCTTCGCCCCGACCATGTCGTCGAGATAGAGGCACAGCGCAGTAATCGAGCCATCGATGTTTCCTACAGACAAAGTGGGCGTTGGCTGCTGACTGTCGCCGCTGCGGGCGAACCCCTCGACCTCGATAGGCCACGGAGAGTATTCATGTCCTTGCCACCAAATCGGCCCTACTTGCGTGTGACCGTGAAAGCGCAAAAGGTCACCGTGCTGCTCAGTCGCATCCAGTTCAAATAGTTCGATCAATGCCCCGGGTTCGAGACGCTGAATGTCGGCCGTAATTCCCATCAGACGAACTCCGGCTCATCTGGTTGTGTTTGGGGCGCAACAAACTCTCCATCTACGAACGTGTATCCGACCCCGACTGAAACAACGTCTGGCACACGAACGGCGCCGAGAAGTTCATCGCAGACAGCGGCACCGTCCCAAATGACCACGTTTGTAACTACGCCAGATTCCACAGTTGCGTAACGAGACTTCATTCGAACTCCATGACCAAGATCAATCCGTCGCCGCCCTTTCCACCGGCCTGAGCCGCTGACGGCGAACTCGAACTGCCTGCAGCCACCCCGCCGCCCCCACCGCCGTTTGCACCCGCCGACGCAGAGATACCACCGCTTCCCAACGGGGTGCTGCCACCAGGTCCCAGCGAATACCCGCTGCCAAGAATCAACCATGCGCTTGAACTCGGCTCGCCGTTACGATTGAGAACGTTTGCGCCAGACGCCGTGCCACCCTGCGCGGCAGCCGCGAAGACTTGTGCGCCTGGCGCTGAGACGCGACCGCCCTTTCCGCCAGTTACGGTAATGCCTGCGAAGGACGAATTTCCACCATCGGGGCCATTGCCACCCACCACTCCGGCGGGACCGGCACCAACAACATAGGCAACACCGTCGAATCCCGACGTCATGAGATGTTCGCTGTATCCACCGGAGCCTCCGGACGATCCAATCGACCCCTCTCCTACACCAAGGCCTGCCGTTCCGCCACCAGCCCCCCCGGCCGCCTGGAGGCGGACGAGCACCATCTTCGTGCCGGGCGTCGATGTGAACGTTCCGCTGGACGTAAGGACGCGAACGCGCTTCAGTCGACCTGTTGCGTTTCCGATTTGTTGCGCGAGGGGATCAATGATGTTCTCGCCGTCAGAAATCAATTCGGACGTGGATCCCTGCTGCACGACGACACCGCCGCCTGACGAAGTGCTGAAAGTCAATACAAATGCGCCCGTCGTTCGGTTTCTTACCGTGTACCCCTGAGCGGGGGCTGCCGGCACCGTAACTATTCTGTTGCCCGTCAGTGCTCCGAATAGATCGATGAATCCGTTAAGTGCTTCTGCGGCGCTCAGCGCCATCGTGCCCGCAGCGCCACTGACGTCCTTGGCAAGCTTCCCTTGCGCGCGAGCATAGATCTCATCGAAATTCGAATTGACCTTCGTGAACCCAGAACGCGCGGTGTCGCCGTCTTTGCCGGCCGGCGCCGTTCCTAGATTGATGGTTTGCTTCGTCATTTATGGCGTGAACGTTTGGTCGAATGTGGCCGCAATCG
The DNA here is from genome assembly GCF_902459565.1 of Pandoraea aquatica. Taxonomy (GTDB): domain Bacteria; phylum Pseudomonadota; class Gammaproteobacteria; order Burkholderiales; family Burkholderiaceae; genus Pandoraea; species Pandoraea aquatica. The sequence goes on from NZ_CABPSN010000001.1 coordinate 937,625, forward strand.
TGAAGGCATCTCCGTCTTTCACCGGCTCCGAATACTTCTCACAGACGAAGAGAGCCCGCGACCGGAGGGACGGCGTCCAGTAGAACGACTTTGAACCAGCGTGAGCATCAAGGAAGGCCAGGATGGCGGTGATCTTCACCGCATCGCCGACAAACGTCAGTTGATAGCTGGATCGCCGGTTGTTCAGGCCATCAGCGGCACGCTGCTCGTACCCATCGCCGAACTTGGCCTTGCGGACGGTGAAGGTCGTATCGCCACTGGCAGTCGTACGCGGGGACCAGTTGAAGGTGTCGGTCATCCGATCTGCCCATATTTCATTTGGTAGCCGTAGCCACCCTGGCCTCGCATCTTCTTGTCCATGCGGTCATCAACCCAGGACTGAACCGCTCGCTTGAGATCCTTGGCGTCTGTCGCGTCAAATCCGCCTTCAGCGCTACCGACTTGTACTGATATCCCCACGGTCGTGTTGTTCTCGATGCGCGTGCCAGAGCCGACATCAATGGACGCTTTTACGCCAAGCGAGCCGTCAGGCGCACGCTTCAAGGGCATAATCGCTTCCTCGCCAGCCTCGCCGAAAAGCGCCATAGGCGCTATGGTCGGCTGGCCGACAACCTGATTCGTAAATGCCCCGCCCTTGGCGAAAGCCTGAACCGCTGCACCGCTCGCGAAAACATTGCCCTTCGCACTCGGCATCGTGAACATGCCGGTTCCCCCGCTCAGACCGCTGGCGAACGAGCCGCTATAGGAACCTGCCAAACCGGAGTTAACCGTGCTCGATGAGTATCCGCTGGCGAACATGCTGCCTAGAAATCCGGTTACAGCACCGAAGATCGGCGAGGCAGCGGCCCGAATCGACATCTTGATCAGCTCTTGCGCGAACGCTGCACCGATTTCGCCGATGCTCATCTTCGTACCGGTCGCCCACTTTGCTGCGGCGTCAGTCAAGCCCTCATATACGTTCGAGAAGCTCGTGCTAACCTGATCCGCGACGTTCAACGCCTTGTCGTTGAAGTTCTCCCATGCGCGCTGAGCACCATTGAGCCAGCTCCCTTGCGCTGCCCGAATACGAGCAGTCGCGTCATACTCCATCGCGACACGCTTATCGTAAAAGTCCTGCAAAGCGCGAAGCTCAGACTCATATTGCGTCTGGTCGACGCGGTTCTCGATACGCGAACGGGTGAGATCGGATAGCTTTTGGTCATACTCTTTCGCAGCAGCCGTCAGGCGCGAGAATTGATCCCGCGCACTATCCCCCATCCCGATTGAGTCAACGCTCTGTGAGATCGCATCGCGACGGGTCTGCAAAGACTTGTCTAGCGACACCACATACGCCTGAAGGTCGCGCGCTTGCTTCTGCTGGAGAGCTGCGGAGTCGTCGGCGAACTTGCGATCGTTCTCGGCGAGCTTCTGACGGATCTGAGCTTCTTCCCCTGCGTACTTTTGATACGCGGCGAGTTGCTTCTTCCCCTTTGCCAGTTCTTCCTGTTGCTGAACGATGCCGAGTTGCTTGTTCAGCGACTGTTGCCGAGCGTCATGCTCCTGTTGCAGTTGATCTTGCAGCGACATCAGCCCCTGCTCTCGAAGGCTCTTGATGTGCGCCAAACTCGACTTCAGCGCATCCTCTTCGCCTTTGTACTGCTGCTGCAACGTTTCGAGACGTGCATTCAGCGCGTTCTGCGCGTCCGACTCGGCCTTCTTGTCCGTGTACTGCTCGATGATCCCCTTCCGGGTCGCAGCAAGCGCTTTAGGGTCAAGTTCTGGGCTGTTCGGATTCGCCGTCCGAAGGTCCGAAATATGACGGTCAAACTGGTCGAGAGCGTGCTGGCGCGCGTAGCTCTTGTCGTATTGCAGTCGCTGCTTGTGCAGGGCGTCGGTCGCGGCAATGCCTGCCTGTGCCTCGCGCGCACGGCGTGCATTGCCTTCGGCAAGGCGCTGCTCTTCGATGTTGAGCGATTGGAGCGAAGCGATTTGCTTGTCGATGCTGGCGATGCGCTCTCGCGCCATATCGCCACCGCCGCCCGTACGCTTTGCCATCGCCTCAAGATCGCGCCGCTCGTTGAGAAGCGTATCGATCTTGTCGGTGTTTGTGGGGCCAGTGCTGAAACCTTGTTTCAACTGCGCCCAGGTCTTCGAAATCTCGAGACGGAAGTCCCGCCACGCTTTTGCTGCGGTGCCGAGCTTGTCGGCGGCATCCGTCACGAGTTGCCGATGGAGCGCCTCGGAGACGACGCGAACCGCCTCGGACACCTTCCCGGCCTCTTCAAGGGATCGGACGTACTCATACGTCGCCGTATCCATGAAGTGCATACTGCGATTGTGCTCGGAAGCCCACTTCGCAACACCATCGGGCATCTTGGCGTAATCGGCGACGATGTCCTCCAGCTTCGCGCCGGTCAGGTCGGACAACTTGACGACGTCCTCCCCCAGTGTCTGCAAGCTCTGTCCGGTGAACTTGCCGGTGTAGATCAACTCTTGAAGAGCATCATGCGCCGCGCCGATCCCGGACTTGGTGCCCTGCGCGATACCCAGCGCCATCGCGTTGAAGGCATCGCGAGTGACGCCAGCAGCGTTTCCAGTCAGTTGCAGCGACTTTGCGAACGCCTCCGCCTCGCTCTTTCCCTGGTATGCCGCAAGCGCAAACGCCCCGATGAATGCACCGACCAACCCGACCGTCACACCGGTGGCGGACATGATGGCCCCCAACGCGTCGGTGCGCTCGCCGAGGACGAGCAACGAACCGCCGAAGTTCTTCCAGGCGCCGGTCGACGCCTCGTGCGCCAGCACCATCATTTCTTTACGCGCGGCGGCCGACGCGAAATTCATCTCATGCGCGCCGTTCTCAGCCTTCTTCATGGCCGCGATCATCGGAGCAGCCGAATCCGCGACGCCGAGTTGAGCCGCGCGCAGCTCCATCCATGCCGCTTTGCCTTGCGAGACGGTCACGGACTGGCGCTCCAGCGACGCCATGAAGCTGCGAATCGACGACTCGCTTGCCCTTGCCCCCGAGGTTGCTGCGTCCGACATCCCCTTGAATGCCGCGCTCGTCTTCGCACCAGAGGCTGTGGCCGTGGCTTCAAGCTGCTTCACGGACTGAGCGCCTTCGGCCATGCCAGCCTTCAGGCCCGTGGTATTCGCCTCGACGGCGATTACGGCCTTTCCGATCAGGTCACTCATTGCGAAGTCGTAAAAAAGGCCCGCGCGCTGCGGGCGTTAATGGGATTTGGGCGAGATACCGAAAATCGCGGCGCGGATGAGGTCCGATTGGGCTTTGGGATCGGCAAGCTGAACCGGCTCGTCTGGTGACGCGTCCGGTGACTCAGTCCACGGCAAGAAGTCGAGCAGGCCGTAAGGCTCGGGACGCTGCTTCCGATCCCGGTTGATGTTCGCAAGCATCGAAACGACAGCACCGGTCCGCAGATCCTCAACAGGGCTGCCGAAATTTTCGATGTTGGCGTACGCCAGCCACTCGGCAAACTCAGCGGAATCGATCTCCCGCTGAGCCTGCCGAACACTCATCCCGAGGTGGAGGGCGAGGCGGAACCAGAATCGCCGCTCGGGGCGGCTCCGGAGTTTTTTTCCGCGCTCTCCTGAGCTGCTCGACCGATGCCGTTCAACAGCGCGGCCTCGTTGGCAAGCATGTCAAGAACGTCTTTGTTTTTGTCGCGCAGTGCTTCGACGTCTTCCACGGTGAAAACCAGCTTGCCGTCGAGACCAACGATCGTCGCCGCGAGAAGGTTCGCCTCGAACTCCCCGAGACTGCCCGTGCCGCGCTCACGCGAAGCGTGAAACGCGTCACGCTCAGCGCCAGACATAACCGCAAGTCGAACGGCACCGCCCCACTGGGGCACCGGAATGTCGATGGTCTTCCGGTCGTTGGCCGTGAGAATTTGTTCTTTCGAAAGTACGTTCACGGACCCTCCGTCCAAGTCACGTCACCGCTGATACGCGTATTCACGGTGCCAGTCAGCACGGCATCGACGCCACCTTGAAGCGGCGTGCTCTTCACCAGACCGTTCCACGTCGCGACGTGGCCGTCGGGCAGCGTGAGCTTGAACAGGTGCATGGCACTGCTCGCTCGCGCAGCTTCGAGCGCAATTTGGCCCGGATCCGTGCGATTGACGTTCAGGTCGAAGTTGAAGTTGCCGTTGTCGCGCAGGCCGAGCAAGTACTCCTTCGATGTGCTGTCCAGATCGGTCGTGTCGATTTCCGACGACTGGCCGTCAAAGCCGGTGAACGACTTGAAGCCTTTGATGCGCGTGTACGTCGGCGTGGCACCCAGAGGCGCGATTTCGAGCTTGCTGCCCTGAGCCGAGATTGCCGGGGATGGCATAGCTGTTCTCCTGATGTATCAAGGGGTGAACCAAAAAGAAATATCGAGGCGCTCGCCGTACCAGTTGGTATCCGGCTCATGGAGCCCCACGGGTGCGCCAATGGGAACCCCTTTTAATTCGTCGCCGCACAGGCTCACAATCACCTGTCGCATGACAGTCGCGGCTTCCTTGGCGGTGTTCGCCCACACGACGAACTGCACGCGTGCGTTCATGCGCTCGGCCAGACCGTCGAGCGAGCTGGCGTCCTGGCCGCCGACCTTCTGAAAAATCGCATACGGCCGTTGCGCGTTCGCCGGTGCCGTAGCGTTGAAAATGCGCCCTGACGCAATTTCAGCCAACGCGCCTGTGATCAGCGGTTCGATCATTTGCCGCGCGCCTCGTGAATCTCCATCAACTTCTCCTTGAGACGATTGCGCATGGCGTCGATGGCATCAGTCTTGCGCGCATCCCACGCGGGCCGCAGAAACGGACTTGCCGCCACCCAGTGCTTACCGATGGAACTGACGCGGTGAGACTTCCAACGGACGCCTTTCGGCTTCGGCGGCACATACCAGTGCCCGAACTCGACCATCAGTCCGTAAAACGCAACGTCGTTTCGACCATCGCCCTTCTTCCCGCGCCGGATGCTGACGTAGTACATCTTGCTCGTCTCTGTGGAGCGTTCTTCGATGAACTTCAGGTAAAGCGCTCGCGCGAGGTTTCCGGTTTCGCCCTGCGGGGCTCGCATGGCGGCTTCGTCACGCAAAATCGTCCCGCCAGCGACAGCGGCAGACCGTAGCGCGGATTCGGCCAGATCGTCGGCGAGCTTCAAGAGCGCTGCGGCAGACTCGCCGAAGCCGCTCGTCTTCCAATCAACCGCCATCGCCTTGACCAGAGACGCAAACGAGGTCCGTGTACTCCCGACCGGCGTAGTCGGGCAACGGCTTCTCGATGTTGAAAATCTCGTCGTCCACCGGCTGACCGGCGACGTACTTAATCAGGACCGCACGCATTCCGTTGTCGATATCGGTGCGGTAGCGCACGCGAATGCTCACGGCCGCCACACCGACCGGCATATCGGATTTGATGGCTTCTGAGCCAGACGACACACGGACGTTGCACCAAAGCACCGGCCCGATCGGCACCCAGCCGTCGGACGGTTGGCCGAAATCATCCTTTCCACTGCCGCGCCGATCAATTCGCACTTGGCGATTCATAGATCCGGAGCGCATCAGACGCCTGGCACGACTCGGTGAGGCCGCAACAGCGACTTCGCGTTGAACGGCAGTTCTGCGACGGTTCCGATGCTCGAATCCTCACGGTTCATGTACAACTCAGCGGTCGTCTTCAGGATGGCCGCCTTAATCGCAGCGTTCACCACCATCGGGTTCTCACCGGCCGTACCGGCCGTAACAGCGGCCTGCAACGCGGCGGAGGTCTCGAAGACTTGACGATTCAGATAGTCGATAGCGGATTGCGTAGCGCCGTCGAGTGCCATTTGCACGACATCGTCATCAGCACCGAGGTCCTGTTTGACGAACTTCGTCGCAAGTTCGATAGAAACCAACGGCACGTCTTACTCTCCGGCCCCGTTCAGCAATTCGAGCAATTCCGCCTTGCTTGCGCTTGCCTTGTACTCGACACCCTTGGCATCCAGCGCTGCCTTGATTTGTGCGGCAGTCATTTCCTCGGGCGCCAGCGATTCGTCGCCGAGCGCTCCAAGCGCCCGCGCGCCAGCCTCCAGTTCCGGCGGGCATTCGTCGCCAGATTCGTATTGCTTCGGGTAGATCTCACCGTCCGGAACACCCAGAAAGGCCTTGATGAGCTGTGCCATGTCGTTCTCACAGAATGAAGAAAGGGCTCCCGAAGGAGCCCCGAATCGATCGCCTATCGCCGTCGTTTATGCCGAAGCGGCGATCTTCATTGCCCGCATCGGCTGCGGGTTGACCAGCCCACCGCCGACACGTTTCGTCGTGTAGAACGAGACATACGGCTTGTTGGTGTACGGGTCGCGAAGGACGCGGACACCCGTGCGGTCGATGATGAGGTAACTCTGTGCGAAATCTCCGAACAGGATCGGCGTGGCGTTCGCTGCGATGTCGGGCATGTCGGGGACCTCGACCACCGCGAACCCGGCCAGAGTGGACGGCTGACCTGCCACATACGACGGCTGCCACAGATAGTTGCCTTGCCCGTCTTTGAGCTTACGGATCTTCCCCATCGACTTTCGATTCATCGTGAACCGCGCGTTGCCCGTGAAAGCCCCCGGCAGGTCGTAGACCAGGTCGATGATGCCGTCGGAAGTAATCTCGGCGGCAGCGCCGCTGTTCACGGTGGAGATGGCCCCGAACGGGTGCTTTGCTGCGTTGGCCCCGCCTGCGACATACGTCAGGATGCCGAACGGCTTGTTACCCCCGTTCCCTGCGACGAACGCGGCACCTTCCTGCTTCGCGAACTCCGTCTTCACCTCCTCGGCCAGCCACGTCTCCAAATCGACTTCCGAGTCGTCCAGCATCTGCTGAGTCGCGGCCGGATTGGCGTAAATCTCGCCGGGTGCGAACGTCAGCGGCGCAAACTGCGCGGTCCCCGTATTGGGACGCGCGTCGGCCTCACCGACCCAGCCGCTGGCGGTGCCGCCGAGATTAAACAGCTTCGTGAAGCCGGCCGTCGAGATAGTCTGCACGGCGCAGAGCGCACGCATGGGCGACACCAGTACAAGCTTATCGGTGATCGAGCGATCCCACTCGACCGGCGCGAGATAGCCGCCCTCCGCGTCGGCCCCCTTGTTCAGGGACGCCTGCGTGTCGCCTCGCTTGAAGTGCGCCGCGAAGGCCTCCGAATACTCGGGGTCGCGGAGCTTCTTGCCGTCGACTCCCATCTGGCCGGCGGCGAGCTTGATATTCATCTCGTCGATGGCGGCCTGGAGGTTTTCGAGATCGGCCGAAACGCGGTCGACCTTCGCCAGCGTGTCGGACGTCGCATGCCCCTTTTTCAGCTCTGCGATTTCCTTGTCGTTCGACGCTTTGAACTCGGCAAACGCCTTGCCCAGGTTCTCGATGAGCGCCTTCACTTCGGGCATGTTGGCGTCGGCGCGGACCGAAATGATTCCGCGCGGCGCGAAGCCGGCGTTGGGCGCGAGCGTTGCCGTCAGAGCGGCAATGAGAAGTTTCATGTTCATGTTCAACCCTTGATAGTTTTCAGGAGAGTCTGGAGAGATGCAGCAACGTCTTCGCCAGCGCCCGGCATGGCGTTATTGGCGGCAGCGCTCGGCGTGCCGTCGAATAGGGCTTTGAGAGCATCACGGCGGGCTCCACGCGAGTACCCAGCACGCGCCATAGACGCCTCGATCAACGCAAGCGCCTTGCGGCCACCGGAGGTTGTGTCCTTCGCGACCTGTGCGCTGTCGAGCAGGCCGGTGGCAAAGCCATCCGCGACCGCCTGTTCGGCACCGATCCACGTTTCCTTGTCCATGAGCGCGGCCGCCGCTTCCTGCGTGATGCCGGCGCGCTGCGAATAGACCTTTGCCATGGCAGCATCGAACGGGGCGAGTACTTCGGCTGCTTGAGCGATGTCATGACGATTGCCGATGGCGACCGTCCACGCGTTGTGGATCATCAGAAAGGCACCATCGCCCATGAGAATCTCGTCGCCCGCCATCGCAATGACGGAAGCCGCCGAAGCCGCGATTCCCATGACGTTGACCGTCACTTTCGCCTTGTGCTCGCGCAGAAGGTTGTAGATCGCAACGCCCTCGAAGAAGTCACCACCGGGCGAATTCACATTGACCGTAAGGTCACGCGCGCCGATGTTTCGCAGCGCCGCACTGATACGCTTCGCAGTGACGCCGGTACCCTCCCAGTTGTCCCCTATCGAGTCATAGATCGAGATCGACGCGGCGTCGTCACCAGCGGCAGCGTGCACCCCCGGCTCCCACTTCTCGAGAGCGTCGGGGCGGACCTCATATTGCGCGGTGTTGAGCCGGTGATCGGCCCGGATTTCAGGCAGTTTGAGGAGGCTCATTGCCGCGTCCTTTCGGTTGCTGTGTCATTGGGTTGCGCAACTGGTCGGCCACTGGGTCATCGACTCGCGGCAAATCCACCGTCTCACGCACTTCGTTCTGCTTCATCCACGGCGAATGCCCACCAGCACCCAGCGCCTTAGCAAAGAAATTTGCCTGGTCGTTGAGGGTGCCGCGCATAAGCGCCGCCTCGTTGAACTTGAATACCTGCTTGCCCAGCATTTTTTCCGGCAGGAACAGGCGCTCCGCCGCTTGCTCCCACGACACGAACCAGGGAGACAAGCCGTATTGAATGAAGAAGATGGCAAGCTGCTCGATGCCGCTGCCCCAACTCGTGTCATCCATCATCAGAAGGGGGCGCGGCACGCCATACATCCGCGCCACCTCTTCAATCTGATGATTTCGATTCTCGATTTGTTGTGCCGACACCGCCGTCGCGGTGAACTGCTTCGCCTTTCCGCCCTCTTCGAGCAGCATCCAGCTACCGGCTTTGTCAGATCCCGAGTGGTTCTCTGCGATCGACTCTTTCAGGCGCTTGTACGCACCGTCCGAAAGTTCTTTCTCGTATTCGATAGCGCCGCCCGCCATTACCCCAGTGCGAAACGTGCGGGACGCAGCACGCTCAGCCTGCTCTGCAAGTTCGAGCGCCTCCCTCGCCAACCGTGGCCGGGAAAGCCCGTTTACGCCATCCAGTGACAAGTCTCGGAGATGAAAAACTTCCCGCGCGGGCAGCGTGATCAGATCTCCCGCAGGCGTCGTGTAGTCGTAGACCATTTGCCACGTCTCCGTCAGACGCGGTTTCGTAGAACCGCGATCCATCGGGATCAAGCGGATGGGACGACTTCCGGACCAGATCACACGGGCATAGGACTGGCCGTCAAGCAACGCGCGCAACTGCAAAAGGCTCTTGAACTCGATCGGCGTTTGCCAATCGTTCGGTCGATACTTCAGCAGGCGGTGAGCCGGGTTGTCCGTCTGCGTCCGCTTCGTGTCATCGTTCGCGATCAAATTGAGCGGCAGCATGCCAATCGACTGCGAGATCAACGTCACGCATCGAAGCACCGCCATGTTTCGCAGCGCCTTTGCCTCACGCCCCGCGACTCCACCGTTCAACTCGCCATTACGGATGTATTCGAGAAGGTTCGGATCGTCGAGGCCGTCGAAGACCTGCCCAGGCGGGGACTCCGCTCTCGGTGCTACCGACGACGACGGACGTTCAAGCGTCGGTTCCGCGAGGCGAGCGGGGGCCTCCGGAGGCTTCTCACCCCGGACGAAATCAAACCAACCCATTCACACCTCAGAGGAATCGGATGCCGCGCGACTCGTACACCGACGGCCCTTGAGCCGGCGGGTTGAGCGCCATCAGCGATACCGCATCGAAAATTGCCATCAGCGGGTCAATCTTTCCCGTCCCGCTGGCTTGTTTGGTGATATTCACTGCGTTGCCGACGGGTACGATGCGGGCGTTGCCAACAGCCCACGCCATCAAACGCTGACCGCCGTGCATCAACGTGCCATCTACACGTATGCCGTTTTCATCGACCTTTCGCCCGCCCGCAGCCGCTAGTCGCCGTTCAGTGGTCTTGATCGCACCCGATAGCTTCCAGCCCTGCGAAATGCCGATGACTTTGTCCTCGGGCACCTTGGCTTCTGCCAAGGCGTCGAGCACGCCGCCGATGCCGGCCGGATCCGCGCCCACCTTGTCGAGCAGACCTGCCCGTTCAATCTCTGCGACGATGTTCGCGACATCGGCAACGTCGTCTCCGATTTGCTCGACGACGGTAAGATCGCCTTCCTTCTCGAAGTCGCGCAAGGCAGGTGCAATCTCCTGCCGTCGCTCGAACACTGACGGATGCGCCCACGCATGCGTCCAGACGATCCAATTCCGAGAACCTTTCTGCCGACCTAGCACGGCGAGGCCCAACAGATCGTCTAAGCCGCCGCCATCAATGCCGACGTCGACGACCTCACACATCTCAAGCAAATCCTGCAACGTCAGCCCCGGCACAAGCGCCGATGCTTCCCAGAAGTCCACTCCCGCCCATCGATCGGTGCGCAAATTCATACCGATCTCGACGTTCAAGTGCTTCGCGATGAACACATTGAACGACCCATCGGTCAGCCTGCGATTCTTGACGAGCTGGTCGCTCAGCCACTCGGCGCTCACCGACCGCCCAAGGTTCGGATTGGCGATGTAGTAGTTGGCCGGATCGAGATAGGCTTTCGACTTCACCATTGCCGGAGGGAACTCGTACAAGACGCCCAACGACTTCGGGTCGACGATCACGCCGTCCCTAACATCTCGGAAGTAGCGCAGCTTCTCAAGAAACACGCCAGCCGGCGGCTCATCGCTTTGCGTAGTCAGGTAGATAACCCACCCTTCGTCTCGCGAAATCTGTCCGCCTGTCGCTTCCATGAACATCGCTTCCGCGTCCTTCCGCGAGCCGAACAGCCAATGTTCATCGATCAGGATCCGGCCTGACTTCTTGCCGGACACCGTATCGGTGTCAGCTGCCACGACTTTCAGCGACGCCCGACTCACGCGATGCGTGATAGTCCGAATGTGGTCCTGAATGTGGAAAAGCGCTGCAAGCTCTTCGTCCGCGCGGATCATGCCGGCTGCTGGTTTGAAACTGTTGTCGGCGACTTCCTTTGTCGGGGCAAGGATCAGATGCTCCTCTTCCTCACGCCAGCAAAGAATGACGGCGGTGAGCATGATCCCCGCCGCAATAGTCGACTTCGTATTCTTCTTGCTGATAAGGAGATAGAACTCCCGAATCAGTTGCTTCCCGCTCTCTTCGTCATACGCACCGAAGATCGCTGCGACAAAGTCAAAGACCCACTGTTCGCTGCATTCGCCGAACGTCGGCTTACCAGGCAGGTCGGTGACGCGTAGCTCTTTGAAAATCGCCAAGGCCTGTTCGGCCTGATCGGGGAAGATCGGCGGGGGAATGATCGAATCGCCACGCACCAAACGATCGCCCCAATCGGGGCACGCGGTCGTCCACGCCATCGTCAAACCTTCTTACCGCCGGATGCGGCGAGGCGCGGAGGCGCAGCCCGACCGAATCGGCCAGCGACGTTCTTCGCGGCCTCTTCGCGCTGTTCTTTCTTGCCGCCCTCGCCCCGCTTCTGATGTGTGAACGGCATCAACGCCTTCGCTGCATCGATCTGAAGCTTGCGCTCCGTAAGCGGATCGTTCATTGCGGCCAGCAGAAAGTCTTTCGGGTCCGAGTACATGACCACCTTGGCGAGGTCGAATCCAGCGGCGACCGCCGCGCGCTTGACGGCTTCCGCGTCAGGCGGCACCACTTCGTTCGCTTGCGGCTTCGCTGCCGCTCGCTTCTTCGACACACCTTTTTTCTGGTGTTGGGCTAGGTAGGCGGCGACATCCTTGTCTTTAACAAGTCGCGACCCCGCCGCCGACGCGGTGGCCGGACTGTACCCAGCCGCGATTGCCGCGTCTTTATTGGACTTTCCGGCCAAAACAGCATCGGCAAACAGCCGCTTTTTGCTGTTAAAGGCCATTAACAAAAACTCCAAAAGGGGAAATTTTCTGCGCGTGCGGGAACGTGCGGTCTAGGGGATTTGCTCGATCAGACTTTTGACCGCCCCTCCCTATCGCTGACGTTCGGTGCGCTGCTTCTCGCTATCGTGATGCGGCTTGCAGAGCGTCTGCACGTTCGCGGGATCGAGCCGCAATCGATCATCCCCGCGATGGGCAATGATGTGATCGCCGATCGTCCCAAGCGGCTCAGCTATCCCGCGCTCTGCGCATGCGATGACAACTTCGGCCGGCGACAAGCCGGACATGCCAAGATCGCGCAAGCAGAACACGCAATGTGGGTGCTCGGCGAGGTGCTGCGCGCGTATCCGCTGCCAGTCAGCACCGTAGCCGCGCGCCGCGCTAGCTTGCTTTCCGGTTCGCCAAGACGGGGACTCAACGACCTGAGTGCGCGCTTTCAGTGGCGCAAGTCGTGATCGGAGTGTAGTCAGTCTAGGCATGAGAGAAAGCGCCCGCGACCGCCGAAGCGGTGCGGGCTAACGCCGTATGGCGAGGAGGAGACACGCACGAGAAATGGAAAAGCCCGCGAGGTTTTCACCGTCGCGGGCTCTGGAGGCAATGATTCAGCCTTTCCGAAATGATACGATTTCGTCCGGTTTTGTGCAGAACTATTATGTGCAGATTTTCTTGCACAGCGCAGCGCAGAAAGATCGAAAACTAAACGCGATTACGCGCGCGCAACTCACGCCTCATCACAATACGGGGATTTCATGTTTCCTAGAATCTTTGCCCTTTTCAATCGCGACTCAAGGCTCTTCAGAATCATCGTAAATCTACTGTTCTGGGGTGCCTTTGGAGCCGTAGCGATCGCCTATTACACCTACGATACGCCCAGTGCCTGGAACAAGCCGGTTCCGGCAAAGGTAATGGGCGGCTACGTAGATCTGAAGCTGATTACGTTTCAGGTATTCGGCGGCCTCCTGCTTCTCGCCTTTCTCGCGCTTCTCATTGTGAAAACCAGAGGCACGACGGAAGTATCTCGGGCGATTCACTTGACCCGTCGAATCGCTGACGAAGTCGCATCGGTTATCGTCAACCTAGCCTCGTTGTGCCTCGTTACTGGATGGATCGTCGGGGACGCCAGCAACATGCTCGCTTCGGTACCGCTCTATCTTGTCGGTGCGTGGTTAATGGACCACCCCCACCACGCCAAGCCCGCTCCCATTACGTAATGGACATCGTAGGGCCGGAATGCGCCCGCTCAATCACCAAGGCCAGCCTTAGCGCCTTGCGCGAGAACCTTTGGACACGATCATAAAACGTCCGCGTGCTGACACCCATTGCTGCGGCCAGTACTTTCACAGGCCGGAACCCGTGCACGTGGTAGAGCGTGAAGCAGATGCCGCATTCGGGCAACTCGTCGGAGAGCGCATGCACAGCCATATTGAAGTACGCCATCTCAGCGCTCATCGGCGCGTCAGGAATCTCCGACGCAAACTTTCGTGGTTGCAGACGAGCCAAGATTCCAACCGGCACGGGAGGCGCAAGCAGCCTGCGAGTCCTGCACCAGACTCCGTACTCCAGGCAAAAGCTCGACAAATCTTGATCAGTCATTCCCTTCAGTCTCCCATCCAAGCAGTCGGGCGCGGTATGGTGCCCATCGATCATATGCAGCATTGAAGAGTCCTCGCTTCTCGTCTCGTGTCAATTTGTTGCCCTGGTCGTACTCGGCGTGGCACGTGAAGCATGCCGGCACCGTCAATCTGTCTGGGGTCTTCAGCCCCATTCCCTTACCTTCGTTGCGATGTGCAGGCACAGTCGTCTGCCAATCACCGCAGCACACACCATCGATACGCAGGTAGCACGGCTGGCCCGCGCATGCCGAGAGTGACGTCTTGCAGTGCCCTGCTCGCTTCTTCCGGGCCTTTCGTTTGAACGTCGTTCCTTTGAGCACGGCGGTACCGCTAAACGGGTTGAGCGTTGACGACGCCTTGCGTTTGAAGCCTGAGCGTTTCATCGGCGTCTTGCGCTGCATGGCCTCACACCGCCTCTCGCGCCTTCGCTTCGCCCTTGAGGGCCGCATAGGCGATGCAGTCCTCAGCGCTGTCGGCGTGATATCCCGGACGCTGAAACAGGCGAACGTCCTTGAGCACCTGCAAGAGCAACCAACCCTCCGGCTCGGTCAGGTTGCGGCCTGTGATCGCATTGAATGCCTCGACGGCTTTGCGCATGCTGCGCTCACCTTCCGGCTTGTCGTACTGGGCCGCGCGGGCTTCCATGTGGGACTTCGCCGCAATCAGTAAGCCCGGTGCACTTACAGTCGGTTTCGCCACATTGGCAAGCGGGACAACGCCTTGCCAGCATTCGGCGCACATGGTGAACTCATCGCAACCGCATGCTTTGCTCATCGCAGTTCCTCGCAAAGTCGTTGGTGCGAAAGCGCATACGAGTCATACGCCCTGAGGCGCTTCCATTTCGGTCTGTAGGCGGCCCCGGCGATCGAGAGCCTCGGCGCCTGGGAGACGAATTGCGGAGCCTCGACAGTCGAGACGGCACCGATCAATGTCTTCGGGCTGGTGAGCGCAAGGCTGAACTCATCTGCGCGAAGGCCGCTTCGCTTGACCAGCAGACCTTCGGCCACAAGCTCATCGATCAACCTCATCACCAAACGCTTCGAGCCGTCGCTCAGATCGACAATAGCGGGCCGCGTGTACCACTCGCCCTTGTCCATACAATCCAGAATCACGTTCTTCATTTGATCTCCGTAATCGTCAGCCCCTGCAACGCCATCAGGTGCCGCTTCAGTCGATACATCTGGGTCAGAAATCCCTTCACGTCCTCGATGACGGTCACTCCGTCACGCTGGTACACGAAGTCCGCTACGTAGTGGCGCGCAGGGCGCTTGCGGCCATCAATCACCACTGAGGCAGCGATCTCAAAGCTCACCTGTCGAAGCAGCCCAGAAATCAGGCCCGCATTCTCTTCCGCCGTGAGCACCAGCCAGCGATGCATTTCCTTCTCGCTGTCGAATTTCTCGCCGCCCAGCTCGCACGGCTTGTTACCGTACTTCGATCGCTTCGCTGCAACCATGCCGAGAATCGGCTGCGTCAGCGGTGCGGGCGCAGGCGACGCCAACTCGACGACCGTGGAGCCGATCTGTTCGCGAATTCGCGCTGTACCGACACGCCCATTGCTAATTGCGCTTTCCGGAAACGCGAGCCCCTTGCGCGCCATATCGCTCTCTTCAGGCCGCGTCAGCCAGCAGCTTCTGCAACTGCTTGAACTTCGCCGCCTCGCCCGCCGTCTTCTCGATGCCCTCTTCAATTGACAGCGCCGCCGTTTCAATTTCCGATGCGATGGCCTTGGTCTCGGCCTCGACGTGCTTGTGCAGCGCCGCCAGGCGCTTCGTGATGGCCGACAGAAGATCGATCGGCGATTTCGGTTCGTTCGTCACCACTACTTTCTCCTTCGTTTGAATAGCAACCGTCTTGTCTGCGGTGGCGGTCGGCTTAACCTGCACGCGGCGGTAGTGCCCCGTCTTCACCTCCTGCACCAGACCGACATCGCGCAGCGCCGCCAAGCAGCCCTGCAAGATGCGCATATCGATGCTCGCGCGCGTCGTGCGGATCAGCGCCGAGCCGATCTGCCCCAACGTCCAGCATTCCTGAATCGGCACGGCCTCGAACACCTTCTGTGCAATAGCTGACTGGCCGCGCAACTTACTTTCAAATCGACTCGGGGTCATTCGTCATTTCCCTTTGCTATGCAGGTAGGCGATGTACGCCCTCAGTTCTTTCTCTTGCCTCTCTGCGACGTCGTCACCAAAGACTTTTCGCACCCTAGCGATGAAGACCCGTGCCAGATCGCCATTTCCGACCTTCGCAGCGCTCGCCGCTGCTTCGAAGCGCCGCCAGCACTCGGTCGAAGTCACGCTGCGACCTTGCCTCGATGACTTTCCCAATCGAACACGACGGCCTCACCGCCGTCCTCCCGAAGCCGGTCAAACACGCGCTCACCCAGAAACGAACGAATCCCCGGCACGCGACGCCCGTCGACCACCTCGTCATCAACCGTGAGATTCGAGAGAAGGATGGTCTGACGGCGCTTCTCATATCGCTCGTTCAGCACGTCGAACAGGATCAGCTTTTCGGTTTCAGACCCGAACTGAACGCCGATCTCGTCGAGAATGAGCAGGTCCGGGAACGACAGCGCAGCAACGGCGGCAGACTCCGACTCCGTGCTGCCACGCGTCCACGTGTCTTTCACCCGCCGTACAGCGCGCATGACCGTCGTGAACAGAACCGTGCGCGGCGCGGACTCCATGATTGCGTGACCGATTGCGACGGCAAGGTGCGTCTTCCCCGTTCCAGGCAAGCCGAGAAAGATGGCGCATTGCCCACGGCGATCTGGCTCGCCGAAGTGCGCGGCAAAGTCGCGTGCAAATTCGAGCGCGCGGATCTGCCCCGGCGTCGTGGCGACGTAGTTTTCTAGTCGGCGGTCCTTGAAACGATCGGGGATGCCGGTATCGCCCAAGCGGCGCTGCCAAGCTTCGCGTTCGCCCGTGCGAATGATCGTCTCGCGCTCAAGCTCAATGCGTGCGGCATCCTCATCGGCGCACTTCGGGCAGCCCGTCCACGAGTCCCCAAAGTAGCAAAGGCGTTCGAAGTCGCCGTGCTTCGGGCAATTTGCGGAAGAGCGGAGAGGTTGTGCGTGGAAGTTCACAGCTTGCCTCCCGTTCCGTAACTGCGCTTTCCAAAGCCCTCGCCGGAAGCGCCCTTCGCCGCGCCGGTCGTGAGAGCGCTCTCGTTGCGGACCCAGTTGCGCCAAGTGGCATCCCAGTCCGTCTTACGCCCCTTCTCGCCCGCCTTGGCACCCCAGTAGTCCTTGAACTTCTCGGCAACGCGGCGAACATGGTCGGCATTCCACGTCGGTTGCTCCTTCAAAGCCCAGTCACCAAGTGCCTTGGTCAGAACCCAGTCGTCGGGTAAGCGCGTGCCGCGCGCACCACTGACGGTTCCCTTACGGTTAACTGATGGTTCTACTGATGGTTCGGGTGCAAAAGCTTTGCACCCTTTTCTGTCGTCGTTTGCACCCTTTCCGTCTCCAGTTGCACCCTTTTCCGCTTCGGATTGCACCCTTTCTGCAGACATATTCGGTGCAGAATCTGCGCCCTTTCCGTCGTCTTCCGCGTCATCGGAAATGGGTGCAAGTTCTGCACCGTTTAACCACGAGGGATTGATACGGTACTCGGCGGGCATTCCGGACTGGCCGCGACCACCAGAAGCAGGACGAACGAGGACTAGCCAGCCGGACTTCTGCATGCGCCGAAGTTGGTACTGGACAGCTCGTTCGGATTGGCGAGTACGCGCGGCCATGGTGGCCACGCTCGGGAAGATACGGGTGCCGTCGTCGTGAGCGTTATCGGCAAGCTTGAGCGCGAGGAGCATTTCGCCACCGCCGGTCGGGTAGCGCTCGAATACCATGCCCATCACCTTGGCGCTCACGGGCGAGCCCCCACCTTGACGACATATCGCGTAACGCCGCGACGAATCGCCGTCGACTCGACGTGCCCCGCCGCCTCCAGCGCCTTGATGGACTCGCGAACGGACGAATCGGACATGCCGCAGGCGTCCGCGATATCCCGCACGCTGGCGACGCTTTCACCGGTCGACAGGACGGCGCGATGGCACAAATTCTGGTGGACGATCTTTTGCAGCGCAGGCAGGCGTACTGCCCAACCCTGATTCTGGAGATGTGAACTCATCGCAGGCTCCTCAGTGGTCGCACGGCATTTCACCGTTGGGCAGCCGCACGGCACCGCAGCCGATGCAAAGCGCCGGCTTCTCGGCCGCGACAGTCACAGTCACAGCCCGCGATGCGCCTTGCACAAACGCTTCCTTGGCCGCTTCGACTGCCGCCTCAAGCGCGACTTGATCGACGGACGCGCGCAACATCATCTTGAATTCACTCATTCAGCCATGCCCTCCAAGCGCGCCGCGATGTTGAAAAGCACCTGTGCGTGCGCGAAGATTCTCCCCTTCACCCGATTGACTTCCTGGAACTCGACGCGGCCGTCTTCGAGCGTCTTCACGATCTCCTTGCCAACCTCGCCGTGCGTTTCCCACGCACGAGCCATCATCTCGACGATGGCTGAGTCGCAGCATTCCGACAGGTGAGGAATCTTCACGATTGCCGAACCGCGCTCGGCTGCCCACGCCTCCAGCACGCGCTCGTCGTTCGCAACGTTCGTCGCCTTCACGGCTTCGTTCAGGCTCAGGTGATGCGTCTGATTGTTCGGATTGACCTTGTTGCGCAAGACCGCCGCCGACATCCCCAGACGCGGAGCAAGTGATTCGCTGCCGCCCGGATAGTCGTGAACCAGTGCGTGTGCCGCGTCAGTAATGTTCATTTGCGTGTTCCTCGAACGTTTTTATTTGCTTCTCAGGCCGCTACGATGGCCTCATGAAAACTGCTAAATCTGGCGAGTCCCCCGACGGTGCTAAGCTGTGCGCTCTTCACTTCGTACAACTCAACATCCATCGGGGGTCTCATGGACAGGATTTCGGAACTCGAACTTCAGGTGATTGCGCTCGGATCGATTGTTCAATTGCTTCTGGGCACTCATCCAGACAAACAGAGAATTACGGACGTAATCGAAAGCGTCCGGGACAACACGAAAGCCAAGTTCGATGCACAGGAAGAAAAGGCCGCCATCGAAGCGGTTTTCGAACCATTCGTCACTGCCGGGCGCGGACCGCGGACTCCACCTGCTGCTTGAGCGTCGGCAAAATATTCGTCAAGTTCGCTTGGATCCGCGCCGACTCAATCGCGTCGGCACGATCCAATGCGGGCCGAATCACCCACAGCACGAATCGCGCGTACAGTCGCTTCATTCGCTCTCTCCAGTGGCGCCGCCGGATCTTGTCCCGACCGTTGCGGCGTGTAACTGCTCAATCCGCTTTGCGATTCCGTAGGACGTTCGGACGCCTCGCTTCCCGGAAAACAGCGCCGAGATGAGCGATTGGGAGCAATCGGCTGCCAACGCGAGTTGTGACTGCGTGAGGCCGGTTTCCAGGAGGTCGGAGACTGCTTGTCGGATGTCCATGCGCCGAGTATCACATTTGTGTTTATTCAAGTCAACACAAATGAAATGGCGCACTCCATTACGATTGTGATATGTACACCCTAGCCGAACGCCTCCGATGGGCACGAACGAAAGCTGGCCTCTCCCAAGAACAACTCGGGACAAAGGCTGGCGTCACTCAATCGACAATCGGGAATCTCGAATCGGGGACGCGGAGCACCGCCAGGCGCTTGCCGCAGATTGCGGAAGTCCTTGGGGTGAATGCACTGTGGCTTGCTGAAGGCAAGGGACCGCAGACATCGAGCGGGAAAAGCTCTGGCAATCTAGACGCCGCTTTAAGTGGCGCGAGCGACGCCGCGCGCGAACTTGTCGAAGCGATTCTTCGCGCCGACCAGGCCGGCGAACCCGCACACACTTTCAATCTGATGCTTCGGATGCTCCCCGGGGACGATGAGCCGGTTGGTCGTCTGAACCCGTAACGTCGTCCGACGCCGCATTACGAGCACCGCCGATGGGATCCAGCGCCCAGTCGTCGGCGATCATTGCCCGAGCTACCACCATGTGGCATCGGTCCTCGCTCATAGAGAACGCTGGCCCGTCCAACAGGTACACGAGCCATTCCGTCGACGAGTGGGCGCGGCGGATAAACACCAGCCTCCCCTCCAACAGCTCGTTCCATGCCTTATTAATCCGCGCCAAGTCCCCTGGCTTGCAGCGCAGTTGGGACGACCCACTATCCGTCACAGCTAGGCCCTCTTAGAGTTTTTGTTAAGACTACTGTATATTTGAACAGTAGTTTAGCCTCGTCCACGCAAAAATTTCAACCTAATTTCTCCATCACTCGTCATAAGCCGTCGATCGTCTAGCAGCCGGTCATCGAGGCTCAATGACTCCCGCCTTTCCGAAGCCGAGGCGAAGTAGATGCGGTTTGACACAATCACAAAATCACAAATGTGTTGACACCGACAAATCACATATGTGATTATCAACTCCAACGCAGCACACATCGCTGCCCGCCCGCAGGTTGGGGCGCTCCTTAAAAACTCAGTTACCGATAGAACACGCCGATGGCGTTCGCAGATTGCGGGCGCGGCTAGGCGCAGGGCGGAACCCTCTACCCCTGAGACAAAGACCGGAGGCTATCCAAGAGACGCCTGGCTGCTCACGTGGCTATAGAACGTCGATTGGATTGAAGAGATGCAGCGCCGCCGGGAGCCGACTCAGTCGGGTGTAGTCCGGGACGCTGCGTCCAAATGCTGTATCTGAGGCGGCTTTCTTCCGAGAGCCGCGCCATATACACGAGGAGGTTTGAAGATGCGAATCAACGTCTACAGCCAAGAACTGACCGACGAGGTTGTTTTGGTGGAGAAGCCGAGCAATACCGGCATCACGTACAGCGCGGTGCAGTTCATCCTGCATTCGAGCGAAAAGCTGCACCATCCGCCCTTCGATGACGACCGTAGTGCGGTCACGTTCTGGTTGCCCAAATCGCTTAAGCGCCGCGAGCGGCTTGCGCAGGTATTCGAGCGCATGGCCGACATGGTGCGAAAGGCGCCGCGTGAAACCGGCCTCGACTGACACCTCCCTGGCGAGGGAGCGCCCACAATGACGCAGGCGTGACGGCCGCCAGAGTGCGGCACCTAACGTGTTGCGAAGAAACTCCCGACCGTCGCCAGTACGTAGATAGCAATGAAAATTGCGAATCGAGTGTCCCGACGCCGGCGCTCTTTCTCGGGAACGACTGGGTCGTAATGATTGTAGCCTCGCCTGTACTGGCGTCTCAGCACATAGAGCCCCAGCACGGATAGTACTACCCAGACTAATGGTTCGTATTTGTTCACACGCCCTCCCCGGTTATCTCAGCGAACGTGCGCTCCAAACAGAATGAGGATCGCCAGGACCGAGACAGACGCCGCCCCGGCGATGAGCGTTGTCCGCGCGTGGTGATCTTCGTCGTCGTGCGTACCGTTGGAGGGCATGAAGTAGCCAGCCGCGCCGACTACAACACCGATTGGGACTAGAGCGCCCACTATCGTTCTGATCGTCACCATCATGATCATTCCCCCGTCGTTATGTCTCTGATTCTCGTCCCTACATCGGGACTGCGGCGGGAAAATTTTCGAGTTTGGATTTCAAGCAGTCGCTTTAACGAACGAAGCCTTCAAGTGAGCAGATCCGACGGCGGCGCGGCGTCGTCATAAAGCCCGTATCTCACTTCCCCCCGATCTGATCAGGATCTCGGGTCTGCTCTCTTGAGGGTCAACCGCTTCCGTCTTCTCGTGCTGCTGCGTTCCTTGCGATAGCGAGCAGTCCCTGGGCTAGAACGACGTTCGCGTTGTGTTTGACGTCTGACGCCCCGTTTTTCATGAGCATCAACGGGAATTGACTCGCGACGCTCTCCCACTTCGCGAGCAGCGCGGCCGGGTCGGGGTGCGTGGCAAACAGCACGCTTAGCGCGGCGGAGAACACAGCCGACATATCCGCATCATCGGCTTGAGGCAGGTCAGGCATGTCCATAAGTCCCCCGCGAGTCGCGATAGAAGTACCTACCAGAATACTCCATGCCAATTCTCCTGATTCTGCTGCCGCTCCTCTGGGCGCGAGCGGCGGCTTACCCGCGTCTGTGGCGTGCGCCGCCCCAACGCTTTCGACGGACACGAAACACGGCCGTGCCGATGGATTACGGCTAGGTGCACCTCTCTCGCGCCCGCTTAACGCATCAGAGCGAGCCTGAACGCTCACAGGCCCATGACGGACATGGTTAAAGCCGTAGCCCCGGTGTTCTGCCGGGGCTTTCCCTCTTTCCCTATCGAGGTTCCCCATGAGACTCGTCGCGCTCGCGGCCCTGCTCGCCCTTCTCTCTGCCTGCACCGATCCCGATACCGCGCGCCGAGCCCTTGAGGGGGCCGGATACACCAACGTGCAGATCGGCGGCTATAGCTACTTCGGCTGCAGCGAGAAGGACACCTACTCGACGTCGTTCACCGCCAAGGGACCAACCGGCGTGTCGGTATCCGGGGCGGTCTGCTCGAACGTGATCTTCAAGAACGCAACCATTCGACTCGACTGAGGAGAGCAACATGCACGCAGCAGAGATTCGCCGGTATCACGCCGGATGGCATGACGCCGTCCACGGCACGCCCTGCCAATCCGATGACCTCGCGTACCGACTCGGGTATCGCGACGCTACCCACTGAGGCGCGGCATGTTTCAGCGCCTCATCGTCGATCCCGTGAACACCGTCTTCCTCCGCTACAACCAGTGGACGATCGACCATAAGCGGGCGGCTTGGGCATGCCATCTGTCCGCCCTCGTCGGTGCGATCGTCGCAAAACTCGCTTTCAACGTATGAGCAGTACCCCGAACAGGGCGGCAGCAAAACGGGCTTGGGAAGCGCTGCGACCGCTTGTGAACAAGCGGCGTGCCCGATCCGTGCGGACTGCCCTTCCCGGCTCATCTCGGCATCACGAGGAAATCGAAGCGCGACAGCAGTTACTCGACGCGCTCGCGACGCACTCAACCGTCATGCTCGCCGCACTCGCCTTTTACATCAAGACCGACGCCCAACGCCGCGACGACGTCGAAGAGAACGCCGCGCGCTGGGAACACATCGAATCCCACTACCCATACGGCGGACACCCTTCTAAGGGATTCCGAGAACACATACGCACCGCCGTCGACCGCGAACGAGGAAAGAAATGACCGCTGCGCCGTCCTTCAAACAGAAGATCCTTGCTGGCGAGATCAAGCGTGCCGACGCAATGAAGATCAAGTACGAGGATCTCCACATCCGCCCCGGGTTTAACCTCCGCGTTTCGCTGGACCTTCTCGGCGAAGAGGCCCGTAAAGAAGCTGAGGAAGACGACGAGGGGCTCTATCAGCACATCTCATCTGGCGGCCAGATTCCCGCTCTCGAAGTCGTCCCGCGCGGGGACGGTGGCGTCTGGATCGTCGAAGGTCATCGACGCCATGAGCAGCTCGGTCGAGCCGACAAAAATGGCGTACCTCTTCGAGACGCTAAGGGCGACCTGTGGATCTCTATCGTGCCGTTCATCGGCAATGACGCCGAGCAGACGGCGCGCGTCATGTCGAGCAACAAACGCAGGCAGTTGCATCCGCTTGAAAAGGCGTTTGGATACCTGCGTCTGCACAAATTCGGGTGGGATAACGGCCGAATCGCGGCGAACGACGGCGTGTCGCCCCAGTGGGTCGGAAAGATGCTGATCCTCGCGGGCGGCAACACCGACGTTCATCGCCTGGTGTTCGGCGGGAAGGCTTCCGTATCGGTCGCGGCAGACGCCGTCAGGCAGCACGGCGAGCAGGCTGGCGCGTTTCTCTCCGGTGAATTGGAAAAGGCGTCGGCTGGAGGCAAGAAGAAAGTCACAGCCGGGTCGATCAGAGGGAAGTCCTACCCTCGCAAGGCGGTCAGCGCGTACGTCGAGCGAGTCGGCGCATTCGTTTCGGCCTTCCCCGAAGCCCAGCTCACCGCAATCGCTAAGACCGAAACTGACTTTCAGGTGACGGTCAGCGCAATGGCGCTGCGCGAGTTGCTCGCCGCACACATCGACATCAGCACCACGGGCACGAAGCCTAGGGAGGCATGACCATGCGAATCTGGATGCCTAGGCTGGTGGCCTACACAATCATCGGGTACGCCCAGCTCAAGCCCTATTTCGACCTTCACGGCTATATGCGCCGCTGGTGGTTCCGCAAGCCGAAGGGACACGACGAGAGCGCCGCCGCCGACGGCCGTCGCGATACCTCGTGGGGTGCGCGCGTGCACAACACGCTCCGCAGCGACGAAGGTCGCGATCTGCACGACCACCCGTGGTGGAGCATCTCTATCGTGCTGCTGGGCGGTTACTGGGAAATCATGCCAACCGAGCAGGAGCAGCCCGCGCGGCTGGATAGCCAGCCGGAAACGTCACTGCTGCGCGGTTATCGACGTGTGTGGCGCGGTCCCGGCTCTATCGTGTTCCGTAAGGCAACGGACCGACACCGGCTCGAAATCCCCGAAGGCAAAGACTCATGGTCCCTGTTCATCATGGGGCCGTGGCAGCGCAACTGGGGGTTTCACACGCCGCGAGGATGGGTGAATTGGCGCGAGTATTCCGATTTACCAAGCGCCAGCGGTTAAGCCTGATAGTCGAACTTCTCTGCCGCCTCTTTGATAGCTCGAATCATATGACGGCGGATATAAACGCGGCGACTGCCGAAGTGCACACCGATATCGTCGTCATAGTCACAGCCTACAGAGACCCCGTCCACCTCCATTGCCTGAGGGTAGCGGCCGACGACTACGCAAAAACTGAAGGTCACCGGCCCGAAGGATTTCTCCTTACTGCGAATGTGGCACGCAGCGTTGCGGCATTTGTTGATAAGCGTCGTAACGTCATCTGCCGCGTCCGTCGGCTTGATGTCATCCGTGAACGACACACGCATCCCAGCATCGTCAGCAGCCTGAAGTATGTCGTTTAGAAGAATCAGCACATACGTGACTGCTGGGCGGAATAGCGGAGTGCCGACGTTCTCCGGATTCAACGCCTTACTAGATATCAGCTCTGCGCATTCTCGAATGCTGTCATGAATTTGCCGGACATCAGGTGCTTGGTACTTCTGTGCCGCTTCCTTCATCACTCGTCTCCATATTTTTCCGGATCCTAGCATGACCAAACTTCTCGCCGCTCTCGGCGCAGTTGTGATCGCGCTCGTCCTTTCCGCGTGCTCCGACGACGCACGCGTTGCTTCCCAAAACCTTTCAAAGGCCGCAGACAACTTCGAAATCAACCGCCGCATCGTCTTCTACAACGGCATCACCGGCGAATACATGCTGACCATCGAAGGGCTTTGCTCGCGCGACAACGGCAGCACGTCGACGAAGCTGGCTATCGTCTGCAAGGTCGGCCCGAACGAGTACAAAAAGCACTTCCTCGGTTTGTCCGATAACGTCACCTATTTCATCGAGCAGCTCGAACCGGCGAAGGCGAACGTCTACCACTACGCAGTCACCTTCAAGCCGTCGGTGATAGTTCCCGACATCACGGTCAGGTGAGTTGAGTTACGACCAGTCAACGTGCCCCATCAAAAAGGCGGTCCGTTGGAAGTTGGCTGGTCATTGGCGCAATTGCATGCTCGAACGCAACCAACGCCTCTCGAATGAATATTCCGGCGTGATTGATTCTCGCTTCCGTCCGACTCAAAAGATCCACCTGGTTCTGATTTTTGACGTCAATCCAGGCGTCGCCCCCCGTCGTCGCGAGAAAGTCCCCTTGAATCATGTCGATGATGGAAAGGGCTTGAGCGTACTTATATGCGGCGACTGGTTCCAACACAGCCATCCGCTCCAGATCAGAGCGATCTACGGAAGTCGTGACACTCTCAAGATGCCGATAGAAATGTACGACGTTCCACAAATTGTCGGCACTCGGCATTTGTGTTCCTGTACCAACTTCGACCAGCCCCACGGCTTTCGAAATTGCTTCGAAGGCCTGCTTCATTTGCGGAACGACGCGCATCCCAACCACGGCCGCCCCTAACCTGTCCGCCGCCGCCTTATCTCTCTTTTGCACAAAGTACAGACCTACGGCCACAAGCACTGCGCCGACGGTTCCGATTGCCGTAGCAACATCCCAGAACGATTTGGATCCCCAGCTCATGAAGGATCCGGCAGTCAGCACCCCCGCAGCGAAGATCAGCACCCAACCGACGCATTCAGAATATTCGTCCCGCCACCTCATCTCGCCTCCCCGAATTTTCAGGAATCCTAGCATGAGCCCCTACGAACCCCGCCCCGAAGGGCTGAATACCCAGCCAGCGCCGCCGTCTGTGGTGGCGACGCTGGCACGGCACAGCGAGGCTGAATACCTCACGCATGACCTCTTCATGGGCGAGGACGCCGATATCAAGTGCCGGACCGTGAAGCTGGTCACGGCTCGCAAAACTCATCCGTGCTGGCTCGGTCTGGCACACGGCGCGAAACCGCACGAGATCGCTGTAGGCGAACTGCACCGGTATGAAAAAGCGCTCGTGGATGGCGACTACTGGGGCAGCTATCGTTGCTGCCTTCAGTGCATGGACCACGAAATTGCCGATGACTGGCCTGAGAACGCACGCGTGCCGCGCGTCAATCCGAATGAGGTGGAAGCATGAGCAGAAGCGGATACATCGACGACTGCGAGAACCCTGGCCTTTGGCGCGGCTGCGTCGAGCGCGCAATTCGGGGCAAGCGTGGTCAGCAAGCCCTTCGCGAGCTGGCCGACGCCATGGATGCCATGCCCGAGAAGGTTCTGGCCGCTGACTCACTCGTAAATGCAGATGGCGAGTTCTGCACGCTCGGAGTGCTGGGTCAGGCTCGCGGCTTGAACATGGCCCCGCTGGATCCGGAAGATCCGGACGCCGTAGCGGCGGCATTCAACATCGCGCCGGCACTGGCCCGCGAGATCGTCTACGAGAACGACGAGGCGCTCTACCCGTGGAATTGGGTCGAGGTTGAGGTATGCGGCCCGCTGCGCCGCTATGACCGCCGAACGATCACCGTGCGCGTGGATATCGACTACGAACTGATGGCGCGAGCGCGCTGGCAGCACATGCGCAAGTGGGTGGCCGACAACCTGCGGGGCGACGCTAAACAGGAGAACCAGAATGCATGACCTCAAGACCGTGACGTTTGATGCGAGCCAGTGGCAACTGGTGCCGAAGGAGCTGAATGGTGCGATTGCTGAGGCACTGGAAAATGCGCGATACGAATGCACCGAAAATCAAGATTTGTGGGATGTGACGCTCGCCGCCGCCCCCACGCCAGCCGCACAGAGTGCAGGGCAAGAGGCGGTAGCGTTCATGCAAGGGCTTGAAGCCGCCGCAAAGTGGCTGGAGAAGCGCGCCGCAGACTATGCCGACGAGTTTGGCGGCGTCGATCCCGACACCGGCACATTGGAATTCGGCAGCGGCCCGCACGCAGACATTAAGCACGAAACGCATTATGAATGGATCGAGTGCGCCGAGAACATCCGAAATATCGCCGCGCCCGTGAATGGCGCCTGACATCCATACACGATAAAAGGAGATCGAAATGGCAACGTGGAACGTACTTGTAGACCGACACCCGACATCGATTTATCTCGGACAGGTGAATGAAGACACCGAAGAACTTGCGCGGTGCGCGGCGCTGCACAAATTCGGGATGAGCGAAGACGAATATTTTGATGCGCTCAATCATGGCGAGGAATTCCCGTGTGGCATCAGCCCAGGTGATGACTTCAGCGTTTCGAGGGCTTAGGCAATGAAAAAGATCACATCTCAGAATGGCAGCGAAGCCAAGGCAGAAGCAGCCGCGCCCGTGAATGGCGGCGAGTTCCGTAAGCGGGTGTGCGCCGCCCTCATGATTCCTGAATCGTTGGATGACGAAGCCGTCATAACGACCGTCGAGTTGACGGATTACGAGTTTCGTCGCCTGTTTGCCGAAAGCGTGAATGGCGGCGAGCGCGATCTAGCGCAAGTGATCGACGAGCGCGACCGTACAGAAGCCATGGCCGACAAGCTGGCCATCGCCATCGGCGAATACTTTGGCATTGAAATCGGTGAGCACAGCAGCATCAACAGCCCATGGCAATGCGCGCTTGATTTCATCACGACGGCCGAACGCGCCGCAGATGCGCCGCAGGTGGCCGGCGCACTCTGCGCCAAGTGCGACGGAATCGGCTGGAGCAAGGGCGGGAAGTGCCAGGCGGACAAATTCGCATGTGTCGCATGCGGCGGTTCAGGTCGCGCCGCCCTTGCTTCACATGCTCACGTCGGCAGCGACCTCGTCTGGGCAATCCTGACCGAAGTGCGCGAAGCTCTCCGCGTTCCTCTCGATACGCCAGCAAGCGACGTCCATACACGCACGCTCGAAGCGGTTCGCGCCCTCACGTCTCCCGCGAAGGTGGGCGGGGATGAACTGAGACTACCTGATGCAATGCCCGCCGCCTACCTATCGACCGAACCGAACAAGTGGGATCGATGCACCATCAGAAAGAAAGGCACCTTCACGGTTCCGGTGTACACGGCACAACAAGTGCAAGACGCGTTTGACGTTGGCCGCCGCGCCACGCTGTCGGCGGATGGCGGGGATCGCAAGGATGCGGAGCATGGCAGCGGGCGAGCGAATCAGCGTTGCTGAGAACTAAGGAGTTCAATCTGCTCCAAGCTTCGCAAGACATCAGCTCTAAGTGCGATGAGCTCTTGCATACAATCGTTGATGGCATATCGAATCATTGACTTGTTGCCCGAGTGGATTCGCATTTTCTTGTACGCCTCGATAGCAGACAACAGCCGTGTTGCAACGTCTCGAATTCCGCCGGGAACGCCTACTGTTTCATCGCTATCGTCATCACCTTCAATGCCGTTCGCAATTTCGACGAATTCGCGGATCTGATTGCTCTCGAAGTCAAACGACTGCGGCACATTGTAGAGTTCAGGCGTGAAACCTGATTTCTCCATTAGATTTTCACAGAATCGCACAAACCCATCGATTGTTCGAAGCGAACGGTTCAAAAGCCCAATCCGGTTTCTCTGCTCTTTGGCTCGCTGTTCACGTGCAGCATGCTCTCTCTGAGACCAAGGCAAATACAACGCCAACGCAATACCAGCGATTGCTCCCACTGCTTGCATCCAACTGGCCCACTCACCACTGTTGGTCGGCGGGAACTTCCAGATGGCCGCAGCAAAAACTCCCAACGCCACACTTGCCGCAAAGCTCACGGCATATCCCCGAGTTCTCATCTTTTCAACCTCATTATTTGCTCGGACTCTAACATGATTCGCGATCAGTTCCTTCTCGACATTTCCGACGAGTTGATCATCGACAACTTCGCGGGCGGCGGCGGTGCAAGCTGCGGCATCGAGCTTGCACTCGGGCGCCACGTCGACCACGCAATCAACCATGATCCCGAGGCCGTCGCGATGCACGCGATGAACCACCCGCAGACTGAGCATCACTGCGAATCGGTGTGGGACGTCGACCCGCTCGCGCTGACCCAGGGTCGACCGGTGGGCCTCGCGTGGTTCTCGCCCGACTGCAAGCATTTCAGTAAGGCCAAAGGTGGCAAGCCCCGCGACAAGAAGATCCGAGGCTTGGCATGGGTTGCGATGCGCTGGGCGGCTCTCGTGCGCCCGCGCGTCATCATGCTGGAGAACGTCGAAGAATTCCGCACGTGGGGACCGGTGCTTGCCGATGGATCACCGTGCCCGCGCCGCAAGGGCGACACCTTCCGCTCATTCGTGCGCCAGCTCGAAGCCATGGGCTACCGCGTCGAACATCGCGAGCTGCGCGCGTGCGACTATGGCGCGCCCACGATCCGCAAACGCCTGTTCCTAATCGCCCGCTGCGACGGCAAGCCTGTCGTGTGGCCCGAGCCTACCCATGGCGCTCCGGATAGCGCGGCGGTGCTCAACAGTCTGCGCAAACCGTGGCGCACGGCGGCCGAGTGCATCGACTGGTCAATCCCCTGCCCGTCCATCTTTGAGCGCACCAAGCCGCTCGCGGACGCCACGCAGCGACGCATTGCGCGCGGCATCCGCCGCTATGTCATCGACGCAGCCGATCCGTTCATCGTGAAGGTGAATCACGGAGACGACTACTTCCGTGGGCAGCCGCTAGGCGAGCCACTTCAGACCATCACGGCAAAGCATGGGTATGGAATCGTCGCGCCGGTGCTCACCGAGTGCGCCAACGCGTCGACGCAACGCTCGTGGCCGGCAAATGAGCCGCTGCGTACCCAGTGCGCCGAGGTGAAGGGAGGACACTTCGCCCTTGCGTCGGCCACGCTCGTGCAGACGGGCTACGGCGAACGCCCCGGCCAAGCGCCGCGCGCACCGGGCCTAGATAAGCCGCTCGGTACCGTAGTCGCCGGCGGCGCGAAGCACGCGCTCGTATCGGCGTTCCTCGCCAAGCATTACGGCGGTAACTACGACGGCCCCGGCGTGGCCCTGGCCGATCCTGCCAGCACGATCACAACCACCGATCATCACGCGCTCGTGTCATCGCACCTGGTCAAGTTGCGCAACAACCAGTTCGGCCAGGACGCGCGCGATCCAATGCCGACACTCACAGCCGGTGGCGGCCATGTGGGCGCGGTGCGCGCGTTCCTCGTGAAGTACTACAGCAAAGGCGGCCAAGATCAAAGCTGTCGCGATCCGATGCACACCATCCCGACCAAGGACCGTCTGGGCCTTGTGACGGTGGCCGGCGAGCGGTATCAAATCGCCGACATCGGCATGCGCATGCTCGAACCGCACGAGTTGTACGCGGCGCAGGGTTTCCCGGCCACCTACGTCATTGCGCCGGTGTTCAACGGTAAGCGACTGGCGAAGCATGCACAGGTGCGGATGTGCGGAAACAGCGTCAGCCCGCCGATGGCGGCAACGCTGGTGCGCGCGAACGTCCCGGAGCTGGCCGTCTGGACGACGAAAGAGCGACGTGCCGGGATTGCCGCATGACCACCCACCCGGCCACGGCCGAACTGTCCGCTCATCGGATTTCGCGAAAGACGGTCTGGATTTCTGGTCGAAAGGCCTGCGCGGGCGGGCAAAGCTCGTTCTCGATGAAACGACGGCCATCTGCCGTCGCTTCTTCCTTTGTGAAGAACGCGCGCCCCTCAACCTCCGGGCCGAACCCACGAAGCATGCCGTCCAAAGCACGCACTGACCAGATGAAGTATCCCGCAGCAATGTTCGCGGAGATCGTAAGAACGTATGTCGATGGAATCATCAGTATGCGCCCTCAGAGGGAAATATTGCTTTCTAGGTATTACCCGAATTCGCTTCGAATATATCAGCAACCGACCAGCCGATGATCGATCGCCAACTGAACCTCCTCGATCAGCGCCGCCTGGATGACATCCAGTTCCTCGACCTTCGCCAGCTTGAGCTTTCTGGCGCCAAAAGGCTCGATAAGCTCGACGCCGTCAAAGGGTGTCACCTCGATGGTGACGTCCCACAGGGTTGCGCGCTCGCCGATCTGAATGTCGACGGTGCATCCGCGATACACGAAGTTGAGGGAGGGCATGGTGTGGGCGGCTTCCAAGAGTGGCCGAGCAACCATGATAGTACGAACGAAATTCTGCGGGTCACCGCGAGAGATTGGGGAATCTAGGAATAGCGCCGCCGACGACGCACGACCTAGCGAAGACTGGATAGCGGGGACGCCCTTGTTCGCGCGTCCCCGTTTGCATTTTGAAGCGCGGGTGACCGCGATCGATGATGGAGTTAAGACATGGCAGCCGTACTGGAACAGCCATTGGAACTGACTGGCGAAGAAATCGCGCGAATCACCGGCTACCGCCGCGCGGCAAAGCAGATCGACGTTCTGGCGTCACTCGGCATCCCGGCACGCCGCCGCCCCGATAATTCAGTGCTGGTGCTTCGCATGCACTGCCTCTACCCGATGGGCGCTCCCCTGACGCCTACCCCCCCGGCAAACGAGCCTCAACTGCAACCGATAAGGCGCGCAAAATGAACCGTCGTAGGAAGACTTCGCGCGGACTGCCCCGCCGCGTGCTGCTTAATCACGGTGCTTACTATTTTTTCGCGCCTCAACCGACGCGCAACCCGTGGACCGGCAAGGTGCAGCGATGGATAAGGCTTTGCGCAGAGTCCGACGGCGAGTCGGTAATGCTCACGAAGCTAGGCGAGCTGCTGGGCGAGCAGAAGTTGATCACGGGCACGATGCCTTACCTGTGTGCCGAGTGGAAGGCGAACAAGCTGGGTAGATACTCTGCCGAGGTGCAGAAGGACTATGGTCGCATGGCCGACACAGTCAGTGCCGCCTTCTCCGCGTTCACCGTCGCGCAGGTGAAGACCAAGACCTGCGCTGACTTTCTTCGGGCGAACTTCGCCGACAAACCCAACACCGCCCAGAAGTACGCCAACGTACTTCGCAAGATGTTCCGCTATGCGATCAGCGAGATGGGGCTTCGAGATGACAATCCGTGCGATCAGTTGGACCTATCCGACTACGAGACCAAACGGCGCGAGAAGCTGCCAACGCACGAGCAGTTTGGCGCCATCCGTACTGCTGCCCTCATGGGTGACGACGGACTACCAACTGAGTCAGGCCCGACGTTTCAATGCATCATGGACATGGCCTACCTGTGCTGGCAGCGCGGCGTCGACATTAGAACGCTCAAGGAAAGCCAGATCGACGACACCGCTGGGGTGATTCGCTTCAAGCCGTCAAAAACGGCGAAAACGAGTGGCAAGGTGCTTGACATCGCGATGACTCCCGCGATTCAGCGCGTCATTGACCGTGCGAGGGCCATCAAGCGGACAAGGAAGATGATCAGCCCATACCTTTTTCCAACGCGCGACAAGACGCCTTACACGAAATCGGGCCTGAACTCGGCATGGGTTCGCGCTCGCACACGCGCGAAGATCGTTGATGACATCCTATTCCGGGACCTTCGAGCCTTGGGGGCGACCGACGCGGCGAAGGCCGGGAGCCAGCGGACAGAGATTCAACGCCGTCTCGCCCACACCAGCGGGAAGACAAGTGAAATTTACATCAAAGAGGCGATACCGGAGACATCCCGAATGGACGTCAAATTGCCCTGGGAATCCGCCTAATACATGTCTGGAAGGCTATACGACACGGGCCTTTTCGGCGCGCAAAAACTGAGCAAGTTTTAGGCGGTTCTCACGCAAACCCAAGGGACATGGGGTTTTCCGGCGAGTGCGGCCCCGCATGGGGTGCAGGTGGTCGGAGGTTCAAATCCTCTCGCCCCGACCAGAATTGAAAAACCCGCACAGTCTTTGGCTGTGCGGGTTTTTTCGTTTGGGTTAGCTCGTTGATTCGTACAGCTCAATACTAGACGATTGCCAAACAAGCGCGACTATCGCCGTGTCTGAAAGATGGGCCGCCGCCGAATCGCCTTGGCGTCAAAGCACTGGTCTTCGACGTTTATGGCACATGCACCGACTATTGGTCGACGATTCTGGACAACGGCAAGACATTCAATCGCGTGAACGGTGTGGATGTCGACTGGGCGTCAGTCGCCAAGGCGTGGTACGGCCTGTACCCCGACACGTTCCGCGAGGTCGTTTCCGGGGCACATCCGTGGCAAAGTCCGTCGCTGCTGCGAGAAGAGGCGCTTGCGCGCGTGTTGCAGCGTCAGGGCTATTCGCTCGAACCGCGTCAGACCGCCCCCTGCCCCCTTCGCCGTACGAAAGCGAGGGGGCAAGCACAACGCTTTAGACCGTGTAGTCCTGCACGTAGACTGTGAACGTCGGCGTACCGACGAAGCTACGGCTGGCAAAGTAGAGCGTCTGCGGCGTCACGAAGGGCAGTTCGTCATACACCACATGTCCGAATCCCGGCGTCACACAGGTGTTCGAACTCTGTGCCACGCCGAGCTGCGACGCCGCCGACGCCACGAACAAAGACATGTTCGCGTTAGCCACCGTATTGACGATACCGAGACCCAGCGTCGACTTCTTCGCATTGCGAGGCACGGCCGACGCCACGCTGAACGCGGCGAAGGTCTCGCTGACGGTGGACGTGTTGAAGATAGCCCCCGGGACCACCGTCACGCGCCGGTCGACCAATTGGCAAACCGCGAACTTTGACGAGGCGACCGGCAACACGCCAACGAGCGCCGATGCGGTGTAGCCCTGTGGCATGTTCGAGCCACCGTACACCTCAGGCACAGTCGCCGACGTCGCATCAACGCCGAGCAGCGCCACGTTCTTCGTGGTCGGGTTGAAGATGGCATATACGCCAACGAAGCCCGTCACCGGCGGGCTGCCCGCATCCATGCCACCGGCGCCAGTCGACGTCAGATTGATAGCTGCACTGACGTTCGCCAAGGCATATCGTGCCGAGCTACCGAGCGCGGCTTCCACGATCAGTTCCGTCGCAGTGAAAGTCGCCGTTGCCGAAGCGGTGGTAACCGACAAGCTCGCATTGCGAGACTGGCCGACAACGCCCACCGAATTGCTCAGCGGCGCGAACATTGCGTTTGCCTGGCCGAGTTGGATCGCGTGCTGGCTCTGCGTGGCCTGCGCGACCTGCTGCGCGCCCCCCGTGCAATCGAGCAGAACCCAACACAGGTTCCCCGAGTTCAGCAGCGCTCCAATATAGGACACGAGCGTCACGTTGCCGCCAGCGATGATTTCGTTGCCCTGAAGCGGCTGACCGCCCAGGCCATAAATTGGCGATACCTCGAGGCCATCCGGCGAATAAGTGGCGTCGCCAGTATTGGTGGCAGTTGCCGGGAAACGCTGGAAGATGCCGCTGAGCGTCGGGAGCGCTGCCATCGGCAGTTGATTGGAAGCTACATAAGCCGTCGTCATATTCTTTCCTAATTTAGTAGTACTTACAAAATAAAACCGACCAGGGTGTCGGTTACCTTAAGTTCCGGGACCACGACGAAGATTTCGCCAGTGCCGCGCTAGCACTTTTGGACTGACAACTTACGTCGCGCCGGTATACTGTTTTTTTATACAGCATTTATCAAACACATCTCGGAATCAATCAAGCCATGCGAAATCGATCTGACATGAAATTCATCGTCGTCCCTTTCCGTAAAGGGCCGGACGGTAATTTGCTGCCCGCCGAAGTCCGATCAGCCGGTACCGACGTCGGGGCGGTTCGTGTAGCGCACTCGATGCGCGAGAGGCACGCTGGAGTTGCCGCCTACGAAGTTCTATTCGATCCCGAAACGGGCGCGATGTACGCGCCCAAGGTCCTCTTTCAGCACGGCCGCGTACCAGCGCTCGACGAGCATGCGACGGCTTAGCAGACACGGAAATCTGCACCGGTGAACTGCGATTTATCTCAGATGACCGTGAGTTCGAGGCTCGCTATTCTGGCAACACGTCGAAAGCATCTTTCCTCAAGCACTCACTGAAATCCGGAGATTGATCATGCCCCTCGCAGCCCTCACTTATCTTGGTGCAAAGTGCGCCGTCGGTGCCGGTGCCCTCGTCGGCGTACTCAAAGTGAACTCGATGGTTTTTGACTACGCGCTTTCATTGATCGGCGGCTGAGTGTCCAGTTGAGTACTCAAAACCACGCACTAAAAAGATAACAACAACTATCTTTTTAGTTGTTTTGATCACTTTAATTATCTTTTTTCGTCAACGCATCGTAGCTCCGCTCACAGGCAAGTCCTGCGATGTGGGCATCGTCAGCGAATTTAGCGAGCGCTCCCGCAGCTTCGTCAGTCCGATTGAGCAGCCCTGAGAGCATATCGAGGGGATCTTCTCCTCCATCGGTTGGCGCGCTTCCGCTGGCAGCGGAGGAACGTCGTGCGGCAACGACGTACTGGCCGAGTTGCTTGCGCAGCCCGTCAGCGACGAGATCAGAAGTACGAGCGGCAGCATTCGCGGCATCGGCAGATCTTTTTGCATCGATCGATATCCCAGCCAGCGTTTGCGTCGTCTGGCGATAGAGGTTGTTGGCAGCGGTGAGGTCGCCGATCCGCTTGGCTTGCAAAGCAACCGTTGCCGACTGACCGGCGTCATGGCGCCCCTTCCAATAGCCACCGCCAGCAGCCAGCACGATGGCGAGCAATAGCCCGCCCCACAGGCGAGGATCGAACCACATCACATTGAACCTCCGGCCTTCACATACTGTTGAAGCAACGGCGCGAGCGCGTGCTCCATCTGACCGTAACCCGCGCCGGGCAAACTGGCCCAGATGTTTCTGCACTTCGAAATCGCCGACTCGATCCTTCCCGCCATGATGTCGGGCAGCGCACCGCGCTCGCAAATCTGCTGTATCGCGATCTTGTCCTGACTCACGGGCGAGAAATCCGGCAGGCCCAATTGCCGCTTGTACACGTCGTAATAGCGCGAGAGCAACTGATACCGCCCAGCCGCCGTCGACCACACATTGAAGCGCGAGATCCACACCGATTTCCTCGGATGGTCCGCGTAGCTGGTGAACGTCCCACCGCCGACGATCACGTTGTAGCCGTCGTCCGAACCTGCGATGCGTGATGTGAATTCGGACCACGCCAGCATGTCGAGGAACGCGCACACGTTCTGATCACTTGCCATGACCAAGTCAATCCGAGCCATGTCCCCTCCCCTTGTTCAAGCGCGACGCCGGTCTGCCCAACGAGTATGAGAACTTCATGACCATCGCTCATCCCTTCCCGCTTCGAAACGATCCTGCGCGACGCTTCAGCTGCAATTCGATGAACTGCGCGCCGACCGTACCAAGCACACTGCCAATGCCAAGCAGCGCCAGCGGCGGAATGTCCGGTATCTGGATGAGTGCGACGCCCGCGATCATCGAAGCACCTGCGCCCAAAATCGCGCGGCCGACAATCAGCCGCCACGTCAAAATCTCATCGCTGACGAGCAGCTTCCCTACGCCCATCACAGCGCCCAATACCAAAAGACCCAGAATCGTCCAGGTAGTCTTGTGGTCGTCCATCGATAATTCCCCGCTTACGAAAGAATGACGCCGCCCGCGCGCGTAGATGCGGCAGGCGGCGAGACGAGTGTGTTTTCTCGTTGACCGTAGCCAGCATGGCGCATCAGGGCGCTGCGTCTGGCCCGGCTGGTTGGATCATCCACAGCCGCGAGCGGGCGTAAGCATCGATTTTGTCGAGAAACGCGTCGTACCGCGGATCATTGCTTTGAACAACGCCCTGGTGCCGGTACACCTCTGGATCACCGACACCCCCAAGAAGCGCAACGACCTCCTCTTCGGTTTGGTCAAAAAATTGCACGTAAATCCGTTCCATAGTCACCTCAGAATCGATAGCCAATTACCCCGACTGAGTACGTCGGCGATCCTCCGCCAGACACCCGGCGGCTATAAAGTGTCTGGGTAGCGACAATCGGCACCCAGCCGTTTGCTGTGCGCCCCGTGCCGACAACCGGGAGAAGGCCGTCGCAGACAAGCAACGCGCTTCCCAACGCATCTGACGCAACATCGAGTTCCATCGTGATGTTTGCCGTTCCATTTGAAATCGACGAAACGACGTTCACGGCGACCGCCCCCGGTGCGACAACAGCCCCAACAGGAAAACTCGTAAAGGTGGACTGATTTGTCGTGGTCGAAAGCACATTGACCGCGGCAAACGAAATGTCTCGGTCGCGCAAAATGCAAGGGGTGAACTGCCTGGAGGCGTTGGTCAGGAAAATCCCGCGCAGCGACGAAGCCGTGTATCCCGTCGGCATGTTTGCCCCGGGATAGATTTCAGTAGGGGTGCCCGTCACATTCCAACCGAGCATCGCTTTCGCACCGGTAGCAGGGTTGTAAATGAGATACAACGCCACGAAGCCGGTTGCCGGCGCAGTGCCCGTGTCCATGCCCCCCGCGCCAGTAGTGGCGAGATTGATCGACGCACTGACACCAGACAGGCAGTATTTGAGACCACCAAGCGCGGACGAGACAACAACCTCGTCGGCTGTGAATGTCGCGCTCGAAGCAACAGTCGTGATCGTCATTGCCGCGTTACGACTGGCCCCTGCGACGCCGACGGATCGAGCGCTAACGGCCGCTTTCAGATTCGCAAGAAGCGTGGCCGTCGTGCCGTCGTCGACTGCGTTCTGCCCTGTCGTGTCGACGATCAGTTGCGCCAGAACGGCCGCCATGATGCTGGACTGCCGCCAGACCTTGTTCACCTGCGCGGACTGGGCCGTTCCCGCCTGAAAGCCTGACGCCAGAAGCGCGCTCAGCGCTGCGTAGTCCGCTTGTGAAAGTACATTCGCCGAGGCACCGCTAGCGAAAGCCAGGAAATCGTTTGTGGTCATGTCTTACCCATAAAAAAAGCCGCCCGAAGGCGGCTGATGGAACTGAGAAGTGAATCAGAGCGGTGTTGCCCACGCGCCGACGTCAAAACCGGCGACATACTCGTTCGACACGTCGAACCCGAAAATCGGCGAGTCGTTGACTGACGTGACGATGTAGAAGTTAATCCGAACGGACTGCGGCTTGATCGGGATATACCCGCCTGACAGCAGCGCGAGAAAAAGGGCCGAAGGAATCTTGCCGGAAATGCCGACCGTGATCGACATGTCCTGATTGTCCTGAATAAACACGTGGGTGCCGGTGTTGAAAATCTGGCCGAGAATCGCCTTCGATCCCGCCAGCGTTCCATCCCAATGGTTCGCGCCGATACGCGCTCGGATGAGAAGCCGGCAGGTCTCGTCATCCAGCGTCGTCAACCCTGTGTCCGGATCGAACGGACCTCTCCATACCCCTTGATCGAAGCCTAGCCCCGCCATATCGAACGAGAAGTACACCCCGGACAACGGTGCACGGATGTGGCGGGACACACCCACCCACAGCCCCACGTCGTCGAGCTGCTTCCCTACAGCGCGGTCCAGATCAAAACGTGCGGGCAGGCTTGAGAGCGCATTCTTCACGTCGACAAAGCACTGCGTGACTGCACGAACCATCGCCGCATAGCGCGGCTTGTCCGCATGCTCAGACGTGATCTTTCCGGTGTAATCGGTAATGTCAGCCATATCAAACCGGTGTCAAAGTGATGCTGGCAGGCGTGCACGTTGCGGCCTGATTGAACGCAAGTGGCACGTCCGGGGAGCCAGCCCCAGTCGGGCCGCTCAACGTGAGGGATTTGATCTTGAACGTGGTCGCCCCCGGCACGCTCTTGGCGGCCGCAATGCACGCGTCCCACTCGACGACGCCGGGCGTGCCGCCGCCAATCGCCACAGCGTTGATGTAGTCCGAGATGGCCTGCTGAACCGACTGACCGATGGCCGTAGTGAACCCGGCAAGGGCGTTGAACTGCACCACCGCTGTCATCGCCTGGGGCACGGGCCGATAGAACCGGATGACGATTGGACGCCCGTACACGTCGTTGACGCTGACGGCTGTCGTCCCGTATGTGCCTCCGCCCGGCCCCTTCTTCGCAGCGATCGCATTCGCGATAGCCATCGCGTCGCCCCCCTCTACAACCAACGAGATGGTGTGCGGCGGCAACGTGTTCGCGTCAGTGGCATTGGTGTCGTTCTCATAACCGGCGCATCGCGTCACACCCTGCACATTGGCCACGGCACCGATCGTCCCCTCGAACACCGTCAGCGACGGAATCGCGGTCGACGTCTTTTGACGAGCACGCAGCGCAGCGTCCGACTCGACGGGTGCCCCTGTCGTTGCGGACGTCAGGTTCGTCACCGT
The DNA here is from genome assembly GCF_902459565.1 of Pandoraea aquatica. GTDB lineage: Bacteria > Pseudomonadota > Gammaproteobacteria > Burkholderiales > Burkholderiaceae > Pandoraea > Pandoraea aquatica. Next base: position 976,676 of record NZ_CABPSN010000001.1, read on the forward strand.
CTGCCAGCCGCGCGTGGGCGTCACGATTCTGGTGATGGTACCGGCGGGCGCGCCGACTGCACCAATCTTCGTGCACGTCACCGTCACCGTCATCTGCCCCGACGGCGGAAGGGTCACGGTCGCCGGGAGGGCCCAGCTAATCTGGTTGGCATCCTGCACCAGTCCGTCGGTGATCGTCGTGCCCGCCTGACCGACGAGCAACACGTCACTGGTCGAGTACGACGCCACGTGCCGGGCAATGCCGTTGATTCTCACATTGCTCGACAAGGCAGCATCCTGCGCCGTCGCCGGACTGAAGCTGTTGTAAATGGCAAGGCTGACACTGTTGCCGTCGTTGATCGCGGAAGCGATGACAGCAAGGAACTGGCCATCCTGACTGTCCGGTTCAAGGTAGGCATCCTGACCATAAATCGCGCGAAACTGGGTCTGAAGGAAGTCCAGCACGTCGGCGTAGGTCGGCGCGTGAATGCCGGTGGCATCGATGGTGGGAGCGGTTGTCGTGATGGTCACAGCGTTTCCTGTATCGTCGTTGTGCCGTAGATCGTGGTGATCGTTGCGGTCACTGTCATTGCCCGGGTGTCGGGCGCCAGGCGGCTGGCATAGTCGGTGATCTCGACGACGCCCTGCGTGCCGAGAATGCACGTCCGTATGGCGCTGTCTGCCGCACCCTGAGTGTGCTTGCCGAGCACTTTGTCCCAAGGCATGCCGACCGTGGTGTCGAGGAACCACTCGCCACGGATCAGTCGCAGGCGAGTCGCGACAGCTTGCGCCACCGCTTCCGGCGAATTCGCCAGGAATGCGGCGGCCCCGCCGAGGACGTAATCGCCGTCAGCGTCGAGTTTTCGATATCTCATGGTCAGTTCACCGTGCCGGAATTACCCGAACCGGGTTGCACGTTGTTGTGTGTATGTGTGTCGTCGACACGCTTGCCGTTAGCCGTGATCTGGCCAATAACATTCAGCACGCCGTTAAACACGGCCGCAGCACCACTCGTGGCGCTTCCGACCATGCCACCGATGAACGTCAGCAGGCCGCCAATCGTGACGGCCTTCGAGAACGTGGCCAATGGCGTAACGACATCGAGCCCGCCGGGGGCAACGATGCTGACTTTTTTCGTTACCGGATTCAGATCGATGAAGGTTGCGCCATCGTCGCTGCGCAGTTGCGCCGACGCAGTGCTAACGCCCGAGAGCGCTCGCGGACGCGATCGCGTGCCCAACAGCACAAAACCGTCGGAAAGGTCATGCATACGCGGCTCCGCCTGCGCTTGCACGCCGCTCGACTGCCACCAGCCATCGATACAGCGTGAGCCAAAGACAATCAGGCATTCGTCGCCCGGGGTGACGGGAAATGTCAGCGTGCAATTGCCGCCCGCAGGGAACTGGACGGGACAGTCGACCAGCAGGGGCAGTGAGAGCGAACTCTCAGTGCCGTCCGGGCCACGCGCCCGCACCTGGATCGCGGGCTGCACGGTGCAGGTCATCGCGACAGCGTCGAACGACTGAATAACGCCCGGAAGCGCAGTCCATACCTCGGACAGCGCGCCGCGCATCGCGAGCAGCAGCATCTCGTTGGGGTCGCCAACGCGCTCTTGTCGATTCATGGGGAAACTCGGGGAAAGAAACTAGTTGGCCCGACGTGCCGGACACTCGGTGAGCAAATCCGGTACGGCGAGTTTGCTAACCGTGACTTTTGACCGCGTTCGGAGCGGGTTCCACAGCGCTGAACATCGGGCGATTGAGCAACGCCGATGACCGGATGACCGTGGGATCGGCCGCGAGACACGTCAGTTCTGTGTACCAGTTGTCGCCCTGCGTATCACCATGGTGTTCGGCAACGGCGACGTAATACAGCTCGTTCGAAACAAGACGGCTTTTCTGAACGCCCTCGCCGGAGGGTTTGGCGTCCGGCTTGGCACCCGAACGGGCAAGACTCTGCTCGCTCAACTGAATCGCTGCGTTATCGAGCTGAACGAGCGTGCCGATCTTGATGTTCGGGTTGAGCAGTACCTTCACGGAGATGCCATTCTGCGTTTGCGTCGGCATCCCGAGCATGCCGGTATCCGCATTGATCACCGGGATCGTGCCAGGCATGTAACTGGTTTCGGGGATGACCACGATCTGACCGTCCTGAATGCTCCAGGTCGTCTGCGTGGCCCGCGCAACCCCTCGCATGAAATTGCGGGCCATGCCGAAAATCGCCTTACCACGAGGCAACGGGTTCGACTGTAATCCGGCCGTGTACCCCACGCCCACGCCATACCGCACCATCGACTTCGCGACCGCGTCGAAATGATCCTGTGCGGTCGATCCCGCAGCCAGGGTCGTATTGACGACGGCAAAGTTGTAAGCGGCATCGCCATCGGCTGCGGTGATTTCCAGCTTCGTGTCGAGCGCACTCTCACGGCCGCGTCGTGTCTGCACCACGGTCCCGTCGAAGATCAGCCCGTAATTGCCCTTATAGCCCGCCTGAATCACGACGCGCTTGAACTCCTTCTGCACGCGCGTCATCGTGTCCGGGCTCATGTTGAAGACGCGAATGTGCGCGCTGTTCGGCGTTTGACTATCCCCGCGCTTCACATCGAATGCGAAGCGCAGGTCGGACAGGTCGAGGGCATCGCCGGCCTTCTCGCCGATGATGAGGGACGCCTTTCGGAGATATTGGTCGGTCATCAGTCCGTCACCCAGAAAACATGCGAACCAACACCCAGATCATCGAACGTTGGTGTGTTGTCCGGATGACCCGCACCCTGCACCCAGAGACGTCCGCCTAGCCCGAGGTAGGCATAAGGCGCCAGCAGATCCGTTCCGGTCACGAGCGGCAGACCACCGAGGATCGGCGCACCATTCGCGTCCGCGATGTCCAGCATCCATCCGGCGTTATCCGCCGCTCGATACTGCACAGTCAGCGTGTACTCGACGCCCGACAACGTGACGCGAAATGCCTGGGGGGTTGGCGAGAACGGGATTTCGTAGAAATTGGCCATGTCATTGCGGGGCGACTGAACCGCCCGGTGCCGGCGTTGCCGGAGTTGCCTGCTTCGACCCAACGTTCTGCGTCTCGGCGGTGCGAGACGGGTCGGCCTGATCGTCGCGAGGCGGCAGTGTTGTCGCCCGCGTCTCCACAATGCGGAGCTGCTGCAACGTTGCCGTGAGCATCAGTGCTTCGCTCGTCTTGTCGTTGTGAGTCACACTCAGGCTGGTCAGCAACATCGCGTCGTAATTCCGGCGCGACGTCACCGCACGGAATGGCCTCCGGCTGGCTTGCAGCGCTAGAAGCTGCGAGTAAACGGTATCGATGTAACCCGACTGCGTTGTCGATCCCTGAGGGAATTGGGAGACCGCGCCCGATGCCTTCAGCGCCGCATAATCGGCGTTCGACCACCCGCATTTGATCACCACCTTCGGCGGACTCTTGTACGCGTGATCCGTGATCGGCGCGCCCTTTTCCACCGGGAACTGAGTGAACATCAAGTCGTCGGTGTACGTCTCTTCGATGGTGACGCCGATCCGGATCTCGTCAAGCGACTTGGGAATGATCGTCATGACATCGAAGAATTCGAGGATGTTCATAACAGTGCACCTTGCAGATTGCGAGTGAGTTCTCGATTGACGCCAGCTTGCTCGTCGCGCACCGCGCGCCCTGTCGCCTGCGGATCGCCACCGGATACGTTGATGCTGGTCTGATTGTTCTGCGTGATGATCGTTTGACGCGAGCCACCACCGGCAGTCCCGAGAATGGTGTCCGGCACGAACGGGTTGCGTCCGTTTTCGGGGCCATTGATTTCCCTCGTCAGACCGGCAATGACATTGGGATCGCCGAAATTAATCGCCGGGTCGTCGCCAACGCCGAGACGCTTCGCCATTGCGCCGACATACGCACCGGCCTCGTTCCCGGCCAGCGGTGCCCGGCTGATGGCACCACGTACGGCGCTCAGGCCACGACGCGCTTGACCGCGCAGCAAATCCCCTTTGGCACGCAGGCTGTCGTCGGACATCACGAAGTCGGCAAAATCGTCTGCGACCTTCCCCACCTCCCCCTGTCCGAAGCGGACGTTGCCCGAGGTGATGTTGTGAGGGCCTCGCGGCGAAACACCGGGCGGCAACACATTCGACGTCGTTCCGTTAGGGTTCGAGACGGTCATGCCGAGTTTTCGTCGGCGTGCGAGATCTTCCGCCTCGCCTTGATTCAGCCCCTCACTGTGAAACAGCAAGCCGAGCGCGCCTCCGATACGCGCCAGCGGCGCGAATCGACTCAGCAATCCGGCAGCCCGCCCGCCGACGGCAGCGACTGCACCACCGGCAGCAGCACCACCGACACCACCGGCCCCCGCAAGGCCGCCTATTGTCGCTGCGGCGCGACCCACGGCGAAAATCGCCTCGGCCATCTTGAAGACACCCCCGACCAACTGAAAGGCACCGAGTGCGCGAAGGACAAACACACCACCGAGAATTTTCGTCGACCAGCCATCAGTCGACTTGTCGAGATCGACGAACAGGTCGAATAGCCCGCCCACTATCGGCGCGATTGCCTCACCTGCACCAATGACCGCCATCGCAACATCGCCGACACGCTTCTCGATAAGTGGCCCGTTGCGTTGGAACCAGTCTTGAAACTCATCGAGCTTTGGCCCAAGGCGCTGAATCAAACTGCCCTCAAGCCGCGTGACGAAACCTTCCCAGACTGCGTCGAGCTCTCGCAGAGAAAGCATGAAGCGGTGCGAGTCTCGCGATGCCCCGTCGAAGTCCGTCTGCGCGCTCAAATTGCGATATTGCTGCATGGACTGTGCAAACTCGTCCTCACGCATCGCCGACATCAGCCCTGCGTCGATACCGAGAGCACTACCGTACTCACTGGCGACCTTGGCTGGCTTCTTGGCAAGCTCGCTACCAAGACTGGCCATAATGTCCACGGTGTCGAGCAACTGCCCGTTGGCATCGCGTGTCTGCACACCCAAACGCTTGATATAGCTCTCACCGGCGGGATTGCTGCGCATGAAGCGTGCAAGCGCCTCAACGCTGTTGCGCGCCGTCTCGGACGAAACACCCAGATTTTTGGCCGAGAATTCGAGAGCTTTCAGGTTGGCGACCGTCGCGCCACTGCGCTGTGAGACGAAATACAATCCTTCCATCTTCGACGCAAAGGCAGCGAGGTTTTCGCCCAATGCAACGGCCGCGCCCTCGATCGCAGCCACCATCCGGACAGCACCTTTGGTCGCACTCTCGACGCCGTCTTTGAATGTCTTCAGGCTTCTCTCGTCGACCTTGTATCCCAGGGTGACGAGAAAATCCCGGATGACTGTCGGCTCATCAGCCATTGTCGTTCTCCCTCATGCGCTCGGCTTGTGCGCGGTTGTCGTTGCGCACAGCCAAGGCATCATTCATCAGGGCCATGTCGTGCAGGCTTAGCGTGCCGTCGAGCAAAGATTCGTACTTGCACATGCCGGCGAGTACCGGCGCGAGCAACCAATCTTCACTGCCCGGCAGGTGCGCCCACGCTACGCCATCGCCGGTGGGTGACTCGCGGGGCTGGTAAGCCACCCGGCAATAAAAGGGCCGAGACTATCCGCAATGACCTTCACGGACAGCTCGATCATGATCGACAGATCGATGTCGTCGTAGATCGGCAGCTTTGCCGCGGGCGACCAGATCGAAAACCAGGCATTCCCCTGGAAGCGCTGCACAACGGCGAGACACTCGCCGATCACGTACTCCGCCTGATCGTCCGGAAGACTGGCCAGACCGTCCGCGAACGGTTGAAGCAATCGGGGCTGCGACAGCAGCGCGCTGCCATCGCTCCCGGCCGCTTGCGTCACGTTGCCTGCGCCAGCCTGAACCGGCGTATCCCCTTTCGGGGACGCCAGTTCCAGCATGATCGGCAGAAGCGCCGGCACCAGCGGCGCGATCTTGCGCGACACGTGCAGTTGCTTCATCGCCGAGAGCTTGCCGATGCGGTACTTGACTTGGCGAATCTCGATGTCGGAGGGCATCAGTAAGCCCCCAGAATCGAATCGATCTTGCCCGCGTCGAACGTCCACTCCATCTTGGCCCCGGCCTTGTCGTAGACCACGTTGGGCTTCTTGGAAAACGCGCAGTCGCGGCAAACATGAAGGTCGCTCGAAGCGGCGTTGGACACCGTAATGATGTTCTTGCCGTGCAGGGCGCTGCTAAGTGACTGCACGTCGAACGCGGCCTGCAACAGTGCGTTGAGCGGACTGGTCTTCAGCAACGTCACCTTGATCGTGCCGGACTTGTCGGCGTGCAGCGAGTGCATCACTTCGCCGTCGGCGCCCACCGTCATGGTGTTCTTGCCGCCGCCGGCTTCGATGGAGATACCCTCCTCTGAGCTGGCCGAGCCCGCGCCAATCGAGAAGGCTGCACCCGGACCCACGATGGCGGCTTGAACGTCTTGAAAGCTGTAAGTGGCCATATTTGGCTCCTGTTATCGGTTGACGTTGACGAGAATGTCAACGGAATGGATCGCACCGGCTTCCTTGGCAGCGATCTGGAACGGCACGGACTTGCGAGCCTCACGATCCGACTGCGCCTGCATTGCGATCGAGGGCGTGTACACGTAGTAGCCCTTGGAGAGCGCGCCGCCCTGCTTCAGGGCACCAAACCCACCCGAATTCCACACGCCGGGCGCCAGGTAGCCGTTGTTCACCGCAGCTGCGCATGCCGATTCGATGACCGTCGCGATCAGCGCGTTGCCCGCGTCCGTCTGCGGGATCTTCGTCGGGCTCTGGTAAAGCAGGTTGTACACATCGGTCTGGATACGGCTCTGGAACCAGATCGAGTTGTAGATCGAGTCGATGAAGATGCCGCTCGGCGTGACGCCGGTCTGCACGATTGCCGTGTCGTTCGAGTAATTCACGAACACGTTGCAGTTCTTCGCCTGCAAGGCGTTGGCCTGCGTCGTCGACAGCGTCTCTGCCACGATCCCGGGCTCCTGCTTCCACATGAGCGTGATCGTGGTGTTGTTCGCGTTGAAGTCCACCGTCAGGAGTCGGCCGAACAGCGACACACCGGCGTAAGGCGTCGCGCTCGAATACTGCGTGAAGCTGTACTTGAACTTCGCCGCCTTGAACCGGCTCGCCAGATCGGACGAGACCGTCGTGTCCAGCGTCTGCGGATTTTGCGTCGTCGCAGCATAGAGATGCTTCTGGTCGGCCTCGATCAAGGCGGCCACCGCAACGTGCTGGTCGTCGGTCACACCGGTGTCGGCGAACGCGAGGCCCAGGAACTGGTTCGCGAAACGATCGAGGAAGATCGCAACGGCATCGGTCGGCGACTCGGCCGCGATGCCCTGCACCGGCACACCCGCCAGCGTCGATGTCAGCCCCAGTTGGGCCGAAATATCCACGCCGCTCGCCGGCGCCTCGGCATAGCCAACGGCCGACGTTGCGCCCGTGCTGTTCGACGTGATGACGAACTTCGAACCGTTCCAGGCGCACGTCGCGCCGGTCAGCGAGCCGTTGATCACGGTCGCAACGCCGTTCAGGTTCGTCTGCGCCGAGAAATCGAGACCGGAGACCGTCTTCGCCGTTCCGTCGACATTCACCTTGAAAGCGCCGCTCGTGACCGACGTCCAGTTCGTCATCGCCTGCTGGGTGCTCGAGAGCGCACCGCCACGAAGCACGCCGGAGGCCGCCGTTTTCGCCCATCGACCAATGCAAAGCGTGGACGGCTGCGGCGTCTGCTGGAAATACAGCGCGGCGGCGCGGTATTCAGGTGCTGTCGTGCCAAAGTCGGCCGCGACGTCTGCAATCGCACCGTAGGTACGCATGCGTTCGCCGGCGTCGATGACGGTCGACGCACCCAGCAGGAGTGCGGTGTTCAAGTTCGCACCCTGTGCCGCCAGTGGCGACATGTTGATCGTAACGTTGATCAGCCGTGAAACCGGCAATCCGTTGGACATTGTGATCCCCATAAAAAAAGCCCGCCTAAGCGGGCTTGAAACGAAAATGGCGGGCTGGCGCGAATCGGGTTACGCGCTTCGCCAGCACAGTGAAGTGGAAAATTACGGGGGAAGCCTCCCCCAAAGGAAGTGCGCGAGGTTTCGGTTGTCAGGCCTAGCGCTCGCTCGCCACCGAAGTCTGCACCGACGCGAGGTTCAACACCCGATAGGTCCGCGTCACCTTACGGCGCAGAAACATACTGATATCGCAGCGTCGCTGCACTTGCTGGTCGACCACACTGGGTGTGGAAACGATGCTTGAAGTGTCGACAAGGCCGAAATCGTTGAGCTGAAGCTGCTCGCGGTTTTGCGGCACATAAAGTCCGTCGCGCAACGTCCGGGCGTATTGACTGGCGTTGCGCCCGTAGAACTGGCACTTGACCTCGATGTCTTCGTGCCGAACGTAGGCGTCGCTGCCGTCGTCGGCAGGCACGTGCAACAGGCCAGCGTTTGCGTCCGACTGGAAGCCGGTCACGGTGAAGCCGCACCAGTTGACGCCGGATTCCGGAGGCGTCGACGTCGGCGGCTGTGGAAGCGAAAGAACAAGATTAGTGTCCAGCCCAGTCACGCCCGCGATCATCGTCCGAAGAAAATCCTCCAGCACTGAATCTTCGATCGGCGGCGTCGACTGCACCGGGGCCAGATATCCACCTGTCGAACTGTTATTCATGGGCTATCCCGGAGAGTGGTCTGTTTCGATTCACCAATAAAAAAGGCCCGCGTTGAGCGGGCCTTGGATGCAATTGCGGTGAGTATGGGCAAATATTAGATGCTTTGTCGCAAGAGTGCAAGCACTTTTTTTAGTAGTCCTTATTACGCAATGAATGACGAGAACTCGTAAGAAGCGTCACATACCGGCGGGACGACACCGTGCCGCACAAAACTGACTTCGAGTCGTGCGACGGCCATGTTTTCCAGCTCCGTGAAGTGTGTCGCCATCCACTTGGCCGCCCGAAACGCCTTGTCCTTCGATACTTTGTGGCGTTCGGCCAGTTCGCGGATCGACGTCCCCTCCTTTCTGGTACGAGGGAGATAGTTCCACGCGGCGAGATCCCGCAGCAGCGCAACCGCCGTAATGCCGCTGGATTTGCGCGACCAGACGGCAAGCGCGCTGATGCCCTGAATCTTCTCGTCGCCGTGGGCGAAGCGCGCGAGTACTGCCGCGTATTCGGGCGACGGCAAACGCGTGCGCGCCGCCGCAGTGATCATGGCGCACTGCGCGCGAAATTCTTCCATCGTCAGCCGATCCGGATCGAATTCGCGTTGGGGGCCGCGCAACTGGTTCAGCCACATTTCCTGCCCCTTCGTCGGTTTGTCCACGGCTTCCATGACCTGGATGAGCATGCTTCGGAATGTCGCTTTCTGACGCGGCGGCAACGAGAGGATGAGGTACGCCACATGCAGCGCCTGTCGAGTGTCCTGAAATGCTTCGTTCATTGGTCGGTTTCCCCGTAAAAATTGTCCATTCCCGTTTCACTGCCCAGCGCCGCTCGCATGCGGCCCGGGCGACCGGCCAGCAACGCAGCAAGCATCGCCCTGGCCGAAACCTTGTCCGTCGTCGCCTTGCCGGGGGCCGACAGCGCCAGCGCCTTCGGTGGGACCGGCGGCACGATACCTTCTTGTCTCACGGCCTCCAGAGCCACCGCGAATCGCTTCGTCAGTTCAGTGCGACCGAGCGTGCGCATGTCGTACCCACCGACACGTTGTGCTGCCCAGAACAGCACGGGGTCGGGCCAAACGTCGGTGCTATCGGAATCCCTGCGATGCAACTGCGCGATGGCGATGTCGAGCAACTCGTTGACGTGTTCGCGCGGCCTGCACAGCAAACGGAATTCGGGGCATGTCGGCACATACGGCCGATCACGCAAAGCCTCGATACCGCGTTGCCACTCGGCGGGCGTCAGATCGGCAAGATCGAGCGCCCACTGTCGCTTAACGCCATCAACATGCCGTGCGACCGTGTCCGGCTTCGACGGATCTCCGCCGCGCCACATGTCCGCAAGCCTGGCGCCGTAGCGATGACCAAGCACCGTGAACAAACGCTCGATAAGTCGCTGGGGTGCCGCGTCGCGTGGCCAGTCAGGCGACCAAGTGCGCGTCGACGTCGAGGATGCAGGCGTTGTATTCATCGTCGTATCCCAATGGGTCACCGGCGAGGCCGGAAAGAATGGCTGCGTTGTCGACACTTCGCGGCGAAGCACGAGGTATCCCTTGGTTGGCGAGTACACGGTCGACGTAGGCGGGCAGAAACACGATGCCCTCAGTCGCCTTGTCCTGCGCCTCAGCAATAGCCGCCCGCATGCGGCCGACCGACACACGAGCGTTGCACCAGGCCGTCGCGAGTGGCACGAAGCGCTTTCGCTCATGGGCACTGGCCGGGTCGATGCCGATACCGTGCTCATCGCCGAAGTACGTTGCCCACTGCGCAGCATTCACCGGCACACAACCGTCCGACGTAAGGTCATCGTCGTGAGACGTTTCTTCATGACCTACGACGACTGAAGCACCGCTGCCCTTAGGTATTCCATTCCGTTCCTCTCCTCTCCCTTCCGGGGATGAACGCTCGGCACCCACTCGACGAGCATTCGCCGGGTGTTCGCCGAACACGCGTCGAACGCTATCCGAACGCTCGCCGTCGATTCCGCGATCACTCGCCGAATGCTGCGTTTTCATACGGGCTTGCCGACGTCTCGGGGTACCGGACGGCACGGTGCCGTCCGGACCGGGGTGTTTAAACGTCGGCTGGTCGATCTTCTGGTGGTGCCAACCGGTGACGATCCAGAATCGCTGACCGGCCACTTCGTACTCGTCGAGCAATCCGACACGCAGTAGTTCATCGATCATTCGACGAACATCCGTCGTCGTCAGATCGTCGGCAGGGAACACTTCCGCCTTCAGGCGTCTTTCGTTGGCCGAGTGGATTCCCGCGTCGTCGCAAAAATTCCACATGCCGATGAATAGGATGCGGGCATCGCGAGAGACATCCATCACCTGCTCGGACGTCCAAAATTCGGGTTTGACGGATCGAATTCGTGCCATTGCGCTCCCGCTTACGCGTGCCCTGCCAGATCGCTCGAAAAGATCAGCGTCCCGTTGGGATGATCAGTTTTGGTTGTGTTCATGCTAAAATTAAACACCATGTTTATTTAAAAAACAAACACGCCGTTTATAAACGTTGCGTTTACTTGAGCGAAGATCGGGTTATGGGAAAAGAGATGCACGAGACGTTCCGGCGGCTATACGAGGCAGCCAGGCAGGTACGGCCCGCGATTTCGACAGTCGCCGATCTTGCACGCGCGCTCAATCAGAGCGAGCAGACGATCAACAACTGGGCCTATCGCGGGAATGGCGTTTCGAAACAGGGCCGCCTGATTGCGCAGCGCGAGTTGGGGATCAACGCCACATGGATCGACGATGGCCAGGGCCAAATGGTCGCGGGCAGCGATCCCGGCAACGCCAACGTGCGTCCAGCGGACATGGGTTTGCGCCGCATTCCGCTGATTAGCAGTGTTCAAGCGGGTCAAATGACCGAAGCGATAACCCCCTTCCCGCCGGGCGCTGCGTTCGAGTATTTGCTTACGGACCTAAAGCTGTCCGAGCAGGCCTTCGCGCTTGAGATCGAAGGCCAATCGATGGAGCCTGAATTTAAGGAAGGGGATCGCATCATCATCGACCCCGCAGTCCGGCCGCAACCCGGTGACTTTGTCGTCGCAAAAAACGGCTGCGAAGAAGCGACCTTCAAAAAGTATCGCCCTCGCGGCATCGGTCAAGACGGCCGTGAAGTCTTCGAACTCGTTCCCTTGAACGTGGATTACCCAACGATCAGCAGCGTCAACGAGCCAGCTCGAATCATCGGCGTGATGGTTGAGCATCGTCGGTATCGGCGCCGGTAGCCCCTTTATGACCATGAACCCAATGCGCGAAGCCGAAAGACCTGTCACCCGTGCACACGACGGGCTTGCTGCCCGTATCGCCGCAGTCCTCACAGCTGAAGAGGTTTCGCCAGACCAATTTGAGGCCGAGGCAGGGCTTGCCGCGGGCGCCACCGTTGCATGGCTTTCCGGCGAAGCGACAGACATCGCCCACGATCAGGCCGCCCGAATCCAGGAGCGGTATCGCTTCAACATGTTCTGGCTGATCACCGGCCGTGGGAAGCAACGCATTCCCTCACTTAGCCCGCAGCACGCCAAACCCTCGCCAAAATTCCTGAACGCTTATCCACCAGAGAGCTTTCCTGCCCGGCTGAAGTTCGCCATGGACCTCCGTGGTGTTCGTCAACAGGGTGATGTTGCGCAAGCAAGCGGAGTCACTGCAGCCGCGGTGCGTCTCTGGTTCAACGGCGGTGAAACAAAGATCGAGGCGGACCAGATCGCCGCACTGTCGAAGTTCCTTCGGGTTGAGCCAGATTGGCTTCGTGCCGGGATCGGCCCGATGGAAGGGGCGGCGAATGTACGGTTGGCAGCGGTAGGCACACGCCGCATTCCGCTCATCAGTAGCGTACAGGCGGGGTTGATGAACGAAACGGTGACGCCGTTTCCGCCTGGCGCCGGCTTCGAGTACCTGCTGACGGATCTCGAGCTTTCGGACGGTGCCTTTGCGCTTGAAATCGACGGGCGGTCCATGGAGCCGGAGTTTCGGGAGGGGGACCGGATTATTGTCGACCCGGTGATTTCCCCCATTCCAGGCGATTACGTCGTGGCCACCAATGTTCGAAGCGAAGCGACATTCAAAAAATACCGCCCTCGTGGACTCGGCCCCGATGGAATGGAAGTGTTCGATCTGGTGCCGCTGAACCCCGACTTCCCGACAATCCGCAGCGAACAGGAGCGGGCAAGAATCGTTGGCGTCATGATCGAACACCGACGCTACCGACAGCGAAAGTAAGACGTCCTGGACAACGCTCACTCGGGTTGCGACGCAGCATTTGGCTGTGCGGGTTTTTTCGTTTGCGCCGGACGATTGAGATCCGCTCTCCAAAATGCGAACAACCCGAAATATCCTGTTTGGGTTGCTCTACCTTGGCGTGTCTGCCTGCCTGTAGAATGAAGTCGATTCCCAATACGCTTTCACCACATTACGAAAGCTTGACTTCTATATTTACGCTAAGCACGCCTTGTGAAGAACATCTACCAAATCGATGCACTCCGCGGAATCGCAGCGCTACTCGTAGTTTTGTTTCACATGATCCCATTCTGGGTATATGTGTTTCCGGGAGCGACTGCCGCGCTTGCTGGGGGAAGCTATCTCGGCGTGTCGGTGTTCTTCGTAATTTCCGGATTCGTGATGGGCGCAGCGACCCAACGCGATGCGCGCGTCTCATCCTTTTTACTGAAGCGCGTTTTCCGCGTCTACGTCCCGACGGTGGTGGCGATTGCTCTGTATTGCGTCATCACACAAAAGTCGGCGAGTCTCGTCGATATCTTCAGAATCCTGCCATCCGGTGGTTTCGCCCCGTACTATGGCTACGGCACGTACTTCATTACGTGGACGCTGACCTACGAAATCGCGTTCTACTTTCTCTACGCGATCGCCATGCGCATCTCGTGGCGGTACCGCACGGAAGTCGCTGTCGGGCTGATCCTGCTGAACGCTCTTCCAATGCAGTATCTGCTCACGGGGCACATTACGTTCAATCCCAGTGCCGTGCAACAAGTGAGCGTTTTCGGGCACAGCTTTCTCAACGTTGCAGCATCGATTGCGATAAATCCAATCAACCTTCTTTTTGCTTTCGGATTGGGGTGGTACCGCGTCTTCGACCCGGTTGCTAAACGAGTTCGTGGCATCGCGCCGACGACGCTTGCCTCATGGCTTTTCCTGTCGGGCGGAATGGTCACGACCGCCTACTTTTTCGCAAAAGGATATGGCGTTTTTCAGATGGGTTTTTTCGCCCTCGTGCTGTTTTCCTCGTTCGTGGTCCTCAACATGGTTCAAGGGCCGGGCAAACCGAATTTCGGCTGGCGCGCAGGAAAAAACCTCGGAAAGGTATCCTTCTCACTGTATCTTTGCCATTACTTGGCTATCGATCTGCGAACGCATTACTTGCCAAGCAGCCTCAACGTCGCGTGGCATCCGTTCATTGTCGGAACAGCCGTTGTCATTCTGACAATGGCGTTCTACTTGCTCATCGACGCGCCGATTCATCGCTTGGGCAATCGTCTTGCGGCGAGACTGCCTGTGGGCCAAGCATCCGCAACTGCTTAGGTCATCTATTCGACGCGTTCCGCGCTGCCGCAACCTAATCCGACACCGGAATATAAGCCTTCAACGTATAGCGCGCGTCCGGCATCACGACTAAGCGGGCTTCGATCACGCGCGTGCCTTCGAATCGTACGCAGACCGGCATCACGTAGACGCAATCGAACACACGCTGCACGGTCGGTTCGTCGCCGGGCTCTGTCGTGCGAAACCGCATCGACCGCAATCGATCCAGCAAGAAGCCCCGGACATCCTGCTCAGAAGGTGTCTCGACACCGATGGCGCGGGCGAATTCATCGTGTGCGAATTTGCGGACGAGATCCACCGTCTCGTCCAGATTGGCCTGAACCGCGACTGTCTTCATGATGTCCTCACATCGTTGCGCCGTGGTAACCGTTATTGGTTTGTCAGTTTGTCGGGCTGATGCATCGTCGCCCGCCCAACTGCCCCCTCGCGAGCGCGACGATGGAAAGATAGGACAAAATTTCCGCTTTCAAAAGACTGAATTTTTATACAGCCTCGCACCCCGGCTTTCGCCATGCCTGCGCCCAGTCGACAAGCTCGGTTTCCGGCAGCGGCTTGCTCAGGAAATAGCCTTGCGCGAAGTCGCATCCGAGCGCGCGCAGCTTCTCCAGCGTCGCGGCGTCCTCAATGCCTTCCGCCACGATGCGGATGCCCATGCTGTGACCCAGCGCAATCGTCGAACGCACGATCAGCGTGTCGTTTTGCTCATGCGCCATCCCTTTCACGAACGACCGGTCGATCTTGATTTCCTCGACAGGCATGCGCTTAAGATAAGACAGCGATGAGTAACCCGTGCCAAAGTCGTCGATCGCAATACGCACGCCCATGCGATGCAAACGCTCCATCGTGATCAACGCCTGCTCCGGATCGTCCATCAGCGCGCTCTCCGTAATCTCGACACACAACCAATGCGGCGCAAGCGCGTGTTCGCCCAACACCCGCTTCAGGTAATCCGGTAGATCGACGTCCACCAGATCGCGCGCCGACAAGTTGATCGACATGCCAAGCGCAATCCCCCGCGCATGCCAGGCGGCGCACGTCGCGATAGCCTCGGCCGCGACCCACCGGGAAATCACGCGGATGAACCCCGTCTGCTCCGCAAACGGAATGAACTCGGCCGGCGGCACGATCCCCCGCTTCGGGTGACGCCACCGCACCAGCGCTTCGACACGCACGGCCCGGCCGTCTGACAAGTCCACTTGCGGCTGATAGCAAAGGTACAGGCCGCCATGCTCGATCGCGTGACGCAGATCGCTCATCAGCGACAAGCGGTCCCGGTCGCGGCTCTCGGTGTCCGGCTCGTACACCGCGACACCCAGATTCGAACGCTTCGCCGCGTACATCGCGAGATCCGCGCGCCGCAGCAACGTATGCATGTCCGAGCCGTGATCGGGATAGACGGCAATGCCGAAGCTCGCGCCCACGTCCACCGTCTGACCGTCGACGACGATAGGCGCATCGAGGGCGCTGGCAAGCCCCGTCGCACACCGATGCGCCGCCGCCTGATCGCCGCCGCGCACGAGAATCGCGAATTCGTCGCCACCCAGACGCGCCACCATATAACCCGACGCCTTAAGCTCGGTGCTCAGCCGGTGCCCCGCCTCCCATAGCAAGTGATCGCCGACGTGATGCCCCAGCGTGTCGTTCACGTCCTTGAAGCGGTCCATATCCATGAGGATGACGGCGAACGGCGCACCGCCTCGATACGCGCGCGTGATGTCGTCCTGCATCTGCTCGCTGAACGCCGCGCGATTCGGCAGCCCGGTCAGCGTATCGACGTAAGCCAGCTCGGTAATCCGCTCCTCGCGCTCGGCAATCGCATTGCGCATCAGGTCGAACGCACGTGCCAGATCGCCGGTTTCGTCGCGGCGCCGCACGTCGATGGCCGCCGCGTAATCGCCCTTGCCGATGCGTCTTGCCAAATCCACGAACGCGGCCAGCGGACGCGTCACGCTACGCGCGATCAGCGCCGCCCCGAGCACCGAAATTACGATGCCGCCGAGCGTCAGCCAGAGTAGCGTCGAGCGCAGTTGTCGGAACGGGCCCGCCGCCTCCGTCAACGAGCGTTGCAGCACGGCGACCACGGGGGCGTCCGTGCCGGAGAGATTGACGACGCGCGCGGCATATCCGCTCACGCGCGACGTCGTTTCCTTCCCTGTCACGCGTATGACGTGTTGGGTCAGCGCCGTTTGCAAGTCGGTGCGATCGGCCGCCGGCAGCGAACTCGCCACCACCTCCCACCGACCGGAAGCACCGCGATGCACCAGCGATACCTCCAGACCGGACAACTCGTGCATGTCGCGCGCGAACGCATCGTCAAGCGCAAAGCCCATCGTCACCCAACCGATGATCAGCGGCGCTTTGACCGGCACGCTCACCAGTTCATACGCGCGGCCGCCGAGCATGCCGATCATGGAGACGGAGGTGCCTGCCTTGCCTCTTAGCTTGCCGCGCGGTATGCCGGGCAACGCGGGATCGGTCGCATCAGTGTCGGCATCGTCGCGCGCCACGCCCGACACCCGCGAATCGGCGATCACCGCGCCGCTCAGATCGACGAGCAGCGCCACGTCCGCGTGCACACGCTCGCGTACGTTCTCCAGCGCCGAGTGCATCGTCACCGGATCATGCAGCGCCACCGCCTCACGAAATCCGAAGTCGGCTGTGACGACCTGAGCGACCTGCGTCAGTTCGTCCGCCTTGGTTTGCAGCGCCCGGCAGAACACGCGCTGGCCGACCGACAGTTGCTCCGCGACCTGCGCAGAGGACGCGTCGTTGAGTGCCCGGCTGGCCGTCATCTGCATGACGGCCAGCACCACCAGAATCAAGGCGACGAACACCAGCGTGATCTTCGTGCGTAGACGATGCAAGCCAAGACTCGCCAGCTTGCCTCGCGTCATGCCGCGCAATCTGCCACGCAGCATGCCGGGCATTTTCAGGAATACGGAAAAGAACGACACGCGTCAGTCCCCGCGCAGCGGCAACGTCAGGGACAACGGTTCGGCCCCGGCCGGAGCGCTCGCCGGTCGGGTGAACGCCCCGACGACCACCGCCGGCGCGTTGCCCAGACGCGGGTGCCAGACCGCCACGCGATACCGCCCCTCCGGCACCTGCGGCAACTCGCCTCGTCCGGTCGAGCCGGTCTTCGCAAAGTACGGCGTGTCCACGACTACGACGTAAGCGATCATCATGTCGTGAATGTTGCAGCCGATGGTGACCACACCGGGCTTGTCGAACACCACACGCTTCGACCCGCCGCGATACAGCTTCAGCTCAAAGCGTTTCGCGTCGGAAAGCGAATAGACGTCGTGGGCGATGTCGTCCCGATTCGGGAAATCGACGGCTGCGCCCTTCTGCACGACCGTGACCAGCGGCATGAACATCTTGTGTTGCTGGACGATGGACGCCGGTGCCGGACGCGGCGGCGGCACCTTGCCGTCCTCTGGGGTGAGATAGACGACCGCGTCGTCCAGTGCAGCCCCGGTGCTGTCGCGCACCTGGAAATCCTGCGCCACGGCGGCCGCGGCGTGCAAGGCCAGCGCCAACACCGCCAGGCGCGCCCCCATAAGGGCCGCGCGCAGCGGCAGACGTCCTGTTGTCTTCATGATGGAATTGCGATGTCGCGCAGTGCAGACGGAAACGGGAAACCGGGAACCCGGAAACGGGGGAAAACGGGTAGTGACGGGGAGATAACGGCACAAGCCCCCGAAATATTCCTACGCACCGGTAGGAAATTTGCCGTCGTGCAGTATGCGTCAGGCGACCTTGCGTTGCCTTTCAACGCGCCATCAACCTGAACGCGTCCGCAAATGCTGGGAAATTCGCTTTACTTTCGTTTTTCTTTGGGAATTTCTGCTTTGACGGGTGCGTGCACGGCGGCGCACGGGAATGCGCCGGGCCGTGTCACGTCGGTTAAGTCGTCAGACCCTGTGTCAGGCCGTCAGACGGGCAAGCAGCGTGCGCGGACGTCCGGCACGGACTTGCGCGGCCAGTGCCGCTTCGCGCCAGCGTGCCGTGGGCACTTCCGACGGCGAGAGCAGGCTGTCGAAGCCGCACGCCCACAACATCGCCAACTGGTCGGGCAACAGCGGGCCAGCCGCACGGATGGCGCCCTGGAACTGCCACTTGTCGCGCAGGAACTTCGCCAGCGTGAAGCCACGGCCGTCGCGCGTCTTCGGGAACTCGATCACGACGAGTTCCAGCTTCGGCAGCAGGGCCGCGATGCGCTCGGGGTCGTCGTGACCCTGCACGCGGATACCGGCGGGTGCCACACCCTGTGCGTCCGCCGCGAGCCACGCGTCGAGCGGCAGCACGGTTTCACTGCTCACTTGATCCGACGCGCTGGCGTCATTGGCCGCGTCCGACGCGTCGGCCGCGACATAAGTCCAGACGTCCTCGGCGGGCAGTCCGTTACGATCAATCAACATGCAAAGCTCCCTTGAATTCTTCCGCGCCCACGCGTCCGAGCGTATCGATGAAGCGCTCACCTTCGCGGCGCACCTTCAGATAGCGTCCGAGGATGTTCTCGATCACTTGCGGCACCGCTTCGTATGAGACGCCCGGGCCGAGGATCTTGCCGACGGCCGCGTTATCGTCAGCCGAACCACCCAGCGTGATCTGATAGTTTTCCTTGCCCGCCTTGTCCACACCGAGAATGCCGATGTGGGCCACGTGGTGATGCGCGCAAGCGTTGATGCAGCCGGACACATTCAGCGTCACCGGGCCGATATCGCGCTGTTGCTCCTCCGTGAAGCGCAGCGCGATGCGCTGGGCCACCGGCACCGAACGCGCGTTGGCCAGCGCGCAATAGTCCAGCCCCGGGCACGCAATCGCGTCCGAAATCAGACCGATGTTCGGCGTCGCCAGACCGTTCGCCTTCAGTTGCTTCCACAGCGCATGCAATTCGTCGCGCTTCACGTGCGGCAGCACGAGGTTCTGCTCGTGCGTGACGCGCAGTTCGCTGAACGAGTACTGATCGGCCAGATCGGCCAGCACCAGCATTTCCTGTGAGCTCGCATCACCCGGAATACCGCTCGCCGGCTTGAGCGAGACGACCGCGCTGATATACCCCGGCGCTTTGTGTTCATGCGTGCAGGTGTCGACCCAATGCTTGAAGTCGATGTCGTTCGCGTAGGCTTGTGCGAAGACGGTCGACTCGGCCGGCAGCGTTTCGAATTCGGGAAGGATGAATCGCTCGCCGATCGCCGTGATGACGTTTTCCGCGAGCGGACGATGCGTCTGTGCAATGCGGGCGAACTCTTCCTCGATCATCTCGATGAACTTCGCGGGCTGCATTTCCTTGATGAGGATCTTGATGCGCGCCTTGTAGATATTGTCGCGACGGCCCAACGCGTTGTACACGCGCAGAATCGCCTCGACGAAGCGCAGCAGATCGGCCTCGGGCAGCCACTCGCGCACGAGCGTGCCCACGATCGGGGTGCGGCCCAGACCGCCGCCCGCGTAGATCTGGAAGCCGACTTCGCCCTGCTCGTTCGTGCGCGCCAGAATGCCGATGTCATGGAAACGCACGGCGGCGCGGTCCGTCTGACCGCCGGTAATGGCGATCTTGAACTTGCGCGGCAGGTACGTGAATTCGGGGTGGTCGGTCGACCATTGACGCAGAATCTCGGCGTACACGCGCGGATCGACGACTTCGTCCTTCGCCGCACCGGCGAACTGGTCCGTCGTCACGTTGCGAATGCAGTTGCCGCTCGTCTGAATGGCGTGCAGATCCACGTCCGCCAGCGCCGACAGAATGTCCGGCGAATCGGTCAGCGTCGGCCAGTTGAATTGCAGGTTCTGACGCGTGGTGAAGTGGCCGTAGCCCTTGTCGTAACGGTTCGCCACATAGGCCAACTGGCGCAGTTGAACCGCGCTCAGCGTGCCGTACGGAATTGCTACGCGCAGCATGTAGCCGTGCAGTTGCAGGTACAGGCCGTTCATCAGACGGTAGACCTTGAAGTCGTCCTCGCTCAGCTCACCGCTCAGACGACGCGCCACCTGCTGACCGAATTCGTTCGCACGATCCTTGAGGTACTGGCGCTCCGACGGGTCATACCGATAAATGCCTGCATGTTCGGGGGCG
Source organism: Pandoraea aquatica (assembly GCF_902459565.1). Taxonomy (GTDB): domain Bacteria; phylum Pseudomonadota; class Gammaproteobacteria; order Burkholderiales; family Burkholderiaceae; genus Pandoraea; species Pandoraea aquatica. Next base: position 996,933 of record NZ_CABPSN010000001.1, read on the forward strand.
ACGGTCAGGGCCGGGGCGTGCGCCAGTGCGGCTTGCGTGTCGGCGTCGGCAGCCTGCTTGCCGAGGTCTTCGCGCACCGACGGGCCACGCGAGCGCAGTTGCTCGCGAAAGTCCACCGGCACCGGTCCGGCTTCGCTCACTTCGGCCGGACGCGGCACGGGATCGACGATCAGATTGGCAGCAGCGGACGCCTTGGCGGCGGCTTGCGCCTGCTCGAGGCCGTCGGCATCGAACACGTGCGCCTGCGTCAGTTCGTCTACCCAGTTGTGTTGTTCATCCAGCCAGACGACCAGACCGTCTTTGAGCCGGTTCGCCGAAATCAGATTACCTGCGTTCATTCGATGCTCTCGATACTTGTAGTTTTGGCCGCGAGTTGGTGGGAAAACAATTCGCGATTAGAACCGCAGGCTATCAAGACGCACGGGAATATACGAATATTGACTAGTTATGTCGACATTACGAGATGTTGTATGGCGAAAATTTGATGCGAATACCTGTTTTTTTATACAGTAGTCGTGCTACATTTCCCATCATTCAATTTCATCGTGAGTGACACCATGAGCGACGCCAAATCCATCAAGTTCATCGTCGTGCCGTATCGCAAGAACAAGGACGGCGTGTTGCAGCCGGGCGAGTTGCGTCAGGCGAGTACGGAGTTCGGCGCGGTGCGCATTGCGCAGTCGATGGCCTCCGGCTTCGCGGGGATTGCCGCCTACGAAGTGCTGGTCGACGAAGAGGACGGCACGATGGATGCCCCGCGCGTGTTGTTCCAGGAAGGTGCCATTCCGGCGATGGCCGACTGAGTCAGCTGATTGGGCCGATTGCGCTGATCAATCCGGGCGCGACGGACGGGCAATGCTGTCGAACCGCTTGGTCTGACGCGGATGCTGCAAATTGCGCGTGTCGAGCGCGTTGTTCGTCGCCGCCATTTCCTGATCGCTCGGCCCCGTGGACGGCCCGTTACGCTCGCTCGCCGTGCGATTGATGCTCGCGCTGGCGGCATGGGCGTCGGTGACCGTTGCACTCGGCTTGCCCACGGCGGCCACGGCGGTACTCACCGCCGGCGTCTGATTCGACTGACGGATACTGCCGAGATCGCTCGAGCCGAGGTACGACTGCGCGTTGGCATGACCGAACGCCAGAAGGCCCGTCAGGCACACGATGGCTGCGAAGAGTTTGGTGCGGATCATAAGGCCCCCGTTAGTTGATTCGTTAGCTTTCGACATGGGGGCATTGTCTCAGCGTCTTTTGGCGTTGTCGCCGGCATTAATCACAGTTGACGCTCCCCGCCCCCACCACTGTCCCCGCCGCCGCCTCTCGTCTTCGTCCTAAGTACCACTGCACTGACGCGATTGCGGCCATTTTGTTTAGCCAGCCGCAGTTGCTCGCCTGCCGCCTTCAAGATCGCCTCGGCGCTATCGCACTCGGCCACCCGCCCCGTGGCGGCTCCCACGCTCACCGTCACCGTTCCCGCCGTGCTGCCTGCATGGTCGATATGCAGACGCTCGATATCGCGGCGCAACTGTTCGGCCATCACCTCGGCCGCATGTGGATCGGTGTCGGGCAATACCACGGCAAACTCTTCGCCGCCTTAACGCGCCGCCATATCGCTGTCGCGCCGCACGTGCCCGCCGATATTCTTCGCGACGGCACGCAGCACGTCGTCGCCCGTCGAATGGCCGTAGGCGTCGTTGAAATGTTTGAAGTCGTCGATATCGGCGAACAGGATCGACAACGGGCTGCCTGAGCGTTTCGCGCGCCGCCATTCGCTGCCGAGTTTGGCGTCGAGCGCGCGACGATTGGCGAGTCCCGTGAGCCCATCGGTCATCGACAGGCTCATGAGCCGTGCAGCGGCTGCAGCCCGTGTGCGCATCGCGGCCACGAGCAACCATGAGCCCGCCATGAGCGTGGCAGCGCACGCGAGGGCAATCGCACCGAACAATAGGGCGTGCCGCTGCCATTCGTGCAGAAGGTCATCCGTCGACGGCGTGACCACGACGAACATCGACGCCCCCGGCACCCGCACGGACCGGTACGCTTTCGCCCGCGTCCCACGCGGAAACGCCAGCGCTGCCGCGAGATCGCCGTTACGCGCCGCGTCACCCGGCAAAACGACGAGTTGGCCTGGTTGCGCACCCGCGCAAGGATCGCACGCCAGCACCGTGCCCTTCTCTTCCACGATGTCGATGGATTTCAGATCGGCCGAATCCACGTCGCTCACCAGCGTGTTCAGACGATCGAGCCGCAGCGCAAGCACCGCGACCCCGGCAAACGAATGATCGGGTGCCGCGATACGGCGCGTGAGCGCCACCGACAAGCGGCCACCGTGCGTGCGTGACGCGTAGGGCTGCGAGATGTACAGACCAAGCGATGGGCTGCTCTCATGCGAGCGAAAGTAGTCGCGATCGGCCACACTGACGGGCGCGCCCTGTGTCCGGTCGAGCGGCGCGGCAATGCGCCCGGTCTTGTCGACGACGTAAGCGTCGTCCAGAAAGTCCCGGCTCAGCGCCTGTCCGAAGCGCACGCGGTCACGCACCCGATCCGGAAACAGCGGCGTGGCGGGATCTTCCGCCTCGCGCACCATCTCCATGAGTAGCGCGTCGTAGACCGCGATGTTGCCCCCCAGGCTCGCCGCGACCACCGACGCCACGCTTTGCGCTCGCTCCAGCGCGTGTTCGTGGCGCGCCTGTCTGTCGGTGCGCAGCAGCAGCGCCACGCCGGCGAGGATCGCCAGCGCGATGATCGTGCCGATTACACCGATCATCCACGGGTAGTCGTCGAACTTGCCGGACACCGCGTGCAGCCGCCTACGGGTCCAGCCTCCAGCCGCATTGCGCGAACTGGGTACACCTGAGCTTGTAGTCATAGCGAATGGCCTGACAGCGATACCGGTGTGAGGATCGGCGAGGATGCCGTGCGCCAACGTCCACTAATGTGCACTAACGCACATTCTGCGAGATATCGTCGAGTAGCGGCACAATGGCCAGCATGATGAGCACCACGGCGAGCGGAATCGTGGAGACGAAACCCAGATGCTTGAAACCCAGCGCGCCCGTCATGCCGCCCAGAAAGAACATCCCCAGCAACGCACAGAGCAGCCGCAGCTTCTGCCGGTCGACGGCCACACGCGGCAACTCCTGCGCTACACCCGGCCGGTTCCAGTAACTCATCTTGCCGAGTTCGATGCCGATGTCCGTCACGAGACCGGTCACGTGCGTCGTCCGAATTTCGGCCCGGGATATCTTGGTGATGATGGCGTTCTGCAAACCCATCACATAGCAAAGCAGCCCCACCGTGGCGGGCACGTACAACACACGGTGACTCTCCAGATTCGCGCCCATCACGCCGAACGTGAGAAGGAGCAGCGCTTCGAACATGAGCGGCGCCGCGTACTCGCTTTGGGTGTGGTGGCGGCGTCCCCAGTGGATCAGCACGCTCGAGGTGGCCGCCCCGAGCAGGAACGCCAGCAAAGCACTGAACCCCGCGAGCACCAGCACCAGCTGGCCGAGTGCGAGATTATCGGAGAGCGACGCCACGATCCCCGACATGTGCGACGTATATTGCCCGACGGCGAGGAAACCGCCTGCATTGGCCGCCCCGGCAACGAAAGCGAGCGAGCAGCCCAAACGCCGGTTCGCCGCGTCCGTGCGCACCGGTTGGGTAAAGCCACGAAGAAAGTTGATCGGCATGACGCAGGAGTCCCCGGCTTCGCACTTGGAGTATTCTAATGTGCGTTGACGCAAAGTCGACGAGTGACTTGGGGGACATCAATAATAATGATCGAGTGCTACGCATACACCAGCCGAGCCCTGCCCGATCTTGATCCGGTGGCGCTCTCGAAAATCATCGTGCATTCCCGTGGTTTCAACGAGACCTACGGCATCACCGGCTTGTTGCTCTACGACGGCACGACCTTCTATCAGTACATCGAAGGGCCCGCCGAGCCGTTGGCGGACGCGCGCCAGCGCATCGAGGCGTCGCGTCACCATTCGTCCATTCAGGTGCTGCTCGACGGCACGCCCCGCCAGCCCGGCGCGTTCTCGACGTGGAGTCTCGGCTATCTGATGCTCGACGAGCCGGCGCACGCGCTGCATGCCTTCGTGATGCCGGCCGACCACGCGCAACTCGTGGGGGCCTTCAACGTGCTGGCGGCGCAGGCCGACGTGATGTGACGTCGACCTGCGGTATCGCTGCCTGATTACTGCCTGATTACTGCTCGATCTGACGGTTCCAGCGCTGATCCCACTGTGCACGACGCTGGTTGATGGCGTCCCAATCGACCGTCTTGATGTTCTTGGTCAGGTCGTCGAGCTTGCCGAGACGCGTCTGCATCGTGGCCGGGATGATAGCCTTCGGGTTCGTCGGGATGTAAGCACCGGCGGCAGCGGCCAGCGACTGGCCCTTGGCCGACAGCAGGTACTGCGCGAGCTTCTGTGCCATCGCGTTATCCGGGCTGTTCTTGACCACACACAGGTCGACGAGCAACTGCACCGCACCTTCCTTCGGCGCAACATAGCCGACCTGAATGCCCTTGTCCTGGAGATCGCTCACAGCGGTGGGCGTCAGCGGGAAGATCGCGGCTTCGCCCGTCTGGATCATCTCCGAGAGCTTGGCCGAGTTCGGGATGTACTCAACCACGTTCGGGCCGACCGTCGACGCCCACTTCGTGAAGCCCGGCTCGACGTTCGTCTCGCTGCCACCCCAGATGCGGTTCAGCGCGAGGAAGCCATGCAGGCCGAACGTGCTGCTCGATGCCGACTGGAACACGACCTTGCCCTTGAACTTCGGATCGGCGAAGTCGGTCCACGAGGTCGGTGCGGCCCAGCCCTTCTCCTTGAACAGCTTGGTGTTGTAGCCGATACCGGTCATGCCCAGTTGCACGCCAGCGCCCATGTCGTCCTTCACGCGAGCGGACGGCATCAGTTCCTTGAGCACGGGCGAGTCGTCGAGCTTCTGGCACACGCCCATGCTGATGGCGCGCGCCATCACGCCGTCGTCCAGGAACACGACGTGCATTTGCGGGCTGTTACGGTTGGCAAGCAGCTTGGCCAGCACGTCCGACGACGTGCCCGGCACCACCACGACCTTCACGTTGTTGGCCTTCTCGAACTCCGGGAAGACCTGGCTCGTGTAAGCCTTTTCCATCGGGCCGCCATTCATGCCGATGTAGAGCGTTTTGGACTGCGACCAGGCTGCGCTGCTCGCGCCCAATGCCAGCGCCGCAGCGCACATGACGACCTTCTTAGACAGCTTCATCGTGGTTCTCCTTGCGTTTCCAGGGTGTTAGGAATGTTGTTTGGGACGGACTCAGTAAGACGGACTCAGAACGATTGGGATGCGTCGGGTTCCTCAGACTTCGGCGTTCGTTGCCGGGACGGTCGCGAATCGGTCGACGGCAAACGCATCGATCGGGGTGGCCGTCTCGCCTTGCGTGACCAGATCGGCCAGCACTTCACCCACGCCCGGCGCGAGCAGAAAGCCGCCCCCCGAGAAACCGAACGCGTGCACCAGACGCGGTGTCGTGCGGCTCATGCCGATGATCGGGTTGTCGTCGGGCGTCTCGCCTTCCACACCGCTCCACGTGCGAATCAGCAGCGCATTGCGCAGCGCTGGCAGTAGCGCACAGGCTTCACGCATGACGGCGCGCGTAGTGTCGGCCGACGGCTGGGCGTATTCGCCGTCGCCGGTGCCGCGTCCACCACCGATCACGCAGTTGCCGCGCTCGACCTGCCGCGCATACACGCCGCCGCCGTACACGCCGAGGTTGTGTCCGACAAACTTGGGCAACGGCTCCGTCACCCACATGTTCGGGTAGATGGCATGCATCGGCACTCGCTCGCCGAATGTGCCTGCGATGTGATTCGCCCACGCGCCGGACGTATTGAGCAACCAGTCGCAACTCACGTGCAGTTCGTCACCGGTGTCCGGTTTGGCCGTCAGTTGGAAGCGCACGCCGTCGTGCGTCACCGACGTAATCGGGGTGCGCTCGCGCACGTCCGCACCAAGGGCGCGGGCGGCACGCGCGAAGGCGGGCGACACCAGACGCGGATTCGCGTGGCCGTCGCTCATGCACAGCGAACCGCCCACGGCACCATCGCCAAGCCACGGAAAGCGTTCACGAAACTCCGTGCCGCGAAACACCGTCGTCGACAAACCATAGTTCTGCGCCATCGCCGACCACGCGTCGAGCGGTTCGAGATCGCTCTCGCGACGCGCGAGGCGCAGGTGGCCCGAGCGGACGAATTCGCCGTCGATGCCAATGAGTTCGGGCAAACGATCCCAGATCCGGCGGGCCCGCATGGCGAGCGGCAACTGCACCTCCGGACGGCCCTGACAGCGAACGCCACCATAGTTCACACCGCTGGCCTGCGCGCCGCAATAGCGCCGCTCGAACAACGCGACCTTCAGGCCACGCTCGGCCAGCGCCCGTGCAGCCGAGGCACCGACCAGACCGCCGCCAGCAACGACCACGTCGTAATGCAAGGTCTCACTCATCGCGCGCCTCCTCGGGAATGGCGGCGACGTTTTCGTCGAATAACATCGGGGCAATCGGAATCGGTTTGATCGGCGCCTGCGCACGCAGTCGCCCCACTTGCGCATAGGTCTGGCCGCTGGCGTCGGCCAGCACATGACACGCGGCTTCGCCGCACATGCGGCCCTGACAGCGCCCCATCCCCACGCGGGTGAGCGCCTTCAGACGGTTGATTTCGGTCACACCGTCCTGACGAACACACTCGCGCAACGTACCCGCACTGACTTCCTCACAACGGCAGACGAGCATGTCGTCGGGCCATTGCGCCGCGGGGTCTTTCGGCAACGCAAACGCCTGCTCGATGCCTTCGCGAAAACGTCGGATGCTCGCGAGCTTGCGTTCGATGGTCGCTGCGTCCAGCGCTTCCGGCATGGACGGGGCTGCGATGCCCAAGTCCTCGAGCAAGGCCAGCGCCGCGCGGCGTCCTGCGAGTTCTGCGGCGTCTGCGCCGGCAATGCCCGCCCCGTCGCCCGCGAGATAGATGCCGGGTTGCGAGCTGCGTCCGGCGGCGTCGCGCTCGGGCAGCCAGCACCGGTTGAGATCGTCGAACACGAAGCGGCAACCCGCGAGATCGGCCAGTTGCGTCTCCGGCCGCAGGCCGAAGCCCAGACCGACGGCGTTGCATTCGACGCTCGACTCGCGACCGTTGTGCTGCCAGCGAATCGCGCGCACGCCTGCCGTGCCATCGATGCCTTCGAGCGTCACGCCGTATTCCACGCGCACGCCGCGCGCTCGCAGCCATCCCAGGTAATAAACGCCCTTGGCAAACGTCGACGGTTGGCTCAGCAGACGCGGCGCAGCCTTCGCCTGTTCCACAAACGGACTGGTGTCGAGCACGGCGACGACATTCGCACCGGCCTTCGCATATTGGTACGCCACGAGATACAGCAGCGGCCCGGTGCCCGCGAACACAACGCGCTCGCCAATGGCACAGCCTTGCGCCTTGAGCGCGACCTGCGCCCCGCCCAGCGTGTACACGCCTGGCAGCGTCCAGCCCGGCACGGGCAACACGCGGTCGGTCGCGCCGCTGGCAATGATCAGATGACTGAATGGCACCGGCGCTTCACGTCCGCCATGCATCGTGTGCAGACGTTGCGGATCGCACGCCCACACGAGCGTTTCAGGCCGGTAATCGACTTGCGGCAGAAGCGCCGCCATCGCGTTGTGCACGGCATCGGCCTTCGTCGCTTCGAAACCGTACAGCGCCTGCTTGCTGCGTGCGAAACCTGCGCCTTGGGGCGGCTGACGATAGATCTGACCGCCCCAGCGAACGTTCTCGTCGAGCACAATCGGACGCACACCCGCGGCGACCAGCGTTTGCGCGGCACGAATGCCCGCCGGGCCTGCGCCGACAATAACAACGTTCGCGACGTTGGCGGCAACGTTCGACTTCACGGTGTGCTCAGCCATGCGAGCCTCCGTGCACCTCGTTGGCATCGGCCGCACGCGTGACGATGCGCATGCCCGCCTGCACCGTCGTGGAACAGGCGCGCAGGCGCGTGAGCTGTGCGTCGCCCCCCTCGGCGTGCACCGTCTCGCAGCGCACCCAGCAGTCCTGACACGCACCGATCATGCAGAAACCGGCGCGCGGCGTGCCGCTGAATTCGCTGATACGTACGTGCCGCTGATGCGTGAGGATGGCGGTGAGCAACGTGTCACCGGTGAGCGCCTGCACCGGCTCGCCGTCGATATAGAACGTCACGGGCGCACGGCCGGTCTCGGCCAGACGCGTCAGTTGCGGATAACAAGCCGACGGACCCGACGCGCGCACGTCTTGAGGAAATTGGGAAGAACTGGACATAAGAGTCGTCGTGGAGCGCGCGTTCAGTGCTGGCCGATGAGAATGCGATTCAGACCGTAGATGCGGTCGAGCAACAGCATCGCGCCGAGCGTGACGGCAATGACGAGTGCCGAGACGGACGCCATCATCGGATCGATCGACTCGGTGGCGTACATATACATACGGACCGGCAGCGTGACGGTTTGCGGCGCGGTGAGGAAGACCGACATCGTCAGTTCGTCGAAACTGTTGATGAACGCCAGCAGCCAGCCGCCGGTAATGCCCGGCAGAATCATCGGCATGGTCACGCGGCGGAACGTCGTCCACGACCCCGCCCCGAGCGAGGCCGCCGCGTTCTCGACGCTGCGGTCCAGACCGCTGATCGAGGCGAGCACGAGCCGCATGATGAACGGCGTCACGACGATCATGTGCGCGAAGATGAGCGCGCCGAACGAGCCCGTCACGCCGAGCATGGCGAAGAAGCGCAGTAGCGCGATGCCGAGCACGAGACCCGGAATCACCAGCGGCGAGAGCAGCAAACCGTTCAGGAAGTTGCGTCCCGGGAAGCGCGACCGGCCGATGGCGAGCGCAGCGGGCAACGCAATCGCCAGCGAGAGCGTAGCCGAGATGAACGCCAGCTTCAGACTGGTGAAGAACGACGCGATGAAGTCGGGATAGTCGAGAATCGCCCGGAACCAGCGCAGCGAGATACCGCGCGTGGGCAGCGAGAGCGTCTGCTCTGGGGTGAACGCGACCAGCACCACGATGATCATCGGGGCGAGAACGAAGAGGATGACGAGCGTATGGAACGCGAGCGCCAGGGGACTGTTTTTACGCATGATGGCGAGTGATTTCTGTTCTGCTTCAGTTCGGCGAGCGTTGGCCTTAGCCCATGCTGCGCGAGTAACGGCGGTCGAGCAGACGGTAGTACGTCAGCATCACGATCAGGTTCGCCACCAGCAGCAACACGGCGATGGTCGCGCCCAGCGGCCAGTTCAGCGAGCTGAGGAACTGGTCGTAGACGGCAGTGGCGGCCACTTTGAGGCGGCGTCCGCCCAGCAGACTCGGGATCGCGAAAGCGCTCGCCGACAGACCGAACACCATCAGGCTGCCCGACAAAATGCCCGGCACCAGTTGCGGCAGCACGATGCGGCGCAGCGTGGTTGCTTGCGACGCCATCAGCGAGAGCGCCGCGTTTTCCGTTTGCGGATCGAGGCGTTGCAGCGACGTCCACACCGGAATCACCATGAACGGCAGCATCACGTGCGCCAGCGCCACAACGATGGCGAAGTTGGTGTACTCCATCTTGAACGGCCCCATGCCGACCAGCCCGAACGCCTGATTGATCAGGCCGCCCGAACTGAGCAACATGCTCCAGCCGAACGCGCGCACCACGATGGAGACGAGCAGCGGCGAGAGAATGATCAGCAGGAACAGCGAGCGCCACGGGTCGCCCATGCGCGAGAGCACGTAGGCTTCGAACGTCCCCACCACGGCGCAGATCGCGGTGACCGTGAGCGAGATGCCGAACGTGCGCAGGAAGATCGTGTGGAAGTACGAGTCGAACAGCACTTCCTTGTAGTTCTCGAACTGGAACGCGGCAATCGGGCCGCTGGCCGGGTCGAACTGATAGAACGTGAGTGCCAGCGTCATGAGCAACGGGATCAGCACCAGCGCCACGAACAGCAGCATGGCGGGCGCACTCATCACCCACATCGGCAGATAGGCGCTCCACGGCGCACGCGCGACCGGCGCGGCATCCGTGCGCGGAACTTGCAGCGTCTCAGCCATTCGAGCACGCTCCTGCGGAAACGAAACGCACCGCTTCCGGCTGCCAGTCCAGACCGACCGCCGCCCCTTCGTTCAACGGCTCACCGCCTTCGTTCTGGCAGCACACGAGCACTTCGCCCAACGGGCTGTCGACGCGGTAGAGCCACTGGCTGCCGAGGAAGAAGCGGCTCGTCACGGTCGCCGACAGACGGCCGGTCGACGGGGCGCACAGGCGCACCTTTTCCGGACGCAGGCACATGGTGATGGCGTCGCCCACTGCCATGCCACGGTCGCGCGGCGCGAGGTCCGCGAGCGCGGCACGCTGCGTGAGTTGTGCGCCCAGTTCGATATGCAGATGTTCGCCATCGCGCGCGGCCACGCGTCCGTCGAGCATGTTGGCCTTACCGATGAACTGCGAGACGAATGGCGTTTCCGGACGCTCGTATGCGCGGTACGGCGTGTCGACCTGCGTAATGCGTCCGGCTTCCATGACCACGACGCGATCGCTGATCGACAGCGCTTCGGACTGATCGTGCGTCACCATGATCGTGGTCGTGCCGATCTTGCGCTGGATCGAGCGCAGCTCGAACTGCATGTCTTCGCGCAGCTTGGCGTCGAGGTTGGACATCGGCTCGTCGAGCAGCAGCACCGGCGGCGCGATCACCACGGCGCGGGCGATGGCCACGCGCTGACGCTGGCCGCCCGAGAGCTCACGCGGGAAGCGATGGCCGAGCGCTTCGAGCCGCACGAGCGCGAGCGCCTCGCGAATGCGGTCTTTGCGTTCCGACTTGTCGACACCTCGCATCTCCAGACCGAAGCCGACGTTATCCGCCACGGTCATGTGCGGGAACAGCGCGTAGCTCTGGAACACGATGCCCAGACCGCGCTTGTTCGGCCGCATGTTCGTGATGTCGCGCCCATCGAGCGTAATGCGCCCGGTGGTGGCTTCGACGAAGCCCGCGATCATCTGCAACGTGGTGGTCTTGCCGCAGCCCGAGGGGCCGAGCAGCGAGACGAACTCGCCCTTCTCCACCGAGAGATTGACGTTCGAGACGGCGTTCAGCTCGCCAAACGTCTTGGAAACATCCGTCAAAGTCAGAAAAGACATGGTCACTACCTTCGGACGCTCGCGCGTCGCATGAAATGCAATTGCATCGAACAGTAGCGAGCCAAATTGCATGTCGCAAGATAACGATTCCACGAAATGAGATAAATTTTCAGATTATTTCGTTTGACGGAATGTTTCATGGATGGACAAAGCCTTTCATTTCGCGTCACCGTCTCGGGATAATCCCTAACTTATGCTGAATATTGGTTGTTTTTGCGGGTTTCGACGCGTCACGCCAGTTTTCAACTCGTAGCCGCTTACGATAGTATTTCGTTTGACGGAATATTCGAGACTCTGATGACCACCTCCGATTCACCCCGCGCAACGGCAAGTGCGCCTACGGAATCCGCCGGCGCGGGCATATTGCAACGCACGTTTGCCGTCATCCGCGCCCTCGGCGAAGCCAAGCCCGAGGGCGAGCGCGTCACCCACATCGCCAAAGCCGTCGGCTTGAGTCAGGCGACGGTGCACCGCATTCTTCACGCGCTCATCGCCGAGCAGGTCGTGGAACAGGACGAGTCGTCCAAGCTGTACCGGCTGAGCATCGATTTCTTTGCGATGGCGGCGCAGGCGGGCAATCCGAGCGGCATGCGCACGCTGTGCCGTCCGTCGCTGTTGCGGCTTTGCGCGAGTCTGGGCGACACGATCTTTCTGTTGGTGCGCAGCAGTTTCGACGCCGTCTGCCTCGACATGTGCGAAGGCCCTTTTCCGATCCGCTCGTTCACCGGCGACATCGGGGGACGCGTGGCGCTGGGCGTTGGTCAGGGCAGCCTGGCGATTCTGGCGTTCCTGCCAGAGGCCGAGCGCGAGGAGATCATTCGCTTCAATGTGCCGCGACTGCGGGGCTACGGCGTGCTCGACGAGGTCTATCTGCGCACGGAGATCGAGCGGGTGCGCCAGTTGGGCTATGCCGGGAGCAACAGCGGCGTGCTCGACGGCATGGCCGGGGTTGCCGTGCCGGTGTTCGACCGCATGGGGCATGCCGTGGCTGCGCTGAGCGTGGGCACGCTGGCCGCGCGGCTGTCGCAGGACCGCCTGCCGATGGTGGTGGAACTGTTGCGGCGTCAGGCTGAGTTGATCGGCCCGCAGACGAATCCGTTCGACGTCGCCATGCGCCGCCCGATGCACGGCCTCACGCGCGCGCTCACGACGGAGCCATTGGCCTGACGTCTGACTCGTTCGACGGACAAACGCAGCGCGTGGCGTCGAGGACGGGATCCGTCCTTTTGATGGCCGAAAATGGCCAGCATTTCATGCACGGGACTGCGAGAATCACGAGCGGGCCCGGCTCCCCTTCCCCTTTCTCATATCCCCATCGGCCGCGGCCTTCAGTGGAGAGCAGACATGGCATCAGGCGAACACGAGTACCGCGTCACCGTGGAATGGATCGGCAATCAGGGTAGCGGCACATCGGGCTATCGCGCGTACGGACGCAATCACGAGATTCGCACTGAAGGCAAACCCACGATCCCCGGTTCGTCCGACCCCGCCTTTCGTGGCGACGCGTCGCGCTGGAATCCGGAAGATTTGCTGGTCGCGTCGGCGAGCGCCTGTCACAAGCTCTGGTATCTGCATCTGTGCGCCGAGGCCGGGATTGTGGTCGAACGGTATGAGGACAACGCCGTCGGCACGATGCTCGACACGCCGACCGAAGGCCGCTTCACACGCATCGTGCTGCGCCCACACGTCGCGATTCGCGCAGGTGGCGACGTCGCGCTCGCCGAACATCTGCATCACGCCGCGCACGAGAAGTGCTACATCGCGAACTCGGTCAATTTCCCCATCGATTGCGAGCCGGTGATCGAGACGGTCGAGGTTTGACGTCGCTCGATTCGAAAGATCGATTGACCCTCTCGTGACGGCTTGATATGATCGGTTCACTTTGAAAACGCCCTCCCGGTTCGCCGGGAGGGCGTTTCGTTTTGGTTCCACTCACAACGTAGGAACCAAGACATGACTATTTCCGCTGAACGTTTCGCCGGTGCTGGCAACCTCCTCGGCCATGCACGATACGGCAACGGTCCCACGCCCGTGCTCGTCATGCACGACTGGCTCGGCGATCACACCAGCTTCGACGCCACGATGCCATGGCTCGACGGTAGCGCCTTCACTTACGTCTTCGTCGATCTGCGCGGTTACGGGCTCTCCATCGATCTGACGGGCGATTACACGGTGAACGAAATTGCCGCCGATTGCCTCAGGCTCGCCGATCACCTCGGCTGGTCGCGCTTTCACGTGATCGGTCATTCGATGACGGGGATGGTGACGCAACGTCTGGCGGTCGATGCACCGTCGCGCGTTGCCAGCGCCATCGCCGTGTGCCCCGTGTCGGCGGCCGGGAACCGACTGCCCCCCGAAGCCCTCGCCTTCTTCTCCAGCACGACACAAGACGACGATGCCCTGCGACGATTGTTCAAGTTCGTCAGCGGCGGGCTGTCCGACGTCTGGGTGGATCGTAAAGTCTGGCAGAACCGCACCACGGTCTCACCAAGCTGCCGCGCGCGATACCTCGATATGCTGGTGACGACGGATTTCGCCGCAGAAGTTCAGGGGGTAGAAAGGATGAAAACCCCATTTCTGGTGATCGTCGGTGACAAAGATCCCGGAATCGATGCGGCCGCAATGGCTCAGACCTTTCTCGCATGGCATCCCAACGCCACGCTAGAAGTCATGCCGAACTGCGGGCACTACCCGATGCAGGCGTGTCCGCCGTATTTCGCGACCACGATCGAGGCGTTCCTCACGCACCACAGCGTCTGATCCCGTCAGTCTGACGTCCGTCATTCATCCAGCAACGCCATGAGGGTCATGGCGTTGCGCTGGCCCTGATCCTCGTAGTTGTTGTTGAACACGACGTACACGCGCGCAACGACTTTGGCGATCACGCGGATCGGATCGACCAGCGCGGCCAGTTCCGCTTCGCGATAGTCGTAGTTGAAGCGGTCGGACGCCGCCGTGCTATCACGCGCATTCCACGTCTGCTGATTACGCCCATGCAGACGCACGACCGCCGCGAGTGGCGACGTCGTCTCCCAGACTTGCGCAATGCTGTTCGTGAAGCCCTGCGGCTCGTCCACCGTCGTGTTGACCCAGCCCATCTCACGCAACCACGCGAGTGTCTTGTCGCTACGGTCGCCGTCGAACCATCCGCGATGCCGGAACTCGGCAGCGATGCCATAACCCGTCATGCGTTGTGCGCAGGCTTCGACATGCTCACGGCTCGTCTTGTCCCCCGTCAGCCACGGCGGAAACTGGAAGTGGACCAGACCGAGCTTTCCGGCCTCACGTAGCGGCTCGATGGCCTCCAGATAGCGCCGCCAGATCTCGTCGATCAGCTCGCTCGGCAGGTCTTTGTAATAGACGTTCGCGCGCGGTCCCGGTGGCAATTCAGGCTGGAGATCCTTTGGGAAAGCGATGCGCGGGGTCTGGTGGCCCGTGAGCAGGCGGAATGCTTTGATATTGAAGACGAACGCGTCCGGGGTGCGCTCGACCCACAGCTGCGCATTGGATGGATCCCGAAGGCATCGCGTAGTAGCTGCTGTCGACCTCGACCATCGGAAACTGGCTGGCATAGAAGCGCAGGCGCGCTTCGGCAGACGTGTGTCCCGGTGGATAAAACCGCTTGCAGGCAATCAGCGATTTGTCCGTCCACGACGCGGTACCGACATAGATCTTGCCCATCCCGGAGCCTCCCATTGGCGCGACGCCAGCGGCGCTTGCGCCAGCTCGCCATCCCCTGCTGCCATCTCGGGCAGCCATTGCGCACCGCGTTTGCGACGTCCCGATATTTCGGCATCTTTCGCACCAGTATAGGCGTGCGTTCATGCGCTCCGGCGGCGTGGCTTTCGACGTTAAGCGCCGGGTGAAGCCAAGCTCGGCGGACGGGGACTGGACTAGGACGAACGCATGAAATACTGCATGCACATCTGATCCGGCACGCGCTCCCCGCGGCGTGCCGTTTATACGGCCCGCAGCTGACCCTGCGGGCCGCCTTTTTCGGATGGCATACCGCGCGCTATCATGGTCCGCCATCAACATGCGGCCCGACAACGGATCGCCGCCTGCACGGACCTCTTGCCATGACCGAACGCCTGCCCGTCGAACTCCCCAAAGCCTACCGTCTGCTCAACCACGGCCCGACCGTTCTCGTGGGAAGCGCGCACGACGGCCGCCGTAACGTGATGGCCGCCGCGTGGTCGATGCCGCTCGACTTCTCGCCGCCGAAGGTGGCCGTCGTCATCGACCGCAATACGCTCACGCGTGAACTGGTCGAAGCCTCGGGTGAGTTCTCGCTGAATGTGCCCGCGCGCTTGATCGCGCGTGAAACGCTGGCGGTCGGCTCGGTGTCCGGACGCGACACCGACAAGTTCGCCGAAGGCACCGGCCTGACAGCCTTCGCCGGCTCGCACATCGCCGCACCGCTCATCGACGGCTGCCTCGCCTGGCTCGAATGCCGGGTGATTCCCGAGCCGCACAACCAGGATCGCTACGACCTGTTCCTCGGCGAAGTCGTGGCGGCCTGGGCCGATCCGCGTGCGTTTCGCGACGGACACTGGCAGTTCGAGCCCGGCACGTCGCGCAGCCTGCATTACATCGCCGGTGGCAACTTCTTCGAGACCGGCGAAGCCTTCGAAGTCAAACCCGGCGCCTAGCCCGACACTTCTCTGCGACAACACTCAATGAGCCACACTCTGCCGCCGCGCCGCACGACCGACAGCACCGATAGCCTCTACAGTAGCGATCGTCCCGCACAGACCGCGCACGCCCTGTGGCGCACGGGCGGTATGAGTGGCTTGGGTGGCATGCACAATGCGGCAGACAGGGTCGACGTCGTGGATGCGGGTGCGGGGACCATCACGTCGCCCTATTTGCCAAGTAGCCCCGGGCGGGGCAGAATTGACAGCGTTACGGATGTCTTCGATCGTGAGTCCACGTGGCTCCACGCCCGTTCGACCGTAGCGGCTGAACCCTCTGCGAAGTCTGTGCCGAGCGCATCGCCTTTCATGGCTGCGGCGTCCGGCGTGTCGCTTGCATCTGCTGTGCGCTTCGAGCATCACGAGTCGTTCGAACCTTTCGTGCAGTTGCCGAATTCGCGGCCCGAACCATCTCCGTCAACGGCACTGCTGTCGTCCACCCGCTGGGCCCTGCCCACCCGTCGCGACATGACTGCATCCGGCCACGATTCCTCCGACGCCAACGATCTCAACGACGCCCGCGCCCGCCTCCTGCGCTCGGCCGGCTCGCCCCTTGGACGCGCCACCGGCGTGGGCCTCGACGAGGCGGAGCGCCTCGCCGCGCTGCGTCGTTACGAGATTCTCGACACCCCGCCCGAACCCGCCTTCGACCGTATCGTGCGGCTCGCCTCGCACGTGCTGGGCGCGCCGATCTCGCTCGTCTCCCTGATCGACGAATCGCGCCAGTGGTTCAAGGCGCGCCGCGGCATCGACGCCTCGCAAACGCCGCGCTCGATGGCGTTCTGCGCCCACGCCATTCTCAGCGACGACGTACTCGTCGTGCCCGACGCCCGTGCCGACCGGCGCTTCGCCGACAATCCGCTCGTGACCGGCGACCCGAACATCCGTTTCTATGCCGGTGCGCCGCTGCGCACGCCCGAAGGGCATCGGCTGGGCACGCTGTGCGTGATCGACCGCCGTCCCCGCGATCTCGACGACGAGAAACGCGGCTTGCTGGCCGATCTGTCCGCCCTCGTGGTGGATGAACTCGAACTGCGCCGCGTGAACCGGGTGCTCGGCGACATGGCGATGCGCGACGGCCTGACCGGCCTGCTCAACCGCCGGGCTTTCCTCATGCAGGCCGACCGGCTGTTCGCGGTTGCCCGCGCGCAGCAGCGTCGCCTGGCGGTGCTGATGCTCGACATCGACCACTTCAAGGGGATCAACGACACCTGGGGCCATGCCATCGGTGACCGGGTGATCGTCGAGTTGACGCTGGTCTTGCGGGCCGCGCTGCGCAAGAGTACTGTGATCGGCCGTCTGGGCGGCGAGGAGTTCGCCGTACTGCTACCCGAGGCCGATGCACAACGTGCCTTGCAGGCGGCGGAGCGCATGCTCGTCGCGATCAACGGCGCGAGCGTGCCTGGCCCGAACGGTCCGGTGCGCTTTTCTGCCAGCATCGGCGTCGCAAGCCTCGGCCCGGACGACGCCGATTTCGGCACCCTGCTGCAACGCGCCGACCGCGCGCTTTATGCGGCCAAGCAAGCCGGCCGCAATCGTGTGGCCGTGCTGTGATTTTCAACCCCCGTCGACCGATCACGACCGATCACGACCGGGATCGACTGAAGACGTAAGCCACCACCCCAATGGGCAAGAGCCGACTCGAAGCATTTAGCGATGGCGTGATCGCCATCATCATCACCATCATGGTGCTGGAGATGAAAGCGCCGCACGGCAGCGAACTGGCGGACCTGCTGCCGGTCGCGCCGACGTTCCTCACTTACATCCTCAGCTATGTCTATGTCGGCCTGTACTGGAACAACCACCACCATCTTTTCCAGGTGGTCCAGAAGGTGTCCGGCGGCGTTCTGTGGGCCAACCTGCACCTGCTGTTCTGGCTGTCGCTGATTCCGTTCGTCACGCACTGGCTTGGTGAGAACCACTTCACCGCCTGGCCGACGGCGCTCTACGGCGTGGTGCTGTGCATGGCCGCCATTGCCCACTACATTCTGTCGCGCACCCTGCTGGCCGTGCACGACGGCGGCAACAAGAAACTGGCCGACGCCCTCGGGCGCGACTACAAGGGCAAGCTGTCGGTGGTGGTCTACGCCGTGGCCATCGGGCTGGCGTTCGTCGTGCCGGCGGTCTCGCTGGCGCTGTACGCGCTCATGGCCGCCGTGTGGCTGATTCCGGACCGCCGCATCGAACACGTGATCGAGAAGTGATCCCTACGGCACCAACGCTGCACGCGGCGGCGGCAGTCGACGCGCACCCAGTTTTTCCGTAGTATCCGCACCACTATGCAAAACGTAACTTTTGAACTGACGGGCGAATTCGTCGCCCTGAACGACCTGCTCAAGCTCACCGGCGTCGTCGATTCCGGCGGCGCGGGCAAAGTCATGGTGGCCAACGGCGCGGTCAGCGTCGACGGCCAGATCGAGACCCGCAAGACCTGCAAGATCCGTGCGGGTCAGACAGTCGCGGTCGACGGCGTGCGTATCCGGGTCAAGGCCGCCTGAAGAAAGCCTGAAGGGAGCCCGAAGGGATTCTCCCACGTGAGCCTGCCCCCGCAGGTCGCTATACTTGAAAGCGATTTTGGCGTGTCAGCCCCAGTCACCCCCGACAATGATTGCAGGACGTCCGAGGAGGCCCTTGCGATGGTCGTGCCCGGATCACCGTCCGCCACGGGCGCCACACCGGCCCCCGGACGCGAAGCGCTGCTCGAAGCTCTCGACCGGTCGCTGGGCACACTCACGCTCACGCCGAACGGCCTCATCGCCGACGTTAACGACAAATTCCTCGGCGTCTTCGGGTACACCCGCGCTCAACTGGTCGGCAAACCGCACGCCATGCTATGCGACCCGGCCGACCCGACGTGCGGCGACGCCCTCGCGCAGGTGCTCACCACGCGGCGCTCGCACACCGATCAAGTCCGCCGCTTTCGCCATGACGGCAGCACCGTGTGGCTCGAAGCGACGTACAACCCTATCTTCGACGACGACGGCAAGCTCACCTTTGTGATCAAACTGGCCGTCGACGTGACGGCCCGCGTAGCACGTCAGGCCGCCGACGACGCGCGCCTGCATCTGCTGTCGCTCGGTGTCGACGAGACGGACAATGCCGTGCTCATCACCGACGCCCAGAGCCGCGTCTGTTACGTGAACGCAGGCTTCACCCGCATGCTCGGTTACGCGGCGAGCGAGGTCGTCGGCCAGTCGGTGCACGCGTCTTCGAGCGAAAGTCCGATGGACGAATTCGCAAGCGGTGCGGCAGCGGTTGAGGTCAAGCAAGCCATCTCCGGGTGCCTCGTCTCCGCGCGCGACGGCCGCAGTTGCCATTGCGAAGTGCTGGTGCGCACCGCGCAGCGTCAACCGCTGTGGGTCTCCGTCGTGACGAACCCGATTCTCGACGCACAGGGCAAGCTCGTGAACGCCGTGGTGCTGTTCACGGACATCACGCAATCGAAGATTCAGGAAGTGTTGCAGCACAAGGCGCTTGCCGCGATGGTGCGCGACGCGCCGCTCGTGGAAGTGCTCACGCTCGTGTGCCGCGAACTGGAGCAGATTGCCCCGGAAGTGATGGCCTCGGTCGTGCGCGTGGATGCCGAAGGCAAGCTGCGGCCGCAAGCCGGGCCCAGTCTGCCGGCGCAATATCACCAGACCATCGATGGCATCGCCATTGGCCCGAACGTCGGCACATGCGGCACAGCGGCGTTTCTGGCGCGGCCGGTGACCGTGACCGACATCGCCAACGATCCGCGCTGGGCCGATTATCGCGAGATGGCGACCGAATTCGGACTGGCGGCGTCCTGGGCCATGCCGATCATCGCGAACGACGGCCGGGTGCTCGGCGTGCTGGCGTTCTACTACCGCACGGCGCGCGGCCCGGACGCCCTGCACGAGCGGCTGGTCGACGTCTGCGTGCATCTGTGCAAACTCGCCTTCGAGCGCGACGAATCGCGCACACGCATCCGTCAACTGGCGTTCTCCGACAGCCTGACCGGGCTGCCCAATCGCAGCATGCTCGGCGTGCTCGCCGCACAGGCCATCGCAAGTGCGTCGGAGCTGAACACGCGCATGGCGGTCATCTTCATCGATCTGGATCGCTTCAAGCAGGTCAACGATTCGCTCGGCCATCAGGCCGGCGACGTCTTGCTGCGCACGATTGCCCAGCGCTTGCGGCGTTCGCTGCGTGGCGCGGATATCGTGGCGCGGCTCTCGGGCGACGAGTTCGTTGCCGTGCTCACCGAATGCGATCCGGAACGGCTCGACATCGCCATCGAGCGCATGCGCACCGCGCTGACGGCCCCGTGTCAGGTCGACGGCGTGACGCTCGTGCCGTCGGGCAGCTTCGGCATCAGCCTATACCCGAACCACGGACGGGAATTCGACATCCTGCTGCAACGCGCGGACATGGCGATGTATCAGGCGAAGATGACGAGCCCGGGGAGCGTGCGCTTTTACCACGAGGACATGAACGTCCACGCGCAAGAACGGCTGGAGCTGGAGACCGCCATGCGCGACGCGCTGCGTCTGGGCAAGCTTCAGTTGTTCTATCAGCCGCAGATCAATCTGCTCGACGAGTCGGTGTACGGCGCGGAGGCCCTCTCGCGCTGGACGCACCCGCAGTACGGCGAGGTGCCGCCGTCGCGCTTCATTGCGCTGGCCGAGGAATGCGGCCTGATCGGCGAGCTGGGCATGTGGACGCTACGCGAATCGTGCCGTCAACTGGCCGACTGGCGTCGGCGCGGTGTCGGCATCAGTAACGTGTCGGTCAATCTGTCGCCGACCAACTTCCACGATCACGATCTGCCGCACATGATTGCCGAGGCACTGGCCGATCATGAACTACCGCCGTCCTGTCTGGCCATCGAAATCACGGAAAGCGTGCTGATGGATCACAACCCCAGCACGCTGCGCATCATCGAGGAAGTCCACAACCTGGGCGTGCGCCTGTCGATGGACGACTTCGGCACCGGGTATTCGAGTCTCGGCTATCTGCGCCGGTTGCCGGTGTCGGAGCTGAAACTCGACCGGAGCTTCGTGCACGACATTGCGCGCGACGAAACGGTGCGTGCGCTGACCAATGCGATCATCAGCATCGGTCGCAATCTGCATCTCACCGTGGTGGCCGAAGGGGTGGAAGACGAAGCCCAGCGAGACTTGCTGGTCGCGCAGGGCTATCGTGTGGCGCAGGGGTATCTGTTCTCCCCTGCCCTGAGTGCGGACGATCTGGAACGCTGGCTCGAACGCTGGTCCGCTCAGCGACGCTCGCCCGACCCTGTTCAATCCTGAATCAAGGCGCCAGCCCCAATTCCATCTGATGCAGGGCTGTCTCGATAGCCTGACTCTGCTCGCCGTTGAGCGTATCGGCCGCCACGCTCGTCTCGCGGCGGTAGATCATCTCGCCGTAGATGTTCGCCAACACGCGCGCTGCCGGACACAACGACAGGTTGCTGTCTGCTGCCTGATGACTGGTCCAGTAGTTGATCGCCTGCTCGATGTCGGCGATGGAATAGTTGGCTTTCATGAGATGTCGTGTCTCGCCGTGGAGTGGAATACTGTAATTATATACAGTATTCGCGGAGTCGGAGAATGGCCCTATCCCGGACCCATTGACGTCAATTCTCAGGCGCACGTTTCGGAACTGCAACACTTGATGCTCGACGTCGGGTGCAGAGTCGCCAGAGCGCGCCGACAATCCAAGCAAAATCATCCACTTAGCAACTCCGGCACGATATTGGCTTAAGGCAGAGGAAACGCCGCGCAACGTCCCCGCCGTTCGCAAAGCGCCCCTCACGATTGCCCCGACGGAGCCCATCATGCCGCCGAGACACGTCACACCCTGCACGCGCGTTTGCTCGCCGGCTCTTTGCCCGCTGGTTCTTTGCCCGCTTAGTCACGACGGACGGCGCTGCCCGGACATCCTCCGATGGCTCGCATTGCTGGCGATCGGTCTGCTGGCCGCGATGGCCGCCCCGCACCTCCATGCGCAATCGATGCCGCCGGCCACCGCGAAACCCGTCGATGCGTTTCACCAGCCTTGCGTCGCCGTACGGGCCGCACCGAACGAGGCAGCACGTGACGTTTCGGGTGCGGCGCGTGCCTTCGTCTTCACCTCGCGCTTTCCGGGCAAACCGCACAAACAGTACGTCGATCTGGACGATCGATGCGCCACGCCACCGGCGTTCGCACCGACGCGCGACGTCGACTCGACCTCTGTCTGGTACGTCGACGCGCCTGCCGCGGGCGTGCACGCACCGTCGCGTCATCCGGGCGCACTGACCTTACACGGTGTGACGTCCTGAGCGACGGGCCGCCGCGTTTGTTATGCTGCGACTTTCGCGCACCGGTGACACATGTTTTCTCACATGTCGCCGTCGCGCTTCCCGATTCTCCCAGAACGCAATGTCCGCCAAGATTCCTGAGCCCCAGAAGACCACAACCAACGCCACGGGCAATGCCCGCAACAAGCCGGCAGCCGACGTGTCGCCGCCCCCGCCGGGTGCCATTCCGCTGGCCTGGGTCGGCCTGCTCGCGGCGGTTGCCTGGGTGCTCAAGAGCCCGAATCCCACCTGGGGCGTCGGCGTGCTGTGTCTTTGCGCCGGACTGATATCGTCGTTCGGCGCTCGCCGTCGTGGACGCGCGCCGTGGCCTGCGTTCTTTACGGGATTGCTGCCGGTCGGCGTTGCGCTGTTCTTCGCACTGCTCATGCTTCGTCCGCTGCTGCGGTGACAGTTCACGTGCGGGTCACGGCAATGACACTTGCCGAGATCCGCATCGTCCCCCTTAAGTTACCCACAACTTCTGTGGATAACCCACTGGATAACCTGACACCGCCCTCTTGAAAGGCCCGTCGTTACACGCTGTCAAGAGGATTGCCCGTTTCGGCATCAGCATTGGACAAATTTTTTGCGCTTGACGTTTTGCGCCGCTTCTGTGCGCAAACGTCACGGGTTTGACATACGATCGGATGGCGTCGTCCTCAGGGTCGCAGAGTGGGCAACGAGGGCACCCGGAGAGGGCGCAGAGGGTTCGCAGCCCCGACGAATCGGCCTATGATGGAGTCATGCGACGCGTCGCAATGCATCTTTTCAGTGACTTTTGGGGAGAACGTCTCGTATGACCCAATCCGACAAGCCGTCCGTGAACGCTACGTCCGCCGATGCCAACGCCCGCCAGGTGGGACAATCCGAGCCGTCCGGCGGCCCCGTGACCGAAGCCGAGCGCGTGCATCTGGATGAGTTGCTGGCACGCCACTCGGTCACCGAGACCGTCGACCGGGCCTCGGTCATCGATCTGATCAACCGCCTGCGCGAACCGGACGTCAAAACATCCGAGGACCGCGACCGCGTGGTCAAGGAAAGCCGTCTGTGGAAGGAAGTGTCGCACCGCGACACTGCCATGTCCCTGCTGAACTCGCTGGCGCAAATGGCCCCTATCTTCCTCAACCAGATTCACTGGTAACGCCCGCTGCGCCGGCACCCGCCGGCGCACATCCCTTCTGCATCCGCTTGCCCCCTCAGCCGACCGCCAACGCGTCGGCTATTCCGGCACCTTCCGATTGATCTGGATTAAGTTCGTGTGCGCACGCGCGCGCCCGAGCGGGACGTTGTCGTGCGCGTGCCTTACAATGCGGGTCGCGCAAGTTCTCCCTGTTGACTCAAGATCATGACCACCACGCTGGACACCCCGACTGAATTCAAGAGCTGGATCTGCCTGATTTGCGGCTGGATCTACAACGAAGCCGAAGGCGCGCCGGACGACGGCCTCGCCCCCGGCACCCGCTGGGCCGATGTGCCTGCCGACTGGCGTTGCCCGGAATGTGACGTGTCCAAAGAAGACTTCGCGCTGTCGGAGTTCTGAAGCCGAAAGCCCGGTTGCTGCACTAGGCCGCAACCGGGTCGTTCGACTGGGGAGACGGTGCAACACCCGCCGTTTCAGCGCACTGCAACGGCATCAGTGGTGCCATCCCCATCCACGGCCCCAACCGCGGCCACGCCAGCCACGGTAGTAGCCCCCGCCGTAATACCCACCCACGCCGACCGTCACCACCGGTGCCGGTGCGACGGCGTAACCCGGCGCGTAATAGCCCGGGGCATAGGCGTATCCGTTGTCGTATGCGCCGCCGTATGCAGGCGCGCCATACGGCACCGCCACGCAACCGCCCAGCAACATGGCGACGGCAGCGCCGCCTGCCAACATCAGTCTGCGTTTCACGATAATCTCTCCCGCGCGAATCGATGGAATCCGGTGCGACGGCGACCGTTATCGTTGATTCCGCGTCGACCCCGAGCGCACCTGCTTGATTCGTTAGACAGGAGAGTTCCCGCGAAATGCGGAATGCGTGCACGCTCTTTGGTTACCAAACGTGACATTGGTAACGGCGGCGAAATTCGGTGGAGGCAATGCGTGTCGGGATGTCCTGGTCACAACATCCCGCAACATCCCGATTGAATGACCGGCGCTCGGGGCGCACTGCCCGGCTCAGAACACCCAGCAGCGGTCGCGCCCCGCGCGCTTGGCGCGATACAGTGCCATGTCTGCGCGTTCGACCATGTTCATCGGCGAATCCGAATCCTGCCACTCCGTAATGCCGAAGCTCGCGGAGAATTGCAGCGGCGGCTCGCTCCCTTCGACCGATTCACGCTTGCAACGCTCGCGAATCCGATCGGCCACGCGCAGCGCATCGCGCTCACTCGCGCCCGGCAGCAGGATGGCGAACTCCTCGCCGCCGATGCGTCCGATCAGATCGTCGCCCCGCAGCGTCGACGAGCACACCAGCACGAAACGACACAGCACCTGATCGCCAATGGCGTGTCCATAGGTGTCGTTGATCGTCTTGAAGTGGTCGAGATCGGCGACGATGAGGCTCATCGGCTCGTTCTTGCGCTGCGCGGCCTCCAGCAGTTGCTCGAAGCGATGGAAGAAATAGCGGCGCGTCAGGCTGCCCGTAAGTTCGTCGTAGCTGGCTTCGAACGCCAGTTGGTTGTTCGCCGCGCGCAATTCCTCGTTCGACTGACGCATCTCATGGTGCTGCGTGCGCTCGCGCCAATACGTCCAGGCGACCAGCGCCACGATGATCGCGCCCCCCAGATACAACAGGAAGCACAATGCGAGATCCTTGGCATGCTGACGCGTGAGGGCATCCCACGCATCAACGCCTTCCACCGCGTAGACGATCAGATCGTTGCTCGCACTCGGGCGCGACGAGATCACGAACGGCTTGCGCAGATCGTTGAATTCCGACATCCGGTCCAGTAATTCCTGCGGCACCCAGGCATTCGAGCGCCCCGGCGCACGTTTGAATTGCGAAATCGGCATGCGTGCGAAATCGTTGCGCTGATAAAGCGCCTGCCGCTCGGCGTCGGAGAGCGAGCCGAGCTTGCCGTCGATCATGAAGCTGTTTTCGAAGCGCGGGTCGTTGGCCATGATGACCACGCCGTTGCCGTCGGTGACGAACGATTCACCGCTGCCGACCCAGTGGCGCAGACGCGTCAGCCCGATCTTGGTCATGACCACGCCGATCAGCAATCCGTCGCGGTACATCGGCGCGCTGAAGTAGAGACCCGGTGCCTGATGTTCCCAGCCCGACGCGTAGCGCTCGAAACGATCGCCGAGCAGCGCGTTCGTGACATAGGGCATGTCGGCCACAGACCCGCCGAGCGGTGACGGGACGTCCCGGTAGTTGCTGGCGGCGACACACACGCCGCTCGCATCGATCACCCACACGCGGTCCACGCCAAAGTAGCTTTGTGCGCCGCGCAGGAATTCGTTCGCGCGATCGACGACATCCGCAGCCGCCGGCTTGCCGCCCGCTGCGGGCACGACCTCGCGCAGCAAGTCGACATCGGCCAGTGTCGAGGGAATCGCGCGCACCATCGACAAGTCCGTATTGATGGCGTGCACCATGCCGTCGGCGACGCGGTCGGCCACGATTTGGCCAGCGTCGACGCTTTGCGCAAGCTTATCGCCCACCAGCGACGTGGCAGTGCGATCCGCCGCAACCCAGCAGGCGACCAGCACGCCGACCGAGATACAGGCGGCATAAAGCCAATGCCTTATCCTCATCCGAAAATCAAACGCTCGTTCTAATATTTTTCACTTATTACGTTGGCAAAGTACCCGCCTCATTCGAAATCGCGTTTCTGTCACTTCCCCGGACAGAACTTCTGGTCGCGACCGGCATTCGTTTTGCCAGCGAATTCCCGCCAATTCTGGTCTGCGCGTCAAACTCTTTCCCTCGTTTCCGATCCTCGGCTTTGTCGCGCCCCGCGCCTTCGGACCCCTGCTGCCACACCATTGTCTACCCCAACAATGGCAGGCCGTTGACAGCCCGCGCTCCCTACCCCGGTCTACTGCCGGTTGGGGCGTACGGCCATCCGTTCATGCGTTTCGGAACCACCGCGAGAACCCGATGATTCTATAGTACTCCGACGATCCTGCCGTACGAAAACCGTCCGATCGTCGACTTATTATGCATAGCTATTTAACCTATTAACTAGCTCGTTTTGTGTTTCTCATTTACTTCGTCATTATTGGCAAATACCGAATCGGGCAATTAGCAAATCCAGCTGTTCGATTTCCACCGGCCGGGAAAACAAATAGCCCTGCGCACTGAGCGGCACAAAATGACGAAGCCAATCGAGCTGGCGTTCGTTCTCCACACCTTCGACAATCAGATCGATGCCCAGCGAGCGCGCAATATTAACGATGTTCGAAATCATGAGACACGACCGCGACGAATCGGGAATCGATTCGACAAACGATCGGTCGACCTTGAGCGTATCGACGGGGAAGCGCGTCAGATAGGACAACGACGAGTACCCCGTGCCGAAATCGTCCAGTGCAATGCGCAAACCTGCCCGTTTGAACTGCTCGATCTTCATTTCCACCAGCGCCGGGTTCTTCACCATCACCGATTCGGTGATTTCCAGTTCCAGACGATGAGGCTCGATCGCGTACTCCTTCACGAGACGCTCAACGAGTTCGCCGATATCACCGCGCCAAAATTGCACGGACGAGACATTCACTGCCAGTCGCAGCGCCCCCATCGGCGTGCCCCGCCATGCCACGAGCTGGCGACAGGCTTGCGTGAGCGCGAATTCGCCGATGGCCACGATCTGCCCGGTCGTCTCCGCCAGCGGGATGAACTCACCCGCGCTGAGAATGCCGCGCTCCGGATGACGCCAGCGAATCAGCGCTTCCATGCCGCATACGCAATCGTTACCCAGCGAGATGATCGGCTGATAGGCGAGGAAGAACTCGCCATTGGCCAGCGCCTGCTCCATCTGACGCTCCCACACGACAAGCTGGTGCGCCTGATGCGTCATTTGCTGCGAATAGACCCGCACGACGCTCTTGCCCGCATCCTTCGCGGCATACATGGCCAGATCCGCTTTCTTGATGAGATCCGCCTCCGTTTCTTCCGGCTTCGACCAGAACGTCACGCCGATGCTGGCGTGCAACGCGAACGAGGTGCCGTCGGCGACCATCGGCGACTTGAGCGCAGCCAGTAGCGTCTCACCCAGCGGCTCCGCCTGATCGGGTGCGCCGTCGCCTTCGAGCAACACCATGAACTCGTCGCCCGCGAAGCGCGAGAGCATCGCCCCGGCAGGCATGCGCGGAATGAAGCGCTCCGAGACCTGACGGATGATTTCGTCGCCCTGCGAGTGACCGAGCGTGTCGTTCACGCTCTTGAAGTTGTCGAGATCGATATGCAGCAGCGCAACCTTGCCGAGCTGATCCGGCGCGGACAATGCCCGACGCAGCGACTCCATCAGCGCGTAGCGATTAGGCAGGCCGGTCAGCGCGTCGTATGAGATCAGGCGCGTGAGCTGCTGATCGCGGCCGATCAGACGCTGCATCAGATACGCAATGAGCGCAAAGAAAACGACAAGCGCGACCGAGATAAACGTCGCCATCGTCAGATAGACGCGTTCCACGTGACGATATTCGGACAATTCCTCGTCGAGCGACAACCCGACCTGTACGGCCAACGGATAGTCGCGCAAATGCCGATACGCGACGACGCGC
This sequence comes from Pandoraea aquatica, assembly GCF_902459565.1. Lineage (GTDB taxonomy): Bacteria > Pseudomonadota > Gammaproteobacteria > Burkholderiales > Burkholderiaceae > Pandoraea > Pandoraea aquatica. Next base: position 1,024,831 of record NZ_CABPSN010000001.1, read on the forward strand.
TCGACACCGTCGATCGGGTCGCGCTGCACGCCGGAGCTCCGTTGCTCTGCCGTGAACGGCGGCAACTCGCCGGTGCCGGTGATGGCAACGCTCGCTCCGGTGCTACGCGCAAGCAGTGCGCCGTCATCGGCAATCACGGCGATCTGGCCGTACTGCCCGAGCACGGCATTCGTGTAGAAGTCGGAGGTGAAGTAGCTTGGCTCCTGCGAGACCACCACGACACCTGCGAAGGAGCCGTCAGGATGATTCAAGCGGCGGCTGAACTGGAGCACCCACTTGCGAGACACACGGCCGAATACCGGATGGCTGATGTAGAGGCCGTCGCTCTCGTCGTCGAGATGCACGCGAAAATGCTCGCGATCCGCAATGCTCACGCCCGCGCCGCCCGGCATCGTGGCAGCCACCACGATGCCGTTGGCGTCCGTCACGCTCACGAGCACCATGAAGCGCTCGGCGACAATCCCCTCGGCCAGCGTCTGCTTCAGATCGAAGTCGCCATGGCGGCGCTCGTACTCGTATTTCACGAAGCGGGTGATCTGGTCGACCTGGCGAATCGCACGTAGCGTCTGTTGTTCGAGAGCGGTCGCGACGGTCGAGGCGGACGCCGCCGTGTCGCGCAGAATGGCTTTGTGCTCGATGGAGATGCGCCATAGCACCGCTGTCCACAGAAGGACAAGGATCAGAAAACCGAAAATCAGGATTGCGACGATAGAGCGATAGGAAGTCGCCCAACGCCCGCGTCGCGCTCCCGTCATGCTCGGTTCCGCCATAGGTCGAGATCCTTTCAGCCTTCGCGCCCCCGCGCGAAAAGGTCGGTGTTGGCCCGGTTTTCAAGAGGATCCAGGGACGCCGCTGACGGGCGTCATAGTTTCCGGCAAGTGTAAGACAATCCCAGCGCCCCCGGAAGTCGTTCCGCGTCGTCTCAATCCGGGGATGTATGGAGTTCATCCGGCCGGACGAGCGCGCCCCCGCCTTGCAGCGTGCCATATCTCGGATTACGGAAGTTTCGGCCACCGCCGTATTAGGAGAATCCCGAAGTCGGGCGGACGGAGGTGAAGCGGGAGGTCGGGAGTGCGGAACGGCGGAGATCGCTCAGGACTTCAGCAGATCGATGACGGATTCGAGACGGCGGCGCAGATCGCCGACATCGAGCGCCGCGTCGCCCGGCTCGCCGGCGGTCTGGGCATCCGCCTGAGCGCCAGCGCCCCCCGAAGCGCGCGCGCCACGCGGCGTGTCGGCTTCGAGACGATTGCGTGCACCGTTGATGGTGAAGCCCTGCTCATAGAGCAGCTCCCGGATACGCCGGATCAGCAGGACTTCGTGATGTTGGTAGTACCGCCGGTTGCCGCGTCGCTTGACCGGACGCAGTTGCGTGAACTCTTGCTCCCAATAGCGCAGCACATGCGGTTTGACACCACATAGCTCGCTCACCTCACCGATGGTGAAGTAACGCTTGGCGGGAATCGGCGGCAAGGCAACGTGATCCATCGCGGCGTTAGCGGAATGGGACGACGGTTAAATTGCGGACGAAAAACCAACGGCCGCCACAGAATGCGGCGGCCGGGGGAATTACTTGCTCAGTACGCCGGACTCGACCATCGTCTTGAGCTTCTGGCTGGCGTGGAAAGTCACGACACGGCGCGCGGCAATCGGAATCGCTTCGCCCGTCTTCGGATTCCGACCCGGACGTTGCGGCTTGTCGCGCAACTGGAAGTTACCGAAGCCGGAGAGCTTGACGCTGTCGCCCGATTCGAGCGCGTCGCGGATCGACTCGAAGAACGCTTCGACCATATCCTTTGCTTCGCGCTTGTTCAGGCCCACATGCTCGAACAGCAACTCGGCCAGTTCGGCTTTGGTCAGTGTCGGCGCCTCGGTCGAGACCTCGTTCACTTCGCCGCGACCCAACGCAATGCGCTGCGCCGCGAGCATGGCTTCAAATTCACCAGGATTCATTTCGTTCATACGTCCCACGCGATGGCGATGACAGTGCGATAACCCACTCGCACCCGGATTTTTTTACTGAGCTTTAAGCGCGCAAACGTGCGCCGAACCCTTCTACCCGTTGTACCAGTGCGTTAATGGCGCCCTGGACCGTCTCGTCCTGCAACGTACCCGAGGGGTCTTGCAGAGTAACACGAAACGCCACGCTTTTGTCCTGGGCTCCCAGGGAGCCCGAAGCCGCGCCCGCCTTGGGCCGGAACTCGTCGAACAGGCGCACCGACTGCACCACGCTGCATGCCGGATCGTCATGACGCGCAGCCAGCATCGCGTCGAGCAGCACCTGTACCGGCTGTGCCTGATCGACCACCAATGCAAGGTCACGCGTGACCGGCGGGAACTTCGAGATGTCCTCGTAGCTCGCGACGTCACGACCGAACAGTGCCTCTGCCTCGATCTCGAACAGCACCGGTGCCTGCGGCAGATCGTACTTCTGCTGCCAACGCGGATGCAGCTCACCGATGAAGCCGACGCGCTTGCCATCCACTTCGATCGCAGCACTGCGTCCCGGATGCAACGCCGGATGCTCGGCCTTCACAAAACGCGCCGCGCGCGGTGCCAGCAGTGCTTCGAGGTCGCCCTTCACGTCGAAGAAGTCGACCTGACGCGCCGCTGCGCCCCACTGCTCTTCGAGCACGGGACCGTAAGCGAGCGCCGCGACCGTCAGCGGCTGACGATACCCACCCACGCTCAGCTCGCCGGACGCCACCGTGTTGTCACGGTGATAGGTACGACCGATTTCGAATACACGAACGCGCGATGCCTTGCGATTCAGGTTGTAACGCGCCGTCGCGATCAGGCTGCCGATGAGCGTCGAGCGCATCACGGCGAGGTGGCTCGCAATCGGGTTCAACAACTTTATCGGATTGTCGTTGCCCGCAAAGTCGGCTTCCCATTCCACGTCGACGAAGCTAAAACCGACCGTCTCGTGATAGTCACGGGCGGCGACCGCGTGACGCACGGCATGCTGCGAGCGGCGACCTTCCTGCGTCGGACGCATTTCGCTCGCCGCCACCGGCGGATTGGCCGGAATGCGGTCGAAACCATAAATACGTGCGATCTCTTCGATCAGATCCTCTTCGATCTCGATATCGAAGCGGTACGACGGCGGCGTGACTTCGAACACACCATCCGTCAACGTGAACGGCAGGCCGAGACGCGTGAAGATCGCGCTCATTTCCTGCTCGGTAACCGGCACGCCGAGAATCTTGACGGCACGTGCCACACGCATCTTCACCGGCTGACGCTCGGGCAGCTTCGCGACCTGGTCTTCCAGCGGACCGGCCTGACCACCGCAGATGTCGAGAACGAGTTGCGTAGCACGCTCAAGCGCGCGCACGTTACCGGCGAAGTCGACGCCACGCTCGAAGCGGTGCGACGCATCGCTGGTGAAGTTGTACTTGCGAGCACGCCCCTGAATGGCTTGCGGGAAGAAGAACGCGCCTTCCAGGAAGATGTTCTGCGTCTCGAGACCCGCCTTCGTCGAATCGCCGCCCATGATGCCGGCGAGACCGATCGGGCCGCTGGCGTCGGTGATGGCGAGTGTCGTCTCGTCGAGCGTGACCGTCTGCTCGTTGAGCAGCTTGAGCGTCTCGCCCGCGCGGCCGAAGCGCACGTCGATCCCGCCCTGCAGACGATTCAGATCGTAGACGTGTAGCGGCTGACCCAGTTCGAGCATCACATAGTTCGTGATGTCGACCAGTGCCGAGATGCTGCGCTGTCCGGCGCGCTCCAGGCGCTCCACCATCCAGCGCGGCGACGGTGCCGCAGCGTTCACATTGCGGATGATGCGGCCACCGAAGCGTCCGCAACCGTCCGGCGAGCTGATGCGCACCGGCAGCGTGTCGGCGATGGTCGACGCCTGTGCGCCCTGCCCCGGCAGATCCTTGAGCGGTGCGCCGGTAATCGCCGCGACTTCGCGCGCGACGCCGAGCAGCGACAGACAGTCCGCCTTGTTCGGGGTGAGCTTGACGACGAAGATCGTGTCGTCGAGATCGAGATACTCGCGGATGTTCATGCCGACCGGTGCATCTTCCGGCAGGATCATCAGACCGGCGTGGTCTTCCGAGAGCTTCAGCTCACGAGCCGAGCACAGCATGCCGAAGCTTTGCACGCCTCGCAGCTTGCCGATCTTGATCTGGAACGGTGCACCGCCCGCTTCAGCCGGCGGCAAGGCCGCACCGACGGTGGCGCACGGCACCTTGATACCCGGTGCCACGTTCGGTGCGCCGCACACGATGGTGAGCGTCTCGCCGGTGCCGGCATCGACCTGGCAGACGTTCAGACGGTCGGCATCCGGGTGACGCGCGACTTCGAGCACCTTCGCCACAACCACGCCGTTAAACGGCGGGGCGACGGGATCGGTTTCCTCGACTTCGAGCCCGGACATCGTCAGGGCATGCGCCAACGCGTCCGTCGACAAATCCGGGTCGACCAGGGTACGCAGCCACGATTCAGAGAATTGCATGGATCAGTTCGCTCGCAGTTAAGTCTTCACTTCCGAAGCCCGGCGGCAGCAGCTTTGCGCGCCAGCCAGGGGCTACGGCATCGATTACATGAATTGGCGCAGGAAGCGCAGATCGTTCTCGTAGAACAGACGCAGATCCTGCACGCCGTAGCGCAGCATGGTCAGACGCTCCAGCCCCGAGCCAAACGCGAAACCGATGTAGCGCTCGGGGTCGAGACCCATATTACGGACCACCGACGGGTGCACCTGCCCCGATCCCGAAATCTCCAGCCACTTGCCGGCGTTCTTGCCGGTCTCGAACTGCATGTCGATTTCGGCGGACGGTTCCGTGAACGGGAAGTACGACGGGCGGAAACGCACCTGAATGTCGTCGCGTTCGAAGAACTTGCGCAGGAAGTCGGTGTACACGCCCTTCAGGTCGGCGAAGCTGATGTCTTCGGCGATCCACAGACCTTCGACCTGATGGAACATCGGCGAGTGCGTGGCATCGGAGTCGACACGATACGTACGTCCCGGGGCGATCACCTTGATCGGCGGCTTGTTCATGCGCGCATAGCGCACCTGCATCGGGCTCGTGTGCGTGCGCAGCAGCAACGGCTTGCCCGCATCGTCATTGCCTTCGACGTAGAAGGTGTCCTGCATCGAACGCGCCGGATGGTTCTCGGGGCTGTTCAGGGCAGTGAAGTTGAACCAGTCGGTTTCGATCTCGGGGCCGTCGGCCACGTCGAACCCGATGGAACGGAAAATCTGTTCAACGCGCTCCCAGGTGGTGAGCACGGGGTGCAGACTGCCAGCCCCCAGGCCTCGCCCGGGCAGCGTGACGTCGATAGCCTCGGCGGACAGGCGCGCATCGAGCAGCGCGTCGGCCATGGCCTGGCGGCGCGCCTGCAGGGCGCCTTCGATCTGTTGCTTGGCCGCGTTGATCCGTGCGCCTTCGGTCTTGCGCGTTTCGGGATCAAGCTTGCCGAGGCCCTTGAGCAACTCGGTCAGTTGGCCGGTCTTGCCGAGAAAGCGGGCTTTCTCGTTTTCCAGCGCGGCGGCGTCGGGAGCGGCGGCGAACGCACGCTGCGCTTCGCTGACGATAAGTTCCAGATCCATATGCTACAGACTCAAGTTAGGCGGTCGGAATGGCCGCGTGTACCAGCGAAAACAAGCGGAAAGGCAAGCAAAAAACAAAAGGGGGCTCCGATGAGAGCCCCCTCTTGGCGAACGGCGCGCATTAAAACGCGCTATACGCTAACTACAGCTTAGGCTGCGACGGCGGCTTTCACCTGAGCGACAATCGCGGCAAATGCCGGCTTGTCGTTGATGGCCATGTCGGACAGCACCTTGCGGTCGAGTTCGATCGAGGCCTTCTTCAGACCAGCGATGAACACGCTGTAGGTCATACCGTGCTGACGCACACCTGCATTGATACGCGCAATCCACAAGGCGCGGAACACGCGCTTCTTGTTACGGCGATCGCGGTAGGCGTATTGCCCAGCGCGCATGACCGCTTGCTTAGCGATGCGGAAGACGTTATTGCGGCGGCCGCGGAAACCCTTGGCTGCTGCGATGACTTTCTTATGGCGGGCCCGTGCGGTGACCCCACGTTTGACTCGAGGCATGTTTCTCTCCTATCTAAGTCGGGGTTTAAGCGAAGGGCAGCATTGCGCGTACGGAGTTCAGATCAGACTCATGAACGCCGACGGCACCGCGCAGGTGACGCTTATTCTTGGTGGTCTTCTTCGTCAAAATGTGACGCTTGAAGGCCTGACCACGCTTGACGGTACCGCCAGGACGCACGCGAAAGCGCTTCTTGGCACCGCTCTTGGTTTTCATCTTAGGCATGAAAAACTCCAGGGTTTTTAACATGATCACAGGTGTGACGCCAAAATCGCGCCCCTTTTAGAACCTGAGACCACTTATTTTCAGGGCCGGACTGCGCCCTGCATCGCTGCTGCGCTCTTAACGAACGACGGCGGCAATTCTTTGCTGCCCGGCGGTGCCACTCGACACCGCCACGGCATTACTTCTTCTTCGGCGCGATGACCATGATCATCTGACGGCCTTCCATCTTCGGCATCTGCTCCGCCTGACCGAACTCTTCGAGATCGGTCTTCAGACGTTCCAGCATACGAGCGCCGATTTCCTGGTGAGCCATCTCACGACCGCGGAAACGCAGCGTGATCTTGGTCTTATCGCCGTCTTCGAGGAAACGCTTCAGATTGCGCAACTTGACGTTGTAGTCACCGTCGTCGGTGCCAGGTCGGAATTTGACTTCCTTGATCTGAACAACCTTCTGCTTCAGCTTGTTCTCGTGCGCTTTCTTCTGTTCCGAATACTTGAATTTGCCGTAGTCCATCAGACGGCAAACCGGCGGATTCGCGGTCGGTGCAATTTCCACCAGATCGACATCAGCCTCTTCGGACAGACGGAAAGCTTCTGCCAGTTTCACAATGCCGAGCGGCTCGTTGTCGACGCCATTTAGACGCACTTCGGGCGCAGTAATCTCGCCGTTGATGCGATGCGACTTATCGGTAGCGATGTTGCTTATCCTCGAAAAAAGTCAAAAATTTAGCCGCGCTGTCCGACAGGCGTTATTGGAACGATGCGCATTCTTGCGCAAGACGTTCGATGAGCGCGTCAACGGGCATCACACCCAGATCCACGCCGCCACGGGCACGCACGGCTACCGTATTCCCCTCCTGCTCCTTGTCCCCCACTACCACGAGATAGGGAACTTTCTGCAGAGAGTGCTCGCGTATTTTATAGCTAATTTTCTCGTTGCGCAAATCGCTCCGAGCCCTAAGCCCTTGTTCTTTCAACTTTTTCGTCACTTCCTGGGCGTAATCGGCCGTTTTTTCCGAGACATTCATCACGATCACCTGCTCCGGCGCCAGCCAGACAGGCAATGCACCAGCATGGTGCTCGATCAGAATCCCGATAAAACGCTCGAGCGAACCGAGGATTGCGCGGTGAAGCATGACCGGACGCTTGCGGCTGTTGTCTTCGGCCACGTACTCGGCGTCCAGGCGCTCCGGCATCGAGAAATCGACCTGCATCGTGCCACATTGCCACTGACGGCCGAGCGCATCCTTGAGCGTGTACTCGATCTTCGGACCGTAGAATGCGCCGTCGCCTTCAGCGATCACGAATTCGCAGCCCGAACGGCGCAGCGATTCCATCAGCGCGAATTCGGCTTTATCCCAATTTTCATCCGAACCGACACGATGCTCAGGGCGCGTTGCGACCTTGTAGATCATGTCCGTAAAGCCGAAATCCTTATAGACCGCGTGCAGAAGCGCCGTGTAGTTCACGCATTCGTCGAGGATCTGGTCTTCCGTACAGAAGATGTGACCGTCATCCTGCGTGAAGCCGCGCACGCGCATCAGGCCGTGCAGACCACCCGACGGCTCATTGCGATGGCACTGGCCGAATTCGCCATAACGCAGCGGCAGATCGCGGTAGCTGTGCAGCGCCGAGTTGAAAATCAGGACGTGTCCCGGACAGTTCATCGGCTTGAGCGCGTAGGCGCGGTTCTCCGATTCCGTCGTGAACATGTTGTCCTTGTAGTTCTCCCAGTGCCCGGACTTTTCCCACAGCGAGCGGTCAAGAATCTGCGGACCCTTCACTTCCTGGTAGCCGTTGTTGCGGTAGACGCGGCGCATGTATTGCTCGACCTGCTGCCAGAGCGTCCAACCCTTCGGGTGCCAGAAGATGAGGCCCGGCGCTTCCTCTTGCATGTGGAAGAAGTCGAGCGCGCGGCCGAGCTTGCGGTGATCGCGCTTTTCGGCTTCTTCGAGCATGTGCAGATACGCGTCCTGGTCTTCCTTCTTCGTCCAGGCCGTGCCGTAAATGCGCTGAAGCTGTTCGTTCTTCGCGTCGCCGCGCCAGTAGGCGCCGGCCACCTTCATCAGCTTGAAGACTTTGAGCTTGCCCGTCGACGGGACGTGCGGACCACGGCACAGATCGACGAACTTGCCTTCGCGGTACAGACCGATTTCGTCCGTGGCCGGGATCGATTCGATGATTTCGGCCTTGTACTTCTCGCCCATCGACAGGAACAGACGCACGGCATCGTCGCGCGACAACACTTCGCGCGTCACCGGCTCGTCTTTCTTGGCGAGCTCGTGCATCTTCTTCTCGATGGCTTCGAGATCTTCCGGCGTGAAAGCACGATGGAAGGAGAAATCGTAATAGAAGCCGTTTTCGATGACCGGACCGATCGTGACCTGCGCTTCGGGGAACAGCTCCTTGACGGCGTAGGCCAGCAAGTGCGCCGTCGAGTGACGAATGACGTCGAGGCCGTCGGCGTCCTTGTCCGTGACGATGGCGAGGCTCACGTCACGATCGATCAGATAGGACGTGTCGACCAGCTTGCCGTCGACGCGGCCCGCCAGGGCAGCCTTGGCCAGACCCGTGCCGATCGAACCGGCGACTTGCGCCACCGTCAGCGGGGCTTCGTACTGGCGTTGCGAACCGTCAGGCAAACGTACCGAAATCATGTCGCACTCCCATGCGCAAAAACGTCACGCGCGGCCCACGCCACGCGGCAAACCACGAAAAAAAACGGCCTCGACTGTCGTCGAGGCCGTCTCTTCATTCCTTGCATCCAGACGAAAAACACCCTCGACTTAACGTCGCACCTTCACCACTGTGAAAGTTCGGGCAGTCTTCAACATGAGTGTTTTCCAGCGCCTGTGTCTGCGGGGTTTCGCGGACTGTAATGCATTAAATTTCGTTGGTAGGCTCGATTGGACTCGAACCAACGACCCCCACCATGTCAAGGTGGTGCTCTAACCAGCTGAGCTACGAGCCTACTGCAAGAGAACGAGATTCTAGCAAGGTTTCGGCACATCGCCAAGCGATTATTGTGCCTGCCGACGAAAAACCGCATCAATCAAGGCTTTCGCGCGGGGTCACGACGTCGAGCCCCATCGGAATATTTGCGGCGGGCCCCGGGCAATTCCCCCGGCAAATCCCGCCACCAACAGCCCTTTCAACGTCTGCGCGACGACACCACACCCGTCACACCACTCAACTGCGCCAGGGCACGCTGCAACTGCCCGCCGTCGCGCACCTCGACCGTGAACTGCATGAACGCCTGCGTACCACGCGACTGCGTGCTGACGCCCGTCACATTGAGTTTCTCCCGCGAAAACACTTCGGAGATGTCGCGCAGCAAGCCCTGACGATCCGTCGCCTCGATCTGGATATTGACCGGATAAGCCGCAACGCCACGCCCTTCGAGCACATCGGACGACCACGCCGTCTGAATCACCCGCTCGGGCGCGCGCGCCTTCATCGACTGGAAACTACTGCAATCCTGACGGTGAATCGACACGCCCTTGCCCCGGGTGACGAACCCCACAATCGGATCCGGCGGCGCCGGCCGGCAGCACTTGGCCAATTGCGTCAACAACGCCCCGACGCCCACCACCAGCACACCGCTCTTTGCACCCTGCGCAACGCTCGTATCGAGACTCTTTTTGGCGACGACCGTGTCGTCGTCCTTCGGCTCGGGCCCCGGCAGATTGCCCGAGAGCGCCTGTTCGACGTGCCGCAGGCTAAATTCGTCTTTCGCAATCGACGCGTAGAGATCGTCCGGCGCGCGAAAACCCAGACGCGCCGCCAACTCCTCGAGGTTGACGGACGTCTTGCCCTCGCGTTGCAACGTCTTGTCGATGATCGTGCGACCGTGCGCAATCGTTTCTTCGAGGTCGATGGTATTGAACCACTGACGCACCTTCTGACGCGCCCGATGGCTCTGCAAATACCCGAGCTGCGAATTGAGCCAGTCCCGCGACGGACCACCCTGCTTGACCGTAACAATCTCGACCGTCTGCCCGTTATGCAGCGGCGTATTGAGTGGCACCATCGCACCGTCGACACGCGCACCGCGGCACCGGTGCCCCAGCTCCGAATGCAGGTGATAAGCGAAGTCGACCGGCGTCGCCCCTTGCGGCAGCGCAATCACACGCGCCTGCGGCGTGAGCACGTAGATGTGATCGTCGATCGTCGCGCGCTTGAGCTGCTCCCACGGCTGCACGGCAGCCTCAACTCCGACGGTATCGGCGACATCATCCTTCCACGCGAGCAACTGACGCAGCCACGCGATCTTCTCGTCGTAAGCGTCGTTCGCCGAAAACGCACCGCCGTACCCCCGCTGCCCGGCTTCCTTGTAGCGCCAGTGCGCCGCAATGCCGTACTCGGCGAAGTGGTGCATTTCGTTGGTCCGAATCTGCACTTCGAACGCTCGCCCGTCGTCGCCGATGACGACCGTATGCAGCGACTTGTAGCCGTTCGGCTTCGGACGCGAAATATAGTCGTCGAATTCTTTCGGAATCGGCTGCCACAGGTTATGGACGATACCGAGTACCGTGTAGCAATCCTTGATGTCGTCGACGATCACGCGAAACGCACGCACATCGTAAAGCTCGGCGAAATCGACCGCCTTGCCGCGCATCTTCTTCCAGATGCTGTAGATGTGCTTCGGCCGCCCGGACACTTCGGCCTTGACGCCCGCACGCGACAGTTCGTCCTGAAGCCGCTGGATCGCGCCTTCGATAAACGTCTGACGCTCGACGCGCTTCTCTTCGAGCAGCTTGGCGATCTGCTTGTACGTGACCGGCTCCAGGAAACGGAACGCGAGGTCTTCAAGCTCCCACTTCAGTTGCCAGATACCGAGTCGATTGGCCAGCGGCGCGTAGATCTCCAGCACCTCGTGCGGCATATCTTCGGGCGGTGCCTTTTTCTCGGCCGCATACCAGCGCAGCGATTGCAGACGCGACGCCAGCCGGATCATCACAACGCGAATGTCCTGCGCAAACGCCAGCAGCATCTTGCGCAGCCCTTCGACTTGCGACTTACGCTCCGCGATGGCGTCACGGTCACGACCATCGATCGGCATCGCCTGCGCGGCACGCGCGCCAGCGCCCGAGAGCCGTTGCAGCTTGCGCACGTCGATCACGAGCGCGGCGACTTCTGCACCGAACATCTGCGTCAACGTCGTCTGCGGATCGGGGAGGAATTCGACGGCCGAAAAGAGCGCCGCCGCCTGGTGCGTCGCCTCGTCCACGCGCAGCGTGTCGAGAATCGCGATCATGCCGCGCGCATGCGCCATGATCGGTTCGCCGGACGAGAGGACGTGCTCGCCGCACAGCGTCGCAGCGAACGCGAGTGCGTCATCCAGCGTGGCGGGCAATGATGCATCACCCACACCCGGCGTCGAACGCGACTCAGTGGATGTCGGTGCTTGATGTTGGTTCATGTCGGAGCACGGGGCGTCCAGCGCCCCGGATGTTGCGGGTCGTGCACTCAGCTTTCGCGCTGAGCTGCCACAACCACGATTTCAACAAGCATGGCAGGGTCGGCGAGCAACGCCTGCACCGTAGCACGCGGGGGCGCATTGCCTGCCGGCACCCACTCGTCCCACACCTGATTCATTTCACCGAAATACTTCATGTCCGAGATGAAGATCTGACAGGACAGAATGAGCGACTTGTCGCTGTTCGCTTCACCGAGCAGGCGATCGATATGCGCGAGCACCTGACGTGTCTGACCCGCCATATCCTGTGAGCGGTCATCGGGGGTCTGACCGGCCAGATAGACGGTGCCATTGTGCACAGCCATGTCCGACCAGCGCTTTTCGACGTAGAAACGTTGTACTGCCATGATGTAAGACTCCTCGTGTTCTTCTGACTCTGGACCTACCGCCACGCCACGTCGCACGGACGCGTCTCAGTCGGCATATCCCTCATAAAAGCGGCGTGCGATCTCGATCTGATCCGCATGCACAAAGGTCGGCGCGTGTCCCACGCCGGGAATTTCGACGGCGCGCGCGTGTTGCGCGTGCGCCAGCATCTGGTCAAGCGTCGTGCGCGAGAGCAGGTCGGACTGCTCACCCCGCACGATCAATGTCCGCCCCGGGAACGCGGCAAGCGACGCCCAGAGCATGGCCTCTCCCGCCGCGATGGCCTCAGGCGTCACCGCCGAGAATGCCGCCCCGATCGAGGGGTCGTAACGCAGCACATAGCCATCGCCGTCCGCCTTGAGCAACGGCTCGCTCAATGCGAGCCACTCCTCACGGGTATGCGGCCCGAACGCCGACGAGATCGACCAGATGTAATCTGCGCCTTCGTCGATGGATGCAAATCGCTTCGGGATACCAACATACTGCCCGATGCGCGTAAGGGCTGGCGCATCGATATGCGGCCCCACGTCGTTGAGCAACAGGTTACGAATCGGCGTATCCGGCAGACCCGCGAGCCCCATGCCGATGAGGCCACCCATCGACGTACCGAACCAGTCGACGGTCGCGACGCCGAGACGGGCGATGAGCGTCACCATGTCCGCGACATACTGCGGCACAACGTAACCCGCGGGGTTCAGCAACCAGGACGACTGACCACGCCCCACCACATCGGGGCACACCACACGGTAGTCGTTTGCGAGCGCATTCGCCAGCGCGTCAAAATCGCGACCGCTGCGCGTGAGCCCGTGAACACAGACCAGCACACGCGGGTTCTCGGGATCGCCCCACTCGGCATAAGCCATCCGATGCAGCCCGGACGGACTCAGACACTTAACGTTCGACAGACGCGGCGCGTGACTCGGCATGGCAGACTCATCGGATCGGTTTCCAGACTCGAATTCTACCGCGCTTGCCGCAAACCGTAAGCTAGAATGAGGTCACTCATGAGTCGCATCAAACCGCAGTTCGCGGGCCACGCTCGTCGACATCGTATTCCTCCCCCACCCTCCTCCCGCACGGAGACGATGCAATGCTGAAAGGAAAAATCGCCCTCGTGACCGGCTCGACCAGCGGCATCGGTCTGGGCATGGCACAAGCACTCGCGGCACAAGGCGCCACCCTCATCACGAATGGCTTCGGCGACGCCGACGCAGCACGCAAGGCCATCGCCGATGCCGCAGCGAAGGCGGGCCATACGGGCACGCAAGTCGGCTATCACGCGGCCGACATGAGTCGCGCAAGCGAGATCGAGGCGATGATGCAGTACGCCGAATCGGAATTCGGCGGCGTGGACATTCTGGTCAACAACGCAGGCATTCAGCACGTCGCGGAGATTCAGGATTTTCCGACGGACAAATGGGACGCGATCATCGCCATCAATCTGACGTCCGCCTTCCACACCACGCGACTTGCCTTGCCCGGCATGCGCACCCGCAACTGGGGACGCATCATCAATATTGCGTCGGTCCATGGGCTCGTCGGCTCGGCGGGCAAGTCGGCGTATGTCGCAGCCAAGCACGGCATCGTCGGCCTGACGAAGGTCACGGCGCTGGAAAATGCGCAGACCGGCGTGACGGCCAACGCGATCTGTCCGGGCTTCGTGCTCACGCCGCTCGTGCAAAAGCAGGTGGACGACCGCGCCGCCCGTGACAAGCTGTCTGGGGATGAAGCCAAGCGTTCGCTGCTCGGCGAGAAGCAACCCTCCGGCGAATTCGTCACGCCCGAGCAACTCGGGGCGCTCGCCGTTTTCCTGTGCAGCGACGCCGCGGCGCAAGTCCGCGGCGCAGCGTGGAATATGGATGGGGGCTGGACGGCGCAGTGAAGCGAAAAAGGCCGCGACAAAGACATTGAAGCGACATTTCACGCGCTAGCCAGCAACGCTGACCACCAAAACAAAACGGGCGGAGAAATTCTCCGCCCGTTTTGCCTTGCACAGTCCAACTTCCTACATCATCGACGACCGGGTTCAACGGCCCAGGTCATCCTCAGCAATCCGGCACTGCCGATGCCGCTGATGCCCGGCAACCCGGCCATCGGCGGCAATCGCTTCGACCTCAGACAGCGCTCGTATCGAGCTGTGCCCCGGTCTTCTGCGAGATTTCTTCCTTCGTCACGCCCGGTGCCAGTTCGATGACCTTGAGGCCATCCGGCGTGATGTCGATCACACCGAGGTCGGTAATGATGCGATTGACCACGCCCACGCCGGTGAGCGGCAGATCGCAGGCCTTGAGGATCTTGTGCGCATCGCCCTTGGCCACGTGCTCCATGAGCACGACCACGCGACCGACGCCCGCGACGAGGTCCATCGCACCGCCCATCCCCTTGATCATCTTGCCCGGGATCATCCAGTTCGCGAGGTCGCCCTTTTCGCTGACCTGCATCGCACCGAGAATCGCCAGGTTGATGTGACCGCCGCGAATCATCGCGAACGAATCGGCCGACGAGAAAATCGACGAGCCCGGGAGCGTCGTCACCGTCTGCTTGCCTGCGTTGATCATGTCGGCGTCGACTTCGTCTTCGGTCGGGAACGGACCGATGCCGAGCAAACCGTTTTCCGACTGCAGCCAGACTTCCATACCGTCCGGCACATGGTTCGCCACCAGCGTGGGCAAACCGATGCCGAGATTCACGTAAAAGCCGTCTTCAAGCTCTCGCGCCGCGCGCGCAGCCATTTCATCACGATTCCATGCCATGGTTATCTCCTTGATCTCGGCGCTTACTTGGCACGTACCGTGCGTTGTTCGATGCGTTTCTCCGGATGTGCGTTCAGCACGACGCGCTGAACGAAGATCCCCGGCAGATGCACGTCGTCCGGATCGATCGAACCGGTTTCGACCAGTTCTTCGACTTCGACGATGGTGATCTTGCCGGCCATGGCGGCCATCGGATTGAAGTTACGGGCGGTGCGATTGAACACGAGGTTGCCAGCACGGTCGGCCTTGGCGGCCTTGACCAGCGACACATCGGCACGCAGCGAGCGCTCCATGACGTACGTCTCGCCGTCGAACTCGCGCGTGTCCTTACCTTCGGCAACCACAGTGCCCACGCCCGTCTTCGTAAAGAATGCCGGAATACCAGCACCGCCGGCGCGCAGCTTTTCAGCCAGCGTGCCCTGCGGCGTGAATTCAAGTTCGAGTTCGCCCGCCAGATACTGACGCTCGAATTCCTTGTTCTCGCCCACGTACGACGAGATCATTTTCTTGATCTGACGCGTCTCAAGCAGCAGTCCGAGGCCGAAACCGTCGACGCCCGCATTGTTGCTGATACAGGTGAGCCCCTTGACGCCCGAGTCGCGCAATGCGGCGATCAGGGCCTCCGGAATGCCACACAGGCCGAAGCCACCGACGGCGAGCGTTTGCCCGTCTGCGACGACACCGGCGAGCGCCTCCTTGGCGCTGGCGTATACCTTGTTCATCGTTTGTCCCTTTCCCTCGGTTGAGAATTGAAATTATGCCGCGCAAGCGCGCGTTGCGAGGCTTGCGACAGCCCACACACACCGCGGACCGCGCACCTCATGCAATCTCAGAGCTTACGGTGGCACGCAAATGGGGCACAATACGTGAAATTACATATCTTCCCGCGTACCGGGCCGCCACACGCCGCGCCCACGCGGAAGACCCGACCGGACCCGTATCTTCCCCAATGCCGACGTTCGATTACCAGACAGCTTTTCACATCGCCCCCGTCGGTCTGGTCATTTCGCGCCAGCGCATCATCGAGGACTGCAACCGCCAGCTCGGCAAGATATTCGGCTACGCGCACGAAACGCTCATCGGCCAGTCTTTTCAGGTCCTGTACCCATCACCGAAGGAATTCGAGCGCATCGGCGAACGTATTCCCCCGATCATGAGCACGCAAGGCGTCTATTCGGACGAACGCATCATGCGACGCGCCAACGGCGAATTGTTCTGGTGCCATGTCACGGGCCGCTCGCTCGACGTCAAGGATCCGCACGCCGCCGGGCTCTGGACCTTCGAAGACATCTCCGCCACACGCCGCGTCGCCGTCGCGCTAACGGCCCGTGAACGCGAAATTGCGGCGCAACTCGTGCAAGGCAAAACGAGCAAGCAGATCGGCAAAATTCTCGAGATCAGCCCGCGAACCGTCGACATCTACCGCGCCCGCCTCATGCAGAAATACGGTGCCGGCACGGCAACGGAACTTGTTCAACGCCTGCTCGGCAACTGAATATCAGCCCTCGGCGACCAACGTGCGCACGGCCTCCGGCAACGGCACCGACTTCTCCGCTTGATAATTCACCCAGACGATTTTCGCGCCGCCTTCGGCCACGAGAATGTCCGGCGTATCGGCGCGGCGCAGTTCGAAGCGCGTGTCGATGCTGCTACGTCCCGGCGCACCGATGAACATGCGGCACTCGATATCGCCGGGGTATCGCAATTGACGCAGGAACGTCATGTTGGCATTGACGATGACGGGGCCCTCGCCCGTATCACGCTCTTCCGACGCAATGTCCAGCGTTTCCAGCCACGAAATACGCACCTGCTCCATGTAACGAAAGTACACGGTGTTATTGACATGCCCGAAGGCGTCCATATCGCCCCAGCGAATGGGCATGCTCATACGAAAGACTTCTTTGTACTCAGACGACACTGCAATTCCCCATGATGAAAATCGACGCCCTGCCGTGAATTGACAGGGCGTCATGGGGATAAAGTGTAGCGCTTCGCATGGCGTGGCGCGTGCCAGACTGCCGAGATTCACCTCGACGCGCCGCCATTTAGGAATGACGAGAGGGCTTGGTATCGGAAGATTCCGAAGCTGCCAAAACATCGAAAGCACCGAAAGCGTCCAACGCGTCCGATATACCGCGCGACATCCGGCAATGCGACGGGCCTGCGTCTTACTTGCGCGTCCCGACGGATGGCGACTTGCTGCTGATCGACTCATCCCTGACGGCCGCTTCGGCCTTTTCGACCAGATCGCGCCCGACCAGCGCCTTCCACTTCACGTAGACGGGCCGAGTCGCGTCGACAAAGCGCTGGCGCTGCTCGGGGGTCAGCCGCGTGACCTTCACCCCGCGAGCTTCCAGGCTTTCCCACATCCCCTGCCCGCTGCTGAGCAGATCCTCACGCGCCAGCGTGACTTCGAAGCGCGCCGCCTCTACCGCCGCGTCGCGCACGATATCGCGATCCTGCGGCGACCAGCTATCCCATACCTGACGATTGACGACGAAGACGATGGGGTCGGCCACGTAATCCCATACCGTCAAATAGCGCTGCCCGACAGTATCGAGCCGCGTATTGTTGAATATCGTGATCGGATTTTCCTGACCGTCGATCTTACGGGCTCGCAATGCGCGAATGGCCTCGCCCCACGTCATCTGAGTGGGCACTGCACCGAGCGCCGTGAAGATATCGTTGAACAGTAGCGAGCCGACAACGCGAAAGCGCAGTCCTCTCATATCTTCCGGCGAGCGAATCGCGCGACGCGAATTGGTCACCTGGCGAAAACCGTTCTCCCCCCACGCCAGCGGCACGACCCCCTGCTCCTCCACGCGACGGAAGAGCTCACGTCCGACTTCGCCCTGTGTGAGCGCGTCGAGCGAGCGATACCCGCGCAGCAGGAACGGCAGCGAGAAAATGTTGAACTCGGGAATCGCCGACGACCAATTGATCGTCGAGCCGACAGCCATGTCGATGACGCCCTGACGCAGCGCCGTGAATTCGCGCGTCTGATCGCCGCCCATGAGCGTGGCGTTGGGGTGGAGCCGGATGTTGATGCGCCCCTGCGTGCGCTCGCGCACCATGTCCGCCCAGAGCTGCGTGCCCTTGCCCCACGGTGTGCCGCCGTCGGGCACGATCGACAGCGTGTATTCGGCCTTGTAAGGTTGCGCGGCCACTGGCAGCGCGATTGCGGCGAGGGCAAGCGCGACTCCGACGAGCCCCCGCCAGCCTTGATTACGCATGTTGTCCTCGAGATGATTCGGGATCCGACGTCAACGCGACGTCCTTCGTGATCCGCTGTGCGTCAATGAACGTCAATAAGCGTTCAGGAGCGCCGGGAAATTATGCGCTCGTCGTCAGTGCGCTGACTGCCTCGGACAATCCCCGATTGCCGCATTGCAGCGAGCCTGCGCAATCGGCCGGCCGCCCTCGATGGCGTTGCCCGGCGGCCTTCTGACGGCCGTTGCGTTCAGCCCACCGCCAGACCGTCGTCGATGGTCATGATTGAGCCATTAATAAAACGGGAATCATCTGAGGCCAGAAGCAGAATTAACCCATCAAGGTCACCGGGTTCGCCAACGCGCTGGCGCGGCAGCATTTGAATCAGTTTGCGGCCGGCTTCGGTCTGCCAATGATCGTGGTTGATTTCGGTATCGATATACCCCGGACAGAGCGCATTCACATTGATGTTGTAACGCCCCCATTCGAGCGCCATCGAACGGGTCATGTGAATCACCGCTGCCTTGCTCATGCAATAGACACCGAGCATGGAAATCGCCCGTTGTCCGGCAACCGAGGCCACATTGATGATCCGATGTTGCCGTTGCGGATCGCCCTTGCTGCGACGGATCATGCGCTTGGCCACTTCCTGCGCCACGAAGAATGCACCGCGCGTGTTCGTATCGACGACATAATCGAAGTCTTGCGGTGTCACGTCGATCAGCTTTTGCTGGGTGGACACCCCGGAGTTGTTGATCAGAATGTCGATGGCACCGGCCTCGGTCTCGGCATGCGCCACGCCGGCACGGATGCTGTCGTAGTCCGTGACATCGAGCGGCACAACGTGCGCCGCGCCGCCCTGGGACTCGATTTCCGCCCGCAATTCCTTGAGTCGCTCCACGCGACGGCTGGCCAGCACGACCTTCGCGCCCGCCTGCGCGAGCACCTTGGCGAACTGCATGCCAAGCCCGCTCGACGCCCCCGTGACCATTGCGACCTTGCCTTCCAGATTCAGCGAACGCCCCATCGTCTTCTCCCTCGTGCCTCGACACCCGTTGAGCAACGGCGTCGCCACCCGGCTCGCCGCTAGAGCTTCCTACCTACCAAATCGCACGACCGTACTATTAATATGCGGTTGCGAGGTGTTCCCCATTCCCGGAAAATGGCCGCACCCACGAATTCTAACGTTTATAACAGGAGCATCAATGGATCCCAAGCTGCTTGAGCAGTACGGCCCGAGGGAGTCGATGGAGTATGACGTCGTCATTGTTGGCGGCGGTCCGGCCGGCCTGTCCACGGCTATCCGTTTGAAGCAACGCGCACAGGAAGCGGGCAAGGAAATTTCCGTCTGCGTCCTGGAAAAAGGCTCGGAAATCGGGGCCCACATCCTGTCTGGCGCGGTCATGGATCCGCAAGCCCTGACCGAACTCATCCCCAACTGGAAGGAACTCGGCGCACCGCTCGACACCCCCGTCGTCGAAGACCGTTTCCTGTTCCTGAGCGAAACGGGCGCAACCTCCACGCCCTCGTGGTTGCTGCCGGCCTGCTTCCAGAATCACGGTAATTACGTCATCAGCCTGGGCAATGTCGTGCGCTGGCTCGGCCAGCAGGCCGAAGCGCTGGGCGTCGAGATCTTCCCGGGCTTCCCTGCCGCCGAAGTGCTTTACGACGAAAACGGTGCGGTCATGGGCGTGGCGACCGGCAACATGGGCGTCGGCAAGGACGGCGAGCCCACCGAGAACTTCCAGCTGGGCATGGAGCTGCACGCCAAATACACGATCTTCTCGGAAGGTGCGCGCGGCAGTCTGGGCCGCCAGTTGACGCGCAAGTTCAACCTCGATGAGGGTCGCGACCCGCAGGCGTACGGTCTGGGCATCAAGGAATTGTGGGAAATCGATCCGTCCAAGCACAAGGAAGGGCTGGTGATTCACACGGCGGGCTGGCCGCTCAATTCGAGCACCTACGGCGGTTCGTTCCTCTACCATCTGCCGAATAATCAGGTGGCTGTCGGTTTCATCGTCGGTCTGGACTACAGCAATCCGTATCTGTCGCCGTTCGAAGAGTTCCAACGCTACAAGACGCATCCGTCGATCCGTCATTTCCTCGAAGGTGGCAAGCGCATTTCGTACGGTGCCCGCGCCATCACGGCGGGCGGATTGCTGGCGCTGCCGAAGCTGGTGTTCAAGGGCGGTGCGCTGGTGGGCTGCGAAGCCGGCTTCCTCAACGTCAGCCGCATCAAGGGTAGTCACGCTGCCATCAAGAGCGGCATGATGGCCGCCGATGCCGCGTTCGATGCCGTCACGGCAGATCGCCAGCGCGATGAGCTGACGACCTACCCGGTGGCGTTCGAGCAATCCTGGTTGCACGAAGAACTGAACAAGGCGCGCAACTTCAAGCAGTGGTTCAAGAAGGGTTTGACGGTCGCTACGCTCATGACCGGCATCGAGCAAAAGCTGCTCGGCGGCAAGATGCCCTGGACGATTCACCGCAAGAAGGCCGACCACGAATGCCTGCTGCCGGCCGCACAATGCCAGCCGATCGTCTATCCGAAGCCGGACGGCAAGCTCACGTTCGACCGTCTGTCGTCGGTGTTCATTTCGAACACCAATCACGAAGAGAACCAACCGGCTCACCTGACGCTCAAGGACGCGAGCGTGCCTGTCGGTATCAATCTGAGTGAGTACGCCGGGCCGGAACAACGCTATTGCCCGGCTGGGGTGTACGAGTTCGTGAAGAACGACGACGATTCCGAGCGCTTGCAGATTAACGCCCAGAACTGCGTGCACTGCAAGACGTGCGACATCAAGGACCCGACGCAGAACATCGTGTGGGTCACGCCGGAAGGCGGCGGTGGCCCGAACTACCCGAATATGTGACGTTGTATCGCCGCCGGTTCGCCCGGCGGTTTTTGTTTGTCCACACAGGAGGCATGATGTCGAGAATTTCCGTATGGATGTCGGGCGCGACGTTGGCAAGCGCCCTCGCACTGACCGGCGGCGCCGTCCAGGCCAAGACGGTGAGCTATCTGTGCGATAACCAGCACGTCGCCGTGCTTGTCTACGACGATCACAACCTCGGTGGCGATGTCACGCTGTACTGGATGGGCAAACGCGAGGTGCTCAAGCCGGCACGCGCAGCGAGTGGAGAAAAGCACGTCGGGCGCACACTCATCTGGTGGAGCAAAGGCCCCGAAGGCACGCTATACACCGCCAAGGGCGAACAGCCCATCACACAATGTCGCGAGTGATCTCGTCAACGAAAAAATGCGGCCGCAGAAGTGAAAAACGCCAGACTCACTGTCTGGCGTTTTTTTATCGGCTCAGCGGGTCGGCTCACCCCGCCTCACTCAACTGACTCAGTTGACTCCGCTTAATCCGGTGCGCGTGCCGGGATGACAGGCGTGTTCACCTGAACATCACCGCACTGCGCACGATGACGCAACGCATGGTCGATCAACACGAGCGCCAGCAATGCCTCGGCAATCGGCGTCGCGCGAATGCCGACGCACGGATCGTGACGGCCAAACGTCTCTACCGTCGACGGCTGTCCGTTGATGTCAATCGACTGACGCGGCGTACGGATACTCGACGTCGGCTTGATGGCAATCGAGACATCGATGTCCTGGCCCGTCGAAATGCCCCCCAGAATCCCGCCGGCATTGTTGCCGACAAAGCCCTCCGGTGTCAGCTCGTCGCCATGCTCGGACCCTTTCTGCGTCACGCTGCGGAAGCCCGCGCCGATCTCGACACCCTTGACGGCATTCAATCCCATCATGGCGTGCGCGATGTCGGCATCCAGACGATCGAACAGCGGCTCCCCAAGACCGACCGGTACACCCGTCGCGATCACACGCAACTTCGCACCGACCGAATCGCCGGCCTTACGCAGATCGTCCATGTACGTTTCCAACTGCGGGACAACCTCCGCGTTGGCGGCAAAAAACGGGTTCTGAGGCACTTGCGACCAATCGGTCTGAGGAATTTCGATATCGCCGAGCTGCGTCATACAGCCGCGTACCTGCACGCCAAAGCGCTCCGCCAACCACTTCTTCGCCACCGCACCTGCTGCCACGACCGGTGCCGTCAAACGCGCCGACGAACGTCCGCCCCCGCGATAGTCGCGAACGCCGTATTTCTGCAGATAGGTGTAATCGGCGTGTCCGGGACGGAACGTCTGCACGATGTTGCCGTAGTCCTTGCTGCGCTGATCGGTATTGCGAATGAGCAAGGCGATGGGCGTGCCCGTCGTCACACCTTCGAATACGCCAGAGAGAATCTCGACGGCATCCGGCTCGTTACGCTGCGTGACGTGACGCGACGTACCCGGGCGGCGGCGATCCAGTTCCACCTGAATGTCGGCTTCCGTCAGCGCCATTCCCGGCGGACATCCATCGATCACACAGCCGATGGCCGGGCCATGCGATTCGCCGAAAGTGGTAACGGTAAACAAGGTTCCAAGCGTATTGCCAGACATACGGGGATCAGATTGGGGTGTGACGGGAATTGCCTATTATACCGGCCAGGGGCCGCGAAGCTTGAGTACCTTGTCGCGCAACGATTCGGGCGTCGCCTGCGCCGGCGCGACCGGCTCGCCGATCACCAGCTCCAGCCGGTTCAGAATGCCTCGCTTGAACGGGCGCGTCATCGCTGCCCCGCCATGCCGCGAGAAAAAACTGCCCCACAGCCCACGCAGCGCCATCGGCACTACCGGCACAGGCGAACGCTCGATGATGCGTTGCACGCCCTGCCGAAACACTTGCAGGTCGCCCGACGCCGTAAGCTTGCCCTCCGGGAAGATGCAAACCACATCCCCCGCGTCGAGCGCTTTGGCAATCTGCGCATAGGCCCGCTCCAGACCCGCTGCGTCTTCATGTGCCGGTGCAATCGGAATGGCACCCACCGTCCGGAAGAACCAGGACAGCACGGGAATCTGGAAAATCCGATGGTCCATCACGAAACGCACCGGGCGACGGATCGACGCACCGATCACCACCGCATCGGCAAAGCTCACGTGATTGCACACCAGCACGCAAGGCCCTTCGTCCGGAATCTGATCCGCACCTTTCACCTCGATCCGATAAATCGTGTGAAGCATTAACCACATCACGAAGCGAATCAGGAACTCGGGGAGCAACGTATAGAGATAGATGGCCACGAGCGCGTTGAGAATGCCGGTCACGAGATACAGCTGATCGATGGTCAGCCCGGCTTTCGTGAGCATCATGGCCATCAGCGCAGAGACGACCATGAATAGCGCGTTCAGAATATTGTTCGCCGCAATGATGCGCGCGCGATGCGAAGGCGCACTCCGGCTTTGAATCAGGGCATACAACGGCACGCTGTAGAAGCCGCCGAACATCGCCAGCAGGAACAGATCGGCGAGGATGCGCCAATGCGCGGGTTGCGAAACGAACTGCCCGACCGTCAGCAACGCTCCACCGGGCGCGCCGCCCCGGCTCGCGAAGTACAGATCGACGGCGAATACCGTCATGCCGATGGACCCGAACGGCACCAGCCCAATTTCCACCTTGCCACCCGAGAGCCGCTCGCAGAGCAGCGATCCCATGCCGATGCCGACGGAGAACATGGCCAGCAGCAATGTCACGACGTCGGGGTTCGCCCCCAGCACGTCGCGCGAGAAATTGAAGAACGATGCAAGGAACGTGGCGCCGAGAAACCACAACCACGAAATGCCGAGCAGGCTCTGAAACACCGCGCGGTCGTTGCGCGCGATGCGCAGATTTCGCCACGTCTCGGTGAACGGATTCCAGTTGATGCGCAGGTCCGGTTGCGCGGCAGCGGTTTGCGGCACCCAGGTGGAGACCAGACGCCCTAGCACCGCCAGACCGATACATACGCCGCCGATCCACGGCAGTGCGCCTGCGCCCGCTCCCGCTAACTCGCCGCCGATAATCGTGCCGACGAGAATCGCCACGAACGTGCCCATTTCAACGAGCCCGTTGCCACCAACCAGCTCATGATTGGCGAGGTGCTGTGGGAGATACGCATACTTCACCGGCCCGAACAGCGTCGAGTGCAAGCCCATCAGGAACGTGCAGACGTACAGCAACGGCGCGCTCGTCCAGACGAACCCGGCAGCGCCCACGACCATGATGGCAATCTCCAGCGTCTTGACGAAGCGGATCAGCCGAGCCTTGTCCCACTTGTCGGCAATCTGTCCGCTGGTCGCGGAGAACAGGAGAAATGGCGCGATGAAAATGGCCGAGATCAGGAACGCCGCAGTCTTGCCGTCGACGTCCTGAAAAAGCGATGCGTGGTACGTGACGAGCGACGTGAACGCGATCTTGAACACGTTGTCGTTCATCGCGCCGAGGAACTGCGTCCAGAAGAACGGCGCGAAACGGCGTTCCTTCAGCAGTCGTGATTGGTGGCCGTCGCCGCGAGCCTCGCGCTGACTGGCCTCACTCACTTTGCGTTTTCCGCTTCCTCGGCCGGCCAGTCGCGAATATAGGCCTTGAGCATACGGTTCTCGAAGGATTGCTCTTCGACGACCGCGCGGGCCACATCGTAGAAGGAAATCACGCCCATGAGCGTGCGGCTTTCCATGACCGGCAGATAGCGCGCGTGGCGCTCGAGCATCATGCGACGCACTTCGTTGACGTCCGTCTCGGGCGTGCAGGTCAGCGGATGGTCGTCCATGATCTTGCGAATCGTGGAACCGCCGACCGTGCCGCCGTTCTTGCTGATCGTGTTGATGATCTCGCGGAACGTGAGCATGCCCACGAGATCGCCGTACTCCATCACGACGAGCGAACCGATGTCATGCTCCGCCATCGTGTCGACGGCATCTGCCAGCGACGTCTCCGGGGTCACGGTGAAAAGGGTGTTGCCCTTCACTTTCAGGATGTCAGACACACGCATGGCACACACTCCTCATTGTGTTGCTCTGGCAATCGTGGCAGAACGCTGCCGCCGACGTTGCCGGACTCGGCTTGCAAGACGGATGGCCGGCGCGTACGCCCGCTGTCTCCGTGTCAAATAGTGATTGGAACCTGTTCGATGGATGCTATCGGAAAGCGCCCCAAAAGGAAAGGCGCAGGACGCCGACATGGCCGTACGACGCGGGTTTTCAGCCGATTCTGCGCCCCCTCTCGGACAACACCTTACCCCTGACATAAGACAACACCGCAATTTCCCTGATCACCCCCGTAATGCGTGCCGGCGCGCACGAAGGTGGTGCTAGGATTGCCGTATACGTAAAGTTCACGGTCCACCACCTGCGAGGCCATCCACGACATGTCAGTCCCGCACTTCGATACGCTCGCCCTGCACGCCGGGGCAGCCCCCGATCCCACCACGGGGGCGCGTGCCACACCGATCTACCAGACCACCTCCTTCGTGTTCTCCGACGCCGATCAGGCGGCCGCCCTGTTCAATATGGAGCGCGCCGGACATGTTTATTCCCGGATTTCCAATCCGACGAACGCTGTCTTCGAAGAACGCATGGCTGCGCTGGAGAACGGCGTCGGCGCAATTGCTACCGCGAGCGGACAGGCCGCCCTGCATCTGGCCATCGCCACACTGATGGGGGCGGGTGCGCATATCGTGGCGTCGAGTGCGCTCTATGGCGGCTCGCACAATCTGCTGCACTACACGTTGCGCCGGTTCGGCATCGAAACGACGTTCGTTCGCCCCGGTGACCTGGCGGGTTGGCGGGCGGCCGTTCGCCCCGAGACGCGTCTGTTTTTCGGCGAGACGCTGGGGAACCCCGGCCTCGATGTGCTCGATATCGCGCAGGTCGCCGGCATCGCGCATGACGCGGGCGTGCCGCTGCTCGTCGACAGCACGTTCACGACGCCATGGCTCATCCAGCCCTTCGAGCACGGCGCGGACCTCGTTTATCACTCAGCGACCAAATTCCTCGGCGGCCACGGCACGACCATCGGCGGCGTGCTGATCGATGGCGGCACGTTCGATTTCGAGAAGAGCGGCAAATTTCCCGAACTGACCGAACCGTACGACGGCTTCCACGGCATGGTCTTCGCGGAGGAAAGCTCCGTCGCGCCGTTCCTGCTGCGCGCACGACGCGAAGGGTTGCGTGATTTCGGCGCATGCCTTCACCCACAGGCTGCCTGGCAACTGCTTCAGGGGATCGAAACACTTCCGCTGCGCATGGCACGCCACGTCGAGAATGCACGCAAGGTTGTCGAATTCCTCGCGGGTCACGAAGCGGTCGAGAGCGTCGCCTACCCCGAGTTGCCCTCGCACCCCGATTACGCGCTAGCGAAACGGTTACTCCCGCGTGGTGCCGGTGCCGTGTTCAGTTTCAACCTGAAAGGCGACCGCGAAGCGGGTCGGCGATTCATTGAAGCGTTGCAGTTGTTCTCGCACCTCGCGAACGTCGGCGACGCGCGCTCGCTGGTGATTCA
Source organism: Pandoraea aquatica (assembly GCF_902459565.1). Taxonomy (GTDB): domain Bacteria; phylum Pseudomonadota; class Gammaproteobacteria; order Burkholderiales; family Burkholderiaceae; genus Pandoraea; species Pandoraea aquatica. The sequence continues at coordinate 1,051,323 of NZ_CABPSN010000001.1, forward strand.
TCCCGCGTCCACCACGCACTTCCGCATGGACGCCGCCGCCCTCGCCGCGGCCGGTATCGGTGAAGGCACCGTACGCCTGTCCATCGGCCTGGAAGACGCCGACGATCTGATTCAGGACCTCAAGCGCGGCCTCAAGGCAGCGGTGAAATCGTCTTCGAAGGGGCAGGCACGATGAATTTCGACATTGCCGGCAATAACGTCTACGCCTACACCGCAGGCAAGCCCATCCAACCGGCGCAGCCGACCGTCGTCTTCCTGCACGGCGCACAGCACGATCACAGTGTCTGGGGATTGCAGAGTCGATATCTGGCGCATCACGGCATGAACGTGCTCGCGCTCGATCTGCCGGGACATCATCGCAGCACCGGCGCGCCATTGAAGACCATCGGTGAGATGGCGGATTGCGTGGTCGCAGTGCTCGACGCGGCGGGTGTGGCGCGTGCAACATGGGTAGGCCACAGCATGGGGTCGCTGATCGCGCTGGACGCGGCGGCACGCCATCCGGCACGGGTCTCGCGTATCGCGCTGGTGGGCACGGCCTACCCGATGAAGGTCGCCGATACGTTACTCAGCGCCGCCGCCGAGCGCGAACCGGAGGCCATCGCACTGGTCAACGCCTGGTCGCACAGCACGCTGGCGGCCAAGCCTTCCGCGCCGGGGCCGGGATTCTGGACATGGGGCGGCAACCAGCGGTTGATGGAGCGTGTTGCGCAACGAAATCCGGCCAAGGTGTTTCTCACGGATTTCGATGCCTGCAACGGCTACGATCAGGGCATGGAAGCCGCGGCACGGATTCAGTGCCCGGTGCTGGCCGTGTTGGGGCAGCGCGACCAGATGACGCCGCCACGCGCCGCGCAGGCCCTGCTCGATGCCTTGCGCGAGAACGGTGCGCCGGTCACGGTGGAACTCGTCAACGCTGGCCACGCCATCATGACGGAGCAGCCGGATGCACTGCTCGATACGCTCAAGCGATTCGTGCAAGACTGATCCGGTCAAGTTTGATGCTTGCAGGACCGAGGTAACGAGATCGGGACGCGCGGCGTCGCAAAGTCGCCGCGTCACTTTCGCCCACCAGAACAAGGAGGCTTGCCATGACCGAGGGCCATGACCCCGCACCGGCATCACGAACGTTCGACCGGTTCGCGGACTTTTACCCGTTCTATCTTGGCGAACACCGGAATACCACATGCCGTCGGCTGCACTTCGTCGGCTCGTGGGGCGTGATCGCTTTTCTGGTGACGTTCGCTGCGACGGGCAATGCGTGGTGGCTGCTTGCGGCAGTCGTCTGCGGCTATGCGTTCGCGTGGGTCGGGCATTTCTTCTTCGAGAAGAATCGGCCCGCCACGTTTCGGCATCCCATCTACAGTCTGATGGGTGACTGGGTGATGTTTCGCGACATCTGCGTCGGCCGCATCAAGCTTTAGCGCTTGCCGGGCGCGGGAGTCCAGTGCCGGACGTCTTGCGTCGAAGGCGTGTCGGCCCCACGGCGGGTGTCGGCGCGCGAATCGCCCTGATCCGACGGTTCCGGCGCTTCCGATGCTTCCGACGCTTCCGGTACGTTTGATTCGTCCGACGCGTCCACATCGGGTGACGACGGATCTCGCGGGAGCGCATCGGCCAGCGGCACGTCCCACTTCCCTTCGCGCAGGATCTCGGCCACGTGCGCACCGTCCAGCGCATGACGCTCCATCTGCCGCGCCAGTTCGTCGACGTTGAGTGCCAGTTGGGCAACGAGCGGTGACAGGGTCGTCGTGCGTGGGTTTGCGAGCAGCAACCAACGCTCGGCGGGGGGTTGCATGGTCATGCGTCCGACCCAGCCCATGCGTTCGAGGCGGCACAGCAGTTCGTTGGCGTGTTCGAGACTCGTGCGCATGGTGCGCGCCAGTTGCTGCGTCGTGTAACCACCGCCACCGGCTTCACGATCCTGATTGAGCAGATGGATGAGCGTCAGGCCGTCGAGCAAGTCGCTGCCGGGGAAGCGCGGATACTGGAAATGTCCAAGGCGCAACGCGGGGAGGACCGATGTGATCGTCGCACCGACCAATGCCACGAGCCACGACAGGTAAATCCAGAGCAGGAAGATCGGCACGGCCGCAAAGGCCCCGTATACCGCCGTATAGGTCGGAAACTGCCGGATGTACATGCCGAAGCCGCGCTTGGTCAGATCGAACGCCAGCGCCGCCACCACCCCGCCCACCAGCGCGTCGCGCCAGTCGACCTTGCAGTTCGGCATGTAGACGTACATCAGCATGAACGCCACGCTCGTGAGCGCGAGCGGAATCAGACTGAGCAGCGACGCCACGGCGGGCGGCAAGGTGCTCACCAGCGACATCGACTGCGTGAAGACGTAGGAACTAATCGACAGACTCACACCGAACAGCAGCGGTCCGAGCGTCAGCAGGCTCCAGTAGATGAGCAGACGCTGGGCCAGCGGCCGCGGACGCGGCACACGCCAGATGACGTTGAACGCCGACTCGATCGTCATCAACGTCAGCACGGAGGTGAAGAGCAAACCGATCAGGCCGAACGCCGTCAGGCTCTTCGCCTTCGAGGCGAACTGATTCAGGTAATTGAATATCTGCGCGTTGACGCTCTCCGGCATCAGGTGCTCGAGCAGAAAGCCCTGAAGCGCGTCGCGAAACGAATTGAAAATCGGAAAGGCCGTGAACAAGGCGAACGTCACGGCGAACAACGGCACGATCGACAGAATCGAGGTGAACGTCAGACTGCCCGCCACTTGGGGAATCCGATCGTCCTGTGCCCGCGCGAGCGCGTACCTCAGCAGTTGACGAACGTTATTCCAGTTGATGCGGGACAGTTTGAACAAATCGGGCTCCTTACCAGACACTACACAAGCACCACTCAAGCACCGCCCAAGCACTAGTCAGACACGACGCGGACAGAACATGGGTACGAAAACGTGACACGAATCTGGCGACGGCAGCAGGTCGAACGCCATCCGCCGCATCCGCCCTGCCATGCATTCACGCCACCAGGAACGCCCTATAATACCCGCACTTTTCGCAGGCTTTTCACTCAGGACGCGCGGCTTTGGCAGGGTTGCCTGCCTGCGCCGAAAGATGGAAAGCCAGCGATACCGGTCAACCGGCTCGCATTCGATCCCTCGCTCACTCGCATCAATGACTGAAATCCTCGTTTTGTACTACAGCCGTCACGGCACGACCGCACAACTCGCCCAATGCATCGCCGCCGGGATCGACAGCGTGCCCGGCGCTCAGGCGCGCGTGCGCACCGTGCCCGCCGTGTCGACGGTATGCGAAGCGAGCGCACCGGATATTCCGGACAGCGGCCCGCCGTACGTCGAACTGCGCGATCTGGAGGAGTGCGCGGGTCTCGCGCTCGGCTCGCCGACCCGCTTCGGCAACATGGCCGCCGCGCTGAAGTACTTTCTCGACGGCACCACGCCCCAGTGGTTATCCGGCGCGCTCGCTGGCAAGCCCGCGTGCGTGTTTACGTCCAGCGCCAGTCTCCACGGCGGCCAGGAAAGCACGCTGCTGTCGATGATGATTCCGTTGCTGCACCACGGCATGCTGCTCATGGGGCTTCCGTACACCGAACCCGCGCTCTCGAGCACGCGCACCGGCGGCTCGCCTTACGGTGCGACGCACTTCGCACACGACGGCAATCCGCTCTCGACGGACGAACGTCAGTTGGCCTCGGCACTCGGCGCACGACTCGCACGCGCGGCCTGCAAGCTGGCAGAATGAACACTTTCCGCAGTACTAGTGCCAGTAGTACAGGCCACGAGACAAGCCCATGACTGCCACACCGCCCGACCATCAGCACGACCTCCCGCATGTCGATGTCCGTAGCGCAGCCACGCCGGGGCACGCGCATGGGTTGCGGTGGGTGAGTATCGCTAGCTTGCTGGCGCTGATCGCGTTGTCGGTGGCCTGGGAGTTGTGGTTGGCACCGTTGCGTCCCGGCGGTTCGTGGCTGGTGCTCAAGGCGTTGCTTTTGCTCCTGCCGCTGCGCGGCGTACTTCGCGGCGATCTGTATACGCTTCAGTGGTCGAGCATGTTCATCCTGCTATTCCTGGCGGAAGGCGTGGTGCGTGGCATGAGCGATACCGGCCCGTCCGTCACGCTTGCCTGGATCGAGACGGCGCTGTCGCTGGTCTTTTTCTTCGCGACCGTCTTTTATCTACGCCCCTTCAAGCGCGCCGCGAAAGCCCGGGCGGCGAGCGCCCGCTAACGCGCCGCGATTGCGCTTCAGGAGATGCGCTCCCCGCTCTGCCTGCCTTCCCGCCCCCGCCCCCGCCCTCGCCCCGCATTCGTCAGATGAACCACGCCGAATTCCTCACCGCTTGCCGCGACCTGCTCGGTCGCGATCATGTGCTGACCGAGCACACCGACACCGGCGCGTACCTCACCGACCAGCGCAAACGGTATGTGGGTCACGCGCTCGCCGTCCTGCGTCCCGCCGATGCCGCCCAGACCGCCGCGCTTGTGCGTCTGTGCGTGGCGTATGGCGTGCCGATGGTGCCCCAAGGGGGAAACACCGGCTTGGCCGGCGGCGCGACGCCCGACACCAGCGGGCGTCAGGTCGTCATTAGCCTGCGACGCCTCGACCGCATCCGGCAGGTGGACGCCGATAACCTGACGCTGACCGCCGAAGCCGGGTGCCTCCTCGCCAATGTGCAGGTCGCCGCCGCAGCCGCCGAGCGCCTGTTCCCGCTGAGCCTCGCGGCCGAAGGCAGTTGCACCATCGGCGGCAATCTGGCGACGAACGCAGGGGGCACGGCGGTGCTGAGATACGGTAACGCGCGCGAGTTGTGTCTGGGTCTGGAAGTCGTCACGCCGCAGGGCGAGTTGTGGGACGGCCTGCGCGGCCTGCGCAAGGACAACACCGGATACGATCTGCGCGATCTGTTCATCGGCGCGGAAGGCACGCTCGGCCTGATCACGGCGGCGACGCTGAAACTCTTCGCGCAACCCGCCGCACGCATGACGGCGCTTGCCGCGCTCGACAGCCCCGCCGACGCCCTCGCTTTGCTGAATCTTGCGCAGCGCATGGCTGGGCCGTTGCTCACAGGCTTCGAACTGATGTCCGATTTCTGTCTGCAACTGGTCGCTCAGGTCTTCACGTCACAGCGTTACCCGTTCTCCCAACCCTACGCGCAGTCGGTACTGCTCGAACTCTCCGACAACGAGAGCGAGGCGCATGCGCGCGAGCTGCTTGAACGGATCTTGAATGCGGCCATCGAGCAGGGCATCGTGCGTGACGCCATCGTCGCCAACAGCCTCGCCCAGTCGAACGCGCTCTGGCATCTGCGCGAGAGCATTCCGCTGGCGCAATCGGCGAGAGGCCTCAACATCAAGCACGATATCGCCGTGCCCGTCTCGCAGGTACCCGCGTTCATCGCGGCGACGGATCCCATCGTGCAACGCATTGCGCCGGGCGCGCGGATGGTGACGTTCGGCCATCTCGGCGACGGGAATCTGCACTACAACGTGATGGCACCCGACGGCATCGACCCCGCCGCCTTCCTCAAGCAATATCAGACACCCGTCACCACCGCCGTCCACGACAGCGTGCATGCACATCGTGGCACGATCAGCGCCGAGCACGGCCTCGGACAGTTCAAGCGCGACGCGTCCGCCCATTACAAATCGCCCGTGGAAATCGCGCTGATGCGCGCGCTCAAGTCGGCGTTCGATCCGCTCGGGCTGATGAATCCCGGCAAGGTGCTGCCTGACTGAGCCGATCAGGGCTTCGCAACAGGCAAGCGGCGCGATTGGTGCAATCAGCGACTGCGCATTAAAAAATCGCCTTTTTCTGGAGAAATGTCGTCAATTTCGCGACAAAATGCCGCGAAATCCCGCCATTTTCTTTACAGACGCGCATCAAATCCCTAGAATGAGTGCTTTCCAATTACGACGGAGTTTTCCGTGGGCAGTTGCTCTAGTAGCACGCAAGCGTCGGCAATGACCGGCGAGGCGTTGGCCCGGTAACCCGCAGTCGTCCTCCGACTGCCGCTGCCGGGCTCAATACCGCAGCGGTAGTGCATCGAGCGCACCGAATCCCGATGACGTCAGCGTTATCCAAAACTTCGGCAAGCGACTCAGATTTCCCGCACCTATCACCGCAGTTCAGCGTTTGTTTGATGGATGACGATGCGTCATCCAGAACAAGGCACGCTTCTTAGCGCCACCATGCGACCGACATGGCATCGTCGGTTATCCGAGGCGCGATCAAGCCTGCCGACGCTTGCGTCGAATTCCTGTATCAGTGACGTTATACGTACGCCTCCTGCGCCCTCCACGGCCCGGAAGCGGCCGTCGATGCCACACGATGCATCGCCAAGCCCCGGCATCCGCCGTCTCAGGCCCTTGAATCAGGAGGACACCATGACGCTGCAAATGCTTATCCCGTCGCTGTTCGATCGCGCTCGCACCCGTCTCGCACCGGCATCTGCCACATCGAATGCCACGCCGGCGCCCCACGCCACGACGTCGCATCCGTCGCCCCAGTACCGCCTCGTTGTGCTGACGCTGGCGTCCCGGGCGGACACCATCGACGCCACCGTGCGTAACGCCCTTCGCGCGCAGCGGATCTCGCCCGAAGTGGCGACCCGCGTCGACCGTTCCGGCGGCTACCTGCTGGAACTCGACTACGTGTTGCGTTGCGACCGCAGTGGCCGCGCCGCGCTCGTACACCTTGTCTCGACGCTCGGCGACACCGCCGGTGTCCGTGCAATTCGCTGGGAAACTGCGCCGAATCTGGCTGCGCGCTAGTTCCCCTCCGCCCCCCCCTCCCTCCCATCGGCCCGGGCAGCAGCGACGTTTCAGGCGTCCATGCTCCCCGGGCCGATTGCCTTTGCGCCGCCCCCCCTCTCTCCTTCGATTCAGTTTCATTACTCACCCAAACCTGTACGTTCACGTACATGTTGTGCTAATATTCCGTCCATCATTCGATCGGAGGCACGTTCATGCCCGCAGATCTTTTACCGGCAGCCCCCGGCGCAGCCTCGCCGGACGAGGCATCGCTATTGACCGTTGGTCAGGCAGCTGCCGCGCTCGGCGTCACCGCGCGCACCTTGAAGTATTACGAGGAGCTGAACCTCGTGGTCCCAGCCCGCAGCGGCGGACGCTATCGCATGTACACCCCCGCCGATCTCGAAACGTTCGGCCGCATCCTGCGCATGCGCTCGCTCGGCTTCTCGATTGCCGCGATTACCGAAATGCTCAAGCGGCCGCGTCGAATGGTCGAAGCCGGCAAATCGCGCATGAACGAGGAAGACCTGCAAGTCGTGCGAGACGCCCTCACGTCGCAACTCGACACACTGCGCGAGCGCACCGCGCAAGTACGTCGCGAATTGCGCGATGCCGAAACGCTGGAAGCCCAGATTCGCCACGACCTTCGCTACATCGAACAGCGCCTTGAGGGCGTACCGGCCGACGACTTACTCGCCGAGCGCGCTGCCAAAGTGCGCAAGACGTCCTCATCACACTGAGCACTGAGTCCAGCTAAGTCACGCCAAGTCCGATCATGCCGCCCGTCGTGCCTCCGACCTCGCCCGCCGCACCGCCAAGCCCGCCGTCTTCGGGCAACACCGGTGGCGTGGACCCGCTGCGCCCCATGCGCATCGAGGCCTACCGTTACGCCCTCGGCCTGATCCCCGGACTGGAGTTCTTCGAGAACGCACTGCTCGTGTATTTCGCCGTCTATGTTTCCGGCGGCGTCGATGCGTCCCCTAAAGAATTCGTGTGGATGACGACGGCGTATGGCATTGCCTCCGTGCTCGCCATTCTCAAACAACAGTGGTTCGTCGAGCGCACCGGCTACCGCCGCTATCTGACCGCCTCGCTGCTGCTCTACGCGTGCGGCGCGGTGCTTGCCGGCACGAGCGAAAGCGTGACGCAACTTGTGATCGCACGGGCGTGTCAGGGCTTCTGCGCCGGCAGTTGGATGAGCTCATGCCGGATCCTCGCGCAAGTGAGCGTACCTGCCGAGCGTCGCGGCAAAACGGTTCAGACGTTCGCCCTGTTGCTGTTCACCGGCTCGGCTGCCGCTCCGCTCATCGGCGGCCTGCTGGTCTCCGAGTACACCTGGCGCACGCTTTTCCTGTGCACCGCGCCGCCGGCCGTGCTGCTCGCCGGCCTTGCATGGTTCGCCATACCGGACGTCGGTCGCCTGCGCGATCGCGCCACCGGCGGCGGCTATCCGTTCGCGCCGTTCATGGCATTCGCCCTCGCGATGGGCGCATTTCAGGTCGTGCTTCAGGAGATGCGTTACACCCTGTGGCTGCAAACACCCGTGCTGCCGTTGCTCACGGTTGTGGGTGTGGGCGCGCTGGTGTGGTTCGGCTATCACCAATGGCAGCATCCTGCGCCATTCATCCGTTTGCAGTCGTTGCGTCGACGCGAGTTCCAGGTCGGGCTCTTGCTCTACGCGGCTTACTACTATCTGGCGAACACGCAGAGCTATCTGATGCCGCGGTTGCTGGAGCAGGGGTTCGGCTTCACGGTCGAGCGCACCGGGCAACTGCTGGGCTACTCCGCATTGCTCACTGTGATCCTGCTGCTCGCCTACTTCCGCGTGGCGAAATACATCACGAACAAGAAGCTGCTGATTGTGAGCGGCTTTCTGATGACGATTGCCACCAGCATGTGGCTCGGCGCCATGCCACCCGACGCCGGGCAGTCGCAGCTTTACGGCGTGCTCGCGCTCAAGGCGGTATTCGGCATCTTCACCGTGTTGCCGGTGGCGAACCTCACGTTCCGCACCTTCGATCACGAGAGTTTCGTGCACGGGTATCGCCTCAAGAACATTCTCCGGCAGCTCTCCGGCTCGTTTGCCGTCTCCACGATCGTGGCGTTCGAGCAGCACCGCGAAGCGCTGCATCGCACCCGGCTCACGGAAGTGGTCAACCCTTACAACCCGATCTTCACGCAGACGCTGGAATCGCTGACGAACGCACTCACGCATGCGGGCATCGCCGCTTCGCAGGCACAGGGGGCGGCGCTCGCGCAGATTGCCCGCATGATCGAGCGACAGGCGTCGTTTCTCTCGTTCATCGACGGCTTTCATTTCATTGCCATCGTGGCGTTGTGCGGTGGGATTTTTGCGGCAATTCAGAAGCAGCTAAATTAGAATCGTTGCGTCATTGTTCTTTGTGCGGCCCCGTCGCACACTGCAATCCATCCTCCGAATCGGTTGCAGCAGCACTAACGCCCGGCCACGCCCGTCATGCTCAAGACCCTTTTCGCCCGCCTCGGACTCTCCCAACAAGCCACGTCCATCGAAGACGACGTCTGGCACGAGGTCGTCAGTGCATTACCGTTTCTTTCGCGACGCAGCGCCACCGATCTGGAAAAGCTCCGCGCGCTGGCAGCCGACTTTCTGGCCGGGAAGCATTTCTCGACGGCACACGGCCTGCCGCTGACGCAGGCGATGTGCGTCTCGGTCGCGGCGCAGGCCTGCCTTCCGATTCTGCATCTGCCGCCGGCGCTGTATCGCGGATGGACCGGCATCGTGCTCTATCCCGGCGAATTCCTGATCCGAAAGACGGTTCAGGATGAAGCGGGCGTCGTGCATGACGTCGAGCAGGAAGCCAGCGGCGAAGCGTGGGAAGGCGGTCCGGTGGTGCTGTCGTGGCAGGACGTGCAGGCCAGCGACGTGCTGGCGTACAACGTCGTGATTCACGAGTTCGTCCACAAGATCGATATGGAAGGCGGGGAAGCGGACGGCGTGCCGCCCATGCTGCGCCGCCTTCATGGCGACCTGACCCCCGAGACATGGTGCGAAGTGTTCGATCCGGCGTACGAGGAGTTCTGCCACCACGTGGCGAACGTGCCCGACATCCATTGGGATACCTTTGCCTCGACATCGCTGCTCGATCCCTACGCGACGGAACACGAGTCGGAGTTCTTTGCCGTCTGCGCCGAGGCGTTCTTCGTGGCGTCCGAAGCCTTCCAGCAGGAGTATCCGGCCCTGTACACGCTCTTTTCGCGCTATTTCCTGCAAGATCCTGCCGCCCGGACAGGCGCTGCGCCGGATACCGCCGCCACCCCGCCGGACGGGCCTGCCGCAACCCCATGAAAACTTTGCGAAAGTTGTTGTTTTCATGGCATAATGCGCGTTTTCCAAATCCGGAAAGTGGTTGGCGCGTTTCCCGTCAATAATCGGACGGCGATAGCGTTAGCGGGCAAGGGGCTCGCGCAGACTGGCTACCGACTTAACTCAAGGTGCACCATGAAAGAAGGCATTCACCCGAATTACCGCGAAGTCCTGTTCCGCGACATGACGCCGGGCGTCAACTTCGAATTCGTCTCGCGTTCGACGATCAACACGAAGGAAACGGCTGAGTTCAACGGCAAAGAGTACCCGCTCGTGAAGCTGGATACGTCGTCGGCATCGCACAACTTCTACACCGGCGAAACCCGCATCATGGATGCTGAAGGTCGCGTGGACAAGTTCCGCAAGAAGTTCGGCGCCCGCGCCGGCGGCAAGGCAGCGTAAGCTTCATCGGCTACGCGCCGAACAACGTGATGCGGGACCGGACAGACGTTTGCCGGTCAGCGCATCAGGGACAAGATCCCGACGTTGTGAAAAGCATTGGAAAGGGGCAGCTCAGGCTGCCCTTTTTTCTTTGGGCTGTGCTGCGCCAAGTCATCGGTTACTGTCATACTGTCGGCTTTCCAGGGTGCCGCGCGTTTTCCCTTAGGTCTGCCCTGAGCGTTGGTCACGGCTTCACCCCGAGCGTCACCCCCGAGCCAGTTCCGGCTCAGCCCCTCTGTCTTTCCGATCCGGCTACCCTGCCGATCCTGTCGTATCGCCTATGAAACGAGTTCGCATCACTGCCTCCGCCACCAGCGCGCTACCGCGTTCGCTGTTGATCGCCATTTGCGTCATCTATGTGCTGGCGGGGTTGTTCGGTCGCGATCCGTGGAAAAACGAAGACGCTGCCGGCTTCGGCATCATGTGGACGATGGCACACGGCCACCTGTCCGACTGGCTGCTGCCGAACATCGCAGGCAAACCGATTTACGACAACGGCCCGCTCGTCTCGTGGCTTGGCGCACTTTCCATCCGCGCCTTTTCGTGGCTCGATGCGCCCGACGCCGCCCGCATCGTCACGGGCTTTTGCTTCTACATCACCTGCACGTTCATCTGGTACGGCACCTATCTGCTTGGCCGCCGCCCTGAAGTGCAACCGTTCAAATATGCTTTCGGCGGTGAGCCGGAACCGCGCGACTACGGCCGCACCCTCGCCGATGGCGCGCTGCTGATTCTGCTGGCGTGCTTCGGTCTGGCCGAGCGCGGCCACGAAACGACCGCCACGGTCGGGCAACTCACGCTGATCTCGATGGCGATCTACGGCCTCGTGCGCAGTCTGGACAAGCCGCGTCAGGGGGCCGTGTGGTTCGGCCTGGCACTCGGCGGCATGGCACTGGCATCGTCCCCGCTGATGACGCTCTCGCTGTGGCTCGCAGGCATTATCGCGGCCGTGGTGTGCCGTGCGCTTCCGCTGCGCATGCTGTTGCTCGTCTCCACCCCGATCACACTGCTCATCGCCTGTACGTGGCCCCTCGCAGCCCTTAAATTCGCCGACGGTGCGCGTCGCTGGCTCGGCGAGTGGGCCGATATCGGGATGGACGCTTTCAGCGGCCCCACGATCGCCTCGCTGAGCTACATCGCCAAGAACCTGGCGCTGTTCGCATGGCCTGCCTGGCCGCTCGCTGCATGGTCGCTGTACTCCTGGCGCGGCATGCGACGCGCCCCGCACATTGCGATCTCCCTCGTCTTCGCCATCACGATCCTCGTGCTGATCGTGCTGCAAGCGCATCAGGGCAACCAGCTCTTCATGCTGGTCCTGCCTGCGCTGTCGATCATCGCCGCCTTCGGCCTGCCGACGCTCAAGCGCGGCACCGTCAACGCCATCGACTGGTTCGCTGTGCTGTCGTTTACCGTGCTGGCTGGCTTCGTGTGGATCGTCTGGCTCGCAGGCATTACCGGCTTCCCGGCATCGACGGCACGCAACCTGCGGCGCCTCGTGCCCGGTTTCAACCCGGAATTCAGCTGGATCACGCTGATCAGCGCCCTGATCGTCACGGGTGCGTGGGTCGCGCTGGTGGCGTGGCGCGTATCGCGCAGCCCGAAGGTGCTGTGGCGCAGCGTGGTGCTGTCCTCCGGCGGCACGACGCTGATGTGGGTACTGCTCATGACACTCTGGTTGCCCGTCGTCAACTACGGCAGAACGTATCGCGACGTGGCAGCGCAGATTGCGTCCCATCTGCCGCCGGATTACACCTGCATTCGCACGGCACGGGTGGGCGACGCCCAGCTCGCGTCGTTCGCTTACTTCGGCAAGATGCGCTTCGGTTCGGCCGATGACGATTGCGACGTGTTGCTGCGTCAGGATTCGCAGGACTACAGCGAACCGCTCTCGCTCGCGCCTTACGAGTGGCGTCAACTGTGGGAAGGCCGTCGCGCAGCCGACCGCGACGAACGCTTCCGTCTTTACGTCCTGCAAGAGCGCCCGTGGCGTCGCGCTGCGCGTCCGCGCTAATTGCCCGACACGCCCGACACCATGTGGCAAGACCTCAAACGCATTGCCGCGCTGGCATGGCCAGTGCTGATCGGCCAGTTGGCGGTCATCGCCTTCGGGGTGATGGACACCGCCATGGTCGGCCGCGCCTCGGCCTTCGACCTCGCATCGCTCGCGCTCGGCGGCTCGATTTACATCACCGTGTACGTCGGCCTGATGGGTATTCTCGTCGCCCTCTCGCCCATCGCCGCGCAACTTTACGGCGCGGGCGAGCGCATCGCCATCGGCGAGGAAGTGCGTCAGACCTTCTGGCTCGCCCTGTTCCTCGCCGTACCCGGCTTCCTCGTGCTGTCGCATCCGCAATTCATCCTGCGACTCTCCGAAGCGACGCCCGAACTCGAAGCGCGCGCGACCGCCTACCTGCATATCCTCGCGTACGGTTTGCCTGCCGCGATGCTGTTCCGCGTGTACTCGTCGCTCTCGACGGCCGTGGCGCAGCCGCGCATCGTCATGATGATTCAGGTGACGGGGCTGGCGCTGAAGGTGCCGCTCAATCTCGCGCTGATCTACGGTGTGGATCGATTTGGCATCCCCGCACTGGGCAGTACCGGGTGCGCCATCGCCACGACCGCGATCAACTGGGTCTCCTGCGGGCTCGGGTTGTTGCTGATGGCGCGGCATCCGAAGCTGCGCGAATTCGGCGTCTTCACGAAGTTCTGCTGGCCGCAGTGGCAAGCCATTCGCGCGCTGCTCAAACTCGGCGTGCCGATGGGGTTGAGCTACCTCATCGAAGTCACGGCCTATTCGTTCATGGCGATCTTCATTGCCCGACTGGGCGACGTGACGCTTGCCGGCCATCAGATCGCCGCCAATCTCGGCGCGCTCATGTACATGCTGCCGATGTCGATCGGTATCGCAACGGCAACGCTCACCGCACAGGCGATCGGCTCACGCGACTACAAAGCCGCACAACTGGTCGGACGGCGTGGCGTCGAGCTGGCCGGAACGCTAGGACTGGTCGTGGCGCTGCTGATGTGGCTCGGTCGTCCTCTGGTGCTCGCCGCCTACACGTCGGACCCGCTGGTCGCCGCTGTGACCGCGCCGCTGCTGACCATCGTCGCCTTCTATCACATCTTCGACGCGCTTCAGGTGAACGCCGTCTTCGTCTTGCGCGCATGGAAAGTTGCGGTCGTACCGACCGTCATCTACGCCGTGTCGCTATGGGGCGTGGGACTAGGCGGCGGCTATGTGCTCGGCTTCGACATCGGCGGTCTCTCGCCCGCCTGGCTTCACGGCGCCACCGGCTTCTGGGCCGCCAACAGTGCGAGCGTCGCGGTCGCGGCCATCGGATTGCTGATGTATCTGCGCTGGGTTGTCCATGTCAAAGGCGCTGCGACGTCCGTGGCGAACGCGCAAGCTTGAGCGGCAAGCCTCCGACCGCTCTTCGGCAACCTGCCCCGCCCCGCGCGACGCCGAGCGAAGTGGCGACGGACTGAATTCAGTCCAAGTTGTACGACAACAAAAAACACTACGCACGCCGCCAGCGCCATCCCGACTTCGTCTACTGATAGCGTCATTCAGCCGAGATTCCGAGAAAACGGGTATACCCGCAAAGGCAATCTCGGGAACTTTCCATAGAATGTTGTCTGACGACATACAACAATGTGTCGAACCCTTCGTTCCCTTTGGTCTGATCAACGTTCCCTGCCATGAGCCGAACCCCCATCGTCACCGAATTGCGCGTTGTTCCCGTCGCCGGCCGCGACAGCATGCTGCTGAATCTGAGCGGCGCACACGGGCCGTTCTTCACCCGCAACCTCGTCATCCTGACGGACAGTGCCGGCCATACCGGCGTTGGCGAAGTGCCCGGCGGTGAGTCGATTCGCAAGACGCTCGAGGATGCACGCCCCTACGTCGTCGGCCAATCGGTCGCCAATATTCAGGCGATTCTCGGTCAGACGCGTCGCGTCTTCGCCGACCGCGATGCCGGTGGGCGCGGCCTGCAAACCTTCGATCTGCGCACGACGATCCACGCCGCGACCGCACTCGAAGCCGCCCTGCTCGACCTGCTCGGTCAGCACCTGGAAGTCCCCGTCGCCGCCCTTCTGGGCGAGGGACAACAGCGCAGCGAAGTCGCGATGCTCGGGTATCTCTTCTTCATCGGCGATCGCAACGCCACCGATCTGGCGTATGCCGACAATCGTGGCGCGCGCGACGACTGGGAGCGCGTGCGCACGGAAGTCGCGATGACGCCCGATGCCGTCGTCAAGCTGGCTGAGGCGGCCCATGCGCGTTACGGCTTTCAGGACTTCAAGCTCAAAGGCGGTGTTCTGGAGGGCGACGCAGAGATCGAAGCCGTTACCGCCCTTGCCAAACACTTCCCTCAGGCACGCGTGACGCTCGATCCGAACGGTGCATGGTCGCTAGCTGAAGCCGTCCGTCTGTGCCGCGATCAGCACGACGTGCTGGCCTATGCAGAAGATCCGTGCGGCGCAGAAAACGGCTATTCGGGTCGTGAAGTCATGGCGGAATTCCGACGCGCAACGGGGCTGCCGACCGCCACCAACATGATCGCGACGGACTGGCGTCAGATGGGACATGCGATCCAATTGCAGTCTGTAGACATTCCACTCGCCGATCCGCATTTCTGGACGATGCAGGGCTCGGTGCGCGTCGCGCAGATGTGCCACGAGTGGGGGCTGACGTGGGGCTCGCACTCCAACAACCACTTCGATGTGTCGCTTGCGATGTTCACCCACGTGGCCGCCGCCGCGCCCGGCAAGATCACCGCCATCGATACCCACTGGATCTGGCAGGACGGTCAATACCTGACCAGCAACCCGCTGCAGATTGTCGGCGGCAATGTACAGGTGCCGACCGTCCCGGGGCTGGGTGTGACGCTGGACATGGATGCCGTTGAGGCCGCCCACGCGCTATACCTCGAACACGGCCTCGGCGCGCGCGACGACAGCGTTGCCATGCAACATCTCGTGCCGGACTGGAAATTCGATCCGAAACGCCCTTGCCTGGTGCGCTGATTCATCGGCGTTTCTTGCATCCTTCAAAGCATCATTCGGAGCGTCGGAGCATCAACATCCCGACGCTCTTTCACTGTCCAGTCGCAATGCGCATGAATTGCGAAATTTCAAAAAACGACGCGAAAAATCCGCAAGCCCGTTGCAGAGGGAATCAATAGGGGGAAAATCGGTATCGAAACCTTCGAAATGTCTCGTTGCGAGACCTTGCGATACCTGTGTAATGCTCGATGGCCGAAGGATTTCGGACATAAAAAAAGCCCAGGCCGTTAAGCCTGGGCTTTCTTCGTTTGGCGGAGCGGACGGGGCTCGAACCCGCGACCCCCGGCGTGACAGGCCGGTATTCTAACCAACTGAACTACCGCTCCAAACTTGCTGCAGCATCGTGATGTCACTCACTTTGCTTTCCTGCTAGTTGTCCGGCATTGCTGCATTTTCATGCGCATATCACCGAACTTCGTAGGTTTTGGCGGAGCGGACGGGGCTCGAACCCGCGACCCCCGGCGTGACAGGCCGGTATTCTAACCAACTGAACTACCGCTCCAAAACCGACAAAAAAACCCGCCTAACTTTCAGCGGGCTTTACGCCACAAACTGCCTGGCATTTTTAAACTGATACCGACTCGCTACCGGCACCAATTCTGGCGTCCCCTAGGGGATTCGAACCCCTGTACTCACCGTGAAAGGGTGATGTCCTAGGCCTCTAGACGAAGGGGACAAAATCGTCAAAACTTTGTCTGTTTCGCTACTGCTTACTGCATTTCGCGAAGAACGCTATTCTAAACAACATTTCTTCGCTTGTGAAGCTTTATTTTCAAGTTTTTTGCATCGTTTTTGCAAGAATCTTGCTTTTTCGACGCAGCCTGAAAATCAAGCTTCTGAATCCGTGGTGGAGGTAAGCGGGATCGAACCGCTGACCTCTTGCATGCCATGCAAGCGCTCTCCCAGCTGAGCTATACCCCCGAACAGAGAAATGAGATTCTAATGACAAACCCATTTCCTGTAAATACCCTCCTCGCATTTTTTCCGCATTATTTTGCGAATCCGTGCGAAAGATAAAAAAACGGCGACTCGCAAGAGTCGCCGTCTTCTTTTGACGCACGTGCGGCGCGCAAGCACGCCGCCCTGCCTCATTGCGATACCCGATTACTGGGCGTCGCCTTCGCGCTTAACCAGCAGTGCACCGCCTTGCTTCTCTTCTTCGGTCAGTGCCTTGTGCGACAGACGCAGACGACCCTTGTCGTCTTGCTGGATCACCTTCACGCGCACGGCTTGACCTTCCTTGACGTACTCGTTGATGTCCTTGATGCGCTCGTTGGCGATTTCCGAGATGTGCAGCAGACCGTCCTTACCCGGGAGCACCGAGACGATGGCGCCGAACTCGAGCAGCTTGAGCACGGTACCGTCGTAGACCTGACCGACTTCAACTTCGACCGTGATCAGTTCGATGCGACGCTTCGCTTCGGCAATGCCTTCGGCGCTCGGGCTGGCGATGGTCACCACGCCGTCGTCCGAGATGTCGATGCTCGTGCCGGTCTCTTCCGTCAGCGCGCGGATCACCGAACCCCCCTTGCCGATCACGTCGCGGATCTTCTCCGGATTGATCTTGATGGTGACCATGCGCGGTGCGAATTCCGACAGCTCCGTACGCACGCCCGACTGGGCTTCCGTCATCTTGCCGAGGATATGCAGACGGCCTTCCTTGGCTTGCGCCAGCGCGACCTGCATGATTTCCTTCGTGATGCCCTGGATCTTGATGTCCATCTGCAGTGCGGTCACGCCATTCGACGTACCGGCCACCTTGAAGTCCATGTCGCCCAGGTGATCTTCGTCGCCGAGAATGTCGGTCAGCACGGCAAACTTGTTGCCTTCGAGGATCAGGCCCATAGCGATACCGGCGACCGGCGAGGTCATCGGCACACCGGCGTCCATCATGGCGAGGCTACCGCCGCAGACCGATGCCATCGACGACGAACCGTTCGATTCGGTGATTTCCGACACGACACGCACGGTGTAACCGAAATCGTCGGCACCCGGCAGGCACGCGACCAGCGCGCGCTTGGCCAGACGGCCGTGACCGATTTCGCGACGCTTGGGCGAACCCACGCGACCCGTTTCGCCCGTCGAGAACGGCGGGAAGTTGTAGTGCAGCATGAAGCGATCGCGGTACTCGCCTTGCAGCGCGTCGATGATCTGCTCATCGCTCTTGGTGCCCAGCGTGGCCACCACGAGTGCCTGCGTTTCGCCACGCGTGAACAGTGCCGAACCGTGCGCACGCGGCAGCACGCCGGTGCGGATCGAGATCGGACGCACGGTACGCGTGTCGCGACCGTCGATACGCGGCTCGCCGGCCAGAATCTGGCTGCGGACGATCTTGGCTTCCAGATCGAACAGGATGTTGCCGACTTCGATGTCGTCCGGTGCAGCTTCGCCCTTGGCAGCAGCGGCTTCGCCCAGCTTGGCGATCACGTCGGTGCTGACAGCGCGCAGTTGTTGCGTACGTGCTTGCTTTTCACGCGTCTGGTAAGCAGCGCGCAGTTGGCCTTCGGCCAGTTCGCCCACTTGCGAGATCAGTGCGTCGTTCTTGGCAGCCGGGGCCCATTCCCACTCGGCCTTGCCACCATCGCGTACGAGTTCGTGAATCGCGTTGATGGCCGTTTGCATTTGCTCGTGACCGAACACGACTGCGCCCAGCATCACGTCTTCCGGCAGCTCCTGGGCTTCCGATTCCACCATCAGCACGGCTTGTTCCGTACCGGCGACGACCAGGTCGAGCTTCGACTTGGCGATCTGCTCACGCGACGGGTTGAGCACGTACTGGCTGTCGACGTAGGCAACGCGTGCGGCGCCAACCGGGCCGTTGAACGGCAGACCGGAGATGGCCAGCGCGGCCGAAGCACCGATCAGGGCCGGGATGTCGGCCGGGACTTCCGGGTTCAGCGAGACGACCTGCACCACCACCTGGACTTCGTTGTAGAAGCCTTCCGGGAACAGCGGGCGAATCGGACGGTCGATCAGGCGCGACGTCAGCGTTTCGTTTTCCGACGGACGGCCTTCGCGCTTGAAGAAGCCACCCGGGATCTTGCCGGCGGCGTAAGTCTTTTCAAGGTAGTCGACCGTCAGCGGGAAGAAATCCTGGCCAGCCTTGGCCTTCTTCGCACCCACGACCGTGGCGAGCACGACGGTATCGTCCATGTCGACGAGCACAGCACCGGATGCCTGGCGAGCAATCTCACCGGTTTCCATGCGAACCGTGTTTTGTCCCCATTGGAAAGACTTGACGACTTTATTGAACATTTGCACTCCTATATCGAATCGCGCGAATGCAGCAGCGGCGCGATATCGCTGCCGGGGTGATCCCGACGCCTTACAGGGGGGAGTGTTATGCCATTCCAGCGTAGCCCGCTGCGAAAATCCGCCAGCGCGCTTCTGAGACGACCCTGGAATGACACAAGCCCTGCTTGCCGACGAGGCCCCGTAAATCGGTAACGGAGACCGGAAAACCGGCGCAACCGCTGGGTTATTCGTTCCAAAAGAGACGCTCAACGCCTCGATCGGGTACCGCCCAAAAACAAAATGCCTGCATCAGCACGCTGATACAGGCATCTCGTCGTAATCGTAATCGCTTACTTACGCAGGCCCAGCTTCTCGATCAGGGCGCGGTAGCGGTCTGCATCCTTGCCCTTGAGGTAGTCGAGCAGCTTACGACGACGGCTCACCATGCGCAGCAGACCGCGGCGGCTGTGGTGATCCTTCATGTGTGCCTTGAAGTGCGGGGTCAGTTCGTTGATGCGCGTGGTCAGCAGCGCAACTTGAACTTCGGGGGAGCCGGTGTCATTGGCGGCGCGGGCGAATTGCGCCACGACGTCCGACTTCTTGATATCTGCGTTCGACATTTTCTTTCCTTTGGATATACACGCGGTCACGGAAGAATGGCCGTGCCGTGAACTTACAAAAACATGTACGTTGCCGTACATAAACAAAACTGCAAGTGCGCGATTATACGGGAACCGGCATCACGACGCCACTTTTTTCCGCGCTTTGCCGCAGCAGACGGGCCTGAAAGCCCGTTTAAACCGCTCAAAACACCGATTTCGGACGAATAATCCGAGAAAATTCGCCGAATTATCAAGAAAATCACGACAAATCAGCCATTCCGGCCACCGCCCATTGCGACCACCGCTCAGCGCTGACGCGCCATCCGACACGTGCTCGGCAACGCCACCTTGTTCATCGGCAGCTCCATGACAGTCCGGAATCCGTAGCCCGAGCCTTCGTTATCGAACTTCACACCCGGCTCACCCGCGCGACGCATCACCGAGACGTACAGGGGCTCGATCATCTGATGGTCGTTTGCCCGCATCCATGCGTCGGCAGGGGCTTCGCGCACACGACGGTTTTCGAGCGCGCGCGCAACGGTCGTCACATCCGTGGTGCCCGCCTGTTCGAGCGCGGCGGCAATCATGTCGACCATCACACTCATACGCAGCAGTGGGTAGTCGTCGCGCGCTTCCGGATAGCGTGCGCGGAACGCCTTGTAGTACGCATCCGACGCCTCACCCCCGACATTCGGGTGCCACTCGGCGACTGCGTACACGCGACCGACACCGGCATCGCCCAGCGCCGCCGGAGCACCGAGCGCGTTGCCGTAGAACGTGTAGAACTTGAGCTCCATGCCCTGCTCTCGCGCGGCCTTGACGAGCAGCGTCAGGTCGTTGCCCCAACTGCCCGTGACCACGGTATCGGCCCCGGCCGCACGGATACGTGCCAGATACGGCGTGAAGTCCTTCACACGGCCCACGGGGCTGAACTGTTCGCCCACGATCTGTACGTCGGGACGCTTGGCGCCGATCATCTGGCGCGCCAGCGTGGCGACCTGACGCCCGAAGCTGTAGTCCTGATTGAGCAGATAGACCTTCTGAATGCTGTCGTCCTGCTTGATGGCTTCGGTGAGCGCCTGCATACGCATCGCGGCATTGGCGTCGAACGCGAAATGCCAGAAGCTGCACTGCTCGTTGGTCAGCGCCGTATCGACAGCGGAGTAGTTGAAGAACAGCATGCGCTGGCCCGGCTCACGGGCATTGCGCTTGTTGATGGCATCGATCAGTGCCGACGCGACCGCCGAACTGTTGCCTTGCAGGACGAACGGGATACCGAGATCCCCGGCGGCCTTGAGCTGCACGAGGCTGTCTTCGACCGCGCCCTTGCTGTCGAACACCGTCAATTCGAGCGGATGCGCGCCGTCGCGCAACTTCACGCCGCCACGCGCGTTCACGCGATCGATCGCGAAACGCAGATTCCGCTCGACCATCGCCCCGGCATTGCCGAAAGGCCCGCTCATCCCTTCGATGAGGGCAAGCCGAATCGGCGGCGCGGCATTGGCCACACCGGTGGCGGCCAGCAGGCCCATAGTGCACAGCACCGCGCAAAAACGCGCCAGCAAGACGTGAGATTTCATCGAGGCCTCTAGAACTGTCCCGGCGCGAATCATAACTGCCACCACCCGCCCGGGCAAGCCGAGGCACCCCACGATACGGAACGACGGCGGTATGCTATCAACACGCGACCATCGTCCATTTTTGGGCAAATTCCCACCCCATACGAGGCCAACCATGACGTATCGTTCTCACGTGATTATCGACACCGATACTGCGTCGACGCCATCGACTCCCAGCACAGATTGCGCTGCGGGCCAACGTTCGTCGACCCGCGCCATTCGCTGGGCCGTCGCCGGTGCGCTCGCCCTGTCGTTGACAGCCTGTTACACGCCGCCGTGGCAACAATTGCCCGCATCGGCGTCGCAGGCGGAAGTGCAGGCGCAATTGGGCAAGCCCAAAGAGGTCTACCCGCTCGCGCCCGGCGTCACACGCTGGCTTTACCCGACGAAGCCGTTCGGCGAGGAAACGATTGCCGCCGACTTCGACGCGCAGGGTCGGCTGCTGCACGTCACGCAGGTGCTGTCGACGCAGGAGTTCAACAAGGTCGAGATCGACAAGTGGACCAAGACGGATGTCCTGCATCACTTTGGCGAGCCCGTCGAGACCTCTGCGTTCCCGCTGATGAAGCGCGAAGTCTGGACATACCGTTTCAAGCAGGACGACGTGTGGTTCTCGATGATGAACTTCTATTTCGACCCGGACGGCATCGTCAAGACCACCCAAATCAGCCCGGATCCGCTGCACGAGAAACGGGATAACAATCTGTTCTAAGTCAGGAGAGCGCCCTATTCCCGCGAATTCGTATCTGGACCACGCGTATCTCGCGGACCTGCGTCGCGACCTGCTGCGCTTTGCCAGGTTGCAATTGCGCGACGAGCATCTGGCAGAAGACGCCGTTCAGGAAGCGCTGACGGCGGCTTGCTCGCCGTCGAGCGAATTCTCGGGGCGCGCCCAACACAAGACGTGGGTCTTCGCGATTCTGCGCAACAAGCTGATCGATACCATGCGAGCGCGACGCCGCACGATCAACGCCTCATCGCTCGAAGACGACGCCGACGAGAACTCCGTGTTCGATCGCGAGCTTTTCGACGAGCGCGGTCATTGGAACGATCACGCCCGCCCGCACCCCTGGCCTCGCCCCGAGACGGTCGTCGCCCGTCAACAGTTCTGGACATTGTTCGACTGGTGCCTGAACGCCCTGCCCGAATCCACCGGTCGCGTGTTTTCCATGCGGGAATTGCTCGACATGGACATCGCCGAAATCTGCCGGGAACTGGATCTCGACGCCAATCATTGCAGCGTATTGCTGTACCGCGCGCGCACTCGCTTGCGCACTTGCCTGTCGGCCAAAGGACTGGAAACCAACGATGCCCTTGGGTAACTGTGCCACCGTCACCCGCTCGCTTTCTGACGAGCTCGACCGGCCGTTGAGCGCACTCGCCACCCTTCGCGTGCGTGCGCATCTGCTGACATGCACGGGCTGCCGCGCGTACGCATCGCAAATCGCCACGCTACGCGCCTTATCGCGGCACGTTGCCGGTCATGACGATGTCGCAGAACCGCCGAATCGCCGATAGACGATTAGCAAAAAAAATTTTTTCGTCACCCAGTCATATCCGGCGCCTCCCTACGACTAAACGGTGCGATCAACAGCCAACGTGCTGCGCGATCGAACTTTTCCACCCTCGTTTATCGTTTGGAGATATCCACCATGAAGAAGACGTCCATTCTCTACGCTGCTGCGCTTGCCATCACCACCGCTTCGACCGTCGCCTTTGCCGCCCCGCAGAGCGGACTGACGCGCGAATACGTCGTCGCCGAACTCAAGGCGCTGCAAGACGTCGGTTATGACGGGACGACCGACCGCACCCGTTATCCGGCCAACCTGCTGGCCGCAAACGCGGAACTGGCAAAACGCGAACTGGCGCGCAACGCTGCACCTGACACCGCTCACGATGCATCAAACCCGGCGATGGCTCGCACGGATATCACCACGGGCGTTGCCACCGGCGACGCCATGCCGGCATCCGCCTCGGCGACGAAACGCGCAGCTTACGGCGGTGCGTTGCTGCATGCACACACCTATCGCGGTCAGTAAGCCGTCGATCGGCAGTCACTCGCCGCCGGGGCGGCGGCGAGCCGGGACACAGGACTAATTTCGGAGTGGGTCCACCCATGCATAACTCTCATGTGACGTGCCGCACGGCGGCTCGGCTGGAGCGCTTCGCTTATCACTTTGCGCTGTACAGCGTCGTCGCCATCTTCATCGGCTACGGCCTCTTCAAGTTCACCGAACGCGAAGCAGCCGCCATTTTCCCGCTGGTCAGCCACCATCCGCTGCTGAGTTGGCTTTACCTGGGTCTGAGCGTGCAGTCAGTGTCCAACCTCGTCGGCATCTTCGAACTCGCCTCAGCGTTGGCAATGGCGTACACGGGCCACTGGCGCGTGCGTCTGGCAGGCAGTCTGGGTGTGGCGCTCACCCTGATCGTGACCGTCTCATTCCTCGTGACGACACCGGACATCGGCGGCGGCACCTTCGGTTTCCTGATCAAGGATCTGACGCTGTTGGGCGTCGCCCTGCTGGTCGCGGCACGCACCTTCGCGCAAGGCCACGAGCAGGACGCTCACTGCCCTCACCATCCGGCGCTGAGATAGCAAAAATGCCCGCCCCTGACGTACAGGGTGCGGGCATTTATCGGCGTAGTTTCGGCGTAGGCCAGCGACGCGCCGGCCGAAGCATCGATCGACCGGGGCTATCGCGTCTACCGGCGCTACCGGCGCGACTGACGATTACGGCGTGAGCTGCGGGTTCAGCTTCTCGGCCTTCGAGTACAGCTTGTTGAGCGCCGACAGATACGCCTTGGCGGATGCCGCGACGATGTCCGGGTCCGTACCGACGCCGTTCACGATACGGCCCGCCTTCGACAGACGCACCGTCACTTCGCCTTGCGACTGCGTGCCGGTGGTGATCGCGTTGACCGAATACAGCAACTGCTCCGCGCCGCTCTTCACTTGTGACTCGATGGCGTTGAGCACCGCATCGACCGGCCCGTTACCGTCCGATTCGCCCACGAGTTCCTTGCCCTGCGCTGTGAACACCACGCGTGCACTCGGACGCTCGCCGGTCTCGGAATGCTGCGCCATCGACACGAGGTAGAAATGCTCGCCGCCTTCGGCCTGTGCTTCGTTCGAGACGATCGCGAGAATGTCTTCGTCGAAAATCTCCGACTTCTGGTCGGCGAGTTCCTTGAAGCGGGCGAACGCGGCATTCACGTCCTGCTCCGATTCCATCTCGATGCCCAGTTCTTGCAAGCGCTGCTTGAACGCATTACGGCCCGAGAGCTTGCCGAGCACGATCTTGTTCGCGGTCCAGCCCACATCTTCCGCACGCATGATCTCGTACGTATCGCGCGCCTTGAGCACGCCATCCTGGTGGATGCCAGACGCGTGAGCGAACGCGTTAGCGCCGACGACCGCCTTGTTCGGCTGCACGTTAAAACCGGTGATCTGCGAGACGAGCTTCGAGGCCGGCACGATCTGCGTCGTATCGATGCCAAGTTCCAGACCGAAGTAATCCTTGCGGGTCTTGAGCGCCATCACGACTTCTTCGAGCGACGTATTGCCTGCCCGCTCGCCCAAACCGTTGATCGTGCACTCGATCTGACGCGCACCGCCCAACTGCACGCCGGCCAGCGAGTTCGCCACGGCCATGCCCAGATCGTTGTGGCAATGCACCGACCAGACCGCCTTGTCCGAATTGGGCACGCGCTCACGCAGCGTGCGCACGAGTTGGCCGTAGAGTTCCGGCACGCCATAGCCGACGGTATCCGCGACGTTGATGGTCGTCGCGCCTTCGTTGATCACGGCTTCGAGCACGCGGCACAGGAAATCCAGATCCGAGCGGCTGCCGTCTTCGGGCGAGAATTCGATGTTATCGGTGAACTGGCGCGCATAACGCACAGCAAGCTTCGCCTGCTCGAACACCTGGTCCGGGCTCATGCGCAGCTTCTTCTCCATGTGCAGCGGCGACGTGGCGATGAACGTGTGAATACGCGACGAATTCGCCCCCTTGAGCGCCTCGGCGGCCCGCGCGATGTCTCGGTCGTTCGCGCGTGCCAGCGAGCAGACCGTACTGTCCTTCACGATGCCGGCGATGGCCTGAATGGACTCGAAGTCACCATTCGAGCTGGCCGCGAAACCGGCTTCGATGACGTCCACACGAAGTCGCTCCAGTTGACGGGCGATGCGGATCTTCTCGTCGCGGGTCATCGACGCGCCCGGCGACTGTTCACCATCGCGCAAGGTCGTATCGAAAATGATCAGCTTGTCGGCCATGATTTGCTCCTGTGGGGATTTCGTAGGGTTCGGTATTTTTTTGATATCAGCGCGCGGCGCGCGCAGGCATGGCCGGCCCGAGGGCGGAGAAACAGCGTGGCGTCAGTGGCACCGCGAATAACGCCGAAAGCGACGTCAACAGCGCTGCGTGAGGAAAGCCCGGAGCCGGATGGGCACCTGAAATCATGAGCGCCAATATAGTCGCAAACGGGTGATTCCGCAACGCGGGCGGCGCACGCAAAGCCCCGTGCACACGGGCATTCCCGGCCATCGGCCGGGACGCTAACAGGTCCAAAAACGAAACAGCCCGGCGCAAGGCCGGGCTGGCAATCACGGGACGAACGCCCGATCAGAGCGGCGGAATCCGCAGCACCTGCCCCGGATAAATCTTGTCCGGGCTGGAGAGCATCGGTTTATTTGCTTCGAAAATGCCGTTGTACTTGTTGGCATCGCCATAGACATTCTTGGAGATGGCCGACAACGTGTCGCCCGACTTCACCGTGTAGTACGTGGCTTCGGCCGATGCGGTCGAGACCGACATCTGGTCGTCCACCTTCTCAACACCCTTCACGTTGCCGCAGCACAGCAGGATCTTTTCCTTCGTCGCCTGATCGGCCGCTACACCGTAGACCTTGACAGTGCGTGTTGCGCCGTCGAACTCCGCGTCGAGGCCGGTTGCATCCAACCCTTGCGACTTGATGTAGTTTTCGATGGCTTCACCGGCAGCGCGGTTGGCCGCATCGGCATCGGGGCCCGGCGCGGGCGGCGGCGCGTCTGCCGCGTGTGCATTACCGAGCAGCGCCTGACCGGCTTCCTTCACGAAATCGAGTATGCCCATGATTTCTCCTTCGTCACTTCGAACTATGGAAAATAGCGCCGGGCCCTGCCAGATCGGCGGAAAACGACCCGTGCCACAAGGGTACTTCGCCTACCAACGTCAAGATTAGCGCATCCCAACGATGTCATACCTGACAACTCTGACAGGTAGATATGACAAGGGGCGTACCGAGACGCCCCTTGTTTCCTGCCCTGTTATTCGTCGACTTCGCCGAAAATCCGCTGACGGCGGCCTTTGACGAAGCGGAATGCCCACAGCACATAGCCCGACACGCTGTACACGCAGAACATGCCGAACAGCGCCAGCGGCGGGTCGGACGACACCAGAATGAAGCCGACCATGAACAGCAGCACCACGCCGAACGAGACGCGCTGGCGCACGTCGAGCGCCTTGCCGCTGTAGAACGGCGCGTTGGACACCATCGACATCCCTGCGTAGATCGTGAGGAAGAAGGCGACCCACGGCATCCAGAACACGTTCACGGGCAACTTGTTGTCGATTGTGATCCAGACGAACCCGGCAATCAGCGCCGCCGCCGCCGGGCTGGCCAGCCCCTGGAAGAAGCGCTTGTCGACCACGCCGATGTTGGCGTTAAAGCGCGCCAGACGCAACGCGGCCCCTGCCACATAGACGAACGCCGCGAGCCAGCCCCACTTGCCGATCTCGTGCAGGATCCACTCGTACATCACCAGCGCCGGCGCGACGCCGAACGAGGTCATGTCGGAAAGCGAATCGTATTGCTCGCCGAAGGCGCTCTGCGTATTGGTCATGCGGGCCACGCGCCCGTCCATGCCGTCGAGCACCATCGCGAAGAAGATGGCGATGGCCGCTTGCTCGAAGCGGTCGTTCATTGCCTGCACGATGGCGAAAAAGCCGCAGAAAAGCGCGGCGGTCGTGAAAGCGTTCGGCAGCAGATAGATGCCGCGATTGCGCGGACGCACGGGCACATCTTCCTCCACACCCTGATCGTGGTCTTCGTTCATCGATGGCTCTGATGGATTCTTGTGACGGCCGAACGGCGAGAGATGCCTGACATTGTTGCGCAAGCGGCCGCGATGGTTTTCCGGCATCTATAACTCCTTGTCGATGCTAGGGTCGATGGACAGACCCCAAAACTGCGGGCGAACCCGCGACGGATCACCGCTATTTGAACGCGAAAAGCGAAAGCAGTTGCAGGCCATATCGTCAGGCCCCGGCACCCCGTGGCAAAGCCTGACGACGCGGCGGCGTGCGAGACCTGAAGGTCACGCGGCCGCCAACGGCCTCGATGCAGTAACGAGTGGCTTACAGCTCGGCGAGAATCGTCGAGGTGGCGGACACCTTATCGCCAATCGCCACGCGCGGGCGCGAGCCCAGCGGCAGGTAGACGTCGACGCGCGAACCGAAGCGAATGAAGCCGTAACGCTGACCGCGCGAGAGACGGTCGCCCGCCTTCACGTAGCACAGGATACGACGGGCGATCAGGCCTGCGACCTGCACGCTCGTCACGATCTGGCCGCCCACGTCGATCACCAGCGCATTGCGCTCGTTCTCAAGCGACGCCTTGTCGAGATCGGCGTTGAAAAAACGTCCCGGGAAATATTCCACCTTGGTCACCGTGCCGTCAACCGGGGCACGATTCGAGTGAACATTGAAGACGTTCATGAAGACGCTGATTTTCAGCGCTTCACGGCCTGCGTACGGGTCCTGCGTGGTTTCGATGGCCACGATGCGACCGTCTGCCGGGGAGAGCACGGCATTGGCCTGCTGCGGCACTTCGCGCGGCGGGTCGCGGAAGAACTGCAGAACGAACAGGGCGATCACCCAGAACGGCGCGGCCCAAAACACGCCAGCCATAAAATGCACGACGAGCGCGACGGCGACGGCGATGCCCAGGAAGGGCCAGCCCTCGCGGGCGATGATCGGGTGAGGATAATTCATGCGATTGAACTCGCGTCCTTGGTAAAACGGTTGAGTGAGCGGGTCGGTCTGCTTTGGACCAAACCGTGGCGTGGCGGCATTGTAGCAATGCGCGCGGCGCGGCGACACTTTTTCCCCAACCGACACGCGGATGTCATAAAAAAAACCGCCCGTTTTACCGCAGCGAAAGCTACGGCAAAACAGGCGGTCAGCGACGTCAGTTCAGAGAACTTAGTTCTTCGACTGGTCGACCAGCTTGTTCTTGGCGATCCACGGCATCATTGCGCGCAGCTTGCCGCCCACTTGTTCGATCTGGTGCTCGGCCGTGATACGGCGACGCGAGATCAGGGTCGGCGCGCCAGCCTTGTTTTCCAGGATGAACGACTTGGCGTACTCGCCGGTCTGGATGTCGGTCAGGCACTGCTTCATGGCCTTCTTCGTCTCTTCCGTCACGACGCGCGGGCCGGTGACGTACTCGCCGTATTCGGCGTTGTTCGAGATCGAGTAGTTCATGTTGGCGATGCCGCCTTCATAGATCAGGTCGACGATCAGCTTCAGTTCGTGCAGGCACTCGAAGTAGGCCATTTCCGGCGCATAACCGGCTTCCACCAGCGTTTCGAAACCCGCCTTGATCAGCTCGACGGTACCGCCGCACAGCACGGCTTGCTCGCCGAACAGGTCGGTTTCCGTTTCTTCGCGGAAGTTCGTTTCGATGATGCCGGCACGGCCACCGCCGTTAGCGGCAGCGTACGACAGTGCGATGTCGCGAGCAGCGCCCGACTTGTCTTGTGCCACGGCGATCAGGTGCGGCACGCCGCCACCTTGCGAGTACGTCGAGCGCACCGTGTGGCCCGGGGCCTTCGGGGCGATCATGATGACGTCGAGGTCAGCGCGCGGGATCACGCAGCCGTAGTGCACGTTGAAGCCGTGCGCGAAGGCCAGTGCTGCGCCTTCCTTGATGTTGGCGTGCACTTCGTTCTTGTACACGTCGGCGATTTGCTCATCCGGCAGCAGCATCATGACGATGTCGGCCGACTTCACGGCTTCCGCCACTTCCTTGGTGTTCAGACCGGCGTTGACTGCCTTGTTCCACGAAGCGCCGTCTTTGCGCAGACCGACCGTCACGTTCACGCCGCTGTCCTTCAGGTTCTGTGCGTGGGCGTGGCCTTGCGAGCCGTAACCGATGATCGTGACTTGCTTGCCCTTGATGAGGGAGAGGTCGGCGTCTTTGTCGTAGAAAACTTTCATTTGGAGTGTCCCGTATTACCAAAAATAAACTGAAATCAGAATGGATCGAAATCCGCTTACCGCGTTGCCGTTGCCGGTCAGACCTTCAGGATGCGCTCACCGCGCCCGATGCCCGAGCCACCGGTACGAACCGTCTCGAGAATCGCCGTCTGGTCGAGCCCTTCGATAAATGCGTCAAGCTTCGACGAATTTCCGGTGAGCTCAATCGTATAGGTCTTTTCCGTAACGTCAATGATGCGGCCGCGGAAAATATCCGACATCCGCTTCATCTCTTCCCGCTCCTTGCCTACCGCGCGAACCTTGATCAGCATGAGTTCGCGCTCGATATGCGCACCCTCGGTCAGATCCACCACCTTCACCACTTCGATGAGCCGGTTCAAGTGCTTCGTGATCTGCTCGATGATGTCATCGGAGCCGGTCGTGACCACCGTCATGCGTGAGAGCGACCGATCTTCGGTCGGCGCAACGGTGAGGGTCTCGATATTGTAGCCACGCGCCGAAAACAGTCCGACCACGCGCGACAGCGCGCCCGGCTCGTTTTCGAGCAAAACAGAAATAATATGCCTCATGGTGTATCCCGGATTGTCCTGGTTGGGGACGTCGCGCTTGCGCCCCGGCCATGCCGGAAGCGACTGGCAGCGCGTACGTGCCGCTTCGTCTTACAGATCTTCCGAACCGAGCAGCATCTCGCTGATGCCCTTGCCCGCCTGAACCATCGGCCAGACGTTTTCGGTGGGATCCGTTTGGAAATCCATGAATACCGTGCGGTCCTTCAGGGCCAGCGCCTCGCGCAGTGCCGGCTCGACGTCCGACGACTTCTCGATGCGCATCCCCACATGACCGTACGCCTCGGCGAGCTTCACGAAGTCCGGCAGCGCATCCATGTACGAACTGGAGTAACGCTTGCTGTATTCGATCTGCTGCCACTGACGAACCATGCCCAGATAGCGGTTATTGAGCGACAATATCTTGACCGGCGTGCGGTACTGCAGGCACGTCGAGAGTTCCTGAATGCACATCTGGATCGAGCCTTCGCCGGTGATACAGGCGACTTCGGCATCCGGATGCGCCATCTTCACGCCCATCGCCGCCGGCAGGCCGAAGCCCATCGTCCCCAGACCGCCCGAGTTGATCCAGCGGCGCGGCTTGTTGAAGCGATAGTACTGAGCGGCCCACATCTGGTGCTGACCGACGTCCGAGCACACGAAGGCTTCGCCGTCGGTGAGCTTCCAGTAGGTCTCGACCACGTGTTGCGGCTTGATGATCTCGCTCTTGCGATCGAAGGCGAGGCAATCGCGCGAACGCCATTCCTCGATCTGCTTCCACCAGTCGGCAAGCGCCCCGGTATCCGGGCCGTGCTCGGCGGTTTGCAGATTTTCGATCATCTCGCGCAGCACTTCCTTCACGTCGCCGACGATCGGAATGTCGACCTTCACACGCTTGGAAATCGACGACGGGTCGATATCGATGTGAATGATCTTGCGGGCGGTCGAGGAGAAGTGTTCCGGGTTACCGATCACACGATCGTCGAAGCGCGCGCCGATGGCGATGAGCACGTCACAGTGCTGCATGGCCATGTTGGCTTCGTACGTGCCGTGCATGCCCAGCATGCCGAGGAACTTGGGATCGCTCGCGCGATACCCGCCCAGGCCCATGAGCGTGTTGGTCACCGGATAGCCGAGCAGGTCGCAGAACTGGTTCAGTTCCTTCGACGCGTCGGCCAGAATGATGCCGCCGCCGGTGTAGATGTAGGGACGCTTGGCCGAGAGCAGCAGGCTCATCGCCTTGCGGATCTGGCCCGAGTGGCCCTTCGTCACCGGGTTGTACGAGCGCAGCGACACCGACTTCGGATAGTCGAAGCGGCAGCGTGCCTTGGAAACGTCCTTCGGAATGTCGACCAGCACCGGACCCGGACGGCCCGTCTTGGCGATATAGAAGGCTTTCTTGATGGTGGCGGCGAGGTCGCGCACATCCTTCACGAGGAAGTTGTGCTTGACGCAGGGACGGGTAATACCGACCGTGTCGCACTCCTGGAAGGCGTCCTGACCGATAGCGGCCGTGGGCACCTGCCCGGTAATGATGACGAGCGGGATCGAATCCATGTACGCCGTGGCAATTCCGGTGACCGCATTGGTCACGCCCGGGCCAGACGTCACGAGGCACACGCCGACTTTGTCGGTGGAACGCGAATAAGCGTCGGCCGCGTGTACGGCTGCCTGCTCATGGCGCACCAGAATGTGCTGGATCTTGTCCTGCTTGTAGAGTTCGTCGTAGATGTAGAGAACCGAACCGCCGGGATAACCCCACAGATGTTCGACTCCCTCTTCTTGAAGCGAGCGCACGAGGATCTCGGCGCCAATCATGTCTTCAGAAGTATTTTGGTGGCGTGTAGCTTCCGCCTCGGAGAATTCCGCGCTTGGCATGTTCATCGTCGACCTTTCAAAGTTTCGGCAAAAATTTTGATTGGGTGCTCTCCCCGCGAACTTGTGGTCCGGGCTCAAGCTGCGCGTCTAAATGATGGACCCACCTGATGGGTGTGCCGATATTGAGACAATCACAGATATTGCGAACTGGCAACGTTACCGGTTTGCAGCAAAATGGTCAAGCGAGATTATGCATTTGCAGCATGATTGCGAAGTCCGGTTCGCAAATTTCCCACACCGTACGGCGCACATCCCCACGCTGGTGCACAATCCTCACATCATAGGAAGCTGGCATCGATCCAGCCGACCTAAGTCGACATGACGTGACGCAACCGGAAGCAAAAGCGGTTACAGGCAGGCGCGTTTTTGGTAGCATCCGCACCGACTACGCGATCTTTACGTAATCTTTACGCTTACACGGCATTTCACAGGCGCAGCGGCCGACGCTGCGTGTACCCCACCGGATGGCATCTGACAAGGAACTGGCGGATTTTCTCGCGGGCATCGAACGGCGCGCTTTCAAGCAGGCCGTCTATGCCGTACGCGACGACGAGGCCGCCCTCGATATCGTTCAGGATGCGATGATCCGTTTGGCCGAGAAGTACGGCGACAAGCCGCCGTCCGACCTGCCGCTGCTGTTCACGCGCATCCTCCAGAACACCATTCACGACTATTTCCGCCGCCAGAAGGTGCGCAACACCTGGGTCACGCTGTTCTCCAACCTCGCCGGCCCCGGCGACGACGAACGCGACGACTTCGACCCGCTGGAAACCTTACTGGGCGAGGATGGGTCAGTGCAAACCGAGAGCAGTGAAGACTCGGTTTCGCGTGCCGAAATCCTCACACTGATCGAAGCGGAAATACAGAAACTACCGACACGTCAACGAGAAGCCTTCCTCATGCGTTACTGGGAAGACATGGACGTTGCTGAGACCGCCGCCACGATGGGGTGCTCGGAAGGCAGCGTCAAGACGCACTGCTCGCGTGCCACTCACGCGTTGGCACAGGCGTTGAAGGCAAAAGGGATCAGGTTATGAGTCACGATCTGGAAACGAGGGAAATTCGCTTCGCACATCGCGTGCGACTGGCATTGGACGAAGCGTCCGAGGCACCGTCGCCGAACATCGCGGCCCGGCTGGCCGCCGCGCGCCAGGAGGCGCTCGCCCGCAAGAAGCCCGAACCGGTGGCCGTTGTGCAACCGGCGCTGGTGCTCGCGGGTGTGGGTGCCATGCAATCGCCGGAGATCGGCGGGCCACGTCGCGCGTTCGACAAACTGGGCCGTCTGGGTCTGCTCTGGCCGCTCGCCGCATTGGTGATCGGTCTGGCAGGCATTGCGTACTGGGAACACCAGCAGCATATTCAGGATCTGGCAGATATCGACGCTGCCGTATTGAGCGACGAACTGCCGCTGTCGGCCTATGCCGACCATGGTTTCAACGCTTACGTGAAGCGTGCCCAGTAGTCCCCCCATCCAAGACCAGCCAGTGACGCGACGCAACGTACTTTTTCTGGTCGCCGCGCTAGTCGTCGCCGCTCTTGCCGGCACGGCAGCGCTGCGCCGCTCGCAAGCCCCCGAACCGGTGTCCGACGTGCCGCCGGTGATCGACGGCACCACCGCCTCCGGTAACGGCACGGCGGCGGCCTCCGGCCCTGTAGGTACGCTCACGACCAGCCAGCCCGCCGCAGCCAGCGCGCCGCTGGCCGCCCTGCCCTCGCCGGGCGGCGCATGGGCGAAGCTCAATGCCGCGCAGCAGGAAGCCCTCGCACCGCTCTCCCAGGACTGGAACCGGATGAGCGACCGTCAGCGCGAGAAGTGGGTCGAGATCGCCAAGCGTTTCCAGACGTTGTCGCCCGAAGGCCGCAAGCGTCTGCATGACCGCATGGCCGACTGGGTGCGTCTGACGCCCGAGCAGCGCCAACTGGCCCGCGAAAGCTATCAGAACGCCAAGACGCTGCCGCCGGAACGCAAGGCGCAGGTCTGGCAGCAGTACCAGCAGCTCACCGAAGAACAGAAAAAGCGTCTGGCGGCGGACGACAAGAAGCAGTCCAACCGTCCCAACGTGGTCAGCGCACCGCCCACGGGGCGTTCCGGCGTGAAGAACCCGTACGCCGCGGTGCATCGCAAGGACGGTGCGGCCGCGAAGAACGGTGCCCTGCCCGCACCGGCACCGGTCGCGTCGAGCCCGTCGGCTGCCCTTCCGGCACCGGCATCGGGCTCGTCGTCATCCGCCGCCTCGACGCCGTCGGCCGCCAGCAATGGCGCAGCCAGCGCCGCCCCGGCCAACAGCGACAAGAACGCGGATACCTTCAATTCGGATCTGTATCACCACAACTGACGCGAACCGTCAGCCAAACAGTCAGCCAGCCTGACAGTCGACGGCCGCCTACGGGCGGCCGTTTGCATTTGGCGCGCCGTGGACGCCCCGGCTGGCTGGCCCATCCGTCCAATCTTCCGCATAATGGGCGACGCCTTCTCAGCAAACACATCACGAACAAATCACGAACGCATGCTGCCGGATGCAAGCCGGGCCGCCACGCGCCTTCGACAACAAGACCTCAGACCACGCCGCGATGACCGATTCCGCTACGACTCAGCCTGCCAAGCCGCCTCGTTCGCCTCATTCGTCCCGTGCCACCGACACGTCCCGCACGCCCAACACGCCTGATACCACCGGGCCGCAAAGCTATGCCGTGCCGACGCTGCGCCGCCGTCTGCTCTCGATGGTCTACGAGTCGCTGCTGCTCTTCGGCGTGCTCTTCCTTGCGGGCTATCTCTTCAGCGCGCTGACGCAACAACGCAGCGGCCTGATGTACCGTCACGCCATGCAAGCCTGGCTGTTCCTCGTACTCGGCGCGTACTTCGTCTGGTTCTGGACACATGGCGGCCAGACGCTCGCCATGAAGACCTGGAAGATTCGTCTGGTCGACGCGCACGGCCTGCCCGTTCGCCCGGTCCGCGCGGTCCTGCGCTATGTCCTCGCCTGGCTCTGGGTGCTGCCGGCCATGGCGCTCGACTGGGCGCTGGGGCTCACCGGCTGGAACAGCGTAGCGCTGCTCGCGGGCTGGCTCGTGATCTGGGCGCTCGCGATGCGCGTGATGCCCGATCATCAGTTCGTTCACGACCGGCTCGCCGGTACGCGGCTCGTCAGCGTTTTGGGCAAATGAGGGGACGATGAGCACGCCGCCGGCCGCCGCCCCGGAGCTGCGGCCCTCCCGTCCACATCTGATTTACGGCGCGATCCAGATCGTCCTGTCGATCGTCGTCGCCATCGCGACGTGGTCGGCTTGGCACAGCCCGTGGACGACCGTCCTCTGGACACTCCTCTGGCTCCCGGTCTCCCACGCGCTCGGCCTTGCGGCCGGTTTCGTCATGGCCGCGCACGGCGACCCGAGCGCCGAGCGTCGCACCAACGCCGGCACGAACATCGCTGTCTGGGCTTACGAGTGCGCAGCGTCGATCCTCCTGCTCGATCTGTACCAGCCGTGGTTCAGTGCCGCCCCACTGCCGGCACCCAGTGGCCCGGCACGCCCCGTGGCCATCCTCCTGCTGCACGGTTACGGCTGCAATCGCGCCTTCTGGCTGCGCTTCTCCCGTCATTTGGCGGACGCCGGCTATCACTGCGACGCAATCAATCTCGCCCCGATATTCGGCGATATCGACGACTACGCCGAGACCATCGCCAACGCTGCACAACGCCTTGCAGAGCGCACGCGGCTGCCCGTGGTCATCGTGGGTCACAGCATGGGCGGGATCGCCGCACGCGCCTGCCTGCGCCGTTATCCGACGCTGCCTGTCGCGCACACCATCACGTTGGGTTCGCCGCACTTCGGCACGCTGCATGCGCGTCATGGCATTGGCCACAACGTCCGTCAGATGAGCCTCGGCAGCGAGTGGCTGGTGGCGCTGGCGAGCAGCGAAAAGGATTCGGAACGCGCGCGGATCACATCGATTTACACGGCGCACGATAACGTCGTGTATCCGGTGCGCACGTCGGTGCTGCCCGGCGCGCACAACATTGCGCTCGACGGTCTGGGCCACGTCTCTCTGGGCACGCATCCGCGTTCGCGGGCACTGGTACTGGAGACGCTTGAGCGCGTGGCCCAAGGTTTGCGCCACGGCAACTGACGTGGGCACGCCGATGTCGCCCGGCATTTCGCGATGGGTGCATGCGTTGCACGATGTCGCATCGGCACGACGCTAAAAGACACTTTCGCGACACACGCATGACTGTCATCGTGCGTTCACGAAGGCATGGCGGAATGCTCGCATGTTCAACGCGACGTGCGAGCCGCTATGACGACGACACCCACTTTCGATCTGCCGATCCCAACGCCTTCGGCTCGCGCCGGTCACTTCGCAGACACCCCGCCGGGCCGCCCCGCCTCCCCGCCCGCCAGCCCTCCCGCCGCACCGCCCTCCACCATCGATCTGCCGCCGGACACTCCCGATCCGCTCGACCCGCCGCCTGAAGGCATCACCCGCTACCGCACCATCTGGCTCTCCGACATCCACCTCGGCACGCAAGGCTGCCAGGCGGAATATCTGCTCGACTTTCTGCGGCATCACGACTCGGATTATCTGTATCTCGTGGGCGACATCATCGACGGCTGGCATCTGCGCAAGGGTTGGCACTGGCCTCAGGCGCACAACGACGTCGTGCAGAAAATGCTCCGGCGCGCGCGCAAGGGCACGCAGGTGATCTACGTGCCGGGCAATCACGACGAAGCGGCGCGTCAGTTCTGCGGGCTGGCGTTCGGCGACATCGCAGTGCGCGACGAAGCGTTTCACACCACGCTCTCGGGCAAGCGTCTGTGGATCACGCACGGCGATCTGTTCGACGGCGTGATTCAGCACGCCAAGTGGCTCGCGTATCTGGGCGACTCGCTTTACACACTCACGCTGCTGCTCAATCGCTGGTTCAACCGGGTGCGCACGCGCTTCGGCTTCCCGTACTGGTCGCTCTCGCAGTATCTGAAGCATCAGGTGAAGAACGCCGTGAACTTCATCTCCGCGTTCGAGAACGTGATGGCCGACGAAGCACGTCGACGGGGTTGCGACGGCGTTGTCTGCGGGCACATCCACAAGCCCGAAATCCGCGAGATCGACGGCCTGCTGTATTGCAACGACGGCGACTGGGTCGAAAGCCTGTCGGCGCTCGTCGAGACGACCGAGGGCGAGCTGAAGATCATCTACTGGACGCAGAAACGCAACACGCGCGAGGGCGTGAAAGCTACGCCGGTCAGCGCCTGACGCAGTGTGACGTCGCGAAACGCCACTGCGTGCGCGTGCACGAGGACACCGAGGCCATCCATGCTTCGACACCTCGACATCCTCGCCTTTGCGTGCAGCGAATCACGACACTTCGAACTCAACCCGCGCACGGCCGGGCGAACACTGCCCGACGTGCGCTTCACCTCACGCGCCACTGCGCGTGTCATTCCACCCGCGCCACGTGCGCGAAGGAGCGCCCGATGAAAATCATGATCGTCACCGACGCCTGGGATCCGCAGATCAACGGCGTGGTCCGCACGTTGAAAAACACGCGCGCTCAGTTGGAAGCGGCCGGCCATCGTGTCGAGCTGCTCACGCCGCAGGAATTCCGCACGATTCCGTGCCCGACCTATCCCGAGATCCGTCTTGCGTTCTTCGCCGGCGGACGCGTCGGACGCCGCATCGAAGACTTCGCCCCGGACGCCCTGCACATCGCCACCGAAGGCCCGCTCGGCATGGCCGCACGCAAGTGGGCCGTGCGTAACGGCTTCCCGTTCACCACCGCCTATCACACGCGCTTCCCCGAATACGTGCAGGCGCGCTTCGGCTTCCCGCTCTCTGCCACCTACCGCTTCCTGCGTTGGTTCCATAAGCCGTCGCGTGCAGTCATGGCCCCCACGCCGGTCGTCAAACGCGATCTCGAAGCGAACGGCTTCGACAACGTGGTGTTGTGGACACGCGGCGTCGATCTCGACATCTTCCGTGTGCAGGAAGCACATGTGCTAAATTCAGCACATCCGATTTTCCTCTACGTGGGGCGCGTTGCCGTGGAGAAGAACATCGAAGCCTTCCTGAAGCTGGATTTGCCTGGCTCGAAATGGGTCGCGGGCGAAGGGCCGCAACTGGCCGAACTCCGCTCGCGCTACCCCGATGTGAACTATCTCGGCATGCTCTCGCAGCCTGAACTGGCGAAGGTCTACGCGTCGGCCGACGTCTTCGTCTTCCCGAGCCGCACCGATACGTTCGGTCTGGTGCTGCTCGAAGCGATGGCGTGCGGTCTGCCGGTGGCGGCCTACCCGGTGACCGGGCCGGTCGATGTGCTCAACGGCTGCCCCGAAGGCGACGGCGGTGCACTACGTGAGGATTTGCGCGAAGCGTGTCTGGACGCGCTCAAGGTCTCGCGAGCCAGCGCGCGTGCCTGGGCCGAGCGCTTCTCGTGGCAGGCAGCCTCCGAAGAATTCGCCTCGCATCTGCATCCGCGCAAGCCCGAGCCGTCGCTCGCGCCCGCGGTCTGATCCACCTCCAGAGCCCGTTGCGGCGAGGAACCTGACGCTTGTTCATCGATCACCCGCCGCCACGCGACAAACAACCGAATCCGTACAAGGGCAACCGGGGCATCATGCGCGCCTGGCGCGCCCTGAAATACTCGCTGTCCGGATTCAAGTTTGCCGTGTTCGAGGAGAGCGCTTTCCGCCAGGAACTCGCGCTCGCCGCCATTCTCCTGCCCGCTGCGATTTTCCTGCCGGTCACTGCCGTCGAGCGCGTACTGCTGATCGGCTCGATCCTGCTCGTGCTCATCATCGAGCTGGTCAATTCGAGCATCGAGGCCGCCATCGACCGTATTTCGCTCGAACGGCACGAACTGTCCAAGCGTGCGAAGGATTTCGGCAGTGCCGCCGTGCTGGTCGCGCTCGGCCTGTGTCTTCTCACCTGGGTTTCGCTCGCCGGCCCGGTCATTGTGGAGCTCGTACGTACGGCATTTTTCTGATATCGCTCGTCGCCCCGGGTTGCAGGCTTGGCAGCGTTCGGCTGCCGGGTATAATCGGTCGCCGTATACCCAATACTCAACTCATAAACGCAAGCGGAGAACCTCCTTCGCCGAGCTTGCCGCTAACCGGGGCCGACAGACATGGAAGCAAAGCCGCCACGCCGAACCCGCGAACGAATTCTCGAAGTGTCCCTGCGACTCTTCAACGAAATCGGCGAACCGAACGTCACCACCACCACGATTGCCGAGGAGATGAAGATCAGCCCGGGCAATCTGTACTATCACTTCCGCAACAAAGACGACATCATCAACAGCATCTTTGCGCAGTTCGAGCAGGAAATCGAACGTCGCCTGCGGCTGCCCGATGATCACAAACCCACGCTCGACGAAGTCTGGACGTATCTGCAATACATGTCCGAATTCCTGTGGCGTTTCCGTTTCCTCTATCGCGACCTCAACGATCTGCTCGCGCGTAACCGCACGCTGGAAACGCACTTCAAGCAGATCGTCGGCCACAAGAAGCGTTTCGCACGCGAAATGTGCGACCTGCTCGTGGCCGATGGCGAAATGGAAATCACGCCGGAGCAGATCGAGATCGTGACCACCAACATGGTGGTGTTGTCCACGTACTGGTTGTCTTATCAATTCGTGATGAATCCGCGCAAGTACAACGATCCCGAAGAAATCGGCGCGGGGTTGCATCAATCGAGCTATCACATCCTTTCGCAGATGGCCCCTTACCTCAAGGGCAAGTCGCGCGAGCTGTATGACAAGATGGCCCGGGAATCATCGTCCAAGGGAGTGCAGTAACGCATGTCGTCGGAAGTCAAATCCATATGCATCTACTGCGGGGCCGCGACCGGCGCTCGCCCCGAGTACGCAGAAGCAGCCCGTGATCTGGGGCGTCGCATGGCCGAAGCCGGCATCCGTCTCGTGTACGGCGGTGGCAAGGTCGGTCTGATGGGCATCATTGCAGACGCCGTGCTCGCGCATGGCGGCGAGGTCATCGGCATCATTCCGAAGGCGTTGATGGAGAAGGAAGTCGGCCATACCGGGCTGACGGAATTGCACGTCGTCGAGAACATGCACCAGCGAAAGCAGATGATGGCCGACCTCTCGGACGCCTTCATCGCCATGCCCGGCGGCATCGGTACCTGCGAAGAGCTGTTCGAAGTGTTCACCTGGCTGCAAATCGGCTACCACGCGAAACCGATTGGCTTGCTCAACGTCGAGAACTACTACGACCCGCTGCTGGTGTTCCTCAAGTCGATGGTGACGGAGCAGTTCCTCAAGGCACCGCAACTCGATCAGTTGCAGATCGCCGCGTCGCCGGAATCGTTGCTGGAGACGATGCGTCACTTCAAGCCGTCGCAGGTCGATCGCTGGGCGCATCAACGCACGCAGATCTAAGCGGTCGCGTCGTTACCTTTCGCTTCATCGCTGCGCGACACGGCTGTCGCGCAGCACCTTCCCCCGCCCTCACTTCCCTCCGGCCCCCCTTCCCTCCCGCCGCTGCATCCACCTCAAAGCGGAGATCACCCGAGCCTACGTCCTGCTATGGCGTGCTTTCGGCAGCCAGACGCGCTCATCCCGCTTCCATCTCGCGCCAAACGTCGCGACTGTCGCAATTGAACTCTCGACGTCTCCGACACTCAGACATCCGTTGCATGCGGACCTTTGCGTGCACACCCGCCCTTCTGCCCGCCTGGGTCAACACCATCCGACGAGCAAGCTACCCATGATGTTAAAGATGCTCCGCCCGATGCGGCTGCTGCGATCCCGCTGGCTGCGTCCGCATGCCGGGCTGCTGTTGCGCCGCAGTCTGTGGCAAGCCACGCCCCGTGGCGTGGCTATCGGACTGGCATGCGGCGTCTTTTTCGGGTTTCTGATTCCGGTGGCGCAAATGCCTGTGGCGATTCTCGTCGCCGCCTTTCTGCGGGGAAATCTCTTCCTCGCAACGATGGGCACGCTGATCACCAATCCGCTGACGGTGCCGTTCGTCTATTTGGGTGCACATCATGTCGGTCGCTGGATGCTCGACTGGTCTCCCAAGGCCGAGATCGAAGCGACCGTCGCCGCAGCCGCGCAGGCGGGCGAGAGTTTCTGGACACAATTGCTGAATTTCGACTTCGGCACCGCGACGTTGCATCTCGGTACCGGCCTGGCCGCCTTTGCCGTCGCGGGTGGCGCGTTGGCTTACTTCATCGGTTTCTTCTCGATGCGGTGGCATCAGCAACGTCAGCAGATCAGAACGACGAGCCCGGCTCCTTGAGGAAAGCGATTTCCTCCGGCGTCGAGTCGCGCCCCAATGCCGCATTGCGGTGCGGATAGCGCCCGAATCGCTCGATGATGACGGCGTGCCTGCGCGCGTAATCGAGGTTGTCGACGAGGCCCGACGTCTGCGCCAGTTGCTCGTAGAGCGCCAGCGACATGTGCTGGCTTTCCAGCGACTCGTCGTGTTCGAACGGCAGGTAGACGAACACGCGATGTTGCGCAGTCGGCAACCGCTGATCGTCACCCGCCTCCACCAGACGACGCGCCACCGCCAGCGCCTGCGCATCGCCCGCGAACGCTTCGCCACGATGCCGGAACAGGTTGCGCGAGAATTGATCGAGCACCACGATCAGCGCACAAGCGCCGAGCGGCGTCTGCGCCCAGTCGCTCAACTCCCCGGCAACCGCCTGCGCATGAATCTCACCAAACCGGGTGCGGATCTCCTCGTCGAAAGCGTCCGATTTACGGAACCACTCGGGACGCGCCATCCCGTAGACCTCGGCGTCAGGCGCACCGAACCAGAAGTCGAGTACCGCCTGCCAGGGTTGCAACGGTTGGGTTTGCGAAAGAATGTCTGTTGCCGGAGTCGCCATCGAGAATCCTGAGGTGAACGTTGGGAGATCGCCCGATAATGCCAGACTCAGGCGAATGCCAACACCACCCGGCGGGTGCGCGACGTCTTCTTCTCGATCTTCGACACGCGCAATGCACCGATCTCCGCCGTGTTGCCCACGTGCGTACCGCCGCAAGGCTGCAAGTCGATGCCCTCGATGCGCACGAGCCGCACGCGCCCCAACCCGACCGGCGGCTTCACGCTCATCGTCCGCACGAGTTCCGGGCGCTCTGCCATCTCTTCGTCGCTGATGCTATCGATCGCCACCGGACGTGCCGCCGCCACCAGCGCCGCCAATCCGGCCTCCACCGTTTCTCGCTCAATCGGTTCGTTCGTCACGAAGTCGAGCCGCGCGTATTCCGTGGTGATGCTGCATCCGTCGACCGGGTGCGGTAGCACGGCACACATCAGGTGCGACGCGGTATGAAACCGCATATGACGGAAGCGCCGCTCCCAGTCGATCTCCGCCTGAACGACGTCACCCACCGACAGTCCGGCCAGTACGTGGCCCTGCCCTTCGGCGGGTACGTGCACGGCATCGTCCGGCGTCGCGCCTTCGTGCTTCGACTTGCGGGTGTCGGCGATGGTCAGGCGCGTGCCGTCGGCGAGCACGAATGCACCGGCGTCACCGGCTTGCCCGCCACCGAGCGGATAAAAGACGGTCCGGTCGAGCATGATGCCCGTCTCGTCGATATGTGTGATGCGCGCCTCGCATTGGCGCAGATAGGCGTCTTGTCGGAACAGCGCTTCGGTTGTCATGCGGCCTCCTGT
Organism: Pandoraea aquatica; assembly: GCF_902459565.1. Taxonomy (GTDB): domain Bacteria; phylum Pseudomonadota; class Gammaproteobacteria; order Burkholderiales; family Burkholderiaceae; genus Pandoraea; species Pandoraea aquatica. Next base: position 1,093,691 of record NZ_CABPSN010000001.1, read on the forward strand.
GGGAACGGGACATGTTCGCGCGACTCCCGCCCCGCTGGCAAGACACAATCCCGTGCGCCGACGCCGGTACGGTCGCGCTCGCGCCATCCATCCAGCAGTTCCTCGTGCTTGTCCCAACGCGGCCCACTTTGGTCCATGACCAGCGTTGCCTCATAGGCCGCGCCCCAACCGGACGCCGCGTTTGCGACTTATCGACATCGATTGTCCCAGGACAACAGCCCACCGTTTTGGCTCGCCGCATATTACGGACGATCGCAATGACGCGATCGCATTTGAAAGGAACGACGCCATGACGAGACCCCCTCTTGCCCGTCCGCGGGCCCCTTCTCCTGATGCGGCCGCTCATCATCGGGCGCACGCCTTGTCGTCCCCGGCCTCCGCCTCGGCCTCCGTCTCCCACATCAGCGGCGCGGTGGACGCGCAGGCGCTCGCGCATGCGTATGCCCTGTATGCCTCGAACGATCTGGAAGGGGCCGCACGCGCATTCGCCGCGATTTGCCGTGCACTCCCCGATCACACCGCCGCGTACAAGGCATTCGGCTACGTGCTTTGCCAGCTTGGCGATTACGAACAGGCGATTGCACCGCTGATGGTGGCGATCTCCCGTGAATACGGCAATCCGGAACCGCTGTACTTCGCCGCGATCTGCATGCAACGCACGGGCGACGCACAAACCGCGCGTGAGATGGCGACCGATGCACTCGACATGGCGCGTTGCGCCCACGACAACACCGATCTGCGCGCGCGTCTCACGCGCCTGCTGGACGCCCTCTGATCCCCCTCTCGCTTTCAACGTCTCTCAAGCCCCCCAAGTCAATGCCAAGTACACAAACGAACATATACGTCACACCCGCCAGCGCCTCGAACCCCTATGCCAGTGGCATGCCTTTGCCCGGCGGGGACGACGCCGCCGTGCGAAACGACGCGGCGAAAGCCTTCAGCCGCCTGTCCGAGATTTCGAGCTCATTAAGTGAAATGGCACCGTCGCCGCCCACGGTCGGCCGCTTTACGGCGTTGATGCATCACGTCGGCAACTTCGCGCTCAGCGTCAGTGCACTCGGTGCCGCCAGTCTGAACACGGTGAAGGAAACATACGAGAGCAGCACGCTTTCCAGCGCACACAAGATTACGTTGGGGACGGCAGCGCTCGCGTCGTTGTCGAGCGTGATGGATCTGGCGGTGGCCGTCGGCAAGTACTGCAATCCCGAATCGACCACGTCGCAGATCATGAACACGGCCTGGTTCGCGTCAGCCGGCAAGCTCCTCGGCTCGAAGCACATCGAGACCTACGGCGGGAAATATCAGACGGCCCTGCTCGGCACGTCGATGATCCTGTTCTTCAATCAGGCAGGCCAGATTGCCGGCCAGCACGACGCGCACGAACACGACGACGTCGTCACTCCGAACTCACTCGGCTTGCCCGCCCCCTCGGCCGCACCGCAAACCAGCGCACAGGAACTCGACGCCCTGCAAAGCTGCATCGGCCTTGTCGCCACGGCTTACCGCGCCTTCGGGGATATTGTGACGACAGGGGTCATCGACTGGATGAGCGCGAGAGAAGCGAAACGCAATATGGATGTGGTCGAGCGCCGCCTGAACTACGAAGAAGCGTTCGGGACCGAGGGCAAGTTCAGGCTTCGTGACGCCGACGCGGCTTGATGCGACTTAATGCGGCTTGATGCGACTTAATGCGACTTAACCCGCCTTATTCCGCATCCAGTCGGCCGTGCCGTAGAACGCCTGCATCAGGCGTTCCTGCAACGTGCCTTCCACGTGGATGTCTTGCATGGCGAGCGCCATGCAGCGCAGCCACTGGTCGCGCTCGCTCGACGCGATGGGGAACGGCAGATGGCGCGCGCGCAGCATCGGGTGGCCGAAGCGTTCGATGTAATGGTTCGGTCCGCCCAGCCAGCCGCACAGGAACCAGAAGAGCTTGTCGCGCGAGCCGTCGAGCGACGCCGGATGCATCGCGCGAATGCCCGCAAACTCAGGCTCAAGGTCCATCAGGTCGTAGAAACGGTCGACGAGTTCGCGCACGCGCGCCTCGCCACCCAGCAGCGAGAAGGCCGTCGGCTGTGCCGGCGTGTCTTGAGCGTCGTCATCTGCCGCAGCAGCCTGACGGGTGTTTTCGGAGGAATTTTCGGTCGTCATGGGCGATATTGTGCCCGAGGCCCAACACGTCTGCCATGAACCGCGTCTCGAAAAAGACGCGGTGTTGGCGCGGCATGATGCCGCGCCCGTCACCAAGGCATCACACGTCGCGCAATGTGCGCACCGCCGACTGACGCAACACCGCGCGCAATCCGCTCCAACCACCAATCAGCGCACACAGGACACCCGCGCCGATCCCGAGCACCGGCAGCCACGGATTGAACGTCAGCGCGAACTCGAAGACGTAGCGCGCCAACGCCCAACCAAGCGCACCCGCCCCCAGCGCGGCGAGCAGCCCGGCCAACGCGCCAACCGTCACCAGTTCTGCCAGATGGACGTCGCGCAACTGCCGCGACGATGCCCCCAGCGCCCGCAAAATGCCGCTCTCGCGCATGCGTTCGTCGCGCGTTCCGGCCAGCGCGGCGTAGAGCACCAGCACCCCGGCTGCGAGCGTGAAAAGGAAGAGCGCCTGCACGGCGTCGATCACCTGCGACAGAATCTGCTGAATCTGTGCGAGCAACGCGCCCGTATCGATCACGGTGACATTCGGGAACTGACGCACCAGCGCGTCCGCCACGCTCTGTTGTTGGGGCTCAAGATGGAACGACGTAATCCACGTCATCGGAAAATCGCGCAGCGCGGCGGGTGGCATCACCACGAAGAAGTTCACGCGCATCGATCCCCAGTCGAGCTTACGCAGACTCGTGATCGGCGCGTCGATGGTTTGTCCCGTCACTTCGAAACGCAGCGTGTCGCCAAGCTTCAGACCGAGCGTCTTCGCGATGCCCTCTTCCATCGATATCTGCGGCTTGTCGGTATCGCCATACCACTGGCCCGCCGTCACACGGTTTCCGTCGGGCAACGCCGACGTGTACGACAGATTGAATTCGCGCTCGGCAAGGCGACGCGCGCGCTCCTCAGTGTAGCTTTCGCCCGTCACCGGCTTGTCGTTGATGGCCGTCAGGCGCGCGCGGATCATCGGCGAGAGCTGCACGTCAGGCAGACCGGCCGAGCGAAGTTGGGTCAGCACAGGGGCATCCTGCCCCGGCTGAATGTCGATGACGAAACGGTTCGGTGCATCGGGCGGGCTCGAATGCTGCCACCCCGCGACCAGATCGTTGCGCGTCACCGCCAACAGCAGCAGCGCCATCAGTCCCAGCCCCAACGCCACCACCTGCAAGGCACTGCCGAGACCCCGACGACGTAACCCCGCCACGGCATACCGCCAGCCGATGCCGCCCATCGCGCCACCGGCGGCCCCGGTGCGACGCGCCCATGCAGCGAGTCCGCGAATCGCCAACCAGGCCAGCACGCCGAAAACGATCGCGCCGACGACGAACCCACCGGCCACCATCGCGCCCAGACGCAGATCGCGCGCCGCGAACAACAGCAGCGCACCGAACGCCAGCGCGCTTGCCCCGTACGCAAGCCATCCCTGACGGCGCGCCCCACCCACCACGTCGCGACGCAGCACATGCAGCGGGGCCACTTCCGAGAGCGGCAGCAGCGGTGGCAACGCGAAACCCAGCAGCATCACCAGCGCGCTTGCGAGACCGAACGCCGCCGGTCGCCACGTCGGCGCAGGCAGTCCCGCCGGAATCACGTTGCCGAGTTGCGCCAGTAGCACCCAGTGCGCTGCGTAACCGAGCGCGACGCCAAGCACGCCGCCGATCAGACCGAGACCGATGAATTCGAGCGTCACCATGCCGCGCAAGGCCCGGCGCGGCAAGCCCAGACAGCGCATGACGGCACACGCGTCGAGATGCCGCTCACTGTACCGGCGCGACGCGATGCCCACGGCCACCGCCGCGAGCACAGCGGCGAGCAGTGCCACGAGCGAGAGGAAACGTTCGGCGCGATCGAGCGTCTGCCGCACCTGCGGCTGCCCGTCTTCCAGCGATTCGAGATGGACACCGCGCGCCTGCTCCGCCGCCGGACGCGCCCATGCCGTGAACTTGCCGACCTGTGTATCCGTGCCAGCGACCAACAGACGATAGGTAATACGGCTGCCGAACTGCACGAGTCCGGTCGACGGCAATTCGTCGAAGCGCATCATCACACGTGGGGCGAGCGAGCCGAAGCCGTAGCCCCGATCCATCTCGCGGGTAATGACAGCGGCGATGCGCAGCGTGCGATTGCCGACACGAATCGACTCGCCGGGTTTGACGTGCAGCGCGTCGAGCAACGCGGCGTCGACCCAGACGGTGCCGGGCGCGGGAATGCCGTCGGCGGGCGCGTCCGGTGTGTTGGCCCCGGCATCGGGGGCGACGCGCACACGGCCGCGCAACGGATAACCGTCGCTCACCGCCTTGAGCGACGAGAGACGGCTCGCGGCCATCTGCCCGCCCTTTCCGCCCTCGTCTGTGGCGCTGGCCATGCTCGGGAAATTGGCGATCACGGCCGTCGACAGTCCATCGGCCTGTGCCTGACGGGTGAATTCGGGTGCCAGAGGCGCGTCGCTGCGAACGACGAGATCGGCGGCGAGCATCTGGCGCGCATCGCGCTCAAGCCCGCCCTGCATCCGATCGGAGAGAAAACCTACGCTGGAGAGTGCGCCGACTGCCAGCAACAATGCCACGAGAAGCAGATGCAACTCGCCTGCGCGCCAATCGCGCAGGAACATCCGCCAGGCCTGGCGGGCAACTTCAGTGAACCCCATCGTTCCTCAATCCTTTGACCCGCGCCAGTAACGAGCGCCAACCGCGCCAGACGCGCGGCAACCACCACCAAGCCAACACGACGAACAGCAACAACATCAGGAGAAAAACGGCGGGAAGGAAAAATGCCAGCGCCAGTCCGCCCACCGTGGAGACATCTTCGCCGGCTGAGGCCGCGACATTCGAGAAAGGTTCCGGCGACGTATTGATCAGCGCACGGCTGCCCGCCTTGGCGAGATGCGCCGTGCCTGCCAGCGCACCGCCCGCCAGTCCGGCCAGTACAGTCACGGCCGGATCGGTCTGACCCAGCGCCGCCGCCCCAAGCACGATCCCCGCCGGAATCCGGATGAAGGTGTGCACGGCGTCCCACGCGCTGTCGACGAAGGGGATCTTGTCCGCGAAGAACTCGATGGCGGCCAGCACGCCCGCCGTGGCAATGACCCACGTCGACGCGAGTACGGCAAGCGTGGGTGGCAGATGCAGCCACCCGAAACGCGCCGCCAGCCCCGCGCAGAACACCGTCAGGTACAACCGCAGGCCGCTGCCCCAGGACAGCCCTGCACCGAGCGCAATCGATTCAAGCATGGTGACCTCGCTGCCGCCGACATGACGGCGTCGCACGATCACGCGTCGCACACTGCCGACGCGGCAACAGCCCACCGACCACCCGCCGGACATCGGACGCCTACTCCTGAATGCCGTCCAACTCCCCGGCATCTGCCCGACATCCGCCCTACATGTGACCGATGAGTAACTCGACTGTTACCGCGCCATTATGCCGCGCGTTGCGGCAACGCACCACCGGCGACTCAAAAGACCCCAGCGGCGTGTCAGAGCGCAGTATTGGCGCGGCACTCCGGCGACACAACGGCGGCCCGCCATCGACACGGCGACGCCACCGCCACGCCACCATCACGCGGCCGTCAGCTTCAGTCCGACCAGCCCGGCCAGAATGAGGGTGACGCTCGCGATACGGGCGGCGGACGCCGACTCGCCGAACAGCACGATCCCGAGGACGAACGCGCCGACGGCGCCGATGCCCGTCCAGATGGCGTAGGCGGTACCGAGCGGCAACGTGCGAACTGCGAGGGCCAGCAGCCAGACGCTACCGACCATCGACACGATGGTGAATACGGAGGGGACGAGACGCGAGAAACCTTGCGTGTACTTGAGCCCGACGGCCCACGCCACTTCAAGGAAACCGGCAAAAACCAGAAGAATCCAGGCCATGACTGACTTCGATGAAAGATCGGGGTCGTCCCCGGAGAAAAGAGAACCGCTTGCCGGGTCGTCCCGGCAATGGATTCCATCGAAGGTCAATCGAATTACGGCTGAGCGCCTGACACCCCGGACGGAACAGGGGCGATTTTAGCAAAGCAGGCCGACCGGCGTCGGCCGACAGCGTCAACCGTTCGCGTCCACCTCAAGCCGGTAGCCCACCCCCGTCTCGGTCAGGATGTGCTGCGGCTGTGCGGGGTCGGCTTCCAGCTTCTGCCGCAGGTGCCCCATGTAGATGCGCAGATAGTGATTGCTCTCGACGTGCGACGGCCCCCACACCTCCTTGAGCAGTTGACGGTGCGTGAGCACCCGTCCCGCATGGCGCACGAGCGTGACCAGCAGCCGATACTCGATGGGGGTCAGGTGCACCGGTTCGCCGGCGCGCGTTACCTTGCGGCGTGCAAGATCGATGTTGATGTCGCCGAACGAGAACGCTTCGTCGAGCGTCTCGGAATTACCCCCGCGATGATGCCGTCGCAGCTGCGCACGAATGCGCGCGAGCAATTCCGACACCCCGAACGGCTTCGTGAGGTAATCGTCGGCCCCGACATCGAGTGCGACGACCTTCTCCGCTTCCTCGTTACGCGCCGACAGCACGATGATCGGCATGTCGGTCCAGCTGCGGACTTCGCGAATGACTTCCACGCCGTCGATATCCGGCAGCCCGAGATCGACGATCAGCAAGTCGGGCTTGCGCGTGGCCGCTTCGACCATGCCCTGCCGCCCGGCTTCCGCCTCGTGCACCACCATGCCTTCGGCTTCGAGCGACGTGCGCAGAAACCGCCGGATCTGGCGTTCGTCCTCAATCACCACGATGTTGATGGTCGGTTCACTCATGTTGTTTCGTCACGTTTGCGTCTGGAGCGTCAGCGGCAGGTTCCACATCGCCGATCGGGTCGGCAGATAACGCCGAATCGCCGGACTCGGCCACGCCGTCCTCGATCCCCTCAACGACGTCGGGTGCCACCGGCGACGTTTCTACCGGCAGGGTAAAGATGAAGCGCGCCCCATGGCCTTCGGGGACATTGGTAGCATGAATTTTACCGCCGTGCGCTTCCACAATGGCGCGGCAGATCGCCAGCCCCAGACCGATGCCGGGCTTGGCCGACTCCTTCTCGCCGCGCATGAACTTCTCGAAGATGCGGCCTTCCGTGCCCGGCGACAAACCGGGACCGTCATCGCTCACGCTCACTTCGACTTCCTCACCGACGACGCGCGCGGCAATCTCGATATGCGAGCCCGCAGGCGAATACTTCGCGGCGTTCTCCAGCAAGTTGGCAAAGAGGCGCTCCAGCAATACAGCATCGAAACGCAGTAACGGCAGATCGGCAGGCAAGCGCGTTGTCACTTCGTGATCGGCGAGCACACGACGGCAAGCGCGCAGAGACGTGCCGACCACTTCCTCCAACATCTGCCACTGACGATTGAGTTGAACGCCGCCCCCTTCGAGCTTCGCCATGTCGAGCAGATTGGTCACGAGCCCCGTCATGCGCTGCGCCTCCTCATGAATGGCGTCGACGAGATCGATACGCAGCGGCCCGGGCGTCTGCGCATTACGACTGAGCATGCTCGCGAATCCGACGATGGACGTGAGCGGTGTGCGCAAGTCGTGCGAGATGGCCGAAAGTAGCGAATTGCGCAGGCGCTCCGACTCCATCGTGACCAGTGCGTCCTGTGCGATTTCGACGTAATGCACACGCTCCAGCGCCAGTGCGATTTGCGCGGCAAACGTATCGAGCAGACGTTGCTGTTCGGGCGTGCCGATCGCGCCGCGGCCCGACTCGGGGGCGACGACCAGCACACCGCGCGTGCGCATCGGTGCGCGCAGCGGCAGGTAGTAGGCGTCCGATCCGGGCAACGTATTCGTTCCCCGCCCGGCGGCCTGCTGACGGTCGTACACCCATTGCGCGACGTCCGTATCGATGTGCGCAGGCATCGTCTCTTCGCGGGCATTCTCCACCGGCTGACGCACACTGCTCTGACTGTCCGGCAGTAACAACGCCACGCGCGCCTGAAACACTTCACGCACGTGACGCGAGCCGATTTCCACGATCTGCGGCGTGGTGAGCGCCGCCGCAAGTTCGCGCGCCATCGCATACACCGCCCCAGTGCGCCGCTCCCGCCAGGTGGCGAGACGCGCCTGAAAGCGCAAGCTCGTCGTCAGGTGGCTGATGACCAGCGCGACGGTCAGCATGACGGCAAACGTCAGCAAGTACTGCGTGTCGGAGACCGACAGCGACATCTTCGGCGGCACGAAGAAGAAATCGAACGCTACCACCGACAGGAACGATGCTAGCACCCCCGGCCCGCGCCCCAGCCGCATCGCCGCAATGATCACACCGAGCAGATACAGCATGGCGATGTTGGCGAGATCGAGGAACGATGTCAGTTCCGCCGCCGCCAGCGACACCGCGCCGCAGATACCGACGGCCCACGCATACGCCCGCCACGGGCCACCGACGAGCCCCAGTTCCGGTGCCGACTCGAACCAGTCGCGCCAGTCGCCGCGCACCACCCGGTTCTCGGCCGACCGGTCGCCAGCCGCCGGCCCGATCAGCACCACATCGACCCCGCGTGCGTGACGCAGCAATTGTTCATGTAACGGCGTGTGCGCCGTCCACCAGCGCCGCGCACCACTTGCCCCGACCACCAGCTTCGAGACGTTGCGCATCTGCGCGTAGGCCAGCAACGTCGTCGCCGCTTCCGCCCCATCGAGCGTGAGTGTTTCAGCGCCCAGTTCGTGCGCCAGTTTGAGCGTGGCATAGACGCTTTCGCGACGCGCCGTCGCCTGCCGCAAAATCGCCGGTGTTTCCACATGGACCGCCAGCCAGTCGGCGCGCAGACTCGCCGCCAGCCGCGCGGCGGCACGCACCAGCGCCACGCCCTCCGGCCCCGGCCCGATCGCCACGAGCAAACGCTCGCGCGCCTGCCAGACCTGACTGATCGACTGGTCCGCACGGTATTCGCGCATCTGCGCATCCACGCGGTCGGCCGTGCGACGCAACGCCAGTTCGCGCAGGGCGATCAGGTTGCCTTTGCGGAAGAAGTTGCGCACAGCGCGCTCAGCCTGCGCAGCCATGTACACCTTGCCCTCGCGCATGCGTTCGAGCAGTTCGTCGGGCGGCAGATCGACCAGCTTCACTTCGTCCGCCAGATCGAACACGCGGTCGGGAATCGTCTCCCATACGCGGATGCCGGTAATCTGGCCGACCACGTCGTTAAGCCGTTCGAGGTGCTGCACATTGAGCGTGGTGTAGACGTCGATGCCTGCGTCGAGCAGTTCGTGCACGTCCTGCCAGCGCTTGAGGTGTCGCTCGCCCGCCACGTTGGCATGCGCGAGTTCGTCGACGAGTGCGACGGCTGGCTTACGGGCAAGCATGCCGTCGAGATCGAACTCGCGCAGCACCCGGCCGCGATACTCGACTGTCTTCTGCGGCAGGACTTCCAGCCCTTCGAGCATGCGCGCCGTTTCTTCACGGCCATGCGTCTCCAGCACACCAACGACCACGTCGGTGCCCTCATCGCTGAGCTTGCGGGCGGCTTGCAGCATCGCAAACGTTTTGCCCACACCAGCGGATGCGCCGAAGAATATCTTCAGACGGCCGCGCTGCTCGCGCGCTTCGTCGCGTTGCAGCTTGCCAAGCAATTCGTCGGGATCGGGGCGTTCCATGCCAGCCATCGGGTCAGTCCAATATGAAAACGCGAGCCAAGCCGCCCAATATGACCCTCGGGCGACAAAACGTCATCGGTTGCCCGATGAAGAAAAAAACGCGGCACGCGCAGGGCGTGCCGCCAATCTACCGCAGGCCGACAGGCAAAACCAGCCATTCCCGGCCATTCGCCCGCCTAGCACCGCCTGCGGCTGCGCCTTTCAGACAGCGCCGCGTGCCAACCCGTCCAATGCCAGGTTGAGCTTCAGAACATTCACCCGGGGTTCTCCGAAAATTCCCCACTGACGGCCTTGTGTGTTGCGTGCGATCAGATCGCGCACCACGTCCGGCGTCAGCCCACGGGCCTTAGCCACGCGCGTGACCTGATAGTCGGCGGCCGCCGGGCTGATTTCCGGGTCGAGCCCGCTGCCCGACGCCGTCACCAGATCGGCAGGCACCGGCAGTTGAGCGCTCGGGTCGGCGTCACGCAGCGCGGCGATACGGGCCTTCACGGCATCCGTCAGCGACGGGTTGAGCGGACCGAAGTTCGTCCCCCCCGACGCCGTAGCGTTGTTCGGATTCGGCGAGGTGGCCGACAGACGGCCCCAGAAGTACTTCGGTTCGTCGAAGTTCTGACCGATCAGCGACGAGCCGACGGCTTTGCCGTCCTTGTAGATCAGGCTGCCGGCCGCTTCGCGCGAGAACGCTGCGCGGCCAATGCCGGTCACGACCAGCGGATACACCAGCCCCGTGATGACCGAGAGCACGACAAACAGGCTCAGCATCGGGCGCAAGAGGGTTTTCATGACGTCTGTTCCTTAGAGTTTCAGCAATGTGGCCCGGGCGCACGGCAATCGCTGCCACCGCGCCCGGAAGCCGTCGCGATCAGGCCCAGCCCATCGCGGCGATGATCATGTCGATGACCTTGATACCGACAAACGGCACCAGAATCCCGCCCAGACCGTAGACGAAGAGGTTGCGGCGCAGCAGCGTCGCGGCCCCCAGCGGGCGATACTTCACGCCCTTCAATGCCAGCGGAATCAGCACCACGATGATCAGCGCGTTGAAGATCACCGCCGACAGGATGGCCGACGAGGGGCTTGCGAGACGCATCACGTTCAGCGCATCGAGTTGCGGATACGTGGTGGCGAACGCGGCCGGAATGATCGCGAAGTACTTCGCCACGTCGTTCGCAATCGAGAACGTGGTGAGGCTGCCGCGCGTCATCAGCATCTGCTTGCCGATCTCGACGATCTCGATCAACTTGGTCGGGTTCGAATCGAGGTCGACCATGTTGCCCGCTTCCTTCGCGGCCTGCGTGCCCGAGTTCATCGCCACTGCCACGTCGGCCTGTGCGAGCGCCGGGGCGTCGTTGGTGCCGTCGCCCGTCATCGCCACGAGCTTGCCTTCGGCCTGATACTTGCGAATCGTGGCGAGCTTCTCTTCCGGCGTCGCTTCCGCGAGGAAGTCGTCCACCCCAGCCTCTGCGGCGATTGCGGCAGCCGTCAGACGGTTGTCGCCCGTGACCATCAGCGTGGTGATCCCCATCTGACGCAGCTCGGCGAATCGCTCCTTGATGCCGCCCTTGACCACGTCCTTCAGCTCGATCACACCCAGCGCGCGCGCACCGTTCGCGTCTTGTTCGGCCACCACCAGCGGCGTGCTGCCACGGCGTGCGATCTCATCGACCGACGTCGCAAGCGCCACCGGCCACACGCCACCGGCCGACTCCACATAACGTTTGACGGCTTCGGCTGCGCCCTTGCGAATCTGCTTGTCGGTCAGATCCACACCGCTCATGCGCGTTTGCGCCGTGAACGGAATGAACAGCGCGTTCAGACCGCTCATCTCACGCTCGCGCAGATTGAAGCGTTGCTTCGCGAGCACCGCGATACTGCGGCCTTCCGGCGTTTCGTCGGCCAACGACGCGAGTTGCGCGGCGTCGGCCAGCGTGCGCTCATCCACGCCCGGTGCGGGCACGAACTGCGACGCCTGACGATTGCCCAGCGTGATCGTGCCGGTCTTGTCGAGCAGCAGCACGTCCACGTCGCCCGCAGCTTCCACTGCGCGGCCCGACGTTGCGATCACATTGGCCTGCATCATGCGGCTCATGCCCGCCACACCGATGGCCGACAGCAGGCCGCCGATGGTTGTCGGAATCAGGCACACCAGCAGCGCGACGAGCACCGTGATCGTGACCGGATTGCCGGCATGCGTGACGAACACGCTATAGATCGAGTACGGCAGCAATGTGGCCGTGGCGAGCAACAGCACCAGCGTGAGCGCGACGAGCAAAATCGTGAGGGCGATTTCGTTCGGCGTCTTCTGACGCTTCGCGCCTTCCACCATCGCGATCATGCGGTCGAGAAACGCTTCGCCCGGATTGACGGTCACCTTCATGATGATCCAGTCCGAGAGCACACGCGTGCCGCCGGTCACGGCCGAGAAGTCGCCACCGGACTCGCGAATCACCGGTGCCGACTCGCCCGTGATGGCAGATTCGTCGACCGACGCCACGCCTTCCACGACTTCGCCGTCGGCCGGAATGACATCGCCCGATTCGACCAGCACAAAGTCGCCACGACGCAGGCTGGCACTGTCGATCACCAGACACTCGGCGTCGCGACGTGCCGAGCGCAACTGCTTGGCCGGCACGTTCTTCTTGGCCTGACGCAGCGAAGCGGCCTGCGCCTTGCTGCGACCTTCGGCCAGTGCTTCGGCAAAGTTCGCGAAGAGCACCGTGAACCACAGCCACAGCGTGATCGCGAGGATGAAGGGCGCGCTCGCCTCGGCGTGGCCTGCCACGGCCATGCCGAACAGCACGGTCGTGAGCAGACTGCCGACGTACACCACGAACATCACCGGGTTTTTGGCCTGCGTGAGCGGGTGCAGCTTGCGGAACGAGTCCACGATGGCCGGCTTGACGATGGCGGGGTCGAACATCGACTTGGTCGCCGATGTATGCCCTTCGCCCGTCTGCCGGATGGCGGTGTTACCTGAGGGTTGATTCATGAGAGCCTCGAATGCCTCATTTCATTATTCAATGCGCACCGATCATCGCCAGATGTTCGGCGACCGGACCGAGTGCAAGCGCCGGTACGTAGGTGAGCGCGCCCACCAGCAGCACCGTGCCGAGCAGCAGCACGACAAACAGCGGACCATGCGTGGGCAACGTGCCCGACGTCGCGGCGATTCGCTTCTTGCGCGCCAGCGCACCGGCAATCGCCAGGACCGGCACGATCACCCAGAAGCGACCGAACCACATCGCGATACCCAGCGTCGTGTTGTAGAACGGCGTGTTTGCCGACAGACCCGCAAATGCGCTGCCGTTGTTGTTCGCGGCCGAGCTGTAGGCGTAGAGAATTTCCGAGAAGCCGTGTGTTCCGGGGTTCAGCACGCCCGCCTGACCGGCTGCGACGAGCACTGCAAGCGCAGTGCCGAGCAGTACCAGCAGCGGCGTCATCAGCACGGCCACGGCCACCATCTTCATCTCGTACGCTTCGATCTTCTTGCCCAGATATTCCGGCGTCCGGCCGATCATCAGCCCCGCCACGAACACCGCGAGCATCGCGAAGACGAGCATGCCGTACAGGCCCGACCCGACACCGCCGAAGATCACTTCGCCCAACTGCATCAGCAACATCGGCACCATGCCGCCGAGCGGCGTGAGCGAGTCGTGCATGGCGTTGACGGCACCGCACGATGCAGCCGTCGTGACCGTCGCGAAGATGCCCGACGAGACGATGCCGAAGCGCGTTTCCTTGCCTTCCATGTTGCCGCCCGACTGCGTGGCACTGACCTGCTGGTCGACGCCGAGCGTGGTAAGGATCGGATTGCCTGCCTGTTCTGCCGACACCGTCGCCACCGCCGCAATCGAGAACGCAATCGTCATGGCCGCCAGAATCGCGATGCCCTGACGACGGTCGCCGACCATGCGTCCGAACGTGTGGCACAGCGCCGCCGGGATCAGGAAGATCGCCAGGATTTGCAGGAAGTTCGACAGCGGCGTCGGGTTCTCGTACGGATGCGCCGAGTTCGCGTTGAAGAAGCCGCCACCGTTCGTGCCGAGCATCTTGATCGCTTCTTGCGAGGCGACCGGACCCATGGCGAGCGTTTGCGTCTGCGTCTGCGCGGGCGTCGTGACCGGCTTGCCGGCGGCGTCCATCTTCGGCTGACCGTCCGGGCCGAGGACCGGATTGTCGTAGTGCGTGACTTGCAGCGTGGTCACGTCCTTATAGGCGTCGAAGTTCTGAATCACGCCCTGGCTCATGAACGCAGCGGCAAGCACCACTGACAGCGGCACCAGAACATAGAGCGTGATACGGGTCATGTCGACCCAGAAGTTGCCGATCGTCTGCGCCGTGTGACGGGCGAAGCCGCGAATGAGCGCGACCACGACTGCGATACCGGTAGCGGCCGACAGGAAGTTCTGCACGGCCAGACCGAGCATCTGTGTCAGATAGCTCATCGTCGATTCACCGGCATAGCCCTGCCAGTTCGTGTTGGCCACGAAGCTGACGGCCGTGTTCATCGACGAGTCCGGCGTCACGTTACCGAACGCCTGCGGGTTCAGCGGCAGCCAGACTTGCCAGCGTTGCAGCGCGTAGACGGCGAAAGCGCCCACGGCGTTGAAGCCGATCAGCGCGAACGCATAGGTGCGCCAGTGCATCTCCTGTTCCGGACGCACGCCACACAGGCGATAGAGACCCCGTTCGAGAGGCGCGAACCAGCGGTTCACGCGGGATTCACCGGCGAGCACGTCGGCCATGAAACGGCCGAGCGGGCGCGCCAGCACCAATAGCACGACGAGGAAAACGCCGAGCTGGATCCAGGCATTGAGTGTCATGCTAGGTCCTCCGGCTTGAACAGCGCGTAGACGAGATAAGCGAGCAGCGCGAGCGTGAGTCCGCCGCTCAGCCAATACATGGCTGTCATTGCTGCCCCCCTACCGACGCGCAAAACGCGACAAAGCCGACGGTCGTGGCAACGAACACCACGATCACGCCGAGATATAACCAGTCCATGACAACTCCCTATCGTGTGGCGGCTGGCACGCCACGGGCGCGACGCACCCTCGCATGCGCATGCCAGCCGTGCCCTGAACGATACGTAGGGGCGCGTAAAGACGGGGACAAAAGGGGTAAAGGGGGTGTAAACAACGTGTAAACACAGGCCCGAAATGTGTAAACGACGAAGCCCGCCGATATCGCTATCGGCGGGCTTCGGGGCCTTGCTGGCTAAGGCGCAGCGGGTAATTGCCCCGCAGCGGCCTCAGAGGGCGCTCACTCGGTCACTTGCGAGCCTTTGCGCCAGACTTCCACGACTTCCTTGCTCGGTTCGAGGTTCAGGTTGACGTTGCGCGGCGGAATCGGTTGTTGGAACCACTTGCGCTGAATCCGGCGGATGTCGCCCGAGCTATACACGTGGGCCAGCGTCGTATCGACGAACCGTTTGAACTGCAGATCGTCACGCGGCAGCATCAGCGCGTTGAGTTCCGTCTCCAGCGGGGCACCGACAATCGCGAACGACTCCGGATCGCGGGCATTCGCGCGGAAGCCGGCGAGCAGCACGTCGTCCAGCGCAAATGCCTTGGCGCGACCGGTTTCGAGCGTCACCATCGATTCGCCGTGGTCGCGCGCCGGAATCACGCGGTAGCCGATCTTCTCGGCCTGCATGCGCGCCAGACGCTCACCGGTCGAACCGGCCGACGCCACGAGGTTCTGCCCCTTCAGGTCGTCCAGCCCGTGAATGTTGTCCTTCTTGTTGACCAGAAGACGCACTTCGGAGACGTAGTACGGATTGCTGAAACCGACTTGCTCAGCGCGCTCAGGGGTAATCGTGTTCGGGGCGCAATCGAGATCGACCGTGCCGTTCTTCACCAGCGGAATACGGTTCTGCGGCGTGATGGACATTTCACGCACGCGCAGGTTCGGCAGATTGAGCGCCGTCTTGACGGCGTCCACCACCGCATAGCACAGGTCCATCGTGTAGCCGACAGGCTTGCCCTTGTCGTTCACGTACGAGAACGGGATAGCCGCTTCGCGATACCCCAGCGTGATGACGCCGGTATCGCGGATCTTCTTGAGGGTGCCGGTCAGATCACCGTTGACCTTCGGCAGCGCGACGACCGCGTCGGCCTTGGCGGGCGCGGCCATCGCCGTCGAAATACCCGTCTGGGCGGCGAACCACACGGACAGACCGAGCGCGACGCGTCCGGCGGCGATTTTCCAATTCACTTTCTTGAAACCGTTCACAGCAAATTCCTATCGGATTAACAGCATGATAGGAAGTTACAGATTTGCGTCGCGCAGTGCAAAGAAACCTTTGTCATTAGCTTATGCGTGGACGGTCAACTGCCTGACGTCGAGGATTCCGGGGATGGGGCAGACGCCTCCTGCGCGTTATCGGGATGCCCGCCAGTCTCCCAGAGAGTCAAGGTTTCCGGCGACGGTTCGACCGCCAGCCGATGCCCGTAAGGCGGTATGGCGGCCTGAAACCATTGCTGCTGGAGCTGCGCCATTTCGCCGCTGCGAAAGATCGCCGCAAGGGCCGCGTCCACCCGCGCCTTGAACGCAGGGTCGTCCTTGGGCAAGACCAGCGCGTAAGACTCGGACTGCGTGGCGAGCGGCGCACCGACGATCCGGTACGCGTGCGGGGTCTTGCTCGTGGCGCGCAAGCCTTCGAGGAGCACATCGTCCAGCGCCAACGCCTGCGCACGACGCTCCCTCAGCATGCGAAACGCCTCGTCGTAGTCGCGCGCCATCAGAAGCTGGAACCCTGCGCGGGCATGTTGTGCCCTCACAAGGCGCTCGGCCGTCGTCCCCTGCACGACCGCGAGGCGTAACCCTCGCAGATCGTCGATTGACGCGACGCCCGTGCCCTTCCTCACCATCAACCGGACGTTCGCCGCGTAATACGGCAAGCTGAAGGCCACCTGCTGCCCGCGTGACGTTGTGACCGTCGACGGCGCGCAGTCGATATCGATGGCGTCGCCCTTCACCAGCGGCCCGCGCATCTGTTCGATCACCCGTACCGGCGTGATGCGCAGTTCCGGCATCGCCATTTCCTGTTGCAGCGACGTCACGACCCGTTGGCAGAGCGCCCACGCCAGCCCCATCGGTTGATCGTTGGCGTCGACATAGGAGAACGGCACGGCGGTTTGCCGATAGCCGAGCAGAATGCGTCCGCGCTCGCGAATGCGCGCCGTCGTGGGCGTATCCGCGACGGCCCGCGTCTGAGCGAACGATGTGTCGGAAGGGAATGCCGGAGCCTGTGCGGGCGCAGCCACCGTGCTCAGGCGCGGCATGCCTGCCATGGGCGGCTCGGCGGCGAGCGTCGCATTGGGTAAAGCAAGCGCGACGACGGTGGAGAAGGTCACCAAGCCGACCGTGGTACGGCCAGACCGACGGCGAGGACACGCAGAGATGACGGACAGAAGGGACATAGTCGACGCGACGCCAAGAGGGAAAATGCCCACACCTTAGCGACGACCACCGGCGAAATGACCGGTGACGCCAGCCCTTTCGGATTATTCCCTTATCGCGTATGCGCCAGCAACGTCTGCAACAGTTGCTCGTCGTCGTCCGGCGTCGGCGCGGTGTTATCGAAGCGCACAAGCCCCGGGAATGCTGCTGCGGGCGGCAGGAAACGACGCAGGCGATACTCGTCCCAATGCTCCAGCTTGTAGGCGTCGTTCGGATTGCCCCGGCTCTCGATGCGCTCGCGCGCGTGCGCTTCGTCGAGATCCACCCAGACCACGTGAACGCCCACGTCGTCGTCGACATCCAGCCACGCCCGGTCGAACAGCAAGCCTTCGCGCAACTCACGCGAGAGCGGGCCGACCACCAGCACGTTCACCCCCAGACGCAGGTTCTCGCGCGCCGTTTCCAGCAGCCCTGCGTACTCCGGCTCGCGCAGCGTCTGCAAATAGAGCGGGCTGTCGCGGTCGTTGGGGTTGCCGGTCAGCGCGCCCATCACCGATGCGCTGTACGCGCCGTACAGCGTGTCCTTGTCGAGCAGGCAAAACGCCTCGCCGCTTCGCGCGATCAGCGGACGAATCAGACGCTTGGCCAGCGTCGTCTTCCCTGCCCCGGCGTGGCCGCAGAAAAAGATCAGACGTGTCATGCGGCCGCCTTGCGCTCGAACATCACGAAGTGCTTGCGCACCGGCTCGATCACTTCGAACACGCCTTCGAACCCGGCCGGAATCACGCAGGCGTCGCCTGGCCCGAACTCCGACGCGTTGCCGTCGAGATCGCTGATGCGGATGCGCCCTTCGATCACGGAGAAATACTCCTGACGATGCGCACCGAAGGCAATGCGCCACGCGCCGGGCTCACAGGTCCATTCGCCGCAGTCGAACTCACCCAGTGCGTCGGTGTAGAACGGGCGCGTCATGCGCTGCGGATTGCCGCTCACGCGGCGCGCCTCGGCGGGATGATCGAAGACGGCTTCGCCCGCCTGATCGGGGGAAAACGTAATGAGCGCGGGAGATGTGTGCGATGTGGAAGATGTCATATGCGTCGAAGAAGTTGGAGAGCTGTAGGACGTCGGGGCGTCGGAACGCCGCTCAGTTCAGCGCCGCGCTCAGCTTGCGGCGCCATGTCGCCACCGTCGCCGGATCGGTCTCGGCAAGCGCTTCGAAGATGGCGAGCATCGACTTGCGTCCGGCATCGTCACCGAACGAGCGATCACGCTGCACGATATCGAGCAACGTCTGCAAGGCCGGCTCATAAGCACGGTCTGCGAGATAACGATTCGCGAGATCCAGACGCGCCTGAAGATTGGCCGGTTCGGCGTCCACGCGCGCCATCAGCTCCGACGCCGGCGGCAATTGGCTGGCCTGCTCGGCGGCATCGATACGCGTGTTGAGCGCGGCAATACGGGCGTCGCCACTCGCGGCCGTGCGCGGCGACAGCAGCGTCAGCTCAGTACGTGCCGCATCGATATCCCCCATGCCGAGCAGAACGTCCACCAGATCGAGACGGACCTCGTCATGCGCCGGGTCGAGCGCCAGTGCGGCTTGCAGGGCGTCGCGCGCCACCGTCGGCTGACCTTCCGCAAGTGCCTTGCGCGCTACGTTGCGCGCCATGTCCGCCGGATTCGGCACGATACGGTCGATGAACGCGCGCAACTGCCCTTCCGGCAACGCGCCCACGAACTGATCGACCGGCTCGCCGTCGACGAAGGCGACGACGGTCGGCAGGCTGCGCACGCCGTACTCCGCGCACAACTGCGCGTTTTCGTCGGCATTGATCTTGACGAGGCGGATGCGCCCCTGCGCTTCGGCCTCCAGCTTTTCGAGCATCGGCCCGAGCGTGTTGCAGGGGCCGCACCACGGGGCCCAGAAATCGGCCAGCACGGGGACCTGATGCGAGACGGCCAGTACGTCGGTGTCGAAACTGGCGAGATTGATATCGATCATGGGTTCTGTCGAGCGTGGTAAATTGCGTGAATAGCGGCCGTTACGCATAGAAAACAGCCGCCAGCTTGAAGCATGGTAATCGCAAAGTCCAACGACGGGCAGGGAGGCACATGCACGCAGGCCACGGCACGGCGATCTTCTTTACCCAACTTCTCTTGCTGGTGCTCGTCGGCCGTCTGCTCGGCGAGGTCATGCAACGGCTGCGTCAGCCGGCCGTCATGGGCCAGTTGCTCGCGGGGGTGCTGCTCGGCCCGTCCATCTTCGGCGCGCTGATGCCCGCCTGGCAACACGCCGTCTTCCCCGACAACGAAGCGCAGAAAAAGATGCTCGACGCCGTCTCAGAACTGGGCGTGCTACTGCTTTTGCTGTCCACGGGGCTGGAGACGGATCTGGGGCTTGTGCGACGCATGAAGCGCATGGCCATCTTCGCGTCGGCGGGCGGCATGCTGATTCCGTTCGCCTGCGGCTTCGCACTCGGGTGGCATCTACCCGACAACCTGCTGCCGCATCCGGAAGCGCGGCTCGTCACATCGCTCTTTCTCGGCACGGCGCTGTCGATTTCGTCCGTCAAGGTCGTGGCGATGGTCATTCGCGAAGTCGACTATCTGCGGCGCAACATCGGCCAGATCATTCTCGCCGCGGCCATTCTCGACGACACCACCGGTTGGATCGTCATCGCCGCCATCGCGGGCCTTGGCGCGAGCGGTTCGGTCGACCTCGGCCATCTGACGTTCAGCCTCGGCGGCACGCTGCTGTTCATTGTGTTGTGCTTTACCGTCGGCAAGCGCGCCGTGGCGGTGGCCATTCGCTGGACTAACGACCGCTTCACCGTCGAAATGCCGGTGCTCAGCGCGATTCTCGTCATCACCTTCGTGCTCGCGCTCGCGACCGACAGACTGGGCGTGCACACGGCGCTGGGCGCGTTCATGGCCGGGGTGATGATCGGCCAGTCACCCATTCTGAGCGAACAGATCGAAGCGCAGTTGCGCGGGCTGATCGTGGCCCTCTTTGCGCCCGTGTTCTTCGGCGTGGCGGGCTTGTCGGTGGACCTGACGATTCTGCTCGACTGGCGAATGCTCGGGCTGGTGGCCGGATTGATCCTGATCGCGAGCATCGGCAAGTTCACGGGATGCTTTATCGGCGGACGCCTGGGTGGCATGTCCTCTGCGGAAGCGCTTGCGCTGGCCACCGGCATGAACGCGCGCGGGTCGACCGAGATCATCGTCGCGAGTATCGGGTTATCGTTGGGCGTGCTGAGCAAGGATCTGTTCACCATGATCGTCATCATGGCGCTCATCACCACACTCATCATGCCGCCGGTGTTGCGCCGCGCGCTCGTGCGAATTCCGCTATCCGCAGAGGAGAAAGCGCGGCTTGAGAAAGAAGCCGCCGAGGAAAAGGACTTCCTGCCGAACGTCGAGCGCATTCTGACTGCGGTCGACGGCAGCGCCAACGGGCGCTTCGCCGCGTGGATCGCAGGACTCACGGCCGGTGTACGGGGCACGCTGACCACCGTGCTCGCTCCGGCTCCGGCCCCTGCTCCGACCGACGACAGCGCCGCCGTCGACGCGGGTGAATGCGCTGGCCTCGACGCCTACGAGATCGCCCTTGGCGCTGCAACGCACGCCGTGAGTCGCGCGCCGGGCACACCGGGCGTGGAGGAAGACAAACCCGTCAAACCGAGCGAGAAGGCGCGCGAGGCCGCACGTCTGGTGCTGCGCGAGCGCACGGGCAAAGCGCCGCAGAAAACGCCGGAATTGCCGCATGGCCCCGTGAAGGAAAGTAACGACAAGGCACCGGATGACGAAACGTCTTCCAACAACGTCCCGAAGCACGAGCCGGTCGGCGAAGCGCACGACGATAAGCGCGTGAGCGAGGCGAAGGAGGAAGGCGAATTCGTCGCAGACGATCCGTCCGACACCGCGCGCGAACAGGAAGCCGCACAGCCGGAGAGCAGCGACGAAGCGGTGCGCATCTCCGACGAAATCGCTAAGGGCTACGGCTTTGTCATCGCCGGATTCGACGCGCCGGGCGAGGAATCGGACTCGGACGTCCCCCCGCTCCCCTTGCCTACCGGCGTGCTGCCGCTGACCAAAGCGTTCGACGGGGCCATCGCCATCGTGCTCGCGCATGGCGACCACGCGCGCCAACCGGATGCCCCGCTCAACATCCTCGTGCCGGTCTCGGGCACCGACTACTCGCGCCACGCGGCCGAACTGGCGATTACGCTCGCGCGCGCGGCGAACGCGCCGGTCACAGCGCTGCATGTCTCGGCGCGCGTGGCACCGGGCATGCTGCACCGCCGGTGGCGTCCGCGCGTGCTGCGTCCGGACGCCGCCGAAGCCGCTATGCTGGAGAACCTGCACTCGCTGGCCGAGCGAAACGGTGTAAAGCTACGCACACGTCTGCTCGCGGGCGGCAAGGTCGACGACGCCATCCTGCATCAGATCCACCACGGCAAACACAACCTGCTCGTGCTCGGCGTGCAACCGCGCTTCGGCGACCGGCTCAACTTCGGTGCCGTCTCCCATCGTTTGCTGGAAGAGCGTCATTGTTCCGTGATCGTGCTCAGTGCCTGACGCGTCAGGGCATCCCAAATGAAAAACGCCTGTTGCGGGAGACCGTCAACAGGCGTTTTTCACGCTTCCTGCGCTGAAACTCAGTTCGCCGACGGTTTGCGCTCCGGCAGCGGAATCCATTCCGTCTCACCGGGCACCTTGCCCATTTCCTGCGCCGTCCAGGCGGCCTTGGCCTGTTCGATGCGCTCGCGGCTCGACGACACGAAGTTCCAGAAGATGAAGCGTTCGCCATCAAGCGGCGCGCCGCCCAGCAGCATCAGCCTTGCGGGCCGATCACCGGCCACGATGCGAACGTCGCCGCCCGGCGCGAGCACACCCATCCGATGCTCCGGCAGCGCCTCGTCGTTCACCGTCACCTCGCCCTGCACCGTGTAGACGGCACGCTCGGCGTACTCCGGCGGCAGCACGAACGCCGCGCACGGTTCCATTTCGACCGCGAGATAGAAGATCGGCGAGAACACTTTCACCGGAGCCTTCTCGCCGAACGCTTCACCGAGGATCAGACGCATATGCACGCCCGGCAGGAAGATGTCCGGCAGCGACGACGCCTCGTGATGCGCAAACGACGGCGCGGTCTCCTCATCGGCCTGCGGCAACGCGACCCACGTCTGAATGCCGTGAACGTCGCCGCCACGCTCGCGCACGTCGTCCGGCGAGCGTTCCGAATGCACGATGCCGCGCCCGGCCGTCATCCAGTTCACCGCGCCCGGCGTAATGCGCTGATCGCTGCCGAGACTGTCGCGGTGCCAGATTTCGCCATCGAACAGATAGGTGACGGTCGCCAGCCCGATGTGCGGGTGCGGACGCACGTCCAGCCCCACACCGGGCGGCAGCGTTGCAGGCCCCATGTGATCGAAGAAAATAAACGGTCCGACGGTCTTGAACGGCAGGCTCGGCAGACTGCGCTGCACGGTGAAAGCGCCGATATCGCTCAGATGCGGCTTGAGCACGGCAAGGAAGGGACTCGTGGAATCGGTCATGGCGCGGTTCTCCTGCGTTCGACACTTGCGATGAAGTGTGGCGTTCATGTGGGGTGCTGTCGCCCGATTGTAGAGGACATTGCGGGCGCACTCCATGACACCTGAGGATGATGGCCGCCATTGCGAAAATGGGGTGGCGCGCATGTTCCTGCGACATCGCTCCTATAATGCAGGGATTGTCTAACGCTTTTGGCTCGCGCGCGTCGCGGGCATCGACTTATGAACAAGGCCTTCGTCAAGGAAGATAACGGCGACGACGATGACGATCTCGACGCAGGTGCGCCGGAGATTCCTGCGGGCACCAAGAACTACATCACGCCCACAGGCTACCGTCGTCTGAAGGATGAGATGCTGGATCTCATCGATAATCAGCGCCCTGAAGTGGTGAAGATCGTGTCGTGGGCGGCGTCCAACGGCGACCGTTCGGAGAACGGCGATTACATCTACGGCAAACGACGTCTGCGTGAGATTGACCGGCGTATTCGCTTTCTGACGAAGCGTCTGGATAACGCGGAAGTGGTGGACACGCGTCGTCAGGAGAACGTCGATCAGGTGTTTTTCGGTGCGGAAGTCACTTATGCGGACGGCCGCGGCGACGAGCACACGATCATGATCGTCGGCATCGACGAAGTGGACCTCGACCGTGGGCACGTGAGCTGGATTTCGCCCATCGCCCGTGCCATCACAAAATCGAAAATCGGCGACACCGTGCCGTTGCGCACCCCGGCCGGGCTCGATCAGATCGAGATTCTCGACGTGCGCTACCCGCCGTCCGAGTAAGCGCACCGCGCGCCCCTCGGCACCATGCAAAACGCCTCCCGAGGGAGGCGTTTTCATTTCATCGATGCCGCGAATCAGTAGTTGCCGCGTTCGCGCGAAATGCGCATGGCGTGATTGGCTTGACCATCGTCCTGATGCCGCTCGCTCGGACGCTCGCGCGCCACGCGCATGACGTCCGGATTCACACGGATGCGGCGCATCACGTTAGCCAGATGCACGCGGTCGCTCACCTGAATGAGGAAGCGTAGCGTGGCGGATTCGTCCGGCACCACTTCATCCATCCCGATGTGCACGATGTTCGCGTCGGACGCCGTGATATCGGCCGCCACACGCGAGAACACGCCACGGTTGTGGCGCACGAGCACCTTGATGCCGACGTCGAACAGACGCCCCGGCTGCGGTGCCCACGCCACGTCGATCCAGCGCGTCGGATCCTTGCGATGGATGCGTCGTGCGACCGGGCAGTCCGTGGTGTGGATCGCCATGCCCAGCCCGATGCCGATGTAGCCCATGATGGCGTCGCCCGGAATCGGACGGCAGCACGCCGAGAACTGCACCGACATGCCTTCCGTGCCCGTGATGAGCACCGGCGGGCCGACGGTCTCGTCGCCCGTACGCGGCGAATCGGGATCGTCCGGGCTGTCGTCGTTCTCGCCTTCCTTGCCCGACAGCAGCACCGCGAGGCGCTTGGCCATGACGGCCGCGACACGACGTCCCAGACCGATGTCGGCAAAGATGTCCTGACGATCCTTGTTGCCCGTCCACTGCGCGAGCTTGTCCCAGACCTCCGGCGAGATCTCGCTCATCGTCAGGCCGTAGCCCTTGAGCGCCTGTTCGACCAGACGCTCGCCAAGCTGCACCGACTCGGCGAAGCGCATCGTCTTGAGGTAATGACGAATGGCCGAGCGCGCCTTGCCGGTACGCACGAAGCCGAGCCACACCGGGTTCGGCTTCGAATACGGCGCGGTAATGACTTCCACGATGTCGCCGTTCTTCAGTTCGGTACGAAGCGGCAACAACTCGTTGTTGATCTTGACGGCCACGCACTGGTTGCCCAGATCGCTGTGGACCGAATAGGCGAAGTCGAGCGCCGTCGCACCGCGCGGCAGCGCCATGATGCGCGCCTTGGGCGTGAAGACGTAGACGGCGTCGGGGAACAGGTCGATCTTGACGTGTTCGAGGAACTCGGTGGAGTCGCCCGTCTCGCTCTGAATATCGAGCAGCGACTGGAGCCACTGGTGTGCGTGCTTCTGAACGTCGTTCATGTCCGCGCCGCCGTTCTTGTACAGCCAGTGCGCGGCCACGCCCGCTTCCGCAATCTCATGCATGCGGCGCGTGCGAATCTGGAATTCGATGGGCGTGCCGAAGGGACCGACGAGCGTCGTGTGCAACGACTGATAGCCGTTGACCTTCGGAATCGCGATGTAATCCTTGAATTTGCCCGGTACGGGCTTGTAGAGCGCGTGCAGCACGCCGAGCGCGAGATAACACTGCGCGTTCGACTCGACGACGACACGGAAGCCATAGACGTCCAGCACCTGCGAGAACGACAACTGCTTTTCCTGCATCTTCGTATAGATGCTGAAGAGCGTCTTCTCGCGGCCGAAGACATCGGCACTGACTTCGCCGTCTTTCAGGGCTTTCTCGACGGCGTCGAGAATCTTGCCGACCACCTCGCGCCGGTTGCCGCGCGCGGCCTTCACGGCCTTGTCGAGCACAGCGTAACGACGCGGATGGTAATTCGCGAAGCTCAGATCCTGAAGTTCGCGATAGGTGTTGTTCAGGCCGAGGCGGTGCGCAATCGGCGCGTAGATGTCGAGCGTTTCGCGCGCCACGCGGCGCTGCTTTTCGGTCGACGTCACGCCCAGCGTGCGCATGTTGTGCAAGCGGTCGGCCAGCTTGACGAGAATGACGCGCACGTCGCGCGCCATCGCCAGCAGCATCTTGCGGAAGCTTTCGGCTTGTGCCTCTTCCCGGCTGCTGAACTCCATCTTGTCGAGTTTCGACAGGCCGTCGACCAGTTCGGCGACCTTCGGCCCGAATCGCTCGGCGAGTTCGGCCTTGGTCACGCCCTGGTCTTCCATCACGTCATGCAACAGCGCAGCCATGATCGACTGTGCGTCGAGTTTCCACTCGGCACAGATCTCGGCAACCGCTACGGGATGGGTGATGTAAGGCTGTCCACTCTGACGATACTGACCCAGGTGGGCCTCGTCGCTGAACTGGAAGGCTTCTTTGATTTGCGCGAGGTCGCTTTCCTTGAGGTACTCCCCAAGCATGCCCTTGAGACGGGCGATCGAAACGACCTCGTGTTTGCGCGGCTGCTCAGGCGTTGCCGTCGGACCGAAGAGGTGCCGATAGGACTGCTCCAGCAGCGCGTCGATGTACTGGCGCGTGGCGCTCTCACCCTTTTTCTTCTTGCGTTCGGGCTTGGGCTCCCCCGCTTTGGGTTCATCCGCTGCGATGGACGTGGCCGGTGATTTCGCATGACTCATACATGTACCTGCTTCGTCGAGCGGCCCGGAACGTCACATCGCATCAGTGCTGTCTCCCGATCAGAGCGGCACTTTCTTGAGCATCTCGATGCCCACCTGGCCGGCTGCGATTTCGCGCAACGCGACGACGGTCGGCTTGTCCTTGTTGTTCTCGAGCTTCGGCGTATGACCTTGCGCCAGTTGGCGGGCGCGGTAGGTCGCGGCGAGTGCGAGCTCGAAGCGATTCGGAATTTGTTTCAGGCAATCTTCAACGGTAATTCGGGCCATAAGGAGGTTCCTTCTCAATATAAGGCGTATTCTATCGCAGCCGGCGCGCGCTCGCGCAAAACACGAGCGCTGCCAACGAATGCGACGGTGTTACTCGTGATCGTTCGGCGCGTGGATATCCAGATCGGTGAACAACGTCTTGTGCCGCGCATACTGCGAAGCAAAGCGCAGACGCACCGCAGTGAACACCGATTGCAATTGATCCAGCGCGCGCTGGAATTCGTCATTGATGATGATAAAGTCCGCTTCCGGCGCGTGGGCAATCTCGCCACCGGCGGCCAGCAAGCGACGTGCAATGACCTTCGGCTCGTCCGTCCCGCGCTTCTTCAGGCGCTCTTCCAGCGCTTCGATGGACGGCGGCAGAATGAAAATACCGACCGCATTCGAGAAGCGCTTGCGCACCTGCTGCGCGCCCTGCCAGTCGATTTCCAGCAGCACGTCACGGCCTTCGCGCATCTGCTCTTCGATCCACACGCGCGACGTGCCGTAATAGTTGCCGTGCACCTCGGCGCTTTCCAGAAACTCGCCACGCTTGCGGCGTTCGAGAAACTGTTCGACCGAGATGAAGTTGTAATGCACGCCTTCTTCTTCGTTGGCGCGCGGTGCTCGCGTCGTGCAGGAAATCGACAGACGAACGTCGCTATCCTGCGCGAGCAGCGCGTTGACGAGCGTGGACTTGCCCGCGCCCGAAGGGGCCACCACCATGAACAGATTGCCGGGATACTCGGCATGCAAGGCGGGTTGCGGGGCGTGTGATTGCGGGGACATACGACTTACTCCAGATTCTGCACTTGCTCGCGCATCTGCTCGATGTAGAGCTTGAGCTCCATCGACGCATCGGCGAGTTCCTTCGAGGCTGCCTTCGAGCCGAGCGTATTCGCTTCGCGATTAAGCTCCTGCATCATGAAGTCGAGCCGTTTGCCGACCAGTCCTCCTTTATCGAGGATGTGGCGGGTTTCCTTCAGGTGGGCGTCGAGTCGCGTGAGTTCTTCCGCAACGTCGATGCGCACGCCGTACATCGTCACTTCCTGACGAATGCGTTCTGCGACTTCTTCCTTGCTCGGTGCTGCCGAGCCTTCCGGCACGACCACGCCCAGCGCTTCTTGCAGACGATCGACGATCTTCTGCTGATGGCGCGCGATCAGATCCGGCACGAGCGGTTGCAGGCCCGTGAGAATCGTCTCCATCTTCTCGATGCGCTCGATCAGGCTGGCCTTGAGCTGCGCGCCTTCGCGACGACGCACGTCGACCAGATCGCCGATCGCGGCACGACCGGCATCGATCACCGCATCACGCAGGGCTTCGGCCGTCACCGACTCTTCGCCGAGCACGCCCGGCCAGCGCAGGATTTCACCCGTGCGCATGCGTTCGGCATCGGGGAAATGAACGAGGACTTGCTGTTCGAGATCGGCGAGTTGCTTGACGGCGTCGAGATTGAGCGCACCGTTGGTGCCGCTCTCGGGACGTTGCACGTTGATGCGGATATCGACCTTGCCGCGCGAGAGCTTGGCAGTCAGCGATTCACGCAGCGACGGCTCGCACGCACGCGCCTCTTCGGGCATGCGGAATGCCAGATCGAGGAAGCGCGAATTGACCGTGCGCAATTCGACCGACACGCTCGCGCCTGCGGCTCCATCGGCATGCGCAATGTCGCGCGTGACGCTGGCGTAGCCGGTCATACTGTAGATATTGTTGTCTTTCATCGGGGTGACCGTTACCACAGCGCCGTGACACTTTTTCAGCGTAGCGATGCAGCAGCCGGTTTCGCATGCAATGGATGAAACGGGATTATCGCATTTTCCGGCCCGAGGCTCCTGAATCCGCGCACGACACCGGCGCGCGCCGCCAAGCTTTCGGCGTTTAGCGATACCATTCGGGTATTGCCGCATAAATTCACCTCGCAGGACATTCATCCATGACGCAAATCACCCGCCCGGACGGCCGTGCGCAAGACGCATTGCGCCCCGTGCGCATCACCCGCCAATACACCCGTTACGCCGAAGGCTCCGTGCTGATCGAGTGCGGCGAGACCAAGGTCATCTGCACGGCCAGCGTCGAAGAGAAAGTGCCGGGTTTCCTGCGCGATTCGGGCCAGGGCTGGCTCACCGCCGAATACGGCATGCTGCCGCGCGCCACGCACACCCGTGGCGACCGCGAAGCTGCACGCGGCAAGCAAAGCGGACGCACGCAAGAAATTCAACGTCTGATCGGCCGCTCGCTGCGCGCCGTTTTCGACCTCGAGAAATTCGGGCCGCGCACCATTCAGATCGACTGCGACGTCATTCAGGCCGACGGTGGCACGCGTTGCGCCTCGATCACCGGCGCTTTCGTCGCCGCGCATGATGCCGTCTCAAAGCTCATCGCCGATGGCAAGCTCGAAGCATCGCCGATCCGCGCACACGTGGCGGCCGTCTCGGTCGGGCTGTACCAGGGACAGCCCGTGCTCGACCTGGACTATGTCGAAGACTCGGCCTGCGACACCGACATGAACGTCATCATGACGAGCGAAGGCGGTTTCGTCGAAATTCAGGGCACGGCCGAAGGCGCACCGTTCACGCGCGCCCAGAGCAATGTGTTGCTCGACCTGGCCGACGCCGGCATCCGTCAGCTGATCGACGCGCAGAAGCGCGCGCTGGGAGTCTGACGATGGCCATGCAGAAGATCGTGCTGGCGTCGAACAACCCGGGCAAGCTGCGCGAGTTCGCGTCGTTGTTCGCGCCGCTCGGCATCGAGCTGGTGCCGCAGGGCATGCTCGGCGTGTCCGAGGCCGAAGAGCCGCACGTCACTTTCATCGAGAACGCGTTGGCGAAGGCGCGTCACGCGGCGGCTGCGACCGGCCTGCCCGCGCTCGCCGACGACTCCGGCCTGTGCGTGCCGATCCTCGGCGGTGCCCCTGGCGTGTATTCCGCGCGCTATGCCGCGCGCGCCGGCCGTGAGAAGTCGGATGCCGCGAACAACCGTCACCTGATCGAGCAACTGGCCCCGCATGCCGACACGCCGGGGTATCGCGACGCGTATTACTTCGCGGCGCTCGTGCTCGTGCGTCACGCGGAAGATCCGCAGCCGATCATCGCCGAGGGGCGCTGGGACGGCGAGATTGTGGACGACGCACGTGGCGCGCATGGCTTTGGCTACGATCCGCACTTCCTCATCCGCTCGTTGAATCAGACGGCTGCCGAACTCGATCCCGCCGTGAAGAACGCCCATAGCCACCGCGCTCGCGCATTGCGCGTGCTGCTGGAAAAGCTGGGGCGGGAGGCGTAAGTCGTATGAGTGAATCCACGTTGCCCGTGCAGAACTTTCTGCGGCCCGGCAAGATCAGTTTGCCGGCCTTGCCGCCGATGTCGCTGTACGTGCATTTCCCGTGGTGCGTGCGCAAGTGCCCCTACTGCGATTTCAACTCGCACGAGTGGCGCGGCGAAGGCGGCGCGCAGGCGTTTCCCGAGCAGGCTTATCTGGATGCGTTGCGTCAGGATCTCGAACAGGCGTTGCCGCTGGTGTGGGGACGTCCGGTGCATACGGTCTTCATCGGTGGCGGCACGCCGAGTCTGCTGTCGGCAGCCGGCCTGGATCGTCTGCTCTCGGATCTGCGCGCCCTGCTGCCGCTCGACGCCGATGCCGAAATCACGATGGAAGCCAACCCCGGCACGTTCGAAGCTGACAAATTCCGTAGCTTCCGGGCGAGCGGGATCAACCGGCTGTCCATCGGCATCCAGAGCTTCAACAGCGAGCATTTGAAGGCGCTCGGCCGCATTCACGATGGCGACGAAGCCCGTCATGCCATTGAGATCGCGCAGGCGAACTTCGACAACTTCAACCTCGACCTGATGTTTGCGCTGCCGAATCAGACGCTCGCGCAATGTCAGCAGGATGTGGAGACGGCGATTTCGTTCGCGCCGCCGCATCTGTCGCTGTATCACCTCACGCTCGAACCCAACACGCAGTTCCACAAATATCCGCCGACGGTGCCGGACGACGACACGTCGGCCGACATGCAGGACTGGATTGCCGAACGAACGGCGGCCGCGGGTTACGGACGCTACGAGGTGTCGGCGTACGCCCAGCCGCACCGACGCGCCAAGCACAATCTGAATTATTGGGAGTTCGGCGACTACCTTGGCATTGGTGCGGGCGCACACAGCAAGATTTCGTTCCCGCATCGCGTGCTGCGTCAGGTGCGTCATAAGCATCCGCAGCGATTTATGGAAGCGGCGGCTGCCGGTAACGCAGTGCAGGAAGAGCGCGAAGTCGATGCGCGTGATTTGCCGTTCGAATTCATGCTGAACGCGTTGCGTCTGACCGATGGCGTGAAGAGCGAGCTGTTCGCCGACCGCACCGGGTTGCCCATGGCGAAGATCGCCAAAGCGCTCGCTGCTGGCGTCGAAAAGGGCTTGCTGGTCGACGATCCGCAACGGATCGCCCCGACCGAGTTGGGACAGCGCTTCCTCAACGACCTGCAAGGGATGTTTCTGGAAGGCGACAAGAAGTAGTCGGCCTTCGACGATGCAAATGAAAACGGCGGGACATCATCCGGATGTCCCGCCGTTTTTTCTATCGCCTTCGCCCTACCCCAGCGCCGCCCCCATCTCCCTCAGTGCCTTGCGGATGATCTTGCCGGTGACGGTCATCGGCAGCTCGGGCAGGAAAACGACCTTACGCGGATATTCGTGCGCAGCGAGACGGTGTTTGACGAAGTCCTGTATCTCCTTCGCCAGCGCATCCGACGGCTCATGCCCTTCGCGCAGCACGACGAACGCCTTCACGATCTCGGTACGCAGGTCGTCGGGTTCACCGACAACGGCCGCAAACTGCACAGACGGATGCCGGATCAGGCAGTCCTCGATCGGCCCGGGCCCGATGCGATAGCCAGCGCTGGTAATGACGTCATCCGAGCGTCCGGTGAACGTGATGTACCCATTCTCGTCGACAAATCCCGAATCGCCCGTGAGCAGGAAGTCGCCACGGTATTTGTCCATGGTGGCGTCCGGGTTATGCCAGTAGCCGAGGAACATGACCGGGTTGGGTCGTGCGATGGCGATGTTGCCCACGGAACCTGTGGGTAACGGCGTGCCGTCGTCATCGACGATGGTGACGTCATGCCCGCGCACGGCGCGTCCGATGGCACCGGGCAGCGCCGGGAATTCGGCGGCGCACGACGAGACGACCATGTTGCATTCCGTCTGCCCGTAGAACTCATTGATGTCGACGCCCAGATGCTCCCGTCCCCACGCCAGCAGTTCGGGGCCGAGCGACTCGCCGCCGCTCGCGACCGAGCGCAGTTGCAGCGGCCAATGGTCGCGCGGGGATGCCACGGTGCGCAGCATCTTGAGCGCGGTCGGCGGCAGGAACGTGTTGCGCACGCCGTGACGCGCCATCAGATCGAAGGCGGCCACCGGATCGAACTTTTCGAAGCGTCGCGACAGGACCGGCACACCGTGATGGAGCGCGGGCAGCAGGACGTCGAGCAGCCCGCCGATCCAGGCCCAGTCGGCGGGCGTCCAGATCAGATCGCCCTCCTGCGGGAATCCGTTGTGCGACGTCTCCACGCCCGGCAAATGCCCCAACAGCACCCGATGCGCATGCAGCGCACCCTTGGGTTTGCCCGTGGTACCGGAGGTGTAGATGATCACGGCCGGCGCGTCGGCGCGCGTCTGGACCGGTTCGAAGTGCGTATCGCGCGAGGCGATCGCCGGCCACAGTGCGAGCAATCCGTCTTCGGCAACGCCCCAGTCTTCATCATCGGCGACGTGATGGTGCGCTTCGGGCAGGTCGTCATGGACGACGTACACGAGCCGCAGGTCGGGCAACTCGGCGCGGATGTCGTCGATCTTGCCAATGCTGGCGAGATCGGTGACGAGCACGGCTGCGCCGGAGTTTTGCAGGCGGTAGGCGAGCGCTTCCGGGCCGAATAGCGTGAATAGCGGGACGGCAATCGCGCCGAGTTTGTAGGCGGCGACATGAGCGACGAGTGTGGCGGGCGACTGCGGCAGGAAGATGCCGATGCGGTCACCGGCCTTGACGCCGTTGGCGCGCCATTCATTGGCGAGTTGATTGGAGAGTTGTTTGAGGACGTCGAACGTGAGGCGCACGTGCGCGCCGTCTGCGCTTTCGTGGATGAGCGCGAGACGGTTGGAGCCGTCGGCCCACTTGTCG
Organism: Pandoraea aquatica; assembly: GCF_902459565.1. Taxonomy (GTDB): domain Bacteria; phylum Pseudomonadota; class Gammaproteobacteria; order Burkholderiales; family Burkholderiaceae; genus Pandoraea; species Pandoraea aquatica. The sequence goes on from NZ_CABPSN010000001.1 coordinate 1,126,104, forward strand.
CAGACGTCGACGCCAATGTTGTAGAGCGTGGGGATCTGCCAGGTGAACGGCGCGGCAGCCGGGTTAGCGCTTGCCGCGTTTGTCGCGTTCTTGTTCGGCGCGTGGGTCACGCGCTCGCCACTGGCGTCATTTGACGTCTCTTGGGCGGGGGCACGGGAGGTGTCGGCATCCATGCGGTGTCTCCGGGTCATGTCTGGCCTCGCACGGTAACGCCGGGGGCGTACACCGCACGTCTTCAAGCATGATGCATGCCGGAAGATGACAAGACAAGGGGGATGGGGGGTAATCCTAGGAAATTAGCGGGGTGTGAGGCGATTTTGGTTGCGAGAAGGCTTCACATGGCGGGATGTGCAGGTATAATGCGCGCTGCCGTGCGGTACTGGCCTGCGTTGGGACGCAACGATCCCGATGCCGATTCCACCGGACCGCACGCATCTCAAGTCGTCCCCGGACGACATCCCAAGCCACGATCGAGCATCGTGCGCAACGCCCCGGAGGCGTGCCAGAGTGGTTTAATGGACCGGTCTTGAAAACCGGCGAAGGGGTAACCCTTCCGTGAGTTCGAATCTCACCGCCTCCGCCAGAATTTCTTGGTTATCACATTCAGCGACTACTAGTCGAGCCACTAGCACCTATAAATTTGGCTCATGCTGATGGAGAGTTTCCATGCTTGAAAGGTATCTAGGGAAATTCCGATATGCGTGAGCGTGTTTGCGAACTCATCAAGCATGTCTCGAACGCAGAGCGATGTTGGCGCGATATGGAGGACTTCACGGGAATTCCGTCGAAGCGATGGCAGAACGTCTCTCGAGGTCTTCAACGTCCGACGTCCGAGATGATTGAGGCAATAGGCCACGTGTGGCCCCAGTTCGCGTTCTGGCTAATAACAGGACGCACCGACGAATCTAGTGGACATATCTCGCCCACAGCGACGCATGCGGCGCAGGACTCTGGGAAAAAATGAGGAAGGCGGGGGGGGGGGTAATCGCAACAATGTGTGCCACCGAATCGATTCACTCTTCATTCCTGCCGCCCGTTGGTCCGTAGAGTCATGTTGGACTTTCCCATCTTGATGCCAATGTCCGGCCAGCTTCATACCATAAACGGTCAGACTTCCTCCACTTGCAGATATGTTGCCTGTGATACACTTGAAAAAATGAGCATCACCATATTGATTTATTCATACAAATCAATAAATTACAGCATCAACCGCAGCAAGAGGAGAGCACCATGAACTTGAAAGACAAACTGACATCGTCGCTTCGCAAGCGTAGGTCGGACGTCTTCTTGCGTGCCGACTTCGCAGGGCTGGGCAGCGAAGCCCAACTCAGCCGCGCGCTGCGAGAGCTCGTTGACGCCGGGACAATAGTCAAGCTTGGCGTCGGCGTGTATGCCAAGGCCAAACCCAGCGCGCTGTCCGGCAAACCAATCCCCGTGCGCCCGGTCGAAGTGCTCGCACCGCAGGTCTTCAAGCGGCTCGGTGTTAAGACATATCCGAGCCGGTTAGTCGCTGCCTACAACGCAGGCGCCACTACACAGTTGCCCGCGAACGTTGTCATCAACACCGGTAACCGCCGAATTGCTCGCAAACTTGGGTTCGGTCGGCAATTTATTCAGTATGAGAATAATTTCGAAAGCGCAATTTGAACTAATCGACGCATTAGTCGCTGAAGAAGATCTCGGCGGTATCTCAGCAGCGATCTTAGAGAAGGACATTCACGTTACCGACACGCTGCGCGCTCTGGCATCGCTGGAGCATAAGAACACTCGGTTGGTGTTCTGCGGTGGCACCAGCCTTTCGAAGGCACATCGTCTGATTCACCGGATGTCCGAAGACATCGACCTGAAGGTCGTGCTCTCGCCGGACACCGCACTTTCTCAAAATCAACTAAAAACGCATCTTTCAGCGCTGAAGAAGCAAGTGGCTGACTGCTTACACAAGTTAGGTTTTGCAGAAATCGCAGGTGAGGCAACAGCGCGAAACGCCAACAGGTACTTCGCCAGTGGTTGGCTGTACAAGGAGCAGTACGCTACCAATACCAGCCTGCGCCCGCACCTGAAACTCGAATTTACGACTCGAACGCCGTATTTCGCAACGTCCGAGCAGCCCCTCGGATATCTCGCCTATCAGTTGGCGAACAGAGACGCATCGGAGTTCACGATGTCGTGTGTGGCTATCGAAGAAACGCTAGCGGAAAAGGTCCTTTCGTTCCTCCGTCGATTTGCCGAGCATCGCGCTGAGAAGAGAAACGATTGGGACGACGCATTAGTCCGCCACATCTATGATGTGTGGTGCATCGTCAAAGAGGAACAAGCCGTGGCCCACCGAGCGGCCGAGCACTTCAATGACTTGGTTGCGTTTGATCAGGGCGAATTCACGCGTCACAAAGAGTTTTGCGAAGATCCCGCCGCGTGCATGAGCGTCGCATTGGAGGCGATTGGCAACGACAAGCAGACGGCCGAAGAATACGCGACGAAGCTCATCCCTCTGATCTATGGGAACGACAAACCGACCTTCGTCGAGGCATTCGGCGTATTCAAAGGTGTTGGGCAGAAGCTACTCAACACGATACCGCGCGCACACGTTTAAGGTGACGCCGCATCTTTCATGTGCGTCGACAAAGCTAAGGGGACTTCGATCCCCTTTTTGACGTCCAGCACTCTTAGAAAAGGACGTCCCGGTTGCCCCTCGAACATCAACAATCCCTGCTCCGCAACGCCCTCCCCACTTCCAATAACCACGCGGGTTTCCGGCCGATCACATCCCGCCCACCTCGAAGCAAAATCCAACCTAACCAACGGTTTCACAACGATTTCCCAGCCAGACTTGAAAACCGGTGAAGGGGTAACCCTTCCGTGAGCTCGAATCTCACCGCCTCCGCCAGAATTTCTTCATTGCTCGATAGCGATCACCGACATTGCGAACCACGCTCAGTTGAGCAACATCGCTCCTCAAAGCGTCGTCGGATTCCCATTCCGATCCAGCTCAAACACTTTGTGCTGCGCCATGCGCTTTATCAGCCAATTGCAGGCCGGGCCCATGACATGGGCTTTGGCCCACACCAAGTCCACGCCAACATGCCAGTCGGTATGGGGATACGCCGACAATTGCAGTTCCACGAATTCGCCGCGCTCCAGCCCGTGCCGGATCATCTGACGTGGTAGCGTCGTCCAGCCAAGCCCTGCCCGCATCATCTCTAGCAACGCCAGAAAACTATCTGCCTGCCATACGCGTGTCGCCTCTAGATACTCAGTACTCGGCAGCGTCTCCCCATGCGCACTGAAGATCAGTCGACGATGCTGTCGGAGCACGCTGAAGTCCACGCGCGCCTCCCGCGCCAGCGGATGCTCACGGCTGACCACGTGGATTAGCGTCAGTTTGCCCATCTGCGTGAACGAGAAGTCGCGCGAATAACGCGGCTTCGCGAAGCCGATGCCGAAATCGGCGGTGCCGTCCCCCACCAGTGTCGTCACGTCGCCATGCACCGGATGCCGTATGTCGAGATCGACGTACGGAAACGCTTCCGCAAAGTCGGTCAACGGTGCCATCAACGTGTTGTGCGGCACCTCGATCGCCAGCGTCAGTTTTCGCTCCACGTCCTCCCCAAGCGCATTCGCATGCGCGTCGAGCGCAAGGCACCGCTCAAGTATCAACTCCGCCTCGCGAAGCAGCTTTCGGCCAGCGTCGGTTAGCCCGGGGATTCGACTCGTGCGGTCGAACAGCGCGACGCCAAGATCGATCTCGAGGTTGGCAATCGCCGTACTGACGGTCGACTGCGTCTTGCCAAGATGCCGGGCCGCCGCGGAAAACGAGCCCGCATTCGCCACGGCGGCAAACGTCTCCAGCTGCTCCAACGAATAGCGCATTTCGCCCCCTCCGAACTATTGAAAATTTCGATGGTTACCAACTTTTACCATCGATAAGAACGACCGATTATGTGCCACCGACGAACGCCGCGTAAAGCAGAAAGGAAGGCTGAAAGAAAGCGGCGGAACGCGCACGAGAAGCGCGTCGGACACGACAAATCCCGGAGGAAGGAGACACCTCATGAAAGACACGCAAGCGACCCATCCGGTCGACGAAGTGCTGCCATTGCGGCAACTGTTGAGCTATGGCCTGCAACACGTACTGGTGATGTACGCAGGCGCGATTGCCGTTCCCTTGATTCTTGGGAGCGCATTGGGCCTGACGTCGCAACAGATGGTCTTGCTCATCAACGCCAACCTGCTGACGTCCGGGATCGCCACGCTGATTCAGACGATCGGCGTCTGGAAGTTCGGTGCGCGCCTGCCCCTGATCCAGGGCTGCTCGTTCATCGCCATCGCCCCCATGATCATGATCGGCAAGCAATACGGCATCGATCATGTGTTCGGCGCGGTCATCGCCAGTGGGGCGGCAACGATTGCCATCGCCCCCATTTTCAGCCGTCTGCTGCGCCTATTCCCACCCGTCGTCATCGGTAGCCTGATCACGATCATCGGGGTGTCGCTGATGCCAGCGGCAGCCATCTGGCTGGGCGGCGGCAATCCCGGCGACGCGAGCTTCGGCGCGGCATACAATCTGCTGCTCGGACTGGCGACGGTGGTCATCACACTCGTCGTCTACGCCCGTTTCACCGGCTTCATCGCCAACTTGTCGGTGCTGATCGGCCTGATCGCCGGTACCGCACTGGCGGCGGCTTTCGGCCTCACGCACTTCGACGACGTCGGCCGCGCCGCCTGGTTCGAACTCAGTCCGCCCTTCGCCTTCGGTCCGCCAAGCTTTGCGCTCACACCGATCCTGGTCATGACGCTCGCGATGCTGGTCATCATGGCCGAGACCACCGGGAACGTACTGGCCATCGGCACCATCATCGGGCGACCGTCTTCGCAACGCACCCTTGGCGACGCATTTCGTGCCGACGGGCTGTCAACGGTGTTGGGTGGCGTCTTCAACAGCTTTCCGTACAACGCCTTCACCCAGAATACCGGCCTGATCGCGCTGTCGAATGTGAAAAGCCGCTACGTCGTCGCGGCCGCCGGGGCCATCATGGTCCTGATGGGCCTGTTCCCCAAACTCGGGGCCCTGATCGCCTGCGTGCCTCGCCCCGTACTCGGTGGCTGCGCAATCGTGATGTTCGGCATGACCACCGTGGCCGGCATTCAGGAGCTCACGCGCGTGCGTTTCGACGGCACCCGCAATGCCATCGTCGTCGCCGTCTCGGTCAGCGTCGGTGTGCTGCCGATGTCGTTTCCTGCCCTCTTCGAGCATGTCCACGGTCCGCTGAAGCTCGTACTCGACAGCGGCATCTTTCTCGGCGCGATCACCGCTATCACGCTCAACCTCCTGCTCAACCGGCATCAGCACGCCCCTCACGCCGAGTCGTCCGGTCTCCCTATCGCGGAAGCGGAAACGCCCTGACGCCAGCACCTGCCCCAATTCAGCAATTTTTCTCTTTATCGCGGCAATCACGCATTGCCGCGCCCCTTTCATCCACACGACAAGGAGTCATTCATGAACGTACGTCACCCGGCTGTTGCCGCCACGCTGTCCGAGCAAGACATGGCGCTGCTGCGTCAAGCCATCGCTTTGGCCGAAGCGTCGCGCGAGCGCGGCCGTCATCCGTTCGGTGCGCTGGTGGCCGACGAGCACGGCAACGTCATCGTCACCGCAGGCAACAACTCGATGCCGCCGGAAGGCGACCCCACACAGCACGCCGAGCTGGTCGCCGCCGCAGCCGCCGCCAAACTGCTGTCGCCCGAGGCACTCGCGCGCTGCACGCTGTACACAAGCGCCGAGCCGTGCTGCATGTGTTCCGGGGCGATCTACTGGTGCAACATCGGACGTGTGGTCTACGCCCTGTCGGAGCACAAGCTGCTGGGACTGACCGGTGACCACCCGGAAAACCCCACCTTCTCGCTGCCCTGCCGCGAAGTCTTCGTGCGCGGACAACGTCCGGTCGAAGTGATCGGCCCGCTGATCGAGGACGAAGCCGCCGGCTCCCACGTCGGCTTCTGGGGATAAGCGATGGAGATGCACGGCATTTCGGTGCATGTCGTCGACGTGTCGCGCGGCCTGGTGGCGCAGGGACTCGCCGTCCGTCTGGAGCACCTGAGCACCCACGGACGCATCGTGCTCATCGCCAGTCGAATCGGTGCACGCGGCACGCTGGAAGAACTCGACGATCTCAAGTCGCAATGCGTGCCCGGCACTTATGAAGCGACGTTCAGCGTCGGGGACTACTACCGGCGCGCGGGCGTCTCGATGCCCACCGTGCCGTTTCTCGACGAAGTGCCTTACCGCTTCGGACTCGCCGACAGCGGCCAGCACTATCACCTGCCATTCAAGATGACCCCGTGGGGCTTTTCCTGCTTCCGTGGCGGTGCCTGAACGGTGCCTGAGCGACGTCTGCGCATCAACCGCGAACGTCAAACAAGAACAAATCAGAGGAGACAAACATGAACTCGTCCGCACGCGCGGCACTGCCCTCGCCGACCTGGCGATCCATGGCGCTGTTGGCCACTCTAGGGGCGCTGGCGAGCGCGCCTGCGGCAGCATTCACCTGGAGCGACACGTCGATTCATTACGCCTATGGCAACGACTTCCGCGAACCGGGCGTGACCGACGCGAACGGGCGCGCCGCGCAAATCGCCAAGCAGATCGTGTCGTTCACGCACACCGACGGCTACGCCTACGGCACGAACTTCTTTAACGTCGACATGCTGATGTCCAACAAGGCGGACCCGGCGAATAACGGCAACACCGGGGCTACGGAGTTTTACGCGACGTACCGGCACCAACTGAGCCTGAATGCTGTGACGGGATCGAATCTCTTCACACGTGGCCCGCTACGGGACGTATCTATTGCAGCAGGATTCGACCTAAATACGAAGAACACCGCGTTCGCCCCCGAAAAGCGCATGTTCGTGGTCGGGCCGACCCTTCAATTCGACGTCCCCGGCTTCTGGAATGTTTCGCTGCTGTTCCGCACGGAGCGGAACTACAACGGCATCGTCGGGCAAAGCGTGCGCTTCAGTAACACGGCGATGATGGAAACGGCGTGGAGCATTCCGTTTCAGATCGGTAGCACACCCTTGCATTTCGAGGGCTTTGCCAATGTGATCGCCCCCAAAGGGCAAGACGGCTTCGGCGCGCAAACACGAACCGAAATTCTCTTGCACCCGAAAGTCATGCTCGACGTCGGGCATTGGCTCAACCTGAAGGCGCGCACGCTGGAGGCCGGAGTCGGTTGGGAGTATTGGTACAACAAGTTCGGCAGCGATCACCACCGTGTTCCCGGGGCAATCCAGAGCACGGCATTTGTGGAAGCCGCGGTCCATTTCTGACGGTGAGCAACGCCGCGACACGCACCTCTACACCCACTTCTGCACCCACCGGACCTCCTCCACTCGCACCACGTGCCTGTCGATCCCCAGCGCTGCCGCATCAATACCTAGCGCCAGGCCGACAAGCTGTGGCAAGTGGAGGACGGGCAGATCCAGCGTCGTATTCAGATCGCGCGCCATGTCGTCCTGATAGGTGTCGAGCACCGTGTGGCACAGGGGACACGGGGTGACGATGGCGTCCGCCCCGGCGGTTTTCGCGGACGCCACGTGCCGACCGCTCAGCTTGACGGGAATCACATCGCTCTGCGCCGAGCAGTGAAAGCCGCAGCACGCCGTCCTGCCCGAGTAGTCGACGGTCTCACACCCCAGAATCTGCGCCAACGTTTCAATCGACTGGACATCGCGCGCATCCGTGTCGCCATACACCGACGGCGGCCGGACGATATGGCATCCATAGAACGCCGCAATCTTGTGCGACGACAACGGCGTTTTCACCAGCGCGCGCAGCCGCGATTCCCCCACCTCCTCAAGCAGATACCAAAGAAAGTGCGTGATACGCGCCGTCCCGCGATATTCAAGCCCCTCCTCCGCCAGTTTTCGCCCGACACGTTCACGCAAAGCAGGATCGTTGTCCACACGCTGTTTGGCTTCGAGCAAGTTCAGCGTGCAGGTATTGCAGATCGTCATCAGATCGAGGCCACGCGCCTCGGCCATCGCGATAATCCGCACATTGAGTGCGACGAAGCGCTCGGCGTCCGCCGCGCGGATCTCGCGGCTGCCCGTACATGTTGCGGAACTGAGCGTCTCCAGCGCGATGCCCAGCCGGTCGGCCACCGCCTGCGTGGCCGTCAATAACTCACCACAAGTCGTTCGGGCGCTGCACCCGGGATAGAAAGCGATTCGCATGGCAATGCCTCACTAGAAGAAGCCCGTCGAGAGAAGGATCGACGGGCGGATACCCACGAAGATCAACGGGCGCAGAGCGCGTCGACGGCAAACGAATCAACGGAAGAACGTCCGCCTGATCGCCTCGATCCCCGCCACCGGCTTTCGCAACAGCGCCGCCAGCGGACGCACCTTGCCGCGCAGCATCAGCTTCAACGTGCGTCCGGGACGTTGCAGCGCCGCTCGCCAGCCCCGCGTCCCAAGCACCAGCAACATGGGCTCGATGCGCCCGCGTCTCTCAACGATGTCCATAAACGTGCGCGCATGCGGCGACGCCTCCGGCGCACGCGCGTACGCCAGTTGCTTGAGCGGTTCGATGGCGGCACTCACGATCGGAATATGCGCCGGGCAAACGGCCTCGCACTGGTAACAGGAGACGCAGTGGTGAACGTGCGCTTCATCCAGAATGGCTTGCAAACGGGGCGCATCGTCCCGCGCATCGAGCGCGACGCGGGCCAGGTGCACCAACGGCGCAGGCCCTGCAAACGCAATGTCGTCGGGAAAATCGAGCACCGGACACGCCGAGTAGCACGCCAGACAACTCAGGCAGTCCATCGTCGCGCGGAGGGTCGCGGCGTTTGCGGCATCTACCGGTTCGGGGAACCCACCGTACGGACGCGTCCGCTGGAGCCACGTCTGCAACGACACGAGCTTCGCCTCGGCCGGTGCCCGGTCGACCGCCAGATCGCGAATCAGCGGCAGATGACGCAGGGGCTCGATATGCATCTCGGCTTGCGCCGCCTCCCAGCACGCCAGTACCTCGCGACCGTTCATCCGCACAGCGCAAGTACCGCACTTCTTCGTGCCGCAATACCACCGATAGCCGATGTCCACCCCGAGCGCTTCCTGCACGTAGTTCAGCGCGTCGATGATCCGCATGTGCGGCACCGCCGGCACCGCATAGGTCTCGACATAGGGCGCAGCGTCCGTCTCCGGATCGAAACGCGAAATGTGCAACGTCACCGTCGTCAGCTCACTGTCGCTATCGCTATCACCCGGAAATTGCCTGACGTCCGAATGCATGTGTCCCCTCTCCCTGCAAAGTCGACCGGTCCAAGCCGGTCCGTGTCCCGACGCCAGCCGTCGAGCCTTCCGTGGCTCACCACGGCACGCTGAAATACTCCTGCCGCTCGAATCCGGGCGCGATGGCCCCCTCGGGGTAGCGCTCACGCCGGAACCGGTAAGCGCCGCCGTCGCGCGCCACGATGTTCTTGCACTGCCATGCAGTGTTATCGACGTACGGGAAGTCCGTGCGGTAGAAGCTGCCCCGGCTCTCCTCCCGCTTCAACGCGCTTTGCAGCGTGACTTCGCATACGTCGATCAGGTTGTGGGCGTCGAGCGCGTCTAGCCAGGCAGTGTTGAACCGGCGCGAGGCGCTCGGCGGTGTCATGCGCGGCAACTCGCGCTCGCGCATCGCGGCAAGCCTCGCCAGACCGGCACGCATGGCATCCCCGCTCTTGATCAGTCCGTACGCCTCATCCATCACGTCCCAGATACCGGTCTTGACGTGCATGGGGGCGAGCGCCTGCCGACCCACCTCGCTGTTAGCGGCCCGACCGCCCGAGTCGGCGCTGTGTCTCAACCCCTCCACCCGCGCTTCTTCCGCCCGAATCTGCTGCTCGGTCATGCCATCGTGTCGATGGCGGTCCGGCAAGCTGCCGGCAATCGACTCGGCCACCAGCCCACCGTCGTAAATCGCGACGGCCAGACTCCCCGTGACATGCGCGCCCACGCCGCCCGCGACCCACAATCCGTCGACGCTGGTGCGCATCGAATGAGGATCCGACTCGATGCCGCCTTGCCGGTAGTGCATCGTGGTGCGCGCCTCGACCTTGTCGCGCGTAATGTCCAGCCCCAGTTGCTCGAACGCCGAACCGGCGTACTGGTAACGTCTCAGCACCGCCGCATCGACGTGGCTATACGACGTGTAATAGCCCCCACTGAAACGCGCCGTGCCCGCGAGCACCTGCTGCGTGAGCCGCTTGACCTGGAGCGTGTAAGGCGCGAGCGCAGCAGGCGCGTCACGTGACTGCTCGAAGAAGCACTCGCCTTGCGCGTTGTACACACGTGAACTCTGGTCGGTACCGACAAGCGGATTCGGATAGATGTGCAGACGCTGCCAGGTCGGCGGATTCGCAAAATCGCTGATGTGCCAGAACTGCATCTCCAGATTGGTCATCTCGGCGCCCGCGCGCAGCGCCAGCGCAATGCCGTCACCGGTCTGCTCTCGTGTTCCCGTGGAGCGACGCACCATCCTGTCGGCGTGCCCGGTCGCCATCACGACGGCCTTGGCATGCACCGCGAACATCTCGCCGCGCACGTAGTCGAGCGCAGTCAGCCCGCAAACTTCACCGTTCTCGTTGCGCAGCAGCGCCGTCACGACACATTCCTCATGCATCGGAATACCGCGCGCCTGCAACTGCTTGCGCCGGATATCCATCAGCAGAATGCCGGTCTGCCCCTGCATGGGGGCGACCGCCCAGCGCACCGGCGAGTGGCTCATCGCGATCTGCCCATCGGCCTCGCGCGAAAACAGCAAACCGAGCGACTCCATCTCCGGATAGAAGGTGTTCTCGATCCAGTGCCCCGCCGCCGCCAGATACGACTGATCGACCAGAAAGTGGCTGTAGTACTTCGCGAAGAATTCCAGCGAACTGGCCGCGTTCTGCTCGTTGCCGCCCAGCATCTTCGAGCCGACGATCACCGCCCCGGCCATGATCGACGCACCGCTCTTGCCGACGAGCCCCTTCGAGATCAACATCGGCTTCAACCCCAGGTCGTGCAGACGCAGCGCGGCATAAGTGCCTGCACCGCCGCCGCCCACGACTACGACATCGCAATCGATTACCCTCATCGCAGTAGCGCCCTCCTCGGGCCGGTAATGGATTTCTAAAACCGCTTAATAGGAATAGGACGTGATGCAGAACGTGATGCAACGGGTGCAACGGAGTGCATCACGAAGCAACGTCACCATTGTGGGCAGCCCGCCCCTGCGCCAATGCGGCGATCGGGACACGTCATCCAGCAAAGCGGCCAAAGTGGGATAAATGTGTGAGGGCGGAAACGGAAACAGCGCAGAAACGCGCTCGGGGAAACCGGCGGACGACGGCCACCGGATGCCACGCGCGCGAGCCGCGCGAAAATTCTGTCCGTTTTGCGATATGTGTTGTCCCGCGCGCGGTGTGCGCGGCAGGCGAGCGGCGCTAATGTGGTCAGGGCATCAGGACAAACAAGACCCACCACAACGACAATCAGCCATCAGGAGACACACCATGGATGCGACCCTGCAAGCCGTCGCCCGCAACGAGCGCGGTTCGCCCGCCAAGTCGGTCATCTTGGGCGCGGGTATCGGTAACGCGCTCGAGTGGTACGACTTCGCGTCGTTCGTACTCTTTTCCCGATATTTCTCGACCCAGTTCTTCCACGCCGAAGACCCGACCGCCGCCTTCTTGTCCACGCTCGCCGTCTTCGCCGTCGGCTTCCTGCTGCGCCCCATCGGCGGTATCTATTTCGGCTGGCTCTCCGACCGGCGAGGACGCCGCTTTGCGATGGTGGCCTCGATGGCCGTCACCGCCGCAGGCTGCCTCGTCATCGCGGTATCGCCGACGTATGCTTCCATCGGATTGATGGCCCCGGCGTTGCTCGTCTTCGGACGCCTGCTCCAGGGCTTCGGGCTCGGCGGCGAGATCGGTGCATCGTTCACGTTCCTCGTCGAAAGCGCCCCCGTGCACCGCCGGGGTTTGTGGTCGAGCAGCATGTTCATCGCCATTACGGGCGGCTCGCTGCTGGCAACTGCCGTGGGACTGGTGCTCACGCAGGTCTTTACCACGGACGAGATGACCCGCTACGGCTGGCGCATCCCCTTCTTCCTCGGTGCGGCCCTCGGGGTGTATGCGCTGTTCCTGCGTGGCAGGCTCAAGGAAACGTCCGCCTTCGAACAGGAGCAAAACGAAGCGCGCGCCGGTGCCCCCGTGCAACCCATGGCGCAGGCGATCTGGGAGCATCGTGCCTCGGTGCTGCGGATCATCGCGCTCACCGCCGGACCGACGCTGACGTTCAATACCTGGATGTCGGGGGCCATTACCTTCGCCACGCACTTCAAGGGCGTCGATGCCCGTCAGGGGCTATGGGCGCTGTGCATAGGCTGCCTCGTATACATGGCCGTGCAACCGTTCTGGGGCGCGCTCTCCGATCGCATCGGCCGCAAACCGAATCTGCTGATGGGGGCCGGCGGCTCGGCGCTCGTCATCGTGCCCCTGCTGATGCTCATCGACGGCTCCTTTGTGCGGCTCACGCTGGCGATCTGCGCCGGACTGGTGGTCCTCGCCGCCTGGACGGCCATCGCCCCGGCCGTCTACGCCGAACTGTTCCCCACGCGCATCCGCGCCACCGGCGTGGCCATCCCGTACTCGCTGACGGTCGCAATCTTCGGCGGCACGGCCCCCTACCTTCAGAACTGGATGGCCGATCACGGCCATCTGGGGTGGTTCGCCGCCTATCTGATTGCGCTCAATCTGCTGACGGTGCTCGCGGTCGTTCGCATGCCCGAAACGCGGGGGCAGCCGCTCGAATGAGCCACGGCGTCCGGAGGGTGGCGTCGCCCTCCGGTCCTTTGTCATCTTTTAGTGTTCATCCCCGTCCTCTGACGCCACATCCCCACCCACGTTAACCCCCATGTCCTGCGCCAGACGTTCAGGAAAGAATGAAACGAGCATTTTTTTCCTTCACGTCCCTTAACGTCACGGGGGCCGTCATGCAGACCCGGATCATCACCGCACAGGATGTCGAGTTCTTCGAGTCGCGAATTTCGCCCGCCCCCATGGTCGGACTGGCCTTCGAGTTCCCCGCAGGCGGTGGCGTCGAGCCCCACGTCCATCCCTATGGTCAGGTGCTGTTTGGCGGCGAAGGCATCATGTGCGTCGATACGCCGCGCGGCACGTGGGTCGTGCCGCCGCAGCGCGCCGTCTGGATTCCGCCGATGACACTGCATGCCGTACGGCTGCGGGCGTCGTTCGGCATGCACAACCTGCTGATCTCGCCACACGTCGTCGCCGACTTGCCCAAAACATGCGAGCCGCTCGTCGTGTCCAATCTGATGCGCGAACTGATCCTGCGCGCGGCGTCGACCGACGAACCGTTGCTGCGCAAGCGTCACGTCGACAAATTCTTCGAGATCATCCGCGACGAACTCGAATTCAGCGACGAGATCCCGCTGTCGCTCGAAATTCCGCGTGAACGCCGCCTCGCCCGCCTGTGCACCGAGTTCCTGCGTGAGCCCTCCGACAACCGGACGCTTCAGGAATGGGGCGATCATGTCGGCGCCAGCTCGCGCACCCTGTCGCGCCTGTTCACCCGCGAACTGAACCAGACGTTCGACGAATGGCGACGCCACGTCCGTCTGCAAGAAGCCCTGTACCGGCTGGCCGAAGGCCGGGCGGTCTCCGCGGTCGCCAACGAACTCGGCTACGAGAGCACGACGGGCTTCATCGAAATGTTCCGCAAATCCCTCGGACGCACGCCCGGCCAGTACTTCGCCTGATCCGGGGCGACGATCCCGACCGGCTGCTGCGCCCCGCTGCCGCACCTTCCAGACGCCTTTCAGGCGCACTCGGCATCCCCCTGCTTCTGTGTCGCACGATCCTGCGCCAAAGCACCGTTATCCGTTAAGTCTTATATAAGACATAAGACATTTGACCTTGCCTTGCATAGGGACTAAAATCACGGGCAAAAGCCGTACTGGAACAAGCCCTGGAGGCCTCAAAACCTCCCCCGAAACGCAACATCAGCAGGTCTCCTCATGCTTGAAAACTATCGTGAACACGTGGCCGCCCGCGCCGCGTTGGGTATTCCTCCCCTGCCGCTGACCGCTCAGCAGACCGCCGAACTGGTCGAACTGCTGACCAACCCGCCCGCCGGTGAAGAGCAGACGCTGGTCGATCTGATCACGAACCGCGTGCCCGCCGGTGTTGACGAAGCCGCCCGCGTGAAAGCCGGTTTCCTCGCCGCTGTCGCCAAGGGCGAAACGGCCTGCGCGCTGATCTCCCGCGCCCGCGCCACCGAACTCCTCGGCACGATGCTCGGCGGCTACAACATCGCCCCGCTCATCGAACTGCTCTCGGACGCCGAAGTCGGCACCGTCGCAGCCGACGCGCTCAAGAAAACCCTGCTGATGTTCGACCAGTTCCATGACGTCAAGGAACTCGCCGACAAGGGCAACGCCAACGCACGCGCCGTCCTGCAAAGCTGGGCCGACGCCGAATGGTTCACGAGCCGCCCGGAAGTCCCGCAAAGCCTGACCATCACCGTGTTCAAGGTCACGGGCGAAACCAACACCGACGATCTCTCGCCGGCTCCGGACGCCACCACCCGCCCCGACATTCCGATGCACGCGCTGGCAATGCTCAAGAACGCTCGCCCCGGCATCACCCCGGAAGAAGACGGCAAGCGCGGTCCGATCAAGTTCATCGAGTCGCTCAAGGAAAAGGGTCACCTCGTCGCTTATGTGGGCGACGTGGTCGGCACGGGCTCCTCGCGCAAGTCGGCCACCAACTCGGTGCTGTGGTTCACGGGCGAAGACATCCCCTTCATCCCGAACAAGCGCTTCGGCGGTGTGTGCCTGGGCAGCAAGATCGCCCCGATTTTCTACAACACGATGGAAGACGCCGGCGCACTGCCGATCGAACTCGACGTGTCGCAAATGGAAATGGGCGACGTCGTTGAACTGCGTCCGTACGAAGGCCGCGCGCTGAAGAACGGCGCAGTGATCGCCGAATTCCAGGTCAAGTCGGACGTGCTGTTCGACGAAGTGCGCGCCGGTGGCCGTATTCCCCTGATCATCGGCCGTGGCCTGACCGCCAAGGCGCGTGAAGCGCTGGGCCTCGCCCCGTCGACGCTGTTCCGTCTGGCTCAACAGCCGTCCGACAGCGGCCGCGGCTTCTCGCTGGCACAGAAGATGGTGGGTCGCGCCTGCGGTCTGCCGGAAGGTCAAGGCGTGCGTCCGGGCACGTATTGCGAACCGAAGATGACCTCGGTCGGCTCGCAAGACACGACCGGTCCGATGACCCGCGACGAACTGAAGGATCTGGCCTGCCTCGGCTTCTCGGCCGACCTCGTCATGCAATCGTTCTGCCACACCGCCGCTTATCCGAAGCCGGTGGACGTGAAGACGCACCAGACGCTGCCGAACTTCATCAGCAACCGTGGCGGTATCGCCCTGCGTCCGGGCGACGGCGTGATCCACTCGTGGCTCAACCGCATGCTGTTGCCCGACACCGTCGGCACCGGCGGCGACTCGCACACCCGCTTCCCGATCGGCATCAGCTTCCCGGCAGGCTCGGGTCTGGTCGCATTCGCCGCAGCCACCGGCACGATGCCGCTGGACATGCCGGAATCGGTGCTGGTTCGCTTCAAGGGCAAGATGCAGCCGGGCGTCACGCTGCGTGACCTCGTCAACGCGATCCCGCTGTACGCCATCAAGCAAGGTATGCTGACGGTCGCCAAGCAAGGCAAGAAGAACATCTTCTCGGGCCGCATCCTCGAAATCGAAGGCCTGCCCGAGCTGAAGGTCGAGCAAGCGTTCGAACTGTCGGATGCCTCCGCCGAGCGTTCGGCTGCCGGTTGCACGGTGCACCTGAACAAGGAACCGATCATCGAATACCTGAACAGCAACGTTACGCTGCTCAAGTGGATGATCGCCCAGGGTTATCAGGATCCGCGCAGCCTGCAACGCCGTATCACGGCCATGGAACAGTGGCTGGCCGATCCGCAACTGCTCTCGCCGGATGCCGACGCCGAATACGCTGCCGTCATCGAAATCGATCTGGCCGACATCCATGAGCCGATCGTGGCCTGCCCGAACGATCCGGACGACGTGAAGACGCTGTCGGACGTTGCCGGTGCCAAGATCGACGAAGTGTTCATCGGTTCGTGCATGACCAACATCGGTCACTTCCGCGCCGCATCGAAGCTGCTCGAAGGCAAGCGCGACATTCCGGTCAAGCTGTGGGTCGCCCCGCCGACCAAGATGGACCAGAAGCAACTGACGGAAGAAGGTCACTACGGCGTGTTCGGCACGGCCGGTGCCCGTACCGAAATGCCGGGCTGCTCGCTGTGCATGGGTAACCAGGCACAAGTGCGCGAAGGCGCGACGGTCATGTCGACGTCGACCCGTAACTTCCCGAACCGTCTGGGCAAGAACACGAACGTGTACCTCGGCTCGGCCGAACTGGCTGCGATCTGCTCGCGCCTGGGCAAGATCCCGACCAAGGAAGAGTACATGGCCGACATGGGCGTGCTCGCTTCGAACGGCGACAAGATCTACAAGTACATGAACTTCGACCAGATCGAAGACTTCAAGGAAGTCGCCGACACGGTTCAGGTCTAAGCCTTTGCCGGGTTACGGCGCGACGTCTGCGCCGTAATTTGAAAAAGCGCCGCCAGCGAAATGCTGGTGGCGCTTTTTTGCATCTGACGTCTGTAAAATCACGGGTCGACGATGTCCATTTGAGTGACGTCCTTTTGAGAAGTGGCATGCAAACAGTAGCGATCCTCGACTTTGAAACCACTGGCTTGTCGCCGACGCAGGGCGACCGGGCGACCGAAATCGCCGTCATCCTGCTGCGCGACGGCGAGATCGTCGACCGCTACCAAAGCCTGATGAACGCCGGCCGCCGCATTCCCTCGGATGTCGCGGCGCTCACCGGTATCACGAACGATATGATCGCGAGCGCACCGCCCGTCTCGCAGGTCATGCGCGAGGCCGCCGAGTTCGTCGGCAGCTGTCCGGTCGTCGCGCACAACGCCGGGTTCGACAAACGCTTCTGGCAAGCCGAACTCGCCATGCTGGGCGCGCGCTCGGACCACGTCTTTGCCTGCACGATGCTGACCGCCCGACGCCTCTACCCGCACGCCCAGAATCACCGCCTCTCCAGCCTCGCCGATCTTCTTCAGCTCCCGAAGACCGGTCGTGCCCACCGGGCGATGGTCGACGCCGAGATGACGACGCACCTGTGGCGTCGCATGCACGACGACATTTCGCGCACCTACGGCCTCAAGCGCGTGGATCACGCGCTGATCGCCCGCGTGCAAACGACTAGCAAGGACAAAGTACCGACGTTGTTGCGCTCGCTCGCGCAGGGTACGTCGGCATAACAGGCGTCAGCCCGTCCACCGACGCCCCGCTCCCGCTCACCGCTTGATATGCCGCTCAAGCAAATCCAGATCGTCCCGCAGTAATTTCAGCACGCCCGCAGCGCTCTGTTCGCCGAGCTGTCGCGTCGAATCCTGCTCAACGGAACGAAGCGCCATGTCGGCGATCTGCGCCGCAATCTCCTCGGCGTTACGCGCGCCGGACGGTGTGAACCACCACGCCGTCCAGTTGCACATGCCGATGATCGAGAACGCGGCGACCTTCGCATCCATCACCCGAAACTGACCGCGCTCGATGCCCAGCTCGATCGCGTGACGGAACTGCTCCAGCACCGCACGCCGTGACTGCTCTGCCAACTGGCGCTGCTCGGGCGGCAGATTGTCCTCGTTGCGCTCGACCACGCGAAATTGCAGCGGGTGCGTCAGGATCAGATGCGCATGACGCAGCACCAGATGTCGCAGCATCGCGGACGGTTGCCGCAGATCGTCCGGCAACGCCTCCGAGGCCAGCTCTCCAGCCGCCCGCGTCACCACTGCCGTCAGCACTTCCAGAATCGCTTCCTTGCTCTTGAAGTAGTAGTAAAGCGCAGGACGCGTCACCCCCACCACATCGGCAATGTCGTTAAAGCTCGTCCCGTCGAACCCGCGTTCGATGAACAGCCGCGTCGCGACTTCCAGAATGTTCTCCCGCAACGCGTCGCTCTTGGTCTGCGCTTTGCTCATCGCCTCTCCCTCGTTTCATACCGATGCATCGACATCCGCCAAATTTTTGACGCAAGTGTCAGAAAACCCAACGATAACCAAATTCCTCACCCCAGAAAACCCCAAGGCAACTGATGCTCAGGGTTTTTACGTATCTGTCAAATTTTAACGAAAATGCTTACCAATTCGTAAAAAATTGAACTAGGATGTAAAAAAACGGAGGTTGAGAGATGAGTCAACAGCAAGCGGAACGCCGTGACGGTCAGAGCGCGACGGCAGGGTTCCTGAACACGGACTGGAATCCGCGTGATCTGCCGCTGGGCACGACCACGCGCAACGTTGTCCTGCGCACCGCCGACGGTGCGGCCACGAGCGGCGCGTTGTATGTCCCCGGGTCGACGGACACCGTGGTGTGCATCATGCATCCGCGTGAGTTCATGGCCTGCCACTACCTGATTCCCGACATCGTCGGCGCGGGCTTCGCCGCGTGGACGCAGGCACCGCGTTCGGTCGGCAACGACATGCGCCTCGAACACGAATTCGCGCTGTACGACGTCGCCGCCGGGATGCAGTTTCTGCGGGACGCGGGCTTCAAGCGCATCGTCATGCTCGGCAACTCGGGCGGCAGCGGCCTTTACGCGCTCTACGTTCAGCAGTCGAATCTCGCCCCAGAGCAGCGCATCGAACGCACGCCCGGTGGCCGCCCGACGAAGCTCGCGTCGCTCGACATGCCCGCCGTGCATGGTGTCGTGTTCGTGGCACCGCACCCGGGTCAGGGCGCGCTGCTGCAAACCTGCATCGACCCGTCCGTCACGAACGAACACGACGCCCTGTCCGTCGATCCGTCGCTCGATCCGTTCGATGCCGCCAACGGCTACGTGCATCGTCAGCCGGGCGAAGCGGCCCAATCACGCTACGACGTGGACTTCGTCACGCGCTACCGTGCCGCACAACGTGCCCGCGTCGCGCGCCTCGACGCCACCGCGCGCGACCTGATCGCCGCACGCCAGGGTGCGCGCGAGCGCCTCAAGCGCGACGCCGGTGCCGCAAGCACCGACGCCCGCCTGCGTCGCATGGCCGCGCACACGCCGCTGATGACGATCTGGCGCACCGACGCCGACCTGCGCTGTTTCGACCTGACGCTCGATCCGTCCGACCGTCGCTACGGCTCCCTGTGGGGCAGCGACCCGTTCACGTCCAACTATGGCTCGGTCGGCTTCGGGCGCGTGTGTTCGCCGGAAGCGTGGCTCTCGACATGGTCGGGACTGTCCTCGAACGCGCTTCTCTCGAAGACGGCTGCCGCCATCGTGCAGCCCACCCTACTCATCGAATACACCGGCGATCAGGCGTGCTTCCCGAGCGTCATCGAAGACATTTACGCGAGCCTCGGCGCGACACAGAAATCGCATCGACGCGTACGTGGCGACCATCACGGCCGTGCGTTAGCAGACGGTGAAGAAGCGGGACGCTACATCGCCGGACGCCTGTTACAGGACTGGTTGCGCGAAACGTTTCCGCAATGACATCCGCGATTTGCCTGAACAACTGACTGAACGACCGAATTCCCGGAGTCCCTAATGAAACTGAATGACATCCCCGCCGCCGCCGCAGACGATCTCGCGCTGCGTCTGCATGGCGTCGATCACACAGCGCGCCCGACGTGGCGCCTGCGCGAAACCGTCGAGTTTTACCGTGACGTGCTCGGCCTGCCGCTCATCCACACGATCTCTGCCCGAGGCTGGGGACCGGCCACGCACCCCGACTTCCTGCACTTCTTCTTCGATAGCGGCAACGGCAGCACCATCGCGTTCTTCTACTACCTCGGCGGCGAAGTCCCCGCCTCGCTCACCGACCGTCCGGGACGCGCACCGCTGCCCGAAGACCACGTGTTCGACGCCACCCACACCGCGTGGCTCGTCGACACGCAGGAGGAACTGCACGCGTGGAAAGCTCGTCTGGAAGCGCGCGGCGTGACGGTCTCGGCCGAGACAGCGCATGAAGTCATCGAGTCGATCTACTTCCGCGATCCGAACGGCTACTTCATCGAGATCACCCGCAAGCTGCGCGCACTGGCCGACATCGACGCGCGCGACGCCGCCGCGACCCTCGAAGCGGCCATGGAAATCGAAGACGAAGCCATCGCCGGTGGCGCGCCGTTCACCCAGATCGACACTGTCTGGCAGCGCAAGGCGCAGCGTCTGGGCCAACACCTGCGTCAGGAGCGTTGATCATGACTTCACAACCGTTGCAGATTTACGTGCTGAACGTGCCCGAGTTTGCGTCGCTGGTCGAAGCCGCCCGCGCGATGCCCGAGTGCCGCGTCGAGAACACCGGCGATTACACCGTAATTTCGAGTGACGTGACGGTCACCTTCGGACGTCGCGCACTGGGCCTGAAGCCCGCCGTCTGGTACGGCCTCTTCACCGGTGGACTCGACGGCCAGATCGAAAGCTATGAACGCGACATCGTGCGCATCGCCCCTCGCGGCCACCACTGAGCCACTGACTGAACACAGGCGCCCCCGATAAAGTCGCCGAAGCACGTGCAGGAGACACCATGAGCGGTATTTTTCATCCTATCGACGGCGTGACGTACTGTGCGCCGGATCTGGCGCGACGCTATTTCGCGTCGAACGCCTGGTACGACATCACCTTAGGCGACGCCCTGCGCGCGACCGCCGCGCGTGTGCCGGAACGCCCGGCCTACCTCAGCGACGAAGCCACGCTGAGCTTCGCCACGCTCGACGAACGCAGTGAACGGCTCGGTGCATCGCTCATCGAACTGGGGCTGCGCCCGGGCGAGCGCGCCATCTTCCAGATGGGCACGAACGTCGACACGGTCGTGGCGCTGATGGGCGCGTACAAGGCAGGGGTCGTACCCGTGTGCGCCGTGCCGCAGTACCGGGAAGTGGAGATCGGCCAACTCGCGTCGCAATCGGACGCACGCGCCTACTTCGTGCAAGCCGATTTCTCGGCGTTCGATCTCGTCGGCTTTGCCCGTCAGATGATGGACAGGCACACGTCGATCGAACATCTGCTGGTGGCACGCGGCCGTGCCGAGCATGACGCCGTCGCCGGGAGCCGCGCCATCGATCAGTTGATCGACGCCATGCCGTTGGCGCGTGCGCGCGCCGTGCTGTCCGGCATCCAAATCGGCAGTGAAGATGTCCTGAGCTTCCAGTTGTCCGGCGGCACCACCGGCGTGCCGAAGATCATCCCGCGCTTTCATGCGGAGTACATCGGCCATTCGCTCGCGTGGATGCGTCACATCGGCATGACCGAACACAGCCGCATGATCTGGTCGCTGCCGTTGCTGCACAACGCCGGGCAGTTGTATGTCCTCGCGTCGACGGTCGCCAGCGGCATGACGACCGTGCTGATGCCGCGCGTCGACATCGCCCGCATGCTCACGCTGATCGAGACACACCGTGTCACGCACGGCCTGTCGATCGGGCCTGTCGCACCGCAAATGATCGCGTACAAGGACATCGCAAAACACGATCTGACGTCGCTGGAACTCTTCGGCACGATGAGCCGGGCCGACTCGCTCGAAGCACATCTCGGCGTGCCCTGCTTCAACCTGTACGGCACGACCGAGGGGTTGCTGATGGGGGCGGGTGCGCACCACGCACCTGACCTTCGCCATCACACGCAGGGGTTGTCCGGCTGCGAAGACGACGAGATCCGCGTGCTGACGCCCGGCAGTGATACGCCGGTCGCCGATGGCACACCGGGCGAACTCTGCTTCCGTGGCCCGTCGAGCCTGCGCGGCTACTTCAACGCCCCCGAGGCCACCGCGCAGACGCTCACGCCCGACGGCTTCGTGCGCACCGGCGACATGGTGACGGCAAAGGTGATCGCCGGCGTGCGCTGCTTCGCTTTCGAAGGACGCCTGCGCGACAACATCAACCGAGGCGGCGAGAAGATCGGCTGCGAGGAAGTCGAGGCGTTCGTAAGCCATCACCCCGCCGTGGCCGACGCCAAACTCGTCGCCATGCCCGACCCGCTCTACGGCGAGCGCGGCTGCGTCTATCTGATCCTGCGCCCCGGCCAGCCTGCACCGTCCGTTGGCGAACTCGGCGCATTTCTCGTGAGCCACGGGCTGGCAAAGTTCAAGTGCCCCGAGCGCATCGAGATCATCGACGAGTTTCCAGTGACGCGCGTGGGCAAGGTCGACAAGGCCTCGTTGCGCACGACGATTGCCGGACGCATTGCAACGGAAACCGCGCAGGCGTCCGCCCAGCCGCAGCCCGCCAGGGAGGACGCATGATCAGCACCGAACATGTCGTGAGCGAGCATCCGTTCGTCGTCCGTCGCCGCGTGAAATGGGGCGACTGCGATCCGGCTGGCGTGGTCTACACCGTGACGTTCTCGGAGTACGTGATCTCCATCGCCGAGCTGTTCTACGGTTCGCTGTTCGACGGCACGCCGCAAGCCGTCAAGAACCATCACGGCTTCGGCACGCCCACCCGCGCGCTCGACTTCGACTTTCGCCGCTCGCTCTGGCCGGACGATGTCTTCGACGTCACTGTCGATGTCACCGACATCCGCACGCGAACCTTCACGCTGACGATGACAGCGTGCAAGGAAGACGGCGACATCGCCTTCGTCGCCCGCCTCACGCCGATCTGCATTCAGCGCGGCGTGCGCGAATCCATCGAGATGCCCGACGTGCTGCGTGCGGCACTCGACCAGTACCGAACTCGCTGCGCCACGCTTTCCACGCCCGCTGCCGCAGCCTCAGCTTTCGCCGGAGAACCGACACCATGACGAAAACCCCGCAAACGCTCTTCCGCATCGGCCAGATCGTGCCCAGCTCCAACACCACGATGGAGACGGAGATTCCCGCGATGCTGCGCGCCCGCGAACAGATCCTGCCCGAGCGCTTCACGTTTCATTCGAGCCGCATGCGTATGCATCGCGTGGTGAAGGAAGAACTGGCCGCGATGAATCTTCAGGGCCTGCGCTGCGCCGCCGAACTCGCCGACGCACGTGTGGACGTCATGAGCACGGCCTGCCTTGTCGCCATCATGGCGATGGGACCGGGCTACCACCGTCAGGTCGAGGAAGACTTGCGACGCGTGGCGCGCGAGAACCATTGCGACGCCGCCATCATGACCTCGGCGGGCGCGCTCGTCGCCGGTCTGAAGACGCTGGGCGCGCGCAAGATCTCGCTGATGGCCCCTTACATGAAGCCGCTCACGCAAGCCGTGGTCGAGTACATCGAGCACGAAGGCATTGAAGTCATCGATGCCCTGTCGTTCGAGATCCCCGACAACCTGGAAGTCGGCCGTCGCGACCCGATGCAATTGCTCGACGACGTCAAGCGCCTGAACACGGCCAATGCCGATGCCGTCGTGCTGTCTGCCTGTGTGCAGATGCCATCTCTGCCCGCCGTGCAACTGGCTCAGGACAGGCTCGGCCTTCCTGTGACGTCCACGGCCGTCAGCACGGTGCGGCAGATGCTCGACCACCTCGGCCTCGCGCCCGTGGTCCCCGATGCCGGTGCATTGCTCGCCGCCGGACGCGAGGCGGTGTCCGCCCGCGTCGCCTGATCTCCACGCATCCCCCCATCAAGGAGCCCATCATGAAAATCGCCGTCATCGGTGGCGGGCCTGCCGGCCTGTACTTCTCGTTGTTGATGAAACAACGTCATCCGGAAGACGAGATCGTCGTGCACGAGCGCAACGCCGCGAACGCCACTTATGGCTGGGGCGTCGTGTTCTCCGATATCGCGCTCGCCTTCCTGAAGGAAGCGGACGAAGCGTTCTTCCGCAAGTTCACGGCGCATCACACGCGCTGCGACCACATGGAGATCGTGCATCAGGGCGTGCCCGTGCGTCTGTCCAACAACCATTTCTCGCGCACGTCGCGCATCGATATGCTGCGGGTATTGCAGCAAGCTTGCGCCGAAGCCGGTGTGGAGGTGCGCTATGAGAGCCACGTCACCGATCCGGCGCAGCTGCCAGACGCCGACGTGATCGTTGCGGCCGATGGCGTGAACAGCGAAGTGCGCACGCGCATGGCCGAACACTTCAGCCCTAGCTTCGACGAGCGTCGCAACAAGTTCGCGTGGTACGGCACGTCGCGCACGTTCCATCCTGTGTCGCTCATCTTCCGCCAGACGCCGCACGGCGTGTTCATGGCGCATGCGTACCAGTACAGCCCCGACCGGTCGACGTTCCTCGTCGAAGTCGATCCCGACACGTGGCAACGCTGCGGGCTGGACACGGCCACCGAAGACGAAAGCCGCGCCTTCTGCGAACAGATCTTCGCGGACGACCTGCAAGGCCATTCGCTGCTGACGAACCGCTCCAACTGGTTCCAGGCACGCGTGGTGAGTAACGCGCGCTGGTCGCACGGCAATGTGGTGCTGCTGGGCGACGCGTTGCGCAGCGTCCACTTCTCGCTCGGCTCCGGCACGCGCATGGCGATGCAGGATGCCATCGCACTGTTCGAAGCGCTGAGCGCGAACCGCAGCGATGTGCCCGCCGCCTTCGCGGCCTTCGAGCAGAGCCGTCGCAGTGCCTCGGACCGCTTTCAGGACGCCGCCCGTCGCAGCCTCGACTGGTACGAATCCGTCGACACCCGCATGCATCTCGACCCGGTGCGCTTCGCCTACGACTACATGCTGCGCACGGGACGCGTGACGCATGAAGACTTGCGCGCGCGCGATCCCGAGTTCGTCGCGCAAGTGGAGGCGCTGACCTCGCCGGCGCACGCCGCTTAGCGACACATCAGGCCATCGCTCAAAAACATCCATAACAAGGCAAAAACGCCACCCGAGGACAGGAGACATTTCATGGACAAGCACGACACCCGGCACACGTCAGTCGACGTGCGGGACTTCATCAACGCGGCCCCGGTGTCGCGCTTCCAGATACTGATCAGCACGATGTGTTTCCTGATCGTGGCGCTGGACGGGTTCGACATCGCCATCATCGGCTTCATCGCGCCGCATATCCGCAGCGAATGGCAGTTGTCGATGGTGTCGCTCGGCCCGCTCTTCAGCGCGGGCCTGCTGGGGCTGATGGTCGGCGCGTTTTGCAGTGGACCGATGGCCGACAGGATCGGACGCCGCCGGGTGCTGATCCTGTCCGTCGCGTGGTTCGGTGCGGCGAGCGTCGGCGCAGCACTCGCGCCGAACGTCGCATGGCTCATCGCGCTGCGGTTCCTGACCGGCCTCGGGCTGGGGGGCGCGATGCCCAACGCGATCACGCTCACGTCCGAGTTCAGTCCCGAACGTCGTCGTGGCACGCTGCTCACGCTGATGTTCTGCGGGTTCTCGCTCGGTTCGGCGCTGGGTGGCGTGGTGACGGCATATCTGGTGGCGGGCGTCGGCTGGCGCGGGCTGCTCGCGATTGGCGGACTGCTGCCGCTCGCGCTCGTGCCGGTGCTGTGGTTCACCTTGCCTGAATCGGTCCGCTTTCTCGCCATCCGTGGCGGCACGCAGGCGCAAATCGCCGCGACGCTCAAGCGTGTGGCACCCGGCCTTGTCGTGGCCGGTCAGACGTACACCGCTGCTGACGACCGCCTGCCGTCCTCGCCCGTCGTGCAACTGTTCCACCGCGATTACCGGCGCGGCACGCTGCTGCTCTGGCTGGCGTTCTTCATGAGCCTGTTGCTGCTGTACCTGCTCATCAACTGGCTGCCGATTCTCGCGGAACGCAGCGGGCTGACGCTCAAACAGGCGTCGATGTTTGCCGGGCTGCTACAAGGAGGCGGTGTGCTGGGCGCGATTGTGCTGGGCGTGCTGATCGATCGCTTCCATCCGTACAAAGTGGTCGCGGTGGCCTACTTGTTTGGGGCGGCCTCGCTGGCGTCGCTGGCGCTGACGGAGAGTCCGGTGTGGCTCGCAGCGGGCATCTTCATCACGGGATTCTGCGTAAGCGGCTCGCAAGTCTGCGCGAACGTGATCGCTTCAGCGTATTACCCGACGTCGAATCGGGCGACGGGTGTGGCGTGGGCGTTGGGCATCGGCCGCATCGGGGCCGTTGCCGGATCGTTCGGCGGGGCACTGCTGCTGGCCGCGGGCTGGAGCAACGCCGGACTGTTCACGATTCTGGCGATACCGGCCATGCTCGCGGCACTCGGCATTCTGCTCGCAGGGACGAAGCACCGCCGGGTGGCGCAAGCACCGGACGCGGTCAGCGCGCCGTCGCCGACGGCACTCTCGTAACGCGGCAAGCAGAAACGAGAAAGCGCGCGGATATCGTCGATATCACGCGCGCTTTCGGGACTTCCGGGAGTCAGCGGAATATGCGGCCTCAGTCGTAAGCCCGCGCATCCTCCACCAGCTTGCCATCGGTCGGCAGCGACCCAACGGCGACGAAATCCACCTCACCGCGCAATCGCGTCACGTCACGCAACGTCTCTTGCAGACGTGCCGCCAGTCCATCCGGCGGCGTGTCGTTCGTCTCGCACAGCAGACGCATCCGGTCGTCACCCACCCGCCCTTCCACCCGCAGACGCAACCGCACCAGCTCCGGATAGCGTTTGCCGATCTCGCCGATTTGCCCGGGATGTACGAACATGCCGCGCACCTTCACTGTCTGATCCGCACGCCCGAGCCAGCCTTTGAGACGCATGTTCGTGCGCCCGCAAGGACTGATGCCCGCCTCCACCGCCGACAGATCGCCGGTCGCGAAGCGAATCAGCGGGTAATCCGGGTTGAAGTTCGTCACCACGACTTCGCCGATCTCCCCCATCGGTACCGGCTTCGTGCCGCCCGGCTCGACCAGTTCTACCAGCACGTTTTCGTCGACGATCAGCCCCGCCTGCGCATCGCTCTCGAAGGCGATCAGCCCCAGATCGGCCGTGCCGTACAACTGACGCGCCGTAATCCCCCGGCCGTTGAACCACTCGCGCAACGACGGCGGCAACGCTTCGCCCGAGAGCGTCGCGCGACGGATGCAACTGAGGTCCGCCCCGGCCGCCTCGCCCTTCTCGATCAGAATCTTCAGGAACGACGGCGTGCCCGCATACGCGCCCGGCTTCAGGTGCCGGATGGCTTCCAGTTGTAGCTCCGTCTGCCCCACGCCAGCGGGGAACACGCAACACCCCAGCCGTGCCGCCCCCGTCTCGATCATCATGCCGGCGGGCGTGAAGTGATACGAATAGGTGTTGTAGACCAGATCGCCCGGACGCAGCCCCGCCGCATACATCGCCCGTGCGAAGCGCCACCAGTCACTGCCACGCCCGTCCGGCTCGTAGATCGGACCGGGTGACTGGTAGACGTGCGCGAGGCCGCTCACGGGCGTGGCGTTCAGACCGCCCAGCGGCGGATGACGCACCTGAAACGCCGCCAGATCCGATTTGCGCGTGACGGGCAACCCGGCGAGCGCGTCGCGCGAGTCGATCTCGCCCGCGTCGATATCGCTCAGTGCCTCGGAAAAGTAGGCGGCATGCGTGCGGGCATGCGAGACCTGCGCCGGGAGCGCCGCCAGCAACGCCTTCTCGCGAACCTCTGGCGCACGGATTTCCAGCGTGTCGAAGTAATCGTTCATATCAACGGATCAACGATGAGGATTGACGAAGATTCACGAGCGGGCGACCCGCTCGGGCAGGCAAGCGTTCAGGCAATCCAGCGCTTGCGCCGCCGGTAACTCTTGACGTTGCGAAAACTCCCCGCACTGCTCGCCCCGTCTTTGGCGATGCCCAGATAGAACTCCTTGACGTCCTCGTTATCGCGCAGCGACGTCGCATCGCCATCCATCACGACACGCCCGTTCTCGAGGATGTAGCCGTAGTCCGCATAACGCAGCGCGGCCATCGTGTTCTGCTCGGCGAGCAGGAAGCTGACGTTCTCGCGCTGATTCAGGTCGCGCACGATCGTGAAGATCTCTTCGACGATCTGCGGCGCGAGCCCCATCGACGGCTCGTCGAGCAGGATCATCGATGGCTGCGCCATCATCGCGCGCCCGATGGCGCACATCTGCTGCTCGCCACCGGAGGTGTAACCCGCCTGCGACTTGCGCCGCGTCTTCAGACGCGGGAAGTACGCGTAAATACGCTCCAGCGCGTGCTGCTGCGCACTGCGCGACGCGTGCCGTACATAGCCGCCCGTGAGCAGATTCTCTTCGATGGTCAGATGCCCGAAGCAGTGACGTCCCTCCATCACCTGAATCACGCCACGCTTGACCAACCCGTTGGGCGTCAGTTGCTCGACACGCTCACCGCGATAGTCGATGGTGCCCTTCGTCACCTCGCCTCGCTCCGCGTGCAGCAGGTTCGAGATGGCCTTGAGCGTCGTGCTCTTGCCCGCGCCGTTGGCCCCGAGCAGCGCCACGATCTTGCCCTCGGGCACGATCAGCGACACGCCTTTGAGCACCAGAATGACGTGGTCGTAAATGACTTCGATGTTGTTGACGCGCAAACTCGCTTCCATGCATCACTCCGAAATCGGTGCTGCCGGTGCCAATGACCGGCAGCAGATCCTCAACCCTTCATCAGCCCTTGAAGCAGGCAGGCGTAATGCCCTTTTCCTTGGCATATTGCTTGGCCGACGCTTCGAACAACGGGTGAATCAGACGGCGATTGCCTTCGATCCAGTCGGACACCATCACCCACTTGGTGCCATCCCATTGCTGGATGCGGACCTTGCCCGAGCCTTCGTGGTCCTCGCAGCTCGTCTTGATGTCCGGCAGCAGGCCCGTCGCGCCCAGCGCCTTCAGGCGCGCCGCGTCGATGTTCAGGTTCTCGAACGCCCAGCGCACCTGTACCGGCGTCGACACCTTGCCCTTGCCGAACTTGTTCTGCGCGGTGTTCAGCGCTTCGACCGTCGCCACCGCCGCCGAGACGCCACGGTTGTAAAGCACCGAGCCCACCTTCGACGGGTCCTGCATATTCCCCTTGCCCGCGCCGTAGACCACCTTTTCGATGTCGGCGATCAGCGGCACCTGCTTACCCGCCACGTTCCACGTCGCACTCATGTAGCCCTTGGCGGCCGGACCTGCGGGAATCGTGTCCTCTTCCGAACCGGCCCACCAGCTGCCGATGATCTTCTCGCGCGGATAGCCGACCTTCTGCGCTGCCTTGAGCGCCGTCTGGTTCATCACACCCCAGCCCCAGAACACGACGTAATCCGGGTTCTCCTGACGAATGCGCAGCCACTGCGCGCCCTGTTCGTTACCCGGGTGCGCGACCGGAATCTCGATCAGGTTGAACTTGTTGATCTTCGATTCGGCCTGCATCGCGACAATCGGCTCCTTGCCATACGCCGAGTCGTGATACAGGAAGACGATCTTCTTGCCGTTGAGAGAGCCGCCGTTCTTGTCGGCGAGGAACTTGATGATGGCGGACGCCTGCATCTGGTAGGTCGTCACCAGCGGGAAGGCCCACGGGAACACGGTGCCATCCACCGCGTCGGTGCGCCCGTACCCCATCATGACGAGCGGCACCTGATCGGTCGCGGTCTTGTCGATCAGCGCATAGGAGATGCCCGTCGCCATCGTGTGATACGCCGTGCCCTTCGTCACCGGGTTCTTGCCCTTGAGACGCTCGTAGCACTCCACGCCCTTGGCGTTGTTGTACTCGGTCTCGCACTCTTCCCACGTGAGCTTCACACCGTTCACGCCGCCGTTCTTCAGGTTCACGTATTGCAGATAGTCGATGAACCCGCCGTAGAACGATTGCCCGTTCGCGCCATAAGGGCCAACGCGATAGTCAGCCAGCGCGATGAACTGATCGTTCGACTGTGCGAACGACGTCCCCACCGCCCCCGTGCCGAGCGCCAGCGCCAACGCCAGCGAGCCCAACGATGTCGTCAACTGTTTCGTGTTCATGCTGTGTCTCCATCTGTGGTTTTGTGTGTGACCGAACGTTCACCGGCAACCGAAAACAACGGCCGCCGGCGTGGCAAACCTCAATGCGGGAAGGGCCAGATGCGCAGCTTCTCCTTGGCAATCTGCCAGAGCCGCGCCAGCCCATGCGGTTCGGCAATCAGGAAAAAGATGATGAGACCGCCGAACACCATCAACTGAATATGCGAGACGGTGGCGTTGGTGAACGGCAAATGCAGGAAGGTCGCAATCGTCGGCAGCGTACTGTCGAGAAAGATCGGCAGCAGCAGGATGAACGCCGCGCCCAGAAAGCTGCCGAGAATGCTGCCCACGCCACCGATGATGATCATGAACAGAATGCGAAACGACAGGTCGAGCGAGAAGCCGTCCGGCTCCACGGAGCCGAGGTAGCAATAGGCATACAGTGCGCCTGCCACGCCGCAGTAGAACGAACTCACAGCGAAGGCAAGCAGCTTGACCCGCATGAGCGGAATGCCGATGACCTCGGCGGCCACGTCCATGTCGCGCACGGCCATCCACGCGCGGCCGATATGCGAGCGCACCAGGTTCTTCGCGATGAGGGCCATCAGGGTCACAACGCCCAGCACGAACAGGTATTTGCGCACCGGCGTGTCGACATCCACGCCGAACACCGAAATCTTCTGCGCCGTGATCACCCCCGACGAACTGTTGTTCGAAAGCCAGGGGAATTTGGTGAGCACCCAGAGCACGAAGAACTGCGCGGCGAGCGTGGCCACCGCGAGATAGAAGCCCTTGATGCGCAGCGACGGCAGGCCGAACGCAATGCCCACCATTGCCGCACAGACACCGCCGAGCGCGAACGAGGCCAGGATCGGCATGCCTTCGATACGCAGCTGGAAGTTGTACGACGCATAAGCGCCCACGGCCATGAACGCCGCCGTGCCGAGCGACAGTTGTCCTGCGTAGCCCGTCAGCAGGTTCAGCCCCAACGCCGCGAGCGAGAACACGAGGAACGGCACGAGGATAGCCGTCAGCCAGTACTCGGAGGCGATCCACGGCAAGATGCCGAACGCCACGACGAGCAGGCTGCAAACGGCGATCCGGTCCTGCCGGATCGGGAAAATCTGGCTGTCGGCGACGTAGGATGTCTTGAACTGCCCAGCTTCGCGATAGAACATGTATGGCCTCTGCGATGAATGCTTGCGCGTGCTTTCCGACTCGAATGATTCGAACGATGCGAACGACCGAAGCGGTCAGCCCCCGGTCAAACCCGGTCGATGTGCCGTTCGCCGAACAGCCCTTCCGGGCGCACCAGCAGGAACAGCAGTGCGAAGACGTAAGGGAACCAGCCCTCGATGCCACCGAAATTCCCGCCGAACTGGCTTTGCAGCAGTTGCGGCACGTAGATCTCCGCGAGCTTTTCCGCCGCGCCGATGATCAGCCCGCCCACAATCGCGCCGGGAATCGACGTGAAGCCGCCGAGAATCAACACGGGCAGCGCCTTGAGCGCCGTCATCGTGAGCGCGAACTGCACGCCATTGCGCGAGCCCCACAGCATGCCCGCCACGAGCGCGACAAAGCCCGACACGCTCCACACGACCACCCAGATGCGCTGCAACGGAATGCCCAGCGAGAGCGCCGCCTGATGGTCGTCGGCGACCGCACGCAGCGCCCGGCCGATGCTCGTTGCCTTGAAGAACAGGGCCAGCAGCGCGACCAGCACCGCCGCGATCCCGGCAGCCGCGAGGTCGAAGCTGCTCACCAGCACACCCGTCGAATCCATGATCGAGGCGATAGGTTCGTCCACGATGCCCAGCGACAACGGACGCACTTCGTTGCCCCACAGGAGCGGCGCCAGACCTTCGAGGAAGAACGACAGACCGATGGTCGCCATGAAGAGCGTGATCGGCGACTGATTCACGAGCTTGCGCAACACGAAGCGCTCCGTCGCCATGCTCATCAGCACCATGACGACGAACGCGCCGATGGCCGCCGCCCACAGCGGCAAGCCGCGCTCCATGAGACCGACGACCGACAGGGCCGCGAAGTACACCATCGCGCCCTGCGCGAAATTGAACACGCCGGACGCCTTGAAGATCAGGACGAAGCCCAGCGCCACGAGCGAATACATCACGCCCGAGAGCAGCCCGCCGATCAGGATTTCGAAGAAGAACTGCATCGATGTCTCCAGTGTGCCAACGCTCAGTCAACTGCCATTCGATGTTCGGTGCTCGAGGCTTGCGATGGCCTCCCGAGCGATCACGCCGCTGCCGGCATGCCCTGTGCTGCGCCGAGATAGGCGCGGATCACCTCGGGGTCGGCGCGCACCTCGGCCGGGGTGCCGTCGCCGATCTTCTTGCCGTAGTCGAGCACCACGACGCGATCGGAGATGTCCATCACCACACCCATGTCGTGTTCGATCAGCACGATGGTCGTGCCGAACTCTTCGTTCACTTCGAGAATGAAGCGGCACATGTCGCGCTTCTCTTCGAGGTTCATGCCCGCCATCGGCTCGTCGAGCAACAGCAGCTCGGGCTCGGCGGCCAGCGCACGCGCCAGCTCGACACGCTTTTGCAGGCCGTACGGCAGCCGTCCGACCGGCGTCTTGCGGATGTGCTGGATTTCGAGAAAGTCGATGATCTCTTCGACCTTGGCGCGATTGGCCATCTCTTCCTGCCGCGCTTTCCCCCACCAGAGAGCGCTGGCCAGCAGTCCGGCGCGCATGCGGGTGTTGCGTCCCGTCATGATGTTGTCGAGCACGGACATGCCTTTGAACAGGGCGATGTTCTGGAACGTGCGCGCTACGCCCTGCCGTGCGGCGGACGTCGGATGCATGCGCTGACGCACTTCGCCGCGAAAGACGATCGTGCCCTGCTGCGGGTGATAGACGCCATTGATGACGTTGAGCATCGAACTCTTGCCCGCGCCGTTCGGGCCGATGATGGCGCGGACCTCGTGCGCCATCACGTTGAACGAGATATCCGTCAACGCCTTGACGCCGCCGAACGACAAGCTGATGTGCTGCAAATCGAGCAATACTTCGCCAGTCTTGCGGTGCTCACTCATACCTTCTCCTGCGGCAATGCCCGGCTGGGGGGCGTAGGACGTAACGACCTGTGGGCCGGGACTCGCGTTTGTCGGGTTCGTCGGGTTCGTCTGTATCGTCAGGCCGCGCAACGCAACTTCGCAGGCGCAGGGTCGTCGACGGGCGCACGCACGCCGACCACGCGCGCCGGGTGAATCGTGAGCGTGGCGCTGACACTGCCCTCGCGCCCATCTTCGAACTTCACGCGCGTTTCGATGAATTGCGTCGACTTGCCGGTGTAGAAAGCGTCGATCAGCACGTCGTATTTCTGAGCGATGAACGCGCGGCGCACCTTGCGCGTGCGGGTCAGCTCGTCGTCGTCCGGGTCCAGTTCCTTGTGCAGGATCACGAAGCGCTGAATCTGTGCCGCAGCAAACGCCGACTCCTTCGCGAGATCGGCGTTGACCTGCTCGATACACCCGAGGATCAGTTCGGCGACCAGCGGATTGCTGGCAAGATCGATGTAACCGGCGTAGGCGAGGTTTTTGCGTTCGGCCCAGTTGCCCACGGCGTCCATATCGATGTTGATGAAGGCACAAACGCCGTCGCGGCCGTCACCGAAGGCCACCGCCTCCTTGATATACGAAAAGAACTTGAGCTTGTTCTCGATGTACTTCGGCGCGAACAGCGACCCGCAGGCGAGCTTGCCGACATCCTTGGCGCGATCGATGATGCGCAGGTGACCGTCGGCATCGATGATGCCGGCGTCGCCGGTGCGGAAATAGCCGCCTTCGTCGAGCGCCTCGCGCGTGGCATCAGGCCGCTTGTAGTACTCCTTGAGCAAACCCACGCCGCGCACGAGCACTTCGCCGTTATCGGCAATCTTGATTTCCATGCCGGGTGCGACCGGGCCGACGCTGTCGAATCGCACCTGACGATCCGGCTGCAGGCAGACGTACGCGCAGGTTTCCGTCTGACCGTAGAACTGTTTGAGGTTGATGCCGATGGCGCGGTAGAAGCGAAACAGGTCCGGCCCGATGGCTTCGCCGGCGGTGTACGCCGTGCGGATACGGCTCATACCGAGCGTGTTGCGCAGCGGGCCGTACACACAGAGGTTTCCGAGCGCGTATTGCAGACGGTCCAGCCACGAGACCGGGCGACGGTCGAGCACGGCCGCGCCACAACGGTTCGCCACGTCCATGAAGTGCGCAAACATCTTGCGCTTCAGACGGTTCGCGTCTTCCATGCGGATCATGACCTGCGTGAGCACATTCTCGTACACGCGCGGCGGCGCGAAGTAATAGGTCGGACCGATCTCGCGCATGTCGGTGGAGATCGTGTCGGGCGATTCGGGGCAATTGACCGTGAAGCCGGCCACGAGCGCCTGCGCATAGGAAAACAGGTGATCGCCGACCCAGGCCATCGGCAGATAGGACAGCACTTCGTCTCCCGGGCCGAGCCGGTCGAACGTGCTGCCGTGATACGCCGCACCGATCAGGCCGGCGTGCGAGTGGCAGACGCCCTTCGGTTTGCCCGTGGTGCCGGACGTGTAGAGGATCGTGGCGGTGTCGTCCGGACCGACGGCCGCGACGGCGTCGTCGAAGTAGCGCGGATGCTGCGCGTTGAAGGTGCGCCCCTGCTCCACCGCCGACGCGTACGATTGCAGCCCGGCAGCATCGTAATTGCGCAAACCTCGCGGGTCTTCGTAGATGATGTGCGACAGGCGCGACTGGTGTGACAGGCGTTCGCGCAGCTCCAGCAGCTTATCGACCTGTTCCTGATCTTCGGCGATGACGAAATCGATCTCGGCGTCTTCGAGTACGTGGACCATTTCGGCCGCGACGGCATCCTGATACAGCGGCACGGCCACGCCCCCAAGGGCTTGCGCGGCCGTCATCGCCCAGTACAGGCGCACCCGGTTGTTGCCGACGATGGCGAGATTGTCGCCACGTTTGAACCCGGCAGCGGCGAGCGCGCAGGCGAGCATGCGCACTTCATGCGCGGCTTCCTGCCAGCTCCAGCTTTGCCAGATTCCCAGATCTTTTTCCCGATACGCCGTGCGGGCGCCCCGTGTCGCGGCATGGGCCAACAACAATCGCGGGAAGGTAGTCCGCTCCTGCATGCCAGTCTCCTGTGTCTCGCCACGTTTCGACATCCGTCGAGGGGGAGTGGCGTGGCTCGGTCGGCGTGCGTGTTCGTGACACGCTCCTTACTGCTTGCAGCGCCTCTGATCGGCGCTGTTCTTTTGTTTGGAATGCCATACAGCGTCAATGCAGCGTCAATGCAGCGTCAATACAGCATCAATGCAGCAACTGCGGTGAAACGACTACGGCGACTACCGATATGCCGGGTAACGGTCAGCTTCTATACTTGTGCTTCGGCGTCGTGTTCAGACCGCCAGGAATGCTTGTCTCGCCGTTGCCAGGCAAGGCGAAGATACCTCATGGCTCACGGCGGATTTGTCACCAGGAT
The DNA here is from genome assembly GCF_902459565.1 of Pandoraea aquatica. GTDB lineage: Bacteria > Pseudomonadota > Gammaproteobacteria > Burkholderiales > Burkholderiaceae > Pandoraea > Pandoraea aquatica. The sequence goes on from NZ_CABPSN010000001.1 coordinate 1,161,482, forward strand.
GACAATCAAGGGAAAGTCCCTATATGTCGCTCGAAACCTTGTTGCAGCGCAGCGCCTGGGCGCAAGGACTGACGCCCGATCAGCGCGCACGCGTGGTGGCGGAGATTCAGGTGCGTCCGGTCGAAAACGGGGGCTATGTGTGCCGCAAGGGCGACCCGACGCACGCGTGGTTCGGCGTGATCGAAGGGTTGGTCAAGATCACGACAGCGTCGGCCAGCGGCAAGTCGGTGACGTTCACGGGCGTACCGGCGGGCGCATGGTTCGGAGAGGGGTCGGTGCTCAAGCACGAGATCCGGAAATATGACGTCATGGCGCTGCGCGACTCGGTGCTCGCGCACATGCCTATTGCCACCTTCGACTGGCTGCTCGACACGAGCATTCCGTTCAATCGTTTTCTGACGCGGCAACTCAACGAACGGCTGGGGCAATTCATTGCGGCCGTCGAGCACGAGCGGCTGCTCGATACCGATGCCCGCGTCGCCCGTTCGTTGTCGTCGATGTTCAATCCGAACCTATATCCGTCCGACGACAACACCATGCAGATTTCACAAGAGGAACTGAGCTACCTTGCGGGTGTTTCGCGCCAGCGTGTGAACCTCGCGCTGAAAGTGCTGGAGCAGGCGGGATTGGTCAAAGTCGACTACGGCGTGCTGACCATTCTCGATCTGGAAGGGCTGCGCGAGTTCGGCATGTAAAACCCAATATTCGACGCCTTGCCGGGGCGCTGGAGTGGGCGCAGAATGGCCGTTTCGCAGGTCTTTTCGTTACCACCGCGCCCTTCCTCATGTCTATCCAAGCCACACCCGCCGACGCGCTGCGACCCACGCTGCTCGGCAACAGTGTCGAACTCCACCCGTTGGAGCGCCATCACGCACAGGCGCTGGTCGCCGCAGCCGCCGACGGCGAGCTGTGGAATCTGAAAGTCACCGTCGTGCCGAACGCCGATACCGTCGATGCCTACATCGACCGGGCATTGAAGGGACGCACTGATGGCACCGTCATCCCTTTCGTCATCGTTTCGACGGCCACAGGCAACGTGGTCGGCCATACCCGTTTCTGGAAGGTGGACCGTGCGAACCGGAAACTGGAAATCGGTCACACGTGGGTCAGCGCTTCGGCGCAGCGCTCCAGCATCAACACCGAAGCGAAGTCTCTGTTGCTCACTTATGCCTTCGAGACGATGCATTGCGTGCGCGTGCAATTCACGACGGATGAACTCAACGAAAAATCGCGCGCTGCGATCTTGCGTATCGGCGCCAAGCAGGAAGGCATCGTCCGTCATGAACGGATCATGCCCGACGGGCGCAAGCGCAACTCCGTCCGGTTCAGCATCATCGATGATGAATGGCCGGAAGTGAAGGCCGCGCTGGCCGAGCGTCTTGCGCGGGGTGCGCGGCAGGCGTCGGGCTGACACTGCGTGTCATTTGTCGGACCTGTCGGATATCTCGGACCGGTCCGAGCGCTCAGGCCACCGCGGTGACCGCAGCGGACGGTCCGGCGCAATACAGCACCAGACACGGGCACACCATGCGTCGCGCGATGTCGAGTGCTTCGGTTTTCGTTTCAAGAAACGCGGCTTCCCACGGATTGCGGACGTGGTCGCACACATACGCCTTCGCTTTCTTGTCGAATTGCGATCCGAAAAATTCGTTTCTGAAGTAAAACCAGACGACATACCCGCGTCGCGGCAACCGGTCGGGGAGCGGATGCACGGGATATTCGTTCGCGGGCACCCGCCGTCTGAGCGAAATCCAGCGTTGATAGTCCACACGTGTCGCGTTCATGTCGAGCCTCCTTTAACGAAGTCGCCCCGGGCGGGGCGATTCGACATGATGGGCAAGAACACGCGACAAGAGTTACAGAAACTTCCGCTTCGCCGCCATCGATGATGCGTCAATCGACAGTGCCGTGACCAGATTCGACAATCATCCGGGTTTTGGCACGCAGATATCGGAGTGATAGGTATCGTCTACTGGCCGACATCCACACGGATCTGTCCGTTCCGGGCCCCGGTTGTGGGTGGCGGTTCGCGGGCTCGGTGCACAGAATAGGAACTGTCCCCCACGGAGGTTTCTTATGTCGTCCAGCCCCTCAGTCCACACCCCGGCGAACATTGCCGGCATTGCCGTTCCCGATAGCCAGTTCGCCCGCGAGATCACGGAAATCGTTCGCGATACCGCGTCGCCGCTGCTCTTTCATCACTCAAGCCGAGTGTTCTATTTCGCCGCCCTCGCAGGACAGCATCGCGGCCTGAAGTTCGACCCCGAGCTGCTCTATTGCGGTTGCATGTTTCACGACATGGGTCTCACGCATCAGCACAGCAGTGCGTGCGAACGCTTCGAAGTCGACGGTGCCAATGCCGCCAGCGACTTTCTGAAGCGTCAAGGTATCTCGCAGCAGGAGATCGACATCGTCTGGACCGCCATCGCGCTTCACACGACCCCCGGTATCCCGCAGCACATGCATCCCGTCATCGCGCTGGTCACGGCAGGCGTCGAAATGGATGTGCTCGGGCTGACCTATGCCGAGTACTCCGACGCGGAACGCGAAGCCGTGGTGCGCGCGCACCCGCGCACACCGCACTTCAAGGAAGACATCATTCAGGCGTTCTACGACGGCATCAAGCACAAGCCCAACACCACCTTCGGCAACGTCAAGGCCGATGTACTCGCCGACAAGGACCCGCATTTCCACGCGGGCAACTTCTGCAGCGTCATCCGCCGGTCAGCCTGGGCAGGCTGAAACGACCGGATCGACCGAAGCAACACCGTGGCGGCGAAAGCACCCGCCGCCACCGAGCCTCACCACGGCGCGTACTGCTCGAACACCGTCTGACGCTCGAAGGCGATCAGCACGGCCCGCTTGTGCGGGAAATCGAACTCGCGCAGGCGCGCCGCGCCCTGCCCCTGCATATAGGCGATCCAACGGTCGTGATCAATGCGTGGCTCGCCCACGATGCGCTGCGTGCGCGGATCGTCGAGGAAGATGTAGTGGACGATAGACCGCAGCCACGCCTCGGTGCGCCCGGGTGAGCGAAAGCGCGTCGAACCCACCAGCAAATGGAAGCCACGGTCGTAGTCGGCCGCCTCGCAAAACGGCGCGATACGATCTTCCTTCGCCCAATACACCTCGAAGTAGGCGAATGGCTCGTCGTCGAAACATGCGAACAATGTGACGGTGTGCGGGTCGGCCTGCATCTTCGCCAGATACTCGGCATGTTCCTCCAACGTGCCCGTCTGCTCCCAGAAGTGCGCCACGCTGTCGAGGTTCATCCACTCGTGAAAGCGTTCGACGTCGCCCGGCTGATCAATGGCACGAAGACTGAAGCTCGTGCCGAGTCGTGCGATGTGACGCCGGTACACCTCGCCCACCGGCTTCGGCGCACGCAACGGATGCCGCTTGCCGTCCGACACACGGTACTGCTGCGCCATCCCGGCCGACGACGGCCCCTGAAGCCACTGCGCCGGATGCTGCCAGAACGTCTGACGCGACACATGCAGAACGCTCGCTCCATCGGCCTTCGAAAACTGTTCACCGACGCCATCGCGAACCGCTGCAACGAGCCAGTCCGCCAGCGCCGGGTCGGCGTCAGTCCCCGGCCACACCACGTTAGCCCGCTTGCACGCTTTGTGACGGCAGAACACCGCCGCCAGCACGGGCAGCAGCGCTTGGACCGGCAGATGGGCGTCGTGCGGCGTGCTCGCCCGCAGCGTTATCGCGTCGTCGGCTTCGCTGACCTGAAACACGGCGACGGCACGCGCATCGCACCAGAGCGTGAGGTCCTGGCCCGCGCGGGCGACGCCATCGTCCGGCCCGCTCGCGTGATACCGATGGCCGTCGGCCAGCGTGATGCCGTAGGGATCATAGAGTGCAGCGGACGATTCAACAGGGGCAGTCATTGCAATTGACACGATTCGATCTCCTCTCAGCCAAGCCGGACGCCGCCACGGCGTCCGTCAGAATTCAGGCGCTGTTCAAACGCCGGACGCAGCCCTCGCACGCATGGCCGGTGCCATCGATGCGAACGCCGCGCCGACGAGACCGGTAATCCGGTCGAGCGACACCGGCCCACCAAAGCCCCACGACGGCGGCAGAAACGCGACACGTCCGTCGCGCACGGCAGGCAACGCCCGCCAGACCGGCAGTTGATACGCGGGCGCCGCGCCGTTATCGACAACGATCAGCGACCACTCGGGATGCCGCGCCAGATCGCCCAGCGACAGATTGACCATCGACTGACGCTCGTCGAGCCACCCCAGCGCATTGCGCGCCCCCAGATGCCCGATCAGCGCGCCGATCATGTCCTTGTTGTCGTAAGCCCAGAAATTGCCACCGCCCGCGTTAGCATTGAGCAGCGCAATCGGCGCGTCGCGAAAACCATCCCGCAACGCACTCGCACGCGCCACGGCAATGTGCGCCTCGCTATCGGCGATGATTTGCGCTGCCGCGTCAGCATGCCCCGTCATGCCGCCAAGGGATCGGAAGATCGCCAGCATGCGGTCGAGCGCGTCGCCCTCGCCTTCGGCGGGCTGAACGTTGAACACAACGGTCGGCGCGATGCGCGCCAGTGCGTCGAACAACCGTTCATGCCGATACGCGTACGCGATGATCAGATCGGGACGCAACGCCGCAATCGCTTCGAGATTCGGTTGCTCTCGCGTGCCGACGGAACTGTCCGCGCTCAACCGGTCCGCACGATATTTGACCCACTGCGTGTAGCCACGCGGATCGGCCACCCCGACGGGCGTGACGTCGAGCGCCAGCAACGATTCGGTAAACAGGAACTCCAGCGAGATGACCCGGCGGGCGTTTGTCGGCAAGACGGGGGACGCGCGATTGAACAGGCCGCGATAGTTCTGCGCCTGTGCGTCGAGCGTCACCGCGCCCGTCATCGCAGCCGCGCCGGCCGCTAGGTACTTCAGGCACCGGCGACGTGACAAGTGCACAGGCACGCCGCCATAGGATTTAGCCAGCATGCGCGTGCGACCTCAGAAAAGTGCGGGAGAGCAGCCAAAGGAAGAGCGGTGTGCCCACGGCGGCGGTGACGATGCCTAGCGGCAAATCGAGCGGTGCGAACAACGTCCGGCCGAACAAATCGGCCACGCCGAGCAACAACGCGCCCACCAGCGCAGCCGTGACTATACGGTCGCGGGTGCCCGTCAACGGCAGCGAGCGCAACGCATTCGGGACGATCAACCCGACGTAGGCCACCGGGCCGACGGTCGCCACCGCCGCCGCTGCCATCGCGCTCGCGAGCACCAGCAATCCGAGACGCGCACGCACGACCGGCACACCCAGCGCTTCGGCCGTCTCGTCGCCGAGACTCAACAGATCGAGCCAACGCCCCGCATACACCGCGAGCGGCAGACAAATCACCAGCCACGGCAGCAACGCCCGTACGCCATGCCACGATTGCCCGTAACTGCTACCGACGAGCCATACCAACGCCTGCGTGGCATGCACGTGGAATTGCAAGACAAGCAGGTTCGCCAGCGCCGCGAGCAGACCGGCCAGCGCCATGCCCGTCAGGATCACCCGCATCGGCGCAAGGCCCCAGCGTGCGTTCACGCCGAGCACAATCGCCAGCACACCGGCACTCGCCGCCCACGCGGCGGGCATCGACCAGCGTGCCGCGGCATCTGGCGACACCAGCAGCAGCGCAAGCACCGCCAGCCCTGCCGCCTGATTCACGCCCAGAAGCTCCGGCCCGGCGAGCGGATTCCGGCAAGCGCCCTGAAGCAACACACCGCTACCTGCCAGCAATGCGCCAGCGCCCATCGCGATCAGACTGCGCGGCAGACGCAGGTCCACCAGCATGCCTGCCGCCGTGTGCGGATCGAAAACGTCGCGCCATTGCCATGCCGACGGCCACGACAGCACGCCCATCGTCAGCGTCAGCCCGGTGACGGCGACCAGCGCGACGACCACCAGCGCCGCGATCATCGCCATCGGCCGCCGGTTCGACGCCCGATGTCCGGCAGCCATCGGGGCGGTCATTTCCGCAGTACTCGCAGGCAGGCCGTAGCGAAGCAACAGCAACAGCACGGGCGCGCCGATGACAGCGCTCATCACCCCGACCGGCAGCGCGCCGAACGTCACCAGCGCACGCGCAATGGCATCGGTGACGATAAGCATCGCGCCGCCCCACAACGCCGAGAGCGGAATCAGCCATGCCGGGCGGTGAACCCCCATCAGCCGCACCAGATTCGGCGCGGCCAGCCCGACGAAGCCGACCGGCCCCGCCAGCGCAATCGCAATCGCGGACAGCACGGCCGCGAGCAGAATCGTCCCCACGCGCACCGCACCAACGCGCTGCCCCAACGCCGACGCCTGTGCTTCGCCGAAGCGCGCCAGCCCGAGCGGATGCAGCAACGCCAGCAAGGCCACCCCCGCCGGAAGCAGCAACCACATCGCCTCGTCGGCACCGCGTTTGCCGAACTGCTGCAACGACCCGGTGCTCCACTGCACGACGCCCACGGCCGCACGCGTGTACAGCGTCAACGCGACCATGCACAACGCCGAGAGCGCGAGCGCATTCGCCGCCCCGGCCAATGTGAGACGCAGCGGCGTTGTGCGCGTGCCGCCCGCCAGCGCAAACGTGAACAGCGCCGCCAGCACGCCGCCCGCCAGCATCATCGGCAACACGGCGAGCCCCGGCACGAGCAGCGCGACGATCAACCCCATCTGCGCCCCCGCCGACACGCCGAGCAATTCGCCGGACGCGAGCGGATTCTGTGTGATGGTCTGGAGCAACGCACCGGCGATTCCAAGGCACGCGCCAGCCGCCAGCCCGGCGCGAATCTGCGGCATCCATGCGTCCACGAACAGCAACCAGCCGAGCGTTGCATCGCTGTTCATGCCGCTCAGACCGCCTTGCATCGCCTGAGCGACCGTGCCCACGCCCGGCCATGCGTCGTTCGCGATCGCATGGACGACGATGGCGAACGCGAGCGCCAGCCATCCCCCCCACAACGCCCTTGTGCGGCGCGCGTACTGGCGCGGTGCGGCGTGCGCGGGCACCGTGAGGCGTCGCGCGAAGTGTAAGGTCCCCACCGTTCGCTCAGCCGCCATGTCCACCACCATTCGAGCCACCGACCTCAACCGGCTCGCGAATATCGCGAATGTCACGAACGCCACCCTGCCCGCTCAGCACCGGCAAGCACATCGGCAGGCCCTGAAAGTCGATGCGTTGCATCGGTGTGGCGAACACCGCCATGAGACGGTCCGGGTCCATCGTCTCGTCCGGCGTGCCGGAGAAGACGAGCTTGCCGTCGCGCATGAGCAGCATCGCGTCGGAAAAGGCGGCGGCCTGATTGAGGTCGTGCAGCACCCACACGACGGTCATGCCCGTCTCGCGATTCAGCTCGCGAATACGCGCAAGAATGTCGATCTGATGGCGCACGTCGAGATACGTCGTCGGCTCGTCGAGTAACAGCACGTTGCCTTCCTGCGCCAGCGCCATGGCGATGAACGCGCGCTGACGCTCGCCGCCGGACAGCGCCGTGACGTCGCGTGTGCACAGCGTGTCCAGCTCCATGAGATGCAGAGCGCGTTCGATGGCGAGGTTGTCGCGCTCGCCGAGGCGTCCGCCCATGCCCGTGTGGCTGTAGCGACCGCAGGCGACGAGTTCGGCGACGGTCATGCCGAACGGCATGCCGAACGGCATGCCGGGGGTCTGCGCGAGCAGCGCGATGCGACGCGCACGTTCGCGCGCACGCAGCGAGTCGAGCGGCGTGTCGTCCAGCCATACGCGACCGGAAACAGGTTTTAGCAGGCCGCCCAGCGTGCGCAGCAGCGTGCTCTTGCCGCAGCCGTTCGGGCCGCACAGCGCGCTCACACGGCCCGCGGCGAAGGTCACGTCGACCTGAGTGAGGACGTTGCGTGCGCCCACGGCAACATTAAGGCCTTCCGCGCGCAACGACGCGCCTGCGGCAGGCGTCAGAGATTCGGTCATGTTGGATGCCGGCCTGGCGGCTGCTGGGCCGGTTGAATTACGGGTATCGGGCACCAGTCGTCTCGACGGCCGGCGTGAGCGCGCGCCGCCTAAACTCCGGAAGTAGTGGTTCGTCGCTCAAAAGACGTATCACCAACCGGCATATTTACCCATGTCCCGATCGCCCCAGCCGTCGCGCCTGTTTCTTGCCTGCTCTGCCCGTCCCGCCTTACCTGCTCTGCTTTCCTCCGCGATGACGTCTAGCCGCCTGCGAACCGCGCTGGCCGTCATGACCCTGTGCCTTGCAGCATGCACGTCACCGAATTCCCCGACACATCAGGTCGCCGAAGCCCCCAAAACCTCGGAATCGCGCGCCCCAACCATTACCGCGCATTACAACGCCGACGTGCGTCGCACGACCGACGGCACCGCCCACGTCCGTGCCGAGAACTGGGGCGGACTGGGCTACGGTTTCGGTTACGCACAGGCGCAGGACAATCTCTGCACGCTCGCCGAGAGCATCGTGACGTTTCGGGGCGAGCGCTCGCTCGCCTTCGGGGCAGACGGACGCGTTGCTGTGCGCGCAACCTTCGGCCAGCCGAACAACCTCGATGCGGACGTCTTCTTTCGCCTGACGTTCGACGCGGCCACCCTCGACCGGTATCGCGCTGCCCAGTCGCCGCGTGGACGTGAGCTGGCGCAAGGCTTCGCGGCCGGTGTCACCCGCTATCTGCAAGACGTGCGCGCGGGCACCGATGCCGGTAGGCACACCGCCTGCCGCAACGCCGACTGGGTGCGGCAGCTAGGCACGGTGACGGAGGACGACGTCTACCGCCGCCTCTACGCCGCCACGCTCGCCGCGAGCGCCGCCACGCAGATCACCGCCATCGCGACGGCCCGGCCGCCGTCAGCCAGTGCGGCGATCAATGGTCGACCCCGCCCGGCGCGCAAGGTCGCGACATCGTTGCCCGCCACCGCGCCCCCGATGTCGCTGGCGTCGATCAACGATGCAGGCGTCGGCAGCAACGCGTTTGCCTTCGGGGCGTCGCTGAGCGCCGACGGTCAGCCGATCCTGTACGGCAGCCCGCACTGGTACTGGGAAGGCCCCGACCGGCTCTACCCTGCCCATCTCACGATCCCCGGCCAGTTGGACGTCTCGGGCGTCGGCATGCTCGGCGCGCCGTTCGTCATGATCGGCTTCACGCAGGACGTCGCCTGGACGCATACGGTCTCCAGCGCGCGACGCTTCGGTCTGATCGCCCTCACGCTCGATCCGGCCGACCCGACCCGCTACCGGATCGACGGTCGCACCGAAGCCATGCAGCGCGTGTCCGTGGCGGTCCCCGTGCGTGACGCGCAAGGCAAAGCATCGACCATCCCACGAACGCTGTATCGCACCGCAGACGGACCGGTCGTCAATCTCTCGCCCATGTCGCCAGCGCTGGGCTGGACGACGCGTCAGGCGCTGGTGCTGCGCGACGCCAACGCGAACAACTTCGGCCTGCTCGACCACTATCTGCGCATGGCGCAGGCCGACTCGCTCGACGCCTTCGCGTCCGGCATGCGCACCGACGCGGCCAATCCGTGGGTCAACACCGTGGCCATCGGCCGACGCGACCCGCGTGTGTGGTTCGGCGACATCGGCCCGGTGCCGGGCGTGCCGGACACGTTGTCGGCCGCTTGCACCGCCAAGCCCGCAGGACTGGCCTTCGCGAAGGCCGCACCGGGCCTGCCCGTGCTCGACGGCAGCCGCAGCGCCTGCGCATGGCAAACCGCGCCGGACAGCCCGTTGCCGGGCACGCTGGGCCGCCACGAGATGCCGGACATCATGAGCGACACGGTCGTCGCCAACATGAACGACAGCGCGTGGCTGGCCGCGCCGGACGCGCCACTCTCCCATCTCAGTAGCGTGCTTGGCCAAAGCAACGCACCGCTCTCGCTGCGCAGCCGCGCGGGCCTGCAACGCATTGCCGCCTTGCGCGCCGCCGGTCCGGTCACGACGCAGGCAGTGCGCGAGTCCGTGCTGCGCGCCGATCCGTTGTCCGCTGACCTCACTCGCCAGTCGTTCCTCGCGCGAGTGTGCCCATCGGCGCCCGGGCGCAAAAACCAACGCTTCGACGTGCGAATCACGCAAGATCCGCTCGACGGCAAGCCGTTGAAGTCGCCACAGACCGTCGATCTCGCACCGGCCTGCCGGGTGCTGGCCGCATGGGACGGCACGGGAGACCGCAGCGCCAGAGGCGCGAACTTGTGGGATGCCGTCTGGATCCGGCTCGCGGGCGTCGATGCCACCGGTCGCCGGGCGTTTGCCGAGCCGTTCGATGCGACGCGGCCCGTGGCGACGCCCGCCGGACTCGCCGCAGACAGCGCGTCGCTCGCGCAAGTGCTGGGCGCGGCCGTGCTGGAGATGCAACGCATGGGGCTGGCGCTCGACAGCCGACGTGACGAAGCGCTCTTCGCCACCCGTGGCGGACGTCGCATCGGTCTGTCGGGCGGCTGCGACATCGCGGGCTACTTCTCAATCATGTGCGCCGACGCTCGCATGGGCACCGATCGCTATGGCATGGACACGGCACCACGCGGCGATACCTATCTCCAGGTGGTCTCGTTCCCCGACGATCCGGCGCGACGCGTCGCTGCCGCCACCCTCGACGCCTCCGGCCCTGCGGACGACCGCGCCGATCCGCGCAACGCGACGGCCTTGCAAGCGTGGGCCGACAAACGCTGGCAGGCTGCGCCGCTCACCGAAGCCGACGTGGCAGCGGCCACCGTCAGCGTGCTGCATCTGTCGCAATGAGGCGCGCTGCATGACAGGTTGATGTTGGCCCCCTAAATATCCGGCAAGTTGGTTCGTCCACTACTCGATAGGTGCCGTCGCCCGGGGATTCGAGTGCGCACGTCGCCTCAGTCTTCGATAAAAACCTAGGAGTCTTAGATGAAGCACTACGGGAGCGCACGTGGCCGGGGGGCCAGTCGCCTGCAATCGATCCATCGCCCGATCCGCCCAATTCACCGTCACATCGCGCTGGCAGCCAGTCTCGCCTTCGCGCCGCTGGCTTTCTCCCACGGCGCTTGGGCGCAGACGAGCAGCCAGCAAGGCGACGTCGCCCTCTCGCCCACACAGGTGAGCGCCGAACGTGCGCCGGAGAACGGCGCAGGGCCGGTCGACGGTATCGTCGCCAAGCGCAGCACCACGGGTACCAAGACGGATACCCCGCTCATCGAGAATCCGCAGTCGGTGTCGGTTATTCCCAAGGAGATGATTCAGGATCTGGGCGCGCAGTCGGTCAGTCAGGCCATGCGCTACAGCGCCGGCGTGCTGCCCGACAACGCAGGCTTCGAGACGCGCTTCGACTGGATCAACATTCGCGGCTTCTCGGCGTCCACGCTGGGCCTGTTCATGGACGGCACGCGCCTGCAATCGGCGACCGAATTCCAGCTGGACCCCTACGGCCTCGAGCGCATCGAAATCCTGCGCGGACCGTCGTCGGTGCTGTACGGACAGAACACGCCCGGCGGCCTGATCAACATGGTCACGAAGAAGCCGCTGGAAACGCCGCTTCACGAAATCCAGCTCTCGGCCGGTTCGTTCAAGAACAAGCAGGCGGCCTTCGACTTCAGCGGACCGCTCGACGCTGATGGCAAGGTTCTCTACCGCCTCGTCGGCCTGTTCCGCGACAGCAATACGCAGGTCGATTACACGCCGAACGACCGCATCTACATCGCACCGTCGCTCACGTGGAAGGCCAGCGACAAGACCACGATCACGTTCGAAGCCAGTTACCAGCGCGACAAACTCGGCTTCGGCCAGTTCCTGCCTGCTTCCGGCACGGTGCTGCCGAACCCGAACGGCCAGATTCCGGTCGGCCGCTTCGTGGGCGATCCGAACTACGACAACATCAAGCGCGAGCAGGTCTTCGCCGGTTATCAGCTCGAACATCGCTTCAACGATCAGGTGACGTTCAAGCAAGCCGCGCGTTATTCGTACTTCGACTACAAGGTCGACACGGACGCCTACGGTCTGGGCTTCGCGCCGGGCAGCACACGACTGATCAACCGCTTGCCGTTTGCCGACTATCGTCAGACGGACGTGCTCACCATCGATAACCAGTTGCAGACGAAATTCACCACGGGTCCGCTCTCGCACGTAGCGCTTTTCGGCTTCGACTATTACTACTACAACGAGCATCGCAGCATGCGTCAGGGTGTGGCGAGCGCGGCGAACCAGCTCGACATCTTCTCGCCCAACTATGGTGCGGCCGTGTTCGGTCTGACGCGTCAGGCATTGGACAACGACTCGCGCTTCACGCAAGGCGGTCTCTACTTCCAGGACCAGATCAAGTACGAGAAGTGGTTGCTCACGCTGGGCGTGCGTCAGGACTGGGTGGCACAGAACGTCTACAACCGGCTGACGAACCGCTCGTCGAATCAGTCGGACCAGCAGGCGACCTATCGTGCCGGCCTGACGTATCTGTTCGACATGGGGCTGGCGCCGTACTTCAGCTACTCCGAGTCGTTCCAGCCGAACATCGGTGTGGACCGCCTCGGCAACCAGTTCAACCCGTCGAAGGGCAAGCAGTATGAAATCGGCGTGAAGTATCAGCCGAAGGGCTACAACAGCTTCATCACGCTGTCGCTGTTCGACATCCGCATGACGAATGTGCTCACGCCCGATCCGGTCAACACGGCATTCTCGACTACGACGGGCGAGCAACACTCGAAGGGCTTCGAACTCGAAGCGGTCGGCGAAGTCACCGACAACCTGAAGGTGATCGGCTCGTACACGAACACGAACATCACCAACTCGAAGACCACCGACCCGACGCTGCTGGGCAAGGTACCGCCGCAGCAACCGCGCACGGCCGCCGCGCTGTGGGCCGACTACACGTTCCACGCGGGTGTACTCAAGGGTTTCGGCTTTAACGGTGGCATTCGCTACGTCGGACCGACCTTCATCGACGCGACCAACACTGCCGGACAAGCACCGTCGCGCACGCTGGTCGACCTGGGCCTGCACTACCAGTTGGACAAGCACTGGCGCTTCCAGCTCGACGGCAGCAACATCTTCGACAAGACCTACGTCGTGTGTGTGACGACCGCCCAGTGCGCCTATGGTGCACGCCGTACGATTCTCGGGACGGCGAGGTATAGCTGGTAAGAGAAGTGGTCAGACGTTCAAGTTGGACGTCTGACGTGTCGAAAAAAAGCGAGGCCATTGAACCGGCCTCGCTTTTTTTTGTGACGTCGCCACCGCGATCTCAAGCGGCGACGCTCACCCCAGTAGTACTCACTTCGCTCACCTCCCGCATCGACCGGGCAACATCATCGATCCACGCCTTCGTGCGGGGCAGTTGCATGTGACTCGACGCGACCGTGCCCTCGTACACCGGTACTGTCCCCATCGCACGCGACAGCCGTTCGCGGTCGTCCGACGCACGTCGCTCGACCCACCACGCATGTACGGGCACCACGGCCGGCCGCAGACGGTGAACGTCTGCCAGCGAGCGCAAGTGCGCCGTCACCCGGAACATGTGCGCGAGCTCGTCGCGACCGAGCGACGCGTAATCGCCCTTAGCGGCCACCGGCGCACCGCCCTGCCCGTGCATCGTCAATGCGGCGTCGACGGCGGCCGCCAGTACGCCTTCATCCAGCGGCTTCCCGGCATGCGGTGCGAGCGACGCGCGCAGTTTCGCCGCATCGACCTGCGGCAGGATCGTGACGAGATAGTCGAGCAGATCGCCCGTCCAGTCGCGCGACGAGGCGACGGATGACGCATCGTCTTGCTGCGTCGGCACGAACGTATCCGCCAGCCCGAGGAACGCTACCGTCTGGCCGCTGGCACGCAGACGCTCGGCCATCGCCATCGCAATCGGTCCACCGAGCGACCAGCCGAGCAGGTGATACGGCCCGTTCGGCTGTGCGGTGCGCACGGCATCGACATATCGTCCCGCCATTTCATCGAGCGACGTGTCTGACCATGCCGGATCGAGCAACATGCGCGACTGAATGCCGATCACCGGGCGTTCGTCGGCCAATGCCTGCGCAAGCGGACGATAGTCGAAGACGGTGCCCACCGCCGGGTGAACGCAGAACAGCGCGGGCGCCGCCGACTGGCTGGCATTCAACCGCACCAGCAGCTCGCCACCGGCCGATGGCGTGGCGTCCGAAGGCGTGAGCGCGGCCGCAAGGCGCGCCACCGTGCCGTGCTGCATCAGTTCGCGCAGACTGACCTTGAGCGGCGGCGTCCCGCGCTTAAGGCGTGCAATTACCTGCAACGCCAGAATCGAATCGCCGCCGATCTCGAAGAAGTTTGCGTCGCGGCTCACGTGATCCGTCTTCAATACCGCTTTCCAGACGTCCGCGATGCGGGCTTCGAGCGCCCCGATCTCGCCAGACGGTGCGGTCAGTGCCTTCGCGTCTGCGACGGACGTGTCGGTCGATATCGCCGCCAGCAACGCGCGACGGTCCACCTTGCCGTTCGCCGTGAGCGGAAGTGCGGCCAGCCGCACGAGCCGCGACGGCACCCACGCCGACGGCAAGGCCGAGGTGAGCGCTGCCTTCGCGTCGGCCTCGGTCAGCTCCCCCGTGTAGCCAGCGAGCAATTGCGATTGGCCGCGCGCGTCGCGTGCCACGAGGACGACGGCATCCTGCACACCGCCCAGCGCACGCAGCGCATGCGCCACCTCGCCCGGCTCCACGCGATAGCCACGAATCTTCACCTGATCGTCGGCGCGTCCGAGATAGACGATTTCGCCGTCTGCACGCCGCTTCACACGATCGCCCGTGCGATACATCCGCGCGCCCGGACGCCACGGATCCGGCACGAAGCGCTCCGCCGTCTTGCCCGGCTCGCCGAGATAGCCACGCGCGAGTGCGACACCGCCGATGTATAGCTCGCCGCTCACGCCGGGCGGCACCGCGTTGAAGTCGTCGTCGAGTACGTAGGCACTCACGTTCGGTAGCGGCATGCCCACGGGCAATAACACGTCGTTCGATACCGAGCGGTGAGTGAGCACGCCCACAGTCGTTTCCGTCGGTCCATAGTGATTGAGTACGCGCAGCGCTGGACGATGGGTGTGCAGCAACGTCAGCAACTCGGCATCCGCCGCTTCCCCGCCCACGATCAGCCAGTCGTGCGGCAGCACGTCCGGCCCTGCGGCCAGCATCAGCCCCTTCAGATGGCTCGGCACGATCTTCGTCGCCCCGATGCGGCGCTCGCGCATCCATTCTGCGAAGCGTCCCGCGTCGAAGGCATCTTCCGGCGGCATGAGATGCAGCGGCCGTCCCATCGCGAGCGCGCCGAACAGCACCGTGTGCCCGAGATCGGCTGCGACGGTCGAGACCATCGCCATCCCGGCGTCTTCCGGGAAATCATGCAGTTGGGACGTCACGCCCTGCACGTAGTTGTGCAGCGCCCCTCGGCTCACCACGACGCCCTTCGGCTGTCCGGTGGACCCCGAGGTGTAGATGACGTAAGCCGCCTGCGCCGGATGCACGCTGCGATTGACGAAGCGCACCTCGTCTCCTGCCAGCACATCGACGATGGCCAGCGTCTGGCAGCCGTCAACCTGAGGGACCGACGCAACATCGGGCGCGACGACCAGCGCCTTCGCGCCGCTCGCTGCGATCAATTGTGCGAGACGCGCGGACGGTTGCGTCGGGTCCAGCGGCACGTAAGCCGCGCCCAGCTTCCATACACCGAGCATCGCGGCGACCCAACCGGCGCTGCGCGGCATTAACAGCGCAACGCGATCCTCCGCACCGACGCCCCGCGTCGCAAGCGCCTGCGCCACACGATTGGCATGCGCGTCGAGCGTGCGACGCGACCACGCGCCATCCCCGCCTTCGACGGCAAGCGCGTCCCCCTGCTGCGCGACGCGCGACGCCCACGTTTCCATCCAGTCGCGCGTCTCCCATACGCGCCGCTCACCGTCGGTCGTGACCGGCACGTCGGCGTTCAGTGCAATATCGGCGAGCCGGTCGTCCGGTGCCTGCGCCAGTTGTGCGAGCAGACGACGGAACGCGCGCGCCAGCGGCTCGACCGTCGATGCGTCGAACAGGTCCGTGGCGTACGTCAGCGCGATCTGCAACGTGTCGCCGCGCTCCAGCGTGTCGAGCGAGAGATCGAAGTGCGAGCTTTGTCCGGCGACGACCACGGGCTCAATGCGAAGACCCGCCACCTCCGGTACGGCGTCGCGCGCAATCTCGTGATTGAATTTCGCCTGAAACAACGCGTTGACGGACGCGTCGCGCGCCGGTTGCAGCGCTTCGACAAGCTTGTCGAACGGCACATCGGCATGCGCTTGCGCTTCGATGGCCCGCGCGCGCATCGTCGCGACAAGTCCGCCGAAGGATGCCTTCGGATCGAGCGGCACACGCATGACCTGCGTGTTGACGAAGAAGCCGATCAGCGGCTCCGTTTCCAGCTTCGCGCGCCCGGCGACCGGCACACCAACGCAGACACTGCGAACACCGGCAATGCGTCCCAGCCACACGCCATACGCCGCGAGCAACACGGTGTAGAGCGTGGTGTCGTGAGTACGCGCCAACTCACGCAGCCGTGCGGTGAGCGGCGCGTCGGCGTCCATGACATACGTCGCGCCGCGTCCGCTCGGCACGGCCGGGCGCGGACGGTCCGTCGGCAAAGGCAAGATGGGATGTTCGTCGCCGAGCTGCGCACGCCAGTAGTCCAGTTGCCGCTCCAGCTCACCGGCTTCCAGCCAGCCGCGTTGCCAGATGGCGTAGTCGGCGTACTGCACTGGCAACTCGGGCAGCGCTGCGACGTGAGTCTCTGCTTCGCCGGCACCGATGAACTGCGCGTAGCCACGTGTGCATTCCTCCACCAGACGCGTCATTGACCATGCGTCCGCCACGATGTGATGCAGCGTGAGCAGCAACACGTGTTCGTCGGCCGCCACACGAATCAGTCGCGCGCGCATCAGCGGCGCGACGTCCAGCGCGAAGGGACGTACCGCCTCGTCCCGCGCGCACGCTTGCACTCGCGCGTCCTGATCCGCGACGGTCGTGCCATCGCTTTGCCAGTCTTCGTAGTCGATGGAGAACGGCACGTCATCATGTACGCGCTGCACGGCCCCGTTCGGACCTTCGTGAAAGCTGGTGCGCAGCGCTTCATGGCGTGCGACGATGGCCGCGAAGGCTTGCGACAGCGCTACAACGTTCAGCGTCCCTTTCAATCGCACGGCCGCAGGAATGTTGTACGCGCCCGTGCCCGGATGCAGTTGCTCCACGACCCACAGGCGTTGCTGCGCGTACGACAACGGCGCGTCGGCCCCGTCACGCAGGCCGCCCGGAATCGGCAGACTGGCCAGATCGACGCCCTGCTCACGAGCGCGCGACTGAAACACGCGACGCTTGTCGCCGGGCAAGGCGAGAAAGCGTCGCATCAGTGCCGAGTCGTCAGCCTTGGGGACATTGGCCACGTTGGCCGAATTGGCGAGAGACATCGCGAAATCCTTCTATCGAACCATCAGAAATCGAATGGAGATGGCCTCGCGTTGTACATGTCGCGGCAAGCGAGCATGCGCCACACGAGGCCGTAGTACATCAAGCTGCGTCGGCCTCCAGATCGCCGAGCAGGTCATCCAGTGCGTTGCGTGTCTGCGCATCGAGCGCCGCGGGCGCAGCGGCCGCCCACGCGGCACAGAAGTCCGACAGCACCGGCGTCTCGAACAACTGACGCAACGCCACCGGTCGCCCCGACGCCGCCTGCAAGCGCGCGACCATCTGCGTCGCCAACAGCGAGTGGCCGCCCAGCGCAAAGAAGTTGTCGTGACGCCCCACGCGCTCGACGCCGAGCACCGCCTGCCAGACCTGCGCGACGTCCGTCTCCACACCGTCCTGCGGTGCGACGAAGCGCGCGGCAGCCGCCTGCGGTGCCGGCAGCGCGCGACGGTCGAGCTTGCCGTTCGGCGTGAGCGGCAACGCGTCCAGACGCAGCCACTGTCCCGGCATCATGAACACCGGCACGCGCGTCGCAAGATGCTCGCGCAGACGCTCCCAGAGCCCCTCGTCATCGGCACTGGCGACGACATACGCCACCAGTTGTTCGTCGGCGCCCTCGCCTCGCACCAGCACGGCGGCATCGCTGACTTCCGCGTGCGCCAGCAACTGCGCCTCGATCTCGCCCGGCTCGATCCGGAAGCCCCGCAGCTTGACCTGTTGATCGCCACGTCCGAGGTAATCGAGCGTGCCGTCCGGCAAACGTCGCACGCGGTCGCCCGTCTGATACATACGCGCACCGGCAGGCCCCCACGGATCGGGGACGAAGCGCTCTGCGCTCAGTGCAGGACGTCCCAGATAGCCGCGCGCCAATCCCTCTCCCCCCACATACAGATCGCCCGGCACCCCCATCGGCACTTCGGCGAGCGACGCGTCGAGCACACGCCAGCCGATATCCGGCAGCGCCTCGCCAATCGGCGACTGACCGATGCCTGCCTCAGCCGCCTCCGGCGTCACGACGCCATAGCTCACATAGACGGTCGTCTCCGTCGGCCCATACATGTTGATGACGCGGGTTTGCGTGCCGAAGTGCGACCACCACGGCGCGAGTCGGCGAGGCGTGAGCGCTTCGCCCGCCAGCACGATGTGGCGCAGCGTGGTCTGTGAAGCGTCTGCCGGGAGGGCCGCGAGTATTTGATAGAACGCGGACGGTGTCTGACACAGCACCGTCACCCGTTGCTGCTCGATCATCGACCACAGCGCCTGCGGTTCGCGGCTCGTGTAATACGGCACGACGACCAGCCGCCCGCCATGCGAGAGCGCGCCGAAGATCTCCCACACCGACACGTCGAACGCATACGAGTGGAACATCGTCCAGACGTCGTCCGGACCGAAGCCGAACCAATCCTCCGTCGAATGCAGCAAACGCATCAACTGACGGTGTGCGACCTGCACACCCTTCGGCCTGCCCGTCGAACCGGACGTGTAAATCACATACGCCAACTGGTCGACGTGAATACGCACTTCGGGCGACGTCGTCGGCAGCGTCGCGTCACGCGACAGCGCATCGATGCTCACGCTGTCCTTGGGCAACCACACGGGTGCGCCCAGCGCAGCGTCCGTCACCACGACCTTGATGTCGGCGTCCTGCACGACGTAACCGAGGCGTTCGTCCGGATAAGCGGGGTCGAGCGGCACGTAGGCCGCGCCCGCCTTGAGCACGCCGAGAATGGCGACGATCAGTTCGACGCGACGCGTCAGCGCAATGCCGACACGATCCTCACTCGCCACACCTCGGCGCAGCAACGCGTGCGCCACCCGGTTCGCCTGCGCGTCGAGTTCCGCGTAGGTCAGCGAGCGCTCGCCATCGGTCACGGCGATGGCCTCCGGTTGTGATGTCGCGAAAGCCGCAATCGTCCGGTCGACGGTCGTTATGACGTCGAACGTCCGGCGCGGTCCGCGCTGCGTCGGCCATGCGGTGTCGGCGTCGTGCAAGACGACGTCCGCCACGAGCAGCGTCGTCGCCGTCTGCGGCGCACACAGCTGCGCGAGCAGATCGTGCAACTGCGTCCACAGGCGCTCCACCGCACCGTCATCGAAATGCTGACGGTCGTAGCTCATGCGTACATCGATGGTCTCGCCCGACGCAATGCCGATCGTGAGCGGGTAATGCGTGGTCTCCACGTTCACGATGTCACCGAAGCGCAGCGCGTGTGCGCCCTGCGCCCGAAGTGCACGATCCACCGGATAGTTCTCGAAGACGATCAGCGAATCGAACAGCGCCTGCCCCGGCCAGCCGACCCAGCGCTGAATGTCGTAAAGCGGCGTGCTCTCGGCTTCGCGCAGCGCCAGGTTGTCTTCCTGCAATCGGTGCAGCCAGTCGTCGAGGGCTTCCGAAGGCATTGGGCCTTGCACCACGGGCAACGTGTTGATGAAGAGCCCCATCATGCGCTCGGCCCCCGGCAGCTCCGCCGGACGACCGGACACGGTCACGCCGAAGCACACGTCGCGCTTGCCCGTGTAGCGCTGAAGCAGCAGCGTCCATGCGCCCTGCACCAGCGTGTTGACGGTCAGACGGCGGCTGCGAGCGGCGCGCTGCCACGCTTGTGCGCTCGTCGCGTCGACCCGGAACGTGCGCTCGCCGTGGCCCTGCGCCGGGGCCGTCGTACGCAGCACGGTCTCATGCAATTGCGTCGGCGATTCGAAGGCGGCCAGCCGCTCGCGCCAGAACGATTCACCGTCCTGCGGCGCGTGCGCATCAAGCCACGCGATGTAATCGCGAAAACGCGGCGCGGTGCCTTCCACCGCCGGCGTGCCGGACAGATACGCCTGAAGGATCTCACCGATCAGCTGCGCACTGCTCCAACCATCGAGCAGCACGTGGTGCAGCGTCCAGATCAGTTGCCACGCGTCGTCCCCCACACGCACGAGCGCCACGCGCTGCAACGGCGCGACGGCAAGGTCGAACCCCTGTGCGCGCTCCTGTTGCGCCAGTTCCGTCAGCACACCCGCGCCCTGCTGGGCCACACGTTCGCGCCAGTCAAGCAGACGCAGCGCTTGCGGCACTTCGCGGTGCACGAGTTGCAGCGGCGGTGCTCCGTCTCGCCATATGAAGCTCGTGCGCAAAATTGCGTGACGTTTGACGGCTGCCTGCCACGCAGCGGCAAAGGCGTCGGCCTGCAATCCTTCGAGACGAATCTGAAGCTGGTTGATGTACGACGCACTGTCCGGTGCGAGACGCGCATGAAACACCATCCCCTGCTGCATGGGCGAGAGCGGATAGGCGTCTTCGAGATCGGCGGCGACCACCGGCAGATCGGCCAGCGCGGCTTCGGTCAGCCCCGCCAGCGGGAAGTCGGCCGCGCTTGTGACCTGTGCGTCGACGCTGGCTGTGACGAGCGTGCCCAGCGCCGCTTGCATGCGTGCAGCCACAGCGGCAATCGTCGGCTCGTGGAAGCGCTTGCGCGAGAAGCGCCAGTAGAGACGCAGGCAGCCGTCGGTGATCGCCCCGTCGACCGACAGCCAGTTTCCCAGCGGCGCGGACGCGTCGCGGGCAGCCCCTGCGGGGGCATCGCTCGGCGCGAACCGCCCGTCGCCGAAGCCTGCGTCGACGCGGCCGAGGTAGTTGAACGTGATGCGGCCCTGCGGCAAAGCAGCCATCGCTTCACGTACTTCGTCACTGCCGTGATACCGCAACGCGCCGAATCCCAGCCCGGCGCGCGGTACAGCCCGCCACATCCGCTTGAGCGAGAACAGCGTTTCGCGCGGCGATGCCGACACGTCGACGGCCAACGGATAGACCGACGTGAACCAGCCGAGTGTGCGGGTCAGATCGAAAGCCTCCGTGCCCGGCACGTCGTCGCGGCCATGGCCTTCGACGCATAAAGCCACGCGTCCTGCCCCGGTCCACTCGCCGACAGCCTGCGCCAGTGCTGCAACGAGCAGTTCGTGGATACGTGCCCGGTCGTTCACGGCATCGAGCAACCGCCGGGTGACGGACGCGTCGAGCGCCAAGGTGACTTCAGCTGCATCCGCCTGACGGTCGCCCTCGGCAGGCGTGGCGTCGACAGGCAGCGTGTTATGTGCGCCCTGGAGTGTTTCCGTCCAGAACGTCGCTTCCTGCGCCGCCTCGTGCGACGACGCCCAATCGCGCCAGTAGGTCGCCCAAGCACCGTACGACGTGCCATTGTCCGCCAGCGCGACGGGCTGCCCCGCTTCGCGTTGGGCGAGGGCTCGCTGCAAATCACCCAACAACACGCGCCACGACACGCCGTCGACGGCAATGTGATGGCAGACGAGCAGCAGACGCTGACGTCCCTCCGTCAGATTGACGAGCACCGCGCGCAGCAACGGACCGTTTGCCAGCGACAGACCGCGTTGCGCACGCTCGGCAGCGGCAAGCGCCTGCGCTTCGCCGGCGGCGTCCACGACGTCCAGTGTGACGAGCGATGCGTCGGACGACGCGCGCTGTTGCTGCCAGCCGTCGCCGTGCTGGATGTAGCGCATTTGCAGAGCTTCGTGATGCGCAGCGACGGCCTGCAATGCGTCACGCAATGCGTCGCCATCAAGCGGGCGTCCCACGTCGCGTACTTCCACCTGCACCCACTGATTCCAATGGTCGCGCTGAGGGATCGGCTCGCCGAAGAACCACGACTGGATTGGCAGCAAGGGGATCTCGCTCGCCTCGCCAGCAGCAGACTGCGCGACTGCACCGGCATTCGTCTGCGCAGGCGCTGCCACTGCGGCCAGCTCCGCAAGCGTTTGATGGCGGAACACGTCGCGAACCGTGATGCGCCAGTCCGCCTCGCGCGCACGGCTGACCAGTTGCAACGCGATGATCGAGTCGCCGCCAAGTGAGAAGAAGTTATCGCCCCGGCCGACTTGCGCCGCCCCGAGCAACTGCGTCCAGATCGCTGCGAGATCCGCCTCGGCCCCGGCGCGCGGTGCTTCCGCACTCGCGCTCTGCCACACCGGCTCGGGCAGACGCTTGCGATCGAGCTTGCCGTTGACGAGCTTGGGCAGCGCGTCGAGCACCAGAATCTGTGCGGGCACGAGATACGCGGGCAACCGCACGGCGAGCGCCTGTCGCAATTGCTCACCGAAGCTCGTCGGGTCGATGCCGTCCGGCGGCGTGGCACTCACGTGCGCCACGAGTTGCACGCCCGCCGGTCCCTGCGCGGTGCCGACGACGGCCTCGCGCACGCCCGTCTCCGCCAGCAATTGCGCTTCGACTTCGCCCGGCTCGATGCGAAAGCCGCGCACCTTGAGTTGCTGATCGCGGCGTCCCAGGTATTCCAGCGTGCCGTCATCCAGCCAGCGAACGCGGTCGCCGGTGCGGTACATGCGCGTGCCTGGCACGCCCCACGGGTCAGGCACGAACCGCTCGGCACTCTGGCCCGGACGCGCCAGATAGCCACGCGCCACGCCTTCGCCGCCGAGGTACAGCTCCCCCGCTACGCCGACCGGCACCGGTTGCAGACGCTTGTCCAGCACATACGCACGACGCTCGCCGACGAGCGAGCCGATGGGCGCATAGGGCGTCGGGCTTTGCATGCCCGCGTGGACCGTCCAGTTCACTGGCGTGACGACCGTCTCCGTCGGCCCATAACCGTTGAGCAATCGCACAGGTTGCAGCGTGCGCATGACGAGCGCCAGCGTGTCGCGGGACAACGCCTCGCCGCCGCACGAATAGATGAGGCCCGGCGGTACGGCGTCCGGATGCGCTTCCACCCAGTGCGCAACATGACGCAAGAGTGCCGTCGGTAGTCCTGCGTTGGTCACGCGACGCTGCACGATCTGCTCGCAGATTTCCTCCGGCGTCCATTGACGTGGGCCACGCAGCACCACGCACGCACCCTGCGAGAGCAGCGTCAGCCAACGCTCGTGCGCACCGTCGAACGACAGCGACGCCACATGCAGTTCGCGGAAGTCCGGCGTCATGCCGAACAACCCGGCGATCGCGCGGCAATGCATCGCAATCGGGCCGTGCGATACCGCGACGCCCTTCGGTCGCCCCGTCGAACCGGACGTGAAGATCACATAGGCCAGTTGCGCGGGATGCAGCACAGGCAGCGCTGCCTTCGTAGCCGAGGAATCGGCTGCGGCAATGTCCAGCGCGGCCACGCCCGACGGCACGCGCGTCAGCCCGTCCCTGTCCGTGATCACCCGCGCAATGCCCGCATCCGCGCACAACTCGGCTACGCGCTCGGCCGGATGTTCGACGTCGAGCGGGACATAAGCGCCGCCTGCGCGCAGCACCGCGACCATCGCGACGAACACGTTCGTCGAGCGCGGTAGCCACACCCCGATGTGCGTCTCCGGCGTCAACCCGTTCGTGAGCAAGCTCGCCGCCAGTGCGTCTGCGCGACGCAGCAGTTCGCCGTACGTCAGCACATCGCCATCGCATTCGACGGCGATGGCGTCCGGACGACGTGCGGCATGGTCCGCAATCATGTCCGGCAGGAGACGCGTGTCGTTCGTGGCGACGCCAGCATCGTTCGCGGGGCTGCCCCAGCGGCGGATGGCGGCCAGTTCGTCGTCATCGGCAAGCGGCAGGTCTTGTAAGGGCGAGGCCGATTGCGAGACGAGCGCGGTCAGCAGCGTCTGCCAGTGCGCGCAGATGCGCTGCGCCGTTTGCGACGAGATGACGTCGCAGGCGTAGCCCAGCCCACCGCCGAGCGTGCCGTCGGGCGACTCGACAATCCCCAGATCGAGGTCGAACTTCGCCTGGGTGGTCTCGCCGTCGAGCACCGTCGCGGTAACACCCGGCAACTGCAACGCCGCCGCTGCATGACGCCGCTGATGGTTCACCATCACCTGGAACAGTGGGCTATGGCTCAGGCTTCGCGCAGGGGCGAGACGCTCGACCACCTGTTCGAACGGGACATCCGCGTGACGCTGCGCGTCGAGCAGCGTGTCGCGCACCTGCGCGAGCAAAGCGTCGAATCCCGCCGACAGATCGACGCGCGCACGCACGACCACCGTGTTGACGAAACACCCGACCACGCGTTCCAGCGCCGTGCGGCTGCGATGACTCACGGGCACACCGACACGCACATCGATGGTCGTGGCATCCATAGCGTCATCGCTCTGACCTGCCGCGTAGCGGGCCAGCAGCGCCTGGAACGACGCCAACAAGACGGCGAACGGCGTGGTGCGGGCGTCACGCGCCAAGGCGCGAACGCGCTCCGCCAAGGGCGCGGGCAGCGTGAACGCCACGCGTCCGCCTTCGGCATCGCGCTGCGCCGGGCGATGACGGTCGAGCGGCAACGCCAGCAGATCGTCGGCATCGGCAAGCTGCGTCGCCCAGTAATCCAGTTGCCCGGCCAGCGCTTCACCGCCCAGCCGCAGCCGTTGCCAGATGGCGTAGTCGCCGTAGGTCGGGCTGGTCGTCTGCGTCGCCGGCGTCTGTCCGTTGCGCACGAGGGCGTAGTCACGGGCGATCTCGCCGATGAGCACATCGAGCGAGCCGCCGTCGGAGATCAGGTGATGCATCGTCAGCACCAGCACATGACACGTCGGCGTCACGCGCAGCAATGTCGTGCGCACGAGCGGGCCGAGCGTCAGGTCGAAGGCGCGACGGCTGACGTCCGCTACCGCGTCTCGGATGTCCACCTCGGTGGCCCCTGCGGCCAGCGTCACGATGTCCAGCGGCACTTCGACGCGCGCATGCACGTGCTGCATGAGCTTGCCATCCGTCACCTCGAAGGTCGTGCGCAGCGCGGCGTGACGGGCTACGGCGGCCGCAAAGGCTTGCGCCAGCGCCGCCGTGTCGAGATCGCCATCGAGCTGTACTGCGCCGGTGATGTGATAGGTGTCGTGGCGCTCGTCCAATTGCAACAGCGTCCACATGCGTTGCTGCGCGAACGAGGCGGCGGCGCGCGCGCCGTCCTCTCCTTCCGCCCGGGACACCCAACCGTCGAGCGGCAAATGTTCGCGCACGTCGACGCCCTTGCGTTCGAGCAGCGCGATCATCGCCTGCCGTTGCGTCGGGGCCAGACGGGCGAGCGTCGTTTGAATGTCGTCTTTCGTATCAGCCATGCTTGGTTTGCCCATGAGTAGCCTCCGCGCCGAGCAGCGCCTGCAGCGCCTCGGGGGAAAGCGATTCCATTTCACGCAGTGCGGCTTGCAGGTCGTCGTCGGCGACCGCCGGGATGGCGGGTGTCGCTCCGGTCATCTCGTCAAGGGCTTCCGCCAGCGCCGTCAATCGGCTCGCTTCGAAGAGGGTGCGCAGCGGCACGTCGAGCGAGAGCGCATCGCGCAGCCGCGAGGCGACCTGCGTCGCGAGCAGCGAATGGCCGCCGAGCGCGAAGAAGTCGTCGTGACGCCCCACGCGCGGCACGCTCAGCACGTCCTGCCAGATCGAGGCGATGCGCGCTTCGATGCCGTCGCGCGGTGCTTCGAACTGCGCCGCACCGGCGGCTTCAGGCACCGGCAACGCGCGCCGGTCGAGCTTGCCGTTCGGCGTGAGCGGCAAGGCATCCAGACGCAGCCACTGGCCCGGCACCATGTAAGCGGGCAATTCACCACCCAAATGGGTGCGCAAACGCGACCACAACGCGGCGGTATCGACGTCGGCGGCGCGGTCCAGCGGCGACACCACGTACGCCACCAGTTGCTCGCCCGCACCGTCGTCCCGCACAAGAACGGCGGCGTCCGTCACATCTTCATGGCGCAGCAGTTGCGACTCGATCTCGCCCAGCTCGATGCGAAAGCCCCGCAGCTTGACCTGTGCGTCACCCCGGCCGAGGTAGTCGAGCGTGCCGTCCGCCAGCCGTCGCGCACGGTCGCCGCTGCGATACATGCGCTCGCCCGGTGCGCCCTTGGGGTCCGGCACGAAGCGCTCGGCCGTGAGGCCCGCCTGTCCCAGATACCCGCGCGCCAGCCCCTCGCCGCACACGTACAGATCGCCTGCGACACCCGGCGGCACCTCATTCAGTCCGGCGTCCAGCACGCGCCAGTCGAGGTCGGCAATCGGCTCGCCGATGGGTGACCCCGTCGTGTCGTCCCGATGCAGCACATGCTGGCTGACGTGCACCGTCGTCTCCGTGATGCCGTACATATTGGTCAGACGCGTCGCCTCACCAAAACGCTGCCACCACGCAGCGAGTCGCGCGGGCGTGAGTGCTTCGCCGCCGAAGACGATGTGGCGCAGCGTGGTCGACGTCGCGGCCGACGGCATCGCGCCGAGCCATTGATAGAACGCCGAGGGGGTCTGGTTGAGCACCGTCACGCCTTCGTTGGCGACGAGCGCCCACATCGCAGCCGGGTCGCGCGCGGTGTCCTGCGACACGACCACGAGCCGCGCGCCATGCGCGAGCGCACCGAAGATTTCCCAGACCGAGAAGTCGAAGGCGTACGAATGGAACATCGTCCAGACGTCGTTCGCATCGAAGGCGAAGTCCTGCGACGTGCCGGTGAGCAGTCGCATCAGGTTGCGATGCGTCAGTTGCGCACCCTTCGGACGCCCCGTCGACCCGGACGTGTAGATCACGTAAGCCAGCTGATCGACGTGGACGTCGCGCGCCGGTGCGTGATCCGGCAGCGTGGCGTCTGCGAGCATCGATTCGAGGGTCATCGCCTTGCCCGGCAGCCACGACGCCCCGGCCAGCGATGCCTGCGTGATCGCGTGCGTCACCCCGGCGTCTTCCACCATGTAGCTCAGACGCTCGGCCGGATACGCCGGGTCGAGCGGCACATACGCAGCGCCCGCCTTGAGAATGCCCAACATGGCGACGATCAGGTCCGTGCTGCGCGACATGGCCAGCCCGACACGCGCCTCGGGCGCAACGCCTGCGCGAATGAGCGCATGCGCGATACGGTTCGCGCGAGTGACGAGGTCTGTGTACGAAACGCGCGTGTTGGCGTCGCACACGGCAATCGCGTCGCCCCGCCCGGCGGCCTGCGCGTCGATCACGGCATGCACGGGCAGCGGCACGGCAACGCTCACTCGCTTGCGGCCCTTGCCTTGCCCCTGCGCCACCGCATCGCTCGTCGTCATCGCCAGTCGCGCGACGGGTGTCGTGGCCTGCGTCATGGCGACGTCCAGCAGCGTCAGCCACTGCTCGCCGAGGCGACGCACCGTCGGCGCATCGAACACGTCGCAGGCATACGTCAGCCAGCCCCGCAGTGCGCCCGACTCGTCTTCCTCCGTATCGAGCGCGAGGTCGACCTGCGCATGATGCGCACGGCGCTCGATAGCCTGCATCGTCACACCGGCCAGATCGCTCAGCGGCGCGAAAGCGCGTTTCTGGTGATTGATGGACACCTGGAACAACGGATGCCGCGACGCGCTGCGCACCGGCGCGAGGTGTTCCACCAGCCGTTCGAAAGGCACATCGGCATGCTGTTGCGCCCCAAGCAGTTGATCTCGCACCTGCGTGACGAGCGCGGCAAACGTCGTCGGCGATTCGATCTGCGAGCGCAGCACCTGCGTGTTGACGAAGAAGCCCACCACAGGCTCGACGGCTTCATGTGCGCGCCCGGCCACGGGCATCCCCGTGCGCACATCGCCCTCGCCGGTGACGCGATGCATCAGCAGATGGAAGGCGGCGGCCATGACCATGAACCGGGTGACGCCGTGCTCGCGCGCGAAACGGTCGAGCCGCGCGGGCAAGCCCGGTGGCATCGTGAGGTCGATGCTGGCCCCCGCGCCGTCCCGAACGACGGGGCGTGCCCGGTCGAACGGCAAAGCCAGCTCCGGATGCGTCGTGCCAAGCTGCTGACGCCAGTAGGCAAGTTGCGCGGCTTGCGCCGGCCCCGTCAGTTGTTCACGTTGCCACACGGCATAGTCGCCGTAGCGCAGCGATGAAGCCGATGCGTCGCGCACCGGTTGAGTCCCACCGGCATGTGCACGGTAAGCGCGCGCCAGATCCGCCACCAACAGGTTCATCGACCAGCCGTCCGAGATCAGGTGATGCATCACCAGCATCAGCACATGCGACCGGTCGTCCAGTTGCATGAGATGGACGCGCCAGAGCGGCCCGTTGGCCAGATCGAAGGCGCCAAGCGTCAGCGCCTCCAGACGCGCTTGTACGGCAGCATCCGCAGCGTCTCCGGACGTCCCCGGCGCAACGGCGTCGTGCGTGAACGCGACCGGCAGCGCGGCGTGTACGCGTTGCGCCGGTGCGCCGCCCTCGGTGGCACTCACCTCGATGGTCGTGCGCAACACGTCGTGCCAGTCCGACAGCGTCTGCAAGGCGCGCTCAAGCGCATCGGCCTGCAACGGTCCATCCAGACGCAGCGCACCGGCGATGTGATACGCCCCCGCGCGCGGTGCCATCTGCGTCTCCAGCCACACGCGCATCTGCGACGACGACAGCGGGAACGTGCTGCGACGGTCGTCCCCACGCGTCGGCCCGGTGACGGCCGGTGGTATTTGCGCAGACTTCGCTTCGGCAGGCGCCGCCAGCGTCGCCAGTCGCGCCACCGTCGGATGCGACGCCAGATGCTGCGGCCCGACCTTGATGCCGCGCTTGCGCAGTCGTGCAATCACCTGCAACGCGAGAATCGAGTCACCGCCGATGTCGAAAAACGCATCGTGACGGCCGACCTGCTCGCGCTTGAGCACCTGACACCAGATCGCGGCGATGTCGGCTTCCGCACCGTCGTGCGGCAATTCCACCGACGCCGCGCCCGCGCTCTCCTTCGTGGTGCCGACGCTATCGGTCAGCGCCAGCAAGGCGCGACGATCCACCTTTCCGTTCGCCGTGAGCGGCAGCGTGTCGACACCGTCGATTCGCGCTGGCACCCACGCGGACGGGAGTGCCCCGGTCAGCGCGGTACGCACGACGTCAGTCGTCGCATCGCCTGTGAAGACGCCGTGCAGCCATGCGTCACCCGGCCCGTCATGACGGGCAACGACCACGGCGTCGATCACCCCTGGCACGCGACGCATTGCCTGCGCCACTTCCGCCGGTTCCACGCGATAGCCGCGAATCTTGACCTGATCGTCCATACGGCCGAGGTAGACCACGGCACCGTCGGTGCGCTGCACCGCACGGTCGCCGGTGCGATACAGCCGCGCGCCTGAACCCCACGGATCCGGCACGAAGCGCTCGGCCGTCTGTGCGGGGGCACCGAGATACCCCCGGGCCAGCCCGGCACCGCCCAGATACAGCTCGCCGGCTACACCCGGCGGCACCGGGTTCAGGTCTGCATCGAGCACATGCGCGTGCAGGTTCGCCAACGGACGACCGACAGGCACAGGTGCCTCCGCGACGTCGCCTAAGGCATGTGTCAGCGCGCCAACAGTCGTCTCCGTCGGGCCGTAATGATTGAGGACAGCCAACCCCGGACGCGCCGCCCGGATCTGCGCAACGAACGACGGATCGAGCGATTCCCCCCCCGTCACCAGCACCGCGCGCGGCAACACCGCTGTGCCCGCTGCGTCGAAGAGTCCTTTCAAGTGACCCGGCACGATCTTGAGCACGTCGATGGGGCGCGCTGCGCACCACTCGGCAAAGCGTTGCGCGTCGAATGCGCACGCTTGCGGCACGAGATACAGCGGACGGCCGAGCGCAAGTGCGCCGAACAACGTCGTGTGACCGAGATCGGCGGCGACGGTCGACGCCATCGCAAAACCACCGGCCTCGTTCGCCGCTTCCAGACCGCCCTCACGAAGGCGCGCCGCGACCGCCTGCACGTAGTTGTGCAGCGCGCCGCGACTGACGACGACGCCCTTCGGCTCGCCCGTCGACCCCGAGGTGTAGATGACGTAAGCCGCCTGCGCCGGATGGGTGCGGACCGGCGTCGGGGCTTTCGTGCTGACGTTCGCGTCCGCAATGTCGCGCCAGCGAACCAGCGACGCGTGCGTGATCGCAGGTGCCTGATCGTCGACGATCACCGCCTTCGCACCACTGGCACTCACCAGCTTCTCCAGACGCGCCACCGGTTGCGTCGGGTCGAGCGGGACATAAGCCGCACCGGCCTTCCACACGCCCAGAATCGCGCCAGCCAGCGCTGCGCTGCGCGGCAGACAGACGGCGACGCGATCCTCCGGGCCGATCCCCTGTGCTTGCAACTTGACTGCCAGACGGCTCGCGACCGCGTCGAGTTCGTTGCGGCGGTACGTCGCGTCCTCACCTTCGGCGGCCAGCGCCGCGCCATCACGGGCGACATGCGCCTGCCAGTCGTCAAGAAAGTCATTCGACGGCCAGACAACGCTCTCGGCCGTCTGTGGTGCCTCATTCGTCAGTCCGATCTGCCCTACCGGCGTGGACGCCGTGGTCGACATGCCTAGGCTGTCCGCCACCGCACCGAGCAACGCGACGAACTGCTCGCCGAGTGCTTGCACGGCCGCATCGTCGAAGCGCTCACGGGCGAACGCCAGCACGAGACGCAAACCGTCGTGCTGCTCGACGATCAGCGACAGCGGATAGTTGTTGCGCGCCTGCGTGCCGCGTTCCAGCAGCGACAGCCGCAGTCCGTCTTCACGCTGACCGAGCAACGCGGCATCGAGCGGATAGTTTTCGAAGACGACGATGCTCTCGAACAGCGCACCGTCAGCGCTTTCTCCATCGCGCTCATTGTCCCGCTGCGCTTCGCGCGTGATGGCGGACAGCGCGACATGCTCATGCTCACGCGACTGCGCCGTTTGTGTCTGAAGATCGCGCAGCCAGTCGACGACCGGACGACGCGCGTCGAACGTGGCCCGCACCGGCAGCGTGTTGATGAACAGACCCGCCATGCGTTCGATGCCCGGCACGGCCGCAGAGCGGCCTGAGGCCGTCACGCCGAACACCACGTCGCGCAATCCGGCATGACGCGCCAGCAGCAGTGCCCATGCGCCCTGACACAACGTGCCCGGCGTCACGCCTGCGCGACGGGCGGCGTCGCACCACGTCTGCCATTGCGCGGGGGGGAGCGTCCATGCCGCTTCACCGTGCCCTGCCGCGTCAGTGGTCGTACGATCCTGACGCGCGGCAGGCAGCGGCGTCGGCACGCCTACGCCGTCCAGCAATTGCCGCCAGTGGGCGAGCGATGCGCTGGCATCCAGTTCACGCTGCCACACCGCAAACTCAGCGAACGACGGTGCGGCCTGCCCCCCGCCGTCCGTCGATGCCACGCCCTTCGCCAACGCGGCGTAACGCGACATCACGTCGCTCAGAATCAGGCCCGTGCTCCAGCCGTCGAGCGTGACGTGGTGGCTACTCCACAGCAGCCACCAGCGCGACTCGCTCACACGGATCAACGCCAGACACGGACGATGCGCCTGCACGAACGAGAAACCGGCGGCACGCTCGGCCGCGAAACGGGCGTCCAGACGCGCGTGTTGTTCCGTCTCGCTCAACTTGCGCCAGTCCTCCTGCGGCAGCAAATCGGCCGCCGTAGCCACCGTCTCGCGTCCGTGCACCAGCAGCAACGGCAGTTCGCCGATGTCGCTCACATAGGCTGTGCGCAACGCAGCATGACGCACGACCGCCTCACGCCATGCTTGTGCAAACGCGCTCGCATCGAGTTCGCCGTCGATCACGAAGCCCTTCTGATAGAAGTACGGATCGGCGGTGCCCTGTTGCTGCGAGTAGAACAGCAGCCCTTGTTGCATCGATGTGGCGGGTACGACGGCCTCGATCTGCTGCATCGACGCGGGCAGTGCCGCGAGTTGTTCGTGCGAGAGGCCTGCGTGCGGAAAGTCTTCGGCGACGACCGGTTCGTGACTAGGCAGCGTCTCCGCCAGCGCACGCAGCGTCGCCCCGATCTCGTCGACGAGCGCCTGAACGTCGTCTCCCGCGAGACGCGCGCGGTCGTAGCGGCAAACGAGTCGTAGCGTGTCGTCGCGCTGCCAGATGTCGAGCGTCAGCCAGTTCGGCGGCGGCACGTCGGACTCGTGCGACAGGCCCCCGTCAACGATGCCATCCGCGTCGGTGCGTCCGAGGAAGTTGACCGTGACATTGCCTGCGGGCAGCGCGTCGAGCGTCTGACGGGCCTGCGGTGCGCCGAGGTAACGCAGCGCGGCGTAGCTCGCGCCATCGTGCGGCACACGTCGCCAGGCTTCGCGAGCCGCAGCCAGCGTGCGTTCGGGTGTGCTACCGACCGCAATGGCGAGCGGCCACGCCGCCGTGAACCAGCCGAGCGTGCGCGAGAGATCACCCAGCCCTTCGCCGCCACGGCCATGCCCTTCGACGTGGACGACATAACGCTGTGCACCCGCACGCCGGGCCAACGTGTGTGCGACGGCGGCACTCAGTGCCTCATGCATCCGCACACGGCGCAGTTGCGTGAGCGGCACGGCAATGTCTGCCGACCACGTATGTTCGATCTCGCCGGTCCCCGCCGCTGTGGTCTCCGGCTTCGCGATATCCACCGAATCCACGGCACCGGCCAGCGCCTGCTGCCAGACCTCCAGCGCGGCCGCTGCGGCGTCGCTCTGCGTCCAGTCATGCCAGCGCTGCGCCCATTCGCGCATCGACTGACCGACGGCAGGCAATGGCTGCGCTCCCTGTCCTGTCCCGAGCGCCGTTTGCAGGTCGTCCAGCAGAATGCGCCACGACACCCCGTCGATCACCAGATGGTGCGCCACGAGGAAGCAACGCAGCTCACCCGCCTCCGTGCGCACCAGCAGCGCACGTAACAGCGGACCGTCGGCCAGCGACAGGCTGCGTTGGGCCTGCGCGAGTGCGTCGGCAAGCTGTGCGTCGTCGCACATCGCCGCGTGCCAGAGCAGATCGTCGGCCGCGTGCGGCGCAACGTAACGTGCCTGCCATTGACCGTCATGCTCGGTGAACCGCAACCGGAGCGCATCGTGATGCTTCACGACGGTAGCCAGCGCTTCACGAAGCGCCGTCAGGTCCGTGCCTTCGGGCAACGTCACTTCGACCCATTGGTTCCAGTGATCGCGGCGCGCGATGGGCTGACGGAAGAACCAAGCCTGCACGGGCGTGAGCGGCACCGCGCCTTCGAGCGGTTCGGGCGCACGCGTCGAGGCGGCCGCTTCACCGACCGCACGCGCCTGTGCCGCGAGACGTGCAAGCGTCTGGTGACGGAACACATCCTGCGCGCCGACTTGCCAGCCCGCCTGACGCGCGCGTCCGACCATCTGCAACGCGACGATGGAATCGCCGCCCAGCGCGAAGAAATTGTCGTCGCGACTCACCGACGGCACGCGCAGCAGATCCTGCCAGACGGCCGCCAGCGCGCACTCGGCCTCGCTCTGCGGTGCCCGTCCGCCCGCGCTGCCCCAGACCGGCGCAGGCAACGCCGCCCGGTCGCGCTTGCCGTTGGGCAGCTTCGGCAACGTATCCAGCACGATCACGAGCGACGGCACCAGATAGTCCGGCAGACGACGCGACAGCGCCACGCGCAGCGCTTCGCCATCGAGCCCCTTGCCCGCGACGTAGGCGACGAGTTGATCGCCTGCCGGTCCGGCTGCCACCACCGCCAGCGCGTCGTCGACGCCCGGCTCGCGCAGCAACTGCGTCTCGACTTCACCCGGCTCGATACGGAAACCGCGCACCTTCACCTGCTGGTCGAATCGACCGAGGTAGACGAGCGTGCCGTCGGCCAGTCGACGCACCCGGTCGCCCGTGCGATACATGCGTGCGCCCGGCTCGCCGCGCGGGTCCGGCACGAAGCGTTCGGCCGTGAGCGCAGCACGTCCGAGATACCCGCGCGCCACGCCCTCACCCCCGAGGTACAGTTCGCCCACCGCGCCGAGCGGCACTTCGCCGAGCCACGGATCGAGCACCCATGCGTGACGGCGACCCACCGGCTCGCCAATCGGTGCGTACGCCTGACCCGCGATCTGTGCGGCCGGCTGAGCATCCAGCACCCCGTCGATGGACCATGCAACGGGTGTCATCACGGTCTCGGTCGGACCGTAACCGTTGATCGTCTGCGCCGGACGGAACATCGCCTGTGCTGCGCGCAACGCAGGCCATGCCATCGCTTCGCCACCGAACGAGAGCAGACGCAGCGCCGGTGCGCCCGTCGCCCCGCTCGTGGCGAGACGGCAAAGATAGGCGGTCGGGAAGCCGGCGTTCGTCACGCCGTGACTGCGCATCGCGTCGACCATCGTCTGCGGGGCCCAGTGACGTTCGTCCGCAATGAACAGCGACGCGCCGCAGATCATCGGCGCCATCCACCGTTCGTGCGCGCCGTCGAAGTTGATCGAGAGCACGTGCAGCTCGCAGACCTCGGGCGTGAGGCGGTATTGCGCGCCGGTCGCTACGCAATGCATGGCGAGCGGGCCGTGTGCCACCGCTACGCCCTTCGGCGTGCCGGTCGAGCCGGACGTGTAAATCAGATAAGCCAGTTGGTCGGGATGGAGCGAGACCGCCGGCGAATGTTCTGGCAGCGAGGCGTCGGCCATGAGGTCGGCCACCACGGCGCGACGCGCTGGGAGCCATGGTGCGTCGGCCAACACCGCTTCAGTGAGCGCCAGCGAAATGCCTGCGTCGTCGATGATCTGCGCCAGCCGCTCGGGCGGGTAAGACGGATCGAGCGGCACGAATGCACAGCCGGCCTTCATGATGCCGAGCAGCCCGGCGATCATGCCCGTCTGACGCGACATCGCCAGTCCGATGCGCGCCTCCGGTTGAACACCCTGCGCGAGCAACCAATGTGCGATGCGGTTGGCTCCACGCACGAGTTCCGCGTACGTGAGCGTACCGGCTTCGTCCCGCAACGCGATGGCGGACGGTTGCTGCTGCGCCTGCACGTCGATCAGCGATGGGACACTTTGAAACGGTGACGAGGCTTCTGCGAGCGCAGTGCGATGCCCGGCACCGTCCAACGCGCTTTCAAAGGCAACGTCGAGCGACGCCAGCGGCTGCGTCGGGAGCGCGAGCAGCGTCGCCAGCCCGGCGCACCAGTCCGCACCAAGGCGTTCGATGGTCGGCGCGTCGAACAAATCCGTCGGGAAAGTAAGACGAGCGCGCAGCGTCACGCCGTCGAGCGGATCGGCACCCTTGCCTGCCGACGCCTCGTGAAGCTCGTCGATGTCGAGCGCGAGGTCGTACTGCGCGCCACCGGTCAGCGGCTGTGCGACCACATTCAGGCCCGCAGGCCAGCCCGTCGCGGCGCGCGAAGCCGCAGCATTCGCCACGTGATGATTCAACATCACCTGGAACAACGGCGATTGTCCGAGGCTACGCTGCGGCGCGATGCGCTCCACCACACGCTCGAACGGCGCTTCGCGGTGCGCCTGCGAGTCCAGCGCCCCGTCGCGCACCTGCATCACCAGTCGGTCGAAGTCGGCCGCCGGGTCGATCTGCGCACGCCAAACCTGCGTGTTGACGAGGCAACCGAGCATGCGCTCC
This sequence comes from Pandoraea aquatica, assembly GCF_902459565.1. Lineage (GTDB taxonomy): Bacteria > Pseudomonadota > Gammaproteobacteria > Burkholderiales > Burkholderiaceae > Pandoraea > Pandoraea aquatica. The sequence goes on from NZ_CABPSN010000001.1 coordinate 1,197,131, forward strand.
AGTCCTGCCACGTCGCGCTGCGCAATCGGCACGCCCACGCGGATATCGGTCTCGCCCGCATAACGGTGCAGCAACCATTGGAACGACGCGGCCAACACGATGAACGGCGTCGCCTTGCGTTGTGCCGCGAAGGTCAGCACGTCGCGCGTGAGACCCGCCGGGAATTCGAACGCGAGCGTCTGCCCCGCGCCGCTGCGCAACGCGCCACGCGAACGGTCGACCGGCAACGCGAGCACGGGCGACGGTTCCGGCAGACGCGCCTGCCACCAGTCGAGCTGACGGCCGAGCGCCTCGCCATCGACGCGGGCATGCTGCCAATGGGCATGATCTCCTGGCTGGACAGGCACCGGCGCCAGCACCGGCGCCTCGCCACCGGCGAATCCGCTGTAAGCGCGGGCCAGCTCGTCGACCAGCAAGGTCATCGACCAGGCGTCCGTCAGCAGATGGTGCAGGACGAAGACGATTCGATGCGCCTCATCCGACATGCGAATCGACGCCACGCGCCACGGTGCGACAGTGTCTAGCGCAAACGGCTGCGCAAGCAACGCATCGGTCAGACGGGACGCGGCGGCGTCGGGGTTCGCATCGCCCGACACATCGTGGCTGACGAGCGGCACGTCGGCCTTCGCGTGCACGATCTGCACAGCGACGCCGTCGCGCTCGTCGAACGTTGTGCGCAAGGCATCGTGACGGGCCGCGATCACTTCGAGCGCGCGCGAGAACGCGGTCGCGTCGAAGCGTCCCTTAACGAGCAACTGTCCGCCGACGTGATACGCCGCGCTGTTCGCCGGATCGAGACGATGGACGAACCATAGCCGGGACTGCGCAAAGGACTGACGGAAAACACGCGTGTCCGGGGTTTGTGCGAGCGGTGTCGCGGGCGGGATTTTCTGCCCGGCGTCGATGGCTTGCGCGCCCGATACAGGCGCGAGCTTCGCCAGCTCTCGCACCCACTCTCCCAGCCGCGCATGTTCGTACAGCGAGGCGGGCGTCGCCTTCACGCCGAGACGTTCATGCACGCGCGCCAGCACCTGCATGGCGAGCAACGAACTGCCGCCGCACAGGAAGAAATGATCGTCCGCGCGGACCTGCTCGCGCCCCAGCACTTCGCGCCAGATCTGCGCGACGGCGTCGAATGTGGCGTCCTGCGCCTGCGCATCGGGCTTGTCGTTCGACGACGCGCTTGCCGCATCGTCGCCGACAATCGCACCGTTCTGCCACGTCGCCCATGCATCGAGTGATCCATCGCGCCAGCCCTTCGCACAGGCACTACGCTGTAACTTGCCGCTCGACGTCTTGGGCAGCGCACCCGGATTGAGCAGCACGACGACCGACGCCGCTTGCTGACAGACGTCGGAGACCGCCACGGCGATCACCTCGGCCAGCGTCTGCGGCGGCACCATCTTCTGCACGCCCCGACCGACTTCCGCCGCAATGCCGATGCCCGGCTCACCGTCGATGTCGACGGCGAACGCCGTCACACGGCCCTTGCGCACGAGTTCGACGTCCGCCTCAACGGCCTTCTCCAGATCCTGCGGATACAGGTTATGGCCGCGCACGATGATGACGTCTTTGCAACGGCCTGTGATGTACAACTGATCGCCGTGCACGAAGCCGAGGTCGCCCGTGCGCAGCCAGCGCTTGCCGTCCGCCTGCACGAAGGTGCGTGCGCTCGCCTCCTCGTTGCGCCAGTAGCCCTGCGCCACGCTCGGCCCGCTTACCCATATCTCGCCAACGCCGCCCGTTCCAACCACGGACGGCGCGACGTCCGGGGAATCGTTCCACGTCATCAGACGCACTTCGTGATCGAGCGGCGTCGTGCCGCATCCGACCAGCATCGCGCCGTCATCGTTGTGAGCGCCCGAGGCCTCAGCCCGTTGCTGCGCCAGTGCGCCACGGTCGAAGTCGGTCGCCGTCATGCCGTCGCCGCGCTGTCCGCCGGTGACGAAGAGCGTCGCCTCCGCCAATCCGTAGCAGGGATAGACCGCCTTCGGATCGAAACCCGCAGGCGCAAACGCTTCGCAGAAATCGATCAGCGTGTCGTGTCGCACGGGCTCCGAGCCGGAGAACGCCAGCCGCCAGCCACTCAGGTTCAGTGAACCGATCGTCGCAGCATCGATGCGTTGCGCGCACAGGCGATAAGCGAAATCGGGGCCACCGCTGACGGTGCCGCCGAACTTGTCGATGGCGCGCAGCCAGCGCACCGGCCGCTCCAGGAAGAACTGCGGCGACATCAGCACGAGACGCGCCCCACGATAGATCGGCGAGAGCAGCCCGCCGATCAGCCCCATGTCGTGGTACAGCGGCAACCAGCTCACCATGGTGTCGTCGCGGGTCATGCCGAGTCCTGCGACGATGGCGGCCTCGTTGGCCATCAGATTGGCATGACTGACCATTACGCCCTTCGGCGTAGAGGTCGAGCCCGACGTGTATTGCAGGAATGCCAGATCACTCGGTGCGACGGGGGTTTCCTGCCACTCGGCGGCGAGCGCGTCGTCGATTTCGTCGATCACCACGATCTCGACGCCGCGCAACTCGGGCACGGCGTCGCCGAACGCGAGCATGGCGTCGCGATGCTGACGGTCGGTCAGCACGAAGCGTGCACGCGCGTCGTGCAGGATCGAGCGCACACGCGCCAGATGCTGCGGACGCGCCGACTCCGGCGGAAATGCCGGCACGGCGATGGCCCCCGCGTACAGGCAGCCGAAGAAGCCCGCCACGTAATCCAGCCCCGTCGGCATGAGCAGCAACCCGCGCTCGCCGTACGCACCGTCTTTCCCACGCGCGGCGAGACGTTGCAGTGTGGCGGCCACCGCACGGGCGCGTGTATCGAGCCCGGCACAGGTCAGGGCCTGACCGTCGCCCTCGTCGCTGGATACGGCGCGCAGCGCCTCGCGATCCGGCTCAAGCCGGGCACGGGCGCGCAGAAGATCGACGATGTGTTCGATAGGAGCGCCGGGCGCTCCCTGAGAGGGCGCCGTCGAAGGGACGGGACCGAAGGGGACGGGCAAGCGGAGAGCGTCGTTCATGACGGTAGCGACTCACGAAGCAGGAGCGGAATCAAAGACTGGCGCATGGCGGCCGCCGGGCCGCGGCATGCAGTAAATGACAGAGAGAAGACGTTTCGAAGCGAGGGAAAGACCGTCAGCGGTCGGCCCCGTGCGCCTGCGCCATCGCCACGACGACCTTGCGCGGCCCCTTGAACGGCGAGCGCGCGTGCGCCGCGAGCATGTTGTCGAGCATCAGCACATCGCCGTCCTGCCACGGGAAACTGATCTTCTCCGCTTCCAGCACGTGACGGATGGTCGCGAGTGCGTCTTCTTCAATGGGACTGCCGTCGCCGTAGTACACGTTGCGCGGCAGGTCCTCCTCGCCGACGACGTCGAGCAACGTCTCACGCACGTCGGGTTCGAGGTTGGAGATGTGGAACAGGTGCGCCTGATTGAACCAGACCCAGTCGCCCGTCGTGGGATGTTGCGCGACGGCCTGACACAGCTGGCGCGTACGCAGCTCGCCATCGTCTTTCCATTCGCAGGCAATGCGGTGGGCGCGGCAATACGCTTCGACTTCGGCGCGGTCTTCGGTGTTGAAGACCTGTGTCCAGGGCACGTCGAAACCGTTGCCGAAGTTGCGCACGTACATCAGCCCCTTGCTGGCGAAGCGCTCGCGCAGTGCTTGCGGCAGGCGCGCGTAGATGCGGCGACTATCGGCAATCGGCGTCTCACCACCTTCCTGCGCCGTGAGCACGCTGTAGAACCAGATCTTCATCGGCCAGTCGCGCGTGTACGACTGTTCGTTATGCAAAGGAATGTGCTGGTGAGGCGGATATTCGGTGGACGTGTAGACGCCTTGCGCGACTTTGCTGCGCGGCGTCGAACCGAATTCATAGGTCAGCAGCGAATGACCGAAAGACGCGGCGAACTCGCGGAATGCCGCATCGCCATCGACCTTGAACCCCCGGAACAGTACGCCGCCGTGGGTCGGGAGATATTCGTCCACCAGCGCGTGAAGGGCACTGGCGGCGGCCTCGATCGGCACACCGGCATCGCGCGGTTCGACCACCATCGGGAGGTCGCCATTGGTGCGCAGGGCGCGCACATCGAGCATCGTATCGAGCATGGTTGGATCCTCAACGAAACCGCGGCGCCACACGCGCCGCACTTTCATTGACGATCCTCGTGCCCGCAATTTAAGGGGTTTACGCGGACGATTGCGGTTTTTCTACATTCCCCGTCGTCGTCGCCGGATTGGCAGACGTCGACGCGACGGGTGTCGGCTCACCATCGGCGATCAACTGACCGTTTTCCATCTTCACCAGCCGGTCGGCCAGCGAGAAGTAGCGGTCGTCGTGCGAGATCACCAGCACGGTTTTCCCCTGCGCCTTCAGCTCGGGCAGGATCTCCCGATAAAACACTTCCTTGAACACCGGATCCTGATCGGCCGCCCATTCGTCGAACACAAGGAACGGACGATCCTCCACGCACGCCGCCACAAGGGCGAGACGTTTGCGTTGCCCCTGGGAGAGATCGCGCGTGGAGAACGCGCCGTTCGTCACGCTGACCTTGTGCTGGAGATGCAGACGGGTGAGCCAGCGTGCAGCGAACGCATCGATTCGTGCGGGATCGGTCTGCGCGTCGTCCGCGCCCAGCAGCGTTTCGAACAGGTGGAAGTCGAAGAAGATCGCCGAGAACAACTGTCGGTAGCGGTCGCGATTTTTGACGTCGACCGACTGGCCGTTCCACACGATTTCGCCGCTCTCCGGCACATATAGCCCGGTGAGCAGCTTGGCCAGCGACGTTTTGCCGCTGCCGTTCCCCCCGATCAGGAAGGTGATCTCGCCCGGACGGAACGTCAGATCGATCGGCCCCATGCGGAAGATTTCGTCCTGCTGCTCGTGGTAATAGCTATGCGTGATGCCATGCAGCCGCACCAGCGGCGCGCCGACCGTCGACGTCTCGGACGACGTGACGTCCTCCGTGCGCATCGACTCCGTCACCTTCTGAATGCGTTCGCTCGCGACCCGCGCCATCGTCAGCAGCGGAATGTTGTTGAGCATGGCTTCGAGCGGCGTGACCATGTACAGGAATACGATGGCGTAGCCCGTCGCGACATGCGCATTGCTCGACGTCGCACCGACCAGCACGAACAGCACCAGCCCGATGAGCGCGAAGAACAGAAAGCGCACCCAACTGACCGAGAAGATAAAGAGCGTCAGGCCGCGCGAGCGATTCTCGCGCACCGCCTCGATGGCGGAGCCCAGCACGCGCGCGAGGAAGGCGTCGGCACGACGTCGGTTGAGCTTCAGCTCCTTCGCGCCGGATGCCAGCGTCTGGAAATGCCCGAACAACTCGTCCTGACGCTGCCCCGCCGTGCGCAGGTACCGAATCACTTTCGTGTGACTGATGTGATAACCCAGCGCGCCCAGACCGATCGCCACGCAGGCCATCAGGAAAATCGGCCAGGACAGGATCGCCAGGTACAGGAAGCAGCCCATGACGATCGCGCCATTCATGACGAGCGTCGGCAGGCCGATGAAGAAGTTGGCGACGTGGTTGGCGTCGTCGGCCAGCACCGACTGCACGCGCGCGCCGCCCGTCGACTCGACCACACGCAGCGGCGCGTTGACGATGATGCGCGACACGTGCCGACGCAGTTCGGCCAGCGTGCGCTGCCCCAACCGCGTAAAGAGCGCCCCGGCGCACATTTGCGCGAGCATGGACAGCACGGCCAGCGCGGCGAAGCGCCACGCCAGCGCGCCCAGTTCCGCCACTGGCGCACCGAGCGCGCGATTGATCGATGCGATCAGCATGACGTTCGCCACGCCGCAGGCGAGCGAGGCAACTACAGCGGCCGCAAGCAGCCAGCGTGAAGCACGCAACAGGAACAGAAACAGGAACACGACGCTCTCCGCGGGTGATCCGTCGCACGTCCGAACGCCGTAGGGTGCGCACGGACGCCGGGCGACGAATCGCGATGAAAGGACTAACAAAGACGAACCAGGACAAGCCAGATCGGCGGATCGCAGGCGTAGGGGTTGGCTCCCCGCCTGTGCGCCCTCTTCTGGCTCCTCCGCTCAAAGACGATTCAGGACACCGAAAATTTGCCCGGCGCACTTGCCTGAATTTCTCAGGGGTAAATTTAAAGAAAAGCTCATCGTCTTCTGGGAAACGGATGCTTTGTATGGCATTCCCCCCGATCCCGGGTCCGGGTGAATTCACCGGATGACCTTGCCGAGGCCCTCATGCACGCAAGTACCGAACCGTCCACGACGACCAACACTCCCCCTCATTCCGTGACACACGACCTGATCGGCGTTGGCTTCGGCCCGTCCAATCTCGCCCTGGCCATCGCCCTCGAAGAGCACTGCGGGCAGCGCCTCGGCCCCGCCCGCTTCCTGTTTCTGGAGAAGCAGCCCGATTTCACCTGGCACGGCAATATGCTGCTCTCGAACAGCCGCATGCAGATCGCCTACCTCAAGGATCTCGCGACGCTGCGCAATCCGCGCAGCCGCTTCACTTTCATCAACTATCTGCACGAGAAGGCGCGGCTGTCCGCGTTCATCAACCTGCAAAGTCACTATCCGACACGACGCGAGTACAACGACTACCTGCGCTGGGCCGCGTCGCACTTCCACGGGCAATGCGCGTACGGCGAAACGGTGACAGGTATCGAGCCGGTGCTGGAGCGCAATGAAGTCGTGGCGTTGCAGGTTCATTCCCGCGACGGGCAAGGCGAGACGCAATCGCGTCGCACGCGCAATGTGATTCTCGGTGCGGGCGGCACACCCCATGTGCCGCCGGTGTTCGCTCCGTTGCATCGCGCGTCCCATGCGCGCTTGTTCCATTCGTCCCAATATCTGGCGCGCGTGGCGTCGCTCAGCGAGACGGCACCGCGTCGGGTCGCCGTCGTCGGCGGTGGACAAAGTGCTGCGGAAATCTTCCTCGACCTCGCCGAGCAATGGCCGCAGGCGCAGGTCGATCTCATTATGCGGGGCCGCGCCCTCAAGCCTGCCGACAGCAGTCCGTTCGTCAACGAAATCTTCGATCCGCAGTTCACTGACTTCATCTATGCGCAACCGGTGGAACAGCGCGAACGCATTCTCGATGAGTTTCGTAACACGAACTATGCCGTGGTCGACGACGATCTGATCGCGCGCATCTACGACGTGCTGTATCAGCAGCGCGTGGGCGGACACGGCCATCATGCCCTGCTGTCGTGTCACGAGATTCAGGAGGTGAGCGCCGACGGGGACCGCATCACGCTGCACATGCACGAGCGGCTCGCCGGACGCCCGGTGACGCAGCATTACGACGTCGTGGTGCTGGCGACCGGCTACGAGCGCCGCACGCACGAAGCCCTGCTGTCGGACCTCGCACCGTGGCTCGACGGCCTCGAAGGCGAGCGCGACTATCGTCTGCGCACCCGCGAGAACTTCCAGCCCGGCATCTATCTGCAAGGCTATTGCGAGCCGACGCACGGACTGTCCGACACGCTGCTCTCGATTCTGGCCACGCGCTCGTCCGAAATCGCGACGTCGTTGCTGTCGCGCGCGCCCTTGCAGGCCGATGCACCGACCCAGACAACGCAGGCATCGCGCGTCGCAGCACTGGCGGGATGAGTGAGCGTCATCGATGCAAAAACGGCACCGCAGCGGATTAGGCTACGGTGCCGTTTTTTTAAATTGGACGCGTTCGGCTACTGCGGTGCGCCGCCGGCTTGCATCGCCAGTTGCCGCTGAAGCTGCGCCGGCGTCATGGTCAGAATCAACGGACACGATCCGCACAGCAACGCTTCGTCACATCGCGTGCCCTTCCCCGCCAACTGATAGCGCAGACAACACACGCGACGCGCACGCATCGGCGTGGGCATTGCAGTCGACGGTGGCGTGACGTAACGCACAGTGCGATAGAGCGGATTATCGGACGTTTGACCGAAACCGGCGTCGCCGTCGAACAGCCATGCGTAATCGCTGGCAGCACGTGCGCTCAGTGACGGCACCTTGCGCATCTCACCGACGATGAACTCCAGCAGATTGCCCGCGTTGCTCCAGAGCACGCGCGTCGAAACGCCCGCCGCCCGTTGCATCGCCGCCATTGCGGCAGGTAAATGCGCCTGAAGCAGCGACGCAAAACGCACCTGCGCGGTAGGTGGTTCCTCCATGACATCGCCTTCACCCGGCGGCGTCCAACTGGATTCGGGAAAGCGAACCTGCACGGGCAATCCACCGCGCAGCACGATGCCACATGCGTCCGGATCGAGCGTCAGCGCACGACCATGCACGACGATAATTGCCAGCGCCGCCGGCGCCACAGCCCGGAAGTAGAACTTGCTCCACTGCGACATGAGCGCGCGCGGCTCGACGCCGGGCACGAGGCGGCGAACGCCGTCGAACATGGCGGGCATGTGGCGATCGAGATCCGCCAGACCGATGACGGTATCGCCAGGGCGAAGGTCGTCCGGCACGCGCGCGCCGAAGGCCAGTCCGGCACACAGCGGCCCCAGCTCGGCGCGGACCGGCGCGGGCAGACTCGCCGCGAGATCGAACTGCGCTGCGCCCGGGATCCGTTGCGCGAGCCTATCGAGCCTGTCGGCTGCACGCTCACTCATCGCGCCGCCGCCAAAGCGCGCGACGCGTGCGGTGCATGCATCGCCGGAGCCAGCCCGTTGGCAATGACCGCCAGCAGATGAGCGGGATCGTCGCGCACGAAGAAGTGGTCGCCGTCGAAGTCGGTGCGCGTATAGCTGCCGGTCGTCTCGCCACGCCAGTCGTCAAGGACTTCCGGTGCGAACGCATCGCGGCGTCCGGCCAACGCATGAATCGGCATGGACAGCGGCGCGCGCACCTGCGGCGACGGACGCCGGTAATGTCCGCACAGTTGGAAATCCGCCTTGATGACCGGCAGTACCATCGCCATCAGCTCAGGCTCGGCGAGCAGCGCTTCGGGCGTGCCGCCGAGCGCACGCATCTCGGCCAGCACCTCGGCGTCGTCGCGCAACGCGGCGTAGCGACTGTCATCACGCGTGGCGGGCGGACGGCTCGCGGCAACGAACAGCGCCGCCGGCGAACAACCCCGCGCATGCAGGCGATGCGCGATCTCGAACGCCAGCAGACCGCCGAGGCTGTGACCGAACAACGCGAAGCGCGTGCCTGACGTCACGTGCTGCGCAAGACACTCCTCGGTCAGTTGGTCCGCCAGCATGTGCGGGTCGTGTTGCAACGGTTCGTGATGACGCGTACCGCGCCCCGGCAGTTCGAGCGGGCGCACCGCCAGCCATGACGGCGCGGCCTGCGCCCAGCGCGCATATACCGTAGCACTTCCCCCTGCGCAGGGCAGGCACAGCAGGCGACAGGCCTCAAACGCCATTGCGTCCGTCACCCTGCGTGGCCAGATGTTCGCGCAGGCTGCGCGGGCGCATGTCCGTCCAGACCGACTCGATATGGGCCAGACACGTCGCCTTGTTGCCGGTCACCCCGACTTCGCGCCAGCCAGCGGGCACCGGCCGGTAGTCCGGCCAGATGGCGTATTGCTCTTCGTCGTTGATGACCACACGGAACACGCCATTCTCGTCGTCGAAACTCATCGATTACTCCTGTAAGCGTCCAGCCTGCCGGGGGCAAAGGCCGCGAGGGCACGGTGTGCGCCCTCCTCTGGCTGAAAGACGGTCCAGCGCCGGCGCAATTTACCCAATTTTCCCCTGTTGCAGCCAGGCCAACGCCGCCGAATAGCCCGGTGGCGCGGGCAACAGACGCAGTTCCAGCCCGCGCAACGCTTCGGCCAGCGCCGGGTCGTCCGCCCGCCAGGGAATCGGGCATCCGGCTGTGGCCGAGGGCATTGCCGCGTCGAATTTGCCTTCGACCGCCGACACCGCGCGCGCGACCGCGTCCACGTCCACGCTCAGCGCCGTGAGGCTGTCCTGCAACCCGGTGCCGAGCGCCTTGAAAATCGCCTCCTTGAGGCTCCAGACCCAATGGAATATCTCGTCCGCACGCGGCCCATGCCCCGACAGCGTGAAACTCAGCATCAGCAAGGCACGCTGTTCCTCCGCATGCAGGCAGACGTCCCACGACGAACGCGGCTCGGCAAGGGCGTCCAGTCGCTCGATATCCACGCCGACGCGCACGTCGGACGAGTAGGCCAGCAGCCCCCAATGGCCGGAATGACTGACGTTGAAGTCCGGTGGCCCGCCTCCGGCCAGACGGGGACGGCCCTGCGCGTCGGCCTCGAACGCCACCCGATCCGGCGGCACCCCCAACTCGCGGCCCAGCACGTCGCGCAACGTGGCCCGGACCACCGCGAAGCGCGCCCGGTCCTCCCCTTTGTGCAGCGCACCGAGCCGGAAATGCTCGTCCGCAGACAACCGCGAAGCCAGGCGCGCCAGGGCGCTCGAAGCCTCAGTAATCCTGATGAATTGCAAAGCTAAGCTCATTGGCATAACGAAATGACACGCTCCCCAATCGGTCGACATCTTGCATATCAAAATATCAATTGCAAACCATTCTCATTTTCACTATCGTTTACACCAAATTTACCGCAACCCCTGTAGAAAGTGGTAGCCCCACGGCCTGTCAGGGCGCGGCAACAGAAGTTCTGCAGTCCTGTCTTTTCTCCCTGCACCGTTGTGTCGGAGCGCGCCGCGTGCGCCGTTCCCGGCGGCGTTCGTCCTTCGTTTTGTCATCCGACTGCGTTCGTGCTCCTCAAAGGGTGCCGCAGTGTGGTCCCAAAGCGACAGTGCGTCGCTTTGTCACACAGAGGTGCGTTCGATGCCGATTTGGAGGCAAAAGCATGAGCGAGCAGTTGAGTTACGCCGGGTGCCCCGGCTGGACGCCAATGGGCGCCGACACGGAGGACGGTCTCGTCGGCCAGATCTTCGTGACGCACCGGCGGGCGCTGGTGGGACTGGCGATGCGCATTCTCGGATGCCCCTGCCGTGCCGAAGACGTCGTGCAGGACGCCTACATCAAGCTGTGCGACGCCCGTAGCGCCTGCCCGGTCCGGCATCCGGCCAGCTATGTGATGCAAGTCGTGCGTAATCTGGCGTTAGACGGCTACCGCCGTCAGCAGATCGAGAATCGGGTGTTTACGGTGGAAGACGAAGCCATCGACATGCCCGATCGTGCCGCCTCGCCGGAGGCGCAGGTCACAGCGCGTCAGATGATCGGCGGCATGCTCGACCGGCTCAAGACACTGCCCGAGCGCACTCGCACGGTATTCGAGATGTATTACTTCCAGGATTGCACGCAGCGCGAGATCGCCCAGTCGCTGGGGGTCTCCACAACGCTCGTGAACTTCATGATGCAGGACGCCCGTCAGGCGCTCACACCGTGGATCAGCGGCACGACCGAAGAGCCTGCATGAGCGGCGACGCCACTGCGTCACCGCGTCACTGAACCGCTAACCCGCTAGCGCAGCAGGACCCCGTCGAAGCCGACGTCGATATCGGCAATCACGATCCGGTCCTTCCCCGAGCGCTTGGCGGTGTACAAGGCGTGGTCGGCCATCGCCAGCCACGCAGTGGGCGACACCAGATTCACGGTGTAATTCGCCACGCCCGCGCTCAACGTCACGGCGCGCACCGAATCCAGCCCCTCGGTGGCGTTCGAAAACACCGCACACACCTTCTCCAGCTTCCGGCGTGCCTTCTCGGCGGATTGTCCGTCGAACAATACACAGAACTCGTCGCCGCCATAGCGGCCGCTCACGTCGTGACTGCCCAGCTCGGTCGCCAGCACGTCGGAGAGAATCCGGATTAGCGAGTCGCCCTGAAGATGACCGTGCAGGTCGTTGATTTCCTTGAACCCGTCGATGTCGATGAGCGCGATGCTCGCGGTCCCCGTGCGTCCAAGCCGCTTCTCGGCGAAACAACTCGTGAGCGCGCGCATCCATGAACGGCGGTTGAGCAGCGACGTCAGGTCGTCCTGATCGCTGATCCGGCGCAGCGCCCGCTCGCTCTTCGAGAGCCGCTTCGCCAGACGATAGCTCGTGAGGCCGACCAGTGTGGGATAGATCAGCAACAAAGGCAGGCTCGCGACCAGTTCCGAGAAAGGAATGTCCGTTCGGATCGTGAAGCCCAGCACCGTGCCCGTCAGAATGCCGCCCACCAGCATGGCCAGAATGCCGTCGCGCAACAACCGGTATCCGCCGGCCGACGCGTTGTGCATCAGCAGCACCGAGACGAGCACGGCGGACGGCACGCCGCTGACATGCATCGCCACCACCCAGCCGCCGCCGAAGGCCGAGTCGCACAGCAGATTTCGGCGCTCGGCCGACACCGGATCGGCCGAGGACATGGCGATGGCGTGCGCGAACGCCGGCCAGAGAAACGCGTTGAGCGCCCAGATCCCGTAACCGAAATGCGAAGCGCCCGCGTGCCGGATGGCCGTGAACACGGCGATGGCGCTCAGCGCGCATCCCAGACTGCGCAGCCCCAGTACACGACGAGAGAAGTCCCGCCCCTTCTGGGCTTGGGATCGCGTGATCTGCTCGCTCGATGGATCCGTCATGTCGCCAACGTCTGGGCGGTTGGAGGTGAAAGTGCGGTGAACAATTACGGAGGGGGCTTTGACTTGCTGCATGCAACCTGCCGACCCGCGCATTATGCCTGCGCGGCTCCGCTTCCAGACGCGCATGGGGATCAATCCACAGACGCAACAAATTCACCAATGCGTTGACTTCTGCTCGATCATCGCCCCAAGAAAAAAGGCCCGCAACGACTGGCGGGCCTTCGTCCTGCACGCGGTACGGTCAGCCGCGAACTTTCAGCTTCGGACTTTCAACTTCGGACGTTCAACTTACTTCGCTGCCGCGATCACGGCGATTTCGACGAGCAGGTCGGGCGCAGCCAGACGCGACTCCACGGTTGCGCGCGTCGGCGTGTTGCCGGGGCTCGTCCACGCGTCCCACACGGCGTTCATGCCTGCGAAATCCGACTCGATGTCCTTGAGCCACACCTGCGCCGACAGCAGACGCGACTTGTCGATGCCGGCGTCCTTCAGATAGCCGTCGATCTTGGCCAGCACCTGCTGCGTCTGACCGGTGATGTCCTGGCTGCGGTCGTCGGCCGTCTGGCCGCCGATGTACACCGTTCCGTTATGCACCACGACACGGCTCATCCGTGCATTCGTGTGATGGCGTTGAATGTCGCTCATTAATACGTCTCCAAAAAGGAATGAGAAGCGGAATAAAAAGGAGCAGGCGAGCGGCGCAAGCCATCTCGCCTACTTGGGGAAACCTGCTCGTTCGCTCAGGAATTCGGGGGCAACGACCGCCGACGCGAGTTCGCCCAGTGTCACCGGCTTGATCGGCGGACGGATACGGTAGTAGCCGACTTCCGGCACCGCGCAACCTTGCGCCTGCGCCAGCAGCTCGGCGACGGTCATGCCGCAGAAGCGCCCCTGACACGGGCCCATGCCACAACGCGAGAAGCTCTTGGTCTGGTTCGGGCCGACGCAGCCCAGTCCGGCCATGCGACGCACGTCGCCCGCCGTCACCTCCTCGCAACGGCACACGATGGTGCTGTCGTCGGCCGGGGCGCGAAAGCCGTCCGCCGGTCGGTAAAGCGCGTCCAGGAACGGACGAATCGATGTGTGCGACGCCAGCTCGCGGCGCAGCGACAGTGCACGCGAATCCCGCTTCGCGGTGTCGAGCTTGCCAAGCATCGTGGCAGCCTGCGTGGCCGCAAGACGCCCCGACGGATCAGCGGCCAACGCACCGCCGATGCCCGCACCGTCGCCCGCGACGAAAATGCCGGGCACGCTCGTCTCGCCCCATGCGTCGGTCTTCGGCCGCCAGCACAGCTGCGCGTCGTCCCAAACATGCTCGCAACCGATCGAGCGCGTGACCTGCGTGTTCGGAATCACGCCCTGATGCAGCAGCACCAGCGCCGTATCGATACGTTGTGTCTTGCCGTCCACGATGTATTCGATGGCCTCGGCCTGCGTCGCGCCGAGTACGCGCAGCGACGTCACATGCTTCACGTGCTGCACGCCCGCCGCACGAATCGCACGCAGCAGCCTGAGGCCCTTCATCAGATAGGACGGGGCACGCAACGCCCCGCCCGCATGACGCAGCGCCTCCCGACGTGCCCCCGGCTCGGCAGTGTCGAGAATCGCGCGCACCGGCACACCGGCGTTGATCAGTTGCCATGCGAACAGATACAGCAGCGGTCCGCATCCGGCCAGCACTGCGGGTGTGTCCGGCACGAGCGCTGAGGCCTTGAGCAACGTCTGCGCGGCCCCCACGCCCATCACGCCGGGCAACGTCCACCCCGGAATCGGGAACGGGCGCTCCTGCGCACCGCTGGCCAGCACGATGGCCCCGGCTTCGATCTGCAACGTCCCGCCGCCCGCGCTCTGCCGCGTGACGGAAACACGCTTGTCGGTGCTGATCTGCCACGCGAGTGTTTGCGGCCAATAGGCGATGCCCGCCTCGGTGAACGCATCGACCAACGCACGCCCGCGCAGATAGTCCGGTCCGAGCACGCCCGGATCGGCCAGCGGAGAACGGCTCACGCTACGGTAAATCTGCCCGCCGGGCAGGGTGTTTTCATCGACGACCAGCGGCGTCAGGCCATGACGCTTCGCTTCGAGCGCCGCCGCGAGTCCCGCAGGACCGGCACCGACGACCAACAAATCCACACGCATCGAACTCATGCCACACTCCTTGCGCCGTCCATGCGACGCACTTGCATCCCCTCGCGCACGGGCGTCATGCAGCCCTGCCGGTTCGGGACACCGTCGATCTCCACGAGACAATCGAAGCACACACCCATCATGCAGAACGGTGCGCGCTCGCTGCCCGTCACGGGCGTGGTGCGGCACGCCGTCACGCCCGAAAAGAGCAAGGCGGCCGCCACGTTCATATCCGTGGGCACATCGACCGGCATATCGTCGATGAACATCCGCACCGTCGCGCCATCCTTGCGCGCCAGCGACTTAAGCAGCGAAACGTTTGGCATAGAAATGGTCCAGAAGCGCGGGGCGCTCAGCGCCGAGAATCCAAGGCGCGATGGTTTCACAGTGAGCGGCGGCAAGCGTCACGCCGCTGTGGCAGGTCGCGAGGAACGCGCCGGGACAAGACTCGGAGGCTTCGTAGATCGGCAGGCCGTCGCCCGTCATCACGCGCAACGCACCCCACGCGCGCACGACGCGCACATTCTTGAGGATGGGGAACGGCGCGATGCCGCGTCGCGCGATGTCGGCCAGCACGTCCGGCGTCACACCATCGTTGAAGCCGACGTCCTCGGCCGAGTCGCCGAGCATGACTGAGCCTTCGACGGTCTGGCGCACGTAAATCGTCGGATAGTCGAGGAACGGTTTGACTCGCTCCGTCACGATGATCTGCCCGCGCAACGGCTTGACCGGCGCGCTCAGCCCCACCATCGGCGCGAGGTCGCGATTGCCCAGCCCTGCGGCAAGCACGACGCGCCCGGCTTCGAACGATGTGTCGCCCATGCTCACGCGAAACGCACCGCTGCCCAGTTGTCGGATGTCCGTCACCCGCAAGTTCGGCGCGTACTCGCCGCCCGCCTGCTCGAACGCGGCGAACAGCGCGCGCAGCGTGTACAGGGGGCTGACGTGTCCGTCGTTGGGCGAATAGATCGCACCGTACACGTCGGGGCCGACGGCGGGCAGACGTTCCGCCAGCGCATTGTGATCGAGCACTTCGTAGACCAGCGCAGGCTCGGCCTCCTTGAGCTTGCGCATGCTCTCGACCTTGACGGCCAGTTCCTCGGCCGTCTGCGCGATGTTGAAGCCGCCGGGGCGTTGAAAGCCGACGTCCACACCGGTGCGTGCGAACAGCTCGTCGGCCATCCCCTGCCAGGTGTTCGCCGAGTGCAGCGACCAGCGGGCATAGTTGGTGCAGGTGCCTCCCTTGCCCTGCACCCAGACCAACCCGAAGTTGCCGCGCGCGGCTCTCAGCGAGTTGTCTTCGCCATCGCAAACGACGACGCGTTGTCCGCGCTTGGCAAGCCCGTAGGCGATTGCCATGCCGACGAGGCCACCGCCGATGACGGCGATATCGTATGTCTTTTGCATGTTTTAGTGATTTCCAACCAGAACCTTGTTCAATCCGTAGATGCGGTCGAGGATCAGCATGACCGCCAGCGTCACCCCAACGAGCAACGTTGAAATCGCGGCGACGCTCGGATCGACCGTCTCGCTCATATTCATGTAGATGCGCACGGGCAGCGTGATCGTCTCGGGCGACGTGACGAAAATCGTGGCCGTCAGCTCGTCGAAGCTGTTGATGAACGCCAGCACCCAGCCACCCGCCACGCCCGGCAGAATCGCGGGCAGCGTGATGCGACGGAACGTCGTCCAGCGCCCTGCCCCGAGCGAGCGCGCAGCACGCTCGCCTTCGTCGGCCTGCCCCACGAGCGCCGCCATGATCAGGCGCAGCGCATACGGGAAGATCAGCAGCGCATGGCACGCGACCAGACTCTCGAACGAGCCGCCCATGTCGAGCAGCGTGAACAGGCGCAGGAACGCAATGCCCAGCACCACCGGCGGAATCATCAGCGGCGAGAGCAGAAACGAGTTGATCGCGTCGCGCCCCGGGAAGCGGTAGCGCGCCAGTCCCATGGCGGTGGGCACGGCAAGCGCCGTCGACACCGTGGCCGACATCACACCCAGCCACAGACTCGTGCGCAACGCCGACTGAAAGTCCTCGTCGCTCATCAGCGATTCGAACCAGCGCAGCGAGAAGTGCTTCGTCGGAATCGAGAGGAAGTTGTCCGGCGTGAACGCCACCAGACACACGACGACCAGCGGCGCGAGGATAAAGACGAGAAACAGCACGTGGAACGCCAGCGCACCCGCGCCGTTGCGATCGTACTGAGCATCGAGCTGATTCATGTGATGACCTCCCGTCAGCCGAGACGGCGCGTGAAGCGCTTCTCAAGAGCGCGGTTGTAACCGCTGATGATGAGCACGTTGACGATCAGCAGCACGATGGCAATCGCCGCGCCCAGCGGCCAGTTCAGCGTGCCGAGGAATTCGTCGTACGCCGTGGTCGCCACCACTTTCAGACGGCGTCCACCGATGAGCGCCGGTGTTGCGAACGCACTCGCCGTGAGCGCGAACACGATCAGGCTGCCCGAGAGAATGCCCGGCGTGATCTGCGGCAGCACCACACGCCACATCACCGTCGCGCGACCTGCACCGAGCGAGCGGGCCGCATGCGCCACGGCGGGGTCCAGTCGCGTGAGCGATGTCCACACCGACAGCACCAGCAACGGCACGAGCACATGCACCAGCGCCACCGTGACCGCGCCCATCGTGAACAACATCTGCAACGGATGATCGATGAGGCCGAGCTTCGTGAGCACGGCATTGATCAGCCCTTCCCGACCGAGCAGGATCGACCAGCCGAGCGTGCGCACCACGACCGAGATCAGCAGCGGACCGAGCACGAGCACCAGACACAGCGAGCGCCACGGATCGCGCATGCGGAACAGAAAGTACGCCTCGGGCACACCGATCAGCACACACAGCAGCGTCACGCCGACCGACAGCAGCAACGTGCGCAGGAAAATCTCGTAGAAGTAGCTGTCCGTGAGAATGTCGACGTAATGCTGCAACGACACCGTCGGCAGAATGCCCCCCGAGTTCGGGTCGAAGCCGCGCAGGCTGAGAACGAACGTCAGCACGAGTGGCACGGCCAGCAGCACGAGGAAGTACAGCGTCGCAGGCGCGACCAGCGTCCATGCCGAGCGACGCTGAGCGGCGATCTCGGGCGATACCGATGCCGAGGGCTTCGCTGCCTCCACCGTCGGCACGCCGGGTGGCGTAGACGTCGCGGCGTTCATGCGCTCTCCTGCACGAGACGCAGCGCGTCGTCGGCCCAGTCGAGACCGACGGCGTCGCCGTCGTTGGCCGCGACCGCACCGTCGTTCGACACGAGCACGCGCAGCTCACCCAGCGCGGTCGACACCGTCAGCACCCAGTGATTGCCGTGGAAGCTGCGCTGCGCGACACGTCCCGGCACACGCCCGGCGGTCGCCGACGTGAGTCGGATTCGCTCGGGACGAAGACAGAACGTGACAGCCGAATTCGCGGCCTCCGACGCCGCGAGACCCGCTTGTGCAGGCGACACCACCAGCCGCAGCCCTTGCACTTCCAGCAGCGCCACGCCACCGCGCACGTCGAGCTGACCGGTGATGAGATTGGTCTGTCCGATGAAGTTCGCGGCAAACGTCGCGCGCGGGTCTTCGTACACTTCGTGCGGCGTGTCGATGCGAACCACACGTCCCGCGTTGAGCAGCACCACCCGATCGCTGATCGCGAGCGCTTCGGCCTGATCGTGCGTGACCATGATCGTGGTCGTGCCGACCTTGCGCTGAATCGCGCGCAACTCGTCCTGCATCTGTTCGCGCAGCTTGGCGTCCAGATTCGAGAGCGGTTCGTCGAGCAACAGCACGGGCGGTGCAATGACCATCGCCCGTGCCAGCGCCACGCGCTGACGCTGCCCGCCCGAGAGTTCTCGGGGATAGCGTTGCGCGTGCGCACCGAGGTGCACAAGCTCCAGCGCGTCCTTCACGCGGCGTTGCTTCTCGCCGGCATCCACGCGTCGCATGTCCAGACCGAACGCCACGTTCTGCGCCACCGTCATGTGCGGAAACAGCGCGTAGCTCTGGAAGACGATGCCCAGCCCGCGCTTCTCGGGCGGCACGGGTGTGAGGTCGCGGCCTTCGAGCAGAATCCGGCCGGACGTCGGTGCGACGAAGCCCGCGATCATCTGCAACGTGGTGGTCTTGCCGCAGCCCGACGGCCCCAGCAGGGAAATGAACTCGCCCTGCGCAATCGAGAGATCGACGCCCTCGACGGCCACCGTGTCGCCAAAGCGCTTGCCGAGATTTTCAACGCGTAAGTAAGGGGTGCTGGTGCTCATGTCGCTTGTGTTCTCCTTGCCGCTCAACGTCCGAATTCACTTAATGGCTTAGCGCTCGATCTGACGATTCCAGCGCTGCGTCCATTCGGCGCGCTTGGCGTTCACAACATCCCAGTCGACACGCACGAGCTTGTCGATCTGTGCAGGCGACGGTACGCGCGCGGCAATCGCCATCGACAACTGGGTCTTCTTGTTGGACGGTGCGACGCCCTGGCTTTCAGCCAGCACGGCCTGCGTCTGCGGCGAGAGAATCATCTGGATGAACTTCTGCGCGAGCGCATCGTTAGCCGACTTGTCGACCGCACACATACCCATACCGAGCGCGACTGCGCCTTCCTTCGGGTAGACGAACTCGACCGGAATGCCCTGCTGGCGCAGCGCCTGCACGCGGCCATTGCCCCACACGGCCAGCGCGACTTCGTCGGCCTGGAACAGTTCGGCGATCTTGCCCGGCGACGGATCGAACGACAGCACGTTCGGCGCGATCTTCTCCATCTCCTTGAAGCCCGGATCGATGTTGCTGTCGCTACCGCCGTTAAGCTTCGACTCGACGAGCAACGCGTGCAGACCGTACGTGTTCTTGATGCTCGGCATCACGAGCTTGCCCTTGTACTTCGGGTCGGAGAGTTCCTTCCACGACGTCGGTGCCGGCCATCCCTTCGACTGGAACAGACGCGTGTTGTAGGCGATGCCGGTCGCAATCAGACCGGCCGCCACGGCGTTGCCGTTCTTGAACTTCGCGATGTCGTAGAGATCCTGATAGACCGGGGCGTCGGCGAGCTTGCCGCAGAAGCCCATCTGGATCGCCTGATACATCGGGCCGTCGTCGAGGAAGACCACGTCCATGCCTGCCTTGCCCTTTTGCGCCTGAAGCTTCGCGAGCGTCGTCGTCGAGTCGCCCGGCACGATCACAACCTTGGTGCCCGGGTTGGCCCGTTCGAAGCCGGGAATGACGTCTTTCTTCAGCATCTGTTCGAACGAACCGCCGTACGCGCCGACATACAACGTCGTATCGGCATGTGCGGCGGAAGCGCCAAAAACCAATCCCGCACCGACAGAAATCGCGGCGGCGCGGCCAAGCTTACGAAGCGTTTGGGGGACGACAGTCTTCATCGGGAAGCTCCTTGCGTGATGCAGTGTTATGTGATGTTATGGCCCGGCATTACGAAAAAAATTGAAACTATTGCGTGGTTTTCGTAGGGTCATTTTCGACACACGCACGGTCAAATCACATTTTTTTGCTCCGCCATACGCAAATGTTATGGGGGAGCGGAGACAAGCTTCGATGAAGATCCGGCAGTTGGAGGCCTTTCGCGCGCTGATCCTGCGTCAGACGGTCACGCGCGCGGCGGACATGCTCCACATCTCGCAACCGGCGGTCACGCGGCTGATCAACGATCTGGAAGCCGACGTAGGGTTTTCCTTATTCGACCGGAGCAACGGCCGGCTCAATCCAACACCCGAGGCGATGGTGCTGTTCGAGGAAGTGGAGCGCTCGTTTGCGGGCATCGACCGCATTGCGCAGACCGCCGAGCAGATCAAATCGCTGCGACGCGGCTCGCTGCACATCGCGGGCGCGCCGGCACTGGCGCTGGAGTTCTTGCCCACCACGCTGACGGGCTTCATGCGCGAGCATCCCGGCGTGAGCACGACGCTGCTGATTCACGCGTCGAGCATCGTGGTGGACATGGTGGTCGGGCGACGTTGCGATGTCGGCTTCATCGCGCACCCGCTCACGCACGCGGGGGCCAATGTCGAGACACTGCACCGCGCGCCCATGCGCTGCATCCTGCCGTTGGGCCATCGCCTCGCCGACCGGGACGTGATCCGCCCGGAAGACCTGCGCGACGAATCGTTCATTTCCTATCCGAAGGAATTCGATAACCGGATGTACATCGACCGGCTCTTTGCCGAGCGCCAGATCGACCGGGTGATGAGCGCGGAATCCCAGTTGTCGGCGGCGATATGCGTGCTGGTCCAGCATGGCGCAGGGGTGGCGATCATCGATCAGGTGACGGCGCGCTATGCGGCCGGTCGCGTGCTGGTCAAACCGTTCGAGCCGGTCGTCATGTCGGGCTTCTCGCTGGTCACGTCTACACAGCATCCGCCGTCGCGGCTCGCACAGGCATTCGTCGACTACACGAAGCAGCGCATGGTCGAGCTGCTGGCCGACTGAGCCCAACCGAGCCCGATGGGCCGATGCTGCAGGGCGACATCGGCCACCCCGCCCCAAACCGATGCGTCGTTGCCCCAACGTTGGGCGCTCACATCAGGACTTTCCGTTTACGTCAACTAGCATCCCTACGCATTGCGCCTCGATGCAGCAAGCCTTCAACAGGCCGATGCAAATTCCTCAAGTTTCTTTTGGTGGACTGAAGTGTTTTAAGCATGACAACGCGATTTCCGACAATTTTTCTTTCGGGCGCGCCAGATGCATGAAACAACGAATTCGAGTTCGGCAACAGGAGCATGAAGTGAAGTTTGCAGTTCTTACGTCAGACATCGGGCTCTTCGAGGCCATCCGCCAACGCCTCAGCGCCGACGGCGACTGCCAGCGCTTTGACGACGCCGCCCAATACCTTGTAGCCGCCTCGCGCATTCCGTACACGGCGGTGCTCGTCGATGCGGCGCTGGGCCCTCTCGACTTGCAGGGCGTGCTCGCCCGCCGCCGCGGCACGCGCAGTGCCGGCGCGCTGGTCATCGGTTTCGGCACCCCGTCGTGGATGCTCGACCTGTCGTTTCGCGCCGGTTGCGACGACGTGCTCCCCTTCCCTGTAGACGTGGCCGAGTTGCAGACCCGTCTGGCGATGACGCTGCACCGGCGTGCCTCGGCCAACGCGGCCCGCAGCGAAGACTTGCTGGAAGTCGGGACCTATCAGCTCGACCGTGGCCGCGACACGGTGGCGGTCGGGGGCATCGAAGTCGAACTGACGGCGCGCGAGTTCGCGCTGGCGTGGCTGCTCTTCTCGGCCCCGGACATGCGGGTGAGCCGCGCGCGCATCGCCTCGCTGATCTGGCGCAGCGACGAAGCGTCGGCGGCGCGCAGCATCGAGCAGCACGTCTATTTGCTGCGCAACCGCCTCGGCTTGCGCGGCGAACACGGCCTCGTGCTGCGCGCCGTGTACGGCGGCGGCTACTGCCTCGGCGCGCGCCCGCAACGCTCACGCAGCGCGGTCCGTAGTACGCGCGCCACAGGCGTCGCCTCACACACGCAGTCCTTGCCTGAAGTCTCTCGCGATTGATAAGCTCTCGCCCGGCCCGCTGGCGGACGCTCGGCGTCCGGCAGCGCACGCGCCATTCAGGGCGGACGCAAGTCAATAAAGACAACAGAGACAACGATATGCTGCAACGCAGGACCCATGGAACGGCACGCAAGGCCGCCGTCGCGCTGATGATGTTCGCGCTGTACACCGGTGGCGCAAGCGCCGCAGCGCTCCACCCCATCAAGGTGAACAAGCAGGAACTTGCGGGCCCGGTCTTCGACCGCGACGACGCCGTGCATGAAAACGAAGACGGCAACGACACCGTCGACGTCACCACCTTCACCTCGCCCGACAAGGTGTTCCAGACCGGCGTGTTCAAGTCTGGCCCCGTGCGCGAAGAAATTCGCTCTGCCCCCGGCTACCCTTACACCGAACTGCTCGTGTTCCTGAGCGGCGGTGCGAAGTTCACGTCGAGCGACGGCTCGGTCGTGGAAGCTGGCCCGGGCGAAGCGGTCACGCTGCCCAAGGGCTGGACCGGCGTGTTCGAATCGAAGGGCTACACCAAGCTGTACGCCGTGTACGACACCGACGCGCCTTCGCACATCGATAAGTAACATCGCCTGAACCGGCACCACAAATGCGAAGCGGCCCGTCACCGATAAAGTGACGGGCCGCTTCGCTTTGAACGATCGGGTCGAGACCGTCGGAACTCGGTCTTCAGTAGTTCGCCATCAACGACGCCACGCCGCGAAGGCTGTGACGGCGATGCCAGCGCAAGTCGTCCAGACCGGTGATCTCCAGGTTCGGGAAGCTGCTGAGCAGCTTGTCGAGCGCGATTTGCAGCGTGGCCGTCGCGAGCCGCGCGCCGAGACAGTGGTGGATGCCCGCACTGAACGAGATCAGACGACCGTGGTTCTCGCGCCGGATATCGAACCGGTCGGGGTTGTCGAACTTCGCCGGATCGCGGTTGGCCGCACCCAGCAGCATGAACACCGTCGTGC
Source organism: Pandoraea aquatica (assembly GCF_902459565.1). Classification (GTDB taxonomy): domain Bacteria; phylum Pseudomonadota; class Gammaproteobacteria; order Burkholderiales; family Burkholderiaceae; genus Pandoraea; species Pandoraea aquatica. The sequence continues at coordinate 1,220,225 of NZ_CABPSN010000001.1, forward strand.
CGGTCTCGAGCGCGACGTCGCCCACACGCACCGGCGAGAGCGCCGTGCGCGCGACCATCTGCACGGAACTATCGAAGCGCATCGCCTCGACAACGGCCCCCTGCGTGAGCGACGGGTCGCTGCGAAGCTGCTGCCACTGCGCCGGATCGCGATACAGATGGATCAGCGCATTGCCCAGCATGTTCGACGTCGTCTCGTGTCCCGCCACGAACAGCAGCAGCATGTTCGCGACGATTTCCTCGTCCGACAGACCACCCTCGCCGCTCGTGGCGACAATCAGCGCAGAGAGCAGATCGTCGCCCGGCTGACGGCGACGGGCGCGCAGCAGCCGGTCGAAATACGATTCGAGCGTCACCGCGCCCTTGTTGGCGTCGGCCAGCCCGGCTTCGTCGAGCGGCGCGAGATCGAATGCGCGCACCAGCGCGGCGGCACTGTCCCCGAGCACCTGCCCGTCCGCCAGCGGCACGTCGAGCAAACGGCAGATGATGCGCAACGGCAGCGGCGTGCAGTAAGCCGACATCAGGTCGACGGGCCCGCCCGCGGGCATCGCTTCGATGAGACTGGCGGCCTGACGATGCATGTCGCCCGAGAGGTCTTCGATGCGACGCGCGTTGAACGAGTGCATCAGCAGCGTGCGCAAGCGGGTATGTTCCGGCGGATTCGCCATCAGGAACATGCGGCTGATGGCACGAAACACCGGTTGCTCGACGGCCAGCGGGCCATAGCGCGCGATCACACTCGGCATGTATGCCTTGCCCATGCGGCGATCGTGCAGCAGCGCTTCGATGAGGTCGTAGCGCCCCGTCATCATCAACGACGGGCCGATGGGTACCAGATCGCCTGCCTGGCGCAAACGTTCGTAGATCGGATAAGGGTTATCGAAAAATGCGGGGGACGAAAAATCAGCGAGATTCATAAGTCTTAGAAAGGGGTGCGTCCGCCATCGCGTCGGTGAACGGCTGCAAGACACCGTTGGCTTGCAGGCCCGGCGGCGTAGTGCCGCCGTCGTAGAGCACCGGCACGACGTCGTTGGCGAGCGCGCGGGCAATCGGCAGCAGATCGCTCGACCCGGAGGGAGCGACCAGCGCAAACATTTGCCCGTCACGGCGCCACGTCACCGTATCCATGGGGGGAATGGTTTGTGCGGAGGGGCCGTGCGCCAGACGCGTGTCTTTCACGACGTAGATCGCCACGGGCGGCCCTTCGCGGGGGAGGTAAGCCATCTGAACGACGGCACGGCCGTCGAACTGTAAGCGCTGCAAGCGCTTGAATTCCATGCCGGCGCGGCGCAGATCGGGCACGACCAGTGGAATGTCGTCGCGGTGGCGGATGGCGCGCACCGTGGCGATGGCCTCGGCCGCTTCGTCGTCGAGCGGATCGAGGGTCGCTCTGGCAAAGAGCGATTGATACGAAACAAATGCGCGCACCCACGGCTCGTACGAACCGTGCCACGCGTTGGCCGCCTCCGGCGACGCCACCGCCACGCTGTCGACATCCAGATTGCCCGCGACGGACATGGCGTGCGAGATAGGCATCTGCGGCATGGGCGTCGGTGCAGGGCCTTCGGTCAGAAAGCGTGCCCCGGCGCTGGCGATCAGCACGGCAAATGCCGTCGCGCCCGCTGCGAAACCGCCGATCTGCCACCAGATGACACGCGGCGGCTTGCTGTCGGACGGCGTCGATTCATCGAACTCGCGATCGAGCGAACTGCGACGCGGCACAGTGCCTGGGCTGCGCACGTGCATGCGCCGCCCCTCTCTGCCTTCCCGCCCGGCGCGCACGAAGCGCGCGTCGTTGGCACTGGCGACATGCGAGGGCACATCCAGCGTCGTGCGTCCGCGCACCAGCGTGCGCACCGTCGACACCAACTCAGGCGGCACCGGCGCAGTGAAGCAGGTCTCGTACGCGGCCTGGAACGGCAGATCGGACGCGTACAACGCCACCACACGCGCCGCGACGTCCGGCGAACTCGCTATCGCGGCTTCGACTTTGGACGCGGCATCCTCGGTCAGGCTGCCGTCAACGTAGGAGAGAAGAATTTGGTCGGTGATCACCATCGGGTCGTCACCCTCACGTCGGCGTTTCGCCAACGGCGGAGGTGCCGCGACGACGCGGCGTCACGTCGAATTGCACGCCCAGACGCTGACGTGCAGCCGACAGACGCCCCATGACAGTGGCGACCGGCACATCGAGAATCTGCGCCGCCTCGCGATAGCTGAAGCCTTCGACCGCGACCAGCAGCAGCGCCACGCGTTGCGGCGTGGGCAGACGCTCGACCGCATCCACGATCTGGCGGTGCCCGACATGCTCGTCAGGCAATCCCGACACGGAGTCGGCAATGTTCTCGAGCAACGTGTCGTCCCATGCGACACCGCCACGGTTGCGCACGTTACGCGCCCGCAGTTCGTTGAGCCAGAGGGAATGAACGATGGAATAGAGCCAGTTCAGCGGCGCACTGTCGGGGCGCAACTGGGCGTCGGCGCGCTCAAGCGCACGCACGCAGGCGCGCTGCACGAGGTCTTCGGCGTCGTGACGGTCGCCGGTGAGCCGTAGCGCGAACGTCCACAGCTTCGGCAACATGGGGAGCAGCAGCCGCGCAAACCCCGAATCGTGCTCGAACTGCATCATGTTCACTCACCTTCACTCACTTTTACGGCGACGCGCCGAAAGATTCGCATTATTCACAAGCCGATATCGCGAAAACATAAAAATCTCCGCAAATCCGTCTCAATACAGGTCTCAATACAACTCATCGACATCTAGATGACCGGACCATGCGGCCTGCGAGCGTGTCACGAAAAAAACGACGGGATGCCGAAACTGCGCATCCCGTCGTCATTTCGCTACACAAGCTCAAGTCATCAGAAGCCGATGCCCAGAACGACGTGCTCAGGCGTCGGCGAAACCAGCGTGGAACTCTGGTCCGCGACGTCGTCGTACGAGAAGCCGTACGCCTTGCGGTCGATGCTGTGGTCGTGCCAGAACTTCGCGTAAGCGTTGTACGGGCCCTTGGCGTACCAGGCCGACGACGGTGCTGCCCACTGCGTGTCGTCTTCCATGATGTGGCGGTTGAGCGCCGCCGCCACCTGCGCTTCGATCGCCAGCTCCGTCGCATTACCGGAGGCCAGCGGACCCTTCGCTTCGAGCATGTCCTGCGTGTTCGGGTGATTCACGTAGTACTTGCCGCCGACGAAGGCACCGTTGCCCTGATCCACTTCCGTGAACACGAGCTGATCGCCCACCGTCTGACCGACAAACTTGCGTGCATTACCCCACATCAGCAGCGTCAGCGAGTGCGTACGGTAGTACTCCCACATGCTGTCGATGTACGCGTCGAAGTACTTGCCGTTCGGTTGTCCCTCGTCGAAACCGCCCTTGCTCGGGGCCATGATGCGGTACTGCGACGGGTTGGCCGGCAGGAATGCCGACGGCACTTCCTTCTGATACGCCGCGAAGATCGACGCGCGCGACTCGGTGATACCCGAGCGCACGTGCGTCGTGCGGTTGCTGCCGTACACGTCTTCCGTCAGCGGGAAGCCGAACTGATCGACCTGCGTGTTGTTCAGCCACAGGCCGTTGTCGCCGTAGGTGAACTCATACCAGTCGAAGTAGACGTTGATGTTCGGGTCGGTCGGGTTGCGCACGTCCGGACCGGCGAAGCCGATCTGACCGTTCACGTCCCGGTTGACCTTGATGTACAGCGGCGACCCCAGCCCCACGTAGGCGCGCGCGCCGAAGAGCTTCGGGAACTTCAACTGCTTTGCCTGCGCCAGCGTGAAGAAGTAATTGGCGTAGTTCTGCCCGTTCTTCGTCAGATGGCCGGGACCGTCGTTGTCCGCGTCCGACATCAGCACCGTGGTGCCGTCCGGCTTCACGTAGACGAACTGGCCGTCCTTTGCCGGGTCGTGCGCGATCACCGCCACGAAAATCTGATCGTCCGTATAAGCGCCGTTCGTGTTGTTACGCAACTCGACGCCGATCTGGTTCGGATAGATCGGATAGTTCGGGATGGTGCCGTCGTCCGGCGGGTTGCCGGTGCCCGGATCGCCCGTGACCGGCGGCGGCGTCACCGTCAGCGTGGCCGCCGACGACGTCACCGTGTTACCGGCCGAATTGCTCACGTCGACCGTGAACGTCGCGCCGTTGTCGGCGGCCGTCGTCGGTTGCGTGTCGTACGTCGAAGCGTTAGCCCCCGGAATCAGGGTGCCGCCGCGACGCCATTGGTACGTCATGCCATCCGCGTTGGCGAGTGCGACCGCGAAGTGCGCCGGCTGTCCCTGCTGCACCGTGACACTGGCCGGCTGGCCACTGATAACGGGCAACGGCGGGGGCGGCGGCGTGCTGCCGTCCGTGGGGCCGTACACTTCGAACTCGAACAGCGAGTAACCGTACTGCGACGAGCGCTTGATGCCTGCCATGCGCACGTAGCGCGCCGACGTCGTGGCAAACGTGACGGTTTCGACGCCGCCCTGACCGTTGGGCTGCGAAGCCACACGCGTCCAGTTCTGGTTGTCGTTCGACACCTGAATCTCGTAAGCCGCACCGTAAGCACGCTCCCAGTTCAGCACCACCTTCGACACCGGCACCGAGGTGCCCAGGTCGACGGCGAGCCACGCGTTGTCGTTGAAGTCCGACGACCAGCGCGTTGCCGGGTTGCCGTCCACCGCGAAGCGTGCCGGCGTGCCGTCGCTCTCGGCACCGCTTGCAAAGGCGGGCTTGCCCTTCGCGAGATTGCCCTTACCACCATTATTGCTATTACCCGAGTTGTCCGTGGCCGGGTTAGTCACGGGGACCGTGCCGCCCGCCGGGCCATACACCTCGAACTCATACAGCGAGTAGCCGTACGGCGACGAACGCTGGATACCGGCCATGCGCACGAAGCGCGTGGTGACCGGGGCGAACGACACCTGCTCCGTGCCACCCTGACCGGCGGACTGGCCGCCGACCTTGCGCCACGTGTTGCCGTCGTCCGAGATCTGGATCGCGTACGCCGTGCCGTAAGCACGCTCCCAACGCAACTGCACTTCCGAGATCTGGGTGGGGGCACCCAGATCCACGGCAAACCACGCGTTGTCGTTGAAGTCCGACGACCAGCGCGAATCGACGTTGCCATCGAGCGCGTTGGACGCCGGCGTGCCCTGCGGATTTTCCACACCGCTGGCGAGCGCAAGCTTGCCAAGGGCGAGGTTCACCGGGGTGGTGCCGTTGTTGCCATTGCCGCCGTTACCCCCATTGCCACCGTCCCCGCCTTGCGGCGGGGTGCCCGTGTTGCCGTTACCGTTGTTGCCGCCGGTCGGGGCCGGGGTCACCGTCAGCAAGGCAGGCGTGCTGGTGATGTTCGAGTTGCCGTCATCGGCGACCACACCGTACTGCGCGCCGTTGTCGTCCATCGTCGTGGCCGGCGTGTCGTACGACGGGCTGGCCGTCACTGCCACTTGCTGGCCGTTACGGAACCACGTGTACGACAGGTTCGACGCGCCGATCACCGACACCGTGAAGTGCGCCGACTGGCCCACCTGCACGGATTGCGGCTGCGGTTGCTGATCGAAACTCAGCTTCGGACCATAGACTTCGAACTCGAACAACGAGAAGCCGTACTGCGTCTGACGCTTCACACCCTGCATGCGGACATAGCGTGCGGCGACCGTCTGGAACGACAGGTTCTCCGTACCGCCACGGCCGGTGTTCTGGGTGTAGACCGTCTTCCAGTCGCCGTCGTTACCGGTATCCGAGACCTGAATCAGGTACTGCTTACCGTACGCGGCTTCCCACTTCAGGCGCACCAGATTGACGGCCTGCGACTTGCCCAGGTCGATCGTGATGTTGGCGCGATCAGCATCCGGGTTATCGACGAACAGCGACGACCAGCGCGTGGTGATGTCGCCATCGTTCACGTTGCTTGCCGCGCCGAAGCCCGGGTTTTCTACCGGCGTCGACGTCACCGTCTTGCCCAGTGCGAGGTTCGTGTCGTTGGACGGCACGCCATCTACGACATTGAGCGTTGCACCATCGCTCAGCTTGCTTGCCCCGCCAGCGCTGACGAGTACGGTGAATTGCGCACCGTTGTCTTCGAGCTTGACGGCGGGCGTGGTGTAGCTCGCGGCCACGGCACCTGCGATCTGCGCACCGTCGCGATACCACTGGTACGACAGCGTGCCGTTACCGGTCGCACTGACCGTGAACGTGGCCGTCTTGCCGATGGCAGCCGACTGGCTCACCGGCGGCGTGACGATCACGGGTGGCGGCACTTGCGGGTTGTTGCCGTTGCCCGGATCCTGCTGGGGCGGCGTCACCGTGAGCTTGAACTTCTGGCTCGTGACGCTGTTCGCGGCGTTACTGACCACCACGTAGTACTGCGTGCCACTGTCTTCCAGCTTGACGGCCGGGGTGTCGTAGACCGGGGTCGACGACGTGTAGAGCAACGTGTCCGACGTCTCACCGGCGTTGGCCACGCGATACCACTTGAACGTGAGCGGGGCCGAGCCGTTGATGCCGAGGCTGAAGTGCGCCGACTTGCCCTGCGTGACGCTCACATCGCCCGGCTGCACCGTCACCGTGGGCGGCGTGACTTGCGCCGTACCGGACACGCACAGCACCCAGCCCGGTGCGTTGTCGACGAGACCCTGACGGTCCTCACCGGCCGACGTAATCAGGTAAGCCTGACGCTGATCGGTGGCGAGGAGCGTCGACGTCCACGTCGTCCACTTCTCCGGGAACGCGCACGCTGCGCTGTTGTTGGCTGCGATGGAGAGTGCTTCCTCGCGCGTCGGCAGACGCTTGCCCTGTGCTGCGCAGTAGTCGGCGGCCGCCAGTTGCGTGAACTGGTGGTTCGGGTCCGTCGTCGCGTACTGCTTGCGGTTCCAGACCAGCGTGCTGGACTTGTCCTGCGCTTCGCCCGGGTTCAGCACCGTGTAACGCTCGTTCGTGAAGAGCACGCCGTCGTTACAGTTGGGGACGTTGTAGACCTCGATTTCGTACAGCGAGTAACCGTACGCGGTCGCACGCGTCTGGCCGACCATGCGGACATAGCGTGCGGTGACCGTCGGGAACGTGAAGTCGTCCACGCCACCGGCGAAACCGGCCGGCGACTCGTAGGCCTTCGTGTACTGAACGTTGTCGTTCGACACTTCGATGCGATACGAGCTGGCGTAAGCGTTCTCCCAGCGCAGGATCATGCGATTGACCGGCATCGGCGCACCGAGGTCCACCGTGATCGACGCGTTGTTGCCGTCCTTCTGATCCGAACTCCAGCGCGTGCTGACGTTGCCGTCGGTCACGTTGCTGGCGGGCATGCCTTGCGGGTCCTGATAGCTACTCGCGAACGCGTACTTGCCCTGCGCCAGGTTCACACCCGGTGCGGCCTGACTCAGCGTGGCCGGATCGCTCGTCACCGACTTGCCCGAGGCGTTCGAGACCGTCACCGTGTACTTACCCAGATCCTTCGGCGTGACGGCGTCGATCGTAAAGGCCGGTGCGTCGCTGCCCACCGTGCCGGACGGGCCGTTCCATTGGTAGTGCAACGGCTTGGAGCCGTCGGCCACCACCGTGAAGGTGGCGCTCTCGTTCAACATCGCCACCGTGTTGGCGGGCGGCGTCGTGATGGTCGGCGTCGTGGCCGCGTTGACCTTGAGGGCCACCGGCGTCGACGTCACCTGTGCGAGCGGGTTCTTGACGCTCACCTTGAACAGCGCGCCGTCGTCGTCGGCCGTCACCACGGGCGTGGTGTAGGTCGCCGACTTCGCGCCGTCGATGGCGACGTCGTTACGGAACCACTGATACTCGATCACGGGCGAGCCCTTGACCGCCACGCTGAACGTGGCCGTCTGACCGACGAACACGGTTTGCGCGGCCGGCGGCGTATCGATGCTCACGGCAAGTGCCGGAATCACCGACAACACGGCGTCGTTCGACGTGATCGTGCCCACGCCGTTGCGAACCCGCACGCCGAACACATGACCGTTGTCGTCGCCCGTGGCCGCTGCCGTATCGAGGCTGCTGCCCGTTGCACCCGGGATGTCCTGGTGATCGCGCTGCCACTGGAACTGCATCGGCGCAGCACCCGAGACCGTCACGTCGAAGTGCGCCGGCTGGCCCACGCTGACTTGCTGGCTGGCGGGCTGCACCACGATTTGCGGCGCGGACGTCGCGGCCTGTACCGGCACGACGATAGCGGGCTGCACGTCGTACGACGCCGAACCGCTGCCCAGACCCGGCGACGTCGCGCTGACCGTCACGTGCCCCGTCTGGAAGGTGCTGCGAATCGCGATACGGGTCAGACCACCTTCGGCAGCGAGTTCGTGATCGCCCGGCGAGTGATAGCCCTGCGGCTTGTCCATCGTGACGATGTGATTCCAGCCGCCACGATAGTTCGCCACGGCCGTGTTATCGACCGCGAACGTGATGAGGTTCGTGGCATCCGGCACGACGACGCCATTGGCATCGACGACCTGCGCCGTCACGAACACGGCGTCCGAGCCGTTGGCCGTGACCTGGAACGACTGACCGCTCGGGCGAATGACTTCCGGCACCACCGACAGCACGATGTGGTCCGGCGTACCGGCCGTCACCTGCTCGTCGATCACCGGCTTGCCGTTCGCCATGACTTGCGCGCCGAAACCGTCCACGCAAAGCGCCTGCACACGGCCAGCGGCCCACTGCACGTCGTCCCAATGCGCCTGACCCACGAGACCCGTGGTCGTGCCGAGCGAGTTGTCGGTCGACGTCGAGAGCGTGTTCGGCTTCACATCGCCGCCCTGCACCACGCCGTTGACGACGAGACGCACGGCCGGGCAGTTGCTGAACACGTTCACGCGCACCGGACCCTTGCGGTTCCAGGTGTTCGCGAGGTGAACCACCGGCTTGATGGCGAACGGCGTCCACGCAGACTGATACGCGTAGTACAGCAGACGCGGGAAGCGGTTACCGTCGGCCATCGAGTCGCCCAGCGAGCGAACGTAAGGGCCGTTCGGGTTGAGCTTCGGATCGTAGGTCGTGCCGCTCCAGTAGAAGCTGTCTTCGCCCGGCGTATCGGCCAGATACCAATGCGCAATGCCGAACGTGTTGGCCAGCACACCGTTGCGCCAGTCGTTCATGAACGACGCAACCTGATCCATCTCGTAGTCGTAGTTCGCACGGAACTCGCCACGGCCCCAATACTCGGCCGACCACGCCGGCTTGTTCGGGAACTGGTTCTTCACGCCCACTTCGCAACCCTGACGCGAACAGCTCAGGATGTCGCCGTTGACGTCCTTCGGCGTACGGTCGGCTTGCGCGCGCGTGTTGACCGGGTCCCACTGACGGCCAATGGCGGCGAGCAGCGGCGCGAACGCCGTGTTCATGATGCCGTTGTTCGCTTCCCACGCCAGCACGGACGGGTTGTTGCGGTCGCGCACGATCATGTCGCGATGCAGCTCAAGCTTGAGGGCGTACTTGTCGATCTTGTTCTGCGGACAGTCGGCCGTCGGTGCCGAGAGTTGATAGCAATCGTTGAAGCCGTTCTCGCCATCGCCACTCGGCTGCACGACGAAAATCCCCAACGCATCGGCCGCGTTAAGGAATTCGGTGCTCGACGACGAGTGCCCCGGGCGATACAGATTGCCGCCCGCGTCGGCGAGCAGGCGCAGATCGCGCCACTGCTGCTCTTCCGGCACGGCCGTGCCGAGGCCCGGATAGTCGTAGCGACCCGACGCGCCCCAGAGGTGCGTGGCGTAACCGTTGATACTCGGGAAGTTGGCGTCCCAGGTGATCGTACGGATACCCAGCGGGCTTTCCGTCGCATCGACCACGACACCGCCCACGCTGACCATGTGGAACACACGGTACATGTACGGACGGCCGCGCGGCACGTTGTTCGGGTACCAGAGCGTCGGATGATCGACCGTGAGGTTCTGGCGCACGAGCGTCGGGTGGTAGCCCGGACCGGCGTTCGGCGGCAGGACGACGTCGTCCTTCGCCTGCTGCACGATCTGGCCCGTCGCGTCGACGATCTGCGTGGTGACCTGTGCGGTCTGCGCCGTGCCCGATTCATTGAGCACGTTCGTCTCGATCTGGATATTCGCCGAGGCTGCCGTGCCCGATCCGTCGACGGCCGGGCTGTCGATGCTCACGGTGGAGACGTGCGTCCCCCACGTCTGCATGACCGGATAGTCGTTCAGCGGGATGTGAACCGGATCGGTGATGTACAGATACACGGGGCGGAAAATGCCCGTGTCGCCCTGACCGAAGCGGAACGCGCCCGAGAAGTCCGGATCTTCGAACCAGTCGCCGTTGGCGGCAACACGCACGGCGATCACGTTATCGGTCACGCCGTCGGCCTTCACCATGTTGGTGATGTCGATGGCAAACGGCAGGAAGCCGACCACGTGCGTGGCGTCCGGGCTGCGCACGCTGCTGCCCTTGACCGGCGTGCCGTTCACGTAGACCTGCGCGCCCATGTGCGCGCCCTCGAATTCCACGACGATCTTGCGACCGGCATAGGACTTGTCGAGCTTGAAGTGCTTGCGATACCAGCCGCGGCCGTGCGGTACGTCGCCGCCGCTCTGCGTGTTCGAGAACATGTTGTCCTCGTTCATCGAGTGCGGAATGCCGACGTTCTTCCAGCCGGAGTCGTCGAAACCGGCTTGCGAGACGCCGTCCGGTTCGGTGTCGCCGAGGAATTTCCAGGGCGTAGCCCCGAGGTTGATCTTTACGCGTCCCGACGCCGGGATGGGTAACGGCGTCGCTCCCGCGTTCGTCTGAGGCGTGGCTGTGCCCGCCATCAGGAACATCCACGCGAGCAACAGCCCCGTGCATGTCCACGCTAATGAGTGTCGTTTTCTCATTTCGTCATTGTGGTTCCGATTGAACCGGTGCAACATTCGCGCCGCGCATCCGGAAGGACTCCGGGATGACTTTGCGAAATGCCGACGGTTAGATTGAACTCCGAACGAGTTACCGTGGTCTGACCCACTTCGGGCGCAATACTAAGTTGGCTTTGTTCCGCGTAATTTTCACGAGTGTCTTTAGTCATTTTCATTTGAACGACCTCGTGTCACGCGCAAGCGCTACGCCCCAAAATAGGGAAATCCCGGCGACCGCAGCGCTGACAAGGCATGTTTGCCTGCGGTGCAACAATCCTCAAATTCGCGCTGTAGGACAAACCACCCGTGCCTTGGTAAATGCGCACGGACATTCGGATTCCTGTCTTCTGCGCGTGTGTCGGCACTGAATTTTTTGCAATTCACTGCTGAGCGATTCACATCTTCCCGCCCCTTTGCAATTCGTCGATGATGCGTGCGGCCGCAGGCTTTGCGGCTCGGACTTGCACGCCCGTCGCCTTTCTTCGGTTCGCGTCGGCTTACGGTTCGCTGACTCATTCACTACGAGCCAACGCGTCATGAAACTTCGTCTGCCCGCCCGCCGCCGTTCCTCCGTCGCCAGCCTTCGTCGCGCTCAACGGGGCTTCACGTTGCTCGAACTGCTCGTGGTCGTGGTGATCATCGGCCTGCTCGCGGCTTACGTCGGGCCGAAGTACTTCGCGCAATTGCGCAAGTCCGAAGTGACGGTGGCAAAGGCGCAGATCGACGCGTTCACCAAGTCGCTCGATGCGTATCGCCTTGACGTCGGTCGCTACCCCACCACCGCCGAAGGGCTCAACGCGCTGATGGTCGCGCCGACCGCCGCCGGGCAGGCGTGGAACGGCCCGTATCTCCAGAAGGCCATTCCGCTCGACCCGTGGGGGCACGCCTACCAGTACCACTCGCCCGGTGCGAAGGGCGAGTACGAAGTGATCTCGTACGGCCGCGACGGACAGCCCGGCGGCTCGGGCGACGACGCCGACATCGCGTCGCAGTAAGCCGCTGTCGCGAATCTGACGCAACACCGACCGACGCATGCACTTCGACGTTCGCACGATCGGGCCGCAGGGCACGATCGAGACACTCCGCATCGAGGCCGACAGCCCCGAGGACGCGCGTCGCCGTGCGCAGCTCGATGGCCGCTTCGTCAGCGAAGTGCGCACGGTTCGCGCGGCCTCGCTGCTGCCGCAACGCTTCGGCCTCGGCGGCGGCAAAGCCCTCGGTGGCGCGAAGAAGCTCTCACTGGTGCTCTTCAGTCAGGAATTACTCGCGCTCATCAACGCCGGACTCGGTGTCGTCGAGTCGTTGCAGGCGCTGCACGAGAAGGAAAGCAACCCCGGCATTCGCGAATGCCTGCACCGTCTGCTGGAAAGCCTCTCGTCGGGCAAACGCTTCTCTGCCGCGCTCGCCGAACAGCCGCGCCTCTTCCCGCCGCTTTACGTCGGCATCGTGCAAGCTGCCGAAGGCACGAGCGACCTCCCGCGCTCACTCGCGCGCTACGTCGACTATCAGCAACGCGTGGACAGCGTGCGCAACAAGGTCGTGAGCGCGGCCATCTATCCGTGCATTCTCATGTCGGTCGGCGGCGCGGTGAGTTTCTTTCTAATGATGTACGTGGTGCCGCGCTTCGCCGAGGTGTATCAGGGCGCGGGACGCCAACTCCCCTTTGCGTCGCAACTGATGCTCGACTTCGGGCAACTCGTGAGTGCCCACACCACGCTCTTTCTCGCAGCCCAAGGCGCGTTCGTGCTCGCGCTCGTCACACTGTGGCGACGCTTGCAGCGCAGAGGCGGTGTCGTGCTGTTGCTCTCACGCATTCCGGTGTTGCGCGAGCGCGTTCGCATCTATGAGCTTGCGCGCGTCTATCTGACGCTGGGCATGCTGCTCGAAGGGGGTATCACGATTCTTCGGGCGCTCGCCACCGTGCAGCCTATGGCCTCTGTGAATCTGCGCGCTGCGCTCGGCGCGGCGTCTGCCAGTGTCGATGCGGGTACGCCGCTGTCGAGTGCTTTCGAAGCAGCCGGCCTCACGACACCGATCTCCCTGCGCATGCTGCGCGTTGGCGAGCGCACCGGCGAGATGGGGCCGATGCTGACACAGTCGGCCGCGTTCTACGACGGCGAAATCGACCGCTGGATCGATCGCTTCACGCGTTCGTTCGAGCCGGTGCTCATGGCGGCCATCGGCCTTGTCGTCGGGGCCATCGTGATTTTGCTGTACATGCCGATCTTCGATCTGGCGGGAGACCTCTCGTGAGTACCCATGACCTCTCCCCAGCCGACATGCTCATCGATGCCGAGCTGCTCGCTCGCGCCCGTGAGATCCAACGTCAGGGCAACGACCAGGCCAGTCACGACCTCGTGAGCGCGCTGCACTCGCTCACGGGCAGCGACTTGCGCGACGTCGTCCTCGCGCTCGGCGCGCAACTGGGCTTGCCGGTGATGGATCTCGACGCGATGCTCGCCGCCCGGCCTGCGTTCGACGTCGTTTCGCTCTCGCAATCGTTGCAGCGCCATTGCGCGCTGCTCCACAGTGCCGACGGCGTACTCGTCGGCGTGGTGAGCGACCCCTTCGATCTCGATCTGCGCATCTGGTTGGGTGCGCGCGCCAATGCGCCAGCACCACTGCCATTCGCGCTGGCGTTGCACGACGATCTGCGCGCCTATCTTGCCAAACAGGAAGAAACGGCGCGGGCGATCGATCACGTGGTGTCGGGCGACGCCGGTGGCGCAGGCAACGATCGCACATCGACGCGTCTCTCGTTCGCCAGCGTGGCCGAAGGGGCCAGTCCCGCCGTCAAGCTCGTCAATTCGACGCTGTACGACGCGCTCAAAGCCGGTGCCTCAGACATCCACCTTGAAAGCACCGCGACGGGACTGGCGATCAAATATCGTGTCGACGGCGTGCTCGATCACGCGGCATCGGCACGCGGCACCGATCTCGCCGAGCAGGCGATTTCGCGCCTGAAGGTGCTCGCGGAACTCGACATCGCCGAGCGGCGCATTCCGCAGGACGGCAGTTTCCGCGTGGAAGCCGCCGGTCGCGACATCGATCTGCGCGTCTCGATCATGCCGAGTATTCACGGCGAAGACGCCGTGATCCGTATTCTCGACAAGCGCGCCATGATCGAAGCCTACGGCGCGCTCACGCTTGAAGCGCTCGGCTTCGACCCGGCCTCACTCGTGAGCCTGCGTGCGCTGGCCCGCGAAGCCTACGGCATGCTGCTCGTGACCGGCCCGACCGGTTCGGGCAAGACGACCACGCTCTACGCGGCGCTCACCGAAATCCACGATGGCCGCGAGAAGATCATCACCATCGAAGACCCCGTCGAATACCAGTTGCCGGGCATCTTGCAGATTCCGGTGAACGAGAAGAAAGGACTGACGTTTGCCAAGGGTCTGCGCTCGATCCTGCGTCACGACCCCGACAAGATCATGGTCGGGGAAATCCGCGACCGGGAGACCGCCGAGATCGCCGTGCAATCGGCGTTGACGGGCCACCTCGTGCTCACGACCGTCCACGCGAACAATGTGTTCGACGTCTTCGGGCGCTTCAATCACATGGGGATCGATCCGTACGCGTTCGTCTCGGCGCTTAACGGCATCTGGGCGCAACGGCTCATGCGCGTGAATTGCCCGCACTGCCGCGAGGAAGCCCCCACGCCGGACGATGCCGAACTCGCTAGCGTCGGGCTGACGCGCGCAGATGTCATCGACTTCCGCTTCATGCGCGGCAGAGGGTGTTCACATTGCCGTGGCTCGGGCTACAAGGGACGCCGCTCGATTGCCGAGATCCTGATGCTCAACGACGAGCTTCGCGAACTGGTGGTGGACAAGCGTCCGATTCGCCAGATCAAGGCCGCCGCGCACGCCAATGGCACGCGCAGCCTGCGTCATGCCGCGTTGATGCTTGTGCGCGCGGGCGACAGCACCCTTGAGGAAGTCCGGCGGGTGACGACGAATGCTTGAGTGGCGCACGCAATCCCTGCATCTGGGCGTATCGCGAAGCGCGGTAAGTCTCGTGTTGCACGAGCGGAAGACGCGGACATGGCGTGTGCTCGCTACGACGGTGCTCTCGTCCTCTGCGGGCGACGCCTTCTTGCCCGCACTGCGCGACGCGCTACACGAAATGCTCGTTGATCACGCTAAGCACGCCAAGCAACGCGCCACGCTCGACATCGTGATCGACGACCGACTCGCACGCCTGTGGATGACCACGCCGCCGACCGGCGCGACACGTCTGTCCGACATCGAGGGCGCAGCCACGATGCGATTCGCCCATCTATTCGGCGAAATGCCGGAACACTGGCAGATCGCCGGGGACTGGCAGGTGACGCATCCGTTTTGCACCGTCGCCCTGCCCCGTGCGCTCGTCGACACGTTGACGGTGACGGCACAGGCGTGTCGTGTCCCCATCGTCGGTATCGCGCCGCAATTCGTGCGCGCGTGGAATCGATGGCAACGACATTGCCGCACACCCGGCTGGTTCGCCGTGATGCATGACGGCCTGCTGCGCCTCGGCATCACTGAGGGCACGCCCGTGCGCCTGCATGCGATGCACGAAGTGCCGATGCCGCCCGACCCCGACATCTACTGGTTGGCGCAGACGCTCTCGCGCACGGCCATGCTGACGGGCACTGCACCGGTGACGACGCTACATCTGTGCGGCACCGTACCGAACGAAGGTCGCGTCACGCTCGCAGCGCTCAATCTCCATGCGCTGGCCACCCCGGCGGACCTTGCCGTGCACGACTGGCAGCCTTCCGACCTTCTGGCGACGGGAGGTGCGCTGGTATGACACGCATCGCCATCGATTTCGCGCCGCGCGGTTGGCGACGCGCGCTTGGGTCACTGTCGCCGGTCTGGTACGCCGTGCTGGCGCTGGCCGTCGTCACCGCTATCGCCGCGTCGGTGCTCGGCTACCGTGTGTACGCACGGGATCAGGCGCGGCAGGCACTCGTCGATCGGATCGCGCAACGTGAGGCGGCCGAGGCGGCCCACGCGCGCGCGAATCCGCCCGTCGCCCCGATCGTCGTGCCGGTGGCACAAGCGAACGCGATCAACGCCATCGCCGGAACGCTCAATCTGCCGTGGCGCAGGCTGCGCGACACGCTCGACAACGCCGCCATGCCGAACGTCGCGCTGCTGTCGCTCGCTCCCGATCTGAACCGTCACTCGGTGCGTATCACAGCGGAGACAACGAATCCGGACGACATGATCGTCTACCTGCGGGTGCTGCGTGAGCAGCCCTTCTTTGTCGATGTGCAATTGACGCATCACGAGATCAACGATCAGGACATCAACCGCCCCATCCGCTTTCAGTTGGAGGCTGCATGGGCCGCGCGTTGAAACTCCGTCGGCCCGGGATGCCAGGTGCACCGCTGCTGAGCGCGCGACTCGCCGTCGCACGTCTGGGGGCTGCACGTACCGCCGTCCTGGCGCTGTTGCTGGTCGCACTCATAGCGCTTGGCGTATTCGGTGTGTCGTTCTCGCGCGACGACACGTCTTCCGCCAGCGCAGTGCTGGCCGCCGTCTCGGGTCAGCGCCGTTCGCCCGTCGCCGAAGCGGACCCGGTCGATGCACACCTGCTAGCCTTCTTCGCGACGCTCGGCAACCGTCGGCAGAACGATCTGCACATCAAGCTGTTATTCGATCTGGCGAAGCAGAACGGTCTGACGCTGCGCCAAGGCGAATACCAGTACGGGTATGACAACGCCGCGCGCGTCGCGACGTGTCAGGTCGTGCTGCCGCTCAAGGGCAACTACGACGCGATCTGGCATTTCGTGCTGGAAGTCCTCCGGACGCTGCCGTTCGCCGCCTTGCAGGACATCAATTTCAAGCGCGACGCCATCGGCGACGCTGCGGTGAGCGCGCAGGTCCGCTTCACGCTTTATCTCCGGGATGTCCCGGCACGCACGCCATGACGCCGCGTCGCCTGCTGCTCTGGGGGTCGCTCGCCGCGAGCATCGCGGCTGCGCTCGCGGATCCCTCGTCGCTGCCATTTTTCGCGTCGTCGGCTTCCACCACGCCGGTAGCCGCACACGTCGTGCGGGCGCACAGGCCTGTGAGGCCTGTGTCAGCGACGGCGAACCCAACGACGGCACCGGTCGCTTCCTCTGCTGCGGGCGCGACCACCGACACCAGCGACGACGCCCTCGCAGCGGAACGTCGGGAGTTGCTGCGGCAAGTCCGCGCGTTCGTGTCGGGTAGCGGGCCGAGCGTCGGGGCATCGTCCATCGTCGCACCGACGCCACGCGAGACGCAGGCCGACGAAGACGGTGCGCCTGCGCCGCAGCGCCTGTTCGTCAGTCAGAACTGGGGGCCGCCGCCGCCCGCACCTTCTTCCGCACCGGTGCCCACCACGCCCCTGCCGCCGACTGCCCCACCGTTGCCGTTCACGTATCTCGGCAAGGCGCTCGCGGCCGGCGCGTGGGAGGTTTATCTGGCGCGCGGCGAGAAGACTTTCATCGTGCATGAGAACTCCGTCGTCGACGACGTGTATCGCGTCGCGTCCATCAAGCCGCCGCGCCTGTCGCTCATTTACATTCCCATGAACCAGCAGCAAGAGTTGGATATCGGAGGCACACAGTGAAGTTGCCACGCCCTTCACCCAGTGCCCTCCGGAGATCGCGCTCGCCGCTATTGCATGGCACGGCCGCGCTCACGCTCGTCGTGCTGTCCGGATGCGCCGCGCAATTGGCGCTGCGCGACGGTCGCGACCTGATGGCCCACGACCAGCCCGAGGCCGGTCTGAAGAAGTTGCAGGAAGCGAGCAACCGCGCACCGGATAACGGCGAATACCGCCTGATCTATCTCAACGCCCGCGACAAGACATTGCAGGACTTCCTCGCCAGCGGTGAGAAGGAGATGGCGGCAGGCAAGTATCAGGCCGCGCGCCCGTGGTTCAGGCGGGCGCTCGATCTCGACCCGAACAGCGAGAAAGCGAAGTCCGATCTGCGCACGCTCGATGCCTTGCTGCGTCACCAGAACATGATCAAGCAGGCGTCCATTTCGATGGACGAGCGCCGGTACGACGCCGCGCGAAAGACGCTCGAACAGATTCTGCGCGAGCGTCCGGAGAACGATGCGGCGCGCGCCATGCTCGCCGAAGTGGAGTCGCGCGCCGCGCAGCCGGTGCTGAGCGCCGAGCTGTCCGACGCGTATCGTCAGCCGATCTCGATCGAGTTTCGCGACGCCCCGCTGCGCCAGGTCTTCCAGGTCATTGCACAGCGCTCGGGCCTGAACTTCGTCTTCGACAAGGATCTGAAGACCGACACCAAGGTCTCGATTGCCCTGCGTAACAGCACGGTGGAACAGGCGCTGTACTTCCTGCTTGTGACGAACCAGCTGGAGCAGCAGGTGATGGACAACAACACGTTGCTCATCTACCCGAACCTGCCCGCGAAGGTGCGCGAATACAAGGAGATGGTGGTGCGCACCTTCTTCCTGAACAACGCCGACGCGAAGCTGGTCGCCGCCTCCCTCAAGACGCTGACCAAGTCGACGGACATCGTCGTCGACGAGAAGCTCAACGCCGTGATCGTGCGCGACACGCCCGAGGCGATCCGCGTCGCCGAACAGGTCGTGGCACTTCAGGATCGCGCCGAGCCGGAGGTCGTGCTCGACGTGGAAGTGCTGGAAATCGCGCGCACGCGGTTGCAGAACCTCGGCATTCAATGGCCGGACAAAGTGGTGCTCTCACCGCTGGCGTCCGCCGGCAATGGGGCCGCGCTCACGCTGGCCGATCTGCTCTCGCCCACGCGCAACTCGGTGAGCGTCGGCAACCCGTCGGCGACGGTCAACCTCAACGTCAACGACGGTGACACGAACATCCTCGCCAATCCGCGCATTCGCGTGCGCAACAAGGAAAAGGCCAAGATCCTGATCGGCGACAAGGTGCCCGTCATCTCGACGACCATCAGCGGCGGCGTGGGCACGTTCGCGTCCGAATCGGTGAGCTATATCGATGTGGGGCTGACGCTCAACGTCGAGCCGACCATCTACATGAACGATCAGGTTGGCATTCGCATCGCGATGGAAGTCAGCAGCCTCGGACAGCAGACGATCACGAAGTCGGGCAGCACGGTATTCCAGATCGGCACACGGCAGGCATCGACCGTGCTTCAGTTGAAGGACGGCGAGAATCAGGTGCTCGCCGGTCTGCTCAACACGCAGGAGCAAACGTCGGGCAACAAGATTCCTGGACTTGGCGACTTCCCCATCCTCGGCCGCCTGTTCGGCAATACGACCAACAACGACAAGAAGACGGAGATCGTGCTGTCGATCACGCCGCACATCGTGCGTAACGTGACGCGTCCGGCCGAGAGCGCCACCGAATTCCTGTCGGGCACTCAGGGCAATTTCCGGCGACGTCCTGCCGCAGCACTTCCGGACGCCACGCCACGCCCGCAAACCGCCATCGTGCCGGGGGTCGTGATGACGACCTCGGGTGCGGGCGGTGCCGCCGTCTCGGCGAACGGCCTCTCGTTGTATGAGGCGTCGCACGGTGCGCCTGCCGGGACGCCGCCCGCCCCTGCGCCTTCCGCTGCACCCGCGCCGGTTGCGCCGCTGCCGCCTGCGGCAACGCCCCCGGCCGCCGGCACTGCTCCGCCGCCGGGTAATCCGGTGCCGTCTCCCGCACCGCCCGCGACGACAGTACTCGGCCCGACCAGCGATCCGGTGCCGCTCTCGTCGCAACAGCCTGTGCCCGTGGGCGGCGCACCGGCCCCGCGCTGATGCGCATGACGCGGATGCCGCCTCGCGCCAGACCCGCCGCCCGCCCGGGGTCTGGCAAGACTGCCTCGTCTGCCGTATCGCAGCGCGGCTTCACGATGATCGAGCTGCTGGTCACGCTCGCCATCATGGCGATGCTGGCGACGCTCGCCGTGCCCGTATCGCAACTGGCCGTGCAGCGTCGTCAGGAGCAGGAACTCGCGCGCGATCTGCGCGAGATCCGTCACGCCATCGACGCTTACAAACGGGCGTGGGACACCGGTCATATGGAACGAAAGGCGACGGAGACGGGTTATCCGCCATCGCTCGAAATTCTCGTGCAGGGCGTGCCGGACATGCGCGATCCGAAGCGCAAGCGTCAGTACTTCCTGCGCCGCATTCCGCGCGATCCGTTCAACAACGACGACTCGCTCACCGACTCGCAGACGTGGGGCAAACGCAGCTACGCCAGTCCGCCCGACTCACCCGCCGAGGGCGACGACATCTACGACGTCTACACGCTGTCGCACGGCGTGAGCCTGAACGGCGTGCCCTACCGTCTCTGGTGATCCGACCATGAACTCGCTTGCGAAAATTCACCGTCGGTATGCGCGTTCTGCGCATCGTCCCCCGCGCGGCTTCACGCTGATCGAGCTGCTGGTCGTGCTGGGCATCATCGCGACGCTCGCCACGCTCATGATCCCGAACTACGTGCCCGCGATCACGAAAGCGAAGAACACCGTACTCACCGAGAACCTGCGCACCTTGCGCCGCGTCATCGATCAGTTTTACGACGACACGGGCCACTACCCCGTCAATCTCACCGAGCTCGTCGAGCGCAAGTATCTGCGGGCGGTACCTATCGATCCGGTGACGGGCAGCGACACCACCTGGATCACGATGACATCCGCCGAGAACGCGGCGCAGGACCCCAGCGCGCAAATCCTCGCGACGAGCCGGTCGGCACAGGACGCGCTACGCTTCGGCGCGTCCACACCGACGCCGCCCCCCGGCGCGATCCCGGTCGTCGAGGACAAGGGGATCTGCTGCGTGAAGAGCGGCGCGACAGGGGCCGACCCGGCGGGCAAGGCGTATGCGGACTATTGATCGTCCTCGGTGCAAACGCCGCAGCCCCCGCAGTCTCCACGGCCAGTACGGTTTCACGTACGTGGGACTGCTGATCCTCGTCGCGGTACTGGGACTCGTCGGCGCGATGACGATCCGGGTCGGTGCGCTATGGCAGCGTGCTGCGCGCGAAGCGCAATTGATGGAGATCGGTGCGCAGTTCAGCGACGCCCTGCGTGCCTACGCCGACGCCACGCCCGCAGGACAGTTGCCGCAACCGCCGAATCTGGCCGCACTGCTGCTCGACCCGCGCTTCCCGACACCGCACCGGTACTTGCGCAAGATCTTCGCGGACCCGATCACCGGCAGCACGGACTGGGGCATTACCTATGTGACGACCGGCAAGGGGGTGCTTGAGGTGTATAGCCGCTCGTCCGCCGCGCCGCTCAAGACCGCGCACTTCGACGAACAGTTCGGCACGTTCTCCGGCAAGACGCATTACTACGACTGGCGCTTCTCAGCGGCAACGGCAACGCCGGATGTCATGCCGTCGATACCTACACCCGACCCGGCCTCTGGCCCCGGCGCACCGCCGTCATCCCTCACGCCCTTCTGACGATTCATGCGCCCGAACCTCCGCGCGACCGTAGTCGCCAGTTTGACTGCCGCAACTATCACCGCGAGCACACCCGCGTTCGCCGACTGCTTCGACGATGCGGCGACCTATCACCACGTGAACGCCGACGTGCTGCGCGCCATCGCGTGGGAGGAATCGAACAACCGCGCCGATGCCCGTCGCACCAATACCAACGGCTCGGTCGATTACGGTCTCATGCAGATCAACTCGGTGCATCTGGACACGTTGGCGCGCTTCGGCATCGGTACCGAAGACCTGATGGTGGCGTGCAAGAGCGTGTACATCGCGGCGTGGCACCTGCAACGGCAGATGGCGAAGTACGGCAATTCATGGGCGGCCATCGGCGCGTACCACTCGGCGACCCCCGCCCTGCGCGACGCATACGCCTCGCGGATCGCCGCCAAACTCACTGCACTGAAAGACGCGCGCGAAGCCCGGCAAACGCGTCGCTGATCCTGTGACGACGGGGCGCACCACACGCCCCGTCGCGTCATGCTCGCCTGCGAGCCCGCAAATCAGCGGCGATGCCCCCGCGCCATGCTGGAGAACACACCGTCACGCTTGATGAGACCGTGCATCAGCGCCGCCGCGAGGTGCCCGATCACGAGTGCGAACAGCGCAAACGCCAGCCATGTGTGCATTGCACGCAACACCGCAAACAGACGCGCATCCGCCGACACCAGCGGTGGCAGATGATAGGCACCGAACAGCGTCACCGGATAGCCACCGGCGGACACCATCGCCCAGCCGATCAGCGGCATCGCGAGCATCAGCGCATACAGCAGCAGATGCGACGCTTTAGCCACCGTCTGCTGCATCGACGGCACGCTGTCGGGCAACGGCGGACTACCGCGCTTGATGCGCACGATGATGCGAAGCAAGACCAGCGCGAGAATCACAATGCCGAGCGGCCGGTGCAAGGCGATCAGCGTGCTGTGCGCCTGCGTGAGCGTGCTGACCATGATGACGCCGATGAACAGCATTGTGAGCATGGCGATCGCCATACCCCAGTGCAACCAGCGCTGAACGGGACTGAAGTGAAGATGGGGACGATTCATCGCGAACGGGCCTCCTGAGTCGTGTTGCCTTGCGGTGCGTCGGGTGCACCGTTCAACGCTTCTTCGCGCGTGCGACGCTTGTACGACAGCGCGTAAGCCGCCGAGCGTGCGGCGAGTAGCGGATCGCCGGACGGCTCGATACCGGCGGGCAGAATCGTCGGATCGAAGTTGACGTCGCGGCATGCACCGTCGTCTTGCGACGCTGCCTGCGACAGCACCAGCGTGCCCGCATCGATCTGCTTGCGTGTGGCCGGCCACTGGCGTGTGGCATCGTCGGTCGGATCGCCTGGATCTGCTATGGTCACCACCAGATGCCAGCGCACCGGCCCCTGCTTCAGACGCGCGTACAACTCGCTTGCGAGGTAATTGGCGTCGCCCTTCTCCTTGTCGGTCACGGTGTCGAAGGGCAGCTCCGGCTGCATCGACCAGCGCACTGCCGTGCGTTGCCCGTTGGCGTCGACGAAATAGAACGCGTTGATACCGTAGTACGCCGCGTTGGCGTAGCTCGACGAAGGCGGATGCCCCTTGACCCAGTCGCGGAATGGCTGCGTGTCGGGGTGCGCGGCAAAGAACGCCTGCAACTTCGCCTGATCGGGCTTGCCGGTCGACGGATCGGGACGCGATGCGTCAAGCTGCGCATAGAACTCCTCCGGCGTGCGCACGGCGAACAGCGGCGTCGTGTTCATGCCGGTGCGCCATTGCTGGCCGTCGGCCAGCGTGAACATCAGTGCCATGCTGCGGATCGGCACGCTGTTGTCCGACGCGGTCGGGTTCGGTCCGGGAATCGCGAAACGGCCGGTCACGGGAGTGCGTCCCGGGACGAAGACGAGCGCTTTCGACAGCGACGCCGCGCCTCCGTTACTCTCGAAATAACCGTCCACGCACAGGCCCTTCGCGTGATTGCGACGGAAGCCTTCGTGAATGCCGCCGTTCGACTCGAACGTGTCGATGACGGTGTTGGTGCTCAAACGCTGCGGCGTGAGCCAACCGGCCGCGTAAGCAAAACCGCCCGCGAGCAGGCCGACGACGGCGACAATGGCCGCCGCCCGGCATGGCACGCAAATGGCGCGGGGATCGGACGAAGAAGGATCGGTCACGAATGGGGCTCCTTGTGATGACGTCCCGGGGGGCAGGTTGCCGGATGAACAGATCGTGGGAACACGGGCGTCTTCACGGTAAAACACATCCGCACGGCCCTTATTCCGTCGTCGCCGGTTTTATTTTCGTTTTCATGGAATAAGCGGGCCGATACGCGTGTTGACCCGTTATGGCACGTCTCACCGCATTCGATCTCTGACGGCATGGATATTCGCGACCAGCTCTATCACCACGTCCCGCGTCTGCGGCGGTATGCCCGCGCGCTCACGGGCAATACCGAGCTGGCCGACGACCTGGTGCAGGACACGCTGGAGCGCGCCCTCTCCCGTCACACGATGTTCGAAGCGGGCACGGACGCCCGCGCATGGCTCTTCACCATCATGCATAACCTGTTTCTCAATCAGCAGCGCCGCGCGCCTGCACAAGCCACCCACGTCTCACTGGACGAAACCAACCTTGGCGACTTTGGCGAGCGCGATGTCCATCACGCGTCCCTTCAGACGCCGACGCACGACCCCGCCCGCCGTCTCGAAATCCGCGATCTGGACGAAGCGCTGCGGCATCTGCCCGACGAGCAACGAGCCATCGTCCTGCTCGTGGGGCTGGAAGACATGAGTTATGCGGATGTCGCCGCCACGTTGCGCGTGCCGATCGGCACCGTGATGTCGCGGTTGTCGCGCGGTCGGCAACGGCTGCGCGATCTCATGGCGGGCGAAAATGCGTCCGGACCGTCAGCCAAGCTCAAGGTGGTGCGATGAACGAACCCAACCGCCCGATCGACGACAACGAACTGCACGCGTACGTCGACGGGGAACTGCCCCCGCAGCGTCGTGCAGAACTGGACAACGCGCTGGCCACCGACCCGGCGCTCGCGGCGGCCGTGAGCGAACTCGTCGCCCTGCGGCGCGCGCTGCACGATCGCTACGACGATGTCCTCGATGAACCGGTGCCGCCCCGGTTGCAGCGCCCGGCAGATGTGCAGGACCCGATGCCGCGACGCACAACCGCTGCGAACTGGCCCCGATTTGCAGGGCTGGCTGCCGCGCTGGTCATCGGCATCGGTATCGGGGTGCAGGGCAATCGGCTGTGGACGGCGCGCGAGACCGACGCGTCCTCCATCGCGATGCGCAACAATGCGACCACGCTAACGTCCGCCTCGGACGGTGCCGCACGTTTCGCCCGACGCGCCGCCATTGCGCACGTCGTCTACATGCCCGAGATTCAGCGGCCTTCGGGCATGGACGGCGAATCCGAAGCCCGTTTCTCGAAGTGGATCGCAAGCCGTCTGGAAACCGCGGCACAAGCGCCGGACCTGTCCTCACGCGGCTTCCACCTGAGTGGCGGCCGCGTGCTGCCCGACAGCGACGAACACGTTGTGCAGTACATGTATCGCAACGACGCGGGTGAGCGCATCACCGTCTGCATCTCACCCGCCGGTGTCGAAGGGCAACCCGCCGCGTTCCGCTTCTATGAAGACGGCCCGGTCAGGGTTTTCTACTGGGTCGACAGGTCGTTCGGCTACGCGATCTCGGGCGGCATCGACCGCGCGACGCTCACGGGCTTGTCGCAAGATGTCTACGCCGCGCTGGAAGCGCGTGGGACGGGTAAACGTTAGTTCCTCCCAGCAATAGAGAAGGTGGCAAACGCTCCTAATCGTGCGTTTTTGTCGGGCACTACCATGACTTCACCGTGAACTGTGTTTGCGGGCAGTCAGACAAAAACTCTAGGAGACATGGCATGCTTCACGACCTTCCCGCACGGCCCGACACGGTGCACTGGGGCTATTTCAACGCCGCGCAGACCCCGGCCCTGACCATCAAGAGCGGCGATTTCATTCGCGCCGAAGCCGTTACCCATCACGCGGGCGACGCGCCCGATCTGATGATGGACGACGCCGTGCGCGCCATCTACGACAAGATTCCTCACGAAGACCGCAATCCGGGCGTGCACATCATGACCGGCCCGATCTACGTGGAAGGCGCGAAGCCGGGCGATATGCTCGAAGTGCGCTACCTCCAGATGATTCCGCGCTTTCGCTTCGGCGCGAACGTCGCCGCCCACTGGGGTCAGCTCTACGACGACTTCCAGAAAGAGCGCGTGACCATCTTTGAGCTCGACAACAGTTCGAACACCGCGCACGCCCTGTTCGCGTTCGACTATCCGGGCAAGCTGACCACGCCAGGCAAGGTGGTGGACCATCGCGAATGCTGCAAGCAGCCCGCGCTCGCCGGTGTGCGCGTGCCGGTGCGTCCGCACCTCGGCACGGCGGGCGTCGCGCCCGACGCACAAGGCCGCGTGAGCACCGTCGAGCCGGGGCTGCACGGCGGCAACATCGACAACTGGCGCATCGGTGCCGGGGCCACGATGTACTACAAGGTGCAGGTCGACGGCGGCCTCTTCTCCATCGGCGACCCGCACATCTCGCAGGGCGACGGCGAAATCAGCGGCACGGCCATCGAGGCATCGCTCAACGTGCTGTTCCAGGTGGTGCTGCGCAAGGACTTCGAATTCCCGTCGCCGCTGTTGGAAACGCCCGACTGCTGGATCGTGCACGGCTTCCATCAGGATCTGGACGAAGCGGGCAAGAACGCCGCGCGCGACATGATCAAGCTGCTCACCGAGCAACAGGGCCTCTCGCGCGACGACGCCTACTCGCTCATGAGCGTGGCGGCCGACTTCGGGGTGACGCAGGTCGTCGACGGCACGCAAGGGGTGCACTGCACCATGCCGCGCGGCATGTTCCCGCCCAAGTCGTCCAAGACCTGAGCACGCCGTCTGCCTGCCCAGTCTGCCCGGTATGCCCGACATTGACGGGTGTGCCGTGCGGTGCGCGGCATTTCATGTGGTCTCTTCATCGGGAGACGCTTCCATGCAATACGTCTATGTCGGGCGCAACGAGCTTGTCGCCCTGATCGTCGGCCTGGTCACGGGCACGCTGTACTCGTGGCTCAACTTGCCGATTCCCGCCCCGAATGTGCTCGGCGGCATCTTCGCCATCATCTTCACGTACCTCGGCTATCTGATCGTGAATGTGTGGCGTCGCTCGGTCACGTTCGGACGTCCGCCCGCCGAGGGTCTCGACACGTCGTTGAGCGCCCGTCCCGCCGGTCCCACCAACGCGTCCAGCCGCTCCTGAGGAGGTTGTCATGGTAGAAATCACGCTTGGCGCGACGGAGTTGCAGGCGGCCGCCGTCGGACTCGTGACCGGCGTCCTGTACACCGGCGTACGCGCCCCGATTCCGGCGCCTAACGTCCTCGGCGGCATCTTCGCCATCGTGGGCACGTTCATCGGCTTCGCCTTCGTGGCGGCGATGCGCGGGCAGTTGCACTTCGGCTGACGCCCTTGCACTATTGACGTCTGCCCCGGCACAGCGGCCAACAAGCGCTGCGCCGGGGTGCCGTCGTTGTCATTTCTGATGGAGGCCGGACTTGGATCGTGCGCACTTCTCAACGGAGTCCTATGCCCAGGACCAGCGCGGGCCGGCATGGCAGGCGCGCCTGCTCGACGCCCGTCTGCACTTTCGTCCGCCACCGGCCGGAGAGCCCCTGCACGGCACGTTGCTCACGCATCGCACGCCAGCGGGTATAGAACTCTCGGTGATCTCATCCACGCCGCAAACCGTTTCGGCGCGTGCAGGCGGTGAGCGTGGCTTCCTGCTCGTCATGCTGCTCGACGGCCAGATGACGCTGGCCAGTGCGGGCGCCCTCGATGGCGAGACGCTGGCCGCCGGTGACATCGCCTGCATTCCCGGTGCGCAGAGCGCCGACCTCATCGCCCGCACGCCGTTCCGGCTGATCTCGGTGCACGTGCGCCACACGCTGATCGCACCGCGACTGGGCAGTGCGCCGCCCGTGCAGACGTGCAAGCTGCCCGACAGCGTGTCGCGTCTGTTCGGCGCGCTGCTCGGCGGACTCGCCCTGCAACTCGATGCGATGCAGGACGCCGATCCGCACGCACTCGAACCTGTCGAGAATGTGATTCTCGAATGTCTCGCCTCGGCGCTCGCGGCGGCCAAGCCGCAGGCGTCGACAAATCTCTCGACGTCGCGCGGCATCGTGTTCACGCGTATCTGTCACCGTATTCAGGCGCGGCTGGCTGAGCCGGATCTGTCGCTGTGCGCCATCGCGAAAGACGAGCACGTGTCCGATCGCTATCTGCGCAAGCTCTTCGAAGACGCGGGCCAAAGTTTCTCGTCCTACCTGCGCAACAGTCGTTTGCAGCGTTGTCACGCGGACTTGCAGAATCCGGCGTACGACCAGTTGTCCGTATCGGACATTTGTTATCGATGGGGTTTTAACGATCCGTCTTACTTCAGTCAGGCTTTTCGCGAGCGGTTCGGCGTGTCGCCCAAGGCGAGCCGCGATCAGGCGCTGCGTTCCCGTGCGCTGCCGGAACGCGCCCGAATCTCTCGTGGACATCCCGATGTGCCGGCAGGGCTGACGCATCGAACGAACGTCAGCCCGGCGGCGGCCATGGCCCTCACGGAACGCGAAGCGATCTCCGGCAGCGATGCCCGCCATCCCCTGCCCCACGACGCCGGACAGCACCACTATCTGCGCGCGACGTGCGACTCGGTGCATTGGGGCTATCTCAGTCACGATCTACCGCCGGTGCTCACCGTCGCGTCGGGCGACACTGTGACCGTCGAGACGCTGACGCAGCACGCGACCGACGACTGGGCGCGCATGATTCAAGGCGATCCGGGTGCGGAGAGCGTGTTCCACTGGACAGCGACGCAGAAGAACGTGGACCGGCGCGGCGCGGGGCCGATGGACGCCTCCGTCTACGGACGCGGTGCGGGCGAAGGCTTCGGCGTGCACATCTGCACCGGCCCCATCGCCGTCGAAGACGCCATGCCGGGCGACGTGCTCGAAGTGCGCATTCTCGATCTGCATCCCCGGCCGAGCGCAAATCCCGAGTTCGCGGGGAAGGCGTTCGGTAGCCACGCCTCGACGTGGTGGGGCTTTCACTATCAGGACATGTTGACGTTACCTCGCGAGCGCGAGGTCGTGACGGTGTTCGAGATCGATTGCCATGACGATGCGGAGGAAGGCACCGATGTTGCCCGCGCGATCTACAGCTTCCGCTGGACACCACAGCAAGACCCGTTCGGCGTAGTGCATCCGACCATCGACTATCCGGGCGTGCCGGTCGATCACACCCGCATCACCAAGAATTTCAGGACGTTGAAGAACGTCGAGATTCCGCTGCGTCCACACTTCGGCGTGCTCGCCGTCGCGCCCGCGCAGGACGGCCTGATCGACTCGATTCCGCCGTCGAGCTACGCGGGCAATCTCGATAACTGGCGCGTGACGCGCGGCGCGAGCGTCTTTCTGAAAGTTGCGGTGCCGGGCGCGCTACTCTCCATTGGCGACCCGCACGCCTCGCAGGGCGACGCCGAACTCGGCGGCACTGCCATCGAATGCTCGCTCACGGGCAATATCCAGTTGGTGCTGCACAAGAAGGCCGCTATCGAGGCGAACGCACCGTACGCCGACCTGACCTATCCGCTGGTCGAGACGCCGACGGAGTGGATCATCCACGGCTTCAGTTCGCCTAACCATCTGGCCGAGCTGGGGCAGAAGGCGCAGAGCCAGATCTACATGAAATCGACGCTCGACAGCGCCCTGCGCGACGCCTTCCTCAAAGCGCGCCGCTTTCTCATGCAGGTCAAGCGGCTAACGGAGGACGAAGCCACCGCGATTCTTTCGGTCTCCGTCGATTTCGGGGTGACACAAGTCGTCAACGGCAACTGGGGCGTGCACGCGATTATTCGAAAGGGGATGTTCAACGACTGAAGAAAATCGCAAAATCGGCAAATCGCCTGTGGCTACATTGGCGTCCAAGGAGCGCAAATGAAACCCCAGACCCGACTGAGATACGCCGAACGCATGGAGTCCGTGCTCCGCTGGCTCGCCAGCCATCCGGAGAGCGATCCGGACCTGCACCACCTGGCCGAGCTGGCGTGTCTGTCGCCGTACCACTTTCATCGTGTCTACCGCGCGTTGCTCGGTGAGACGGTGAACAATTCGGTGCAACGCATTCGCATGCATCGTGCGGCGATTGCCCTGTCGGGGTCCGAGGATTCGATGCGCGTTGTGGCGTCGCGTGCCGGCTATGCGTCGGACGCGGCGTTCAACCGGGCCTTCGGTGCGTTCTTCGGCATGCCGCCGGGACGCTACCGCGACGTCCGCTCCGGACCCATCGATCCTCAGGAGCTAGCCATGTACCCGATCTCAGTCGAATCGTTTCCCGCCACCACCCTTGCCGTGCTCCATCACCACGGCGACTATCAGGGCATCGGCCCCGTCTTCACGCGCGCCTTCATGCTTGCCGCCGCGCAAGGTCTCGCCCACCCGGACGCCACCGGCTTCGGCGTCTACTTCGACGACCCGGAGCAGGTCCCCGCCGCACAACTGCGCTCGCTCGCGGGCATGTCGGTGCATGCCGATGCCGAGATCGGCGGCGATCTGGAACGCTTCGAGATTCCGGCAGGAAAGTGTGCAGTGCTGACGTATACGGGCCCGTACAACGAGATGAACAAGCCGTATCAGTGGCTGTTCGCGCAGTGGCTGCCGGCCAGCGGGCTGGAACCGGCCAACTTCCCGATGTTCGAGCAGTACCTCAACGATCCCCGCTCGACGCCGGCGGCACAGCTCCAGACCCGCATTTGTCTGCCCGTGAAGTAAGCACGAGCAAGGCCTGCGCCTGGGCGCGCAGGTCTTGCGCGGTCGGATGGAATTCGAACGGAATCGCCTTCGTCAACCCTTGCAGGAGCTTGCGTGAGCTACGCGTGTAGGCCGGGTCGTAGTGACGTGTGATGAGCGCCTCCGACAATTCGCGTTGCTGCCCGTTGTCGAGCAGCGTCAGCCATTGATCGACCACCGCCTTGCCATGCAATTCGACGAGTCGCAGCAACTGCGTACGGAAGTGTTCCGGCCGGCTCAGCAAATGGCCGTACTCCTGCGTCAGCAGTTCGACGCGCTCGTCCACGCTCACCTTCACTTCGACGCACCGCGTTGTGCCGCGCATCGATGTCATTAGCGACTCGGGCAACGTGATGAGCCCGATCCTGCGGCTTTCCGCTTCGACAAACACGGGACGCGTGGTGTCGAAGCTGCACAGCACCCCGACGAGCGACGTGTCGAACGACTTCTGCGACGGCTGCGGCGCATCCGGCATGGCGCCGAGGAGCGACCCGCGATGCACGGCGAGTCCTTCGAGATCGAGGGTCTGTGCGCCTGCGTCCGCGAGCGCATGCAGCAGACGCGTCTTGCCGCTGCCCGTATGACCGGCAAGGACGATGTAGTCGAGTGTGGGCGGCAAGGCCGCCAGCGACGCCACGACATCGGTGCGGTAGGTCTTGTAGCCGCCCTCGAGCTGACGCGCCCGCCAGCCGATCATGTTCATCATCAAGGTCATGGCCCCCGAACGCATGCCGCCACGCCAGCAGTACACGAGCGGACGCCAGTTGCGCGGCCGGTCGGCGAATACCGTTTCCAGATGCCTTGCAATGTTGCGCGCGACCATCGCCGCGCCTTCGCGCGAGGCGTCGAACGGCGAGACCTGCTTGTACATCGTGCCGACGATGACGCGCTCTTCGTTGCTGAGCACCGGGGCGTTGATCGCACCCGGGATATGGTCGTCGGCGAATTCGAGCGGCGTGCGGACGTCGATGATTTCATCGAACTCGGCCACACTCGCGAGCGGCACACGGAGATGGTTCATCGTGCCCCCGCTGCGAGTTGGCCGCAATGCTTGCCATACGGCGTGCGTGTCGTCGGCTGGACTTGCGCATCACTGTCGAAACTCGCACGCACTTTGGCCGCACGGTCGATGATGCGGGTGGCCGCTTCCGCGTCGCCCGCGCCGCCCAGCGCCAGCGCGTAATCGTCGAGCAGTTCGGCATAGGCGAACGGCACTTTGCGCGCCGCTTCCAGCCGGTCGAGCGTGCCGAGTGCACGGCCGAAGTATTTTGCGGACGCGGCGAACTGACGTTGCGCGAGGGCTAGACGGGCCAGTTCGACCAGCGCCGGATAGCGGTATCGCGCCGTGAGGATGTCGAGATCGTAGGCCTGACTCAGCTCGCGCTCGGCCTCGGCGTAGTAGCAGGTCACGCCCAGCGCGCGCCCGTAATCGAAGTGCATGGCCGCGCGCTGCGACGCCGGCCAGCCCGACTGGTCCGCCACGAGCACCGCCTGTCCGAAGGCGCGGCGCGCACCGTCCCAGTCGCCACGTACTTCTGCCGCGCCGCCCAGCGCCGCGTAATCAGGGCCGGGCGTCTTCGGTGCGGGCGTGCTGCACCCCAGCGCGCCCAACACGCCGCCCAGTGCGCACACCATCGCCAACCACGTCAAAGATCGAATCATCAGGGAAAGAAAACTGCCGGGAAATCATCTGTCGCGGGACACCTCCGCCCCGCGTTCGCCCGACAGGATACCTCGTCGCACCTGAACACCCCAACGCTGACGCCCCGTGAGGAAGTGCCCCCACCCCATCGCCGCGCCCGTGTGACGCATCAACTGGAACGAGAACGGCTCCAGCACAGCAGCGACGAACGCCAGCCCGAGGCTCGTGCCCGTGCGGTGTCCGGTCCAGCGGCGATAGGCATGCACCGACCACAGATGAAAGCCCAGATCGATGACGATCTTGCCCAGAATGATGCCGGAGACCGGCAACACAACGCCGTAATGGCCTTCGCAGACGAACGTCACCAACAGCGCGAAGGCCGTCAGCCCGTAGATCGGCTGAAGCGTATCAAACGCCTTGACCGGCAACATCCAGCGACCGAGGTTGCCGTAGCGGCCGTTGCCGACCATATCGCGGTACCAATATTGCGTCTGGAGGAAGCCCGCGAACCAGCGACGGCGCTGACGCAGGAAGCTCGTCAGCGTGCCCGGCGCATCAGTGATCGCCTGCGCGCCACCCACGACGCGCACCTCCCAGTCGAGCGAATGCGCGACCGAATAGCGACGCAGACGGTGAATCAGCTCGTAGTCCTCGACCAGACACGCGGGATCGAAACCGCCCACAGCCAGCACCGCCTCGCGACGGAAGCACGCGAACGCGCCCGAGATCAGCAACAGTCCGTCGGCGCGCATCCATGCGAAGCGGGAGATGAAGTTGCGGATGTACTCGTATGTCTGGAAGAACTGCAGGACGCGGGCACTCATGGTGTCGCCACACACCGGGGTCAGCACGCCGGTGGCGGCGACCAATCGCGGGCGACGGGCGAAGGCGTCGTGCATGGCTGCGCATGCACCGGCGTCGAGCAACGTGTCGGCATCGACGGTCATCACGATGTCGGTGTCCATGCCGACGAGCGCCGCATTGAGTGCCTTCGCCTTGCCGCCGTGCGGCACGCGCAGCCATCGCAGGTTCGGATAGCGGGTGCTCGGTGCGCTCAGGCTGCCCACGCCCGGGTCCGCCAGACCGTACTCGCCGGTGAGCAAGGCGACGGTGCCGTCGCGCGATCCGTCGTCGGCGATGACGATGGCGTCGGGCACGTGGCGACCCGCCATCAGCGCACGCAGCGTCACCGGCAGCGCCGCCGCTTCGTTATGTGCCGCGACCACCACGCCGAGCGTGAGACGGTTCGACGCGGCGTCCGCAGTGCCGCCCCACGTCTCGTCCGGATCGGGACGCATCAAGCGCCATGCTTGCCAGAAGACAAACGTCAGCAGCAAGGTGTCGTAGACGACATACGCCACGCCCGTGCCCCACGCGAAAACGCCTTTGAGGAAGAACGCCTGCGCGAAGAGCAGGCACCACAGCACCGCCACGCCGGTGTGCACGAGCCAGCTGGCGAGCGGTGTCGGCGGCAAGGTGAAGCGCGGCGAATGCCGCTCGCGCGACGCTTCGAGCTGCACCACGCCTGTCTGGATTTCGGAGTTCATGTCCGGATTCGTCTCGATACTCATCCCGACACTCACGGCAGCATCCGGCCGATGACCGGGTGACGATCGATCCACTGATGCTTGAGCGCACCACCGATGTGCAACGCCAGCAGTGCGTAGAGCACGTACGCGCAGTAGGTGTGGACGTTGCCCAGCACCTCATGCCAGTAGTCCTTGCTCGCGTCGCTCATCGCCATCAGAAAGCCCATGCGCGGAAACGGCACGACGCCGAACAGCACCAACGGATGCGTCGATGCCGCAACCCACGCCGAGTCATGCGCCCAGCCCGAGAGCGGCATCGCGAAAATCAGCACGTACAGCAGCCAGTGCACCAGATGCGCTGCGGCGCGCTCCCACGAAGCGAAGACATGCGAGAGTTCGGGCGGACGGTGCGTCACGCGCCACAGAATACGCAGGATCGCGAGACCCAGCACCGTGATCCCGACGGACTTGTGCAGATCGATCCAGAAACGTACGTCGATCTTCTCCAGCGTGGCGTCCGGCAACAAGGCAATCGTCTGACCGATCGCAACGTTGCCGAGCATCAGCAGCGCCACCGCCCAGTGCAGCAACATGGCGACGCGCGTGTACTTGGGATCTTCGTACAGGGCGACGCGAGGCTTTTGCGCCGATGCGGATGACATGGAGGGAGGCAGAGAATTCACGTTTGACGTCCTGAAAATGCGCTGAAAGATGATTGCATAACGCCAGTTGGAGCGCGCTTATTCCCGCGTTGCTGCAAAAAAGTTGTTACCGGACATTACCGCGCCTTTTGGCCGCTTGCATGGCACGCGCTCGACGAAAACCGTCTGCCGTTCGACATTTCTATTTCACGTGCCGTCAGCTGTCTTGCTAGCCCGTCGTAAAACCGCGATGATCGGGCATTCCGTGCGCAGCGAGCGATCAACTGCGCCCCCCTCAGGAGACAATCCCATGCCACGCAGCACTGCCGAAAAACGCGCCGCGTTTCGCGAACTCCACCTTGCCGGCTGCTTTGTGATCCCGAACCCATGGGATGCGGGCAGCGCACGGTATCTCGAACACGCCGGATTCCAGGCCATAGCGTCGACCAGTTCGGGCTTCGCGTGGTCCACCGCGCGCCCCGACAACGGCGTAACGCGCGAGCTCGTGCTGGCGCATCTGCGCACGCTGGTCGAGGCGACCGATCTGCCGGTGAATGCCGACTTCGAAAGCGGCTTCGGCGAGACGCCGAAGGATGTGGCCGAGAGCGTCAAGCTGGCGGTAGCCACGGGTGTCGCCGGTCTGTCCATCGAAGACACCACGGGCGACGCCAACGAACCGCTCTTCCCACTCGACGAAGCGGTCGCACGCATGAAGGCTGCGCGGCGGGCCATCGACGAAACCGGCGGCGACACGTTGCTCGTCGGTCGCGCGGAGAACTTCTTCGCTGGCGTGCCCGATCTGGACGACGCCATCCGGCGACTGCAAGCCTATGCCGAAGCGGGGGCCGATTGTCTGTATGCGCCGGGCATCCAGTCCGAAGCGCAGATCCGCGCCGTGGTGGCCGCGGTCGCGCCCAAACCCGTCAACGTGCTGATCGGCGCGACGTCGCCCTTCACGTTGCAGGCGCTGGCGAGTCTCGGCGTGCGACGCGTAAGCGTGGGCGGTGCGCTCGCGCGTTCGGCGTGGGGCGGCTTCATGCACGCCGCGCAGGCCTTGGCCGAAGGCCGCTTCGATGGCTTCGACGGTGCGGCCAGCGGTGCCACGCTCAACGGTCTGTTTCGTCAGGGCGAATGAGCAAGACGAGTTCATGAGCGACGTGATGGCGCGGCAAGTCCCTATCCAGTGACTTTTCGTCGATAGACGTTGCCGCACGCGTCCGGGGACAATGCCTCGTCTGCCGATGCCGCGCCGCGCGACGCCACTCCGGGCGCGCCGACGACAGCGAGCACGGCGTCCCCCATCGACGGAGCGCCCATGAATTCCCCGCACGATAGCTTTGCCGCCTTTGCCATTCCCACACCGCTCGGCGCGCCACTGCCCAAGCCCCAAGTGTTTGACAATGTCGCAGATGAACGCGCCGACCGGAAGCTGCGACTGGCGGTCGCGTTCCGCATCTTCGCGCGCTTCGGGCTTGCCGAAGGCATCGCCGGGCACATCACCGTGCGCGACCCCGAGTTCCACGACCGCTTCTGGGTCAATCGCTACGCACAACACTTCTCCTCGATCCATCCGGACGACCTGATTCTGGTCGACGAGGCCGGTGGTCTGCATCACGGTGAAGGCCCAGTGAACGCGGCCGCCATGGCGATCCACGCGGGCATCCATGCAACGCTGTCCCATGTGACGGCCGCTGCACACACGCACACCACCCACGGGCGTGCCTTCTCCGCGCGTACCCGTGAACTCGCCCCCATCAATCAGGAAGCGTGTCTGTTTTACGACGACCACGTGCTGTTTCGTGGCGACGTGCTGGTGCTCGGTGCCGACGAAGGACGCCGCATCGCGCAGTCGATGGGCCACAAGCGCGCGGCCGTGCTGCTCAATCATGGCTTGCTGACGGTCGGCTCGTCGGTCGACGCCGCCGCCTATCGCTTTCTCGCGATGGAGCGCTGCGCACAAGTCCAGTTGCTCGCCGAAGCGGCCGGTCCGATGGAAGTGCTGTCCGACGCCGAAGCCCGCGAAGTCTTCCGTCTGCTCGGTTCGGACTACGTCGCATGGCTCGGGTATCAGGGGCTCTATGAGCAGGTGTTGCGCGAGCATCCGGAACTGACGTCGGCACGTTGAGTTCGACGCGCTACCCTCGCTCGGCGAGATACCGGTCAACGGCGTTGCGCAGCCACGCGTCGAACTGACGCAGCGGTGCCCAGTCGCGACGCTGCGCGGGATAAGAGAAGTAGATGGTCTGCGGATTGGCCAGTGTGTGCGCGTGCGCTTGCACCAACGCGCCGCTCGCCAGTTCGCGCTCGATCAGCACGCGCGGCAGCAAGGCCACGCCCAGACCGGCCACCGCCGCGTTGATCGCCATCACGAACATGTCGTAGCGCTGTGCACTGCGCTGGGGTTTGATCTCGGCAGCGTTCGCACCGCCTTGCAGCCCTTGCGAGGCGAACCAGTCGTCCCACACACGCGGCAGATCGCGCGGGCAAATCCACGAGTACTCGGCAATCGCTTCGAGCGACAACGACGCCCTCCCCTCAAGCAAACGCGGCGCGGCCACCAGCATGAGCGAGTCGTCTGTGACAAGTGCCGTACCGGGCATGCCGGGCCATAGACGCGTGCTGAAGTAGATTGCAGCGTCGAACGCAGAGTCATCGAAGAAGACAGGCTGATCGCGCCCGAGAATATGCAGACGGACGTCGCGCGTGCTGGCGTAGAAGTCGTCCAGTCGCGGAATGAGCCACTGCGCGGCGAACGTCACACCGACAGCGATTTCCAGTTCGGTCTCGCGCCCCTGCTGCACGACGTCCAGCGTGTCGCGACGAATCTGATCGAGATGCACGCGAATGCGTTTGGCATATTCGGCCCCGGCAGGGGTCAGCACGAGACGTTGTTTCACACGCTCGAATAGCGCCACCCCCAGATGCTTCTCCAACTCCCCCACCCGCTTGCAGACGGCACCATGCGTGAGCGCAAGCTCCTGCGCAGCGGTGGCGAAGTTCTGGTGACGGGCGCTGGCCTCGAAGGCCTGCAACGCCGAGAGGCTGGGAACGCCCAGACGCATGACGACTCCTGCGGGAAAACGATGTTGCCCGACAGTCTATGCGAAGCGTCGCGCAGAAACAAAACGGCCCGTCGAGCCGAGGCATCGACGGGCCGTTTTGTTTCATCTGCGAAGATCGCACTTACTCCACGTGCGCCACCCCGCCCGCGAGTACTGCACCGCCCGGCACCTCCTTGGGCAGTGCCCACGACATCCAGTGCGTACGCAGCGCGACCACCAGCACGAACGCGAGCGCGGCCAGCGCGCCGAAGGTGGCGAACCCCATCTGATAGCTGCCCGTCGATTCCTTAGCCATGCCCATGATGACCGGCAGATAGAAGCCGCCGATACCACCGGCCGCGCCGATGATGCCGGACATCAGGCCCGTCTTGCCTTGCCAGCGTTGCGGCACGAGCTGGAACGTCGCACCGTTGCCAAGACCGAAGCACAGGTAGACGAGGACCAGCAACGCGATGCCAGCCCCTTGCGGCGGCATCCACGCGGCAAACACGAAGTCGATGACGGAGATTGCCGCGAGCAACAGCACGAGCGCGCGCACGCCGGAAATACGGTCGGCCACCAGACCGCCGATGGGACGCACCAGCGCACCGAGGAACGCGAG
Organism: Pandoraea aquatica; assembly: GCF_902459565.1. Lineage (GTDB taxonomy): Bacteria > Pseudomonadota > Gammaproteobacteria > Burkholderiales > Burkholderiaceae > Pandoraea > Pandoraea aquatica. Next base: position 1,257,812 of record NZ_CABPSN010000001.1, read on the forward strand.
CAGCGACATGAACAGACCCGCTTCCAGACGCGGCATGCCGTAGAGCGAAATCAGCAGCGTCGTGACATAGGACGACATGCCCACGAAACCACCGAAGGTGATGCTGTAGACGAGCATGATCACCCACGTGTCACGCTCGCCCAGCACGCCGCGATAGTGACGCGGCAGCACGGCGATGGCGAGCAATGCGCCCAGCACCGGCAGCAACAGCACCCCGGCGCGGCCTTCGCCGAAAGCGCCCGCGTGCACGCACAGCACAAGCGCGACGAGTCCGAACACCGTGATGAAGAAGCTTGAGAACGCGCGCGGTGCGCTGCCCGACTTCACGCCCTGATCCTTCGCCCAGAACACCAGTGCCAAGGCCGCGAGCGCCAGCAGCGGGAGCGCCGCACCGGCCGCGTGCGCCCAGCCATAGTGTTCTGCCAGTCCGGGGAACATGAAGCCGTCGAGTACGGCACCGATGTTGCCCGCCGCCGCGAGACCGAGCACGAGGCCCTGCACCTTCGGCGGATAGTTGCTGCCCGCCATCGGCAGCGCCACGGCGAAGCTTGCGCCCCCGACACCAAGGAACACGCCGAGCACGAGCAGCAGCGTGTACGACGGCGTACCCGGCATCAGCAGCAGCACGACCGACGGAATGGCCGAGAGCGTCAGCCCCATCAATGCGATCTTGCGACCGTCGTAAGCTTGATAAAGGTTGCCCAGCGTGACGCGCAGAATGGCGGCCCCCAGCACCGGCACTGCGACGAGGAAGCCGGTCTGCGCGGGCGTCATCGCGATGTCCTTGCCGATGAACGGGGCCAGCGGGCCGAGCATCACCCAGACGGTGAAACCGGTGTCGAAGTAGAGAAAACACGCAACCAGCGCGCGCCAGTTGCCACTTTTCAACGATTGCGTGAGCGTGCTCATGGATACCCTCGTGTTCGTGTGCCGAAAAAAAAGGCGTCCCGAAGCCGTGCGCCCATGAACGGACGCGTGGCTTCGGGACGCCGTTGCCCCGAAAACCCCGCGTTCGCGGGGCCCTGCATGCGGTGCAGAAAATTCGCTTGTCTTCCACTCAGCCGCCATTGGCCTTATGCATTCATTAGCAAGTGGCGTGCCAAGTGGGTGTCATGTACGGAGGAAATCGGCACAAAGGGCCGTGCGACGAGGCTTTCGGGGATATCGAGGGGGACGCCGATGGCGGTTGAACAAGCGACGAGATGGAAGAACCCGAGTACGGCGGATGGCATCGCAACGGGCACAATGCCGCATCGCGATGCGGCGGCGCACCATTAGCGTGCGTCGTCCTGCTGATCGGGACCGATCACCGGGCAGTCGAATCGGAAGTCCATCTCTTTTCCGAAGAAGGGGTGAGTTCCGTTGGCAGATTCCACCACCAGTACGCCATGGATGTAGCCATGGTTACGACCGACCGACGGCACGACCATCGAATAGAGCCGACTAATGACGCCGGTCGACGTCCACACGTCGCGCTCGTAATACGGGTCCTTGGCCGGGTCCCGATACTCAACGAGAATCCATCGCTTATTCGCCGAAGGCTTGGCGAACGTCGCCGTCAAGGAGCGCTTGACTACGTCGCGCTTATCTTCGGAGATCGACTTCGTCAGGACATACATCGACACCGCCTCAATTCGACCTTCGCGCAAGGCAATGCACACTGGCATCGCGGTACTGAAGACCTGAAAGCGCTCAAGGTCCAGCCGATCGACAACCACCATCTCGTTAAGCTCCATCGGCTTACCGATCAGATCGTTAGCGCGGTGACGAAAACAAGGCGCGCCATCCGGACCGAGATAGCTGAGTTGCAACGTGTCCTGAACGAACTTGCACTCAGGCACCGTGAGCGGATCGCCGAGCCGGTATCCGAGAAGTTCGGCGCTGTTGGTGCTCAGATGCACCAGTGCCGGCGCGGGAGGCGGCGGGGGAATCGTCGGCTTCGGCAACAGCCCCATCAGCCCGACGGGAACAGCAAGGGAAACGGCGACAATCGCCGCGACCTTGATGACCTCCATCAGCGCGGGTGGTACCACCCACCTGAGCAGTAATGCCACGGTGGCCCCCACAATGCCGATCTTCGCGAGGGCAATGAGAAACGCCTCTGTGTCCATCCCTTTACCGGACAGTACAAACAGCCCGACGATCAACGCGATTCCAATGATCACCGCGCAAAAGAGATAGTCGCTTGCGCCATTGTCCGCACGGCGTCGCCACCAGTCCGTCAGCGTTTCCCGCAACACGCTCATCCTGATCGACCTCGTTGTTATCAACCCGCTTATCGGTCCATCTCCCTCGCCTGCGTCGGTGCCGTCAGGCGAGGCCTATGATGCGCCGCGCCCGAAGTACCGACAAGCGACCCGGCATCGCCAATGCCGAGGACTTCCTCCAAGCACGTGGCCTTTTCTGAATACCCGGAGCACTACAGTTCAGGCACACTCCGGTCGTTAAGCCAATGAGGCGGGCCGCGTGCGCTGCGGCCGTCAAGAACAACAACATTCCGGGAAATCTCGCGTGTCTCGCTTCTTTCTTTGTCTGACGCTGGCGGTACTCGGCCTCATGCCGTTCTCCCCCGCATTCTCTGCGCCTTCGGCCGCCACCTCCCCCTCCCCGGCAAGCAACCCGCTGCTCAATCAGCAAGGGATGATGCAGCGCGTCGACGACGCCTCCTACGCCAAGTATCGCGAGATCGTCGCGACGTTCGACGCCGCCACCCGTGCGCAGCCGGTCGACGCGGCACTCGCGCTCGCGCGCTGCCAGTTCATGCGCAATTACGCGTGGGCAGAAGATCTCCAATGGGCCGAGAAGGCACAGTCGGACCTGACGGCCTGTCTGCAAAATCTGAAAGAGAAATTCACCGACAACCCGGAAGTGTCGGTATCGCTGATGGAGAACATCTACGGCAAAGACGCCGTGGCGCAAGGCGAAGCGCTGCTGCCCAAGGCCAAGCGCTGGCCGACGGAATATCGCGCGCGTCTGCACGCTGCGCTCTCCAATGCGTATCAAGCCACGCAAGACAAACGCAACGCCGGTATCCAGGCCGTGGAGGCGGCGGAACTGTCGCCCGACACCCCCGTGCTGCTCACCGCCGTGCGCCATCTCGCCACCACCGGCGAGAAGACGGAGGCACGGCGTCTGCTGATGGACGCGCCCGCGCCGAAGATCGCCTGGCAAGCGACCGGTCGCATCAACACCGCTCTCGATGTACTGCCGGGCCCCACGGCGCGCGATCTGCTGCTGCGCATGCAAAAGGCCGGACTGAAGATCGACCCGTACGTCAGTGCTCGCGCGCTCCTTCAATCCGGTGACGCCGCCGGCGCACAACAGGCGCTCGCCGAGGCGAAGTCCAACGCACAGGAGTCAGCGCAGAACCGTGCGTTGCGACTCTCGGTCGCGCTCGCAGCGCGCGACGGCAAGGCTGCCGCCGCAGCGATCCAGTCGTCGCTCGAACACGACAAGGGCAACCGCTGGCCGCTGGCACAGTCGTATGCCGTGCTGATGAGCATCGACCCGGCCGCCGGGATGCGCTTCGCCTTCGCCGGATTGATGATCACGTTGCTGGCGGCCGGTCTATGCATCGTGCTGTTCCCCGGTCTGCTGATGTTCCCGGTGCATTACGTGGGCACAGTCCGTGCTCGCAAGGGACGTCCGACACCACCGCTCTTCGAACGCATCGGCTTGCGGCATGCGTGGTATGGACTGGCGGTGCTGTGTTTCGCCACGTGGGTCATCCCCGCGTTCGTCGTCAGTCAGTCGACGCAGACGCATTCGGGCACGGCCCCCGTCTTGGACACCCTGCTGCCCAAGCTCGCGCTGGCGCACTTCGCTACGCTCGGCATCGTCGTCCTGCTGCTGTCGCGCACGATGTGGCGATTGGGTCGACGTCAGTGGACAGGCTACGGCGAGTGGAAAGCGCGCTGGTTCATCTGGCCTGCCACGCTGCTCGTGGTGTCGACGCTCGCCGCATGGTACTTGGCACACCACACGTCGGTGCGCAACGCCGAATTGCAGGCATGGAACGAGTACGTCGTGAAAGGCGCGATGCAACTGGGCGGCACGGGGCTGGCGCTTCTGCTGGTCGCCGTTGTCGTGCCGTTCGTCGAGGAGTTCGTGTTCCGGGGATGCCTGCTCGGCGGCCTGACCCGGCACATGAGTTTCATCGCCGCCAACCTCTGGCAAGCCGTGATCTTCGCCTCGGTTCACTTCGACGCCAAACACTTCCCGTTCCTCGTGATGTTCGGCCTCACCACCGGCTGGCTCGCCAAAAAGACCAACGGTCTGGCCGTGCCGATTGCGATGCACATGCTCAATAACGCGATCTTTGTGCTGGTGGTGATGGCGCGCTGAGCAGGCGGCGCCGAAGCGCGGCCCTGTATCGTCGCAACGCGCATGACAATGCGCGTGGCAATGCGCGTGGCAATGCGGCGTGGGCGATAATCGACCCACTCGCCAGCATTGCCGCCCGGCTGCGGTACGGACATCGCCCATGAACACGAAGCTCTTCCCGCATCTCGTTCGCTTTCACCCGCGACTGCTCGTCGCCATCGCCATCGGCGTGCTCGCCGGGCTGTTCGTGCAAGGGGTCGTGAGCGGTGAGTTCAGCACCGTCACCCGAATCCTGATCGGCTGGAACGCAGGCGCGTGGTCGTATCTCGCGATGATCTGGTTCATGATGGTCACCGCCCCGAAGCGCAGCATCGAACGCTTTGCCGAGCAGGAAGACCAGAGCGCCGCCCTCGTGCTCTCGGTGGTCAGCCTGTCGGCCATCGCGAGTGTGGCCGCCATCATCCATGTGCTGGCGAGCGCCAAGGCGGGTGGCTCGCATCACGCATCGGAGCATGTGCTGTTCGCTGCTGCCACGCTCATCGGCGGATGGTTTCTCGTGCCGACGATCTACACGCTCCACTACGCCCGTCTGTACTTCACCGATACCGAAACGCCGTACGCCCTTGCGTGGCCCGACAAGGACTGCGATCCGGACTACTGCGACTTCCTGTACTTCTCGTTCACCATCGCGGTCGCGTCGCAAACCGCCGACATCGGCCTGAAGTCGCGACGCATGCGACGCGCCACCCTCGCACAAGCCATCCTCTCGTTCTTCTTCAATCTGGCGGTCCTCGGCTTGTCGATCAACATCGGCGCCGGATTGCTCAGCTAAACATCCACGTTGTCCAGGCACCTCCACGGCTCGCAGTGGGGGGCGCCATCCTGTGACATGACGCCGCACCACCTGCGGACATAAATCCCTTTAGAAACATACAAATAGATCGCACCGGCGACGCGTCACATCCCGCGTCAATGCGCCACATGTGACGACTTGTCACGTATGCTGCACCGCAGCAACGCCTAATATGCATGCAAACAAGCGGTGATATTTCGCCAATGTCACCATACAAGACAGGGTTTAATTGCATACATAGAGCGCAACATGACTGCCGTTCCGGATGCCCTCGACCTCGCACGCCTGCAATTCGCGTTCACGGTCTCGTTTCACATCGTCTTCCCTGCCATCTCCATCGGTCTGGCGAGCTTCATCGCCGTCCTTGAAGGTCTCTGGCTCAAGACCCGTCAGCAACACTATCTCGATCTGTGCCGCTTCTGGTCGAAGGCGTTTGCCGTGTGCTTCGGCATGGGCGTCGTCTCCGGCGTGGTGATGGCCTATCAGTTCGGCACGAACTGGTCGGGATTCTCCAGTTTCGCTGGTGCCGTCACCGGGCCGTTGCTGACCTACGAGGTCATGACCGCGTTCTTCCTCGAAGCGGGCTTCCTCGGCATCATGCTGTTCGGCTGGAACCGCGTGAGCCCGCGTGTGCACTTCGCCGCCACGCTGTGCGTCGCCATCGGCACGCTGATCTCGACGTTCTGGATTCTCGCGTCGAACAGCTGGATGCAGACGCCGCAGGGCTTTGAGATCGTCGATGGCCGCGTGGTCGTGCTGTCGTGGTGGGACGTGATCTTCAACCCGTCCTTCCCCTACCGTCTCGCGCACATGAGCATTGCCGCGTTCGTGGTCGCCGCGCTTGTCGTGGCCGGCACGGGCGCATGGCACCTGCTGCGCGGACGCCGCGATCCGGCCGTCAAAACCATGTTCTCGATGGCTTTGTGGCTCCTGCTGATCTTCGCGCCGCTGCAAGCGTTCGTGGGCGATCTGCACGGCCTGAACACGCGTGAACACCAGCCCGCCAAGCTCGCCGCCATGGAAGGTCTCTGGGAGACGAAGACGGGCGGCACGCCGCTCAACCTGTTCGGCTGGCCCGACATGGAGGCCGAGACGACACGCTATGCGCTCGAAGTCCCACATCTGGGCAGCCTGATCCTCACGCATAGCTGGGACGGCGAAGTACGCGGTCTGAAGGAATTTCCGAAAGACGAGCGTCCCAACGTGCCGTTGGTGTTCTGGAGCTTCCGCATCATGGTCGGTCTCGGACTGGCGATGATCGGCGCAGCACTCGCGGCGCTGTGGCTGCGCCGTCGCGGCACGCTGTTCGCGTCGCGCAACTTCGCCCGTGTGATGTTGCTGCTTTCACCGACCGGCTTCATCGCCCTGCTTGCCGGGTGGGTGACGACCGAAGCCGGACGCCAGCCGTGGGTCGTCTACGGCGTGATGCGCACAGCGCACGCGATGTCGCCGGTCAGCGCGCAACAAGTGCAGGTCTCGCTGCTGGTGCTGGTGCTCGCCTACTTCCTCGTATTCGGCACGGGCGTCTATTACCTGCTCAAGATTCTGCGCGGCGGTCCGGTACTGCCGGGGCAATCGAACGACGACGCACCGCATTCCGGCGAACCCCAACCCAAGCGAGAACTCTCATGGATCTGACCTTAGCCTGGGCCGCCATCATCGCGCTCGGCCTGTTTCTCTATGTCGTGCTGGACGGCTTCGACCTCGGCATCGGCATCCTCTTTCCGTTCTTCCCCGACGCCCGTGAGCGCGACACGATGATGAACTCCGTCGCCCCTGTGTGGGACGGCAACGAAACGTGGCTCGTGCTCGGCGGTGCCGGGCTGCTCGCCGCATTTCCGATGGTCTATTCGGTGCTGCTCTCGGCGCTCTATCTGCCGCTCGTGCTCATGCTCGTGTGTCTGATCTTCCGTGGGGTGGCGTTCGAAATTCGCGGCAAGTCGCGTCGCACGCGCCAGTGGTGGGATCTCGCGTTCATCGGCGGCTCGGCAGGTGCAACGTTCTTTCAGGGCGTCGCGCTCGGTGCCTACCTGTCGGGGATCCCTGTCGAGAACGGTCAGTTCGCGGGCGACGCCTTCGCCTGGATGACGGCCTTCAATCTCTTCACCGGTCTGGGCCTGCTCGTGACTTACGCTCTGCTCGGCGCATGCTGGCTCATCGGCAAGACCGAGGGCGATCTGCAACGTCGTCTGCGCGTGGTCGCGTGGCCGCTGACGCTCGCGCTCGTCGTCACGATGGCGGTCGTCTCGCTCTGGACGCCACTGCGCCTGCCGCTCGTGGCCGAGCGCTGGTTCGACGGTGAATGGTTCTGGCGCTGTCTGCCCGTGCCGTTCGTGGTGGCGGGGGCGACGTTCGCGATGCGTCGGGTGTTGCAACGCGCGCACGACGCCACCCCGTTCTGGCTCGCCATCGGCCTCGTGTTTCTCGGCTACAGCGGTCTGCTCATCAGCGCCTATCCGTACGCGATTCTGCCGGGCATCACGCTGTGGGACGCCGCAGCCCCGCACTCCAGCCTGTCGTTCACGATGTGGGGCGCGGCCTTCATCATTCCTGTGATCCTCGCCTACACGATGCTGGCGTACTGGGTCTTTCGCGGCAAGGTGGCCCACGATGCGCACTATCACTGATCTCGTCCGGCCCGGCGTGCGCCGGCAGCGCGAGCGCGCAGGCACGCCGACGATGCCAACGAACGTCCACGCGTCGTGGCAACAACGGCTGACAGGCTGGGGATGGTTTATTGCGCTATGGTGTGCGGGTGTGGCAGGCACCGCACTCCTCGCACTCCCCTTCAAACTGATCATTGCCACGGCCAAATAGGAGGCAACTCATGAATCCGCTTTCATCACCGGACGCGACGCGCGCGACATCTGTCAAACAAGGCGTCAAACGCATGGCAGGCACGGCGGCCGTCGCAACTGCGCTCATCGCCAGTCTCGCCGGATTTGCCGCCACGGCGCACGCCGAAGGCATGAGTGTTTAATCCAGTGCATTCAAGGACGGCGGATTGCTGCCGGCGGAGTACGCGGGCGCGAACGAATGTGGCGGCAAGAACACCAGCCCGCCGGTGGAATGGAAGAATCTGCCGCAGGCCACGCACAGCGTCGTGATCCGGATGACGGACCCGGACGGTGCCAAGGGCGGCGGCGTGGTCCACTGGATCGCTTACAACATTCCGGCCTCGGTGACGTCGCTGGCGGCGGGCGCGGGCAACAAGTCGGGCGACGGCATCACGGTCGGCAAGAACATCTCCGGTGCCGAAGCCTATCGCGGCGCGTGCCCGCCCGTCGGCGATACGCCGCATCACTACATCATCACGGTGACGGCCACCGACATTGCGCCGGGCAACTTGCCGCCGGGCCTCGACGCCGCCGGACTGGCGGTGGCGCTCGCCGGTCACACGCTGAACGGCTCGACGATCGTTGCGCGCTACGAGCGCAAATAGACTGTCGCTTCGATAGGACGACAAAAAACGCCAGCGGGATCGTCCGCTGGCGTTTTTCGTTTCACTGAGCGAATGATGTTCGCCCGGTGTTGACTTACACGCGATTACTTCTCACGGGCGAGCGCGAGGAATTCCGTGCGCAGCGCCAGGTTGGGCTGCAATTCGCCGAGCATCGCCGAGGTCACCGTCTCTTCACCTGCCGTGCGAATGCCACGGCTCTCCATGCACATGTGACGGCACGACACCACCACACCGACGGCCTTGGGCTGAAGGTGCGTCATCAGCGCTTCGGCGACCTGCGTCGTCAGGCGTTCCTGCACTTGCAGGCGACGCGCGAAGCAATCGACCAGACGCGTAAGCTTCGACAGACCGACGATCTTGCCATTGGGCAGATAGCCAATGGTCGCCTTGCCGAAGAACGGTGCGAGATGATGCTCGCAGTGGCTATACACCGGAATGCCGCGCACCACGATCAGTTCGTTGTATTGCTCGGCCCCGTCTTCGAAGACCTTGAGCACTTCGGCCGGATCCTGGCCGTAACCTGCCGTCCACTGACGCCACGCTTTTTGCACCCGCGCCGGTGTTTCATGCAAACCGGAACGTTCCGGATCTTCGCCGATGTGTTTCAGGAATCGCTTCCAGTCGTTTTCGTCGAACGTGTCGTGAGACATATCAATCAAGCTCCCATGCATTGGGTCCGTAGCGCTGCGCCGCTGCATCTTGCGCATCCCCGCGCCGCCGGACATGTGCGCACAATAACAGAGAGTCACATCGCCCGCATGCGGCTGCTCGGTTGTAAGTCCGATTGCAAGGGCGGTTCTGAGCACACCAGACGCGGCCCGCCCCGATTGCCGCCGGGCTCGCTTTTGCGCTAAGGTGGCGACGGACAACCGCAACGCACGAGGCGCGCCATGCCGGCACTCCCACGCATGTGCATCAACGCGATGACCCTTGCCACGCCCATGGCCCTCCCCGCCATCGCGGCACTCGCGCTGCTGGCCGGTTGTGGCAACCGCGGCCCCGAGCCGTGGCAGGGCTATGTCGAAGGGGAGTTCCTCTACGTCGCCTCGTCGCAGGCCGGCACCTTACAGTCGCTTGCCGTCGCGCGCGGCCAGGAGGTGAAAGCGGGCGACGTGCTGTTCGATCTCGAATCCACCTTTGAACGTGCCGCGCAGGCCCACGCACGCGAGACGCTCGCGAGCGCCGAGGCCCAGTTGCGCGATCTCGGCACCGGCAAACGTCCCGACGAAATCGATGTCTCAAAGGCCCAGCTCACGCAGGCCATCGCTGCCCGCGACAAGGCGCGCAGCCAGTTCGATCGCGATCAGGCGCAATACGCCGCCGGCGGCATCTCCCGCGAACAACTCGACGCCAGCCGGGCCGACGCCCGCACTACCGACGCACGCGTGCAGGAATTGCAGGCAAGTCTGGCCGTCGCCCGTCTGCCTGGCCGCGAGGCGCAACGTCAGTCGCAAGCCGCGCAGGTCGACGCAGCGCGTGCGTCGCTCGCGCAGGCCGACTGGCAACTCTCGCAGAAGCATGCCGTCGCCGGCGCCGCCGGTCGCGTGTACGACACGATGTATCGCGTCGGCGAATGGGTGGCAGCGGGCAGTCCGGTCGTGCGTCTGCTCCCCCCCACGAACATCAAGGTGCGGTTCTTCGTGCCCGAAGCCGCGCTCGGTGAACTGCGCGCCGGGCAGACCGTGCACATCGCCTGCGACGGCTGCGGTGCGGGCGTGGATGCGCGCGTGACCTACGTCGCCAATCAGGCGGAATACACGCCGCCCGTCATCTACAGCAACGACACGCGCGACAAGCTCGTCTACATGATCGAGGCGCATCCGGCACCGGCGGACGCCGTGAAGCTGAACCCCGGCCAGCCCGTGCAGGTGACGCGCCGATGACTGCCCCTCATCACTCAGCCGCAGCGCAGCGCAACGCGTCGTCACCTGAACACGGACGGCAAGGCGTGCCGAAGGACGACGACACGCTCGCTATCGACGTGCGCGGCCTGAACAAGCACTTCGGCGACAAGCACGTCGTCAAGGACCTGTCGATGCAGGTGCGGCGCGGCGAGATCTTCGGCTTTCTCGGACCGAACGGCAGCGGCAAAACCACCTGCATTCGCATGATGTGCGGTCTGCTCACGCCTGACTCGGGCAGCGGCACGTGTCTCGGCTTCGACATCGTGCGCGAGTCTGCGCAGATCAAGCGGCACGTCGGCTACATGACGCAGCGCTTTTCGTACTGGGAAGACCTGACGATTCGCGAGAACCTCGATTTCGTCGCCCGCGTCTACGGCATGCCCAACCGGCGCGAGGCCGTCGAACACGCCATCGAGCGCCTCGGCCTCAAAGCGCGCGCGAAGCAACTGACCGGCTCGCTGTCGGGCGGATGGAAACAACGGCTCGCCCTCGCCGCGTGCATGCTGCACGAGCCGCAAGTGCTGCTGCTCGACGAACCGACCGCCGGTGTCGATCCCACGGCACGGCGCGACTTCTGGGAGGAATTGCACGAACTGGCGGCCGAGGGCATCTCGGTGCTCGTCAGCACGCACTACATGGATGAAGCGGAGCGCTGCCACAAGCTGGCCTACATCTCGTACGGCGAACTGCTCGCGCAAGGCTCGGCGACCGAGGTCATCGAAAGCCAGCATCTGTCGACGTGGACCGTGCACGGCGACAACCTTGTCGATCTCGCACGCGAATTGCGCGAACAACCCGCTGTCGCACAGACGGTCGCGTTCGGCAGCGCCTTGCATGTGAGCGGCACCGACGCCGATGCGCTGAAAAAGCTCCTGCGTCGACTCGAAACCGAGCGCGGGCTGCGGGCGACGCCCATCGAGACGAGTCTGGAAGACGTCTTCATCTATCTGATGAGTCACGCGAAGGACAACTTCGGAGACGGCTCATGAGCGCACCGCTGGGCTTTTCCGTCGCGCGCTGGTGGAGCATCGTGTGCAAAGAATTCCTTCAGTTGCGCCGCGACCGGGTGACGTTCGCGATGATCGTCGCCGTCCCGCTTGTGCAACTGACGCTCTTCGGCTTTGCCATCAACACCGACCCGAAGCACATGCCCACAGCGGTGCTGATGCACGACAACAGCGAGTTCACGCGCAGTTTCACCGCCGCCATGGAGCACTCGGGCTACTTCCGCTTTACCGAGACGCTCACGAGCGAAGAAGCCGGACGCGCCGCCCTCGCACAGGGCCGTGTGCAGTTCGTGCTCAACATCCCGACCGACTTCACACGCCGTCTGCTGCGCGGCGAGCGCCCGGCGCTGCTCGTCGAAGCCGATGCCACCGACCCGATGGCCATGGCGTCGGCGCTCGGCGCGTTGCCCGCCATCGGCCAGTCCGTCGCGCAAAAGGACCTGACGGGGCCGCTGGCGTCGCTGGGCGGGTCCGGTTCATCCGCCGCTTCATCCGGTAATGCACCGTTCGACGTTCAGGTCCACCGGCTGTACAACGCCGAGGGCATCACGCAGTACAACATCATTCCCGGACTGATGGGCGTGATCCTCACGATGACGCTCGCGATGATGACCGGTCTGGCCATCGTGCGCGAACGCGAGCGCGGCACGATGGAGAATCTGCTCGCGACGCCGGTGCTGCCCATCGAGGTCATGACGGGCAAGATCGTGCCTTACATCGCCATCGGCCTGATTCAGGCGAGCATCATCCTGATCGCAGCGCGCTTCGTGTTTCACGTGCCGTTCGAAGGCAGCGTAATCGCGATCTATCTGTCGGCCCTCGTCTTCATTGCCGCGAATCTGACCGTCGGGATCGCGCTGTCGTCGTTCGCGCAGAACCAGTTGCAGGCGATGCAACTCACGGTCTTCTACTTCCTGCCGAACATGCTGCTCTCCGGCTTCATGTTTCCGTTTCGCGGCATGCCCGCATGGGCGCAAGCGATCGGCAACGTGTTGCCGCTCACGTATTTCAACCGGCTCATTCGTGGCATTTTGCTCAAGGGCAATGGCTGGGCCGACGCCTGGCACGACCTATGGCCGTTGCTCGTCTTCTGCGCCGTACTGATGACGGTGGCCGTCAAGTTCTATAAGCGCACGCTCGACTAACGCCATGCGAGCCCTCTGCCCACCGCTCTCACGCATCGCACTGCTCAGGCTCGGTCTCTCGATCGGGATCACCGGCGCGCTGTCGGCCTGTGCCGTCGGCCCCGACTTCCATACGCCCGATAGCCCGGCCGTCGCGCAATACACCCGCGGGACGCAACCGGTCACGACGTCGGGGACATCGGGCGATGTCGCGCATCAAAGCGGACCACAGACGCTGACCACCGACGATGAGGTGCCCGCCGAGTGGTGGACGCGCTTCGGCTCGCCTGCGTTGAACGCGCTCGTCGCGCAGGCGCTCGCCGACAGTCCGACGCTGCGCCAAGCCGAGGCGAAGCTGCGTCAGGCGCAGGAGGACTATCGCGCGCAGGCGGGCGCGCGCCTGCTGCCGTCGGCCGACCTGAAGCTCTCCGGCACGCGCGAGCAGGTCGATCTCGCGTCGTTCGGCATCACCAGCGTGCCGAGTCCCGGACCGTTCACGCTGTACAACGCGAGCGTCGACGTGTCTTACACGCTCGATGTCTTCGGCGGCAACCGTCGTGCGCTCGAGGGGCTTGCCGCACAGATCGACTACCAACGCTTCGAACGCGACGCCGCCCGTCTCTCACTCGCGGGCAACGTGGTGACGGCTGCACTGCGACAGTCCAGTGCCCGCGCTCAACTCGCCGCGCTGGACGGCATGCTGAGCGCACAACGCCAACAACTCGACATCACTCGCGCACGAGAACGCGCCGGTGGCGTCGCCACGCTCGACGTCCAGAATCAGGCCGCGCTGGTCGCCCAGACGTCGGCGCAATTGCCGCCCCTTCGTCAGCAAATCGCGCAGTACGACCATCAACTGGCACGCTGGGTGGGTCAGCCGCCAGGGGCGTTCACCTCGCCGACGATCGACCTGACGGCATTGCAACTCCCGCAAACGGTGCCGGTATCGCTGCCTTCGACGCTGGCCAGTCGACGCCCCGACATTCGCGCCGCGCAAGCGCTGTTGCACAAGGCCAGTGCCGATGTGGGCGTCGCGACCGCGAATCTGTATCCGCAATTCACCTTGTCCGGGAGTTTCGGCACGCAACGCATGCGCACCGCGGATCTGGGCAACGGCATCAACATCTGGAATATCGGGATGAACCTGCTGCAACCACTCTTTCGAGGCGGCGAGTTGCGCGCGCAACGCCGCTCGGCTGTGGCGGCGTATGACGCAGCGCTGGCGTCGTATCAGGACACCGTGCTGCTCGGCCTTGCGCAGGTCGCCGATGCGATGCGCGCACTTGAGGCCGATGCCGACAAGCTGGTCGCGCAGGCCGACGCCGCGCAACGCACCGAGAATGCCTACCGCATCGCCGAGGCTCGCTATCGTGCGGGCGGCATCAGTCATCTCGCCCTGCTCGACGCGCAGCGTCAGGCACTCGACGCCACCCGCGCCCGGCTGGAGACACAAGGGGCACGGCTGGCCGACACTGCGGCGCTTTGGCAAGCGTTAGGCGGCGCAGCCATCGTGCCGTCAACCGACGGCGACACCCCTGTGGGCAGCATGATGAATGCCCCGGCTAGCCCCGCGACGCCGCCTCTTCACTAAGGCATTTCATCAACGCATTGACCGGTGCACGTTTGAGCGCCGACTGACGCGCCAGCACCCCAAGCTCACGTGTGAGCGGCACGCCCGACAGCGGCAGGACCTGAACGCCAATGCTCCCGGACTTGCCGGACTTCGGCATCGTGCGCGTCGTCTCTGCGTCGACCGGCAGACCGATGAGCGTCGCGGGAACGATAGACCAGCCCAGTCCTGCGCGCACCATGCGCAGGATGACTTCCGGCTCGTCCAGCTCGACGCCCTCACGCACCCAGAGCCGATGCCTTCGCAGGTAACGTTCGACGAGATCGCCGCCATACGAGCGCCGGTTGTAGCGCACGAAGGGCAGCGTCGCGCTCCAGTCGGCGACCGTCCCGCGCGAGCCTTTCGGGGCGATGGCCACGTACGGCTCGTGCATCAGCGTGAGCCATTTCATGTCGGCCGGCACGCCAATGCGCGGACGAATCATCACGGCCAGATCCAGTTCCCGGGCGTCGAGCTGGGCCAGCAGTTGCACCGACATCCCCGGCACGATATTCAGATGAGGCATGGCCCCAAGCGCTGTCCAGCGCTGCACCGCCCCCGGCAGCAGCCCCAACTGCACGGTCAGAATCGCGCCCACGTGGATCGGCGCGAGCGCCGCCTGACCGCCGAACGCGCCCGCCTCGCCTCGCATGGACTGGTAGCCCGCGATCACGCCCTGTGCCTGCGACAGCAGCCGACGGCCGTCGTCGGAGAGCGATACGGCGCGTCCGGTGCGCTCGAAGAGCTGCACGCCGAGGTCGTCTTCCAGACGCTGGATCTGTGCGCTCACGGCGGACTGCGTCAGACCGAGACGCGCGCCCGCAGCCGAGAACGAGGCGGTTTCGGCTGCCGTGACGAAGGTTTTGAGGTAACGAATCATTAATCGAAAATTTCGCTTCTGAGCGGTCGAATTATTCGTTTCTTATTATTTTTATCGATGGATAGAATTTACCGTAAATCGGCGCGTTCAGGTAAGGCGTCATAACGCGGGCCATTGCACTGAAAAACCGCCCCCCGAATTCAATCCCACATTGCACTGGAGACTCTCATGGCAACGCCGCTGTTCCACCTCGCCTTTCCCGTCCACAATCTCGACGCCGCCCGCCAGTTCTACGGCAACGTGATGGGCTGTGCCGAAGGCCGTAGCTCGGATCACTGGATCGACTTCGATTTCTTCGGCCATCAACTGGTCGCGCACCTCTCGCCCGACGAGGCAGGCAAGCGTATTACCAACCCGGTCGATGGCGACGAAGTTCCCGTTCCGCATTTCGGCGTTATCCTTGACATGCCCGCGTGGCATGCACTGGCCGAGCGCCTGCGCGCCGCCGGCACCCGCTTCGTGATCGAGCCGCATATCCGCTTCGCGGGACAGGTCGGCGAACAGGCGACGTTGTTCTTCTACGACCCGTCGGGCAACGCGCTGGAGTTCAAAGCGTTCGCGGATATGTCGCAGGTCTTCGCCAAGTAATTTGAAGACGGCACAAAGTATCGGAATTCCCACGTCGTCCGGCGCTTGATCGTCAGACGACGTTTATGTGTTTTTGTTTGTTGTCGGTATTCGTCTCATATCAGTCGAGAGTCTTCTCATGAGCCAATTCGTTATTTCGGCCCCGCCTCAGGCGTCGGTCGCTGTTGCTGGCAGCGATGCCCGTTTTCCCGTGCGCCGCGTGTTCTGCGTCGGCCGTAACTACGCCGCGCATGCCCGCGAAATGGGCAGCAACCCGGACCGCGAGCCGCCGTTCTTCTTCATGAAGCCGGCCGACGCCGTGGTTGCTGCCGAGGGCACGCTGCCCTACCCGCCGCTCACCAGCGAGCTGCATCACGAGATCGAACTCGTGGTCGCCATCGGTGCAGACGGTGAGAACGTGGATGCCGGCGACGCGCTGTCGCTGGTGTGGGGTTATGGCGTTGGCGTGGATCTGACGCGTCGCGATCTGCAACAGCAGGCGAAGGACACGCGCCGTCCGTGGGACTGGGGCAAAGCGTTCGACGCCTCCGCGCCGTGCGGCCCGTTGCACAGCGTGAACGACGTCGGCCATCCGAATGAAGGCCGTGTGTGGCTCGACGTGAACGGTGAGAACCGTCAGACCGGCGATCTCAACGAACTGATCTGGTCGGTGCCCGATCTGATCGCCGAGATCTCGCGCAGCGTGAAGCTCGCCGCCGGCGATCTGATCTTCACCGGCACGCCCGCTGGCGTCGGTCCGCTGGAGCCGGGCGACAAGGTCAGCGCCGGTGTGGCCGGTGTCGGCGAAATCGCGTTCACCGTCGGCCAGAAACCGGCCGCCTGAGTTCGCAACGAACCTTACCTCTGACGGCAAGGATATCCACAGCAACTGTTGATAACCCTTTGCATAAGTCCCCTGCCGGCGGCGCAAACGCCCGCCGGCATTGACTGTCAAGTGCATTGCCTAAATTGCCGTCAGACGCGTCACGTATTTTCGTTTCCCCGCCGCTCGCTTAATCACGTTCGTCGTCGTTCATTCCTGAAACGTTTTTCGCTGCATAGCGGCAAATCTCCCGTTTCATTTGCCGAACTCCCTTGTCGATTCAAAGGGTTGCGTGCTTTGGCACGGTTCTCGCATTAGGGAGGAGGCAAGCCGTCCGCCCTCGGGGAAGTCTCTTCGCCTGGCCGACCGCCTCGGGAATCAAGCCATGCACGCCACATGGCCCCGGCACGCCCGATGCCTATCCCCTCGCCGGGAGCGCCCCGGGTGCGGACGGATTGCACCAGTGACCGTCGTCTCAAGAGACGGATCGTGCGTTGGGAATATTCGGGGAGAGGATCATGCAAATGCGCCGCACCGGGCCTTGCGCCCTAAGTCCCTGCGTCAGGTCGCTCGCACCGGCGAGCCCGGCCAAGTCGGCCCGACGTCATCCCCGCGAACGATGTGCGAGTTGGCGGCACCGCCGGCATGACGCCGCCGGAGACCGTCGTCATGTCGCGCCGGGGCGAGCCTTGCGTTAAAGCGATTTGCGTCTGAAGTCTTCCCTCGTCAGGTGACTTCGTCTGCGACAGGCGCCCGCGAGTGCGGTGCGCCTGTTTTTCTGTTCAGCTTGCTTCGGTTCAGCCAGCTTCCATTCAACTTTCTTCCGCCCAGACCTTCGCCGCACGCACTGCGCGCTGCCAACCCGCCACTGCGCACGTGACCTCGTCTTCGGAAAACTTGCGGGAAAAGCGTCGTTGCAATTGCCATTGACGCTGCAACGTATCGATGTCGGGCCAATACCCCACCGCCAGTCCCGCGAGGTACGCTGCGCCCGCGGCCGTCGTCTCGATCACCTTGGGACGCACCACGTCCGCGCCCAGCAAATCGGCCTGCCATTGCATCAGCAGATCGTTGGCCGCAGCGCCACCGTCGACACGCAATTCCGACACATGCAAACCGGCGTCGGCTTCCATGGCGCGCAGCACATCGAGCGTCTGGAATGCAATGCTGTCGAGCGCCGCACGTGCCACGTGTGCGGCCGTGGTGCCTCGCGTTGCGCCGAACAGCGTGCCGCGCGCACGCGGCTGCCAGTGCGGTGCACCGAGTCCGGCGAATGCAGGCACGAGCACGACGCCGTCGGCATCGGGCACGCTGGTGGCAAGCGCTTCGACATCGCGCGAATGGCGAATGATGCCCAGCCCGTCACGCAGCCATTGCACGACCGCGCCGCCGATGAAGATGCTGCCCTCCAACGCGTAATCGACCCGGTCGCCGATCTTCCAGGCCACCGTAGTGAGCAGGTTATGGCTCGACGCCTGCGGCTTGTCGCCGGTGTTCATCACCATAAAGCAGCCCGTGCCGTAGGTGTTCTTCACCATGCCCGGCGACAGACACATCTGCCCGAACAGCGCCGCCTGCTGATCGCCCGCGATCCCGGCGATCGGCACCGGAGCGGAGAACAGCGGCGTGGCCGTGTGTCCATAGACTTCGCTCGACGATCGGACGTCAGGCAGCATGCTGCGCGGCACATCGAGCAGCGCCAGCAGTTCGTCGTCCCATTCGAGCGAGTGGATGTTGAAGAGCATCGTGCGCGACGCATTCGACACATCGGTGATGTGCAGCTTGCCGCCAGTCAGATGCCACACGAGCCAGCTATCGACGGTGCCAAACGCGAGATGCCCCGCGTCGGCCGCTTCGCGCGCGCCGTCGACGTTATCGAGAATCCAGCGGATCTTGCTGCCCGAGAAGTACGAATCGATGCGCAAACCGGTGCGCTGTGCGACGAGCGCCTCGTTGCCTTGCGCACGCAGCGCGTCGCAGAAATCGGCCGTGCGGCGATCCTGCCAGACGATGGCGTTATACACCGGCTCACCCGTGCGACGATCCCACACGACGGTCGTCTCGCGCTGGTTCGTGATGCCGATGGCGGCGATATCGCTGCCACCGACACCGGCGTGGGTCAGCGCTTCAGCGGCGACACCGGCCTGCGTCGACCAGATTTCACGCGGATCGTGCTCGACCCAACCCGGATGCGGGTAGATCTGACGGAACTCCTTCTGCGCGGTCGCGACAACATGACCGTCGCGATCGAACAGCAGCGCTCGGGAACTCGTCGTGCCCTGATCGAACGCGAGGATGTATGCGCCTCCTGCCATGGCATTCGTCTCCTTGATACAGCTTATTTTTTGACCTGCTGTTGCGATATTGCGATGACGTCCGACGACGCTCAGGCCGCCATTTCCAGATGCTGAGCAAACCATCGCTCGACGCTGGCCGCGCCTTCCTTGCCGACGTGCAGACCGAGTTTGGTCCGTCGCCACAGGACGTCCTGCGCCGTGCGCGCCCACTCGTACTGCACGAGATAGCGCAGTTCGGCTTCATAGAGATCGCCGCAGATGCGGGTGCCGAGACCGTCGAGCGAGTTCGCGTCGCCCACCAGCACGTGCGTGCGCGTTCCGTAGGTGTGCGCGTAACGATAGGCCAGCGACGAAGGCAGCCAGGGCATTTGCGCGCGCAGCGAAGTCTCGAACACCCCTGCGTCGGGCTCGGCCATATCGCCGCCCGGCAGCGGTGCACCCGCCGTCCAGTCGCCATGCGTGAAGCCCAGCGCACCATGCAGATGTGACATCGCTTCTTCCGCAAGACGCCGGTACGTCGTGATCTTGCCGCCGAACACGGAGAGCAGCGGTGCGCGCGTGCCAGGGGCGTCGAGTTCGAGCTTGTAATCGCGCGTGACGGCCGACGGATTCGACACTTCCTCCTCCATCAGCGGACGCACGCCCGCATACGTCCACACGACATCGGCGGGCACGATCGGCTTGGTGAAGTACTCGCTCGCCGACTTGCAGAGGTAAGCGATCTCGTCTTCATTGATCTCGACCTTCGCGGGGTCGCCCAGGTATTCGAGATCGGTCGTGCCGATCAGCGTGAAATCGCGCTCGTACGGAATCGCAAAGATGATGCGCTTGTCGGGATTCTGGAAGATGTAGGCGTGGTCGTGATCGAACAGCTTGCGCGTGACGATGTGACTGCCCTTGACGTTGCGGATGCGATGCGTTGCCGGCTGACGCAGCACGTCGCCCAGCAAATGACCGACCCACGGCCCCGCTGCGTTGACGATGGCGCGCGCCCGCACGGTCTGACGCTCACCGTTGGTCGTCTCCAGTTGTGCCGTCCACGAGTGCTCGCCGCGCTCTGCCCCGACCAGACGCGTGCGCGTGAGGATGGTCGCGCCGCGTTCGGCAGCGTCCTGTGCGTTGAGCACGACCAGTCGCGCGTCCTGCACCCAACCGTCCGAATAGACGAAGCCGCGCGTGAGGTCCTGACGCAGCGGCGCCCCCGCGGGATGCTGACGCAGATCGATGCCGCGCGAACCCGGCAGAATTTCGCGACGCGCCAGATGATCGTAAAGAAACAGCCCCGCGCGGATCATCCAGGCGGGACGCAGGTTCGGCATATGCGGCATGACAAAGCGCAGCGGCCACATGATGTGAGGGGCCGCACGCAGCAGCACTTCTCGCTCTTGCAGCGCTTTGCGGACCAGTCCGAATTCGTAGTACTCGAGATAGCGCAGACCGCCGTGGATCAGCTTGGTGCTGGCCGACGAGGTGTGCGATGCCAGATCGTCCTGCTCGACGAGCAACACGCGCAGGCCGCGACCGGCGGCGTCACGTGCGATGCCGGTGCCGTTAATGCCGCCGCCCACGACCAGCAAGTCATAAGGGGCGGAAATCGGGGCCGACGCCAAAGGGGCCGAGCCGTTGTCCGATGGCGTTTGAGCGGGTGTCTGCACGTCGTCACTCCCAGCGATGGGGGTTAAGTCAGGGAAAGTTCGGAAATGTTCGCTTTGATGCGCTTAAATGTTCGTTTACGAACATCAACATTCGAATTCTAACAGATCACGCGTCATGAGTTTCGAATTCGCACATTTCATCGGATCGATGCGCGAATTCGCGTGGACGATCAGTCTGCGACGTGAATCAACGTGCCGGCCTCGGCGATCACTGCGTCCATGCTTGCGGGCACCGGGCGATCGGTGAACAGCGCGTCGACCTGAGAGAGATGCCCCAGTCGCACCAGCGCCGGACGTCCGAACTTGCTGTGATCGGCCGCCAGAAACACCGTGCGCGACTGCGCGATGATGGCCTCGGCCACACGCACTTCGCGGTAATCGAAGTCGCGCAGCGTGCCGTCGGCATCGATGGCGGAGATACCGACGATGCCGAAGTCGACCTTGAACTGGCGGATGAAATCGAGCGTGGCCTCGCCCGTCACCCCCTGATCCCGGGCGCGCACCACGCCGCCCGTGACGATGACTTCCGCGTCGGCGTAGCCACTCATCATGGCCGCCACGTGCAGGTTGTTCGTAATGACGCGCAGCCCCCGGTGACGCGACAACGCCCGCGCGACGGCTTCCGTCGTGGTGCCCAGGTTAATGAAGAGGGAGGCGTGATCGGGGATTTGCTCGGCGAGACGCACCGCGATGCGGCGCTTTTCGTCGGCCAGTTGCGTTTGACGGGCGTCGTACGCTTCGTTCTCCGCGCCGCCGGGCAGGCCGACGCCGCCGTGATAGCGGCGCACCCATTTGCGCTCGGCGAGGAAGTTGATGTCACGCCGGATGGTTTGCGGCGTGACGTCGAAGCGCGCAGCGAGTTCGTCGACTGTGAGAAAGCCGTCGCGGCGCACTGCGTCGAAAAGCGACTGTTGACGTGGGTTCAGCGACGCCTGGCCAGCGTCGCCAGCCGCGACCGGACCTTCGGAGACATCGACGGATTCGGCGGATTCGGTATGAGACATCGGCACGCACGCGCAAAGAAAAAGCATCGCGCAGCCCGGCTGGCCGCGCGTTCGCCGTCATGATACCCCGCCGTTGTATGACACCGCCGTGACCGGCGTGTGACCGGTCACGCCCTCAAAGGCATTGGCGTACTGCGTCGGCGAGCGATTGCGGACCGGTCGAGCCGAGATAGAGCGAGCCCTCGCTACCCGGCTTGCGCGGTGCGAGGTCGAGGATGGCGAGAATGCCGTCGTCGTTCGAGGAGAGTTCAAGGGTCTGGCCCGTGCCCGCCTTCACCCGTTGCAAACGCGCGTAAGGCACTTGCTTCTTCCACAGCCGGGCCGTGCAGGCGCTCACGCGCGCGAAAGCCTTCTTCGAGGATCCCTGCCAGACGGCGCCGTTGCCCCGCGCGTCGTCGATGGTGTCGCGGTAGGCGGGCAACGTCTCGACTTTGACGTGCTCCGGCGCGACATCGGCAACGCTGCCCACGGGCGGATCGTCATGCGCGGCGACGGGTGCCGTTTGCGCGCACCCGGCGAGCAGCGCAGCGAATGTCAGGCCCGCTGCGGCAAGCGCGCTTGCCACACGACGCTTCGCCCCGCGCGCCGTGTCGGAATTCGTGTTGATGCCCCGGTCCATTGCCCCGCTCCACACATGCTGGTATCTGATCACGGCGCGAGATGGTGCGGTGGCCAGAGGATGTCTTGATGCATCCGTGCGAAGCCGTCGCGCGCGCCGTCTTGGTCTTGTTGGTTGGCCTGACGTCCCGAATACCGCTAAATCGCGATCCGCTGGACGACCGGCCCGGTACGCACCCACACATGTCCCGCACATTGATTCCACGGGCTTTGTAGCCTATCGGGCGGCGCACCGTCAGTTGGCGCTCATCTTACTCGCGTTATTCATAGCATGGCAATTCGCGCAATGCGCGCAGGCCCGAATCGCGTATATTGCTGGTTTCTGTCACACTCGCCGCACCGCCTCGCGCCCCACCCGGCAGCGAGACAGCGTGTGCCCTGCCACCGGTTTGCGGACAACTCACCGCCTCGCCGGAACGCCATAAGCGATAACAACAAGCGCATAGCGAGCACACGTGACGCCAGCCAACCCGTTTCACTTTTTGCGACTGTCCCGATTTCCATGTCCAGCAATGCGCAAGCCCCGATCATCGTCATCGCCCCCGATTCGTTCAAAGGTTCGCTGAGCGCGCCTGAAGTGGCGCAAGCCATCGCCGCCGGCATCGCCCGCGTGCTGCCGCAGGCCGATCTGCGTTTGCGCCCGATGGCCGACGGTGGCGAAGGTACGCTCGACGCCCTGCTCTCCGCTGGCGGGCGTCGCGTGCCGCTGTCCGTGCGTGGCGCGGGCAAGGCGTCGGTGACGGCCGAGTACGGCGTCATGCCCGACGGCACCGGCGTGCTGGAAAGCGCCAACGTGGTGAGCATTACCGACCCGGTCGGCATGCAGACGCCGGTGGCCGAGCGCTCGACGGTCGGCCTTGGCGAGTTGCTGCGTGCGCTGCTCGATACCGGTGCGCGCCGCGTGCTGATCGGTCTGGGCGGCAGCAGCACGAACGATGGCGGTGCGGGTCTGCTCGTTGGCCTCGGTGCGCGTTTGCTCGACGAAGCCGGCGAAGAAGTGCAACCGGTCCCGGCTGCGCTGCATCGCGTGGCGTCGATCGATCTGAACGGGCTCGACGCACGCCTGAAGGATTGCGAACTGGTCGCCATGTCGGACGTCAACAATCCGCTGAACGGTCAACAAGGCGCGACGGCTATCTTCGGCCCGCAGAAGGGCGTGAGCGAAACGCAGGTCGAGCCGCTCGACCGCGCCATCGCCCACTTCGCCGGACACGCTCACCGCGCGTTCAACGCCAGCGAGGCCGCGAGCCGCGCGGGCGCGGGTGCCGCCGGGGGTTTGGGCTTCGCGCTGCATCTGCTGGGTGCGCAGTTCCGCTCCGGCGCGGAAGTCGTGGCCGAGCGCGTGGGACTGCCGCAAGCGGTGGAAGGTGCCGACTGGCTGATCACCGGCGAAGGTCGCAGCGACGGTCAGACGCTCTCAGGCAAAACGCCGATGATCGCGGCGCAGGTCGCTATCAAGGCAGGTGCCACGGCATCGCTTCTCTCGGGGGCCATCGACCGCACGGCGCTGGAGAGTCTGTCGCGTGTCTTCTCCGGCTGCTTCTCGCTGACGTTCGGTCCGACGACGCTGGAGAAAGCCATTGCCGACGCCGCCGGTCTGCTGACCGATAGCGCCGAACAGATGGCACGGTTGCGTTACACGCACAAGGGTTGAGCGCAGGGATCAGGCGATCCGTGCCCGTAGACGTGGCGCGGCAAAGTCGAGAAACGCACGCAGCTTCAGGGGCAACGGCGTTTGCCCCTTGTGCACCAGATTGACGGGAAGCGGGGCGGCTTCGAAGTGGTCCAGCACCACCCGCAGCGCACCCTCACGCACGGCTTGCGCCACCTGATACGACAGCACTCTCACGAAACCCACACCCAGGACCGCTGCCGAGATCGCCGCTTCGGCGGTGTTCACCGCGAGCCGCGAGCGAATCGGCACCGATTGCCCGGTTCGCCCCTCGCCAAACTCCCACGCACGCCGCGACGCCAGCACCTCGAACGTAATGCACGCCTGACCGGTGAGGTCGTGCGGCTGCTTCGGTTCGCCATGCGTCGCAAGATATTCCGGGCTGGCACAGACAACGCGTCGCACGTTCCCGATGCTTGACGCCACCATCGAGCTGTCCGGTAAGTGACCGATGCGCAGTGCCACGTCCGCCTGCTCGTCCATCAGATGCACGACGCGGTCGGTCAACAGAAGACTGACGTCGATCTCCGGGTACTGCGCGAGGAACTCCGCCACGACCGGCAGCACGTGCAGTCGACCGAACACGACGGGCGCGGTCAGCACCAGTTCACCTTTCGGCGTTGCATATTCCCCGGTCGCCGTGCGCTCCGCTTCACCGATCTCTTCGAGAATTCTGCGACACGCGGCCACGTACGCACTGCCTGCTTCGGTCAGCGATAACTGACGCGTCGTGCGATGCAGCAGTCGCGTTTTCAGATGCGCTTCCAGCTCCCCGACTTTACGACTGACGGTCGCGAGCGGCATGCCGAGCGCGCGTGCCGCCGCCGACAAACTGCCCGCATCGACCACCGCGATCAGGATCGACATGGATTCGAGTCGATTCATGGACCCTACCAAATTTTGGAAAGATAATTCCTGATCTTGATGGATTCTCTACGTAGATGCAACCACGTAATGTCGAGGCCAGAGCGCGGTGAGGCATGGTCGTCTCCTGACACAAGCCCCTCGCGCACCGTTCATCGTCATTTCAGGAGCGCATCGTGTCCCCGTCCAATCCCCCAGCCAGCCCTACCACCCCGCCGCCGCATGCGGCACATGAAATCGCCTCGCGCAGCAAGATCGTGATGATGGGTGTGATTGCCGGTGCGGTCGTCACCAACATCTACTGCACGCAGCCGATTCTGCCGTTGATTGCCGCGGACATGCGCGTCGATCTCGGGACGGTGGACCTCGTCGCGGCCGCCGCGTTGCTTGGCTTCTCCGTCGGGCTCGCGTTGTTGCTGCCGCTGGGCGACCGGTACGACCGTCGCAAACTCGTGCTCGTGCAAATTGCGCTGGCCTTCTGCTTCGCACTGGCCGCGACATTCGCACCGGGCATTGGGGCGTTGATTGGCGCATCGTTCGGTCTGGGTATCGTGTGCTGCGTGCCGCAGCAACTGGTACCGTTCGCCGCCGTCATGTCCCAGCCCAGTCAGCGCGGCCGGGCGGTCGGCACCGTCGTGAGCGGCATCATGATCGGCATTCTGCTCGGACGAACGATTGCGGGCATTGTCGGTGAAGGGTTCGGATGGCGCGCCGTCTATGGCGTGGAAGCCGCCTTCATGATCCCGGTGTGGATCGCCGCCGCGATGTTGTTGCCGAAGGGTCGTCCGAGCACGGACCTGTCTTATGGCCGTCTGTTGGCGTCGTTGTGGCCGTTGGCGCGCGACCATCGTCCCCTGCGCGAGTCGATGACGGTTCAGGCGCTGCTCTGGGCGTGCTTCAACGCGTTCTGGGTGAATCTGGCGGCGCTGCTCGCCGACGGCCCGTGGCATCTCGGCAGTGCGTGGGCCGGTGCGTTTGGCATCATCGGTGCGGCCGGTGCGTTCGCTGCGTCATTCGGCGGACGCGCCACCGACAAGCTCGGCCCGCGCGGTGTGATCGGCGTGAGCATCGGCATCGTCACGCTCAGCTACGTGCTGCTCGGGGGCGCGAACCTCTCGCTGGCGTGGCTCGTGATCGGAGTGATCGTGCTCGACATCGGCGTGCAGGCGGGTCTCGTCTCCAACCAGACGCGCGCCTTCGCCGTCGACCCGAAAGCGCAGGGCCGCATCAATAGCCTGTACATGACGGCGACCTTCTTCGGCGGCGCAGTGGGCGCGACGGTAAGCGGTTGGCTGATGGCGCGTTTCGGATGGACGGGCGTTGTGAGTCTGGGCATTGCACTCGGCGCGCTGGCCCTCGCGCTTCACTGGCTGGGCGGATTGCGCGGCACAACCACATCACCGGACGACAGCGTTTCAACGTTGTAAAGCACAGGCATCTGGTGTCGCCACCGACGCCAGACACCGTCTTGCGTGATCAGGTCGGCCATGAAGTGGGCAACGTTGATACGACTCGTCTTGCCCGCGTCGAACAGCGCACTTCGGATTGGCGACGGGTGCGCTTCGTACCCGGTGACGTCGGCGTGATCGACAAGACTGTCCGGACGCACCACCGTCCATTCGATGGCCGGATCGTGACGACCGATTTCGACGCGCAGCACGTCCGAAGCGGCCTCGTTGTCGGCGTGTGGCGGAAGCAGCAGGCGAACCGCGCCGATGACGCACCGCTGCGCGAACGATACCGGCTCGACAAGATCGCGGTTACGGTTGCCGGAGGTGTTCATCAGCACGAAGCGAACCGCCGATGCCCGGCCGCTGACCTTGATGGCGTGGCACAAACGCCGCGTCGCTTCGGTGACGAGTCGACGCGGTTCGCCGTAAATGCCCTTGAGGGTGAGGTTGTGCCCGAGACACGACGCCACTGCGTCGCAACCGGCAACGTGGTCGGCCAACGCGCCGTCGCTCAGATCGAGCACGTTGGCCTGCACGAGCGACAGTTGAGCGTGACCTGTCAGCGCCTCAAGCGCCTCAAGCGACTCGCGCGAGCGCACAATCGCCCGCACGTGCCAGCCCCGCGTGAGCAGTTGCTGCACGAGGAGTCGGCCTGTCGCGCCCGTCGCACCGACGACCAGCGCCGTGCCTAGGGTGTGGACGGACGTCATGCCGCTCGTCCCCTCACACCATCAAGTCCACAAACTGATGGACGGGCATGGCTTCGAGTCGCTGCTGATCCAGTGCCACGTCGAGAATGCGTGCCTGCGCCCGCGCGGCGAAGCGACGCGTGAGATTCGTTCTGAACTTCTCCACCAGCAACGGGATGCCTTCGTCGCGACGTCGCTTATGGCCGATCGGATACTCGACGAGCACTTCATCGAGCACCGTACCGTCGTTCAGCGTGACGGTCAGGCCGTTAGCAATCGAACGCTTGTCGGGATCGTGATAGTCGCGGGTGAATTGCGGGTCTTCCTCGCACACGATGCCCGCACGCAATGCATCGATGCGCGGGTCGGCAGCCACATCGTCTTCGTAGTCGGCCGCTGTCAGCCGTCCGAACAGCAACGGCACCGCCACCATGTACTGGATGCAGTGATCGCGGTCCGCCGGATTGGCGAGCGGCCCTTGCTTGTCGATGATGCGAATCGCCGCCGCGTGCGTGCGAATCTTCACCGAGCGGATGTCCTGCGCGCTACGCCCCATCGCCAGCAACTGACGGTGCAACGTCATCGCGGCCTCGGCCGCCGTCTGCGCATGGAACTCGGCCGGAAAGGAAATCTTGAACAGCACGTTCTCCATCACATACGACCCGTAAGGCCGCTGGAACGCGAACGGCTTGCCTTTGAACAGCACGTCGTAAAAGCCCCACGTCTTTGCCGTGAGCACCGACGGATACCCCATCTCGCCGGTGCGCGCCATGAGCGCGAGACGCACCGCGCGGCTCGTCGCATCGCCTGCCGCCCAAGACTTGCGGCTACCGGTGTTCGGCGCGTGACGATACGTGCGCAGGCTCTGCCCATCGACGAACGCCAGCGAGAGCGCATCGATCAGTTCGTCGCGCGACAGGCCCAGCATTTCGCCGACGACTGCCGTCGACGCCACCTTGACCAGCACCACGTGATCGAGCCCGACCTGATTGAACGAGTTCTCCAGCGCGAGACACCCCTGAATCTCGTGCGCCTTGATCATCGCCGTGAGCACGTGCCGCATCGTCAGCGGCGGCTGCCCCTGCGCCACCGCCGTGCGCGAGAGCCAGTCGGCCGTCATCAGAATGCCGCCGAGGTTATCCGACGGATGCCCCCACTCGGCCGCCAGCCACGTGTCGTTGAAGTCGAGCCAGCGAATCATCGCGCCCAGACTGAACGCGGCCTGCACCGGGTCAAGCTGATACGGTGTGCCCGGCACCTTTGCGCCGTTCGGCACGACGGTGCCCGGCACAATGGGGCCGAGCAGCTTGGTGCACGCGGGATAAGAGAGCGCTTCGAAGCCGCACCCAAGCGTGTCGATGAGACAGTTGCGTGCGGTGTCGAAGGCGGGATCGCTGCGGATCTCGTAGGTCAGGACGTAGTCGGCAATGTCCGTCAGGACTTTGTCGGGCGAGGGACGCACATTCGCAACGTTCGAAGCACCTGCGGACATTGACGACCTCCTGTGAGGCGAGACAGTTCGGTACCGGGTCAGCGCCCGCTCAGAAGGCATCTCCCGGAATACGCACCCAGCCTTCCATCAGCACACGGGCACTACGGCTCATGATGGCCTTCGTGACCGTCCATTCGCCGCCTTCCTTGTTGGCTTCCGCCCCGACACGCAATGTGCCGGACGGATGACCGAAGCGTACCGCGTTACGCTCACCGCCGCCGGCCGCCAGATTCACGAGCGTGCCCGGAATCGATGCTGCCGCGCCGATACACACGGCTGCCGTGCCCATCATCGCGTGATGCAACTTGCCCATCGACATCGCGCGCACGAGCAGATCGACATCCGCAGCGTTCACCGCCTTGCCGCTCGACGCCGTGTAGTCCGCCGGTTTCGCCACGAACGCGACCTTCGGCGTGTGCTGACGCGTAGCCGCTTCCGACACATCCTTGATCAACCCCATGCGAATCGCGCCGTGCGCACGGATCGTCTCGAACATGGCGAGCGCCTTCGGATCGCTGTTGATGGCGTCCTGCAACTCGGTGCCCTTGTAGCCGATCTCCTCGGCGTTCAGGAAGATCGTCGGGATGCCCGCGTTGATCATCGTCGCCTTGAACGTGCCCACACCGGGGACTTCCAGATCGTCGACGAGATTGCCGGTCGGGAACATGGCACCACCGCCGCCATCACCCTCTTCTTCGGCGGCCGGGTCGAGAAATTCGAGCTGCACTTCGGCGGCCGGGAACGTCACGCCGTCGAGTTCGAAGTCGCCGGTTTCCTCCACCGCACCGGCCGTCATCGGCACATGTGCGACGATCGTCTTGCCGATGTTGGCCTGCCAGATGCGAACGACGGCCACGCCATCGCGCGGCACGCGCGCCGGGTCCACCAGCCCGCCGCTGATCGCGAACGGGCCGACGGCCGCCGACAGATTGCCGCAGTTGCCGCTCCAGTCGACGAACTTCTGGTCGATGGAGACTTGCCCGAACAGATAGTCCACATCGTGCCCGGGGCGCTCGCTCTTGGCGATGATGACCGTCTTGCTGGTGCTCGACGTCGCGCCGCCCATGCCGTCGATCTGCTTGCCGTACGGGTCCGGACTGCCGATCACACGCATGAGCAATGCGTCGCGGGCCGCGCCCGGGGTCTGCGCGGCGGCGGGCAGGTCCTGCAAGCGGAAGAACACGCCCTTGCTCGTGCCGCCACGCATGTACGTGGCGGGAATGCGAATTTGTGGCTGATGCGCCATCACATCTCTCCTCAGGCGGCTGCCTGCGACGATTCCAGAAAGTCCTGCGCGAAGCGCTGAAGCACCCCGCCCGCCTCGTAGATCGAGACTTCTTCGGCGGTGTCGAGACGGCACGTCACCGGCACCTCGACGCGCTCACCGTTCTTGCGATGAATGACCAGCGTCAAGTCGGCACGCGGCGTGCGCTCGCCGATCACATCGAACGTCTCGCTGCCGTCGATGCCCAGCGTCTTGCGGTTCGTGCCCGGCTTGAACTCCAGCGGCAACACGCCCATGCCGACGAGGTTGGTGCGGTGAATGCGCTCGAAGCCTTCGGCGACGATGGCTTCGGTGCCCGCCAGACGCACGCCCTTCGCCGCCCAGTCACGCGACGACCCCTGACCGTAGTCGGCGCCGGCGATCACGATGAGCGGCTGCTTGCGCGCCATGTACGTCTCGATGGCCTCCCACATGCGCGTCACGCGGCCTTCCGGCTCGATGCGCGCGAGCGACCCCGCCTTGACCTGACCGTCAACCACGACCATCTCGTTCTTGAGCGTCGGGTTGGCGAACGTGGCGCGCTGCGCCGTGAGGTGATCGCCACGGTGCGTCGCGTACGAGTTGAAGTCCTCTTCCGGCAGGCCCATCTTCGCGAGGTATTCGCCCGCAGCGCTGTCGGCCATGATGGCGTTCGACGGCGAGAGGTGGTCGGTCGTGATGTTGTCGCCGAGCACGGCCAGCGCGCGCATGCCGCTCAGCGTGCGCTCACCGGCGAGTGCCCCCTCCCAGTACGGCGGGCGGCGGATATACGTGCTCATCTCACGCCAGTCGTACAGCGGCTCGGCCCGTTCGCCGTGATCCACCGATGCGGCAAACATCGGCTCGTACACACGGCGGAACTGCTCCGGTTTGACGCTGCTCGCGATGATGGCATCGATCTCTTCGTCGCTCGGCCACAGGTCGGCGAGCCTGATCGGCTTGCCGTGAGCGTCGACACCAAGCACGTCCTTCTCGATATCGAAGCGGATGGTCCCGGCAATGGCGTAAGCGACCACCAGCGGCGGCGAGGCGAGAAACGCCTGCTTCGCATACGGGTGAATGCGGCCGTCGAAGTTGCGGTTGCCCGAGAGGACAGCCGTCGCGTACAGGTCACGCTCGACGACTTCCTTCTGGATCACCGGATCGAGCGCACCCGACATGCCGTTGCACGACGTGCACGCGTAGGCGACCACGCCGAAGCCGAGCGCCTCCAGTTCCGGCAGGAGACCCGCTGCTTCCAGATACAGCGTGACGGCCTTCGAGCCGGGCGCGAGCGAACTCTTGACCCACGGCTTGCGCACGAGGCCCGCGCGGTTGGCGTTGCGCGCGAAGAGACCCGCCGCGATCATGTTGCGCGGGTTGTTGGTGTTCGTGCAGCTCGTGATGGCGGCGATGATAACCGCGCCATCCGGCATCAGTCCCGGTTCGTTCTCGACCGTGCCGCTGATGCCACGTGCAGCCAGTTCGCTCGTCGGCACACGCTTATGCGGGTTCGACGGACCGGCGATGTTGCGCACCACGCTCGACAGATCGAACGTCAGCACGCGCTCGTACTCGGCCTTCGTCAGCGTATCGGCCCACAGACCGGTTTGCTTCGCATAGGTCTCGACCAGCGCGACGAGCGCGTCGTCACGGCCGGTGAGTTTGAGGTACTTGATGGTTTGTGCGTCGATGTAGAACATCGCTGCCGTCGCACCGAACTCCGGCGCCATGTTCGAGATCGTCGCGCGGTCGCCCAGCGTGAGGTTCGCAGCCCCTTCGCCGTAGAACTCCAGATACGCGGACACGACCTTTTCCTTACGCAGGAATTCGGTCAGCGCGAGCACGATGTCCGTGGCGGTAATGCCCGGCTGCGGCTTGCCCGTCAGCTCCACACCGACGATGTCCGGCAAACGCATCCACGACGCGCGCCCAAGCATCACACTCTCCGCTTCCAGCCCGCCCACGCCAATGGCGATCACGCCCAGCGCATCGACCATCGGCGTGTGCGAATCGGTGCCCACGAGCGTATCGGGATAGGCGACACCGTCCGCCACCTGAATCACCGGGCTCATGCGCTCGAGATTGATCTGGTGCAGGATGCCGTTGCCCGGCGGAATCACGTCGACGTTGCGAAACGCCTTCTTCGTCCAGTTGATGAAGTCGAAGCGGTCTTCGTTACGACGATCTTCGATGGCGCGGTTCTTCGCGAACGCATCAGGGTCGAAGCCGCCACACTCGACGGCCAGCGAGTGATCGACCACCAGTTGGGTCGGCACCACCGGGTTGACCAGCGCCGGGTCACCGCCTTGCGCCGCGATGGCGTCGCGCAGGCCGGCGAGGTCGACGAGCGCCGTCTGACCGAGAATGTCGTGGCACACCACACGGGCGGGGAACCACGGGAAATCGAGATCGCGACGTCGCTCGATCAGTTGCTTGAGCGAGTCGGTGAGCGCGGCCGGATCGCAGCGGCGCACGAGATTTTCGGCCAGCACGCGCGAGGTGTACGGCAGCGTGTCGTAAGCGCCCGGGGCAATGGCCTCGACGGCAGCACGGGCGTCGAAGTAATCGAGCGACGTCCCGGGCAGGGATTTACGGTATTCGGTGTTCATCATGTGAGGAAGGTGTCGGCCCGGCCGGTGGCAGTTTGGCGCGCACGGTGTGTGCGATGCGCGATGCGTATAACGAAGCAGCGACGGAAAAGCACGGAACTGCGACGCCCCGGCTCAGGCGCGGAACGGCAGCAGGAATCCCGCTACTGCCGTTCCCCGGCCCTCGCCGAGGCGCTGAACAGACTTAACGCTTGTCGATCGGCACGAACTGCTGATCTTCCGGACCGGTGTAGTTAGCGCTCGGACGAATGATCTTGTTGTCGATGCGCTGCTCGATGATGTGCGCACTCCAGCCCGACGTGCGCGCGATCACGAACAGCGGCGTGAACATTGCCGTCGGCACGCCCATCATGTGATAGCTCACGGCGCTGAACCAGTCGAGGTTCGGGAACATCTTCTTGACGTCCCACATCACCGATTCCAGACGCTCGGCAATGTCGTACATCGCCGTATTCTGCTGTTCTTTCGACAACTCGTGTGCCACTTCCTTGATGACCTTGTTGCGCGGATCGCTCACGGTGTAGACCGGGTGACCGAAGCCGATGATCACTTCCTTGTTCTCAACGCGCTGACGGATGTCGGCCTCGGCTTCGTCCGGCGAGTTGTAACGCTTTTGCACTTCGAACGCGACTTCGTTCGCGCCGCCGTGCTTCGGACCGCGCAGCGCGCCGATAGCACCGGTAATCGCCGAGTGCATGTCCGACCCCGTGCCCGCGATCACGCGTGCGGTGAAGGTCGATGCGTTGAATTCGTGCTCCGCGTACAGAATCAGCGAGGTGTGCATCGCGCGCACCCACTGGTCCGACGGCTTCTCGCCGTGCAGCAGATGCAGGAAGTGACCGCCAATGCTGTCGTCGTCCGTTTCCACGTCGATGCGCACGCCATTCTGGCTGTAGTGATACCAGTAAAGCAGCATCGAGCCGAGGCTGGCCATCAGACGGTCGGCGATGTCGCGTGCGCCCGGAATGTTGTGATCGTCCTTCTCCGGCAGCACGGTGCCGAGCACCGACACGCCGGTGCGCATCACGTCCATCGGGTGGGCGGCGGCCGGCACGGCTTCGAGGGCGTCCTTCACAGCGGCGGGCAGGCCGCGCAGCGCCTTGAGCTTGGCCTTGTAGCCACGCAGTTCCGCCACGTTCGGCAGCTTGCCGTAGACCAGCAGATACGCGATCTCTTCGAACTCCGAGGTCTGGGCCAGATCCAGAATGTCGTAGCCGCGATAGTGCAGATCGTTGCCCGAACGGCCCACGGTACACAGCGCCGTGTTACCTGCGGTCACACCCGACAGGGCGACGGATTTCTTCGGCTTGAAGCCGGTGGCAGTCGTCTCGCTCATGCTCATTCCTCCAGGATCAGGGGTTCGTTATTTCTGTTGGGCGAACAGCGCGTCGAGCTTCTGTTCGTAAGCGTGGTAGCCGATGCTCTCATAGAGCTCGGCGCGCGTTTGCATCGTGTCGAGCACAGCCTTTTGCGTGCCGTCGCGACGAATCGTGTGATAGACGTTTTCCGCCGCCTTGTTCATCGCTCGGAATGCCGAGAGCGGATACAACACCAGACCGACCTGCGCGCTCTTGAGTTCTTCCACGGTGAACAGCGGCGTCGAACCGAACTCGGTGATGTTCGCGAGCACAGGCACCTTCACGGCGTCGGAGAACTGGCGGTACATCGGCAGTTCGGTCATCGCTTCGGGGAAAATCATGTCGGCACCCGCCTCGACGCACGCACACGCGCGGTCGATGGCGGCCTGAAGACCCTCGACGGCCAGTGCATCGGTGCGGGCCATGATGACGAAATTCTCATCGGTGCGTGCGTCGACGGCCGCCTTGATGCGGTCGACCATCTCCTGCTGCGTCACGATCGCCTTGCCGGGACGATGGCCGCAACGCTTCGCGCCCACCTGATCTTCGATATGCATCGCGCCCGCGCCGAACTTGATGAGCGACTGCACCGTGCGTGCAATGTTGAAGGCCGACGGACCGAAGCCCGTGTCGACGTCCACCAGCAGCGGCAGATCGCACACGTCGGTAATGCGGCGCACATCGGTAAGCACGTCGTCGAGCGTCGAGATGCCCAGATCGGGCAACCCCAGCGAACCGGCAGCGACACCGCCGCCGGACAGATAGATCGCCTTGAAACCGGCCGCCTTGGCAAGCAGCGCGTGGTTGGCATTGATGGCACCGACAACCTGCAACGGTTGCTCGGTCTTGACGGCCTCGCGGAAGGCGGCGCCGGCCGAACGAATGGTTTGCGTCACTTGAATCCCTCGGTCGTGTCTTGCGCGCCGGATGGACGGAATGCCACCGGATCGCACGTGGGTTGAATAGCAGGCTTCTGAATAGCAATGGCCGTGCCAGCCGGTCGGGCGCTCGCGCATCGCCGCTCGCTTCACCGCGCTAACGCATTCATTTATCGACGGAAATTCTTCGCCTGCATGACGTTTACGTCAAGGTAAATGTCACTTTAGGGCGAATGTGACGGTCGCACCGCGTTTCAATTTGAAACACATAATGAAACATATCGTCGCAACATGCTACGATTCGACGCATACCCCTTGCCGTCAGCCACCATGTCGAATTCGATACCCACTGAGATGCCGTCCCGCCTGCCTGCGAGTGCCGCAGGCGTGGCGCGTGCGCCCACGGTTCCTGCGATGCGAAAGCCGGTGATCTGGGCCGTCGGCATCAGCAAGCTCGGCGAGCTGTATCGCGATATCGTGCCGGACTACGCCGCACAGGCCGACGTCCACATCGTCGACAAGGGATACGAGGCCGTGATCGAAGCGCTGGAGCGCTTGCCCGCGGGGAGCGTCGACGGTATCGTCGCAGCCGGATCGAACGGCGATTTCCTGCGGGAGCGTCTTGCGTTGCCCGTGGTGCTGGTCAAAGTCACCGGCTCGGACGTGATGCACGCGCTGGCCCGCGCGCGGCGCGCCTTGCCCGCGTCGTCCCCTGACTCGCGCATCGCGCTCGTGTCATACGCGCGCCCTGCCGCCGAGTTCGAACGCTTCAAGAGCGCCTTTCATCTCGACATCTCCCAGCACACTTATGTCGATGCCCAGAATGCCGAGGACCTCGTGCACCGGTTGCGCGACGACGGCATGGCCGTCATCGTCGGGCCGGGTCTCGTCACGCAACTGACCGAGCGCGCCGGCCTCACGGGCATCTTTCTCTACTCGCAGGATTCGGTGCGCGCAGCGTTCGACACGGCACTGGAAGTCGCGCGTCTCGGGCGCATCGAAGCACAACGGCGCGAGCGTCTCGATACGGTGTTGCGGCATCTGCACGAAGGCGTGGCCGCGGTCGATCTGAACGGACGCATCGAAGCGATCAACGCATCGATGGCCGGGATTCTCGGCGTGACGGCAGCGGACGCCGTCGGACGCACGCTCGACACCATCGCGCCCGCGCTCGACATCGCCCGCACGCTGGAGAGCGCGAGCGCCGAGCTCGAAGCGATCGTCTCGATGGCGGGCAAGACGTGGGTCATCAACCGCATTCCCCTGCTGGATCAGGGCACGCTCACGGGCGCGCTCGTGACGTGTCAGGACTCGCAATCGTTCGCCCGTGTGGATCGTTCATTGCGCTCGCGCCATCGTCCCCGGCATCTCGTGGCGCGCTACCGGCTCGACGATCTGATCGGCGATTCGGCGGCGATGACGCAAGTGCGCGCGCTCGCGCGCCGCTATGCGCAGACCGATTCGACGGTGCTCGTGCATGGCGAGAGCGGCACGGGTAAGGAATTGCTCGCGCAAGGAATTCACAACGCGAGCCGTCGCCGCGACTATCCGTTCGTCGCCATCAACTGCGCCGCGTTTCCGGAGACGCTGCTCGAGAGCGAGTTGTTCGGGTATGAAGACGGCGCATTCTCCGGCGCGCGACGCGGCGGCAAAGCCGGTCTGTTCGAGACGGCGCACAACGGCACGATCTTTCTCGATGAAATCGGCGAGATGCCGATGCCGCTGCAAACCCGGCTGCTACGCGTGTTGCAGGAGCGCGAAGTCCTGCGTCTCGGCGCGAACGAACCGGTGCCTTGCGACGTGCGCGTGATCGCTGCCACGCACCGCGATCTTCGCCAGCAAGTCGCGGCCGGGCTGTTTCGCGAAGACCTTTACTACCGTCTGAATATTCTGCGCATGGTGCTGCCCCCGCTGCGCGAGCGCATGGACGACCTGCCGCGCCTCACGCCGCTGTTCCTTGAGCGCGCGCTGGCCCGGGCGGGCGCGCGTATGAGCGTCGATGCTTTACAGGCGTCGCTATTGCCGCTGCTCGCGAGCTATCGCTGGCCGGGGAACGTTCGGGAGCTGGAGAATTTGCTGGAGCGCATTGCGGTCGTGTGCGCCGATGTCGTCGATGCTCGCGAGATTAGCCGTGCGCGACTGATCGAGATCGCGCCGGAGCTTGGCACGACACCGCCACCGACCGCGTTCGATGTTTCAGAAGCGAACGGTGGGCGGATAAGCGTCGCAACCGTCGAAGGGACAGACGCCCCGATGACCGGGCGCGCGCGTCGTGCGGCCGAGGAGCTGGCACGCATTCACTCGACGCTGGCCGCCTGTGGCGGCGACCGCAATGCCGCATGCGAAGCGCTCGGCATCAGCCGCTCGACGCTCTGGCGAAAACTTCGCGCCGGGTAATGCGCGTCCTGTGCGCGTCCTGCGCGCGTCCCACGAATATCCAGCGCGAATACCTCAGTGCTGATGACGAATGCGGTCCCACATCTCGTGCCAGTCAAGGCGCTTGTGCGCGGCCGGCTCATCGTGATGCGTGACCCAGAAGTGGTCGACGAGCATACCGATGGCGAAGCCGACGAGCAGCGCCACCAGCATCATCGAGACATTGATCATGGACATGGCGGCCTCCCGTCGAAAGGAATCACACTTTCATTCTAGTCAAACGCCACCGTGCCAGCGACGCAAAATATCAGGCGTGAGGACGTAAAAAAGCCGGGGTCGAAATGAACCGACCCCGGCTGTTTCATTTGACGCGAGCTACCGCCCATCAATGCGCGAGACGCGCATCCCACGGCATTTCAATGCTTACCACGTCGCTATCAGCGCACCCTTGAATTGCGTGTCGATGAAGTGCTTCACTTCTTCCGAATGGTAGGCGTCGACCAGTTGCTTGACCCACGGCTTGTTCAGATCTTGCGTGCGCACGGCGATCAGGTTGGCGTACGGGCCCTTCAGGTCTTCGATGGCGATGGCGTCACGCTGGGGCACCAGACCCGCCTGTGCGGCGAAGTTCGTGTTGATCGACGCAGCGTCCAGATCCGGCAATGCGCGCGGCAGTTGTGCGGCTTCCAGTTCGCGGATCTTGAACTTCTTCGGGTTCTCGATATCGAGCGGCGTGATGTTCTTGCCATCCAGACCCGGCTTCACCTTGATCAGACCTTCCTTTGCCAGCAGACGCAGCGCGCGGCTACCGTTCGACGGATCGTTCTGAATACCGATTTGCGCGCCGTTCGGCAGATCCTTGAGCGACTTGTACTTCTTCGAATAGAAGCCCAGCGGCGAAACGTAAGTGAGGCCAGCCGTCGTGAGCTTGTAGCCACGGTCCTTGACCTGGCTATCGAGGAACGGCTTGTGCTGGAAGCCGTTGGCGTCCAGGTCGCCGGCGTCGAGCGCGGCGTTCGGCTGTGCGTAGTCACTGAATTCGACGATCTTGATGAACAGGCCGCGCTTTTCAGCCACCTTTTTCACCACTTCGAAGATCTGCGCGTCCGAGCCGGCCATCGTGCCGACCTTGAGGGGCTTGTCGGCCGTCTGGGCCGAGGCACCGAGAGAGGCCAGCGCAAACGTTGCGCCGAGGAACGCATTGATCAGTTGACGAGACAGCATGTGCGATTTCTCCTTTTTGCTTATGTGGTCCGACGCCTGTTGGGCGTCGTTGCGAGGGGGAGCGGGCCTGTTGAGCCCGCAACGGTCACGCGCGACAGACATACCAGCCACGGCCGCATGGCGATGTCGGGCGACCCAGACCCCGGATGCTGCCACAACTGCGGGTTTACACGAAATACATAATCGGTATTTCGATATCCCCTGAGCGTATCGATAGGCGGCGTCCATCAAAAAAAACGCCCCCTCGGATCACCGAAGGGGCGCTTCGCCGGGAGAACAGCCTGATCACGGGCCGGGGGGGTGGCACGGCTGGCGGCAACGCCGCCAGCCGGTCGCGTCAGG
This sequence comes from Pandoraea aquatica, assembly GCF_902459565.1. Classification (GTDB taxonomy): domain Bacteria; phylum Pseudomonadota; class Gammaproteobacteria; order Burkholderiales; family Burkholderiaceae; genus Pandoraea; species Pandoraea aquatica. Next base: position 1,296,140 of record NZ_CABPSN010000001.1, read on the forward strand.
AACCGACGAACAACCTGCGAGACTCGCTACACCATCAAGCTCAACCGATGCGAGGGCCAGTGCCTGCACGCGCTGTGCCGAACGCGTGCAGGCCCCACACCCACCACTAGCTCAGGGACATGGCTCCTCGCCAGCCTGGCCGTTCATCGCGCATCCGCCGCCACCGCCGAAACCGCTGGGGCCGCCGAATGCAGCCAATCCGCCGCCGCCGGCAGCGCCGCCGATGCCACGGCCGCCGGGACCACCGACGCCACCGCCACCGCCGCTGCTTGCGCCAACACCACCACCGGTGCCGCCGCCTCCGCCGCCGGTGCCACCACCGCCACCACCGCCACCGCCGCCGCCGCCACCGCCACC
>NZ_CABPSN010000002.1 GCF_902459565.1 Pandoraea aquatica
TTGGATCGCATTGGTTTCACGTGAAACACCACTCTCCCGTAGAGACATCTCACTCAGACGAATTCCGATGCTCCGAAGCCTCCGACATTCCCGCCCTCTCGCATGCCGGCGTGGCGTCTCGTCACGCTAAAACCACTCGGTGCCAAATTCGTGTCGCTCTCGCAAGCTTCCGGGCAGTGGGGATCGGAGGCACTCGGCTGTGCTCCACCTGAAAGTCGCTTCGCCAGAGCGCCCCCGATCCCCACCTCTCAATTGCCCGGGAGCAATCACCCGAGGATGTGCGTGCGGTTTCACGTGAAACATGCCTGCCATTCTTGGCGAGCAAACCGGCTGTCCGTTGCTCTCACGTCTCGCCCTGAGAGGCTGGCCTTTGGATCGCATTGGTTTCACGTGAAACACCACTCTCCCGTAGAGACATCTCACTCAGACGAATTCCGATGCTCCGAATCCTCCGACATTCCCGCCCTCTCGCATGCAGGCGTGGCGTCTCGTCACGCTAAAACCACTCGGTGCCAAGTTCGTGTCGCCCTCACAAGCATCCGGGCCGTGGGGATCGGAGGCACTCGGCTGTGCTCCACCTGAAAGTCGCTTCGCCAGAGCGCCCCCGATCCCCACCACTCAATTGCCCGGGGCCAATCGCCCGAAGATTGTCGTGCGGTTTCACGTGAAACATTGGGCCAACCGTCCCGCGCATAATGAACCGCCACTCCGACCCCACCTCCCGTGCCAAGGAGATCGTTCGCATCTGGACCATTGGGTATCAGCGACCGCCGTCTGGATGTCCGTCGAAATCGGCCGTAGACAAGTGAGGGGATGTTTCACGTGAAACGTCGAGAACCGTCATGGCATAGATCACGGGGCGACACCTTGTTCTCCCCTGGGATCTCGGTCCTGGGTCAACTCCGCTCTGTTCCACGTCTCAACTGGGTACGCCGAACGTGGATCTTACCGAGACCACGCTGACAGCACCTCTGCCCTTTCCCGCTTTCAAGCTGAGGCCCAGCTGACGGGACAGCATTTGCCCAGTGGCGACCAAACCATACAAGGGGCGTCCCGCAACCAAAGCAATGCTGTTTCACGTGAAACAAACCTCGCCCGCGACCTTCAGGATGGGGTCAGGCAATTGAGTGGTGGGGATTGGGGGCACTCTGGCGAAGCGACTTTAAGTGGAGCACAGCCGAGTGCCCTCAATCCCCACTGCCCGGACATGGGTGAGGACGACACGGCAATTGCACCGCGCGGTTTGTCTGGCGCTAGTAAGCTCGGCATGTCGATTGGATGTGTAGAGCATGCAGCTCCAACCAAATGCAAGAGGGGACGTAGGCGGTGAACGATGGGGGCGTTTGCGTGGTGGGGATCGGGGGCACTCTGGCGAAGCGACTTTCAAGTGGAGCACAGCCGAGTGCCTCCGATCCCCACTGCCCGGAAGCTAGGGAGAACAATGCCGCAGTAGTGCTAGAGGGTGTTCTAAAAAGCATGCAGCCCACTTGTATGGACTCAACTCCTCGTCACACCCCACTTCGCCACATTTAGCCGAACGAGGTCGAACCGCGACGAAAGCTCCGGAAAATTGAGGGGTGGGGATTGGCGGTACTCTGGCGAAGCGACTTTCAGGTGGAGCACAGCCGAGTACCGTCAATCCCCACTGCCCGGAAGTGAGGGAGAACGTCGCCGTAATAGCGGGACGTGGTGTTCAGAAACACCCCCCTAAACCCACCTCCGTTCCACGTGAAACCAAGAAACGAAAACGGCCAAACAAAGCCGAAAGCAAACACCGCCGCCATATCTACAGCGATCATCCACCCGCGTTATCCACATCCGGACGCAGAACGCAAAAAACCCGTCACAGGAATTTGCTTTTCTGTGGATAACCTCAGCAACGAAATCCGCAAGAATTTCGAGAAAATCTCGCAACCCCTTATTGCGGCAGTGCGCCATAGATTTGAGTTACTCACACATATCCACAAGCAACTGTGAATAAGTGACCTAGCATACTTTGGCGCGGATCCTCGACGTCGGCCCAAAGAATTAGGGACGGATAGTCGTATCGAACGACCGTTCGGTTCGATTAAGCAACCAAAACGAGCGCCTCACCCGCACTCGCCAGGAACGAAAAAAAAAGCCCGCCAAACCGGCGGGCCTTCTCAATCTACATCGGACTATGCTCCGACAGCCAACGACCGTCAGGCAGCCTTCTTAGCCAGCCCCAGATAGGTCTCAATGACCTTGGGATTGGTGGCCAGCTCCTGCGCCGGCCCTTCGAGGGCCAGCTCGCCCGTCTCGATCACGTAGGCGTAGTCGGCGACCTGCAACGCCGCGCGTGCGTTCTGCTCGATCAGCAGCGTGGCAACGCCCGTCTTACGCAAGTCGTTGATGATGTGGAAGATTTCCTTCACGATCAGCGGCGCCAGACCCAGGCTAGGCTCATCCAGCATCAGCAACTGCGGCTTGGCCATCAACGCACGCCCCACCGCCAGCATCTGACGTTCACCACCCGACAGCGTCCCCGCCTGCTGAACACGACGCTCCTTCAGGCGCGGAAACAGCTCATAGACCACTTCCATCTGATCGAGGAAGTTCTTCTCCCCGGCCTTCTTGCGACGGTAAGCACCCAGCAGCAGATTGTCCTCAACGGTCATCGTCGAGAACAGCTCGCGCTTCTCCGGCACCAGGCACATGCCGCGCGACACACGGGCCTCGATCGTCAGCGCCGACATCTCATGGCCGAGATAAGCCACGCTGCCCTTGCTCGACCCGTTGTGCGGCAACGCGCCCATGATCGCGTTGAGCATCGACGACTTGCCCGCACCGTTCGGACCGATCACGGTGACGATCTGCCCTGCCCCGACCCGCAGATGCGCACCATGCACCGCCTCGACTTTGCCGTATGCAACGGCGAGGTCCTTGACCTCCAGAATTGCGTCGGCCATCACTCCACTCCTCCCAGGTACGCTTCGAGCACCGCCGGGTTCTTCTGCACGTCTTCCGGCAGCCCCTCGGCGATCTTGGTGCCGAACTCCATCACCACCAGGTGATCGGTCAGATTCATCACGAAGTCCATGTCGTGCTCGACCAGCAACACGCTCATGCCCTCGTCCTTCAGCTTCTTGAGCAGATCGCCCAGCGCCTGCTTTTCCTTGTAGCGCAGGCCTGCCGCCGGCTCATCGAGCAACAGCAACGTCGGGTCGCACGCCAGTGCACGCGCGATTTCCAGAATACGTTGCTGACCCAGCGCCAAACTGCCCGCTTCGTCATACATGTGCGCGCCAAGGCCCACACGCTCGATCTGCTGCTTGGCTTCGTTCAGCAGCATCGCTTCTTCATGACGATCCAGACGTAGCACGCTCGACCACACGCCACCCTGCGGACGACGACGCAGACCGTTCTTGTCACGCAGATACGCGCCGATAGCCACGTTCTCGAGCACGCTCATGTGCGGCATCAGACGCACGTGCTGGAAGGTCCGGCCGATACCGCGCTTGACGATCTCACGCGACGGCAGACGGTCGATACGCTCGCCGAGGAACGAAATCTCACCCCGCGTCGCCTGCAACACGCCGGTCACCAGGTTGAACGTCGTCGACTTACCCGCACCGTTCGGACCGATCAGACCGACGATCTCGCCCGCCTTCACTTCGAACGATACGTCGTTCACTGCGACCAGACCACCGAACTCCTTGCGCGCCTTCTCAAGCTTGAGCACCACCTCGCCCACCGCCGGCTTGGGACGATGTCCCAACGGCTCTGCCTGCTCAGGGGCCTTCGCGACACGTCGCGCCGGGAAGATCTTGCCGAAGAACGGCCACACGCCATCGCGCGCATATTGCAGCAACAACACCAGCAAGATGCCGAAGACGATGGTTTCGAAGTTGCCGTTCGCGCCCAGCAGCACCGGCAGAATGTTCTGCAAGTAGTCCTTGAGCACCGTCAGAATCGCCGCACCCAGCACCGCACCCCACACGTGGGACACGCCACCGACCACCGCCATGAACAGATACTCGATGCCGTGGTTCAGGTTGAACGGCGTCGGGTTCACGGCACGCTGCAAGTGCGCGTACAGCCAGCCCGAAATCGCAGCCAGCACCGCCGCATAGACGAACACGACCACCTTCATCCACGCCGTGTTCACGCCCATCGCTTCGGCCATCACGCCGCCGCCCTTGAGCGCGCGAATCGCACGGCCCGGACGCGAATCCAGCAGGTTCTTGATCGACACCACCGCCAGCACCACCACGATCCAGATCAGGTAGTACATCTGACGCCCGCTCGCCAGCTCCAGGCCGAACAGATTGATGGTCGGGATGTCGTTCAGGCCGTCGTACTTGCCCAGGAACTCCAGGTTGCCGAACAGGTAATACAGCGCCAGACCCCACGCAATCGTGCCCAGCGGCAGGAAGTGGCCCGACAGACGCATCGTGATCGCACCGATGATCAACGCCGCACCCGCCGTAATCGCCACGCCGACGATCAGACCCAGCCACGGCGATGCGCCGTAAGCCGTCGTCAGATACGCCGTCGCATACGCGCCCAGACCGACGAACGCCGCCTGTCCGAACGAGGTCATGCCCGCCACACCCGTGAGCAACACGAGACCGATGGCGACGATGCTGTACAAGCCGATGTAGTTAAGCAGCGTCACCCAGTATTCAGGCAAACGCACCGGCGCTGGCAGTACCGGCAACACCGCCAGCAGCACCAGGAAAATCAGGAAGTATTTGTTTTTCATTCTGTGGTCCGCCCCGGCTTATTCCTCGTCTTCTTCAACGTGCTTGCTCGTGAGCGACAGCCACAGCAGCACCGGAAGAATCAGCGTGAAGACGATGACCTCCTTGTACGCACTCGCCCAGAACGACGAGTACGACTCCAGCAGGCCCACGAGAATGGCGCCAAGCGCCGCGACCGGATAACTCACCAGACCGCCGATAATCGCGCCCACGAAGCCCTTCAGGCCGATCAGGAAGCCCGATTCGTAATAGATGGTCGTGATCGGTGCGATCAGAATGCCGCACAGCACGCCCAGCACCGCCGCCAGCGTGAACGCCAGTCGGCCGGCCTGCACCGTACCGATGCCTACCAGACGCGCACCCAGACGGTTCACGGCCGTCGCGCGCAGCGCCTTGCCCGAGAGCGAACGGTCGAAGTAGAAGTACAGCGCCAGAATCATCACGACCGACACGCCCACCACCCACAGACTCTGTCCGGACACCATCACCGAGCCGATGTTGAAGCTCGCGTCCGAGAACGGCTGCGTGCGCGAACCCTCGGCACCGAACATCACCAGCCCAAGGCCCGTGAGCGCGAAGTGCACGCCGACCGAGACGATCAGCAGCAACAGCGTGCTCGCCTCCGCCAACGGCTGATACGCCAGGCGATAGAGCATCGGCCCCATCGGCACGACCAGCAACAGCGTGACGGCGATCTGCACGAGCATCGGCAAGGTCATCGGCGAGATCGCCTTGACCACGAAGAACACGGCAATCGGAAACACGAGATATTTACCCGCGAACACCGGCACCAGGCGGCCCGCCAGCTTGCGCCGCTCACTGTGACGCAAGACACTTGCCGTCTCCACAATGAACGTGCAAATGCCCATCGCCACGAGCAGCCAGCTCGTCAGCGGAAACTTCTGGGTCTGGATGGCCGCGAGCGTGAGCGCGCCATACGACACGAACTCGCCCTGCGGAATGAAGATGACGCGGGTGACGGAGAACACCAACACGAGCGCCAATGCCAACAAGGCATAAATCGCACCCGTGGTGATGCCGTCCTGCGCCAGGATGGCTGCAATCGAAAGATCCATGCTCCTCTCACTTCGTTTGAGTACTTCTTGAACCGGCTGGCGAGACAGCCGGTGTGATGCACGGTGCAGCGCGCTGCCACCCCGTTCCCCTTCAACTTCGGCGCACCCCGCACGATCCCCGTGTCGCAGCGCAGCGAATTATGAATTGTATAAACCGTTATGCATTGGTAAAACCCGGGTGACTACTGAGATGACGACATCTCAACCCGTTTTTCGACGACGGCGGGGCTTGGTCGGCAACGACGGCGCGTCGGCCAGCACCTCCGGCGGCAGGGCTTCGCGCACGACATCCATCAGCCGGTAGATCTCGGCGAGCGTGTCGCGCCCTACTTTGTCCTCCAGATAGCGGTAGCGCTCCTCGACCAGCGGGCCGAGCTTCTTGCACAGCGCCCGGCTTGACGGCGTCAGCGACACCATCACGCGGCGCTGGTCCGCTGCCACGCGTCGGCGCATGATCAGACCCGACGCCTCCATCCGTTCGAGCATGCCCGACAGGCTCGGGCTGAGAATGCAGCACTCGCGCGCCACCTGCCCGATCTCCATTTCCCCGGATTCGCTATCGTTGACGGCGCGTATGACACGCCATTGTTGTTCCGTGATGTCGTAGCAATTGAGTAACGGCCGGAACAGGCCCATCACCGCTTCACGCGATTGCAGCAACAACAGGGATAGGTTGCGGTGTTCGAATTCACCCGTCATGGATTTACGCTCGAAAGGATCGACCGTTCAGCCCCCGGCTGCGGCGATCAGGTTGGGACAATGCGGCCTCTCATGTGCCGCTCGCAAATGCATGTCCTGCCGTCTCTTTGCGATGCGCGAAACTACCACGCTCAAAAAAAACGGGCGCGAACGCCCGTTCTTTAGGCCCGGCTGGTCGAACCGGGCGCTTTTACCGCAGATGTTTCCGATGGAACAGCGGGGCATGCCTGCATGCTATAGGCAGCCCCGGCGCGCATCAGTTCGCCAATTTCCACTTGCCGTCGACGATTTGCACCATCACACGCGAGCGCTGATCCAGACCGTTGTGGTCGTTCTTGCTCATGTTGAAGATGCCTGCCGTGCCCGGCATGTCCTTCACGTTCTCCAGCGCTTCGCGCAGGGCTGCGCGGAACTCCGGCGTGCCCGGCTTGGCCTTCTTCAGTGCCACCGGAATCGTGGCTTGCAGCAGCAGGCCGCCGTCCCAGGCGTGGCCGCCGAAGGTCGAGATCGAGCCAGCGCCGTACGCCTTTTCATAGGCAGCCTTGTATGCAGCGGCCGACTTCTTCACCGGGTTGTCGTTCGGCAGTTGCTCGACGACGAGCAGCGGGCCGGCCGGCAGATACGTGCCTTCGCAGTCCTTGCCGCAAACACGCAGGAAGTCGTTGTTCGCCACGCCGTGCGTCTGATACAGCTTGCCCTTGTAGCCGCGCTCCTTGAGCGTGCGCTGCGGCAGTGCCGCCGGCGTGCCCGAACCGGCGATCAGCACGGCATCCGGGTTCGCGCCCATGACCTTGAGCGCCTGACCGGTCACCGACGTGTCGGCGCGGTTGAAGCGCTCGTTCGCCACGACCTTGATCTTGTTCAGATCCGCAGCCTTCTGGAATTCCTTGTACCAACCTTCGCCGTACGCATCGGCGAAGCCGATGAACGCCGCGGTCTTCACGCCGTTGTCGGCCATGTGCTTGGCGATAGCGGTGGCCATCAGAATGTCGTTCTGCGGGGTCTTGAAGGCCCACGTGCGCTTGGCGTCGACCGGCTCGACGATGGCAGCGCCTGCGGCCATCGAAATCACCGGGGTCTGCGTTTCGGCAGCGACGTCGACCATCGCCAGCGAGTTCGGCGTGACGGTCGAGCCGAGCACGGCGTCGACGTGATCTTCGCTGATCAGCTTGCGCATGTTCTTGACGGCGGTCGTGGTGTCGGTCGCATCGTCGAGCACGATGTACTGCACCGTCTGACCCGCAATCGTCTTGGGCATCAGTGCGATCGTGTTCTTCTCGGGAATGCCCAGCGAAGCGGCCGGACCGGTCGCCGACAGCGACACGCCAATCTTCACCTGAGCGTTCGCCACGCCCGCGACGAGCATCATGGCCGATGCCATGCACAGCAACTTCAGTTTCATTTGGGTCTCCTCACAAAAATTTCGAATTCGATTTTTGACGCATTTTTTTGACATTAACCGACCGCGCAGTCGGGAAATTGTCGCCCATCTTACGGGCACGGATGCCGTTTCGTAAAGTGCGGTTTCCCCACCTGTGGCATCTGCCACAGCGGTTTTGCCACTAGCCGCGCAAAAACGCGTCGTAGCCCGTTTTCACGATCAGCACCGCAAGCACGCCCAGAAACATGCGCCGCACGAAACCCACACCGTGCTTGAGCGCGAGACGGCTGCCCACCAGACTGCCCACCACGTTCATGATCGCCATGCCCGCGCCGACCAGCCACAGTACATGCCCGCTCATGCCGAACAGCAGCAGCGCGGCCAGATTCGTCGCGACGTTCACAATCTTCGAGGACGCCGACGCGTTCACGAAGTCCTGCCCGAACAGCCGCACAAACAGAAACACCAGAAAACTGCCCGCACCGGGGCCGAAGAAACCGTCGTAGAAGCCGATGACGCCGCCCACAGCGATCGCCATGAGTGTCACCCCGCTCCCACCCTTCACAGGGGCGTGGACCGTCCCGAAATCCTTTTTTCGCAGGGTGTAGATCGCAACAGCGACCAGGACGAACGGCAGCACCTTGCGCAGCACGTCGGCCGGCACATGGGTGACGGCGTAGGCACCGCAGAACGAGAAGACGAAGGCCGCGACGGTGGCGGGCGCCACGATGGACCAGCGCAGCTGGACGCCGCGCGAGTAACGCAGCGCCGCTGAGGCCGTGCCCCAGATGCCAGCCATCTTGTTGGTGCCGAACAGCAGCGGCGGCGCAGCATTGGGGAAGACGGCGAAAAGCGTCGGCACGGAGATCAGGCCGCCGCCACCGACTACGGCGTCGACCAACCCGGCGAGAAACGCCCCGCCAGCGAGCATCAGCAAATCGCTCAGCGCCCAACCCGTCAACATACCTTCCCCATACACAACACCCCAGTCGCTCCGTGCGTCGGCACCGGCCAGACGAAAACGCCGAGCATAGCGTCTTTATTCCGCATTGCGCGTACTTATTGCGGTAGAAACCGGTGCAATTCTCGCAATGTGGCGTAAAGACAGCCGGAATTGCGAATTGAATGCGGGAAAACCAATTAAAGGGAGAATGCGATGCGCGAGAGCCGCACAAGGGAGCGTCATGACCGTTGAATATGGCATGGCTGGCGAAGGCCTGGCACAACGCAATGCGACGTTGCGCAGAAGGTGAAGCACAATATAAAAAGCGCTGTCGGAGTCTTCTCCGACAGCGCTTTCTTTTTTGGCGGTGCGCGTTATCGCGCTTGTTGTCTCCTCGTTCCTCGCCCCTATATCCTGCTGTGACGCGAACTGAGGGAGAGAATAAAGGAGCACCCAATGCACCACAAGTCAGCATTTACCCCTACGAATTAGGTTTTTTCTGACATTCGTGCGCCAGAGTGACGAGCGGACGCGCCACACAGGTGCATCCACCGCCATCCAGGCTTCCACGAATCGCTCGCTTATCACTCGCTTATCACTCACTTACGACGCCTGCGACATCGACCGGAAGAACCGGCTGCGCGCAATGAACTCGCCCACGAGACCGCGTCGGAACGCCAGCACGCAGATGATGAAGATCGCGCCGATCACGATGGTCACCGACTCACCGAGCGTCTGGAACCACGTCACACCGGTCGCCGTCGCGAGCCAGTTGCCGATATCGCCCAGCTTGTTCTCGAGCACGATGATCACCACCGCGCCCACCACCGGCCCGAGCATCGTGCCGAGACCGCCCACGAGCGTCATCAGAATCACCATGCCCGACATCGTCCAGTGAACGTCGGTGAGGGTCTCGAAGCCCAGCACTACCGTCTTGGTTGAACCGGCCAGCGCGGCAAGCGTGGCCGACAGCACGAACGCCAGCAGCTTGAAGCGGTCGACGTCGTAACCGAGCGAGATCGCACGCGGCTCGTTCTCTTTGATGGCCTTGAGCACCTGACCGAACGGCGAGTGCACGATGCGCATGATCAGCAGGAAACCCAGCGCGCAGATCGCGAGCACCACGTAGTACAGCGTGAGATCCGAGTCGAGCGGCAGCAGACCGAAGAGCGAACCGCGCGGCACGCCTTGCAGACCGTCTTCCCCGCCGGTGAACGGTGCTTGCAGACAGAAGAAGTACAGCATCTGCGCGAGCGCCAGCGTGATCATGGCGAAGTAAATGCCCTGACGCCGGATCGCCAGCAAGCCGATCACCAGCCCCAGCACCGCCCCCGCAACCACACCCGCGAGAATGCCGATCTCCGGCGTAAAGCCGAGGTTGCGAATCGCATAGCCCGTCACATAACCTGCGCTACCGAAGAACGCGGCGTGCCCGAACGACAGCAGCCCCGTGAAGCCGAGCAGCAAGTTGAAGGCCGCGGCGAACAGTGCGAAGCACAGCACCTTCATGACGAAGACCGGATACGCGCCGGCAAACGGCGCAACGATCAGCGCCAACAGCAGCAGGGAATACAGCACGCGTTGTTGCATCTGTTGTTGCATGGTTTCGTCCCTTACTTTTGTTTGCCGAACAGCCCGGCGGGGCGCAGCAGCAACACGATCACCATGATGAAGAACACCACGGTCGCCGACGCTTCCGGGTAGAACACCTTGGTGAAGCCTTCGATCACGCCGAGCATCAGCCCGGTGACGATCGAGCCCATGATGGAGCCCATACCGCCGATCACGACCACCGCAAACACGGTGATGATCATCGACTGGCCCATGAGCGGGGATATCTGAATGACGGGCGCGGCGAGCACACCGGCGAACGCGGCCAGCGCCACGCCGAAGCCGTACGTCAGCGTGATCATGAGGGGCACGTTCACGCCGAACGCTTCCACGAGCTTCGGGTTCTCGGTGCCAGCACGCAGATACGCGCCGATCTTCGTCTTCTCGATGATGAACCACGTCGCGAAGCAGACGACGAGCGATGCCACCACCACCCACGCGCGATAGTTCGGCATGAACATGAAGCCGAGGTTGGTCGCACCGGACAGCGCATCGGGTGCGTCGAACGGCTGGCCGGACACACCGTAGATCGAGCGGAACACGCCTTCGAGCACGAGCGTGATGCCGAACGTCAGCAGCAAACCGTAAAGATGATCGAGCTTGTAGATCCAGCGCAGCATGGTGCGCTCGATCACGATGCCGATGATGCCCACCACGACGGGGGCGAGGATCAGCATGACCCAGTAATTGAGGCCGAGATAATTGCCGCCCATCCAGGCGAGCATGGCACCCAGCATGAACAACGCGCCGTGCGCGAAGTTGATCACGTTGAGCAGACCGAAAATCACCGCCAGGCCGAGGCTCAGCATGGCGTAAAACGAGCCGTTCACCAGTCCCAGCAGCAGTTGGCTCAACAGCGCCGGCAGGGGGATGCCTAGAAAGTCCATCGAAATCGATTCTCTGGGAGAAACCTTGGAGAAAGGTCGCGACGGGACACGCGTCCCGTCGCTATCCGTGCATCGTTTGCTACAGAAGTGCTGCGCTTACTTCAGCTTGCAGGTCGATTCGGCTTCGGTGGTGAAGGCCTTCTCGCCCGGGATCGTGGCAACTACCTTGTAGTAGTCCCACGGCGCCTTCGATTCGGCCTTCGACTTCACTTGCATCAGGTACATGTCGTGGACCATCGTGCCGTCCTTACGGATGTAGCCCTTGCTGAACATGTCGTCGATCTTGATCTTGTGGAGCTGCTCCATGACCTTGTCGGCGTCCGTCGTACCGGCGGCCTGTACGGCCTTGAGGTACGTCGTCGTGGCCGAGTAGTCACCGGCTTGCAGGCTCGACGGCATCTTCTTCATCTTTTCGAAGTAACGCTTGGCGAAGGCGCGGGTCTTGTCGTCCTTGTCCCAGTACCAGCTATCGGTCAGGTACATGCCTTCGGTGTTATCCAGACCGAGCGAGTGAATGTCGTTGATGAACACGAGCAGACCGGCGATCTGCATCTTGCCCTTGATACCGAATTCCTTCGCGGCCTTGATCGCGTTGATCGTGTCGCCACCAGCGTTCGCCAGCCCCAGCACCTGCGCCTTGGACGCCTGCGCTTGCAACAGGTACGACGAGAAGTCCGAAGCCGACAGCGGGTGACGCACCTGCCCCACCACCGTGCCGCCGTTAGCCTTCACCACGTCGGACGTGGACTTCTCCAGCGCGTGACCGAACGCATAGTCGGCGGTCAGGAAGAACCACGACTTGCCGCCCGCCTTCACCACGGCCGAGCCGGTGCCGCGTGCGAGCGCAACGGTGTCGTACGCGTAGTGCACGCCGTACGGCTGGCATTGGTCGTTGGTCAGCGCGTCGGAGCCTGCGCCTACGTTGATGTAGACCTTCTTCTTCTCGGCGGAGACCTTGTTCATCGCCAGGCCGGTACCCGAGTTGGTACCACCGATGAGCATGTCGACGCCACCACGGTCGAACCATTCGCGCGCTTTCGACGCCGCAACGTCCGCCTTGTTCTGGTGATCGGCCGTGACCAGTTCGACCGGCTTGCCGAGAACCTTGCCGCCGAAGTCGGCGATGGCCATCTTGATGGCTTCTGCGCCGCCCTGTCCGTCGATGTCGGTGTACAGACCCGACATATCGGTGATGAAACCGATCTTCACCGTGTTGCCATCGGCGTGGGCCTGCGAGGCCATTGCCGCAAAACCAAACGCAGCCGCAACGGCCAACGCCTTCATCCGCATCGTCATCTTCGTCTCCTTCGTGGATTTGATCGCCTGGGTCCATCGCCCGGCACGCGTGCACGCCGGGTAGCTCACCTCATACGCCCAACAACTCGTGCAGCACCGGCATCTTCGTCTCCAGCTCCGGAGCGCCGAAGCGCTCCACGATCTTGCCGTGCTCCATGACATAGAAGCGATCGGCCAGCGGAGCCGCAAAACGGAAATTCTGTTCCACCATCACGATGGTGTAGCCACGCGCTTTGAGCGTGGTGATCATGCGCGCAAGCGTCTGCACGATCACCGGCGCGAGGCCTTCGGAAATCTCATCGAGCAGCAACAGATTCGCGCCTGTGCGCAGAATGCGCGCCACCGCGAGCATCTGTTGTTCGCCACCCGACAGGCGCGTGCCCTGACTGTGACGGCGCTCTTTCAGGTTCGGGAACATGTCGTAAATCTCGTCGAGCGACATACCGCGCCCGCCGTCTTCGCGACGGTTGCCGCTCATGCCGATATACGGCGGCAGCAGCAGATTTTCTTCACACGACAGGCTCGCGAAAATGCCGCGCTCTTCAGGGCAATAACCCACGCCGTGATGCGCGACCTTATACGTCGGGAGATGAATCGTTTCTTCACCGGCAATGCGAATCGATCCCTGACGCTGACCGGTCAGGCCCATGATCGCGCGCAGCGTCGTGGTGCGCCCGGCCCCGTTGCGCCCGAGCAGCGTGACGACTTCGCCACGCCCGACCGTCAGGTCCACGCCGTGCAGGATGTGCGACTCGCCGTACCACGCCTGAAGCCCTTCGACTTCCAGTGCGGGCACGTTGCCGCCGTTCTTGCCACCCTGGTTGTTGCCGCCGTTACCGTACATAGCCGTCCTCACCCGTGGGCTCCCTGCATTTCGCCGTCCGCCGTGCCCATATAGGCTTCCATCACCTGCGGATTCTTCGAGACTTCGTGATACGGCCCCTCGGCGAGCACTTCACCGCGCTGAAGCACGGTGATGGTGTCGGAGATCCCGGCGATCACGTTCATGTTGTGCTCGACCATCAGAATCGTGCGTCCCGCCGACACCTTCTTGATGAGTGCCGTCACGCGATCGACGTCTTCGTGACCCATGCCTTGCGTGGGCTCGTCTAGCAACATTAGTTCGGGCTCCATAGCAAGCGTGGTTGCGATTTCGAGCGCGCGTTTGCGGCCGTACGGCAACTCCACGGTGAGCGTATGAGCGAATTCGGTGAGGCCGACTTCCGCGAGCAACTCCATGGCGCGCGCGTCGAGCTGACGCAGCGTGCGACTGCTGCTCCAGAAGTGGAACGCCGTGCCGAGGTTGCGTTGCAGTCCGATACGCACGTTCTCGAGCACGGTGAGGTGCGGGAACACGGCGGAGATCTGGAACGAGCGGATGATGCCGCGTCGCGCGATTTGCGCGGGCGCTTCACGGGTGATGTCTTCCCCGTTGAAGGTGATGGACCCGGCGCTGGGCACGAGGAATTTCGTGAGCAGGTTGAAGCAGGTCGTTTTGCCCGCACCGTTCGGCCCGATCAGCGCATGAATGGTGCCGCGCGCAACGCGCAGGTCGACCCCGTTCACGGCGGTGAAGCCACGGAACTCTTTGGTGAGCCCGCGGGTTTCGAGAATGTAATCGTTGTTCGCCATGTCTCCTGCCACATTCCTGGTTGGCGGTGCGAAGCGTCGTGTGCGCTTCAGACACCATCGTCTGTGACAACCGCAAGGCAGGCGGGTGACGCGATGGTTGGCGTCGCCGGCAAAGTGCCCCGCGTCCCAAACGAAGCGCCGAATTCTTGGTTCGATCACTCATAGGGAAACGTTATTGTGTGTGGTTTGCTGCAACGCGATCATTGGGATTTGCACTAGGCTTCGCACCCCTCGAAACGCGCATGCTCACACGCGTTGCAGAACGTTCGGTCACATAGCACACGACGATGCACCTCCCTTGTGCGACAAGGGTTTTGCGGCACATGCAAATGGGCGGGCGATAGCGAATATCGATGAGACACCGCACCGGGCGCTCATCGATATGGGACTACATTAGGTATTACTACGTAAGATTTGGGAAAGCAGCGGTAGGTCGTTAGCTGACGCGAAGCTTACGCGCAGCGCGAATCATGTCGCTGGCCCGCTCCGCGATCATGATCGTCGGCGAGTTGGTGTTGCCCGACGTGATAGTCGGCATAACGGACGCATCCACCACGCGCAAGCCCTGCACACCCCGCACACGCAACTGCGGATCGACGACGGCATCGGGGTCATCTGCGCGGCCCATGCGGCACGTGCCGACCGGATGGAAGATCGTCGTGCCGATGTCACCCGCCGCGCGCTTCAGGTCGTCGTCGCTCTGATACGACGGTCCCGGCAGATACTCGCGCGGCTCGTAACGCGCGAACGCCGGTGCGCCCACGATGCGGCGCGTGAGTTTGATCGCGTCGGCGGCGACACGCAGATCCTCTTCCGTCGAGAGATAGTGCGGTGCGATGTTCGGTGCGACACGCGCATCGGGCGACGTGAGATGCACATGGCCGCGCGACGTCGGTCGCAGGTTGCACACCGACGCCGTGAACGCGTTGAACTTGTGCAACGGCTCGCCGAACTTCTCCAGCGACAACGGCTGCACGTGATACTCCAGATCGGGACGCGTCATGTCGTCGCGACTGCGCGCAAACGCCCCCAGTTGCGACGGCGCCATGCTCATCGGCCCGCGCTGCGTAAACGCGTACTGCATGCCGATCGAGAGCTTGCCGAGCAGACTGTTCGCGGTGAGGTTGAGCGTCTTTGCGCCGCGTAGCTTGTACACCGTGCGCAATTGCAGATGGTCCTGCAAGTTCTCGCCGACAGCGGGCACATGCGACACGACATCGATGCCGAGATTGCGCAATCGCTCGCCATCGCCAATGCCGGACACTTCGAGCAGATGCGGAGAATTGACCGCGCCCGCCGCGAGAATCGTTTCGACGTTTGCGAGCGCCACGAAGTCCTCGTTTCCACCGCGATACGCCACGCCCGTGCAACGCGTGCCGTCGAACGTCAGACGACTTACGCTCGCGCCCGTGATCACCGTCAGATTCGGACGTTGCGACGCCGGTCGCAAGAAGCCCTTCGCAGCACTCCAGCGCACACCGCGTCGCTGATTCACTTCGAAGTAACCGATGCCGAAGTTATCGCCTTGATTGAAGTCGTCGGTCTTGGGAATGCCGATCTGCTCGGCGGCATCGGCAAACGAATCGAGCACGCGCCACGACAGACGCTGCTTCTCGACGCGCCATTCGCCGCCGCTGCCATGAAACTCGGAGCTTCCCTTGTAATGGTCTTCGCTGCGCTTGAACAGCGGCAGCACGTTGTCCCAGCGCCAGCCGTCGTCGCCGGTCGCGTCGGCCCACACGTCGTAATCCTCGCGCTGGCCGCGCATGTAGATCATGCCGTTGATCGACGAACTGCCCCCCAGCACCCGCCCTCGCGGATACGCGAGTGAGCGACCGTTAAGCCCGGCTTCTTCCTGCGTGCGATACAGCCAGTCCGTGCGCGGGTTGCCGATGCAATAGAGATAACCGACGGGGATGTGAATCCAGTGATAGTCGTCCTTGCCGCCGGCTTCGAGCAGCAGCACAGAGACGTCGGGGTCTTGCGTGAGACGGTTCGCCAGCACACAGCCGGCTGAACCGGCGCCGACGATGATGTAGTCGAAGCGCTCCTGCTTGTCGCTATGCTTGTCCGTCTGCTTGCTCATTCCCGCATGTCTCCGTCGTTGGCGCGGCACTCGCCATAGTGCGGTGCCGACGCTGGTGCGGCACCCGAGTGGGGTGGACTGTCGCCACCCTCATCGGGTTCATTTTTGTCGTTGTGCTGCTGCGGCGTCGCGATTTACTTCGCCACCGGCATCGTGAACTCCGCGCCCTTGCCGATGCTGTCGGGCCAACGCTGCATCACGCTCTTGAAGCGCGTATAGAAGCGAATGCCCTCTTCGCCATAAGCGTGATGATCGCCGAACAGCGAACGCTTCCATCCGCCGAACGACTGCCACGCCATCGGCACCGGAATCGGCACGTTGATGCCCACCATGCCGATCTTCACCTGACGCGAGAACGCGCGCGCCACGCCGCCGTCGCTCGTGAAACACGACACGCCGTTGCCGAACTCGTGCGCGTTGATCAGCTCGATGGCCGACGCCAGATCGGGCACGCGCACGACGGCCAGCACCGGCCCGAAGATTTCGTCGCGATAGATCGTCATCTCGGTCGTCACATGATCGAACAACGTGCCGCCGAGGAAGAACCCCTGCTCGTGGCCCGGGACTTGCAGACCGCGTCCGTCGACGAGCAACGTCGCCCCGGCACTCACACCTTCCGCAATATAGCCCTCGATCTTCGCCTTGTGGGCGGCCGTGACGACCGGCCCCATCTCCGAGGCATCGTCCACGCCCGGCCCGACACGCAGCGCCTTCACACGCGGCACCAGCGCGTCGACCAGACGATCCGCCACCTGCCCGACCGCCACCGCCACCGAGATCGCCATGCAGCGCTCGCCGGCCGAACCGTAGGCCGCGCCGATCAGCGCGTCGACGGCCTGATCGAGATTCGCGTCGGGCATCACCACGAGATGATTCTTCGCGCCGCCGAGCGCCTGCACGCGCTTGCCGCGCCGCGTGCCTTCCGTGTAGATGTACTCGGCAATCGGCGTCGAGCCGACGAACGACAGCGCTTCGACGTCCGGGTGATCGAGCAGCGCATCCACGGCGACCTTGTCGCCCTGCACGACGTTGAACACCCCATCCGGCAGCCCGGCTTCACGCAACAGATCGGCGATCAGCAGACTGGCCGACGGATCGCGTTCGGACGGCTTGAGCACGAACGTGTTGCCGCACGCGAGCGCGATCGGGAACATCCACATCGGCACCATCACCGGGAAGTTGAACGGCGTGATCCCCGCGCAGACGCCCACCGGCTGACGCAGATGCCAGTTATCGATGCCACCGCCGATGTTGTCGCTGTGCTTGCCCATCAGCAGATTCGGCGCGCCGCAGGCGTACTCGACGATCTCGATGCCGCGCGTGACTTCGCCGCGCGCATCGGAGAACACCTTGCCGTGTTCGCGGGTGATGATGCGGGCCAGTTCGTCCTGATGTTCGTCGAGCAGTGCCTTGAACTTGAACAGCACACGGGCGCGCTTGAGCGGGGCGGTCTCCGACCACGACGGCAGCGCCGCTTTCGCCGCCGCTACCGCCGCATTCACGTCCCTTACGCTGGCCAGCGCCACGCGGGCGCTCACGGCCCCTTCGGCCGGATTGAAGACGTCGGCGAAGCGCTCGCCCTCACCGGCCACACGTTGACCACCGATGAAGTGCTGGACGGTTGGAATATCAGCGTTGCTCATGTTCGTTTCCTGTGGATTTCAAGGCATCGGCACCGGCATTGTCACGCTCAGCGCCACGAGTAGCCCCAAGCGTACTGCCGTGACCGGCCGCAATCCAATGAGAAAAAATCAAAAGCAATATAAGATCCGCTTATATTGCTCCGGGCAAATGCCTGTTTTCGTCCGTCGTCCATGGAACTCGCTCATCTTCGCGCCTTCGTCGCCATCGCCCGCGAGGGCAATCTCACGCGTGCCGCCCAAC
The DNA here is from genome assembly GCF_902459565.1 of Pandoraea aquatica. Classification (GTDB taxonomy): domain Bacteria; phylum Pseudomonadota; class Gammaproteobacteria; order Burkholderiales; family Burkholderiaceae; genus Pandoraea; species Pandoraea aquatica. The sequence goes on from NZ_CABPSN010000002.1 coordinate 18,220, forward strand.
GTCTGCATCTGACGCAGCCCGCCGTGAGCCTTCAGGTAAAGGCCTTGCAGGAGACGCTGCGGCTCACGCTCTTTACGCGCACCGCGCAAGGGCTGGCGCTCACGCGGGACGGACAGGCGTTGCTGCCCCTCGCCGAGCGCATGCTGGCCGCGCTGACCGATCTTCAGCAGGCCGCTGGTGCGCTGCGCGACACCGTGCGTGGACGCCTGCGCATCGGCACCATCCTCGATCCCGAGTTCACGCGTCTGGGGGCGTTTCTCAAACGTCTCGTAGAGTCATATCCGCAGATTGAGACGGCCCTGCGTCACAGCATGTCGGGCGACGTGCTGCAACGGCTTGCGCGCAGCGAGCTGGACGTCGGCTTCTACATCGGCAGTCCCGACCCGGCGCGCTTTCACGCGATTACGCTCACGCCCTTCTCCTATCAGGTGCTCGCACCCGCCGGCTGGCGTGAGCGTGTGTCCCGGCGCGGCTGGCGCGAACTGGCCGCCCTGCCGTGGATCTGGACACCGCCCGAATCGGCCCACAACCGGCTGCTGTCGGCGGTCTTCGGCGAGGCCGGGGCTTCGCCCGTCAAAGTGGCGGAAGTGGATCAGGAGCCGTCGATGCTCGATCTGGTCAAGTCCGGTATCGGTCTGTCGCTGGTGCGCGACTCGATTGCGCTGCGCGAGGCGCGTGCGCACGGTCTGGTGATTGCCGACAGCGTGTCGGTGCCCACGGAACTCACGTTCGTCACCCTCGCCTCACGGCGCGAGGAGCCCGCCATTGCCGCCGCGCTGCAACTGGTCACAGCCGTTTGGGCGTGAGGGGCCTGAGCCGACTTTGGGGGCAGGACGAACGCATTTCACCCCGTCTCGCGACACCCTCGTATCGCAATTCCGGCGCATAATCCATGCCTGCTCAGGCCTTCACGCTCACGACATTCGAAAAGGCCCATCTCCCCGCAATTCATTCCCACGACATGGCACGTCCCCCAATGGCCTGCCATGCCGGATCCTTTCTAAAGCTCTAGAATTTAATTCTCTCTTCGAGGAGTCGATCATGTCTGATGTGCGAATGGAACGCGATACCTTCGGCGAAATTGCCGTACCTGCCGACCGTCTGTGGGGTGCGCAAACCCAGCGCTCGCTGCAAAACTTCAAGATTTCCACCGAGAAAATGCCGCGCGAACTCGTGCGCGCGTTCGCTCGTGTGAAGCGTGCGGCCGCCGAGGTCAACAAGGATCTGGGTGTGCTCGACGCGAAGAAGGCCGACGCGATCATCAAGGCCGCCGACGAAGTCGTCGACGGCAAGCATGACGACGAATTCCCGCTCGCTGTCTGGCAGACCGGCTCGGGCACGCAGTCGAACATGAACATGAACGAAGTGCTCGCGAACCGCGCCAGCGAACTGCTCGGCGGCGTGCGTGGCGAAGAGCGCCTCGTGCATCCGAACGACGACGTGAACAAGGGCCAGTCGTCGAACGACGTCTTCCCGACCGCCATGAGCGTGGCCGCCCTCGACGCCCTCGTGAACCACCTCAAGCCCAGCGTCGGCCAGCTGCGCGACACGCTGCACGCGAAGGCGCGCGCCTACGACGACATCGTCAAGATCGGCCGCACGCACTTGCAGGACGCCACGCCGCTCACGCTCGGTCAGGAGATCTCCGGCTGGGTCGCGCAGATCGATCATGGCCTGAAGCACGTCGACAACGCCCTGCCCCACGTCGCAGAACTCGCGCTGGGCGGCACGGCCGTCGGCACGGGCCTGAACGCGCACCCTGAATTCGCGAAGAAGGTCGCCGACGCGCTCGCCCACGACACCGGCCTGCCGTTCGTCACCGCACCGAACAAGTTCGAAGCGCTCGCGGCCAACGACGCCATCGTCAACGCCCACGGCACGCTCAAGACGCTCGCCGCCAGCTTCATGAAGATCGCCAACGACGTGCGCTGGCTGGCCAGCGGCCCGCGTTGCGGCATCGGCGAGTTGCAGATTCCGGAAAACGAACCGGGCAGCTCGATCATGCCGGGCAAGGTCAATCCGACCCAATGCGAAGCCATGACGATGCTGTGCTGTCAGGTGCTGGGCAACGACGTCGCGATCAACATCGGCGGTTCGATGGGCAACTTCGAACTGAACGTGTTCAAGCCGATGCTCATCCACAACTTCCTGCAAAGCGTGCGCGTGCTCGCCGACGGTGCCGTGAGCTTCAACGACAACTGCGCCATCGGGATCGAACCGAATCGCGAACGCATCGGCACGCTGCTCGAAGAGTCGCTGATGCTTGTGACCGCGCTCAACCCGCACATCGGTTACGACAAGGCCGCGCAGATCGCGAAGAAGGCGCACAAGGAAGGCACGACGCTCAAGGCATCCGCGCTCGCGTTGGGCCACGTCACGTCCGAGCAGTTCGACGCATGGGTGCGTCCGGAGCAGATGGTCGGCAAGCGCTAAGCTTCCTTCCTCGTTCCTGACTCGTACCCCGCATTAACCGTCAACGCGCATGCCGATTTCGCCCCTGCCGCCGCTGCACTGCCTGATTGCGTTCGATGCCGCCGTGCGGCACGCGAACTTCACCCGGGCCGCTGCGGAACTCAACCTCACGCAAAGTGCCGTGAGCCGGCAGATCGCGCAGCTCGAAGAGTTTCTCGGGCGCGCGCTTTTCACTCGCGAACATCGCACGCTGCGGCTGACGGTGGCCGGACAACGCTACGCCGAGCAGATTCAGCGTCTGCTCGGCGAATGCGCCGAAGCCACGGCCGACCTCATGAAACGACGCGGCGATCTGGAACTCACCGTCGCGTGTTCGTCCGGCGTGGCCGTGCTCTGGATGACGCCGCAACTCATGCGCTTTCGCGCAGCCCATCCCGACATCAAGATTCGCGTGATCGTGAAGGACGGCATCACGACGCTGTCCGCGTCCGAATTCGATCTCGGCGTGTACTACGTGCGTAACGACCTGCCGCCCGATTTCGCCGGACGCCGTCTCTTCGACGAAGAAGTCTTCCCCGTCTGCTCCCCGAGCTATCTCGACGGACGCCAGCTCACCCCCGCCGATCTCGTGAGCGAAACGCTGCTCTTCATCGAAGACGGTCAGCGCAAATGGATGTCGTGGCCCGACTGGTTCGAGCTGCAAGGCGTGAACGCGCCGAAATTCCCTCGCATGGTGAGCGCCAATTACTACCCACTGCTCGTGCAGATGGCCATCGAAGGCGGCGGACTGGTGATGGGATGGCGTCACATGATCGACCCGTGTCTCGACGCAGGGCTGCTCGTGCCCGCGTGCGACGCATCGGCGAGTCTCGGCGGCGGCTACTACCTCGTATGGCCTGCCGAGCGCCATGAGCATGCCGCAGCACGAATTTTCCGCAACTGGATTTACTCGGAAACTCGTTTCCCATCATAGGGGTTACGCGTATTTCCAAAAATTGCCATGCGCTGCACGCATGGCAACATGCGGAATTATCGTTTTGCCTGTCATTTTGTCTGAACTACTTTCTGTCTTATCCGCGCACGTTCGGCAGCGGCATGGGATTCCCATGACTTGCGAACGAACGTGATCCGACAAAAAAGCAGGCGTATCACCGGCATGACGTGACAGCAAGACACGCAACGGACGCCACCCATCCTCCGGGAGACCCAGATGCAGGCGACCTACGCAGTGCCTCAAGACAACCTGGCCCGCCAGCGCCGTCACGCGATCGTGGCGACGGTGATCGGCAACGGGCTTGAATGGTTCGACTTCACCGTCTATAGCTTCTTCGCCGCCATCATCGCGAAGCAGTTCTTCCCCACGGGCGACGACCTCTCGTCGTTCCTGCTGGCCGTGGCCACCTTCGGCGTGGGCTTCTTCATGCGCCCGGTCGGCGGCATCGTGCTCGGCATCTACTCCGACCGCGTGGGCCGCAAGGCCGCCCTCTCGCTCACCATCCTATTGATGGCGGCGGGTACGGCCATGATCGGTCTGGCGCCGACGTACGATCAGATCGGACTCGCCGCACCGCTCATCATCGTGCTGGCCCGTTTGCTGCAAGGCTTCTCTGCCGGCGGTGAAATGGGCGGCGCGACGGCGTTCCTGACGGAATACGCACCGCCGAATCAACGCGCTTACTACTCCGCATGGATTCAATCGAGCATCGGCTTTGCCGTGCTGTTGGGTGCGGCTGTGGGCACGTTCGTGACGACCGAACTCGACAAGGCGTCGCTCGAATCGTGGGGCTGGCGTGTGCCGTTCATCGTCGGCATGCTGATCGGCCCGGTCGGCTTCTATATCCGTAACAAGATCGACGAAACGCCGACGTTCCAGAATGCAGAGAAGTCCGACACGCCGCTGCGCGACGTCTTCTCGCAATATCCGAAGGAAACGCTCGCGAGCTTCTCCATGGTCGTGCTGTGGACGATCTGCACCTACGTGCTGCTGTTCTACATGCCGACGTATGCCCAGCGCGTGCTGCATCTGCCCGCGTCGAACGGCTTCACCGCCGGTATGGTCGGCGGCGCGATGATCCTCGTGTTCGCCCCGGTCGTGGGACGTCTGGCAGACCGCATCGGCCGCCGCCCGTTCCTGACGGGTTCGGCGCTGCTGATTCTGGTGCTCGCCTGGCCGATGTTCACGTACCTGAACGTGTCGCCGGGTCTGCAATCGCTGCTCACGTTCCAGATCGTGTTCGGCCTGCTGATCGCCTGCTACACCGGCCCGATCCTCGCTGCGTTCTCCGAGTTGTTCCCGGCGAAGGTGCTCTCGACCGGCCTGTCGGTGGCATACAACTTCGCAGTGACGATCTTCGGCGGCTTCGCTGCGCTGATCATCACCTGGCTGATTGCCCGCACGGGCAGCAACATGGCCCCGGCGATCTATGTGATCGTCGCGGCGGCCATCAGTCTGGTCGGCACGTGCTTCGTCAAGCCGCTGCCAAAGACCGGCAAGGTCTGAGTTTCCCCTAAACAAGGCGCGCCCTGACCCGGCGCGCCTTGTGCTTTTTTTCCAAGGAATTCCCCCATGTCCTCCACGACCGCCTCTACGACCGTGACTTTGCTTCGCGGCGGCAATGTGCTCGACGCAGCCGCCGGCCGTCTGCTCGAACGTCACGATGTGGCTATCTCTGGCAATCGCATTACGGCAGTGAGCGCCACGCCGCTCGACATCGCCGGTGCCACGGTGATCGACGTCACCGGCAAGACCGTCATGCCCGGCATGATCGACTGCCACGTGCACGTGCTCGCCTCGCATCCGAACCTCGGCACCAACGCCAGCCAGCCGAACGTGCTGACCGTGCTCAAGTCGCTGCCGATCATGCAGGGCATGCTGGGCCGCGGCTTCACCACCGTGCGCGACGCAGGCGGTGCCGACTGGGCGCTGCAACAAGCCATCGAACAAGGCGTGATCCCGGGTCCGCGTATTTTCCCGTCGGGCAAGGCGCTGTCGCAAACGGGCGGTCACGGCGACTTCCGTCCGCGCAGCGACGTGCTTGAGCCGTGCTCGTGCGCGTTCCGTGCAGGTGCCATCGGCCGCGTGGTCGACGGCGTCGACCCGATTCGTCTCGCCGTGCGCGAAGAGATTCAGAAGGGCGCAACGCAAATCAAGCTGATGGCGTCGGGCGGCGTGGCATCGCCGGTCGATCCCATTGCCAACACGCAGTACTCGGAAGACGAAATCCGCGCGGCCGTGGCGGAAGCCGAAGCGGCGCAAACTTATGTGATGGCGCACGCGTACACGCCGAAGGCCATCGCGCGTGCCGTGCGTTGCGGCGTGCGCACCATCGAGCACGGCAATCTGTGCGACGCCGAGACGGCGAAGCTCATGGCCGAGAAAGGCGCTTACGTGGTGCCGACGCTCGTCACCTACGACGCGCTCGCCAAGGACGGCGAATCGCTGGGTCTGCCGCCGGAATCCGTCGCGAAAGTGGAGAGCGTGCAACGCGCCGGTCGTGAGTCGCTTGCGATCTACCGCGATGCCGGTGTGAAGATGGGCTTCGGCTCGGACCTGCTCGGCGACATGCACAAGTATCAGTCCGACGAGCTGACGATTCGCGCCGACGTGCTGGGTGCGGTCGATACGCTGCGCTCGGCGACGGTGATCGGCGCGGAGATTCTGAATCGCGCGGGTGAGCTGGGCGTGATCGCACCGGGCGCGCTCGCCGACGTGCTGGTCGTCGATGGGAATCCGCTCGAATCGATCGATGTGCTGACGGGTCAGGGCGAGGCCATTCGCTGGGTCTTCAAGGACGGCAAGGTCGCAAAGCAGCCGTAATCGGAATAGCGCCTCACCCTTTGCAATAGCGCCATAGCAAAACGCCGCGACGAACATGACGTCGCGGCGTTTTGTGATTCAGCGCCGTCTCTCGTCAACCTGGACACCGGGACCGAGTATAGATTTCGGCCGTGATTTCACGCATTGCGCTTCGTGCATGTGCAAAAAATAAAAGCGGGACGCATTTGGGGGGACTAGTCTGATCTCACATCAGCAAGGAACAGGGTCCCCCGATGAGAGTCCTTCTGCCTTCCTCCCCACTTCCCGGGCCAGACTTGCCCTCGACGTCCAGCACGGGAAACAACACGCCGACGGCGATTGACCGGGACTGGCTCGACGTCAAGGTTCAGCACGTCACCGTCGTGTCTCTGGAACGGTCTTCCCAGGTGGATTCGCTGGAGTGGCTCAGAGGCTCCATCGGCAACAACCTGCAATCGATCAGCAACACATGGGTTGAAATTGAAAAACTGCTGAGTGTCGACGTCCCAACTGCGCCGCTTTCCGAGAGATTCGCGAAGGTCGTCGCCTTTCGCAAGCTCGACGAAACCGTAAAAGAACATCACGGGGATGGCCTTGTCTCAGTGAAGAGTTTGATGGGTGACATCGAAAAGGCGATCGGGAGAATCTATCGGTCGCGTGAAGCGCCATGGGGATCGTGGCGATCGATCGGCTCACAGAAATCGATCGTTGCTAGCGATGGGCTGACCACGAATGCCATGGCCGCGTTCATGGTTCTCTATCACGTCGACTATGCCGTGCGAATCATCTTGTCGTCATTGGAGGCGGTGCACGAAGTGGAGACCAAAAGCGCAGAGATGCAAGGCGCGCGTGCCCTGCACGGCGAATGCCGTATGGAGAGCCAGTGTCAGACGTGTGAAACGCTGCGTGGAAGAGATCAGGAGCTCACGACTGCCATTGCGACGACGGGGCAATCGCTAAGGAACTCGCGCACTCATGTCGGCGAGGCACTCAATCGGGCCAAACGTGCAGTGCCTCCCGAGCGACGTCGATGGAAAACGAGAATCGCCATTCTCGTGTGCCTCTACGTGCTGTCGGCAGCGGTCATTGCGATGACGATTTTGCTTCCGCCGATGCTGCCGGCACTCATCATCGTCGGCGTCGCGCTCAAGATCGCATCGGGAATTCTTAGCGGTGTCAGCCTGCTGAACAGCGTGTTCACGATGGTCGCTTATCCGCGCAATCGAGGCTGGACCGATATGTCGAACCGCATCGAAAGCGTACGAAATCTATACAGCGCCATGGACATGAGAATCGGGGCGCAAACGGAAGCGGCGTGCGCCCGTGAGGAAATGCTTCTGCTGCGCCGATTCAATGCCTGCTGTGATGAGCTTCATCATATGGCGACGGATCGCAGCGCCCTCGCACAAGGGCTGCAAGAACTCGATAACGCGATGACAGCGGCCAACCTCTGATGACTCCCGCTCTCATCTGTTTCACTATCTAATTTTGGGACGACCTGCGTCATGCCACTGATTTCCAATCATTCCGCTCCCTACACAGTGCCGAGCACCGTGAGCGTTGCAGGGCCGGGATATACGAAGCAAGCGCGTACCCGATTCCTTCGCCATCAAATTGAATGGGCTACCCTCAAAGTGCGACAAATTCGTTCCGATGACGAACTTGCGCTCAACACCTTGGCCCAGCTCAACTCAAGAGCGACGCATCTCGCCAATCAACGCTTACAGCGCACCGACAACTTGCGCTCACCACCCCGTTCCACGTTGTCGGCGGAGATCAATCGTTGTCAAACGGCCCCGAATAGCGCTTGCCCATGTCCCGCGTTTTCACCCTATGGGCCTGCACCACTATCGCCCACGCGTTGCCCCCTATCCGAAAAGAGCAACGTGATGTGCGGTGATTCGAATCTCGAACGAAAGCCCAAGCAGGTGGCGGTCATCAGCTCACTCCCATCGAATCAGCGTCCAAAATAAATGGCCCCCCGAGGATTGGAGACATCTCCAACCCTCGGGGGGCCATCTACCACGCGTCAGCGACTAGCGCACAACGCGTGCCTTACTTCTTCCAGCCCGGCGTGACGAATACCGAGCGAACGTCGTCGAGCGTCTGCGACACCGTCTCGCGTGCGCGTTCGGTGCCGGCGCGCAGCATGTCCCACACGTAGTCGGGGCTCTTGGCGTATTCCTCGCGACGCTCGCGCATCGGACGCAGCATTTCCTGAAGACGCTCTTCCAGACGCGCCTTCACCTTCGAGTCCGCCAGACCACCGCGAACGTAGTGATCCTTGAGCGCTTGCAGGCCTTCCTTGTCTTCGTCGAAGGCGTCGAGATAGGCGAACGCGACGTTGCCTTCCAGATGCCCCGGGTCTTCAACCTTCAGGTGCAGCGGGTCGGTGTAGCACTTCTTCACGGCTGCGCGGATTTCGTCCGGCGAGGAAGAGATGTTGATGACGTTGCCGAGCGACTTGCTCATCTTCGCCTTGCCGTCGATGCCCGGCAGACGTCCGATCGGCGGCACGAGCGCCTTCGCTTCGGTGAGGATCTCGCGACCGGCCATGCGATTGAGGCGACGTGCGATTTCGTTCGTCTGCTCGATCATCGGCAACTGGTCTTCGCCCACAGGCACGAGCGTGGCACGGAACGCGGTGATGTCCGCCGCCTGGCTCACGGGATACGTGAGGAAGCCCGCCGGAATATCGCGCTCGAAGTTGCGCAGGGAGATCTCCTGCTTCACGGTCGGGTTGCGTTCCAGACGCGCCACCGTGACCAGATTCAGGTAATAGAACGTGAGTTCGGTCAGTTCGGGTAGCCAGGTCTGCACGCAGATGGTCGTGACGTCCGGGTCGATGCCGACGGCCAGATAGTCGAGCGCCACCTCGGAGACGTTGCGGTGGACCTTGTCGCGGCCTTTGCCTTCGTCGTCGGTGTTGTCGGTCAGCGCTTGTGCGTCGGCGACCAGAATGAATTGCTTGTACTCGTGCTGATACGCAACACGGTTCTTGAGACTACCGACGTAGTGGCCCAGATGCAGCGGGCCCGTCGGACGGTCACCCGTGAGGATCACCTTGCGATCCGCAGGCGCCTTCGAAACACTCATTTTCCTCTCCGTAATCAAGCGTCGTTTCCGAATGGTAGCGCGTCGGCCCGATGACGGTACAGAAACCCCTCCCGCAGTCGGTGGACGTTGCGGTCGTCTGAGCAACGCTCAAACCATGAAAAACGGGGGCCGAAGCCCAAAAACCAACAAGAAATTGGTCCTTTCCAGACACAGATGAGCTGAACCAGACATGTTAGCTAGTACAAAAAGGAAGCGTTCAAATCGAATAGCGACCAGAGGCGCCGGATATCAGAATTCGGCCTCCCGGGTGTCGTGTGCACTGAGAAATCGCTTAGCTCTCGCTAGCCCGTCGGATCAAGATGCAACATTGAAACCCCGAGACCAGCTTTGAAACACACCTTTCGCGCACAAAGCTATTCGCGTCTGCTGGCGTCCCGCGCGGTCGGAGCGTCGATCCTATGGATAGACTTCACATTGATTTTCGAGAGTCTCGCATTTCGCTGGGATGCCGATGCTGTATTCATCGGACTAGCCATGACGTTTTACGGAGTTCCCGGCGTTCTCGCTGGCCCATGGATCGGTGCCCTCGTTGACCGTCATTGTCCCTGGGTCATGCTGCGTTGGAGCTACGTCGCACGCGCGGTCGCAGCGATAGCCCTTTTGCTCGCACCTACACTTCAGCTATTTCTGATTTGTGTAGCGATGAAGGGACTAGCCAATCTGATTCCTGGCCCAGCTGAGCAGCAGTTGTTTCGCCGCCTGCTTTCCAACGACGCGCTTGCCGGAAACGCTAGCAAAGTGACCTTGATCGACCAGATGGCCAAGCTCGTCGCGCCACTCATCGCCGCGATGCTTGCAGCATGGCATTTGCCAGGATTCGCAGTGTCTGCCGCACTTGGGCTTGCGGGTGTCGTTCTCCTTCCTTGGCGCGAAGTGTCCGCGAAGCCTGTCAGAGCTAACGTCCACAGACGTCCTGTGTGGGCGGTATTTCATGCCGTACTGCGGGACCACCCCCTTCTGCGACGCGTATTCACCATTACGCTTTGCCAAGCATTCGTTTTGGGCTTTTACGACGCATTGTTAGCCCTATTTCTCAAGGCGAGGGGCTATCCCGACGGCACTTTTGGCAGCATCGTTGGATGTACCGCGGCGGGTGCCATCATTGGCTCACTCGCCTTCAAAAGCGCAATCAAGAGATGCTCTCCGACCACTCTGCTAACTGTGTCGTCGATACTCTTCGGCTTAACCGTACTGACGCCTGCGGCAATGGTATTCGCACAAACCGAAGTGCCCGTCTTCGCAATGCTCACATTGTGGATCGGCAATGGATTCGGGTACGGACTGGGGGTCATGTTGGTGATGCTGATGTTCCAACGATATTGTCCACGCGAAGTATTGGGAACGGTCACATCCACCGGCAGAAGCCTCCAATTGCTTCTGATGATCATCGCGCCTCTGCTCGGGGGCGCTCTATCAAACGTGACCAGCATTGAGTTTGTTTTCTTGTGCTCCGGCATGACCGCCATTGGTCTTGGGATATTTGCACGAATGGTCCCGGCCTCACGCTCTCCGTCGGTCCACTGAGCCCCGTTCCCTACACCCTTCGGGTGTCACTAGAGCAAGCGCCGCGACTAACAAAAAAACGACGGTGGAACAGCGACTCGTATCGCTTGCTCCACCGTCGTTCTTTTCTCAAAACAAATCACTCCTGCCGCGAACAGCGAAAATGATGCTAATAATTACCGGCTCGTCACCACCGGAATGCCCTTGAGCGTCTTGCCGCTGCTGCGGGCGTGAGCCAGTGCCTGTTCGACGGCGTCGCCGGTGGCCGGGGTGATGCCAAGACGCCCGGCAATCGTCGCTTCCACACGCTTGACCATCGCCAGGTTCGCCAGCTTCACGTGCCCGTAACCACGGATCTTCGCCGGGGCTTCGGCCAGCGCAATCGCATCGGCCAGTGTGTCGGCCGAGAGACCGGCCAGCACGCGCTCCATCGTCGTGCGGTAGTCGGCGATCAGCTGACGCTCCATACGACGCTCCAGCGTGTAACCGAAGACGTCGAGCGCACCACCACGCAGGCCACGCAGCTTTGCCATGCCGCGCAGCACCGGCCACAGCCACGGTCCGATGGTCACCTTCTTCGGTACACCGCCGTCCTTGCCACGCGCGATGAGCGGCGGTGCCATGTGGAATTCCAGACGGAAGTCGCTGCCCGGCTTGCCTTCGAACGTCTCGCCCAACGCATCGGTGAACGTCGTCGCGGCATACAGACGCGCCACTTCGTATTCGTCCTTGTAAGCCATCAGACGCGACAGTTGCTGAGCCACCGCACGCGACAGACGTCCCGGTGCACCGGCCACACGCGTTTCCGCATCGACCACCTGCTTCACGAACGCCTTGAATTGCGAGGCGTATGCCGCGCTCTGGTACTGCGTCAGCAAGTCCACACGATGCGCCACGAGCGCGTCGAACGTCATGTCGTCAGCGACGGGCGCATGCATCGGTGCATGCGTGGCCTTGGCCGTCGTCTCCGTCAGCGCAGCCGGATCGCCCGCCGCCAGACGGCCGATCGCGAGCGCCAGATGGTTCATCGGCACAGCCACGTTGTTCAGTTCGATCGCGCGTTGCAGCGCATGCAGCGAGACCGGCACGAGACCCAGTTGCCATGCGTAGCCGAGCATGATGATGTTCGAGCCCATCGTGTCGCCGAGGAAGCGCTGTGCGAGCGCTTGCGCATCGCAGGCGTCGAGCTTGTCGTTGCCCGCCGCGTGACGCATCTTCTCCAGAAGCGCGCCCGCATGCAGATTCGCATCCGGGTTCTGCACGAAGGTCGCGTTCGGAATCGCGTGCGTGTTGACGACCACGCGCGTGCGGTCGCGGCGCACCGTCTGCAACGCATCGGCACTCGCCCCCACCACCATGTCGCACGCGAGCAGCACGTCAGCCTGCTGCGTGTCGATACGCACCTGATTGAGCGCCTGCGGCGTGTTCGCGAATCGCACGAACGACAGTACTGCACCGCCCTTCTGCGCGAAGCCCATGAAGTCGAGCACCGACGCGCTCTTGCCTTCCAGATGCGCGGCCATCGTGATCAGCGCGCCGATCGTCACCACGCCCGTACCGCCCACGCCCGTGACCATGATGTCGAACGGTGCGTCGCCTGCGAGCGCCACCGGCTGCGGCAGCGCATTCAGACGTCCTTCGAAAGCGGCCTGATCAAACGCAGCGGCCAGCGCCTTCTTCAACTGCGCGCCCTTGACCGACACGAAGCTCGGACAGAAGCCGTTCACGCAGGAGAAGTCCTTGTTGCACGACGACTGATCGATGCGACGCTTGCGTCCCATCGCCGTTTCCACCGGTTCGACCGACAGACAGTTCGACGCCACGCCGCAATCGCCGCAGCCTTCGCACACGGCTTCGTTGATGAACAGACGTCGATCCGGATTCGGGAATTCGTTTTTCTTGCGACGGCGACGCTTCTCGGCGGCACACGTCTGGTCGTAGATCAGCACGGTCGCGCCGGGGATCTCGCGCAGTTCGCGCTGCACGGCGTCGAGTTCGCTGCGGTGATGGAACGTGGTGCCCTTCGGGAATTGCCCTTCGTGGCCGATGTACTTCTCCGGCTCGTCGCTCACCACGACCAGCTTGGCGATGCCTTCGGCTTCCACCTGACGCGCGATCTGCGGCACCGAAATGGAGCCGTCGACCGGCTGGCCACCCGTCATCGCCACGGCGTCGTTGTAGAGGATCTTGTAGGTGATGTTCGCCTTCGATGCGACCGCCTGACGTATCGCCAGCAGCCCCGAGTGGAAGTACGTGCCGTCGCCGAGATTCTGGAAGACGTGCGGACGCTTCGTGAAGTGCGAGTGCGCCGCCCAGTCCACGCCCTCGCCACCCATCTGGATCAGCCCGGTCGTGTCGCGATCCATCCACGACGCCATGAAGTGACAGCCGATCCCCGCCTGCGCGATGGACCCCTCGGGCACCTTCGTCGACGTGTTGTGCGGGCAGCCCGAACAGAAGTACGGCACGCGACGCACGCCGTCGGCCGCATTCGACAGGATGTCGTGCGCCACGAGATCGACCACACGCTCACGACGGTCCAGCGTCGGACGATGCTTTGCCAGCCACTCGGCAAACACCGGCAGCACGCGCGACGGACGCAACTCGCCCAGCGCGGAGAGCAGCATCCGGCCTTCGGCGTCCGTCTTGCCGAGCACGACGGGACGCGTGCCCGTGGTGCGGTTGTAGAGGTACTGCTTGATCTGTTGCTCGACAACCGGGCCCTTCTCCTCGATGACGAGGATTTCCTTCAGCCCGGCGACAAAGGTGTCCAGACGCGACATATCCAGCGGGAACGACAGCCCCACCTTGTAGATACGCACGCCAGCCGCCGCGAGATCGTCGACGGTGATGTCCAGACGGCGCAGCGTCTCCATCAGGTCCAGGTGGGCCTTGCCGCACGTCACGATGCCGATGTCGGCGTCGGGTGCCGGGGCGATCCACTTGTCGATGCTGTTCACGCGCGAGAAGGCCCGCACGGCGTCGAGCTTGTCCGCCAGACGCGCTTCGAGCGCGAGACTCGGCAGATCGGGCCAGCGATTGTGCAGACCCCCTGCCGGGGCGACGTAATCGAGCGGCTCGGCCCAGTCGGTACGGATCTTGTCGAGATCGACAGTGCCACGCGACTCGACCGTCTCGGAGATGGCCTTCAGGCCCGCCCATGCGCCGGAGAAACGCGACAGCGCGTAACCGTACAGACCGAACTCGACCAGTTCACCGATATCGGCCGGATTGAGCACCGGCATGCTCCACGACATCATCGTGAAGTCGCTCTGGTGCGGCATCGACGACGACACGCAACCGTGATCGTCACCCGCCACCACGAGCACGCCGCCATGACGCGATGCGCCGTACGCGTTGCCGTGCTTGAGCGCATCGCCCGCACGATCCACGCCCGGGCCCTTGCCGTACCACATGCCGAACACGCCTTCGACGGTGCGCTCGGGGTCCGCTTCCACGCGCTGCGTGCCCATCACGGCCGTGCCGCCCAGTTCCTCGTTGATCGCAGGCAGGAACTTGACGCTCGCCGCGTCGAGCAGCTTCTTCGCCTTCCACAGTTGCTGGTCCACACCGCCCAAAGGCGAGCCGCGATAGCCGCTGATGAAGCCGGCGGTGTTCAGACCGCGTGCGGCGTCCAGCTGATGTTGCATCAGCAGGATGCGCACCAGCGCCTGCGTACCGGTCAGGAAAATCTGACCGCTACGCGCGGTGAGCGCGTCGGAGAGCTGGTAGTCGGGATGGGCCAGGGGGTTGGCCGTGGGCGTCGCAAAGGCTGCGCGCATGGGGGCATTCATCGGGTATCTCCTGATCCCCTCGTCCGGCTGGCAACGTGATCGATGCATCGACGCGCTAGCAGTGCTTGGGGGCATTTGTTCTGTTCGTCTCGACGGCTTTGCGCATAGCGCGTGAACGCGTCGGTTATGGAAGCAGTGTATGGGGAGGCCCGAGAAAGATTTTTACTATTTCACTCCTTTCGGCGCACAATAAGAAACGTTCATTTCGCAAAAGGCGATTTCGAGAAATGGAATTACTCGACAACTTTGCGCGGCAGATCTTGCGTCTGCTGCAGATCGACTCGCGCCGCTCGGCGCAGGAACTGTCTGAAAACGTCGGCCTGTCGGCCACGCCGTGCTGGCGTCGGATCAAGGACATGGAGCAAAGCGGCGTGATACAGCGCTATACCGTGCTGCTCGACCGGGAAAAGCTCGGCCTGCATGTCTGTGCGCTGGCTCACGTGCAGCTCACGCGGCATACCGAAGGGGGGACGGAGCAGTTCGAGCGCGAGATCCGCACTTGCCCCGAAGTCACGGAGTGCTACAGCACGACCGGCGAGGCCGATTACATCCTAAAAATCGTGGCGCCGGACATCAAGGCCTACGACGCCTTCCTGCATGAGCACATCTTCCGTCTTCCTGCGGTTTCTAACGTTAAAACCAGCGTTGTACTGCGTGAAATCAAGTTCGATACGAGTTTGCCCATCTGACTTTCGGTCATTTCCCTAAGCTTTCAGTCACTTCCCATGCGTTGACATTGCGCAACATCCCCTCTTGACGGACCGGGGGATCTTCGCTAAAAATGCAAATGATTCTCATTTAAGTCTTTATCCAAGCTCTTCGTCTCAAGGCCGAACATTGCGGCCGGGTGGCGTGAGATTTTTTCGCCAGCCGCGCCTGCCAGCGTGTAGTGAAGCGTCGAGAGACGCCGCTCACACGCCGATTGCCACGAGCGCTCGCCAGCCAGCAACGGGGTTTTTTGCACTGGGAGCCAGCAGTGAAGCAGTCGTCGAGCGGCGGGGGCCGCGCCTTTGTCATGTCCATGCGCCGGGAACACGGCGCCAACGGTTCAACCAGCGCCATGCATGGCGCACGAACCGAAGCCTCGCGACGCCAACGGGCGTCCGAGTCACGCCGGCGTCTGCATCCGCTCGCAGGCGCGGTGCTTGCCGCGTTCTGGTTGCCTGCCGCTTTCGCGCAACAGGCCCCGGCCGACGGTTCGGCGCAGCCCGCCAAACCCGTCCAGTCCGCCCAGACGATTCAACTCGCGCAGGCATCGCCCAACGCACCGATCCAGCTCGCCGAAGCCAATCTGCGAGAGGTGAACGTGACGGCAACGCGCACACCGACTGCCAGCGAACGCACGCCAGCCTCGATCTCGGTCATCACCGATCAGGACATCGAGGAGCAGCAAGCGCAGGACATCAAGGAAGCGCTGCGCTATGAGCCCGGCGTGACCGTACGTCGCGCGCCGTATCGCCCTGCCTCGGCCGCTGCCGGTGGCGGTCGCGATGGCAACTCCAGCATCAATATCCGCGGTCTGGAAGGTAATCGCGTCGCGCTGTTCGAAGACGGTATCCGCATGCCCTCCTCGTACTCGTTCGGTCCGCTAGAAGCCGGCCGTGGCGACTACATGGGCATGGACCTGCTGCGCCGCATCGAAATTCTGCGCGGCCCGGCGTCTTCGCTATACGGCAGCGACGGCCTGACCGGTGTCGTCAACTTCCTCACCAAAGATCCGCAGGACTTGCTCGACGTGTTCGGCAAGTCCACCTACTTCTCGCTGCGTCCGTACTACAACTCGATGGACCGCAGCTTCGGCACGACCGCGCAGGCCGCGTGGGGTGGCGAGCAGTGGCAAGGCATGTTGATCGTGGACGGCAACAAGGGTCACGAACTCGACGGCAAAGGCTCGAACAATTCCGCGAGCACCGCGCGTACGACGGCGAACCCGCAGGACACCAACGGCGACTCCATCCTCGGCAAGCTCGTCTTCAAGGCCACGCCGTTCTCGACGTTCAAGCTCACTGCCGAGAACGTGCGCCGTCGTACGGATTCGGACGTGCTGTCCGCCGTCAATCCGCCCACGACGCTCGGCCTGCATACGAGCGATCGTCTGGAGCGCAACCGCGTCAGCCTCGATTACGACTTCAACGACGCCTCGCAGGCATACATCCAGAACGCACACGCGCTGGTGTACTTCCAGGACGCGAAGAACAGCCAGTACTCGTACGAAAAACGCACGGCGGGCGACCGCACGCGCGACAACACGTACAAAGAACGCACCGTGGGCGGCTCGCTGCAAGCAGAGAGCAACTTCGAGACCGGTCCGCTCGCACACAAGCTGGTGTACGGCACCGATGCGAGCCTGGCGTACATCACCAGCTACCGCAACGGCACCGTGCCGGGCGTGGGCGAGTCGTTCCCGAACAAGGCCTTCCCGGACACCGACTACACCCTCTTCGGCGCGTTCCTGCAGGACGAAATCCGTTACGGCGCGCTGACCGTCACGCCGGGTATCCGCTACGACGCCTACTGGCTCTCGCCCAAACAGAACGATCCGCTGTACGTCTCGCAAACGGCATCGGGCGCACGCACGCAGCCGACCTCGTCGAACGACTCCGCCTTCTCGCCGCGCATCGCGGTGATGTATGAAATCGCGCCGTCGCTGATTCCGTACGTGCAATACGCCCGCGGCTTCCGCACGCCGACGCCCGATCAGGTCAACAACGGCTTCTCGAATCCGCTCTTCGGCTACATGTCGATCGCGAACCCGAACCTCAAGCCTGAGACGAGCGACACCATCGAGCTGGGTCTGCGCGGCCGTCTGGCGACCACACTCGGCCCGGTGACGTACAGCACCGCCGTGTTCGCGGGCAAGTATCGCAACTTCATCTCGCAGCAGACCATCAGCGGTTCGGGCCGTCCGAACGATCCGCTCGTCTTCCAGTACGTCAACTTCAGCCGCGCCAACATTCAGGGTTGGGAAGGCCGTGCGACGTGGGCGCTCAAGGGCGGCATCACGCTGCGTACCGCCATGGCGTACACGCACGGCACGACGGAAGACAACGGCGCTGCGAGCCAACCGCTCAACACCATCAACCCGTTCTCTGCGGTCGTGGGTGTGCGCTACGAGCCGAACAGCACCTGGTTCGCGCAGGCCGACCTGATGTTCCAGGCCGCCAAGTCGCAAAGCCAGATCGCGAAGAGCTGCACAGCCGGTACACAGCAGAACCAGAACTGCTGGGCTCCGCCGACCTCCATCGTGCTCGACTTGTCCGGTGGCTATCACATCAACAAGCACGCGACGGTCTACGCCGGGATCTACAACGTGTTCGACCGCAAGTACTGGAACTGGTCGGACGTTCGCAACCTCGCCGACAACTCCAACGTCAAGGACGCCTATTCGGCACCGGGCCGCAGCGTGGCTGTGAGCCTGAAGCTTCAGTACTGATCCTTCGGGATCGGTCGTCAGAACCGCGCCGGCGCAAGAGGCTCAGCGTCTGAGCTTCGCCCCGCCGGCGCATGCCAGCTATCCGCTATCGCCAGCAAACACGCTATTCAAGGAATCGCCATGATGAACGCTCAAAACGCCACTTCCACCGCCCGCCCGGCATTCCCCGCGCTCGCCGACGTCACCCGTCTGCGCAGCGAATTCCAACGAGTGAAGACGGAACAGAACCTGCGCGATCGCGACGCCGCCGCCGCGCTCGGTGTGTCCGAAGGCGAGACGGTCGCGGCATTCGTCGGCGAGCACGTCGTGCGCCTGCGTCCGGCGTTCGTCGAGATTGTCGAAGCGCTGCCTGCGCTCGGACGCGTCATGGCGCTCACGCGCAACAACGCCGCTGTTCACGAGAAAGACGGTCAGTACGAAAAGCTCTCGCATCAGGGCACCATCGGTCTGGGTCTGGGCAAGGACCTCGACCTGCGCATCTTCTATCACCAATGGGCCTATGGTTACGCCGTCGAAACGCCGGCGGAAAACGGCCCGCGCCGCTCGCTGCAATTCTTCGACAAGGCCGGCACCGCCGTGCACAAGATGTTCCTGCGCGATCACAGCGACGTCGCTGCCTTTGAAGCGCTTGTCGCACGCTTCCGCGACGACGATCAGACACCGGGTCAGCATGTTGTCGCTGCCGACGCTCCGAAGGCCGAAACCCCTGACGCAGACATCGACGCCGACGCCTTCCAGCGCGACTGGCTTGCGATGACCGACACGCACCAGTTCTTCGACATGCTCAAGCGCCACGGTGTGTCGCGCGCGCAGGCTTTGCGTCTTGCGCCCGCCGGTCACGCGCAGCGCGTGTCGTCCGCCTCGGTCCGTACGCTGCTCGAAGATGCCGCCGGTACCGATCTGCCGATCATGGTGTTCGTCGGCAATGCGGGCATGATCCAGATCCACACCGGCCCGGTGAAGAACATTCGCATGATGGGTCCGTGGGTCAACATCCTCGATCCGGGCTTCAATCTGCACCTGCGCGAAGACCTCGTCGACACCGCGTGGGTCGTGCGCAAGCCGACGGCGGACGGCATCGTCTCGTCGCTCGAATTGCTCGACGCCTCGGGCATGGTGATCGCCATGTTCTTCGGTGAGCGCAAGCCGGGTCAGGCCGAACGCGAAGACTGGCGCGCGACGCTGGTACGCGTGGAGGGTTCGCAAGGGGTTGCGGAGGCATCAGCGTGAACAAGCCCGGCGTGAACAAATCTGACGACGCACGCGACGCGTTTCGCCTCTCGCGTCGCACCCTGCTCGGCGGTGGCGCGACGCTCGCCGCAGGTGCGTGGCTCGGCGCGCTGCTCCCGCACTCGCTGGTCGGCGCGGCGCATGCGGCAACGGATGCGTCCGTCGCCAAGGACGGACCGAAGCGCGTGATCGTCGCCGGTGGCGCGCTGACGGAAATCGTCTACGCACTCGGCGCGCAGAATCGCGTGATCGCCAACGATCTGACGAGCCTGTATCCGGAGGCGGCCACCAAGCTGCCCAAGATCGGCTATCTGCGCACGCTCTCGGCCGAGGGCGTGCTCTCGCTGCATCCCGATCTGTTGCTCGCCGGTGCCGAAGCCGGGCCGCCCAATGTGCTGTCGCAGATCGCGGCGGCTGGCGTGACCGTGCAGCACTTCAAGCACGGTTATACCGCTGAGCTGGTGCGCGACAACATTCGCGGTGTCGCGAACGCGATGAAGCTCAACGACGAGGGCATACGCGTGGCAGGCCGCTTTATGTCCGACTGGATTCAGGCACGCGGCAAGGTCGAGGAGATGTACGGCATTCAGAAGCGTCCGCGCGTGCTGTTCATCCTCGGTCATACGGGCAATCAGGTGATGGTGGCCGGGCAGGACACCGCCGCCGATGCGATGCTCGCTTACGCCGGTGCTGAGAACGCGCTGAGCGGGTTCAACGGCTACCGTCCGCTGACCGCCGAAGCCGCCGTCGCTGCGCAGCCCGACGTGCTGCTCACGACGACGACGGGACCGTCGCCCGCCGATCCGGCCGCCACGCTGCTCGCGCAGCCGGGACTCGCCAACACACCGGCGGGTCGCGCCAAACGCGTCGTCAGTTTCGACGCCCTGTATCTGCTCGGCTTCGGCCCGCGTCTGCCGCAAGCGGTCGCCGAGCTTGCCAGGCGCGTGCATACCGTCTGAGGGCCGCTGCGTGAGCGTGGCGTGACGTCGCGAGCCACTTCGTGACGTCACCCACACTGCGCCTCTCCCGTCCCGAATCCGTCATTCGCCAGCCACTCGCCAGTCATCGTTGCCATGTCAGCCGCTCCTCCGATTCCGAAGCCCATGTCGTCAAGTTCGTCCAGCGCGTCCCGCACGTCCAGCGGCAGCCGGGCCACGACACCCAATGCCTCGACCGGCCGTCCTGGCGCCCCGGGACATACCGGCGCTGCACGGCGACGTCCGCCGCGCTGGATCGTCATGACGGTGCTCGTCGGCCTGCTCGCCGCCGCCGTACTGGCCGCATTGTGTGGCGGCGCTTATCGCATCGCTCCCGACGACGCCATTACCGCCCTGTTCCGTGGCGCGACGGGCGACTTCGCGCAGGATCAGGCGCGCAATGTGATGTTGCAGATCCGTTTGCCGCGCATCGTGCTGGGCGTGCTGGTGGGCGCAGGCTTCGGCGCGGCCGGTGCCGCCTTGCAGGCGCTCTTTCGCAATCCGCTGGCCGACCCGGGGCTGATCGGTGTGGCGAGCGGTGCAGCGCTCGGTGCGGCGGGCGTGATCGTGCTCGGCGGGGTGTTGCTGCCCGCGGCACTCGCAGCGTCGCTGGGCTTGTGGATGCTGCCGCTGGCGGCGTTCGTGGGTGCGTTGGGCGTCACGGCACTCGTCTATCGTCTGGCCGCCGGACGCGGCCGTCTCGCCCTGCCACTGCTCCTGCTCGCCGGCATCGCGATCAATGCCGTCTCGGGGGCCGCCATCGGCTTGCTGACGTATCTCGCAAACGATACGCAATTGCGCACGCTCACCTTCTGGACGCTGGGCAGTCTCGGCGGTGCGCAATGGTCGATGCTCGCGGTGATCGTGTGGCCGGTCGCGTTGGGCATCGTCGCCCTTGCCTCGCAGTGCCGCTCGCTCAATGCGTTGCTGCTCGGGGAAGCCGAAGCGCTGCACCTCGGCGTGGCGGTGCAATCGGTCAAGCGACGTGTGATGGTGGCGTGCGCGTTGTGCGTGGGCGCGTTGGTGGCGTCGAGCGGCATGATCGGTTTCATCGGTTTGATCGCGCCGCACATCGTGCGTCTGGTGGTCGGCCCCGATCCGCGCGCCGTGCTGCCTGCGGCAGCCCTCTTCGGCGCGATTCTGACGCTGCTCGCCGACCTCGTTGCCCGCACGTGGGTCGCGCCCGCCGAACTGCCACTGGGCATTCTGACGGCGCTGCTCGGTGCCCCCTTCTTCCTCATGCTGCTGTGGCGACGCCGCGGACAGTTCGGTCTGTAACGCCGACGGCCCCATCCGCATCCATCGCCAACTGACGACATCAGCCAACATCGGGACATCGCCATGCTCAGTGCTTACGACCTCACCATCGCCCACTCGGATTCGCCCGTGCTCGACGGCCTGTCGCTCGACATCCGTCCCGGCGAGCTGCTTGTGCTGCTCGGCCGGAACGGCGCGGGCAAGAGCACGCTGCTCAAAGCGCTGGCGGGCGAACCGTTGCCACCGCGCACGCACATGAGCGGCGCGATCACGCTCAACGGTGCGCTGCTCTCGCAATACTCGACGGCGGCGCTCGCGCGCCTGCGCGCCGTGCTGCCGCAAACGGCACAGTTGTCGTTTCCGTTCAGTGCGCTGGAGATCGTGACGATGGGGCGTCTGCCGTTTCCGAAGGCGAGCCGCAGCGACACGGAGATTGCCGCCCTCGCCCTCGAACAGGCAGGCGCGCTGCCGCTGATCCATCGCGACGTGATGACGCTCTCAGGCGGGGAATGGGCGCGGGTGCAGTTCGCGCGGGTGCTTGCGCAGTTGTGGCCTGACGAGAGCGCATCGGCCCCGTCGGTCCCGCGCTATCTGTTGCTCGACGAACCGACGGCGGCGCTCGACCTCGCCCATCAGCATCATCTGCTGTCGCTCACGCGGGCGTTGGCAAAGTCGTGGGGATTCGGTGCGATGGCCATCGTGCATGACGTGAATCTCGCCGCGCGTCACGCCGACCGCATGGCGTTGCTGGCCGACGGACGCATTCTCGCCACCGGCACGCCGCACGACGTGATGCGTGCCGATCTGATCGAAACGACGCTGGGTCTGCCGGTGCACGTGATTACGCCGGAGACCGCAGCGGGATACCCCATGCCGAAGGGCGCATCCGCCGGCGTACCGTTCGCATTGCCCGCTTGATGGCCCGCCAGGTGGCCAAAGCTGAATCAAGCCGAATCAAGCGGCAGGCACACCATCCTTCGCAAGATTCGCGCGCGCGCACAGCACCGCCGCGAGATCCCACAGCGCATAGCCGACGCTCTTGAAGACCACCGGCCCGCTCGACCGGAAACGATCGGGCGTGATGATCGCGTCCATCAAGGGTGCTGCGCGTCCCCAATCGATGGCGGCGTGCAGCAGATCACCCGCCTCGTGCTTCACTTCCCACGTATCCACGACGAGTGTGCCGCGCACCGCCGCATCGCGGCATAACTGCGGCGGCAACTCGCGCATGTCCGGGCGAAACGCGCCCACGCCCGCGACGAAAATGTCGTCGCGCCAACGCGTCACGTCGCTGTCCGGCAACACCGGTTCGCTGCTGGTCGTCGCCGTGATCACGATGCTGACGGTATTGAGTACAGGCTCGATGGCATCGACCACAGTCGCTTCCACACCGAGCGTCGCGGCGTGATCGGCCAGCGCATGCGCGCGCTCCGGACTGCGCGAGAAGATCATGAAATGACGCGTGCCCATACCGGCGGCGAAAGCCTCCAGATGCGCCCTCGCCTGCACGCCCGCGCCGACGATCAGCACCGGCCCCTTCGGACGCGGCGCAAACTTTCTCGCAGCAAAGAGTGTGACGGCGGCAGTACGACGCCCGGTGACGGTCGGACCGTCGAGCAGCATCTGACGCTCCCCCGTGTGCGGGTCGAACACCATTACCTCGCCGATGATCGACGGTTTGCCCGCGCGGCAATTCTCGGGATGCACGGTGATGTGCTTGGTCATCGCGACATCCCGATTGACGGCAGGCATCACCAGTAGCACGCCGGTGCGGCGGCCGCGTTCGGGTTCGGTCAGGGGAAAGTGCAGACGCTCCGGGGCGCGCGCGGTACCCGAGCGCATCTCCATGAGCATGGCCTCGATGCCGTCGGCCAACTGAGGATAAGGCAACAACTGCGCGGTTTGATGCGCATCCAGCGTGATCATCGATTGTCTCCGCTTCGGGGCGTACGCCTTCGGGCGGCGGAGTTTGCACTCGTCGTCGTCACATCGCGTCACGCTTTGCCAAGTCTGATTTCAGTGTAGCGCGCATCGCGTGAACGCGTCTGCCACATCAAAATTTAATCGTGACATTTCGTGTCGACGCGAACGACGCGCCATCGCGCACATGCGCTCAGCGGCTCGCATTGCGCATGCGTTTTCCGTCGTTGACGGTCGCACCGCGTACCTCGAAGCGAACGCTGTCGCGCACCGTGCCGGACGCGTCGACCAGCTCGAGCGTGTGACGTCCCGGCCACGGCAACCATCCCACACGCGACGTGCCGGACAACGGCTTTCCGTCGAGTCGCCATGCTGCGCCTTTGGGCCACGCCGCGGCCACCTGAAACCACAGTCGCTGGTTGGCGGGCGGGATATCGGGATCGAGTGCGACGATGGTCCCGTCCGTCGGTCCGGCAATGCGCCAGAGCGGACCGCTCGGGGCCTTCGTGGCGAGTGCGGACAAGGCAATCGTGCTCTGCGACGTGCCGGGCAAAAACCACTCCTCGCGGGCGGGTTCGACGTGCTCCGCATACTGCACTGCGACATGCTCCACGCCGGGCGGTGGCGCAGGCGGCAGACTGGCGGTTCGTCGATGCAGATAGTCCATCACGCGATGCCAGATGGGGGCAGCGCCGGAGACGCCGGAGACGTCCCACATCGGCGCGCCATCCGCGTTGCCGACCCAGACACCCACGGTATAGCGACGCGAATACCCGACGGCCCAGTTATCGCGCATATCCTTGCTCGTGCCCGTCTTCACGGCGGTCCAGTAGCGCGTCGAGAGCGGACTGTCGAGACCGAACGTGCGCGTTCGCGCCTGCCGGTCCGCGATCATGTCGGACACAATGAAGCTCACCTGCGGCGAGAAGACCGTCGTGCCTGCTGCTTGCGTACGGTTGTCGTCCTTAGCCTTTTTGCCCACCGACTTATCGTCCGTTCGCGCTCGCGACGTCGATGCCGCACGCGCAGGCATGTGCTCAGGCATGCGCTCCCGAATGCCACTCGCCGTGCCGCCGTTCGCGAGCGCGCGATATGCATTCGTGAGTGAGAGCAACGTCACGTCGGCGCTGCCGAGCGCCAGACTGAAGCCGTAGTAATCGCCGCTTTGCGTGAGCGGCAAGCCGAGCGAGACGAGCGTCTGTGCGAACCGGCGCGGCGTGACCATCACGAGTGTGCGCACGGCGGGCACATTGAGCGACGAACCGAGCGCGGTGCGCGCACTGACCCATCCCTTGAAGTGGCGATCGTAGTTCTGAGGGATGTACAGACCACCGCCCGTGGGCAAATCGATCGGAGAGTCATCAAGCAGCGACGCTGCCGTCAGACGCTGCTCGGCAATCGCCTGCGCGTAGAGAAACGGCTTGAGCGTGGAGCCTGCCTGACGCAGCGACGTCGCACCATCCACCTGTGCCGCAGACGACAGCGCGCCGGACGATCCGACCCATGCGAGGATCTCGCCGCTCGCGTTGTCGATCACGACAATCGCGCCGTCCTGAACGTTGCGCGCACGGCCCGGGGTGCTCAACTCACGCAACGTCTGCCCCAAGGTATTCACCGCCATGCGCTGAAGATTCGCGTCGAGCGTGCTGGTGATGCGCGTGCCCGTGGGCGGACGACTTTCGCTGAACACACGTCGTGCGAAATGCGGCGCGAGATTGACGGCGTCGCGCGTCGTCATCACGCTCGCGGGACGCGAAAAGACCAACTGCGTATAACCTTCCAACCCGCTGCAATCGGCCCCTTGCCCCATGTCCTTCAGAATGCCGCAGGCGCGCTGAGAGACGCGCCCGGCAGGCGCATTGGGAGCTCGCAGCAACGCGACGGCAATCGCCGCCTCACGCGCGTCGAGGCCGATGGGCAGCTTGCCGAACAGCGTTTGCGAGACGGCCGAGATGCCGACGAGTTCGCCGCGAAACGGCACGAGATTCAGATAGGCTTCGAGTATCTGGTCCTTGCGCCAGCGCTGCTCCAGCCAGAGTGCCGTCGCTGCCTGCCCGATCTTCTGCGTCACCGACCGGTTACGCGCGCTGGGGCGCAGATCGTCGTCGAGCAGGCCCGCCAGCTGCATCGTCAGGGTGGACGCGCCACGCGTGCGCGAATGCCAGAGATTGCCCCACGCAGCGGCAGCAACACCCCGCCAATCGACCCCGCTGTGCTCGTAGAACCGCTTGTCTTCCGAGACGATCAGCGCCTCACGAAAGGCAGGCGACACATCGGCCAACGTCACCCAGTCGCCGCGTTGTGCCTGCATGTCCGCGCGCAGGCGCTGCAACGGCTCGCCACGACGATCCAGCAGAATCCAGTCTGACGCACGCCAATCCTGACGCACCTCGTCGAACGACGGCACCGCGTGCGCGCTGACCGGTGCCTGAATCAGCCCGAGCGCCAACGCGACGCTCAGCACGACACGACGCATGACACCACGCACAATGCCTCCACGACGCCCATCAGGCACTGCGCACATGGGCTTCATCCTTTCTCATTCGACGGTGACGGCGCCTGCCCTGGCGAGCGGATCGCCATGATGCCCGCCACGAGCAGCAACTGCGCGAGCGCATACAGAATCCAGATGGCGTACTCCTGCGCGGGCACCGAGCCGACAAAGCGGGTGGTGCCGATCAGCGCATCCGATACGGTGAAGAGCAGCGCACCGACCGGTGCCCATTCGCCCCGAACGTCAGCCAGCAGCGCCGCCGAGGCCATCATGGCGAGCACGATGACATAGCATGCGACCGGTGCCTTCAACTCGCCCATGCCACGCCAGTACAGCGCGTACAGGAGCGCCGCCGCGATCCACACCAAAACGATGGCTACACGATGCCAGCGCGGCACCTGCGCCCACGGCCGACGCACTCGCCAGAACAGCATGAAGTACGCGAGGTGCGCCACCAGAAACGCCCCCAGCCCGAACACGAAGCCCTGCGCGAGCGCCGGGAGTGCGAGCAGCACATCGCCCGCCCCCGAGAAGATGAGCGCGGCACAGAGCCAGACCCGCTCACGCGGCACCCGGTGATATAGCGCGGCAAACATCAGCAGCGCACATAGGAATACCTTCGCGATGGCCTGATCCGCATAGGGCGCGCCACGCAACGAGACGGCATACGCAGCCCCCGCCACCGCGGCGAGCCACCAGAAGCGGCGTGCCTCGCGCGGCAGCGCCGCCGCCGGCGCAAAGAAGTTCGACGTCATTGCGATCGGTCCCCCGTGCGTCATTGCTTGGCCGGCACGACTTGCACCGGCGCGTTCGGCGTCTCGCCATACATCGCCGGTTCGTACATTGCTTCGACGCGCGTGGGCGGCGTGGCGAACTTGCCGACGTTATTCAGACGCACGGTGTACTCGATGCGATGCTGCCCCTTCGGCAGATAGTCGTAGTACGCGCGATAGGCGTCCTGCGCGCGCTCTTCGAACGCGGGCATTGCCCCTTCGCTCTTTTCGCTATTTTGGCCCTGCGTCGCAATGACGGAGTCGCGTCCAAGCCCACCACCCAGCACCGTCGCCCCGCCCGGCAGCGGATCGCTCACCACGACCCAGCGCATGTCGGCTTGCGCATCGATATCGAGTCGCACGCGCAACACGGCCCCCCGCACAAAGCTGTCGCCGGACTTGTCCGCCGCATCCTGCACCTGAACGCTGCGCGTGACGCGATAACCCGCCGCAAACGGCGCTTTGAGCGGCACCGCCGCGACACTCTGGATCGTCGCCCACGGCTTGCCCGCACCGGACTGCTCAAGCCGCAACACGTCGCGCGCGTTGTCGGCACCGGCCGTCGCGTTGCTCAGCCACGGCAGCGACACGGTCGGCGGCACAGTGCCTGCCTTGAGCTTGTCCCAGTCGACGCTCTGCACCCCACCGCTCGTCTGGTTGTCACGCTGCCACTGAACCGTGGTCTGCCCCGTCGGCGTATCGCGTTCGAAGCGCGCCGAGAAGCGGTCCACCGCCAGTCCGCCCCAGACGTTGGCCGTCGTCGTCGACCACGCCCCACGCGACTGAAGACCCAGCAAGCCGATCACGAGACGCGGCATGTCGTCCTTCCATGCCGGGTTCGCGTTCATCAGCAACGCCAGCCGCGCCGCGTTGGTCTCCGGGCCCACCATGAGCCACCAAAGACCATCGGTGCCCTGCGTCGAGAAGCCCACTCGCGTGCCCTGATACGACAGGCGCGCCCGCAGAATCTGCTCGGCCTGCGCCATGCGTTCGGCCCGTTGCGGGGCATCGGGCAGACGTTGCAGGATTGCGTACCAGTCGATTACCGCCGACGTCGGCCAGTCGTTCGGCGCGATCGTCAACGAACTGAGCATGCGGGCGTTGGCACGACCGTAGCGAGAGAGCGCTTCGATCGCACTGAGCTTACGCAGCGTCAGGTCGTCACGCGGCGCCCAGAAGCGGCGGGTAAGACGGCCCTCCACGAACGCTGTGAGCCCGTCCTCCATGCGTGCGAGTGCGTCATCCGGCAGACCGTAAGCGGGGTCCAGCGCCTTCGCCTCGTTGCTCATCGCGAGCAGATAGGCCGTCAGCGTATCGCTGCCCTGATTGGCGAAGCCCTCCTGCGGCGGGAAGTAGCTTGCGAGGCCATCTTCGTCGAGATACGACGGCAACGTGCCCATCACACGCTTCCACTGCGCAACATCGCGCAAGCCGAGTGCCTTGGACGCCTGCTGCTCCAGACACGCATACGGATAAAGCTCGAACCAGCGCCTCACCCCCGGCAACCCCTGCGACAGACGCGGCTGCATATTGACGCGCACGCCGCCTCGCAGCTTGCCCGTGCTGTCCGCCACCGCGCCTGCGGGCGGCGCCATCGGCAAGGTGAGGCTGCCTTCGACCTGCGTGAGCACCGACTGCTGCACCGTCGCCGGCAGAGACGGCTGAATGTCCTGCCCCACCTTGATGGCGTCACTCGCGGCCGGCGCACCGCCTGCTGCCGGTGCCTGCGCGCTGACCTCCCACAGCACCCGCTGCGCACGCGTGTCGGCCAGCCCCGTCGGAGCGGTGACTTCCCACATCACCTCGCGCGACTCCCCAGCCGGTACGTCGACACGCTGCGGTGCGAGCGTGAGTTGCGTCGCACGCGCGGTCAACTGCACCTGCATGGCGTGCTGCGTCGTATTACGCACGGTGAATTGCGCGCGGTAGTTATCGCCCTCTCGAACCAGCGGCGGCAACCCCGAGATCAGTTGCAGGTCCTGCGTCGAGCGGATCGTCGCCGAGCCGGTGCCGAACCAGCCAAGCGCCTGCGTGCCGGGCTTACCGTCATCCGCCACCGCCACGATCCGGAAACTCGACAGCGAGTCGTTGAGCGGCACGTCGACCGTCGCCTCGCCCTTGTCGTCGAGCACTACGCGCGGCTGCCACAGCAACAGCGTGTCGAACAGCTCTCGCGTCGGACTCTTACCCCCGCCACCACCGGCAGGGACCGCCTTACGCCCGTAGTGACGACGGCCAATGATCTCCATTTGTGCCGTCGCTGTCGTGACGGTATAGCTGCGGCGCTGCCACATGGCATCGAGCAGATTCCAGCTGGTGTTCGGGGCGAGTTCCAGCAACGCCTCGTCGACGGCCGCCACGGCCACCTCCGAGCCTGCTGCGACCGGCTTCCCGTCCGGCTGCGTCACCTTGATGCGCACCTTCGCGTGACCGCGCACAGGGTAGGTCGCGGCATCGGGCTTCACTTCCACGGCCAGGCGCTGACCCGCCGTCCCCACGCGCAACTCGGTCAGACCGAACCGGTACGCCGGCTTACCCAGATCGACCAGACCGGTCGGGGCCTGATATTCGCGCCCCTCGTACCAGAACGCGCGGAACCACTCCAACGGCTGTTTCCAGCCCCACTGGAAGAAGGAGTACCAGGGCACTTCGTGGATGCGACCGCGTACCGCGAGTACTGAGACATAGACGTTCGGCCCCCATGTCGGGTCGACCTTCAGCGAGATGTTCGGATCCTTGCCCGAAATCTCCACCGTGCGCGTCTCCATCACGCCTTCGCGCTCGATGGCCACGAGCGCTGTCGCCGAACGGAACGGCATGCGCACCTGCAACTTGGCCGTCTCGCCCGGCTCGTAAGCGCGACGCTCCGGCAACACGTCCATCCGGTCGGTGTTATCGCCGCCGAACCAGACCTCGCCCCGGCCCGTGACCCACACACCGGTCGTCGACGTGCTCAGGTTGCCCTTGTCGTCTTTCGCCTGCGCGACCAGCGTGATCTCGCCCGGCTGAGAGAGCGATACGTCGCACGACAACTCACCGCGCTCATCCGTCTTGCCGCTGCACACCTTGCCGAGGTCCTTGACCTCCGTTCGGTTGTCGTAGGCGTAGAAACCACCCACCATCCGCTTGCGACTGCTTGTGGTGATACGCGCCTCTGCGCGCACCTCCATCGCCACACCGGACTTCGGCTTGCCCTGCAAATCCAGCGCCAGCGCCTTGACCGGCAGCTTGTTGGTCACCGACACCCAGCTTTCGCTGCGCACGCCGGTGATCAGATTGGCCGGCCACAAGGTCGCGTTGCCGCGCAGCGTCTGAATCTCGCCGTTCGGATCGGCGAAGCTCGCTTCGAGCACCAGATCGCTCGGACGGTCGACCTTCGGCAGATCCTTGAGCGTGAGCGTGCCCGCGCCGTTGCGGTCGAGCACAAGCCGTTGCTTGTCGGCCACCAGCTTCTGGTCGCTCGATCCCGAACTCTCGTCGTTGCCCTGATCGTCATCGTCGCCGCCCGATTGGGCAGACGGCGGGCGATAGGGCGTGAAGCTGTAATCGTCGTATCCGTCGAACGTGAGATCACGCACGCGCATCAATGCCGACACACGCACCGGCAGATTGCCCGCCGGACCACCCGCAACGTAATTCACCTGAACGTTCACCGGCGCTTCGGTCTTGTTGATGAGCGGCGACTTCGCTGCATCGCGTACGCCAATCGATCCGGCCAGCACGGGCAGACGGAAGGCCTCTACGCGGAAATGCCCGGCGTCGAGCGACTGCGGATAGGTCTTCGGTCGCGAATCGTTGTCCGTGTAGTCGAGCGTCACGGCGTATTCACCCAGCTTCGCGCCCTGCGGAATCTGGAACGTGTTCTCGGCCAGCCGTCCGTTACGCCACGTGAGGGGCTGCGTGTACGTCTGTCCGGAGCCCTCATGTGTGATCGTCATTTGCGATGGCAGGCTCGCCGGCAATGCCAGCCCCTGCATCGTCTCCTGACGGATGAAGTGCTTCATCGAGACCGTCTCGCCCACACGGAACAGCATGCGATCGAACACCGTCTGTGCACGCACGGTCGGGCTGTTGCCGCCGTCGGTCGGCACATGGAAGCGCCACGGTTCGATGCCGCGATCCCAGTCGGACGACACGAAGGCCATATCAGGATCGTTGCCCTGCGTGCGCGCCACCACGAAGTATCCCGAGCGGCCCGTCTTCTGGCAGTACTTGTAACGTTCGAGCGCCTTGTCGATCTTCGCTACGCCCGTCTTGTCGGTCACAGCCGTTGCGATTTCACTGCCATCGCAGTCGAGCACGCGCACCTTCGCGTTGGCGACCGGTTGCCCCTTGTCGAGCGTCGTCACCCATGCGACCGCGTTCTCGCGGCCCATCTTGAAGTGCACGCCCAGATTGGTCACCAGCACCGTGGTGCGCACGTACATCGGCAACGACTTGCCCAGCAGCGCCGCCCCGAGCGACGGGGACGCCAGTTCCACGACATAGAAGCCGGGTTTCTGGAACGGAATACCGACCACTTCGAACGGCCGCGGATCCTTCTCCTTCGGCACCGGCAAGGTCAGCGCCTGAACGCCTTGCAGCCCCGAGAGCAATGACAGACTGCGGGTGTCGTATCGCGTGACCTTCTCTTCGACGATCGCCGCCGCATTGGGTCCGAACGCCTCCTTCGCCGCCGGTGCGGTCAGGATCGACGGCATTTCCTGCGCGATCTGCTTGCGCGTCATCGTCGTCTCGTCGAAGCGACGCACACGCGACATCCACGTGAGCACCTCAGCGTCATCGTCGACACGCAGTTGCAACGTCCGCCCTGCTTCACCGGCCCCCCCTGCCTTCGCCGCTTCGCCCGCGACGCCGAGACCGTTGATTTGCAGCGCCGGTTCGACCTTGCGCAACGTCACCGGCAGCATCGGCGGCATGCCCGGCTCGGCGAATCGCTCCACGATGCCGAACGGTGCCGCTGCAAACTTGGCCAGCGGCGGCATCGTTGCCGTCTTCGTCTTCAACGGAAATTCGCTCGCGTTATCGAGCGCGCGGCCACTGTCGTCCGTAAAGCCTTTCGGCAGGGTGATCGTCAGTTCGGCCTTCTCCGGGAACGGCGCGTCAAAGGAAACTTCCGCCACGCTCGACGAGCGGTCCGAATCGCTGGCCTTCGGCGACCGTTCGGCCCCGGCCCCTTGCAAGCGAATCTTCGCGGCCATTTCTCGCGCCACGGGCGAACTGAACGTCAGACGCAGCGGGCGCAACGGCGTGCATGGCGCGTTGGCGTTCTCGCGTTCGCAGGTGAAGCTGGCCGTAAACGGTTCGCGCACGTCATATTCGAAACGGCGCGCCTGTTTGGTCGGCACCCCGGACGGCGTGGCAATCCCCGCCCCCCACACCAGATGCATCTTCGCGCCGGCGGCGAGCGTGCGATTGCATTGCAGCATGACAACGCGCGCCGACTGCTTGTCGAGATTGAAACGCTTGAGCAACGCGGTGCGGGTGTCGCCTTCGATCCACTTCACGCCGATACGCTCGCCCACGCCCTCGGTTTCACACCAGGCGTTCTGACGCACGCTCGCGGGTGTTGCCGCCCCGTTGAGCGTGAGGATGAAAATCTGGTTTTCGTCGACAGGACCGTACGACGGACGGATGGACGAGACGGCCGGACCGCCCGTATTGAACGCGTATTTCGTGGTACCGGAGAGTGCCGTGCCCGAGACGGCGGACAGGCCGCTGCGCATCTCGACGGAACACTTCGCCCCCGGCGGCAAATCGCTCTTGAAGTCGAAGACCCAGATCTTGGGTTCGAGCCAATGACCGTCGCCGGTCAGCGACGCGTCCGTACACCGCACGGCAGCGGGCGACGTCGCCCGGGGATCGCCTGCGGGCACCATCGCTTCGTCGAACTTCACGACGACCTGATTCACACTCGCGACTTCGCCCTGCGGACTGACGCTTACGACACGGGCCGCCTGTGCTGGCGACGCCATGATCATTCCAAGACTCAGCGCCGCCCACGCCAACGGCGCGGTCGGCCAGACGCGTTGCGTTCGGCTATGCATGCCGGACTCCTCCCGGGTTCTGGTGAGGCGATTCTAACCCGCAGTCTTTGGCATATCGAACCGTTTCCCAACAGAACTTGGACGGAAAACGATATTTGGGATGGGATCGCCGGCCGGGTCGGAATCGTCCGGACGGTCGCTCGGAATTCGCTTCGAAAATCTTGCGAATGTCTCGCGTATGTCTCGCGTATGTCTCGCGTATGTCTCGCGTATGTCTCGCGGATATCACGCAAATGGGCAGACAAGAAAGCGGCCTATGTCACACTGGCGCTTTCCGCATTCGTCACCCGCGCTGCCCATGTCCATCGCCTTTCTGCACCCAAAGAAGAACGCGCTGGTCTATCTCGTCAAGATTCTTAGCGGGTCGCTGATCGTCTGGTTCGGCCTGCGCGCCGCAGGCTTTCCCGAACCGTACTGGGCGATGATCTCGCTCATCATCGTGACCGAGCCCGATCCGTTGCAGGCCCGCAGCAACTTCAAGGCGCGCTCGATCAACACGATTACCGGGGCAGTCGTGGCATGTATCGTGCTGCTGGTGATGGGGCCGGGTCTGGCCGCGATGCTCGTGGGCATTACGATCGCGACGCTCGCAGCCATGCTGGTGCAGAACTATCCGGCGAACTGGCGTCTGGGGCCGGCCACGGTGGTGATTCTGATGTCGGCGGCGCTCAGCGGACAGGGGCAAGGCCTGCACGAAGAGCTGAGCCTCGCCATGCTGCGCGTGATCGAAGTGTTGATCGGCTCCACCGTCGCGCTTATCCAGTCATTGATCTACGGACGCTATGTGAAGCCGTGGCTGATGCCGGAGGATTGAACCCCGTCCCCGGCTGCGATCAGCGCGACGCCGGGCGGTTGTTCGACAGATAGCTCAGCGGCAAGGCGTTGCTGCGCTTGAAAGCGCTCAGCACGATGTTCGAGCGCACATTCTCCACGCCTGGCACCTGCATCAGCCGCTTCATCACGAACGCCGACAAAGCGTTCAGATCCGGCACCACGATCCTCAGCAGGTAATCGGCTTCGCCCACCACAGCGTGGCACTCCAGCACTTCGGGCAGCAAATCGATCTCCGCCTGAAACCGTTCGATGACCTGATCGCCATGATGTTGCAGGCGCAGGGTCGTGAACGCTGTCACCGCCAGGCCTAACGCCTCGGGGCGCAACACCACGCGATACCCCTCGATCACGCCCGCGGCTTCGAGCCGTTGCAGGCGTCGACCGATCTGCGACGCCGACAACGCCACATGCTCTGCCAACTGGTGATGGGTGGCCCGGCCTTCCTTCTGCAAGGCGTCCAAAAGGGCCAAATCGAAGCTATCCAGATCAAGCATGACGATTCTCCGCAATAAATCACATTTTTATGCGAAATTTATGCAAACGACTTTCACCACAGGCGCATTATGCGCCCATTTCGCATGCCATGCGCAATACACTTTCAATCATTGTCACCGCTTAATTGAGTCGTTCGCATCATGTCCCTTACTGCCATGCTCCAGGAGCAATTCGACGCCGGTCTCACGACCCGCTCCGACTTCACCATCGATCAACCCGTCGAGCAATACGGCGCGGTCGATCACGCGGTGTGGCAGCAGCTGTACGAACGTCAGACGGCGATGCTGCCCGGCCGTGTCTGCGATGCCTTCATGGAAGGCATTCGCGCTCTCGACATGGACGCGCGTCGCGTGCCGGAGTTCGAACGGCTTAACGAGAAACTGATGGCAGCCACCGGCTGGCAGGTCGTAGCGGTGCCCGGTCTCGTGCCGGACGAAGTCTTCTTCGACCACCTCGCCAACCGCCGTTTCCCGGCGACCTGGTGGATGCGCCGTCCGGACCAGCTCGACTACCTTCAGGAACCCGATTGCTTTCACGACGTGTTCGGTCACGTGCCGCTGCTCGCCAATCCCGTGTTCGCCGACTTCATGCAGGCCTACGGAAAAGCGGGCACGGTGGCGCAATCGCTCGGTGCGCTGCCGCTGCTGGCACGTCTGTACTGGTACACGGTTGAATTCGGTTTGATGCGTGATGGCGACGGACTGCGCATCTACGGCGCGGGCATCGTCTCGAGCCGTGGTGAAACGGAGTTCTCGCTGACCTCGCGCGAGCCGAATCGCATCGGCTTCTCGCTCGAACGCGTACTGCGCACGCAATACCGCATCGATACGTTTCAACAGACGTACTTCGTCATCGACGACTTCGCCCAGCTGTTCGACGCCATGCGCGCCGACCTCCCGGCGCTGTTCAAGGCGTTCGCCGAACAGCCGTCGTTCGACGCCAACGCACGCCGCGCGGAAGACACGCAGATTCTGCTGCCGGCATGATGGCACGGCCCGG
Source organism: Pandoraea aquatica (assembly GCF_902459565.1). GTDB lineage: Bacteria > Pseudomonadota > Gammaproteobacteria > Burkholderiales > Burkholderiaceae > Pandoraea > Pandoraea aquatica. The sequence goes on from NZ_CABPSN010000002.1 coordinate 53,301, forward strand.
GATGACCCGGGCCTTTTCGTCCCAAGCGTCCCAAGCCCCCTTCAAGCACTGTCAGACTCAAGCGCTATCAGACAGCGCTTACACACGTGCGCCGCCCGCCTGTGAAACAATAGGCCGAATGAACCGGCGAACCGGCCGTTCATGGTTGCAGGAAACGTTTTGAAAGGAATGCCATGACAACACGACTCTCATCCGAGGCACGCGCCAGCCTGGCCGAAGTGCTGCCCGAGTGGCACCAGGTGGTCGGACGCGACGCCATCCAGCGCAGCTTCACGTTTCACGACTTCAACGAGGCCTTCGGCTTCATGACGCAAGTCGCGCTCAAGGCGGAAAAGATGGACCATCACCCGGAGTGGTTCAACGTCTACAACCGAGTGGACATCACCCTCTCGACGCACGACGCCGATGGTCTGACGCAACGCGACGTCGACCTGGCGCTGGCCATCGACCAGTTCGCAGGCGATCGCGCGTCGCGCTAACCACCCCGTCCCTCACGCGCTCAGCGCTTCGGCGCGAGCAGCGTGCCGCGACAGGCCTTGCTGCCGCAGTGGCAAGCGTATTCGCGTTTGAGTTTCTTGGTATAGCGGGCGTCGATCACAAGACCGTAATCGTAGAAAAGCTCTTCGCCCGCATCGATATCGCGCATCGCATAAATATAGACGTGCTCCCCTTCCTCGCGCGCCTCGCAGTTCGGCGAGCACGCGTGGTTGATCCAGCGAGCATTGTTCCCATCGACCTTGCCGTCGATGCAGCGACCGTCTTCCAGGCTGAAGTAGAACGTATGGGTCGGATGATCCGGATCGTGCGGATGGCGACGCAACGCCTCGCGCCACGAAATGATCTCGCCCTTGTACTCGATCACGCGATCCCCTTTCTTGAGGCGCTTGACCGCATACACACCCTTACCGTGGACGCCCGACTTCCTGACTTCGATTCTGCGCTTGGCTGCCATCTCTATGCGATGAGGTTTCGTGGATGCAAAAAAGCGCAGTGTACAGGCACGCGACGGTCATGTGCGTGACAACGCCCGACGAAAAAAAACGTCACCCGGTCGCGGATGACGTTCTCCCCCTTGATTCGCCCTGCTGCGGGATCCCACCCGAGCGCAGCGAATACCGGCCCGGCGTTCAGCTCTTGCTGTAAAGCTTCCAGACCTTGTTGCGCGTTGCCAGGTCGGCTTCCTGGTGCGCATTGCAATCGATCGCAAGACGCGAATCGTCGTACGTCGTATTGAAATAGTTGCAGTGGTACATGCCCTTGCCGCGCGGCGCAGCTTCGAAGTGTTCGCACGTCAGGCACATGCGCTGCTGCGGCATGTCCCCACGGCTCTCCATCGTGGACATGAGCTTGACGAGCATGCGGTACAGCTGTGCCCGGTCCTTCTCGCTCAGCACGTCGGCGGCCGTCGTCACGAAACTCGCCCATTGCGACGCCCGTTTGGCAGACGTGCGACCCTTGGCCGTCAGGCGCAAAGCCAGCGCGCGACCGTCGTTGGCGTCGCGACGCTTCTCGACGAGGCCCTTGCTTTCAAGCGTGCTCACGGCCTCGCTGACCGTGGCCGATGTGAGCGCGGCATCCTCCGCAATTTCGCCCAGTCGCATCGGCACGCCGCGCACAAGCAGGAGCGTGAGAATCTCACCCTGCGTCGGCGTCAATCCAGACAGTGCCGCGCCTTCCCAGGCGTGGCTCCGTAACGCAGTTCCCATGCGCAGCAAGCTTGCCGTGACGCGCTTGGAAAGCGGTTCATCAAGTGGGGTCGGGGTAGCCATGATTTTCGTTAGGATTTCTAAAAACTATACGTCGATAAAACAGCTTGTCAAATGAACTCACAGGCGGTGCATCACACGTCTTTGCCTATTGCTTCGTATATTTCGGCGCCCCGCCCGGGGGAAACCCTAAGCCACTTCCGTGTCGATACTCGACGGCAAGTCGCTGTTGAACCTGCCGCCCCACCACGATTCCATTGTGTGTTCTGAGTTTAATTTTGGCGTATCAGTTCTTGTACTGATCTCCCAAATCCTACTCATGATGTTTACAAAATATTGGTGTCCTGCGCACTTGTGCAGCGAAGCGTCGTGTCGGAAAAAACATTTCGCATCCCATGCGAATTACATCGCTCGCTGAATTGATGTAACGCGCAGCGGCGTGTCGAAGCACGTCGTACCCCAGACCAATTCTCACCTCGCTCGCAAAGCCTCGTCGGACGTGGCTCGTAGACCGTAACGACGCGCGGCGCGTGCGCAGCGTCCCTGTTACGTCCCCTCCCAAATTCACTAGATTTTCGAGACAACGTTGCCTTGCCCGTGTCATGGCGCGCGCGCACAGATCCCCCTGCGTTTAGGACAGAACGCAAATGATTTGAAACACAACCGTCGATCGTCAGTGGCCGAGGGTCGTGCTGCGCGAAAAAAAAGGGAAAGAACTGATCGGCGTGTCGGCAAGCGAGCGCTGCGGAACACGCGAATTGAGAAATTTGACCAAAAGGAGGCTGTCGCTCGTTACGGCCAGCAAAACCAACATCATTCACTTCTTACACCACGTACGGCAGGTCCGGGATTCGGCGTGGCGAGATTGTATCCGCGAACCGGTCGACCTATGTGAGAACGTCAAAATTATCCACAAAACCGTGTTTTCGGGGGTGCTTTGCACAATATTTAAGCGCCTGTGGATAACTTTCTGGATAAGTGATCGGACTAGTTGTGTATGGGTTCGGGATAAGTCGCGAATCTTTCCACAGGGGTCGAAAACTGTTCAGAGTTGTTCTCTGGATACCCGCTGTTTGTCCATCCAGTTCTCATTCCGACAACTTCCTGTTTACTCAAGGTTTACTGTGGTTATCCACAGAAGTTGGCTGCCTTTGTTAACTACTACTATGTATACATACAGTAAACCTATTAAAACCTTAAAACCTTGCTGTGAGCCACGCGAAAACGGCAAAAAGCCTGTCGGCACGAACAGTGGAAAAAAGTGAAGAGCGCAGCGCCTGCGATGCGTGATTCGACGGATTTCGGGCCTGCCGAGCGCCATGGCACAGAGATCTGCCTTTGAACGAACCGCAAAGCCCCTGCTGCAAAACCATCGGGCAAGAAAAAACCCCGCCGAGGCGGGGTTTCGTCAAACCGGTCGTCAGACAACCGATAGGGCTTGCAACAAGTGTTTCAGGTTATGCGGCCCAGCGAAGGCATTGCTGACGGACCATCTCGTTGAGCGACTTGGCGTCCGCATGGATCTCACGCAGCCAGACTGCGTCGTTCTTTCCTGAAGACACGAGCTGACGGATTTCGTCGCAGGCCGCTTCGGCTTCGAGTGCCGCTGCGTGCGGTTTGATGAGTTCCAACGTTTTGGCAATGTGATCGCCCAGCATCGAGCGTTCACCCGTCTGCGGATCTACGTAAGCGCCTTCCAGACCGAAACGGCAAGCTTCGAAGCGATTGAACGTGTAGACCAGGTAATCGTCCTCGCTGAGATCGAACGGGCGCTCGTTGAGCAAATAATGGGCCAGAGACTGGATATAACAGGCGATAGCGGCCGCCCGGTCTACCGACAAGGGGGTATCCATCACCCGGACCTCGATCGTCCCAAAACCCGGTTTAGGACGGATGTCCCAGTAGAAGTCCTTCATGCTCTCGACCACGCCCGTCTTCACCATCTTGTCGAAGTACGTCTCAAAGTCGGACCACTTCAGGACGAACGGTGCACGACCGGACAATGGGAACGCGAAAACCGAGTTCAGGCGGGCCGAATGGAAACCGGTGTCTACCCCCTGCACATACGGCGACGAGGCCGACAGCGCGATGAAATGGGGGATGTAACGCGACATGGCGTGCAGGAGGTACAACGCGCTATCCGGATCCGGGCAACCGATGTGGACGTGCTGACCGAACACGGTGAACTGCTTGGCCAGATAACCGTAGAGTTCGGACAGGAAGTGAAAGCGCGGCGAGTCGTAGATCGTGCGCTCGCTCCAGCGCTGGAAGGCATGGGTGCCGCCACCGCACAGGCCAACGTTGAGCTGGTCGCTGGCGGCCACCAGCACGTCGCGCACACGACGCAGTTGCGTGACGGCATCGCTATGGTGGTGGCAGATGTCCGTCGACAGCTCGATCATGCTTTCGGTCATCTCGGGCTTGATCTCGCCCGGATGCGTCTCCTTGGCGACGAGCCGCATCACATCGGACGCGGCCTTGGTCAGATCGTAATCGTGACGATTGACGATCTGCATCTCCAGCTCCACCCCGAAGGTGCAAGGCTTCGAGGGAATGAATTCTTCTAATGACATGGCTTAATCCTTCCGTTCACCGACAAGGGCCAATGCCCAATAGACCACCAGCGGGCCGGCCAGTTGCAGCAACGCGATGGCGCACATCACCACGGCCTTGAGCATCGGGTCGAACTGCGGATAGATGTCGTACGTGTCGGCGACGAGTACGAACGCGAGACTGGCCATCGGGCACAGCGACATCCCGAGCGCGACGGCCTGCTTGTAACTGATACCGGCTTGATGGGCGACCGCTACCGTGCCCACGACCTTGGCGATACCACGCACGACAATGATCGCCAGCGCCGCCACCCCGCCCAGCACGACGTATTCCCACTGGAACGCCAGCGACGTCAGTACGAACAGCACCACGGCAAGCAACCAGCCGGCCGTGCCGAAGTACGCAGGCCAGAGCTGCGGACGCTCGTCCAGATTCCGGAAAATGATCCCGGCGAGCAGCAGCGTGAGCGAGTTCGGCAGCTTGAGCATGTGCACCAACGCCACCATCAGCATGATCAGACCGATCAGCATCACGAACGCGTGATGATCCTGACTGCCGAACTGGCGGAAGACGAGATTGCAGGCCTTGGCCAGCACGAATGCCAGCACGATCGAGCCGATCAGGAGATACAGCGGATGGAACAGGACCACCCAGAAGCTGGAGTGGTAGGCCTGGTGCATCCAGCCGTAGACGAGCTTGACCGCCACGACCGCGTAGACGCTGTTCAGGGCGGCCAGCGCCAGAAGACGCTCGGTGACCTGCCCCTCGGCGCGCAGCTCGTTCTTGAGCTGGATCACCACCGCTGGCGACGTCGCCATGCTGATGGACGCGATCAGGACCGCCGTGAGCGGTGAGACGCTGAACACGCGCAGCACCACGTACACCGCGATGAAGGTGAGCAAAGCTTCGAGCGCGCTGGTGACGATGATCCAGGGATTGGCCCGCATCCATTTCAGGTTCAGGCGACTACCCAGTTCGAACAGCAGCAAACCCAGCGCCAGGTCGATCAGCAGCCGGATAGCCGCGCTTGTCTGCGCGTCCAGCATCGAGGAAAGACCCAGGGTGCCACCGACCAGCCCGACCACGGCGTACCCGGTGATGCGCGGCAGGCGCAATCTCCGGAAACAGATTTCCCCCGCGAGACCGGCAAATACCAATGCCAGCCCTGCGAAGAAAACGGGATCGGGCGCCGGCGGCCAGCCCGGAAAAAGGGACAGTTCCGACGTCATTAATGCTCGCTTTGCGCCGCTTGACGGCGCATCAAGTGGTGAAAAGGAAAGAAAGTCGCGCGCGGGGTTGCAGATGAAAGGACAAATGCGCGACGGACCCGAAGGGTTGGGGTCATTTTGCCACAGACGGTTTCCGAGGCTTTCAAACGGTCGTCTTGACGGCCACCGCCCCGCCGCACGGGCGTGTCCGGGCACTTCATCGTTGGTCGCCGGATTTCTGCAAAACGTTTAGGCAGACGGACCGAGCTTCGGACGCCTGAGATAGGCGTCAGGGCAGGAAAGTACGGGGGCGAGCGCCGGTGGCGCGTCGCCCCCGCATGGGGCGGACGTTGAACCCCTATAGGGTCAGATTCGATTTATTTCGGGCGTCGGCACTTTCAGAGAACCGACCGATGACGCGGCAATTCGCGAACGGCGAGGGGCGTGAAAAGCGGCTAGCGCCGGGTTTTGCCTGACGATTCGGGCGATCCGAGGGGCGACCGTCCTGCCGTCGCCTTCATCCCGCCTTGCGCAGCGCGTGCATCAGATAACGCGCCGGATCGATAGCGTCAGCGAGATCGCTCCCGATAGGCCACGGCTCGCTCTCGATTTGACTGGCGACCAGCTCGGCGCACAGCGATGCGAAGACCAGTCCGCGCGACCCGAAAGCGAAGCTCGCGTACAGACCGTCGAGGCGCGGCAGATCCCGCAGATGTCCGCCGGTCAGCCGCCGTCGCTGCGGCTCGATGGCGCTCAGATCCGGCAACTGCCCCGCCATCGGCAGACGGTCGGGGACCAGCGCGCGAAACGCCGTGCGCCCACCCAGCTCGGCGGCGGCGCTTTCATTGGCAAGGCCCCCATCTCCGAACAGCTCGGCATGGGCGGGAAGCAACGCAGCGAGCCGTCGCAGGTTCGCCTGATGGTCGGCCAGACGCACTTCCTCGGCCGGGTCGTCGAAACCGTAGGTCGCCCCCGTAATGGGCCCAGCACCCCCCAGGGGGGACGGCGCGACATAGCCGTCTCCACAGACCGGCACGCACAGGCCGGGCAAGACATCGGGTGGCAGAAAGGTCAGTTGCCCGCGCACCCGCTGCACCGGGAGGAATTCGGGCGCGAGATAAGGCGAGAGCAGCTTCTGGGAGACGTCGGCCGCCGTTACGATGGCGACATCCGCATCGGCAAGCACGCGACCTGAGGCGTCCAGCGCTGTCCAGCGGCCGTCCTCACGGCGCGCCAGCCGCTCGACGCTCACACCGTAACGCGCATCGAGCGACGGCCCTGCGGCGACCAGCTCGGCGCGGCACAGCATCGAGGGTGCCAACCATCCCCCCTCCGGATACCAGACGCCGCCATACGCGAGCACCTCCCCAGCGAGCGCCGAGGCCTGCTCGACGTCCACCCATTTCGCATACGACTCCGGATACGCGTGCGCATCCATGAGTTGCTGCAAGGCCTGCGCTTCCGTGTCGGACGTGGCGACCTGAAGCAAACCGTCGGCGTGTCCGGGCAGACCGCCGGGCAGCGTCCGCCATTGGGAGAGTGCGTAGAGAAAGCCGGCGCGCGTCAGTCGCGAGAGCACGTTGTCGTCGGCCGACAATTGCGGATGGAAGACGCCGGCCGGATTGCCCGAGGCGGCGGTGCCCGGGGCCTGCGCCCGTTCGAAGAGACGTACCCGCCAGCCGCGGGCGACGAGCCGTCGCGCCATGGCAGCACCCGCCATGCCTGCGCCAACGACGATGGCTTCCCGTGCGCACGGCGCGGGTGCGGGCGGCGGGTCGTAGCGCCGCATGCGGTACGGCGGCATATACAGCCCGGTCAGCGGCCCCGAGAGCATCGAGCGCTCCGACCCGTCGCCGTCATGCGGCACGACCTGAAACCCCGCGGCCGCGAGGTCTCGTCTGACCTGCGCCTCTGCGGTGTATGTCGCCAGCGTTGCGCCATTGCGCGCGAGACGCCCGAGCGACTTAAACACCTCAAGCGTCCAGATATCGGGGTTCTTCGCCGGGGAGAATCCGTCGAGATAAAACGCATCTGCCCCGACGCGCAGCGTAGGCAGCAGATCGGCGACGTCGCCGAAGCCCACGCTCAGCACGACCCCCGGGGCCAGTTCCAGCCGGTGCCAACCCGCCACGGGGGCAGGCCAGACCTCGCATAGCCGCTGCACCAGCGGCGCGAGTTCGGTCATGCCCGGCTGCACGAGCATCGGTTCGAGCATGCGGCGCAGATCCACCGGCCGGAAAGGAAACTTCTCGATCGAGACGAAGTGCAGCCGCGCAGGCCGCTGCGGGTCTTCGCGCCAGGCGGCCCACGTCGCTAGAAAATTAAGACCCAGACCGAAGCCCGTCTCCACGACGACGAACTGATCGCGGCCGCGCCAGCGCCCGGGCAGGCCGTTGCCGTCGAGGAACACGCGGCGCGCGTGACCCAGCACATCGTCGGTGCTGTGATAGACGTCCCCGAACGCTTCCGAGTACGGGGTACCGTCTTCGGTCGTCGACGGCTGTGCGGGAACAAGCGGGCCTGTGCCCGGACGGTGGCTCATTCGCTGCCCCGCTCTTCGGTCACGATCTCGATGAGCCCGGGCAGCGAGACCACGCCCAGCCACTTCCCTTCAGCGCCTGTCACCGGCACCCAGTCGGCGTGCATCTTGCCGACTGAGCGCAGCGCGCTGACCAGCGCCATATCGCCGTCGAGCGCCTTGCACGGCGTGACGGTTTCCGTCCACAGTTCCGGTTTGCCGGTGGCCTGTCGACGCCACCAGCTTGCGGCGTCGAGCGTGCCGATCAGGCGGCCGTCTTCCGCGCGCACGACGAGATTGCGGTAGCCGGTCTCGACGAAGCGCTCGCCGATGGTGTCAGAGCTGTCGGCGGCGCTCACCACGGCGTCGTTATCCACCGCCAGCGACGACAGCCGCATCTCGCTGCCCTCGCCTGTCATCGAGAGCCAGCGACCGGCCACCAGATTGCGCCGCAGCGACTTGGCGTACACCGAGTCGGCGCGCAGCGTGTGTGCCGTCAGATAGGCCGTGACGCACGCGAGCATGAGCGGCAGGACGACCTGATAGCTCAGCGTCATCTCGAAGATCATCAGAATCGACATCAGCGGCGCGTACGTCGTGGCTGCCAGAAACGCGCCCATGCCAACGACGGCGTAGCTGCTGGCGACCGATGCCGTCGCCGGGGCCAATGCGTTCATCGCCAGTCCGTAGAGGCTGCCGAGCGCGGCGCCAACGAAGAGCGTCGGCGTGAAGACCCCGCCCACTGCGCCAGAACCGGCCGACGACGCGGTCGCCAGTACCTTGAAGACCAGCACCATCGCGAGCGCCTGCCACGCCCAGTGCGTGTGCAGGATCGAGTTCACGACGCTGTAGCCGTTCCCCCAGACCTGCGGCACCTGCAACGACAACACCCCTACGATCAGGCCGCCAATCGCGAGGCGCAGGAACAGCGGAACGGGCAAGGCGCTGAAGCGTTGCTTCGCGGTGTCGAGCAGACGCAGGAACAGCGGTGCGAGTACGCCAGCCAACACGCCGAGACCGACGTAGAAAAAGACTTCCCAGCCGGAGACGAAGTCGAAGCGTGGCATCTGATAGACCGCGTCGTAGCCGAGGAACTGGCGGATCACGATGTTGGCGATGACCGACGCCACGACCAGCGGCCCGAGCGTCGCCGTCGAGATCGAGCCGTAGACGATCTCCGAAATGAATAGCGCCCCCGCGATGGGGGCGTTGTAAGCGGACGTGATACCGGCCGTTGCACCGCATGCCACCAAAAGGCGCAGCCGCTCGGGCGGGAACGCGAGCATGCGGCCGACGAGCGACGCGAACATCGCCGCGAGCTGCACCATCGGCCCTTCCCGGCCGATCGACGCGCCGGACGCCACCGAGCACAGCGACGACAGGCTTTTGACGAGCGTCTGACGCAGACTCAGGACGCCCGTGCCGATGGCAATGGCTTCCATATAGTCGTCGGAGCCCTTCTTGGGCACCCAGAGCGTGGCGTACTGGAGGATGAGCCCGGCGATCAGACCGCCGGCGGTGGGCAGCAGCAGGCGCTGCCACCAGTTGAAGTTCAGCGCCAGCTCGACCATGCCGCTGTGATGACCGGCGAGGAGAAATTGCAGACCGGAGAGCGCTTCACGAAACGCCACGGTCGCCAACGCCCCCAGCAGCCCGACGATGCCGGCGAGCAGCAGCGTAATTTGCAGGGTGTTCGGTGCGAACTGACGCCGCACCCACACAACGACGGGCGATTTGGCCCAGGCGGACACTGCTGACACGGATAGAAGACAGTTGTTGTCGTAGTTGGGCCTCATGGTATCGATCGACGCCTTTTTTTGAAAGCGCACGGCCCGACGGGTGATTTTTGCCGCGAAAACTGAGGATTGCTCAGGTAACGCAGTTTTCGGAGCGCATTTTGGCCGGGACGTATGACAGCGAGGCGCGTTGGGGCAAATCGGGCGAGATTTGGATGGAACGGCTCACGAATGGATTTTTTCGAATCGAAACCCGACGCTTCGTTTTGCGCCGAGCGATTTCGGGCGCGCGGTTTGCCATCCCCCGCCATCGACATGGATTTGACGCCCACGGACGCCGCAGACGTTGATTTCCCGACGTGAGTTTTACCGGTGAAATGAAAAACTGAGGATTACTCAGATAAGGCATTTTTCCATGCCTTGTTTGTGCCGAATCGGGTGAATCCGCAGCGCAGCACCACGACCGTCGACCTCCCCCTCCCGAGCGTATCTCCCTCGATGAACACCGATGGCTGCCGCTCAGGCAGGGCATTTCTGAATCGTATTCAGATAAAGGTAATTTTTGAGGCCTGAATGCGGTTTGCACGGCGATTTTCACGACGTTTTCTGCCGTAGGCTTACGCCCCGGTCTTGGGGAGATGGATTTCGCGATGCTGCGGGTTCCGAGGCCTTTCCCGGCCCGTCGAACGGGAGCGACACCGTGCAGCTGTCAACCTGCCCCGTCAGCCAACGTGATCGGAGCGACACGCCAGCGTCGACGTTTCCGACCGTTCTTCGCGCTGGTCACATTCCGCGCGGTGAAATAGAATGGCGCGCAATTGAATTGGAACTGAAGCGTAATACCCGAATGGCAGTGAGCAAAAAGGCCGCACAAAAAACGCCCGTGCGTCTGGAAGATCAATTGGGCTTCGCGTTGTACTCCGCATCGCTGGCGATGACTAAAGCACACAAACCGATGCTCGACAGGCTCGGTCTGACCTACTCGCAATATCTCGCGATGGTCGTGCTTTGGGAGCAGGACGATATCGCCGTCAATCAACTCGGCGCACGTCTGGGACTCGACTCCGGCACGCTGACGCCGTTGCTGAAAAGACTGGAAACCATGGGGCTTTTGACGCGTCGTCGCGGTGAAGTCGACGAGCGTCAGGTGTTCATCGATCTCACGCCACGCGGCGTGAATCTGCGTCGTGAGGCGCGTCAGGTGCCTGCGCAAGTGCAGGCAGCGACGGGCCAGTCGGACACGGCGCAAAAGACATTGCGTAACCTGCTTCTGCAATTGCGCGACGCGCTCAACGACGCGTAATCAAAACAAAACGCGCGCCTCCTTGCAGAAAAGCGCGCGTCATTCAGTTGTGCGCAATCGAATGCGCCACCGTCGGAAATCAGTGCGCAGGCACGAGCATTTCCATGCCGTCGATTTTCTCGACGGTGTAGCCAGCGTCACGCCATGCATCGAGCCCGCCGAGCAGCGGGCGCACCTCCGAAAAGCCCTGCCGACGCAGTTCTTGCGCCAGCTTCGCCGCCGTCACTTCGTTGGGACATGCGCAGAACACTACGATCCGGCGATCGCGCGGGATGTCTTTCAGCTTGGCGGCGATCTCGTCCGGTTCGATGGCCAGTGCCCCCGGAATCGTGAACGGATCCACGGCGCGGCGCGCTGCCGAGCGCACGTCGATCACGACCGGCGTGATGTCGTCCTTCATCCACGATTCGAGCGTCTGCACGCCGATGCGCGCCATGCGCAGCGAGCGCAACAGCCGGTAACGGTTGAGCCAGCGGTTGAGCAGGTACAGCGCGAAGATCAGCACCACCAGCCAGAGCACACCGCGGCCCAGCGTATCGAAGGCGTCGAGCACCGCGACAATGTGCGAGGCAAAGCCGACGCCGAGCGCCACGGCCAGCCCGGACCAGAGCACGGCACCGATCGCGTCGTACATCAGGAACGTGCGCCACGAGACGCCGAGCGCACCGGCCATCGGCACCGACAGCGCCGAGAGGCCGGGCACAAAACGCGCGAACATCAGCACCCGCACACCGTGACGTCCGATGGCCCCTTCGGTGCGGCTCACGCACGTGTCGGGCGAGATCGACAGTCGGCACATGAGGCGCAGGATGTGGTGGCCATAACGGCGTCCGGCGAGGAACCAGAGCGCATCGCCCAGCAGTGCCGCGAAGACCGCCAGCGCGACGATCGACACCGGCGGGAACAGCGACGTCGAGGCCGTCACGATGAGCGTGGGATAAGCCGGCAACGGCAACCCCAGCGCCTGTCCGAAGATATTCAGAAAGACGAGCCAGAGCCCGAAGCGGGCGATGAGATCGAACAACATGCCGGGTACCTGTTGGCGGATGAAACGTTGCGGGGGGAATCAAAACGCAAATACGCCCCATCGGGCGCAATACCGCATGTTAGCGCTGAGCCGTGACGCTCAGAAGCCGTGAAGTCGAAAAGTATTGTTGCGGATCTGGAACGATGCCCGTGATGTACAGGGAACACACGCCCCTATCGCGCCAATAATGCCCGGCGCGGCGGGGCAAATAGGGGCCAATAGGGGTGACCGGGTATCAGTGCCCCATCGCGGCCGACGTCCCCTTCTTCGGTTTGGTCAGCCAAACCAGCGCCGCCATCGCAAGAAAGACATACCCCGACAGATGGAAGATGTCGTTCGTCGCCAGCATGAAGGATTGCCGCGTGACGAGATCGTTGAGCGCCCCGAGATCCGCGCCGTTCGCCAGACCGAGCCCCTGACGGAGCTGGTCGAGGTAGCTCGTCGTGGCGTCGGAATACGGGGTGACGTGCTCGACGAGCCGTGCGTGATGGTAGATCGCACGGTCCTCCCACATCGTCGTGCTGACTGCCGTGCCGATGGCGCCCGAGAGCGTCCGGAAGAAGTTCGACAAGCCCGAAGCCGCTGCGAGGCGATCGTCCGAGATGCTGGACAGCGTGATCGTCGTGACCGGCACGAAGAAGCAGGCAATGCCGATGCCCTGCACGAGACGCGGCTCGATGACCTTGGCGAACGACAGATTGAGCGCGAAATGCGAGTTCCAGAAGGACACCCCCGCGAACACGAAGAATGCGAACGAGGCCACGGCGCGCAGATTCAAGCGGTTCATGTTCTGCCCGATGATGGGCGAGAGAACGAGCGCCAGCAGGCCCACCGGTGCGGTCGCAAGCCCGGCCTTGCCCGCGGTGTAATCCATCACCGTTTGCAACCACAGCGGGAAGATCACGACCGACGCGAAGAACGTCATGAAGCCGAACGAGATCACCACCACGCCCAGCGCGAAGTTGCGGTCCTTGAACAGAGTGAGATCGACGATCGGTTTGTCGGACGTCAGCTCCCACAGGATCAGGAACGACAGACAGATCGCGGCGGTGAGCGCGAGCGTGACGATCAGGCTGTTGTTGAACCAGTCGCGGTCCTTGCCGAGGTCGAGCATCATCTGCAACGAACCGACGCCGATGGCCAGCAACGCGAGGCCGATGAGATCGATCGGCAGTTTCTGCGTCTTCGTCTCATGGCCGCGCAGTAGGAAGTAGCACGACACCGCTGAGAAGATGCCGACCGGCACGTTGATGTAGAAGATCCATGGCCACGTGTAGTTGTCGGTGATCCAGCCGCCGACGACAGGGCCGAAAATCGGCGCGACGATGACGGTCATGGCCCACAAGCCGAGCGCGAGGCCGCGTTTTTTCTCCGGGAAGCTGCGCAGCAGAATCGTTTGCGAGAGCGGCACCATCGGGCCGGAGACAAGCCCTTGCAGCAGCCGGAAGAAGACCAGCGACTCCATGTTCGGCGCGAGGCCGCACAGCATCGACGCGATGGTGAAGGCCGCCACGGACATGACGAAGAGCCTGGCTTCACCCACACGTCGCGCGAGCCATCCGGTGAGCGGCACGGCGATGGCGGCGGCCACCGCGTACGAACTGATCACCCACGTGCCCTGGCTGTTCGACACACCGACGCTCCCGGCGATGGTCGGTACCGCAACGTTGGCGATGGACGTGTCGAGCACCTCCATGAACGTGCCCAGCGCGAGGCCTACGGTGAGGATCGCCAGTCGTGCGCCAGTGAGCGGTGCGCCTTGCGGCGGGGCGGCGGAGGATGCCGTGACGGCGTCTGCCATGTAAAGCGTCTCCCTGTATTGGTGGCCGGACGATGTCGGCCCCGGTAGCGTCCGGCGTCCGTGGCATCGCGGCCAAAGTCTTCCCCGGATGGTGCCGCACATCGCGCGCGCTGTGCGACACAGGTTTGGAATCCGACCTCTAAATTGTCAGCTTGCGCTCGTAACTCTCTCGCAAATTGGCTCATCTTGCGTGAATCACGCGCCCTGCAAGGATTTGCGACCGGCCCGGATCGAGGCGTTTGTGGCTGGCGCGGTGATTCATCGGTGCCGGCCGAACGTCAGACGTTTTTGCCTCTTGACGGCGTTCGGGCGGCGGGATTGAATCGCCGGTAGCGCCCGACGTTAGCGATGCAACGTCGCAGTCCCCGGGGCGCTGTCGTCGCTTTATCGATGTCGTGCAGGCTCAAATAAGAAACGCTCGTCCACCGCCTACCGGCGTTCCGGCGACAGCAAAATCACAGGATAAGCCCATGCAGCCAGGTAGCGTCGTTCCCCTTTATTACAGCGAATTCCTTGTCCTGCTTTCCTTCGTGATATCGGCGCTGGGGGCTTATGTCGCGCTGGTGGCGGCGTCGCGCATTCGTGACGAAGACGGACGCATCAGCCTTGGCTATCTCTCGGTGTCTGCGCTGGCGCTCGGCGGCATCGGCATCTGGGGCATGCATTTCATCGGGATGGCGGCGCAACGCATGCCGTTTCCCGTTTCCTACTCCCTTTGGCCGACGCTCGGCAGTCTGGTGCTTGCGGTCGTCGTCTCCGGGGCGGCGCTCTGGTTCGTGGCCCGCGCGCCGTATCGCAACATCCTGCAATGCACGATCGCGGGCGTCGGCGCAGGGCTGGGCGTCGCCGGCATGCACTATCTCGGCATGAGCGCGGTGCGCACGCAGGCATATTTCGAATGGGATACGACGATCATTGCGCTGTCCGTGCTGATCGCCATCGTGGCGGCGAGCGTGGCGCTGTGGCTGGCGTTCCATCTGGAGACGAGTCTGCAACGTGCGCTGGCGGCGCTGGTGATGGCGGTCGCCGTGTGCGGCATGCACTACACGGGCATGCGCGCCGGGACGATCATCTGCACCGCCGAGACGCGCGCGCAGGTCAGCCTGCGGCTCGGCGGCGACACGCTGCCATACGGCGTGTTCGCCATTGCCTGCGTGGTGCTGCTGGGCATGGCGGTGCTGCTGTATCGCACGTCGCGCCGACGGCGTGAGCGCATGGCTGCGCGGCTCGATGCGCTTATGCGTCAGCGTGCAGGGCATGTTTGAGGCGTACATCTGAGGCACACTTTTCGGACGTCGCGCAGCATCCATCGAATCCATGAAAAACGCCGGCCTGTCTTTCGACGGACCGGCGTTTTTCGTATTCCGACTACCTGACGCCTCACGGCGCAGCACCCTGATCAGTGCAGGATCGGGCTTCCTCCGACAGGCATGACGTCGCCTGTTTCAATCAGGTCGACGATATCGAACGGTTCAGTGTTGAGCTCGCGCGATGCACCAGGTTGGCCGGCATACCACTTAACCATCGCCATATGACCCAGCACACGGGTCACGATGCCAATGGCACCACGCGGCACTGCGATGTGATTGGATTTGACGATCGATCCGACTTGCACTTGAGCCTCCTGCGAATGACGAGAAACCGACACGCCGACCGGACGGCCGGCACATCGTCATCCGACTATACCGTATTGCGTTGCGGGCATTGCCGATTTCTCGGCGGACGTCTCGAAAAAGGCGTCGGGTTGTCCGTTATGGTGCTCCGCCAGCAAGCGATAGTGCGGACCGCGCGGTGTGCGCACGGAATGCACGAGGACGTAGCCGTCGCAATGCCAGGTGAGCGGAGGCGGATAGAGATCCGACGGCGCGCGTCGCGCATGACGTAGCAGCGACACATGGGGACGGAAGGACTGCGTCACCACTCGCGCACCGGTGGCGCGCCATTGAGAAAGCAGCGTGTTGCGGGTGGCGATGAGGTTGTCAGGCACGCTCGGTGCCCCCGCCCAGACGATCTTCCTGTCCGACCAATAGCCCAGATGATCGAAGGTCAGCGTGAACGGTTCGAGCGGCGTGCGTTGCATGAGCGCGAGTAACACGGGCAGACGCGCGGGATCGACCTCGTCGAGGAAGGCGAGCGTGAGGTGCAACGTCTGGGCGCGGAGCACGCGTCCGCCGCATTCAGAATGTGCCGACAAGGCCCATTCGTGAAGCTGCGCGCGCACGCCCGGCCCTGGCCAAAGCGCAAGGAAGAGTCGCATGGAAACACCAGGGAATGGATCCGACTGATGATTCTCATAGTAGGCGGGCGCTCAGGCGAATGCCAGGTGCATGGATTGCCAGCGTCGCGGGCATGCGAGGCCACACGATGATCGGCGATACGACGATGGCACGCGCAGGACGACGTTCGCCCGACGTCGGCAATCGTCGGTGCCCGAGACGTAGCCCTCTCGTCTGATTCGTCCGATATCAGTTCGTGGAGATGCCCGGCGTGATGCCCCGGCGATTGCGGCGCGGCGTCTCAGGCGGCTTCTCCTCGGCCTTGGGTGCGGGCGGACGCGTGATGGTGTTCCAGTTGTTCTGGATCGCCGTGTCGGTGGTGTCTCGGGAGACCGCGCGCGAGATATCTGCGCTCGGATTGAAGACGGACGAACCGCCTGCGGGTGCCGCGCCCGTTCCATTCGCCGGTGCGGCGGTGTTTTGCGCGCGTGCGTGCGGGGAGACGAACAACGCGGCGGCGATGGCGACGGGCAGCGTCATCCACAGCATTTTGCGCAGCGACGTCTTCAGCGGGGGCGCGCTCAATGCGCGGGAGGAAAAGCGGGGCGTCGAATCGTGGGCCATCGGATGTCTCGTGCGAGAACACAAACTGCTGCCGGCGTCTGTGCCCCAGTGAGCTAACGTCGGCCTACGTTTGTCTTCTCGCTATTGTCGATAGGGGTCAGTAGCTGCCGGGCGGCGGCTTCCAGCCCGGAGGCGGAGGCGGCGGCGGTGCATAGCGCTGAATCGGTTGCGACGACACCATGTCGCCGCGCACGGGAACGCGATTGCCTGAGGCGTACATGCACTGAACGTAGGCCTGATCATAACGGCTTTGCGTCAGGTATGCAGAAGACTGAGCGCTGCCCGCACCGACGGCCCCGCCTGCGAGCAGGCCGGCCCCGGCACCGATGGCGGCACCCGATCCGCCGCCGATGGCTGCACCCGCTGCCGCGCCGAGCGCGGTGCCGAGCACGGCGCTACCGATGGCGCTGGTATTGGCGGCCGTGGCGGTATCCACGCCACCGTTTTGTCCGGACGCGTATTGGCGGCAGTTGAAGTCGTCCTGGCGGAACTGATCGAACGACTTACCGGTGCCGGGCAGCGCCATCATGCTTGGCCCGTTGGGGACCACGACGCAACCCGCGAGCGTTGCGGCGGCGATAACGGCGGCGACGGGGGCCGCAATACGATTCAGGCGATTCAGGCGAGGCTGCGAGTCGAATGACATCACGTGTTTCCCGATTAGTTCGATGCCGGTTGCGCGGGCACTTCGCGCCATCCGGCCGGACACGTTTTCACGTAGGGATAGTAGGCACCCGCCTTGTCGCAGTAGTACCAGGTGTCGCTGTTCGCACCGGGCTGATCGTATTGCGCACCGGCTTGCGGTTGCTCGACGTACTGCTGCGGTTGGCTGGGCACGACGACGAGGGGCGGCGCGTAATACGGCGACGGTGCGGCGTACGGATAGGCATAGGGGTATGGGTAATAGCCGGGACCGACCCAGACGCCCACGCGGCCATGCCAGGCGAAGGCGCTGCTGCTGGCCATAGCAGCGGCTACGGCGACGAAGCCGAGGACAACAGGAAGACGTTTCACGACACGGACCTCGAAGAACCCTGGAGCTGACGTCTCCGAGTCTAGGCCCGACGCCCCCGCGGAGCAATTACGATGCCTGTTAGAAGTGTTTCAAAGCATTACCTTTTGGGGGCGGGTGGTGGTGCGGGAAGCGGTGCGGGAGGTAGTGCGGATCGTGTATCGAAGCGTGTATCGCGAGCGGGCTGCTACATGTGGTTACACGTGCGGTGAGCGCCGGGTAAGCGTCTTAAGATCCGCTTAAGCTTGGCTTCGCATACTGGGTTCGTCACTCGCACCACACTCGCGACTTAAGTGCCGCTCACAGAGGCCCATCATGAACCCGCAAGAAATGCAGACCCTTCAGAGCTTTCTGACTCAACTCACGCAAGCGCAGGCGGGCGTCAAGGACGAACAGGCGGAAGCGTTGATTGCCGACGCAGTACGCCGTCAGCCGGACGCCGCTTACCTTCTCGTGCAGCGCGCATTGCTGCTCGACCATGCGCTGGTCTCGGCGCGCGCGCAGATTGCGACGTTGCAATCGCAGTTGCAGGCTGCGCAGGCGTCGCAAGGTGGACAGAATGCTCAGGGCGGCGCTCACGATTCGTTCCTTGGCGGAGGTAATGCGTGGGGGAACGGTGGGAATGCGGCGGGCGCAACGGGCGCGATGGGGACTGCTGGCGTAAGCGGCTATGGTGCAGGTCCGGCGGCAGCGCCGGCGTCGTACCCGACGCAGATGCAGGCACTGGCGCAGGCCCAGCCGTCCCCCCAACCGGCTGCACCGGCTCAACGTACAGGATGGTTGAGCGACGGCGCACGTGGCACGCTCGGCAGCATCGCCACGACAGCCGCTGGCGTGGCGGGTGGCGCTTTCCTCTTCCAGGGCATCGAGAGCCTGTTCCACCGCAACGGCGGCGGGGGCTTCTTCGGTCAACCGGCGATGGGCGGATTGGGTAGCGGCATGATGCCCTCGGAGACGATCATCAACAACACGATCTACGAGAACGGAAACGGTAGCGGGAGTGGTGGTGCAAATGGCAACGGAAGCGACAACTTCCTGGATACGTCGAACTCGGATTTCTCGAACATCGACGATGGCCTGATGGACACCGGCGACTACGACGACGATTCGAATTTCATTTGATGAAGAAGGCAGCGGGCGCGGATGTGCGCTCGCTGACTTATCGCTGTGACCGCCGCGAGCCTCGGCAAAAAGTGGTGTTCCAGCGAGTACTAGTGCAAGCGCGTCGGCTCTCGTCATAACCATTTTGTTGACACCAACAAAATGGTTATGAATTGATTATCTGGAAGCCGATGGATCTGGCGGGTTCTTCTTAGCGTCTTGGTCCAGTGGCGAAATACCCGGCGAAGCCAACACCAAACTCATTTTCCAATACAAAACCGACTGAAAATCACCCCCAGCAAATCGTCCGAAGTGAACTCGCCGGTGATTGTGCTGAGTTGTTCTTGCGCGAGACGTAATTCCTCGGCGAAGAGGTCGAGGGCACCGGCGTTCTGACGCGCATGAGCGTCTGCCATCTCGACGTGATCTCGCGCCGCGCGCAGCGCCGACAGGTGACGCTCCCGCGCCAGGAACACGCCTTCGTTGCCCGCCTGCCATCCCGCGATCTTCAGCAATTCGGCACGCAGGAAATCGATCCCCTGCCCCCCCTTCGCCGACAAGCGAACACCCAGCGGCGCCGTGCCTTCCTCCGGCAGTACCGTCGCCGGTTCGCCCGCCAGATCCGTCTTGTTGTACACACGTACGATAGGCACATGCTTCGGCAGTTGCGTTGCAATGACTTCGTCTTCCGGGGTCATGCCGGTGCGCGTGTCGAGCAGATGCAGCACGGCGTCCGCCTTCGCGATTTCGCTCCAGCTGCGCGCGATACCGATGCGCTCGACCTCGTCCTCCGTCTCCCGCAATCCCGCCGTGTCGATGATGTGCAGCGGAATGCCGTCGATCTGAATCGTCTGCTGCACCTTGTCGCGCGTGGTCCCGGCAATCGGCGTGACGATGGCCAGCTCGGCGCCGGCCAGCGCGTTGAGCAACGACGACTTGCCCACGTTCGGCTGACCCGCCAGCACGACGTTGATCCCCTCGCGCAGCAACGCGCCCTGCTTCGCCTGCGACAGCACCTGCGCCAACTGCGCACGGATGCGTTCGAGTTGCCCGAACGCGTCGGCGGCTTCCAGAAAATCGATCTCTTCTTCCGGGAAGTCGAGCGTCGCTTCCACCAGCATGCGCAGGTGAATGACCAGATCCACCAGCGAATGAATCTCGCGCGAGAACGCACCGTCCAGCGACCGGCTTGCCGAACGTGCCGCCGCCTCGGTGCTTGCCTCGATCAGGTCGGCCACTGCCTCGGCCTGCGCCAGATCGAGCTTGTCGTTCAGGAACGCCCGATGGGTGAATTCCCCCGGTTCCGCAAGGCGCACGCCAAGCTCAGCCCCTTCGTCGATACAGCGCTGCAACAGCAATTGCAGCACGATGGGTCCGCCGTGGCCTTGCAGTTCCAGCACGTCCTCGCCGGTGTACGAATTCGGACCGGGGAAGTACAGCGCGATACCGCGATCGAGCGCGTCGCCCGCACCGTCAAGAAACGGCAGATACGACGCGTGACGCGGCTTCAACGGCTGACCGACCAGACGCGCAATGACACGCTGCACAGCCTCGCCGCGATGCTTGCCGAAGGAGACACGCACCACGCCGATACCGCCGCGTCCGGGGGCGGTGGCAATGGCGGCAATCGGAACGGTGGAGACGGTAGCGCTCATGGAACGATTCGTTGAAAAACAGTGGCTTATTTTGACATGCACCAAACAAAACCGCCCGCGAGAGACTCGCGGGCGGCTGTGTCAGTCAGACGGTCGGACCTGAATCGTCAGGCCGCCTTTTCCTTCTTTTTACTACCGAGCATTCGGTTGATCGACCATTGCTGCGCGATCGACAACGTGTTGTTGACCACGTAGTACAGCACCAGACCGGACGGCAGGAAGAGGAACATGACCGAGAAAATCAGCGGCATGAACATCATCATCTTGGCCTGCATCGGATCCGGCGGCGTCGGGTTCAGCTTCGTCTGGATGAACATCGACACGGCCATCAGCACCGGCAGGATGTAATACGGATCCTGCGTCGAAAGGTCATGAATCCAACCCAGCCACGGCGCGCCGCGCATTTCCACCGACGAGAGCAGCACCCAGTACAGCGCAATGAACACCGGAATCTGAATCACGATCGGGATACAGCCGCCGAACGGATTGACCTTCTCGGTCTTGTACAGCTCCATGAGCGCCGCGTTCATCTTTTGCGGGTCGCTCTTGTAGCGTTCGCGCAGTGCTTGCATGCGCGGCGTGATTTCCTTCATGCGTGCCATCGACTTGTAGCTTGCGGCCGACAGCGGGAAGAACACGAGCTTGATGATCACGGTCACGGCGATGATCGCCCAACCCCAGTTACCGATCAGCGCGTGCAGCTTCGAGAGCAGCCAGAACAGCGGCTTGGCGAGGATCGTGAAGTAACCGTAGTCCTTCGTCAGCTCCAGGCCCGGCGCGATCTGCTCGAGCATGTGCTCTTCCTGCGGACCGGCGAACAGACGTGCATCGACCGTCTCGCTGCCATTCGCCGGAATGCTGGCGAGCGGCTCCTTCACGCCAACGCGGTACAGGCCGTTGTCGAGCTTGCCGATGTAGTTGTCGCGCGTTGCACCTTCCTTCGGAATCCAGGCCGTGGCGAAGTAATGCTGCACCATGCCGATCCAGCCATCGCTCGACTGCTTGACGTACTTCGCCTTGTCCTTGTCGATGTCGCTGAACGTGATCTTCTGGAATTTCTCGTCGCTGCTGTAGACCGTCGGGCCCGTGAACGTGTGCGAGAACTTCGCGCCGCTGATTTCACGGCCGTCACGCACCAGTTCCATGTACAGCGTCGGCTTGATGGCGGCGTCGGTCTTGTTGACGATCGTGTTCGACACGTCGATCACATAGCTGCCGCGATGGAACGTGTAAGCACGCACCAACTGCAGGCCGCCCTTGACCGGCGATTCGAACTTCACGGTCAGCGTGTCGCCCGTCATCGTGGTCGGGCCCGGCACTTGCGTGAAGATGTCGTTGTGGTTCGGGAAGTCGCCGCCGATCAGACCCGTGCGAGCGAAGTACTGATGGCTCGGGGTGTTGTCGAACAGCACGACGTGCTTGTCGGCTTCGTCGGCGTCCGGCCACTTCGTGAGCGCGAGGAACGACAGCGTGCCGCCCTGCGTGCTGATGTCGGCTTCATAGACGTCGGTCGTAATACGGACCTTTTGCGCAGCAGCAGCGGCCGGTGCGTTACCCGGTGCGGCACCTGCGGCGGCAGCGGCGTTGGCCGATTGCGGCAGATCGTTAGCCGGCGTCTGATTGTTACCCGTGGCGGCCGGGGCAGAAGCTTCCGGCGTCGGGAAGAACAACGACGAATGGCCATTGGCGCGTTGCCAGTTGTCGAAAAGCATCACGACAGACAGCGCGAAAATGACCCAGAGTACGGTGCGTTTGATGTCCATGCGGTAACTCGTGGTGGACGAAACTCAGGAATGGCCCGGCGCGCGGCGCGTAACTGCCGATGCGGCCGCGGGCCCGGACGAGACCGTCTGCTTAGCTCGCGACGTGTCGCTTCCGGCGGCCTTGTCGGCGCCATCGGCGGGGGTGTCGGGAACGTTACAGACGTGTCGAGCCGGCGGTACGGGATCGAAACCGCCGGGATGAAACGGATGACAGCGACATAGACGCCGGGCCGCGAGATAAGTGCCGTAACCGGCACCGTGCTCGACGATGGCCTCGCGTGCGTAGTCGGAGCAGCTCGGATGAAAGCGGCAACGGTTCCCCAGCCAGGGACTGATCACCAGCTTGTAACCGCGCAGGAGCAACAACAGCACGCTTCGCATCTCGATTCCGCCTGTCAGTCCGGCCACAGGGTGACCGGGTGGGCGGCGCATGCCCGGGGTCGGGCGCTACCGTGTGGGACTAACTACCTTCCGTCTTGTCGTCGGACGCGCGGCGCTTGCGGGCAGCTTTCTCGGCTGCGTCGAAGAGCTGCGCGAACTCGGTCTGGCACAGTGTGTTCAACACTGGCGCAGCGGCCGCCGTATACGTCCCCTTGTCGAATCGCCGGGTCAGTCGCAGTACGAAGTCCCAGCCGGCCAGCGCCTCACGACGCTGACGAAACATCTCGCGAGCCTGACGTTTGATCAGATTGCGAGTGACCGCGCGCGGCGCATGCTTCTTACCGACGACAATGCCGATGCGGCCTTCATGAGGCGTGGCATCGGCAGGGGTGTCCGGCGCGTTTTCGCGCCAGCGCATATACAACACGAAGTGCGCGCTGCGACGCAGAGGGCGCAAACTAAAAACGGATGAAAACTCATCCGTTTTGAGAAGTCGCGCGGCCTTGGGAAACCCCAGTGCCGGGACTTCGCGCCTTGCGGATTTAACGCGCAAACCGCGGTACGACCGAGAACCGCGATTAGACGGCCAGGCGCTTACGGCCCTTGGCGCGACGAGCGGCGATGACCTTGCGGCCGCCACGGGTCTTCATGCGAACCAGGAAGCCATGGGTGCGCTTGCGGCGCGTCACGGAAGGCTGAAAAGTACGTTTCATGATGCACTCACTGTGTGAAAAAATTCCCGCGCAGCAGCATCGTAAAACGCCACAAGGACACCGTGAAAACCTGCAAATTCAAGGACTTTCACGCATGACCCAGCCGTCGGGAGTTGGATAGGAATCCGGTTATCTTTCTAACGAACCCGCTATTTAATCGGCTTTTCCGTTGTGTGTCAATAGGTTAGCCATCGCCCCGAGCGCATCCGTACACGATCGGTGTCGCCGTTGTCGCGGAACCGCCAGCCCGTGGGGCTGTGGCTGTGGATAATGGCGGAAATTGCCCGAAGCTTCACTTTTTGCCGGTGGATAAATGGGAAATCGTGAAGATGTTCTGGCGGTCGCGGCAAATCGTCGCAATTGCTGGTCATTTGCGCAGCCATCGCGCGAACTCAGATGGGTTAACGCGGTACGCCCGCCCGGAGATGCGCGTGCTGTGGGCATTCCTGTGGATAACTCGCTTTGCGGACGCTTTGGCGGTAAAATCCCCCATCAATTTTTTTCCCAGCAGAGTACCGGTGACGCCGCCATGTGGATAGCGCGCCGGGTTTTGTCGTCTGCGCGCGCCGGAGCGACCGGCCGTACGCGCGAGACCAAGCCCGAGCGCCGCGCCGTGGTTCGTCGAATGCCGGACGTCTGCAATGCGCCGCTGGTCCGACTCGATCCCGGCCGGTCATCCGTCCCCCCATGCATTGGCGGACGGATTGCCGGCTTGGTTTGGCGCGTTCTGCCCCCATATCTGATGTAACGGATAGTGGACGGCAAGAGCGCCAGACGAAGCAGTCGGATGGGCCCCGCGCCACCTGGACACACGCTGCATGAACGACTTCTGGCAACACTGCGCGACCCGTCTCGAACAAGAGCTCACGCCTCAGCAGTTCCGTACCTGGATCAAACCGCTGGCACCGCTCGATTTCGACGAACAGGCGCGCACGCTCAAGATTGGCGCCCCCAACCGCTTCAAGATGGACTGGGTGAAGAGCCAATTCTCCGGGCGTATCCAGAGCATGGCGTCGGACTATTGGAACGCCCCGATCGAAGTGACGTTCGTTGTCGATCCGAAGGCCAGTTTGCGGGTGCCTTCCTCCACGACCGTCACCCCGCCGCCGGCACCGAGTGCCGCGCCCGCTTCGGTGCCGGCGAGCGTCGCGCGCGCCAATCCGACGGCTACCGCTGCCCACGCAGCCGTGGCTGGCGCGAACGGCAACCATGCCGCAGATGCCGCAGCACTCGACGGCGAACGTCCCGATCTGGAAGCGAGCGAAGCCGAAGCCGTGCGTCGCAACTGGCGCGTCACGCCGCAAGAGCCGGTGCAAGTCGGCGAAGTCGAGTCGATTTACGAGCGCTCGAAGCTCAACCCGGTGCTGACCTTCGACAACTTCGTGACGGGTAAGTCGAACCAGCTCGCCCGCGCTGCCGCGATTCAGGTGGCGAACAACCCGGGGACTTCGTATAACCCGCTGTTCCTTTACGGCGGCGTCGGTCTGGGTAAGACCCACTTGATCCACGCCATCGGCAACCAGTTGCTGGCCGAGAAGCAGAACCCGCGCATTCGTTATATCCACGCGGAGCAGTACGTATCCGACGTGGTGAAGGCGTATCAACGCAAGGCATTTGACGAATTCAAGCGTTATTACCATTCGCTCGATCTGCTGCTGATCGACGATATTCAGTTCTTCTCCGGCAAGAGCCGTACGCAGGAAGAATTCTTCTACGCGTTCGAGGCGCTGATCGCGAACCGTGCGCAGGTGATCATCACGAGCGACACGTATCCGAAGGAAATCACCGGCATCGACGACCGGCTGATTTCGCGTTTCGATTCGGGGCTGACGGTGGCCATCGAGCCGCCAGAACTCGAAATGCGCGTGGCGATTTTGATCAAGAAGGCGCAGGCCGAAGGCGTGGGATTGTCGGAGGACGTGGCGTTCTTCGTCGGTAAGCACCTGCGCTCGAACGTCCGTGAACTGGAAGGTGCGCTGCGCAAGATTCTGGCGTACTCGAAATTCCACGGCCGCGAGATCACGATCGAGCTGACGAAGGAAGCGCTGAAAGATCTGTTGACGGTTCAGAATCGTCAGATTTCCGTCGAGAACATTCAGAAGACGGTCGCCGATTTTTACAATATCAAGGTCGCCGACATGTATTCGAAAAAGCGGCCTGCCAATATTGCACGGCCGCGGCAGATTGCCATGTATCTGGCGAAGGAACTGACGCAGAAGAGCTTGCCGGAAATCGGCGAGCTGTTCGGTGGCCGCGACCATACGACGGTGCTGCACGCGGTACGCAAGATTGCGGAAGAGCGAGGCAAGGATGCGCAGCTCAATCACGAGTTGCACGTGCTGGAGCAGACGCTCAAGGGGTAACAGCCGGCGAAGGCGCAGGGGGACGGGCGGGGTTGCCTGCATCCCTGTGGATAAGCTGGGTGCGGTTTGGGGGGAACTGGTGTTTTCGGGCACAATAGCGGATCGGCGCACAATGCGTCCCCGGCTCGTCCACAGCGTTTTCCGCCCTGTTATCCCATCTGCAAGCGATTGATTGATAAGGGAATCTTCGGGTTTCAGCAGAAACTGGCACCCGTTAACAGTTACTACGAAGGATAAATATGCAATTGGTCAAAACTCAACGAGACAATCTGCTGCGGCCGCTGCAAATTGTGAGTGGCATCGTCGAGCGTCGCCACACGTTGCCGATTCTGGCCAATTTGCTGATTCGCAAGCACGGACAGGACATTTCCTTCCTGTCGACCGACCTTGAGTTGCAGATCACCACGACCGCTGACTGCGGTGCCGGCGCCGACGATGTGGCGACGACCGTGGCGGCACGCAAGCTGCTCGACATCCTGCGCAACATGCCGGACGCCGAAGTGGCGCTCTCGCTGTCGGACAAGCGTCTGACGGTGCAGGCTGGCAAGAGCCGTTTCCAGTTGCAAACGCTGGCGGCCGAAGATTTCCCGACGGTGGCCGAAGCCAACGACTACGCCGCGAGCTTCGCGCTCCCGCAGCGTGCGTTCCGCCAACTGCTGGGCATGGTGCACTTCGCGATGGCGCAGCAGGACATCCGTTACTACCTGAACGGCATGCTGCTGGTGGTCGAGGGCGAGAAGATCGAAGCGGTGGCGACGGACGGTCACCGTCTGGCGTACTGCAACACGACGATTGCCGGTGAGAAGTTTGCGCGTCAGGAAGTGATCATCCCGCGCAAGACGATTCTCGAGTTGCAGCGTCTGCTCGAAGACATCGACGATCCGGTGCAGATCGACGTGGCACCGAGCCAGGTCAAGTTCCGTTTTGCGAACGTCGAGCTGGTGTCGAAGCTGGTCGAGGGCAAGTTCCCCGACTTCAATCGTGTGATCCCGAAGGGTTACAACAAGAGCTTCGTGATCAGCCGTGAAGAGCTGCACCGTTCGCTGCAACGTGCGGCGATCGTCACGTCGGACAAGTTCAAGGGTGTGCGTTTCCTGGTGAGCGAAAACCAGTTGAAGATCAGCGCGAACAACACCGAAAACGAAGAAGCGCAGGAAGAAATCGAGATCGATTACACGGGCGAGTCGGTGGATATCGGCTTTAACGTGACGTATCTGCTCGACGTGCTGTCGAACCTGAAGGTCGAGCAAGTGAAGGTGAGCCTTGGCGATGCCAATTCGAGCGCACTGATCACCCTGCCGGACAACGACGAATTCAAATACGTCGTCATGCCGATGCGCATCTGAGCGGATATTCCGCCATACGCGCCGTCACATATGCGCGAAGGGGCCGAGCGCCCCTTTGGCGTTTCTAGAGAATTATCCTTTTGCGGGATAAGCGGCCTTCGGAGCGCCAAAAGCGTGCGGGGGGCGGCAGGTCATGAAGCAGTAATTCGTCAGCAATGACGCAGTAACCGGAAGATTGTCATGAGCGAACAGCAAAAGCAGGCCGAAAACGGCTACGGCGCAGCCTCCATCCAGATCCTCGAAGGTCTGGAGGCTGTACGCAAGCGTCCCGGCATGTACATTGGCGACACGTCGGACGGCACGGGCCTGCATCACCTGGTTTTCGAGGTGTTGGATAACTCGATCGACGAGGCATTGGCGGGTTACTGCGACGACATTCACGTCGTCATTCACGCCGACAACTCCATTTCCGTGACGGACAACGGTCGCGGCATTCCCACGGGCATCAAGTTCGACGACAAGCACGAGCCGAAGCGTAGCGCGGCGGAAATCGTGATGACGGAACTGCACGCCGGCGGCAAGTTCGACCAGAACAGCTACAAGGTATCGGGCGGTCTGCACGGTGTGGGTGTGTCGTGCGTGAACGCACTGTCGACCTACCTGAAGCTTACCGTGCGTCGCGACGGCAAGAAGCACTTCATGGAGTTCCACCAGGGCGTGCCGCAGAACCGCGAGCTTGAGATGGTCGACGGCGTTGAGACGTCGCCGCTGAAGCTGCTGGGCGACACCGACAAGCGTGGCACCGAGGTGCACTTCCTGGCCGACGAAACGATCTTCGGCAAGGTCGAATACCACTACGACATTCTCGCCAAGCGCATGCGCGAGCTGTCCTTCCTGAACAACGGCGTTCGTATTCGTCTGACGGATCAGCGCACGGGCAAGGAAGACGATTTCGCGTTTGGCGGCGGTGTGAAGGGTTTTGTCGAGTACATCAACAAGTCGAAGACGGTGCTGCACCCGACCGTGTTCCACGTGATGGGCGAGCGCGACGGTATCGGTGTGGAAGTCGCCATGCAGTGGAACGACAGCTACAACGAAACGGTGCTGTGCTTCACGAACAACATTCCGCAGCGTGACGGCGGTTCGCACTTGACGGGTCTGCGCGCGGCGATGACGCGCGTGATCAACAAGTACATCGCCGAGAGCGAAATCGCCAAGAAGGCGAAGGTCGAGACGACCGGCGACGACATGCGCGAGGGTCTGACCTGCGTGTTGTCGGTGAAGGTGCCGGAGCCGAAGTTCTCGTCGCAGACGAAGGACAAGCTGGTGTCGTCGGAAGTGCGCGCGCCGGTGGAAGAGTACGTGGCGAAGGCGCTTGAGGACTTCCTGCAAGAGACGCCGAACGACGCGAAGATCATCTGCACGAAGATCGTGGAAGCGGCGCGCGCGCGCGACGCGGCACGTAAGGCGCGTGAAATGACGCGTCGTAAGGGCGTGCTCGACGGCGTGGGTCTGCCGGGCAAGCTGGCGGACTGCCAGGAGAAGGATCCGGCGCTGTGCGAAATCTACGTGGTCGAGGGCGACTCGGCAGGTGGATCGGCGAAGCAGGGTCGCGACCGTAAGTTCCAGGCGATTCTGCCGCTGCGCGGCAAGGTGCTGAACGTTGAGAAGGCGCGCTTCGACAAGCTGATTTCGAGCGAGCAGATCGTGACGCTGATCACGGCGCTGGGCTGCGGTATCGGCAAAGACGATTACAACATCGACAAGCTGCGTTACCACCGCATCATCATCATGACCGATGCTGACGTGGACGGCGCGCACATCCGCACGTTGTTGCTGACGTTCCTGTACCGTCAGGTGCCGGAGCTGATCGAGCGTGGTTACGTGTATATCGCGCAACCGCCGCTGTACAAGGTCAAGCACAACAAGGACGAGCGTTACATCAAGGACGAGAGCGAGCTGGCGCAGTACATGCTGAAGCTGGCGCTGAACAATGCCGAGCTGACGCCGTCGACGGGCGCTGCCCCGATTTCGGGCGACGCGCTGGGCGAGCTGACGCGCAGCTATCAGCTGTCGGATGGCGTGATCGAGCGTCTGAGCCGCTTGTACGAGCCGTCGGTGCTGACGGCCGTGACCGAAGGCGTCGAGATCAATCTGGACACTGAGGAAGCGGCA
Source organism: Pandoraea aquatica (assembly GCF_902459565.1). Taxonomy (GTDB): domain Bacteria; phylum Pseudomonadota; class Gammaproteobacteria; order Burkholderiales; family Burkholderiaceae; genus Pandoraea; species Pandoraea aquatica. The sequence continues at coordinate 82,442 of NZ_CABPSN010000002.1, forward strand.
GCGAAGTCGGCGAAGGCGCTCGAAGCTGCACTCAGCAACGACCCGCTGGCCCCGGAGATCACGATCACGGCGGTGACGGAAGAAGTCGAGAATGCCGACCCGGTAGTCTCGCTGCGTGTGGATCGTCGTCATCATGGCAACGTGAAGGTGACGGTCATCGATCCGGACTTCCTGCAGACGGCGGATTACGCGCAACTACAAAAGACGGCGGAAACGTTCAAGGGTCTGATCGGCGAAGGCGCGACGATCAAGCGCGGCGAGCGCTCGCAACCGGTGACGAACTTCAAGTCGGCGATGAAGTGGCTGATGGCGGACGCCGAGAGCAAGCTCTCGAAGCAACGCTATAAGGGTCTGGGCGAGATGAACGCGGAACAGCTGTGGGAAACCACGATGGACCCGACGGTGCGCCGCCTGCTGCGCGTGCAGATCGAAGACGCGATCGCAGCGGACGGCATCTTCACCACGCTGATGGGTGACGATGTGGAGCCGCGTCGCGCGTTTATTGAGAGCAATGCGCTGCGCGCTGGGAATATTGATGTTTGATTGTGGTTGTAGATAACCGCATGACCGCATCAAAACAGCCCCGGAAGTGGAGACACTTCCGGGGCTGTTTCATTTGCCGCGTTGTATGTCGTTCAATGCACTGCCAGGCGGCCTTAGTGACTAATCATCCATGGTCTTCCGGACGGTCGTTTGAGGCTGGATGCGCGCTCACTGCTTCTTGTCGCCAACGAGACCTTTCCGGAACCACCCGAGCAGCAACTACACCCCGCCCGGTGTCTTAGCGGGGAACCCTCCCCAGACTGCCTCGGTGCATTCGCAGCGCGCTCGTTGGTCGCGTGTGCAGTACGGCTCGCGTTCCCCATCAACGCTAACGCTGGCGCCGTTATCACTCTCGTCCCTTCCCCACCACACTCCGGGCAATGACACGGCTCATCGCGATCGGCGATCCGTCGCATCACCGCAAACGTCCCGCAGTCTGCACATTCGAAGTCGTATATCGGCATTGCTATCTCCGTCACGTTCGACGCATTAGGACTTCGCCAAATCTGGCGAACACGGCATATCGATACCACCCTTCACATGCTTCACTGGGCCATCGGCGTTTGGACGAATATCGAAGTCAAAGATCTGCGTCGGCAGCCAGAGCGTTGCGCATGCATTCGGAATGTCGACGACACCACTGATATGCCCTTGCACCGGCGCGCACCCCAGAATCGAATACGCTTGCGCACCCGAGTACCCGAACTTCTTCAGATACTCGATGGCGTTCAGACACGCCTGGCGATAGGCGACGGTCACATCCAGATAGTGCTGGCCGCCCTTCTCATCGACGGAGATCCCTTCAAAGATCAGATAGTCGTTATACGTCGGCGTGATCGGACTCGGTTGGAACACCGGATTGCGAATGCCGTACTTCTCCATCCCGCCCTTAATCACGTTCACGCGCATGTGCACCCAGCCGGCCATTTCAATCGCGCCGCAGAACGTGATCTCGCCGTCGCCCTGACTGAAGTGAAGATCGCCCACTGAAAGCCCAGCGCCATCCACATACACCGGGAAGAAAATCTTCGAGCCACGTGACAGGTCTTTGATGTCACAGTTGCCGCCATGCTCGCGCGGCGGGACTGTTCGCGCACCGGACGCGGCCGCTTTCTCTTTCGCTGCACCCGACAATTTCCCCATATGCGCGGTCGCAGCAAACGGCGGGTTCGCGAGCGGTGGCACGCGTTGCGGTTCCTTTGCGATCAACCCCGTCTCGCGCGCATTCCACGTCTCCAGCAACTTCGGATCGGGCAAACATCCAATCAATCCCGGATGAATCAGCCCCGCAAAATTCACGCCGGGAATGTGGCGCGAACTCGTAAACATCCCGTGAAAATCCCAGATCGATTTCTGCGCGTGCGGGAAGTGATCCGTCAGAAATCCCCCGCCGTTCGTCTTTGAGAAGAAGCCGTTGAAACCCCACTGACTCTCCGCTTTCGCGCCGATATCCAATAGATCCACCACGAGCAAGTCGCCCGGCTCCGCCCCCTTTACACCGACGGGGCCCGACAGGAAGTGAACGATGGACAGATCGATGTCGCGCACGTCGTCCGCGCTGTCGTTGTTCTTGATGAAGCCGCCAGTCCAGTCGTAGGTTTCGAGAATGAAGTCGTCGCCGGGTTTGACCCAGCAGGCCATTGGAATATCGGGATGCCAACGGTTGTGGACTTGTTCGTTTTCGTAGGCGGATTGGTTCAGGTCGACCTTGATGAGAGTTTCTGCCATTGCGCTCGCTCCTGGTAATGGGCCAGTGGGGGACACCAGCGATCAAACAGACGCCTGATGGCGTCGGATTCACACAGAGAGGTATTCGAGAACTGGGGACATCAACAGCACAGCCAAAGCACTGATGCGAAGTACGGACGTGAAGAAAAGACGTGAAGCTTCGATGTATGGAGACAGATAGGAAAATCGCCGTCAAGCAGCACAATTACTTTGCACTACGTGAAATCACGGCACAAACCACCGAATTTCCAGCGATTTTTTTGTTTTCCGATCATATCGCGATCCTAATTGGTGCAAAATACTTTCTCTTCAAAAGAATAAGCACCATTGATGGGCATCCGAGATGAAATATCAATCACTTGACGATTTCCTGCGCTCCACCGCCGAGCGCAACCCCGGCCAACCGGAATTCCTGCAAGCTGTCACGGAGGTGATGGAAAGCCTTTGGCCGTTCATATCGCAACATCCGAAGTACGCCGAACATGGACTGCTGGACCGTCTGGTCGAGCCGGAGCGCACCGTCATGTTCCGCGTCTCGTGGGTCGACGATCATGGCGACGTGCAGGTCAATCGCGGCTATCGCATTCAGCACAGCTCCGCCATCGGCCCCTACAAGGGCGGCCTGCGGTTCCACCCGTCCGTCAATCTCTCGATCCTCAAATTCCTCGCCTTCGAGCAGACCTTCAAGAACGCCCTCACCACCCTGCCGATGGGCGGCGGTAAAGGCGGCTCCGACTTCGATCCGAAGGGCAAGAGCCCCGGCGAAGTCATGCGCTTCTGTCAGGCATTCGTCACCGAACTCTTCCGCCATGTCGGCAGCGATACCGATGTGCCTGCGGGCGACATCGGCGTTGGCGGTCGCGAAGTCGGCTTCATGGCCGGGATGATGAAGAAGCTCTCCAACCGCGCCGACTGCGTCTTTACCGGTAAGGGGTTGTCCTTCGGTGGCTCGCTGATTCGCCCCGAAGCGACCGGCTATGGCACGGTGTACTTCGCAGAAGAAATGCTCAAGCAAACGGGCCGCAGCTTCGAGGGTTTGCGCGTGAGCGTCTCGGGCTCGGGCAACGTCGCGCAGTACGCCGTGGAGAAAGCGATGGCGCTCGGCGCGAAGGTCGTCACCGTGTCGGATTCGAGCGGCACTGTTGTGGACGAAGACGGCTTCACCAGCGAAAAACTCGCTGAGCTGATGGACGTGAAGAACCATCACTACGGACGCGTCAGTGACTACGCCAAACGCACTGGCAGCAAGTTCCTCGCGGGCGAGCGCCCGTGGCACATCCCGGTCGACGTCGCGCTGCCTTGCGCCACGCAGAACGAACTCAACGCCGACGACGCCGAAACGCTCATCAAGAACGGCGTGATCTGCGTCGCGGAGGGTGCCAACATGCCGTCGACGAACGAAGCTGCAAAGCGCTTCGAGAGCAAGGGCATTCTGTACGCGCCGGGCAAGGCCAGCAATGCCGGTGGCGTCGCGACGTCAGGGCTTGAGATGAGCCAGAACGCCATGCGCATTTCGTGGCCGCGCGAGGAAGTCGATGCGCGTCTGCACGACATCATGCGCAGCATCCACGAGGTCTGCCTGCATCACGGCCGTCGCGCGGATGGCTCGGTGAGCTATGTCAACGGTGCCAACGTCGCGGGTTTCGTGAAGGTCGCCGATGCGATGCTCGCGCAAGGCGTGATCTGATCGAACCGGATTTATCGCGTCATAAGAAAAGCGTTGCCCCCAAAGGCAACGCTTTTTCCTTTCCGAAAGATGTGGCGTAACATACGCGACATCCCTTCCCTTCGGCTGGAGCCAATCAGAATGAACAAGTAATGCCGGATGCGTTTTTGCATCACGTCCTCTCGCTGCCTGTCACGCGAGCGCATTGCTTTTCGTTTTGATGATCGAGTTTCGCCCAACGGCTAACGCCCACGCCGTCAGTCTTATCGTCTTCTCGCATCGTCCGCTTAACGCCTGCGTAATGCGCTTTCAACGGCAGTTTTCCGTCCTTTCAACTGGAAGACACCATGCCCGAATCAAACCCTCAATTCCCTGATGTTGTCGAACACAACCGCGCTGCCTGGGATCGTCAGTCGGCGAAACAATGCGAATGGTCGCGCCCCGTAAGTGCCGATGTCATCGCAGCCGCGCGTAAGAGCGATTGGCGCGTGCATCTCACGCCGTTGCCACTGCCTGCCGGTTGGTTGCCGGACGACGTTCGCGGTCTTCGTATCCTGTGCCTCGCGTCCGGCGGCGGTCAGCAAGCACCCGTGCTCAGCGCAGCCGGTGCCGATGTCACAGTGATGGACATCTCGTCTGCGCAACTCGCGCAAGACGCAATGGTCGCGCAACGCGATGGCCTTACGCTCACGACACTGCAAGGCGACATGCGAGATCTTTCGACGTTTGACGACGCTTCGTTCGACATCGTCTTCCACCCGGTATCGAATCAATACGTCCCGGATATTCGCCCTGTCTGGCGTGAATGCTTCCGCGTGCTTCGCCCGGGCGGACGACTACTCAGTAGCTTCTTCAATCCGGTGGTATTCGTCGCCGACCGCAATCCGGAGGATGCAAAGCAAGGCATCATTCGCCCGCGCTTCAAAGTGCCGTATTCGGACGTCCGCGATCTGACGCCAGACGAACTTGCAGCGAAGCAATCCGCCGGCGATGCACTTGTCTTCGGTCACAGTCTCAGCGAGCAGATCGCCGGTCAACTTGAAGCGGGATTTGTGCTGAAGGGTTTTCTTGAAGACGATCAACCGAATCCGCGTTTCGTCATCGACCGGTTCATGCCAACGTTCATCGCGACCTACGCCATGAAGCTCTGACGTCAAATCGCCCTCACATCACCCCTGCACCGGTATCCAGATCTCCAGCGTTCCGGTACCGGTGACGGGGTCGAAATCGGCGCTGTAGCGCTCGAAGTCGGGCGCATCGGCGGCTTGCAGTCCCGACTGCGGCAGCCACTGATGCCAGATCGTGTAGACGGTCTTGTGAATCGTCGAAATGTGTCCCTTGTGCTCGAACACGGCGAAGCGTACCGACGGAATCTCCACACAACGGAACGACGTCGGCAGGCGATCGCGACGCGTCACCTCGACGCCAGCAATGTATTCGAATCCGCCGTCGCCATCGGGATTGCAGCAAACGCCGTACGTCACGTCGTTCACCTGATCGGGTACATGACCGATGTGAGGACCGAAGACTTGCCAAAGCGCGGGAATGCCCTCGTTGGTGGCGAACGTGAACCGGTCGCTCATGCCGGCGATCAGCAGAGGCGCAGGCGTCTCAAAACGAGGTGCGGGAAGTGTGACGAACTCAATCTCTTTCATACGAAGGGGCTCCACGAGTCTCAAACCATCAAGGTGACGACGCGCCCGCAACTGCTCCGGCGTAATGCCGAAAGCATCAGAGAACGCGCGTGTGAACGCCTCGTGAGAGCCATAACCGGCATCCAGCGCCACACCGAGAATGTCCGGTGCGCCGTCGGCCAGCGCATAGGCGGCGCGCGTCAGACGTCGAGCGCGCACATAACGCATCACCGGCCATCCGGTCGTGACGGAGAACAGACGTGAGAGCGAGAAGCGAGTCATCTCGCTAGCGTCGGCGATGTGATCGAGCGTCAACGCGTCACCCAACCGGACTTCGATAAACCAGAGCGCTTTGGCAACCGGATGCATGGCATTTCCGAGAACGTGTCGGCGTGACTTTAGGGTAATGCTGCGAAGGCCATTTGATCGTTCTTGCGTGTGGCTCATTCGGCGGCTTTCATCAATCGCCAGAACGTCGTCCGGCCGATGCCGAGCGCGCGGGCGGCGGCAGCGCGGTTGCCGCCGGCGGCTTGCAAGGCGGCAAGGGCGGCGTCGCGGGTGATGGACTCCCGAGCCGTGGTGTCTACCGGTGCCGTTGTCGGTGATTCATCGACACCGCTGCGCCCGTGTGTCCCCAATCGCTGCAACTCCGGAAACACCTCATGAAGTGTCTGCGCATGACGTGCGACGTCGGTATCTAGATAGATGGCCGCACGCGCCAGCAGATTTTCCAGCTCACGCACGTTCCCCGGCCAGTCATAGCGATCGAATAGCGGCGCGAGCACATCGAGAATGGGCTTCGACGCCCGCGCGTCCAATCCGTAATGCGCAGCGTTTCGGGCGAGCAGTGTCTGAGCGAGCAGACGAATGTCGTCGCGACGCTCCCTCAGCGCAGGCAGCGTCACTTGCAGAAGATTCAGACGGAAGTAGAGATCGGCACGGAAACGTCCCTCGGCGACGAGCGCGTTGAGATCGCGATGCGTCGCGGCGATCACACGCACGTCTACCGGCACCGGACGTCCCGACCCCAGCCGCATCACCTCGCGCTCCTGCAACACGCGCAGCAGGCGGCTTTGCATCGCCGCCGGCATCTCGCCGATCTCGTCGAGGAAGATCGTTCCCGTGTGTGCGATCTCGAACAGTCCGGCCTTGCCGCCACGGCGCGCCCCCGTGAACGCCCCCTCGTCGTGCCCGAACAACTCGCTCTCGATCAGCCCTTCCGGTAACGCCGCACAGTTGAACGCGACGAACGGATTGCCGCGTCGCGCACTCGCGTTGTGAATCCCCTGCGCCACCAGCTCCTTCCCGGTGCCGCTCTCGCCGGTCAGGAGCACCGTCGCGTCGTGCGCCGCACCCGCGCGGGCGAGACGTCGCACCTTCTCGATCTGTGGCGAGTCGCCGACCAGCTCGGCAAGCTCATGCTTTGCGACGAGATGCTTCGGGCGCTGCGTCGTGCGAAGCGAGCGGTCGATGCGCTGCGCCATCTGTGCGTCCTGCACGGTGACCACGGCACCTGCGCGCATGCCGTGCTCGTAGATCGGCACGCAACTCGTGATGAACGCGCGCCCGTCGATATGCGCCAGCCGCTCTTCGACCGCGACGCCATCGTCCGACAACTCGCGAAGCAGCGGCCCGAGCTTGCGGGTGAGTTCGAACTGCCGTGCACCCTGTGTCGCGACCCGCTCGGCGTCGACACCCAGCAGCGTGAACATCGCCGGATTCACCGCTTCGAGCTGACCATTGTCGTCGAACGCTGCGACGCCGTCGCGCATGTGCGCCACGATGGTGTTCAAACGCATGCGCTTCGATTCCTTCTCGCGACTCACGCGTGCGAGTTCCACCGAGCGCTCGAAGGCCTCTTCCACCGCGCCGAGCGAATACAGAAAGACGTGCTCAAGCCCCGCCTCCTGCGCGAAGTCGCATGCCATGCCCGGGCCGATGATGACCTTGCAGCCTTGCGCGGCCAGTGTGTCGACGGCGTCCTGCACCTCGTCGACAGAGCGATACGCGCGCTGACGGATCTGGATCTTGAGCAACTGCCCGAGGTCGTCCAGTTCGCGCGAGACAGTCTCGTGCAGTACGAGGCCGAGCGGCTGGTCGGGCCACGTCGTCGTCGCACGCGTGATGGCGCTGAGCACGTCGAAGCCGTTGACCTTCACCGTCACGACCGGCACGGAGAGGTTCTCGCGCAGATACGCGCCGTTCGACCCGGCGGCAAGCACCACGTCGACTGCGCCCGACTCGACATAAGACTGCAACGCCGTGACCGCTGCGCCGTAGCCTTCACGCACGGAGTAGAAGCGCGCGCGGTCGGTGTAACGCGGCGCGACCGTTTCGCAAAGCGTCTGCAACCGGCTGATGCTCACGAGGGCGATGCCCGGGCGACGGGTACGAGGATCGAGCGGCGCAGGCGCGACGTGGCGCGGCGGCACCGCACCGGAAGGGCTGGGGGGCATGACGTTGTCTCCGGACTGCTCTGACGGCTAATGGAACGTTTCATAAGTGTTCCGTGAAACGTTCCAAATTCTGTTCGCTGATTTTGCCACATCCGCAGAAAATGGACTGCCCAGCGCAAGTCGCTGATTTGACGCTGGAAATTTCGACATTCTCAAGTGACGTCGTGTCTGGCACGCAGATTGCGAACGCTGTCTCCATTTCCCAATAACTCACACGGAGACCGTCATCATGACTACCGCGACTGCTCAACGCCGCGCCGAATTCCGCCGTAAGGTCGAGGCCCGCCAAGGCTTGCTCGTGCCCGGTGCTTTCAATGCTCTCTCGGCACGCGTCATCGAAGACGCCGGTTTCGAAGCGGTTTATCTGACCGGCGCCGGCGTCACCAACATGTCGCTCGGTCTGCCCGATCTGGCATTCGTCGGACTGTCCGAGATGGCCGAACACACGGCACGCGTGCGCGACGCCGTCTCGCTGCCGATCATCGTCGACGCCGATACCGGCTTCGGCAACGCGCTGAACGTGCGTCACACGGTGCGCGTGCTGGAACGCAGCGGCGCGGACGCCATCCAGTTCGAAGATCAGGTGCTGCCCAAGAAGTGCGGCCATTTCAACGGCAAGGCGGTGATCTCCGCCGACGAGATGGTCGGCAAGATCCGCGCTGCCGTCGACGCCCGCGAAGACGGCAACCTGCAAATCATCGCCCGCACCGACGCGGCTGCCGTGGAAGGCATCGAAGCGGCCATCGAGCGTGGGCGTCGTTTCATCGAAGCCGGTGCCGACATCCTCTTTATCGAAGCGACGGAAACGCTGGCCGACATCGAACGTCTGCCGGCTCTGTTCGATCGTCCGCAACTGATCAACATCGTCATCGGCGGGAAGACACCGACGCAATCGCAGCCGCGTCTGGCGGAGCTGGGCTACGGCATCGTGCTGTACGCGAACGCCGCGCTGCAAAGCGCCGTGCTCGGCATGCAGAAAGCCCTCGGCACTCTGCGCGACAGCGGACGGCTGGACGAAGACCCGTCGCTGGTGGTGCCGTTTGCGGAGCGTCAGCGTCTGGTGGACAAGCCGTTCTACGACGCCCTCGACAAGAAGTACGCCGCCGACTGACCGGCACCGCGTTCGACATTCGGAAGACGGCGACGCACCGACTCGCGCGCGTCGTCGCTTCCCCCGAGCAGCACCGCATTGCCGCAGTTCAGCTTCACTGCACTACTGCATCAAGGCATCAAACAAAAAGTATTGGAGACAGATTGTGACGCCCCCCTCGGATTCCCTTGCCGCACGTCAACCGCATTCCCACAGCACTTCCACCACTACCACCCGCGCCCCCGTCAAGATCGGCTCCATCGTGGGCGGCCTCGCGGGCAACCTGATCGAGTGGTACGACTTTCTTGCCTACAGCATCTTCTCGATCTATTTCGCGAAGGCTTTTTTCCCGGGCGATAACCCGACCGTCCAACTGATGAACACCGCTGCGATTGCGGCGGTCGGCTATGTGGCGCGTCCGTTGGGTAGCTGGCTTATCGGCCTGTATGCCGACCGTCGTGGCCGAAAGGCGGCCCTCACCGGTTCGGTGCTGGCGATGAGCGTCGGCTCGATGATGATCGCGCTCACGCCCGGCTACGCGACCATCGGTATCTTCGCGCCTATCGTGCTGATCGCAGCACGTCTGCTGCAAGGGCTGTCGATGGGCGGCGAGTACGGCACCAGCGCGACGTATCTGAGCGAAGTCGCGCCCGAGAACCGCAAGGGCTTCTTCCTCGGCTTCCTGCAAGTGAGCGTGGTGGCGGGACAGCTCGTCGCACTCGGGCTGATGTTGGTGATGCAGCGCTGGTTGCTGACGGCCGAGCAGATCGAACACTGGGGATGGCGTATTCCGTTCGTGCTGGGCGGCGTGCTGGCCCTGTTCGCGTTGTACATGCGTCGCAATGTGACGGAGAGCGAGGCGTTCGTCGACAGCGCGAAGAAGCGCGAGACGTCGATTGCGCGCGAGGTGTTTGCGCACTGGCGTCAGATTCTGCTCGCCATCGGCATCACGATCGGCGGCACGGTTGCGTTCTACACGTTCACCGTCTACATGCAGAAGTTTCTGGTGAATTCGGTTGGCCTGACGAAAGAGACGTCCACGTTCGTCTCCACGCTCGCCCTGCTGCTGTACATGCCGCTGCAACCGCTGTTCGGGCTGCTGTCGGACGTGATCGGCCGTCGCAAGGTGCTGATGATCTTCGGTGTGAGTACCACGCTCTTCTCGGTGCCGCTTTTCACGGCGCTTAGCCACACGAAAGATCCGCTGGTGGCGTTCGCGCTGTCGTTCGCCGGTCTCGTGATGCTCTCGGGCTTTACGTCGGTGCACATGCTGGCGAAGACGGAACTGTTCCCGCCGCGTATTCGCGCACTCGCCGTGGGCTTCCCGTACGCGCTGACGACGGCGATCCTCGGCGGCACGACGGAGTTCGTGGCGCTGCGCTTCAAGGCGAGCGGCCATGAGTCGTATTTCTACTGGTATGTGACGATCTGCGCGGCGATCTCGCTCGTCGTCTATCTCAAGATGCCGGAGACCCGCGGTCGCAAGTTCGACTGAGGGCGTGCCTAACGCGTACTGGAACGCGTCGTAGAAAACGAAAAAGGCAGAAGATCTTTCGATCTTCTGCCTTTTTAAACCTTGGTGCCGACGGCGAGACTCGAACTCGCACAGCTTTCGCCACTACCCCCTCAAGATAGCGTGTCTACCAATTTCACCACGTCGGCTTTGTCCTGCAAGGGAGCGCGATTGTAACGGGAAAATTGGATTTTGTGAATGCTTCACGCGCCGCGCAACCGTCTTGCGCGCGCGACGCGCTCATCACAAACACCCCGACACGAGCGATATACGTGCGATATATCTCAGGCTGCCAGCCGTTGCGACCCGCCGACCACCGTCAGCGCCGGGGCGTGGGCACCGCCAAAGCCGTGCGAGTCCATGGCGTGTCCTTCGCGCAGACGGAAGCGAGCCACCGTCTCCGCCAGCATGCGCGCCTGCTCGCTGAGCATGGCCGAGGCAGCCGCCGACTCTTCCACCAGCGCCGCGTTCTGCTGCGTCGCCTGATCCATCTCCGACACCGAACGGTCGATCTGGCTGATGCCCGCGCTTTGCTCGGTCATCGCACCGTGAATCTCGCTCACCAGACGCTGGACGCGGGTGATGCCGTCGACGATCTCATGCATCGTGGTGCCCGCCGCCTGCACGCGTTCCGTGCCGCTCTTCACGTTCTGCACGGACGTCTCGATCAGTCCCTTGATTTCCTGCGCGGCCGCCGCGCTGCGTTGCGCCAACGTACGCACTTCACCCGCAACCACGGCAAAGCCGCGGCCCTGCTCGCCCGCGCGGGCGGCTTCCACGGCGGCGTTGAGCGCCAGAATGTTCGTCTGGAAGGCAATGCCGTCGATCACGCTGATGATTTCCGTAATGCGCTCGGACGACTGCGTGATCGCTGCCATCGTGCCCACGGCGTCGGTCACGACCTGACCGCCACGTGCGGCGGCGGCGCTCGCGTCGTTGGCCAGACGCGTCGCATGCTCGGCGGTGTCGGCCGTCTGCTTGACGCTGGAGGTCAGCTCCGTGAGCGCGGACGACGTCTCCTGCAACGATCCGGCGGACGCCTCGGTGCGCTGCGACAGATCGCGGTTGCCCATTTCGATCTCGCTCGTGGCCGACGTCATCGACGACACGCCGGTGCGCACGTCGAGCATCACTGAGCTGATCTTGTCGACGAAGGCGTTGAACGACTTCGAGATCTGCGCGACTTCGTCGTGACCGGTGACGTCCAGACGCTGGGTCATGTCGCCGTCGCCCGAGCCGATGGTGTCCATCGCATCGCGCACGATCGACAGGCGCTTGAAGGCGCGCGAGGTGAAGATCGAAGCGATCAGCAGCGCGACGAGCGTGAGCACCACCAGCGTGACGATGGTGGCCGTAAGCACGTGCGTGAGACCCGAGGTGGCTTCCGCGCGGTCGAGCGCGACCACCAGATACCAGTCGGTGCCGGGAATGCGCTTGGCCTTGAGCAGCTTGATCGCACCGGACAGTTCCATCGAGACCGGTGCCGCGCCGTCGGCGGCCATGCCGGGCAGCGAGTCGGCGGTGAGCGCGGCGGAAACGTCGGTCGACGGTTTGAGCGAGTATTTGCTGTCCGGGTGGGCGATCACCTGTCCGTCGCTCGCGACGACCAGCGCGAGGCTCGACGGCGTGGGGTGAACGGCCTTGATGATGTCCTGCACGCCGGTGAGCGCCACGGCACCGCTGATGGCACCGGTTGTCTGACCGTCGCGCACGAGCGGCGCGGTGAAGGCCACGTAAGGAATGCCCGTCGACGAATCGCCATACGGCTTGGTGACGGTCAGCTTACCGGCCGCGACCGCGCTCTTGTACCAGGGGCGAGCCGTCGGATCGTAGTCCGCGGGGGTCGGTGCGGTGGAGAAGAATGTCTTGTCCGACCAGCCGATGCTGGTGATCGGGAAGTCGTTGGTCTTGCCCATGAGCTTCACGAGGCCGGTGGGGTCCCCCTTTTCCACGACTTGCGACGTGGCGACGACCGCTTGCGCCTTGTCGGCCGCCCAGCGCTCGACGGTGCCCGCGTTGCCGTTGGCCACGGCCGAGAGCGTGTGCTCGATGCTGGACATCATGCTGTCGCGCACGATCACATAGGTCGTGACGCCTGAGAGGATCAGCGCGCCCACCACCGTCAGACAGGTGATGAGCAGAATCCGGGTTCGCAACGAAGTGACTTTCATGGGCTTTCATCGGTAGGCCCGCGTGCGGGCCGTTGATTGGGGGCGGCTGCTCGGGCGATTTGGGGGCGCCGTCGCAGCGAAACAGTGAATCCGTTACATCCATTACGTCCTTGCTCTCTGCGCTTACGGCTCAACGGCGCAATAACTTTAGTGAGCAGGAATCAACGCCCATGTGCTGCGCTTCAACGGCGGGGCCGATGCCCTTCAACGGTGCTTTCGACCGGTATTTTTTTATTTCTCATTTCGTTCGTTGAAACGTGGGTGACTTTGCGTCCGGCGCATCGTTGCCATCGTCGCCATGGTCGTCTTCATCGATGAATGGCGAATCGGTATCGGGGGTTCCCTTTCGAAGCGCAAGGCGCGCTTCATTCGCGAGCGCTTCGTAGCGTTTGCGGAAACGGGTGAGTTCCTTTTCGTCGAGTTCTTCGAGATCGAGCAAGGCGTTGTGCGCGCCCTCCATCGCACGGATCAACTCGTCGAGCTTGATATGCATGGCCGCCGTATCGCGGTTCTGCGTGTTCTGGATGAGGAAGACCATCAGGAATGTGACGATGGTGGTCGACGTGTTGATGACCAACTGCCACGTGTCGCTGTAGCCGAAGAGCGGCCCCGTCACCGCCCAGATCAACACAAGCGCGACCGCCAGGACAAACGAGACCGGACGCCCGGTCACCGTGGAAAGGTAGCTCGAAAACTTCGAAAACCATTTGCCGTTCATGACCGTCTCCTGTGGATTGAAACGATAGACGGATGATGGCATAGGTGCGCCGGTCGTCGAATTCGCAATGCCTGTGTTCGTTCTCGCGATATCCGAGGCTTTCCCCAGCCGACTGACGCGCCAATGTCACAAGCGACGCCCGGCGGATTCACGTTGCCAAAGGCGCGGGTCGGAAAGCACAAGTGCGCCGCGCTATCAGTGCCAATCTGAAACTCCCAACTGTTCAAGGAGTTGAGTCATGCCCATGGTTGAAGGTGTTGATACGAATGCGGCCGCTTTAGCCGCGCAAGTGCTGTCCCAGTCCGACACGCCGGAGTCCAGTCCACACGGCAATCCGACTATGGCAAATGATCTGAGTTGTGTGACTAACTGCGGAGGTCACTCGGCGTTGCTCGAGCACCAGGAAAACGGACATATTCGGCTTTTGATCTCGACGCACTCCCCGGGGATTCCGCAACTTGCCGTGTCGATCAGGACATGCCCGCAAACAATCGACGAAGGTGAGCCGGATAAGAAAATCGACGAAACGAAAGAAGGCGAAGAGAGTGGTGAGGTGGAAGACTCGCCCGCAGCCCTCGAGGATGCGAAGACAGTTCTCAAGGCGGCGATTGACAATCGATATCACGACGGTAGGACTAGCAAGTTGCCGACATCGTTCTGGACGCTGAGCAAAGCCGGGCAGCAAAAGGTTTTTGCGTCTGCCATGGATTGGGTGCTATCGAATTCCAGCGAAAGAACGCCGAAATGGTTTTCGGCGATTCTGGACCTTGCTGCGGATGAAGGACTCGCTGGATATCTCACCAAAACGGTTCAACAGCACACGTATGACAAGTTGGACAATCTAGTGGAAAACCGATTGGTGAAATCCGTGATCGATGCGTACGGTATGCGAATCTAATAATTCGCAGCCCACTCAGGGGGCGCCACGCGATTGCGTCGGCGAACCCCTATGCACGTTAGCAACGACGACGTGTCTGGCTGGCTAACCGGCTTGCACAGCCTATCGCGCAAATGCGCCGGGAAACGCGAGGGACGTCGCCCGACATCCCTCGGCCAGTTCGTCGTCGTGAGTCGAGAACAGAACACAACGATTCTTGCCAAGTGCAGAAAACAAATCGATGAGCACCGCGCGCGACGGGCCATCAAGGCCACCGGTGGGTTCGTCTGCCAGGATCACGCGCGGTGCGCCGAACAGAATCGCCGTCAGATAGAACTTGCGACGCGTGCCCGTCGACATCTGCTCGAAGCGCTTTTCCATGTGCGGCATCAGGCTGAAGCGCTCGGCGAGATCGAGAACGTCTGCGCTTACCGTCACCTGACGTTGCGCCGCGCGTTGCTCTAGGAAGCCACGGCCCGTTTGCATGGGCTCCGTCATGCAATCGAACGGTACGACGGCGAGCGCGGTTTTGGCCGCAATCGGTTCGCTCTGCATCGAATGCCCGTCGATCCACACCTTGCCACCGCCCGTATCTACGGTGCCTGCGAGCATGCCGAGCAGCGTGGTCTTGCCGCCACCACCTTCATCCCGTAGCGCGAAGCAGCCCGGGCCGGCGTCGAACCGCAAATTCTCGAAAAGCGTGAAATCGTCGAAACGTTGGGTGAGCCCTTCGAAGCGAAGCAGCGATTCGTGATGCATGACTTCGCTCATTTCAGATACGCCTTGATGACGTGGAGTAAGGGCGCCAGCTCGGCTTCGCGGTGAGCCTGATCCGGTTCGTTGATGACGTGATCCACGAGATGGCCCTCGATGACAGCGCCCATCAGTCCGTTGATCGCCCCGCGAATCGCCGCGATCTGCTGAAGGATCTCGACGCAGTCGCCCTCTTCGCTCAACTGTCGCTCCAACGCCTGCGTCTGCCCCTGAATGCGACGCACGCGTGCCAACAGCTTGTTCTTGTCCCGAATCGTATGCACGGCTGGTCGCGCCCCTGTCGTTGAAAATCGAATGAAAAAATCCTAACACGAAGATACTGGTGGGGAGTATATTGCGAGGTATCGAATAACCCTACCGAGTCACGTGTCATGGCTGATTTCCCGACCCTTCTCCAGCAAGGCAGTGCCTGGCTGTTTATCCCGAGCGCGATACTGCTCGGCGCGTTGCACGGTCTGGAACCGGGCCATTCGAAGACGATGATGGCAGCCTTTATCGTGGCGGTACGCGGCACCGTCGGACAGGCCGTGTTGCTCGGTCTTTCGGCGACGGTATCGCACACGGCGGTGGTCTGGCTCGTCGCGATGGCGGGCATGTATTTCGGACGCAACTGGAATGCCGAAGCGACCGAGCCGTACTTCGAGGTGGCGTCCGGCGTGTTGATTCTCGCGGTTGCCGCGTGGATGCTGTGGCGCACGTGGCGCGATAACGCCGGCGCGTCGAGCACGAAGCATCACGACCATGGGCCTGCGCATGATCACGGGCAAAAACACGACCATGAGCACGACCATGAGCTCGGGCACACGCACTATCACGCGGAGCACGACCACAGCCATCGCCACGTCCATGACCATCCGTCGCATGCCATGCCGCATGATCACTCGCATGCACCTGTGCTCCGCAGCGCGGATTATCAGGACGCCCACGAGCGCGCCCATGCCCGCGACATTGAAAAGCGCTTCTCCGGACGCGAAGTCACGACAGGTCAGATCGTCATGTTCGGTCTGACCGGCGGACTCGTCCCATGCCCGGCTTCGATCACCGTGCTGCTGCTGTGTTTGCAACTGAAGCGCTTCGCGCTCGGCGCGGGCTTGGTGCTGTGCTTCAGCATCGGACTTGCGATGACGATGGTGGCGTCTGGCGCGCTGGCAGCGCTCAGCGTCCGGCACGTGTCACGCCGCTGGAGCGGGTTCGGTGAGTTCGCACGTAAAGCGCCGTATTTCTCGGGCGCGGTGATCGTGCTGGTCGGCGCGTTCGTCATTTATCGAGGCGCGGCGCATCTGCTTCTGAACGTTTGAAGCGGACTTCCTTCCGAGCAGTCGGCGTTGGGGGAAATATCGGCGGATGTCGAGGTGAAGCGCCCAACGTGAATCACCCGCCACATGAATCCGACAGGTCAATGTCGGCAACCCAAAGGGCGTCGACGGATCGGAACCACTATGAAATCTCCATTCACCGAAGGAGATAGATCATGGATGCGATTTCAACCGGTTTGGCCGTCAACAAGACGCAATTGCCCGTCGAGCTACCCGAGGACCGGTCCGGTAACCGGTCCGACTCGGAGGCGACCATAACTTCGGATCTAACACTTGCAGCGCCAGCGTCGCTTGCGGTGTCGAGGGACGGCGAAACCGAATGGCGAGGAGACACGACATTTCCGGAAGTGCTCCCCCCCTATTGGATGTGCGACAAAGCAAGCGGCGAATACGAAAGCCTCAGAGCCGATTTTCAGGCGGCGGTAAAGTTAGTCGTGAATGCTGAGGCAAAAAATAACGAAGGTGACGGCTTGCAATTCATGCGCAGCAGTCCGGCGCAGTTTCGCGGGTTTCCGGCGGATGACTACCACAAACTGTTGCGGAAGTCGTGTGGTCGTGGGGAGGAAAGATTAGGAAGACTGATGGAATTTTCCGTCATCACCGGATCCGATTCGCAGCGGGAGATGCGCTGGGAGATTATTGAGGAGCTATATAACGCCATTGATTATGACGATAGACCCAGTATGAAGGAAATGCTGGACAGACGTATAAAAAACTCAATAAATAGCTGCCTCGAACATTTGGGTCAAGATAGTGCCGATTCATCGAACAAATTCATATTGGATCTGCTTGGTGATGTCAGTACCTTCCGGCCGAGATATCGTCTGATCGCGTTGATACGGCTCTGTGAAATTATTCCGGAGAAAATCAAACAAATTCCCAAGTCAGACCTTGAGGATTTGCCGGCAACGCTGGCACTAAACGAGGCAGATACTTCCGGTGCGCTCAAGTGTCTTGGAGAGACGACCGGCTATGTCTTCCTACCACACGGAATTTTTGCCGATTGGGAAGAAATTGCGAGTCTGAACCCGGATGTTCAGGGTGATCAGAGAGTGCGCACCTACTTTGCAGATCAACTGAGACATAGAGTAGACAAGATCGTCGATGACGGAAGGGACGCGAATCTTGTCATGAGGGAGATCGTCTTGAGGTTGGCCCGCCTGGACGAAGACACGCAATCGGCCGGTGCCAAGTTGCTGCGCGAGTTCTTCAAAAGTGATCTATCGAGCATGTTTGCTGCATCCGGTGGAAAAAAAGCACTTGGTATAATCGGAAATTATTGTGATAGAGCCAAGTTGGAGTTCACTGATTTTTCGAAGGAGATTGCTGCTAGACTGAAGGGAGGCAAGCAGCTGAAATTGCAAGAAAGTTTTAAAGAATCGGCTCAAGCAAGAATCAGAAACAATAGAGAGTGGAATCACAATAGGGATTATTATTATTGGAGTATTGGTTCTGATTTGCAAAGGGTGTTGATTAACAAGGAAGGTGCTGAGAAACGCGCGGCCGTGATGGACATTCTTGACGGCTTTGACGAATGGGCGGATGGCCGTGGGAAATACTTTGCATTGCAAGATTTCTCGGCGATTATGTCTGACTACTACCGAGTGACCATAACCGATATCATCGGCAAGGATGCAGCTAACGCATGGTTGTCGGAGAATTACGCGGTGTCCGACAGAGAATTCGCTTTCGCCAGGGAGCACTTGGGTCTCGACAAGGTAGAAACGACGCCGGAGGAGGCTGGCGAAGAGTTCATCGTTCCTTACAACTCGTCAGAAAGGATGAAGTGGGCCGAAAGAAACCTTCTGTCCATTTGCGGCATGTACATGAACGGCAGCGGGACCGCGTTTGACATGCCTCCTTCCTTTAACAATCTCTCGTGGCAGGACAGAGCGGATGCGATGCAGCTGACGGTCAACTGGGCCATGCGGCCGTTGAACAACGACACCTTCAAAAAGTTGAGGGCTATGGCGGCTTCCGACGACCTTCGGGGTCTCATGGCGAACACGGTCACGAAGCGGAAATTTGCGGAAGTAAAGGACTTTGTCGGGGCAGACAGCCTTAGCGAGTTCATGAAGAAGCACCGCATGGTGCGCTCGAACTAAACACGCCGTCCGTTTGCCAACTCCCTCCGTGTCAGACCTGGACGGAGTTGGCGCATCCGCCACTTCAAGATTCGTGCACTCCACGCACAAATGCTGTGCGCGACGCCGTCTGGTTCGCGACGTCGCATCTTCCTAGACTGGGCACCTCAACGATCGCCACCGAGGATGACCCATGACGCACTTCCTGCTTCGAACCTTGAAACTCGCGACGCTCGGACTGTCGCTTTCTGCGGCGGCGTCTGCCGTCAACGCAGGCGAATCGCAAAGCGCGTCCGCGCCAACAATCCGCGCCATGCTCGGCGCGGCACCTATCGATCATCTCGACCCGAAGCGCACCGCGCTTCTCGTGATCGACTTCCAGAGCGAATACTTCACCGGCCGCATGCCGATTCCGGAGGGCGCGTCGGCGCTCGCCAACACGCAGAAGCTACTCGCGTTGGCCGATCGCACCGGCATGCCTGTCTTCCAGATTCAGCACGTCGCGCCTGCTGGTGCTGCGGTCTTCGCCATCGATGGAAAGACGGTCGCCTTCGCGCCCGGCGCTGCCCCTCGTGCCCGCGACACGGTGTTACAGAAGACGTCTGTTAGCGTTTTCGCCAGCACGGATATCGACGCACGTCTGAAGAAACTCGGCGTCGACACGCTGCTGATCACGGGCTTGATGACGCACGCCTGCGTCGCTGGCGCAGCGCGCGACGCCGTGCCGTTGGGTTATCGCGTCGTGGTAGCATCGGACGCCACCGCGACCCGTGACATCGCACGCGCCGACGGCACCCGCGTCGAGAGCGCAGCACTGCATCGCGCAGCCCTCGCGGAGATCGAAGACACCTTCGGCGACGTGGTGACGACCGCTCAGATGCTTCAACTGCCACTGCGCTGAACGTCAACCAAGCGCCACCTCTCACCCTGCCCGACCCCATGGACCAATTGCTGGCAATGCGCATCTTTCACGCACTCGTCGAAGCGCGCAGCTTCTCGGCGGCGGGTGAGATGCTGGGCATGTCGCATTCGAGCGTGTCGCGTCAGTTGAAGCAGACGGAAAGCGCGCTGGGGGTGGCACTGGTCAATCGCAGCACGCGTCAGTTTTCGCTCACGCCTGCCGGTGAGCGGTACCACCGGCATTGCGTCGATATCCTCGCGCGCGTGGACGCCATGACGCACGCCATGACCGACGAGCGCGAACAGCCGAGCGGTCCGTTGCGCGTGACAGTGCCGCTCGCCATCGGCACGCTCGAACTTCCCGCGTGGTTGCCCGCGTTTCGCCTGCGTTATCCGGACATCGATCTGACGTTGTCTTGCAGCGATCAATACGTCGATCTGCTCGCGGAAGGGTTCGACGTCGCGTTGCGCATCAGCAGCACGCCGCTGGCCGACAGCAATCTTCAGGCGAAACTGCTGACGGCATCGGAGACGGTGCTCGTCGCCTCCCCCGCCTATCTCTCGCAAGCCGGACTGCCTCGCACGCCGGAAGCACTCGCGTCGCATCAGTGTCTGCGCTTCGCAGGAGCAAACTCGCCCGACGCATGGACGATCACCGCGCCGGACGCTCAGGTACATCGTGTGACGCTCGACGGCGCATTCACCACCGACGCCATCACAGCGCTCTTTGCCGCAGCGCTCGCGGGGAGCGGCATCGCGGCGTTTACCGAACGCACGGTGCGCGCCGAACTCTCGCTCGGCACGCTCGTGCGCGTGCTACCGCAATGCACCCTCGGCCGTAGCCACTACTACGCCCTTTATCCACAGACGCGCCACGTCAACCCGAAGGTGCGCGCGTTCATCGGCTTCATGACGGAGCACTATCGCGAGTCGTGAGCGCATCACCGGCGCTGCAACAACGACCGTCAGACAAGCCTGCGCGCCTCGTGTCAGAATCCGGGAATTCGTTCCGATCTTGCGAGGCCGTTCTCATGACCGATCCGAAAGACATCGCCCCCGAAAGCACCGCCGCGCGCGTGGCGCTCTGGCGCGCGTTGCATCTCGAAGTCGATGCAGAGCCGCCGGTGCTAGCCGACGACGTCGGCCTACGCTTGCTCGCACCGCCGGACGACTGGCGCGAGCGTGGAGACATGCACCCGGCGTTCACGCGTCCGTTTCGCGCGTCCATCGTCGCGCGGGCGCGTTACATCGAAGACCTCGTCATCGCAGAGATGAAGCGTGGCGTGCGGCAATACGTCATTCTCGGCGCGGGCCTCGACAGCTTCGCGCAGCGTCATCCCGAACTCGCCGGATCGCTCTCGATTTTCGAAGTCGATAAACCGGGGCCGCAGCGCTGGAAGCACGACCGTCTCATCGCGTTGGGCTACGGCGTGCAGGACTGGCTGCACTTCGTGCCCGTGGATTTCGAAGCGGGAGAGTCGTGGCGTGACGCATTGTTGCAACATGGCTTCGACGCGAGCCAGCCCGCCGTGATCGTTTCGACGGGCGTGAGCATGTATCTGACGCGCGAGGCCAACGGCGCGACGCTGCGTGAGGTGGCGTCGTTCGCGGGCGACGGGTCGACACTGGCGATGACGTTTCTGTTGCCGCTGGAGATGGCGGATCCGGAGGTGCGACCGGGGCTGGAGATGGCGGAGAAAGGCGCACGCGCGAGCGGCACGCCGTTCATCAGCTTCTTCACGCCGGATGACATGATGGCGTTCGCTCGCGAGAACGGGTTTGCGGATGCGCAGCACGTGTCCGCCGCCGCGCTTACAGCACGTTACTTCGCCCATCGTACCGACGGCCTGCATCCCCCGGCGAACGCCGAGGAGTTACTGATCGCGACAACGTAGCGCGACGGTTGAGAAGATTTTTCGTTGTCCTGTACTGCGAAACATGCGTGATCGCGATATGCTGCCCCGGCGGTGCGGTTTGCCGCGCGTATCCAGAAAAGTCCACCGGAGGGACCGCATGACGCTGACTGAACTTCTCATCCCTACATTCCTGCACATGCTGCGTAGCCATGGCGCGTGGCTCGACAAGGCGGCCGCGTACGAGAAAGCGAAAGGCAAGGATGCCGACGCGCTGATGACGCTGCGTCTCGCACCCGACATGTACCCGCTCGCCGCACAGGCGCGCTTTGCGAGCTACCTGTCGATGGAGCCGGTGCATCGCCTGCGTGGCGAAGCCATTCCGGAAGCCACGAAAGAGATTCAACGCGAAGGCTGGAACAGCAGTCAGCATCCGGGCACCTTCGCTGAGGCTAAAGCGCGCCTCGCGACCGCCATCGAATTTCTCGAAGCGTTGCCGGGCAACGCGCTCGACGCAGGCGAATACATCGATATCGCGCTTGAGTTGCCCAACGGCGTGGTGTTCGACATGACCGGCGAGCAGTACGCGCGCGATTGGGCACTCGCTCAGTTCTACTTCCACACTAATACCGCCTATAGCATTCTGCGTCAGCACGGCGTGGAACTCGGCAAGGGTGAGTACGTAGCGCATGCGCTCGCGTATCTGCGTCCGGGCACGCTGCCCAAGGGCTAAGCCTGCTGCGGCGACGAAGGGACGCATGGACGAAGGGCGGAGATTTCTCCGCCCTTCTCATTTCTCGCGACACTCAATGCATTCAACGCTGTACGATCAACGCACCGACCTGAACGCCAGACGCAGATCGTGGCTCAGCGTATCCGGTTGCTCCCACGCGGCGAAGTGGCCGCCCTTGGCCGGACGACTGTAGTAGATCAGGTTGGGGAACGCCTTTTTCGCCCAGCTCTCCGGCGCTTGATACAGCTCATCCGGGAACGCGCTGACGGCAACCGGGATCTTGATGCCTTTCGGCGCGAAGAACGCAAGCTTGTTCTCCCAATACAGTCGCGCCGACGACACCGCCGTGTTCGTGAGCCAGTACAGCGTGATGTTGTCGAGCACGTCGTCACGCGTCAGACCTTCCTGCTTTCCATCGAACACACGCGCGATCAACTCGTAACTGCGCGCATCGTGATCCAGCATCCACGCCGCCAGGCCGACGGGCGAATCCTCGATGCCGTACAACGTCTGCGGACGTGCCGTCATCTCCTGCGCATAGGCGAGGCCATGCGAGTAGAAGAAGTCGAGCTGCTCGTAGGCGCGCTTCTCGTCCGCCGACAGATTCGCCGGTGCCGGTTTGTGCGCGTCGAGCGAGCGCTGAATTTCGTCGGGCACGGCCCCGGGCATGTTCGTGTGAATCGCCAGTAATCCCGGGGGTGCCTGCACGGCCATCTGCTCGGTCACGGCATCGCCCCAGTCGCCACCTTGCGCGACGTAGTGCTGATAGCCGAGCCGTCGCATCAACTCCTCCCACGCACGGGCGATGTGCGCCGGGTCCCAGCCCAGTTCGTTGGGTTTGCCCGAGAAGCCGTAGCCCGGCAGCGAAGGAATCACGATGTCGAACGCGTCGTCGGCGCTGCCGCCGTGCGCCGTCGGATTGGTGAGCGGATCGATCAGCTTCAGTTGCTCGACGACCGACCCCGGCCAGCCGTGCGTCACGATGATGGGCAACGCGTTCTTGTTCTTCGAACGCACGTGAATGAAATGGATATCCACGCCATCGATGTTCGTCACGAACTGCGGCAAGGCATTCAGCTTCGACTCCACACGACGCCAGTCGTAGTCGTTCGCCCAGTACTGCGCGAGCTTCTTCATCGTCTCAAGCTGCACGCCCTGCGTGCCGTCGTTCACCAGTTCGCGACTCGGCCATTTGGTGGCAGCGATGCGCTGGCGCAAGTCCTTCAACGATTGCTCCGACGCGTGGAACTGGAACGGACGGATGGACGTGTCCACGGCCTGTGTCGACGCGCTTGCCGACGGTGCGGCTTGCGACGGCTGCGCGGCGCTGGCCCACGCGGGCATAAACATGCCGATGGACGCGAGTGCAGTCGTCACCGCCAGCACACGAATCGGATGCGCGCGGCTGGCGCGACGAGGGAGTTTTGCTGAATGCATTTTCTGTGTCTCGGGGGAAAGAGGCGTCAGACGAGGTTGAGTTCGACGTCGATGTTGTTGCGCGTCGCCTTCGAGTACGGGCAGGTCTGGTGGGCCGCGTCGATGAGCGCCAGGGCGACGTCGCGCTCAAGTCCCGGCAGGCTGACGTTCAGGCGTGCCTTCAGGAAGTACGCGCCGTCTTCATTGGCGAGATCGACTTCGGCGTCGACGGCCGTGTCGGCGGGCAGCTGAATCTTCAGCTTGCCGGCGGCCAGCCCCATCGCACCGATAAAGCAGGCCGACCAGCCAGCGGCGAAAAGCTGCTCCGGGTTCGTACCGGGACCGCTCGATCCGGGCGAGGACAGTTTGACGTCGAGCTTGCCGTCGGAGCTGAGCGCCGAGCCGTCGCGGCCGCCGGTGGTGTGGGTTTTGCCGGTGTAGAGGATCTTGCTAGCCATGATGTTTTCCTTTCGATTTGGGTTGAGATTGCCTGTGAATTGTCTTTTGCTCGTATCCGATGTAATCGGATGCGATGAATAATGCGACAGGCGAAATCAAAAGTCAACACCTTCCGATTAAATCGGATGCGATGTATATTATGGTCAAATTGAACGAACCCACGAGAACTGAACATCATGAGCAAATCCAAGCCCACAGACGCCCCGCTGCCGAACCTCAGCGACTTCCTGTGTTTTGCGGTGTACTCGGCCAATCTGGCCTTCGGCCGCGCCTACAAGTCGATCCTTGATGAACTGGGCATCACCTACACCCAATGGATCACGATCGTGGCGCTCTGGGAGGACGACAATCTTTCCGTCAAGCGACTGGGCGAGAAGCTGTTCCTGGAGTCGAACACGCTGACGCCCATCCTGAAGAAGCTCGAAGAACTCGGCTATCTGCGACGTCAGCGCGATCCCGCCGACGAGCGGCAGGTCATCGTCAGTCTGACCGAGGAAGGGAAGCAACTGCGCAAGAAGGGTGCGCAGCGCGATCTGATTGCGGCGACGGGCCTCGATCCGGAGGAGTTCGACCGCACGCAGAAGGCCGTCGCGAAAATGCGCGACAGCCTGCTTAAGCACGCTAACGGCGATTGAACGGCCGAGCGTCGTCTGCCACGCATCGCCCGTGCATCACTCGCCGATCAGAAACGGCGGTCCGAAGCGCGTCGCGATGTGTTCCGTCGACTCGAACAACTCGCGCAGGACCTGACTCGTGCACGTCGGTTGCACGTAGAGATAGAACGCGACGTCGGGCAGGCGCGGCAATCCGTCGGCCTCCGAGAGTACGCGCATGTTGGCGTCGAGTAATTCGGTGGTGCGGGCCGTGACACCCAGGCCCGCGCTGATCGCGGCCTTGATGCCGGTGAGCGTCGGTGAGATGAAGCTCGTGCGCCACGCAATGCCCGCCGCATTCAGCCGCTCGATAGACAGGCGACGGAACAGACTCAACTCGTCCGCCATCACGAGCGGCACGGGGGCCGACGAGTTGAAGATGAAGTCGTCGGCACAGATCCACACCATCGGCGACGTGCGCAATTTGATGCCGGGAAAACCTTCGTCGTAACGCGTCGAGATCGCGAGATCGAGTTCGTTATCGCGCAGCGCGTCCATCAAGTGCGGGCTGCGTCCGACGTTGATCTCCAACTGTAATTCCGCCGAGAGTTTCGACAGGCGCCGCAACATGCTCGGCAGAATCGACTCCGCCACATCGTGCGGCGAGCCGATGCGCAATTTCTCCGCCGGTCCGCGCGTCTGCATGACCTGCACCGCCTGATCGTTGAGCGCGAGAATCTTATTGGCATACGCGACGAGACGCACGCCATCCGTCGTCATCGTCTTCTGCCGCCCCTGCTTTTCGAACAGCGGGCAACCCATTTCCTGCTCAAGCCGTTGCATCTGCTGCGTGATGGCCGACTGCGTGCGACCCACGCGTGTGGCGGCCGCCGCAAACGTCTCATGCTGCGCAATCGCGACGAAAGTCCGCAGCAGATCGATATCGAGATTTCGCATGGTCGTCCGCCTTGATACTTCAGAAACGTTAATGTTTCCGGGATAAAAATTAAATTGTTCTGGAGAATTTTGGTGGATAACCTGCCTGACACTCAAGCAATATTTATGTGACCGGGGGTGGAAGCCGGCATTGATCGGTCCCCCGCTAATCGATTTGCGTCATTTGCTTTCGCGCACACGACATCGAATCCGTCGAATCGATACGCCTTCGGTCAAACCCAAGGAGACTCAGGATCATGTGGCAACGACACCTTGCCGGCGCGCTGTTCGCAACACTCGCCATGACGGGCATCACGCACCTGGCGCACGCCGACCAGCTGGCTGACATCAAGGCGCGCGGCACGCTCGTTTGCGGCACGCAAAACGCCAGCGAACCGTATGCATTTCCCGATGCCGCCACGCGCAAGATCGTCGGCTTCGACGTCGACGTGTGCACCGCGCTCGCGAAAGGCCTCGGCGTGAAGCTCGAACACCGCGCCCTGTCGACCGACGCCCGTATCCCCGAACTCAAGACGCGCCGCGTCGACGTGCTCGCCGCCGCCGTCGCGTGGATGCCGGCCCGCGCCGCGCAGGTCGACTTCAGCGATCAGTACTTCGTCGCCCCGATTCGCGTGCTGGTGCGCGCCGACTCGCCGGTGCAGACGCTCGATCAGCTCTCGGGCAAGAAGATCGCCGCCTCGGAAGGTTCCAGCTCGGCGGCGGTGTCGGTCACGCGCCTGCCCGACTCGAATCTGCTGACGTTCCACGACATCTCGTCGGCGTTCCTCGCGCTGCAACAAGGCAAGGTCGAAGGGCTGGTGGCGGGGCAACTGATTCTCGCGCGCTTCGCCAACGAAGCGGCCGCCAAGGGCGGACAGCAATACCGTCTGCTGACCAAGCCGGTGTTCGAAGAGCGCTGGGGCGTGGTGATGAACAAGGGCGAGCCGGCGCTGCGCGAAGCCGTGAACAAGATTCTGGTCGACTACGACAAGACGAACGGCTTGCAGGACAGCTTCGAGAAGTGGCTCGGCAGCAAGTCCGTGTACAAGTTCACGCGCGACTACAAGGTCGAGCCGATCAAGGTGCAGTGAGCGAGACGTCGCACAATGTTCGATCTCTCGTTTCTGCTCGAAGACGGTTACCTGAAGCTATTCCGCGACGGTGTACTGACCACGCTCAAGCTGTTCGTGGTCTCGGGAATGCTGGCCATCGTCGTGGGCATCGTGCTCACGACGCTGCGCGCCCTGCCGGTGAAGCTCTTCAAGGGCTTCGTGATCGTGGTGGTGGAGTATCACCGCAACGTGCCGGTGCTGGTGCAGATTCTTGTCTGGTACTTCGGCGTGCCGCAACTACTGCCGGAAGGTCTGCGCGACTGGATCAACGCGGGCAATACCGAGTTCTTCTTCGCGACGATCGCGCTGGCGCTCAACGCCGGCGCGTTCATCTCGGAAGACCTGCGCTCGGGCCTGCGTGCGATTCCGCATACGCAGCAGGAAGCCGCGTGGTCCATCGGTCTCACGTACTTGCAGTCGTTTCGCTACGTGATTCTGCCGCAAGGCATTCGCGTGGCGCTGCCCGCATTGCTCAACCAGTCGCTGTTGCTGTTCAAGAACAGTTCGCTCGCGATGGCGATCGGCGTGCATGAGTTGCTGTACCGCACGCGTCAGATCGATAACCTGACGTTCCGTACCTTCGACGTGTTTCTGGTGGCCACGATTCTGTATCTGATCGGCACGCTCGCGCTCATGGCGCTCTCCGAGCACTTCGCCAAGCGCCGCACGGCGCCCTCGGGAGTCTGACGATGTTCGAGATTCTTCACGACTATCTCGCACTGTTCCTCGTCGGCAGCTGGCCCAACGGACCGCTCGGCGGTGTGGCGATCACGCTGATTCTGTCGGCACTGGGCTTGGTGATTTCGTTTCCGATTTCGGTGCTGATCGGTCTGGCGCAGGTCTCGCCGTGGCGCTGGATGCGACGCCTCGCCGGTATCTGGACACGCTTCGTGCGCGGCATTCCGTTGCTGATGATCATCTTCTGGGCGTACTTCGCTGTGCCGCTGCTGGTGGGGGCCGAAGTCTCGGCGTTCACTACGGCCGTGTGCGCGATCATCGTCTACGAAAGCGCCTTCCTGTCGCAGATCGTGCGCGCAGGTCTCGAGGGGCTGCCGCGTGGGCAGATGGAAGCGGCGCGCTCGAACGGGCTGTCGTGGCTGCAAAGCATGCGTTACGTGCAACTGCCGCAGGCGCTCGCGAACATGCTGCCGTCCATCGTCAACCAGTTCGTATCGATCATCAAGGCGACGTCGCTCGCTTACGTGATCGGCGTGCCGGAACTGACGTACTCGGCGGCGCAGGTCAATACGATCACGCTGACCAAGCCGCTGCAAACGTTCCTCGTGCTCGCAGCGTTCTATTTTGTGTTGTGTTTCGCCATTTCCCGATTCGCCGGCTGGCTGGAGCGACGTATCGCCCGCCAGCGCGCGGGACTGGCGTAAGCGCAGGGTTCAAGACGATTTAAGAAGGAGAGCGCGATCATGACCATGCTCGCATTCGAAAAAGTCGACAAGTTCTACGGCGACCACCATGTCCTGAAGGGCATCGATGCCACTATCGGACGCGGCGAAGTCGTTGTGGTGTGCGGCCCGTCCGGCTCCGGCAAGTCGACACTGATTCGCACGGTGACACGACTCGAAGCCATTCAGAAGGGACGCATTCTCTTCGAAGGCAAAGACGTGAATGCCCGCGACATGAAGATCAATCAGTTGCGCGCGCGCATCGGCTTCGTCTTCCAGAGTTTCAACCTGTTTCAGAACCTGTCGGTGCGACAGAACCTGATCCTCGGGCCGACGAAGGTGCTCGGCATGTCGCGCGACGAAGCGGTCGCGCAGGCCGAAGCGCTGCTCACGAAAGTGGGCCTCGCCCACAAGATCGACGCGATGCCCGCGAACCTCTCGGGCGGCCAGCAACAGCGCGTGGCGATTGCACGTGCGCTGGCGATGAAGCCGCCGCTCATGCTGTTCGACGAGCCGACGAGCGCACTTGATCCCGAGATGGTGCAGGAAGTGCTGCAAGTCATGCGCTCGCTTGCCGACGAAGGACTCACGATGATGATCGTCACGCACGAGATGGGATTCGCGCGCGACGTGTCGAGCCGCGTGTGGTTCATGGATCAGGGGCAGTTGCTCGAAGACGCGCCGCCGTCGGAGTTCTTCAGCCAGCCGAAGCACGCACGTGCGCAGCGATTCCTGCAAGACGTGCTGCGGCCGTCGCCGATGATCAGCGTGCCGCGCGATGCGGTGCCTGCCTGAGGCGTCTTCCTCGCACGCGAGCCGAACACACCCGACACACTGAACACACGATAGCGCCTCAACCGCGCACCTCACATAACAAAGCACTACGGAGAAGACTTTCATCATGTCCACGACTCAACTTCCCGAACAACGTCAGGCCGCTGTGAGCGACGCCATCGCTGCCATGAAGGCCGCGCTGGCTCCGGCGGGCGAGACGCGTCCCGCACTGGCCGAAGTGCTCGAACAGGTCAAAGCGCTCGCTGCGCGCACCGCGCTGTGGAGCGAAGCCGACTTCCCGCCGCCGACCGACGGCGAGCTGCAAGCGCGCTATCTGATTCATGAAGACGCCGACAAGACCTACGCGCTGTATCTGAACGTCATGCGTCCCGGTAAAAAGATCACGCCGCACAACCACACGACGTGGGCGTGCATCGCGGCCGTCGACGGCGTGGAATACAACTACGTCTACCGCCGCACGGACGACGGCAAGACGCCCGGCGTCGGCACGCTCGAAGTGAGCGACACCGTCGTCGTGGACCCGGGCCATGGCATTGCGCTGGCGTCGGACGACATTCACGCGGTCGAGATTCAGGGCGACGCGCCGATCCGCCATCTGCACATGTACGGCCGTGCGCTGGAGACGCTGACCGAGCGCATCACGTTCGACCTCGCCAAGGGCACGTATCAGGTGATGGATATCGGCGTGAAGACGCGCCGCTGATGCCCTGACCGTCGGCACCCGTATCGCCGACGGCAAGCGACAAGACTCACCGATGGCGCGACTCGATTCGCGCCACCCGCATCACACTGCCCATGCCACTGGCACGAGCGGTGCGGGCCTGCTCATCCCTACGCTTTGGCATTTGCCGGGCGGAACTGATAAATCACGTAACGCTATGACTTCGTTCACTCCTCATTTTGTGCCGCCTGCCCTGCTCAAGGAATGGCTGCACGACGGCGCCGAGATCGCCGTGTTCGACGTGCGCGAGCACGGCCAGTATGGCGAGGCGCATCTCTTTTACGGCGTGACGCTACCCTACAGCCGTCTCGAACTCGACATCGTGCGTCTGGCACCGCGTCGCGACGCGCGCATCGTCGTGTATGACACCGACCAGAGCGTGGCGGTGCTGGCGGCGCAGCGTCTCGATGCGCTGGGCTATTCCGATGTGTACGTGCTGGAAGGCGGCACGCAGGCGTGGCAGGCGGCGGGTTTCACGCTGTTCGCCGGGGTGAATGTCCCGTCGAAGACGTTCGGCGAACTCGTCGAGATGGCATATCACACGCCGCGTGTGACGGCGCGCGAGCTTGCCGCCATGCGTGAGCGCGGTGACAACGTGGTGATTCTCGATGGACGTCCCGTCAACGAATATCTGAAGATGACGATTCCGTCGTCCATCTGCTGCCCGAATGGCGAACTGGGTTATCGCATTCGCGATCTGGTGCCGGACACGACGACGCCCATCGTCGTGAACTGCGCGGGGCGTACGCGCAGCATCATCGGCGCGCAGACGCTCATCAACCTCGGCATTCCGAATCCGGTGATGGCGCTGGAGAACGGCACGCAGGGCTGGTATCTGGAAGACCTGCCGCTGGAGCATGGCAGCACGCGTCGCTATCCCGACGCGGTGTCGCCCGCCAGCGTCACGCAGATGCGCGAAGCCAGCGGTGCGCTCGCCGAGCGCTTCGCTGTGCCGGAAGTCGATGCGTCGACGTTTGCGCAATGGGCGACGGATACGACGCGCACGGTGTTCCTGTGCGACGTGCGCACGCCGGAGGAATACGCCGCTGGCACGCTGCCGGGCGCGCAGCATACGCCGGGCGGGCAACTGATTCAGGCGACGGACCAGTACGTGGGCGTGCGTCATGCGCGCGTGGTGCTGTTCGATAACGACGGCGTGCGTGCGCCGATCGTCGCGAGCTGGCTGCGTCAGCTGGGTCACGATGCTTATGTGTTGCGTGACGGACTTAACAGCGGAGTGTCGTTGGCTGCGACGACACCGGGTGTTGCTACGGCGTTGCCGGAGATCGATGTGGCGACGTTGAAGACGGCATTGGCGGACGGCAGCGTGACGGTGATCGACGTGCGTCCAAGCATGAGCTTCCGCCGTGAGCATGCGACGGGCGCGCAATGGGCGATTCGTCCGCGTCTGCCGAAGCTGCCTGCGTCGGGCAATGTGGTGTTGATTGCTGACGAGCGCGGTGTGGCCGAATTGTTCGTGGCGGATTGGCGTCGTGAGAACGCGCAGGACACGCGCACGTTCTCCGTGCTGGCGGGCGGCTTCAAAGCATGGGCCGCCGCCGGGTTGCCGGTCGAGGCGACACCGGACTCGCCGCCGGACGCCGACTGCATCGACTATCTGTTCTTCGTGCATGACCGTCACGATGGGAACAAAGCAGCTGCGCGTCAGTATCTGGCGTGGGAAACCGGCTTGCTCGCGCAGTTGGACGAGCATGAGCGCGGTGCTTTCCGTATTGGTGACGCCGCCGTCGCGAAGTAAGCTGTGACTTTTGGCGCGCATGTGACCGTCCCGGTCCAGCGCGCCAGTGCTGCTTGACCTGAACCGTCCGAACCGTTCTCTCTACGCCAGACCATGTCTCGACAATCCCCCCCGCCTTCCTCGTCTTCCGAATCCACGTCTTCCGCCGAACGCGACGCGCTGCATCACGGCAGCTCGGTTCGCGTCGCTACGCGCCTCGTCAAAGGCGGTATGGATACTGCCGTCATTGGCGGTCGTGCCGTTAACCCGCCGGTGGTGCGTGCGTCCACGGTGTTGTTCGAATCGATGGACGACCTGAACGATGCACGTCGCCGTCGCGGCACCGAGCGCATGTTCACGTACGGCGCGCGTGGTAACCCGACGGGCTTCGCGCTCGAAGACGTCGTCGCCGGGCTGGAAGGCGGGTATCGCGCGCGACTGTTCCCGACGGGACTGGCGGCGATCTCGATGGTGTTTCTGGCATACGTGCGTCCTGGCGATCACGTGCTGATCGCGGATTGCGTGTATCAGCCGGTGCGTCATTTCGTCGAGACGTTCCTCAAGCCGTGGGGTGTGCACGTCACGTTCTTCCGGGCGGACGGTAGCGACGCCGCCGAGCATATGACGGCGCGCACGAAGATGATTTACGTGGAAGCCCCCGGCTCGCTCGTCTATGAGATGTGCGACATTCCGGCGCTGGCCGATCTGGCGCATCGTCACGGGGCGCTGCTCGTCGCGGACAACACGTGGGGATCGGGCGTGCAGTGCCGTCCGCTGATGCTCGGGGCGGACATCTCGGTGATGGCCGCGACGAAGTACCTGAGCGGCCATTCCGACGTGATGATGGGCACCGTCACCACGACGCAGGAAGTCTGGCAGACGCTCTCGACGATGGCCGACGCGCAAGGCGTGGCCGTAAGTCCCGACGACGCCTATCTGGTGTTGCGTGGCACTCGCACGTTGGCCGCGCGTCTTGCGATGCATGAGCGCAATGCGTTGGAGGTGGTGCATTGGCTGGATGGGTTGCCCGACGTGGCGCGTGTGTTCTGTCTGGCGCTGCCGACGGACCCGGGGCACGAGTTGTGGCGTCGGGATTGTCTGGGCACGAACGGGTTGGTGTCGTTCGAGCTTGCCAAGGCGACGCCCGTGCAGGCGGACCGCTTCGTCGATTCGCTGAAGTTGTTCGGCATCGGCGCATCGTGGGGCGGTTTCGAGAGTCTGGCGACGGTGTCGAACGTGGTCGGCACACGCACGTGCGAAGACTGGTCGCATGCCGGTCCCATCGTCCGTCTGCATATCGGTCTGGAAGATCCGCAGGATCTGATTGACGATCTCGCTGCGGCGTTTGAGACGGTGTTTGGGAAGTGATTTTGGCTGTTTGAGGCCGAGGACGCGAGCAGTGTGGCGAGTGCCGCGAGAGTTCCACGCGGCGACTCGTTTCGCATCCACCGTCCAGCCTGCCGCAGTGGCTGCTGCGGCGATTATCGCGCCGCCCGCTAGAAGCCGGGCGGCCGATTCAACTACTTCGCAGGTGCCGGTGCCGGACGGCTGCCGTCGAGCGTAGTCAGAATCTGATGAGCGGCGCGCAGACGTTCTTCCATCGGGTAATTCTTGTTGGCGAGCAGTACGATCGCCATCTGCTTCGACGGGACGAAGGCCACATACGTGCCGAACCCGCTCGTCGATCCCGTCTTGTTGACCCACGACACCGGTGCCGGTGCCATCGGCGGCGTGAGTTCGCGTGCAGGCGTCGATTCCATCGACATCCGCGTGGAGTTGCCCTCGATCAGCGCCTCGACCGTGACGGGATACGGATACTGCTCCCACGCGAGGTCTTGCGTCATCGGCGCATCGAAGAAGTAACTGGTGCGTGTCGCGTAGATGGCGTGACGCAGACGCCGGTCATGGACCGCCTCCCCGATATTTGCGTTGACGAAGCGCAGCAAGTCGGAGGCAGTCGTTTTCACACCGTAGGCCTCCTGCTCGAACACACCGGGCGAGACGCGAATCGGCTTGCCGTTCTTATATCCCCATGCGTAATTCGCCTGTTGATCTTCCGGCACCTTGATGAAGGTGTGCTTCAGATTGAGCGGCTTGAAGACGTGATCCGACACGAGTGTGGCGTAATCGCCGTGCATGGCGCGGGCGGTAATCCAGCCGAGCGCACCGATGCTTATATTCGAGTACGTGCGCGCGGTGCCGGTCGGTTTGGGGGGCGTCCATGCTTTGAGGTACTGCGTCATCTCGTCGATGTTGGTGACGCTGTCCGGTACCTGTTGCGGCATGCCACCGGTGGTGTGCGTACCGAGATTCAGCAGCTTGACGTCACCGAACGGTGTGCCTGCGAATTCTGGGGCGAGGCGGCTGATTTTGTCGGTCAGCGAAAGCGCGCCGGTGGTCTGAGCGTACGTAGCCAGCGTGGCGGTGAAGGTTTTGCTGACGGAGCCGATCTCGAACAGGGTGTCGTTGGTGACGGGTTTGTTGGCGGCCTTGTCGGCGACCCCGTAATCGAAGACATAGGACTGTCCATCAAAGAGGACGCCGACGGCCATGCCAGGAATGTCCTGACGCGCCATCAGCGGCTCGATAGTCTTGTCGACAAGCGATTTGATCTCGTCTTGCCGGGGATTCGTCTGAACTTGCGCACCGGGCTCGGCGGCATAACTGCGCGCGCTGAAAGCCATCCAGCTAATAGCGGCGGTCGCCGCGAGGGCAGCAAACAGGGTGATATAGGGCTTGGTCATCGACGCTCATCTCCGTATGAAGGCTCACCGGGGCGTACATTCTGCATCGCCGTGAGCTGTGGACGAAGCGTAAACCCAAAGGGGATTGGGTTTGGGGTGGTTGCATGTAACCGTTGTAACGGTTGCAACTCACGGCATTTGAATTTTCGAGCGGATTTCGTGGATGGTGCGAAAGGTGGCGGGCGGGGTAAGCAAGTCGGAATTTCGCCAAGAAAGCCTTGCCGCCCGCATACAACAGACAACCAAACCTACTGGCGAGCCGCGAAGGTCTCCTCGGTAACGAGCTTCGCAACGAAATCAATTTTCTGCTGCGCTAAGTGAGCAAATTGACGTTGCAGCAAGAGAAATGCATCGCACGCCTGCGGAGAGTCACGTTTTGCACCATTAAGCTTGGCGCGGAGCGCATCAAGCTGATCGTCGTAGAGGCGCGTCTGTTCGCCCCTGCCGACTTGAACGAACTCTTGCATTGCTGCGTCGAAAGCAAGCCCCTTGGCCTCCTGTACGGATGTTACCGCCCATAACATTTGCGCCCTCGTTGTGTCTCGAACAAGCGAGATCTCGCGTTGTCCACTCTTATAAGCGTCAGAGTCGTTGCAGTCGTACGCAAACGCCGGTGTCTGCACGAGGAGGCCAACACACATAGTTAAAAGACCGAAGATCGAGGCTCGCGTCATTTGGGTTCAACCTATTTTCGTTCGATAGAGTTCTAAGAAACAACCGTGGTGCGCAATGCAGTTATCGGCCAATTTTCAAGTCCTTCAAGATGTCCTTCTGCCCCCACTTGAATGAACAACGGCGGCCTGTCTCCATTCCGATTGTTCCGGTCTCGTCAGTGACATCGGTGCTTATGGGCACGCATCCGCCGGTAATTTTCACGATCGAAGACCCCTGCATCGAAAGAGGGAATTCAATTGCGGCATCCTTCGGAATCGTATGTGTCAGCGTGACGTCTTCAACATAGTCATCCGGCAACACGAAGATAAGTGCGCGATCGACCTTCAGCGTGTAGTAGTCGTGCTGAAACGGCGCCGATGTCACGCAGAGTTCGGTCGTGTGACCGTCGTTGGACTGAGTAAAGCACTTGGGCTCAACTGCATATGCACTGAAGGCAAGGCTGCTCACGACTGCAATTGTGGCGGTATGTGTTGCACGTAAGGATGGAATTTTCATGTGTTTGAATTGAATCTTTATAGATTGGTAACGTTCTAGCAACCCTGTGAATCACTTGCCCTTTGTCTTAATCATCGCATCAACTTTCACCCTGAAATAGTCGATCGGGGCCAGCGGATATTGCGACGTGTCACAGCTCTTTTTCTTTGCGAGTGACAGATTTTCAACAGCTATCTCTTGATGTCGATTGAACGCCGAAGCGTAGGGTGACGGTGCTCTTTGGTCGATCAGAAAAAATTGCGCCAAAGCACCGTCTACATCGCCGTTCTTGCCATAGTCTTGCTCGAAATTTCTTGTCGCCCATTCATTTAGCTGCTGTGCTACTTCCTCATGTTGATCACACGTTAGCGATTCGCCAAGATTTTTTGATTGAAAAGAGGTGCAGCCAAACAGTGTGCCAATGAAGATGCCAAAGAATGCAGTCTTTATAGTCGCTCTCACTTCTACTTCCTTTTCGAAAAATTAATTGATAAATATGAACCGCCCGCATCATGTTAATTGGACTGTGTATTCATGATTGGGTGCGGCGGTACGTACCTGGCGGAAATCACCATAATGGATATCTCGATAATTATCGAGGAATCACGTACTCAAGGGGAGGAGTGTCTATTATTAATTGCTGTCTCCAGCTTGCATCTACGAATCGAATATCTTGAAGTGCAGCAACCCAATAATAGAAAAAATCACCATGTTTCATTTTTTCTAATCTTCTTAGGAAGAACAAAAATGCATAAATACAAGCAGATCGCGGAAATCGTGGCGAATATTCCAAGAAGAACGGACTCATCGTTAATGTGAAATATCTTTCTGAAAATAATAACGAATGTCGAGCCCCAGAAAGCACTTGAGCATAAAAATCCGCCAACAATTAAACAAATTTTCCGAGCTAATTTTTCAATGTTATTGGTGTTCATTGTTTTTGGTCGCGAATGTCGTCTATGACTTTTGAGCTTTTCGAGCCAACGCCAAATGTAAATATTCCCTGGCTAACGTAAGAGGGAAGCGGTTTCTTGGTAATTGGATTCACTAGAGGGTTATTCCACTTGGTGGTTTTGACGCCGAAAATTGATTTCTTTCGATCTATTCCTTTGGTGAAGCCAATGTTATATGGCAATCGAACCCAAAGACCAAAGACGTTGGAGCCAAGCGCACCAATATCATATGTAGTGTCTCCCCAACCTTCGGGCATATTAGTGACCAGCAGTTCGCGCACGGGGTTATATCCATCCGCGCCCTTGCCAGTGGTAAGCTGATAAAGACCAGTCAGACCTTCCACCGCTTCGCTCCCTCCAAAGACCGCTGCCGATCCTCCTATCGCACAGCCTACGAGGCTCGTGCAGGCAACGAAGCCACCTGCCACTGCCGCGCCGCCAGCGATTGCTTTTGCACCGTTCTTGGCGATGGGGACGCCTATCCCTTTGGTCGCGTCCAATAGGCTTTCGCCCAGTTTGTAGATGAAACGCCCCTCGGCTTGCTGCGATTTGATCCACGCCAACTCTGGCTCTAGGCCAATCAGTGCCGCCTGGCTTACATAACTTGCGTTATAAGCATCGCTGCCCTCAGGAAACTCCGCCCAGCATTGGACGTTGTAGCATGCAGCTTTGGTCAGCCGGTCAAGTGCCGCTTTATCGCCGTTCGCCTTGGCGGCAATTGCCCTCTTCTCATCCGGATGCAACTGCCGATTAAACCGATCCGTGTTGAACCCAGTGAACGCGCCTGAACTACCACCGGCCATGGCACCGACCGCCGTACCTAGGCCTGTTGCGACGATCTGACCGAGAGCTTCGTCCATGTCGGCGTTTCCGGTGGGGCGCTTCTTGCGGATGTCGTCGCTCACGCCGTCGAGTACTCGACCGAGTTTTGACGTCAGGCCTGCGCCTAACGCGCCACCTAAGGCGTTTCCGCCGCCTAGCCCTGCGACAAGTGCTCCACCTGCCGCATGCATCGTTGCGCGATAGTCGCCGCCTTCAGACCATTGTTTCGCTTCTTCCAAGTACTGCGCTTTCAGCGCGGGATCATTGGTTTCCTTGGCAAGTTTTTCCGCCTCGTCCTTCTTCTTGTTCGCGTACGTTCCGATATCGCGTGCGACAGCCTCCCCCGCTGCCGTCGCTGCCTGCATCAAACGTGATTGATCGCTGAGAAGACTCTGCAAATCTGGCGTCCGCGTGACCGTCCCGTTAAGGTCTTCAGTATCTCTGTTGAGATTCGCCAGATCCTGCGTCTGGTTCGCGGTGTCGGTGATGACGATCGTTCCTTCGCTTACGCCGGTGCGAGTTGTCGCGCGTTCGCTGCCGCTTTCCATTTGCGGCAACATCGGAGTGGGCGTTTAGTTATCGTCATTTTTTTCTTCGTAACTCTTTCTAGCCTTCTTGTAGCCACTTCCAAAGGGGCGAATTTTCAAAAATCGCGCGCGACTACATAACCCTCCAATAGCCATAATCGCGAACCCGAGTAATGCAAAAAAAACACTGAAATACGAAGGAGGGCCAAATTTGAACGCCAAATATGAAATCCCTATTCCTGCCACAATCAGAGCTGTGCACATCCAGTCAGTTAGATTTCCGTCTTCAATTATTTTCATTTTTAATTATTTAATCTTCTTTGATGTTGCTGATGTTCTTCCAGGAGGAATTCAAAATATCCCGAAGCGAATTGGAATAGTCGCTTCCATTAAATGAATTGGCGGTCTCGTTAATTACGGGGCTAATCATAGGAAACCTTGTCGATAATCGATCCACTATTATTGAGCTACCGCTGCTTACCCAATATTGACCAATATTTGGCCTCGCAAGCTGGGCCACAACGTCAGCCGTTGCTGCAGTGACGGTCGCAACGAAAGATGCAGCGGCAAGCCCGGGAGCGTAGGGTGACGGAATCGAAGCGCCAGCCGTTGTGATCGCGCCAAACCGACTTGCTGCTGTCGATATGCCTCCCGCAAAATCGGCCACCGTTTCTCTCGCGTCGACCTCAACCGGAGTCGGCACGTAAGTGAAGTTGATGGGGACTTGCCCCGGAATTGCGGATTCGTAGGTCGACATGATGTGCCCCTGCAGTTCCCTATCCACCTTCGGCATCGATTGGACGATCAATGGATTTCCTTGAGCGTTTTCCATGTGGGTATCGATCCATCGTGCTCCAGGATCGGAAGGGGTGCGTCCGTTCAATTCCTCTGCGACGCCAGGTGGCACAAACGAGCCGTCAGAGTGTTCAATGCCCATAAGCCGCAACTGATCCTCAACTTGCTCCTTGCTGTATTTGCCGTTACTTCGGTTCGCAATGTGTTCAGCAAGCGTTCTATCCGGATCGCCCAACTGCCGATTAAACCGATCCGTATTGAATCCGGTGAACGCCCCGGAACTGCCACCGGCCATGGCACCGACCGCAGTACCCAATCCCGTTGCGACGATCTGGCCGAGGGCTTCGTCCATGTCGGCGTTTCCGGTGGGGCGCTTCTTGCGGATGTCGTCGCTCACGCCGTCGAGTACGCGACCGAGTTTTGACGTCAGGCCAGCGCCCAATGCACCACCTAGCGCGTTTCCGCCGCCTAGGCCTGCGACAAGCGCTCCGCCTGCCGCATGCATCGTTGCGCGAAAATCACCGCCTTCAGACCATTGTTTCGCTTCTTCCAAGTACTGTGCTTTCAGCGCGGGATCATCGGTCTTGTCAGCAAGCTTCTTCGCCTCGTCCGCTTTCTTATTCGCGTAACCGGCGACTTGATCGCCAGCGTGAAGCCGGAGCGCTTCATCTCGTGCGTCTCGTCCTGATGCTGACGATTGACGGACGATTCGACTGTCACGTTCTTGCCAATACCCGTGACGTCACCGTTGGCGATGATGTCGCTTCGCTGGTGCGTGATTTCGACGTCTTCGATGAAGCTTTGGCCGAAGCGTCGCGACAGGCGGATTTGCGCGCCGGTGATATGGCGCTGACTGCGGGACAGCACGCGATGAAGTTTGATGTCGACCGTTTGCGCGTTTCCGCTCGCGACGAACGTCTGATTCACGCCCGCGATCTGTTGGTAGTAGGTGCTGGCGTACGCGGCAAGCGTCGCTGTTGTATAGCCCCACGGTATCGAATAGCTGCCGTTCCAACCCCGTGAGCCGAAGGTTTGATCGCGCAGCAGCAGGTCGTGCGTGACGCCGACATTGAACAGGTCGTTCAGACCGAGCGGATTGAACACACCAGCGGAGAGGCTGCCCTGAAGCTTTCCTGTCGCACGTGTGCCGGCATTGTCGACGGAGGTGATCAACGTCCACGCTCGGGTGCGGTTGACGTCGAGCACGACGTCGCTTTGTCCGGGCGTGTCGGATGCCGAGGGGACGATTTGCATCGAGACGTCCTGATTCGGCACACGCTTCATTTGCTCCAGACCTTGCTCCAGATCTCGCAGGTCCAGCACGTCGCCGCTTCGTACAGGAAATGCGTTCTTCCAGGTGCCGCGCAGTGTGGGATCGTCGAAGCGGATCTGGCCGATAACGCCGGGGATTAGCGTGATGCGCAACGCGCCGCTGGAGAGGTCTTGTTCCGGCAGAAGCACACGCGTGGTGATGTAGCCGCGACGCAATATCTCGCGTTGCAGCCCTTTGACGACCGTCTCCAGTCCTTGCTTTCCCACGCACTTGCCTGCGTAGTGACTCGTCCATTCGTGCGCGAACGCGAATGTGTCCGACGCGGTCGCAGCAGCGCCGTCACCCTGCGCCGGTTCGGAGAGCCCCTGCGGTGTGTCTATGGCGAAGGTATCGATGTGGAAGCACGGCGTTTCGTTCGGCAGCGTCGGCCATCCTGATGCGTCTTCACGCATCGACCG
The DNA here is from genome assembly GCF_902459565.1 of Pandoraea aquatica. Taxonomy (GTDB): domain Bacteria; phylum Pseudomonadota; class Gammaproteobacteria; order Burkholderiales; family Burkholderiaceae; genus Pandoraea; species Pandoraea aquatica. Next base: position 122,389 of record NZ_CABPSN010000002.1, read on the forward strand.
TACGTGCGGGGCGTTGATGTTCGCCTCACGCTCGCGCGCATCTTGCTGTTGCTGACGCTGCTGGTCCTGCTCAGCGCGCAGGCGGGCCGCGGCGGCCCTGTCGGCGTGTGAAGGTGGCGCTAGTGCAGCTTGGGAGGGTTGAACTTGCTGAGCCTGTGTCCCCGAGACGTACAGCGAACACGCCAGTAAAAGCGTTCTTGTTTTCGTTGTTGCCATTGCAGAAGTTGAATGAGCGACGACGCGCTACGCGCAGAAACAGCCGGAAAATCTACGGCGTTTGTGCTATTTCAACTTCTTGATATGGCTCAACGCTTCGGAGTCCAGACACATTGGACGCCGCAAAGTCTTGAGACGAAAAAAAGCCGCCCTCTAGGGGCGGCAACACGCTGAAATCAAACAGGGGGAGGGGGGAACTACTTTTCAGCGCGCGGGTATGACTGGGTGAGTGTGCGATTACAGCGCCGGCTCGGGTTCGCGGTTCTCGGCCTCGCGCATGATGCGGATCGCCTCGGCGGAGATCATCGCATCGGCGTTGAGCGGCGGGATGTCGCCGAACAACGGGCGATACACAAAATCGCCCACGTCGATGGTCTCGTTCGTCAACGCACAGACACCCGGATGGTGTGCCTTGCGGATGCGCCAGATCTGCGCGCCGTAGTTGCCGCCCGTGGCGTCGTTCCACGATACGGTGATCGTCAGCTCGCTGGAAATCTCCAGCACGCGCACGATGGGCGCGCGTCGCGTGTACGGAATCACCGGTCGGCAGACGACCGGCTCGGCGTCGAGCATCGCGACAGTGTGTTGCCACACGCCTTGATCACGCGATGCACGTGACGAGCGCGACGCACGTGACGTCGGTGCAGACACCGACGAAGAAGAGGACGCTGCGGTCCCAGAGGTGCGGCTGCTGCCGCTTCGGTTCGGGCAATTGGTTCGATCGCTTCGCATGTTCAGGCCAGCCGGATGCGCGGCCCGCGAAGGCCGCCGAGTTTTTCCGCGCCCAGCAACACCGTCGCGCGGGCGAACCCGTGCAGCGCGTGCTGATGACGCCGGTACAACATGGCGTGGCTCCACTGCGCAAAGCGTCCGCGCACGATGCCACCTTTGAAAAAGCCGAATCGCCCGAGGGCGCCGAACGCGTTGTAGCCAGACAGCGACATCAGCGCGCCAGGATCGCGATAAGCGAACGGCGGAATTGCGCGGCCCTCAAGCCACGCGCCCAGATGACGGCCGAGATGCGCCGCCTGTTGCGTTGCCACCTGTGCCGTCGGCGGCAATGCACACTCGTCCTGCCCCACGCCCGACGGCATGAACGACGCGCAATCGCCCAGCGCGAAAATGCGTTCGTCCTGCGCCGTCTGCAACGTGGCGCGCACTACGACCTGATTCGCTGCGTTGGTCGTCAGTCCGCCGATGCCGCGCAGGCAATCCGGCGCTTTCACGCCCGCCGCCCACACCAGCAAATCGCCGGGAATGAGCTGGCCGTCGTCGCGATAAAAGCCGTCACGGTCGGCGCACACGACGCGCGTATCCGTCAGCACACGAAAGCCGAGTTGTTCGAGTTGATCTTGTGTCGACGCTGAGACGTCGGGCGGAAACGCGCCGAGCACACGCGGTCCGCGCTCGATCAACGTGAGCTTCAGCCGCTCGCAAATCTGCGGATCGCCGTAACCGGCCGCCATCGCGAACGTGCGGCTGAGTTCCGCCGCCAGCGCAACACCCGTGGTGCCACCACCGGCGATCACAATGCGCAATGCGTCGTCATTTACGGCACTGCGCAGCGCTTCGCAATGCAATGCCGCGTTGAATTCGGCGGCCTGCGGCTGGCTGTCGATGAAGTGACAAACGTCACGCACACCGGGTAGCGAGGCGTCGTCGGCTTGCGAGCCGAGGGCTAGCACCAGCGCGTCGTAAGGCACACGACGCTCGCCGAGCAAGCGCTTGCCGTCGTGCCCTTCCATTTCCTCCAGCACAATCTCCCGGCGCTCGCGGTCCAGGCCGCTCATGCGTCCCGCCTGATACGTGAAGCCGTTGCTGCACGCATGCGAGAGGTACGCCACCTGGCTGTGCGCGACGTCGCACGTGCCTGCCGCAACGGTGTGCAGCATGGGCTTCCAGAGATGGGTGGGATGACTGTCGACGAGTGTCACGCGCGCAGCACCGGCACGGCCGAGCGTTCTGCCCAGACGAGTTGCCAGCATCAAGCCGGCGATACCGCCACCGACAATCACGATTCGGTTTGCGCGAGACATTTGGGGGGGGAAATGTCCAATTCAACAAGTGATGAATAAGCGCATAATAGCGAGCGTGTACCCGGCATGTCAAATAGGAAGTGTCTGGGGAGGCAGGTACGTTCGGGTCGGGTAGACTTGGCGTATTGCCGTCGCGAAATCCGACCCACCCATCGCTCAATGACTCCTGATAAAGCTCTCTCGCAAGCCGAACCGCCCCGCAAACGCACGCGTGGGCGTCCTACGTGCGACTGCACGCACGGTGCCGACGCGTTGCTTCTGAACGCCCGTCGCATCTTCGCGCAGCGAGGGTTCTATGCGAGCAGCGTGCGGCAGATCGCTGAAGCGTCCGGGGTCGATGCTGCGTTGATTTCGCACCATTTCGGCTCGAAAGAGGCGCTTTGGGTCGCGGTCGTCGATCAGATTGCGGCACTCACGCATGCAATGGTCGAAGAGACGCATGCCCTGCGCGACACACCGGGCGACGCCTCCGAGCGCATCGAAAAGGCCGTACGCGTGTTTGTGGAAGCCGTCTTCGATAACCCGGACGTCGGCATGTTCTTTTCGACGGCGGCGACCGAAGAAGGCGAGCGGCTCGATATCATCACGCAGCGGCTCGTGCGCCCGTATCGCGACGCGATGGTGCCGCTCGTTGCCGATTGGCTCAAAGCGCAGAACCGCCCGGTGTCCGACGCCGACGTGATGTTCTTCATGCTGACGTCCGCCATCAGCAAGACCGTTTCCTACCGTCACATGATGGGCCCGTTCCTGCCGCCTGAAGGCATGGCCGATCTCAAACGCACAGTGCTCGACTGTGCGATGGCATTGATCCGGCAGTGATGCTTTGCTGAGCAGACGGACGTCCCAATGCGGGAAGTCCGCAAGCGTCGTATAAGATAGCGGCACCCGGGCCGACTCCCGGCCCGCCTTTTTCTTTACGGTGCCCCCCTATGTCGAACGAAATCAAGCGTCTGCACACCAACGCTCGCATGAGCCAGATCGTGATCGCCAACGGCGTCGTGTATCTGGCCGGTCAGGTTCCCGACACGGCGAACGTGTCCGTCACGCAGCAAACCACCGAAATTCTCACGCGCATCGATTCGCTGCTCGCCGAAGCCGGTGTGAACAAGTCGCGTCTGCTGACCGCCAACATCTGGCTGTCGGACGCCAAGCACTTCGCCGAATTCAACGCCGTGTGGGACGCCTGGGTGCCTGAAGGCCACGCCCCGACGCGTGCCTGCGTACAGTCGCCGCTCATGCGCGCGGGTCTGGAAGTCGAAATCGCCGTGACTGCACTGGCGTAATCCCGCCGTTCGTCACCTGTCCGTGCGCGCGCAGCGCACGGGCGTCGGGCTCAATCGCGCGTGGTGTGATGCGCCTGAGCCCGCTCCCCCTCCTTCTCTGATGGTCTGACGGCTCGTCGGACACCCGCTCATGACGTACGACGCCCTAGTGCTCGGTGCCGGTATCGTTGGCGTTTCCGTGGCAGTGCATTTGCAGCGACGCGGCATGTCGGTCGCGCTCATCGACCGCAAGTCGCCCGGCAACGAAACCTCGTTCGGCAACGCCGGGCTGATTCAACGCGAAGGCGTCTATCCATACGCGTTTCCGCGCGATCTCGGCACGCTGCTGCGCTACGCACGCAATCGCTCCACGGACGTGCGCTATCACGCGTCCGCCATGGGGACGGTCGGGCCTTTCCTTGCGCGCTACTGGTATCACTCGGAACCCGCACGTCATGCCGCCATTGCGCGCGACTACAGCACGCTGATTGCGCACTGCGTGACGGAGCATCGCGACCTGATCGCGGCGTCACGCGCCGGGGCGTTGTTGCGTGAAGGTGGTTGGGTGAAAGTGTTTCGCACGACGTCCGCGATGGACGCGGCACAACGTGACGCCGAGCTCTGGCGCAACGAATACGATGTGCCGTTCGAGCGTCTCGATGCCGCGCAATTGCGTGCGGACGAGCCATCGCTCACGCATTCGCTGGTGGGTGGGCTGCGCTACACGGCGTCCGATTCGGTGAGCGATCCCGGCGCACTGGTCGCCGCCTACGCGCGCTACTTCGAATCGCTCGGCGGACGCATTTTCACCGGCGACGCGACCACATTGCAGCCGCACTGGTCGGCGCAGACCGAAGTCGGTCGCATCGAAGGCCGTCGCGCGGTCGTGGCGCTCGGACCATGGGCTGACACCGTGACCCGCGCGCTCGGCTACCGCTTCCCGCTCGCCGTCAAACGCGGCTACCACATGCACTACCGCGCGCAGCCGGACGCGAAGCTGAATCAACCGGTGCTCGATGCGGAGTACGGCTTTCTCATCACGCCGATGACGGGCGGTATTCGTCTGACGACGGGCGTTGAACTCGGCCTGCGCGACACGCCACCCACGCCGGTGCAATTGGCGGCTGTCGAACCGCTGGCGCGCGAGACGTTCCCGCTCGGCGAGCGCGTCGATCCGGTGCCGTGGCTCGGACGCCGTCCCTGCACACCGGACATGAAGCCGATCATCGGCCCCGCGCCGGGGCATCGCAACCTGTGGTTCGCGTTCGGTCACGCGCATCACGGCCTCACGCTCGGGCCGGTGACGGGACGCCTCGTCGCCGAGATGATGACGGGCGACACGCCGGTGGTCGATCCCGCGCCGTTCAGGGCCGAACGTTTCTGATCACTGCGGCATCTCTTCCGGGGAGTCGACGCCGGGCGATGGTGTCGACTCGTTCGATGCGCTACCGCCGATCACGCTGATCTCGAACAACGGCTTGCCCGCGAGCGAACGCACCGCCGGGTCTTCCGGATACGTCTTGAGCAACGGCAGGATCACCGACCCGCCAATCACATTGCGACGACTGTTATCCGCGGGCGATAACCCCCACACGTTCTGATACGTCATCGGCACGCTCACGCCATCGCGCTCCGCATTGCCCAGATACAACATGATGTGACCGTTGATGTGGATCAGCGTCATGAGCGGTCGACCGCGCTCGGCGAGCGTGCGCAGCCGTGTGTCGATGTCGGCGTCGCGCAGATCGGTGCGCCGACCGGCACGCAACTGATCGGACGAATGGCGCGGCAACCACACGCCGAACGGCGCGAACAGACTGCGCGTCTCGGCCGAGCAATCGTTATAGAAGAGCGTGTTGCCCCAGCCGTACGGACGTCCGATCTGCTGCTTCATCACTTGTGCCATGTGGCGCGGGGTCAGCGTCCACGGCATCCGCACGAAGCTCGATGCGTCGAGCGCTGCCATGTGGACTTGCGCGTGTCGCTGTGCGTCGGCGATGGGGAACATCGCCATCTGACGACCGTCGCGCGACTGCACGAGCGGCAGCACGGTGCCGATGGGGGCGAACGTCCGGTAGATGGGAGTGGTGGTGCCCGGGGCCGTGTCGCTCAACGTCGCATCGTGACGCACGATGGCCCCGAGACTACGTTGCGCAGCATCGCGCCAGGTGGCGACGAAGCGCGCGTCGACAGACGCGACCGTGCGCGCATCGATCCAGCCGATCAGGTCGGGCGAATACACGAGCAACCACGCACCGTCCTGACTGCGCGCGAGCGTGTAGACCGGCGTGCCGGGGCGCAGCGCGGAGTCCTGCAAGGCGTCGAACGGATAGCCCTCGCCCGCTTCGCGGAAATCGTAAAACGCGGGATCGTTCGTCGGCAGCAGGCGTACGAGCGCGTTGTCGACGGTGATGCCACGTCGGCGTGGGTCGTATGGCCAACTGGCGTGATCGGCGTCGAGTTGTGCGAGCGCCATGTTGGACTCGATGGCGCGAATCCACGCCTGTGTGTGCGGCTGGAAGTTCTCGCCGTAGGTCTTGCGAATGCCGGAGCGGCTGTTGTCGAAACGGCTGACGCGCCGTGCCTGCGAATCGGCGAGCTGCGCTGCGCCGCCTGCATTCAGGAGCGATGTGGCGAGCCACGTGCCGTTCCATGGCGACGGATCGCGCGGTGCCGTGCCGAAGTAGCGTGCGCGGAACGCGTCGAAACGTTGCGTTTGTTCCTGCGCGGAAAGCAGCGGTTGGTCGTAACCGGGGGCGTCAGGTCGGATCCAGTGATCGACGTCCTGATCGTAATGCTCGATAGGGAAGCGACTGATGTTGTCGCGGGTGGCGGGCGGCGCTGATGTCGTGTGCCCTGCGGTGGGCGGCGATTCGGGATTGGGAGCGGTGGCGCATGCCGCGAGCACGATGAGCGGCAGAACGGCGGCCAGCCGGGTGAAGCGACGTAGCGCATGCGGGGTCGAACCGACACAGCGCTGGCTGTCTGAAGTGGCGGCAGTGCGGGACGAAAGCGCGCGCTGCAATGCGCCGCGCGCCGCGAGAATTGCGTCCATGTCGTGCGAAGGAGAGCCCGGATGTCGCCATGCTACTCCATCGCCGCATGGCAACTCCCGGGTCGTCTTCGCGTTGGGGAAACGGCTTGTGCGACGCCGCGTCCCCAACGTGCCGGCGGCTTACCAGCGCGCCGTCACACTGCCGATGACCGTGCGGCCGGTGCCGTAGTAGCACTGCACGGTGGTGTTGCAGCCTGCGACGTAGGTGCGGTCGAACAGGTTGGTCGCGTTCAGTTGCAGACGCCAGCGCCAGCCGATGTCGGCGTGCAGCGAGGCGTCGACGAGCGTCACGCTGGGCACCGAGAACGAGTTCACCGAATCGCCCGCCGTCTGGCCGAGATAACGGATGCCAGCCCCTGCACCGATCTTGGCATCGCCCACGTTGCCGAAGTTGTAGTCAGCCCACAGCGACGCCATGTTGCGCGGCACGCCATACGGACGCTTGCCCAGATCGGTGTTGTTACTGCGCGTGACTTCCACGTCCTGATACGTGTAGCTCGCCACCATATTGAGCTTCGACGTGAGGCTCATGCGGGCTTCGAGTTCCACGCCGCGCGAGCGCACTTCGCCCGTCTGAATCGTGTTGCGCGTGTTCGTCGGATCGGCGGTGGAGACGTTTTGCTGCGTCAGGTTGAACAGCGATGCGGTGAAGATGGCATCGGTGTTCAGCGGCTGGTACTTCACACCGATTTCGTACTGCTGCCCCGTCGTCGGTTGAAGCGGCGCGCCCGCGAGGTTGGTCGAGAGCGTGGGCAGGAACGACGTCGAATAGCTGAAGTACGGCGACAGGCCGATGGCCGATTCGTACAGCAGGCCCGCGCGCCACGTGAACTTGTTCGGCGTTTGCTTCACCGACGTGTTGTTGATGTTGTTGTCGGTCGTCGACCACGTGAAGTCTTCGCGACCGCCGAGCGTCAGGTACCAGCGATCCCAGCGCATCTGGTCTTGCAGGTACAGGCCGAGCTGCGTTTGCGTCTGGTCGGTGCTGGTCGTCGGGTTGGCGGGCAGCACGCCCTTCACGCCATAAACCGGTGCGTAGAGATCGAGCGACGGTGCGGAACCCGTCCACACGCGGTTCAGGAAACGCTGCGTCTGAAAGTCCACGCCGCCGACCACTTTATGCCCGACGGGGCCGGTCTTGATGTCGTACTGCACGTTGTTGTCGAGCTGCCAGCCGTTCAGGATCGGCTCAGCCTGATAAGCGGTGCGTTGCAGCGTGCGCTGATCGGCCAGCAGCGCGGTGCCGTAGATCGACTTGTAGTCGAGATCCATGTGCGTGAAGCGCGCCGTCGAGCGGAATTGCAGCGCGTCGTTCACGCGATGCTCGAAGCGGTAACCGGTGGCGACCTGCGTCTTGCGATAGCGGTCGAACGACGGATCGCCGGTGAGCAGATCGCGGTCGATGCGTCCCCAGCGGGAGTCCTTCACCATGCCCAGCGCCGGGCCGTAGCTGACCGACGAACCCATGTTGTCCTGCATGTAGTTGAAGAACCACGTGAGGCTCGTCTGTGCGTTCGGACGCCACGTGATCGACGGCTGAATCATCAGGCGGTCGTCGCTCACGTTGTCGGTCTGCGCATTCGACATCCGGCCCAGGCCCGTGATGCGATAGAGCAGCGTGCCGTCCTCGTTGGCCGGGCCGGTCATGTCCACGCGCAGTTGACGACGGTCGAACGTGCCGTAGTCGAGGCCGATCTCGCGATACGGTTCCGCGCTCGGTACCTTGCTCACCAGATTGACGAGGCCGCCGAGGTTGCCTGCGCCATAGAGGATCGAGCTGGGGCCGCGCAGCACCTCCACGCGTTCCAGCGTGTACGGATCGACGCGAACGGCGGCGTAACTGCCGGGGCGGTTCGCGATCTGCGGCACGCGCAGGCCGTCCCAGTAGACGTCGGCGTTGAAGCCGCGAATGTAGAACCAGTCGGCGCGGGTGTCGCTGCCGTAGGGATCGGCGTTCACGCCGGCGGCGTACTTCAGTGCGTCCGTCACCGTCTGCACAGCTTGATCGTTCATCTGATCGCGCGGAATCACGCTGATCGATTGCGACGTCTGCATGATCGACGTGTCGGACTTGGTCGCCGTATCGCTGCGCGTGGCCACGTAGCCGACCACCGGGCCGCGTGCGACGTCCCGCTCGGCGCGGGCGGTGACGTCGGTTTGTGGCAGGGCGACTGCCGCGCCCGTGACGGTGCCTGCCGATGCGTTCGGGCCGGGGGCGACGATGTAGCCGCCGTTCGGCTGGCCCGTCGCTTGCAGACCGGTGCCTTCGATCAGGATCGCGAGGGCGAGCGATGGCGTGTACGTGCCGGAGACACCCGCTGTGCGCTTGTCGGCGATCTGGGCGGCGTCGTACGAGATCATCAGACCCGTCTGCTGCGCGAAGGCGACCAGCCCCTGTTGCAGCGAACCGGCGGGGATGTGCAGCGACTGCGCGGCGCGTGCGGCGGTGGTCGCTTGTGCCGGGGTCTGTGCGTGAGCGTCTGACGACGTGAGGGCGGTCAGTGCCGACAGCGCGGTCAGGGTGAAGAGCGCCCCGGCGGCGAAGGTGACGGCGCGGTGTGCGTGATGAGCGGGCGTGCGGGCACGTGCGGCACGCGAGAGCGTGTGGCTGACGTGAGAAGACATGACGGCGGTTTCCTTTCCTGGGAGCATCGAAACATCGAATTGGGCTTTCCTGTCTATGCCCCGCGAGATTCGAAAACCCCTCAGTCCGACGTCAAAAAATTTTTCGGCGCGTTGTTAACCGATTGATGACGCGCCGTTTCAGGTGTGTGTGCGGTCGCCGCCAATGACGCGGCGAGTGGTGGCGCTTCCGTTGCCGCCCGGTTGAACGCGCACGAACCAGCGGGTGTAGCGCTGGACGTCGACGGGCAAGGCGCGCGAGAGCATGTCGAGTACGCGATCGGTGTCGTCGACCGGGTAGATGCCCGACATCGGGAGGTTGGCGATCTCCGGCGCGCAGCCGAGATGTCCGCGTCGATAGCGACCCAGTTCGGCAAGGAACGCACCGAGCGGCATGGCGTGCACGACGAGCATGCCTTGTGTCCACGCGGCGGCGGCATTGGCGACACCGACATCGTCGAAGCGCGAGCGCAGGGCGGTGGCGTCGAAGGTCGCGCCCTGTCCTGCTGTGAGAATCACGGCGGCATCGGTCGCATTGGCCGGGACGACGCGCACGGCACCTTCCTGCACGGCGACGGCAGCACTTTCGTCGTGCTGACGCACGGCGAAACGCGTGCCGAGCGCCTGAAGACTGCCCTGCGCGGTGTCGACGAAGAACGGGCGATGCCCGTGATCGGCGTCCGCACCGGTGGTGATGGCGATTTCCCCGCGCACGAGCCGTAGACGGCGAACGTCCTGCGAGAAGTGCATGTCGACGGCGGAATCGGTGTTGAGCGCGAGGACGGTGCCGTCGGCAAGTTGCACCGTGCGGCGCTCGCCGACGCCGGTGCTCAGATCGGCGCGCCAGGCGCGCACGGTGTTCGAGTCGCTGGCGGACCAGACAGCGCCTGTCACACCCGCGACGGCGATGAGGCCGAGCACGCGGCGTCGGCCCTGATTCGCGTTGGCCCGCACTAGTGTGTTGTGCGCGACCAGCGGGGGAATCGTCCGAAGATGTGCGCCGAAATCGACCAGACGTTGCCATGCGAGCGCGTGTCGCGGGTCGGCGTCGTGCCAGCGTTGCCAGGCGGCGTGCGTGTCGTTCGTGTCGGCATTCGCGTCGTCATGAGGGGCAGCTTGCAGACGGACGAACCATTCGGTGGCCGCGAGCGTGACCGCTTCCGGCAGCGGCGCGGGGGCTGCGAGGCTGGCGGCGCTTTGGCCGGCGGGCATCGGGCGGCTCATGCGGCGTCTCCGAAACAGCAGGCGTGCAGGGCTTTGACGATATGGCGTTGCACGGTGGCGATGGAGATGCCGACCGTCTCCGCGATATCGCGCTGCGCGAGGCCGTCGAGTTGCGACATGAGGAAGACGCGGCGCACGACAGGCGGCAGGCCGTCGAGGCGACGGTCGATGTCGATGAGTGTCTGGAGCAGGATGGCGCGGGTCTCGGGATCGGGGGCGACGGCTTCGGGCTGTGCGGCGAGCGTGTCGAGATAAGCGGCTTCGATCTTGCGATGGCGATGCAGATTGGCGACCAGCCCTTGCGCGACGACGGTGAGAAAGGCGCGGGGTTCGCGCGGGCAGACGGGCGTGTCCTTGCTGAGCAGACGCACGAAGGTGTCGTGCGCGAGGTCGGCGGCGTCGCCGTGATTGCCGAGTTTGCGATGCAGCCAGTTGCGCAGCCAGCCGTGATGATCGTGATAGAGCGCGGCCACGCCGGACGCATCCGCGCGTGCGTGATCTTTGCGTCCCCCGTTGTCGTCACGCATCATGATGTTGGCTTGGTCGCCCGAGCTGGCAACCGTCGCTGATCTAGCAGCTTTTGAGGTTAATGATAATCATTCGCATCATATCATGACCTATCGTGCGGTGACGGATGGTGGGGGGATTAGGCGATGCAATGCTAAGGAATCGGAATTTCCTTCATCGATTCCGCTGATCGGTGTCGTGGGCAAGCTTGCGTGCGCATGATTTTTCGCTGCCTGTCCCGATAGGGACACGGTCCAATTGCTCATGGCCGCGTCGATCAACGGCATCGATTTCGATGGCTATACATGCAAACTTTTTTAGGACGGGTGTCATCGGATGGGACTGGAATTGGGACTCTCTGGGCATGGTTTCCATTGATGTGAGGTGGTGCGATGAGCTTGGTCTGGATTAAGACCACCGCGAATGGGGGATTGGATTGATGCTGTACAAATATACAGTACAATCGCAGCGTGCCGGCGACGTCTGGATGCTGCCAGCGGCTGTCGTATCGGCCTGATACAGTAGTTCCCCCGAGGCGCGTACGCGCTCTGTCGTTTTGGTTCTGATACGGCTCTGATACCCAGTGGACAAGTCCTCCTCGAAACCCGACCCGTCGGCCAGCCACGCCATTCGTATTCGTGGCGCCCGCCAGCACAACCTCAAGAATCTCGACGTCGATCTCCAGACCGGTGAGATGACCGTCGTGACCGGTCCGTCCGGTTCCGGCAAGTCCAGTCTGGTCTTCGACACGCTGTTCGCCGAAGGCCAGCGCCGTTATGTCGAGACGTTCAGCGCTTACGCCCGCCAGTTCCTCGACCGCATGGATCGTCCGCAGGTGGACCATGTGGAAGGCGTGCCGCCCGCCATTGCCATCGATCAGACCAACCCCGTGCGCAGCTCGCGCTCGACGGTCGGCACGATGACCGAACTCAACGATCACCTCAAACTTCTCTTCGCCCGCGCGGCGGCGCTGTTCGATCGCGAAACCGCCCAGCCGGTGCGCCACGACACGCCCGAGACGATCTACGCCGACCTTATGGCGCGTACCGCCCAGAGCGATCCGCGTCTGGTCGTCACTTTCCCGGTCGAACTGCCCGGCAGCGTCACCCCCGACGAAGTGGAGCAATGGCTCTCGGCGTCCGGCTATACGCGTGTGCAGGCCGAACGCGAAGTCACGACCACTGAGGGCACGCGTAAAGTACTCGACGTCGTCGCCGACCGATTCCGCCTTCAGAACACCGAGAAGGCGCGTGCGATGGAAGCCATCGAGTCGTCGCTCAAGCGCGGCCGGGCCCGGGTGAATGTCTATGTGCTGGCCGAAGAAGGCGAGCCGGACATCTGGCGCTATTCGCAGGACCTGCATTGCCCCGACAGCGATCTGCATTACGCCGATCCGCAACCCGCGCTCTTCTCGTTCAACTCCGCCTACGGTGCGTGCGAAGCGTGTCGCGGTTTCGGTCGCGTGATCGGCGTCGACCTCGGTCTGGTCATTCCCGACGAACGTAAGACGTTGCGTGGCGGTGCGGTCAAGACCATCCAGACGCCCGCGTGGAAAGAGATTCAGGAAGACCTGCTGGAGTACGCGGGCAAGGCCGGTATCCCGCGCGATACGCCGTGGTCGAAGCTCTCGCCCGAACATCGCGAATGGGTCATCGAAGGCGACCCCGACTGGCAAGGCGAGTGGAACAAACAGTGGTACGGCATTCGCCGCTTCTTCGGCTATCTGGAGTCGAAGGCGTACAAGATGCACATCCGTGTGCTGCTCTCGAAGTACCGCAGCTACACCACGTGCGACACGTGCGGCGGCGCGCGTCTGAAGACCGAAGGCCTGTTGTGGCGACTCGGCTCGAAAGAGAACGCCGACGCCGTGCTGCCGCCCGCCCAGCGTTTCATGCCGCGTGGCGTGTCGTGGTCACGCGAGCAACTCGAAGCGCTGCCCGGTCTGACGATGCACGATCTGATGCTCATGCCGATCACGCGCGTGCGTCAATTCTTCGATTCGCTGACGTTGCCGTCGAGCCTGCTCGATGACGCGCTGAAGTTGCTGCAAGAGGAAGTCGGCACGCGCCTGAAGTATCTGTGCGACGTTGGCATCGGCTATCTCACGCTCGACCGTCAGAGCCGCACGCTCTCCGGTGGTGAAGTGCAACGTATCAATCTGACGACGGCGCTCGGCACGTCGCTCGTCAACACGCTGTTCGTGCTCGACGAGCCGAGTATCGGTTTGCATCCGCGCGACATGGATCGCATCGTCGCCGCGATGCATCGCTTGCGCGACGCGGGTAACACGCTGGTCGTCGTGGAACACGATCCGGCTGTGATGCTGGCCGCCGACCGTGTCATCGACATGGGACCGGGACCAGGTGAGCGTGGCGGGCAGATTGTGTTCGACGGCACGCCGGAAGAAGTGCGTCAGGCCGACACGCTCACCGGCAGCTATCTCGGCGGCCGCAAGCATGTGGCGAACGCGTCGAACTGGCGCGCGCGTCCGGTGGACGAGGCGACGCCGCGCCTGACGCTGACCGGTGCCCGCGAGCACAACCTCAAGCACGTCGACGTCGACATTCCGCTGGGACGCCTTGTGTGTGTGACCGGCGTCTCCGGCTCCGGTAAGTCGACGCTGGTGCAGGACATCCTCAGCCCGGCGCTGGCGCGTCACTTCGGCGATCCGACCGAAGCCCCGGGCGCACACGACGAACTGATCGGTGCCGAGCAACTCTCGGGCGTCGTGTTCGTCGACCAGTCGCCTATCGGCAAGACGGCGCGCTCGAATCCGGCAAGTTACGTCGGCGCATTCGACGAGATCCGCAAGCTGTTCGCGGCCGAGCCGGTGGCGCTGCAACGTGGTTACACCGCCAGCACGTTCAGCTTCAACTCCGGCAATGGCCGTTGCCCGACGTGCGGCGGTTCAGGCTTCGAGCACGTGGAAATGCAGTTCCTGAGCGACGTCTATCTGCGTTGCCCGGATTGCGACGGCAAGCGTTACCGCGCCGAAGTGCTGGACGTGAAGATCCAGCGCGCGATCCCCGGCGAAGCGATGCGCGAGTTGAGCGTGTCGGATGTGCTGGAACTGACCGTCAACGAAGCCGTGAAGCTGTTCTCGTCGGATCGCGACGTGCTGCGTGTGTTGCAGCCGATTGTGGACGTCGGTCTCGAATACGTGAAGCTCGGCCAGCCGGTGCCAACGCTCTCGGGTGGCGAAGCGCAACGTCTGAAGCTCGCAGGCTTCCTTGCAGAAGCGGCACAGAAAAAGACGGCGAGCGGGCAGAAGGTCGCGCATCGCGGTCGTCTCTTTATCTTCGACGAACCGACGACCGGGCTGCACTTCGACGACATCGCAAAGCTCATGCGTGCGTTCGGCAAGTTGCTCGACGGCGGCAATTCGCTGCTCGTCATCGAACACAATCTTGACGTGGTGCGTGCGGCCGACTGGATCATCGACCTCGGTCCGGAAGGCGGCGAAGGCGGTGGCGAAGTGTTGTGTGCGGGGACGCTTGCGCATGTCGTGGCGTGCGAAGGATCGCACACCGGACGCGCGCTGGCCGAGTACGAACGCACGGTGGTCGCGCCCGCACAGGCCGTGGCTTCCGGTAAAGCATCGAGCGATGTGGGGATGCCGCTGCAAACGGCATTGCGTGCCGCACGCGCACATCGTAAGCCTGCGGGCGGCGACGACATTCGCATCATCAATGCGCGCGAGCACAACCTGAAGTCGCTCGACGTCGCGATTCCGCGCGGCAAGTTCAGCGTCATCACCGGTGTATCGGGCTCGGGCAAATCGACGCTCGCGTTCGACATCCTGTTCAACGAAGGACAGCGCCGTTACCTCGAATCGCTCAACGCGTATGCGCGGTCCATCGTGCAGCCTGCGGGGCGTCCGGAAGTCGATGCCGTGTACGGCATTCCGCCGACGGTGGCCATCGAGCAACGTTTGTCGCGCGGTGGACGCAAGAGTACCGTCGCGACGACTACGGAAGTCTGGCACTTCTTGCGTCTGCTGTATGTGAAGCTCGGCATTCAGCATTGCATTCACGACGGCGCGCCGGTGACGGCGCAAAGCCCCGACTCCATCGTCGCGCAACTCATGCGCGACCGTCGCGGCCAGCACGTGGGGCTGCTCGCACCGCTCGTCGTGGGACGTAAGGGGATTTACACCGATCTGGCGAAATGGGCCAAGGCGCGCGGCCATTCGCATCTGCGCGTCGACGGCGTTTTCCTGCCGGTCGATCCGTGGCCGAAACTCGACCGCTTCCGCGAACACACTATCGAGTTGCCGGTGGGCGATGTCGTGGTGACGCCGGAGAACGAAGGCTTGCTGCGCACGTTGCTGGCGGCGGCGCTGGAGCTGGGTAAGGGCGTGATGCATCTGCTCGCGCCGCTCGACGGGCTGGGCGACACGATGACCGACGAGCAACCGGGCGAAGGCGTGGGCGAGATCGAGGTGTTCTCGGTCAAGCGCGCGTGTCCGGTGTGCGGCACGAGCTATCCGGATCTCGATCCTCGCATGTTCTCGTTCAACAGCAAGCACGGTTGGTGTACGACGTGCGTCGGCACGGGCCTTGCGCTCACGCGTGAACAGCGTGAAGCGTTCGACGATACCGTCCTCAATCAGGACAATCGCGGCCGTGAACACTCGCTGCCGTCGCAGGATCAGGAGCCGGAAGATGTGGGCGATCAGCCGTGTCCGGATTGCCACGGCGCGCGCCTGAACGGTGTGGCGCGTGCGGTGACGTTCGACGAGCACGCCATCTCCGACGTCGCGCAATGGACCGTGACGGACGTGCGCCAGTGGATTCAGGGCCTCGAACTGCAAGGTCGCGACGCGAGCATCGCGCGTGATCTGATCAGCGAGATTCAGGGGCGTCTGGAGTTTCTGGAAGAGGTGGGCCTCGGCTACCTCACGCTCGACCGCGCTGCACCGACGCTCTCGGGCGGCGAGTCGCAACGTATTCGTCTCGCGGCGCAACTCGGCAGCAATTTGCAGGGTGTGTGCTACGTGCTGGACGAGCCGACCATCGGCTTGCATCCGCGCGACAACGGCATCCTGCTCGGCGCGCTGCGCAAGCTGGGCGATCAGGGCAACACGCTGGTCGTGGTCGAGCACGACGAAGATACGATTCGTCGTGCGGACCACATCATCGATATCGGTCCGGGCGCGGGCAAGCGTGGCGGCATGCTCGTCGCACAGGGCAATGTCGACGATCTCGCCTCGCATCCCGATTCGCTGACCGGCAAGTTCCTCGCCCATCCGTTGCAGCATCCGATTCAACCGCGCCGCGAAGTCGTTGCACCGGCGAAGGGTGGGAAGGGGGCACAGGGCGTTGAACCGGTACCGCCGAACTGGCTGACGGTGCACGGCGCGACGCTTCACAACCTGAAGAACGTGACGGCCTCGCTGCCGCTGGCGCGACTCACGGCAATCACCGGCGTATCCGGCTCCGGCAAGTCGACGCTCGCGCGCGATGTGCTGATGACGAACCTGCTCGATGCCGTGGGGCGTTCGGTGTTGTCGTCGCCAGCGGAGCGTCGTGCGCGCAAGGGCACGGTGCGTCATGCCGTGAAGGCGGACGGCAAGCCGCGCGCGAAGTCGGAAGCGCCCGCAGAGCCGCGACGTCCGGTGGTGCATGCGTGGCACGGGTGTGAGTCCGTCACGGGCTGGGAGACGATCGACCGCGTGCTCGAAGTCGACCAGACGCCCATCGGCAAGACCCCGCGTTCATGCCCGGCCACCTACATCGGGTTCTGGGACACCATCCGACGTCTGTTTGCCGACACGCTCGAAGCCCGCGCGCGCGGCTACTCGGCGTCGCGCTTCTCGTTCAACACGGGCGAGGGTCGGTGCCCGGCCTGTGAAGGGCAAGGCGTGCGGACCATCGGCATGAGCTTCCTTGCGGACGTGAAGGTGCTGTGCGACGTCTGTCACGGACAGCGCTTCAACGCCGAGACGCTGGCGGTGACGTGGCGTGGCAAGAGCATCGGTGACGTGCTGACGATGGAAGTCGATGAAGCCGTCGAGTTCTTCGCGTCGATGCCGAGCATTGCGCATCCGCTGCAACTGATGAAGGACGTCGGGCTGGGCTACCTCACGCTGGGGCAGCCGTCGCCGACGTTGTCGGGCGGCGAGGCGCAGCGGATCAAGCTGGTGACGGAGCTGACCAAGGTGCGCGACGACATTACGCGTCGCGGACAGAAGTCGCCGCACACGCTGTACGTGCTCGACGAGCCGACGGTCGGGTTGCACATGGCGGACGTGGCACGTCTGATCAACGTGCTGCACCGGCTGGTGAACGGCGGGCATACGGTCGTCGTCATCGAGCACAACCTCGATGTGATTGCCGAAGCCGACTGGATCGTCGACATGGGGCCGGAAGGCGGCAAGGATGGCGGCACCGTGGTGGCGGCAACGTCGCCCGACGAGTTGGCGAAGGTGAAGGCCAGCCACACCGGCATCGCCCTCAAACCGGTGCTCGCCCAGACGGCCGGGACCGGTGCCACGGCCGTGGTACCCGAGGAAGCGACCGCCAAGTAGGCCGACAAGCGGTTGAGGCTAAGCCCCCTCAGGGCTTTGCCAGCAAATCAAACGGGACGCCTGTATCAGGCGTCCCGTTTTCATTTGCGGCTTTCAATGAGACACATCGTATACGATTTTGTGTATCACTAAATTTGGCCATATACCTTGATTTCAAAGGAGGCATGCACTTACTTCCAGCGAGATCAACGGTTCGATGGGCTCGGCCATAAGTTCCCTATTATTTCTAAATTGGAAATTAGAAATAGACAATTATCGACTTTATTGCGATAGGTGCGACTAATACACTTCAACTGTCGACGATGAATTGAACATCGCCTCTTTCAAACAGACAGGAGAAATACCATGAAGCGCACTCTTATTACCTCGGCCCTCGTTTCCGCAATGCTGGCTGTCTCGGCCGGTTCGGCTTTCGCCAGCGACGCTTTCGACGGTCCCTCGGAATTCTCGTGGGTTCCGCAAACCAGCGTGCTGACCCGTGCTCAAGTTCGTGAAGAACTGGTGCAAGCGCAAAAGGCTGGTCTCGTGGTCCAACACGACACCGTGTATCCGAAGGCAGCCCCGAGCGCACAACCGGCAACGGCTAGCGCCCCGGTCACGATGGGTTCGGTTGGCGGTCTGCAACGCGCCGGTACGACCTACTTCGGTAACTAATCGCACTTGCGAATCGCTGTACTTGCCGTAACCCCGTGAGCCAGCGCTAACGCAGCGCGACGCGACTCCGGGAAAGCAGTCTCCGATACCAAATCGGCCGCCTTGTTTGCGGCCGATTTTGTTTTTGGGCGCTCGCTTTCCTCGCATCCTGTTCCACCTCGCAGCACATCGCATGTGGACAAGCCTGTCGATAACCTTGTTGGCAAGCTGTGTCAGCGCTGTGGGTAAGCCTGTGGATACCCATGGGATATGCGGTGGACAGGTGGGGTAAAAGTCGGCAAAACAGCGGGGATAACCGGTGAATATCCCGTGGATATGCGGTGGATATCCTGTGTGTTTAACCGGGATAAGCCGGTGGATTTCCTGTGGAAATCTGCGAAATTTCTGTGATTAAGCTGTGGATGGCCTGTGAATAGATCTTCGTGATCTGATTACAGAGGCCCGCCTGGCGTGCCTCTGCGACAGTCCATTCATCGTCCGTCGGAAAAAGCCGAAAAACTCACTTCCCAAAAGCCGTCGCCAAAAACTCGGTAACGCGTTTTATCGCGTCGTCGCGTGCCTCGGGCTGGGTGCCGGTAATCGGCACAACGTGGGTTTTCGGATTGGTGAACTCAGGGCGCGAGCGGACCGGAAGATTCGGATAATCGAAGTCGTGATACGCGCCCGGATAGATGTGGAACGTCACCGGCGCACCTTGTGCGGTGACGTCTTTCACGAATGCGTCGCAAGGGGCCGCCTTAGTCCAGACGTCCTCCGCACCCGTGAGCAACAACAGCGGAATCTTCGTCGACCAGTTCGCGCCCTGTGCCTTCGCGTTGCACCAGCCAGGATAGAACGCAACCGCGGCCACGAAGTCCGGCGCGGACGTCGCGTCCTGCGCGCGGCCTGGACTTTTCGGGCCGATGGCAAATAGCGTTGTCCCGCCACCATGCGACCAGCCCATCAACGCGATCCGGTCCGGCTGGATGCCCGATGTCGATTGCAGGTAACGCAACGCGCCATAAGCGTCGCGTGGGCGTTCCTCCCAAGGGCGCACCGGGCCGCCTTTCGCACATTCGCTGCCTTGCCCCCGCGAAGTGAAGCTGTCGACCATCAGCACCGCATAACCTTGCGCGTTGAACCGTTGTGCCCATGCGAGTTCGCGGCCGTCGATGGTGCCTTTGCGCGTGAACATGCCGTTGCAACCATGCATGAAGACCACCGCCGGCGTCGGCCCCTGTGCATTGACCGCACGGAACAAGTAGGCGTCGATCATCACCGGCGCGCCGGTGGCGTCCTTGTCCAGTGACGGAATGCTGAGCTTTTCCTGCGCGTTGGCGCTGCCGATCGCGGCAAGCGAGAGCGCAGACATCGCCACGAGGGAGATGACGAGCGACGAGGTGCCGCGTCGTGCGCGAGCGACAAAAGACAGTGACGTAGACGGCATGGGGAGCCTTCGCCTGGACGCGCGGCTGCCGACGTCGGCACCGCTATTGTCTGCACGATAGCGCGTGTTCCCGCTGTTGTGTCGCGCCCCATATTACGAATCGTTGCGCACCATGCGGCCATTCCTCGCTAAGCATCCATCCATCGGAGATAAGCCGGGTCGGCAGTGCAGATTAGAATGCCATCGGATACCTAAGCAACGCATCGATACGTTCCGCGAATGGAACGTCATATCTATCCGGAGACTTTCGACATGGCAGATAGCAACGATAGCAACGACAAACGCGACACCACGTCACAAGCGCCGCAGTGGCGACTCGAAACACTGGCCGTGCACGGCGGCTACCGTCCCGATCCGACCACGCGCGCCGTGGCCGTCCCGATCTATCAGACGGTGGCGTACGCCTTCGACGACACGCAGCACGGTGCGGACCTGTTCGACCTCAAGGTGCCGGGCAACATCTACACGCGCATCATGAACCCGACGCAGGACGTGCTGGAGCAGCGCGTCGCGGCGCTCGAAGGCGGGGTGGCGGCGCTGGCGCTCGCGTCCGGTCAGGCGGCTGTCACCTACGCGATTCAGACGATTGCCGAGGCGGGCGACAACATCGTCGCGGCCAGCACGCTCTATGGCGGCACCTACAACCTGCTGGCGCACACGCTGCCGCTCTCGGGCATCACCACGCGCTTCGCCGATCCGCGCGAGCCGGAATCCTTCGAGCCGCTGATCGACGAGAAGACGAAAGCCATCTTCGCCGAGTCGGTCGGCAATCCGCTGGGCAACATCACCGATATCGCCAAGCTTGCCGAGATCGCGCATCGGCACGGCATTCCGCTCATCATCGACAACACCGTGCCGTCGCCTTACCTGCTGCGCCCGTTCGAGCATGGCGCGGACATCGTCGTGCATTCGCTGACGAAGTACCTCGGCGGTCATGGCACGAGCCTTGGCGGGGCCATCGTCGACTCCGGCAAATTCCCGTGGGCGGAACACAAGACCCGCTTCAAGCGACTCAACGAACCGGACGTGAGCTATCACGGTGTCGTGTACACGGAAGCTTTCGGTCCGGCTGCGTACATCGGTCGTGCGCGCGTGGTGCCGCTGCGCAATACCGGTGCGGCCATCTCGCCGTTCAACGCGTTCCAGATTCTTCAGGGCATCGAGACGCTTGCGCTGCGCCTCGACCGCATCACCGATAACGCGCTGAAGATCGCCCAGTACCTGAAGACGCATCCGAAGGTGGAGTGGGTGAACTACGCGGGCCTGCCGGAGCATCCGGACCACGCGCTGGTGAAGAAGTATCTGTCGGGACGCGGTCCGGGCATCCTCACCTTCGGCGTGAAAGGCGGACATGCCGCCGGTGCCGCGTTCCAGGATGCCCTGCAACTCTTCACCCGTCTGGTCAACATCGGTGACGCCAAGTCGCTCGCCACGCATCCGGCATCGACCACGCACCGCCAGTTGTCGCCGGAAGAACTGCGCAAGGCCGGGGTGAGCGAGGAGACGGTACGTCTGTCCATCGGCATCGAGCATATCGACGACCTGCTCGCCGATCTGGATCAGGCGCTTCGCAAGTAAGCAGGTTGTCGTTTCGACAGGTGCAACGAATATCGTCGCGCCTGTCACTACGAAATACCGCGAATTGTTGCGAGAAGCCGTGAGTTGTCGCGTGGATTCACGGCCGCTCTCGAACCTCATTTACGGCCAATTCTGACGGAGTATGATGCGCGGCAGCCGGTTGGGGGCAGGTGACCGGCACCGCCGTCATATGACTGTCACGAAAACGTCATCGTGCCGGCGTACTGTCCTTGCCCATTTCTCAAGGATTGCGCATGGACTATTTGCAAGTGCTCGTGCTCGCCATCGTGCAGGGCGTGGCGGAGTTACTCCCGGTGTCGAGTTCGGCACACGTCATCATGGCCGAGAAGCTGATGGGGCTCGACCCGTCGACGCCCGCCATGACGCTGCTGCTCGTGATGCTGCACACCGGCACGATGCTCGCCGTCATCGTCTACTTCTGGAAGTCGTGGCGCGAACGCTACTTCTCGTCGAAGCACGATTTCATTCACAACGCGAAGCAGGTCATCATTGCGACGGCGTTTACCGGCGTGATCGGTCTGGCGCTGATGTTCTTCATCGAGAAGGTGCTGATGCGCGGCTCGGAGCACGCCGAGATCGAGCACCTGTTCGGCAATCTGTACATCATCTCGGCCGGCCTCGCGATGGCGGGCATTCTGATTCTGATCTCGGGCCGCAAGCGTCCGCCGATGGGCGACCGTCCGATGCGCGGTAGCGACTCCGCGTGGATCGGCGCGGTGCAGGGTATCTGCCTGCCGTTCCGTGGCTTCTCGCGCTCGGGTTCGACCATCTCGACGGGTATGCTGCGTGGTCTCGACAAGGTGCGCGTGGAGGAATTCAGCTTCGCGCTGGCGGTGGTGCTCACGCCGCCGGTCATCGTCAAGGAGGCTTACCGTCTGTACAAGTCGGGTGGCGCCCAGACGCTCTCCGGTCACTTCATGTCGGTGCTTACGCCGAGCCTCGTCGGCATGGTGTTCAGCTTCCTCGCGGGGCTGATTGCGCTGCGCTGGCTGTCGCGTTGGCTCGAACACGGCCGCTGGTATCTGTTCGGCATTTACTGCCTCGTGGCGTCGGTTGTCGTGCTGGCGTCCAGTCAGTACCTGTAATCACACCAGCCCTGCGACGACGTCCAGAAAGGCCGCGATGGCGCGCGATTCGCGCCGCTCGGCCAGACAGACGATGACGGTCGTCGTCTCGACCCTCGCGTCGCCGATGGCGACCGTCGCCAGCCGCTCATCCGGTGTGTGTTCGCGTGCGGACACCGCCGCGATCCCCAGCCCAAGGATCACCGCTTCGCGAATCGCCTCGCGACTGCCGATCTCCATCGCCACGCTCGGCATCACACCCGCCTCATGCATGGCCGCTTCGAGCGCGTGACGCGTCGTCGATCCCGGCTCTCGCATCAGCATCGGTTCATCTGCCAGATCGGCGAGTTTGACGCTGCGGCGTCGCGCAAAGCGATGCGTACGCGGCACGAGCAGCACGACCGGATGCGTGCGATACGGCACGGCGTGCAGGCGGGCGTCGTCGTGATACCGAGCGAGCACGGCAACGTCGGTGCGATACGCCAGCAAGCTCTCGATCATCTCCTCCGAATTGCCCGGCCGCACGGAGATGCGAATCCCCGGAAAGCGTGGCTGAAACGCCGCGACGATCTCCATCGCATGATGCGGTCCCACCGCCCCAAGACGTAACTCCCCGGTACGCAGCCCGCCATGCTCCTTGAGCAGACTGAGCGCTTCCGCTTCGTCCGAGAAGATGCGCAGGCTCACCGAATACAGCGCGCGACCTGTCGGCGTCAGCGTCAGCCCTCGGCCGTGGCGATAGAACAGCTCGACGCCATACGTTTCCTCCAGCGCCCGGATCTGCGTCGTCATCGTCGGCTGACTGACGTGCAACGCTTGTGCGGCGCGCGTGACGCTGCCGTGGTGCGCGACCGCGTGAAACGAACGAAGTTGGGTAATCCGCATCGATGTCGCTCCTCTGACGAGGTATAGGTTTTATCAATAGATTGACGAAAAAATGTGAATTGGAAGTATAGGACGGCGCTCACCATAATCCAGCTCAATCTTCGCCAATCGATCGCAACGTCATCCGGCGCGGCGGCCCAAACACCCTCATGACTACTCGTTCGCGTTTCCATAATCCGGTCGACGTCCACTTCGGTGCGGGCGCGCTGGACGCTCTTCCCGAGCTTGTCGGTCACCGTCGCGCGGTGCTCGTCACCATGCCCGAAGCGCGTGCGCTCGGCATGACCGGACGCATCGAAGCGCTGTTAGGTCAACGGCTCGCCGGGGTGATCGATCAGGTCAGCCCGAACCCGGACGTGCGCGAACTCGCGCCGATGTACGGCGACTTCTGGCGGCGCTACGGCCAATGCGAAGTCATCGTTGCGCTGGGCGGCGGCAGTGCGCTCGATACGGCGAAACTGCTGATGGTTGCTGGCGACGACGACCGTTTCGCCACGCTGGTGGATGCGCTCGATGCTGGCGGCACGTTCCGCCCGACGCGCACCAAACATCTCATCACGATTCCCACGACAGCGGGCACCGGCAGCGAAGTCACGCCGTGGGCCACGCTGTGGGACCGCCATGTGAAGCGCAAGAAATACTCGCTGCACTTGCCCGAGACGTGGCCCGAGGCGGCCATCGTCGACCCGGCGCTGACGCGCTCCTTGCCGCGCAGCGTCACGTTGCAGAGCGGGCTCGACGCCCTCTCGCACGCGCTCGAAGCGATCTGGAACGTGAACGCCAATCCCGTCTCCGACACCTTTGCGGTGACGGCCGCGCGCGACATGATGCGCGTGCTGCCGAGTCTCATGACGTCACTCGACGATATGACGCTGCGCTCGCAGGCGGCGCTCGCCGCGCTTCAGGCGGGCATGGCGTTCTCCAATACGAAGACGGCGCTGGCGCACTCGATCTCGTATGACATGACGATTCGTCACGGCCTGCCGCATGGCATCGCCTGTTCGTTCACGCTGCCGACGGTGATGCGTCTGGCCATCGGTCGCCGCGCCGATCGCGACGCGGTGCTGGCGCAAGTGTTCGACGGCGACATCGCAGGCGCACCGGACCGGCTGACGGCCTTCCTCAACGGTCTGGGTGTGGCGACGGAATTCTCCGCGTACGGCGTGAGCGAGCCGGAATCGACGGCGATGATCGCGGCTGCCCTCGACGGTCCGCGCGGGCGCAACTTCATCGGTGCTGCGGCCTGAACCTTGAACCCTATTCGAACGGGCGACGTCGCGTTCGTCGTCCGGTGTTGTCGACGTTGTTGTTGTCGCTGTCTCAGTAGTCCCCGCATGCGTGTTTTCGCGTCTTACCCGCAGTCCCCGCAACATCCATTATCAAAACGATAGCTGTCCACCGGTCACCGGCATGGGCGGCACCGAGACATCCAGGAGACAGACGCCCGGCGCAGACCGGTGCGTCGCAGCGCGCCGCCGGGGCGCGGCGCATCAACAGGAGGCGCAATGGAACAGGTTCTCACCGGCGTTGGCGCGCGGGATGCCGTCAACGACGAAAAAGCGGTGCGCACGGTCGCGCTGGCCAGCCTGATCGGCACGACCGTCGAGTGGTATGACTTCTTTCTCTACGGGACCATCACCGGTCTCGTGTTCAACAAACTCTTCTTTCCCAGCGGCGACGCCTTCGTCGCCACGGCGCTCGCTTACACCGTGTACGCGGTGGGGTTCGCGACGCGACCGCTCGGCGGCATTCTCTTCGGGCATTTCGGGGATCGGCTCGGACGCAAACCGCTGCTGATCGTCACCCTCACCATCATGGGCGTGTCGACGTTCCTGATCGGCCTCGTGCCGACGTATGACAGCATCGGTATCGCCGCGCCGTTGATCCTGCTGTTCCTCCGGCTGCTGCAAGGCATCGGCCTCGGCGGCGAATGGGGCGGCGCAGTACTGATGGCGTTCGAATACGCGCCACGTGACAAGCGCGGCCAGTTCGCGGCGTATCCGCAGATCGGATTGGCCGTGGGGCTGTGTCTGTCGACGGGCGTCGTCGCGCTGCTCTCGTCGACGCTCACCGACGCGCAATTCATGTCGTGGGGATGGCGTCTCGCGTTCATGCTGAGTCTGGTGCTCGTCGCCGTGGGCATGTTCATCCGGTTGCGCGTGCTGGAGACGCCCGAATTCGCACGCATCAAGGACAGTCAGCACGTGGCACACGTGCCGCTCTCCGAGATCGTGCGCGACTATCGACGCAACGTGCTGCTCGGCTGGGGCGCGCGGTATATCGACGGCGTGGTGTTCAACGTCTACGCCGTGTTCGCGATTTCGTATCTCGTCGGCACGCTGCATTTTCCCAAGACACCGATTCTGCTCGCCGTCACCTTAGCGGCGCTCGTGCTGGTCGTGACGATTCCCTATGCGTCGAAGTTGTCGGATCGCGTCGGGCGGCGTCGTGTGTTCGCATGGGGAGCGCTGGCTTGCGGCGTGTCGTCGATTCCCGCGCTCGCGGTGATGCACTTCTCGTCGAACGTCTGGTGGGTGTCGCTTGCCGTGATCGTACCGTTGGGGGTCGTGTACGCGTTCGTGTACGGCCCGGAGGCGTCGCTGTTCTGCGAACTGTTCGACACGCGTGTGCGCTACACGGGCATCTCGGTCGTCTATCAGGTCTCCGGCATCGTTTCGAGTTCGATCACGCCATTGATTGCCGCGACGCTACTCGAATACGGCGGTCACAAGCCGTGGTGGATTGCGGTGTACGTGCTGGGGGTGGGATGCCTGTCTGCCGCGTGTGCGAAGGCGATGAAGCGGACTTACTGAAGGGAGAGGGTCAAGCTTGGGGGAGGAAGGATCCCGCACTGCGGGAACACGGCAGGCCGGCGGATGGCTCCCCGGCTTGCCGTTTTTTTTGCGACGCGCGGATTACTGACCGAAGTAGATCGAACCGGCGCGGTTGGTGCGCCCCGGCACTTCGTAGACCGGCGAGACGACTGAACCGGTTTGCGCAGCGACTGCGCCCGGCTGTGCCTGCACTTGCGTCTGTGCCTGAGCTTGCTGTTGAACTTGTTGTGGCTGGGCGGGCGGCTGCGTGTTTTCGGCAGCGCTCGCGCTGGTCATGACGCCTGCGCTCAGCAGGGCGGCGGCAAGGGTCGAGGCGAACAGAGCGTGTTTCATTTTCATTTCTCCTGTCTGGCGAGACGTCCACCATGGGCGCCGTCATTGCCGCCAATCTACGCTCGCGGCACAAGGAGAAAAACGCGGTCCTGGATAAGGACGCATTGCTGAAAACGAAATAATCAACCGTCTGTTAAGCCTATATGCTCCGGCCGCCGCACAATCATCGCGCGACGGACCGGTCGACTGCCGATCAGCGGCGCGTCACACGCACACGGGCTTCCTGCTGACGGCGCGAACGGGCGGCACGGCTGCGAAGATACGACGCGGTAAGCAGCGAAGCGCTCGCCAGCAAAAGGAAAGAACCGAGGGCAGCCATGGTAATGCTCCTGTACTGACCGACATCGTCCGCGGTGCGGCGCACCCTGCGAGCCACGAGGTCGGCTGACTTCATCATGTTGTCACTCTACTGCTGACGCACTTTGCGATAAACCCCATCGCACTAAAGACCCTGTTGCGCATAGCGGCATGCCGGTCGAAAACCGCTCAAAAACGGGTCGAAATGGCCTCGCATATCCTGTTCAACGGCATTAAGCGGTTGATTTTCAATAGTTTTTTCGAATCGGACGATCGGTTGCATTTCGTAGACGCTCAGTTGCGAAAAAACCACGGGTTTTCCCTAAGATTCACTCATGCCAACGCGACGGACACCGCAACGCAGCAAAACGAAGTGCCCCCCGGCCTCGACGCTGATGATGCCCCGAACGCTAGCTGAACCCGAAGTATTCAACCAAATTGACAGGAGTCTCACCATGAACACCCGTATCCTTGCCGCCGTTGTTGCCGCCGCTTCGTTCGTTTCCGCTTCGGCTTTCGCAGACGCTCGTTACAACGACAACACGCCTGACGTGCCGGCCGCTACGCAAAGCCAACTGAGCCGCGCCGAAGTCCGTGCCGAACTGGTTCAGGCCGCCGCAAACGGCCAACTGCTGCAAAGCGAAACCGGCGCACCGCTGGTGGCCGCCGCCCAAGCGCAAGATGCCGCTCCGGCTGCCGCAGCGCTGAGCCGCGCCGACGTGCGTGCGCAACTGAGCGACCGCAACGTGTTCGCACAGGACAGCCGTTCGTAATCTGACCGTCTTTGACCGGCCCTGTAGTACAGCAGTAGCGCAGTACAGCAGTACCCACGCATCGACCCCAAGCGATGCGAAGCCGCCGACCGGCATCAGGTCGGCGGCTTTTTTCATGGCGTCTGGGAAAGGGCGCAACGGGCATGCGACGCATCGAGCCACCGCTGGTTGCGGACGTCTCGCGACAACATCGGTATCAAATACAGAAGCGGCGCAAATGGGCATCCGTAGAATCCGCCCGACTGCTTCCGGCGCGTGGCAAGAGAACATCGAAAACGCACACAGGAGAAGCGCGCCGCGCATCGCTATCCGACTGACGTCGCTGGCGTCCGACACAACCCCTTCCCGGATTTCCCCGAATCATGCCCATCGCTTATGGCTTGCGAGCCTCGCAGGACGCGGTCTGTCGTTCCGAACCGATCAACGCGGCGACCGGGATGACCGACTCCCTCGCCCGCTCGCTTCACAACGCGCAGGTGCTGCCCGAATATGAAGCCTCGGCCCTCGATTCGGTCATCGCGCGTGGGGTTGCCGCCCGTTGTGTATCGCAGGCACCGCAGACATCGAGCGTGCCGAACGACCCCGCTCGCTACTACTACCTCAGCCCGTCGGACGCGTCGCGCATCGTGCGCCGTCCCATCGATCCGCCCGCACCCAAGCGCTATCTCGGCTTCGACCGCGTCACGCAGTCGCTGCGGCATATCGCGATCGCCGTGAACATGACGATGCGTGCGCGCTTCGATATCGATCCGCTGGAAGTTCAGGTGAGCGTGTTCGGTGGACGCGTGCATATCGCGTCGAATTTTCATGCGAGCCGCATTCGCGAAGCGTTGCATCTCGCGCTGACGGACGACAGTCTGATGATGGGCGCGCCACGGCGTCCTGCACGAGAGGACGTACGCCGTTGGGACGCGATGGTGATGTCCCGGCGCGTGCGTGATATCGCCAAACTGCGACATCACTATGTCGACGGTCACGGGCTGGCGGGCATGCGCACAGCGGCGCGTGCCGAAGTGACAGCGGGCATTGGACGACCCTCGGAGGGGGCGTTACCGGTAGACAGCGCATTGCGTCAACTCGACGATGCGTTCGATACCTTGTGCCGTGTGCTGCAAGACGCCGCGAGCGCTACGCCGACGTTCCGCGATCTGGTCGTGCACACGCCGATGGAGGGCAACACGCCGAAGCTTGCTGCGTTGCCGGCTGGCGTCACGCAAACCATGCACGCCGAGCAGTGCATCGAGTCGGCCATCGCCCAGCATGTCGATGTGTGGCATCGCGAGGCGACCACCCGACTGGGCCTGCCAGACAACGCGTTGATCACCGTGCCGATGGCCGGGCGCTTCGTACCCTGCGCGGCATGCGCCGAAGTCGAAGCGGAGAGTCGAACACAGGGCGGCCTGTTCGATCCGGCAAACGGCAAGTTCGTGCTTCACCGCAGTAGCCAGCGCATCGGGATGGCGTTTGCAAACGAAGTGCAACACATCGCGCAGTCGACGTTGGCGTCGACGCCGGACGTGGCGGCACGTCGTGCACAAGCCATCTCGGATCGCTTCGTCGACGCGCCGCAATCGCTGCGCGCCTACGATCAACCGGTCGTGCTCGACTACTCGCTCGACACCGAAAGCGAAAGCTCGGGCGACGAGTCGTGATGCTGGCTGACGTCACGCCAGTCCCCCGCCGCGTCGAATCGCTCCTTTGATCGCACCGTTACCCCTTCACCTACGCGTCCGCAGGCATACGACGCGCTTCTTCCTTCAACTTCGACAGCAGTTGGGCGCCGAGCGCCGTATCGTTGAGATCCGCATACGTGGCGCGGTCGCGATAGTGAAGCATCTCTGTGCCGTCCGAAACACCGATCGATGCAGACATGATCTCGTGATACGAGTGGTGGTTCTTCGGTGGCATCAGGTTCGCCATCATCACCATGCGCGCTTCGGCGAGCGACGGCCAATCCGAAACGTCGCCCGAATATGACGCTATTGCGCGGCACTGTGCGTAGTGGTTCAGGTAGCGCAGCGTATGTCCGCTCGGTCCGGAGATGACAGGCTTGTCGTGCACGATGGCCCCGAGCGCGAAGTTGATGATCGCCGGATCGTTGCGGTCCGACGTCCTGACCATGTTCGAGCGGTCGCCGGTGCGATGTTGGCGGACATGCGCGCCAATCGGATTCAGCCACCGTCCGTTGTCTTCGTCGTTGGTGTACTCCGCCGTGCTCCACGTGATGTCCAGCACGTCGTGCAGCAGCTTGCGGCGCTCATCCAGGTCGCATCGGAACATGTAGTCGACGACATTCGCGCCCGCTGCGAATCCCTCTTCGCGCATCACGCGATCCACGCCGAAACGTTGGAGGACCTTGAGGAACGCATCTTCGCCCGCAGGGTTGTGCCGTAACGTCTCCCAGCGGCTTTGCATGACGTCGCGAATACGATCGGGAAGCTGAATCGGCGATTTGATCTCGGCGATGGGCACGTCGAACTCGCGGAGATTCCACGGATGCATGGGGTTCTCGCGGTGCGGTGCGGCATTGAACATGTTGCGGCGGCGCTTCTCGTCCGGGGCGTGCGGGTCGTTGAAATGCTCGGCTTCCGCCTTGATCAGCGTCGCGAGCACGTGGGCGTCGAGCGTATCGCGCGAGTTCAGACATTCGTCTGCGCCGCCAATCCCAACCTGCTCGGCGACGATTTTCGCCTGCGCTTTGGCGTCGAAGTCCTCGAACCGCATCGGTGCACCGGTCAGCGCACGGATGCGTCGCGCGATGTCACGAATCTCGGGGGCATCGCACAGCGTCTGCCCAAGCTTGCGCTCGAACTCCACGCGTGCCGAAGCCTTCGCGTAGTAAGGCGCGCAATCGAAGAGATTGCGTCCGGCGTCGCGACTGCGAAACTCATCGAACACCTTGATGTCGGGCAGCGAATCGACAGAGTCCGTTGAATCGGTGCGTGTGAGTCGTCCGAAGCCCATTTTCAGGGCGGGCATGGGCCGTTCCGGCGCCATTTGTACATGCCGCTCCAGTGCGCGATTGTCGAACTCGCTTGCGACGCGTGCGCGGCTCATCATCTGCGCGCCCAACGTCATCTCAAGAAGGCTGCCGGTGGAATGCACGCGCGCAAGGTTGGAATGAACTGTCAACATAATGAATTAATAGACCTCGTTTCTTAGAAATTGAACCAGCTTTCGGTACTCGGAGAAAAATACGTCGATATTCCCTTCAGCATCTTTATGAATATCTTCATAATCAACGTCCGTGAATCCGAGTAATAAGATGCCCTCCGTTTCTTCAATGAAAAGCATCGGAGAGCGGGTGATATCAGAAAAACAGTTTTCCGATATCAGATGAATTAGATGAGGCTGAATCAGCACCGCCGGTGGCACGTCGACACGGAAATAAACGTCGAACGTATCGACCGTTTCGTTGGCGCGGAAATAGAGCGCATCGCCGTTATCGAGCGTAATGCCAGCACCCGGAGAGGCTTGTGCTTGAAGGCCATGCAGGCCAAAGCGATGGGAAATGACGTCGAGCATTTCGTTCAGCTGACGTTGCGGCATTCCCGTGAGTGGCGAATGTTGCGGGGAATCGTTAGTGCGTTCCGTGCCGTGTGGCAGCGCGCGGAATGGGTGTTGCATGATGCGGTGTTCCGGTAGATGTTGTAACCGGGACGCATGTTAATGGCTCGCTGTCACGTCGAATAGACAGGTGCGCGTATTTGGGGTGAATCATGCGAAATGATTCTGATATTTCCCGTCTGCCCGATTCGTGTAATTCGAATTGAAATCTTTTATCGTTCGGCCGGTCGTCGGGTAAATCGTCAGGCAAAAAAAAGCCGCCCGAAGGCGGCTGAAGGTCGGGTGAGACCAAGGAAACGTGTTGCTGCGGGGTGTCAGCCCGCCAATGAATCGGTGAGCGCACTGCGCGCGGCGTCGAAGTCCGCAGCAAAGCTGCGGTGCCAGTCGCGTCGCGTGGTGTCGTCGATCCACGCGCCGTCCAGCCCGTTGTGCATGAACTCGCGCAGGTCGCCGAGCGAGAAGCCGAAGTGGCTGAACATCAGCTCCCACGCTTGCGCGGGGTTGACCTTGTGCAGTGTCGGGTCGTCCGTGTTCGGATGAATCTTCAGACCGAGGCCGGGCATGCGACGGATCGGGTGATCCTTCGCCCAGCGCTCCGGTGTGAGCGTGCGCAGGTAGTACGAATTCGTCGGTACGACGGTAAAGACGATGCCGCGCTCGGCGCATTCGCGCGCGAAGTCCGGCGCGTCGACGATGGTGTAGCCGTGATCGATGCGGTCGCACTTGAGCAGTTCGACCGCGGTTTCGACGTTCGTCCAGGGCATGCCGAATTCGCCCGCGTGCGCCGTCGTCTTGAAGCCTGCGAGACGCGCATTGCGATAGGCCTTCCAGAACAGCTCGGGCGGACGGTCGTTCTCGCGATAGTCGATGCCGATGCCGATGACTTCGTCGGCGCGATGCGCGCGCATCCACTCGACCATTTCGACGGCTTCGCGCGGGTCGGCTTCACGGTCGATGCTCGGAATGAGACGACCGATGATGCCGTAGTCGCGCTGGGCGTCGCGAATGGCGGCGACGATAGCGTCCTGCGCCTTCGCGTAAGGAATGCCGGACGTGCGCACGGTGCCCGTCGGGTTCCAGAAGAACTCGCTGTAGCGCACGTTGTGCTCGGCGGCGTCCGCCAGATATTCGTAGGCGATGCGGTGCAGATCGTCCGGCGACATCAGCAGATGTTCGTCGAGCGCGCGCAGCACACGCAGCACGCCGACGGGCTTTTCGCCGCGCGTGTAGAAGCCGTCGATCTCGGCGCGATCGAGCGGCGCGTTCGACTTTTCGGCGAGCGCCACGAACGTGTCGTGACGCACTGCGCCGAGCAAATGGCAATGCAATTCCACCTTCGGCATCGCATGGAAGAACGTGCGGTGCGCTTGCTGAATCTGCACGCCGGTGCGTGCGGCGGGCACGTGGCCCGGTGTCTCTGTCATAACGTCTTGTCTTGGTGAAGTCTTCGGCATGGGGGGCCGGCGCGAGGCGTCTCGTGCGCCAGCCGGTCGATCAGTGACGCCCCACGACCGTCCAGAAGTAATACGCCAGCGGCAGCGCCAGCACGTAGAGGCCCCACGGCAATTCCTTGAAGCGGCCCATCAGCGCCTTGACCAGCACGTAGCACAGCAGGCCGCCCGCGATACCGGTGCCGAAGCTGTTCGAGAGCAGCGTGAGCAGTACCATCGCGAGGACGGGGAAGGCATCGCTGAAGTCGTCGAACGGCACATGACGGATCGTGCTGAACATCGACAGACCGATGAGAATCAGTGCGGGTGCCGTGGCTTCCTTCGGAATGGCCAGTGCTACCGGCACGAAGAAGCACACCAGCGCGAACATCACGGCGGCGGCAATCGACGTCAGACCGGTACGTCCGCCCGCTTCGACGCCGGCGGCCGATTCGACCAGCGCCGTCAGTGCGGGGATACCCAGCAGGGCACCGCCCGTCGCCGCAATCGAATCGACGAGGAACGGACGGTTGATGTTTTCCATATTGCCGTGCTCGTCGAGCAAACCGGCTTTACCGCCGACGGCGAGCGTGGTGCCCAGCGTCGAGAAGAATTCCGCCGCGAAGAAGGCGAACAGATACGGCAGTGCGGAGATCGTCAGCGCGCTCTTCAGATCGAGCTGGAACGCCACCGGCGCAATGCTGTGCGGCAGCGAGATGAACGACTCGGGCACCTTCGTCACGCCCAGCGGCACACCGGCGAGTGCGGCAATCAGAATCGACCAGAGGATCGCGCCCGGCACCTTGCGGCCCTGTAGCAGCACGGCAACGCCCAGACCGATCAGCGCCACGATGGTGCCCGGTTTGCTGAAGTCGCCCAGCGCGAAGGCATTCGTCTTGGCATTGGCGATGACCATGCCCGCGTTACGCACGCCCAGCACCGCGATGAACAGGCCGATGGAGGCACCGAGACCCAGCTTGATGGCCGTCGGGATCAGACGCGCCACGACGCTGCGTGCGCCGATCACCGTGAGCAGCAGGAACAGCAGGCCGGAGAGGAACGCGATGGCGATGCCCGTCTGCCAGGCGACGTGTTCGGTGGCCGCGAGCGTGACGCCCACGATAACCGAGCCGCCGATGCCGGGACCGACGACGAACGGCAGGTTCGCGTAGAAGCCCATCAGCAGCGAGAACAGCACGAACACCAGCATGACCGACGTGGTGGCCGCGCCGCGATCCATGCCGCCCGTGGCGAGCAGCGACGGAATCACGACGAGCAGGTACGCCGCAGCCAGGAATGTGGTGATACCGGCGAGTACTTCGGTGCGCACGCTGGAGCCGCGTTTGCCAATGGCGAAACGGCGCTCAAGCCAGCCGCCGGGGGCGGTCGCCGCATGGGATTGGCCGTGCCCGGCAGGCGCTACGCGCTCGTTGTGCTCAGGAGAAGAGGTCTGCATAAGCCAAGAATAGAAGGTCTTTGCGTGGCACTTTACGTGCGTGCGACTATAAATAAAAAATGAAATTACTTATGATTCGATAATTCGAATCTATTCTTCGTGACACTGGCGAATTCCGGGGCTTCCCCGGGGTCACCCTGGCTGGCCAGCGTCGCAAAACTGTTGTGTCCGGCACACTGACTGCCGGAACCTCTGGAGCGTGCCATGGCGAGTTCGTCCCGTCGTAACGAAAACACTGCGAACCGCGCGGGCGAGCCGCCTGCGTCCACAACACCGGCCGCTTCCATGGCTGCCACCGCTTCCACAGCCACCCCGCAGGTGCCGCCGCTGCCCGCGCTGACGCTGCGGCAGGTGCAGTACTTCGTCGCCCTCGCCCATTCACGCAGCTTCACGCAGGCAGCGCAGGCGCTCTCCGTCACGCAACCGGCGCTCACCGCCGCCATCCGTCAGATCGAGTTCCTGCTCGGCGGGCGTCTCTTCGAGCGCTCGGCGCATCGTTTGACGCTGACCGAAGCCGGCACCACCATCCTGCCGCTGGCTGAGCGACTGCTCAACGCCGCACGCGGCACGTTCGACGACATGACCAGCACCTTCACGTTGCAGGCGCAGACGGTGCGCATCGGCTTCATTCCGTCGGTCGCTGCACGCTTGTTGCCGGTGTTGGGCAGCTTGCGAGACGCTCATCCGAACGTGCGCTTTGCGCTGTCCGATCTGCCGAACAGCGAACTGGTCGCCGCGCTCGCCCGGGGCGAAATCGACCTTGGCGTCGGGATTCGCGACGAGGCCGACGAAGCCGGTCACGCGGCCAACACCGAAGGCTTTCGCTGCGACGATCTGTTCGACGACGAGATCGTGCTCGTGGCGCGTCGCGACGATGCGCTGGCGTCCGCCGAGTCGGTCAACTGGTCGCAACTCACCGAGCGCGATCTGGCCGTGTTCGTGCGCGGCAACGTCAGCGATTCCCTGCAACGCACGGGCGGCTCGCAAAACCTGCGACTCGAACCGAAGTACCGCATGGAATACACCGAGCCGCTTTATGCGCTGGTACGAAGCGGTCTCGCGTTAGCCATCCTGCCCAAGCTTTACACCCTGCATTTGCATGACCCCGCGCTCGTGGCGCTCGACGTGATCGCGCCGCGTGTGACGCGCACCGTCGCGCTGATGTCGCTCGTCGGCAAAGAGCGCGGCCCGCAGGTGAGTGCGTGCCGCGACTGGATTGCGCAACATCTGGCGACGTGAATCGACGGCACCTCTCGCGCGTTCATCGTCGGTTCATACGTACAAACACGGCGGCCGATCTTTTCGATGGGCCGCCGTGTTCGTTTGCTTCAGTCGTTCTGCGATGCCGCGCGATTACGGCAGACGCGAAATGCGCTCAAGCAGTGTTGCGTAGAAGCGGTCGGCATCGATGTCGGTGAGCCACAGGGCGTTCACCGGACGCTTCGTGCGACCGTTCCAGTCCACCACCGTCTCACCCAGCGTGAGCTGGCCCGTCGTCTCCACAGCCACGTTCACGCGACGGCCGCCGTACATCGTCGGGTCGATCAGATAGCCGATGGTGCACGGGTCGTACATCGGGGCTTCGTCCACGCCACGGCGGCGCTTCTGATACGCCAGCGCAGCGTTGAAGATGTCGCCGACGATCGGGCCGCAGCGATTCTTCAGTGCATGGAACGGGGCCACGCGCTCCGGCGTGATCAGCGTCTTGAGGCTGACGTCGCGCGGCACGATGGTCACCGGCACGCCTGCGCCGAGCACGATGCTCGCGGCTTCCGGGTCGACGAAGATGTTGAACTCCGCCGCCGGCGTGTAGTTGCCGCGCTCGAACCACGCACCGCCCATCAACACGATTTCACGTATGGCCTTCGCGCCTTCGGGCGCGGCGGTCAGTGCCGTGGCGATGTTGGTGAGCGGGCCGATGGCGACGATCGTGATGCTGCCCGGTGCCGCTGCGCGCAGGGTGTCGATCAGATACGTAACGGCGTGCTGCGGTGCGAGCGGCGCACGCGGGTCGTGCAGCGGCGCGCCTTCGAGACCCGAGCGGCCCATCACATTCGCCACCGTCACGAGTTCGCGCATGAGCGGCTTCGGGCAACCGGCGTACACCGGCAGCGTTTTGGTCTTGTCGGCCCAGTCGCGCACGATGCGCGCGTTGCGCTCGGTCAGGCTCAAAGGCACGTTGCCGCCCACGACCGTCAACGCCTTGAGGTCGATCTGATCGCTCGCGCCCAACGCCATCAGGATGGCGACGGCGTCGTCCTGACCCGGGTCGCAGTCGATGATCACGGTGCGACGCGGCGAGCCTTCCGCCGTGAGCGGCGAGGCACCTTCGGTCTTCGTCATTTGCGCGAAGGCGCTGCCGGTCATCGATGCACCGACGGTGGCCATCGACGCCGCCAACGACGTGCGCAGGAAGCTGCGACGGCTGCGCTGGCGGTCGTCGGTCGTCGTGTCTTTCAGTTCGGTCATTGTCGTCATGTTGTCGAACCCGCTTGAATTAGAACGTGTGGCGCATGCCCAGCGTCACGGCCATCTGACGCTTGGTGCTCGACGCAGCGTAGCCGAAGAGCTGTGCGTACTTGGCGTCGCCTGCGGCTTGCTGTGCGTTGAGCGTGAGTGCGACGTCCGTACGCTTGGACAGCCAGTAGTCGGCTTGCAGGTTGACCTGATGCCACTGCGGGCGCGTGTTGATCACATCGTACTTGCCCGACGTGAAGCCGTACGCCGCGCCCAGCACCAGCGCCGGGGTGACGTTGTAGTTCAGCGTCAGGTTGTAGTTCTGGAGATGCAGGTGCGAGTTGTCGAGGTACGTGTAGTTCACGTCCGAGAACATCGCGCCGATGAGCGCCGGGCCCCAGCGGTAGAAGCCGCCCGTGGCGAAGATGCGTTGCTGGCTCGCGAAGACGTTCGCACGCGTGGCGCTCTTCGAGAAGATCAGCAGCGGGCTGGCGTAGTCGTTGGCGATGGCGCCGTCGTTGTTCGTGCCGCTAAACGGATTGTTGTATTGCGCATAGGCGGCGTTCCAGTCGAAGTCGCCGTACTTGTAGCCGAGGCCGAAGCTGTAGGCGTTGTTGTTGCGGAAGCCCGTGGCCGAGTTCGAGAAACCGTATTGCGCGGTGCCGTGGAAGCCGCTAACCGTCGGGCTGACCCACTTCACCGAGTTCTGCATGCGCAGGTCGTTGTAGCCGTTGTCGTTATCGCCGATGTTCACGCCGTTGCTCGAAATGATGATCGGGCCAACGTAGTCGTGAATCGTGTCGTACTGACGACCCAGCGTGAACGTGCCCCAGGTCTTGTCCGAGAGGCCGACGAACGATTGACGACCGAACGCACGACCGTTCTGTGCGCCCGTACCGTTCACGATGCTGAAGCCCGCTTCGAGCGTGAAGATGGCCTTGGTGCCGTTACCGAGGTCTTCGGAGCCACGGAAGCCCCAGCGCGGATTCTGGTTGGTGCCCGAGAGTGCCTGCCAATTCTTGCTGCCGCCCGTATTGCTCACATACCCCACGCCGCCCGAGATCAGGCCGTAAATCGTGACGTTGCTTTGTGCGTGTGCGGCGGTGGCGGCGAGGCCCATGGCGGCGATGGCAGCGATAGAGCCGGCAAGGCCCAGGCGGGCCAGAATCGTGGTCTTCATGAGGTGTGCTTCTCTAAGGTCTAAGTCCGCGCGCTTGCGAAAGTTGGCGCGATTCGGACCGAACTATAGGGAAGGGTCTTGTATAAATATAATTTTGATTTTTTATATATCGATAAATTTTATCGATATTAGCGTCGATCGCTCTTCGGATCGACGCTAAGCCCGCATGGGGCCTTGTTGCGCGAGAGGATGCCCCAAAACAGGGCGTTTGTAACGACGTTGGCAAGGGCGTTGCGTACGGCAGACAGTGCGCCGACGGATCGCCGGCCGCTAACCCGGGCGATTACTGCAAGTGATCCGCTGGCTCGAAGGAACACGATGACGGCATACGAACGCGTGTTCATGGAGACCTGGGATGAATATTGGTGGCACTTTGTCTTTGGCGTCGCTCAACATCGGACGTACGGATGCGGCGTTGGAGCGTGATCAGGTCGACGAATTCAAATGGCAGCTCGAAAGTTGCATCAACGGCAAGCATGCAGTCGTCATCGCGGGCGATCTGGAGGGTTTTCAAACTCCCCACTTGGCTCGACAGGCGATTATTGCAGCGCTGATGGATCTGAAAGCACTAACACCGGGGATGGGTTTAGTCATCGTCATGGAAAGCCCGTGCGCTTATGTCGACGAAATTCGCGCTGCGGCATACCGATGCTCATTGCTTCTCGTCCAAATCACCGCTCATCAAACCGGACGAAATTATCACGAACGCGAGGCTCGGTTATGGTTACCCGAGTTGCCCGATTGGTACCGATCTGGACTTGTTTCAATCGATCATGGCAGGAAGCGATTGATCCTTGACGTCGTTGGTGAAGCGGCGAGCGGCAAAAGCCTGTTACTCCTGCCCGGAAATCCACAGTCGAACGGTCACGTGCGGGCTGCGCGGGCGGACGGATTTACCGTGATCGCCTTCGAGGACGCTTCGGCCTCATGCCACGCAGAATTAGCAAACGACCACGGTTTAGCCGTTTGCACCGATGGTGCGACTGACGGCGTCATGTTTCGGAGCGTCTACGATTCCAAACTGGCGTGGGAGATCGCGAAGTACGTCGAGGGCAAGGTCACTGTCGCGTTTGTCACGTCGCAAATTGCGGATTACAAGGACAGACCGGCCGTCTCGAAAGCCATGACAGTCGTCGCACAAAAGCTGGGTATCAAGTCTGCCGTCGAGGCTAAGTATTACGCGGTCGTCTGCCGTGAAGACGCAAACTCGCGCCGCAGCGACAGTTCATTCTTGTTTGCCAATGACATGCACTGCGACTGTCTGTACATCTATTCGCATGACGCGATTCGGCAGACGGATGACAGCGACCCCGAATGTCACATGATTTGCACGCGTGATTTTCCGAGAGGCAATGGTGGTCTGAACGTCGGAACGGTTTGCAGCGAAGTGCTCGGCATTGCTTCGCAGGTCAACGAGGGAGAAAAGCAGATCATGGTGATCTTCGGCGCGGCATTGGATGGTGTCCATGACGCGCTGGAAGCGGCCCGAGAAGGTCATGTCGTTATCGTGCTTGAGGAGTACGGTCTTCAGCAAGGGGATGAGCGTGCCGATCCGGATTGGTTTGATGAACATGCGCTTTTCCGCAGGCGACGTGCGGAACTCGAAGCTGCAGGTGTCCGGTTCTTCAAGAACGCGGATGCAATGCCCGAAGTTCGCTGGACGCGGAATGGGCTGGCGCTCGACGATGGATCTGCTGCTGAAGTCATGCGTGTGTGACACATGAGATGTGATGAGCGAAAACCGCAAGTTTGTCGGGGAGCGTAAGCCCACGATGCAGGCGTGCGAGTCTCTTTATCCCGACGCAATGTCAAAAGCTCGCACTGCGTGATTCCCGCCCACACAAACGATAAGCAAACGATACGAACACATGGCGCCGAGTCACGGCCAAGTGAATTTTCCGCAAACGTTTGACAGGAGAATTGCCATGCTTTCTGCTCTTAACACCGGGACGGTTCAACCCCCGAATGCCCTCGCCGTCACACAGACGACCGGACCCGCCGCAACCGACAGCGCCTACCGCGCGGCGCTAGCCGAGGCCATAGGATCGAAATACCTCATGGTGCTTGGCGATTACGGACCCGGTTCCGATGAGGCGACGCTTGATATTCAATTGGAATATTACGCCGAGCACCTGACGCTATTGAAGGAGCGCTTTCATCAATCGGAGGACGGGCAAACGCACGGCGGCAAGCGTCCGTATCCAAGTGACCAACTTGTGCTGTTGACGTACGGCGGTAGCAACCGGGTAAATATGTTTTTCCGCTACGCCAACGCCCTCAATGAAAAAGGCCCCGGCAAGCCCATCGAATCCATCGGCATCGTGTTCCCCGGCGATCCCGAGGGGATTCGCAATCTTCACTGCACGCACTTCATCGAAGTCGCGCATGCCCCGGAAGCAGGAAGGCCTGCGTGCTTGCCGGAGTCAGAGACGCCGCTCGTGGTTGAGGCCATGAAAATTGCGGTCGAAGGATGGCAAAAGGCGCACCCCAGCGCGAGAGATCCCGGCGACAGATTCCATGCCATGTACGCGACCCTGGATCGAAGCAACGTGGAAGAGCAGGAGCATTCGCTCATCAACGGCAAGTGGGGTTGGATGGATATGCGGCTGAAGTCGGATCCCCAATAATCGGAACCGATATCAACGACCGCGTTTGCCCCTAACGTCCCATCAATACCGGTGCCTGAGCGATCAAATACAGCACCGCGCCGATCAACCCGCCGACGAGCGTGCCGTTGATGCGGATGTATTGCAGGTCTTGGCCGACGCTCAGGCGGATTTGTCGTGAAAGATGTTCCGCGTTCCATCCATGCACCGTCGCGCGGATGTGTTCCGTCACGAAGTCGGCAAAGCCCGGGGCCATGCGCTCGGCCGCATCTCTGAGTTGCGCGTCGAGCGCTTTTCGCAACGATTCGCTGCGGGCGAGTTCCTGACCGATCCACGCCGCTGCGCCAGTGATCTTCGCGCCGATCACTGACTCTTCCTTCGCGAGATCCTGCTTCACCCAACTACGCCATTCGTTCCACAGACCGCCGACGTAGGCGTTCAACGCGGTGTCGCCCTTCAGTTGGGTTTTGAAGCCGTCTAGCTTCGCTTGAAAATCGGCATCGTGTTTCAGTCGTTCGATCAGCCCCGCCACTGCACGGTCGAATGCCTGACGCAGTTGATGCGATTCGTCTGCTTCCATCTGAGCAAGCAGTCGTGTGACGGCCGCAGAGATCATGTCAGAGCCTTTGTTGCCGATCCATTCAGACGGCAAGACCTTCTCCTTCTTCGGGTGATCGGACTTGAGCCAATCGACGATGCGCGCCGAAATGAATTCGCGCGTTTGCGGCTCGTTGAGCAGTTCGACGAGATAGTCGAGCGTTTCGTCGAGCAAGGCCTGATGGCGTCCGTCGCGGGTGAGCGTGTCGAGAATCGCAGCTGCCGATTGCGACAGATCGAGACGGTCGATCATCGTGTCGAGCGCGCGACGGATGAAGGCCTGCACGTTGCGTTCGTCCATCACGTCGAGCACACCGCTCGTGACCTTCACCAGCACAGCGCTCAACTGACGCGTGTTCTCGTAGGAGCCGAGCCAGCGCGTGAGTGCGTCGGCGGGATTCTGCTGTTCGATGAGGCGCACGACGGACGGTGTGTCGAGAAACTTCTCGCGCACGAAGCGGGCGAGGCCGTCGCCGAGGGCGTCCTTCTTGCGGATGAGGATGTTCGTGTGTCGCGAGAGTCCCGGGATCGGGATACGACGGAACAGCGCTTCGACGGCGAACCAGTCCGCCAGTCCACCGACCATCGCCGCTTCGGCTGCCGCGCGGACCCAGCCTGTCAGGAAGTGCACAGGCATGAAGAGGGTGACGATGAAGATCGCCAGCGCGACGAGAAGGAATGACAGCGCGCGCCGTTCGGCGCGTTGCAGGGCGATGGCGGGATCGATGACATCCATGCGCAGCCGGCTCCTGAAAATGACGAAGACGTGCAACAGGGTAACTCGGCGAGCCTCAGGTGATAAGTCCCCGGGGGAATGCGCGGGAGCGTGGCATTCGGGGCGCAGCGGCGATTAGGGAGAAATCGAGTGTCTGCCAAAAGCGAATAACAAAAGTCGCCGGTCACGCGTTGCGTAAGACTGTGCCGGTGGTGCGCCTTCGTACGCAGTGCAATTGTGAGACGCCGGCGCACAAAGTTTGGCGAATGGTTTTCGCCGGGCATTTCGCGTTCAAAAAGGAGCAACCATCATGCGAGCCGATCTCTGCGGAGCAACCGCGTCTGCCAATGTGACAGTCCCAGCGAAACCCGCAGATGCTGTTGATCCGGGCGTCATTAATTTTTTACGGGCTGAGCTTGTAGGCAAGCACGTTGTGCTGATCGACTGCATGGACGAAGCGGGCAGAATCCTGGCCGACGCCAAAGATCGCATGTTTCGCGATATGGCGGCACTGGAAGTGCGCAGGCAAGCAGGAGGCTCCGTTACGGCCCGCAACACGGTAGTCGTTGTCTGCGGAGGGGCCGACGAATGTCTGTCGATTCGGTACGCACTGTGCGAAGGGTTTGCTGTCTTCGACATCGTCACG
The DNA here is from genome assembly GCF_902459565.1 of Pandoraea aquatica. Classification (GTDB taxonomy): domain Bacteria; phylum Pseudomonadota; class Gammaproteobacteria; order Burkholderiales; family Burkholderiaceae; genus Pandoraea; species Pandoraea aquatica. The sequence continues at coordinate 164,359 of NZ_CABPSN010000002.1, forward strand.
TGGCCGGACAAGATCACGCTATGCAGTAACCAGTTTGGTATCGGCGGAATGGAAACGGCGTTTCAGGAACCGTCGTCAATTCTCAAGACGGCGCTCTCGCTGGGGAGAGACGATGGAAAAGGGGCGAACGTGCTGTCGTACGGCGGGCGGCATACTGACGCCATGATGTCTGCCGGGTTTCCGGTGACATATCCCTTGCACAGGGATAGTGTGACCGATTCGAGCCCACAAGAGTGGGCGGCCGTTATGGAATTTGAGATGTCCTTGCTGCAACGTATAACTGTTCGCCACACAGGGGACTTTCAACTCGCGGCATGACGCAGCGGCGGTGTCCCAGCGAGACGGCACGAAGTTCGTTGCCGTCTCGCCGGGTATCGCCCGGGGTATCGCGCTTAACCGCGCTGCTTCGCCTTCAACTCAAGACGGTACTTATGCAGCAGCGGCTCGGTGTAGCCGTTCGGTTGCGTCAGACCTTCGAACACCAGCGCGCTCGCGGCCTTGAACGCCAGCGAGTTGTCGAAGTTACCGGCCATCGGCACGTACTGCTTGTCGCCCGCGTTCTGCTTGTCCACGACCGCGGCCATGCGCTTCATCGTCTCTTCGACCTGTTCGCGCGTGATCACACCGTGACGCATCCAGTTCGCCAGATGCTGGCTCGAAATACGCAGCGTCGCGCGGTCTTCCATCAAGCCGATGTCGTTGATGTCGGGCACCTTCGAGCAGCCCACGCCCTGATCGATCCAGCGAACGACGTAACCGAGAATGCCCTGCGCGTTGTTCTCGATTTCCTTGCGGATTTCCTCAGCGCTCCACTCGGCCTTGGCCACGACCGGCACCGTCAGCAGACCGGCGAGCAGCGCGTCGCGCTCCTTCGCGTAATCGATCTTTTCGAGTTCTTGCTGGACGGCTTGCACGTCGACCACGTGGTAGTGCAGCGCGTGCAGCGTCGCGGCGGTCGGCGACGGCACCCAGGCGGTGTTCGCACCGGCCTTCGGATGCGCGATCTTCTGTTCGAGCATCGCGTGCATCAGGTCCGGCATGGCCCACATGCCCTTGCCGATCTGTGCGCGGCCACGCAGGCCCGCAGCCAGACCCACGAGCACGTTGCTCTTCTCGTATGCCGTGATCCATGCCGACGACTTCATGTCGCCCTTGCGCATCATCGGACCGGCTTCCATCGCGGTGTGCATTTCGTCGCCCGTGCGATCGAGGAAGCCCGTGTTGATGAAGGCCACGCGTGCGGCAGCGGCTGCGATACAGGCCGAGAGGTTCACGCTGGTGCGGCGCTCTTCGTCCATGATGCCCATCTTGAGCGTGTTGCGCGGCAGGCTGTACAGGTCTTCGACGCGACCGAACAGTTCGTCGGCGAACGCGACTTCGGCCGGGCCGTGCATCTTCGGCTTGACGATGTAGATCGAGCCGGTGCGCGAGTTCAGGCGATGCTTGCGGTCATGCAGCGAGGCGAGCACGGTCACGACGCCGTCGAGAATGCCTTCCGGAATCTCGTGGCCGTCGCGGTCGGTGATGGCGGGGTTCGTCATCAGATGGCCGACGTTGCGGATGAACAGCAGCGAGCGGCCATGCAGCTTGAGCGCGCGACCGTCGGCACCGGTGTATTCGCGGTCGGCGTTCAGACGCCGCGTGAAGGTCTTGCCGCCCTTGGCGACTTCTTCCGTCAGCGTGCCTTGCATCAGGCCGAGCCAGTTGCGATAGAGGTCGACCTTGTCGTCGGCGTCTACAGCGGCGACCGAGTCTTCGCAGTCGATGATGGTCGTCACGGCCGCTTCGACGAGCACGTCCTTGATGTGGGCGGCGTCGGTCTTGCCAATCGGGTGATTCGCGTCGAACTGGATTTCGAAGTGCAGGCCGTTGTGCTTGATCAGCACGGCGGTCGGCTTCGCGGCGTCGCCCTGATGGCCAGCGAACAGGGTCGGCGTGGCGAGCGTCGTCTTGCCGCTCTTGGTCGTCACGACGAGCTGGCCGTTCTCGACGGCGTAGCCGGTGGCGTCCTTATGCGAGCCTTCGGCCAGCGGTGCGGCCTGATCGAGGAAGCCGCGTGCGAAGGCGATCACGAGTTCGCCGCGCTTCGGGTTGTAGCCGGTGCCCTTCTCGGCGCCGCCGGTCTCGGGGATGGCGTCGGTGCCGTACAGGGCGTCGTACAGGCTGCCCCAACGTGCGTTGGCGGCGTTCAGGGCGTAGCGTGCGTTGGACAGCGGCACCACGAGCTGCGGGCCGGCCTGTTCGGCGATTTCGTAGTCGACTTCGGCCGTCGTGGCCTTTACGCTGGCCGGGGCGGGCAGCAGGTAGCCGATCTTTTCGAGGAAGGCGCGGTAGGCGGCAGCGTCGGCAATCGGGCCCGGGTTGGCGCGGTGCCAGCCGTCGAGTTCGCCTTGCAGGCGGTCACGCTCGGCGAGCAGTGCGCGGTTCTTCGGGGCGAGGTCGTGGACGATGGCGTCGAAGCCTTTCCAGAACGCGTCGACATCGACACCGGTGCCCGGTAGGGCTTCCTTTTCGATGAACGCGATCAGATTGTCTGCGACCGTCAGGCCGCCACGCTTGGAAGTGGAAGTCATGATGCTGTACTCGAGTTTGAAAACCAGGTTGACGCGACTCCGTCTGACCTCTTGCCGGTGCGCCGATGCATTTCGCGACGGTCACATCGTCAGAAGAACAGACGTTATGGGGCAATCGGGGTCAGTCTTATATAAGAGTCTGAGTGTAATCCTTCTCAGGTCACTCGGAAACCCGGGATTTCGCGTCCCGGCACCCGCCCCGCTTATAGGTGGGATAAGGGTTTGCGTATGACATCGACGCCATAAGGCTTTGCCGCCGATGCCCGAATTTTCGTGTGCAGTTGCAGCATTCGGTATGGCGTTTCACTTTATGAGAAATGGGGGAGTGACGCCGAGAATGCGGTGTGGCGTTTTCCTTCCGTCATGAATTTGATCGTTCGTGCGACGGGTACACTCGATGTTTCCCCCAAAAAGACCATCTGCCCAGGAGGCATGAAGTCGTGAAACAGATCTTGATGATGAGCAGCTCGCGCAAGGGCGTGTCGGGCTATCTGGAGCATGCAGAGGATCAGGTGCATGCGGTGCTCAAGGGGCGCGCGAAGCGGGTGCTGTTCGTGCCGTACGCGGGTGGCATCACGTTCAGCTTCGACGAGTACGAATCGCGCGTGAAGCCGTCGTTCGAGCGTTTCGGCTACGAGCTGACGTCGATCCATCATCACAAGGACGCACGTGCGGCGGTGGAGCAGGCGGAAGCGGTGGTGGTCGGCGGTGGCAACACGTTCGTGCTGCTCGACCGGATGTACAACGCGGGCATCGTGGGGTTGCTGCGTGAGCGCCTGAATGCGGGCATGCCGTACGTGGGATGGAGCGCAGGGGCGAACGTGGTGTGCCCGACCATCCGCACGACGAACGACATGCCGATCGTGGAGCCGCCGACGCTCAAGGCGATAGGCGTGGTGCCGTTCCAGGTGAACCCGCACTTCATCAGCGGCAAGCCGTCGGGGCACAACGGAGAGTCGCGTGAGGAGCGTCTCGCGGAGTATCTGGCGATCAACCCGGATGAGGGCGTCGTCGCGATTCCTGAGGGTGTGGCGTTGCACGTGCACGGCGACAGCGCGACGGTCCTCGGCGAATTCGACGCCCTGCATTTCCGTCAGGGCGGCGCCGTCGACAAGATCGCTACTGGCAGTACGTTTGCGTTGGCGTCGATCTGATTTTTTAAGGCGACGTTGCTTTGCTTACGGGTGACTCACTGCGCTGCGTCATCCGTAAATTCTGAAATCGCTCGTTCGGCGCTGAATTGACGTCCGCCAATGGGCATCTGCTGGCACAATCCCGACTCGATTTATTTACGACGCTTTCCCCCCGAAGCACACGGCTTATCGAGGGGATCGTGGAACAGAGAGATATCGGTATCAAGCCGACCGAAGCGCCCGATGTGCGATTTGGCTCCGAAGCCTGCGCGCTGATTGCGGCCGGTCTGAATGGCTCGATCGGCGTGTTGACGCGTCTCGGGTTCGAGCAAGGGGCGACGTCGGCGTCGATTGCATTCTGGAAGTGCTTCGGGGCGTTCGTGCTGGTGTTCGTCCTTTGTTGCAGGACTCAGCCGCTGCGCACGCGGACGGCCGCGCTTGCGCCTCGCTGGTATCACTTCGCCTGCCTCGCGTTTCTCGGCATCTTCTGCCTCTATTTCTTCGAGACGAAAGCGTTCGCACAGGCGTCGATTCCGCTCGTCTCCTTTCTCACTTACGCCGCTGGCGGGGCCACCATCGTGCTTTCCGGGCTCTGCCTGGGCGAGCGCATCACGCGCCAGAAGGCCGTCGCATTTCTGGCGATCGTCGTGGGTATCGGTGTCATGAGTCTCTCCGAAAGCGGCGTCACCGGATCGGTCGCAGGCATCGTCCTCGCACTGGCCGGCGGATGTGGCTACGCCCTCTTCATCTTTCTCTCTAAAGCGTTTGGCATCGGCGCAGGACTGCCGCAGCTGGTTTGGTTGTTTGGGTTCGGGAGTGTATTTCTGTCGGTCCCGTTGATGCAGGAGGGGTTCGCGCTGCCCGTTGACTGGCAGTGGTTGACGTTGAGCGCCCTGATCCTGTTGCCCACGATTGGCGGCTTCTACTTCACCACGCGCGCTGTGGCGCACGGACAGGCAAGCAAAGTACAGATCATCGAGACGAGCGATCCGCTGTTTGCCACCGCGTTCGGTTTCGCCGTGTTTGGGGACGGCCTCAGCCAGACCGGTTGGCTCGGCGCGGGGGGGATTGCGGTCGGACTCGTGATCGCGGTCTGGCATCGGCGCGTGGTCGCAGGACCGCGCGAGGCCGTGCAACGCCAATGACATCAAACGAAACCGCCGCCCGGGCGTGAGCCTCGGGCGGCGGTTCAGGTGCGTGCGAAGCGAGGGGCGGCAGTGGTGCCGTCCCTCGTTTGCATCGATGCAGCTTTTAAGCGTCGTCGTCGAGCCAGGGCACTTCGACGTCGGTCAGGAACGCGACCATCGCGAGCGGACGCGCTTCCTGACGACCGATCTTGCCGTCCGCACGGTGCCACACCGCCACGAACGTTTCCGGATGCTTGTCGGCGATCAATTGCACCGTACGCAGTTCTTCTTCGTCCATCTCTTCGATGGGGCCGTCGAACGACACCACGAGCGCCTGCGGCCAGACGCCGTCTTCCGGGTCGTAGACCTTGTCGCCGTTCGGCACATCCACCGTTGCCTCGACGCCGATCGTCGCCGACGCGGCCACGATCATCTCGCCAAGTGAGCGCAGCAGCGCGGTTGCACGGGCAGAGTTGATCTGGCGCATGGCGAGGTCGCCGCGCGTCAGGGCCTGTTCAAGCTTGGGGTCGGTTTTTTGTTTGGGCATGCGGGGTCCTCGGTAAAACGTTAGCCACCTCGCGGCAGCCGTGCCATGTGACTGCGACACCGGCCCGCACGCGGGGTTCCGATGCTACCACCGTCGCGCTCGCCGGGGCGCATTACAATGCGGGTTTTCTTCACCGGCCGCTGTAATGGATTCCGCCAAGCCCACCGATTCAACCCACGCCACGCCCTCCGATGCGTCCACGCAGCCCAGCGAGGTCTACCTGCGCCTGCTCGGCGAAACCGCCAAGATCGACTGGAAGGATCTGGAGTCGTTCTTCGCGCGCGGCGTTCTGCTGTTCGTCACGCCCGGCGGGGACCTCGTCTCGGTCGCCGAAGCCGTCGCCAACGACGACAAAGTGGCTGTCACGCAATGGCTGACGTCCGGCATGGTGCAACGCATGCAGGCCGACACCGCCGCTGACTTCGCCGCACGTACGCCCGAACTGTGGGCCGTCGTCGTGGCACCGTGGGTGCTCGTGCAAGAGCGCGGTATCAAGACCTGACACGTATCCGGCCATTCTGCGCGCAGATGGTGGCGCATTGGCCGACGATTGGCCCTATTCCGTGATGCCCGCTTCAACGAGGCGTCGCGTGCAATCTTCCAGCAGATCCTGCGCCACCACTGACGCGTACGCATAGTCCGCGTCGAGCGATTCCGTCATCTCATGCGCCGTGTACAACCCGGCTTCGCGTGAGAGCGTGCCCGCCAGCTCGCGGGCGAAATCGTCGCTCAACGACGACAGCAGACGGCGCTCATCCAGCGGCAATTGCAACTTCGAACGCGATAGCCACATCTGGGCGAGCGTCGCGCCCTGCTTGTCCGTCATCCATTGCCCATGCTCGTAAAACGCCGACAGACGCTCTGCCGTCAGCGCGAACAGCAACGCGCGGCGGGTGTTGAAATTCAGACGAATCGGTTGATTGGGCGTAGCTTCCGGCATGACGGCAGCCGCAAATAGCGGGCAAGAACGAGATCAGCGGCAAAGGTATCACGCGAACAGCCGCAGGAGCGCATTGCGCGCATGTCGGATCAGGTCGGTTTCGTCGGCACGTCCCGGCAGCAGATGGAATTCGGCGCGCGGCAGCGGCGGCAGCCCAAGCGACGGCGGGCAGACGATTAGCTCGGGCGTGAGCGCTGACTCATTCAGGCAAGACACCCCCAAGCCCGCGGCCAGTGCCAACTGCATGCCTGCGACCCCGGCCGCCGAATGCGACACCCGATACGCAATCTTGTGCCGTTCAAGCACGCTCGCAACAAGCGTCTGCAATGCGCACGAGCGCGGGAGTGTCACCAGCGGCAGCGGCACGTCGACGGGGGCCGTCTGCGTCGCCGCCATCGCCCACACGAGACGCTCGCGCCGCACCAGCGTGGCCGAAGCGCCCCCGAGATCGTCATGGGTGGCGTTGCCGTCGCCGACATCCTCGTTCATCAGCCGCAAGGCCAGTCCCACGTCGAAATGCTCACCCGTCATGGCCGAACGCTCGATCTGCGAACTCTGCATCGCGCTCACATGCAGGCGCAGACGCGGATAGAGACTTGTGAATCGTTTGAGGACGCGGGCGACGTCGTGCGGACGGTAATAATCCGTGATCGCGATGCGCAACTCGCCGTCGAGCAGCACGCCCTGAAGGTCTTCGAACGCGGCTTCCGACAGCGCTGCAATCTGACGCGCGTATGCGAGCAGCCGCGTGCCTGCGGGCGTGGGACGCATGCCCTTTCGCGAACGAACGAGCAGTGACTGCCCGGCCCGCTCTTCGAGCTTCTTCAGTTGCTCGCTGACGGTCGACTGCGACAGGAAGATTTGCTCGGCGGCGCCCGAAATGCTGCCGGCGTCGTGAATGGCGATAAACGTGCGTAGCTGGGTCAGATCGAAGGCGCGGGCATTCATGGCGGCACTCGGTAGAACGGCGATTCGTGGGGCAAATGCGGGACGACCCGGGGCGGATGGCACGTCGGCGGGTTATCGGAGTTAATCCGGAAAACACGATATATGTCATCGAGTTTTCCCGCTTTTCCGATGGATTGTACCCCCGTAGGATGCGGAGCATGTCATCCGGATTTACGCGCAAGCGCGACCCCGGGATGCCCCCCGTTCTTCTTTCAGAGCCGCGTGTTTACCGCCCGCGCACCGTGTCACTCATGAATGAACGTCTCTGCTCTGCCTCCGCCGCGCCGAATCGCCTTTCGGCCACCGCTGTGCCGCGTGCCCCGGATGTCACCGTCCCACAACTCAATCGCAATCATCGCTGGAAGGTGTTGGGCGTCGGCGTGGCGGCCAATGCCAGCTTCGCGGCGGCGATGGGCGGTATTCCCGCGACGGCCGTCCAGATGCGCAGCGCCTATGCGCTGGCCAACGGCGACCTCGGCCTCGTGCTCGGCATGATCGGTCTGGGCATTGCCATCTCGGAATTGCCGTGGGGCATGCTCACGGATCGATGGGGCGACCGGCGCGTGTTGCTTGTCGGGTTGCTGGTGACGGCGGCGGCGCTGCTCGGACTCGGCCTGTGGGTCGTGCCGACGACGCACTTCGTCCCGTCGATGCCGATGCTCGCGGCCGGGATGCTGGCCATCGGCGTGCTGGGCGGTAGCGTGAACGGGTCGAGCGGACGCGCCGTGATGCGATGGTTCCACGACAGCGAGCGCGGTCTCGCGATGAGCGTGCGGCAGTGCGCGGTGCCGATGGGCGGCGGGATCGGTGCGCTGCTCTTGCCGGGAACGGCCGTCCATTTCGGTTTCAGCGGGGTCTTCATCGGCCTGGCAGTGGCGTGCGTGGCCGCAGCGGGCATGGCATGGCTGTGGTTGCTCGAACCGCCGGAAGAACTGCATGAAGCGCCGCGCCCGGCAACGGCCAGCGCCGGTGGTCGTCCGGCCGCCGCATACACGCCGTTGCGTGACGCTCGTCTGCTCAGCACCGCGCTCGGCATGGCCGTGCTCGCCATGCCGCAAATCGCTGTGCTCACCTTCGGCACGGTCTTCCTGCACGACTTCGCTCATGTGAGCGTGCTAACGATTTCGCTCACGCTGGGCGCTGTGCAAACGGGGGCTGCGATCACTCGTGTGTGGAGCGGACGATTTACCGATAAGCGCCGCAACCGTCCCGCCTATTTGCGCGTTTGCACACTGGTGGTCGGCGTCGTGTTCGCGATGCTGGGTTTACTGGTGGGATTGCTCTCGATGCGTCCCGAGTGGCTCGCGCACGGCACGCCGGTGATGATCGCGCTGCTGATTGTGGGGGGCGTGGTCTCGTCGGCATGGCACGGCGTAGCCTTCACGGAACTGGCCACGCTCGCCGGGGCGTCTCGCGCGGGCACGGCGCTGGGCATCGGCAACACCGGCGTCTTCATGACGATGTTCCTCACACCCCTCGCGATCCCGCTGCTGCTCGCGCTGGGCGGATGGGGACTTGTCTGGGCGGGGGGCATGATCTGCGCGGCGCTGGCGTGGCCGATGTTCGTCTGGTCGCATCGCGCAGTGAAGACGGCATGACGACGACGTGAAGATGGCAGAAGCACACGCCGCCATACAGACGTCAGCACGGCAGATGCACGTGCTCCACGAGGAAGTCGAGAAACGCACGGACGCGGGCGGGCAAGTGGCCGCCCTGTCCCACATACACGGCGTGCACCGGTTCCAGATCGCCGGGGTTGTAGTCTTCGAGAACGGTCACGAGACGGCCGTCGCGCAGATCGGCGTCGACGTGATATCGCGAGTGACGCGCGACCCCCAGCCCTTCGAGCGCGAGTTTGCGCATGGTCTCGCCGTCGCTGACCAGCACGTTACCGGCGGGCGGATACAACGTGACACCGCCCGCGCCGTCGAGGAACGGCAACCCCTGAATCTGACGCTCGAAATTGAACGCCATGACGTTGTGACGAATCAGGTCGGCTGGCGTATTCAGCGCCGCATTGCGAGCCAGATAGTCGGGCGACGCCACCACGTGCACGCGGCTCTCGCCGAGCTTGCGAGCCACCAGCCGTGAGTCGCGTAACGGGCCGGCGCGCACGGCCACATCGGCACGTTGCGACAGCAGGTCGACGACGGTGTCGGTGAGCGTCAGATCGAGCCGGATCTCGGGATACTTCGCCAGAAATGCGGGGATGACCGGCAGCAGATACAGCGTGCCGATGGGCACACTCGAATTCACCCGCAACAAACCGCGCGGCACCGCGCCCGCCGCCGCTTCGCGTTCGGCAGCGTCGATGTCGGCGAGCACGCGCAACGCGCGTTCGTGAAAAGCGGTCCCTTCGGGGGTGAGTTGCAGGCGACGCGTGGAGCGGTTGAACAGGCGTGCGCCCAGCCGTCCTTCGAGCCGCGCGACGAGCTTGCTCACGGCAGACGGCGTCATGTGCAACGCCCGCGCCGCCGCCGAGAAGCCACCCAGCTCCACCACCCGCGCAAAAACTTCCATATCGCCTGAGCGGTTGACGTCCTGTCGACCCATCGGAGGTGTCCTCGACTGTTGAGGTTACGGCTTTCGCGTTGTTTTGTGACTTGAAGTCACAAATGAATTTCCTTCGCGCAGTCTATTTCATCAATGAAGGGACGTCTATATTCCGCACATCGGTTCACGCGCGTCGCATAGCCAACGCATTCGGCCTATCGATTCGACGGCGGAGCCCGCCCCGATATTCAGCCTTTGGACAGGAGTTTTCCGTGCCTATTGCCCTCTATGCCCTGACCGCCGGTGCCTTTGGCATTGGTGTGACGGAGTTCGTGATCATGGGCCTGCTGCTCAACGTCGGCGCCGATTTCGGCGTGTCGATTGCGGCGGCCGGCCTGCTGATCTCCGGTTACGCACTGGGTGTCGTTGTCGGCGCGCCCATCATGACGACCGCCACCGCCCGCTGGCCGCGCAAGACCGTGCTGCTGGTCCTCATGGCCATCTTCACCATCGGCAACGCAGCCTGTGCGCTTGCGCCGAGCTATGGCGCGCTGATGGCCGCGCGGGTGCTGACGTCGTTCGCGCACGGTACGTTCTTCGGCGTCGGCTCGGTCGTCGCAACCGGCCTCGTGCCGCGCGAGCGCCGTGCGTCGGCGATTGCCGTGATGTTCATGGGCCTGACCGTCGCCAACATTCTCGGTGTGCCGTTCGGCACGTGGCTGGGTCAGCACTTCGGCTGGCGCGCCAGCTTCTGGGCCGTCACGATCATCGGTGCCCTCGCGTTCCTCGTGATCGCCCGGTTCGTGCCCAAGATCGCGGCCCCGGCCGATGCCGGCGACTGGCGTGCGGATTTGCGTGCGCTGGCGCGTCGCCCGGTGCTGCTCGGGTTGCTGACGACCGTGCTGGGATGGGTGGGGGTGTTCGGCGTGTTCACGTACATCGCGCCGTTGCTCACGACGGTGACGGGCTTCTCGGAAGGCGCGGTCTCGCCGATTCTGCTGATCTTCGGCGGTGGTCTGGTCGTCGGCAATCTGCTGGGCGGCAAGCTCGCGGATCGTCACGTGGTGCGCACCGTGCTGGGCAGTTTGCTGTCGCTCTCGGTCGTGCTCGGACTGATGACGTTCGCGTTGCACTCGCAGTGGCTCGCCATTGTGTTCGTGGCGCTGCTCGGGGCGACGGCATTCGCAACGGTCGCGCCGCTGCAAATTTGGGTGATGGAGAAGGCGTCCGGGGCAGGTGAGAGTCTCGCGTCGAGCTTCAATATCGCCGCGTTCAATCTCGGCAACGCCATCGGTGCGTGGCTCGGCGGTTTCGTCATCGAGCATGGCCCCGGATTGACGGCCGTGCCCTGGGTGGCGGCGCTGGTGCCGCTGGTGGGTGTGGGCGTTGCGCTGCTGAGCTTGCGTCTGGATCGCCGTGACGCGGGTCGTCAGGCCGCGCCGGTGTGTGAAACCCCTGCAATATAAGGACGACGAAGGACGTTGTGCAATGATGAAGAAGGCCCGGCATGCCGGGCCTTTGCCATTGGCGTCAGGCCATTACGCCATTACGCCATCACGCCGATGATCACACTGACGGCGGGAAATGCGGCCGTCGCACCGATGCCCGCCGTGAGGCCGCGCGCGGTAAGCGTCTCTTGCGGCATCACTGCCGCGAGACGGCTGCCGCCGGGCAGCGCCAGAATCACTTCCGCCTGCCCCGCATCGTCGGTGACGGTGTCCACGGTGCCGGATAACCGGTTCGCCGTGGGCAACCCCGCGAGATCCGCGCCGCGCGCAATCTCGATCCACGGCGCTTTGATCAGCGCGAACGCCTGCCCGCCGACCGCCAGCCCGAGCGTTTGGGTGCTGTGATGGGTGAGCGACGCCGTGATCGCTTCGCCGCCAGGTAGCGTTAACGTCACTTCGTCGTTCACGCCGCAGTGCCGAATGGCTGTGATCGTTCCGTGCAATTGATTGCGCGCACTGGTCTGAAGTCCGAGCCGCGCGATGACCGGCCATTGCTCGTCGAAATGTTCGAGATCGTTCGCAACGCGCGCGAGAAACTGCTGCTGCGCCGCTTCCACTGCACGAAACGCCGCGACCAGCTTCGCGCCGCGAGCGGTGAGTCGTGTGCCGCCACCGCCGCGTCCGCCGGTGCTGCGCTCGACGAGCGGCTCACCAGCGAGCTGGTTCATGGCGTCGACGGCGTCCCACGCTGCCTTGTAGCTCATGCCCGCCGCCTTGGCCGCCGACGTGATCGAGCCTTGCGACGCAATGTGTTCGAGCAGTGCAATGCGCGCCTGGCCGCCAAGCGACGAATTGCCGCGATGCAGCCACAGCGAGCCGCTCACCTGGAGGGCATCACCCGTTCCGTTGCGTAAAACATTGTCTGGCGTTGAAGAAGGTTCGGAAACCATAATGATTTTTTCGATCAAACACAGCAGGTGGCCGCATTGTAGAGGGTGGGCGAACCAGCGGGTACGAGGGCTGGACGGGGAACTGTTGCGGCGCACCAACGAAGCTCGCTTCGGACGCCCATTTGGGGGACGAATGGGGGACGTTTCTCCACTACATTGATTTTTGCCGCATGCCCCCCCAAAGCCGGTTCGTATTGCTTCAGACCTGAAATACTCAAGTCTTTATCAAGTCTCAAGCGGGATGACCGGGAATGCGACGTTTACCGAAGTGAAGTGCCCACTCACCTGACACAACAGAAACGGGGTGAAATGATGCGCGTCAGGAATATCAAGGAAACGGTTGACGGGGCTCGATACTATCGTCTGGTTCGCACGCTGCCCAACGGCAAGCGACATCAGATGCAAATCTCTTTCTCCGCGGGTGAAATGCGCTTCAGACGTTTCGTCGCGCAACGATTGTGGTTGTTGCGCGCCGAAATGCGGGACAGCACACGCGCGGCGGCCGCACCTGCGCCACGCAGCAACATGCCGCAGTTGGTCTTCTGACCGGTTGCGGTGCCGTGTGGCAGAAACGCCTGACCAGTGACGACCGGTGTTAGCCGTCATCTTCACGGGTCCGGCGTTTTTGTACTGCATGATCGCTCAGCCTGCCTTGCGCGGCGTCAGTGACGTCATGGGCGCGCGCGCCGGCACGCTGGTCTTCACGGCCGTCAGTCCTGTACCCGCATGCGCAATCGCGTACTGCACCAATTCATCGAACGCAATCGGCCGCGCGAACAGATACCCCTGTGCATAAGTGACGTTGCGCCCGCGCAGGTAATTCGCCTGCATCTCGTTTTCCACCCCTTCCGCCACGATCGTCATGTCCAGCCGCTCGGCCAGATGAATGATGGAATCGCAGATGTTGCGCGTGACCACGTCGTCTTCGGTGACCGGCAGGAATTCCTTGTCGATCTTCAGATAGTTGAAGTCGTAGCGCTTCAGATACCCGATGGAGTTGTTTTCGGCCCCGAAGTCGTCGAGCGCGGTTTCGATGCCACGCCGCTGTAACTCGGCCATCACGTTGCGTGCAGCGGCCGTGTCGCGAATCACGTAGCGCTCGGTGATCTCGGCCACCATCGGATACGTGTTGTTCAGCGTGCCGTAATACCGCTCGATGTCGTGAATGATGGTGGTGTCGCGCAGATGTCGTTCCGCGAGGTTGATGCCGATGTGAAAGCCCTGCGGCAACGCGCCCTTGGCGACGTCGTTGCGAATCTGGCGCAGCAGCGAGCGCGTGAGTTCGATGATGAGCCCGTTGTCTTCCGCAATGGGGATGAAGGCGTCCGGGCGAACGAGGCCTGCCACGGGATGATGCCAGCGCATCAGCGCTTCGGCCCCCGCGCAACGGCCGGTGGCCAGTTCCATCACCGGCTGGTAATACACCTTGAATTCGTTACGCTTGATGCCGTGCGCGATCTGACGCTTCATGAATTGCGCCGGTCCGAAATGGCGGAAGGTCAGGACACCGAGTAAAAACGCCACGATGCCGCCGAACGACAGGAAGATCGGGACCTGACTGGCGGCAAGCGAGCGCATCAGCGAGGGGCTGCCGGCCAGCGACGTCGTGAAGTGCTCCGACGTGAGCGATATCTGTGCGCCGCGTGTCGCCAAGCCTGCCGATTCCAGACGCGGCCCTTCCGAGGTGAGCGCGACGTTGCCCACCGTCATGGCGGTCCACGCCAGATCGCTGCTCTTCACGCTGTGCAGCGTCTCGGTGAGGTAGATGCCGTCGACGAACCCGAGCACGCCGTCCGTGGCCGAGGTCGGCACGTAAAGCGCTAGTGCGGGTGTTTCACGGACGTAAGGCGTGCCGCTGACGAGCAACGTGCGCGTGCCTGTCAGCATCGGCACGAGGTCCGCCGGCAGGGGCATATTGAGCGCCGCGTCCGAACGGATGACCGACGAGCAATAGAGCTGGCCACGCGAAACGAGCCAGATGGAACGGAAGTAAGGACTGAGGGTGCCGGCGGCCTGCAGCGAGGTACTGACTTCGCTGCACGAGCGGCCGACCCATGGGGTCGCGCCCCGCAGCGTACTTTCCGCCTGCGCGACGATGCGTTCGAGCGCGTCGCGCTGACGGGCCGCTTCTTCCTGAAGAATCGACTGCGACATGTGATAAATGCGCAGCCAGCCCAGAAAAAGGACGACGGCAAGCGTGACCGCCACGACAAGTCCGGTCACCAGCCACTGCACGACTCTGGAGTGTTGAATCATGTTCGCTGCCAACCAAGGAAAGAGTGGGGCCTACGTGTGCTGCGGTGCATTCTTTCGGTGCACGCGTGCTGCACGGCACAACTCGTCAATTGACTCTACACGAATCCCCGACGGTGTCCGACCCCCGATAAACCCGCACAACGCCCGGCAGATGGGCGTGAAGGGCGCTTGCCGATCCCTCGCGAGGCCTGCTTCCGGCGGGCTTGTGAAGCGTCGTCGGCGGGCGTTATGGCCGCAATTTGCGTGACACTGGGATGGCGTAATCGCGACAAAAGTTGGCGCAACGACGATTTACGCATGCTCTACACTTCACTCATTAAATTTCTGGCGGAAATTGGGATCAATCCCAACTTTCCTGCATAGGTCGGTCAATTCGCATCCATTCGCCCGAATACCGACCCTCAGCACCCGTTTCCTTAAGCCTTAGACGTCAATCCAACCCATGTCGAGTCAACCTGCAACGTCCCTTCCCGGTGCCAATACACCGGCGGCGCAGGGCGCCGCGTTCCGCGTGCTGTCTGCGATCAGCTTCTCTCACCTGCTCAACGACATGATTCAGTCGTTGATTCTCGCGATCTACCCGCTGCTGAAGTCCGGCTTCAACCTGAGCTTCGGACAGGTCGGGCTGATCACGCTGACGTACCAGATCACGGCGTCGCTGCTGCAGCCGGTCGTGGGCCTGTACACCGACAAGCATCCGAAGCCGTACTCGTTGCCGGTCGGCATGGGCTTCACGCTCGTGGGTCTGCTGCTGCTGGCCGTCGCCCCGAACTTCGGCATGCTGCTGGTCGCGGCGGCGCTCGTGGGCATGGGCTCGTCGGTGTTTCATCCGGAATCCTCGCGCGTGGCGCGTATGGCCTCGGGCGGACGCCACGGCATGGCGCAATCGTTCTTCCAGGTCGGCGGTAATGTCGGCTCGTCGCTCGGGCCGTTACTGGCAGCGCTGATCATCGTGCCGAACGGCCGTGGCAGCGTGGCGTGGTTCTCGGTGGCGGCGCTCGTCGCAATCTTCGTGCTGTATCACGTGAGCCGCTGGTACGCCGTGCAGCGTGCCGCGAATCAAGGCAAGAAGGCCGTGCGCCGGGGCGGTAACGTGCAGCTGTCGCAGGGCAAGGTGTTGTTCGCCATCGGCATTCTGCTGGTGCTGATCTTCTCGAAGTACTTCTATCTCGCGAGCATCAGCAGCTACTTCACGTTCTATCTGATCAGCAAGTTCCACGTGTCGGTACAGAGCGCGCAGGTGCATCTGTTCGTCTTCCTGTTCGCCGTGGCCGCGGGCACGATGATCGGCGGTCCGCTGGGCGACAAGATCGGCCGCAAGTATGTGATCTGGGGCTCGATCCTCGGTGCTGCGCCTTTCACGCTGATGCTGCCGTACGCCAACCTGTTCTGGACGGGCATTCTGACGGTGCTGATCGGTCTGATTCTGGCGTCGGCGTTCTCGGCCATCCTGGTCTATGCGCAGGAACTGATGCCCGGCAAGGTCGGCACCGTGTCGGGTCTGTTCTTCGGCTTCGCGTTCGGTATGGGCGGTGTGGGCGCTGCGGTGCTGGGCCAGTTGGCCGACACGACGAGCATCGACTTCGTCTATCACGTGTGCGCTTATCTGCCGCTGCTCGGTATCGTGACGATCCTGTTGCCGGACGTCGAAGGGCACAAGAAAACGGTTGCTGCGTGAGGGCGCAGGCTGATGGCGTGGCAAGACGCCGTCAGCCTGCATTGAGCACCTTAGAAAAATCGCCGGTCCGACATCTCGGAACCGGCGATTTTTTTATTCAGCGTTGTCTGCCGCAGGCGACGGACACCAGATAGCAGACAGCGTCCGATCAAGGCGTGCCGCGCTTTTGCAGCTTCCATTCGGCCTTGTCGTTCGCCTTGCAGGCCGGCAGCTTGAGCGTGACTTCCTGACCCTTGGCGGTGAGCAGCACGACCAGATCGCGGCAGGTGCGCTCGCCATCCTTTTGCGTGTTGGTCGGCGTGATTTGCGCAGCGATAGCCACCGTGTTGCCGGTGCCGGCGTTGGTCCAGTCGGTGGTCTCGTTGTCTTGCTTTTCCGTCAGCACGGTGCGCGCGGCCTTGGCGAACGACGCGGTATCGCGTTGCTTCCAGTAGGCCAGCGGCGAGTTGCCCATGAAGGAGAGGTTCGACGCAGCGAACGCGGGGGCGGCCAGGGCGGTGCCCACGACGAGCGCCGTGCCAAGCGCGAGCGAACGGGCGCGGGAGAAGTGGATGAGCGACATTCGGAGTCCTTGATATTGTCGACAGGGGACGAAGCCTGCGCGACGCCATGGCGATGGCGCACCGGATGTGGCGCCGGGCGTGCGGCCGCAGGAAGCACGTCGATCATAAAAGAAACCGGCAGCGGCGTCATCTCGGCGCGTCGCCGTGGGATTGTCGGTCACTTCAGTGACGCCCGGCTGCCTTGACGACGTCGGCCACCTGTGTGAGCGCGGCCCGCAGTGTGTCGTCGCTGCCCGGCGAGCCGAGGGCGACGCGAATGGCCGACGGCGCGGTCTGGCCCGGGGCGGCGAACGCATCGACCGGCGTCACCGCAACACCGCGCGCTTGCAGGGCGGCCACGATGTCGTCGCAGCGCAGGGCGGGCATTGATGCCGGCATCGGTACTAGCCGGTGGAACGCGCCGGGATACCCCGTCGAATTCAATCCCGACAGGCATTGCATGGCAATCGCCTGTCGCTGTGCGGCCAGTGCGCGTTTGCGGGTGATCCAGCGGTCCATCGTGCCGTCCGAGAGCCAGCGCGACGCCAGTTGCGCCATCAGCGGGGCGGCACTCCACACACTGGCGCGCATCGCCGCGTGCACGCGCGGCAGCAGGGCGGGCGGGGCGATGAGATAGGCGATGCGCAGCCCCGGCGCGCCGGGCTTGGACAGGCTGCACACTTCGAACGTGCGTTCCGGTGCGAGCAGACGAAGCGGCGGCGGAGCGTCCGCGACCAGAAAGCCGTAGGCACTGTCTTCGACGATCATCAGGTCATGACGCCGCGCGACCTCCACCACCGCCCGACGTTGTGCAAGCGGCATCACCCCGCCCAGCGGGTTGTGCAGCGTTGGCATGGTGTAGACGACGCGCAGTCGTCCCGCATGGTGGCGGCAGAGCTTGTCCAGCGCTACGGGATCGAGTCCATCGGCCGTCATCGACACGGCGGCGAGCGGCACGTCGCGCATGGCTGCGAGCGCCTTCCAGCCGGGGTACGTGAGCGCTTCGACGGCGACCGGCTCGCCCGCCCGGCACAACGCCAGTTGCAGTACATCCAGCGCATGCTGCCCGCCCGCACACACGACCAGCGAATCGGGCGATACCGCGACGCTGTCCCGGCGCGACAGCCATTGCGCCGCCGTACGTCGGTCGGCCGGTGGTCCGTCGTGCGGCGAATGGACGAGCAAAGCGCTCAAATCCCCGCCGGACGCCATCTCACGCAGCGCCTGTCGCAACGCCTCGGTTTGCTCGGGCAGTACCGGGTAGTTGAACGCCAGATCGACACCGCCCAGCGTGCCCGGCGCGGGTGCCCACTGCGCGAAGGCAGCGGCCGCGCCCACCGTGGGCGAGCGCACGAAGGTGCCGCGTCCGACTTCGCCCACGGCGAGGCCACGTCGGGCGAGTTCGGTATAGATGCGTGTGACGGTGGACGTGGCGAGCCCGTGTGCGTCGGCGTAATCGCGCTGTGGGGGCAGGCGCGTGCCTGAGGCGAGTTCGCCGGATGCGATGGCGTCGGCAAGCCGTTCGACGTGTTCGAGATAGCGGGCGGGGGCTGACATAGACGCGTGATGCTGATGAAGCCGATGAAGTCGGTGGGGAAAAAATTGATCTCAGGACAATTCAATAATTGCACCGGATTAAGGCGCTGGCAATACTGGACACTGCGCTGAGCACGGCGCAGTGTCCCTCCGATGTTCTCTTTCCGATCATGCTCCCCACGACCTCTTCGCCGCCCCGCTGGGCGATCCCGCTCCTCGCGGTACAACTCTTCCTCGTGACGTTCTCCGTCAATCTGCAAGCCCCGCTGGTGCCGCACTACGCGGCGGCGAGCGGTTACGGCGCAGGCGCGCAGGCGCTGGCGTTCGCGTGTTACGTCGGCGCGCTGGTGCCGGCTTTACTGTTCCTCGCGGGATTGTCGGATCGTGTGGGACGCCGGTTGCCGCTCGTCGTCGCGCTTCTGCTGGGCCTCGTCGGGACGTGGCTGACGCTGCGCTGGCCGACGCTGGTCGCACTCGGCGGCGCGCGCGCCTGCTATGGACTGGCGACCGGCCTCGTTGCAGGCAGCGGCACGGCTTACATGACGGAGTTGTACGCGGATCGCGACGATGCGGCGACACGCGGCGCGGCGCTGGTCGCGGCAGCGACGTCGCTCGGCTTCGGCACCGGTGCGCTCGTGACGGGCCTGTGCCTGATCGTCGCGCCGTCGATGTTGCCGCCGCTGAGCTTGTGGGCGTATCTGCCGCTGGCGCTTGTGGCGGCGCTCGCCGTCGCTGCCTTGCCTGCCCCGGCGCACCACCCGAACGTGCCGTGGTTGCGCTGGCCGGTACTCGCGCCCGGAACGGTGCCGCTAGGCATGGCGATCCTGCTCGCGTGGGCAGCGGTGGGCGTGGTGATCGGTGTGGTGCCCTCGGCGCTGGCCGTGCACGGACATGCCGCGTGGGCGGGCTTCGCAACGTTCTTCGTTGTCTCGACCGGCCTGCTGTTCCAGCCGGCGGCTCGCCGCATGGCCCCGGTGCGCGCCGTTCGGGTCGGGTTGGCGCTGGTGCCGCTGGGCTTCGTTGTACTCGCGCTCGGGGTGGTGTACGTCAGCCTGCCCGCGATTCTCGCAGGCGCTGCGATTGCCAGTTCGGCGTGCTACGGCTTCACGTATCTGGGCGGACTGGCCGCCGTCAATTCGGCGGTCGCGCCAGTATTGCGTGCGCGGGCGGCCGCCGGGTACTTCCTGTTCGCGTACTTCGGCTTTTCGGTGCCGGTCGTTACCAGTGGCTGGCTTGCCGATCGCTTCGGCATGCCCGTCGCCCTCGCTTTGTTCACTGCCGCGTTGATTGCGGGCAGTGCGGCGCTCGCGGTGGTGCTACGTCGCGAGCGCGCCGCGCTTACGCGTCCGGTTTGACCCGGGGATCGGGTTTGCTTGCGTTGGTCGAGCCGCTCCCCGACGGGCTGACGTAAGCCCCGGTGCCGTGCAACTGGTCTTCGGCCAGTTCCAGTGCGCGCACGGCGCCGCGCCCCTTGCGGGCGAGCAGCATTTCGACGAGCGTCTCCACCACCGCAATCCCGGCCGTGATCGACGGGAAGAACGACGGGCTTTCGTGCGAGAACAGCACCGTCGCGTCGGCATCGAGCGCGAGCGGCGAGACCGTCGAGTCCGTGAGCGCCAGCACGCGTGCACCGGCGGCGCGGGCCGCGCGCGTCACGATCAGCGCTTCGTTCGAATAGGGCGCGAAACTGATCACCACCACCACGTCACGGGCCGAGAGCGCCCGCAATTCCATTTCCAGCGTGCCGGCTTCGCCACGGATAAGGTGCACCGTCGGCCGAAACAACCGGTAGATGTACTGGAACGTGAACGCGATGGGAAAGCACGCGCGAAAGCCCGCCACGTGCACCGTCCCCGCGTTCGCGAGCAGATCGACGGCCGCGCTCAGCGAATCGTTCGCACCGGCCTCCGTCAGATCGAGGTTGTTGTGCTGCACCCGGAACATCTCGGGCACCATGCGCGCGGCGTCGCCCTCGCGGATCACCTGTCGCGCGCGGCTCGCGTAGGGCTGCGGTCCGAGACGAATCGATTCCAGGAACAACTCGCGAAGGCCATGCCATCCGTCGAAGCCGAGATGTTGCGCGAGTCGCACGAAGGTGGCCGGTTGCACGCCCGCTTCGGCGGCAATCGCGCGCATCGAGCTGATCGGCACACGTTGCGGATGGTCGAGAAGAAAGCGCGCGCCCGCCTGGAATTGCGGGCTCAGTTGGGAGTAGCGCTCACGCAGCAGAGCGTTGAGCTGGTCGAGCGTCTGCGGCAGCGCTGTGGCTTGTGTCATTGGGGGATGGCAACACGGCGGCGAAAGAATGTAACGATTGTTGCATGAAATGCCGCAAGCGCGCACGCCCTTTCCTCCGGGCCTGTGGCCTGCGGTGAAACATCAAGTGTGGTAATGGTGTTGCGCGAAGTGTTGCGCTCATAAAACACGTGAAACATATGTTGCAAACGCTGGGGGATACGCCTACACTGAGCGGCATCGTTCGCGAGACCGATGGCCGGGCGGCCACCCTCGGGGCAGTCTCGTTTTGCACCATCTTTTCGTCAGAGGTTCAGGCATGACGCACGTGTTTCACCGCAATCCGCGCCAGACGTTGCCCGTCGCGGTCGGCGGTCAGGGAATCGAGTTGATCGACAGCAACGGCAAGCACTATCTCGACGCTTGCGGCGGCGCTGCCGTCTCGTGCCTCGGTCACGGACATCCTCGCGTGATCGAGGCCATGCAGCAACAGGCGGCGCAACTGGCGTACGCCCACACGTCGTTCTTCACGACGGAAGTGGCTGAGGAACTGGCCGACACGCTCGCGGCGAGCGCGCCCGGCGACCTGAACCATGTGTACTTCGTGAGCGGCGGTTCCGAAGGCGTGGAGGCGGCGCTCAAACTCGCGCGCCAGTACTTCGTCGAGATCGGTCAGCCGCAGCGTCAGTTCTTCATTGCGCGCCGTCAGAGCTATCACGGCAACACGCTCGGCGCGCTCGCCATCGGTGGCAATGCCTGGCGACGCGAGCCGTTCCTGCCCTTGCTCGTGCCGGCGCATCACGTTTCGCCGTGCTTCGCTTATCGCGAGCGTCTCGATGGCGAAAGCGACGCCGCCTACGTGCAGCGTCTGGCGGACGAACTCGAAGCGAAGATTCTCGAACTCGGCGGCGACACGGTGATCGCGTTCGTTGCGGAAACCGTGGTCGGCGCGACGGCCGGCGCGGTGCCGCCGGTGGGCGATTACCTCAAGCGCATGCGCGCCGTGTGCGACAAATACGGCGTGCTGTTGCTGCTCGACGAAGTGATGTCGGGCATGGGCCGCACGGGGTATCTGTTCGCGTGCGAAGAAGATGGCGTGACGCCGGACATCCTCGTCATTGCCAAGGGCCTCGGCGCGGGCTATCAGCCGATCGGCGCGATGCTGTGCTCGGACAAGATTTTCGACGCCGTCGTCGGCGGCTCGGGCTTCTTCCAGCACGGCCACACCTACCTCGGCCACGCGATGGCGTGCGCGGCGGCGCTGGCGGTGCAGCGCACGATTGCCGACGAGAACCTGCTGGAGAACGTGAAGGCGCGCGGCGAGCAATTGCGTGTCCGTTTGCGCGAAGTGTTCGCCGATCACCCGAATGTGGGCGACGTGCGCGGACGCGGGCTGTTCGTCGGCGTCGAGTTCGTGGCCGACCGCGCCACGAAGCAAACGCTGCCGACGGCGGACAAGACACACGCGCGTTTGAAGGCGTCCGCCAAAGAACGCGGCCTGCTGATCTATCCGATGGGCGGGACGGTCGACGGCGTTCATGGCGATCATGCGCTGATCGCGCCGCCGTTCATCTGCCAGCCGGGCGACATCGACCGCATCGTCGAGCGACTGGCGCTCGCCGTGGCGGACGTCACCGGTGTGAAGGCCGGAGGCGTGGCATGACACGACACTACGCGTTGGCTGTCGCGCCAAACGGCGCACGCCGCACGCACGCCGACCATCCCGCGTTGCCGATGACGCCCACGGAACTGGGCGAATGCGCCAAGGCGTGTCTGGACGCGGGCGCGGCCATGATCCACCTGCATGTGCGCAAGGCCGACGGCACGCACAGCCTCGAAGCGGCGGATTACGCGGCGGGCATTGCGGCCGTGCGTCGCGCGGTGGGCGAAGCCCTCGTGTTGCAGGTGACGACCGAGGCGGTCGGCATCTACACGCCGGAGCAGCAGATCGCGACGGTGCACGCGCTGCATCCCGAAGCGATTTCGGTGGCGTTGCGTGAAGTGCTGCCCGATGCGGCACACGCCCCTGCGGCCGAGGCCTTCTTCGACTGGCTGTGGCGCGAGCAGATCACGACGCAATACATCCTGTACGACACCGAGGACGTGGCGCATTACTGGCGCCTGCGCGCGAGCGGGGCGATTCGTCCGGGCCGCCATTGGGTCCTGTTCGTGCTGGGCCGCTACAGCAAAGGGCAGTTGTCGTCGCCGTCGGACCTGCTGCCGTTCCTCGCCGCCTGGCAAGCCGGTGCGGATGGGCTGGGCGAAGCCGCCGACGCCACGCCGTGGGCGATGTGCGCCTTCGGGCCGCGCGAGGCCGAGTGTGCGCTGGCCGCCGTGTTGCAGGGCGGCCACGCCCGGATCGGCTTCGAGAACAACCTTTACCTGCCGGACGGCAGCGTCTCCCCGGGCAACGCCGCGTCGCTGAGCGCGCTGACGGCTGCCGCCACACCGCTGGCCCTCGCGCCCATGACGGCGGACGCGCTGCGCGAACTGATCCACTGAGCGTTGGGGCATCCGGCGGCATCCTTACAGCGGTGCACCCGGGCACAAGCCGTGCCCGGGGGTGCGCGACAAATCAGAAATAAACCCAAATACACGGCCTGACCGGCGTTGCCCGGCCGGGCCGCTGTAATAGAATCGGCGTAACCTCAAAAAGGCCCGCGTCGCCCTCCCCGGCACCGGGCGTGTACACGAACGGGAGCGCGGCGTGAAACACTGGTCGATCCGACATCGCATTCTGGCCAGTTTTGGCCTGATCCTTGCCCTGATGGCCCTTATGGCCGGCATCGCTTACACGCGACTGTCCGCCATCGAAGCGGAGGCGCACAGTGTGGAAGACGATTCCGCGCCGGGCCTCTACTACAGCACGATGCTGCGCGGCGCGTGGTTCGAGAGTTATCAACTGCTCCAGCAGGTTGTCGCTATCGACGACAACGACAAGACCCGCGCCATCGATCTCGACGCCTTGCGCTCGGCCGATACGCGCATCGACGGCTGGATCAAGGATTACGGCAAGACCGTCAATCGCGCCATCGACCGCTTGCAGTACGACGAGGTGCGCGGCGTGCGCAGTCAGTACGGGCGCATCAGCAATCAGGTGCTCAAGCTCGTGGCGGACGGTCAGTTGCCGGCCGCCCGCGCCATGCTCACTGATCAGCTTTACCCCGAATGGGGGCGTGGCCGTTCGGCGATTCAACGCCTGGTCGATACCAACAAGACCTATTCCGACGAGTCGACCCACAATATCGGCGAAGCTGTGACTGCGGCCAAGGCCACGCTGCTCATCACGCTGTGCGTGGCGCTCGCGGTGGCCATCCTTGCCGGCTGGCTGCTGTTCCGCGCGATCAGTGCGCCGCTCGCGAGCGTCATGCAGATCCTGGAAGTTATGCGCTCGGGCGATCTGACCAAGCGCCTCGATCTGGCGCGTCGCGACGAATTCGGTGCGCTGGAGTCGGGCTTCAACCGGATGACGGACGAACTGACGGGCCTCGTCGGGCAGGCACAGAAGTCGGCGTTGCAGGTCACGACCTCCGTGACCGAGATTGCTGCGACGTCGCGTCAGCAACAGGCCACCGCATCGGAGACGGCCGCGACGACGACCGAGATCGGCGCGACCTCGCGCGAGATCTTCGCCACGTCGCGCGATCTGGCGCGCACCATGACCGAAGTGGCGGGCGTGGCCGATCACGCGGCGTCGCTCGCGGGCACCGGACACGTCGGCCTCACGCGTATGGAAGACGCCATGCGTCATGTGATGGATGCGGCCGGTTCGGTCAACGGCAAGCTCGGCATCCTCAACGAGAAGGCGGGCAACATCAATCAGGTCGTGACGACGATTACGAAGGTCGCGGATCAGACCAACCTGCTCTCGCTGAACGCGGCCATTGAAGCCGAGAAGGCCGGCGAGTACGGTCGCGGTTTTGCGGTGGTGGCGACCGAGATCCGTCGCCTGGCCGATCAGACGGCCGTGGCGACCTACGACATCGAGCAGATGATCAAGGAGATCCAGTCGGCGGTGTCGGCCGGGGTGATGGGCATGGACAAGTTCGCCGAGGAAGTGCGTCGCGGCATGGACGAGATGCGTCAGGTCGGCGATCAGCTCGCGCAGATCATTGCGCAGGTGCAGACGCTGCCGCCGCGCTTCCAGGTCGTCAACGAAGGCATGCAGGCGCAGGCCACCGGCGCGGAGCAGATCAATCAGGCGCTGGTGCAGCTCTCCGAGGCTGCGCAGCAGACGGCCGAATCGTTGCAGCAATCGAGTCAGGCCATCGAAGAGCTCAATCACGTCGCCAATGGTCTCAAGAGCGGGGTGTCGCGCTTCAAGGTGCAGGCGCTCCCGCCCACGGGACTCGTTTGACGTCGTCCATTCATTCGTCGTTTAGTCGTCGCTGATTCGTCGGATTTTCGTCGAGCTTTCGTCGAGTTTTTGTTGTTTATTTCGCGGACATCGCCATGTTGTTCCTGCGTTTCGCCATCGCGACCGATCACTACGTCATCGAAGCGGGCCACGTCGCCGAGGTGCTGCCGTGGCTGGCGCTCAAGCGTCTGCCCGCCGCACCGGCCTGGGTGGCGGGCGCGTTCAGCTATCGTGGCGAGTCCGTGCCGGTGATCGATCTGACGCGGCTCGCCACGGGACGTGACGCGCCTGCGCGGCGCTCCACGCGACTAGTGCTCGTGCACTACCCGTCGCCCGGGCCGAGCGCGCGGCGTCTGGGGGTACTCGTCGAGCGCGCGACCGATACCTTGCGCGCCGATCCGGCGGCGTTTCAGACGAGCGGCGTCGACCTGCCCGAAGGCCGCTATCTCGGCCCCGTGCTCGATACCGATGACGGACTCGTGCAGTGGGTGCGCGTCGACCAGTTGCTGACGGACGAGGCCCGCGCCATGCTGTTCGACGCAGCGAAGGACGCGCTGGCCGTCGAGGCGCAGGGCGCGGATGAAGCGAGTAATGCAGGTAATGCGGGCGCGGCGAACGCAACGGAGGCGTCGTCATGAGCCACGTGCGAGACATTGAGCGCTTGCTGTACGACACGATGGGGCTGGACGCCGAAACGCTCGGCGCGAACGCCATCGAACGTGCGATACGCGTGCGTCTTGCCGCCCTTTCCGCTGCGTCGCCGGACATGCCGGACATGCATGATGCGCCGCCGTACACGCGTTACTGGCAGCGCTTGCAGCAATCGCCGCAGGAATTGCAGGCGCTGATCGAGGCAGTGGTGGTACCGGAGACATGGTTCTTCCGGCATCGCGACGCGTTCACCGCGCTGACGCAGATGGTTCATGATGAGCGCGAATCTCGTCGGGGCACCGCGCGCGAAGGGCAGGCGTTGCGACTGCTGAGCCTGCCGTGTTCCACCGGAGAAGAGCCGTACTCGATGGCGATGACGATGTTCGACGCAGGCCTCGGGGCGAATGACTTCACCATCGACGCGCTCGACATCAGTGAACGCGCGCTGACCGTTGCTCGCGAAGGACTTTACGGCCGCAATTCGTTTCGCGGTCCGCCGGGCACGATGCTGTTCCGGGATCGCTACTTCACGCCCGAGGACGAAAGCTTTCGTGTGATCAGTGCGTTGCGTACGCAGGTGCGCTGGCACTCGGGCAATCTGTTCGATCCGTCGCTCGTCGACCGGCTGGGCACGTTCGATTACGTGTTCTTCCGCAATGTGCTGATCTACTTCGATCGCGACGGACAACGTCGTGCCATTGCGGCGCTCGAACAACTCATGCGCATGGGCGCGACGCTCTTCGCCGGACCGGCCGAGGGCGGGACGCTGACGAGCAACGGGCTGGCACCGACGGGCCACGTGCAGGCTTTTTCGTTCCGCGTGGCGGGGCCGGTGCGAGACGTGCAGACGTCGGCAGCGGGTCTGTCGCGTCCGACGGGCACGCTCGACGCCTTCCGCCCCACGCCACCGGTCAGCGCCCTCGACGCGGTGACGCAGCATCGCGTTACGTCGCCACACGTTTCGCATGTGGTGCCGACGCCGTCGCCATTTTCATCCGCGCAAGCGCAGGCCCCGCTTCCGACTTCGACGGGCGCAGGCCCCTCGCGCACTTTTGCGCCACTGACGTCGACGCCGATTACGCCGCCGCCCGAGTCACCACGCCCCGGCGTTTTTCAGCACATCGACGCCACTGAAAAAACCGACATCGCCGTACAACTCACACAGGCGCAAACCGCCGCCGACGCCGGTGACTTCGTGCGCGCCGTGGCGTTGTGCCGTGCGGTGTTGGCTGTCGACCGGGCCAATGCGCAGGCCGAGTATCTGCTGGGGCTGGTCGAAGATGCGCGCGGCGACGCACAGGGCGCACTCATCCATTACCGTCGCGCGCTCTATCTTGAACCGGGACATTACGAAGCGTTGGTGCATTGCGCTGCGCTGCTCGACGCGCGCGGCGACGCAACGGGCGCGCGACGTCTGCTGGAGCGTGCCGAGCGCACCGAACCTACCCAACGCGCGAGCACGACTTCGCGCACGACCACCCAATCGCATGATCAGACGCATCGCCACGGGAACCGACATCGATGACCTACCGCGAATCCGCGCCTGAGGCCGGTCCCGTGTCCGGCGAGCGCCAACTTTCACAGCCATCGTCTGGGCAGCCCTTGCACCCCTCGCAATCTGCGCAAGCGAACGGCAACACGCTGCATCGACAGGCGGCGGAATTGCTCGACCGTTTGCCCGTGGTGCCGGTCGACCCGGCACCGTGGCGCGCAATCCCCGGCGAGCAGGAGCGCGAGCGTGGTACGTCGCTGCTGCTTTTCCGGTTGGCGGACGAATGGCTCGCCCTGCCCGCTTCCACCATCGAAGAAGTCGCACCCATGCGTGGCTGGCATTCCGTACCGGGCCATCGGCAGCGGGCGTTGCTGGGGCTCGTCAACTTGCGTGGCGCGCTCGTGCCCTGTCTGTCGCTCGGCGAACTGCTCGGCGTGCAGCCTGCACCGCAAACCCAGACGCCACCGGCGAACAGTCTGCGTGCGAGCACGGCGCGACTGCTGGCGTTGCGTCATGGGCATCATCTGAGCGCATTTCCTGTGACGGAGGTGCACGGCACGGTGACGCCCGCCCGCGCGTCCATGGGCGCGGTGCCCGCGACGGCGCTCGGTGCGTCGGACGGCTTTGCCGTCGCGGTGCTGCCGTGGCGCGATCACATCGTCGGTGTGCTGGACCCGCTGCGCGTTGGCGCGGCGTTCGACCGGAGCCTCGCATGAGCGACGATCTGCAGAACGCCACGCTGCTCGACCTGTTCCGCATGGAGACGGAGACGCAGGCGCAAGTTCTCGGCGACGGCCTGCTTGCACTCGAACGCGCGCCGACCGATGCGGCGCGACTCGAAGCGTGCATGCGTGCCGCGCATTCGCTCAAGGGCGCGGCACGCATCGTCGGCGTCGAAGCGGGGGTCTCGCTCGCGCACGTGCTGGAGGATGCCTTCGTCGCGGCGCAGCATGGTGCGCTCGCGCTCAACGTATCGATCATCGACCGCCTGTTGCAAGGTGTCGATCTGCTGATGCGTCTCGCGCATCCGCCGGGACGCGATCCGAACTGGGCGCAAGGCGCAGGCAAGGCCGAGATCGACGCGTTCGTCTCATCGTTCGCCAGCGAGCTTTCGGCATTGACGGGCGATGCGTCGCAGGCGCCCGGTGCCTCCGGCGAACTCACCGCTTTCGATTACGCGAGCTATGGCATGGAGGCAGGTGAGCGCGACGCTGCAAGCACCGAAGCGCTCGTCTCGAACATCTCGCATGAAACGCCCGAGTCCGACGACAGTCACGTGCGGGACAGTCTCGCACTCCCGCGCGTTGTGGAGCACACGGTGCCGCCGACGCATCCCGAGACACGGGAGACGCACGACACTTACACCGCCGAGCCGGGCGTACACGCGGGCACCAGCGACAGCGCTTCGCGTGCCCTGCGCGTCTCCGCAGACAACCTCGACCGGTTGCTGCGACTGTCGAGCGAAGCGCTGGTCGCGTCACGCTGGTCGCAACCGTTCGCGCAATCGTTGCAGCGCCTGAAACGTCATCAGCACGACGCGGGCGACGCGCTCGATCGCGTGAGTTCGGCGCTCGCACAAGTCGCCGACCGCTCCGACGAAGATCGTCAGTTGTTACTCTCGGCGCTCGCAGATCTGCGGCGCGCGCTCGGCGTCGGCGGTCAGTTGCTGGCCGAACAGATTCACGAACTGGACGACTTCGACCGACGCTCGACGCAACTGTCGCAACGTCTGTACGACGAGGCGCTGGCGTGCCGCATGCGACCCATCGACGACCGTCTTGGCGGATTCGCCCGCATGGTGCGCGATCTGGGCCGCTCGCTCGGCAAACCGGCGCGGCTGGAGATTCGCGGCGCAGATACGCAGGTCGATCGCGACATCCTCGATCAGCTTGAAGCGCCGCTGGGGCATCTGTTGCGCAATGCTGTCGATCACGGGCTGGAGCGTCCGGAAGTGCGGGCGGCGGCCGGCAAACCTGCCGAGGGCGTCATCACGCTCAGCGCGCGTCATAGCGCGGGGCTGCTGCTCGTGAGCGTGTCCGACGACGGCGCAGGTATCGACATCGAACGCGTGCGCGAGGCCGTGGTCAAGCGCGGACTCGTCGCGCATGAGACGGCACGTCATCTCGACGACAACGAATTGCTCGAATTCCTGATGCTGCCGGGCTTCACATTGCGTGACACCGTTACGGATGTGTCCGGGCGCGGCGTCGGCCTCGACGCGGTGCGCGCGATGGTCGCGATGGTGCGGGGCACTGTGCGCATCGAACACACCCCCGGGCGCGGCACGAAGTTCATCCTGCAACTGCCGCTCACGCTGTCGGTGGTGCGCAGCCTGCTCGTCGAGATCGCGGGCGAGCCGTATGCGTTGCCGCTCGCCAGCCTGTCGCGCACGCTGGCGCTGCCGCAGGAAGACATCGACATGCTCGAAGGGCGTCCGCATTTCACGCTGGACGGCAAACAGATCGGCCTCGTGAGCGCGCAGCAGGTGTTGTGCGGCACCGAACCGGCAGGCACCTCCGGCGATCAGCCAGTCGTGGTGTTTGGTGATGGCGAAGCGCGCTACGGGCTGGCCGTCGACAAATTCCTCGGCGAGCGTATGCTCGTCGTGCAGCCGCTCGACGCGCGGCTCGGCAAGTTGCCCAACATCGCCGCCGGGGCACTGACGGAAGATGGCTCGCCGCTGCTCATCATCGATACGGCCGATCTGGTGCGCTCGATTGCGAAGGCCGTGGAAATGGGCTCGCTGGAGCGCTTGCCGATGCGCGCCGCGCAGGCCAGCGGGCGCGGTCGCAAACGTTTGCTGGTGGTGGACGACTCGCTCACCGTGCGCGAGCTTGAGCGCAAGCTGCTCGCCGCGCGCGGCTACGACGTGAGCGTCGCCATCGACGGCATGGATGGCTGGAACGCAGTGCGCAGCGAAACGTTCGACATGGTGATCACCGACGTCGATATGCCACGCATGGATGGCATCGAGCTGGTGACGCTCATCAAACGCGACCCGCGCACGGCGGAATTGCCCGTCATGATCGTTTCATACAAGGATCGCGAGGAAGACCGGCAGCGCGGACTCGATGCGGGTGCCGATTATTACCTCGCGAAAGGCAGCTTCCACGACGACGCGCTGCTGCGCGCTGTCGTGGATCTCATCGGGGAGTCGGGGTCATGAAAATCGGCATCGTGAACGATTCGGTCATTGCGGTGGAGGCGTTGCGTCGCACGCTTGCGCAGCGTCCGGGCCTGGAAGTGGCGTGGGTCGCGCACGACGGCGCGCAGGCGGTACGGATGTGCGCGCCTGTGCCACCCGACCTCGTGCTCATGGATCTCGTCATGCCGGTCATGGACGGAGTGGCCGCGACGCGCGAGATCATGCGTCGCACACCGTGCCCGATTCTGATCGTGACGTCGGACGTCGGCCATCACGCGAGCCTCGTGTTCGATGCGATGGGCGCTGGTGCGGTCGACGCCGTCGATACGCCTGTGCTTGGGGCGGCGGAACTGGCGCGTCCGGCCTCGTCGTTGCTCGCGAAGATCGAGGCCGTGGCGGCGCAGCAGGCCGACGCCCGCATACCGCAGACAGTTGTGGTGCCGCGCGTCGTGCCCGAGACGGACGCGCTGGTGGCCATCGGCGCATCGGCGGGCGGTCCTGCTGCCTTGGCAACGCTGCTCGGCCGCCTGCCTGCGAACTTCGCGGCGGGCGTGATCGTCGTACAGCATGTGGACGATGCCTTCGCGCCCGGTATGGCGGCGTGGCTCGATCAGCAGACGCCGCTCTCGGTGCGGCTGGTGGAGGCGGGCGAGCGTCCCACGGCGGGCGCGGTGCTGCTCGCGGGTGGAAACCGTCACCTGCGGGTGGACGCCAGCGGCCGCTGCGTGTATACCGACGAACCCACGGATGCGGTGTATCGTCCGTCCATCGACGTCTTCCTGCGCAGCGTGGCCGAGAACTGGCGCTCGCGCGCGGTTGGCGTGCTCCTGACGGGCATGGGTCGCGACGGTGCCGCAGGGCTGGGTGCCATGCGCACGCAGGGCTTTATGACCATCGCGCAGGATCGCGCGACGAGCGCGGTGTACGGCATGCCCAAAGCGGCGGCCGAGGCCGGCGCAGCGTCGCAAATCCTGCCGCTGAACACCATCGCGCCACAATTGGTGACGCTGTTCGGCACCGTATGACTGTGGGACAAAAACAGAGGGACGAATAACGATGACGACAACCCCGCGCCAATCCAAACCGGCCACGCCACCCATCGGTGGCGCAGAGAGCAGCCTAAGCGAATCGTCGGCGATGGTGTTGCTCGTCGACGATCAGGCGATGGTGGGCGAAGCGATCCGCCGTGCGCTGACCGGCGAAGCGAACATCGATTTTCACTATTGCTCGAATCCGGACGATGCGCTGCGCGTCGCCGAACAGACACGCCCGACCGTCATCCTCCAGGATCTCGTGATGCCGGGTACCGACGGGTTGTCGCTGGTGCGTCAGTACCGCGCAAGCCCGCTCACGCGCGACATCCCGATCATCGTGCTCTCGACCAAGGAAGAGTCGACGATCAAGCGCGAGGCGTTTGCGGCCGGGGCCAACGACTATCTGGTCAAGCTGCCCGACACCATCGAGCTGGTCGCGCGCATTCGCTACCACTCGCGCTCGTACATGAACCTGCTGCAACGCGACGAAGCGTATCGGGCGCTGCGCGAGAGCCAGCAACAACTGCTGGAGACGAATCTGGAGTTGCAGCGTCTCACGCATTCCGATGGCCTGACCGGGCTGGCGAACCGCCGTTACTTCGACGAGTACTTCGGTGCGGAATGGCGTCGCGCCTTGCGTGAACAACGCGAGATGGCGCTGCTGATGATCGACGTCGACAACTTCAAGATCTACAACGACACCTACGGCCACATTGCAGGCGACGACGTGCTGCGTCGCGTGGCGCGCACCATTGCGGAAGCGGCGGCGCGTCCGGCCGATCTCGCGGCGCGTTTCGGTGGCGAAGAGTTCGTGATGGTGCTGCCGAACACGTCGGCCAGCGGGGCGGCGGCGATTGGCGAGAAGGTGCGCGCGCAGATCGAAGCGATGGCGATTGCGCACGTGGGGTCGGCCAACGGCCGGCACGTGACGATCAGTCTCGGCGGCGCGGCGCTGGTGCCACGCACGCACATGGCGTCGACCTCGTTGATCGAGTCGGCGGATCTGGCGCTTTATCGCGCCAAGCAACAGGGCAAGAATCGCGTGGAGATGCAGCCAGGCGCTTCCTGAGCCTGAGGAGGGTGCATGACCTTCGAGCTGTTCTATTGGCCGGGCCTGCAAGGGCGCGGCGAGTTTGTCCGCCTCGCGTTCGAGGCCAGCGGCACGCCGTATGTCGAGATCGTGCAGGAGGACGGCCCGGGTCAGGGCATGGACGGTCTGCTGCACACGATGGACGATCCGGCCTGCATGGACCCGCCGTTCGCACCGCCTTTCCTGCGTGTCCGACACCCCTCCGGCGACGAGCTGATCGGACAGACGGCCAACATCCTCGCGTATCTCGGACCGTTGCTGGGCCTCGTCGGTGAATCGCCACGCGCGCGACGCTGGGTCAATCAGTTGCAGTTGACGCTGGCCGACCTCGTCGCCGAGGTGCACGACGGTCACCATCCCATCGCCAGTCGCCTCTATTACAGCAACCAGAAGACGGAGGCGCGTAAGCGCACGGCGGACCTGATCGACTACCGTCTGCCGAAATTCTTCGGGTATTTCGAGCGCGTGCTGGCGAACAATCCGAACGCGGGGGGATGGCTCAGCGAAGGTGCGCTGTCGTATGCCGACCTGTCGTTATTTCAGGTGATCGAGGGGTTGTATTACGCGTTTCCCCGCGCCATGTCGGGATTCGCGAAGGCCTTCCCGCGCTGTCAGTCGGTGCGCGACGCCGTCGCCCGCGAGCCGCTTGTCGCGGCGTATCTCAAGTCGTCGCGTCGCATCGCGTTCAACACCACGGGCATCTTCCGGCACTACAAGGAACTGGATCGGGCGTCGCCGTTTTGACGGTCGACCTGGTCCCGGCTTACTCGGCCTATTCCGGCAACGAGGTATCCCCGGCGTTGAGCGAGCGCTGCATCAGTACGGTGTCGACCCATCGGCCGAATTTGAAGCCGACGGACTTGAGCGTGCCTGCATGCTCGAAACCGCACGCAGCGTGCAGCGCGAGCGACGCCCGGTTGCCGCTATCGCCGACGTTCGCGATCAGTTGCCGCCACGGACCCCCTTCACACCGCGCGATGAGCGTGAGCAACAGTGCACGTCCGACGCCTTGTCCAATGGCATCGGCCGCGATGTACACCGAGTCTTCCAGCGTGAAGCGATAGGCCGAGCGCGGACGGTAATGTGTGGCGTACGCGTAGCCGAGCACCCTGCCCTCATGTTCCGCCACGAGGTAAGGCAGACCCGCATCGCGAACCTTCGCGCAGCGCGCCCGCATCTCGGCTTCGTCGGGCGGCACCTCTTCGAACGACGCCGAGCCGGTGAGCACGTGATGGGCGTAGATGGCCGTGATGGCGGGGAGATCGTCGTCTCGTACCGGACGCACGTTGCATGCGCAGCGCGCCAGTTCAGTGCCCACGCATCGCGATTCGGCCAATGCCGGTGCGGTGGGTGCCGTCGACGATGACGACGGGCGGCAAGATTGAGCAGGACGAGACGACATACCGTAGAACCAATAGCGTTGGAGTTCACAACGGGCCGGTCTTCCGGCCCGTGACTGTCGGCAGTGTGCGCCGCTACTTGCTATAAGAAAAGCTTGTGCAGATTATGCGCTGCATAAGCCATTCTTTGAGATGCTGCTCAAGTCTCTTTCGAAGTCTTCTGCGTCGCCGTGTCACTTGTCGGATCTTCCGCTTGCGGCGGCACGCCACCGGCCCGCTGGACGGCATCGCCGCCCGCCGCGCCTGATGCCTCCGATGCGCTCTCCCTGCCCGGTTCGGCATTCATCGCGTCGAGCCGTGCACGCACGAAGCCGATGTGTTCGCGAAGCACGTAGAACTGGTCGGCATAGGCGAGCGGAATCTTCAGCCGATTGACGGCGGCCTCGACGGCGTCGAGCCGGTGACGCAGGCTGGCGTACTCCGTGTGGGCGTCGTCGGCCAGCGCCTCGCGCTCCAGCGCGATGAGCGCACCGTACCAGCGATACAGTCGCGACTTCACCCGCCAGCTATACAGCGACGGCACCAGTCGGAACGCCGGAATCAGCACCACGATGATCGGTACGAGCAGCACGACGATCCGGTCGGCGAGGCTCGCAATCCAGAACGGCAGATGGCGGTACAGGAATCCCTTGCCCGACTTGTAGTAACGCGCGGCGTCGTCGGAAATCGGAAACTCGTGCACTTGTGCAGAGGGAAATTCGCCTGCACGTTGCAGCAGGTTGGCCTTGCCGTGGACCTCGCGCGCCGCTTCGATGAGCAGATCGGAGAGCGCCGGGTGCAGACTTTCGCGTGCGACGAGTTCGACTGTCGGGCTGATCACGTGCACCGGTTGCGCCGGTAGATTGCGACCGAGATCGAAGACCCCGCGCGGCAGCGTCAACTGATTCAGATAGGTGAAGCGGCGCGTGTAGGCATCGGCTTGCGCGAAGTCCATCAGCCGCACGCCGGGGGTGCGGATCAGCTTGCCCATCGTGGGGCCGGTGGCGGTGTCGCCGGTGAGCATCGCCGCATCGACACGTCCGTCGATCAGCGCCTGCGCGGCTTCCTGCCCGTCGTAGGCGGTGAGCTTGGTCGGGCCACCGGGCTCGATCCCGTTCGCCTTGAGCAGCGTGAGCGACAGCGCACGCGCCCCGCTGCCTTCACGGCCGATGGCGATGCGCTTGCCCGCGAAGTCGGAGAGCTTCGTCACGCGATCGCCGCGATAGAAGACGGAAATCGGCGCGTAGAACATGCTGCCGAGCGAGACCAGTCCCTCGGTATCGAGCCCCTGCGACACGCCTCCCTGCACGAGGCCGAGGTCGACATTCTGCTTGTCGTCGGCCAGACGCTCGACGTTCTGACGCGAGCCTTCGGAGGTCAGCACGTTAAGCGTGATGCCGTCGCGGGCGAGGATGGTCTTGTAACGTTGGGCGGCAGTCCAGAACGAACTGCCTTCCGGTCCGGCGCTCAGCGTGACGGTGCGCGGCGGGGCCGGTTGCACGAGCCAGACGGCGAGCCAGATGGCCGCAATCGCGATGAGCACGACAGGGCCGAAGGAGACGGCGAGATCTCGCCAGGAAATCGCGACAAAGCGCGCGCGGAGTCGCCGGTGGGCGGGTTGGTTAGAGTCAGTCGTCATGAATTGATCGGGCGGGCTTAGCCAACGGGTCCAACATCCGGCCGATCATACGCCATCTACGGCATCGCTCCCGACGCCGGACCCAAGCCGTCCTCATTCATCGCCGACACATCTTCGAATCATCGATTCGCGAGACTCTGCGCGAGCTGTTTCCATAGATGGTCGGCCGCGGGCGAGAGGCGGCGTCCCACGCGGGTCATCATCTGGCTGGAGAAACCGGCGGCAATCGGGTGATCGATGGGCACCGCGACCAGTTCCCCGAGTTCGATGCCGCGCCGTGCTGTGATGGCCGACATGAAGGCGACGCCCAGCCCGGCTGCGGCGAGCGTCTGCGCCGTATTGAAGAGATCGACGCGATACGCGGGCGTCACGTTCAGACGCGCCGTGTCGAGCACCGAGTGCACGAAGTGCTGCACACCGTGGGCTTCGGTCATGAAGATGAGTCGCTCGTGCACCAGTTCCGAGGGCGGCACGCTCTCCATCTTCGCGAAGCGATGCGTGGGGGCGACCACGGCGCACAACGCCTTGGCGGCGAATGGATGGATGCGCATGGCGGGGTCGTCGTCCGAGCGGGCGCACAGGCCGATGTCGACCACATCGTCGCGCACGAGCGCGAGCACCGCCGGTGTGGGACCGGAACGGATTTCGACGAGGATGTCCGGATAGCTCATGGAGAAACGCTGTAACGCCTGCGCAATGAGACGCCCGATAAACCCTTCCCCCACGCCGATGGCGACACGCCCTCGCTTCAGATGCCGGTACTCCTCCAGCCGCGCCGACAAGTCGCGCTGACGCCGCTGGCCGTCGCGGTAATAGTCGATGAGCACCTGACCGATTTCGGTGACGATCACATTGCGCCCGCGCCGCTCGATGAGCGGAAACCGAAGCCGTCGCTCCATCGCCGCGATCTGTCGGCTGACGACGGACGGATTCACGCCGAGCGCTTCGGCGGCCATGCGTACGCCCCCGGTCGAGGCAATCTCGGCGAGATATTTGAGCGGGCGCTCGCCGACGTCGTCCATCCACGATTCGTTGTTCATGTTTGTTTCACTGTTGCGTTCGAGCGGATGCACCGGTCTGGCGCATAACGCAGAGACAGCCCTGCAACGTCGTCAACTCCCGTCGAATGGGAAAGGCAACTCTTTGAATCGACTGTGGTTTTGCTCGTCGATACGGACATTTGCCCTATATCGCTGTACAGCCGACTGTTGCTCTGAAAGCAACATTTTGACCTGTTGAGGGTCATCGGTGGGAAATTTCGTCGGTGCAATACTCCGCGTTAATCAAAAAACTAGAGAGGAGTCCCCGATGAGCGAGATTCGCTATTGCGAGGTGAGCGATCTGGCCGACGCGCGTGAGCAGTTGGCCGACATTCGTCACCACATCCACCAACACCCCGAGCTGTCCTACGAGGAAGTCGACACGTCGCGTTACGTGGCGGAAAAGCTGGAAAGCTGGGGTTACACGGTCACACGTAACGTCGGTGGTCACGGCGTGGTGGCCTCGCTCACTGCGGGCACGAGCGGTCGCACGGTTGGTGTGCGCGCCGACATGGACGCGCTTCCGATTCACGAGCAGACGGGTCTCGCCTACGCCAGCGTGCACGACGGCAAGATGCACGCCTGCGGCCACGACGGTCACACGACCGTGTTGCTCGGCGCCGCACAACATCTCGCCAAGACGCGCAACTTCGACGGCACCGTCCATCTGATTTTCCAGCCGGCGGAAGAAGCCGGTTCGAACAGCGGCGCGGAGCAGATGATTGCCGACGGCCTGTTCGAGCGCTTCCCGTGCGAAGCGATCTTCGGTCTGCATAACCACCCGGGCGTGGCTACGGGCACGTTCGGTTTCCGCGCTGGCCCGCTGATGGCCGCGTGCGACACCGTCAAGATCCGCATTCACGGCCGTGGCGGCCATGCGGCGCGTCCGCATCTGGCCATCGACCCGGTGGTGATCGGCAGTGGTCTCGTGATGGCGCTGCAAACCGTGGTGGCGCGCAGTATCGACCCGACGGAAGCGGCGGTCGTGACCGTCGGCACGTTCCATGCGGGTTTCGCACCGAACGTCATTCCCGAAGACGCCACGATGGAACTGAGCGTGCGCTCGTTCTCGGCGAAGGTGCGCGCGACGCTCGAAGAGCGCATTTGCGCACTGGTGAAGTCGCATACCGAAGGCTTCGGTGCGAGCGCCGACATCGAGTACATCCGTGGCTATCCGGTGCTGGTAAACAGCGAAGCGGAAACGGAATTTGCCCGCAGCGTGGCCGAAGAGCTGGTCGGTGCGGAGCACATCATTTCGCCGTTCCCGCCCATCGCCGGTAGCGAAGATTTCGCTTACTACCTGCAAAAGGTGCCGGGTTGCTTCATTCGCCTGGGTAACGGCGAAGGCAAACCGATGCTGCACAACGCCAAGTACGACTTCAACGACGACAATCTGACCATCGGTGCCGCCTTCTGGACGCGTCTGGTCGAACGCTTTCTTGCCAAGGACCGCGCATGAGCACCGCCACGCAATCGCAAACGTTTCAGGGTGACGGCGCAGCGTCGTCGCCGACGGTGCAGATGTCGCCGTCGCAACAACGCAAGATCGTCTTTGCCGCCGTCATCGGCAACCTGCTGGAGTTCTTCGACTTCACGGTCTACAGCTACTTCGCGCTGACCATCGGCAAGCAGTTCTTCCCGGCGGATGATCCCATCACGTCGTCGCTGCTCGCGTTCGCCGTGTTCGCGGTGGGCTTCGTGATGCGCCCGCTCGGCGGCATCGTGCTCGGCCGTTATGCCGACCGCGCAGGACGCAAGCCCGCGCTCACGCTGACTATCCTGTTGATGGCGATCGGTTCGGCCGCCATCGGTCTTGCGCCGACGTATGCGCAGATCGGTCTGGCAGCCCCGCTGCTGATCGTGAGCGCACGTCTGCTGCAAGGTTTCGCGCAAGGCGGTGAGTTCGGTGCGGCGACGGCCACGCTGCTGGAAGTCGGTGGCGCGAAGAGCCGTGGCTTCCGTGCAAGCTGGCAGTTGGCAAGTCAGGGCGCAGCCGCCCTGCTCGGCTCGGGTCTGGCAGCGAGCCTCGGCTTCCTGCTCTCGGACGACACCATGCACAGCTGGGGCTGGCGCATTCCGTTCCTGCTCGGCACGCTGATCGCACCGGTCGGTATCTATCTGCGTCGTCACATTCAGGAAGAGCCGCCGAAGGCGAAGGTCGTTGCCGGTCGCGACGATCCCAAGCGTGGCCTGTACGTGCGCAACTGGTTCCTCACGATCTTCTCGATTGCGGGCATGTCCGTGTCGACGTACGTGATGATGTATTACATGCCGACGTACTGCATTCAGTACCTGGGCCTGCCGCCGAAGATGTCGATGCTCGCGGGCGTTGCCGCCAGCACGATCTCGCTGGTGATGTGCCCGATCTACGGTGCGTGGTCGGACAAGATGGGCAAGCGCAAGCCGCTGACGATGTTCGGCCGCGTGGCACTGATCGTCCTGCTGTATCCGGCGTTCTGGGTGATGATCAACTACCCGTCGCTGCCGGTGGTGCTCGCAGCGCTGATCGTGCTGATGCTCTGCTACACGATGGGTTCGGCCCCTGCGTACGCGCTGATGCCGGAGAACTTCCCGAAGCATCTGCGTGCGGGCTACATGTCGAGCGCGTATGCGATTTCGGTCTCGGTGTTCGGCGGCACGGCGCAGCTCGTTGCGGGTTGGCTGATTCGTGTGACGGGTAACAAGATGGCCCCGGCGTGGTACATGATCGCCTGCGTGATCGTGTCGCTCATCGCCGTGTCGATGTTCGAAGAGACCGGGAATAAGGTGCTCGACGAGTAATCGCGGATCGACGTGAAATGCGAGAAAGGCGACGACGGGATTCCGCGTCGCCTTTTTTGTTGCCGCTCACACGTCGAACGTCACTTCCCGGTCCAGCGGATACACCGGACGATTCACCCGCGAGAACGGAAACAGCGCGTAGTTGGAGCTGGTAACCCCGTTGCTGTCGCATTCGACCAGACCGGCCGAGATCGGCACGAAGACCGGCCGGCAGTACATGCGCGACTTCAGCAGCAGGAAGCGTTCGCTGCGCGGGTCCAGCCCTACACAGGTGAAGACACCGTGATCCCACGGTTCATGCGTGCGCTCCGTCACCACGATGCGGGCCGCGCCGATGTCGAACAGCACCGTGCGTCCCATGTAGCACCGCTGACCCGTGTACGTCGGCCCCGTCACGACATACTCACCGTCGCTGATCTTGCGTACGATGCCGGTGAGTACCGGCGGCGTCTTGGTGATGCCCAACTGCGTTAGCGGACGCTTGTTGCCCAACGCCAGCGTGACCTCTGCGCCCTCGCCTGCGGCGATCAGCGTCGCCACGGCCTCGGGGTCGCACAGCGGGCCGACGCCGATGCCCGTCAGGCCGCCCGCGAGCGCGGCTTCGAGCACGTCCATCGTGTCGCATGTGCCACCCGACATGCAGTTGTCGCTATGGTCGAGCAGCAGCACCGGCTTGTCAGCGCCTTGCGCCAGTTGCTTCGCCTCGGCAATCGATTCCGCGAGCGGCGCGCTGCGATAGACGAAGCCGTCGCGCTCGTCCCACGCTTGCGCGGCGATGCGATCGGCCACGGCCTGCGCGCGTGCCACACCGTCCTCGCTTTCATCCGCCGTCACCACCACGCTGATGCACGGCGCAGGAATGTCCGCGAGCGAAAAGCCCGAGAATACCGACACCGCCGGGATGCCCTCCTCGGCTTCGGCGCGTCGCGCGGCGTCCAGCGCACGCTTCATCGCGCCGCCATGGCTCGTGCTGCGCAGCGAGTGCACCATCAGGGGCGGCTGTTGCCACACAACCTTCGGGCGACGCTTGCCTGCCAGCATCTCGAACAGCAAGCGCCCGGCATGCTCGCCCGTCTCGTACATGTCGACGTGCGGATACGTCTTGAAGCCGACGACGATGTCGGCGTTCGCCACGATCTTCGGCGTGACGTTCGCATGCAGATCGAGCGCGACGGCAATCGGTGTGTCGGGCGCTGCGGCGCGCACGCGGGCGAGCAGATCGCCTTCGCCGTCGTCGCTGTTCTCCGCAACCATCGCGCCATGCAGATCGAGCAGAATCGCGTCGACGCCGGTAGCCGCGGCAACGATGCGACGACACAGCTCGTCGTACGCGCTCGCCGCCACCGGACCGCTCGGGTTCGCGCTCGCAGAAACCGGCGTGACCATTTGCGCCCCCGCCGCTTCCGCCAGATCGATGAACGCAGACATCGCCGTGCGCATGCCCTTGTTGTCGCGGTAGGCGTCGGCATCGAACGTCGGCCCTTCATTACCGAAGGCTTCGAGCGGCGTCGGCACCGGCGAGAACGTGTTCGTCTCGTGATTCATCCGCGCGATCATGACTTTCATGCGGCACCTCCGGCGCGTTGCAGCATCGCTTGCAACAACACGTTACATCCCGCTTCGAGGTGCGCCGGATCGGCGTCTTCGATCTCGTTGTGGCTGATGCCGTCCTTGCACGGTACGAAGATCATGGCCGTGGGCGCGACGCGCGCGAGATACACCGCGTCGTGCCCTGCGCCGCTGATGGCGTCCATCGACGAGTAGCCGAGCGTCTGTGCGCCGGTGCGAATGGCGTCGACCAGTTCCGGCGCGAACGGCTGCGGCGGGAAGTACACCACCTGCTCGATGGCGACGTCGATACCCTTTGTGCTCAATGCCGTGCACTCCGCGCGCAGCTTGGCGTTGAGCGCGTCGAGCGTGGCGTCGTCCGCCGCGCGCAGGTCGACGGAGAGCTTCACGCGCCCCGGAATGACATTGCGCGAGTTCGGATAGTTGTCGACCCAGCCCACGGTGCCACGCGCGTGCGGCGCGTGTTCGCAGGCAATGCGGTTCACGGCCTGAATTAGTTGTGCGGCGGCCAGCAGTGCGTCGCGACGCAGTTCCATCGGCGTGGGGCCCGCGTGCGCTTCCATGCCGGTGATGGTGACGTCGTACCAGCGCTGACCGAGCGCGCCCTGCACTACGCCGATGGTCTTCTCATGCGCTTCGAGGACCGGTCCCTGTTCGATGTGCGCTTCGAAATACGCGCCGACATCGCCCGTCTTCCCAACGGCGGACGTCTTGCCCGCATACCCGATCCCGCCCAGCGCTTCGGCGACACTGATGCCGTCGCGATCCTTCTGCGTCAGTGCGTGTTCGAGCGTGAACGCGCCCGCATAGACGCCTGAGCCCATCATCACCGGCACGAAGCGCGAGCCTTCCTCATTGGTCCAGACGGCGACTTCGAGCGGCGCTTCCGTCACGATGTGATTGTCGTTGAGCGTGCGCAGCACTTCGAGGCCGGCCAGCACGCCGTAATTGCCGTCGAACTTGCCGCCGGTCGGCTGCGTGTCGATGTGGCTGCCGGTCATGACGGGCGGCAGCGCGTCGTTACGTCCGGCGCGGCGCGCGAAGATGTTGCCGATGGCGTCGATGCGCACCGTGCAGCCGATCTCCTTCGCCCACGCCACGAACAGATCGCGACCCTGACGGTCGAGGTCCGTGAGCGCGAGGCGGCAGACGCCGCCCTTCTCGGTCGCGCCGATCTGCGCGAGTTTCATGAGACTGTCCCACAGACGCGCACCGTCAATGCGCACTGCGGCAGCCGGTTGATCGAGACGTTCCATGTTTTCCTGTCCTTGAGAGTTGCGCGTCGACGATAAGCAGGTGGCCTACGCCACGCCGACGCCGAGATAGCGGTCCTTGACGACCTCGTCGGCGAGAAACGCCGCGTTGTCCGCGCCATACACGATCACGCCCTGCTCGACGATGTAATGCCGGTCGGCGAGCTGCGTGCAAACTTCCAGATTCTGTTCGACGAGCAGGATGGCTACGCCCGCCTGCTTGATGAGCTTCAACTGCGCCACGATCTCTTCGACGATCACCGGCGCGAGGCCTTCGACCGGCTCGTCGAGCATAAGCAGACGCGGATGATTCATCAGCGCCCGCCCGATGGCGAGCATCTGCTGTTCGCCGCCCGAGAGTTGCGCGCCGCCGTTCTTGCGACGCTCCTGCAAGCGCGGAAAGATGCGGTAGATGTCGGCGAGTTGCCACGGCGAATCGCGTCGCGCGCCGAGCTTCAGATTCTCTTCGACGGTGAGCAGTTTGAAGATGCCCCGATGCTCGGGCACGAAGCACACCCCACGCGCGGCAATGCGATGCGCGGGCTGCCCCGCAACCGGCTTGCCCATGAAGGTGATGCTGCCCGCCTTGGGCGTGACCACACCGGCAACGGTCTTGAGCGTCGTCGACTTACCCGCGCCGTTACGACCCAGCAGCGTGACGAGTTCGCCATCACCGATCTGGAACGACACGCCTTGCAGGATGTGGCTCTTTCCGTAATAGCTGTGAACGCCTGCGACGTCGAGAATCATGCGCGGCCTCCCGTGATCATGTTGCCGAGATAGGCGGCGCGCACGCGGTCGTCGGCACGAATCGCATCCGGCTTGCCTTCGACGAGCACGCGCCCTTGCTGCATGACGGTGATCGTGTCGGAGATGTCCATCACGATGTTCATGTTGTGCTCGATCAGCACGACGGTGTGGTCGTCACGCAGGCCGCGAATGAGTTGCTTCATGTCGTCGAGGTCGTCGATGCCCATTCCGGACGTCGGTTCGTCCAGAAAGATGGCCTTGGGACGCGCGGCGAGCGCCATGCCGACTTCGAGACGTCGCTGCTGCCCGTGCGAGAGCAAGCCCGCCGCCGTGTCGGCGTGACGCGTGAGCGCGAGTCGCGTGAGCACGTCGTCCACCACAGCTGTACAGGCGCGCGCACCGTCCGCCTTGCGCCAGGACGACAGCGCCTGACGCGGCGTCACGCCCAGCGCGGCCAGACGCAGGTTCTCGCGCACCGACAGGTTCTGGAACAGCGCCGTCACCTGAAAGGAGCGCGCAATGCCGCGCTGTACACGACGGTAATCGGCTTCGGTCGTGACGTCGTGACCGTCGAACATGATTCGCCCACCCGAGACCGGCACGGTGCCGGTGAGCATGTGGAACAGGGTCGTCTTGCCTGCGCCGTTCGGACCGATCACGGAGTGCACCGTGCGCGGCGCGACGCGCAGATCGACCCCGTGCAGGGCGGTGAACTTGCCGTAACGTTTGACGATGCCCGAGGCTTCGATGAGAGCGTCACTCATGTCGGGTCTCCCTGCGTACTCTGTGTATCCAGTTTGCCGTTCGGCGCATTGCGGCGGCCCGTGATGCGGTACCACAGCGATTCGCCCACACCCCACAAGCCGCGATGCATGAACAGGCTCACGGCGATGAGCAGCAGGCCGAGCAGCAGCAGCCAGCGCGGCCACAGTGTCGACAACCAGTCGGCTGCCAGCACGTAGAACGCCGCGCCCAGCACCGACGCGAAGAGATTGCCCGTACCGCCGATCACCGTCATCACGAGAATCATCTCGCTCGTGTGGTACTCGATGTTGGACAGCGGCGCGATGCCCGTCATCAGCGCGTGCAGCGCACCGGCCAGCGCCGTGACAGCGCCCGAGATCGCGAACGCCACGAGCTTGAACGTCTTCACGTGATAGCCGATGGCCGCCGCGCGCGTTTCGTTATCGCGAATGGCCAGCAGCGTGCGGCCGAACACCGAGTCGGCCACGCGCAGCAACCAGGCGAAGACGATCAGGAAGATGACCGCAACGAAGGTGTAGTACTGCCAGGGCGTCTCCAGCGGAATCAGCGTCTTGCCGCCGATGGCGAGCGACTTGCGCGGAATGTCGAGCAGGCCGTTGTCGCCGCCGGTCCAGTCCGTGGCGGTATAGGCGAAGAAGTAGAACATCTGCGCACAGGCGAGCGTGAGCATCACGAAGTAAGTGCCCTTCTGCCGGATGGCGAAGCTGCCGACGAGGGCCGCAATCGCCGCGCCCAGCACGATCGAGGCGACGATGGCCACCGGCATCGGCAACGACCAGCGCGTAAGCATGATGCCCAGCGTGTAGCTGCCCAGCCCGAAGAAGATGCCCTGACCGAACGACAGCAGACCGGTGTAGCCCAGTAGCAGGTTGCAACCGAGCACAGCGAGCGCGTAGATCAGCACTTCGGTGGCCAGTGTGCCCGACGAGAGCGTGACCGGCAGGATCAACGTGACGGCCGCCGCGAGCAGCCAAAAACGGTAACGTACGAGCATCATCCCCTCCCGAGCAGGCCGTGCGGACGCATGAGCAGCACCGCTGCCATCGCCACGTAGATCATGAGACGCGCGCCTTCCGGCCAGATCGTGCTCATCAGACTCTGCACGATGCCGATCACGAGACCGCCCACCAGCGCCCCGGCGAAGCTGCCCATGCCGCCGATGACCACCACCACGAACGCGATGCCCAGCGCTTCGATGCCCATGAACGGCTCGACGCCGCGCACCGGTGCAGCCAACACGCCGGCGAGTGCCGCGGTGCCTGCACCGAGCGCGAACGCCAGGCTGAACACGCGGAACACGTTGATGCCGAGTAACGAGACCATCTCCGACGACTCGCTGCCCGCGCGCACCGCGC
Source organism: Pandoraea aquatica (assembly GCF_902459565.1). Classification (GTDB taxonomy): domain Bacteria; phylum Pseudomonadota; class Gammaproteobacteria; order Burkholderiales; family Burkholderiaceae; genus Pandoraea; species Pandoraea aquatica. The sequence goes on from NZ_CABPSN010000002.1 coordinate 209,065, forward strand.
TGCCGAGGCGCGTGCCTTCGAGCAACCACCAGAGCACAGCGGCGAACACAGCGGTGAAGCCGATGAGGAAGAGGCGGTACTTCGGATAGATGAAGCTGCCCCACATCACCACACCGTCGAGCACTTCGGGCACGGCGACGTTATCGCCCAGCGGTCCCCAAATGATGATGACGGCCTCCTGCACGACGAGTGCGAGACCGACCGTCACGAGGATGTGGAATTCGTGCGCTTTCTCGTAGATGTGCGAGAGCAGCACTTTCTCGGCGATCCAGGCGAGCGCACCCACGACGATGGGACACACGATGAGGGCGAGCCAGAACGACATGCCCCATTGCAATGCCTGATAGCAAAAGTAAGCGCCGAGGAGATAGAAGGCACCGTGCGCGAAGTTCACGAAGCGCAGCAGGCCGAAGATGATCGATAGGCCGACGGCGAGCAGGAAGTACAACATCCCGATCCCGACGCCGTTGATGACTTGGAGCAAGTAGACGTTCATGCGCGTCCCGAAGAGCTTTGGAGCAGACGTGGAACACCTTGTGCCGTGCGAGTTGCGCAGCACAGACGACACATGCGGGGACGACGTGCGTCCCCGCGAGCGACAGATTTCAGACTGCGTGCGACGCCGTGGGACGGCGTCAGGCCATCTTGCACTCGGTCTTGTCGAGCGGCAGGAACGACTTCCCTGCACTCACGATGTCGGCGTAGTCGTCGGCGTTCTTCATCTTCGACTTCGCCTTGCCCTTGAGCAGGTAGTAGTTCTTGAGCACCTGGTGGTCGCCCTTTCGGATCTCCTCCGGTCCGGTGAGACCGTCGTACTTCAGGCCTTCCATCGCCGCGATGACCGCCTTCGGATCGGCGCTGCCTGCTTTGACCATGCCGTCGAGCATGAGCTTGGTGCAGATGTACGACCCGGCAAGGCTGTAGTTCGGGTTCTGCTTGAAGCGATCCTGCGTGCGCTTGACCAGATCGAGGTTCAGCGGCGACGCCACGGCGTGCCAGTACTGCGCGCCGAAGTACACACCGTCGCACAGATCCGCGCCGAGCGTCTCGAACTGCTCCAGACCCGAGGCCCATGCCATCAGGATCGTGCAGTTCTTCTTCATGCCGAAGCTCACGGCCTGACGCAGCGTGTCGGACGACTGCGAGCCGAAGTTCAGGATCAGCAGCACGTCGGGCTTCGCAGCGGCGGCGTTCGTCAGATAGCCCGAGAACTCCTTTTCCGTGAGCGAGTGATAGCTGTTGCCCACGTGCTCGATGCCCTTCTCCTTGAAGATGTTCTTCGCGGCCGTGAGCAACCCTTCGCCGAACACGTATTGCGGCGTGATCGTGTACCAGCGCTTGGCCTTCGGCATCGATTCGATGAGCGGACGCACCGTCTGCTCGATCGCACCAAAGGTCGGCACGGACCAGCGGAACGTGGCGTTGTTGCAGTCCTTGCCGGTGATCTCGTCGGCCCCGGCCGTGGTGATGAAGATGCCGCCGGCCTTCTCGGCTTCCTTGCCCATGGCGAGCGCTTCCGACGAGAGAATGCCGCCAGCGAAGAAGCGAGCGCCCTTTTGCTGCGCGATTTCCTGCACGCGACGAATCGCCGTTGCGGGTTTACCTTCGGTATCGAGCGTGGTGTAAGCGAGCGGACGGCCGAGCACTTTGCCGTACTGCTCGACGATGAGCTTCATGCCCAGATCGGCGAACTTGCCGTTGGCGGCGAACGGCCCCGACATGGGCACCGGACAGGCCAGCTGAATGGCCCCGGTGCTTTGCGCGAACACGTCGCGAGCGGTGAATAGAGAGCCGGGCAGAGACGCCGCGGCGGCGAGCTTCAACAGTTCACGACGATTCAATTTGGTCTCCATTCGGGGAGCAATCGTTCATGGGGTCAAACGCCTTTTTCCCTATCCGTCATATTTATTATGATAAATAGGATGGATTTGATCGTAGGTATAATGATTTTCCGTGTCAATCGGAAAAAATTCCGATCCGGGACAACCCGGAAAGCAAGACACGACGTGCGTTCACCGCTGCGGTGACGCATGTTTCAAGTGCGAACAGACTCCTGAGGCGCTACATGGCATTGGATGCACAAACGGTGCGAGAGCCGTTGGAAATCAAACAGCAAAAGCGGGGCGATCTGGTCGCCGAAGCCATCAAGCGTCTGATCACGGAAGGCAATCTGTTGCCCGGCGATCGTCTGCCGCGCGAAGTCGAATTGCAGCAGATGTTCGGCGTGTCGAAGAGCACGATTCGCGAAGCGCTCAAGTCGCTCGAAGTGCAGGGACTCATCAAGGTGAGCACCGGGCCGTCAGGCGGCGGCATGGTCGTGGAAGTGCCGCTGGAGCGCACGTTCCAACTGATGCAGAACTATCTCTTCTTCAAGGAAGTGAGTATCGACGACATCTATACGGTGCGTCAGTTGCTCGAACCCGAACTCGCCGCCGGTGCGGTGCCGCATCTGACCGAAGCCGATTTCGCGGCGCTCGAGAACAACATGTCGTGTTGCAGTCCGGCGTCGCATGACCGTCACGAGTTGCTGCGTCAGCGTCAGGCCGATGTCGATTTTCACGACATTCTCGCGGCCGCCAATCCCAACAGTTTCCTGCGATTTACGTGCGAACTCGTCAACGAGATGATTCGTCAGCTGATCGTGTTCGGTAACGAAACGCCGCGTCGTGAGCACGAGAAGTTCGGCACGGCCAACGTCAACATTCATCGCGAGATTACGGACGCGGCACGTGCAGGCGATGCCGAGCGCGTGCGCGAACTCATGCATTTCCACATGCAGGAAGCGCGCACCTATATCAAGCGGATGAACGGGAAGCTGCGCGGCCGTCTGATTCTCGACTCGGATATCGCGGACATGCAGCAGCGTGTGCGTTCGCAGTTGGGTGCGAACGCTGCACCGGTGTCGCGTCGTAAGCCTGTGGCGAAGACGGAGAAGAGCGCGATGACGGACGCTGCACCGGCACCGAAGCGCGCGACGCGTAAGGCGACGGGCGAGGGCGGGGGCGCGGTGAAGAAGGCCGCAGTGAAGAAGGTCGCGACGAAAAAGGTAGCGACGAAGGCGGTGGTGGCGAAGAAGGTAGCGGCGAAATCCGCCGCGAAGGCCACCATGTCGCCCAAAGCGCGCGCTTCGCGACGCACCTCGTCAAACTGAAACCGTCGGCGGTGCAGCGCGAAGACCCACGTGAGCACCGCCGCCACGCCGGGCGCTCGCGCGTGGCGATTGCCCTCAGAGGGCCGACGGTTCTGCCAGGTGGACGGTGAGGCGCTTGAGTGCACGCACCTGACGCAGCGCGACACGCAGGTCACCGGTCGAAATTAGGCCGATGCCCCCCTCGTCGTCGCCAAGCGGCTGACCGTCGCGCTCATAAACAACCAGTGCGCCGACGCCGATCGACGTGTTGTACAGCTCATGCCACGAGAACATGACGGTGTAGCCGTCCGCGCCCTGTGCGAGCACATAGGCTCGCGTGAAGTCGCGCGCCTGCGGCAGACGCCACTGCGCGACGTCGAGCAGCGCCGTGAGTCGCACACCCTTGTACTCGCTCGCGCTACGCACCTTTCGTCCCGACAGACAGACGACGTCGAGCGGCCCGGTCAACTGCGTGGGCAGGCGCATGAGCGCGCACAGATCGAAGGAGTGACGGCGTTTGACAGTGCCGGAGACGACGACTTCGCGCGACGTGTGCAAGGCCGTCGCGGTCGGTGACGCAGATATCGGGGAGACGCTGGCCGGTGCAGGGCTGACGAGCGTGAGCGGTGTGCCGGTGCTGGCGAGGCGTGCGTCCGGCGCAGCGCCGGGGTTCGCGCGCAAGGGATCGATGGGCATGTTGGATTCGGTGTGTCGGGCTTGGGGGAGCCGGTCGCCTCAATATAGCGGCCGGCCCCGGCGCAGACATACGAAGTGGCTGATAGCGGCTATTCACGGGGAAAAGCGGGGCATAAGCCGCCCCCCGCATATGCTCGCCGCTGCCGATGGGCTTCACGTCCGGTGACGCACAGCGAAGCCCGCAAGCGTCAACTGCCGTAGCGGGCAGCGCGCGCCGCTCCGGCGTTTTTGCCGGCGTGACGTGCGGCCACCTCCGCCAGCGTGGCACGCGCTTCCTGCACGTCCGCCAGTGTTTCGCCGCCTTGCAGGGCGTCGAGTGCATCGCGCAGCACGCTCATGCATTCGGCGTCGCTCAGCGAGTCCGGAGCGTCGCCGCCGCCCAGACGCAACAGACTGTGCGCGGCGCGCAGCGTCAGCATGGGCGATGCTTGTGCCCGGGCGATTTGCAGCGCGTGTTCGAGCCACGGACGGATGGCTTCGTCGGCGTGATGTCCGGCACGCAGGAAGTCCCCCTTCTGACGCAGGAATTCCGCTTGCCAATGCCCGTCGCTGCGACGCGCCGACAAGTGCGCACCGCGCTCCGCCGCGTGCAAGCCGAGTGCGATGTCACCGGTGCCTGCGCACGCTTCGACGAGCAGGCCGAAGAACATCCCCTCGACACCGCCCATGATTTCACTGAGACGGCCGACGCTGTCGGTAATGCGCTCCAGACCGTTCACATCGCCGCGCGACGCAAGCGCCCAGCCGCGAATCGTCTGCCCGGCGAGCGCCCAGAGGGCAACGCCGGTCTCGGACGCCACTTCGGTCGCCTCGCTCGCCAGTGCTTCGGCGGGCGCGACTTCGCGGCGCAGGCGGCGCAGCATCGCCGCGAACACCAGCGCGAAGGCGAACGAGTAACGGCGACCCTGCTGACGTCCCATCGCCAGCGCTTCTTCGCTCGCGGCGAGCGACGCGTCGTGACGTCCTGTGAACCAGTAGGCCCACGAGAGGAACGACAGGCCCGTGATGCGCGCGTCCTCGCCGAGGCCGGTGTCGGCCTGTTCGGGTCGGTAGTGCGCCAGGCCGGTCTCCAGTGCCGTGATGGCCCCACCGAAGTCGCCGTGGCAGCACAGGCTGTTGCCCAGCGCGTAGTACGCGTGGGCGAGAAGTGGCGAGGCACCGGCTTGTTCGGCAATGAGGATGAGCTTGCGCGCCAGTTCGGTGCTGCGCTCGAAGTCGCTCCACGAACTGGAGCCGAGCCACAGTCCCCAGTACACGGGGAACAGCGTGACGTCGTCGCCCATCGGTTGAGCCAGCGCCAGTGCCGTCTCGAAGTTGTGACGCGCGGGCTCCGAGCCATAACCGTGCAGCGAGACAAGCGGCACGCCCATCGCCATGCGCAGTTGCAGTTCGCGCGGCGCGGTCTGCGCGCTGGTGCCCGTCTTGCGCAGCACGTCGAGTGCGCTTTGATAGTGCGCACACGCCTCACGGAAGGCCTGACGGCCGGTCGCGTACTCGCCGGCGAGGCGGTAGTGCTCGATGGCGGCGTCGGGTTCGTCGGCCTGACGGAAGTGCCACGCCAGCACTTCGGGTTCGGTCTTGACGGATTCGTGATCGCGCATCGCCAGCGCGATGCGGCGGTGCGCGTCTTGCCGACGCTCTTGTGGTTGTGCGTCGTACGCGGCTTTATGCAGCAGTGCGTGACGGAAGACGTAGCGTCCGAGATCCTGACGCTGCACGAGGGCGCAAGCGACGAGCGTGTCCAGTGCGCGCTCGACGAGCGCCATCGAACGGCCGCTCGCGGCGGCCAGCAATTCCGCGTGGAACTCATGCCCGAGGCACGACGCGAAGTGCGCCACCGGCTTGGCGCTGCCCGCAGCGTCAATGCGCGCCATCATCAGCTCCTGAAGGCTCGCGGGCATGGGCATGGTGTTCGCGGCGTTGCGTCCGCCTTGCTGCGCGGCCGTCGCACGTGCCAGCTCCTGAAGGAACAGCGGCACGCCTTCGGCCAGATGCACGATGCGCTCGCGCATGGCGGCGGGCAGGGCGACGCGCGGCGTGGCGGCCCGCACGATGGAGGCTGCGGCCCCTGCGTCGAGCGGTGCGAGGTCGATGCGGCGAAGCCCGACGGTATGCCGCCACGGCAGCTCGAATTCGGGGCGCGCGCCGACGATCAGCAACCGTCCGCCCGGCGCATTCTCCGCCATCGCGGCGAGCAACTCCTGCGTGGACGGATCGGCCCAGTGCGCATCGTCGAGCGTGATGACGCCGCCGTCCGGCAACAGGGCGGCGAGCAGTGTGGGCGCTTCGTTGAGTACGGCCTGCTTCCACGCATGCGGCACGTTGCCGTCGGCATGCATGTCGAACAGCGCGCGCAGACGTCGCAGGGCGAGCAGCGCGGGTTGCGGCAGCTGTGAAGCTTCTACCGTCGACTGAGCGCGCAGCCAGCGCGCGATCGGATGGAACGGGGTGCCTGCACCGTCCTGCGCGCAGGCGAGATCGATGGAGCGCAGACCACCGTTCTCGACGAAGTGACGCACGAGCGCTGTCTTGCCGATGCCGGCTTCGCCGATGACCAGCGCCAGCACGCCGTGGCCGGTGCTGGCGTCGCGCATGGCCGCATGCGCGGCAGCGAGTTCGGCGAGCGCGGCGTCGCGGCCGAAGAGCGTCGCGGCGCGGCGACGCGAACGACGCTCGGGCGTGGGATCGGGATTGACGCGAAAGACCGGGATCTCGCGATTGCCATGACGCTCGCGCACGCTGCCGTGTGCCGTCGTGGCGATGGCAACGCCGATGAGGCGCTGCGTGGCGTCGCAGATCACGACTTCGCCGGGCAGCGCCATGTCGGCGAGCTGCGTGGCCGAGCGCGAGACGCGACCACCCGTGTCGGGACTGTCGTCGGCCGCCGAGCTGATCACGAGACCGGTGTGAACGCCTACGCCGATGCCGACGCGTACGGTGCTTGCCTGCACGCAACGCATGGCGGCTTCGACGGCATGACGTCCCGCACCTTCGAGTGCCGTCGGGTAGCCGAAGTAGCCGAGCAGGCCACCGGTCGGGGTGCGCAACGTGTAGCCCCACGACTGGCGCAGGATCGTTTCGCACTGCACGAGGGGCGGGCGCATCATCGCGACGAGCTGGTCGGGATCGTCTACGCCGCTCGGCGCGAGTTCGATGGCCACGACCGTGATCTGACGACGCTCGGGGCCGGTGGCGCGTTGTTCCATGCGCGCGGGCGGCGTCTCCAGCAGTTGCGTCAGCGCGTCGCCGGGCAACTCACCGAGTTCTTCATGAAGGATGTCGCACAGACGACGGTATTCGGTTTCGGCGTCGTCGCGACGACCGGCGCGCAGCAGCAGTGCGATCAGGCAATGCCAGCCGGTTTCGTCGAAGGGGGCCAGCGCCACGAGCTGACGCGCGTGTGCCAGCGCCTGATCGAGGTCGCCCAGACGCGCGTAACCGTCCGCCAGCAGACGTTCGCCGAAGACACGGCGGCGCTGGTACTCGTCGCGCTGGAGTTCGATCCACTGTTCGAGATCGGGCGTGTCGCGCACCGAGAGGCCGTGGAGGAACGGCCCCTGATACAGCGCGACGGCGTCCGCCAGATGCTGCAGGTGCGCCGCGAGATCGAGGCCGGTGACGGCATCGAGCGTGCGGTTCGCCTGCTCGATCATGCTCGCGAAGACATGCGCGTCGATCCACAGACCCGTTTCGGGGCGCAGACGCACGACCTGACGGTCGGATTCGAAGAGTTCGTCGCCGAGCGTGTCGCGCAGATGGAACAGCATGCGCTTGAGCTTGTCGCGACCGCCCTGGCCGTCTTCGTCGGGCCAGAAGAGATCGGCCAGCGCGCCGCGTGTGTGATAGCCCGGTTGCAGGGCGAGATAGGCGAGCAGGCCGCGCGCTTTCGTGTATTTCACGGCGCAGGCCTGTTTGCCTTGTTCGACCCGCATCGGTCCGAGCAGGTAGAGCGATCTGTTGGCTTGCATTGTCCTTGGACGGCAAATAAGCAAAACCGGCGGGGCCGCGGGGGCATGCGCCGGTATTGCGAATTTCATGATGTCATCCCGTCGGCATGCCAACGAGACGCCAAGGCCGTTCCGGGGGGGCTCCGGCCGAATGCTTTAGGTATTACATACCGAAGTATAAACAGGTGTCTTAATTCCGTCGGAAATACCTTAAAGAATCGGTAATGAATACCCGGGGTGTCATGCGCGCGCCATGGGGATGTGCGTGGGGCCGCGACCCTCAGGCGGGGGCTTGCCAGATGGTGGCATCGGCGGCGTCGATGCGCTTGGGCAACAGTCCTGCCTGCGTGAAGACGTCGGCAATACGCTGTTGCTCGGCGACGGCCTCGCGTACGACCGGCTGCACGTCGTAGCTGCGGCGCTTGTTGGCGGCCTCCACGGTGGCGACGTCAAGGCCCCATACCGGCGACAGCTGCGCTGCCGCCTCATGCGGGTTGGTGCGTACCCACTGACCTGTCTCGCGCAACGTGCGATAGACGTCGCGCAGCACAGCGTCGTGATCGCGCGCGAAGGCGGGCGTGGCGAGGTAGTAGCGCTGATAGCCCGCCAGTCCGCGTGCGGTGGTCAGGGTGCGCACCTTGTCCTGACGCTCGACGCTCGCGAGGAACGGATCCCACGTCACCCAGGCGTCGACGTTGCCGCTGGCGAATGCCGCACGGCCGTCGGCCGGGGTGAGATAGGCGGGCTGCACGTCGTTGATTCGCAGACCAACGCTTTGCAATGCTGCGATGAGCAGATAGTGCACGCCCGCGCCCTTCGTCACGGCGATGCGCTTTCCCTTGAGATCCGAGAGCGTTTTGATGGGGGAGTTCTGTGGCACGAGAATCGCTTCGGCGTCCGGCGACGGGGTCTCGCGCGCGACATAAGCGATGCGTGCGCCGGCCGCCTGGGCAAATACCGGCACCGTGTCTGCGACGTCCGCCGAAAAGTCGATGCTGCCCACGTTGAGCGCTTCGAGCAGCGGCAATCCGCTCGTGAATTCGTGCCACGTCAGCGTGACGTTGTGTGGGGCCAGTGCCCGCGCCAGCGTGCCGCGCGCCTTGGCGAGCACGATGAGCGTCGACGACTTCTGATACCCGATGCGCAGGGTGAGCGGGGCGTTGGCCGCGCGCACAGTGCCGCTATGCGTCAGCACACCGGCCGCGCCCGCGATGCCCAGCGCATTGAGCGCGCCGCCCGCGAGCATCGCGGTGCCCGCGCGCTGAAGGAAGCGCCGGCGTGCAGGCGGCGGCGACGAAAGAGAGGTGTCGTCGGTGTTGCCGGTGTTGTCGAGGGCAAGGCGAGCGGAATCGGGCTGGCGAGTCATGAGCGATGCTAGGTGAGAGCGGTGAGCGGGAGCGCCGTGAACGTGCACATGAATGTGAACGACGGGACAGCGCGATAGCGCAACATGCGGCGCGCTGCGCCGTCGCCACTTGTAACGCAATGGATCGCGCACACGCCAATAAGCGATTCGGCTTTGCTTAGCGTTGTCGTTGTCATATCGATAGCGGCCGATGTGCCCGCCATCCGTCCGCGCCCGAAAACGCCCTGGAACACGGCGATATCGACAGCCAAAACCGCCGCAATGCCCGTCAAGTGCGCAAATTGCGTGGAAGTTCCGCTTTCGTTGCGTCTTCGCCCTTAGTGAAAACCCTGTGTTTCGGGTGCGCGAGATCATCAATAGCGATTACAGGTCGACGAAGCAATCTGAATGCTTTCATTGCCTTACCGCAAGTGCGCACCGAACTGGTGCGAATGTGTTACGACGTATTACAAAAAATCGAGTGATTTCAGTGAGTTACCGCAGCGTGCGTGTCTTGTAATGAAAATCATTCCTATTTATATTCGCGCCCCAGATCACTCCTGTGACGTCGTGCCGTCGAGCACGCATTTGTACGCATTCGTACTCACTCGTTCCGTCGTACTTTCAACCACCATGATGCAACGCAAGCCGCTGGCCCTGGCAATGATGGCGATCTTCGCCACGCCGCTCGCTGTCACCTACGCCCCGAATGCGATGGCGCAAAGCACCGCACCGAACGCGCCCGTCACCAATCAGGCCACGCCGGCACCCGCACCTGCTGCCTCCTCACCGGCGGCGGCGCTGCCGCAGACGGATGTCTCCGGCACGTCGATTCGCGACGAGTACATGCGTGATATGTCGACAGCCGGCGGCAAAGTGCCCACCGCGATTCGCGACATTCCGCAAACGGTCACGGTCATCGACAAGGCGGTGATGCAGGCGCAGGGTGCGACGTCGTTCGCCGATGCGTTGCGCAACTCCCCCGCGATTACGCTCGGCGGTGCCGAGGGCGGACAGATCGGCAACAACATCAACCTGCGTGGCTTCAATGCGCGTACGGACATCTATCTCGACGGCTTCCGCGACCGTGGCCAGTACTATCGCGACACGTTCGATCTGGATGCCATCGAAGTGCTCGAAGGCCCGTCGTCGATGCTCTTCGGGCGTGGGTCGACCGGGGGTGTCATCAATCAGGTGAGCAAGCAGGCGAACCTCAAGCCGCTGAACGAAGTGTCGGGCACGATCGGGACGAACGACCGGTATCGCGGCTCGTTCGACTTCAATCGTCCGCTCTCGGACACGGCCGCCTTCCGCATCAACGGCTTCGGTCAGGACATCCACACCACGCGCGACGTGCTGTACAACCAGGACTGGGGTGTCGCACCGACGCTCAAGCTCGGTATCGGCACGCCCACGGAAATCACGCTCTCCGCGCTGGTCCAGCACAACCGTGACATGGCGGATTACGGCACCGTCGGCTTCAACGGCAACCCGCTGCCCATCTCGAAGAATCAGTTCTACGGGCTGACCACCGACCGCACCGTGCAGGACGTGGTGAGCGTCACGGCCAAGATCGAGCACAAGGTCGACGACAGCCTGAAGATCACGAACCAGACGAACTACAGCCGTTATTCGATCGATGCGATCGAGACGTCGCCACACGCGGTCGGTATCTCCAACGGCAAGGGGGGCTTTACCACGCTGCCGACCGGGCCGACGCCGGGACTGCCGTCGTACTCGCTCGATCAGCTCTCCGTGCAGTTGCAAAGCCACGATCGTCAGATCACGGATACGGCGCTGTTCAACCAGACCGACGTGGTGAAGAAGTTCAACACGGGATCGATCAAACACACCCTGATCGCCGGTGCGGAACTGGGCCGCGACACGTACGAGAATCAGACGTATCTGCGCACGGGCGCGGGGCAGGCGTCGGGCTTCCTTGGATGGGTTCCGGCAAACAGCACGGCGTACCTCGCCAGCCTGCCGAACGTCACGACGTCGACCGGTAACCTTGCGCAAGGCTCGGCAGAGACGGTGGCGTTCTACGCGAACGACACCATCGAGCTGAACAAGCAATGGAAGATCATCGGCGGTCTTCGCTGGGATCGCTACAAGGCGCAGCTCTCGAACACGATCAGCGCGCCGGGCTATGCGACGCAGACCGTCAATTACACGAGCGTGCGCACGGGGGTGATCTATCAGCCGAGCGAAGCGCAGTCGTATTACTTCTCGTACGGCACGTCGTTCAATCCGGCGCTTGAGACGCTGACCGTCACCAACAACACGCAGGCGTTGCCGCCGGAGACGAACGAGTCGTTCGAAGTCGGCAGCAAGTGGAATCTGTTCGACGACAACCTCTCGATCAGCACGGCGCTGTTCCAGGTCACGAAGAACAACGCACGCACGCAGACCGGTACGTCGGGCGAGTACACCAACGCGGGCAAGGTGCGCATTCGCGGCGCGGAAGTAAGCGCGACGGGGCACATCACGTCGAACTGGCAAGTGATGGGCGGCTACATGTTCCTGAACTCGCAGGTCGTGCAGGCCAACGACGGCACGCAGGGCAACGTGCTGGCGAATACGCCGCGTCACTCGCTCACGCTGTGGTCGACTTACACGCTCGGCCACTGGGAAGTGGGCGGCGGCATGAACTACATGTCGATGCGCTACGCGGCGAACACCAACCTGATTCGTGTGGGCGGCTACACGCGTTGGGATGCCACCGTGGCCTACCATCAGCCGAAGTACGACATTCGCTTCAACCTGCTCAACGTGTTCAACAAGACGTATTGGGACGGGCTGATTCAGTCGGACGGCGGTCGCGCGACGCCGGGGATCGGTCGCACGGCGCTGCTCACGGGGACTTACCGCTTCTGAGGCTTCCGAGGCCTCTGATCGTTGCCCGGGAGGGCTGAGCGGGGAGGCTGCGCGCTGGTCGTCACGCCGTCCCGCGCTCCACAAAATGACGCACAATACGAGGCGCGAGCCGGCATCAGTCGCCGGCGTCGCGCCTTGTGCTTTCTTCGAAGGACGCCGCCGATGCAGCTCCGAATACCGAATGTCCTCTCCGACGATCAGGTGCGTTGGGTCCGTACCAAGCTCGACAACGCGGGCGACGCCTGGGTCGATGGCCTCGCCACGGCGGGTTATCAGGGCGCGCCCGTCAAACAGAACCAGCAGATCGACGAACGCTCGCCCGTCGCGCACGAACTTGGCGACATGATTCTCGCCGCACTGGAGCGCAATCCCTTGTTCATCAGCGCCGCGCTGCCGAACAAGGTCTACGCGCCGATGTTCAACCGCTACGGCGAAGGCATGCATTTCGGCAACCACGTGGACGGCGCGATTCGTCTACAGCCGGGCAGCGGCATGCGCATTCGCACCGATATTTCCGCCACGCTGTTTCTCGCGTCGCCGGACGAATACGACGGCGGTGAACTCGTCATCGAAGATCAGTACGGTGCGCATCAGGTGAAGCTCGCGGCAGGGGACATGGTGCTGTACCCGGCCACCAGTCTGCATCGCGTCAATCCGATTACCCGTGGTGTGCGCGTGGGGTGCTTCTTCTGGGTACAGAGTCTCGTGCGCGACGACACGCAGCGCACGTTGCTCTTCGATATGGATAACGCCATTCAGCGTCTGAACACGACGCAGGCGGACGAGACAGCGCGTCGCACGCTCGTGGGCTGTTATCACAACCTGCTGCGGGTCTGGAGCGAGACCTGAGCGTACGCTGAGCAAAAAACGCCCGATCCCTCTTGAAGGGACCGGGCGTTTCACAACATGCCGGGCGTTCGCGCCCGGCGGCGCTGGCCTCGCGCTTATTGTGCCTGACCGGCAGGTGCCGGCGTCGGTGCGGGAGCCGGGGCGCCCTTGTGCATCTGGCCGCGATGCTGCATCGCCTTGTCATGCCAGGCCTTCATCTTCGCCCAGCGTGCCTTGATGGCATTGCTCACAAGCACCTTCTGGTCGTTATTCAGGCCGTTATACACGTTCAGCCACGCATCTTCGGTCTGGCTGCGAAGCTGGCGGTTCTGATCGAACACCTTTTCGCGGGCGGCACGCATGCCGGCCAGATCGAGTACCTGCTGATCCTTCGCCTGACCGATCATCTGACGGAATTGCTCGCCGTTCTTGCGCATGGCGTCGCGATTCTGCTTCGACGTGGTCACAGCTTGCTGCCAGGCCTGTTCCTGTTGCGCGTTGAGCTTCAGTTGGTCGTGCAGCTTGCTGATGTTACCCAGCCCCCAGGGGCCGTGGTCGCCGCGCATGTGATGCATGGCGGCGTGCGGTCCGGTGGCCGGCGCAGGGGTGTCCGCGGCATGGGCGACGCCGAACATCGCGGTGGCGGCAACGATGGCCGACGCGGCGGCGATCTTCAGTTTGCGCATGGTGTTGACTCCTTTTGATACTGCCGGAATTGGCAGTTTCAGAGTAAGTCATCAGTGAACCTAACAAGTTGCAAAGTGCAACGGCTGTATTACTCAGCGTTACCAGCGCCCGCGTTTGCAACATTCCGAAACGACTCGGCCCGCCATTGCCGGGTCTGGCAATGGCGGGCCGTGCTGACGAAACGCGCGACATCCCGCGCGTCGTCCGGTTCCCTAAGGGGCGCGCTTTCGTATCGTTTGGCGCCTTTCGGTCCCTTCCCGATCAGTCCCAGGCGCCGCGACCGCCCGACACGCTGTAACGGCCAGCGCCGAAGAGGATCACGCACAGGCCCATGAACAGATAGAAGCCTTGCAGCTCCAGCGCCCAGCCGCCGGTCTTCGACAGATCGCCCAGTTGGCTCAGGTGCACCAGCGAGAAGGCGACGAGCATGTTGCCCACGACAAGCAGACCGCCCAGACGGGTGAGCACGCCGAGAATCAGCAGGACCGGGGCGAGCACTTCACCCAGATATGCGCCATAGGCGAGAAACGCCGGCAGACCGTGCGACGTGATCATGCCCTCGATAAAGCCGACACCGTTGATGACTTTGCTGACGCCGTGAAACAACAACAGGATGCCGAGGGTGAGGCGCAAGATCAGTTTGCCGAGATCGTCTCTGGTGCTCTGCATGGTGAAGGCTCCTTCTTGACTCGCTTGTTCGCGTAAGGGGGCTGACAGGTAACGGAGTGGCGCGCCCCCTTCGATGTCTGAAACGTCGGAACAGGTGGGGCGTGCCGGCCAAATGGGCACCACTGTATCAAAACGTTACGGCGCTGTCTGCGGGTGTCCCAACGATTTCATGGACATAGCGAAAGACGACCCCGTCACCGCGATTACACGCCGTTACTTTTCGGACTGCCGCGTTACACGACGGCTGTCGGCGGGCGGCCTTCGGGCTTCGTTATTACGGACAAGGACGCAGCAAATCGCCGGCAATTCCGCCGGCAGGTGCGATCCCCCCGTCGAGTCTCCGACGAAGCAAAACGCCCTAAGGCATAAGGATTCCATCATGAACGTCCGTAAAACTCTGATTCTGAGCGCTGTGACCGTGGCTTTCGGTGGCTTGTTCGCCTCGCAGGCGTTCGCCCAGGGCACCGCGACCGAAACGGCGCGCGACATCAATCAGCAGCAGCGCATCGAGAACGGCCTGAAGAGCGGTCAACTGACGACCAAGGAAGCGTCGAGCCTGGAGAAGGGCGAAGCGAAGATCGACAAGATGCAGGCCCACGCCGATCACACCGGTGACACTGCCGCGCAGAAGGCACGCATCGCCAACGCGCAGAACAAGGAAAGCGCGAAGATCGGTCAGCTCAAGCACAACGACCGGGTGGCGAACCCGACGTCGAAGTCGTCCGAGCGTTTGCAGTCGGACGTGCAACGTAACGTCAATCAGGAGAAGCGCATCGCGCAGGGGCAAGCGGCCGGAACGTTAAACAACAAGCAGGTCGGCAGTCTCGAGAAAGGGCAGGCGCATGTCGATGCCGCCGAAGCGCACGCCGCCAAGAACGGTCACGTGAGCGCAGGCGAGCAGTCCGGCGTTCAACACCGCGAGAACCATCAGAGCCAGCGTATTCGTCAGGACAAGACGAATGGCTAAGCGCCTTGCATCGGGGCGTCATTCAGTCGTCCTGATGGGATTCGAGCGGTCTTGAGTCTGTACTCTATGTGCCACCCCTTACCGGGTGGCACGCTTGTTTTGGGGCTATCATCGGCGTCACGAAAACAAGCATGACGACGGAGGATGGACAGGATGGAGCTGGTGCAAGCGCAAAAGATGCTCGAAGAACTCGTCTCGCCGTGGGTGCGGCAACTGAATCTGCAAATCGAAGCCGTCGGCCCCGACGAAAGCGAGCTACGGTTGCCGTTCGATGCCGCGTTCAAGCACGGTGGCGGCGTGATCTGCGGACAGGTGTTCATGGCGGTGGCCGACACTGCGATGGTCGTGGCGTTGTCCGCCGCGCTAGGTGGTTTCCAGCCGATGACGACGGTCACGCTCAACACGCAATTCATGCGTCCCGTCACCGACGGCGATCTGCGCGTGATCGCGCGGATTCTGCGTCGCGGCAAGAATCTGGTGTTCGGCGAGATCGAGATTTTCGACGCGTCCGGCAAGATGGCCGTGCACGCAACGACCACTTACGCGCTGCTGTGACGCATGGATGGCGGCGTTGCAACGTCGCCTCAGAGGAGACCCCGATGTTCGATCAGATCGTCTTTGCCGGCGGCGGCAACCGCTGCTGGTGGCAGGCCGGATTCTGGGAGCGCGTCTCGCGCGAGGTGCCGCTGCGTCCGCGTGTCATCACCGGTATTTCTGCGGGTGCAGCCACGGCGTGCATGCTGCAGATGCGGGCGTCGGACTGGGTGATGGATTACTACCGGCAGGCGCTCGCGGGGAATCGCAAGAACGCTTACTGGGGCAACCTGCTGCGACGCGAGCGGGTGTTCCCGCATTACCGCATCTACCGTCAGGCATTGCTCGACATCTACGACGGTCAGCTCGACAAGCTCGCTGCCGGGCCGGAGATTCGCGTGGGCGTGTCGCACATCCCTCGATGGCTGGGACCGCGCAGTGCGACGGCGGCCGGACTCGTGGCGTACAACATCGACAAGCACTGGCGGCGTACGCTGCATCCGACGCTCGCCCGCAGCCTCGGTTTCCGTCCGGAGTTCGTGCGTGCGCAGGACTGCCGCACCACGGAGGAATTGGCGGATCTGATGTTGCAATCGTCGTGCACGCCGCCGTTCACGCCGATTCTGCGACGTGGCGGCCGGGCGGTGCTCGATGGGGGTATGGTCGATAACGTCCCGGTCGATGCGCTCGATGCGACGCCCGGACAAGTGCTGGTGATGGTGACGCGGCGCTATCCGCGTCCGCAGATCTTCACGCAGCATCACGGCGGGCAGGACCGGCTGTATGTGCAGCCGTCCGAGCCGGTACCGATTTCAAGCTGGGATTACACGCGCCCCGAGAACATGGCGCCGGCATTCGCGCTGGGCCGCAAGGACGGTGAGACTTTCCTGCGGCATCTGGCGTCGATGTGATTGCGAGCGCTTGTAGCCGTGTGACCGCGCCGACTTCGCGTTGGCGCTGCAATGATGTCGCGCAGGCTTAACGTCCGAAGCCGAGCAGAGCGGCTGGATTCGCAACGTGCGAACGATCGCCGTTCAGGAAGTTGACGATGTTCTCGAAGGCGACTCGGAAGTACAGCTCGTAGCTCTCGCGCTCGACGTAGCCGATGTGCGGCGTGCACACACAGTTCTCCAGACGCAGCAGCGGATTGCCTTGCAGAATCGGCTCGCTCTCGAAGACGTCGATGGCGGCCATGCCGGGGCGTGCGCGGTTCAGCGCGGTGATGAGGGCGTTCTCTTCCACCAATTCGGCGCGGCTCGTGTTGACGAACAACGCCGTGGGCTTCATCTGCAAGAGGTCTTCCAGTTTCACGACGTGACGCGTCTCGTCGTTCAGACGCAGGTGAACCGAAAGTACATCGCTTTGCGTGAAGAGTTCTTCCTTGCTGTTCGCGACGCGCAGACCGTCGGCGGCCGCCGCTTCGCGTGACCCTTCGCGGCCCCACACCATCACTTCCATCCCGAATGCCTTGCCGTAACCGGCAACGAGGCGGCCGATCTTGCCGTAACCCCACAAACCGAGCGTCTGACCCCGCAGCACCTGCCCCATCCCGAAATTCGGCGGCATGCTCGACGACTTCAGGCCCGATTGCTGCCATGCGCCGTGCTTGAGGCTGGAGACGTACTGGGGAATCCGGCGTTGGGCGGCCATGATCAGCGCCCAGGTGAGTTCGGCCGGTGCGATGGGGGAGCCGACGCCTTCGAGGACGGCCACGCCACGTGCGGTACAGGCGTCGATGTCGATGTGATTGCCGGCGCGCCCGGTCTGGCTGATGACACGCAGGCGCGGCAGCTTGTCGATGAGTTGCGCGGTGATGGCGGTGCGCTCGCGAATCAGAACGAGTACCTCGGCTTCGCCGACCCGGGCTGCGAGCTGCCCGACGCCTTTTACCGTGTTGTTGAAGACCTTGACGTCATGACCGGCCAGAAGGGAGAAAGAATCGAGCTTGCGAACGGCGTCCTGATAGTCGTCGAGAATGGCAATTTTCATGGCAAAGCGTAATCGGATCGGCGCAGAACGGCGGCATTCTGCGCAGACGGAACAATTGTCGGAGCCCACCCCGACGGGCGGGCATGCTTGTTCTGGACGTGGGCGGCGCGAGGCGTTGCAACCCCTTCGCCGCCTTGTTGCGACGCAGCACCGGCGCAATTTTTGCGGTGGTATGCTGACGCCTCGTTTTGCATAGTATGGCAGGTGTCCTGGCAACCATGGCGAAACCGCCTAAACACGATGGCAAAAAATCGAACCCACCCCGCAAATGCGAGTCGGATCGGGTGAGTGAGACGCCAACTGTGACGTTCTTCCGGTATCCCCAGCCGGATGGACCGCCCGGTCACGCAGGGCGCCTGCACGGTGCTCTTATATAAGGACGACCGGTGCTCGCACCCGCCGGTACTTCAACGTCTGCTTCGATTTCCCCGACTCTGCATGGAGACAACCCCCATGACGCAAGCCAGTGTGAGCGCTAACGCGCTCAACGCCTCTTCCTCGTCCAATGTTGCTACTCGTGATTTGCCCGGCTGGGTGCGTCACCGCAAGCTGATCGACTGGGTCTCGCATATCGCGGCGATCACGCAACCCGAGCGCGTCGTCTGGTGCGACGGCTCGCAAGAGGAGTACGACCGTTTGTGCGAGCAGATGGTTGCCGCCGGGACAATGCAGCGGCTCAATCCCGCCAAGCGCCCCAATTCGTTCCTCGCGCTGTCCGATCCGTCGGATGTCGCGCGCGTGGAAGATCGCACGTTCATCTGTAGCGAGAAGCGTGAAGACGCCGGCCCGACCAATCACTGGATCGATCCGGCCGAGATGCGCACCACGCTCGACGGCCTGTTCCAGGGCTGCATGCAGGGTCGCACGATGTATGTCGTGCCGTTCTCGATGGGCCCGCTCGGCTCTCCGATCGCACACATCGGCGTGGAATTGTCCGACACGCCGTACGTCGCGGTGAACATGCGCATCATGACGCGCATGGGGCGCGCCGTGTACGACGTGCTCGGCGACGACGGCGAGTTCGTGCCGTGCGTGCATACCGTCGGTGCACCGCTCGCCGCTGGCGCGAAAGACGTGGCGTGGCCGTGCAACAGCACGAAGTACATCGTTCACTTCCCGGAGACACGCGAGATCTGGAGCTATGGCTCGGGCTACGGCGGCAACGCACTGTTGGGCAAGAAGTGCTTCGCGCTGCGCATCGCCTCGACGATGGGGCGCGACGAAGGCTGGCTGGCCGAACACATGCTGATCCTGGGCGTGACGTCGCCGCAGGGCAAGAAGTATCACGTCGCGGCAGCGTTTCCGTCAGCCTGCGGCAAGACCAACTTCGCCATGCTGATTCCGCCGAAGGGCTTCGACGGCTGGAAGGTCGAGACCATCGGCGACGACATCGCATGGATCAAACCGGGTAAGGACGGCCGTCTGTACGCCATCAACCCGGAAGCGGGCTTCTTCGGTGTAGCGCCGGGCACGAGCGAGAAGACGAACCCGAACGCACTTGCGACGCTGGGCGAGAACGTGATCTTCACCAACGTCGCGCTCACCGACGACGGCGATGTGTGGTGGGAAGGTTTGACCGACACGCCGCCGGCGCACCTGATCGACTGGCAGGGCAAGGACTGGACGCCCGAGAGTGCGAAGGAAACCGGTCGCAAGGCGGCGCATCCGAACTCGCGCTTCACGGCACCGGCGTCGCAGTGCCCGTCGATCGATGCCGATTGGGAGAACCCGGCCGGTGTGGCGATCGATGCGTTCATCTTCGGTGGACGTCGCTCGACCACGGTGCCGCTGGTTACCGAAGCGCGCGACTGGACCGAGGGCGTGTACATGGCCGCGACGATGGGCTCGGAGACGACCGCTGCCGCAGCCGGCCAGCAAGGCGTGGTGCGTCGCGATCCGTTCGCGATGCTGCCGTTCTGCGGCTACAACATGGCCGACTACTTCCAGCATTGGCTCGACACGGGCGCGCATCTCGACAAGACGGGCGCCACGCTGCCGAAGATCTACTGCGTGAACTGGTTCCGCAAGGGTGCGGACGGCAAGTTCGTATGGCCGGGCTTCGGCGAGAACATGCGCGTGCTGGCATGGATGTTGGGTCGTATCGACAGCACGGCGCAAGGCACGGAGAACGCCTTCGGCATCACGCCGCGCTACGAAGATATCAACTGGGACGGTCTGTCGTTCACGCCGGCGCAGTTCGATGACGTCACGTCGATGGACCCTGCCGCGTGGCATGAAGAACTCAAGCTGCACGCAGAACTGTTCGACACGCTCAAGCATCATCTGCCGCAAGCGCTGCTCGATACGAAGGCCGACATCGAGCGCCGGTTGAAGTCGTGATGTTGTCGACGCGGTGATGCCGTCGCGTTTCTAACGTTACGGCACACACACGTCCGCAGCACGATCCCGCCGAGGGAAACTTCGGCGGGATTTTTTTATTGCCTTGTGATCCTTCTGAAAGGTGTGCCAGTCGGCGCGCTGACCGGTTTTCGAAAGTCCTCCGGTGCTAGCATTTATCTCGTCATCCGAATGTTTGATTTGGATGGAGATTTTTGGTTATGGACTGAAGGAGGTGCCGTATGCACACGATGGTGATTGAAGGAATTGATGAGCAATTGATGCAGTCGCTTCAACTGCGGGCGAAAAACACCAACATTACGCCTGAGCAGGAGGTGTTGCGGGTATTGAACTACTTTGCGCGAGAGCCGGGGTTCGTCGACTTTTACGATGCGCTAACGCGTTTCCCTAACGTAGGGCTCGATAGTGATTTCGAGCGTGTTAACTGATGCTAGGTCGAGGCGAAAAGGAGCGCGCATGTTTCTGTTCGATACAAATGTCATAAGCGAGCTTAGGAAGGGCGGTGGCGGCGATGCTGGTGTTGAACGGTTTTATCGTCAGGCCGGACGCTTGTCGATGCGACGATACCTTTCCGTCATTTCGTTGGGGGAGTTGCGTCGAGGTGCCTTATTACTTCGTCATCGCAACGACTTTAGCCAGGCCGGACTCATCGAAAACTGGATTCAGGTGATGCGGGGCGAATTCGTCGACCGCATTCTGCCGATCGACATGGCGGTCAGCGAAGTGTGGGCGCACATGCGTGTACCCCACACGCAGAATCCGATCGATAAGCTCATCGCGGCAACCGCGCTGGTCCACAAGCTTGTTGTCGTCACGCGCAATGTCAAAGATTTCTCCGAAACCGGCGTGGAGGTGCACAACCCTTTCCTACATTAGACGAACAGCGCGAAAGCAGTTCTCGACGGACGTTACAGCCGGTTCTCCACCGCAAACTTGATCAACTCCGCTTGCCCCTCGATGCCGAGCTTGCGTTTGATGTTGAGGCGATGGGTTTCCACGGTGCGCACCGAGAGGTCCATTTCTGTCGCGATCTGTTTGTTCGCGAGTCCGTGCGCAATACGTGTGAGGA
Organism: Pandoraea aquatica; assembly: GCF_902459565.1. Classification (GTDB taxonomy): domain Bacteria; phylum Pseudomonadota; class Gammaproteobacteria; order Burkholderiales; family Burkholderiaceae; genus Pandoraea; species Pandoraea aquatica. The sequence goes on from NZ_CABPSN010000002.1 coordinate 230,161, forward strand.
TTTCGCGTTCGCGAGGCGTGAGCGAATCGATGGGCGCATGCGATGTAGAGGCTTGCACGACACGCGCTGCAATCGCAGCGCTGTAGTAGGCGTCGCCACGCGCCACACGTTCGATGGCCGTCACGATCTCGTGCGCGGGCGCATCCTTGAGCACGTAGCCGCGCGCACCGGCGCGCACTGCCTGACGCACATACTCCGCGTTGTCGTGCATCGAAAGAATCAGCACGGCGATATGCGGGAACTGCTCGCGAAACTGTGCCGTCAGCTCGATGCCGTTCGTGCCGCGCATGCTGATGTCCATCAGGGCGAGATCGGGCGATGCCGTCTTCGCGCGTGTCAGGGCTTCCTGTGCGTTGCCTGCTTCGCCGACGACCTGCAAGTTAGGTGCTGCGTCGAATCGCGCGCGCAGGCCGTCGCGAACAAGCGGGTGGTCGTCGATCAACAGGAGTCGAATGGGGTGAGCTTGCATCATTTGCGAGTGGTTGCGCGAAGTGCCGCTTTCACGGCGGCCGGCGTGAGCGGGACCCACGCGCTGATGGTCGTGAGGCCGGGCCAGGATTGAATGCCAAGGGCACCGCCCACGGCGTCGAGCCGTTCGCGCATATTGCGCAGGCCGATGCCGTGGCGAGGATCGTGATGCACGTCGGTGACGTCGAAACCGCGTCCGTCGTCGGCGATCGACAGATGAATGCCGTCGGATTTGAAGATGAGAAGAATCGACACGCGCGACGCATTCGCATGACGCTCGATGTTCGTCAGTGCTTCCTGCGCAATGCGGTAGAGCATTGTCTTGATATTGTCGTCGAGCATCGGCGCGTCGCCCTCGACGTTCATCTCCACAGGAAGCCCCGCGTGCGAGCCGAACTCCCGGGCGAGTTGCTCGATCGCGGCTGCAAGCCCCAGATCGTCAAGCATTGCCGGGCGCAACGCTTGCGAAATACGCCGAACTTCACCGAGCGTGCCGTTCAGGCGATCGATGGCCACGCCCAACGTCGCGCTGGCCGAGGCAGGCGACCCCGGCAGACGCATCGATGCCGATTCGAGCAGTAGCTTGACCGAGACGAGCAACTGGCTGATGCCGTCGTGCAGCTCACGCGAAATACGCGAGCGCTCCAGCTCCTGCGACTCTACGACCTGACGCGCGAGTTGCCGCAGCTTGGCGTCGGCGGTCTTGAGTTCGGTGATGTTCACGACAAGGCCGCACAGGCCGACGATGGCGAGACAGGAAGACGCGATCAGCGTGATCCAGATCAAGGTGCGGTCGATATTCGCCTGCGCGCGATCGTCGGATTCGCGCAAAGTGGCTTCGACATCGTCGAGATAAATGCCTGTGCCGATCATCCAGTTCCAGCGAGGCAGGGCGATGACGTAGCCGAGCTTCGGTGTCATCTGCTGCTGGCGCGACGGCTTCTCCCACGCGTACTGAACGTAGCCGCCGCCAGCGCGGGCCGCTGCGATGAGACGCTGGATCGTGGGTGCACCGGACTCGTCCTTGAGCGACCAGAGGTTATGGCCGACGAGTTCCGGCTGACGCGGGTGCATCAGACTGCGGCCTTCAAGGTCGTAGACGAAGAAGTAGCCGTCCTGACCGAACTCCATTCGGGCGAGCGTGGCCAACGCGGCTTCACGCGCGGCGGGGGTGTCCGGGCCGTTATATAGCGGCTCGATGGCGTTGCGCGCCAAACCCACGTAATGCAGCAGCTCGGCCCGCTTGTTGGCCAGCGATGTGGTTTGTACGGCCTCGTGCTGCGCGCGCGATAGCTCAATACCCTGGTGTCGCACGGCAAGCGCGATGGCGACCATCGCCAACGCAACCGGCAGCAGCGACAGGACGAAAAATTTCTGTCGGAGATTCATGGCATTCGATAAGCCTGCAATGCCGCGACCGCTGGTTTTTAGGGCTTGCGCTACGTACTAGCACGTAGCGAACCTGCGTAGTTTCGCGCTTGTGGCGCGTCGGGCAAACGCCAATACTACACGCCGAATCGTGGCCGGGGCTGCCGAGTGTAACTCGCAAGTCTGTTCCCGGTGTTGGCAAAGTGCCCCGCATGTGTCCCGCATGCTCACATGCGTGCATGCGCGGACCGGGCAGAGGGTCACACGCTTCGCCACCGGCCTTCGCTGTCGTCACACCCCCACAGAGGGGCGCGCGCAGCGAGCCGTACGCGAAAGCGCCGCGCGCTGCGATTCGGGACACCGACACGGTGTCACACCAAGAGGCGGGACAGTGTCGCAACGGCGCGGTCCCGGGTTGCTGCCTTAAGCAGGCAGTTCCGAGGAGAGACAATGAATCGTATCTGGCAACAACTGCCCTGGGCAGCGGTGGCCGTCGTCGGCGCGTGCGCGCTCGGCACGGTGGCGCTATCGCGCGGCGAAACCGTCAGCGCACTCTGGATCGTGATCGCAGCCGTCTGCGTTTATCTGATCGCTTACCGTTTCTACAGCAAGTTCATCGCCACCCGCGTGGCGCAACTCGACGGCACGCGCATGACGCCGGCATGGCGTCATAACGACGGCCTCGACTACGTGCCGACCAATCGCTACGTGCTGTTCGGCCATCACTTTGCCGCGATCGCCGGCGCCGGTCCGCTTGTCGGGCCCGTGCTCGCCGCGCAGATGGGCTACCTGCCGGGCATGCTCTGGATTCTCGCGGGCGTGGTGTTCGCCGGTGCGGTGCAGGACTTCATGGTGCTGTTCATCTCGACGCGTCGCGACGGCCGCTCGCTGGGCGATCTCGTGAAGTCCGAACTCGGCATGATCCCCGGTGTGATCGCGCTGTTCGGCGCGTTCCTCATCATGATCATCATTCTCGCGGTGCTTGCACTGATCGTCGTCAAGGCGCTCACCGGTTCGCCGTGGGGCACCTTCACGGTCGGGCTGACGATTCCGATTGCGCTGTTCATGGGCGTCTATACGCGCTTCATTCGCCCGGGCCGCATCGGTGAAGTCTCGATCATCGGCTTCGTGATGCTCATGGCGGCGATTTACTTCGGCCAGAGCGTGCACGACAGCGCCACGCTGGCACCGCTGTTCACGTTCGACGGCAAGCAACTGACGTGGATGCTGATCGGCTACGGCTTCGTGGCGTCGGTGTTGCCTGTGTGGCTGCTGCTCGCGCCGCGCGACTATCTGTCGACGTTCCTGAAGATCGGCACGATTCTGGCACTCGCCATCGGCATTCTGGTCGTCGCCCCTGAGCTGAAGATGCCTGCGTTCACCCAGTTCATCGACGGCAGCGGTCCGGTCTGGTCGGGCAAGTTGTTCCCGTTCCTCTTCATCACGATCGCGTGCGGCGCCGTGTCCGGCTTCCATGCGCTGATCTCGTCGGGCACCACGCCCAAGCTGCTCGATAACGAAGTCAACGCGCGCTTCATCGGTTACGGCGGCATGCTGATGGAGTCGTTCGTGGCGATCATGGCGCTGGTGGCCGCGTCGGTGATCGACCCGGGCGTGTACTTCGCGATGAACAGCCCGGCTGCGGTGATCGGTACGACGCCGGAAGCCGTGGCGCAAGTCGTCTCGGGCTGGGGCTTCACTATCACGCCGGAAGTGCTGACCTCGACCGCGAAGGCGGTTGGCGAGAACACCATCATTTCGCGCGCCGGTGGCGCACCGACGCTCGCCGTCGGTATGGCGCACATCCTGCATCAGGTGGTGGGCGGCGAAGCGATGATGGCGTTCTGGTACCACTTCGCGATTCTGTTCGAAGCGCTGTTCATTCTGACGGCTGTCGATGCAGGCACGCGTGCCGGCCGCTTCATGCTGCAAGACCTGCTCGGTACCTTCGTGCCGTCGCTCAAGCGCACGGAGTCGTTACCCGCAAACCTGATCGCCACGGGCTTGTGCGTGGCGGCGTGGGGTTACTTCCTGTATCAGGGGGTCGTCGATCCGCTGGGTGGCATCAACACGCTGTGGCCGCTGTTCGGCATCTCCAACCAGATGCTCGCCGCCATCGCGCTGATTCTCGCGACCTGCGTGCTGTTCAAGCTCAAGCGCGAGCGTTTCGCCTGGGTGACGGTACTGCCGACGCTGTGGTTGCTTGCCTGTACGCTGACCGCCGGATGGCAAAAGATGTTCGACGCGGACCCGAAGGTCGGCTTCCTCGCACACGCTGCGAAGTATCAGGCCGCGCTCGCCGAGGGCAAGCTGCTTGCCCCGGCCAAGTCGGTGGCGCAGATGCAGCAGATCGTGTTCAACGACTACGTCGATGCGACGCTCGCCGGTGTGTTCATGTTCGTTGTGGTGGCAGTCGCTGTGTTTGGGGTGCGCACCATCCTCGTCGCCCGTCGGGAAAACAAGCCGACGGCCCAGGAAACGCCGTTCGAGCCGATGCCCTCCGGGCAGCGGGTCTGAGCGCGGCGCACACATGGACGCACAGCGGAGGACACCTCATGCTCGATGAAGTCGGCAAGGTCGGACGATATCTGGGACAGGCCATGCGATTGATGGTCGGCCTGCCCGATTACGACACCTATGTGGCGCACATGCAGGCTACGCATCCGGATCGGCCGGTCATGAGCTACGAGGCGTTCTTCCGCGAACGGCAGGAGGCACGCTACGGCGGCAAGAGCGGTGGTCGCTGCTGCTGACGTCCGAGTGCGACAGCACATCTGCACGAAACATTCGAACGCGGCATCGATCACCCTTCGATGCCGTCGAGAATGAAAAACGCCCGGTGGAGATCCCACCGGGCGTTTTGCTTTTGCGCGACGGTTTGCGTGACCCATCGCCTGCGTTCTGTCGACGTCACATGACTTTGGCGCATCGCGCGTTGGCGGCGCTGCGACGGTAGGCGTCGAAGATTTGCGCCACCACACGGACGAGAAGGCGTCCGGCAGGCAGCACGCGCAGGCCGTGCGCGTCGATGGCCACGAGCCCGTCTGCCGCGAGATCGGCCAGCTCACCGAGTTCGCTCGCGAAGTATGCGACGAAGTCGATGTCGTGGGCGTCCTCGATCGCGCTGAAGTCCAGTGTCATGTGACACATGACGCGCGAGATGACATCGCGCCGGATGCGATCGTCCCGATCGAGTTGCACGCCGCGCGTAATCGCAAGGCCGCCCGCATCGATGGCTTCGTAGTACGTTTTGAGCGTCTTGGCATTCTGTGCATAGCTGTCACCCACACGACCGATGGCCGACATGCCCACACCGATGAGATCGCAATCGGCCCGCGTGCTGTAACCCTGGAAGTTGCGATGCAGCGTGCCGGCCGCTTGCGCGAGGGCGAGTTCGTCGTCGGGGCGCGCGAAGTGATCCATGCCGATGTAGACGTAACCGGCCGCCGTCAGCCGCGCGATGATCGTTTGCAGTAGCGCGAGTTTTTCGGGGCCGTCCGGCAGCGCGTCGGGCAGACTGCGCTGCATCTTGAACTGCTGCGGCAAGTGCGCGTAACTGAAGACCGACAAACGCTCCGGGGCCATCTCGATGACGGCGTCGAGCGTGTTCGAGAAGGAGTCGGTTGTCTGATGCGGGAGGCCGTAAATCAGATCGAAATTGACCGACTTGAAGCCGCAGCTGCGTGCCGCGTCCAGGGTCGCTTCGACGAGTGCGCGAGGCTGCACGCGATGAATTGCCTCCTGAACACGCGGATCGAAGTCCTGCACGCCGATGGAGAGCCGGTTGAAGCCGAGGGCACGCAACGCACGAATGGACGCCGGTCCCGCGCTGCGCGGATCGATTTCGATGGCGTATTCGGCACTGTCGTCGGGCGTCATCACGAAGTGACGACTGATGGCGTCGACGAGCGAAGCGATCTGTTCCAGTGAGAGGAACGTCGGTGTGCCGCCGCCCCAGTGCATCTGCGCGAGCGTGCGGCCCGCGCCGAGCAACGACGCCTGACGCGCGATTTCCGCGTGAAGACGTGCCACGTAGGCGTCTGCGTGCGCGCGGTTGTTCGTCACGATCTTGGTGCACGCGCAGTAGAAGCACACCGTGTCGCAGAACGGCACGTGCAGATACAGCGATACCGGTTTGCCGGTGCGCTTGGATTGCGCGGCAGCGCGAGCGTAGTCGCCCACATCGAAATCGTCGTGAAATTGCAGGGCGGTCGGATATGAGGTGTAACGCGGACCGTTCACGTCGTAACGACCGAACAGACGTGCGTCGAACTGAACGGGACTGGCCGCCGCCTGAGACGGAAGGGCTGTGCGGGCGGGCGGGGAGGCGCGGGACTGACAGCGCGAATGCCCGGGGGCCTCTCCCAAACTGCGGGACGTGCAGCCCGGGCAGGGTTTGCCAACATGCGGATCGTCAGGTGAAGTGGCGCAAGGCGTCGACAAAATGGGAAGAGGGTTCATGACGAGGCGCGTAACAATAGGAGATATTCGACTGTAGTCCCGCCGCGAACGGTGCGCCGTGACCTGCGTCAAACAGCCTTGTCAGCGGCATGCAAACCGCATCAAGCGCCTGCAATGCGGGATGTCGTTGCGCAAATTGCCGCATTGGAAGTGGATTCTTGCGTCGCGGTGCGCACGCAGCACGCCTGACGTGCACCGAAATCATTGCCGCGGCAGGCAATTTTCCGTCGTCTACGGTAAGCTAGCGCCTTATTGAAGTCCCCGCCGTGTCGACAGTCCTGGCGGCACGCGCGAGGCTCGCTCCGGAACCGCCGGGGCGGCGGTCCGACCGGTGCCCGCGGGTTTTAGCGAGTTTCCGCAGGTATCCGCAGTGCTGGCAGCTTGCCGGTCTGCCCATACGCGCATACGCCGATATGCGTTTCTGCCGGAACGACGCGGCACATCACGATTGGAAACAACATGGACCGTCTGCAATCGATGCGCGTTTTCGTCAAAGTGGCCGATAACGGGAGTTTCGCCCGTACGGCTGCCCAGATGGATCTGTCCGCCGCTGTGGTCACGCGGCACGTCGCAGAACTCGAATCGCATCTCGGCGTTCGCTTGCTCAACCGCACCACCCGCAGCCTGTCGCTGACCGGCGCCGGTCAGGTATATCTCGAACGCTGCAGGCAGATCATCGACGAAGTCGACGAAGCCGATGCCCTCATCTCCAGCGCGTCACGCGACCCCAAAGGCACCTTGAAGGTCGTCGCACCTGTGTCATTCGGGGTGCGCAACCTCGCACCGCTGGTGAAGAAGTATCAGGAGCTGCACCCGAAGGTCGTGGTCGATCTCACGCTGACCGACAGGGCCGTCGATCTGGTCGAAGAAGGTTACGACTGCGGCATTCTGCTCACGCGCATGATCAACAGCGAAAGCCTGATTTCGCGCGTGCTCGCGGAGACGCGTGTGATGCTGTGCGCTTCGCCCGCGTACATCGCCGAGCACGGCGAACCGGTCACGCCGCAGGAGCTGGGCGAGCACGGCGTGCTGGGCCTGCCCAGCGAGTTCTGGAGCGATGACCGCGTGTTTGCCGGCCCGGACGGCGAGGTGCGTGTGCGCGTGCAGAACAAGCTCATCTGCAACAACACGGCGCTGCTGCGTCAGTCGGTGTTGCTCGGGCACGGGATTGCGTTCCTGCCGTCGTATCTGGTGGGTAACGATGTGCGCGACGGTGATCTCGTGGCGCTGATGCGCAACTATTCGCAGACGCCCATCGACGTCTCGCTCGTCTACCCGAGCCGCAAGTACCTGTCGGCAAAGACGCGTGGGTTCATCGATCTGACGGTCGAGTATTTCCGCCAGAACGAAGGCATTTCGGCCGCCGAGCGCTGGGTGCCGCCCAAGATGTCGACGTCTGCCACCGAAATTCAGATGTAACGCAGCCTCGCGACATTGGCGACATCGGCCGCTGGCATCAGATGGCAAAACGGCCACTTCCCTGAGGAAGTGGCCGTTTTTCATTGCCTTGCTGCGATGAAGCCGTGAGACTTCACCGCAGGCGCAACGTGCTTAGAACGGTGCGTCGTCTTCGTCGAAGGCGGCATCGTCGGACTTCGACGCTGCCGTCTTGGTCGCCGGTTTGGTCTTCGCCGTCGTCTTCTTGGCGGCTGCCTTCTTGGCCGGTGCCTTGGACGCCGCGGTCTTCGACGCCGTCTTGCGCGCCGGCGTGGCTTTCTCTTCGCCGTCGTCACCCTTCGCGTCGCCGTCGCCAGCCTTCGCTGCGGTCTTCTTCGGGGCCTTCGCCTCGAATTCGAAGCCGATCTTGCCGTCCTTCTGCTTGGCCAGATACGCCTTGAACGTGCGACCGGTGCGCGACGACTTGAAGTTCGTCAGCAAGTCCGTCTTGCCTTCGGTGAGCAGCTTGTGGATCTGCTCGCGCGAGATTTCCTGCTGGAGAATCACCTTGCCCGACGTGAAGTCGCAGGTCTTCGGATTCGCCACGGCGTTTTCGCAGACGTAACGCATGCCGTGCTCGAACACGCGGCCGTTGCACTTCGGGCAGTGGCCGACCGGCTCCTGACCCGTGAAGTCCGGGGCTTCGCCGTCTTCGTCGCCGTTGTCCTGACCGAAGTCGAATTCGAGCTTGTAGCCCATTTCGTCATCGGGCGAGAGCTTGATGATGGCCGAGAACGGACGCCCCATCTTGCTGCGGAAACCCGACAGCGGCCCGATCGTCTTGTTCTGCAGCAGCTCTTCGACTTCCGGGATTTCGAACTGACGTCCGCCCGGGATCTTCGAGATCGAGAAGTTGCAGTTCGTGCAGGCGAAACGGCGGTAGTTTTCCTTGACCACGCCGCCGCAGTGCGGACACGGCGTCGTGAGCGTCGCGTAATCGCCGGGGATGGTGTCGGAATCGTATTCCTTCGCGCGCTTGACGATGGTCTGCGTCATTTGCGCGATTTCGTGCATGAACTCGTCACGCTTGAGGCCGCCGCGCTCGATCTGCGAGAGCTTGGCTTCCCATTCGCCCGTGAGTTCCGGCAGCGTCAGTTCGTCCACGCCCAGGCCGCGCAGGAGCGTCATCAACTGGAACGCCTTCGCCGTCGGATGCAGCTCGCGGCCTTCGCGCACGAGGTACTTTTCCGTCAGCAAGCCTTCGATGATGGCCGCGCGCGTGGCCGGTGTGCCCAGACCCTTGCCCGCCATCGCTTCGCGCAACTCGCCGTCTTCCACGAGCTTGCCCGCGCCTTCCATGGCGGAGAGCAGCGTCGCTTCGCTGTAGCGTGCCGGCGGCTTGGTTTGCAGGCCGACGGCCGCCACCTTGTCCACACCGACCTTCTCGTCCTTGGCGACCGGCACGAGATTCGGCTGGTCTTCCTTGGTGTCCTTCGCGTCCTTGCCGTCGTCAGCGCCTTCCTTGCCGTAGATGGCGAGCCAGCCAGCCTGCACGAGCACCTTGCCTTCCGTCTTGAAGTGGTGACCGACCACTTCCGTGATGCGGGTCGTCACCTGATACTCGGCGGCCGGGAAGAACACCGCCAGGAAGCGCTTGACCACGAGGTCGTACAGCTTCTGCTCCGGCTCGGAGAGGTTCTTCGGCGCTTGCAGCGTCGGGATGATGGCGAAGTGATCGCTGATCTTGCTGTTGTCGAAGATCCGCTTGTTCGGCTTGACCCAGCCCTTGTTCAGGACCTGATTGGCGAACTGGTGATAATTGTTGCTCTCCTTGAGCACCGTCATCGTTTCCTTGACGGTCTCCAGGTAGTCTTCCGGCAGCGCGCGTGCGTCGGTACGCGGGTATGTCAGCACCTTGTGCTTTTCGTACAGCGCCTGTGCCAGACCGAGCGTGTTCTTGGCGGAGAAACCGAAGCGGCTGTTGGCTTCGCGCTGCAAGCTGGTCAGATCGAACAGCAGCGGCGAGAGCTGGCTCGACGGCTTCGATTCTTCCGTGACAGTGCCGTGCTTGCCGCGCACCGCGGCGACGACCGACTCGGCGGCGGCCACGCTCCACAGACGCGAATCGCGCTGCTCGGGATCGAATTCGTTGCGCTTGAAATTCGGATCGAACCAACGGCCTTCATAGAAGCCTGCGGCGGCGACGAACTCGGCTTTGACTTCCCAGTAGTCGCGCGACACGAACTTGCGAATCTTTTCTTCGCGCTCGACCACGATCGACAGCGTCGGCGTTTGCACGCGACCGACCGTCGTCAGGAAGAAGCCGCCGCCCTTGCTGTTGAACGCCGTCATGGCGCGCGTGCCGTTGATGCCGACCAGCCAGTCGGCTTCGGCACGGCTGCGCGCGGCGTCGGCCAGCGGGAGCATGTCGTTGTCGGTGCGCAGGCGCTTGAAGCCGTCGCGAATCGATTGCGGCGTCATCGACTGAAGCCACAGGCGCTGAACCGGTTGCTTGGCCTTCGCGTGCTGGGCGATCAGACGGAAAATCAGTTCCCCTTCGCGTCCCGCGTCACAGGCGTTGATCAGGACATCGATGTCCTTGCGCTTGATGAGACGGGTCAGCACCTTCAGACGCGACTCGCTCTTGGCGATCGGCTTGAGGTCGAAGTGCGGGGGAATCACGGGAAGGTTGGCGAAGCTCCACTTGCCGCGTTTGACTTCATAGTCTTCCGGCGCGCCGATTTCGACGAGGTGGCCAACCGCCGACGAGACGACGTAATCGTCGTTCTCGAAGTACTCGTCATGCTTGGTAAAGCCGCCCAGCGCCCGCGCGATGTCATTCGCGACGGACGGTTTCTCGGCAATGATCAGAGCTTTTGACATGACGTTAGGTAATGTTGAGGGGGTGTCGCCAAGCGACATTCGTTGGCTTTATAACATATAGCCAATCCGGCGTTGCCGTCGGATCGGGCACAAGGCGTGCCTGAAAGCGGCACATCATAAGCGCGTCGCAAGCCGTCGGCAAGGGCGGGGCCGACACGGGCTGCCGTGGGCCGCTGTGGGGCCTATCCTGCCCGCAGATGCTCGCGCAGCGCGGGGGCCGCGACCGTGGCATCACCCAGGACGTCGGCGTCGAGCATGCGCTCGAGAATCCCGATGGCCGGCAGCACCGGGCCGAAGAAGCGGGCCCGACCGGCCGATTGCGGTGCGTCCTGAACCAGTAATGTCGGGAAATTCTCGATGTCGTGGTCGTCGAGCCAGTCGGCGTGCGTTTCGATATCCACCCAGACGAAACACAGCTCGGGATGCTTCGCGGCCAGTTGCTCGAAGGTTTGCGCGTATTCACGGCAGGTGCCGCACCACGCCGCGCACAAACAGGCCACGAGACGCGTGTTGCCCCCGGCCAGCGCGGCAGCCAGTGCAGAACGGTCGGCGACGGGATCGAAAACGGGCATGGTGTCTGTGATATCGGTTGCTGTGTTTTGGGGAGCGGACGGGCAGAGGCGCGTTGTCTGACCCTCGTGGCATGGCTTCAGCTGGCCAAAATAAGTCGGCTGAACCGGCCACCCGGCAGGCGGGCGACATGGCCGCCGAGTTCCAGTGTGCCCAGTTGCGCCAGCACCTCGGCAATGCCAAGGCCGGTGCGCTCGCAGAGGGTGTCCGCGTTGACGGGATCATACCCCAGCGCTTTCAGAACCGCTGTCGTGCCCGCCGGGGCATCTACCGGCCCGGCGGGGCTCACGTCCGTCGATGCCTGTGTCCGTCTGACGTGGACACCCGGCAGAGGGGGCGCGTTCCCGTCAGTGCAGCCTTGAGCGATCCGTCTGTTGAGATCCGGCAATGCGTCGCCCTCGCCAGAGGGTAAGGGACGGCGCTGACGCTTGCGCTCGTCGCGGGCGGGGCGTGCCGGGGCGGGCGGCGTCATGCCCAGGGCTTCCAGCACGTCGTCCGGCGAAGCAGCGAGGGTGGCGCCGTCCCGAATGAGCACGTGGCAGCCCTCGCTATGCGGCGAGTGGATCGAACCGGGTACGGCGAGGACGTCGCGTCCCAATTCGCCGGCAAGTCGCGCCGTGATGAGCGAGCCGGAGTGTGTCGTCGCCTCGATGACGACCGTGCACCGGGCGAGTGCCGCGATCAGCCGGTTGCGACGGGGGAAGTGCTCGGGCCGGGGCGGTGTGCCGACCGGAAACGCGGACAGCATCAGGCCCCGTTCGGCGATCTGTTCGGCCAGTGCGCGATGGCGCGTTGGGTAGACGATGTCTGCGCCGGTGCCGATGACCGCGCACGTGCCCCCGGACGTCTCCAATGCCCCCTCGTGGGCGGCCGCATCGATTCCTGCGGCGAGCCCTGACACGACGGCGACACCGGCATCTCCAAGCGCCCGTGAGAAGTGCCGTGCGTTGTCGCGTCCCTGTAGCGAGGCGCGACGGCTGCCGACCACGGCCACGGCCCGCTCACCGTCGTCCCCCGAGCGGTTTGCCAGCATCACGTCTCCCCGGCAGTACAGGATCGGCGGTGCGTCGCCGAGGGTCAGCAACGCGCGCGGATAGGCCGTTTCGGACAAGGTGACGACGGTGCATCCCGGTCGATGAGCCCATTCGAGGGTGAGGGCGATTTGCGTCGACAATTCGGCAGACGTGCGCGCCAGCAGGCGCCTGACGACGTCCGCCGGCACCACGTCGGACAACGCGCCGCGCGACGCGCCGAAGATCGCACCGGGCGGACCGAAGGCCGCCAGCAGACGTCGGACCGCCGCCGGCGGTACGCCCGGCGTGTGACACAGGCGCAGCCAGTCCTTGATTTCCTCCCGGGCCGCACCGATCTGTCCATTGGAAAGCGTGGCCCCGAACTGGGCGGAATCCTCGTTCCCCGACGTGCAGAAGCCGCTCGTGAGGCAGGCGGGACGGGCGTCACGGGGGGCAGGGGCAGCGTCGGCCGCCAGCGTCGACGATAGCGCTATGCTAAAATTTTTCATCATCCGGTAAGCATTGACCGGGGGGCCAGAGCAGACGGGGCGCGCGACAGACATTGCCGTACGCCTTCGTGATCACACGATTTTGCGTGTGCGCCCGCCCGCAGGGCAATGCGGCGAATTCCCGTTTTCATCATGGCATTACTGACAATTCTTCAATATCCCGATCCGCGTCTGCATAAGGTGGCCAAGCCGGTCACTGTGGTGGACGACCGGATCCGTCAACTCGTCAAAGACATGGCCGAGACCATGTACGACGCCCCCGGCATCGGCCTCGCGGCCACGCAGGTCGACGTGCACGAGCAAGTCATCGTGATGGACCTCTCGGAAACGCGCGACGAACTGCGCGTGTTCATCAATCCGAAGATCGTGTGGCGTAGCGACGAACAGAAGGTCTACGAAGAGGGTTGCCTCTCCGTGCCGGGCATTTACGACGAAGTCGAGCGTGCTGATCGTGTGCGCGTCGAAGCCCTCAACGAGAAGGGCGAGAAGTTCGTCATCGACGCCGACGATCTGCTCGCCGTGTGCATTCAGCACGAGATGGATCACCTCAAGGGACGCGTGTTCGTCGAGTACCTCTCGCCGCTCAAGCGCAACCGCATCAAGGCGAAGATGAAGAAGCAGGCCGAACGCGCCTGATCGCCTCGGCGCGCCCATCGCCCCTCCCCGTCAGGTTTGGGCGCGCCGGTAAAGTCCTCTATACTTGCAGCGCTCGCGGGCCATGCGCCCGTCTTCTGCTGCTGCGACGGGGCGTCTCGAACGTCTGCCGTCGGGCCAATCACCCCGACTGTCTGACGAGATGTCCATCGCCACGCCTACGCTGTCTTCCCGCACCCGTCTTGTTTTCTGGCTGAGCGCCGCACTGCTGTTCGCGTTCCTGCTCGCGGGTCTGTTCGATCGCGACCCCTGGAAGGCCGACGAACCGTATTCGGTCGGCATGGTGCTCAACTTCTTCCGGGGGCACGATCTGATCGTGCCGCGCGTGGCCGCTGATCCCTTCGTCGAGAAGCCGCCTGTCATGTACTGGACGGGGGCGATGTTCGCGCGTGCGACTTCCGCCGTACTGCCCGTGTTCCAGGGCGCGCAGTTCGCGGTGCTTGCGTGGCTCGTCATTGCGGTGATCTGCGTTGGACGTCTGGCGCAGCGTCTCTACGGTTCCGATACCTTCAACTGGCTCGCACCGATGCTCATGGTCGGCAGCTTCGGGGCCATCGAAAACATTCACAAACTGACGGCCGACGTGCCGCAACTGGCCGGTGCCGCCCTGGCGCTGGCGGCGCTTGCACGGCTTGCGCGGGCAGAAAACGCTGCACGTTTGTGGGGGCTGCTCTTCGGCACGGGCGCGGGCATCGCGTTCCTCAGCAAAGGCTTGCTCGTGCCCGGCGTGCTGGGCCTCACGGCGTTGGCCGTCTTCCTCCTGCCTGCGTACCGCACGCGTCGTTACGCGGCGGCGCTCGGCTGGGCGTTGCTCGCCTCGCTGCCGTGGCTCATCGTCTGGCCGATGCTGTTCTGGCACGCGTCCGAGCCGCTGTTCGTCGAGTGGTTCTGGGATAACAACTTCGGCCGGTTCTTCGGCTTCGTGCATCTCGGCGGCGAGCGCAAGTCGTACTGGAACGATGTGTCCAGCTTGCTCGGTTTGACCTTTCCGGCCGGCTGGCTCGCCGTGGGGGCGCTGATTTCGCAGCTGCGTCAAGGTACGGGCACGGGCGGTCGTCTGCGACGCTTCGTCGGCGAGCGCCCGGAACTCGCCATGCTGTGGCTGTACGCCGTGCTGTTCGTGTTGACGCTGGTGGTGTCGTCGGCCATCCGCGATATCTATATGTTGTCGCTCTTCCCGGCCATCGCCGTGCTGGGCGCTGGCGTGCGTCTGCCGACGTGGCTTGAGAAAACCTGGTCGGGCGTGGCGCTGGTCCTCATGAGCGTGCTCGGCGTGTTCCTCTGGGTGCGCTGGGGGCTGCAACTGACCGGCAACGGACACGTCGCCGCAGGTCCGATCGGCAAGTGGTTGCCACTCGATTACGTGCTGCCGTTCTCGCCGGGGCTATTCCTCGCGGCCCTGGTCATCGCGGCATTGTGGGTGACGGCCATCGCGCATCGCCGTGAACTCGGCGCACTCGTGTTCGGTTTCGCGGGGCTGATGTTCGTCTGGGGCACGCTCTCGACGCTGCTGCTGCCGTGGGTCAACGAAGCGCGCAGCTATCGCACGCCGTTCGCCGCATTGCATGAGGCGCTATCGCAAGTGCCGCGGGCAACGAAGGCCATGAAGACGACCGAAGCAGGCACATCCAGCGCGAGCGCTTGCATCGGATCGTTCAACATGGGCGAATCGGAGCGGGCCATGCTCGACTATTTCATCGACGTGCGTCCGGTGCAGCTCCCGAGTCTCGACGACGCTTCACGCTGCGACACGCTGCTGGTGCTCGACAAGGCGGCGAACCGCATCGCGGTGCCGGACGCCTGGCGCGAGATCTGGCAGGGCGGACGCGCCGGTGACACGAACGAGCGTTTTCGGGCATTCGTGCCGAGCACGCCTGCCACGCCTGCTTTGCCCGCCACGGCCTCCGCCGCTTCGGCTGCACCCGCCGCTGCTCAGTAAGTTGTTGCACCCGGCGGGCACCCGCCGCGCACCCACCGGTATCGCCGCAGCAGTACACCCGCATCACGTCAGCACCACGCAGGAGGAAGTCCATCATGACGCTTCGCATCGTTTTCGCCGGGACACCGGAATTCGCACAAACCGCGCTCGCCGCCATCGATGCCGCTGGCTTTTCTGTGGAGCTGGTGCTTACTCAGCCAGACCGTCCCGCTGGACGTGGCATGAAGCTTCAGGCCAGTCCCGTCAAACGCTACGCGCAGGAACGCGGCATGCCGGTCGCGCAGCCGCCGTCGTTGCGTCGTAACGGCAAGTATCCGGAAGAAGCCACGGCGGCCATCGAGCAATTGCGCGCCCTCGCACCGGACGTCATGGTGGTGGCGGCCTACGGCCTGATCCTGCCGCAGGAGGTGCTCGACCTGCCGCGCTACGGCTGTCTGAACATCCACGGTTCGCTGCTGCCTCGCTGGCGCGGCGCGGCACCGATTCACCGCGCCATCGAGTCGGGCGACGCCGAGACCGGCATCACGATCATGCAGATGGATGCCGGACTCGACACCGGCGCGATGATTTCGCGCGAGGCCGAACCCATCGGTCCCGAAGACACGACGGCGACGCTGCACGACCGTATGGCCGCGCTGGGCGGCAAGATGATCGTCGAGGCGTTGCAACGGCTCGCACGCGACGGCCATCTGCCGTCCGAAGCGCAGCCCGAGGCGGGCGTCACGTATGCCGAGAAGATCGCAAAACAGGAAGCGGTGGTTGACTGGCACAAGCCGGCCGAGACGCTGGCGCGGCAGGTGCGGGCGTTCGACCCGTTCCCCGGTGCGCTGGGCACCGTGCACGACACGCCCGTGAAGCTCTGGCGCGCAAGCGCCGTGGCGGGCAAGTCGGGTGTCGCACCCGGTACGGTGCTCGAAGTGAGCGCTGACGCTATCGTCATCGCCTGCGGCGAAGGCGCGCTGCGCGTGACCGAGTGCCAGAAGCCGGGCGGCAAGCGCCTGCCGGTGCGAGAGTTCCTGGCGGGCTTTGCGCTGGCGACGGGCGACGTATTTGTGACGGGTGCGGCTGGCGCGGCGAGCTAAGCGGTTCAGGTGTTTTGGGATTCGACGTTCTGGACATCAAAACAGCGCGAAAATGGCGTAAAACGTCTTCGAAGTCGCCCGCAAACGCGGTGAACGTCTGAAAAATTGTCGAGACCGGTGCCGGGGACGTTGAATTTTCGTCAGGCGACACCATCTAACGCCCGAGGACACGCAAAGTGCGTGACCCCTGAGGTCATCAAGGATTTGCAGAGGAGAACACTATGTTCAATTGGATGAAGACCACCCTGCTGATGGCGGCCATCACCGCGTTGTTCATGGTGGTGGGCGGCATGATCGGCGGCAAGCAGGGCATGATGCTCGCGCTGGCGTTCGCGCTCGCGATGAATTTCTTTTCTTACTGGTTCTCGGACAAGATGGTGCTGCGCATGTACAACGCGCAGCAAGTCGACGAGACCAGCGCGCCGCAGTTCTACAACATGGTGCGGGAGTTGTCGCAGCGTGCCGGTTTGCCGATGCCGAAGGTCTACCTGATCAACGAGGACGCCCCGAACGCGTTCGCGACCGGCCGCAATCCGGAGAACGCTGCGGTGGCTGCGACGACCGGCATTCTGCGCGTGCTCTCCGACCGTGAGCTGCGCGGTGTGATGGCGCACGAGCTGGCCCACGTGAAGCATCGCGACATTCTCATCTCGACGATTTCCGCCACGATGGCCGGTGCGATTTCCGCGCTCGCCAACTTCGCCATGTTCTTCGGCGGACGCGACGAAAACGGCCGTCCGGCCAATCCGATCGCCAGCATTGCCGTGGCGATTCTCGCGCCGCTGGCTGCGTCGCTGATTCAGATGGCGATTTCGCGCGCCCGCGAATTCGAAGCCGACCGGGGCGGTGCCGAGATCTCCGGCGACCCGCAGTCGCTCGCCATGGCGCTCGACAAGATCCATCGTTACGCGCAGGGGATTCCGTTCGATACGGCCGAGCAGCACCCGGCGACCGCGCAGATGATGATCATGAATCCGCTGTCCGGGGGGCGTCTCGCGAACCTGTTCTCGACCCACCCTGCGACCGAAGAGCGCGTGGCGCGTCTGATGGAGATGGCGCGCACCGGCCAATACCCCGTCTGATATCCTGTCGCCCGACAGCCGTCCAGTTACCCCCCATGCCCGCCGTCGTGCGGGCATGTTTGTTTGTAGAACGCCCATGCCGCAACCGAGTCTGCCCACCGAATCCCTGGCCTATGTGCTGCAACGCGCCGCACAGGTCGTCGAATCCGTCCAGAAGGGCACCGCATTGCCGCAGGCGCTGACGCAGGCCACCGCCCAGTGCGCGCCGACTGTGCGTGCCGCCACGCAGGATCTCGCCTACCGCGCCGTGCGGCGTCTGGGCAGCAGCCGTGCGCTGCTCGCCGTGCTCGTCAAGCCGGCCTTGCAGGCGCGCGTGCGCGACATTCTCCTGTGCGCCCTCGCATTGCTGCAAGACGACGCCGAAGGTGCTGCGTACACCGAATTTACGGTCGTCGATCAGGCGGTCGAAGCCATTGCCGCCCAGCGTCGCACGGCAGCGGCAAAGGGGCTCGCCAACGCGGTACTGCGACGCTTCCTGCGTGAGCGCGGCGCGTTGATGGCGCAGGTCGAGACGCAACCCGAAGCGCGCTGGAATTACCCGGCGTGGTGGATCGACACTGTGCGCAGCGCCTATCCCGACCAGTGGGAGACGCTGCTGGCCGCGGGTAATGGCCGCGGACCGATGACGCTGCGCGTGAACACGCGCCGTGTCAGCGTGGAGGCCATGCAGGCGGCGCTGACGCAGGCCGGCATGGAGGCCGAGGTCATCGGCCCGGTGGCGTTGCGTCTGGCGCAGGCGGTGCCGGTCGATCGTCTGCCCGGTTTCGCCGACGGATGGGTGTCGGTGCAGGACGCCGGTGCGCAACTGGCCGCGCCGTTGGTGCTCGGCGAGCATCCGACGCCGGGCATGCGCGTGCTGGACGCCTGTGCAGCCCCGGGTGGCAAGACCGGTCATCTGCTGGAAATGGCGGACGTGCAGGTCACGGCGCTCGAATCGGACCGCACGCGCGTGCCGCGCATCTACGAGAATCTCGAACGACTCGGGCTGGAAGCGGACGTGCGCATCGGCGACGCGGGCAACCCGTCGAAATGGTCCGGCGGGGGATGGGACGGCGTGCCGTTCGACCGCATTCTGGCCGACGTACCGTGTTCGGCAGCGGGCATCGTGCGCCGTCATCCGGACATTCGCTGGTTGCGTCGCGAGGCCGACATTGCCGCGCTGGTCGAAGAGCAGCGCCGGATTCTGCTCGCGCTGTGGGAGACGCTGGCCGTAGGCGGCGAACTGATCTATGCGACGTGTTCCGTCTTCCCGGCGGAAAACGAGCAGCAAGCGCAATGGTTTGAACGTGTTCGCACAGATGCGGTACGATTGGACGCTCCCGGGCAATTGCTGATGACCCCTGGCGGCGCCCACGACGGCTTCTACTACGCTCGCTTCCAGAAACGGTGACTTTCTCCCAACGGCTACTGGCCTGCCTGCTGCCACTGCTGCTGTGCGTTTTTGCGCTCGGCTACGCGGCACCCGCGCGCGCCGAAAACGAAATCCAGGTGCGCGAGGCCCGGCTCGAACCGTCGGACGGCGGCTGGTCGCTCGACGCGCGCTTTGCCTTCGAACTCAATAGCAGTCTCGAAGATGCCGTCAATCGCGGCGTCTCCCTCTATTTCACGACGGACTTCGAACTGACCCGCTCGCGCTGGTACTGGTTCGACGAGAAGGTCGTGAATACGTCTCAGAGCGTGCGGTTGTGGTTCCAGCCGCTCACGCGTCAGTACCGAGTCTCCAGCAATAACGGCAACAGCAACAGCGGCGGTCTGCAGCTCGGCTTCAGCTCGTTGCGCGAAGCGCTCGCGCTCGTACGCAATGTCAGCGGCTGGCGCGTGATCGAGAAGGGCGTGGCAAAGCCGGGCACGCAATATCAGGTGTCGGTGCGCATGCGGCTCGACAACGCGCTCATGCCCAAGCCGTTCCAGATCGACGCGGTGAACAATCGCGACTGGAACCTCAGTTCGGACTGGACGCGCTTCCTGTTCACGCCGGCGCAACCGTCGGCGTCGGCGAGCTTGTCCGTGCCGGCAGTGGCAGGCGTCGCGGCGGCGCTGCCGGTCGCAGCGTCGGCATCGACATCGGCATCCGCCGCAGCCACGCCTATCACGCTCGCGCCGTCTGCCGCGCCTGCGAGTTTCGGCCTGACGGGAATGACGGCGTCACCCGATGCGACGAATGCGGCGAACGCCGCGTCGCGTTCGATGGGCAAATTGCCACTGGCCTTCAATGCGGCCCTCCCGCCCGGAGCTGCCCGTGTCAAATAACGGCGGCGGCCTGCTCAAGCACATCGTCATTCGCACGCTGATCGTCACGATGGCGCTTGTCGCCATCGGTCTGTTCGGCCTGCTTGCGCTCGCGTCGGCCAACACCGAATTCTTCGATCGCTACTATTCGCTGCTCTACACCGCGAATATCGCGGTCGCGTTCATCTTCGTCTTCATCGTCGGCGCGCTCGTCTGGATCATTCTCGTGCGGCTGCGTCAGCGACGTTTCGGCACGCGACTGCTCGCCAAGCTGGCGATCTTCTTCGCGCTGGTGGGCGTGTTGCCGGGCGGCATCATCTATCTCGTGTCGCTGCAATTCGTCTCGCGCAGCATCGAATCGTGGTTCGACGTGCGCGTGGAAACGGCGCTCGACTCCGGTCTCGAACTCGGGCGCGCGATACTGAACAACGGACTGTCCGATCTGAGCGCGAAGGCGCAACTGGTGGCCGACAATCTGGCGTCGAGCGGCGAGAAGGGCGGCACGCTCACGCTGCTGCGCATGCGCGATCAGTTCGGCTTGCAGGACGCGACCATCGTCGACGGCAACGGTCGCGTGCTGGCCTCGGCCTCAGGCAACTTCAACGCGCTGGTGCCCGATCTGCCCACTGCGCTGATGTTGCGACAGGCGCGTACGCAGCCGCGTGGCTACACGGCCATCGAAGGGGGCAGTGAAGGCTACGACCGGCATGAGGGGCACGATCAGTTGCGCTGGCGGGTGGTGATCCGCATTCCGTCGAGCTACACGTCGTCGTTGCAGGACGACGAACGCTTTCTGCAAGTCACGCAATTGGTGCCGGCCAATCTGGCCAAGAGCGCCGAGGCCGTGCAGAACGCCTATCGCGAGTATCAGGAGAAGGCGCTGGGACGCACGGGCCTTCGCAAGATGTACATCGGTACGCTGACGCTATCGCTGTTCCTCGCGACCTTCGTGGCGATGATGCTCGCGCTGGCGCTCGGCAGTCAGCTGGCGCGTCCGCTGTTTCTGCTCGCACGCGGCACGCAGGAAGTTGCGGCGGGCGACCTGTCGCCCAAGGGCGAGGTGCGGACCAATGACGAACTGGGCTTCCTGACGCAGGCGTTCAACGCGATGACGCGTCAGTTGTCCGACGCGCGCGCCACCGTCGAGCGCAACCGGCTCGCGCTGGAAAGTTCGAAGGCACACCTGGAGTCCATTCTGTCGAGCCTGACGGCCGGCGTGTTCGTGTTCGACCGCGATTTCCGGCTGACGACGGCCAACGCCGGCGCCGAGCGCATCTTCAAGCAGAGTTTTCAGGGTGAATTGAATCGTTCGCCCGCACATATTCCGGCGCTGGTAGAGTTCGGTGAAACGCTGCGTCGCGCGTTCGCCGATCGCGACGCCAATGCCGACCTCGGTCCGGGCGGGCACTGGCAGCAGCAGATCGGTCTGACGCTGCCAGGCGAAACCGACGGCGTGACGCTGCTGGTGCGCGGCTCGCATCTGCCGGAACCGATGGTGGCGGTGGCCGGGGTGCCGACCCGTGCAGGCGGCGGCTACGTGGTGGTGTTCGACGACATCAGCGACGTGATCTCTGCGCAGCGCTCGGTGGCCTGGGCCGAAGTGGCGCGGCGCCTGGCGCACGAGATCAAGAATCCGCTCACGCCGATTCAGCTCTCGGCGGAGCGTTTGCAGATGAAGCTGTTCGACAAGCTGCCACCGGCCGACGCCGAAATGTTGCGCAAGGGCGCGACGACCATCGTCAATCAGGTGGCGGCCATGAAGCGCATGGTGGACGATTTCCGCGACTATGCGCGACTGCCGCCCGCGATCATGCATCCGTTGCAACTCAACGAGCTGATCGGCGAGGTATTGACGTTGTACGGTGTGGATGAAGGGCGCAGCACGATCCGTCCGTACCTCGATACTGAGCTGCCTGAGATACGCGGAGACTCGACGCAATTGCGGCAGGTTATCCATAATCTGCTGCAGAATGCTCAAGATGCGGTCGGCGGAACCGAAAACCCTCTTATCACGGTGGAAACGAAGACAGTAGAATACGCAGGAACGGATGTGCATCCCGGCGAACCGAAGCGCACAGCAGTGCGTCTGACGATCACGGACAATGGGCCGGGCTTCCCGGCGCGCATTCTGACCCGTGCATTCGAACCCTACGTGACGACCAAGTCGAAAGGCACCGGGCTCGGGTTGGCGATGGTCAAGAAGATCATCGACGAGCATCAGGCGCGCATCGACATCCGTAACCGGTCTTTACCCGAGGGCGAAGGCAGTGCAGGTGCACAGATTTCGATCTTGTTTACTCAATTGGCTGACGACCAGGAACTGCCGCGCAGCAAGCCGGCAGAACACACGAAGGTAGCGTAAATGGCAACCATTTTGGTGGTGGATGACGAAATGGGGATCCGGGAGCTGCTCTCGGAGATTCTGAGCGACGAGGGGCATGTCGTGGAGGTGGCGGAGAACGCGCAGGAAGCGCGCGCTTTTCGTGCCGCACACACGCCCGATCTCGTGCTGCTCGATATCTGGATGCCCGATACCGACGGCGTGACCTTGCTCAAGGAATGGGCGGCACAGCAGTTGCTGACCATGCCCGTGATCATGATGTCCGGACATGCCACGATCGACACCGCCGTCGAGGCGACGAAGATCGGCGCGCTCAACTTCCTCGAGAAGCCCATCGCCCTGCAAAAGCTGTTGCAGGCGGTGGAACAGGGGCTGGCGCGCGGCAAACGCGAAGCGTCCGGTGGGGCGGCAAGCGCCTTCGAAGGCGATGACGACGCACTCGAAGCCGGGGTCTTCGGCGAGAGCGAGCCGCGTCACGCCGGTGCGGGCCTGAATGGGACGGCCTCGCATCACGTGCCGCTCGGCGTGAGCGATGCCGATGGCGTGAGTGGTCTGGCCGGGGCGGGCATGTCGGCGGACATCTCTTTCGATGTCCCGCTGCGCGAAGCCCGCGACGCCTTCGAGCGCGCTTACTTTGCTTATCATCTGGCCAAGGAACACGGCAGCATGACGCGCGTGGCCGAAAAGACCGGGCTGGAACGCACGCACTTGTACCGCAAGCTCAAGCAACTGGGCGTCGAACTTTCCAAGAGCAAGACCTGATGGAACGGCGGTGTGGCGCGCGCAAACGTGCCGTCATGCCGCTTCGCTGCAGATTTTTTAGATGAAGGGCTTGCACAAAGCGTATTCGTTCTCTATAATCGCTTTTCTCTTGGCCCGGTAGCTCAGTTGGTAGAGCAGCGGATTGAAAATCCGCGTGTCGTTGGTTCGATTCCGACCCAGGCCACCAAATTCGAAGGGCTTGCGCATATCGCAAGCCCTTTTTGCGTTTGACCGAAAACGCTGCCCGATGATGGGTATAACGGCCCGGCGATAGCTGCGCGGGGCAACGCGGTTCAAAATCGCGTGACAACTCCCGCACGCGGGTTGCCCGGAAGGTCCGGGGACGTTCGAGACTTCGATTTCCTACGTCCCGAATGTCCGAAAGGTCCGGTCTTCGATGGCAGCCGCAAGCGCGTGCCCCGGCCCCCGCTGTCGCGATGCCTCGATGCTCCGACGGCTAGGGCGATACTGCTAGCGCATGATCATGACGACAAGCACCGATTCCGCTCTGGTTCTGTTCTCCGGTGGACAGGATTCGACCACCTGCCTCGCGTGGGCGCTCTCGCGCTATGCGCGCGTCGAGACGCTGGGTTTCGATTACGGCCAGCGCCACAGCGTGGAGCTGGAGTGCCGCACCGACGTGCTGGCCAAGCTGCGCGAACGTTTTCCGCAGTGGGCCCCGCGACTGGGCGACGATCACATGATCGACCTGTCGATCCTCGGCCAGATCAGCGAAACGTCGCTCACGCGCGAAACCACGATTGCGATGGCGGCGAACAATCTGCCGAACACCTTCGTGCCGGGACGAAATCTGCTGTTTCTGACGATTGGTGCGACCATTGCGTATCGCCGCGGTTTGCGCGTACTCGTCGGCGGCATGTGCGAGACGGATTTCTCGGGCTACCCCGATTGTCGCGACGACACGATGAAGGCGCTTCAGGTCGCGCTCAATCTGGGCATGGACCAGCGTTTCATCGTCGAGACCCCGCTGATGTGGATCGACAAGGCCGACACATGGCAGATGGCGCAGGATCTGGGCGGCGACGTGCTCGTCGAGACCGTGCGCGAAGACACGCACACGTGCTATCTGGGCGAGCGCAGCGTGCTGCACCCGTGGGGCTACGGATGTGGCGAATGCCCGGCGTGTCAGTTGCGTCAGCGCGGCTACGAGCAGTGGCGCGCACGCGATAACCAGCATCAGGGTCGCCAGACGGTCTGACCCTTCATAGTCGAATCGAGAGCATCATGACGTACGCGGTAAAGGAAATCTTCTACACATTGCAGGGCGAGGGCGCGAACGCCGGACGCCCGGCCGTGTTCTGCCGGTTTGCAGGTTGCAACCTGTGGACGGGGCGGGAAGAGGACCGTGCCGACGCCGTCTGCCAGTTCTGCGACACGGACTTCGTCGGCACCGATGGCGAGAACGGCGGCAAGTACCGCACACCGGCCGACCTCGTCGCACAGGTCGTTGCCCTGTGGCCGCAGGACGATCGCGCGCACCGCTTCATCGTGTGCACTGGCGGCGAGCCGCTGCTTCAGCTCGACGCCCCGCTGATCGCTGCGCTGCATGCCGAGGGTTTTCGCATTGCCGTGGAAACCAATGGCACGCAAGTCATTCCCGAAGGCATCGACTGGGTGTGCGTGAGCCCGAAGGCCGATGCCGAAATGGTCGTCACGCGTGGCGACGAACTGAAGGTTGTGGTGCCTCAGGATCGTCAGCGTCTGACCGATTACGAAGCGCTCGACTTCACGCACTTCTATCTGCAACCGATGGATGGCCCGTTGCGGGACACGAATACCAAGCTGGCGATCGACTATTGCAAGTCGCACCCGCGCTGGTCGTTGTCGATGCAGACGCACAAATACCTGAATATTCCCTGAGCCGTTGCTGTGATTACGATTACCCGGAAACTCGAATTCGATGCGGGCCACCGCATTCCCGATCACCGAAGCCAGTGCCGCAATCTGCACGGGCATCGCTATGTGCTCGAAATCACGCTCGCGGGCGAGGTGAGCCGTGAGAGCGGTGCGTCCGACAACGGCATGGTGATGGATTTCGCCGACGTGAAGGCGCTCGCCAACGAACACTTGGTCTCCGTGTGGGACCACGCGTTCCTCGTCTATGAAGGCGATACGGCCGTGCGCACTTTCCTCGAGACGATGCCCGACCACAAGACCGTGGTGTTCGATCGCGTGCCGACTGTCGAAAACCTCGCGGCCGCCGCGTTCGACAAGCTGAGCCACGTGTTCGATGCGCATTACGGTCGCGACCTGCGTCTGGTGCGTCTGCGTCTGTACGAGACGCCGAACTGCTGGTCGGAAGTGACCGCCTGAGCCACGGCTTGCGCGAATCGGCCGTCGTCCTCTGGGATGACGCCCGAGATGTCACGGAACCGATACTTCACCCGCAATCGCGACGGCTGCCGGTGAAGGCATGACCGAAAGTCGAAACCCGCCAGATCATACGTCTGGCGGGTTTTTTATTTTTCGGAGGAATTATGGCAAGAGTCGATGCGAGGGCAAGCATTCCCGAGGCCCACAATTTTGTCGCCCGAGATGCGGAAACGGGCGTGCGGCTCTATTCGATTCGCCGTCTTGATCCGGACGTCGGCATGGCGTCGCTCGACCGGGCGACGAACCGGTTGTACGTCGACATGACACCGCACTATCGCACGGCGAACCTGGCGAGGGACAGGCAAACGCTTGAGTCGTCATTGCATTTGGCACGTCGTGGACATGAGGCGTTTCGCACTCATATCGCTAGCGTGCACTCGGTCCGAGACGGCACGGAAGACGGACTGAGACCTCCGTCTTACCCCGCTGCCGAACCGAGCGCCCCCGAGGCACTGAGCGACACGCATGCACCAGTCGGACGTCCGTACGGCGATCCGCCGCCACCGTATGCGCCCCTGGGCCAGCTGCCCGAGTTGCTGCCGCCCGGCCCGCCGCCGGCCTACTCAGCGGAGGATGCCTGGCAAAGCCATTTTGTCAGACCATCGGCGCCACCGCCGGGCGACGAACAGTCCCCCCTCTCCCGCTATCTCGACGCAGGTCATCCGCGCTCCGATGTGTGACATCGCGCTATGATGCGGCTGGTTACACGTAACTCGCATCGATAACGTCAATCGCCAACACCCGATATCGCGAAGGGGGGACTCTCATGATCAAGACACTGCTGCGCGGCCTGCTGACCGCATTCCTGTTCACGGCTTTTGCTGTGCCGGCCACGTCGGCATTTGCCGAAGACAAGGTCGTGTACCACATCAACGACGCCGAGCATCAGGCACTCGCAGGCCTGCGTAACATCCGCAACCAGCTGGACACGGTGCCGGATACCAAGATCGTGGTCGTCGCGCATTCGCAGGGCGTCGATTTCCTGATGGAGAGTTACAAGGATGCGGCGACGGTCGGGCCGCTGATCTCGGCGCTGCATGCGCGCGGCGTCAAGTTCGAGGTGTGTGAAATCACGCTCAAGCAGCGCAATCTGAAGAAGGACCAGTTCGTGCTCGACGCGGACTTCACGCCGTCCGGCGTGGTCGAACTCACGCGCTTGCAGCAAAAGGGATATTCCTACATCAAGCCGTAAGCGCTTAAGTGCGCAAGGTCGCTAGCGCCACAGCGATCTCACCCCGAAGCCCCGGTTCAAGCCGGGGCTTTTTGTTTGGCGCACAATAGGCGTACGTCCGTTTCCGGAGGTGTGTCATGACCCGTGCCGTCCCGACGTCGTTCGCCCTGCGCCGCGTGTTTGCCAGTTTGGTTATCGTGCTTGCAGGCGTGGCCTGCGCCCCGGTCCCCTACGCGGTCGCTGCCGCACAGGCACCCGCGCAAGCCCTCACCGATCAGGCCGTGCATCAGTACGAGGCCGGCCAGCAGACGCAGGCGCTCGAGGCATTTCGTCGCGCTGCCGAACAGGGCAATCGCCTGGCGCAATTCGATTACGCGATGATGCTGCTCAACGGCGAGGGCGTGACGGCCGATCCCAACGGGGCTGTGCATTGGTTGGAACGGGCCGCCAACGCGGGCATGACGCAGGCGCAATACGTCTACGGCAAGATGTTCGACGACGGCTACGTCGTGAATAAATCGATTCCTCAGGCCAACCTCTGGTATGAGAAAGCCGCGAAGCAGGGCCACGTGCAGGCGCAGGCGGCCATTGCCAACGAGTACTTCATCGGGCGAGGCGTGCCCAAAGACTACAAGACTGCTTTCACCTGGTACGAAAAGGCGGCGCGCGGTGGCGACCTGCCGTCGCAATACATCGTGGCGAGCTATTACGAGCGCGGCTATGGCGTCGTGACGCCCGATCCCGAGCGCGCACGCCTGTGGTACGAGAAGGCCGCCGCGCAGGGCGACGTCGCCGCTCAGGGCAAGCTCGACGCCATGAATCGGGAACGCGCGCAACGCCCATCACCCCTTCTGCCCACGCCGACCGCACCTGCGGCATCCCCGTCGCCTGCAGCGCGATAGCGTAGGGGATTTTTGAAGTCCTGATCACGCATCTCCCGGATGCGAAGAATCCCATCATGAATCGCTGATCTCCGGTCGGTATTCTCAGCCTCAACGAATTCATTGTTGAGGAGCGCGAACGACGAACATCGCCGACGTCGACTGACGATCCGGCATCGCCTGCTCGCGAAGAGATGATGGAATCAGACCTCCGACCCGACGATATCAATGGCCTCGATGGCCCCAATGGCATTGATGGCATCGACGGCATCCCCCAAGGGGCAGTGCTGCGGCTACTGAGCGGCCCGATGCGCGGCTGCGAGTTTGCCCTGCCGTCCGGGGTGACGCTCTTCGTCATTGGCCCCAGCGATCCTGCTTTCGATCGTGGCTGGCAGACGGAAATGCCGCCCAACGCCATCTATGTCCCGATGGACGGCGACGGTGGCGACAACTTCGAAGTGCTGGTCGACGACGCCGGACGTGAGGGACTGTTCGTGCGCGTGCTCAACGAAGGTGCCGGTGCGGAAGTCGCCATCGACGCTTCGCAGATCGCCCGCATCGGCGATGTGCGTGTCGGCGTGAAGCGTGTCGATGCCGTGTGGTCCGACGAGGTGCAGCGCAGTCTGTGCGCGGATGCGCGGCTCGACGACGGGGTGAGTCCGGCGCGTGCGCGCCGCCGCTGGCAACAGGCGTTCTGGTCGTGCGCTGTCGTCGTGTTGCTCGTTGCAAGCGCGTTCTTCTACTGGCGCTCGGAGCCGCAACGTCAGGCGCAGAGCGTGTCGGAGTATCTCGAATCGCTCGGCGGTCGTGCCACCGTGCTGCCCGGCAACGACGGTCATCTCTACGTGCTCACGGAAGACGGCGATGCGCGCAACGCATTGACGCGTGCACTCGGTGCCGAGGTCATCAAGCGGGAGAAGCTGGTGCTCGTTGCGCTCAACGAAGAGAACGCGCGCATCACGCAGTGGATCGATACGTCGCGCACCGACGTGCTGTATTTCAAGCTCTCGCTCGACGACCCGGCCGTGCCCGAGCTATGGATCAATCGCAAGCAGAAAGGGCTGTCCGACATGGAGATGGCGCAGTTCCGCCAGGCCCTGCTGGAGAAGATTCCCTATGCCCATCGCGTGAACATCACGCTGCATGACGAAACCGAAGCGAGCGGCGAAGCCGAAGACGCGCTCAAACGTCAGATGGTGCCGTTTCTTCGCGCCGATACCCCGGAAGGCGTGACGTTCCACATCAGTACCGAATTGGACGACGTCCAGCTGCGTCGCCTCAACGGCTTCATGCAGACCTTCGAGAAGCGCTGGGGAAAACGTCTGGTGCACTTCAACGTCGACCTGCGCGACGACTGGACGGCGCAGCAATCGTACGCGTACGGCCCGGCGGCTTACGTGAAAGACGGTCCCCATCAATGGCGATTCATCAACCGGCAGTAATGCCGCACAGGAGTTCATAACGACCATGGCCGAGATCATTCCGCACATTAACGATGGCGACATGACGTACCTCGAAGAACTGTCGAATCGTTTCAACGGACCGACGGATGCGCTGAAGGAGCGCATGGACGAAGCACTCAAAGCGATCGAGAAGGACCCTACCGATTCGGCAGGGATGGCCAAGTTCCAGTCGGCGATGGCCTCCTACACGACGATGCGTGCCGCCCAGTCGGGCGTCACCAAGTCGCTCAAGGACGCCGTGCAAGGGGTCATCTCCAAGTACTGATGCGCGCGCCGTCGAGTGTTCGGCAAACGCTCACGCCATCACAGATCTATCGAACGAGGGTGCCATGCTTTTTGATTCATCGCTGTTACTGGGGCGCGCGCCGGACCCCGACGCTTCGGTGCTTGCCGTCGAATCCGGCGCGGGCCAGACGCTCGAGTCGCGTTTCATGAACGCGGTCGCTAATCTGTCCGCCGATTTCGAAGGGGACCGTGCGGGCATCAAGGCCGCTGCGTCGCGCTTCGATCCGACCGACGCGGCGAGCGGCATCGAGCTGCAGAACCGGCTGGCCGTGTATCCAGGCGGAGTCCATTGAGCTTGAGCGAGGACACGAACGAAGCGACGGACGGCTTTCTTGGGGCGAGCAGTTCGTGCGCTTTCAGCAGGTTTTCCGCACGCTGACATTGCTTGAGGTGCAGGACAAATTGCATGCCCTTGAAGACGATGAGTTCACCGTCCTTGCGAATGCCGACGCGTCCTTTCACAGTACCTGCGCACGCCGCTGCGTTCAGCGTGTCGAGCGTGGCGCGTGACTGTTGCGCAACCGTTTGCAGCGAGATGTTCATGCTCATCGCGAAGTTCTCCTTCGGTTGTGTGCATGACGCCTGCCGGACTACGTCTCTCGATGGGTGTCACAAACTCGGCGAATGCACGTACGTTTCGTTTAAGCCTCGTTTGTATCGGATTTTGACTAAGCCGAATCCTATGTTTCGCTCATTGAAATCGACGAAAGCTTCCGCTCAATGCAAAAACGGCAGAGCGTAGGCTCTGCCGTTTTGCGGGTGATGCGTCGATGTGCCGAAGGCGATGGGCGACGCTAACTCTGCATGAGCCGCTTCTCGCGCGCCACGCTCATGAGAATGCCGACCCCGAGGCCGAGCGTCACCAGCGCCGTGCCCCCGTAGCTCATGAACGGCAACGGCACGCCGACCACCGGCAAAATGCCGCTCACCATGCCCATGTTCACGAAGGCATAGGTGAAGAAGATCATGGTGACGGCCCCGGCCAGCAATCGGCCGAACAGCGTCGCACCGCTCGCTGCGATCATCAGGCCGCGTGCGACCAGCAGCAGATACAGCAGAATCAGCACGCCTTCGCCGATCAGACCGAACTCCTCGGCGAACACGGCGAAGATGAAGTCGGTGTGCTTCTCGGGAATGAATTCGAGGTGAGCCTGCGTGCCCTTGAGCCAGCCCTTACCGGTCGTACCGCCGGAGCCGATGGCAATCACCGACTGAATCGTGTGGAAGCCCTTGCCGAGCGGGTCGGACGTCGGGTCCAGCAGCGTGCAAACGCGGTGCTTCTGGTAGTCGTGCAGGATGTGCCATTCGACGTCCGGCTGGCAGATCTTGTCTTCCAGCGCGAGGATCGTGCCGATACCGATCACACCGGCGATGAGCACCGGCAAAATCAGCTTCCACGACAATCCGGCCAGATAGATGACATACAGACCCGCCGCCGCCACGAGCAGACCCGTGCCGAGGTCGGGCTGCTTCGCAATCAGCCCGACGGGCACGCCGAGCAGCGCGATGGCCGCCAGATAGTCGAACCAGCGAATGTTGCCTTCGCGCTTCTGGAAGTACCACGCCAGCATGAGCGGCATGGCGATCTTCATGATTTCGGACGGCTGGATCACCATCCCGACGTTCAGCCAGCGCTTCGCGCCCTTCTTCGTCAGACCGAACATCGCCACCGCAATGAGCAGCGCCACGCCTGCGGTATAGAGCGGCACGGCGAACTTCATGAGGGTCTGAGTGGGCAGCATCGCCAGCACCCACATCAGGATGAAGGTCAGCACGATGTTGCGGATCTGGTCTTCGACGCGGCCGGGCACGTCGATACTGGCGCTGTAGAGCGTGACCAGTCCGACGCACAGCAGCAGGAAGACGATCAGCGCGAGCGGCTTGTCGAAGGCGGCGAACAGGCGCTTGACCTGCTCTTTCCACGTATGTTTGTCGAGCGCCATCATGGCGTTCCTCCTTGCCCACGCTGTGCGCGGATCGCGGCACGGTGACGGGCTTCGTCGGCGACGGTCGGGCTCACGGCGGGCTTTTGCTGTGGCGGCGGCGTCTGAGGTGTCGCAGGGGCTGCTGCCGGGGCCGATGCCTTGCCGCCTGCTGCGCGCGGGGCCGCATTGGCGGCGGCGCCCGATGCGCCCGGTGCGACACGCGACACCGTCGTCGTGGCCCCTGCGGTGCGGTCGAGTTCGGCGGCGCTGGCCGGCGGTGCGTCCGGTGCGGCAGACACGGCCGACGCGGCACCCGCGCCCGAGGCGGCGGCTTGCAGCGCAGCGGCTTCGGCCGCACGCTCCTTCGGTTCGTCGATCAGGTAGTAGTCGAGCAGACGTCGCGCCACCGGGCCGGCCTGCGCGCCGCCCCAACCGGCGTTCTCGACGATCAGCGCAATGGCGATCTTCGGATCTTCTGCCGGGGCGAAGGCGATGAACAGCGCGTGGTCGCGCTTGAACTCCGGAATCGCGTTGTGGTTGTACTTCTCGTTCTTGCCGAGCGAGTACACCTGCGCCGTGCCCGTCTTGCCACCCGCATCGTACGGCGCGCCGGCGAATGCCTGACGTCCCG
This sequence comes from Pandoraea aquatica, assembly GCF_902459565.1. GTDB lineage: Bacteria > Pseudomonadota > Gammaproteobacteria > Burkholderiales > Burkholderiaceae > Pandoraea > Pandoraea aquatica. The sequence goes on from NZ_CABPSN010000002.1 coordinate 261,649, forward strand.
TGCCTTCCTTGATCACGCCGACCATCGCCCGTTTGACGAAGTCGATGTCCGCCTGCTTGTACGGCAGTCGCGCGCTCTCATGCGGCACGGTGAGCTGACGTGCATGCGAGACGGGATCCTCGACCGCCTTCACCAGGTGGGGCTTCATCACCACGCCGTTGTTGGCCAGCGTGGCCGTGGCGTGCGCGAGTTGCAGGATCGTGAACGAGTTGTAGCCCTGTCCGATACCCAGACTGATCGTCTCGCCGTCGTACCATTTCTGCTGTGCTGGTTTCTTGTAGGCCTTGCGCTTCCATTCTGTCGACGGCAGGATGCCGCGCGCTTCGCCTTCGATGTCGATGCCCGTCAACTGACCGAAGCCGAGCGGTGCCATGAAGTCGTGAATGGCGTTCACGCCCAGATCGTGCGCGAGCATGTAGTAATACGTGTCGTTCGAGACCACGATCGAGCGGTACATGTCGATCCAGCCCTGACCGTTGCGCACGTCGTTGCGGAACGTGTGGTTGCCCAGCGTGAACGAGCCCGTGTCCTGGAAACCCCAGTTCGTCGTGCGCTTGCCGAGTTCGAGTGCGGCGAGCGCCATGAACGGCTTGTACGTCGAGCCGATCGGATAGGTGCCGCGCAGCGGACGATTGAGCAGTGGCCGGTCGGCCGAGGTGTTCAGCGCATCCCAGTTCTGCTGGTCGATGCCTTCGACGAACAGGTTCGGGTCGAAGCTCGGTGCGGACACGAAGGCCAGCACGTCGCCGGTCTTCGGTTCGATGGCGACGACTGCACCGCGGCGTCCGGCGAAGGCCTGCTCGGCCACCTGCTGGAGCTTGATGTCGATGGACAGCACGAGGTTGTCGCCCGGCGTGGCCGGCGTGCGCGAGATCGTGCGCACCGGACGGCCCCCGGCGGTCACTTCGATTTCCTCGAAGCCGGTGATGCCGTGGAGCTGCGTCTCGTAGCTTTGCTCGACGCCGATCTTGCCGATGTAATCGGTGCCCTTGTAGTTGTTGACGTCGCGGCGGATGTCGTACTTGGCGCTGTCGCTGTCGTTCTCTTCGCTCATCGCGTCGATACGCTGACGATCACGCTGTGAAATCCGGCCGATATAACCGATCACGTGTGCGGCCGTCTCGCCGAGCGGATATTGACGGAACAGGCGCGCGTGCACGTCCACGCCGGGGAAGCGGAAACGCTGGGCGGTGAAGCGGGCGACTTCCTCGTCGGTCAGTCGCGTGCGGATCGGCAGGCTCTCGAAGCTCTTGCTGTCGTCCATCAGCTTCTTGAAGCGGGCGCGGTCGCGCGGCGTGATCTCGATCACGTCCGACAGATCGGTGACGAGGTCTTCGAGCGGACGGCCGATTTTCGACGGCGTGATTTCCAGCGTGTAGGCGGAATAGTTGCGCGCGAGCACCACGCCGTTGCGATCCATGATCACGCCACGGTTAGGCACGATGGGCGCAAGCGAGACGCGATTTTCGTCGGCTTGCAGGGCGTACTGGTTGTGACGGAAAACTTGCAGATAGACGAAACGCACCGCGAGCAGGCTGAAGCAAATCAGCACGAAAAACGCGGCCGCCGTTACCCGCAGGTGAAACGTCTGCAGTTGTTGCTGGGGATTCTTGAACTCGGTCATGCTGGCTGGGCGGGGCTCGTAGGTGCGATCTGAGGGCGGGCAAGCCCGTCAGATCGGACGCGTATCGTCGCGGTCGACGGCGCGTTTCTGCGGTGCCAGCAGCAAGATACTGATCACCGGCCAGAGCACAGCTTCCACGAAGCTGGCCGCGAGCGGCCACCAGCCCGGAAATGCTGCGCCGGTCGCCAGACGAATGATGAACGGCACCACGTGCGCGAGCAGCAGCAACGGCAGTACCGTGAGCGCCTGACCGAGCAGCGTGAAGAACAGAACGCGGCGGTGAATCATGATCGCACCGTACGACAGCAGCGTGTAAGCGAGCGCATGCTCACCCAACAGCCCGGCGTTGTGCACGTCCATGAGCAACCCGACGAGAAACGCCACGCCCATGCCGACCTTGCGCGGCTGGTGGATGTTCCAGAACATCAGCACCAGCGCGACGAAGTCGGGCATGGCGGGGGCGTGCCCCCACGGCATCAGGTTCACCAGAAACGCCACCACGAGGCTGAGCGCGATGAAGTACGGATTGACCGGCAGCAGGATGTATTGCGGTCGTGGCATGTGAATTCCTCAATGACCCTTGCGGGCGCCCGGCGCGAGCTTCGGATCGGCGCGCGTGCCGCCCTTCGGCGCGGGTTTCGCGCCACTGGCCGACGGATCGGAGGCGCGTGCGAGATCGGCCGCGGCGTCCGGATGCAGCGCCAGCGGCGTGGTGTATTGCAGGACCAGCACCTGACGCTGGCTGCGCAGATTGGCCACCGGCTGACACAGAATGCGCGCAAACGCGGTATCCGAGACCCGGTCGACCTTGGTGATGCGTGCGACCGGCAGACCGGCGGGGTAGACACCGTCCAGACCGCTGGTGGCGATTTCGTCGCCGACCTTCACGTCGGCCGACAGCGGAATGAAGCGCAGATCGAGCACGTCGCCACGCAGGCCGCCGTAGATCACGCTATGCACGCCGCTGCGGGTGACCTGCACCGGCACGGCCTGTTCCTTGTCGGTCAGCAGCGTGACTTCGCTTTGCATCAGGAACACGCGCGAGACCTGACCGAGCAGGCCTTGTTCGGTGACGACCGGCGCGCCGAGCTTGACGCCGTGCTGCGTGCCGCGATCGATGACCACACGTTGCGTGAACGGATCGCGCGTGTCGTATTCGATTTCCGCCGGAATGCTCGGCACGGGCAGACGCTCGCGCAGGGCCAGCATCTGGCGCAGATGTTCGTTCTCGGCGACCAACTGGTTATTGCGCTGAGCCTGCACGGAGAGTTCGAGATTGCGCGCGCGCAGCGTGCCGTTTTCGGTGGTGAGCTGCGATTCGGTCGAGAAGAAACCCGCTACGCCAAGAATGGCGTCGCGCGGCAACAGCATCATGCGTTGCACGGGATAGAGGGCGGTGCCGACGACGGTTCGCACCCGCTCCAGCGTGTTGTAGTGCGAGTCGACCACGAGCAGGCCGATGGCGAGCGCGACGAAACAGATCAGCCGGGCCAACGCCGACGGTCCCTGTTTGAACAGTGGCGGCGGACTGTACTGCATGGTGGGCCCTTCAGGGAAGCACGCGCAGCGAGACGCTGCGGTGCGCGAGTGGTGTCAGTCGGGCGCGACGAAGTGACGTGACAAGCGGCGTGACGCCCGGCTTCGTGCGCAAGATCTTGCTGCGCGGTCTGCCGTGCCGGGCGAGGTGTGCAAGGGAATGCCCCACCGCGCCGGACGACGAACCTCGCACGTTGGCTTACTCGTAGGAGAAGATGCTGCCGAGCTTGTCCATGCGCTCGAGCGCCATGCCCGAGCCGCGCACCACGCAGGTGAGCGGGTCTTCGGCGACGAGCACGGGCAGGCCGGTTTCTTCGGCGAGCAGACGGTCCAGATCACGCAGCAGCGCGCCGCCGCCCGTGAGCATCATGCCGCGCTCGGCGATGTCTGCGCCCAGTTCGGGCGGCGTCTGTTCCAGTGCGATCTTCACCGACGACACGATCTGGTTGAGCGGATCGGTCAGGGCTTCGAGGATTTCGTTGCTGGAGATGGTGAAGGCGCGCGGAATCCCTTCCGAGAGGTTGCGACCCTTGACTTCCATTTCCTTGACTTCCGAACCCGGGAAGGCCGAGCCGATTTCCTTCTTGATCGCTTCGGCGGTCTGTTCGCCGATCAGCATGCCGTAGTTGCGGCGGATGTAGTTGACGATGGCTTCGTCGAACTTGTCGCCACCGACGCGCACCGAACCCTTATAGACGATGCCGCCCAGCGAGATCACGCCCACTTCGGTCGTGCCGCCGCCGATGTCGACGACCATCGAGCCCGTGGCTTCCGAGACCGGCAGACCGGCACCGATGGCAGCGGCCATCGGCTCTTCGATCAGGTACACCTGCGAGGCACCGGCACCGTGTGCGGCTTCCTTGATGGCGCGACGCTCGACCTGGGTCGAACCGCACGGCACGCAGATGATGATGCGCGGCGACGGCGAGAACAGACGCGACTCGTGAGCCATCTTGATGAACTGTTTGATCATCTGCTCGGTCACGGTGAAGTCGGCGATCACGCCGTCCTTCATCGGGCGGATCGCCTCGATGTTGCCCGGCACCTTGCCGAGCATCTGCTTGGCTTCTTTACCGACGGCCTGAATCGTCTTCTTACCGCTCGGGCCGCCTTCCTGACGAATGGCGACAACCGAAGGTTCGTCGAGAACGACGCCCTTGCCGCGCATATAGATCAGGGTGTTGGCCGTGCCCAGGTCAATGGCCAGGTCGTTGGAGAAATAGCTGCGAAGAAAACCGAACATGCAAAATCCTGTGTTTGCGTGAGGCCGCCCAATGCGTTTGACTGGGACGGCTGCCTGTCGTCTGGGTTCCGGCCTGTTCGCAAAAAAATCGCCAGGCGCCACGCGGCGGCTCGCGAAACGTGCGGACAAACCGAGGAATGCGGTACCGGGCAGGAGGCGGGGCTGCCGTTAAAAAATCCGTCGCGTCAGGGTCTTCCACTGGACTGCGCGATCGTCTGTCGCGCCCCCCGGACTGGCCGTGGCCCACCTGCGCGACAGCGGCGGAGGGTGCAAAAACACGCTCCGACGCAAATTTAATGCGCAATGATACCTTATAATTTCGCAGGTTTTGCAGGAAAAACGAGCACGTTGACGCCACATTCGACCCCCGGGGCAAACTCGCCGGGAGCCTCACGGTGCGGCGTGTCCGACGTCCTGCGCAGTGCAGTGCACGGAGTAAAACGGCGAACGAGTGCGACCTCGTCCGCAGATTCTCCGCATTCTGCCCCTAATTTTGGCGGCAGGCGTGCATTCGGCTGCTCTCCAATGCGCATTTTTTTGGGATTTCTTCATGGCTTTGAATCTCTCAGACGTCAAACGCATCGCTCATCTCGCGCGTCTCGAGCTGGCCGATGACGAGGCGGCTCACATGGAAAAGGAGCTCAACGGCTTCTTCGCGCTCGTCGAACAGATGCAGTCGGTCGATACGACGGGCGTTGCACCGCTCGCGCATCCCATCGAACAAATTCAGGAAGTCGCTCAGCGTCTGCGCACCGATGCGGTGACGGAGCTGGTCGATCGCGAGGCGAATCAGCGTCCGGCACCTGCCGTGCAGGACGGCCTCTATCTGGTGCCGAAGGTCATCGAGTGAGTCCCGCGCGAGACGTGAGCGCTGTCCGAGAGGACATCCGCGTCTCACGCACCCGGGGCTTCATGCCTTCCGCCTTCATGCGCTACCCAGTCAAGCCGCCATCATGGAACAAGATCTGATTCATTTGCAGGATTTGCGCGCCGCGCTCGACGCCAAGCGCGTCTCGAGCGTCGAGCTGACGCAGCACTATCTGGACCGCATCGCCGGTGCCGCCGATCTGAACGCCTTTGTGCAAGTCAACGCCGAAGCCAGCATGGCACAAGCACGCGCGGCCGACGCCCGCATCGCAGCCGGCGACGGCGCGAACCAGCCGCTGCTGGGCATTCCCGTCGCACACAAGGACGTGTTCGTCACGCGCGGCTGGCACAGCACCGCCGGCTCGCGCATGCTCAAAGGCTACGAGAGCCCGTACGACGCTGCCGTCGTCGAGCGTCTCTCGAACGCCGGCATGGTCACGCTCGGCAAGACCAATATGGACGAGTTCGCCATGGGCTCGTCGAACGAAAACTCCTACTACGGTCCGGTCAAGAACCCGTGGGACAAGCTCGCCGTGCCGGGCGGTTCGTCGGGTGGTTCGGCCGCCGCAGTTGCCGCGCGCCTCGCACCGGTGGCGACCGGCACCGACACCGGTGGCTCGATTCGTCAGCCGGCCGCGTTCTGCGGCGTCACCGGCATCAAGCCGACGTACGGCCGCGTGTCGCGCTACGGCATGATCGCGTTCGCCTCGTCGCTCGATCAGGGCGGCCCGTTCGGCCACAGCGCGGCGGACTGCGCATGGCTGCTCAACGGCATGGCGGGCTTCGACGCCCGCGATTCGACCAGTCTCGAACGTGCGGACGAAGACTTCGCACGGGGTCTGGGCAAGCCGCTCGACGGTGCCACCGCCGACAAGCCGCTGGCCGGTCTGCGCATCGGCCTGCCTGCCGAGTACTTCGGTGAGGGTCTGGACGCCGACGTGCGCGAGTCGATCGACAACGCGCTCGCCGAGTTCGAGAAGCTGGGTGCTGTGCGCGTGCCGGTGTCGCTGCCGAAGACGGAACTCTCGATCCCCGTGTACTACGTGCTCGCCCCGGCAGAAGCCTCGTCGAACCTGTCGCGTTTCGACGGTGTGCGCTTCGGCCATCGCGCCGCCGAGTACCGCGATCTGCTCGACATGTACAAGAAGTCGCGTGCCGAAGGCTTCGGCACCGAGGTCAAGCGCCGCATTCTGGTCGGGACGTACGTGCTCTCGCACGGCTACTACGACGCTTACTATCTGCAAGCGCAGAAGATTCGCCGCCTGATCGCGCAGGACTTCCAGAACGCGTTCGCGCAGTGCGACGTGATCATGGGCCCGGTCGCGCCGTCCGTGGCGTGGAACCTCGGCGAGAAGAGCGCCGATCCGGTGCAGATGTATCTGGCCGACATCTACACGCTGTCGGTGAGTCTGGCCGGTCTGCCGGGCATGAGCCTGCCGGTTGGCCCGGGCCGCAACGCGCGCCCGGTCGGCCTGCAAATGATCGGCAACTACTTCGACGAAGCCCGCCTGCTGCAAGTGGCCGACGCGTTCCAGCGCGCGACCGACTGGCACAAGCGCGCACCGACGGGCGTCTGATCATGAGCCGCCAGCGCATGCAACGCGACACGACATCGCTCGCTCCGACCGGCGCACGCACGGCGTCGCTCGTCTCCCGCGGGCTGATGCTGGCCGGTATGGTGCTGACGCTTGCATCGTGCTCGCTGCCCTTCTCGCGCCCGACCCCCATCGCCTATAGAGAGATCAACCTCGCGGGCTACTGCTCGCAGACCGACGAAGACGGCTTTCGCGAACAGGCGACGCTCAAAGTGCAGGGCAATGCGGTGCAGGCGCTGGACTGGCGTCTGTGGGTCGGCAGCCGTGGCAGTTGCCATTTCAATCTGGCGAACTTTCACCAGACGCAGTGGAAGCCGAGCATCGAGCTGCGCGCGAACAGCGGCAGCTGCAAGCTGCTCATCTGGCAGGACCCGGGCAACGTGACGATCGGCCACGCGAACTGCGAGGCGTATTGCACGGGCGATGTCTATGACAACGCATGGCCGGTGAGCTTCGATCCGCAGTCGGGCTCGTGCGCACGCGGCACGCGCAGATAAGCCATATTTGACGTGGCCAGCGCTGGCAGGCATCGACGAACAGGAACAGGCCGCACCGCTTCTCGGGAAGACCTGAGAGACGGGTGGCAGCAAAGGCAGGGCGACATGCGCCGTGCCGACAAGTTGAGACAAGGGTGAACCTTATGCAATGGGAAGTCGTTATTGGTCTGGAGACGCACACGCAGCTCTCCACCGCTTCCAAGATTTTCTCGGGCGCATCGACGCAGTTCGGCGCGGCCCCCAACACGCAGGCCTGCCCTGTGGATCTGGCGCTGCCGGGCGTGCTGCCCGTGCTCAATCGCGGCGCGGTCGAGCGTGCGATCGAGTTCGGTCTCGCGATTGGGGCGACGATTGCGCCGCGTAGCATCTTCGCGCGCAAGAATTACTTCTACCCCGATCTGCCCAAGGGCTATCAGATCAGCCAGTACGAAATTCCGGTGGTGCAGGGCGGATCGATGAAGATCCAGGTCGAAGCCGACCCGCGCACCGGCCGTGAGGCCTATGAGAAGGTCGTCACGCTCACGCGCGCTCACCTTGAGGAAGACGCGGGCAAGTCGCTGCACGAAGACTTCGCGGGCATGACCGGTATCGACCTGAACCGTGCCGGCACGCCGCTGCTCGAAATCGTGACGGAGCCGGAAATGCGCAGCGCAGCCGAAGCCGTGGCGTACGCGAAGGCGCTGCACGGTCTGGTCGTGTGGCTCGGTATCTGCGACGGCAACATGCAGGAAGGCTCGTTCCGTTGCGACGCCAACGTGTCTGTGCGCCCGGTCGGTCAGAAGGAGTTCGGCACGCGCGCCGAAATCAAGAACCTGAACTCGTTCCGCTTCCTCGAAGAGGCGATTCAGTATGAAGTGCGTCGTCAGATCGAACTGATCGAAGACGGCGGCACGGTGGTGCAGGAAACGCGTCTGTACGATCCGGACAAGAAGGAAACGCGTTCGATGCGCAGCAAGGAAGACGCGCACGACTACCGTTACTTCCCGGACCCGGACCTGATGCCGCTCGTGATCGATAGCGAGTGGGTCGAGCGTGTGCGCGCATCGTTGCCGGAACTGCCGGCGGGTATGCAGGCGCGCTTCGTCGAGGCGTACGGTCTGTCGGATTACGACGCCGCCGTGCTTACGCAATCGAAGGCGCAGGCCGCTTACTTCGAAGCAGTGGTCGCCAAGGCAGGCAAGGCGAGCGCCAAGCCGGCCGCTAACTGGATCATGGGCGAACTGTCGTCGCTGCTGAACCGCGAAGACATCGCCATCGATGCCAGCCCGGTGTCAAGCGCACAACTCGCCGGTCTGCTCGCCCGTATTGCGGACAACACGATCTCCAACAAGATCGCCAAGGAAGTCTTCCAGCTGATGTGGGAAGAGCGCGCGACCGACGAGGGGGCCGCCGACCGCATCATCGAAGCGAAGGGCCTCAAGCAGATCACCGACACGGGCGCGATCGAGAAGATCATCGACGAAGTGCTGGCGGCGAATGCCAAGTCCGTCGAGGAATTCCGCGCGGGCAAGGAGAAGGCGTTCAACGCGCTGGTCGGTCAGGCGATGAAGGCCACGAAGGGCAAGGCCAACCCGGCGCAGGTCAACGAGCTGCTCAAGAAGAAGCTCGGCGCGTAACTGGGTTAGCAGGTAAGCCAGTCAACGAACCGATGAGATTTGCCGGTAGCGCACGCTGCCGGTGACGGATCTCGACGCCGTACGTGAAAGGAAGGGCGCGGTAGCCGGATCGGCACCGCGCCCTTTTTTTGTGCCCCCCGCAATTTGCGCCATACTGCCAACTAACTTTTCACGCAGGAGTTGGCGATGTTCGAGAAATACCGCGTACCGCTCGGCAAGAAACTGGACCTCTCAAGCTTCGACCCTGCCGACAAGCCGTTCTCCGGCGACAACAAGGAAGACGACAAGACGCGTCTGGCCGAGCTGGCGCTCAAACTCGACGAACTGCAGACGATCCTGCACGCCAACAGCAAACATCGTGTGCTGCTGGTGCTTCAGGGCATGGATACCAGCGGCAAGGACGGCACCATTCGCGCGGTGTTCCAGAACGTCGATCCGCTGGGCATCCGCGTGGCCAACTTCAAATCGCCCACGCCCATCGAACTGGCGCGCGACTTCCTCTGGCGCGTTCACATGGTCGTACCGGCGGCGGGCGAGCTGGCGATCTTCAACCGCAGCCATTACGAAGACGTGCTCATCACGCGCGTGCACGACTGGATCGATGCGGACGAGTGCAAGCGCCGCTACACGCACATCAACAACTTCGAGCAGCTGCTCGTCGACAACAACACGCACATCATCAAGTGCTTCCTGCACATCTCGTCGGAGGAGCAGCGCAAGCGGCTCCAGGAGCGCATCGACGATCCGAACAAGCACTGGAAATTCGAGCTGGGCGACCTCAAGGAACGCAGCTTCTGGCCGCAATACACAAAGGCCTACGAGGCGGCTTTATCGGCGACCTCGACGGAACACGCACCGTGGTATATCGTCCCTTCCGACTCAAAACGCCACCGTAATCTGATGGTGGCAGAGTTGCTGGTGCAAGCGCTGAGCGAGCTGAAGCTGACGTATCCGCCCGGCAGACCGGAGTTGACGGGCATGAAGGTGGAGTAGCGAGGCAATGCGGCGGCGCAGCATCGCAGCGAATATAACGACGGGCAAGCAGTGAACGGCCACGGTAAGTCATGGCTGTTTTATCAGTAGAAACAGGCGCGGCCGGGAGGGCGGGGGCTCGACCAGCGTCGGCGTCGCATGGGGAAACGGGGAAGAAGATGAGTGACGAGAACGCCCGCCGGCCGTTGCCGGGGGACGCGGCTGCCCACGGGCATGGCGGCCAGCCGGGGAACGGTGCGAAGGGGACGAAGGGTTCCAAGGGATCGCGCCGTTGGATCGTGGGACTGATTGCGGTCGCGGTCATCGCCGGCGGGGCCACGTGGCTGCGCTCGCGCGGTGCCGAGAAGACCGTCAAGGCGGCGGCTGCACCGTCCGTCACGGCCGCGACGGTCGAAGTGCGCGACGTCCCCGTGCGGCTCATCGCCAACGGCACGGTGACGGCGCGTCAGACCATCGACGTCCGCCCGCAAATCTCCAGCACCATCCGTCAGGTGCACATCAAGGAAGGCGACTTCGTCAAAGCCGGGCAACTGCTGTTCTCGCTCGACGCCCGTATGGACGAAGCGAACCTCAAGAAGGTGCAGGCGCAACTGGCAAAGGACGAAGCCGACCTCGCCAACGCTCGCCGCACGCTTGCACGCACCAAACAGCTGATCGCAGAACACTTCGTCTCGCAAAGCGCGCTCGATACGGCGCAAAGCGGCGTGGACAGCCTCACTGCGCAGGTCGCCGCCGACCGTGCGGCCATTTCAGCCAGTCAGGTGGCCGTCGACTACAACCAGATCCGTGCGGGTATCGACGGACGCACCGGCGCGATCAACGTGCATCCGGGCAGTCTGGTGACACCGGGCGGCGCAGCGCTCGTGAGCATCACCCAGCTCGATCCGATCGACATCAGCTTCACGCTGCCCGAAGGGGCGCTGGCTGAATTGCAGGCCGCGCGCGCGGGTGGCCCGGTTGCCGTGACGGCCACGCTCGGAACCACCGGCGTGAACGTCACCGGTCAGCTCAGCTTCATCGACAACGCGGTGGACTCGCAGACGGGCACGATCCGCCTGAAAGCCGCGTACGACAACCGGGAAGCGAAGCTGTGGCCCGGCATGTATCTGAACGTCGCCGTCATCGGCCGCGTGCTGAAGCAGGCAAGCGTGGTGCCGCCGCAAGCGGTGCAGACCGGACCGGACGGCAAGTTCGTCTATGTGATCGGCGGCGACGGCAAAGTGACCGCCAAGCCGGTCAAAGTCGGCTATGTGGAAGCGAAGCTCGCGGTCGTCGACGGCGTGTCGGCCGGGGCGAAGGTCGTGCAGGAGGGCGCAGAAAACCTGCGTCCGGGTAACAAGGTGACGATCGTGGCGTCGCGCGAAGGCGCTGCGGCGGGCGAAGGTGGTGCCGGTGCTGGCGGCGGCTCAGGGAAAGCGCCATGAACCTCTCAGAACTCTGTATCCGCCGTCCGGTGATGACGATCCTGCTGTGCGTGGCGGCCGTCGTTGCCGGTCTGATCGCGTACGGACAGATTCCGATTTCGGCCCTGCCCAGCTACAACTCGCCGGTGATTCAGGTCACGGCGACACTGCCGGGCGCGAGTCCGGAGACGATGGCCGCATCGGTTGCGGCACCGATGGAAAAGCAGTTCTCGACGATTGCGGGTGTGGCGGTCATCAGTTCGACCAACACGCAGGGCACCACGTCGATCATCATCGAATTCGACAGCGACCGCGATATCGACGCGGCGGCCGTCGACGTGCAGGCGGCGCTGTTCCGCGCGCAGCGCAAGCTGCCGGTAGAGATGACGACGCCGCCGTCGTATCGCAAGGTCAATCCGGCCGATGCGCCGATTCTGTTCCTCGCGATGAACTCGCCGTCGATGTCGCTCGCCGAGCTGGACGACTACGCGGAGAACCTCGTCTCGCCCACGCTCTCCACGCTGCCCGGCGTGGCGCAGGTGCTGATCTTCGGCCAGAAGCGCTTCGCCGTGCGCGTGAAGGCGCGCCCCGACGCGCTCGCCGCACGCAAGCTCACGCTCGACGACGTGGCGCGTGCACTCGCCTCGGCCAACGCGAACAGCCCGGTAGGCACGCTCGACGGCAGCCGTCAGACGCTGACCATCGAGGCCAACCGTCAGATGACGAAGGCCGACCAGTTCGCGAACCTCATCATCGCCAGCGTCAACGGCAGCCCGGTGTATCTGCGCGATGTGGCGGATGTGCAGGACAGCGTCGAATCGGTGAAGACAGGGAGCTGGGTGAACGGCGAGCGCTCGATTGTGCTCGCGGTGCTGCGTCAGCCGAATGCGAACACGGTCGCAACGGTCGATCAGGTGAAGGCGGCGCTGCCGCGACTCGCGGAGCAGATGCCGCAGTCGATTCAGGTCAAGCTGCTCAACGACCGCTCGGTGTCGATTCGCGAGTCCATCGACGACGTGCAGTTCACGCTCGCGCTCACGGTGATTCTCGTGACGCTGGTGATTTTCCTGTTCCTGCGCCGTCTGGCCGCCACGCTCATTCCGGTAATGTCGTTGCCGGTGTCGCTGATCGGCACCGTCGCGCTCATGAAAGGTATGGGCTACTCGATCGACAACATCTCGCTGCTGGGCATCACGCTCGCTGTGGGTCTGGTGGTCGACGACGCCATCGTGATGCTGGAGAACATCGTGCGTCACATCGAGAACGGCGTGCCGCCGTTGCGTGCGGCGCTCGTCGGCTCGCGCGAGATGGGCTTCACGATTCTCTCGATCTCGATTTCGCTGGTGGCGGTGTTCATCCCCATCTTCTTCATGCCGGGCGTGATCGGGCTGATGTTCCACGAGTTCGCGGTGGTGGTGTCGCTTGCGATTCTGGTGTCGGCGGCGGTGTCGCTCACGCTGATTCCGATGCTGTGCAGCCGCTATCTCAAGCACGAGCAGGATGAGGGTCTGGGCCTGCGCGCCACGCAGTGGTTCGAGGATGGCTTCGTGTGGGTGCAGGACGCCTACGTGCGCAGCGTCGATTGGTGCCTCGCGCACCGCAAGTGGGTGATCGGCGCGGCGGGGGCCACGTTCATCGCCACGGGCGTACTGTTCGCCACCATCCCGAAGGGCTTCTTCCCGAGTGAAGACATCGGGCAGGTACAGGTGACGGCCGAAGGCGCGCAGGACATTTCGTTTACAGCGATGTCGGCGTTGCTGCGTCAGGCGGGCGACATCATCCGAGCGAATCCGGCGGTGGAGACCGTGATCGTGTCGGCCAACGACAGCAATCAGGGCCGCATGTTCATCAACCTGAAGCCGCACGGGGAGCGACCGCACATGAGCGAAGTGCTCGAAGTCCTGCGGCGCGACGTCAAACAGGTGCCGGGGCTGAACGTCTACTTCAATCCGGTGCAGAACCTGCAACTGGGCGGCAAGCAGAGCAAGAGCCGCTATCAGTACGTGATGCAGAGCGTGAAGCCCGGCGAGATGCAGTTGTGGTCCGACCGGCTGATGAACCTCATGCGTGCCGATGCGATCTTCCGCGACGTGACGACGGATGCGCAGATGAAGGGCTTGCAGGCGCAACTCACCATCGACCGCGACAAGGCGAACACGCTCGGTGTCGCCATCGGCGATATCCGTAGCGCGCTTTACAGCGCATTCGGTGAGCGTCAGGTGTCGACGATCTACACGCCGAGCGACAGCTATCAGGTGATTCTGCAGGCCGACGATAACGACCGCCGCGACGAAGGCGCGTTCGACAAGATCTACGTGCGTGGCAAGGGCGGTGCGCTGGTGCCGCTCTCGGCCGTGGCGACCGTGGAGCGCAAGATGGGACCGGTGTCGGTGAACCATCAGGGCCAGTTGCAGGCGGTCACGCTGTCGTTCAACCTCGCGCCGGGCGCAGCGCTGGGCGACGCATCCAAGAAGATCGTGGGCTTCCAGCAGCAACTGGGTTTCCCGCCGAGCATCATTACGAGCTGGGGCGGCGACGCGGCTGCGTTCCAGAAGTCGCAGTCGAGTCAGGTGGTGCTGCTGGTCGGTGCGTTGCTGGTGATCTACGTGCTGCTCGGCGTGCTGTACGAGAGCTACATCCATCCGATCACGATTCTGGCCGGTCTGCCGTCGGCCGCTGTGGGGGCGCTGATCACGCTGCGTCTGTTCGGCATGGATCTGTCGCTTATCGCGGTGATCGGCATTCTGATGCTGATCGGTATCGTGAAGAAGAACGCCATCATGATGATCGACTTCGCGCTCGATGCGCAGCGTAATGGCGGCATGACGCCTACCGAGGCCATCCGTCAGGCGTGCGCGCTGCGCTTCCGTCCGATCATGATGACGACGCTGGCGGCGCTCATGGGCGCGTTGCCGATTGCGTTGGGGCTGGGGGCGGGGGCGGAGCTGCGCCAGCCGCTCGGTCTGGCCGTCGTCGGTGGGCTGTTGTTCTCACAGGTGATCACGCTCTACATCACGCCGGTCATCTATCTGTATCTCGACCGCTTCGCTGGCAAGGGGCCGCTCGTGCTGCCCGGTGACAAGGCGGCGAACGATGGTGGCGGCGAGCAAGACGGCAGTCATGACGTCACCGACGTCAATATGCACAAGACGAGTCACGCCCACCCAGCGTTGACTAAGCGATGACTAAGCGCTGACCACACCGACGGCGCGCATCGGCTTCTTCTGCCGACTGCGCGCCGTCGATCCCCTCTCTCCGGGCAAAGCCCATCCTCATTGCCACGCAAGTCATGCAATTTGGCTTGTGAATCCGCTGATTCCTGACGTTTACGCACACTTTTGTAGGCCCTTGGTTTGCGTTTAGTCACATTCCGATTTTTCAGTTGAAGTCGCCGACGGCGTTCTGCCGTCCGGTATCCACAGCCTGCCTTGTTTTCACGCCGATTTCGCGTCGATTTTCGCGACTGTCGAAGCGCGTCCGGAGGTATCGGAAATGGCGCACGAATGGGCGATTTCATGCTTGCGACGAATGTCAATTTGCGAAAGCTGCGCGACGCACGCGACAACGCGACGACGCACATTCGGGCATAAATCGCCCCAGTCGTCGCGAACGAGTCTCTCGGATCGTGACGTCGTTTCCTTAAATCTCTCCCATTCCTCAAATCTCGGAATCGAAAAATGAATCTATTCACAGACGCGAACGCCATCGCGCAAATCAAACAGAAGCTGGTCACGCGCATGAACAAGCGCGCTCAGCGCGGGGTGACGCTGGTGGAACTCTCGGTCGCCGTCGCCGTGATGGGCCTGATCATGGCCGGCGCGATGGTCGGTGTGCCACGCCTGATGAACAGCGTGAAGCTGTCGCAGGAGATGAAGGACTGGCAGATGTCGGTCCTGGCGGTGCAGAACGCGGTGGCATCGGGAACGCTGATTGCTACGACGGCACCGGACAAAATTCGCGACATGGCGATTGCCGAGCCCTTCAATCGGCCCGACGGTACGCAAACCATTCTCAATCGCTTCGGCGGTGCCGTCACCTTCGTGCCTCAAGACGGCAAGTCGTATCCGTCCAGTGGCGTCAAAGTGAAGTCGATCGGCTATCCGAGCGCGCAATGCGAGGAGTTCGCCAGCAAGATGAACGGGCTCTTCGCGACCCTTTCGATCAACAGTCAGTCGATCAAGGACGGCAAGTCAACGTCGCTCGACAAGATCAACGAGTACTGCAAGAAGAACGGGAGCGACGACGTCACGCAGGCAGAGCTCGAATTCACCATCGCCGGTTGAGAGGCATTCACGGGGATCTGATCCAAAGGCCAACACGACATGAATCCTTCCGGAATGCGAACCGTGACGATGACCGCAATGTTCATGATCGCGGCACCTTCGGCGACAGCTTTCGAGGCGACGCCAGGCACCGAAGCAACCTGGTCATTCGCGAGCCACAAGCCGTTGATGCAAACGCTCGATAGTCGCCAGGGCGGGCAGATCGGTCGCGTCGGCGCGGGGCCCGTGCCCGATGCAAACGACGCAAACGATGTGAGCGACGCTCGCCAACTCGACCGTGGCGTCATCGACAACGCGCAACGCCGAGTTGAGGCGGTGGCGGCGAGCGGGGCCGCGGGAACACCGTCGCCCCCATCGCCCACGGTATCCACGACCATCGAGCTGGCGTTACAGCCGTCGGACGGCCGCGTCTCTCAGGCCGTCCGACGATATGCCGAGCGCAATGGCTGGCAACTCGCGTGGGAGATCGAGCGCGATTTTCCCATCGAGTATCCGGCCACGTTCCGCGGGGATTTCCTCGGCATCGTCGAGCAGATCGTGCGCTCGTTGCAGAACACCGACGCACCGATACGCGTCAAGGTCTACGAGGCCAACCGCGTGTTGCGCGTCGTGCACGCCACACAATAACTTCCGCCGTGCCCCGCGCACGGCCAACCATCGGAAGCGGTCATTCATGAGAAAGCATCTCGGCGTGTTGTGCGCCATCACGTTACTGACAGCGTGCGGCACGCCGGGCCTGCTGTCGAAAACCGACGAGAACGTGACACAAGTGCGCGAGACGTTGCGCGCTGCCAACGACACACACACAGCAGCCCCCATAGGCGCCATCGAACATGTCGATGGCGCCTGGCTGTCAAGAAAATCAGTCGCGGTCAACGCGACGATCGCACTGCCCGAGTTCTTCGCGCGTCAGGTGCGCTTTTCCACCGGCGCACCGCTTCCCATGTCGGTGCTGCTGGCCCAAGTCGCGCGGGGCAACGGACTGACGATTCGCATGGCGTCCGATGTCGCGTGCGATGGCGGTGCGTCGGTCGGCGTCGGTCCGGGCGGGCGTGGCGGACGCGGCGGGCCCGCAGCCGTGGCGCAACGCTTCCAGACCAACTGCACCGAAAGCGGCGAGCCTGCCGTGCCGTTGCAGTATCACGGCTCGCTGTCCGGCTTGCTCGATACCATTGCGCATCGATCCGGCACGCACTGGTCCTATCGCGACGGCGTCGTGCAATTCGCGCGATACGTTACACGGACCTTCCAGATCAAGATGATGCCGGGGAGTTCGTCCTACACGGCCTCGGTCGGCAAGGCGTCCAAGATGAAGGCGGAGCGCGGCGCATCCGGTGGCAGCAACGGTGGCGGCTCGACGGCAGGCGGCGTCGATCTGAGTTTCAATGCCGACGCGAATGTCACGGTCGAGTCCGAACTGGACCACTGGGCGGATCTCGTCAAAACCGTCACCGACATGCTCTCGCCGAGCGGACGCGTCACGCCATCGGTCGTCACGAGTTCGCTCGTCGTTACCGATACGGCCGATGTCGTCGAGCGCGTGGCGCGATACGTCGAATCGGAGAACGCGGTGCTCGGCCGTCAGGTGAAGCTGCGCGTGCAGGTCTACTCCGTCACGCTCGACGAGAACTCGGCAGCGGGCATCGACTGGGATCTTGTCTATCGATCCGCGAGCGGCTTCGTGGCGGGCCTGAGTGGCCCGGCGCTGGGCGGCGCGCTCATGACGCGCAAGGGCGGGCTGGGCATCCGTACGATTCCGAACGGGCGTCTGGCCGGATCGATGGCGTTCATCAAGGCGCTGAGCAAGCAGGGGCGCGTGAGTACGGTGATCGACACGACCGTCGTCACGCTGAACAACCAGCCCGCGCCGGTGGCCGTCACGCAGAACCGGGGGTTCGTCGCACAGACCAAGATGACGCCTGGGAATTACGGCGGACAGGCGGTGGTGACGGCGGAGCAATCGGTGCTCACCACGGGGTTCGTCATGAACCTGTTGCCCACGCTGATGGATAACCGGAGCGTGATGCTGCAAGTGCAGATCGATATGTCGGACCTGAAGAAGCTCGACAAGATCAATCTGCGCACCGGCAAGGAAGCGCCGAGCGGCAGCGATGCAGGCGGGGCCGGTGGCGGCAACGGCCCGAACGTGCGCGCGGATATCGACGGCAAGGGCGCGAGCATCGATATCGGCGGCCGTGACGACGACCGTCGCCGCGACGACGACGGTCTCGGGGCCGGCACGTTTATGCAGTTGCCCATCACGGCGTCCGTGCAGACGATGCAGCGCGCCTCGCTCAAGTCGGGCGACACGCTGGTGCTCAGTGGCTTCCGTCGCAAGGACGACAACACCGAGCGCGACGGCATCTTCAACTACGAAGGGGGCACGAAAGAGGCGAATCAGCACGTGAACGAGGTCGTCATCATGATCTCGCCGGAACTGACCGAGGGCGTGTGAGATGGGCCGCGCACTGTCCAACCACCTCGTGATCGGCGTGCAATGGGAGACGTTGATCGGTCTCGAAAAGGAGATGGCCGAGATCCGTAGCCTCGCGCGCAGCCGAGACGCCTCACACTTCACCGTCACCGATGACGGGGCGGGCACGCGCACTGTCGGGCTGGTCTCGCTGCATGATGCGACCGGGGCGACGGAGACGGCGGGGAAAACCACCGCCACGGCACGGTACGCGCTGGCAGCGGTGCTGCGCACGCTGGTCGACGGGCCGAACGTCGCCTTCATGCACCCGGACCCCGATGACCCCGCCAGGGCGGTGTTCGTGACGTTGCGCGACCATCGTCCCGAACTGGATCTGGAGATCCCGGCGTCGCAGTTGAAGCATCGTCTCGATCAGTGGACGGCCGAGGTCGAAGGCCCGGTGAAAGTCGCGGGGGTGATGCGTACGGATCTGCCGCACGCCGACGTCATCCTCACGCTCGACGACATCGCCGCCGCCGCAGTTCGCGATGCCGCGCCCGAGACACGCATCAAGCCGGTGCGTCAGTCGCTCCCGACACGTCAGTTGAAGATCGCCGCTGCGGTGGTGGCGTTGCTCGCGGTCGTCGTCGGCGCAGCGTACGGGGGGTGGCAATGGTACGAGAGCGCTCAGCGCGAAAAACTCGCGGCGGCCAATCGCGTCGACCCTGTGGAGGCCTACAAGAAGGCGCTGACGCGGGCACTCGCCGCCGAATCGTTCTCCACCGGTGCGTCGTACGCGAGGCATTTGCAGCGCGCGGTGCAGCAACTGCCCGCGAATGCCGGTGGATGGCGGCCGGCATCCATCGACTGCAAGGCACGGACTTGTGAGATCGCATGGCAGCGTTTGGAAGGCGGCACCTTCGATTTGCTGCTGTCTCAACGTCCCCATGCGCAGATTGTCGATCTCGATCACGCGACGGAAATCGTCACACTTCCCGAAGACGAAGCCACCACGGCAAGCACGGTCGTCGCATCGCTTGGTGCGGCCAAAAACGAAGCGCGCACACCGACAGGCACACCCTCCATCGAGGCGCTTGAAGACGACGGCGATGCCCGCGTCGCACCCATCCCCCGCAATCAGTTCCTGCGCACGGCAGGGGCGCGCTTGCAAGCGCTCGGCGACTACGGCATGGATATCGCGCTGACGATGCCCGAGCCGCTGGTGCCGGCGCCACCGGGGGCCGCCTCGCGCGCCGACGTACCGCCGCCGATTTCGAAAGGCGAATGGAAGATGGCCGGGCATCTGGCGTTCTTCGACTCCGTCGCGGGACTGATGATGCGTGCAGGCAACATGTCTCTCGGCGAGCTGAAGATCGTCATCGACGACGGCAAGCCCGTCTTCTCCGCACAAGGAACCTACTATGTTCACTAAGTTGCTCCGTAGTGCCGTATGGACGACGGCGACGCTACTGTCGACGAATGCCCATGCCGAAGAGACGATCGATGCCTTCGCGCGTGCGCATCTCAAGGCATCGCAGGAGGCGCAGGACGCCAAACAGGCGCAAGCCAAAGCGCAGACGGCAGGGGACGCGCAGACATCGGCGTCCGCCAAAGCCGCACAGGCCGATGGACCGCCGGAGCTACTATTCATCTACGGCGTGGAGAACGCCACCGTCGCGTATCTGCGCGTAGACGGCAAGTTCGGACGCAACGTGACGAAAGGTGACAAGGTTGGGCACTGGCAGGTCGTGCAGATCGGCGACGATTTCGTCGACATTCGACGCGGCGCGCGGCAACAGCGATTGCTGTTGCCCAATGCCTTTGGCGCAGTGCCGTCGTCTTCCACGCAAACGAGTCAGCGCGTTCCGGGGCAGGCGCATGGCGACGATTTCTGAGTGGCTGCGCGCCACGCTGGCGCACCTCGGACGACGTGGACACTCGCGCGCCATCGTCCGTCCCATCGACGATCTGCGCGAGTCAGACATTCAGACGTTCGGCTGGCGGCAAGACCTCGGCATTACGCTCGCAGGCGCGGAGCATGGCTCGCTGGTGCTCGTTGCGATGAAACCGCGTCTGTATCTCGTCCTGCTCGAACACAACACATTCGTGCGCATGCAGGGCTCCGATCTGCTCGAACGCTTCGACCGCGCCGTGCGGTCCAAACACCGGCTGGACCTCGAAGGCATTTACGTCGGCACGACCGAAGAGATCCTGCTGATGCAGTCGCGTCTTCAGCAGCAAGGGGACGGCGGCAGCCAGATGGGGGAGCAGCGCACCGGCGCGTATCGCAATTTCGATCTGATCATCGAGCGCGCGGTGGAGGCGGGGGCGTCCGACATCCACTTCGAGTTTCGCGAGGGACGTCACGTGCAGGTGCGCATGCGCATTCACGGCAAGCTGCGCGTGTCGGCGGAGAGCGATCGTCTCGCCCGCGACTATCACGCCATGCTCGACGCCGTCTCGGCCGCCTATAACTCGCGCGCCGATCCGAGCAGCCGCAGCCACAATCACTTCGACGACGCCCAGCATCAGAGCTGCTCGATTCCGCTGACGATCCGCCAGCGCAAGTACCAACTGCGTTTCCAGAGCGTGAAGGAGAATCGCGGCGTGGATGTGGTGCTGCGTCTGCTGATTAACGAAGCAACGGACGGCGACGTGCTCACTCTGGCTCAGCTCGGTTACGCCGACGATCAGGTCGAGATCCTGGAAGACGCCGTGCATCGCAGCCCGGGTCTCACGATCATCGCGGGCGAGACCGGTTCCGGCAAGTCCACGACGCTGCGCACGCTGATGACCTACGAGCGCGCTTCGGGCAAGAAATTCTTCTCCATCGAGGATCCCGTCGAGTACATCCAGCCGCATATGACGCAGATCCCGATTCAGCGACGCGCGGAAGACGGGCCGGGTGAATCGCCCTTCGGTGCCGCGGCCAAGGTGCTGCTGCGCGGCGATCCCGACAAGCTCATGCCGGGCGAGATTCGCGATGCGGAGACCGGCTCGTTCGCCAAGTCGATGACGGAGACGGGCCATCAGGTGCTATCGACGGTGCATGCGTCGAGCGCATTCGGCATCGTCTCCCGGCTGGTCAGCGACGAAATCGGGATGCCGCTCTCGGCCGTCGCCTCACCGAATTTCCTCACGGCCATCGTCTATCAAAAGCTCATTCCAGTGCTGTGCCCCCATTGCAAGCGCGCCGCCTTGGACGCTCCGGAACTCATCGACGCGGCGACGTTGTCGGTGATCGGTGCGCTCGGCATCGATACGTCGAAGATCTGTGTCGAGGGGCCGGGCTGTGAGCGTTGTGCCGGGCGCGGCACGAGCGGGCAGACGGTCGTGGCCGAGGTGTGCGAACTGACCGACGAGCTGCTGGACCTGCTGCGCGAGGGGCACTACTGGGACGCCGAGCGTCACTGGCGCGCCTGTCATGACGGCGACCTGACCAGCCCGAACATGACCGGCAAGTCCGCGATGGAACACGCCATGTACAAGATGTCGCAGGGGCTGGTCGACCCGCACGATATCGAAGCTGCGTTCTGCAAGCTCAAGAAATTTCATTTCCGTCAATCGACGTCGCTCAGCGCCGCGTCGACGCGCCGCCTCGCCAGCGTCGCCGTCGTCTAGCGGCACGCATCGCGCGCCGATGCCGGCGTAAATCCCCCTCCGATGTTCAGCACCGAACGCCATGATCGAAGCCGCCAACCGTCTGCTCTCCAAACTCTCTCCCGCGCGCGATCCGTATCCCGGCCTGACGAAGGCCAAGCGCCAGTTCCGCAAGTCCCGCGCCAAGTTCTACAGCGACTTCGCCGACGCCATCGAAGACGGGGCAAACCCGTTCGAACTGTTCTCGCGTCGCTATGCACGGGCGAAGGAGCGGCGTAATCCGATGGCGCCGTTGTACGCCGTATGGCGCGACCGGGCCAGTTCGAAGAACCTGCAGAAGTCGTGGGCAGGCACGATTCCCGAGGAAGACCTCGTCGTGATTGCGGCCGGGGAGAAGGGGGATCTGCCCGGCACGCTACGCTTTCTCGCGCGTGTGGTGACGCTTCAGCAGCAAACGCGTGCGGCCATTGCGGGGGCGGTGGCGTTGCCGATCTTCATGTCGGTCCTGCTTGCTGCGATTCAGTTGGGCGTGGCGTACGGCATGATGCCGATCATGACGGAGATCATGCCGCCGGAGAAATTCCCGCTCGTCGGCGCGGGTCTCTACGCGATGTCGGGTTTCGTCGCGAACTGGTGGCCGCTCCTCTATGGCCTGCCGCTCGCGCTTGTCTTGCTGATGTCGTTCTCGTTCAGCCGGTGGACGGGGCCGCTGCGTCGCCGCTTCGACAACTTCGGCCCCTACGCCGTGTATCGCGACGTGCGCGCAGGCGAGTTTCTCGTGGCGCTCGCCGCGCTCACGAGTGCGAAGACGTCTGTGTTCGACGCGGTCTCTTTGCTGCTCGCGCGCGCGTCGCCGTGGTTGCGTTGGCATCTGCTGCGCATGCGGGCCTCGCTCAAGAGCGAACGCAGCATGATCAAGGCGATGGATACCGGCATCTTCAACGAGGAGGTGTTCGATCGTCTTGTCGAGTACTCGGGGCGGACCAACTTCGACGCCGGGATTCGCAAGATCGGGTTGATGACCATCGAGGAGGTCGCGGAGCGTATCAAAGCCCGCTCGGCCACGCTGCGCTCGGTGCTGCTCGCGCTCGTCGGCCTGACGATCATCTTCACCGTCGGCGGCATGTTGCAAATCGGTCATGCAGCGGGCGAATACGCGCAATCGATGTTCTGACGATGCTCTCTCTCTTCGAATTTCTATGGCGTGAGTTCCAGGCGTTACCGCGTGAAGCGGTCGCTGCGGCGATGGCTGTCCTGGGATTGTTTGCGGGCAGCTTTATGAACGTGGTTGTCTACCGGTTGCCGCGCATGCTGGAGACGCAGTGGGCGGGTGAAGTCGCGGCGTGGTCCGGACAGATTCCCCCGGTGACACCGGTCTTCAATCTCGCATGGCCGCCGTCGCGCTGCCCGCATTGCGAGTCGCGCATTGCTGCGCGTCATAACTTCCCGGTCGTCAGCTATCTGTGGCTGCGCGGGCGATGTGCCGATTGCGGTACGAGGGTTGCCGCACGTTATCCGCTCGTCGAGTTAGCTGTCGGCGTGTTGTTTGCCGCGATGGCGTGGACGTTCGTGCCATCGAAGCAATACGCCGCGATGATCGTGTGGAGTGGCTTCGGGGCGACATCGCTGGCGCTGGCCCTGATCGACATCGACACGCGATTGCTGCCGGATGTGCTCACGTTGCCGCTGCTATGGGCGGGGCTGTTATGCAGTGTGATGGGGGTGACGCTGCCGGTCGACGAAGCCGTGCTGGGGGCTGCGCTCGGGTACGTGGTGATGTGGACGATCGGATCGGTGTACCGCGCGCTGACGCACCACGACGGCCTCGGTGGCGGCGACGCCAAGCTCGTCGCCGCCAGCGGTGCGTGGCTCGGTTGGATCGGCGTGCCGCTGATGCTCGCCTTCGGCGCGATGGCAGCGACATTGGCGTTCGCCGCCTACGGGCTGGTACGCGCTCGCGTGCTACGCGAGCCGTTGCCGTTCGGCCCGTGGCTCGTGCTTGGCGCGCTGGCGAGTGCGCTGTGGGGTGAGGCTTTCCTAAGCCTGTGGCTGCGCCCGAGCGGTTAATCGTGTGGAGACGGGCGTGGAGGCGGTCATCGTCTCGACGGCAGATGCGCCGTCGAGCGACACGTCAGCATCGGCACCAACGCGCGCGCCGACGTGCTCTCCCGCGGGTTGAGCCGACGCCTTCGCACTCGCTAGCATCATGTCCGCAGCCTTCTCGCCGATCATCATCGATGGAGCGTTCGTGTTGCCGCCGATGAGCGTCGGCATGATGGATGCATCGACCACGCGCAATCCCTCCACGCCGCGCACGCGCAGTTCTGTGTCGACGACCGACGCCGCATCGCTGCCCATCCGGCAAGTGCCGACCGGGTGATAGATGGTGTCGGCGCGCGCACGGATCAATGCGGTCAGCGCTTCATCCGATTCCACGCCCCGGCTGTGCAATTCTTCGCCGCCGAACTTCGCGAGCGAGGGGGCCGCGAGAATGCGGCGGATGACGCGCGCACCGCGCAGCAGCGTGTCGACGTCTTCCTGCGCTTGCAGGAACGCCGGGTCGATGTGCGGGGCGTCGCGCATGTCGGCGGACGCCAGCGTGACGCGTCCGCGACTCTTCGGTCGAAGCACGCACGCATGCAAGGACAGACCACGCCGCAGATGCAGACGCCGGTTGTGGTTGTCGCAAATGCCCACGAGGAAGTGCATCTGCAAATCGGGCCGTGCGAGCGACGGTTCGCTTTTCAGAAAGCCGCCCGCTTCCGCCACATTGCTCGCGAACAGACCACGCCGGTCGCGCAGGTATTCGATCCCTTGCGTGAGCAGATGCCAGAGCCCCGCAGGCGTGTAGCCGACGAGATCGCGATGCGCGATGTACTTGTTGACGATGAAGTCGATGTGATCCTGCAAGTTCTCGCCCACGCCAGGGGCGTCCACCCGCACGTCCAGGCCATGCGCGCGAAGCTGTTCGGCCGGACCGATGCCCGAGCACATCAGCAGCTGCGGCGAGTTGAACGCGCCTGCGCTCAGTACCACTTCGGCGCGCGCATGAATCGTCTGGAGAGTGCCTTGCCGTTGCAGTTTGATGCCCGTGGCTCGCTTGCCGTCGAACACGATGCGCTGCACCAGTGCGTCGGTGATCACGTGCAGATTGTTGCGCGTTTTTCCGTGCAGATAAGCGCGCGCCGCGTTCCATCGCTGGCCGTCTTTCTGCGTCACCTGATAGATGCCCGCGCCTTCGTAATGCTCGCCGTTGAAGTCATCGCTGACGGGAAATCCCGCTTCGCGTGCAGCGTCGACATAGTGTTGCGAGAACGGATTGACGGTGCGCAGATCTGCGACGTTGAGCGGGCCGCCCGCACCGTGCCATGCGTTCGCGCCGCGCTCGTTGTTCTCGTTGCGACGGAAGTACGGCAGCACGTCGTCCCACGCCCAGCCGGTGCAGCCTGCTTGCGCCCAGTCGTTGTAGTCCTCCGGATGCCCGCGCGTGTAGATCATCGCGTTGATCGAGCTGGAGCCACCGAGACCGCGTCCGCGTGGCTGATAGCCCTGACGTCCCGCCAGTCCCTCTTGCGGTGTGGTGCGATAGCCATAGTTGCGGCGCGATGCGAATGGCACGAGTGCTGCGAGGCCGAGCGGCAAACGCACGAGAAAGCTGTTGTCCGGCGGACCGGCTTCGACGAGTGCAATGGTGCGATCGGGCAACCCGTCCGCCAGACGCGCCGCGAGTGCGCAACCGGCCGAGCCGCCGCCGACAATGACGTAGTCATAGTCCATGCTGTCATCCTCCCTTGGATGGCACTGCTTCAACTTTGTTGTTGAATGCGTTCGCTGCTTTTGCTTATGGTTCTTTGCGATGCCTGTGTCTCGTGCCGCCTGCGTCGATCTTCCGGAAAGCCTCGTCGACGTCACTTTGCAGCGGCACTCATTGTAGGCAGACAATGCGTGTGCCCGGGGGCGAAGTGAAGCATTCCTCTAATTTGTGCGAGCACGAGGGCATAGCCGCTATGATGAAATGATCGACTTGAAGTGACCGTCCCATGTAAGGCATTCGGGATGGCGCGCAAGGGAGACACGGATGACTGAAGCCTGGCAGACGCACGACGTCACCAATCAGGTGCCGCCGCTCACGGACTACAACCTCTACGCGACGGATGCCGCGCTGCAAGCCGCTGTGGCGGCCTTCGACGCAGACTGGCAAGCGAAGGAGTTGCATCGCCAGGGCGCGCGCGTGGGCGAGGCGGAAGTGCAGCAGTGGGCGCAGGACGCCAATCGTCACGAGCCGGAACTCGAATCCTTCGATTCGCAAGGCAATCGCATCGACCGCGTCGCGTTTCATCCCGCATGGCATTCGCTCATGGGGCTATTGCGCGGTGCACAACTGCAATCGCTGCCGTGGGCGCATCCGCGTGGCGGGGTGATGGCGGCGCGCACGGCGTCGTATTTTCTGCACGCGCAGAACGAAGCCGGTTCGCTGTGTCCTACGACGATGACGTTCGCGAGTATTCCGGTACTCGCGAAGGAGCCTGCGCTCTTCGCCACGATCAAGGACAAACTGCTTGCGCCGCAGCACGATCCGCGCGACGTACCGCTCGCGCAGAAGCACACCCTGCTCATCGGCATGGGAATGACGGAGAAGCAGGGCGGCTCCGACGTGCGCACGAACACCACCGTCGCGACCGAGGTGGGCAATGGCGAGTTCTCGCTCGTCGGACACAAATGGTTCTTCTCCGCACCGCAGTGCGACGCGCATCTGGTGCTCGCACGCGATAGCGACAGCGACGCGTTGTCGTGCTTCTTCGTGCCGCGCTACCGGCCCGACGGCCACAAGAACGCGGTACAGATTCAGCGTCTCAAGGACAAGCTCGGCAATCGCTCGAACGCGAGCAGCGAGGTGGAATTTCAGGGCGCGTACGGCACGCGTGTGGGGGCACCGGGGCGCGGGGTGCCCACGATTATCGAGATGGCGACGTACACGCGGCTCGACTGTGTGATCGGCAGCGCGGCGATGATGCGCACGGGTGTCGTGCAGGCGATTCACCACGCGCGGCATCGCACGGCGTTCGGCGCGAAACTCGTCGATCAGGATCTGATGACGGCGGTGCTCGCCGATCTCGCATTGGAGTCGGAGGCAGCGACGTGGCTGGCGATGCGGCTCGCGCGTGCCTTCGATGCGAGTTTGTCGGACGACGACTCGCCTGTCGAGCGCGCATGGCGACGCATCGTGCTGCCGGCCGCGAAGTTCTGGGTGTGCAAGCGCGCGCTCGAACTCGCCGGCGAATGCATGGAGGTGTGGGGCGGCAACGGGTATGTCGAGACGGGGCCGCTGGCGCGTCTGTATCGCGAAGCGCCCGTCAATTCGATCTGGGAAGGCTCGGGCAACGTGATGTGTCTGGACGTGCTGCGCGCCATGAGCCGCGAGCCGGACGTCGCGCAAAGCTGGTTTCAGTGGCTCGGCGAGCGCGTCGGATCGCACGCGACGCTGCGCGCTGCGCTCGCGCAGTTGCACGGATGGCTCGCCGCCGATCCCGCGTCGCATGCGGTGCGCGCGCGTGCCATCGCGCAACAGATCGTGTTGCTGTCACAGGCCGCGTTGTTGCTGGAGCATGCGCCGTCCGCGCTGGCGCACGGGTTCGTCGAGAGCCGGTTTGCTAACGCAGGCGGACGTGTCTACGGCGTGATGCCGGACACGATACCTGTCGGTGTACAACGCGCGTGGCTCGACAGAGCGTTTCTTGCATAAGGCGTGAGGTAAGGCGGCAGGTAAGACCCGAAGCATCGCGCGAAAGCGTCACGCATCGACGCACTGGCTTCACATAACGACAACACATCGACGGCATATCGACGACAGCGACCGGCGCACTCACGCACCGGCAAGTCGCAGGGAGGAACGGCATGGGACACAAGGACGAGATGGGCGGGGGCGGGCTGCATGAAGCCGCGACGTTGCAGGTGTCGCATGACGACGATCTGGCGCGCGCGATGCTGTTGCCCCGCTTCGACGCGATGCGCCACGCGCACGACGCCGCTCCGCACGTCGACTGGCCGACTCGCAAACGTCATCTGACGGCGCTGCTCGGCATGTTGCACAAGTATCGCGAGCCCTTCGCTAAGGCCATCGACGAGGACTTTGGCGGGCGGTCGAAAGAAGAGACCGACATGCTCGAACTGTTCCCATCGCTGGGCAATCTCAAGCATGCGCTGTCGCACACGCGTCGCTGGATGCGAGGCTCATCGGGCTGGGCAAACCTCTGGCTGCTACCTGCGCGGCGTGCCATCGTCCCCCAGCCGTTGGGCGTGGTCGGTGTGATCGTGCCGTGGAACTACCCGCTGTTTCTTGCCATCGGTCCGCTCACGGATGCGCTGGCCGCAGGCAACCGCGTGATGATCAAGGTGTCGGAAGTCACGCCGCGTTTTGCGGAAGTGTTTGCGTCAGCCATTGCCGAGACATTCCCGCAGGAATGGGTGACGGTCGTGACCGGCGACGCCCAGGTCGCACGCGCTTTTTCGTCGCTGCCGTTCGACCATCTGCTGTTCACCGGGGCGACATCGATTGGGCACCACGTGATGCGCGCGGCGAGCGAGCATCTCACGCCGGTGACGCTGGAACTCGGCGGCAAGTCGCCCGCGATCATCGGGCCGGGGGCGCGCTGGGAGCACGCGGTGGAGCGCATCATGCTCGGCAAGTTGCTCAACGCGGGGCAGACGTGCGTCGCCCCCGACTACGTGCTGGTGCCGCGCGAGAAGCTCGACACGTTCGTGGCGACGGCGCGACAGGTGGCGTCGCACCTCTACCCGGATGCCGTGAACAACCGGCAATACACGAGCATCGTGTCGGCGCGTCACTTCGAGCGCTTGTCCGGGCTGGCAGGCGAGGCGGCCGCGCAGGGCGCGACGTCGCACGCCTTGTTCGACGCCCCGGCGCAAGTCGAGCGCAGACGTCTGCCGCCTGTCGTGCTGACGGGCGTGCATGACGGCATGCGCGTGATGCGTGAGGAGATCTTCGGGCCGCTGCTGCCGGTGGTGCCCTACGATGATCTGGACGCTGCGATTGCATACGTGAACGAGCGTCCGCGTCCGCTCGCGCTATACATGTTCGACACCGACAATGCGCGCATCGATCAGGTGGTGGAGGGCACCATCTCCGGCGGAGTGACGATCAACGACACGCTGCTGCACGTCGCCGAGCATTCGTTGCCGTTCAGCGGCGTGGGGCCGTCCGGCATGGGCGGCTATCACGGCGAGGCGGGCTTTCGCACGTTCTCGAAGGAGAAGCCGATCTTCCGTCAGGCACGCTGGAATGGCGGCGGTCTGCTCAATCCCCCGTACGGCAAGCGGTTCGCCGCGATGATGAAGCTGTTGCTGCGCTGAGGGGCGGGCGCTTCGTCGCAGCACAAGCGCCGCAGTACGGTCCAATTGCCCAAAACGAAACCCCCGCCGGTGTGACCCGGGCGGGGGTTTTGTTTGGCTGACGCCGGTCGAAACCGGCGTTGGCCGTGAAGCGATTTAGCCGAATCAGGCCACAGCGCGCAGACCGGCGTCGGCCAGCAGGGCGTCGGCGCGATCGGTGGCTTCCCACGAGAATTCCGGCTCTTCGCGGCCGAAGTGACCGTAAGCGGCAGTCTTTTCGTAGATCGGACGCAGCAGGTCGAGCATCTGGATGATGCCCTTCGGACGCAGGTCGAAGTGCTTCTCGACCAGCTCGGCGATGCGCTGATCGCTGATCTTGCCCGTGCCGAAGGTGTTGACCATGACCGACGTCGGACGCGCCACACCGATGGCGTACGAGACCTGAATCACGCACTTCGAAGCCAGACCGGCGGCCACGATGTTCTTCGCGACGTAACGGCCAGCGTAGGCTGCCGAACGGTCGACCTTCGACGGATCCTTGCCCGAGAACGCGCCGCCGCCGTGCGGTGCAGCACCGCCGTACGTGTCGACGATGATCTTGCGGCCCGTGAGGCCGGCGTCGCCTTGCGGGCCACCGATCACGAAACGGCCGGTCGGGTTCACCAGGAACTTGATGTCGCCCTTGATCAGGTCGGCCGGCAGCACCGGCTTGATGACTTCTTCGATGACGGCTTCGCGCAGCGCTTCCAGTGCGATGTCCGGCGCGTGTTGCGTCGAGAGCACCACGGTGTCGATGCTGTGCGGACGGCCGTTTTCGTACTTGATGGTGACCTGGGACTTGGCGTCCGGACGCAGCCAGGGCAGACGACCGTCACGGCGCACTTGCGACTGGCGCTCGACCAGACGGTGCGACAGGTAGATCGGCAGCGGCATGAGTTCCGGCGTTTCGTCGCAGGCGTAGCCGAACATCAGGCCCTGGTCGCCCGCACCCTGATCGAGGTTGTCGTCGTGTGCGCGGTCCACGCCCTGGGCGATGTCCGGCGACTGGCGGTCGTAGGCGACCAGCACGGCGCAGCCCTTGTAGTCGATACCGTAGTCGGTGTTGTCGTAACCGATGCGGCGGATCGTTTCACGTGCGACTTGCTGATAGTCGACCGTAGCGGTCGTGGTGATTTCACCTGCGAGCACGACGAGACCCGTGTTGCAAAGCGTTTCCGCAGCAACGCGCGCGTACTTGTCTTGCGTCAGGATGGCGTCGAGAACGGCATCCGAGATCTGGTCGGCGACCTTGTCCGGGTGACCTTCGGAGACGGATTCGGAGGTAAAGAGATAGTCGTTCGCCACTTGTGGCTCCTCTAACGTATTTGGCGACTCACGTTGCCGTCATCGGAGGAGAAGCGGCGACGCTTTAGCGGAAAGTTGGTCGAATGGGCTGCCTATGTATGGTGGCTCACTCGAATCGCCCCGCAAGTTGTCAGTTAACTCGGCGATGTCGCTTATTATACGCCCCTGAAGAAATCCTGCTTGCGACATGGCTACCACTCCCAAGAAATCCCTCGGGTACTACCTCAGCGTGGGTCTGCTGCGCGGACTCAACCTGCTGCCCTATAGCTGGGTCGCGCGTTTCGGCGCGGGCATCGGGCATGTGTTGTACCGGATTCCAAGCTCCCGAAAGCGGGTGGTGCACACCAATCTGCGCCTGTGCTTCCCCCATTGGGACGACGCCACCCGCGAGCGCGTGGCGAAGGCGTCGTTCGTCCACGCCATCCGGAGCTACGCCGAGCGCAGCGTCCAGTGGTTCGGCAGCGGCAAGAAGCTCGAACGCCTGATCGAACTCGATTCGGCCGTCGATCTGCGCGCCCCGGACATGCCCCCCACGATCCTGCTCGGCTTCCACTTCGTGGGGATCGAGGCGGCGTCCGTGTTCATCAACTACTCGCTGCACCGGCCCTGCGCCTCGCTCTACACGCCGATGTCGAACCCGGCGTTCGACGCGATGGCGCGCGAGCAGCGCGGCCGTTTCGACGCCGAGATGATCCCGCGCGGCGACAGCGCCCGCGACGTGCTGCGCATGTTCCGCAAGAAGAAGCCGGTCATGCTGGCGGCCGATATGGACTACGGCGCGCGAAATTCCACGTTTGTGCCGTTTTTCGGGGTCGAGACCTGCACGCTGACGTCGGTGTCGCGGCTGGCGGAAGTCGGCCGGGCGCAGATTCTGCCGTTCATCGGCGAAGTGCTGCCTAACTTCAAGGGCTACCGTCTGAAGGTGTTCCCGATCTGGGAAAACTACCCCAGCGGCGACCCGGACGCCGACGCGCGTCGCATGAACGCCTTCCTGGAAGAGCAGATTCTCAAGATGCCGGAGCAGTATTACTGGGTCCACAAGCGTTTCAAGACGCGCCCCGAGGGGCAGCCGGGCGTCTATTGACCGGCACCGGATGCGCGTCGACCTTCTCCACTACAATAGCGGCATGAAGCTCAAATTCACCAAGATGCAAGGCGCCGGGAACGACTTCGTCGTGATCGACGGCATCTCGCAGACCATCGATTTCACGCCCGAACAGTGGCGTGCGCTCGCCGACCGCCACTTTGGCGTCGGCGCGGACCAGCTTTTGCTCGTCGAACGTTCGACGATGCCGGGCGTGGACTTCCGCTATCGCATCTTCAACGCCGACGGCGGCGAGGTCGAGCATTGCGGCAACGGCGCACGCTGCTTCGTCAAGTTCGTGCGCGACACCGGCCTGACCGACAAGCAGACGGTGAAGGTCGAAGTGCAGCAGGGCGTGATCACGCTCACGATGCGCGAAGACGGTCAGGTCAGCGTGGATATGGGCGCACCGATTCTCACGCCGTCCGACGTGCCGTTCGACGCGGCCGGTCTGGAAGGCCGCCGCGAAGGCGACGACACGCTCTGGCCGCTCGACGTCGCCGGCAAGACGACCTGGATTTCGGTGGTCTCGATGGGCAATCCGCACGCCGTGCAGGTGGTGGATAACGTCGACACCGCGCCGGTCGAGACGGACGGCCCGCTGGTCGAGCGTCACCCGCGCTTCCCGCGCCGGGTGAACGCCGGTTTCCTGCAAGTGGTGAACCCGCACGAAGCGCGGCTGCGCGTGTACGAGCGCGGCGCGGGCGAGACGCTGGCGTGCGGCACGGGTGCTTGTGCGGCGGCGGTGGCGGGCATCCGTCGCGGTCTGCTCAAGGCGCCTGTCGCCATCGAGACGCACGGCGGCACGCTCACCATCGACTGGGACGGCGCAAGCGGTCCGGTCATCATGACGGGGCCGGCTGCCACGGTCTTCGAAGGGACGATCGAAGTCTGACGTCTTCGGCGTCAGGGCAGGCAGCATGGCATTGGTTTCAGACGGATTCTGATTTAGCGACCCAGGCGGCCGCACGTCACCCTTGTGTTCGGGACATTGAATGCCGGGGACGACAGGCGGCAGTTGACGAACAGCAGACGGACATTCATGAACGACCGAGATATTGCGGAATACCTGATTGCGCATCCCGACTTCTTCGAGCGCCATGCCGAATTGCTGGCTGGCGTGCGGCTCACCAGCCCGCACGGCCAGCGGGCGGTGTCGTTGCAGGAGCGTCAGATCGAGATGCAGCGCGAGAAGACCAAGCAGATCGAGCGACGTCTCGCCGAACTGATGCGCTACGGCCACGAAAACGACGATATCTCGGGCAAGCTGCACCGCTGGACCCTCGGTCTGCTGGGCGAGCGTGACCCGCACGCGCTGCCCGAGGCGATTGCCCGTGGTCTGCGCGACGTCTTCAATGTGCCGTTCGCGGCCGTGCGTCTGTGGAACGTTGCTGCGCCGTATCAACCGGCCGAGTTCGCCCGCAGCGTCAGCGAAGAGGTGAAGATTTTTGCGACGAGCCTGGTCACGCCGTACTGCGGCGCGAACACCGGCTTCGAAGCGGTGACGTGGCTGGGCGCACCGAGCGATCCCGCTTCCGTCGCGCTGCTCGCGCTGCGCGACCCGCAAGTGACCGACGGCCCGGTCTTCGGCCTGCTCGTCATGGGTTCGGAAGACGCGCGCCGCTTCCACGAAGGTATGGCGACCGACTTCCTCACGCAGATCGGCGAACTCGCCGGCGCTGCCCTCGGCAAGCTGCGCGCCGACGACTGAGATGCGCTCCGGAGCGTCGGCTGGCAAGCGGAAGGGGGCGGCAGGGGGGACGAACGACACGTCGCCTGAGTCGTCCGCTTCGTCCGCTGAAGCATCGCCTGAGTCCCCTCCCGAGCCGCCGCTTGAGCCGGGCATCCGGACCTATCTGACGTCGCTTGCCAGCGAGCGCAAGCTCGCGGCGCTCACTCTGGAAAACTACACGCGCGACCTGCGTCAGTTACAGCGTCTTGCCAGTGGCCGTGCGCTTGAATCGCTGCAACACGGCGACATCCGCCGCTTCGTGATGAAGCTGCATAGCGAAGGGTTGGTGGGCCGCTCGATCGCCCGCAAGCTCTCCGCCTGGCGCGGCTACTTCGCGTGGCTTGCCCAGCGTACCGCGCTCGCCGCGAATCCCGTCGAAAGCGTGCGCGCGCCGAAACAACCCAAACCGCTACCCAAGGCGTTGTCGCCCGATCAGGCGTCGGCACTCGTCGAATTCGCGACGGGCACGTCGGCCGAAGCCGTGCGCAACCGGGCGATGTTCGAGCTGCTTTACTCGTCGGGCCTGCGTCTGTCGGAACTGACGGGGCTCGATCATCGTTACGTCGAGGCGGACGGCTACCGCTCTGCGAGCTGGCTGGATCTGGCCGAGCGCGAGGTCGTGGTGACGGGGAAAGGTAACAAGCGGCGTCGTGTGCCCGTCGGCGAGAAGGCCGCGCAGGCGCTGGCGCAGTGGCTGGAGATGCGCGCGCCGCTGGCGTCGGCCGAACCGCACGCCCTGTTCCTGTCGGCGCGCGGCAAGCGTATCGGGGCGCGCGCCGTGCAGCAGGGGCTGGAGCGGCATGCGCTGGCCGCTGGATTGCCCACGCACGTGCATCCGCACATGCTGCGCCACTCGTTCGCGACGCATGTGCTGCAATCGTCCGGCGATCTTCGGGCGGTGCAGGAAATGCTCGGTCACAGCAATATTTCGACGACGCAGATCTACACGAAGCTCGATTTTCAGCATCTCGCCAAGGTCTACGATCAGGCGCATCCGCGCTCGCGCAAGAAGCCTTGAGACTGGCCGCGATGTCGCGCCGGGCCGACGATGCGCTTTACGGCGTGCGTGCCGAGTCGGTGTAGAATCGCGTCCTTCCCCAGCAAGTCCCGCACGTTGTGCGTTGTGCCGTCCGCGCACCGGATGCCTCCCGCGTGTGGCCGAGCCCGGTCCGTAGGCCCACTGGCCCGCCGTGCCGCGAGACTTGCCCGTCACCCCGAATGCAACCGTTGGTCCGTCCCGCATGAATACCTTGACCCTCAAGCCCGGCAAAGAAAAGTCCTTGCTGCGCCGTCACCCCTGGATTTACGCCACCGCCGTGGCGCGTGTGGACGGCAATCCGGCCTCCGGTGCCACGGTCGTGGTGCGGGCCGCCGACGGCCGTTTCCTGGCGCGCGCCGCGTTCAGCCCGGTGTCGGCTATCCGCGCCCGCGTGTGGACGTTCAACGAAAACGAGCCGGTCGATCACGCGTTCTTCAAGCGTCGCGTGTCGGCGGCGCTGGCGTACCGCGAAGAGATGGTCCACGACACGGGCGCGACGCGTCTGCTCTTCGGTGAAGCCGACGGCCTGCCGGGCCTGATCGTCGACCGTTATCAGTCCGCACCGGGACAGCCCGAGACCGACCAACTCGTCTGCCAGTTCATGGCGGCGGGTGTCGAAGCCTGGAAGGACGCCATTACCAAGGCGCTTGTGGGCGCGACCGGTTGCCCGAACGTCTATGAGCGTTCCGACGCAGCGGTACGCGAGCGCGAAGGGCTGCCGAGCATCACCGGCGTGCTGGCCGGGGCCGAGCCGCCCGAAGCCCCCGAGTCGCTGACGACCCATGAAAACGGCGTGAAGTATTACGTCGACGTGCGCAACGGCCACAAGACCGGCTTCTACGTCGACCAGCGCGATAACCGTCGACTCGTTCAGCAGCAGGCCAAGGGCCGCGACGTGCTGAACTGCTTCTGCTACACCGGCGGCTTCTCGCTGGCGGCGCTGGCAGGCGGTGCGCAGAGCGTGCTGTCGATCGATTCGTCGGGTGAGGCGCTGGCAATTGGCGCACGCAACGTCGAACTGAACGGTTTCGACGCCGCCCGTGCCGAGTGGCGCGACGCGGACGTCTTCAAGACGCTGCGTGCCCTGCGCGAGGAAGGCCGTACGTTCGACATGATCGTGCTCGACCCGCCGAAGTTCGCGCCATCGGCCCATCACGTCGACCGCGCTGCGCGGGCGTACAAGGACATCAACATGGCAGGCTTCCGTCTGCTGCGTCCGGGCGGTCAATTGCTCACTTACTCGTGCTCGGGCGCAATCGACGCCGACCTGTTCCAGAAAATCGTGGCCGGTGCGGCCGTCGATGCCGGTGTCGACGCGCGTATCCTTCGCCGCCTGTCGGCGGGCATGGATCACCCGATGCTCACGCAATTCCCCGAAGGCGAGTACCTCAAGGGGCTTTGGTTGCAGAGGATGTAAGTACTTGCTTTCGTTGGGGTGACCGTCCGCAGGGCATCAGCCCAACGTCAGACCGACCACACCCAGCGCGATCAGCACGGCACCGCCCACGCGGCGGTGCATCTCACCCTCTCCCAGCACCCGCACGCCGAGCAGCGCGGCGACCATCATCGACATCTCCCGCGCCGGGGCGACGTGCGAGACGGGGGCGTATTTGAGCGCCGTCAGGATCAGGAAGTAGGACATCGGCGAGATCGTGGAAATGATCAGAATCTTGCGCCAGTTGGCTTGCCACAGCACGGCGATGCGGGCGGGACGGGCGAATGCCGTCGGCGCGGACAACACGACCCGCAGCACGTTTTCCAGGTAGTAATAGACGAGCGGCGCGAGCATCAAGGTGCGGATGGCGTAGGCATCCGCCAACGTATATGCCGCGATGAATCCGCCCGTCAGCACGCCCCAGCCGGCCCCCGCGTGCATGCTGCCGCGCCGGAACAGACGTTCGCCACCGGCAATCACGAGCACGCCGCACACGACCAGCGCAATGCCCACGAGCGCCAGCCAGCCCGGGCGTTCGCCCAGCAGCACGATGGCACCGATGGACGACAGCAACGGGCCGGTGCCGCGTGCGAGCGGGTAGACGACCGAGAGATCGCCCACGCGGTAGCCGCGCTGCAAGACCAGGGTGTAGCCGTAATGCAACAGGGCGCTGACGGTGATGACCCCCCAGCCGAGCGCAGACGGCCAGCTCGCTTGCGTTCCCATCAGGAAATACAACGCCAGCGGCGTGTAGATCACGACGGTCAGCAGGGCGTAGAGGAAAACTAGCTGCGGGCCGCCGCCTTCGCGCGTATCGATGCGCTTGGCGACGAAATTCCAGGTGGCATGCAAAAACGCAGCAATGACGACGAAGGCGAGGGCGGTGAGCGACATGACGAAGGGGGGTTTTTGTGTCAATTGTATGACGCATTGCCCGTTCACTTCCCGTCACGTGGCCTGAAGCTCACCGTATTCGTCGGCTAATATCCCCCAGCCCCGGCTGAAATATGGCCTATGCGGAGCCGTTGGGACCAATTTGCAACTCGGTTGCAGCGCTGACGGCGCTGTGCTTAAATCGATTCATGAGCCTTACTCAATTACAACCGTATCTGGAAGCTGCCCGTGCGAGCTTGCAGGAGCAATCGGGCCGCGTGACTTCGGGGCGTGTTCGTGTGCTGGCCTTGCTGCTCAAGGCAGGCCGCCCGCTCACTCATCAGGAAGTGCTGGCCGATCTGGCCACCGACGCCGATCCGCTCGACCGCGTGACGGCCTACCGCGTGCTCGACTGGCTGGTCGCGCAGGGC
The DNA here is from genome assembly GCF_902459565.1 of Pandoraea aquatica. GTDB lineage: Bacteria > Pseudomonadota > Gammaproteobacteria > Burkholderiales > Burkholderiaceae > Pandoraea > Pandoraea aquatica. The sequence goes on from NZ_CABPSN010000002.1 coordinate 298,607, forward strand.
TGGGCGATCAAGCAGGCGGGCGACGACCGAATCTTCCGCTTCGTCATGGCCGAGCACGTCGATCCCGAGCGTGCGAGCGCGCCGCGTCCGCATACGCAGCACGGTCATTTCCGCTGTGTACGCTGCCATCGAACTTTTTGTCTTGACGATTGGCCCCAGCATCCCCAATTGAGTGAGCGCGAACTCAAGCGCCTGCCCAAGGGTTTCGTGGGCGAACAGGTCGAGCTGCTGATTCATGGCACCTGCGCCCAGTGCGCCGGCGCCACCAACTGACACGGCACACGCCGCCGCCGGCGCATTCCGATGCGCCGCTTCATCACAGGACATTGCATTCATGACTCCCGTCACCATCCTGACCGGCTTTCTCGGCAGCGGTAAAACTACGTTGCTCAAGCGCATCCTGACCGAAGCGCACGGCATGAAGATCGCCGTCATCGAAAACGAATTCGGTGAAGAGAACATCGACAACGACATCCTCGTGCAGGACAACGCCGAGCAGATCGTGCAGATGAGCAACGGCTGCATCTGCTGCACGATCCGTGGCGATCTGGTGCAGGCGCTGTCCGATCTGAACAGCCAGCGCGACGCCGGCTCGATCCAGTTCGACCGCGTGGTCATCGAGACGACCGGCCTGGCCAACCCCGGCCCGGTGGCACAGACGTTCTTCATCGACGACGAAGTCGCAGACACCTACCGTCTGGACGCCATCATCACGCTGGTCGACGCCAAGCACGGCCAGCAGCAGCTCGATCAGCACGAAGTGGTGCAGCGTCAGGTGGGGTTTGCCGACCGACTGTTCATCACGAAGGCCGATCTGGTGACGCCGGACGCCCTCGACGACCTCAAGCACCGTCTCACCCACATGAACCCGCGCGCGCCGCAGCAGGTGGTGGACTTCGGTCAGGCCGATCTGAAGCAGATCTTCGACATCCACGGCTTCAACCTGAACGACAAGCTCGATATCGATCCGGACTTCCTGGCCGCCGACGAGCATGCGCACGACCATGGGCACGATCACGGTCATAATCACGACGATGCGCACGATCACGCGCACTGCGACCATGACCATGGGAAGTGCGACCACGAAGGTCACGACCACGGGCATCATCACCACCATCATCACGCGCACCACGACGACGCCATCAAGTCGTTCGTCTTCCGCAGCGAAAAGCAATTCGATCCGGCCAAGCTCGAGGATTTCCTCGGGAGCATCCTGCAGGTGTACGGCGAACGCTTATTGCGTTATAAAGGCGTATTAAACATGCGCGGTATCGACCGTCGGGTCGTGTTCCAGGGCGTTCACCAGATGATGGGTAGCGACGTGGGCACGAAGTGGCAACCTGGCGAGACGCCGAACACCAAGATGGTGTTCATTGGCGCGGAACTGCCGAAAGACATCATCCTGCAAGGGCTGGAACGCTGTCTGGTCTGAGCGGAATCGCCGAATCCGGTGACGGGAAAGCCCTTAATCGGGACTGTCTAACGATTCGGTTACAATACCTGCCCACTGGGACCGCCGCCAGCGAATCGACGCGGCATTCCGGGGGTAGGCAGGGGAGCACCGTCATGGCCACCGCCTCTCGCAAGACTGCCACCGCACGCCCCACGCGCCGGTCTGAACCGGTGCCGGAAGCGGGCGCCAAGCGTGCTCCAGCAGGCAAATCGAAGACGGGCGACGAGGCCGCCGCCAAGAAGAAGGCGCCGCCCAAATCGCCCGGCAGGAAAGTAACCCAAGAAGCCGCCCGCGGCATTGCCGGTAAGCAAGACGTGCCACCCGCTACAGGGGCATCGCCGGATCATCCGAAAGAGACGCCACAGAAACCCATGAGCAAGCAACGACTTTTGACCGAGGCCGAAATTCTGAAGATGTCCGACAAGGACTACATGAATGCGGCTCAACTCGAATTCTTCAAGAATCGTCTGGAAGAGCTGCAAGCCGAAATTCTGCGTAACGCCGGGCAGACGACCGAGAACCTGCGGGAAACCGTGGTGGTTCCGGATCCGGCCGACCGCGCGACCATCGAAGAGGAACACGCGCTCGAGCTGCGCACTCGCGATCGCGAACGCAAGCTGCTGAAGAAGGTCCAGCAGTCGCTCGCCCGCATCGACTCGGGCGACTACGGCTGGTGCGAAGAAACCGGTGAGCCGATCGGCGTACCGCGTCTGCTCGCCCGCCCGACGGCAACGCTGTCGCTCGAAGCGCAAGAGCGTCGCGAACTGCGTCAAAAGCTGTTCGGCGACTGATCGTCGGCCAGCTGGCCCCGGCAACCGCGCGGTGGCGGTGCCCGGTGGCCTCAGTCGATCAAAGGCATGTCTTCGCGACATGCCTTTTTTCTTTCTTTGACGTCTTCCCCCAGCCGCTAACCCTCCACCGCTAACCCTCCGCCGTTATCCTCCCCGTTCTACTCATAGCGCTCGCGGGTGATGTCACTTTATGGCAAAATTGCAACTCAGTTGCAATTATTGTCACTCATGCCTTCCATCGACTCCGACCCTCGCCCATGGCGTGCGCGAAAGCGCATGCGCGCGGGTCGTGGCCGCAGCGGATGGATCGTCTGGCTCATCACCGCACTGCTTTGCGTGCAGATGTGGGGCCTGCAACATGAGATTGCGCACGCGCGCGAGCTGTCCGGCGTCGGGCAACACACGTCGGGACGCAGCGGTGGACTCGCGGCAACGAACGCGACCGACATCGCCAGCGTTGCAAATGTCGCCGACGATGGCGACACCGCAGACGATGCGGACGCGTCTGACGCCGCCGTCGCAGCAGACTGGTCCGTGCAATCTGCACGGACCACACACACCAGTTTCGGCACACACCACCATCACTGTCATCTCTTCGAAGGGGCGACGCTCGCGGCTGCCATGGCCGTGGCGGTGCTCCAATGGGCAGGCGACGCCAGCACGGCGCACGCGCCGTTGCACCTCAACGGGCGAAGCCACGCGAGCGCCGTCGTCCTGCCGTTCGACTCCCGCGCCCCACCGGTCACGGTCTGAATCCTCGCGCATAGCCTTGTGAATCGTCGCCCCGTCGTCTGAGACGTTTGGTCGACGCGTTCGCATTGCCTTCGCGCGCATCCGACGAATGTCCACCTGCACGAACGCCCATGCGTGCCGTCGCCACTTGCGACGCGCCGCCGGGCGGTTGCCGCGCGTCCATTCGTCCTGATGCCGCGCCGATACAAGGGGCCCCGGCCCCATCAGACCGATTACAAGCACAAGACCGACATGGCCATCTCTACCCTTCGTGCCGCGCGTCAACGCGCGACGACCTCGCTCGCCCTGACTTCAGACGTGACGTCCGCCGCACACCGCCGCACGTCGCCCCGACTCGCACCGCTGCCGCTGGCGGCGGCGCTCACCTTCGGCGCTTTCGCCATCACCAGCCTGTCCGTTCAGGCGGCGGAAGCGTCCACGGACACGCCGGCAGTCGCGGCTGCTTCGGCCAAACCCTCGGCCGCCCCCGAAGCTGCGCTGCCCGCCACGTTCGTCACGGGCAACCCGCTCGGCCGCGCCGCCGCCGATCTCGCCGCCCCGATCACCGAACTCGACGGCCGCGCGCTGGCCCTGCGCCGCGCCACCACGCTCGGTGAAACCCTGGACGGTTTGCCTGGCGTGTCGGCCACGTCGTACGGCCCCAACGTCAGCCGCCCGATCATTCGCGGACTCGACGGCGACCGCATTCGCGTGCTGCAAAACGGCACGGCCTCGCTTGACGCCTCGTCGCTCTCCTACGACCACGCCGTGGCGCAGGATCCGCTCTCCATCGAGCGCGTAGAAATCGTGCGCGGACCGGCGGCGTTGCTCTATGGCGGCAACGCGGTGGGCGGTGTGGTCAACACCATCGATAACCGCATCCCTCGCGAAGCGCTCAAAGGCATTTCCGGCGCGACAGACTTCAGCTACGGCGGTGCGAACCGCGAGCGCGCCGGCGCAGCACAACTCGAATTCGGCAACGGCCAGTTCGCGTTCCACGTCGACGGCTTCGCGCGCAAGAGCGCCGACCTGCGCATTCCCGGCTTCGCCCGTTCGGCGCAGCAACGCGCACGCGACGACGAAGACACGAAGCAACCGTCGGGCACCCTGCCCAATAGCGATGGACAGACCAGCGGCGCGGCCGCCGGCGCATCGTGGACGTGGGCCAACGGCTACGCCGGACTGTCGTACTCCGGCTACGACTCCGATTACGGCACCGTCGCCGAAGAGAACACGCGCATTCGTCTGCGTCAGCAACGTCTCGCACTCGCCAGCGAAGTGCGTAACCTGAGCGGCCCGTTCACGGCGTTCAAGTTCGACTTCGGCTACACCGACTACGAGCACAAGGAAATCGAGAATGGCGTGACGGGCACGACGTTCAAGAACCACGGCTACGAGGGACGTATCGAAGCGCGTCACGCGAAGATCGGGCCGCTCGAAGGTGCGGTCGGTGTGCAGTTCTCGCAGAACACGTTCTCCGCCCTCGGTGAAGAGGCGTTCGTGCCGAAGAGCGACACCACCAACGTGGCGCTGTTCGCACTCGAAGAGTGGGCCGTCAATCAGGCCGTGAAGCTCTCTTTCGGGGCACGTATCGAGCATTCCAGCGTGAAGCCGAGTTCGGGCGGCAACGAGCGCTTTGAAAACCTGCCGTCGCGTAACTTCACGCCGGGCAGCGTGTCGGCGGGCGCGGTGTTCGCGCTGGCCCCCGCGTGGTCGGTGGCGGTGAACACGTCGTACACCGAGCGTGCGCCGACGTTCTACGAGTTGTACGCGAACGGCCCGCACCTCGCGACCGGCGTGTACGAGATCGGCAACGCGCAGGCGAAGCTGGAAAAGGCCTTCTCCACCGACGTGGCGCTGCGCTACGAGAACGGTCCCAACAAGGGCAGCGTGGGCGTGTTCTACAGCCGCTTCTCGAACTTCATCGCGCTGAACAATACTGGCCTGACAGCGCCCGGCGAAGAGAAGCCGCTGCCGGTGTATCAGTACGCCGGTGTGCCCGCCGATCTGTACGGCTTCGAAGCGCAGGGTCGTGCGCGCGTCTGGCAGGGCTACGGCGATGTCGACGTCGAACTGCGCGGTGACTACACCATCGGCCGCAATCGCGACACGGGCGAACCGCTGCCGCGCATCGCGCCGTTGCGTCTGACGGCGGCGGTGATCTACGGACTGGGCCACTGGGGCGCGCGTCTGGAAATGGTGCATGCGAGCAATCAGGGACGTGTCCCGTCCAATGATCTGACGACGAGCGGCTACACCACGCTGGGCGCTGCGCTCACGTATCAGTTCAAGGCGGGCGGTGCGCAGTGGCTGGCTTATCTGAAGGGCGAGAACCTGACCAATCAGGAAGTGCGTCTCGCGAGTTCGGTGCTGCGCGACATTGCGCCGCAGGGCGGCCGTGCCGTTCGCGTGGGGTTGCGCACAACGTTCTAAGCGGCGTGACGCGCTGAGCGTCACGCAAAATCGAGGCAATTTCCGAGAAATTGCTTCGTGGCTTTCAATTCGCGCGGTGCAATGCCGCGCGAAAGTCACCCTCCATGCCGCTTTGCGCGGCATCGGCCTGTCGTCGACGGCACGTCTCGCACGATGCCGTCGACGCCTCTTGATATTCTTTCGATTGCCCTAAACTACAGTCACGTCTCGCCCGGCAGGGCGCGTCGTCACCGATCCGGCGGTTGCTCAGCGGTTGTTCGGTAGTGATGGACGCGACGTCCGGGCCAATCGTTACGGGGCGTATGTCGCCCCCCGAAAAGGAACAGGCATGGAGCAATATCACGGCACCACCATCGTCTCCGTTCGGCGCGGCGATCAGGTCGCGCTTGGCGGTGACGGACAGGTCACGCTCGGCAACATCGTGATGAAGGGGACGGCGCGCAAGGTCCGCACGATCTATGACGGCAAGGTCATGGTCGGCTTTGCGGGCGCTACCGCAGACGCCTTCTCGCTGCTCGATCGTTTCGAGGCGAAGCTCCAGAAGCATCAGGGGCACCTCACGCGCTCGGCTGTCGAACTCGCGAAGGACTGGCGTACCGACCGCATGCTGCGCCGTCTCGAAGCGATGATGATCGTCGCCGACGCGGAAACCACGCTGGTCATCACCGGTAACGGCGATGTGCTCGATCCGGAAGGCGGTGTCGCGGCCATCGGTTCGGGCGGTTCCTACGCACAGGCGGCTGCACGCGCGCTGGTCGAGAATACCGATCTGACGCCGGCCGAGATCGTCAAGAAAGCGCTGACGATCGCGGGCGAAATGTGCATCTACACCAACGACAATCACATCATCGAATCGCTGCCGCCCAAGGCCGCGAAGTAACGACGGACGACGCGCGTGCCGCAGCAGGTGGACTCCTGCGGCACGATCTGCCGGCCGGTGGCTGATCGGGTATCGACAGCTGTCCGGCCGGGCGTCGCCCTCCTTGCGAACCCCTAATCTGGCGAACGTCATGACCCATATGACCCCCTCCGAGATCGTTTCGGAACTCGACAAACACATCATCGGCCAGCACAAGGCCAAGAAGGCTGTTGCGGTGGCGTTGCGCAACCGCTGGCGTCGTCAGCAGGTGGCTGAGCCCCTGCGTCAGGAAATCACGCCGAAGAACATTCTGATGATCGGACCGACGGGCGTCGGCAAGACCGAAATCGCCCGCCGTCTGGCCAAGCTCGCCGACGCGCCGTTCATCAAGGTCGAAGCCACCAAGTTCACCGAAGTCGGCTATGTGGGCCGCGACGTGGACAGCATCGTGCGCGACCTCGCGGAAATCGCGATTAAGCAAACGCGCGAAGCGGAAATGAAGAAGGTGCGTACCAAGGCCGAAGATCGCGCCGAGGACCGCATTCTCGATCTGCTGTTGCCGACGGGCCGCGAATCGTCGCGCGACATTCGTTTCGGGTCGGCGTCGGTGGAAGCCGAGCCGGGCGGCGAAGATAACGCCACGCGTCAGACCTTCCGCAAGCGTCTGCGCGAAGGCGCGCTCGACGACAAGGAAATCGAACTCGAAGTCGAGATCCCGGCGCAGGGCATGGAAATCATGGGCCCGCCGGGAATGGAAGAAATGACCGAGCAGATCAAGGGCATGTTCGCGAATCTGGGCAACCAGAAAAAGAAGCGTCAGAAGCTCAAGATCAAGGACGCGCTCAAGATCCTGACCGACGAAGAAGCGTCGAAGATGCTCAACGACGAAGAGGTCAAGCAACTGGCACTGCGCAACGTCGAGCAGAACGGCATTGTGTTCCTCGACGAGATCGACAAGATCGCCACGCGCAGCGAAGTGGGCGGCGGCGACGTCTCGCGCCAGGGTGTGCAGCGCGATCTGCTGCCGCTGGTCGAAGGCACGACCGTGAGCACGAAATTCGGCATGATCAAGACGGACCACATTCTGTTCATTGCGAGCGGAGCGTTCCATCTGGCCAAGCCGAGCGATCTGATTCCGGAACTGCAAGGCCGCTTCCCGATTCGCGTCGAACTCGAATCGCTGTCCGTCGAAGACTTCGAAGCGATTCTCACGCAAACGGACGCGAGCCTCGTGAAGCAGTATCAGGCGTTGCTGGCGACCGAAGACGTGAAGCTCGAATTCGCGCCGGACGGTATCAAGCGTCTTGCGGAGATCGCGTTCTCGGTCAACGAGAAGACAGAGAACATCGGCGCACGCCGTCTCTACACCGTCATCGAAAAGTTGCTCGAAGACATTTCGTACAGCGCAGGCAAGCAGTCCAACGAAGTGGTCACGATCAACACCGAGTACGTGAACCGCTTCCTGGAAGAAGTGGCGCAGAACGAAGATCTGTCGCGCTACGTGCTGTAAAGCGCATGCCGTGACCGATCGTGCGAGGCTGACAGGTCATACCTGCAACTCGCATGAACAAGCACCCCAAACGTTGGACGTCGAGCCAACTTTGGGGTGTTTTTTTGCCTAGCCGGTCGACGACGATGCGTCGGCCGATTGTATGAGGGATGTTCGGTAAAACGCCGAGGGGGTCGCCTGTTGTTCGGGGAGCCAGTGGAGGTTCACGTTCGGCACCGGATCGCAACCGGTTCCGACGTTTTGCGCGAGATGCAGATGATGGTGACGTCGCGCCTGTTCGATGCGCGTCCAGGCGGTGGTCGAATCGACAACGGGGATCATCGCCGGAGAGAAACTCCCCTCGGTTCGAACATACGGTCGAAGGGCGGGCGCTTCGCACTCGCCGAACTGCGCGACGCGTGAGGACGACGCTGAGGTGGCGGGGGCGCTCGTCGGTGTGGTGATCCCGGGCATGAAGGGCGCAGCATTCATTGGAATGATGGTCTGAATGGGAGGCAGTCGACGCGTTGCCCCCGGAGGAACGCCCGATAGCAGGGCATTGAATCGCTCCTGAGGAATTTCGACGCTGCGCGGCGGTATTGGTGTGTTATCGACCAACATCTGCCCGCCCACACGCGAGAGTTTTCCCGACGGCGTCAAGACCTCCCGCAACTGGTTGCGTTGCACGCCGAGCGCCGACGCCAGTTTCGAGAATCCACCGGCGGCGGCACGAAGCGCTTTGCCGTGGCGCGACAACGCGCGCAGGTTGTTCTGACTGAAGGCATATTCCTTGTGTTCGAGTCTTGCACGCCCTGACGGGCGAGTATCGCCAAAGTGATCGACATATTTACCGAGTGTCGTGCGGGGAATGCCGTACTTGTTGGCAACACCCGTGATGCCGCCGAGCCTCTCGTACTCCTCTTTTGGGATTCTCAGAATCGTGTCGCGGTGCTTGCACGGGCGAGAAGGAAACGACCTCCGGGCTTTCGCCGGTTTCGCCTGATCTGCCGACGTGGCGCGTTTCGCCATGAGCCGCTGCACGATAGATCGCTGCAATGGGTCGGGCATCAGGTCAGTCGACGGGTTCTCAAGCGTGGACGTTGAGGAGACAGTGTCGTGTGCGATCTGCAAGTCAGACGTCGACACCGTGGTGTCCGGTGAGTCGGCGACGTCTGCGCACGCGCGCGCCGTGTCGGGTGGATGCTCGTCTTCGGGTTGCCGCAAGTACGACCACGACGGGGGAATCGGCGATACGCGCATGACCGGCACACTCCTGGTGTGGGATGAAGTCATGCCAGCGTCGCCAAACCGACGTCGCTGCGATTGCAGATAAGGCGCATGGGGCGCGCCGTGGCGCGTAAGGGAAGATGAGCGTGCGCGCTAGCGCAATGCCGGCGTGCGCAGACGGGGGAACGCGATGTCCCGGGGCACCGCCACGCGATTGTGACGTTGCCCTTGTCCGCAGCGTTACTGCTTGACCGGTCGCTTGAGCAGCTTGCGTTGCAGCGTGCGGCGATGCATGTTCAGCGCGCGGGCGGTGGCCGAGATGTTGCCGTTGTGCTCGGCGAGCACGCGCTGAATGTGTTCCCACTCCAGACGCGCGACCGACAGCGGCGACGGGTTTTCGATGGCTTCGTCCGCCTGCGTTTCGCTCGCGTCGCTGCGCAGCGACGCAAGGATCGTGTCGGCATTGGCCGGCTTGGCGAGGTAGTTGTCCGCACCGTCCTTCACGGCCTGCACGGCGGTAGCGATGCTCGCGTAACCGGTCAGCACCAGCATGCGGGCTTTCGGTTGCAGCGCGCGCAGCGGTGCGATGAGCGGCAGACCGGAGTCGTGGCCGAGATGCAGGTCGACCGAGATGAGATCGAACTGACGCGTGCGAGCCGCGAGCAGGGCGGCGGCGCTGTCGCCGGCAATCTGCACGTCGTAGCCGCGACGGGTCAGTGCGCGGGCGAGCGTTTCGGCGAAGACGACGTCGTCGTCGATAAGAAGGAAGTGGGAGGCGTTCATGTCTGACTCCGCGAACCGAAGAAGAAAGTGGCCATCGGCAGGCGCAATTCGGCGCGCGTGCCTTGCGGCGTGTTGGGGGTGAGGGTGATGTCGCCGCCGAGACGTTGGGCGCTGGCAAAGGCGAGATACAGCCCCATGCCGTGTCCGCCGTGCGTGCTCATGACGGGAGAGTTGCCCAGTCGGGTGCGCAGCTCGGCGGTCATGCCGGGGCCTTCGTCGCAAACGGTGAAGCGTACGTCGTCGGGCGTGGCGGCCACATCGAGCGTGACCGACGACGGACTGAAGTACGCCGCGTTATCGAGCAGGATCGTCAGGATCTGCCCGACCTGCACGGTGTCTTCGATACGCGTGGTCAGCTCCGGCGGCACGTGCAACTGGAATTGCACCTGCGGATGACGCAAGCGCCATTGCGTGGTGAACGCAGGCAGCCATTCGGCCATCGCCTGACGCACGGGTGCCGCCGCGCGCATCTGCACATGACCGATCGCGCTCTTGCACAGCGCTATCTGTTGCTCCAGCGTTTGCAGATCGGGCTCGAACGACTTCAGCGCGTCGTTGCCCAGACTCTCGCTGCGAAGCTCGCCAACGACCACAGCCATCGTTGAGAGCGGCGTGCCGAGTTCGTGTGCGACGCTCGCAGCCTGCGCGCCCAGCGCGGCCATCCGTTCGTCGCGCAACAGACGCTGCTCGGCGCGGGCGAGTTGTGCGTCGCGAGCGCGAAGGGCGCGCGACATGCGCGAGACGAACCACGCGATCACCAGCACGCTCACCACGAAGTTCACCCACATCCCGGCAAGGTGCAGACGCAGCAGATTGCCCGGATCGGCGAGATCGAGCGGCACGTACTGGAAGTTCAGTGCGCCGTATGCGACGAGCGAGAGCAGCGCCAGTTGCGATGCATTGCGCCACGGCAGCACGGCGGCGGCAATGGCCAGGCCGGGCAGGAATAGCGAGACGAAGGGGTTGGTTGCACCGCCGGAGAAGAACAGCAGCGCCGTGAGCGCGGCCAGATCGACCAGCAACTGGCTCATCAGATCGAGATCGGTGCGACGCTTTGCCCGCTCGATGCCGCGTCGCGCGCGTATCCACGTGAGCACGTTGAACAGCACTTCCAGCGCGACGATGGTGAGCATCGGCTCCAGCGGAAGCCGCACGCCTAACCAGAGTTGCGCGACGCCGATGGTCGCCAACTGGCCGACGATCGCCAGACAGCGCAGCCAGAAAAGCTGGACGACGTTCGTCCGCTCGATGGGGAAATGAGTCATACGACAAGTGTACCAAGTCCGGGTCACGCGCCATCGGGCGTTGCGAGGCGCTGCGACACTCTGCCGCATCGGTCTGAGGCTGGGTATTACGCGGGCGGCACACGCTTTTACCGACGCACGACTACAATGGTCGTTCACGTTTTGCGCGACATCTCGCCGCGCAATGTCTTCATCCGAAAGACAGACATGGATTGGGATGGACCGGCGTCGGACAGACTTCACCGATGCGGGTCATCCGTCAGCCCGTCGACAACAAAAAGGAGTTTGCATGAAGCACAAGCTTTTGGTGGCGGCCGCATTCAGTCTTGGCATGGCGTCGGCCTCGGTCTTCGCACAGTCGCAGGTAGACGTGTCCGACGCGTGGGCACGCGGTACCGTCCCGGGTCAAACGTCGTCCGCCGTCTATATGACGCTCCAGGCGCATCAGGCGACCACGCTGCTCAGCGTGAGCACCCCCGCCGCTGCGAACGCGGAAGTGCATGAAATGAAGCTCGAAGGCACGGTGATGAAGATGCGCGCGCTGCCCAAGGGGCTGCCGCTGGAGGCCAACAAGCCGGTGGCGCTCAAGCCGGGCAGCTATCACATCATGCTCACGGATCTGAAGGGGCCGCTCAAGACGGGCGACACCGTGCCGGTGACGTTGAAGTTCGAGACGGCCGACCATAAGACGTCTGAGCAACTGGTGAAGGCCACCGTGCGTGACCTGACGGCGGGGGCGCCGGCCGGTGGCGGCATGGCGGGTATGGCGCACGGCGCGCACAGTCAGTAAGCGTCGCGTCGCTAAATAGCGGTGTCCGGATCGGCGGCGGTGCCGTCGACCGTTACGCCAGCGGCGACGAGCGCTGCGCGCAGGCAGGCGGGGCAGAGGCAGGCCCCCACGCCCAGCCGGGCCGACGCGGGCAGGTGCGGCCAGTCGAGGCACCAGCATCGCACGGCGCTATCCGTGCTATCCGCGCCGCCGCCGCTTCCCGTCTCTCCGCTTCCCAGCGCCACTGCCCCACACGCCACCACCGCACCGCACTGTGGGCAGCGCGACGGATCGACCGGCTCAGCCTTCGTGTCGAGGATCATCGGCACCCCCAGTCGACGTCAGCCCAATCCCCTGCATCGCCTGGCGATTTTCGCCCTGTGAGAGACGCGCCGCCGCGCATGGCCGCCTGCGAGTTGCACAACTGCAACAGCCCGGACGCTGTCATCGACCGGCCACAAGTGGGCGAGCGCGACGCGCAAACCCGGCGGCTAGCGGGGTAGAGAAGGAACACGGTAAAAATCGGCCACTGACGGGCGTCCTTTAATAAGTGAAAGGGGTGATACGCACGAACGGCGCTATGCCGCTGACGGGGCGAAAATCGCCGCTTTTGCGTTTGCGGACCGACCTGTGGGGAAGGGTAGCCATGGGCTTTTGCCGATGCAAGGGGCGGACCCTTCCGAAACCCGTCAAACCCCCGCACGCCAAGGCTTCTTGGCTGTACAATTCGCCCTGTTTCCTGGTCCACCTGCTCCATTTGCGAGAAGAACCTTCCTGCCATGTCCGATCTGCAACTGAATTCCATCGACGACATCGCACCCGCTCTCAAGGCCGAAATTCTGGCTGAGGCGATGCCGTATATCCGCAAGTATCACGGGAAGACCGTGGTCATCAAATACGGCGGCAACGCCATGACCGAAGAGCGATTGAAGCGCGGTTTCGCGCGCGACGTCATTTTGCTCAAGCTCGTCGGCATCAATCCGGTGGTGGTGCACGGTGGTGGCCCGCAGATCGATCAGGCGCTCAAGAAGATCGGTAAGCAGGGCACGTTCATCCAGGGCATGCGCGTGACCGACGAAGAGACGATGGAAGTCGTCGAGTGGGTGCTTGGCGGCGAAGTCCAGCAGGACATCGTCATGCTGATCAACGAGTACGGCGGCCAGGCGGTGGGTCTCACCGGCAAGGACGGCGGCTTGATCAACGCCCGCAAGATGATGATGCCGGATCGCGAGAACGCCGGTCAGTTCCTCGACATCGGCTACGTCGGTGAAGTGGACTCGATCAACCCGGCGGTCGTGCGCGCCCTTCAGGACGATGCCTTCATCCCGGTGATCTCGCCGATCGGCGTGGGCGAAGACGGTCAGGCGTACAACATCAACGCCGACCTCGTCGCGGGCAAGCTTGCCACGGTGCTCGGCGCCGAGAAGCTGGTGATGATGACCAACATCCCGGGCGTGATGGACAAGGACGGCAATCTGCTGACCGACCTGTCGGCCCGCGAGATCGACGACCTGTTCGCAGACGGCACGATCTCGGGCGGCATGCTGCCGAAGATCTCGTCGGCGCTCGACGCGGCGAAGAGCGGCGTGAAGTCGGTGCACATCGTCGACGGCCGCATCGAACACTCGGTGCTGCTGGAGATTCTGACGGAGCAGCCGTTCGGCACGATGATCCGCTCGCACTGAGCCGGACGTCATGACGACAGACTGATTCAAGCGGCGGACCCTTCGGGGTCCGCTTTGCATTTGTGCGCCATGCCCCATGCGGCGAGCGTGCCACCTCACTTTCAACCTCACAAGACACCATGCCGACGCCTGCCTTCTTTTCCTGGAGTGGTGGCAAGGATTCCTGCCTTGCCTTGCATCACGCCATGTCGTGCGACACCGGCGGCGAACCGCATTACGACGTGCGGCGTCTGCTGGCGATGTTCGACGAGACGGGCGACAGCTCACGCTCGCACGGTTTGCCGCGCGAGCTGATGCAGGCGCAAGCCGATTCGCTCGGCATCGCGCTCGACATCGGTCTGGCGGGTTGGCGTGAATATGAAGCGACGTTCATCGCGCAGTTGCAGGCGATGCGCGCGGAGGGCATCACACACGGACTGTTCGGCGACATCGATCTTCAGCCACATCGCGACTGGGAGGAGAAGGTGTGCGCGGCGGCGGGCATGACGGCCGTGTTACCGCTCTGGCAGCGCGAACGCCTCACGCTCGCGCACGAGTTCATCTCGCTCGGTTATCGTGCTGTGCTCGTGTGTGTGGACGGGCGACACCTCGGGCCGGAGTTCGTCGGCCGGGAGTACGATGCGTCGCTGCTGGCCGATTTGCCGGACGGTGTCGACGCCTGCGGCGAGAACGGCGAGTTCCATACCTTCGCCTACGACGGCCCGCGCTTCGCGCAGCCCGTGCCGTGGCGCATCGAGCGCGTCGAGACGATTCATGGCCCCAAGGAGTACGGCGGCACGCCGTACCACCGTGCACATATCGTCGGCGCTGGCGTTGGCGCTTGAGCGCGCTTCGAGGTTGCCCGGCGCGGCGGTCACACCGAGCGCCAACGTCCCCTCAATCCGGCGCAGTCAGCTTCCGTAACTCATCGAGCAGCTTGGCCGCAGGACTCGGCAAGATCCCCTGACGACGTCGGAATGCGGTGAGCGTGCGCGTGGCGCGCACGGTCGCAATCGGTAGCGTGTCCATCACGCGCGCCTGCGCCTCGACGTCGTACATCGGCTCGGGCATCCACGTCAGAAAGCCGCATCGCGCGACCATGCTCTTGAGCACCGGCACGGAGCGCGTTTCCACCACGATGTTCGGCAATCCCAGTCCGTGCGCGGCGAACACGCTTTGCATGTGCGCGTAGGGGGCGGTGCCACGCGGCGGAATTGCCCAGCGCTCGTCGAGCGTGTCGGCCAGCGTAATCGTCTTTCGCTCTCGCAGCGGATGGTCGCACCGCGCGACGACATAACTGTCGTCCTCCCAGTGGCAGTCGGGGACAGCCACGATGTCGTCGGTATCCGGTGCGACGGTCGACAGCGCCAGATCGATCTCGTGACGCATAAGACCCTGCGCCAGCCGATCCCAAACCCCTTCGATGATTTCCACGCGCAGATTCGGCCACCGCGTGAGCACCCGGTCGACGGCGAGCGGCAGCACGTGACTCGCGATGGCACCGACCGCACCCACCTTGATCGTGCCCTTGGCGAGGCCACGCAACGCGTCGATCTCCTCGCGCGCGTGTTCGGCTTCGCGTGCCAGCAGCATCGCGTGCGGCAGTAGCGCCTGCCCGAATGCCGTCAACTCCATCCCCTTGCTATGCCGCTCGAACAACGGTGCGCCCAGATCCGTTTCGAGACGCTTGATCGTGCGACTAAGCGCGGGCTGCGTGAGATGCAGTTCCAAAGCGGCGCGCCCCAGACTGCCGGTCGCGACGATGGTCGTGAAGGCGCGCAGTTGCTGAAGATTGAGGCTCATGGCGGACGACGGAACTCCCCGAGTTGAGATGAAACCGACCGAAGGATGACGCGATAAAACGGGCAATGCAAAGTCATGCAAAAGCGTAATGACTTCGGCACGCAAAAGCAATTCCGGTGCATATATCGTCTGCCTATACTCGCAAGATCGCTCGTCTGATCGCTCGCCTCATCACTCACCTGAGCGCGCCGCGAGCCACCACCAGAACCATGCCGTCACGCCCGCGCGTCGACGGCAGCACGAGACAACCGAATCCATGAAAGACAGCCGAGAACTTCGCGCCGGTCAGCCCGCTGGCACTGCCGACACACTCACCGTGCGTGAGGTCGTCATCGACCTGATGCGCCGCCACGGCATGACCAAGGTCTTCGCCAATCCGGGGTCGACGGAACTGCCGCTGTTCCGCGACTTCCCCGAAGACTTCGAGTACGTGCTGGGTTTGCAGGAGGCGGTTGTCGTCGGCATGGCGGACGGTTACGCACAGGCCACCGGCAACGCAGCGTTCATCAATCTGCATTCCGCCGCCGGTGTCGGCAACGCGATGGGCAACATCTTCACCGCGTACAAGAATCAGACGCCGCTCATCGTGACGGCCGGTCAGCAAGCCCGCTCGATCCTGCCGTTCGATCCGTTCCTCGCGTCCGTGCGTGCGACCGAACTGCCGCAGCCGTACGTCAAATTCAGTCTCGAACCAGCGCGCGCCGAAGACGTGCCGCTGGCGCTCGCCCGTGCCTATCACATCGCCATGCAGGAGCCGAGGGGGCCGGTGTTCGTGTCGATTCCGGTGGATGACTGGGATCGTCCGGCCGAGGCGCTGCCGCCGCGTCAGGTGAGCACGCGCGTGCAGGCCGACCCGGGCGCGCTCGCACAACTCGCGGCGGCGCTCGATGCATGTGAGCGTCCGGCGTTCGTCGTCGGCTCGTCGATCGATCGTGCGGGGGCCTTCGATGCTGTGGTCGCACTCGCCGAGCGTCACAATGCGCGCGTCTTCACTGCGCCGATGTGCGCCCGCTGCGCTTTCCCGGAAGACCATCGGCTGTTCGCGGGTTTCCTGCCGCCGATGCGCGAGAAGATCGTCGGCCTGCTCGGCGGACACGATCTGATTCTGGTGATCGGCGCACCCGCATTCACCTATCACGTGGAAGGCGCTGGCCCGCATGTGCCGGAAGGCGCATCGCTGTTCCAACTGATCGAAGACCCGGGCGTTGCCGCGTGGACGCCGGTCGGCGCGTCGGTCGTAGGCAATGTGCGTTTGGGGGTAGAAGCGCTGCTGGTACGTGACGTTCCGAACGAGCGCGCCGTACCGCCCGCGCGTGCCGTGCCGCCTGTGGCCACATCGAATGCGCCGGGTGAGCCGATGACGACGGCCTTCGCGCTGCAAACGCTCGCCGAAGTGCGCGACGCACAGGACATCGTCGTAGAGGAAGCCCCGAGCGCGCGCTCGGTGATGCAGCAATACCTGCCGTTCACGCTACCGGGCACGTTTTACACGATGAACAGCGGTGGCCTGGGCTACTCGATGCCCGCCGCCGTCGGCGTAGCGATGGCGCATCCGGGACGCCGCATCATCGGCCTGATCGGCGACGGTTCCGCGATGTACTCGATTCAGGCGTTGTGGACCGCAGCGCAGGCACGTCTGCCGATTACCTTCGTCATCCTGAACAATCGACGCTACGCCGCGTTGCAGGATTTTGCGCCGTCGTTCGGCTTCGGCCCGAAAGACCCGGTGCAAGGCACCGATTTGCCCGATCTCGACTTCGTTCGTATGGCCGAAGGTATGGGGCTGCGCGCGCAGCGCGTCGAGCAGGGCAGCGAGTTGCGCGACGTCTTGTCGCACGCCATTGCCAGCGGCGAGACGCGTCTCGTCGAACTCGTGGTGGCATGATGCACGGCGACAGCGTGCCATCCCAAGACGGCATCGCGCGACCCACATCGAATTAAGGAGACGTCAAACCATGTCCATCCAACAAGATCCGCAAGCCCTCACGATGCTGATCGCAGGCAAGCGCGTTAGCGCAGCGAGCGGCGCAACGTTCGAGCGACGTAACCCGCTCGATGGTGGTGTCGCCTCGCGCGCCCCCGCTGCCACCGTCGAAGAGGCGCGCGCCGCAGTGCGCGCCGCGTGGGAGGCGTTCCCCGCGTGGTCGAACACTGGCCCCGGCGAGCGTCGTGCGTTGTTGATGAAGGCCGCCGACCACCTTGAAGCGAAGGTCGAACAGTTTCAGGCCGCGATGGCGGCGGAGACGGGCGCATCCGGTCTGTGGGCCGGTTTCAACGTCCACCTCGCGGCGCAGGGTCTGCGTGAAGCCGCTGCGATGACGACCCAGATCGCGGGCGAGATCATTCCGTCGGATGTGCCGGGCAGTCTCGCGATGGGCGTGCGTCAGGCCGCCGGCGTGGTGCTGGGCATCGCACCGTGGAACGCGCCGGTGATTCTCGGCGTGCGTGCGCTGGCGCTGCCGCTCGCTTGCGGCAACACCGTCGTGTTCAAGGGCTCGGAATTGTGCCCCGCCACGCACGGCCTGATTGCCGACGCGCTGGACGAAGCCGGTTTGCCGCCGGGCGTCGTGAACTTCATCACCAACGCCCCGAAAGACGCGGGCGCTATCGTCGAAGCCCTGATCGCAGAACCGGCCGTGCGCCGTGTGAATTTCACCGGCTCCACGCGTGTGGGACGCATCATCGCGGGCCTTTGCGCCGAGCATCTCAAACCGGCCGTCCTGGAACTGGGCGGCAAAGCGCCGTGCCTCGTGTTGGACGACGCCGATCTGGATGACGCAGTGAACGGTGTGGCGTTCGGTGCGTTCGCCAACTCGGGACAGATCTGTATGTCGACGGAGCGCATCGTCGTGGCCGAATCGATTGCCGACGACTTCGTCAACAAGCTCGCTGCCAAGGCACGTTCGCTGCCGCTCGGCGATCCGCGCAAGGGTCCGGTTGTCCTCGGCTCGGTGATCGACATGGCCACGGTCGAGCGATGCAACGCGCTGATCGACGATGCCCTCGCCAAAGGCGCAAAGCTGCTGTGCGGCGGCCGCGCCGAGACCACGCTCATGCCCGCGACGCTGCTCGACCACGTTACGCCGGACATGGCGATCTACGCGGAAGAGTCGTTCGGCCCGGTCAAGGGCATTGTGCGCGTGAAGGACGACGAGGCCGCCATCGCCTGCGCCAACGACAACGCGTACGGCCTGTCGTCTGCCGTGTTCAGCCGCGACATTGCGCGCGCGATGGGGGTGGCCAAACGCATCGAGTCGGGCATCTGCCATATCAACGGCCCCACCGTGCACGACGAAGCGCAAATGCCGTTCGGCGGCGTGAAGTCGAGCGGCTGGGGACGCTTCGGCGGCAAAGCAGGCATTCACGAGTTCACCGATCTGCGCTGGATGACGGTGCAGACCACCCCGCGTCATTACCCGTTCTGACGTTACGAAAGACCACCATACCGCCGCAGCCGGGAGACCGGAATAGACGGCCGGAGGAGACAACCGTGTCACAACCGTTTGAAACCGCCCCTGCGGGGGTGAGCGCTGCATCTTCACCGTCCGCTACGTCCGGTCAGCCGCATGCCACGGATGCCCCCGCCGCTGCTGCCCCGAACTTCGGTCGCGTCGTGGCGGCGAGTTGCTTCGGCACCGCCATCGAGTGGTACGACTTTTTCGTCTACGGCTTTCTCGCGCCCATCGTGTTCGACCGGCTGTTCTTCCCGCAGCTCGATTCGATGACGGGCATGATCGCGGTGTTCGCCACCTTCGCCGTCGGCTTCCTTGCGCGGCCTATCGGCGGCATCGTCTTCGGTCACTTCGGCGACCGCATCGGACGCAAGTCGATTCTGTTGTTCACGCTGATTCTGATGGGCGTGGCGACCACGCTCATCGGACTGCTGCCGACGTATGCGATGGTCGGCATGTGGGCACCCATCATGCTCGTGACGCTGCGCTTCATTCAGGGCTTCGCGCTAGGCGGCGAGTCCGTCGGCGGGCTGTTGATGACGGTGGAAGGCGCGCCTGCGCACTTGCGCGGCCTTTTCGGCGGGTTGATTCAGGCGGCGGGGCCGACCTCGATCGTCGGTGCATCGCTCGCCATCGTGCTGATCACCCGTCTGCCGGAAGAGGACTTGTTGTCGTGGGGCTGGCGTCTGCCGTTCCTCGTGAGTCTGCTGCTGGTCGCGCTCGGCACTTACGTGCGCCTGAAGGTCGAAGAATCGCCGACGTTCAAGGCGGCTGAGCAGCATCGGGATATCGCGAAGGTGCCGGTGGCGGAAGTGCTCACCCATTACTGGCGTCCGACGCTCGTCACGTTCTTCATCTGTCTGGCCGAGACGAGCTTCTTCTATCTGGTGGCGATCTTCTCGCTCTCGTACGGCACGAAGACGCTCGGCCTGCCGCGCAACGTGATGGCCGACGGCGTGCTGTACGCAAACATCCTCGCCATGCTCACGATTCCCGCGTTCGGCATGCTGTCGGACAAGCTCGGACGCCGTCCGATGTTCCTGATGGGACTCGCCGCCACGGCGCTTTTCATCTATCCGTTCTTCCTGATGATGGGCAGCAAGGAGACGGCGCTCGTCGTGTGCGCCATCGTGATCGGCGCGGGCATCATCCACCCGATGATGTTCGGCCCGGAAGGCAGCTTCTTCTCGGAGTTGTTCGACACGCGCGTGCGCTTCTCGGGCGTGTCGCTCGGTAAGCAGATCGGGACGGTGCTCGGTGGCGGTCTCGCACCGATGATTGCGGCGAGTCTGCTGGCTTGGAGTCACGGTCAGATCTGGCCTGTGATCGTCTACTTCCTCGTGCTGGCGGCGATGGCGTTGATCTCGACGGTACTCGTGCGCGAGACCCGGCATCGTGTGATGTAACGCACTTTTGACGTCGCTAACGTCGATGAAAACCAACAGCCCCGCTCGAATGACGACGCGGGGCTGTTGGTTTATTGCGGGACGATTTCGATCAGAGATCGAGTACCAGCACGGGCGATTTGCTGCGCGAGCAACACGGCAGGATCTGATCGTTCGTGGCGCGTTCGTCGTCGGTGAGATAGACGTCGCGATGGTCGGGCGTGCCGTCGATAACACGCGTCAGACATGTGCCGCACACCCCTTGCTCGCACGACATCTGCACTTCGACACCTTGTGCTGCGAGTGCGGCGACGATGGTCTCGCCTACCTTCACGTCGATCACGCGGCCGCTCGAATGCAACTTGACCTGAAATGGCTTGTCGCCTTCGCCGTCGGTGTTGGCCGATACGGGCGCTGCGAAGTACTCGCGATGCACGTTGCCTTCCGGCCATTGCGCAGCCTCTGCGCGGGTCAGCACGGCGTCGATGAAACCGGCCGGGCCGCACACGTACAGATGCTTGCCGCCGGACGGCTGCGCGAGAATCGCATCGAGGTCGGCGCGAGCACCTTCGCTATCGAAGTAGAACTGCGTCTTGTCGGCGATGCCAGCGCTAGCGAAGCGATCGCGAAACGCGGTGCGCGCCGGTTCGCGCGTGCAGTAGTGCACTTCGAACGACGCACCGCTCGCCGCGAGCGCTTCGGCCATGCAGAGGATCGGCGTCACACCGATGCCGCCCGCGAGCAGTATGCTGTGCTTTGCGGTGTCCACGAGCGGGAAGTGATTGCGCGGTGCGCTGATCTCGATGTCGGTGCCGACCGTCAGCGCATGCATGCCTACGGACCCGCCACGCGATTGCGGATCGCGCAACACGCCGACGCAGTAGCGATGCGTTTCGCCGGGCGCGTTGCACAGCGAGTACTGACGGATGAGGCCATCGGCCACATGCACGTCGATGTGCGCCCCGGCGGTGAAGTCCGGCAGCGCGCTGCCGTCGACACTCACCAGTTCGAATTCGCAGATGTCGGTCGCGACATCGCGTTTGTTCGCCAGCCGGACTTTCATGCTGCGTTCTCCACGCCGCCGGTGGCTGCACCCGCGCGCTCGGCGTCGATCAGACGGTCGAGCACCTTGCGCGATTGCACGCCGCCCGCGTCGATGTTCAGCTTGAGAATCTTCTTCTCCGGATATGCCGACAGATTGCGCTGCTGCGCTTCGAGCACTTCCTGGTCTTCGGCGAAGATACCGCCCTGCCCACGCTTGATCGCGGCAGTCAGCTCGGCGTCTTCGGGCTTGAAGTTGCGCGCCATGCCCCAGAAGTACCAGATCGACTCGTCGGTTTCCGGCGTAATGAAGTCGACGACGATGCTGCCGGCCTTCTTGTCGGCAGGCGCGTCGTAGCCGCCATGACCCGCATGCGCGACACCGACTTCGATCATCACGTGACTGGGCGGCGTGAAGCGGCACACCTGCCAGCGGTCGCACGGCACCTGATCGTCGAGACCGTTGGCGCGCAGCGCGCTCGCCCAGAACGGAGGGGCCTTGATGTTCTCCATGTGACGCGCCGTGATGACCATGTCGCCTTCGACGGTCGTCTTCGGCGGCGCTTCCTCGATCTCCTCCTGACCGATGCTCGTCGCGTGCACGTAGGTCTCGTGCGTCAGATCCATCAGGTTGTCGATCATCAGACGATAGTCGCACTTGATGTGATACAGACCGCCGCCATACGCCCACTTGTCGCTCACGGCCCATTCCAGGTGCGGGATTTCATCGGGGTTCGCCAGCGCTTCGTCGCCCGGCCAGACCCACACGAAGCCATAGCGCTCGACGCACGGGAACGAGCGCGTCTTCGGGAAGCCGCCCACGCGCTGACCGACCATCTTCGTGCACTTGCCGCCGCCGTCCACCGTCAGGCCGTGATAGCCGCACACGAGGTGGCCGTCCTTGACGAAGCCCAGCGACAGCGCTGCGCCGCGATGCGGACAGAAGTCTTCGAGCGCGGCGACGTTACCGTTGCCGTCGCGGAAGAACACCATCGCTTCGTTGCAGACCTTGCGGCCCAGCGGCTTATCAGTGAACTCGTCGGCGGTGCATGCGACGTACCAGGTGTTTTTGAGGAACATGATCGTTTGTCTCCTTGGTGCGCCTTCGTAGGGAGGGTTTGGCGCACTCTCGTTTCGATTCGGATGGATGGGATAGGGGTGACTAAGGTGAGCGCATCAAAGCAACTGCGCGCCCATGCTGTGTTCCTGTGTGACGATGTGCTCGCGGCACATGAATTCGGCGCGGTCGGGCTGGCGCGCGGCAATCGCCTCGACAATCGCGTGATGCTGACGATGCGCGTACGCGATGATGTCGGCGTACTGGCGTCGATCCTCATGACCGAACGCCACCGTGCGCGGGGCCACGAACGGCACCAGATTGCAGCGCGCGATAAACCCCTCGAGCAACGGATTGCGCGCGCCGGTGACGAGCAGATCGTGAAAGCGTGCATTGAGCGACGCGTAGCCGATCTGCACTTCGGGCGTCATCTGGTGATCCGCCAGCAGCGCATCGCCCTCGGCCAGCAGCTCGCGCAATTGCGTCAGCAGCTCCGCGCTCGCGCCTTTCTCGGCGAGCAGACGCGCGGCATAACCTTCGAGCGCACCGCGCAGATGCAGCGCTTCGACGCTCTCGTCGCGGGTGTGCGCCCGCACTGCGTAGCCGCGTTGTCCGGCGCGCACCACCAGCCCTTCTTCCGCGAGTACCGGCAACGCCTGACGTACCGGCATGCGCGAGACACCCAGTTGCTCGGCCAGCTTAGCTTCGGCCAGACGCTCGCCCGGCGCGAGTTCGCCCTTGAGGATCATTTCGCGCAGTTGGACCGTGGTCGGTGTGGGATGCAGCATGCGTCTCCTTTCGTTCGCTTACATGCGTGCCGGACAGACTGGACGTGCCAGTACCGGCTTTTTTTCATTATGGGATCCCGTAATTCGTAAACGCATCAGTAAATACCCTTGTTTATGCGAATACGGGATCCCGGATAGACTCGGCCCTGCATAAATTCGGGCGGTTTCATTCTGCGGCCCGGGCATGACAAGACAAGAAACGGAGACATTCAGCGTGGCAAAGATCATTGGGGGGATCGGGACGTCGCACGTGCCGACCATCGGTGTGGCGTACGACAAGGGCAAGCAGCAGGATCCCGCGTGGGCGCCGCTGTTCCAGGGCTACGAGCCGGTGGCGAAGTGGCTCGCCGAGAAGCAGGCGGACGTGCTCGTGTTCTTCTACAACGACCACGCCACGACGTTCTTCTTCGACATGTACCCGACGTTCGCGCTCGGCGTGGGCGAGTCGTTCCCGATAGCCGACGAAGGCGCAGGGCTGCGTCCGCTGCCGCCGATTCGCGGTGATGTGGCGTTGCAGGCACACATCGCCGAGTCGCTTGTGAACGACGAGTTCGACATCACGGTGTTTCAGGACAAGCCGATCGATCATGGCTGCGCGTCGCCGCTGCCGCTGCTGTGGCCGCACAAGCCGGACTGGCCGGGCACGGTCGTCCCCATTGCCATCAACGTGCTGCAATACCCGCTGCCGACGGGCCGTCGTTGCTATCGCCTCGGGCAGGCGGTGCGTCGCGCCATCGAGTCGTATCCGGAAGATCTGCGAGTGGTCGTCGTGGGCACGGGCGGTCTCTCGCATCAGATCCACGGCGAGCGCGCGGGCTACAACGACGAATCGTGGGATCGCGAATTCCTCGATCTGCTGGAGCGTGAGCCGGAAAAGCTGACCGAACTCAAGCACGTGGACTACGTCGAGCGTGGCGGCGCGGAGAGCGTCGAGCAAATCATGTGGCTGTCGATGCGTGGCGCAATGGGCCCGCGCATCAAGCGTCTGCATCTGAACTACTACCTCGCGACGACGACCGCCATGACCGTCGCGCTCTACGAGGATGACGCTGCATGAATCCGCAACTCGAAGGCATCGAAGCGATCACCGGCACTTACGCGTTCGATCTGCGCGTGAGCAACCGCACGCTCAAGCTCAATCGCTTCTTCTGGCACATGATTCGCGCCGAGAATCGCGAGACGTTCCTCAACGATCCGGTCGCCGCCATGACCGCTGCCGGTCTCACGGCCGACGAGCAGGCGATGGTGCAGGCGCAGGACTGGCTCGGCCTCGTGCGTCATGGCGTGAACTTCTTCGTGTTGGAGAAGTTTGCACGCGTGGTGCGCAAGACGAATCTCGAAGTCTATGCGCTCATGCGCGGTGAATCGCTCGAAGAATTTATGGCCACGCGTCGCGTGCCGACCATGCGCTGACATGGCGATCGATACCGCCATCAGTCTGACCAACGCGCCGCCGGCGCCACGGCTTGCGTGTCACGAACGCGGTACGTGGAGCCGTGCGCCGCAAAGCAACGACGCCACACTGCTGGTTCGCAAGCTGCGCGGGTTGCGCGCGATGGTCGCGGTGCTGGAGTGCGATTCCGTCGCACGCGCGGCCCGCATGCTGCATCTCTCGCAATCGGCCGTGGCCCGCTCCATCTCGGACATCGAGGCAGAGCTGGGCTTTCCGCTGTTTCACCGCAGCGGTCGCGGGATGATTCCGAACGCGGCCGGGCAACGGCTCGGTGTGCGCGCGACGCGTGCGCTCGCGGAGCTGGCGAACGGTTATCGCGAAGCCTTTGCGGCGACGGCGTCGCAAGCGGACGGCGGCGCGCGTGCCGCAAGCCGGTTCGCAGCCGTGGTCGCGCCGCAGCAACTCACGAGCTTTATCGCCGTCGCAGAGTTGGGCAGCGGTCCGTTGGCGGCGACGCGTCTGCAATGCTCGCAGCCGACCATCCAGCGCAATCTCGATCAGCTCGAAGACCTCATCGGCATCAAGCTGTTCCGGCGCACGCCGCGCGGCACGCGTCTGACCGATGAGGCGGTTGCGCTGCTCGGTCCCGTCAAACGCGCGCTCGCCGAACTGGCGATTGCCGAAGACGAACTTGCGCCGTTCGGCGGACGTCAGCAAGGCACCGTCATTGTGGCGGCGTTGCCGCTATCGAGCGGCTTTCTGTTGCCGAAGGCTATCGACAGCCTGCTGTACAAGTCGCCTTATCTCACGGTGACGGTGGTCGACGGCACGTACGAAGCACTCGTGCGTCAGTTGCGTCAGGCGGACGTCGACATGATCGTCGGTGCGCTGCGTGCCAACGACGTGCCGCCGGATATCCGTCAGGAAGCGCTTTTCGAAGATCACCTGTCGGTGGTCGCGCGCGCGGACCATCCGTGCCTGACGTCCGGAAAGACGCCCACGCTCGCAGAGCTGGCCGAGTACGGCTGGGTCAGCCCGCTGCCGTGCACACCGGCGCGTGGCGTGTTCGAGCGCGTGTTCCATGCCGAAGGTCTCGCGCTGCCGCACACGCAGGTGCATGCGAGCAGTTCACCGGTGGTGCGCGGGTTGCTGTCGTCGAGCGACCGTCTTGCGTTGCTCTCGCCGGTGCAGATCACGTCGGAGTTGCGCACGGGGGAACTGGCCGTGGTGCCGGTAACGTTGCAACACGCGCGCCGTTCCATCGGCGTGGCGACGCGCCGCGACGGTTTGCTTTCGCCAGCCGCAGAGCAGTTGCTCGACGAATTACGCGCGCTTGCGCCGACGATGCAGCATCCGACGTAAATCCGTTGCAGGTCGCTCGCCGATGCCCCGGCGAGCGCGGCGAAAATCGCCGGATTCGCCATGACTTGCATGTCTCGCCTCACTCGCTCGCGCACGATTTTCCGACGGCGCGACGCCTCCTGACGACTGCCCGTCGTGCCTTGTGCGGCGGGCGTTCCACTCGCGAAACGTCTCTCGTCCCGCAGCGCGAAATTCCCCTCGAAAAAAACGTCTCGCAACGTAGGGGAAATCTCGGGGATATACGAAAAACGCAACGCTCGACGCGAGAAGGTCGTTCGACGCGCTCATTTCGTCTGCCTAAGCTGTCCCGGTACATAGAAAAGGCGCGCCAACCCCCGGCGCGGCTTCATGAAAAATGGATCGGTGCTACGACGCCGACGAGGAGACGACACCATGATGAAGCGCCATCTCTGGCTCGCTGTGGCACTTGCGAGCGCTTGCCAATTCACCGCCGTTTCGGTCGCACGTGCCGAGGAAATCAAGGTCGGCGTGCTGGGCCTGTTCTCCGGCTCCGCGTCGTGGTGGGGCACGGAATACCGTCGCGGCCTCAACCTGTGGATGGAGCAGAACAAGAGCAAAGTCGGCGACGATACGATTGTGCTCCTGGAGCGCGACGAAGGTGGCGTGAACCCGCAACGCACGCGTCAGCTCGCACAGGAACTCGTGGTGCGCGATCAGGTGCAGTACCTGTTCGGTGGCTCGTTCACGCCGAACGTGCTGGCGATGGCGGATGTCGTGAACCAGACCAAGACGCCGCTCGTCATCGGTAACTCGGGCACGTCCAGCGTCACGCTCAAGTCGCCGTACTTCGTGCGCACCGGCTTCACGCAGTGGACCGTGAGCGTGCCGCTTGTCGAGTACGCCGCGAAGAAGGGCGTGAAGAACGCCGCCATCGTGGTGGCTGACTTCGCCACCGGTTATGACGCCATCGATGCTTACAGCGAGACGTTCAAGAAGGCGGGCGGCAAGGTCGCCGTCGAAGTGAAGGTGCCGCTGGGCACGACGGACTTCTCCAGCTATCTGCAACGCGTGCGTGACGCCAAGCCGGATGCCGTCTTCATGTTCATGCCGGTTGGTCCGATGTCGGCCGGTTTCGTGAAGGCATTCAAGGAGCGCGAACTCGACAAGGCGGGTATCCAGCTCTTCGCCACGACCGAGACGATGGAATCGGACCTGCCCGCGATTGGCGACAGCGCACTGGGCACGATCACCGCATTGCATTACTCGCCGTTCCTCACGACGCCGGAGAACACCGCGTTCGTGAAGGCCTACAAGGCGAAGTACGGCCCGGGCGCACTGCCGTCGATCGCTTCGGTCTCGGCCTACGACTCGATGACGCTCATCGCTCAGATGATCAAGGCGACCAGGGGCAAGAAGGACGCCGACCGCGCCATCGCCGCCGTGAAGGGGTACTCGTGGGTGAGCGCACGCGGTCCGGTGTCGATCGATCCGAAGACGCGTGAAATCGTGCAGAACGTGTACATCCGTCGCGTGGAAACCATCGACGGCAAGCTCGGCAACAAGCCGATCGACACGTACAAGTCGGTGGTCGAACCGTGGCATATCAGCCACCCGGAAGTGGCCGCGAAGTAACGCAGGCGACGCCCCCCAAAGTTCGCTCTGTTCGTTAGGTTTCGGTAATTCCTCATGACGCAATCGCTTGCCACTTTCCTGTCGTTGTCGATTGACGGTGTGGCCTACGGGATGCTGCTGTTTCTCATCTCCGTGGGCCTCACGGTCACGCTCGGCGTGATGCGCGTGGTCAATCTCGCGCACTCCGCCTTTGCCATGATCGGCGGTTATTTCACCTTGTGGGCCATGCAGCGTGCCGGCCTCGATTTCTTCGTCGCCCTGCTCGTCGGCGTGCTCGGCACGATGGTGCTCGGCGCGATCCTTGAGCGCACGCTGTATCGCTGGGTCTACACGGCCAACGGTCTGGGGCAGCTGCTCATGACGATCGGCCTCGCGTTCATCATCTGCGCGATTGCCAAGCACATGGCAGGTACGGAGTTGCAGACGATTCCGGTGCCGCAGGGCCTGCGTGGTACGTGGGACTTCGGCGCGTTCTCGGTGTCCGTCTATCGCATCTTCGCGCTGGTGTGCAGCGCGGTCGTGGCCTTCGGCATCTGGCTGGGGCTGGAGCGCACGTCGTTCGGTGCGAAGTTGCGCGCCGCCGTCGACAACCCGCGCATGGCGCGCTGCGTGGGCATCGACGTGCCGCTCGTGTTCTCGATTACGTTCGCCATCGGTTGCGGCCTGTCGGGGCTGGGCGGTGCACTGTCGAGCCAGATCCTCCCGCTGGAGCCGTACTACGGCCTGAAGTATCTGGTGCTGGTGCTGATCGTGGTCGCCGCTGGCGGTCTGGGCAGCCTGCGCGGCTCGCTCTACGCCGGTCTGCTGCTCGGTCTGATCGACACGCTTGGCCGCTACTACGTGCCCGCGCTCGGCGCCTTCATGATCTATCTGGCCGTGCTGGCCATTCTGCTGATCCGCCCGCAAGGGCTGGTCGGTCGTGCGTAAGGGGAGGGTGACGATGTCTCATACGAAACCCTCGCAAGCGCTGGCGGGTGCTGCACAAGTCGCACCGGCCCTGCGTCGCAAGCGCCTCGGCATGCTCGACGCGCTCCTGCTGCTCGCCGCTGTCGCTACGTACTTCTTCGCCGATCTGTATCTGGCGCTCGCCACGAGCGTGCTGATCATGATCATCTTCGCGCTCTCGCTCGATCTCGTGCAGGGCTACTGCGGCATCGAGACGCTGGGACACGCGGCGTTCTTCGGTAGCGGTGCCTATGCGGCCGGTCTGTTCGCGCTGCACGTCTCGCCGAATCCGCTGCTGGGTCTGGTGGCCGGTGCCGTGGTTGCGGCACTTGTCGGACTGATCACCGGCATCGTGGTGCTGCGGGTGAGCGGACTGACGCAGATCATGCTCACGCTCGCGTGCGCCACGTTGCTGTACGAAGCGGGCAACATCGCCAAGTCCATCACGATGGGCGACGACGGTCTGACGGGCTACAGCATCTCGCCGGTGCTCGGCATGTTCGAGTTCGACATCTACGGTCACACGGCGTATCTGTACGCGCTCGCGGTGCTGCTCGTCGTCTATCTGCTCACGCAGTTCCTCGTGAACTCGCCGTTCGGTCTGACGGTGCAGGGCATTCGCGAGAACGCCATGCGCATGTCGCTTCTGGGCGTGCGCGTCGGTCTGCGTCGTCTGATGCTCTACACGATTGCCGCTGCGCTTGCCGGTGTGGCAGGGGCACTCTCGGCGCAGGTCAACAACATCGTCGCGCTCGACACGCTGTCGTTCACGCTCTCGGCCAACGTGCTTGTGATGCTCGCGCTCGGTGGCACCGGACGTCTGTACGGTGCAGTGCTCGGCGCGGTTGTCTTCATGGTGCTGTCCGACCGCATCGCCGCTATCGACCCGACGAACTGGCTCGCGGCACTCGGCGTGTTGCTGATCGTTGTGGTGCGCTTCGCACCAGATGGTCTCATCGGTCTGGTGGACCGGTTCGCGGCGCGTCTGCGTCGCTCGGCATCGGCACCCGCCGCCGTCCCTGCGCCGACTGAGAACACCAAGGCAACGACCACGGACAAGGAGGTGACGCCGTGAGCGCTGCACTCGAAATTCAGGGACTGTCGAAGCGCTTCGGCCAGTTGGACGTCACGCGCAATGTCACGCTGTCGCTGCCTGTCGGCGCGCGTCACGCGCTGATCGGACCGAACGGTGCGGGCAAGAGCACGTTGATGAACCTGCTCACGGGCGTGCTCAAGCCGAACGCGGGCGTAGTGCGCGTGGGCGGCACGGACGTGACGTCGATGCCGTCGCACAAGCGCGTGAAGCTCGGTCTCGCACGCACGTTCCAGCTCAACACGTTGTTCGACACGTTGACCGTCGCAGAGAACGTGGGCCTCGCGCTCACGTCGCGACGCGGGCTCGACGGTCGCATCGGTCGCCCGCTGGCGAATCGCCCGGCGGTGGTGGAGGAAGCGGCGGAGCGTCTGCGCGACCTCGGCATGATCGACCTCGCTGGAAAACGCATCAACGAACTCGCTTACGGCCAGCGTCGTCAGGTCGAAATCGCGCTGGGTCTGGCGCTCGATCCGAAGGTGCTGCTGCTCGACGAACCGGTCGCCGGTGTGCCGTCGGGGCAAGGCCGAAAGTTGTTCGAACTGCTGGAGCGCCTGCCCGCAGACGTTGCGGTGATGGTCATCGAACACGACATGGATCTGGTCTTCCGCTTCGCGCGCCGCATTACGGTGCTGGTCGAAGGCGCGGTGCTGATGGAAGGCGAGAAGGACGAAGTGCGCAGCGATCCGCGCGTGCGCGATATCTATCTGGGACGTCGCCATCATGACTGACATTCTGCTCGAAGCCGGCGGACTCAGTGCCGGGTATGGCGAGACCATCGTGCTCGAAGACCTGAGCCTGCGTGTGGCAGCTGGCGAAGCCGTCGCGATTCTCGGACGCAACGGCGTGGGCAAGAGCACGTTGCTGCTGAGCCTGCTCGGCCTCACCACGCGTCACGGCGGCGTGCTGCGCTATCGCGACGACGACATCACCGCATGGCCCGCCTACAAGCGCGCCCGCGCCGGACTGGCGCTGGTGCCCCAGGAGCGCGAAATCTTCAAGTCGCTCTCCGTCGAAGAGAACCTGCAAGTCTCGGCGATGGGCGACGTGGCTAATGCGGCCGACGACAAAGGGGCCTGGACGCTGGAGCGCGTCTACGACCTGTTCCCGCGTCTGAAGGAGCGCCGTCGCAATCTGGGCAATCAACTCTCGGGCGGCGAGCAGCAGATGCTCGCCATCGGCCGCGCACTGATCGGCAACCCCCGCGTGATTCTGTTCGACGAGCCGTTCGAGGGGCTCGCGCCCGTCATCGTCGATCAACTGGTCGACGCGTTCTGGAAGCTGCGGGCAGACGGTGGGATGGGCGTGGTGCTCGTGGAGCAGCACGCAGAACTGGGACTGGAACTCACCGACCGCGCGCTGGTGCTCGACCGGGGCCGTCAGGTCTGGGCGGGACGCAGCAGCGATCTGGCCGCGTCGCCGGAATTGCTCGGCACGCTGGTCGGACTGGAAAGCGCCTGAGCGAGCGTCGCCGGGCCGCGCAACACGTATCAGAGTCAAACACATGAGCACAACACAGCACAGCAGCAACTCGGGATTGGCTGGCCTCGTCGTCAGCGCCCACTCGGCAGA
The DNA here is from genome assembly GCF_902459565.1 of Pandoraea aquatica. Lineage (GTDB taxonomy): Bacteria > Pseudomonadota > Gammaproteobacteria > Burkholderiales > Burkholderiaceae > Pandoraea > Pandoraea aquatica. The sequence continues at coordinate 329,535 of NZ_CABPSN010000002.1, forward strand.
TTTCGTCTGGCGCGCAGCGGGCACGATTGCCACGCACGTCGCGCAGGGCTATCGCATGAAGATCGTCTGCCTGTCGTTCGGCGAGCGCGGCGAGTCGGCCAAGCTCTGGCGCAAGGGCGCTGAGATGACGGAAGCGAAGGTCAAGGCCGCACGCCGTGAAGAGGCGCAACGCGCGGCCGACATTCTTGGCGCAGAGATCGAGTTTCTCGATATCGGCGACTACCCGATGCGTGTATCCGACGAGACGCTATTCAAGCTCGTCGACATCTATCGCGATGTGCAGCCCGCCTTCGTGTTGAGCCATTCGGAGAAGGACCCGTACAACTTCGATCACCCGCTGGCCATGCACGTCACGCAGGAAGCCCGCGTGATCGCACAGGCCGAAGGCCACAAGCCGGGCGAGAAGATCATAGGTGCGCCGGCTGTGCTCGCGTTCGAGCCGCATCAGACCGAGCAGTGCGAGTGGATTCCGAACACCTTCGTCGACATCACGCCGGTGTGGGACAAGAAGCGCGCCGCCATCGAATGCATGGCCGGTCAGGAACACCTCTGGGATTACTACACGCGCGTGGCGCTGCAACGTGGTGTGCAAGCCAAACGCAACATCGGTATCACCGCGTCGCGCGACATCAAGTACGCGGAAGGGCTGATGCGTCTCACGCCGGTCGTTACGGAGCAACTGTCATGATTCGCGGCGTCGTCGTTCGTCAGATTCCCCGTGTCGATGCCGCTACGCTCGACATTCTGCGCAGCGCAGGCAGCGCCACCGTGCACGAGGCGCAAAGCCGTCTCGGTCTGATGGCCACCTATCTGCGTCCGATCTACGCCGGTGCGGCGGTGGCCGGTAGCGCCGTGACCGTGCTTGCACCGCCGTCCGATAACTGGATGCTGCACGTCGCGGTCGAGCAGGCGCAACCGGGCGACATCGTCGTGGTCGGCGTGACGTCGCCGTGTGACGACGGGTACTTCGGCGACTTGCTCGCCACGTCGATGAAAGCGCGCGGCGTTGCCGGGCTGATCATCGACGCCGGTTGCCGCGACATCGGCACGCTCACGGAGATGAAATTCCCGGTGTGGTCGAAGGCCATCTCGTCGCAGGGCACGGTCAAGGAAACGCTCGGCTCGGTGAACGTGCCGGTCGTGTGCGCGAACCAGATCGTCAATCCGGGCGACGTGATCGTGGCCGACGACGACGGTGTCGTCGTGGTGCCGTTCGCCACGGCACAGGCTGTCGCGAAGGCGGCCGCTGCACGCGGTGCGGATGAGGCCTACAAGCGCGGTGTCCTCGCGGGCGGCACGCTCGGCCTCGACTACTACAAGATGCGCGAGCGTCTCGCCGCGAAGGGCTTGCGCTATGTCGACTCGCTCGACGAGTTGCAAGGCGAGTGAGGGGCGCGACTTGTCCGACATGAAGCACTCACAGACGCGCATTCGCGCCGCCGTCATGCGGGGAGGCACCTCGAAGGGGCTGTACTTCCTTGCCGACGATCTACCCACGGACGCCGCCACGCGCGACGCTGTGCTGCTAGCTGCGATGGGCTCGCCCGATGCGCGTCAGATCGACGGTATGGGCGGTGCGAACCCGCTCACGAGCAAGGTCGCCATCGTCTCGCGTGCGACGCGTGCGGATGCCGACGTCGACTATCTCTTTGCGCAGGTCGTAGTCGACGAAGCTCGTGTCGACTACGGACAGAACTGCGGCAACCTGCTCGCAGGCGTCGGCCCGTTTGCGATCGAGCGAGGACTCGTCGCTGCAACGGGCGACGTGACCGACGTCGGTATTCACATGGTCAACACGGGACAGGTGGCGGTTGCCACCGTGCAGACCCCGGGCGGCATCGCGAAGTACGACGGCGATGTAGCTATCGACGGCGTGCCCGGCACCGCAGCACCGATTCCACTGATGTTCCGCGACACCGCCGGGTCGTCGTGCGGCGCGCTGTTTCCGACGGGGCCGCGTCAGGAAGTCGTTGAGGGCGTCACCGTCACGTGTATCGATAACGGCATGCCGCTCGTACTGATGCGTGCAGCGGACCTCGGTTGCACAGGCACTGAGTCCTGGCAGCAACTCGAAGCGGATGCGCAGTTCCAGTCGATGCGTGAACGCATCGAAGCGATTCGTCTCGCCGTCGGTCCGCGCATGAACCTGGGTGACGTGCGTTCGCGCACGGTGCCGAAGATGTGTCTCGTCGCGGCCCCGCAAGACGGCGGTGCACTCGCCACGCGTTGCTTCATTCCGCATCGCTGCCATTCGTCCATCGGTGTGCTGGCTGCCGTCAGCGTGGCGACGGCAGCAGCGCTGCCGGGCACCGTCTGTCACGAGATGGCCGTGGTGCCGGATGGCGACGCACCACTCGTGTCCATCGAACATCCGACGGGCGAATTCACTGTACGTCTGACGCTCGGTCTCGATGCCGAAGGGCAGACCGACGTCACCGGTGCAGGCCTGCTGCGCACCGCGCGCTGGCTGTTCGATGGCGACGTCTGCATTCCGACGCGCGTGTGGGCAAAGGGGGACGCGGTATGAGCCAGGAACGTCTGCCGCTGCTGCTGCTCCCCGGCCTGCTCTGCGATCAGGTGGCATGGGCCGCTACGGCCGCGTTGCTGCCGGAATTCGATTGCCGCGTGCCCGCGTGGGGCGCGCTCGACACGATTGGCGCGATGGCCGATCACGTGCTGGCGACGACGCCCGAGCCGCGTTTCGCACTGGCCGGACATTCGATGGGCGGGCGCGTTGCGCTCGAAGTCTTGCGCCGAGCACCGCAACGCGTGAGCCATCTTGCATTACTGGACACCGGCTATCAGGCACTGCCCGAGGGCGAAGCCGCCGAGAAGGAGCGTAGCGGTCGCGCTACGTTGCTTGCCCGTTCGCGCGAAGCGGGCATGCGCGCGATGGGACAGGTTTGGGCGACGGGCATGGTGCATCCCGACCAGATCGGCACGCCGCTCTTCGACGCCATTCTCGACATGATCGAGCGCAGCAACCCCGATCAGTTCGCTGCGCAGATCCATGCGCTGCTGGGTCGTCCGGATGCCACCGCACAACTGGGGGACGTGCGTTGCCCGACGCTCGTGCTGTGCGGACGACAGGACACGTGGAGCCCGCTCGCACGTCACGAAATCATGACCGGGCTGATCCCGGGTGCGGTGCTGAGCGTGGTGGAGCACAGCGGTCATATGAGCCCGATGGAACGTCCTGAAGCTGTGGCTGCCGCCATGCGTGCGTGGTTGTCTTTGCCGTCGACCGAAGGGATGACGGCATGACGCAGAACACGCAACCCGCACAAATTGCATCAACACCCGACGCCGTCGATCAGCAAACGCTCGACGCGTTGCTCGCCAAGCAAGCGTGTCACGACCTCGTGATGCGCTTCGTCATGTGTAACGACCGTCGTGATCCGCAGGGACTGGCGGCGCTGTTCGCCGAGAAGGGCGTGCTGGTGCGCCCCAACGGCGAGACGCTCGTCGGCCCGGTGGCGATTGCGGCGGCGTACGCCGACCGTCCGGCAGACCGATTGACGCGCCATCTCGTCGGCAACGTGCTGATCGAGGTGACGTCTGCGACCGGTGCCATCGGCAGCAGCACCGTGCTGCTCTGGAGCGGGTCGGCACGGGACGTGCCGGGACCGTTCGGACGTCCGGCGCAGGGCCGTCAGGTGATGGGCGAATTCGAGGACACGTTTGTGCGCACGGCGCAGGGATGGCGCATCGCCCGGCGCGAAGCGCGTTTCACTTTCGTACGCGAAGCATGAAGCGTGACGTGAGGAAAAAAACAGCACCTCACGTCGCGCCATAAAACAACGGGGACCGAGGCCGAATAGCAGCACAGGAGGCGGCAGCGGTGACCCGAAAGAGCAAGCAATGCAGTACCGGAGGCGGCCGCAGTGCCGTCCCAACAAAGGCCGGACCGTCGACGTCGTTGGCGCTCTGGAGGTTGAGGTTTGGAGTAGCTGTGTATTTAAAAACAAGGGGACAGAAGTGAAAGTGAAACACGCATTGGCCGCTGGCCTGCTGCTGGGTGCAGGCCTGGCGCACGCGCAAAGCAACGTGACGCTGTACGGGATCGTCGATACCGGCATCGCCTATTACAACAATGCTGCCAATGGCGGCAGCTTCGTCGGCGAACCGACCCTCACGGGCAAGGTGCCGTCGCGCTTCGGTTTCAAGGGCGTCGAAGATCTGGGCGGCGGTCTCAAGGCCGTCTTCACGTTGGAAAACGGCTTTCAGCCGGGCACGGGTGGTCTGAACTACGGCGGACGTCTGTTCGGTCGTCAGGCCAACGTCGGTCTGTCGAGTTCGTGGGGCACCGTGCTCATCGGCCGTCAGAACAACATGACGTTCTACGTGACGGGTAACGCGGACGTGATCGGACCGTCGATCTTCTCGCTCGCCAGTATCGACCCGTACATCGCCAACGCACGTAGCGACAGCGCCATCGGGTACATGGGCAAGTTCTCCGGCGTGACCGTCGGTGCAACGTACAGCTTCGGGCGCGATGGCTCGGCCGCGGGCGGACCGTCGGCCACGAACTGCGCGGGTAACGTCGCCGGCAACTATCAGGCCTGTAAGCAATTCACGGGCTTGCTCGGTTACGACTACGAGAACTTCGGCATTTCGGCGTCGTACGACCAGATGCGCGGCAACACCGGCGCAGCCGCACCGCTGACCAGCTCGAACTACACCGATTCGCACGCGGTCATCAACGCGTACTACAAGTGGTCGACGGGTCGCGTGGGCGGTGGCTGGATTCACCGCAACGTGAGCGCCGACGCTGCATCGCTGCGTTCGGACATCTACTTCATCGGCTTCACGTATCTGCCGACGATCACCTGGGCGTTCGACGCACAGGCCATTCGTTACCAGCTGAAGAGCAAGGCTAACGCCACGATGCTCATCGGTCGCGCCACGTACTCGCTCTCGAAGCGTACGTCGTTGTATGGCATGGCAGGCTGGGTGGCGAACAGCCAGAACGGCGCAGTGGCGATTGCGGCGGGCGGTTCGGTCGTCACCGGTGGCAACCAGTTCGGTACGATGCTGGGCATTCAGCACACGTTCTGACGCCTGAGTCTTATCAAGCGCGGCACCGCGTAGCGAGCACGTGTGGGGCGTCCGGGGGGGCGAATCGCACGTGACGCGGTGCTGCGTCACTCTCTGTTGCGCGGCGGCGTCGTGGTGGCGTGCCGCGCATAACGAGCGAGTGATCCGGCAGACGTCGTGCGGCATGACCGTGTGCAGCCGAACATTCCCCGAGCGGCACCATTGCGCATGATTTTCCTGCCCGGCCCGGGCTATGATGCCAAGCAGGCACTGGCGAGCGAGAAGCGAATCCCGGGCCGAGATTTTTTCCATTCTTCCCTCCAAAACGATTGATGAAGTCCGCCGTATGACGCAACCGATGGCACCCGCCGCGACGCTGGCCGAAGGTCTGTGCGCGAGCGCACGCCGTATTGCCGTGCCCTCCATTCTGCTGGGCACCTTCCTCGGCAATCTCGATGCGTCGATTGCCAACGTGGCATTGCCGACCATCGCGCGCGACCTCGTCGCGGATCCCGCCTCGACGGTGTGGGTCGTCAATGCTTACCAACTGATTTTTGCGATGGCCGTGCTGCCGCTGGCGGCACTGGGCGAAAAGCTCGGCTATCGGCGCGTGTTCCTGTGCGGCGTGGCCGGGTTCACGCTGGCGTCGCTCGGCTGCGCGCTCGCGCCCTCGCTTTCGTGGCTTGTCGCGGCGCGCGTGGTGCAGGGGCTTTGCGGTGCGTGCATGTCGACGATTGTCCCCGCGTTACTGCGCATGGTGTTCCCGCCGCACATGGGTGGCCGCGCGATCTCGCTGCTGGCCCTGACCGTCGCCCTGTCGACGGCGGCCGGGCCGAGCGTGGCGGCCGTCATTCTCACCCTGGGCGACTGGCGCTGGCTGTTCGCCATCAATCTGCCCATCGGGCTGGTTGCGCTGGGCGCGTCGTACCGGTTCCTACCACGCACGCCGGGGGCCGAGCGGCGCATCGACGTGCCCGGTGCATTGCTCAACGCCGCGACACTCGCGCTCATCATCATCGGGCTCGGTCATGTCGGCGAGGCCGGGCATCACGGTGTCGCCGCGTTGCAGATCGTGCTCGGGCTGGTCGTGGCGGTGGTGCTCGTGCGGCATCAACGCAGTCGTCAGACGCCCATGCTGCCGCTCGATCTGATGCGGGTGCCGGTGCTGGCGTTGTCGTCGCTCACGTCGGTCGCTTGTTATATGGCGCAGACGCTGGCCTACGTCGGCATGCCGTTCTTGTTGCAGCACACGTTCGCGCGCAGTGAGGCGGCGACGGGGCTGCTGATCACGCCATGGCCGCTGGTGATCGTGTTCATCGCGCCGCTCGCGGGGCGGCTATCGGATCGCTTCGACAGCGCGCGCATGAGTGCGCTGGGACTGGGCGTGTTCGCAGTGGGGCTGGCCTCGCTGGCGTGGTTGCCTGCGGACGCGAGCGACTGGGGCATCGCCTGGCGGATGGTGATCTGCGGGGTGGGCTTCGGCTTCTTCCAGACGCCGAACAACCGCATCATCATGATGGGCGCGCCGCGCGAGCGCAGCGGCGCGGCGAGCGGTCTGATGACGATTGCCCGAACCGTCGGCATGACGCTCGGGGCGGCCGTGGTGGCGTTGTTGTTCGATCTCTATGGCGATGACGGCGCGCGCGCGGCGATGGTGAGCGCGACGATACTCGCGGCGCTGGGGGGGAGCGTCAGTCTGCTGCGGGTGCGCGCGAAGGCGCGCGCGGGCTGACGGCGCGACAGATGCCGGAGCGCAGAGGGACCGGAGGCGGGGATAAGGCAGGCTGAGCCGATTTGTCAAAGTGAGCGGCGCGCGCTAGCATCTTGGCTTGCTGAGACCCCGTTGCGCTCGCGACGACGGTCATGTTCACGTATCTCCTCGCAAAATTCCGCTATCTCCGTGTCTTCTTCTCACGTTCTGAGCCGGCGACGCCGGGCGCACCTCGCCCGTAGCGAGCACGGCACGCGCGGTCCGGTCTGGCTGTTCGATCTGGACAACACGCTGCATCGCGCGTCTCACGCGATCTTTCCGCGCATCAACCGCGCGATGACCGCCTATATCGTCGAGAAGCTGGGCCTGCCGCACGACGAAGCGAACCTTTTGCGCTCGACGTACACCGAGCGCTACGGCGCGGTGCTGCTCGGACTGATCCGGCATCACGCCATCGATCCGCACGAATTTCTTGCGCAAGTCCATGAATTGCCGCCGCTGGCCGAGGTGCTGCGCGCCGAGCGCGGCATTGCCCGTCTGATGGCCGGTCTGCCGGGACGCAAGATTTTGCTGACCAACGCACCGGCGCACTACGCCATGCCGATCGTCGAGGCTTTGGGAATTGGCCGTCATTTCGAGCGGTTTGTGAGCATCGAAGACATGGCGGACCGTCGTGGCTGGCGGGCCAAACCCGACCCGACGATGTTGCGCCGTCTGCTCGTGCGTGAGGGACTGACACCCGCGAACACATGGCTTGTCGAGGACACGCGCTCGCACCTGAAGCACCTGCGTCATTTCGGCATCAAGACGGTCTGGATCACGGGGCATCTGCCGGTGAGAAACAGTCTTGGCAAGGTCATGGCGCGAAGTGGCCGCCCACACTTCGTAGATATCAAAGTACAATCTCTGCGCGAGTTAAGGGCGTACCTGGCGACCGGGGCAGGTGCCAGGCATGTGAGGGGCAAGTGACGGGCCGGTGAGGGCTCAGTCAGGTTCCCCGCCAGCCCCTGGCCGCGCGACGATTACATAATCCCAACTGATAACGACCAGACGATGCAGCAGGAAAACTCTTCGAACGGCGCCGGTTTCGGCACCGCCGACGCGCTGGAGGCCATGCCCGCGCCCGCGCCGGTGAAGACCACCCGTCCCAAACCGGGCGAGCGCCGCGTGCAGGTGTTGCAGACCCTCGCGGCCATGCTTGAAACGCCCAAGGGCGAGAAGATCACCACGGCCGCGCTCGCGGCGCGTCTCGATGTCTCCGAAGCGGCGCTCTATCGCCACTTCGCGAGCAAGGCCCAGATGTTCGAAGGCCTGATCGAATTCATCGAACAGACCATCTTCGGCCTGATCAACCAGATTTCCGCACAGGATCAGGATGGCGTGACGCAAGCGCGCGCCATCGTGCTGATGCTGCTCGGTTTCGCCGAGAAGAACCCCGGCATGACGCGTGTGCTGACCGGCGAAGCACTGGTCGGCGAACACGAGCGTCTGCAAGAGCGCATGAACCAGTTGCTCGACCGCATCGAAGCGTCGCTGCGTCAGGTGCTGCGCCTGGCTGCCGCACAAGGCACGCTGCCTGAAACGTTCGACGCGAATTCGCGCGCCAACCTGCTCGTCTCGTATGTGCTGGGTCGCTGGCACCGTTTTGCCAAGAGCGGCTTCAAGCGCTCGCCGGCCGAAGGGGCCGAGCCGCAAGTGGCTGCGCTGCTGCGCTAATCTGGGCTGCGGTGGCTCGTCTGCGCCCTGTGCGCAGATTACGTTATACTTTTGCAACGCGTGACAGGGCTGACGACATATCGTCCGGCCTTGTTGCGATGATTGGCGCGCCGATTTGGTGACTCGCTTGCGGGCGCGCGAATGACTCTGACGGAGGATCTCCGTCGTGGGACATTCAATAAAAATGCGGCTAAAGAGGTCGTTCGCGCACCCCGCCGTTTTTCCGTCGACCCCTTTTCCCGCACAGAACGCTTCTGGACACCGTCCGTCGATTTGTCTCGACGATGACGCTGCCCCCGGCATGTTTCGGACAGGGATTTATGGAATCTTCAATCGGAATCGTCACGCCGCAGCGGATGCATTTCGCTGAGCCGCTGGCATTGCAAAACGGCAGCACGCTCGCGGGCTATGACCTCATGGTCGAGACCTATGGCGAGCTCAATGCCGATCGCAGCAACGCCGTGCTGGTGTGTCACGCGCTCAATGCGTCGCATCACGTGGCCGGCATCGCTGCCGACAACCCCAAAGACATCGGCTGGTGGGACAACATGGTCGGTCCGGGCAAGCCGCTCGACACCAACCGTTTCTTCGTCATCGGCGTGAACAATCTCGGCTCGTGCTTCGGCTCGACCGGGCCGATGAGCCTAGACGAAGCCACCGGCACGCCGTACGGCGCGCGCTTTCCTGTCGTGACGGTCGAAGACTGGGTCAATGCGCAGGCCCGTGTGGCCGACGCGTTCGGCATCCGCAAGTTTGCCGCCGTGATGGGCGGCAGTCTGGGCGGCATGCAGGCGCTGGCGTGGAGCATCATGTACCCCGAGCGGGTGGGGCACTGTCTGGTGATCGCGTCCACGCCGAAGCTCTCGGCACAGAACATCGCCTTCAACGAGGTCGCACGCTCGGCGATCCTCTCCGATCCCGATTTCCACGGCGGCGACTATTACGCGCACGGTGTGGTGCCGCGTCGCGGCTTGCGCGTGGCGCGCATGATCGGGCACATCACCTATTTGTCCGACGAGGACATGGCGACCAAATTCGGCCGCGCGCTGCGACGCGCCGAAGCGCTAGTCGACGAGGTGAAGGGCGGAGGCGGGAACGGCAATGGCAACGGCAAGGACGACGGCTACCGCTTCAGCTTCGATGTGGAGTTCGAAGTGGAGTCGTACCTGCGTTATCAGGGCGACAAGTTCGCCGAGTACTTCGACGCCAACACCTACCTGCTGATCACGCGCGCGCTCGATTACTTCGATCCGGCGCGCACGGTCGGTGGCGACCTGGCGAAGGCGTTGTCGCACACGTCCGCCAAATATCTGATCGTGTCGTTCGCGACCGACTGGCGTTTCGCCCCGGCGCGCTCGCGCGAGATCGTCAAGGCGCTGCTCGACACGCGCCGCACGGTGAGCTACGCCGAGATCGATGCCCCGCACGGTCACGACGCCTTCCTGCTTACCGATGCGCGGTATCACAATCTGGTGCGCGCTTATTACGAACGTATCGCTCAGGAGGTCGGCGTATGAGCCAGTCCACTACACCGGCCAATCACGTGACCAACAGCGCGCAGGCCGCGCAACTGGCGGCGTCGCGTCATCGCATTTCGGCCTCGCTTGCAGATCGCCCCGACTTTCGCGTTATCGCACGATGGATCGAACCGTCCTCGCAGGTGCTCGATCTCGGTTGTAGCGACGGATCGTTGCTGCGTCTGCTGACCGACGAACTCGACGTGAGCGGCTACGGCATCGAGATCGACGACGCGGGCGTCCTCGCGTCCGCACAGCGCGGCATCAACGTCATTCAGCAGAACATGGAAGACGGCCTGAAGCTGTTCGAAGATCAGAGCTTCGATACTGTCATTCTGTCGCAGACGTTGCAGACCATTCACCGCACGGCGGACATTCTGCGTGAGACAGTGCGCGTGGGACGCGAAGCGATCGTGTCGTTCCCGAACTTCGGTTACTGGCCGCACCGGCTGTCGGTGTTGCAGGGCCGCATGCCGGTGTCGAAGAGTCTGCCGTTCCAGTGGCACAACACGCCGAACGTGCGTGTGCTGACGATCAAGGACTTCGAAGCGCTGGCGCCTGACGTCGGCGTGAAGATTCTGGATCGCGCGGTACTCCACAACGGGCGATTGGTGTCGGTGGGCGCGAACTGGCGTGGTAGTCTTGCGGTCTATCGCGTCAAGCGTTCCTGAACCGACGGCAGCTTGCGGGGCAGCGTAGCGCCGGACCCCGTGCAGCAATGGACGTCGGGGGCCGGGCGCCGTGCATCGCAGGCGGCTGGCCCCAATTGTCCTTTCCATGACCGATTCGCTGCGGCCCGACGACGGGCGCGTCTTCCACCCCACGCGGATGCTCATCTGCGTGATTCTCGGTTTCACTTCCGGCTTGCCGCTTTTCATCCTGCTAAATCTGGTGCAGGCATGGTTGCGCAGTGAGCACGTGGATCTCAAGTCGATCGGCCTGTTCGCGCTGATCCAGTTCCCTTATACGTGGAAGTTTCTGTGGGCCCCGCTCATGGACCGCTTCGCGCCCAATTTTCTGGGATGGAAGCCGGGGCGGCGTCGCGGGTGGATGTTCGTCACGCAGTTGCTGGTGGCGGGCGCGGTCGCGATCATGGGGACGTATTCACCGCAGCGCGATCTGATGACGATTGCCGCGCTGGCAGCGGCGCTCGCGTTCTTCAGCGCGAGTCTGGATATTTGTCTGGATGCCTACCGACGCGAGTTGCTGTCCGATCGCGAGCAGGGGCTGGGCACGGCAATGCACGTGAACGCTTACAAGGTGGCGGGGTTGGTGCCGGGATCGCTGGCGCTGATCATGGCCGACCATCTGCCGTGGTCGCAGGTGTTCTTCGCGACGGCGGCGTTCATGCTGCCGGGCATCGTGATGACGCTGGTGGTGAAGGAGCCCGAGATTCGCGGCACGCCGCCGAAGACGTTGCGCGAGGCGGTCGTGGAGCCGTTCCACGAGTTCGTGACGCGTGGCGGCTGGTCGCAGGCGCTGCTCGTGCTGGCGTTCATCTTTCTGTACAAGCTGGGCGATTCGATGGCGACGTCGCTGGCCACGTCGTTCTATCTGGATCTGGGCTTCACGAAGACGCAGATCGGCGTGGTGGCGAAGGCGACGAGCCTTTGGGCGAGCGTGGCGGGCGGCATCATCGGCGGGATCTGGCTGATCAAGTTAGGCATCAACCGAGGGTTGTGGGTGTTCGGCGTGCTGCAACTGGTGTCGGTGCTGGGCTTCGCGTGGCTGGCCGAGGCCGGTGCGGTGGTGGCGGGGCTGGGCGCGGTGATCGCGTTCGAGGCGTTCACGGCGGGGTTGGGGACGGCGGCATTCACGGCTTACATCGCACGCACGACGGATCCGCGTTACACGGCGACACAGTTCGCACTGTTCACGAGTCTCGCGTCGGTGCCACGCACGTTCGCGAACGCGGGCACGGGCTACATCGTGGACGGTGTGGGCTGGCTGACGTTCTTCCTCATCTGCACGGCACTCGCGATTCCGGGCATGCTGCTCCTGCCCAAAGTCGCCCCGTGGGGTGCTGACGACGACGGTGGCGATGGTGTGCCTGCTGCGGGTGGGGCACGGTGATATACCAGGTCGCTATCGACAATTAATGGATGGCTCCAAGGCCGGTTCGAACGAACCGGCTTTTTTTCAGACTGTTCACACCTACGAAACATCGCAATTTGCGATATATTCTCGCGTCCCCCCAATGATCGACCAATTCGAATTCATGGAAAGGCGGGGGCATGCGGGTGATTTCCAAGGCGCGACTCAGAGAGTTCTGGTTGAGTCGTCCGGACGCGCAAGATGTGATGACGGCGTGGTATCGACTGGCTTCAACGTGCCGGGCGGAGAACCTCTCCGAACTTAAGCAGTGGTTCGGTAGTGCGGACTATGTCCCCCCGCGATTCACTGTGTTCAACGTCGGTGGTAACAAATTCCGCATCGTGGCCTGCCTCCACTACGATCAGCAGAAGCTCTACATTCGAGGTGTTTTCTCGCATCGTGAGTACGACGCCTGGAGCAAAGGGAATCGACGATCATGAAAAGAAGACAAGCCGTTGGGAATTTGCCGCTGATGGCGCAGACCTGGGCGCAGTTGCAGGCGCAAGCGCATTTGCGCCCGATCCGTAGCGTGGCCGACTATCGCCAGATGGTGCGCTTAGCTGATGTGCTGGCGGACAATCTTGATGAAGGCGATCACGCCAACCCACTCATGTCGCTGTTCGACATCGTCACGGATCTGATTGAGCTGTGGGAGTCCCAATACGTCGAGATTCCAGATGCGGAGCCCCGTGAAGTGCTACGGCACCTGATGGCCGAGCATGGGCTTCGGCAAAAGGACTTGCTCGACGTCGCGTCGCAAACGCTGCTGAGCGACATTCTTTCGGGACGGCGCGCGATCAGCAAGACCGTGGCGAAGAAGCTTGCAGAGCGCTTTCAGGTCGACGCCGCTGTGTTCTTGTGACGTCTTTCACCCAACAAAAAGGCCAATCCCTCATCAAGGATTGGCCTTTGCTTTTCCGGATTCTACGAAGCGCAGTGCTTACAGCGCGTGGTCGTAGTCGACGATCAGTGGCGCGTGATCGCTGAACTTGATGTCGCGGAACACCGAGGTCGTTTTCGCCTTGCCAGCAATGCCGGGCGTGGCGATCTGGTAGTCGATGCGCCAACCGACATTCTTCGCATACGCCTGCCCGCGGTTGCTCCACCACGTGTATTGCTCCGCACGCTGATCGAGTGTGCGGAAGACATCCACGTAGCCGTGGTCGTCGAACAACTGCGTGAGCCACGCGCGCTCTTCCGGCAGGAAGCCCGAGTTCTTCAGGTTGCCCTTCCAGTTCTTGATGTCGATTTCCTTGTGCGCGATGTTCACGTCACCGCACAGCACGACTTCGCGTCCCTCGGCCTTGAGCGCCAGCAGGTGCGGCATGAAGTCCGCCATGAAACGGAACTTGGCCGCCTGACGCTCCTCGCCACTCGACCCCGACGGGATGTAGACCGAGATCACCGACAGGTTGCCGTAACGCACTTCGACATAACGACCTTCGGCGTCGAACTCGGCGTTGTCCCAGCCGATCACGATGTCGTCGGGCTCACGTCGCACGTACACACCGGCACCGCTGTAACCCTTCTTCGCGGCGTAGTGGAAATAGCCCTGATAGTCGTGCGGCTTGAGGAAGTCCGGCGTCATGTCCGGCAACTGGGCTTTGATTTCCTGCACGCACAGGATGTCGGCGTTCTGATTGCCGAACCACTCGAAGAAGCCCTTCTTGGAGGCGGATCGCACGCCGTTCAGATTCGCGGTAATGATGCGCATGAGAGTCGAGGTGTCGCGCCGCTCTCGCATCCCATGGACGCGATACAACGGCAAAAGGGGGAAATTTGTCAGCGGCAAGGATACCGCAATCGCCGAATCCCGGCGGACGACAGCCACACGTGCGTGCCGGATGGGCCGTGCGTCCGGCTGTCCGCTAAACCCCGGTTACTTGCGTCGCGCGCCGCCCGCGATAGCGGCCTTCGCTTCGCCGTCGCCACCTGGCCCGAGGATGTCGCGCGCCAACGCGAGCCAGCGTCGTGCCGCATGCGACAGATACGAGTCGCGTCGCCACGCCATCGCCAGATCCCACGGAATCTCCGGATCGCGCACATCCGTTATCACGAAACGCTTCGGGTCCAGCCGCGCGCAGAACGGCTCCGGCAGCAGCGCAATCCCTACGCCGTTATCCACCATCGATGCGATGAAGTCCCACTGACTTGAGCGGCCCGCAATCTTCGGCGTGAACCCCGCGCGCTGACACGCGGCAATCACCAGTTCCGATAAGGCAAACCCTTCGCCGTAGAAGACGAAGGGCTCGTCGCGCAATTCACCGAGACCGACAGAAGCACGGCCTTCCCAGCGAGACTCCCGGGGCGCGATCAGACGCAACTGGTAATGACAGACGGGTAGTACGTCCAGCACCGTCGGATCGATGGGCAGAAGCACCGCGCCCAGCTCGATCTCGCCCGCCAGCAACGCCTGCTCGATGGCCCGCGAGCCGGTCTCGAACAGCTTCATCTCGATATCCGGGTAGTGCTGATGGAACGCACCGATCACCGGGATGAAGAGGTCGCCCCCCAACGGCGGGATGCCGATCGACAGCTCGCCGCGCGACACCGTCTCCAGATCCGCCAGCTCCTGTTGCAGACGTGCGTGCGCGGCGAGTACGTCCTGACCGCGCTCGAAGACGACGCGTCCCGCATCGGTCAGTTGAAGCCGACGCCCCATGCCGCGCTCCTCGCGCAACATGAGCGGTGTGCCCAGTTCGTCCTCCAGCGCTTTGACCATTTTGCTCACCGTCGGCTGGGTGACGAACAACGCTTCGGCCGCCGCCGTGAAGCTCTGCTGTCGCACAACCTCCACAAATCCTCGCAACGCACGCAGTTCCATTTTGGTTCTCTCGGTTGCACCCTAATGGTGCAATTCGGCGGAAAGCCCCGTCCTGTATGGCTTCCTTATGCACTATTAGGGTTAATACTTAAATTATTCCAATTTGGAATCGTTCTGATACGACTAATTCATTATATTTATGTTGCGCCGCTTCCTATACTGCTTCCAATATCCAGGAAAACCCTTAGGGAGTCAGCCATGACCAAGATGATCGCCAGCCGTCTGTATCGCCGTAGCAAGGGCGTCGTCGGTGTGCTCTGGCAAATCGCGCTCCTGACGGGTATCTATCTGGCGGCCGATGCTGCATCGCGTCATTTTCATCTGCCCCTGCCGGGCGGTGTGCTGGGCCTGCTTGTCGTTGTGGCGCTGCTTATGAGCGGCGTGCTGAAGACGGAGAAGATCAAGCGCGGCGCAGACTGGTTTCTGGCCGAGATGATCCTCTTCTTCGTGCCGCTGGTCGCCGCCGTCATGCAATACACCGATCTGCTGCGTGAGGAAGGTTTGCAACTGCTGGCCGTGATCGGTGTCGGCACCACGCTCGTGATGGTCTCGACCGCGCTGGCCGTCGACTTCGCCTGCCGCGCCGAGCGCCGTCTGAAAGTGGCCTTCGCCCGGATTCCGGCCCGCCGTGCGCACGATGCACGCTGATGTTGCCGATGGACTTCGCATCCAACGTCATCCGCGCCGCCACTCACGCTGATCGCATTCGCCGGGAATTGTCATGAATCATACGGCGCTCCTGCTGCTCGTTCTCACTGTCTTCTTCTATTACGTGTCGAAGCGCCTTTATGCGCGCTTCGGCAAGGTATGGCTCGGTCCGGCGATTCTCGCGCCGATCCTCGTCATCGGCGTGATGATCGGCGGCGATATTTCGTATACGACGTACATTGCCGATTCCCGCTGGCTCGTATGGCTGCTGGGACCGACGACCATCGCCTTTGCGGTGCCGATTTACGAGCATCGCGACATCATTCGCCGCCATGCCTTTGCGCTGACGTTCGGCGTGCTGGTCGCCATGGTCGTGGCCGTCGGTAGTTCGTATGTCCTCGCGCGGCTGTTCGAATTGCCGCCGGAGATGGCGCGCAGCCTGCTGGCCCGTTCGATTTCGACGCCGTTCGCGCTCGTCGTGTCGGATCAGGTCGGTGGTTCGCGCGATCTGGTCGGCCTCTTCGTCATCATCACCGGGCTGATCGGCATGTTGCTGGGCGAGGCGCTGCTGTCGTGGCTGCCGCTGCGTACGCGTATGGCGCGCGGTGCGCCGTTCGGCGCAGGCGCTCACGGCTTCGGTACGGCCAAGGCGCGCCAGATCGGTGGCGAAGAAGGCGTCGTCGCCAGCCTCGTCATGATGATCAACGGTGTGCTCATGGTGCTCGCCGCGCCGCTGATCGCCCATCTTCCCGTCTGACAAAAATAACCCTTCGGACGTCGCTCCTGCCGTAACTTCGCGCATCAGTTTTGCTACAATGCCGGGGTCTTGAGGAGCGTTGCGACAGCCGAAGTGCTGCCAGGCTCAAGATCCTTCCTATTGGCCCCGCCGGCCGCCGGATTACCCCCCGGATCGTTGGCGCGTGGGCCCCGAGAACGGCGCTCACGTCCCAACTATCTAGACTTTAGAGAAAGGAGGCGTGATGAACGCCGTAGTCGATTCGAAATTCTCCGATTTCCACGTTGCCGATATCAATCTGGCGGCATGGGGCCGTAAAGAGCTGACCATTGCCGAGAGCGAAATGCCCGGTCTGGTCGCCACGCGCGCCGAATTCAAGGCCAGCCAGCCGCTCAAGGGCGCGCGCATTGCCGGCTCGCTGCACATGACCATCCAGACGGGCGTGCTCATCGAGACGCTGACCGCGCTGGGCGCCGAAGTCCGCTGGGCTTCGTGCAACATCTTCTCGACGCAGGATCACGCCGCCGCCGCCATCGCGGCTGCCGGCATTCCGGTGTTCGCGTTCAAGGGCGAGTCGCTCGACGAGTACTGGGAATACAGCCACCGCATCTTCGAATGGCCGAACGGCGAGTTCGCCAACATGATTCTCGACGACGGCGGCGACGCCACCCTGCTGCTGATTCTGGGCAGCAAGGCCGAGAAGGATCTGTCGGTCGTGGCTAACCCGACCAACGAAGAAGAAGTCGCGTTGTACGCCGCCATCAAGCGTCACATCGAAATCGATCCGCAGTGGTACAGCAAGCGCCTGTCGCAGATCAAGGGCGTGACCGAAGAGACCACCACCGGCGTGCACCGTCTGTACCAGATGGAAAAGGACGGCACGCTGCCGTTCCCGGCCATCAACGTGAACGATTCGGTGACCAAGTCGAAGTTCGACAACCTGTACGGCTGCCGTGAGTCGCTGGTCGATGGTATCAAGCGTGCTACCGACGTGATGATCGCGGGCAAGATCGCGCTCGTGGCCGGTTACGGTGACGTGGGCAAGGGCTGCGCACAAAGCCTGCGCGGTCTGGGCGCGACGGTGTGGGTCACGGAAATCGACCCGATCTGCGCACTGCAAGCCGCCATGGAAGGCTACCGCGTCGTGACGATGGAATACGCGGCCGACAAGGCCGACATCTTCGTGACGGCAACGGGCAACTTCCACGTGATCGATCACGACCACATGGCCGCGATGAAGCATCAGGCCATCGTCTGCAACATCGGTCACTTCGACTCGGAAATCAACGTGGCGTCGACCCGCAAGTACGAGTGGGAAAACATCAAGCCGCAAGTCGATCACATCATCTTCCCGGACGGCAAGCGCATCATTCTGCTGGCCGAAGGCCGCCTCGTGAACCTCGGTTGCGCCACGGGTCACCCGTCGTTCGTGATGAGCAACTCGTTCACGAACCAGACGCTCGCCCAGATCGAACTGTTCGTGCACGGTGCCAAGTACAAGAACAGCGTGTACGTGCTGCCGAAGCATCTGGACGAGAAGGTCGCACGTCTGCACCTGGGCCGCATCGGTGCCGAGCTGACCGTGCTGAGCGACGATCAGGCGAAGTACATCAGCGTCGACAAGAACGGTCCGTTCAAGCCTTCGCACTACCGTTATTGATGTGCCGCGCCGCTTGGTCGCCGATGTCCCGCACGGAGGAGTGCGAGGCACCGGCGCAGAGCGGCGCGTGGTCTGAGTAGTATTGAGTGGTATGGATGGAAGGGCGGTGCGACGGCGTCAGTTGCCGTTGCGCTTGCCCCGGATACCTCTGCATTACCCGCTTTTGCTGTTCCTGAATTTTCCACCGCCGGTGCTGGCATGACTGCCGTGCACCGGCAAGTTTTACGGAGCTTGCCATGCGTCTGCTGCTGATTTGGCTCATCAATGCCATCGCGCTTCTCGTTTTGCCGTACATCGTGTCGGGCGTTCAGCTCAAGGGCATCGGCACGGCGCTGATCGTTGCGGTCGTGCTCGGCCTGATCAACGCGTTCCTGCGCCCGCTGCTCGTCGTGCTCACGCTGCCGGTCACGGTGGTGACGCTGGGCCTGTTCATCTTCGTCATCAACGCACTGTTGTTCTGGCTGGCCTCACATGTGGTCAAGGGCTTCGAAGTCTCCGGCTTCTGGGCGGCGCTCTTCGGCTCGCTGCTGTACAGCCTGATTTCGTGGATTCTCTCGGCGCTGGTGTTCGGCGATCGCGTCTCCAACGTGTAAGTGTCGACGGCCATCCGTCGACGGTTCTTTGCAGGAAATCCGTAGTCATGTCGCAAGCTCTTCGTGCCGATCAGGCCCTCGTCTCCCGAGGGCTGGCGGCGTCGCGCACCGTTGCTCAACGTCTGATCGATGCCGGACGCGTGTATTACGCCGGCACCGAGACGGCGCTCAAGAAAGCCAGTCAGCCAGTGGCGAGCGACGAGGAACTGGAAGTGCGTGCGGCAGCGGACGGATTGCCGGACGAGGACCGTTACGTGTCGCGCGGCGGCCTCAAGCTGGCCGGTGCACTCGCCACGACGGGACTCGACATGACGGGCCGCGTGGTGCTCGACGTCGGCCTGTCGACCGGTGGCTTCGCGGACTGCCTGTTGCAGGCGGGCGCGGCGCAGATCGTCGGCGTCGACGTGGGGCACGGACAACTGCATCCGCGTTTGATGGGCGAGCCACGGCTCGCGTCGCTCGAAGGGATCAATGCGCGGCATCTGTCGCGCGAAATGCTCGATGAGCGTTTGGCGGAAGCGGCAATGGACGGCGGACTGAACGCCGTACCCGAGGCAGGCTTCGATCTGATCGTGGGCGATGTGTCGTTCATCTCGCTCACGCTGGTGCTGCCCGCCGTGACCCCGCTGCTCGCGCCGGGGGGCGACCTGCTGATGCTGGTGAAGCCGCAATTCGAAGTGGGACGGGAGCACATCGCACGCGGTGGCCTCGTGAAAGACACCGCGCAGTACGCGCAAGTGGAGACAAAAATCCGCACCGCCTGTGACGCGCTCGGACTGACGGTGGCCGCATGGCTCGACAGTCCCATCGCCGGCGGCGACGGCAACCGGGAGTTCTTCGTGCACGCCAGGCGTGCGGCATGAACGGCACCCACGATAACAAGACGATCATGACGCAACCTTCCTTCAGTTTCGAATTCTTCCCGCCCAAGACCGCCGACGGCGCCGAGAAGCTGCGCGCGACGCGTGAGCAACTGTTTCCGCTCGGCCCGAAGTTCGTTTCGGTGACGTTCGGCGCGGGCGGCTCGACCCAGCAGGGCACGCTCGACACCGTCATCGAGATCCAGCGCGAAGGCGTGGACGCCGCACCGCACTTGTCGTGCGTCGGCTCGACCCGCGACAACATCCGCGACATTCTCACGACGTACCGCAATAACGGCATCCGTCACATCGTGGCGCTGCGCGGTGACCTGCCGTCGGGCATGGGCGAGATCGGCGAGTTTCGCTACGCGTCCGAGCTGGTCGAGTTCATTCGTGCCGAGACGGGCGACTGGTTCCACATCGAAGTCGCGGCTTACCCCGAATACCATCCGCAGGCGAAGTCGCCGCGTCACGATCTGGAACACTTCGCCAACAAGGTGAAGGCAGGCGCGAACGCAGCCATCACCCAGTACTTCTTCAATGCGGACGCCTACTTCCGCTTTGTCGACGACGTCGCTCGCCTCGGCGTGGACGTGCCGATCGTGCCGGGCATCATGCCGATCACGAACTACTCGCAGATGATGCGGTTCTCGGAAATGTGCGGTGCGGAAGTGCCGCGCTGGATTGCCAAGCGGTTGGAAGGCTTTGGCGACGACCGCGAAGCGATCCGCGCCTTCGGTCTCGATGTCGTGTCGGCCCTGTGCGAGCGACTGCTCAAGGAGGGCGCGCCGGGCCTGCACTTCTATACGCTCAACGCGGCGGCAGCGACCAAAGCCATGTGGCAGCGCCTCGGCCTGTGAGGCGCGGCCGGGCGGGGCGCGCAATGTTTGCTGCCTGATGAGCGCTCAGGAAGTCAATCCAAATCAATATTGGGCGATTTCCTAATCAAAAACGCCACAAATGGGCAATTTAGTAGGGATTTGGCGTGTTGTTCCGTAGGTGAAGGTTAAGTAATATCCCTCGTGGGCTCGGCGGCTGATCGTCGCCGGGCGTCAACTCAAAATACGAGGAGCCTATGAAACAGACTCACACCCTGCGTTTGCTGTTGGCTGCAACCGTGCTCGCCGGAGCGGCAGTGATCCCGCCCGCGGCAGCCGTCGAGCTCCCGAACAAGACTCTCGTCTACTGCTCCGAGGGCAGCCCCGCCGGTTTCGATCCGGGACAACTGACCACCGGCACCGACTTCGATCCCGCCGACGCGATCTACAACCGCCTCGTTGCCTTCGTACCGGGCGAGACGGGCACGATGCCGTCGCTGGCCGAGAAGTGGGACATCTCGCCGGACAACAAGATCTACACCTTCCACCTGCGCAAGGGTGTGAAGTTCCATACCACCGACTACTTCAAGCCCACGCGCGACTTCAACGCCGAAGACGTGAAGTTCACGTTCGACCGCATGGGCGACCGTGAGATGCCGTTCCGCAAGGCCTACCCGGCGGAATTCCCGTACTACGTGGACATGGGCTTGCAGGCGGACATCGAACGCATTGAGGTCGTCGATCCGTACACCGTGCGCTTCGTGCTCAAGAAGGTCGACGCCCCGTTCATCCAGAACCTGGCCATGTCGTTCGCGTCGATCCTCTCGAAGGAATACGCAGACAAGCTGATGGCCGCGAACAACCCGCGCGACATCGCGCTCAAGCCGGTCGGCACCGGCCCGTTCATCTTCCGCAGCTACACGAAGGACGCCACGCTGCGTCTGGACGGCAACAAGGAGTACTGGAACACGAACCTGCCGCCGAAGGTGGGCAAGCTGGTGTTCGCCATCACGACGGACGCCAACGTGCGTATCCAGAAGCTCAAGCGCAACGAATGCCAGGTCGTGACGTATCCGCGTCCGGCAGACGTCGATGCGCTCAAGGCCGACATCCAGGCGCAGGGCAAGGCATCGAAGATCAAGATGCCGGATCAGGTGGGCTTCAACCTCGGCTACGTGGCGTACAACGTCAAGAAGGCACCGCTCGATCGCGTGGAAGTGCGTCAGGCGCTCGACATGGCGATCAACAAGAAGGCGATCCTCCAGTCCGTGTACGGCTCGGCCGGCCAGTTGTCGAACGGTGCACCGATGCCGCCGACGCAATGGTCCTACGACAAGAACATCAAGTCGGCCAGCTACGATCCCGAGAAGGCCAAGACCCTGCTCGACAAGGCGGGCGTGAAGGGTATCGAGATCACGCTGTGGGCCATGCCGGTGCAGCGTCCGTACAACCCGAACGGCAAGCTGATGGCCGAGATGATTCAGGCCGACTGGGCCAAGATTGGCGTGAAGGCGAACATCGTGACGTACGAATGGGGTGAGTACATCAAGCGTGCCAAGGCTGGCGAACACGATGCCATGCTCATTGGCTGGACCGGCGACAACGGCGATCCGGACAACTGGCTCGGCGTGCTGCTCGGCTGCGACTCGATGAACGGCAACAATTTCTCGAAGTGGTGCTACAAGCCGTTCGACGATCTCATCAAGCAGGCGCGTCAGACGACCGACGTCAAGGAGCGCACCAAGCTCTACACGCAGGCGCAGGACATCTTCGCGCAGCAACTGCCGTTCTCGCCCATCGCGCACTCGACGCAGTACAAGCCGATGGCCACGAACGTGAAGGGCTTCAAGCTCAGCCCGTTCAGCCGTAACAGCTTTGCCGGCGTGTCACTCGACTAAGCCGGATGACGTTTTAACGACAAGAAGAAAGCGAACTGGCCCGGCCGCCGCGCCCGGGCCAGTTTGCAGCACCCGGACAGAAGATCGTCCACGACTGACAAGATTGACTAACGCGGCAATGCGCCACTTGTCCCTGCGCCGGGGACCGGCGGCGCGCGACGCCCCCACGGAACATTCCTATGCTGAGATTCGTCCTGAGACGACTAGGCATGGTGATCCCGACGTTCATCGGCATCACCGTCCTCGCGTTCGCGCTCATTCACCTCATTCCTGGCGATCCGATCGAAGTGCTGGTGGGCGAGCGCAATCTCGATCCCGTCATGCACGCCGAAGCGATGAAGCGGCTCGGACTCGACCAGCCGCTCACCACGCAGTATTTCGTCTATCTGAAGCACGCCGCACAGGGTGACCTCGGTCGCTCCATCGTCACCAACGAAGGCGTGCTGCACGAGTTCTTCGCCCGCTTCCCGGCCACGCTGGAACTGGCCCTCTGCGCGATGATCTTCGCGCTCGCCGTCGGTTTGCCGGCAGGCGTTGCCGCTTCGCTGCGGCGCGGGAAGATGCTCGACCACACCACCATGGGGGCTGCGCTCACCGGCTACTCCATGCCGATCTTCTGGTGGGGGCTGCTGCTCATCATGCTGTTCTCCGTAGATCTGCAATGGACCCCCGTATCGGGGCGCATCGGCGTGGAATACGACGTACCGAGCGTGACCGGCTTCATGCTCATCGACACCTTGCTCTCGGGAGACGAGGGCGCGTTCGGCTCGGCGGTCAGCCACCTGATTCTGCCCACCATCGTGCTCGGCACCGTGCCGCTCGCGGTGATCGCTCGCATGACGCGCTCCGCGATGCTCGAAGTGCTGCGTGAAGACTACATTCGCACGGCGCGCGCGAAGGGGTTGTCGCCGTGGCGCGTGATCGTCGTGCATGCGCTGCGCAATGCGCTGATTCCCGTCATCACGGTGATCGGGCTGCAAGTCGGCACGCTGCTCGCGGGTGCGGTGCTGACCGAGAACGTCTTCTCGTGGCCCGGCATCGGTAAGTGGCTGATCGATGCGATTCTCCGACGCGACTATCCGGTAGTGCAGGGCGGCATTCTGCTCATCGCGACGGGCGTGATTCTGGTCAACCTGCTGGTCGACGTGCTCTACGGCGTCGTCAACCCGCGCATCCGGCACTGAGGAGGTCAACAATGAGTGACACGCCTGCTACGCTGCCGCCTCCCGCCGCCGTCACGGCCACGCCGCGCGCGCGCCTGATCCGGGAGTTCCTGCGCAGCTTTACCGCTAACCGTGGCGCAACCGTCGCGGCCATCATCCTGTTGCTGATGTTCGCGGCTGCGCTGTTTGCGCCGTTCATCGCCCCGCACAGTCCCATCGAGCAATACCGCGACTTCGTGAAGATTCCGCCGGCATGGTTCGAGGGTGGCAACACGCGCTTTCTGCTCGGCACTGACGAGGCCGGACGCGACATTCTTTCGCGTCTGATTCACGGCGCGCGCCTGTCGTTCTGGATCGGTCTGTCGTCGGTAGTGCTTTCGCTGATTCCCGGCATTCTGCTCGGGCTGCTGGCGGCGTTTTTCCCGCGCTGGCTCGACACGCCGATCATGCGTCTGATGGACATGATGATGGCGCTGCCGTCGCTGCTGCTGGCGGTGGCTGTGGTGGCCGTCATCGGCCCGGGTCTGGCCAATACGACCATCGCCATTGCGATCGTAACGTTGCCGGCGTACGTGCGTCTGACGCGCGCGGCGGCCATCGGCGAGTTGCAGCGTGAATACGTCGTTGCTTCGCGCATGGCCGGGGCGGGCACGCTGCGCCTGATGTTCTCGACGGTGCTGCCGAACTGCGCGGCACCGCTCATCGTGCAGGCGACGCTGAGCTTCTCGGTGGCCATTCTCGACGCGGCGGCGCTCGGCTTTCTCGGCCTTGGCGTGCAGCCCCCGCTCGCGGAGTGGGGCTCGATGCTCGCGTCCGCACGCGACTATATGGAAAGTGCCTGGTGGATTGTGACGCTGCCGGGACTCGCGATCGTCATCTCGGTCCTTGCCATCAACCTGGTCGGCGACGGCCTGCGCGATGCCCTCGACCCCAAACTGAAACGCATCGCATGAGCCTGCTCTCCATTCGAAATCTATCGGTCGACTTCGACGGCGCACGTGCTGTCGACGCCATCGACCTCGACGTCGGCCAGGGCGAGATCCTTGGCGTGGTCGGCGAATCCGGCTCCGGCAAGAGTGTGACGATGCTCGCGCTCATGGGCCTTATCGACGCGCCCGGTCACGTCACCGCCGATGAAGTCCGATTCGACGGACGCGACTTGCTCCACGCGTCCAAACGCGAGCGTCGCAATATCGTCGGGCGTGACGTCTCGATGATCTTTCAGGACGCGCTCACCAGTCTGAACCCGAGCTTCACCATCGGCTATCAGATCGGCGAGGTGCTGCGCCGTCACATGGGATTGCGCGGGCGGGCGCTGCGTGAGCGGATCGTCGAGCTGCTGGAGCAGGTCGAGATTCCCGACGCCGCCAACCGGCTCGGTGCCTATCCGCACCAGTTGTCGGGCGGGATGAACCAGCGCGTCATGATCGCCATGGCGATTGCGTGCCGTCCTAAACTGCTGATCGCCGACGAGCCGACGACCGCACTGGACGTCACCATTCAGGCCCAGATCATGGCCTTGCTGCTGCAACTGCAGAAGGACTATGGCATGTCGCTCGTGCTGATTTCCCACGATCTCGCGGTCGTGGCGGAAGTCGCGCACAAGGTGGCCGTCATGTATGCCGGGCAGGTCATCGAAGTCCAGCAGGTGCCGGCGCTGTTCGACGCGCCGCATCACCCTTACACGGAGGCGCTGCTCTCGGCGATTCCGGAGCACAACCGGGGTGTGCGCCGATTGCACACGCTGCCGGGCGTGGTGCCGGGGCGCGAGGACCGCCCGGCGGGCTGTCTGTTGTCGCCGCGTTGTCCCTACGCCGACGACCACTGCCGCGAAGTGCAGCCTGCGCTGACGCCCTATGTCGGGCCGGGGGCGGTAGGTTCGCCGATGGTGCGGTGTTTCAAGCCGTTGCCGCATGGCACGGGTGAAGTGGCGATGGGACAGTCGACGGGAGGGGCGCAATGAGCGAAACGGTATTTGCGACGCCTCCGGCCAGTCCGCAGGCAGGTGCGCCAGATGACCGCGTGGTGCTGGCCGCGCAGGATCTGACGCGTTTTTACACGGTCAACCGCGGGTTGCTGAGGGGGCAGGCGAGCGTCAAGGCGCTTAACGGCGTGTCGTTCGAACTGAAAGCGGGGCGCACGCTGGCTGTGGTCGGCGAGTCCGGGTGCGGCAAATCGACGCTGGCGCGGGTGCTGACGTTGATCGAGACGCCCACGTCCGGCAGACTCTTCGTCGATGCGACGGAGACCACGACGGCATCGGCGGGCGAGCTGGCACCGCTGCGCACGCGCATCCAGATGGTGTTCCAGAACCCGTACGCGTCGCTCAACCCGCGCAAGACGGTGGGACAGGCGCTCGACGAGCCGCTGGCGATCAACACGTCGCTCAGCCGCGCCGAGCGGGGCGAGAAGATCGCTGCGATGATGCGCACCGTCGGCCTGCGTCCGGAGCATGTGGCGCGTTATCCGCACATGTTCTCGGGCGGTCAGCGCCAGCGGGTGGCGATTGCCCGGGCGATGATCCTGTCGCCGGCCATTGTGGTTGCCGACGAGCCGGTTTCGGCCCTGGATGTCTCAATTCAGGCACAGATCCTGAATCTTTTCATGGATTTGCAGGACCGATACGCGACGAGTTACGTATTCGTGTCGCATAATCTCGCGGTGGTCGAGCATGTGGCCGACGACGTCATGGTGATGTACCTCGGCCGCGCGGTCGAACACGGTCCCAAGGCCGCCGTGTTCGGCAAGCCGCTGCATCCGTACACGAAGGCATTGATGTCGGCGACGCCGGCAATCAAGGCGTCGGAGCGGCGTGTGAAGATTCCGCTGATCGGCGAGTTGCCGTCGCCGCTGCGCCCACCGCCGGGGTGTGCGTTTGCGCCGCGCTGTCCGTATGCCGTCGACCGATGCCGTCAGGAAGTGCCGCAATTGCGAGAGATCGAAGGACGTCGGGTGGCGTGCCATCGGGTCGAAGAGATAGAGGGATAACGAGATTGGGTGGACCACCACGCGCGACGCATGTGCGCCGGGGCGTTGCATTGACCGGCTGGCTGTTGGGTTGCTTGCTGATGACGCTGGCCGTCACGCTGGATGCGGCGACGACCGCCGTTCCGCGCGCGGTGGCACCGCGAACGTTCCCGTTGGTGGTCCCCGAGCCCGGCGAACCGCCGCCGGGCGCCAATCTCCCGTTCTATGAAGCGCGCAAGGGTGACATGACCATCTACGTGATGGGCACGTTGCACGTGGGCAAACCCGACGACTATCCGTTCCGCAAAGTGGTGGTCGATGCGCTGCGCGTGTCGAAGGTGGTGGCGTTCGAGCTGTCACCCGACGATCTGACGATGTCGCAGGACGACGTCCAGAAATACGGCATGTGCTCGCGCGCCTGCCTGCCGAGGCTGATCCCTGCGCCGCTCTGGCGCCAGTTGCGCGACCGTCTCAAGGGTAATCCGGCGATGCTCGCCGAGATTCGCCACATGCGTCCGTGGCTGGCGGCGCTACTCGTCGAGACACTGGATTCGATGGGCGCCGACCTGCAAACCGAGTACGGCACGGAAAACCAGTTGGAGAACATCTATCGCGGCCGCATCGTCGGTCTCGAGTCGCTGGCCGAGCAGATGGACGCGTTCACCGGTCTGACGGCGGCTCAGCAGAACGAGTTGCTGGCGCAGGAGCTGGTGCTCACGCCGAAGAAGGCGACGGCGCAGGTGGAGGAATTGCACCGTCTGTGGCGCGCGGGTGATGCCGAGTTGGTGTTCGACTGGTCGCAGAGTAAAGCGCTGCAAGTGCGACGCAATGCGACGTTGGCGGATGCCATCGACGAGCGCATTCTCTACTCACGCAACCGTCGTTTTTTGGCGCGGATGCTGTTCCTCGCGGATCCGGGCAAGCCGGTGTTCGTCGCGGTCGGCACGTTGCATCTGGGCGGCCCGCACGGGGTGCTCCAACTCCTTCGCGAACACGGGTTTTCGGTCGCCCAGCGGTAATCCGGTCGGGACATCTGAAAAATGGGCGATCCGCTTAGGAATCGCCCGAGAAATCTCCCGACCCGATTGACTCGCCCCCTTCCTGACGATTAATTTGGCAACACTCGCGTGAGTGGCCCCCCGCCCAAATCCTAGTCAGGAATCACGATGCAGATTGTTGAACAGCAGTCCTCCGACCG
This sequence comes from Pandoraea aquatica, assembly GCF_902459565.1. GTDB lineage: Bacteria > Pseudomonadota > Gammaproteobacteria > Burkholderiales > Burkholderiaceae > Pandoraea > Pandoraea aquatica. The sequence continues at coordinate 356,975 of NZ_CABPSN010000002.1, forward strand.
TTTTCCACGCCACCAGTCGGCGTATGAACCCATCCCAATACCGCCACTCGACATCAGCCCGGAAGAGGAAGCAGAAATTCGCCGCGAAGCGCAGATGTTGTACGAAGCGACGATTCGCGGACTCGCGGATGTCGCCGCTGGCCGCAAGTTGCCTAGCGAAGTCGTAAAGACCGGATGCTCTATTGATCTAAACCCCGGGTACTTTGAGACGCCACACGATCCCGATGAACTCGATGTAGAAGAGTTCTTCGGGGTGCTGATGGGACTGAGGGACATTGAAGCCGGGCGTACCGTGCCGGATGAAATTGTTAGTGCAGAGTTCGAGGAATACAACCGGAGACTGTTGAGTACGCTGTGACTGTGACGATTCGTTGGTCAGACTATGCGCTGCGAGAACGTCTCATCATCTGGAATCAGTTGTCGAACGCCCATCCCCGCGCAGCTTTGAGTCTGAATGTTTGTGTAGAACGCGCCTTGAGAAATCTGCGTACCTTTCCAAGACTGGGGCGCCTCCATAAATCGGACGACGCACGAGTGATCGTGCCTCACAAGCGTTACCAAATGATCTACCGGTTGAAGGAGAATGCCATCACCATCATGTCTTTACGAAGCGTGAATCGTCCCTGGCCTCCCAGGGACTATCCGCTTAACGCTTAACGGAAAATGCTGGCGGCGCGAGCATCGCGTCACGCCAGCATCCCGCGCGCTTCGATGAAGCTGATGATTTCCTGAAGGCCCTTGCCCTCTTTCATGTTGCCCATCACGAACGGACGCATGCCGCGCATCTTCTGGGTGTCGGAGCGCATGATGTCGAGCGACGCGCCGACGTATGGTGCAAGGTCGGTCTTGTTGATCACCAGCAGGTCGGACTTCGTGATGCCCGGGCCGCCTTTGCGAGGGATCTTCTCGCCGCCAGCGACGTCGATCACGTAAATCGTCAGGTCCGACAACTCGGGACTGAACGTCGCGGCAAGGTTGTCGCCGCCGGACTCGATGATCACGACGTCCGCATCGGGGAAGCGATCCAGCATGCGCTCGACGGCCTCGAGGTTGATCGAGGCGTCCTCGCGAATGGCGGTGTGCGGACAACCACCGGTCTCCACACCGAGAATCCGTTCCGGCTCCAGCGCGCCGGCGACCGTCAGCAGACGTTGATCTTCCTTCGTGTAGATGTCGTTCGTGATGACGACGAGGTCGTAGCGATCGCGCATCGCTTTACAGAGCATCTCGGTCAACGTGGTCTTGCCGGAGCCGACCGGGCCTCCGATGCCGACACGCAGCGGCGGATTCTTCTTGGTGCGACGGGCATTGGCGGATGTCGTCATGGCGAATGTCGTGGTGGCGGTGAGTGAAAGTTGGCGCAGGAACTGACGAATAGGGCGACGCGAAACTCGCGTCTTACGAACGGAACAACCGTGAGTACTGTGTTTCGTGGCGTGACGCCAGAATGGCGAGCGCCGGGGAAAACGTATTGATCTGATCGTCCGGCAGCGACGCGGCGCGATGGGCGGCGTCGACCACGCGCGGACGCAATGCAACGATGACGCGCTGTGCCGCCAGTTGCCCGAGCGGCACGGCTTTGAGTGCGCCGGCGACCTGATTCTCCAGCCAACTGAACGCGTAAGCGACGAGCGTATCCGGCAACGGCGCGCCATGCGTCAGTGCAGCGAAGGCGAAGGCCGTCGGCAGGGCAATCGGTTTGAGCGACGACAGATGCGCACGCTGTTCGGCATCGCCCCATTCGAGCGACACCGCGAGTTGGGTGAGCGACCAGCCCATCTGTTCGGTTTCGGCGCGCAGTTCCGCGGTCTCACGTGTGGCGAGCAGCCAGTCGTTGACCTGGCGTAACGCCGCGACGTCGCGCGCCTGCCAGTGACGCCATTGGCGCGCGAGCAAGGCCATTTCGCCTGTCGTGAAGACGCCGTCGAGCTGGCTGGCGATCCAGCGCTCGGCGCTGGGGGCGTCGTGGATGATGCCGTGCTCGACCGCTGCTTCGAGGCCCTGGGAATAGCTGAAGGCACCGATAGGCAGCGCAGGCGAGGCGAGGTGAAGCAGCGCCGCAAGTGATTGCAGCGACGCTGCCGCGACCGGCTCAGTGAGAGGGCTGGGCAGGCTTGCCGTCATCGCTTGGGCTCACTGTCGGAGATTCGCCGCCTGCAACGGTTGCGTGATCGTGACCACAGTCCGGGCCATGTTCATGACGATCGTCGTGCGCGTGATCATGATCGTGGGAATGCGCGTGATCATGATCGCAGTCAGGCCCATGCACGTGTCCGTGATCGTGGCCGTGCGCATGCGAGTGATCGTGACCGCAGCCCGGGCCATGCACATGATTGTGGTCGTGACTATGCGAGTGATCATGACCGCAGCCCGGACCGTGAACGTGCCCGTGCTCATGTCCGTGATCATGGTCATGACCGTGATGCTCGTGAAACACCCGCTGCGCGAGTTCGAAGTCTTCGGCGTAGGTCGCGTCGTGACCGTGCTTGTGCCCGCCACCGTAAGCACCGGCTTCCGGCTCGAAGGGCATCAGTGCTTCGGCGACATCGACATCGAGCCGCAGCAGCATGTCGCGCAAGACCGGGTCATATTCAAGCTTGAGGTACCCGTCGCCCACTTCCACCGGGGTATGACGATTGCCCAGGTGATACGCGGCGCGGGTGAGCGCGAGGGCCGTCGGCGCGCTGACGAGCAACACCGTCTCCGCCGCCGCTTCCACGCGGATGAATCCGCCGTCGTCCGCGACGAGCACATCGCCTCCGCGCAGCACGGTGCCGCGCGGCAGGAACAGCGCGACCTCTTCCCCCGTCTCCAGCGTCGCGCGAAGACGACTCTTGCTGCGCGCGTCGAACGGCAGCACGAGTGCCGGGGCGCGGCGCGCGAGCGGGGCGGCGATGCGTCCCGCTTCGAAGCGCTTCTCGACGCGACGCAAAGCCGCAGTCGACGACAGGGGGTTCTCAGCAGCGGACGATTCGGAATCTTGCGACATGGCTCGGCGAAATCAGAAAAGAAAGTAGCGTTGGGCCATGGGCAACACGGTGGCGGGCTCGCACGTCAGCAATTGCCCGTCCGCGATGACCTGATAGGTCTCGGGATCGACGCTGATGTTCGGCAGCCAGTCGTTATTGATCATGTTGGCCTTGGTCACCTGCCGGATATTGCGCACCGGCACGATGCGTTTGGCCAGCCCGAAACGGCCAGCCACGTCGCCATCGTACGCTGCTTGGGAGACGAACGTCAGCGACGTGCGTGCTAGCGCCCCCGCTCGTGCGCCGAACATCTCGCGGTAATGCACCGGCTGCGGCGTCGGAATCGACGCGTTCGGGTCGCCCATCAGCGCCGTCGTGATCATGCCGCCCTTGAGAATCAGCGATGGCTTCACGCCGAAGAACGCCGGTTCCCACAACACCAGATCGGCCCACTTTCCGACTTCGATGGACCCGATTTCATGCGCCATGCCATGCGTGATTGCCGGGTTGATGGTGTACTTCGCGACGTACCGCTTCACGCGGAAGTTGTCCGACGCCGACGGGTCCGTCCCCAGCGCACCGCGCTGCACCTTCATCTTGTGCGCCGTCTGCCAGGTGCGCATCACCACTTCCCCGACACGCCCCATGGCCTGCGAGTCCGACGAGATCATCGACAGCGCGCCGAGATCGTGGAGGATGTCCTCGGCCGCAATCGTCTCGCGACGAATGCGCGACTCGGCAAACGCAATGTCCTCCGCAATCGCCGGGTCGAGGTGATGGCAGACCATCAGCATGTCGAGATGCTCGTCGAGCGTGTTGACGGTGTAAGGCCGCGTCGGATTGGTGGACGACGGCAGCACATTCGGTTCGCCGCACACCTTCAGAATGTCCGGTGCATGACCGCCGCCCGCGCCCTCGGTGTGATACGTGTGGATCGTGCGGCCCTTGATGGCGGCGACTGTCGCTTCGACGAAGCCGCCTTCGTTCAGCGTGTCCGTGTGAATCGCGACTTGGGTGTCGGTGGCGTCGGCCACTGAGAGACACGCGTCGATGGCTGCGGGCGTCGATCCCCAGTCCTCATGCAGCTTCAGACCGATGGCCCCGGCTTCGATCTGCTCCATCAAGGGCTCGGGTTGACTGACGTTGCCCTTGCCGAGAAAGCCGAGGTTGATGGGCCAGCCGTCGGCGGCCTGCAACATGCGCTCCATGTGCCATGGCCCCGGCGTACAGGTGGTCGCATTGGTGCCCGTCGCGGGGCCTGTGCCGCCGCCGAGCAACGTCGTGACACCCGACGACAACGCTTCCTCGATCTGCTGCGGGCAGATGAAGTGAATATGCGAATCGATGCCACCTGCGGTGACGATCATGCCTTCACCGGCGATGACTTCCGTAGCACCCCCGAGCGGGATCGTCACGCCGGGCTGAATGTCGGGATTTCCGGCCTTGCCGATGCCCCAGATGCGTCCGTCCTTCAGACCGATGTCCGCTTTGACGATGCCCCAATGGTCGATGATGACGGCGTTGGTAATCACGGTGTCGACCACGTCCGCACGCGTGCGCTGCGATTGCCCCATGCCATCGCGAATCACCTTGCCGCCGCCGAACTTCACCTCTTCGCCGTAGATCGTGTAGTCGCGTTCGATCTCGACGATGAGTTCCGTATCGGCCAGACGCAGCCGGTCGCCCGTGGTCGGTCCGAACATTTCCGCGTAGGCGCGGCGAGAGATTTTCATAGCGCCCCCATGACGCGACCCGCGAAACCATAGACGCGGCGGTCGCCCGCCAGCGCCACGAGTTCTACCGTGCGTTGTTGCCCCGGCTCGAAGCGAACGGCGGTGCCGGCGGCGATGTTCAGCCGAAAGCCGCGCGCCGCTTCGCGGTCGAATTGCAGGGCATCGTTGACTTCATAGAAGTGGAAGTGCGAGCCGATCTGGATCGGACGGTCGCCGGTGTTGGCCACGGTCACGCTGACGGTCTCACGCCCCTCGTTGAGCGTGATGTCGCCAGCGGCGGGAAGCAGTTCTCCGGGAATCATGGGCGTCTCCTGGCGGCAGCAACCGGCGTCAGGCCGCTGCGGCGAGCAGCGTCACGCCATAAGCCAACACACCCGCGCCCAGCACGCGCGGCACCCACACCGTGCGATGGCGCAGCGCCACACCCGCAGCGATGCCAATGCAGTGCAACATGCCGGTCGCGACGAGGAAGCCGGCCATGTAATGCATCGCGCTGGCTTCGGTGGGAAGCTCCGCACCGTGGGCGAAACCATGGAAGACGGCAAACGTGCCGACGACCGCTGCGCCTGCCCATCCCGGCAGTTGCGCGCGTGTCGCGAGCATCAGCCCGAGAACGAGCAGCGAGACGGCGATCATCGGCTCGACACCCGGCAGGGAGAACCAATGCATCATGCCGAGCAGGCCGCCAGCGGCCAGCATGGCGACGAAGGCGAGCGGCGCGGCCCAGACGCGTTTGGACGTCAGCGAACTCCACAACCCCACGACGATCATCGCGCAGAGGTGGTCCGCGCCGGTCAGCGGGTGCAGGAAGCCGGCGGCGAAGCTGCTCACGGCGTCATGGCCCGGATGACCCGGGTGGGCCAGCGCGACACCCGATGTGGCAAGCAGCGCAAGGCCCGTGGCCACGCGAGCCATAGGGTGGCGAAGACGACCTGCGCCGGTTGAGCGGGCGGAGGCGGGGAGCGCAATGTGCGCGTCAGACGTGTTTTCGAGGCGGGCCATGGGGGGCATCCTTAAAGTGCAGCGAAATGTTGTTGTCTATGGTTATCGATGACAGGCGATGCGATACACGTGCACCGTCAAGTCAGGTCACGGAATCGGGTGATGCACGGTGACGAGCTTGGTGCCGTCGGGAAAGGTGGCTTCGACCTGAATGTCGGGAATCATCTCGGGCACGCCTTCCATGACGTCGTCGCGCGTGAGCAATGTGGTGCCGTAGTGCATGAGGTCGGCGACGGTGCGTCCGTCGCGCGCGCCTTCCATCAGCGCGGCGCTGATGAAGGCCACGGCTTCGGGGTAGTTCAGCTTCAGGCCGCGAGCGCGTCGGCGCTCGGCCAGCAGGGCGGCGGTGAAGATGAGCAGCTTGTCTTTTTCGCGGGGAGTGAGCTTCATCGTGACGAGTGAATTTCGGTGCGAAGGGTGAGCAAAGGGTTGAATGTCATTGCGCGATGAACCGCTGCAATTCCGGCGTTGCAGGCTGTGTGAAGAGCTGTTCCGGATCGCCGGACTCCCAGATCTTCCCCTGATGCATGAACACCACGCGGTCCGATACGTGGCGGGCAAAGCGCATCTCGTGCGTGACGAGAATCAGCGTCATGCCTTCGGCGGCGAGGTCTTCCAGCACCTTGAGCACTTCCGCGACGAGTTCGGGATCGAGCGCCGAGGTGATCTCGTCGCACAGTAGCACCGAAGGATGCATCGCAAGTGAACGGGCAATCGCCACGCGCTGTTGCTGGCCGCCCGAGAGTTGCGACGGGTAGCTGTCGAACTTGTCGGCCAGCCCCACTTTGGCCAGCATCGTGCGGGCGACTTCGCGGGCGTCGTGCTTCGCGGTCTTCTTGACGACCTTCTGCGCGAGCATCACGTTCTCGCCCGCCGTCAGATGCGGAAACAGGTTGTACTGCTGGAACACCATGCCGACCTTCAGACGCAGCGCGCGAAGATCGGTGTCGCGTGCGCCGACCAGCACGCCGTCCACGTCCACGCTGCCCGCATCGAACCGCTCCAGACCGTTGAGTGTGCGTAGCAGCGTGCTTTTTCCCGAGCCACTCTTACCGATGATCGAAACGACCTGACCGCGTTCGACTTCCATGTCGATGCCTCGCAGCACGGGGTTTTCGCCGAAGCGCTTTTGCATGCCCCGGACCTTAATTAGCGACATGGAGTTTCCTTTCGAGATGACGCGCCCACAGCGACAGCGGATAGCAGGCAGCGAAGTAGAGCAGCGCGACGAGGCCGTACACGGTGAATGGCTGGAACGTCGCATTGGTAAGCATGGTGCCGGTCTTGGTGAGTTCGTCGAAGCCGATGATCGACGCGAGCGCCGTGCTCTTGACGACCTGCACCGAGAAGCCGACCGTCGGCGCAATCGCGATGCGCAGCGCCTGCGGCAGGATCACGTGACGCAACTGTTCACTGTGACGCATCGCCAGACTGGACGACGCTTCCCACTGACCGTGCGGGATGGCGTCGACACAACCGCGCCATATTTCCGTCAGGTACGCGCTCGTGTAGAGCGTGAGACACACTGCCGCCGCCACCCACGGCGACACTTCCAGCCCGAGCAACGGCAGGCCGAAGAACACCAGAAAGAGCTGCATGAGCAGCGGCGTGCCCTGGAACACTTCGATGTAAAGCGCCACGGCGCGCGCAGCCCATTGCACACGTCCGACGCGAATCACCAGCAGCAACAGCGCGACCAGTCCCCCGCACACGAAGGCGATGGCGGAGAGCGCGAGCGTCCAGCGTCCGGCGAGGATCAGACCGCGCAGCATGTCCGCTATCGAAAACTCGATCATCGCGCGCCTCCCTTCACCATGCCGCGAAACAGTCGGCGAGCGGCGCGCATCAGCACACGACGAAGCGCGATGGCGAGCACCAGATAGAGCGCGGTGACGATCAGGTAACTCTCGAAGGCGCGGAACGTGCGCGACTGGACGAAGTTGGCCGCATACGACAGATCGGGGACGGAGATTTGCGAGACGACGGCCGAGCCGAGCATCACGATGACGATCTGGCTGGCGAGCGCGGGGAACACCTTGGCGAATGCTTGCGGCAGGATCACATGACGCAGGATCTGCCCACGCGTCATGGCGAGCGAGAGGCCGGCTTCGGAAAGCCCACGCGGCACGGCGCGCATGCCGGCGCGAATGATCTCGGTCGCGTATGCGCCGAGGTTCAGGCTCATGGCGATGATGGCAGCGCTCGTCTCGTCGATATGAATGCCGATGCTGGGCAGCCCGAAGAAGATGAAGAACAGCTGAACGATGAACGGCGTGTTGCGGAACAGCTCGACGTAGAGTCCGGCGAAGAACTTGAACCCGTTCGAGCCTTCCTCGCGCGCAGCAGCGCACAGCGCACCGATGACTACGCCGATGACCGTGGAGACGGCCGTGAGCGCAATCGTCAGCGCGGCACCGCGCACGAACAGCGCGAAGTACTGCCGCAGGTCGGCGAAATCAAGGACGTAGTGCATTAGGCGGCATGAGGTGAAGGGGGAATGCAAAAGATCGACGCGTCTGGTCAGACCGGTCGATACAGTGAGGTAGCAGGATTCGTGCCTGACGCTGTCGCGTGGTGCGCAGGTTTGTGGGAAGTCGCGGCGGGGTCCGTCGGTCAACGACGTGCGCGATGTGCGGAACGCTTGATGCGTTCGAGGCGTGCCCGATATTGGTGCGAAATGGGGCGACATCGGCGGTACGACGCCGATGTTGTCACTGTAATGGTGCGTTGGAGGATGGCTGCGCCGTCGGCATTACCCGGCATCGGCAGCGTGCGGTTGTCGCCAACGACTTCACGTCGCCCAGATCCGCAGCGGTTCCGCCGGTGCACCATGCACGATAGGACGCAGCTTGAGCCAATGCGCGATCAGCAGTTGGCGCACCGTTTCCATCTCACGGCCGAGCACGCGCAAGACGAGGACATTGCCGGGCAGGCACGTGATGCCCGCACGGATATCCTCGCTGAATGGCAGTTCCTCGGCCAATGTCTCGGCCAGCTCGCGCGTACACGCCGGGCCGACCGCCCAGAGCGCGGCGAAGACGGGGAAGCTCGCGAGGCCGGTCGCGCCGGTGCGCTGTGCATCCTCCGCGCCGAGCACTGCCTGCTCAGCCCACAGCAGACGATCCTGCGCGTCGCGCAGTGCGAAGTTCGAGCGCCAGTGGCCTTGTGTCCACTGCTCACCTGCCGCCTGACGGCCGAGCAGCGTCGCGTCCCAGCCGATGACGGTCGCGTTCTCGCCGAGCCGCACAGTCACGCGCTGACGCGCATCCGCATGCTCGAATACGATGTTCTCCAGCGGCAACCAGTCGAGCTTTGCGCCGTCGTGCACCGTCAGCGTAATGTCCTGCGTGCCGAAGCGGCCCTGCGACTTGTACCACTTGGTTGCGCCGGGCGTCGTCAGCACGGCGTGGCTGTCGTGGCCGACGTCGATATCGATGGACAACGCGTCGCCCCCCGCGATGCCGCCGGGCGGATGCACGACGACCGCATGACAGATGCCGGGGCCTTCCGGATGCAACGACTTCTGCACCACGAGCGGCCCCTGATGACGGCGCGTCGCGAGCACCGTGCGGGCGTCATGGCGCTCGAAGCCGAGCGTCAGCTCGGCGTGCCAGCCGGTTGTCGCCGACGCCATCACACCGCCACCATGTGCCGCACGCCGTCGGCTTCCATGTCCTTGCCCAGCCCGCTTGCGACGATGGCACCACGGCTCATCACGCGATAGTGGTCGGCGAGTTCGAGCGCGAAGTCGTAGTACTGCTCGACCAGCAACACCGTCATGCCACGCTCGTCCACCAGGCGTCGCAGCGTGCGTCCGATGTCCTTGATGATCGATGGCTGAATGCCTTCCGTCGGCTCATCCAGAATCAGCAGTTGCGGGTCGCTCATGAGCGCACGTCCGATGGCCAGTTGTTGTTGCTGTCCGCCGGACAGATCGCCGCCGCGCCGCTGTTTCATGTCGCGCAGCACGGGGAATAGTTCGTAGATGTCGTCCGGCACACCGCGCTTCGCTTCACGCGACGGGCGGCTCGCCGCACCGATCAGCAGGTTCTCTTCGACGGTGAGGCGCGGGAAGATCTCGCGACCCTGTGGCACGTACGCCATGCCGCTCGACACGCGTGCATACGAGGGGGCCGATGTCAGTGTCTTGCCGCGCCATGCGATGCTGCCCGACTTCACCGGCACCACGCCCATGAGGCATTTGAGCAGCGTCGTCTTGCCCACGCCGTTGCGTCCGAGCAGCACGGTGAGTTGCGCGTCGGGCACCGTGAACTCCACGTTGCGCAGGATGTGACTGCCGCTGTAGAACTGATTGAGTGCGTGAATTTCCAGCATGGTCAGCGTCCCAGATACGATTCGATCACGCGTTCGTCGCGTTGCACGGCGTCGAGCGTGCCTTCGGCGAGTACCCGGCCTTCGGCCATCACCGTCACGAGACCTGCCTCCCCTGCGAGCGCGGCGACGAACGCCATGTCGTGCTCGACCACCATCATCGAGCAATGGCCGCGCAGACGGTTGAGCAACTCGGCCAGTTGCGCGGTCTCTTCGTCGGTCATGCCTGCGGCGGGCTCATCCAGCAACAGCAGTTGCGGCTGCTGCATCAGCAACATGCCGATCTCCAGCCGCTGCTTCTGGCCGTGCGACAGCTGACCCGCACGCACATGCGCCTGATGTTCCAGATGCGTGAGCGCCAGCACCTCCTCGACGCGGCGTTTGATGGTCGGCGTCAGCACAGCCCACAGCGCGCGGAACCAGCGCTTGTCCCCCGCACACGCGAGTTCGAGATTCTCCCAGACGCTGTGATGCTCGAACACGGTTGGCTTCTGGAACTTGCGCCCGACACCCGCCTGCGCGATGGCGGGTTCGTCCAGTCGGGTGAGGTCGAGTGTCTGACCGAGGAAGGCGCGTCCCGAGTCGGGGCGAGTCTTGCCGGTGATGACGTCCATCATCGTCGTTTTGCCCGCGCCGTTGGGGCCGATGATGCAGCGCAGCTCGTCGGTCTTGATCGACAGCGACAGATCGTTCAGCGCACGAAAGCCGTCGAACGAAACGCAGATGTTCTCCAGATACAGGATGAGGCCGTGCGACGTGTCGATCTCGCCGGGTACCACGAGGTGGGACATGCCCGTCGCTTCGCCACTGACCGAGACGGAGGCCTCCGGCGCATCGGCCTGCTGCCAGCTGATGTCGTAATCGGGTCTCATGCGCGGTCTCCGGAAACGGGATGGGGCACATCGCCTTCGGCTGCGACGGGGGCGTGGCGAGCGCGCTGACGGGTGAGTTGCGTGACCAGACCCATCACGCCCTGCGGCAGCAGCAGCGGCACCAGCACGAACATCGCGCCGAGGAAGAACAGCCAGTATTCGGCGAAGTAGGCGGTGAAGAAGCTCTTCGCGCCGTTGACGATGAACGCACCGGCAATCGCACCGATGAGGGAGCCACGTCCGCCGATGGCGACCCAGATCGCCATTTCGATGGAGTTGACCGGGGCCATCTCGCTCGGGTTGATGATGCCGACCTGCGGCACATAGAGCGCACCGGCGATGCCGCACAGCATGGCCGACAGCGTCCACACGAACAGCTTGTAGCTGAGCGGACGATAGCCGAGGAACATGGCGCGGGACTCGCCGTCGCGAATGGCGGTGACGACGCGTCCGAACTTCGAGACCACCAATGCGCGGCACAACAGAAACGCGCCGACCAGCACGGCGAACGTCACCAGAAACAGCACCGTGCGTGTGTTCGCCGAAGTGATCGAGTAGCCCAGAATGCGCTTGAAGTCGGTGAAGCCGTTGTTGCCGCCGAAGCCGGTCTCGTTGCGATAGAACAGCAGCATGGCAGCGAACGTGAGCGCCTGCGTGATGATCGACAGATAGACGCCTTTCACGCGCGAGCGGAACGCCAGATACCCGAAGAGCCACGCCACTACGCCCGGCAGCGCCACGACGAGGAACATCGCCCACGCGAAATGCTCGGTGCCGGTCCAGTACCACGGCAGTTCCTTCCAGTCGAGGAACACCATGAAGTCGGGCAGGTCGCTGTGATACACGCCGTCGCGTCCGATGCCGCGCATGAGATACATCCCCATCGCATAGCCGCCGAGCGCAAAGAACAGGCCGTGACCGAGGCTCAGAATGCCGCAGTACCCCCACACGAGATCGAGCGCCAGCGCGGCAATCGCGTAGCACATGATCTTGCCCGCGAGCGTCATGGCGTATGCCGACAGATGCAACGGATGTGTGGCTGGCAACACCAGCGCACACACCGGCACGATCACCATCACCGCCAGCACGAAGGCCAGCAGGACCGGTGCGACGTGTTTCGGCAGCAGGCGTGCACGCGCGGGCACGTCCAGTGGTGTCGTCGGGGCGACGCCTTCGGGAAGAAAGTTAGACGTCTGCATTCAGGCCTCCGCACTGCGCCCTTTGAGCGCAAACATGCCCTGCGGGCGTTTCTGGATGAACAGCACGATCAGGATCAGCACGGCGATCTTCGCGAGCACCGCACCCCACACGGGTTCGAGCAGCTTGTTGGCGATGCCCAGACCGAATGCGCCGACGATCGTCCCCGCGAGTTGTCCCACGCCGCCCAGCACCACGGCCATGAACGAGTCGATGATGTAGCTCTGACCGAGGTCCGGGCCGACGTTGCCGATCTGCGAGAGCGCGCAGCCGCCGAGACCGGCGATGCCCGCGCCGAAAGCGAAGGCGTAGCTGTCGACGCGCCCCGTCTTCACGCCGACGCACGCGGCCATCGAGCGGTTCTGCGTCACGGCGCGAATGAACAGGCCGAGGCGCGTGAGATTGAGCACCGACCACGTGAGCGCCACCACCACCAGCGCGAACACCAGAATCACGATGCGGTTGTACGGCAGCATCAGATTCGGCAGCACGGCGACGCCGCCGCTCATCCACGACGGATTGACGACTTCGACGTTCTGCGCGCCGAACAGCGTGCGCACCCCCTGAATCAGCAACAGGCTGATACCGAACGTGGTCAGCAGCGTCTCCAGCGGGCGTCCGTACAAATGCTTGATGACGGTGCGCTCCAGCACGAACCCGAGCGCGGCGGCCACGACGAACGCGGCGGGCACGGCGGCGACGAGATAGAAGTCGAACGCGCCCGGCAGGAAGCGCTGGAACAGCGTCTGCACGACGTAGGTGGCATACGCGCCGACCATCAGAAACTCGCCGTGCGCCATGTTGATGACGCCGATCAGGCCATACGTAATTGCCAACCCCAGGGCTGCGAGCAGCAGCACGCTGCCGAGCGACAGACCGGCGAACACCGTGCCGAAGAACTCGCTGCGGCGTTGTGCGGCGGCCAGTTGCGTGAGCGCGATGTCGGCAGCGCTGCGCACGGTGGCGTCGGGCTCGGCGTAAGTGCCGTCCGCTTGTTTGGCGACGATGGGCAGCAGCAGATCGCGCATCTGCGGATCGCCTGCGGCAGCAATCAGGTCGATGGCTTCCCGACGTTTCTTCGGATCGGTGTCGTGCAGCGCCGACTGCGCCCAGAGCTGATCGAGACGTTTGCGCAACGCCGGATCGGTTTCCTTCTGACGCGCCTGCTCGATCAGCGTCTTGAACGCGGGCGACGGGTTCTGCAACATCGTGTCGATGGCTTGTGCGCGCGCGTCGCGATCGGTCGACAGCAGCGCACCGGCGGCGGCGGCCGTCGCAACCTTGGCGCGCAGCACGTTGTTCAGCGTGAGCGATCCGGCGTCGTCGGCTTTGACCGGCGCGCCCGTGATCGGATCGACGTACTTGTCGTCCTTCTGAATCGCGAGGCGCTCGCCCACCGTCACGGCCGAGTCGTCGGCCAGTGCCTTGAGGAGCGCGGCCGCCTGCGGCGAACCGTCGGCGGCAAGGTGATCGATGGCTTGTGCCTTGGCGTCGAAGTCGTCGCCTGCGAGGGCGGTGAGGTCGGCGTCGGTGACGGCAGCACGCACGGGTTGGGAGATTGTCAGCGCAGCGCCCAGCGAAAGCAGGACAAGGGCGGCAGCGGTCCAGCGTCTTATCGTTATCATGCGAAACCTCTGCATGCGCCGGAGGGCGGAGTGCGGCTCCGGCGCAAGGAATGGAAGGAAGATCAGACCTTGTCGGGCTTGCCTTCGTTACCCGCAATGAACGGGCTCCACGGTTGAGCGCGTACCGGTGCCTTCGTCTTCCACACCACGTTGAACTGACCGTCCGGGCGGATTTCGCCGATCATCACCGGCTTGTGCAGGTGGTGGTTGCCATCCATGACCATGTCGAAGCCGTCCGGTGATTTGTACGTCTGGCCGATCATGGCGGTGCGCACCTTGTCGACGTCGACGCTGCCTGCCTTCTCGACGGCCTGCTTCCACATGTGCATGCCCACGAAGGTGGCTTCCATCGGATCGTTCGTCACGCGCTTGTCGCCGCCGGGCAGGCCCTTGGCCTTCACATAGGCGAACCATTCCTTCTTGAACGCTTCGTTGGTCGGGTTCTTGACCGACATGAAGTAGTTCCACGCGGCCAGATGCCCCACGAGCGGCTTGGTGTCGATGCCGCGCAGTTCCTCTTCGCCAACGGAGAACGCCACGACCGGCACGTCCGTCGCCTTCAGGCCCTGATTGCCGAGTTCCTTGTAGAACGGCACGTTCGAATCGCCGTTGATCGTGGAGATGACGGTGGTCTTGCCGCCCTGCGCGAACTGTTTGATGTTGGCGACGATGGTCTGATAGTCGCTGTGGCCGAACGGCGTGTAGACCTCCTGGATGTCCTTGTCGGCAACACCTTTCGAGTGCAGGAAGGCACGCAGGATCTTGTTGGTCGTGCGCGGGTAGACGTAGTCGGTGCCGAGCAGGAAGAAGCGCTTGGCGCTGCCGCCTTCCTTGCTCATCACGTACTCCACGGCGGGGATCGCCTGCTGATTCGGCGCAGCACCCGTATAGAAGACGTTCTTCGACATCTCTTCACCTTCGTACTGCACCGGGTAGTAGAGCAGCCCGTTGAGTTCTTCGAAGACGGGCAGCACCGACTTGCGCGACACCGACGTCCAGCAGCCGAATACGGCGGCGACTTTGTCCTTGGTGAGCAACTGGCGGGCTTTCTCGGCGAAGAGCGGCCAGTTCGAGGCGGGGTCGACGACCACGGCTTCGAGCGGTCGGCCCATCACGCCGCCTTTGGCGTTGATGTCGGCAATGGTCATGAGCGCGACGTCCTTGAGCGACGTCTCCGAGATGGCCATCGTGCCCGAGAGCGAATGCAGGATACCGACCTTGATGGGCTGCTTGCTCTGCGCGAACAAGTTGGGCGCCATGCCGGTGAGCGATGCGGCGCCCGAGAGGGCCGCCATCTGGAGTAGCGTGCGTCGTTTCATGGTACGTCTTCCCCTTTCCTGGTTAGACCGGTCGATCCGGTATCGGGGAATTAACGCAAGGGTCGTGCCAGCGTCCCGTCACTATGTGCCATCACGCGCCGATGGCGTGGCGACGGGGGCGGTGGGGGAAGATTTTCAGGAGGTCCGCCGTGCGCGCGAGACACGGTGGTGCGACGGCGCGCCGTATTGGTGCGCACCGACTTGGCGCGTCGACGTGTCCGTTCGTGCGCGAGGGCGTCAGGCTTTGCGCGGCGATTCTACTGGCGGTGTGCCGTCATGAAAAAGGGATGTCAGAAGCGAACGAAGCTCTGCCGAATCGGCATGCTTGTGGACCGTGACCGCATGCTGCACGGCGGCCTCCAGCAATTCGCTTTCGGAGTCTGCGCTAAGCGCGACCGAACAGTTCATTTCGCTGGGGAATTCCCGGCAATCGATGAATTTGCGAGCCATGATGCTCTCCTCGCACAAACAGACTGATGACGCATGCATGAACCACCGCGAGCGAAGAGCGCCACGCGAAGTGGTTCAAAAAGTATAGGCCGCAGCGGATGAGACGACGGTAACGAGACCGGTTTCCCCGGGGGGGGGGGGCGGTCACGCGCCATGCACGCACCGAAGATCGACGTGAGGAAGTACCCCGCCGGAGGGCATGTGACACGCCGTTCTGGCATTTTTTGATGCATGATTGGCATTCGTGCCAAATGGGCTGGCGGCAAGATGGCGGCGACTGAAGACTACTCACTCACTCGACATCACACCATGACCGATTCCGCTGCCGGGCGCACCGCGCCACCTTCCGAGCCTGCCGAGCACCAGCGCCGTCGACTGGGCCGACGTTATGCCGCCGTACTCGCCGCCTGTCAGGCGCTCTACACGGCGGCGTTGTCCGTCGACCTGACGCTGACGGGTCTCGTCGGCTACATGCTCGCGTCCGACAAGGGCTATGCGACGCTGCCGTTCTCGCTCATTACCGTTGCTTCGGCGATTACGACGATCTTCGCTTCGATGCTGATTCAACGCTTCGGCCAGCGGCTCGGCTTCGCGCTGGGCGCACTGTTCGGCACCGTGGGCGGGCTGGTGTCGGTGATGGCGATCTACGAGAAGCACTTCGCGATGTTCTGCGCGGGCACGGCGTGCGTGGGTGTGTTTCAGGCGTTTGCGCGTTACTACCGGCTGGCGGCGGCGGACGTCGTGCCCGTCGAAGACAAGCCGCGCGCTATCTCCGTCGTGCTGACGGGCGGCGTGCTGGCCGCTGTGATCGGACCGGCGCTCGCAGCAGGCAGCAAGGACTGGCTCGCGCCGGTGACGTTCGCGGGTTCGTATCTCGTCGTGACGATCCTCTCGGGCATCTCGTTGTTGCTACTCGTTGGCTTCCTGCGTGACTTGCCGGTGCATGCAGCAGGTGGGGCGGCGGGCGGTGTGGCGGAATTGCCTGCGCGTCCGCTGGGCGAGATCATGCGCCAGCCGATTTACGTGGCGGCGCTTGCCAACAATCTGATCGGCTTCATGGTGATGATGTTCGTGATGACGGCGACGCCGATTGCAGCCGTCGCGTGCGGCCACAGCATCGACGACGGTGCGCACATCATCGAATGGCATCTGGTCGGCATGTATGCGCCGTCGTTCTTCTCCGGTCATCTCGTGAAGCGTTGGGGTGTGGTGCCGGTGCTGCTGCTCGGTATTGGCATGTCGGCGCTGTGCGGTGTGCTGGCGCTGATGTCGACGAGCCTCGCATACTTCTATGCGGCGCTGGCGTTTCTCGGCGTCGGCTGGAACTTCATGTTCGTGGGCGGCACGACGTTGCTCACGATGTCGTACCGTCCGGCTGAGCGCGCACGTGCGCAGGCCGCCAACGAATTCATTACCTTTGCAGGCACCGCACTGGCGAGTCTGTTCGCGGGGCAATTGCTGGCGCGTTTCGGCTGGGCGACGATCAATCAGGCGACGTTCCCGTTGTTGACGATCGCGGCGCTGGCGACCGTGTGGTACGCCGTCGATGCGAAGCGCCGTCCGGCGCACGCGACGGCCTGATTTCGATTTGTCGACTGACCGTTCACCGACTGTTCACCATGAGCCAACCTCGTCTCGTCGCGTTTCTTCTTGTGCCGCCGTTCGTTCTGCTGGATCTTGCGGGACCGCTCGACGCGTTTCACGCTGTCATCCGCAACGCCACGGAGCAGGGGCAGGACGCGCCCTACAAGACTGTGGTCGTGTCGGAGCATGGCGGTCCGGTGGAGACGGGGTCGGGCATCACGTTGCATACGGAGCCGATGCGGGCGCTGGACGCGATGCAGGTCGACACCCTGATCGCGGTGGGCGGTGCGGTGGCGCATCGTCCGGCGGTACCGGGGCCGGTAGGCGACTGGTTACGCGACTATGCGCCGCGCGTGAGGCGCGTGTGTTCGGTGTGCGTGGGGGCGTTCGTGCTGGCTTCGGCGGGGTTGCTCAATGGGCGACGCGCTACGACGCACTGGCTGGATACGGCGATGTTGCAGGCGTGCTATCCGGAGGTGCTGGTCGAGTCCGATCCGATTTACGTGCGCGCGGACCCGGTGTGGACGTCGGCCGGGATTACGGCGGGCATCGATCTCGGATTGGCGTTGATCGAAGACGATTGCGGCGTGGATGTGGCGTTGCAGGCAGCGCGTCGGTTGGTGGTGTTTCTAAAACGCGCGGGTGGGCAGTCGCAGTTCAGTCCGCCGTTGCAGGAGCAGGTCGCGGCGGGCGCGCCGTTCGGCGATCTGCATGAATGGATGTCCCAGCGGCTGGACGGTGACCTGTCGGTGATGCGACTGGCGGAGCAGGCGAACATGAGTCCGAGAACGTTTGCCCGAAGCTATCTCGCCCGCACCGGGTCAACACCTGCGAAGGCCGTGGAACGCATGCGTCTGGAAGCAGCGCGCTTCGCGTTGCTCGATTCGGATGCGTCGCTAAAACGTATCGCGGCACGTGTCGGCTTCGGCGACGAACAGAACCTGCGCCGCGCGTTTCAACGTCAGTACGGTGTGACGCCGGTGGCGTATCGGGAGCGGTTTGGGGTGGGGTGTGAGGCGTAAGGAGGCGAGGGTCAACTGTCGAAGGTGGCCGTTGACGCTTCAGTCGCCAATTGCAGGGGCAATTTCGGAATCATCCGATTTCGGAATGCCGGAGGCTCGTTGATACTTCACAGATCGTGAATATCACCTCATTGGATTCGCCTCCTTTATGCTTGCCAAGCGACTTGCACAATTCGTTTTCTCTTCACTTCTTTCACTGATGTCCATCCAGCCGCTATTCGCTCACGCCAGTTCAGCGCGGTGCAGCGAAGTGTGGCCAACGGTTAGGCCCGTGTTCGAGTCAGCGATTCAGTACGGCAACGCGGAGCGAAAGAGCGATCCGTTCATTACGGTATCGATAGATGGGAAGCCCGCTCGGATGCTGCTTGATTCGGGGTCGAATCGCCATGTCATTTGGGATCAACGCTTCGTCCCCGAGGAGGGCGAGCCGAACGTCGGTAGCCATGTTCTGAACACAATCGCGTCCTCTGCGCACGCACGTCAACGCGTTATCGCGTTGGAGGACGCGGAGGGGCGCCGCACGACCCAGACAATTTACGTCATTGACGAGACGCCTTTGATGGCCGAGGGCTTCTCAGGGATTGTCAGTCCACAGTATCTGGCTGGCGGCGATGTGTCGGTGATGAACTTCAGGGACGACTGTTTTCTTGTTGGCGCACGCTTCGACCCTGAGGTCGTTGGGCGGATTCGTGTTGTCGACGGAAGGGCATTGCCCAATATCCATCATGTGATGGCAATTCCAGTGGAATTTAAGGGTGCGCGGATTCCCATGGTTGTCGATTCGGGGGCGTACGCGACAACGTTACCTCTGCCGATCATCAGCAGTGAAGTGGTCGGCGAGGCTCGACGCAGATCTGTCGACTTGTTGGGGCAAGCGATCGACAGCGACGATCGCACGCGACTCGTGGACTTCACGATTAACGGTCAGCCGATCTCCCGCCATCCGGTCGCCTCTCAAGCTGTTCCGCGCGAAGGCGGCGTAGTGAGTCTTGGTGCGATTGGCATGGACGTCTTAAGGAACCGGATCGTGTTTCACGACAACGCGCGTCATCGATTCGCGTTGTTGGTTCCATGGACGGAGGTGAGCGCTGGCCGTGAGTAAATCACGCCGCCAGCTTCCCCGCCGCCGCCTTATCCAGAAACCGGAACAACCGTGCGTCATCCGAGTACGCGACGTTGAAGCGGAACCAGTGGCAGGGTTCGTTGTGGGCGAGGAAGAACTCGCCCGGGGCGAGCATGATGCTTTCCAGTAGCGCAGCTTCCGCCAACTCGCGGGCGGGTTGGGTCGCATCCGGCAAGCTGCCGCACACGAACATGCCGCCTTCGGGCTGTGCGAGTAGCGTCACGCCGTGTGATTGAAGTTGGGTGATGAGACGTGCGCGGGAGCGCGTCAGGCGGTCCGACAGACGCTCGATGTGTTTGCGATGACGTCCTTCGGTCAGGATCGCGTGCACGATGCGCTCGTTGATCTCGGATGACGTCAGCCCCGCGACCATCTTGCTGCGGGCAATCTCATGCGCCAGATCGCGCGAACACGCAAGATACCCCACACGCACCGACGGTGAGATCGTCTTCGAAAAGCTGGAGACGTAAATCACGCGCGATAAACCATCCATTGCTGCCAATGAGGGCGTGCCCGCCGGGGCAAGCTCACGATAGATGTCGTCTTCGACGATCCAGAAGCCATGCTGCTCGGCACACTGCAAGATGCGATGCGCCGACGCCGGTGTGAGCGACGTGCCCAACGGATTCTGCAACGCCGGGTTCACAAACAGCGCGCGCGGGCGATGCGTCTGCGCGGCCTGCTCCAGCGCCGCGAGGTCCAGCCCGGCTTCCGTGCGAGGAATGCCGACGACGTTCAATCCCGCCAGCCGCAACACCGCCAGCAGATTGCAGTACGCAGGGGCCTCGACCAGCACCGTGTCGCCCGGCTTGAGCAACGTGCGCACGACCAGATCCAACGCCTGCGTCGCGCCATGCGTGAGCACGATCTGCTCGGGCGGTGCGTCGATGGACAACTCGCCAAGGCGGCGCGCGAGCCACTGACGCAAGGGTCCGTACCCGTGCGGATGCCCGTAGTGCGCGAAATGGGCGCCCGGTCCCTTCGACAGCGAACGCAGTGCGCCATGCAGACCGTCCTCGTCGAGCCAACTGTCGGGCAGCCAGCCGCAGCCGCTTTTCACCGCAATGGAGTCGTCCGCGAAGATCTCCGAGAGTAACCAGGCGTTGGTGACTTCGCTCGCGGCAGCCCCCATCGACAGACTGCCACCGGGACTGGCCGAACCGGTCTCGCGCGCGTCTGCCGCCCCGGCCACGAAGAACCCCGCGCCGCGCCGGGCCACGAGTGTGCCGTGCGCGACGAGACGGTCGTACGCCTCCACCACCGTGAACGTGCTGATGCCGTGCGCCTTCGCCAGCGACCGGATCGACGGCATACGCATACCCGCGTGCAACGTCTGACGCTGCAATGCCCGCTCGACCTCCCGCACGATCTGGTCGACGAGCGCTTCGGGTTGCGTGCGGTTCAGGGTAAAGGCGAGCGGCTGGACCATGGTTTGACGAAAGTACGGGTAAGGACGGCGAGCGGACGTGCGACATGCGCACCCATCGAACACTCAATCTGCGGTGTACGGGTAAATCCCGAGCGGTGCGCCATTCGGCCCAAGCCCACGTGGTGCGGGGCTGCCGGGTGTCCGCTTCATCGGCTGTTGCCAATACAGTTGAGGCAATTGACCGATACAGAATAACCATTTTCCGAGTGACTGTACATGTCTGTACCGGTTCGCCTCTCGTAGCATCGATCCCATCCACCCGTGGGAGCGGCTTCGCGTCGCCAACCCGGGACCTCCTGATCGTGACACGCCCCTGGGGAGCCCCCGCGATGAACATGAAAGACCTGAATCTCGATATGACGGCGTTCTGGATGCCGTTCACCAACAACCGTCAGTTCAAAAGCTCGCCGCGACTGCTGGTCAAGGCCGAAGGCATGCACTACACGTCGTCGGACAATCGTCAGATTCTCGACGGCACCGCCGGGCTGTGGTGCGTGAACGCCGGTCACTGCCGCACCGAGATCGTCGAAGCGATCCGTCAGCAGGCCGGTGAAATGGACTTCGCGCCGACGTTCCAGATGGGCCACCCGAAAGCGTTCGAAGCGGCCGCCAAGATCGCCGAGATCACGCCGCAAGGCCTCGATCGCGTGTTCTTCACGAACTCGGGTTCGGAATCGGTCGACACCGCACTGAAGATCGCACTCGCCTATCACCGCGCACGCGGCGAAGGCCAGCGCACGCGCCTCATCGGTCGTGAGCGCGGCTATCACGGCGTGGGCTTCGGCGGCATCTCGGTCGGTGGCATCTCGCCGAACCGCAAGGCGTATTCCGGCCAACTGCTGCCCGCCGTCGATCACCTCCCGCACACGCTCAACATCAAGGAAGCCGCCTTCACCAAGGGACAGCCGACGTGGGGCGCGCATCTGGCCGACGAACTGGAGCGCATCGTCACGCTGCACGACGCGTCGACCATCGCTGCCGTGATCGTCGAGCCGCTGGCCGGCTCCACCGGCGTGCTGGTGCCGCCGCAAGGCTATCTGCAAAAGTTGCGCGAGATCTGCGACAAGCACGGCATCCTGCTGATTTTCGACGAAGTGATCACGGGCCTCGGCCGCCTCGGCAAGCCGTTCGCCGCCCAGTACTTCGGCGTGACGCCGGACATCATCACGATGGCCAAGGGCGTGAACAACGCGGTTGTGCCGATGGGGGCCGTCGCCGTGAAGACGACCGTGCACGACACCATCGTCGACGCCGGTAACACGGGTGCCATCGAGTTCTTCCACGGTTACACGTACTCGGGCCACCCGCTGGCGGCGGCAGCCGCTTGCGCCGCACTCGACCTCTACAAGAACGACGGCCTGTTCGAGCGCGCTGCCAAGCTCGCCCCGCACTTCGAAAAGTCGATTCACGGTCTGCGCGATCTGCCGAACGTCGTCGACATTCGCAACCTCGGCATGGTCGGCGGCATCGAACTGGCGACGCGCGACGGCAAGCCCGGCGCACGTGCGCACGAGATCTTCGTCAAGTGCTTCGAGAAGGGCGCACTGATCCGCTACACCGGCGACATCCTCGCGTTCTCGCCGCCGCTCATCATCAGCGAAGCGCAGATCGACGAGTTGTTCGGCATCGTCGCGGAAGCGATCCGCGAGACGGCATAAGTCGGCATAAGCCTGCACCCACGCATTCACACAGTATTTACGGAAATCGACATGAACCAACGAGTCAGCACCGAACGTATCGAGCATTGGATTGGCGGCGCAAGCGTCGCGTCGGGCGAAGCCGAACTGCGCTTTGGCGAAGTGACGAACCCGGCGACCGGCGAAGTGATTCGTCAGGTGGCGCTGGGCGGTACGAAGGACGTCGCAACGGCCGTCGCCGCTGCACGTGCCGCGCTGCCGGGCTGGCGCGCCACGCCGCCGATGAAGCGCGCTCGCGTGATGATGAAGTACCGTGAACTGCTCGAGACGAACCGCGAAGCGCTCGTGCAACTGATCACGCAAGAACACGGCAAGACGCTCGACGACGCCCGTGGCGAAGTCACGCGCGGCATCGAAGTGGTCGAGTTCGCCATCGGTATCCCGCACCTGCTCAAGGGCGAGATCGCGCCGCAAGTCGGCACCGGCGTCGACACGTACTCGATCCATCAGCCGGTGGGTGTTTGCGCGGGTATCACCCCGTTCAACTTCCCGGCCATGGTGCCGCTGTGGATGTTCCCGATGGCCGTGGCGTGCGGCAACACGTTCGTGCTCAAGCCGTCGGAGAAGGTGCCGTCGGCGGCGCTGCTGCTGGTGCGTCTGGCCAAGGACGCCGGTTTGCCCGACGGCGTGCTCAACGTCGTGAACGGCGATAAGGCGGCCGTCGATGCGCTGCTCACGCACCCGGACGTGAACGCTGTGTCGTTCGTCGGCTCCACGCCGATTGCGCAGTACATCTACAGCACGGCGTCGGCGCATGGTAAGCGCGTGCAGGCGCTTGGCGGCGCGAAGAACCACGGCGTGGTGATGCCGGACGCCGATCTCGACTTCACCGTCGACGCGCTGATCGGTGCAGCGTACGGTTCGGCGGGTGAACGCTGCATGGCGATCTCGGTGGCGGTTGCAGTGGGTGACGTGGCCGACCAACTGGTGGCGCGTCTCGCACAAGCCGCGAAGGCGTTGCCGGTCGGCGACGGCACCGACCCCGTCGCGCAAATGGGACCGCTCATCACGCGCGTGCATTGCGACAAGGTGAAGGGGTTCGTGGACGCGGGTGTGGACGAAGGCGCGAAGCTCGTGGTGGACGGCCGTGGCCTGAAGGTCGCCCAGCGCGACGACGGTTTCTTCATCGGTCCGTGCCTGTTCGATAACGTCACGCCGGATATGTCGATCTATCGCAACGAGATCTTCGGGCCGGTGCTGTCGGTCGTGCGCGTGAACACGCTGGAAGAGGCGATTGCGCTCATCAACCGTAATCCGTACGCGAACGGCACGGCAGTGTTCACGACGTCGGGCGGCGCTGCACGTCGTTTCGAAGACGAAATCGAAGTCGGCATGGTCGGCGTGAACGTGCCGATCCCGGTGCCGGTCTCGTACTTCTCGTTCGGCGGCTGGCGCAATTCGCTGTTCGGCGATCAGCACATCTACGGGCCGGAGTCGGTGCGTTTCTACACGCGCTCGAAGGTGGTCACGCGTCGCTGGTCGGAAGGCCGTCCGGCGAATGCCACGTCGTCGCTCGTCATGCCGACACTCGGTCAGTAAGTTGTCGGACAGATGCCGGTGGATCTCACTGGCGTCGACGTCCACAGTATGCGAAAACGCCGTCCCGGGATGCCCGGCGACGGCGTTTTTCGTTCGTGGACGATGATCGTGTGCGGTGTCAGCGCACCGGCGCGATCTCGATGCCTTCGTCCAGCAGGAAACTGCGGATGCGCTGTGCAAATTCCAGTGCGTGTTCGCCGTCGCCATGCAGACAGACGGTTTGCGCGTGGATTGGGACGAGCGTGCCGTCGATGGCGCGCACGCGCTGCGCCTGCACCATCATCAGCGTTTGTGCGAGCGCGTCCTCTTCGCGCTCGATCAGTGCGCCGGGGGTGCCGCGTTTGACCAGCGAGCCGTCCGGGTTGTAGCCACGGTCGGCGAACACTTCCTCGACGGCGTGCATGCCAGCCGCGCGCGCTGCCTTCACGAGTTCACCACCCGCCAGACCGTAGACGGCGAGATCGGTGTCGAACGCGCGAATCGCTTCGACCAGCGTCTCAGCGAGTGCCCGGTCGCGCGCCGCCTGATTGTAGAGCGCCCCGTGTGGCTTGACGTGCGTGAGCCAGCCGCCCTGCGCGCGCACTATCGCGGCGAGCGCACCGATCTGATAAAGCATGGCCGCGCGGATTTCGTCGAGCGGGAGCCGCATTTCGGTGCGTCCGAAATTCTCGCGGTCGGGGAAGCTGGGATGTGCGCCGATGGCGACGCCGTTCTCCAGCGCCCAGCGCACCACTTGCTGCATCGTGCCTGCGTCGCCCGCATGCCAGCCACACGCCACGTTGGCCGAGCTGACCAGCGCGAGCAACGCTTCGTCGTAATCGCAACCTTCTCCGAGGTCGACGTTCAGGTCGATCTTCATCATGCCTTCTCCTGCGGGGACAGCCTGTCTTGCGTGTTCAAGTCTGCGTATTCAAGTGCGTTTGCGCGTAATGGCGGCCACTTTCGGCGTACTCAGAATGCCGCGGTCGTGCCACGCGAGTGCGCGTTCGATCTGCTCAAGATAGCGCAGTTGCTCGCGCAGCGCTTCGCGCGCCTCGGCGGCCGTGCATTCCGAAAAGTACAGCGTGCTGCCGAGCCGTGCCTGCCCGAGCCGCCAGAGATCCGCGCTGATCACCGTGCCGATTTTTGGGTAGCCGCCGGTCGTCTGCGCGTCGGCCAGCAGAATGATCGGCTGGCCCGACGGCGGCACCTGAACCACGCCCGGCAACACGCCGTGCGAGAGCAGGTCGTGCATGCGGTTCTTCTTGCGCGCGAGCGGCTCCGGACCGGACAGACGGTAGCCCATGCGGTTGCTGTTGGGCGTGACCTGCCACGGGTTCTCCCAGAAGCTCTTGTGCGTGACGGACGTGAAGTCGTCGTACTCCGGGCCGGGCAACACGCGCACGCGGTGCGCGAGCGGGTCGGACAGCCACAGCGGCGGACGCACGCCCAATGGCTCGGCCTTGCGTGCGGTGGCGCTCGGGTGGCCGATGGCGATGCGGTCGCCGTCGTGCAGGGCGCGGCCCTCGAAGCCGCCGAAGCCGCCGTTCAGATCGGTACTGCGCGAGCCGAGCGTTTCGGGCACGTCGATGCCGCCCGCCACGGCCAGATAGGTTCGCATGCCGAAGCGTGAGGGACGCAACGTCAGCGTCTGGCCTTTCGCGACGGGGAAGCGCCACCACGACCACACGGGCGTACCGTCGAGATCGGCGTGGCAGTCCGCGCCGGTCAGCGCGACGAGGGTGGCCGACGTGAAGCGCATCACACACGTCCCCATCGTGATTTCGAGGGTGGCGGTGTTCGGGGCGTTGCCCACGAGCCGGTTGGCGACGGCGCAGGCGAGCGGGTCGAGGGCGCCGCCGCTGGCGACGCCGAATTCACGCTGACGGGTTCGGCCCAGGTCCTGCACGGTAGTGAGCAGGCCGGCACGCTGGATGTCGATCACAGGTCGAGACTCGCGATAGTGAAGCGCACGCGGTCGCCCGGTGCCAACAGGGCGGGGGGCGTCGCGGCGGGGTCGAACAGGGCGCTGGTGGCGTGGCCGATGATCTGCCAGCCGCCGGGCGATTTGAGCGGATAGATGCCGGTCTGATTGCCGCCGATGCCGACCGAACCGGCGGGCACGGACAGCCGCGGCTCCGCGCGGCGCGGTGCGGCAATCGAATCGTCCAGACCGCCCAAATAGGCGAAGCCCGGCTGAAAGCCGAGGAAGTAGACGATGTACTCCGGCGCGGTGTGGCGTTGTACGACCGTCTTCGGTTGCAAGCGCGCGTGTTTGGCCACGTCTGCGAGATCAGGGCCGTGCTTGCCGCCGTACTGGACGGGGATTTCGATGTCGCGTCCGACTTCGCCGGCGGCGGGTTGCGTCTGCCAGGCGTCGCGCAGGCGCTCGCTCAGCACCTCGATATCGGTGGCAATCGGATCGAAGAGCAGCGTGAGGTTGTTCATGCCGGGGACGACTTCGCGCACGTCGGGCCAGTCGCGGGCCAGCGTCGCCACATGCCAGACACGGCGTTGCGTGGCGAGGTTGGCCGACGTGGGGCTGGTGCCCGCTTCACACACGAGCGCACTGTCGCCAAGCGGCAGGATCTTGAGCGTTGTCATGAATTAGCGTTGGTTGCCGAGGGGGCGGGCGTAGATTGCCGATTCCGTCACGATGGCATCGAGCGCCAGATCGTGCGCTTCGGCGCTGAGGTCCTGAACTTCCAGAATGTCGTAGGCGATGCCGAGCGTTTGCGGGGCGGGCTTCATCGCATGCAGCGTGCGGTCGTAGAAGCCGCCGCCGTAGCCGAGGCGCAGGCCTTCGCGCGTGAAGCCGACGCAGGGCACCAGCAGCAGGTCGGGCACGACCACTTCGGTGTCGCGCGGCACCGGAATACGGTAGCGGCCTTCCACCATGGGGGTGTCGGGTGTCCAGCGGTGGAAGACGAGCGGCGTGGCCGGGGCTGTGACGACCGGCAGGGCCGCGAGTCTGGGCCGATCAGGTGCGGCGGCGGCCAGCCATGCAGTGACGACGCCGCGAGCGTCGAATTCGTCCTGAATGGGCCAATAAAAGCCGATGCAGCGCGGGGCGCGGCGCGCGAGTTCGTCAGTCAGCCGGGTGGCGAGTGCGGCGTCAAGCTCGGCGCGTGCGGCGAGGGTGCTGCGGGCGTCGAGCAGCGAGCGACGCAGCAAGGCCTTCGGGCGTGCGTTCGCGGGCGTTGCATCCGCCTCATTTCCAGACGTCTGGGCCGCCGATTGGGCGGGGTCCCGTGCTATGCTTGAATTCACTTTTTACCCGACGCTCCACGAAGATGTCCGAACGTTTGACCCGAGTATATCGCGCCGCCGCGCTCGCCCTCACCGCTGCCGCGCTGGTGGCCTGCAGCACGACCCAGGCGACAGGGCGTCCCAAGGCGCAGGCGGCGGCAAGCCGCTCGGCGCCGTCCGCCGATGCGCTGTCGCAGCGCTCGCCGGACGACATCTTCGTCCAGCTACGCGAAGCGGCCCGCAGCAACGACGCCCCGCGTGCCGCTGCCCTCGCCGCGATGCTCACCGACTACGACGTGCCGTCGTACGTCCAGTATTTCCAGATCAAGCCGCGCATGTTCGACCGTTCGGGCAAGGCGCTGCTCGACGCTCCCGACGACGATATCCGCGCCTTCTTGCGCACGTATGACGGTCAGGCCATTGCCGATCGCATGCGCAACGACTGGCTGCTGGTGCTGGGCAAGCGCCACGACTGGCGCACGTTCGACGCCGAATATCCGAAGTTCGCCCTCGACGACGACACCCAGGTCAAGTGCTACGCGCTGATGTCGCGCGCTTCGCGCGGGGAGAACGTCACGCAGGCGGCCATGGATCTGCTGACCACGCCGAAGAACTACGGCGAGGGTTGCATCGACATGATCAATACGCTGGCCGCGAGCGGTCAGTTGCCGCGTCAGGAAGTCTGGCATCAGATTCGTCTGGCTTACGAGGAGAACTACACCTCGCTGGGCAAGCAGATTGCCGATGCGCTGGGTGCAGCGCGTCCGGACGACACGCTGCTCGATATGGCGGCCACGCGTCCGGCGCAGATTCTGGCGCGCGGCGTGGATGGCTCGGAGGCGTCGCGTCAACTGGCGCTGCTCGCCACCGTGCGCATGGCCCGCTCGGACGCCATGCTCGCCGCGAGCAGCTTCAGCAGCATCGCGGGCAACCTGTCGAAGGACGAACGTGCCATCGGCTGGGGCGCGATCGGCATGCGCGGTGCGCTCTCGCAGAACCCGATGGCGATCAACTGGTACCGTCAGGCGGGCAACGCCAAGCTCTCGAACACGGCGCAGGAATGGAAGATTCGCGCGGCGTTGCGCGCGGGTGACTGGAATCTCGTGCGCACAGGCATCGAAGCGATGCCGGCCGCGTTGCGCGACGACGGTGTCTGGACTTATTGGTACGGTCGCGCGCTGCGCGAAGCCGGGCAGGGCGACGCCGCGCGTGCGCAGTTCCAGAAGATCGCGTCGCAACCGAACTTCTACGGTCAACTGGCGAACGAGGAGCTGGGTAACAAGACGACGCTGCCGCCGAGCACGGTGGTCACGCGTGCCGAGATCGACGCCAACCGCTCGAACCCCGGCTTCCTGCGGGCTGCCAAGTTCTACGACATGGGGCTGCGCTTCGAAGGCAACCGCGAGTGGAATTGGGAACTGCGCAACATGACCGACCGCCAGTTGATCGCCGCCGCCCAGTATGCCAACGGTATCGAACTGTTCGACCGCGCAGTGAATACGGCGGATCGCACGAAGGTGGAGCACGACTTCTCGCTGCGCTATCTGATGCCGTTCCGCGACAAGGTCGATCGCTTCTCGAAGATCGTCGATCTCGACGAGGCTTGGGCGTACGGCCTGATCCGTCAGGAATCGCGTTTCATCATCAATGCCCGTTCGTCCGCCGGAGCCGGTGGTCTGATGCAGGTCATGCCCGCTACGGCGAAGATGGTCGCCAAGCAGATCGGCATCGACTACAGCCCGGGCATGATGCACGACATCGACACCAATATCCGTCTGGGTACGAGCTACCTGTCGGACATCTACAATAAGTTCGACGGCTCGGCCGTGCTCGCGTCGGCCGGTTACAACGCCGGTCCGGGACGGCCGCGCACGTGGCGCTCCACCCTCGAGCGCCCGGTCGAAGGCGCGATCTTCGCTGAGACGATTCCGTTCAACGAGACGCGTCAGTATGTCGAGAACGTGTTGTCGAATACGACGTATTACTCGGCCATCATCACGGGCCGTCCGCAATCGCTCAAGGAGCGGCTCGGCGTCATCCTGCCCCAGTGACGGCCAATCGCTGTCTTCGGGGTTTGGCCGGGTCCGCGAACCCACAGTCATAACGCGGAGGTGACGCATGCGCTATAACGTTTGTGTCGTCGGTGGCACCGGTTTCATCGGCAGCCATCTGGTGGCCCGGCTGGTCACGTTGGGACATGCCGTGCGTCTGCCGACGCGGCGTGTCGAAGCCGCCAAGGCGCTCGGCGTGCTGCCCGGCGTGGAGCTCGTCGAGTGCGACGTGCACGACCCGCGCGCCCTTGAGCGTGTGATCGCCGGCAGCGATGCCGTCATCAATCTCGTCGGCATTCTGCATAGCGACCGCGGCACGCCCTACGGCCGCGCGTTTGCACGGGCGCACGTGGAACTGCCGCGCAAGATCGCGCAGGCCTGCAACGACCGTGGCGTGACCCGTCTGATCCACATGAGCGCGCTCGGCGCGGACTCGAACGGCCCGAGCATGTACCAGCGCTCGAAGGGCGACGGCGAAGCGGTCATTCGTGAGTCGGGCATTGCGGCGACGATCTTTCGTCCGTCGGTGGTTTTCGGCCCCGGTGACCATTTCCTGAATACGTTTGCGAAGCTGCAACGGCGTCTGCCGGTCGTGCCGCTGGCGAGTGCGAAAGCACGCTTCCAGCCGGTCTATGTGGTGGATGTCGCGCAGGCGTTCGCAACGGCGCTGGAGTGCGACGCCACCCTCGGCAAGACGTACGAACTCGGCGGGCCGGAGGTGTACACGCTCGAAGCGCTGGTGCGCTTTGCGGGCGCGGCGTGCGGGTGCGAGCGTCCCATTCTGCCGCTGCCGGACAGCACCGCACGGCTTCAGGCCGCGATCTTCGAGAAGCTGCCGGGCGAGCCGATCATTACGCGCGACAACCTCGACTCGATGACCGTCGACAACGTGCTGACCGGCCCGCTGGCCCCGGAACTCGATCTGACGCCCAACGGGCTGGAAATCGCCGTCGACTATCTGAACGGCGGCAACTGGGAAAAGCGGATGGCCGACTATCGCCGCTTCGCCGGACGCTAGACCCGGCCCAGCCGCCGACGTAGCACCGTCAGCCGCAATATCGCTTCATCAGCTCATCGTTTCGCCATCAAAGGCCAACGCGCGGCGCTCAGGTGCTGCGCGGGCAAGGAAAGTCCTCATGCAACTCATCATCGCCAACAAAAAGTACTCCTCCTGGTCGATGCGTCCCTGGGTGCTGCTCAAGCACTTCGGCATCGCGTTCGAAGAGAAGAACGTGTGGCTCGCACAGCCCGATTCGCGCGAGCAGATCCTGCGCTATTCGCCGACGGGCAAAGTGCCTTGTCTGATCGACAACGGCATCACGGTCTGGGATTCGCTCGCGATCTGCGAGTATCTGGCCGACGCCTATCCGCACTTGCCACTGTGGCCGAAGTCGCTCGGCACCCGCGCGCACGCGCGCAGCATTTGCGCCGAGATGCACAGCGGTTTCACCGCGTTGCGCACCAATATGTGGATGAACGTCGCCGCCCATTGGCCCGGTGCCGGTGCGACGCCGGAAGCGCTCGCCGATGTGCGCCGCGTCGAAGCGATCTGGGAAGACTGCCTCGCGCGCTACGAAGGTCCGTTCCTCTTTGGTGATTTCTCGATTGCCGACGCGTTCTATGCCCCCATCGTGATGCGCTTCGCAACGTTCGAGCCGGCGTTGTCGGCACATGCGCAGGCGTATGCACAACGCATCCGCGAAGTGCCTGCCGTGCAGGCGTGGGTAGCGGCCGGGCGTGCGGAAACGCAGAGCGTCGCTTTCTACGACGTGCGCCCATGAAGATTTACGCCGTCGGCGGCGCGATTCGCGATGCCATGCTGGGACTGCCTGTGAAAGACCGCGACTATGTCGTGGTCGGTGCGACGCCGGAAGAGATGGTGCAACAGGGCTTCCGTCCGGTTGGGCGCGACTTCCCGGTGTTTCTGCATCCCAAGACACAAGCCGAATACGCGCTGGCGCGCACCGAGCGCAAGACGGCGCGCGGCTATCACGGCTTCGCGTTCTACTTTGCACCGGAAGTTACGCTGGAAGAGGATCTGATCCGGCGCGACTTCACCATCAACGCCATGGCGCGCGAAGTGCTGCCGGACGATAGTCTGTCCGACACACTGGTCGATCCCTACGGCGGTAAGCGCGATCTGGACGCCCGCGTGTTTCGTCACGTTGGCGAGGCGTTCGCGGAGGATCCGGTGCGCATACTGCGCTGCGCACGTTTCGCCGCGCGCTTCACCGACTTCACCGTCGCCGACGAGACGATGGCGCTGATGCAGACGATGACGGCCAACGGCGAGGTCGATGCGCTGGTGGCCGAGCGCGTCTGGCAGGAAATTTCGCGCGGATTGATGGAGCATCGCCCGTCGCGCATGTTCGATGTCCTGCGTGAGGCGGGGGCGCTCGCGCGCATTCTGCCGGAAGTCTCCCAGCTATGGGGCGTGCCGCAACGCGCCGACTTCCATCCGGAAGTAGACACCGGCGTGCACGTAATGATGGTGCTCGATTACGCCGCGCAGCAGGGCTATTCGCTGCCGGTGCGTTTCGCCGCGCTCACGCACGATCTCGGCAAGGGTACGACGCCGGAAGACGTTCTGCCGCGTCACATCGGACACGAGGGACGCAGCGTCGGTTTGCTCGGTCCGTTGTGCGCGCGGTTGCGCGTGCCGGTCGAGTGCCGTGAGCTCGCGCAGGTCGTGGCGCGCGAGCACGGCAACATCCATGCGAGTCAGAAGTTTGGGGCGGGGGCGCTGGTGCGTCTGCTGGAGCGATGCGACGCGCTGCGAAAACCGGAGCGGTTCCTCGAAGTGCTGCAAGCGTGCGAGGCCGATGCCCGTGGACGTGGCGGCGACTTCGCAACAGCGCCGTATCCGCAACGCGAGCGTTTGCTGGCGGCGCTTGACGCGGCGCGCAGCATCGATGCCGGGGCTGTGGCGGGTCAATACGCGGACAACCCAGGCAAGATTCGCGAAGCGGTTCAGGCGGCGCGCATCGATGCCGTCGAAGCGGCCGGACTGGGCGGCGAAGGCGACTAAGGCAACCAAGCTAGCTAAGGCAGCTA
Source organism: Pandoraea aquatica (assembly GCF_902459565.1). Taxonomy (GTDB): domain Bacteria; phylum Pseudomonadota; class Gammaproteobacteria; order Burkholderiales; family Burkholderiaceae; genus Pandoraea; species Pandoraea aquatica. Next base: position 389,201 of record NZ_CABPSN010000002.1, read on the forward strand.
AGCCATCCATCGGCCCGAACGACAGAGGGGCATGCGAGATTTCCGAATCTCGCATGCCCCTCGTCGTTTGCTTCGCTATCTCGTCAGGCTTACTCGAACGCCTTGTCGTTCGGGTTGGCGTAGAGCTGCTTGAGCTGTTCGCTCATCGGGAAATTGAAGTTGATGTTCTTCGGCGGCACCGGCGTCTCGAACCACTTCTTGTACATGGCGTTGATCTCGCCGCTCTTCATCACACCGGCCAGCGTGTCGTCGACCAGCTTTTTGAACTCGGCGTCGCCGTGTTTCATCATGAAGCCGTACGCTTCGAACGACTGGGGCTTGCCCGTCACGATCCAATCGTCGGGATTGCGGCCCATCGTGCGCGCACCGGCGAGCAGCACGTCATCCATCATGAATGCCTGAACGCGTCCGCCCTGAAGCATGGTGAACGACTCGCCGTAGTCCTTGCCGGAAATCACGTTCATGCCCATCTTCTTCTCGTTGTTCATCTTGTTGAGGATGCGCTCCGAGGTCGTGCCGGCATTGGTCACCACCGTCTTGCCCGCCAGATCCGGGAAGTCCTTGATGCCTGAATTCTTGTTCACGAGCAGGCGCGTACCGGCGATGAAGAACGTGTTCGAGAAGTTGACCTGCGATTGACGCGCAACGAGGTTCGTCGTCACGCCGCACTCGATGTCGACCGTGCCGTTCTGCACGAGCGCGATGCGGTTCTGCGACGTGACGGGGATGAAGCGGACTTGCAGATCCGGCTTCTTCAGACGCGTTTTGACCGCGTCGACAACCTTGTTGCACAGGTCTTGCGAGTAGCCGATGACGTTGTGGCCGTTGTCGTAATACGAGAACGGGATCGACGATTCGCGATGGCCGATGGAAATCACGCCGCTGCTCTCGATCTTTTGCAGCGTCTCCGATGCGCCCTGCGCCAGCGCCGCACCAGCCACCAACGTCATCGCTACGGCCAGCGTTGCGCGCATCACCCCGGTCAATCGCGTCTTGATCATGTCCTGCTCCTGAAATGGTCTTCCCGTGATTCATGATTGAATCATTTGTTTCATGTTAATTTTTTTGCAACAAATGATCAAATCGTAGTTAACCCTGAAAAACGACAGGGCATGCCTCACGGGGTGAGACGCGAAGGCGCGACGAACCGTTGGCGGGGACTTACGGGGACTGATGGGGGATGACGGGGAGAAGCGGCGGGATCGAGCGAGGCGTGTCGAAGAACGGCGTTGCAACGGGTGTTGCGGCCGTTGCGGGATGCGGTGATTGTTACAGCAAACGAATCAGCAGGTTGAAGACGAGCGAGAGCAGCACGGTCGAGGCGAACGGGAAGACCATTTCCTTGCCGCGCCAGCGCAGACGCACGTCACCGGGCAGGCGGCCGATGCCGAGCTTGGTCAGCCAGGGAGCAGCCGCCGAGAGGACGCAGATCGCGAAGAAGATGGTGAACATCCAGCGAAACATCGGGCGGCCTCTCGGTTGGGTGTAATCAGAGGGCGTGACTGCGGTCGCCGTTGACGAAGCCGACCAGACCGGCCCATTCGTCCATCGCGCGTCCGAAGGCGATGACCTTGAAGAGTTCGCCCATCTCGGCCTCGGAGAGCAGTTTCTGTGCGGCAGCGGCCGCAGGCAGGAACGTCTTCGGATCCGTCGGATCGAGCGCGCTCATCAGGTCGACGATGCCCGCATTCATCAGGAAGCGCGCCTGCGACGTGAACCCCAGCAGGTCGAGACCGGCTTCCACGCCAGCGTCGGCGATGCCCGAGAATTCCACGTGCGCTGTGATGTCCTGCAAGCCCGGGTAATAGAAGGGGTCGTCGTGCGCGTGATGACGGTAGTGGCACATGAGCGTGCCGCTTGCGCGCTGCGGGTGATAGTACTCGCGAGCGGGGAAACCGTAATCGATCAGCAGCAGCACGCCGCGCGCCAGCAACGGCGCGACGCTGCGCACGAAGGCCGCGGCGGCCTCATGCGTCTCCGTCAGATATTCCTGCGTCGGGGGCAGATCGGCCAATGCGTCGAGCGCTTCCGGCAGCGGGCCGGTGTAAAGCCGCTCCTCCCACGCGAAGCCTTCCGCCGTGAGCACGACGCCGCGCTCGAACCAGACCGGCTGACCGTTGGCATCCGGACGGCGCGCCCACAGGCGCACAGGCATGGCGTCGAGGACTTCGTTGCCGATCATCGTGCCGTGGAAGGCGTCGGGCAACTGATCGAGCCACGTCACGCGATCGAGCAGATGCGGTGCCGCTTTCTCGATGGTGGCACGCTGGCGGGCGCGAAGCTCGCCCGAGAGTTCCATGATCGAGTACTGCTCGCAGGGCGTGCCTTCGGCTTCGAGCGCGAGCAGCAGGTCGGCGGCGAGGCGTCCCGAGCCGGCACCGAACTCCAGCACCTGCGCGTCGCCCGTCTGTTCGAAGATTTCACCGATCTGGCGCGCGAGCGTGCGCGCGAAGAACGGCGTGAGTTCCGGCGCGGTGACGAAGTCGCTACCGTCGGCGGCGAGGCGTCCGAACTTGGCGGCACCGGCAGCGTAGTAGCCGAGGCCGGGCGCGTATAGCGCCAGTTCCATGAAGCGATCGAACGGCAGCCAGCCGCCGTCCGCGTCGATGGCGTCGGCAAGATATGCCGTGAGGCGGCGCGAGTGTTCGAGCGCGTCCGTCTCCGGAACGGGTAAACTATGGGGTTTCGGTGCGGCCTGATTCATGCGGGCATTGTAACGGAGACGGTGCAGACTGGCTGCTATGGTTGAGATAGTGCGTCTGCGGGCGAATTCGACGTGTTTTACGCCGATTTTTGTTCGTTTTCGATTGTTTTTGCGTGTTTTTCACCAGTTTGCGCAACGCTCGATCTCAGTTCGAAGCGTTGTCGTAAGTTCGCAGACTGTCGTGTCCCGCTGCCGCTGAAGCGCCCAACCGCCCGAAGTTCGTTCATCCGCCTGCTCTGATACAGGAATTCGCCGCATGACCGTTGCATCGACGCCACGCCCTGTCCCCGACGCAAACGACGCCGCTCGCACGTCCGACGTGCCACGCGTGTCGCGTGTTGCGCTGGTGACCGGCGGCGCGCGCCGCATCGGACGCGCCATCGCGCTGAAGCTCGCGAGCCTGGGCTGGGACGTCGCCGTGCACTACGAGCGCTCGCACGACGAAGCGCTCGAAACGGTGGCCGCCATCGAGGCGATGGGCCGCCGCGCCATTGCGTTGCAGGCGTCGCTCGCCGACGAAACCGCTACCATCGCGCTGATCGGACGTTGTCGTGAGGCGTTGGGCGTGCCGACGTGTCTGGTGAATAACGCATCGCGCTTCGAGTACGATTGCGCCGACGATTTCGGCTATCAGGCGCTGGAGCGCCACATGCGCGTGAATGCGGGCGCGCCGCTGGTGCTGGCGCGCGAGATGCACGCGGCGCTGGGTGAGGACCGGCGTGGCGTCGTCGTCAATCTGCTCGATCAGAAGCTGGCGAATCCGAACCCCGATTATCTGTCGTACACGCTGTCGAAGGCGGCGCTCGACGTGGCGACGACCTTGCTGGCGCAAGCGTTTGCACCGCGTCTGCGTGTGGTCGGCGTCGCCCCCGGTGTCACGCTCCTGTCCGTCGACCAGACCCCGGCGGGCTTTGCTGCCGCCCATGCGTCTACGCCGCTGGGCGCGTCGTCCACGCCGGACGATATCGCCGATGCCGTCGCCTATCTGGCGCAGGCACCGGCCGTCACCGGCACGGTGTTGTATGTGGACGGCGGCCAACATCTCGCGAGTTCGTCGCGTGACGTGAAATTTCTGACCGAGCCGGCCGACGCCGACCGGTCTCGTTGATTGTCATTACGAGTCTTCAAAATGCATAGCGCTCTTTCCCACCCCCGCCTGATGGACTGCCGTCGCATGTTCCTGCGCGACTACGAGGTGTTCATCAACATCGGCGTGCACGATCACGAAAAGCGTGGCGAGCAGCGCGTGCTGATCAATGTGCAACTGTTCGTCCCGCTCGCCGAGAGCACGCCCACGGAAGACAAGCTCGACGAAGTCGTGGATTACGACTTCATGCGCGAGACCATCGCCAAGCGTGTGGGGCAGGGCCACATTCATTTGCAGGAAACCCTTTGCGACGACGTCGCGCGTGCGCTGCTGGCGCATCCGCGTGTGCGTGCCGTGGGTGTGTCGACCGAGAAGCCCGACGTCTACCCCGATTGCCACTCGGTCGGCATCGAAGTGTTTCAGATGAAGGATGCCTGACATGAGTGCCGTCATGCCCGAGACCGGCGCGCCACTGGCCGCGACCGGCAACGCCCCTGCCGCCGATAGCGTGAAGAAAGCGCAGAAGCTCGCGTTCGAGAACAACAAGCTCGAAAAGCGTCTGTTCCGTCTGACGGGGCAGGCCATCGGCGACTACAACATGATCGAGCAGGGTGATCGCGTGATGGTGTGCATGTCCGGCGGTAAGGACAGCTACGCCATGCTCGACATCCTGCTCAAGCTGCGCGAGCGCGCCCCGATCGATTTTTCGATCGTCGCCGTCAACCTCGATCAGAAGCAGCCCGGCTTCCCCGAACACGTGCTGCCGGATTACTTCCGTGCCATCGGCGTGGACTTCCACATCGAGAATCAGGACACGTATTCCATCGTCAAGCGCGTGGTGCCCGAAGGCAAGACCACCTGCTCGCTGTGTTCGCGTCTGCGTCGCGGCATTTTGTATCGTGTGGCGGGCGAACTCGGTGCGACGAAGATCGCGCTGGGGCACCATCGCGACGACATCATCGAGACGCTGTTCCTGAACATCTTCTACGGTGGCAAGCTCAAGGGCATGCCGCCGAAGCTGCAATCGGACGACGGCAAGAACGTGGTGATCCGACCGCTCGCGTATGTGCGCGAACCGGATCTCGAACGTTACGCCGAGTACAAGCAGTTCCCGATCATTCCGTGCACGTTGTGCGGCAGCCAGCCGAACCTGAAGCGCGCCGAGATGAAGTCGCTCATCCGCCTGTGGGAAAAGCAGCACCCGGGGCGCATCAAGTCGATTTTCAGCGCGTTGTCGAACGTCGTGCCGTCGCATCTGATGGACACGAACCTTCACGACTTCCGGAATTTGCGTGCGACGGGGCAACCCGATCCGCTCGGCGACATTGCGTTCGACGAAGCACCCTGCGGCGATGAGGACGACGCTGGCATTATCCGCATTAATCAATTTACGCAATTCGACGACTGATCGACGCTATGAATATTGTGATTCTCGCCGCCGGCATGGGTAAGCGCATGCGCTCGAAGTTGCCCAAGGTGTTGCAGCCGCTGGCTGGCCGCCCGTTGCTCTCGCACGTGATTGCGACCGCGCGTCAACTTTCCCCGGGCAAGCTCATCGTCGTGATCGGGCACGGTGGTGACGCCGTGCGCGAAGCCGTGTCCGGTGAGGACATCCTGTTCGCAGAGCAGGCGCAGCAATTGGGCACGGGCCATGCCGTGCAGCAAGCGGCGTCGCAGCTCGACGAATCGGTGCCGACGCTTGTGTTGTACGGTGACGTGCCGCTTACGCGCCTCGAAACGTTGCAAGGGCTGCTCGATGCGGCGGGCAACGACAAGCTGGGCGTGCTTACCGTCGATCTGGACAACCCGACGGGTTATGGCCGCATCGTTCGTGACGCGGCAGGCAACGTGCAGCGCATCGTCGAGCAGAAGGATGCCAACGAAGCTGAACTGGCGATTCGCGAGATCAATACGGGCATCATCGTTGCACCGACGCGCGCCCTCAAGGGCTGGCTCGGCGGTTTGAAGAATCAGAATGCGCAGGGCGAGTATTACCTGACCGACGTGATCGCCTGTGCGGTGGCTGACGGCGTGTCCGTCGTCACCACGCAGCCGGCGTTTGCGTGGGAGCCGAACGGCGTGAACGACAAGGCGCAACTGGCCGAACTGGAGCGCGACTATCAGCGCAATGCGGCGCGTGCGTTGCTCGCGGCTGGCGTCACGCTGATCGATCCGGCGCGCTTCGATGTGCGTGGGGAAATCACCTGCGGCACCGATGTCTCCATCGACGTGAACTGTGTCTTCGAAGGCAAGGTCACGATCGGCGACGGTGCGACCATCGGGGCGAACTGCATCATTCGCAATACCACTATCGGTGCGGGCACCCGTATCGAGGCGTTCAGTCATCTGGACGGCGCAGTGGTCGGGTCGGATGCCGTCATCGGGCCGTACGCGCGTCTGCGTCCGGGTGCCGATCTGGCGGACGACGTGCACATCGGCAACTTCGTGGAAGTGAAGAACGCATCGATGGCCAAGGGCTCGAAGGCGAACCATCTGGCGTATGTCGGCGATTCGACCGTGGGCGCACGCGTGAACATCGGTGCGGGCACGATCACGTGCAACTACGACGGCGCGAACAAGCACCGCACGATTATCGAGGACGACGTCTTCATCGGTTCGGACACGCAGCTCGTCGCGCCCGTCACGGTCCGGCGCGGCACGACCATCGCCGCCGGTACGACCGTCTGGAAGGACACGCCGGAAGACGCGCTGGTGCTCAACGGCAAGACGCAGGAAGCGAAGACAGGTTATGTCCGTCCGCGCAAGCAGAAGCAGTAAAATCGGCGGTTATGTGTCGGCGCGCGCTCGATGGGCGTGCGCTGGTGAGTGAACACGGATCTCATCCGATAGAACGAGTCAGAGTTTCTGGCACTGAGGAAGACGAATATGTGCGGCATTGTCGGCGCGGTAGCGCGGCGAAATATTGTACCGGTGTTGGTCGAAGGTTTGCGTCGTCTTGAATATCGTGGTTACGACTCCTGCGGCGTGGCTGTACTCAAGGATGGCGTGCCGCAACGCGCACGCAGCGTGTCGCGTGTGGCCGACCTCGACGAGCAGCTTGCGCAAACGCAACTGACAGGCGAGACGGGCATTGCCCACACGCGCTGGGCAACGCACGGTGCACCGGTCACGAACAACGCGCACCCGATCTTCTCGCGCGACGAAGTGGCGCTGGTGCATAACGGCATCATCGAGAACCACGAAAGCCTGCGCGACGAATTGCGCGGTCTTGGCTATGAGTTCGTGTCGCAAACCGATACCGAAGTCATTGCGCATCTGATTCACCACATTCTGTCCAACGGCGCGGCCGGCGATCTGTATCAGGCGGTTCGTCTGGCGACGCGTCGTCTGCATGGCGCTTATGCCATCGCCGTGTTCCGCAAGCAGGAGCCGCATCGCGTCATCGGTGCACGTGCGGGTTCGCCGCTCGTTGTCGGTGTGGGCGAGGGTGAAAACTTCCTCGCATCCGACGCGCTGGCGCTGGCGGGCACGACCGATCAGTTCATCTATCTGGAAGAGGGCGATGTCGTTGAACTCACGCTGGATGGCGTGAAGATCGTGGATCGCAACGATGCGGCGGTCGAGCGCGAAGTGCGCACCGTTCAGGCTTACACGGGGGCCGTGGAGCTGGGACCGTATCGTCACTACATGCAGAAGGAAATCTTCGAGCAACCGCGTGCGATTGGCGACACGATGGAAGGCGTCGAAGGCATTTCGCCGACGCTCTTCGGCGAGAAGGCCGAAGCGGTGCTCAGCAACGTCGACTCGATTCTGATTCTGGCGTGCGGCACGAGCTACTACTCGGGCATGACGGCGAAGTACTGGCTGGAGTCGCTGGCGCAGATTCCGACGCAGGTCGAAGTGGCGAGCGAGTACCGCTACCGTGACAGCGTGCCGAATCCGAAGACGCTGGTCGTGACGATCTCGCAGTCGGGCGAGACGGCCGACACGATGGCGGCGCTGCAACACGCGCAATCGCTGGGCATGACGAATACGCTGGCGATCTGCAATGTGGGGACGAGCGCGATGGTGCGTCAGACCGCATTGCATTACCTCACGCGCGCGGGCACGGAAATCGGTGTGGCGTCGACGAAGGCGTTCACGACGCAGCTCACGGCACTGTTCCTGTTGACGCTGACGATTGCGAAGTTGCGTGGCCGTCTGAGCGCTGCGCAAGAGGCGGACTATCTGACGCAGCTACGTCACTTGCCGTCGGCACTGCACAGCGTGCTGGCGCTGGAGCCGCAGATCATTGCGTGGGCGGAAGAGTTTGCCCGTCGCGAAAATGCGCTGTTCCTGGGACGTGGTCTGCACTACCCGATTGCGCTGGAAGGCGCACTCAAGCTCAAGGAAATCTCGTACATCCACGCCGAGGCGTATCCGGCGGGTGAGCTGAAGCATGGTCCGCTGGCGCTGGTGACGGATCAGATGCCGGTCGTGACGGTGGCCCCGCGCGACGCGCTGGTGGAGAAGCTGAAGTCGAACATGCAGGAAGTGCGTGCGCGTGGCGGCCAGCTGTATGTGTTTGCGGATTCGGACACGGAGATCGCGAATGCCGAAGGCCTCCACGTGATTCGTATGCCGGAGCACTACGGTCAGCTGTCGCCGATTCTGCACGTCGTGCCGCTGCAATTGCTGGCGTATCACACCGCCTGCGCGCGTGGCACCGACGTCGACAAGCCGCGTAACCTCGCGAAGTCGGTCACGGTGGAGTGATGTGACTGGGGCCGGTGTTTGAGGCCTTGTCGTGTCAGTTAGACCGCAAAGAGGCACCTTCGGGTGCCTCTTTTGTTTTGTCAGCGCAGCGACGTCGGCGCTGTTAGTGCGATGGACGCCTGACGCTTACAGCCTACGCCGCTGCCGACCAGACAGCGAGTTCGTAGCCATCGGGATCGAGGAAGTGAAAGCGGCGACCGCCGGGGAACGAGAACACGGGACGGCTGATCGTCGCTCCTTCGGCTTCGATACGGCGCTGTGTTTCGGCGAGGTCGTCTGCGTAGAGGATCACCAGCGGGCCGCCGGGGCGAACCGCTTCTCCCGTCGTGAAACCGCCTGTGAGGCGACCGTCAGTGAATTCGGTGTACGTCGGGCCGTAGTCGGTGAAGGCCCAGCCGAACACGTTGCCGTAGAACGCCTTGCTGCGTGCAATGTCGGTGACGTTGAACTCGATGTTGTCGATCTGGCGATCGCGGCCTCGATGGCTCATGTCGCTTCTCCTGCGGAGGACGGATCGTCAGGGAGGGCGTAGCTGAAGTCGTAAGCGTGCTTCCCGTCGGTGATCTCGATGACGAGGTTACCGGTCAGGCCAGTCAGCGCATCGGTGCCGGAATCGGGTACGACGGTAATCGACTGTGTGGGCACACCGCGCGTCATCGTCGAGCTGTGCTGCAAGACGAACGTCCCATTGCGTCCATGCAGCGTGCCGCGCACGGTTTCCATCGCGACGTAACCGGCGGAGCCGGGCGTGCCGCTGCGAAACGCCAGCATCTCGCCCTGACTCGTGGCGCTCAAATCACCGTGATACGTCTTGTCCAACGACATGCGCCCGAGCCCGGTGTCCTGTGCGACGGCACTCAACGCTTCCGGCCCGAGCTGGACATCGAAAAGCCCTTTGGCAGTTTGATTCACTTTGTGCTCCTCCAGTCGATGCGAAATACTGTATTTTTGTACAGTATTGAGTCTACTCAAACTTTAGCAAGATGCAAGCCGAAATTGCGCTAACGGTGTGTCGAAACGTCGGGGCACAAAGTGCTTTACGCCGTATTTTTCGAGGTTGGGAAGGACAGGCGGCGCGCTACAAAAACCAACGGCCACCGAAAGGTGGCCGTCGCATGCGGGATTCTCTATCTGCCATGTCGCAGAACTCCCACTCCCGGTGGGACCCGGTTGCCCGGGCGGCGCTACGTTTTTCGCACCCGCTGGTACGTAGTTTTCAGCCGCGATACTAATTCAGTGGCATTTGCCCGGTCAAGTTGGGGGCAGATGTTGCTTTGCTCATAAGCGTCGCTCTCGTGTTCCCGGCGCTATGCGCGCACTCGCGCGGCCTACGCACTTCAGCTGTGCACCGCTGCAGAGGAAGTTGACATTAGCCGGACCGAACTTGTATTCGGCAAGATGCAAGGGGTAACGCGACCAAACAGAGAAAACCCCACGTTCCGAAAAGCGTGGCGTTTGTGATGACGCAGTAATCTGGCGGAATACGCGCCGAGCACCTAGTTGCCGAACCTTCGACAAGTCAAGAAGTTATCCGTGAATTGGCATCGCATCATTGGGTCCGCAGCCCAGCGGCAGAACCTCAAATTCGTTTTCGAATTGCCGGGGAAGTTGGCATTCGAGGAAGCGCGACGGAGTGCGCCTGTTGAGATTGAGCCCTGAAGTATCAGGCGGCGTCGCTTTGTCAGCGGTTGAATCCGTGCCGTTCACGGTGATGTACGCTTTTGCCAACCCGCTCTCACTGAATACCGGGCAAACGCAGGTGAGTTTTCCATCGTCAATGACGTTGAAACTCTTTGCAGTGAACTTCTTTCCCGCAGGGTCGATGAAGTGAATCTTCGATGCGCCGGTGAATCCTGTCCCTCTGATTTCGAGTTCCCCTTCCGAAGAGCGAGTGACAGCCTCAGTAACATTCACAGCAGAAATGTTTGCCATGACGAACTCCTGTCCAAGTTGGAATAGCATTTCGGAGCGTGCGTAACTTGCACACCGCACACGAGAATCAAGAAATCAGCGACCTGCGCGTCTCCAATGTAGTTGCCAGCCGTCGCTTGTGCACCTGTCAACCGTGACAGGTTGACCGAATGCGGCGACATAGCGACGGCGGCCGAACCGAATGGGCGCTGAAAGAAACAAAACCCCACGCTCCGAAAAGTGTGGGGTTCGTGATGCTCTGGCAAGCCCGCGATATTCGCGTCAACCGAGTTATCACTGAACGCCTAATTACGTAGGAAGTCCAATCTTTGGCCTCGGATCATTCGGTCCGAAGCCCAACGGAAGAACTTCAAACTCGTTCGCGAATTGTTTGGGAAGGGTGTATGTGAGGGTACGTGCATCGAGGTCCGATTCGTCGCTAGCGCTCGAGGCGGAAAGTGGCCCTTCTTTGTCAGCGGCTGAATCCACGCCGTTCACGGTGATGTACGCTTTTGCCAACCCGCTCTCACTGAATACCGGGCAAACGCAGGTGAGCATTTCGTCGTTGATGACGTTGAAGCTCTTTGCGGTGAACTTCTTTCCCGCCGGGTCGATGAAGTGAACCTTCGATGCGCCCGTGAATCCTGTCCCTACGAATTCAAGTTCACCCTCTGACGAGCGAGTGATCGGCTTGGTGACGCGAAGAATACTAATGTTTGCCATGATGAATTCCGATCCAAATCAAAATCAGAACGACATTTTCGGATGTGCACGATCTTCACAAAGCGCACGCGAATCAGGAAAACAGCCGGTAACGCCTCTTCAATCTAGTTGCAGACCATCGCTTATGCACCTGTAAACCTTGACAGGTCCACCGAATCCATCGGCTTGAAACGACACCAACGCCAGACCAACCCACGAAAAAAAGGGAGCCCCTTTCGGGACTCCCTTAAATACTGGAGCTCAATCAACTACTAAACATCTCGCGAAGACGTTGGCTTAGAACTTGTGGCGCAGGCCCGAGATCACAGCCGTTTGGGTCTTCGTGCTCGACGCACCGCCCGCACCGTTGATCGATGCGCCCGTCGCGTCGCCAGCCGCCTTCTGATAGATGCCGACCAGGTACACGTCCGTACGCTTCGAGAGCAGGTAGTCCACTGCGGCGTTGACCTGGTGGTACTTCGGGCTCAGGTTGGCGAGCGTGGCGCTACGCGTGCTGGCGTCCGTGTACGTGTACGACAGGCCGAGCAGCAGCGACGGCGTCAGGTTGTACGTGCCGTTCAGTTCGTAGTTCGACACGCGTGCGCCCGTGCCGCCCACGTACTTCAGCTGCGTGTTGCTGTAGATGAAGCCGACGTTCGCCGGGCCGAACTTGTAGCTGCCGCCCGTGGCGAACACGCGTTGCTTGTCCACACCGACCGTTGCCGTGCCGATCTTGGCCGAGTAGAAGTCGCCGCTGTAGTCGCCAGCCACTGCACCGCCGGTGTTCGCGCCGTTCGGCGTACCGACTTCCAGGTAACCGATACCGAACTTGAACGGGCCGTTGGCGTAGCTCGCGCCCAGGCTCCATGCGCGGTTGTTCGAGAAGCCCGTGCCGTTGCCGCTGTTGGCCTGGTTCGAGAAGCCATACAGGCCGCCGAACGAGAAGCCGGCGTAGTTGGCGCTCGTGTACTTGATCGAGTTGTTGATGCGGAACGAGTTGTACAGGTTGTCAACGTCGCCGACGTGAGCGCCGAGCTTCGTTGCAAACTGCTTGGCCGAGGTCAGGCCGCTCACGTAGTCCACCACGGAGTCGTACTGACGTCCGATGGTCACGCTACCGTACGTCTTGTTCGACAGACCGACGAATGCCTGACGGCCGAATTCACGCGAACCCTGACCCAGTGCGCCGTTCGTGATGTTGAAACCGTTTTCCAACGTGAAGATGGCCGACGTGCCGCCGCCCAGATCTTCCGAACCCTTCAGGCCCCAACGGTTGCCCGATTGCAGGCCGTCAGCCGTGGTGAAGTTCTTGCTGCCGCCAACGTTGCTCACGTAGGCCAGACCGCCATCGAGCACACCGTACAGCGAAACGTTGCTTTGCGCATGCGCAGCACCTGCTGCAGCGGCTGCGATCACGCCAGCCAGTGCGGCGGCCAGTTGCGTCTTTTTCATCGGTCGAATCCTCTATCGAAAACTTATTAATCAATTCGAACCCTTCGCCTGTGGACGGGCGCCCCGTGGGTTCGGGCCGAACTATATCGAACCAAACCGGAATTCCATAGGTGTCTTAACGAAAAGACGCATGCGATGTCTGCTCGATGCAACGTCTCGGTGCACGTCCCGAAAAATGTCCGCAATTTCATTTTCATGACACATGAATGCCGTAAAAAGGAATCGCCGACAGAACCAACAAGCCATCGGTGTCTGCCGAACGTCCACCGTTCACCGTCGCGCTGCTTGCGGCGTGTACAGAAATACCCATCCTGCATAACTGCTCTGATTGGCAAATGCCTTATCGGCTTCGCTAAATCCCTGCTGCCTGAACGGCTTTCCCGTAGCACTGCTGAACACTCCCATGATGCCGCCGTCCGGCGACCGCACCGTGCGCCATTCGTTGTCCGTCATCGGGTCGCGATAGGCGCGTCGCAAGTGATGAAGCGTGCGTGCCTGTCGTTTGTCGACGACCAGATCGTCCAGCGACGGTGGGTATCGACCCGCGGCCGGACCGGACGTGTAGTAGCTGCCGATGGCGCGACGTATCTCGTCTCCCTTGGCAAGCAAATCGGCTTCGCGCTCACGCTGGCGTTGAGACGTCCACAACGCAGCCATCTGTGTGAGCATCAGCCCGAAGATCGCCACCGCGACGAGCATGCCGAAATACGCGCTGCCGCGTTGCGCATGCAGACGGCCCACGCGCGTCGCGCGGTTGGCGCTACCACGTCGCATAGTCGCTCCCGTCGAGCGCTTGCCCGGTCGCACCGCTGTGCACCTCGGCAGGCTGGTCGTCGTCACCCGGAACGAGCCGCCAGGTGTCGGTTCGCCCTGTGATCGGATCGAGGGGCAGCGCCTTCAGATAGCGGTCGGAGACGAGCGAATCGAGCGATGCAGGCGCTTCGCCGCGATCGTCCCGATAGTCGTCGAGCGCATGGCGCAGCACAGTGAGGTTGTGACGCATGACCGTCTCGCGTGCCTTGTCGTACTGACGGAAATACTTCGGTGCGGCAATCGAGAGCAGCAATGCAATGATCGCCAGCACCACCAGCAGTTCGATCAACGTGAATCCGCGCTGCCGCCTCTGCCGCATTTTCGGCACCGCACGAATGCGCGGGCGGCTTGCCTTACCAACCTTACCAATCGCGATAGAACGTGCCATCAAGTGCCTCGGCGTCGCTGGAGGAGTAGACATCGAATACGTCGTCGCCTTCGGACGGCGCGTCGGGCGGGCTGTCGTAGCTGCGCACACGCCACGTCTCGATGGCGCTGAGCGACGGGCAATGACACATCGGATCGCGTGGTAGACGACGCATGAAGTAAAGCTGACGCGAGCCGGACGGGTCACGCGCGTCACGCACGCCGTCAACCAGCGCGGTGAGGTCGGGCGGGTAGCCGGTGGCATCGGCCTTGCGCGCGACGATCCCCCCTTCCGACGCCTTGTGATACGCATCGATGGCCTGCCGGATATCGCGCAGCGACCGGCGCAGCTCGGCCTCCTGGACCCGGCGCTGCGCCATCTGCGTGAGTGGAAAGGCCACGCTTGCGAGCAACGCCAGCAGCGCGAGCGTCACGCTCATCTCGATCAGCGTGAAGCCGCGTTGCGCCGCACGCGACGAAGGCTCTCCCGTTGGATGACGAATGCGGGATATCACGCTCACTTCCCTTGCGGCTGCGGCCCGAACGTCTTGCCACCCATCACGGCAGGTGACGCGTCGTCGCGGGCACCGGGCGGCGTTTGCGCGCCGGGAGCGTGGTCCTTCGCGGCATCCGCGGCCCACGTCGTGGAATCGGAGGCCGATGCTGGCCGGTGAGCCGACGCGGGTCGCGCATCGGTGCCGAGTGACGGCGGCGGTGGTGGGACCGGCCGCCAGTTGCGCGATGGCGCTGCGAACGGCGGCGGGAGGGCGCCGGGCCGATTGCCGCCTGTGGTTGGCACAGCACCGCTCGTGCCGTTGGAGATGACCATGTGCGTCGTATTCCCGAGGCGCAGTTGCTCGCCGGGGCGCTGCTCCGTGCCACTGTCGAAGCGACTCACGCGCGAGGCAGGCAGCGCGAGGCTGCGCTCGATACGCGGTGTGATGAGCAACACGACTTCAGTGGTCGTCGAGTCGTTGCTCTCGCCGCCGAAGAGACGCCCGAGAAACGGGATCTGGCTCAACCCGGGAATCCCCGCCTTCTTGTCCTGACCGTGACGATTGATCAGCCCCGCCAGCACCTGCGTCTCATTGTTGCGTGCACTGAGCGTCGTTTTCGCCGCACGCGCACTCAGGTTGTAGACGATGAGACCCCCCTTGGTCTCCAGTTGATTCGTGATGTTGCTCACGTCGAGCGCGACCTTGATGACGATCTCGTTGTTCAGGCTGACGCTCGGCTCCACATCGAGCTTGAGGCCGACGTCCTGATAGCTGACCGATTCGGTGACCACGCCGTTCGCGTTGGTCGTACTCACCACCGGCACGCGCTCGCCGATGCTGATGGTGGCCTTCTCGTGATTGCGAACGCGAATGCGGGGGTTGGCGAGAATCTGCGTCTTGTTCGCCTTTTGCAGCAGGTTCAGGCGCGCGAGCGGCCCGGCGAAGTCCAGCGTAAGCGCGTCGGCGTTCAAACGCCCGAGGTTGCTTAGCGAAATACCGCCGGACGGGTCTTTCACGCTGTCCGACAGATTCAGCGACACGCCGGACGGATAGTCGATGCCGAGATTGAGAGACCCGTCGTTGATGACTTCGAGCACCTGAACGTCGAGCGTGACTTCCGACGTCGGCAGGTCGATCAGTTCGACCAAGCGGGCGACGGCATCGACCGCCTCGGCACTGTCGCGCACCGTGATCGCGCTCAGACGCTCGTCCACGTACATGTCGCGCGGCCGCAGGATCTGCTTGATCTGTGCGGCGGCTTGCTTGACGTTGGCGTAGCTCAGGAAGAACGTCTGCACCGTCAGCGAGCGGTACTGGCCGAGCTTCTCGGCGGTTGCAGGAAACACGATCAGCGTGTTCGCGTTGAGCACCTGCTTCTCGAGCCGGTTGGTGGCGAGCAGGAGATTGATGGCGTCTTCGGCGGTGGTCCTCGTCGCATTCAGACCGGATGTGGCCGACGCATCGATGTCGCGATCCAGCACGAAGTTGATGCCCGTGATCTGCGAGATCATCTCGAAGATCTCCGTCAGCGGTCGCGATTTGAAGTTCAGGGAGACGGGCTTGTGAAACGCGGGGCTGAGCGCGTTGTCGGTTGTCTTGTGATCGGTGGCGTCGCGCAGCTGACTCGCAAGCGCGGTCGCTTCCTTCCAGTCAGGCAACTGGCGCAGCACACGCGAGACGATCTGTATGGCGGCCTGAGGATCGACCGAGGCCTTCGCCTGCGCGTCGACAAGCTGGTCGCGCAGACGCGCCTGCGTCTCCAGTCGGTCGAGCATTTGCGCTGCCATGCCGTTCGAGGGATCGAGCTGACGTGTCTGTGCCAGCCAATGCCGTGCCTGTGTGTCGTCGCCTTGCGTCATGGCGTCGCCAGCGCGTTGCAGATACTGCGCAGTGAGCTGCTGACGCAGCGAAAGGTAACGGGTGCGCAACTCGATGCTCTCGGGATCTTCGAGCAGTCGTGTTGATAGCAGGGTGACGGCACCGGTGAGGTCGCCCCGCCCAACGGCGGCTTCGCTGTCGGACAGAGCACGCGGTGTGGCGCACGCGCCGAGCAGCGGGACGAGACAGAGCAACGCCAGTCGCGTGAGCTTGGCGGGCGTGACGGGGGTAGAGGCGGTAGAGGCGATGGAGCGGTCGTACGTCTTGAACATGGTGATCAGCGGGCGGGCACGTCGTGCATATCGGGGGTAGGCAATGCCAGCGTTGTCGTTCGCGAAATGGCCTTGAGCGTGTAGACGAGCGAATGCGCGTCGATGCGATCCAGCCGGTAGCCACCGGCGAAGGTGTCGCCCGGTCGTACGCGTCCCGGCGCATCGCAGGCGGCGCACATCACCCAACTGTGGCCTTGCTGCGCGAGCACGACGATGGGTGGCTGCGCGTCGTAGCGCCATACGGCGGCGACTTCGAAGAGAGGTGCCGCCACAGTGGGCGGATGCGAAGCGGGCCTGACCGGCGGTAGTGCGCTCACGGTCGCCTTCGCCGGCGCATTCCACGGGTGCGGGGGGAAGAGGTCGGGAGGCACCGACGCCTCGGGCGCATCGGCGCGAGCGGCGTGCGTCGCTTTCGATGCTGAGGTCGGCGACCTCGCCGTGAGTTGTAAGCCGTCGTCCTGCACACTGCGGTCCCGCCACGCGAGCCATGCGCAAACGAGCAATGTGATCCCGAGCAATCCCCAGACGATGAGGCGAGACGCGCGCGAACTCATGCGTCGTCCTCCCGGAGCGTGAGCCGCAGGCGGGCCGTTACACGAGCGTCTGCGACCTGCTTGCGTTCAAGGATGAGCGCTTCGATACCGATGCCGGGCATCGTGCTCAACTGCCCCAGCGCGCGGCGAATGTCGAGATAGGTGCCGACGACTGGCAGCGTCACGACGAGATGGGGGCGTCCGTCCTTCGCCGAGCGCGGACGTGCAATCTGATACTGCACGTCCGCGACTTGCATGCCGCTCCCGTCCAGCACATCGAACACCTTGCCGAGCGCTAGCGCGTATCCCGGCGGCGATCCGGCGGCCGCTTGTTTCGCCGAATCGGATGCAGCTGCCGCCGATACACGCTGCGTCAGCCTCGCCAGTTCGGCTTGCCTGGCGTCGATCTGTTGATGCTCGCGATGCAGCGCCGGTGCGAGCCATGCGAATTTGGCCACAACAACGATCACGAGCGCAGCAAGCCCCCATAGGGCACTCGCCCCAGCCCAATCGACGGCGGCCGATAAACGCCATCTGACGCGCACGATGTAGGCGTCGAGCGAGTGAGCGCCGGGAGACAACGGACGACGATTCACGATCCCCTCCGTTCACGCAGCTTGAGGGTCATCGACGCTTCGACAACGCTTGTGGTGGCAGTCGTCTTCGGCGCGCTGCGATGCCACTGAATGTCGAACATCGGTTCCAGCCGCGTGGCGAACGCGATCATGCTGGTGACGTCCCGCGATTCGAACGCGAGGGTCACGGTATTCGTGGCGGGCGTCGCTTCGAGGCGGCGCAGCGCGACGTCGGGCGAAAGCGCGGGACCCAGTCGGTCGATGAGGGACAGCGCGGTCGATGTCGATGACTCACCGCTTGCCATGGCAGCCTGCCCAGCGCGCGTTTCACGACGCCAACGTTGCTCGGCACTTGCTAGCGCGTGCGTCAGCGTCTGTGTCTGTTGTCGCGCAACGCGTAAGGCCTGCACGTCGTGCCAGAGTTGCCATGCACCGACGAGGACCGCTGTGATGACGACGACGGCGATGCATCGGACGCGGGTGCGGGTGTCGCGCAATTCGATGGGCATGGCGGCCCGACGTCGCCAGCGCGAGACGTGCCTCATGCCGTCTCCCACAACCACGGATGGGGCGACGCGGCGGGAGAGGTGGCGTCGTCGCAGCGTGCCTCCCCGCCGGACGCGTCGAACATCCGAACAGGGGCGGGAGAGGCACCGCAGAGCGACGGCACGCTGGTCAACGTATGCGACACGGTGGAGCCCGTCGACGACAAGGCACACGCGTCCTGCCACCGACCGTCGCGTCGCAACAGACACGACAACCCGTGCGGGTGACGCACGGCAATCGTGACGTTTGCCGTGTTGGCATCGAGCGTGCGTCGCGCGACCTCGTGCAGCACGCCACGGCACGATACCCAACGCATGCGGGCCTGCTCGGCGAGTGCCTTCATGGCCATCAGCCAGTCGCTGTCGACGGCCACTGCAATGTGAGGGCTGCCGAAGACACCCGGCGTCATGGAGATCGTCCACCGGCGTGCGGCGTCGCCGAAACGTTCGATGAATGCCGCCGCCGCGAGCGCTCTGAGGTCGGCAAGCGAACTGGCACCCTCGGGCCAATGCACCACGCGGTAATGCGCGATGCCGAAACCGGCGAGTACATGGAGCCGGTCGAAGCGGGAGAGACGCCCGCGTGGCAACTTATCGAACAATTGCGCGCAACCCTCCGCGCCGCCCGCATCGATGCGCGTTCGCCAGACCTCGACGTTGCGCCCCGGCAGGCTGACGGCGCGAGAGGCCGCATACACGACGTCGCGCTCCACGAGCACGACGTGATCACGAAATCCCAAAGACACGGGTGATCTCCTGCAAAGTGGTCAGTCCGTTACGTGCGGCGGCGAGCGCTGTGTCCTGCATCAGGACATGACCGCTGTTGCGGGCGATGTCGCGCATCTGTGCGGCAGACGCGCGTCGCAGCAGCGCGGCCTGAATCGCATCGTCCAGCGTCAGCACTTCGGCCACAGCGATGCGACCTGCGTAGCCGGTGTGGCGGCAAGCGTCGCACCCCGCACCTTGCCGCCACCTGCCGCCGGTGAGTTCGTGAGCGTCGAGTTGACGGGCGGCGGATACGTCGACAGGCGGGGCGCAGAGGGTGGCGCACGATTCGCAGACACGTCGCACGAGCCGTTGGGCGACGATCGCCTGAAGCGCCTCGGTCACGCTCGCGGGATCGAGACCCATGTGAAGGAAGCGCTCCAGCACACCGAATGCCGAATTGGCGTGCAGCGACGAGAGCACCAGATGCCCCGTGAGCGCTGCCTGCACGGCAATCGCCGCGGTCTCGCCGTCACGAATCTCACCGACGAGAATCGTGTCCGGGTCGTGGCGCAGGATCGAACGAAGGCCACGCGCGAACGTCAGTCCTTTCTTCTCGTTCACAGGGATCTGTAACACGCCGGGCAACTCGTATTCCACCGGGTCTTCGATGGTGATGAGCTTGCGCTCGCCGGTGTTGCTCTCGGCCAGCGCTGCATAGAGCGTCGTGGACTTGCCGCTGCCCGTCGGGCCGGTGACGAGCAGCATGCCGTGCGGTTTGGCAAGCGTGGCGCGAATGCCCGCCACCGTGTGGTCGTCGAGCCCGAGCGATGCGAACGTGAGGTTGGCATTTCGGTGGCGCTTGTCGAGGATTCGGAGCACGGCGTCTTCGCCATGGATGCTTGGCATGACCGAGACGCGGAAGTCGATGTCGCCGCCTTCGATTCGCGCCTTGAAGCGACCGTCTTGCGGCACGCGTCGCTCGCCGATATCCAGCCCGGCAAGCACCTTCAGTCGCGACACTGCCTGTTCGGCGTCCTCCTTGCCGGACCAGCGCCCGACCAGATGCAGCACGCCGTCGATCCGGTAGCGGATGGCGAGACCGTCGGCGGTGGTCTCGACGTGGATGTCGCTTGCGCGCGAACGTAACGCGTCGAGCAGCGCGGCATCGACCAGACGGACGACGGCGTCGTCATGCCCGGCGATGCTGGCGCGCGAGATCTCGGTGGCGTGCCGCAGCGTGTCCGTGGTGTCGTCGGCACCGGCGGACGTCTCCAGTACCCGCTCGCGGCGTTCCGCCTCGTCGAGCGCTCGGGCCACGACGCCGGGCATCGTCATGGCAGGCCGCAGACGGCTGGCGAGAGGATGGACGACGCACCAGCTTCGCACGGAGAGATCGAACGGCCGCTCAATGACCAGATAGCCGACGTCGTCCACGCACACCGGCAGCACACGATGGCGTACCGCGTCGGCAAGCGACAGGAGGTCGAAGCGGATGCGCTGGGCCAGCGACCCGATCTCAGGAGAATCGGGCGCGAGCGGAACAACATCCGCTGCACGGGCCACAGTGTCGAGCTGCGCGCTGTCGGCAAGGAGAAGGCGCGCGGTGTAATCGTCAAGAGACTCGCCGGCATCGCGCGCGGCTTGCTGCCATGTGACGAGCTGCGCCGCGAAGGTGGTCGTCGTCGATGTCATCGCATTCATCGCGCTATCCCTGGAGACTGTCGGCCAGACTGAAGATCGGCATGTACAGCAGGAAGACGACCAGCCCGATCACGCCGCCGACCACGAGCATCAGCAGCGGTTCGAAGACCTTGCTGAAGGTGTCCAGCGCCCGGGACAGCGACTCGTCGTGGAACTGCGCAATGCGCTCGCACATCGCGTCGATGCCGCCGCCGCGCTCGGCCACGCGCAGCAGCCGTACCGCGACGGCGGTCGTCAGTCCATGCTGCTCGAAGGCGTCCGACATCGGCACGCCTGCGCGGACCTTCGCGAGCGCGTCCGCACTGGCCGCCGCAAAGCTGTGCGGAAGCAGACTGCTGGCGAGTGCGATGGCGTCGACGGCCGGCATGCCGCCGCCGAGCAGCATGCCCAGCGTCCGGTAGAAGCGGGTGAGGACGAATAGCTCGCGTTGCTCGCGAAGCCTCGGCAGACGCCACAGGACCGCCAGCCAGTGCCGTCGCACGAACGGCGAGCGCACAGCGAATGCGAACGCCGTCACCACGAGGCTCAGGCCCGAGAGCAGCCACGGGCCGTGGGCGTCGACCAGCGCGCCCCACCAGACCATGAAACGACCCGAGGCCGGCAGGTGAAGCGACGATTGCAGTACCCCGGCGAAGCGGGGCACGACGTAGAACAACAGGAAGACGAGGATGACTGCGCCCACTGCGAGCACGATGGCCGGATACATCATCGCGGACTGGAGGCGCTTGCGCAGCGTGTCGATGTGATGTTCGTACTGCCGGTAGCGCTGTAACGCGCTGGCGAGCTGGCCCGTGTGCTCGGAGGCGGCGACGCTGGCGACGAACAGCGGAGCGAACGCGTGAGGGGCGCGGCTCAGCGCCGATGAGAATGACTGACCTTCGTACATCGCGTGCAGCAGGGCGTCGAACAGTTGCTTGTCGGACGCGCGCGAGGCCTTCTCGCTCAGCGCCTCGATAGCTTCGACGACGGTCAGCCCTGCCTCCAGCAACGTGCCGAGCTCCTGCGCGAAGAGCGCGAGCGCGAACGGGGGACGACGGGACGGCAAACGCAGCGATATCAGCGATATACCGGTCGCGCGTATCGACACGATGTGACACCCGTCGGCTTCGAGGCGCAGGCGCGCTTGCGTGGCATCGGTCGCGTCGATGCGCTCGACACACACCTGTGCACCGCGAATGACCCGAACTTCGAACGTCTTCATCGTCGTGCGGCCGCCGCGTTGTCGCAACTTGCTTCGTCGCCGGACGCGCGACAGGCTGCCAGCGTCATGCGTCGGTCGCGTTCGGCCACGAGCACGGCATAACGTTTGCGCACCTTGTCGGCGTAGCGTTGGCGCAGCGGGGCGCGTGCCGGTCCTGTGCCCGCGTTATACGCGCCCACGGCTTCCCAGCCGTAACCGTACTGACGCACGAAGCCTGCGAGAATCCACGCGCCGGTGATGATCGACGCGCAGGCGTCTTCGTGTAACCGGCGCTCGGTCACGCCGTAACGGGAGAGCGTCGGCAAATGGATGCTGTTGATCTGCATCAGCCCGATATCGCGGGTGCCGTTGCGATTGACGTTGCTGGCGTTCATGTCGAGATTCGATTCGACCTGGGCGATGGCGTATAGCAGTAGCGGGTCGAGCTGATAACGGTCGGCGGCGATGTCCCAGCAATCGGCCAGCGCGGGGGTCGACGTCATCGAAATGACGATTGCGAAAGCGGCGGCGGCATGGGCAATCGGCTTCATGTCGTGACGTCCGTGCTCAGAAGCCATAGACGATGGCTTTCGCGGTATCGCCTTCACCGCCGGGGCCGTAGGTCACGATCTCGACGTCGTGACTGGTGCCCGGATTCTTCCAGACGTACGGGTGATCCCACGGATCGTTGGGCAGTGCCTTGGCGAGATAGGGCCCCTGCCAGTGCTCGACGCCCGCCGGTGCTGCCATGAGCGCCTGCAAGCCTTGCTCCTCGGTCGGGTACTGGCCGATGTCGAGCCGGTATTGGCCGAGCGCGTCGGAAAGCGACTTCATTTGTGCGACGGCCGTCTTCTCACGCGCGCGGTCGACCTGCGAGAAAAGCTTGGGACCGACGTAACCCGCGAGCAACGCGATGATGAGCAGCACGACCAGCAGCTCCAGCAGCGTGAAGCCTGCTTGATGCGCGCGTCGGTCGGGTGTGCGATGAAGGCGGTAGGACGTAAGGGGGCGTGGGGAGGATGACAAATCGAGACTCCTGATGATGCCAACGACCGCGCGAATCCCGGCGAAGACGACAATGCCGTCGACGTGCCGCCGGGACTCGGGCCGCGAATGTCCGGTCGATGTTCGATCAACGTTCGATCAACGTCCGGTCAGGGCCAACGCCGCGCTTAGTTGGCGAGTTTCCATGCGCGCTGTGCTTCGTCCGCAGGCACGCCCGATCCGCCCGGCGCATACGGCCACTGCGACGGCGTTGTGTTCGGCGCGATGTTGCACCACGCACCGTGCGGGAACGGCTTGCACGCCCACGCCTGACCGTCCAGTCCGGTCACGACATCGCCTGCCTTGTACGACCCCAGTCCGGCCGGCCAGACCGGGTGTTGCCCACCGCCGTCGCCGGTAATCGTGATGTCGTGCGACGCGCGCGAAGTGCGCCCTTCGATATCCGTCACGACCAGCGTTGCCGTGGCCTTGCCCGGTGCAGACGGTGCCTGCCCCGACCAGCTTGAAGCCGTGCCGTTCATCGGCGTGAAGCCGTGCACGTGCCAGTCGTAGCGATAGTTCGGCCCGTTCGTGCCGGCGTTCGTCAGCGTGAGCGTTTCACCCGGCTTGACCGTCGACGCGCCCGAGATTCTTGCCTCTGGCGGTGCCACCGGATCGGGATCGCCACCGCCCGGAATCAGGCTCGTGACGGCGACGGCGTTCTTGTCGGTCGCCCACGAGGCATTGCCCGGGATGTCGTTACGATCGAACGTGATTACATCGCTGTCGCTCTTCTTGCCGATCTGAACGATGGCACCGTGCTTGGCGCTGATCGCCTCGGCGAAGGTCCACGTCCACGAAGAGAGGTTCTGCGCCGTGATGTCGATACGCTCGTCGACGATCTCCTGCTTGCCCGGTCCGGCCAGAACTCGGAAGCGAACCTTGTCGCCCGCGACCGGCGTCAGGCTCGGTGTGACGAAGGGGCCTTTGTAATGCCACGGCGATGGCGGCGGTCCGCCGTCGCCCTTGAACGTCACGTCTGCGCAGTTGTAGAAGCCCTCGTTGCCCGAGTCGCGACGTTGCCAGATGCTGTAGATGATGGCGTCGCCCGTGCGGCCCGGCGGCAGTTGCAGCTCGTACCGATAGCGATCGTCCACCGGCATCGGCGTCTCGCCTTCATAGATCGGTTCGAGGTCTTCCCAGCGAAGCGGCTGTGTGTTCTGCCAGCCGGGTTTCGTGATGAAGGCGCGCATGAACGACGGATTGTGCGTGGCCGTGGCGTACCACGTCAGGGTCATCTTGCCGTTCTGGATTTCTGTCTTGCGGAAGCCGGCGCTCTGCGGCGCATCCATGCCGCGCTTGGTCGGGTCGCCGCCGGCGCACAGCAAACCGTTCGGGATGGTGCGCTTGACATCTTCGAGGTTCTGCCCCTGATTGGGGGCGAAGCCCGCGAATTCATTCCATTGGTCGAACTGACGATGCGGATTCTCGTCCTTGAGGATTTGCCAGGCGGCGCGACACCCGGCATTCGGTACGGCCGAGCCGTCCGACGACTGCCAGTGCCCGCCGTCGAGCTTGCACTGGTACTGTCGCGCCATGGGCGATTCGATGGCACCGTGGCCGTAGGCTGCGGTCGAAGCCGCGGCGGCCAGTGTCATCGCAAAAAGCGACTTTGCGGACGATGAGGCGGAGAATTGCATAGCACTCCAAAAAATATTAGAGACTCGACGTTGCGTGGCACCGTCGTGGCACCGTGTACGCCTCTCTGATGTCGGACGTTTCCGAGGCGAAATGCGCGGATTCGCTATCACAGCGCTTGTCACGACACTTCGGTTTTTCTGAGAGTGGATGTCTGAATCTTGACAGTTAACCCACTCGTTGCGTTTGGGAGGCTTCCCGAAATCGGGCGCCCATGCGCTCATGTCATGCGTTGCACGACATTGGTCTTGGAGATCCATTGATGTTTGACGACGGCGGCCATATGCAAGGCCACCGAACCCGCAAGCGCGTAACAGGCGTAGCGGTGAATGTCGAACCAGTGTTGCGTGATGACTTCGTCGTCGAAGGGCGTTTCGATGTACCAGAGGCCGAACAGCAGATAGCCGTGCGGGACCATCAGAAAGCCGCTCACGAGCACCAGACCGGTCAGGTAATAAAGCATCTTGTGGGTGCACTTCGCGAGTGCCCCCTGTGCTCTGGAGACGCCGGCGATTTCGGCAGGCGAGGTGCGGATCGCAGCCCAGACGCAGCGAACCGGAAACAACACGAGCAGCACCGTGGCGATCGACATGTTCGTGATCGAGACGATGTGCCAGAGATGCGAGTCGTCGATGATGTGCAACGCGTATCCGGCGACCAGCGTGTAGAGAATGGCGGACGCAAAAAGCCAATGCATCGTTCGGCTCAGCCGATCGTAGCGATTGCGTGTCTGAGCGGAGACGCTGGCCGTCGTGCCGGATCGATCGGAAGCCATGTTTGGGAAAGATGGGTCAGGGAGGCGAAACCCACGCGGGATGCGGTGGGTGAGTGGAATTATTGATGGGTGTGATCGGCATGAGCTTTCGAAAAATGCTCATCAGTGCGCGAATCGTGCGCCGTTGGACAAACCTCCGGCGTGACTTGCCCGACATCGATGTCTCGATGCGGTATCCGTGAGATGGCAGTATCGGCAGCATAATTCGTCATTTCGTCATAAATATTGTAGATATCGTCGATTTGACGCTACATTTCATCCGTACCTCTCCCTAGAATTAAGGCATTGGCGCGGCCCGCCTCATACGGTGTGGACGCATCGACCGACGTTCCTGAAATGGGGGAAAACATGAAGAAGATCGCCTTGCTGGGTGCGGGACACATCGGCCAGACCATCGCGCGTTTGCTGCATGACAGTGGCGATTACCGGGTGACGGTGTTCGACCGCAACGCGCAGTCCTATGAAGCGGTGCGCGAATACGCGCACGCATTCGTCGAACTTACCGGCAACGACACGGGCTCATTGCAACGCGCTGTTACGGGTTTCGACGCTGTCGTCAACGCCTTGCCGTACACCATGGCCACGAGCGCAGCAACCGCCGCCGCGGCGGCCGGTTGTCACTACTTCGATCTGACGGAAGACGTAGCAGCCACGCATGCGATTGCGCAACTGGCCGAAGGCGCGTCGACAGCGCTGATGCCGCAGTGCGGACTCGCACCGGGCTTCATCGCCATCGCGGCGCATCATCTGGCGGCGGCGTTCGACCGCGTCGACTCGGTGAAGATGCGCGTGGGTGCGCTTCCGGCCTTTCCGACCAACTCGTTGAAGTACAACCTGACGTGGAGCGTCGACGGGCTGATCAACGAATACTGTCAGCCGTGCGAGGCGATTCGCGACGGCGCGCGGCTGAGCGTGCAGCCGCTCGAAGACCTCGAACACTTCTCGCTCGACGGGGTGGAATACGAGGCCTTCAACACCTCGGGCGGTCTCGGCACGTTATGCGAAACGCTGGCCGGGCGTGTGCGCGACCTCGACTACAAGTCGGTGCGCTATCCGGGACACGGTGCGTTGATGAAGGTGCTGCTGAACGAGCTGCGTCTGAAGGAGGATCAGGAGACGATCAAGACGATCCTGAAGCGCGCGATTCCAAGCACCTTGCAGGACGTGGTGCTTATTTTCGTGGTGGTGAACGGACTGCGTCGCGGTGTGCTCACGCAGGAAGTGTTCGCGCGCAAGATCTTCGCAGAGCGCAACAACGGTCACAGCGCGAGCGCCATCCAGATCACGACGGCGTCGGCCATTTGCGCGGCCG
Source organism: Pandoraea aquatica (assembly GCF_902459565.1). Classification (GTDB taxonomy): domain Bacteria; phylum Pseudomonadota; class Gammaproteobacteria; order Burkholderiales; family Burkholderiaceae; genus Pandoraea; species Pandoraea aquatica. The sequence continues at coordinate 415,610 of NZ_CABPSN010000002.1, forward strand.
TCGACATGTTCTTCGCGAAGCAACTCCCGCAGCGCGGTTTCGTGCGTCAGGAACAGATCGCCTTGCCGGACTTCCTGGCGAATCGCTTCGGTCAGGTCTACGCGCATTCGACGCATATCGAATCGCTTTCCTGATGTCGCTGGTGTTGCCAAAGGAGGAAAAAAGCACGACGGCCCGGCAAGCGGTGCGCCCCGCCATCGGCGGGCCGTCGTTGAGGAAACGCATTGGCTGACGCAAATGCGAAGAGGTTTGAAGCGATGTGAAGCGGTTTAAAGCAATTTGAAGCGATGGGAAACGTCGCTACGGCGTTTTAGAAGCGATGCTGGATGCCCGCCGTCACGCCGACCTGCGTGTCTGCTGCACCCGTCAGGTCGCGCGAGAGGCTGACCTTCTGGCCGTGCTTAGCAAATGCGTAGCCACCGGACAGATACAGCGCCGTGCGCTTGGACATCGCATACTGCGCGCGCAGGGAGATGAGCGTCGGATCGGCGTCGCTCGCGTCCTTGATGTCCTGATGGTAGATCGCGCCATACAGCGTGAACGCCGGGGTGAAGTCGTACGACGCGCCCAGCCAGTACATGTCGCTGCGCAGCGACGCAGTGCCTGCGGTCACGAACGTCTTCTTGTAGTTGCGATACCCGGCCATGATCTTGGCCCCGCCGAAGCGATAGCTCGCACCGGCGTGAATCCCCTGAATGTAGTCCGTCGTGTCGGCCGGCGTCACGCTATTGCCCGCGCCGTTCTGACGGTCGTACGTGGCGACGACGGCGAACGGACCGTTCTCGTAACCGATGGCAAAGTCGTACTTCGACGACGTCTTCATGCTGTCGGCCACGTTGCCGAAGCCATACATTGCACCGAGTTTCAGACCATTGAACTCGCCGTCGTAGCGCACAGCGTTGGCCGAGCGGGAGAACAGGCCGTCCTTGCGTCCACCGGTGGCCGTTGCACTCGTCGCCCACGAGTAGTTCGGCGCGTAGCCCATCGGGTCGAACTGGAGCATGTAGTCGTAAGTCGTGGTGAACGTGCGACCGAGCGTGAACTGGCCCCACTTCTTGTGCGCCAGACCGACGGTGGCACGGCGGTCGAAGATCGCGCCGGGGCCGTCGTCGAACTGGCCATTTACGACATTGATACCGCTCTCGAGGTTGAACACGGCCTTGAGATCGCCACCGAGATCTTCGGTGCCCTTGAAGCCGAAGCGCGACGTGTTTTTGCCGCCCGAGACCGCACGCATTGCACCGCCGTTGTCGGCGGCGTGATTCACATACTCGACACCGGCGTCGACGATCCCGTAAATCGTCACGTTCGATTGGGCGTGCGCCTGCGCGGCCAGTGCGCCCACAGCGATCAGCGCGGCGCGCGCCATACTGCTTCGTTTCATTGTTGTCTCCTCTCTTCTCTTTCTCGTGGTGTTGCGCGGGAGAGCGCCCGCGCGTCGCATGAAAAGCGTGCCTGCGTGGCGATGTCTCCCTTAGCCGTTCGATTGCGCGAACGCCCAGCAGTCGTTGGCCGGGAATTCCACCCAGTGGTTGCCGGGTTCACGCGGGACGTGCCCGAACGCACGGAAGCGCAGCGCGCCGCAATGGAACAGGTACTCCCAGCGGTCGCCGAGATACATCGACGTGACGAGTTGGGCGTTCACGCGGTTGTGGCCCGGGCCGTCGGCCACCTGCACGCGCTCCAGGCGGATGACGGCTTGCGCGTCTTGCCCCGGTGCGAGCGTGTCGCGTGCGCGCGCTTGCAGTGCGAAGCCGTCGCCCGCCAGCGTGACGAGATCGCCGTCCACGGTGCTGACCTTAGCGTCGATCCGGTTATTGCTGCCCATGAATTCCGCGGTATAGAGCGAGCGCGGCGATCCGTAGAGTTCCGCCGGCGTGCCTTCCTGCTCGATGCGGCCGTTGCGCAGCAGCAGAATGCGGTCCGACATCGCCATGGCTTCGGTCTGATCGTGCGTGACGCACAGCGCCGACAGGCCCAGCGAGACGATCAGCTCACGCAACCACGCACGGGCTTCCTCGCGCAGCTTGGCGTCGAGGTTCGAGAGCGGTTCGTCGAGCAGAATGACCGGCGGGTTGTAGACGAGCGCACGCGCAATGGCGACGCGTTGCTGCTGACCACCCGAGAGCTGGAACGGGAAGCGCTCGGCGAGATGACCGAGGCCCAGCTGGTCGAGGGCGTTCTGCACCCGTTCGCGACGCTCCGCTGCGCCCACTTTGCGCAGCTTCAGGCCGTAGCCGACGTTGTCCGCCACGGTGCGGTGCGGCCACAGCGCGTACGACTGGAACACCAGACCGAGCGAGCGCTGCTCGACCGGGCAATCGACGCCTTTGCCGCCGTCGAAGAAGACCTGATCGTCGAGCGCGATGCGGCCTTGCGACGGTTGCTCGAGGCCGGCCACGGCACGCAGCAAGGTGGTCTTGCCGCTACCCGACGCACCCAGCAGACACACGACTTCACCGGCCTTGAGTTCGAACGACACCCCCTTGAGGATGGGGTTGGCGCCGTAGCTCAGAAAGAGGTTGTCGACGATGAGCTTATCCATGCAATTTGACTCCGAAGCGCAACGCCACGCCCAGACCGGCGCCGACCATCGCGATGTTGATGACAGAGAGCGCGGCGACCTGATCGACCGCGCCGGTCGCCCACAGCGACACGAGCAGCGAACCGATGACTTCCGTGCCCGGCGAGAGCAGGTAGACGGCCGTCGAGTATTCGCGCTCGAAAATCATGAAGATGAGCAGCCACGCGGCGAGCAGACCGAAGCGCACCAGCGGCAGCGTGACGTCGAGACTCACACGGCTACGCGTGCCGCCCACGCTGCGCCCGGCTTCTTCCAGCTCGGGGCCGACTTGCAGCAGTGCGCTCTGGATAAGACGCATGCCGTAGGCGAGCCACACCACCGTGTAGGCCACCCATATGCTCCACATCGAGTTCTTCAGCTCGCGCAGTCCCGGCACGAAAAGGAAGATCCACAGGAACGCGAGACCGGCGAGCAGGCCCGGCACGGCGCGCGGCAACAGCACGAGGTAGTCGAGCAGCTTCGCGGCCCAGTCGTTGCGGCGATGACCGGCAAAGGCGACGAGCGAGTAGAAGCCCACGGCCAGCGCCCCGCCGATCACACCGATACCCAGCGTGTTGAGGATGGCGCGCACGAGGTTGTCCTGCTCGAACAGCTCGGTGAAGTTCGCGAGCGTGAGCACTTCGCCGAGCGCGACGCCTTCGCCCCAGTGCGTGACGAACGAGCGCAGCACGATGCCGGAGATCGGCACGAACACCGTCACGATCAGCCACACGGCCACGATAGCCAGCGCGATCCAGCGCCAGATGCCCAACGGCAACACTGTCTGACGTCCGGCCTTGCCCTTGACCGTCACGAACTTGTTTGCACGCTTGAGCAGGTGGCGTTGCAACAGCACGAGCGGGAAGGTGATGGCCACGATGCACATCGCCACGGCCGCCATCAGGTGATACGACGGCACGCCGAGCTTGTTGGTCAGCTTGTAGAGGTACGTGGCGAGCACCAGATGGCCTTCGGGATCGCCGAGCACCAGCGGCAGACCGAAGACTTCGAAACCGAGGAAGAACACGAGCACGCCTGCGAACAGCAGCGCAGGCATGGTCATCGGCAGGCTGACGTCGAGCGCCACGCGGAACGGGCGAGCACCGGCCACGCGGGCGGCTTCTTCGACGTCGGAGCCGAGATTACGCAGCGCGGCCGACGAGTACAGGTAGACGTGCGGCACGTGCGTGAGGCCCACGATCACGGTGATGGCGAAGATCGAGTAGACCGACCACGGGGCGTCGAGGCCCGTCAGTTCGCGGAACCACACCGAGTAGAAGCCGACCGGGCCGGCAGCGACCACATAACCGAACGCGAGCACCATCGGCGAGACGAACACCGGCGTGAGCAGCAGAGGTTCGAGCCAACGACGGCCGGGCAGGTCGGTGCGCACCATCAGGAAGGCGAGAATGCCGCCGAACGGGATCGAGATGAACAGCATCCCGAATGCGATGATGAAAGAGTTCTTCACGGCCGACCAGAAGTCGGGATCGGTGAAGATGAAGCGGTAGCCGTCGATGCCGAACGTGCGGCTGGCGTCGAAAAACGGAGCGGAGAGCAGGCTCTGCAACACGATGAACGACAGGGGCAGCAACACCGCAATCGTGAGCACGGTGATGACGAGCCAGCGCGAGGTGGCCGCGAGCGCGCGCCAGGGGGGCGCCACGTGAGGGGCGGAACCCGCAGGCGTGGGGCCGGCAGGTGCCTCAGCGCGGTTGGCAGTAGAGGACGACAGCATGAGGGTCTCCCTGCACCCCGCAGGGCGCATATCGAGAAAGGCTTGGGGAGAGGCGAGCCGCGCGTTACGTCGTCAGGAGACGAGGCAAGGGCGCGGCTGCCGAACTTGAGGCCTGTGGCTTAGAAAAACTGAGTACGGATGCAGTAGCGTCGGCGCTCGCGTATCAACGCTTGATCGACTGCTGCCAGCGCTTGAGGAATTCAAGGCGCTTCGACTGATCCAGATAGACGAGCAGGCCAGCGCCGATAGGAATCGGCTTGAGCGCTGCGCCGAGTTGCTGCGTGAGGTTCGCCATCGAGGTTTCGCCGTCGACGTCCGCACGGATCGAGAACAGGTTGGCCTGATTGGCGAGCAGCGTCTGACCGCGCTTGGAGAGCAGATAGTCGACCCACAGCTTGGCGGCGTTCGGGTTCTTTGACTGCCTGGAGATCGTCACGAGACGGCTCACGACCTGCGTGTAGTCACGCGGATAGACGTAGCCGATGGACGGATCCTTCTTCGCCTTGGCAAACGCGTACGAGCCGAGAATGTTGTATCCGATCAGGTTTTCACCCGACGAGATGCGCTCCATCATCGCGCCCGTGCTCGATTGCAGCTTGGGGTTGAGTGCGCCCATCGCGCCGACGAGTTCCCACGTCACTTCCGGGTTCACGCGCACGTCCTGCGTCAGGTAGTTGAAGCCCACGCCCGACTTTTCGATGTCGTAGGTCGTGACCTTGCCCTTGAACTTGGCGGCATTCGTCTGCAACAGCTTGATCAGTTCCATACGCGTTTGCGGCACTTCACCCGCCGGCAACAGGCGCTTGTTGTAGACGATGGCGAGCGGCTCGTATGTCGTGCCGTAGGCCTGCTTCTGGTACTGCGCCCATTGCGGAATGTGAGCGGCTTCGGGCGACTCGTAGCTCGCCATGGTGCCGTCGTTCACGAGCTTGACCTGGAGGTCCATGGCGGAGCTCCAGAGCACGTCGGCGCTGGTGCTGTTCGCGGCGTACTCGCTGATGTAGCGGTTGTACAGCTCCGTGCTGTTCATGTCGTTGTACTCGACCTTGATGCCGTACATCGACTCGAAGTCCTTGATGAGCGGGCGCACCAGCGCGGTGTCCGTCACCGAGTAGACGATCAGCTTGCCTTCCTTCTTGGCACCGTCGATGGTGGCCTGATAGTTCGCCGGATAGCCGGCGGGCACCTGCGCATGGGCGGCGGAGAGCGCTGCCGAGAAGAGTGCTGCACCAAGCGTCGTCGCAAGCAGGGCGCGGGGCATTGTCGTTTGCTTCATGTCATCCTCCGGAGGACCCCTTGCAAGGGGTTTGTCGTTTTCGCGTGGCGCATGTTAATTTGCCGAAACTTTCAATTCGCTTTCGATTTCGTGTCGAATCCGGCCGGAGCCCCGATTTTGGGGTCATGGATTTCCCTAGTTCTCATGCGCATCCTGCTTGTCGAAGACAATCCGAGTCTGGCCAAATCGCTCTCCGAAGCGCTGACGCAGGCGAACTTCGCCGTCGATTGCATGCACGACGGCGAAGCGGCCGATCACGTGCTGCGCACGCAGGAGTATTCGCTCGTGATTCTCGATCTGGGGCTGCCGCGTCTGGACGGACTCGAGATCCTGCGTCGGCTGCGCGCACGCCGCAATCGGGTGCCGGTGCTGATCCTCACCGCGCACGGCTCGCTCGAAGATCGCGTGAAAGGCCTCAATCTCGGGGCCGACGATTATCTTTCAAAACCGTTCGAACTCGATGAGCTGGAAGCGCGTGCGCGCGCGTTGATCCGTCGTTCTCAGCATCACGAAAGCGCGGATGTGACGTGCGGGCCGCTGGTGTTCGACGGCGTGGAGCGCAGCTTTCGTCTGGATGGCGAGCTGCTTGCGCTGACCAAGCGAGAGCGCGCCGTGCTCGAAGTGCTGATCCTGCGCAGCGGACGCGCCATCAACAAGGAAGCGCTGTCGGAGAAGCTCTTCGGCATCGACGAGTCCGTGAATCCGGACGCCATCGAGATCTACGTCTACCGTCTGCGCAAGAAGCTCGAAGGCAGCCGCGTGGCGATCGTCACGTTGCGCGGGCTGGGGTATCTGCTGGAAGAGAAGGCGGATGTTGCTCCCCCAGCACCCTCAGCACCGCCCGCACCTTCCGTCGACTGACTTCGGACGTTCCGTCACCGCATGCCGCAACCGAATCTTCGCCGCCAACTGGCGCTCTGGCTGCTGTTCCCGTTGCTGGGGCTGCTCGCGCTCGACACGTGGCTGACGTATCAGCGTGCGATGAGCGCGGCCAACTCGGCGTTCGACCGCTCGCTGGAGTTCTCGATCAAGTCGATTCGCGAAGGCACGCAACTGATCGACGGCGAGGTGCAGGTCAATCTGCCGTATCTCGCGCTGGAGATGTTCGAGTCGGATCGTGGCGGCAAGATCTACTACGTGATTCGTGAGGGTGGCGACGGCGTGGCGGGCGGCGACAACGATGGCCGTGCCGTCACGGGGTATCACGACCTGCCGTTGCCGCCCGCACGCCTTGCGCCGGAGCCGTATCACACAGCGTTTTACGACGCGACGTATCGCGGTGAGACGTTGCGCATGGGCGCACTTCAGTTGCCGGTCCACGACGTGCCGAACGCGAAGACGCGCGTCGTGTGGATCGTGGTCGGCGAGACGACGGAGGCGCGTCACGAGCTTGCCCGCCAGATTCTGACCGGCGCGCTTCAGCAGGAAGTGCTGCTGGTGGTGTTGGCGCTCGCGATTGTGTGGCTCGGTGTGACGCGTGGCCTGCGTCCGCTCAACCGGCTCTCGGCCAAGGTCGCCGCGCGCGAGGAGGACGACACGACGCCGCTCGAAAACGTCGATCTGCCGACCGAGGTCAAGCCGCTCGTCGAGTCCATCAATCAGTACGTGGGACGGGTGGGGCGCATGCAGGCGTCGCGTCAGCGCTTCTTTGCAGACGCCGCGCATCAGTTGAAGACGCCGCTGGCGATCATTCAGGCGGAGTCCGAGCTGACGCTGCGCGAATCGTTGAGCGCGCAGGCGCGTGAGCGTGTGGAACGTCTCAATCAGGCGGTGAAGCAGGCGGCGAAGAGCGTGCGGCAGTTGCTCTCGCTGTCGCGTCTGGAAGCGGAGGACGGTCCGCCCGTGGCGGTGGTGCCCACGCGGCTCGACGAGACGGCGCGCAGCGTCACGCTCGACTGGTCGCCGGTGGCCCGTTCGAGGGGGATCGATCTCGGCTTCGAGCACGACGGTCCTGTGACCGTACTGGCGCAACGTGAGTTGCTCGCGGAGTTGTGCGGCAACCTGATCGACAACGCCATTCGTTATGCAGGGGACGGTGCGATTATCACCGTGCGTACGCGGCGCGGCGGGCGGACGGGGCATGTGGACAGCGCGGGTAGCGCAAGCGTCGAGGGCGCTGCGAATGGCGCGCAGGACAATCTCGACGGGCCGATGCTTCAGATCGTCGACAACGGCCCCGGCATTCCGGCGCACGAGCGCGACGCCGTGTTCGAACGCTTCTATCGCCGCGAGTCCACGGCGCTCACCCAATCCACCGCCGACGGCTCCGGGCTCGGACTCGCTATCGTCAAGGAAATCGCACGCAAACATCACGCCGTCGTAACGCTCGGCGAAGCCCCGGGGGGCGGTCTGGAGGTCACCGTCCGGTTCCCGGTGAATGAGGCTGACTAACGTTTCGTGGATGAAATTTTCTCGTTATATGGTTTTGTGGGAAGGATATTCCACGAAACGTCATAACGACGGGTAATTCTGCAAGCCTTTTCCCCACTCCCGCGCGTACGATCGATGCACTCTTTTTTGGCGGGGGCCGATCATGCGCGAGAACGAAACACTTCACTACTTCGATTACGCGGCGACAACGCCGGCGGACGCGGCCGTTATCGCGGCGATGGCCGACTGTCTGGGCATCGACGGCGTTTTCGGTAATCCCGCATCCAGTTCGCATTCGGCAGGCGTGAGCGCTCGCCGTCTCGTGGAGCGCTCGCGTTCGCAGGTCGCGTCGTTGATCGGTGCCGATGCGGCTGAAATCGTCTGGACATCCGGCGCGACCGAATCGAACAATCTCGCGCTCAAGGGATATGCCGAGTTGGGGCAGGCGCGCCCGCATCTGATCACCAGCGTGCTGGAGCACAAAGCGATTCTCGACACGATGGCGTGTCTGGAAAAGCGCGGGGCACCCGTCACCTATCTGAAGCCCTCGGCGACCGGCGAGATTACGGCGGACATCGTGGCGGCGGCGCTGCGTCCGGATACGGGGTTGGTGTCGGTCATGCTTGTGAACAACGAGCTGGGGACGCTGACCGACGTCGCGGCCATCGCGAAGGTCGTGCATGCCGCAGGCGCGCTGCTGCACGTGGACGCCGCGCAGGCGCTCGGCAAGACCCCCATCGACGTGAAGGCCATGGGCATCGACATGCTGTCGATGTCGGCGCACAAGGTGTATGGCCCGAAGGGCATCGGTGCCCTGTATGTGAGCAAGGACGCGATGTCGCGCATCGCGCCGCAGATGCACGGTGGCGGTCATGAGCGCGGTCTGCGCTCGGGCACGCTGGCGACGCATCAGATCGTCGGCATGGGCACGGCGTGCGAGTTGGCGATGCAGAACATGACGGTCGACACCGTGCGTATCGAGGCGCTGAGTCGTCGTCTGCTCGACGGTGTGCTGGTGCTCGATGGCGTGGTGCATAACGCTGCGAACGCCCGTCGCATTCCCCACACGCTCAGCCTGACGATCGGCCACCCCGGCTTTTTCACGTTCATGCTCAATGGCAATCTCGCGGTGTCGTCGACGTCGGCATGCAATTCGGCCTCCGGGCAACCGTCGCACGTGCTGAGCGCGATCGGGCTGGACAGCGAAGCGGCGAGCCGCACCGTGCGACTGAGTCTTGGACGGTTTACTTCCGAGGCGTCCGTCGATTTTGCGATTGCGTGCTTCGAGCGCGTGGTTTGCCAGTGCCGCGCGCTGGCGGCGTAATCCCTTTGGGCACATTGCGGTCAGTGCCGTCAATGCCGTCAATGCCCAGTGCGGCAACCTCCTGCTGCAACCATTCTCGAAACGCCGCGAGGCGCGGCAGCGTGGCGCACTCGGCGCGATACACCACGTAGTACGCGAGCGGCGACGAACAATCGACCTCGGGATAGAGCCGTACCAGACGGTTCGCCGCGAGGTCGTCGCGCACGAGCACGCTGCGCGCGAGCGCAACGCCGTGTCCGTCGACCGCCGCCTGCAATACCGCCGCCGAGTTGTTGATCTTCAGCCCGGCGCGCGTCTCCAGCGTCGAGAGTCCTGCGCGTTCGAACCACGCGGGCCACGTCACGTAGCCGGTGCTCCGGTCGACGGACAAGTCGTGAATCAGCGTCATCCCCTTCAATCCCGCTGGCGTCTTCAGTGCCGGATGCGCACGCAATAGCGACGGTGCGCAGACCGGAAAAACGGCCTCGTCCATCAACTTCTCCGCCACCAGTCCCGGCCAATGGCCAAGTCCGTAGCGCACGCCGATATCGATGCCTTGTGCGACGAAATCCACCGGCTTCAGGTTGGTGTCGAGCCGCACGTCGGTGTCGGGCCACGCCGTCTGAAACCGGTCGATGCGTGGCAAAAGCCACTTCGCGGCAAAGGCCGGGCTGACCGCAACCGTCAGTACGCCGACGGTCGAGCCTTCGCGCAACTTGGCGAATCCCAGATTCAGACGGTCGAAGCCGTCGCGCAGATCGGGCAACGCGCGCTGAGCGGCCTGCGTCGGCACCAGTCGCGCTCGCCCCGACGCGCTGCGCTCGAAGAGCGGCACGCCGAGCCACGCTTCGAGACTGCGGACCATCTGACCGACGGCCGCCGGCGTCACATTCAGTTCGCCTGCGGCTGCGGAGAAGCTCTGGTGCCGGGCACTGGCTTCGAACGCGCGCAAGGCGTTCAGGAATACGGGCGCTTTCATGTGAGCCCCTGTGAGAAAGATTTTCTTTTGATGCGACGCAGAATGACTGATTTGTGAAGCGATTGCCCGAGGCGAACAATGCAGTCATCGAAGGACGGGAATTTTCGCTAATTGCGTGGATTGCGGCACCGTCCGGCGACACCTCAACGTTTCTCCGGAGTCAGCAAATGCATAGTTTTTCTTCCAAGGTTGCCATCGTGACAGGTGGTGGTTCGGGCATCGGCAAAGAAGTGGCGACGCGACTCGTCGCTGCCGGTGCGAAGGTCGTCATCGGCGGGCGCGACGAAGCCAAGCTCAAATCGGCGGCCGCGCAGATCGATACGAGTGGTGCGAACGTGCGCTATCTGGCGGGCGACATCGCGCGTCCGGAGACGGCGCAGGCGCTGGTGGATCTGGCGACATCGGCCTTTGGCGGCGTGGACATTCTCGTGAACAACGCCGGCGTGTTCCGCCCGAAAGCGTTCCTCTCGCTGACCGAAGCCGATTACGACGGCTTCCTCGACATCATCCTCAAAGGCAAGTTCTTCATGGCGCAGGCGGCGGCCAAAGCCATGTCGGTGCGGGGTGGCGGTGCGATTGTGCAGACGGGGTCGCTGTGGGCTTTGCAGGCCGTCGGCGCGACACCGTCGTCCGCCTACTCGGCCGCGAACGCTGGTGTGCATGCGCTGACGCGCAATCTCGCCATCGAGCTTGCGCCGTTGAGCATTCGCATCAATACGGTCGCGCCCGGCGTTGTGGAAACGCCGGTCTACAACACCTTTATGAGCGACGACGAGGTGAAGGCGACGCTGCCCCAATTCAACGCGTTTCACCCCCTTGGCCGCAACGGCCAGCCGCGCGATGTGGCCGAGGCCATTCTGTTTCTGGCCTCTGACGCAGCTTCGTGGATCACCGGCACGGTGCTGCCGGTAGACGGCGGCGTGATGGCTGGCCGCCACGCATAACCATCGTCAGGAGGATGCAAATGAAGCTCGAAGGCAAAACGGCGCTGATTACCGGCGCGGCAAGTGGCATCGGTCTCGCGACGGCGCGACTGTTCGTGGAAGAGGGCGCGCACGTTGCCATCGTGGGACGCGACGCCGCCAAACTCGACGCAGTGCGCGCCGAACTCGGCGAGCGCATCGTCACGATTCAGGCGGATGTGCGACACGTCGACGACATGCAGCGTATGCAGGATGTCGTCAAACAGACGTTCGGTGCACTGGACGTTTTCTTCGCCAACGCGGGCGTCGCTTTCTCCACACCGCTCGACGGCACTACGCCCGAGCAGTACGACACGCTCATGGACATCAACGTGAAGGGTGTCTTCCTTTCGATGCAGTCGGTGACGCCCGTGTTGCGCGACGGCGCATCTGTGATCCTGAACACGTCATGGCTGAATCAGGTCGGCACGCCCGGCTTGTCGTTGCTCTCGGCGTCGAAAGCGGCCGTGCGGTCGTTGGCGCGGACGTGGTCGAGCGAATTGCTGTCGCGAAGGATTCGGGTGAACGCCGTGAGTCCCGGTGCGACGGACACACCGATTCACGCGCGCGGCGGCGCTTCGGCAGAACAGGTCGCGCAGGCGAAGCAGAAGATTGCGTCGCGTATTCCCGTGGGCCATCTCGGCGCGCCGGAAGATATCGCCCGCGCGGCGCTGTTCCTGGCGAGCGACGATTCGCGCTACATGCTCGGCGCTGAGATCGTGGTGGACGGCGGGTTTTCTGCGCTGTAAGCCTTGCGATAGTGAGGGTTGGGGGGCGGGGCTTGGAGGGGAGAGGCACGGAGAGACCGGGAAGCTTGATCCATCGCAAGTTGACGAATATTCAACGCACCGGATGCCGGGGAGTGCATTTCGCCGTCTTGTATTATGCTTTGAACCACTTGCGATTTTGCTGACTCCTATTCTCTCCCTCTCCCCACCCACCTTCATATCGGAGGTATGTATGAGCAAAGAGAAAGACCGTCCGGACACCGGCTCGACGACCGGCGCCGGTGCACCGGCGGCAAGCGACCGAAACACGCTTTCGGTCGGGGCGGATGGCCCGCTCCTGTTGCATGACGTTCATTTCCTCGAACAAATGGCGCACTTCAACCGGGAGAAGGTCCCCGAGCGCCAGCCGCACGCCAAGGGTGCAGGTGCCTTCGGCATTTTCGAAACGACGGAAGACGTGAGCCGTTATACGAAGGCGTCGCTGTTCAAGAAGGGCGCGAAGGTCGACATGCTCGCGCGTTTCTCAACGGTCGCAGGCGAAGCCGGTAGTCCCGACACCTGGCGCGACGTGCGCGGATTCTCCCTCAAGTTCTATACCGACGAAGGCAATTACGACCTCGTTGGCAACAACACCCCGGTCTTCTTTGTGCGCGACCCGATGAAGTTCCCGCACTTCATTCGCAGCCAGAAGCGTCTGCCGGATTCGGGCCTGCGCGACAACCACATGCAGTGGGATTTCTGGACGAACAATCCGGAGTCCGCGCATCAGGTGACCTATCTGATGGGCGACCGTGGCTTGCCGCGTACCTGGCGTCACATGAACGGATATGGTTCGCATACCTACATGTGGGTCAACGCCAGCGGCGAGAAATTCTGGGTCAAGTATCACTTCCACACGCAGCAGGGCATGGAGTTCTTCTCCAACGCCGAAGCCGCAACGATGTCCGGTCAGGACGCCGACTTCCACCGTCGCGATCTGTTCGACGCCATTGCACGCGGCGATAACCCGAGCTGGATACTGTCAGTGCAGGTCATGCCGTACGCAGATGCGAAGCAGTACCGCTTCAATCCGTTCGACCTGACGAAGACGTGGTCGCACAAGGACTATCCGCTGATCAAGGTGGGCAAGATGACGCTCAACCGCAATCCGGAGAACTTCTTCGCGCAAATCGAGCAAGCGGCGTTCTCGCCGGGCAACACCGTGCCGGGCATTGGTCTGTCGCCGGACAAGATGTTGCTCGGACGTGCATTCGCTTATAACGATGCACAACGCAATCGCATCGGCACCAACTTCCACCAACTGCCGGTGAACCGCCCGAAGGTGCCGGTGCAGACGTATATGTTCGACGGTCACATGGCTTTTGAGCATAGCGGCAACGCGCCGGTGTACGTACCCAACAGCGGCGGACGTCCGTACGCCGATCAGACGGGGGCTGCCGAAGACGGCTGGGAATCCGACGGTGCCATGGTCCGCAGTGCCTACACGCTGCACAAGGACGATGACGACTTCTCGCAACCGGGCGACCTCGTGCGCAACGTATTCGACGAAGCGTCCCGTACGCGTCTCGTTGAAACCGTCTCCGGTGCCCTGCTCGGCGGTGTCCGCAGTCCGGTACTGGAGCGCGCGTTCGACTACTGGAAGCAGGTCGATCCGGATGTCGGTGCGCGCATCGAGAAGGCGGTGAAGGCTGGGAAGAAGTGACGCGCATCGGGTAATGCTGTATCGATGGCGATGACGGCGAGGATGATGCTATGCACCATCCTCGCCGTTGTCTTATGTGAAGGCCTTTTCGTCGAGCTGTTCAATTCGCTTAAGAATTCGCTGTGCCGTGGGCGTCGCGCGGAGCAATTCGCGGGTCTTGTCGTCGACGCGAGCAATGATGTCGTTGACGGTTGTGCCGGCTTCCCGGATCGCGCGATCAGGTTCATAGGAGCCGATTAACTGAAGCCGGGACGTGGCCTTGTCGCGAAAGATTGTCTCGAAGATTTCCGGTGTCTCGAAGAGCATCCATTCAAGCGCAGGCGCCACGACCTCTACTTCGAATCGTCGCTCTGACGAGTACAGAGACAGCATCTCCTCTGAATCACCTTCCATGTCCAGGATCAGTTCCTCATGATAGGTATAGGCGTTGCGAATCAGCAGAAGTTGTAGTTCGTTCTGCCGGAGGATCGGGGCGGCATGGCAGTCTGCGAGCGTCTGACTTGTGCTCAGATAGAAGATTGACGAGTCCACAACGTGTTGCGGTATCCAGGCTTTGAGGAGGTTCGCGCCGTCCGATGATGGGCACACGATATTTCGCTTCAACATATTCACGCTCCGCTGTGATTTGGTGAGATGTGGAAATGCGTAGCGTCTTCGATACACGCACGAAGCTTGCTTTCTAGCGCTTCAGAGAAGTCTTTCCGACGAACGCATTGGTCGATGTCGCGACTGGTCCAACACAAGATGGTCGATGGCTTGGTGAAATTGACCAACGCAAGCGTCGATCGACTGAATTCTCCCGTGGTGAACAGACAGCCGATCAGGGCAGAAGGACGCCGCGCGAGCTGTCCCTGCAATTTCGCAATGGGACCGTATGCCAACTTCCGGCTCGCCCGACTTGCAGGCGTCGAATAGTCTTTGCATTCGATCATCGCGGCGATGTTGGCCACGTACACGACCCCGTCGATCTGCTCGACGTTCTTTGTTCCGAAAAGGTCGACGCTGTAGGGCCATCGGACCTGCGCTCCACTCAACTCAAACCCCTTCAGCACCAGATACTCAAGCGCTTTCCCCGGATCCCATCCGGGCGTTGAACGTTGCTTGACGTCTCGCCACAACTCACCGACGTCCTCCCACCCATAATCCCTCACCCGCTCCACATATTCCCTGTCCGCCACCATGCTGTCCTCCGTGAATCTGAGGCCGATTCTAGGGGCGAGGGCGGGGGAAAAGCGGCACTTGGTCGATTTATCGGAATCCGCCGATCGGGTTCGGCATTTCGTCCCAAAAAATGTCACGCATTGTGAGTGCGCGCACTTCCTGATAGCATCACGATTGCTGCACGGAGATGGCATTCCTCCGGCGTTCGTTTCGCAAACCGCCCTGCAACGGGGCTGATGATGCCTGCAAGATCCTGGCGTGCCGGGAGGTTGCGGGCTATGCGAACGGGCGTTTTTCTCGTTCCCCTCAAGTCGCATTCCGCAGACGGTTCCCCTTCGCGTTCAGGCCATGTGTCGACGACGTTGTTCATCTCTGTTCGAACCTGTGAAGATGTTTCGCGATTCTCCTTTGTGGTCCTCCCTGCGCGATCTGTTCGGCGTATTGCCGCGCGCCGCGCATGCCAGTGCGCTCGCAGCACTCGTCGGCGTGATGGCGGGCAGTGCCTCGGCGCTGTTCCTTGTCGTGCTGGATCTCGCGACGAATACGCGCCTCGTCCACCCCTGGCTGCTCTGGCTGTTGCCGGTCGCCGGTTTTGCGGTCGGCTGGCTTTATCTACGGCTCGGCGCGAGCGTCGAAGCAGGCAACAACCTGCTGATCGACGAGATTCACGATCCGCAACGGGTCGTGCCGTTGCGCATGGCGCCGCTCGTGCTTTTCGGTACGGTGGTCACGCATCTCTTCGGTGGCTCTGCCGGGCGCGAAGGTACGGCCGTGCAAATGGGCGGCGCGCTGGCCGATCAGTTGACGCACGTCTTCCGCTTGTCGGGCGAGCAACGCCGTGTGTTGCTGATGTCGGGGATCGCCGCCGGGTTTGCGTCGGTGTTCGGCACGCCCCTCGCGGGTGCCGTGTTCGGCCTCGAAGTGCTCGCCATCGGCCGATTGCGTTACGACGCCTTGCTCCCGTGCCTCGTAGCTGCCCTCGTGGGCGACGCGGTGACCCACGCGTGGGGCGTGCACCACACCGTCTACACGATTGCGCCGACGGCGTTCGCGCCGTCGATCACGCTTGCCGGTGCTTTGAGTGCCGCTGCGGCGGGCGTGCTTTGCGGGCTGGTCGGTATGGCGTTCGCACAGGCGACGCACGCCACGTCCGCGTTCATGAAACGACGCATCGCGTATGCGCCGCTGCGTCCGTTCGTCGGCGGCTTGCTGGTGGCTGTGGCGGCCACGGCGCTGGGGACGCCGCAGTATCTCGGCCTGGGTATTCCGACCATCGTCGACGCTTTCCAGACATCGCTGCCGTGGTACGACTTTCTCGGCAAGACGATCTTCACGGTGATCACGCTCGGAACCGGATTCAAGGGCGGCGAGGTGACACCGCTGTTCTACATCGGCGCGACGATGGGCAATGCGCTGTCCCATGTGCTGCTGCTCCCGGCGGCAGTACTCGCTGGCATCGGCTTCGTCGCCGTATTCGCGGGGGCGGCGAATACACCCATTGCGTCGACGTTAATGGCAATCGAGATTTTCGGTCCGCAGATCGGGGGCTACGCAGCTATCGCGTGCGTGCTTGCGTATTTGTGTTCCGGTCACACGGGCATCTATCGCGCGCAACGTGTGGGTCACAGCAAACATGGCGAAGTGCCTGAAGGCACGCGGCTTGCGGATCTGCCGGCGTGGCGCAAGGCGCTCAGGGCGAATCCGTCATCGTCTGGCAAGGCACGTCGCCCTTAAGCACGCAGGCGGGCCAGATCGGCGAGGGCACGTTCGAACGCGGAGGCGTTCTTCATCCCCTGATCTTCGTGATTGGTGTTGAAGAGCACATGCGTGTCGTCGACGAGCGCTGCGATCCGTTCAACGCGAGCAGAGATGTCGATCAGTTCACTCGCGCTGTACTCGTAGACGAAGCGGCCCGACGACGCCGTGAGGCCCCGGCGATTCCACGCGGCGGCATTGCGCCCGTGCAGACGCACGACGCACAGGTCGTCGCGCGTCGTGGCCCACACGGCGGGCACGGTGTTATCGAACCCCGACGGGCTGTCGACGATCGTGTGCGCTGCGCCCGTCTCCCTCAGCATGGCGAGCGTCGCGGCCTCGCGCGAGGGGGCATCGAACCAGCTGCGATGGCGAAATTCGATGGCGTGGCGCTCCCCGTCCAGTCGTCGGGCGGTCTCGAAAACGAGTGCGCGTCCGGCGCGGTCGTTCTGCACCCTCGGCGAGAACTGGAAGTGGATGGCCGTCAGTTGCCCGCTTTGGCGCAACGGCTCGACGGCTTCGAGATAGCGTCGCCACAACTCGTCGCGTAACTCCGTAGGGATGTCGGCAGCAGCAATTTGGGCACCGTCCGGCGTTGCGGGATGGCGATGCGCCTGATGCGACGCCGGATGTGACGACAACGCCTGCGCGATATCGGACGGCAGCGCAGCGAGTGGGGTGGGGTGCCCGGTGAAGGCGCGAAACGCCTTGATGTGAAAGCGAAAGGCGGACGGCGTGCGTTGCGTCCATCGCCAGGCGATGTCGGCGTCCGGTAGCCGGTAGTAACTGCTGTCGACCTCGACCAGATCGAATTGCGAAGCGTAATGGCGCAAGCGTGCGGCCGGTGTAACGACGCCCGGCGGGTAGAACCGTCCGCACGCGATGAGCGTGGGGTCGGTCCAGGAGGACGTGCCGGTGCGGATGGTCATAAGGGCCGTGGGCGGGTGGCGGGCTGTCGACGAGGGAAACAGCGAGGATTCATCCGAATTTCGCTAGGGGCTCGATGGGCGTAAAACCCATCGTTATAATGTATAAATATACAGTACTCTTTGAGCGTACCTAACCCCGTTTTCCCGCCGTTCATCCGCCAACTCGCATGTCAGAACAGCCGTCCGCCGCCGCCCGCGATCCGTGGGCCGAACTCAACGACCGTCAGCGTGAAGCCGTCGACTTCGGCGTGGGCGACGATGGCGCGCCTGGCGGTCCGTTGCTCGTGATTGCCGGGGCGGGATCCGGCAAGACGAGTACGCTCGCGCACCGGGTCGCGAACCTGATCGTGCGTGGCGCAGACCCCAACCGCATCCTGCTGCTCACCTTCTCGCGACGTGCTGCCGGGGAAATGGAGCGGCGCGTGGGGGCCGTGTTGCAGAAGGTACTGGGGCTGTCGTCGACACAACCGCCGTCGCTGCCGTGGGCAGGTACGTTCCATGCGATCGGCGCACGGTTGCTGCGCGATTTCGCGCCGCGCATCGGGCTGTCGGAAGCGTTCACCATCCATGACCGCAGCGACGCCGAGGACCTGCTCGGGCTGGTCCGGCACGATATGGGTTTTTCCGCCACGCAGTCGCGTTTCCCGCTCAAAGGCACGTGTCTGTCGATCTACTCGCGCGTGGTGAACAGTCAGGCACCGCTGGCCGAAGTGCTTGCGAAGCATTTCCCGTGGTGTGCGCAATGGGAGGCGCAACTCAAGCAGCTTTTCGGCGGCTATGTGGATGCGAAGCAAGTGCAGCACGTGCTCGATTACGACGACCTGCTGCTGTACTGGGCGGAGACGATGGGCGCGCCGGAACTGGCGCGCGAACTCGATGCGCGCTTCGATCATGTGCTCGTCGACGAGTATCAGGACACCAATCGCTTGCAGGCGCAGATTCTGCTCTCGATGAAACCGGACGGGCGCGGTCTGACGGTCGTGGGCGACGACGCGCAATCGATCTACGCGTTTCGCGCGGCGACGATCCGCAACATCCTCGATTTCCCGGGCCAGTTTGCCGAGCCGGCACATGTGGTGACGCTGGAGCGTAACTACTGTTCGACGCAGCCGATTCTCGATGCGTCCAACGCCGTGATCGCCGAGTCGAACGAGCGCTACGCGAAGGCGTTGTGGACGGACCGGCCGTCGGACCGGTTGCCGCAACTCGTCAACGTGAGCGACGAATCGGGGCAGGCGCGCTGGGTCGCCGATCAGGTGCTGGCGCAACGTGAGACCGGCACGCGACTCACGCAACAGGCGGTGCTGTTTCGCACGGGCAGTCACAGTGCGGCGCTGGAGCTGGAGCTTACTCGTCGCAATATTCCGTTCGTGAAGTTCGGGGGATTGAAGTTTCTCGAAGCGGCGCACGTGAAGGACATGCTGTCGATCTTGCGGTGGGCGCATAACCCGGCGAGCCGTCTGTCGGGTTTTCGCGTCGCGCAACTGATCCCCGGCATCGGGCCTGTGAGCGCTACGCGGTTGCTCGATGCCATGGCGCAGTCAGCCACACCCGCGCAGGTGCTGGCCGAGTTCAAGCCACCGTCGGGTGCCGCCACGGAGTGGCGAGCGTTCGTCGAAGTCTTTATGACGCTGCACGACATGCGCCTGGCGTGGCCGGCAGACGTGGATCTGGCGCTGCGCTGGTACGCGCCGCTGCTCACGCAACGTTTCGACGATGCCGCCGTGCGTCAGGCCGATCTCGAACAACTCGCGCGCATCGCCAATACGTACGGCTCGCGCGAGCAGTTCCTGACCGAGCTGACGCTCGATCCCCCCGATGCCACAAGCGCGCAATCCGGTCCACCGCTCCTCGACGAGGATTACCTGATCCTGTCGACGATTCACAGCGCCAAGGGGCAGGAGTGGCATTCGGTGTACGTGCTCAACGTGGTCGATGGCTGTATTCCGTCCGATATGAGCACTGGCGACGACGAAGACATCGAGGAAGAGCGACGCCTGCTCTACGTGGCGATGACACGTGCAAAAGAGTCGCTGCAACTGGTCGTGCCGCAGCGGTTCTACGTCCATCAGCAAACCGGACTGGGCGATCGCCACGTGTACGGCACGCGCAGCCGTTTCGTGTCCGACAAGATGCTGCCGCTGTACGACATTTTCCCGAAGCCGCGTGAGGACGATGTGCCGCGCGGGCCGGTCGGTGACGTCACGGTGCACATCGACGTTGCAAGGAAGCTTCGCAATGCCTGGTCCTGAACATCGTTCCGACATCGTGCTGCGTGAAGCACGTGAATCCGATATCGATACCGTGACGAACCTTCTCATGCAGACGTATCGGACGACATGGGCGCCGATGCTGCGTCCGGAGGTCGCGGCGGCATTCGCTTCCGGTGAACGCACGCGCGCCTATGTGCAGACGCATTGGCCCGAATTCGTGGTGGCTGTTCCGTTCGCGTCGGATGACGATGTCGTCGGCATGGTGCACGTGGTGGGTGATTTCATCGATGCATTGCACGTGGCACCTTCTCAGCAGCGACGCGGTGTCGGTGCGTTGCTGCTCGCACACGCAGAAGCGACAATGCGGTCGCTCGGCCACCCGCTGGCAAGACTCGAGACCGACACGTTCAACGTGCAGAGCCGCGCGTTTTATGTCCGCAATGGGTATCGGGAAGTGGCCACCTATCCCGACGAGGAATGGGACAGCGGCTTCACCACCGTGCTGCTGACGAAAGCACTGTAGGGACGGTCTTTCGCATCGCGCAGTGCTGTGAAATCTTTCGTCACGTTTCCGCTGTCAGGCGCGGAAATTTTCTAAAGTTGCCGTCTTCTGTGCATCAGGTATAGTCGCCGCATCGGCGGCGGAGCATTGCGCTCGCGCTGCTCGGAATACCGAAGAAACGGGTTGTCGTGGGAGTGTCGTGAGATTTTGTCGCGACCATGCCGATGCCGGGAAGCAGGGAAGCAGGAGACAAGGATGCAGTGGATGGTGGATCAGATGACGTTGCTGCCGACGGGACTATTGCTCGTCGGCCTGGCGCTCGGCACGGCGTTGCTTGCCGTTGCCGTCGCCTGGCTCGCGCGCGTCGTTCTGTTCGACCGTCTCGCAGATCCGACGGAGGTGCGCGGCACGGTGGCCGACGTGGTCCACGGGAGCCTGCTAGCGTTTATCGTCTTCGTGCTCGCCCATGTGCTGACCGACGTGCGGGCCAATCTCGGCCATGCCGACGATCAGGCGTTGCACGAAGCATCGGTGGTGCGACGCCTCGATCGTGAGCTGAAAGCGGTGGGCGACGCCGACGCGCAGTCGGCGCGTGTGCTTCTACGCGGTTACGTGACCTCCGCCGTCACGGACGAATGGAAAACGTTGAGCACGGCTGATCCCGATCTTTCGCCGAACACCGAGGCGGCGCTGACGGCGTTCGTCGGTGCCACGCGCCGCGTGATTGCGCGACACGAAGATAGCGCCAGCTCGATTCGCACGTTGCTGGACCGACTGGAAGAGGCGAGGCAAGGGCGGTTCGAGAACTCGACAAAGACGGTACCGGGTGTGTTCTGGTGGGTCATCTCATTGTTCATGCTCGCGGCGATGGCAATGAACGGCCGTTATCCGGGGTCGTGGAAAAGCAATCTCATCATCGCGATTCACATGGGCGCAATTGGGATGGTGGTCGCACTCATCGTGAATCTGGATGAGCCTTTCCGTGGCGCATCGGGCATTTCACCCGCGCCATTGGCGAAGTCGGTGGGACTCGTAGTGCCGCGCTGAGACGTTGAAGCGTCGGAACCCGATGCTGGCGTAGGGTGTCTCATGCGCGGCTGCGCGTGGTAGTCGTATGCAGGAATGCAGGAGAAGAGAACGATGTTTTCGAATGTGCCAGCGGCGTCGGCGGAATCGACGCCCGAAATCGAGGCGTTTCGCCCCGGTGTCTATCGTCACTACAAAGGGAATTGCTATCTCGCGCTGGGCATTGCCCGTGCCGACGAGACGAACGAACCCGTGGTCGTCTACACGCGGCTTTACCCACGTGAAGGCTTGCCGATGAGCACGCGGTTGCTGCGCATCTGGAATGAACCGGTGATGACGGAGCACGGCCCAGTGCCGCGTTTCACGTACATCGGTCATACGACGCCGGCGGCCTGAGATATTCGCCCGGCGCGTACTTCCCAAGACTGCGCGATGGCTACCCGACCTGCGACCTCCGAACTGACAGAACTCACCCAAACCGCCGGTCATTCCGGCAACTAGCCCTTCTCAGGACGCCCCCCATGACGACGTTTTATACGATGAGCCGAAAGGCCATCGCGACGCTTTACGCCTATACGACCCGTACGGCCCGTACGATTGAGACGAGCCATGCATCCGCCCCTCTCGAGCCTCGCCGTTCGGTGGAGTCGGACGATTCGGCCCTTGGCGGTCGGCAGGCATCGAAGCCCGCACCGCGCAATCTGCGTCGTTGGTGGGCGCTATTCGCGATTCTGCCGTTCGTGACGTCGGTGGCGGGATGCGGTTTGCTGGCGGCACCCTGCCGTGTGGCCTCGGCGGGACTGAAGATCATTCCGGGGGTTGGCGGTGCGCTGGCGACGCCGACGGATGCGTGCGCGGCAGCGATCGACTGATCGCGCAAAAAAAGAAAGCCCGCGCGTTGCGGGCTTAATCCATATCAGGAGGAGACATGGAGGAGACGAGTTCAGTATGGGACGACGTGTTGCATCGCACCATATGTACTTTTACGTAAGCGCCTCCATGTTGCGTAGGTGCAACGAAAAGAAAGTTTCTTTTGGGTCAATGGTTTGCGTTGGCTTTGTCCAGCGATGAACCATCGTAGTGCACCGCAGCCTCCAGAGCCATCCCTCTAGTTATTGTGCGGATGCACGCCTTTTCGTCGACATCAGTTGCAGGATGAACGGCACCGAGTCACGCAGGGACGGATTGACCGTCGCGTCGTGATCGAGTCCGTCGTACATGCGCACGGTTGTCTTCGTGCCCGCCTTGGTGACATCCCGCGCGAATGCCTTCTGCATGATGACCGGCACGTCGATGTCCTCCATCCCCATACCGATGAACACCGGATGTTTGACGCTCAGCGTCGGATAGCGCAGTGACGGCGTTTGGCTGTCCAGCAGCTTCTGAATACCCGGCTGCATGCTGTTCCCGGCGTTCAGGCCGGCGGCCGTCGAGTGATCGGTCAGCGTATCGATGCACAGCGTGCGGGCCTCCTCGAGCACCGGTAGCGCTTGTGGAGAGAAGTACTTCGCGGGATTCAACGACGGATCGCGGTCGGCGGCCGACAGGAAGATGTACATCGCGTACGGAATCTTCGGGTCCGGCGCGCCCGGATCGGGCTGCCCCGCAAAGAGGGTGGCCGCGGACGTCTGTGCGTTGAAATACGGCGTACCGGTGAGGACAGTGGCGATCACTTTCACGTCCGGGGCATAGAGCGGCTGGAAGCCCGCTGCGGCGAACGCTGCATGCGCCCCCTGCGATTGCCCGACGAAGATCACACGGTTCTGCAACGGAAAGACGCTGCGGGCGGCGAGCAGGCTGTCGAGCACGCTATACGCTTCGGCGCGGGCGTTCAGATAGTGATGCAGCCCCTGCGAGCCAAGACCCGCGTAGTCGGGCGCGACCACCGCAAAGCCGAGCGACAGCCAGGTGCCGAGATACTGAATGTCGCGTGCGCTGCGCACGTTGAGCGATGGCGCGCAGGTGCTGGCAATGCCGACCGTGCCATGTGCCCAGACGACGACCGGCCAGCCGCCGGGGGGCGTCGGCCCCTTGGGGAGGAACACGGCACCGGTGTCTTCACGCGCTTCAATACCGCCGACACCGTCGATGGAGCTGTAACGGATGCTGAATTGCTCGCCGGCTTCGGGAAGTCCGTAGTCGACCCTGAGCGGTTGCCGCTCGACAATCGCGCCGTGCGGAATGGTGACGGGCGCGGCCTCGGGCGTGATCGCGTGTGCTGCGCGGCCGATGACCAGACTGGCGAACAGGGCGGCACTGACATAGCGCCACAGGCGATTGAGCATGTTGAACAGTCCTCGTATTGGGTAATGCGTTTGAAGCTCGGGCGGGCAGCGCTCGCGCGTTGCCCGGGTGCCTGCTGCTCTTGCGTGTGCCAATACGGGTGACGTTACACCGTCCCCCCGGGAAAGTCTCGATCCGACGTCAGCCGTGCGATGCGTGTGTTGCGTTGCCTTGCGCTTGCGAGGCGGCCTGCTCGGCCTCGCGCCATGCGCGGCGCGAGCGACGCATGCGACGCAGCGCCAGCGACGTCATCGTGATCCAGCCGAACGGGCGCGGATCGACCAGCATGCTCACCGCACGCGCGTAATCGAGCACCAGACCCGGTGTCCAGGCCATCGTCTTCGCACGCTTGCGCAGTTGCGCGGCCACCCACAATTCAGGCGTGAGCCACAGGCGGACGAACGTCCACCAGCCGGCATCGCCGCCGTCGTGCAACTGCCCCACACGGCCCTCGATCGCGGCTTCGAGCGCCTTGGCCACACTGCTTGAGCAGTTACGGTGCGTGAGGTTATACGTGGCGTTCTGCTGATAGGTCTGCCAGAAAGCGGCCAATTGCTGCGGGCTGTAGTTACGAATACGCACCTTGACCGTCGACGGACACCACGCCTTCGACTCCGTGGCGTAGTTCGGCTGGAAGGTGCCAGGCACGTCGTTCTCGCGCGTGGCGCGCAGCAACTGTCCGAACTGATCCGGCGAGCGGTCGATTTCCTTGGCGGGGTACAGGCTGACGTACACGCCTTCGTGACTCTCCAGCGCCGCGTGTCCCGTCGAGATCACACCGTTCTTGTCGACAGCCGCAATGTAGCGATCGATCACCGGATGACGGCGTGCCGGGGCCTTGGACGACCCCGAAGGCGTCCACACGTGCACCGTGAGCGCCGGCTCGGAGTCGGCGGGCGGGCCGTCCCAGCGCGGCGCACGCGGACGCTCGCTCCACAGGCGGCGCTTGTCCTCCGGGCTGCCGAGAATCTGTTCGACGCGGAAGTCGCCGCGCATGCGACGCGCCCGCATGGCCAGCACGAGCACGTTCCATCCGGTGAAGACGAGGCCGAGCCCGATGGCGTACGGCAGGGTGCCTTTGTAGTGGGTCGGGTAGGGCTGATAGAAGAAGATCGCGACGACGATTTCCAGCGCACCGCCGGCAATGGCCCACGCCCAGCGCGGATAGCGCACCACATACGCCGCCACGCATTGCAGCAGGCCGTCGGCGAGGAACAGCGTGCCGAAGAGCATCGACAACCAGAAGTTGCCGTTGTGTTGATCGAACAGCAGGACCAGCAGTGCCGCGACGGTAAAGGTGCCGCCCTTCAGCCCCCGTACGAGACGCTGACCGCCCACCCCAATGGTGGCGATGGCAAGCGTCGCCAGCCCTTCGAGCAGCAGCAGCCACGCGAAGACCTTGAGCGGGAAGTGCACCACACCGTCGAGCGCGTCGACGATCAACGCCATGCCGAAGGCGAAGAAGATCGCGCCGATCCAGATCAGCGCTCGGGCCCGGCGACGCAAATAATTCACGCCAAGCAACAAAAGAATCAGACGTACCAATGCAGGGTCTCCGACGCATGCGCGCGCCCCGGTGTCCGGAGCCGACGCGCACCCCGATTGCGGGGAGGGTTTCGATTAATTTGGGATGCAGCCTATTTTCGCCCGTATCTTATCGCGTCACTCGTGACACGCCAAAAACAAAGGCGGCGCGCTCCTTTCGGGGCGCGCCGCCTGTTGCAGCAGGTAACACGTGCCGCATCGCCCTGACGAGCGATGCGGTGAATGACCGCTTAGTCCTTCTTGCCTTCGAGCTGCGGCAGTGCGTCGTCGCTGGTCGACGTCAGCAGACCGGCCTTGGCGTACGTCATCAGCTTCTCGCGCGTGTCGACGATGTCGAGCGTGCGCATCGTGAGCTGACCGATACGGTCGAGCGGCGTGAAGACCGAGTCACCCTTTTCCATCGTCAGGCGCTCGGGCTTGTACGTCAGGTTCGGTGACGTCGTGTTCAGCAGCGAGTAGTCGTTACCGCGACGCAGCTCGATGGTCACTTCGCCGGTCACGGCGCGTGCCACCCAGCGTTGGGCCGTCTCGCGCAGCATGATTGCCTGCGGGTCGAACCAGCGGCCCTGATACAGCAGACGGCCCAGACGGCGGCCGTTCTCGCGGTATTGCTCGATGGTGTCTTCGTTATGGATGCCGGTCACGAGGCGTTCGTATGCGATGAACAGCAGCGCGAGGCCCGGAGCTTCGTAGATGCCGCGGCTCTTGGCTTCGATGATGCGGTTCTCGATCTGGTCGCTCATGCCCAGGCCGTGACGGCCGCCGATGCGGTTGGCTTCTTCGAACAGTTCGACGGCGTTGGCAAACGTCTTGCCGTTGAGCGCCACCGGCTGGCCTTCTTCAAAGCGCACCGTGACTTCTTCGGCCTTGATCGCGCAATCGTCACGCCAGAACGGCACGCCCATGATCGGTTGAACGATCTTGATGCCCGAGTTCAGGTGTTCCAGATCCTTGGCTTCGTGCGTCGCGCCCAGCATGTTCGAGTCCGTCGAATAGGCCTTCTCGACCGACATCTTGTAATCGAAGCCGTTGGCGATCAGGAATTCCGACATTTCCTTGCGGCCGCCGAGTTCGTCGATGAACGTCTGGTCCAGCCACGGCTTGTAGATTTGCAGGCCCGGGTTGGTCAAGAGACCGTAGCGGTAGAAACGCTCGATGTCATTGCCCTTGTACGTGCTGCCATCACCCCAGATATTGACGCCATCTTCCTTCATGGCTGCCACGAGCATCGTGCCCGTGACGGCGCGGCCGATCGGCGTGGTGTTGAAGTACGTGACGCCGGCCGTCGAGATGTGGAACGCGCCCGATTGCAGGGCGGCAATGCCTTCGGCCACGAGTTGCGCACGGCAGTCGACCAGGCGGGCGTTCTCGGCACCGTAACCCATCGCGCGACGCGGGATTTCTTCGTAGTCGGGTTCGTCCGGCTGACCCAGATTGGCCGTGTAAGCGTAGGGAATCGCGCCCTTTTGGCGCATCCAAAGCAGCGCAGCGCTGGTGTCGAGACCGCCCGAAAAGGCGATGCCGACCCGTTGTCCCGTGGGGATGTGTTGCAGAATCGTGGTCATCGGCGTGAAAAAGCTGGGTTTTTAACCTGTCAAGTATCCCCGTCCGGGCTATGGATGGTCAAGTCTGATGGCCTTTTGGGCGCGATCCGATCATGTTTTATCCACCCTTTATCGGTGAATTGTCCATCACCTCGGTCGGATTCCCGCACGCCGGGATGACATTCCCACGCTGTCATCCTTCGCCGCTCACCACTGCGTGCCCGCGACGCCGCACGCCGCCGCCAGAAAGTCCGAAAACGCCCGGATCACGAGCGATGCCTGACGATGCTGCGGGTAGACGACATAAATCGACGACGGCGGCGGCTCGAAGTCGTCGAGCACCGTGACGAGACGTCCGCCCAGCAAGGCGGGCGCGACGATAAACACCGGCAGCCACGTCACGCCCAGCCCGGCAACCGCCGCGTCGCGCGCCAGCTCGCCGTTGTTCACGCGAAGCCGACCGGACACCGGAATCTCCAGCGGCTGCCCGTCACGCGAGTAGTGCCAGCTCACGCGCTGGCTGTGGCCGTAGGGCAGCAACGTGTGATCGCTCAGATCTTCAGGCGTCTGCGGTGCGCCGTGGGTTTCGAGATAGCGGGGGCTGACGCACGTGACCATGCGCATGGGCGCGACCGTGCGGGCGATCAGCGACGAGTCGGCCAGCGCGCCGATGCGCACCGCCACGTCGTAGCCTTCGCCGATGATGTCCACGGTGCGGTCGTTCAGTTCGAGTTCGATGGTGACGTCGGGATACGTCGTGAGAAACGACGGAATCGCCGAGCTGAGGAACATCGTGCCGAACGACATCGGGGCGGACACCCGCAAATTACCGCGCGGGCGCTCCCCTTGACTACTCACGGCCAGATTCGCGGCCTCCACGTCTTCAAGGATGCGCCGGGCGCGCTCGTAATAGACCCGTCCGAGGTCGGTCACGGCCAGCCGCCGGGTCGTGCGCAGCAGCAGGCGCACCCCGAGCGATTGCTCCAGCGAAGAGATGCGGCGGCTCACGAACTGCTTCGAGAGCCCGAGTTTCGCGGCCGCACCGGTAAAGCTCATGGCGTCCACGGCGCTGACGAAGATGCGCATGTCGTCGAGCAGGTCCATCGGCAGGATTTCCGTCTTCAAGAAATGACGGGTGACAACGAGCGCACTTCAATGCTCATTGTCACCCTGAGAATGACAATCTTAGCCGAGATGGCCGCTGAGTACGCTACCGGAGCGCCAGCCGCAAGCCCATCAGAATCGCTGCGGTGCCCGCGACGGCCAGCGCCGTCGGCCGGTGCCCGAAGATGCCCCAGTCGAGCAGCGCAGTCACCACGGGCACCAGATAGAACAGGCTCGTCACCGTCACCAGATTGCCGGACGCGATCATTCGGTAAAGCAGCAACGTCGCGCCGACCGAAATCACGAGGCCCATGTAGAGCAGCGGCAGCCAGAAGCCTTGGGTGCCGTCGATATGCCACGGTTGCGTCGGAGCGACGAGCAATGCCAGCGCCAGCCCGACCGCGTATTGCAGCGGCAGCACGTCGAGGGGCGTTTGCCGCGACCCTTTTTGCGCGAGTGTGCCGAGCGTCATACAGGCGAGCGCGGTGAGCGCCCACACAGACCCTGCTGCCGACAGTCGCGCCGACATCAGGCTTTGCGCGACGACGAGCGCCAGCCCGACCAGCGCGACCGCCAGACCCAGCAGACGTCGCGCACTATGACGACGCTCCAGCGCCACGAGCGTGAGGATCGGCTGGACGCCGAGCACCGTCGCGAGCGCTCCCGGTGTGATGCCGCTGGCGAGCGCCAGCAGATACGACGCCTGATAGCCGCCGATGAGCAGCACGCCCGTGCCCGCCACCTGCCAGCCGGTGCCGGGTGCTGGCCACCATTGGCGACGCGTCAGTGCGATCAGCGTGAGTGCCGCGAGCGCGACCCCCAGCCGAATGACGAGAAACGCGAACGCCGACGCGTGCGCCAGCCCCCATTTGGCGGCCAGTGCGCCGCCGCTCCACAACAGAACGAACAAGAGCGTCGCGCCATGCCGGCGCAATGCAAGACCATCGAGTTGCATCGATCTTCCCCTGAGCAGCGTGTCCGGTGTGCCGCGCGATGTTTGCGTCGCGATGTCATCACGAGATCGCCGACGTCGTATGCCTGAAGTGGCACACAGCCCGAGCGACATCATCGAGACGACATCATCGAGACATCGACACAAGGTCATCGCGTCTCGCGCAAAGCGCGCAGACGACCGGAACCCGCTGAAATTCGAATGAAAAAGTGTTGTGCCGGGTGACGGACACCCAGCGAGCCGTGCGTAGCGTCAGGCCACAACAGCCACGACAGCGTCGGCGACCACCACGGCGGGCGGTGCCACGCCAGACGGCGGGGGAGGAGGTGCGACGGCTGCAAAACGTCCGCGCAGTCGAGCACCGACACCGCGTTGCGGCGGCGATACGGCAAGACGGACGGATACGTGAGCAGTCATGGATCGATGGAGGGATCGGATGGGTACGAAGTCACGCCCGTCACTCGACGAGCGTGAACACACTTTACACGGAGGTATTGAAGCGGGCAAGCGCCCGACACCGGCGACCTCAAGCGGTCGGCCAAGCGCCCGTACGCTCGACGCTGGGCGATGCCTCGCCGTCGCGCCAGGCGGCTGGCAACGCACCGCGCACGCGTCGGACTTCGCGCACATGCAGACGCACCAGTCGCAGCGCGCCTTCGAAGCCGCTTTGTGTTTCGTCATGCCAAAGCACTTCGGCGTCGCCCGCAACATGCAGGAAGTCGCCCGACGCGAAGTCGACGAACACCAGCCCGGCGCGCGGATTCGCGTGCAGATTGCCGAGCGTGTTGTAGAACGAATTGCCGCGAAAGTCGGGCCACACCAGCGTCTTGGCGTCCTCCACACGCACGAACCCCGGCTTGCCGCCGCGATGCGAGACGTCGGTGCCAGCGCTGCGCTCGGTGGCCCCATCGCCTGCGTAATGCGTCGCGATGAAGAACGTATCGGCGCTCGCGATTTGCCATTGCGCACCGTCGTCGAGCGACGTTTGCGGCGGTTCGGCCACCGGCGGCACGTCGTGCGCCTGCGGAGTCGCTTCGCGCTTGCGGATGTACTGCGGACAGTTGCCGAAACTCTGCGCGACCCGCAGCGTGAACCCTTGCGCATCGACTTCGCCGATGGGGCCGTTGACGCGATTGCGACGCCGCGTCGAAGGCTCGATCCCCAGCAAGCCGATCGGCGCGCCCACCGTCACCGCGCCGTGCAGCGGATCGGTCGGCGGCGGAAAGGCATTCACGCGCAGCAGCGTCGGATCGGGCGAATGCGCGAAGCCGGGCGTGCCGCTCAGCAGCGTAGCCCACGGCTGATCGTGGGTGTCCAGCCCACCCATGACGAGAAACGGCAACTGCGCGAAGAACTGCCGATGCTGATCCGGCATCGCGAGACGAATCACGCGCGCCCCCACCTCCGCCAACTGCTCACGGGAGCCGGCGAGCGTCTGCACGTACATTTCGCCCGCGTGAAAGGGCGATTCCAATTGAAGCGGTGAGGGGGCGGGGGCGTTCATGATGCTCTCCTTCAGTTCTGGCGGCGCTCGGGCAATGCATCGGACACGGCCCTGGCGACGCAAGCGACGTTCATTCAGCCTTCATTCAGCCTTCACGCGGCAACCGCGTTCAGACCACACGCCGTTGCCGGCATCGGTACGAAACGCGGCAGCGCTTCGATGCGTGCGAGCCACGCGCGCACGGCCGGATACGGTTGCAGCGACACGTTGCCTTCGGGGGCGTGTGCCAGATACGAGTACAGCGCAATGTCGGCAATCGTCGGCGTAGCGGCCGTGACGAACGGCGTGGCGTTCGGTGCGGTGAGATGCGCTTCGAGACGCGTGAGCAGCAACACGCCACGCTCGACCATCGCGGTCGTGTCGACGCCACGGTTGAAGACGACAGCCACACGCGCCGCCGCTGCACCGAACGCGAGATCGCCAGCGGCCACCGACAACCAGCGTTGCACGTGGGCAGCCGCCACGGCGTCGTGCGGCAACCAGGCGTGCTGTGCGTCGTAACGGGTCGCGAGGTAGACGAGGATCGCGTTTGAATCGGCGAGGATCACGCCGTCGTCGTCGATGGCCGGCACCTGACCGAACGGGTTGATGGCGAGATACGCCGGCTGCTTGTTCTCGCCGGTCGCCAGATCGACGTCGATCGCTTCATACGGCAAGTCGAGCAGATTGAGCATCAGTTCGATGCGATGGCAATGCCCCGATAGCACGAAGCGATAGAACTTGATCGGACGTGCGGGGCGCGCCGGAACGTAGGCGTGAATGTCGGTGGGGCGGGTCATTGGGCATCTCCGTGAGTGAGTGGATGCGGCAGCCCCAGCGTCGGAACCGTCACGCAATAGGACAATTGTCCATCCAGTCGATTTCCGGATAAATATCGTGAACCTGATTTGACTACTCCGAAAATCGGAGTAATGATGCGCCGCATGGACAAACTTCGCGCAATGCAAACCTTCGTGGCGATCGTCGATCAGGGCAGCCTGAGTGCGGCGGCACGCGCGCTCGATTCATCGCTGCCCGCCGTGGTGCGTACGCTGGCGGCGCTAGAGACTTCCCTGGAAGTGCGGCTGCTCAATCGCACGACGCGTCGCATCGCGCTCACCGAAGAGGGGCGCACCTATCTCGACACCTGCCGTCAGATCCTCAGCGAGTTGCACGAGGCCGAGGCGCGTCTGGCGGCACGTCACGAAGCGCCGAGCGGTACGCTGGTCGTCACTGCGCCGGTGCTGTTCGGGCAGATGCACGTCGCGCCGGCGATGTTCCGGTTCCTGCGCGCGTACCCGAACGTCAAATGCCGCCTCCTGCTCAACGACCGCGTGGTGAATCTGTGGGAGGAGGGCATCGACGTCGGCATCCGGATTTCGCCGCTCGACGACTCCACGCTCGTCGCGCAGGGCATCGGGGCCATTCGCCGCGTGGTGGTCGCGAGTCCTGCGTGCATTGCCGAGCAGGGCGAGGTGACGCATCCGCGCGATCTGCTCGGCAAGAATTGCATCCTCTCGCACGGCGGCGGTTACGGCCAATGGCGCTTCTGGGAAGGGGGAAGGGAGTTCGTTGTGCCCGTCGACGGCAATCTCGAAATCAGCCATGGCATGACGGCCGTCGAAGCGTGTGTCGACGGCATGGGCTACGGCTGCTTCCTGTCATATCAGGTGGCGCAGGCGATGGATGAGGGGCGGCTCGTGCGCGTGTTGAAGGACTACGAAGGACCGGCGCGACCGGTGAACATCGTCTATCCGCATGCGCGCTTGTTGCCGTCGCGCACGCGTGCGTTCGTGGAGTGGATGAAGCGGGAGCTGCCTGAGGTGGCGACGCGGTGGCGCTGACGCAGTGCTTAGGGGGAATCGCGAGCTGCGATGAATGAGATGACGCGCTGCTTGAGCGGTCGATTGGCGATCGACGAGCGAACGTCTGACAAAAGAACGCGGAAAGCGACAGGGCCGCTTCCCGCTAAAAAGCCCGCCGACGCCAACCGGCGGGCCGCTTCGTTCTTTTGCCCGGCGCAGACGCGCCATGCGATCAAATGACGTCGATGGATGCCGATTGACGTCGATTACCAGCCGCGATGCCAGCCGCGATCGTGGCGTTCTTCCCAGCGACGGTGTTCCCAGCGGCGTTCGCGCCAGTCGTCATAGCGGTCGCGACCGTAGTAGACCACCGGTTGCGGCGCGACGTACACGGGGCGCGGGGCGACATACACCGGGCGCGGTGCGACGTAGACCGGCTGCGGTGCCACGACGACCGGCGCGGGCACGCCGAGATAGAGGCCGACGTCCACGTGCGCCGATGCAGCGGTGGAAGCGACGGCGGCAGCAGCGCCAAGGGCAGCGATGATCAGAATGCGTTTCATGGTGTCCTCCATGAGTCCTGCTTTGTTGATTCGGTGGTGGCGTGGGCCACGTTGTTGAAACCGTTGAAGCCAGTCTAGCGACGGCCTCGCGTAGCAGGTGCTACGAGTGTGTTGGGGATGTGTCGTTTTGTAACGCCGGTGGACGGACCGGCGAGGCGTGCGGAACGCAACGATCAGCGACGGTCGACGAAAAAATCCGTCGCTGAAAACACAAAAGGCGTCACACGAAATTCGCGTGACGCCTTTTGCATTTAATCGTTGGTAGGCTCGATTGGATTCGAACCAACGACCCCCA
Source organism: Pandoraea aquatica (assembly GCF_902459565.1). GTDB lineage: Bacteria > Pseudomonadota > Gammaproteobacteria > Burkholderiales > Burkholderiaceae > Pandoraea > Pandoraea aquatica. The sequence goes on from NZ_CABPSN010000002.1 coordinate 448,391, forward strand.
CCATGTCAAGGTGGTGCTCTAACCAACTGAGCTACGAGCCTAGAAAGACCGCGAGTATATGGGGTATTTCCGAGGCTGGCAAGCGTTTTGCGAAAAAAAACTTAACGAAACGCGCGTGGATGCGCCGTCGCGTGCTCATTCTCCTCGCTTGGCGGCGGTCCCGGAAGCGCCCCGCTTCGGCTTGATGCGCACCCAGATACCCTTGTTGCCGCCGCTGCCCGCGCGCTGCTCCACATCGAACAGTCCGATGGTCGCGACCAGATCGCTCAGTTTGCCGAAGCCATAGTTGCGTGCGTCGAAGTCGGGTGCCTGCTTGGCGATGTGGCTGCCCATTGCGCCGAGGCTGGCCCAGCCGTCTTCATCCGACACAGCGGTCACCGCATTACGCAGCAGCCGCACGAGTCGCGTGTCGCGCTTGAGTTCGGTGGCACTGCGACGCTTGCGCGGCGTGGGCGCTTCGTCGTCGTCCGGCTCATCGTCCTGACGCAGCAGCTCGGTGTAGATGAACTTGTCGCATGCGGTGACGAAGGGCTGCGGTGTCTTGCGCTCGCCGAAGCCGTACACGATCAGTCCCTGCTCGCGAATGCGCGACGCAAGCCGCGTGAAGTCGCTATCGCTGGAGACGAGGCAGAAGCCGTCGAAGCGCCCGGTGTAGAGCAGATCCATCGCGTCGATGATCATGGCGCTGTCGGTGGCGTTCTTGCCGACGGTGTAGCGGAATTGCTGGATGGGCTGGATCGAGTATTCGAGCAGGCACTTCTTCCAGCCGTCGAGATTCGGTTTGGTCCAGTCGCCGTAGATCCGCTTCACGCTGGCGACGCCGTACTTGGCGACTTCGGTGAGCAGGCCTTCGACGATGGCGGGTGCGGCGTTATCGGCGTCGATGAGCACGACGAGCGTGGGGCCCTGAGCGGCCACCGGTGTTGTCACGGGCATGGCGGGGTTCCTTGGACGCAAAGATGTGTCGGATCTTTCGGATCGGTCGGACGCTTTGCATTATGACCCGGAACTGTGACCGCCATGCCTCAACCGGCAGGGAAGACTAACGCGCGCTGCGCTGCCCCAGTGGCGCGAACCACAACACGCCGATGCCGACGAGCAGGCTCACGGCGGCGAACATCAGCCCCGAGGTGAACGAGTGCGTCCAGTCCTTGAGCACGCCGACCACGATGGGACTCAATGCCGAACCGAGGTTGCCGACCGCATTGATCACGGCCAGTCCCAGTGCGCGAGTGTGCGGCGCGAGGCTGCGATCCGGCACCGTCCAGAAGATCGCCATCGCCGTGTACGCGCCGGTCGACGCCATCGCCACCCCTGCCAGACGCAGCGACGGTTCCGGCGCAAAGCACGTGACGACCCAGCCCGCCGCAGAGAACAGCATCGGCAGCACGAGGTGCCAGCGTCGCTCTTGCAGACGGTCGGAGCGGCGTCCCCACCAGATCATGCCCGCAATCGTGCACACGGACGGGATGGCGGCAAGCAGACCGATGGTGACGTTGCTGCTCGTCGTGCCGAAGCTCTTCACGATCTGCGGAATCCACAGCGACGCCAGCGAGAGCGTGTTGACGAGGCAGAAGTATCCGAGCGCGAACTTCGCCACGCTCGGCGTGCAGATCGCGCGCCACATGCTGGTGTTCGCGTTCGACGTGGCACTCGCTTGTCGTGCCGTCGCTTCAGCGCGATCACGTTCGATCATCGCACCGAGTGTCTGCTTCTCGGTGGCACTCAGCCAGCGCGCGTCGGACGGCTTGTCGTCGAGATACCACCAGGTGACGAGACCGAGCAGCACCGTCGGCAGTCCTTCGAGTACGAACAGCCACTGCCAGCCTGCGAGTCCGGCCACGCCATCGAGGCGCAGCAGATAGCCCGATGCCGCGGCACCGAGTGCCGACGTCACCGGCATCGCGATCATGAACCACGCGTTGGCGCGTGCACGCGCGGCGGACGGGAACCAGTCGCCCATGTACAGCAGCATGCCCGGCAGGAAGCCTGCTTCGGTAATGCCGACGATGGCACGGATCAGGTAGAGGCTCGTTGCGTCATGCGCGAACATCGTCGCGCTCGATGCGAGACCCCACGCGATCAGAATCGCACCGATCCAGCGACGCGCGCCGAACTTCACGAGCATGAGGTTGCTCGGCACGCCACACAGCACGTACGTCAGATAGAAAACCGTCGAGGCCATGCCGAACATCGTGCTCGTGAGCCCGAGGTCCTGACTCATCGTGAGTGCGGCGAAGCCGACGTTGATGCGGTCGAGGAACGAGAACAGAAACAGGACGAACAGAAAGCCGAGCAAACGCCGCGAGACTTTGCGAACGACGTCACGCTCCATCGCCTCGCTGGCGACGCGGTGGACCGGGGCGTCTGCGCGAGCGCGGGCGTCGGGGACGGATGCGGCAATACCGCCGGCAAGACCGGCGGCGGGCGTGATACGACTCATGATGGGTGTCTTCTCCAGCGCTCCCCGCCTTGTTGGGTGTGGCGGTGTTTTGAGGTTGGGTCCGCCATCGTGGGCGGACGCCGAAAGGAACGGTGTGCCGTACTCAGGCGGCTTGCACCTGCGTGCTGCCCGCGGCCTGCGCAATGAGATCGATCACGCGTTGCGGATCGCGGACCTCGTTGGCGAGCAGCAGCACGACTTTGGCGAGCAGCAACTCGCGCTTGTCGGCCGGGGTGGCGTCGATCGCCAGCGCGAGGGTGTCGTAAATGTCTTCGAGGCCTGCGATGGCGGTTTGTTGAGCGGTCATGACGAGCTTCCTTGGAGAGCGGGGCGTTCAGGTGAGCGCCGTCGCCTGCGCAAGGGCGCTGGCCAGACGCGGGGCGTCGAGCTGCAACCAACGGGCGCAGATATGGTGATCGGGGCGTACGAGGTACGCCGTGCCATCGGCCGCGCCGTACTTGGCAGCGGCATGGCCTGTCGGGTCGGGCAACGTGAGGTCGGCACCCGCCACGGTGTGCTCGGACAACGCGAAGGCGATGACCTTGACGGGCACGCCGCGCTCGCGCCATGTCACGATGGCCTGACGCAGGGCGTCGTCGAGCGGCGCATCGCCGAACGTCACGAGATGGAACGCCGCGCCGAGATGGTCGTAGAGATAGTCGTTCTCGCCGAGCTTCACGTTCGGCGTCGGCGCGCCGACGGTCGGGCCTGCGGACATCGTCGCGTTGTCGTCGTTCGAGCTGTTGAGCGGCGAGTGACGATAGTCGTGCGCGCGTGACGTGCGCCAGTGGAACAGCGGCCGTACAAACTCATGATCGAGCGAGAGATCGAGCACGGCGTCGCGCAGCACGCGGAATCCGTGCGACGGCGGTGTCATGAAGCGCGTACTCTTGCCCGCTTCCGAAATGATCTCGCGTGCAGCCCCCACTCGGTCGTGCGTGTACGACGCGAGCAACGGCGTCGGGGCCGCACCTTTGACGACGGCCGCGAGTTTCCACGACAGATCGATGGCGTCTTGAAAACCGGTGTTGGCTCCGCGCACGCCGAAGATCGGCAGCAGGTGCGCGGCGTCGCCGGCGAAGAGCACCCGTCCGTGCACGTAGTCGGGCAGCGTCAGCGCGCGCGCCGAGTACACCGAGCACCAGTCGAGTTCCCACGGCTTGCCGCCGAGCCCCATCATGTCGAGTTGCGCGTTGATGCGCGCGCGAATCGTCTCCGGTTGCAGAGCGTGTTCGGACGTCTCGTCGACCGGCAATTGATAGTCCACCCGCCAGATATCGCCCGGCTCACGATGCATCAGCACCGTGTTGCCCGGGTTCCAGTCGGGAGCGAAGAAGGCGAGACGTTCGGTCGGCAGATCGAGGTCGATGCGAATGTCGGCGATGACGAAGCGGCCCTCGTAGCTCGCGCCTTCGAAGCGCAAGCCGAGCGCAGTGCGCACGGTTGAACGTGCACCGTCGGCGGCGACGAGCCAGCTCGTGCGCTGCGTGTACTCGCCCTCGGGCGTATCGATTTGCAGCGCGACGCCTTCGTCGTCCTGCGTCAGTCCGATCAGCTTGTTGCCCCAGCGGATCTCGACGAGCGGCTCGCGCTCGATGGCGTCGACGAGATAGCTCTCGAGCACGTTTTGCTGGAGGTTGATGAGCGGCGCGAAGCGGTCATCCTCATCGACGGGAGACTCCATGCGGAACACGCGCTGGCCGCGATAGTACGAGTTACCGCTCGTCCACGGCAGACCGTTGGCGACGACGGCGTCGGCCACGCCGACCGCTTGCAGAATTTCCTGCGAGCGGCGCGTGAAGACAATCGCGCGACTGCCTTCGGAGACTTGCTGTTCGGCTTGCAGCACAACGCAGCGCACACCGTGACGCGCGAGCGCCAACGCCGTGACCATGCCGATCGGACCGCCGCCCACAATGGTGACGGGCACGGTCGGGGCGTCGCCCTGCGGCGCAAAATGGGGATAGACGCGATACGTGTGATACAGCGACGCGCGCGGGGTGGTCTCTGGTTTATGCATGGTGATGCGGCACCCGAAAAGCCGCTCGGCGCGTGTGTCGTGGGGCCTCGTGTCAGCGGGGAGGCGGCGCAGGCACAGCGCGCGAATGACGAGGAACGTCATCGAGCATTTAGTTGCTAACGCAACAATTCTAGTGTGCTAAGGTTGCGTTCGCAACCAAATATCGACCCATTTCGTCTAGGGGAAAACACTGAAATGCGGCCATCCCACAAATCGCTCGACCAGTTCCTGACGTACAAGATGCACCGCCTGATGAAGCAGCACGACAGGCGTATTGGGCAGTCGTACGCGGACAGTGCGCAGTTGAGTCTGGCGGAATCGCGTGTGCTGGCGGCGGTGGGCACGGCCGGGGCATTGTCGAATTCTGAGCTGGCGCGTCGGGCGAATCTGGACAAAAGCCAGGCGAGCCGTGGGGCGGACGGGCTGGTCACGCGAGGGCTCGTGCGTCGCGCCCCGGACGAACACGACGGTCGCGCCGTCAAAGTGACGCTCACGCCGGAAGGCGAGCGTGTGTGGCGCGTGGTGATCGATGCCGCACGCACGCATTACGAACGGTTGTTCGAAGCGCTGAGCGACGACGAGATGCGTGTGTACGAGCGTCTGCTCGACAAACTGCTGCTGCGCTCGGACGAGCTCGATGAGTTGGAGTGAGCACGAATGACCGCCGCGCCGCGCGCGTCGACACCATGAAAAAGGGCACCCGAAGGTGCCCTTTTTTTATCGCTGACCGCAGCGCCGATTACGCGAAGTTCAGCGTCTTCGTCAGGTCGCCCGGCGGGTTCGTGCCGCGCGCTGCGAAGGCGGCGTTGCGATACGCGATGCCTTCGAGCGTCGGCAGATCGTGCAGACGCGTGACGAAACGCAGGACCGACGTGGTGTCGTAAAACGTGTGATCGACGTTGCCGCGCTTGGCGAACGGCGACACGACGATGGCCGGAATGCGCGAGCCCGGACCCCAGCGGTCGCCCTTCGGGGGGGCTACGTGATCCCACCAGCCGCCGTTCTCGTCATACGTGATCACGACCACCATGTTGTTCCACTGCGGCGACTTCATCAGGTGCGCGAGCACGTTCGCCACGTGCTGGTCGCCGGACTCCACGTCCGAATAGCCCGCGTGCTGATTCAGGTTGCCTTGCGGCTTGTAGAACGTGACGGCGGGGAGCTTGCCTGCAATCGCGTCGGCGATGAATTTGTTCGAGATCGGGCTGTCGCCTTCACCACCATCGCGCAGGTGCGCCTCGCGTGCTGCCGTGCCCGGTGCGAACTGGGCGAAGTAGTTGAGCGGCTGATGGTGGTACTGGAAGTTCGGCTTGTCCGCGCCGCCCTTGTGATCGAGCGCCGATTGCCATGCGCCCGCATACCACGCCCACGATACCCCCTTCGTCGAGAGCAGGTCGCCGATGGTGGCGTAGTTCTGCGGCGGTAGCGTCGCCGGGTTCGACGGATCGGCCAGACGCTTGTCGCCCGACGCGGCCGGTTTGATCGGCGACGGCTGATACGCCGGCATCATCGTGTTCACGGCGAAGTTGTCCGGCGTGATCGCACCGTCACGCACGAACTTCGGCTTGCCGTCGGCAGCCGATGCGGGCGAGTCGGGCGCAATCGCGAGACGCACACCCTGCGGGCCGTCGGCCAGCACGGCGACCTTGTCCTTGGCCGGGCTTTGCGCGGCGTTCGGATACATCGGCGGGCGTGCCGTCACGAGGAACTGGTGGTTCAGGAACGAGCCGCCGAAGGCCGCCATGAAGAAGTTGTCGCACATCGTGTACTGCTGCGCGATCTTGTACATGTCGAGCGTCTTGGCCGTGTCGCCGTAATAGCCCATCACCAGGCCGCCCGAGTCGGCCCACGCGGCGAACTGGTTGTTCGCGCCGTCGTTGATCTGCATCTGGTTCTGCCAGAACAGGTGCCACAGGTCGCGCGTGATGACCGACTCCGGCAGCAGCTTGCCCTCGATGTCCTTGAGCATGAACGGTGCGTTCGGCTGGCGCGCGATGTCCTTCTCGGTGATGTGGTACTTCTTGCCGCCGATCATCTGCGAGCGCGGCACCAGACCGTCGAACACCGGCGGGAGCAGCGACATCGGCGTCTTGCCGTCGCGATCGAGCTGGGTGTAGCTCGATGCGGCCACCTTCGACAGCGGCTTCTCGATGCCGGGGAAGTCGGCGAATAGGTTGTTGAAGCTGCGGTTCTCGAGATAGATCACGACGACCGTCTTCACATTGGCCTTGAGCTGGGCGTCGAACGTGCCGCCTGCGGCGACGGCGGTCGGCGCACCGGCACCGCCTTCGGTCGCGCAGCCGCTCAGCGAAGCGCCAGCGGCACCGGCGGCACCGATGGCGGCCAGGCCTTGCAGAATGCGGCGACGCTGCGGATTCGTCGGATCGTCGTCGTGCGAGAGGTCGGCGTCGAGTGCCGGATCGTGCGGCTGGGGCGTGGTGTCGTGCGTCATGATGTCCTTGTTTGACGTGTCGGGCAGTGGGGCGCGCGTAAGCGCCCGCGACCGGTCGGCAAGGACTGACGGGCAGGGACCGCAGGTGACTACGGAACCTTAACGTGTCGGCTTGCCCGGGCGGGCGAGGCAAGCGACGTTTGTACGCGGTGAATGTGACATTTCGGTGACATCGTCGATGCGTCACGCAGTGTGAAACAGGTCGGGGCCGTCGCGCTTGCAGATCGCGCCGAACCTTAATGAGACGATGAGCCTGACGATGCGCGAGCGGTGGCGTCCGGATCGACTAGACGGCCTGACGTCCCGGATAGCCCGTGTCCTGAAAGAGCCCCGTCTGGAATTGCCCGACCAGATCGTCGAGCAGCGCGCGCAGGGCGCTGGGCATCTGCTTGCGCGAGATGTAGACGCCGTAGACGGTCATTTCGCGCGGCACGTAATCGGGTAGCAGCGCGACAAGCGAACCGTCACGCAGGTGCGGCAGCGCCGAGTAGACCGGCTGCATCGAAATACCTGCGCCTGCGAGCGTCGCGGCGAACACCACGTTCACTTCATTGGCCGACAGATTGCCGCCCACGGGCACGCCGAGGGGCACGCCGTCGTGCGTGAACTGCCAGAGGCTCTTGCCGAAGTAGGTGTACGTCAGGCAGTTGTGCAGCGCGAGGTCTTCGGCGCGCGTCGGTGTGCCATGACGTTGCAGATAGGACGGCGCGGCGCAGATGACGGAATGGCACGTCGCAAGCTTGCGGGCGATGAGGCCGGGAGACGGCTCGGTCGTCACGCGAATGGCGAGGTCTATGCGCTCGTCTACCAGATCGACGGTGCGGTCCGCGACCACGAGATCGATCGCCACGCCGGGGTGCTTCACGATGAAGCGCGTAACGGCGGCGGCCAGAAACGCCTGCCCGAGCGACGTGCTGCACGCGACACGCAACAGGCCGCGCGGCGTGCTGTCGGCGTTCGATGCGCACGCCAGATCGTCCGCGATGCCGAGCATTTCGCGGCAGCGCGGCAGGGCGTCGTTACCTGCATCGGTCAAGCTCACGGCGCGGGTTGTCCGATGCAGCAGGCGGGTGCCGAGCCATGCTTCGAGTTCGGCGAGGTAGCGCGAGACCATCGCACGCGACATATCGAGCCGCTGTGCCGCCGCCGTCAGCGAGCCGCGCTCCGCCACTTCCGTAAAGACCCGCATCGCCGTCAGACGGTCCATGATTTGCTCGATCGATGCAACAAAGTGATCGTCATTATGGGCTTTTTTTGCGCGAGTGGCGCGACTACGATGGCAGTCATGGAAAGCGCGAAATCGTCGTTGACGTCCGCGCTGCAACACACAGGAACCTCACCATGACTTCGGCTACCTCGCAAACGACGCATCAAGCCACGTTGCATTACATCGCCGACCCGCTGTGCGGCTGGTGCTACGCCGCCGCGCCCCTCGTGCGTGCTGCGCGCGACGTGGCCGGTCTCGACGTCGCGTTTCACGGCGGCGGCATGATGGCGGGCCCGAACGCACAGCCCGTCACGCCGCAGCTGCGCAACTACGTCATGCCGCACGATCACCGGATCGCATCGTTGACCGGCCAGCCGTTCGGCGACGCCTACTTCGACGGTCTTCTGCGTGACGGCACCGCCGTATTCGATTCAGCACCGCCCACAGCCGCCGTGCTGGCGGCCGAAGCGCTCGCGGGACGCGGCCTCGACATGTTCGCCGCCGTGCAGCGCGCGCATTACGTCGACGGCAAACGCATCGCCGATCGCGATGTGCTGGTCGATCTCGCGGCGGACCTCGGGCTGGACCGCGACGCCTTCGGCAAAGCACTCGACGCACAGGACACCAACGCGCTCATGCAGCACTTCCGCGATAGCCGCGCATGGCTCACGCGTCTGGGCGGCAGCGGTTTCCCGACGTTCGCGCTGGAGATCGACGGCCAGTTGGAACGGCTCGAACCCGGCCGCTATCTCGGTCAGCCGGATGCCTGGCGCGATGCGCTGCGCGAGCGTCTGCTGGCGGTGCAGCCCACCGCCGTTGGCGACGCTGGCACGTTGCCGCAATGCGGCCCCGACGGCTGCGCAATCTGAATCACCCGAATTTCACCCGCAAGTCATCCCCCCTCATCCGCAGGAGCATCCTGATGAAAGTCGCACTGATTGGTATCACTGGCCGCGTCGGTACGCGCGTTGCCGAAGAACTGCTGCAACGTGGTCACACGGTCACGGGCATCGCCCGGAATCCGGAGCGTGTCGAAGCTGAGCAAGGTCTCACCGTCGCGCACGGCGACGCGTCCGATCCGTCGTCGCTCGCGCCGCTGCTCGCCGGTCACGATGCCGTGATCAGCGCCGGTCGCTTTGTCTCGATGGACGCCGCCAAACTCGTCGACGCCGTGAAGCGCGCAGGCGTGCCGCGTCTGCTGGTGGTGGGCGGTGCGGGCAGTCTCGAGATCGCACCGGGCAAGGCGCTCATCGACACGCCGGAATTCCCGGACGCGTACAAGCCCGAAGCGAGTGCCGGTCGCGTCTTCCTGGAAGTGTTGCGCGCCGAGCCGAAGGATTCGGCGCTGAACTGGACGTTCCTGTCGCCGTCGGCGCTGTTCGAGCCGGGCGAGCGCACGGGCAAGTTCCGCATCGGTGGCGATGGCCTGCTCGTCGACGCCAACGGCAAGAGCTGGATCTCGATGGAAGACTACGCGATTGCGCTGGTCGACGAGCTTGAGAAGAACCAGCACCCGCGCGCGCGTTTCACGGTCGGCTATTGAGACGAGGCAGGCAGGTGACGCTGACGCGCGGGGTGATCACGACGATCAGCGCGCCTGCCGGAACGTGAGGTTGTAACGCACGGCTTGCGCGTCGAAGCTGCCTTCGACGCTCGCAATGCCGTGATAGACGAGTCGTGAGGGACCGCCCCACACGACCACGTCTCCCGGCTCCAGCCGCACGCGCCGCGTGCGGTCTCCCCTTTGCAGACCGCCCCACAGGAAGACCGCGGGCAAGCCTAGCGAGACAGACACGATAGGCGCGCCCAACTCGCGTTCGTCGCGATCCTGATGCAACGTCAGTCGCGCGTCGAGCGTATAGCGGTTGATGAGGCACGCATCGGGCGAGAAGTCACGATAGCCGGCCGCCTCGGACGCGTCGCTTGCGAGCGAGACGAACGACGCTGGCATCGCAGGCCACGGCTGCTTTGAGAGCGGATCGTGCGTGCCGTACCGATAACCCATCTTGTCGCTGATCCATCCCACGTCGCCGCAATTGGTCATGGCCACCGACATCCGCTTGCCGCCCGGCGTCAGCCAGTGACGCAACGGCGCCTGCGCAATCACCGCATCGATATCCGTTTGCAGCGCAGCGAGACGCGAACGGGCAAAGCCGCGCAGCACAAACGCGCCCGGACCGAGTTCGTCGGCTTGGGGTGCGTTGGTGGTGTCGTCGTCGGCATCGTTGCCGAAGAGGTCGAGCGTCATTGCGATGTCAGAGGAGGCGGTGGATGTCAGGTCGCGTCGTGCAGGATCACGCCGAGCGTGTGGCGATGGCCGCTGCGCACACGGCTCACGCCGTGCCGCATGTTCACGCGATACACGCCGCGTGTGCCATTCACTGGCCGGTGATGCACAGCGAAGACGACCGCGTCGCCGCGCGTGAGCGGCACCACTTCGGCACGTGACTGCATGCGCGGACGTTGCTCCGTCAGCACGAACTCACCACCGGTGAAGTCCTCGCCGGGCTGCGACAGCAGAATCGCCGCCTGTAACGGGAAGACATGCTCCCCATAGAGATCCTGATGCAGGCAATTGTAGTCGCCGGCTTCGTATCGCAAAAGCAACGGTGTCGGGCGGCGCTGACCGGCGTCATGGCATTGCGCGAGATAGGCGCGATGCGTCGGCGGATAGCGGGTGTCGATGCCCATGACCTTGTACCAGCGGTGCGCAATGTCACGTAGCGGCGCGTAGAACGCTTCGCGCAATTCGGCGACGAGCGGCGGCAGCGGGTAGGCGAAATACTGATATTCACCTTGCCCGAAGCCGTGACGTGCCATCACGATCCGGCTGCGAAACCGTTCGGATGTCGGTGTGGTGCCGGTGCGTCCGTTCGTCTGCCCGTACATTTCGCACAGCGCTGCGCACTCGTCGGCATTGAGCAGGTTAGGAATGCGGGCTGCGCCGAAAGCGTTCAGTTCGTCTTCCAGCGCGGCCCAGTCGAGCGACGTCACACGAACGCTCACAGCTTCACCTTGGCCGAACGATGGTCGCTGTCGTGTCGCTCGCTCCGTTCTTCATGCTCGTGCACGAGCAGCGCGCGTTTGCGCTCCACGCCCCAGCGGTAGCCCGACAGCGCGCCGTCGTTACGCACGATGCGGTGACACGGAATCGCCACGGCGAGGGTGTTGGACGCACACGCCTGCGCCACGGCGCGCACGGCACGCGGCGAGCCGATGCGCTCGGCGATCTGGGCGTAGCTCGCCGTCTCGCCTGCGGGCACGTCGCGCAACGCTTGCCACACACGCTGCTGGAACGCGGTGCCGCGCACGTCGAGCGGCAACGACAGGCCGATGTGCGGCGACTCGACGAAGCCGACCACCTGCGCCACCCAGCGCTCGAATTCGGCATCCGCGCCGACGAGTTCCGCCTTGGGGAAGCGATCCTGCAATTCGCGCACGAGTGCGTCGGGATCGTCGCCCAGCGAAATCGCACACAGACCGCGCGAAGTCGCCGCCACGAGCAATGCGCCGAGCGAGCACTGTGCGACGGCAAAACGGATCGACTCCGCCTTGCCGCCCGCGCGGAAGGCCGCAGGTTTCATGCCGAGCAGGGCGTCGGCGCTGGCGTAGAAGCGGCCGTTGGAGTTGAAGCCGGCGTCGTAAAAGGCCGATGTGACGCTGTCCGCTTCAGGCAACGCGTCACGCACGCGTTCTGCGCGGCGGGCGTTCGCATAGCCACGTGGCGTCACCCCCGTCACCGAGCGAAAGAGCCGGTGAAAGTAGTGCGGGCTGAGTCCTGCCTCTGCGGCGAGCGTTTCGAGCGACGGCGGCACCTCGGCTGCCTCGATGCGGCGGCAGGCGGCGGTCACCAGCGCGGCATGACGCGCGTCGAGCGCGCCCTGATCGGGCTTGCAGCGTTTGCAGGGACGAAAGCCCGCGCGCTCGGCCGCCGCCATATCCGTGTGGAAAGCAACGTTTTCGCGGCGGGCCAGCCGCGCACCACACGACGGACGGCAAAACACGCCGGTCGTGCGCACGGAGTAGAAGAATTCGCCGTCCGCCTGCTTGTCGCGCGCCACGACGGCAGCCCACTTGGCGTCGTCGGTGGCGTAGCGGGACGTTGCCGGTCCCGTGCGCTTATCCGACGATTTACCGTGCGAGGCGTCGTTGTCGTGCAGGTCGCGGTGCTTGGGGGACGGACGTTTGGCGGTCATAGGATAGAAGTGCATCACAAGGATCTCCCGAGGGCTGATGACTGGCTTTCAGTCTAGGGAGACGGCCGCGATGCTGCGCTCCGTTTCTTGCTATCGAATTCGAAGTCCTTCGTCAGACGCCCGGCGGCATGGTCGTGCCGAGCTTCGCGGCGAAGCTCATCACCATCACCAGCACAAGGGCCTCGATCGCGACCACGCGTGCGAAGGCGCTCGTATCGAGCGTCGTATCGCCGGTGTCGAGCGCGAGACGCGGCAGAAAGTGCCAGCGGTTCCACGCCCCCAGCAACGCCGCACACGCCACGAGGACCAGCTTCGTGATCAGCCACGCCAGATAAGGGGCATTCTGCGCGCTGAACCAGAGCGACGCATTCTCACCGAGCGTGCGCCATGCGTTGAACGCGCCGGTGACGAGCGCGACGAGCATCGCCAGCGTGGCGACCGACGACAATCGCTCGCCGTAGGCGGCACGTGCCCCGACGGGCCAGTGACGCCAGCCCGGGATCACACATCCGGCGACCAGCACCACGCCCGTCCACGACGCCGCCGCTGCCACGTGCAGCGTATGCACGCCGATGGCGAGCCACGGCATCGACGCATCGGCAGCGTGTCCCGTGCTCGCGCGCGCAAGCGCAAGAATCACGGCACCGGCGGCATAGATCCACCGGCCGTACCGTTCCTGAAGATGCTCTCGACGGTGATGCCGATCGCGCGGGTCGTCGGCAATCGGCATGACGGCGCGCAGACGCCGCCGCGCTTCGTACCATGTCCACGCGCCCACGCACAGCAGTGCCGCACCGATGGCGGCCACCCACTGGGCGCGACCGAAATGCGTCTGCGTGAGCACGACCCACACGTCGCTGAACATCGCCGACGAATCTTCCCATTCGCCACCCGTCATCGCCTCCGTGCTTGCCAGCACGTAGGCGATCCACGCGAGCACGGCCAGCCCGGCCGCGAACGCAGGCAGCACGCGCCGCGTGAGGCCACTGCGCACCGCATGCGGGCTGCGCAACAGCAACACGCCGAGGGCCAGTGCCAGCGCGAGATTCAGCAAGCCCGCCGTGGCGGGCTGCCAGGTGCCGGCGGCCAGATCTGCCGGCATCACTTCACGGTGAACTTGAAGCTGCCCTGGGTACGGTGACCGTCGCTCGCCACGGCCACCCAGTTCGCCTGATAGTCCCCGGCGGCGAGTGTCGGGACGGCGAGCGTGAGCGTCTTGCGAGCGGCATCGAGTTCGGGCTTGGCCTGCGTGACGGCGTTGCCCTTGGCGTCGACGACGGTGAGCTTCGAGAGCGCGCCTTCGAGCGCCGAGTCGAACGTTACACGCACCGATTTCGGTGCTTCGACGGTGGTCTGTGCGGCCGGTTCGCTCGACGCGATGTGCGCGTGCGCCCAGGCCCCCTGCGACAAGCTGGCCAGTCCAATGACAGCGGCAACAGTAAGCCCCTGCGTCGCGCGACGCAGCGCACCGGTTGCACGACGGGCCTGAACAGCGGAGGAAGCAATGTTGGAAGTGCGCATATCGAATTCGGCTAAAGAGACGGAAACGTGTTGAGTGGTTCTGAGTGCGGCCACCCGGCAGCGGCGGCCCGCGAGGATTGTCGAACTGCGTGAGCCAACCGTCAGAGGCAATGGCGCCCAAAGCACACCGGCGCGCCGCTCGCGCAGTATCGCAGACCTTGCAGACAGGCGCAGCGGCCTGCCGGTTCCACCGCCGGACGGCGTGCGCGGCATCATGTCGCGCCCTTGCCGGGTCGATAACCCGTCGATAGCGCGTCGATGTCGAATCCCCTGTGACGTAGGGCGCGGGGGCGAACGTCCGGACCGAAACCTGTGGGTTATGTGCAACTGAGTTGCAAAACAAGATGGCTCGCCGTATCATCGCGCCATATTGCAACTCTGTTGCATTTAATCGGCTGCTGAGTTGGCCCCTTTATTTGGCTGAAGACGAATCCGCGACGGCGCGCCAGAGGAGTGTGAAACGCGCGTCGTCTGAGCGTCGATGTCGGCTCCGGCCGCGCGATGTCCGGTGAATGACTGGCATCGCCACGAATGCGCGCTGACGCGCCAGCTTTTGACGTGACGCTGCGCCGGTCCCCCCGACGGCGCGCGCCAACGGCGTCACGCCTTGCCGTACCGGTCAACCCAGGCACCGGTGTGGCAGCACCCGCCTCCAGTGGGGCGACGTCGGCGCGCATCCTTCGGGCGAACGCATGCCCCACAAGACCACAGGACTTTGTTGTCATGACTCACCCTCTCTCCCAAAGCGGCGGCGCTTCCGCTGCCGATAGCCGTCTGCCCGTCACCGTCCTTTCCGGATTCCTCGGTGCAGGCAAAACCACGCTGCTCAACCATGTGCTGCGCAATCGCGACGGCCTGCGCGTAGCGGTCCTCGTCAACGACATGAGCGAAGTCAACATCGACGCATCGTTCGTCGAGCGAGGCGCGAGCAACGCTGGGGCGGCGCTTTCGCGTACGGAAGAACGCCTCGTCGAGATGAGCAACGGCTGCATCTGCTGCACGTTGCGCGAAGACTTGTTGATCGCCGTGCGCGAACTCGCACAGGACGGCCGCTTCGACTATCTGCTGATCGAATCGACGGGCATTGCCGAGCCGATGCCGGTGGCCGCCACGTTCGAGTTCCGCGACGAAGCGGGGCAGTCGCTTGCCGACATTGCGCGTCTGGACACGATGGTGACCGTTGTCGACGCCTTGCACGTGCTGAAGGACTTCAACGGGCTGGACACGCTGGCGCAACGTGGTGAAGTCGCCGGTGAGGAAGACGAGCGCCGTCTCGCAGAGTTGCTGACCGAGCAGATCGAGTTCGCCGATGTGGTCGTGGTGAGCAAGGTGGATTGCGTCGACGCGTTGCAACTCGATGCCGTCAAGGCACTCATCACCGGTCTCAATCCGTCCGCCAAGATCGTGCTGGGCGAGCGCGGTCAGGTGCCGCTGAACGAAGTGCTGGGGACTGGCCTGTTCGACCCCGTGCGCGCGGAGCAGATGGCCGGTTGGGCGCAAGCGCTCGTGGGCGAACACGATTCGGAAGCGGATACGTACGGCGTGACGAGTTTCGTGCTGCGTCAGCGCGAGCCGATGCATCCGGCGCGTTTCGCGGCATTCATGTCGATGCCGTTCGACGGACTCATTCGCGCGAAGGGCTACGTCTGGGCGGCTAATCGTCCGGCATGGGCGCTCGCTTACTCGCGCGCAGGCAATACGGCGACGCTGGAGTCGGTCGGCCAATGGTGGGCTGCGGCCGATCCGGATTTGTGGCCGCCCGCGGGCGACCCGCAACGCACGGCCATCGAATCGAACTGGGAAGCGCCGTGGGGTGACCGCATCAACGAAGTGGTGTTCATCGGGCGCGATCTGGATCGCGATGCCATCGAAAAGGCATTCAGCGCTTGCCACCTGAGCGCCGTCGAACTCGCGCAGGGCGATAAGGCGTGGCGTGACGACGAGCACGCCCTGCCGCTGGAAATGGCCGACGAGGCGTGAGCGCATGAGTCGTACCCACGCGGGGAAGCCGGGCGGGCCGCGCGAGCGCGCGTTGAAGCGAACGCCTGAGCCGTCAGAGCGGAGTGCGCGCTCGCACGCCACCCCCGAGACGCGCGCGCAGTTCACGTTGTCGCGCAGCTTTGTGTTCGAGGCGGCGCACACACTGAACCGCCGTGACATCGATCCGCCGAGCATGGATGCGAGTCGTCGCATCCACGGGCACAGCTATCGCGCGACGGTGGAAGTCACCGGCGCGCCGATGAGCGAATCGGGCATGGTGCTCGATCTGGCGCAACTCGACACGGCCCTTACGCGGGTGAGCGAACGCCTCGATCACCGTCTGCTGGACGATGTCGCCGGACTCGGTCCGGCAACGCTGGAGAATCTCTGCGCGTTTATCTGGCGCGCACTCGCGCCGCATCTCGTGGGGCTGTCGCGAGTTACCGTGAGTCGCGATGCCCGCGGGGACGCCTGCTCGCTCTCGATGCGCGACGCCTAAAGCGCGCTCGCTTGTCGACGCTCGATCGCGTTCGTCGACGCTAGAAAAAGATGCGGCCGGCACCGTGAGGTACCGGCCGCGTGGGCACCGAGGGAAGGCGGTGCCCGAGGTGTGGCGCACGGCGGGAAGCTGCCCGTACGCCACGACCACCGTTGCCGACCCGCGCGATCAGCGCGATCTGCACGATCCGCGCCTTAGAAATCAGGCGTTTCCACCGGACGCAGGTCGAACACAAGCACTTCGGCATCGTTGCCGCCGGACAGCGTGAGTGCCGTCTCATCGCGCACTCGTACACCATCCCCTTCACCCAGCGCCACACCATTCACGCTCACACTGCCGCGTGCCACATGCACGTAGGCGTAGCGGTTCGGTGCGAGCGTCAGCGTGGCCGACTCGTCACCGTCGAACAGCCCGGCGTACACGCGCGCATCCTGATGGATGTGCAGCGAGTTGTCGCTGCCGTCCGGCGAGATGATCTTGCGCAGCTGGCCGCGCTTTTCTTCCGCCGTGAAGCGTTGTTGCTGATACTCCGGTGCGATGCCCGTCTGGTTCGGCACGATCCAGATTTGCAGGAAGTGCACCGATTCGGTCTTCGAGTGGTTGAACTCGCTGTGCGCCACGCCGCGGCCTGCGCTCATCAACTGCACGTCGCCCGGCTCGATCACGGAACCCGTGCCCATGGTGTCCTGGTGTTCGAGCGCGCCTTCGAGCACGTACGAGAAGATCTCCATGTCGCGGTGCGGGTGCTTGCCGAAGCCCTGTGCCGGTGCCACGCGGTCGTCGTTGATCACCAGCAGATCGGAGAAGCCGACTTGCTTCGGATCGTAGTAATTCGCGAACGAGAACGTGTGGTGCGAGTTCAGCCAGCCATGGTTGGCAACGCCTCGGTCTGCAGCTTTTCTGATGTCCAGCATGATGGGCTCCTGTCACTTCATCGTTTGGTTAGGAGGCTGTGTTGGCCTCGATGAATGACATTTTAGAGTCCCCTGAGAGAACCACAATCCATCTGATTTGAGAATTATTGTCTCGCTATGGTTGTCAATTGATCGACGCTGATTCCAGCGTGTTTTCAACCCGGAGATCGGACGATTCCGAGGGCCGGGGGTGCAAAACACCGAAAGTGAGCGTTAGCGCGGCGCGGGACGCCCGTGCTGCGGCGCGATGTGCGAGACTACGAGCCTTCTTTCGAAAGGCCAGACGACCGGCCAACCGGCGGTGGCCCGTGCTCACGAAGCATGGGTGGCCGCATCAATGTTCGATTCCGTCACGATCCACCTCTTACTGGAGCATCGCCATGAGTCGCAGTTACGCATTCCGTATCGTCAATGTCTTCGCCGAATCCACGTTCGGCGGCAATCCGTTGTGCGTGTTCGAAGACGCGCGCGGCATGAGCGACGAGGAAATGCGATTGCTGGCCCGTCAGTTCAACCTGTCCGAGACGACGTTCATTCTTCCCTCGGAGACGGCCGACGCTCACGTGCGCATTTTCACCCCTGGCTACGAAATGCGTTTCGCGGGCCATCCGACGCTTGGCACCGCGCACGTGCTGCGTTCGCTGCGCGGTCTGGGCGATAACGTCACGCTTCAGTTCGCCGCCGGTCTCGTGCCGGTGCAGGCGCAGGGCGATCACTGGACGCTGACCGCACCGTCGTCGGGCGAGCCGAAGATCCAGAAGGCCACCGAAGCGGATTCGGATATCGCCGCGCTCGTGCGCCTGAGCCGCGACGATCTCGCGCAGTCGCCGCAGTGGGTCGATACCGGGGCCGATCAGCTGCTGATCCCGGTGCGCGATGCCGACGCCGTCGCCCGCGCCCAGCCCGACAGTGCCAAGCTGGAGCGCTGGCCGCTCTCGAGCCTTGAGCGCAAGACGGGTTATGTGTTCTCCATCGACGATCGCCAGGGCAACGAGTTGCAGGTCACCGCGCGTTACTTCTTCACCACACAGGGTGGCGGTGTCAGCGAAGATCCGGGCACGGGTTCGGCATGCGCCAATCTGGGTGGCTGGCTGATCGGGCAGGGCTATCCGCTGCCCGTGCGCGCGCGCGTGTCGCAGGGCGACGCTATCGAGCGTGCGTGCCGTCTGACGCTCGAAGTCACCGCGGACCGCGAGATTCGTGTGGGCGGCAACGTCATTGAAATCGCGCGTGGCGAGGTCACGCTGTAAGGGGAAGACTGTCGTATGTACGCTTTGGCAGCGCCGGTAGAGACCGAGCTGGACATTAGAAAGAGCCGGTTTATCGGCATTGTCATGCCCGTGGCATCGCGCGAAGCGGCCATGCGCGAACTGGACGCACTGCGGGTGCGCTATCCGAACGCCACGCATTACTGCTGGGTGCTGCTGTGCGAGGGGGCGTCGGGTTTCGACGACGACGGCGAGCCGGGAGGCACCGCCGCCAAGCCGATGTACAACGTCCTCATGCACAAGGGGCTGGCGAACGTGTTCGCGGTCGTGGTGCGCTACTACGGCGGGATCAAACTGGGCGCGGGGGGCCTCACACGCGCATACGGACAAGCGGTGAGCGAAGCGCTAAAGCTTGCAACGCTCACCGCGGTCGAACCGACGGTCGAACCTCGTTACCGTTGTTCGTTTGCGCACGAGGCAACGCTGCGCCGGTTGGCGGAGCGACACGCGGCGGAGGTGCTCGACGCCGCCTACGACGACGCCGTCACCCTGCGCCTGCGGCTCAAGGTGCGCGACGTCGAAGCGTTCGAGGCCGACGCCACCGAAGCCCTCAGCGGCGGACTTGTGCGAAGCGACGACTGACGAGGCGGTTCGCTATCGCTATACGTCTCGCTGCATCGCTTACCGGTGCTCGCCGTCGCGCCGCATCGTGCATTAGCGGACGTTCACCACCCCTCGCATGCCCGCTTCGAAGTGCCCCGGCTCAAGGCAAGCGAAATCCACCGTTCCGGCTTGCGTGAAGTGCCACACCAGCGTCTTGCGCTGACCGGGTTCGACCGTTACCGCGTTCGGCTCGGCGTGGGTCATGCCCGGCATCTGCTGCATCATTTTCGCGTGCTCGGCGAGCGACGCCGCCGTCCCCAATGTCATTTCGTGACGGACCTTGCCGTTGTTCGTGACGACGAAGCGCACCGTGTCGCCACGCTTCACCGTCAGCGTGGCTGGCGAGAAGCGCATGGTGTCGCGCATGTCGACGTCGACCGTGCGGGTGGCCTGCGCATCGTTGCCGGGCTCACCGATGGCGGCTGCTTCGCTGCTGTGGCCGTGCTGCATGTGCATGGCGTGCGGATCGTCGGCCATCGCGGGCAGACTGAGCACAAGCGTGGCGGCACCAAGGACGAGGGGCGCGGCGAGCGAGCCGTTGAACAGCGACGTGAAGATCGGACGAATCATGATTTGACTCCGGTTTTGCCTGCGCTTGCGGGCGGGCGATGGGTAGAGGGTAACGCTGAAGTGCTGCCTTGCCACGGACTTGCGACGGTGCCGCGTGGCGCGCGATACCAGCCGGGATCGCGATAACTGTCGCGCGGCAGGTCTTGCCGCACTTTGAGGGTGGTGAACATGCCGCCCATTTCGATGGGGCCGTAGGGACCGGTGCCCGTCATCATCGGCAGCGTGTTCTCGGGAATCGGCATCTCCATGCCGTTCATCGAAGCGCCGGTTTCGCCCATCGCCATGTAGTCGGGAATGATGCGGGTGATCTTTTTCGCGATCTCGCGCTGATTCACGCCGAGCATGGTCGGCACGTCGTGGCCCATCGGGTTCATCGTGTGGTGCGACTTGTGGCAGTGAAAGGCCCAGTCGCCGGGTTCGGTGGCGTCGAACTCGATGGCGCGCATCTGTCCGACGGCCACGTCGGTGGTGACTTCCGGCCATTGCGCGGTGGGCGGCACCCAGCCGCCGTCGGTGCCGGTGACCTTGAACTCGTGTCCGTGCAGATGAATCGGGTGATTCGTCATCGTGAGGTTGCCGATCCGAATACGCACCCTGTCCCCCTGACGGGCCACCAGCGGGTCGATGCCGGGAAACGCACGACTGTTCCACGTCCAGAGATTGAAGTCCGTCATCTCGTTCACACGCGGTGTGCGCGTGCCGGGGTCGATGGCATAGGCGTTGATAAGAAATACGTAGTCGCGATCGACCGGCATGAACGACGGGTCTTTCGGATGCGTGACCCAGAAGCCCATGAGGCCCATGGCCATCTGCATCATTTCGTCGGCGTGCGGGTGATACATGAACGTGCCGGGGCGCTTCGCTTCGAACTCGTAGACGTACGTCTGGCCCGGTGCGATGGCGCGCTGGTTGAGGCCAGCTACGCCGTCCATGCCGTTGGGCAGACGCTGGCCGTGCCAATGCACGCTCGTGGCCTCGGGCAACCGGTTCGTCACGTACAGACGCACGCGGTCGCCCTCGACGACTTCGATGGTCGGCCCCGGACTCTGGCCGTTGTAGCCCCAGAGGTTGGCCTGCATGCCGGGCGCGATTTCGCGCACCACGGGTTCTGCGACCAGGTGGAATTCCTTGACGCCGTTGCGCATGCGCCATGGGAGTGTCCAGCCGTTGAGCGTGACGACGGGGCGGTAGGGGCGTCCGTTGGGCGGGGCGAGCGGTTTGGCGGTACTGGCGTCGCTGCGGGTGGCGGCCTCCGGCAGTGCTGCAAGGCTGGTGCGTTCGACGGCGGCCGCGCCTACGACGGCGAGGCTGGCATCACGCAGGAATCGTCGGCGCGAAGTCATGCGCCACCTCCGTGTTGGTGAGACGGTTGAGATGAAGCGGGCTGCGCGGGAGCAGGTGGCGTGGCGGGCGCTGATGGCGCAGCAGACGAGGGCGAGGCGATCGGCATGGGAGCTTCCGTCGGCGAGCGTGACGCCGATGATTCGGGCATCCCGCCGCCAAGACTCTCGCGAAATGCCGCATCGGCGAGCCAGTAGTCGGACGTCGCGTCGATGTAACCAAGCACTGTGTCGCGTTGCTCGCGCGCATCCGTCAGCAGGTCGAAGACGCTGGCGAGCATGCCGTTGTAGCGCAGCAGCCATTCGTCGGACACGCGCTGGCGCATCGGCAGGATGGTCGTGCGGTAATGCTCGGCGATGTCCCACGCAGCGAGCGTCTGCGCACGACGTGTGCGAACGTCCGCACGTGCGGCAACGGCCGTGTCGGCGAGACGGTCAACGCTCTGGCGATAGCGCGCTTCGGCCCCGGCGATGCGCGTCGAGCCCCAGTCGAACAGCGGCACTTCCAGCGAGATTTCATAGCCACGCTCGCTCGGTGAACCGGTGGCGCTGTTGTTGCGATACGCCGTGTCCAGCACGTTGACGAAGCGCGTGACGCGGGTCAGGCCGAGGTCGCTTGCGGTTGCGTCGAGCGCTGCGCGTGCGGCGCGCACGTCGGCGCGTTCGCGGATGGCCTGCGCTTCGGCGTCGGGCCATGCAGGGCGGGTCGCGGGCAAGGCGGGCAGACGTTGCGGCAGCGTGAAGCTCAGTTGCTGCCCCCAGAGACCCATTTGCCGCGCGAGCTGTTCGCGTGCCGCGTTCGCCTGCTCGCGGGCACGTGCGAGACGCGCGGCCGTATCGGCGTAGACGAGGTTCTCCTGCGTGCGTCGCATGGCACTGAAGTTACCCGCGCGTGCCATGCCGTCGGCGAGTTCGCTGGCAGCTTGCGTAGCGAGGCTCGTCTGCTCAAGGATCTGCACGCGCTCCTGCGCGGCAACGGCATCGATCCATGCGCGGCGCGTGAGCGTCGCCTGCTCGACGATGGCTTGCGTGACT
This sequence comes from Pandoraea aquatica, assembly GCF_902459565.1. Taxonomy (GTDB): domain Bacteria; phylum Pseudomonadota; class Gammaproteobacteria; order Burkholderiales; family Burkholderiaceae; genus Pandoraea; species Pandoraea aquatica. The sequence continues at coordinate 470,439 of NZ_CABPSN010000002.1, forward strand.
TGCGCCTGCACCTGTGCGAACCGGCGCGCTTCGACACGCGAAGCGAGCGGCATCGTCAGAACACGGACGAAATCGATGCCCCACGTGCGTTCGATGCTGACGTCGCCTCCGCCTTGCACGCGCTGAAAGGAGAAGCGCGGATTGGGCAGACGTCCCGCCTGAACGAGCGAGGCTTCGGCAATGCCGAGTTCAGCGTACGTCGCTTGCAAGCCGCGATGGTTCAGCAGCGTGAGCTGGACGGCGGTATCGATGTCGAGCGGACGTGCCAGCAAATCGTCGCGCTGTTTGGCGAGCGCTTGTGTGGCGGCGTCGTCGCGTGCCCAGACGGCCGACTTGCCGAGGCGCTGCTGCGTGGCGTCTGCGACGGGCGCAAAGCCGCTGTCGTCGCTGAACGTTGCGCAACCGGACAGCACCAGCGTCGCCAGCGCGGCAACGACCATCGGCGTCCGGCGCAGGAGATGGCGCGGCCTGGATGCTGTGACATGGCGCGTGAGAGATGTGGAAGCCCTCGCTGTTTTGGGCGACAAGAGAGCGCTCGTCATTGCGGCCCTCCCTGTCCGCCATGAGCGGCATGCGGGTCGCGAGGTGTACCGGACGGCGACGTCATGGGCATGGCGTGCCCCATGCCCTCGTGGCCCGATGCCATGGGCGCGGGCGAGGGGGCCATCGGCATGGCATGTCCCATCGCTTCGTGCCCCGTCTTGGCGGGCGGACTTGTGACATGCCCGCTGTGGCTCGTCATGGCATGACCCGATCCGGACATCTCGGGCATGCCCGAAACGCTGGCGTTCACCATGCGCCAGTCGCTGGTGGCGACGGACAACGCGGGGCGGGCGAAGTCACCCAGCACGGGGGCGGGTATCGGTCCGGCAGGAGCGTCGGGAGACGCGGGATCGTCGGGGACAACCGTTGATGTCGCCGGTTCAGCGGCGACGGCGGGAGGCGAACTCACACCCCACAGCGATAGCGCGACGGGCACACACCAGGCGTGCCGTCGTAAGGAAAGAAACGTCATCGAAAGACTCGTCGATCTGGCGATGCAAGGCGTAGCGACACGCGCCTCGGAAGGCTGAGCGCACGGCACGGCACCGCATGTTCATCGGGCAGACGGACTTACGACGCGCGTGACGAATGTGATGGACGTGGCGGTCGCCTCAACAGCAGCGACCGCAATCGACACATCGACCGCAGCAGGCGGATCAAGCGTGGCCGTGCCGGTCGCGAGGCAGTTCGTAAATCAGTCTGACGGGGGGAACGGAGACGGCTGGAAGTCGACCGTGGGCGCGTGCAGGCATCAGGTGATGCCGCATCGACACAGGTCGTCATGCGAAGCCGTCAGACGGCGAGGGCTTTGGGAGGGCGTTCGAGGACAGGGACGATGGCGCTGGTCGCAGATGTGCGAAGGAACGGAATAGCGGCGGACGGCTGTGCGTCCGGCACGCGCAGTACGACGCTTTGCGGCAGCGCGGTGCAGACGACGCACGCCGCACAGGCCGAGCAACTCGCGTGGTGATTGTGCGATGTCTGCGACGTCTGCGATGACGCATGCGTGGCGTCGCCCGTGTCGCTGGCCGTGACGGCCGTCGCGGTTTCGTCGCTGTGATGATGCATGCCGGACATTGCGTCGCCGGACATCATTGCGTGATGCATCGCCATGGTTGCCATGGCATCAACCGCATCAACCGTCGCAGCGGACGGACTCTGCATCGAAGCCGCGGGCGTTCCCGGCGCGCAATGCGTGCGCAGTGCGGCCATGGCCTGCAACGGCATGGTTACGCACAACAGCAACAGCACGAGGAGTTTGCGCCAGCGATTCATGCCGCGCAGTCTAGCATCGCCCGCGCGCCACTCGCAAATCGACGTGCGGCACACCATCGGTTACATCGACTGTCGACGACGGCAATTCAGACGGCCACCCACACTGACGCCAACGGCCACGTCGACCGTTTCAATGCTCGAACAGATGGAACGTCTCGAAGTGCGTGCGCCGTCTGGACAGCGCGACGAGGTTGACGACGCACACCAGCGCAACGAGCACGAACAGCGGTGCGGAGACCTCGATGGTGTCGCGCGCGAGCAGCGAGATGAGCGTGAGCGCGACCATGAGCGTCAGCAGCACGCGATGCAGCCACGCGGCGAGCTTCAGGTGTCGCTCGGACTGTGCGACGAGCACGACCAGCGAGACGTAAAACGGGGCCGCAATGACGCCGAGCACGCACAGGGCGAGCAGCACGCCCAGCACACTGGTCAGCATTTCGTGCCCGTCGGCGGCGCTCGATTGCACGCCCACAACGGTGGCCGCCGCCAGGTAGAGCAGCATCAGTCCATCCAGAACGATCGCGAGTCGGTTCATGACATCTCTCCGGCGTAAAAGAGTGCGGAGGTACAAAGGTGCGCAGGCTTAGCGCCCCGCGCAGTCAAATCGTCCGAGTCATTTGAAAAATGAGATGAAGAAGTGAGCCGCCGTCCCGCCGGTGTCATGAATCGGTCACCGGCGGCAGGCCAGACTAGCTGCGGATCACGATATTTCTGTGACAGCGGCCGACAACGCGAGTGCCGTCGTCAGCGCGGCGGTGCCGGCGTGGCCGAGGGGCGAGGTCGGCCGTCCGTTTGCAGCGCCTCGGGGAGCATCAGACCCAGCCAGATGGCCGCAGCGTCGACTTCGGCCGGATCCGAGGCCACCTGTACGCGGTAGATCGCGACGTTGCCGCAATCGTCCCCGCAAAACAGATCGCGCTCCAGATCGGCGATGACGTCGAGCCGTTGCTGAACACGGTAGAAGCCGAGCGGCGTGAGATCCTGCACCAGCGCAGCAAGCGTTTCGGGATAGAGAAACAGACGCGACGGCCAGTGGCCGTGACGGTGGCGAAATTTACCGAGCGCACCCAGCACGTGCGCGAGCGTGCCACCATGACCGCGAACGAAGTCGATCAGGTGCGGTGTGCCGTAACCCTTGGTGTACACAAACGCTCCGTTGACTTCCCGAAGGTGAGTGCCCGGTAAATATTGGTCTTGTGATTCGATAGTTGCAGACCGGCACGCGCGGCGAAATCCGCACTTTCGCTTAGTCCATCGGCATGAGGGCAGCGCAGAAGTGTCGGCACAAATGGAAACCGGCGGGCTAAGCCGCCGGTTGAGGCCCCGTCGGGGCATCGCCAGCCGCGTGTACCGGCGCGGCATGGTATGGGCCAAGGAGACTTGGCACCGAGGGGCATTGCCGTCATGCTTCGGACCACCATCGGTCCCCGGCCGTGCCTATGCAGTTTGACTGCGCTTTGAGTATAGGACGCGTGCGCCATACGCCAATCGGCTTTTTGGATGAGCGCACGGTTGACCCACGATGCGAACTATCAGGCACTTCCGGACTCGAAATGGCGCACGTTTTCCCTTGTGACCGTGGTTTCGTCCGCGCGCACTTTGCGTTCTAATGTCACCATTCCAGGCGATATCGAAAGTGGTCCGCGCCCGCATGACCCGGTCACCTCGGTCACCACTAATGCGCCGTACCACAGTCAAACATTCCAATAATGGCAACGAATTCTTTTCAACGATGGGCTTTGCTGGCAAGTCTGTGTGCTGCGCAGTCGGCCTTTGCTGCCGACCAGTGCGAAGGCATTCTGATGCTGGCCAAGAGCGCCCAAACCGGCTTTGAAGACGTGTCGGGACCGCTAGTGGCCAAGAGCGAGCGCGGTGAGAGCTATCAGGCGACGTATTCGGTGCCCGGTGGCGATTGCAAGGTGTTTCGCGCGACTGGACTGGCACCGACCTACGAGTGCATCTGGGATTACCAGAAGATCACGCCGATGGATTTGCGTAATCAGGCGCAGAAGTTCGCGACCGACGTGGCCCGCTGCACGCGCGGTGTGACGACAATGCGCACCACCACGACGAACCCGGCCGGGCTGCCCGCCGAATGGCAGAGCGCGAGCCGGAAGTACGCACGTCCGGTCAATTTCACCATCACAGCGCAGGATCTCGTGACGCCGCGCGGCGACCGCATGCGCGAGATTTCGCTGTCGGTGGAAAAGCAGATCGGCGACAAGTAATTCGACACGCCGTCGCCCGCTCATCCATGCTGGGCTTGGGTTTGCGCTGAGTTTGCGTTGATCTGTCCGGCAAGCCGGAATCGCCCGAGTTTCGCGATGACATCCCGGTTACAAACGGTTGCAGACCGCATCGCGTATTAACACTTTTTCGGTCGACGCTCATTCGACTGTCCCGGTAAAGTCACTCATGAGGTGTATGGCGCATTGGCAACCCGCCGATGCAGAACGCACCTCGTGCAACCGGCCCCACCGTAGCGGTCGGGAGATGTGGCTGAACCCAAATGAGTGCGCGACTTCGCTGTTGTTTCCTGTTACTGCTGGTGTGTGCCTACCCTGCCTGGGCCGATGGCGGGCGTGGGCGCGAAATGCTGGACGTGAACAAGGCGTCGCTGCGCGAGGACATCAGCCGTTTCAACGCGGACCGTGGGCGTGGGCAGGCCGCTTACCCGAACTGGGCGTCACCGGCCGAGCCCCGCGAGCGCCAGTACACGCCGCAGGGTGAGCCGCGCGGCCAGCGCGGCAATGAAGGCGGTGCACGCCGGGGACGTGGCTTCTAAGCGACCCCATGAGGCGCAGCCGAAGCGTCGCCAGTCTCGCCGCCAATCCTTGCGCACCACCCCCGAACCCCTCCCCAGTCGTCCCCGATCTGCACCGAATGTTGCACATGTGCAACATTGGATGCGTTCTCCTCTCCCCAAAGACATCCGCCAGTCGCGCTTGAGCGACGCCCATGATTCGTGCTTCTCACGGCGAATGTGAGCGATTGCTAACCCCGCAATATACGCCTTATATCGATCCCGTTATACCAGGATTAATTGTGGCGCGGATGGTCGTCCGAATTTTGTCTCCCCACCATTTCTCAGCCACTTCGTGTGGTGTTTTTTCCTTGCCGTTCCGGTCTTTCTGCGCACGGCGGGGCTGTGCGAGAATCACGGCCGTTTATCAGGGAGGCGCTTCTCGAAAGGGCGCCAGCAAGGTCCCGTGCAGGGCGGGAGCAGGCACACAAAATACATAAACCAAGGAGAAGTCAATGAAGCGCAGTATGGCCAAGGGCATGGGTGGGGCACTCGTTCTGGGCGCGTGCATGGGGGCGGTGAGCGCACCGGCACTCGCACAATCGAACGTCACGCTTTACGGTCAGGTCGACGCCTGGGTGGGCGCGGTCAAGAACCCGGGCGGCGACCGGGCATGGACGCAGGGTGGCGGCGGCATGTCGACGTCGTACTGGGGCATGAAGGGTAACGAAGACCTCGGCGGCGGCCTGAAGGCTGTCTTCGTGCTGGAAGACTTCTTCCGTCCGCAGAACGGTCAGTACGGCCGCTTCCAGGGCGACTCGATGTTCTCGCGCAACGCCTACGTCGGCTTGCAGTCGGACACGGCCGGTACCGTCACGATCGGTCGTCTGACCACGTCGTACTTCGTCTCGACGATTCTGTTCAACCCGTTCGTCGATTCGTACACCTTCAGCCCGATGGTGTTCCACACCTTCATCGGTCAGGCCGGTCAGGGCGTTGTGGGCGACTCCGGCTGGAGCAACGCCGTGATGTACACCACGCCGAACTTCAAGGGCCTGACGGGCGCAGTCTCGTACGCCTTCGGCAACAAGGCGGGCGAAACCGGCCAGAACAAGTGGAGCGCCTCCGCGCTGTACTTCAACGGTCCGTTCGCCGCGACCGTCGCTTACCAGCAGGTCAAGTTCGACTCGGTGCCGGACGACATGGCCGGCATCACGGGCTTTCGCAGCCAGCAAGCACTGCAACTGGGCGCGACGTACGACCTGCAAGTCGTGAAGTTCTTCGGTCAGTACCAGTACATCCGCAACAACATCACCGGCGGCGGTGTGTCGGAGAACGGTGGCCAGCTCGGCGTGTCGGTGCCGCTGGGCAATGGCAAGGTGCTCGCGTCGTACGCGTACACGAAGAGCTCGGGCGCGAGCAACGTCAACCGCAAGACGTGGGCGTTGGGCTATGACTACAACCTGTCCAAGCGTACCGATATCTACGCCGCATACATGAACGACAAGGTCAGCACGATGTCGGGCGGCGACACCTTCGGTGGTGGCATTCGCATGAAGTTCTGATGCCACGACGCGCGCGCATCCCATGCGCGTGACGGTGGAATCAACGAAGGGGCAGACCGTGGGGTCTGCCCCTTTTTCTTTGCGCGACGGCGATGTACAGGACGCGCCTTATCAATCGCGTTGGCCATTCCGCACAGCGGTTTCATGTGTCACCGATCCGACGTGTCCGCGCTATGATTTGTGCACCGCGCAAGACGGTATCCCACGCCACCTTTCAAGCACAAACGGAGCAGAGACGACATGACGATTCAACACGTAGGCATCATTGGCGCTGGCACGATGGGTAACGGCATCGCACAGGCCTGTGCGGTGGCCGGACTGCCGGTGACGATGGTCGACATCAGCGACGCGGCCGTGCAAAAGGGCGTGGCGACGATCGCCGGCAGCCTCGACCGCCTCATCAAGAAAGACAAGCTCACCGCCGCCGACAAGGACGCCGCCCTCGCGCGCATCACGACGTCCACCGACTACGCTGCGCTGGGCACGGCCGACATCGTGATCGAAGCGGCCACCGAGAACTTCGACCTGAAGGTCAAGATTCTCAAGCAGCTCGAAGGGGCGGTGAAGGAGGGGGCGATCCTCGCGTCGAATACGTCGTCGATCTCGATCACGAAGCTGGCGGCCGTCGTCGCGAACCCCGACCGCTTCATCGGCATGCACTTCTTCAACCCGGTGCCGCTCATGGCCCTCGTGGAGCTGATTCGCGGACTGCAAACGAGCGACGAGACGCATGCGCGCGTCGACGCGCTGGCGCGTCAACTGGGCAAGTCCCCGATCACGGTGAAGAACGCGCCGGGCTTCGTCGTCAACCGGATTCTGGTGCCGATGATCAACGAAGCGTTCTTCGTGCTCGCGGAGAATCTCGCGTCGCCGGAAGAAATCGACGAAGGCATGAAGCTCGGTTGCAATCATCCGATCGGCCCGCTCGCGTTGGCCGACATGATCGGTCTGGACGTCTGCCTGTCGGTGATGAACGTGTACTTCGAAGAGTTCGCGGACTCGAAGTATCGTCCGTGCCCGCTGCTCAAGGAGATGGTCGCGGCCGGCTATCTGGGACGCAAGACGGGACGTGGCGTCTACACGTATTAAGTGGTGAAGCCGGCGCGTGCAACGCGCGCCGGCCGATGCGATTGATGTGATCGATGTGACCGACTGGCGGCGCTTATGCGCCGTCCGCGCCCTTGTTCTCGTTCTCGCGCTCGTTGCCCAGCGGCGATTTTTGCCCATCGAGAGATGCTAGCGAACTCGACGAACCCCGTGCCCCCGACGTGCCCCCCGAACTCGACGTTCTCGACACCGTTCCGGCACTTCCCTGACTCGCCAGACTCCCCCTTCGACTTGTCCCGGTGCGGCGCGGCCCGAGCGGGCGCGTGAGCGAGACGCGGTAGGCCTCGCCCGGCCGGTGCCCGACATCGGCAAAGGCCGCGTCGAGCACGCGCTGTGTCTCCTGCGGGTCTTTCGATAGCGCAAAGCCGACGGCTTTCACTCGGCTCCACGGATCGAGCAAAATCGTCGTGTCCTGCGCATTCATGATGAGTCCGGCGAAATTGTTGCCGGAAATGCCGTCGGCACCGGCGCCTTCGTATTCGACCGGTGTCGCAAGTTCGAGCGCGTCGATCAATTCTTCGGATTCCGTATAAAGTACGAGCGCATGCGGCGAGCGCCCCTTGGGATGAACGGTAATCATGCGGATGCAATCGCCATGAACGCCGTTTTCGATCAGAAAGTGAAAAAGAATTTCGGCGTTCTCCTGACAAAACGCTTCCGTGCCCAGATTCAGACGGTAATGGCTCGCCGTGATGACCGCGGCGAGTCGTTGCTGTTCGTAGAGCGGTGTGTCGGGTGGAATGTGCTGGAGGGCGGTGCGGATCGCCTCTCGATTCGGGATGATCGAGAAGTCGCGATATTGCCGGAGATCCGGTCGGTTGGAGCGCAGCAGCTTCAGACGCGACACGTCGTTGTAGGCCGAGAGAATAGCGTTCTGCGCATCGTCGTCTCGCAGATGACTGAGCACCGCATCGACCTCGTGACGATTCATTGCGATGCTGTCGGGCGTCGTAACACGGCTGCTTCCGCAACCGCCGCCGCACAAGCGCAGTGCCTCATGCGCGACCCAAAGATCCAGGTGCGGGTCATACGTGACCGGCACCTGCGCCTTCGTGCGGCGCGGCGCATCCACGAGCCAATGGTCGGCGTTCGACGCCGGACTCGCGAGGTAGAAGCCGTTCTCGCCGCGCAGGTACTGCTGACCGTCGACGATCACCAATCGCTTAACACCACCGGACGGCAGGCGGTGTTTCGGGATGTGCTGTGCGTATCCCAGCAAATACGTTTGCTCGCCGGCGATGAACAAGTCGGGCGTCTCGCCGGACATGTCGCCAGGTGAAGCTTGTGGTGCGGGAGCGTCGACGTCGGCATGGTCGACCAAGCGTTCCAGATCGGTCGCAGCCACCTTTTTCTCGAGATCCTTCAAGGATTTCTCGGGCGATTCGATGTGGACGGAGGGCATCGGCGCGCGGGGCTTATCGACCGTCGTTTTCGCGATCTTCTTGCCCACCGTGCTCACTCGCGCGGGTCGCAGCGCACTGGCAAGGGGACGCGCCAGTACGCGAGGATCGGCGCGAACGGCGGTGTCGATGCTGTCTGGCATTGGCTGCGCCTGCGACGCACAGCCGGGCGCATCGGTTTCCGCCGCATCATTGTCCTGGCAGCGACGTGGGGCTTTCGGCACGAAGGCGGCGACCGGGTCGACGCAGTTGACGGGCGTGATCAGGTTGGCGACGAGCATGAGCGCGAAAGCGGCCGGCCAGACGGTCTGCGTGGATGCGACAGGGGGGCTGTGTCGTGAGCGGCCCTGCATCGCGGGCGAATGGCTTTGCGAGGTGAGTGAAGTGCGGGAAGGGTATGACTGCGTCGCGAGACGTGCCTGAGCGAACGCGGCGCTGAAGTGTCGTTCCGTCTGCACATGCCTGCCGGCGTCGGTGCGCGTCGACGCCTTGCGATGCTGGACGGCGTGCGGGAGGGGATAAGCGGGCGCGACGGAGGTGGCACGACGATACGAGGCATAAGGCATAGCAACGTCTCCGAAGATAGGGATGAGGCGAGCGATGTGTCAGTCGGCTTGTGACGCGGGTTCGGACGATTCATTTCCCGGCGGTTCGGGATCCCTCGGTACGGAAGCGCGACGCTGTCCTGCCGCAGGCCGGATCGACGCGCTCAGGCGAGGGCTTGAGGAGGACAGCGAGCTGCGCGAGGTGCCCGAACTCGTGCCGGAACTGCCGGAACTCCCCAGACTGGACTGACTGCCGGGCGAGCTTCGGCGCGAGGCAAGCGGCCGGGTGATCGATACCGTGTAGGGACTGCCGTTGCGATGGCCGATGTCCGCGAAAGCCACGTCCAGAATGTCGACGACGTCTTGCGGATCGTTGGCCCATACGAACGAGACAGCCTTGTTGCGGCTCCACGGATCGAGCAGCAGCGTCGTGTCGCGGGTCATGTAGGCCGCCCACGCGAACTGTCCCGACGAGAGGCCGTCCGGACGCAGGCTCTCGCGAAGGCGAGGCGTCGATGCGTCGAGCATGTCGATGAAACGATGCGACTCCGTAAAGAGCACCATGACGTGCGGCGAACGGTTCCTCGGTTGGACGGTAATCATGCGAAGCTGGTCGCTGCTCACGCCGTCCTGAAGCAGGAAGTGAAAGAGAATTTCGGCGTTTTCCTGACAGAACGCCTCGGCAAACGGATGGGAGTAGTAGTACCGTGCCGTGGCTTCGGCGACCAGACTTTGCTGTTTGACGAGTGGCAACTGAGGGTCGATGTCACGCATCGCCACGCGCAGGGCGGCGCGGTGATCGATGATCGAGTTGTCGCGCAATGCGCGCAGATCGGGGCGGTTGGAGCGCGTCAGATGCAGGCGACTCAGGTCCGCGAAGGCGTTGTGAATGGCTTCCTGTGCGCCCTCATCGGTCACGTGCATGGTGGCGGAGAAGATGCTGTCGAAACTCGTGGCGATGCTGTCGGGGCTGATGGGACGGCTCGGCCCGCAACCGCCGCCGCATGCGCGTAGCGGCTCGTGCGCACGCCATTGATCGGTCACTGGATCGTAAGTCACCGGCACCTGCGCCCGCGTTTGACGCGGCGCGTCGATGAGCCAGTGATCGCCGCTGAGGCCCTGCGATATGCGGTAGTAGCCCGCTTCGCCGCGCAGGTAGCGATGGCCGCCGACGAAGACAAGACGCGTCGCTTTGTCCGTGGGCAACTCCGCCTGCGTGAACGTCTGCTCGTAGCCGTCTAGATGGTCGAACTCGCCTCGGATGGCGAAGCGGCTCGTCGGCCTCTCTGCGACCAGATTGTCCGGCAACTCGACGGCCCCGATGCGCTCGTCTTTCGGGGCTAGCCACAGGGGCGTGTTCGTCCCTTTCGACGGACGACGGACGCCGGACTTCGCAGCAGGTCTCGGCGGTGCGAGTTCGGGCGCGGCAGGGGAACGGCCACGACATCCGGCGCTTGGCCACGCATGGGTACATCATCCGAATGCCCCCCGGCGGCAACCTGGAGCGAGCCGCCTGGCACGTCGGGTGAGGCCGATGCTTCGAAGGGGGCTGCCGGCAAAGTGTCCGCTTCGTGTCCGAGACCGTCGACATCCAGTGCATGCATTTCTGATGGGGCCGGACGACGAATCACCTGCACTGGGCCTTGCCCTGCACGCGGCTTCGGTTGGATAGGCGTGTGAAGCGTCTCGGCGTCCGAGGCCGCCACGCGAGGTACCACGACTTCCGTCTGTGGATCGCCTTGCCACGCGCGTGGATCGAGCACGCGCATCAACATCACCATGTCGTCCCCAACGGTCGGCTTGCCTTCGATCTGTTGGGCAGCTACATACGAAATGTCGCCAGGTACGCGGCTCAGGCGCACCTGAGGAATCAGACTCGTGGATAAGTCCAGCACCTTGCCGCCGCGCGTGACGGACTTGCGTGTTTCGGGGGCGACCGATTCGTCCGCGAAGACTTCGTACGCCTCGCCCAGCGAAGCGCCGAATTCCTCGAACGGCGAGCGCGATGCGGCGACGATCCTGAGCAAGTCCAGCAACGTGTAGGCGGTCTTGATGTAGGTACGATCGACGAGACGGATGTCGACGTCGTCAGGCGTAGACGTACCGTTTTCTGACGCTTCGATCTGCGGCGCGAAAGCCGGACCTGATGCGCGTTGCGAAAGAAAGGAGTGGTCGGCATTCGCGTCGGAGACGAGATTTCGACGCGGGATGGCACCCGCAGCCGGCGACACGAGATTGGCCACGAACAACACCGCGAATGCGGTCGGCCAGATGCCGGGCGCACGCTGTGCCACTTTCGATGCGCGGTGTGTTTGCGGGACATCGTGTGTGTGATGGCCGGCGCGCCGTGCATACCGGGCCCGACGGAAGGTGACATGAAAGCCGTCGGACGCGCCGGACGACGACTCACGATGCTGACGTGCGGGTGACAGCCCGTAGTGGGGTGTGAAGTGCCGGGGACTGTGATGCAAGGCGTACGGCATGGCGTCCTCTCCCGAAGTGGTGGGCCACCGAAACGTCATGGCGCATGTGCAGCACCATGACGTTTCGGTGGCCCGGGAGATGAAGACTGCCATCGCACCGACGTGCCGGGCTTGCGCATCGGTCGGATCGATTATCGTTTTTGGATGATCGTTATTTCGGATAGCGATGTAAATGCCGGATACCCGCGAAGCGTTTCATCCGATGAAAGCAGCCGCTTCACGTCGCCGTCGACGTCTGAATCACGCTGCTGCCGGAACCGTCGGAACCCTTCGATTCCTGAGATCCGCCGGAGCCTTGCGAACCACGCGAGCCACGTGATCCGCTCGGACTCGACCGCGCAGCGAGCGCGCGATCGCGAGGTGCCGGGTAGGGGCGCGTGAGCGCCACCCTGAACGGCTTGCCGGAACGGTGTCCCGTATCGGCAAGCGCCATATCCAGGTCGGTCATCAGTTCCTCGATGCTGTCCGTATCGGCGAACGAAGACGCCTTGACCCGGCTCCACGGGTCGAGCAGAACGGTGGAGTCGCGTGTGAGGAACAGCGCGGCGGTGAAGCGCTCCGAGCTGATGCCGTCGACGCTGCCCTCGATCGGCGGTTGGGGCGTCGACAGATCGAGAAGATCGATGAAATGATCCGATTCGGTATAGATCACCATGACATGCGCAGGCTGGCTCTTGGGTTGCACCGTCATGATGCGGATGTGATGACTGGGCACGCCGCGCGCGAGCAGGTAGTGAAACAGAATCTCGGCGTTCTCCTGACAGAATGCTTCCGGACTGAGGTCGTACACACCGGTGTCGATGTAAGCGTCGTAGTGAATCGCCGTGATCTCGGCCGCTTCGCGCTGTTGCTCGAAGAGCGTGGCATATGGATCAAGACGCATGAGCTGCGGCACCAGAATCTGGCGGTGCTCGACGATGGAGTTGTCGCGTAGCGGGCGCAGATCTTCGCGATTGGTACGCATCAGATGCAACTGACTCAGATCGCGGTAGGCGAGCTGAATCGAGTCCCGCACATCGCGATCGGGAATGTGACGGATGGCGTCCGCGATCTGGTTCTGACTCATCGCAACGCTGTCGGGCGTCGACTCCCGGCTCGGACCGCAACCGCCGCCGCATAGCCGCAACGGTGCTTGCGCCTGCCATCTCCCGGTCTCTGGGTCGTACGTCACCGGTACTTGAGCGCGGGTGCCGCGCGGGGCGTCGACCAACCAGTGATTCGCTTGCGGTGACGCGCTCAGGCGATAGAAGCCGACCTCTCCGCCGAGATAGTGTCGGGCGTCGATGACGAACAACTGTGGATGCGACGTGTCGGGGTGCGCCCCCGGCGGGAGCGCTTGTTCGTACCCTCGAAGATGATCGCTTTCGCCGTCGATGCGATGTTCGGAGAGACTTGCCGGATGGCCGCTTCGCGGCGGTTCGAGCGCGTTTGCAGGGGCGGCGGCGGGTGCTGCGGAAATGGCGTCGCCTTCCGCCTTGGGTTCGACGTTAATGCCGTTGTTGGTGTGCTCGACGTCGAGGACGTCATGACCCGAGGCAGGACGCTCAGCCGGCACCCACGCCGAAGGCACAAGATCCGCCGACGGCTCACCGGCCTGCATGGGCACCGACACACCTAGCGCGCGTGGATCGCTCATCTGGATCAATGCGCCGATGCGCTCGGCATTCGTGGGCTTGCCCTCCGACGCATCGGCGGCAGCCTCCGCCACATGACCGCCGAGCCGCGCGCTTTGTACCGATGGAATCAACGCCGTCACCATGTCGATGAAGGCACCGACATCTTTTACGGTCTCCAGCGTTTCACGGTCGAGTTCTTCGCCGGCAACGAGGACGTTCATCTCGTTGATCACCTGCGCAAGATTCTGGAACGGTGCGCTCGATGCGCCGAACGCGCGCATCAGTTCAGGCATGGAGTAGTCGGACTTAATGGCGGAATGCGGTGCGGGAGCGCGCTGCACGTCATCTGCCGTGCCAGCGAAGGTGCCAGAGGTATGGAGGACGGTGTCGTTCCCGATGTCGTCGTCCAGGCGCTGCTTGTCTCGCGAGAACGGGAGCCTCGGGCCTGCCAGCGTGTGCGGCACGAGGTTGGCGACGACGGTCAGCGCGAACACCGTCTGCCAGTGCATCGGGGACGATGCTTTGCTCGGGGCGCTTCGGCACGGGCCGTTTGCCGCCGACACGTGCGCACGCGGCGAAGCGCGCGTTCCGCGAAAATGACGCGGAAACTCATGCACGCCGAAGCGGCTGCTCTGGCGACGATTTGCGGTGGGGGAGAGTCTGTAGCAGGGCGCGGAACCGATCGCGCGATGGTGTGGCACATGCGACATAGGAAGGCCTCCGTAAAACACACAAGGCGGGCCGTGCATGTGTCGTCGACGACAGCGTCATGCGCCGGCCCGGGGGGAGGAGCTTGCCACTGGCATGCGCGCGGATGCTTGCGTTTCGTTGGATAGCGCTGTCGGTTCTGCGAATTTGCGAGGGAATGTCGGCGTTGCTATCCGGCGCGAGACGCAAGCGATCTCGCGCCGAGCTACGTCAGCCCGCCAGACGCCTGCGCGTGTCGTCGTACTCTTGCTTGAGGCGCGCAATGATGTCCGCCGCCGGACGTACGTCGTCCATCAAGCCCACGCCCTGACCCGCGCCCCAGATGTCCTTCCACGCTTTCGCCTTGGAGAAGTTCATCGCGGTCTTGTCGGCCGTGGGCAGGTTCTCCGGATCGAGGCCCGCATTCAGAATGCTCTGGCGGATGTAGTTGCCCGACACGCCGGTGAACAGGTTCGTGTAGATGATGTCGTTGGCACTGGCGTCGACGATGGCCTGCTTGTACGTCTCGCTCGCATTCGCCTCAGCGGACGCAATGAAGCGCGTGCCGATATAGGCGAGGTCTGCGCCCATCGCCTGCGCGGCGAGAATCGAGCCACCGTTGGCGATCGAGCCCGAGAGCACGATGGGGCCGTCGAAGATCTTGCGCACTTCGCCCACGAGCGCGAACGGCGAGAGCATGCCCGCATGCCCGCCCGCGCCCGCCGCCACAAGTATCAGACCGTCCACGCCGGCTTCGAGCGCCTTGTTGGCGTGACGCAGATTTATGACGTCGTGCAGCACGATACCGCCGTAGCTGTGCACCGCGTCGAGCACTTCCTTGGGCGGCGCACGCAGGCTCGTGATAAAGATCGGTACGCGATGCTCGACGCACACGCGCACGTCGTGTTCAAGCCGCTGATTCGACTGATGCACGATCTGGTTGACGGCGAGCGGGCCGACGACGGCATCCGGGTTCGCGGCCTTGTACGACGCAAGCTCTTCGGTGATGCGCGACAACCAGTCTTCGAGAATCTGCGGCTCGCGCGCGTTGAGCGCGGGGAACGAGCCGACGATACCGGCCTTGCACTGCGCGAGCACCAGTTCCGGATAGCTCACGATGAACATCGGCGACGCCACGACAGGCAACGCCAGGTTTTGCAGAATCTTGGGAAGGGCCATGAAGTCTCCTTGAACAGAACGTTCCGTGGGGGCGGTGTCCGTTGCATGCCTTGCGTCGACGCGCAATTGCCGGACGCGCGTGTCGCCTATACGGCAACGCACTTTCGCGAACGATCGTTCGATTATAGGGGGATTCGATGGCGGCTCGGCGCACTGCGTCTCGAAGAAAGCTTCGGTTCCGCCGCGCCTTTTGTCTCCGTATCAGGGAAAGTCCTCTTGGGTCGACGCTCTGTGCTGACTACGATAAAGACGCGTGCCAGGGGACACCGGTAGCCGGTGTCGCAGGACGAGCGCCGCGTTAGCGACCGCAGCGTTCGTCCGGCACGTCACGTCCTCAAACGCCGCTTGCCGTCACTGGCGAGCGGCGTTATTTTTTTGCCGACGAAGCGGGACGCACACCGGCTCAGACGGCGTGCAACGTGTCCGTTTCGGTGTCGTAGCGCAGCGCACCGGCCTTAGCCAATTCCGCGACGAGCGCGTCGAGCAACGCGGGCCATCCGGACGGCGGGGCGAGCATCGCCGCCGCATTGCGCCAGGCGCGCGCGGTATCGAGCGTCGCCTTGAGCATTGCACCCGTCATCTGTCCTTCGGCCATCAACTTGAACACGATCAGTACCTTCAACGCGTTGCGGGCGTTGCGGGCGGGATCGCTTTGCAGATAGTCGAGACGGCCGCGTGCGGCAGCGAGTGCACCGTCGACGTCGTCGAACGGCTTGCCGTGCCCGGGAATGACCATTGAGACGTCGAACTGTTCGATGAGGTCGAGCACGGCGGCCTGCTCGATGAATCCCGACTCGCCGTCGAGTTCCGGGAAGATCACGCCGAAGCCGCGTTCCCAGAGCGCGTCGCCGGAGATGAGAATGCCGTCGGCGGCGTTGTAGAGCATCAGCGCGTGCGGATCGTGTCCGGGCGCGCCAAGCACCAGCCATTCGTGTTCGCCGAGCGGCACAGTGTCGCCGGGCGAGAGTGTGTCGTCGAACGTGAAGCGTGCACATTGCTGGCCGGTCGCGTCGAACGACAGGCGGCGTTCGTCCCAGTGACGCACGGGATCGGCCTCGGCGGCGGGCACCCACGTGCGGCAGCCGTAGCGGGCCTGCAAGGCGGCGTTGCCGCCGCAGTGGTCGGAATGCAGATGCGTGTTGATGAGGCGCGCGAGCGGCTGGCCTTCGGGCAGTGCGTGCGCCACGAGGGCCAGCGTTTGTTCCGAATGGCTGACGTAGCCGCTATCGACGAGCGCGGGCTCATGGCCGAGGAACAGCACATTGTTCGATGAGAGCCAGCCGCGCTCGAACACGCGCAACCCGGCGGGCAGGGTAAGCGAGGTCATTGGGCGTATCTCGTTAGGCGATGGGATGTTCTTTCGCTTGCGTCAGCGATCAGGCCGGTTTGGGGCACACGAGAATCTTGGCCGTGGCCGCGATCACCGTCTCGCCGTGCTGATTCACGGCCTCGCCGTCGAGCGACACGATGTCGCCTGCCAGCTTCTCTTTCCACAAACTGTCGGTGACCGTCCAGCGCACGGTGATGTCGTCGCCCGCATGCACGGCGCGGCGCAGCTTCATGTCGAACTCCAGGCCGAGCGGTTGTGCCGTTTTCGAGTAGTGCGTGGCGAGCAATGCGGCGAGATACGACATCTGCTGCGTGCCCGACGAGATCAGTCCCCCGAAACGCGGATCGGCAGCGGCGTACTCGGCGTCGAGGTGTAGCGGATTGAAGTCGTGCGCGAGCGTGGAGAACTCGCGGATCGAATCCGGCGAGAAGTGATGGTTGGCGGAGAACGTCTCGCCGACGGCAACGATTTTTCCCATGAGTAATGACAGTAGTCGGGACGATAGTTGAGCAGTATTGGCGTGAGTGTCGGCGCGTGTTGCGAAAGCCGCTAAGCGTCGCCGGTACCCGGCTTGTTCACGACCACGCGACGATGCATCTCAGGTGGCGGCTCATGCTCCGCACGTCGCGCGGGCAATAGCGACCAGACGAGGCGTTTGGCGTCGTCCGCCATCGTCGACCACGCCGCGATCTCGTCGATGGTGCGCCAGCAGCCCGAGCACCAACCCGTCGCGGGATTCATGCGGCAGATGTTGGTGCAGGGCGACGGGACGGGGGAATCGAACGAGGTCATGAGCAGTGGGGGCGCGTGGCGCGTCGGTTTCAGATGGGCAGGCCGAGCTTGGCCGCTTTCTCGCGCAATTTGCCGTGAAAGCGTTCCTGATCGACGATCACGCGCTCGTGCGTGCCTGAGCTGACCTTGTCGAGACCGTCCCAGGCGGCAACTTCGAAGCGCAGCGTACGCCCGTCGACGTCGATCAGCTTGCCCCGGATGCGCAGCGTGTCGCCCGCCGGCGTCGCCGCCAGATGCGTGAAGGAGACGAGCGTGCCGAGCGACTGCTCGCGCGGCCAGTCCAGATACGGACGGATCGCCTGAAGGCACGCGCATTCCAGAATGCCTGCGAGATAGCCCGTAGCCAGCACCGCTGGCATGTCGCGGCAAAGCTCGACATCGTCGTAGAGTTCGGGGACGACGGCCTTCTTCGGCACGCGATACGTCCACTCGAATGTCAGGCCCGGCACAAGTTCGGGGCTCGGCATGGCAGGTCTCCTTGTTCTTGTGAGCGGTGACGGTGTGTCGACCGCAGGTCGATCGTGCGTCGTCGGCGACGCTTAGCTACGGTCAGCCACGCAGAGCGACGTCGACGACCGGCGCGCCCGTCATCGCCACCAACTGCTGCGGCGTCAGGTTGAACACAGCGTGCGGGTGGCCGGCGGCGGCCCACAGGCTCGCGAGCTTCAGCAGATCTTCGTCGATCAGCGTGACAGGCGATACGACGTGTCCGATCGGGCTCACGCCGCCAATCGAGTAACCGGTTTTTTCCTTGACGAAGCGGGCGTCGGCGCGGGCGAGTTCACCCACTTGCGCGGCGACCTTCTTTTCGTCCACGCGGTTGATGCCGCTGGCAATGACGAGCACCGGCGTGTCGTCCGCCGCGCGACGGAAGATGATCGACTTGGCGATCTGTGCGACCTCGCAGCCGAGGCCGGCGGCGGCTTCGGCCGACGTCTTGCCGGTGGCGGGCAGCAGTACGATCGGCTGGTCGTGGCCCATGCCCGCGAGTAGCCGCGCGACGTGGCGCGCGCCTTCGGGCAATTGGTCTTCGTCGGCGGATTCGGGGATTTGTGGCGTGTCGCTCATGGTCGGTTCGATCGGGTCCGTGGGGGCGCTTCTGGGGCAGACGTCAGTTAGTCGAGGCAGCGGCGTCTTTCAGCTTTGCGAGCATGGCGCGGCCCACGCGCGAGGCGTTCGGGCGGCCGATGGCTTGCGAAATGAAGTCGCCTGTGTGCACGACCGCTTCGAGATCGATGCCCGTCTCGATGCCCAGCCCTTGCAGCAGATACAGCACGTCTTCCGTCGCGACGTTGCCGGTTGCCCCCTTGGCATACGGACAGCCGCCGAGACCGGCGACGGACGAATGGAAGATCGAGATGCCCGAGAGCAATGCGGCGTAGATGTTGGCCGTCGCCTGACCGTAGGTGTCGTGGAAGTGCCCCGACAGACGCTCGATGGGGAACGCCTTCGCGCAGGCGTCCATGACTTCGCGGGTGCGGGTGGGCGTGCCGACGCCGATGGTGTCGGCAATGTCGATCTCGTCGCAACCGAGCGCGGCGAGTCGTTTGACGACGTCGACTACGCTCGCGACCGGCACCTCACCCTGATACGGGCAGCCGAGTGCGCACGAAATGCTGCCGCGCAGACGTAGACCAGCGTCTTTGGCGGCGCGGGCAACCGGCTCGAATCGCGTGATGCTTTCTTCGATGGAGCAGTTGATATTGCGCTGGGAGAAGGCTTCGCTCGCGGCGGCGAAGATCACCACTTCGTCCGCCTTCGCAGCGACAGCGCCCTCGAAGCCGCGCATGTTCGGCGTGAGCACCGAATAGATCGTGCCCGGACGACGTGTGATGCCGGCCATGACTTCGGCCCCGTCGGCCATCTGCGGTACCCATTTCGGCGAGACGAACGACGTCGCCTCGATGTTGGCGAAGCCCGCAGCCGAGAGGCGGTCGACCAGTGCGATCTTGATGTCTGTGGCGACGGGCTGCTTTTCGTTTTGCAGGCCGTCGCGCGGGCCGACTTCGACCACTTTCACACGTTGGGGCAGATGAGATGCGGACATGGGGATCGGTCTCCTCTAATTCGTCTGGTGGGGGGCGGCCGCGACGCGTTCGGGTGGCGGCTCAGTCGTTGGTTTGTACGCTCGTTCGTTCGCTCAGTAGCCGCGTGTCAGGTCGACGATGCCGGTAATGGCTTCGCCGCGCGACATCGCGGCAATTTTTCCTGCGATCTGCGCGACGGTCTCGTCACGTAGTGTCAGCGCCGAGATGTGCGGCGTGACGGTGATCTTCGGGGCACGCCAGAACGGATGCTCGGCCGGCAGCGGCTCAGTGCGGAACACGTCGAGCGTGGCCCCGGCGATCTGGCCGCTGTCGAGGGCGGCCAGCAGATCGTCGTCGACCAGATGCGCGCCGCGCGCCACGTTGATCAAGTACGCGCCCTGCGCCAGTTTCGCGAACAGGTCGGCGTTCAGCACGTCCACCGTTTGCGGCGTGAGCGGCAGCAGGTTGACGAGAATGCGTGCGCCCGACACGCAGGCGTCGAAGCCCGAATCGCCATGAGCGCCGTGATAGAGGGTGATGCCCGTGTCGTCTTGACGCTCGCTGCGGCTCCATGCGCGCACCGGAAACCCGAACGTCTTCAGCGCTTTGGCCACATGCGCGCCGAGCGTGCCGTAACCCAGTACCGCGACGGGGAAGTCTGCGAGCCGGTTCGGCTTCTGGAATTTCCACTGGCCTTCGGTTTGCTGGGTCTGGAAGTCGTCGAGGCGGCGGAAATACCGCAGGGCGGCGGCGCTGACGTATTGCGCCATCTGGTCGGCCATACCGGCATCTTCGAGGCGCACGAGCGGAATACCGGGCGGCAGGCGGTGCGCGCTCTCGCCGTGCGCGCCGAGCACGCCGTCGACACCCGCGCCCATGTTGAAGATCGCCTTCAGACGCTCACGGGGTTGCAGGACTTCGGCGTTCGGCTTCCACAAGACGATGTAGTCGGCGGGGGCGGTGTCGCCCGGCTGCCAGCCACGAATGTTGGCCTGCGGCAGATGCTCGGCGAGGCCGGTTTCATAGGCGGCAGTCTTGCCGTCCGGAGAGAAGATCAGGATGTCCATGAGGTGCGCGGCAGGCGTGGGTGGACGCGTGCCGTCGCAACAGCTGCGTTCACTCGATTTACGTTAACGTCAAGTGTAACGCAGCTTAGGCTCGCCCATGTATTCGGGCGAGGCCTGAGCCAAAGGCTTAGTCGCGGGTGGCCGCGCGCAGCGTTTCGAGCTTCACCGCGAAATTGTGGCTGTCGTCTGCGACCCAGACTTCGCCGTCCTGAATCGTGCATTGCAGGCGCATCGTGCGCGAGGCCAGCGCCGTCAGGGCTTCGGCGGATTCGTCGTCGAGCATCCGCACGGTGAGGTTCGACAGACGGTTGATCTCTTTCTCGGTGGCCTGCCACCACACGGCGGCCGGCTTGCCGCCGTAGGCGATCACGTCGACATGCTCGGCACGGCCGGCCGCTTTGACCAGACGACGGGCGTCCGGCTGGCCGACATCGATCCAGCGAACGATATCGCCGCCGAAGTCGTGCTCCCACAGATCCGGCTCGTCGGCCGTGGAAATGCCCTTGCCGAACGAGAGACGCTCGCCCGCGTACAACATGAACGCGAGCACGCGCACCATCATGCGCTCGTCGGTCTCCGACGGATGACGGGCAATCGTCAGGTTGTGGGATGCGTAGTAGTGACGGTCGAGGTCGGTGATTTGCACCTCGGCCTTAAAGATAGTGGCTTTGAGCGCCATGCCGGGAAACCGCAGGATTGAAGAAAGCCGCAAGCATACACCAGGCCGTGCAGCGCCCTGTGTCAGGTGTGGGGGGGGCCGTCGCGGGGCCATTGCACTCGGCTCGTGCGCGACGGGACGCGCGCCATCGCGGTCCGGCGGAACGCCTCCGAGAGGCGCGTCATGCCCGTGGCGCGTCGCAGCGAAGGGGCCGCAAGCTCGGTATACTGGCGCCTTCGTCTTACCTGATGTATCCCCATGCCGGTTCCTGCACCGCAAACGATCGACGTCAACGGCTATCCGATGGCCTACGTCGAAACTCCCGCACCCGCCGATGCTGTCGGCGCACCGCTAGTGCTGGTTCACGGATCGCTCTGCGATTACCGATACTTCAAGCCGAATATGGCCCCGCTGGGGCAACGTCGGCGCGTTATCTCGGTCAGCCTGCGTCACTATTTTCCCGAAGCCTGGAACGGTCACGACGGAGAGTTCTCCGGCGAGCAACACGCCGAAGACCTCGCGGCCTTCATCACGGCGCTCGGTGTTGGCCCCGTGCATGTGCTTGGCCATTCGCGCGGCGGCTATGTCGCGCTGCGCACCGCTTTGCTCGCACCCGACACCGTCCGCTCGTTGATCCTCGCCGATCCGGGCGTGGAAATCAGCGGTGGCCCCGTGCAGATTCCGCTCGACAGCGAGCGCGGCAATTTCCGTGAAGCGGCATTGAAAGCCATCGAAGCGGGCGATATCGACGGGGGTCTCGCACTCTTTATCGACACGGTGAGCGGTCCGGACACGTGGCGTCGCATGGTGCCCTGGTTCAAGCAGATGGTGCGCGACAATGCGCGCACCCTGATCGGACAAGTCGCCGAGCCGCGCACGCCGCTGCCGATCGACGCGCTCGGCGCGCTTCACGCACCGGTGTTGCTGATGGGCGGCGCGGAAAGTCCGGCGCCGTATCCGGATGTGCTCAACGCGCTGGCCTATGCGATGCCGGAAGCGCGTCGCATGGTGATTCAGGACGCGTCGCACGGCATGAACCTCGCCAATCCGATCGCGTTTCACCGCGCGGTCGACGCCTTCCTCGGCAACGACTGATCCGGCGAGCGCGTCTTTCACATTCATTCGTCACGCAACAAGCCGTGGCCCAGCCGCAGGCTCAGGGTGCGGACCAGATCGGCCATCCACGCCTGATCGCGGTCGGACAACTTCTGCATGGCGCGATTGAGCGACGGATACGGATCGCACGGGACCGACACGCTCGCACCGATGTCCGCCGCCATACCGTTCGACGCATCGAACGCCAGTAGCTCATGCGGGGGGAGCCCCAGCGTGTCGGCAAGAATGCAGATGTTGCGCAGCGAGATATTGCGTTTGCCGCGCTCGACACCACTCAGATAGGAACGTGCGAGACCGCTCTCCAGCGCAAGCTTGTCTTGCGCCCAGTTGTACTTCTTGCGCAAACCGGCGAGATGTCTGCCGAATCGAAATAAATTGGTGTCCATAAAAAAGTTTCCTTGTTCGGGACGAGAAGATTGGAACAAAAATCCGGCATCGGGGACGGTGCCTCGGGTGTCCCTCGTTTGTGAGGCACGAACTACCGGGAGCGTCGCGCAGATTTTTTGCGGACTTTCGGAGAAGGCACAACGAATGCAGTCATTCCGATGATGGTGGCGGCGCTAGTTCACGTACCGCGCGATGGCTCCGGCGCGCTGCGAGACGCCTTGTCGCCCTCCGTCAGCCAGCGCCGCGCAGTGTGACACTGGTCTGACCGGTAGAAGTAGAGCGGGGATTCTGAAAGGTTCCGCGTTGGGATGTCACTCGATGATGACGAGTCGAGCCGGATATTGTGTCGAGCCTCGTGGAATTGCGGTAGACGTCGACGCGCTGTCACTCCTGTCGTCGTTGATGCGCGCGCCGCCACGTACGCTCCGTTCGTCGACGACGCGGCTCGCGCAAGGGCGGCTATTTTTAATAGGTTAATCAGTCACTTTTACGAGACGAATCATCGCGCATCGCCCCCCGTATGGCCGAGGGACTTTGCGCGATGTCCTAAGCACTAATGGCGTCGCGATGGCGCACGCTTTCGAGCCTCTCTCGATTGCCCCCTCAATCGGCCCTTCAATCGCCCCCTCAATCGCGTTCTTCCCTTCTGGCAGGCCAGCGCGATGGGTTCTCTTGCGCCACGACGTCCGGGCCCGGCGCTGCGGCAGCACGTGATGAGCGATCCGTTTGATCCGTTCGATCCATTTCGCCTTCCTGACGACGATCCGGGTCTGCAATGCGATGTGAGACGCCGCTCGCTTGCGCGTCGGCATGCGTGACGTCGACGTCTGACGACGCTTCGGTCATTCCGGGGTGGCGGGCTGGCGAGGCGGAGGCGGTTTGATGTCGGACAGGAAATCCGGTGTCGAAGGCGGGGTCCATGGCGGCGCGGGCCAGACTGCCGTCGAAAGACGCGTGAGTCACGTCACGGTGAGCAGCATGTTCGATGCCATCCACACGATCCTCGGAATCCGCATCGTCGACAGCGTCCAGGTCTTCACTGTCATCGATCGCGTCGTCGTCGTATGCCTGCGCATGTGCGCCAGCGGATGCCGTGTCTTGGGACGCGGGTGCGTACGCGCTCGTAGCGGACGGCGGGGCGGCATGACTCAGACGCGAGCTGAGACTGCGAATGATCTCCGCGAGCCAGACCTGATCGCGGTTCTCCAGTTTGCACAGTGACCGGCTGATCTGTGGCAGCGGGGTGCGCTCGGAGGCGACCGCGACATCTTCAGCACCGGCGGCCGCTTGTGCAAAACGCAGCATTTCGGACGTTGGCACGCCCAGGGTGTCTGCCAACACGCAAATATTGACGAGGGCGACATTGCGTCTGCCCCGTTCGATACCGCTGACGTACGAGCGTGCCAGACCGCTCTCGAGGGCAAGCTTCTCCTGCGACCAGCCGCGCGCCTTACGCAAGCGGGCCAGATGGTCTCCGAACTGGGCGAGTGGATTGGTTTGCATGGCGAACTCCGTTGACGAGTCACACAGCGTAATCAATCCCCCCGCGCCCTGCGACGTTATATCGCTCTCCTCCCCATGCGTGACGGGCGGGCCTCTATAAAGAGTCGGTGACGCTAATAGCGCAAAATTTATCGGACACTTCCCAATTCATCCGCCACCACAGGCATCGGTTCACGCGCTTTGCGAATCGGCAGATGCCAGTTTTCGCCGAGTGCGACCCCTGCGAGAATCAGCGCACCGCCGACAAGGTGATAACCGGCAAGGTGCTCTCCGAGACCGAAGGCGGCGATCAGCGCTGTGAAGATCGGCACCAGATTGATGACGACCGTGGCGCGACGCGGGCCGATGCGGGCGACGCCGATCATCCAGATAAACGGGGCGGCGATGGACACTGGAATCGTCGCGAAGGCCAGTTCCGGCAGGTTATCCATCGAAACACCGGCCTTCTCCGAAATCAGGTAGAACGGCAGCAGCGCAACGACGGCAAACATGATCTGCGCGTACAGCGATGGTAGCGGCGCGAGCGGCAGATGCCATTTGCGCAACAGCACGCAGTACACGGCGTACGCCAGCATGGCGGCGACCATCATGGCGTCGCCCACACCGATGCCCTGATCGGCGAGATGCAGCAGCGAGCCGTGCCCGACGACCAGCAGCACGCCACCGATCGACAGCAAGCCGCCGGCCAGCGCGCCGGCGGTCAGGGCGTCGCCCAGCAGCATGACGGCGAGCGCGAGCGTCGTGAGGGGTAGCAGCGCCAGAATGATCCCCATATTGGTGGCACTCGTGTAATGCGCCGCCGAATAGGCGAGCCCCTGATAGATCGCCATGCCCAGCACGCCAAGGGTGGCGTACTGCGCCATATGCGGCACAAATTGACGGCGAGCGCGCCACAATGCGGGCAACGCAAACGGCGTGAGCAGCAGCCCGGCGGCGAACCAGCGCAGGAAGGCGATTTCGGCAGGGAAGATATGACCGACGGCGAGCTTGTTGACGATCACGTTGGCCGACCAGATAAGCACTGCGGTCAGCGGCAGAATGAAATTAGCCATGATGTATGCGATGTGCCGGTCGAGCGGTCTAACGAACTACGGGTCGAACTGTCGACAGGCCGACCGGCGGGTGACTTGCGAACTGAGGCAAATTGTCCGCCCTAACGGTATCCGTCGCATAGCGAATTTCGGACAAACGATAAGGGATTTCGGACGCGACGTCGGCGTCCCCCATCGCCCCGCTCGACGCCAGGCACTTCGGAATCGCTCACGGACATTGCCCGCAGGTAGAATGGCGCCTCCGGGCCCTTGCAACGAGCGCCTGCGGATGTCTTCGAACACACGAAGCGCAACGCCCGGCCCCACGGTGCGAAAGGCATCGTGCGCGCATTTCGTAGTCCGTCGTTCTTGATTCGTGGTCCGTGGTTCGTGAGGGTCGATCGGAGCAGCATGGTGTCAGTGAGTCAGCAAGACAGCAACGCGCGCGCCGACGGCACGCCACACCGCAGAAGGACGGGGACCGCCGCTTTGGCGTCTTCCGCTGCGGGTATCGATCCGGCCGTCGCCGGCAAGGGCAAGCGTTTCGTACGACGCATCTATCGTTTGCGGACCATCGGTCTCGGCATCGGATTCTTCTGTGTCGCCGGTGTCTTCTATCGACTCGATCCGCCCACGCCGCTGTGGTTGTGGGCGCTGGTGATCTTCCACGGTTTCGTCTGGCCGCATCTGGCCTGCGTGCTCGCGTTATCGCGTCCGGTCCCTTACCGGGCCGAGCGCACGAATCTAATGATCGACGCGGCATTCGGCGGCTTCTGGGTCGCTGCGATGCAGTTCAACCTGCTGCCCAGCGTCGTCGTTCTCGCGATGATGTCGATGGATAACATCGGCGCGGGCGGCGTGCGGCTTTTCCTTCAGGGACTACTGGCCAATGTCGTGGGCGGCCTGATCGGGATCGCCTTGCTTGGATTCGCCTGGGCCCCCGCGTCCGATACCTTCAACGTCATCACGAGTTTGCCGATGGTGATTCTCTATCCCGTCGCACTTGGCAAGGTCACGTATGACCTGGCACAGAAGCTGTCGCAGCGCTCGCGGGAAATGGAGTACCTGTCGCGGCACGATGGCCTGACGGGACTGCTCAATCGACGTGCGTGGGAGCAGCGGCTGGCCGACATCCACGAGCATTGCGCTCACACGGGGCAACCGGCGTGTCTGGTGCTGATGGATCTGGATCACTTCAAGCGCATCAATGACACGCTCGGCCACGCAGCAGGCGACTCGGCGCTACGTCGCTTTGCCGGATTGTTGCGTCAGCGTCTGCGTGAGATCGACGCAGTCGGACGATACGGTGGGGAAGAGTTCGGTGCCGTGCTGGTCAACACCGGTGAAGTCGCGGGACGGGATCTGATGCATCGGCTGCTCGCCGATTTGCGCGCCCGCGTGGCGCAGGCGGAAGCGCAGATGCAGCAGGACGAAGCGCTTCGGGTGTCGCTCACGGAGTGCACGGTGAGTATCGGACTCGTGCCTTTTTCGAGCGCTTTCGATACCCCGCAGGCGTGGCTTCAGCAAGCCGATCGTGCGTTGTATCGGGCCAAACGTCAGGGGCGCGACGGGATGGTGGTGCTCGATGCCGGCGCGCTCGGCATGTCCGGCGCTGGGGCTGCGCCGGATCGCGAGGACGCGACCGGCGGTGCGGGTGGTACGGGCGGTGCAGGCGGTAAGGGTGCCAACGATACCGAAGGCACCTAGCGCTTAGCGTATCGGTCGCTCAGCGACTTAGCGCGTGCACAGGCGTGCGAACGCGCCGCGCAGCGCCGCAGGCAGGCCGGCGGCGAAATTGAACGGACGGGCCAGTGCAGCCAGACCTTCGCCATTGAGCACGCGAGCGCCTTCCAGATGCGTGGCGAGCACGCAGAAATCTTCACGGCGCATGCCCACACGCTGACACGCGTGATCGAGTTGCTTCAGGTCGTTCGGATGCAGACTGATGGTGAGGGTGATGCGCTCTGGGTCGGTGTTCATGACTTTCAATTTTCTCTTTTTAATACATCGGGCATGACGCGCGGGTAGGCGCATGCCAAACGCCCGCGCGATAACGCGGGCGAGCCGGATCCGACTGCGTGGGATCGGGCCTTTGCGGCGCACATGGCGGACACGTCGAGCGAACGAAACGTCGTCAGGGTAAGGACGATTTCGGTCCGCCGATGCACGCGATGTCTGATCGTGGCGTCGGGTTGATTTAAGTAACGCGTGGGCAATACGAGGCTGTGGGCGCGCAATCCGCCGCCTGAATACAGCGCGGGCGGCGGTACGGCACTAACGCGTGAGAGCGATGCCTCGTAACAACAGGGAGGGCTGACTCTCCATCCGGCCATCACACAAGCGCCGGAATACAGCATGAGTACTGCGGTACTGCGAATTGCAACTGCGGGTATTGCTTTGGTATTGCTGGATGTTGCTTGAATATTGCTTAGATATTGCAGGGTACTGCGGTGATGCGAGACCTTCTGAACTACAGGACTGCGGTTGATGCGTGTACAGCGATGCAGACTTCAAACGACTCATACTGCGACTTGCTGAACTGCTACTGCGGATAAAGCGGAACTACGAGCACTACAAGACTTCCGAACTGCTACTGCTACTGCTACTGCTACTGCTACTGCTACTGCTACTGCTACTGCTACTGCTACTGCTACTGCTACCACCTGCTGCAAGACGACGCTGAATTACGCGGCGTCCTTAAACTGAATGCGGGGGCACGGCGTGACACGGTGGCTACGGCGATAGCGCAACACGCGGTCCATGTGCGCTGCCGAGGCGTTGCGCACTGCACGGCGATGCAACTGCTTCACACGCGCTGCCGACACCGAAACGGCCAATGCCGCGACAACCAACCAACTGACGAAAACCACAACACTTCTCCCCGTTGAGTGCAGCGCCGAGACGATCCGGGATGAACCGATACGCATCGAATTCGAAGGGAAATCAAAAAGCGTGGTGAGCGCCGGTTGCGACTGCATGTAACTTCAATGGAGTGAATTCTAAATAGATTCCCGAATAGGGTAAACCCTTAAAATCGTAAATAGTGTATTTTTTTAGACTCATTAATCCAATATTCCAAACGATCGTTTGAATTTAAAGATCGTTGAATCCAAGGGAAAATCGGCCGAAACCCGCATGCCTTCACGGGTTTGGGCCGATTGGCTGATTTGGCCGGAGACGAACGATCAGAAGCTGTGCTTCAGCCCCATGCCCAGCAGCAACTGCGTTCGGGCACCGGCGTCGATGCCGTAGGAACCGACCGAGGCCGTCGCTTCCACGGCTTGTCCCTGATTCAGGGTTTTGCCGACCGCTTGCTGATAGCCGCCAATCACGTAAGTGGACGTGCGCTTGGACAATGCATAGGTGACGCCCGCATTGAACTGGTTGTAATGCGCCCCGAGGGAGCCGTCGGCGCGCATGCGCGTGTAGCTGTAGCCGATGCCGGTATTGATGGCCGGTGTGAGCGCATAGGTGGCGAACGCATTCACGCTGTCGAACTTCGCGGTGCCGGTGAACAGCGACATGGCGTCGCTCGCGTACTGCGCGTTCGAGAACGTCACACCGAGAATTGCCGGACCGATCGCGTACTTACCGCCCACCCGTGCAATGCTCACCTTGCTTGCCGTGCGGAAACCGGCATTGATCGGCGAATTGAACAGCGAACCCGCGCTGCTCGTCCACTCGCGATACGGCCAGTCGCCGTTGGCGAGCGGGTTGCCACGATTGCTGCCGCCGTCCGCGAAGAAGTAACCGGCCGCGAGCGCGATCGGACCGTTGCTGTAGGCCCCGGCCAGGCCGTACGAGCGACCTGCACCGGTCTTCCCCGCGACGTTGCCGGTCGCATACATGCCTTCGAATTGCAGACCGCCGAAGTTCGGCGTGGCGTAACGGATCGAGTTGTTGATGCGTGCGCCGTTGTCGTAGTTGTCGACGTCGCCCGGCGTGGCGAAGAAACCGCCGAAGTAGCCGTCTGCGGTCAGCCCCTGCACGAGATTGACGACCGGATCGTACTGCCGGCCGATCGTCACTTCGCCCCACGCATCGCTGCGCAGACCGACGATGGCCTTGCGCCCGAACGCGAGGCCGCCGTTGCCCATCGAGCCGTTGACGGCATTGAAACCGCTTTCGATCTGGAACAGCGCTGAGAGGCCGCGCCCCAGCGATTCCGTGCCGCGCAGGCCCCAGCGGCTGCCGCCGATGATGTTGCTTGTGATGCCGGTGAACGACTCAGGACCGTTCGGGACCGCCGTGTGGTTCGCATGCACGACACCGGAGTCGATCGTGCCGTAGAGCGTGACATTGCTTTGTGCGCTGACGCCGGACGGCAGTGCGAGCAACGCGAGAGTCGCGGCGAGCGCGAGAGTGCGCAGGCCGGTGTTCAGGTGTGGACGTTGGTTCATGATGTCGAGCGCGTTGGCGCGCATGGTTGAAATCGACACCGAGAATATTGGCGAACACCTGTTCGGATTCCTTATGAAAATTCCGAAACACCGGAGATCCGCATGGCAGCGACCGCCGTCCGAGGCCGCTGCCAGATTTTCTAGGAACCCTCCTTAGGAACCTTGTGCAAACACCGCGATAAGCGTGCTGACGAAGTTCCCCGCTGGACGCGTAGCTAACGTCAGGACCGGTCTTTATCTTCCTTGCCGGCTGCGTCCTGAACTCGCGGCAAACCGGCGCGGCGCAAGGCGACGCGCGAAAGCGCAGCCCAGTCGAGCTGACCCTCGTCGTGCGCGAGGCTGTCGAGATGGTTGTCACGCAGCACGCTCGCGAACGGCAGGGGCACGTTTGCGGCTTCGCCCGCGAGCAACGCGAGACGCACGTCCTTCGCGCCGAGCGCGAGCTTGAAGCCGGCCGGTTCGAACACCTGCTTCGAAATCGCCCCGCCGTATCCGGTGTAGGCGGGCGTGTTGAAAACCGTCGACGTGACCATCTCGAGGAAGTCGCTGCCTGCGACACCGTGCCCTTGTGCTAGCGCGGCCGCTTCGCTCATCGACTCGATGGCGCTGGCGATCATGAAGTTCGACGCGAGCTTCACGACGTTTGCCTGCTCGGGCGTGTCGCCGAACCGCCAGGTGCGCTGACCGAGCACATCGAACAGCGGCTGGACCGTATCGATGACGGACGCCTCGCCCGCCACCAGCACGTTGAGCTTTCCGGCTTCGGCTACGTTTACGCGTCCGAGCACCGGTGCTGCCAGATAACGCAGTCCCAGCGTTTCGCACTGTACGCGCATCTCGCGAGCGAAATCCAGCGAGACGGTGGCCATGTTCACGACGATGGCACCGCGCGTGAGCGCGTGCAGCGCACCGCCATCGCACAGCACCGTGCGCGACGTCTCGTCGTCGGCCAACATGGCGATCAGCACGTCGACGCCCAGCGCGGCCTGAGCGGGGCTCGCCGTCGGCGTGGCGCCTTCGGCCGCAAGTGCGTCCACGGGGCCGCGCGAACGGTTCCATACGCGCAGCGAGAAGCCTGCGTTCAACAGATTGCGTGCCATCGGGGCACCCATCGTGCCGAGTCCGAGAAATCCGATATTCATGTGTTCTCCTGATGCAAAGGAATGCGTTGCAGCGCGTGGGGCCAGCGGCCGCCGGGCCGGTCGAGTCCATTGAACCCCCGCCGGGGCGACGCGCGTCAGCCAGCAGCATGACACCGGACGCGAGTTTGCGCAGAGGAGACCGGCGAACTGTAATATGGACGCCATCGACCCGCACGGGCAGGCGCCCCGTTCTGCCCCTCACCATGACCGTTCGCTACAACTGGCCGACCTTCAAGACGCTGCCGTACCCGGTCTACTTCCGCTACGACGAGTTCGACGCGCAGACCGCCTGGGTGCCGCATCGTCACGACTGGGGCACGTTCAGTTACGTGGCGAACGGCGTCATGCAGATCGAGATCGAGGGCACACGCTTTCTCTCGCCGCCGCAGTACGCCGTGTGGGTGCCGCCGAAGGCGACGCACGCGAGCTTCAATGCGGACGCCGTGATTTACCGATCGGTGTACATCGACGCCTCGCTCGCCAGTGCCCTCCCGGCGAAGGCGGCGACGTTGCGCATCAGCGGCTTGCTGCGCGCGATCCTGCTGGACTTCGCTGAGCGCGGTGTCGCGTGTCCGGAAACGGATGCCGACCGTCGGCTCGCGCAGGTGCTCATCGACCAGATCGCGCTGGCCCCGGCGGAGCCACGCTTTCTGCCGCAGGCGAGTTCGCCGTCGCTGGTGCGTGTGCTGGAAGCGTTACAAAGCGAACCTGCCGACAACCGCACGCTCGCCGCATGGGCGAAGACGATGTCGATGACGGAGCGCACATTGGCGCGTCACTGTCTGACGGAGCTGGGGATGACGCTGGGGCAATGGCGGCAGCGCATGCGCTTTCTGCGGGCCATCGAGGGATTGGAGGCGGGGCGGACGGTGAAGTCGATTGCGTTCGATCTGGGCTACGCCACACCGTCGGCGTTCATCGAGATGTTCACGCGCCAGTCGGGACTGACGCCGGAGCAATTCCGGCGTCAGACGATCCTCAGCGCGTCGGCGCACGATTCGGTGTGACTCGGCGTGATTCAGCATGACGTCGGCGCGACGTCGACGTAAAGCCGAGGCGTCGCGCGCGACGCAGGACTTATCGCGCTGGAAAACTCACCGCTTGAACGCCAGCAACTGCGCGCCTTCCGGCACCTGATCTCCCACGGCGTACAGCACTTCTTCGATCTCGCCGTCGGCCGGTGCGCTGATGGTGTGTTCCATCTTCATCGCTTCCATCACGAGCAGCGGCGCGCCTTTCTCGACCTTCGTGCCTGCCACCGCAAGCACGGCGATGACCTTGCCCGGCATCGGCGCGGTCAGACGGCCTTCGCCGCCTTCCTGCGCGCCTGCCTGCGCGAGCGGATCGTGCCAGCGCAGCGTCCACGACTGACCGTCGGCGAAGACGTGAGCCGTCTCGTGTTCGAAGTCGACGTGGCCTTGCACGCGGCGCTCGCCGAGCGTCACGCGGTACACGCCGGCGTCGTGGGTGTAGCGGTACGGGAACGTTTGCCCGTCGACGGTCAGCGTGCTGGCCTGTGCGCCGCTCGTGAGCACGACGTCGAGGCGCGTTTCACCATGATCGAACGAGAGCGTGCGCTGATAGTCGCCGTTCAGCCGCCAGCCCGTCGCGAGTTGCCACGGCGAATGACGGTCGATGCTGTCCTGATACTTACGGAAGCC
Source organism: Pandoraea aquatica (assembly GCF_902459565.1). GTDB lineage: Bacteria > Pseudomonadota > Gammaproteobacteria > Burkholderiales > Burkholderiaceae > Pandoraea > Pandoraea aquatica. The sequence continues at coordinate 502,696 of NZ_CABPSN010000002.1, forward strand.
GACGACGGTCTCGCGCGCGAGCTGCGCGGCGACGGCCAGCGCGAGCGTCGTGGCGGGCACTGGCGCTGCGGCCGGGAACAGCGTGTCGCGATGGCGTTCGATGAGGCCCGTGTCCAGATCGGCCCCGGCGAACGGCTCGCTCGCCACGAGACGTCCGAGGAACGCGATGTTCGTTTGCACGCCGACCACACGGTACTGGCCCAGCGCACGACGCATGCGCGCGAGCGCTTCGTCGCGGTCCTGTCCCCACACGATCAGCTTGGCGATCATCGGGTCGTAGAACGGAGAGATGGTGTCGCCTTCGCGCACACCCGAGTCGATCCGCACGCCAGCGGGCGACGTCGTGCCGCCGATTTCGAACTGCACCGCCGCGGGCGGGCGCAGCGTCGAGAGCGTGCCCGTCGACGGCAGGAAATTGTTATCCGGATTCTCGGCGTAGATACGTGCTTCGAGCGCGTGACCGTGAATGCGCAGCTCGTCCTGCTTGCGTGGCAGCACTTCGCCGGCCGCCACACGCAGTTGCCATTCGACCAGGTCGAGGCCAGTGATCATTTCCGTGACGGGGTGCTCCACCTGAAGACGTGTATTCATCTCCATGAAGTAGAACGAGCCGTCCTGATTGGCGATGAACTCGACGGTGCCTGCACCCACGTAACCTACAGCACGTGCGGCATTGCACGCGGCTTCGCCCATGGCACGGCGACGCGCTTCGGTCATGCCCGGCGCGGGTGCTTCTTCCAGCACCTTCTGGTGACGGCGCTGCACCGAGCAGTCGCGCTCGAACAGATAGACGCAGTTGCCGTGCGTGTCGGCAAACACCTGAATTTCGATGTGACGCGGACGCGTCAGATACTTCTCCACGAGCACGCGTTCGTCGCCGAAGCTGCTCGCCGCTTCGCGCTGGCACGAGGCGAGCGCGGCGCGGAATTCTTCGGTGCGCTCGACCACGCGCATGCCTTTACCGCCCCCCCCGGCGCTGGCCTTGAGCAGCACCGGGTAGCCGATTTCGTCGGCGCGCGCGTGGAGGAAGGCGGCGTCCTGATTGTCGCCGTGATAGCCCGGCACTAGCGGCACGGCCGCGCCTTCCATCAGCGTCTTGGCGGCGCTCTTGCTGCCCATCGCGTGGATGGCGCCGACCGGCGGGCCGATGAAGACGATGCCTGCCTCATGGCAGGCGGCGGCGAACGCCTCGTTCTCGGACAGGAAGCCGTAGCCCGGGTGGATCGCCTGCGCGCCCGTGGCTTTGGCGGCATTGATGATGGCGTCGATGCGCAGGTAGCTTTCGCGCGCGGCCGCACCGCCGACATGTACCGCTTCGTCGCACACGGCCACATGCTTGGCGTGTGCATCGGCGTCGGAATAGACAGCGACCGTGCGGATGCCCAGCCGTGCAGCCGTGGCGGCCACACGGCACGCGATTTCGCCGCGGTTGGCGATGAGGATTTTGTCGAACATGTTGCCTCCGGAAAATGATCGATTTGGGCGGCGCCGAGGGCTAACGTCCCCGCTTGTGACGGGGCGTCAGCGCATTGGCACCATTCTCTTTGCTATTCAGCTTTGCCGCCACATCGGATCGTCTTGTGCGATCTGATCGATGTGGCGGCTTTCATCCTTCAACGCTTGCGCGGCAACTGCGTTGCTCCGCTTAGTGGGTCGCGCAGGGCTTCAATGCGTCGCACTCGCCAGCGTCGCCAGCATTCTCCGCACCGAGCTTCTCCTCGGTCGACGTGCGCATACCGAGACGCGCGAGCAGCGCGCGGTCGGCTTCGGCTTGCGGGTTCTGCGTCACGAGCAGCTTTTCGCCGTAGAACATCGAATTTGCCCCGGCGAGGAAGCACAGCGATTGCAGCGAGTCGTCCATCATTTCGCGCCCGGCCGACAGACGCACCATTGCGCGCGGCATCGTGATACGCGCCACGGCAATCATGCGCACGAAGTCGAACGGATCGACGCTCTCGTTGTTTTCCAGCGGCGTGCCCTCGACCTTCATCAGGTTGTTGATGGGCACCGACTCCGGATACGGCGACATGTTCGCGAGCTGCGCGATCAGACCGGCGCGCTCACGGCGCGTCTCGCCCAGACCGACGATGCCGCCGCAGCACACCTTGAGACCGGCGTCGCGCACACGGGCGAGCGTGTCGAGACGGTCCTGATACGTGCGCGTCGTGATGATCTGGCCGTAGAACTCCGGCGACGTATCGAGGTTGTGGTTGTAGTAGTCGAGACCTGCGTCACGCAGTTGCTGCGCCTGACCGTCGCGCAGCATGCCGAGCGTCACGCACGTCTCCAGACCCAGCGCCTTCACGCTGCGCACCATCTCGCCCACGGCGTCGACCTGATGCGGCTTCGGGCTGCGCCACGCGGCGCCCATGCAGAAGCGCGTAGCACCGGCTTCCTTGGCGCGTTGTGCGGCGGCGACCACTTCTTCGACGGGCATCAGCTTCTCGGCTTCCACGCCGGTGTCGTAGCGCGCCGACTGCGGGCAGTAGGAGCAGTCTTCCGGGCAACCGCCGGTCTTGATCGAGAGCAGCGTCGAGAGCTGAACGGCGTTGGCGTCGAAATGCTCGCGGTGCACTTGCTGTGCGCGGAAGATCAGGTCGTTGAACGGCAGGGCGAACAGCGCTTCGATGTCGGCGACGGTCCAGGGCGTGTCGTTACGGCGCAGCGCTTCGTCGTGGCCGTGAGCGGCGGTGTGTGCGTGAACTTGCATGGTGAGATTCCTTGAATTCTGTGTGTTCGATGTTGGCGCGATGACGGTGTGTGGATCGCGCTCAGGGGGCCGTATGCGGGCGAGGGCCGGACGACGTTTGCGCAGTGCGATGCAGTGCGCTGTCGACCAATGGCGCAATGTCGAGATAACCGGAGGCGGTCGCCGCGTCGGGGTGAGGCAGATGCGGCACGCGTCCGAGCAGCGGTGCGCCGAGTCGCGCGGCAATCGCATCGACATTCGCGTCCACATGACGCATCTCCGGATCGACGTGATTAGCGACCCATCCGGCAATCGTGAGACCGCGCGACGTGATCGCCTCGGCGGTGAGCAGCGCATGGCTGATGCAGCCCAGACGCAGGCCGACGACGAGGATCACCGGCAGGCCGAGCTGACGCGCCAGATCGGCGGTGTCGGGCGCGCTGGCATCGGGGCCGAGCGGCACCCGAAAGCCGCCGACACCTTCGACGATCACGAGGTCCGCTCGCGCGGCAACCCGTGCATAGCCCGCCCGGATCACGCTGCAATCGAGGTCGATGCCTTCGGCGGCAGCAGCGATGTGCGGTGCGGTGGCGTCCTTGAGCACGTACGGGCAGTACCAGTCGTCGGGCAGCTTCAGATTGCTCGCGTCGTGCAACTGCTCCACATCTTCATTGACGAAACGACCGTTGTGTTCCGATGCGCCTGCGGCCACCGACTTCAGCCCGGCGCACACCAGTCCGCGACGCGCTGCGGCATGCAGCAACGCCGACGAGACGAGCGTCTTGCCGATCTCGGTGTCGGTGCCCGTGACGAAGAACGCGTGACGCGCGGGCGTCGCACGCTCGGTCGGGGCATTGGCGGCGGTGATGAGGTTGCGTTCAGCCATGCGCGTGCTCCGTCCAGTCGTTGTCGAGTTGATTGATGGCGCGGGTCAGGCGCGCCACGTCTTCGGCCGTATGTGCGGCACTGAGCGTGAGGCGCAGGCGCGACGTGCCCGGTGCGACCGTCGGCGGACGAATCGCGGGCACCCACAATCCGGCTTCTGCCAGCCCGGCCTGCGCGTGCAGTGCGGCGGCGTTCTCGCCGAGGATGATCGGCTGCACGCCCGTGGGCGAGACCATGTGATGCCAGTGCTTGAGCGTGAGCGAATCGCGCAGTTGCGCAATGCGCGCTTGCAGCGTGGCGCGACGTTCGCGGCCTTCGTCGCCCGCGATGATCTTCAGGCTCGCGAGCAACGCGTGCGCCTGCGAGGGCGCTGCCGCCGTCGTGAAGATATACGGACGGGCGCGATTGATCAGCCACTCGATCACGCTGCGATTCGCGGCGACGAACGCACCGCCGACGCCAGCGGCCTTGCCAAGCGTGCCGATGATCACCAGGTTCGGCGAGCGCATATCGAAGTGTTCGAACACGCCGCGTCCGTTGTCACCCACGACGCCGAAGCCATGCGCATCGTCCACGATGAGCCACGCGTTGTGACGCTCGGCGAGCGCGAGCAACTGCGGCAGTGGCGCGATATCGCCGTCCATCGAGAACACGCCGTCGGTGACGATCAGCTTCGTCTCGGCGGTGCTGGCTTCGAGCAATGCTGCGAGGGCGTCGACGTCGCCGTGCGGATAGACGTGCGTCTTCGCGCGCGAGAGCCGTGCGCCGTCGATCAGCGAGGCGTGGTTGAGCGCTTCGGAGAAGATATCCGAATCCTTGTTGGCGAGCGCGGAGATCGTCGCCAGATTGGCCATGTAGCCGGTGCAGAAATACAGCGCGCGACCGTCGACCAGATGCGGCGACATGAAGTCGGCGAGCGCGTCTTCGAGTTCCGCGTGCGCCTGCGAATGGCCGCTGATGAGGTGCGACGCACCGCTGCCAGCGCCATAGCGTTGCGCACCTTCGATGAGCGCTTCGACGACCTTCGGGTGCGCGGCCAGCCCGAGATAGTCGTTGCTCGCGAAGGCGAGTACGTCGCGGCCGTCGGCGTTCACATGCGGCTGGCACGGCGTGCTCACCACGCGATGACGGCGGCGCAGATGCTGACGGTCGATCTCGGCGAGCCCGGCGTCGAGGCGGTCGAGCAGGGGATGTGGGGGATGGGTCGTCATGCGGCCACCTCCTGCTGCATCGTTGCGTCGAAAGCCGCGAGCGTTTGCGTCGCCAGCCAGTCGGTGGTGCCGTCGTCGAGTACGTACGGCGGCATCAGGTACACCGTCGAGCCGATCGGACGCAGCAACACGCCGCGCGCACGGGCTTCGGTGTAGAAGCGTTTCGCGAAGGCTCCGGCCGCGCCGGGGGCGTCCGGTAGCACAGCGTCGAAAGCCCAGATCATGCCGCGATGACGGAAGTGCTTCGCGCGCGGATCGTCGGCCAGCGGTGCGAGGGCTTGCGTCAGGCGCGCAGCGCGCACGGTGTTGCGGGCCAGAACGTCGTCGTCCGCGAAGATGTCGAGCGTGGCCAGCGCGGCACGGCACGCCAGCGGATTACCGGTGTACGAGTGCGAGTGCAGGAAGCCGCGCGCGGTGTCGTCGTCGTAGAAGGCGTCGTAGATCGCGTCGCGCGAGAGCACCAGCGAGAGTGGCAGATAGCCGCCGCTGATGCCCTTGGAGAGCGTGAGCAGATCGGGCCAGATACCGGCCTGCTCGCTCGCGAAGAACGTGCCGGTGCGGCCGCAGCCGACGGCGATTTCGTCCGCGATCATGTGAGCGCCGTGCTTGTCGCACAGCGCGCGCACGAGGCGCAGGTATTCCGGATCGTGCATCGCCATGCCGGCGGCGCATTGCACCAGCGGCTCGACGATGACGGCGGCGATTCGCCCTTCGCGCTCGGTGAGCAGCGTGTCGAGTTCGGCGGCGGCACAGCGGGCCACGTCGACGGCCGTCTCGCCGTCGCGGGCCTGACGCGCGTCCGGCGAGGCCACGACGTGCGCATGGCGCAGCAGCGGATCGTAAGCGTCGCGGAACAGGGCGACGTCGGTCACGGCCAGCGCGCCGAGCGTTTCGCCGTGATAGCCATTGCGTACGCAAACGAATTCGCGCTTGTCGCTGTGACCCTGATTGCGCCACGCGTGAAAGCTCATCTTCAGGGCGATCTCGACGGCCGACGCGCCGTCGGACGCGAAGAACGCATGGCCGAGCACGCCGCCGGTCAATGCCGACAGACGCTCGGACAAGGACACGACGGGCTCATGCGTGAAACCGGCGAGCATCGCGTGTTCGAGGCGGCCCAACTGATCGATCAGCGCCGCATTGATGCGCGGGTTCGCGTGACCGAACAGATTGACCCACCATGAACTGATGGCATCGAGATAGCGTTCGCCGCCGGTATCGACGAGCCAGGGACCTTCGCCGTGAGACAGCGCGACGAGGGGCAGCTTTGCCTGTTGCTTCATCTGCGTGCAGGGGTGCCAGACCTGTCGCAGACTGCGCGCGGCGAGATCGCCGGGACCGTGGGGAGGGCGCGGGGTGGCGTCCATCTTTGACTCCTTTGAGGGCCGTGACGGGTGATGAACCGGGCGAGATGCCCGACGTTCGTCGTCCGTCTGGCTGGCCGGTGCGGGGCATGGCGCGCTGCGCTGCTGCACGTGGCCGGAGGTGGGGGATGGGCGCATGGTAGGCAAAGCGATTTGGCAGGGCAATAGGCGGATTTGGTGCGAAAACTCGCTGTTTTATGAGCCGTAAAGAGACGTTATCGACAATTTCGCAAAACCCGCCGATAACGTTCAGGCATCTCCGCCGTCACCCCTCCCAAAAAAAATTTGTAACCGTCGAAACAGGCCGTTTTTGTGCCGTGCGCTCAGGAAGCGTCGCGCCACGACGGCGAGCGCTTCTCTAGGAACGAACGCACCCCTTCGCGACCCTCGTCGGAGGCCCGGATCTTCGCGATGCGCTCGGCCGTATCGGCGATGGCCGCCTCGTCGATAGCGCGCCCGGCGAAGTCCTGCACAAGGCGCTTGCACTCCTTCACGGCGTTCGGGCTGTTGTCGACGAGCGCCTTCGCCAGCGCGCTGACGGTGCTGTCGAGCGCATCGGCGGCCACGACTTCGTGCACCAGACCGAGACGCTGCGCCGTGGCGGCCGTGAAGCGTTCCGCCGTCACGAAATAGCGACGCGACGCCTGCTCGCCCAGCGCGCGGATCACATACGGGCCGATGGTGGCGGGAATCAGGCCGAGCTTGGCTTCGGACAGGCAGAAGTGCGCCGTGTCGACAGCGACCACGATGTCCGCCACAGCGGCGAGACCCACACCGCCCGCATACGTGTCGCCCTGCACGCGCGCGATCACCGGCTTCGGGCAGCGATAGATCGTGTTGAGCATGACGGCGAGCGTCATGGCGTCGGCGCGGTTCTCGGCGTCCGAGTAACCGGCCATCTTCTTCATCCAGTTCAGATCGGCACCTGCGCAGAACGCGACGCCTTCAGCGGCGAGCACGATGGCGCGCACGTCGTCGTTCGTGGCCAGCGCGCGAAACGTGCCGGTCAGTTCTTCGATGACGGTTTCGTTGAACGCGTTGCGCACGTCCGGACGGTTGAGCGTGACGGTGGCGACGTGGGCGTCGACACTGAACTTGAGCGTAGCGAGTTGCATGACGGAATTCCTCGATGAGCCGATGTGGACGGTGACGCGCGCTTTACATCCGGAACAGGCCGAAGCGCGTTTCCGGAATCGGCGCATTGAGCGCGGCCGACAGGCCGAGACCGAGCACCGTGCGCGTGTCCGCCGGATCGATCACGCCGTCGTCCCACAGGCGCGCGCTCGCGTAGAACGGATGCCCCTGACGCTCGTACTGATCGCGGATCGGCTGCTTGAAGGCGTCTTCTTCCTCTGCGCTCCACTGACCGCCCTTGCCCTCGATGCCATCGCGCTTGACCGTGGCGAGCACCGACGCCGCCTGCTCGCCACCCATCACGGAGATGCGTGCGTTCGGCCACATCCACAGGAAACGCGGCGAGTAGGCGCGACCGCACATGCCGTAGTTACCCGCGCCGAACGAGCCGCCGATGATCACGGTGAACTTCGGCACGTTCGCAGTGGCGACGGCCGTCACCATCTTCGCGCCGTGCTTGGCGATGCCTTCGTTCTCATACTTGCGCCCGACCATGAAGCCCGTGATGTTCTGCAAGAAGATCAGCGGGATCTTGCGCTGGCAGCACAGCTCGATGAAGTGCGCGCCCTTCTGCGCAGACTCCGAGAACAGAATGCCGTTGTTCGCCACGATGCCGACCGGGTAGCCCCACAGGTGTGCGAAACCGCACACCAGCGTGGTGCCGTAGCGCGCCTTGAATTCGTCGAACTCGGAACCGTCGACCAGACGCGCAATCACTTCGCGCACGTCGAACGGCTTCTTCGTGTCGGCGGGGATCACGCCGTACAGTTCACGCGCGTCGTACTTCGGTTCGACCGGCGTCTTGGTCGCGACGGTCGCCGGCTTGCGACGGTTGAGGTTTGCGGCGATGCTGCGCGCGATGGACAGCGCGTGTGCGTCGTTCTGCGCGAAGTGATCGGCGACACCCGACAGGCGCGTGTGGACGTCGGCGCCGCCGAGATCTTCGGCGCTCACTTCTTCGCCCGTGGCCGCTTTCACCAGCGGCGGGCCGCCGAGGAAAATCGTGCCCTGTTCCTTGACGATGATCGACTCGTCGCTCATCGCGGGCACATACGCGCCGCCAGCGGTGCACGAGCCCATCACCACGGCGATCTGCGGAATGCCCTGCGCCGACATCTGCGCCTGGTTGTAGAAGATGCGACCGAAGTGATCGCGATCGGGGAAGACGTCGTCCTGATTCGGCAGGTTCGCGCCGCCTGAGTCGACCAGATAGATGCACGGCAGGTGGTTCTGCTCGGCGATCTCCTGCGCGCGCAGGTGCTTCTTGACCGTCATCGGGTAGTACGTGCCGCCCTTGACGGTGGCGTCGTTGCACACGATCACGCATTCCTGGCCGGACACACGGCCGATGCCGGTGATGATGCCCGCACCCGGGGCGTCGTCGTGATACATGCCGGTCGCGGCGAGTTGCGAGAGTTCGAGAAACGGCGAGCCCGGATCGAGCAGTTGTTGCACGCGATCGCGCGGCAGCAGCTTGCCGCGGCCGGTGTGCTTCTTGCGTGCGGCCTCACCGCCGCCACCGGCCAGTTGTGCAATGCGCGCGCGCAGTTCGTCGACCACGGTCTGCATCGCGGACGCGTTGCGTGCAAAGTCTTCGCCGCGCGGGTTGAGTTTGCTTTCGAGAATCGGCATGTGACGAAATCCGGTGGAGTGTGAGTTTTAGTTGAGTGCTTGTGCTGAGCGACGCAATGAGCGATGTGCTGGATGTCGTCGCCAGGTCAGTCGAACAGGTCGCCGTCGATGTAGCGCCAGCGGCCGTCGTCGGTGCGCTCGAAGCGGCTGCGTTCGTGCAGCCGATGGGCGCGTCCGCCGACCTTGTAACGGGCGACGAATTCGACTTCGGCGTGGTGTTCGTCGCGTTGCAGATGCGCTTTGACCTGAAGGCCGAGCCACTGCGGGGCGTCGCCGAAGTCGAGCGCGGCAGGCCGCGTACGTGCCGCCCACGTGTCGAGCAGATACGGCGCGTTCTGGCGCACGAACGCCGTATAGCGCGAGCGCATCAGCGCTTCAGCCGTGGGCGGAATCTCGCCGTGTTCGAGGTAACGTGCGCAGCAATCCTCGAACGCGAGGCCGCCGCACGGGCAGCCTTCACGGTCTTTGTCTTGCGGCGATTGGGGGCTTGCCATCGTATGAATTGCCTTGTGGTGTTTCGGTGTCAGATCCTGCCGTGCTTCAGGCAGGCCTCGACCTGCGCGAAACGGTCGAAGCCCCAGAACGGTTCGCCGTCCACGATCACGAACGGCGAGCCGAACACGCCGCGCGCCATCGCCAGATCGATCTCCGCCTTGAGGTGGTCCTTGGCGGCGGGCGAGTGCATGCCGATGTCGAGGGCTGCGCCGTCGATGCCGAGCGCCTCACCGAGCCGTACCAGTTCCGCCGGGTCGCCGATGTTCACGTCGTCGACGTAGAGCGCGCGAAAGATCGACTTCGCGAACTCTGCCGACAAGTCGCCGCCGCGATGGTCCTGCACCCACAATACGGCGCGCTCGGCGGCCTGCGTCGGGATCGGGAAATGCGTCGGCCGCTTGTAGTCGATGCCGTGAAAGCGCGCGGTGCGCGCCACGTCGTTCTTCAGATACTCCGTCTTGATCGGATGCTGCACCGGTGCGCCCGTGCCGTTCACCTTGTAGACGATGTCGAGCAGAATCGGATGCCACGCGACGCCACGCCCATTGCGCGAAGCGATGTCGTCGATGCAGGTGCTCGCAAAATACCCGTACGGGGATGCGAAGTCGAAATAAAAGTCGATGGCGGACGTCATGTTGGCTCCGTTTCCGAGTGACGTTTCTGGCCCGCGAATCAAAAGATACGGCGGTGTGGCAACAGCGTCTTATGGGTGCTACGGGTGCTGCAAGTGCTACGGTGTTGCGTGATTTACCAGGGGAACGGCGTGCCGTCGTAGTTGTAAAAGCCGCCGTTGTGCGTGGCGCGCTCGCCCGGGGCGCGGGCCAGCACGCGGCGCATGCCGGACACGCTCGTCTCGACGTCGATGTCGGCGTTCTCGCCGCCCATGTCGGTGCGTACCCAACCCGGGTGCATGGCGACGCACGTGGCGCGCTGCGCTTCGAGCGACACGGCTTTGACGACCGAATTCACAGCGGCCTTGCTTGCGCGATACAACCAGCTGCCGTTCGACTCCATCAGTTCGACGCTGCCCATGCGGCTCGACAGGAAACCGAAGCTGCCGCCCGCCGCTTCCACAAAGGGCAGCACGAGCGGCGCGACCTGCATCGCGCCAAGCACGTTGGTGTGGAACACGCGGTCGAACTCATCCTTCGTGATCGGCGCGAGACCGGTCGTGCGTTCGGAGTTCACGCCGGCGTTGTAGACCGCCACGTCGAGTTCTACGCCGTCGAGTTGCCACGACAGGCCGGACAACGACTCCACGCGCGTGACGTCGAGCTTCAGGGCTTCGGCATCGAGTTCACGCAGGGCGGCCAGACCGTCCTCGCTGCGTGCGGTGGCGAACACGCGCCAGCCGTCTTCGCGATACTGCCGCACGAATTCCATGCCGATGCCGCGTGAGGCACCGATGATGAGCGCTGTTTTCATGACGTCGATAGGTCCCCGTTAAAACGGTGGGCCGGCGTTGGGTGCCGGCGTGAGTTCAGACGCGTACGTTGATCAGACGAGTCGGTCAGACGAGTTCGATGGCCATCGCCGTCGCTTCGCCACCGCCGATACACAGGCTCGCCACGCCACGCTTGCCACCGGTCTTGCGCAGTGCGCCGATCAGCGTGACGAGAATGCGTGCGCCGGACGCGCCGATCGGGTGGCCGAGCGCGCATGCGCCGCCGTGAATGTTGACCTTCTCGTGCGGCAGATCGAACTCGTGCATCGCGGCCATCGCAACGACGGCAAAGGCTTCGTTGATCTCGAACAGATCGACATCGGCCGTCGACCAGCCGGTCTTCTCGAACAGCTTGCGCATCGCGCCGACCGGTGCCGTGGTGAACAGGCCCGGTTGCTGCGCGAACGTGCTGTGACCGGCGATGCGGGCGAGCGGTGTGAGGCCGAGGTGCTTGGCGGTCGATTCGCGCATCAGCACGAGTGCGGCGGCACCGTCGGAGATCGACGACGAGTTGGCGGCCGTGACCGTGCCGTCCTTGCGGAAGGCGGCCTTGAGTGTCGGAATCTTTTCGGGGTTGGCCTTGAACGGCTGTTCGTCCTGCTCGACGACGGTGTCGCCCTTGCGGCCGGGCACCGTCACGGCGGTGATTTCCCATGCGAACGAGCCGTCTTTCGTGGCGTTCTGCGCGCGTTCGAGCGAGGCGATGGCGAAGGCGTCCTGCGCTTCGCGGGTGAAGGCATAACGGTCGGCGCACTCCTCGGCGAAGGTGCCCATCAGGCGGCCCTTGTCGTAAGCGTCTTCCAGACCGTCGAAGAACATGTGGTCGATGACCTGACCGTGGCCCATGCGCATGCCGGCGCGCGCCTTGGGCAGGAGATAGGGGGCGTTGCTCATGCTTTCCATGCCGCCGGCGACGATCACGTCGGCACTACCGGCAGCGAGCATGTCGTGCGCGAACATCGCGGCACGCATGCCGGAGCCGCACATCTTGTTGACGGTGGTGGCACCGGCTGCGAGCGGGAGGCCTGCACCGAGCGCGGCCTGACGCGCGGGCGCTTGTCCCTGACCGGCGGGCAGCACGCAGCCCATGACGACTTCGTCGACCTGCTCCGGCTTCAGGCCAGCGCGTTCGACGGCTGCACGGATGGCGGCGGCACCGAGCTGGGGCGCGGCGACATCGCCGAACACCCCTTGCAGGCCGCCCATCGGCGTGCGGGCAGCGGAAACGATGACGATCGGGTCTTGTTGCATGGCAATCTCCATAAAAGGGGTTGCGTGGCTGACATACCGTCCAAATCGACCGAAATCGACACGATGTGTCAGCCCCGAATATCCAATGCTTCAATCTTCCGTCGCCCACGCGCCCGCTTGCCGCTTCGCGCGCCTGAGTGGCCTGAGCGATCAGGCGCGTGGATGACGTAATTCGGCCATCGCTTCCACGCAGCGATCATAGATACGCGGCAGGGATTCGAGGCTATTCACCGACATGCGCAGGTCGCGCACCAGACCGTCGCGCAGGCCGTACACCCAGCCATGCACCGTGACCGGCTGGTTGCGGGCCCATGCGTCGCGCAGGACGGTGGTGTGACAAATATTCACGACCTGTTCGATGGCGTTCAACTCGCACAGGCGATCGTGACGGGCGTCGCGCGAGGGCAGCGCGTCGATCTGGTCGACGTGGCGCTCGTAGACGTCGCGCACGTGGCGCAGCCAGTTGTCTACGAGGCCCATCTTCGCGCCGTCGAGCGCAGCACCCACACCGCCGCAGCCGTAGTGGCCGACGACCATGATGTGACGCACTTTCAGCACTTCGATGGCGAACTGCAACACCGACAGGCAGTTCAGATCGCTGTGCACCACCACGTTCGCGATGTTGCGGTGGACGAACACTTCGCCCGGCGCCAGTCCGGTGATCTGGTTCGCGGGCACGCGCGAATCCGAGCAGCCGATCCAGAGATATTCCGGGGCCTGTTGCTTGGCCAATCTCTCGAAAAACGCGGGATCTTCGGCGTTCACGCTGGCAACCCAGGCGCGGTTGTTATCGAGCAGATGGATGAGAGGTTGGTCTTTGTCTTCGGTCATGATCGTGTCATCCGGCGGGCGTGTCGTGAGCTGGGCAGCGTCAATGGCGAGGCGTCGTGCACTCAGGCCGCTGCCGCGCGAGGCGGAGCGTCCGAAGCACCCGAATCCTCAGTGCCGCGGGCGGCACCGTAGCGATTGACGAAACGCAGCGAGACATCGTACGGATAGAAGTCGTGCATCTGTCCGGCTCGCACCCGATCCTGAAAGCCTTGCCACAGGTCGGGGTCGAAGAAATCCGGATGATGCTGGCTCAGATAGTGCCGCACGCGTGGATCTCCCGTCAGGAACGTCTCAAACGTCTGCGGAAACACGTCGTGCGGGCCTACACGGTACCAGACTTCCCCCGACATCGCCTCTTCTTCGTTACGCGGTTCCGGCACTCGACGGATGTGGCAATCCGTCAGATATTCCAGTTCGTCGTAATCGTAGAAAACCACCCGGCCGTGACGCGTCACGCCGAAATTCTTGTACAGCATGTCGCCCGGAAACACGTTCGCCGCCATCAGCTCCTTGATCGCATTGCCGTATTCGCGCATGGCGTGATCCACCTGGGCATCCGAGGCGGATTGCAGCCACAGATTGAGCGGCGTCATGCGGCGCTCGATATAGCAGTGGCGGATCACCAGCGCGTCGCCGTCGAATTCGAGCAGCGACGGCACTTCGGTACGGAGCTGGGCGAGCAGGGCGTCGTCGAAGCGCGAGAGCGGAAAGGCGACGCTGGAGAACTCCAGCGTGTCGGCCATCCGGCCCACGCGATCGTGCTGCTTGACCATCAGATACTTCGCTTTCACCTGCTCGCGTGTCGTCTCCTTGGGCGGCGCGAAGCGCTCGCGGATCAGCTTGAAGACGTACGGATACGAGGGCAGCGTAAACACCAGCATCACCAGTCCGGGAATCCCCGGTGCGCTCACGAACTTGTCGCTCGAATGCTTCAGGTGATGCAGAAAATCGCGATAGAACAGATTCTTGCCGTGTTTCTGCAAACCGACCGACGTATAGATCTCGGCCTTCGGCTTTCCCGGCATGATCGTGCGCAAAAACTGCACGTAGGCCGACGGCACCTCCATGTCGACCATGAAATACGCGTGCGAGAAACTAAACATCACACGCAGTTGCTCGCCGCGCAGCAGAGCGGCGTCGAGCGCCAGCTTGCCGTGGCCGTCATGCACGATCGGGACGGCGAAAGGCGTCGTGGTGTCGCCGTTCACGATGCGTCCCACGATATAGGCTGCCTTGTTGCGGAAGAACAGCGACGCCAGCACGTGAATCTGGAAATTCGGTGCCGCCTGGAATTCGGCGAACGTGCCGAACGCCTCTTCGATGGCGCGCATCACATAGCCCACGTCACGCGACAAATCGGCGAACGGGCGTTTTAGCTGGAAATTCGTGACGATGCGCGCGAGCGTGGCGGCCATGCCGTCCTGCGCGGGATAGTAGACGCGGTACGTCGGCTTCGCAGCGGGCGCGTCGTTCTCGATGTACTCCGTCGCCACGGCCGGGCGCACGAAGATGAAACGGTTATTGAAGTACGAGCGGTGCAGGATCTTGCAGCACACCGAATTGAAGAACGTCTCGGCGAGTTCAGGCTGACGATGCTCGGTGAGTAAGCCGATGTAATGCAGCTTCACTTGCTGCCAGACATCGTCGTCGAGCGACTGCGCGTCGAACTCGTCTTCCAGCGTCACGATGCACTCGCGCACGCGTTCGTCGTAATAGGCGATGCGGTCGCGCTGGAGCTTCTGGATGCCCATGAAGTCACCGGCTTCGAAACATGCCTGCGCCGCGACACACACCTCGCGGAAGATGCGGTAATGCTTATCGAAGCCGTCCAGCATGGTGCGGGCGACGTCGAAAGCAAACTGCGACGACAGGAGTTTCGGGAAGTGATTCATACCGGTCGGGACAGGCGCAGGGCGGTGCTTGCGAAGATTGTAGCGCCGCTGCCTGTGCCTGAATGTCCGTCTGTTTAACCGTTCGTTTCGTGGGCTTTCCTCGCGGTTACATCGTCTCGGAGAACAATTCGCGGCCGATCAGCATGCGGCGGATCTCCGACGTGCCCGCGCCGATTTCGTACAGCTTGGCGTCGCGCCACAGACGGCCGACCGGATACTCGTTGATATAGCCGTTGCCGCCGAGAATCTGGATCGCTTCGCCCGCCATCCAGGTCGCCTTTTCCGCCGTGTAGAGAATCACGCCGGCGCAATCCTTGCGCACCTGACGCACGTGATCGCTGCCCAGCGATTCCAACTGACGGCCCACGGCGTACAGATACGCGCGGCTTGCCTGAAGGATCGTGTACATGTCCGCGACCTTGCCCTGAATCAGCTGGAATTCACCGATGGACTGACCGAACTGCTTGCGGTCGTGGATGTACGGTACAACCACGTCCATGGCGGCCTGCATGATGCCGATCGGACCACCGGCGAGCACGGCGCGTTCGTAGTCCAGACCGCTCATGAGCACCTTCACGCCGCCGCCGACCTGACCCAGCACGTTCTCTTCCGGCACTTCCACGTTCTCGAACACCAGTTCGCCCGTGTGCGAGCCGCGCATGCCGAGCTTGTCGAGCTTTTGCGCGACCGAGAAGCCCTTCATGCCTTTCTCGACGATGAATGCCGTCATGCCGCGTGCGCCGGCTTCGATGTCCGTCTTGCCGTAGACCACCAGCGTGTCGCAGTCGGGGCCGTTCGTGATCCACATCTTCGTGCCGTTGAGCACATAGCGGTCGCCGCGCTTCTCGGCGCGCAGCTTCATGCTGACGACGTCCGAGCCGGCGTTCGGCTCGCTCATCGCGAGGGCACCGACGTGTTCGCCCGACACCAGCTTCGGCAGGTACTTCGCCTTCTGCGCGGCCGTGCCGTTGCGGTGAATCTGGTTCACGCACAGATTCGAGTGTGCGCCGTACGACAGGCCGATCGAGGCGGACGCGCGCGAGATTTCTTCCATCGCGATCATGTGCGCCAGATAGCCCATGTTCGCGCCGCCGTACTCTTCGGAGACCGTCATGCCGAGCACGCCGAGGTCGCCCATCTTGCGCCAGAGGTCCATCGGGAACTGGTCAGTGCGATCCACTTCGGCGGCGCGCGGGGCGATCTCCTTCGATGCGAAGTTCGCGACCGATTCGCGCAGCATGTCCAGGTCTTCGCCGAGCATGAAATTGAGGCCGGGCAACGTCGTCATGACACAGTCTCCAGAGGTGGCGCGTGGCGGTTGGCCCGCGCGTATGTTCGATGGTGCTTGAAGGTGCTTGATGGTGCTGGGTAAGCAGGGTGAAGCGGTAATGCGGCTGCCAGTGAGACGTCAGACGGACGTCAGCGAGACGGACTCGCGGCCAGCACGAAGAGCGTTTGCTGCATGAGGGCGCAGAGCGTCCATTTCCCGTTATCGATGGCGAACAGTTCGGCGGTGGCGACGATGAGTGTGCGTCCGGATTTGACGACCTGACCGCGTCCGACCAGTGTATCGCCCTTGCCGGGCGCGAGAATGTTCAGTTTGTATTCGGCGGTGACCAATTCCTGATCGGGCGAGATGCGCGTGTAGCCTGCGTAACCGCCGGCCGAATCGGCGATGGCGCCGATGACACCGCCATGGAAATAGCCGAGCTGCTGATTCACCTTGTCGGAGAATGGCAACGAAATCTCGCAGAACCCGTCGGCGATGTGCGTGAGTTGTGCGCCCCAGTGGGTCATGACGCCTTGTTTGTCGAAGCTGGCGCGAATTTTCGCGTCGACGGCGGGGTCGACGGGCGCGGCATGGACAGCATGAGACGAGGGGACGTTGTGCATGATCGGCGGGGCCAGGGGGCCGAAAAACCAAGTTCAGAGATACTACTTAACGTTTACGTAAACGTAAAGTAAGGACTTTCCTGAATCGAGAAAGAGGGGCGAAGGGAGTGGTGTTGGGGGAAATGGATGGGCGGGGATCGGTGCTGCCCTGACGGAGTGACTTTCAGGTGGAACGGAGTCAGGGTAGTGCCGATTCCCGCGGCCCTGGGGGTGGGACAGGGCCGGGGGAGGATGAAGCGGGGTGGGGTGTAAAGAAGTCGCTCAGTGCGAGGCCGCAGCCGTCTTAACCCGACGAGCGGAGGGCGGCGCACTTTCACCAGCAGCCTCAAGCAAAGCGAGGCATTGCGCTTCGTGCTGAGAGACTTCGTCGAGTGTGGCGTGGAGGTCTTCGAGTTGCTGCTCCAGCACCTGACGATGTTGAGAGAGCGTGTCGAGAAACACCTTCAACTGCGGCACGGTGTCCTTGGGCGACTCGTAGAGATCGAGAATCGTCTTGATCTCGGAGAGCGTGAGGCCGAGACGTTTGCCGCGCAGGGTGAGCTTCAGGCGCGTGCGGTCCTGTCCGGTGTAGACGCGGTGACGTCCGCCGGGGCCTTCACGGGCGGGCGTGAGCAGACCCTGATCCTCGTAGAAGCGGATCGCGCGGGGCGTGATGTCGAACTCGCGGGCGAGGTCGGTGATCGTGTATGTGAGCATCGGATCGGCAGGGGATCGGATTAGCAAGTTTAAGCGGGTGCTTACCATTGCAGATAGAATTGCCGTTTACGTTAGCGTCAACTTGCATCGTATGCAATCGGTGATGGCGTCAACCTGACAACAAGAGAACAAGCCCATCTGGAGCGTGGCCCCGTGAATGCCCTTGAACAGCAACTGAACTATCCCCTTGGCGATTTCCTGCCTGACGGCGGCACCGTGCACGAAGTCGTGCCGGGCGTCTTCTGGGTGCGCATGCCGCTGCCGTTCGTGCTCGATCACATCAACCTGTGGCTGCTGCGCGATGAAGTGGACGGGGTGAAGGGCTGGACGGTCGTCGATTGCGGGATCACGCATCCGCAGATCAAGGCGTACTGGGAGCAGGTGTTCGACAGCGCGCTCGGCGGCGAGCCGGTGCTGCGGGTTGTCGTCACGCACTGCCACCCGGATCACCTCGGCCTCGCGCACTGGATCTGCAAGGGCGGCGACAAGCAGCGCTGGGAGGCGCGGCTCGCCATGTCGCTCGGCGACTATGCGTGGGGACGTCTCATGTCCGAGGGCGATAACAACAATGCCGCCAACGCAGGCGGTGAGTTCGCCGTCGCGCACTTCATCGCACATGGTCTCGCCGACGAGGCCATGATCGACCAGATTCGCAATCGCAAGTCGTACTTCAGCGACCTCGTGCCCGAAGTGCCGTCGCGCTACTTCCGTCTCAAGGACGGCGAGACGGTGCGCATCGGTGGCAGCGACTGGCGTCTGATCGCGGGTTACGGTCACTCGCCCGAGCACATGGCGCTGTACTCAGAGCAGCACAACGTGCTGATCTCAGGTGACATGGTGCTGCCGCGCATCTCGACCAACGTCAGCGTCTTCGATATCGAGCCGGAAGCCAACTCGCTGCAACTGTTCCTCGACTCGCTGGGCGTCTATCTGGATCTGCCTGCCGACTGCCTCGTGCTGCCGTCGCACGGCCGTCCGTTTACGGGCTTGCACACGCGCATTCGTCAGCTTCGCGACCACCACGCGGCGCGCTTGCAGGAAGTGCGTGATGCCTGTGCGAAGTCGCCGCAAAGCGCGGGCGACATTGTGCCCATCATGTTCCATCGCAAGCTCGACGCGCATCAGACCACCTTCGCCATGGGCGAAGCGCTGGCGCACTTGCATATGCTGTGGCGCTCGGGTGAGCTTAAGCGTGAGCGCGATGACAAGGGTGTCTGGCGCTTCTCGCCTGCGTGAGGATCACGTGGAGGCTTCAGCGCTTCGGCGGCTGACGTAAGCGTGTCGCGCTGAAGAAAAAACGCCCCGGAGACGGAAGTCCCCGGGGCGTTTTGCATCGTATGGCGAGCGTGTCGCCATCGCACTCAGGCGTGCTGCGCCGATGCTTGCACGTTGCGTCCCTCGCGACCGAGCAGACCGTACGTCACGAGGCTGATCGCGACGGTCATCAGAATGTAATACGCCGGGGCCAGCGGGTTCTGCGTGACCTTGATCAGGTACGTGATCCAGAACGGCGCGAGGCCACCGAAGAGCATCACCGAAACGTTGTACAGAATCGAGACGCCCGTCGAGCGCACGCCGACCGGGAACACTTCCGTGACGGCCGTCGGGAACGCACCCCACACGAAGCCCATGCACACCGCCGGCAGAATCTGCGCGAGCAGCAGATTGCCCATCGACGGCGAGCCATGCAGACGCGTGAACATCCAGAACGACGTCAGGCCATAGAGCAGCACGAACAACAGAATCAGCGGCTTGCGGCCGACACGATCCGAAATCCATCCCGTGAGCGGGCAGAGGGCGGCGATCAGCATTGCGGCGATGAACGTCGACAGGCTGGCGGAACCTTGCGTCAGACCGAGTTGCTTGACGGCGTAAATCGGCGTGTAGATCAGCGTGACGTAGAACGACGTCGTGGCTGCGACCGTCAGGCCGAAGCCCGCGATCAGCGCACGGTAGTGCTTCGAGAAGACGTCGGCGAGCGGCGTGCGACGCGTCGGTTCACGTGCTGCGGCGTAAGCCAGAAACTCCGGCGACTCCGTCATGCGGCGTCGAATGTAGAAGCCCACCGGCCCGATCAGAATCCCGAACAGGAACGGCAGACGCCAGCCCCACGATTCGAGCGCTTCTTTCGACAGACCCGTCGTGAGTACATAAGCGCACAGCCCGGCGAGCGCAACGGCCAGCGCCTGCGAGCACATCTGGAAGCTGCCGTAGAAACCGCGCAGATTCGGCGGCGAGAACTCGATGAGCATGGCGGTCGAACCACCGAATTCGCCACCTGCCGAGAAGCCCTGAATCACGCGAGCCAGCAAGATCAGCAGCGGTGCCGCGAAGCCGATGGTCGCGTAGGTCGGTGCAATGCCGATCAGCCCGGTGCCGAGCGCCATGAGCAGGACCATGACCGACAGCGCCGACTTGCGGCCCGCGCGGTCGGCGTACAGACCGAAGGCCAGCCCGCCGATGGGACGGAAGAAGAACGCCACGCCAAGCGAGGCCACGCTCGCGAGCAGCGACGTCGTATCGTTATCCGCAGGGAAGAAGAGTTTCGCGATGACCACCGCGAAGAGACCGTAAACCGTGAAGTCGAACCACTCGAACGCGTTGCCCAGGGTAGAACCGATCACCGCTTTGCGTCGCAGCGCCGGGTCGATGACCGGCGTGCCGGCGGGGGTTGTCTGCATGTGCCTCTCCTGCTTGGTTGGGAGTGCCGCAGTCGGATCGGTATGGATCGGCGTATCGCTGCTATCGCCGTTTGCACACGCGTCCGCTCTATGGCGGCGAATCCGGTTTAACGTCGTGTATACCTCTGTTCAAGTTACACGAACACTCTAACGCAGGTTTGGAATGCACCACAACGGGTCAAAATTACGACCGAATCTTGCGTGAGACGGCGTGTTTCACGCAGGGAATGCGATATCGCGGGGCAGCGGTCGGCGGGGAGGTCAGCGCATAGTCACCGATTCCCCCGGCTGCCTTTCCATCGATAGTCGCGCCGCCCCACCCAGCCCCAGGTGCCGGTGGACGGATCGAATTCGTAGCCTTCCCGATACTCGCTCGTATAGCAGCCACCCTTCTCGAGATAGCAGCGCTCGCGCAGGAAGTGCGCGGCGTCCCGCGACGAACGGGGTTGCGCGGGAACGATGACAACCGGCTGACGCGGGCCAACGATGACCGGTGCGGGCTGCACGATGACGGGGGCCGGTCGGACCAAGGCTGGGGCGGGCGTCACGAGGACAGGGGCAGGTTGAATCACGGCAGGGGGCGGTGCCACGATGACAGGGGCGGGCGTGACGACGACAGGTGCAGGTTGAACGATGGCCGGTGCCGGACCGACGATGACCGGCGCAGGCCGCACATAAGAGGGCGGCGGTCCGAACACCTGCCAGTTGCCGGGGGCCATCGCGGCGCACCCGGTCATCGACGTTGCGATGGCGAGTCCGACGAGAGGCGACGTAGGGCGGGAGACGGCGCGTCGAGCGACGCACCGGATAACGTTAAGAAAGACGTCGAAGCGCAGACAAGCGCGTAACGACGCTCGCGTGAGGATGGCAATCATGAGGGCACCGCGCATTAGGAATGCGGGGCACTCTAACGCGCGGGGACGTGCATCTCCCCGCTTCGTCCGGCATTTTGGGGGATGTCCGAGTCAGCTTACCCGGTCTTTCGCGGCGTCGCGCGCCTGACGCTGCGCCAGCGTCGGCTTGCGCGGGGCGCGGGCGAACAGCATGTCGTACAGCCAGCGTGGCAGGCATCGCATGCCAAAGGCTGCAACGCCCATCTGCCACGGCAGCACCGCGAAGCGCTTGCCACGTGCAATGGCCGCTGCCGCCTTGCGTGCGAACTTGTCCGAGTCCATCAGAAACGGCATCGGGAACGGATTACCGTCGGTCATCGGCGTGCGGATGTAGCCCGGCGCAATCGTCACGACGGCCACCTTGTCTGCGCGCAATTCGACCCGCAGGCTTTCGAGATACGTCATCGCCGCTGCCTTGGAGGCGCTGTACGCACCATGCCCCGGCAGACCGCGCACACCGGCCACGCTGCCGATGCCCACGAGGGTGCCGCGCTTGCGCTCACGCATCGGCCCCACAAACGGGCTGAAGGTCGCGATCATCGCCATCCAGTTGGTGTCCATGACGGACGCGAAGTGCGGCAGATCCGCAGGGTCCTCCGTGTTCACGCCGTGACTGATGCCCGCATTGGCGATCACGATGTCCGGCACGCCGTGACGCGCCATGAAGTCGCCCGCCGCAGCGCGCAACGCGAGGGCGTCGCGCACGTCGAGCGCGTAACAGTGAACGGCATGCGGATGCGGCAACGTGGCCGCGAGATCGGTCAGCTTGTCGCCACGGCGTCCGACGAGCCCGAGAATCGCGCCCTGTGCCGCGTAGTGACGCGCGAGCGCCTGTCCCAGCCCGCTGGACGCGCCGGTGATGAAAACCTTCGGTGATGTCGTATGTGCTGCCATTGTTGCCATAGAACGCAAAAGCCCGGCCGGGGCCGGGCTTTAGGAGCCGCGAGGCTTACATCTTCTTCGCGCGGATCTGGTTGATGATCGAGTCGGCCGTCTTGAGCGCCGCATCGAACGTCTGCTGCTCGGTCGTCGCCGGCTTGCCCTGCTTTTGCAGCGCGTCGCCCGACGTGGCCGGGGAGACGAGGTACTTGCCCTGGATGGCGATCGTCGGCACGCCGTCGATCTTGTAGTCCTGCCAGGTCTTGTTGGCCGTCTTCACACCGTTGTCGACGCCAAAGCTGCTGTAAGTGTCGAGGTACTTTTGCTTGTCGACGCCCAGCGTTGCAAGAAAGTCTGCTTGCGTTTCTTTGGTCAGCAGGTAGTTGTGCTGGACGTGGATCGCATTAAAGACCTTCGGCGTGAGTTCGGCATCCTTACCCATGGCGGCGAGCGCGAGATACATACGCGTATGCGGCTCGAAGCGGCTCTGGAAGGCAACCGGCACGCGCTTGAACACGACGTCCTTGCCCTGGGCCTTCACCCACTTTTCCAGCGACGGCTCCAGCGCATTGCAATGCGGGCAGCCATACCAGAAGAACTCGGTCACTTCGATCTTGCCCGGACCTGCCGACAGCGGCTGCTGCGGAATCGTCAGATAGTCGGTCCCCGAGACCGGTGCTTCAGGCGACGCCGAGGCGACACCCGAGAGGAAACCGAAAGAAATCAGAACGGCACCAAGAAGTTTTTTCATGATCTTTGTATAGGAGTGAGACTAACGCGCCGGGTTATCCATCATCGGTGAGCGGCGCGCCAGCAAAACCATATCCCGGATTCAGCCAAATTAGCTAGTGCGTATGACCGGCGATGTTTCGCCGGGTTCAACGTCTCGTCAGTGAAACAAAAGGCGTTGCCTTTGTGGGGCAACGCCTTTCGCGTTCATTGCTTCGTGAAGCGTATCACTGCCGTGTCGTACCCGCCATCCTGCAGGCGTTGACGCACGTGATTCATTTCGTCGAGCTTGCCGTACGGGCCGAGGCGCACGCGGTAGAGCGTGAGACCGTTGGCGTCGCGCTGCGTGACCTTCGCTTCGAAGCCCGAGAGGGCCAGCTTGGCGCGCAGTTGCTCGGCGTCCGTCTGCGACTTGAACGCGCCGACTTGCAGGTAGTAACCCGTGCTGGCGTTATCCGTGGCGCTCGCGGGCGGCGTGGTCGGCGGCGCGACCGGCACCGTCGACTTGCCGTTGAGGATGTCGGCCGGCGAGGGCTTCTGCGCGGGCGTGGCCGGGGCCGTCGGTGCGGAGGCGGCCGGCGGCGTCACCGGCGTGGCCGGGTTACCCGGCACGAGCGGTGACGTTTCGGCTGCCGAAGGCGTTTCCGGCGCGGTGGTCCCCGACGCGGCACCCGGCAGCGGCGTGCGCGGCTGGAGCGACTTGTTCGGGTCCGGTGCCTGCGCGGCCGGCGAGTTGTCGGCAGGACGCGGCGGCGTCTTTTCGACGAACGGGGTTGGCGTCTTCGTAATGTAGAGCGCGACGACGACGGCAACGGCCAGCCCAACGATCAGGCCGAGCACGATGCCCAGAAAAGTACCGCCCCGCTGGCGGGGGGGTCGACGTGTGTTTGCCATCGAGTCGATTCCGTCCTTACAGAGTTCCGATGCGTTTGCCGTTCGGAGTGGTTGGATAACTTACATCTTGGCCGGGGCCGACACGCCCAGCACGGCAAGCCCGTTGCGCAGCACCTGACGCGTCGCCGCGAGCAGCGCCAGACGCGCATGCTTCACGGTCTCGTCGTCGACCAGCACGCGATCCGAGTTGTAGAAGGAGTGGAACGCGCCGGCCAGATCCCGCAGATAGAAGGCCACGGCGTGCGGCGCAAGTTCCTCGGCGGCACGCGTGAGCATGTCCGGGTACTCGGCCAGCAGTTGCAGCAGCGCGAGCGCGCGTTCGCTGTCGAGCGGCGCGAGGTCGGTGTTCGCGAGCGAGGCTTCGTCACCGGCCCACTGCGTGAGGATCGAGCAGATGCGCGCGTGGGCGTACTGCACGTAATACACCGGGTTTTCGTCGTTCTGCTTGAGCGCGAGATCCACGTCGAACACGAATTCCGTGTCGGCTTTGCGCGAAATTAGGAAAAATCGCACGGCGTCGCGGCCACGGCGCAGGGCGTCTTCACGCTCGGCGGGGTCCGTCACCGGCGTTTCCGCCGTAATGCCGCCCGACCATTCGATCAGATCGCGCACCGTCACGTAGCTGCCTGCGCGCTTGGAGATCTTCACCTCTTCGCCATTGCGCATGACGGTGACCATCTTGTGCAGCACGTAGTCGGGGTAGCCCTTCGGAATGCCGATGCCCAGCGCTTGCAGACCGGCGCGTACGCGCGCGATGGTGCCGTGGTGGTCCGAGCCCTGCACGTTGATGACCTGATGGAAGCCACGGTCCCACTTGCGCGTGTGATACGCGACGTCCGGCACGAAATACGTGTACGTGCCGTCGGTCTTGCGCATCACGCGGTCCTTGTCGTCGCCGTAGTCGGTCGTGCGCAGCCACAGCGCGCCTTCCTGTTCGTACGTGACGCCGGCGTCGATGAGTGCCTGCACGGTGCGCTCGACGCTGCCGTCGGCGTACAGGGACGATTCGAGGTAGTACTGATCGAAGATGACGCCGAACGTTTGCAGATCGATGTCCTGCTCGCGGCGCAGATAGGCCACGGCGAAGGCGCGGATCGAGTCGATGTCTTCGACACTGCCGCTGCCCGTGACGGGCGCGCCGTCGGAAGCCTGCACCGTCTTGCCGGCGAGGAAATCCTGCGCGATGTCGCCGATGTAGTCGCCGTTGTAGGCCGACTCCGGCCATTCGGCGTCACCCGGCTTGAAGCCACGGGCGCGTGCCTGCACCGAAGTGGCGAGCGTCTGGATCTGCACGCCGGCGTCGTTGTAGTAGAACTCGCGATGCACCGGACGGCCTTGCGTACCGAGCAGCGCTGAGATCGTGTCGCCGAGCGCGGCCTGACGGCCGTGACCCACGTGCAGCGGGCCGGTCGGGTTGGCCGAGACGAACTCGACGAGCACCGGGGCGGCTTCGTTGCTGGCGGCGCGACGGCCGAAGGCAGCGCCTTCGGTCAGGATCGCGCGCGCGACCGATTGCTTGGTGGCATTGGCCAGACGCAAGTTGATGAAGCCGGGGCCGGCGATTTCGACGGCGTCGACGAGGCCCTTGGCGCGGGCGTCGGCGAGGATCGCGTCGGCAATCTTCTGGGCCAGTTCGCGCGGGTTGGCGCGCAACGGCTTGGCGAGCTGCATGGCCACGTTACAGGCCAGATCGCCGTGGGCGGCCACTTTGGGGCGTTCGAGCAGGATGACGGGCGCGGCAGGCGCGGTGCCGTCCGCGGGCATCAAACCGGCGACGACGTCGCCGATCAGCGCGACGAGAGCATTCTTTTGTGCGGGTAGCATTGGCGGGTGTTTCGGGTGCGTCCGGACGCGTCCGGACAGGCAATTGAATCGTCAGCACCGGATTTTAACAGGTGTATGATGAAGTCACGGTGCCCGCCGGTACCCCTCATTGCGTAACAGGCTCACTCAGGTCACACTCAGGTGCCACGCAAACGCCACGCGGCCATCAGGCAGACGACAGGCCGTGGAGGTACGGGACGGCGGTGGTGATAACTCGAATAGGGAGCCAACCATGCTGGTAACGTTTAAGGCGCACGCATCGCCCACGATCAACATGCTCGAGAATCTCGCGCAGTTGCTGCTGGGTATCGTCGGCAAGAAGCTCGGCGAACGCGGCGCAATCGGATCGGACGAAACAGGCGATGCCATCGCCAAGCTGGAAGCTGCGATAGCGGAAGATAAAGCCGCAGCCGACAAAGAAAGCGAGGGCAAGAAGTCGGAGGATCGAGACGAGGACAACCGTCTGCGTCTCTCGCAACGCGCCTACCCGCTGCTGAACATGCTCAAGGAAGCGAACGCGGAAGGTGGTGCAGTGATGTGGGAAGTGAGCGCCAGATAATCGTCTGGCGTCACCGGGTGTTCGGGGTGCAGGTAGGATGCCTGCGCCGAACACGAAAAAAGCAGGCCGCGAATCGCGGGCCTGCTTTTTTTATGCGTTGTCGAAACTGTCGGACCGGGCCGCCCCCGGGCGAGGGGTTTGAATCAGGCCGCGAGGGCCTGAGCAGTGGCGGCGCGGGTGCCGGTCCGGGCGATGCGACGTTTGAACGACGACATCAGCGCTCGACGTGATTGCGGACCTTCTCCCGCTTACTGAGCCTTGCCCGGTGCGTTATCCGGGGCATTCGTCGCACCGTTGCCGGTGTTGCCATTATTCGGCGTCTTCTTGGTGCTGTGACGCGGATGCTGCGCCTTCGAATTCGGATGCGGGTCCGACGGCGTCATCGTTTGTGCGCCCGGCGTCGGGGCCGACTGACGTGCGTTCGGGTTGGCCTGGCTAGGCATCGTTGCCGACGGGTCCGTCGTCGTGCCGCCGCCAGGGCCGGCTGCGCCACCGCCCGCAGAGCCTTGAGCGAAACTCAGTGCCGAAGCACCGGCGAGGGTCAGGGCAGCAACCGAAATAATCAGCTTCTTCATCAGATGGACTCCTTTGCTTTGCGCTGCACTGGGTAGGAACGTCTTTCGTGCAGGCATCACTTGCGTTAGTGAGATTCCAGTCTAAGAAGCTGCGACGTGCGGTGCTGTAAGGGTTTGTAATTGAATGTAATTCGGCTTTTTCCTAGGCGATTTCCCACGCATATGCACGGGAAACGGCCCATCGAATTCACTTGTTAGTTAGTCATCCGAACGGCTTGACCAGAACACCTGATTCACGCCCGGCAGCGTTTCGAGATGGTCGGTGAGCGCATCGAGTTCGCCCGCTTTGACGGCCGTCGGCAGCAGCAGCGCTTCGATTTCGACTTCCGCTTCGCCGAACGGATGGATGTCGAGCGCGCGCACCGGATAGTTCGACGCTTCGAGCCACGCCTCCACCTTGTCGAGCACTTCACGCTGCGTAGTGCGGGCGCAGATGACGGACAACGCATACGAGGCTTCCGACGTCGCCTCGTTGATCGGCGCGCGGTTGATGCGGTTCACGACGGGGCGCAGCAACGTATTGGCGGCCAACACGAAGAACGCCACGACGACCGCTTCGACGATCAGACTCGCCCCGGCTGCGGCCCCCACGGCGGCCGAGCCCCACAGCGTGGCGGCGGTGTTCAGGCCGCGCACCGATGCGCCGTCCTTCATGATCGCGCCCGCGCCGAGGAAGCCGACGCCCGACACCACGTACGCAATCACACGCGTGTCGCCCGGCATGAGCCGCATCGACAGATCGACGAAGGCCGCCGCACCGACGGCCACGAGCACGTTGGTACGCAAACCCGCCGTGCGTTGGCGCACTTGCCGTTCCACGCCGATGATCGTGCCGAGCACGAACGCGACGAACAGCGAGATGAGCGTGTTGAGCAGCGGGAGGAGCTGAAAATTCTGGATGCTGTGCAGTGCTTGCATGGAACGTCTCGACTTGAGGCGGCTGACATGGGCGGATGCAACGGGCCAGGCGGGCATGTTGCGCCGCCGCATTATGGCATCGGGTTCTGACGGACGGAAGTCATCCCGCCGGAACGGCGTTCGGATATCGCATGGCGAAACATGGGTAGGTACGGCTGGTGGGACGGGGACGGCAGGACGGGCGGCGGCAGGACCGGCCATCGGACGTCTCGTTCGACGATGGCCGGTCTTTATGACAACGTTGTTACGACAGTTGCGGTGCCAGCAGGCGTCGCGCCGTCGCTTCGTCCACACCGGTACGCTCCATGAAGTCCTCGACCTGATCGGGGCTGATCTTGCCGACGCTGAAGTACGTGCTGTCCGGATGCGACAGATAGAAGCCCGAGACGCTGGCCGCAGGCAGCATGGCGAGCGATTCCGTCACGCTCATGCCGATTTCATGCGCTTGCAGATAGTGGAACATCGGACCCTTGACCGAGTGCTCGGGGCAGGCCGGATAGCCCGGTGCAGGGCGAATGCCGACGTACTGTTCCTTGATGAGCGCATCGTTGTCGAGCTGTTCGTCGCTCACGTAGCCCCAGAAGTCGCGGCGCACACGCGCGTGCATGCATTCGGCGAACGCTTCGGCCAGACGGTCGGCCAGCGCCTTGAGCATGATCGCGCTGTAGTCGTCGTGCGTGGCGAGGAAACCGGCTTCCTTGGCGTCCACACCGAGGCCCGCCGTCACGGCAAACACACCGATGTAGTCGGCTACGCCGCTGTCCTTCGGGGCGACGAAGTCGGCGAGCGAGCGGTTCGGACGACGCACGCCGTCGACCACCGGACGTTCCGTCTGCTGACGCAGGTTGTGCCACGTGAACGCCACTTCCGAGCGTGACTCGTCCGTGTAGATCTCGATGTCGTCGTCGTTCACGACGTTTGCGGGCAGCATCGCGATCACACCGTTGGCGGTCAGCCAGCGGCCCTTGATCAGGCGATCGAGCATCTCTTTACCATCGGCGAACACGCGTGTTGCCGACTCGCCGACGATTTCGTCCTTGAGAATCGCGGGGTACGGACCGGCGAGATCCCACGTCTGGAAGAACGGACCCCAGTCGATGAATTCGGCCAGCTCGGCCAGATCGTAGTTCTTGAACACGCGGCGGCCGATGAACTTCGGCTTCGGCGGCACGTAGCTCGACCAGTCGATCTTGTACTTGTTCTCGCGCGCGGTCGCGAGCGACACCATCGGCGTGGCCTTGCGGTTCGCATGCTGCTGGCGCACGCGTTCGTAATCCGTCTTCACGTCGGCGAGATAGCGCTCAGCGGCTTCGTCGGAGAGCAGGTTCGACGCCACGGACACAGAGCGCGATGCGTCCGGCACGTAGATCACCGGGCCTTCGTAGTTCGGAGCGATCTTCACGGCCGTGTGCACGCGCGAGGTCGTGGCACCGCCGATGAGCAGCGGAATGTTGCGCAGACGGAAGTAATCGTCGCGCTGCATTTCTGCGGCGACGTAAGCCATTTCTTCGAGGCTCGGCGTGATCAGGCCCGACAGGCCGATGATGTCCGCGCCTTCCTCCTTCGCCTTCGCGAGGATTTCGGCGCACGGCACCATCACCCCCATGTTGACGACTTCGAAGTTATTGCACTGAAGCACCACGGTGACGATGTTCTTGCCGATATCGTGCACGTCGCCCTTGACCGTGGCGATCACGATCTTGCCTTTGGAGCGGACGTCTTCGCCGGCGGCGGCCATGCGGGCCTTTTCTTCTTCGATGAACGGCACCAGATGCGCCACGGCCTGCTTCATCACGCGCGCGCTCTTCACGACCTGCGGCAGGAACATCTTGCCTGCGCCGAACAGATCGCCCACGACGTTCATGCCGTCCATGAGCGGGCCTTCGATGACCTGAATCGGACGACCGCCCGCGTCGGCGATCTTCTGACGCACTTCCTCGGTGTCTTCGACGATGAAGGTCGTAATGCCGTGCACCAGCGCGTGGGCGAGGCGTGCCTCGACCGGCTGATTGCGCCACTCCAGATTCTCTTCGCGTTTGGCCGCGCCGCCCTTGAAGCGATCGGCGATTTCCAGCAGACGCTCGGTGCTGTCGTCGCGACGGTTGAGCACCACGTCTTCCACGCGCTCGCGCAGCTCGGGATCGAGGTTCTCGTACACGCCGAGCTGACCGGCGTTCACGATACCCATGTCCATGCCCGCCTGAATCGCGTGGTACAGGAACACGGTGTGAATTGCTTCACGCACGAGGTCGTTGCCGCGGAACGAGAACGAGACGTTCGACACGCCGCCGCTGATCTTCGCACCGGGCAGGTGCTCCTTGATCCAGCGTGTGGCGTTGATGAAGTCGACCGCGTAGTTGTTGTGTTCTTCGATGCCGGTCGCGACCGCGAAGATGTTCGGGTCGAAGATGATGTCTTCGGGCGGGAAGCCCACTTCGTCGACCAGCACGCGATAGCTGCGCTGGCAGATTTCTGTCTTGCGGGCGTAGGTGTCGGCCTGACCCTGCTCGTCGAACGCCATCACGACGGCGGCAGCACCGTAGCGGCGAATGCGCTTCGCGTGGTGCACGAACGCTTCGTGGCCTTCCTTTAGCGAGATCGAGTTGACGATGGCCTTGCCCTGCACGCACTTCAGACCCGCTTCGATCACTTCCCACTTCGACGAGTCGATCATGATCGGCACGCGCGCGATATCCGGCTCGGACGCGATCAGGTTCATGAAGCGAACCATCGCGGCCTTGGAATCGAGCATGGCCTCGTCCATGTTGATGTCGATGACCTGCGCGCCGTTCTCGACCTGCTGGCGGGCGACCGCGAGCGCTTCGTCGAACTGGCCGTTCAGAATCATGCGCGCGAACGCTTTCGAACCGGTGACGTTGGTGCGCTCACCGACGTTCACGAAAAGCGTGCCCTCGCCGATGTTGAAAGGCTCAAGGCCGGACAGGCGCATCGGCGGGACCGGCGCATTGAGAGACGTTTGGCTCATGGGGCAATCCGTTCTGTATTAGATGTTCGCGTCGGCGTCGATGGCGCTGCTGGCTTCAGCGCGGTACTGCGAGGGCCAGCGGCGCGGCTTGACGTCCGACAGTGCGCGCGCGATCTCGGCGATGTGCTCCGGCGTCGTGCCGCAGCAGCCACCCGCCAGATTCACCAGACCCGCCTGCGCGAACTCCCGCAGCAGGCCGGACGTGACGTCGGGCGTCTCGTCGAAGCCCGTGTCGCTCATCGGGTTGGGCAGCCCGGCGTTCGGGTAGACCGACACGTAGGTGTTGCACAGCTTGGCCAGCTCGGCGATGTACGGACGCATGAGCGTCGCGCCGAGCGCGCAGTTCAGGCCGAACGTGAGCGGGCGGGCGTGACGCAGCGAGTTCCAGAAGGCCTCGACCGTCTGGCCGGACAGAATGCGCCCGGAGGCGTCCGTCACGGTGCCGGAGATCATGATCGGCAGAATCTCGCCGGTGTCCTCGAACAGTTCGTCGATGGCGAAGAGCGCGGCCTTGGCATTGAGCGTGTCGAAGATGGTTTCGACGAGGAACAGATCCACGCCGCCTTCCATCAGCGACTTCGCCTGTGCGTAGTACGCGTCGCGCAGCTGGTCGAAGTCGACGTTGCGCGCGCCGGGGTCGTTCACGTCCGGGCTGATGCTCGCGGTCTTGGGCGTCGGGCCGATGGCACCGGCGGCGAAGCGAGGCTTGTCCGGCGTGCTGTACGCCGCGCAGGCTTCGCGGGCGAGACGTGCCGACTCGCGGTTCATCTCGTCGGCCAGGTCTTCCATGTGGTAGTCGCCCTGCGCGATCGTCGTCGCCCCGAAGGTGTTCGTCTCGAGGATGTCGGCACCGGCGGCCAGATACTTGCCGTGGATTTCGCTGATGACGTCCGGGCGCGTGAGCGAGAGCAGCTCGTTGTTGCCCTTCACGTCGTGCGCGAAGTCGGCAAAACGCTCGCCACGGTACTGCGCTTCGTTCAGCTTGTACTGCTGAATCATCGTCCCCATGGCGCCGTCCAGAATCAGGATGCGTTTCTCGAGCAGCGCGGGCAGCGCCTGACCGCGCGTGTATTGCAGTGCTGATCGTGCGATCGAGGCGGGTGGGGTTGCGGTGGTCATGACGGACGTCGCCCTGGAGTGGCCGGAAAACCTATAATTGTAATGGTTTTCGCGCTCACCGCTGCGCGCCGCCGCCTGATGGGCGGGGCTGCCCGGCTTGCCCGCGACCTATTGCGACTTTTCCGCCAACTTCTTGCCAGTGTTTGCCCAACGACATGGAATTCCTGCTCCCGAGCGCCGCTCACAAGTTCCTGCAAGCCAACGCCAACGCGCTGTTCGTCGATTGCCGCAGTGAAATCGAGCATCTGTTCGTGGGGCACCCGGTGGGGGCGATCCACGTGGCCTGGAACGACGGACCGGACTGGGAAGTCAACCCGCACTTCGTGCAGAGCGTGCGCAAGCTGGCCGGGGCGGGCGGTGAGCGCCCGGTGCTGCTGATCTGCCGCAGCGGCAACCGCAGCACGGCAGCCGGCGAGGCGCTGGAAGCGGCGGGCTTCCTGAACGTCTACGGCGTCTTGCACGGCTTCGAGGGCGATCTGGACGCCTCGCATCACCGCAATGCCGTGAACGGCTGGCGGTTCGACGGGTTGCCGTGGCAGCAGTGCTGAGCAGGAAGTCGGGACGAAGCGCCGACCATCGACCGGCCGGGAAGGCGGGAGGACGGGGGCGGAAGGCAAACCCTGACATCGCGTCAGGGGTGTGCCGGGTTCTCGCACCATGAAAAAACCCTCGCCATGGCGAGGGTTTTTCGTGGGTACTACCGAATGGAGTCGGTATCAGTGGAGCACAACCGGGTTCGTCATGAAGGTGTCGAACTGGCCGAGGAATTCGTCGACTTCGTCCTCGGAAGGTTCGCTGGCGATCAACTTCTGCACTTCTTCACGGAATTGCCGGGCAAGCGAGCCGTCGAGGAAAATCTCGCGGCCGGCGGATTTGTCCACGATTTCATAACCGCCGGCGGACAGCGAGTGATTGCCGTTATCCGCGGCAAACTCAACGACACAGTAGTTCGGGCTGTTGTAAATCATGAGCATGGCAACTCTCCTGGTGTTCCTGCATGGTCCTGAGTAACCCACATAGGGGCGACGCGGCGCGATTTCAAGAGGCAACGCCCCATGATTCGCTTATCGGCACACCGGCTGACGAATTCAATGGTTTTGGCCCTCCTTTTGTAAAGGTCACGCTACAAGTCCTGCAAGCACCCCTGCAAGTCGTTCTTTTTGCAGGGTTCAAACGTTAGATGCGGCCCCGAGCAAAAACGTTGCAAGGGCATTCGTTACGAACTGTTTCTGTTCGACGATCGACAGATGGGCCGCGTCCGGCACGATCGCCAACTGCGCGCCTGCAATGCCGTTGGCGATCCGGCGGGCCACGGCGGGCGGCGTCGACGGGTCGTTTTCCCCGACCAGCACCAGCGTCGGCACGTCGATCTCGGACAGGCGCGCCCGGACGTCGAACGCCGCGAGTGCCTCGCAGGACGCCGCAAACCCCTCCGGGGCGGCATGCGCGACGAGGGCGCGGATGCGCTCGGCCTGTGCCGGGTGATGTTTGCGAAAGTGCGCTCCAAGCCAGCGTTCGAGCGTACCCGCCGCGAGATCCTTCATACCGTGCGCGCGAGCCGTCGCTGCGCGCTCCAGAAACGTCCTGGCATCGGCATCGTCGTAACCGGCCGTGGTATCGATCAGCGTCAGGCTTGCGATGCGCTCGGGGGCGTCCAGCGCCACTTGCTGCGCCACCGCGCCCCCCATCGAGATGCCGACGAAATGCGTCGACGGGATCTCCAGCGAGTTGAGCAGGGCGGTCGCGTCGGCAGCCAGTTGCTCGATGGAGTACGGGCCGTGCGTGATATCGCTGCGGCCGTGACCACGGCTGTCGTATCGGAGTACCCGGAAGTGGGCCGTCAGTTCGGGGACCAGATCGTCCCAGACGGTGAGATCTGCACCCAATGGGTGCGCCAGCGTGAGCCACGGACCGTGGCCATCTACCGCGTAATGAATCGATGCTCCGTTGGCACTGACTTTCATGGGCGGCCCCCTGGGTTCGTCGATGCGTTGCGAGGTGATGTCGATGGGCGTCGATGCACTGGGATGCTTCTGATTATGTCAGGAACATCGGGACTTTGCAGACCGTTTCGTCGTAGTTGGGCAACACTTCGCCGCCCACCCGCATAGCGCCTGCATCACTCAAAATTCTAAGGAATTTTGCGTCGGTTTTCGAGACGGAAAACCCTGTGTCGTGAGGGGTTTAGTACGGCGGCATACAGCGCGTCGAACGCGTTCGAGGCGTGTCGCCGGTTTGGACTCAGTGCTTCCTCACGGGGCCGACTTCTCCGTGAAGATCAGCTCGAACTCGTTGCCGGACGGCTCCGTCTGCTTCACGCGCACCGGCAGCCAGTCGAGCGATGGCGCGAGCCAGATATCCACGCGCCGCTCGTCCCCCGCCTTACGTGGCAGACGTGTGAAGTGGCGCGTCTCGACGTAACCGTTGCGCGTGGCCATCGTCTCGCTACCCACGTACTGCACCGGCCACACCTCGCTGCTATCCGTGTCGACCACGGTGAACTCGTGCGTCACGCCGACCTGAGTGTAGCGCTCGGGATTGCCCCGCGCGTAGCTCGCCAGTTGCATCATCACGCTGAACCGGTCCTGAGCGCCGGGCGCAAGCGGCACCGACTGGCCCGAGCGGGAGAAGTGCAGCGTGGGCGTGGCGTCACGATGGAAATCGGTGATGTACTCCGCGCGACGCCCGCGTTTTTCCACATAACGGGACGGCGCGATGCCGTTCGCGTCGTAACCGCCTTCGCTGATGAACTCGAAGGTGCCGAAGAAGATGATGGGCACAGCCACGCGCAGCGTGTAATGCCCGTTCTCGTTGACCCAGTGGAGCTGTCCCGTCTGGTTGCGCACGCCGTTCATGAGCGCGTCGTAGGTCAGCGTGACGGAGGGCGGTGGATCGAACTTGTCGCCGTTCGCCGCGGCGGCCGTGAGCGGCACACCGGGTGCGGCCGCGGCGTCCGACGCCTTCGCGCCGGGCGTGTTGCCTTCGCCTGCCACCGTCTCCGACGCGGCCACTGGGCCTGGCGTATCCGTGGCGACCGGCGCGGCGAGCGTGTCGGGCGGCGCAGGGGCGGGCGGACGTGGTTTTACGACCGGCTTGGGTTTGGGCGGCGGCGGTTCAGGCGGTTCAGGGGGCGCGACCGGTTTGAGCGGGATCAGGGTGATCGGAATGCTGGGGATCGGCGTGTCGTCGAGCTTCGTGCGATGGACGGCGACCCAAAACGCGATGAGGATGTGTACGACGAACACTGCCATGAGCACGGCGGCCCACAGCCCCCAGCGTCTGCGCGGTCGTCCGGTGCCTGACGGCCCGGCAGGCGTGTGCTCGACGACGTCAGTCATGCCCGAGGCCTCCGACGTATCGGGGGCGGCAGGCATGTCGGGCGTCGCTTGAGGAGGCGTACCAGCGGGCGGCAAAGACACGAGATGAAATCGATCGGAACGTCAGAAGCTCAGGATCTCATATTGCAATGAACTGAGTTCGACAGTCCCTGTTTTCTGTCGTTCATCCCCCAACTTTCAGCGTTTCCCCCCGGGGGCCTGCGCGTGCCCGAGGTCGGCGGAAAGGTTCTGGGCGAGCGTGCGCAAGGCCGTGTCGATGGGACCGCCCCAGCGCGCGTCGAAGCGACTCTCGGGGCCGAGTGCCATGAGACCCATCACGAGTTGCCCTGTCGCGTCGAACACCGGCATGCAGAACGCGTTGACGGACGGCAGGACCGTGCCTTCGACGCGTGCCGCCCGATGCGCGCGCACATCGTCGAGCACCGCTTCGTACTCCGCGCGCGTCGCGGGCAGATGATGGCGCGACGCATGCTGCAAGTCGGCGAGGGCGGCGTCGATCAGCGGGGCGGTCTGACGCTCGGGCAGATAGGCGGCGAAGAGCCGACCGGCAGCCGATTCGAGCATGGGCATCACGTCGCCCAGACGCAGCGGCACACGCATCGGAAACGTCGATTCGAGCCAGTGCACCACGGTCGGTCCCTGATTGCCCCAGACGGCCAATCCCACGGTCTGATCGATGGCGTCGCGCAGTTCCGACATGGCGAAGCGCGCGGCCTTGAAGGCGTCGATGCGCGCGAGGTGCGCGAGGCCCATGCGCAGCGTGAAGGGGCCGAGGTCGTAACGTCCGCTGACCGGGTCCTGCACGATGAGTCCGAGCCGTTGGAAGCTCACGAGATAACGGTGCGCTTTGGCGGGGTTCATGCCGGCCGCGTGCGCGAGGTCGCGCAGCATCATGGCATTCGACGCTTCGGTGAGGACTTCGATCAGACGGAAGCCCACTTCGATGGACTGGATGCCCGAGCGGGTCTTCTCCTCGTCGGGGGCTGCGTTGCCGCTGTCCTTCTCGCTTTCGCGCTCGATCTCGCTGTCACTCTGGTTGTGATGTTCAGGCGCTGTCATGTGTCTCTTGAATAGTTGTCATGGCCGCTTGCCGGGGCGCTGCTCGACCCGTGCCCGGTCGATGCCCTCAGGTAGAATCGTCGGCGTCAAGCGCCATTCTATCGGGCCAAAATCGCCAGGCCTCAAATTGGAATCCGCTTAGTCCGAATCCGCTAAAACTGCTGAAACTGCCTGCAGACGCCATCACATGAAACTCGCTACCCGTAAGGATGGCACGCGCGACGGTCAACTGATCGTCGTCGCGCGTGACCTGTCGACCGCCTGCATTGCCGACGCCATCGCCCCAACGCTGCAACGCGTGCTCGACGACTGGACGTTCTACGCCCCGCAACTGCATTCGCTGTACACCGAACTCAACCACGGCCGTGCGCGCAACACCTTCGCGTTCGACCCGGCCGAGTGCATGGCGCCGTTGCCGCGCGCGTATCAATGGGCCGACGGCTCGGCGTATGTGAACCACGTCGAACTCGTGCGTAAGGCGCGGGGCGCTGAAATGCCGCCGGAATTCTGGACCGACCCTCTGATGTATCAGGGCGGCAGCGACGACTTCATCGGGCCGACGGACGACATCGTCTGCGCCTCGGAAGACTTCGGCATCGACTTCGAAGCCGAGATCGCCGTGGTGACGTCGGACGTGCCGATGGGCGCGAGCCCGGCGCGCGCGCTCGAAGGCGTGCGTCTGCTCATGCTGGTCAACGACGTGAGCCTGCGCAACCTGATCCCGGCCGAACTTGCCAAGGGCTTCGGCTTCTTCCAGAGCAAGCCGGCCAGCGCGTTCTCGCCGGTCGCCATCACGCCCGACGAACTGGGTGATGCCTGGCGCGACGGTCGTGTGCATCGTCCGCTGACGGTGAAGTGGAACGACAAGAAGTTCGGCGCACCGGAGTGTGGCGAAGACATGGTGTTCGACTTCGGTCAGCTGGTTGCGCACGTATGCAAGACGCGTAACGCGCGCGCCGGGACCATCGTCGGTTCGGGCACGATCTCGAACAAGGATCGCAGCCGTGGGAGCGCGTGCATTGCCGAGAAGCGCATGCTGGAGACCATCGAGAAGGGGGCACCCGAGACCGCATTCATGCGCTACGGCGACCGTGTGCGCATCGAGATGTTCGACGCGCAGGGCAAGACGATCTTCGGCGCCATCGATCAGTCTGTGGCACCGCTGGACGAGTAATCGTAGTCCGAACGGTACAGTCGGCGGGTACAGCCAACCGCGTGGACGGGAAAAGTGAAGATGGCTGCGAGCCATATCCGGCGTGACTTCACGGGGTGTCGGACGATACGTCCATAGGGTGAACCCGGATATGGCGGGGAATTCCGCCTCCGCTATTCTTTGTCTCCTTGAGTCGGTGCGCACGCCTGGCAGGTTCGCGCACCGGCCGTTACTTTCGCCGGCGCGGCGCGAGGTGCCCGTCCCGGGGCATCCGTGTTCTAAAAATCAAGCGCGGGCCAGACCAGGAGAATTCCATGCGAAACCCCGTGCGCACTGCCCTGCTGGGTGCGATGTTGCTGGCGTTGGCCGGCGGCGCTGCCGCTCAGGTCAAGATTGGTGTGAACATCTCGCTCACCGGCCCGGCGGCCTCACTCGGCCTGCCTGCGCGCGACACCGTCGCCATGCTGCCGAAGGAAATCGGCGGACAGAAGGTCGACTGGATCGTGCTGGACGACGCGTCCGACACCACGACCGCCGTTCAGAACACCAAGAAGCTCATCTCCGAAAATCACGTCGACGCCATCATCGGCTCGTCGATCACGCCGAACACCCTGGCGATGCTCGACGTCATCGCCTCGGGCACCACGCCGACGATCTCGCTCGCTTCGTCCGCTCGCATCATCGAGCCGGTCGATGCCAAGCGCTACTGGATGTTCAAGACGCCGCAGACCGACGCGCAGATGGCCTCGGCGATTGCCGAGCATGCGAGCCGTCATGGCGTGAAGACGATGGCCTTCATCGGTCAGGGCGATGCACTGGGCGAAGCCTTCTATGAAGAAGTCGCCAAGTTCGCCGGCCTGCACAAGATCAAGATGGTCGCGAGCGAGCGCTTCGCTCGCACGGATCCGAGCGTCACCGGCCAGATCCTGAAGATCATGGCGACCAACCCCGACGCCGTCGTCGTGGGTGCCGCCGGTACCCCGGCAGCGCTCCCGCCGAAGGCACTCGCCGAGCGTGGCTACAAGGGCCTCGTGTATCACAACCACGGCGTGGGCAATAACGACTTCCTGCGCGTGTGCGGCAAGGACTGCAACAACACGTACCTGCCGGCCAGCCCGGTGCTCGTGGCGGCGCAGCTGCCGAACGACCATCCGGCCAAGGCGGTCGCGCTCGACTACATCAAGAAGTTCGACGCCAAGTACGGCGCGGGCAAGGTGGCGGCCTTCGGCTCGTATGCCTGGGACGCTGGCATTCTGCTTGAGCGTGCGATTCCGATTGCGCTGAAGACGGCCAAGCCGGGCACGCCGGAATTCCGCAAGGCGCTGCGCGATGCGCTGGAAACGACCAAGGACGTCCACGTCTCGAACGGCATCACGAACATGAGCCCGACCGATCACCTCGGCCTCGACCAGCGCGCTCGCGTGATGGTCAAGATCGACAACGGCAAGTGGGTGATCGCCCCGTAATTGCAAAGACATCCGAATGCGGGGCCACGCATGAGTCCCGCATCAACCTGTTGACCGTCGGCGGCGCTGGCATGTCCGGTGCCGCTGTTTCCCATCCCCGCCTATGCGGGGATATTTTTTTGGAGCGGTAATCCATGTCGCAAGACCCGTATCAACACTACCAGTCGCTGCAATTCAAGCGGCATCCGAACGGCGTGCTCGAACTCATCATGGGGGCCGGGGCGAACAAGAGCGGTCTGTCGACGGCCGACCATCGCATGCATCAGGAACTGGCCGACGTGTGGCGCGACATCGACCGTGATCCCGAAACGCGTGCTGTTGTGATCCGTGGCGAAGGCAAGGGCTTTTCCGGCGGCGGCGATCTGTCGCTTGTCGAAGACATGGCGGACGACTTCGCCGTGCGGGCGCGGGTGTGGCGTGAGGCGCGCGACCTCGTCTACAACGTGATCAATTGCAGCAAGCCCATTGTCTCCGCGATGCATGGCCCGGCGGTCGGTGCGGGGCTGGTCGCGGGCTTGCTCGCCGATATCTCGATTGCCGCGAAGACGGCGCGCATCATCGACGGACATACACGTCTGGGCGTGGCGGCGGGCGACCATGCCGCCATCGTCTGGCCGCTGCTGTGCGGTATGGCGAAGGCGAAGTACTACCTGCTGCTGTGCGAACCGGTGACCGGCGAGGAGGCCGAGCGTATCGGACTCGTGTCGCTCACCGTGGACGAGGCGGACCTGTTGCCGAAGGCGTTCGAAGTGGCCGACAAGCTCGCGCGCGGCTCCAGCACGGCGATTCGCTGGACGAAATACGCCCTCAACAACTGGCTGCGCAGTGCGGGACCGGCGTTCGACGCGTCGCTGGCGCTCGAATTCATGGGATTCTCCGGACCGGACGTGCGCGAAGGGCTGGCGTCGCTGCGGGATCGCCGCGCGCCGGACTTCGGCGGCGACGCGCCGTTTTGACACACCGCTGGCGCAAGCTCGGCGTATGATCGATAGCCATACGCCCTGTGTGCTTCACCTGCCGTTCGTGCCCGACTGGAGACTGTAATGAGCGATTCGACGAGTGCCATGCCTAACGGCTTCGACATTCTCAAGAAGATGTGGGAGGCGTTCAGTCCGCCCGCGACATTCACCTCGCCGCTGACGCAGTTGATGCAAAGCGCCGCGCCGTTGCTCGATCCCAACGAAATCGAAAATCGCATCGCCGAGATGCGTGCGGTGGAACAGTGGCTCACGCTCAATCTGAACGTGCTGCGCTCGACGATTCAGGCCTTCGAAGTGCAGCGCGCCACGTATGCGACGCTGCGCGCGTTCGGCACGGGCAGCTTTAGTGCGACGGGCACGACGGACAGCGGCGCCGCCGACACCGGCGCATCCCCGTTCGGACAGGCGGCCGCCGCCAACCTCTGGCGCTCGCCGTTTGCGGCTGCCGAGCCGGCGCAGGACGTCGAACCGGAACCGCAGGCGAGTGCGCCAGAACCTGAGCCGCAAGTCGAGCCGGAGGCTGCACCTGAGTCCAGTTCAGAAAATGACGCCGGTGCGTCGGCGTCGCCGTTTGGGCAGGCGAGCAGCGCCTACGGCGCGCTGGACCCGTCGATGTGGTTCAACGCCATGCGTGCGCAGTTCGATCAGATCGCCGCTGCTGCGCAGGCGGCAGGCGTTTCGGCTGCACAGATGACCGAAGCTGCGGCGGCGCAAATGTCCGACGCGGCAGCCAAGGCGACGAAGGCTACGGCGGGCTCGGCGGGCACGAAGGCGTCGGGCGCGGCGAAGGACGCAGCGAAGGCGTCGGGCACGTCAGGCACGGCGACCAAGCGCGCCGCGCCGGGAACGAAGACGGCGGCCAAGACGGCAACCAAACGCGCGCCGGCCAGCAAGAAGACGCCTGCTAAATCCGCTGCGGCGAAGACGTCGGCCAAGACATCCGCCAAAACATCCGCGAAATCTACGGGGCGCACGTTGTCGGCAAAGGCCGAGGGCGACACCCCGGCGCAGGTTTCGGCCAAGGGCCGTGCATCGGGCAGCACCGGGAAACAATCCGCCTGGAAGTGGTAGGGCGCGCGACTTCGGTCGCAGGCTCGGACGGCTGACGGCGGGGGAAGAATAACGACAGCGAAGGCAGAGGAGGCCCCCCATGATCTCAGGCGAACGTACCGGTCTCGTCCTGATGGGCGGAGGCGCACGCGCCGCGTATCAGGTCGGCGTGCTCGCGGCGATTGCTGCGATACAACGCGAGGTCCTGCCGTCGCGGCGGGCGATCCCGTTTCCGATTGTCTGCGGGACGTCGGCGGGCGCAATCAACGCCGCAGCACTCGCTTCGCATGCAGACGATTTCCAGCACGGCGTCATGAAACTCGACGCCGTCTGGCGTCAGTTCCACGCAGGTCAGGTGTTTCGCGCGGATTCGCTGGGCATGGCGGGCACGGGGGCGCGTTGGCTCGCCGCCATCTCCCTCGGCTGGGCGCTGCGCCGCTCGCCGCGCTCGCTGTTCGACTGGTCGCCGCTGGCCGACATGCTGCGCCAGGCCATTCGTCTCGACCGTTTGCCGGACGTCTTCGCCTCCGGAGCGCTCGAAGCCCTGTCGGTCACTGCGCTGTCGTACTCCTCGGGCAAACACGTCACCTTTTATCAAAGCGCCGAGCCGATTCAGGCGTGGAAGCGCTCGTTACGGCTCGCACGCGCCGTGCCGCTGACGGTCGAGCACCTGCTCGCGTCGAGCGCGATCCCGTTCCTCTTTCCGGCCATCGAACTCGATCTCGACGGCCAGCCCGAGTACTTCGGCGACGGGTCGATGCGTCAGATTGCGCCGCTCAGTCCGCCGATTCACCTGGGGGCCTCGCGCGTGCTGATCATCGGGGCGTCGCACGGACAGTACGGACTCGATAGCAGTGGCGAGCGTATCGGCGGTTATCCGAGCCTTGCGCAGATCGGCGGGCAGGCGCTGGCGAGCGTGTTCATCGACGGATTGTCGGCGGATCTGGAGCGTCTGCAACACATCAACAACGTGCTGCGCTACGTGCCGGAGGCGCAGCGCGAATCGAGCGGATGGCGTCCCATCGAGACGCTGCTGATTTCGCCGAGTCAGCGTCTGGAGCCGATTGCGGCGCGGCATCTGAAACAACTGCCGCGGGCGGTTCGCACGATGCTGGGCGCGATCGGTGCGGATGCCGAGCGCGGTGCGGCGTTTGCGAGTTACTTGCTGTTCGAGTCGTCCTACACGCAGGAGTTGATTGCGCTTGGCGAAGCGGATGCGTACGCGCAGCGCGACGCGATTGCCGCGTGGCTCGTGGCCGAAGCCGATGGCACGAGCCCGCTCGACGACGTCGAGGCGGGTGCGGTCGGCGGTGCCGAGCCACCGGCCAATTCGCCGCTGTCGATCGATCCCGACACCGTGGCGGATACCGGGAAGCCTGCGGCATGAGGTCCGGGGCGCAGTACGGCTATCATTGGCGTCTTCACTGAGTCGCGGTTATGTCGAAATCGTCCCGTTCTACTGACGCATGTCCCGCTGTCAAGTGTCCATACCCGTCGACGTTCTGGCGCGACCCGGCGTTGCCGTTTCTCGAAGCGCGCGAAGTGCTCGACGGACGCCGCGTGTGCTACGCGTTGCATAGTCACGAGACGTTCTCCATCGGCGCGGTGACGGGCGGTCGCAGTACCTATCTGAACGGGCACGCACGCGAGACGGTGGGGCGCGGCAGCGTCGTCGTGATGAATCCCGACGCGGTGCACGCCTGTAATCCCATTGGCGACGAAGCCTGGGCCTATCGCATGCTGTTCGTGGACACG
The DNA here is from genome assembly GCF_902459565.1 of Pandoraea aquatica. Lineage (GTDB taxonomy): Bacteria > Pseudomonadota > Gammaproteobacteria > Burkholderiales > Burkholderiaceae > Pandoraea > Pandoraea aquatica. Next base: position 544,971 of record NZ_CABPSN010000002.1, read on the forward strand.
GCGTGGTTGCGCGATCTGCAACGCGAGCTGGGGTTCGCGCACGGGCAGGATCTGCATCTTTTCGATCCGATGTCGTCGACCGACGTCGTGCTGTATGACGGACTGAACCGGCTTTACGACGTTTGCACCGATGCGTCGCGCGATCGACTGGAGCGCGAGAGCGTCGTGCAGCAGTTCTTCATCGATGTGCACGAGCGGTTGAATCCCGCGCCGAAGCCGATGCGCGACGACTCGCACAAGCTGCACGCCGCCGCCGACTTCATTCGCGCGCATTGCTGCGAAGCGCTGACGCTCGCGCAGATAAGCGAGGCGGCGGGCTTGTCGGCGTCGTATCTCACGCGGGCATTCCGTGCGCAGTTCGGCCTCACGCCGCACGCGTTTCTGATGAACCAGCGCATTCAGTATGCGCGGGCGCGTCTGCGGCGCGGCCACGCCATCGCTGAAGTCGCGCTTGATGCCGGTTTTGCCGATCAGGCGCATTTCCAGCGGACCTTCAAGCAGTTCCTCGCCGCGACACCCGGGCACTATCGCGAGCCGCGTGTGGCCTGAGCGTCATCCCACGGCATCATCCCGCCGCGACCAGATACGCCGCACTTCCCGCCAGCAGCACGGCCATCACGCGATTGAGACGTCGCACTCGCTTCGGATCTCGCATGTGATGCCGCAGCATCGCGCCCGCCGCCGCCCAGCATCCGACCGACAACCAGCACACGACGAAGTAGATCGCGGCGAATTGCCAGATGCGTGTAGGGTCGCCGCCCGTGTAAGCGCCCATGCCCGCGAGTGCCGCAAGCCACGCCTTCGGGTTGAGCCACTGCATGACAGCGCCGTGCGACAGGGTCGGGCCGCGTTGTGTGTCGGGGTCGCCGAGTTCGCCGTTGTCGACGGCGAGTTTGTACGCCATGTACAGCAGGAAAGCCACGCCGAACCATTGGATCGCGTGCAGGAGCACCGGCAAGCGCTGCAGTAGTTCGTACACGCCGAAACCCACGGCGACGAGCAGCGCAACGAAGCCGACGGTCGCACCCGTCACGTGACGCAGGCTCGGCATCAGCCCGTAGCGCGCGCCCGAGCCGAGCGCCACGACGTTGACGGGGCCGGGCGTGATGGAGGCCGCCAGCGCGAACGCGGCCATCGAATAGAAGACGGTCATCGGAATCCTCATGGCAAACGAGTGCACAAATCACGTCCGCCAGATGACGGCGCGTGTGAGGTTCCGACTGTAGGTGGGGGCTTGCGCGGTGTATTGAAGAAAACTGCTCTTTGCCGGGCGATGGCGGCTCAAAGAAACATGCGTTCGCGCAGCCAACGTATCAGTCGTCCCACAAAGGGGAGCTTCAGATAGACGTCTTCAGTCGCATCCCAATAGTCGCGCTGGTAGGCGACGCGACCGTCGAGTGCGAGCCGAAGATGCGACGCGCCATGGATGACCTGTTCGTCGTCGAGCCAGCGTTTGGCGTGAAAGTGGAGGTTCCAGACGAGTAACGCCTGATTGTGCTGAAGCAACTGCGCCGTCACTTCGAAGCGAGGCACGTCGAGGCGCTCGAACAGATGCGTGAGGAGCGAGGCAACCTCGGCGGCGCTGCGCACTTCGTGCAGCGGTGTCTTGACGTAGACGTTGGGGGTGTAGAACTCCCCCAGATTCCCGACGCTCTGGCGAGTCAACGTCTCGAAGTAGTGGGTCAGGCGCGTGAGTGCGGCGGCGTGATCGATGTCCATAGGCACGATATGCACGATAAGCACGCGTGTCCGGGCGCGGGCTCAGCGGGCGTCGCTGATCAGTTCCGCGCGAAGGTCGGGCGCGCTGGTGCGCGGGTCCAGCCAGATGGCGAAGAAGGCGCGTCCGAAGGCGTCGCCTGCGATCTGGCCGATGAGCTTGCCGTCCGAGAAGAAGCGCGTGCCGTCACCCGGCCGGAAGACACCCGTGAGGTGTTGTCCCGCGGAGACGTCCGGCAAGATGCGCGCGAGTTCTTCGGCCCAGTGCTGGCGCTCGGCGTCGGTCCCGACTTGCAGCTTGCTCATTTCGATGAGGCTGCGCTGTACGAGCGTGTGGGACTTGAAACTTCGCGCGTAGCGCACGTCGAGCACGAGCGGATGCGTACTCCAGTTGGCGCTGAGTTGATTCGAGCCAGAGAAGAGGGCGGCGTCGTAAAGGTGGAAGCCCATTCGCGAGAACGAGCCCTGACCGACGAGATGCGCGGACGGGATTTCCCGCGAGGCGAGTTGCCCGGCGTCGAACGCCAGGGCGCTGGGCGCTGCCGCCACGGCCATCAAAAAGCAGGCGGTGCGCAACCAGGCGGCAAAGTCGGGACGACGAACGGTGCGTACCCGGTTTGCCCGAAGTGTCTGAAGTGCCATGCTCGGCTCCCTATCGGTGAAGGGATCAAGGATTCAGTCGAGTCGGTAGGCCCATTGGCGGCGCCCGGCTCGTTCAGCCGGTGCGTCTGCCCGTCGTACGTGTTGCGTAATTGCGACTGAGAACTATCCTCAAAGTGAGGCGGGGCGAACGGCGATTGCCGGGCCAGCCTGACATGATGCTGAGGTGGTGTCGTCGCAAATTCGGAACGATTGCTTCCAGCGTAGACCATGGGACGCCGCCTGCGCAGGCCCGTGGCACAAGGACATACCCTGACGCGTCACCTGAAATCGCCCGCCGGACGACCGGGGCAGGGTAAGCATTGACTGCATGCAACCGTCTATCAGGAGGTGCGTGTTGGGAAGTCTCTCGCTCCCTCAGCTTAGGAGGTTTGCGTGACAATTTGACAGGCGTCAAAATTACGACGCATTACCGTCACGTGAGTGTCAAACGTCACGGTAATTAAGGAGAATTATGTTATGATTCAAGAGTTTGCCCATATTTTAGTAGGGTCGCTCTAAGCCATTTTGCCAGGATGCGGCCAGATAACAGGCGTGAAATCGCCGTCCTTTCGCGACGGCAGGGTTCAAGACGTGGAACCGGACGGCGGGGGCCGACCGAGACCCGCTCACCGTTTTGTCTGTCGAAATTCGGCGTAAACTTTCACAATACTATCTTGAGTCCTGGTGTAAGGTCTCGCGACCTTGGGGGTAATTGAAATGACCGAAATGCTGTATCCCGAACTGTACAAGTCGCTGGAGGCAGTGCGTTGGAACATGGAGAAGGACATTCCGTGGGACAAATTCGACGCTAGCCAACTCACCGACGATCAGGCGCGCACCATCAAGATGAATGCCATCACGGAATGGGCGGCGCTGCCCGCGACCGAGATGTTCCTGCGCGACAACCGTGACGACAGCGATTTCTCCGCATTCATGAGCGTGTGGTTCTTCGAAGAGCAGAAGCACTCGCTGGTGCTCATGGAGTACCTGCGCCGCTTCCGCCCGGAACTCGTGCCGACCGAAGCCGAACTGCACGCTGTGCGTTTCCCGTTCGATCCGGCACCGCCGCTCGAGACGCTGATGCTGCACTTCTGCGGTGAAATCCGTCTGAACCACTGGTATCGCCGTGCTGCCGAATGGCACACCGAGCCGGTCATCAAGCACATCTACGAAGTCATTTCGCGCGACGAAGCGCGTCATGGCGGCGCTTACCTGCGCTACATGAAGAAGGCCATGACGACCTTCGGCGATAACGCACGTGCTGCGTTCGCGAAGATCGGCGTGTTGATGGCTGCGGCGCGTCGCACGGAAAAGCCGCTGCACCCGACCAATCTGCACGTGAACAAGGAACTGTTCCCGAACGATACGGTGCAGTCGCGTCTGCCTGAGCCGGAATGGCTCGAACACTGGCTCGACGAGCAAATCAAGTTCGACGACAGCTGGGAAAAGAAGGTGGTCGAGCGCATTCTGCACAACATGTCGCTGCTGTTCGAGCGCACGTTCGCGACGGCGCAGGACCTGAACCGCTACCGCAAGGAAATCACGGTCCGCCTCGCGGCCGTGACCGCACCGGCACCGGTCGCGGCGTCTGCGTAAGCTGTTTCGCAGGCGAACTTCGCTGTATCAGCAAGAAAGGGGCTTCGGCCCCTTTTTGCTTTTGCGCGGCGCATCTGCGTGCGGACCCGTGTCGCCGAACGTTCGGCATCGTCGACCCTCGCAAAGCCGCTCGTGGGACAATAGCGGCCATCTTCGCGAATAGCGCGTCCACTTCGATCGAGCGTCATGTCCACTCCCCAAGTCATTCCTCCGGCCGATTTCGAGGCCAAGATCCTCTCGCGCGAAGCGCTTGCGGCGCTCGCACCGACGCTGCCGCGCCCGCTGGTGTTCACCAATGGCGTCTTCGACATTCTGCATCGCGGTCATGTGACCTATCTGGCGCAAGCACGCGCGCTCGGCGGATGCCTGATCGTCGGCGTGAATACCGACGCCTCGGTGCGCACCCTCGGCAAGGGCGACGACCGGCCCATTAACAATGAGAACGACCGGGCGGCCCTGCTCGCGGCGTTGCAAAGCGTCGATTACGTGGTGACGTTTGGTGAGACGACCCCCGAAGCGCTGATCGCAGCGGTGCAGCCCGACATTCTGGTGAAGGGCGGCGATTACGACATGGACAAGTTGCCCGAGTCTACGCTGGTGCGCGGCTGGGGCGGCAAGGCGTTGGCGATTCCGTTCGAACATCAGCGCTCGACGACGTCGCTGCTCAAGAAAGTGCGAGCGCAATCATGAGTCTCGCTCCGCTCGTTGAAGTCACGCGTGGTGCCAACGGTGTCGACACCGTCGAATGCATCCATTACGGTTCGGTCGCTGTCGTCGACGCGCAAGGGCGCTTGCGCTATGCCGCAGGCGATCCGTCGTTCCTCACGTTCTCGCGCTCCACGCTAAAGCCGTTTCAGGCGCTGCCCTTCGTGGAAGGCGATGGCGTGGCTCACTTTGGTTTGACGCAACCCGAGCTGGCGCTGCTGTGTGCGAGCCATTCCGGCGAGTCGTTTCACGTCGAGGGCGTGAAAAGCCTGTTGAGCAAAGCGGGGTGCGACGAACATCATTTGCAGTGCGGATGCCACGTGCCGACGTTCTATTCCGCCACCGGCAAGCGTGCACCGGCCGATCTGAAGCCGACGCCGCTGCACCACAACTGCTCGGGCAAACACGCGGGCTTCCTCGCGTATTGCGCACAACACGGTTTGCCCCTCGATACCTATCTCGATCCCTCGCACCCGTTGCAGCAGCGCATTCGCGCCCGTGTGGGCGACGTTGTCGGTGTTGCAGGCGATGCGCTGCCGCTGGGCATCGATGGTTGCTCCGCGCCGAACTACGCGCTGCCGCTCGACAAGCTCGCGGCGGCCTACGCGCGTCTCGCGGCGAGTGACGATGCGGCGCTCTCGACGCTGTTCGACGCGATGACGCAGCAGCCGGAGATGGTGTCGGGCACCGCGCGCAACGACCTCGCCTTCATGCGCATGGCGCCCGGTGACTGGGTGGCAAAAATCGGCGCGGACGGTGTGCAGACCATCGGTGTTCGCTCCGCTGGCCTGGGCATCGCCATCAAGGTGGTCGACGGCAACATGCGTGCGCTCTACACCGCAGCGGTGGCGGTCCTCAAAGCACTGGGCCTCGTCGATGCGCCGGAAGCCACCGGTCTTGCCCCGTGGGTGTCGCCTGTGGTCAAGAACGCGCGTGGTACGCAAACCGGCGTTGTACGGCCGGTCGTCGACTTGAAGCGGGTGAGCTGAAGTCTTGGCGAACGGCGGGCGGCGCTCGCCACCGCACCCACTAACGCCCGCAGATTTCCTCGCATCCTCGTGAATTACTGCCGATTCGCAGGATGCGTGCGGATGTTTGCTAATGCACCCCGACCGGCGGGCTTCCCGCTGGTGCGGGGCATGCTTTCACCAGTTGTGCTGACCACTGCTGCGTGACGACGCCACGCACCTGCGTTGCCGCGTTCGCGTTGATACCGGCAATGCGATAGATGATCCGGCTCTTCGCATTCGGCCTCTCGCTCAATTGCGGCGTCAGGCCTTTCTTCTGTGCGGTCGCCATCAGACGTGTCGCCCGGTCCTTGTCGTTGAACAGCCCGAGCGAGACGACGATATTCGAACCCTCGTCGTTGAGCAGGAAGTATTCGGTTACGCCTGCCGAGCGCAATTGCGCCACCTGCTTATCAGCGGCGGCCTTGTTCGGCACCGGGTCGAGATGCACCCAGTAGCGTTTGTCGACGGCGACCGACTGAATGTCGCCCTGACCGGCGGGTAGCGCGGCGAGCAACAGACCGCGCGCTTGTTGCGCGTCGTTTGCGGCAAACGGTCCGATATCGAGGCAGGAAGACGAGGCGGCGGCTGCGGCCGCCTGAGACGCGCTCGCGTCGCTGGCGACGACGCTTGGCGCAGCGGCCGCCACGGCTTGACTCGCCGCCGATGCGGCCGCAGACGCTGCGGTGCCGTCGGAAGGCGCGGTACTTCCGCTTGCACTGTCCGGTGCTTCGGCCGTCACCGACGACGCACGCACCAGTGTCCCACCACTGATGTTTGCGCCCGTCAGGCGAATGTGAGTGGGGTCGAGTTGTGTCTTGACGCGGGCCGGTTCGCGGCCGGTTTCCGGCAGCACGTCACGCCATTTCAGCCAGCCCAGTTGCACGGCCGCAAGTGCCGCGTTTGCGGCGAGAAACATGACGAGCAACAACGCGCGCAACATCTCAGACGCCTCCTCGTGCTTGTCCGGCGTCGAGTGGTGCTTCTGCCGGGGTATGGGTCTCGGTAGCTTTTGCCGCCGACGATTCTGCCGCGTTTAACGCGACTTCGTAGAGTCCTGCCGGCACGAGCTGATCGTGCTCGGTAAATGGCAGCGTAAGCGTTTGTGCGAGTGCATGACGCGCACCGCCGGAAAGCACGCAGCGCACGGGCGCGCCGAGCTGTGCCTCGAGCTGTGCGTAGCTGCGTTCGACGAGACCAGCCTGCGCGGCAGCGCAGCCGCGAAGAATGGCCTCGGTCGTGCTGCGTGCGAATGCCTGACCACCCGAAGGCATCGTGGCGTCGAGCGTTGGCAGCTGCGCGGTGCCCTGAGCGAGCGATTGCAGCATCAGCGCGGGGCCCGGGGCGATCAACCCGCCGAGATAGTCGCCGTCGCCGCGCAACGCCTCGACGGTCGTGGCGGTACCCAACGTCACGATCAGGAGGTGTTCTCCCGGCCACGCGGCGTGCGCACCGATCAGGCTGGCCCAGCGGTCGCTCCCGAGCTGCGACGGCGTGTGATAGCCATTACGCACACCTGCGCGAGCGTCGCTCGCGCGCAGCACCTGAAGCCAGTCGGCCGACGCCATGCCCCACAGCGTCTGCAACGTCATGCGCACGGCCTGTTCGGCGGCATCGCCCGCGACATTGGTGAGCCAGACGCCGGCGGGCGCCGGGCAGATGAATCCGTCGTGCTGCCCGCCCTGCCCGATGGCGAGCGGCGCAGCGTTGGGAGCGAAGTGCCTGCCGTCGGCATCCGATGTCGTAGACGCATCGGCGGCAAGTGCCGACCAGCCAGCGCGAATTTGGGTGGCCAGCGTGCGCCACTCGGCGTGATCGACCGCGCCGCTGGCGAGGAAAGACGGCGATGCGGCGCGCCAATGTGCCGGTCGCGCAGCCGGTGCCAACGCCCACTTGATGCGGCTGTTGCCGGCGTCGACCAGCAGCCACGGGGCGGCATTGTCGTTGACGCCACTGTTCGTCGCGACAGGCGTGCCGTCTGTGCCCAGCAGGCTTGCGGATCGTGGTGATGCCGGTGACGGTCTACGGGGCGCGGACATCAGCGGTCTCCCTGCGTTCCGGGAAGCTTCGTTGCGGTAGACGGGTCGAGCAAGCGTACCGAGACTTCGCCGCTGGCGATCGTACGCTCACCTTCGTTCGTTGCCACACGCAGGCAGCCTTGCGAATCGACACCGAGTGCGACACCGTGCAACACGTCGCGTCCGTGTTCGATCACACGAATCGATGATCCACCGTAGGCATGCATCGCTTCCCAGTCTTCGCGGAACGCGTCGAAGCGTTGCGCATCGAAACGCGCGAGCATGGCCGCCAGTCGTTGGACCAAGGCAATGAGGACCGACGACATATCAGGATCCACGAGGACCGATTCGAGCGCAGCGGGCGGTGTGGCCGGGACCGCTTGCGTGGCGGTATTGGGCACTGTCGCCGTTGCACTCTGAACAGCCGCACTGTCGATGCGTGTCGCCACGTCGCCTGCATGACGAAGATTGACGCCAATGCCGATGACGACGCCGATGCGTCCCGGGCCTGCCGGGACCGTCTCGATCAGAATGCCTGCGAGCTTGCCGCCGCGCAGCAGGACGTCGTTGGGCCATTTGAGCCCGAGCGCCTGCGGGGCGGATACCGGCAGATCCGACAATCCCTCCACGACGGCGACGCCCGTTGCCAGCGACAGTCCGGCCAGTTGTGCCGGACCGCCGGACATTACATAGGCCAGAGAGAACGTCAGGCTGTCGCCCGGCAAGCTTTGCCATGCACGCCCGCGCTGGCCGCGACCGGCGGTCTGATGCATGGCGGCGCGCACGACCGGTGCGCACGTTGCGTCTTCGCGAAGGCGTGCGAGCAGGTCGAGATTGGTGGAACCCGTGGTGTCGACGACTTCGATCTGCCAGTCGCGGCAAACCGCCGCCAGACGCGAGCGGATGCGCTCACCGTCGAGCCGACGCGCGGCGGTGTCGTGGGCGGACGTTGCACTCGCGCCGGAGCGGCTTTCCGGCGAACCGGAAGCCGTGGCGTCGAGCGGAGCGCTGGGCGAAGAGGGTGCGGCGTTATTCATGGCTGCTATTGTAGCGGCGAGGTTGGCGCTGCGCCGGCCTGTCCTGCGTCGAAGGCCCTATTTCGGCATCATCCGAGGCGCGCATCGGACAATTCCGGCAGGTTTTCAGCCGCCGCCGGGTTGCCATCGTATGGCCGCGCCTGTACCGTACAATGACCGCGTTTTGCCGCGCCCGTTGCTGCGCCTTTTGCTGGATACACGCCGGATTCCGGCGCGTCTGTTGTCAGGAGATCCTCAGTTTTGAACCTCGATGCCGTACCCACTCTCGAGCTGACCACCTCGGCGCAAGGCCCGGTGGTCATGCTGCGTGGCCTGTGGACGGCCTTGGCGCTTTCACAACGCAAGAAAACGCTCATCGGGCTGGTGCGTGCGTTGCCGCACGGCGAACTGGCGTGGGATCTCACTTGTGTGGAGCGCCTCGATCACGTGGGCGCGCAAGCCCTTTGGCGCTACTGGCAGCGCAAGTACCCCCAACGTATCGCGTTGACCGCCACGCAGCGCGCGCTGTTCGATCACCTTGCCGAATTCGACCGCACGCGTCAGAGCCCGGTGCCCAAGCGCCGCATCGACCCCGTCAGTCAACTGGGCTATTCGCTGTTCACGCTGGGCGAGCATCTGCGCGACGGCATCTCGATGTTCGGTCGATTCGTGATCGACCTCGGGCGTGTCGTTCGCCATCCGTCGCGCGCGCCATGGCTGGAGATGTCCGCGAATATATACAGTGCCGGGGCGAAGGCACTCGGCATCACGGCGATGGTCGCGTTCCTGATCGGCATCGTTCTGTCCTATCTGTCGGCCCAGCAACTGAAGTTGTATGGGGCAAGTACGTTTATCGTGAACATTCTCGGTCTATCGGTGATCCGGGAGTTGGGGCCGGTGCTTTCCGCGATTCTCGTCGCAGGGCGCTCAGGATCGGCGATCACGGCGCAACTGGGTGTGATGCGCGTGACCGAAGAACTGGATGCCATGCGCGTGATGGACATCCCGCACGGCTTGCGACTCGTGCTGCCGAAGGTCATTGCGCTGGCCATCGCCATGCCGTTGCTCGTCATGTGGACGAATATCGTGGCGCTGCTCGGTGGTGCCATCGCAGCGAAGTACGAACTCGGCATCGGACTGCACTATTTCTTCACGACGCTGCCCAACGCGGTTCGCATCGCGAACTTGTGGATCGGTTTGGGGAAGGGCGTTGTGTTCGGCATGCTGATTGCACTGGTGGCGTGCCACTTCGGCATGCGCGTCAAACCCAACACACAGAGCCTTGGCGAGGGCACGACACAGTCGGTGGTCACGTCGATCACCGTGGTGATTCTGGCCGATGCCGTCTTCGCTATCCTCTTCCGTAACGTGGGGATCGGCTGATGAGCGAACCTATCGTGCGCGATCCTGCCAACACCGCTGCGGTCTCGCCGCCGCCGGTTCAGAGCGACGTGCTGTTCGGTGCGTCGGCCGGGTGCCCGCCGGTGTCGTCGACGTTGCCTGGCGAAGCCGAGCCGGTCATCGAAGTTCGCGATCTCACGAAACGCTACGGCACACACACGATTCACGAGCATCTGAATCTCACTGTGCGTCAAAGCGAGATCATTGCGCTGGTGGGCGGATCGGGATCGGGCAAGACTACCTTGATACGGCAGATCATCGGTCTCGAAGGGCCGACCAGCGGGCATATCAGCATCTTCGGACACGACATCACCATGATCGACCGGCGCACGGCGCATCTGTTGCGTCGTCGCTCGGGCATGTTGTTTCAGCGCGGTGCGCTGTTCTCCGCGATGACGGTGTTCGACAACATCGCGCAACCGCTGCGGGAACTGCATACGCTCTCGGAAGATTTGATTCGCGATGTGGTGATGTACAAGTTGGAGATGGTCGGGTTGTCGGGACGTATGGCTAATCGCATGCCGTCGGAATTGTCGGGCGGCATGATCAAACGTGTCGGCATTGCGCGCGCCATCGCACTGGAGCCGGAGCTGCTGTTCCTCGACGAACCGACCGCCGGGCTCGACCCGCAGGCGTCGGACGAGTTCGTGGACATGGTGCGCGGCCTGCACCGATCGCTGGGACTGACGGTCGTGATGGTCACCCACGATCTCGACACGGTGATGATGCTCGCGACCCGTGTGGCGGTGCTGGCGGATCGCAAGGTGCTCGTGAACGCGCCGGTCGAAGACGTGGTGCGTGTCGATCACCCGTTCATTCACAGCTTCTTCCTCGGTGAGCGCGGTAGACGCGCGTTGCTGGCTTTGCCTGCGGCACGGCGCGCCAAGATTTCGGAGTTACTCGACGATGGAAAATAAATCGCACGCTTTCATGGCGGGCCTCTTCACGCTGGTATTGCTCGCCACTGTCGCCGCTTCGGTGTACTGGTTCAATCGCGACAACCGTGTCCGTGTGCCCTACGACCTGGTCTCGCGCACCAACGTGACCGGCCTCAATCCAGAATCGGCCGTGCGTTATCGCGGTCTGGGTGTGGGCAAAGTCGAGTCGATCAAGTTCGATCCCCGCACGCCGGGGCAGATCCTGATTCGCATTCTCGTGAACGAAGGCACGCCGATGACCAAGTCGACGTTCGCCACGCTCAGTTATCAGGGCGTGACGGGGCTGGCCTTCGTGCAACTCGACGACGACGGGCACGACCGCACGCTGCTGTCGTCCTCCGAGACGCATGTCGCGCAGTTGCGCCTGCGCCCGAGCTTCGTCGACGAGCTTCAGCGGCGCGGCAACAACCTCGTCCATCAGCTTGAGGAAGCGACGTCGTCGGTCAACAAGTTGCTCGACCCCGAGAATCGGCAGGCGATCGTCGATTCGATCAATAGCGTGAAGACCGCCGCCCAGAGCGTGAACCGTGTGGCGACGCAACTCGAACCGGTGACGAAGCAACTGCCGGAGACCGTGCGCGAGTTGAACGGCACGCTCGCCGGCGCACATCGTCTGACGAATCAACTGACCGATCCGCAGGGACCGCTCGTGCGTAATCTGGATAGCGTGGGGCGGGCGGCGGATCAGGCGGCATCGAGCATGGCGGCGTTCCAGGGCACGATGCAGACGTTTGAAGGTTCGCTGCAACAGGAGGCGCTGCCGCGTCTGAATCGCCTGTCGGACGATCTGCGCTTCACGTCGCAGGCGGTGGGGCAGGCCGCAGAGACGATCAACCGCAATCCGCGCGCCTTGCTCTTCGGCACGTCGCCGCCGCCGCCGGGGCCGGGGGAAGCCGGCTTCGCGTGGCCGAATGGGGCAGGGGCAGGTCAATGATGCGCGACACCGTCATGCAAGGGGATATCGAGATGAATAACGGTAAGGGCGGTTTCGTCACGTGGCTGTTCGGTCTTGGGGCTGCGCTGGGGACTGCGGTGCTGGTCGCCGGATGTGCCGCACCGGCACCCTCGGGTGCGCTCGCGCGGTTCGACCTTGGTCCGCCAACGATTCCTGCATCGGCGGTGACCGGTGTGAACGGAACGAATGGTGCAGCCGGTGCCAACGCGCCCGCCTCGGACGTCGCGGCCGCCGGTGCGCAGCAATTGTCGCCGCTCAAGATTGTGGTCAACGCGCCGAGCTGGCTCGACTCGGACATGATTTATTACCGGTTGCCCGCCAGCGAAGGCGATCAGGCGCGTGTGTATGCGAACAGCCGCTGGCTCGCGTCGCCCGCACGGCTCTTTGGCGATCGACTGCGTGCAGCGCTGTCCGTCGACCGTGTGGTGCTCGCCGCTGGCGACCCGGCGGCGGCCCCGGCGCTGCGTGTCGAGCTTGAGGAGTTCGCGCAGTACTTCGACAGCACGTCGGCCAGCCATGGCGTAGTGCAGGTCCGTGCGACGTTGTTCGACGGGCCAAAGCTGCTCGCACAGACGACGTTGCGTTCGCAGGCACCTGCCCCCACAGCGGATGCTGCCGGTGGTGCGCGTGCACTGGCCACCGCGAGCGATGCGGTGCAGAAGCAGTTGATCCAGTGGCTTGCCGGACGTGTCCCGGCACCTTCGGCAACAACGCGTGCGCCCGCGCAGTCGCGTGCGTTGCCCGCTGCTTCTTCCCCCGCTTCTTCCCCCGCTTCTTCCGCAGGTTCGTCGCCGGCGAGCGCTTCGGCGCCGTCGCGATAGCGGGTCGTCTCGCCGATGCCCGAGCACGAAGTCAAACCCTGGCAACGACGCGCTTCTCCGCTTACGCGTCAGGCGCTGCTGTGCCTGATCCTGCTGATGGCCTACGCCAGCCTCTATCCGTTTGAGTTTCAGCGGGCGCCGGTCGGGCCGTTCGACTACCTGTTCGCACCGCTGCCCCGCTGGATGACGACGTTCGATGTCGTCACCAACGTGCTGGGCTACATCCCGCTGGGTGTGCTGACTGTGTTGGCGTTGCATCCGGCATGGCGCGGCACGCGTGCGGTGCTCGCCGCGTTCGTGCTGGGCACATTGCTCTCGTGCGGCATGGAGGCGTTGCAGACGTATCTGCCCACGCGCGTGGCGTCGAATGTCGATCTCGCGACGAATGCGCTGGGCGCCCTCATTGGCGGTGCGATTGCCGTGCCCCTCACCAGTCCCTTGCTCGATCGCGGATGGCTCCGCCATTTGCGCTTCGCGTGGTTCGAGCGTCATGCGAGCCTGCTGCTCGTGTTGCTGGCGCTGTGGCCGTGGGCGCAGGCGTATCCGCAGCAATTTCTCTTTGGCGACGGCGACCTTGTCCGGCAAATCTGGCTCTGGCAGGACCCGGATATCACCGATCTGGTCCTCGACTGGGTGCCGAAGCTCGGGGAATTGCAGGACTATCTGTCGGCGCTGGATGCCGTCGCGAGCCACGCCCTGTGGGAGACGGTCGTGACCGCCAGCGGCACGATTCTCGCGGGAATGCTCGCGACGCTGGCCATGCGCCGCACGGCACCGCGTGTGCCGCTGCTGTGCGCGATGTTCATCAGCGCCTTCGCGATCAAGGCCATCGCGGCGGCGTGGCAGTTCTCGCCCGCGCAGGCGTTCGACTGGGTGACGGCAGGCGCGATTTACGGATTGATCATCGGCTCGCTCGTGCTGACGGTAGCAGGGCGCGGGCCGCGCTTTCTGCGAGGCGCTGTGGCGCTGGCGGCGCTGGTCGTCCTGCTCGTCTTCGTCAATCTTCTTCCAGCGAATCCGTACTATGAGGCGGCGCTTCAGTCGTGGCGTCAGGGCCAGTACGTGCACTTCAACGTGCTGGCGCGCTGGCTCGCGTGGACATGGCCGTATCTCGTGCTGATCTACCTGCTGGCGATGTTCGATCCGAGCCATCGTGGTCCGGCGCGTAGCGTCGGTAAGCGGGACTGACGCCGGAGCGCGCCCGGAATTCCGGCGTTTTTGAGGGCGCGCCGACGCTCCCGACGGAAGGGTGAGATGCCCGCCAAGCCCCGTCAGGCAAGCGTTTTCGCCCGATTTCCCCAGTTCATTGTTTCCAAATTGGAAATAGCGTATTGGCCGTCTGCCCATTGGTGAGGCAGCCCCTGACTTCTAAACTCTCATGTAAGGCGTACTGAGACTTGGTGCGTCACGACCGCCCGGCATCTACAGGCAGATCCCGGGCGGTTTTCATTGGGGAGGCGAAGATGAGTACCTGGGGATTGGTGTTTGCGCACAAGACACGGCAGCGCGTGCTGATGGCCGTGATCGCGGCGGCCACTGGCATCGAGATGCTGGAGAACGGCATGTTCGTGTTCGCGTCGTCGCATATCGCGGGCGGCGTCGGCGCAGCCCCGGAAGAGTACGCCTTCGTCTCCACGCTTTACGCCGTCGCAGGCATTCTCGTCATCCTCAAGCAACGCTGGCTCGCGTCGCGACTCGGTTATCGCGGGTTTCTGACTGGTGCACTCACGCTCATGGCGTTCGGCGCATGGCTGTGCGGCATGGCGCACAACCCGGTGGAGCTTGCCGCCGCGCGCTTCGTGCTCGGGCTGGGCGCCGGATCGCTGTTCACGGCGAGTCGTATTCTGATCAATCTGTGCTTTGCCCCCGAGCTGCGACTGCGCGCGCTGTTGTTCTTCACCTACGGCTTCTTCGGTGCGCAAATCTCCGCACCGCTGCTCGCGAGCTATCTCGTCGATCATTTCCTGTGGTCGTCGGTGTTTCTCATCATGGTGCCGATTGCACTCGCCGGGGCGCTGGCGTCGTGGCTCGTCATTCCGGACTTTCGTGAACGTCTGCGTGACGAAGGCGAGTTCGAAATGCGCGGCATCGTGTTCTTCGCGGTGGGTGTGCTGCTCGTCGAAGTGATGATGCAACGCTCGCGCTTCGATTTCTTCTCCAACCCGTTGCATCTGCTCGAACTCTGTCTGGTCGGTGCGATCTGCGCCATCGGCTATATGTGGCATCAGTATTCGCATCACAAGCCACTGATCGACTTTCGCGTGCTCGTGCGCAATCCCGTGTATGTGCTCGGGCTGGGCGGGTACGCGGTGTACTACTTCTTCTCGTATTCGACGTCCTATCTGTTCCCGATCTACATGCAGCAGGGGCTGAACTGGAGTGTCGAGCACACGGGGTATCTGCAAGCGGTGGCGTCGGTGACGAGTCTCGTCGTGGCCGTGATTTACACGATCGCGCGCCCGAAGTTCGTGAAGCTCAAACCGTTCGTGCTGCTCGGCTATCTGTGCCTGCTCGGCTACGCGTTCTTGCTGTCGCAGAGCTATCAGGGCGTGTCGAGTCGGTGGCTGATTCTGCCGATGGTGCTGAGCGGCCTGGGCGGTGTGTTCGCGATGATTCCGATTGCCGAGCTGACGTTTCGCGGCATGGACGAGTACGTCTTTCAGCATGGCTATCAGACGAAGAACATCGTGCGTCAGTTGGTGAGTTCGATGTCGGTCTCCGTGATGGCGGTGCTGATGCAAGACCGTCAGGCCGTCTTCATGCATCAACTCACGCCTGCGATGACACCGCTCAACCCTGCCTACAACGCAGCCGTCTCGCAGGCGCAGCAGACGTTCGGTGCGAGTGTCGACGCGACGACGGCGGCACACATGGCGTCGGCGTGGGTGGGCAGTCTCGCGTCGCAACAAGCGCTGGTGCTTTCGTGCGTGAACGTGTTCTTCGGCTTCGCGTGTCTGGCCGCCTTCTGCGCCTTGTTCATGGCAGTGCAACGGCGTCTTCGCTGACCTGTGTCCGGGTGTCCCGGAATCTGCATTTCCTCATCTCGTCGGTGCCGGGCGCTGCGTGCGCCCGCCGGGGCCGTCCGCAAGCCTTAAGCAGGTCGGTTAGAATGCCCGCAACACGTCGTAACGTTGCCAATTCCCCCACATAAAAGCACCGACATGGCCACCACCCAGTCGCAGTACTACAAGCATCACGTGTTCTTCTGTCTCAACCAGCGCGAAGCAGGTGCCGACCGTCCGTCGTGCGCGAACTGCAATGCGCAGTCGATGCAGGAATACGCCAAGAAGAAGGTCAAGCAACTCGGTCTGGCCGGTCCCGGTCAGGTGCGGGTGAACAAGGCCGGATGCCTGGACCGTTGCGAGCTGGGGCCGGTCGTCGTGATCTATCCCGAAGGGACCTGGTACACGTACATCGACGAGACCGATATCGACGAAATCGTCGAGAAGCATCTGGCGCAAGGCGAGATCGTCGAGCGCCTGTTGATCGACTGATCGACCGAACTGCCGCCTTGTCGACGCAGCGTCGGCCTCGCACTCCAGACCTACTTCGCTCATGAACGCTCAGACTGAACGCTTCACCATCGACGGCCCGGTCGGCGCCATCGAAATCGCTATCGATCGTCCGGCCGGTGGGCCGGAAAATCTGCGCGGCATCACCCTCGTCGCCCACCCGCATCCGCTGTTCGGCGGCTCGCTCGACAACAAGGTGGCGCAAACGCTCGCGCGTGCTTTCGTCCAGCTCGGTTACGCCGTAGTGCGTCCGAACTTCCGTGGCGTGGGCAAGAGCGAAGGCGAGCACGACAAGGGCATCGGCGAGCGCGACGATCTGATGGCCGTCATTACCTGGATGCGTCAGCAACCGGGCTGGGAAACGCCGCCGCTAGCACTCGCCGGTTTCTCGTTCGGCACGTTCGTGCTCTCGCACGTGGCCAAAGCGCTCGAAGCCGCGGCCACGCCGGCACAACGTCTGGTGTTCGTCGGCACGGCCGCGAGCAACTGGGACGTGGCGACCGTGCCGGCCGACACGCTCGTCATCCACGGCGAGAAGGACGATACGGTGCCGCTGCAATCGGTGCTGGACTGGGCGCGTCCGCAAACCTTGCCCGTCGTGGTAATCCCCGGCGGCGAACACTTTTTCCACGGTCTGTTACCGCTGTTGAAACAGATCGTGGTCGATGCGTGGCGTCATTGATACATCTGGCCCGAATTTCGGGCCGTTTCGTCTGACAGCGACCTGCTTCGCTGGGGACGTCGAATGGCGACGGGTATAATTCGCCTCTGAACCTTGTCGTGCCGTGTCGGGTCTATTTCCCAGAACGGCATGGCTCCGGTGCTCCGGTGCCGCCGTCTTCTTCGCCGTGCCGCGCTCGCCAAAGCGTGGGTTGCACGGTGCCTTCAAGCGCAGATGCCTCTGAGTTTTGCTTCGCTCACTTCGTTTTTCTCATCGCCAATGAAATTCAACGCTTCGCTGTCCCGTGCCGCCGCCGCCGCGGCGATTGTCGCTTGTGGCTCGCTTGCTACGCTTCCCGCCCGTGCTCAACAGATTCCGCCGCCGCCGATGTCGGCCAAGGCGTGGACGATTGTCGACGTCACCAGCGGTCAGGTGCTCGCCGCAGGTGATCCGGATGCCCGCGTAGAGCCGGCCTCGCTCACGAAGATCATGACGACGTATCTGGTCTTCGAAGCCCTGCGCGACAAGCGCATCTCGATGGACCAGACCGTCATTCCGGGCGAGTCGGTTCGCAAGGTGGGTCGCGACGAATCGCGCATGTTCATCGAAGCCGGCAAGCCGGTCTCGGTGCGCGATCTGGTCTCGGGCATGATCATCCAGTCGGGTAACGACGCCTCCATCGCACTCGCCGAACTCGTCGGCGGCTCGCAGCCGGGCTTCGTCGAGCTGATGAACCGTGCTGCACAGCGCATGGGCCTGAAGAACACCCATTACACGAACGTCGACGGTCTGACCGACCCGCAGCACTACACGACGGTGGCCGACATCGCCACGCTGTCGACGCACATGATTCAGGACTTCCCCGAGTACTACAAGATCTACTCGGAGAAGAGCTTCACGTACAACAACATCCGCCAGCCGAACCGCAACCGTCTGCTGTCGCTCGATCCGACGGTGGATGGCCTGAAGACGGGCCACACGAAGGAAGCGGGTTACTGCCTCGTGTCGACGGCGTCGCGCCCGTTGCCGGGTGCCGCCGGCGTGAACCGCCGCGTGTTGTCGGTGGTCGTGGGTGAGCCGACCGAGCGCGCGCGCGTGCAGGACAGCCTCTCGGCCCTGAACTACGGCTATCAGAACTTCGACACGCTGCGCGTGTACGGCGCGAATCAGGTCGTGGCTACGCCCAAGGTCTGGAAGGGCAAGGACAGCGAACTGAAGATCGGCGTGAAGAAGGACACCTTCATCACCGTGCCGAAGGGCATGGCCGACAAGATCAAGCCGCAGCTCGAACTGCGTGAGCCGCTGATCGCACCGATCGCCAACGGCGCGCAAGTCGGCACCGTCAAGGTCATGGCAGATGGCAAGCAGCTGGCCGAATTCCCGGTCGTGGCGCTGGCCGACGTGGCGCAGGCCAGCTTCATCGGCCGTGCATGGGACGCCCTGCGTCTGATGTTCGTCAAGAAGTAACCGGGAAGCCGACCGCATCATGAACAACCCCACCGTCTGGCTCAATGGCGAACTGATTGCGCTTGCCGACGCGAAGATTTCCGTCCTCGATCGAGGTTTCCTCTTCGGGGACGGGATCTACGAAGTCGTGCCGGTCTATCACGGCAAGCCGTTCCGTCTCGCGCAGCATCTCGACCGCCTTGAGCGCAGTCTCGCGGAAATCCGCATCGCGAACCCGTACACGCGTGCCGAATGGGAAGCGCTCTTCGCGCGCCTGTCGGCCACGTGCCCGGCCGATCCGCACAGCGTCTACGTGCAGGTCACGCGCGGTGTCGCGCCGCGTCAGCACACGTTCCCGAAGGACATCACGCCGACCGTGTTCGGCATCGCCACGCCGCTTACGCTGCCGAGCCGCGAGAAGGTGGAGCAGGGCGTCGGCGCGGTCACGCATGAAGACCGTCGCTGGTTGAACTGCCACATCAAGTCGACGTCGCTGTTGGGCAACGTGCTGATGGCGCAATACGCGGCCGATCACGAAGTGCAGGAGACGATTCAGTTCCGCGACGGGTTGCTGACGGAAGCGTCGTCGAGCAACGTGTGGGTGATCAAACGCGGTGCAATGGCCGCGCCGCAGCGCGATAATCGAATTCTCGAAGGTATCCGCTACGGCGCGCTCGAATCGTTCGCGCAGGAATGCGGGATTGCGTTCGAGGAGCGTGCGGTGAGCGAAGCGGAAGTGCGCGACGCCGACGAACTGCTGATCACGTCTGCCACGAAGGAAGTGCTGGCGGTCGTCACGCTCGACGGCAAGCCGGTGGGCGACGGCAAGCCGGGCCCTGTCTTCCGCGCGCTTTATGCGGCGTATCAACGCGCCAAGGAGGCACTATGACGGAAGAGAAGAAGAGCCTGATCGAGTTTCCGTGCGACTTCCCCATCAAGGTGATGGGGCATGCGCAGGACGGTTTTGCGCAGGCCATCGCGGAGTTGCTGCGCGAGTTCGATGCGCAGTTCGACGCGGCGACGATGGAAATGCGTCCGTCCAGCACGGGCAAGTATCTCGGTCTGACCGTCACGGTGCGCGCGCATTCGCAGGCGCACCTCGACGACATCTACCGCAAGCTGACGTCGCATCCGATGGTGAAGGTGGTGCTGTAAGCGACGTAGTATCGATGCGCGCCTGAGTTCGCCTCGGGCGCGCGTCTTCAGTCTCCCGATCCCCGGATCGATCAGGCGTGCGTCGGTGCCCCGTCGTCGGGCAGCTTCGCGGGGTCGAGACCCAGTTGCGCATCCGTCGCCATCTCCCCAGCCGTCGCGGCCATCCCCGCCGCCAGCGCAGCACGGCTCGGCTTCGTCGGACGCTGCCGTGTGTCCTTCACCAGCTCGAACGCCGCCACTTCCTCCAGAAACCACGCTCTGAACGCCTGTACGCGTTTCGTCTCCAGCACGGCCAGCGGACACACGAAGAAGTAATCCCATTCGCAAGGCGTATCGACGTCGGACAGCCGCACGAGGCGTCCCGCCATGATGTCGCCGACCGCGAGCGAACGACGCACCAGCGCCACCCCCTGACCGACGATGGCCGCCTGCGAGAGCATGCCGGAATCCTCGTACATCATCCCTTGCATCGGCTCCGGGATATCGAAGCCTGCGGACGCGAACCACGGGGCCCACGGCTCATCTTGCGAGCGCAGCAGCGTGCTTTGGCGAAATTCGTCGGCGGTCTGCGGCAGCTTGCCGTCGTTGTATGACGGACTGCACGCGGGGAAAAAGACGTCGTCGAGCACCTTCTCGATGTGCAGCCCCGGCCAGTTGCCTTTGCCCATGCGCAGGGCGATGTCGACGTCGTCGCGCTCGAAATCGGTGAGCTGCGCGCTGCATCGCAACTCCACTTCCAGTTCCGGATGACGGTCGATGAAGCGGCCGATGCGCGGCGTCAGCCAGCGGCTGGCGAACGACGGCATGGTGGTGAGCACCAGACGCCGCTCGCTGCGTGTGCCCGCTTGCAGCTTGCGCGTGGCTTGGGCAATGTCGGTGAGGGCAGCCCGGATCGACGCGGCGTACTGACGCCCTGCTGGCGTGATGCTGATGCGCTTGCCATTGCGGGTGAACAGCGTGGTGCCCAACTCCTGCTCCAGCGCACGAATCTGATGGCTGATCGCGCCGTGCGTGACGAACAGTTCTTCCGCCGCACGGGAAAAGCTCTCCAGGCGGGCAGCCGCCTCGAAGGCGCGCAAGGCGCTAAGGTTGGGAAGTCTCCGAAGATCCATGTGAGCTTTATTCGCAAGGCCGTGAAAATATGTCGTTTGGTACGGCGCCTGCCAGTCCCTATGATTCAGTCATTGTCTCGCACTGAGTGGGGGTCGTAAAATGCAAAACAATTTGACAAAGGTTCAGTACTTCTACGGTCTTCGCCCGGGCGAAGTGATCACGCTCGATCTGCACCATGAGCATACGCTCGTCGCGCGTGGCTCGTCGGTCTGGGTGACGCGAGCCGGCGATCCGCGCGATTACTGGCTCACGCCGGGTCAGCGTCTGGCTGTCGAGCCGGGCCGCCGTTACTGGGTGTCTGCGGACGAGACGGCCGAGGCCGAACTGGAACGCGAAGTCTCGCGTCGCTTCCCGGTGATGCGCCTGCTTCGCAAGTGGCTGGCCGGACGTCGGGCGGCGCGTGAAGCGAATTCCTGCACCTGCGCTGCCTGATATCGCTGGCAATACGATCGATATGCCGGGCTCCGGCCCGTGAAAACCACGCGCTCGATGGCCATAGTTGCCGCTCGAGCGCGTGTTTCGTTTGGGGCATGGAAGTCTGAACCCCGGTTCTGTTAATCGAATTCACAACAAGACGCGCAATAATCGAGGCGAAATTATCGCGATAACGCGTCGAAACAAGAGAAGTCGTCCCCCGATGAGCCAAGCTTCGCCCCCCGCATCGATGCCGTCCTCCGCCACACCGAACCCGCAAGCCGACGAACGCCTTGGGCGTTTGCTGATGATTGCCGCGATGGTGATCTCCGGCACGATCGGTTACTTCGTGCTGATGTCGGGCCAGCCCGCGCTCAATGTGGTGTTCTTCCGTTGTCTGATCGGGGCGCTCAGCCTGTGCGCCTGGTGTGCGTTTCGCGGTTATTGGCGCGGGTTCCGTATGACGCGATGGCAAGTCGTGAACGTGACGCTTGGGGCCATCACGCTCGTCTCTAACTGGTATTTCCTGTTCACGGCTTACCGATTGACCTCGGTCGGCATTACGACAGTCGTCTATAACGTCCAACCATTCCTGCTCGTGCTTGCCGGCGTGATCGTCACGCGTGAGCGGCCGTCGCTGGCCACGCTGGGCTGTCTTGGTGTGGCGTTCGCCGGGTTGGTGATCCTGGCCGAGCCGGGCGGCGTGCATGGTGCGGGATACCTGGTCGGGGTGGCGAGTGCGCTGGCGGCCGCGTCGCTTTACGCCGCGACGACCCTTTTCACCAAGAAGCTGGCCGGGACGATTCGGCCCGAGATCATTGCGGCGCTGCATATGGTGATCGGCGCGGTGGTTTTCGTCTGGATGGCGGACTTCCACCATTTGCCGTCGGCACCGCGCGAGGTCGGCGCTATCGTCACGCTGGGCCTGTTCCACACGACGTTCATGTATTTGTTGCTCTACGGGGCGTTTCAGAAGGCGTCGACGTCGAGTCTGGCGGTGTTCGGCTTCGTCTATCCCGTGGTGGCCGTGGCGGTAGACTTTCTGGCGTTCGGCATCGTACTGCACCCGACGCAGTGGCTGGGCGGCGTGATGATTCTGCTCGCAGCCGGGTGGTATGCCCGGGGGCTGGGCGCGGCACCCGCCCGAAAGTCGGCCTGAACGCAGGGATCCGACGGCGGCGACCGTTGCGGCCGGGCAACATTGGGCGCTGGGCCTTGCCAGACGTGGTTTCGAGCAAGACCGGCGGGGTTTCGCTAAAATTGCGTCCATGACCTCCCCGATCGAAGTTTGCTGGCGCGGCATAGAAGACTACGCCACCTCGTTCGACGCCATGCGCGCGTACAGCGACGCGCGTGGCTCGGACGGCCCCGACCAGCTCTGGATCGTCCAGCATCCGCCCGTCTACACGCTCGGACTCGCCGGCGATCCCGCTCACCTGCTCGTTGCCAACACCGGTATTCCGCTCGTCAAAGTCGACCGCGGCGGCCAGATCACGTATCACGGCCCCGGTCAGGTGGTGATCTATCTGCTCGTGGACCTGCGCCGCCGCAAGCTCGGCGTGCGCGAAATGGTGCGTCTGATCGAGCAGGCGGTGATCGACACCCTTGGAGCGTATAATCTCGACGTTGAGCGCCATGCCGGCGCGCCGGGTATCTATGTGAGCCCAGGCGACGGCAATGTGGCGCATGCCGGCGCGAAGATCGCTGCGCTCGGGTTGAAAATCCGCAACGGATGCAGTTATCACGGCGTATCGCTGAACGTCGCGATGGACCTGCGCCCGTTCGACTGGATCAATCCGTGCGGTTACGCCGGTTTGCAAACCGTAGACATGGCCACGCTAGGCGTGGCTCCCCGCTGGGACGAAGTGGCCGCGCGACTGGCGCAGCAACTCGGTCATCACCTCGAACAGCACCCCGCGACGACAGTTGCCGCGCCGCACGCCGATACGAATTCGGCCGCCAGCGCAGACGCCGCCGCCTGATTGGACGCCTGGAAAGCCCCCATCATGACCACCGTGACTCAGAACGACAGCACGAACAAAGAAGTTCGCACGATCGACGGCGATTACGACGCCACCGCCAAGCAGAAGTCGCAAGCCAAAACCGCGCGCATTCCGATCAAGATCGTGCCGATCGAGCGCCTGAAGAAGCCGGACTGGATTCGCGTGAAGGCGGCCACTCACACCTCCCGTTTCTACGAGATCAAGCAGATCCTGCGCGAGCACAATCTGCACACGGTCTGTGAAGAGGCGAGCTGCCCGAACATCGGCGAGTGCTTCGGCAAGGGCACGGCCACGTTCATGATCATGGGCGACAAGTGCACGCGCCGTTGCCCGTTCTGCGACGTCGGTCATGGCCGCCCGGACCCGCTGGATGTCGACGAACCGCTGAACCTCGCGAAGACCATCGCTGCGATGCGTCTGAAGTACGTCGTGATCACCAGCGTGGACCGCGACGACCTGCGCGATGGTGGTGCCCAGCACTTCGTCGATTGCATCCGCCACGTGCGTGAGCTGTCGCCGTCGACCCGCATCGAAATCCTGACGCCGGACTTCCGTGCGCGTCTCGATCGCGCGCTGGGCATTCTCAATGCCGCACCGCCCGATGTGATGAACCACAACCTTGAAACGGTGCCGCGTCTGTACAAGGAAGCGCGCCCCGGTTCGGACTACCAGCACTCGCTCACGCTCCTCAAGGAGTTCAAGGCGCAGCATCCGGACGTGTCGACGAAGTCGGGTCTGATGGTCGGTCTGGGCGAGACGGACGAAGAAATTCTTCAGGTGATGCGCGACATGCGTGCGCACAACGTCGACATGCTCACGATCGGTCAGTACCTGCAACCGTCGGAGCACCACCTGCCGGTGCGCCGTTACGTGACGCCCGACACGTTCAAGATGTTCGAGGAAGAAGCGTACAAGATGGGCTTCACCCACGCGGCTGTAGGCGCGATGGTGCGTTCGAGCTATCACGCCGATGTACAGGCGCATGAAGCGGGTGTGGCCGACGCCATCTGAGCGGCATCCCCCCGGGCAACTGCCCGGAAAAAGCTTTACGAAAGCGGATCGTCGAAAGACGGTCCGTTTTTTTCGTCCGTGCCGTCCGCACGCTCGGCCACCGAGCGAGCCGATGGCCACCGCCAAGCGTTAGCCGGACGCCCGTACTGGATTACGGGACGTCACAAGTCGCGCCCGGTTTAATAGCCGATACGCGCCGCACCTTCCATCGGATGCCGACTAACGCGTCCGAATGTCTACGATACGCACCGCCATTTGCGGCGATCGTCGCCGAACGGTCAGCGTTACCCCCGCCCGGCAGCTTCATCTCCCTCGAAATATGTTGTAACAACCGTCACCTTGTGGCGCTGGGTGGGTTGTTCCAGAATATTGAAACTTTGTTTTGCTTGGCAAAACACTGCGCGCGTCATGGTTATTAGGCGAGCGGATGTTCCGGATGCACGCCAGGAGGCAGCATGTCCCGTCAGGTCACTGAGGGCCGATTTTTCGTTGAAGCACCGCAAGGTGGCCAAGGTGACGTTAAGCGCCACGGGGCACACTTGCCTCTGGTGATCGACGCGCCTCACAGCGGCCATGTATTCCCGCCGGACTTCGACACCATCGCCCCGACCGCCGCGATCCTCGCTTGCGGCGACGCCTATGTCGACGAGCTTTGGTCTGTCGCCACGCATCACGGCGCGACGCTCGTGGCTGCGCTTTTCCCGCGCGCCTATATCGACCCGAACCGCGCCGAGCACGACATCGACCCCGAATTACTGGCGAGCCTGTGGCCGCACGATGCGCGTCCGCAACACTATAGCGAACGTGGTGTCGGCCTGTTGCACCGGTTTGCCGCCCCTAACGTACCGCTCTACGACCGCCGTTTGACGGTGGCCGAAGTCGAGCGACGCATACACGACTACTACCTGCCGTACCGCCATGCGTTGCGCGATGCACTCGATGCGGCGTGGCAGCGTCAAGGCGTGGTCTGGCATCTCGACTGCCATTCGATGCGCTCGCGCGGCGGGGCGCTCGATCCCGACGCGGGCATGGCGCGCCCCGATGTCCTGGTGAGCGACGGAGACGGCACCACCGCGGACCCCGCGTTTTCACGCTGGGTGATGGCCGAATTCACGCGTCTCGGATTTCGCACGGCCTACAACGTGCCCTATCGAGGTGGGGATCTGGTGCGTCACTTCGGACGTCCCGCCGAGCGGCGTCACAGCGTGCAGATCGAACTGAATCAGGCGCTTTATCTGAATGAATCTAGTGGCGAAAAGCATGACGGCTTTTCGACGCTGCAATCGCAACTTGGCCAATTTGCGGCGGCGCTTGCCGCCTATGCCGAACAACATAGCGAGGAAGTTTGAGATGGACTACACAGTCGCTTCGGTCGACACGGCGCTTTCGCTGCTGTCGCTGGTCGGGGAGTGCCCCGGCCTGGGTGTGACGGAACTGGCGCAGCGCGCCGGCCTGAACAAGTCGCGGGCGTTTCGTCTGCTGGCCACGCTCGAACAGCATCGCTGGGTGGTTCGCGAGGGCAGCCCGGTGACGTACGTGCTGGGTGCGCAGGCACTGGTGCTCGGCGTCGCTGGCCATGAACAGGTCAATCTTGTGAAGGTCGCCCATCGTCACCTTCAGGCGCTCAACCGCGCGCTCAACGAGAACATCCAGTTGCGCGTGCGCGACGGTCTCGAATCGCTGTGCGTCGCCCGCGTGGAATCGACGCACGAACTGCGCGTACATGGCGTAGTCGGTAACCGTCGCCCGCTGTACGTCGGCGCGTCGGGCCGCGTGCTGCTGGCCTTCGCGTCGGACGATGTCCGTGCGCAAGTGCTCGGACGTCCGCGCAAGCGCTTCACGGCGGGCACGTTGATCGAGCGCGACGAACTTGCGGCCGAGCTGCTGAATGTGCGCCGTCAGGATTGCGCCGTGAGCTTTGGCGAACTCGCGCCGGAAGCTGTCTCGGTCGCGGTGCCGGTGCGCGACGCATCGGGCGAAGTCATCGCCTCGTTGTCGGCCTCGGGTCCGTCGTCGCGCATGACGCGCGCGTTGCTGCCCGATATCTCGTCGCGTCTGTCGGCCTGTGCCGCAGAGATTTCGGCCGCACTGGGCTATCACACGCCGGTCCCGGAAGCACTGTCTGCCTAAGTGCGCTGAGCGTAGCCGGTAGGAGGGGCAACCGGTGACGTTGCCCCCCCTAGCGGAATCCGAACCTCCCATCGAAGGCCCTGCCGCCACCGGCAGGTGCTTTCAAGGGAGGTTTTGTTTATTTCAACGGTCCGTTGTGACGCATCGAGCCGCGTGCGCACCTAGCTATATCGCGTGAAATCTCCCAATTTCACCGGATTTTCTGGAAATCCAGAAACAATCTGTGCTTGCTTTCCGGTTTTCCGTATAAGTGAGCATCGGGTTTTCCACAACTTCCCACAATAAAATCAACAACTTGTATTGATGGCATAAGACTTGCTTTCTAACGCGCGTGCTGCCGCAGTTTCCGAATTCCCGTTGGAAATCCGGAAACCCAGAGCAAGCCGTTCTAATAAGAGAGGAGACCTTATGTTCAAGCAATGCCTTGCCGCCGCTGCGCTGTGTGCAGTTTCGCTACACGCTTTTGCCGACGATCTGGTGCGTCTGGGGAACCTGAAGTTCGCCCACTACGGCGCTGTGTCGTACATGAAAGTGATTGGACCGAAGTACGGCCTGAAGATCGAGGAACGGATGTTCGCCAAGGGCGTGGACATCATGCCGGCCATCGTGGCCGGTCAGATCGACGTGTCGGCAAGCGCGCTTGACGCCGCTATCGCAGGTCGCGCTCAGGGCGCACCGATTTACGCGGTGGCCGGTTTTGCCAAGGGCGGCGTGCGTCTCGTGGCGAAGAAGGGACTGCCGGTCACCAAGGTGGCCGACCTCAAGGGCAAGAAGGTGGGTGTGGCCCGTGGCGGTGCGCAGGAAATGATTCTGTACGCAGAACTGGCGAAGGCCGGTCTGACGTGGTCGGATCAGCCGGGCAAGGACGTGCAGATCATGTTCATGGCCTTCGCCGATCTGAATCAGGCACTGGCCGCCGGCAGCATCGACGCGATGTGCCAGTCGGAGCCGCAAGCCTCGCAAGCCATCAACAAGGGCTTCGGCGTGGAAATGCTCAAGCCGTACGACACGCCCATCGGCGAGCCGGTGCGTGCGCTCGTGATCACCGAGAAGCTCTATAAAGAAAAGCCGGACGTGGCCCAACGTCTGATGTATGCGTTCGTCGAAGCGACCGATTACTTCATCAAGAACCCGAAGGCGGCCGAGAAGTACGTTCGCGAGGACATGTTCAAGAACCAGATCACGGAGCAGGACTTCACGGACGCCATCGGCAACTCGCCGTATAGCTACGACCTGAGCCTCTCGCACGTGCAACTCACGACCGACCTGATGAAGAAGTACGGCGTGGGCAAGTTGCAGGATCCGGTGCCGCAGGCGGGAGACTGGGTCAAGCTCGACCTGCTCGCCAAGGCGAAAACCAAGCTGAACATCAAGTAAGGCGAGGCGAACGGATGTCCGCAGTGCTCCCCCATTCGGGTGCTTCACGCGCCGCGCGCATGATGCGCGGCGTGCTGATTCCGGTCGCGGTTGTGGTGATCTGGCAGATCGTCACCGGCCTCGGCTGGATCAACCCGATTATTCTCCCGTCGCCGCTCGCCGTCGTGACCAAGTGGTGGCAATACCTCAAACCGACCGTGGCGATGGCCGAGGGCTTCGGTGCGTGGCTCGAATCGAGCGAATTGCTCATGGATGCCACGCATAGCCTTTACCGCGTGATCATGGGCTTCATCGTGGGCGCAGGCATTGCGCTGCCGCTCGGTCTGCTCATGGGCACGAGTACGCGTGTCTACGGCCTGTTCAACCCGCTGGTGCAGGTGGTGCGTCCGATTCCCCCGATCGCGTACATTCCGCTCGCCATTCTCTGGTTCGGTCTGGGCAATCCCCCCGCGTTCTTCCTGATCGCGCTGGGCGCGTTTTTCCCTGTGCTGATGAACACGATCGCCGGTGTGCGTCACGTCGACGGCATCTATCTGCGTGCCGCGCGCAACCTCGGCGCGGGTCAGCTCACGATCTTCCGCCGCGTGATTTTGCCGGCGGCGACGCCCTACATCCTGTCGGGCGTGCGCATCGGTATCGGCACGGCGTTTATCGTCGTGATCGTGGCCGAGATGATCGCGGTGAACAACGGTCTGGGTTATCGCATTCTGGAAGCGCGCGAGTACATGTGGTCGGACAAGATCATCGCCGGGATGCTGACCATCGGTCTGCTCGGTCTGGTGATCGACCTCGGCATGGATCGTCTCAACAACCACCTGCTCAAGTGGCACCGTGGTCTGGAAACGAAGTGAGGAGACGACCGACATGCTGATTCAAATCGATCACGTCAACAAACAGTTCCCGATTCCCGGCGGCGTCGTCGACGCGCTCAAGGACATCGACCTGAACATCAACGCGGGTGAGTTCGTCTGCCTGCTCGGCCCGTCGGGTTGCGGCAAGTCGACGCTGCTCAACGCGCTCGCCGGCTTCGTGCAACCGACTTCGGGTGCGATTCGCATCGACGGTCGTGCCGACGCTGCTGCCGAACCGGGCCCGGATCGCGGCATGGTGTTCCAGGAGTACGCACTGTTCCCCTGGATGACCGTGGCGCAGAACGTGGCGTTCGGTCTCGAAATCAAGGGCATGAAGCGCGCCGAGATCAACGAGCGCGTGAACCTGCTGCTCGGCAAGCTCAATCTGCGCGAGTTTCGCGACCGCTATCCGCGCGATCTCTCGGGCGGTATGCGTCAGCGCGTGGCGATTGCCCGCGTGCTCGCGCTCGACAGTCCGATCATGCTCATGGACGAGCCGTTCGGTGCGCTCGACGCCCTCACGCGTCGCACGTTGCAGGACGAGCTGCTGCGCATTTGGGAGGAATTCAGGAAGACGATCATTTTCGTCACACACAGTATCGAGGAGTCGATCTATCTGGCCGACCGGGTCGTCGTCATGACGTACCGGCCGGGCACGGTCAAGCGGGACGTGGTCATCGAACTACCCCGTCCGCGCGACACGG
Source organism: Pandoraea aquatica (assembly GCF_902459565.1). Classification (GTDB taxonomy): domain Bacteria; phylum Pseudomonadota; class Gammaproteobacteria; order Burkholderiales; family Burkholderiaceae; genus Pandoraea; species Pandoraea aquatica. The sequence continues at coordinate 574,163 of NZ_CABPSN010000002.1, forward strand.
CAGGCAGCGAATTCAATGAATTGAAGAAGGAGCTGGCCCAGATGGTGATGGAGGAGCAAATGCGCTTTGCGCAAAGCGAGATTCGCGGCGTCACCGCGGATTAATAAGAAGGGCGGTGGCTTGCCCCGCCGCCTGAAGAGGAAACAACATGCAAACCCAGACCAAAAAACCCTTTTACCGCATCCTGTACGTGCAGGTGCTGTTTGCCATTGTCGTCGGCATTCTGCTCGGGCACTTCCGGCCCGATCTGGCCGTCGAGATGAAACCGCTTGGTGACGCGTTCATCAAGCTCATCAAGATGATCATCGGTCCGGTGATCTTCTGTACGGTCGTGACCGGTATTGCCGGCATGGAAGACATGAAGAAGGTCGGTCGCGTGGGCGGTAAGGCGCTGATCTACTTCGAAGTCGTCTCGACGCTCGCGCTCGTGATCGGTCTCGTTGCCACGCACGTGCTCAAGCCGGGCGCTGGCTTCAACGTCGACATCAGCACGCTCGATCCGAAGGCCATCGCCGGCTACGCCGCGAAGGCTGCACACGGCGACACGTTCACCGACTTCCTGCTGCACCTGATTCCGAACACGATCACTGACGCGTTCGCCAAGGGTGAAATCCTTCAGATTCTCGTGATCGCTATCCTGTTCGGCGCTGCGCTGGGCATGATCGGTGAGCGTGGTCGCGTGGTGACGGGCTGGATCGACAGCGTGTCGGGCGTGCTCTTCCGCGTCGTGCACATCATCACCAAGGTCGCTCCGCTGGGCGCTTTCGGTGCGATGGCCTTCACCATCGGCAAGTACGGTATCGCTTCGCTGGTGCCGCTCGCCAAGCTGATGGGTACGTTCTACCTGACGTCGTTCCTGTTCGTGATCGTCGTGTTGGGTCTGATCGCCAAGTTCACCGGCTTCTCGATCTTCCGCTTCCTCGCGTACATCAAGGAAGAGCTGCTGATCGTGCTGGGTACGAGCTCGTCGGAAGCCGCGCTGCCGCACCTGATGGAAAAGATGGAAAAGGCCGGTTGCTCGAAGTCGGTGGTGGGTCTCGTGATCCCGACCGGTTACTCGTTCAACCTCGACGGCACGAACATCTACATGACGATGGCCGTGCTGTTCATCGCACAAGCGACGAACATCGACCTGACCTGGGGCCAACAGCTCACGCTGCTCGCCGTGGCGATGCTGACGTCGAAGGGCGCTTCGGGCGTGACCGGCGCAGGCTTCATCACGCTGGCGGCAACGCTGGCCGTGATCCCGACGATCCCGGTCGCAGGGATGGTGCTGATTCTCGGTATCGACCGCTTCATGAGCGAATGCCGTGCACTGACGAACATCTGCGGCAACGGTGTCGCGACGATCGTCGTGTCGGCCTGGGAAAAGGAACTGGACCGCAAGAAGCTGAACGACGCCATGTCGGGCAAGCAAGGTCCGGAGCTGGCCTAAGGGCTGGCGGCAGGGGCGAGCGGTGTTGCGCGTGACGTGTCTCGCGCGATACTGTCGACCGCTTAGCGGAGTCCCTGCCAACCTGCATCAACCGTACGTTCGCCACCGGGCGGCGCGGCACAGGCACAATAGCGCCTGAGCTTCGCCGCCCGGTGGTCCTTCAGCACCTCACGCAACACCCTGTGCCCCAATGGCCACCCCGCACGACAACACGATCCGCGCCCGCCACGCCCACGGCAGTCACGCACCTCAAGGTGCCGCTGCGCCCGTGAGCCATAAGGACGGTAAGGACGCAGTGGGCCATCGGCGCGACGAAGTCCCCATCGATCTCGAGAGGACTGTCCCGATGCGCCGTTGGTCATGGATCGTCGTCATGTTGCTGGCGAGTGTCCTGTTTTGCTGGTTGACGTACTCCCTGAGCTGGCAGCGGGGTGTGGCCGACCTGCGCGTGAACGCCGGCGCGCGTGTCGAGCGTTACGCAGGCAGCCTGCGCAGCACCGTCGACCGCTACGAATTTCTTCCGTATCTGCTCTCGCTGCATCCGTACGTGCACGACCTGTTGCTCAATCCGAAAGACAAGGCAGTCGTGCAGCGGGCCAACGATTATCTGTTCGACGTCAATCAACGCGCCAAGGCATCGGCAGCGTATGTGATCGACGCCAATGGTCTGGCACTCGCCGCGAGCAACTGGCGCGAGAAGGCCACGTTCGTCGGACAGGAGTATCGCTTCCGTCCGTATTTCATCGACGCCATCAAAGGCGCATTCGGCCGTTTCTACGGCGTGGGGACCACGTCCGGCGAGCCGGGGTATTTCGTCTCTCAGCCGATTCTCGTCGACGGCCAGATCCACGGCGTGGTCGTGGTAAAGCTGAATCTGGAGTGGTTTCAGCGCGCGGGGGCGGATGCCTCCGAACCCGTTGTCGTGGCCGACGACCATGGCGTGATCTTCCTGTCGTCCGAGCCGCGCTGGCAGTATCGTTCGCTCACGCCGCTCGCGCCTGACGTGAAGGCGGCGCTCGACAGCACGCGTCAGTATTACAACCAGAACGTCACGCCGCTCGCGTGGAGCGAGGACGAACGACTCGACACCGACGGCGAGGTCGTGACGGTGCATGACGGAAGGGGCGCGGGCAAGAACCGGCGCTTTCTCGCCGTGCAGCGCAAGTTGGGCGAGCCGGACTGGACGCTCATGTACTTCGCGCCGCTCGATCAGGTGATCGCCAACGCACGGATTGCGGCCGTGGCCGCGGCGTGTCTGGCGGCGTTCACTTGTTTGCTGGGGGTGGCGTGGAATCAGCGGCGTCAGCGCGTGCGCGACATGCTCAAGAGCCGTGAACTGTTGCAGTCCGCCTATGCCGAACTGGGCGAGCGTGTGGCCGAACGCACGGCCGATCTGCAATCCGCCAACGAGCGTTTGCAGACGGAAGTGCAGGAGCGCTCGCGCACCGAACACGAATTGCGCGAGGCGCAGAGCGAACTCGTGCAGGCATCGAAACTCGTGGCGCTGGGGCAGATGGCTGCCGGCATCACGCATGAACTTAACCAGCCGCTCTCGGCGCTGCGCAGTTTCTCGGACAACACGCGCGTGCTGATCGAGCGCCGGGAGTACGACGCCGCGCAGGAGAACCTCGAAGCCATTGCGTCGCTCACCGACCGCATGGGCAAGATCACCGGGCAGTTGCGCCTCTTTGCGGGGCGCGCGCGACGTGGCGATATGGAAGCCTCGGTGCAGCGCGCGCTGGACAATACGTTGATGCTGCTGCGCGGGCGTCTGGCCGGTATTCACGTGACGACCACGTTCGCGCGTGGCCTGGACGATGTGCAGGTCGCGTGCGAGGGCTTGCGTCTCGAACAGGTGTTGATCAATCTGGTGGGTAACGCCATCGACGCGGTGGTGGGGGTGGCTAACCCGCAAGCCTCACCGTCCTCACCGTCGATATGGATCGATGTGGACGCGGACGACCTGTGGGCGCGCATTTACGTGCGCGACAACGGGCCGGGCATTTCGGAGGCACATATGCCGCGTCTGTTCGAGCCGTTTTTCAGTACCAAGGAGGGCGGTCAGGGCATGGGGCTCGGACTCGCAATTTCGTCATCCATCGCACAAGAGAACGGCGGCCAGTTGGTCGCCCGCAACGTTCCGGGCGGTGGGGCTGAATTTCTCGTGACGCTGCGCCGCGTGCAACGCACCGGCGCGACAATCGCATGATGTACAAGAACCTCCAGATCCTATTTGTCGAAGACGACGAACTCGTGCGGCGTGCCACGCTGCAAAGCCTGCAACTCGCCGGGCTCGATGCCTTTGGGCTCGCCTCGGCCGAGGCGGCGCGCGAGCGCATCACGCCGGACTTCGCCGGTATTGTCGTGTCGGACATTCGTCTGATCGGCATGAGCGGGCTCGAATTGCTCACGCATCTGCGTCAGCACGCGCCGGAAGTGCCGGTCATTCTCGTCACCGGTCATGGCGATATTTCGATGGCGGTGCAAGCCATTCGCGACGGTGCGTACGACTTCATCGAGAAGCCCTTTGCGCCGGACCGTTTGATCGAGTCGGCCAAGCGCGCGCTGGAAACGCGCAAGCTGATGCTGGAGAACCAGGCGCTGCGCCGTGAGCTGGCGGAGCAGGGCGGACGCGCCTCGCGCATCATCGGACGCAGCCCGTCGATGGAGACGCTGCGCACGCTCATCGCTAACGTCGCCATGACGGATGCCCCGGTGCTCATCAACGGCGACACCGGCACTGGCAAGGAGCTGGTCGCACGCAGTTTGCACGAGTTGTCGCGTCGCCGCGATGCGCCGTTCGTCGCACTGAACTGCGGGGCGCTGCCCGAGGCGATCTTCGAGAGCGAGATGTTCGGCCATGAGGTCGGTGCGTTTACCGGTGCGGCGAAGCGTCGTATCGGCAAGCTTGAGCATGCGTCGGGCGGCACGCTGTTTCTCGACGAGATCGAGAGCATGCCCGCCGCGTTGCAGGTGAAGCTGCTGCGCGTGTTGCAGGACGGCGTGCTGGAGCGCCTCGGTTCGAACCAGTCGATTCGCGTGGACTGCCGCGTGGTGGCGGCTGCCAAGGGCGATATGGAAGCGCTCGTGCGTGAGGGGACGTTCCGTCGCGATCTCTACTATCGTCTAAATGTGGTGACGCTTGCGCTGCCGCCGTTGCGCGAGCGTCGCGAGGACATCCTGCCGCTGTTCGAACACTTCATGCTCGATGCGGCGGTGCGTTACGGACGCCCTGCGCCGGTGGTGTCGGACCGGATGCGTCAGGAGTTGTTGCAGTCGGACTGGCCGGGCAACGTGCGCGAGTTGCGCAACGCGGCCGACCGTCTCGTGCTGGGTGTGGCGAGTGCGCCAGAAGGCGAGTCGCTCGCGCCCCTGCCGCTCAAGGAGCAGGTGGAACGGTTCGAGCGCGCCGTGCTTCAGGAAGCGTTGGAGCACAGCAAGGGCAACGTGGCGGCGACGGCTGAGGCGTTACATGTGCCGAAAGCGACGCTGTACGAAAAGCTCAAACGCTATGGCCTGCATACGCGCGGGCACGGCGAGGGTGGCGACGGGCGGTGATGGGTGCAGACGGTTGCACGGTGGTGGGTGCATTCGTACGGCATTCGCACGGCATTCGTGCGCTGGTGTGGTCCGGAAAACAAAAAGCGCCCTGCGGGGCGCTTTTTTGTTGGCAACTGGTGGCGAGCGTCAGGCTTGCTTCGCCAGTGCCGTCTCGATCAGCTTGTTGAGTTCCGCGTACTCCGGCTCGCCGACGTATTGCTTGAGCACCTTGCCGTTGCGATCCACGACGAACGTCGTCGGCGTGAGCTGGACGTTACCGTATTGCTTGGCGACGCTGCCGTCGGAGTCCATTGCGACCTTGAACGGCAACTGACGCGACTGCGCGTAGTTCATCACGTACATCGGCGGGTCGTAGCTCATGGCCACTGCGACGAACTCCAGCCCCTGGCCTTTGTACTTCTCATACGTCTTCACCATCGTCGGCATTTCCTTCATGCACGTGACGCAGCTCGTCGCCCAGAAGTTGACCAGATAAACCTTGCCTTTGAGTTGTTCGGTGCCGAGCTTCTGACCCGAGAGCAGCGTGAACGTCGCTTCGGGCGCGCGCTTCTGACCGGCGAACGTGAAGTACGCGGCAATCGCCACTGCGGCGATAACCACGACGGCGAGGATCTTGCCGAGGGGAGACTTGCGGGAGGTCGTAGCGCTCATGACACAGCCGTGTGGGTAATGGAGTTCGGTGGGGGGCAGAGATCCGTCGTTTTGACGTCGATCCGCCCTTGATTTGCCAACGATTCTACTCTGAATCTCAGCGCGTCGTGGTGCCGCTGCCCGGGGGCAGACGGGCGCGTCCGCGGGCGATAGCGTCGTCGAGATACGCGCCGTAGAAGTCTGGCAGACCTGCGCCGATCAACGGGTCTGCGACCGGGTGTCCGCTGGTATCGAGGAACAAAACCGTCGGCGACACCTTGACGCCATGGGCACGCGCCCACGCAACGCCGGTGGTCGTCGTGCCGTCGAAATCGCGCACGGGCGTTGTGCTGTCCATGCCGATTTCGCGCACTTCGTATTTGCCGCTGCGTACGAGCGGGGCCAACTCGCGCTGACGGATCGGGCCGCAGTAGACGCAATCGCGCAGCGACACGAGTACGATCAGCGGCGCATCGAGTGCGGCTGCACGACGTGCGTGCGCCGCGAAATCGGTCGCGAGCGGCACGGCCGCCTGCTGTTTAGCGGCGGTCCTGCTATCGAGCGGTTTTGCCGCAACCCCCTCATGCGGATAGGTGACGCCGGTTGCCTGCGCGAGAACGAGCGTCGAGGCGGCGGAAGTCGGGTGTGTAACCGACTGGCCGAAGCTGTCGTCGGCGCCCTGTGTGGCTGGTGAGGCCAGAACTGCAATCGGCATCATGATCGGCAGCGTGATCACTGCGCTGGCGATCAGTGACTTCAATGTTCGCGCACGTCCCATCGCCTGCTGCGACAAAGCAGGGGCTGCCGGGGCCGCCGGGGCAGCTCTGGCCGTTGAGGTAAGGGATGTTTTCGCGCGGATGGATGTCATGCCGCCGATGATACCGGGAACCGCGCCACACCGTTTTGCCTGCCGCGCCGCATGGCGGATAATGGCGGCTTCCCTTTCTTCAACCGCTCTGACGTCTATGAACCGCGTTGTCCGTGTCTGCGCTCTGCTTGCCGCGACCATCGTGATGGCCGCGTGCTCCCCTCGCTACGATTGGCGTGAGGTCCACGACAAGGATGGCGCGTATGCCGTGACCTATCCCGCCAAGCCCACGCAAGACGAACGCGAGGTGAAGTTCGCCTCCGGGCCGTTGCCGATGCGCATGCAGGCCGCCCGTGTCGACGCTGCGCTCTTTGCCGTGGGTGTGGTCACGCTGCCCAGCGATGACGCTTCGCTGCGCCAGACCGTTGTCGACGAGCTGCGTCACGGTCTGCTCGCCAACGTGAGCGAGAGCCAGGCGACGCCCTCGCAAGTGATGGTGCGTCAGGCTGGCGACGCGCCGTCCCTTCCCGGCATGGCGGTCTCCGCACAAGGCATGGCGAGCGACAAAGCCGAACGGTACGTCTCGGCCCGCTTCGTCGGACGCGGCAATCACGTCTATCAGGTCGTTGTCATGGCGACGAAGGCCCCCGGCAAGGAACAAGTCGACCAGTTTCTGGATTCGTTCACGCTGGAGTGACCGAAAGCACTCACAGTTAGTCCGGCGCTTCGCGGTACTGCACCGCCTCGGCCACATGATGTGACTCGATCGCATCGCACCCCGCGAGATCCGCCACCGTTCGGGCGACGCGTAGCACGCGATGGTAGGTACGCGCTGACCAATGGTGTTGCGTCACCGCCCGGAGCAGCACATCTTGTGCTTCAGGGCGCAACGGGCATTGTTCATCCAGGGCTCGGTTCGACAAACTGCAATTCAACTGCCCCTGACGCGATAGCTGTTGCTCTCGCGCTTGACTCACACGGCAAGCGACAACCTCGCTAGGTTCGCCAGTGGCAGGCATCGAGAACGTTTCCGGACTGAGAGCGGGGACTTCCACATGAAGATCGATGCGATCCAGCAACGGTCCGGAAAGACGATTGCGATACCTCGTTACGGCCTCGCTCGTGCAGCGGCAGCTTCGCGACGGATGACCCAGATCGCCGCAAGGACAAGGATTCATCGCTGCCACCAGTTGGAACGCCGCGGGGAATGTGGCTTGTCCGCCTGCGCGCGAGATTGTCACGTGGCCCAACTCCATCGGTTCTCGGAGTACTTCCAGCACGCGTCGCTGGAACTCGGGTAATTCATCAAGGAAGAGCACACCGCGATGCGACAAGCTGATTTCTCCCGGACGGGGTCCACTCCCGCCGCCGACCAGTGCCGCTGCTGACGCCGTGTGATGCGGTGCGCGAAAAGGGCGACGTCCCCAGTGCCGCATATCGAATCCGTTTGCGCTCAGACTCGCCAACGTTGCAGCTTCCACTGCTTCTGATTTACTCAACGGCGGAAGCAGCCCTGAGAGCCTTGTTGCAAGCATCGACTTCCCCGTCCCAGGTGGACCATAGAACAGGATGTGATGCCCGCCAGCTGCCGCGACTTCGAGGGCACGCTTAGCTTGTTCCTGACCTTTGATATCGAACATGTTGGGCGCGTCCGCGGCGGCGTGGGCGGCTGCGGCGAGTTCGTATGGGACCGACGCGCGCGTTAGTGGCACAGCGACATCCGGCTCGGCGAGATGGGCGCAGACGTCGAGCAATGTACGCGCACCATAAATCGTCGCTTCCTCCACCAGCGCTGCCTCCTGCGCGCTACTCGTGGGTAGCACGAGTGAACGGGGCGACGGCGCGTTGGCCATCGCACTCGCCATTGCAAGTCCGCCACGGACCGGCCGTAACTCCCCTGTCAATGACAACTCTCCGGCGAACTCATGCGTTCGCAGACCCCTTTCCGGTAACTGACCACTTGCGGCAAGAATGCCGAGCGCGATGGGGAGGTCGAAGCATCCAGACGCCTTAGGCAGATCGGCAGGGGCCAGATTGACGGTGATGCGTCGTGCGGGGAATTCGAAATGACTGTTCTGTAAGGCGGAGCGAACCCGCTCACGGCTTTCCTTGACTTCGGTATCCGGTAGGCCAACGAGCGACAACCCGGGTAGCCCATTTGCCAGATGCACCTCGACTGTGACCGGGCGAGCGGCCATTCCTGTGATCGCGCGACTGCTGACAACTGCCAACGACATGACTTCCCCTGTGAGTTCGCAACGCGCACGGCGTGTTGCATCGATGCCGTCGATGGTCGCTGCAGCGCCCCGCAAGGCACAACGCCTTATCGGTGCATAGGAAGGGATGGGGAAGGGTTTTCAGATCGGCGATGCCGTCTCACCGGACGAATCTGTGAGGCGGCTAAGAAGATTCCGATTGTCAATCAGGAATCCGGGAGGAACGAAGAAGCACGCGTCTCGTGCCGGGAGACAGTTGTTGAACCTCCAAAAGTACAAGGGGCGCTTTCGCGCCCCCTTCGGATCGTCAGTCTTGCGCTTCGCTGCGCTGGCCTTCCAGCTCGGCCACGCGCTTTTCCAGCGCTTCGAGCTTTTCGCGCGTGCGGGCGAGCACTTGCGCCTGCACGTCGAATTCCTCGCGCGTCACCAGATCGAGTTTGGTGAAACCCTGACCCAGCAGGCTTTTGACGTTGCGCTCGATATCCTTGGCGGGCGATTGCTTGAGCATCTCGCTCACCTTGGCTTGCATGTCTTGCAGGATCTCGTTCGGTTTCATAAGCCTTCCTCTCGTCGTTTCTTTGCACCGATGTGGTGCCTGCACCGTCAACGTGCTTCGTCGTGCTGGCCAGACCGGTGCAACGTGGTGCATTCCGGCACGGCCCCTCAATGTTGGCGCAACTCTAACACCGTTTTTTGCGCCCAGCCACCCAAGCGGCCCGGCCAGCGGCAGTCGCCTGCGCTTTTGACTCGAATTACCGCGCTTTGTTATGCCTGGTCTGTCGTTTGCACGCCTCACATCCCCCGGAATTTTGCCAATTTTTTATCCCGAAATTCGTATCTTGCGCGTCGCAGCATACGCGGTCGAAGGACCTGGCACGGGAGTTGCTCTACCCAGTTCAGAACCTGCCGCACGCTGTACTAAGACGTGAAACGTCAACTTAAGGGGAAAGTGATGAGAAAAGTGTCAACTGCGATGGCTGGCTTTGTGTTCCTTGGTGCAATGGCGGCATCTGCCGGCGCATTTGCGCAAGCGGCCGCTGAGGGCGCCGCACCGGCAGCAGCACCCGCAGCACCGCCGGCCGACGCAGCTGCGGCTGCCGCCGAACCGCTGACGATTACCGCCAACGTCGGGCTGTTCTCGGATTACCGCTTCCGCGGCATTTCGCAAACGGCCAAGCGCCCGGCAATTCAGGGTGGTTTCGATATTGCACACGAGTCCGGCCTGTACGCCGGCGTGTGGGCGTCGAACATCAGCTGGATTTCGGATGGCAATTCCGCCGTTAGCGCACCCATCGAGATGGATTTCTACGGTGGATGGAAGAAGGAAATCATCCCCGACTGGACGGTCGATTTCGGTGGTCTGCAGTACTACTACCCGGGCACTTATCCGTCCGGCCAGTTCTATGCGCGTCCGCATACGTTTGAGTTGTATGCCGCCGTGGGCTGGAAAACCATCACGCTGAAGTATTCGCACTCGATGACCCGTCTGTTCGGGCTCACGAGCCCTGACGGTCAGGACACGACCAACAGCGGCTATCTCGATCTGACGGGCACCTACGACATCGGCTTCTGGGGTCTCTCGGCCGTGGGACACGTGGGTCATCAGTGGGTGCACAACTTCAGCGCCGCAAGCTACACCGACTGGAAGATCGGCCTGACGAAGGATCTGGGCAAGAACTTCAGCGTGTCGGTCTCCTACGTCGATACGAACGCCGACGAGAAGTACTACACCGCCGCGAATTCCGGCAAAGTGCTTTCCAAGGCGACGGTCGTCGTAGGGTTGTCGAAGACATTCTAAGGAGCGACTCATCATGAAGCTGATTACCGCAATTGTGAAACCCTTCAAGCTCGACGAGGTGCGTGAAGCCCTCTCGAACATCGGCGTGGCAGGGATTACGGTGACCGAAGTCAAAGGCTTCGGCCGCCAGAAGGGCCATACCGAACTGTATCGGGGCGCAGAGTACGTCGTCGACTTTCTGCCGAAGGTGAAGATCGAGGCGGTAATCGGCGACGCCTTGCTCGATCAGGCGATCGACGCCATCGAGCAGGCGGCCCGTACCGGCAAGATCGGCGACGGCAAGATTTTCGTGTCCAACGTCGAGCACGTGGTCCGTATCCGTACTGGAGAGACCGGCGAAGACGCGCTGTAAAGGTCCCACATAAGAGACAACAATCATGAAAAAACTACTTGCCAAACTCCTGCTCGCCGCCGCCTTCACGGGTGTCGTGGGCCTCGGCGCCAGCGCCGCGCTCGCTCAGGACGCCTCGGCGCCTGTCGCCGCTTCGCAGTCCGCAGCACCCGCTCCCGCAGCGGCTGCCGCAACGCCGGCGGCCGCGCCTGCACCCGCTGCGCAAGCCGCTGCACCGGCCGCGCCTGCGGCGGCTCCCGTGCCGCCGAACAAGGGCGACACGGCCTGGTTGCTGACCTGCACCGCGTTCGTGATTCTCATGACGCTGCCCGGTCTGGGCCTGTTCTACGGCGGTCTGGTCCGCTCGAAGAACATGCTCTCCGTGCTGATGCAGTGTTTCATCATCTTCTCGCTGGTGGTCGTGCTCTGGGCGATCTACGGCTATAGCATCGCGTTCACCGAAGGCGGGGCGTTCTTCGGTGGCTTCGATCGCTTGTTCCTCAAGGGAATGACGCCAGACTCTGTCGCGGCCACTTTCAGTAAGGGCGTGAATGTGCCGGAGTACGCCTACATGGCGTTCCAGGCTGCGTTCGCCGCGATTACCTGCGCGCTGATCGTCGGTGCGTTCGCCGAGCGCGCCAAGTTCTCGGCCGTGCTGCTGTTCACCGTCATCTGGTTCACGTTCTCGTACCTGCCGATGGCGCATATGGTCTGGTTCTGGGCCGGTCCGGATGCATACATCGATGCGGCGGCGGCTGATGCGGCCAACGCACACGCCGGCTGGCTGTTCCAGAAGGGCGCGCTCGACTACGCTGGCGGCACGGTGGTGCACATCAACGCAGCTATCGCAGGTCTCGTGGGTTCGTACATGGTCGGCAAGCGCGTCGGCTTCGGTAAGGAAGCCTTCAAGCCGCACTCGCTCACGATGACGATGATCGGTGCTTCGCTGCTCTGGTTCGGCTGGTTCGGCTTTAACGCCGGTTCGGGTCTGGAAGCGAACGGCGGTGCTGCACTTGCCTTCGTCAACACGTTGCTCGCGACTGCCGCTGCCACGCTTTCGTGGACGGCCGGTGAGTGGATCGGCAAGGGCAAGCCGTCGATGTTGGGTGGTGCGTCGGGTGCCGTGGCCGGTCTGGTGGCAGTGACGCCGGCCGCTGGCTTCGTCGGTCCGATGGGCTCAATCGTGCTCGGCCTGATCGCCGGTCTGGTGTGCCTGTGGGGCGTGAACGGTCTGAAGCGCCTGCTCAAGGCCGACGACGCGCTCGACGTGTTCGGCGTGCACGGCGTGGGCGGTATGCTCGGCGCGATTCTGACGGGCGTGTTCGCTTCGCCGTCGCTCGGCGGCACGGGCATCTATGACTACGTCGCCAACAAGGTGGCACCGGATTACTCGATTGCGGGCCAGGTCTGGATTCAGTTCCAGGGCGTGCTGACCACGCTCGTGTGGTCGGGGGTCGTCGCCTTCATCGCCTTCAAGATCGCCGACATCGTGCTGGGTCTGCGTGTGCCGGAAGACGAAGAGCGCGAAGGTCTGGACATCACCTCGCACGGCGAATCGGCCTATCACAACTGATTCAGCAACTGATTCGACAACTGAAGCAACGGACTTCGCCTCAACTACATCTGTCTCATCGCACCGTTTAGCCCCGGTTTCCGTCCGGGGAAAGCCCGGGAACGTCAGCAAGTCGGCAAGGACTCGCTGGCATCGGCCAGACGGCCCGTCCCGGGCGACGCGAGAGGAGTTGCCGGAAGCCGGTCGGACAGCCGGCCCCGGCATTGCGCGGGCACCCAGACGGTGCCCGTTTTTTTCGGCGCGGCCGGAAATCGTCCCCGCGCTTGTGATTTTCGGTTTTGCCCCCATGTCTTCTCACCGCGGCATCGCGCCGCGCTCCCCATAAACGTTGTCGACGCGTGCTCGCACGCCGGAAATCGTCGTCTGATGGACGGTGTTCCTGCAACGCTGGCCTCGCGTCCCGGTGCCCCTTCCCGGGGCATGGCGAACGGCGGGGGCGCTGGGCGTATGCTCTACAATCGATATTCCATCTGGATATGAGAGAAGCATGGTTCCGCATCTCGTCACGGCCCTGAAAGGCCCTTTGCTCGACCTGGAAAAGAAGATCCTCGATGCGACGCCCGCCATCGAGCGCTGGTTCCGGCTTGAGTGGCAGGAACATACGCCGCCGTTCTACTGTTCGGTCGACCTGCGAAATGCCGGCTTCAAGCTCGCTCCCGTCGATACCAATCTCTTCCCCGGCGGCTTCAATAATCTGGCACCCGAAGTGCTGCCGCTCGCTGTGCAGGCCGCCATGGCCGCCATCGAGAAGATTTGCCCCGATGCGAAGAACCTGCTGCTGATTCCCGAACGCCATACGCGTAACTCGTTCTATTTGCAGAACATCGCGCGGCTGTCGACGATCATGCGTCACGCCGGGCTGAATGTGCGTCTGGGCAGTGTGTCGGACGACATTACCGAGCCGACGACCATCGAGCTGCCTGACGGACAGCATGTCGTGATCGAGCCGCTGGAGCGCACGCCGCGTCGTCTGGGGCTCAAGAACTTCGATCCCTGCTCGATTCTGCTCAATAACGATTTGTCGGCGGGCATTCCGCCGATTCTCGAAAATCTGCACGAGCAATATCTGCTGCCGCCGCTGCACGCCGGCTGGGCGGTGCGTCGCAAGAGCCAGCACTTTTCGGCCTACGACGATATCGTCAAGAAATTCGCCAAGATGATCGACGTCGATCAATGGATGCTCAATCCGTACTTCGCGAAGTGCGAGGGCGTGGATTTCGACGAAGGTGTCGGCGTGGAGAAGCTTGCCGATACCGTCGATGCGGTGCTCAAGAAGATCAACAAGAAGTATCGCGAGTACGGGATCACCGAGAAGCCGTTCGTCGTGATCAAGGCCGATGCCGGCACCGACGGCATGGGCGTGATGATGGTGCGCGACGCCGCCGAGCTGAAGAACCTGAATCGCCGCGAGCGCACCAAGATGAGCGTGGTGAAGGAAGGGCTCGAAGTGCACGACTTCATCGTGCAGGAAGGCGTCTACACGTTCGAGCGCATCAACGAAGCGGTGGCGGAGCCGGTCGTCTACATGATCGATCGCTACGTGGTGGGCGGCTTCTACCGGGTCCATACCGGGCGCGGCACCGACGAAAACCTCAACGCCCCCGGCATGCATTTCGTGCCGCTCGCGTTCGAACATACGGCGCTGCCGGACGTCCACGCGAAGCCGGGGGCAGCACCGCCCAATCGCTTCTATATGTACGGTGTGGTGGCGCGTCTGGCGCTGCTGGCGGCGTCGGTCGAACTGGAACGCACCGATCCGGATCCCGAAACGTATTGATCGATCCCTGCCGGTGTCGCGCAATGCGACAGGTTGCGCCGCGCGGCGAGTGACAGCTTGCCGCGCGCTATCGGTTTCGGCGGGTTTCGGCGTCGCATTGAGAAGTTTCTGAATTTGGCGTGAGACGACGTCCGTTTGACGGTGGTCTCAGGCGCCTCTCGTCACGAGAAGCGAAAAGAAAAAGACGCCCGGCTGGCCCCCCGACTAGCCGGGCGTCACATTTACCGGTCGCCTCATGCAACGACCGGAAATCGGGGTTTCCCTGGGCGGTTCTCCCCGCAAACTGGCTCCCTGCGCATCCCCTTCACTTCCCGTATCGGTGTACTGTCCCGATCCGTTCCGGTTCGCGTCAGCAATGAAGCGATGATGCGACCGTTTGACGCAACAAACATCCCCCGAATGGGGGATGTCCGTCTGTGTTCAGGTGGAATAGGAAATTTCCCCGGAACGACCTTTGATTGGGAGACGCATGGGAGTGCCGGGGGACTTGCGCGCGTGCCTTCGCCAGCTACATCAATTGCCGGTCCCCACACTCGGCTACCTGCCGCTGTGGCTGGAGACGTTACGCGTAGGGCTCTCGGCCGACAGCGTTGCCGCGCTCTGGTGTCATGCGGCGGACGGTGCGAATTGTGCGAATGGGGCGTGCGATCCGTCCGGTGGCGAGAACGTCACGTGTGGGTACGCGCCGCAAGCGCCGCTATCGGCGTGTGAGCGGTTGGCGTCGTGCGGTTGGTCGATGCGGCCTGCGGCCGAGTTGCGACAGTCGCCGAGTCGTTGGCCGACGCATCTGTCGACTCACTCGCCGAATCCCGGTGGGGTGCTTTACGGGCACGCACGTAAGCGTTCCGGCGCAACGAGGCGATTGTCGCTGCCGAGCCACCTTCACCGTCCGCCGGCGCTTGAGGCCTGTTTGGCGGATGGCGATTTGCTCGATGCCTACCTGCTGCCCGCGAGTCGCATGGCCGACGAACGTCAGCAACCGATGCCTTCCCCCGGGAGCGAGGGGGCCAGTCCGATAGGGCCGCCCCCCCCTCTCGGCGCGTTGCGGCTGCTCGTGTCGCGCAACGCGGCGCGAGAGGCGTTCACCGCGCGGGAAGTTGCGGCGTTCGAGACGGCGGCCGCCGAGTTTGCCAAAGTGCCCGAGCGTCCATATTTCCCACCGCTCGCGTCTGCGGCGAGTGCGATGCTGCCCGCCGCCGATGGGGCGGGGACCCTCTGTGCCGACGTATCGGGCACGCTCGTGTGGCACCGCCGTCAGCCCGAGTGGGCCGACCCCGCCGCGTTGACACTTATGCGCCGCGTCTGGCAGTTGGTGCCGGGGCGCGCATGGCCCGACGCTTGCGTGGTCGTGCAGGCTTGCCAGCGGCTGGCCGACGAGTTGACGCTCCATCCTTGTGGAATGTCCGGCGCGGCCGTCCCGGGGGCGCAAATCAGTACGGCGTTGCCGGTGCCGGGCGGCACGTTACACCTGCACGCCACCCATCTCTGCGGCATGGGCGGGCGCGCCACGGAGCGCGTGCGCATCTCGTTGCATTTGGCTGTGCCGCCCGCCATCCGCCTGTTGCAGCGTTTGTGGGACACGGCGCTCACGCCCGTGCAGCGGGAGATCGCGATGCGCTTGCTGGCGGGCCAATCGCGTACGCAAACGCGCGAAGCCTGCGCGATTGGTGTGCAGACGCTCAAGACACATCTTTCGCTCATGCGGGCACGGCTGGATCCGGTGCGCGACGCGTCGCTGCTCCTCGGACTGCGCAGCGGCAAAACGACGCCTCGGCTAGAATAGACGCCTGTCGCCGCAGCTTGCGGTGTGTGCATCCGAACCCCCAAGACTCCCGCCGATCGATGCAGATTCTCTTTATCGCCGACCCGCTCGACCAGTTCAAGATTTACAAGGACACCACGTTCTCGATGATGCGCGAGGGCGCACGTCGCGGGCACCGCATTTTTGCGTGCGAGCCGCACGAGATGGCATGGCAAGGCGCTACGGTCGATGCGCGCGTGAAAGAAATTCGTCTGACGGGCGACGCCGACGTTTGGTACGAGGTCGTCGACACGCACGTGGCGGCGCTCACCAAGTTCGACGCGGTGATCATGCGCAAGGACCCGCCGTTCGATATGGAGTACATCAACTCCACGTGGCTGCTTGAGATTGCCGAGCGCGCCGGCGCTCGCGTGTTCAACAAGCCGAGCGCGATTCGTGATCATTCCGAAAAGCTGGCGATCGCCGAATTCGGACAGTTCGTCGCACCCACGCTGGTCACGCGCGACCCCGCACGTCTGCGCGCTTTTCACGCGGAACATGCCGACGTCATTTACAAGCCGCTCGACGGCATGGGCGGCACGGGCGTTTTCCGTATCGGTCCGGACGAGCGCAACCTCGGCTCGGTCATCGAAATGCTGGGAGAGAACGGCGCACGCTCGGTCATGGCGCAGCGCTTCATCCCCGATATCAAGCTGGGCGACAAGCGCGTGCTCGTGATCGGCGGCAAAGTCGTGCCGCATTCGCTCGCACGGATTCCGCAAGGCACCGAAGTGCGCGGCAATCTCGCGGCCGGTGGCCTGGGCGAAGCGCGCGACCTGACGGCACGTGACCGTGAGATCGCCGAGACGCTGGCACCGGTGCTCTGGCAACGCGGCCTGCTGCTCGTGGGGCTCGACATCATCGGCAATTACCTCACGGAAGTGAACGTCACGAGCCCGACGTGTTTCCAGGAAATCACCGATCAGACCGGTTTCGACGTGCCGAAGATGTTCATCGACGCACTGGAACTGGCGGTCTGAGACGTCTAAGTCGTGGCAACGCGCGACGACGCGCGGAAATGCCGCGCAGAACTAGCGTGTTTCGGGTCGGCCCTGCGGAGAACCCGCTTGGGACGGCCCCTAACCCGATGAAATTTCAGGGTTAATTCGGGATTTTGGCGCGCCTGCTAAAATAAGAATCCCAAAATCGACAGGTTCGCGTTCGTCGTTGTGTTTGTATCCCGAACACTCTCGGCGCCCGGCGTGCCTAGCATCATGGCTGGAATTCTGATCATTGCCCACGCACCGCTGGCTTCGGCCCTTCGCGAGTGCGTTTCGCACATCTACGGCGGTTGTCCGTCGCGCATCGGCGCGATCGACGTAGTCCCTGACCAGGACACGGCGGCGCTCGTAGACGTCGCAAAAGAACGCCTCGCGCAATTGCGTGAAGAGAACGGCGTGCTGGTCCTCACCGATTTGTTTGGCGCGACGCCGTCGAATGTGGCGGCGCAACTGGTGGGTCCGAAAGTGCGCGTGCTCGCGGGGGTCAACCTGTCGATGCTCATCAAAGCGGTGTGCTACCGCTCGGTGCCGCTCGATACGCTGGCGGAGAAGGTGCTTTCGGGCGGATCTAAAGGTATTCTGGAAGTCGGCGCGGGTGCGCCGGCCACACACACTACGTCACACTGAAACATGCTTCGACAAGAAACGACGATCGTAAATAAATTGGGCTTGCATGCCCGGGCATCCGCAAAGCTGACGCAACTGGCGGCGAAATTTCAGAGTGAGGTCTGGCTGACCCGGAACGGTCGGCGTATCAACGCGAAGAGCATCATGGGCGTCATGATGCTGGCGGCCGGCATCGGCTCGACGGTGGAAGTCGAGACCGAAGGCTCGGATGAGGCTCAGGCCATGCAGGAAATCCTCGACCTCATCGCGAACAAGTTCGGCGAAGGGGAATAAGGCCTTGCGGAAGTGATGTGGCGTCGGCAGGCGCGCCGCATCTTGCAGCACACCGGCATCTTGCAGGCCGTGCTGTCGCCGCACCGCCACTCGCTGTCCCGAGGGCAGTAATACACACAGAATTCGGTCGAATCACCGCCTCTGAACTGGGGAGACTTCCTTGTCTTTCACCCTGCACGGCATTCCCGTTTCCCGCGGCATCGCGATCGGACGCGCTTATTTGCTCGCGCCCGCCACGCTCGATGTCCCGCACTACCTGCTCGATCCCAGCCAGATCGACGACGAAGTCGCGCGCTTCCAAAGCGCTCAGGCGACTGTCCAGCAGGAACTCGACACCCTCAAGGAAGAACTGCCCGATGACGCGCCCGGCGAGATGGGTGCGTTTCTCGATGTTCACTCCCTGATTCTGAACGATACGTTGCTGGTCGACGCTGTCGTCAAGCTCATTCGCGAGCGTCGCTACAACGCGGAGTGGGCGCTGACGACGCAACTCGAAGTGCTCGTTGCGCGTTTCGAGGACATCGAAGACGAGTATCTGCGCGAGCGTCGCGCCGACATCGAACAAGTCACGGAGCGTGTGCTCAAGGCACTGGCCGGCGCGCCCGGCATTCGCCACGTCGTGGCCGAGACGCCACGCGACGACATGATCGTCGTGGCTCGCGATATCGCCCCGGCGGACATGCTGCAATTCAAGTCGCAGACGTTCAAGGGCTTCGTCACGGACCTCGGCGGCAAGACGTCGCACACGGCCATCGTGGCCCGCAGTCTCGGCATTCCGGCTGCGGTCGGCGTGGCGCAGGCGAGCCTGCTCGTCAAACAGGACGACGTCATCATCATCGACGGCGATCACGGCATCGTCATCGTCGACCCGGCACCGATCGTGCTCGAAGAGTACAGCTACCGGCAAAGCGAGCGTGCGCTGGAAGAGCGTCGCTTGCAGCGCTTGAAGCACTCCCCGGCACAAACCATCGACGGCACGCCCATCGAGCTGTTCGCCAACATCGAATTGCCGGAAGACGCCAAGACGGCCGTCGATGCGGGCGCGGTCGGCGTGGGATTGTTCCGCACCGAGTTCCTCTTCATGAACGAGGAGGAAGCGCCGGAGGAAGAGGCGCAATTCGAGGCGTACAAGCGCGCAGTGGAGACGATGCACGGTCTGCCGCTCACGATCCGGACCATCGACGTGGGGGCCGACAAGCCGCTGGATAGCCACGAGACGTACGAAACCGCGCCGAACCCGGCGTTGGGGCTGCGCGCGATTCGCTGGAGTCTGTCGGAGCCGCGCATGTTCCTTACGCAGTTGCGCGCGATTCTGCGGGCGTCGGCGTTCGGTAAGGTGCAGATCCTGTTTCCGATGCTGGCCCACGCGCAGGAAATCGATCAGACGCTCGAACTCGTGCGCGAAGCGAAAGCACAGCTTGACGCCGCTGGCCTGCTCTATGACCCGAACGTGAAGCTCGGCGCGATGATCGAGGTGCCGGCCGCCGCCCTCACCGTGCCCATGTTCCTGAAGCGGCTCGACTTCCTGTCCATCGGCACGAACGACCTGATTCAGTACACGCTGGCCATCGATCGTGCCGACAACGCTGTCGCGCATCTTTACGATCCGCTGCACCCGGCGGTGCTGCGTCTCATCGCCATGACGATTCGCGAGGCCCACGCGTTCGGCGTGCCGGTCGCCGTCTGCGGCGAAATGGCGGGAGATCCGACGGCGACGCGTCTGCTGCTCGGTATGGGGTTGCGCGAGTTTTCCATGCACCCGAGCCAGTTGCTTCAGGTCAAGCAGGAGATCCTGCGCGCGCATCTGCCGGATCTGGAGCGGCCGGTGCAGGAACTGCTCGCCGCGACCGAGCCCGAGGAAATGCAGGCTGCGCTGGCGAGACTTGCCGTGGCCTGATTCGACCGACGTGCGTTGCACGACGCAAAAGCGGACGCTCCCGTGAGGAAGCGTCCGCTTTTTCTTTTGCGCTGATCGATAGGGTGGTGCGCGGCCAAAATTTAGGATGCCGCCGGTAGCGCCCTCAGCCATTCCCCAAGCAATCAGTGTCGCTGTCCGCAGACTTTACATTCCGGGTTGCGGGCGCAGTGCATGGTGTGCCAACTCATCTTGCGGCCATCGAGCATCTGAAGACGGCCCACGAGCGGCGTGCCGATGCCGGTGATCAGCTTGATCGCCTCGGCGGCCTGCATGCTGCCGATGATGCCGACGAGCGGTGCGAGCACACCCATCGTGGCGCAAGCCTGTTCGGGGAACGGCTCGTCTGCCGGAAAGATGCATTCATAGCAGGGCGACGCGTCGTTGCGCACGTCGAACACGCTGATCTGTCCGTCGAAGCGCAGTGCTGCGCCCGAGACCAACGGCACGCCAGCGGCGACGCAGGCGCGGTTGACCGCGTGACGCGTCGCGAAGTTGTCCGAGCCGTCGAGCACGACGGTGGCACCGCGTGCGAGTGTCGTCAGGCGGGCTTCGTCCACGCGTTCGTTGATGACGTCGACGACCACGCCTGGGTTGATGCGCGCGATGCGCTCGCGACCGGATTCGACCTTCGGCTGTCCGACGCTCTGCGTATCGTGAAGAATCTGACGTTGAAGATTGGTGAGGTCGACGGTGTCGTCGTCGATCAGTGTGATGCGTCCGACGCCCGACGCCGCCAGATAGAGCGCTGCGGGCGAGCCGAGGCCACCGGCACCGACGATGACCGCGTGCGCGGCTAGCAGGCGCTCCTGACCCTCGATACCGAGTTCGTCGAGCAGGATATGGCGGGAGTAACGCAGCAGCTGATCGTCGTTCATCGCAAAACGGAAAGGGATAAAAAAACCGTGCCGGCTTTCGCGGGCACGGTTTGTAGTGTAAAGCCGTTGCTTATTTCTTGTCCGCAGGCTTGGCCGGCACGACGGTGTCCGTCTTCGGATCCGTCTTGGCACCGGCCGCCGGTGCTGCGGCCTTCGAGGCGTCCTTCGGCAGCGGGCCGGCGTTGGCTTCGAGGCGCGATTTCGTGCGCTGGACCGGCTCACCCTTGATCTGGTGGATGGCCTGCTGGAGCATGAAGTCGTCGGCGCTGCCCAGATCCGGCAGACGTTCTTCGCGTTCCTTCTTGCGCTCTTCCGGCGTCTTCTTCGCGTTCTCTTCTTCGAGGCGGCGCAGTTCTTCCAGACGGCGGGCTTCGCGTGCGTCGATTTCCTTCTGCTCGTCAGGCGTTTGCGTGTTGTGCAGGTGGTTCTGGTAATCGATTTCACGCGTGACCAGCACGTCGTCCGGATCACCCTTCGGATTCTGGTCGACCGGCACGTCCGGCTTGATACCGATGGACTGGATCGAGCGGCCGCTCGGCGTGTAGTAGTACGCCGTGGTCAGACGCAGTGCCGTGTCCGGACCCATCTGGCGCACGGTCTGAACCGAGCCCTTGCCGAACGTCGTCTTGCCCATGATGATGGCGCGCTTCGAGTCCTGCAGTGCGCCGGCCACGATTTCCGAGGCGGAAGCCGAGTATGCGTTCACCAGTACGACCATCGGCACCGTCTTCCAGATCGGGGCTTCGCCCTTGAGCGGATCTTCCGGGCTGGCCGACAGACGGTAGTTGTCGAAGGTCGCCTTGTACGTCTGCTTGGCGTCTTCGATCTGACCGTTGGTGGACACGACCACAGCGCCTTCCTTCAGGAACGCAGCGGACACGCCGACAGCCGACTGGAGAATGCCGCCGCCGTTGTTACGCAGGTCGAGGATCAGGCCCTTGAGCGGCTGGTCCTTGGCCAGTTCCTGGAGCTTCTTGGCCAGATCCGGCACGGTGCGTTCCTGGAAGCTGGTGATGCGCACGTAACCGATACCCGGTTCGAGCAGCTTGCCCTTGATGCTCTGGACACGAATCTCGGCACGCACGATCGAGACCGGGAACGTGCGCTCTTCCGACTTGCGGAAGATCGTCAGCGTGACCTTGCTGCCCGGCGCGCCGCGCATGCGCTTGACCGCCTGATCGAGCGTCATGCCACGTACGGGCTTGTCGTCGATGCGGGTGATCAGGTCGCCCGGCTTCAGGCCGGCCTTGAACGCAGGGCTGTCTTCGATCGGGGAGATGACCTTCACGAGGCCGTCTTCCTGCGAGATCTCGATGCCGAGACCGGCGAAGCGGCCACGGGTCTGTTCCTGGAGTTCTTTGTATTCTTCCTTGTCGAGATACGACGAATGCGGATCGAGGCTCGACACCATCCCCTTGATGGCAGCGGTCAGCAACTTCTTGTCGTCGACCGGCTGGACATATTCACGCTTGATCTGGCCGAACACTTCGGCCAGCAGACGAAGCTGTTCGAGCGGCAACGGCGTGGTAGCGCTTTGGGCGGATGCCTGCGAGAACGCGAGGGTGGCAGCCGCACCGGTCGCGAGGCCCAGCACGATCAGGCCGATGTGTTTGAGGGTTTGGCGCATATAGGCGTGGAATTCCCGGAATTTTGGGGCGCACGCCAATGGGCGCGCGCACTTTGGCGAAGTATAACCGTTTGCCCGCAGGCGGGACATTGCCCATTCGACAGGGACTTTTCCTGAGTGGTTCGACGAAAAGTTCCGTTCCAGGCGATGTAGCACGGCGAATTTCGTCGAACGTCGCCCGATAGCGCGTCGCTTTCGCCGGTGGGACGTGCTCGCGCCGTCGTTCGCCAGCCCGCGTGCAGACGCAAGGGCGGTGCGGAATTCGTGTTACCGCGTATTACTGGAGTCGACAAGCGCGTGGGGAAAATGCCTAGCGAGGCGGGAACGAGATGACCGGAAGATGGCGGGAATGCCAGGGAGGGGGGCTGCGACGCTTGCCCGAAAGCGTGCGTCGCAGCCGTCAGCCATTAGCTGAGACTTACTTCGACTTGCCTTGCGCGGCGACAGCAGCCAGTGCGCCGGCGATCTTGTCCTGATCGCCCAGATAGTAGTGACGGATCGGCTTGAGGTCGGCGTCCAGTTCATACACGAGCGGCGTGCCGTTCGGGATGTTCAGGCCGGCGATGTCGTCGTCCGAAATATTGTCGAGGTGCTTGATGAGGGCGCGCAGCGAGTTGCCATGCGCGGCCACCAGCACTTGCTTGCCGGCACGCACGGCCGGGGCGATCGACTCGTTCCACAGCGGCAGTACGCGCGCCACGGTGTCTTTCAGGCACTCGGTGAGCGGAATCTCTTCGCGCTTGAGCTTGGCGTAACGCGGATCGTTGTACGAGCTGCGTTCGTCATCCGCAGCCAGCGGCGGCGGCGGCGTGTCGTAGCTGCGACGCCACACGTGGACCTGATCGTCACCATACTTCGCGGCGGTCTCCGCCTTGTTCAGGCCGGCGAGCGCACCGTAGTGACGCTCGTTCAGACGCCAGCTGTGGACCACCGGAATCCACATCTGGTCCATGGCGTCCTGCACGTGCCAGAGCGTGCGGATAGCGCGCTTGAGCACCGAGGTGTAAGCGAGATCGAATTTGAAGCCGGCTTCGGCGAGCAGATTACCGGCCTGGCTGGCCTCGGCGACACCCTTTTCGGTCAGGTCGACGTCGACCCATCCCGTGAAGCGGTTTTCTTTGTTCCACGTCGATTCGCCGTGGCGGATGAGAACGAGCTTGTACATAAGCAAACTTCAGTCAGAGTAGGAAAGCGGGGGCAGCCGGCGGAGCTGGGGCGGTTCGTTGCATCGGGCGGAGCCACGCCCGGTAAGGGTTTGGCGTCACTTCGCGGTGACGTTCGGGGCTTCGCAAAGGGAGCCGCCGACGCCCGGCGCAACGATTGGCAACGAGACCCGTCGGCGCAATCACGGAATATTTTATAATGATCGGATTCTTTTGATATTTTTCAGGTGGTTTGTGAAGTTCTTTGCCGATTACACCAACCTCGCGCTGATCGCGATTGCCCTCGTTTCGGGCGGCATGCTGGCCTGGCCGGTATTCAAGCGCGGCGGTCGCGGTCTGTCGACCGTGGAAGCAACGCAGCTCATCAACCGTAAGGGCGCCGTGGTGCTCGATGTGCGCACGGCTGAGGAATTTGCCGCTGGCCACCTGCCGTCTGCACGCAACGTGCCGCTCGACGACGTGGAGCAAAAGGTCGCGGGCGTCATCAAGAACAAGGCTGCCCC
The DNA here is from genome assembly GCF_902459565.1 of Pandoraea aquatica. GTDB lineage: Bacteria > Pseudomonadota > Gammaproteobacteria > Burkholderiales > Burkholderiaceae > Pandoraea > Pandoraea aquatica. Next base: position 598,080 of record NZ_CABPSN010000002.1, read on the forward strand.
GGTTCTGATCGTGTGCAAGAGCGGCCAACGCTCGGCGCGCGCTCAGACGCTCCTTCGCAATCTTGGTTATGCTGAGGCGTTCAGCCTCCAGGGCGGCGTTGCTGCCTGGCAGGAAGCCGGTTTGCCGGTGGTCAAGTAATCAAGGAGTTGCAGTCATGCCGAAGATCGTGATGTACAGCACGCAAGTGTGCCCGTATTGCCAGATGGCGGAGCGCTTGCTGCGTCAGCGCGGTGTTCAGGAGATCGAGAAGATCCTGATCGACAAGGAGCCGGCCCGCCGCGAAGAAATGATGTCGCGCACGGGGCGTCGCACCGTACCGCAAATTTACATCGACGAGCGTCATATTGGCGGTTACGACGATCTGTCGGCACTCGATCGTGCCGGTGGTCTCGTTCCGCTCTTGCAAGCTGCCTGATACCGCCTGCAAAATAGTCGCCCAGCCGCGTGATTGCGCGGCTGTCTCAATTCCAAGGAAACGAAATGTCCGACCAGAATCAGCCGTTTTTCAGCATCCAGCGCGCCTACCTGAAAGATCTGTCGCTCGAGCAGCCGAATTCGCCCGCGATCTTCCTCGAGCAGGAGATGCCGACCGTTGAAGTGCAGTTGGACGTCGCTGCCGAGCGCCTGGCCGAGGAAATCTTCGAAGTCGCCGTGATCGCCACGGTGACGGCCAAGATCAAGGACAAGGTGGCGTTCCTGGTCGAAGGTAAGCAAGCCGGGATTTTCGAAATCCGCAACGTGCCGGTCGAGCAACTCGATCCGCTCATCGGTATCGCCTGCCCGACGATCGTCTACCCGTACCTGCGCGCCAACGTGGCCGATACCATCAGCCGCGCCGGCTTCCAGCCGATCCATCTGGCAGAAGTGAACTTCCAGGCGCTCTACGAGCAACGTCTGGCACAACTGGCCGAGCAACAAGCGGCCAACGGCGAGACGCCGGCCCCGGGCATCGTGATGCCTGACGGCTCGTCCGCCCAGACCCACTAAGCGCTTGCGCTGCTTCGACGCCGTGGCCGGTACGCTGACCGGCCGCTGCGTCGAGATCTCCACATGAAAATTGCCGTATTCGGTGCTGGTGCCTGGGGCACCGCGATGGCGAGTCACATGGCAGCGCGCCATGACGTCGTTCTGTGGGCGCGCGACACCGCGCTCGTGAAGCAACTGACCGCCACGCACGAGAATTCCGCCTACCTTCCCGGTTCCCCCTTATCTCCCCGTCTGCGTTTCGAAAGCGATTTCGAGACGGCGATGGCGCATGGTGCTGGCGATCACGCTTTGTGCGTTGCCGCCGTCCCCGTCGCCGGGTTGCGCGCACTGGCCGGCCATATGGCCAAGGCCACCGAAGCGCCGAAAAACCTCGTCTGGTTATGCAAGGGTTTTGAAGCGGACACGGGTCTGCTGCCGCATCAGATTGTGACGGACGTTTTTCCCGCCGTCGCCGGCGGTTCGCTCTCCGGGCCGAGTTTCGCGCGTGAAGTCGCCAAGGGCTTGCCCGCTGCGCTGACGATTGCGAGCGCGGTCCCGTCCCTTTGCGAATTGACGATCGCTGCGTGCCACTTCGGCGCGTTGCGCATTTATTCGAGTGACGATCTCGTGGGTGTCGAAGTCGGCGGGGCCGTGAAAAACGTACTCGCGATTGCGACTGGCGTGAGCGATGGCCTAGGTCTGGGACTCAATGCCCGCGCGGCGCTGATTACACGCGGTCTGGCTGAAATGACCCGGCTGGGCGTTGCGCTGGGCGGCAAGCCCGAGACGTTCATGGGGCTGACCGGCATGGGCGATCTGATCCTGACCGCGACCGGCGATCTGTCACGCAACCGCACTGTTGGTTTGCAGCTCGCATCGGGCAAGTCGCTCGATGAGGTGCTGGCGTCGCTGGGTCATGTCGCCGAAGGCGTACGATGTGCGCGTGCGGTACGCGATCTGGCGCGCGCGCATGGCGTCGAGACGCCGATTACGGACGCGGTCTGCGCAACGCTGTTCGACGGGCTCCCGGCGCGTGCTGCGGTGGAAGCGTTGCTGCGTCGCGACGCCCGCGCGGAGCGTGAAGACGGTGCCTCGCAGGACTGAGCGTGTCCGACACAGCCCATGAAGTTTTACCGGACTCTCCAGTCGTTCGTCTGACGGCTAACGGCGGATAGCCCGTTCCTCCGCCGACGACCTTCTGCCGTCGACACTCGCTACAAGGGAGAGATGCCCATGTCGCAAGTTGCGCTTCCTCATCGACACCTGCGTCACCTGCACGCTTCGCAGGGCGACATCACGCAATCCACGCTCGATGCCATCGTCAATGCCGCGAACGAATCGCTGCTCGGCGGTGGTGGCGTCGACGGTGCGATTCACCGCGCCGCAGGCCCAGCGCTTCTGGACGCCTGCCGCAAGCTCCACGGTTGCCCGACTGGACAGGCGAAGCTCACGCCGGGTTTTCGTCTCCAGGCAAAGTTCGTCATCCATACGGTTGGCCCGGTCTGGCACGGCGGCGCAAGCGACGAACCCGCACAACTCGCGAGTTGCTACCGCGAAAGTTTGCGTCTGGCGGCCGAACAGGGGTGCCGGAGCGTGGCGTTCCCGGCGATCAGCTGCGGCGTGTACGGCTACCCGCCGGAGCTTGCCGTGCCGCTCGCCGTCTTCACTGTGAGCGATGCGTTACCCCATTTCCCCCGCATCGAACACGTTGAGTTCGTATGCTTCGACACGGCAATGCTCGCCCTGTACCAGCGCGAACTCGCGAATCAGGACCCGCCAGCGTAATCCTGCTGACGCCACGCCTCGAAAACGACGACGGCGACGGTATTCGAGAGATTGAGACTCCGGTTGCCGGGGCGCATCGGCAGACGCACACGTTGCGTCATGGCGAACGTGTCGAGCAGGTCGGGGTCCAGTCCCCGCGTTTCTGAGCCGAAGACGAACCAGTCGCCTGGTGCGAACGACAACTCGCCGAAGGGACGCGACCCGCGTGTGGTTAGCGCGAACATGCGCGTCGGATCGGGGGCTTCGGCGGCGAGAAATGCTGCCCAATCCTTATGCACTTTCATCTCGGCGTACTCGTGATAGTCGAGCCCGGCGCGTCGCATGCGCGCGTCGTCGAGCGGAAATCCGAGCGGTTCGATCAGGTGCAACCGCGCACCCGTATTGGCGCACAGACGGATGACGTTGCCGGTGTTCGGCGGAATTTCGGGCGAGACGAGAACGACGTTGAACATGAGTTTGGGGACTAATTGATTGAGTGAGCCGAGGGCGGCGTGCGCAGCACGACGGCCGCGAGGACGTGGACGGCGCCGGCACGCTTGAGTGCGGCGGCCGCAGCGTCGCAGGTGGCGCCGGTGGTCATCACGTCGTCGATCAGTACGACGTGACGGCCCTCGATGCGCTCGCTAGCGGTAAAAACGTCACGCAGATTGCGCTGGCGTGCGTCACGCGACAAGCGACGTTGCGCCAGTGTCGTTCGCTCCCGGTGAAGCATCCCGACGCTGGCTGGCAGATGTGCCCGTCGCGCCGCAACGCGCGCCAACTCCCAGGCCTGATTGAAGCCTCGTGAGGCCAACCGTGAGGGTGCCAGGGGCACGGGCACAACGAGCGGTATCGCCTCCCGATCGTGGCTTGCCGGGCCGACGTCTCGCAAGGCATCGCCGAGGCGTTCGCCGAATTCCCGTGCGAGCGGCAGGGCACCGCGGTATTTCAGACGAATCATCAACGTATCGAGCGGCGGAACGTAGTCTGCGAGCGTCAGCGTGGCGTCGAATGCAGGGCGGTTTCGCAGGCATTGTCCGCAGAGTGCGGGTGTTGGGGTGCGACAAATTGTCGCACTATTTGCCGTGGGTGCAACCGTTCCGTCCAATGCCAGAACCGGTGGACGCAAAGCGACAGCACATCGTGCGCAGCGTGGTCCGGCATTGGGCTGGCTCGCGTCGAACGCCACCGCGCAAGCATCGCAGATCTGCCTCGGCGCGCGTCGTCGACAAATCGCGCAATGGTCGGGCAGCGCAATGCGTAGCAATCCGCTCGCGAGCCGCGTCGGCGTCAGGAGGAGCGAAGAGAGGATGGGCACGGCGAATATCCGGGATGAAAAGCAGAGGGCGATGGATCGGTACTGACGGCGCAACACGGGCGAGGCACGGGCGTGGCGCGGGCGTGGCCGATGCGTTCCGGCAGCAGCGAGTATACTGCCGACTCGTCTTTTCGCCTGTCCCATGAAGCCTTCCGACGCTCCCCAAAACCCGTCCTCTGCGTTCTCCGCACGCTTTTTGCGCACTGCGTTCGACCGTCGCGCGCCGAACTGGCAGGACGCCGATTTCCTGATGCGGGAGGTGGCGTCGCGACTTGCGAGCCGGCTCGATTACATCAAGCTCAAACCCAAACGCGTCCTGGACGCAGGCTGCGGCACGGGCGGCGATCTGCAAAGCTTCGGCGAACGATATCCCGATGCGTACCGCGTCGGTCTCGATGCTTCGTTCGGCATGGCGAAGGCGGCTGCGTCGGCGGGTGCGACCACCGGCTGGCGACGTCTGCTGCGTAGCGGCCCTCCCTACGGGGTCGTGCAGGCCGATTTCGCCGCGCTGCCGTTTGCGTCGCGTGCCTTCGATCTCGTTTGGTCGAACCTTGCGCTCCATTGGTACCGGGAACCGCATCGCGTGATCCCCGAGTGGCATCGTGTGCTGACGACGGATGGATTGCTGATGTTCTCGGCCTACGGCCCCGACACGTTGCGAGAGTTGCGCGCCGCGTGGGCGGAAGTCGACGGCCTTCCCCACGCGTTGGAACCGACGGACATGCACGATCTGGGCGACATGATGGTGGCGAGCGGATTCGATACGCCCGTGACCGACATGGAGCGCCTGACGCTGACGTTCGAATCGCCTGAGACGTTGCTGCGCGACGTTCGTCTGCTTGGCGTGAACCCGCTGCCTGAGCGTCGCCAGGGATTGACGGGGCGGGCGCGACTCGCGGCATTGCGAGCGGCGCTGGAGCGTCAGCGCGGCCCTGACGGCACGATCGCGCTCACGTTCGAACTCGTCTACGGTCACGCCTGGAAGATTCCCGAGAAGACAGACGCCGCAGGCAATGCTGTGGTGCGTCTTCAGGATATCGGTCGCGGCGGCCGTCCGCGTTAAGCGCTTTTTCCTTCCCTTCGCCAGCACGGCATCGGTGGTGTTCCGCCGATGCCGAAGCATCTCCCACTCCCCTTGCACCACGCAGCGCGATAGGTCGCGTGACAGGTCGCGTGATGTGCCGCCGCAGCCTGCGTCCTACACGACTTTGCAGGTGTTCCGCGCTCGTCCGGTTCGCTTAAATGACGCTTCACGGCGGAATTGAGCGCAGGACACAGAAGGCATCTCTCCCTGCGCCTCTTCACGCACAAGCGTTGCTTGCGGGCGAATACTCGGGAGGTGGGCGGTGGGCGATCAACACGAAACGTTGTCGGTACGACAAGACGTCGAACGTGCGCAATGCGACCGGTCGCGTCATGCGGGCGCGACTGGCCGCACGGTGCTTCGTATCGACGGCGAGTTCCTGCGCCCGACCGTCCCCGTCTTCACGGCCATCGACGGCCTGTGCGCGGCCACCGTTCACCTGAAGCTGGAGGGGCTGAACGCCGCAGGTTCGATCAAGCTCAAGACTGCGCTGCAACTGATCGACGACCTTGAATCCACCCATCGGATTCGGCCGGGTGCGCAGATCGTCGAATCGTCGTCGGGCAATCTCGGTGTGGCGCTGGCGATGGTTTGTGCGAATCGCGGCTACCGATTCACATGCGTGACAGACCCCAATACATCGCGGCAGGCCATCCGGGCGATGCAGGCGGTCGGTGCCCGTGTCGTACGCGTCGACCGTCGCGACGCACAGGGCGGCTATCTCGCAACACGCATCGCGTGGATTCGGGAGCAGGTTGCGCGCGACCCGAAGTGCATCTGGGTCAATCAGTATGCGAATCCGGCCAACTGGCGCGCGCACTTCCGGTGGACGGCGCCGGAAATCTTCTCGGCCTATCCGGACGTCGATCACCTTTTCATCGGTGCAGGGACGACCGGCACGTTGTTGGGCTGCCTTCACTATGTCCGTACCCATCGGTTGCGAACGCGCGTGGTCGCCGTCGACGCGGTGGGTTCTGTCACGTTCGGTGGACCGCCGGGGCCGCGCTTTATCCCGGGGCTCGGCACGAGTTGCAGGCCACCGCTCAGCGAGCTTTCGGACTCGGAACCGCCGGACGTCGTCGTCCATGTCCGTGAATCCGACACCTTGCGCATGTGCCACACGCTGGCCCGACGAGGGTTGCTGGCTGGTGGATCGACGGGCAGCGTGCTCCATGCCGTTCAGGCTTCAGCAGTAGACATTGCGGCAAGCGATACCGTCGTCGCTATCGCGCCCGACATGGGCGACAAGTATCTCGACACGCTGTACGACGGTGACTGGGCCTCGGCGTGCTTCGGAGATTCGCCATGTGTAACCAATGAATTCGATGAATCCGATGCGTCCGGCATTTCTGACGCTTCCATCGAAACCGTTGCACCGTCGCTGTCATGAACGCACTCCCCATTCCCCAATTTCGCGTGTTCACGGGCGAGCAGATCGACACTGTCGTTCGCCACGGAAGGCGTGCCATTCTCGAGATCGTCGAAGCAGCGTATCGCGCGCATCACCGGGGCCAGACAGTGAATCCGGAGAGCCAGTTTCTCCGGTTTCCCGACGCGCAGCGCAATCGCATCATCGCGCTGCCAGCGCATATTCGTGGAAGCGGCGAAGACTGCGAGGGTGTGACCGGCATCAAATGGATTTCGAGTTTCCCGGAGAACATCGAGCGCGGCGTGCCGAGGGCGTCTGCGGTGCTGATCCTCAACGATGCAGCGACGGGATACCCGATGGCCTGCATGGAAGCGAGCATCATCAGCGCGGCCCGCACGGCAGCGAGTGCCATCAGCGCACTGCGATGCCTCGCGCGTGACGACGCATCTCGTCCTCGACGTGTAGCGTTTATCGGCGCGGGGGTGATTGCACGCCATGTCGCAGAGTGTTTGGCACTGGCGGAGCTGAGCATCGACGAGGTCATGGTGCATGACCTGAGCATCGGATACGCCGAGTCGCTTGCGAGTCGAATCGAAACACACATCGGGTTGAAGGCTCGCGCCGAAGCGTCGCTGGAAATCGCGATTCGCGATTCGGACATCATCGTTTTCACGACCACGGCGGTGTCTCCGCATATTGAAGACCCCGAATGGTTTGCACACTGTCCGATCGTGTTGCATCTGTCGTTGCGGGATCTCGCGCCTTCGATTGTGATGGCGTCGCACAACGTGGTCGACGATATCGACCATTGCTTGCGCGCCTCGACGTCGCTTCATCTCACCGAAATCGCGACGGGCCATCGACGCTTCGTCACGACATCACTGCCGCACTTGCTGAGCGGCGGCGAGCCGCCGATGCGCAATCGGCCCATCGTGTTTTCTCCTTTCGGACTTGGCATTCTCGACATCGCCGTCGGACGCTGGGTCTACGAGTGTCTGGCTGCCGAGCAGGCACCCGTCCCCCGCTTTTTCTTTGATTTGCAACGCGCATGACCACAGCTTCCACCGCTTCATTTTGCCCCTCATCATCATCGGATCAACATACTTCGCCCGTGCCTGCGGGGTTCGCGGACGTCCTCGTCGGGCTGCAATATGGCGATGAAGGAAAGGCGAAAATCATCGACGCCCTCGCTCCCGGGTATGACGTGATCGCCCGATTCAACGGCGGGGCCAACGCGGGTCACACCATCGACACCCCGCAAGGGCGCATCGCGCTAAAGCAATTGCCGTCCGGTGTATTTCACCCTCACACAACGCTGTATATCGGCTCGGGATGTGCCATCAATCCATGGAAGTTGGCGGACGAGATTAGTCAATTGCGCGAGATGGGCATCACCCTTGAAGGACGACTTCACATCAGTGCGCGAGCGGCATTGGTGCAGCCGCATCACATTGCGATGGATCGTCGCAATGGCGACACGATTGGCACGACCGGTAACGGTATCGGCCCGTGTTACGCAGACCGCGCTTTGCGGGTTCGCAACGATATGCGCGTGAATCTGATGCTGGGCGATCTGATCGCGAACGAATCCGAGGCCGTGGTTTCGATGCGAAACGTCTTCTCGCGCATGGTCAACGCGGAGGGCGGTACCTCGCCGTGGATGGCCGAAATGTCCGATCTGCTAAGGGACTTGCCGCAGGTAGCAGCATCCTTGCGCCCGTACCTCCAGGTGGATCGTGGATGGCTCACGAATCGTGTCAAGGCGGGCGCTAGCGTGTTGTTCGAAGGCGCGCAGTCGGTGTTGCTCGACGTCGTCGAGGGAAGTCAGCCCTATGTCACGTCGAGCCACACGGTACCAGCCTTCGCGTATGTGGGCGGCGATCTTTCGCCGAAGTACCACCGACGGACGATCGGTGTCGCAAAAGCCATCATGTCGCGCGTGGGACGTGGGCCATTTCCTTCGGAGCTTGGCGGCGAGCGCTCCGCACAGTATTGCCACGACGCGTCCCGGTTGCGCATCGGAAAAGCCGAGGAGCAGTCACGTTTTTCCGTCGATACGTTGCTTCGCTCCAGCGATCCGTTCGACGTCGGTACGGCGCTTCGCATGCTTACAGCCGAGTACGGAACGGGCACCGGGCGGCCCCGCCGTATCGGCATGCTCGATCTCGCCCAGTTGAGAGACGTCATCAGAACGCACGCAGTGGACTGCGTGTATCTCAACAAGGTGGACTGTCTCTCGCACTACGCAAAGTCGACTTATCAGGGCGTGCCGATGCGGGTACATCGCGATGTCCTGACAGCGGATGCCATGCCGGATGTTCTGGTCTACCCCGGCCTCACCGAGCAGTCGCTCGACCAGGGACGGGAAGGGATGCTGGATGCCGCTATGCACGGCTTTGTCGACTTCATCGAACGTCACATCGGGGCTCCCTTGGCCGGGCTGGGGCTCGGGCCTGAACGAGCCAGTCTGGTGTCGTTGGCCCCGCATCCCGTAGCACCCGTCGCGTCATCGATGCCTCATGACGGATAAGCAGTCCCGCATCGGCACGGACGGTGTTTCCGGCGGACACAGTGCACCCGCATTTGAGCGGAAACCTTGGCGAGAGGTTGCGGCAGTTACCCGCTGTGCTACGGAGTTGCCGTTCCCGCCGCTGCTGCCCGGACATCTGTTCTTCAATGTGTCGCTCATGCCGTATGCGACGCATCCGTTAGTCTGCGCGCAAGGTCAGGCGGTGCGGCAGCGGTTGAGTGCACTGCGTCTCGGAGACTATCTGAACAAAACGGAACGGGTCGAGTTGTTCATCGTCAACCGGGCCATTGAGCAGATGCTCGACAGGGCGGAAATCATGGCCGTGAGTCGCGACGACTTGCTGGCGATCTACACGGACGAGGGCTTCCACACCTGGATGATGGAGCGCTTCCGATTACAGATGTTGCGTGTGACGGGGCACGTCATGGAGAAGCGAACCTCTCAGAGCGTTGCGCGGGTGCTGGCTCTGTGCGAATCGGCTTCTCCGGCGTATGCGGGCGTCGCAAGCATTGCCGCGGCGACGGTGACGGAGACGTTGATTACGGGAACATTGCGTCAGGCGGGCGCGGGCGACGAGATTTACCCGCCGGTGCACACGCTGCTCTCTGAGCATGGTGCCGATGAGATGCGGCATCAGGCAGCGTTCGTTCACTTCGCGAGCGAGTGGGTGCCTGAGCTTTCGGTCGATGAGCGCGAATGCCTCGATCAACTGTTGCCGGACCTGATGATGGCATTTCTTGCACCCGAGATCGCAACGTGGCGGGAGCATCTCGTTGCCATTGGGCTCGGCGAGCCTGAGGCCGATCGGGTGCTGCTGGAGAGCATCGATCCGTTGGCGGTGGGCGTGCAGATGATGGAGGCGGCGCGGGTGCCACGTCGTCTTTTCGAACGCCTGGGACTGTCATGCGCAGAACGGTTTGCGCAACAGGCGAGCCGGTGGCGGCCACCTTGATTGTGTCGCGCGATGGGACTTAAGCGCGAAGTCTTCGCAACGCGCGAGACGGATGAGGAAGTTTGAGCAAGATCGAACAAGGTTGAGGAACGGCGATCAGGAGGGACATGTGACGTGTCATTGGCTTGCGCCCGATTTGACGATGAGTGCCCCGGACTACCGGGCGTTACTGAGTGCGGCGTTGTCGTTCAAGCGCCGATATCCCCTGCATACCGAGGGGGCGCTTCGTGACAGAACGATCTACTTTCTCTTCTACAACGCGTCGCTGCGCACACGCAGCAGTTTCCAGACCGGGCTGGCGAGGTTGGGAGGGAACGCCATCGTCCTCGATCCGCACGCAGGGATTTACACGCCCGCGCTCCCCGATGCGGAGATCCCCTACACGACAGAACGTGTGGCCGACGTCGCGCGGGTGCTGTCGTCCTACGGCGACGCGATAGCGATTCGCATGTACGGCGCGCCCGCAGGCTGGGTGTACGGCGCGGCACACCGGCATCTTGAAGCGTTCGCCGAGTGGAGTCAGGTGCCGGTCATCAACATGGAGTGCGACCGGTTTCATCCGTGTCAGGCGCTCGCAGATGTGATGACGCTACGCGAACAACTGGGCGGACTCACCGGGCGGAAGCTGTGCATCAGTTGGGCTTACTCGGGAAGCTGGCACAAACCCGTCGCGGTGCCGCAAAGTCTGCTGCTCGCCGCCGTCAAGACCGGGATGGATGTGACGCTCGCTTATCCGCCGCCGTTTGCGCTTGATTCTCACGTCATGGCGGCCGCCGCGCAGTTTGCTGGGCAGACGGGCGCGAGGATTCGCGTGACGCACGACTTGCGCGACGGCGTGACAGGCGCGCACGCCGTCTACGCCAAGTCGTGGTGCAGCCTGAACCATTTGCCGCAGCACTCAGGCGAAGCCGTCGACGAAGCCGGCATGCATGCAGTATTCGAACGACATCGCGATTGGTGCGTAGACGCGGACATCATGCGTCTGGCCGCGCCGAATGCCGGCTATCTCCATTGCTTGCCGGTGGACCGGGGGCAGGAAGTGTCGGATGACGTCGTGGAAAGCCCGGCATCGTGGGTGTTCCGGCAAGCGGAGAACCGGCTGCATGCGCAAAACGCCGTGATGGCGCATCTGCTGAATCCGGGGAGTCTGACGTGATGCCATCGTTCTCTTATCGCTATGCCTGCGTGCGTTGCGCGACCCCGCAGACATGGGGGGCGATTCGCTATCGATGCCACGTGTGTGGTCAGAACCTGCGCATCCAGCGCAAGGCGAATGCAAACGCGCCGTCGGCGACGGATATCGTGACGGCGTTCCAGGAGAGTGAGACGGAGGGTATGTGGCGATACGTTGCCCTGTTACCCGTCGAAGCGCATTGGGGCAGCCGGCTGCGCGTCGGCGGAACCCCCCTGATCGATTGCGGGGACGATGGTGGCGTCCGGCTTCGGATCAAGGACGAAGCGCGTAATCCCAGTGGTTCGCTGAAGGACCGGGCTACCGAGCTGGTATTGGCCATCGCAAAAAGCGTGGGGTGCAAGGGCGCAGTGACGGCGTCGACCGGCAACGCAGGCGCGTCGCTCGCGTGCATTGCTGCCTCGCAGGCCATGGCCGCAACAGTCGTGGTGCCCGCGAGTACTCCCTTGGCGAAGCTGGCGCAGATTCGGGCGTACGGCGCGAACGTCTGCGAGATCGGGGGGACCTACGACGACGCCTTCGAGATTGCCGAACGAATGGCCGACGACACGCTCGTGTGCTGTCGGAACACCGGTGTGAACCCGTTCACGCGGGAGGGCAAGAAGACGTGTGCCTACGAGATTGCCGAAGCCATGGCGTGGCGTGTTCCCGACTGGGTCATCGTGCCGACGGGCGACGGCAACATTCTGTCGGGCATTGCGGCGGGATTTCTCGACCTGTTTGCGCTGGGCATCACATCGGGGATTCCGCGTCTGATGGCCGCACAGGCCGACAGTTCTGACAGCATCGCCCGCGACTGGACGGCGCACGACGAGACGATGGCGTTACCGGTGTCGCCCACGGCCGTTGCGCCGAATACCGTGGCCGACAGTCTCTCGGTCAGTCGACCGCGAGATCACTTTGCTGCGCTGCATGCCCTTCGAGCCACGCGCGGCACTTGTGTGGTGGTGAACGACGAGTGCATTGCCGCCGCGTCGCGCACGCTCGCACAACACTTCGGTCTTTGGTATGAACCGTCGACGGCCGCAGGTTACGCCGCACTGCAAATGGGTGTCGCCAGCGGGTGTATCCCGTCGGGGGCGGACGTGGTGCTACTTGGCACCGGTAGCGGACTGAAGTCGCCGCAATCCTTCAATGGCGTGGCCGAGCCGCTCGCGGTACTGCCGGATTGTCGTGCGCCCGGCGACGATGGCCGTTTGCATCGCGGGACATGCCCATGAGTGCGCTGTCAGGCATGGACGTCATCGTCGTAGGCGCGGGTGTGAGTGGGCTGACGACAGCAGTGGCGATGTCGCTGGCGGGTTGTCGCGTCACCATTCTCGCGGCCGAGGGGCCGTCGCAAACGACGTCGGCGTTAGCGGCGGCGATCTGGCATCCGTTCTATCAGGCCCCCGATCTCGTCTATCTGGCGCGCGCGCGGCACACGTATGCCACGATGCATCGCTTGTCATCGGATGCTTCGTCCGGGGTGAGGATGAGGCCGTTGACCGAATATTTTCGACGCGACGCCGGCGTGCCCTGGTGGGCAGAATGCACCGGCGGTCTGTGCCGGGTGCCGCCGGAGCGTGTGCCGTCGCGCTTCGCCTGCGCCTACCGCATGGACGTGCCGGTCGCCGCCACATCGACCTACCTGTGCTATCTGATGAACATGTTCCTTGAACTGGGCGGGCGGTTCGTGCCGCGTCGTGTCGAGGGTCTGGCGTCATTGCTCGACGAGGTCGAGGTGGTGGTGAATTGCTGTGGCTTCGGCAGTCGCCAGTTCGGCGACGACGCCTTGTCGCTGTCGCGCGCGGTTGTGTTGCGAGCCACGCGTGACGACGCCGTACAAGGGTGTTTCATCGATGACTCTGATCCTTTCGCACCGACGTACATCGTCGAGCGCGACGACGACATCGTCCTCGGCGGCACGGCAGAGCCCGACCTGACATCCACGGTCATCGGTCAACGACAGATCGATGACATCGTGCATCGGTGCACACGACTCTGCGAGGGCGTTGCGGCCCTGCGTGTCATCGATGCGCGCGTCGGATTTCGTCCGGTGCGTCATTCGCCGCGTGTTGTCCGGGACGAGCGGTACAGGCGCTTGCTGCACAACTATGGGCACGGAGGGGGTGGTTTCACCTTGTCTTGGGGATGTGCGAACGACATCGTGCGACTCGCGGGCGGGGTGGCGAGCGACGGATGAGCGTTCTCGCACCGTATGCATCACGCATCACCAAACGCAACTGCGTAAGGAGACCCGATGGAACTGAACCCGGCGACGCTGGACGAGACGCGCATCTACAACTTCATGATGAGCACGATACTCCCGCGTCCGATTGCGTGGGTGAGTACGGTCGATGCGCTGGGGCGCTCGAACCTCGCGCCGTACGCGTACTTCATGGGCGTGTGTTGTGTGCCGATGACGGTGCTGTTCTGTCCTGTAGTGCCGCCGCAGCCAAGGCGAAAGAAAGACACACTGCACAACATCGAGGCGGTGCCGGAGTTCGTCGTGAACGTGGCGAGCACGTCGTGCATCGATGCCGTGAATCTCTCGGCGGCACCGTTGCCCCCCGGGGAGTCGGAATTCGATCTCACGGGCATGACGCCGGTGCCGTCGTCGCGGGTGCGGCCCCCGCGCGTTCGTGAGGCGTCCGTCGCCTTCGAGTGTGAGGTGCGCGACATCATCGAGATCAGTGCGGCACCCGGCGGTGGATGGGTCGTGCTCGGCACAGTGCTTGCCGCACACGTAGACGACGCGCTGCTCGATCCCGTGACGTGTCATGTCGACTTGCATGCCCTCAGTCCGGTGGGGCGTCTTGGCGGCGGCGCGTTCGTGAATGCCGCCACCGATACGTTCACGTTGACACGCTACAAGACGCTTGCCGATCTTGCGTCGCGAAAGTGATCTCTTTGATTTCCTGATGCGGCGGCCCCGCGACATCGTCGAGCAGTCCGTAGTCGCTGGCCATCTTCGCGGCACGATGGCGGCTCGATACTTCGAACTTGCGCATGGCGCTGCGCAGATGGAAGACGACGCCATGTTCAGAGAGTGTGAGGATGCGGCCGATTTCCCACGATGTCTTGCCGCATGCCACCCATCGCAAGCACTCGCGCTCGCGGGGTGTCAGTGCAGGCGCACAGCGCTGCGCCGCATCGCGCTGAACGATGCGCCACACCGCTTCATGCACGTGGGCCGCGAGCACGACAGCGGCGTGCGACGCCCACACATGTGTGTCGGGTCCGTCGGCATCGTGCGTTGGCCGCGCGTTATAGCGTGCAGCCAACGTATGAGGTCGACTCTGATGCGGCGTCGATGGCCGCAGGCAATGCGCGGGGCGTCTTGATGAAGACAGACTCAATGTTCCCGATGCCCCCGATGGTGTGAAGACCGGATACGTGATGCCGAAGCGCAACCCGGCAGCGCGCTGTTCATCGAGCAACTGTCGTGCTTCGGGCGACGCATACAGTCCAGCCGTCCATTCCACGGGCGTGAGTTGCCGGGCGGCGAGCGAGAGGACCGGGTCGACGTTGTCGTAGCGTTGTGCGTCGTAACGTTGCTGCCACACGCGGGGCAGGTTGCCGAGGCGCGGCGTTGCGAAACGGCCGTCGGGTAATGCGAAGTGACCGCGGTAACTGAAGTAGCGCTGGCCGAGCGCGCTGCAAAGCGAAGGGAGCAGCGCTTGCAGGACGTCGAAGTCGGAAGCGTTCTGCAGGGCGCTGAGACCGTCTGCAAACGAGTGGGGAGAGAGATGACGCGTGGCGCGCATGACAAAGCGATGTAGGGAACATGTTTCGCTTGTAGCATGGGTCTGATGGCAGTGCGCAGCGGGCTTCGCTGCATCGTGCGTGGTCCGTGCGTCGCCGCGTGGCAGCGGCGACGGAATGCCAAAGCGATAACGGATCGCAGCTTTGCGGCAAAGCCCCTTGATGAGGCTATGTCGCCACAACATCGACGCATCAGAGGTGGGCGCGACATAACGTCGCACGCGAAATCCGGCACAGCGTCTACTGTTGATGGATATCGGACGAATCCCGCATCGCAACGAAGCCGTCGATGTGAAGACGAGGCGGTGCGAGCCGATGATGTGCCGATGATGTGTCGTTCGAATGTGTCGGTTGGCAGGGTATTCAGGACACCGCAACGAGTCGTCGCGTGTTGCATTGTGTCAATCGTGCGACGCATAGGGAGTATCCCGTAGTCGCTCGGCCGTTGGGATTTCCGGCTAGGGGATTAACCGGATTTCCCTTTTGCATCAATGAGTTCAGGAGGATGCTATGGCGCGCCAAATACTCGGTATCAATGTTGTCGCTTCGAGAATGCGCGTTCTATAATGCGGCAGTTTGTCGCGGCCCGGACGCAACTAGTTCCCGGCCGTCGGACATGAAAGACCCAAAATGCCCCACGGGTGACGGCGATGCTCGCAGCCTCTTCTTCCGAGACCGGAAACGGTTCGGCGATGAAGGAATGGACGCATAAGCGCAACTGCGCGATATCGCCGCGCCAGTTTGTCCTGTTCTACCTGTCGTTGGCCGCCGTCTCACTGGGTGTTGCCTTGATTGCGGCGTGGCGCGGTGGGTGGTTGGTCTTGCCGTTCACAGGCCTGGACTTGCTCGTGGTGGGCGTTGCGTTCGTCATTCATGCCCGGCATGCCACAGATTACGAGGTCATTCGGTTGTCGCCCGTGAGCCTTGTGGTCGAGCAACGTTCAGCACAGAGGTTGACGCAGTTCGAGTTCAATCCCCGCTGGGTACGCATCGACATCGAGAAGCCGCCGCGAACGCGCATCGTCTTGCGCTCGGGTAGCCGCTCGGTCACTGTCGGTGCCTATCTTGCGCCGCATCGCCGCGAAACGTTTGCGCGCGAGCTGCGCCGTTGTCTTGCCCAACAGGCCTGAGAGAGATGGAGACGATCTCGGGCGACCGCCAGGGAGGATTTGGATGGTAATTTTGGGTAAGGAAGCTATGAAAAAAACGAAACACGCCTTGGCGGCTTTCCTTGCGAGCGCCTCACTGCTCGCCGGCGCTCCGGCCATCGCGGCGGACGTCGCAGACATGCCGGGGGGGCCGGCCGTCAACGAACTCAACTTCCAGCCGCCGGTCACGAAACTCGCGCAAGAGCTTCACAGCCTGCACACCATGATGCTGATCATCTGTCTGGTGATCTTCATCGCTGTGTTCGGCGTGATGTTCTACTCGATCATCAAGCACCGCAAATCCAAAGGCCATCAGCCCGCGAATTTCCATGAAAGCACCACGGTCGAGGTGATCTGGACGGTCGTGCCGTTCATCATCGTGATTCTGATGGCGCTGCCCGCCACGAAGACCGTCGTTGCCATGAAGGACACCACCAACGCCGACATCACCATCAAGGTGACCGGTTATCAGTGGAAGTGGGGCTACGACTACCTGAAGGGCGAAGGCGAGGGCATCAAGTTCCTCTCGACGCTCACGACGCCGCGCAGCCAGATCGACGGCACGGCGCCGAAGAGCAACACGTACCTGCAGGAAGTCGACAACCCGATGGTCGTGCCGGTCAACAAGAAGGTGCGCCTGATCACCACGGCCAACGACGTCATTCACTCGTTCTACGTGCCTGCCTTCGGTATCAAGCAGGACGCCATTCCGGGCTTCGTGCGCGACACCTGGTTCAAGGCAGAGAAGGTCGGTGAGTACCGTGGCTTCTGTACCGAGCTGTGCGGTAAGGAACACGCGTTCATGCCGGTCGTGGTTAAGGTTGTCTCGGAAGACGATTACAACAAGTGGGTCGACACGCAGAAGAAGCAGATGGCCGCTTCGGCAGACGACCCGAACAAGACCTACACCGTGCAGGAACTGATGGAGCGCGGTCAGAAGGTCTACGCCTCGAATTGCGCGGTGTGCCACCAGCCGAACGGCAAGGGCGGCGGTGCGTTCCCGGCGCTCGATGGCGGCAAGATCGTGACGGGCCCGGTGGCCGATCACATCAGCATCGTGCTGCATGGCAAGAATGCGATGCCGAACTGGTCGCATCTGAACGATGTGGAGCTTGCGGCCGTCATCACGTTCGAGCGCAACTCGTGGAGCAACAAGACCGGCGACGTGATTCAGCCGGCACAGGTGCGCGAAGCACGCGGCAACAAGTCGGCGAATGCCGCCGGTGCCGCGGCCGACGCAGCGAAGAACAGTTAAGTCGTTCGACCAGTTCGAAGCAAGGAGATTGGGTATGAGTTCCATCGCTCACGATCACGTGGCGGGTCACGACGATCACGCGCACGACCATCCGCACGGGTGGCGTCGCTGGCTGTTCGCGACGAATCACAAGGACATCGGTACGTTGTACATGATCTTTTCGTTCGTCATGCTGCTCTCGGGCGGCGTGATGGCGTTGATGATCCGTGCGGAATTGTTCGAGCCGGGCCTGCAGTTCATTCGTCCGGAGTTCTTCAACCAGCTCACCACCATGCACGGGCTGGTGATGATTTTCGGCGCGATCATGCCGGCGTTCGTGGGATTCGCGAACTGGATGATCCCGCTGCAGATCGGTGCGTCGGACATGGCGTTCGCCCGCATGAACAACTTCAGCTTCTGGCTGCTGCCGGTGGGCGGTCTGCTGCTGATTTCGTCGTTCCTCGTGCCGGGTGGTGCGACCGCAGCAGGCTGGACGATGTATGCGCCGCTGTCGGTGCAGATGGGGCCGGGCCAGGATCTGGCGATCTTCGGGGCGCACATTCTGGGCGCGTCGTCGATCATGGGTGCCATCAACATCATCGTCACGATTCTGAACATGCGCGCACCGGGCATGACGCTCATGAAGATGCCGATGTTCGTGTGGACGTGGCTCATCACCGCCTACCTGCTGATCGCCGTGATGCCGGTGCTCGCAGGTGCGATCACGATGCTGCTCACGGACCGTCACTTCGGTACGTCGTTCTTCAACGCAGCGGGCGGCGGCGACCCGGTCATGTATCAGCACATCTTCTGGTTCTTCGGACACCCGGAGGTGTACATCATGATTCTGCCGGCGTTCGGGATCGTGTCGCAGGTGATTCCGGCGTTCTCGCGCAAGCCGCTGTTCGGCTATAGCTCGATGGTGTACGCCACGGCGTCGATCGCGATTCTGTCGTTCATGGTGTGGGCGCACCACATGTTCGTGACGGGCATGCCGGTCACCGGCCAGTTGTTCTTCATGTACGCGACGATGCTGATCTCCGTGCCCACGGGCGTGAAGGTCTTCAACTGGGTCGCCACGATGTGGAAGGGCTCGCTCACGTTCGAGACGCCGATGCTCTTCTCCGTCGGCTTCCTCTTCGTGTTCACGATGGGCGGTTTCACGGGCCTGATTCTCTCGCTCGCGCCGCTCGACATTCAGATGCACGGCACTTACTACGTGGTGGCGCACTTCCACTACGTGTTAGTGGCCGGCTCGCTCTTCGCGCTATTCGCCGGGTTCTATTACTGGGTGCCGAAGTGGACGGGCCATATGTACAACGAGTGGCGCGGCAAGTTCCACTTCTGGGGTTCGCTCATCACGTTCAACGTGACGTTCTTCCCGATGCACTTCCTGGGTCTGGCCGGCATGCCGCGTCGCTATGCCGATTACCCGGCACAGTTCACGGACTTCAACCAGATCGCGACCATCGGCGCGTTCGGTTTCGGCCTGATGCAGGTGTACTTCCTGTTCTGGGTCGCGATTCCGACGTGGCGTGGCGGCCCGGCTGCCGAAGCCAAGCCGTGGGACGGTGCAGAAGGGTTGGAGTGGACCGTGCCGAGCCCGGCGCCGTTCCACACGTTCGAGACGCCGCCGAAGGTGCATTGAACATGGCACTCAGTCCTGAACAGCGGGCGAGAAACCTGCGCACCGGGCTGATTCTCGGCTCGGTGGTGCTGGTGTTCTTCATCGGCGTGATGATCAAGACCAAATTGTTAGGCGGTATCTGATGGCTGGCATGCGACGCCTCAACGTGCGCACCTTCAGCAAGCTTTTGCTGCTGGTCGCGGTGATGTTCGGATTCGGGTACGCGATGGTGCCGTTCTACCGCGCGTTCTGCGATCTCGTGGGCATCAACCAGTTGGGCGATCGCACGACCGAGATCAGCGCACGCAATTCGCAGGTCGACGAGAGCCGCACGATCACCGTCGAATTCGACGCCAATGCGCAGGGACCGCTGCGCTTCAAACCGGCGAAGAGCAGTCTGACGGTGCATCCGGGCGAGATTGCGACCATCGAATACGAAGTGGCGAATCAGCAACCGCATGAAGTCCGCGCGCAGGCGATTCCGAGCTACGCGCCGGCACAGGCGGCGAGCTACTTCAAGAAGATCGAGTGTTTCTGCTTCACGCAGCAAACGCTCAGGGCCGGAGAGGCCAAAGAGTTTCCGGTGGTGTTCGTGGTCGACACGAAGCTGCCCAAAGATGTGAATACGATCACGCTGTCCTATACTTTTTTCGATCTCGGCAAGAACGACGCCAATCAACGTGCGGACGCCCCGACGGGTGCCCAGGCTGGCGAAGTCACCGGAGCAGCGATAGGGGGAGGCAAGGGCGGGAATGGATGACCTGAAGGAGGCGACCCGGCGCAAGCTGTCTTTCTTCCAGACCATCGGTGCGGTGTTCTGGTCGTTTTTCGGTGTGCGCAAGGGGCGTGATCACGACCGCGATATGGCACAGCTCAACCCTGTGCATCTGATCGTGGCGGGGTTGATCGGGGGCATCCTGTTCGTCGTGGCGCTGGTGTTGCTGGCGAAGCTCGCCATCCGGCTCGCGACGTGATTGGTACAGACAAAGAGAACCAAGCCTGGAGAGATAAGAATGAGTGGTCAACACCAAACGGCGCCGTACTACTTCGTGCCGGCCCCCTCGCGTCACCCGGTGAGCTGCAGTGTCGGCCTGCTGGTGGTGCTCGGCTCGGCTGCTGCCTGGGTCAACGGACAATCGTGGGCCCCGTGGACGGCGCTGGCCGGTCTGCTGTGGGTACTGTGGGTGCTGCGCAGCTGGTTCGGCGACTCGATCGCCGAGTCCGAGGGCGGCCTGTACAGCAAACGCATCGACGTGTCCTATCGCTGGGGCATGAGCTGGTTCATCTTCTCCGAAGTGATGTTCTTCGCGGCATTCTTCGGCGCACTGTTCTACGCCCGCACGCTGGCCATGCCGTGGCTCGGCGACCTCGATAACAAGCTGCTGTGGCCCGACTTCAGCGCCGTGTGGCCGAACGCCGGCCCGGCGGGCGTGGTCGATGCGTTCGAGACGATGGGCCCGTGGCCGATCCCGACGCTCAACACCGCACTGCTGCTGACCTCGGGCGTCACGCTCACGATCTCGCACCACGCATTGCGTGCGAACCATCGTGGCAGCGCGATCTTCTGGCTGTTCGCCACCGTCGTGCTCGGCTTCGTGTTCCTCGGCTTCCAGGCGTACGAATACCACCACGCTTACACCGAACTGAACCTCAAGCTGACCTCGGGCGTGTACGGATCGACGTTCTTCCTGCTTACGGGCTTCCACGGGTTCCACGTGATGTTGGGCGCGATCATGCTGTCCGTCATGCTGGTGCGTCTGATGAAGGGGCACTTCACGCCGGATCATCACTTCGGTTTCGAAGGCGCGGCGTGGTACTGGCACTTTGTGGACGTGGTGTGGCTGGGGCTGTACGTCGTGGTCTACTGGCTCTGACGTTGAAATCGGAACAGGCCTCGCGGACGCCGCCGGATTCCGGCGGCGTTTCCATTTGGATGCGGCCTTATGTCGCACAAACGGCGTGACACCGGCAGTGACGACATGACGCCACCGCCGTGATCGTCGGTACAGGTTATCCGCAGCAAAGCAGGTTGGCAGAGATGGGGTGCGGCGATTTGCCGCAGGAGGCCGGCGCGGGACTCAGTATCGTATGCCCGTGCTGTGAATCCAGCCCATCCAGTTGGCGAACAGGATGAGCAGGAACAGCGTCACCGACAGGCCGACGCGCACCATCAGCGATTGCACGGTGCGATTCGATCGGCCCTTGTCCCGCATCATGAAAAACAATGCGGACGCCAGACTGCCGAGAATCAGGACGAAGGCGATGGCAACGATGATGCGCATGATCTGTCCGATGACGGGAATTCGTCATTATCGGACAACGCACACGCGCTGGCACGCTGCAATGCAGTGTGGGCAGTCCGCGTTGCGCAACATCGGGCGGCAGCCGGACAAGGAACGTACGTGTTGAAAACTCTCTTGCGCGGCCTGCGGCCTGTGCCGGCCGTGCTGATACTGCTGGGCGTAATGCTTACCGCAGCGCTTGGCGTGTGGCAGTACCAGCGTGCGCAGATGCGTCTCGCGCGTCAGGCGCAGATCGAGCATGCCGAGCGTGCCCCGGTCGTCGCGCTCGGTGCGCAGGCCTATTCGCTCGACGACGTGACCCATCGGCGCGTGCGCGTCACAGGCCGTTTCCTGCGCAACCGCGTGGTGTATCTCGACAATCGTCCTCGCAACGACCTGCCGGGCTTCTATGTAGTGATGGCGTTGCAAGTCGCGCCCGATCACGTGGTGCTCGTCAATCGAGGCTGGCTGCCACGGGACCTGCGCGATCGCGAGTCGATCATGCCGTATGCGACGCCGGCGGGCGATGTCACGGTGGAAGGCATCGCCGCCCCCGATCCATCGCGCGCCTTCGAACTGGGCCACGGCGGCTCGGCGGCGGGGCTGTCGATCCGTCAGAATCTCGACGTGGCGGCGTATGCGCGCGAGACGTCGCTGCCGCTGCAACCGTTCGTCATCATGCAGACGAACGACACGGGCGATCACCTGCTGCGCGACTGGCCGCAACCGGCGAGCGGCGCGGATCGCAACTATGGTTATATGGCGCAGTGGTTCGGCATGTCGCTGATTCTGGCGCTGCTGGGACTGCGTCTGGCGTATAAGCGCGGTCGCCGCATGGCCACGGCGACAAACAAATTCACGCGGGCTTAAGTTGCGCTAGACGCGCATAGGGCGAACATGAGTGCAAATGTAAGTACGGATCGGCGTGGAAGTCCTGCCATCGACCCGGTGCAACGACGCCGTGCGAGGCGCATGCTCGTGCTGCTCTTCGTGGTGTGCGCCGCGCCGGCGGTGGCGGCGTATCTGATGTATTACGTGTTCAAACCGCAGGGCGGCACGTCTGCCTACGGCAAGCTGATCGAACCGCAGCGTCCGTTGCCGGCGCTCGTCGTGCATGACGACGAAACGGGCGAGAACCTGCCGCTGTCGTCGCTCAAGGGCAAATGGCTCATGATCAGCGCGGACACGGCCACATGCGACGAGAACTGCGTCAGCAAGCTCTTCTATATGCGGCAGATCCGCGTCTTGCAGGGCAACGAGCGCACGCGGGTGGAAACGCTGTGGCTGGTGACGGACGCATCGAAAGTGACGCAACAGATCGACGATGCCTATCCCGATACGCGCCGCCTGCGTGCCGATCCCGTCGCACTCGCCTCGTGGCTGCCGACGCAGGAAGGCACCGGCCTGCGCGATCACATCTACCTGGTCGACCCGCTGGGCAACCTGATGATGGCGTTCCCGAAGAACGCCGATCCGGGCAAGATCAAGAGCGATCTGTCGCGACTGCTGAAGTGGTCGGGGACGGGTTGATGGGGCGAGGGAATGTCCCTCGAACGATGGTTGAAACGAATGGCCCCGGGGCGCACGTGCGCCCCGGACATGTTGAAGAACTGACGTAAAACCGATGCTTTACCTTCTGGAACTGGGCTTCATCGGCCTGTGTATCGCGGTGCTGCCGCTCGGCTGGGTGCTGCTGCGACGCGACGCGAACAAGTACCGCAAACTGGCCTGGGTGACGACCTTTCTCACGCTCGACCTGATCATGTTCGGCGGCTTCACGCGTCTGACGGATTCGGGTCTCGGATGCCCCGACTGGCCGGGGTGCTACGGCACGTCGTCGCCGTTCGCCGCGCATGCCGATATCCACGCCGCGCAGTTGATGCTGCCCAGCGGTCCGGTGACCTTCGTCAAAGCGTGGATCGAGATGATCCACCGGTACTTCGCGATGGCCGTCGGCGTGCTCATCATCACTTTGATGGTGATGGCGTGGGTGAAGCGTCGCGAGCTGAAGCAATCGCCGTGGCTGGCCACGTGGCTGCTGGTGCTCGTGTGTGTGCAGGGGGCATTCGGTGCGTGGACCGTCACGATGAAGCTGCAACCGGTGATCGTCTCCATCCATTTGATGTTGGCGCTCACTTTGCTCGGATCGCTGGCATGGCTGGCATGCCGGCAGATGCCACTGACGAGCGTTGCGGCCGATGCCGGCGCCTTGCGCTGGCGCTGGGCGGCGCTGATCGGACTGGCGTTGCTCGTCTTCCAGATTGCCCTTGGCGGATGGGTAAGCACCAACTACGCTGTATTGGCATGCACTGACTTCCCGACGTGTCAGGGTCAGTGGATTCCGTCGATGGACTTCCACAACGGGTTCAGGCTATGGCGAGAACTGGGCAAGACGGCGGGGGGCGAGGTGATTCCGATGGATGCGCTCGTGGCGATTCACTGGGTGCACCGGACGTTTGCCGTGGTCGTGGTGCTGTATCTGGCGTGGCTGGCGAGCCGCCTGCGACGTCATGCCGCGCTCAGAAAGCTCTCGATTCTGGTATTTCTACTGGTGCTCGTGCAATTCGCGACCGGATTGTCGAACATCGTTTTCCAATGGCCGCTGCTCAATGCCATCGCCCACAACGGCGGCGCGGCGGTCCTGCTGCTTTTGCTTGTCATGTTAAACTACCGCATTCGCGCCGCCCGCCTAGTCGCAGCGGCGCCCATTGCGGCCAGCCTGATAGATCAGGCAGACGTCCCGGCCCGCCAGAAGCCTTTCTCCGCAGCGGAGCCGGCTGCCGCACCGCTCGGCGCCCCGTCTGGCCCGGCGTAGCGCATTGCCTTCAGAGTGTATGAAAAGCACGACCCTTCCCCATCCGCCGGCTAGCCGTATCGCGCAATACTGGGCGTTGACCAAGCCCCGCGTGACGCAGCTCGCCGTCTTCTGTGCCGTGATCGGCATGTTCCTGTCCACGCGCGGCATGGTGCCGTGGCAGGTGCTGATCGGCGGCACCATCGGCATCTGGCTGCTCGCCGGATCGGCCTTCGCCGTGAACTGCCTGATCGAACAACGCGTCGACGCGCTCATGCGCCGCACCGCGTGGCGTCCGTCGGCACGCGGCGAGATTGCGCCGTGGCAGATCATCGTCTTCTCGACGATTCTGGGTGCCGCCGGCATGGTGGTGCTCTATACGTTCACGAATCCCCTGACGATGTGGCTGACGCTCGGCACGTTCGTCGGTTACGCGCTCATCTACACCATCATCCTCAAGCCCTCGACGCCGCAGAACATCGTGATCGGCGGCGCGGCAGGTGCGATGCCCCCGGCCCTCGGCTGGGCCGCTGCGACCGGCGTCGTGCCGGCCGATGCGTGGATTCTGGTGCTGATCATTTTCGTCTGGACGCCGCCGCACTTCTGGGCGCTGGCGCTTTACCGCCGCCAGGACTATGTGAACTCGGGGCTGCCGATGCTGCCGATCACGCACGGCGAGAAGTACACGCGTCTGCAGATCCTGCTTTACAGCGTGGTGCTGTTCGCGGTGTCGCTGCTGCCGTTCGCACATCGCATGAGCGGCTATCTGTATCTTGTCTCGGCGGTGGTGCTCTCAGGCATCTTCCTCGGTTACGCGATCAAGCTGTGGCGCAAGTATTCCGATGAGCTGTCGCGCTCGATGTTCCGCTATTCGATCGTCTACCTCTCGCTGCTGTTCGCGGCGCTGCTGGTCGACCATTACGTGCAGATCTACCTGCTGGGCTGAACCTCCGGGGCATTTGCCCGTCACAGGCTGAGTCACGACGACAGGCGCGTTACGGTATTCTTCGCCGGCGCGCCTGTTGTATTTTCCGAAGGCGTTTTTTCCATACGTTCTGGGGTCATTCGTTCATGAATCTTGCTGTCATCTGGTTGCGCCGCGCGATGTTGCTGATGGGGCTGACGGTGCTTCTCGCCGCCTGCGGTAAGGAAGGGCCGACGTTCACGAGCCTCGATATCACCGGTAACAAGGAGTTCGCCAAGGACTTCTCGTTGCAGGACCCGCAGGGCAAGACACGCACGCTCGCCGATTACAAGGGCAAGGCCGTGGTGATGTTCTTCGGCTACACGCATTGCCCGGACGTTTGCCCGACCACGATGGCGGAACTCAATCAGGTGATGCAGAAGCTCGGTGCGGACGACGCCCAGCGCGTGCAGGTGCTGTTCGTGACGGTCGACCCGCAGCGCGATTCGGCTGAGCTGATGGGGCAGTACGTGCCCGCGTTCAATCCCGCGTTCGTGGGGCTGCGTCCTGCGGATGACGCCGCGCTCAAGGAAGTGACCAAGTCGTTCCGCGTGGTGGTCAACAAGGTGGAAGGCTCGACGCCCAACAACTACACCATCGATCACACCGCCGGGATTTACGTCTTCGATCCGAACGGGCAACTGCGCTTGTTCATGCGTCCGGACGAGCCGGTCGATGCCATGGCCAAGGATCTGAAGACGTTGTTGAGCTAAGGCTTCGATTCGTCTCACGATCTCACCGCCATAAAAAATCGCGCCCCTGGAGGCGCGATTTTTGTTTCTACGACGAGCCGAGATGCCGCATCGTCAGGCTCAACTGCCTTCCTGACTGCGACGTTCGAGGTCGTCATGCGCTTCGAACCACATCACGTTGATGATGCCGAACGCGAGCGCGAGGCCAAGGCCGAGAATCCAAGAGAAGTACCACATGTCGCGACTCCTTGATCAGTACATCGTGTGCGGGTTGTCGTTGACCGTCTCGATCGTCACGCGCCCACGGATCACGCGATACACCCAGCCGGTGTAGAGCAGGATGATGGGCAGGAAGACGACCACGGCGATCAGCATGATTTGCAGCGTGAGTTGGCTCGACGTGGCGTCCCAGACCGTGAGGCTGCTGCCCGGCGCGGTGGCCGAGGGCATGACGAACGGGAACATCGAGAAGCCGGCGGTGAGGATGATGCCCGCGATCATCAGCCCGGTGACGACGAACGTCCACGCATACGCGCGGCTCGTGGCGAGCAGGGCGGCGAGCAACGCGCACAGGCAGGCAACGACCGGCGCGGCAATCATCCACGGATAGGTGTGATAGTTCGTGAGCCACAAGCCCGGGCCGGTGGTGACCTGCTTCATCAACGGGTTGGCCGGTGAGTCGGTGGCCCCCATCTGCGTGATGGCAAAGCCGTCGACGTGCGTGGCGACCAGCACCCCGGCCACGAGGAACAGCAGCAGCGTGCCCAATGCGGTGAGACGCATGATGCGTCCGGCGCGCTCGGCCACGAGCGGGTCGGCCTTCATGCGAAGGTGCGCGGCACCGTGCGTGACCAGCATCAGCAGGCTGACCAGTCCGCACAACAGCGCGAACGGATTGAGCAAGGCCCAGAACGACCCGGTGTAGGTCGAGCGCAGGGTGTTGTCGAACGAGAACGGCAGGCCGAGCAGCAGGTTGCCGAAGGCTACGCCGAACACCAGCGACGGCACCGTGCTGCCGACGAACAGCGCCCAGTCCCACGAGTTGCGCCAGCGCGCGCTGGGCAACTTGTTGCGATAGTCGAAGCCGACCGGTCGCAGGAACAGCGCGAAGAGCACGAGCAGCAGCGCCCAGTACAGGCCCGAGAAGGCGGCGGCGTAGACGAGCGGCCACGCGGCGAACATCGCGCCGCCTGCCGTCACGAACCAGACCTGGTTGCCTTCCCACGTGGGGGCGATGGTGTTGATGATGACGCGTCGTTCTGCGTCGGTCTTGCCGAGGAAGGGCAGCAGCGTGCCGGTGCCCATGTCGAAGCCGTCGAAGAAGGCGAAGCCGATCAGCAGCACGCCGACGAGCACCCACCAGATCAGCTTGAGTACGGTGTAATCGATCATCATGATGTGTGTCTCCCTGACGATCAGACCGAAGCTGCCGGACGGTCGCCCGCCATCGCGGCGCCGCTCGACCCTTCCGTCTCGAAGTGATAGCGGCCGGTGTGCAGCGACGACGGGCCGAGCTTGACGTACTTCACCATCAGGAACATCTCGATGATGAGCAGCGCGGTGTAGAAGATGATGAAGCCCGCGAGACTCATGTACAGATCGGTGGCCGACAGCGACGACGTCGAGAGATGCGTCGGCAGAATACCGGCGATGGTCCACGGCTGACGTCCCATTTCGGCGACGATCCAGCCGAACTCGGCGGCGAGCCACGGCAGAGGAATCGCCCACACGCACCAGCGCAGGAACCACGCCGAGCGCGGCTTGAGCAGACGGCGTCGTGCGCACAGCCAGAACGCCCAGAGGAACGTGAAGAGGAACAGGAAGCCGAGGCCGACCATGATGCGGAACGACCAGAACACGGGCGCCACGGGCGGAATAGTGTCGTTGGCCGCCATCAGGATCTGTTCCGGCGTGGCGTCGACGACGTTCGGCGTGTACTTCTTGAGCAGCAGGCCGTAGCCGAGGTCGTCCTTGAACTTGTCGAACTCGGCGCGCACCGCCGGCGACGTATCGCCGCTGCGCAGCTTTTCGAGGGCCGCGAACGCGATCATGCCGCGCTTGATGTTGTCCTTATGCTCGTCGCGCAACTGCGTGAGACCGATGACCGGCGTGTCGACCGAGCGCGTGGCGATCAGCCCCATCGCCCAGGGAATCTTCACCGCGTAATCGGTGCGTTGTTCCTTCTGATTCGGGAAGCCGAACAGCGTGAACGATGCCGGCGGCTTGGCCGTCTCCCATTCCGCTTCGATGGCCGCGAGCTTCACCTTTTGTACTTCACCCGTGGTGTAGCCCGATTCGTCGCCCAGCACGATGACGGACAGCGTGGACGCCAGACCGAAGCCCGCCGCGACCGCGAACGAGCGCAGCGCGAACGGCACGTCGCGACGCTTGAGCAGGTACCACGCGGAGATGCCGAGCACGAACATGGCGGCGGTCACGTAACCGGCCGAGAGCGTGTGCACGAACTTCACCTGAGCGACCGGGTTGAACACCACTTCCCAGATGCTGCTCAGCTCCATGCGCATGGTCTCGTAGTTGAAGTGCGCCCCGATCGGATTGTTCATCCAGCCGTTGGCCACGAGAATCCACAGCGCCGAGAGGTTCGAGCCGAGGGCCACTGCGAAGGTAGTCGCAAGGTGGCCGATGCGAGAGAGCTTGTTCCATCCGAAGAAGAACAGGCCGACGAACGTCGCTTCGAGGAAGAAGGCCATCAACCCCTCGATCGCGAGCGGCACACCGAAGATGTCGCCGACGTAATGCGAGTAGTAGGCCCAGTTGGTGCCGAACTGGAATTCGAGCGTGAGACCCGTGGTCACGCCCATCGCGAAGTTGATCAGGAAGAGCTTGCCCCAGAACTGGGTCATGTCCTTGTAGATCTGCTTGCCGGTCATCACATAGACCGATTCCATGATGACGAGCAGCCACGACAGGCCCAGTGTGAGCGGGACGAACAGAAAGTGATACAGCGCCGTTATGGCGAACTGCAAGCGCGAGAGGTCGACGACTTCGCTACTGATCATGGCGGACACCTTGATTTTTGGTGGGGGACTGCGCTTCGACAGCCTGCGGCCCGATGAGGGCGCGGGCCACGACGTCCGGCGGCAATTGCATGTGCTTGGCCATTGGAGCGTCGAAGAACGCGTGCTTCAGAATGAACAGGAGTACTACCTTGATCGCCAAAACGATCAGGATTTCGAAGGCAAAACGGGAAGGGCGGGTGCGCCAGCGTCGGATCATCCAGGCGAGGATGCCCGTGGCTGCCGGTGTCGGCGGGGCCGAGACCGCTGCGGCCGATACTGCCGACGCGGCGGGTGATGCCGTGGCGTGAGGCTTCAGACTGCTAGGAGAGTGGGTGTCCATCCGTGACGGCTCCTGGCGTCGAAAGTCGTGTTGTTGGGAACAGCGTCGACTTTCGGCGCATTTTGCCTTATCGCTTGAAAATGTCAAACCGCAGCGCACGGGGGCGGATGACACGCAGATGACGCTGGTTCGATGCGGATCTGCCGTCGTGAGCAACGGCAGATGAGAAGCGGATTCGAGACAAGGGTCCGGCGCGGCGAACGGCCCCCGGGCCGTCCTTCGCACGCAGCATGGCTACGTACGAGCCGATTCTATCGACGGGGTCGATAGCAGACCTTGCGATGCATCAAGTCGCGATCAGATGGCGGATGAACTTTCGAAGTCCAATAAAAAAGCCCCGCGAACCTCTCGGGCTTCACGGGGCTTGGCTGTCGGCGATGTTCCGTCGACGTGGGTCGCGGTGTCGTGTGGCAATTTGTCGCTGCCTTCGACACCCGATCCCGGTATTACGCGTAGGCTTGCAACGCGCCTTTCATCTTCTTCATGGCGGCCACTTCGATTTGACGGATACGCTCGGCGGAGACGCCGAATTCGTCTGCCAGTTCATGCAGCGTGGCACCACCGCTGCCGTCGTCGGCGACCGACAACCAGCGCGCTTCGATGATACGGCGACTGCGCGGGTCGAGACGGCCCAGCGCTGTTTGCAGACCGTCGCTTTGCAGATGGTCACGCTCGCGTGCGGCGATCACGGCGGTCGGCTCCTGATGGGAGTCGGCCAGATAGGCGATGGGGGCGAAGCTCGCGCTTTCGCCGTCGTCGCTGTGACCTTCGAGGGCGATATCGCCGCCCGACATGCGCGTTTCCATCTCGATGACGTCTTCACGCTTGACGTTCAGATCGCGTGCGACCTGATCGATCTCTTCCGGCGTGAAAGCCTGCAAGCCTTGCTTCTGGCTACGCAGATTGAAGAACAGCTTGCGTTGGGCCTTGGTCGTGGCGACCTTGACCGTGCGCCAGTTCTTCAGCACGTATTCGTGAATCTCGGCCTTGATCCAGTGCATGGCGTACGACACGAGTCGGACACCCTGTGTGGGATCGAAGCGTTTGACGGCCTTCATCAGGCCGATATTGCCTTCCTGAATCAGGTCGGCGTGCGGCAGACCGTAACCGAGGTAATTACGCGCGATCGAGACCACCAGACGCAGGTGCGAGAGCACGAGCTGGCGGGCGGCTTCGAGGTCGTCGTTTTCACGCAGGCGCTTGGCGAGCGACTGCTCTTCCTCGGCGGTGAGCAGGGGAATGCGATGGACAGCCTGAATGTAGCTGTCGATATTGCCCAGACTGCCCGGCAGCATCAGCGCCGACGGGGCAAGTGCAAGGGCACGCGAATTCGGCGCCGTGCCGGTGGCCGGCGTCGTCGGATGCTTGTTGGCGGCAGTACTCAAGTGGTGGACTCCTGGTTAGCCTCTGGGAAAGCATTTTAGCACTCTCTTTCGATGAGTGCTAAAGACGTTAGAACCCTTACCGGACGGGAAGTTTCCGGCTTCTTGGGGTTTTCCAGCACCCCCCGTCAAACGGGAGAAGTCACTGGCGCAAACGTGACTCGGATGGTGTAAATTGCAACCCAAGCCACGAGCGTAAAGTGATGGCGAAGGATGGGAGGTCAGCATGGCGGGAAAGCACATTGACGCGGTACGACAACTCGAATCGGCGCGCTTCGAAGCGATGATCGAAGGCGATGTCGATGAGCTGGAAAAGCTCCTCGCGGACGATCTGTTCTACGTGCATTCGAATGGCAAACGCGAGACCAAGCGCGAATTTCTCGACGCGATCAGCTCCGGCCGCCGCCGTTACCTCGACATCGACGTCGATCCGAAAGCGCAGGAACTCCGCCAGTTCGGCGACACGGTGGTCGTCACCGGCAAGCTCAAGGTCGAACTGGAAACCGCGACCGGTTCGCTCGCGTCGCAAATGACCTACACGGCAGTGCACAAGCTGCTGGCCGAAGCCTGGCTTGTCATCTCCTGGCAGGCAACCCGCATGGCGTCGGCAGACTGAAGCATTCGACCGTATCCGAATCGCCGCTCAGCGCCTGTCTGAAATCTGACCCGCCCGGTACTCTCCGGGCGTCCTCTCCAAAACAGAAGATTTGATGTGTTTCGGGACAAAATGTTCCGGAAATATCGGATTTTTCCGCAATATTTCGATTTTGTGACGAAATCCGCGCGAGTTGTCCGACGTTGCGCGCGTATTTCGTTTCAATGTGTCGATGACGTGCTTAGCCCGACGGCCTGACGGATCAATTCGACCTGACGCGCGATGGGGGCCGGCACCGGAATCTCTCCGGCGAGTACTGCTTCGATCCATCGCGCGGTGGCCGGGGCGTCGGCGGCAGGTAGCGACGGCGGTGCGCCGGTAGCGCCTTCCTCGGCGTCCTGCCACGACCGGTATTCCCCGTTCGAAAATCCGTCGATCGCCGCCTGACGGCGCGCGTCCGCGACCGGCTCGCCTTCCGTTCCGCGCGCGAGCAGCACGCCGGGGGCGGCGCTATTGGCCGCGTCAGCGAACATTTCGCTCAGCGTCTCCCGATACTCCGGATGTGTGTAGTTCACGAGCCGCAGCGCGGGTCCGGCGAACGGCTGCAAAAGCTTGACGACGGTGTGCCCGGAATTTCGCACGCCGAGCGCCGCACGCATCTCCAGCAGGCGCTCCAGCGCGGGCGACAGTGCCGCAATCGGCAGATAGGCGACGCGGCGAGCGCGCAGGGCGTCCTCCGCCTCGGCGGCCGATTGGCTCGCGGGGTGACCGAGTTCCGCGAAGATCGCCTGCGTGCCGACGCGATTCGCGCCGCTGTGATGCTGTCCGTGCACCAGCACCGGGATGCCGTCGCGCGCGAGCAGCAGCGCCAGCAACGGCGTGAGGTTCGGTTGTTTGCGCGCGCCGTTGTAGCTCGGCAGCAGGACCGGCGGCGGGGCGTCGGCCGGGGCGACGAGCGGGGTGAACGTGGCGTGCGCGGCGTCGAGCATGGCGCGCAGTTCGATGGGCGTCTCGCCCTTGATGCGGTACGCGATCAGTACACCGCCCAGCTCGGCGGGCGAGACCCGGTCGGCAAGGATGGCGTCGAACAGCGTGCGGGTTTCGTCGGCGCTCAGCGCGCGCGCGCCTTTCGCACCGCGGGCGATGATCTTGAGCAGTGGGGCGCAGGCAAAGGGGGCGGCAGAGGTCATGACGCGGTTATCTGTGGAGTGCGGCTTCTGGTTCGTGGGCGAGTCGCTATCCATCATACGCAATCAGGTGTCATCGGGGCCAGCGCTTGCAGTACCATCTCGTGTTCGGGCGCGCCTGCGGCCCCACCGGATCTTCACGATCCCCGGTCGCCGCGTCTCCCCCAAATCTTCGGTTTTCCCGCATTTTCGATTTCGAGGTCAGCCCCATGTCCACGCTCACGCTGTACAGCTATTTCCGCAGTTCTGCGGCCTATCGAGTGCGTATCGCCCTGAACCTCAAGGGACTCGACTACGACATCGTGCCGGTGCACCTGGTGCGCGACGGTGGCGAACATCTCAAGCCGGCCTACCGTGCGCTCAACGCGAATGCGCTGGTGCCGACGTTCATTGACGGCGACGTCAACATCCATCAGTCGCTCGCCATCATCGAGTATCTGGAAGACGTGCATCCGACGCCCGCGCTACTGCCGTCCGACCCGGCAACGCGTGCGCAGGTCCGTGCACTGGCGCTGGACATCGCGGCCGACATTCACCCGATCGACAACCTGCGCGTGCTGCGTTTCCTCAAGCGCGACATGGGCGTGACGGAAGAACAGAAGAACGCGTGGTACGTGCATTGGATCGTGGAAGGGTTCAAGGCGCTCGAAGCGCGTCTCGCCGCACAGACGTCGCCCGGCAAGTTCGTCGTTGGCGACACGCCGACACTGGCCGACTGCTGCCTCGTGCCGCAGATCTACAACGCCAATCGCTTCAAGGTCGACATGACGCAATTCCCGCACATCGCCGCCATCCACGCGCATTGCCAGACGCTCGAAGCGTTCCAGCGCGCCGCACCCGAAGCGCAACCCGACGCAGAGTAAGTCCTTAGATGATCGATCCGGCTTTCTGGCGGGGCATGGCGCTTGGCGCCAGCCTCATCATGGCAATTGGCGCGCAGAACGCGTTCGTCTTGCGTCAGGGGATTTTGCGACGTCACGTCGGCATCGTCGTGACGGTCTGCGCGATCTGCGACATGGCGCTGATTGCCGCAGGCGTGGCGGGCATGGGCGGTCTGATCGCCGCCTATCCACGTTTCATCACGATCGTGACGTGGGGTGGCGCGGCGTTCCTGTTCCTCTACGGCTTGCGGGCATGGCGTGCGGCGTTTCGCGGCGCAGGCGCGTTGCAAGCGGACGGTAGTCGCGCGGCGATGCAGGAGATGTCGTGGCAGCGCGCCATCGGTCTCGTGCTGATGCTCTCGCTACTGAACCCGCACGTCTATCTCGACACGGTGATTCTGCTCGGCGGCATCGGCGCACGCGAGCCGTCGCCCGGCAATATGTGGTTCGCGGGCGGGGCGATGATCGCGTCCGTCCTCTGGTTCACGGCGCTCGGCTACGGCGCACGTCTGCTCGCACCACTTTTCTCGCGCGCCCGTGCGTGGCAGATTCTCGACGGCGTGGTCGGCCTCATGATGTGGGGGCTTTGCGCGGGACTCGTCGCGCAACAGATGTGACGCTGCAACTGAGATGAAAAACAAACGGCCCGCCACGTTAGTGTGCGGGCCGTTTGACTTGATGCGTTGGCTTCGCGGTGTTGTTCGCGACGTGGTTCGCCGCTTAGCCCAGCAGGGCGTCGGCGAACTCGCGGGCCGAGAACGGTTGCAGGTCTTCCACCTTCTCGCCCACGCCGATGAAGTACACCGGGACCGGGCGCTGACGGGCGATGGCCGCCAGAATGCCGCCCTTGGCCGTGCCGTCGAGCTTGGTCACGATGAGACCGGTGAGCTGAAGGGCGTCGTCGAAGGCCTTGACCTGCGTGAGCGCGTTCTGACCGGTGTTGGCGTCGATGACGAGCAACACCTCGTGCGGGGCGCCGTCGGCCGCTTTGCCCAGCACACGCTTGATCTTCTTGAGCTCTTCCATCAGATGCAACTGCGTAGGCAAACGGCCTGCCGTGTCCGCCATCACGATGTCGATCTTGCGGGCGCGTGCGGCGCTCACGGCGTCGAACACCACGGCGGCCGGATCGCCGCTTTCCTGCGCGACGACGGCGACGTTGTTACGTTCACCCCAGATCGCCAGTTGCTCACGGGCCGCGGCGCGGAACGTATCGCCCGCCGCGAGCAGCACGGACTGGCCGTAGTGCTGGAAGTGCTTGGCGAGCTTGCCGATGCTGGTCGTTTTGCCTGCACCGTTCACGCCCGCGATCATCACGACCATCGGCGCTTCGCGGCCCAGCACGAGACTCTGTTCGAGCGGTTGCAGCAGGTCGACGAGCAGGTCGTGCAGCGCGCGCTTGACCTGTTCGCCTTCGGTCAGGCGCTCGGCCTTGACCTTCTTGCGCAGGGCGTCGATCAGGTAGGTCGTGGCGTCCACGCCTGCGTCGCTCATCAGGAGGGCGTCTTCGAGCTCCTGGAACAGGTTCTCGTCGACCTTGACGCCGACGAAGATGCCCGTGATGCCTGCGCTCGTCTTCGACAGCCCGGCCTTCAGGCGGGTGAGCCATGAACGCTTGGCGGCCGGTTCGGGGGCCGGTGCCGAGACGATTTCGCCGATGGCTTCGCCTTGCGCGTCCGTCACAACGACCGGGGCGGGCGGCGGGGCTACCGGGGTGATCGGTTCAACGGGCTTGGCGGGCTCGATGGGCTTGGTGGGCTCAAGGGGCGCGCTCTGAACGACGGGGGCTGCGGGCGTCGGCTGCGGGGCAGGCGTTGGTGCCGCCGCAACCGGCGTGGGGGCCGTTGGGACATTGACCCGCGTCGGCTCGGAATGCGCCGAATTTTCGGCAGCGCTGGTGGTCGGTTGCGTGGGCTGGACTGCTTGCGTCGGCGCGGCTGCGGGGGCGGACGGCGCGACAGGTGCCGGTGCAACAGGTGCAACAGGCGCGACGGTTGCGGCAGGCGTGACAGGTGCCGGCGATGCCGTGTCGCCGTGTGCCTGCGGGCTTACGGGCTGCTGCGGCGCTGCGGACGTCTGCGGAATTTGCGTCTGCGAAACGTCTGCGGAAGGCGCTTCGGATTCGGGCGATTCGGTCGGTGCGGGGCTCGTTTCGGCGGCCTTGTTGCCGCCCGACTTGAAGCGCTTGAAGAAACTGAACATGGGGTGAGGAACTCGACGTGGGGGCGCGCTATCGGCGTGCGACTATGATTTGTCCTGCCATTCGCGTCGCACAAAACCCCCTACAATGGGCAGGTCGTTGTTTCCGACGCGGGAAATGCGACGTATTTTATCAGACGCGAATCGACGTCCATGATGGGCGAAAGGGGATCCATGACGGGAACCATGCGCTGGCGACACGCCTTGGCCGGACTGGCACTGGCGGGTGTGATGAGCCTGAGCCACGCCGCTGACACCGGCGGCAGCAAGACAACGGATAACACTTCGGAATTCACGCTCTCGAACGGTCTGCGGCTGATCGTACGCGAAGACCATCGGGCACCGACGGTCGCCCATGTGGTCTGGTATCGCGCCGGGTCGCTCGACGAGTTCAACGGCACCACCGGCGTCGCCCACGCGCTTGAACACATGATGTTCAAGGGCACCAAGACCGTCGGCGCGGGCCAGTTCTCCCGTCAGGTCGCTGCCCTCGGCGGCCGCGAGAACGCCTTCACGAGCAAGGACTACACCGGCTACTTCGAGCAGACGGAGAAGTCGCGTCTGCCGGAAATGATGCGTCTCGAAGCCGATCGCATGGCCAACCTGACGCTCTCCGCCGACGAATTCGCCAAAGAGATTCAGGTGGTGATGGAGGAGCGTCGTCTGCGCACGGACGACCAGCCGCGCGCACTGCTCTACGAACAACTGATGGCCACCGCGCTCGTGGCAAATCCGTATCGTCGCCCGATCGTCGGCTGGATGGACGATCTCCAGCACATGACCGTGCAGGACACGCGCGACTGGTACGAGCGCTGGTACGCGCCGAACAACGCCGTGGTCGTGGTGAGCGGCGACGTCGATCCCGCGCAGGTCAAGGCGCTCGCCGAGAAGTACTACGGCCCCATCAAGTCGCATGCGCTGCCGGAGCGCCGTCCGCAGAACGAGCCGGCGCAGTTGGGCGTGCGCCGCGTGTTCGTGAAAGCGCCGGCCGAGAACCCGAACGTAATGCTCGCGTGGCGTGCGCCGCGTCTGAACGACGTCGAGAAGGATGACGACGTCTACGCATTGCAGGTGCTCTCCGCCGTGCTCGACGGCTACGGTAACGCGCGTCTGACGAGCCGCCTCGTGCGCGAGCAGCGCATTGCGAACGACGTCGGCGCGAGCTACGACGGTGTGGGGCGCGGCCCGCAGTTCTTCATCATGGACGCGACCCCTGCGCAGGGGAAGACGCCGGAGCAGATCGAGAAGGCCCTGCGTGCACAGATCGCCGACATCGCGGCACACGGTGTAACGGAAGCGGAGCTCAAGCGCGTGAAGGCGCAGGTGGTGGCGTCGCAGATCTACAAGCGCGACTCGGTGTTCGGTCAGGCGATGGAAATCGGACTGAACGAGATGTCGGGCATTTCGTGGCGTCAGATCGATCGCATGCTTGAAAAGGTGAAGGCAGTCACGCCCGCGCAGGTGCAGGCGGTCGCTGGCAAGTACTTCGGCGACGAATCGCTGACGGTTGCCACGCTCGTGCCGCAGCCGATCGACGAGGCGACACGCAAGCGCCGCGCCCAAGGGGCGCAAGACCTGAAGAACATGCGCTGAGAGGGCCACACACGATGATGAAAATTTCCGCACTGATGCGTGCGTTCTCCGTGCCCGCGCGAACGGGTGTCATGGCTTGCGCAGCCGCTGGCGTGCTGGCGGCCGGTCTGCCGCTCACGGCCAGCGCAGCGCTGCCGATCCAGACCTGGGTCGCGCCGTCCGGTGCCAAGGTGATGCTCGTGGAGAGCCGCTCGATCCCGATGATCGACGTGAACATCGATTTCGATGCGGGCAGCCGTTACGACCCGAAAGGCAAATCCGGGCTGGCGTTGCTGACGGCCGGGTTGCTCGACGCTGGCGCAGCGGCCGCAGGCGGGCATCCCGCGCTGAGCGAGGCGCAGATTGCCGACCGTTTCGCCGACGTGGGTGCGATGGAAGCGACGAGCGCCGGGCGCGACGCCGCGACCGTCACCATCCGCACGCTATCGTCGGCGGCCGAACGTGATGCGGCCGTGAGTACGCTCGCGCAATTTCTGCAACATCCCACGTTCCCCGATGTCGTGCTCAAACGTGAGACGGCGCGTCTGTCGTCGGCGATTGCCGAGTCGGATACGAAGCCCGAGGCGATTGTCGAGAAGGCGTTTCGCAGCGCGATCTACGGCAGCCATCCGTATGGCGTGACGCCGACGGTGGCGAGCGTCAACGCCGTGAAGCGCGACGATCTGATGCGCTTCTATCGCGATATGTACAGCCCGAAGCGGGCGGTCGTCTCCATCGTTGGCGACATTGACCGTGCACAGGCCGAGAAGCTTGTCGCGCAGTTGACGGACGCCATGCCTGCTGGCGTTACGCCGCCCACGATGCCGCCGGTGGCGGCGCTGCGCAGCGCGGTGCAGCTCGATCTGCCGCATCCGGCCGAGCAGGCGCATATTGCGGCCGGGCAGGCGTCGATGGCGCGCAGCGATCCCGACTACTTCCCGTTGCTCGTGGGGAACTACGTGCTGGGCGGCGGTGGCTTCGTGTCGCGTTTGACGGCGGAAGTGCGCGAGAAGCGCGGTCTGACGTACGGCGTATCGAGTGGTTTCGTGCCGCAGTTGCAGGAGGGGCCGTTCGAGATCAACTTGCAGACACGTCGTGAGCAAGCGCCCGAAGCGCTCAAGGTCGTGCGTGAGACGCTGGCCCGATTCGTTCAGGATGGACCCACGGCGGAGGAAATGCAGGCAGCGAAGGACAACCTGACCAATGGTTTCCCGCTGCGTCTGGACAGCAACCGCAAACTGCTGGCGAACGTGGCGGCCATCGGCTTCTACAACCTGCCGCTCGACTACCTCGACACGTGGACCGCCAAGGTCGAGGCCGTGACGGCAGCGCAGGTGAAGGACGCGTTTGCGCGTCACGTGCA
Organism: Pandoraea aquatica; assembly: GCF_902459565.1. Classification (GTDB taxonomy): domain Bacteria; phylum Pseudomonadota; class Gammaproteobacteria; order Burkholderiales; family Burkholderiaceae; genus Pandoraea; species Pandoraea aquatica. Next base: position 636,283 of record NZ_CABPSN010000002.1, read on the forward strand.
GCCGGATCGTCTCGCAACCGTCGTCGTCGGACCGAGCGATGTGTTCGGTGCGGCAAGCGCCGGCGCAGCGGTGCCGAGCGCCACACCGGCAGCCAGCAAGCCCGTGAAGTGACGACAGCGTGTAGTTCACACGTCTGATCACGTTCGACGAAAAACGGCACCGGGATTTCCGGTGCCGTTTTTCTTTGTGGCCGACGTGTCGGATTCGCTATCGAACGCTAATGAACGCCAACGAACGCTATCGAAGTATCCGGCGACGCAACAGCACCAGCGCAACAGAGAAGCCGACGACGGTGTAGGCGACAAGTGCGCCCACATGCAGCCACGGCAAGTCGATGGCGCGCCCGAGCATGGCGGGGCGAATCAGCGCGACGGCGTGCGCGAGCGGTAGCCACTCCGTCACATGACGCGCTGCTGCCGGGAGTTGCGACAACGGGAAGAACACCCCGGAGAGCAGCAGCATCGGTGTCATCACGAGCGTCTGGTAGAACATGAAGAAGTCGTAGCTCGGCGCGAGTGCCGTCATTACCATGGCGAGACTGGCGAACGCCAACCCCGCGAGCAAAACGGCAGGCAGCACCACGGCGAGACTGTCGATGCGCGCGTATCCGAGCACGCTCGCCACCAGCAGGATCGCAACGCCCGAGAGCACGGCTTTGCTGGCGGCCCAGACGACCTCGCCGAGCACGATGTCGCCCAGCGTCAGCGGGGTATGCATCAGCGCCTCCCAGGTGCGCTGTACGTGCATGCGCGAGAAGCCCGAATACATCGACTCGAAGCTCGCGGAGAACATTACGCTGGAGCCGACGGTGCCCGCGGCGAGAAACGCGATATACGAGGTACCGTCGACGTTGCCGACCATCATGCCGAGACCGAAGCCCAGGCCGAAGAGGTAGATCATCGGGTCTGCGAGATTGCCGAACATCGAGGCAATCGCGAGCTTGCGCCACACCAGAAAGTTGCGTCGCCAGACACCCATCCACGGCGTGACGCCCGGCAGGTAGCGAGGCGCGTCGGGCGGCTGCACGGGTAGGTGCCCGCGCGCAGTTGTGGCGTGGGGCGACGCTTCGGCAGGGCGGGCTGCCTGGGGTGTCGTAGCCCCGGCGTTCGTGTCGTCGCGCGGGTCGTGCTCAGTCATCGCGCATCTCCCGTCCCGTGAGCTTGAGAAAGACATCCTCCAGATTGGCCCGGCGATGCAGATACCGCACCCCCGGCTGGTCCTGCAAGGCATTCACGACCGGCACGGCGTCGCGAACGTAGCAGAAGTGGGTCTCGCCACTGGTCTCGATGCGTTCGGCGAACGGCGCGAGGCTGGCGAGGAGGGCATGCGGAACGTCACCGAAGACTTCTACGACATCGCACCCGATTTCGCGCGCTACGAGTTCCGGCGGTGTGCCTTCTGCGATCTTGCGTCCGGCGTCGATCACGCACAGCCGGTGGCACAGACGCTCGGCTTCCTCCATGAAGTGGGTGGTGAGCAGAATCGTCTTGCCCTCGTTCATCAGCGATTTCAGTCGCTCCCAGATCAGATGCCGGGCCTGCGGGTCGAGCCCGGTCGTCGGCTCGTCGAGCACGAGCACGTCGGGATTGTTGATGAGGGCGCGGGCGAGCGTGAGGCGTCGCTTCATGCCGCCCGAGAGCTGGGCGACGCGGGCATCCGCCTTCGATTCGAGACGGGCGAACGCCAGCAGTGCGGGAACGCGTTCCTTGATATCGGCCGAGGCGAGTCCGAAATAACGTCCGAAGACAGCCAGGTTTTCGCGCACCGTGAAGTCGGGGTCCAGATTGTCGAACTGAGGCACGACGCCGACGCGACGTCGCGCTTGCGGTGCCAGCTTCGGGACGGACAGGCCGCCGAGCCGGATCTCGCCGGCGTCGGGCGTAACGAGGCCCAGCAGCATGCGTAACGTGGTCGTCTTGCCCGCACCGTTGGGGCCCAGCAGGCCGAAGCATTCACCCGGTGCGACGCGTAGCGACAGGTGATCGACCACGGGGCGGCCGTCATAGGCCTTGCATAGCTCGGTTACCTCGATGGCGGCATCGGTCATGGCGGATCTGCGGTCTCCTGTCGCGTGGCCGGGCAACAACGGTGGATCAACGTTGGGACTGCGTCGCGAAGCCAGACGTTCATCGGCCGGGATTTGTGCACCGCCGCGCGCCGCTGTCCCTTATGGGGTATGGCCTATGGGTCATAAGGCTCGGGCGATGTGGTATGTTTCGCCTCAACAATGTAGCGTGAATTGCCATGATTTTGGATTCTCTGCGTGCACAACGACGCGCGCGACCCCATTTTTCCACCGTCAGCGGTGCCCCCAGTCAAGCCGTATTGCGGAGGACGCCATGAAGTCCGGTGCAGGTAACGTGGCGCGCGGCGCGCCGCAGCAGGTCCGCATCATCGGCGGTCAGTGGAAGCGCACGCCGCTGCCGGTGCCGCCGGGCGACGGTCTGCGGCCGACCCCTGATCGCGTGCGGGAGACGCTGTTCAACTGGCTCGGACAGGACCTGACGGGCATGCAGTGCCTCGACGCCTTCGCCGGCAGCGGTGCGCTCGGCTTCGAGGCCGCTTCGCGCGGCGCACAGCGGGTGTTGCTGGTCGAGTCCGCTGCGGCGGCCATTCGTCAGTTGCGCGCCAATCAGGCCAAACTCGATGCCAATCAGATCGAGATCGTGCAGGCGGATGCCAGACGCCTGATAACCACACTCTCGCCCGGGGTTTTCGACGTCATTTTCCTCGATCCGCCGTTCACGAGTGGCTGGCTGAACGATCTGCTGGCGCCCGCCGCCCGTCTGCTCGCGCCGAACGGCGTGATCTACGCCGAGTCGGATGTCCCTCTGGAGGACGATGCACTCGCCGAGCTGGGCCTCGTGTGCCTGCGCCGGGCGAAAGCCGGAGCGGTGCATTATCATTTGCTTGAATCGATTCCGAAAACCTAGAGACCACAATGAATAAGTACGCAGCAGCGGTCCCCCGCCGCGAGGAGACGTTGGCATGGTAGTGGCGATCTATCCGGGGACGTTCGACCCGTTGACCCGAGGCCATGAGGATCTGGTCCGCCGTGCGGCGGGCATCTTCGACAAGCTCGTGGTCGGGGTGGCCGACAGCCGAAACAAGAAGCCGTTCTTTTCGCTCGAAGAGCGGATCGACATCGCGCGTGAAGTGCTCGGGCACTATCCGAACGTGAGCGTCGAAGGCTTCTCCGGCCTGCTCAAGGACTTCGTGCGCAAGCATCAGGCGCGCGTGATCGTGCGCGGGCTGCGCGCCGTGTCCGACTTCGAGTACGAGTTCCAGATGGCGGGTATGAACCGCTACCTGTTGCCCGACGTCGAGACGATGTTCATGACACCGTCCGACCAGTACCAGTTCATCTCGGGCACCATCGTGCGCGAGATCGCCCAACTGGGTGGCGACGTCAGCAAGTTCGTGTTCCCGTCCGTCGAAAAGTGGCTGGTCACGAAAGTCGGCGAGATGACGCCGAAGAGCTGAGCAGGCGTACGTCGTTACCGGTTGTTTCGCGTGACGTCAGCAAAAACCCCGCAGCGTGTCTCGACACTGCGGGGTTTTTTGTTGCGGACATGTTTAAGCGTAATTACTTAAGTCCGATTACTTAAGCGGCGCATCGCGCCGCGGTTCAGGTCGCGAATCGAAGCGACTGTCTGAGCGCGCATTCGTTCGCGATGTGCATCAGAAGCCCTTCGGCAGCGGTGCCTGCATCCATTTGACGGACATGGCGTTCAGACGACCATCGGCCTTCGCCTTATCGATGATCGCATTCAGCTTCGCCACCATCGCCGTTTCGCCTTTGCCTACACCGATGTAGCAGGGCGTTTCTTCCACCGGGAATTTCAGATCGAAGGCGCGCTGTTTGCTCTTCTCGCGCACGGCGTTCGCCACGATGTTGCCCAGCGTCACGAGCTGCACCTGACCGGCGAGATACGACGCCGCCGTGGCGTTGTTGTCCTCGTATCGTTTGATGTTCGCGCTCGGCGGGGCGACAGCGGTCAGCGCGAGGTCTTCCGTCGAGCCGCGCGTCACCGCAATGGTTTTGTTGGCGAGGTCGGCGGGCACCTTGATCGCGATGTCTTGCGGACCATAGACGCTCTTCGGGAACGGCGCGTACGCCTTCGTGAAATCGATGGCCTTCTCGCGTTCGGCATTCTTGCCGAGGGACGAAATGACAACATCGACCTTGCCCGTCGTCAGATACGCGATACGGTTCGTGCTGATGACCGGTACGAGTTCGACCTTGGCACCGATCTCCTTGCCGATCAGCTCTGCCATGTCGATGTCGTAGCCGTGCACCTTGAGGTCGGTGCCGATCGAGCCGAACGGCGGGAAGTCCTGCGGGATGGCAATGCGGATGACACCGGTCTTGGCGATGGTCTGGAGGGCATCGGCATGTGCGAGGCCCGCGAGACCTCCCAGCGACGCAACGACAACCGCTTGCAGCATCCGGCGACGACCGGCTTGATGAAGGAACGCAGGCATGACTCGAACTCCTTGGCTTTTAGGCAACGACGATGACGTGAAAGGGGCTTGCGCGCGCGACAACGTACTGACGCACTCACGTACTAGCGCACGCAGGTCACAGCGGTCGAACTGGTACGACCAGTGATGCTCAGTGATAAAGCACTAACCGTGCCAGCCGGTCGGGCGCGTTGTTGGCAATGGCCTTGAAGTCGAAATGGGGCGGCGCGCGAGACTGACGTGCGCAAATGCACGCTAATGCGCTGATAGGCATTCCGCGCGGCGGTGCGTCGTGCACCAAAGTGAGCCGGTCGGCGGACGAACCGGTGCATGGGGCGGGGTGCGTCGCGGCATCCGGCGCGGCGACGGCAAGTGGATACCCGCTAACTTTCGTATAATCGAGGAATTGTTCCAGGAACCGTGACGGCTGCCGTTCGCCGGGGTTCACGCAAGTCAATGAACGGCCAGAGGAAAGCGAGTCAACAGTGGCACTGATGATTACCGACGAATGCATCAATTGCGACGTGTGCGAGCCTGAGTGCCCGAACGACGCAATTTCGATGGGGGTCGAGATCTACGAGATCGATCCGAACAAATGCACGGAGTGTGTCGGACACTTCGACGAACCGCAGTGTGTGCAGGTGTGTCCGGTGGAGTGTATTCCCATCAATCCGGAGCATGTCGAAACGCCCACGCAGCTGCTGGAGAAGTACACCCATCTGCAAGCGGCTAAATCGGCCTGAGGGCCTCAGACTGATCGTGGGCTTGCCACGGACTTAGCCAGACATGAGCGGCACCCGGCCGCTCATCTTGTACCGCTTCCGATTCGACGTCTCACCCGCCGGGTTATTTCCCCGGCGTTGCGTGAAGGCGCATCATCGCCTTTTCCATCTCACCCTTGACGACCAGGTCGACGATGTCGAGCGATCGCGACATCGCGTCGTCGATTTGCGCCTGCTCTTCCTTGCGCGGCGGCTTGAGCACGAAATCCGCGACTTGCTGCTGGCTGCCCGCCGGTTGCAACGTGCGCGGATGCCCGATGCCCAGACGCAGACGCCAGAATTCGGGCGTCGTCAGATGCGCGGCAATGTCCTTGAGGCCGTTGTGTCCACCGCTGCCACCGCCACGCTTGAGCTTGGCGGTACCGGGCAGCATATCGAGTTCGTCGTGCACCACGAGGATCTCGTCCGGCAGGATCTTGTAGAAGCGAGCGAGTGCGACGACCGACTGCCCCGAGCGGTTCATGAAGGTCTGCGGCTCAAGCAGCCACAATTCCTGTCCGGCCACACGCGTACGCGCGGCGAAGCCGTGAAAGTTCTTTTGGTTGGTGAGCGATGCGCCGCATTGCTGCGCCAGCGCGTCGACGAACCAGAAGCCCGCGTTGTGACGCGTCGCTGTGTATTCGGCGCCCGGATTGCCGAGCCCTACGATCAGCTTGATCATTTCGGTATCAGGATCTTGGCACGTGCCATCGTGGCATGCGCGCCGCCATAAAAAAACCCGCCGGACATGATGTCGCGGCGGGTCTTGCGTCCAGCGTCGCCGCTGAAAGCTAGCGAACGAGGCTTAAGCAGCCGGCGTTTCGCCTTCAGCCGAAGCAGCCGCTTCGTCAGCAGCAGCGCCAGCCGGTTGAACGGCTTGTGCGACCACCGGGTTTTCCTGCTCGACGTGCAGCGTCAGCGTCACGCCGGCGGGCAGCTTGACGTCCTTAGCGTGAACCGTCTTGCCAGCTTCCAGCGTCGACAGGTCGACTTCCAGGAATTCCGGCAGCTTGCCCGGCAGGCAGCTAACGTCCAGGTCGTTCAGCGTGTGGCTGATCACGTTCGAAGCCAGCTTCACGGCCGGAGCGTTTTCTGCGCCCAGGAAGTGCAGCGGCACCTTGACGTGGATCGGCTTGTTCGCGTCGACACGTTGGAAGTCAACGTGCAGAACCAGTTGCTTGAACGGGTGGTACTGCACATCGCGCAGCAGCACTTGTTCGGTCTTGCCGGCAACTTCCAGCTCGAGAATCGACGAGTGGAAAGCTTCTTTACGCAGGGCGTGCCACAGCGCGTTGTGATCGAGTTCGATCAGTTGCGGAGCAGCTTCACCACCGTACACGATGCCTGCGGTCTTACCGGCATTGCGCAGGCGGCGGCTCGCACCCGTACCTTGCAGATTACGCTCAAAAGCGACGACTTTCATAACAACTCCTTGAACTGCCCGCGACCAGGCAGCGATTTCTTCCTGAATTTCCCGTCGAAAAACACGGGTTTCAGGAACGACAAAGGCGGGGATAGGCTCCCCGCCGACATAACAACGGCGCCACACAGGCGCCGTCGCAAAATTTTACCGAACGCTTATTCCGCGAACAGCGACATCACCGAGTCGCCGCGACGGATACGCGAGAACGTCTCGGCCAGCAGGTTCGCGCAGCTCAGTTGGCGAATCTTGCCGCCCTTCGAATCGTCGCGCAGCGGGATCGTGTCGGTGACGACCACTTCATCCAGCTCCGAGGCGTTGATGCGCGCTGCGGCACCGCCCGAAAGCACAGGGTGCGTACAGTAGGCATACACCTTCTTCGCGCCACGTTCCTTCAGCACTTGTGCGGCTTTGCACAGCGTACCGGCGGTGTCGACCATATCGTCCATGATGACGCAGGTACGGCCTTCGACTTCACCGATGATGTTCATCACTTCAGCGACGTTGGCCTTCGGACGACGCTTGTCGATGATGGCCAGATCGCAATGCAGCTGCTTGGCGAGGGCACGGGCACGGACCACACCGCCGACGTCCGGCGACACCACCAGCAGGTTTTCGTGGTTCTGCGCGCGCACGTCTTGCAGCAGCAGCGGCGAAGCGTAGATGTTGTCGACCGGGATATCGAAGAAGCCCTGAATCTGGTCGGCGTGCAGGTCCATCGTGATGATGCGTTCGACGCCTGCGATTTGCAGCATGTTGGCTACGACCTTCGCCGAGATCGCCACGCGCGCCGAGCGGGGGCGACGATCCTGACGGGCATAGCCGAAATATGGGATGGCAGCGGTGATCCGGCCGGCAGAAGCGCGTTTGAGCGCGTCGACCATGATCATCAGTTCCATCAGATTGTCGTTGGTCGGAGCGCACGTCGACTGGAGGACGAAGACGTCCTTGCCGCGCACGTTTTCCTGAATTTCGACTTGAATCTCACCATCCGAGAACCGGCTGGCCATGGCTTTGCCGAGAGGGATACCGAGAGTATCGACGACCGCTTGGGCCAAGGCGGGATTGGCGTTCCCGGTGAATACCATCAGGTTATCACTACTCATCTGGCTACCTGCGGGACGTTTGGATGCTGAGACTTTACGACAGAAGAAATTGGCAGGGGAGGAAGGACTCGAACCCTCGTATGCCGGAATCAAAATCCGGTGCCTTAACCAACTTGGCGACTCCCCTACACTAACCGATGCCTTCGCTGCGTTGTAGGAAACGCAACAAAGTAAAACCCTTTTACGCGAAGGCGAACATTGGATGCTCGGCCAGGCTAGTGGTCACTTGACCTATCCAGCGCTCTGGCAATCGCTTGCATGCCGCTTCCGCATCTGCTTTCGTGTCGAATACACCAAACACGCTAGCACCGGATCCCGTCATACGTGCTGTGGTGAAGGTTCTGAACCAGTCAATCACAGCAGCGACTTCCGCGTATTCTCGAGTGACAACCGCCTGCATGTCGTTACGGAAGATTTCATCCGTTTCGAACACGTTTTTGTTGGCGTGCTCAAGAAAGAACGCCATTGTGACGATCTTCGTATCCCTTGTCAACAGGGGATCCGTAAATATTTTGTTGGTCGCGACGTGCACGCGCGGGTTCACCACGAGGAAGTGGTGCTGCGGCAAATCCACGGCGTGTAGTTCTTCGCCGAGGCCTTCTGCAAAGGCATTACGGCCGAAAACGAAAAACGGCACGTCCGCACCGAGTTTCAGGGCCAGTGTCTGGAGGGTTTCGCGGGGCAGATCGAGTTGCCACATGCGATTGAGCGCGAGCAGCGTCGTCGCGGCGTCCGAACTGCCGCCACCAATGCCGCCACCGGCCGGCAGACGCTTCTCGATGCCGATATCTACGCCGAAGCGCACGCCGCAGTGTTCTTGCAGCAGGCGCGCAGCGCGCACCGTCAGATCGGTCTCAGGCGGCACGCCGGGCAGCGGATTCGTGTGAACGATCTGGCCGTCGTCGCGGCGCTCGAAGTGCAGCGTGTCGGCCCAGTCGATCAGCTGGAAGACGGTTTGCAGTTCGTGATACCCGTTGGGCCGGCGTCCCACGATGTGCAGGAACAGGTTCAGCTTGGCCGGGGCCGGGCAGTCACGCAGGATTTCGTACATGGCAAGGCAAAAAACGAAGACTTTGAATGGGAGGGGCGGGGAACGGCTTACTCGTCGATCACGAGTCGCACGGCGAGCGGGGAGCCGTCGATATCGCGCGAAAGATCGACACGTTTGACGCGCAGCGGCGTGCCGTCGAAATACGCCTGATAGTCGATGGTCCAGCCGTCCTGCTTCAGATGGGTGGGACGCTGCGTCTGCGGATCGCGTTCGATGCTCGCTTGCGACCCCGGCGCGCTCTGCATGCGCAACCAGTAACGCAGACCGCCCACCGGCAGTGCGAAACCGAGCGCATCGTGCATGACATCTTCGAGACGAGACCCGGTGAGCGGTGCCTTGCCCGGTAGTTCCAGCGATGCACTGCGCGGATTTTCGCGCACGATCGCTTGCGTCTGACCCAGCGGGTCGAGCAGTTGGACGGTGGCGCTCTCGCCGTTTTGCTGCCAGTCGAAATTGCCGTACGTGTTGCGCGCTTCGCCGTTTTGCTCGTAGCGCACCGAGAAGCGGCCGCGATAGTGTTCGACGCTCGTGCCGGCGGTCGGCTCGATGGGCGTCGGCGGCGCGAGGCTGGCGCATCCCGTTGCAATGACGCTCGCCGCGCAAGCCACCACGACGGCGGCTGTACGAACGAACCTGGAAGCGTCGGCGCGGCGTGTCGCCGGGCGCGACGCAAATTGAGCCTTCTCAACCATGCGCGCTAACGTCATTACGGTCATTACGGCGCGACGTTGTAACGCTTCATCGTCGAGCGCAGCGTGTCATCGTCGCCGTCGAGCTTCAGCGCTTCGCGCCAGGTCTTGCGCGCTTCGTCTTGCTGACCCGATTCCCACAGCACTTCGCCCAGGTGCGCGCCGATTTCCGCTTGCGCCTGAATGCCGTAGGCACGGCGCAGCAGTTCGAGCGCCTGCGACTTGTCGCCAAGGCGATACTTCACCCAGCCGAGGCTGTCCATGATGTACGGATCTTCCGGCGAGAGCGACGACGCCTTTTGCAGCAGCTTGAGCGCTTCCGGCAGGCGCGTATTGCGCTCCGTGAGCGAGTAGCCCAGGGCGTTGTATGCCTGCGCGTTATCCGGCTGCGACGCCATCACGCGACGCATCGCTTTTTCCATCACGTCGTAGTGCTTGTTCAGTTCGGCCACCATGCCGTACTGATAGAGCAGATCGGCATCGTCCGGATGGTTTTTGACTTCGACGGCGAGCAACTTCTCCGCATCGTCGTAACGCTTCGATTTGACGAGCAGATCCGATTCGGCACGCTTGAGCGCAAGCTGCTCACGCGGCTCGCTCGACTTGATGCCATGCAGCAGCGCACGGCCTTCATCGAGCTTGCCCTGATCGGCCAGCAGCTGCGCGCGGCCGATTTGCGCCGGCAGATAGGCGTTGCTGTCTTCGCGAATCTTCGAGAGCCACTTGTCGGCGGCCGGGTAGTCCTTGCGGTCCTGCGCGATCTGCGCGAGGTAGACGTAAGCCTGCGCGCCGTCGGTGTTCTGCTGCTCGGCTTCCGTCGCGTACTTCTGCAAATACTGTTCGGCCTGTTCCGGATGGTTCGCGTGCAGGTTCAGCAGCGCGAGCGCCATGAGCGTCGACAGTTCATGCGGGTAACGCTTTTCCAGCGTTTCGAACTGCTTTTGCGCTGCGTCGAGCTGATTGTCGGCGAGCAGCAGCTTGGCGTAGGCGAAGCGGGCTTCCTTGGCGTTCGGATTCCGGTCGAGGAACGACTTCAGGCTGGCGATCGCGCCGGTGCGCTCCGCCGGACCCATCTGACCGTAGAGCAAGGCCGCAGCTTCGTAATCGGGCTTGAGCTTGAGTGCGGTTTCGAGCGACGTGCGTGCGCCGGCGGTGTCGCCTGCGTCGAGCTGCGAGCGGGCGATGGCCAGTTGCGCTTCCGGACGCTGCATGTCGTTCGCCAGCATGCGCTTGAGCGAGTCGATGCCGGTGGCGCGCTCCGGACTGCGGGCTATCATCTGCTGCAATTCGAGAATGGCCTGACCGCGACGCGCTTCGGGCACCTTATTCAGTTCGTCGACCAGCAGCGGTTCGGCTTCGGCCAGATGGCCGGTGCCGACTTCGAGGCTCGCCAGCAGTTGGGTCGCCGGACGCCACGACGGGTCGAGCTGATGCCACAGCTTGGCGGCAATCAGCGCGTCGCCGAGCTGGCGTGCGCCGAGTGCGATCTCTACGGCGCGGCGTGCCATGCGCGGATCCTTCGTGCGGTTGGCAAGGGCGACGTAGGTATTGAAAGCGGGGGCCAGATTGCCTTGTTGCAGGCTCAATTCGGCGGCCATCACTTCGAAGACGATCTCGCTGCTGAGTGCAACGTTCGGCAGCTTCTCGCGCGGGACGTTCGCGTTCGGTGCCACGTCTTCACTGTCGACGTCTGCATTCGCACCGCTCGCGGCACCCGGTGCGCTCGCCTTGGCGGGCGCGGCGGCCGGTGCACTGGCGGGGGCGGCGGGTGCCTTGGGGGCGGTCTGTGCCGCCGGCCCGGACTGGGCGAAGGCGTTCGAAGATGGCAGGAATGCCATGATTGCGCTGGCGCAGGTCACGCCAAGCGCCGTGGCTCCGGCCCAGGCCCCGCGAGCCAGGGCGCCGCGCAGGCGCAAAACCACGGGTGCCACGGTTTCCGCAGTACGGTCAGCGGCGGGAATGGACTGGAATCGGGTGTTCGGCATAGGGATCCACGGCAGGTTTCGAGCGATTGTAGCGCGCCCGATACAATAGAGTCTAAATCCTCAGCAAACGTTCGCAGGCATGCCTGAACTCCCAGAAGTCGAAGTCACCCGCCGCGGTATCGCGCCGCACGTCGCCGGCACGCGTATCGCGCGCATCGATGTGCGCAACGGGTCGTTGCGCTGGCCGGTGCCCGACGGGCTCGACGCCCTCCTGCGCGGCGAAACGCTCATCGGTGTCACCCGTCGCGGCAAGTACCTGCTGCTCGAATACGCGCCCGGCTGGTTGCTCGTGCATCTGGGCATGACCGGGACGTTGCGCGTCATGCCGGAACCGCAGTCGCTGCCGAGTGCCGGCATTCACGACCACATCGATCTCGTCTTCGAACGATGTGCGCTGCGCTATCGCGACCCGCGCCGCTTCGGGGCAGTCCTCTTCCATCCACGTGCGTCGGGCGATGTTCTGCTGCATCCGCTGCTCGCCAGTCTCGGCGTCGAGCCGTTGACCGACGACTTCGACGGCACATGGCTTTACGCGGGCACGCGCGGACGCACCGTCTCCATCAAACAGGCGCTGCTCGCGGGCAGCATCGTCGTGGGGGTGGGCAACATCTACGCTTCGGAGAGCCTGTTTCGCGCAGGCATCCATCCCCGCATGGCGGCGGGCAAGCTGTCGCGCCCGCGTGCCGAGAAGCTCGCGCAAGCCGTCAAGACGGTGCTTGCCGCAGCCATCGAGAAGGGCGGTAGCACGTTGCGAGACTTCGTCGGCAGCGACGGCCAGAGCGGCTATTTCCAGCAGGAGTATTTCGTCTACGATCGCGCGGGCCAACCGTGTCGCGCGTGTGGCACGACGATCCGGCAGATCGTGCAGGGACAGCGCTCGACCTTCTTCTGCCCGAAATGTCAGAAATAACGCATGTGTTCACCGCAGGTTGAGTCGATGTCGGATGGAGATGGCTTGGACATTGGTTTGACGAAGGGCATCCTCATCTACGCTCGAACGCAGCACACAAAGCTTCCCCCGAAAACGCTATGAAAGACGCCCCCAACGACATCACCGCAGGCACGCTCGCGGACACTTTCGCGCAGCGCCTGATCGCCTGGCAGGCCGAGCACGGCCGTCACGATCTGCCGTGGCAGAACACGCGCGACGCCTACCGCATCTGGCTGTCGGAGATCATGCTTCAACAGACGCAGGTCGCCACGGTGATTCCGTATTACGGCCGGTTTCTCGAGCGCTTCCCCGATGTCGCTGCGCTGGCGAGCGCGCCGCAGGACGACGTGATGGCGCTCTGGAGCGGCCTTGGCTACTACTCGCGCGCGCGCAACCTGCATCGCTGCGCACAGGTCGTCGTCGAGACCCATGGCGGACGTTTTCCCTCAGATCCTGAAACGCTCGCCACGCTACCGGGCATCGGCCGTTCCACTGCGGCGGCCATTGCCGCGTTTGCGTACGACGCACACGCCGCCATCCTCGATGGCAACGTCAAACGGGTGCTCGCGCGCGTGTTCGGTATCGAAGGCTTTCCGGGCACGCCGAAGATCGAGCGTGAGATGTGGACGCTGGCGGAATCGCTGTTGCCGCAAAGCGACTTGCCGGCCTACACGCAGGGGATGATGGACCTCGGGGCCACGCTGTGTGCGCGCGGCAAGCCGCGTTGCGGCGAGTGCCCGTTCGACAGCGATTGCGTCGCCCATGCGACGGGACGCGAGCGGACCTTGCCGACCTCCAAACCGAAAAAGGCGCAGCCGGAGCGTTATGTCGACGTGCTGGTCATCCGCGCAGGTGATCGCGTGTTGTTCGAGCGACGTCCCGATAGCGGTATCTGGGGGGGGCTGTGGAGCCTGCCGGAACTCACGCCGCCGACCGATGCGCGCGACGCCGACGACGCGTTACTGCGCGAGCGTCTGACAGGGCATGCGGCCGCGCTGGGCGCGAAGGTCGGTGCGGTGCAGTCGCTCATGCCGCTGCATGGCCTCACGCACGTCTTCACGCACTTCAAACTGCATTTGCGACCGTGGATGGTGACGTTGTCCGCGTCATCGGCGACGTCGGCAACAGCGACGGCATCGATCAACGAAGCCAACCGTGCATGGCTGGATGGGGAGGGTGTCGCGGCCGCCGGGTTGCCGTCACCGATTCGCAAGATCGCGGACGCGCTGTCGCTGCACGGTGTGAGCGACGGTCAGTTGTCGCTGCCGGCCTGAGCGCGCCGGCGACCCTTTACTTCGTGTCGATGGGGGCGAGTTCGCGGTGACGCACGAGCACGCTCGCTTCGTCGCGAAAGCGCGCGCCGAGCGTCTCGGAGATGAACACGGAGCGATGCTGTCCGCCCGTACATCCGATGGCGACCGTCAGATAGCTGCGGTTGTCGCGCATGAAGCTCGGCAACCACTTTTCCAGATACGCGCCGATGTCGTTGATCATCTCGTCCACTTCGGGAATGGCGGACAGGAAATCGATCACGGGCTGATCGCGTCCGGTCAGCGGGCGCAATTGCATGTCGTAGTACGGATTGGGCAGAGAGCGGACATCGAAGACGAGGTCGGCGTCGAGCGGCACGCCATGCTTGAATCCGAACGATTCGAACATCAGCGTGAGGCCGGTCTGATCGTGCTGGACGAATTCGCGAATCCAGCGGCGCAAGGCACTCGCGCGCAGATTGCTGGTGTCGATCTGGTGACCTAGCTCGGTGACGCTGCTGAGCATCTCGCGCTCTTTCTCGATGGCTTCGACGAGCGAGCCGGTGGCCGAGAGCGTGTCGTCGCTGGCGGCAGAAAGCGGGTGACGGCGGCGCGTCTCCGAGAAGCGCTGCACCAGCGTTTGCGTGGTCGCATTGAGAAACAGCACACGCACGTCGTGGCCGAAACGGCGCAGGCCGCCAATGATCGGCGGCAGTTCGGCGAGCGAGCCGCCGCTGCGCGCGTCGATGGCGACCGCGAGGCGCGTGTAATGCTGTGTTCCGAGGTAGACGGCGAGTTCAGGCAGAAAGCGCGACGGCAGATTGTCGACGCAGTAGTAACCCGCATCCTCGAGGACGTTCAGGGCGAGCGATTTGCCCGAGCCGGATACGCCGGTAATCAGTACGATCTTCATGACATTTCCCGAATACAACCATCATGGTAAGCGATTGTGTCGTACGGGTGTCGCGTGCGCAAAAACGCGGGCGCTTCTGCTGCTTTCGCTGCGTTTTCGAGAATCCCGATCCGCAAGCGAAAACGGCGCCCGCATGGGGCGCCGTCGGGTCAACGCTGGGCGTAAAACTTAGGCTGCCGGCGCGTTCGAGAGGCACGACTTCATGAACGCTTTGCGATCGTCGCCCTTCTTGCCGCTGGCTTGCGTATTGCAGGTCTTCATCTTTTCCTGCTGCGTCTGCTTGGCGGCCGGTGCGGCCCCGCCGGCGGACAGACACTGCTTCATGAAGGCCTTGCGGTCGTCACCCTTCTTGCCGGTCGCTTGCGAGTTGCAAGCCTTCATCTTGTCTTGTTGGGAGTTGGTCGCCTTGGGGGCAGATGCCGGGGCGGCGGCCGTTTGAGCGAACACGGGCGATGCGAGCAGCGGGGATACCAGAAGCAGTGCAGCGAGTGCTTTTTTCATGATCGTCTCTCCAAAAGGTCGTGACGCACGGGCACGGGGATGAACCGCGTTGCGATTACAACATGTTAGAAAACGCGCCGCAATCGCGCGGCGTTGACAGAAAAACGCAAAAGTAGCGGT
Source organism: Pandoraea aquatica (assembly GCF_902459565.1). GTDB lineage: Bacteria > Pseudomonadota > Gammaproteobacteria > Burkholderiales > Burkholderiaceae > Pandoraea > Pandoraea aquatica. Next base: position 651,475 of record NZ_CABPSN010000002.1, read on the forward strand.
ATACCCGGAAGGTTTCGGCGGTTTCAGCGCTTTCAGGCCGCTGATTCACCGACGGCGCACGCTCAGAGCAATTTGCCCTGCATGCCGTCCGGGTCCTGCATGGCCTGGCGCTGACGCTCCATGAAGTCCTTGAGCGTATCGATCCCGCGCAGTTGCAGAATCGTGTTTCGCACGGCCGCTTCGACCAGCACGGCGAGGTTTCGCCCGGCGGCCACTTGCAGAATCACCTTGTTGATCGGCAGGCCCAGCACGTCGACCGTCTGCGCTTCGAGCGGCAGACGCTGGAATTCGCCATCGGGACGGCGCACCAGTTGCACGATCAGCTTGAGCTTCATCTTCCGGCGCACGGCCGTCTCACCGAAGATCGTCTTGATGTCGAGCAGACCGAGACCCCGCACTTCCAGCAGGTTTTGCAGCAGCGGCGGGCAGCGGCCTTCGACGAAATCAGGCCCGAGGCGCACGAAATCGACTGCATCGTCGGCCACCAGGCCGTGCCCACGGCTGATCAGCTCCAGACCGAGTTCGCTCTTGCCGAGGCCGGAGTCGCCGGTGAGCAGCACGCCCATGCCCAGAATGTCGATGAAAACGCCGTGCATCGTGCAACGCGGTGCGAAAACACGAGAAATGTACAGACGCAGGCTGTCGATGACCGAGGCGGTCGACAGCGGCGTGGTGAACAGCGGGGTGGAAGAGCGCGTACAGCGCAGCACCAGATCGGGCGGCGCTTCGAGGCCGTCGGCCACCACGAGGAACGGCGGTTCCAGCGCGATGACTTCGCCCATGTGGCGCTTGCGGTTTTCGTCCGTGAGACGCTGGTAGTAGCGCAGCTCGGCTTCGCCGAGCACCTGAATCCGGTTTGGGTGGATGAGGTTCAGGTGGCCTACGAGGTCGGCGCTGGAAGTCGCCGTGGCCACGCTTTCCGGCGTGAAGCCGCGCTCCCAACCTTCATGGCCCGTGAGCCACGACAGACGCAACGTCGCGGCGTTGTCGTCGAAAATGCTTTGCGCGTTGATGCCGGTCAGTTCCACCGCGTCGCCTCGTTCGGTTGGGTATGGGAGCTACGGAATTCGTGTGTGTTCGCGGCGATTCGTACCTGTGGGCAGACGACTCGGGACGACTCAGGGCTTCCAGTTCGTCAGCGCGGTATGCACATCCTTGGCGCTGGGCGCATTGATCAGGATACTGCGCATCTCGGGGTCCGAGAGCAACTGAGCAATTTCGGACAGGATTTCGAGATGCTGCTGCGTCGCCTGCTCGGGCACGAGCAACACGAACAGGAGGGAGACGGGCTGACCGTCGGGGGCTTCGAACGGAATGGCTTCTTCCAGGCGGATGAACGCGGCGGCCGGGACCTTCAGGCCCTTGATGCGTCCATGCGGAATCGCCACGCCTTCGCCAAGACCCGTCGAGCCGAGACGCTCACGGGCGAACAGATTGTCGGTTACCACTGCGCGAGAAAGCCCGGCATTGTTCTCGAAGAGGAGGCCGACCTGTTCGAACAGGCGCTTCTTGCTGGTAACGGACAGTCCAAGCAGGATGTTGGACTCGAGTATGAGTTTGGCTAAACGGTTCATCTTGTAATGCGGGCGAACGTTTAGTCGCCCTCCAACCCCCGATTGACCTCGCATTATAGACCACTCGCCGCCGCGCTCGCGGCAAGTCACGGAAGTGGGGCGAACCATACAAAAGGGGCCGTTCAACGGCCCCGCGGTGGGTGATGCCAGACTTACAACAGACGGATCTGCGCTCGGGTGGTTCCTTGCGGGTTTTCGTCAGTATCAGCCAATGCGATTACCACGCCTGAACGATGCTATTGCAGCGGTTCCGCCTCAGGGGGAAGTTCGTGGTGCTTGATGGCCTCGCGACCGTGATCCTGAACCTTGTCCTTGTACTGCATTACCTTGCGGTCGAGCATGTCGATCAGCTTGTCGATGGCGGCATACATATTCTCGTCACACTTTTCGACGAAAATTTCCTTGCCCTTGAGAAACACCGTGACGCTGGCGATCTGGCGTCCGCTCTTCTCCTTGGTCTTGTCGACAGAGAGGATCACCTCGGCACCGATTAGCTGATCGAAATGATTCAACACGCGGTTAAGCTTGTTGACGACAAATTCGCGCAGCGAGGGCGTGAGTTCGAGATGGTGTCCACTGATCTTCAGATTCATAGCTGCTCTCCTTGCTGAAATGCCGAAGTGCAGGCCGCGTCAACGTTGACGCTGGCTAGCGAGGGTGCGAGCCATTGACGTGACGCAATGTCGCACTGCGGCGTGATGCCCCAGCGGCCAACATGGCGCACCAGGACTGTCCTACAAAGATTTGCGCAAGTTCACTGCGGGGATTCGCATGGCCTCGCGGTACTTCGCGACAGTACGCCGCGCCACCACAAAACCTTGCTCTGCCAGCAGTTCCGCGATACGGCTATCGGAAAGGGGGCTCTGCGGGTCTTCTGCTCCTATCAGTTGCTTGATGAGTGCGCGGATAGCGGTCGATGACGCAGCGCCTCCGGCTTCCGTTGCCACGTGCGATCCGAAGAAGTACTTGAGCTCGAAGGTTCCAAATGGAGTGAGCATGTACTTACTCGTCGTCACCCGTGAAATCGTGGATTCATGTAAACCCAGCGTATCAGCAATCTCGCGTAAAACCAAGGGCCGCATGCCGATTTCGCCATGCGTGAAGAAGTTCTTTTGACGCTCGACAATGGCCTGCGCCACCCGCAGGATCGTGTCGAAGCGTTGCTGGATGTTCTTGATCAGCCAGCGTGCTTCCTGCAACTGCTGTTGGAGGTTGCCGGTTCCCGGATCGTTCCGGTTATTTCGGAGAATGCGCGCATACATCTCGTTGATGCGCAGGCGCGGCATCACTTCCGGATTCAGCTCCGCCGTCCACCCGCTACCCTGCTTGCGTACCAGCACGTCCGGCACGACATAGTCGGCCTGAGGTGAGCCGTACGCCGCGCCCGGGAAGGGATCCAGCGAGCGAATCAGTTGATGTGCGGCGCGCAGGCCGTCTTCGCCGACACCCAGCAGACGGCGCAGACGCGTGTAATCGCGCGCGGCCAGCAGTTCCAGGTGATCGGTGACGATGCGCAGCGAGAGCGTGCGCACACCGCTTGCGGGCAGTCGCTGGAGCTGTAGACGCAGGCACTCGGCCGGGCTGCGAGCGCCCACGCCCGCGGGGTCGAAGCTTTGCAGCAGCGCCAGTGCCGCGTTGATTTCTTCCGTTTCGAGCGCCAGCTCTTCGGGCATTTCGGCCTGAATTTCGTCGAGCAGGCTGCCGAGGTAGCCGTCTTCGTCCAGCGATTCGATCAGGAACTCCACCAACGCGCGGTCGCGCGGCGCGGCCTTGGTCAGGCGCAGCTGGGCCAGCAGATGTTCGCGGAGGTTGGGATGGTCGACGTGCAGTTGCGGACGCGCATTGTCGTCGTCGTCCGATGCGCTGCCGGAGCGGGCGAAGTCGTTCAGGCTCCAGTCGCTGCCGTTATCCGACGCGTTGTCGTCGAAGCGGGTCTCGCCGTCGAGTTCGCGCGCGTCGTCGTGGCCGTTGGCGGCCTCGGGACCGCTGTCGTTCGAACTGCTCGACGACGAACTCCGCTCGTTGCGCAGCGACCCGTCCGTGCCCACACGCACCGAACCGGCGAGCCAATCGTCCTCGCGCTCGAGCATCGGGTTCTGGGTGAGGGCGTGCTCGACTTCCTGTTGAAGTTCGAGCGTCGACAGTTGCAACAATCGGATCGATTGCTGCAACTGCGGCGTGAGGGTCAGGTGCTGCGAGGTGCGGAGTTGAAGAGTCGGTTTCATAGCGGTCTCGCCTTCATTGTAGAGGCTTTGTCACGCCAACGGAACCGTCCCTGACTCCTATCGGAGGCAGGGTTTACATGCGAAAAATCTGCTTTACATCCGGAAATTTTCGCCCAGATAGACGCGGCGGACGCTTTCGTCGGCGACGATCTGGTCAGGCGTGCCGGCGGCGAGCACCGAGCCTTCGCTGATGATGTACGCGTGATCGCAGATACCCAGCGTCTCGCGCACGTTGTGGTCGGTAATCAGGACACCGATGCCTCGGTCCTTGAGAAAGCGCACGATCCGCTGAATTTCCAGCACGGCGATCGGGTCGACGCCCGCGAACGGTTCGTCGAGCAAAATAAAGCGCGGCTGCGTAGCCAGGGCGCGCGCGATTTCCACGCGACGACGCTCACCGCCCGAGAGCGACATCGCCGGATTCTCGCGCAGATGGCCCACCTGAAGCTCATCGAGCAGGGCTTCGATGCGGCGTTCGATTTCGTCGCGCTTGAGGGGCTTGCCCTGCGCATCGACCTGCAATTCGAGCACGGCGCGAATGTTGTCTTCGACCGTGAGCTTGCGGAATACCGACGCTTCCTGCGGCAGATACGACACACCCATGCGGGCGCGCTCGTGGATCGGCAGTTCGCTGATGAGGTTGCCGTCGAGCTGGATTTCGCCGTCGTCGGCGGGCACCAGACCCACGATCATGTAGAACGACGTCGTCTTGCCCGCGCCGTTCGGGCCGAGCAGACCCACGACCTCGCCGCTCTTCACGTCGAGCGATACATCCTTGACGACGGTACGCGCGCCGTACTGCTTCTTGAGCGAGCGCACGACGAGCGCGCTGGGCTTGCCCACCGGGCCGGCGCCCGGGTTGATGGTCGAGGCGTTGCTATTGGCAGAATTACTCACGCGGATTCCCGATGTTCTTGGAAGGCGACAGCGGCGGCAGGTCGCCCTTGGGCGCCGCGGCCGGCTTGCTGGCCGCGCCCGGGGCCTGTGCTTGGGCGCCCGTGGCATTGCGCGGTGCGAGCGTGGCGCGTACGCGGCCGTTCGGATTGTTGGGGTTGACCTGATCGGCCCCGCTGTTGGCGGTGTAGACCTCATTGTAGGTGTCGTACGTGATCACGCTGCCGTGAATCTCGTCGAGCACCTTCGTGCCGCCGGCCAGACGCTTGAGCGTGGCTTGCGTGGTGAGCGTGGCGACTTCGGTCTTGCCGTTGTAATAGATGGTCTGGCCCCAGCCGTCGATGTACTCGTCCATGCCGTCGCGCTTCTGACGCATGTACGCGAGCGGGCCGCCCGGCTTGTAGTAAGCGGTGGCGTACTGATAGCCCTCCGGATCCTGAGTCACTTCGACGCGATCGGCCTTGAGGAGGATCGTCCCCTTGGTCATCGTCACGTTGCCGGTGAAGATGTTGACCTGCTTGAGGTCGTCATAGCTCATGTGGTCCGACTCGATGTTGAGCGGCTTGTCGCGGTCGGCGCGTTCGGCGTGGGCCAGCGGCGCGGCCAGCGCACCGAGAACGGCGAAGGCGGCGGCCAGCGCGCGAAGCGCACGCAGCGATACAGAGGCGGGTCGCAGTGAAAGGCGATCGGTCATGGGGTCTTGGAGCCCTGTGGAGTCTGAGATGGCGCGCGTGGAGCCGTAGGCGCTGCGGTCTGGCCGGACGGCGTCGGACGCTTGGCGCCCAGTTCCGCCGGCTGGATCGTGCCGTGAACATTGCCGAGCAATTGTACGGCGCGCGAGATGTTATTGAAAATCATGCCGTCGCCATACATCACGGACGATCCGCGGAACAGCTGAACCGGCAGTTCGGTGCGTACGATGTCTTCGTTCACGAGCACCTGGAAGTGCTCGGACAGGGCGCGCATTTCCGGATCGCGCGGCCCCGGCTGACGCACCACGACCGCGTCGTCGTACAGATCGACGATCGACATATCGGCGTTGAGCGTACCGCGCTTGCTCGTCGCGGTCACTTCGGGCTGATCGGGCGTGAAGGCGCGCACGGCCGGCATCGTCATGGCCGTGGTCTGGTCGTCTTCGAAGTGCGTCATGTGAACGGCGTTGACGCGGTACTGCGTCACCCCGTTGGGCGCGAGCATGGAGATCACCATGTCGTCGGCGTAGTAATCGGGAATGTGCTGCTTCACGTACGGCGCGCGGTCAGCGTCGGACGGCAGCGTGCGCTGCACGAGCCAGTACGTGCCGGCTGCGAGGCTTGCCAGGACAGCAATCGCGATCAGCGAAGCGGGCGAGACGCGTTGGATGGCCATGGGTGGATCGACTCTCCCGGCGCGTCAGGCAATGGCTTCGGCGAGCAGGGCGTCGTAACGTCCCTGCGCACGCAAGATGAAGTCGCACAACTCGCGTGCGGCACCTTCGCCGCCGCGCGTGCTCGCGATCCAGTGACAGCGTGTCTTCACTTCGATGTGCGCATTGGCCGGGCAGGCGGCAAAGCCCACGCGCGTGAGCACCGGCAGGTCGGGCCAGTCGTCGCCGATATGCCCGCAGACGTCGGCCGTCACGCCCACTTTGGCGCACAGGTCTTCGAACGCGGTGCGCTTGTCGTGCACGCCCTGATAGACGTGTGCGACGCGCAGATCCGCCGCGCGCTTGGCGACGATATCCGACTGGCGTCCCGTGATGATGGCGGTGACGATGCCGGCTTCGCCCAACAGCTTCAGACCATGACCATCGAGCGAATCGAAGGTCTTGATGACTTCACCCACCGGGCCATAGCGCAGACCGCCGTCGGTCAGCACGCCATCGACGTCGAACACCATGACGCGCAGACGCGCCGCGCGAAGCGTGGCGGCCGCTGCGTCGAAGGAGACGATGCCGGAGGGATTAGGGGAATTCGTTTGACTCTGATGACTCATTGGCGGACGGCTCTGGGCAGACAACTCACACGACCTTGGCGGCGAACAGGTCGTGGACGTTCAGCGCGCCGACCAGGCGGCCGTTTTCCGTCACGAGCAACTGCATGATGCCGAAGCGTTCCATCAGTTCGGCGGCTTCTGCGGCGAGCTTGTCCGGGTCGATGGTGCGTGGATCGGCCTTCATCACGTCGGCCAGCTTCAGCGAGGTGAAATCGAGTGTACGCTTGAACAAACGACGCAAGTCGCCGTCCGTAAAGATACCAACGACGCGATCGTCGGCATCTACGATGGCGGTCATGCCGAGACCCTTGGCGGTCATCTCGATCAGGGCGTCGGAGAGATTGGCGTCGGAGCGCACGCGCGGCACGGCGTCGCCAGTGCGCATGACATCGCGCACGAAGGTCAGCAACCGGCGGCCCAATGCGCCACCCGGATGCGAGCGGGCGAAGTCTTCTGCGCCGAAACCGCGTGCGTCGAGCAGCGTGACGGCAAGCGCGTCGCCGAGCGCGAGGGCAGCCGTGGTGCTGGCGGTGGGCGCGAGGCCCAGCGGGCAGGCTTCCTTCTCGACGTGCGCGTCGAGATGCACGTCGGACAGACGGCCAAGGCTCGATGCGGCGTTGCCGGTCATGGCGATGAGCTTCGCGCCGATGCGCTTGATCATCGGCAGGATGCTGACCAGCTCACCCGTTTCGCCGGAATTGGACAGGGCGACGACGACGTCGTCGGCCGTGATCATGCCCAAATCGCCGTGGCTGGCTTCTGCAGGGTGAACGAAGAATGCGGGGGTACCGGTGCTGGCGAACGTGGCGGCGAGTTTGCGGCCGATGTGGCCGGACTTGCCCATCCCGGTGACGACCACACGCCCGCGGCAGGCAAGCAGCAGCGAGACCGCTTCGAAGAAGCTGTCGTCGAGGTGCGCGGACACGCGTTCGATGGCGTCGGCTTCAGTGCGCAACACCTCCCGGGCGACCTCTAGTGCCCGGCCTGGATTGATTTTCGCTATCATGCGCGGAGTATATCAAAACGGACGTAGCGCCGAAGGACAGCCGCGCCACGTCTGGCCCCGCGCCCCGCTCAGCGCCATTCGGGACATCGCCTGAACCGGTTCGGTTTCCCGCCCTGTGCCGTTGCCCGGACGTAATCTGGCACGGCCCTTGCATGACATTGGCAAGACAACGCACCCCGCTCACCCGGAATCACTCAGGAAACCGACTCTAGCTGATGGCATCGCCGCTCGAACTCACTCTCGTCTTGTTGTTTGCCGCCTGCGTCGGGGTGGTGCTGTTTCGCATGCTCCACCTGCCGCCGATGCTGGGCTATCTCAGCGTGGGCATCGTCATCGGCCCGCATGCGCTGGGGCTGGCGGCCGATTCGCAGCGCGTGCAGTACCTCGCGGAGTTCGGCGTCGTTTTCCTGATGTTCTCCATCGGCATCGAATTCTCACTGCCCAAGCTCAAGAGCATGAGACGGGTGGTGCTCGGGCTCGGCGTCTCACAGGTCTTGGGGACGTTGCTCGTCGCCGTCGGGCTGGGTGCACTCGTCAACCTGTTCTGGTCCTTCTCGTGGCAGGCCTCGGTGGCGTTGGGCGGTGCGCTGGCCATGTCCTCGACAGCCATTGTCACCAAGATGCTCGCCGAGCGGCTCGAACTGGAGACGGAGCACGGGCGCAACATCATGGGCGTGCTGCTGTTCCAGGATCTGGCCGTGGTGCCGTTGCTGATTGTGATCTCCGCGCTCGGCGGTAACTCGAAGGCGCTCGTGCTGGCGCTCTCGCTGGCGGCGCTCAAGATTACCGGCGCGCTGGCGTTGCTGTTGTGGATTGGGCAGAAGCTGGTCGGGCGCTGGTTCCACATCGTGGCTGCGCGACGCTCGCAAGAGCTCTTCATGCTCAACCTGCTGTTGCTCACGCTGGGCCTCGCTTACATCACCGAGCATCTGGGGCTGTCGATGGCGCTGGGCGCGTTCATTGCGGGCATGCTGATTGCCGAGACGCCGTTTCGCCATCAGGTGGAAGACGACATCAAGCCGTTCCGCGACGTGCTGCTCGGCCTGTTCTTCATCACGACCGGCATGCTGCTCAATCCGGAGATCGTGCTCAAGCAGCCGTTGCTGGTCTTGCTGTTCTTCGTGGGGCCGCTGGTCGTCAAGTTCACGCTCATCGCGGGGCTGGCGCGTCTGTTCGGCAGCCCGCCGGGCACGGCGATCCGCACCGGGCTGGGGCTGGCGCAAGCGGGCGAATTCGGCTTCGTGCTGCTCAATCTCGTGATCGACCGGAGTCTGCTCGACCCGTCGCTCTCGCAGGCGGTGCTCGCGGGCATGTTGCTCTCGATGCTGTGCGCGCCGTTCCTCATCATCAACGCCGACCGCATTGCGCTGCGCTTCGTCGCCAACGAATGGATGATGCAGTCGTTGCAGATGACGAAGATTGCGACGCAGAGCATCAAGACATCGGGACACGTGATCATCTGCGGCTACGGCCGATGCGGCCAGAACCTCGCGCGCATGCTGGAGCAGGAGGGCATCGGCTACGTGGCGCTCGACCTCGATCCCGATCGCGTGATGGAGGCCGCAAGCTCCGGCGAGACCGTGGTGTTCGGCGACGCGGCCCGGCGCGAAGCGCTCGTCGCGGCGGGGATTCACCGGGCGGCGGGCATTGTGGTGACCTACGACAGCACGCCGGCGGCGCTCAAGGTGCTCGCACAGGTGCAGGCGCTGGAGCCGACGCTGCCTGTGGTCGTTCGCACCGTCGACGACACGCATATCGACGACCTCATCGCCGCGGGGGCCACCGAAGTCGTTCCGGAAATCGTGGAGGGCAGCCTGATGCTCGCCTCGCACGCGCTGGTACTGATGGGCGTGCCGATGCGCCGGGTGTTGCGTCGGGTGGCGCAGGCCCGAAACGAGCGCTACAGCCTGTTGCGCGGCTACTTCCACGGGCTGGACGACGAGGACGAAGGGGGCGAGCGCGAGCAGGTGCGTCTGCAATCGGTGCCGCTCACGCTCAATGCGGCGGCCGTGGGACGCACGCTCGGCGAGCTTCGGCTGGACAAACTCGGGGTGACGGTGACGGCCATCCGCCGACACGGCATTCGCGGCGTGGAGCCGGTGGCGGAGACGCGTCTGATGGCCGAGGACATTGTCGTGTTGCGCGGCTTGCCCGAAAAGCTGGTGGCGGCGGAAACGCGGTTGCTGGGGCACGAATAGCGCACGAATAGGGCACCCGCGAGGCACCAGCGGACGCCAAACCGGACGCAAAGTCCGACCGTCACAGGGAGGCCGGGCCTTTTTGGCATAATGTGGCGTGTTCCCTATCAGTACCGAAAGAAGGATCCCCGTGCAGATCGACGAGTCCCCTGCCGCCTATATCAAAAGCCAGATCCGCACCGTGCCGGACTGGCCCGCACCCGGCGTGCAGTTCCGCGACATCACCCCGTTGCTCAAGAACCCGCGCACTTTGCGGGTGCTCATCGATGTGTTCGTGCATCGCTACATGGCGCAACGCCCTGACTACATTGCAGGTCTGGATGCGCGCGGCTTCATCCTCGGCTCGATCCTCGCGTACGAGCTGAACATCGGCTTCATCCCCATTCGCAAGAAGGGCAAGCTGCCGTATCAGACGGTCGCCGAAGAGTACGAGCTGGAATACGGCAGTGCGACGGTCGAGATTCACGCCGACGCCTGCGGTCCCGGCGACCGCGTGCTGCTGATCGACGATCTCGTCGCCACCGGCGGCACGATGCTCGCGGGCAAGAAGCTGCTGGAGCGCCTTGGCGCGACGGTCATCGAGGGCGCGGCCATCGTCGACCTGCCGGAGCTGGGCGGATCGAAGCTGATTCGCGATGCGGGCCTGGACCTCTTCCTGCTGTGCTCGTTCGAAGGGCACTGAGCGCATTGAGCGCTCCGAGTCCACTAGGCCCACCAAGCCCACCAAGCGCACCGAACCATTTCTGACTTTCCGACCCGGACGCACCGATGCCCAATCTCTGGCTGTTCCTGCTGACCTCGGTGGCGATCACGCTTGCGCCCGGGCCCGACAACATGCAGGTGATCGCACGCGGTATTGCGCAGGGTCGCCGCGCGGGACTCGCTGCTGCCGCTGGTTTCACCTTCGGCTGTCTTTTCCATACGACGATTGCCGCAGTGGGTCTCGCGGCCGTGCTGCGCTCGTCGCCGTGGGCGTTCGAGACGATCAAGCTGCTCGGTGCGGCCTATCTCATCTGGATCGGCATCAAGGCGCTGCGCGCGCGCGGCGCACTGACACTGGCGAACGACACCGGGCCGCAGTCGCTCGGTGCCGTCTTCCGTCAGAGCGTGTTCGCGAACATGCTCAACCCGAAGGTCACGCTGTTCTTCCTCGTCTTCCTGCCGCAGTTCGTGAGTGCCGACGCCGCCCATCCGGGCTGGCAGATGGTGCTCCTCGGCCTCGTGTTCATGGCGCAGACCATCGTCGTGTTCAGCGCGTACGGCTGGTTTGCGGGCGTGCTGGGAACGTGGCTCAAGCGCCGTCCGGCGACGGGGCGCTGGCTCGATCGCGTGGCCGGTGCGATCTTCATCGGTCTGGGATTGCGTGTCGCGTTACAGGGGTAATGCACGACACGTGATGTTCGCGGTTTCGCGGACGTCGTCCCGTCATTCGTAGTCCAACTGATATTGCTCGATCATGCTTGCCGAACAACGCCAACAATACGTGCTCGAACAACTTGCCAAGACCGGGGCGCTGGCGATCAGCGATCTGGTGCGGGAGCTGGGTGTGTCGCGCGAGACCGTGCGACGCGACCTCAACACGCTCGCCGCGCGCGGCCTGCTGCTCATGACCCACGGCGGCGCGCTGGCCGCCGACCGGAGTGAGCCCGACTGGACGCTGCGTGAGAACGTCAACGCCGTTGGCAAGCGCGCCATCGGCGTGCGCGCCGCAGAGCTGGTGCCCGATGGCGCGTCGGTCATCATCGACTACGGCACGACCACGCGCGCCGTGGCGCAGGCGCTGCTCTCCAAACACCGTCTTCGCATCTACACCAACGACTGGCAGATCGCGCGTCTGCTCGGACGCCATCACGACAACCGCGTGACGCTGCTCGGCGGCGAGTTGCAAGACAACGAAGACGCCGTGCAGGGCTGGGATGCCATCAACCAGATCTCGCAATATCACGCCGACTTCGCATTCATCGGAGTGGGCGGCGTGACGGAAGACGGCGGCATCACCGATTTCAATCGCGCTGCGGCAGAGCTGCGCGCGCGTATGCTGCTGTGTGCGAACGTGTCGGCCGTCGTTGCAGACCACACCAAGTTCGGTCGCGTGACACCTGTACGTATCCGTCACTTCGAAGCGGCCCGCTATCTCATCAGCGACGCCGCCCCGCACAAGAGCATGCTGGCCCAGCTCCGCGCGCGCGGTCCGGAGTTGCTGATCGCCTGACCCGACGCCACGATCTCATCGATCCGCGCCTGCCGGATCGATGAGATCACCGATCCGTCCGCCCGGACAGGTCGTCTCTCGTCTTCCTCACATCCCTCATCCCGCTTGTCACCCCGACGGCAATTCGTCGAGACGTTTGCACACGTGTGCCTTAGGTCGCCACAGCACGCCACACGTCGCCAAGCTCCGTTTCGCTCCCTGAAAATCTTTGCCACCGAGCGCACGGCGAAGGGCTTGTCGTACGGCCTTGCGCGGTGGTTTTTCCTGCCGATACGTGTTCGTCAGGATGCCAAAAATATGTAGACAAAGTTGGCGGACGTCAGCGGCGACGCCCCTGCATCATGTCACCCATCCTGACGTCGTCAGCTTTTCTCCGACACATTGCGTCGCCCCGAAAACGTTGCCAAGCCATTGAGCGCATAAGGGTTTTGGGCGTTCGGAAAAAAGCTGATCGATTGTCACTGTCTTGTCATCGGGGCTTTTTAGACTGCGTTCACTTTTGGCACAAATTGCCACAAAACAGCTAGTCGAGCGATGCGGGCGACAACTCCTCACGGAGGACGTCGCGAGTCACAGAGCATCGGGGCCGACGGGCGAACTGACTCACAGGTGAACCGTGGACGAAGCGATTCGAATCGAGCGACTGACCAAGACCTTCGGGAGCCGCCGTGCACTCGACGAAGTGGCGCTCAAAGTCATGCCGGGCGAAATGATCGCCCTGATCGGGGCCTCCGGCTCGGGCAAGTCGACGCTGATGCGTCACATCGCAGGCTTCGTGCCGGCGGACCAGCAGCCCGGCAGCATCGAAATTCTCGGTCGTCCGATCCAGCGTGACGGCCGCATCGTGCGCGAAGTGCGTCAGATTCGTCGCGACATCGGTTTCGTCTTCCAGCAATTCAACCTGGTGGGCCGCCTGCCGGTCATCACCAACGTGCTCACCGGTCTGCTGGCCCGCGTGCCGCTGTGGCGCAGCCTGATGTTCCGTTTCACGACCGCTGAGCGTCAGGCCGCCCTCACGGCACTGGCCGAAGTCGGCATCGCCGATTTCGCCTTCCAGCGCGCCAGCACGCTCTCGGGCGGTCAACAGCAGCGCGCAGCACTCGCCCGCACGCTCGTGCAGGGCGCCAAGATTATTCTCGCGGACGAGCCGATTGCATCGCTCGATCCGGAGTCGGCACGCAAGGTCATGGACATGCTCGCGCGCATGAACCGCGATCACAAGCTGACGGTGGTCGTCTCGCTGCACCAGGTGGACGTTGCCATGCGCTACTGCGTGCGCACGGTGGCGCTGCATCAGGGCCGCGTGGTGTACGACGGCCCGTCCTCGGCGCTCACGCCGGATCTGCTACGTCGTCTGTACGGCGTGCAAGCAGGCGAACTGCTGAACGAAACCTCGGAAGACTCCGAAGCCTCGGCGACTGGCGAAGCAAGACCGGCCGACGCGGAAGCCCCATTCCTCACCTCGATGTCCCTAAGCCTCACTTAAGTCTTATCTGACCAGGAGCTTGCTCTCATGAAACTGTGGAAAACCCTGCTGGCCGGCGCGGCCATGATCGCCTCGGTAGCGGCGGCACACGCGCAGGAAATCAACTTCGGCATCATCTCGACGGACTCCAGCGCAGCCCTGCGCCAACGCTGGCAACCGCTGATCGACGATATGGAGAAGCAAACGGGCATCAAGGTGACGCCGTTCTTCGCCACCGACTATGCCGGCGTGATCGAAGGCATGCGCTTCAATAAGGTCCAGCTCGCATGGATGGGCAACAAGGGCGCGATGGAAGCCGTGGACCGCTCGCAAGGCGAAGTCTTCGCGAAGATCATGTACGCCGACGGCACCGAAGGCTACTACTCGCTGCTGATCTCGAACGCATCGAGCCCGTACAAGACGCTCGACGACGTGATCAAGAACGGCAAGAAGATCAACTTCGGTCTGGGCGATCCGACGTCGACGTCGGGCACGCTGGTGCCGGGTTACTACGTGTTCGCGAAGAACAACATCGACCCGCGCACGTACTTCAAGACGGCACGTAGCTCGAACCACGGCGCGAACCTGATGGCTGTGATCAACAACCAGGTCGACGTCGCGACGAACAACACGGAAGAGCTGAACAAGCTCGAAGCCACGCAGCCGGAGAAGGCCAAGCTGGTGCACGTGATCTGGAAGTCGCCGCTGATTCCGTCGGACCCGCTGCTGTGGCGCAAGGACCTGCCGGACGGCACGAAGAAGAAGATCCGCGACTTCTTCCTCTCCTACGGCAAGGACGCGCACGAGAAGGAAGTGCTGAAGAACATCTACAACTACGGCGGTTTCCGCGCGTCGTCGGATGCTCAGCTGCTGCCGATCCGTCAGCTCGAACTGTTCAAGCAGAAGGTGCAGCTTGAGTCGGACGCCAACATCGACGCCACCAAGAAGAAGACGCAACTGGCTGACCTCGACGGCAAGCTGGCCGCGCTCGACAAAGAGCTGAACAAGACGAAGTAAGTCGTTCGTAGCCGAAGTCATCGACCTACGCGTCGCTTCGTCACAGAGGCCCGTGCGCAGGTTGAAGCAGGTCGAAGCAAGACGATTCAAGCGATGGCGAACCCGATGTCGGGTTTGCCATCTCCCAAGCGGTCCGAATTTTCGCCGGTGGCAGCAACGCCGGTATGACACGTGGTACTCGACATGAACACCAGCGCATCAATCACTGCCAATGGCCGTCTGCCGGGCGAGCCGCCCAAGCGTTCGTGGCTGTCCCTGATCAGTTGGGGCATCTTCTTTCTGGTCCTGGTGTGGTCGTGGAGCGGTGCCGACATGCGCCCGCTCGACCTGATTCGCGATTCCGGCAACATGAGCCAGTTCGCGCACGATTTCTTCCCGCCCGACTTCCGCGACTGGCGCGTGTACGTCAACGAGATGCTCGTGACGATTCACATCGCGGTGTGGGGCACGGCACTCGCTGTCATCTGTTCGATTCCGATGGGTTTGCTCTCGGCGTCGAACATGGTGCCGGCGTGGGTGTATCAGCCGGTGCGTCGCGTGCTCGACGCGTGCCGAGCGATTAACGAAATGGTTTTCGCGATGCTCTTCATCGTGGCAGTGGGCTTGGGTCCGTTTGCCGGTGTGCTCGCACTGTGGGTGCACACGACGGGCACGCTCTCGAAGCTGTTCGCCGAGGCGGTCGAAGCGATCGATCCGCGTCCGGTGGAAGGCGTGCGTGCGACGGGCGCGCGTGCCATCGACGAAATCCTGTACGGCGTGCTGCCGCAGGTGATGCCGCTGTGGATCTCGTACACGCTGTACCGCTTCGAGTCGAACGTGCGTTCGGCGTCGGTGGTGGGTATGGTGGGCGCGGGCGGTATCGGCGTGGTGCTCTACGAAGTGATTCGCAGCTTCCAGTACGCGCAGACGTGCGCAGTGATGGTGATCATGGTGATCGTGGTGACGTGTATCGACGTCTTCTCGGCCCGCGTGCGCAAGATGGTGATCTGACGAAACCTCTGTTGGTGCAGTAGCAGTACGCAGTGTGGACGCTGTGGAAAAGAGAAAGGGCGCTTCGGCGCCCTTTTTCGTTATTTGCCGGGAGGGAGGATGTCTGTGGTGCCAAGGAGGAATCTCATCTGTGCCCAGGGACCCGGTCGCGGAATCATGTGCGCGTAAAGCTCTGCTTCGATGTGGATGTCGGTGAGTTCTCCGCTCTCATAGTGCCCGCTGTAGAACGCGGGCTCGAGCGTTGCTCTGAGTGGATTTACGCCCAGGTCGTCGGCTTTGAATTGACGCGCGGCGATCACTTTGCGGGTTCCGTTTTCGGTGTACCCGAAAACAAGAAAGCGGACGTTGGCTTCATGGAATGTCTCCATGTTTCTCACGCGATCAAGCGTGGCAACAAGACCATCTGGAAACGCATCCGGGTCCAGCGGTTCCCCAAATCCGAGACCTTCGTAGAGGATCGGCGAGATTTCGAGAAACGGATGGATGCGGAACGTGGTCGGTGGACTTGTGAAGGTTTCACCGTCCGGAAACACGGCATCGAAGTCCACAACGATGTGCTTACCGATGGCTGGCCAAAACCACCCGTTAGGCATCTCGATATAGACGTCGGGCGGAACGACATCGAAGTAGGTATAACGCGCCTCGTGGGTAGCCCCGTTCTCGATGGCCGCGCGCACGATGAACTCAGTACCGCTGGGTACGTGAGTTGCATCGACGATCGCGTAAAACGGCGCGCCATTTTCGAGACTCTCGGCGGGCATCAACATGCCCCAGGGCGGTACGTCGATGAGAATGTCCGGCAAAGCAGGCGGGTCAAATGCGTAAGAGATCAAGGGGGCCGTTAGAAGCTTGGGATCACCTTTGGTCTGAGGATCTCGTTTGTTCCAATGGTTCGAACGGTCCCAGCGCGATAAGAACGTTCCTCTGATTCTGCGAGATGTCATGACGATTCTCCTGTCAGATCGCCGAAAGCCGTCGTAACGCGATATCAGTCACCGTCGTCCGTTGAGGTACCTCGGCCACCTCAGTGTAGAAACGGCATCGCGCCCGCTTCAAGCTGTCAACCTTGACATTGACAAGTGCGACCAGATTGCCTATCGCTCGGAGGTAAAGGGAAAGGGCGCCGAAGCGCCCTTTCTTTCATCGAACCACAACAGCGATTCACACCATCAAGCGATCCGCTGTCCCACCATGTACGTCTCACGCGGGATCGGCGGCATGCCGGGGCGTACGGCCACGCGGACCATGTCGGCACGCAGACCCGGCTTGATGCCGCCGCGATCCGTCAGACCCGCCGACTGCGCCGGATTCCACGACACCGTGCGCATGGCCTTCGAGAGCGTCCAGCCGCAATCGGCGTGGTCGTTGTGCAACTGGAACGCCGCTTGCAGCAGGCTCGCCGGGACATAGTCCGACGACAGAATGTCGAGCACATCTGCGCGTGCCAGATCCGCCGCCGCGACATTGCCCGAATGCGAGCCGCCACGCACCACGTTCGGTGCGCCCATGATCACGCCAATCGACTTCTCGTGTGCCGCACGGGCAGCGACCAGCGTCGTCGGGAATTCCGACAGCGCCACGCCATCGCGCGCCGCTTCCTCCACGTGCTCGAGCGACGTGTCGTCGTGGCTCGCGAGCGGCAGGCCGCGCGCACGGCTCATCTCCACAATCGAGCGGCGATGCGGAATCGCATACTGCTCCTGCTGCGCCTTCAGATCGGCGAGCATGGCGTCCCATTGCGCGTCCGGCACCTTGCCGTTGCGCTCGTGATACTGACGGTGCAACACCGGGTCGTGCCACTGGCGCTGGCCCGGCGTGTGATCCATCACCGACACGAGACGCAGCAACGGGTGATCGCACATATCGGCGAACGTGTCGGCGGCGTCCTGCGTAGCGATTTCACAGCGCAGATGCAGGAAGTGATCCGCGCGGAACAGCCCCGCTTCGATGGTGTCGAGCAGCGCTTGTCCGCACTCGGCCTGAAGCTTGCGACTGCGCAGACCCGACGCGTCGCGCTCGCCGATCACCAGCGAGTCGAAGACCGTCGTGATACCGGCAGCGGCCACCTGCGCGTCGTGAATCGCGAATGCAGCGTGTGTGTTCCAGTACACGCCGGGACGCGGCGCAAGGTGCTTCTCCAGATTGTCGGTATGCAACTCGACAAGCCCCGGCACCAGATAGTCGCCTTCCCAGTCGATGGCTTCGGTGGACTGCGTCGTCCCTTCCTCCACAGCATGGATGAGACCCTCGCGGACCTCGACCACCCCGGTGAAGGTGGTGTCGGGCGTGACGATGCGAGCGTTCTTGATAAGCATGGACAGACTCCGGGGGATCAATGTGCGGGACGAAGCACAGGGCGCATGGCGAGCGTTCGCGTCGCCACCTCGTCGCGGGTCGCCTCGTCGTGGAAGATGCCCACGATGGCGCTCCCCGCTGCACGGGCTTCGGTAATCAGTTGCGAGACCACGGCGCGGTTCTGCGCGTCGAGCGACGCCGTCGGCTCGTCGAGCAGCAGCACAGGGGCTGCGGCAATCAGCCCGCGCGCGATGTTGATGCGCTGCTGTTCGCCGCCCGAGAACGTGGCCGGGGCGAGCGACCAGAGGCGCTCGGGGATGTTCAGCCGCGCGAGCAGATCGCGCGCACGACCTGCCGCGTCGGCGTCGCTGTGACCCAGACGTCGCAGCGGCTCCGCCACGATGTCGAGCGTGGTGACGCGCGGAATCACCCGCAGAAACTGGCTGACGTAGCCGAGCGTGGTACGACGCACGGAGAGCACTTCGCGGGCGGCGGCGGTCGTCAGATCGACCCAGCGCTCGCCATGACCGGCATCGTGACGAATCTCGATACGGCCTTCGCCCGCCAGATAGTTGCCGTACAGGCAGCGCAGCAGCGTGCTCTTGCCCGAGCCCGAAGGGCCGACGAGCGCCACGCATTCGCCGCGACGCACCGTGAGATCGACACCTTCGAGTGCCGGAATCGCCGCGCCGCCCTGCGCGTGCAGACGGAAGGTCTTGTGCAGACCTTGTGCGCGCAGCATGACGTCGTCTTCGCGCGTGCCGAGCGAGAGTGCCGCGCCGCCGAGCGACGTTGCAGACGTAGTAAGGTTCGTTCCGGAGTTCATACGGGCAGTACCGAGGAAACCAGCAGTTGCGTGTAGGGGTGTTGCGGATCGTCGAGGACCTGATCGGTCAGCCCGGCTTCGACCACGCGCCCCGCCTGCATGACGATCAGGCGATGCGCGATGAGTCGCGCCACCCCGATATCGTGCGTGACGATGATGGCGGCAAGATGAAGGCGCTCCACCAGCGAGCGCAGCAGGTCCAGAAGTCGCGCCTGCACCGAGACGTCGAGACCGGCGGTCGGCTCGTCCATGAATACGAGACGCGGTTCGGTCACGAGGTTGCGGGCGATTTGCAGACGTTGCTGCATGCCGCCGGAGAACGCGCCGGGCATCTCATCGACGCGTGCCGGATCGAGTTCGACCTGCGCCATCCAGTGACGCGCCTTCTCGCGGATATCGCCGAAGTGACGCGCACCGACCGCCATCAGACGGTCTCCGATGTTGCCGCCGGCCGACACGTTCATGCGCAGCCCGTCGCGCGGGTTTTGCTCGACGAACCCCCACTCGGTACGCAGCAGACGACGCTTGTGCGCTTCGTCCAGTGCGCTCAGGTCGTGCAGCACGCCGTCGGTGCCGCGATAGTGGAGTGAGCCGGCGTCGATCTCATGACGCAGTGCCAACGCGTTAAGCAACGTCGACTTGCCCGAGCCGGACTCGCCGACCACGCACACGACTTCGCCCGGCCACAGATCGAAGCTCACGTCGGCGCAGCCGATGCGCTCGCCATAGTGTTTGCCCAGTCCCGCCACGCGCAGCAGCGGTTCGTCCAGGGGAGCCGAGTGGCGTTCGACGGGTTGCATGGAATCCATCACCGCATTCATGCGCGCTCCTTCGCGGCGTGCGCCACATCTGCCATGTTTGCCGACGTGCGGTCGCCGCAGTAATCGCTGTCCGAACACACGTACATGCGGGTGCCTTCGTCGTCCGTGATCACTTCGTCGAGGAAGCTGTCGGTCGCACCGCACAGCGCGCAATGCGCGTCCCACTTCTGGATCTCGAACGGGTGGTCGTCGAAGTCGAGACTCTCGACCGACGTGTACGGCGGAATCGCGTACAGACGTCGTTCGCGTCCCGCGCCGAAAAGTTGCAGCGCCGGGTTCATATGCAGCTTGGGGTTGTCGAATTTCGGAATCGGGGAGGGCGACATCAGATAGCGCCCGTTGACGATGACCGGATAGTCGTAAGTTGTGGCGATCGCACCGTGACGCACGATGTCTTCGTACAGACGCACGCGCATCAGGCCGTATTCGCCGAGCGCATGCAGCTTGCGCGACTCAACGATGCGCGGCTCCAGACGGAACATCGGTTCGGGCATCGGCACCTGATACACGAGAATCTGGCCTTCGTGCAGCGAGACTTCGGGAACGCGGTGGCGGGTCTGGATGACGGTCGCATCAAGCGTTTTCGTCGTGGTGGCGACACCGGCCGTGCGCGCAAAGAAGCGACGAATGTTCACGGCGTTGGTCGTGTCGTCCGCGCCCTGATCGATGACCTTGAGCGTGTCGTCGGCCCCGATCACGGCGGCGCTGACCTGAATACCGCCCGTGCCCCAGCCATACGGCAGCGGCATTTCGCGGCTGCCGAACGGCACCTGATAGCCGGGAATGGCCACAGCCTTGAGCAGGCTGCGGCGGATCATGCGCTTGGTGTGTTCGTCGAGGAACGCGAAGTTATAGCCGTCGGCCGTGGCGGCGCTGGCCGTAGACGCTTGGGCGGTGTTTTGCAACGTGGCGGCGTCGTTCATGCAGCCTCCTGAGTGTTCTGGGCGGCGGGTGCAGCGGTGTCGTCTGCTTGCGTGCCCTGTGTGCCCTGTGTGCCGTTTGTACCGTTCGTGCCGTATTTGGCGGCGTGCTCGGCGCGCAGACGGCGCACCAGTTCCAGCTCGGCCTGGAAGTCGACGTAGTGCGGCAGCTTCAAGTGCTGCACGAAGCCCGACGCTTCGACGTTGTCGCTGTGGTACAGCACGAATTCCTGTTGCTGCGCGGGCGAGGTGGCTTCGTCGCCCAGTTCGTTCGTGCGCAATGCGCGGTCGACGAGCGACATCGCCATCGCCTTGCGCTCGTTGTGGCCGAACGCCAGGCCGTAGCCCTGTGTGAACTGCGGCGGAACGTCCTGATTGCCACCGAACTGCGTGACCATCTGGCACTCCGTCACCGCGATCTCGCCAATGTCGATGGCGAAGCCGAGTTCTTCCGGTTCGATCTCGATGGACACCTGACCCAGACGTATTTCGCCCGCGAACGGGTGATCGTTGCCGTAGCCGCGCTGCGTCGAATAGCCGAGCGCGAGCAGAAAACCTTCGTCACCGCGTGCGAGGTTTTGCAACCGCGCCGTGCGCGACGCCGGTGTGAAGAGCGGCGAATGCACGAGGTCGTGCGGCTCGGGATCGGCACCGTTGGTGTTCAGCGGTTCGAGCAGACCGTCGCGCTTCATGATGTCGGTGACGCGCGTGGTCGCCGCGATGGGCGGCACGTCCGGGATCTCGGCGACGGTGGACGTCTGCGATGCTGCGGCCGGTGCGGCGTTCGCACGAACTTCGCCAGCCAGCGGTGCATGCGTCGTTGCGTCGGACGTCTCGCCTTCAAGGCCTTCCGCCAGCAGCGCGAAGTCCAACAGACGCTGCGTGTAGTCGTACGTGGCCCCCAGCACCTGACCGCCGGGCACGTCCTTGAACGTGGCCGAGATGCGGCGCGACAGACGCATCGACGCCGTATCGATCGGTTTCGTGGTGCCCAGACGCGGCAACGTCGTGCGATACGCACGCAGCAGGAAGATCGCTTCGACCAGATCGCCCGAGGCCTGCTTGATGGCCAGTGCTGCGAGCGTTTCGTCGTACAACGCGCCTTCGCTCATCACACGGGAGACGGCGAGACGCATCTGTTCACGAATCTGCGTGACGGTGAGCGCGGGGACTTCGGGATTGCCGCGTCGCGCTTTGGCGAGCAGGTCCCAGGATTGTTCGATGGCGCGCTCGCCACCTTTGACTGCGACGTACATCAGCAAACCTCCACATGCGTGGTGCGCGGCAGCCCGAGCACCGTGTCGCCGGCGGCGATCAACAGGTCGAGGCCAGCGGGAAAGCGCGGTGCGAGTGCGGCGCGTGCCTGCCAGAAGGCGGCGTCCAGACCGCCGACGGTGACGTCCGCGTGGGTCTGAATGCCCGGGCCGCGCAGACGAAGATGCAGGCCGTTGCCGGTGTGACCGACGCTCAGCGCGGGCACGTCGACGATCAGCGTGGCGCTGTGCTCGGGCGATTCAGCCGTGCCGAACGCGAAGCGCTCAAGGGCCGGGCAACTGGCGGGGTCGGTCAGCAGCGCGAACTGCGCTTGTGCGAGATCGGCTTCGCCGCTGAGCAACGGTGCCCCCGTGTGAAAGCGCAGGGCGCTGGCCACTTCACCGAGCGGTGATTGCAGCCAGACGGGTGTCGTGGCGTCGGCCAGCGCGAGCAGCGTGGCGCGCGCAGCGATGCTGGCTTCGTCGCTGTGGCCGAGACGCTGGCCGACCTGACGCAGTTGGCCGGGGCGCGCGAGGGCATCGAGCACTGCGCGGAAGACGCCCTGCGCGTCGTGGACCGGATCGTCGAAACCGGGTTGCAGTGCCGACCAGTCGGGCATGGTTGCCGTCAACATTCAGGCCTCCCGGACCATGGTGAAGAACTCGACGCGGCTGGCGGCCACGTCGGCATCGTTCTGCGCTGCGGTGGCAGCCAGACGTTCGGAGATTGCGGTGAGCGGACCCGCAGCAAGCACGCCGCGGTGCTGCGGCATTTGCATCAGCGCGTCCAGACGCGCCACACGCACGGCGCGCTCGGCATCGCGGCCCAACACATAGCCGGTGCCGACCACACCGTCCTGCTGACGCAACGTGCAGCGCGTGACGGTCGTCTCGCCAAGGTTGAAGCGATCGCCGCTGCCACCCACACGGCCCTGCACCAGCACGAGGCCGGTCTGCGGAGCGCGCAGCCAGATGAATTGCGGGGCGTCGGGGCAACGGGCGATGGCGTCGTCGAGTTCGTCGCACGTGGCGCGTGCAAACAACGCAAGCCACTTGGCGCGATCCGCCCGTTCCTGCTGGGCGGCGGCGTCCTCGTCACGGGCGGTGTCGGGAGATGTGATTGGCATAATTGTCTAGTCGTATAGACGTGTGTATGATCGCAATAACTTCAGATGGGGTACTGCTCGCGGCCTCATTACAACTTTCCGGGGTGTCAATTTGATGACAGCACAACTCGAACGTGGCGGCGGTGTTGCGGTCTGGCGGCAGATCGCGCAGATTCTGGCCACGGAAATCGGCGAGCGTCGTTATGGCGAAGGCTCGCCGGACGACCGTCTGCCGAGCGAGACGGATCTCGCGCAGCGCTTCGGCGTGAACCGTCACACGGTGCGCCGCGCGATTCTCGGTCTGGCCGAGCAGGGGCTCGTGAACGTCGAGCACGGACGCGGTACCTTCGTGCAAGCGGCCGCCATCGGTTACGTGATTGGACGCCGTACCCGCTTCACCGAGAACCTGTCGCAGAACAATCTGAAGACCGCGCAGCAGATCATTTCCGCACACAAGCTCAAGGCCGAAGGCAGCGTCGCGCACGCGCTGGGGTTGCGTGCGGGCGCAGCGGTCTATCGGCTGGAACTGGCTCGACGCAGCCTTGATCCTCAGGGCATCGAACTGCCGCTGGCATACAGCGAGAACTGGTTTCCGGCGTCGCGCTTTCCCGACTTTCCGGATGTGTTCGCCGAGCACGAGTCGATCAGCGCCACGCTCGCTATCTTTGGCGTGAAGGACTACACGCGTCTCGAGAGCCGCATCGGTGCACGTATGCCGGACGCCGATATTGCCCGTCACCTTGGGATCAACCGTCAGCAGCCTGTGCTGAGCGTAGAAAGTACGGATGTGGACGAAGCAGGCAAGCCGATCAAATACGGCATTGCCTACTTCCCGGCAGACCGTATGCAGCTTGTGGTGCAGGGGGCAACAGAATGAACGAAGCAGATCGACAGCAGCAGAAGCAGCAACAGCATCTCGACTTGTCGGTGGCACGTTTTGCGATTTACTACGCGCCGCCGTCCGGCTCGTGCTGGTGGCACGAAGGCAGCCGCTGGCTGGGGCGCGATGCGATTGCAGCGCGCGTGCTTCATGCGCCGACAGTCGAAGGGTTGTCGCGTTCGTTGCACGACCTCACCGCCGATCCGCGACGCTACGGATTGCATGCCACGCTCAAAGCGCCGATGCGGCTCGCGCCGCAAGCGCGACTGAGCGATCTGTCGGGCATCGCAACGGCGGTGGCGGCGCGTCATGTGCCGTTCGATCTGACGGTCCATACCGATGTGATCGGCACCGACAGTGGCAAGTCGCCCGGCTTCGTCGCGTTGCGCCCCAAGGCAGGCACTGCCGACGAGAAGGCGGTGAATGCGCTGGCGGCCGATTGCGTGCAGGCGTTCGACCCGTTGCGTGCACCGATGAACGAGGCCGAACTCGCCAAACGAAATCCGCATCTGCTAACGTCGCGTCAGCGCGAGTGGCTGGCGCAGTGGGGGTATCCGTACGTGTTAGACGAATTTCGTTTTCACGTCACGCTCTCCGACCGTGTGACGGCGGGTGACGCCACGGTCATCAGCGACTGGTGGCAGCCGCGCGTGCAGGCACTTGGGCCGATGCGCGTCGACAGTCTTGCCATCTTCGTGCAACCGACGCCGGGCGAGCCCTTCGTCATGTTCGAACGTTTTGCCTTCAGGGAAGCTGCATGAATCGCGCACGTCTGTTTTACGTGATGGGGCCGTCCGGTGCGGGCAAGGATTCGTTACTTGCGTACGCGCGCGCGAAGCTCGATCACGTGTCGTCCGCTCCTTCGTCCCCCGCTTTGCCGGTGTGCTTCGCGCATCGCTACATTACGCGCCCACCCTCGGACGGAGAGAACCACATCGCGTTGTCGCACGCCGAATTTTCGGCGCGGCATTCGCTCGGTTGCTTTGCGCTCGACTGGGAAAGCCACGATTACCGTTACGGCATCGGTGTCGAAATCGACGCGTGGATGCACGCCGGTGCCAATGTCGTGGTGAATGGTTCGCGTGCATTCCTGGCGCAGGTCGTCGCACGCTATGCAGAACGTCTGCATCTGGTGGAGATTCGCGTCGACCCGGAAGTGCGTGCGCAACGTCTGGCGAAGCGTGGCCGCGAATCCGGCGACGCACTCGACAAGCGTGTGGCGCACAGCGTGGCATGGACGCCGCCCGAGGGCATCCCGCTTTCGGTCGTCGACAACGACGGCGCGCTCGAAGCGGCGGGCGATTCGCTGCTCGCCTTATTGACGTCGCGGGCCGAGCGCTGACAGCAGGCAGTCGAGCGCTCGCCGATAGTCGTGATCGTCCGGTGGCGGTGCGGCGGGCGCGTCGTCGTCACGCGCAACGGGCAGGCCACTGCCGTGCGCATGATCGATCAGGATGTCTCGCCACAGAAGCGGTTCCGTCGTCATGGTTTGCAGCAGTCCGGTCAGACGGTCGGTGATCTCGCGCGTCACACCGGCAAACGCCGCGGGTGTGGCGAAGATCGCGAGCGTCAGTTGTGGATGGCGACGCACGGCCGCGTGATACCGGATCAGAATCTCGCGCACCTCCTCATGACACGCGAGGCCCGCTTCGATGTCTTTGAGCACGTCGGCATACACCGTGTCCGACAGTGCGCGCAACAACCCGGCGTAATCCTCGACGTGATGGTAAAGACTCATGGGTGTGACGCCGAGCCGATTGGCCAGCGCGCGCATGCTCAGTCCCTTTCCACCACTTTCGCTCTCGTCGAGCAGCGTGAGCGCCGTCGTCAGGATGGCGTCTCGCGTGACCCCGGTGCCTTGAGCGGGCCTGCCGCGCGGCCGCCTCACGCAACGACTCGATAAGTGGACTGCACCAATCCCGACGCAAAGCGCTGGCTGTCGATCAACTGCAAGTCGACGTCATCCGACAATGCGCCGAACAGCGATCTCCCCGCGCCGATCAGCACCGGCACGGTCGTGACGACGATGTCTGCGATCAACCCTTCGCGCAAAAACGACTGCACGACCTTTCCCCCGTCGACATAGATCCGGCCCACGTTCTCCCGCGCCAACGCCTGCATCAGCGCGCCCGGCAACAGGTCGGAGAAGCGCACTTTTCCCTTGAGTGCATCGGGTACCGGTGTGTTCGCCAGTTGCGTCGACAGCACCGTCACGGGCAGATCGTAGGCCCAGGGGCCCATCGTCAGCACCTTCTCATACGTACCGCGCCCCATCACGATGGCGTCCTTGTCGGCGATGAAGGCAGCGTAGCCGTGGTCCTCGGTGGGATCGTCGCGTTGCAGCAACCAGTCGATGTCGCCATCGGGCCGGGCGATGAAGCCGTCGAGGCTGGTGGCGATGAAAGCGTGCGCTGTCGTCATGGCGTGGTTCGTCATTATTTATACGTCGTATATTTTTTCGCAAATGACCGCCAAACACAAGTGGTACGGCCGTTGGCATGTCGGCGGACGCCTGGCGCACGTGTGATCGCCGCATTGATGTCGACAATGTGTCCGTCAATTTTGTGTTGCATTATGTGTTGTAATGTTGCAAATTATTGCAATGATTTTGAAGTTTCAGTAGTCTCGCGTCATCGCTCATGTCATTGCCCGGCTTTTCGGCCGAAGCAAGTCTTTCCGGAGTCCATCCATGCCTTCAGCCTTACCCACTCATGCCCGTGTCGTCATCGTCGGCGGCGGGATCGTCGGTTGTTCCGTTGCCTATCACCTGGCCAAACTCGGCTGGACCGATGTCGTGTTGCTGGAGCAGGGACAACTGTCGTGCGGCACCACATGGCATGCCGCCGGGCTGGTGGGGCAACTGCGTTCGCAGGAAAGCATGACCAAGCTCATCCGCTATTCCACGAAGCTCTACAGCGAGCTGGAGGCGGAAACCGGGCTTGGCACGGGATGGAAGCAGTGCGGTTCGCTGTCGGTGGCACGCAGCGCCGAGCGTATGACGCAGCTCAAGCGCACTGCCGCCGTGGCGCGCGCCTACGGCGTGCAATGCGACGTGATTTCGCCGCGCGAAGCAGGCGAACTCTGGCCGGTCATGCGTACTGACGATCTGGTGGGCGCCGTGTGGCTGCCCGGCGACGGCAAGGCCAACCCGACCGACCTCACGCAAGCGCTCGCGCGCGGGGCGCGCAGCCGTGGCGTGCGCATCGCGGAGAACACGCGCATCACGCAGATTCACACGGCGTCACCCAACGGCATTCGTACGGCGACAGGGGTGTCGTGGCAGAACAAGGACGGCGAGAGCGGCCGCATCGATGCCGAGATCGTCGTCAACTGCGCAGGTCAGTGGGCCAAGGCAGTGGGGCGCATGTGCGGCGTGACCGTACCGCTGCATTCCGCCGAGCACTACTACATCGTCACCGACCGTATCGCGGGCGTGCACACCGATCTGCCGGTCATGCGAGACCCCGACGGCTACATCTACTTCAAGGAAGAAGTCGGCGGTCTCGTGATGGGCGGTTTCGAGCCGAACGCCAAGCCGTGGGGGATGAACGGCATTCCGGAGAATTTCGAGTTCCAGTTGTTGCCCGACGACTGGGACCAGTTCGAAATCCTCATGGAGAACGCACTCATCCGAGTGCCCGCGCTGGAGACGGCTCAGATCCGCCAGTTCTACAACGGGCCGGAATCCTTCACGCCGGACAACAACTTCATCCTAGGCGTTGCGCCCGAGCTTCGGAATTTCTACGTCGGTGCGGGCTTCAACTCGATGGGCATTGCGTCGGCGGGTGGGGCGGGCATGGCGCTCGCCGAGTGGATCGTGGCGGGCGAGCCGACGATGGACCTCTGGCCCGTCGACATCCGTCGCTTCGCGGGCTTCAACGGCAACGACACATGGCTGCACGATCGCGTGAAGGAGACGCTCGGCCTGCATTACGCCATGCCGTGGCCGAATCGCGAACTCGATACGGCGCGTCCGTTCCGCCGCTCGCCGCTGTATGCGACGTTGCTGGCGAAGGGCGCATGCTTCGGCAGCAAGATGGGTTGGGAGCGGCCGAACTTCTTCGCGCCGTCGCCCGATGAGGCGAGCATCGAGTACAGCTTCGGTCAGCAGAACTGGCACGCGTGGAGCGCGGCGGAGCATCATGCGTGCCGCGACGCTGTGGCGCTGTTCGACATGAGTTCGTTCTCGAAGCTGCTGATCAAGGGACGCGACACTGAGCGCGTGTTGCAGACGTTATGCAGCAACGACGTCGCCGTCGCCCCGGGGCGCACTGTCTACACCGCGATGCTCAACGAGCGCGGCGGCTACGAATCGGACTTCACGCTCACGCGCCTCGCCCCGGACCAGTATCTGATGGTCACCGGCTCGGCCCAGACGACACGCGACATGGACTATCTGGAGCGACGCATCGCCAGCCTGCCCGACGATCCGCGCTGTACCGTGGTCGACGTCACCGGCCAGTACGCTGTGCTGGCGCTGATGGGACCGAACTCGCGTGCGTTGTTGCAGCAGGTCTCCAAAGCCGATTTCTCTAACGAAGCGTTCCCGTTCGGCACCAGCCGCGAGATCGATCTCGGCTACGCGGCGGTGCGTGCAACGCGTCTGACTTACGTGGGCGAACTCGGCTGGGAGTTGTATGTGCCGGTCGAATTCGCGGTCGGTGTCTACGAGACGTTGCACGCGGCGGGCGAAGCGTTCGGGTTGAAGGATGCGGGCTACTACGCCATCGACTCATTGCGCATCGAGAAGGGCTATCGCGCGTGGGGACGCGAACTGACGCCGGACGCGAACCCGGTCGAGGCTGGACTGACGTTCGCCTGCAAGCTCGCGAGCGACATCGCCTTTACGGGACGCACGGCTGTCGAGCTTGCGAAGTCGAAGGGTGTGCGCCGCCGTCTCGTCAGCGTCGCGCTCGACGGCGCGAGCGACAAGATGCTGTGGGGTGGCGAAGCGGTGTTGCGTGACGGTCAGCCGGTCGGGTTCATCTCGTCGGCGGCCTTCGGTCACACCATCGACGCCCCCGTGGGCCTCGCCTATCTGACGCACCCGGACGGCCCGGTGTCCACCGAGTACATCGAGACCGGTCGTTATCAGGTCGATCTCGCGGGCGAACTGCTCGATGCCCGGGTGCAGCTGCGCGCGCTGTACGACCCGAAGGGGGAGCGGGTGAAGGGCTGAACGCCCTCCATCACCCCGCGCTTCGGGCGAACTCGTCGCCGCTTCTGTAAAATGCCGCTTTTGCCTCGATTTCGTGCGCCAACGCCTGGCGCGCGTCCGGTCTCTGACGTATGTCTTTTGCTTGTATTGCGGCGGCGCGCCGCTTCGACGACCGAGCGCATCTGCCGCTCGTGATCGGTTCGCAGCGTTTTGGATGGATTCGCCGTAGCGACGTCGAGTCGCTGTGCCGCTGGCCCGACGTGTTCGAGATCAGCTCGCTCGCCGTGCGCATTCATCCGCGTCACGATACGTGCGAAGCGCGCACGGCGGCGCTGGCACCCGTGATCGAAACCCTCGCCGCCGAGGGACACATCACCGGCTGGCGCAACGAGCGTTACGCGATCCGGCAGCGTCTGTACGACACACCGCTGGCATGGATCGAACGTGCGGCCTCCCGCTTTTT
Organism: Pandoraea aquatica; assembly: GCF_902459565.1. Lineage (GTDB taxonomy): Bacteria > Pseudomonadota > Gammaproteobacteria > Burkholderiales > Burkholderiaceae > Pandoraea > Pandoraea aquatica. The sequence continues at coordinate 680,752 of NZ_CABPSN010000002.1, forward strand.
CGGTACGCGCACGTTCGCCGTGCATGTGAACGGCTATGTGCCCGCTCGCTTCGTCGGCGAAGCGCCGAAGATGTGGATCGCACGCCGCAGCGTGCTCAAGGCCACCGATCCGGGCTGTCTCGACAACCTGTCGGCCGGGGGCATCGGCAACGGCATCGGCGTGGGCGACACGCTGGTCAAGGAGTGCTGGGAAGAAGCAGGCATTCCGGCTTATCTGGCCAACGAAGCGCGTCCGGGCCGTACGCTGCACATCCTCGCGGAAATTCCCGAAGGCGTGCAGTCCGAGCAGATTTTCGTCTACGATCTTGCGCTGCCGCGCGGGTTCGTCCCCGAGAATCAGGACGGCGAGGCGAGCGCACACTGGCTGTGCTCGGCCGGCGACGTACGCGACGTGATCGCGCGCGGCAAGATGACGGTCGACGCAAGCCTCGCGAGCCTCGACTTCCTGCTGCGCGAAGGCGCGATCCGCGTGAAGGACTGCGCCGGTATCGAGGCGCTGTTCAAGCCGGCGGACGAGTAAGCCCGCGCCGGAACGTACCGAAACGCGCCGAATGCCGAGTGCGCACGCGACCGGCATCGAATCACAGCATCACCGAATTTCAACACTGCAACGCTCATTGCAAGCCTTTGCCCAGGAGCAATCATGGCACCGATCGAAAATAGCTACATTCTGAAGTTGTCCTGCCCGGACCGTCCCGGCATCGTCCACACGGTGGCCGGTTTCCTGGTCGAGCGCGGCGGCAACATTCTCGATTCGGCGCAGTTCAACGATCGCTTTACGGGCGGCTTCTTCATGCGCGTGCATTTCCAGCAACTGCCGGGCCAGACCGATCTGGCTTCGCTTCAGCGTGACTTTGCGCCGCTGGCCGAGCAGTTCGAGATGGAATGGGAACTGGTCGACGCGTCGATCAAGCCGCGCGTCATGCTGATGGTCTCGAAGATCGGCCACTGCCTGAACGATCTGCTGTTCCGCTACAAGACCGGTCAGTTGAACATCGAAATCCCGGTGATCGTCTCGAACCACAAAGATTTCTACCAACTGGCGGCGAGCTACAACATCCCGTTCCACTATCTGCCGCTCATGAATTCGACGCCCGAGTCGAAGGCTGCGCAGGAAGCCAAGGTGTTCGAGCTGGTCGAAGACAACAACATCGATCTGGTGGTGCTGGCCCGTTACATGCAGGTGCTCTCCAGCGACCTGTGCAAGAAGCTCGCGGGTCGCGCCATCAACATCCACCATTCGTTCCTGCCGAGCTTCAAGGGCGCGAAGCCGTACTATCAGGCGTTCGACCGTGGTGTGAAGCTGATCGGGGCGACGGCGCATTACGTGACGTCCGACCTCGACGAAGGTCCGATCATCGAGCAGGAAGTCGAGCGCGTCGACCATACGATGGACCCGGAGCAACTGACCGCCATCGGTCGCGACGTGGAGTGTGTGGCACTTGCGCGCGCCGTGCGTTTTCACGCCGAGCACCGCATTCTGCTGAACGGCCACAAGACGGTGATCTTCCGCTAAAAGGTCACTTCAAAAACAGGGATCGGCACCGCCGCAGGCGATGCCTGGCCGCCGATGAGGCGATCAGTCGTTGGCGGCCGCTTCGGCTTCGCTCTGCTCGATGGCCTTGACGATGATGCGCAGCGTGGCGTCGAGGTGATCTTCCGTATGCCGCTTGGCGGCGGCCACGTCGCGTGCACGGTACTCGTCGAGCATCTGCTGGTGCTCGAGATTACTGACTTCGACGTGCACCGGCCGCATGTACAGCGACAGCGCAATGTAAGGGCCGGACGCATCGCGTAACGTCTTGATGAGATGCGCCAGACGGGATTCGTCCTGCGATGCCCACAGTGCTGCGTGAAACGCCTGATTCAGCTCGGTCCATTTCACGACATCCTGCGTGGCGAGCATTTCCGCGTGAAGCGCCTGTGCGTGCGTGAGGTCCGCTTCGCTGATCGTGGCCATCGCCTGCTCGGCCATCATCGGTTCGAGCGTCTTTCGCAATCGGTAGAGCTCGTTGACGTCGTCGACCGTCAGACCACGCACCACCGCGCCGCGATGAACGTCGAAGAACACCAGCCCCTCGGAGACGAGCGTGCGCAGTGCTTCGCGCACCGGCGTGGTCGACATCTCCAGACGGCGCGCGAGGTCGTCCTGCCGCAGGCGGTCGCCCGCCTTGAGCTTGCCTTGCAGAATCTCGGTGCGCAGTGTCTCGATGGCATATTGATATGCCGTGAGACGGCGGCGGCCAGACGTGCCGGACACGCTGGCAGATGCGGAGGACGTGCTTTTCAAAGCGGTGTGGTGTGAGGATTATCGACGCGTGAGTTTACTCCAATTCGTCAGGGCCTCCGTTACTGCACCGGGTGCCACGCCCGAGGCAAGGAGCGCCGTCACGAGCAGCCGTGACTTGAGTCCTGAGAGCCAGCCGGACATCACGGCCCCGCGTCGGACCAGATCGATTTCCGCCCCCACGTAGCCGTAAGTTTGCGACGCCGTCGAGCCACCCGCTGCCCGGCTCGCGATCACCACCGGGACCTTTTGCGTCAACTCGCCGATACGCTCGGCGAAGCCGAACGACACGTGGCCCGCGCCCTGCGCCGCGATCACCACGGCCTCATAACCCGCTCGCACGGCCAGCTCGGCAAGCTCTCCCTCGTCGCCCAGCACGGCGCTCAACAAAGCCACCTTCGGCCACGCCCGGACCGGTCGTGCCAACGGCTGCGCACGCACCGGGGCAGCGTGGAAAAACGTCGGACGACCTTCCACCAGGCGTGCAGCAACGCCGCCGTCGAGCGACACGAAGGCCTGAACCGCCAGCGAATCGCCCTTGCTGACCCAACGCGCATAGTGCGCCGTGTCGTTCATCACCACCAACACACCCCTGCCGGCACTGTCGGGATGGATCGCAGTGCGCACGGCCGACAGCAAATTTGCGGGACCGTCGGCACCGGCCGCCTGTGGTGCGCGCATCGCGCCGGTCAGGATCAGCGGTGCGGGCAGCTTCCAGAACAAGTCCAGCAGGAATGCCGTCTCCTCCAGCGTGTCGGTGCCCTGGGTGAGCACCACACCGACGGCGCCTGCCGCGATCTGTTGCTCGGCCCAGGCAAGCACCTCCATCAGGTCGTCGTAGCGCAGCGACGCGCTGGGAAGCTGACGAATCGACGCCGTCGTGATCGTCGCGACCTCGGACAAACCGGGCACCGAGCGCGCCAGTTGGGTGGCATCCAGCGTGGGGACGACGCCGCCTGCGGCGTCGGAGGGCGTCATGCTGATGGTGCCGCCAAGCGAGGCGACGGCAACCACGGGAAGTGAATTGGACATGGTGGAGGCTGGATTTTTGATTTCAGTTGATATGCATTGTGCATTATATATAATCGACAATCGTTTGCGAAGGGCATCGAGTGCTTCGCACAGATCCGACATGGAGGAGACATCATGCAACCAACAACCGTGGGCCATCCGGCCGCTGGAGCGACGCGATACCGGTTCGCCGTATTCGCGCTGATCGTGGTCATTGCCCTGGTGAACTACATCGACCGCGGCGCAATTTCGTATTCCGCCGGGCAGATCACGGCCGAATACGGCTTCGACCGCGCGGGCTGGGGGGCCGTGCTCGGCTACTTCGGCTACGGCTACATGTTCGGCGCGCTCTTCGGCGGCGCACTGGCGGACCGCCTGGGCGCGAAGAAGGTATGGGTGATTGCCGGCATTGCATGGTCGGCGTTCGCCATTGCCATGATCTGGGCGGGCGACATCGGGATCGCGGTGTTTGGAGGCTCGGCACTGACCGGGTTCGCCACGATTCGTGTGCTGTTCGGTTTCGCCGAGGGACCTGCCTACTCGATCATCAACAAGACGATGTCCGCATGGGCGTCGCCGTCGGAGCGCGGCTTCGCCGTGTCGATCGGTCTGCTGAGCACGCCGCTGGGCGCGCTGCTCACGGCACCGGTGGCCGTCGGCTTGCTGTTGCTGACCGATAGCTGGCGCACGATGTATGTCGTGCTCGGCATTGCGGGTTTCGTGCTGATTGCGCTGTTCGCGCGCGTCTACACGAATCGTCCCGAAGACAACCCGCGCGTGAACGCCGCTGAAGTGGCGCTGATTCAGGCGGGACGTCCGGCACAGAACACGTCCGCCGCTGCGGCCGCGAGCGATATGCCGTGGTGGAGCTTCTTCAAGAGCAAGACGCTGGTGTTCAACTCGATCGGCTACTTTGCCTTCATCTACGTGAACTTCATGCTGCTCACGTGGACGCCGAAGTATCTTGCCGACGAATTCCATTTCACGCTGTCGTCGCTCTGGTATATCGGCATGATTCCGTGGACGGGCGCGTGTGTGACGGTGCTGCTCGGCGGTCGCATCTCGGACTGGCTGTATCGCAAGACGGGCAAGCTGGTGATCGCCCGCAGCTGGTTCGCGGCTGCCGCGCTGACCTGCACGACGCTGTGCTTCCTGATGGTGTCGCAGGCACAAAGCGTGTGGGCCGTGATCGCGCTGATGACGCTAGGCAACGCGCTGAATGCCCTGCCGAACTCGGTGTACTGGGCGGTGGTGATCGACACGGCACCCACGCGCGTGGGCACGTTCAGCGGTCTGATGCACTTCATCGCCAACATTGCCTCGGTGCTTGCTCCCACGCTCGCCGGGATTCTGTCGGCCAAGTACGGCTATTCGTCGATGTTCATTGCCACGGCCGTTGCTACGGCGGTCGGCGTGTTCGCCATGCTCCAGGTCAAGCCCGGCGTCGGCCCGAAGCTCACGCGTCGCGAGGGCGAGACGGTGTCGGCCTGATCCCGACAGGCATGCAACGGAAAACGGGGACTCGCGTGTCTCGCGATATCATTTCCTGATCACCGGCACCTCGATGCCGCTCAGGAAAACAGAAACAAAACAGAGACGATGCGCCGGCCGGCACCCAACACCGGCTGGCGTTCGCGCGAGACGCCCGCATGAACCTTCAGCATCTGCACGCCTTCACTATCGTTGCCCAGCAGCAAAGCATTCGCAGTGCAGCGCGCGTGCTCGGTCTGTCCCAGCCAGCGGTCACACGCATCATGCGCGAGCTCGAACGCAACGTCGACACGCACCTGCTGCATCGCGGCAGCAAGGGCATCGAACTCACGCCGTTCGGTCAGGCATTGCTCAAGCGTGCCCATCTGATTCTCGAGGAAGCGCGCAAGGCGCAAGATGAGCTTGACCAGATGCGCGACGGTGCGGGCGGCAGCCTGAATATCGCGATTTCGTCGACCGCAGCGCTGTCCCTGTTTCCGTCGGCGTTGCAGCGCTTTCGCGAGCGCATGCCTCGCGTCGAACTCACGATCAGCGAGTCCGCTCCCCCCCACACGCAAGACCAGTTGGAAGCCGGACGTCTCGACTTCGCCGTGTTGACCGAACTCGAAGGCGGTGCCGCCGACGGATTCGAGCGCACCGTGCTGCTGCCCATGCAACTGGTCGTGGTCGGTCGCAAGCGGCATCCGCTGCGCGGCGCGAAGTCGATTGCGGAATTGCGCGACAGCCTGTGGCTCGTACCGGGCATTGGCGACAGTGCGACCGACTATCTGAGTCGCGTGTTCCGGGACCATCGCCTGAACCCGCCGCAAGACGTGATCTCGTGTCGCTCGATCGTGACGGCGTTGAGCATCATGGAGAACTCCGACGCGCTCGGGATCTTCTCGCGTGTGGTGCTCGACCGGCGCCAGCGCATCGCGAACCTGAGCCTGTTTCACCCCACCGAACCGCTGCCGATGGCGTGGCTGACCCTCGCGACACGGCCGGCGTCGCAGCCCACGCCGGCGGCGCGCTGTCTGATGAACTGCCTCTCGGAAGCGGCGGCGAGTCTCACGGCGGCCGACGTCTGAGACGGCTGCGCATGACGATCACCTCCTGTTGATTCGCCCGCCTCATGCGATAAGAAATACTGATATCCGGAATATATTTCTTATCTTTTGGGTATAGGGGCGCAGCGATAAGATCCCCGTAACCCGTCTGCCGACGTATCACGTGCCGCCCTCTCCGGTGGCACGGTACGGCGACGCAGACGAGTCACGACAACAACCGATACCTGCACCGGCCCGGCCGGTGGGCGGGCAAGGAGGATGGGGATGACGACATCGCAAGACACCGAGCGTTACTTTTCTTCGACCTACGCCGAGGCGCGTGAGCGTTTTCTGAACGCAGCACGACGGCACACCGACCAGATCGATTCGTACCCTGTCGACGCCACTGGCGCGCAGGGCGAAGCCTTGTCGACCGACGTGGCGATGATCGCGCCGCCGAACGCCCGCCGCCTGCTGATCCTGACGTCGGCCACGCACGGCGCCGAGGGGCATTGCGGCTCGGGTTGTCAGGTGGCGTTGCTTGACGACGCGCCGATGCTCGCACGAGCCGCCGAGTCCGGTGTGGCTCTGCTGTTGATCCACGCGGTGAATCCGTATGGTTTTTCGTGGGGGAGTCGTACCAACGAAGACAACATCGACCTGAATCGCAACGCGCAGGCCTTCGGCGCGCAACCGCTACCGGTCAACGCCGACTATGCCGATGTCCACGACTGGCTCGTGCCGAGCGAATGGCCGCCCACGCCGCAGAACGAGCGCGCCATCGCCGAGTACATCGAACGCCACGGCGTACAACGTTTCCGCAGCGCGGTTTCCAGCGGGCAGTACACGCACGCCGGTGGCCTGTTCTACGGTGGTCAGGCACAAAGCCGTTCGTTGCGGACTGTCTCGCACGTCCTGCGCACGCAGGCCGCAAGCTTCGCGGACATCAGTTGGATCGACTACCACACCGGACTCGGGCCGCAGGGGCACGGCGAGAAGATCTTCGCGGGTCGGCGCAACGAGCAGGAAGTCGATCGCGCCCGGCAATGGTGGGGCGCGGACATCGCGGTGCCGTTTGCAGGCACGTCGGCGTCGGTCGACGTGACGGGCCAGCTTGCTTCGACGATCTACACGTGCTGCCCCGAATCGCGCCCGACCCTGATGGCGATGGAGTACGGCACGCAGCCGTTCGAGGCTGTCGTCGGCGCGTTGCGCGGCGAAGCCTGGCTGCGCGCGCATCCGGACGCGCCGACCGACGTCGCGACGGCGTTGCGTCGGCGCGTGCGCGACGCGTTCTATTGCGATCACGACGTGTGGAAGGGCATGGTGCTCGGCCAAAGCCGGGTTGCCGTGCTTCAGGCGCTTTGCGGGCTGTCGGCGACGTGATGCTGCGCCCGCTTTCGGGTGCGCGTGCGTCGTCACGCATCATCTCGCGCGGTTGATGATCCATTGGGTCGGCGCGGCATCTCGTCGGTGTCGTGTCACCCTCGATTCGGCAAGTCTTCTGCACTTCAAGGAATCGCAATGAACAATGCGTCTCTCGCAATGTCGGCCGATGCGAAGCCGGCCACGCCTGCGTGGCGGGTCATCGCGGCCGCCACCATCGGCAATGCCCTCGAATGGTTCGACCTCGTCGTCTACGGCTTTTTCGCCGTCACGATCTCCAGGCTGTTTTTTCCGGCGGGCGACTCGACCGTGTCGCTGCTGCTCACGCTGGGCACGTTTGGCGTGTCGTTCTTCATGCGCCCGCTCGGCGCGATCGTGCTCGGCGTTTATGCCGACAAGGCCGGCCGAAAGGCCGCACTCACGTTGTCGATCACGTTGATGATGGTCGGCACACTCATCATCGGCCTGATGCCGACGTATGCATCCATTGGCGTGCTTGCGCCGATCGGTCTGGTGCTCGCGCGGATGATCCAGGGCTTTTCAGCCGGCGGGGAGTACGGCAGTGCCACAGCGTATCTCGCGGAGCAAGCGCCGTCGCGGCGAGGCTTCTATGCGAGTTGGCAGTCGTCGAGTCAGGGCATGACGACCTTGCTGGCATCGGTCTTCGGGGCCGTGCTCACGAGCAGTCTGAGCGATGCCCAGATGCAAAGCTGGGGATGGCGTATCCCGTTCCTGTTCGGCCTGATGATCGGCCCGGTCGCGTATTACATCCGCACGCACATGGACGAGACGCCCGAGTTCGTGGCGGCCGAGACCACACAATCGCCGCTGGCCGATACGTTCTCGAGCCAGAAGGAGCGCCTGTCGCTCGCCATCGGTGTCGTCGTGCTCGCCACGGTTTCGGCCTACCTGATCCTGTTCATGCCGACGTATGCCGTCAAGCAGCTCGGTGTTTCGGCGTCGACGGTCTTCACGGCCATCATCGCCACCGGCGTGATTCAGACCGTGGGCGCGCCGATCGTGGGGCACCTGTCGGACAAGCACGGACGCACGGGCATGATGCTCGGTGCGGCCGTGGTGTTCCTGCTGCTGTCCTGGCCGGCGTTCTACCTGCTCGACCTTCATGCCACGTTCGGCACCATGATCGCCATGCAGATCGGTATCGGGCTGGTGAGCGTGACGTACTACGGCGGCATGCCTGCACTGCTCAGCGAGTTGTTTCCGACGCAAACCCGCACGACGGGTATGTCGATCGCTTACAACCTGGCGGTCACGATCTTCGGCGGCTTCGCCCCGTTCATCATCACCTGGCTGATACAGGTCACCGGCAGCAAACTCGCGCCGAGTTTCTACCTGATGGGCGCGGCGGTGATCAGCATGATCGCGTTACTGCGGATTCGGGCGTTGAAGTTGCGTTGATGAAGTCCGCGTCGCTAGACGTGGCGCATCGCACAAACAAAAAAGCCCGGGACATGAAGTCTCGGGCTTTTTTTGTGCGTTCCTGAAGCGTATCAGGTGCGCTGTGCCAGCTCGCTGCCTGCATCGCGCGAAAGCCGCGCAATCGAGATCGTCGAGCTGACGGCGATCAGGCCAACGACGAGGAACGCCCACGGGAAGTCGACGTTCGTCACATGGTCGCGCCCATGCAGCCATGAGGACGTCTGCAACACCGCCGCGCCAATCGTAATCCCGAGCGTGAGCGATATCTGCTGTGCGACGCTGGCGAGGCTCGTCGCCTGACTCATGCGATTTGCGGGCACATCCGCATAGGAAATCGCATTCAGACTCGTGAATTGCAGCGAACGGAAGCAGCCGCCGAACAGTAGTGTGCCGAGAATGACCAGATGCGACGTCTGGTCCGTAAAGAGCCCGTAGCCCCCGATGGTCGCCGCTGCGATGACGGCATTCGTCATCAGCACACGACGGAACCCCCAGCGCTGAAGAATTCGCAGCGAAAGCGTTTTCATAAACATCGCGCCAGCGGCCGAAATGAAGGTCAGCGCGCCGGACTCCAGCGGTGTCATACCGAAGCCGAGCTGCAGCATCAGCGGCAAGAGAAACGGTGTCGCGCCTACGCCGATGCGAAACAGCGTGCCGCCACCGACACCGGCGCGGAACGTGGGAATGCGAAAGAGATCGAGCCGCAACAACGGATGCGCAATCCCCTTCGCGTGACGCAGATACGCGACGATCAGCGCGGCACCGATGGCGACCAGTCCGAGGGCAAGCGGTGTCGGAATCAGGTGGCGTCCGATGGTCGACAGGCCCAGCATCAGGATCGACAACCCGAAGCCCGAGAGCAGGAAGCCTTTGACGTCGAGCGGCGGCACTTCGTCTTCATACAGATCGGGAATGAACTTCGTCGCAAGAATGAACCCGAGCACGCCGATGGGGATGTTGATGAAGAAGATCCAGCGCCAGTGCCAGTACGTCGTGATGAAGCCGCCGAGCGGCGGGCCGAGCACCGGGCCGACGAGCGCCGGGATCGTGAGGTAGTTGAGCGCGCGCACCATGTCGCGCTTCTCCACGGATTTGAGCAATGCGAGCCGCCCCACGGGCACCATCATTGCGCCGCCCATGCCTTGCACGAAGCGCGCGATCACCAGTTCCGGCAAGTTGGTCGAGATGCCGCAGCAGATCGAGCCGAGGACGAACACGCCGATGGCCGTTCGGAAGACGTTGCGTGTGCCGAAGCGATCGGCGATCCAGCCGCTGACCGGAATGAAGACCGCGAGGCTGATGAGGTACGTCGTGAGGGCGAGCTTGAGCGTGATCGGGCTCTCGCCGAGATCTTTCGCGATCAACGGCAACGAGGTGGACAACACGGTGGAATCCATGTTCTCCATGAACAGCGCGCAGGCAACGATCAGTGGAACGAGCATGAGGCATGACGCTGCCGTCGCGGCAGCGAGAGTAAGCGAACGAGGTACGGCAAGAGGTGCAGCACGGGGTACCGGGGAACTGGGGAACCGGGATACCAAGGTAAAGCGCAGACGAAGCAGCAGATGACGCTTTGTGCGTTTATAGCAAATTCCGATGCTGCTCGTCCCGTTGATGGTGGAGGCGAGGCGTCATGCGGGTTTCAGGAGGGCTGACGACGCGGCGCGTCGTTTTAAGCAGCGGAATGCTGTGCTACACCGCGATATGATGTTTTATCAGGTGAACTTCGGGAGGCGTCAATGCGACTCAAGAAAGTCACGGAGGACGTGAAGGTGCGTATGCGCTTCGTCGTCTTCCAGTCGATGCGCCGCCGTGAGCAGCGTGACCGGCCCTTCCTTCAGACGTGCGCGCAGTTCGGTCAGCATGGCGTTGTGGTCGGCATCCAGCGTTGCCAGTTCTTCGAGGAAGCGCTGACGAAACTCGGAGAACGCCTCGGGATGTTCATGAAACCACTTGCGCAGCGGTGTGCTTGGCGTAACGTCTTTTGCCCAGAAGTCGATGTGCGCCTTGACCTTCGCTAGCCCACGCGGCCAGAGACGGTCGGCGAGAACACGTTGACCGTCGGCAGCGTCGGGGGCGTCGTAGGCGCGCTTGAAGCGAATGTTGTAGGACGGCATGGGGGGACGGCCTCCGATACTGATCGAGTAAGCGCGCGCCGCTCGTGGTGAGCGGGCGGGCGCGCAATACTTCGGAGCTTACCGGAGGCCGTCGTTACAAGCGAGTCCCCACGACAGGACACATCAGAAGCGCCAGTTGACGTTGCCGTACACCGAGTTGTCGCTGACTTTGCCGCCGAACTGACCCGAATAGCTCACGCCGAGCGTGACGGCATCGCCGACGAAGGCATCGATACCGGCGCTGACGACTGCCGCGTCGCGCGCAATCGGCACGCCCCCCACGGTGAAGGCCGCCGACGATCCCGAGAACGCCAGTTGCATGTCCGGTGTGTTCGCGCCATAGGCATGACGCCACCCGGCCGATAACCGCAAGCGTCCCGACGCAGCAAGCCCGGTCCCCGTAGCGAAGGGGATTTCGCCGCGCAGGCCTGCGGTGGAGAACGTGATGCCGTGCGACTGTTCGTCGGCATGGAGCGCGGCAATGCTGCCGGATTCATCGAAGGCGTCGGTGCGCACGCGTGCGTAAGCGATGTTCGCGAAGGGTTCGACGCTGACGCGCCCAACATCGAGACGCCACGCCGCCTCGCCGAACACTTGCCATACACCGGCGTCGTATTTCGCCCGTGCCGTCTGTGCGATGGGACCGATGGCGACGGCGCGTTGCGAGCTGATCTGTTGCCAGCCGTATGCGCCGCCGACCGTGGCACCCAGACGACCGAAGCGCCGATTCACATAAGCGCCGATCTGCGCGTCGTTGCTGTTGCCCGATGCGCTCGCGCCCGTGTTGAACGTGCTGTGTCCGAGTCCGCCGAACACGCCGGCGCGCCATGCGTAGGCGAAGGGCGCGTCCACCCCGGCGAGCACCCCCATGCCTCGGCGATGCAACGTTGCGGCACCTGAGCCGCCATCGGCGACAGAGCGGTTACGCATCTGTCCGTCATTGCCGTAGACGGATGCCCATGCCTGCGTCGCACGCGGTTGCGAACGGCAATCGTCGCCTCGATTCGGTGACGTCACGTTGTTGCTCGCGCGTTCGTCGTTCGATGGGGCGGCATCACATTCCAGTGCCAGCGAGAGGCTGTCGCGCAATCGCTGCGAGACCGCATCGCGCGCGATCTGCGACTGACCCAGCAACATGGACGCCACCGAAGCGTGCAGACTCCCGTCGAGACTTTCGAAAGCCGCGGGCGCGGTGGCGGCCGTCAGACCGAGTGCTGCCTGATAGAGCGCACTGCCTGTGCCCAGCGAGGCGACCGCCGCGGCGACCGAGCGCTGATTCGGTGTGACGGCACCGGCGGGCAGGGGGGTGCCGTTCGGTGCGAACGTCAGCAGCACGGATGTCGGCGTGTAGCTGACCTGTGGTGTGAGGTAGAGAAGGTTGGTGGACGTCGATGCGAATTGCCCGGAGACGCCGCCCGTCGCCGAGACGATGACGGCCCCCGAGGCATCGGCCGGTTGCGTTCCCGGTGCTGCATTCACGACGAGATTGCTGCCGCCGACCGTGGCGCTGCCCGTGGTGCTGACCTGACTCGGCGCTGTGCCGGGTGCTGCGTTGACCTGCAACGTCGACCCCGGTGCGAGCGTGAGGTTGCCGCCGACGCTGAGTGTCGACCCCGGCGCACTGACGACGATCTGACTTCCACTTGCGCCGGTCAGCGGTCCGGTCTGTGCGCCTGCGCCCGAGCCACCGGCACTTGTCGGTGCGGGTGTTGCCAGCGTCGCGCCCGTTTGGACGGTGACCGGAGAGTTGGGCAGTCCACCGATATTCAGCGTGCCACCGGCGACGGTCGTCGGTCCCGACAACGGATTTTGCGCACCCAACGTGAGCGTGCCGCTGCCGGTCTTGGTGAGGTCGCCCGTGCCGGAAACGCTGCCGGAGAAATTGCCCGACGCCACCGACACCGAACCGCCGTTAATCGTGAGTCCGCCTTGAGTCGTGCCGTTCAGCGACGGCAATGTGACGTTGACGCCTTGTGTCGTTACGCTGCCCTGCGCGACAGTCAGCTCGCCGGTGCCCAACCCGCCGGGCGACGTGACAGTGACGCCGCCGCCGTTCACGGTCGTTCCGCCAGTGAATGTGTTCGACCCACCGAGCGTGACGCCCTGTGGGTTGTTCAGCGACAACCCGCCGTTACCGGAAACGCTCCCACCCAATGTTAGTGGTGCGGTGCCGCCGACGGACAGCGTCGATCCGTTGTTGAGTGTGATGCCGTTCGCTAGCGTCGCCGGCGCACTGGCACTGAGTGCACCGCTCCCATTCACGGCGAGACCTCCGGTGCCGAGCGATGCGTTGTTGCCGACGGTCAGCGTGCCCGCATTCAACGTCGTGCCCCCGGTGAACGTGTTGGCCGCCCCCAACGACAGCGAACCACTCCCGTTCTTGACTAACCCACCCGCGCCGGACAGCGTGCCGTTGAAGACGTGGCTGCCGCTGTCGCCGGTCGTGAGCCCACCGCTGCCGAGAATGACCTGTGTGCCAGTGCCGCCGTTCAGCGTTGCAAGAACGAGCGGTGCTGTTGTGGCGGATGCGTCGAGCGTAGCGCCTGCGTTGCTCAGCGATATGCCCGAGGTGTTGGCGAGACGTCCAGAGGCCCCCAGCTTTAACGTTCCGCCGGACACGGTTGTCAGTCCTGAGAACGTGTTGCTCCCGCCAAGCGTTACCGTGCCGCTGCCTTGCTTCGTGATGCCACCGCTGCCGGTGATGCTGCCGTCGAAGGCGTTGTTCGCGGTGCCACCCAGCGTGAGCGATTGCCCGCCGAGCGAGACCGTGGTGTTGGCGGCACCGTCGAGTCCCCGGACTGTGACCGGTGCCATAGCCCCGGAGAGATCGAGCGCGGTCCCCCCAGCAAGCGTGACGTCGTTCGCGCCGCCAAGCGAGCCACCTGCCCCCAGCGCGAGCGTGCCGCCGGCCACGTCGATGCCACCGGTGAACGTACTCTGTCCCGTCAACGTTTGCGTGCCTGCACCGGCTTTGACGATACCGCCCGTGCCGGCGAAGCCTGCGCCAAGCGTTTGATTGCTCGCGTCCCCGAACGTCAGCGTGTTGCCACCGACGTTCACGGTACCGCCTGTGCCTGCCAGCGTCGCGAGCGTCTGATTACCGGCCGCCGCGATATCGAACGTGGCATTGGCACCTGTGATCGCGACGTTCGCCCCGTTGGCTAACTGACCGGTCGCGCCAAGTGCGAGCGTGCCGTCTGCGATGGTGGTCGTGCCGGTGAACTGCTGCTGACCGAGGAGCGTTTGCGTGCCGCTGCCTTGCTTGACGATGCCCCCTGTGCCGCTGATCGTACCGCTGACGGTGTGGCTCGACGCATCGCCGAATGTCAGCGTGTTGCTCCCGAGCGTGACGTTGGTGCCTGCCTGTGCCGTCAGCGAACCGATCGCGCGATTGCCGTTCGCGCCGGAAATGTCGAGTGTTGCGCCTGCGTTCTGTAGTGTGACTGCGCCGGTGGGAGAGAGCGTTCCGGCACCGCCGAGTGCCAGTGTCCCGGCCTGCACGACTGTGCCACCGGTGAAGGTGTTCGAACCGGTCATCGTCTCGACGCCGGCCCCCACTTTCACCAGACTACCGGTGCCCATCACGCCGCCGCTGTACGTCTCGTTCAACCCGCTCGCGCCGACCTCCAGCGTGTTGCTGCCCATGTTGACGTTGCCGCCACCGGTGAGTGCGCCGAACGTTTGTGTGCCGTTGCCCGCCGACAGATCGAAGGTCGCGCCGGTCTGCACGTCGACGACGCCCGCTGCATTCAGACTGGCACCCGCGCCGAGCGCCAACGTCCCGGCGTTGACGTTGGTTGCTCCGGCGTACGTGTTCTGGCCGTTGAGCGTGAGCGTGGCTGCGCCGTTCTTCGTGATGCCGCCTGCGCCGCTGATCGCGCCGTTAAGCGTGAGATCGTTCGTGCCGAGTACGTTGAGATTGCCACCGAGGGTGATCTGGTTGCCGAGCGTGCTGGCCTGTGTGGCGTCGAGCGATGTCCCATCGGCGAAGTTCACTGTGCCGGTGCCCAACGCCGTGTTGCTGCCCACGGAAATGCCGCCCGCCTGAACGTTGACGCCACCGGTGAAATCGCTATTCCCCGAAAGCGTCTGAACACCGCTGCCGAGCTTCACGAGACTGCCCCCTGCGCCGTGAATGTCGGACGCCAGCGCGCTACCCGCAGCGTCCGCAAGCGTCAGCGTGGTGCCGCCGAGGTTGAGGGCGCTGCCTGAGACACCACTCACGGTCGCGGCGGTCTGATTGGGGCCTGTGGAGAGGTCGAGGACAGCCGTCGCGCCGTTGAGATTGGCGTTCTTGCCACCGAGCTGCGTGCCGTTGCGAAGCGATAGTGTGCCCGCGTCGATACGGACGTCGCTCGTCAATGCGACACCGCCGTTCAGCGTTTGCGTGCCACTGCCTTGTTTGATGAGACCGCCGGTGCCACCTAGTGCACCGCTGAAGGTCGCGTTATTGGCGCTGCCCAGCGTGAGCGTCTGCGTGCCGATGTCGACCGTGCTCCCTGTCGCCCCGCTCAGCGATCCGATGACGGGCGTCGTGGCGGCGCTCACATCGAGTGTTGCGCCGGACGCGACCGTCACGTCGTTGGCATTCGACAGCGTGCCATTGGCATCCAGAGCGAGCGTGCCGTTATTGACGCTGACGTTCCCGGTGAACGTGTTCTGCGCACCGAGCGTGAGCCTGCCGCTGCCGTCCATGATCAGCGCGCCGGTCCCGGAGATGGCACTCGCGAGCGTGTCGTTATCGTTGTTGCCGATCGTCAGCGAACTGCCGCCGCCCAGCACGACGCTGCCGCCGATGCTTCCGCCGACGCTGTACAGATGCCCCAGCGATTGATTCCCTGCTGCGCTGAGGTCGAGCACTGCACCCGGCCCGGTCAGTGACACGGACGCGTCCGGCGCGAGGCTAGCCCCGGCCCCGAGCGCGAGAGTGCCGTCCGCAATCGTGGTGGCACCGGTGTACTGTTGCGCGCCGAGCAATGTCGTCGCGCCGGTGCCTTGCTTGATGAGACCGCCTGCACCGCTGATGATCGCCGCGACGGTATGGGTCGTCGCGTCACCGAACGTGAGCGTGTTGGCCCCCAATAGAATCTGCGTGCCCGCATCGGCGGAAAGTCCACCGATGGTGCGCGGCCCAATGGCTCCCGAGATATCGAACGTCGATCCTGCGTTCGAAAGGGTGACGGCACCATTCGTAGCGAGGGTGCCCGCACCGCCGAGGGCCAGCGTCCCGGCCTGAACGACGGTCCCACCTGTGTAGGTGTTCTGTCCTGTGAGGGTCTCGGTGCCCGCGCCGATCTTGACGACCGATCCCGTGCCGGTGAGTCCGCCGCTGAAAGTATCGTTGCCTGTGCCGCCAATTTCGGTGACGAGTGCGCCGATGTTCACGGTACCTGCACCGTCGATTGCGCCGATCACTTGTGTGCCGTTCCCGGCGGAAAGATCGAGCGTTGCACCGCTGGCGACGCTCACGGTGCCGGTGGCATTGAGCGACGCACCGGCCCCGAGCGCCAGCGTGCCCGCATTGATCGTTGTCGCGCCCGCATAGGTGTTGCTGCCACCCAGTGTTAGCGTCGCGCCACCCAACTTGGTGATGCCACCGCTTCCCGACAGCGCACCATTGAGTGTGAGGTCGTGACTGCCGAGGACGGTCAGCGTGCCGAGCAGCGTGGCGCTGTTGCCGAGGGTGACGGACTGTGTGCTGTCGAGCGTCACGTTGTTGCCGAAGGTCGTGGCCCCCGTGCCCAGCGCGAGATCGTTACCGACGACCAGTCCACCAGACCCGACGCGCACCCCGCCGGAGAAATCGCTGGCACCGGAGAGCGTCTGTACGCCGGGGCCTGAGACGACGAGTGCGCCTGTGCCGTGAATCGCGCCGCTGTATGTCGCGCTGCTTGAGTTGGACAACGTCAACGTCAGCGTTTGCCCACCCAGCGAGATAGCGCTGCCGGTCACGCCATTGAGCGTGCCGAGGGTCGACGCCGCACCACCACTGATATCAAACACGCTGTTAGCGCCTCTGAGCCAGAGCGCATTACCCCCTTGAAGCGCTGCGCCGCCGCCCAGTGCCAGCGTTCCATCGGCGATGGCGATGGCACCCACATACATTTGCGTCGCGGTGATTGTTTGTTTGCCCGTGCCCTGTTTGACGAGTCCGCCCGTGCCGGTGATCGTGGCGGCGAGTGTCTGGTCGGTGGCGTCACCGAAGGCCAGCATGGTGTTGCCAAGCGCGAGTGTTCCGCCGGTGCCCGATAACGCGCCGATGGTCAGCGGCCTGCCCACGCCACTAACGTCGAACGTTGCTGTCGGGCCGCCCAGCACGACCGCGCCTTGCGACGCCAGCGAGCCGCCACTGCCGAGTGCGAGCACCCCGTCGTTGATGGTGGTACCTCCCGTCCAGCTACCGGCCCCAGCGAGCGTGAGCGTCGCTGCCCCCGCCTTCTGAAGCGCACCATTCCCCGTTACGGCACCGGCCAACGTCAGATCCGCGCTGCCGAGCACCGCAGACGTGCCACCGAGTGTGATGTTGTTGGCGAGCGTCAGCGCTTGCGTCGTGTCGAGCGTGGTCTGATCGGCGAGCGTGAGCGCTCCCGTACCGAGCGCACTCGCGTTGCCCAGTTGCAGCCCACCGGCATTGACGGTCACGCCGCCGGAGAAGTCGCTCGCGCCGCCAAGTGTCTGCACGCCGCCGCCTTGCTTGACCAGCCCCCCGGTGCCGTGAATGCTGCCGTTAAACGATTCCCCTGTGTTGTCGCCGAAGGTCAGCGTGTTCGCGCCCAACTGCACCTGCGCTGCACCGCCGCTAAGTGAACCGATGGTCTGCGGACCGGCGGCGCTGATGTCCAGCGACGTCGAGCTATCGCCGAGCGTCACGGCGTTCTGCGCCGACAATCCGCCCCCCGCACCAATGACGAGCGAACCGCCACCCACGACAACGCTGCCCGTAAACGTTTGTTGGGCGGTAATGGTCTGCGTGCCCGTCCCGAACTTGACGATGCCGCCACCGGTGCCCGTCAGCGTGCCCGCGAAGGTCTGGTTGGTGTTGTCACCGAAGGAGAGCGTGTTGTCGCCCAGATTGATCGTGCTGCCGACGGCACCCGACAGTGCGCTGATCGTCTGATTTTCACCGCCGCTGATATCGAGTGCCGCTCCGCCCGCGATGCTCACCGGATTCGCGGACAGCGTGCCCGTGCCGCCAAGGGCGAGCGTGCCCTGATTGATCGCGATCTGACCGGTGAAGGCGTTCTGCCCGGTCAGCGTTTGTGTGCCTGTGCCCTGTTTGACGATGCCCCCTGTGCCGCCGAGGCTGCCCGCGAACGTCTGGCTCGCCGCATCGCCGAGCGCGAGCGTGTTGCTGCCTAGTGTGACCTGGCTGTTGGCCGTGCCGATGAGCGAGCCGATGGAGACCGGCCCTGCGCCGCCGATGTCGAACGTCGCACCGTCTGCGAGCGTGACGACGTTGCTGCCTGCCAGCGCATTATTTCCCTGAAGCGCGAGGCGTCCTGCTGCGACGTCTATGCCGCCCGTAAACGTCTGCGCACCGGAGAGCAGCAGCGAACCGGTGCCTTGTTTGATGAGGCCGCCGGATCCGGAAATCGTGCCACCGAACGTCGTGTTTCCTGCATCTCCGACAGTGAGTGTCTGATTGCCGATGAGCACCGTCGATCCGGTTACGCCGGAGAGCGCACCGAAGGTCATGTTCGCCGCGGTGGAGAGATCCAGCGTCGATGTGCTGCCTGTCAGCGCAAGCGGTGTGGCGTTGGCGAACGCGGCCCCCTGAAGTGTCAACGTGCCTGCACGCACGTTGATACCGCCCCCGGCAGTGCTTGTGCCGGTCAGCGTCATGACACCTGTGCCTTGTTTGACGAGGCTCCCGCCACTACCGGTGAACGCCCCGGCAAACGTCTGATTGGTCGCATCGCCGAACGTCAGCGCGTTGTTGCCGAGCGCGACCGACGTGTTGGCGATGCCGGACAATGCGCCGATGGTTTGCGCTGACGCTTGACTGATATCGAACGTGGTGCCGCCGCCGAGCAGAGACACCGCACCGGTGCTGGCGAGTGAGCCACCAGCGCCCAGCGTAATGCCCCCCGCATTGATTCGAGTGCCGCCGGTAAAGGTGTTCGCACCGCGCAGCGTCTGTGTGTTGGCATTCGTTTTCACGATGCCGCCTGTGCCGCCGATGGCCCCCGCGAATGCGCTGGCGGTGCTGCTGCCGAGCGTCAGATTGTTGGCGCCGAGTGCGATTTGCGTGTTACCCACGCCGGACAGTCCCGAAACGGTTCTGTCGCCGTTCGCGGCCGACATATCGAAGACTGCACCGGCCCCCGAAAGTGCAAGTGGGGTGCCACCGATTTGCAAGCTGCCCGCGCCCGACAACGCCAGCGTTCCGGCCACGACATTGACGCCGCCGCTGAACGTATTGGCCCCTGTCAGCGTGACGGTCTGCGCGCCCTGTTTGGCCAGACTGCCGCTGCCGCCGATCAGACCCGACAGCGTGAACGGCGCGCTGCCGCCGAGCGTCAACGTGCTGCCGCCACCGATGGCAATCGTGTTGGCGAGCGACACCGGTGCGTTGGCGTCGAGCACACCGGTGGTGCCCGATACCTGAATCGTGCCGCTGCCTAGTGCCGTGCTGCTGCCAGCGACGAGCGTGCCGCTCGTGAGAAATGTCCCGCCTGAGTACGTGTTGATGCCCGAGAGTGACAGGCTTCCCGTCCCTCCCAGCGACACGCTGCCGGTACCGCTGACGACACCGCCCAACGTTAGCGGGTTGGCCCCCGAGACGGAGAGGCCGTTGGTGCCTAACGTCGTCGGAAGGGCAATCGTGAGCCCTGCACTGGACGCTTGCATGGCCCCGCCGTTGACCGTGAGCGAACCGGTGCCGAAGCTGCCCGCGTTATCGAAAACCGCGAGACCACCGTTGAGCGTTGTCGACGTGACGGCCAGCGGACCAGTGAGCGTCCACGTGCCGCCGTTTACGGTGGCGCTCGTGAAGTTCACGTAGCTCGCGCCGTTCAGCGTGCCGGTGCCTGTCGTAGTCGCGTTGTTAGCGGAATTGCGAAGCACCAGCGCGTTGGTGCCGCCTGCGCCACCGTCGACCACGCCCGCCGCGGCGAAGCCGAGATTGAAGCCAACGACCGGAAGCGCGCCGATACCGGTACTGCCGCCGTCGTTGAACGTCGAGCCGGTGACAGCCGTGAATGTGTTGTTGCTGTTCGCGCCGAGCGACACGCTGCCGCTTAGCGTGCCTTCGTTGCTGAACGTATTGCCCGCACCCGTCGTGCCGTTGGGTTGAAAGGCCACGCGTCCGAGAATGGTCCCCGTGTTGGAGAAGTTGACGCCCGCGCCACCATACGCCACCGCCACCGGTGCGCTGCCGTTCCCCGTGAGCGTGACCCCAAGAATGGGCGTGGCCCCAAGCGTGCCGCTGTTGTTGATGGTCGTAGTGCCGCCGGTGGCGTTCTGCACCGTCAGCGCCAGACCGGTCAGCCCAGGAAGACTGACGCCCAGCACCCCCACGGTGCCCCGCATGATCGCGTTGTTCGTCACCGTTTGCGTGCTGCCGCTGGCATTGCCGTTGCCGATCACAGTGCCCGACGCGAGCAACCCGATGCCACCGAGCAATGAAGGGTCGATGGTGCCGCCGTTCACGAGCGTGACGTTGCTCCCCGTGAGCGACAGCGCCGTGCCACCGACGCCGAGCAGCACACCGACACCGGCACTGCTGTTGACGGTGACCTGCAAGTTGCCTGCCGCATTCGCATAGGACGGCGCGAGTGGATTCGCGGCACCGCTACACGTCACGACGTTGCCCGCTGCCGTGCAAGTTGCCCAGGACGTGGCGGGTGCCAGCGCGCCGAGCACTATGAAGCAGGCCAGACATACACGCGTGAGCGAGAGCGTTGGCGCGACCACGGGCAACATTGAAAACCGTCTTGCACGACGCACACGCGAGGCCGGAGCGCCCGCATTCTGATGCGCCGTTTCCGGCACGGGGACGACATCGACGCGGCAATGCCGCCAGACCAATCGATAGAGGTGCTTGTTCATCGTGCTCCGGTTCCCAATGGCATGGAGTGCAGAAAGGGCGATGCACGCGATGGCAACGCGCCCTTGGCGGCGGCATTCGGGGGGAGGCGACGACAGCAGCAGTGCAGTGGCAGCGCTGCAGGACGAAGCGTTAATGCGCGTTAAATGTGCGGGCCATTCTAAAAAGCGCGATGGGAAAGTGCCCGGGGCATGGCGCTGATGCGGCCCGTCGAGTGACATTGCGGGACGCGGAATTTGGCAGGGGAATCAAGGCCATGCGCGGCCTTGTGAAGGACGAGACGACGCCGTTGCAGCGTCGCAAGAAAAGCGGAGTTTCGGACGATTCCCTAAATCATCGACGGCGAGCGACCGCTGGGGTCACTCGCCGCCATACGACAGAAGACGACGTACGACGATGAACTAGGACCTATTGCGACCTACGCAGCGCGCGTGAGTGGTGCGACCTGACGAATGCCCAGCGACGCCAGCGCCTGCGAGATCGCCGTGACGACGTTACGCATCTCGTTGTCGTCGATGGCGCCGATGCAGCCGACCCGGAACGTCTCGATCTGCGTGAGCTTGCCGGGGTAGAGGATGTAACCGCGCTCGCGCACGGCCGCGTAGAACGCCTTGAAGTCGTACTTGCTGTCGGTCGGCGCATGGAACGTCACGATGACGGGCGCTTGTACCTCGGCTTCGAGGAACGGACGGAAGCCCAGCGACGCCATGCCGTCCACCAATGCACGGCAGTTCTTCTGATAGCGTCCGCCGCGCACCGGCTGTCCGCCCTCGGCGAGGAACTGATCGACGGCCGCGCGCAGCGCCGCGACCACGTGCGTCGGCGGGGTGAAGCGCCATTGCGTGGTCTTCTGCATGTAGGTGTACTGGTCGTGCAGGTCCATCGCCAGCGAGTGGCTGTTGCCGCCGCTCGCTTCGAGCACGGTCTTCTTCGCAATGACGAAGCCCATGCCCGGCACGCCTTCGAGGCACTTGCCGCTCGCGGCGATGAGGGCGTCGAACGGCATCGAGCGCACATCGATCTCTACCGCGCCGAACGAACTCATCGCGTCGACGATCAGCCCCTTGCCATGCTTCTGGCAAACGCGTGCGATATCGGCCAGCGGGTTCAGCACGCCCGCACCGGTTTCGAGATGCACTTGTGCAACGTGCGTGATCGACGGATCGCGCGAAAGCGCTTCGTCGATAGCCGCCGCGCTGGCCGCCTGATCTTCGGGGATGGGCAGGGCGACGGCGTCGCGACCGAGATAGCGGCAGATCTTCAGAATGCGCTGGCAGTACGCACCGTTATCCGGCACGAGAATGCGGGCGTTGCGCGGCGTGAGCGTGCCGATAGCCGCTTCCACTGAGAACGTCCCCGAGCCTTGTAGCGGGACACAGACGTACTCGTCGCCACCGTGCACGATGTCCACCAGATCGCGGCACAGCGACGCGGTGATGCGATTGAACTGGGCGTCCCACGAACCCCAGTCGCGCAGCATGGCCTGTCGGGTGGCCGGCGACGTGGTGAGCGGGCCGGGGGTGAGCAGAATCGGTTCCTGACCGAGAATCATGACCGCCTCCTATTAAGCGGGGAAATTACCAAAATACGTCAGCAAGTGAGCGACCAAAACCAACTTCAATGTCCGCTGTTAATGTCCGCTGTTAGTGTCCGTTACGCGCGCCCGGCACCTTGCCGGACGGCCGCCGCCACGCCTGCGTGTAGCGTTCCACCACGATCTGTACGCCGTGATAGAGCAGGCACACCAGCATCGACGTGAGCACCACGAGCGTGGCCATCGCGGCGGCCGGTCCGATCGACCCGGTCTCGTCCATGTTGACGATGGCGACCGACGCGAGCGACGTATCTGCGGAGTAAAGGAAGACGACGGCGGAGACGGTCGTCATGGCGTTGACGAACAGATACCGGCTGATGTCGATGATCGATGGCAGGCAGATCGGCGCTGACACACGCCAGAATGTGCGGTAGAAGGGCACCTTGAGCGACGCCGACACATACTCGAATTCGGGGTCGATCTGCTTGAGTGCCGTGACCGCCGTGAGGTGACTCGACGAGTAGTAATGCACGACGTTGACGATCACCAGAATGGCGAGCGTGCCGTACAGGTTGTGCAGCGGGTTCGCCTCGGAGACGAAGAAGAAGATGTAGCCCAGACCCAGCACCAGCCCCGGCACGCCCATCGGCAGCACGGCCATCATGCGGATGAAGCCGCGCACCCATGCCATGCCGCGCGTCTTCTCGAGCAGGTAGGCGATGACGAAGATCGCCGCTGTGCCCCACACCGCGCACCAGAACGCCATCTGCAAGCTGTTGACGTATGAATCCACCGCGCCGCTTTCGATCAGCCCGAAGCGATAGTGGCCGAGCGACAGACTGAAGTTGTACGGCCAGAACTTCACGAACGACGCGTACACTGCCATGCCCAGAATCGCGAGCATGATCGCGGCCATCCCCCAGCACATCGTCGCCATGAGCCAGTCGAATCCGCGTGACGGCTTCGGCACATACGGCACAGCGCGCGCGGAGAGCAACGCCTGCTGCTTGCGCTGCACGACCGAGTCCACCAGATACGTAATGCCGACGGGGACGAGCAGCACCAGTCCGACGACCGCGCCCTTGGAAAAGTCCTGCTGTCCGATCACCAGCTTGTAGATGTCGGTAGCGAGCACGTTGAAATCGCCGCCGATGACTTTGGGAATACCGAAGTCTGAAATCGCGTAGGTGAAGACGATCATCGCCGCGCTGATCACACCGTACTTCGCGCCGGGTAGCGTGATGGTGAGGAAACGTCGCAGTGCGGGGGTGCCGAGCGCGTCCGCTGCTTCATAGAGCCGTGCGTCGGTGAGCGAGAGCGCAGTAATCAGAATCATCAGTGCGTGCGGGAACGTCGCGTTCACGAGCGACATCACGATGCCTAGCGGGCCGTAGATGTCCACGTCGCCCATGAACGGACGCAGCAGCCCTTGATTGCCGAACCAAAAGATGAACGAGATGGCGGGCAGCAGTGTCGGGCCGAGAATCGGGATCAGTGCGATGTTGCGCAGCAGGGTCTTGTGGCGGATGCAGCTGCGCGTGAGCGCGTACGCAAAGATGAAAGCGAGCGGCACCGTAATGCAGGTCGTCACCATCGAGATCCAGACGCTGTTCCAGATCGAGCCGAAGAGCGCAGGGGAGTGAAAGTACTCGCGAAAGTGTCGCAACCCGACGAAGTGACCGTCGTTGTCCTGCACGCTCTTCACGAGAATCGCGGCCATGGGTGCGAGCAGAAAAAGCACGCCGGCCGCCGCAGCGACAAGCAGCAATGCCTGTGCGAGACGATCCGTCCAGTGCGAGGCGAGCCGCACCGGGCGAACTGCTGACGGCGGCGGCCGATCCGCCGTCGTGGGTGACGCCGGGGCGGCCGTCAGTGTCGAGCCTGCTGAACTTAAGGAACTCATCGTGGCTACCCCTGACGGAAGACGCGCACGGCGGCGCTCGGCACCGAGAAGCGCAGCGCGCCGCCCGTGGCCGGTTGCAGGGCCTGCATGTCCGCAGGCGAGAGGTCGGCGTAGAGCGCGTGGTCGCAGGCGTGCATGCGCAGCGTCACCCGCGAGAAGGCACCGAGAAACTCGATCTTCTCGACGTTGCCGTCGAACACGTTGGCGCTGTCGTCGAGGTCGTCCAGATCGCGCACGCGCACGTCCTCCGGCCGGAAGAAGACGCGAATGTCTTCGCCCGAGCGGCAGCCGTTGAGCGTGCCGCACGTCAGCTCGTACTGGCCGACGTGAACGCGTCCCGCCTCACCCAGACGCGCGGGGAGAATGTTCGTCTTGCCTACGAAGTCCGCGACGAACGGCGTGGCCGGATGCTGATAGATCTCGCCGGGCGTGCCAACCTGCTCGATGACACCGTTGTTCATCACGACGATGCGATCCGCCATCGACAGCGCTTCTTCCTGATCGTGGGTGACGAGAATCGTGGTGATGCCCAGCCGTTGTTGCAGCGCGCGGATCTCGCTGCGCAGACGCACGCGCACGCGGGCATCGAGCGCCGAGAGCGGTTCGTCGAGCAGCAGCAGGCCGGGCGAGGTCGCAAGTGCCCGTGCAATCGCAATGCGCTGCTGCTGGCCGCCGGAGAGCTGACCGGGAAACTTGCTGCCTGCGTCGGGCAAGCCGACCATCGCCAGCAGTTCGGCTACGCGCGCATCGCGCTCGGCGCGCGGCACGCGACGGTTCGTCAGTCCGTACGCCACGTTTTGCGCGACGCTCAGATTCGGAAAGAGGGCGTACGACTGGAAGACGATGCCGTAGTCGCGCTGCATCGGCGGCAACGACGAGATGTCTCGTCCGTTTTGCGACAGCGTGCCCTGTGTCTGCGCCTCCAGCCCGGCGATGATGCGCAGCAGCGTGGTCTTGCCGCAGCCCGACGGACCGAGGAAGCAGAGCATTTCGCCGCGTCGCACGGTGAGATGGATGTCATGCAGCACCACGGTGCTATCGAACCGTTTGTGGATGCCTGCTAGATGGAGATACGTGTCGTCGCTCATTCGGGAGACCTCCTGCATGGTTGTGCCGGTGTGCGTGAGTGCGCGTGCGGCGCGATCGATGCGCGCCGCACGCTGCATCCTCACGTCGTCACTTCTTCTCCGACTTCGCGCCGTAACGTTTCTGCCACTCGGACAGCACCGACTCGCGGCTCTTCGCGATGTCCGTGAAGTCGTTCTTCACGAGCATGTCCGGGTAGTTGGCCGGAATGGTGTCGAACTTCTTCGCGACGCCCGGGTAGGCCACGATGGCCCAGTCCTTCGCGTACATCTCATTGGCTTCCTTGCTCGCGAGCCAGTCCATGTAGCGCTTGGCGGCGTCGAGCTTTTTGGTCGTCTTCACAATGCCCGCCGCTTCGATGTCGTAGCCCAGCCCTTCCTTGGGGAACACGAGATCGATGGGCGCGCCCGCCGCTTTGGTGCGATGCGCATTGAATTCGAACGAGATGCCGATGGGGTACTCGCCCGCGCCGGCGTCGCGACACGGCTTCGAGCCCGAGTGCGTGTACTTCACGATGTTCTTGTCGAGCGCGTCCATGTACTTCCAGCCGCCGTCCTTGCCGAACATCTGCAACCAGGCCGTGACGTCGAGAAAGCCCGTGCCGGACGTGGCCGGGTTGGGCATCACGATCATCCCCTTATAGATGGGCTTGGCCAGGTCCTCCCATGACGTGGGCTTGGGCAGGTTGCGCTTGGCGGCTTCTACCGTGTTGAAGCAGACGGTCGCGCCCCACACGTCGAGGCCGACCCACGATGGCGGATTTGCGCGGTCGCTGTAGGCGCGCGTGAGCTGTTCGAAACCCTTGGGGGCGTACGGCGTGAGCAGGCCTTCCTGCTTGATGAGTTCGAGACTCGACGCGGCAAGCCCCGCGATCACATCCGCCTGCGGGTTGGCCTTTTCCGCGAGCACTTTGGCCGTGACCACGCCGGTGGAGTCGCGCACGTACTTGATCTCGATGTCCGGATTCGCCTTCTGGAACGCTTCGGCGTACGGACGCATGACCTCGACTTCCCACGCGGTATAGACGGTCAGCGTGGTCTTCGCGAGCGCGTGACCGGCCTGTGCAGCGCAGACGAGTCCTGCGGCGAGGACGGCGGCAGCGCGCATGGCACGGCGCAAGGATGAATTCATGGATGGCTCCTGTGGGTCGCGATCAGGGTCGCGTTGTAAGTACACTCGACAGCCTTCTGTGAGGCGATTTGTTGCATGATATTGGCAAATTATGTCGTTTTCTTGAAACCCTTGGCTTTTGTCATCTGTTCGTCAAATACCTCCAATAGTATGGAAATCGTTGATTCAGATAGGGTTTTGTCGTTGCCGCAATCGACTCGACCCGACGGTGTTGCAAAATCTGTCTGCAATGTCGGATGTGTTTTGTTGACAATCTACAAATTGCTGTGCTTGAATGTCAACAACAAAAATAATCACGTGATGCCACAAATTGCCAAACGTCGATGGCGCGGCGGTTTGTGTTTCGGTGCGAGGGCACCGGTGTCGCGCGATGGCATCAATGTCCAGAGCACTGTTTTGAAAAAGGGAAGGCCGGTATGACTCCGAAGCCCACGTCGCCCACCGCAATCGAGTTGTTGCAGAGCCAGTCGCTCACCACGCTCGTCCAGCATGAAATCGAGCGCCAGATCATGGCAGGCACGCTCACGCCCGGGACCAAGCTCAACGAGATCGAGGTCGCGGGCAGTCTTGGCGTGTCGCGTGGTCCGGTGCGTGAGGCGTTCCGCGCGCTTGAAGAAGCGGGACTGCTGCGCACCGAAAAGAATCGGGGCGTGTTCGTGCGGGTCATCTCACTTGAAGAGGCCGAGGAGATTTACGCGCTGCGCGGTGTGCTCGATGAGTACGTCGCCCGCACGCTCGCCGAGGTCATCACGTCCGAACAGCTCACGCGTCTGCGTGAATCCGTCGAGGCAATGCATCACGCGGTGGAAACCGGCAACAGCGAGGGCTATTACCAACTGAACCTGGCGTTTCACGACGCGCTCGTCGAGATGGTCGGCAACCGCAAGTTGCTGGAGACGTATCGCCGTCTGGTCAAGGAACTGAGCCTGTTCCGTCACGAAGCGCTGACGGGCGATTCGTCCGCACCGCCGAAGTCGGAGCGTGAGCACCGCGACATCGTGAGTGCGATTGCGTCGCGCGACCCGGAGCGCGCCGCGCAAGTCACGCGCGACCACTTGGTGCGAGGCCGCACGCGTATTCGCGAAATGCTTGCGCGCGCACCCGGTGCGTCGGGTGCAGCACCGCAGGCGAAGGCGGGCTAAGCGCAAAGGCGCACGCCCCGAGGATTTGTCTTGTTGATATTTCGGCCGCATGCAGGCCATCGCACGAAGCGCGATGCCCCTTACGGTCAACCGAGTGGTTATTGAGGAGAACCGACGTGAACCAGCCCGCACAGATTCAAGTGAACGGCCGTCAGTACCGCCTGCCGAAGCAGCCCACCGTCATCGTATGCGTCGACGGTTGTCAGTTCGAATACATCGAAGCCGCAGCTGCCGCCGGCGTCGCGCCTTATTTGAAGCGTCTGCTCGCCGAGGGGGCCGTCTTCCAGGGCGATTGCGTCGTGCCTTCGTTCACCAACCCGAACAACCTGTCGATCGTGACCGGCGCGCCCCCCGCCGTGCACGGTATCTGCGGTAACTACTTCTTCGATCCGGCCGCCAACGGCGGCCGTGGCGCGGAAGTCATGATGAACGACCCCGCGTACCTGCGCGCCGGCACGGTGTTCGCTGCCGCTGCGGACGCCGGTGCAAGCCTCGCCGTCGTGACGGCCAAGGACAAGCTGCGCAAGTTGCTCGGCTACCGCATGAAGGGCATCTGCTTCTCGTCGGAGAAGGCCGATCAGGTCACGCTCGAAGAGAACGGTATCGAAGACGTAGTCAACCTAGTCGGCATGCCGGTGCCGGACGTCTACAGCGCAGAACTCTCGGAGTTCGTGTTCGCGGCGGGCGTGCGCCTGCTGGAGACGCGTCACATCGACCTGATGTACCTCTCGACGACGGACTACATCCAGCACAAGTGGGCACCGGGCACGGATGGCGCGAATGCCTTCTACGCAATGATGGACAAGTACCTCGCGCGGATGGACGAACTCGGTGCGGTGATCGGTCTGACGGCCGACCACGGCATGAACGCAAAGCACGATCCGAGGACGGGGCAGCCCAACGTCATCTATCTGCAAGACCTGCTCGACGACTGGTTCGGCAAGGGCGTTGAAGCGGGCGGTGCGCGCGTGATCCTGCCGATTACCGACCCGTACGTGGTGCACCACGGTGCGCTCGGTTCCTACGCCACGATCTATCTGCCGAACGACGCGGACCGCGATGCCATCCGCGCGCGCATCGCCGCGCTGCCGGGCATCGAGGTCGTGTTGACGAATGCCGAAGCGTGCGCACGTTTCGAACTGCCGCCCGACCGCGTAGGCGATCTGGTGGTCGTGAGCGATCAGTCTGTGGTGCTGGGCACCAGCGCAAGCCGCCACGATCTGTCGGGACTGACGGTGCCGCTGCGCTCGCATGGCGGTATCTCGGAGCAGACGGTGCCGTTGCTCTTCAATCGCAAGACCGAAGGCATTCCCGGCAAGGCGCGACTGCGCAACTTCGACATTCTCGATGTGGCACTGAATCACGTTTAAGCCCCGTGCAAATCACGTCCAGCCAAAGAGCAGAGCATTAGCGCCAGGGTCGAGCGAACCTCAGAATGCTCGCCCGACCCGGCCCCTGTCCAGTTAGAGACGCAGTGGAGAACCCCATGAACGCGCCGCACAAGCTGCACCCCGAGTTCCGCGCCGAAGCGCTTCGCATCGGTGGCGAAAAAGTGACCCGCGAACGGATCATCGAAGTGTTCAATCCGTATTCGGGCGATCTGGTCGGCACCGTGCCGAAAGCCTCGCTCGACGACGTGCGTCGCGCGTTCTCGATTGCCAAGCAGTATCGCTCCACGCTCACGCGCTTCGAGCGCGCCAACATTCTGGAGAAGGCGGCCGCGTTGTTGCGCGCACGCACGGCGGAGGCGGCGGCCATCATCACGATGGAGTCGGGGCTCTGCAAGAAAGACGCCGTCTACGAAATCGGTCGCGTTGCGGACGTGCTCGGTTTTGCTGCCGGTGAAGCGCTCAAAGACGACGGACAAGCGTTCTCGTGCGATCTCACGCCGCACGGCAAGAAGCGTCGCGTGGTCACGCAGCGCGAGCCGCTGCTGGGTGCAATTGCTGCCATCACGCCGTTCAATCACCCCATGAATCAGGTGGCGCACAAGGTCGCGCCGTCGATTGCGACGAATAACCGGATGGTGCTCAAGCCGTCCGAGAAGGTGCCGCTCTCTGCCTACTATCTGGCCGACACGCTGTACGAGGCTGGTCTGCCGCCGGAGATGCTGCAGGTGATCACGGGCGATCCGATGGAGATTGCCGACGAGCTGATCACGAACGAGAACATCGACATGATCACGTTCACGGGCGGCGTGTCGATCGGCAAGTACATCGCGTCCAAAGCGGGCTATCGCCGCATCGTGCTGGAGCTGGGCGGCAACGACCCGCTGATCGTGATGGAAGACGCCGACCTGGAACGCGCCACCGATCTCGCGGTGCAAGGGTCGTACAAGAACTCCGGCCAGCGCTGCACGGCGGTCAAGCGCATGTTGGTGCACAAGGACATCGCCGCACAGTTCACCGAACTCGTGGTCGAGAAGACCCGTGCGTGGAAGTACGGCGACCCGGCCGATGGCGACAACGACATGGGCACGGTGATCGACGAAGTGGCCGCACGTCTGTTCGAGTCGCGTGTGAACGAAGCGGTGTCGCAGGGGGCGCGCCTGCTGGTGGGTAACAAGCGCGACGGCGCGCTGTATTCACCGACGGTGATCGACCGAGTCGACCCGAAGATGACAGTGGTGCGCGAAGAGACCTTCGGGCCGGTGTCGCCGATCATCACGTTCGGCAGCATCGACGAGGCCATCGCCATCTCCAACGGCACCGCATTCGGTCTGTCGTCCGGTGTTTGCACGAACCGGCTTGATTATGTGACGCGTTTTACCAACGAATTGCAGGTCGGGACGGTCAATGTGTGGGAAGTGCCGGGATATCGCATCGAACTGACGCCGTTCGGTGGTATCAAGGACTCCGGACTGGGCTACAAGGAAGGCGTTCAGGAGGCGATGAAAAGCTTCACGAACACCAAGACCTTCACCTTGCCGTGGGGCGTCTGAACGAGGTGTAGCAGAACCAGCGCAAAAATTGTGACAATTTGATGACAGGATTGTTGCGCTGGTCAAATTGGTGTACGGTGTATCGATTGGGGATACGCATGACGCGTGAACTTAACATGCATCCCGACGCCAGTGTTCGTCTGACGCGGGATGCCGGTTTGGTAAAACGGTGCACGCATCATGTTGGCAGCGCGAAGCGCTGCCTGTCCCGTCGACAATAAGATCACGGAACACTGGCATGCTGACACTGCTTAACCTTCTTTCCGGCGTAGCGATGCTGATCTGGGGTACGCACATAGTGCGTACCGGGGTCCTGCGCGTCTACGGTGCCGACCTGCGACGCATTCTGTCGCACAGCATCTCTAACCGTTTCCTCGCGTTCGCGGCGGGCGTGCTCGTCACGGGCCTCGTGCAGAGCAGCAACGCGACGGCACTCATCGTGTCGTCGTTCGGCGCGCAGGGACTGATCGCGTTGGCACCGGCGCTGGCGATCATGCTGGGTGCCGACGTCGGCACCGCCGTCATGGCGCGGATCCTGACGTTCGATCTGCACTGGCTCTCGCCGCTGCTGATCTTCTTCGGCGTCATCTTCTTCCTCTCCCGAAAGCAAACGCGCGCCGGCCAGCTGGGTCGTGTGTCCATCGGCCTTGGGCTGATCATCCTCGCGTTGCAACTGATCGTGGGCGCGACCACGCCGATGACCGAGGCCGCCGGGGTGAAGGTGCTGTTTGGCTCGCTGACCGGCGACGTCATGCTCGACACGCTGATCGGTGCGCTCTTCGCGATGGTGTCGTATTCGAGCCTCGCCGCCGTGCTGCTGACGGCCACGCTGGCGTCGTCCGGCGTGATCTCGCTCAAGGTGGCGCTGTGTCTCGTGATCGGCGCGAATCTGGGCAGCGGCATGCTCGCGATGCTGACGTCGGCGGGTCAGAACGCGGCGGGCCGTCGCGTCGTGTTCGGCAGCCTCATCTTCAAGCTGATCGGCTGCCTGATCGTGCTGCCGTTTGTCGACTACGCCCCGATGCTGGTGAACTGGCTCTCGGACGCCCCTGCGCAGGCCGTCGTCAACTTCCACGTGCTGTACAACCTCGTGCGCTGCCTCGTCTGCCTCGCGTTCACCGAGCCGATGGCGCGTCTGTGTGTGCGTCTGCTGGCCGAGAAGCCTGAAGCCGACGGCGTGACGCGTGCCCGACATCTGGATGAGAGCGCACTGGAAATGCCTTCCGTGGCACTTTCCAACGCCACGCGCGAAACGTTGCGTATGGGTGACCTCATCGAGCAGATGCTCAACGGATTGCTTTACGTCATCAAGAGTAACGACGTGGCGCGCGCCAGAGAGACGCGTCGTCTGGATGATGACGTCGACCATCTTTACACCGCCGTGAAGATGTACCTGACGCGCGTGTCGCGTGAAAACCTCAGCGAGCAGGACAGCCGCCGCTGGACGGACATCATCTCGCTCACGATCAATCTGGAGCATGCGGGCGACATCATCGAGCGCATGGTGGTGGAGGTCGAGGAGAAGAAGATCTCGCACAAGCTGTCGTTCTCGGAGGCGGGCTTGCAGGAGATTTGCGACATGCACGCGCGGCTGGTGACGAACCTGCAACTCGGCTTGTCGGTGTTCCTGAATACGGATCTGCGTAGCGCGCAGCGGCTGATGGCCGAGAAGGAGAGCTTCCGCGATCTGGAGCGCGCGTATTCGTACACCCACCTGAATCGTCTGGCGGGCCAGTCGGTGCAAAGTATCGAGACGTCTTCGCTGCATCTGGACATCATCAGCGACATGAAGCGACTGAATTCGCTGTTCTGTTCGACGGCGTACCCGGTGCTCGACGACGCGGGCGCGCTGCGCAAGAGCCGCATGCGCGACAAGCCGAAGGAAGCGAAGGACAACAAGGATATGAAGACGCCGAAGGAAACGAAGGCGTCGAAACTGGCGGCGTTTGCCGATGTCGCGACGGCCGCTGCCGGGGCTGCCCCCGATTCTCGCGACGACAACGAGAGTTCTCACGATGGCCCTGAGCCTGCCGGACATCCGCACCCTGTTCGATAAATTCGGTTCGATCGCATACAGCGGCGAACCCGTCACCCAACTGGAGCACGCGCTGCAAAGCGGCGCGCTTGCCGAGAGCGAGGGCGCCGACGAGGCGCTCGTCGCCGCCAGCTTCCTCCACGATCTCGGCCATCTGCTCAATCTTCAGGGCGAAACGCCCACCGAGCGCGGCATCGACGATCTGCATCAATACTTCGCACTGCCGTTCCTCAGACCGCTGTTCGGCGACGCGGTCCTCGATCCGATTCGTCTGCATGTCGACGCCAAGCGTTGCCTGTGTGCCATCGATCCCGAGTACTACGGCAAGCTGTCGGTAGATTCGGTGCGTAGTCTCGCGCTGCAAGGCGGCGTGTTCAGCGATGACGAGGCGAAGACGTTTCTCGCACGCGAGCATGCCGAGGCGGCGCTTCGCCTGCGTCGCTGGGACGACCGCGCGAAGATCGCCGGCATGCAGACGCCGCCGCTCGATCACTACATGAAGGTGCTGGAGCGCGTGACGATTCAGTGATGCGAAAGAACTAAGAAAAGGCCGCGCCGGGAAGATCCGGCGCGGCCTTTTCGTTTTCGACGGTGGATCGCGTCAGTTCGGCAGCTTCGCGCGCCACGCGGACGGCAACAGGCGAAGCACTGCGCGACGCGACGGCTGCCAGAACACCGAAAGCAACAGCAGCACGCCGCCGACGATCACGGCAGTGGCGGGCAAAGACATGCTGGAGTGCGTGTAGAGTTCGTCGCCATTTGCGGCGGGCGTCATGAACATCCGCAGAATTGCGCTCATGACGTACAGAAGCGACGACAGCATCAGCGCGCGCCGGTCGATGGCGAGCGACACGGCGGTGAGCAGCACGAACACGGCAATCACCGCGCCGGGGTGATTCGGTGCAAGCATCCAGAAGATCGGATGCGTGACCATGCAGGCGGCGAGCAGATGAAGCCAGAAGGCGACATCCGAGCGGATGGTCGTACGTTGCGGGTCCTGCGCATCCCAGCGCAGCGCCCACACGAAGATCGCCAGACCGACGACGACGTTCGCCACCAGCAGCCAGCCGTCGTTTTCGGTCAGTACCAGCACGTGCGCCCAGACGACGGCGACAACGCCCGCCACGCCCATCGCAATGACGGCGGGCACCCGGAAGCGCCACCAAAAGAGGGCGGCACCGAGCGCCGTGCAGACGCAGGTGCCGACGAGCGTCCACCAGCTCATCGAGGCGCGCACACTTTCACCGCCCTGATGCAGCAGCGACGCGTTCCCGAATCCCAGCATGGCGGCCGTACTCACGAAGCTGAACGAGAAGCAGAGCGCAGGGAATGCCATGCGACGGCGTCGCACGAAAATCTCCGACAACCCCCACGTGATCGCGGCCGCAATGAGCATCTGCAACCACGACGGCAGCGAGGCCGTCAGCCACACGGTGCCGAACGAAAGCAGCCATGAAGCGATGACGACGAAGATGTCGTTGAAGCTCGTGACCAGCCGCAGCGGTTCGTCGTCGATGCGCTGCTGAGTCAGCGGTACGGACTGAGGGGACATGGGGACATCGGAAGGCGCGCTTGCCGGTGTCTGGAAATCGGGTGTCGTCATGTTTCGATGAACTTTGGAATTCGTAGAGCGAAGTGTACCGGTCTGATCGACCGGCTCGCCTCGAATTCCCGGGATTCATCGCAAGTTTCACCCCGCCAGCGCCGTCGCCTCGATCTCGACGGCAACGCCATGACTGAGCGCTGGCACCGGCACCACGCAGCGTGCCGGTTTCGCGTCACCAGCCCACTCGGCGTAGACCTCGTTGAACGGACCCCAGTCGTCGACGTTCGTGATGTACACGCGTACCTGCACCAGTCGGCTGACGCTCGTGCCGCAGGCGGCAAGGATGGCCGCGACGTTGTCCAGCGCCTGTTTCGCCTGAACGGCGAACGGCGCGCCGACCAGACGCTCGCCTTCCGGCGTGATCGGCAACTGTCCCGAGACGAAGACGAAGCCGTTCGCGCAAACGCCGTGCGAGTAGTGGCCTCGCGGCGGTTGCAATGTCGGTACGTTCACCGATTCGATACCTCGTTCCTGCGTGCTCATACGGCCTCCCCGAGCGTAAGTTTGGCAAAACGTGCGAGATCGACGTTGCCGCCGGACAGGATGACGCCCACGCGCTTGCCGCGAACGTCGACCTTGCCCTGCATTGCGGCGGCGGCTGCGAGGCAACCCGTCGGCTCGACCACAATCTTCATGCGGCTCGCGAAGAACTTCATCGTCTGCACGAGTTCGTCGTCGGTCACCGTCAGGATGTCGTCCACCAGCGAACGAATCACCGGGAACGTGTACTGACCGAGATGCTGCGTCTGCGCGCCGTCGGCGATGGTGCGGGGCGTCTCGATATGAACGATCTCGCCTTTGCGGAAGCTTTGCTGCCCGTCGTTACCGGCCTCCGGCTCCACGCCGTAGATCTCGATATTCGGATTGAGCGCGCGCGCCGCGACGGCGCTGCCCGAGAGCAATCCGCCACCGCCCAGACACACCAACAGCATGTCGAGCTCACCGGCGTCTTCGATCAGTTCTTTGACGGCCGTGCCCTGACCGGCCATCACGTGCGGATGATCGTACGGCGGGATCAGCGTCATGCCGCGTTCCTCGGCGAGACGCTTCGACAGCGCCTCACGATCCTCCTTGTAGCGATCGAACAGAATCACTTCCGCACCGTATCCACGCGTGGCATCGATCTTCATCTGCGGGGCGTCCTGCGGCATCAGGATGACGGCGGGCACACCCAGTTCGCGCGCCGACAACGCAATGGCTTGCGCGTGGTTGCCCGACGAGAATGCGAGCACGCCGCCGCGCTTCTGCTCCGCCGTGAACTGCGAAATCGCGTTGTACGCGCCGCGAAACTTGAACGCGCCCATGCGCTGGAAGTTCTCCGCCTTGAAGAACAGGCGGGCGCCGGTCATGGCGTCGGCCGTGCGCGACGTGAGTACCGGCGTGCGATGCGCCGCTTCGCGAATCCGATCGTGAGCGGCGACGACATCGCCATACGTAATCGCCAACGTGGGGGTAGTCATGAGGAACCTTTCGGGTCGGAGAGATAGGTGTAGACGGTCGAGCGGGCGACGCCCAGCGTGCGCGCTACTTCAGCATGCGCGTGACGCAGGTCCAGCAGGCCTCGCGCTTCGATGAGACGGATCGCTTCGCGGCGTTGCGCGAGCGTCAGACCCTGCGGCGTGGTGTTGCGCTGCGCCGCGAAGTCGGCGATCAGCGGGCGGATGTCGTCGAGGCGTCGGCTGGCGAGCGTTTCGCTGACGGTGGCCGGTGCCTCATTGGACACGCTCACCAGTTGCTGGACGCTCGCAGCAGCCGCCGCCAGCATCGAAATGTCCATGTTCAGGCAGATGGCGGCGACGTACTCGCCCTCGCTGTTCTTCAGCCCAATGGACGTGCTCTTGGCAGGACGCCCATCCGGAAACCGGTTGGCGTAGTTCGCGATAACTTCGGGGAATGCGGGGTCGGCGATACGGGCAAGACCCATCTCCGTGACGGCGTCGCCCGGCTCGCGGCCTGACAAATTGTTGGCGATCGCCACGATGGCATGGTCGGGATCGGTCAGGTCGTGCAGCACCACTTCCACGAGCGGTGCGAAGGTCTGACCGAGCGCTTCGACGATCTTGCGTCCCTCACGCAGAAGCAGCGTGTTCTCGTCGAGCTTGCCCGTGGCGGAAGATTTGGCGGATTTCATGATTTGACATTATGTCATTGGGTGACGAAATGTCAAATTCACTTCAAAAAACACGCCCGGTGCCTGTGAGCAGCGGGCGTGGCCGTGGGCAGTCAGTCGCTCAGACGAGCTTCTTTTCCGCCAGTTCGCTCTTGAGATAGCCGTAGTAGATGGGCGCGGCGATTAACCCCGGTAGCCCGAATGCGGCCTCCATCACGATCATGGCGAGCAGCAACTCCCAGGCGCGCGACTGAATCTGCGTGCCGACGATGCGCGCATTCAGGAAGTATTCGAGCTTGTGGATCACGATCAGGAAGACCAGCGCCGAGATCGCCACGTACAGCGACACCGACAGACCGAGCACCACGATGAACGTGTTCGAGATCAGGTTGCCGACGACCGGCAGCAGGCCGACCACGAACGTCACCACGATCATCGTCTTGCGCAGCGGCAGATGGATGCCGAACAACGGCAAGATGCCGATCAGGAAGATGGCCGTGAAAAGCGTGTTGATGAGCGAGATCTTCACCTGCGCGAAGACAATGCGGCGGAAGGCGTCGCCGAAGAGTGTCACGCGGCGCGTGAGCGCGGCGGCCAGCGGACGCATGTGCTGCACCGGACGCACGCTCGACAGCGCCACGAGCGCGCCGAGCACCAGCCCGACGATGATGTGCACCATCGCGTTCAGTGCTTCCTTGCCGACGAGCGACATCTCCTGAGTGTGATCCTTCAGGAATTCCGTCACGGCCTGATGAATGTCTTCGGTATCCGCCGGCAGACGATCCGTCACCCACATCGGCAGTTGCGAGCGCGCCTGCTCGATCGCTTCCATCATGCGGCCGTTGATGTGTTCGAGGTGCCCCGCGTCGCTGCGGAAGAAGGTGATGATGCCGAACACCAGCGCCGTCATCAGAGCGACGATGACGGCCGCGAGCAACGCCACGGCGACCAGCCGTGCCCGCTCGCTGGAGATGCGCAATTGCAGGCGCGGCCCCAGCACATGGACAAGCTGATACACCACCATGCCCGCCAATACGGCCGACAGCAGGTGGATGCTGAGAATCAGCCAGAGGGCCACCGCCGCGAAGACATAACTTGCGGCTTCGACCCAGAAGTTCCGGTCCGGAGTCCAGCCAGAGCGCGGTTCCATGTGATGCGTCCTTTTCCGATGAAGCTTTACTTGCCGCGCTTGAGCAACGGCGCGAGGTACTTGCCCGTGAAGCTGGCCTTACTCGCCGCCACCTGCTCGGGCGTACCCTGCGCAATGATCTGCCCGCCGCCCGCGCCGCCTTCCGGCCCGAGGTCGATCACCCAATCCGCCGTTTTGATCACGTCCAGATTGTGTTCGATGATGACGACCGTGTTGCCCTGATCGCGCAACCGGTGAATCACTGTAAGCAGCAGTTCGATATCGTGGAAGTGCAGGCCCGTGGTCGGTTCGTCAAGGATATACAACGTGCGGCCCGTGTCGCGCTTGGACAGTTCGAGCGAGAGCTTCACGCGCTGCGCCTCGCCGCCCGAGAGCGTGGTGGCCGACTGACCCAGACGGATGTAGCCGAGACCGACGTCGAGCAGCGTCTTCAACTTGCGTGCGACGACCGGCACCGGCTTGAAGAACTCGTGCGCCTGCTCGACCGTCATGTCGAGCACTTCTGAAATGTTGCGTCCCTTGTACTGGACTTCCAGCGTTTCGCGGTTGTAGCGCTTGCCGTGGCAGACGTCGCACGGCACGTATACGTCCGGCAGGAAGTGCATCTCGACCTTGATGACGCCGTCGCCCTGACAGGCTTCGCAGCGTCCGCCCTTCACGTTGAACGAGAAGCGACCCGGGTCGTAGCCACGTTCCTTGGCCTGCGGTACGCCAGCAAACAGTTCGCGAATCGGCGTGAACAGGCCAGTGTACGTGGCCGGGTTCGAGCGCGGCGTGCGTCCGATGGGCGACTGGTCGACGTTGATGACCTTGTCGAAGTGCTCCAGCCCGTCGATCTGCTCGTACGGTGCCGGCTCAGCCGACGAGCCGTACAGATGGCGTGCGACGGCGTGATACAGCGTGTCGTTGATGAGCGTGGACTTGCCCGAGCCGGAGACGCCCGTCACGCACGTCAGCAGCCCGACCGGCAGGTCCAGATTGACGTTCTTCAGATTGTTGCCGGTGGCGTCGACGATACGCAGATAGTCCTCGCCCGGTGCGCGACGCTCGGTCGGCACTTCGATGCGTCGTGCGCCCGAGAGGTACTGACCCGTCAGCGATTCAGCGGCCCTCTCGATCTGTTCCGGGCTGCCCTGCGCAATCACGGTGCCGCCATGAATGCCCGCGCCGAGCCCCATGTCGACGACGTAGTCGCTCGCGAGAATCATGTCCTCGTCGTGCTCGACCACGATCACCGAGTTGCCGAGATCGCGCAGGTGCTTGAGCGTGCCGATAAGGCGGTCGTTGTCGCGTTGATGCAGGCCGATGGACGGCTCGTCGAGCACATACATCACGCCGGTGAGGCCCGAGCCGATCTGCGATGCAAGACGAATCCGTTGCGCCTCGCCGCCCGAGAGCGTGTCGGCGCTACGTTCGAGCGAGAGATAGTCGAGGCCGACGTTATTCAGGAACGTGAGGCGCGCCACGATTTCCTTGACGATCTTGTCGGCGATTTCACGCTTCGCGCCGTGCAGGACCAGTTCGTGGAAGTAGCCGAGCGTTTCACGCAGCGGCAGATTGCCGATCTCGTAAATGGCGCGCGCCTGCTTGTCTTCGCCCACTTTGACGAAGCGCGCCTCGCGACGCAGACGGCTGCCTTCGCAATCAGGGCAAGCGCGGTTGTTCTGATACTTGGCGAGTTCTTCGCGCACGGCGACCGAGTCGGTTTCGCGATAGCGTCGCTCAAGGTTCGGGATGATGCCTTCGAAGGCATGCGAGCGTACCGACGTGCGTCCCTTCTCGTTCACGTAGGTGAACGGAATCTCCTGTTCGCCGGAGCCATACAGCACGATCTTCTGCGTCTCTTCCGGCATTTCCTCGAAGGGCGTGTCGACTTCGAAGTCGTAGAACGCCGCGAGGCTTTGCAGCATCTGGAAGTAGAACTGGTTGCGTCGGTCCCAGCCCTTGATCGCGCCGGACGCGAGCGAGAGGGCAGGGAAGGCGACGACGCGCTTCGGATCGAAGAACGTCATCTGTCCCAGACCGTCGCAGGTCGGGCACGCGCCCATCGGGTTGTTGAACGAGAACAGACGCGGTTCGAGTTCCTGCAACGAGTACGAGCACACCGGGCATGCGAACTTCGAGCTGAAGACGTGTTCCTTGTCGGTATCCATTTCCAGCGCAATCGCGCGACCGTCGGCCAGACGTAGCGCTGTCTCGAACGACTCGGCCAGACGCTGCTTCAGATCGGCGCGTACCTTGATGCGGTCGATGACCACGTCGACGGAGTGCTTTTCCGTCTTCTTGAGCTTGGGCAGCGATTCGATGTCGTACACGCGCGCCGTGCCTTCGTTGGCTGCGCCGCCGCCCGAGCGGATGCGAAAGCGTACGAAGCCTTGTGCCTGCATCGATTCGAAGAGGTCCGCATGCTCGCCCTTACGATCGACGACGATCGGTGCGAGGATCATGAGCTTCGTGTCTTCGGGCAACGCGAGCACGGCATCGACCATTTGCGAAACGCTTTGCGATTCGAGCGGCAGTCCGTGATCGGGGCAGTACGGCGTACCCACGCGTGCATAGAGCAGACGCAGGTAGTCGTGAATTTCGGTGACCGTGCCGACGGTCGAGCGCGGGTTGTGCGACGTGGCCTTCTGTTCAATCGAGATCGCAGGCGAAAGGCCTTCGATGAGATCGACGTCGGGCTTTTCCATCAGTTGCAGGAACTGACGGGCATACGCCGACAGGCTTTCGACGTAGCGACGCTGGCCTTCCGCGTAGAGCGTATCGAAGGCGAGCGACGACTTGCCGGAGCCCGACAGGCCGGTGATCACCACAAGCTGGTGACGCGGCAGGTCGAGATTGACGTTCTTGAGGTTGTGGGTACGAGCCCCACGAATACGAATGGTTTCCATTGACGGTTCCGGGTCGTCGCCGAGGAATCCGCGCGGCGAATTGTCGCGGGGCGGTTTCCGGCCCCCAAGAGCCTGAGTTTCCCGGGACGTCGGACCGCGCCGGCACGGCGTTGGCCGGGCATCGACGCAGCAGGCGGCGGGAGCGGTCGGGCGGGCCGCTGGGGGGAAATCAGGGCGGCTAAACCTGCTAATATACCTAAGTTTGATTGCCGGGGCTGATCCCTGCTGACGGGCTGCCTCGGGCGCCGATGCGGCATGGGAGGCAGATGGGGACGAACCGCCCGATTTCCAGAGGCTGGCGTCCGGCCGTCGTGCCAGGCCTGTCGGGCCTGTTGGGCATTCAGGACCTTACCGGACTCGTGTGCGAACCCGCAAGGCGGGACGTCTCACCCCGTCGTCCGAATGCAAACATCAGACAATTCCGAGGCCGCAAGCGCTTTTTTCATCTCTCAGGACGTAATGTCGACTGATTCCGTGACTTCCGCATCTCCTGCCTCGACACGCGGCCGAGGGGGCCGCATGACCCCGCTAGAAGTGCGCGCCAGCGCGTCGCTCGCGGGGATTTTTGCATTGCGCATGCTCGGGCTGTTCCTGATCATGCCGGTGTTCTCGGTCTTCGCGCAGACGATTCCGGGCGGCAACGACACCTTTCTCGTCGGCCTGGCCATCGGTATCTACGGTCTGACGCAATCCCTGCTCTATATCCCGTACGGGTGGGCGTCCGATCGCCTCGGGCGCAAGCCGGTCATCGTCTTCGGCCTGATCGTGTTCGCGATCGGCTCGCTGGTGGCGGCGATGGCGCACGATCTGACGTGGATCATCATCGGCCGCGCGATTCAGGGGGCCGGGGCGATCTCGTCGGCGGTTATGGCCTGCGTGGCGGATCTGACGAGCGACGCGAACCGTACCAAGGCGATGGCCATGATCGGTGGCAGCATCGGCGTGTCGTTTGCCGTCGCTATCGTGTGTGCGCCGTTCCTGTATCACTGGCTGGGCATGAGCGGCTTGTTCTCGGCTATCGGCATTCTCGCGGTGCTGGCGATTTTCGTGGTGCTGTGGGTGGTGCCCACGCCACCCGTCCACGCCAAGGCCGGGCCTGCGCCGTTCTCGGAGGTGCTGCACAACCCGGAACTGCTGCGTCTGAACTTCGGCGTGTTCGTGTTGCATGCGACGCAGACGGCGCTCTTCGTGGCGATGCCGCGCATGCTCGTCGCGGCCGGATTACCGGTGGCGCAGCACTGGGAGATTTATCTACCGGTGATGGGGCTGTCGTTCATCGCGATGGTGCCGGCGATCATTGCCGCCGAAAAGCGCGGCAAGATGAAGGCCGTGTTGCTCTCGGCGATTGCACTGGTGGCCATCGCGCAGGTGGCACTCGGCGGATTGCCGCCGACGGTCGGTGTGATTGCCGTGGTGCTGTTCGTGTACTTCCTGGGCTTCAATGTGCTCGAAGCATCGCAGCCGTCGCTGGTGTCGAAGCTCGCACCGGGACAGCGCAAGGGTGCGGCCGTCGGGGTGTACAACACGACGCAGGCACTCGGACTTTTCTGCGGTGGAGCGCTAGGGGGTTTTCTGATGACCCACTACGGTCAAAACGCAATCTTCCTGACTTGTGCGGCCGGCGCTTTCGTGTGGCTTATAATCGCCGCACCGATGAGGACGCCTGCGCCTCGTCAATCCTGATCGGATTTCAGCAATACCGGAGAAAGATTTATGGCATCAGTCAACAAAGTGATTCTGGTCGGCAATCTGGGTGCCGACCCCGAAGTCCGCTACATGCCGAGCGGCGATGCGGTTGCGAACATTCGTCTGGCGACGACCGACCGTTACAAGGACAAGCAGTCCGGCGAATTCAAGGAAATGACGGAATGGCACCGTGTGTCGTTCTTCGGCCGTCTGGCGGAGATCGTCAACGAGTACCTGAAGAAGGGCTCGTCGGTGTACATCGAAGGCCGTATCCGCACGCGCAAGTACCAGGCGCAGGACGGCACGGAGCGTTACAGCACGGAAATCGTGGCTGACCAGATGCAAATGCTGGGTGGCCGTAGCGGCGGCGGTGAAGGTGGCGGCGGTGGCGGCTACTCGCGCGGCGGTGGCGGTGGTGGCGACGAAGGCGGCGGCGGCGGTTACTCGCGTGGCGGCGGTGGTGGTGGCGGCGGTGCCCGTCAGCAAGCCCCGGCCAAGCAGTCCGGCGGCGGCTTCGACGACATGGACGACGATATTCCGTTCTAAGTCCACACGACCGGGCGGCATCTCGCCCGTCGACAAAACCCGGCAAGCGTTGCGCTGCCGGGTTTTTTTACGTCCGCATCAGCGACATCAATCGCGCCAACGGTTACTCACCCTTGAGTAGCACCTTCACAAACGACTCAGCGGTCGCCTTCATGCGCTTCTTGTCCCGGTAGATCCGCTCGATCGCCACCAATCCCCGGGTCAGCGTCACGGCCATTCGTGCGGCTTCGCGCGCCGGGAGATTGAGTCGGGATGTTGCGTCCGGTTGCGATAACCGGACGAAGAGCGCTTCTTCGATATCGTCCACCAGCGATTGAATGGCCGAGTGGATCGGCTCTTCCAGCCCCTCCGTACCGATAACCGTCTTCGTACTCAGGCAGCCACGGCTCGGTGTGCCTGTCGTCATCGACGTAATCGCAAAGTTGAAGAACGCCTGCAATGCGGTGCGGGGATCGTCGTGGTCGAGCGACGCCTTCATCTCCGACACATACCGGTCGCGATACAGATCGAACGCCAGGAGGAACAACTCCTCCTTGTCGCCATACGCGTTGTAAAGCGAGCCGCGCTGCACGCCCGTCGCAGCGGCCAGTTCCTGCATCGACGTCTTCGAATACCCCTGCTGCCAGAAGGTCGTCAGCACCTTCTCCAATAGCGCGCTCTCATCGAATTGGCGAGTGCCTGCCATGCCTGTCTCCTTGCCATATCCCCGCCATCGGGGACGAACAGGGTCATTGGAACAATTATTGACAATCGTGTCAAGAATGCGTAGATTGCGATCTTTGACAGTGTTGTCAAAGATATTCGGGCCTCGGCGTTCGGACGCCGCTGCGCCTGACAAACGTTGGAACCTTCTATGTCTACCTCCTCTATGTCCCCGGTGGGGATCGACCGTCTTCAGGTCTGGCGATATATCTTCGCAGGCCTTTGCGCGAGCCTCGTCTCCATTGGTCTGGCCCGCTTTGCCTTTACGCCGCTGATGCCCGAAATCATCCGGGCGCAATGGTTTGCGCCGTCGTCCGTGGTGTATCTCGGCGCAGCGAATCTCGCCGGTTATGTGATCGGCGCGCTGATCGGTCGGCCGCTGGCGTCGCGCCTGCCCAACGAGCATGTGTTGCGCCTCATGATGGTGCTGATCTCGGCGGCGTTCTTCGCGTGCGCGGTGCCTGTGTCCTTCGTCTGGTATTTCGGTTGGCGCGTCGTCTCGGGTATCGCTGGCGGTGTGGTGATGGTGCTGGTGGCGGGCACGCTCCTGCCGCACGTGCCACCGGCCCGAAAGGGGGCCGCGGGCGGTGCGATCTTTCTCGGTTTGGGGCTGGGCATTTCCGGCTCCGGCACGCTCATCCCGTTGCTGCTGCAATGGGGGCTGGCGCAGACGTGGATCGGACTGGGCGCGGTGTCCGTCATCCTGACGGCCGCGAGCTGGTTCGCGTGGCCCAACAGCAAGCTGATGCCTGCCCCCGTCCATGTACAGCATGAAAAGACGACGAGCCCTCACTTCGGATGGGACGTCTGGAGAATCTATCTGCAATACGCCCTGATGGCGGCCGCCGCCGTGCCGCCGATGGTGTTTCTCGTGGACTTCATTGCACGCGGCCTCGGCGAAGGCACGCATCTGGGATCGGTCTTCTGGGCGATCTACGGTTTGGGGGCGATTGCCGGGCCGCCGCTGTATGGCTATCTGGCCGATCGTCTCG
Organism: Pandoraea aquatica; assembly: GCF_902459565.1. Taxonomy (GTDB): domain Bacteria; phylum Pseudomonadota; class Gammaproteobacteria; order Burkholderiales; family Burkholderiaceae; genus Pandoraea; species Pandoraea aquatica. Next base: position 725,012 of record NZ_CABPSN010000002.1, read on the forward strand.
GCGCGAAGCAGGCGGTGGGACTCGTGACCGTCATCATGATCGGCATCTTTGCGGGCCTCTACACGACCAGCAACCTGCTTGTGCTCGGCGTGCTGACTGTCGTGCTCGGCACCTTCGCGCCGGGCATGGTCCCGCTGATCCTGGCACGGCTTCATGAGGTCATCACCCACAACGCGTCGCGGCAGAATGCAGCGTGGACCCGCGCCAGCGTCATGTCCGCCGCCGCGCTTGCGATTGCCGCTTATGCGTTCTCGGCGCTCTTCAATGCGACGGGCGGGAATCACCGGCTACTGTTCCTGGTGGCGGCCCTGATGCTGGTCGTCGTGTTGCTGCTCGGCGTGCGCCCGGCGACAAAACGAAACAAAACTCGTTGAGTCTCGACACCGTGTCGACCCGTGGCTCTCTACCATTCGTGGAGACACCATCGGGTCGGAACGCATGAAGATTCTTTACACCAACTTTCACGTCGGCTGCGGCGGCGGGCAGGACACCTACGTACGGGAACTCGCGCTCGCCATGAGCCGCGACCATGAGGTCACCGTCGCTACACCCCCCGGTAGCTGGCTCGGTGAACAGATCAAACGGCTGCCGCGCATCACATCGGTCGACGTCGAATTCAAGCCGCGCTGGTATCGCTTCTGGCGCGAGACGCTGCGTTTGCGTCGACTGATTCGAGAGCAGCGCTTTGACATCGTGCACGTCAACGGCTCGCCCGATCATCGACAGGTCATGCTCGCCGTCGCCGGATTGGCCGTACGTCCCGAAATCGTCTTCACCAAGCACAACACCTATCCCGCCAACTCGTTCGGCAACTGGTTGCGCGCAAGCTTCGGCACGAGCCGGACCATTGCCGTGAGCGATTACGTCCGCACGATGCTCAGACGCGAATCGTCCTATCCGAACATCGTGGTGATCAAACACGGTGTGCGTTCGCCGGAAGCCGAACGGCTCAACGAGGAAGAGCGCCTGCGTCGCCGCTCGGCACTGCTCGGTGCAAGCGCCGACGACAGTATCGTGCTCGGTAGCGCGGCGGGCACCGGCGCGGCGAAGGGATGGGCCGACCTTGTCGCAGCGCTCACGCTGTTGCCCGAAACGACACGTCGGCGCTTTCGCGTCTGGCTCGCAGGCACGGCGCCGAGCATCGAGCAGCGTGCGATGGTCGAGGAATGCGGTCTCGACGCGCAGATCCTCTTTACCGGGCCGATCAATCACGTCCACCACCTGCTTGCGGCGACCGACGTCGCATTCGTCCTCTCCTATCACGAGAGCTTGTCGTACGCGTGCCGCGAAGCCATGGCCGCCGGCTGCGCCAGTCTTGTGACGAAGGTCGGCGGATTGCCGGAAAACGTCACCCCGTGGGTGGACGGCTGGATCGTGCCGCCGCGCGATCCACAAGCCATCGCCAACGTGCTGATGCACATCGCCGACAAGCCGGAACGCATGCGACACATGGGGCACATGGCGCGAATGAAGGGGCGGACGGAGTTCGATTTCGACGATTTCGTCGAGGCGACTTACGGCGTGTATCTGGATGCCATCGCCGCAACCGCGAGGCTGCAACGCGCGACCCCCGCGAATCTCCCGATGCGACAGTGGCTGCATAAGCTTCTGCGCATTGCCCTTCGTCGCCATCGACGCAATCAGAAGCGCGCCGCCTGAGGCCACCGCCATGTCGGTTCCGATTCTGATGTATCACCAGATCTGCGCGGTGCCGCCGCACGACAATCCGCTGCGGGGGCTGTGCGTCGACCCCGATACGTTTGCGTCGCAGATGGCCTGGCTTCGTCGCTTCGGCTATCAGGGCCTGAGCATGTGCGAGCTTCAGTTGTATCTTCGTGCACCGGGACGCGCCAAAGTGTTCGGCATTACGTTCGACGACGGCTTTCAGAACGTCTTCGATCACGCGATGCCCGTGCTCGATTCGGTGGGCTTCACGGCGACCTGTTATTTCGTGGCGGATCATCTGGGCGGCACCAATCACTGGGACGCACACCTCGCCCCATCCCCCGCACCGCTCATGGACCGCGACAGGCTCCTGACGTGGATGCATCGCGGGCACGAGGTCGGAGCGCACACGCTCAATCACGTGTCGTTGCCCGATTTGACGCTGGACGACGCTGCGGCAGAAATCGTCGGTGCCAAGCACCAGCTCGAATCGATTTGCAGGACGAACATCGAAGCGTTCTGCTACCCGTACGGCAACGTCACCCGACACGTGCGCGACATCGTCGAGCGCGCCGGGTATCGCAACGCCACCACCACGCGACGCGGCCGGGCCGACTGTGACGACGACCCCTTCCTGCTTCCCCGTCTGGTCGTCGCGCCGGACGTCGGCCCCTTCCGCCTGTTGTTCAAGTGTCTGGCGAGCTAGCACGCGCCGCATCAAACCGGGACGGCTCCCCGTCCATCGACACACCTCGCGCCTGTCAGATCCCCTACACGCAATTCGCGGGATTTGTGTCGCTTTTTTGGTCCATTAGGTGAAACGGAAAGCGGGTATTCTTGCGGTTTTCCCAAATCTCTCCGTAAGCCATGAGCCGTTTCCCCAAACTTCATTTGCGCGACGGGGGCGGTTTTCGTTGGCTCGGCGCATGCCTGCTGGTCGGTGCACTTTTCATCGCGGCCACGTCGGCGGCAAGGGCCGCACCGACCACAGCAATCGCGACCGTCGCAACGCCCACTGCGGCGACGACGGGCACCACGCCCACGACACCCGGAACGATTTGTCGTGTCGACGGCGGTGATCCGGGACGCCCGTCGATCGGGCTAGTGCTTTCCGGCGGCGGCGCACGAGGCTACGCTCACCTCGGCGTACTCAAGGTGCTCGAAGAGAATCGTATTCCGGTGGACTGCGTCGCGGCGACGAGCATGGGCGCGGTCGTGGGCGGTTTGTACGCGAGCGGTCTGAGCGCGCCCGACATGCGCGCGCGGCTTGAGCACGTGAACCTCGCGGACGTGGCGTTCGACGTCACCGATCGCAGCGATCTTCCGCAGTCGCAGCGCGAAGACGAGCGCTACTACGTCGACAGCTTCTCCCTCGGCTTCGGTCGCAACGGCTTCCAGCTGCCGTCGGGACTGGTGCATGGCAACCGGCTTCAGGCGTTGTTGCAGGAATGGACGCCGAACATCGGCGGCTCCGTATCGTTCGACAAACTTCCGGTGCCTTTCCGCGCGATTGCCGCCGACTTGCAGACGGGGCAGATGGTCGTGCTCGATCGCGGCTCGTTGCCGCAGGCGATTCGCGCGAGCATGGCGCTGCCGGGTCTCTTCTCGCCGGTGGACGTCAACGGCCGCACGCTGGTCGACGGCGGCATCGTCAGCAACTTGCCGATCGAGACGGCGCGCTCGATGGGCGCGGACGTTGTGATTGCCGTGGACATTGGTTCGCCGCTGCGTCCGTTGAACGCGCTGTCGTCGCCAGCGGACGTGTTCCAGCAGATGGTCGGCATTCTGATCCGGCAGAACGTCGCCCGTCAGCGCGAGCAGCTTCGCGCAACCGACGTGCTGATTCAGCCAGACCTTGGCCGTCTGACATTCACCGACTTCGAGAACGCGCCACAAGGCATCGCCGCGGGCGAAGCTGCTGCACGGGCGGCGCTGCCGCAGCTTCAGCGGCTCGCGCTGAGTCCTGAGCAATACGCCGTGTGGCGTGCCGCGCATGGAAAGGCGGCGACGCAAACGGTACGCATCACCAAGGTCGAGATCAATTCGCGCGGGGTGGTGCCGGCGAAGCGCATCCGGGCGGCGCTGCACGTGAAGGAGGGCGACGTCTACGACCCGGCCGCGGTCAACAAGGACCTGCTCGCCCTCGTCAACGAAGACGATTTCGAGAGCGTCACGCAGCAAATGGTGGAAGAGAACGGCGAGCACAAGCTCGTTATCACCGCGCAGGAAAAGCGCTGGGGACCGAACTTCCTGCTGTTTGGCCTCGGCTTGTCGGCGACGTCGAAGGAAGAGGGTAGCTTCCGTCTGCACCTCGGCTATCGCCGCCCGTGGCTCACGAGCAGTGGTCTCGAAGCGCGTGCCGACGCTACCCTCGGCAGCGACGTCCTCGCGTTTCATGGCGAGTTGCGTCAGCCGTTCGCCAATCCGTGGGGCGCCTACATCGCGCCGTATGTGGAAATTCAGCGCCGTCACGCCAACGTGTACGACGAGTCGGGTGATATCAGACTCACGCGGTATCGACTCACCACGGAACGTGCCGGTGTCGACATCGGCTTCCCGATATCGACGCTCGGCGACTTCCGCGTCGGTCTGGTGTATGCGCACGGCACGGCTGTGCCGCAGTACAACCTGCCCATCGGCAATGACGATGACGACGATGCGTCCCCGACCAGGCAATTGCTCTTCCCCGACATTTACGGACGTCAGTTGAGTGCCCGTGCAAAGCTGGTGATCGATCAGCTCGACGATCCGCAATTCGCCCGTCGCGGTTACTTCACAGAGTTGCGCGCAGAACGGTCGCTATTCGCGGGCAGCAACAGCTATACCGAGGTGTACGGCAAGGGTATGGTGGCGATGAGCTACGGGCGGCACAGTGTGAGCGCCACGGTGGAGGCGGGCAACAACTTTGGCGGGACCAACGTGACGAACCCGCTCGGCTTCACGCTCGGCGGCTTCCAGCACTTGTCCGCATACGCCGCCGATCAACTGGCAGGCAACTCCATGATGTACGGGAACATCACGTACATGAACCGGATTGCGTCGTTCAGCGCATCGCCGATCCGGCGTCTGTTCGTCGGGGTGAGCGTGGAAGCGGGCAACGTCTGGGCGGTGGACGATTCCTTCGGCAGCGGCTCGCTCAAGCGCAGCGTCACGGTCTTCACCGCCCTCACGACGTCGTTCGGCCCGATTTACTTCGGTGTGGCGTTCGCGCCCGGCGGGCGTAACAACATCTACTTCCAGTTGGGACGCACGTATTGATGCGGATCAGGGCGTCGCGGTGGGCGTGGTTGAGGGCGCAACCGATGGCGTTACGGCGGGCCAGCTGATTTCGAAGCGCGCCCCGCCGAGGCTGACGGGGTCGGTCGCCGCGACGTTGCCGTTATGTGCCTGCATGACCTGCTGCGTGATGGCGAGACCGAGTCCGTAGCCGCCGGTGCGGCGGTCGAGTCGCACGAAGGCGTCGAAGATCCGTTTGCGGTCGTCCGGCGGAATGCCGGGACCATCGTCTTCTACATAGATGCCGATGTTCCCGTGACGCAACTGCATGCCCACGACGATGCGCGAGCGCGCATACCGGCTCGCGTTGCGCAGCAGATTGCGCATGGCGTACGCCATCAGCCGCTTATCCATGACGACCTGATACGCTGGCCCCAGATTGCACTCCATCGTGATGTCGCGCTCGGCGTAGAGCAGAGAGGCGTCGCGCACCTGATTCGCGAACCAGTGTGCAACCGATGTGGCTTCAAGATTCGACTGAAGCGAGCTGTACTCAAGCCTCGCGAACGTCAGACTCATGTCGATGAGTTCGTCGAGTTCGGTCACGTCCAGATCGATGCTCGTCAGCGCTTGCTGGCAAGCGTCGGCTGACGACGTCGGGTCGCGCAATATTTCCAGCGCAAAGCGCAGACGCGCGAGCGGCGTGCGCAGTTCGTGCGAGATGCCGTTGGTCAGATCGCGCTGCGTGGCAATCAGCTTCTCCATGCGCTCGGCCAGTGCGTTGAGCGTGCGCGCCAGCGGGCCGATGATGACGCTGTAGGACTCCTTTGCGCGCGTGTGGAAGCGACCGCCGCTGAAGTCGATGGCGCGCTCGCGCACCATCACGAGATCGACCCAGACCGGACGCATCCACCGATACGCGACGATGGCAGGCAGCAGTAGCGTGCTCAATATCACGGGCACCAGAAAGTGCGCCGTCCCCAGACTCTCGCGCCACGCGATGCCCGGCGCGTTGAATACGATGAAGAGCGCCGGGACGGCGAGCACCAGCAGACAAAGCCCCAGCAGATTCGTGTACGTGCGCACGAAGAGCCGCGACCAGCTGGGACGCCGGTCGGCGCGGGTGTCCGTCCATGAACGACGAAATCGCTGCCACCGCAGCCGGCAGTATCGATAGGGCTGGAAGGGGTTGGCGGGCATGATGTGCGCCGGGCTGGCCGGTCGTGAGATCGTGCCGGGTCAGTCCCAGCAGGATTTGTTGAGTTGATACCCCTTGCCGCGCACCGTCAGAATGCACTGCGGGGCCGAGGGATCGTCGTTGAGCTTGCGTCGCAGCTTGTAGATGCCGCCGTCCACCGAGCGGTCGATGCCGTCGAACTCCACACCGCGCAAGTGTCGCACCAGTGCGTCGCGCGTCACCACTTCGCCCGCCGAGCAGGCCAGTGCCCAGAGCAGATCGAATTCGGCAGAGGTCAGGTCGGGCTGCTTGCCGTTGGGCAACGTGACGGACCGGGTGCCCCGGTCGATGCGGCACCGGCCGAGCGTGATGTTCTCGGGCGAATTGCTCGCGGGAATCAGGTGTTCGTTGCGGCGCAGTTGCGCCTTGATGCGCGCGAGCAGCACGCGCGGCTCCACCGGCTTGTGGACGTAATCGTCCGCGCCCAGCTCCAGCCCCAGCACTTCGTCGAATTCCTCGTCGCGTGCCGTCACCATGATGACGATGCCGCGGTACTGCGCGCGGGCTTCACGACAGATCTCGAAGCCGTCCTTGCCCGGCAGATTGACGTCGAGAATCACCAGATCGGGGCGGCGGCGCAAGATCGTTTGCACGGCACGTGCGCCATCGAGCACGCATTCGACCTGATAGCCGTGCTTCTGAAGGTAGCCGCAAACCAGGGCGGACAGACGGGCGTCGTCTTCAACGAGGAGGATGCGGGCGGACATGTGGATGCTGAAGGGAGATGGGGCGAGTGTAACGATTTCTGTCGCGCTGGTATTGCCTGGCGACAAAACTCGACAATTCTCCAACGTCGATGCGTTGTGTTTTCGGTATCCGCTTAAAAGTACACCCCGAGGGCCGTAAGCCTCTCGGGGTGTTGTTCGGACGACCTGCCCGTTCGAATTGCTTGTTTGATTTGCCCGGAATTGCCCGATACGGCCGGGCTGACGGACTTACGCCTTCGACGACGACTTGTCCGCGTGTGCGACCAGCAGGAGGAAACCACCGGCAATCGCAATGTTCTTGAAGAAGTTGTTCAGTTGTCCGCTGAATTGCGCGGGGTCGGCGGCCCAGAATTTATGACCGATGAGGGCCGTCGCCACGGTATAGACCGCGAGCAGCAGCGCCAGCGGCTTGAGACGCCAGCCCAGAATCAGCGCGATGGCACCACCGGCTTCGATCAGGATGACCAGCGCGGTAACGACTTCTGCGAAGGGCAGACCGATCGCGGCGAAATAGCCGACGGTCGCTTTGAAGGCGAAGATCTTGCGAACCCCGGCGATCAGGAACAGGGCCGACATCAGCACCCGTGCAAACCACTGAATATTGAAACGATGCATGGTGATTGTTTTCATCCAAAAGCGAATTTCGTTCGACAAAGACGTCGGCGTTACGGCATTAGGGCGTGCCTGCGTGATGTGCTGTCGCAGGTGGCGCTCATCATATCGACGCGATACGCAGCACGAAATACGTGTCCGGGTAACTTAAAGTTGCATGGACGGAACAATCGACGTGAAACCTTTGAAGGGACGCGCGATCACCGGATATCCGAGAAATGTTCAACCGGGCGATGACGTCGAAACGTATACGGAATTGAGAATTTGTATAATCGTTGCGTTATCGACTTCAGCCTCGATGGGTGTTCTGCTGTGACCAAATCCTCTCGCGACGACGCGACTGCCAATCTCGCCGCCACTGCCACGCTCGATGAAGCCTCGCTCTCGACGGCGGACCGGGCTTACGAGGCCATTCGCCGTCAGATCGTGTCGGGCGAATTGCCTGAAGGTGCACCGATTCGTCAGGACGAGATCGCGGCGCAAATCGGCGTGAGCAAGATTCCGGTACGTGAGGCGCTGATGCGTCTGCAATCCGAGGGATGGGTGTCGCTCAAGCGTCATTCGGGCGCGATCGTTTCGCCACTCACGGTGAACGATTGCGTCGAGATGCTCGACATGCGCATCGCACTCGAATGTCGCGCGCTGGAGATTGCGGTGCCGAACATGGCACCGAGCGATCTCGCGCTGGCAGAACAATTGTTGAAACGCTACGCGAAGGCCGACACGCCGCAATCGTGGAGCGATCTGAATCTCGCATTCCATCAGGCGCTCTACGCACCGGCGAATCGCCCGCGTCTCGTCGCCACGGCGCAGGCGGCACAAGAACGCATGGGACGTTTTCTGCGCGCGCACCTCTCGGCCGTCAACGACCACCAGCGCTCGACCGACGAGCACATCGCTATCCATCAGGCCTGCGCTGCGGGCGACACAAAAACGGCCGTGCACCTGCTGCGCAAACACCTCGAACAAACGCAACGCGAAGTGATGGCGTATTTCCGGCTGAACGGGAAGGTTTAAGCACGCCCTCCGCTCGTCATCAGTTGCCCCTGCTCGTCCGAAATCGTATACGAAAATAATAAATGATATACGGACCCAATTTTGTTCGCGTATAGTCCATGTGACCGGGGTTTTGCGTACCCGGCTGTTCGGGCAGTCCCGCGCGGGGCTTTGGGCCTGAAACTTGTCTCGTCTGTCGTCTGCCAGAGAGGCGCCGCGCGCGCCCGCACTGCGATGTAGAGCGCACCCAGGACACCTTGCCGCTGTGTTGTTTTCCAGGGCTAGGACTTTCCCTGATCCGACGCAACCCCTGATTGCCGGAAGCGAAAAACTGGGTGTAATGTCTTTACATGTATATACAACGCAGGACGAATTACTCAATACATCTATCAGGAGGTTTCATGTCCGAGTCGAAGAGTCTTCAGGGCGCTGCCGTCTGGCGCGGTGCCGAAATGGTGAACAACGATCGTTGGGTCAAGACGTTCCCGGCACACGTGCTCGATCAGATCGATGCTGCGCTGGAGCAAACGCGCAACGTCGACTGGCGCGACATCAATCGTCAGAACTTCCCGCTGCCCGATGCGGGCGCGTTCTTCGACGACGTTCGTGAAGAACTCGAAAACGGCTCCGGCATGGTCAAGATTCGCGGTCTCGACGTGAGCCGCTACGACGCCGAACAACTGCGTCGCATCTGGTACGCGCTCGGTGCACACCTCGGCACGCCGATGTTCCAGAACTGCCGTGGCGAAGTCATGCGCGAGATCAAGGACGAAGGCATGGGCGTCGGTGCGAAGCTCTACGGCGCGACCGTCGACAGCTCGGGCAAGCAATTCCTCTCGTCCGGTGCACGTACGCTCTCGCCGGGACAACTGCGCTTTCACACGGACCGCTGCGACGTGGTCGGTCTGCTGTGCGTGCGTCAGGCATCGGAAGGCGGCGTGAGCAAGCTGGCCAGCAGCGCGACCGTCTACAACGAGATGCTCAAGCGTCGTCCGGATCTGCACGCGCTGCTGTGCAATGCCATTCCGCGCAGCCGTTTCGGCGAAGAAGCCGGTGGCGAACACATCGCTTACGACCTGCCGATTTTCGGCGTGCGAGACGGCAAGCTGACGAGCCACTTCTCGCTCACCTATATTGAGAACGCCCAGATGCTGCCGGGCGTGCGCAAGCTCAGCGACGCGGAGCACGAAGCCATCCAGATGCTCATGGCGCTGGCCGAAGAAGAGTGCTTCCAGATGCGTTTCGCGCCGGGCGACATTCAGTTGCTGAACAACCACATCGTGTACCACGGCCGTACGGCTTTCGTGGACGATGTGCAGACCGGTCAGGACCGCATGCTCATGCGTCTGTGGCTGTCGGTGCCCAACTCCCGTGCATTGCCCGACGATCACGCCGTCCTCTGGGGCGACGTCGCCTCGGGCAAGCCGCATGGCGGCATCGCTCAACCGGCCGCAGCATTGCCCGCGTGACCAACTGAAGCCCACGCGCCCGCGCCCCGAATCACATACTAAAGACGCAAGGAGAGACCCCCTCATGAAACCGATCGAACAGCAGGACAACAATCGCGCAACCCGCAAGACGACCCACCTGCGCTCGCTGCTCATTCCGCTCGTGCTGGGCGGCCTCTCCGTCTTGTCGACGGCAGCCACCGCCGCACCCGACTTCGGCAACTGCCAGGTCACGGGCACGCGTGGCTCGATCAAACTCGAAACGGTCACGCCGGGTGCACTGTCGGTGCGTCCCGTGTTGCCCGCGCCGGGCTGGTGGAACGGTGATTCGCCCGACACCATCAAGGACGGCTTCGAGTACTGCATGGCCGCCAACATGGCGTATCGCGCGGGTCTGGATCGCGTGATCGTCGTCAACCGTTCGTTCGCGCAAGTGGTGACGGGGCAGGCGAAGGGCTTCGACATCGCACTGAGCGAAATCACCATCACCGACGAGCGCAAGAAGGTCGTCAACTTCACCGATCCGTACTTCAGCTCGGATCAGGGCATTCTCGTGAAGAAGGGCACCAAGGTCGACAAGGACAGCATCAAGAAGATGCGTCTGGGCGTGAAGCAGGGCACCACGATCCTGCCGTACCTGACGGACAAGGTGAAGGTCGAAGAGCATCCGAAGGTCTACACCGACGCCGCCGCCATGTACGCCGCACTGGCCGCCGGTCAGGTCGACGCTGTGCTGTACGACACGCCGAACGTGCTGTCCATCGCGAAGAAGTCGGAAGGCCGCTTCGAAGTCGTCGGCCGCTATGACACGAGCGAACAGTGGGGCGGTCTCGTCAACAAGGATTCGCCGAATCTGGCCGCCTTCAACAAGCTGATCGCCGAGATGAAGAAGGACGGCACGTTCGACCGTCTGGCCACGCAATACCTCGTGCCGAGCCTCGGCGCGGATCCCGCCAAGCTGCCGATCCTGACGCCGTGAGGTCGGGGAGACCCGAGTCAATCTCTGAGTCAATCTCTATGAGCGAATCCACTCAAAAGGCACCAGGGTCCATCCTCGGTGGCATGGGCCGCGAGCGCCGTCTGAACGTGGGCGGCACGCCGTCCGCGCCGACGGTGCTGTGCCTGTGTGCATTGCTGGGGGCGGCGATTGCCGTCGCCAGCAGCGTCTACACGATCGGGGCCCTGCGTGAAGGGCTGATCGCCAATCAACTGGGCGGCTGGTGGGTGCCCGTCGGTACGGTGCTGCTCGGGCTGGCGTCGTTGCTCGTGCTTATTCCGCTGGTGCGTGCGTTTGCGCGTTACCGGGACTTCCGAAGCGCTACATCGCGTCGTGACATCGTCGCGGCGCGTGTGGCGAAGGCCGAAGCCGGGGTGCAAAGCTGGATCACGCTGGGCTACACGCTGGCCCAACTGATCGTCGTGCTCGCGTTGCAGTTCGTGCTGGCGAACGATCTGGCAGTGGCGAAGACATTCTTCCTCGTCCCGCTCATCGCGGAGACGTTCCCGCTCGTGCTTGAAGCCTTCTGGGTGAACGTGAAGATATTCCTGATCGCGGAAGTCTTCGTGCTGATCTGGGGCCTGATCGTGGCGCTCGCCATGTTCGCACCGGGCAATGCCGGCAAGCCGCTGCGTTTCATCGCCACGGCTTACGTCGACATCTTCCGCGCGATGCCCGCCGTGCTGGTGATCTATCTGGTCGGTTTCGGCCTGCCGCTCACCGGCGTGCCGATCCTGAAGGACCTGTCGCTGACCACTTACGTCGTGATCGCGTTGACGCTCACCGTCGGCGCGTACGTGGCGGAGATCTACCGCGCCGGTATTCAGGGCGTGCACTGGTCGCAGGTGGCGGCGGCGCGCTCGCTCGGCCTGTCGTACACGCAGACGCTGCGCTTCGTGGTGTTGCCGCAGGGTATCCGGCAGATCATTCCGCCGCTGCTCAACGCCTTCATCGCGTTGCAGAAGGACACGGCGCTCGTGAACGTCGTCGGGGTGATCGATGCCTTCAACCAGTCGATGGTGATCGCGTCGAACCACTACAACCTGTCGGCGGCCACGACTGTCGCCATCCTGTTCATCATCATCTCGGTTCCGCAGGTGCGCTTTGTGGAACGGATGGCCAAACGCGACCGCGCCCGCATGCGTGCCGGCGGTGCCTGAGGAGCGAACGACCATGTCATTCATCGAGATTCGCGACATTGCCAAGTCATATGGCGACGTGTCGGTCATCAACGGTCTGGCGATGACGGTGGAGGAGCATCAGGTGGTGTGCCTGATCGGTCCGTCCGGTTCCGGCAAGTCGACGTTGCTGCGCTGTATCAACGGGCTGGAGTCCATCGACGCGGGCGAGATCCTCGTGCACGGCGACCGCATTACCGGGCCCGGCGTGGACGTCAACTCGCTGCGCCGGGACATCGGTATCGTGTTCCAGGGCTACAACCTGTTCCCGCACATGACCGTGCTGGAGAACGTCACACTCGCGCCGATTCGCGTGCTCAAGCAGCCCAAACGTGAAGCGGAAGAACGTGCGATGGCGTTGCTGGAGCGCTTCAGTCTGGCGCACAAGGCGAACGAGTATCCGGACCGCATGTCGGGCGGGCAGCAACAACGCGTGGCCATCGTGCGTGCGCTGGCGATGGACCCGATGGTGTTGTTGCTCGACGAAATCACGTCGGCGCTCGATCCGGAGCTGGTGTCCGAAGTGCTCAACATCGTGCGCGATCTGGCACACGAGGGCATGACGATGCTGCTCGCCACGCACGAGATGGGCTTCGCGCGCGAGGTCGCATCGAAGGTCTGCTTCCTGTGCGACGGTGCAGTATGCGAGGAGGGGCCGCCGGAGCAGATTTTCGGCGATCCGCAGCAGGAACGTACGCGTGCTTTCCTGCGGAGCATCCGGCAAGCCAAGCGTCTGTAATGAACACCCCCTCGCGCCTCACGGTTCGAGGGGGGGTTTCTTGGATGCGACGTTTTCTGCGCGAGGCGATCAGGCGATGTATGGTCCGGTCGAATCCCGCAGAACCAGCTTCGTTTTCACCGTGCTGACCTTGGTCGGTTGTCCGGCGCGCTTGCGCAGGAATGTGTCGACGGCCGCCTCGCCGAGCGATTGCGTGGGGATCGCGACCGTGGTCAGCGGCGGCTCCAGCAGCGACGCGAGTTCGATATCGCCGACGCCCACGACCGACACCGATTCCCCGACCTTCAGGCCGCAGCGCGTGGCGGCGCGATAGACCAGCGGTGCGAGCAGGTCGTCATCGCAGACGAACGCCGTCGGACGGTCGGGCTGCGAGAGCAAAGCTTCGATACTTGATGACGAGGTCTCGCCGAACGGCAATTCGATCTCCCGACGGGCGTCGTACTTAAGCCCGTGCGCCTGCAATCCTTCCCGATACGCCCGTGATCGCACGCGGAACGTGTTGGCTTCGAGATCGAAGCCCACGCGCGCGATGCGCGTATGCCCGAGCGACGCGAGGTGATCGACCATCTCCCGCACGATGACATCCGATGCGATGAAGACGTCCGCATCGGCAGACGAATCGCCGTCGACCACGACGACGGACGTCGGCATGATCTCCAGCGCACGCGCCGTCCACGACGCCTCCCAGAAGATCATGCCGTCAAAGGCGTGTGCATCGAGGCTAAGCAGCAGACGCTCCGGGTCGTTCCCGTACTCTCCGGAGTCGCCGGTGTTGATGAGCACGGTGGCGTAACCGTTGGCCGCAGCACTCCCGATCACCGACTTCAGCACCGAAGCGAAGTAGGGGTTCGAGACGTTCGGCACGCCCAGTGCGAGCAGCTTCTGCGTGCCGAGCTTCAGGCCGCGCGCCGACGAGTTCGGCCGATAGCCCAGCGTCTGGGCGGCCTGAAGGATCTGTTCGCGCCGCTCGGGCGTGACGCGGCCCTCGGCCTTGCCACCGAACACCAGCGACACCGTGGATTGGGAAACACCGGCCAGACGGGCGACATCGCGGCTCGTCGGACGCGCAGCCGCAGGACTTTTCTTCTTATCGCTCATTGCGTTCATTCACGCGTTGAATTTTTAAAAATTCGAGTTTAGTGGTTAAAATCCGTCAGTCATACGTATGACACGATCCGAAATGCATACTTCGACGCATTCGCAGTGTAATGGGAAACAGCAATGAAGCGTCGTACCTTTCTCGCCGGCTCCGGTCTTCTGGTGGGTGCCCCGGCGGTGATCATCCGGCAGTCGAGCGCGCGCAGCGTGTCGCACGGCACCCGCTTTCCGTTCTCGGTCGCGAGCGGCGATCCGACCGCGGATGCCGTTGTGCTCTGGACGCGTCTTGCACGCGACACCGTCGACACGAGCCCTGTGGCGAGTACGCCGGTGAACGTCGAGTGGATGGTTGCGACCGACCGCCGGATGACGAAGGTCGTGCGGCGCGGCGTCGCCGTCGCAGAGCCGATGTACGGGCATTCGGTGCACGTCGATGTCGCGGGTCTCGCGCCGGATCGGGAGTACTGGTACGCCTTTCGCTGCGGCAACGAGCTGAGCCCGATCGGACGCACTCGCACGTTGCCGTCCGAGCGTGCCGATATCTCGCGCTTCAGGTTCAATGTCGTGTCGTGTCAAAACTGGGAGCAAGGGTATTTCGATGCTTATGACGGCATGGCCGCCGACGATCCGTCTTTTGTGATGCACGTCGGCGATTACATCTACGACGTGAGCCGTGGCGGCGGGGTGCGCGACCACGAGCGCCGCGCACTGCCGATGACGCTCGACGACTATCGCCGCCGTCACGCGCTGTACAAGACTGACGCCGCATTGCGACGTGCGCATGAAACGTTCGCGTTCATTTTCACGCTCGACAACCACGACGCCCTGGAAGACAACACCACCGACGTCACCCAACTCAAGCGTCGCGCGGCCGCCTATCAGGCGTGGTACGAGTTTCAGCCGGTGCGCTATGCGCCGCTGCCGGCATCGCCCGCTATGCAGATTCAGCGGGGCTACGACATCGGCAATCTGATGCGTCTCACGATTCCCGACACGCGCCAGTTCCGTGATTCGGAGACGCCGTGCGCGTCGGTATCGGATAGCAAGTTCGCGTTCGGTGTCTACGAGCAGGCGTGCAAGGCCAACGATGCGCCTGAGCGTTCGATGCTCGGCGCAGGACAGGAGTTGTGGCTCAAGGATCGTTTGCAGAACACGCCCGCGCAGTGGAACATGATTGCTTCGACGGTGAAGATGACGCCGTTCGACATGCGGCACAATGACGCCCTTTACCGCTACCTGCAATCGTGGGACGGCTATCCCGCCGAGCGCAATCGCATCCTTGATCAGATCACGGCGGCTCGTGTGCCTAACCCGGTCTCGCTCTCGGGCGACATTCACTCGTACATCATCTCGTCCGTGGTGCGCAATGTGGGCGACGACCCGCGCACTGCGCCGATGACAGAACTGGTGGGCACGTCGATCAGCGCGCTGTGGCCCGAGCCGCTCGACAAGCCGATGGCGCAGGGATTGCCGCTGAACCCGCACGTCAACTATTACGAGAGTCAGCAGCGCGGATACATGCGATGCACGGTCACGCGCGACGCGCTGCTCACCGATCTGCGCACGATCGACTTTACCGACAAACCCGGTGGCACCGTCCGGACGAGCAAGCGCTTCGTCGTCGAGAACGGCAAGACCGGCGCACAGGAAATCTGAACGTCATGAACGCTACGACTCATCCGCTGCTGCAAGCCTTCTTCCCCTATGGCGACGTGATCGCCGCCGTGCTCCGCATCATGGGCGTTTCTGCCGATCAGCAGGACAGCGACGACGGCTCGCACGACTGGTCGCATCTGATTCGTGTGTGGAAACTGGTGACGGAAATCGCCGTCGACGATCCGACGCTCGATCTTGAGATGCTCGCGGTATCGGTGCTGCTGCACGACTGCGTGCAAGTGGAGAAGACGGACCCGCGCCGCGCGCAAGCGTCAAGGTTGTCGGCGGCGAAGGCCAGCGAGGTGCTGCGCACCCTGGGGTGGGACGCCATGCGCATCGACGCCACGGCGCACGTCATCGAAGCGCACAGCTTCTCGGCGGGAATCGAGCCCCGCACGAGTGAAGCGGGCGTGCTGCGCGATGCCGACCGGCTCGATGCCATCGGCGCCATCGGTATCGCCCGCACGTTCTACGTCGCAGGGCGCAATGGCTCGCGGCTTTACGACCCGCTCGATCCTTTCGCCACGGATCGCGACCTTGACGACCGCCGCTTTGCACTCGATCACTTCGAGACGAAGCTGCTGCACCTCGCGGACGGTTTGACGACAGACACCGCGCGGCGCATCGGAGAACACCGCATCGCCACCATGCGCGCCTACGTCGAGCTGCTGCGCGACGAGATTACAACGACACGTCCAACGTCCTGATCGTCTCTGAACCCTTCCTGATCCTATAACACTGACGAATGAGAATTCGTCAACTGTTGACAAGTTAATTAGTTATGCGAAATAACATGATGAAGATGCCCGTCGCGGCAGGTCTGCTGCTGGGTGCCGTCTGCGCGATGCCGTCCGTCGCGCTGGCGCAGAGTTCGGTGACGCTGTACGGCATCATCGACACCAGCCTGCAATATGTGAATCACGCAGGCGGCAAGCAAAGCCAGATATCGATGGTGACGGGCAACGGTCTCGGCACGCGCTGGGGCGTTACCGGCACCGAGGATCTCGGCGGCGGGCTGCAATCCGTGTTCAAGCTGGAGAACGGCTTCGATTCGACCAACGGCAAGCTGCTGCAAGGCTCGCGGGAGTTCGGGCGTCAGGCGTACGTGGGATTGACGAGCCGCGAGTGGGGCTCGGTGCTGATCGGGCGGCAGTACGACCCGCTGATCGATCAGGTGCTGCCGACACAGGGCAACTTCTTCGTGGCGGGCTACTGGACTGCGCCGGGCGACGTCGACAACTCGCAGAACACGGCGCGTGTAAGCAATTCCGTGAAGTGGACGAGTCCGGTGTGGCGCGGCGTGCAGATCGAAGGCATGTATGCGCTCGGCGGCGTGGCGGGTGCGCAGGCCTCCGGTCAGACGTACAGTGCCGCAGGGTCCTACACGTTCGGCCCGGCGCGTGTGGCGGCAGGGTATCTGCATATCGATAACGGCAATGCCCGCGCGACGACACGTCCGTCGAGCACGACCGACTTCTTCTTCGTGAGTGCCGTGAACCGCGCATACGCCAGCGCGAAGTCCATCGACATTTATCGGGCAGGGGGACGTTACACGCTCGGCAACGTCACGCTCGGCGGCTACTACAGCCAGTCGTATTACAACGCGGATGCCGCTTCGACTTTCCGAACGACGCAGCGCTACGACAGCTATGGTGTCTACGCGGTGTGGCAAATCTCGCCCGCGCTCGCTGCGCAGACGGGCTACGACTACCTGAATTCATCGGGGGATTCGTCGGCGCACTACCATCAGGTCAGTGCGGCGGTGGATTACAGCCTTAGCAAGCGCACGGACCTCTTCTGTGTGGTGACTTACGCGCACGCTACGGGCTACAACGGCATCGGTCCGGCACAGGCGGCCATTGCGACCGTCTACGTCGACGCGGGCGTGAATTCGCAGATGTATGTCACTGCTGGCGTGCGGCACAAGTTCTGAGCTGCAACGTCCTCGTCTCCACGCCGTCGTCAGGTTCACCCTGCGACGGCGTCCAGCGGTACCTCCAGCCCGACCTTCACGTTGCTCATCGAGACGAGCGTCTTGAAGCGTTTGACGTTGTTGCTCTCGAAGAACAGCGAGCGCGTGAGCGTCGTGTACTGCGCCATGTTCTGCACGACCATGATCACCACGAAGTCGCATTCCCCCGCGACGTAATAGCACTGCTGCACCTGCGGACAGGCGAGAAAGCTGCGCTTCATGGCGTCGAGCAGGTCGAGACGTTCGTTCTCGACTTCGACTTCCGTGATGATCGTGAGCGGATAGCCGACCTGCTCCGGGTCGACCAGCGAGACGGTTTTGCGCGTCACGCCTTCCTCCGCGAGTTTCTTCAGCCGCCGGTTCACTGCCGCAGACGACAGATTGACCTGCGCCCCCAGCGCGTGCTGAGGCGTTGTCGCATCCTGCTGAATCGCCGCAAGGAGGGCGATGTCGTAACTGTCGAGGCTCATTTGCGCAATAAAAATTCGATAGAGACGCCAAAAACGCGTAAATCGTACGCGTACTCCGGAATATTATTCAGGCTGTCCGATGATACTCCGCTAGCGGCGACCTCCCGAAGTCCATGCCGCAGCGCGCTTTCGACCCCTAGAAGAACAACCGACCGCCTCATGTCCGACACGAAAACCCCCGCGCTTCGCCTGAACGGCCCCGTCCTGCTCCAACAACTTCGCGAACTTGGCGAGATCGGCACCGATCCCGTCGCAGGTGGCCGCACGCGCGTTGCGCTGACCGACGACGAGAAGGCTGGCCGCGATCAGGTCGTCGCGTGGATGCGCGCGCTCGATCTCGACGTGCAGATCGACCGCATCGGCAACATCTTCGGCACGCTGCCCTCGGCGACGAAGGACGCTTCGGGTCAAATGCCCCGCCCGCTGATGATGGGCTCGCACATCGATACGGTCGTCAACGCCGGTGCGCTCGATGGGTGCTACGGCGTGCTCGGCGGTCTGGCGGTCGTGCGCGCGTTTCGCGACGCAGGCATCGTGCCGTCGCGTCCGATCACGGTGGCGGCGTTCACCAATGAGGAAGGCGCGCGCTTCCACCCCGACATGATGGGATCGCTCGTGCACGCGGGCGGGCTGCCGGTGGACGAAGCGCTCGACGCCATCGGTACCGATGGCGCGCGTCTGGGCGACGAACTCGTGCGCATCGGCTACGCCGGTGAGATGGAACCCGGCACGCTCGTTCCTCACGAATACCTTGAACTGCACATCGAGCAGGGGCCGATTCTCGAAGCCGAAGGGCTGGAGATCGGTGTCGTCGAGAACTTGCAGGGCATCTCGTGGCAGCAGATCACCGTGCAGGGCAACGCCAACCACGCGGGCACGACGCCGACACGTCTGCGTCACGATGCCGGTTACGTGGCCTCGGCGACGGTGACCGAGCTGCGACGGATTGCCGTCGAATCGGGCACGACGCTCGCGACGGTTGGCACGATGAAGTTCGAGCCGAGCGTCATCAACGTGATTGCGCGCCGCGCGGTGTTCACCGTCGACATGCGCGATCCGAGCGAACAGCGTCTTGCGCAGAGCGAAGCGCGTCTGGCCGATTTTCTGACGAAGATCGCGGAGGCCGAAGGCGTGCGTATTTCGACGGAGCGTCTGGCGCGCTTCACGCCGGTGGTCTTCAACGCCGAACTGGCCGACGTGATCGAAGCCTGCGTCAAGCGCCGGGGTCTGTCGTACAAGCGCATGACGTCGGGCGCGGGACACGATGCGCAAATGATCGCGCGCATTGCCCCGGCGGCGATGATCTTCGTGCCGAGCCGTGGCGGCATCAGCCACAACCCGCGCGAACACACCGACGACGACCAACTGGTGCGCGGTGCCGAGGTGCTGCTCGACGTCGTCGCGCAACGACTGGGCGTGCCGCTGTAAGTCAGCGGCTGCGTTCATGAACATCTAGGGTCTGTTCACATTAATACGGGCTCGTGAACGTGTTCTACCGGCTGGCTGGCAAGGCGCTCGCAGCGCCGCTTGGTCGCCCCAAGCAAGCTGCGGGCAACGCCGCCAGACGGCCGGTAGGGCACGTTCCCTTCGGGTTGTCCACCCAAAGGGGCGATCGCGGCGTCATGATCCTCGCGAATATTACCGATATTCGCTTCGGCTCATTCCTTGCGCTCGCCCCTTTGGCCGGGCAACACGAGCCCGTATTAATGTGAACAGACCCTAGCGATATCCCGCAATACCGGAGCCCCCCATGCCCCCCATGCTTTACGTCAACCCGCAAGCTGCACGCGCGCCGTACCCGGCCGACCTTCAGGACATCATGAGCATCGCTCGCGCGCAGGAAAGCCGCGAGTGGCTTGCGCATTGGGACGGACTCACACCGGGCGCTACGCCGCTGCGTTCGCTGCCGGATCTGGCGGCGTCGCTCGGTGTGCGCAGCGTGTTGGTGAAAGACGAAGCGCTACGCTCAGCGCTCGGCAGCTTCAAAGCGCTGGGCGCGCCGATTGCCCTGGTGCGCCTGTTGCTGCGTCAGTTCGAAGGGAAGGGTTTTGCTGCGAAATCGCTGCTCAACGGCGAGCATCGCGACGCGCTGACCGACTTCACCGCGATCAGCGCGACGGACGGCAATCACGGCCGTGCGCTGGCGGCTGCGGCGCAAAGCATCGGCTGCCGCTGCGTGATCGTGCTGCATGCGCATGTCAGCGACGAGCGGGAGCAGGCGATTGCGGCGTATGGCGCGGAGATCGTACGCATCGCAGGCAACTACGACGACTCCGTGGAAGAAGCGGCGGCGCTGGCAGCGCGTCACGGCTGGCATGTGGTTTCGGATACGTCCTACGATGGATACGAAGTCATCCCGCGCGACGTCATGCAAGGCTACGCCACGGTGGCGGCGGAAGTCTCGGAAGCGCTGGATGGCGATGCATCGCACAAGGATTCGGCCAGCCCTGCGGCGAACGTTACGCACGTCTTCTTGCAAGGCGGCGTGGGCGGCCTGGCGGCGGGCATCGTGAGCTATCTGTGGGAGCGCTGGGGCGTGTGGCGCCCGACGTTCGTGGTCGTCGAGCCGGAGCAGGCCGACTGTCTGTATCAGAGCGCTATCGCGGGGAAAGCGGCCTCGGCTTCGGGGGCGGTCGATTCGGTGATGGCCGGGCTGGCGTGTGGTGAGACGTCGCCGCTCGCGTGGCGTTTCCTGCAACCGTCGGTCGACGCATTCATGACCGTCACGGACGCACAAGCAGTGCAGGCGATGCAGCGGCTCGCACGCGGCACCGACAGCGATGTGCCGTTCGTTGCTGGGGAGTCCGGTGTAGCCGGGCTGGCGGGGCTGATGCTAGCGGCGGCAACGCCGACGATGGCGTCGGCGCTCGGCCTCACGTCCGACTCGCGCGTATTGCTCATCAGCACCGAGGGCGCGACGGCGCCTTCCGTCTACGCCGAACTGGTCGGTGAGTCGGCCACGTCGGTCGAGGCGCGCCAGCAGGCGTGGCTCGCACGCTAACCTCGTCACGTATCTAGCCTATTGATCAGGCGAATCGCCGGAGCCACGTATGAGTCACGACACCGCACAAGAGACGTATTTCGCCCGCGCGCTGACCGGATGGCGGCACGCGTTCCATCGTCAGCCGGAAACGGGCTTCGAGGAAGTCAGCACTTCGCAGACGGTGGCGACGATTCTCGAGAGCCTCGGGCTGGACGTACATCGCAACATCGGCGGCACGGGCATTGTGGCGAACCTGCGTGTCGGCGACGGCACGGGCGCGATCGGTATTCGGGCCGACATGGACGCGTTGATGATCGACGAGAAGGCAGCGGGTCGCGACTACGCGTCGCAAGTCCCCGGCAAGATGCACGCGTGCGGTCACGACGGTCATATGTCGATGGTGCTGGGAGCGGCGAAGCTGCTCGCCGAGTCGCGCGACTTCAACGGCACGGTGCGCTTCATCTTCCAGCCCGCCGAGGAACACGGCCGTGGCGCGAAGGCGATGATTGCCGACGGGCTGCTTGAGCGCTTTCCCATCGATGCGATCTACGGCATTCACAACATGCCGGGCATTCCGACGGGACGCATCGCCACGCGCGTGGGCGGCATCATGGCGAGCGAGGACAACTTCGTCATCCGGATTCGTGGCAAGGGCACGCACGCGGCGCGACCGCACATGGGCGTCGATCCGCTGGTGATCGGCGCACAGATCGTCGTGGCGTTGCAGACGGTGGTGTCGCGCAGCGTCGACCCGGGCGTGTCAGCGGTGGTGTCGTGCACGGAGTTCATCACGGACGGCATTCGTAACGCGATTCCGACGAACGTCGAGATCCGGGGCGACACGCGCAGCTACACGCCGGACGTGCAACAACTGCTCGAGGCACGCATGCGCGACATCTGCATGGGCGCGTGCGCAATGCACGGCGCGCACTGCGAGTTCGAATACACGCACGAGTTTGCACCGACGATGAACTGGGCCGACAACACGGCACTGGCCGTGCGTGCGGCGCGAGCGGTGGCCGGCGGGCAAATGGTCGACGCGGAGATCGCGCCGGTGATGGCGTCCGAAGACTTCGGCGTGTTCTTGCAGCATGTGCCGGGCAACTTCGCGTTCATCGGCAACGGCAGTGGCGACGAACCTGGCGCGATCCCGCTGCACAACGCGTGCTACGACTTCAACGACGCGATTCTGCCGCTCGGCGCACGTTACTTCGCGCAGATCGTGCGTGACAGCTTGTCGCGCTGAGCGTCTGCGCTTGCCCGCTCAGCGGACCGCCGCGAGTGGCACCGTCCCGGCGTTGATCACGGCGTCGGGCAGTTCGCGAACGGCTTCCAGCGTCTTGCGGATGTGTGCGGCGAGCAACGTTGCGGCGCGGTCGGCGTCGCGCGCGAGGCACGCGTCGAAGATCGCCTGATGTTCTTCATGGACGTCGCGCGGCACCGGACGGTGCGTGATCGACAGTCGTCGATAGCGCTCCGACTGGCGATAGAGAATCGCCAGAAAGTGGTGCAGCCAGCGCGACGGGCACGCACGAATCAACACCTCATGGAACGCGCGGTTGCGCGCTTCCCACTGGGCAAATTGCCCGACGTCCTGCTCGCCATCCTTCCCAAGCCGCTCCTCCGCGAGCGAGAGCAGATGGAAGGCGCTCGTCAGATCGGCTTCCCACGCATCGTCGCCCAACGCGACCGACTGGCGTAGCGCCTCGGTCTCCAACTGCACGCGTGTCTCGGTGATGTCGATGAAATCGGCCAGCGAGATCGGCGTCACCCGAAAACCGCGATGGCCGTGCTGGACGACGAGTGCGTCCGCCACCAGCAGCGCCAGCGCCTCGCGCAGCGTTCCTGCCCCCACTTCGTACCGATCCTTCAGATGCTCGACGCGCAGCTTTTCGCCCGGCGCGAGATGGCCCTCGACGATGTCGCTGCGCAGACGCATGTAGGCGCTTTGCGCCAGCGTGGCGTCGGCAGCCGGGGCAGGCTGGGACGAGGGGGCGGTCGGGCTATGCATATGTCAGGCGGTCAGGACCTGTGGGGACGAGTGCCGAGAGTATAAGCGGCTTCCCTCAGATTGTCGCAAAATCGAAAAATAATCGAGATAAATAAAAATTCTCGAGAAAATGTTGACGGGGATCGGGTGACGGATTTATCGTGTGCTCCATGCCGGCGTCAGCCCCTTGACCGTTATCGGGGGGTGACGCCAATCCGCATCCAGCATCCAACCAGACAGAGAGCGTGAGACATGAAGGATTTCCAGAACTTCATCAACGGTGAGTGGGTGTCCAGCCCGCGCACCTTCGAGAACCGTAATCCGGTGGACAACAGCGTGATCGGCCTCGTTCACGAAGCCGGGCGCAGCGAAGTCGATGCCGCCGTGCGCGCCGCCCGCGCCGCGCTTCAGGGCCCGTGGGGCAAGATGACCGTCGCGCAGCGCGTGGAGCTGCTGCACGCGGTGGCCGACGGCATCAACCGCCGCTTCGACGACTTCCTGGCCGCCGAGATCGCGGACACCGGCAAGCCGCACGGACTCGCGAGCCATCTCGACATCCCGCGCGGTGCGGCGAACTTCAAGGTGTTCGCCGACATGATCAAGAACGTGCCGACCGAGTCGTTCGCGATGACGACGCCCGATGGCGGTAACGCGCTCAACTACGGCGTGCGCACGCCGCGCGGTGTGATTGCCGTCGTCTGCCCGTGGAATCTGCCGCTGCTGCTCATGACGTGGAAGGTCGGCCCTGCGCTGGCGTTCGGTAACACCGTCGTGGTGAAACCGTCGGAAGAAACGCCCGCGACCGCCACGCTGCTCGGCGAGGTCATGAACGAAGTCGGCGTGCCGCCGGGGGTCTACAACGTGGTGCACGGTTTCGGGCCGGAATCGGCGGGCGCATTCCTGACGGAGCATCCTGGCGTGAACGGCATCACCTTTACGGGCGAGACGCGTACCGGTGAAGCCATCATGAAGGCTGCGGCGAACGGCGTGCGTCCGGTGTCATTCGAACTCGGCGGCAAGAACCCGGGCATCGTGTTTGCCGATGCGGATTTCGATAAGGCCGTCGCGGGCATTACACGCTCGGCGTTCGATAACAGCGGTCAGGTATGTCTCGGTACGGAGCGCGTGTACGTGCAGCGTCCGATCTTCGAGCGCTTCGTGGCGGCGCTCAAGGAACGTGCCGAATCGCTGAAGATCGGCGACCCGTACGCGGAAGGCACGACCTTCGGCCCGCTCGTGTCGCAGGTGCATCGCGAGAAGGTGCTGTCGTACTACGCGAAGGCGCGCGAAGAAGGCGCGACGGTCGTGACCGGTGGCGGTGTCCCGGACATGCCTGCGTCGATGAAGGACGGCGCGTGGGTTCAGCCGACCATCTGGACGGGACTGCCGGAGACGGCATCGGTTATCCGCGAAGAGATCTTCGGGCCGTGCTGCCACATTGCACCGTTCGATACCGAAGAGGAAGTGATTGCGATGGCGAACGCCACGCCTTACGGACTGGCCGCGACGGTGTGGACGTCGGACGTCAGCCGCGCACACCGCATGGGCGCGGCGCTGGAAGTAGGCGTGTGCTGGATCAATGCGTGGTTCCTGCGTGACCTGCGCACCGCGTTCGGCGGTGCTAAGCAGTCGGGCATCGGCCGCGAAGGCGGCGTGCACTCGCTGGAGTTCTACACGGAGCTGCGTAACGTCTGCGTGAAGCTGTAAGCGACAGAGCAGGGAAGCACAAACGCCAAGGGCCTCGCCAACCGTCTCGTTCGAGACGGCCAGCGAGGCCCTTGTCATGATGGCGTGACTTACTTGCCCGTCGCGCCCATCGCACGTGCGAGACGTGCCACACCTTCTTCAATCGCCGTCACGGCCGGGGCTGCGAACGACAGACGCAGTGAAGCTTCGTCCACGTTGTCGGCGAAGAACGCCGTGCCCGGCACGAACAGCACCTTCTCGGCAATCGCGTTCGGCAACAGCGCGCTCGTCTTCACCGCCGCCAGTCGCGCCCACACGAACATGCCGCCCTGCGGTGCGTGGAACTGAATCGCGTCGCCGAGCTTGTCGCGCAGCGCGTTGCACATCGCTTCGCACTTGAGACGGTAGGCCTCGGTGATCTTCGGCAGATGTCGCGTGAGCGACCCTTCCGCGAGGTACTCGGCGGCGACGGCCTGCGTCCACGGCACGCTGCACAGATCCACCGTCTGTTTGGCGACGACGCAACGTCGCGCAATCTCCGGCGGTGCGACCGTCCAGCCCACTCGCAAGCCGGGCGCGACGACCTTCGACAGGCTGGAGAAGTGCACCACCCAGTCGCGCGATCCCGGCACTTCGGCCGTCAGACCGAGCATCGTCGGCACAGCCTCACCGGAGAAGCGCAGATCGCCGTAGGGATCGTCTTCGACGATCACGAAGCGGTATTCCACCGCCAGCTTCAGCAGTGCAATACGGCGTTCGCGCGAGAGCGTGGCCCCGGTCGGGTTGGCAAACGTCGGCACGGTATAGAGCAGCTTCGGCACGGCGATCTTGCCGTCGCGCAGCAGCGTGCTCAGTTGTGCGACGTCGAGACCGTCGGCATCGACCGGCACCGTGACGATCTTCGCCTGTTGCAGACGCAGTGCCTGCAACGTCGCCGGATAGGCGGGCTGTTCCGTCACGACGACATCGCCCGGTGCGACCATCACACGCAGCAACAGGTCGAGCCCTTGCTGCGAGCCGGTCGTCACCAGCAATTCCTCGGACGCACACGGTGCACCGCGTTGTGCCATCAGCGCGATGATCTGCGCCTTGAGTTCCGCGAGGCCGTCGGTCGGGCCGTATTGCAGGCAGCGCGTCGGCTGAGCGAACGCACGCGCCTGAGCCGCGGCCAGACCGTCGACGTCGAACAGATCGCTCGCCGGATAACCGCCGGCGAACGAGATCATGCCCGGCTCGGACAGGTATTTGAACAACTCGCGAATCGGCGAGCCAGCCGGATTCGCGAACGGAGTCGTAAAGTCGTACATGTCGGTTCGCTACCGCGACTTCACTCAATCGAGAAGTCGATGCCTTGCGCGAGCGGCAGGGCGGACGAATAGTTCACCGTGTTCGTGGCGCGGCGCATATAACCCTTCCATGCATCCGAACCCGACTCGCGGCCACCGCCGGTTTCCTTCTCGCCACCGAATGCGCCGCCGATTTCTGCGCCGCTCGGTCCGATGTTGACGTTGGCGATGCCGCAGTCGCTACCGGCCGACGACGTGAAACGCTCGGCTTCACGCAGGTCGTTCGTGAACACGCACGACGACAGACCGTGCGACGACGCGTTGTTGGCGTCGATGGCTTCGTTGAAGTCGCTGTACTTGAGGACGTAGAGAATCGGCGCGAACGTTTCCGTCAGCACGACTTCCGTTTGCGACGGCATTTCGACGATGGCCGGCGTCACGTAGAAGCCGCCTTCGTTGCCCGCCACCGTATGACGCTCGCCACCCGTCACCTTGCCGCCTTGTGCACGGGCCTGATCGAGCGCGCCTTGCATGCGCTTGAATGCGCCTTCGTCGATCAGCGGGCCCATCAGGGTGCCGCGCTCAAGCGGGTTGCCGATGGCGACCTTGCCGTACAGCGTCTTCAGACGGTCGACGGTCTTGTCGTACACGCTCTCATGCACGAACAGGCGACGCAGCGTGGTGCAACGCTGACCGGCGGTGCCGACCGCCGAGAACAGAATGCCGCGCAGGGCCAGTTCTGGGTTGGCGCTCTGCGTCACGATACCGGCGTTGTTGCCGCCGAGTTCGAGGATCGAACGGCCGAAGCGACGTGCGACTTCCACACCGACCTTGCGACCCATTTCGGTGCTGCCCGTGGCGCTCACGATGGCCGAGCGCGGATCGGCGACGAGCGCCTCACCCACGTCGCGACCGCCGATGATCAGCGCGGTCAGGCCTTCCGGTGCGTCGCCGAATTCGGCGATCACTTCTTCCATCAGCTTGTTCACGGCCAGCGCGGTCAGCGGCGTCTTTTCCGACGGCTTCCACACGACGGCATTGCCGCACACCAGTGCCAGTGCAGCGTTCCACGACCACACGGCGACCGGGAAGTTGAAGGCGGAGATGACGGTGCAAACGCCCATCGGATGCCACGTCTCAGCCATGCGGTGGCCGGGGCGCTCCGAGGCGATCGTCAGACCGTACAGTTGACGCGACAGGCCGACCGCGAAGTCGCAGATGTCGATCATTTCCTGCACTTCGCCCAGACCTTCTTGCAGGATCTTGCCTGCTTCGAGCGTGACGAGCGCGCCCAGTGCCTGCTTGCGCTCGCGCAGCTTTTCGCCGAGCAGACGCACCAGCTCGCCGCGACGCGGGGCCGGCACATTGCGCCATGCGGTGAACGCCTTGTGGGCGCGGGCGAGGGCGGCTTGTGCGTCGACGACCGACGCGCTGGCCACACGGCCGATCAGTTCGCCGTTGATCGGCGAATGCACGGCGATGTCGCCCGCTTCGGCCAGTTTGGCAATACCCAGTTCGTTGAGGATGGAGGTCGCGTTCACGTTAATACCCTTATGGAATTCAGCGTTGATTCGTTGATTACTTGGCGTTGGCCGTCATCTTGAAAATGCCCTGCGCGTTACCGGCATCGAAGCGAAGATCGATTTTCCAGCAGCGATTGGCGGTGTCGTACTCTCGGTGACGCGAGATGAATTCGTAGAACGAACCCGGCACGTCGCGCGTCACGGTCTCACCGTTCTTGCCACGGAACTCGCGACGCACGGTGTCGGCGCGATAGGCGGTCTGGAACACACGACCCGAGCGCGAGCGCTCGACTTCGGGCTTCATCGGGCGGCCCTTGGCTTTCTCGGCGTCCGACAGCGCGAACACATCTTCCACGCGGTCGGTGGCGTGGTTGAACGCATTGCCTTCGGTGGAGATCCACGCCATTTCGGCCGATTCTGCCAGCAACAGTTCGTAGTCGGCTTCGCTCGGCACGTCGTGTTGACGGGCAAACGCACCCACGATGACCGGCAGCAGCGCCTGTGCGCTCTCCAGCGGCAGCGTACCGTCGCGCTCCAGTTCCCACAGTTGTCCGACGGCAGCCGGCGTGAGCGGGTCTTTCGAGGTGCCGACGACGCGCGACACGGCCTGCTGGAACGTCTCCGAGAAACGCTCGGGATGCAGTTCGCTCACGAAGAATTGCGAGATCTCTTCAGGGGCGTCTTCGTGCGCATAGGCGCGGCCCGTCATGCCGAGACGGTCGAGCGGATAGCGACCGTTCAACTTGAAGCCGAGCGGACGCAGGATGCGCGTGAACGCCGCTTCACCTGGCGGCAGGGCGCCGTTCTGGTCCCAGCGCACGGTGCGCAGCGCGCCGTGATCGAAGTAGACGCCACCGCCAGCGGCAATGGCTTCTTCGGTGTAAGTGCGGCCGTTTTGCGAGCGTGCGAGCAGCCCTTCGAACAGCGCCATGTTCATGGCTTGCGCCAGTTCGGCGCGGGTAACGCGCCCCGGCTCGAAGTCGGACAGGATCGACGGCGAATTGAGCGTGGCGAAAAGCGCGTCGGTACGCGCTTCCCCGATCAGGGAAACCAGCAAGGACTGCACGTTGGCGTTGCGCATCAGGTTGTCTCGCAGGGGGATGCCGTCTTGTGCGACATCACAGGGTAAAGGTGTCAGGCGGTGTCAGGGCAAGGCATGCGGCGCACCGTCATGCCTTCTTGCAGTGACTGCATTATTGGAACGGATGCGTCTCGCGTAAAGCGAGATAAAATTGCCACTTGATGCGTTTTTGGAATCAACATGCGCAAATTCAAGACCCCCGGGACTGCGGCGCTGCTGGCGTTCGAGGCGGCAGCCCGGCACGAAAGCTTTACCCATGCGGCTCGCGAGCTGTTTCTGACCGAGAGCGCGGTGTCGCGCCAGATCGCCACGCTGGAAACGCAGTTGGGCGTGCGGCTGTTCGTACGCGCCAAGCAGCGCGTGGTGCTCACCCGCGCGGGACGGCTCTATGGCACTCAGGTGCGTCGGACGCTCGAACAACTGGATCGCGACACCCTGTCGATCATGGCCCACGGCAGCGGCGGCGGCTCGCTGGAACTGGCGGTGCTGCCGACGTTCGCGTCAGAGTGGTTGATTCCAAGAATGAAAGACTTCGACGACCGCCACCCGGACGTTCGCGTGAACATGGGCGTGCACACCGACCTCTTTACGTTCGACGAGACGCACTTCGAGGCAGCGATTCACTTCGGCCAGCCGACGTGGCCGGGCACGTCGTCGGATTATCTGTTCGGTGAAGAAGTGGTGCCGGTGTGCAAACCGTCGATCCTGAAAGGACCGGTGCGTACGGCGGCGGACTTGCTGACGTATCCGTTGTTGCACTCGACGACGCGTCCGAGCGC
Organism: Pandoraea aquatica; assembly: GCF_902459565.1. Classification (GTDB taxonomy): domain Bacteria; phylum Pseudomonadota; class Gammaproteobacteria; order Burkholderiales; family Burkholderiaceae; genus Pandoraea; species Pandoraea aquatica. Next base: position 754,331 of record NZ_CABPSN010000002.1, read on the forward strand.
GTGGGCGCAGTGGTTTGCCGAGCAGCGCGTCGACGATCACCGGGCGTTGCAAGGCGTGCGCTACGAGCTGCACACCATGCTCATTGCGGGCGCGGCGGCGGGGTTGGGGATTGCGCTCGTGCCGAAGTTCTTCGTCGAGGGACAGTTGGCGACGCTCGGCCTCACGATTCCGTTTGACGTGAAGAGCGTGGCCGAGTCGGCCTACTACCTCGTCTACCCGACGGAACTGACACACGGGCAGCCACTCAGCGTGTTCCGCGAGTGGCTGCTCGATCAGGCGAAAGCGTATCGGCCGACGTACCGTCCGGACTATCGGCCGGCCTGATCCCGGACGACGGCAGCGCTTAGCGTCCCGTGTAGCGTCCCGGCTTGTGCCACGCGACGACCATTGCGCTCATGGCGATGGCCGAGATAGCGGACCAGGCGACGCGTCCTGCCGGAATCGTGGCGAGCGACGCGATCAGAATCGTCGTGTCGATGCACACCTGCGTGATTCCGGCATTGATGCCGCGCTTGCGTTGCAGCCATAGCGTGACGATGCCGGTGCCACCGACGCCTGCGCCGTGACGTGCCAACGCCAGAATGCCCATGCCGCACAGCGTGCCGCCGACGAACGCGGCGAACAGCGGATTGACGAAGGCGATGTCGAGCGTCTGCGGCATGGCCGCGAGGGCGAAGGTAATGCCGAAGCTCGCGACCGTAGATTTGAGCGCAAAGCGCGCGCCCATCGTGAAGTACGCGAACAGGAAGAACGGAATGTTCACCAGCGTAAAGATGGTGCCCACCGGTAGCGGAAAGACGTAAGAGGCGAGCAGTGCGATGCCAGCTACGCCGCCGGTAACCAACCCGGCAGCCTTGAGCAGCACCAGACCGACCACCACAAATGCCATGCCGATGACCATCGCATAGATGTCTTCGACCACGGAGTGCGGTACGCCGATTGTGTCGGTTGCCGCAATGGCGCCGGATACAGCGCCCGTATCGTGTTTCATGATCAGTAAGTCAGGAACGACAAGACGGCGCGCCCGGCTCTCCTGATGCCGGAACGCGCCGCCGAAGATTTCCCGCGTCGCTGTCTCGTGCGACGCGCAGCTTCACAGCTTGTTATGTAGATACGGTATTAACGCACGATCAGGCGACGTGGTGGACCCACTTGAACGGATCGGCGACCTTGCCACGTTGAATGCCCGTGAGCTGATCGCGGATACGCTTGGTGACCGGGCCTTCGCCGCCGTCGGCGATGTTGAATTCGCCGTTGGCGTGACGCACCTGACCGATGGCCGTCACGACCGCAGCCGTGCCGCACGCGAACGTTTCCTTCACACGGCCGCTGGCCGCGTCGGCCTGCCACTGTGCGAATTCGTACGGCGTCTCGTTGACCGTCATGCCTTCGCGGCGTGCCAGTTCGATGATCGATGCGCGGGTGATGCCCGGCAGGATCGTGCCCGAGAGCGGCGGCGTCTGGAGCGAGCCGTCGTCCATCACGAAGAAGACGTTCATGCCGCCGAGTTCTTCGATCCAGCGGTGTTGCGCGGCGTCGAGGAACACGACCTGATCGCAGCCCTTGGCGCTCGCTTCCGTTTGCGCAATCAGGCTGGCGGCGTAGTTGCCGCCGCACTTCGCAGCACCGGTACCGCCGGGGGCTGCGCGCGTGTACTGATCCGAGACCCACACCGTCACGGCCGACTTGCCGGGCTTGAAGTACGGGCCGACCGGGCAGGCGATCACGCAGAAGATGTACTCATGTGCGGCGCGCACGCCCAGGAAGCTTTCCGAGGCGAACATGAACGGACGGATGTAGAGGCTGCTGCCTTCCGAGCCCGGGATCCATGCGCGGTCGATGTCGACCAGCTTTTCCACGGCTTCGAGGAAGACGGCTTCCGGCAGATCGGCCATCGACATGCGTTGCGCCGACTCGCGGAAACGCTTGGCGTTGGCTTGCGGGCGGAACAGCGAGATCTTGCCGTCTTCGCCACGGTAGGCCTTCATGCCTTCGAAGATTTCCTGCGCGTAGTGCAGCACGGCGCACGCCGGATCGATCTGGAACGGACGGCGGGCTTCCACCTTCGCGTCATGCCAGCCGCGGCCCTCGGTCCAGCGGATCGTGACCATGTGATCCGTGAATACGCGGCCGAATACCGGGTTCGCCAGTGCGGCGGTGATCTGGTCGGCGGGGGTGGGGTTGGCGTGCGGCTCCACGACAAAACGCAATTGGTTATCGGCGCTCATGTTTCTTCAAATGTCTCGGCAGAGGTGGCTTGAGTCGTCAGTGCCGTTAACGTAAACGGCAAGGTGGGTATTTTCCTCCTTTCGGGGCCTGCCTGTCGACTGAATTCACCGCTTCTCCCGTCACTACGGGCTTTCAGGGGGTATCACGCCGCGAAAAATCGGAATTTGGACGATTTTTGCAAGAAAAGTGCGTGATTTGCCGAAAGTTGCGTGGGCGCACGTCTGCCACGAAACCGCTGCGTCGCAGGGTAACAGTGTGTAAAAAAACATTTCAGGTCACAGGCCGGCTGACACTCGACATTTAATATCGAAGGCGCATGATGTCGGGAACGTCCCCACAGGCGATGCACGCCCCCTCTTGAAACCGGGAGCGGCAATCGTGGACGTTCCGCCCGTAGATCAAGAATGGGAGAGGAGACAGATGAAGTCGACAACGATTCGCATGTTGCGCGCGTATCTGATCGTGGCCTCGCTGGGCGCTGTGTGCATCGACGTCTGCGTCGTCATCGCGATGCTCGTCTTCGATGTGCCCGAGCGCGTCTTTACCTCGGCCGACTTCCGGATTGCGATGGCGGCGTCTTTATTGCTGCTGTTGCTGGCGACGCGCTCGCTGGCGTCGGCCGCGTTTCGGGCAGCACTCGCCAGTCGGCATGTCATGGTCGATGGTGGCAGCAGCCAGCGTGAGAGCCGCAGCGTCGCGTTGCGCGACGACTGCCCGCACCGTCTGCTGGTGCTCCTGCATATCCGCATCCACCGCCAGCAACTGGCGATGGTGGCCGCCTGACGGCGAAGCGGTCGTCGTCGCCGTCAGGCGCATCAATCCAACATCCCTGTCAGGCCGCCTTGCCGTCCACCAGATCGCATTCGCGCGGCGGCCGCGTCATTGCAATCCACTCCTGTACCGCCGGGCGTAGGAACTGACGGCGCGCGTATTCGGCCAGTGCGGGCGGCACGACGTCGTCGTTATAGACCAGACGGTTCAGCATGACCGCGAGGTCGACGTCGGCAATGCACCACTTGTCGAACAGCGACATGCGCCCGTCGGGCAGCAGGTCCTCGGCGATGGCGATCAGCTTGCTCGCCGCCGCATAGCCTGCATCCGTCAGCGGTGCCTCGGACGGGCCGTAGAAAATCACCTGAGTCGAACGATCCTCACGCAGTGCGCCGAGATCGCTGCGCAGCCATGCCTGCACCTGCCGGGCGCGCGCACGTTCCCGGATGTCGGCCGGATACACCGGCACGTCGGGGGAGATCGTTTCCAGATACTCGTCGATGGCGGACGATTCGGACAACGTGAAATCGCCATGCACGAGCGTCGGCACGCGACGCGTGATCGACAGGTCGGCAAAGCCGCTTTCGTGATGCGCGCCCTGATCGAGATCGACGGTGCGCAGTTCGAACGGAATACCTTTCTCACGCAGCGTGACGAAAACCGACAGCGCGTAAGGGCTGGTGAACTGTGCGTCGACGTAGAGCGTGAAGGAGGCGGGGGCAGCGGCTGACACGGTGGGCTCCAGAAGGGAATGTGCGAGGGGCGAAATTGCCCGCAGATGCCTATGTTGCCGTACGTGCGTGGTGATAAGCTACTGCACAAATCGCTGGCAAGCTGTGAGCCAGATTCACAGCTTGCCAGCGCGCCCTCGCGCACCGATCTGTCCCCAATATTTGCTCGCACGCCAACCGATATCCCCCGAACCATGAACGCCGAACCTCGCGCCCGTCCGCCGCTGGCGAATCTGGAAACCGTCTGCCTCGTTGCCCGCCATGGCTCGTTCACGGCGGCCGCCGAGGCGAGCGGCCTGACGCACGGCGCGATCAGCCGCCGGGTCGGCGCGGTCGAAAACTGGCTCGGCTGCGCGTTGTTCGAGCGTCACGGGCGAGGGGTGAGTCTGACGTGCGACGGTCAGCGCTTTCTCGGTCGCATCGAACATGCCTTCGATGTGATCGACGCGGCCGCCGATCAGTGGCATCAGGCGCGCAAGGCCCCGGCGGTGCGACTGAGTGTTGTGCCGTCATTCGCCAAACTGTGGTTGCTTGAGCGTCTGCAATCGCTCGAAGCGGGCAAGCCGTTCATCGACATACAGGTGACGACCGAGCATCGCAACGCCGACGTAGGCGCGGGCGAAGTGGACATCGCCTTGCGCTACGGACGTGGTGGGTGGGCGAGCGTCGATTCGGAACCGTTGATGGGCGAGGCGCTGTACCCGGTGGCTTCGCCCGAGATGGCGCAGCGTCTGAAGGGCGCAAGTGTGTCGGAGATGCTGGCGATGCCCTTGCTGCACGACTCCGATCTCACGGGCTGGCGCGCTTGGTGCGGTGCGCACGGGGTCACGTTGCGACCGCGTGCGCGCGACCGTCGCTTTGAGGATTACACGGTGGTGCTCGCGGCCGCCGAAGCGGGGCTGGGCATTGCGCTTGCCCGTGCGCCGCTGGCGAGCGAGTGGATGGCACGCAGCCGTCTCGTGCGACTGTCGGACGCCGAAGTCGCGTGCCCGTTGCAGTACCACGTGGTGACGGCCAAGCGCGAGAAGCGTCCGGAAGTGCTGGAAGTGATCGCGCGTCTGCACGCGCTGGCGCGCACGTAAATACCATGAACGCAGCGGTGCGCAGCGCAGGGGTTTCCCGCACTGCGCGTGCAGCTGCGGGTTGCCTAAAATGCGGGACGCTTCTTGCAGGACTGCCTGGCAGAGATGAACTTACGCTCGCTCGATCTGAATCTGTTGCTCGTGTTCGAGTCGCTGTTGCGTACGCGCAGCACGACGGTCACGGCCGAGGAACTGAACCTCACGCAATCGGCGGTGAGCAATGCGCTCAAGCGTCTGCGGCTCGCCTTCGGCGACCCGTTGTTCGTCAAGACACCGCAAGGCATGCTGCCGACCGATCTCGCCGCATCGCTGGCGCCGCCGGTCACTGAGGGACTTGGCCTGATTCGCGGTGCCGTCGAAGCGCCGCAGGACTTCGTTCCGGCGAAAGCGCAGCGCACGTTCCGTCTCTACCTGAGCGACATCGGCCAGTTGATCTTCATGCCGAAGCTCATGGCCACGCTCGCCGTCGAAGCACCCGGCGTTCGCATCGTCACGGTCGACACGACGCCGCGCGAAGCGCAGAACGCGATGGCGATGGGCGACATCGATCTCACGCTCGGCCTGTTCACACGCTTCTCGTCCGGCTTCCATCAGCAACGCCTGTTCCGCGAACATTACGTCGCCCTCGTGCGCGAGGGACATCCGACGATTCGCGGCGAACTCACGGCCGAGACGTTCCTTCACGCGGCGCACGCCGTGTACCGACCGACGGCGGGGCATCACGACGTGTTTGAGACGGCCGTCGAGCATTGGTTTGCGCAGTCGGGGCATCAGCGTCACGTGGCGCTTCGCATGGCGCACTCGATGGGCCTCTCGGCGCTGATCGCCGCGAGCGATCTGGTGGTGTGCGTGCCGACGCGTCTTGGCCGCGCGCTCAAGGCCGCCGCCGATCTGCGCACTTACGCGCTGCCGTTCGACGGCCCCGAGTTCGACATCTCGCAACTCTGGCACGAGCGCTTTCATACCGACGCCGGCCACCGGTGGCTGCGCAGCACGATCTTCCGCCTGTTCCACGGCGAAGACTGATCGCCCTCCAATCTGACGGCACACGCTTGCTGCACATGCATGTGCGGCACCTGCGTGCTCGCATGCTGCACCCTCAATTCACGACGTAAATACCGCGCATTTACGCAATTTGTTGGCGTCATGCGACGCCGGTCCTTATCGTATCTCCACGACATTGAAGTCACCGGACGCACGTCCGGGACACGAACAATATCCGCAGGAGACAAGCGGTGATCAATCTGCACGACATTCGTTACGTGCGGCTGGGGACGCGCGACCTCGAAGGTGCGACGCGCTATGCGCGCACCATTCTCGGGTTGCAGGAAGTGCGTCGGGAAGCCGGTTTCGTATTCCTTCGCAGCGACAGCCGCGATCATTCGGTGTGCTATTTCGAGGGCGACCCTGCCGATCACACGGTGGCGTTCGACGTCGCCAGCGATGCGCATTTCGATGCGGCCGCAGCACAGCTCGAAGCCATGCATATCGAGTTTCGACGCGGCACGCGCGACGAGGCCGACCTGCGCCGCGTGGCCGATTTCCTCACGTTCCGCGATCCCACCGGCAACCAGATCGAACTGGTGCTGCGCGCGGCGCAGACCGGGCGCGGCTATCACGGCGAGCGCGATGCGGGCATCGATTCTTTCAGTCACGTGGGCCTGTGCACGACGGATGCACGTCGCGACGAAGCCTTCTGGACCAGTGTGTGCAACGCCCGCGTGTCGGACCGTATCGGTGACGCGCCGCTGCTGCGCATCGACGACGTTCACCACAAGATCGCGCTGTTTCCGGCGAAGCGTGCGGGCATTCAGCACGTGAACTTTCAGGTGAACGGCATCGACGACCTGATGCGCTCCTGGTACTTCCTTCGCGAACAGGGCGTGCCGATTCGCTTCGGTCCGGGGCGTCACCCGACGTCGCACGCGATGTTTCTGTACTTCGCGGGGCCGGACGGCATGGTCTACGAGTACTCCACAGGCGTGCGCAAGATCGCGCCGGAGGATGAAGCGACTTACGTGCCGCGTCAGTTCCCGTTCGATCCGACGGGGTTCTGCATGTGGGGCGCGAAGCCTGAGATTCCCGAGTTTTCGTCCTGACCTTTTGCCCTGAAATTTCGGCCGGTATCCCCATGACACACGATACGTTCGACGCCGCACGGCATGTCGACATCACCGACATCGACCGCGCCGTGCGCGTAGCCGCCCGCACACTGGCGCGCGCCGGACTGGCGCATGCGTACGGACATTGCAGTGCGCGTCTCGATGCGGATCGCTTCGTCGTCTGCGCCGCCCGTCCGATGGGACTCATCGGCGTCGGCGAGACGGGCACTGTGGTGCCGATCGACGGTCCGCTGCCCGACGGCGTGCTTGGCGAAGTCCGTCTGCATCAGAAGATCTATCGCTCGCGCCCCGACATCGGTGCGGTCGCACGCACCATGCCGCCCAAGACCATGTCGCTCTCCACACTGCGCCGCACGCCGCGAGCGCTGCACGGGCCGGGCACGTACTTCGCCCCCGGCGTGCCGCTGTGGGACGACCCGCAACTGATTCGCTCCGACGAACAAGCCGCGGCCGTGATCGCCACGATGGGTACGAATGCTGCTGTCGTCATGCGCGGTAACGGGGCCGTCGTCGCGGCGGACACGCTCGAAGCGATGGTCGCGCTCACGTGGTACCTCGAAGACGCCGCCCGCGTCGATCTCGACGTGCTCGCCCTCGAAGCGTCGTTGCCCGCTGCCGTGCTGAGCGACGAAGAATGCCGCGCGCGCGCCACACGCTCGGGCCGGATCATCGAGCGCATGTGGGAGTACCTGTCGGCGGGCGACCCGGAGTTGCCCGGCGAGGCTGCGCGCCTGTCCTCACATCCTTCCTCAAACCAAAGTTCTTGATGTAATCGCCCCCAACCGGCTGCGAGCCCTTGCACAGAGCGTCGTCGACAGACGCCACGGGCCGCCGCTCATGCGGTAGTTACCGCACAGGAGACAGACATGGAAATATCCGCTTTGATGAACCGCAGAGGCATCACGCCATTTCAATGGCGCGTGATTGCCCTGTGCTTTCTGATCGTCACACTGGACGGCTTCGACACGGCCGCCATCGGCTATCTTGCGCCGGCCATCCGCAGCGAGTGGGCGATGGCGACGACCAGCCTCGGCACGGTGTTCGGTGCCGGACTCGGTGGCCTGATGCTCGGCTGCTTCGTGTTCGGGCCGCTCGCCGACCGCATTGGCCGCAAGCGTGTGCTGATCCTCTCCGTCATTCTCTTCTCTCTGGGCAGCATCGCCTCGGCTTTCGTACATAGCCCGACGGAGCTGGCTGTGCTGCGCTTCGTCACCGGCATCGGTTTGGGCGGTGCGATGCCCAACGCCATTACGCTCAGTTCCGAGTATTGCGCCGAGCGCATGCGCTCGCTGCTCGTGACGGCTACCTTCTGCGGCTTCACGCTGGGCTTCGCCATCGGTGGTGAAATCGTGGCGCAGACGCTGCCGCACATCGGCTGGCGCGGCGTGCTGATCGCGGGCGGCGTGGTCCCGATTGCCTTCGTGCCGGTACTCATGCGCTGGTTGCCGGAGTCGATGCGTTACCTCGCGGCGCGCGGCGACCGTGCCGACCAGTTGCTGGAAATCGCTCGTCACATCGATCCGGCAGTCACGCGCATCGATCCGGAGGTGACGCCTGCCGGGCAGACCAACTCGGCGGTCGGCGGCCTGTTCACGCGTCGTTACATCGTGGGCACGCTGCTGCTCTGGGCGACGTACTTTTGCACGCTGTGCGCGTTCTACCTGCTCACGAGCTGGCTGCCGCTGATCGTGAAGGATTCCGGCTACACGCTCGCGGAAGCCGCGCGTATCGGTGCGATGCTGCCGCTCGGTGGCACGGTCGGCGCGGTGATGATCGGCTTTGCGATGGACCGCACGAGTCCGTATCGCGTGCTGGCGGCGTCGTACGTGATGGCCGGTATCGCGCTGTGCGTGCTGGGCGCTGTGACGCACCAGTCGGGCTGGCTCATGCTCGTCGTGTTCCTCGCAGGCTTCGGCATTGCGGGATCGCAGACCGGCGCGAACGCGCTGACGGCGGCTTACTATCCGACGGCCTCCCGTGCGACGGGGGTGGCGTGGGCGCTTGGTGTCGGCCGTCTCGGCTCGATCCTCGGGTCGAGTCTGGGCGGCGTGCTGATCGCGTCGGCGTCGAGCACGGCGCAGGCGTTCCAGATCGTCGCGATTCCGGCGTTTCTTGCGGCGGCGCTCATGCTGGTGATGCGTCGTCGCGTGGGACGCGGCGGCTCGCTCGCGCCAGCGGCGACGCAACCGGCACCGGGCACCGTCGCCTGATCGTCGATTGATCCCGATACAGATGCACGCCGAACCCCGGCGTGCGTCTGCGAAGTACCCGCCGCTACCGCGCGTCCCCCGACGGCGATGCGGCGGCGCTGCAACTGACCGGCACAGGTCAGGCCACCACACGTATCCATGGAGACATCACCGTGATCCACAAGGGACTGCCCGCGCTCGCGCTGGCTGCCGGCCTCGCATTGGCCACCACTTCCGCTTCGGCCCAGAGCGTGACGCTCTACGGCATTCTCGACACCGGCGTCGAATACATCTCACACGCCGGACCCAACAACAGTTCGCTCGTGCGCATGCCGGCCAATACCGGTTCGCTGCCGTCGCGCTGGGGCCTGCGTGGTGACGAAGACCTTGGCGGCGGTCTGCACGCGCTGTTCATGCTGGAGAACGGCTTCAACGTGCGCGCGGGCGATCTGAATCAGGGCGGACGGTTGTTCGGGCGTCAGGCGTGGGTCGGGTTGTCGAATCAGTACGGCACGCTGTCGTTCGGTCGTCAGTATTCGATGACGTTCTGGGTGATGAACGACGCCGACATTCTCGGCCCGGACTTGTACGGCAGCGGCTCGCTGGATAACTACATCCCCAATGCGCGCAGCGACAACACGGTCGCCTACAAGGGCGTGTTCAGCGGGCTTACCGTCGGCGCGACCTATTCGTTCGGACGCGACAGCGGCGGCACCGGTAACTCTCCCGGACAAGGCACCTGTGCCGGCCAGACGCCGGGCCAGATGACGGCCTGCCGTCAGATCTCCGCGATGCTGAAGTACGACACGGCGTGGTTCGGCGTAGCCGGTGCGTGGGACGAACAACGCGGCGGCGCAGGCGCTGCGGCGAGCTTCTTCAACGGCGCGGCCGCGGTGCCGCTGACCAGTTCGTCGGACAAGGACACCCGCTGGCAGTTGAACGGCTATGTGAAGGGCGGCAACTGGAAGGCGGGCGCGGGGTGGCTGGGACGTCGCGTGCAGACCGCGTCGGCCGCCGTGGCAGACGTGAATTCCGACATGTTCTACATCGGCGCGCTGTATCAGTTCTCACCGGCATTCGCCGTCGACGGCGAAGTCTTCCGCATGTTGAACGCCCGTCAGAATGCGCGGGCGACGATGGCCACGTTGCGCGGTACCTACTTCCTGTCGAAGCGCACCGCCGTGTACACGCAAGTCGCCTGGCTGGGCAACAGCGAGCATGCGGCTTACTCGGTCAGTTCCGGCGGGGCGGGCGGATCACCCACTGCGGGGACGAGTCAGTTGGGCGTGAACGTCGGCATGCGACACACATTCTGATCGCATGACGAAAAAAAACGGCGCACCGTGTTTGCAGTGCGCCGTTCGCTGTTTCTCATGCCGAACGCCGAAGACGTTCGATGCCGATGGCTTACAGCAGACCCGCTTCGGCGAGTTGCGCGCGACGCGGATCACCCTGACGCGAGAGCATCCAGCCCGGATACTCGCTGGGCAGTGCGCTCGCGGCGTTGATCGCCGACAGTTCGCGCTCGCTCAGCGTGACACGCGTGGCGGCGATGTTGTCGTCGAGCTGGTCGGCGCGCTTGGCGCCGATGATCACCGTCGAGACGACCGGCTGCGCGAGCAACCAGGCGAGCGCGATCTGCGCGACCGACACGCCCTTCTCGGTGGCGATACCGCGCATCACATCGATCACGTCGTAAGCCCGGTCGACATTCACCGGCGGGAAGTCGAAGCTCTGACGGCGCGAACCATCTTCCGTCTTGCCGTCACGCGTGTATTTGCCTGAGAGCAGGCCGCCTGCGAGCGGACTCCACACCATCAGACCGACGTTTTCGCTGCGCAGCATCGGAACGATTTCGCGTTCGAGATCGCGCCCAGCGACCGTGTAGTACGCCTGAAGCGACGCAAAGCTTGCGAGGTTCAGCCGTGCCGAGATGCCCTGCGCCTTGGCGATCTGCCACGCGGCCCAGTTCGAAACGCCGATGTAGCGCACGTGGCCCTGACGCACCAGCGTGTCGAGCGCGCTGAGCGTCTCTTCGATGGGCGTGACCGGGTCGAAGCCGTGCACCTGATACAGATCGATGTGATCGAGTTGCAGGCGCTTGAGGCTTGCCTTTACGCCGTCCATGATGTGATAGCGCGACAGGCCGCGCGAGTTGCTGCCCTGTGCGCCGGTGACGCCAAAGACCTTCGTGGCGACGACCACGCTGTCGCGCGGCACGTTTAGATTGCGCAGGGCTTGTCCGGTGAGCGTCTCCGACTGGCCTTCCGAATAGACGTCGGCGGTGTCGATGAAGTTGATGCCTGCGTCGAGCGCACGGCCGACGAGCGCGTCGACATCGTTCTGCTGCAATTGGCCGATCTTGCTCCACATGTCGCCTTGTCCGCCGAAGGTCATCGTGCCGAGGCACAGTTCCGAGACGAAGAGGCCGGTGTTGCCGAGTTTCCGTTGTCGCATTGCATCGCTCCGTTGAGTAGCTGCCCGTCGCAGGGGACCGTCGATGAGGGGGACGGTGTGCACGGGATGGGATGCATTATGCGTCGCGGGGCATCAGGCAAGCAGTACCTGTTCCTGCACATTTCCTGCCTGATTCTGCAATCGGATGCGATGGCGGGCGTTGTGCGGGCGGCCATTCGGCGGGAAAGCGTTGCCGAACATGGCGGTAACGTGACACGTAACTGTCGTGGTTTGTCATCGAATGATCGGTCGCACGAGGTGAATCTTGCCGAATTCTCCGGAATTCATGCCTGATCGTGTGGATGTGGTGGCGGAGGATCGGGCAATTTTTTATGACAGGCGTATGCTTCGGTTCATTGCGGCCTGGGAGGTTGAAGACGGCCGGCCAGAATCGAGGACTTGCCATGCATCTCGTCAAAACATCGCCACCGGCGTTGCTTCACGACACGTCGCCACAAGACGGTCACGCCGACGATCCGTCGCGCGCCGCCCGCGCGGAACTGGTGTATCTGCTCGAACGTGCGACGCACGGATTGGAAGGCACAGCGCCCACGGCCGTCGACGGTCTGATGGTGCATCGCATCCTGCATCCGGGTGGCCCGAAGCCTGCGTTGCAGCAACCCGCGTTTGCGGTGATCGCGCAGGGAGAGAAGCGTTTGCAGATCGGCGAAGCGCACTACGCGTACGACCCGATGCATTACATGGTGTCGTCCGTGCACTTGCCGGTGGTGGCGCAGGTGTCCGGGGCGAGTGAGCTATCGCCTTATCTGGGCATGCGTCTGAACTTGGTGGCGGATGACGTCACATCGTTGATTGGTGACGAGCATCTGCCGCCACCGGCCCCGTCGCCGTGCGGGCGTGGGTTGTACGTCAATCGGCTCGATGCCGCGTTGCTGGACGCGGTGCTGCGTCTGCTGCGACTACTCGACGCTCCGCGCGACATTCCGATTCTTGCGCCGATGATCAAGCGCGAGATCATTTACCGGTTGCTGATGAACGGGCAGGGGGTGTTGTTGCGTCAGATGGTGATGCAGGACAGCCAGATGAACCGGATCGCGAATGCGGTGCGGTGGTTGCGCGACCATTATGCAGAGCCGTTGCGTGTGGAGTCGCTGGCGCAGGAGGTGCATATGAGCGTTTCGTCGCTGCACCACCACTTCAAGCTGGTGACGGCGATGAGTCCGTTGCAGTATCAGAAGCAATTGCGCTTGCAGGAAGCACGTCGTTTGATCTTCGTGGCAGACGTTGCCGTGTCGTCGGCTGCGCAGGCGGTGGGTTACGAAAGCGCGTCGCAGTTCAGCCGCGAGTACGCCCGCGTCTTCGGCGAAGCGCCGTTGCGAGATAAGCGCCGGTGGTTACAGGATGGGGATGTGGGCGCGCCGAGACGGTAACTTCAATCTCCCAACCGATCCAGCATCTTCTTCGTCACTCGCTGCTGCGATGCCTCCTCGTACTCGGCCCACGGGTCTTGTTTCAATGCTGTGAGGCGGTCGAGGGCATTGCGCACGGTCCAGGCGTCGGCACCCGGCAAATCGGACAATTCCTCCCAGTGGATTGGCATCGATACCGCCATGCCTTCTCGCGCCCGAGCCGAATAAGCGCACACGGTTGTCGCCCCCCGGTAGTTGCGCAGATAGTCGATGAAGCACTTCCCAACGCGATGCTTCGGTCCCATCGTTGCCGTAAATCGGTCGGGAAAAACGTGCGCCATATGCTTTGCGACGGCTTCTGCAAACCCCTTCGCGAAGTCCCATTCGTGACGCCTCGCCAGTGGCGTCACCACATGCAGCCCCCTGCCACCGCTCGTTTTCACGAAAGCCTTCAGCCCGAGTTCGTCCAGCAACCCGCGAATGAGTTGCGCGCCTTCTACAATCTGCGCGAATGTCACCCCCTTGCCGGGGTCCAGATCGAAGATCACCCGATCGGGGCGCTCAATCAGATCGCTACGCGCATTCCACGTGTGGAACTCCACCGAACCCATCTGCACGGCTCCGACGAGCGCGCGTGAATCGTCGATCTGCATAAGCGGTTCGTGGTCGGGGTCGAGCGACGTGTCGAGCATGCGTACGCCGGTGATCGTCTTCGCGGCATGCTTCTGGAAGAACATCTCGCCGCCAATCCCTTCCGGTGCGCGCAAGACAGCGACCGGCCGGTCGGCGAGGTGCGGGAGCATCCATTGGCTGACGGCGTCGTAATACTCGGCAAGCTCGACTTTCGTCACGCCCGAATGCGTATCCATCACGCGTTCGCCGTGTGTGATTTTCACGGAAAGGGCGGATGACTTCGACCGGGCGGTACTCGCAGCTTTCGGCATGGACGGCATCTCCTTCGATGAGTTGACGGCACCGTTGCGGTGCGTTTCACGTCGAATTTCGCGGCGAATCTCCTTCGCCGGTTTGTCGGTGCGCATTGCGTGAAACGCGGCCTGACGCACGTGACCGTCACGCGTCCACTCGGCGAAGCGAACTTCTGCGATCAGCATCGGACGCACCCAGTGCACAAGCGCTCGTCCCCCCGGACGCGGCGCAGGAGACAGGGCAGGGCGAGGCGTCTCGACAGCGTCGAGTTGCTTGCGCATGCGCAGCAGCGCCTCGGTGTCGAAGCCGGTGCCGACCTTACCCGCATAGCGCAGCGTCTCGCCATCGTCGTCGTAATAACCGAGCAGCAACGCACCGAAGCCCTGTCGCGAACCGGACGGCTCCGTGAACCCCACCACGACGAACTCCTGACGCTGCGAACACTTGAGCTTGCGCCACGCGTCGCTGCGACCGTCGACGTAGGTCGAGTCGTCGCGCTTGACCATGATGCCTTCGAGGCCCGCTTCGCATGCGCCGTGCCAGAGCGAACCGAGATCGCCTGCGACAGGTTGGAGGACCCGAACGGCATCCGTCTCGTTGCCTTCAAACACGCTCGCGAGCCTCGTCTGACGTTCGTGCAAGGGCGCATCGCGCAGATCCTGTCCGTTACACCACGGCAGATCGAAGACGTAAATGACGATGGCGCTCTGGGTGTCCTCGTCGAACGCTCGTTGTAACGCCTGAAAGTCCGGCAATCCATGCGCGTTCGTGACGACGGCCTCGCCGTCGAGCCACGCATTCGGGAGGCCGCGCTCGCGCAAGGCGGCGACTGCGGGCTGGAAGCGGTGCGTCCAATCTTGCCCCGAGCGTGTGAAGACGCGAATGTCGCTGCCTGCGATGCGGATGAGGACGCGATAGCCATCGAGCTTCAACTCGGCGTGCCATCCTTCCGATGACGGCGCCTGATCGACGAGCGTCGCCAGCATCGGACGCATCTCATCGGGCGGTTTCACCGAAGATTTACGTGACGTTGCAGGCTTCGCTGTCGGTGGCTCGGCGTGCGGTGACGCATGTCCATCGTCATGCCGGTGAATCAGTAACCATTGCGGCTGACGCGCGGGTTTTTCGGTGCGCACCAGCGTCCAGTGACCGCTGAGTCGCTGACCTTGCAATGTGAACGACAACTTGCCGTGCGCATAATCGCGCGATGCGTTGCCGTCGGGTATCCAGACTCCGCTATCCCAGATGTCGACGTGTCCCGCACCGTAGTTGCCCGCAGGAATGTCGCCTTCGAAGTCGGCGTAAGCGAGCGGATGATCTTCGACCTGAACGGCCAGTCGCGGACGGCTGACGTCCGGACTCGGTTGCTTCGGCAGCGCCCACGAACGCAGCGTGCCGTCGAGTTCGAGACGGAAGTCGTAGTGAAGATGGCTGGCGTCATGTCGTTGGATGACATATCGCAGCGCATGCTTGCGGGCCGCACGCTTACCGCGTGGCTCGGGCGTCGCGGAGAAGTTGCGTTTCGCGTCATACGCCGCGAGCGGGTCGGCGGATTTTCGACTGCTCGTTGCTCTCGCTTTCGTTGTCTTGGTCGTCTGACCTGAGGCGCGTCTGGGCATCGTCGCGCTCACTTGGATTTGGTGGACTTGGCCGACTCGGTGCGCTTGGTCGCAGCCTTCTTCGTCGCCGTCTTCTTACCTGTCTTGCCATCGGACGCGTTTGTCGACTTGCGCGCCTTCGCAGGTTTCTCCTCGACGTCCTGCGCTTCGACGGTGACGGCGTCGCGCTTACCCTTCGTCCCGAGGCTCTGCTTGAGCAGCGCCATCAGATCGGTGACGTTTGCATTGCTCGCCAGCTTCGGTGCGCTCGCTTCGATTTGCGCGACTTCGCGTGTCTGGCCGGACGCGATCTTGCGGTCGATGAGCGCCTTGAGGTCATCCTGAAACGTGTCGTGATAGTCGCCGGGACGCCAGGGGCCGGACATCTCGTCGATCAGCCGGATCGCCATATCCAGTTCGCGCTCGCCGGGCGCGGCGAGCTTCTGCAACTTCTCCTTTGTCAGCCCGACCTCGGCCGGATCGCGCATCTCGTCCTGCCATCGAAGGGTGTCGAGCACGAGCGCGTCGCCGGCCGGTGCGAGCACCGCGAGATGCGCGCGTGTGTGCATCACCACGCGTGCAATGCCGAGTTTGCCCGCCCTGATGAGCGCCGCGTGCAGCAGCGCGTAGGCCTTCGCGCCGCCGCGCTCGGGCACGAGGTAGTACGGCGTGTCGAGATACATGAAGGAGACGTCTGTCGCGTCGACGAACGCCAGAATGTCGACGGTCTGCGTCGCGGTCGGGTTGGCCGAGCGGATTTCGTCGTCGCTGAGCACGACATAGTTGCCCTTCTCGTACTCGTAGCCGTGCACGATCTGGTCGCGCGGCACCTCTTTGCCGTTCTCCTTGTTCACGCGCTTGTAGCCGACCGGGGACATGGTGCGCTTGTCGAGCCAGTCGAGATCGAGCTTGTGTGTCGTCGACGCAGGAAACAGCGTGACGGGCACGTTGACCAGTCCGAAGCTGATGGCACCCTTCCAGATTGCGCGAGCCATAGATGCTCCCAATGAGGGGGTAATGTTGCGATTCTTGCAGGGCAGGCCGGGTTCCCATGCATTGATTTTCTCAATGCCGACGGCCATGCCATAAGGATTCCTTGATGAAACGAAGCGGCCTGACGCTTATCCCATTGGAATCGATGCATGACATCAGCAAAGGGAGATAGGCGATGGCGATGATCGTGGCAGGGCGATTCACGACGTTCGATCAGGCGAATCTGGTGGCGAGCCGGTTGTACGACCGGTCGTTTCGGCCGTCAGACGTGTCGGTGTTCTTTCTGAATCCCACTGGCCAGCACGCGAAGTTTCCGATGGGCGGCGATGTCGACGCCGATGCTGCGGCGCGCCCGGCGAGCCGGGGGGCGGCACAGGGCATCATCGCCGGTGGCGCGTTCGGGCTTGCGCTGGGGGCGTTGCTCTACGTCGCGATCTGGCGCTTCTGGCTCGTGCCTGTCGTCGGCATGATGGCCGGGGCCTATCTGGGCGCATTTCTCGGCGCTTTGCGCCGCATGCAAAGTCGTGAGCGCGTGTCGTCAAAGCAAGCAGGTATGCGCGATGCCGGGGTGATGCTGGCCACGCACGTCAGCGAATCCACGGCGGATACGGCGATTGCCGTGCTGCGCGATGCAGGCGTCGCAGAGATCGAACAGGCGAATGGTGTGTGGGAAGGCGGCGAATGGCGCGACTTCGACCCGGTGCAGCATGCGCATCATGCGCAAGATGTGCAAGCGGGTGAACGTGAACCGCATGCCGAGCCGACGATTGGTGTGGCGGCCAACGAACGCGATGACCGAGACGCTCGCGACGACGCAACCCGCGTGAGACCCCGACGTACCGACTGGCTGTAGAATCGACTGCGTTCCATGATGACCGTTCAGGAGGCTGACAATGCTGTCGATCCATACCGGTTTCGTCGTTTGCCCGACCTGCAAGTCCCGATTCGCCGTGGCGGCCAGTGAGCCGACCGTACAGGCGCTCCACGACTATCTCCATTCGGATGCCGAAGTGAAGTGCCCGACTTGCGATACCGTTTTCGCGACGGGCAGCGCCAAGAGCAGCATCGAGTTCGAGCCCGTCAATGACGGCGAGACGCTCTCGCCGTCTCCCGTGCGAAGCATCGACGGGCTCGATAATCACTGAATCATGGCGCTTGGGTCAGCGGCTCACAGCGGCGTCATCACCGGTTCGCCCGCCTGATAGCGGCGGGTGTTCTCCATGAACATCGAGAGCGTGGCGGCTTCCGCTTCCGGCGAGCGGCCTGCCACGTGCGGGCTCAGCACGATGTTCTGCAAGTCGATGAGTGCTGCGGGCGGCGACGGCTCGCCTTCGTAGACGTCCAGCCCTGCGCCAGCTATCACGCCGTTGCGAAGTGCGTCGGCAAGCGCTGCGGTATCGACGACGCTGCCACGTCCCAGGTTGACGAGAAAGCCGTCTTTGCCGAGCGCGCGCAACACGTCGGCGTTGATCATGTGATGGGACTCTGCGCCGCCCGGTGCCGTCACCACCAGAATGTCGGCCCATTCGGCCAGTGCCGTCACGCTGTCGAAGTATTGATAGTGCGACGGGAGATCGTCGCGACGGTTGCGGTTTCGGTAGCCGATCTGCATGTCGAAACCTTCGCCGCGTTTGGCGAACTGACGGCCGACCGCGCCCAGACCAACGATTCCGAGTTTCTTACCGGCCACACCCGGCTGCATCGGCAGCGCGTCGCGCCAGATGCCCTTGCGGCACGCCGCGTCATATTCCGGAATACGGCGAATCGCGGCGAGCAACAGGGCGAAGCCCTGATCCGCCACGGTCGGTGCGTTGGCACCTGCGCCATGCACCACCACGATGTCGCGCGCGCGCATCGCCGCAATGTCCAGATTCTCGTAACCGGCCCCCAGTGCGCTGACCAGCTCGACGTTGGGCAGGTGTGTCAGCTCGGCGGCGCTCATGCCGCGTGAACCGTTGGTGAGCACGAAACGCACGCGCTCCCCGTCAGGTCCCCAGCCTTCCGGCGTCGGATGGTGGCTCGGGCGGTAAATCACTTCGAAACGGGTTTGCAGTTCGGACAACTGCTCGGGATGCATCGGGATGATGACCAGCAAGGGGGGCAGCGACACCTTCAATCTCCGTCAGAGGAATTTGGACCGACGGCGACGGGTGTGCAGGCACCTCGATTCGCCGTCAGTCGACACTCTATCCCTATCCGCGACGGATTGCGCGCTGGATCCGCACAAGCTTATGCAGCGTTTGCAGTGTTATGCAGCGGCTTCCACGGCCAGCACGGCCTGACGATGGCGAATGCGCCCGAGCGTCAGCATCGTGAAGCCAGCCAGCACCGCAGGCACGCCGATGGCGGCGAACAGCGCGGGCATCGACCAGCCCATGGCGAGCATCGATGCGCCGCCGACCGAGCCGACCACCGACCCCAAACGCCCGACACCGTTCGCCCAGCTCACACCGGTCGCACGGCAATCCGTCGGATAGAACTCGGCGGAGAGCGCGTTCGCGCCGACCTGTCCGCCCGAGACGCAGAACCCGGCCCAGAACACGGCCACCGACGCGAGCACCGGCGAACTGGCCAGCGGGCCGACGGCGGCCACGCATACGCCAGCCAGTACGTAGGCGGCCGCGAGCACGTAATGCGGATTGAAACGGTCCATCAACCAGCCGAGCACGATGGCCCCGAGCGTGCCACCCACCTGGAACATCGCGGTGACGATGGCCGCGTTACGCAGCGTAAGGCCATTGGTGCGAAGCAACGTCGGCAGCCAGCTCGAGAGCAGATAGATCACCAGCAGGCTCATGAAGAACGTCACCCAGAAGAGCAACGTGCCACGCAGCAACTCGGGCGTGAAGAGATGGCGCACCGGCGACGTGGTCGACGGCTTCATCGCCACATTGAACGTTGCACCGCGCAGATCCTCATGCGGCGCAATGCGTTGCAGCGACGCGGCCACGCGCTCCGGCGACTTGCCCGCCATCACCAGATAGCGCACCGACTCGGGCAGTGCACGGATCAGGATCACGCCGAGCACGATGGGCATGATGCCGCCGACGATCAGCACCGAACGCCAGCCGAAAGCTTCGATCAGGCCTGCCGAGGCGAGGCCACCGAGGGCCGAGCCGAGGGTGAAGCCGCAGAACATGGTCGTCACGAGGAACGAACGGCGCGAGTCGGGGCAGTACTCCGACGTCAGCGTGATCGCGTTCGGCATGGCACCGCCGAGGCCGAGGCCCGTCAGAAAGCGCAGCGCGATGAGGTGCCACAGATCCATCGACCAGGCCGAGGCGAGACTCGCGACACCGAAGAAGAGGACCGAGAAGATCAGGATGGTCTTGCGTCCGAGCTTGTCGGCGAGCGGGCCGAACAGGAACGCACCGGCCATGAGACCGGCAAGTCCCGCACCGAACAACGGGGCGAGATGCGCGGGCGTGAGCGACCATTCGGCACGAATCGCGGGGGCGATGAAACCGATGGCGGCGGTATCGAAACCGTCGATGGCGACGATCAGGAAGCACAGAACGACGATCATCATCTGAAACGGCGAGATGCGATGCCGGTCGATGAACGCCGTCACGTTGATGGGATTCGCTGGCATGGGGTGTCTCCTCTAGGGTGCCAGAAGTCGCGCGGCAACAGGCAAGCGTCGCGCGACGGGTCCACGCGGTGGAATTTTTTTGTTCCGCGTGGGGTATTGCGCTCAGCCGATCATGCGTCGGCCAGCCACGGGGTTTGCGACAGGCAGTTCTCGGCACGCCAGCCGTGCAGCCATTGCAGCGCGTCGTAGAACTGCGTCTGCGTGCGGCCCTTCCACAGCGAGTTGCGCACCCAGCGATCCACGCCCTTGGCGTGATAGACGCGACCCATGTCGCGCGCGCCGTACAGCACGCGTGCGGTGCGCGGAATGCGGGCGTGTTCGTAGCGACGGAAGGCTTCGGTGAAGTCGCCGTTCGCAGCCGTATAGGCGGCACCGAGGGTGACGGCGTCTTCGAGGGCCTGACACGCGCCTTGCGCGATGTACTGCGTCATCGGGTGCGCCGCGTCGCCGAGGATGGTCGCGCGGCCGAAGCTCCACTGCGCGACCGGGTCACGGTCGGCGGTGGCCCAGCGACGCCACGACGTCGGACGGTCGAGCATCTGGTGCGGCAGCGCGTCGATGCCTTCGAAGTACGACAGCACTTCTTCTTTACTGCCGTCGCGCACGCCCCATACTTCCTGTTCACGGCTATGGAAGGTCACGACGAGGTTGTATTGCTTGCCGCCACGCAGCGGGTAGTGCACGAGGTGACAGTTCGGGCCGGCCCATACGACCGGCGCGTTGACCTGCAAGTCCTGCGGCATGTTCTCGACGTCGACCACTGCGCGGTAGACCACATGGCCCGTCACGCGCGGCTCGTCGCCGATCAGTGCGGCACGCACGGCGGACTTCACGCCGTCGCATCCGATCACGGCGTCGGCCGTGTGACGCTCGCCGTGCTGATCGATGACGGTGACGCCGTTCGCATCCTGCTCCAGCGACACAACGCGCGTTGCCGTGCGGAACTGGATTCGCGGATTGCGTTGTACGGCTTCGAGGATCGACAGATGAATGTCTGCGCGATGGATCACGGCGTACGGATTGCCGAAGCGCTCGCGATACGGCGTGCCGACGTCGACTTCCGCGATGATGCTGCGATCGATGGCGTCGCGCAGCGTGATGTGATCGGTGAAGACCGAGCGTCCGCGCGCGGCCTCGCCGACGCCAAGGGCATCGAGTGCAGCGAAGGCGTTGGCCGCCAACTGGATGCCTGCACCGATTTCGCCGATGGTCTCGGCCTGTTCCAGCAGTTCGATCTGCACGCCCTGATTGGCGAGTGCGAGTGCAGCGGCGAGTCCGCCGATGCCGCCGCCGACGACCAGCGCTTTGGGTTGATGGGGTTGCGTCATGCTTGTCTCCTCGGGCAGTGCCTGCCCTCCTGCTTTTTCATTCACTTCCGGCACGTGCGGCCGGGGGCGTGTCAGCACCCCGGCTGCGCGTGCGTCACACCGAGTAATCCGGTTGACGGTTGGGTGCCGCTGCAAGAAACGCCGGGTGCGTTTCCGCCTGCGCGAACACCGCCATAGCCCGTGGATACGCCGACAGATCGCAACCCATGCGCTGGGCGTTGGCGATCTGCGGGATCAGGCAGACGTCGGCCAGCGTGGGCGTGTCGCCGAAGCACCACGCGCCGTGTCCGTACTTCACCAGCAGACGCTCCACTCCGGCCATGCCTTCTGCGACCCAGTGGCGATACCACGCATCTTTCTGCTCGGCCGACAAAGCGAGCGGCCCTTGCAGATACTTCAGAATGCGTAGGTTGTTCACCGGGTGGATGTCACAACTGATGAGCATTGACAGTTCGAGCACGCGGGCGCGCGCTTCGATGTCCTGCGGCACCAGACGCGACTGCGGATACTTCGCGTCGAGATAGTCGATGATCGCGAGCGACTGGCCGAGCGATACGTCGCCATCGACCAGCGCGGGCACGGTGGCCGAGGCGTTCACTTCGTCGACATAGGGTTGTGCGCGATGCTCGCCGACACGGATGTTCACCGGAATGGTGTCGAACGCGAGTCCCTTGAGCGCGAGCGCGATACGCACGCGGTACGACGTCGAACTGTTGAAAAAGCTGTAGAGCTGCATGACCGTTGCCTCAGACCACGCGCACCGTGATCTCGCCGAGACCTTCGACGGCCGTGACCATCGTCTCGCCTGCCTTGACCGGGCCGACGCCTTCCGGGGTGCCCGTGTAGATCAGGTCGCCCGGTTCCAGACGGAAGAATTGCGACAGGTACGAGACCGTCTCGGCGACCGACCAGATCAGATGCGTGACGTCGCTCTTTTGCTTTTGCACGCCGTCCACGGTCAGCGAGATCGCGGCCTTTTCGACGTGACCGACGCTAGAGACCGGATGGATCGGGCCGATCGGTGCCGATGCATCGAAGGCCTTGCCGATTTCCCACGGGCGGCCCATCTCGCGCATCTTCATTTGCAGATCGCGACGCGTCATGTCCAGACCGACGGCGTAACCCCAGACGTGTTCCAGTGCCTGATCGAGCGGAATGTCGGAGCCGGCCTTGCCGATCACGGCGACCAGTTCGGCTTCGTAGTGGTAGTTGCTCGTCTGCGCCGGGTACTTCAGTTCCAGCGTGTCGCCGTACGCGACCGGCAGCACGGCGTCGGCCGGCTTGCAGAAGAAGAACGGCGGTTCGCGGTCCGGATCGAAGCCCATTTCACGGGCATGGGCGGCGTAGTTGCGGCCGACGCAGTACACGCGACGCACGGCGAACTGGTCGTTGCTGCCGACAACGGGAATGCCGACGACGGCGGGCGGGGTGAAGACGTAGGACATGGTGATTGACTCAGCGAATTAAGGGGAAGGGCGATGACCTCGCGCGTGCCACGCAGGCGTGGCGCACGCGTGAGGTCGTCAAATCGTCGGATCTCGCTCAGGTGCGCGACTCGCGCAGCAAATTCAGCGCGGTGAGCACCGGGCGGTCGGAGTAGCTGAACAGCACGGCGTCGTCGAGCGCGGCGAGTTGCACCGGTGCCCACGATGGCACCACGAAGTGATCGCGCGGCTCGAACTGGAACACGTCGTCGCCGATGCGTACCGTGCCGCGGCCTTCGACGACCGAGAAGACCGTTGCATCGGTGCTGCGATAGGTCTTGCCCTGGAAGCCGGCCGGCAGGTATTGCATGAACGTTGCCATCGTCGGCATGGGCCAGCCACCGGTCGCCGGATTGACGTAGCGCAGCTTGATGCCGTCCCACGGATCGAGTTCACCGTTGCGGTACAGCGTGTCGAGCGCTTCGCGCGAGCGGGCGTACGGGTAGCTGAAGATCGGCGACGTCGGGTCGCTCACCTTATGGTGCACCGGCAGCATGTTGAAACCGTAGCGCGCGAAGCTGTCGCCCTCGGGGCGCTGCACGGGTTGCTGCGATTCGGGGTAGTTCTCGGCGAAACCGGCGTCGAAGTACTGCACGAGCGGGATGTCGAGGCCGTCGAGCCACACGACCGGCTCGCCATCGGCCGGATTGCCGTGGTCGTGCCACGTCCACGACGGCGTGATGATGAAGTCGCCCGGATGCATCGTGGTGCGCTCGCCGTTGACGGCCGTCCATGCGCCGCTGCCTTCCACGATGAAGCGCAGCGCCGATTGCGTGTGACGATGGCTCGGCGCGATTTCGCCCGGCAGGATCAGTTGCAGACCGGCATAGAGCGAACCGGTGATGCTCGACGAGCCCGGCGTGCCGGGGTTCTGCAGAATCAGCACACGACGCACGGCTTCTTCGGCGCTGATGACGCGGCCCGCTTCCATCACGAGCGGGCGCACTTCGTTGTATTTCCAGATGGCGGGTACAACGCGCGGGCGCGGCTGGGGCGGCACCAGACTGTGCAGCGATTCCCACAGCGGGGCCATGTGGTTGTGACCGATGTGTTCGTAATAGGCAGCGCGTTCGGCGCTGGGGGCGCGGTCGGACATGCTTGTCTCCATGTTGGAAGGGGGCCCGGTTAGCTCGTCTGGCGGGTATTGCCGACGGCGTACGTGGTGGTTTTCGGGTCTATGGATAGCGTTATACTCGGCGAGACATATTCTTTGAAATGAAAAAATCATCGGATCCATACGAAAAAATGTATGGGTCGAGTGATTTGGGCGGCACCGTCGAGGTGCCGGGAGACAGCGCATGGATTGGACTCAACGACTGCGTCTGCGCAACTTGCAGATGCTGCTGACCCTCGCGGAGACGGGCAACATGAGCCAGTCCGCCGCGCTGCTCAACACGACACAGCCCGGGTTGTCGAAGTGGCTCAAGGATCTGGAGGACGACATCGGCTTGCCGCTGTTTGAGCGTCAGGCGCGCGGACTGCGGCCGACGTCGTACGGCGAGGCGCTGATTCAGCATGCGAGACGCATCGAAGCGCAGCTCGACACGGCGCGAGACGATCTCGACGCCATGCGCGAAGGCGGGAGCGGGTTGGTGGCGATCGGGACGTCGGGGGCGTCGTCGGCGGATACGGTGCCGCTCGCGGTATTGCTGCTGCTGCAACGCATGCCCCGGGTGCAGGCGCGCGTCGTCGAAAACACGATGGACCGGTTGATGAATCAGCTGGCCCACAGCGAGATCGATATCGTTGTTGGACGCTCGGCCCCTGAGTTGCAAGACCGGAACGTGCGCACGGAGGCGCTGTATCTGGAGCCGCTGCACTTCGTCGCAAGAACGCGGCATCCGGTGTTCTCGTTGCCGGCGGTGGATTGGGCCGATATTCAGCGTTACCGCTGGGTCGTCTGGCCGCGCGGCACACCGATCCGCAACGCGCTGGAGTCGGCGCTGGCCGAAGCGGGGTATTCGCTTCCGAACGACACCGTCGAATCGAACTCGACGATTCTCAATCTCACACTGCTCAACAACAGCGACATGATCGGTCTGGCGTCGCACCGCACGGCGAGCCGCTTGCAGGCTCTCGGGGCGCTGCGCATTGTGCCTTTACGTCTCGCCGGGTTCGGTGGTGTCTCGATGTACTGGCGGGATGATGGTGCGAACCGCGCGGCGGTCGTCGAAGCGCTTGAATGCCTGCGCTCGGCAGCAAAGCGCTCGACGGGGGATTTGGTGGAAGGGGTTGAGGGGAATGGCTAACGATGAGGCCGCCTCGCGGGCGAGGCGGCAGCATGCGATTAGTGAACTAACCCATGGATTGTTTCGCCTAGCTTTCTGATGAAGCGGGCAAAGTCAGTGGTCAACTGGAGATCGATGGATCGTTTGAACTTGTATTCCGCGTCCATATCGGCTTCGTGGGCGATGGAGTTTCGTCTACGCACAATTGTTTCCAATGTCGCGCGGACGTAGGTTTCGTCTTCGCCCATCACGGCAGCAATCTTCTGCCATTTCCGGTTCTCAGCCCAGATGTAGCTGAGCCCGTCGGCAACTTTATCGGGACTCTGAAAGGACAAGGCACGTAGCTTGTTTTGTATCGTTCTGGAAAAGACGTTGTCGTTAGGCGAATCGCCAGCGACCTTTAGTCGGACGACGATGCCAATCGGAATCGTCTCGCCAAGATACTTTGGGGTCGATGCGCGTTGGCCTGCATAAATGTCGACCATGCCGGTATGAATGACGTCGTGTAGAAGTCGATCAAACGCGCTAACCGACGACACAACCTTCGACCGTAGCACGTCGTCCAGACTCCTCGCCCGAAGCTTGTTCTCCGCCAAATAGTCATGAATGACGGTCATCGCGTCGACGTCGTCCATGTTGGAACGGAAGGCACGTAGTGAATCAAACATGTTTGAAAAGCGAAGTGAGTCCAGCGTTTATACGATCAAGTTGCGCACGAAGGTGATCGCGCTGTCGCACTTCTTCCATCGATAAAGGCCCGATCTCTCCCGCGTGAGCATCTGAAAGTGCGAAGGCCGGGAT
This sequence comes from Pandoraea aquatica, assembly GCF_902459565.1. GTDB lineage: Bacteria > Pseudomonadota > Gammaproteobacteria > Burkholderiales > Burkholderiaceae > Pandoraea > Pandoraea aquatica. The sequence goes on from NZ_CABPSN010000002.1 coordinate 780,235, forward strand.
GCCAACCTCGATTGCCTTGTTGCGAAGTGCACTGAAGTCGTCCATTTCCTGCAGGCAGTAACCATCGTCTCGGATAGCGGCAGGGTATTGATCCGGCAGGAAGCACATGTCCTGATTCAGCAGGTGCGGGAAGACGTCATTCGAGATCGCTGACTTAATATCCGCCGCATTCTGACGATGGGGGCTCATCGTCCGGCCGTTCCTATAACTGAATCGCTGAATCAGCATGCCGCCAAACTTTGGTGTCCCGGGACGCAAAGGGTAAACCGCGTCTTCCAGTGTTTCGATCGATTCGTTTTTCCATCGGACCCAACGCGCCGTCACATATTTGAGTGGCTCGAGCGCTTTGACGGAGCCCGGTGATGGCATTGTCGGCACGACGAAGACATCGCTGTGAATGAAGAGATTTTGATTGATCCCACCGATCCCGGGGCCGAGGTTGATTAGCGTGAAGTCGATGTTGTACTTGCTCTCGCACGACGCGATTAGATTATTGAAAGCGCCGGGCGTGCTTTTAAGCGAGCCATATTTCTCATCCGCATCTTGTGCGAGCATGAGGTAGAAGTCCCACTCGGCCAGATTGGGATGACCTGGAAGCAGATGAAGGTTCGGCGCCTGTTGCACGGATGGGCATTCGATGAGCTTTATGGGCAACGTGTCCAGCTTGAATGCGGCACTTGTTGCATCCTTCAAGTTTTGGCGACCTGTGTTCTCGCTAGCGTAGTACTCGTCAAATCCGTCACGCAGTATCAGACTCGTCAAATTGCACGTCGGATCTGCGTCAACCAGCAGGACGCGATGCTTCTCCGCCATCAGCCATCCGAGTTCGTAAATCGACGTGGTGTTGTTCACGTCGCCTGGGTAGTTAAAAAGGACAAGCCGTTTTGCCATTTTTTGTTCCGTCGAGTGAGCGGTATCGGGTCCGGCGAAGACTGCCGGATTGGGCAGCAGGTGGGGCGTGCGGGATTGAAGATGAAACACAGCGATTCCAAATGTGAGAGCAGGACCACGAGTCTTACAAGGATTCCCGCACCCCGCTGACACTCGAGAAGAAGCCGTCGAAACGAAACCTCATTGCGATCAAAGGCTTACGGTGGGCTTCGCCGCGCACTTATCCGAACTTCCCCATGCCCCGCGCGGCATCGATGAAAACCTGCACTCCAAACCCCAAAGCCACCCGAACGGTTTGCTAAACTTGCCGCCTGTCGAAGTCACTCTCTCGGGGCGTCAATGATTGGCCGCATCTCCGGCACGCTGCTGGAAAAGAATCCGCCGCACATCCTGGTCGATTGCCAGGGTGTGGGTTATGAAATCTCGGTGCCGATGAGCACTTTCTTCAACCTGCCGAACGTCGGTGAGCGCGTGACGTTGCTCACGCAGTTCATCGTGCGCGAAGACGCGCAACTGCTCTTCGGTTTCGGCTCTCCTGACGAGCGCAACACCTTCCGCGAACTGCTCAAGATTTCGGGCGTCGGTGCACGCACCGCACTCGCGATCCTCTCGGGCATGAGCGTGGCCGACATTGCGCAGGCGGTCACGTTGCAGGAATCCGGACGTCTGACGAAGATCCCGGGCATCGGCAAGAAGACGGCCGAGCGTCTGCTGCTCGAACTCAAGGGCAAGCTCGGCGCGCAACTCGGTACCGTCGCTGGTGCAGCCGCCCCGCACGACCACAAGAGCGACGTCGTCAACGCACTGCTCGCGCTGGGCTACTCCGACAAGGAAGCGCTCGCGGCAGTCAAATCCGTGCCCGACGGCACGAGCGTGTCGGACGGTATCAAGCACGCGCTCAAGTCGCTGTCGAAGGCCTGAGCGGGCCGTATGGACGAGAGCGCAGCGGCCGACCGTTATCCGTCGACCGCAAGCAAGCGGCTGGGTGTGGCTAAGCGTGACCAGGCGTGACTAGGCGTGGCGAAGCGCGACTAAAGAGGGAGTGAGGAGGCGGCATGCAACTGCGATGGCTTGAAGACTTCGTCGAACTGGCACGCACGCGCAGCTTCACGCGGGCGGCGGAGAACCGATTCGTCACGCATCCGGCATTCGGCCGACGCATCCGCGCGCTCGAAGAATGGGTGGGCACGCGTCTCGTCGAGCGGAGCAAACCGCTCGAACTCACCGCCGCCGGCACCGTGTTTCTCGACGCCGCCACCAACGCGCTCGACATTCTTCACAGCGCCCGCACACAGTTGCAGGACGCTGCCCCCACGCTCGAAAACAACCTGAAGATCGCCACCGGCCGCACGCTGGCCGCGACGTTCTTCCCGGATTGGTACGACGAAACCGTCTCGCGCATCGGCTTCTTCACGGCAACGCTGTCCACTGGCGGGGCAGAAGAGGCCATCCTCCGGCTCGCGGCCGGTGAGGTCGATCTGCTGATCGTCTATTCCAGCGCACACACGCGGCTGCTCATCGATCAGGACCGTTTCGACTGGCTGAGTGTGGCGCGTGAGGTGCTGGTGCCGGTCAGTGCGCTCGATGCGAAGGGGCGGGCGAAGTATCGGCTCGCAGCCGGGCCGTCGCCCATCCCATGGCTGGCATTCACGCGCACGCTGACGCTGCGCGCGGTGCTTGCCCGACATCTCGCGGAGATGCCGAACCGTCCAACGCTCAAGCCGGTTTATCAGGCCGATTCGTACGAAGCGATTCTCGCCATGGCGCGACGCGGTGCAGGCATCGCCTGGTTGCCGCAGCGTCTGGTGGCCGACGACGTCGCGCGTGGCACGCTCGCCATCGTTGGCGGGAAAGACTGGCAGATCGGCTTCGACATCGCGCTCTACCGGCGTCGCCACCAGCCGCACCACGTGCTCGACGCTATCTGGCAGAGCGCTCGCCTTGCTGCGGGCGAAGACGCCTGAGCGTCAGGCTTACCTCGCGCCCATCGCCACCGCAACACCCTGCTTCACATACTCCAGCAGGGGCATGTCGATGAAGGACCCTTCCATCAGTTCGGGTTCGAGACGATGTGCCTCACGGATCTTCATGTGCGTGGCGGGGTTATCGCCCGCGTATGAACGGAAGTACGTCAGCCATTGGCGGATGAGCGTCTGCACTTCAGGCGCTTCGGGCGGTGCACCGGCTTCCAGCTGGTCACGCAATGCGCCGATGAGGACCGGCCACTCGTCGGTGTGGTTGAGGTAATTGTCCGCGAGGACGCGGTATTCGGCGTCGTCGAGATACTTTCGGTAGATTCGCAGCTTGGTCTGCCCGAAAGCTTCCTTGATGTACTGCATCACATCGCCCGTAATCCCCGTCTGCGATTGCATCGACGGCTCGCTCAGATGCATCAGATTGAGCTTGGCGAGCAGACGCGCGTCTGCGTTCGTATCGCGCTTGATCATGGCCATCCAGCGACGAGCGACTGCCTGCGCCGTTTCTCCCGTCGAGGGCTCCCCCCGTGCTATCAGATCCCTCACCTCGGCCACGATGGCCGGCCAGTCGGATCCGTGCGCCTGTTTGTTCTGGTACAGCGGGAAGCGGGCGAGTTCGTCTTGCGAGAAGTATTTGTCGTACATGTTCATCAGCTCCAGCGTCGACAACCATTCGGCAAGTTCCGGGGCTTCGCCCGATGCCAACTGCGATTGCAGTCGGACAAGGCGTTCGCGCAGGCGGCTCGCGTCGTCGATCTGATGCGTGAGCATGTCGATCTGCCGTGCGATAAGCGCCTCCAGACCATCGTAGGCGCTTTGCGTGTCGTTGCTGCTATTCGATGCATCCCGGCTTGCCAGCCATTGGCCGATGTCGGCGAGCGACATACCGAAACGACGCAGCGCCTGAATCTCGTGCAGACGGGCGATGTCGCTCAGGTCATAGAGTCGATAACCGGCATCGGAGCGTGCCGAAGGCGAGAGCAGGCCGAGCGTGTCGTAGTGGTGAAGCGCGCGCACCGTCAGGCCGCTACGTTTGGCTAATTCACCGACTTTGAGCCGCATGGAAACTCCCGTGATCTTCTGGCGTGTGACAAGGCTGAAGCCTCACGCAACGTGAGGGTCAAGCGATTTTAAGCGGGATGATTCGCGCTCATCGATGTGATTTGTTTCATCAGGACAAACCGGCACAAATCTCAACACTTGTCGTCACTCGACGGCGCGGTGCGTGGCTAACATTTGCCGGACATCCTTTTGAGATCCTTCTGAGAGCCGAAACGCATGATGAATGTCTGGAAGCAGTACTGGGGTTTGCGCACGCAGGAGTGCCCTTGCGACGTGCATTTCGTGGACTGGCTGGAGGCCATGAAGCTCACCGGCAAGCGCATCTATCACTTCGGCACGGGAGGTCATCACGTGGTCGGCGAGTAGTGCGCCCGGCCGTCGCTGGACAACACGGTGTTCGGGATTACTGCGTCGCCCAAGGAGTACAAGTCGTATGTCGATCTGGTGACGCGTCGCCCCGAGATCAGCAAAAACTATCTCGCGTACTTTGGCGACATCTACACGAGCAACACGAAGTTGCTGCCCGTCTTCGATGTCGTCACGCTCTTCCATCTGTGCGAATTCCGTACCGAAGCGAATAGCCTCTACGGTGCAAAGACGGACGAAGAAGTTCTCGATCTTTTCGCACGCCACACCGCACCCGGCGGTCACGTGCTTTTCTATAAGGGATCTTCGGCGTACAGCCGTGCCAGATTGGTGATTCAGGCATGGGCCGAAAAGGCGGAATTCACGGACTTCACGGAAGTCGGAGAATTCAAGACGTTGCGGGTCTTCCGCAAAGCGCTGGCCTGAAAGCAAAGGAGGCGCAATATTGCGCCTCCTTCGTATTACTGCGGTATCAGCACGCGATCAATGCTCGTGATGCAGATACTTCGCCTGACGCGGCAGGCGCAAGCTCACCACGAATGCCAGCACCATCATGCCGGTGACGTACCAGTAGAACGTCGGCTCCATGCCGGCCTTCTTCAGACCCAGCGCCACATACTCTGCCGAGCCGCCGAAGATCGCGTTCGCGACGGCGTAGGCCAGACCCACACCCAGCGCGCGCACTTCGATCGGGAACATCTCGGCCTTCACGATGCCGCTGATCGACGTATAGAAGCTCACGATGGCGAGCGCCAGGCAGATCAGCACACCCGCAGCGATGGGGCTTTGCACCGTCTTGAGCGCCGTCAGGATCGGCACCGTGGCAATCGCGCCGAGTGCACCGAACAGCAGCATGTTGTTACGGCGGCCAATCTTGTCCGAGAGCATGCCGAAGATCGGCTGCATGCACATGTAGACGAACAGGCAGGCGGTCATGATGTAGCTCGCCGTCTTGATCGGCATACCCGCCGTGTTCACCAGATACTTCTGCATGTAGGTGGTGAACGTGTAGAAGATCAGCGAACCGCCGGCCGTGTAACCCAGCACGGTGAAGAACGCTGCCTTGTGATGACGGAAGAGCCCTGCGATCGAACCCGCATCGCGGTTGTTACGGCTCGCGCTCGTCGACGTCTCGTGCAGCGTACGACGCAGCATCAGCGCCACCACCGCCGTGATCGCACCGACCACGAACGGAATACGCCAGCCCCACGCCTTGAGTTCGGCTTCGCTGAGCAACTGCTGAAGAATCACGACCACGAGCACCGCGAGCAACTGACCGCCGATGAGCGTCACGTACTGGAACGACGAGAAGAAGCCGCGACGGCCCTTGAGCGCCACTTCACTCATGTACGTTGCCGTCGTGCCGTATTCGCCACCGACCGACAGGCCTTGCAGCAAACGCGCGAACAGCAGCAGCGCCGGTGCCCAGTTACCGATGCTGGCGTACGTCGGCAGCGCGGCGATCAGCAGCGAGCCCAGGCACATCATCATCACGGAGATGACCATGGAGTTCTTCCGGCCATTACGGTCGGCAATACGGCCGAAGATCCAGCCGCCGATGGGGCGCATCAGGAAGCCGGCCGCGAACACGCCTGCTGTGTTGAGCAACTGGGCGGTCGGGTCCGAACTGGGGAAGAACGCAGGCGCGAAGTAGATCGCGCAGAAGGCATAGATGTAAAAGTCGAACCACTCGACCAGATTCCCGGACGAGGCCGCGACAATCGCGAACACGCGCTTGCGGACTTCTTCGGGGGTAGGCGGCTTGTTGTCGATTCCGGCGTTGGAGGTAGCTGTGTCTCTCATTTCTACTGACGATGGGGGCATCGCATTGATAACTACGTTTACAACATGACGCAGATCCGCTCGTTCGCCTCGATGACACTTCATATACGAAGGAACGAGCCTCTCGCGTCGCGGGGGCGGGCCAACTATAGCGGGTGACGGCGGGAACAGACAATGCCCGGATGACGGATTCATTATTGTGAATATAGAAACAATTCAACGAATTGTTGCGTCGCAGCATGGTGATGATGCCCGCCGGGCGGACGTTTGCGCAGCGCGTCGGGCGTTTCGGCAGACGGGACGATACCCTCGAAAATCCGAGAAATATTTTTCACTCAGGCCGTCATAAGCTATTCGATAACAAATGCTTAGTCGCGCGCGACGCGCCCGGTAGGATGAGCTGCCGCTCTCTCCTGAAGCCCCGGCGTCCGATCTCCCGACGCGGGGCACCCTTCCCGAAGTCATGCAAGGCGACACGTTATTGATCAAGTCGGGCGGCGCTGCCGCGCTGACCGAATGGCAACACCACTTCGCGCGGTTGATGCCGGGCCTGCGTGTGTACGGCTGGGACGATCCGTTCGTCGATGCACGCAACGTCAAGTACGCGCTCGTCTATCAGCCCGATCACGGACGCCTTGCCCACTACCCTCGACTGCGGCTGATCCTGAGTGCAGCCGCGGGTGTGGATCACATTCTGGCCGATCCGGCCCTGCCGACCGACGTACCCATCGTGCGCATGGTGACGGAGGAAACGCGCGAGCGCATGAGCGACTTCGTGACATTCGCCGCGCTGGCGATCGTGCGGGACATGCCGGCGCTCGTCACGGCGCAGCGCGACGGACGCTGGGCCAACGATCTGACCGGACGTCTCGCACGCGACACGCGTGTGAGTGTGCTTGGACTCGGCGAATTGGGAAGTGCGGTCGCAATGCGTCTGCGTGCGAACGGTTTTCAGGTGAACGGCTGGGCAAGGACGCCGCGATTGCTGTCGGACGTGAACGTCTTTGCGGGCGAAGCGCAGCTCGACGCGTTGCTCACTGAGACCGACATTCTCGTGAATTTGCTGCCCGACACCCACGCCACGCGGGGCATTCTCGGGCGCAAGCTGTTTGCGCAACTTCCGGCCGGGGCCAGTCTGATTCAGGTCGGACGCGGGGTGCATCTCGACCGGCAGGCGCTGCTCGATGCGCTCGACAGCGGTCGTCTGCGCTCGGCGGTTGTCGACGTCTTCGACATCGAGCCGTTGCCGCCGGACGACGCACTGCGCGGCCACCCGAAGGTCCTCGTCACGCCGCACATCGCATCGACGGTGTCTTATGCAGCGAGGGCGCGTCAGGTGGCCGACGTGCTCGGCGCACATCTTCGCGGCGCACCGTTGCCGTTCGTCTATGACGCCGCAAGAGGGTACTGAACACCATGGTTTCCGCCTCCCGTGATACCGAGGATACCGTTGCGCTTGCGCGCGGCGACGACGCCTACGAACGTATCCGGCACGATGTGCTGACGTGCGTCATCATGCCGGGCGCCATCATTACCGAGGCGGAGCTGATGCGTCGCTACGACATCGCGCGTACGAGTTGCCGAGTGGCGCTGGTGCGGCTGGTCCATGAGGGATTCGCGCGCGCCATCCCGCGACAGGGGTATCGGATCTCGCCCGTCACGCTGGCGGACGTCGAGGAAATTTTCAACTTGCGCGGGCAACTCGAACCGATGGCCGCGCGTCTGGCGTGCGGCAACGTCGACACCGAACTGCTGCAACGCCTCAACGAAGCGTGCGAAGTGCCTTTTGCACATGAATCCATCGACCATCAGATCGAATGGTTCCTGCACACGAACCGAAAATTTCATCTGACGATTGCTGCTGCGAGCGGTAACGCACGTCTTTACCGCACGCTGGCCGGTCTCATGGACGACATGGCACGTCTTGTTTCGCTTGGCTTCGGAGTGCAGGGCATCCGGCCACGTATCGAACACGATCACGAGAGCATCATTGCCGCACTCGTGACGGGCAACGCGCCGCGCGCGGAAGCGCTCGCGCGGCAGCACATCGACACCTTTCTCCAGCAGACCAAGGCGCACGTGTTCGCGAGCCTGTCGGCGTCGGGCACCTGGTTGCCCTATCTGTCCATTGCCGATCTGCGCAAGTAGCTCGGAGCCCGCGGGGCCGCTCGTCAGGCGGCAGAGAGGGCTTGTGCGTCAGCCTGTGCGTCATTGAGGCGGTCGCGACTGCGCCCGGAAATCCCGGGAATTGCGTCGAGCAGCGCACGCGTGTACGGGTGTGAGGGCGAACGGAAGATCGCCGCCGTATCGCCGTACTCGACCACGCTGCCCGATTTCATGACGGCGAGCGTGTCGCAAAGTTGTGCGGCAATGCGCAGATCGTGCGTAATGAAAATCATCGACAGACCCAGTTCGGCCTTCAATCGCGAGAGCAACCGCAGTACCTGCGCCTGCACGGAGACGTCGAGCGCCGATACCGGCTCGTCCGCGACCAGAATCTTCGGACGCATCGCGAGCGCCCGCGCGAGCCCGATGCGCTGACGTTGTCCGCCGGAGAACTCATGAGGAAAGCGGTCGAGCGCGTCGGCACTCAGGCCGACGAGTTCGAACAGTTCGAGCGCATGCGCGTGCGCCTCACGCGGTGATTCGCCTCGGGCAATCGGTCCTTGTGTGACGATGTCTCCGACGCGACGACGCGGGTTCAACGAGCTAAACGGGTCCTGAAATACCATCTGAATGTCGAGCGCGTCGCGACGTGCCTGTGCATCGAGTGTCCCGGTGGCGAGGTCGATGCCGCGATAGAGAATGCGTCCGGCATCGGGCGTCATCAGCCGAAGGATCGCGCGCGCGAGCGTCGATTTGCCGGAGCCGCTTTCTCCGACGATCCCTAGCGTCTTGCCGCTGCCGACATCCAGGCTGACGTCGCGCAACGCCGCCGTGTGAGCGTGCGTCTTCTTGTTGATCCAGCTACGTTTCGCGTACGTCTTCTGAACTTGCTCAATGCGTAACACGGGCGGCGTGGCATCGATGGACACCGGCAACGTCGCACTCGCGCGCGACGTGTTCGGTGTTGCCGATGTTGCCGATGCTGCCGAGGGTAATGACGGTACCGCCGCGATCAGCGCGCGCGTGTACTCGTGCGACGGCCGCGTCAGGATCGTCTGCGCTGCGCCCTGTTCAACGATCTCCCCATGACGCATCACAGCCACGCGATCCGCGATTTCCGCCACCACGCCGAAGTCGTGCGTGATGAACAGTACACCGGTCCCTTTGCGCCGCTGTAAGTCGCGAATGAGCGTGAGGATCTGCGCCTGTGTCGTCACGTCGAGCGCCGTTGTCGGTTCGTCGGCGATCAGCAATTCGGGCTCCAGCGCGAGCGCCATCGCGATCATGGCGCGCTGTCGCTGCCCGCCCGACAACTCGTGCGGATAGCGCTTTGCCGTTTCGTTCGGCGACGGAATCTGTACAGCGTCGAGCCATTCCAGCGTGCGGGCACGAATCGCGCTGCCGGTGAGGCGCGTGTGCGTGCGGTACACCTCGCCGATCTGATCGCCGATGGTGCGCAGCGGATTGAGCGCGGTCATCGGCTCCTGAAAGATCATGCCGATGCGCGAACCGCGCCAGCGGCGGCGCTCGGCGTCGGGCAGCGTCAGCAGGTTGCCTGCGCCTTCCCATGCAATGCGTCCCGCACTCACCTGCACGCCGGGCGGCAACAGACCGAGCAGTGTGCTGGCGGTCATCGATTTGCCGGAGCCGCTTTCCCCGACCATACACAGGATCTCGCCACGCGCGAGCGAGAACGAGACGTCATGAAGCGCATGCGCGCGATCGGCATTGGGCGGCAGATCGAGCGTGAGATGTTCGACGTCGAGCAGGGTCGTCATTGGGTGGGTCCAGGGAGTGGGCGTCAGGGCATCAGGGCAGGAGGGGTGTGGCCGGTCAAAGACGCTGACCGCCGCTGGCATCGATGGCTTGCCCCGTGATCCATCGGGCGGCGTCGCTGGCGAGGAACGCCACGATGTCCGCGATGTCGCGGGGCTGTCCCACACGCCCCAGGGCGACTGTGCGGGCGATGTCCTGACTGGCAACGGGATCGCTCGCGCGCTGGTTCAGGTCGGTCGCCGTCGCGCCCGGCAACACGGTGTTGACGGTGATGCCTCGCGCCCCGAGATCGGCGGCCAGCGACAGCGTCAGCGCTTCGAGCCCGGCCTTGGCCGGTGCATAGACGCTCATTTCCGGATACGCCGCACGTGTGCCGATGGATGAGACATTGACGATGCGTGCGCCGTCCCTCAGATGCTTCAGCGCATGCTGAATCAGGAAGAACGGCGACTTGAGGTTGACTTGCAACACCCGGTCGAAGTCTTCCGGCGTCACGGCGTCGATGCGCGCCCGGAGCCCCACGCCGGCGTTGTTCACGAGAATGTCCAACTGCGGCGGCAGATCATGCGCGGCGAGCGCGCCGACGAAGCGTTCGATCAGTGCGCGTGCGCCGTCCGGAGACGACAGGTCGGCTTGCACCGCAAACGCCCGGGCACCGCTCGCCAGCAGTTGGAAGACGAGGGCGTCGGCATCGGCAGAGGCAGCGTTGTAGTGCACCGCCACCGTCGCGCCGCGTGCGGCCAGCGCGGTGGCGATAGCGCGGCCGATGCCACGGCTCGCCCCCGTGACGAGCGCGACTTTGCCGTCGAGACGAATCGGGTCCTGAAGGTCGGACAGTTGGGTCATGATGCGAGGGTTCCGGTAAGAGAGGCTGGAGTCTGACGTTGATCGCTCCATCCTTGCGTCGCTTCGAGGGCTCGCGCCTGCTGAAGCAGCGAATGACGGTCGACCTTGTTGGTCCCCGCCCACGGCAGTTCGGTGACGAACGCCACACGACGCGGATGCTGATAAGCGGGGCCGTTCGCTAGCGCGTGCTGCCTGAGCGCTTCGACGCTCAGGGCGCTGCCGGGCTGACGCACCACGAAGGCGACCGGCACGGCGGCGCGCTCCTCGTCGGGGAGCGGCACGACGCTCGCCTGACGGACTTCCGGGTGCGCTTCGAGCACTTTCTCGACTTCCACCGGATAGATGTTCTCGCCCGCGCAGACGAACATGTCGTCGGCGCGTCCGACGAAGTAGAAGAAGCCGTTGGCATCGCGTCGCATGACGTCGCCGCTGTAGTACCAGCCGTCACGCAACACTTGCGCCGATTTCTCCGGCAGACGGTGATACCCGCGCATGACCGCCGGGTTGTGCATGCACAGCACGCCCTCGTTGGCGTCGGGACCGTCGACGAGCTTCACCGTATCGGGGAAGAGCGGATAGCCGAGCGCAAGCGGCGGCAGGGGAATGCCGTCCGGATGCGGGCCAAAGATGCTCGGCCCCGCTTCCGTCGTGCCGTAACCATGGTGAATGTGCGTGGTGGGAAACGCGGCCTGAATGCGGGCGAGCAAGGCGGTGCTCATCGGCGCGGAGCCGAGCATGAGGCGGGCGAGCGACGAGACGTCGCGACCGGCGAGCGTCTGCGGATCTTTCACAAGGCGCGCGAACATCGTTGGAACGGCGGCCAGCACGGTGATGCGATAACGCTCCAGCGCGTCGACATAGGTCGACACATCGAACGACGGCAGGATCACCAGTGTGCCGTTCACGGAGAACGCGCGTTTGGCCATGAAGAGCCCGTTCATATGGAACAGCGGCTGCGCGAGCAGGAAGCGCTCGGTCGACGGATGGACTGGCTGGACGTACGTCGCGCCAAGCGCCCATAGTTGACCAGCGTGCGTGAGCGGCACGCCCTTCGGTTTGCCCGTCGAGCCCGAGGTGTAGAGCATTTGCGCGACGTCGTCGTGAGCAGGACGCACGACATCGAAGTCCGTAGGCCGAATCTGTGCGGCGAAGCCATCGGCGCCCTTGTCATCGAAGTCGATGACCGGCACGCGTGCACTCAGGGTGTCGCGACGTGCGCCGTCGACGAACGCCAGCGCGATGCCCGCATCGTCGATCACGTAATCGAGGATCTCGCGCGACTGCTTGATGTTGATGGGCACCGCGACGTAGCCCCCGCGCATGATCCCGAAGTAGGCGATCAGATACTCGGCACGGTTGAGCGATGCGATCGCGACATGCGCACCGCTCGGCAGGCCGCGCGCGCGCAGCGCCGTCGCCACACCGCTCGCGAGACGATCGATGTCGGCGTGCGTGTAGGTACGCGGAAGGTTGCCGTCGCGCAAGTCGACGATGGCCGTCGTGTCGAGACTGAGAGATCGGTCGGCGAGGTCGCCGAGGTTATGCCAACGGTGCGTCATGATGTTTAGCGAAACAAAAAGGGGGCTTGAGTGTTCGATGGATGACTTCAGCGATCAGCGCTTGCGAAGCGTCGGATTGAGCGCGTCGTTCAGACCGTCACCCACGAGGTTGAGCGCGAGCACGGCGAGCATGATGGCGATGCCTGGCTCGGCGCACAGGTACCAGGACGAGCGGATCAGCGTGCGGCCTTCACCGATCTGGCGTCCCCAACTAGCGATGTTCGGATCGCCGAGCCCGAGGAAGGACACGACCGACTCGTAGAGGATGGCCCCCGCGACAACCAGCGTGCCCATCACGAGCACCGGTGGCAGGGCGTTCGGCAGCACCTCGCGCAGCGCGATGCGCCACGACGACAGGCCCACCGTTCGACATGCCTGTACGAATTCCCGGGACTTGAACGAGAGACATTCGGCGCGCGTGAGCCGGGCAATCGCCGGCCACGACACGAGCGCCACGGCGATCACCGTGTTCTCGATGCGCGGCCCGAGGATCGCGACGACCGTCAGTACGAACACGACGTTCGGCACGATCTGGAACAGCTCGGTGAAACGCATCAGGACTTCATCGATCCATCCGCCCCACCACGCGGCAACGGCACCGATCGATACGCCGATGACCGTCGCGGCAACGCTTGCGACCAGACCGATGGCCAGCGTTGCGCGTGCGCCGTGCGCGAGCATGGCGGCGATGTCACGTCCCAGCGCGTCGGTGCCGAGCGGGTATTGCCATTGCTCCAACGGCCAGATCTCGGGCGTGGCGACGATGCGCAGCGGGTCTCCGGGATACCACCAGCCCGCGCATACGGCGACGATTACGATCAGCGTGAGCAGCGCCGCACCGGCGACGGCCCCGCCATGACGGGCGAATTGCTGCCACGTGCGCGATCCCCGGCGTGCCGGGCGGGCAAGGGAGGAGGGCGCGCTTGCATCGAGCGCGTCAGGAGTCGGAAGAGCGGATTCGGCGGAAGACGTCATGTTGCAGACCAGTTCATTGCGGTAAAGCGAGACGAAAGCTCACGAGGCGTGTGTGCGGATACGAGGATCGAGGCGCGTGTAGATGAGATCGACGGCAATATTCGCGACGATGACCAGCGCGGAGCTGAGTACGAGCAGTCCCAGTACGACGGGATAGTTGCGGCTCATCACACTGTCGAACAGCACGCCGCCGATGCCCGGCCAACTGAAGACCGCTTCCACAACGATGCTCCCGCCGAGGACGGTGCCGATTTGCAGGCCGAGCAGCGTGACGACCGGCAGCATGGCGTTGCGCACCATGTGACGGGTAATCACTGCGCTGCGCGTGAGCCCTTTCGCCTGCGCGGTGCGCACGTGATCCTGACGCGCGACCTCAAGCATCGACGCCCGCATCACGCGTGCATACGTCGCGGCGTAGAACAGGCCGAGCGTGAGCGCGGGCAGCGTGAGGTGGTGAAGCACGTCCAGCGAGCCATGCCAGGCGCTGGCAAGACCGGTGCCGTAGTCCATCCCGATGGTGGTCATGCCGCCCACGGGGAACCATCCCAGCTTCACGGAGAACAGGATGATGAGCATGATCCCGAGCCAGAAACTGGGCGCAGCGAAGCACACGACGGCCGCGACCGAGACGAGCGTGTCGCGCCACGTGTTCACGTTCACGGCGGCGATCACGCCAGCAGCCACGCCCACGATCACCGCAATCAGCAGGCTCGCCAGCATCAGCACGAGCGTGGCGGGAAGGTGCGCCATGATGACGTCGAACACGGGCATGTTGTGCCGGTAGGAATAGCCGAGATCGAGGTGCACCACCGAGTTGATGTAGTGAAGCAACTGCTGCCACAGCGGCTTGTCCATGCCATACGTCACCCGCAGACGTTCGATGAGCGCGGGGTCGGTGACTTGCTGTTCGGCAGTCATCACGTCGAGCAACGTACCGGGCACCGATTGAATCAGACAGAAGTTCATGACGATTACGCCAAGCAGCAGCGGAATGGCCTGAAGGACCCGGCGTAACAATAGACGCGTCACCATGGCAGCCGTCTCCTTACCCGATCACGAGGCGAGCCAGACGTCGGCCAGCGCGTCGCCCTGCACGTTGGCGCTGGTCGTCGCATTGCGCACGTTGGTGCGCGAGAGCGTGAACGATTCCATCTCGACGAGCGGCACGAGCGGTACCTCGGTCGCGGCCAGCCGGGCGAAGTCGTGCGCGAGCTTCTGACGCTTCGCGTTGTCGGTCTCCACGGTCAGGCGGTCGACGAGCGCGTCCATTGCCGGGTTCGAATAGCCTGTCGCGTTGCGGAAGGCCGCGCCCTTGACGATGCCGTCCGTCGTGAAGAACTGCGTGACCACGGGGACGAGCTCCAGCGGTGCAGTGAAATTCGAGATGGCGATGTCGTAGTCGTAATCGCTGTAAATGCGCTTGAGCGACGTGGCGCGGTCGAGCGAGTCGAGCTTCACGGCAATCCCCACATCCTGCAACGCCTGCTTGAGGTACTGCCCGAGCTTCGCGTTCTCCTCGAACCACGCCGCAGCAACGAGATTGATCGAGAAGCGCGTGCCGTTCTTGCGCGGCAGGCCGGCGGCATCGAGCAACGCATTGGCCTTGGCAGGATCGAACGGGTACTTCGGGACGTCGTCCGTGAAGAACAGTGCATTGGTGCGGAAGATCGGGGAGACGGCAGGCTTGCCGCGCCCGAAGTAGATCGTGTCGATGATGAACTTGCGATCGATGGCATGCAGGATCGCCTGACGCACTTCCCGGCGCTTGACGTGATCGCGTCGCTGGTTGAACTCGACGGTCACCGTCCACGCGGCGTTTTCGTAGCCGCGCGTGTCGACGGCGATCTTGCCCGTCTTGACGAGGCGGTCGATATCGCGTGCCGGCACCGGGTTCGAGAAGGCGACGCCAAGCTCACCCGTCTCCAATGCGGCCGAGCGCGACGCGGGATCGCCCCACCAGCGAACGATGAGCTTGTCGGGGTACGGTTGCGCAGCGTTCCAGTACTGCTCGTTGCGCGCGTACGAGACGTAGCTGCCGCGCACCCACTGGCCGTACTTCCACGGGCCGGTGCCCACGGGCGCATTGTTGAGCGGGTTGGTGATGATGTCCTTGCCTGCGTAAAGATGCTTCGGCACGACCACCTGATACTGGCCGGCCAGGATCGACTTGAAGAAGAACTCCGGCACCGGCGTGGAGAATTCGAGTTTGACGGTGTGCGCATCGGTCGCGCTCACGCGTTTGAGTGCCTTGAGCGCGACACCCGCAGAGATGGGCTTCCAGTGCTCCTGCACGTTGTAGACGACATCGTCTGCGGTGAACGGCTTGCCGTCGTGCCAGAGCACGTTCTTGCGCAGGGCGACGGTGTATGTCCTGAAGTCGGCCGAGGCCTTGACGTCGGTCGCGAGCACGGGCTGAAACGCGAGCTTCTCGTCGATCTTGAGCAGACGCTCGAGGATCTTGGTCGACGTCATGAACGGGCTGGAGCCACCGCCGCCCGGCACGAACAGCGCCTGCGGTTCCAGTCCACCCCAGCTGGCGACGAGGGTGCCGCCGCGACGCGGTGCCGCGTTGGCGGCACTGGATGCATCGGCCGCGAAAGCACGTGTCGGTGAAACGAGCCAGCCGGTCGTCCCCGCAAGCGCGGCAGAGGTGGCGGCCAGAGCGCTGCCGGCACTGCGATACAGAAACTGACGACGCGAACGGGAATGGGACGAGCCCCGGAACTTGCGCATGATGAACTCCGAAAAACGCGACGCCGGCGCGATCTCGCCGACGTCGTCAATCTGTTAGGCAGTGATGACTTGTGACCGATGCGATGCCGACCGCTTACGCGGGCGGCAACGTGGCATAACTCGCCCGCCCGATGGCGACGAGCGCCCCTTGTGCGTTGACCAGATCGACGTCGGCCACGCCGATGCTTTTGCCGAGTCGTCGCACCCGCGCGATGGCGCGCAGATCGGTGTCGATGGCCGGGCGCAGGTAGTCGACGCGGAAGTTGACCGTCGGCAGGCCGCGGCCGACGAGCATGCCGACGGCGAAGTCACCGACCGTGTCGATTACGGCAGCCAGCGGGCCACCGTGCCACTGACGCGTGCCCGCGCCACGCTCGAACGCGTTCTGAAACGGGATGTCGACTTCGATGGTCTGCGCATCGTGGTCGAGCGACGTGACGCGCATTCCGAGCCAGGCGATGAACGTCGAGTTGTCGAAGGCTTGCTGGACCTGTTCGACGGACAGGGTGCGGGTCGTCGTGCTCATGCGCCCACCAGGACCTTGCCGACGATCTGGCGGTTTTCGAGCGACGCGAGCGCCTTCGCGCCATCTTCCAGCGGCCACTTCTTGTCGACCAGCACGCGCAGCTTGCCGCTGGCGACCAGTTCGAGCAGTTCGTGGAGGTCTTCGCGATCCCAGCCGTTCGAGCCACGAATCTGCAACTCGAAGGTCCAGATGAAGCGCAGGTCTTCCTTCGGATCGAAGCCCGCCGTCGCGCCGCACGTCAGTACGCGCCCACCCTGACGCAGGGTGCGCAGCGAGCGCGTCCACGTGTCGCCGCCGGTGAAGTTCACGACGACATCGACGCCGCCGTTGTTGGCGGCACCGCGACGACGTGCTGCTTTACCGTAGCGCGCACGCACAACTTCGACAAAGTCTTCCTCGGTGTAATAGATGATGTCGTCCGCACCCAGCTCACGCAGGCGTTCGCCTTTCTCGCGCGACCCGGCGCAAGCGATGACTTCGGCCCCCGCGAGCTTTGCCAGTTGCACGGCGCACACCCCCACGCCGCCGCTTGCGCCGAGAATCAGCACACGCTCACCGGCTTTCACCTGACCGATGCGCTGCATCATGCGCAGCGCCGTGCCATAGGCGACCGGCAGGGCGGCGGCATCGTCGAACGACACCCCGTCGGGCAGACGCACGAGTTGATGCTCGGGAACGCGGCACAGTTCGGCCAACCCGCCATGCGTTGTCTCGCCGACGAGGCCGCCCGTCACCCGATTGATCGGATCGACCAGCACGCGGTCGCCGACGGACCAGCCCTGCACACCGGGGCCGACGCTCGCGATCTCGCCTGCAACATCCAGGCCGATGATGACGGGAAACGGCAGCTTGATCCCGGGCATGCCGCGACGCGTGAACACGTCGTGGTAGTTCAGCGACGACGCGCGCACGCGCAGCACGACTTCGCCTTCACCTGCGATGGGGTCCGGGAAGTCGGTTTCGAGTTTGAGTGCACTGTTGTCGCCGTGCTCACGCAATACGATGGCTTTCATACCTGGTCTTGGGTCGATTTCAGGATGAGCGAACCCCTCGGGCTGCGCCGATCCTTGTTGATAAATGGAAAGAGGTGAGTGGCTTCGGGGGCTTACGCGTTCATACGCTCAGCGCCCGTTGGCTTAACCGGACGTCGCGAGGCCTTGCAGCGCCTGCGCGGTGATCTGCAGCCCATGCGTGAGCACGCTGTTGCGCCACACGGACGAGACCGGAACGAAGGCGTCCAGAACGTCGGCGCGCAGCAGACGGTCACGCGCCGCGTCCGGATGGGCCTGTGCGCGTGAGCGCAGCCACTGATCGAGGCGGTTGGCCACGCTTGCATTTGAGCCGCGTGTGCCGAATTCGACGACAGCGCCGATCACCGGACGTCCCTTCGCGAATTGCTCGACGCCACGGAACACGAGCCCCTGATAGTCGGGGCGTTGCAGGCCGTGCGGGCGTTGATTCAGCACACGCTCGGCGCTCCACCAGCGCGCAGCCTCGCGTTGCTCGTCGCCACCTTCCGCGTTGAAGCACAAGAAGAACGGTTCACCGTATTCGCCGATGCCCGTATGCCAGTCGATCAGGCCGATGCGTTGCGCTTGCGACAGCTCGCGCTCGACGATGGTCTGCAACGTGACGTTCGACCATTCGCGCGAGCGCCCCCCGTAGATCAGGCCATCGGCGTGCGTGTACTGACCGCTGGCGAGCGTGTTGAAAAGCGCGTCGGGGCCATGTTCCGTGCGAAAGGCGTCGATGGCGCGCGCACTTTGCGCCAGCCCCTCGGACGTCCACTCCGCCGGAATCAGATGGTCATGTAGCGACGCGTAATGCGCATTGACCGGATGTGGCTTGTCGTGATCGATGAAGTTGCGATTCAGATCGACGTTGTGTTCGGTCGTGCGCGTGGCGTGTGCGAAGCCGTAGGGATTGATGGCGTGCACGAAGGTCACGGCGACGTCGGGCGGCAACGTCTGCGCCGCATGTGTCAGCCACGCCGTTTGCACGGCCGATCCCGCGCCACCTTCCAGTCCGTGAGTCCCGCTGATGGCGAGCAGTTGATGCGGCGCGTGCGCCGGGCCGAGCCGGGCGACATCGACGCTCAGTTCGCTGCCGTCCGGCGCTTTCGCATCGGGGTGGACATATGAGGTCAGGCTTGCGCCTGCGTGGTCGGCGGCGGTACGAAAGCGCTGGCGGGCGTCTGCGTAGTCGACGCCGAACGCTTGCCACCAGGTGGGCTGCGTGCTCATGCGGCGTCCCCTTCGACGAACTGGAGCGCGACATGGAAGCCGTCGGCGGCGGCCACGAGCACGGACCCGTCGTCGAGCGTCGTCCAGGGCACCTGGTTCTCGCGCAGTGTGGCCTGGGTCTGGGCGAGGGAGCGAGTGCGAAGGATCAGTGCGACGCTGCGCTCGCTGCCGTCTTCCGTCGTCTCGACGTTGCCGAAGCGTTGCGCAGCTTCAGCGGGGGTGACGAAGTGGACGCGGGCGCGGCCGGCGGTGAAGGTGTATCCCTTGTCACCGGTTGCACTCAGGATGCCCGGGCCGAAGACACGGTCGTAAAGGGCAGCGGTGACCGCAGGATTCGGCGTTGAAACGACGTAACCGACGATGTCCGTCACGCCATTCGGATGATCGCGCCATTCGTCGCGCCAGACATGCTCCGGCGTGAAGTGATGGCAGAAGAACGTGCGGCCGTTGCGAACGAGTTCGCTGGCAAGTCGCACGGTGCGAAAGCGCGCGTCTTGTGTCGTGCCGTCGGGCAGTCGCACCGGACGGAAGAACTCGGCCGGTGTCTCGACGCCGATGCCGCGTTCCTGCAATGCTTTGAAGAGGCCGTGCGAGTCCTGTGTCTTGAAGACGAGGCCGGTCAGCCCGAGCGGGGCTTGCGTCACATCGGGGCGTGCGGTCGATTTGCCCGCCTCGAAGCCGAGCAGCTCAAGATAGTTTTCACCGAAGATTGCCAGGTGGTTGCTGGTGCCGAGCGAGTGATGACCGCGCTCGGTCAGTGCGAAACCCAGACGGCGGTAGGTGTCGACGGACGCTTCAAGCTCGCCCTTGACGTTGATGACGACGTGATCGAGAACCGGTGCGGGAATCTGGCTCATGCCTGACCTCCGATGCGTTGATGAGGGAACGAAGCGAAGGAGGCGGAGTGGACGAAGGCGGACAAACGTCCCCCCGGGACATTACGACTGGACACGACAGCTCCCGACAGAAAATGGACGACCTGTCCATTCTAGAAGCGTGTCGGTCGCAGCCCAACTGATGCTTTTTGCTTTGCTTAGCGCGTGGCGTGCATTCGTGGGGGCCTCACGAGGTCGGCGTCGCCCCGATGGGCCGCTCAGCCTTTTCTGGTGGGCTTTCTCATGGGTTGAGACGCCGCGGTTTGGGCCGGTTCCGCTGACGTTTCGATCACTTCGAGAAGGTGATCGGAGAACGCCTTGACCTTGGGCGTCAGGGCCCGTCGTGAAGCATAGACCAAATAGAGGCCCACGCGCGTATCGTCATCGCTGAACGGCAGATCGATGAGCTTGCCGTTCGCGACTTCGGCGTCGCAGATGTGTTCGGGAAGTACCGCTGCCCCGGCGCCGTGCAGCGCTAACTGCTTGAGCAGGCCGAAGCTGTTGGTGGAGACCGCGTAGTCCGCTTGCGTCGAGATGAGTGCGGCCGAACGGGAGGACGTCGCGGGTGCTTCGCGTGGTTTGAAGACGAGCGCGGGAATGTCCTGCGGCACTCGCTTGCCTCGTCTCCCACCGAAGACGGGGCTCGAAACGCGCGCGAAGCCGAACGTGGCGATGCGACGCGCAACGACGTGATCGCCCCCCGGTTGACCGCCGCGAATCGCCATGTCGAGATTGTCGTCCACGAAATCGCTCACGCTGTCGTCCACCAGCACGTCGAAGCGAACGCGTGGATGCGCGGCGCGGAACGTCGCGATGGCCTGACTGAGCACATCGAACGGGAAGTCGAACGGCACACCGAGGCGTATCGAACCGCTCAGGGGACGGCGTCCGGCGGCATCGGCTTCATCGAATTGTTCGGCGTCGCGAAGCGTTCTGATGGCTGGCGCGGCACGGTCGAAGTAATCGCGGCCATCGTCCGTGAGCGCAATGCGCCGCGTGGTGCGTCGAAGCAGCAACACACCCAGATGCGCTTCGAGCGCGGCGACACGCGCACTGACCGTCGAGCGCGGAATTTCCAGCGTGCGCGCGGCGGCCGAGAACGAACCGCGTTCGACGACGGTCACGAATGCCAGCGTTCCATTGAGATCCATTGTCCATTCCATTGGCAAGTCCTGCCAATTTTAGACGTCTTTTCGCGCAAGTCGGACATCGCCAGAATGACGACATTCCCCCTGATCTCAATCGCACGAAGGAGTTTCACGTCTCATGAAGTCCGAATTCAACCCGTCCGCCGATGTCGTGTCGTTTGCCAACATGGATGTAAGGCTGATCGCCGGTGTGCACGATCACGACGAGCGGGATCTCACGCTCATGGACATGACTGTGAACTCGCAAGGCGGCGCGCCGATGCACCGTTCGCTCGACGAGGAGAAGACGTTCGTGATGACGCACGGGCGGTTGCGTTTCACCGTGGGCGATACGACGCGCGACGTCGTTGCGGGCGATATTGTGAACGTGGCGAAGGGCGACGTGCATGGCTTCGTCAATGAGCAAGGCATGTTGGCGCGCATGCTGCTGGTGTCGACGCCGGCGCGTCACGATGCGTTCTTCCGCGCTATGGCGGCGCTGCCCGTGCCGCACGACCCGCAGGCCGTGCGCGAGGTGTGCGAGACGTTCCGGCAGGAAATCGTCGGTCTGTAAGGGTGGCGTCGTTGGCGCAATGACGTCTTGCCGGTCTTACTGGTCGAACGGCACCCCGGCGGCCCGCAGACGTCGCATGGCGCTGTCCAGGTGGGCGCGGGCGCTGTGCGGGTCGCCGGCGCGCATCTCGGCGGCAGTGCGTCGCGCGATGGCCTCGGACACCGGCCGAAGTTCGCGCCCGGTGCTCATCGCCTTGCACTGCACTTCGCAGGCGCGTTCGAGGTAGTAGAGGTCGTCCCACGCTTCGGCGATGTTCGGCCCCGCGACCATCACACCGTGATGCTTCATGAAGACGATGTCGGCGTCGCCCATCGCGGCCGCAATGCGGTCGCCTTCCTCGTTGCCGAGCGCGAGACCGTTGTAGTCGGTGTCGAGCACCGTCCGCCCATAGAACTTGAGCGCCGTTTGTCCCGCCCAGACGAGCGGCTCGCCTTCGCTCATCGCCAACGCTGTCGCCCAGGGCATGTGAGTGTGAAAGGCCGCCCGCACGCGCGGGTTTGCTTTGTGCAGCCGAGCGTGGATGTAGAACGCGGTGGCTTCGGGCACGCCGTCGCCCGCCACGACATGACCGTCGATATCGCAGACGAGCAGGCTCGACGCGGTGATCTCCTCGAAAGCCAGCCCGAACGGGTTCACCAGAAACCATCGGTCGCTGCCCGGCAGCATCGCCGAGAAGTGATTGCAGATGCCTTCCTCGAAGCCGTGCATCGCAGCCAGCCGGAAGCAGGCCGCGAGTTCTTCGCGCGCGGTACGCACGGCAGGGGTATCGAGATCCACGTCGTCGACGCGCAGCGACGCGTCGTCAGCGTTCAGCGAGAGGGTGTGCGCCATGTCGGTCTCCTCGTGATCGGGGGGGCGACGAATTACCAGCCGAATCCGTCGAACAACGGTACCACGGCGTCGAGCGCGGCGATGGTCGCGTCCGGCGTGTAATCGGGCAGCGGCCGACGCCCAGTGCCGCGATCCACCCACACGCACCGGAAGCCGATATCGCGCGCTGCCGCGTGGTCCAGATGCGGGCTGGCGCAGATGTGGACGACGTCGTCCTTCGTCACGCCGAGTTGTTCGTGCGCGTAATCGAACAGACGGCGGTTCGGCTTGTACGCCCCGGCTTGCTGCGCGGTGATCACACGATCGATGTGGCCACCGAGTTGCGCGACATTGCCCGCGATGATGTCATCGTCCGTATTGGAGACGATGCACAGCCGATAGCCGCGCGCCTTGAGGGCGGCCAGCGTCGGCACGACTTCGGGGAACGGCGGCATGGCCGAGATGTTGTCCGTCAGTACGCCGATGTCCTGCGGCGACGCCTGCAATCCGAGATCCTGCAACGCGAGACGAAGGCCCTCGCCCGCGACCTCGCGAAACGCGCGGTGCGGCGGCGTCTGCTCCAACGCGTGCTCGTGATGGTCGAACGTGGCGATCAGATCGGACGTGCCGATGTTGTGGCCAGGCTTGCTTTGCAGAATGCGCGTGACCGCATCGCGCAGCCCTTCGTCCCATTGAATGAGCGTGCCGTAGCAATCGAAGGTAAGCCATTGCGGGCGTGGGCTATGGCTCAGCGAGGCGGACGGTTGGGATGGTTGGGGCATGACGAATCTCCTTGACGATGGCGGGATGACGTCAGCGTAGTCGCTTCACTCCATATTCTGAAATTAAATTAAAATACGTAACTTATCGAATTCGTAAATATGGTGCTGCCATGCTGGATCTCGGCTTACTCAAGACACTCGTTGCGGTCGTCGACGAAGGCAGCTTCACGCGTGCGGCGGAGCGGGTGCATCGCACGCAGTCGACTGTGAGCCAGCAGATCCGGCGTCTGGAAGACGAGCTTGGGCGGCAATTGCTCATGCGCGACCGCTCCGGGGTGAACGTCACGCCGACGCTTCACGGCGAGCTCCTCGCGCAGTACGCACGCA
This sequence comes from Pandoraea aquatica, assembly GCF_902459565.1. Classification (GTDB taxonomy): domain Bacteria; phylum Pseudomonadota; class Gammaproteobacteria; order Burkholderiales; family Burkholderiaceae; genus Pandoraea; species Pandoraea aquatica. Next base: position 803,571 of record NZ_CABPSN010000002.1, read on the forward strand.
AGCTGCTCGCGTTGTCGATGGAAGCGGTCGACGCGATGGAGAACGACAGCCGTGTCTCAACCGTGCGCGTGGGATTGCCCGAGGACATCGACGCGCGTCGCATGGCGGACATGCTCTCGCGCTTCGTGCAGGCGCACGGTGATATCCGTCTGGAGATTGTGGCCGGCATGAGTACCGACTTGCGGGAGCGGTTGAGCGCGGGCGACCTGGAGCTGGCGCTCGTCAAACGCGAACCGGGGCAGGGCGACTGTCTGATGGCGTGGCCCGAGACGCTGGTGTGGGCGATGGCGGTGCGCTCGGCAGAGACGGAAGCGGCGCGAGAGACCGACAGCCTGGCGCACGCGCCGGTGCCGTTGGCGCTGTTCCCACAGGGCTGTATTTACCGTCAGCGCGCGATTCGCAGCCTCGACGCCGCCCAACGTCCGTGGCGTATGGCGTTCGGCAGCCACAGCCTCACGGGCATTCAGGCGGCGGTGTCGTCGGGGCTTGGGGTGTCGGTGCTGCCGGAGACGGTGCTGTTGCCCGACCACGCCGTGTGTGACACGTTGCCGCCACCGCCACCGTCGGAGATTGCGCTGGTGGACGGCGGCGGTCCGGCGTCGGCGTCGCGTCGTGCGCTGGCCGACTTTCTCGCGGTGACGGTCGGCGAGACGCTGGGTGTCGCAACGGCGTAATACGCGACGACCTACAACGACCTACGACGCGCGCGACGCCGGTGCAACGCCGGCTTCTTCAGCTGCCACGCGACCCATGCTCAGATGCACTGCCAACGCGCACAGTGCAGCGAATACCCCGGCGGCGAGGAATGCACCGCTGAAGCCGCTGGCATACGCGCTGCGACCCGCGTCGAGCAACGCGTGGCCGACCGAGTCGGGATAGAGATGCAATGCCTGGGCGAAGTCACCGGCGGAGATCGCATCCGCGAAGTCGAGGCGTGTGGCGAGATCGCTCTGCGCGCTGCCGACCAGTGCAGGCACATGCGCGGCGACGCTGCGATGCACCCCGGCACTCAGCACAGCACCGAGCGCCGTGTAGCCGAGCAGAATGCCGGAGAAGCGGAACGTCGTGCTGATGCCCGACGCCATCCCCGCGCGATCCCGCGCAATCGTCCCCATGATGGCTTTCTGCGTCTCGCCGTTGAGTAACCCGCCGCCGCTGCCGAGCACGAACATCGCGACGGTCAGCGACAGTGCCGAATGCGCGAGGCTTTGCGTCGACACATACGCCATGGCGGCATTGCCCAACCCGGTCAAGGCGAGGCCGATGACAAGAATCCGGTGCGACGGCAGATGCGCCGACAACCGCTTTCCGATCTGCGGAAGCAGCAACATCGCGATGGCGAACGGCAGCATGGCGATGCCCGCGCCGAGCACCGATTCACCGCGCGCGTTCTGAAGAAACTGCGGTAGCAGCGAGGCCATCACTTGCGCGCAGGCGGCGTACGAGAACATGGCGAGCGTGGCCCCGGCGAATGGCCATGAGCGGAACAGCGACAGATCGAGCATCGGTTGCGCACGCGAACGCTCCACGCCTGCGAAGATCGCGAAGAGCACGGCACCGGCGGCGAAGCGCGTCAGAATGCCCGGGCTGGTCCAGCCAGCGGCAGGTGCTGCGATCAGCGCCCACGTCACACAAAACATGGCGCTCGCGAACAGCGCGATGCCGGAGATGTCGACACCGCGCTGGCCCTCCGCTTTCGACTCGGGAACGATGCGTACCACGGCCAGCGCGAGCGCGGCGCAGATCGGCACGTTGACGTGAAATGCCCAGCGCCAGCCGAGCGTGTCGCCGATCACACCGCCGATGAGCGGCGAGAGCACCATCGTCAGGCCCATCACCATGCCCCAAAGTCCCCATGCCCGAGCGCGCGCTTCTTTTTCGTGGAAGCCGTGGCCGATGATGGCGAGCGCCGGGGCCAGCAGAAACGCTGCGCCAACGCCCTGCGCCGCACGCGCGATGTAGAGCCATTGCGCCGTGGGCGACAGACCGCACGCGAGCGATGCCGCCGCGAAGCCGGTGATCCCGCAGAGAAACACGCGACGACGCCCGAACCGGTCGGCGATGGACCCCGCGGGCAGCAGCAGCGCCGCGAAGCACAGCACGTATGCGCCGATCACCCACTGCACTTGTGCGAAGCTCGCATGCAGTTGCGCCGAGATGGTCGGCAAAACGACGCCGACGACGTTGGTGTCGAGCACCGTCATCGCGCAGCCGGTGGATGCGGTGAGCAACAGCGCGAGGCTGCCCGTCGACGACGGGGCGGCGCTCGCGGTTGAGGCGTTATTGGAGCTTTGCGTTGCCATGCTGGGTGTCCGCTTGGATCAGACCGTCGAGCCCGGCCTTGGCGATTTCTTCGTCATGTTGCGGGGTATCGGCCGACACGCCGATGGCACCGACGACCGTGCCGTTCACGACGAGCGGCAGGCCCCCACGCATGAGGACGTAGCCTTGCGCAGTGCCGACGGCACGGCGTGCGCCGTTCACCGCGTCTTCCAGTACACCGCTCGGGCGGCGGAACAGCGCGGCAGTGCGTGCTTTGCCCGGTGCGAGGTCTACGCCCGCGGGGACGGCGGCGTTGTCCATGCGTACCAGTGCGATGGGCAGACCGGCGGCGTCGACCACCGAGATGACGCACGGCCAGCCTTCCGAGGCGGCTTTCGTCTGTGCGGCGCGAATGACGTTTTGCGCAGCGTCCAGCGTGAGGACAGGGCGTGTGGGCAACTCGGCGGCATGCGACAGCAGTGGGGCCGCGCCAGCGCAAAGGGCGATCGTCATGGCGCAAATCTGGGCGACGTGTCGCGGGGCACGGCGCAGGGCATCGGAAACGCGGTTAGTCATCGTCAAAAACTCCCGTACTGAGTGAAGGATCGCTGCCGGAAATTACGTCGAAATCTCACGTCGGACGACAGCGATTTGGGTGGGAGTATTCGACCATGCAGGGGGCCGCCGAGTCATTGCCGAGCGTCGGCGAAGTTATTAGGTAAAACCTAATGAAATCGACGATGACGCCCGCTTTGCCGCGCGGTAGCATGGCCGAGCACGCATAACAAACCGAGAGGATTTCGTGGAACTTCGGCACTTTCGCTACTTCGTGACGCTGGCGCAGACGCTGCACTTCGGACGTGCCGCGCAAGCGCTGGATATCGCTGCCCCGACGCTCACCGTGCAGATTCAGGACATCGAACGCATGCTGGGCGTGCAGCTCTTCGCACGCAGTCGTCGCGATGTGCGTCTGACACCCGCCGGGGAGATGTTCCTGCTCGAAGCGAAGCAGGTACTTGCGCAAGCCGAACGCGCCGTGCTGGCAGGGCAGCGTGCCGGGCGTGGCGAGACGGGGCGAGTCGAGATCAGTTACGTCGGCTCGGCGGTGTACTCGGGCGTTTTGCAATCGCAACTGGCGGCGTTCCGTCAGGCGTGGCCGGGGGTGATCGTCACGGCGCGCGAGGTCTCGCAACACGAGTCACCCGCGATGCTCGTGGACAATCGCATCGATATCGCACTGGTTCGGATGCCGGTCAATCTTCACAACCGGCATCGTGCGCACGTGCTGTTTCGGGACAGCTTCTGCGTGGCGCTCCCGGCGGGCAATCCGCTGGTGAAGCAGTCGGGTGCGATCGATCCCGAGTCGCTCGACGGCGAGCGTTTCATCAATCCGGAACAGACGTTGGGAACGTTCGAGGTGGCGCGTCGCGGGGGCTTCACGCCAGTGATCGGCTCCGCGCCCGGCTCGCTGATCGCTGTGCTGACAGCCGTAGCGCTGGGCGAGGGCGTGGCTATCGTGCCGGACGTCCTCGTCGGTGCGACGGCGATACCCGGCGTCGTCTTCAAGCCGCTGGCGGGGCCGCCGATTCACTCGGAAATCTCGGCGGTCTTCCGCAGCTTCGAGCCATCGCTAGCCGTCTCGAAACTCATCGCTCAGATTACGCAGACGGCCGCTGTGACGTCCTATGCACTGTTCGATCAACCGCAATGACAATGGCGAACGTCGCGAGCGTGCGCCTCACTCTACCGGATGAAACTGAGCGAGCAAATCGAGGAACAGATCCAGTGCGCGCGTGCGCGGCCGCGACGCTTCCGTGATCGCGCTGATCGCATTCTCGTACTCCGGCCCCGAGGGCACGCGCGCCAGTGCATGTCGCTTCGCAAACGACGCCGCGTAATACTGCGGCAGCAGCCCCACGTAGTGTCCCGAGAGCACCAGCATCGCCACGGCTTCCAAGCCGGACGCCGTCGGCCCGCGCGTCAAACCCAGTGAGTTCAGCGCTTCATGCACGAACGGTTGTGTTCGATACACCAGTGGCAATGTCGACGCGTCCTTCATCCGGTGTCGTGCCACATACAACTGGTGACGTTCGATAAACAGCGGCTGGTAATGAAACCCCGCTTCGCGCCGGTACATCCCCCGAATCGCGATCTGCACGCGACGCTCGCGTAATGCCAGATCCAACTCGTTGAAGGTCATCACCGTCAACTCGACTTTCACGTCGGGGGCCTGCGTCTTGAGTGCGTCCAGCGCCTCCGGAATGTGGCAGCCGACGTCCGACAGAATGTGTTCGACCATGCCGATGGAGAGCGTGCCCGAGAGCACCCCTCGCACGGCATCGATCTCCGGACGGATGCGCTCCAGCGACTTCAACGCGTCGCGCGCCAGCTCCAGGGCGACCTTGCCCGCGTGCGTCAAAACGAAACCTGACGGCCCACGCTCGCACAGCCGCGTACCCAGCGTCTCCTCGACCTCGCGGATATGTCGGCTGATCGACGCCTTCGACATGTTCAACTGCTTCTCCGCCGCAGCAAAGCCACTGGCCTGTGCCACCGCGCAGAAGATGCGCAACGAGCGCAGATCGCGCTCACTGAAGTCCCGATTCGCCACTGTCTGCTCCCATCTGTTGCGCTTGGGTTTACCCCTGAAAACCTGCACAAGCCGCAGCGGGCGGTGAGTTTCAAAAGGTTTCGTTTTTCGAAACCATACCAATAAAAAAATCATTTTTCATGATCTTTTTGCCCGCATACATTGAATTGCAGAGGCGCGAACTTCCTCCGGCCACAGACGCAATTACACCGCTAGCACCGACATCACCGGACGCGCCCCATCAAGCCCTAACCCACATGACGCGAGGCAAGCTATGAAGACCTGGTCCAGACGATCCTTTGTAAAGGCGACGCTTGCATCGAGCGCCGCATTGGCGCTCCCAGTCGTGCCGACGCTGGCCTTTGCCGAAGGCGGCACGCTTGCCGACATCAAGAAGCGTGGCAAGCTGACGGTCGGCACCGAAGCGGCTTACGAGCCGTTCGAATATGTCGAAAACGGACAAGTAGTCGGGTATGGGCACGATGTCCTCGAACTGATGGCCGCGAAGCTCGGCGTCAAGCTCGAACAGATGAATCTGCCGTTCCAGGGCTTGTTGCCGGGCCTGATGTCGCACAAGTTCGACTTTGTGGCGACGAGCGTCGGCATCACGCCCGAGCGCGCCAAGCGCTTCGCGTTCAGCCAGCCGGTCGGCGTCGTGCGCTCGGTGTTGATGGTGCGTGTCGACGAGACCGCCATCAAGAGCGGCATGGATATCGGAGGCAAGACCATCGGCACGCAGATGGGCTCGTCGTCGCAACCGGTGGCGGACGAGTTCGAGAAGGAACTCAAAGAGAAGACAGGCAAGGGCTATGCGGGCACGCGTTTGTTTCAGGCGTATCCGGACGTCTCCAACGCGCTCGCCAACAAGACCATCGACGTCGCGCTAATGCCATCCAACATCGCCGCTGTGCAGATGCGCAAGCAGCCGAACGCGTTCCGCATCGCCGGCACCATCGGTCAGCCGAAGCTGCTGGCCTGGGTGGCGAATCCGAACGATCTCGAGATTCGCAAGTTCATCAACGACTCGCTCGACGAATTCCGCGCCAACGGCAAGCTCGCTGCGTTGCAGAAGAAGTGGTTCGGCGGCCCGATGGATACGCCGCGCGAGAACTACCTGCCGCAGGGGGCGATTTGACCTCCGCCGCCATGGTCGACGGTCTCGGCAGCATGGGGGGTATGGCCGGTGTGATTCAACCGTTTCTCGAGGGCGTGGTCTCAGGGACGGCGATCACCCTGGCCGCATCGGCCGGAGCCTTCGTGATCGGGCTGGCGCTCGGGATCGTGCTGCTGCTCATGCGCATCTCGCCGTTCGCACCGTTGCGCTCGCTGGTGGTGCTGTGGGTGAGTCTGATTCGCGGCACACCGGCGCTGATCCACATGCTGATCGCGTACTACATGGTGCCGGCGATGTTCGATCTGTCGATCTCACCCGTCACTGCGGGCGTGGCGGCACTCGCCTGCAACACGAGCGCTTACATCGTCGAAATTCTGCGCGGCGCACTCGGCACGATCTCGTACGGACAACGCGCCGCCGGTTATGCGATGGGCATGCGAGCGACGCAGGTGTGGCGGCATGTGCTGCTGCCGCAGGTCATCTACCGCTCCATTCCGCCGCTGACCAGCGAGTTCACGATTCTGCTCAAGGCGTCGTCGCTGATGTCGATCATCGCCGTGCCGGAACTCGCGACGGTCGCACGCAACGCCACTTTGCAGACGGATCTGCCGTTGCAGGTCTTCGCGATCACAGCGGCCGTGTACTTCGTGTTGCTGTTCTGCATTTCGGCCGCGTCGCGTGTGTGCGAGCGCCGCGTATCGAGGATGTTGCCCCATGGCCATTGATTTCTCCATCGTCCGCGAAGCGATTCCTGTCCTGCTCGAAGGCCTGCGCGTCACTGCGCTCGTGAGCCTTGCCGGTATCCCCATCGGCATCGTGATCGGCATCGCTGCCGCCTACGCCGCGCAGTCGCGCACGTTGCTGCGCCCGATAGCGCTCGGTTACGTCGAGCTGGTGCGCAACATCCCGTATCTGATCCTCGTCTATCTGTCGTTCTTCGGCTTGCCGAAGCTTGGTGTGAGCGCGTCGGCCATGACGGTCGCAGTCGGGTGCACGGCGTTCTACACCGGTGGCTACTTCTGCGAAATCCTGCGTGCAGCCCTGCGCAGCGTGGCGCTCGGCCAGACGCACGCAGCGCTCTCGCTGGGCATGACTTACTGGCAGACGCAGCGTCACATCATCGCGCCGCAGTTGTTCGGCTTTCTGATTCCGCCGACGACGAGCCTCGTAATCATGATGTTCAAGGACTCGGCCATCTTCTCGGTGATGAGCCTGCCGGAGATGACCTATCAGAGCAATCTGCTCACCGCAAACACGTTCGCTTACGTCGAAGTGCTCGGCACGACGGCATTGATCTACTGGCTCAGCAGCGTCTTGCTGGCCGGTGTGGGGCGGCGTCTGGAAACCGTGGTCGGGCGACGTACCCGCACACCCGACGCCGTCGCTTTCTCGACACTCCCCGCCAAAGGAAAAGGACAACTCTCATGACGACTTACACCGTTGCCCCGCGCACAGGCCATCCGACCCTGCTGTACTCGGAGCTTGATCTCGACATCGACAACCTGAAGGCGGACATCGCCGTGCTCGGCATGCCATACGGTGCGCCTTACGCTGCGTCCGACTTCAGCAACGATCAGACGAACGCACCGTCCGCGATTCGTCAGGCGACGGACCGCGTGGTGCGCCGTCCCGAGCATTACGACTTCGATATCGACGGCCCGCTGCTGCAAGGGCGCAAGGACATCCGGTTCGTCGATTGCGGCGACATCGTGCCCGACCTGTCTAAGCCGGGCGAGCACTATGCCCGCGCCGAAGCGGCGGTGCGTCGCATCGCAGCGGGCGGTGCGATGCCCATCGTGCTGGGCGGCGACCATGGCATCACCACACCCGTGCTGCGCGGTCTCGATCAGAAGGGACCGATCACGCTCGTGCACATCGACGCGCACCTGGACTGGCGCGACGAAGTGAACGGTGTGCGTGAAGGTCTATCGAGCCCGATTCGTCGCGCGTCGGAAATGGCGCACGTGGATCGCATCATCCAGATCGGTTTGCGTGCGCAGGGCAGCGGCCGTCCGGCGGACCTCGCGGCGGCCCGCGAGTACGGTGCGGAACTGGTGACGGCGTATGAGCTGCACGACATCGGCATGGACGCCGTGCTCGATCGCATTCCCGACGGCAGCAACTACTACCTCACCATCGATGCCGACGGGCTCGATCCGTCGACCATGCCCGCCGTGGCTGGCCCGGCACCGGGTGGCGTGACCTTCGTGCAGGCGCGCAAGCTGATTCACGGTCTGGTGCGCAAGGGGCGCGTGGTCGGCATGGACATCGTTGAAATTCAGCCGGAGAAGGACGACGCAAACCTGATTTCGTGTGTGACGGCCGGCCGTCTGATCCTCAACCTGATCGGCGCGTCGATTCGCGCAGGACACTACGACAAATGAGCACCGCACAACCCATCATCGAGATTCGCGACGTCGACAAGTGGTACGGCGCGCACCACGTGCTCAAGCAATGCTCGACGCATGTCGGCAAGGGCGAGATCGTGGTGGTGTGCGGGCCGTCCGGCTCGGGCAAGTCGACGCTGATCAAGACTGTCAACGCGCTGGAGCCGTTCCAGAAGGGCGACGTTGTGGTGGCAGGCACGTCGCTCACCGCGAAGTCGACCAATCTGCCGAAGCTGCGTAGCAAGGTCGGCATGGTCTTCCAGCATTTCGAGCTGTTCCCGCATCTGGATCTGACACGCAATCTCACGCTTGCACAGCAGATCGTGCTCGGGCGTGACGCCGATTCTGCGCGCACCAAAGCGCGGGCGTTGCTTGATCGTGTGGGACTGTCGGCGCACGCGCACAAGTATCCGGGGCAACTGTCCGGCGGTCAGCAGCAACGCGTGGCGATCGCGCGAGCGTTGTCGATGGACCCGATGGCGATGCTGTTCGACGAACCCACGTCGGCGCTCGATCCGGAAATGGTCAACGAAGTGCTCGACGTGATGGTCGAACTCGCCCGCGAGGGCATGACGATGATGGTCGTCACCCATGAGATGGGCTTTGCGCGACGTGTGGCGCATCGCGTGGTGTTCATGGAGGACGGCGCGATCATCGAAGACAGCCCGACCGACGTGTTCTTCAATGAAGCGGCGAGTCCCGCCGCGAAGCGCTTCCTCTCCAAGATTCTGGCGCACTGACTGCGCCGCCGACCCATATAGAAAGACGAGACAACATGACGCACACCCGCATTCGCAAGTTCAACACCCGCGAGACCTATCCGGAACAGAAGCTCGACAACGATCTGTGCCAGGCGGTGATCGCAGGGAACACGATCTATCTGCGCGGGCAGATCGGTCAGGACCTCGACACGCGTGAGTCGGTAGGCATTGGCGACGTGACGGCACAGACCGAACGCGCCATGGCCAACGTGAAGATGCTGCTGGACGAATGCGGCAGTCAACTCGCGGATATCTGCAAGGTGACGGTCTATATCGTCGATCCGCGTTATCGCGAGGCTGTGTACAACGTCATGGGCCGCTGGCTCAAGGGCGTGTTCCCCGTCTCGACGGGCATCGTGGTGCAGGCGCTGGCGCGTCCTGAGTGGTTGGTGGAAATCGATGTGACGGCGGTGAAGTCGACCGCTTGACCTCGTGTAGTCGAATCGAGGGACGCAAAACGTCACGGGCGATGCATCGACGTATCGATACATCGGCCGTGAAGAAGCTGTCGGTGATTCAGAAGCGGCGCTTGACGTACACGGTCGCGCCGAGATCCTTCTGACGGAGAATCGGGATCTTGGCGCTTGCGGAAACCGTCCAGTCTTCGGTCTTCAGCGAAAGCCCGCGCTTGGGATCGGAACCCAGCTTGTCGTCGGTATTGTTCCACTGAACAAGGGACAATTGCGGCGAGCGGTTCGGCCCGATGCTCAGATAATTTCGCGTCGCTTTCGCGGCGTCGGCCGCATCGGCGGCCGAGGGCGTCTCGATCCAGTCGGCAGTCCGGTGTTCGGCGGACGGTGCTGCGCTGTTGATCGCTTCGATCCTCGTGTAGAGAAAGGCGTTGGTGTCTGCCTGTGTCATCCGGTCGACGCGCTCGGGCGACTCAGGGCCTTCTCGACCGAACGGATAGAGCGTGACGGGGACGGCCGGAACCACTGCGACGGAGATGGGGGCAGGCGGAGGCGGGACACGTACGGGTAGTGGTGACGGACCGAGGTTGGCCATCATCATCTGTTCGGATGAACCCGTGCCGACACCTTGCGACATCGCCACGCCGCTGAGCATGGCAAGACAAGTGCCGATCATCCATTTATTCAGGCACGTCATGGACATGCCTCCCGTGAAGGAATGGAAACGCTAATTCACTGGCCCCATTTTTACCTTCGTACGGCGTGCTTCTTTACTTCGCAAACTTTGTATTACGAACCGTCTTGAGCGGTTTCTCAGCGTGCCGTATGCACTTAGGAAGTGTAGTCAGTCATTTGCATCGCGCTACCCCAATTTGCACCCGGTTCATGCTGCATTGCGATTAGCGCAGGGGCTCAGGCCCGCCGGACAAGACCTTGATGCATTCGTCGCCGGAATGGCTCCGGGTATATCCCGACACTTCGCAGCGTCAAACCTGCTCGTCGCGAGCCTTCAGCCAAAGCCCGAACTCCTTCATCACGTCGACCACGGGACGCAACCGTTCGCCGTCGGCCGACAACGCATATTCGACTTTGACAGGCGAGGTCGGGTGCACGGTGCGCGTGATCAGACCCGCCTCTTCGAGCGCGCGAAGGTCGAGCGTGAGCATGCGTTGCGAAATGCCGGGCACGTCACGCCGCAGATCGTTGAATCGTTTGGGACCGTCGAGCAGATACGACACGAGCAGCAGTCGCCATCTCCCGCCGAGGACACGCATCGATTCTTCCACCGAACAGCCGGACAGATTCTCTTTCATCGGGCACTCACATTTTTAAAAGTCGGTATATTTTTTGTACTTATATGACATTTTAGTGCCTTCTTTATTTTTTATACCGAATCCCTAGAATGACCCCCCACAACATCATTCAAGGATTCCTCATGAAGCTTTATTACGTGCCGGGCGCTTGCTCGCTGTCGCCTCATATCGTGCTTAACGAACTGGAGGCCGATTTTGCGCTGGTGAGGGTCGATTACAAAACGCATACGACAGAAGATGGCCGGGACTTCCACTCGCTCAGTCCCTTCGGCTACGTTCCGCTGCTGGAATTGGCAGACGGCACGCGACTGCGCGAAGGGCCTGCCATCGTGCAGTACCTGGCGGACCGCAAGCCTGAGCTGGCGCTCGCGCCCGCGAATGGATCGTTAGATCGCTACCGTCTTCAGGAGTGGCTGAACTTCCTCAGCACCGAAATTCACAAGGGGTTCATTCCGCTGCTCTATGCGGTGCTCGCGGGGAAGTACGGCACGGAATCGGCGAAGCCGAAGCTGGAAGCTCGCTTCAAATGGATCGACGAGCAACTGGCGGAGCGGGCGTATCTGATGGGCGACGACTTTACCGTCGCCGATGCCTACCTGTTCACGCTCACCCAATGGGGGCAGGCGTCGTGGCTTCAGTCGGTCTACAAGGCGAACATCCACTTTGACGACCTGACCCATTTGCAGCGCTGGTATCGCCGCGTGCTGGCGCGCCCTGCCGTGCAGCGCGCGCTTGGGGCAGAAGGGCTGGCGGCGACGGCGCGCTGCGCCTAACGACGTTGCTCGTGAATCGTGTGGGGGGGAACGGACGGGCGCGCGTGACGCTCGCTTCGACCGAACCACTCGGAGAATGCGTGCGCGCATTGTTCGCCGATGGGGCCGGACCGGTCGAGCATGACGGCTTCCTGCGCGTGCACGGCGGCCTGCCAGTCGGACGCGCCCGCGATGGCCTCGGCGAGTTCCGCGGCATCGAGCATGGCGAGATTGACGCCGACACCCATCGGCGGCATCACGTGCGCGGCGTCGCCGATGAGCGTGAGACCCGGCGTTGCGGGCCATCGCGTACCCGTCGGTAAGCCGACGATCGGGCGTATGGCGACGATGCGCTCGGCGTCCTCGATCAACGTCAACAGACGGGGCGACCAGCCGGGAAAACGTGCGAGCAAATCCTGCCGTGTGATGTCAGCGAGCGCTTTCTCCGGACGGTCGGTATCGTCGGCATGCGTTCTGAACGCCGCATAGGACCTTATGACGTCGTTGCCATTGCGCTGTGCAAAGAGCGCGGTGCCTGAGCCGGGGCCGTTGCCCACCGACATGAGTGTTCCATGGCCGACCAGTGCCGCGACGCCGGGGTGCTGACGCTCGACATCGGAAAACCAGAGTTCGACGAACGTCACGCCTGTGTACACCGGGCGAACCTCGGTGAGCGCGGCTCTGACGGCAGACCCGGCACCGTCGGCACCGATGACAAGATCGCATTCGTGGGTGCGTCCGTCTTGCAAATGCACGACGCGGCGGCCGGCCGGGGTTGTGCCAATGCCAACGACGCGCGTTCCCCACACCACGGTGCCGGTGGGTAACGGTTCGAGCAGAAGCTCGCGCAGCACGAGGCGGTCGATCTCGGGACTGTCGCCGGTGCCGGGGGCGGGAATGTCTTCGAGTAGGGTTTCGCCCGTCGCCCAGTCGATGTCGCGAAGCTCCTGATCGTCATGACGGGCCGTCGCCATGTAGACGTCGAGTAATCCGGCTTTCCTGAGGGCAAGCTGACCGTCCGGCACATGGAGGTCGAGCATGCCGCCCTGATCGCGCGAGGTGGCGCTCGTATCACCCTCGAAGACCGTCACGTCGAAGCCATCGCGACACAGCATATTGGCGGCGACAAGTCCGGCCGGTCCGGCCCCGGCGATCACGATGACGGGTTTCTGCGACATTTCTTTCTCCTGAGCACGACGCCGACATAGCGTTCACGACGCACTCTATCGGTGGCTGCGATTGCTCCGTTATCCGCATAAGGTCAAAATATGCTGAAAATCGGCCAACCCCGGATTTCACCTTTATGCCGCGCAATCTCAGGAAAGTCGCTCAGGGACACGAAACGCTGTCAGGTTTCGGTGTTGACGGCACACGTCCCGAAAGCATTCGCCGCCTGAATCAATGGCACCGGCATGCACAGGGCCAATTGATCTACATCGGCGCGGGGCACTTTCATATCCGCACCGACTTCGGCGCGTGGCTGTTGCCGCCGCAGCGTGCCGTGTGGATTCCGCCGGATCTGATGCACTGGGGCGAGTTGAAGGGGGTGAAGACCGGCGCGAACATCCTGCTTGCGCCGGTGTATTGCGAGACGTTGCCTGACCGTCCGCAAGTGCTTTCGGTCGGGCCATTGTTCGAAGCGCTGATTCATCGCGTGGCCGGATGGCGCACGGACTTTGCCGCGTCGCCGGAGGAGGCACGCGTCATGGCGGTGCTGATCGACGAAATTCGTGCGGCACGGCATGAGCCGCTGCATTTGCCGATGCCCAGTGACAAGCGCCTGCTCAAGATGACGGCGCTGGTGCTCAGCGAGCCGGGGCGCGAGCATTCGCTTGAGACGTTGTCGTCGATGGCTGGACTGTCGACGCGCACGGCACGACGCCTGTTCGCGGCGTCGGTCGGCATGACATTGTCGGCGTGGCGTCAGCAGGCGAGGCTCATGAGCGCCGTCGAGATGCTGTCGGACGGTGAGTCGGTGTCTGCGATTGCCGATGCGTTGGGTTACGCTAGCCCCAGCAATTTCATCGCGATGTTTCGCTCGGTGTTCGGCGTGACGCCGGGGAAATACGTCGGGAACGCGCGCGCCTAACGCAAGATCCTGTGCCGCGTGCGCGCCCGACGTCGTACGGAAGTGTCGACGCTCACTCCGCCGGTGCGACGCTCACGCCCGTGATGCCGTGCCGCTGCATGGCGTCGGCCACGAAGCCCTCGCGCTTCACGTTTTCTACAAACGTCTTGAGGTAAGCCAGCGCCGCTTCGCCGCGCGTGATCGGCACGCCCATCGCCTGACGAATGACCATGAAGCGTTCGTCCAGCAGGCGATAGCCGGTGAGGTTCGCCACGTCCTGTTCCAATTGCTGTTTGACGCCGGCGGCCACTTCACAGCCGGTGTCGATGAACGTCTTGATCACCGTCGGCGACGTCGGCGCACGTACGATTTCGGCGTGCTTGAGTTCGCGCGTCAGGAACAGATCGTAGGCGCTACCCTGACCGACGACCACGCGGGTGCCTGCATGATCGACGTCGGCATTGGTCTTGACGGGGGACGCGTTGCGCACGAGGTAATAGCCTTCGATGAGGACATACGGCGACGTGAAGCCGATTGTCGCTGCCCGGCGAGGATCGATAGCGAAGAAGCCCACGTCGGCCTGCTCGTTCGTGACTGTCTCCACCGATTTTCCGGCAGCGTCGACCACCACCAGTTCCAGCTCGACGCCGAGTCGCTTCGCCAGCGCACCCGCGAGATCGACCGAGATACCGACGGGGCGGGATTGCGCATCGACGCCCGCGAGAATCGGGTTGCCGAGGTTGATGCAGGCACGCAGCACGCCAGTCGGTGCAAACGCTTCGAGCAGAGTACGGTCAGGCGTCATGATGGACTCGTAAGAGGAAAGGAAACGTGAAAGGTGACATGCAGAGAGCGTTACTTCATGCGCCGGTGAGCGCCTTCGGCACGACGTAGCGCGACCCGTCGTATTCGAGCGTGACGTTGGCGCCCTTGGCCGTGCGTTCCTTGCTGGCGCAATCGTTGCGCGTCGGCTTGTTGGTCGTGGTCGTGGTTTTCTCGCTGACGACGAGTTTCGCGTAGCCGTTTTTGCCTTCGGGGCCGACGGACACGGCACGCGATGTGTCGTCGAAGCTACCGGCACAGTTGCCGTCCCATTCGCCGCCGCTCTTTTGCGTGGCGAGGTTATCGACGACCTTGCGCAGCGTCGTGCCGTCGATGACGTAAAGGCTGAGCGAGGTCTGTGAGAACGGATTCACGCGCGACGACCCTTCGAAGCTCAAACGCACACCGAACGCTACCGTTTGCGGCGTCAGACGCCAAGGTGCGGTGTCGAGGGCAATGCCGCGCAGCATGATGGCGTCCGACGTAATCGCAGCCTTCTCGAAGCGGTGCGCGAGGATCTTGCCGCTCTGGCTGTCGGCGACGACGACTTCCACGTCGTAGACCTTGTCGTCGTCGGTGCCGCCCGGTTGCGCCATCGGCAGGACGGCGAGCGTCTGTGCCGGGTTCGCGGGCCAGACCTTGCAGGCGGCGAAGTCGGCATCGACGGTGCGCCCCGGTTGCAGCGTCTTCGCCCAGTCGTTCAGACGATCCTTGCAGTCGGCATGGGCGAGCAGCGGCAGGCAGAGCAGGGCGGCGGCCAGGAGGCGGTGCGCCTGCATGGATGAGGTCGACGAGGTCAGGGTCATCGGGGTATCCAGGGGTATACGGGGGGATGGGGAAGGAAACGTGCGCCAATTCTACCGGCGGGCCTCGCCCTCAATCAGCACCTTTGCGTGCCGAATCGGCACGGAGTTGGTTTTTCCGCCACCTACACTCCGCTTCCTGAGACTGGCAGATGGCCCCGGCTCGTCCTCGTTGCACGCTATGCAACGGGCGTTTGCGGGGCGTCCAAACATCGACTTCCAACGCCAGCGATCCCGAGGAGCAGGAATGACCGGTAACACCAAACCCCACAACCCGTGGCGCGAGATCTGCGCGGCGAGTATCGGTAATGCACTAGAGTTCTACGATCTGCTGATCTATGGCTACTTCGCCATCGTGATCGGCCAGTTGTTCTTCCCCGCTCACGACGCAACGACCTCGCTGCTGCTCTCCGTGGGCACGTTCGGTATTTCGTTCGTCACGCGCCCGCTGGGCTCGATCATCCTCGGCAGCTACGCCGACCGCGCCGGTCGCAAGGCGTCGCTCACGGTGTCGATCGGCCTCATGATGGTCGGCACCGCCATGATCGCGTTTGCGCCAACGTATGCGCAGATCGGCATCTTCTCGCCGCTCATGATCATCGTCGCCCGCATGCTGCAAGGCTTCTCGACCGGCGGTGAGTTCGGTGCTGCGACGGCCTTCATGGTCGAACACGCCGACGCCAAGCGTCGTGGCTTCTTCGCCAGCTGGCAGATGTCCACGCAGGGTCTCGCAACGGTGCTCGCCGCCGGCGTCTCGGCGCTGCTGAGCCTGCTGCTCACCGCCGACCAACTGAGCGCATGGGGCTGGCGTATCGCCTTCGCCGTCGGTCTGCTCATCGGCCCGGTCGGTCTCTACATTCGTCGCAACATCGACGAGACCGCCGACTTCAAGAAGCTCGGCGAAAAACAACGCGAGAAGTCGCCGCTGCGCGAAGTCTTCGGGCGTGACCGCGCCAACATGCTGCTCGGCGCAGGCGTTGTGGCAGCGGCCACTGCGTTCAACTACGTCCACAAGCTGTACATGCCGACGTATGCCGTCAAGCAACTGCACATTCCGGCGACGTCGTCGTTCATCGGGGCCGTTGTGACCGGCGTGATGCTCATGATCGCCGCGCCCGTCGTCGGCCATCTGTCGGATCGCTTCGGCCGTATTCGCGTGATGCTTTACGCGCTGATCGCCGTGGGCGTAACGACCTATCCGCTGTTCGTGCTGCTCAACCGTTATCCGACGTTCCAGACGCTGCTGCTGGTGCAGGCGCTGGTCGGTCTGCTGATCGCCGTGAGTCTCGCACCGCTGCCCGCGCTGCTGGCGGACATCTTCCCGACGAGCACCCGTGGCACCGGTCTGGCGCTGTCGTACAACTTCTCGGTCACGCTGTTTGGCGGCTTCGCCCCGCTGATCGTGACCTGGCTGATCGACGCCACGCAGAACAAGCTCGCACCGAGCTTCTACGTGATGGCGACGGCAGTGCTCAGCGTGACGGCTGTGACGGCGCTGGCCCGCCGTGTGCGCGCCGGCAAGATCGCCGGGCTGACGAGCCAGCCGCACGCTTCGCCGCGTGCGACCAAGGCTTAAGGTTCAATGGCGTTCGATAACGTAATCCGACATCCGATGTACTGATTTGAGCCGCAACGACGACGTCCGCCAATCCCCTAGGCGACGTCGTCTCTTTTTTTGCGGCACCCTAGCGGAGCTTTACCCATGACCACGCTCGAAGCGATTCGCGCCGCCCTGCCGGCGTACCCCATCGAAGTCTCGTTCCCCGATATCGCCCGCTGGCGCGAAGGCAACACCGGTATCGACTATCTGCACACGTTCGATAGCGGCAAACCCGGCAAGCACGTGATGATTCTCGCGCTCACGCACGGCAACGAAGTGAGCGGTGCCATCGCCGTCGACGCGCTGCTCGCATCGGGACTGCGTCCGTCGTCGGGCCGTCTGTCGCTGGGCTTCGGCAACATCGGTGCGTACGAACAGTTCAGCGCAGAGAACGCAGACGCCACGCGCTTTCTGGATGAAGACATGAACCGCGTGTGGACGGCTTCGACGCTCGACGGCGAACGTCAGAGCCGTGAACTGACGCGCGCCCGTGCGATGCGTCCGTTCATCGATACGGTGGATCTGTTGCTCGACATCCACTCGATGCACGAAGCGTCGGCACCGCTGATGATGACCGGTCCGCTGGAAAAGGCGATTGCGCTGGCCGCCGAACTCGGCACGCCCGAGCACGTCATCATCGACAAGGGCCACGCCAACGGCACGCGCATGCGCGATTACGGTGGCTTCGGCGACCCGGCCAGCCCGAAGAACGCGCTGCTCATCGAGACGGGACAGCACTTCGCCAAGAGCGCGCGCGATGTGGCCCTCGACAGCGCTGCCCGCTTCCTGCTGCACGCAGGCGTTGTGGCCGAGGCCGACGTCGCCCCGTTCCTCACGCAAACGCCTGCACGTCAGAAGTTTGTGGAAATCACGCAGCCGGTCGTGGCACGTTCGATGGACTTCCGCTTCTCGCAACCGTTCACGGGGCTGGAAGTGATCGAGAAGGCCGGTACCGAAATCGCGCGCGATGGCGATGAAGTGATCGTCACGCCGTACGACAACTGTGTGATCGTGCAGCCGTCGATGCGTCACCTCGGGGTGAACGTCACGATGATGCGTCTGGGACGTTTGCTGGATCGCTAAGACGGACGTGCGTCGCTAAGCAATACCGAAAGGGCCGAGGATTACCTCGGCCCTTTTTCGTTGGCATCAGAACGTCCGAAACGTTCAGAACGTCCCGACGAGCGAGCCGACGACGATCACCGCGACGAGTGCAATGAGTGCACTGACGATGCTCGTCATGACGATGTCGAAGTAACTTTCGCGGTGTGTGCTGCCACACACCGCCAGCAACGTGACGACCGCGCCGTTGTGCGGCAGGCTGTCGAGCGTGCCGGATGCCATCACGGCCACATGGTGCATCAGCGCGGGATCGATGCCGTGCTGTGCCGCGAGGCTGACGTAGGCGGGACCGAGCGCGTCGAGGGCAATCGTGAGGCCGCCCGAGGCGGAGCCGGTGATCGCGGCGAGCAAGTTCGCGGAGAGCGCCAGCGAGACGAGCGGACCGCCGTCGATGGACAGCACCCAGTCGCGCACCAGCTCGAAGCCGGGGAGCGCAGCAATCACCCCGCCGTAGCCCACCAGACTCGCCGTACACATGATCGGCAGCACTGATGCGTTTGCACCGGCGTCCATCGTCTTGCGCAGCGCAGGCAGGCGTCGCCATTGCAGGATCACGAGCACGAGGATCGCGCTTGCGAGTGCGATGCACACGCCCCACACACCCGCCACGCTTTGCAGCGTGATGCCGCCCCAGCGCGGCTCCGCGAGAAAGCTCGCGTTCAGGCGCGGGAAGACGATCACGTTCATCACGAAGTTGCCGCCGATCACCACCAGCAGCGGCAATGCGGCCGTCAGGATGCCCGGGAGTGCGTCGTTGCGATGACCGGCTTCGATTTCCGCCGGATCGAATTCGCGCGCCACGCTGGCGCGCTCTCGCACGACCGTCGGGTCCGCCTTCTTGTCCCACACTTCGTTTTCCGCATAGCCGTGGCCCGCACGACGCGCTTGCCCCTCGCGCCACGAGAGCCACCAAAGGCCCACGGCGAGCATGATGGCCGAGGCCATCAGTCCCAGCCCGGGTGCGGCGAAGGGCGTGGTGCCGAAGAAGGGCATCGGGATCGCGTTCTGGATGGCGGGCGTACCCGGCATCGCGGACATCGTGAAGGTGGACGTCCCCAACGCAATCGCGGCGGGCATCAGTCGTACGGGAATGTTGGCTTCGCGGAACAGCGCGTGCGCCATCGGTGCGAGGACGAAGAACGCCACGAAAAGACTCACGCCGCCGTAAGTGACGAGCGCGCCGCCGAGCACCACCGCGAACATCGCGCGGCGCGAACCCAGCTTGTCCGTGAGAAACGCGGCAATGGCGCGCACGGCCCCGCTGTCCTCCATCAACTTGCCGAACAAGGCGCCGAGCAGGAACAGCGGGAAAAACTGCGCGATGAAACGCGCGGCGTTCTGCATGAACGTCTGCGTCCAGTGTGCGAGGATGGGTTCGCCCGAGAGCGCCGCAGCGAGCATGGCGGCGGCAGGTGCCAGCAGCAGCACGCTCCAGCCACGATAGGCCAGCCAGACGAGCAGCGCCAGGCCGATAAGAATGCCGGCTAGCTCCATTCAGAGGGTCTCCTGCAGCGGATCGAGATCGAGCGAGGAGCGTTTGCCGAGATCGGCACCGTGTTCGTGCAGGAAGGCGTCGGCGCAGCGGCGGCCCTCGTCGCGCAACATCACGAGGAAGTCCCACTCTGCCGAGAGTTTCGATGAGTAGCCGAGCGTCGTCATCATGTCGCTCGCGATCCGGTGCATGCGCATCTGCGCCCAGCGCTTGCCTTCGTCGCTCCCGGCATCCACGACCTTTCGCAGCACCGCGATCATTCGCAACTCTTTGAGCAGCGTGGCGTTGAACGAGACTTCGTTGACGCGGTTCAGAATTTCGCGCGCCGAACGCGGCACTTCATTGCGCTCGACCGGATTGACCTGCACAAGGATGGTGTCGCACGACGCGGTCTCGCGCACCAGCGGCGTGATCGACGGATTGCCTGCGTAGCCACCGTCCCAGTAGGGCTCGCCATCGATTTCGACGGCGCGATACAGCATGGGCAGGCAGGCCGAAGCGAGCAGAACGTCCGGGGTGATCTCGGCGTTGCGGAAGACACGACCCCGTCCGGTATGGACGTTGGTTGCCGTGATGAAGAGCTGGATCGGGTTGGCGTCGGCGCTTTTGGAAATGCCGTCGAAGTCGATGTGATCGGACAGCAGGCGGCGCAGCGGGTTGAATTCGAGCGGCGCGAGATCGTAGGGGGACACGACGCGGGCCGCGAGATCGAAGAACATGAAGAACGGTGAGTTATCGAGCGACCAGCGCCCGAGCACGATGTCGAGCGGCGTGCGACGCAGCGGGCTGAAGCGCCCTGCATGGGCGACGTCTCGCCAGAACTGCTCCAGTGCACCGCGTGCGGCGTCGGGGCCACCGCGTGCGTAACCGGTCGCGAGCACCGCAGCATTCATCGCACCTGCGGATGTGCCGGAAATGCCCTCGATGCGGAAGGGAGCGTTGTCGGTGTCGTGCGAAACGGCTTCGAGCAGGCGGTCCAGCACGCCCCAGGTGAATGCGCCATGTGCACCGCCGCCTTGCAGGGCGAGATCGACGGGGAGTGGGCCGCGGGTGGTGGTGCGTGCGCCGGACGGTGCGCGTGTGGCGCTAGCGGTCCGGCCAGATCGTGCGGCGGGCTTGGCGGAAGCGGGGCGCGACGGCGGCACCCGCGAGGTGGATTCTGAGCGTGGCATGATCCCTCGGCGATGCGGCGTCGCGCCGGTGGGCGTCAGCCGCGGGGGTCGTTACGAGAGTACGGTTGCAGCAGGTACGCAGTTTGCGCTGCAACATAACCACTGTCTCAGATAACCGTGAAATGGGCAACCTCGCCCTCGGTGCCAGCGTCGGTCAGGTCCTGCGACGGTTTGCCGCGGCGCAGACTCAGCTGCGCGAGCACGTCTGCATGCTGGTTACCCCAGCGGTACAGCATCTCGATCGGCTCGATGAAAAGCTCGCCGAGCGGCGTCAGCGAGTATTCGACCTTGGGCGGTACCACGGGATACACCTCGCGGTGAATCAGGCCGTCGCGCTCCAGCTCGCGCAGCGTCTGCGTGAGCATCTTCTTCGAAATGCCCGGCAGACGGCGCTGGAGTTCACCTGTCCGGGTCGTGCCGCACTGCAACGCGTAGAGCACCATGCTCGTCCACTTCACGCTGAAGAGCTCCAGCACGCGACGCGGCACGCAGGTTTCCTCGAAAACGAAGGGTTCGGGTTTGCTCATGGTAACTAAATGGTGACTATTCAACTAAAAGGTGCCTACTGGGGATTTTGACCCTTCGTCACTATACTTTGGCACGATAGTGCGCGTCACCTGGAGTGCGTCGGTTAGTCAGCCAAGCATCGGCAAACCGGGTTGCGACGCGCGCAAGCTAACGGAGAACCCCATGAGCAGTTTGTCGAAAACGGCCATCTCGATGCTGGATCTGGTGCCGGTGCGCGCCGGCGGCACGGTGGCTGAAGCCCTGAAGCAGTCCACGGAACTGGCCCAGCACGTCGAGCGTCTGGGCTTCACGCGCTTCTGGCTTGCTGAGCACCACAACATGGATGGCATTGCCAGTTCCGCCACCGCGTTGCTGATCGGGCATATTGCCGACAAGACGTCGCGCATTCGCGTCGGCTCAGGCGGCGTGATGCTGCCGAATCACCCGCCGCTGGTCGTCGCCGAGAACTTCGGCACGCTCGCCGCGTTGTACCCGGGGCGTATCGATCTGGGTCTCGGACGTGCACCGGGTGCCGATCAGGCGACGATGCGCGCATTGCGACGCGACCGTCTCGGCAACGGCGACGATTTCCCGGAACAAGTGGCGGAGTTGCGGGCGCTGCTTGCACCGGCGCAACCGGGGCAACGACTGATCGCGACGCCGGGCGCGGGCAGCGACATTCCGGTGTGGCTGCTGGGGTCGTCGCTGTACTCGGCACAACTCGCGGCACATCTGGGGCTGCCGTACGCCTTCGCATCGCACTTCGCGCCGCGTTTCCTGTTCGATGCGATTCGCATCTATCGTGAGATGTTCCGCCCGTCGGCTGTGCTGGATAAGCCTTACGTGATGGTTGGTGCGCCGGTCGTCGCCGCACCGACGGACGAGGAGGCGAAATTCCTCGCAACGTCGTCGCAGCAAAAGATCCTGGCGCTGATGCGCGGGCAGAGCCTGAAGTTGCAGCCGCCGGTGAACGACATGGACGAACGCTGGGATCCGGCGGAGCAGCACTCGGTGGAGGCGTTCCTCGGCGTGGCCGTCGTCGGCGGGCCGGAGCGAATCAAATCCGGCCTGTCCGACCTCGTCGAACGCACGCAAGCCGACGAACTGATGCTCGTGACCGATATCTACGATCCGGCGCTTCGCCTGCGTTCGTGCGACATCGTCGCATCGGTCTGCAAGGGTTGAGCGCGAGTTCAGCGTAGCGGTTGTGCCGCAGACGGTGCGGGATGCGACGGAGACGCTAGCGGAAGCGCCCGATGGAGAACGGCGAGAGGTCGATCGACGGCCGCTCGCCGCACACCAGCCCGGCGATCGTGCGTCCGGTGGAGGCCGCCGCTGTCAGTCCCACATGGCCGTGTCCGAAGGCGTAGAAGGCATTCGGCACTTTCGACGCCGCCCCCAGCACGGGTAGCGAATCCGGCGTGCTCGGGCGAAAACCCTGCCAGCGCGCGCCATCGACCGATTGCGTCGACTTCACCCCCTGCACCGCGCCGGGGAACATCTTGTGAAGCTGGCCCAGCAGCAGATCGGCACGTCGCCAGTTCGGCGGCGCTTGCAGTCCTGCCAGCTCGACCGTGCCCGCCCCGCGAAGGCGGCCGTTCATCGGTGTCGCAAACAACTTCCCTTCCGCCCACATCACGGGCCGCGACGGCATCTCGTGCGGCGTCGGAATCTCCACGTGGTAGCCGCGCTCGGTGTCGAAGACGATGCTGTCGCCCAATTGCTGCACGAACGGCGCGGACCACGCGCCTGCCGCGACGACGACGGCGCTTGCAGCTTCGCGCCCCTTGTCCGTGTGCACGGCCACGGCCTGCGCGCCGTTGGTCTCGATGGCCGTTGCAGCGGCATCGACGAGGCGTCCGCCTCGCGCCACGACCTGAGCGGTCAGACGTGCCAGCAACGCGCCCGGGTCCGACGTGTGCCCCGTCTCGCTGATATACCGCGCGCCGACGAAATCGTTCGAGAGCGTGGGCTCGAACTCGCGAAGCGCCCCGGCGTCCATCGTGTCGATCTGCACGCCGTTGTCGCGGCGCAAAGCCATGCCGCCCTCGTCGCCTGTCATGCCCTTCTCACTGGAATAGGCAATGAGATACCCGCGACGGGTCACAAGGTCGTTGGCGTTGGCATCGTCAAGCAAGGGTTGATAGGCGTCGAGGGCCGGGCCGAGCAGGGCGCGCAACGCGCGTGCCTGCTGTGCGACTCGTGCGGGCTGACTCGCCGCGATAAAGCGCATCAACCACGGCACCATACGCGGCAAATAACGCCAACGAAGCACCAGCGGGCCATCCGGTTGCATCAGCCATCCCGGCACTTGCCAGAGCACACCCGGCATGGCGATAGGGACGACCGACGAGCCGTTGATACAACCGGCATTGCCCAGCGACGCCGCCTGACGCGCCGACTGCCGGTCGACGAGTGTCACGGAATGCCCTGCACGCTGAAGATACGCGGCGGTACATACGCCGACCAAACCGCCCCCGATCACGACGACGGGACGTGAATCGCTCATGAAGCCGTCCTGCGGAAATTCGAAAACGCCTAGTGTACTGCGTCGGGCCTGCGCGACCGAGCGCCCTCAAAATTCCCGTGCATTCCTCGATCTATTTCCCGCTTCGGGCTCAGATCATTTCCAGCGGACGTTTGCGTGACGGCGCTTCGAAGTGGTGATCGAGCAGATTCAGTTCCTCGTCGCTGAGCTTGATGTCGTGTGCGGCACGGTTCGCACGCACATGGGCCTCTGATCCGGCCTTCGGAATGGCGATGACGCCGGGGCGGCTCAGCACCCAGGCCAGCGCAATCTGAAGTGGCTCGACATGACGCTTGCGTGCGATCTCGCTAAGGACGCCATTCGTCGGCAAGCGCCCCTGTTCGATCGGCGAATAGGCCATCATCGGCAGCCGATTCGTCGCAAGCCAAGGCATCAGATCGAACTCTGGGCCGCGTCGTGAAAGATTGAGCAGCACCTGATCCGTCGCGCACGCGGTGCCGCCCGGTGCGTCGAACAACTCGTCCATGTCGTCCGCATCGAAATTGCTGACGCCCCATTGGCGGATCTTGCCCGCTTCGATCAGCGCCTCGAAGCCGGCAATCGTGTCTTCAAGCGGAACATCGCCACGCCAATGCAAGAGGTACAGATCGATGCGGTCGGTGCGCAGACGCTTGAGGCTGCGCTCGCACGCCGCAACTACGCCGCGTTGCGAAGCGTTGTGAGGATACACCTTGCTCACGAGAAAAACCTCGTCGCGCATGCCGTCGAGCGCTTCGCCGACGAGACTCTCCGTCGCGCCTTCGCCATACATCTCGGCGGTATCGACCAGCGTCATACCAAGCGAGACGCCCAGACGCAACGCGGCGATCTCGTCGCGACGGCGCTCGGGCTTCTCACCCATCATCCATGTGCCCTGCCCGAGCACCGGCACGGTGTCGCCTTGGGGGAAAGTGATGTTTCGCATGATCTGTCCTCCTGAATTTTGATGAACATTATCTGCCTGCAAGTCGAGCCGTGACCAGTGCCGTGAGGGCTTCACGCAACACTTCAAGGTGTGGTCCTATCTTTTGGATCGGATTCGTCCTAGACACGGTGCAGACATTGCCGCTTCTGCATTCGTGCACCCATTCTCTCGGATAGTTCACAAGCCTTTCATCGCCGTGTCGCGATAGGCTGATCTCACCGATGCACATTGCGAATGTTGCTCCGCAGCGAGACGGCTCGGTGATGGCTCCAGCGATGTGTGTCGGGCCTTGTTGAACGAAGTGAGACGAAAGGAGAAAAAAGAAAGCCCCGCGAACGGGGCTTTAAAGGCCGGCCGGGCGTGCGCCGGCCAAGGAGGTTCATCGATGTGGCACCGCAGCGAGTCTGTGTGCCGAGGGGATATTGTCGGCAGAGTCGGTCCATCGATGGGAAGGAGGAATCCGAATGTGGAGGAGAATTTTCGCGTAACAAAATGTGACGATTTGCAGCCTGTTCGGGCCGAGAGGCGGGCGCGATAATGGGGCTCCCTTAAAACAGCAGAGGAGTCCCCCCGAGATGGCCAAGGCGATCAAGTTCCACTCACTCGACTCACCGCTCGCTTCCGTCAAGCGTTACGCACCGCCTGCGATCTTTTTTCACTGGCTGGTGGCGCTGCTGATGGTGATTGCGTATGCCGCCGTGATCACGAAGGGATATCTGCCGAAAGGCAGTGCGCCGCGTGCGCTGAGCATGACGATCCACGAGTGGGCCGGAATCGCCGTGCTGGTCGTCGCCGTACCGCGTTTGCTCTGGCGGCTGATCAAGGGATCGCCGGGGCCGTTGCCCGGTCAGGGATGGCTGGTACGCACGGGCTCGTCGCTCGTGCATCTGTTGCTGTATCTGTTCATCTTCGCGCAGCCGGTGTTGGGCTATCTGACGTTGAACGCAGGCGGGCACGTGCTGACGATTCCCGGGCTGGATATCGCGCTGCCGCAGTTCATCGGCAAAGACGACGAACTGCGTCGCTCCATCAAGGAGATTCACGAAACGCTGGGAAGCGCGTTTTACTGGGTGATCGGATTGCATGCGCTAGCAGCGTTGTGGCATCACTATTTCCGTCGTGACGACACGCTGCGTCGCATGCTGTGAGGGTTCGATACGAGCATTCGAGTGCGACGCGAAGGGATCGCGCGCCCGGAGACTCTCCGAACGCGTGAAAGGTTTGACTAGGTTCGATCAGAACGCGAAGCGAACTCCGGCAAATACGCTGCGACCGTCGCCCGGGTAGAACACGGCGGTGTTGGCCGTGCGCGCGTCGGTGACGGTGCTGAAGTCCGACACATAACGCTTGTCGGTCAGATTGCGCGCATCGACGTAGAACGTCACGCCTCGCTGGATCAGATACGACGCCTGCAAGCCGATCAGCGTGTAGCTGGGCACGCGCATCGTGTTGGCGTAGTCGACCCACGCGCCAGTGGGCACCCAGTCGAGCGACGCCGAGATCTGGAACCGATTCGACAGCGCGTAGCCGAGTGTCGTACGCAGCACATTGGTCGGCACGCCAGCGATGCGGTTGTTGCCGTATTGCGGATCGTCACGGAAGCGGAAGTCGCTGTAGTTCCAGATTTGCGTCAACGTCACGCGGTCGCCGGTGGCCGCCACGTTCTTGAACAGGTCGACGGATGCGCCGACTTCAAGACCCTGCAGCACGGTCTTGTTCGCATTGAAGGTCGATGCCGGAACGTCCGGAGACGTCGTGTACTGAAGCAGTTGGTCGCGCACGATCGAGCGGTAGGCCGTGACGTCCCATGCCACGCGATCGAGTTTGCCGCGTGTGCCGACTTCTAGCGTCCACGCGTGTTGCGACGCCAGCGGCACGAATCGTGACGTCGCCCCGAACGTCTGCGACAGATCGGTGAAGTCAGGCACGTCTGCGCTGCGGGTGATGTCGATGAATGCCTGGACATCCTTACGCGGCTCCCAGAGCAGTCCGATCTTGGGATTCACGCCGGAGTAGGCGGCGCTGGTGGAGCGATAGTTGGCGTCGCCCGGCATACCGCCGTAGTCGATGTACTGACGAACGTCGCGGTAGGCCTTGGCGCCGACCATGAGGCCGAGCGTCGGCAGGAAGAACAGACGGTTCTCGAAATACGCCTCGTAGTTGTAAGCGCTTTGACGGGAGTCGAGCGTCTGTGCGCCGCGATTGCCGTTCACGTTGACGTATTGATCGGCCTTCGTATTGCCACCGAAGAAGCGTGCGCCCACGATCAGGTCGTTACGCATGCCGGCAAGCGTCAGGTTCGCCGTGTAGCGGGGGGCTACGCCATACGTCCAGCCATCCTGATCGATGACCTGGAAGATCGGGTGATACAGGCTCTTGTGAATGACCCACGACGCGATATCGAGCTGGCCGACATCAAAGCGAATCGTGGTCAGGTTGCCCAGTCGCTCGGTGCGGGTGTTGCGCGCCTGATCGCCGGAGACAGCGGAAGCCGCCGCCTTGGTGGGGTTGTTGAGCGCGTCGAACAACGACAACGTGCCGGGCAGCTTCTGGTCGACGATGTAAGCGCCGAAGAAGAAACGCGTTTCGACGCGCGGCGAGAATTTGTAGCCGATGTTCGCGTTGATCTGCGCGTAGTTGCCTTTCGCGTGATCGCGATAACCGTCGGACCGGTTGAGCGTTACGGTCGCGAGTGCATCGAGTGGCCCGAAGATGCGCGACATCTGTCCGCTCGCGCGGACGGTGCCGAAGCTGCCGCCTTCGAGCCGGAACTGATTGGGGGCCTCTGCCGTGTAGGCCGTGGGGGTGACGAAGTTCAGCGCACCGCCCAGTGTGGTCGAACCGTAGGTGAGGCCGTTGCCACCCTTGTAGACCTCGGTAGAGCGCAGACCCATCGGGTCGATCTGGTAGTAGTCGCCGCTGCCGTCGGCCGAGTTGGTCGGAATCCCGTCCTGCAGGATTTCGAGGCCACGCACGTGATAGCCGCGTGCGATGCCCGAGCCGCGAATCGACACGCGCAACTCCTGTCCGTACCGGTTCTGGACGTAGACACCGGGGCTGTCTTTGAGCACGTCGCGCAGGTTGAACGCGTAGGTGTTCTGGTAGCTGTCGGCGTCAACGAAGCCGACGGAGCCTGCTGTCTGGAAAAGGTTGGCCTTCTGCTCTTCCACGCTGGGGGACGTGAGCGACTCTGCCGGGGCGGTCACGTTGGTCGCCGGCAGCGTGGCGGTCGGTGCGACCGTTTGGGTAACAGGCGTGACCGGGGACGTGTCTGCCGCCAGGAGCATGGGGGACACGGAGGCCACAGGATTCACGGCAGCGGTGCCCGCGGAGGCAATCGATGCTGTGGGATTCGAGGTGAGGGCGTGTGCTGCGCTGCCCAGCGAGGCGAAGGCGAGCGCGATGGCCGCTTGCAACGGCTTCTGCGTCATGAAACGTGACATGAATGTCTCTCTCGCGACCGTGTGACGGCCGCCTGATGATCGTGAGTGCCGAACGTGTCCGTTGCCGGCCAGGCGCGCGCGGCAAGCCACGTGTTCGCGAGACGAGCGCGAACGTCAGGGCAAGCCGGGAGGCGGGCAACGCAAAACGGGTTCGACAGGAGCCACCGGCATTGACAGGCAATGGCCGGAAGTCGGAAGGATCAGACAGCGAGGGACGGTGGTGCGCGCGCTAAGGCGTCGGAGAAACGGGCGCGCGGGAAATGCGGTACCGGAGCCCGGGGGGTGGCAACGATACCGGCCGGCGCGGCGGGCGGGGGGAGATGGAAGGCGGTGGTGACGAGCGGCTGATGCGTCCACAACGCGCAATAACCGCACTTCTCCCAGTGATCGGCCGAGTCGAGCGAGTGGCCGGCGTTGCCGTGCTCGCTGTGCAGTCCGGCGGGCTGCGCCTGAGCAGGATGCGTGGGATGAGAGAAGTCAGCGGGCGGTGCCTGCGCGTCGTCATGGCCGGTGTGGCCGTCGTGCGTAGGCTCGCGTTGGGCATCGGCGCGCGGGGTGGTGTTCGTGCCCAGCGAGGCCTGCGTGCCCTGTACCGTGCAATAGACCGCGAACGGGTCTGCCTGCATCGCCGCACGCCATTGCGCAATCGCGGGCATGAGCGCAGCCAACAGGATCGCCAGCAGGGCGATCCCGATTGCGACGCGATGCTGACGAAGCTTGCGCATGCTGGGCCGGATTAAGCGAATTAAGCGGATTAGGCGGATTAGGTCCGACTAATCGAATGGACGAAAAATATGGGAATCGCCGGGCGATCGAGCGGATCGGCCCGCGAGAGCGTCCTGTGATTACGTCATAAGCTCATTACGTAATCAGCTCACCGCGCAGACAAAGACGCGGGCAAGGCGGCTCTCGGGAAAGCAGGCATTGTAGGGGGTCTTGTCGAGGGGCGTAAATGCTTTGCGTTCTCATGTAGGGACGACGCGACAATTTGCCGCATCGCCCGATGGAACCAAAAAAGGAGCGCCACGGCCCCCCGGCACGTGGCGCCCCACACCGGATATCAGAACTTCATGCCAACGCCGACGCCGACGATCAGCGGATCGATGTGCAACGTGCCGAGATCAGCACCCGCGAGCGACGTATCGGTCTTCATCCAGATCTTCTTGATGTCGATGTTGAAGAAGAGGTTTTTCGTCATCTGAATGTCCACACCCGCTTGCAGCGCCGGTCCGACACTGTGGTTCTTGATCGAGATGGGCGTGCCGCCGGCATTCAGGTTGCTGTTCCAGAAGCGCGTGTAGTTGATGCCCGCGCCAACATAAGGACGCACCTTGCCCGCGTGATTGAAGTGGTATTGCAGCAGGAGCGTCGGCGGCAGCACGTTCACGCCGCCAAGATGCCCGAGGCTCGATGTGAGTTGATGGCGCGACATGCCGAGAATGAGTTCGACACCCACGTTGTCGAGAATCATGTACGTGAAGTCGAGTTCCGGCACGATGGCGTTGTTGACGGTGACGCCGAGCGTCGGCAGCACACTGCCGCTCGCATGCGAGTCCGGCAGGATGCCGATGGCGCGTACGCGCGCGAGGATGTCGCCAGCATAGATGCCCTGCGAACTGTCCTTGATGAAACCGAAGGTCTTAGCGGGGGCCGCGTTGTCGGCGGCCGGCGCTGCGCTTTGTGCGAATGCAGATGCGCTGAAGAGGGCGGCACCGGTAGCCAGTGCGGCGGCGAGAGCCGTGGCGCCGAGGGAGTGCTTCATGATGTTGTCCAAAGTCGTGAGTGAGCACGACCGATGGTAGAAGCACGATGCGCCGCGGAACTTGATGCGCGTCAAGCGAGGGACAGCGTGCACGCGTGATGCGACAAACTGTCGCGCGCCACGGTTTTGGTAGGATGCGGACTTTGCCACGCATTCCCCCATCGTGAAGCGCCCGATTTCGTCGCTGTTTTCTTCGCTGTTGCATGCCGTTGCCCAAGCGGGCCGGCGGGGTCTTCGCCTCTTGCAACCGCTGTCCCCCTATGCGGCGCGCGCCTGGCATCATCTGCGCCATCCCACGCGTCGTGGTGTGCTGATCGCCGTGGCGGCGCTGCCTTGCCTGCTTGTCGCTTACACGCTGATCCTGATTCCGTTCACGCCAAGTATTCGCGACATCCGCCGAGCAAAGGTCGACCAGCCCGCGCAGGTGTTGTCCGCCGACGGGAAGCTGCTGGCCGAGTTCCGGCCGTCGAATCGCGAGTGGGTGGCGTTGAAGGACATCTCGCCCAACGTCGTCAAGGCACTGGTGTCCACGGAAGACCATCGCTTTTACGAGCACCACGGCATCGATCTGACGCGCACGGCGGGCGCTGCGCTGCGCACGTTCTCCGGCGACCGTCAGGGCGGCTCGACGATCACACAGCAGCTCGCCCGCAATCTGTACCCGGACGACATCGGCCGCGCTCCGACGCTCACGCGCAAACTCAAGGAAGCAATCACCGCGCTGAAGATCGAGGCGCTTTACACGAAGCCCGAGATTCTCGAGACGTACCTGAACACGGTGCCCTTCCTGTACAACGCGTATGGCATCGAAATGGCGGCGCGCACGTACTTCGACAAGTCGGCCGACCAGTTGGACGTTGTCGAAGCCGCCACGCTCGTCGGCATGCTCAAGGGCAACAGCTATTACAACCCGGTGATCAATCCCGAGCGGGCACTGCAACGCCGTAACACGGTGCTCGCACAGATGGTGAAGTTCGGCGACCTCGACGCGTCGAAGCTCGCGGCGCTGCAAAAGCGTCCGTTGCGCGTCGACTTCGAACGTCAGACGGAAGAACCGGGGCCCGCACCGCACTTCGCACAGCAATTGCGCAAGTGGCTGATCGGCTGGGCGGATCGCAACGACTACAACATTTACTCGGACGGTCTGGTGGTGCACACCACCATCGACGCACGCTTGCAGTCGATGGCCACGCAAGCGCTCACGCGTCAGGCGAATCAGTTGCAGGGCATTGCCGACGCGAACTGGTCGGCACGCGGCGGTTGGCGCGACAGCACGGCACTCGTCCAGTCTTTCGTGCGCGAGACGGCGGAATACCGCAATGCCGTGGCCGGGGGCGAAGCGCCTGAAGCGGCGATGAAGCGTCTGTTCGCCGACAAGGCGTTCATGCAGAACCTGCGCACGACGAAGACCCGCGTTCAAGCCGGGTTCCTCGCCATCGATCCGCGTACCGGCGAAATCCGTGCGTGGGTCGGCAGCCGCGACTTCACGACCGATCCGTTCGATCACGTGCAGCAGGCGCGGCGTCAGCCGGGTTCGACGTTCAAGCCGTTCGTGTACGGGGCGGCCTTCGTCAAGGGGCGCAAGCCGGATGACACCATCGTCGACCAGGTGGTGGAGATTCCGCTCGCGGGCGGCGAAATCTGGCGACCCAGCGACGACACCGCGCCGACCAACAAGCCGATGAAGCTCGCCGACGCGCTGGCACAATCGCGCAACACCGTCACGGCGCAGTTGATGCAGGACGTCGGGCCGTCGCGTGTGGTCGGGCTCGCACGCGCAATGGGTGTGCGCGAGAGCAAGCTCGATGCGGTGCCGTCGCTGGCACTGGGCACAAGCCCCGTCTCGCTCAAGGAGATGGTGGCGGCCTACGGCACGATCGCAGACGGCGGCGAGTATCGCGAGCCGACGATGGTCACGGAGATCACGAACAGCGAAGGCGAAGTGCTGGCGACGTTCTCGCCCGCGCGGCCCGAACGCGCACTCTCGGAGAACGACGATTACACGCTGCTCGACACCATGCGCGGTGTCATCAATCGCGGCACAGGCAATGCGATTCGCACGCGCTTCGGTATTCGGGCCGATGTCGCGGGCAAGACCGGTACGACGCAGGACAATGCAGACGGCTGGTTCATTTTGATGCAGCCGCAACTAGTGGCAGGCGCATGGGTCGGTTTCAACGACAGCCGCATCACGTTGCGAAGCGATTACTGGGGGCAGGGCGCACACAGTGCATTGCCGATTGTCGGGGATGTCTTCTCGCGTGCGTTGCGCGCGAAGGTCATCGACGGCAGTGCGAAGTTCGAAGCGCCGGACAATCATCACTGGTACAGCGACTGGTGGACGCGCGCCTCGGACTGGGTGACGGGTCTCTTCGCCAGTAAGCCGGAGCCCAAACCCAAAGCGCCGGTGAAGCGTCAGGCACCGTCGCCCGCACCGGCCCCTGCGCCGTCGGTCTCGACGCCGGATGCGGCGAGCGACAGCGGCCCGCTGCCGGTGCCGGTCGCATCGGCCGTGCTCGCTCAGCCGCAATACACGCAACCCGCCGCGCAACCCGCAAGCGCCTCACAAGGCACGACCATCCCGGGCGTGCCCGGCGAGTGGAACGGCCCGGGCGGTTCGTCTGGGACGGGGTCAGGCGGGGCATCGGTGCCAGTCACGCCGTCGGTGCCGTCCGGCCCCTCAACGACGCCTGGCGGGATCATGCTGTCCCCGTCGCCCGCACCACAAAGCCCGCCGCCGTCTACCCCAGCACAGTAACGTCGACATTGGATGGGCAAGTCCGCAGGACGAGTCCATCCGACCCTCTCTCAGCCAACCGTCTCCTGCCTCATAGGCTCGGTGTCCGCCGGGCCAATTTCCCATAACAGTTATGCGACTTTCTCATGACTGGCGCGTCATGGCTTGCGCTATATTCATAACAATATAGCGGTGACGGCAGGTGTCGCCCGCAGCATCGGCATCACCTCTGGTGCCGATGACAAGAGGAGGGGACGCAAGCCATGTTCATCCGGCAACTGAGCTATCTCGTGGCGCTGTCGCAGGCGCAGCACTTTCGTCGCGCGGCGGAGCTGTGCAACGTGTCGCAACCGACACTCTCCGGCGCGATCCGTAGCATCGAGGAAGAGTTCGGCCTGCCGATCGTGCGACGCGGACGCCGTTTCGAGGGCTTCACGCCGGAGGGCGAACGGGTGTTAGCGTGGGCGCGTCAGGTGCTGGCGGACTGCGAGGGCTTGCGTCAGGAGGCCAGTGCGAGCCGCCGCGAAGTCACCGGATGTCTGCGTATCGGCGCAATCCCCACCGCGTTGCCGCTTGTCCCGCTGCTCACCGACGCGTGTCTGCGCGAGTTCCCCGGCATGCGGCATGAGGTCTACACGCTCTCTGCGACGCAAGCGTTGCGTCAACTCTCCGAACTCGATCTGGACGTCGGCCTGAGTTATCTCGACGATCCCCGTCTGCGCGAATTCGAAACCATCTCCCTGTTCCGCGAGCGCTACGTGCTGATCGCGCGCGACGAGTCAGCGCTCTCGGGCAGCACGTCGCTGTCGTGGCACGAGGCGGCGAAGCTGCCGTTGTGTCTGCTCACCGGCAATATGCAGTGCCGTCAGGGGATCGATGCAGCGCTGGCGCGCGCGGGCACGTCGGCGTCGCCGCGTGTGGAGACGGATTCGCTCATGGCGCTGTACGCGCACGTGCGCTGCGCGGGGCTTTTCAGCATCGTGCCGCACAGCGTGCTGTGTCTGGCGGAGATGCGCGACGAGTTGCACGCCGTGCCGCTGCAACCGGCGCTGCATCGCGAGATCGGTCTCATTCTGCGCGAGCGGTTACCTCGTCCGCCACTGCTGGACGCCGCCATCGCCGCTTTCCGTTCTGTGGATCTGCAAACCCGACTGGATGCGTTGCTGCCTGCCTAGCACTGCCCGCACGGCTCGCGTCGGCCCATCCCACCCCGCCTGCGCGGCATACAATGCCGCCATGACCCTACAGCTCCGAAACGAAACCGCTGTCGACGTCGACGCCATCGAAGCGTTGACCGTCGCCGCCTTTCAATATGCCCCGCACACCGCCCATACCGAACAGTTCATCGTCGCAGCGTTGCGTCGCGCCGGACAACTGAGCGTATCGCTCGTCGCAGAGGATCGAGGCGTCATTGTGGGTCACGTGGCGATTTCTCCTGTCACGATCAGCGATGGTGCCCGAGGTTGGTACGGCCTCGGGCCGATCTCCGTCGCTCCTGAGCGTCAGGGCGAGGGCATTGGCAGCCAGCTCATGCACGCGGCGCTCGACGCGCTTCGTCGACTCGATGCAGCCGGTTGCGTCGTGCTGGGTGAGCCGTCCTATTACGGTCGGTTCGGTTTCCGCGCAGACCCGTCGCTGTGTTTGCCAGGCGTGCCCGCCGAGTATTTTCAGATGACGCATTTCGACGGCCCGCTGCCGAGCGGCACGGTCGCGTACCACGACGCGTTCAACGCCACCGCCTGAGCCTTCTTACGCGCGCACCGGCACGTGATTGCGCAAAAATCCCTTGACCTAAAGTCGACTTGAATTGCCACACTGCATGACATGCGCCATGCCGGGTGACGTTCGGGACATCGTGGGGATCGACTGACGTCCGGTTGGCATGCGCCTCCATCGTGTCGACATGAGGGATGCCAATGACCGGAAACGCCAATCACGATCAGTCCGAACTATGGAACGGCCGTTCGGGCAGTGCATGGGTAGACAACCGTGCCGCACTCGACCAGATGTTCGTGCCGCTCGCGAGGTTTCTCATCGACCGCGCGCGCGACGTCGCGCGACACACGCCTTCGGGGCGCTTGCTTGACGTCGGATGCGGCACCGGTGGCACCACGCTCGCCATGTCCACCGCGCTGGGCCATCCCTGGCAACTCACGGGGGGCGACATCTCCGCACCGATGATCGAGACGGCACGCACGCGCGCGGCGAACGCTCGCGCACCGGTCGAATTTCTTTGCGCCGACGTGCAGACGCACGTATTTCCGCAAGCTCACTTCGATCTCATCGTCTCCCGACTCGGCGTCATGTTCTTCGACGACCCGGTTGCCGCGTTCGCCAATCTGCGCGCGTCGGCCCGCCCGGGGGCGGCGCTCCACACGCTTGTGTGGCGAGGGCCGTCGGAAAATCCGTTCATGACCGTGGCCGAGCGCGCCGCCGCGCCGCTGTTGTCAAACTTGCCGCCCCGACAGCCTGGCGCGCCAGGGCAGTTCGGCTTCGCGGATCGGGAGCGCGTCGCGAGCATCTTGTCTTCGGCAGGGTGGGAGGACGTTCGGCTTGAGTCTGTGCACTTCGATTGCTCATTCGCGCAGGCCGACTTGCGCGATTACGCGTCGCGGCTCGGGCCGGTGGGACTGGCGCTGGCAGGTCTCGATCCGGAAAAGCGGGAGCGCATCGTAGACGCCATCGTCGAGGCCTACGCGCCATTCGTCGCGCAGGGCGAGGTGCGCTTCACCTCGGCGTGCTGGCACCTGTCGGCGCGCGCACCGTCCGGCGACGTCTGACGTCATCGCACTTCAGGCACATCGCTTTGATAGGTCTCACCGATCAACCGATCGACCGGAACGATTTTCCAGACGAAACGCATACACCGATCATTGGCCTCAATGCAGCGACACCAACGACGTCAACGACGCCAGCGTCGCCAAGCAGACATCTTGCAGATAACCATTCAGGAGTGAGACACCATGGCCAAGATTGTTTGTGTACTGTACGACGACCCCGTTACCGGCTACCCGAAGACCTACGCCCGCGACGATCTGCCGAAGATCGAGTGCTACCCCGACGGCCAGACGCTGCCCACGCCGCGTGCCATCGACTTCCAGCCGGGCGCATTGCTCGGTAGCGTGTCGGGCGAACTGGGCCTGCGCAAGTACCTCGAATCGAACGGCCACGAACTCGTCGTGACGTCGAGCAAAGACGGCGACAACAGCGTGCTCGACCGCGAACTGGCGGACGCCGAAATCGTGATCTCGCAACCGTTCTGGCCCGCCTACATGACGGCCGAGCGCATCAAGCGTGCGAAGAAGCTGAAGATGATCGTGACCGCCGGTATCGGCTCGGACCACACCGATCTGCAAGCCGCGATGGAACACGGCATCACCGTTGCGGAAGTGACGTACTGCAACAGCAACAGCGTGGCCGAACACGTGATGATGACGACGCTGGCGCTGGTGCGAAACTACCTGCCGTCGTACCAATGGGTGCTCAAGGGGGGCTGGAACATCGCCGACTGCGTCGAGCGTTCGTACGATCTGGAAGGCATGCATGTGGGCACGGTGGCGGCTGGGCGTATCGGCCTGCGCGTGCTGCGTCTGATGAAGCCGTTCGGCACGCATCTGCACTACCTCGATCGTCACCGTCTGCCGGAATCGGTCGAGAAGGAACTCAACCTCACGCACCACACGAGCCTCGAAAGCCTCGCCAAGGTGTGCGACGTGGTCACACTGAACTGCCCGCTGCACCCGGAAACGGAGCACATGATCAACGCCGACAGCCTGAAGCACTTCAAGCGCGGCGCGTACCTGATCAACACGGCACGCGGCAAGCTGTGCGATCGCGACGCCGTTGCGGCAGCGCTCGAAAGCGGCCAGCTCGCGGGCTACGGCGGCGACGTCTGGTTCCCGCAACCGGCACCGGCCGATCACCCGTGGCGCCGCATGCCGCACCACGGCATGACCCCGCACATTTCGGGCACGAGCCTGTCGGCGCAGACGCGTTACGCCGCCGGTACGCGAGAAATTCTGGAGTGCTACTTCGAGAACCGTCCGATCCGCAACGAGTACCTGATCGTGCAGAACGGCAAGCTCGCCGGTGTGGGCGCGCACTCGTACAGCGCAGGCAATGCTACGGGCGGTTCGGAAGAAGCCGCTCGCTTCAAGAAGTCGGCCTGATGCCCTTCATGCGTGAGCATCAGTCTTGCTGATTCACCGCAGTAACGTTGTTCCGGAAGTTCTTTTGCAGTTCCTGGCTGTACCCGCCGGGTCGTCGGTCCGACGCCCAGCGGGGTAGTACCTCCTCGTGCAACATCGCGATCTCAAACCGGTGCGTCGTCCAGGTGCACCGGTCTTTTTTTATGACATCACGGGTCGCACGTCACCTCATGCTCAGGCAGGGCGCTTCGGAATCTCCAGCCCGCGAATCACCGCAGGACGCGCCACGAATGCGCCCAGCGCGCGCTGCACGTTCTTGAACTGATCGAAGCCGACGAGATCGCCCGCCTCGTAGAAGCCGACCAGGTTACGAACCCACGGGAACGTGGCGATATCGGCGATGGTGTATTCGTCGCCCATCAACCATTGATGGTCCGCCAGACGCGCATCGAGTACCGCGAGCAGACGCTTCGACTCGGCGACGTAACGGTCGCGCGGACGCTTGTCCTCGTAGTCCTTGCCTGCAAACTTGTTGAAGAAGCCCAATTGGCCGAACATCGGACCGATGCCGCCCATCTGGAACATCACCCATTGCAGCGTCTCATAACGCGCGGCCGGATCGACGGGCAGCAGCTTGCCGGTCTTCTCGGCGAGGTACCAGAGGATCGCGCCCGACTCGAACAGCGGCAGCGGCTTGCCGCCGGGACCGTTCGGATCGAGGATCGCGGGAATCTTGTTGTTCGGGTTGAGCGAGAGGAATTCCGGCGTGAGCTGATCGTTGGTCTGGAAGTTCACCAGATGCACTTCGTACGGCAGCCCGATTTCTTCGAGCATGATCGACACCTTCACCCCATTGGGCGTAGGCAGCGAATACAGTTGCAGGCGTTCCGGGTGCGCGGCAGGCCACTTGCGCGTGATCGGAAACTGGGACAACTCGGCGGATTGATCGGACATGGGGATCGACGCATTCGGGATGAGCGGCCAACAGCGCCGCGGGACGCCCAATATAACGCCAAGTGTGCGGACGTGCTGGCGCGTGCACCATCGACGTCGTGGCGTGCACCGCAGTAGTGCCGGACACCGAACGGCCCGTACTTCATGACAGCCATAGGACAGGTTTCGTGAATGTCCCTCACGCGCTCATCAAAAAAACTCACCTTGCAACGGCGCTCATCGACGCCTTAAATTAAAACCCCTCGCTCGCACCGGCCCTTCTGTTGGTGCACGAACTTTCCTCTCAAAGGATGACACTATGAGCACGTTCAAGACGAAGGATGGCACGTCGATTTTTTACAAGGACTGGGGCACGGGCCGCCCGGTCGTGTTCTCTCACGGCTGGCCGCTTAGCGCCGACGCCTGGGATGCACAAATGCTGTTTCTGGTGCAGCACGGCTATCGTGTGATCGCGCACGACCGTCGTGGCCACGGCCGCTCGGAACAGCCCGGCACCGGTAACGACATGGACACCTACGCCGACGACCTCGCCGCACTCGTCGAGCATCTCGACCTGCACAACGCCACGTTTGTCGGCCATTCGACTGGCGGTGGTGAAGTCGCGCATTACCTTGGCCGTCATGGCACGAAGCGCGCTGCGCAGGCGGTGCTCATCGGTGCTGTGCCGCCCGTCATGCTCAAGTCTGACAAGAACCCGGGCGGTCTGCCCATCGGTGTATTCGACGAAATTCGCGCGAATGTCGCCGCAAATCGTTCGCAGTTCTACCAGGATCTGGCGGTGCCGTTCTATGGCTACAACCGTCCGAACGCCAAGCCGTCGCAGGGCGTGATCGACGCCTTCTGGGCGCAGGGTATGTGGGGTTCGCACCTCGGTCAGTACCTGTGCGTGAAGGAGTTCTCGGAGGTGGATTACACCGAAGACCTGAAGAAGATCGATATCCCGACGCTTGTGCTGCATGGCGACGACGACCAGATCGTGCCGATCGACGATTCGGGCAAGCTCACCGCGCAGATCGTCAAGAACGCGACGCTGAAGATCTATCCGGGCGGCGCGCACGGCATGTGCACGGTCGAGGCGGATAAGGTGAACGCCGATCTTCTGGAATTCCTGAAGAAGGCGTCGTAAGACTTTTGTCGCGCCAATGAAAAAGGGACGGCAATCGCCGTCCCTTTTTTACTTCAGCGAGCGCCAGCTCAGCCGTTCAGCACCTTGGCGATGCTGTCGGCCACTACGGCAACGTTGCTCTCGTTCAGCCCGGCCACGCACATGCGGCCCGAGCGGATCAGATAGACGCCGTGGGCTTCACGCAGCACGTCGACCTGTTCGGCCGTCAGACCCGTGTACGTGAACATGCCGCGCTGCTCCAGATAACGCGAGAGCATGGTGTCCGGCACGTGGCCGCGCAGACCGTCGTGAATCGCGCCGCGCATGCGCGTAATGCGCTGGCACATGGCCGAGAGTTCTTCTTCCCACGACTTGCGCAGCTCCGGCGTGCTCAGCACCTTGGCGACGATCTTCGCGCCGTGCGTCGGCGGGTTGCTGTAGTTCGAGCGCACGGCGCTCGTCAGCTGACCCAGCACGCGATCGGCCGCTTCCGACGATTCGCAGATCACCGACAGACCGCCGCAACGCTCGCCGTACAGCGAGAAGTTCTTCGAGAACGAGTTGGCGACAAACGCCGGCAGGCCCTGACGCGCCAGTTCGCGAATCACGAAAGCATCGGCCTCGATGCCCGAGCCGAAGCCTTGATACGCCATGTCGACGAAGGGCAGCAGTTCGCGCTTCTTGAGCACTTCGATCAGTTGCACCCATTGGGCGTCGTTCAGATCGACGCCGGTCGGGTTGTGGCAGCAGGCGTGCAGCAGCACGACGCTACGTGCAGGCAGCTTGTCGATGGCGTCGACCATCGCTTCGAATTGCAGGCCACCGGTCGCTTCGTCGTAATACGGATACGTATTCACCGTGAAACCGGCGCGCTCGAAGATGAAGCGGTGGTTATCCCAGGTCGGGTCGCTCACCCAGACTTGCGAGCCGGGGAAGTAACGCTTGATGAAGTCTGCGCCGACCTTCAGGGCACCGGAACCGCCGAGCGTCTGCACGGTGGCGATGCTGCCGTTCTTGCGCGCGGGCGAGTCTTCGCCGAACACGAGACCCTGCACGGCGTCGCGATAGTTGGCAAAGCCGGCCATCGGCAGATACGGCTTCGGGCCGACTTCCGCCAGCAGCAGCGCTTCGGCCTGACGAACTGCGTTCATGACCGGCAGACGGCCTGCGTCGTCGTAATAGATGCCGATGCTCAGGTTGACCTTGTTGGTACGCGGATCTTTCGCGAAATTCTCGTTGAGCGAGAGGATCGGGTCACCGGGATAGGCATCGATGTGTTCGAACATGGCAGTTCCTAGAATAGCGATGGAATAACGATGGGGTAACTTCCGATGATACCGCTAGTGCGGCACTGCCGGGTGTACGCCGGGCGTCGAAAGCCCGGCGTGCGTCGTTGACTTATTTAACGCGTTGCGCTGACCGGCACCGGCGCGGCCGCGCTTTTCTGACGCAGACGGTAGCCGACGGCCAGCACGACCAGCCACACCGGGATCAGATACACGGAGATGCGCAGATCCGGGATCAGATACATCACCACCAGAATGCCGGCGAGGAACGCCAGACACAGGTAGTTCGTGAGCGGGTAGCCGAGGCTTTTGAAGAACGTGGTCTCACCGGCGCGTGCCTTGGCACGACGGAAGGCCAGGTGGATCACGCTGATCATCGCCCAGTTGATGATCAGGGCCGACACGACCAACCCCATCAGCAGTTCGAACGCCTTGCCCGGCATGAAGTAGTTGATCACCACACACACGGCCGTGGCTGCCGCCGAGACGCCGAGGGCGGTCAGCGGAATGCCGCGCGAGTTGACCTTGAGCAGGGCGCGTGGCGCGTTGCCCTGACCGGCCAGACCGTAGAGCATGCGGCTGTTGCAATACACGCAGCTGTTGTAGACGGACAGCGCAGCGGTCAGCACCACGGCGTTGAGCACGTGCGCGACGAAGTTGCTGTTCAGTTCATGGAAGATCAGCACGAACGGGCTGCCGCCGGTCACGACCTTTTCCCACGGATACAGCGAGAGCAGCACGCCGAGTGCGCCGACGTAGAAAATCAGAATGCGGTAGATGACCTGATTGGTCGCGCGCGGGATGGTGCGCGACGGGTCGTCCGCTTCCGCCGCCGTAATGCCGACCAGCTCCAGCCCGCCGAACGAGAACATGATGACCGCCATCGCCATGACGAGGCCGGATACGCCGTTCGGGAAGAAGCCGCCGTGTTGCCACAGGTTGGCGACGCTCGCTTGCGGGCCGGCGTTGCCGGAGACGAGCAGATAACCGCCGAAGCCGATCATGCCGACGATGGCCGCGACTTTGACGATGGAGAACCAGAACTCCATCTCGCCATACGACTTCACGCTGGAGAGGTTGATGGCGTTGATGACGCCGAAGCACACGAGCGCCGAGACCCACGTGGGAATGCTCGGCCACCAGTACTGAACGTAGATGCCGACGGCGGAGAGTTCGGCCATCGAGACGAGCACGTAAAGCACCCAGTAATTCCAGCCGGAGACGAAGCCCGCGAACTGACCGCAATACTTGTTGGCGA
This sequence comes from Pandoraea aquatica, assembly GCF_902459565.1. Lineage (GTDB taxonomy): Bacteria > Pseudomonadota > Gammaproteobacteria > Burkholderiales > Burkholderiaceae > Pandoraea > Pandoraea aquatica. Next base: position 844,891 of record NZ_CABPSN010000002.1, read on the forward strand.
AGTAGCTGAACGACCCGGCGACGGGCTCGTCCACGACCATTTCACCGAGCTGGCGCATGATGAAAAACGCGACGACGCCCGCAATGGCGTAGCCCAGCAAGACTGAGGGACCCGCGGTTTTGATCGTTTGGGCGATGCCGAGAAAGAGGCCGGTGCCGATCGCGCCGCCGAGCGCGATCAATTGGATGTGACGATTCTTCAGGCCGCGGTGGAGCGAGCCATCTTTTGCTGCGTTGGCGGACATGTCTGTTCCTTACCCTACCTTCGTATTCACGCGACGCGCTTCTCTGTTTTCATGCGGTGAGCACGAACCGGAAGCGTTGAGTCGCCACGGTGCGGCGCTTATGACGCCGTCACCGTGTCCTTTGGGATCGTCCGTGCGAGCGGACGATCGTGTCTCCCCGGAACTCAGACCTTGAGCGTGCCGCGCTCGATCTGGTCGCGCTCGAGCGATTCGAACAGCGCCTTGAAGTTGCCTTCGCCGAAGCCGTCGTCGCCTTCGCGCTGGATGAACTCGAAGAACACCGGGCCGAGCAGCGTCTTCGAGAAGATCTGCAACAGCAGACGCGGCTTGCCGTTCTCGGTCGTACCGTCGAGCAGAATGCCGCGCGCCTTCAGTTCGCCCACCGGCTGACCATGACCCGGCAGACGGGTCTCGAGCGCATCGTAGTAGAAGTCGTTCGGTGCGGTCATGAGATCGACGCCTGCCATTTGCAGGTTGTCGATGACCTGAAGCAGGTTGTCGGTGAGGAAGGCAATGTGCTGAATGCCTTCACCGTTGAAGGCCATCAGGAATTCCTCGATCTGGCCGCTGCCCTTGGCCGATTCCTCGTTCAGGGGAATGCGGATTTTACCATCGGGGGCGGTCATTGCCTTCGAGGTCAGGCCGGTGTACTCGCCGGAAATGTCGAAGTAGCGGATCTCGCGGAAGTTGAACAGCTTCTCGTAGAAGTTGGCCCAGTAAGCCATGCGGCCGCGATAGACGTTGTGCGTCAGGTGATCGATCAGGCGCAGGCCGTGACCGACCGGGTGACGGTCGACGCCTTCGATGTACTCGAAGTCGATGTCATAGATCGACTTGCCTTCTTCGAAACGGTCGATCAGATACAGCGGTGCGCCGCCAATGCCCTTGATCGCGGGCAGACGCAGTTCCATCGGACCGGTTTCAATCTCGACCGGCTGTGCGCCGAGTTCCAGCGCGCGGGCGTAGGCTTTGTGCGAATCCTTCACGCGGAAGGCCATGCCGCAGGCGCTCGGGCCGTGCTCGGCGGCGAAGTAAGCCGCTTCGCTGTTCGGCTCGCGGTTCACGATGAAGTTGACCTCGCCCTGACGGTACAGCACCACGTCTTTCGAGCGGTGACGCGCCACGAGCGTGAAGCCCATCTGTTCGAAAATGGGTTCGAGGACGTTCGGGGTAGGCGAAGCGAATTCCACGAATTCGAAGCCCATCAATTGCATCGGATTTTCAAACAGGTCGGCCATGATCGTCTCGGCTGGGTGAAGTGATTTTGCAGGGATGACAGATTCATTGGACGCATGCACCGGCCGGAGGTTACGTTCCGGTCAATACAGACGACATCGGATCGTGCAACAAAATTGTGCGCTCTTGACCCATGGGTCGGGATATCACAATCCGCTCGTTCCGATCGGCGAAATCCTTGCCATTGCAAGTGTTTCGCGCAAATTTGCGTCATTTCATGAGGGGCAGTGTAAGTGCGCCGGCGCAAAATAGGATTTCGTAAATGCGCTAGGGAAACCCTAGGTTATGCATTAATATTTCCAAAATTGATCGTGATGAGAAATAAAAATGCATGACATTGAGATTGATCGGATTGACGTACGCTTGTTGGGGATATTGCAAAGCCACGGACGGATTTCGAATCTCGAACTGGCCGAAGCGATCAAGCTTTCGCCCGCGCAGACGCTGCGGCGTCACCGCCGTCTCGAAGAAATGGGGGTGATCAAGGGCTACGACACGCGGCTCGATGCGCAACGGCTCGGCTTCAGCGTGGTCGCATTCGTCCACGTGACGATGGAGCGCGGCCATATCCGCGACCTGTCGAACTTCAAGGGACTGGTCGCGGAACTCGCGCAGATTCAGGAGTGCTTTTCCGTGACGGGCGACATCGACTACGTGCTCAAGGTCGTAGCGCGCGATCTGAAGGCGCTGTCCGAGTTTCTGCTCGATACGCTGATGCGTATTCCGGGCGTGAGCGCCGTGAAGTCGAGCGTCTGTCTCGACGAAATCAAGTGCACGTCAGCCGTGCCGCTTTGATGGCCGCGAGGGTTTTCGTCACAGCGCAAGACGCGTTGTGCGCGTCGCCATCCACGCGCACATGACGGATAGCGCGACCAGCCCGCAACCGACCCACGGTGTGAGCCCGAGGGCGTTCGCGTCGACCAGTGCGCCGCCAGTCCCCGCGCCGAGCGCGACCCCCACATGCATGGCCGCGACGTTCACGCCGACGTTCGCCTCAGCGTCCTGCGGTGCGGTGCGAATCAGATAGTTCTGCACCACCGGGGAGATCGACCACGACAGCGCGCCCCAAATCATCATTGCGACGAGAAAGAGGGCGACTTGCCAGGCGTCGCCTTGATACGCCATCGCCGCCAGCGGCACGCTCGCCATCGCCACGAGAAACAGCGACGGACAGCCGAGTAGCGAGGCGACCGGCCCGGCCCGATCTGCGGCCCATCCGCCGAGCCATGCGCCCGCCACGCCCGCGACACCGAACGCGAGAAACAGCAGGCTCATCGTGTCGGGTGAGGGCGCGAGCAGCGATTGAAGGTACGGCACGAGATAAGCGAAGAGGGTGAAGTGACCACCGAGCATCGCAATCGTCACGCCCTGTGCTGCGAGACGTCGAGGCTGTGCGAGTGCGCGAACGTAGGCGCGCAGAGTCAGCGCAGCGGGCGGCGTGCCCGACGGCAACGCGCGCCACAGCACGAAGACGAGCGGGGCGCTCGCCAGCGCGATGGCAGCGAAAACGGCGCGCCACCCGGCCCAGTGTTCGAGCGTCATGCCCAATGGCACGCCGAGTACCAGCGACGCGCTGATGCCCATGAAGATGATGCCGACGGCGCGTCCGTGATAGTCGGGCGGTGTGATTTCGGTGGCGAGTCGCGAGCACAGCAGCACGATGGTGGCGCAACTCGCGCCCATCGCAATGCGCGCAGCAAACAGCGCGGCATAGCCCGGCGCGACGGCTGCCACCAGATTGCTCAGCGTGAAGACGACAAGCGCGACGATGAGTGCGCGTCGTCGCGCATGCCGGGAAAGCCACGCGGCCATCGTGAAGGCCCACAGCGCGAACACCGCCGAAAAGACGGTCGTCAACTGCCCGGCGGAGGCCATCGACACGTTCAGGCCGTTCGAGATGGCGGGAAGAATGCCGGTGCAGATGTTCTCGTCGATGCCGACGAGAAACACCGTCAGCGCGAGCAGCCAGACTTTGGCCGTGCGTGGACGTGCGCTCACGGCGGCGCTATCCGTCGACGGCGAACGTGTTGCGGTGAGCGTTTGGGACGTCGCGGATGAAGCGGGCGAAGATGAAGCAGGCGGGGTGCGGGCCAAGGTGGTCTCCGATGTCGAGACATGTGCCGCGCGACACCGGGATTGGCGCCGACGGCTGAGCATGTCGATCCGTCGGGTTTCGGGACTGGCCCTTGGTTATCCCATGAGTCCACACGATATCGGAGACGCCGCCGATGGACAAGCCCGTGCGGCAATGCGTCCCGGTCGGCGACGGTGCGCGAGGGCGCTCATCCCACATCATGGGAAACTCACGAGGCGACACATCATGGTTGACAGCGTCCGAAAATCTGTGATTTCATGTGCGACATGATCACCGCGCAATTCTCCCTCTCGCTACGACTACTAGCCCGCTCCACCGGGCTTGGTCCGTTGCTGCGCGCGTGCATCGTCTGAATTCCTCACTGAAGCACCGCTGATTTTCCCCAGTTACGCCGACCTGAGCCCCGGTTCATCCAACCGGAGGTCGTAGCTTATCTGCGTCTGTGCGTCGTCCGGTTGACACTTTTGCTGACAATCGAGACCCGCCATGTTGAAGAACCCCGCTACGAAGTACCGTCCGTTCACCCCGGTCAACATCCCCGACCGACAGTGGCCGAGCCGCACCATCACGCGTGCCCCGATCTGGATGAGCACCGATCTGCGCGACGGCAATCAGGCACTCTTCGAGCCGATGGACGCCCAGCGCAAGATGCGCATGTTCAAGACGCTCGTCGCCATCGGCTTCAAGGAAATCGAAGTGGCGTTCCCGTCGGCCTCCGACACCGATTTCAACTTTGTGCGCGAACTGATCGAAGGCGGTCACATTCCCGACGACGTCACCATCGAAGTGCTCACGCAAGCCCGCGACGACCTCATCGAACGCACCTTCGCCTCGCTCAAGGGCGCACCGCGCGCCATCGTTCACCTCTACAACGCCACGGCTCCCGAATTCCGTCGCATCGTTTTCAATCTCGATCAGCCGGGCGTGAAGGCGCTCGCCGTGTCGGCGGCCAAGACGATCAAGCGTTGCGCCGATGCCGCCCCGGAAACGCAATGGACGTTGCAATACAGCCCGGAGACGTTCACCGGCACCGAACTCGATTTCGCCAAGGAAGTTTGCGACGCCGTCTTCGACGTATGGCAGCCGACGCCTGAGCGCAAGTGCATCGTCAACTTGCCGGCGACCGTCGAAATCGGCACGCCGAACTACTACGCCGACCAGATCGAGTGGATGCACCGCAACCTCGCGCGTCGTGACTCGCTGATCCTCTCCGTTCACCCGCACAACGACCGTGGCACGGCTGTCGCCGCTGCTGAGCTGGCCGTGATGGCCGGTGCCGATCGCATCGAAGGCTGCCTCTTCGGCAACGGCGAGCGCACGGGTAACGTCGACCTCGTCACGCTCGGTCTGAACCTGTACACGCAGGGTGTCGATCCGGGCCTCGACTTCTCGAACATCAACGAAATCGCCCGCACGTCGGAAGAATGCACGCAGTTGCCGGTGCACCCGCGTCACCCGTATGTCGGCGATCTCGTGTTCACCGCGTTCTCCGGCTCGCACCAGGACGCCATCAAGAAGGGCCTCACTGCCCAGAAGCCGGACGCGATCTGGGAAGTGCCGTATCTCCCCATCGATCCGAACGATCTCGGCCGCACGTACGACTCGATCATTCGCGTGAACAGCCAGTCGGGCAAGGGCGGCATCGCCTACTTGCTTGAGCAGACGTACGGCGTGCAGATGCCGCGTCGCCTGCAAGTCGATTTCAGCTCGGCCGTGCAGCGCTACACCGACGAGACGGGTGCGGAAGTCACCGCCTCGCAGATCTGGCAACTGTTCCAGAAGGAATACGTGGCGTCGACGGATCCGGTGGCGTACGTCGCCCACACGCTCTCCGAGCGCGACGGCCGTCAACACATCGCCGTGACGATCGACGTGCATGGTCAGCGCACGACGGTCTCAGGTGCCGGCAATGGTCCGCTCGACGCGTTGATGAACGCCATGCGTACCCCGGTTCGCGTGCAGCACTACGAAGAGCGCGCACTGACGCAAGGCGCAGACGCGCGTGCCATCGCCATCGCGGAAATGGCGGGCGAAACGATTGTGGGCAGCGCGTTCGGTGTGGGTATCGACGCGAATCTGACGACGGCCTCGATCCGTGCGGTCATCAGCGGCATCAACCGTGCCTATGCACGCAGCGATGCCGACGCGCAGGGCAAGTTCTTCGACGCCGTGATGCGCGACGTAGCGAAGGCTGTCTGAGCCGCGAACGCTAAGGAATGACAGGAAGGACTGAAGGAGACATTGGGCAGAAGCGTCCCGCCCCGCACTGATCGTGCGGGCGGGACATCGGGAGCGACGTGGCGGAACTTACCGGTCACCGCACGCACTCCCGGCCCGACAACATCGGCGGTGTTGCCGTATTACACCGCTTCGATGGCGATAGCGATGCCTTGGCCGACCCCAATGCACATCGTACACAGCGCAAAGCGACCACCCGTACGCTTGAGTTGATACATCGCCGTCGTGACCAGACGTGCGCCGCTCATGCCGAGCGGATGGCCCAGTGCAATGGCGCCACCGTTCGGATTGACGCGCAGATCGTCGTCGGCCACGCCGAGTTGTCGCAACACGGCCAGGCCCTGGCTCGCAAACGCTTCGTTGAGTTCGATGACGTCGAACTGATCGAGCGACATACCGAGCCGCGCGAGCAGTTTTTGCGTTGCGGGAGCCGGACCGATGCCCATGATGCGCGGTGCCACCCCTGCCGTCGCCATGCCCAACACACGGGCACGCGGCGTCAGGCCATAGCGCGCCGCACTCGCCTCGTCTGCCAGCAGCAGAGCGCAGGCGCCGTCGTTGACGCCAGAAGCGTTACCGGCGGTCACGGTGCCATCAGGGCGTACCACGCCCTTAAGTCTGGCGAGCGCTTCCATGCTCGTCGCACGCGGGTGTTCGTCGCGATCCACAATGATCGCTTCGCCTTTCTTCTGGGCGATGGACACCGGCGTGATTTCCTCGGCCAGCGTGCCGTTTGCCTGAGCGCGTGCCGCCTTCTCCTGCGAGCGCACCGCAAAGCGATCCTGATCTTCACGGCTGATGCCGAAATCGGTCGCCACGTTCTCGCCCGTCTCGGGCATCGAATCCACCCCGTACTGCGCCTTCATCAGCGGATTGACGAAACGCCAGCCGATGGTCGTGTCGTACATCTCTGCCTGACGCGAAAACGCGCTGGCTGCCTTGCCCATCACGAACGGCGCACGGCTCATGCTTTCCACGCCGCCCGCAATCATCAGACCCGCTTCGCCCGCCTTGATGGCGCGCGCGGCGGTGCCGATGGCGTCCATGCCCGAGCCGCACAGACGGTTGATCGTGGCACCCGGCACGTCCTGCGGCAGGCCCGCGAGCAGCGACGACATGCGTGCCACGTTGCGGTTGTCTTCGCCCGCCTGATTGGCGCAGCCGTAGATCACGTCGGCGACTTGCGTCCAGTCGACGTTCGCGTTGCGCGCCATGAGCGCCTTGAGGGGGATCGCACCGAGATCGTCGGCACGTACCGACGACAGTGCACCGCCGTAGCGGCCGATGGGCGTGCGAATCGCGTCGCAGATAAAGACTTCACTCATTTGTCTACCTCACCAAAAGGTGGTGCGCAGATTCGCGCAGGAATCTCGCGCATCAAAAAAATCGCCGGTGGCATCGAGGCGATGTCCCGGCGAGGGTGTCTTGCGTCGTATCAGGCGACGGCCGGTGAGGCCAGCAGCGTCACACCGGTCAGACGTTGTAGTTCGTCAAACGAAAGGCCGTCGACCATATCGACGACGCGCAATCCTTCAGGCGTGACGTCGATCACCGCGAGGTCGGTGTAGATGCGCGTGACGCAACCCACGCCGGTGAGTGGATACGTGCACTGCTCGACGATCTTGCTCTCACCCTGCTTGGTCTGGTGTTCCATCATTACGAACACCTGCTTCGCGCCGCTCGCGAGGTCCATCGCGCCGCCCACGGCCGGAATCGCATCGGGTGCGCCCGTGTGCCAGTTGGCGAGGTCGCCGGTCTTCGAGACCTGGAACGCGCCCAGCACGCAGAAGTCGAGGTGGCCGCCACGCATCATCGCGAACGAGTCGGCGTGGTGGAAGTACGCACCGCCCGGTTTGAGTGTGACGGGTTGCTTGCCGGCGTTGATGAGGTCTTCGTCCTCTTCGCCCTTGGCAGGGGCCGGGCCCATGCCGATCACGCCGTTCTCGCTCTGGAGAATGATTTCCTTCTCGGCGGGCAGATGGTTGGCCACCGCCGTGGGCAGGCCGATGCCGAGGTTCACATAAGCGCCGTCGGGGATATCCTCGGCGACGCGGGCGGCCATCTGGTCGCGGGTCAGTCGGTTCATGTCTTGCTCCGGTTCAGATGGGGATCAGGCGGCGGGCGGCACGGCCACCACGCGCTGCACGAAGATGCCGGGCGTCACCACGGCTTCCGGATCGAGTTCGCCGAGTTCGACGACTTCGCTCACCTGAACGATGGCGCACTTCGCCGCCGTGGCCATGATCGGGCCGAAGTTGCGGGCGGTTTTGCGATACACGAGGTTGCCCCAACGGTCGCCCTTGAGCGCCTTGATGAGCGCGAAATCGGCGTGGATCGGCGATTCCAGCACATACGACTTGCCGTCGATCACGCGCGTTTCCTTGCCTTCGGCGAGCAGCGTGCCGTAGCCGGTCGGCGTGAAGAACCCGCCAATGCCCGCACCAGCGGCGCGAATGCGCTCGGCGAGGTTGCCTTGCGGCACCAGTTCCAGCTCGATTTTGCCGGCGCGGTACAGACCGTCGAACACCTGCGAGTCGGTCTGACGCGGGAACGAGCAAATGATCTTGCGCACGCGTCCGGCTCCCAGCAGGGCGGCGAGGCCCGTCTCGCCGTTACCGGCATTGTTGTTGACGATGGTCAGGTCGCGAGCGCCTTGTTCGATCAGGGCGTCGATGAGTGCCGAGGGCATCCCGGCGTTGCCGAAGCCGCCAATCATGATCGTCGCGCCGTCGTGGACGTCCGCGACCGCGCTGGCGAGCGAGTCGTAAATCTTGTTGATCACACGTGCCTCCTGGGCATTTCCGTCAATTCGCAAATCCGCATTCCAACCGGATGAACACGCTTACATGTGCCTTTCCGGCGGCTGTCTCCGGGCGATGACGTCTTGTGCGGCGGCATCGTCTGGTTCACAATGTTCTTATAGCGAACAAATATTCGCTATAAGAACAGCGTAAGCCTTCCGTCGTTGGGCGTCAAGCGAGGGGCTGCCCGGAGTCCGAGCGATGCGCACGCTATGAGAAGGCCGTGAGAGATGGCCGTAAAGCGGTGCTAGAAAGACGGAATCAGACGAAATCAGACGAAATCAGACGGAATCGCGCGGTAGAACCGGCGACGCAAATCCATTACGCTTGCCGTTCACGCAAAGCTCAACTTTCACCGACTTTCACCGATTACATGACCCCAGCGACGAACGACACCCCCGATGCGACCGACAAGAAGCCGGGCGACTCCTATGTGCAGTCGTTTGCGCGCGGGCTGGCAGTAGTTAAGGCGTTCAACGCAACGCGTCCGGCGCAGACGCTCTCAGAAGTGGCGCAGGCGTCCGGTCTCACGCGCGCTGGAGCGCGCCGCATTCTGCTCACGCTCGAAGCCCTGGGTTATGTGCGCAGCGAAGGGCGTCTGTTTCGTCTCACACCCCGTATTCTCGACCTCGGCTTTTCCTATCTGACGTCGATGCCGCTGTGGAATCTGGCCGAGCCGTTCATGGAAGCGCTGGTTCAGCAGGTGCAGGAAAGCAGCTCGGCGTCGGTGCTCGACGGCGACGACATCGTCTACGTGCTGCGGGTGCCGGTGCGCAAGGTCATGTCGATCAACCTCTCCATCGGTAGCCGTCTGCCAGCGTGGTGCACGTCGATGGGGCGCGTGATGCTCTCCGCATTATCGGACGACGAGCTCGACGCGATCCTGCGCCGTGCCGATCTGCGTCAGCACACCGGACGCACCGTCACCGACATCGACACGCTTCGCGCGCGAATTCTCGACGTGCGGGCGAAGGGCTGGGCACTGGTCGATCAGGAATTGGAGGAGGGGTTGATTTCGATTGCCGCGCCGATCCGCAATCGCGGCGGGCAGGTGATCGCCGCAATGAATGTCAGCGGTCAGGCGAACCGGACGTCGGCCGCCGAGATGGAAGCGAAGTTCCTCGCACCGCTGCAACAGGCCGCGCAGAAGATTTCGCAGATGGTGGTGGTGTAACAGGCGCGCGTCGCGAACATCGTTGCATGCAAAAGGGGCGCTCGAATCATCGAGCGCCCCTTTTGCATTGGCGGTGCCGAGCGGCTGACGGTCAATGGGGCGCGTTGCCGAGCGCCCCGGCGCGCGCAAGACGAATCGCCGAGAGCAGCGTGTCGTGATCGCCGACCTGATTGGCGAGCAGCAGAATCAATTGCGCGTTCGCCGCCTGACTCTGCGCTTCGTCGAGATCGCGATGCATGTCGATGAGCGCTTCGTAAAAGTCGTCGGGACGTGTGAGTCGCGGTTGAGTATCGAGTGCCATGAAGTGTCTCCTACCTGCTTTACTTATGTCGTCGGATTGCCGTCACGCACTCACGCTGCACATTGCAGTGGCGCGACTTCCGGGGCGGTGCGCCCCAGCGCGCGTTCGCGTGCGGCGGCGATGGCCGTCGCGTCGACCGAACGCCAGCGCGCACACACGTGCTGGTCGGGACGAATCAGATACACCGTGCCGGGCGCGGCGTCGTAGCGTTGCGCAGCAAGGCCTTGCGTGTCGTGCCAGATGCTGTGCACGTCATGTGTATCGCATGCGGCTTCGAGATCCGGCGTGACGAACACCGGCATCACCGGCACGCTGTCGCCCGACAAGGCTTCGAGCGCGGCGAGCGACGCGGCATCGAGCGATGACGGCGCGCCGAACACGAGCGCGACGAAACGTCCGCCCAGACGTGGCAGCAGCCAGCCCGCCTGACCGTGACGCGCGAGCGGCGCGTCGACGCAGGCTGCACCCGGTGTCATGCGACCGGCGAACGTGTCGGTTTCCGCTGTGTTCAGCGTCGACTCGTGCAACACGGCCGGCACGGACAAACGTCCGCTGTTGACCAGTTGACGCGCAAACGCATGGTCGCGGGCAAGTGTCAGCACTGCGTCGCGAAACACGCGCGACACGGGGCTCTTCGGCGTAATGAAATCGGTGGAGCGCGTGGAGTTGCGGATGTTCTCGTCGGCGGCGTACTCACGCTCGCGAGCATACGTGTCGAGCAGCCTATCGGGCGCATGACCGCCGAGCACGAGCGCGAGCTTCCATGCAAGGTTCTCGGCGTCCTGCACACCGCTGTTGGCGCCGCGCGCACCGAACGGTGACACACCATGCGCGGAGTCACCGGCGAACAGCACGTGACCGTGCCGGAAGTCGTCCATGCGCAGGCATGAGAACGTGTAGACGCTGACCCATTCCAGCGTGAACTTCGCATCGGGGCCGAGCAATGCCTGCACGCGCGGGATGACGCGCTCGGGCGCTTTCTCGGCGACCGGATCGGCGTCCCATCCCAATTGGAAATCGATGCGCCAGACGTCGTCCGGCTGACGATGCAGCAACACCGACTGATTCGGATGGAACGGCGGGTCGAACCAGAACCAGCGCTCGGCGGGGAAGTCCGCCGTCATCTTCACGTCGGCAATCAGGAAGCGGTCCTTGAACGTGCGTCCGTGACTGTCGACGCCGATCAGCTTGCGCACCGGGCTGCGTGAACCGTCGGCCGCGACGACGTAGCGCGCGGTCGTCTGATACTCGCCGTCGGGCGTCTCGACCGTGAGCGTGACGCTCGCATCCGCCGAGCCGGGCGTGCCCTGCTGCGTCAGACCGACGACCTTGTTCTTCCAGCGAATCTCGATGTTCGGCAGCTCGCGTGCGCGCTCGAACAGATAGCCTTCGACGTAATACTGCTGAAGGTTGATGAAGGCCGGACGATGATGACCTGCTTCGGGCAGCAGATCGAAGTTGTAGACCTCCTGATCGCGCAGGAACACACGGCCCACGTTCCAGCGCACGCCTTTTTCCACCATGCGCTCGCCGCAACCCAGACGGTCGAAGATATCGAGCGTGCGCTTGGCGAAGCAGATGGCGCGCGAGCCGGTCGAGAGCGTGCAATCGTCGTCGAGCACGATCACGGACACGCCTTGCTGCGCGAGGTCGATGGCGGTGGCGAGGCCGATGGGGCCTGCACCGACCACGATAACGGGGTGCGTGACGGGATCGGTGTGCGCGGCTTGTTCGGCGCACGCCTGGTATTCGAACGTCAGGCGCTGGTAATCGATGCTGCTCATGCAAAGTCTCCATCGTCGGCACCTCACCGGCACGCGGGCGCCGGCGGGTGACGTTTTTCTACTTTTGCTTTGACTGCTGATGGCTATCTATCGTGGGCGCAGCGTTCATTGCTGCGCCCGGAGCCAACACTGCGAACTCAGCTCTGCAGTGCGGCCCACATTTCCTTGTCGCGCTGCGCCGTCCAGATGCGCGGATGCGTGATGCCGGACGCTTCGTCGAAGGCGCGCGTCACGTCGAACGGCAGGCAGTGTTCGTAGATGAAGACGTGGCCGAACTTCGGATCCATCTGGCTACGCGTGAGCGCCATCGCACCCTTCAGGTCGAGCTTCTGTTCGACGGCTTGCTTGCCCGCTTCGAACAGTGTCGTCACAAAATCCTTGGTGTAGGCGAGGCCCTTGGTAACTTCGTCGGGCGTGGTCAGCGCGGGGCCGCGACCCGGCACGAGCTTTTCTGCGCCGAGGGCTGCGAGGGCGTCGAGCGTGGCCGGCCATTCGGCGAGTTGTGCGTCGCCGGTGTAGCAGGCGGCGTCGTACTCGACGAGATCGCCCGAGAACAGCACCTTCTGCGACGGCACCCAAACCACCGTGTCGCCCTTCGTGTGACCCGAACCGAGGTGCGCGATCTTCACTTCGAGCTTGCCGAGGAACAGCGTCATTTCCTTTTCGAAGACGAGCGTCGGCCACGTGAGGCCCGGCACCGTTTCGACACCGGCGAACAGACGCGGGAAGCGCTCGATCTCCGACTTCATATCGGCTTCGCCGCGCTCGACGATCATCTCGTACGTGCCACGGCTCGCGATGACTTGCTGTGCGCCTTCGGCGAAGTAAGCCGATGCGCCGAGCACGCGCACGGCGTGATAGTGCGAGAGCACGACGTACTTGATCGGCTTGTCGGTGACGGTGCGGATCTTGGCGATCAGGTCCTGCGCCATGGCGGGCGTGGCCGTCGTGTCGACGATCATCACGCCGTCGTCGCCGATGATGACGCCCGAGTTCGGGTCGCCTTCGGCGGTGTAGGCCCAGGTGTTTTCCGACAGTTGGGTGAACGTGACCTTCTTGGCTTCCAGGTCGGCTTGCGAGGCGAATGCTTTGGCCATGCTTGTCTCTCTCTTATCTCGTCTGCGGGGAGGGTGCTGTAGGGCGAACGGACCCTAAGTGAGGGCATCTTACGAAACGCCCAGATTATTTGTCAATGACAAATCTGATTGTTATTTGCTAATGTTGCGGCGTGAGTGATCGAAGCGGGTTTTCAGCGCGGCGGGTCTCGGGTTAACCCTGCGGCATTGGACGGTTGTCCGGGAATCTCGCTGCCGACCCGTTTAAAATCTAGGCCATTTTCCCGAGGGAGCGCGGCTCCCAGAACTGCATGAATCGAATTCCGATGGACGGCACGACCAACGCGACTGAAGAGGCTGACGGCGCAGAGACGGCAGGCCAGCCCGGCCGTGCGTCGCGTGGCGTGCAAAGCGTGGATGTGGCGGCGCGCGTACTTCAGGCGCTGGCGCAGGCTCGCCGCCCGCTAGCTCCAGGCGATATCGCGACCCTTGCCGGGCTGCCGCCCGCGCAGGCGCATCCATATCTGGTGAGTCTTACGCGACTGGGTTTGCTCAAGCGTGATCCCATGTCCGGCGATTACGCGCCGGGGCCGATGACGCTGCGTCTCGCACTCCTGCATCTCGAAAACGATCCGGCGTATCGCGCCGCCGTGCCGCGTGTGGTGGCGTTCGCGCGCGAGACGGGCTTCTGCGTGGCGATTTGTACGAGCGCGCCGCAAGGGCCGGTCGTCGTGCATTTCGAGCGGGCGGCGTTCCCCTTGCATGTGAACTTGCACGTCGGCTCGGTCATGTCGCTGACGACGACGTCGACCGGCCGCGCGTTCTGCGCCTTCACGCTGCAGACGCAATGGCCACCGGCGTGGCATGAACAGATGGTGGGCGATGCGGCGGAGCGCGCGCGTTTCGACGCGTTGCTGGACGAGACGCGCGAGCACGGCATGTCGCGCAGTGTGAACACGCCGAGTCCGTCGGTGAGCAGTTTGTGTGCGCCGGTGTTCGACGCGAGCGGGCGATTGCGGCTCGCGCTTACGGCCATCGGTCCGACGGCGGCGCTCGACGTTGCGTGGGACGCAGAGGCCGCGAACGCATTGCGGGCGACGGCCGCCGCCATTGCATCGCAGATCGCGACGTCGGGCAACGACCGCGAGGTGGCGGCATGAGCGCGACCCGAAACCGTAGTGAACCCAAAGTAGAAAAGGAAGCGATGGGAAGTGGTGCCGCCAAGCCGCAACGCGGTATTCAGGCGCTGGAGAGCACGGGCGCGTTGCTCGAAGCACTGGTGGCGGCGGGACGTCCGTTGCCGCTCAACGCGCTCGCGCGCGAAGCTGGCATGGCGGCGGCGAAGGCGCATCCGCATCTGGTCAGTTTGCAGCGGGCGGGCTTGATCTCGCGCGGCGCGAACGGCAATTTCGAAGCGGGCGCGCTGAGTCTCGAACTGGGTCTCATGGCCTTGCAGCGCCTGTCGCCGACAGGCGAAGCCGAGCCGGAGATTCTGGCGCTCGCCCACGCGACAGGGTTGTCGGCCGCGATGGCCGTCCTGGGGCCGGTGGGACCGACGGTCGTACGTCTGGAAGAGGCGATGCGCCCGCAGCACGTGAGCTTGCGCATCGGCACGGTACTCTCGCTGGTGAACACGGCCATCGGACGCACGTTCGCAGCCTTCCTGCCCGAGGCCGTACTCGACGGACTGCTCGCGCAGGAGCCGGTGCGTATGGCGGGACTTGGGGCGGAAGGGCGTGCAGCGAAGCCGTCTGCCGATTACCGTGCGCGGCTGAATGCGATCCGCCAGCAGCAATTCGATACCGCGCTGAGCAATCCTGTGCACGGCATCGATACGATTGCGGTGCCGGTGTTCGATCACACCGGCGAGGTGACGCTGGTGCTGGCGCTGATGGGGTCGACGGGCAGTTTCGAAACGGTCATCGACGCGGCACCTTCACAAGCCTTGCGCGCCGCTGCGCATCGGCTGTCGTGGCGCTTTGGCGCGGTGGGGCGCATGGACGAGCCGTCGGCATAGTCGTTCGGTGCCAAGCCGACGTATTTCCGCCACGCCGGGAAGATGGTCGACGAGGGGACACGCACGCACGGTAAGATGAACGCCAGCGCCACCGCGTTCCTGTCGTTCCTCTCGTTCCCCTGTCACCCCGACCAGCTGCCATGACTGATGCCATGACCCGCGTGATGACCCGTGAGCCCGTCCAACACATCGAAGTGCCAAGCGACCGGAGCCGAGACCGCGCCCCGGTCCAGCGGTGGCAGACCTGCCTCGCAGCGCTGGCCGTCGTGAGCGCGCTGAGCGCCTGTACGACGCCGCCCATGCAGCAGCCGGGGCCTGCGAAGCCGCCCGAGTCTGCCGCCCGCATCGACGGTATGCCGGCCGACTGGACGCTCGTCTCCACGGTGATCGTGAGCCGCCACGGCGTGCGGTCCCCGACCCACGCGCATCCCCCGCTGGACAAGCTCAGCCCGGACGCCTGGCCCGGATGGCCGGTGCCTGCCGGTTATCTGACGGCGCGCGGCGGTTCGCTGTCCGAGCGCATGGGGCGTTACTACGGCGACTGGCTACGTGCGCGACGCGTATTGCCCGAGAACACCTGCCCTGCGCCGGGCTCGGTCTATGGTTGGGCCGACATCGATCAACGCACGCGTGAATCCGGCAATGCGTTGCTGCAAGGTATTGCGCCGGGATGCGACATGCGCACGTCGCATCAAACCGATCTCACGACGTATGACGCCGTCTTCCAACCGGTTGCAGCAGGCGATTGCCCGCTCGATCCGGGCGCTGCACGCGGGGCTATCGAGTCGCGTCTCGCCCCCGAGGGCGTCTCCGGTCTGAACAAGCGCTATGCCGCCACACTTACCCGCATGGGCGAGGTGCTCGACTACGCGCACAGTCCCGCCTGCGGCGCGCCCGGCGGCTGCAAGCTGGAGGATGTGCCCACGCGTTTGCGTGTCGAAGGCGATGGCAGCGGGGTGGCGCTACGCGGTGCGTTGGGCAGCGCGGCGAAGGCATCGGAGGTCTTCCTGCTGCAAGCGGGCGAGGGCTTGCCCGACAATCAGGTTGCGTGGGGACGCATTCGCGACGACAAGGATTGGGCACTGTTGCTCGAAGCGCATAACGCGCAGCGCGATCTGCTGAACAAGACCCCCTACCTTGCGGCGACGAACGGCACGCCGCTGCTGGCGACCGTGCTCGACGCGCTCGCACGTGCCGAGACGACGAGTGCTTCGTCGACATCCCCCGTGCGTGGTCCGGCGTTGCCCGCAGGCAATCGCGTCTACGTACTCACGGGGCACGACACGAACATCGCTAACCTCGCGGGGATGCTCAAGCTCGACTGGCGACTCCCGGATCAGCCGGACAACACGCCGCCCGATGGCGCTATCGTTTTCACGTTGTGGCGCAACCCGGCGGGTGAGCCGTTCGTTCGCGCAGAGTTCGTGTATCAGTCGATGCATCAACTGCGTCACCTCACGGCGCTGTCGCTCGATGAACCGGCGAAGCGCGAGACGCTTGCGATCCCCGACTGCGACGACGGTCCGGACGGCAAGGCGTGCAAATGGCCGACGTTCTCGCAACGGGTCAAGGCGGCGCTGTCGCCCGCGTGTTTGCAGAGCGTGCGCTAAGGCATGACCGGTCCACACCGGCAAGGGGGCCGGTGTGAGTCCAGACGCATGACGTATCGAACTTCGAATCTGAACGTGCAACATGCCAGGGGGACTTAGCGATGCAAACAATGATTCGAATCATGCTAGCCATCGTCGTATCTGTCGTTGCCACCTTCTTGGGCGTTGTCGTTGCGCCGGCGCGAGCCGACACGACGGTCAATTCGAATGCCGACCTGCTGAACAGCCCGACCGCCATGCAATACGTGTTCTCTCGCGAGGCGATGCTGGTGATGTATCAGCTCGGCGTCGAGCAGGACAAGAAGTTCAATCTACAGCCCGATTGCAAGCAGACGTATCGGGTCAAGCCGATTGGCACCGTCGTCGTCAAACCGTTCGCCGTTCCGGATGATGGCCGGCAGAATCCGCGCACCGGTGTGTGGCTGACGCGATACCAGCTGGAGCGCTGCGGCGAATCAAAGACCTACAACGCGTTGTTCGTCGCGAACCCTCAGGGCGGCAAGCCGGTGCCCAAGGCCTTTTACCCCGGTAACGGCGCAGCGGGGCCCGTGCTGATTCAGGACGCCGTGATGACGGCGGCGGCGATGGCGCTCGCGCGTGCGGGGCTCAAGGAGTGCAAGAACGCCGATGTTTTCGACATGCGCATCAAGCGCCCGGCGCACGACGTCGTCGAAAACGGCAAGACCATTCGCGGCGTCTGGGAGGAGACCTGGACGTTCCGCGCCTGCGGCCGGATGGTCGACATCGACATGAACTTCTTGCCTGACGCCGATGGCGGCGGCACAAGCTTCCACACGGGCGCGGTGAAGTTGCAACCCATCGCGGCGGAGTAGCGTCGCGGCAAGCCGTCACAGCTTTCCTCTAATTTAGTTCGTGCACGAAATAAAAATTAAAATATACTTCGTGTGCGAACTATGTGTTTCAGTGAAATAAGTTACTGAGAGGCGCTCCACATCCCATGGGCATGCGAGTGCCGGGGAGTCGTATCGTGACGTCACTTGCTGTTGAGATTCCTGCCGCCGACGGGTATCCGCTCGGCGCGCATGCCTGGTATCCCGAGGTGTTGCCCGCGAAGGGCGTTGTGCTGATCCATCCGGCGACGGCCGTGCCGGAGCGGCTTTACTTCGCGTTTGCGCAGTACGTGGCGTCGCGCGGACTCATTGCCGTCACTTATAGCTATCGGGGGATCGACGGATCGCGGCCGTCGTCGCTCAGAGGTTTCCGGGCGCGCATGCGCGACTGGGCGGATCTGGACGTCGAGGGCGTCACCCGATGGGCGTGCGAGTGCTATCCGTCGCTGCCGCTTTATGCAGTGGGTCACAGCTTCGGCGGTCACGCCATCGGGCTGTGCGAAAGCTCGAACCTGCTGCGTGCGGCGGTGCAGGTGGCGTCGCATGCGGGGGCGATGCGCGTCGTGCGAAACCGCCGCGAACGCACGCGTGTCACGCTGTTGATGCACTGGCTTGCACCACCGCTTGCGCGTCTCGTCGGATATATGCCGGGTAGCCGCCTCGGCATCGGTGAAGACCTGCCGAAAGACGTCTTGCTCGAATGGAGCGGTTGGACGCGTCTGCCGAACTACTTCTTCGACGATCCGACGCTCGATGCCGAAGCCCGATTCGCTCGCGTGCGTTTGCCGATCCTCTCGCTCGGGTTCGACGACGATCTCTGGGCGACGCCGATGGGCCTCGACATCCTCGTTTCACGGTTTCGTCACGCCAGCGTGACACGTCGCGAAATTTCGGCAAGTCTTTCGGAGACCGGTGCGATCGGGCATATGGGATACTTCCGCCAACGTTCCGGCGCGTTCGCGTGGCCGGAAACCGTCGACTGGCTGTTGTCGGCGGGCGCGGTGAGTGCTGGAGAGCGTCGCACAGGGGCTGGTGTGTCGGCGGACGATGGCATGACCGCGTACGATCCCTTGATCCCGAATCCCTCAGACTGACGAGACGGCATGCCAAAACGCCAGGCGTCCCCTGCTACGGAAACATCTGCAAAACCCGCGAAGGCAACCGAAGCGGCCGACCGCCGCCTGCTCTTCCTGCTGAACGTCGGACAACGTCGCGTGCAGCAGTGGATCGATGCGCGCTCCGCCGAGAACGCCGGCGTGAGTGCTGCGCAGGCGGGCGTGCTCTTCTATCTGCTGCATCATGAAGACGCGCTCGTCGGTGAAGTCGGCGCTGCGCTTCAGCTTTCCCCGTCATCCATGACAGGACTGGCGAACCGTATGGTCGTCGCCGGTCTGCTCACGCGTTGGGCCGACGCCAACGATGGCCGTGCCACGCGTCTGCGCATCACGGCCGCCGGGCACAAAGCCATCGCACGAGCGCGCGATGTGCTTGCCGAACTCAACGACCTGTTACACGACGATTTCACCGAAGCTGAGCTTCGCGTCGTGGCGCGTTGGCTCGGGAATCTGCAAAAGCAGTTCCCGGCCGAAGGCTGACGCGAACGCGCCAGCGACGCAGCACGCCAGCGTGTGACGTCAGTGAATCGCCAGCGCGTTCGACTGCGCGTTCGCGATACCCGCCGCCACGTTCACGCCGATGTTGCCTGCGGCACCCATCAGGGCGCGCTCGCCGAGCGACGCGTTCATCGCGCCCGTCACCGTCGCCGCATTGCGGATCGTCTGGGTCGTGTCGATCGACACGTGGCTGGCTTGCGCGATGACGATCTGATTCGATTGCACGTTGAGCGCACCGGCGGCGATGTTCACGCCGAAGCTGCCGTGGGCATCGCGCAGCGCATCCGCGCCCAGCGTTGCGACAACGGTCGGATGGCCGTTGAACACGGCGTCGGTTGCAATGGTCTGCCGGGTGGAGAGCTGGACGACGTTGACGTCGTCGGGCGTGGCAGCGGAAGTGGAGAGGGTGACGGAGGCGCTGGCAACGGCCAGCACGAAAGCACTCAGCGAAGCGAGACGCGGCATATTGGTCTTCCCCAGATCGTCCGTTGGGACGGATATCTGGATAACGGCGCCTAAGGCGCTCGGGTTGAATGTATTTCGTCTGTCGCGTGCGCGCTTGGCTATTGTAAGGGTCTGCTCACACTAATTCCGGGCTCGTGTTGCCCGGCCAAAGGGGCGAGCGCAAGGAATGAGCCGAAGCGAATATCGGTAATATTCGCGAGGATCATGACGCTGCGATCGCCCCTTTGGGTGGACAACCCGGAGGGAACGCGCCCTACCGGCCGCCTGGCCGCGTTACCGCCAGCTTGCTTGGGGCGACCAAGCGGCGCTGCCGGTGCCTTGCCAGTCAGCCGGTAGAGCACGTTCACGAGCTCGGAATTAGTGTGAGCAGACCCTTGCGTGCCCCGCTCCGGCGTGCCGCTACATCGAAAGCCGCAGTCGTTCCCGTGACCGCTGCGGCGCGCATTTTCGCATGACGACACGTCGCCGTGCCGTCATGCCCGAACACGAAAATTCACCCGAACCGCTCTTGACGCGCGAGATTACGCAGGTTCTCCCGCGCCGTTCGCCAATCCTGCCGAGTGCCCCTGCGATTGCATTGCGGCCTGCTGCTGCACCGACGCCGATTTCTTGTGGTCGATGAGCAACACGGCGATCACCGCGATGACGGCGGGAATCGCGATTGCCATAAAGTTTTGCTGCAACGGCAGCGACATGCTCACGAGTACACCGATCACGATGGGCGCGAGAATTGCACCGCTACGCCCCACGCCGGAAGCCCAGCCAATCCCCGTGCCGCGTGCCGCCATCGGGTAGAACTGACCCGCATAGGCGTACGTCACGATCTGCGTGCCGATCGTCGATGCACCGGCCAGTCCCACGAGCACGAAGAGCACCGGCGTCGGCACCTTCACGCCGAGCAACGTGATCGACACGGCGGCGAGCGCATACATTCCCACGAGTACGTATTTGATGTTGAAGCGATCCGCGAGCCAGCCGCCGCCGATCGCGCCGAGCATCGCACCGAAGTTCAACACAAGCACGAACGTGAGCGCCGAGCCGAGGCTGTAACCGGCGCTGGCCATGAGCTTCGCGAGCCACGAGCTGAGCGCGTACACCATGAACAGGCACATGAAGAACGCGACCCACAGCATGACCGTGCTGAAGCCACGGCCGTCCTGAAACAGGCGCGAGAGCGGTGCGGCTTGCTTGCGGTCTGTGCCCGGCAGTGCGAACTGATCAGTCGGTTGCGCAACGTAGTCCGGCGAGAGGCGGCCGAGGACTTGCTTGAGCGTGTCGAGGCGTCCGTTGCGAATGAGGAACGGCATCGATTCGGGCAGCGCTTTCATCGCGAACGGCACCAGCAGCGCCGGAACGCTGGCCGCGAGAAATACGGACTGCCAGCCGTACGACTCGATCAGTCCTTTGCCGAGCAACGCAGCGAGCATGCCACCGACCGAGTAGCCCGAAAACATGAGCGTGACGAGTGTGCCGCGCAGACGTCGCGGGGAGTATTCCGTCATCTGCGCCACGACAATCGGCATCACGCCGCCAATGCCGACGCCTGCCAGAAAGCGGGTGACGGAGAAGCTGATCGGCTCATGCGTGAGGCCGGCCGCAGCGGTGAACAGCGAGAACATCAGCACGCAGATGGCGATGGCTTTGCGACGCCCGATGCTGTCCGCGACCATGCCCATCACGATGGCACCGAACATCATGCCGAAGAGCGCCGAGCTGACCATGAAGCCGGCGCTGGTCGCGTCGACGTTCATCGCTTTCATGATCGACGGCAGCGCAATGCCCGCGACCGCGAGGTCGTAGCCGTCGAAGATGATGATGAGCGCGCACCAGAGCAGGATGCGCCCGTGATAGCCGTTGAAGCGCGCTTCGTCGGCGAGATGATGTACGTCGATGTGTCGCATGCGGGTGTCTCCATAAACGAATCCGCCCTCCGTCGGATCGCGGAGAGTCTTGGGTCTTCTATTTATGACCGACGCACGCGGCAGCAAGGCCGAGCCTCAGCGGCGCGGCCTGTGGCCATCACCGATGAAGCAGACCACCTCTATGTCTTGCGTTGGGTGGCTGTTCATGCAATATCGTGCATGCAGTAAACGCGAAACAGCCATGGACTGCAAGGCCAATTTGACGTTTCTAGGGTTTTACATGAGAGAACGCCGCTCGTAAGTGTCTGTTTAATTGTGACGAGGGACGCAATGGGAGAGGTGGGGTGTGCGGCGGTAGAACACCGCCGCACGGACTTCATTGATGCAACTTATTGCTTGGCGACCGAGAAGGGCGGAAGCTGATAGCTCCACGTTTCGCTGATCGCCTTCCCGCCCGAGACGAGCGCCGCGCGCAGTTCGACGACCTTGGCCGGGTCTTTGACCATCACCCGCAGGTTCAGGCGCATGCCGTGCGTGACCGGATTCGGTTGCAGCGACTGCTCGATGATGGTGGCGTTGTCGCTCACGCTGACCTGCGGCGTGACGGAGCCAGTCGGCAGCGTGGCGAGCGGACCGCCGTCGAAGTCCACGATCAGGCCCGTGCTGCCGTCGAAGTGACGAATCAGGTTGGCCTGCGTGATCTCGCCTGCGGTGCGCAGCGTCTGCTTCACCCATGCCAGATTACGGTCGACGATGCCGCGCTCGTTCATCGTCCAGCGGATGTTGTAGTCGGCCTGCAATGGCGTGCCCTTGGGCGGCAACTGGTCAGGTGTCCAGAACGCGCCGATGTTGTCGTTGGTCTCGTCCGGCGACGGAAGCTCGACCAGTTCGACGTGTCCCTTGCCCCAGTCGCCCTGCGGCTCGACCCACGCACTCGGGCGCAGATCGTAGCGGTCCTTCAGGTCTTCGTACTGCGAGAAATCGCGTCCGCGCTGAAGGAGGCCAAAGCCGCGCGGGTTGGTCACCTGGAACTGGCTGATGGCGACGTTGCGCGGATTGTTCAGCGGACGCCAGATCCATTCGCCATTGCCCGCGTGAATCCCCAGACCATTCGAATCGTGCAGCGCCGGACGGAAGTTATACGGATCGCGTTGCTGGTTCGGTCCGAACAGGAACATGCTGGTGAGTGGCGCGATGCCCAGCTTCGTCACCTTGTCGCGCATGAATACGCGTGCCTGCACCTTCAGCAGCGAGTCTTCGCCCGGCGTCAGGTCGAAGCGATAAGCGCCCGTGGCGCGTTTCGAATCGAGCAATGCGTAGAAGACGAGATGCTTGTCGCCCGCATTCGGACGCTCGATCCAGAACTCGCGAAACGCGGGGAATTCCTCGGCGATGGGCAGACCGGTGTCGATGGCGAGGCCGCGCGCGGACAAACCGTAGATCTGGCCTTTGCCGATCACGCGGAAATAGCTCGCGCCGAGCACGCTCATGATTTCGTCGAGCTTGCCGGGTTCGTTGATCGGATAGAGCACGCGAAAGCCCGCGTAGCCGAGGTCGTGCGTGGCGCTGCGGTCGAGCTTGAGATCGCCGAAATCGAAGCGCTTGCTGTCGTACTTGATCTCGTCGATCTTCGCGTTATTGCCAGTGCCGACGATCTCGTTGATCTTCACCGGCGTGCTGAACTGCATGCCCTGATGATAGAAACCGAGCTTGAAAGCCGTCGGCTGATCGTTCCATTCGAACGCCTCACGGCGCGGCTGAATCTTGATGTAGTCGCCGAACTGCATCTTCGCGAAGGCCGGCGTGAGGTTGCTCGCCGGGGCCGCGTAGGGCTTGTCGGCAAGCGCCTTCGCGCGGGCGATCACGTCGTCGAGGGAGAACGCGTTGGCATGCGCGGCACCCAGCAGGGCGGCACCCGCGACGACCCATGATGCGCATCGGCGCCAGGTCACCATCTGAGAAAACAAAACCAAAAGTCGCTCCTGAAGTGAAGGGGCAGGTGGCCTCTGCGCCGACTTCGCGCTGGCGCAATACCGCATCGAGGCACAGAAATCTTTCAAAAAACGCCAATTGTGGCAAAGTATCGCACTTCGTGTTGCGAGTTCGACTTTTTGCGGCACTCGCGACGCCCGCCGATACGACGACCCAGACGTTCTGGTGCATGACGCTGCTACGCGCGCCTAACGTCGCACTCAATTGGATCGCCATCAGATGCGAATGCTCTCCGCGCTGGCGCTTGCCGCCAGTCTCGCCACCGGGGCCGTGATGGCGCCGGCCTTTGCCAGCGCCGCTCAAGCCTCCGACAACGTTAATAGCGGCGGTGTTCCCGTCGCGATGCCGTCGGCCGCCGCCAAACAAAAGTTCATCGACGATCTCATCGCGCGCATGACGCTCGAAGAGAAGATCGGTCAACTGCGTCTGATCAGCATCGGCGCGGACATGCCGCAGCCGAAGCTCATCAAGGAAATCGCGGCCGGTCGCGTGGGCGGCACGTTCAATTCGGTCACGCGCAGCGAGAATCGTCCGCTGCAAGACGCTGCCGTCAAGCAAAGCCGTCTGAAGATCCCGATCTTCTTCGCATACGACATCGTGCACGGCCATCGCACCGTGTTCCCGATCAGCCTCGGCCTCGCGTCGAGCTGGGACATGACGGTGGTCAAGCACGCCGCTCGCGTGGCCGCGCAAGAAGCGAGCGCGGACGGTCTGGACGCCACATTCGCGCCGATGGTCGACATCTCGCGCGATCCGCGCTGGGGCCGCACCTCGGAAGGCTTCGGCGAAGACCCCTATCTGGTCTCGCAGAGCGCGCGCGCCAGCGTGCAGGGCTTTCAGGGCACCTCGCCCGCCAATCCGGACAGCCTGATGGCGTTCGTGAAGCACTTCGCGCTGTACGGTGCGGTGGAAGGCGGACGCGATTACAACGTCGTCGACATGAGTCCGATGCGCATGTATCAGGACTATCTGCCGCCGTATCGCGCCGGTATCGATGCTGGTGCAGGTGGCGTGATGATCGCGCTGAACTCCGTGAACGGCACGCCCGCGACGTCGAACAAGTGGCTGTTGCGCGACCTGCTGCGCGGCGAGTGGGGCTTCAAGGGCGTCACGGTAAGCGATCACGGCGCGATTGAAGAACTGATGCGTCACGGCGTGGCGAAGGACGGCCGCGAAGCGGCGAAGCTCGCCATCGAAGCGGGCGTCGACATGAGCATGGCGGACCAGCAATACCTCAAGCAACTGCCCGATCTTGTGAAGTCCGGCGACGTGCCGATTCGCTTCATCGACGATGCCGTGCGCGAAGTGCTCGGCGCGAAGTACGACATGGGCCTGTTCGCCGATCCCTATCGTCGTATCGGCAACGCCGCGCAAGATCCGAAGGATGTTTACGCCGACGACCGTCTGCATCGTGATGCCGCACGCGACATCGCTCGCAAGTCCATCGTCCTACTCGAAAACCAGCACGATGCATTGCCGCTGAAGAAAGCAGGCAAGGTCGCCGTGATCGGGCCGCTCGCCGATTCGAAGCTCGACATGATGGGGAGCTGGTCGGCAGCAGGCAAACCTGCGCAGGCCGTATCGCTGCTGCAAGGCGTGCGTGACACGCTCGGCGACAAGGGGCAGGTGACGTATGCGCGCGGGGCGAACATCACCGACGATCCGCGCGTGGTCGAGTACCTGAACTTCCTCGACTGGGACAATCCGGAAGTCGTGCAGGACAAGCGCACGCCGCAGCAGATGATCGACGAAGCCGTGCAGGTCGCACGCAACGCCGACACGCTGATCGTGGCGGTGGGCGAATCGCGCGGTATGTCGCATGAGGCATCGAGTCGTACGAGTTTGATGCTGCCGGGTAGCCAGTTGGCGTTGTTGCAGGCGCTCAAGGCGACGGGCAAGCCGCTCGTCGTGGTGTTGATGAACGGCCGTCCGCTCGATCTGAACTGGGCGAAGGTCAATGCCGACGCGATGCTGGAGACGTGGTACGCGGGCACCGAAGGCGGTCATGCTATCGCCGATGTGCTGTTCGGCGACTACAACCCGTCGGCCAAGCTGCCGATCTCGTTCCCGCGCTCCATCGGTCAGATCCCGACGTACTACAACCAGTTGCGCATCGGCCGGCCGTTTACGCCGGGCAAACCGGCGAACTACACGTCGCAATACTTCGAGGAAGACTCCGGTCCGCTGTACGCGTTCGGCTACGGCCTGAGCTACACGACGTTCGACGTCTCGAAGGTCAAGCTCTCGGCCACGACGATGACGAGCGGCGGCAAGGTGGAGGCGAGCGTGACCGTGCGCAACACCGGCAAGCGCGAAGGCGAGACCGTCGTGCAGTTGTATTTGCAGGACGTGGCGGCGTCGATTGTGCGTCCGATCAAGGAGCTGAAGGGCTTCCAGAAGGTGAGCCTGAAGCCGGGCGAGTCGCGCACCGTGCAATTCGCCATCGACGACAGCCTGCTGAAGTTCTACAACGCGAAGCTGCAATACGTGGCGGAGCCGGGCGACTTCAACGTGCAGATCGGACTCGATTCGCAGAACGTCCAGCAAGCGACGTTTACGCTTCAGTAACTGCCAGCGTTACCTCTCCTCACGCCTGCGTCTGGAATTCCCCCGCAAGGAATTCCACGCAGGCGCGCACTTTGGCCGACGACGCCACGCGCGACGGATACACCGCCCAGACATTGGCCGGTTGCGTGACTTCCGGCAGCACCTGCACCAGATCCCCGCGCGCGATCAGCGCCCCCACATCCCACATCGACCGCAGCACGATGCCCTGACCGTCGAGCGCCCACTGCACGGCGACTTCGCCGTGGTTCGTCGAGAGCGGCCCCGTCACCTTGAGCGAGACGGATTCGCCGCGTTGCTGCAACCGCCACATGCCGAACGGGTGATCGCGTTCCTTGATGACGATGCACGCGTGCCCCGCGAGATCGCTTAACTGACGCGGTGTGCCGTGCGCATCCAGATACGCCGCCGACGCACACAACACGCGATGGTTATCCGCGAGCTTGCGCGCAATGAGATGCGGTGCGATCTCGTCGCCGATACGCACGTCGAGGTCGTAGCCCTCTGCCGCCACATCGACGATGCGGTCGAACAGATCGAGCCGAACATTGAGTTGCGGATGCAGCGCACGAAGCCGCGACATCGCCGGGGCCACGACGTGCCGCCCGAAGCCGAAGCTGCTCGACACCCGCAGCGTGCCGCGCGGCACCTGACGCGTACTCGACACGTCCTCCATCAGATGATTCACGTCGTCGAGAATCTTCTCGGCCCATGCGTAGACCCGCTCACCGGCGTCCGTGATCGCCACGCGCCGCGTCGAGCGGTGTAGCAGGCGCGTGCCGAGATCGGCCTCCAGCATGCCCACACGCTTGCTCACATAGGCCGGTGAGACGCCCAGCGCCTCGGCTGCTGCCGAGAAGCTGGCGCGGCGCGCGACCTGACAGAACACGCGCAGATCGTCGAGATTGGGATTGACGGGCAGGGGTTTATTCACGATTCGTGTATAGTGGATTAACCGATTGGGGGATTTTATCCGCGATGGAATGGAATAATCTAGCGGCATTCGTCAAACGTTCAGGAGACAGACCATGACCGAAACGTCCCAACGCCCCCAGCGTCCGTTCAAGATCGCCGTGATCCCGGGCGACGGCATCGGTAAAGAGGTGATGCCCGAAGGCTTGCGCGTGCTCGACGCCGCCAGCAAGCGCTTCGGCATTCCCGTCGAGTATCAGCACATCGAGTGGGCGAGTTGCGATTACTACGTCCAGCACGGCCAGATGATGCCGGACGACTGGAAGCAGCAGCTCGACGGCGTGGACGCGATTCTGTTCGGTGCGGTGGGCTGGCCCGAGACGGTGCCCGATCACATTTCGCTGTGGGGCTCGTTGCTGAAGTTCCGTCGTGAGTTCGATCAGTACATCAACCTGCGCCCGGCGCGCCTGTTCGACGGCGTGCCGTCGCCGCTCGCGAACCGCAAGGCGGGCGACATCGATTTCATGATCGTGCGCGAGAACACCGAAGGCGAGTATTCGTCGATTGGCGGTGTGATGTTCGAAGGCACGGAGCGTGAGTTTGTCGTGCAGGAGTCGGTGTTCACGCGTCAGGGCACGGAGCGCGTGCTGAAGTTCGCGTTCGACCTCGCGCAGCAGCGCGAGCGCAAGCACGTGACGGTCGCGACCAAGAGCAACGGCATCTCGATTTCCATGCCGTGGTGGGACAAGCGTGCGGCGGAGACGGCGGCGAAGTATCCCGACATTACGTGGGACAAGCAGCACATCGACATTCTGTGTGCGCGCTTCGTGTTGAATCCGGACCGCTTCGACGTGGTCGTCGCCTCGAATCTGTTCGGCGACATTCTGTCGGACCTCGGCCCGGCGTGCACCGGCACCATCGGCATCGCGCCGTCCGGCAACCTGAACCCGGAAGGCAAGTTCCCGTCGCTCTTCGAGCCGGTGCACGGCTCAGCGCCGGATATCGCGGGCAAGAACATCGCGAACCCGATCGGCATGATCTGGACCGCTGCGATGATGCTCGACTTCATCGGCCGAGGCGATGCGCGTGCGCGTGATGCCCACGACGCGATCCTCGCCGCGATCACTCAGGTCATCAAGGACGGTCCGCGCACCGGTGACATGGGCGGGCGCGCGAACACGACCGAAGTGGGTCAGGCGATTGCAGCAATCGTCTCGGCCGGTTGATCGGCTGAGCGAGTCTGCGCCGCCGATGCAACGTCGCGCGGCGCAAAGTACCGGTTGGGTACCGCCGGTACACCGAGATTCTCGCGGAAGGTGCGGCCTTCGTACTGCGTGCGAAACAGGCCGCGCCGCTGCAACTCCGGCACCACCAGATCCACGAACGACGTAATGCCTGCGGGCGCGCTCGGGAACATGATATTGAAGCCGTCGGCCGCGCCTGTCTCGAACCATTGCTGGAAGTCGTCGGCAATCGATGCCGGTGTGCCGACCAGCACGCGATGCCCGCCACCGGTGAAGCGCGTGTACAGCTCGCGCACGGTCGGCTGTTCGCGCCGTATCCAGTCCACCAGCAGTTTCTGACGGCTCTTGTGCGAGTTCGTCTCCGGCACGTGTTCGGGCAGCGGAACCTTTGCGTCGAACGGCAGGCTGCCGAGATCGATGCCGAGGCTCGCGTAGTTCGTCAGCGCATTCAGCACGACCGCCGGATCGCGATGCGACAGCAGGCTGTCGTAGAGGTCTTCCGCTTCCGACTGCGTGCGACCCACGATGGGTGAGACGCCCGGCAGGATGAAGATGTGTTCGGGCTGACGCCCGTACTTCGACGCGCGCGTCTTCACGTCCGCATAGAACGCGCGGGCATCCTCGATATCCTGCGCCGCTGTGTAAAGCAGCTCGCCCGCCCGCGCGGCCAGCTCACGTCCCGCTTCGCTCGACCCCGCCTGCGCGATCACCGGCCAGCCCTGCACCGGACGCGGCGCACTGAGCGGTCCGCGCACGCGGAAGTGCTTGCCCCGATGATCGAGCGTGCGGATGCGCGACGGATCGGCCCACTGGCCGGTTGCCTTGTTGCGCGGAAAGGCGTCGTCGGCGTGGCTGTCCCAGAGGCCTGTGACGACATCAAAGAACTCGTTCGCGCGCTCGTAGCGCAGCGCATGGTCGACGTGATCGTCGCGGTTGAAGTTCTCGCCGCCGCCGGTGGACGTCACGAGATTCCAGCCAGCGCGCCCACCCGATAGATGGTCGAGCGACGCGAATGCGCGCGCTACGTTATACGGCTCGCTGTAGGTGGTGCTGACGGACGCGACGAGGCCGATGTGCTTCGTTGCACCGGCCAGTCCTGCGAGCAGCACGACGGGGTCCCAGCGCGGCGAGCCGGGGCTGTGCGCGAGGGCGACCGGGTCGGTCGACATGAAGAGGTTGTCGAAGAAGAACAACGCGTCGAACAGGCCGCGCTCCAGTTCTTGCGCGTAGTGCCGGTAGCGCGCGAATTGGAGATAGGCGTCGGTGTCGGTGTCGGGGTGGCGCCAGCTATCGCCTTGCACGCCGGAACCCGACATGTAGGCACCCAGCCGGAGTTTTCGGGCAGGTTGCGTCATGGGCTTGCTCTCGTTCGATATCGGTAGACGACAACGATAGGCGCACGACGCACGTCACCACAAACAACGAAATCAGATAAGCAAACCGCCATAAGCAAACTCGCGTTGCACGGGCTATGGATCGCAGCAATCGATGGTTGGGAATGGGCTGCGGCGTGCCTAGACTGGCACATCCTCCCACTCTCAAAGCTGCGCCGATGCGCGGCGACATGCCATGACGAACACTGCCTCTCATGCCGCCCCTACGGCCCAGCCGGTCAGTCCCGTGCTCGACGCGTTCATTGCGGCGTCTGCTATCGCGTTCGGGCTCTACGTCTCCCCGCCGTCGCGAGCGGCGATGGTGCGCGCCACGCTCGCCCGCTCGGCGAAGCGCGATCTGCGAACGCATGCACAAGACCGCTGGCCAACGTGGCGTGCGCGCTTGCGTCGTGGCGCAGCGGTGGCACTGAGCGTCGCGGCGATTCTGCCGTTCGCCAGCAACGCCGCGAAGGCGGCAGATAAGCCGGTGCTTGTCGTCGGCGATCAAGCCTATAACGCACAGAGTCTTTTCGAAGCATCGGGCGCTTTGCAAGACGCGCCCTACACCGTCTCCTGGAAGCAGTTCCCTGCGGGCACACCGGTCGTCGAAGCGGTGAACGCCGGTGCGCTCGACATTGGCCTGCAAGGCGACGGCCCGGTGCTGTTCCTTGCGGCGCAGGGTGCGCCGGTCAAGGTCATCGGCATCTATCGCGACAGTCCTGACAGCGTGGTGCTGCTCGCGGGGCCGCACACGCAAATCAAGACGGTCGCCGATCTGAAGGGCAAGACGGTGGCGATCACGCGTGGCGGCTGGTCGCAGCAACTGGTGCAGGCGGCGCTGGTGTCGGCCGGGCTGCCGCTCGATTCGGTGAAGTACTCGTATCTGGCGTCGGTCGATTCGGCCGCCGCGTTACAGGCGGGCAAGGTCGATGCCACGGCGACATGGGAGCCGTACGTCACACGTCTGCGTCAGGCGGGTGCGCGCACCGTTGTGACGGCGCGTGGTCTGATCGCGGCGCAGAGCTATCTGTCCACGACGCAGAAGGTGATCGACAGCAAGCGCGAATTGCTCGGGGACTTCGTGCAGCGCTATCAACGTGCACGCGAATGGTCGCTGGCAGATGCGAAGCACATCGAGCGTTACGCGGACGTCTGGGCCGCGAAGTCGCGCGTCGATCCGAAGCTGGCGCATCAATGGTTCAGCACGTCGCGCATTCGCTATGAACCGCTGACGGACGCGGCCATTGCCGAAGCGCAGAAGAGTGTCGACGATTTCGTCAAAACCGGCACGCTGACGAAGGGCTTCGACGTGCGCGGTCTGTTCGATACGTCGTTCAACAAGTTCACGCAGGCAGCGCGTTAATCCGCGAGAACGCGCGAAAACGTCACGCGCTCGCGCGCTGCAACACCTTCTCGCCACCGAACGCACGCGGGCGCGGCGCATCGACGCGCTCGCGCAGCAACTCGACCGCCCGTTGCGCGCGCGCCGACAGCGGCCACTCTGCCCGATGAATCAGCCACAGCGTGTCGACCACGGGCGGGCCGCAGTCCACGACACGAATAGCATCCTGTGACGCGAACGCCTGCCGCGCGTATTGCGGAATGACTGTGAATCCCAGCCCACGTGCGACGTATTCGAGAATCAGGCTGATCTGATTCGTGCATCCCTTGCACGGCAGACTCTGCACCCCCGGATTACCCGGGAAACGGCGACTGAGCAGGCGCGTCGACATCGCCTCGCCATCGGGGTGATCGATGAAGCCGATGCGCTTGAGATCTTCCCACTTGTGCACGTCCTCACCGGCAGGCACCACGAGTTCAAGCGGCTCCTGCGTGAATGGCGTTGCCGTGAGACGGGGATCGTCCGGACGCAGCGTGACGAGACCCAGCTCAAAGTGATTCTGAAGAATGCCTTCGAGCACTTCGCGGTCGGGCGCGAAACGATGACGCACGGCCATCGCGGGATTCGCCTGCTGCATGTCGAGCAGGATCGGGCACAGATACAGCCCGATGCTGCCCGGCGTGATGAGGTTGATGTTGCCGCATTCCTCGTTCGCATCTTCGAGACTGGAGCGCAGATGCCGGCCCGCGCACTCGACCTGTTCGCAATAGACGAGCAGCGCCTGACCGGCAGGCGTGAGTTCCACGGCACGCGGGCGTCGCACGAGCAACGGCCCGAATTCCTCTTCGAGATGCTTGATGTGCTGGCTGACCGCCGCTTGCGTCAACCCCAACTGGTCGGCGGTGCGGGTGAAGTTGCCCAGCTCGGCGAGCGTGGCGAAGGATTTGAGCCACTGGGGATTGACCATAATGAAGTGTTATCGAATCGATAATTTGTAGATAGTTTCCATTATAGCGATGTGGGGCTACCATTGCTTGCGTCGACCGAACCGGTCGAGATGCCGTGAAGACCGCCGTGAGCCGCAGGCTCCGCCGGCCGGCACTGCTGTGCCCGAACACTGCCCCCCAATTAGAGAAACCTCATGTCTGCCCTGTTTTCCCCGTTTGAACTCAAGAGCGCCAAGTTGCGCAACCGCATCGCGATTCCGCCGATGTGCCAGTACAGCGCCGTCGATGGCGTGACCAACGATTGGCACCTCGCCCATTACGCCAGCCTCGCGCGCGGTGGCGCGGGTCTGGTGATCGTCGAAGCGACCGCCGTGTCGCCCGAAGGCCGTATTTCGCCGGGATGCACCGGTCTGTGGAACGACGAACAGACGACTGGCATGGCGCGCATCGCAGCGGCAATCAAGTCGCACGGCGCGGTGCCGGGCATCCAGATTGCCCACGCAGGCCGCAAGGCAAGCGCCAACCGGCCGTGGGAAGGTGATGACCATATCGGTGAAGACGACCCGCGCGGCTGGCCGACGATCTCGCCGTCCGCCGTCGCCTTCGGTGGCGACCTCGGCAAGGTGCCGAAGGCCATGACGCTCGACGACATCGCCCGCGTGAAGGCCGATTTCGTGGCTGCCGCACGCCGCGCACTCGCCGCTGGCTTCGAATGGCTCGAACTGCACTTTGCCCACGGTTATCTGGCGCAAAGCTTCTTCTCGCTGCACGCCAATCATCGCGAAGACAACTACGGTGGCGACCTCGCTGGCCGTAGCCGTTTCCTGCTGGAGACGCTGGCAGCCGTGCGCGAAGTGTGGCCGGAACACCTGCCGCTGACCGCGCGTTTCGGTGTCATCGAATACGATGGCCGCGACGAAGAAACGTTGGCGGAGTCGATCACGCTTGCGCGTCAGATGCGCGAAGGCGGTCTGGATCTGCTGAGCGTGAGCGTCGGTTTCTCGACGCCGAACGCGAACATCCCCTGGGGCACGCCGTTCCTCGCACCGATTTCGGAGCGCGTGAAGCAGGAAGCCGGTATCCCGGTCGCATCGGCCTGGGGCATCGACGATCCGGTCGTGGCGAACCGTATCGTGGCCGATGGCCAGCTGGATCTCGTGATGGTAGGCCGGGCCCATCTGGCGAACCCGCACTGGCCGTACTTCGCCGCGCGCGAACTCGACGAGAAGCGTCCGACGTGGGTGCTGCCCGCACCGTACGCTCACTGGCTTGAGCGCTATCGCGCACCGCGTGCCGCGTAAGTAGAAAAGCATCGCGCAAAACACAACGCCCCCGGACGTCACAAGACGCCGGGGGCGTTCTGCTTTGGGGCAAGGTCACTTGGCCTTATTTCTCTATGTTTGCTCGGTCAAATGGTCTTGATTAATCACGTTGAGCGCGCTGTGGAGCTCTGTTCCTTCTCTCGGTCCATGTGAGATTTGAACGCACTTCAGCTTCTACATATCGCACGAGCCTCCTCATGATCAATGCAAGAGATTAGTATTTCGTTATGGAAATTCTTATTTCTAATTTGATGCTTACCCTCAACCGGGAGGAGCGAGTTTGCTCCGAATTGAACCTCGGAAAGGACTTTTCCGAGGGGGCGGGGGCGCTCCGGCCATATGGTAATAAGGTCGTCCGCGGTCGCGAAAAGTCGGTAGGAATGGGGGCGAAGGTGATGCCATGTGTTTTTTCAATAGGAGCCAGTTATACTCGACTGCTTTCTATGGTTGTCTCGGGCGAGAGTGGGGCGGCAAATTTCAAACACCGGGCTTGGGGGCTCGAAAATGTTGAACCGGATTGTTGTTGGAGATCTGGCCAGTGCAGCCAGTGAGCTACGAAATGTTTTAAGCGATCTCCGTCTGCGGCTACTTCGAATGGAGGTGGCCTCACGTGCGTTGCAGGATGGGCCAAAAAATGCACACAACGCCCCTATGTATGGGCCCTATTTAGGGCGTGCATATCTTGAAACGGCTTGTACAGCGTTGTTGGCGCGTATGGATCCCTTCCGGGTTCTTGCGGCCAAACGCCATCAAGAAGCGTCGTACTACGCATTCGAATCACGGAGCAAGTCCGGCATTCAGTGGTCCGGTGATATTGTGTCGCCAGACAAACCGACCTCCCAAATGTGGGCCATTAATACCCGTGAGAACGGCTGTCGCTCGCTCTTCGGACCTTGGACAAATGAGGTCATTTGGATACCAGCGTTCGAAAGACTGGGTGATGCTGTCGCGAATTCAACTGTCGTTCATGCTTGGGTCTCAGATCTTTCGAACAAGCAGCCGGAAGGATTCTGTGCTGAACTTCGAAGTAGCCTTGAGGGGCTATTTTCGAAGTTCTCTAAGGGTGTCCACAGCGAATTGCTTGCCAACCAGCACGCGGTATTCGACTCGGTATCTATCGAAAGCGACTTTCACTCTGTAGCGCAGAGACTGACTTGTTTTGCTTTGCTTAGTCATTTTAGTGATCATTTCTTATACAGATTGAGTGCGGATAAGGCACTTGATATCGCGAATCGAATCGGGAGTTTTTGGAAATGAATGATGATGGGCTGGTTCTCGCTGCTGAAGATTGCGAGGAGACAGAGTTTATTCGTCTTCATCGTTTCACTGAGTATGAGGACAGGATAATTAAGAGTCTTATGGCTCACGGTCCTGTTCTTTTGCGTGGAGGACGGGGAAGCGGAAAAAGCGCGCTTCTAATTGAGGCGACTCGTCGCGCGCATAGCTCTCTCCCTACCGTCCTGGCTGTTTATCTCAGCCTCCGTCATCTTCCGTTGCTGGAAGCTTCAGGAAATGACTATCAGCAATTCTTTACTCGTTTGCTTGTCGATGCAGTAAATGATGCTCTCGACAAGGCTGGTTTGTCTGAAAGATTGCCCTCGCGTATTGGGCCTGAAGATATAAGGTCCGCTCTTGTCGGACTTGCATCAACAATCCGTAAACGGCTCGTCCTGATGTTTGATGACGCGGCGCACATCGGTCGCGAGACAGACCTCGGCGATTTTTTCGGATTATTCCGTACTCTTTCCGGGAATGGTGTCTCCTGCAAGGCTGCCATTTATCCCGGGGTAACGAAATTCGGGACGAGGTTCGACGTCTATAACGATGCTACTGTGATCGATTTGGCGCGAGATGAAAGAACTCCCGCGTTTGCGGAGTTTTTTCGCGAGGTTATCCGTGCCAGATACTCTGGCCTGGAAAATAAATTTACAAAGTCTGTGCTTGCGGATGAGGAGAGAATTTATCGATTTCTCGGCCGCGCTGTGCTCGGTAATGCCAGGGCTTTTGTTTTTACCTGCAACATGCTGAGCGAGCACAGAGCTATTGGTCTAACGGAGTTGACGTCCTGTCTTCTGAAGCTTGGCGCGGACTACTATTGGCCGCTGCTCGAGGAGTTGAAACCCAAGCTGGGAATATACGAACCGCTCCTTGACCCTGCGCAGGACGTGGCCGAACGTCTGTTCAAGCACCTCGCGGATAAGCGAGCAACGTCGTTTCTTCTACACAGAGATCACCAGCATCGTCTTGCCAAAGTGCTCGAAATTCTCGAGTACGTAGGTTTCATTTCTCGGCGGGAGGCATCTCGGACATTGAAGTCGGGAGGCAGGGGAGGACGGTATGCGTCGAATCTGTGCACTCTCCTTGACCACGTGCCGCAACGACGAGTAACGGTGGATCTATTTATCGAGTGGTCAGCAACGGCGGACGAGCCCGCTGAAATCTATTCGACCAACGAAGTGCTCAACGTCCCTGTGCCTGACCCTGATCCCTCGCGTAATCTCGCAGTGTTGGCACTTGGAATCGAAGTTCTCGGGAATCGGAACGTGTATCCCTATGGGTTAACCGAGCAAAAAATACAAACACTGCGCGAGGCGGGGATTGTAACGATTCAAGACTTAGCGCTCGCTCCTGACGAGAAGCTTAGAAAGCTGCCAAGCATCGGGACAAAGTTCTTTAATCGTATTAAGAACACGGTGGCTCAGGCCATATGGATGTAGTAGTCAAAGTGACGGGCTTTCATTACCAGTTGATGTCCACACAAAGCACATGCAACCCCTGCTTCGCGGGCGATGCGATAGAGGCCGTCACGCACAGGTGTGCTTCGTTGATCGAGAGATAAGGCGGTGTGAAATGCACTTCGCCCGGCGCACGCATGGCTTCGATGAAGTACGGACGCCGCGCCCAGTTCGCGCCTTCCGAATGCAGTAGCGGACGGAAGCGCTTGGCGCGTTGCGACGAATGGCTGTGCGGCAGCACGTTGTCGCCGATCTGGCGGCCGGCGGCGTCGAGCAGGAAGCAGCGCGCGGCGTCGGGCAGGGCGAGCAGGTCGTGCGTCGCCTGACGAATGTCCTGTCCCTGAGCGATGCGCGCCGCCGCCGATTCGATCCCGGCGACATACGGTGCGAGTCGCGCATGCTGCGCCCGCTCACGCTCGACGATCTGCGTGCGCAGCGCGGACGACAGGGCGTCCATACGCTCGGCTGCGACCTTCGGCGGCACGGGGTCGAAATCCGGTGCGGCGAAATACTGCCCCTGCACGAAGTCGACATTGCACTCCAGTGCGATAAGCGCCTCGCGATCCGTCGTGAG
Organism: Pandoraea aquatica; assembly: GCF_902459565.1. Taxonomy (GTDB): domain Bacteria; phylum Pseudomonadota; class Gammaproteobacteria; order Burkholderiales; family Burkholderiaceae; genus Pandoraea; species Pandoraea aquatica. The sequence goes on from NZ_CABPSN010000002.1 coordinate 881,243, forward strand.
GCCACCCATCATCACCAACTGTCCCGATTCGTGCAGCAGCGACACGAGGCCCGGCAGCACGCGCGCGAGGTGCGATTGCTCGGCGGCCTGCGCCAGAATGCCGCGATCGAGCACTACGATATCCGGACGCAGATCCCACACCCGGTCGATATTCGAGTGCTTCGCACCGAAGCCACCCAGCGCGATCAGGAAGCCCGCCTTGCGCAGGCTGCCGACGATGGCGCCGAAGCGCGGCGTGTCGCCGCCCGCCTGTTCGGGCACCTCAAGCACTACGCGCTGCGGCGACAGGCCGGTCGCCTTGAGCGTGGCGATCAGCGCGTCGCCGTAGACCGTGTCCATCAGCGCGGCGGGGTGCAGGTTCAAAAAGAGCCACGCATCGCGGCTGTCGAATTCGTGGAAGTTGCCCAGATGCAGCGACTCGGCGAGTCGGCCCAGCTCCAGCATGTCGCCATGCCGCGCGGCCATCGTGAAGACTTCGTGCGACGGCACATGACGGCCCTGCGCGTCATGCGCGCGCAATGAGGCGTGATAGCCGATGGCGCGGCGGTGCGAGACCGAGAACACCGGCTGGAAGACGCTGGAGATCGTGAAATCGCCGTATATGACGATGCGCCGGCCGTCGTCGGCCGCCGTCATTCGTGGCGGCAGGAGTCCGGGAGCGTCGAGATCGATGGTCATGGTCGTGACAGGCGTGGGGGCTAGTCGGGTCTGTTCACATGTATTCCGGGCTCGTGTTGCCTGGCCAAAGGGGCGAGCGCAAGAAATGAGCCGAAGCGAATATCGGGAATATTCGCGAGGGTCATGACGCAGCGATCGCCCCTTTGGCCAGGCAACACGGAGGGAACGTGCCCTACCGGCCGTCTGGCGGCGTTGCCCGCAGCTTGCTTGGAGCGACCAAGCGGCGCAGCGGGCGCCTTGCCAGTCAACCGGTAGAACACGTTCACGAGCTCGGAATACATGTGAACAGACCCAAAAGATATGTACAGAATAGGAGAGCAAGAAGCGTGCTCAAAGGCGCGCGCTATTGTCCCCGATTTTCGGGGCGTTTTTCGTGTGTCTTGTGACGCGACGCACCAGAGAATGCCGTCCGCGCCCCAAAGTGGGGCGTGGATGCTGGGGATGTCGGCACGCGCACTTGCGGCATCGCCTTCCCGTGGGCTGCGTAGCTGAACTACGGTGCCAGCACCTGCGCCCGCCGGGCCACGCGGGCAAGGGCCAGCGCGCACACCGCGTTGAAGACGTGCAGCCCGCCCGGGCCGAGCAGCGTCACGGCCAGCGAGGCGATCATCGGGCCGAGCAGGCCGCCGACGGAAAAGAGGATGAGCAGCGTGGCGCTCACGCCGATGCGCCGTTCCGGCTCGGTGCGGTCGTTCACGTGGGAGACGATCAGCCCGTACTGCGTGAAGTTCACGGCCGAGAAAAGGAACATCAGCAGGAAGACCAGCCAGTGCGCCTGAATGAAGATGAGCGGGGCGCAGAACACGACCGACGCCAGCGCCAGACGCCGCGACACCGTGCGCCGGTCCATGCGGTCTGACAGGCGTCCCACCGGCCATTGCATGAGCAGCGCGCCGAACAGCGCCACACCCATCAGCGTCGACAGACTGCCGATGGAGAAGCCGATGCGTGTGAGGTAGACCGGCATCATCGCGTAGAACGCGCTGTACAGGAACCCGGCGAGAATGCAGCCCGGAATGGCAATCGGGGTGGCGCGCGCCATTTCCGTGACGCTGTCGAACAAGCTCATCGCCGGTTGTTTGACGAGACGCTCGTCGGCCACGCGCGTGGGCCAGCCTTGCATCAGCGTGATCGGCAGAATGGCGGCGACGAACAACCCGGCGACGAGCAGTAACTGTCCTTCGCTGCCCGCTTCGCCGATATTGAGCAGGAACTGGCCGGTGCTCACCGCGAGGTAGTTGATCGTGAGATACGACCCGAACACGCGTCCGCGCATGGTGTTCGGCACCGAACCGTTCAGCCAGCTTTCCACCGTGGTGTACATGCCCATCAGCGCGAGGCCGGTGCCCACGCGGAGCAGACACAGCAACAGCATCGACTCGGAGACGGCGAAGCCCATCACGAAGAGGGCGGCGAGCGCCGTGAACGCCACGAACGCGCGATGCTGCCCGATGCGCTCGATCAGCGACCGGTTGTAGAACGCGCCGAGCAGGAAGCCCGCGTAGTAGCACGACTGGATCACCCCGATGGTGAATGTCGACGCGCCGAATTTCAGCGCATGGAAAGGCACGGCAGTGACGAACAATCCGTTGCCCACGACCAGCACGCCGTAGCCCAGCAGAATGCCCATGAGCGCGGGATAGACGCTGATGGGCAGGGGAACGGCGTCGGCCGGGGCAGGGCCGGGCGGCGTCGACGGCGCACCCAGCAGCGAGGCTTCGGACAGCGGACCGGGACGATCGGGCTCGTCTTCGGCAATGGGAGTATCTAGCGACGGATCGCGTTGCATTCGATTTCGCGGGGCTCGCGGGCCAGAGAGTTGGGGGCAAAGGCTTGCACGAGCGTTCATCATCGCACGATGAAGACACTTAGGCGAACTGATCACGGGCAGGCGTGCATCGTCGCCTCAAAAAACAAAGGCGTGTCCCGGTGCAGGACACGCCTTGTTCCAGCGCCGCTTCCCGTGAAGCGACGTCATTCATAAGACAGCGGCATCAGACAGCGATCAGTGCTCCGTCACCCCCGCGCCATGCCACACGTTCTGGCGGCGTTTGCGACTGCCGATCCACGCGGCGGACAGTGCGCTGATGAGCCCGGCGACCAGCACGTAGATGCAGATCATCCACGGCTCGCCACCGTTCTTCTGCAACAGGTACGTGGCGATGATCGGGCTCAGGCCGCTCGCGAAGATGCCCGAGAACTGGTAGACGAACGAGATGCCGGTGTAACGAACCTTTGCGTCGAACAGTTCGGAGAAGAGCGCGGCTTCCGGGCCATAGACCGATGCGTAGATCACACCCAGCGGAATGACGATGGACAGCCATACGAGCATCACATTGCCGCCGCTTGCCTTCATCAGCCAGAATCCGGCGAACGACGACAGGCCAGTCGCGAGCGAGCCCCAGAAGTAGATGCGCGTGCGGCCGATGCGGTCGGAGAGCTTGCCGAAGAACGGAATGGTGAAGATCATTACGAACGCGGCCGCCATCACGCCGGTGAGCGCTTCGGTCTGCGAGAGCTTGAGCGTCTGCGTCAGGTAGGCAATCGAGAACACGCCGAAGATGTTGAAGAACACGCCGTCGATGAAACGCGCGCCCATACCGGCCAGCACGTTGCCGGGGCTCTTCGTGAGCACTTCCGCAATCGGAATCTTGATCTCGGCACCCGCCTTCTTGATCTTCGCGAACTCCGGCGTTTCCATCACGTTCAGGCGAATGTACATGCCGATGGCAACGAGCCCGACCGACAGGAAGAACGCCACGCGCCAGCCCCATGCGAGGAACTGTGCGTTAGTCAGCGTGTACGACAGGAATGCCACCACACCGGACGCCAGACACAGGCCAAGCGCAAGACCGACCTGCGGAATGCTCGCGTAATAGCCGCGCTTTTCCTTCGGCGCGTATTCGAACGCCATGAGCACCGCACCGCCCCATTCGCCGCCGAGACCGATACCTTGCAGCACGCGCAGCAACAGCAGCAGGACTGGCGCCCAGATCCCGATCTGCGCATAGGTGGGCACCAGACCGATCAACATGGTGGCGATGCCCATGATGGTGAGCGTCATCACGAGCATGCTCTTGCGTCCGAGCTTGTCGCCGAAGTGACCGAAGATCACGCCCCCGAGCGGACGGCTCAGGAAGCCCACCGCGAACGTGCCGTAAGCGAGCATCGTGGAGATGAGCGGATCGCTGCCGGGGAAATACAGCTTGTTGAACACGATGCCGGCGACGACACCGTATAGAAAGAAGTCGTACCACTCGATGGTGGCGCCGATGAGGCTGGCGACGACGACACGGCGCATCTGCCGCGCGTCGGTCCTGGTCGATGCATTCATGGTTGTCTCCGAATCTTGTATTGGTTAGGGGCTAACGTGACTGATGAGACTTACGCGACTGACTAAACCGTCAGGGCGACTTCCGCCGATGCCTCCTCGCGATTGCGGATGTCTTCCTGCATGCCCGACGCGCGCTTCCGGTCTTCGAGAATCATGTCGGCCGCCTTCTCGGCAATCATGATGGTCGGTGCATTCGTGTTGCCCGATACCAGCTCGGGCATGATCGACGCGTCCACGACGCGCAGCCCCGCGAGTCCATGCACGCGCAGACGATCGTCGACGACGGCCATGCTGTCGTCGCCCATCTTGCAAGTGCCCGCCGGGTGATAGATCGATTGACTGAACTGGCGCGCGGCCTGAAGCAACTCGTCGTCGCTCTGGTACTGCGCACCGGGAATGAATTCGCTGATGATGTGCGGCGCGAGCGACGGGGCGGCCGCGATCCGACGCGCCACCTTGATGCCGTCGATCACCACACGATGGTCGCGTTCGTCGGACAGATAATTCGCGTGAATCACCGGGTACTGCAGCGGATCGTTGGAACGGATCTCGACGCTGCCCCGGCTGAACGGGCGCAACTGGCAGACGGACGACGTGAATGCGGAGAAGCGATGCGCGCCCTGACCGGGCTTGTCGGCCGACAACGGCTGCATGTGGAACTGGATGTCGGGCCGCGTGACGTCGGGACGCGAGCGCGTGAAGATCGTCACCTGACTGGCGGCCAGCGTGAGCGGACCGGTGCGGAACAGCGCGTATTGCAAGCCGATGAGCGCTTTGCGCAGCGGGTTGTTCACCTCGTCGTTGAGCGTGCGCTCACGGGTCTTGAAGACGAGCCGCACCTGCAGGTGATCCTGAAGGTTCTGACCGACGCCCGGCAACACGTGACGCAGCGCGACACCGGCTTTCGCGAGGACCGTCGTGGGCCCCACGCCTGAGTTCTGCAACAACTGCGGCGAGCCGATGGCCCCGGCGGCGAGAATCACTTCCACTCTGGCACGCGCCTTCTTGCGCTCACCGTCCTGCAAGTACTCGACGCCCACCGCGCGCTTGCCTTCGAACAGCACGCGGCAGGTTTGCGCACGCGTCTCCACGATCAGATTGCGACGCTCGCGTACCGGCTTGAGAAAGCCCTTGGCTGTGCTCCAGCGAAAGCCCTTGAAGGCCGTTTGCTGAAAATAGCCGACACCTTCCTGCGTCGCGCCGTTGTAGTCCTCGTTGAAGGGGATGCCGGTGTCCTTCGCAGCGGCGATGAAGTGCTCCGCGATGGGACGGCGCAGCCGCAGGTCCGAGACCTTCAGCGGGCCGCCCACGCCGTGATACTCGCTCGCACCGTGCTCCTGATCTTCGGATTTGCGGAAGTAGGGCAGCACGTCTGCGTAACCCCAGCCGCGATTGCCGAGGTCGGCCCAATGGTTGTAATCCTCACGCTGACCGCGCACGTACAGCAGACCGTTGAGCGAACTGGAGCCACCGAGCACCTTGCCGCGCGGCCAGTCGATCTGACGGTCGGCCACGTTGGCGTCGGCTTCGGTGCGATAACACCAGTCCAGTTCCGGGTTGTGCATGGTCTTGAAATAGCCGACCGGCACGTGAATCCAGGGATTGCTATCGGGGCCGCCGGCTTCGAGCAGCAGCACCCGGTTAGCGGGATCTGCGCTCAGACGATTGGCGAGCACGCATCCGGCAGAGCCCGCACCGACGATCAGATAGTCCACCTCGTGTTCCATACCGCCTGTCTCCTGCTAAGCAATTCACGACGTTTCTTCCCGAGGGATGAAACGATTCGTTTCGGTTTGTTTCGATCCAATGTCGGTGAGCGATCGGCAATTGCCAAGCGAAAAAAAGCTGGAAGACGAAAACTGAAACGGAATTCGCGCTTGGCGTCTCAGAACGAGGCGATTGTTGCAGCGCATCTGCGGGGTTTCACTGAGTCGATGCGACGGCGGCTGAATCGATGAGGCGGACACCGATTCCATGACGTCGATCGATCCTCACGGGTAATCCCGAGGCTGATCGTCGACAAATAATTGGTATATTTTGTTTCTTTTATTGATCGTGGCGAATTTCGGACGACGTGAATCGTCAGACTCCGGGAGACGATTCGAAGCGATGAAAGCAGGAGGCGGAATGCACGGAACGCATGGGGCGCGCGAGGGTGCGCGTGAAGGTGCGCGTGATGGGGCTCGTGAGGCGGGCACGCTCGACGACGCCGACTTGCGCGCGAGCGACGAGGCGAGAAATCTGCGCGCGCTGGCCATCATCGAACGGCTCGCCATGGCCGGACAGCCCTACACGTTGTCGCAGCTCGCCACGCGACTGTCGATTCCGAAGGCCACGCTCATGCGTCTGATCGAGGCGCTGGAAGTCTGTGGCTATGTCTCGCATGTGCCCGATTCGCGCGGCTCGGAGCGCGGGCTGTCGCTAGGCCCGCGTGCGGCGCGACTCGCCCTCGTCACCCTTGCGAACAACAACTTCACGCGCGCAGCACGCTCGCTACTGCGCGCGCTCGTCGACCGTGTCGGCGAGACCGTCAACCTCACGGCGCTCGATGGCGACGAGGTGCTCTACATCGAGCGTGTGGAGACGAACGAGCCGCTACGCATGCAGATGCATCCCGGCATGCGCGTGCCGCTGCACTGCACGGCGAGCGGCAAACTGTTCCTCTCGCAAATGCCGGTGGCGGAGCGTCGTGCGGTGATTTCGCGGCTCTCGCTTAAACGCATGACGCCGCGCACGATCACCGACGCGAGCCTGCTCGAAGCGGAACTCGACCGGCTGGCGGCACGCGGCATCGGCATCGATAACGAAGAGTTCGTGCGCGGTATGGTCGCCGTAGGCGTGCCCGTGCGTGCGCCGGAGGATGGACACGTGCGCGCGGTGCTCGCCGTGCACGGACCGACGGCGCGCGTCACGCTGGAACAGCTGATGGGATTGGTGCCGACGCTGCGTGAGACGGCGACGGCGCTCGCGCCGCTGCTCGACTGGCAGCGGGCAAGCAAGGTAGAGGCGTTGGCGAAACGGGCGGAAGCGGAAGACGGGAAAGCCGTCCAGACGACTGAGAAGTCAGAAAGCTAACGCGTCAGAACGTCTTCGCGAGTTCCTTCGCCGCCTCTTGCAGACGCGGCACGAACTCCATCGCCTTGGACAGCGACGTGCGCGACACCGGTGCGTGCACGGCCACTGCGGCGATACATCCGCCGTCTTCCTTGAGGACAGGCGCGGCCACGCAAGCAATCCCCAACACGAATTCCTCGTTATCGACGGCAATGCCTTTGTGCGCAATGCGGTCGAGTTCGCTCTCCAGCAGTTCGGGATCGGTGAGCGTGTTGGGCGTGAAGCGTTGCAGCTTCATGGCGCGTAGCAGCGCGGCGCGTTGCTCGCGAGGCATCATTGCCAGCAGCAGCTTGCCGCTTGCGCTGCTGTGCGCGGGCACGTGCGAGCCGGGCTTGAGGTCGAGACGCAGCGGCCACGGCGCTTCCATGCGGTCTAGGTACAGTACCTCGGTCTCGTGCAGCATCGTGAGGTTGCAGGTCTCGCCGAGATCGGCTACGAGACGACCGAGAATCGCGTGACGCATGCGGCGCGCGCCCGCTTGCATCATCACCCCGAGGCTCAGCTGCGCCAGGCGCGGGCCGATCACATAAGCGTTCTTCTGACCGGGCTCGCGAATCACGAGACCGCCGGCTTCGAGCGATCCGAGCATGCGATGCAGCGACGCCTTGGGCATCTGGATATCGTGCGCCATGTCGGCGAGCGAGACGGGCGCGTCGGCCGCCACGAGGTACTCCAGCAGCGCGAATGCCCGCAGGGTCGGGGTGTCCGCCTTGTTGTCTGACGGGGAGTCGTGGGCAATCGCTACGTCGTTCATATGCGCCGTTCCGGAAAATGGATCAGCGGTATTGTACCCAAACAGGTTATCGACCGGCATTGGCAGGGTCCAGATACGTTAGGTTCGGTTTCAGTTCATTCGAATCTAGTCGACGCGATGGGGCACCGTCAATCAGTGTTTTAATTATTCGGAACGAATTGTATCTAAAAATGGTTAACGCTATGATGCGCTGAAACTGCCCCGCATCTCGATGGGGCGAATTGCCTTGGTATTGGCTTTGCCCTTTGGAGACGCCGTGATGGAGATCGCAACCCAACAGCCGGATCGCATGGTCGATGCCCGCACCGTATTCGGCATCGAGACCGATCTTCAGGTACCGGCGTTCAGCGAGCGCGACGATCACGTGCCCGAGATCGACACGGCATACCGCTTCAATCCGGACGTCACGCTGGCGATTCTGGCCGGCTTCACGAACAACCGGCGCGTGATGGTGCAGGGCATGCACGGCACGGGCAAGTCCACGCACATCGAACAGGTGGCGGCGCGGCTGAACTGGCCGTGCGTGCGCGTGAACCTCGACGGCCACATCAGCCGCCTCGATCTGGTCGGCAAGGACGCCATCGTCGTGCGCGACGGTCATCAGATCACCGAGTTTCAGGAAGGCATCGTGCCGTGGGCGCTGCAACGTCCCGTCGCACTGATCTTCGACGAGTACGACGCGGGGCGTCCCGACGTGATGTTCGTCATTCAGCGCATTCTGGAGCGCGACGGCAAGTTCACGCTGCTCGACCAGAATCGCGTGATCCATCCGCATCCCGGTTTTCGCATGTTCGCCACGACCAACACCGTCGGTCTCGGCAATCTCAACGGCCTCTATCACGGCACGCAGGTGCTGAATCACGCGCAGATCGACCGCTGGAACGTCGTCGCAACGCTCAACTATCTCTCGCGCGAAGACGAAGCGGGCATCGTGCTCGCACGCGTACCGGAACTTGACAACGACGCGGGTCGCACACTGATCGAATCGATGGTCAGCGTGGCGGAACTCACGCGAAAGGGCTTTGCGACGGGCGATCTGTCGACGCTCATGTCGCCGCGCACGGTCATTAACTGGGCGGAGAACGTGGGCATCTTCCGCGACGCCGGTCTCGCGTTCCGGCTCACGTTCCTGAACAAATGCGACGAAGCAGAGCGCGCCGTGGTGGCCGAGTATTACCAGCGCGCGTTCGGCCGCGAGTTGCCGTCGACCGACGGCGGTCGCTCGCTGCTGGCCGATGCATCATGACCATCTCGGAGCGCGAAGCGGCGCGACGCGCTGCACGCGGAGAGGCATTGTGCGCCGCCACCGTGCGCGCGCTGACGGGCGACGCCGCGTTGCACTACAGCGGCGCACGCCTGTGCCGGAACATGCGGCCGTTGCCGCTGCATGCGCCCCATCTTCAGACGCTGCCACCACCCGCAGACCCGCTGACGACCCTGCGCGGTGCGGCGGACGGGGCGGCGTTGCGGCTGCGTCACAGCGACTCGGCATTGCATCGCCGCCTGCAACCGGATGCGCCACTGGAGCGGCTGCTCTTCGAGTTACTGGAGCAACTGCGCTGCGAGACGTTTATTCCCGCTGGTATGCCCGGCATTGCGGGCAATCTGCGCGAGCGCTTCGAAGCGTGGTCACGCGCCATGCACGCCACGGGCGTTGCAGACAGTCACGTGGGGTTGTTGCTGTACACGGTGGCGCAGATGAGCTGGTCGCGACTGACCGGTTATCCCGTCATCGAAGAGACGGAAGGGCTGATCGAAGCCACGCGCATGGCCATCGCCCCGCGCATTGGCGGCGCGCTCGCGGGCATGCGTCGAACGCGCACCGATCAGGCGGCGTTCGCGGTGTACGCGCGGGAATTGGCCGCCGACATCGCGGGCCTGATCCGTGCAGCAGGCGGTGAGCACGAGGAAGACGACGCCAAGGACGAAGAAGACCAGAAGGGCGTACGTAACGCGTTCTCGCTGTTTCTCGACTTCGACGAGCAGGAAGACGAAGGCATCACGCTCGCGCAGTCGGGCGATAGCCGTGTGCTGACGGCGTCCGAGCAAGGGTATCGCGTGTTCACGAATCGCTACGATCGCGAGCTGTACGCGGGCACGCTCGTGCGTCGTGCGTTGCTGACCGAGTTTCGCGAACGGCTCGACGAGCGCATCGTCGCGCAGGCCATCAACGTGCCGAGGCTGGCGCGCGCGCTCAAGGCGGCGCTCGCCGTGCCCCAGCGAGACGGCTGGTCGTTCGGGGAAGAGCAGGGCCGCATCGACGGACGACGACTCGCCCAACTCGTCAGTTCGCCCGCCGAGCGGCGTCTGTTCCGGCTGGAGAAGCACACGCTCATTGCCGAATCGATGGTGAGCTTTCTCATCGATTGCTCCGGGTCGATGAAGGCGCAGATCGACGCCGTCGCGATGATCGTAGACGTCCTCTCCCGCGCGCTCGACGCGGCGGGCGTCACTAACGAAATTCTGGGTTTCACCACCGGCGCGTGGAACGGCGGACGCGCCCGCACCGACTGGCTCGCGCGCGGCAAACCGCGCTTTCCGGGCCGTCTCAACGAGGTCTCGCATCTCATCTTCAAGGATGCCGTCACCAGTTGGCGGCGCGCACGGACCGACATCGCATCGCTGTACAAGGCGGACTTGTTTCGCGAGGGCGTGGATGGCGAGGCGGTCGAATGGGCGTGCGAGCGTCTACGTTCGCGCAGCGTCAACCGACGCCTGCTGATCGTGATTTCCGACGGTAGCCCGATGGACGCCGCGACCAATCAGGTCAACGACGAACACTACCTCGACCATCATCTTCGGGAAGTCGTGGCGCAGCAACAAGCGCGCGGCGACGTGGAAGTGTTGGGCCTGGGCGTCGGCCTCGATCTCAGTCCGTACTATCGGAATTCGCTGGCGCTCGATCTATCGTCGTCGCCCGACATGACGATGCTGGCGAAGCTGGTCGACTGGATCGGCAGCGGTGGACGTCGATCCGGCGACTGACTCCGGCGACTGACTCGGCACGACCCAAGCGGATACGGCTGGCGTCAGACCATCTCCAAGACCGCGCTCACCATCAGATGTACGCCAAGCAGGATCAGCGTCATGAACGCGAGACGTCGCGTGGTGACGCCCGAGAGCGGCGGGGGATGGCGTCGTGCGAACAGCGTGGCGAACGTCACGACGGGGAGCGCGAACGCGGCTTGCCACCACATCGATGCCGTGAGCTGCCCGGCGAAGGCGCTATAGGTGGTGCGGATCGTCGCGGTGGCGGCGAACAGCAGAATCAATGCACAGCGAATCTGGACCAGCGTGAGCGGCTGACGATAGAAGTAGAAGATGAGCGGCGGCCCGGAGATGCCGAACATGCCGCTCAGCAATCCGCCGAAGATCCCGCTTAGAAAGAAGCCTGAATCCCCGGAACGCTCAGTCTTAGGTGCGGGCCGCAGCGCCGACCCGATGCCGCCATACAGCACCACCGCGCCAAGCAGCAGATGCAGCACGTTGGATGCCGTGCCATTCAGATAGTCGAACAGCAGCACACCGACCACGACCGAAGGGATGATGCCGAGCGTTGCCGCTCGCACCGCCCGCCAGTCGATGAGATGCAGCGTGCCGGGCAGCGCGAGCGCGCTGTTCACGAGCGTCACCAGACTCACGAGGATGGCGACGTCGGCCACGGGGGCCAGGCCGAAGCCACTGGCCCCGCCCAGCACGATCATCCCCAACCCGAACCCCGTCACCGTCTGGAAGTACGTGGCGAAGCCCAACAACAACATCAACGGCAGATGGGCGAGCAGCCCGGTGAGTGCAGCGAGCATCACATGCCACGTCATACCCGGATCGCGAGCGGCGACACTCCGGTCAGCTTGGCGCGAGCGGCTTGCGCCTGCACGCAGGTCACCCCGATCACATAGTAGATGTCGTCCGCACTGCACCCGCGCGACAAGTCGTTCGCCGGGCGGTTTAGCCCCTGCAACAGCGGGCCGATAGCTTTCGCGCCACCGATGCGTTCGGCCAGCTTGTAGCCGATGTTGCCGGCGTCCAGACTCGGGAAGATCAGCGTGTTGGCGTGCCCCTCGATCTGCGAGTGCACGACTTTGCGTTGGGCGATTTCGGAGACGATGGCCGCGTCGAGCTGAACGTCACCGTCGATGGCCAGTTGCGGCCGGGCTTCCTTGACGAGACGTGTCGCTTCCACCACCTTGTCGACGGCCGCATGCTTGGCGCTGCCGCTGGTCGAGAACGACAGCATGGCGACGCGCGGTGGCTCCATCAGCAGCGCATGCGCGCTATCGGCGGCGGCCAGTGCGATCTGCGCCAGCTGCTCAGCATCGGGATCGACGACGAGCGCGCAGTCCGAGAAGATCAGCCCGCCCTTCATTGTGTGGAACGGCTCGCAGAGCATCATCAGGAAGAAGCTCGACACGAGTTTGAATGACGGCTGCACACCGATGATCTGAATCGCCATGCGCACCACGTCGGCCGTGGTGTTCACTGCACCCGCGACGGAGCCGTCCGCGTGGCCGAGGCGCACCATCATGTTGGCGAAGCCCAGCGGCGTGCGCATTTCGTCAAGCGCCTGCTCGCGCGTCATGCCCTTCTTCGAGCGGATGCCGTACCAGATGTGCGAGAAGGCTTCGGTCATGTCCGACGTCGCCGGATCGATCAGTTCCATCCCGGCGAGATCGATGCGCGCCTCGCTCGCGGCGCGCTGCGTTCGGGCGATATCGCCGACGAGCACGATGCGTGCAATGCCCTCACGCGTGGCGCGCGCGGCGGCTTCGAGCACGCGCGCGTCGTCCGACTCGCACAGCACGATGCGCATCGGGGCACGGCGCGCGGTATCGATAATGCGGTTGATGGCTTTCATGATGTCGAAGAAATAAAAAAAGCGCCCCCGGCACCCACAGAGCCGGGAGCGCTGTCACACGAAGAACCGCTACCGCGTCAGACGTAGTCCTTGTACTTGTCGAGCATGCGCACCGGCTTCGAGAGCGCGTCGCGACGGAACGGATCGCCCAGTTCGCGCGTGCACATGATTTCGATGATGGTCGTCTTGCCATGGTTCATCTGCATGTCGATGGCCTTCTTGAGCGCCGGGCCGACGTCTTCCAGACGATCGACCACGATGCCCTCCGCGCCCATCGCACGGGCGATGTTGGCGAAGCTCGGGCTGTCCAGTTCACCGGCGACGAAGCGGCGGTTGTAGAAGTCGACCTGATTCTTCTTCTCGGCACCCCACTGACGGTTGTGGAAGACCACGGCCGTGACCGGAATGTTGTGACGCACGCACGTGAGCGTTTCCATCAGGCTCATGCCCCACGCGCCGTCGCCGGCGTACGACACGGCCGGGCGGTGCGGTGCGGCCACCTTCGCGCCGATGATCGTCGGGAAGGCGTAGCCGCAGTTACCCCAGCTCATGGCCGCAAAGAAGCTGCGCGGCTTGTTAAAGCGCAGGTAGCTGTTGGCCACCGAGTTGATGTTGCCGATGTCGGTCGAGACCATGACGTCTTCCGGCATCGCCTTTTCGAGTTCGCGCAGCACCTGACGCGGGTGCAGATACTCGCCGCCGTTGAACGTCTTCTCGTGCTTTTGCTCTTCGATCATGTCGAGGCTGTACGGATCGCGCTCGTGGGTCCAGTCGTCGAGTTCCTTCTCCCAGGCCGCCTTTTCCGTGGCGATCTGATCGGCGCGAGCGGCACGCGTGGCGTCGCAGGCGAGCGTGCGCTCAGTCAGACGTTGCGACAGGGCGACGGCCGCAGCCTTCGCATCGCCGCAGATGCCGACCGAGATCTTCTTCACGAGGCCGAGCATCTTGTGATCGGCGTCGATCTGAATGATCTTGGCGTTCTTCGGCCAGTAGTCCAGACCGTGCTGCGGCAGCGTGCCGAACGGTCCGAGGCGCGAGCCAAGCGCGACGACGACGTCGGCCTGTGCGAGCAGCTTCATCGCGGCCTTCGAGCCCTGATAGCCGAGCGGGCCGCACCACAGCGGATGGTTGGCCGGGAACGAGTCGTTGTGCAGGTAGCTGTTGACGACCGGTGCGCCGAGACGCTCAGCCAGCGCCTTGCACTCTTCGACGGCGTCGGCCATGACCACACCACCGCCCGAGATAATGACCGGGAACTTGGCTTGTGCGAGCAGTTCGGCCGCTTCGTTCAGACGCTCGTCGCCGCCAGCGCCGCGATCGAGACGTTGCGGACGCGGAATCTCGGCCTTGATCTGGCCGTAGAAGTAGTCTCGCGGGATGTTGAGCTGCGTCGGGCCCATTTCGGCCATGGCGCGGTCGAAGCAGCGGCCGGTGAACTCGGCCATGCGTGCCGGGTGCGTCACGTGACCCTGATACTTCGTGAATTCCTGGAACATCGGCAGTTGCTTCGCTTCCTGGAAACCACCGAGGCCGATACCCATCGTGCCGGCTTCCGGCGTGACGATCACGACCGGGCTGTGCGCCCAGTAAGCGGCGGCGATGGCCGTCACGCAGTTGCTGATGCCCGGGCCGTTCTGACCGATCACGACACCGTGACGGCCCGACACGCGAGCGTAACCGTCAGCCATGTGGCCAGCGCCTTGTTCGTGGACCACCGGAATCAGACGAATGCCGGCCGGCGCGAAGATGTCCATTGCGTCCATGAAGGCCGAGCCCATGATGCCGAACATCTCGCTCACGCCGTTGGCGACCATCGTTTCGACGAACGCTTCCGAGGGCGTCATCGTTTGCGGACCGGCATCGGAGGCCGTCAGTTGCTGGGTGGCCGTAGCCGGATCTTTGGCGTTCATGGGTGTCTCCAGTGAAAAATAAACGGAACAAATAATTCCGATTTCGTTGCTTGTTTCGAAATTTAGGGGATCAAACCGCCGTCGTCAATTGGTATTTTTATTATTTGGTACGTTTTGTATTGAAAAATACAAATTCAACCTGTGTCAGTTGACGAAGATGGCGTGTCGCCGTCGTTCAGAAAAAAACGCCCCGTCAGGCGGGGCGGGCAATCCGGGCATTCCTCAGGGCGTGATCAGAACGCCGGGCGGTCCTTGCGGAACGCATTCTTCACTTCGATCTTGCCGTCGCGCAGTGTGAAGACGTCGACCATGCGCGCTTCGACGCGCGAGCCGTCGGCCTTCGTGCCGCGGAACGTCGACTCCGATACGGCGCGATCGCCGTCCACGAAATGCACGCCCTCCGTCCAAGACGCGTCGGGGAAGTTCTCCCACGCGGACTGGAATGCGGCGCGCACGGCTTCACGGCCTTCGAAGGTGCGCCCGAGCATGTCGGGGCCGGCGACCGCGTGGAACACGCATGTGTCGGTCATGCAGGCCATGAGGGCATCGATGTCGTGGCGGTTCCAGGCGTCGTTGAACGCGGTGAGCAACTGGATGGCGGCGGTGTCGTTCTGAGTCGTCATTGCAGATTCCAAAATTCGAGAGATAAGCGATAAGGGCAGGATCAGCGGGCTTCGTCCTGCGCGTGATATCGCTGATAGAGAAAGCGCTGGCCGATGCGGCGGAACGGCGCGAAGCCTTGCCATTGCACCGTGCCGAACACGTTCGGGTATTGCAGCGCGGAGTCGTAGATGGGGAGATCCCACGATGGGTCGCGCTGCCCGGCAATGCGCTGGGCGAGTCGGCGTCCTGCGTGTGCGGAGAACGACACGCCGTTGCCGCCGTAGCCCACGGCATAAAAGAGGTTCTGACGCGGATCGGGCTGTGTGACGCGCGGCATCATGTCGTGGCTCACGTCCACCCAACCCCACCACGAGTAGTCGATCTGAATGCCCTTGAGCGCGGGGAATTTGCGATGCAGGCCTTCGACGAGCACGGCCATATGTTTCGGATTCTGCGCATCGGCCCCAGTGATCGAGCTGCGGCTGCCGATCTGCAACCGGTTATCGGGCAGCAGACGGTAGTAATAGCGCAGCGTGCGCGTATCGGTGATGACTTCGTGCGTGCGGAAGTTCGTCGCGGCGATCTCGTCCGGCGTGAGTACGCGTGTGACGAGCGAGTTCGACAGGATCGGCATGATCTTCGCGCGCAGCGCTTTCGTGACGTCGTTACGCGTGTAGCCGCCGGTGGCGAAGGCGACCGCCTTGGCCCGTACGACACCGCGCGGCGTGCGCACGTGATGCACGCCGTTGATCGTCTCCACGCCCAGCACGGGCGTCGACGGATGCACGCGTGCGCCGAGCGCGCGCGCCATGCGCAGATAGCCGAACGCGAGTTTGAGCGGGTGCACGCCGATACCGTCGGGTTCGTGCAGTGCGCCGCAGTTTTCCTGATCGTCGACGTATTGTTCGCGGACTTCGTCGCGCGAGAGGATGCGGGTGTCGTAGCCGAAGACATCGCGCATGACCTTCGCTTCGTTGCGCAGGAAGTCCATCTTGCGATCGCGGTGGGCGATGTAGAGGTGGCCGCCCGGTTGCGGGTCGCACTCGGGCACTTCGGCGATGAGCGATTTGAACGTGTTGAAGCCTTCGCGGATTTCGGCGTCAAGACGCAGGGCGGTGTCCTTGCCCCAGCGATCGATCCATTGCGAGCGATAGAGACGTCCGCTGGCATTTTGTCCCTGACCGCCGTTACGGCTGGTGCAACCCCAGCACGTCTGGTTCGCTTCGAGCACCGTGGCGCGAATGCCATGTTCGCGCGCGAGGAACAGGGCGGTGGACAGGCCGGTGAAGCCAGCGCCGACGATGACCACGTCGACATCGGCATCGCCGGCGAGCGGTCCGTCGTCCTCGGGCGGTTCACCTGCGGTGGCAACCCAGTAGGTCGGTGCGTAGTCCATGCCCAGCCCGGGGGTGGACGAGACTAGCGGATCGTAAAGCGGATCGTATGGCGCTGCGGAGCGACGATCCAGCGCGAAGGATTCAATCGTACCCACGTTTGGCTCCTGAAGAGAATGAGCCAATACTGCCAAGAACAATTTCGTGGGATTAGTACCACCGGAGACTTGTGATGGTGCCAGCGCCCAGCCGCACCGCTACGGCTCGGACTTCGTAAGGGAAGTCCCTGACTGGCACCACATTTTTGCCGTACGTGGCGCCAGAAAATGTGCGCTGGCTCCCCGCTGGACGGGCGCAAAGTGAAAGCGGCGCGAGATGGCGTGCAGACAGACTGTTCCGGTGGAATTCTCTTGGAGCTATCGTGAACCCTGCCGTCACATTCTCTACCCAACCCTCCATCATTAACGCTGACATGGATGCGCAAATGATTCCGAGCGGCAACGATACGTCAGGTGCTTTCCGGGCGCTAACGCATTACATCGAAAGTGATGGGGCACTCGATCAAGGCATATTCGAAGTGCATCGAGGGCGCATACAAATTGCTGATGCGACAGCGTCGCTCAAGTCTTGCTTCGTTGGCGACCCGCTCGACCAGGAAACGCGAAACGCACTCTTCCGACTTCATCTCGCGTCGTATCCAAAGGGACTGGACTATCTGTCGGATCAGGACTCGCTAGGAACGCTCGGTGATGATGCGATGCGGGTGCTTCATGCGCTGTGTGCCGAAACCCGAGAGCAAATATTCGCCACGCCTCAATTGGCTTGCAACGGCATGATCGTTCTGCCACTCCCTGACACAAACGTGAATATCGTGCTTCATCCGCAATGCATGCGCGCGGCAGACGGTTTCGTGACCAGTCTCGAGGCCGACCGCCTGATTCGGAGCAAAGCTGACGTCGAGGAGGAGGGCGGGGCGATATTTGCGAGGCGAATGCTTAAGTTGAAGGTCTCGCTAATGCTTGACGGACGCCGAGTTGATCCGCTCGCGCTTCGCACGTGGTATTCGATACTGACAACAGCGCATTCGCAGACATGCTTTGAGCCATCCGTACCCAAGGAGGATCAAGTGCAACTGGGTCTGATTCTGCACAGCTTGGTGCGTGACATGGATTTGACGTTGGAGCACGTAGGAAGTAGTGAAGCGCTGAATATCGTCAACACAAATTGCCTCACCCTCGCCGAAGCGGCGTTCGAGCGTTCCGAAAACCTGTGGGACGTCGCTGTGGTCCGGTCAGCATTGGTGGAGTTGTTTGGTAGTGCCGGAGATCGTGATCGCTTGCCCGACGCGTTACGACGCAAAGGCGACGCTTATGCTGCGCTGGCGGAGAGGGGAATGGAGAAGGGGCATTCGACGGTTGCCGAGACGCTTCACGAGGCGGCGCGAGCGTATCAGCGTGTGCCGGATGCTGCTGCGTTAGCCAGGCTTCGGCCGTTGGTAGCGAAGCAATCTGCAATTGAAAGAGCGCGAAGTCCGCACTTCGATACGCAGCCCGATTCTGCGACATCGCTGCTCGCGGCGCTATGGGGAAACGATGCCGGTGATGCACACGCCACCTGAACGCGGCCGACTGTCCCAAGCGTGGGCTTGCTTCGCCGGACCCAATGATGAAAACATTCGGTGCGCGCTTTTTCTACGCCAACTCGTTTCTTATCCAATGGTGTTGTGTTAACAAATGGCGAAACCGATGACATTGGCACCGCCGCTCCGCTGTTCTTGCTGGGGCTCACGGACGCTTGCCGTGAGGTCGCGACGCGATTACGCCAGAACCCCCAGGCCGTGCTTCTCGAGAACTTGAAGCAGCTTCGCTGCAGCACCGCTCGGCGTTTTAGTGCCCGCCTCCCATTTTTGAACCGTAGACGCACTGGTATTGAGATAGGCCGCGAGTACACCTTGGCTTACATGTACGCTTTTGCGAATCCTGATGATTGCGGTCTTCGTGTACTTTGGAACTGCGGGTACGCACAACTCATCGTATTCGCGCATCGTACGTTTGCTGATGCCGCCAGCGGCATGCATGTCTTTCGCAATCTCGTGGATTGCTGCCAGCGCCTCGGACTCATCGACGGCGGCTCGGCCTTGCACTCTCGCCGCAGGAGTCCGGGACGCTGAGGTTATTGTCTTGCCGCTGGCCCTGCGATTGGGCTTGGCCGCAGCCTTAGAAGCCACAACTGATTTGGTCATTTTCCACAAATCTCCACTAAGGTTCCTGCCTTCAACATTTCCTCAATCGCCTTTTTCGGCAAGACTTTGAAGTCTTTAGCCAGCTTCTTGAAGCCCTTCAGCGCCTTTACCCCAACGTTCTTTTCATCTTGCTTATTAAACAGATAAGCAAAAATGATCCAGACCTCCTCTTTCTCGATGAAGAGCGCCCGGAAATCTCCGTTGCGCAGTCGTGCTTTGACGACTCCCGCACCTAACGCGATTCCGCAAACTCCTTTGTCGGTCCACTTCTCCGCAACCCCGTACAACTCGTCGTTCGATATTCCAGAAGCTTGGGCATCCCATGCGAACCTGCGGGTTTTGAAGATCCGAATTCTCTCTGGGCCGCTCTCATTCACTCCATTTTTTGCTAAAGGCATCTGGTTGTCGTGTGCACATTATGACCGAAAAATGTAGCACTTAGTGCTATATATGGCAATGTGACCCCAGTCTGCGGTTAGGTGCCGTCCGCAAAAAAAGTGCTCGTTAATCAGTCGCGAGGACATTATCTGAAAGCTGCTGGACATCGCGCGCGTACATGCTGTCCACGTGGATTGCTAAAAAGGTCAACGTCATGCCCGTGACCGGAATCGCAGACATTTCTTTTGCAAGGCAAGCTTCCAACGTCTCGTTTAGGAGTCAATGCAATGCCACTAAGCGGTGCCACGAATTCCATTTATCTCGCGCCGACATTTCCGTGTTCGCGTGCCAAAGCGATGATCGGTGACGTTTCGGAGGCTTTCAGCTCGCTCACGCAATACCTCGAAGGTCGCGCGCGTCTCAATCCGGCCACCATCGAAGCCCATCGCCAATGGAGCCAGAGGGCTCCGGACGCGGACTCGCTAAGTGCTTGCTTCGTCGATGACGACAACGTCCCGGAAATTCGTTTGGCACTCTTTCGACTCCATCTCGCGTCGTATCCAAAGGGGTTGAGTTATTTGACTGAAAATGGTGAGGTCGATGAAATCGAAGCCGCTGCTGCACTCGTTTTGCGGGACCTCACGGCCGAAAGCCGAGAGGCAATGCTGGCCGCACCCGAACTGGCCGACAACGGCGTGCTTGTTGTGTCGTTACCGGACACGCGGATAAGGATCGTGCTCCATCCAGAGTGCCTGAGTCCAGCCAGCGCAGGCGTGACAGAACAAGAAGCAAGCGACCTGCTCTTGAGACGAGCCGCCGACTCGCGTGATGGCGCTCTGACGCTTCTGGAGCGCATGCTGACGCTTCGGGACGTATTGGACCCGGAGCTTCCCGATCCGCTCGCCATTCAGACGTGGCACGCGTTAGCGATGCGGGCTCACTGGCCGCTTTGCCACATCGATACCCGCGTGACGAAGCAACACAAGGAGGAACTCGGATTCATCCTTCACAGCCTGGCAACGTATGACGATCTGCGAGCGTGGCGGTCCAGTTGCCTTTGGGCGGCGCTCGACGCGTTCGAATGTGCGGAAAACGACGAGGCGGCGAGTGTCGTGCGTCAGGAAATTGCGGTGCTGGATCGGGCGCACGAAGCGCCTCTGCGTGAGCCGACGAACATCTGGGGATCGACGGGCGCAAAGTGAAAGCCTTCGGGGCTTGGCAGGCGTACGGACAGTTCGCCTGGATTTCCGTAGAGGACAGTATGCAACTTACGACCGGGCTGTCGGAACAACTTGTCGGCATTGCGACTCGCATGGCGGCGCAAATGGATCGGCAGAGCGCCGCGTCACCCAGCGCTTTCGGCGCACTGACCGCCTACCTTGAAAGTAGCGAACCGCTTGAGCGCCATGTCGTCGACGCACATTGGGCGCGTATCCAGACGGCGGAAGCGACGCCGACGTTCAGATCGTTTTTTGTCGGCAGCCAGAACGATCCGGAGATGCGACAAGCCCTTTTCCGACTCCATCTCGCGTCGTTCCCGAAGGGGCTGGACTATCTGAAGTCGCAGGACAACGCCAAACGACTCGGCGACGATGCTGTGAGGCTGCTGCGAGCGCTCAACGCCGAGACGCGTGAGGCGATGCTGCAAACCGCTGAATTGGCCGACAACGGCATGATCGTGATGACGTTGCCGGGCGGCGGCGAGTCGCCGATACGGGTGGTCCTTCATCAGGAATGGATGTACACGTCCGACGGGGGGCTGAGCGGTCAAGAGTGTTGCCGTCTCCTCCTGAACAAGGTCGAGGTCGAGCGTCACGGTGAACTGACACTTCTGAAGCGCATGCAGCGCCTGCGGCTTGCGTTAAGCCCGAGCGCTCCTGACCCGATGGCACTGCGCGTTTGGTATGCCTTGAGCCTTGGCGGTCGAATGACGCTTTGCGGCGATTCTCCGGAGACTACGGATGAGGACAAGGAGGATCTAGGCTTCGCCTTGCGGGGTTTGGCGACGGACGCCGAGATGAACGCGCTCAAGTACCACTGCATTACATGGGCTGAAGACGCATTTCGATGTGCCGGGCGCTACAGCGACGTCGTCGAAGCGAGACAACTGATGGACGAGTGGCGCAAGCAAGACGGACTGCCGCTGCGCCGCTGGCCGGCCATCTGACACCGCTTTGCGTCTACCGAAGGAGCCAAGGTCGCGACAACTTCAGCGCGCGGCATTCCACGCTCTGGCACCAAACTTTTCTGGCATGTGGCTCTAAACGGCGCGATTTTTGGCTGGGGATACTGAACCCGACAAAAAGGTCCGCGCCAACCTCCGGCGCGCGACCTCTCGCGACCGCCGCGGCACACCGCATTGTGTGCCGAGCGCAACGGAGAAGGGACATGCTCAGATTGCTGATTGGCCTCGGGTTGCCGTATCTCGGGGTTGTGGGACTGCTGCCCTGGGCAGCTTCCGTCGAGCGCTACGTGCTCGGCGTGCCGTTTATCTACGGCTGGATCTTCCTGTGGTTCGTGCTCACGTCTGTCTGCCTATGGCTGTGCTGGACACTCTTCGACCGGCATGCCGTCGAGGACCCAGCGTGATGCGATGCGCGCATCCGCCATCCCTTCCTTAGCGACTTCGCCTCAGGCGCGTTTTTGCGCGCATTGAATCGGTGCTGCGCTTTCGCGAGCCAGCACCCACGACACCCCGATCCCGCGTACGTGCTGAATCACGTTCCGAATTCCGGAGATTGCGTCCATGGCAACCCTCATCTTTGCCGGCTTCATTCTGCTGTCGGTCTACCTTGCATTGCGAGCGCGCGGTGGACGCGGCCCGCAGAGCATGCACGACTTCTTCGTTGCGTCGCGTCAGTTCGGCGCGTGGCTCGTGTTCTTCCTCGCCGCTGGCGAGATCTACAGCATCGGCACGATGGTCGGCTTCCCCGGCGGCATCTACGCCAAGGGGCCGACCTACGGCGTGTGGTTCCTCGGCTACATCCTGCTGGCCTATCCCGTCGGCTACTTCCTCGGACCGAAGATTTGGGACGCAGGCAAACGCTACAACGCGATCACGCTGCCCGACTTGTTCAAAGGGCACTTTCAGAATCGCTTTCTCGAACTGGTCGTCGCGATCACGGCCATCGTCTTCCTGTTGCCGTGGGGACAGTTGCAGTTCACCGGGCTGGTGGCGGCGCTCAAGGGACTGGGATGGAATTTCCAGCCGTTGTGGCTGATCAGCTTCTCCGCGGTGCTGGCGTTCGTCTACATCGCGATTGCCGGGGTGCGGGCGTCGGCTTATATCGCCGTGCTTAAGGACATACTGATGGTCGCCGCCATCGTCATCACCGGCGTGGCGGTAGCGTGGGAATCCGGCGTGACGCCCGTGTTTCAGGCGGCTAGCCAGCACGTCAGCAACGCCATGAGCACGCAGCAGCTCACATTCGCGATGACGACCATCGTGTTCCAGTCACTCGGCATGTACGTCATGCCCTTTGGCGTGCAGAACTTCTTTACGGCGAAGAGCGCGTCCACGATCCGTCGCACGCAGGTCGCCATGCCGCTGTACATGCTGATGTATCCGTTCCTCGTGCTGGCGTCGTACTACGCGATCAGCCAGAACATTCAGCTCGCCTCGCCCAATGAAGCGTTCTTCGCCGCGGTGACACAGTTGCTGCCGTCGTGGCTCGTCGGCCTTGTGGCGGCGGGCGCTGCACTCTCGGGGCTGCTCGTGCTCGCAGGCATCTGCCTTGCGCTCGGCCCCATCGTCACGCGCAACATTCTGTCGGGCATGCCGGAGCATCGTCAGAAGGCCAGCTCGAAGGTGGTGATCGTGCTGTATCTGCTCGGGTCCATCGTGCTGACGTTGCTCACGCCGAACCTCATGCTCACGCTCATCAACATGGCGTATTACGGTGTGACGCAGTTCCTGCCGGGCGTGATCGCCGTGGTATTCCGCATGCGTGTGCGCGCCACCGCCGTGGCCGCTGGCGTATTGGCGGGGCAGGGTCTCGCGCTCGTGCTCTACTACAAGAATCCGGACCTCGGCGGGGTCAACCTCGGGCTGATCTGCCTGGTCGTCAACGTCGTGGTGATGTCGGTGCTCAACCTGCTCCTCGGCGGCCAAGGCGCCGCACGTTCGATGGACGCCGGTGTCGGCACGCTCTCCCCCTCCAAGAAGTGAAGATGACAGACAGAGACAGCAGCAAACTCCGCAACCAGGATAGCCACACCGCCAGTCGCGACGACATTCGCGTGTACGTCGCCCGCAAGATCGTGACGATGAATCCGGCGCAGCCCGTCGCCACCCATGTGGCCGTGTGCGACGGCCGGATTCTCGCCGTTGGCGATGCCCAGGACATGCGTCGCTGGACCGACGCTGCGCCCATCGACACGCTTCGCGACAAAGTGCTGATGCCGGGTCTGGTCGAGGGGCATTGCCACCTGATGGAAGGCGCGATGTGGGACGCCGTCTATGTCGGTTACTACGACCGACGTGGCCCGGACGGTCATCTGTGGGAAGGATTGAAGACGCCGTCCGCAGTGCTGGCCCGCCTGCGCGATGCCGAGCAACGCATGACGGACGATCACAAACCGTTGCTCGCCTGGGGTTACGATCCGATCTTCTTCGAAGGCGCACCGCTGGTCGCGCGCGATATCGATGCGGTGTCGATGACGCGCCCCATCGCGATCCTGCATGCGAGCGTGCATCTGATGAACGTGAACACGGCGATGCTCGAACTCGCGGGCATCGATGGGGACACGGACGTCGAGGGCATCGTCCTCGGTGAAGATGGCGAACCGACCGGCGAGTTGCAGGAATTCGCGGCGATGTTCCCGGTGTATCGCGTCATCGGTGAGGGGTTGTCGATTGCGGCGAGCGAAAGTCCGCGCGCGATCTGGAATTTCGGCCGTGTCGCACAACTGGCCGGTGTGACCACAGCCACCGATCTCGTCAACGACCTGACACCGACCGGTAACGCGAATCTCCATGAAGCGACGGCCGATGCGAAATATCCGATTCGCATCGTGCCCGCCTTCGCACCGCAACGTTGTCCCGAGGGTGGGCCGCAGCGCGTACTCGATGCGCGCGAAGGTAATACCGACAAGCTGCATTACGGCCCGGTGAAGTTCATCGTCGACGGCTCGATTCAAGGGTTCACGGCGCGTCTGCGCTGGCCGGGTTATCACAACGGCAAACCCAACGGACTGTGGCTGATCGCGCCGTCGCAGCTGGTCGAGACGTTCCTGCCGTTCCACGCGGCCGGGCTGCAAATGCACATCCACACGAATGGCGACGAAGCTACGGAAGTGGTGCTCGACGCCATCGAGAAGCTGCTCGAAGTACATCCGCGCATCGATCATCGTCACACGTTACAGCACTGCCAGATGGCTGACGTCGCGCAACTCACGCGCGCACAGCGTCTCGGCATGTGCGTGAATTTCTTCGCGAATCACGTGTACTACTGGGGCGACGCGCACTACACCCAGACGATGGGGCCGGACCGCGCCAACCGTATGGACGCGGCGGAGATCGCACGCCAGATCGGCTTGCCGTTTGCGCTGCATTCCGATGCGCCGATCACGCAACTCAATCCGTTGTTCACCGCGTGGTGCGCGATCAAACGTGAGACGTCGTCGGGCCGAGTGCTCGGCGAGTCGCTGCGTTTGCCGGTTGACGATGCGCTGCGCGCCATCACGCTGGGTGCCGCGTTCTCGCTGGGCATGGATCATCTGATCGGTAGCGTCGAAGTCGGCAAGTACGCGGACTTCGCGGTGCTCGATGCCGATCCTTACGAAGTCCCCGTCGACGATCTGCGTCAGATGCCGGTGTGGGGCACGGTATTGGGCGGCGAGATTTTCCGCGCGCCGCGATGACATCCGTATTGGACGCGCCCGTCGCGACAGCACCCTCGGAGGACATCAGAAGCCCTGTGCCGATAATCGTCCTCGGCGGCTACCTCGGCGCGGGCAAGACGACGATCGTCAATGCGCTGCTGAGCAACGCGGACGGCCTGCGTGTGACCGTGCTCGTGAACGACTTCGGGGCGATCAACGTCGACGCTTCGCTGATTCGCGAGCGCGGTGATGACGTGATCGGCCTCGAGAACGGCTGTGTGTGCTGCACCATCGGCGGGCGTCTCGTGGAAACGCTGATCGCCATCGGCGAGCGACAGACGCGCCCCGACTTGCTCGTCATCGAAGCGAGCGGCGTGTCCGATCCGATGCGCATCGCGCAAGTCGGGTTGCTCGATAAGGCGTTCAGGCTGCACGGCATCGTCGTCGCTGTGGACGTCGACGGGATCGCGCAGACGCTGGCCGATCCTTACGTGGGGGACATCGCACGCAAGCAGATTGCATCGGGCAGCACGCTCGTGCTGACGAAGACGGATCTTGCCGATGCGCAGGCGATGGCTGAGGTGACGGCGCAGCTGGATGTGCTCGGTTCAACGAAGATTCGTGTGATCGCCGAGAACGGTGTTGTCCCCCACGCGATTCTCTTTCCCGACGAAGGGCTGACCCGTATCGAGACGTCGGCAGGCCTTCTGAGTCCCAAACCGATACGCTCCGCAACACATGCCTTGCCGCCGGGACTGCGCAGCTTTGTATGGCGTCCGAGCGGGACGGTCGACCGTGCGCGGCTAAAGGCAGCGCTGGCGACATACCCACAAAAGCTGCTTCGCGCTAAGGGTTTCGTGCCGCTGTCGCCGGACGTCATGGGCGAAGTCCACGCCGTCGGGTCGCGCGTAGCCTTCACCCGCCACCCGCGACGCGACGCGTCACCGGATTCAGTTGTCGTCATTGGCGTCTTCACCGACGCTGAGGTGAAAACGTTGATGTCGGCACTGGACGGTGCGTGCGTCAACTGAAAGTTGGGGCGACGGCCGCAGAGCAGGCGGCGAAATGTGAAAGTTGTTGCAACGGTGTGAAGCGCAAACTGGCCGGACGTCCATCCCTCTTGCGAGCCGACATTCATGCCGTCTGTTCCACCGAATGCCAACTTTCCGGTGATGACCTATCCGGGCATGGATCTCAGCGCTGCACGTGTTTCGTGGTTGGTTAAATTCAATAAGCGGCTGATGCTCGAAGGGGGGCCCTCGGACAGCATGTGTCGGGAATTCATGGAGAACTTCCGGCACATGGGGATGTGGGACGCAATGTGCGATTGCGTCACCGACGGACTGAAAGGGCGCGTCTTGTCCTGTGCCACGCGCGCCCATCTCTTATCGTTTGGCGTTGGGCGGGATTTTCTCGAACGTAATCGAATGCTGGAGTCTGCCGCGCAGGACGTTGCCGAGTTGCTGCGCGCCATTCCTCTGCATATCGTCGAGGTCATGTTTGCACGTGCGGAGATTGGCGACCGTTACGCGATCGTGGTGACGTTTCCTAAAGTGCCACTTCGAATGGCGTTGTCGGCCGAGTGCTGTTCGGACGGGCACTTCGGGTTGCGGCAAGAACTGGCAAAAGCGCTGCTTTTTCATCCACAGGAGGATGGCGCTTCGCTTGTGGAGAAGCTCGCGCAGAAGCTAGGGGACGACACGGTGCCAGCCTCCGACGCCGTGATCTGGCGCAGTTGGTCCGCGTTGCTCTATTTGTGCATCGGGAGCAAACCCATTGCCGATCTGTTTCTAAACCGCCGAATCACTTTCGCCTTGGGGATGGTGCTGAGGTTGCTTGCCAGCCGTGTGTGTGGCTACCCGTCTGGTGACGATGTCCGTCCGGACAGGATGCTGGAGGACAGTAAGGAAGCGTTTTTGCTCGCGGGCGACGGCAAGGAGCGTTGGCTGAGTGTGATGGCGATTGCGAAGCTCTGCGCCAATAGCAGCGACAACGCCCATGCGGGGGAGCTGATGGCGCATGCGGGCGAAAAGCTCGACAACTACGTCAAGAAGCTAATCGCATTCGAGCATTTCTCGGAGGCACGCAACTGCTGCGAAATGGCGATACGGACGTATTCGAACTTGGGAAGCGCCAGCTTGGCCGAAATCTTTCTCGCCCGTCTCGATGACATTAATGCAAAGGCTCCACTGACAGATTTACCGTTCACCCCGTTGTTTTCGAACATTGAATCCGTGGTTCGTCGTGCAAGGCTGGCAGTGAGTCCGACGTCAGATTCGATCTCGTCATTTGGCGGTAGTGACTGGCAATCGACCCCAATCAAGGCACCGTGGCATCAACCGATGTGGCGACGCCCATTCATCTCGGACGCGAGTGACGGGTGCGCGCCGATGAGCTCTGACACCACAGGCTAGGAAGCACCCCTCGGCAACTGCGCAATCCGCTCACTCAAATAATCGACAAGCACGCGCACGCGCAACGGTTGATGACGGCGTGGGGCGTACAGGAGGTGCGCCTCTTGCACTGGGCCGGTGTAGGTGGGCAACACACGGACTAGTTGCTCGCTTGCCAGTGACTCCGCCACCATCCACGTCGGTTGCAGCGAAATGCCCGCACCGCCGATCACGCTGTCGAAGAGCGCGACCGCATTGTTCACGCGATACCGGCTTTTCACCGGCACAGTGACGAGACCCTCCGGGCCGTCGAGCAGCAGCCCATCGTCACCTGACGCGTAGCGCAGGTAGTCGTGCGTCAGCAGGTCTTCGGGCGTCGCTGGCATCCCGCGCGTAGCGACATATGCCGGAGACGCCACGAGTACTCGGGGCCACGTGCCGACATGGCGGGCGACGAGATGCTGCGGTAGCGCGCCGCCGAGGCGTAACGACACGTCGATGCGCGCCTCCAGTGGATCGACGAAGTGATCGTCCAGCAGCAGTTCCAGCTCGATGTCCGGGTGCCGATCCAGAAATTCCAGCGCCATCGCATTCAGATGCCTTTGCCCCATCGTCACAGGTGCGCTTACGCGTAACAGGCCTTTCGGTTTCTGAATCCCTTCGCGGGCGTCGGCGACCGCTTCGTCGTAATCCTCAAGCATGCGCCGGGTGCGCTCGTAGAAGCGCTGGCCTTCTTCCGTCGGACTCAGCCCGGCAGCGTTTCGACGCAGCAGACGCACGCCAAGTCCTTGTTCCAACTGCATCACCAACTTGCTGACGGTCGGCTGCGTGGTGCCCAACGCGCGCGCGGCCGCCGACAGGCTCCCTAACTCGACGCTGTGCGTGAAGGCCGCAATGGCGCGCAAGGTGTCCATTAAGAATATTCCTAATTGGAATGAAAGATATGCAATTTTTCCATCTGCTCAAACAAATTGGAAAACAAGACACTGAAGTCCTGGAAACCCATTCGACCCATTCCCTAAGGAGCAGACATGACGACACAACGCCTTTCCCTGCGCCACGGCATCGCAGCCTTGGCGATGGCCGGGACCACCGCGCTCGCCGGCGCGGCTCAACCTCCGGCGTCGTACTGGAGTTCGAGCTGGATGGCGAGCACACAGCCCATCTGGCACGGCGACTTCGTCTTACCGGCGGGCTTGCCGTTTCAGTTCAATCGTCAGACGGTGCGTCAGTCCGCGCGCCTGAGCATCGGCGGTTCGCAGGTTCGTGTCGTTGTCAGTAACGAAGGCGGCACGTCGCCGCTGTATATCGGCGCGGCGACTGTTGCACGTCACAAAGGCGGATCCGAGATCGACGAGGCGAGTGTCAGGCGGTTGCGGTTCGGTGGCGCGACGGATGTAACGCTGCCGCCCGGCGCACGGCTCGTCAGCGACCCTGTTGCGCTGACACTGCCCGCGCTTTCAGAAGTGGCCGTGTCGCTCTACTTGCCACGTCCGAGTCAGCCAGCAGGCTTTCATTTCGACGCACGTCAGACCGCGTACGTGGCGGATGGCGATCAGACGGTGGCGCAACGTTTGCCGTCAGCCGCGACGCAATGGAGCACACGGGTGTTTGTGAGCGAAATCATGGTCGAGACGCCCGAGCCGCCGCGTACGGTCGTTGTGTTGGGCGACTCGTTGACGGACGGCAACGGCTCGACACCGGGCGCGAACACCCGATGGCCCGATGCGTTGGCCGAGCGTCTTGCGTCGCGCAACGTCGCGGTGCTCAATGCAGGCATTTCCGGCGGCCGACTGCTCAAGGACGGCATGGGCCGCGCGGGGCTGGAGCGGGTGGGGCGTGACGTGTTCAGCCAACCCGGCGTGCGCGCCATGATCGTGTTGCTTGGGACGAACGACATCGGTTGGCCGGGCGGACCGTTCTCCCCCGACGAACCCGCCATGCGCGCCGAAACCGTGATTCAGGGCTTTCGCAATCTTGTGGAGATGGCGCATGCCCATAACGTGCGCATCGTCGCGGGCACCATCGCGCCCACGGAGCGCGCCCTTGAGGGCACGCCGCTAGAGGGGCACTACTCGCCGGAAAAGGATGCCGTTCGCCAGCAAGTCAATCGGTGGATTCGGGAAAGCGGCGTATTCGATGCGGTGGTGGATTTCGACGCCGTACTGCGCGATCCGACGCATCCGTCGCGGCTGGCGTCGGCAATGGACTCCGGCGATCATCTCCACCCGGGTGATGCCGGGTACAAGGCGATGGCTGCCGCAGTCGATCTGGGCACGCTGCTCGGGGATGCTGTCGACGTGTCCCGCTAACGCACGGCAGCGCTGTCGCTCAGCGCTGCCGTGACGTCATCGTCAATGCGCCTTTGACGCAGCGCGCTGCCGGTACAGCAGCAGCGCTGTCAGGATGAACGCCAGCAATGCGAACGACGCGGAATAGCGACTGAGCGCAAGACCGCCGGAGCTGACCGGCTTGTCCAGAAAATCGCCGACGACAGCACCCAACGGACGCGTAAGAATGAAGGCCGCCCAAAAGAGGAAAACGCGCGACGTCCGCGTCCAGAAATATGCGGCGACGAGCGCGAGCAAGAGCGCACTGAAGATGATGGCCGCGCCGGTATAGCCGAGTCCTGCCGTGTCCGCCGTCCAGTCGCCGAGCGCGGTGCCCAACGTCTGCGAAAACATGATCGTGACCCAGTAGAACACCTCCGCTTTGGGCGAGTTGACGGTGTCGATCGACACCGATCCCATCACCCGGTGCCAGACCCAGAGCGAGCCGAGCAGCAAGGCGAGCAGCAGCGCCGATCCGCCTGCATAACCGATGCCGAGCGAGCGGTCGGCGAAATCGGCGAGTGTTGTGCCGACCGTCGTGGTGGCGATGATCGTCGCCCAATACAACGCGGGATGGAAGGATTTCGCGCGAATTTGCGCGTAGACGGCGATCAGGAATATGACTGCGAATATCGCCGTGGCGACGAGATAGCCAAGATTCATCGACATGGACACCGCGTCGCCGCCGGTCTCGCCCAGCGTCGTGGCGGCAATCTTGACGACCCAGAACATCAGCGTGACCTCGGGCACCTTCGCTAGCGTCTTGTGAACGTTCGTATTCATCGGGAGTTCCGTGTTGACGACGCCCGCGAACGCTTCGCCGACGTCAGAGAGTCAGTGGAATTCGTGCAGTTTCCGCCCCTATTCTTAGTTCTCGCATAGGTTAAGTAATTTTTCCTGAGGGTGTCGAAGGTTAGTCCGAAGCTGTTCGAAAACGCGGCGAAAAATGGAAGTGAGCGAACAGGCAGGGCGCGCAGACTGCTAACCACGCTCACTTTCTCAGGTTATCTCTCATGTTTTGCGTTGGCTCGGACTCTGTCTGGTTTCCTGTGCATCACTATCCCGGTCGTCGCCTAAGCGGAAGTCGCGTTGAGGTGCTGGACGACTTCAATCGTCAGTGTAAGGACGGTGCCTCAGCGTCGGACCACGTATTCGAAGAATTTGTGGCGCAATTCAGCCTGATCGGGCGGTTAGATTTTTGCCGGAACTGGCTAACGCACAACTGGAAACCCGAGATATTGACCAACGTGGCGCGCGGTCACATGTCTTCCCTCGATTCGGGACGCAACTATCTCAATGGGAAAGAGAAGGACGCGCTTCGCAAGGCAGAGAACACAGCGTTGGAAATTCTCCCGCTGCTTTTCACAGACGATCGACGAGAAATGCTCAAGACGGCTGATTTCGGCGAACGTGGGCAGATCTTCATGCGCTTTCCGGACATCGACCTTCGTGTGCCGCTGGGAAAGGAGTGCTTCGAAGACCGGGATAGAGGGCTCAAGCAACATGAGATTGAAAAACTCTTCGTGAATCAAGAGGGGACAAGCCCTTCAATGTTTGAGAGGTTTGCGCGTCAGTTCGACATTGACAACGACGATTGGGGCCCGAAAAATCCGCAAATTCTGGATCAAGAAGCGTGTTCGACGTGGAGCACCGCGATCAATCGTTGGCTGGGCGATCGGCCCATTGCAAATCTTGTTGCGTCTGGAGACGTAATGCGAGCATTGGGGGTTGCGTTGCGAACGCTGGGGTGGCGGGCGGCAACCTTCGAAGACAACGAAGACCTCAAGTTTGGAGACTTGTTACGCAAGAGTGCTGAAGCGTTTTATCGATACGGCAGTACCCAGGCCTATTGTTCAAGATTGGTGGAGATAGGGGAGTTGTATGCGCGAGCGGGCGATTCAAAAGCCAGCACCGATGCCTATCGGTATGCGTCTGACAAGTTAGGTAATGTAGCGCTGGCCACCCTAAGACACGGTGAAAAAATCTCGGCAGAGATCTGTCGGGAGGCAGCACTGAAGTGTTTCGACGTGCTTGGGGAACGTGTTCGCCACGATACCGAAGTGACAAACCAGGGTGAGAAACCTGCCAGAAGGAGCGATGGCTTTCTGGGATGTGACGAGTTCGAATGGAAGTGGAATCAGGCGCTCTCCGGCAGGGCGTTGCGGCGAATGCCATGATGGAACTCATGCCGCCGCCAGCCCCTGGCAACCAACTTCCAATGCAGAACTACCCGGGGCAGACGCTAAGCGAACGACGCTCATCGTTACTGACGGCGTTCAAGGACCGTCTCAATTGCGAAAATCCGCCACCCGACGAGGTGTTCAGGGACTTCATCCGGGACTTTAGCGCGACTGGGCCGTTGGATTTCGCGCGCGGCTTGCTGCTTGGCGAAGGGAAACGGCGAATCCTTGCGAATTTGGCGATCTGTCGGGTCGCGTCGGCGGCGGCGGGGCGACGGTATCTCGACAAGCATGACGCGTTGCGCGATGTCGACCAGGCGTCCGTCGAATTGCTGAATGAGCTGACGTCGGATGTCAGAAACGAAATCTTCGCGTGTGCGAGACGCGGAGATCGTTATCAAATATTGGTCACCTTGCCGGGCAGCGAGTTGACCATTCCCCTGGGGGCCAGTTGTTTCAAGACGGGGCAGGGTGCTTTGACGAAGGACGAAGCGGAAAGACTCCTGTTGACGCCGGACCCCGACGGCATGTCGATGCTCGACCACTTCGCCCACGAAATGAAGACAATGCACGCGCCAGCGACCGACCCGGAGGCATGCGCGGCATGGTCTGCGCTGATCGAGCGGTGCATCAGTGGCCGAAGGGAGACAGATTTCGGCTGCGACGCAGCGACTAAAGCGGCTTACGGGTACGCGCTAAGGGGAATTGCTGGGCGCATGTCGGCGCGTGTGGGTGACGAGGAGCTCGCCGTGTGGAAGCTGCTGCGCCTCAGCGCTGAAGCATTTCGGCAAGCCGGTGACTGGAAGGAGCGTGGTCGTGGGCTACTGGACATGGCGCATTTCGAAGCGCAGATGGGATTCGGGGATCTCGGAAGAAACGCGAACTACCGTGCAGGCGAAGCGCTTGAAGAGGCGCTTCACAAATTGTGGGAAGATTCGAACCACCACGATGCCATTCACTGTGGCTGGTTGGGCGTCGAGGCTTACAGGAAGTCAGGTGCCCACGTGCTGGCTGGCGACTTGGAAGCCACGATTCAGCGACTGATCGACCGCGACGAAGGAAACGCGTTGGGCAATGCGAGTCTCCTGCTTTGCGAGGCCGTCACGCATGTGAGATGGCAGCGGTATCTATCTGAACATGCCGCGGTGCTCGACGAGAGCCGGTGGAATGACACATTTCTGACGCTGTCGCCAGATGCGCCCAGTATCCGTCGATCTGCATCGTGGCCGTTGCTTCACGTCACCGACGAACATGCGTCGGTGCGGATCGATCGTGAGCGGCGTCGGGCGCAGATGGCGCTCAAGGCTGATTCGTCAGCACTCTCGTCAACCCCGGGCGGACACTGAATGGAGGCTATTAACGCAAGCGCCAGTCCTCTGTTGCCATCCTCGTCGTCGCTTGAACTGAGTCGCCGCCGTCAGCGTGTGCTTGAGCGTTTCAACGAGCAGGCCAGGAATGTCGTCTTCCCGAGCGAGCGCGAGTTCACCGTTTTTTTGCACGAATTCACCCGCACGGGATTACAGCTTGCACCGTGTCTGCGCGCAAGCGACCCCGAAAAATCCGAAGCATTACGCCATCGTGCGATCTGCCACATCGCGACGTTCCCAGGCGGGCGCGTCTTCCTGACGGAGGCGGGATTATTTCACGAGGTCGAATCCGCCGCGTTATCGCTATGGCAAGAATTCAGCCTCGATGCCCGTCAGATCATGCTGGACGATGCAACGCTTTCCAGCGTCGGTTGCATTGTGGTCAATCTTCCGGACTGCGGCATTCGCATGCCTTTAGGCGCACCGTGCTTCAGTAATTCAGATGGCGCATTGAGCGGTGAAGCGTGTGCGAGGCTACTTCTCTCTCGCGACGCGCGACGTCTAACGCTGCTACACCGTTTCGTCCTAAGCCGCAGCGTGGCGGCGCTGGGACGCGACGATCGGGACATCGTAATCGCTTGGACGGTGCTCCTTCGACACGCTACCGACGGCGCCAGGATCGGTGCATTTCTCCCCTCGCTTGAGGACATGATCGATCTGTTCTCGGCGTATGGGCACCTAAACCACTGGGCAAATGACCAGAGCCAAGAATCTCGCAACCTGCAAGCGTTGCTACTAGTTCAATCGGCTGAGGATTTTGGCGCGGCCGACGTTGAGATGAACCCCGGATTCATATGGCGGGATATCGCGTTCTACTGGGCTAGCGTAGGGGATCGGGAGAAAGAGAGAGACGCGTTGGCGTCGGCGAGCGTGTTTTTTGACGAGTTGGCGCGCCGGTGCCCTTTGCTTCCCGGCGCCGGCCCGCGTCGTCGTCGGCTGCGTGAATTGGCTTTGATCACAGCACAGCAGGCGGCCGATATGCCAGCGATCATCGAGGCAAGCAAGCACCTCTTTCTGGTATATCGAGAGCAGGGAAGATGGGACGAGGCGCTGCGCGTCGCGGACCGATTGATCGAGATTGCCAGGCAATATAAGTTGAACAAGGACCTCGAGACCTGGACCGAGCTGAGAGCAAAGACTGAAGCGCTGAAGTCGGGAATTCCAGAGTTGTTCACACCACATGCGCCAAAAGCGGGCGACGGACCACCGCCGCCGCCCCATCGCACTTAAATATCGAACTCCGGATCCGGCGAGCGAAGCTTGCGCCAGATCGAGCGTACGGTGAACGCGACGAGCAGCACCGTCAGACTCACGACACCCAATGCCAGCGGCGTGCGTTGATCGGGAATGAAGGCCATTGCACCGACGATGGACAACATCCCGATAATCGCCACCCAAGTGAGATACGGAAAGCCCCACATGCGAATCTTGAGCCGGGCAGGGGCTTCACGTTCCAGCCGCTTGCGCAACTTCAACTGTGAGAACGCGATGAGCACGTACACGAAGATCGCCACGGTGCCGTACGAGTTCACGAGGAACGCGAACACGGTATCCGGCGACACATACGACATCACCACCGCCGCGTAGCCGAACAGCGTGCCGACGAGAATCGCGCGCACCGGCACACCACGCGAATTCAGCTTGGCGAGCGAGCGCGGCGCATCGCCTCGGCGCGTCAGCGCGAAGAGCATGCGCGACGACGCGTACAGCCCCGAGTTCAGCGCCGAGAGCACGGCCGTCAGCACCACGGCATTCATGATGTGCGCCGCCGCCGGAATACGCATCGCTTCGAGTGCGCTCACATACGGCGTAGCCATACCAGCCGAATTCCAGGGCACGAGCATCACCACTAGCAGAATCGAGCCGATGTAGAAGAACAGCACACGGCCGATGACCGAGTTCGTCGCGCGTGCCACAGCCTGCTGCGGCTCGGCAGCTTCGGCGGCAGCAATCGTCACGATCTCCGCACCGAAGTAGAACCCTGTCGCCGCCACCGCCCCGGACATCACCGGACCGATGCCGTTCGGCATGAAGCCGCCATGCGAGAGCAGATGCCCGGTACTCGCCACGGCACCCGGCCACATGCCGAACACGAACAGCCCGCCGAGGAACAGGAACACCACGATCGCCGCGACCTTGATCGACGCGAACCAGAATTCGAATTCGCCGTATGACGCGACCGACACCAGATTCGTGAGCGTGAGCACCACGAGCAGCACGAGGCTGATGGCCCACGCAGGAATGTCCGGCAGCCAGAACTGAATCAGGTTCGCACCGGCCACGGCTTCGACGGCGACCACGATCACCCAGAAGTACCAGTACATCCAGCCCGTCAGAAACCCGGCCAGCTCGCCGCCGACCGGCTTGTCGTTCCATGCCAGCCGCGCGTATTCATAGAACGACCCGACCGCAGGCATGGCGCATGCCATCTCGCCGAGCATGCGCATGACCAGCACGACCAGTGCGCCGGTGATCAGAAACGACAGCACCGCGGCCGGACCTGCGGCATGGACGACCACACCGCTGCCGACGAACAAACCGGCACCGATCACGCCGCCCAGCGCGATCATGCTCATGTGACGCTGTTTGAGGCTCGATTGCAGATGCGTGCCGGTATCACGATTGGCCATGACGACCTCCTGTGAACGGATGCGCGAAGCGGGGAATCACTGCGAGGACTGCAACGAGGGGGGAACTGCCGATGAATGTCTCAACTGCCACACAACCTCCTTAACACCTTGTCTGACGTCAGGTGCGGCGCGGTAGGTACTGGGGGGCGCGCCGCCCTGCGTCTTCTTGTGATGACCAACGAAACCGCTTCTGCCTTGTCAGACCTTGCCTTTCCAGGGCACGAGTACGCGCTCGAGATAGCGCATGATGAGATCGAACCCGAAGGCGAAGAAGCCGATCACGATGATCCCCATGATCACGATGTCCGACGCGAGGAATTCCGCCGCGTTGAGCACCATGAAACCGAGACCGCTCGATGCCGCCACCATTTCGGCAGCCACCAGCGTGGTCCAGCCCACACCGATACCGATGCGCATGCCGGTGAAGATCTCCGGCAGCGCCGACTTCACGATCACGTGCATCACGATCTGGCGCGGCGATGCACCCATCGAATACGCGGCGTGAATCTGTTCCATCGAGACGGAGCGAACGCCTGCGCGTGCCGCAATGGCGAGCGGTGCGAAGATCGCCAGATAAATCAGGAACACTTTCGAGAACTCGCCGATACCGAACCAGATGATCACGAGCGGCAGGTAGGCCAGCGGCGGCAACGGGCGATAGAACTCGATGGGCGGGTCGAACACGCCGCGTCCGATGCGCGAGACGCCCATCAGAATGCCGACGGGAATCGCCGTCACACAGGCCAGCGCAAACGCACCGAACACGCGGTACAGACTGGCGAGCGTGTGTTGCCACAGCGTCGAGCCAGCAAAGCCCTCGGTCGACACCTGAATGAATTTCTCGACGATGGCGCGCGGTCCCGGCAGGAACAGCGGCTTGATCATTCCCGACGAGGTAATCGCGACCCAGATCGCCAGCAGGGCGAACACGGTCACGACGCTGATCGCAAAGCTGGGCCCCTGACCGGGGGCGCCGAACGATTCGCCCGCTTTCACGGGGCGCGGCGCGAACATACGGGCAAAGAACCCCTTGCGACGCGGTGCGCGCGGCGTGTTCAGGGAAGAGGGCTGACGCTGCATACCGCTGCCGCTATTGGCGGACGGTGCCTGCGGGGTAGTGACGGGTTTGGTCATCATGATGGCTCGTCTCCGGCTTCGATCAGGCACATCAGGCCGCGACCGCACCGGCAGACGCAGTCTGCCCGGCACGCTCGTCACCGTAGATGATGCTGAGCACCGTCTCGCGCATGGCGATGAAATCGGGGCTCGACTTGATGGCGCGCGCATCTCGGCTTTCGAGATAGCGCTTGTTGAAGTCGAGTTCGTAGGTGTGCGTGATGCGTCCGGGGCGCGGTGACATCACGATCAGGCGGCTGGCGAGAAACAACGCTTCTTCCACGCTGTGCGTGATGAAGAAGATCATCTTCTGCGTCTCGCGCCAGACATCGAGCAACAGTTCCTGAATGGTCTCGCGGGTGAGCGCATCGAGCGCGGCCATCGGTTCGTCCATCAGCAGCATCGACGGATTGCAGGTCAGCGCACGCGCAATCCCCACGCGCTGCTGCATGCCGCCCGAGAGCTGATAGATCATGTGATTGTGGAAGTCCTGCAAGCCGACGAGCGCCAGATTGCGTGCGGCACGGGCGCGTCGTTCCGTCTTGGGAATGCCTTGGAGCTTCAGACCGAATTCGGTGTTTTCCATCACGCTCAGCCAGGGCAGCAGTGCGTGCTTCTGGAAGACGACGCCACGGTCGGCACCGGGGCCTTCGATGGGGGCGTCGCCAAGCAACAATTCACCGGAGGTAGGAGCGATGAAGCCGGCCATCAGACTGAGCAGCGTGGTCTTGCCGCAGCCTGAAGCGCCGAGCGCCACAACAAAATCGCCGGGTGCGATGGTCAGATCGACGTGAGCGAGCGCCTGCACCTGCTCGCCGGGACGCCGGCCGGGATACACGACGCTGACGTCGTTGACGATGAGTTGTTCCATGAAGCCCTTCTCCAGTCGATCCAGCTAATCCAGCGATCGGGGAGGGGCTGGCGCGCCGCACAACCGGCCGGCGCGTCGGCCCCGGTACGGCTTACTTCAGTTTGAGCGCGGCGTCGACGTAACGCGACGTGACGAAGGGCGTGTAGTCCGCCTTGACGGCGTTGATCTTCTGCTGACCCTTCAGGAAGTCGGCGGTGTCCTTCAGTGCCTTGGCTGCACGGCTGTCCTTGCCGCCGCCGAGCCATTCCGCAGACGCTTGTTGCTCGGCCGACGGGTAGGCGTAGAGCGACAGTGCGCCCGGCACGTCTTCCGGCTTGCCGCCGATCATCTTGACGATGGATTTCACTTGCGGGGAGCCTGCCGTCCAGGCCGCCTGATTCTGACGGTAGGCCGCGTCGGCGCTGGCGATCACCTTGACGAACTTCGCCATGAAATCGGCATTCGCTTCACCCCACTTGCGGTCGACGGCGATGCCATCGAACGTCGGCTTGCCCTGCTTCGACAATTCGCCCGACGTGATCAGCACGTGACCGCTTTGCTTGATCTGCGCGAGCGCCGGATCCCACACGTAGGCGGCATCGATGTCGCCACGCTCCCATGCCGCCACGATCTGGTTCGGCTGCATGTTCAGGACCTGCACTTCGGTCGGCTTGATACCCCATTGCTGCAGCGCAAACATCGTGTGGTAGTGCGTCGTCGAGACGAACGGCACACCGATCTTCTTGCCCTTGAGGTCGGCCGGCGTCTTGATGTTCGACGCATTGCGCACGACCATCGCTTCGGCCTGGTTGATGTCGTCCAGGATCCAGAACAGTT
Source organism: Pandoraea aquatica (assembly GCF_902459565.1). GTDB lineage: Bacteria > Pseudomonadota > Gammaproteobacteria > Burkholderiales > Burkholderiaceae > Pandoraea > Pandoraea aquatica. Next base: position 919,971 of record NZ_CABPSN010000002.1, read on the forward strand.
GCAGATCCAGCCCTTGCGAGACGGCCGCTGCCATCGGGCTGGAGCCAAGCACGCCGATCTTGATGTCGCCCGAGGCAAGCGCCGTCGCCACCTTTGCGCCCGATTCGAACTGGCGCCAGTGGATCTTGTAACCGGTTGCCTTTTCGAACTCGCCGCTCGAAATCGCGACCAGCCACGGATCGACGATCTGCTGGTACGCAATCGTCACCTCTTTTTCCTGCGCCTGCGCTGTCGCGGGCACCGTCAATCCGAGCATCAGGGTTGCGGGCAAGGCCGCAGCCGCCAGTGCCGTCGCCGCGAACACCCGTCGCAGTCGGTTCGGAAGTCCAGTCATGGTTCACCTCAGTTCGAAAGGTTTTCGGTGGAACTCTCGGGTTGACGCATCTGGCATGACAAATCGGCGTCAAGTGACTGCATCATTGCCGCGCACATTTTTGTTCGTTAGAGCCAGTTGGCCGCATTTGATGATGCCAACTGGTCCAGTTGCCCCATGATCGGCCCGCAAGCCGCATGAATGCTCGAATCGCACCTGTTTTCGCTCGTCTGCGGATAAACCCCAATTCGGAATAAACGTCACCGTCTCATGAGTAATAATTGACGTTCTAGAAGTGACAGACAAAAAGGGGACGCGATGTCGAGCCGGATTTCTGCGGCGATGTGGAACCAGTTGTTTTTGGTGTCGGCGCGAGCGGGTATGAGTTTGCAGAGCCAGATTCGCCAGATGCTCGTGTCGGCGATTCTGGACGAGCGTCTGATGCGCGGTGCGGCGGTGCCGTCGTCGCGCGAGCTGGCCGAAGGGCTGGGCGTGGCGCGCAACACGGTGGTGCTGGCCTACCAGCAACTGGTTGACGAGGGCTATCTGATCGCGCGGGAGCGGCGCGGTTACTTCGTCAATGGCGATATCCTCGCGCCGCGCGTGGGGTCGCAGCCCGCGAGTGCGCGGGACGGACGTGACGGGCGCGATGGGCGAGACGGTCGGGATGGACGCGACGGGAAGCATGCGCCGGACGGGCAGACGCAGACGGACGCCACTGGCACCATCGCGCCGCTGGATCCGTCCACGCCCGACTGGGAGGGACGCTATGTCGTGCGGCCATCGGCGCAGCGCAACATCGTGAAGCCCATCGACTGGCAGCAGTACCAGTACCCGTTCATCTACGGACAGTTCGATCCGACGATGTTCCCGACCGCCGACTGGCGCGAGTGTTGCCAGAAGGCGCTCACCGTCATGGAGATTCGCGACTGGGCGCCGGACATGATCGCGCGCGACGACGAAACGCTCATCCAGCAGATTCGCACGCGGGTGTTGCCGCGCCGCGGCGTGTGGGCCGATGCCGATCAGATCGTGCTCACCAACGGCGCGCAGCAGGCGCTGTATCTGCTCGCCGATTTGCTGGTGGGCGCACGCACGACCGTGGGCGTCGAAGACCCCGGTTACCCGGATGCTCGCAACATCTTCGCGATGCGCACGCCGAAGCTGGTCGGACTGCCGGTCGACGAACACGGATTGCCGGTGGACGAGCGCTTGTCGCAATGCGACTACGTGTACGTCACGCCGTCGCACCAATGTCCCACCACCACGACAATGCCGCTTGCGCATCGCGAGGCGTTACTGCGTCGCGCGGAGGCAGACGACTTCGTGGTAATCGAAGACGATTACGAGAGCGAGAACAGCTATTCGGACATTCCGATACCGGCGCTCAAGAGTCTGGACCGCAGCGACCGGGTGATCTACATCGGCAGTCTGTCGAAGTCGTTCGCGCCGGGTTTGCGGCTGGGGTATATCGTTGCGCCGGCGGCGCTGGTGAATGAGTTGCGCGCGTTGCGCCGGTTGATGATCCGTCACCCGTCGGCGTTCATTCAGCGCTCGTTCTCGATGTTCCTGGCACTTGGCCATCACGACGCGCTGCTGCGACGTCTGGCCGACACCTACGCCAAGCGTGCCGAAGTGCTGAGCGCTGCGCTTGCGACGCACATGCCCGAAGCGTCGTTCGTGCGCGTGAAGGGCGGGGCGTCGTGCTGGGTGCAAGGACCGGAGCAACTGAACGCCAATGTGCTGGCCGCCCGTGCCAAGTCGCGTGGCATCCTGATTGAGCCGGGCGACGTGTTCTTCATGGGCGACACCCCGCCGCGCAACATGTTCCGGTTAGGCTTTTCGTCGATCCGGCTGGAGCATATCGAGGCGGGTGTGATCGCGCTGGCCGAGGTGATGCGCGAGACGATGGCCGAGGCGTCACCGATCTCGCGCTAAGTTGCCAGCGCGTGCTTTGATGTCAGGCGGACGTCGAAATGCCGACCGTCTGACCTTGATAGCGCGACATGATGTCGAGCGCTTGTTGCAGGCGTTTCGCGTTGGCCGGATCGTTGAGTGCGAGCGCTCCCGCGATGCCCTGACGCGCACGCTGCGCGAAGTCGATGCGCTCAGGGTCGACGTCTGCCGGAATTTCCGCGCTGCCGTCGACCGGCACCTTCATCGTCATCGCCATGAACGGCGAACTGTCGTCGAGCGTCATCTGGCCGCTGCGAATCTGATCGTTGACCCAGTTGCGCATCTGCTGGCGTGTCATGTTGCCGAAGTCGATCTGGCGCGTGGTCTGTTGCGCGTCGGCGTTTGTGCCGACCGGCTGCTGCGTCTTTTCGGCGAGCACGGCACGAAACGATCCGATGTCGGTGCGGCCGTGGCCGGAGGCTGCGCCGGACGGGGAGCGTCCGGTGAGCGTCTGTGTGATGCCGTTATCGATTTTCATGGGGGATTGTCAGTCATCCTAACGGTGAGGAATGCACAGCCATCAGCACTGTGTTGGACGTGACGTTATCCATTCCCCCATGTTTCGTCAATTAAAACGTCAGGGCGTGCCGTTGCGTCCGTAAAGGCGGAAGCCCTTACGTTCGGACAGGGTTTCGTAATAGAGCGACACGGCCTCCAACTGGGGACGTTCGATCGGCACGCTGAACCAGCGATGCACCGACAGGCCGACGGGGATGTCCGCGAGCGTGAAGTTCTCGCCGCTCACGAAGGCCTGCGTCGTTTGCAACTGACGGTCGAGCACGCGCATGAAGTCGTTCCAGCGCGCCGAGTTGGTGGCGAGCGCCTGCGGGTCGTCGTAGCCGGGGGCACCGCGGATGAGCGACAGGAACGAGTACTTCCATGCCGGATTCAGGTCCGACGACTGCCAGTCCATCCACTGATCGACGCGGGCACGCTCGCGCGGACCGACGGGATAGAGGTCGGTGCGCTCACGCGATGCGGCGAGATAACGCAGGATGCTGTTGGATTCCCACATGACGAAGCCGGCGTCGTCGATGACCGGCACCATCAGATTCGGATTGAGCGTCGCAAAGGCGGGATTGTCGAGCTTGCGGGACGCGTCGCCGTCGCCCCACGGATCGTTGGTGAAGGGAATGCCAAGCTCGTGGGCGAGCCACAATACCTTTCGTACATTGATGGACGCCGGTCTGCCGAGAATGCGGAGCATATCAATCCTTCTTGTCGAGACTTGTTGGGAGAACAGGCTTGATTCTAGTCACCTGGATAAGGCGATAACAGATACAGATGCGCCACTTGCCGGGCAGAACAGATTGACCTTGCAAGCCGTCGTGTTTCCGGTCGATGTAGGGAGTTCAACGCAGCATGTTATCGGGCCTCTAGCGATCAGGCGGGTCTGTCGCGCCCGGACGCAGCGGCTTCGGATAGGATGACCCACTGACCGATGGACATCCGAATACCGGGAGAAACAGTGAAAGCGACGAGTGCGACGAAAGCGATTCGATGGGCAGCGGCAGCGGCCGTTCTGATGGCCAGTGCTGCGGCACATGCGGCGTCACCCTGTGACAATCCGCAGGATCAGGCGACGATGAACAAGTGCGCGATGGATGCGTACAAGGTGTCGGACAAGAAGCTCAATCAGGCTTTCCAGACCCTCAACAACAAGCTGAGCCCCCAGGGAAAGACGGCGCTGCAAAAGTCGCAACGCGCGTGGATCGCATGGCGCGACGCGCAATGTACGCTCGAGACGATGGGGTCCGAAGGCGGGACGATCCACGCGCTGGTGTTCACGAGTTGTATTGACGAGCTGACGAAGGAACAGACCAAACGTCTGGACAAGATGAACAATTGCGAAGAAGGCGATCTGTCCTGCACTCGCCCGTGATCAGGCGATAAGCGACGCCTAAGAGACTTCAGAGGGCGGCGGCAACGACACACCGGTCGTTGCCGCCGCTTTCGTTTTCCGTCAGAAGGTATGACGCAACCCCAGCGAGACCCCGACCTTGCTGCCGTAGGTGCCTTGCGAGGCGATCAGCGTGTATTTGCCGCTGATGTTGTTGTGATCGACTTCGAGATAAACGTCGGTGCGTTTGCTGAGCTGATAGTCGGCCATACCGTAGACGGCCGTGCGCTTGCCGCCCGGTTGCGCCTGCCAGTCGACGAAGCCCCCAACACCCAGCGTCAGCGCAGGCAACGGGTTGTAGCTCAGGCCGAGCAGCATGACGTTGTTGCGCGTCTCCACTTCCGTCAGTTGGCTATGCAGATAACCCGCTGTCGCCCGCCATGCGCCGAACTCGGCACCTGTCGAGAAGCCGAAGGTGTTGCGTGACTGCGTGCCGTCGGCTGACGTCAGGCGCTGGTACAGCAACGTGCCGTTCACGCCGCCCGCTGCATAACCGGCTGTCACCCCCACGCCCGAGTTCGCATGCGTATCGCTCGCGGCGTTGCCGAAGGTGTAGGCCGTGCCCAGCGAGAAACCACCAGCGTCGAGCGTGTACTTCACCGTATTGTCGAGACGGCTACCGACGTAGTTGCTCGCGACGATCAGCGTGTCGAGGTTCGGGTTGTTGAAGATCTGTGCCGCGCCCATCGCCGTATAGCCCACGCTGTACTGACGGCCCACGGACAACGCGCCGTAGCTGCCGCGCACACCGACGAAGGCCTGGCGGCCGAACAGCCGTCCCGCGCCATTGGACGACGCCTGTCCGAAGCCAGCGCTCTTCGTGCCCTGCAACGACGTGCCGTCATCAAGACTGAAACCGCTCTCCAGCACGAAGAACGTCTCCAGATCGGAGCCAAGCTTTTCCGTGCCCTTGATGCCCCAGCGCGAGCCGGTGAACGAGCCTTGCGATGCGCTGAACAGCTTGCCGTCGCTCGCGTTCGCATTGGTCTCGTAGCGGATGGCCGTGTCGATCAGGCCGTAGAGGGTGACTTCGGCGTGCGCACTCGCGGGGGCGAGTAGCAACGGCGAGGCAAAGGACAGGCAGGCCGCGGCGTACCCGAGGCGGCGTCGTGTTGCGAAAGGCATGAAACGTGTCTCCGATGTGGTTTTTGTGGTGTTGCGGTGGTGGTTCAGGTCGGCGGCGGGGTGCTCCGTGCGTTTGACGCGTCACGCGATGCGACGGCAAACACGGCGCTGGCCGTGGCGAGTAGGCGGCCTTCCGCGTCGAGCACTTCGGCCTCGCAGAACGCGAGCGTGCGGCCGCTGCGGCGCACGCGTGCGTGTGCGGTGATGTGCCCGCGTGCCGGGCGCAGATAGTTGATCGTGAGGCTGGCCGTGCCGAGGTTGTCGAATGCACCGCTCGCGCGTGTGGCCACGCCCATCGCCGTATCGAGCAGCGCAGCAATCAGGCCGCCGTGCGCGTTGCCGTGACGATTCGTATGCCGGTCGAGCACATCGCAGGTGAGCACAGCGGTGCCGTCGCCCGCGTCGACGAGCGTGAAACCGTTATCGAGACAGAACTGCGATTCGATGCGCAGTTCGCGGTCGAGGTCGGCGGCGTCGCGGCTCATTTCGCTTCCGGCGAATCGACGGTCTGCGCGCTCAACATCGGACGCAGCATCGGATTAAGACCGGTGCGGGCCACGCGGCTCGCCAACTGGCGACCGAGCGCCGTCTCGCAGGCTTGCGAGGCAGCCATCATGGCCGTCAGATCGATGCCCGTGTCGACCCCCATCGTTTCGAGCACGTTGACGAAGTCTTCCGTGCAGACGTTGCCGGTCACGCCACCACCGTATTGCACCTTCGCGGGATGACCGCCGGTGCCACCGAACGCCACGTCGAAGTGACTCACGCCCGCTTCAAGCGCGGCGAGGTAGTTCACGATGCCGGTACCGCGTGTGTCGTGGAAGTGGGCGATGGCGTGCACGTCCGGGAACGACGACAGCATCTGCGCGAACAGTGCCTTCGTCGACGCCTGTGTCGCCACGCCGATGGTGTCGCCGAGCGTGATGTATTTCACGCCGAGCGATGCGAAACGCGCCACATCTTCCATGACGCTAGCCGGATCGATGGCCCCTTCGAACGGACAGCCGAACGCTACAGAAATCGTGCCGACCAGACGGAAACGACCTTGCGCTGCCTTTGCCATCGCTTCGACGCGCAGCCATTGACCGGCCCGCGACTGCTTGAGGTTGCGCTCCGAGTGCGAATCGCTCGCCGAGACCAGCAAGCTGATTTCGTTGACGCCGATCCCGGCGTCGAGATCGGTCAGCGCGCGCTCGACGGCGCGCGTGTTCGCGCACGTCGCCTTGTAGTGAACGCCATCGACGCGCGGCAGCACGGCGAGCAACTCGCTGGCGTCGGCGAACTGCGGGACCACGGCAGGGTTGGAGTAGGACGTGGCTTCCACACGGCGAAAGCCTGCGCGCGCGAACTGGTCGATCAGGTCGCGCTTGGTGTCGGTGGCGAGGAAGGCGGTCTCGTGCTGAAGGCCGTCGCGGGCGAAGCATTCGCACAGGATCAGATCGGACATGACAGGCGGGCGTCGAGCGCCAAAAGTGAGTTCGGATGGAGCGCATGAAATCACCTAATGTGATGCAATGTCAAATAATTTATAAATCGCCTGGCAAGGGGTTTCCCTTAATTTGTTCGAATAATTGCGATGTTTGTGCGGTGTAAAAACTTCTTCACGATTATTTTGTTTGACGACGTCACATTTTGTGGATTAGGCTAGCCGCCATACCCCGACTCACCTCTGGCTGATGAATCCGATGTCCCGAAACATGACGTATCCCGACTCCCTGTTGATCGAAGATCGCGGCGCTGTGCGCGTGATCACGATGAATCGCCCCGACAAGCGCAACGCCCTGAACAACGAGCTGACGCAGGCACTGCTGGCGGCACTGCGCGAGGCCGACGCCGATCCCGAAGTGAATGCCATCGTGCTCGCCGGTGCAGGGCAGAGCTTCTGTGCCGGGGCCGACGTCAAGGAATTCGGTGGCTTCGTGGCGGGTGGCAGCGACGCCGATGCCGCGCAGGCCGCGCTCAAGCGTGCACACCTCACCACGTCGCTGCATCGTGCGTTCGTCGAGATCGGCACGCCGGTCGTCGGTGCGGCGCAGGGTTATGCGATGGGTGGCGGCGCGGGGCTGGCGCTGGCTTGCGATCTGCTGGTCGTGGGCGAGAGCCTCAAGCTGGGTTATCCGGAACTGAAGCACGGCATCGTGGCTGCCATCGTGATGGCCAATCTCGTGCGTCAGGTCGGACGCAAGACCGCGTTCGAGCTGGTGTCGACAGGCGATACGGTCGACGCGTCGCGTGCGCTGGCGCTCGGACTTGCCAATCGTGTCAGCCCCGATAGCACGCTGGTCGACGACGCCGTGGCACTTGCCGCACGACTGGCCGACTACGATCCGGTGTCGATGACGGCGACCAAGCGCCTGTTCCATCGCGTGGCCGATTTGCCGCTCACGCAGGCGTTCGACGTCTCGCTCGATACGAACCTGATGATGCGCAGCTTTCCCAAGCGCGCCCCGAAGTCGTGAACGCGCCGATGAAGCCGCTCGCAGGCGTGACGATCCTCGAACTGGCGCGCGTGCTCGCGTGCCCGTTCGCCGACATGATCCTCGCGGAACTGGGGGCGACGGTCATCAAGATCGAGCAGCCGGGCAGCGGGGACGAGACACGCACGTTCGAGCCGAAAGTCGGCGACGAGTCGGCGTACTACTTCGCCTGCAACCGCAGCAAGCAGTCCGTGACGGCGAACATGAAGACGGAAGCGGGGCGCGCGATCATTCGCGATCTCGCGTCGCGCGCCGACGTGCTGCTGGAGAACTTCCCTGTTGGCACCCTCAAGCGTTATGGCCTCGATCAGGCGGCGATGCGCGAAGCCAATCCGAAGCTCATCTACGTCTCATGCACGGGTTTCGGTCAGACCGGCCCGTATGCGAAACGTAAGGGCTACGACACCGTCTTTCAGGCGATGGGCGGGCTGATGAGTCTGACGGGCGAGCGCGGCGGCGGACCGGTCAAGCCGGGGCTGCCGATTGCCGATCTGTCGTCGGGTTTGTGGATCGCCATTGCGATTCTCAGTGCCTTGCAGGGGCGCACGCAAACGGGCGCAGGCTGCCACGTCGATTTCTCGATGCTCGACGGTCAGGTCAGCCTGCTGACGCTCGCTGCGGGTCGTTACTTCGCGCTGGGTGAAGTGCCGCCGCGTTTGGGCACGGAACACCCGGGGCGCGTGCCGTCGGCCACGTTCGAGTGCAGCGACGGCGCGTATGTGCACATCACGTGCAGCGATCAGCACTGGCTGCCGTTGTGCGAGTTGCTCGGCCTTGATGAACTCGCGGCCGACGCCACGCTGTCGACCAATGCGGGCCGTGTCGAGCATCGCGACCGTCTCATGGCGGCGTTGACCAAAGCCATCGCCGGCAGAACGCGTCGCGAGCTGTGCGACGCGTGCGACGCCGCCGGTGTGCCCGCTGGCCCGATCCAGCATGTCGACGAAGTGCTCGCCGATCCGCACGTGCTGGCACGCGGCATGGTGAGCGAGTTCGAGCATCCATCCATCGGCAAGTTCGGCGCGCTGCCGGTGCCGTTCAAGTTCGACGGCTTCGCCGATCCCGAAGTGGGGCGTCCGCCGTTGTTGGGCGAGCACACCGATCAGGTGCTGGCGACGCTCGGTTATGCCCCGGCGCAGATAGCGGATTTGCGTCGCGACGGTGCCATCTGAATTCGATTCGATGTTAGGAAAGACAAGCATGAAAGATTGGGAGACATTGGAGATCGTGCGTCAGGACGCGGTCGTCGAAGTCGTGCTGAACCGGCCGCAGCAGCGCAACGCGCTGAACGCCGCGATGTGCGACGAACTGCGCGCCACGGTTCAGGCGTTGCGCGACGACGACTCGGTGCGGTGCGTGATCGTTCGCGCCAACGGGCCGGTGTTCTGCGCGGGGGCGGATCTCAAGGAGCGTCAGGGCATGAGTCTTGACGATGTGCGCGCGCGCCGGATCAAGGCATTTGCCGCCTACGACGCCATCGAGCAGATCGGCAAACCGTGCATCGCGCTCGTGGAAGGTCCGGCCATCGGGTCGGGCGGCGAGATCGCCATGGCGTGCGACTTCATCGTCGCCACCGATGCCGCCGCGTTCCGCACGCCCGAAGCGTTGTGGGGGACGGTCGGTGCCACGCAGCGCATGCCGCGTGCCGTCGGTAAGCGTCTCGCGAAGGACATGGCCTTCACCGGTCGCACGTTGTCGGCGCAGGAAGCGCGCGACGCCGGACTGGTGTCGCGCATTGTGCCGGCGGATGGTGCGCTGGACGCCGTACGTGTGATGGCGCAGACGATTGCCGCTGCGCCGCCGCTGGCGATGCGTCTCACGAAGGACTGCATCGACCGCGGCGTCGAAACGGACCCCGCAGGTGCGCTCGCCATCGAGATGCTCGCCATCGACACGTTGCTGCAAAGTCCTGACTGGGGAAGCAAGATTGCGCGCTTCGGCAGCGGTACGAGCAACGACGTCGATCATGCAGCAAACCAGGATACGAAGCAGGGAGGCGGTCATGCCTGAAGTTCATGACGTAGGGCACGAGAGCTACGCGAGCCTGTTCGGGCTCGAGGGTCCGGTCACGCTGCCTGCCGTTCTCGCGGCGCGTGCACGTGCAACGCCGGACGCCGAAGCACTCGTGATCGAAGGCGAGCGCATCGACTATCGCACGCTGGCCGAGCGCGTCGCTCAGGCGGCGGCGCGCATGGTGCATGTTGGCGTCCAGCATGGCGAGCATGTCGGCATTCTGATGGGCAACTCGGTGGACTGGGTGGTGCTGTTCTACGCGGCGGCATCGATTGGTGCGGTCGCGGTGCCCGTCAATACCCGATTCAAGTCCGACGAACTGAACTACTGCCTGAGTCAGGGCGACGTGCGCGTGCTGTTCTACGTCGACACGTTCCTCAACATCGACTACACGGCGCTGCTACGCAGTGTCGAGCCGGCGTTCGATGCGCAACTGCCGGGGGACTTTCTGCCGCTGCTGCGTCGCGCTGTGATGGTGGGCAATAGCACACGTGGTTTGCCGGAAGGCGTCGAGCATTTCGATGCATTGCCGGACACGCCTGCGTTGCGTGACGAAGTCGCGCGCCGCTCAGCGGCCGTCTCGCCCGACGACGTGCTGCTCATTCAGTACACCTCCGGTACGACGTCGTTCCCGAAGGGCGTGCTGCTGCGCCATCGCAACATGCTGATGAATGCTGCCGCATCGGCGCAGCGCATCGGTGTGCGTGCCGACGATCGCTACTTCAGCGTGCGCCCGTTCTTTCACGTGGCGGGCACGACGATGTCGCTGCTCGTCTCGCTCGTGACCGGCGCGTGCTTGCTGTCGGTGCCGTCGTTCGATGTCGCACGCGTGCTGACCATTCTCGATGAAGAGCGCTGCACGCTGACGTCCGGCAACGACACGATTTTCCTGATGATGATGGGCCACCCCGAATTCCGTCGCGAGCGCATTCACCTGCGTGGCGGCTGGGCGGCGGCCGGGCCGGAGATCATGCAGAAGATTCACGACGTGATGGGCGTGCCTTACATGGTCGGCGCATACGGACAGTCGGAAGCGTCGCCCAACGTGGTGCTCAACGACTGGCGCGATCCGCTCGAACTGCGTGTGGGCGGCTGGGCGAGTCCGCATCCCGGTATCGAGATCCGCACGGTGTCCCCGGAGACGGGTGACGTGCTCCGTGCAGACGAGCCCGGAGAGATTCAGGTGCGCGGCTGGAGCGTGATGAAGGGCTACTACAACAAGCCGAAAGAGACGGCGCAGGCGTTCAGCGACGACGGCTGGCTGCGCACGGGCGATCTCGGCGTGATCGACGGCGAGGGGCGCATGCGCATGCTCGGCCGTCTGAAGGATGTGTTCCGCGTCGGTGGCGAGAACGTCGCGCCCGCCGAAGTGGAAGAGACGCTGTTCACACACCCGGCGGTGCAATTGGCGCAGGTCGTAGGTGTGCCCGACGCCCGTCTGGGCGAAGTGCCTGCCGCGTTCGTGGTGCTGCGCCCCGGTGCGGACGTCACGAGCGAAGCGCTGATCGACTGGTGCAAAGCGCGCGCCGCGAATTTCAAGGTGCCGAGATACCTGCGATTCGTCGATTCGTTCGACGGCATCGGCATGACGGGTAGCTCGAAAGTGCAGAAGAACAAGCTGCGCGACTACGCGATTCGGGAGTTCGGTTTGTCCTGACACCTGACGGCCGGGCGTCGATGGACACGACGTCGGCCCCCATCCGAACCTCATCAAAAAATCAAGATTGGAGGAGACATGACTTCACATACGACGACGGCTTCACAGCCGTTCGGCGGGACAGACACGCCCGGCGCAAACGCGGCCGGTCAGGTGGTTGAGGAATCGACCTACCGCAAGATCGCCTGGCGCACGCTGCCGTTGCTGTTCGTTTGCTACATCATCAACTACATCGACCGGGCGAACATCGGCATCGCGCAGATTCAGTTCAAGGCGGATTTGCATTTCAGCGATCTCGTCTACGGTATCGGCGCGGGATTGTTCTTCGTCGGCTTTCTGCTGTTCGAGGTGCCGAGCAATCTGATGCTCGCCCGCATGGGCGCACGCAAGACGCTGTTGCGCATCATGACGCTCTGGGGCGCAGTCTCGTGCGCGATGATGTTCGTGCGAACGCCCACGGAGTTCTATGTCGCGCGCATGTTGCTCGGCGCGGCCGAGGCGGGCTTCTTCCCCGGACTGATTCTGTATCTCAGCTACTGGTTTCCGGCGGAGCGGCGCGCGCGTGTGACGGCGTTGTCGTTCGTCGCGATTCCGATTGCGACGATGATCGGCGCGCCGACGTCGGGCTGGATCATGCGCAGCTTCCATCAGATTCACGGGCTCGCAGGCTGGCAGTGGATGTTCCTGCTCGAAGGCATTCCCGCCATCGTGCTCGGTGTCGTGGTGTTCTTCGCGCTGGAGGATCGGCCGGAGCAGGCCAAATGGCTGAGCGACGACGAAAAGGCACGGTTGACGCATGTGCTGAACGAGGAACGTCGTCAAAAGGCAAGCAAGGGTGGTCATGGCCACGGCGGTACGCTGGCGGCGCTGGGCGACTGGCGCGTCTACGTGGCGGGGCTGGTGTCGTTCTGCGCTTACGTGCTGGCGAGCACCATCGCGTTCTTCGCGCCGCTGGTGATTCAGTCCACTGGTGTGAAAGATCCGTTCCACGTGGGTCTGCTCTCGGCGATTCCGCCGGTGGTCGGTATCGTATCGATGCTGATCGTAAGCCGTCATTCGGACCGTCAGCGCGAGCGTCGCTGGCACGCCTCGGTACCGCTGATGTTTGCGGCGGCGAGTCTCATGGTCATGCCGTATCTGTCGCACAACGTCGAGTTGGCCGTGATCTTGCTGGCGGTGGCGACGGCGGGGCACCTGTCGAGCTTGTCCGTCTTCTGGACCATTCCATCGACGTATCTCGCCCCCGCCAGTGCGGCGGCCGGGATCGCCGTGGTGAGCAGCATCGGTGCGCTGGGCGGGCTGGTCGGGCCGAGCGTGATCGGCTACGTGAAGACGACGACGGGCAGCCTCGCACTCGGCTTGCAGGTCGCCGGATGCTTCGTGCTGTTCGGCAGCATTCTGTTGCTCGTGGGTATTCCTGCGCGGCTGTTGCCCAAGGGTGTTTCGCGTCAGTGATTGCTCCCGTGATTGCGTTCCCGCGACGGTGCGCAATCCGTGTGGAATCAAGGCATGTGCGGGTTTGACCGGGCACGGGCGAGGCGATAGCATGACGCCATTCCTTTCCCCGCCTACCGGCTGAATCGTCACATGCCCAAGCCCAACCCCTCGCGCTCGCCCGAACCGGCGAGCGCAGCACCGTCCGACTTGCGGCACCTCACGTCGTTTCAACTGCGCCAACTGACGAACATCTACACGAAGGGTTCGTCCAGCGTGTACGAACGCAACTTCGGTCTGACGCTCAACGAATGGCGCTCCATCGCATTGCTGCACAGCAGCGACGGCATGTCGCTCAACCGGCTCGCCGAGCAGGCGCAGTTCGATCGCGGGCTGATGAGCCGTACGGTGACCGCGCTTGAAGCGCGCGGCATTCTTCAGCGCAGCACCGACAGCGCCGATGCGCGCGGTGTCGTCATCTCGCTCACGGCCCACGGCCGTGACCTCGTAAAGCAAGTATTCCCCGTCGCCGAAGAACTCAACGACCGTCTGTTGTCCGTGCTCACACGGGCAGAGCGCGATGCATTGCCGAAGATACTTGACAAGCTCACGTATCAGGCAAGGATCATGCTGGATCAGGAGCGGGAAGAGGCTGGAGAAGGGCTCTGATTGAGTTGCCGGTTTTGCGGTAAATTGTTTGACAATGCATCATATGTCCCTTAGATTGACGAGCATCGTCAATGCGCGTCTACGCGGTATTTCGAGGGACTTTTCATGCTTCAGACCCGCCTCACTCGGCTGTTGAATATCAAATATCCCATCATCCAGGCCGGGATGAGCTGGGCGTCGTCCAACGCGGCGTTGCCGACTGCCGTCTCGAATGCGGGCGGGCTAGGCGTGATCGCCGCCGGACCGATGTACCTCGATGCCTTTCGTGACACCGTGCGCGAAGTGAAGGCCGCCACCGACGGCGCATTCGCCGTGAACATTCCGTTGTATCGCCCGCAGGCCGAGCAGTTTCTCGACGTCATCGAAGAGGAAGGCGTGCCGGTGGTGATTGCGTCGCAGGGCGGACCGAAAGCGCATCTCGAACGCTTTCAATCGCGCGGCGTTCGCTGGATTCACGTGGTCTCGACGATGCCGCACGCGCGTAAGGCGGCGGATGCGGGCGTAGATGCGCTCGTCGTCGTGGGCGCAGAGGCAGGCGGGCATCCACCGGTGAACGGCGTGAGCACGCTTGTGGCCGTACGTCGCGCGGTCGTCGAATTCGATCTGCCGATTGTGGCGGGCGGCGGCGTCGCGGACGGTTATGGCGTGGCGGCGCTGCTGGCGCTCGGTGCGGATGCCGTGCAACTCGGCACGCGGTTCCTCGCCACGCGCGAAGCGGGCGTGCACGAGAACTACAAGCGCGCGGTGCTCGATACCGATATCGACGGCACGACGCTCGTCGGCGTGCGCGGCCTGCCTGTTCGCATGACGCGCAACCAGTTTGCCGAGCGCGTGTTGCTGGCCGACAAGGAAGAGCCGGACGCCGCTGCGTACGACACGCTGTTCAAATCCAGCTCGCTCAAGCAGGCCGCGCTCGATGGCGACGTCGAGTGGGGCAAGGTCGAACTCGGTCAGTCGGCCGGGCTGATCGCCGATCTGCCCGCAGCGGCAGACGTCATGGCGCGTCTGGTGGAGGAGTGCGAGCGCGCGGCACGGCGATTGGCCGGTTGAACGCTCGCCCTGTCCGCAGACCACCGATTTCGTCATTTTTTTGTAATTTCTGCGTCAGTTCGCTGACGCCCCTCGCTCCTTAGACTGGCTTCACGTTGTTCACCGCAACGTCCCAATACCGGTTGTGAAGCCACGACGTTATCCCGTCAATCTAAGGAGCTACCATGCCCACTCGTCAACTGCGCGCCATTGCGGCGCGTACCGCCACCGCCGGCGCGCTGCTTGCCGCCGCCGTCTTCCCCGCACTGTCGGCCCATGCCGCGACGACGGATTCATCGGCTAGCGGTCCGATCAAGAACATCGTGCTCGTGCATGGCGCGTTCGTGGGTGGCGCGGGCTGGCGTCCGGTCTACGACCTGCTGGTCAAGGACGGCTATCACGTCACGCTGGTGCAGGAGCCGCTGACGTCGTTCCAGGAAGACGTGACCGCGACCAAGCGTGTGCTCGACGGCCTCGACGGCCCGGCGGTGCTCGTCGGCCACAGCTACGGCGGTGCGATCATCACCGAGGCGGGTAACGATGCGCATGTGAAGGCGCTGGTCTATATCGCGGCGCATGCGCTCGACGTGGGCGAGACCGAAGCCAGCAACGGCAAGAAGTTTCCGAATCTGACCAAGGCCGTCGTGAAGACGCCCGACAACTATCTCTACCTGAATCCGAAGGACTATCCGGCCGACTTCGCCGCCGATCTGCCGCGTGCGCAGGCCGAGTTCGAAGCCAACGCGCAGATGCCGACGGCCGCGTCCGTGTTCACGGCGCTGATCCCCGATCCGGCCTGGAAGACGAAGCCGTCGTGGTATATGGTCGCGAAGGCCGACCGAATCATCAACCCGGATCTGGAGCGGATGTATGCTGCACGTGCGCACGCGCACACCGTGGAGATCGAAGGCGCAAGCCACTCGGTGTATGAGTCGCACCCGCAGGCGGTGGCCCGTCTGATCGAAGAAGCCGCAACGGCCGCAGGCAAGTAAGTTCGCGGCGCAGGCAGTTTAGGCCAATGGGATGGCGGTCCGCTCGGGCCGCCGTCGCCATTGGCGTGCTGGATGAGTGAGACACCATGCGCATTCTGGTCATAGAAGACGAAGCGAAGACGGGTGAGTATCTGCAAAACGGGCTGACCGAGGCGGGCTATGTCGTGGACGTCGCGCCGAACGGTATCGACGGCCTTCACATGGCGCAGGAACTCGCGTACGACCTGATTCTGCTCGACGTCATGATGCCCGCGATGGACGGCTGGACCGTCATGCGCAAGCTCGGCGACCGCACCCGTACACCGGTGTTGTTCCTGAGCGCGCGCGGCACGCTCGAAGACCGGCTCAAGGGGCTCGATCTCGGTGCCGACGATTATCTCGTCAAGCCGTTCTCGTTTGCGGAGTTGCTCGCGCGCATCCGCATCATCCTGCGACGCGGGCAGCCGCAGCCGGTCGACGACGTGCTGCGTGTCGGCGACCTTTGCGTGGACGTGACGAAGCGTCGCGTCGAGCGCAGCGGCACGCGCATCGCGCTCACCAACAAGGAATTCAATCTGCTGCTGTTCTTCGTGCAGCATCCCGGCGAAGTCCTTTCGCGCGCGCTGATCGCGTCGCGCGTGTGGGACATGAATTTCGACAGCGACACGAATGTGGTCGACGTGGCGGTGCGGCGTCTGCGTCAGAAAATCGACGAGCCGTTTGCGACCCGTCTGATCCATACGGTGCACGGCGTAGGTTATCGCTGCGAGGCCATCGAATGACGGACACACCGGTGACTGGCAAGCGGATGTCGCTCAGCACGCGTCTGGCGTTCGGCTTCGCGCTGATGGCGTTCGTGGCGATGGCCGTCGTCGGCTTCGTGCTGTACTGGAAGCTGGAAGCGCAACTGGTCGTGCGTGACGACGGCGCGCTGGTGACGCGTGTAGACCAGTTGCGCACGCTGATGCAGGACGTCGACGCGCACGATCTCATTCGCGACAAGCCGCATCTGTTCGCCAATATGCTCGGCAATACGGAGTCGCTGCTGGTCGTGGGCTACCCGGGCGAGTCGCCGCTCATCGAAGTCAATCCGGGGCATGCGCGCGTGCCACCGGTCACGCCTGTCGGGCCGGACACGCCGCTCACGCTCGACGCCGTCCATCACACGCAAGCGACCGATGGCACACCGTTCATCTATGTCGCCGCGACGGCGCACGGTGTAGCGGGGCAGCGCGATCTGCAAATCATGTCGGGACGCCTGATGACCGAGCGCACGCGCATGCTCGGTGACTACCGGACGCAGATTTTCCTGTTCGCGACGACGGCCGCGTGCCTGGCGGCGCTGTTCGCGTTCTGGCTGGCGCGACGTGGCATGCGTCCGCTGCGACGGCTGGCGGGGCAGACGGCGTCCATCGGCGTGGGTACGCTCTCTACCCGTCTTCCGCAGCGCGACACGCCGGCAGAACTGGACGTGCTTGTCTCATCGATCAACGCAATGCTCGGCCGGCTTGAGCGAGGCTTCACGCAGTTGCAGCAGGTCTCGGCGGATATGGCGCACGACCTGCGCACGCCGATCGGCAACTTGCTCGGGCAGACGGAAGTGGGTTTAAGCCAGACGCGCGATCCGGCGTATTACCAGCGGCTGCTGGGATCGAACTTCGAGGAGTTGCAACGCCTCTCGAAGATGATCGACAACATGCTCTTTCTCGCGCGCGCGGAACATGCCGATCACGCCATCGACCGGCACTCGCTGTCGGTGGAGAACGAATTCGAGCGCATTGCCGATTACTTCGAAGGGCTGGCTGACGAGCGCGGCGTGCGTATCGAGCGCGAAGGCGGCGGTGAAGTGCTGGCCGACGCGCAACTCCTGCGTCGCGCGATGGCGAACCTGCTGGCCAACGCAGTGCGGCACGCGGACGAGGGCAGTGTGATTCGTCTGATTGCGGAGCAGCACGCGGGGGAGACGTGGCTGCACGTCGAGAATCGTGGCCCGACGATTGAACCGGCACATCGCGAGCGGCTGTTCGACCGCTTCTACCGTGCCGACGCGTCGCGACAACGCTCGTCGGAGTCGAGCGGGCTGGGGCTGTCGATCGTGCGCAGCATCATGCAGTTGCACGGTGGTGCGTGGCGCGTGACCAGCGACGACGGGGTCACGCGCTTTACGCTGGTGTTTCCGAAGGGGTGACGCCGGTCGCGGGGGCGCCGCTGTTTGCCGTTCAGTTGTCCCTCGTGTCCTGCATCAGCGCATGCCGCCGTTGATGGGGAAGTCGGGTTTGGCGTCCTTGGTGGCGAGTCCCCATTTCTTCATCAGCGCGTCATAGGTGCCGTCTCGTTGCAGTTTGAGCAGGGCCTGCCGCATGACGCTCGCGAGTTGCCGTCCCTTCTCGTCGACACCGAAGCCGATGCCATAGGGCGCTTCGGCGTTGTAGTGAATGACCTTGTACTTCGCGGGAAACTTGGCCTCGTTGTAGTAGCCGACCGGCGAATCGACCCAGGCGACCTGGCTGGCACCGGTGGATAGCGAGAGCAGCGTCATGTTCGAGTCGGGGTACGTCGCCACCGAAATAGGCTGCTTGCCGTCTTTCTGGCATTTTTCACTCAGCTTGGTCGCTTTTTCCATGGAAGCCGTGCCGCGCGGCAAGGCGAGTTGCATACCGCAGAGCGCGTCGAGCGACGGGATTGTGACTGCCTTGGAGGGCATGGCGACGACCGTCATGCCCATGTCGAGGTAATCGACGAAGGTCACCACTTTTTGACGCGACGAAAAGTCTGCAAGCGAGAGCAGTACGTCGAAGCGGCTGGCACCCAGACCGGGGATGAGGGCGTCGAACGACGATTGCGCAAGCTTTATCTTCAGATCCAGCACCGCCGCCGCCGCAGAGAGCAGTTCCGGGGTGAACCCCACGATGTTGCCGTCGCCGTCGACGAACTTGATCGGCGCCACGTCGGGATTGACCCCGGCGGTCAGTGTGCCGCGCTCACGGTAGAACTTCGGGACTTGTGCCGCGAGCGCGGGGTCGACCTTGATGGCCGGACGAGCGGAGGGATCCAGCGCGCGCGCGGGACTCACGATTCCGAGCCAGGCGAAGACACATGCTGTCGCGAACTTGAATTCGATCTTCATACGAAAACCTCTGGATGTCGGCAGATCGGGGGGTATCAGGCGGCTTGTTGAACGGTGCGGGCGAAATCGCGGTGATGCCAGAGCAGACAGTCGGCAGCCCCCTCGTCGTTGACCGTCGCGCGGGTAATCTGGCCGACGATAATGCTGTGCGTAAAACCGTCATGCACTTTAGCCAACTGGCATTCGAATACGACGACCGCTCCCGTCAGTGTGGGGACGTCGAGTTCCCCGGCTTGCCAGTGCACCGGATCGAAGCGCTCGGGGCCGCGCAACGAAGTGAAGCGCTTCGCCACCGCCAGTTGTTCTGCGGACAACAGGTTGACGGCAAAGCGCCGTGTTCGAAGGATGACGTCATGCGCCGACGCTGTCTTGTTCACGCACACCAGGATCGTGGCGGGATCGGCCGACAGGCTGCACACCGAAGTGGCGATCAGGCCGGACGGCACGCGGTCTTCATACGTGGTCACCGCGGTGATGCCGCTGGCGAAGCACGTCATGGCATGTCGAAAGACGTCGGAGGAAACTTGGTCGTTCATACGAATACCTCTAGAGTTCTGATGTATCGCGCGACGTGTGCGGCAACTCCGGGCCGCACGCGTCGCGCCAGATCGCCTTCAGCCGCCGAATAAGGGCGCACCGAGTCCGAGATTGCCTCGCAGCGTCTGTGCTGCGTACTCGGTTCGGAACAGGCCGCGACGACGCAGTTCGGGAAGAATGAATTCGATGAAGTCGTCGAGGCCGCCGGGAAGCGTCGCGGGACAGAGATTGAAGCCGTCGGCGGCACCTTCTCGGAACCACGACTCCATATCGTCGACGATGTCCTGCGCCGTGCCGATCAACTGGCGTCCGCCCGAGGCGCGAATCTTGTAGAGCTGGCGAATCGTGAGGTTGTCGCGACGGGCCATCTCCAGCAATCCATTGCCGATGCTGCTGACGGGACCGGCGCTGGTGGCCGGCACCGGGCCGTCCAGGTCGTAGCCGGACAGGTCGCCGAGCACGCTATAGAGAATCGACAGACCGCTTAGCGGGTCGATCAGCTCCTGCAACTGATCGAACTTGTCTTGCGCCTCCTGCCGTGTGCGGCCCACATAGGGCGTGAGCCCCGGCATGATCAGGAGTTGGTCCGGCGTGCGACCGTATTTCGCGAGTCGGCCTTTCAAATCGTCGTAATACGCCTTGGCCGATTGAATGTCGAACGATACGCTGTACACCACGTCGGCGTTCTTCGCGGCAATCTCTCGCCCGGCGTCGGCAGCGCCGGCCTGAACGATGATGGGCCGGCCCTGCGGCGTGCGTGCCGAATTCAGCGGACCGCGCACCTTGAAGTGTTTGCCCTTGTGGTGCGGGACGTGCAGTTTGCTCTCGTCATAGAAGATGCCGCTGGCCTTGTCGCGGATAAACGCATCGTCTTCCCAGCTGTCCCAGAGCTTCTTGACGACGTCCACGAACTCGTCGGCCCGCTCGTATCGCTCCTCATAGCCCAGATGTTCGTCGCGGTTGAAGTTCCACGCTTCTTGCTGAGACCACGACGTGACCACGTTCCAGCCTGCACGTCCGGCGCTGATGTGATCGATCGAGGCGTACTTTCGTGCGATATGGAACGGCTCGTTATAGGTGGTCGAGGCCGTCCCTACGAGGCCGATATGCTTCGTGCAGGCGCCGATTGCCGCGAGCAGCGTCAAAGGTTCGAGTTCTGCGTTTTTCGCATCGCGCGCCGCCGATCCCGGGGGCGTGTCGGAGGCTCGCACGCCAACGCCGTCCGCGAAGAAAATCATGTCGAATTTCGCCGCTTCGGCCTTGCGCGCGCTCTCAAGGAAGTAGTGAAAGTCGATTGCGCCGTCGGCGGGAACATCGGGATGCCGCCACGCCGCCATGTGATAGCCCAGATAGCGCATGGAGACACCCAGTCTCATCATTCCGTCGTTTGACATTTCGAATCCTGTTTAATCGAGTGTGATGGCGGGGCGCGCGTCGCCCGAGCGTCGCGCGCACGACTCGCCAGACTTATGCGCGAGCGTTCGCGAGAAAGCGTTGGCTTCGCGCCGTGCCACCGCCCTGGAAGATGTGCTCGGGCGAGCCGTGATCGACGATGCGGCCACTGTCCATGAAGACGACGTGATTCGAGACCTTTCGGGCGAATTCCATTTCATGGGTGACGACCACCATCGTGGTGCCGGTGCTCGCGAGTTCTTTCATGACGTCGAGCACCTCCTGAACCAGTTCCGGGTCGAGTGCGCTGGTCGGTTCGTCGAACAACATGACTTCCGGCTCCATGGCCAGCGCCCGGGCGATCGCGACTCGCTGCTTTTGCCCGCCGGAGAGCTGCGACGGGTAATGATTCATCTTGTCGGACAGGCCGACGCGGACAAGCAGCGACTTGCCACGCTCCACGACGTCCTTACGCGCGGCACCACCGACGATGCGCGGCCCGGAAAGCACGTTGTCGAGCACTGTGTAGTGGGGAAACAGATGAAACCCCTGGAACACCATGCCGAAGTACCGGCGCTGCCTGTCCAGTTCCTTTTTCGGCAACCTGACGCAGCGTGTTCCACGCATCTCGCTGCCGAGCACTTCGCCGTTGAACGTCACGACGCCGGAGTCGATCAGATCGAGCATGTTGATGCAGCGAAGCAGGGTGCTTTTGCCCGATCCCGACGGGCCGATGATGGCAACGACGTCGCCGCGATACAGATTGAAATCGATGCCGTGCAGCGCGGTAAATGCGCCGAACTGCTTCGTCACGTTGCGCATTTGCAGCAACGGTGGCTGCGCTTGCAGATGAAGGGCGTCATGGTGTGAGTCGATCACGGGTGGACTCCTTTGCCGAAGCGCTTTTCGAGGAGGAGCTGCCCGCACATGGCCAGACTGGTCAGGAACAGGTACCAGAGGCAGGCGACGGTCAGCAGCGGAATGGTTTCGAAGGTCGTCGAATAGATCAGTTGGACGGTCGTCAGTAGCTCGACGTAACCAATGACCGAGGCCAGGGACGTGTTCTTGAACATCGTGATGAGTTCGTTGGCCAGCGGCGGAATGATGACGCGAACCGCCTGGGGAATGACGACGTGCCACATCATCCGCATGTCGCTCATGCCCATCGCTTTGCAGGCTTCGCGTTGTCCCTTGTCGACTGCGCCGAGGCCGCTTCGGAAAATCTCCGCACTGTGGCCGCCGAGATAGATCGCCAGTCCGATCGTGGCAGCGCTCAGTCGCGAGATCACGTTGCTGGTATCGATGTCGAACAGATTCAGGTTCAGAAGCGGTATCGGCAGATAGAGCCGAGGTACGAGCGCCGAGATGAAAAACAGGAACAACAGCATCGCCAGCGTCGGCGTCGCACGAATGATCCAGATGTAGGCGAACGCCGCACCGCGCAATACCGGGTTGGTGGACATGCGGCACGCCGCCACGATGGCGCCGAGCACGAGGCCGAGGGCACTGGCAAGTGCCGTAAGGATCAGCGTGTTTCCAAGGCCCGCGAGCACACGGGCGTTGAAGAGGTAACGGGCGACGACGTCCCACTGCCAGCGCGGGTTGTCGATGAACCATTGGTAGAAAAGGATCAAGGCGACGCCGAACACCCCGTACCAGAGCCAGTCCGATTTCTTCGGGCGCGGGTGAATACGCACGTCCGGTGCGGGCGCGGGTGAGGTGTCGTCACGCGTCGCCGGGGGCGGGAGCGTGTACGCAGTTTCGTTGCTCATAAGGTGAGTCATCCTCCGGAAGATTGGGGTAAACCCCCTTTCCAACACATATCGTTATTGCTGATGATCTCCCCGTACAACCAAATAGAATTGGGGATATCGGAAGATTAGAAAGTCAAAATCCGCTTGTGAAATGCTTTCTTTTTGCAAATCGATAATGTTTTGTTATTGGATGCTCACGTGAAACTCCGCCAACTCGAAGCCTTTCGCGCCGTGATGCTGCATCAGACGGTGACGCTCGCCAGCGAGATGCTGCACATTTCCCAGCCCGCGACCACACGATTGATCGCCGATCTGGAGCGATCGCTGAAATTCACGCTGTTCGAACGGGTCAAGGGACGGCTGTATCCGACGGTGGAAGCCCGTGCGTTGTACGAGGAGGTCCAGCGCTCGTTGGTCGGCGTCGACCGGATCGCGCGGGCGGCCGACGAGATCCGGAATATGCAACGGGGCACGCTTCACGTTGCGGCGGCACCCGCGTTGGCGCTTTCTTTTATGCCGCACGCGATTGCGGATTACCTGAAGACACGACCGGAGGCGCATGTGTCGATGGTCATGCACTCAACACGCTCCATCGTCGATATGGTCATGGGGCAACGCTGCGATGTGGGCTTCGCCCGGCTGTCGCTGAGTCATCCGACGGCGAACGCCTCGCGACTTGTCGCGGCCAAGATGATTTGTGCCTTGCCCGCAGGACATCGCCTTTGCGAGCGTGATGTCGTTGGGCCGAGCGATCTCGACGGCGAGCGATTTGTCGCGCACCCGCGCAGCGTGGAAGCGCGATTGCAGATCGATGCATTGCTCGCGTCGCACGGCGTGGAAGTCAAAATGCAGATGGAGAGTCAGATTTCGTACGCCATCTGCTCATTTGTCGAAGCGGGGGCCGGCGTTGCGCTGATCGACGCGTTCAGTGCGTGGAGTTACCGTGGCACCGGTGTGGTGTTCAAGCGCTTCGAACCGGCAATATTCACCGACACTTCGGTGCTGACGCCTTCGCAGCGTCCGGTGCCGCTGTTGCTCAATTCATTTGTGGAGCATGTGCGGGCGTTTGCTCGTGAGAAGCTGGGCGACGGCAATCTTGCGGGGGCATAGCGACGCCGCTACGCAAATCCGCTTTTCGTATAATCCTGCGCTGACCTCTCACCTTCCATCGACGCAGGCAACCGCATGAACAGCAGGAACAAGGCGACACTCATTGGACTGAGCGCAGTGGTGCTCTGGGCGTCGATTGTGGCGCTGATTCGCGGCGTGAGCGAAAGCTTGGGTGCGACGGGCGGCGCTGCGGCGATTTACTCGGTGGCCTCGCTGTTCCTCGTGCTGACGGTCGGCTTCCCGAAGCTCAGCACGTTTCCGCGCCGCTATCTGCTATGGGGCGGCTTGCTGTTCGTCGCCTATGAACTGTGTCTGTCGCTGTCCATCGGCTACGCGAACACGGCGCGTCAGGCGATTGAAGTCGGTATGGTGAATTACCTTTGGCCGACGTTCACGCTGGTTTCCGCCATTCTCTTTAACAAGCAGCGCGCGAACTGGCTGGTGGTGCCCGGCTTCTTGTTGTCGATGCTCGGCATCTGCTGGGTGCTCGGTGGCGATCAGGGGCTCGATCTGCCCGGCATGCTCGTCAACATCGCCGATAATCCGCTGAGCTACGGACTGGCGTTCGTCGGCGCGATTATCTGGGCGGGGTATTGCACGGTGACGGCGCGCATCGCAGACGGCAAGAATGGCGTGACACCGTTCTTCATGCTGGTGGCCGTTGCGCTCTGGATCAAGTATTTCGCCGGTGGTGGCGGCGCGATGTCGCTGGACCTGCACTCGGGGATCTACCTCGTACTGGCCGCCGCTGCAATGGGTTTCGGTTATGCGGCATGGAACGTGGGCATTCTGCGCGGCAATGTGACGATCCTCGTCGGCGCGTCGTATTTCATCCCCGTGCTGTCTGCGGCGCTCGCCGCGTTGCTGCTGCACACGCCGCTGTCCGCACCGTTCTGGCAGGGTGCGTGCATGGTCTGCGGCGGTTCGATCCTCTGTTGGCGGGCGACGCGCTCCCGGAAAGCGCGCGTCGCCACGTCGTCGTGAAGTCCGCTCAGGCGTCTAGTCAGGCCGCCTCTTTGACCATCGTCGGATAATCCGTCAGGCCGCGTGCGCCACCACCGAACAGCGTGTCGCGATGGTGCAATGCCAGCGGCGCACCGACACGCACGCGCTCCGGCAGATCCGGATTGGCTACGAATGGACGCCCGAAACCGATGAGATCGGCCCATCCCTCCGAGACAGCTTCACGCGCACGCTCCGCCGTGTAACCCCCTGCGTAAATCAGCACGCCCGGATACACCGCACGCAACTTCAGCTTGAACTCGACCGGCATTACCGGCGCGTCGTCCCAGTCGGCTTCTGCGATGTGGATGTAGCCGACGCCGAGGTCACCCAACAACTTCGCTGCGGCGAGATACGTCGTTTCCGGATCGGCATCGACGCAGCCGTTAAGTGTGGTCAGCGGCGCGAGACGGATGCCGACGCGCTTCGCATCGCCCACGCCGTCGATTAGCGCTTCGGTCACTTCGCGCAAGAAGCGCAGGCGGTTTTCCAGCGAACCGCCGTAGGCGTCCGTCCGCGTGTTGGCGTTCGAGTCGATGAACTGGTTTACGAGATAGCCATTGGCGCCGTGCAACTCCACGCCGTCGAATCCGGCTTCGATGGCGTTGCGGGCCGCCGCACGGTACTGGTCGACGATCTCACCGATTTCCTTGATGCTCAGCGCGCGCGGTGCCGATGCCTGCACAAAGCCGGGCGTCGTGCCGTCTTCGCCAGCGATGAAGACGTTCACGCCTTCCGCCTGAATCGGCGACGACGACACGGGCTGACGGCCGCCGAGCAGGCTTGTGTGGCTCAGACGTCCCACGTGCCACAGCTGCGCGAAGATATGACCGCCAGCGGCATGCACTGCCTCGGTCACGGTGCGCCAGCCAGCGACCTGCGCAGGTGAATGGATGCCGGGCGTCCACGCATAACCTTTGCCGAGCGGCGCGATGTAGGTGCCTTCGCTGACGATCAGACCGGCACCGGCGCGTTGCGCGTAGTACTCGGCCATTAGCGCGTTGGGGACATCGCCGGGCTGGCTCGCACGCGAGCGGGTCATCGGCGGCATCACGATACGGTTCGGCAGCGTAAGTGGGGTATGCGCGCCGAGTTGCAGCGGTTGAAACAGAGGGTCCTGAGTCATGATGTGTGCTGTGTTGTCGTCGTTGCCCGCAGGCAACGACTTAAAGGTTCGATAGCGGACGCGATCAGTCGTCCCACTTGGCGGCCAGCCCGTCCGGGCTGACTTCGCGGCCGTTGCGGTCGAGCGCGGCGATCTGCGCCATGTCGTCGTCCGTCAGACGCAGCGTTTGCGCCAGCAGATTGCTCGCCAGATTCTCGCGCTTGGTCGACGACGGAATCACCGAGAAGCCGCGTTGCAGCGCCCAGGCGAGCACCACTTGCGCGGGCGTGGCCTGATGACGTTGCGCGATCTTGCCGATCACGGCGTCGCCAAGCACCTTGCCGTAGGCGAGCGTCATGTACGACGTGACGTGAATGCCCTGTTCTTCAAGGAAGCCCACGAGCTTCGGGTTTTGCAGATACGGGCTCAGCTCGATCTGGTTGGTGGCGATGGCGTCCTTGCCGACGGCGGCCATCGCCTGCTTCGTCAGTTCGATGTTGAAGTTCGAAATGCCGATCTCGCGCGTGAGGCCCTTGGCCTTTGCGTCGGCCAGTGCCGTCATGAATTCGTCGAGCGACACGCCGTTGTCCGGCGCGGGCCAGTGGATCAGCGTGAGGTCGACGTAGTCGGTGCGCAGCTTCTTGAGGCTGTCTTCGAGGCTGGCAGCGAGCTTGCCCTTCGAATAGTTCTCGACCCAGATCTTCGTGGTGAGGAACAGATCGTCGCGGGCGACGCCGGACGCGGCAATCGCCTGCCCGACTTCGGCTTCGTTGCCGTAGATCTGTGCGGTGTCGATGGCGCGGTAGCCGAGTTCAAGGCCGGTACGCACGGAATCGATGACAACCTGGTCCTTGAGGCGGAACGTGCCGAGACCGAAAGCGGGAATGTGGCTCATTGTGAAATCCTTAATCAATTGGGTGACGAAAAACGTGCTGCTGTGTGTTGTGAGTTGAAACCGGCGCTCAGTTACCGACTGTCTGCATCGGCGTGCGGTGCATCGCCATTTGCAGCAGCACCAGCAACAGGCCCGATCCGGCAATCAGCGCACCGACGATGGGCACGGCCGTGTAGCCATAACCGGCGGAAATCACGGCACCACCGGCCGCGGCCCCCACGGCATTACCGAGGTTGAAGGCACCGACATTGACCGACGACGCCAGTCCCGGCGCTTCCGAGGCGGCACGCATCACACGCATTTGCAGCGGCGGCACGAGGGCGAACGTCGCGATGCCCCAGACCACGACCGCAAGGGCGGTGCCGATATGCGTGCGGGCCAGAATGGGGAAGGCGAGCATGATCGCGACGAGCAGCACCAGAAAGACGATCAGGCTGGTGTTGATCGAGCGGTCGGCGAGCTTGCCGCCGGCGATGTTGCCGACCGAGAAGCCGACACCGACCAGCACGAGCATCGCGGTGACAAAGCCGGGCGATGCGCCAGTGATGGTTTGCAGCGTCGGCGCGATGTACGTGTACAGCGTGAACATGGCGCCTGCACCCAGCACGGTCGTCGCCATCGCCATCAGCACGACCGGGCGTGTGAGCACCGACAACTCGCGACGGACATCAGGCATGCGGCCAGCTTCGCCCGTGGGCAGCGCGAAACGCAGTGTGAGCATGGTGATCAGGCCAAGCCCTGCCGTGGCAGCGAACGACATGCGCCAGCCGATGGTCTGGCCGAGCCACGTGGCAGCAGGCACCCCGCCGATATTCGCAATCGTCAGCCCCATGAACATGGTGGCGACAGCGCTGGCCTGCTTCTCACGCGGTACTACGCTGGCGGCAACGATGGAGCCCAGCCCGAAGAACGCGCCGTGGTTCAGGCTCGTCACGAGGCGGGCGAGCAGCAGCGTCGTGTAGTTGGCGGAGACGGCCGAGAGCAGGTTGCCGATGGTGAAGATGGCCATCAGCGCGATCAGTGCCGTGCGGCGCGACCAGCGCGACATGATGAGCGTCATGATGGGCGCACCGATCATCACGCCCAGGGCGTAAGTCGTAATCAGCATGCCTGCGGTCGGAATCGAGACATGGACGCCCTCGGCAATCACGGGGAGCAGACCCATCGGCGAGAACTCCGTCGTGCCGATGCTGAACGCGCCGATGGCCAGGGCCAGAAGGGACAGCGTGGCATGTGCCGACGATGTCGAGGTTTGGGGGGAGGACTGGTTCATGACGGGAATTCCCGGGTCGGTGAAGTTGAAGCGCAGTCTGCGCTCTTTACTTTTGCGGAAAAAGTAGCCTATAAACGAAATTATTTTGATTTCAGATCAACAATGAAGATCACGCTCGACGAACTGCAAGCCTTTGTGGCCGTGGTGGATACGGGGTCGATCACGGCAGCGGCCCAGCAGCTGGACCTGACGGTGTCGGCCACCAGCCGGACATTGGGGCGTTTGGAAGAGAAGCTGAAGACGACGCTACTGCGCCGCACGACCCGCCGGTTGGAACTGACGGAGGAGGGCAACGCGTTCTTGCTGAACGCGCGCGCGATCATCGATTCGGTCGAAAGTGCGGAAGAGCAGATGGTCACGCGGCGCGAAAAGCCGTCCGGCCGACTGCGTGTCGATGCCGCAACGCCGTTCATGCTGCACGTGATCGTGCCGTTGGTACCGGGCTATCGCGAGCGCTATCCCGAGGTGGAACTGGAACTCAACAGCAACGAGGGTTTCATCGATCTGCTGGAGCGTCGCACGGATGTCGCCATCCGGATTGGACGGCTGAAGGACTCGACGCTGCATAGCCGGCTCATCGGCAACAGTCGTACGCGCATGTTCGCGAGTCCGGCGTATCTGGAAAAGCACGGGCATCCGCGCCGAGTGGAGGATCTCGCGAAACACACGCTGCTTGGCTTCTCGCAACCGGAGTCGCTGAACGTGTGGCCGATTCTCGGCGCAGACGGCGAGCCCTATCGAATCGTGCCGGATGTGATGTCGTCGAGCGGGGAGACGCTGCGGCAACTCGCGTTGGAAGGGACGGGCATCGTGTGCCTGTCCGATTTCATGACGGTGCGTGACTGCGAGGCGGGCCGTCTCGCGCCGGTGCTGGCGCGTCAGGCGCAGGACGTGCGTCAGCCGATTCACGCCGTGTACTACCGCAACACGGCGATTTCGGCGCGCATCGCCTCATTCGTCGATTATCTGGTGGCCGAGCTTCGCGCGCAGATGGCGACGGGACAAGCGAAAGGATGGGTGGCGCAGTAGCGCACGACTGCCGCAATGCATTGGCGCGGTGGGCCGGGGGGATCCCACCGCGCCGCCACATTACGCGACCACCGCCTGACGCGGGTCTGCGCTCGCCAATGCCTCGGCACGGGTGGCGTTGCTCGGCGGATAGATCCACTGCGTGTTGATCTCCGTCTTCAGCTTCTTGCCTTGCGCACCCTGCAACACGACCTGACGATCCCAGCCTTCCGTGTAGACAGCGCCCCACGGACCGAGGTCGAGACACGTCACGTATTTCGGCTGGTTGTAGGGGATCGGTGCTTCGCCGATCAGGTCTGCTGCCACGTTGTGGCCTGCCGAGCGTCCCAGTGAAATCGCGTGCTGGCATGCCATCATGGTGGCCTTGTCGCCGCCGTCGGTGGTCGTCGCACGGGCGCAGTCGCCCGTAGCGTAGACAGCGTCCAGACCGATCACTTTCAGGTTAGCGTCGACATACAGACGGCCGAAGGCGTCGCGCTCAGCCGGAATCTGCGCCGTGAGCGTGTTGGCGCGCGCGCCGGCCGTCCAGATGACGGTGTCCGCGTCGATGCGCTCACCGTTCTCCAGCGTCACACCATTGGCGTCGATATTCGCGACGCCCGATCCCAGTTTCCACGTCACACCCAGTTCCTGAAGCGCCTGCGTAATCACGGGGCGCGGACCCGGACCGAGATCCGGGCCGATGGCGTCGTTGCGCTCGACCATGATCACGCGCACGTCAGCGCTCTCGCCAAGGATTTCGCGCAGTCGCGACGGCATTTCAGCGGCGGTTTCGATGCCGGTGAAACCTGCACCGGCGACCACCACGGTGTTGCGGCTGGCCGTTGCCGGGCGGCTCGCCAGACCGTCGAGATGCGCTTCGAGCTTCACGGCGTCGGCAATCTGGTCGACGTTGAACGCGTGTTCCTGAATGCCCGGAATCGGCGGGCTGAACAGGCGGCTGCCTGCGGCGAGCACCAGACGGTCGTAGCTGATGGCGCCATGCGGGGTCTGGGCGTCGAGATCGGCGATCGTCACCATCTTGTGTTCCACATCGATGTGCGCGACACGCCCCTGAATGAACTGCACGCCAACCGTGTCGAAAAGCTTCTGCAACGGGGCTTTCATACCGCCGGGGTTCTTCTCGTACAGACGGGGACGAATATGAAGATGCGGCTCCGGCGCGACGAGGACGATTTCCACGTCGGTGCGTCCGGCCATGTCAAGCAGACGCGCAGAAGCCAGAGCGCTCCACGTGCCGGCGAAGCCTGCGCCGATGACAAGAATACGTTGGGTCATGCTGATTGCTCCTGAAAACTCGGGGGGAGGAGTGAATTGGGGGCGGTCGTCGTTGTGAACCGCTAACGCCGATTCTATGAGTCGGAGTTTCGTCGCGCAAGTCTTTTTTTGCAAAGGACGTGTCTTGTCCCGGAAGTTTCGACAGTTCTTGTCACTGGTCCATCTCATACCCGGCGGATAGAGTCTTCAGTGAACGACTGTCAGAGAGATCATGAATACGTTGCTAACTTTCAAACACCTTGAGACGCCCGGCGCGGTACACGCGGCCTATCCCGTCATGAAGGAACTTCGTCCGCATCTGGCCAGCGCCGAGGCTTTCGTCGAGCAGGTGGAGGCTCAGCGCAAAGAGTCTTACCGCCTGTTGGGCGCGTTCGACGGCGAACGCCTGGTGGGCCTTGCGGGCTACCGTCACGTGACGAACCTGCTGTATGGCCGCTTCGTCTATGTCGACGATCTTGTCGTGGCGGCCGACAACAAGCGGGGCGGCGCGGGGTCGCAACTGCTGGGCGAGGTCAAGGCGATTGCCCGTGAGGCGGGATGTGCCAACTTCGTGCTCGATACCGGGCTGCATATGCCGCTCGCACAACGGTTCTATTTCCGCAACGGTCTGCTCGCGAAAGGCATGCACTTCATGGAACCGTTGACGCCTTTGGGCGAGGCGAGCCGATGAGAAGTCTTCTGCTCAACGCCAGCCCGCATGGTCCGGCCAGCCGCGCATTCGGCATGGCCCAGACGTTTCTGGAGAACAATGCCCGGCGATATGGCGATGCCCCGGCGATCGTGCGCGATCTGGTGGCGTCGCCGTTGCCGCCGATCTCTGTCGAATACGCCACGGCGATTACGTCTAGAGAGCCGGATCCGGCGCATTTCGTCTTGTCCGAGCAACTGATCGAAGAGATCGAGGCGACGTCGTTTCTCGCGATTGCCACACCGATGCATAACTTCACGGTGCCGGCGGCGCTCAAGTTGTGGATTGATTATGTGTTGCGCATCGGGCGCACGTTCGCGAGCACGCCCGAAGGCAAGGTGGGATTGCTCAAGGACCGGCCGACCATCGTCATCATCGGGTCCGGCGGTTTTCACACCGGTGAGAATGCGCGGCAGCCGGACTTTCTGACGCCGTATCTCCGGCACGCACTGAGCTGCATCGGTATCAAGGATGTGACGTTCTTCCCCATGCAGGGGATGGTCATGCCGCCGCAGGCCGAGCAGGCGATGCTCGACTGCCAAAAGGATCTGAGCCGTTATCTCGAACGGTGAAGAATGGGAAGCGGTCGCGCAAGGGTTGCGCGACCGTCAGGCATTGCGTGCGCGTTAGTGCCGGTGTTTGGCATTAGTGCGATTAATGCGCACGTCGTGCCGCAGCGCGATCGTCGAACCACGTGATGACGCGCTTGCCATACGCCGCCGGCGCTTTCGCGTTCACACCCGCAGCCAGATCGGCGAGCGTGTGCTTGCGCAACTCGGCCCGCATGCTTTCCTCGGCCGATTGCATGATCGCGTTGATCGAGCATTTGCCTTTCGACGCCCACGCGGGCGGATCCCCTTCGAACAACGCGCACTGACGTCGCACTTCGCGGCAATCGAACAATCCCTTCTCGCCGTCGATGGCGACCACGACGTCATGCACCGTGATGTCCTTGCTGTGCTTCGCCAGCGAGTAGCCGCCACGCACCCCTTCCGTCGCCACGACCAGCCCTGCCTTTGACAGACGGGTGAAGAGCTTGGCGGCATACTCCACCGGAATGCCCTGCATCTCTGCGAGATCGCGCACGCTGGCGTCGCGAACACCGGCAGACGAATCCGCGAGGTAGAGCAGGCAGTGCAGGCTGTATTCGACGCCGGTGCTGATGAAGGACATGGTATTGAGTGTGACGTTGTGACGGGCACAGGCCGAGGTGGCAAGGCGCGTCGTTGTGTTCGCGAGCGACGTTTCATAACGGCGACCGAGCGGATCGGCGTAATTATAACGCCAACCCGACGCCGATACCCATCCGATGCTGTTAGCTCATCCCGGTGTTGAGCACCCGGGGTACGATGACACCTGTCTGTCACACGCTATTCTTGCGCGACGGGCATTGTTGGCCCATCCCTACGACACCAGTTCCTTCCCCCCGGGAAAGCGTATCCGCATGGCAAAGTTCATTCATATCACCGACACCCACCTGGTCACGCCCGGCGAGCCGTTGTACGGGCTCGATCCTTACGCGCGTCTGGTCGCGTGCGTCGACGACATTCTCGAGCATCACACCGACGCACAATGCTGCGTCATCACCGGTGACCTGACGCATCGTGGTGAAGCGACAGGCTATGCCGCATTGCGCGAGCAACTTGACCGTCTGCCGTTCCCCGTCTTCCCGCTGATGGGCAACCACGACCTGCGCTCGGCATTTACCGGATCGTTTCCGGACCGCCTGCGCGACGCCGATGGTTTCGTGCAAGGCCGCTTCGATATCGGTGACGGCACGCTGCTGATGCTCGACACGCTGGACGAAGGCCAGCATGGCGGGTTGTACTGCGAAGCGCGGCTGGCGTGGCTTGCGCGTCAACTGGATGAGGCCGGAGATCGTCCGGTGTATCTGTTCATGCATCATCCGCCGTTCGACATCGGCATTCCGAGCCTCGATCACATCGGTCTCGCGAATCCCGAGGCATTCCTGAAGTGCGTGGGCGGACGCAAGAACGTTCGACATCTGTTCTTCGGCCACGTCCATCGTCCGGTGTGCGGAAGCTGGCACGGCATTCCGTATTCGACGATGCGCGGCCTGAACCATCAGGTGCCGTTCGACATGCACACGGTGGATCTGGTCCGCCAGAGTCATGAGCCGCCTGCCTACGCTGTCGTGCTGCTCGCCGCCGATCAGGTGACGGTGCACTTCCACGACTATCTCGACAAGTCGGCGCTCGTGGACGAGGACGCAGGCATGCGCAGCATGTAAGTCAGCGGTGGGTGTCGCCGGGGGCATGGGGAGCCCCGGTCGGGCTGGGGGCTTTCCATCAGGGCGCTGGCAATGGGATTTCGTTAGAATCTGTTCCAGACCGATTCACATAACTATTATCGGAGGCAGACATGCCAGGATTACTCCCCGACGTCGACCGCGACGGCTTGCTCGAATACTCGGTCGTCTACACCGACCGTTCCGTCAATCATATGTCGCAGCGCTTTCAGGGCGTGATGCGCGATATTTCCGATGGCCTGAAGAAGGTCTACAACGCGACGTCGGTCGTTGTTGTGCCGGGCAGCGGCACGTTCGGTATGGAAGCCGTGGCGCGTCAGTTCGCGACGAACAAGAAGTGTCTGGTCATTCGCAACGGCTGGTTCAGCTTCCGCTGGTCACAGATTTTCGACATGGGCAACATTCCGTCGGAGACGGTGGTGCTCAAGGCGCGCCCCGTTCAGGAAGGACGACAAGCGCCGTTTGCCCCCGCACCGATCGATGAAGTGGTCGCCGCCATCAAGGCAGAGAAGCCGGATCTGGTGTTTGCGCCGCACGTTGAGACGGCCTCCGGCATGATGCTGCCCGACGCGTATCTTCGCGCTGTGGCCGACGCGGTGCATTCGGTCGGCGGTATGTTCGTGCTTGATTGCATTGCATCGGGGACGGTGTGGGTCGATATGCAGGCGTGCGGCGTGGACGTGCTGATCAGCGCTCCGCAGAAGGGCTGGAGCGCATCGCCGTGCTGCGCACTGGTGATGCTCGGCGCACTCGCGCGTGAGCGCATCGATAGCACCACGAGCACCAGCTTCGCGTGCGATCTTCGCCAGTGGCTCCAGATCATGGAAGCGTACGAGAAGGGCGGCTTCGCCTATCACGCCACCATGCCGACCGACAGCCTGGCCGTGCTGCGCGACGTCATCAAGGAAACCGAAGCCGATGGTCTCGAGAAGGTCCGCGACGAACAGCTCGAACTCGGCCGACGCATCCGTGCGCTGCTGGCGGAGAAGGGCTTTAAGAGCGTGGCGGCGGAAGGCTTCGAAGCACCGGGCGTCGTCGTCTGCTATACCGACGACGATGGCATTCGCACAGGGAAGAAGTTTGCCGACGTGGGTGTGCAGACCGCTGCCGGTGTGCCGCTGCGATGCGACGAGCCGGAAGACTTCAAGACGTTCCGTATCGGCCTGTTCGGCCTGGACAAACTGAACGATGTCGACGCTGCCGTGAATCGATTCGCGAAGGCGCTGGACAGCGTGCTGAAGTAATTGGTGAAGTCGTAAATCACTGCAAGGGCGGGCTGAGGATCAACAACCTCGCCCTTGCAGAACATCCGAATGTACGTCTGAAGCGTCAGCCTTTCAGGCCGTCTCTCCAACCGATTCCCCATCCGTCGAACCCGTGCGGGCGCGCATTTGTCCCATTTGTCCATGGGGGAAATGCATGTCGCGGTACTTCACGAAATGCGACCCGCGCACCAACCGGTAGCCCGCCCAGATCAACAAGAAAAGCGGAATGCCGATGTACGTCGCCACCACGCCGCCCCAATCGATCTTGTCCTGAAGGAACGCTTCGTAGTTCTGGCCCAGCGTGATGATCAGGCACAGCACGAAGGCGAAGATCGGACCGAACGGGAAGAACGGCGAGACGTAAGGCAGATTGGCCAGATCGTGGCCTTGCCGGACGTACCCGCGACGGAAGCGGTAATGGCTGATGGCAATGCCCAGCCAAGCGATGAAGCCCGTCATGCCGGAGGTGTTGAGCAGCCAGATGTAGACGGCGTTGGGGCTGAACACGAACGTGAAGAAGCACAGGGCGGCGACGGCGGCCGTCGCCAGCAGCGCCGACATCGGCACGCCGTTGCGAGAGATGTTGCCGAAGATCTTCGGTGCTTTGCCGTCGCGCGCGAGGCTATAGAGCATGCGCGTTGCAGCGTACATCCCCGAGTTGCCCGCCGAGAGCACGGAGGTCAGCACCACGGCATTCATGACCGAGGCCGCACCCAGCAGTCCCGCGCGCTCGAAGATCAGGGCGAACGGGCTGACGCTGATATCGGTGACGTCATTACGCAGCAAATGCGGATCGGTGTACGGAATCAGCAGGCCGATCACGAGAATCGCTGCCACGTAGAACAGCAGAATGCGCCAGAAGACCTGACGCACGGCGCGCGGCAGATTGCGCGCCGGGTCCTTGGACTCGCCCGCTGCGATCCCGATGAGTTCGGTGCCCTGGAACGAGAAGCCCACGACCATCGCCACACCGATGAGCGCCGCGAAACCGCCCGCGAAGGGCGCGTCGCCTATCGTCCAGTTGGCGACACCCCCCGTCTCGCCACCGCGAATGATGCCCAGCAGCATCATCACGCCCATGACCACGAAGGCCAGCACGGCAATCACCTTGATGAGCGCGAACCAGAATTCGGCTTCACCGAAGCCGCGTGCCGATAACGCATTCAGACCGAAGGTGATGGCGAGGAAGAGGGCGCTCCAGTAGACCCCGGGAACGTCGGGAAACCAGTACGCCATGACGAGCTGCGCGGCCACGAGGTCCACGGCGACGGTAACGGCCCAGTTGTACCAGTAGTTCCAGCCCAGCGCGAAGCCGAAGCCTTCGTCGACGTAGCGCGCGCCATAGGTCGAAAACGAACCGGACACGGGCATGGCGGCGGCCAGCTCGCCCAGACTGGTCATCAGGAAGTAGACCATCAGGCCGATCAGCACATAACCGAGCAGCGCCCCGCCGGGGCCCGCCTGCGCGATGGTGGCGCCCGAGGCGACAAACAGGCCGGTGCCGATGGACCCGCCGACGGCGATCATCGTCAGGTGGCGCGCCGACAGGGAGCGGCGCAATTCGGTCGGTGCGCCCGGGGCCGATGCGCCCGGCTCGCCGCCAGCGCGGGACGGGTCGTGTTCCGATGAAGCCAAAGTTCTGTTCCTCAAGTGCGAATAAAGCGTCCCCCCCGGCCCGGGTCGTCAGGCATTCGCGGGTCTGACGAGGTTGCGCTCATCCCCGGCGTATGGACATCAGACGTCTTGTGGAAGTCCCGGGGAAATGGCGTGCCCGGCTCGGAATCACCGAACCGGCCAACGGAGGGGAATGCGGAGTGGGGGGGATTGTACTGCGGGAGACCGGTCGGGGACTACTTTTCGCTACCGCCTGCCGCTTTGGCGCAACAAATCGCCCTCTGGGGCGCTGAGCGTGACGGAATGGTGCGGTGCAGCGAGGCGGCGGCGCTGGCGGGGAGGGGGCGTCTCCGCCAGCCGTGGACGTCAGAGCGTCATCACCATTTCATGCCAAGCCATGCCGCCATGGTCCGACGGCGAGGGTTTGACGTACGTGTACCCGAAGCGCTCGTACAGCGGGACATGCCGCTCCTTGCACATCAGGTGGATGGTTGCCTTACCGGCCGCGCGCATGCGCTCGACGAAGGCCGTCATCAGCATGCGGGCGTAGCCTTTGCCCTGCTCGTCCGGGGAGAGCACGACGGACATGATCACGACGTTGGGCGCGGCCGCGTCATGACCGACCAATTCCTTGAACGCTTCGTCGGACATGACGACGTCGTGCGCGCAACCCGAATTGATGAAACCGACGATTTGCTCGTCGCGCGTCAGAACAAGAAAGCCTTCGGGGTATTGGTCGATACGCGTGGCGATTTTCTCGCGCGTGGCGGCTTCGTCGCCTTCATACGCGCTGATCTCGATCTCGTAGCAGCGGTCGACGTCGGCCGGGCGCGCGTTGCGCAGTTGCAGCAGGGGTTCCATGGTGTGCATCAATTGGGGGGGAGGGGACGCAGTATAAGGTCAACGCTTAAACGTCCGAAAGGTTCGGAATGTCGGCGTTCCTTGTCGATTCGTTTCGTCATCCAAACAAATGGAACCGCCTCACGCCGGATGCGGCACCGCGCGACAAGCGCACGCGCGATGCCTGTGGTCGTCACTTCCCTGTGTGCCTATCGAGCGTTCAGGGCATCAGCACCTTGTCCACGACGTGAATCACGCCGTTGGACTGGAACACGTCGCCGATGGTGACTTTGGCGACGTTGCCTTTGTCATCGGTGACGGTCAAACCATTACCGCTCTGCTGGACGGTCAGCGAGTCGCCTTCCACGGTCTTGAGCATCGCCTTGCCGCCACCGCTTTTCACCATGCCCATCAGTTCTTGTGCGCCCAGCTTGCCGGGGACGACGTGATACGTCAGCACCTTGACCAGTGTCGGCTTGTTCTCCGGTTTGAGCAGCGTGTCGACGGTGCCGGCGGGAAGCGCGGCAAAGGCCTCGTTGGTCGGCGCGAAGACGGTGAACGGCCCCGGCCCGGACAGCGTGTCGACGAGACCGCCTGCCTTCACGGCCGCGACCAGTGTTGTGTGGTCCTTCGAGTTCACGGCGTTTTCGACGATGTTCTTCGATGGGTACATCGCCGCCCCGCCCACCATGACGGTCTTCTCGCTGCCGTCCATCGACGCCGCTGTGGCGTGCATGCCCGGGAAGTAACCGGCGGCGAGAAGTACCAGCAGAAATCCACCAAATCGTTGCGTTCTCATGTCTTCACCCGTTCTATAGCGCTTCGCGAAGCGGAAGCAACGACAAATACGAGTCGACTTCGTCGTCGGATGCGAAGGCGCAAAAAGATGCGCTTGTCGTGGAGAGGACAGGGAGAATAGCGGGCGCGGTGCATCCGCGCGGGCTCCCCGCTCGTATGTGTGGACAGGTACGCCGTTCCCCGCTCGTCGCGCGAATGGCTGAATTGTCGAGGCATCTCCCGACGGGAGGCGAAGGTGCTATATTCCGCTGAACTCCACCGTAGTGATTTTCGCGAGTGCCTTACACGCATGAACGAGTCCCGGGAAAACGAAGATCAGCCACGCTCAGCATCTGCACAACCGCCTGCGGACGCGGCACGCATGGCTGCGCGCGAGGAGCTAGGCGCGCTGCTGAGCGCCGTCGCGAACGAAGATCGCGAGGCGTTCGCCGCGCTCTATCGAAAGACGTCTGCACGGATCTTCGGCGTGATCCTGCGCATGGTGTCCGACCGTGCGGAAGCCGAGGATCTGCTGCAGGACGTCTACGTCAACGTGTGGCGGCGAGCTTCGGCATTCGATGCCACCCGTGGCACGGCGATGACCTGGCTGATTACGCTGGCTCGCAACCGCGTGATCGACCGCCTGCGGCAGTCTCGCGAAGCGTCGCTAGACGAGGACCACGCTCTCAATATCCCCGCCGAGACCCCCTCGCCGTTGCGGATGGCGGAGGCCAGCGAAGCACGGCGTCGGCTGGAACACTGTCTGCAACTTCTTCCGCCACAACAACGCAATGCCGTGTGCGAGGCATTTTTCAGCGGGCTGGCATACAGCGAGCTTGCGGAGCGCCTTGCCGTCCCGCTCGGCACCGTGAAGAGCTGGATACGTCGCAGCCTAATGCAGCTAAAACGGTGTCTTGAGCCATGAACACGCCCGCGCATTCCGACGACGATCTGCGTTGCGCCGAGCACGTGCTCGGCGTGATGGAGGCGGACGAACGTCTGGCGCTGGAGCGGGAGGCATTGGCGAATCCGGCATTACAGGCGCAACTGACGTTCTGGCAGGATCGTCTGACGCCGCTGACCGAAGACTTGCCGCACGAAGCGCCACCAGATCGAGTGTGGCAGCGTGTCGAGCAGGCGATCCGGTCGACGCAACCGGGTGCAACAACCCGTGCGATGCCACATGCGCCGCCGGTTGAGCTCTGGGACTCTCTGCCACTGTGGCGATGGCTGGGCATCGGTGCGAGCGTTGCGGCGCTGGTGCTGCTTGCCGTGGCGCTCAAGTTCGCCTTGCCGGGTGGCGCGCCGACGCCATCCGTCTCGCTCAACTATCGCGTCGCAACCATCGCGCGGCAGGATGGCGTTGCACATTGGACTGCGACCATCGCGTCGCAACAGGATCAGTTGCTCATTGTCCCCGCAACCCATCCCACGATTGCCGCAGACAAGGTGACGGAGTTGTGGCTAGTGCAGGGGGATGCCAAACCCGTCCCGCTCGGCGTTTTCGATCCCGCACAAACGGTGACGATCCCGCTGTCTCGCACGACGGCCGACGCGCTGCGCGGTACCGCCGCTGTCCTCGCCGTCTCCCTCGAACCGCCTGGGGGATCGCCCACCGGGCAACCGACCGGCCCTGTCATCGCGACGGGGGCGCTTCATCCGGCTTGATCGCTGTGGTGGAGCGCATGGCAAGCGCGGTGTTCTATGACGTAAAATCCCGGCATCGCAACGAAATATGAATTTTGCTCATCCATCATGCTTGACCGTATCCATTTGTCCATCGTTCAGGAGGTGGAAAAGCAGGGGTCGCTGACCGCCGCCGCAGGTGTGCTGCACGTAACGCAGTCGGCGCTCAGCCACAGCATGAAGAAGTTGGAGCAGCAGTTGGGCACCAACATCTGGTTGCGCGAAGGCCGAAGCCTGCGTCTGACGCAGGCCGGTCAATACTTGCTGGCCGTGGCCAACCGGGTCTTGCCGCAACTGGATCTGGCCGAAGAACGCTTGCAGCAGTTCGCGCAGGGTGAGCGGGGCGCGCTGCGCATCGGCATGGAGTGCCACCCTTGCTACCAGTGGCTGCTCAAGGTCGTGTCGCCCTATCTGGCCGCTTGGCCGGACGTCGATGTCGACGTCAAACAGAAATTCCAGTTCGGGGGCATCGGCGCGCTGTTCGGTTACGAGATCGACCTGCTGGTCACGCCCGATCCGCTAAACAAGCCCGGGCTCGTCTTCGAGCCGGTGTTCGATTACGAACAGGTGCTGGTCGTTGCCAGCAACCATGCGCTGGCCAAAGAGGAATACATCAAGCCCAAGCAACTGACCAACGAGGTGCTGGTGGCTTATCCGGTGCCGGTCGACCGTCTGGATATCTACAACATGTTCCTCACGCCGGCGGGCATCACACCTCGGCGTCATAAGCCTATCGAGACGACCGACATCATGATGCAGATGGTCGCGAGCGGCCGGGGCGTGGCGGCGCTACCCCGCTGGCTGGTGCTGGAGTACGCGGACAAGATGGATGTCGTGCCCGTTCGGCTGGGGAAGAACGGCATCGCCAAACACATCTATCTGGGCGCGCGCGAGGCCGATATGGGTACCGATTACCTGCGCGCCTTTATCGAGCAGGCGAAGAAGCCCGCCAAGGCCTGACGCCTCGTTGTAGCGTTCTGTATGAACGGTATTCATGGAAATATGAGAATTTATCGATTTTCATAATGGTGGGGTGGGCACCATAATCCGAAGCTCTTAGTCCGACGTAAGCGGGCGTTATTCATGGAGCTTCTCATGGCGTCCGCAGCCGAACGCAAGCCATTGGCATTACCCGGCGGGCACAAGAAGGTGCTGCTGCACTCATGCTGCGCGCCGTGCTCCGGTGAAGTCATGGAAGCCATTCAGGCTTCCGGCATCGACTTCACGATCTTCTTCTACAACCCGAATATCCATCCGCTCAAGGAATACGAACTTCGCAAGAACGAGAACATCCGTTTTGCCGAGAAGTTCGGGATTCCGTTCGTCGACGCCGATTACGACCGCGATAACTGGTTCGAACGTGC
Source organism: Pandoraea aquatica (assembly GCF_902459565.1). Lineage (GTDB taxonomy): Bacteria > Pseudomonadota > Gammaproteobacteria > Burkholderiales > Burkholderiaceae > Pandoraea > Pandoraea aquatica. The sequence goes on from NZ_CABPSN010000002.1 coordinate 960,520, forward strand.
CAAAGGCATGGAGCACGAACCGGAGCGCGGCGTGCGTTGCACGATGTGCTTCGACATGCGCTTCGAGCGCACCGCGCTGTACGCCCATGAACATGGCTTTCCGGTCATCACGAGTTCGCTCGGGATCTCGCGCTGGAAGAACATGCAGCAGATCAACGATTGCGGCGTGCGTGCCGCGTCTCACTATCCCGACATGCTGTACTGGGAATACAACTGGCGCAAAGGCGGCGGGTCCGCCCGCATGATCGAGATCAGCAAGCGCGAGAACTTCTATCAGCAAGAGTATTGCGGCTGCGTCTATTCGCTGCGCGACACGAATAAGCATCGTGTGGAAAACGGTCGTGAGCGCATTCAGCTCGGCGTGACGTTCTACGGTGACGACACCGCAGAACAGGGCAAGTAAGTTCCAATTTCAGAATCAGAGCGTCAGATCATCATGAGCCAAGATTTCACATTCGCCATCAAGCGCATTAGTTTCGACGAGGACTATCGTCCGTCGGACAATACGCGCATCACGACCAACTTCGCCAATTTGGCGCGTGGCAGCAGCCGTCAGGAAAACCTGCGCAACACCCTCCAGATGATCGACAACCGTTTCAATGCGCTGGCGCATTGGGACAATCCGAAGGGCGACCGTTACACCGTCAAGCTCGACATCATTTCCGTCGAAATGAGCATTGGCGGTGAGAGTCATGGAAGCGCGCTGCCGCTGATCGAAATACTGAAAACCAGCATCTTCGACAAGAAGAACAACGTGCTGATCGACGGCATGGCGGGGAACAACTTCTCGTCGTACGTGCGCGATTACGACTTCAGCGTGCTCCTGCTGGCGCATAACAAGGATCAGCCGAAGTTCGGCACGCCGGAGAATTTCGGCGACCTGCATGGCAAGTTGTTCAGGGCGTTCGTGAGTTCGGACGCTTACAAGGCCAACTTCAACAAGCAGCCTGTCATTTGCCTGAGCGTATCGAGCACGCGTACCTATCGTCGGACGGCCAATGTGCACCCTGTGCTGGGCACCGAATACTTGCAGGACGAGTATTCGCTCACCGACGAATACTTCGCGAAGATGGGCTTGCGAGTTCGCTATTTCATGCCGCGCAATAGCGTCGCGCCTTTGGCTTTCTATTTCTCCGGCGACTTGCTGGGCGATTACACGGATCTCGAACTGATCAGCACCATCAGCACGATGGACACGTTCCAGAAGATCTATCGCCCCGAGATTTACAACGCGAATTCCGCCGCCGGGGAATCCTATCAGCCGAGTCTGAAGCATCAGGATTACTCGCTGACTCGCATTGTCTACGATCGAGAAGAACGTAGCCGTCTGGCTATCGAGCAGGGAAAGTTTGTTGAGGAACACTTCGTCAAACCCTACCGCGCAACGCTTGATCAGTGGTCCGCTAATTACGCTCATTGACTCACTTAAAACGCAAGGTCATTCATCGTGAAAAAATTGTTGCCGACTTCGACTGCTGGTAGTTTGCCGAAACCGTCCTGGCTCGCAGAACCCGAGAAACTCTGGTCGCCGTGGAAGCTGGAAGGTGAAGAATTGGTGCAGGGCAAGCAAGATGCGCTGCGTTTGTCTCTGCAAGAGCAACAACACGCGGGCATCGATATCGTCAGCGACGGCGAGCAAACGCGTCAGCATTTCGTGACGACGTTTATCGAACACCTCGACGGCGTCGATTTCAACAATCGTCAGACCGTGCGAATTCGTGACCGCTACGACGCGAGCGTGCCGACAGTCGTGGGTGCTGTCGCCCGCCAAAAGCCGGTGTTCGTCGAAGACGCGAAGTTCCTGCGCGCGCAAACTAAGCAACCGATCAAGTGGGCGCTGCCCGGCCCGATGACGATGATCGACACGCTGTACGACGATCATTACAAGAGCCGTGAAAAGCTGGCCTGGGAATTCGCAAAGATCCTCAATGAGGAAGCGAGGGAACTGGAAGCGGCAGGCGTCGACATCATTCAATTCGACGAGCCGGCTTTCAACGTCTTCTTCGACGAAGTCAACGAATGGGGCGTGGCGACGCTGGAGCGCGCCATTGAAGGCCTGAAGTGCGAAACGGCCGTTCACATTTGCTACGGCTATGGCATCAAGGCCAATACGGACTGGAAGAAGTCGCTGGGTTCGGAATGGCGTCAATACGAAGAAGCCTTCCCGAAGCTGCAAAAATCCAGCATCGACATGATCTCGCTGGAATGCCACAACTCGCATGTGCCCATCGATCTGATCGAACTCATTCGCGGCAAGAAGGTGATGGTCGGAGCCATCGACGTAGCGTCCGAAACCATTGAAACGCCGGAAGAGGTCGCCAGCACGCTGCGCAAGGCGTTGAAGTTTGTCGATGCCGACAAGCTCTTCCCGTGCACCAACTGCGGTATGGCACCGCTGCCCCGTTCGGTGGCACGCGGCAAGCTGGCTGCACTGAGTGCCGGCGCGGAAATCGTGCGTCGAGAACTGTCGAACTAAGTTCTGAGCCATCCGGCGCAAGCCAGCCCGTAAGACGTTGTGGCCGATCTGAAAGGATCGGGTGCACGACGGACGGGTTGGTTTGTGCCAGTTGAATTGCCCCCGGTATTTCCCCCAGCTATGTCACTTCCCAGTCCGGCCATCGAGCCACTGCGCTTTCGCGAAGCGCTCGGGCACTACGCCTCCGGTATCACGATCATTACGTCGCACATCGACGACGAGCCGCTAGGCTTCACCTGTCAGTCGTTCTACAGCGTGTCGACGAATCCGCCGCTGGTGTCGTTCAGCGTCATGGCTACGTCGGCCAGTTATCCCAAGATCCGTCAGGCGGGACGCTTCGCCGTCAACATCCTCTCGGGAGCGCAAGCGGACATTTCCAACCAGTTCGCCCGGCGAGGCACGGACAAATGGCGTGGCGTCGACTGGCAGATTTCGCCGCTGGGCAATCCCATCATTCCGGGCAGTCTTCACTGGCTGGATTGCGAAATCTACGCGGAGCACGCCGCAGGCGATCACATGATTGTGATCGGTGAAGTCAAAGCGTTAGACGCACAGAACGCTGCGGCGAATCAGCCGTTGCTGTATTTCAAAGGGCAGTATCGCAACATCGCCGATCACAACGGGGTGTGAGCGAGGGCGCGATTATTTTTCCGGTGTCGAGTCGACGACCGCGAACCATTCGGGCCACGAGCTTCGGTGCCGGTTGCCTGCTTCGATGTTGGGAATGAGTGTGTGCGCGAGCACGGGCAATTGATCGACTGACTTGGCGATCCGGTATTTGACGCTGTGGACACACTCGCGGTCGCCAAACTCGCAACGATTGAGCCGGGTGCCGCCACAGGGGCCGTTTGCCAGGCCTTTCGGGCACGTCTCGGGGCATACGTAGAGGGTGTCCTGCAAGCGGCAGTGTCCGCAGGTATCGCAGCCGACCAGCGGCCGTTTCAGCGTTCGTTCGACTGCATGAAGGGCTCGCGCTGCGACGCCTGACTTCCAGAGTGGCTGCGACACGGTCCAGCCGAACGCTTTGCCAAGCCATCCCGTGCGGTTGAAGAACTGTTCATGCACGGACGAGAGCAGCGTGTATCGCAGCCGCTCGCTGCGGGTCGCGACGACGTTTGACTGCCCCATCTCCCACGCGTCGGTGTCCGGCGCAAAGCAAACCGGCGACGCCCCCGGCATCTGCCAGCTTGCATGCCACCGTTCATGCCAATCGGCCAGTGAGGTCACGCTGTCGCGCTGAACGGTGATCGCTTGCTCCAACGCAAGCAGCTCATCCAGCGTGTGCACACCGGACACGTGCACCCCGGCATACCCCATCCATTGCAGGCCGACGATCTGTAATGCCATGCGTTCGAGGGTTCGCGCGCTGGCGTAGTCCGGCGACACCTCTCGCTCCTTGCTCAGTAGCTCACGCATGGAGTCGGTGACGACGATGCCGGGCACGTTCTGCAGAACGGCCGCGCGCTTTTCGGTCAGTCGCATCACGCAGGCCATCATGCGTCGGCTGATGGGCTGAGCTGCCATCCATGTCTGCGCTTCCCGATGCTTGGCGGCATCGAAACCCAGTTGCAGGGTGAAGAAATCGGCACCCGCGAGCAGCTTCTTCTGCGCCTTAAGGTACTGCGCACCGCCTTCTTCTTCGCGATATTTGAAGGGATTCAACGCTGCGCCCAGCAACCAGTCGGGGCATTGCTCGCGGGCGATTTGCAACGCGGGCACCGACTCCAGATAGCGCACTGGTTTCTGACCGGGATGGTGGCCCGGCAGGCGGTCCCCGCTGAGCAACAGCAATTGATTCAGCCCCTGAGCCTTCATCGACGCGATGTGACGAATCAGGTCTGCGCGCTCACGATCCTTGCCGGAGAAATGCAGTAGCGATGAGGCCGGGTTGCCTGACGCGTCCGCGCCTTCCAGAGGACTCAGGTCCGAGTGCAGGCCAACGCGATCGGCGAAGGCGGGCAGCAGCGGCCAGCCCGCCAGATGCCCGCGTTGCAGGATCTGCGCAAGGGAAGCCAAACGTGAAGGGGATTGTTGAGGAACGACCTCTAGCACGCAGACGAAATGGCCTTCGTTCAGCGCCTGTTTCAATGCACTCAAGACAGCTCGATACCTTGTGAATCGGAGGAATGTCGTGGCCGCCGTCGTTGGGCGACGGGGTAGAGCAACGACAGCAAGGATGGCCGGCCAGCGAATCGGCGGCGCGGAAGCAGAACAATAGCGCGGGCGGGGGACGTGCGTCCAGCCGCAAGCCGTCGTGATCACCCGTGCTCGAATCCCCTACGCACCAAACGTGCTAGAATCGTTGACTGATCAAACATTGATCCATCCAAAAATGGCTCCCAGTCCTAGCACCCCGCACTCGGCGGGGCAGGTGTTGCCCTTCCGGCAGTCGCTCGTGGCGATGCTCGGCCTTTGTTTCTGCACGATGATGGTGGCGCTCGACCAGACTGTGGTCGGGACAGCACTGCCGACCATCGTCGCGGAACTCAAGGGGTTCGAGTACTACGCGTGGGTCGCAACGTCGTATCTCCTCACCTCCGTCATCACCGTCCCCATCTTCGGACGCCTCGGCGATTTCTATGGCCGCAAGCGATTCGTCATGGCGGCGATCATCGTCTTCACCGCAGCGTCGGTTCTCTGCGGTGCGGCCAACAGCATGCCGTTCCTCGTTTTCGCCCGCGCCTTGCAGGGCATCGGCGGCGGCATGCTCGTCGGCACCGCGTTCGCGTGTGTGCCGGAACTGTTCCCCGATCCTCACGTGCGTCTGCGCTGGCAGGTCATGCTCAGTTCCGCCTTCGGCATTGCGAACGCCATCGGGCCGTCGCTGGGCGGTTTCCTCACCGAAGCCTACGGTTGGCGCTCGGTCTTCTACGTCAATCTGCCCGTCGGTTTGCTCGGCATCTGGTTCATCGGACGCCACCTGCCGCAAATGCGCGCCGAAGAACACAGCAAGGCCAGCATCGACTGGCTCGGCGCGGTGCTCATCACCGCAGCGCTCGGCAGTTTGCAGATGCTCGTCGAATGGCTGCCTGCCGACGGTCTCTCGCGCGGCGTGGTGACGCTGGCTGTCGTGCTGGTCGTCTCGTCGTTCGCGCTCTATCGGTGGGAGCAACGCACCTCGCATCCGATTCTGCCGTTCGAGATGTTCCGCGACAAATCGCTCGCGCCGCTGTTCGTGCTGTCCGTCTTTGCCGGATTCTCGATGTTCGGGTTGCTGTTCTACGCGCCGCTGCTGCTGCAAGGCGGGTTCGGACTCTCGCCGCGTGAAACCGGTCTGCTCATCACGCCGCTGGTCGTGTGTATCACCGTGGGCAGCATCGTGAACGGTCGTCTGATCACCCGTCTGCCCAATCCGAACGTGATGTTGTACGGCGGCTTCCTGCTGCTTGCACTGGCCTGCGCGGGCATCATCACCACGCATCGCGGCACCTCGCATCTGCTGATCGCCGCGTACATGTTCCTTGCCGGGCTGGGCCTCGGCTTCGTGATGCCGAACCTGACGGTCTTCGCACAGGAAGTCGCAGGACGTGCGCACCTCGGGATCGCCACCGCGCTGATGCAATCGCTGCGCATGATCGGCGGGATGCTCGGCACGGCCATCGTCGGCACGCTGGTAAATCACAGCTATACGGCGCGCGTCACCGACGCGCTGGCGGCCAACGAAGGCACGCGTTTCACGTCGCAACTCTCCGATCCGCAGATCCTCGTGAATGCCACGGCACAGAGCGATTTTCTGATGACGCTCGCGCACATGGGCCAGAACGGCGCGCTGTTTATCGAATCGGCGCGCACGTCGCTCGTTGCTGCCATTCACAGCGGGCAGATGGTGTCGCTCGCGGCGGCGCTTGCCGGGTTGTGGTTTGTGCGGCGCGTGCCGCTCATTCGTCTGACGCGCGGCGCGAAACCGCAGCCGCCAGCAGGGGAGTGACGCGATGCCGACGGCTTTGAAACGTAACGTCATTCAGCAACTGAGTCTGACGTACCGCGCGATGATGCTCGCCTTCGACGCGCAGGTCGGGCATCCGCTGCCGCGCTGGCGCATCATTCTTTCGCTGGCCGAACGCGGTACTTGCTCGCAGAAGTTTCTCGCGGAGCATTGCCGACTCGATCCGGCCTCGCTCACGCGTCAGCTTCAGTCGATGGAAGCGCTCGGCTGGCTGTCGCGCGCAACCGACCCGGACGACAATCGTCTGACGAATGTGACGCTGACGGACGCGGGCATGGCCGTGCACGACGAGGCAACGCCGCGCCGTCAGGCCTTCTTCGACGACACGCTCGAAGGCATGACGCCCGACGAGATCGCCACGCTGGAGAGCGCGCTCGTGCATCTGGAGGCGCAGTTCAAGTCGGTGGCGTCGCGAGCGAAATCGGGCGCTGCCGCACCTGCTGCACCGAACGCCAAGGACACCACGCCTGCGCGGAAGCGAGCCACCAAAAACGCCTCATAGATCGCTCGCCTCGGTGGACGTCGGCCACAAAAAAAGCCGCTTCGGATTCGAAGCGGCTTTTTCTTTGCGACGTTGAAGATGAGCAGTGACGACGATCAGAAGAACGTCTGCACGATCTCCACGACGTTGTAATCACCGTCGACGACCGGCAGATGACGCCACTTGTCGAACGTCAGGCACGGGTGCGAGATGTCGAACGCAATCATGTCGCCCACGCGGATGTCGTCGCCCGGGGCGATGCGCAGATAGGCGTGCTGATCCATCATGCCGGTGACTTCCCAGTGCTCGGGCGTCGCCTTCGGTGACTTGCTCTCACCCGGACGGAACTGCTGCGCCGGTTCCGGCATGCCCGCATCGAACGCGGCGTCGCGCTTGCCCAGCGCAATGATGGCGCGCTCGGGCTCAGGAATCGATTGCACGTACGCCCACAGTTGCAGCGCCGGTTGCAGTTGCGAGCGCATCTGCTTCGCGATGGGATTGCGCGTCGCGATCTGTGCCTGTGCCGCTTTGTAGATGCCCACGTCGTGCGTGAGATAGCAGCCGGGACGCAGTACTACGTCCAGCGGCGCGCCCACGTCCTTGTGTGCGAACTCGTCCGCGACCACGTCGTACCATGCCGACCCCGCACCCGAGAGCACCGCCGGGTTGCGCTCGACGCGACCCGCTGCGACCAGTTCGCGCGTGATGCCCACCGCGCGTTGCAGGAAAGCGCGGATGTCGGCTTCCGTGCTCAGCACGCCCTCGTACACTTCCACGCCCGCGAGTTTGACGGCGTCGTGATATTGCGTGAGCGCATCGAGTACAGCCTGCTGTTGCGCTGCGTCGCGCACACCCGTGCGGCCACCCGTCACGCCGAGTTCGATCAATACCTGAATCGTCTGGCCGCGCGCGCGAAAGAACTCGCCTAGATGGACCACCGCAGCGGCGGAATCCACCAGACAGAAGTATTCGAAGTCGGGATCCTTCAGCAGGTCGGCAATCATCGTCATGTTGCGTTTGCCGACGAGCTGGTTCGCCATGAGCACGCGGCGCACGCCGTGGTGATAGGCCGCGTACGTCTGCTGTGCCGTGGCGAGCGTGATGCCCCATGCGCCGCCGTCCAATTGACGACGGAACAGCTTCGGAGCCATCGTCGTCTTGCCGTGCGGGGCGAGCTTCACGCCGTACTCATGCACGAAACGCTGCATCCACGCGAGGTTGTGACGAATCTTGTCTTCATAGAGCACCGCCGTGGGCAGGCTCAGGTCTTCGTTCAGCAGATTCCAACCCAGACCGGTCGCGGCTGACGGGGCGAGCGGCGCGTCCAGCGCACCCAGACCCTTGTTGAGGGTATCGATCATGCCGTGTTGATAGTTTGTATCACTCATTCCCATTTCTCCTCATGTCTGTGCGCTGAAAGCCGCTGGATGGCTCCTATAATAGCGTTTAATTACCAGTGTTTGACAGTTTTGTTATAAAGTAACAAATATTGAGCGTCCGACCCTTGGGACGCCGCTTAGACCGGATATATGGCCGAAACCTTCGATATCGTGACCCGCGTTGCAGAACGCAGCGACGCGCTGAGTCAGGCGGAACGCAAAGTCGCACAGGTCGTACTGGAAGACGTGGCGGGTGCCGCCGCGGCGTCGATCAACGTGCTTGCCGAGCGCGCGGGCGTGAGCGAGGCGAGCGTGACCCGCTTCGCCAAGGCGATGGGCTGCCGCGACGTGCGCGACCTCAAGTTGCGACTGGCGCAGGCTGCGGTCGTCGGCCAGCGCTTTCTTGGCGCGAGCGCGGCCAACGGGCAGGATGGCGGCGGCGAGACCATCGACCGGATTGCCGACGATATTCAGACGACGTTGCAGGTGCATCGCGGATTGATCAAGCCCGATACCGTGCGACGTGCCGCCACGCGACTGCTCTCGGCGCGCATGGTGTACGCGTTCGGGATGGGCGGCGGGTCGTCGCTGCTGGCGGACGAGGCGCGCTACCGACTCGTGCGTCTGGGCCGCCCGGTCGCGAGCTATCAGGATGCCGTGCTTGCGCGCATGGTCGCGGGAACGCTCGGTCGTGACGACGTCGTACTCGCCTTCTCGGTAAGCGGCCACACGCCGGAGCTGCTGTCCGCCTGCGAGATTGCGCGCGAATACGGCGCGCAGGTCGTGGCCGTCACGGCGACCGGCTCGCCGCTCGCGGCGCTCGCCGACGAGGTGTTGCCGATCCGCGCGCTGGAAACCGATTTCATTTTTAAACCGTCGTCGTCGCGTTACGCGATGCTGCTTGCCATGGACGTGCTGGCTACGGAACTGGCGTTGCTCGCCAAGCCGCAGAGTCAGGCGCTGTTGCGACGAATCAAATATGTGCTCGACACACATCGGGGCGGCGGCGATCGTCAGCCTCTGGGAGACTGACATGACTGACATCATGGATCGCAGCGGAAATCTTGCCGATCGCACGGTCGATACGCTGATCACCGACGTTCGTCTGGCGGACGGCTCCGGCACCCCCATGACGGACGATCGCTTCGACGTGGCTTTGCGCGATGGCCGCATCCACGCGATTACGCCAGCGGGCGAGCGCTCGGGCTGGCAGGCGACGCAAGTCGTCGCAGGCAATGGCAACGTGCTGAGTCCCGGCTTCATCGACGTCCATACGCACGACGACACCAACGTTGTGCGCGCGCCGGAAATGACGCCGAAGCTGTCGCAGGGCGTGACGACGGTGGTCGTGGGCAACTGCGGCATCAGCGCCTCGCCGGTTACGCTCAAGGGCGATCCGCCCGATCCGATGAATCTGCTGGGCGAGGCTAACGCGTTCCAATACCCGACGTTCGCCGCGTATGTCGAGGCGCTGGAAAAGGCGCAACCGTCGATCAATGTGGCGGCGCTTATCGGCCACACGGCGCTGCGCAACAACCATATGGATCGTCTCGACCGGCCCGCAACCGAAGCCGAAATCGAAGGCATGCGCGCGCAATTGCGCGAGGCGCTGGCTAACGGTGCGCTGGGGTTGTCGACGGGGCTGGCTTACGCGAACGCCAATGCGGCACCGACGGAGGAAGTCCTCGCGCTGGCCGAACCGCTGGCGGAAGCGGGCGGCCTTTATGCGACGCACTTGCGTACCGAGTTCGCCGAGATTCTTGAGGCACTCGATGAAGCCTTCCGCATCGGACGTCATGCGCGCGTGCCGGTGGTCGTCTCGCATCTGAAGTGCGCGGGCGTCGACAACTGGGGGCGCAGCACCGAAATTCTCGAAGCACTCGACAAGGCACAGCGCTTTCAGCCGGTCGGCTGCGACTGCTATCCGTACACGGCGAGTTCGTCGACGCTCGATCTCAAGCAGGTCACCGACGACTTCGACATTCTCGTCACCTGGTCGCAGCCGCATCCCGATCAGGGCGGCAAGCTGCTCGCGACGATTGCCGCCGACTGGGGCGTCGATCTGATGGAAGCGGCGAAGCGTCTGCAACCGGCCGGTGCCGTGTATCACTGCATGGAAGAAGACGACGTTCGCCGCATCTTGCGTCACCCGGCGACGGTCGTCGGCTCGGACGGTCTGCCCAACGACCCGCTGCCGCACCCGCGTCTGTGGGGCGCGTTCCCCCGAGTGCTGGGACGCTACAGCCGCGAGCAGGCACTGTTCCCGCTGGCGGAAGCCGTCCACAAGATGACGGGGCTTTCCGCCGAGCGTTTCGGTCTGAGCGAGCGCGGATTCGTGCGCGAAGGGTATTGGGCCGATCTGGTGTTGTTCGATCCGGCGACCGTGGCCGACGCCGCGACGTTTACCGATCCGATGCAACCCGCCTATGGCATTTCGGCGGTGTGGGTCAACGGTGTGCTTTCGTGGCAAGACCGCGCACCGACGCAGAACGCGCGCGCCGGACGCTTCGTGCGTCGCGGCACGCCGCAGCCGGTGCTGTGAACTGTTGTGATGAACCGGCGTTGTTGAAAACGATTCGTTGAAAGGAGCGATGATGAGCATCAAACGATATGGCGTGGAAGGCGGGCAGGGCACTGGCGGCCAGCGCATGCCCTTTGCGCGAGCGACCGAAGCCGACGGCTTTCTGTTCGTCTCGGGGCAGACCCCGATGAAAGACGGTGAAGTGATCGACGGGGGCATCGTCGCCCAGTCGCATCAGGCGATCCAGAACATGATCGCGATTCTGACCGAAGCCGGTTACGGCACCGAGCACGTCATGCGCATCGGCGTGTGGCTGGACGACCCGCGCGACTTCGCGTCGTTCAACAAGGTGTTTAAGGAGTACTTCGGCGACCACCCGCCCGCACGCGCTTGCGTCGTGTCGAGCATGGTCATCGACTGCAAGGTGGAAGTGGACTGCGTGGCGTACAAGAAGCCGGCGGCGTAAGACGCCTGCGCTTAACTGCGCGCATCAGGAGAAAGCCGACGATCATCGTCGGCTTTTTTCATTTCGACGTTGCCAACGCTGTGCCTTCCGGTTGACCGATACGGACGTTACCGTTTCGCAAAGTCTGCGGTTTGCCTTCGATGGTCGGTTGTCCCGGAAGCGCGCAAGCTTCAGCCTCCTATCCCGAAAGGAGGTCAATGTGAGAGCTGGATTTAGCGAAGGAGCCGGGCCGAGCGCACAGGTTGCACCCACATATCGGGCGATTATCGAGTCTGCCGACGACGCTCGCATCTCGATCGACTTCCCTGTGACGCCGGACGACGTCCGCTTGCGCTCGCAGACCATGAGCCGGTTGCAGCACGGCGGACTGTCGGATGGACTGACCGGCGTGGCCATTACGGTGCTCGGCATGCTGGGGCTTGCGTCCGGCGCGTACTACTGCCTTGAAGCCTCCCTGGCGGACGACGCGTCGGACGCCACGAGGCAGGGCCAGTGGATCGCGGTAGGCGTTGGCGGCGGGATGGCGGTGCTGTCGTCGATTGCCGTGACGTTCGGTCTCGCGCAGATCTGCCGGTGCATGAAGAAGCAGCGTGACGCCGGACGGGAGATGACGACGCTCAGCACGCGTGTGCAATTCGAAGCCGCGCGGGATGTGCGGCCTCGTGACTATGTTTGACGATCCGTCGGGACACGCGCTCTCGTCGACCTCCGTAGCGGGGAAGATCGATGAGGCGTTGGCGGCGGTGCGCGACGCCGAAGCGCAACGCGAGGCGATGGACTTGCCGCGTCCCGGCGAATGGGACGCCGCGCAGTGCGACGCCGTCTATCGCTGTGGCTACGGGGCGTTTGAGCGCGGCGACTTTGTGCAGGCTATCGAGTGTTTTGCGCCGCTGCTGTCTGCGTGTCCGCTCGAAGCGGACTACGCGGTGGCGCTCGCGCTATCGATGCAACGTCAGGGCGAGCCCGAGGCGGCGCTGCCGCTGTTCATGGCGGCGGCGCTCATGGACCAGGACGCGCCCGGACCGATGTATCGCGTGGGGGAGTGTCTGATCGAACTGCGGCAGTTCGACGCCGCGAGCCAAGCGTTGAAGCAGACGATGGCGCGTTGCGGCGGTGAGCCGAGATACGCCAACGTCAGAAACGTCGCGCTGAAACTGATCGCGAAGTTGGGCTATCTCGGATGACAGCCCAGCTTTCGCTTACTGACGTGCCGTGCGTGCGTTGTCCGGCATCGGCAACGTGAAGTTGGTACGGAACGGGTTGATGTCGAGGCCACCGCGTCGCGTGTAACGGGCGTAGACAGCCAACTGGGTCGGCTTGCACTGGCGCATGATGTCCATGAAGATCCCTTCCACGCATTGCTCGTGAAAGCCGGTGTGACGCCGGTACGAAATCACGTACTTGAGCAAGCCTTCCTGCTTGATCGGCGGGCCGACGTAGCGGATCTGCAAGCTGCCCCAGTCGGGCTGGCCGGTGACCGGGCAGTTCGATTTGAGCAGGTTGGACACGAGCGTTTCGTCCACGGGCGCTTCGTCGAACGCGGCGGTAAGCAGCGATGCATCCGGCACGTAGATGTCGGTATCGATGTCGAGCCGGTCGACGAGCAGACCGTCGAGTTCGTCGAGTTCGAGCTTGGCAAAACCGCTCGGCTCCACGAGCTTCACTTGCACCGGTGCGCCTGCCGCTTCCGACAGGTCTTGCTGGATGAGGGCGCGCGCAGCGTCCACATTTGCGAGCTTCGTCTGCGCGAACGAGCCGAGATACAGCTTGAACGACTTCGACTCGATGATGAACGGCGAGTCGGCCGGCACCATGGCGGTCAGCAGCGCGATTTGCGGCTTGCCCTTCTCGTTGAGCCACGAGAGTTCGTAGCCGTTCCAGATGTCCGCGCCGAAGAACGGCAGGGTGTCGGGCACGCCGATTTCCGCACGCGCGGGCGCACGGGCGATCGGGAAGAGTTGGGACGGGTCGTACTGCTCGGTGTAGGCAACTTCCTTGCCGAGCGAAGATTGTTCAGGCGTGGTCATGATTGGCGATGCCACTGATGACGTGACCGGTCGGAGAGACGCGGGCCGCCGATTCGCAGTGGCGAGTCTGATCGTCGAAGAAGAAATCGGGCTCGAACTCGCGCAGGAATGCGCCTTTGTCCAGCCCGCCCAGGAACATCGCCTCGTCGATGTCGATTTTCCAGTCCATCAGCGTGCGGATGGCACGTTCGTGCGCCGGGGCCGAACGCGCTGTGACGAGCGCGGTGCGGATTTTGACCGGCACTTCGTGGCCTGCGAGGGTTTGCAAACGGTGCAGCGCGAGCAGCAGCGGCTTGAACGGGCCGGGCGGCAACGGCGTGGCGGCGCGCTCGATTTCGTGCTGCTGAAAGGCGTCGAGGCCGTTGCGCTGGAAGACCTGCTCGGCCTCGTCGGAGAAGAGCACCGCGTCGCCGTCGAAAGCGATGCGGATTTCGTCGGGATGCAATTCGGCTTTCTTCGCAGAGTCCGGGTACACGCGTGCGGCCGGAAAACCGGCGGCAAGGGCACCGCGCACGTCGCGCTCGTTCGCCGACAGGAACAGATGTGCCCCCAGCGCGTTGAGATAGCCGAACGGGTCGCGTCCGCGCGTGAACACGCCGCGCTCGATCTTGAGATCGAGTTGTCGTGCCGAGCGGAACACGCGCATGCCGCTCACGGGATCGTTGCGCGAGAGCACCACGACTTCCACGCGATGCTTGTCTTTCGTGTCACCGGCACCGCTGGCGCCGTTCGCTCCGCTGGTATCGCTCCCCTGATTGAACGCGAGCAGTTTCTGCACGAGCGGGAAAGCGACGCCTGCCGGTGCCGGCGTGTCGAGGCGGTCGAGCTGATACTGCATGTACGACTGATCGTCGCCGCTCGCTACGCCAGCATCGAACACGCGGTTCTCTTCTTCGAAGTCGAACAGCGCGCGCGACGAGATCGCGACAACGAGTTTGTTCTCGAGCGTGATGGGCATGGCGGCGGCGATTTCCTGTCGTGTGTCGATGATTGAAGACGTTGCGACTTACCCGAGAAACAGCTTGTACACGGGGTTGTCGCTTTCGTCCCAGTAAGGATAGCCGAGCGTTGCGAGGAAGTCGCGGAAGGCGGCCTTCTCGTCGGTCGGGACCTGAATCCCCACGAGGATGTTGCTGTAGTCCGCGCCCTGATTCCGGTAATGGAACAGGCTGATGTTCCAGTTCGGGCTCATGGCCGAGAGGAACTTCATCAGCGCGCCCGGACGCTCCGGAAACTCGAAGCGATACAGCACTTCGTGGCTCGCCAGCGCCGAACGGCCACCCACCATGTAGCGGATGTGCTGCTTGGAGAGTTCGTCGTTGGACAGATCGAGCGTCGGGAAGCCGTGGCGCTCGAAACCGGCCTTGATACGCTCGCCTTCGTCGCGGTTATGCATCTGGATACCCACGAAGATGTGGGCGCTGGACGCTTCACTAATTCGGTAGTTGAACTCGGTCACATTGCGGCTGCCCACCACTTCGGTGAAGCGCTTGAAGCTGCCGCGCGCCTCCGGAATGGTGACGGCGAACACGGCTTCGCGTGCTTCACCGACTTCGGCGCGCTCGGCGACGAAACGCAGGCGGTCGAAGTTCATGTTCGCGCCCGAGGTGATCGCGACGAGTGTTTCGCCCTTGAGCTTCTCACGCTCGGCGTACAGCTTCGCGCCCGCCACGGACAGCGCGCCGGACGGCTCCAGCACGCTGCGCGTGTCCTGGAACACATCCTTGATGGCGGCGCAGAGCTGGTCGGTGTCGACACGCACGACTTCGTCGAGATATTCGCTGCATAGGCGGAAGGTTTCTTCGCCCACGTACTTGACGGCGGTGCCGTCAGCAAAGAGGCCGACGTCGTTCAACAGAACCCGCTCGCCCGCGTGGATGGATTGCGCCATGGCGTCGGAGTCGACCGATTGCACGCCGATGACTTTGATCTCCGGACGCACGGCTTTGACGTACGCGGCGACACCAGCGGCCAGTCCGCCGCCACCGATGGGCACGAAGATGGCATGCAGGGGGCCTTGATGCTGGCGCAGGATTTCCATGCCGATGGTGCCCTGACCGGCGATGACGTCGGGGTCGTCGAACGGCGGCACGAAGGTCAGGCCGCGCTCGGCTTGCAGCGTCATGGCGTGGGCGTAGGCGTCGCTATACGAGTCGCCGGCGAGCACGACTTCGACGGCGCGTCCGCCGTGGGTTTTCACGGCGTCGATCTTGACCTGCGGCGTGGTGACCGGCATGACGATGACGGCCTTGCAGCCCAGACGCGCGGCCGAGTACGCAACGCCCTGCGCGTGGTTCCCGGCGGAGGCGGTCAGCACGCCGCGCTCGCGCTCGGCCTCGCTGAGGTTGGCCATCTTGTTGTACGCGCCCCGAATCTTGAAGGAGAACACCGTCTGGTTGTCTTCGCGCTTGAGATAAATTCGATTGTGCAGCCGCATGGAAAGCGTGCGAGCCGGTTCGAGTTCGCTCTCAAAGGCGACGTCGTAGACTTTGGCGGTCAGGATCTTCTTCAGGTAGTCAGGAGCTGCGTCAGACATGATTTAGGGCTTCTTCAGGTTAGGCACATCAAGGAACAAAAGGACAATGATAGACCAGCACTTCCGCCGGGGCGGTCGCGCTTGGTCTTTCGGGGAAAAGCAGGAAAGGGGAGTGCGCGCCCTAGCGTAGGTCGTCTGGGGTGTCGATGTCGCGCACGATTCCGGCGTCGTCGACATCGACGATCGTAATGTGCTCGCTAATCAACAGGTCGCGCGCGCCGATGTCGCCATCGAGGGCGGCAAGGCGTGAGGTATAGGCGGAACCGAACGCGACAGGATGGCCGCGCTGTCCCTGATAACTCGGGGCGACGATGGCTTCGGGCGACGTGAGGCCGTTCGCAATCGCGCGCAGGGTATTCGGGTGGATGTAGGGCATGTCGGCCAGCGCGACGAGCCAACCGTCGAGATGCTCGAGCCCCGGGGGCGGATCTTCGTCGGTGGCGGCATTGATGCCGGCCGCGAGCGTCGCACCCATGCCGCGCTTGGTGGCGTGGCTCATGACAACTTCACAACCCGCCTGCAACAGCACGTTCTCCAGCTCGGCCGAGTCCGGTCGCACCACCGCGATCACGCGCGGCAATACCGCCAGCAGCGCGTGGGCGCTGGCGAGGGCAACGGGTCGGTTCAGGGGATCTCCGGGCAGCGGCGCGAGCAGCTTGTTCCGGCGCCCCGCCGCGTCGAAGCGGGTACCGAGTCCGCCTGCCAGTAGAATGGCCACGGGCGGCGTCGAGGGTCGGGTCATGGTCACGCATTATGCGCCAGACTTTTTGTTTCTGCCAAACGCGTGTGCACGCATTCGCTGTGTCGTTGGCCGACCGTCTGGTCGGTTGGGGACGGCGGAGATGCGGTGTCAATGCGGTGTTTTTCGGTCGGATTTTGCTTTCTGCGGAGCTGCATGGAGTCGTTTATCACCTGGCTGCTGGGCGTGTTGGCGCTACCCGGCGTGGGCTTGCCCGCCATTTTTCTCGTGTCGTTTCTCTCCGCCACACTGCTGCCGATGGGCTCGGAACCCGCGCTCTTCGGCTATGTGGCGCTCAATCCGCATATGTTCTGGGCCGCCATCGTTGTGGCCAGCGTGGGCAATACGCTCGGCGGCATGCTGGACTGGTGGATGGGGTTCGCGGCGCGTCGCGCATTCGTGCGGCTCAAGGCGCGTCGGCGCGCGCATGCGCGGGCGGCGGCCTGTGGTGTCGCCGTTAATGTCGATGTGCCGCAGGGGAAGGCAGGCAAAGTTGACGCGGATGGCAAAGCGCCCATGAACGAGCGCTACACCCGCTGGATGCGCCGCTTCGGACCGCCGCTGCTTCTGCTCTCGTGGCTGCCGGTCGTTGGCGACCCGCTTTGCACCCTCGCCGGATGGCTCCGGCTCTCATGGCGCTCATGCCTCGTCTACATCGCCGTCGGCAAGACACTCCGCTACATCGCCATCACCTATCTGATGCTGCGTGTGCCCGAATCCTTCTGGCAAGGCATCTTCGCGCCCTTTAAGCATCTGCTTATCGGGTGACGTTCTGACTCGCGGTTCTCACAATTGCGGTTCTCACGAAGTCCGGAGGCCGGACCGGAGCCCCTTTCCGCCCCTCAGACATAGACCCAACTCGGTTCAGAAAGGGGCCCCGGTCCGGCTCACCATCATGCTTTCCCAGGACCCACCTTCTTTATCCCTCGTGAGTGACGCTCTTCCTGCTTACGTTGTGACTTCGAACGGCAACGCGCGCTGACGCTTGCCCGTCAACGCAAACACGGCATTGGCATACGCCGGGGCCAACGGCGGCAACCCCGGCTCACCCATCCCCGTCGGGGCATCGCCCGAACTCACCACGTGCACGCTAATCGCAGGCATGTCGGTCAACCGCGCCACGGTGTACTGGTGGAAGTTGCTCTGCTCAACCTCACCATCCTTCATCGTGATCGCCGCTCCCGGCAACGTTGTGCCCAATCCCATCAACGCAGCACCTTCGACCTGCGCGGCGACCGTCAGCGGGTTTACCGCGAAGTTGCAATGAACACCGGCCACAGCGCTGACCAACCGCGGTGCGTTGTTGCGCATTTCGGCAACGACTACATACGCCACCACCGAGTCGAACGACTCATGCACGGCCACACCCCAGGCCTGTCCCGCAGGCAACTTGGTCTTGCCGTATCCCGAACGCTCCACAGCCAGCGCCAGCGCCTCGCGATGACGCGGGTGCTTGTCGCCCCGCAACGCATAGCGGTACGCGACAGGGTCCTGGCCCGCGTTCTTCGCCAACTCGTCGATCAACGTCTCCATGACGAACGCCGTGTGGGTGTTGCCCACCGAACGCCACCACAACACCGGCACGTTGACCTTCGGGCTATGCAGCGTCAGACGTAGCGGCACGGCGTAAGGTGTGCCGGAGACACCCTCGACACTCGTGCCGTCGATGCCGTTCTTCACCATCATCTTCTCGAACGGCGTGCCCGCCAGAATCGACTGACCAACGATGGTGTGATTCCACGCCAGTACGTTGCCCTTGGCATCCAGACCGATCTCGGCACGGTGCACGTACATCGGACGGTAGTAGCCACCGTGAATGTCGTCTTCACGACTCCAGATGACCTTGACCGGCTCGCGATGCCCCGCGCCGTGCCATGCCTTCGCGACCTGCGCGGCTTCAACACCGTAGTCCGACGTCGGTACCGCACGACGGCCGAAGCCGCCACCCGCCATGAGCGTATGCAGTTTCACTTGCTCAGGCTTGAGACCCAGCGTTTGCGCGATGGCTGCCTGATCGACGGTCTGGAACTGGGTGCCGGTCCACACTTCTGCGCCTTTGCCCGAGATCTGCACGGTGCAGTTCAGTGGCTCCATCGGCGCGTGAGCG
Organism: Pandoraea aquatica; assembly: GCF_902459565.1. GTDB lineage: Bacteria > Pseudomonadota > Gammaproteobacteria > Burkholderiales > Burkholderiaceae > Pandoraea > Pandoraea aquatica. The sequence continues at coordinate 979,198 of NZ_CABPSN010000002.1, forward strand.
AGGTACGGGAAGCTGTACTCGGCCACCAGCGTTTTCGGTGCGCCCTTGAGTTTGGAGACGTCGGTGTCGATCGCGACGGTGCCCGGCGTCTTCGCCATCTCTTTGTACTTGGCCAACTGCGCCGTGGTGTCGACATGCTCGACGCCGCTGGTGTCCCACTCGGCCTTGAGCGCGTCGCGGCCGGTCTTCGCCTGCCAATAGCCGTCGGCGATGACGGCGACGGCGGTACCGCCACGGTCGTCAGGAATTTCGAGGACGTCGCGCACGCCCTTGATGGCCTTTGCCGCCTTGGCGTCGAATGACTTCACCTTTGCGCCGAACACGGGCGGACGCGCCACGACCGCCACCTTGAGGTTGGGCAGCTTGAAGTCCATGCCGTACATCGGCGTGCCGGTCGACTTGGCCTTGGCGTCCAGACGACCCGTCGGCTTGCCGAGCAGACGGAAAGCCGATGGATCCTTAAGCGCAACGTTGGCGGGCACCGGCATGGCCTGCGCCTTTGCGGCGAGGCTGCCGTAGGTGGCGCGCTTGCCGTTCGGGCCGAGGACGACGCCCTTCTCGGTGCGCAACTGATCGGCCGGGACTTTCCATTGCTGAGCCGCCGCCGCAATCAGCATCGCGCGCGCCGACGCACCGATGCGCCGGTACTGCATCCACGAGTGCGCGATGGAACCGGAGCCGCCCGTCATCTGGATGCCGAACATCGGGTCTTTGTAGACGTCGGCGGCCGGGGCCAGCTCGCCACGGACCTTCGACCAGTCGCAATCGAGTTCTTCGGCGACGAGCATCGGCAGCGCCGTTTGTACGCCCTGTCCGAAATCGAGTCGGTTAACCTGAATGGTGACGGTGTCGTCCGGGGCGATGTGCACGAAGGCGGACGGCACGACTGCGGCCGGGGCCGCCCCCTGCGCACTGGCCGTGCGCATCATGCCGGGCAGCGACATTTCCAGCATCAGGCCGCCCGCGGCAATGGCGGACGTCTTGAGGAAGCCACGACGGCTCACGCCGGTGAAGTCGCCCACGGCCACGCCGGGACGTTGGGAGAAACGAAGTTCACGCATGTGGGTGTCTCCTCGCCTCAAGCCAGCGACGATGCAGCGTCTTTGATGGCCGCGCGAATGCGGGCGTACGTGCCGCAACGACAGATGTTGCCCGCCATCGCGGTATCGATCTGTTCGTCGTTCGGCGATTTGTTATCGCGCAGCAGGGCGGTGGCCGACATGATCTGGCCGCTCTGGCAGTAGCCGCACTGCGGCACGTCGTGCTTGACCCATGCGGCCTGCACGGCAGCGCCGACCGGATCGGCACCGACGTTCTCGATGGTGGTGATCTTCTTGCCTTCGACGGCGGAGACGGGGGTGACGCAGCTACGGATGGGCTGGCCGTCCATATGGACGGTGCAGGCCCCGCACAGCGCCATGCCACAACCGAATTTAGTGCCGGTCATGTTCAGCGCGTCGCGCAAGGTCCAGAGCAGGGGAGTGGCGGGGTCGACGTCGACCTTCACCGTTTTGCCGTTCAGTTGGAACGAAGCCATGGAAACACCTCTTGATGGGTGGATAAGTCGGGGGACGGCTAGAACATACTCCCATTCCATGGAAATTTCAGTTCAGAAGTGCGAGGCAAGTCGTTGTATCTAAAGGAATATAGCGGTCTGCTTTTATGGTGAAAGTGATGTTCGGTGGCGGGCGGCGATGGCGTTGTGAAGCTGTTATCAACGCAACGATGAGGCGTTCGGCGGGGTCGCAAACGATGGAAAAGAGGGGATTGGCGCGTCACGCAGGGGTTTTCGGCGCGGCGCCGACGTGTTGCGGTGCAATGAAGTACAATTCGACCTACATTCCCCTACCAACACTTTCCCAAGCCGGAAGAAAGATCTGGGCATGCGCACCAACTGCCTCACCCCTCTGTGCTTCTGCTCGATGACCGAACACGATTCGTCATCGACGTCCTTGCACGGCAGTCGTCGATCTCGTTGACCGCAGATTGACCGTTGCCGGCCCGCGCGCACCCCTTGCGCCTGCGGTCGGCACGCCCCGCGCATACCCGATTTTGACTTTCGGCGCGTCCCGCGAGACGAACGCCGACGGCGGATGCACCGCCGCAATGACGAGCCCGACAAGATGAACGCACCCTTGCCTGCCTTCGAGCCGCACGACGCTAAGCATGCCGTAGCCGCTCAACCCCCGCGTCTGCGTGAAATTCCCTATAACTACACGTCGTTTTCGGACCGCGAAATCGTCATGCGCCTGCTCGGCGCGGACGCTTGGGCCATCCTCGACGAACTTCGCGCAGAACGCCGTACCGGCCGCTCGGCGCGCATGCTGTACGAAGTGCTCGGCGACATCTGGGTGGTGCGCCGTAACCCGTATCTGCAGGACGACCTGCTCGACAATCCGAAGCGCCGCAAGCTGCTGATCGACGCGCTCGATCACCGTCTGAACGAGATCGACAAGCGTCGCCGTGCCGACGTCGCCGAACACGCCGACGCGCATGGCCGCGAACGTGCGGCCCGCGTCGAGCAACTGGAAGTGGCCGCACGCCGCGCCGTGGCGGATTTCGCCGCCGAGTTCGAGAAGATGGCGGAACTGCGCCGTCGCGCGAAGAAGGTGCTCGGCCGCACGACCGCCAGCGACAACATCAAGTTCGACGGCCTGTCGCGCGTCTCGCACGTGACGGACGCCACCGACTGGCGTGTGGAATATCCGTTCGTGGTGCTCACCCCGGATAGCGAAGCCGAAATGGCGTCGCTGGTGAAGGGCTGCTTCGAACTCGGGCTGACGGTGATCCCGCGTGGAGGCGGCACGGGTTACACAGGCGGCGCGATTCCGCTCACGCCGTTCTCGGCCGTCATCAATACGGAAAAGCTGGAACAGCTCGACGAGGTCGAATACTCGCAACTGCCGGGCGTCGACAAGCCGGTCGGCACGATCTTCTCGGGTGCTGGTGTGGTCACGCGCCGTGTGGCGGAAGCCGCTGAGCGCGCCGGTCTGGTGTTCGCCGTGGACCCGACGTCGATCGACGCTTCGTGCATCGGCGGCAACGTCGCCATGAACGCCGGCGGCAAGAAGGCCGTGCTGTGGGGCACCGCGCTGGATAACCTCGCCTGGTGGCGCATGGTCGATCCGCAGGGCAACTGGCTGGAAGTTACGCGTCACGATCACAACCTCGGCAAGATTCACGACATTCCGGTCGCGCGCTTCGAACTGAAATGGTTCGACGGCAATCACGCCCCGGGTGAAGTGCTGCTCAAGACCGAAATGTTGGAGATCGAGGGCAAGCGTTTCCGTAAGGAAGGCCTCGGCAAGGACGTCACGGACAAGTTCCTCGCCGGTCTGCCCGGTATTCAGAAGGAAGGCTGCGACGGTCTGATCACGAGCGCGCGCTGGATTCTGCACAAGATGCCGGCGCACACGCGCACGGTGTGTCTGGAGTTCTTCGGCCAGGCGAAGGAAGCAATTCCGAGCATCGTCGAAATCAAGGACTACATGTTCGCGCAGACGGCCGCAGGCGGCGCGATTCTTGCAGGTCTGGAGCATCTGGACGAACGCTATCTGCGCGCCGTGGGCTACGCCACGAAGTCGAAGCGCAACGCGTTCCCGAAGATGGTGCTGATCGGCGATATCGTCGGCGACGACGACAACGCGGTCGCACAAGCGACGTCGGAAGTCATCCGCATGGCCAACGGCAAGAGCGGCGAAGGGTTCGTCGCCGTGTCGGCCGAAGCGCGCAAGAAGTTCTGGCTCGACCGCTCGCGCACTGCCGCCATCGCGCGTCACACGAACGCCTTCAAGATCAACGAAGACGTGGTGATTCCGCTGCATCGCATGGGCGAGTACACGGATCACATCGAACGCATCAATATCGAGCTTTCGCTCAAGAACAAGCTGCAACTGGTCGACGCGCTCGAAACGTTCTTCGAAGCCGGTAATCTGCCGCTCGGCAAGACCGACGACGCGAACGAAATTCCGTCGGCCGAAATTCTCGAAGATCGCGTGCAGACGGCGCTCACGATGCTGCGCGAAGTGCGCGCACGCTGGGAGTACCTGCGCGACAACTTCGAGATGTCGCTCGCCGACGCTATTCCGCTGCTCAACCGTCACGGCATTCGCGATATCAACGTCGCGCTGAACGACCGTCTGAACAAGCATCCGGAGACGCGCCTCATCGATCTGCTGCAAGACCGCACGGTGCGCATTTCGTGGAAGCAGGAGATTCGCGCAGAACTGCGTCAGATCTTCACGGGCGGCGAGTTCAAGCCGATCCTCGACGAAGCGCAGGCGATCCACAAGCGCGTGCTGCACGGTCGTGTGTTCGTCGCTCTGCACATGCACGCGGGCGACGGCAACGTGCACACGAACATCCCGGTGAACTCGGACAACTACGAGATGCTCCAGGATGCGCACAAGGCGGTGGCTCGCATCATGGACATCGCCCGCTCGCTCGACGGCGTGATCTCGGGCGAACACGGTATCGGCATCACCAAGCTGGAGTTCCTGACGGAAGCCGAAATCGGCGAATTCCGCGCGTACAAGATGCGCGTGGACCCGGAAGGGCGCTTCAACAAGGGCAAGCTGCTCAATCTGCCCGAGCTGCCCGCCGATCTGCGCAACGCCTATACGCCCAGCTTCGGGCTGATGGGCTACGAGTCGCTGATCATGCAGCAATCGGACATCGGCGCGATTGCCGACAGCGTGAAGGACTGTCTGCGCTGCGGCAAGTGCAAGCCGGTGTGCGCCACGCACGTGCCGCGCGCGAATCTGCTTTACAGCCCGCGTAACAAGATTCTCGCAACGTCGCTGCTCATCGAGGCGTTCCTGTACGAAGAGCAGACGCGCCGTGGCGTGTCGATCAAGCACTGGGACGAGTTCAACGACGTGGCCGATCACTGCACGGTCTGCCACAAGTGCGCCACGCCTTGCCCGGTCAAGATCGACTTCGGCGACGTGACGATGAACATGCGCAATCTGCTGCGCAAGATGGGCAAGAAGAAGTTCAACCCGGGCGCGGCCGCCGGTATGTTCTTCCTGAATGCGACTAACCCCGAGACGATCAACATCACCCGCAAGGTGATGATCGACTGGGGCTACAAGGCGCAACGCTTCGGTGCGGACATCTTCAAGAAGATTGCCAAGAAGCAGACGGCACACCCGCCGGCAACGGTCGGTAAGCCGCCGCTGCGCGAAGAGGTGATCCACTTCGTCAACAAGAAGATGCCGGGCAACCTGCCGAAGAAGACGGCGCGCGCGCTGCTCGACATCGAAGACAACAAGGTGGTGCCGATCATTCGCAATCCGAAGGCCACCACGGTGGATTCGGAAGCGGTGTTCTACTTCCCGGGCTGCGGCTCGGAGCGTCTGTTCTCGCAGGTCGGTCTCGCCACGCAGGCGATGCTCTGGCATGTGGGCGTGCAGACGGTGCTGCCGCCGGGCTATCTGTGCTGCGGCTATCCGCAACGCGGATCGGGCCAGGGCGAGAAGGCCGAGAAGATCGTGACGGACAACCGCGTGCTCTTCCACCGCATGGCCAACACGCTGAACTACCTCGACATCAAGACGGTGGTCGTGTCGTGCGGTACTTGCTACGATCAGCTCGCCGGCTACGAATTCGAGAAGATCTTCCCGGGCTGCCGTATCGTGGACATCCACGAGTACCTGCTTGAGAAGAACGTGAAGCTCGAAGGCGTGAACGGTACGCGCTACATGTATCACGATCCGTGCCACACGCCGATCAAGACGATGGACCCGGTCAAGCTCGTGAACCAGTTGATGGGCAGCGAGAACGACGGCTACAAGATCGAGAAGAACGATCGGTGCTGCGGCGAATCGGGTACGCTGGCGGTCACGCGTCCGGATATTTCGACGCAGATCCGCTTCCGCAAGGAAGAGGAGATGCGCAAGGGCGCGGCGAAGCTGCGGGCGGACGGCAAGGTGGAAGACGTCAAGATTCTGACGAGCTGCCCGTCGTGCCTGCAAGGTCTGTCGCGCTACAACGACGACGCCGATGTCACCGCCGACTACATCGTCGTCGAGATCGCCAAGCACATTCTGGGCGATCAGTGGCTGGTGGACTACGTCAAGGATGCAAACAACGGCGGCATCGAACGCGTGCTGGTCTGATGCACCTCTCACCCCTCGTGCACCTCTGGGGGACGCGGCCGATGACTGACCGACGGACCACGGAGGTGGCATGGAGGTAGTCTACACAGCACTGATCCTGCTGTTCGTAGTGGCGCTGACCGGCGTGCTGGTCAGCTTCGTCAGATTCCTGCCTGTCCCGCTCGTGCAGATCGCCGTGGGTGCCGCGCTCGCTTATCCGGGCGCGGGTCTGCACATCGATCTCGATCCCGAGATATTCTTCCTGCTGTTCATCCCGCCCTTGCTGTTTGCCGACGGCTGGCGCATGCCCAAGCGCGAGTTCTGGCACCTGCGCGTGCCGATCGTCGCCATGGCACTCGGCCTCGTGATCTTCACGGTGCTCGGCGTGGGCTACTTCATCCACTGGATGATCCCGTCGATTCCGCTGGCCGTCGCGTTTGCGCTCGGCGGCGTGCTCTCGCCGACGGACGCCGTCGCCGTCTCCGCGCTCACCGGGCGCATGCGCATGCCCACGCGGCTGATGCACGTGCTCGAAGGCGAGGCGATGATGAATGACGCGTCGGGTCTCGTCGCGTTCAAGTTCGCACTGGTGGCTGCGACCACGGGCATCTTCTCCGTCGGTAACGCCACGTTCTCCTTTTTCGTCATCGCGCTGGGTGGCCTGCTCGCGGGCTGGGCGGTGACGTGGCTGTTCACGCAATTCCACCGCCGGGTGCTGGACGCGTCGACAGAAGAGCCTGCGACCGTCGTGTTGCTGCTGCTGCTCATGCCGTTCGCGGCTTATCTGCTCGCCGAACACTTCGGTTTCTCGGGGATTCTCGCCGCGGTTGCGGCGGGCATGACCGTCAGTTCGACCGATCTGCTCAACAGCCGCACGGCCACCCGCATTCTCGGCAACGGGGTGTGGTCGATGCTCGAATTCGTTTTCAACGGCTCGGTGTTCGTGCTGCTCGGCCTGCAACTGCCGGACATCGTACGCGCGGCGCTGCGCCCGAGCGAGCATCTGTGGGGGACGCTGACGAATCTCGGCGAACTGATGTTCTACGTCGGCGCGATTTCCGCCGTACTCATCGTCCTGCGTTTCTGCTGGGTCTGGGTCGCGTGGCGCGTGATGTATTTCCTTGGCATGCGTCGCGGCGAAATCACGATGAAGCCGGGAATGCGCTTTACCGGTGTGACGGCGCTCTCGGGCGTGCGCGGCGCGGTGACGCTGGCCGGTGCGCTCTCCGTGCCGCTGGCGCTGCCGGGCGGTGCGCCGTTTCCGGGGCGCGATCTGCTGATCTTCCTCGCCGCTGGTGTGATTCTGCTGTCGCTGATCGGCGGCAGCCTCGGGTTGCCGATCCTGCTGCGCGGCGTGCGCTGGCCGGTGGAAGACCCACGCAATCGCGAGATGGGCGAGGCGCGGCTGGCGGCGTCCGAAGCGGCGATTCGTGCGGTGGAGTCTTTGCAGAAGATGATCGCCAAGTCGGGCGACGAACTGGATACGGCCGTGTGCGCGGAAGCGGCGGCGCGGGTGATGGGACGGTATCGCCGCACGCTCAACGCTGCGACGGCGACCGAAGAGATGCGTGAGCGCGCGGTGCGCGAGGTCGAGGTGGAGCGGCGTTTGCGGGCTGCCGCATTGCAGGCAGAGCGCGTGGAGTTGTCGCGCCTGCGCATCACGCACCGCATCAACGACGAAACGCTGCGCGAACTGCTTAGCGAAATCGACTTCGCCGAACTCGCGCTGGGGCCGGTCGATCCGGCCACCGGCAAACGTCGCAAAGGAAAGAAGCACTGAGGTGTGCCGTCCTTTCATTGCATTGAGGATGGCAGCACGACAGGCCAACGGGAGGGAGAATCATTATGGAATGTCCGTTTTGCGCCGGTGATGGCGGCGAAGTGGTGTGGCGCGATCCGGTGTTGCGCGTGGTGTTGGCGAGCGAACCGGGGTATCCGGGCTTCGCACGTGTGATCTGGAGCGAGCACGTCGCAGAGATGAGCGATCTGCCGCAGGCGGCACGCGAGCATGTGATGCGTGCGGTGTTCGCCGTCGAGACCGCGCAGCGCACGGTGATGTCGCCGCATAAGGTCAACGTGGCGAGCCTGGGTAATATGGTGCCGCACGTGCATTGGCACGTGATTCCGCGTTATCGCGACGACATCCACTTCCCCGGTTCGGTCTGGAGCGCGCCGCAGCGCGAGCTGCCGGATGCTGTGATCGCCGAGCGCTCGGCATGGCTGCCGGCGTTGCGCGAGGCCATCGTGGCAGAATTGGAACGCATGCCGGGCTGGCCGGCCTGATTCAGCGGCCTGACTGAGCAGACTGACTGCGTGCGCCTGAGCGGCTATACTGCCGGCCGATGTGCCGTATTAGGCATACGCGCAGCAAGTTCGCGCGGCGACCGAATTTTCTGGAGCAAGACCATGGCTGGGCTGGAGAAAGATACGCCGATTCCCGTTTCCCTGACGCTGCATCGCGCATCAAAGGTGCTGGAACTCGGTTACGAAGACGGCAAGACCTACCGCCTGCCGTTCGAAATGCTGCGCGTGCTTTCGCCGTCGGCGGAAGTGCGTGGTCACGGGCCGGGGCAGGAGACGCTGCAAACCGGCAAGCGTGACGTCACGCTGAACGGTCTGGAACCGATCGGCAATTACGCCGTGCGTCCCGTCTTCTCGGACGGCCACGACACCGGCATCTATTCGTGGGATTACCTCTACGAGCTGTGCGTGCGTCAGGACGCGCTGTGGCAGGAATACCTGGACAAGCTCGCCGCAGCGGGTGTCGATCGCGACACGCCGATGGTGTCGCCGGCGGCCGGTGGCTGTCACCACCATTGAGGCCCCGGCGCCGCACACACGCGAGTGTGTGCCCGCTTACCTGATTTTGGAGATGTGCAATGGGTGATCAGACCCACTTCGGTTATACGACCGTCGACGAAAAGGAAAAGGCCGGCAAGGTGGCCGAGGTGTTCCATTCCGTGGCGAGCAAGTACGACATCATGAATGACCTGATGTCGGGCGGCTTGCACCGCATCTGGAAGGCCTTCACGATCGGACGCGCGGCCGTGCGTCCCGGCTTCAAGGTACTCGACATCGCAGGTGGTACGGGCGATCTGTCGAAGGCGTTCGCGCGTGCGGCAGGTCCGACCGGCGAAGTCTGGCACACCGATATCAACGAATCGATGCTGCGTGTGGGTCGCGATCGTCTGCTCGACGACGGCATCGTGACGCCGTCGCTGCTGTGCGACGCCGAGAAGCTGCCGTTCCCGTCGAACTATTTCGACGTGGTGACCGTGGCGTTCGGCCTGCGCAACATGACCCACAAGGACGCCGCGCTCGCGGAAATGCGCCGCGTGATCAAGCCGGGCGGCAAGGTCATGGTGCTGGAGTTCTCGAAGGTCTGGCAGCCGTTGGAAAAGGCCTACGACGCGTATTCCTTCAAAGTGCTGCCGTGGCTCGGCTCGCGTATCGCGGGCGACGCCGACAGCTATCGCTATCTGGCCGAATCGATCCGCATGCACCCGGATCAGGAAACGCTCAAGACGATGATGGAAGACGTCGGTCTCGAGCGCGTGGAGTATCACAACCTGACCGCCGGTGTCGTCGCCCTGCATATCGGGCGTAAGTTCTGAGTACACACTTACTTACCTGATCATCCAGACGACATGCAGCGCCCCGGATTGCGGAGAATCGCCGCGCCGGGGCGTTTTGTTTGCCGTCCCCTAAGTACAAGCTAATTTTGCTGTGGCAGAATCGCCCATCGCCTTATCTGGTTTCAGTACGTAAAAAACGGCTGAACCATTTGGGTTGACGTCTGTCAGTAGACAGCAACCTATAACTCCACGGAGAGACCAGAACGATGTTCCAGTTCCTGAAAAACAAGCTGTTGTTGGGCGTTGTGGCCGGCGTAGTGGCGGTCGGCATGACGATCGCGGACGCTGACGCCAAGCGCGTTGGCGGCGGCCGGAGCATCGGCAAGCAGTCCAACACCGTGACGCAACGTCAGGCAACGCCGCAGCAGCCGGCGCAAGCCGCCCCGGGCGCAGCCCCGACTCAGGCCGCTCCGGCGGCCGCAGGCGCAGGTGCCGCAGGCGCGGCCGCAGCCGCCAAACCGGCCAACCGCTGGCTCGGACCGATCGCCGGTCTGGCCGCAGGCCTCGGTATTGCCGCGCTGTTGTCGCACTTCGGCATGGGTGGCGCGTTCGCCAGCATGATGGCCAACGTCATCATCATTGCGTTGATCGCGTTCGCCGTGATGTGGCTGATCCGCCGCTTCCGTGGCAATAAGTCGCAGTCGCAGACGCCGGCTTATGCAGGCGCAGGCAACGACGCATCGTCGAACAATTCGTTGCGTCAGCAATGGGATAGCCAGCAACAAACGCAGCAACCGCAGCAAACCGCCTTCCAGACGGCTGCTCCGGTCGCCGCAGGTGCCGCCGCAGCCGAGTCGTTCGGTGTGCCGGCTGGTTTCGACACGGAAGGCTTCCTGCGCAGCGCGAAGGTGTACTTCAACCGTCTGCAAGCCGCCTGGGACAAGGGCGATCAGGCCGACATCAACGAGTTCACCACGCCGCAGATGTTCGCGGAAATCAAGATGGACCTCGAAGAGCGCGGTAAGTCGACCAACCGTACGGACGTCGTGCAACTGGACGCCGAACTCCTTGGCATCGAGCAATCGACCAGCGAGTACATGGCAAGCGTTCGCTTCTCGGGCCTGATCCGTGAAGCCGAAGGTGCCGCCGCCGAGCCGTTCAACGAGGTGTGGAACCTGACCAAGCCGGTGACCGGCAACGGTGGCTGGGTGCTCGCCGGGATTCAGCAGCTCGCTTAAGCTGCCTTGATCTGAACTAGGCTGGCGACGTTTTTGGCGTAACCTGCCTTACAATGAGAGCCCGCGCGTCAATGCGCGGGCTCTTTTGTTTTTGCCGTCCGAAGGTTGTCTGCGGACGGCGTCTTTCGGTGCGACCGGTGTTCAGCGCCGGCCGGCCGCCAAGCTCATGACCGTAGCCGCCAAAGCCTTTGCCGCCACCGTGAACCATTTGCTTGCCCGCGAACCGTGGGCACGCGACCGTCTGCGCCATCATGTCGGCGCATCCGCCCGGCTGGCCATGTCGGCAATCGACGTGCGCTTGCGTGTCGGCGACGACGGCTATCTGGCCGCCACTGAGGCGGACTTCCCCTGCGACGTCAGCATCTCGGTGCCCCCGGCGGCGCTGGCCGACTTCGCGGGCGGTGGACAGGCCGCCGTGATGCGTCACGTCAAGATCGAGGGCGACGCCGAGTTCGCCAATACGGTGTCCTATCTGGCGCAGCATCTGCGCTGGGAAGTGGCCGAAGACCTCAGTAAGGTCATCGGCGACGCCGCAGCCCACCGCGTGACGGAGACGGGCCGCGCTGCTGTCGCAGGCGCTCGCCGCACAGGCGGCACTTTGGTGCGCTCGCTGGCCGACTACTTCGTGGAAGAGAACCCGCTGCTGGTCGCGCGTCCGCGGCTGGACGCGATGCGCTCCGACATCGGCACGTTGCGTGACGACCTCGCGCGGCTGGAAAAGCGTCTCGAGAAGCTCGAACGCCTGAAGGGATCGCCCGATGCGGCGTCCCGTACTACCGGAGGCCGCTGACCGATGCGTCTCCTGCGTCTCATCAAGATTTTCTTCGTCTGCTATCGCTATGGGCTCGACGAGCTGGTGCTCTCAAGCATTCCCCATCCGGTTACGCGCGGGTTGCTGCGCGTGCTCACGATCGGCCGCAGCGGGCTGAAAGCGCCGCGCGGCGAGCGACTGCGTCTGGCGCTCGAATCGCTGGGTCCGATCTTCGTGAAGTTCGGGCAGGTGCTCTCGACGCGTCGCGATCTGATGCCGCCGGACATCGCACAGGAACTGGCGCGCTTGCAGGATCAGGTGCCGCCGTTCGATCCGCAGGTGGCACACGCGAGCATCGAGAAGTCGCTGGGCCGTCCGCTCGACGAAGTGTTCGTGGAGTTCGAGCGCACGCCGGTGGCGAGCGCATCGATTGCACAGGTGCACTTTGCACGGGTTCGCGACGGCGAGCACGCAGGCAAGGAGGTTGCGGTCAAGGTGCTGCGTCCGAACATGCTCAACGTGATCGACAGCGATCTGGCGCTCATGCGCGATCTGGCCGGTTGGGTGGAGCGTCTGTGGCCCGACGGCAAGCGCCTGAAGCCGCGTGAGGTCGTGGCCGAGTTCGACAAGTATCTGCACGACGAACTCGACCTGATGCGCGAAGCCGCCAACGCTGCGCAGCTGCGTCGCAACTTCATCGATTCCGGCATGTTGATGGTGCCGGAGATCTATTGGGAATTCAGCTCCAGCTCCGTGCTCGTGATGGAGCGCATGCACGGTGTGCCGATCAGCCAGATCGAGGTGCTGCGCGAGGCGGGCGTCGATCTGAAGAAGCTGGCGCGCGAAGGCGTCGAGATCTTCTTTACGCAGTTCCTGCGCGACGGTTTCTTCCACGCCGACATGCATCCGGGCAACATTCTCGTGAGCCTGGATCCCGCAACGTTCGGACGCTACATCGCGCTCGACTGCGGCATCGTCGGGGCGCTGTCCGAATTCGACAAGAACTATCTGGCGCAGAACTTCCTCGCGTTCTTCCGTCGCGACTATCACCGGGTGGCGTCGCTGCATCTGGAGTCGGGCTGGGTGCCGCCGGATACGCGTGTGGAAGAACTCGAAGGCGCGATCCGCGCGGTGTGTGAGCCGTACTTCGATCGTCCGCTCAAGGAGATCTCGCTGGGGCTGGTGCTGATGCGCCTGTTCCAGACGTCGCGCCGCTTCAACGTCGAAATTCAACCGCAGCTTGTGTTGCTGCAAAAGACGCTGCTCAATATCGAAGGGCTGGGACGTCAGCTCGATCCCGATCTCGATCTCTGGAAGACGGCCAAGCCGTTCCTGGAGCGCTGGATGGCCGAGCAGATTGGCCCGCGCGGCTGGCTGGAGCGTTTGAAAGCGGAAGTGCCGCAGTGGAGCAAGACGATGCCGCAATTGCCGCGGCTCATCCATCAGGCACTGGCGGCGCACGCGCGCCCGCAGGACGATACATTGTTGCTCGCACTCCTTCAGGAGCAACGCCGCACTAACCGCCTGCTGACCGGCGCGTTCTGTCTGGTCGGTGGGATCGCTATCGGCGTGCTGACGGCGTTCGTGTGGTTGTATAGCTGATTCTCGTTCGCCGATCTCTGCCGCTGAGGAGCGCCTGAGCATGGTTGCAATTCGTAAGTCCTATACCGTGTTGCGCGCACCGCGCGAAGGCGATGCCGGCGAGAGTGGCGCAGCAGGAAACGGGGGCGACAAACCCGCTGTGCCGTCGTTTTCCCACCGCGATCCGTCGCGCGCCGAATTCTGGAACGAACGTTTCGCCAACGCCTTCATGCCGTGGGACGCCGCCGGCGTTCCGTCGGCACTGCGCGAGTTCGTGGCAGGCGAGGGTGCAGCACGCGCCGCCACGCTGATTCCCGGTTGCGGCGCGGCGTACGAAGCTGCGTGGCTCGACGCACAAGGCTGGCCGGTGCGCGCCATCGACTTCGCGCCGGGGGCCGTCGATGCAGCCAAAGCGCAATTGGGTGCGCGGGCGTCGCTCGTCGAACAAGCCGACTTCTTCACCTACACGCCGCCATTCACGCTCGACGTAGTCTACGAACGTGCATTCCTCTGTGCGTTGCCGCGCGATCTCTGGCCGGGCTACGCCCGTCGCATGGCGCAACTGCTGCCCTCGGGCGGACGTCTTGCCGGATTCTTCTTCCTCAAGGAAACGCCCAAGGGGCCGCCGTTCGGTATGACGCCGGAGTCGCTCGACGCGCTGCTGTCGCCCGACTTCGTCTGCGAAGTCGACCGTCTCGTCGACGACTCGGTGCCGGTCTTTGCCGGAGCCGAACACTGGATGGTCTGGCGGCGTCGCTGAAGTCTCGTCCCGGGTGGCCTGCTTGTCGAAGCGTCCTGGCGACGCGTTTGTGCAACACGTCGCTGACGTCAACTACGCCTAACCGCCTGGCAGTCACTCGGTATTTCCCGATATTTGCCACGATCCATCCGGGGATTTGTGACTTTTTTCCCCGCGCATCCCGCGCGCCGCTATAATCGGCCCAAAATTTTTTCCCCAGGTGGCAAAAACGGGCGCCCAAGAGCGCTGCATCGCATCAGCCCCGTCATGCACGACCTGATTTTCTGTTGCCCGGAAGGCTGCGGCCCAAGGCTCGGTTTCGTTGGCTTGCGCGGCGGCTTCTGTCGACCGGATCACGCGCGGCCTTTGACGTTTCCCTGCCGCAACCGTCGCTCTGGGGCTTGGCTGGGGCCGCGTTATGCTGATCTGGTTTGTCATTCTGTATTGGGTCATTTCGGTGGCTATCGGGCTGTTGGCCGCCCTCAAGGTCCGCAATACCAAGGATTTCACCGTCGCTGGCCGCCGCCTGCCTTATGGCATGGTCGTGGCTGTCGTGTTTGCGACCTGGTTCGGCTCTGAAGCGGTGCTCGGCATTCCCGCGACGTTCATCGGCGAGGGCCTGCGCGGCGTGGTCGCCGATCCGTTCGGCTCGTCGATGTGTCTGGTCCTCGTGGGCATGTTCTTCGCCCGAAAGCTGTATCGCATGAACCTCATGACGATCGGCGACTTCTACAAGCTCAAGTACAACCGGACGGTCGAAGTGGTGACGTCGGTGGCCATCGTCATCTCGTACCTCGGTTGGGTCGGCGCACAGATCAAGGCGCTGGGCCTCGTGTTCCATACGGTGTCCGGCGGCGCGATGTCGGAGCCGACGGGCATGATCATCGGCGCGGTCTCGGTGCTTGCTTACACGCTGCTGGGCGGCATGATTTCGGTGGCCGTGACCGACTTCATCCAGATGATCATCATCGTCGTGGGGCTCGTGTACATCGCCGTGGTCGTGTCGGGCATGGTGCCGGGCGGGGCGAGCGCGGTCATCGCGCACGCTTCTGAAGCGGGCAAGTTCGTGTTCCTGCCGGAGATGAATCCGGCGGATGTCTTAGCGTTCATAGCGGCCGGCGTCACCATGATGTTCGGCTCGATCCCGCAGCAGGATGTGTTCCAGCGGGTGATGTCGTCCAAGTCGGAGAACATTGCCGTCTCCGGTTCCGTGACGGGCGGCGTGCTGTACTTCTTCTTCACGTTCATCCCAATTTTCCTCGCCTACTCGGCGCTGCTGATCGCTCCGTCGATGGTGCAGAAGTACATCGGCACGGACCCGCAGCAGATCCTGCCGCAGTTGGTGCTCACCAGTGTGCCGATCGTCGCGCAGGTGATGTTCTTCGGCGCGTTGCTCTCGGCCATCAAGAGCTGTGCGTCGGCGACGCTGCTGGCGCCGTCGGTGACGTTCGCGGAGAACATCATTCGTCCGATGCTCAAGGGGCGTATCGACGACAAGCATCTGCTGCGTCTGATGCGTATCGTCGTGCTGTGCTTCACGGCGCTGGTGCTGGTGTACGCCATGAACTCGAAGGCGTCGATCTTCCAGATGGTCGAGAGCGCGTACAAGGTCACGCTCGTGTGCTGCTTCGTGCCGCTGGCGTTCGGTCTGTACTGGAAGCGCTCCAGCTCGCTGGGCGGCACGCTGGCCGTGTTCTTCGGGCTGATTGTGTGGATTGCCTGCGAAGCGCTCGCACCGGAAGCGCTGGTGCCGCCGCAACTGGCCGGTCTGCTGGCGTCGATTACGGGGATGGTCGTCGGCTCGTTGCTGCAACCGGCCTCGGAGCGCGGTCAGCCGCCTGAGCAGCAGGTCTCGACGATCTGACCTTGGCGGGCTGAGGCCTCGGTGCGATGCATGTGAGTGCTCGCTCGGTGGCCGCAACCGGTGCGCACCCGACGGTGTGCTGGCGGCTGCAAATGGCTGACGGCGAGTGCAGGGCAAAAGGGCGGCGGTCGTCGCCCTTTTCCATGGGCGACGCGGCTTGCCACGCGGATTGCGGCGACGCCCGGTCTTGATCTTGCGTCGCGACGCCCCCATTTATCTCCGTACAAATCCCGAAAGCCTTGTGAAGCGGTTATAATTCAAGGCTTTGCGCGCCTTTTTCCGTCGGAAAGAATCATGCCTATCTATGCCTATCGTTGCGAAACATGCGGTTTCGCCAAGGATGTGCTGCAAAAAATGAGCGATGACCCGCTCACCCAGTGCCCCGAATGCGGCAAGGACTCGTTCGTCAAGCAGGTGACTGCTGCCGGGTTCCAGCTCAAGGGCTCGGGATGGTATGTGACCGATTTCCGTGGTGGCTCCGGCGGCACGAGCGCGCCGGCATCGGGCGCGGCAGCATCGGCAGCCCCTGCAGCGGCATCGTCCGGCGAGAGCGCCTCCGCATCGTCGTCGGCGTCTGCGGGCGGCGAGTCGTCGAGCGCCCCGGCAGCGAGCTGCGGCGGCGGTTGCGCCTGCCATTGAGTCAAACTAATTCCGCTGTCCCTCAGTAGCCGACCACATTCGCGAGTCCTGCCATGAGCGTCAAAAAACCCGCGTTGAAGACGATTTTCCTCACCGGCCTGCTGGTGCTGGTGCCCCTCGCCATCACGCTTTGGGTGCTCGGCCTGATCATCGGCACGATGGATCAGACCCTGCTGCTCCTGCCGGACGAGTGGCAACCGTCGCGCCTGCTCGGTCTGCGCATTCCGGGCTTCGGCGTGATCGTCACGCTCGCCTTCGTGTTCGTCGTCGGCCTTCTGACGCATAATTTCATTGGCCAGAAGCTGGTCGGCTGGTGGGAAGCGATTCTGACGCGCATTCCCATCGTTGGACCCTTGTACGGTAGCGTCAAGCAGGTCTCCGACACGCTGCTCTCGAGCAGCGGCAACGCGTTTCGCAAGGCGTTGCTCGTGCGTTATCCGCACGGCGAGTCCTGGACCATCGCCTTCCTGACCGGCGCGCCGGGCGGCGATGTGGTCAATCACTTGCAGGGCGAGTATGTGAGCGTCTACGTCCCGACGACGCCGAACCCGACCTCGGGCTTCTTCCTGATGATGAAGGCGAGCGACGTGATCGAACTCGACATGACGGTCGACGCTGCACTGAAGTACATCGTATCGATGGGCGTGGTGGCGCCCGCCCACAACCCGCGCCAACAACGTCCCGGTCCGCTCCTGTGAGCCACCGGGATCTGTCGACGCCATTTTTTGAAAATCGGAACAGCAAAATGTCCATGCGTACCTCCTACTGCGGTCTGGTGACCGAGCAACAACTGGGCCAGACGGTCAAGCTTTGTGGCTGGGTCAATCGCCGCCGCGATCACGGCGGGGTCATCTTCATCGACCTGCGCGATCGCGAAGGTCTGGTGCAGGTCGTGTGCGATCCGGACCGCGCTGAGATGTTCAAGGCCGCCGAAGGCCTGCGCAATGAGTTCTGCGTGCAGATCACGGGTCTCGTGCGCAGCCGTCCGGCCGGCACCGAGAACGCCAACCTGACGAGCGGCAAGATCGAAGTGCTGTGCCACGAGCTGCAGGTGCTCAACCCGTCGGTTACGCCTCCGTTCCAGCTCGACGACGAAAACCTGTCGGAAACCACGCGCCTCACGCATCGCGTGCTGGATCTGCGTCGTCCGCAGATGCAATACAACCTGCGCCTGCGTTACAAGGTGGCGATGGAAGTGCGCAAGTATCTCGACGCGCAAGGCTTCATCGACATCGAAACGCCGATGCTCACGAAGAGCACCCCGGAAGGTGCGCGCGACTACCTCGTGCCGTCGCGTGTGAACGCCGGTCAGTTCTTCGCGCTGCCGCAGTCGCCGCAGCTGTTCAAGCAGCTGCTGATGGTGGCCGGCTTCGACCGCTACTACCAGATCACCAAGTGCTTCCGCGACGAAGACCTGCGCGCTGATCGTCAGCCGGAATTCACGCAGATCGACTGCGAAACCTCGTTCCTCTCGGAGCAGGAAATCCGCGATCTGTTCGAGAACATGATCCGTCACGTGTTCAAGGAAGCCATCGACGTCGAACTCGACGCGAAGGTGCCGGTCATGGAGTACTCGGAAGCGATGCGCCGCTTCGGTTCGGACAAGCCGGACCTGCGCGTGAAGCTCGAATTCACCGAGCTGACCGACGTGATGGGCGACGTGGACTTCAAGGTGTTCTCGGTGCCGGCCACGACCGAAGGCGGCCGTGTGGTCGCCCTGCGCGTGCCGGGCGGTGCAGAGATCTCGCGCAGCGAAATCGATGCGTACACCGACTTCGTGAAGATCTACGGCGCGAAGGGTCTGGCCTGGATCAAGGTCAATGAAGTCGCCAAGGGCCGCGACGGTCTGCAAAGCCCGATCGTGAAGAACCTGCACGACGCGGCTGTTGCTTCGATCCTTGAGCGCACCGGCGCGCAAGACGGCGACATCATCTTCTTCGGCGCGGACAAGGAAAAGGTCGTCAACGACGGTATCGGCGCATTGCGTCTGAAGATCGGTCATTCGGAATTCGGCAAGTCGCACGGCCTGTTCGAAGCCGGCTGGCGTCCGCTGTGGGTCGTCGACTTCCCGATGTTCGAGTACGACGAGGAAGACGCCCGCTGGGTCGCTTGCCACCACCCGTTCACGAGCCCGAAGGACGAGCACATCGACTACCTCGAGACCGACCCGGGCAAGTGCCTGGCGAAGGCCTACGACATGGTGCTCAACGGCTGGGAAATCGGCGGCGGTTCGGTCCGTATCTTCCAGGAAGACGTGCAGAGCAAGGTGTTCCGTGCGCTCAAGCTGGGTGAAGAAGAAGCGCGTGCGAAGTTCGGCTTCCTGCTCGACGCCCTGCAATACGGCGCGCCCCCGCACGGCGGTATCGCGTTCGGTCTGGACCGCGTCATCACGATGATGGCCGGTGCCGATTCGATCCGCGACGTGATCGCGTTCCCGAAGACGCAACGTGCACAGGATCTGCTCACGCAAGCGCCGTCGCCGGTCGACGAGCGTCAGCTGCGCGAACTGCACATCCGTCTGCGTCAGCCGGAAGCGCCGAAGGCGTAAGCCGACGCGACGTTCGTGCAAGTCATCGCCGGGCCTTTGTCCCGGCATGGCGAGCCGGTTGGAAAACCCCCTTTGCCGTGAGGCGAGGGGGTTTTTGCTTTCTGGCACGCGTGATGTTGGGGATCCGTGCACCGCAACGCCGCGCCGGCCCTATACAATGCATCATCGCTGCCTGAACTCCGTTGCCTGCATGAAACCCTTCAAGATTCCCGAATCCGTGCTGGTCGTGATCTATACGCCGGCGCTCGACGTTCTGCTCATCGAGCGTGCCGACGCGGGGAATTTCTGGCAGTCCGTGACCGGCAGCAAGGATCAGCTCGACGAGCCGCTCGCCGAGACGGCTGCGCGAGAAGTCTTCGAGGAGACGGGGATTCGCGTAGCGAACGGTACGCCCGTGCCGGATGCGGCGCTGACCGACTGGCATCACGAGATTCAGTACAACATCTACCCGCGCTGGGCACATCGCTACGCGCCGGGCGTCACGCGCAACACCGAGCACTGGTTCGGCCTGTGTGTCCCGGAAAACACGGTCGTGACGCTCTCGCCGCGCGAGCACGTCGACTATGTCTGGTTGCCGTGGGAAGCGGCGGCCGAGCGTTGCTTCTCTCCCTCGAACGGCGACGCGATCCGGCAGTTGCCGTTGCGCGTGCGCTGATCGTCCGCCCCATGTCCTGCGTGCCCATCGTCCCCCCGCCCAGCCGATGAGCAAATACCTGCCGTTCTCCCGCGACAACGAACTGGCATTGCTTTATCTCGGCGCGAACTACTTCACCGCGCTCATCGACGCCATCGACCACGCCCAGCATGACGTGGCGCTCGAAACGTACATCTTCGAAGCCGACGACGCCGGGGAGAACGTCTCCGCGGCCCTGCAACGCGCGGCACAACGCGGCGTGAAGGTGCGGGTGATCACGGACGGCATCGGCACGAGTCGACGTCTGCCGTTCTTCGACGCCTGGCGCGAGAACGGGGTGGCGCACCGCATCTACAATCCGCGACTCTTCGGCAAGTTCGGCTTTTCGCGCACGCATCGCAAGATCGCTGTTGTCGATCACACGGTGGCGTTCGTGGGCGGCATCAACATCATCGACGATTACAACGGCGGCGGTGGTGGCGGCACGCGCATGGACGACCCGCGTTGGGATTTCGCCGTGCAGTGTCGCGGGCCCATCGTCGCCGAGATTGTGGCGGCGTTCCACATTCAATGGCAGCGTCTCGCACCGGGATATCTCGGTACGCCGTTTCGTCACCGTCGTCGGGGACTTCGCGGGCGTTTGCACGCGCCCTATGCGGGGCAGGCGGCCTTCGTCGCGCGGGACAACCTCCACAATCGTCGCTCGGTCGAGAAGGCCTATCTGATGGCGTTGGGGCGGGCACGTCACGAGGTCTGGCTCGCGAATCCGTACTTCGTGCCGGGACGCCGTCTGCGACGTGCCCTCACGCAGGCCGCCCGACGCGGCGTTGCCGTGCATCTGCTCATCGGCCGCAAGGAGTTCCGTCTGCTCGACACGGCGGTGCCGTGGCTGTACGCCAAGCTGCTCGACGCCGGGGTGCGCATCGGGGAGTACGACATGCGCCAGTTGCACGGGAAGGTGGCCGTGGTCGACGATGTCTGGGCGACGGTCGGCTCGTCGAATCTCGATGCGTTGTCCCTGTTTCTGAATCACGAAGCTAACGTCGTCGTGCTCGACGATCCCGTTGTCATCGAACTGCGCGACCATATCCGTCGGGCGTTTGCGGAGGCGCGTCTGATCGACCCGGAGCGCTACGGCGAACGCTCGCGCTGGCGGCGCTTCCGTCAGTGGATGGCCTACCGGCTCTATCGCCTGGCGATGAAAGTCCTCACGCGCGGCAAGTACGACTGAGCGCCGTACGCCCCTGCCGACTGCCTGCCCGCGCCCGCCGGGCCGGGGTCCGCGCCCAATACCGATTAGGTATTCCGATCTAATAAATTCCTTGTTACCCCATGGACGTTTCCCAATAATAGGACGGCCGTTCGATTTTTTGGTTAGCATCGAAGAACGGATAACCAAAGCGATGCAAAACATATGCGAAAGGGTGAACAGACACGTGCCGCGATCCTGAATGCCGCGCTTGAACTGGCGGGGCGGGATGGGCTTGAGGGGCTGACGATCGGCTTGCTGGCCGATCGTATGCAAATGAGCAAGAGCGGCGTCTTCGCGCACTTCGGGTCGCGTGAGGATTTGCAGATCGAAGTGCTGATGGAGTACCACCGGCGCTTCGATGAAGAAGTGTTCGCTCCCAGCATGGAAGCGCCGCGCGGCCTGCCGCGACTCAGAGCGCTGGTGGATCGCTGGATGGACAAGCGGATTCGCGAAGTGACGACGGGCTGCATCTATATCAGCGGCGCTGTCGAGTATGACGATCGTGCGGCCAGTCCGGTGCGCGAAGCCTTGGTGAAGAGTGTGCAGTTGTGGCGATCGGCCCTGCTGCGCGCGATTACGCAAGCGAAGGAGGAGGGACATCTGCGCCCGGACACCGATCCGCGCCTGATGCTCTTTGAAATGTACAGCCTGACACTCGGCCTGCATCACGACGCGCGCTTCCTTCGGGACCCCGGCGCCGTCGACATGACCCGGGTGGCACTGGAAAAACTGATTTCGTCTTATCAGCGCGGGTGAGGCGCGAGCCGTCCGCGATTCGATTCGATTTGTTCGGAGGAGTAGGTCATGGGACAGTACAACGCGCCGCTGCGCGACATGCAATTCGTCATGCACGAACTGCTGGGCGTGGAAAACGAATTGAAGGCGATGCCGAAGCACGCGGACATCGATGCCGACACCATCAATCAGGTGCTCGAAGAAGCCGGCAAGTTCTGTAGCGAAGTCGTCTTCCCGCTCAATCAGGTGGGCGATCGCGAAGGCTGCACATACGAAGGCGACGGTGTCGTTACGACCCCGACGGGCTTCAAGGCCGCGTATCAGCAATACGTCGAAGCCGGCTGGCCTTCGCTGGCTTGCGATCCGGAATTCGGCGGTCAGGGACTCCCGCAGGTCGTGAACAACGCCCTGTACGAAATGCTCAACTCGGCCAACCAGGCGTGGACGATGTATCCCGGCCTGTCGCACGGCGCTTACGAGTGTCTGCATGCCCACGGCACCCCCGAACAACAAGCCACCTATCTGCCGAAGATCGTGTCGGGCGAATGGACGGGCACGATGTGCCTGACCGAGCCGCACTGCGGCACCGACCTGGGCATGCTGCGCACGAAGGCCGAGCCGAACGGCGACGGTTCGTACGCCATCTCCGGCACCAAGATCTTCATCTCGGCGGGCGAGCATGACATGGCCGCCAACATCATCCACCTCGTGCTGGCACGTCTGCCGGACGCTCCCCCGGGAACGAAGGGCATCTCGCTGTTCGTCGTGCCGAAGTTCATCCCCGATGCGAACGGTGCACCGGGTGAACGCAATGGCATCAAGTGCGGCTCCATCGAACACAAGATGGGCATTCACGGCAACGCCACGTGCGTGATGAACCTCGACGGCGCGAAGGGCTGGCTCGTCGGCGAACCGAACAAGGGCCTGAACGCCATGTTCGTGATGATGAACGCGGCGCGTCAGGGCGTTGGCATGCAAGGCATGGGCCTGACCGAAGTCGCTTATCAGAACTCGCTGGTGTACGCGAAGGAACGCATTCAGATGCGCTCGCTCACCGGCCCGAAGGCACCGGACAAGCCCGCCGATCCGATCATCGTGCACCCGGACGTGCGCCGCATGCTGCTCACGCAAAAGGCCTATGTGGAAGGCGGTCGCGCTTTCTCGTACTGGACCGCGCTGCATATCGACAAGGAACTGTCGCACGGCGACGAAGCCGAGCGTAAGGAAGCGGCGGATCTCGTCGCGCTGCTCACGCCGATTATCAAGGCGTTCCTGACGGACAACGCTTTCGAGTGCACGAACCACGCCATGCAGATCTACGGCGGCCACGGGTTCATCTCCGAGTGGGGCATGGAGCAATACGTGCGCGATGCGCGTATCAACATGATCTACGAAGGCACCAACTCGATTCAGGCGCTCGACCTGCTCGGCCGCAAGGTGTTGGGCGACATGGGCGCGAAGCTCAAGAAGTTCGGCAAGCTGGTGTCGGACTTCGTGGAAGCCGAAGGCACCAAGGAAGAGATGCAGGAGTTCATCAATCCGCTCGCGGATATCGGTGACAAGGTCCAGAAGCTGACGATGGAAATCGGTATGAAGGCCATGGCCAATCCGGACGAAGTGGGTGCGGCGTCTGTGCCGTATCAACGCGTGGTCGGTCATCTGGTCTTCGCGTACTTCTGGGCGCGCATGGCACGTATTGCACTGGACAAGCAAGGCAGCGGCGACAAGTTCTACGAATCGAAGCTCGCCACGGCGCGTTTCTACTTCGCCAAGTTGCTGCCGGAGACCGCGTCGCAAATTCGCATGGCCCGTGCCGGCGCGAAGACGCTGATGGAAGTCGACGTCGACCTGTTCTGAGAGCGGAGGAGATCACCGTGAGCCAAACCAACAAACCCCTGGTTGTACGCAAGGTCGCCGTGCTCGGCGCCGGCGTGATGGGTGCGCAGATCGCCGCGCACCTCGTCAACGCGAAAGTGCCCGTTGTACTGTTCGATCTGCCGGCCAAGGAAGGCCCGAAGAATGGCGTCGTCACGCGCGCCATCGAGAGCCTGAAGAAGCTGAGCCCCGCGCCGTTCGCCGATAAGGCCGACGCACAGTACATCGAAGCCGCGAACTACGAAGACGACCTCGAAAAGCTCGCCGGTTGCGACGTGGTGATCGAAGCGATCGCCGAGCGCATGGACTGGAAGCATGACCTGTACAAGAAGGTCTCGCCGCACCTGGCCAAGCATGCGATTTTCGCGTCGAACACGTCGGGTCTGTCGATCACCGAACTCTCGGAAGGCTTCGACACCGATCTGAAGGCACGCTTTTGCGGCGTGCACTTCTTCAACCCGCCGCGTTACATGCATCTGGTCGAATTGATCCCGACCGCGACGACCGCGCCGGAAATCCTCGATCAACTCGAAACGTTCCTCACGTCCACGCTCGGCAAGGGCGTCGTGCGTGCGAAGGACACGCCGAACTTCATCGCGAACCGTGTCGGTGTCTTCTCGATTCTGGCGGTGTTCGCCGAAGCACAGAAGTACGGCATTCCGTTCGACGTTGTCGACGACCTGACGGGCAGCAAGCTCGGCCGCGCCAAGTCGGCCACGTTCCGCACGGCCGACGTCGTCGGTCTGGACACGATGGCGCACGTCATCAAGACGATGCAGGACGGTCTGAAGGACGACCCGTTTGCCGCGACGTACGCCACGCCGCCTGTGCTGAAGGCACTCGTGGAGAAGGGCGCGCTGGGTCAGAAGACGGGCGCGGGCTTCTACAAGAAGGAAGGCAAGGTCATCAAGGTGCTCGACCCGCAATCGGGCGAGTACGTCGAGTCGGGCAAGAAGGCCGACGAAATGGTCGCGCGCATTCTGAAGAAGGCACCGGCTGAGCGTCTGCGCCTGTTGCGCGAATCGACCAACCCGCAGGCGCAGTTCCTGTGGGCCGTGTTCCGCGACGTCTTCCATTACATCGGCGTGTATCTGGAGCAGATCGCCGACAACGCACGCGAAGTCGACTTCGCGATTCGCTGGGGCTTCGGCTGGACCACGGGGCCGTTCGAAGACTGGCAAGCCGCGGGCTGGAAAGACATCGCTCAATGGGTGCAGGAAGACATCGACGCGGGCAAGGCCCTGTCGAATGCACCGCTACCCAAGTGGGTGACGGGCGGTAAGGTCGCCGAAGCCGGTGGCGTTCACACGGCGCAAGGCTCGTACAACCCGGCGAAGGACGCGTTCGTGCCGCGCAGCACGCTGCCGGTGTATCAGCGTCAGGTGTTCCCGGCCTCGCTCGTGGGCGAAGCCAGCGCCGATCCGCGCAAGTTCGGCAAGACCATCGAAGAGACCGACGCCGTGCGTCTGTGGGTCGATGAGACCCCGGGTCAGGACGACGTGCTGATCGTCTCGTTCAAGACGAAGATGAACACCATCGGGCCGGACGTCATCGACGGACTGACCCGCGCCATCGATCTGGCCGAGCAGCAATATCGCGGCGTGGTCGTGTGGCAGCCGACGTCGCTCAAGCTCGGCGCGCCGGGCGGTCCGTTCTCGGCAGGTGCCGATCTGGAAGCCGCCATGCCCGCTTTCATGATGGGCGGTGCGAAGGGTATCGAACCGTTCATCAAGAAGTTCCAGGACGGCATGATGCGTGTGAAGTACGCGCAGGTGCCGGTCGTCTCGGCCGTGTCCGGCATCGCGCTGGGCGGTGGCTGCGAACTGCTGCTGCATAGCGCCAAGCGCGTGGCGGCGCTGGAGAGCTACATCGGTCTCGTGGAAGTCGGCGTCGGCCTCGTGCCGGGCGGCGGCGGCCTGAAGGAAGCGGCGATCCGTGCGGCCGAAGCGGCCACCGCTGCGGGTAGCGTCCAGTATCTGCAATTCGTGACGAAGTCGTTCACCAACGCCGCAATGGCGAAGGTCTCGGCCTCGGCGCTCGACGCCCGCGACATGGGCTATCTCAAGCCGTCGGACACCATCGTCTACAACGTGCATGAGCTGCTGTCGGTCGCCCGCAACGAAGCGCGCGCGCTGTCGGTTGCTGGTTATCGTCCGCCGCTCAAGCCGGCAGGCATTCCGGTGGCGGGACGCTCGGGCGTGTCGACGATCAAGGCGTCGCTCGTGAACATGCGCGACGGTAACTTCATCTCGGCGCACGATTTCCTGATCGCCTCGCGCATTGCCGAAGCCGTGTGCGGCGGCGACGTCGAAGCGGGCAGCCTCGTGAACGAAGAATGGCTGCTGGCGCTCGAGCGTCGCGCCTTCATCGAACTGCTGGGCACGTCGAAGACCCAGGAACGCATCATGGGCATGCTGCAGACCGGCAAGCCGGTGCGCAACTAAGCCGACCGGAGACTGACATGAGCAAACAACTGCAAGACGCCTATATCGTTGCCGCCACGCGTGCGCCGATCGGCAAGGCACCCAAGGGCAGCTACAAGAACACGCGTCCGGACGATCTGCTCGCGACCATCCTCAAAAGCACGCTCTCTCAGGTGCCGGATCTCGATCCGAAGGTCATCGAGGACGCGATCATCGGTTGCGCCATTCCCGAAGCCCAGCAGGGCCTGAACGTGGCGCGTATCGGTGCGCTGCTCTCGGGTCTGCCGAACACGGTCGGTGGTGTCACCGTCAACCGTTTCTGCGCCTCGGGCCTGACCGCGCTGGCGATGGCCGCCGACCGCATCCGTGTGGGCGAAGCCGACGCGATGATCGCCGGCGGTATCGAAAGCATGAGCATGGTGCCGATGATGGGCAACACGCCGTCGCTCTCGCCGTCGATCTTCGAGCGTGATGAAAACGTGGGCATCGCCTACGGTATGGGCCTGACGGCCGAGAAGGTCGCGCAGCAGTGGGGCGTGACCCGTGAAGCGCAGGACGCCTTCGCGCTGGCTTCGCACCAGAAGGCGATCAAGGCGCAGCAGGCCGGGGAGTTCACGAACGAGATCACGCCGATCGAGATCGTCGAGCGTTTCCCGAATCTGGCGACGGGCGAAGTGTCGGTCAAGACGCGCATGCTGTCGCTCGACGAAGGTCCGCGTCCCGATACGTCCATCGAAGGACTGGGCAAGCTGCGTCCGGTGTTCGCGAACAAGGGTTCGGTGACGGCCGGTAACAGCTCGCAGACGTCGGACGGCGCCGGTGCGCTGCTCGTCGTGAGCGAGAAGATCCTCAAGCAATTCAACCTCACGCCGCTCGCGCGTTTCGTGTCGTTCGCCGTGCGCGGCGTGCCGCCCGAGATCATGGGCATCGGGCCGAAGGAAGCGATTCCGGCGGCGCTGCGTGCCGCAGGGCTGAGCCAGCAGGACATGGACTGGATCGAACTGAACGAAGCGTTCGCCGCGCAGGCGCTCGCCGTCATCAAGGATCTGGACCTCGACACCAGCAAGGTCAACCCGATGGGTGGCGCGATTGCCCTGGGCCACCCGCTGGGTGCGACCGGCGCGATTCGCGCGGCGACCGTGGTGCACGCGCTGCGCCGTCACAACCTGAAGTACGGCATGGTGACGATGTGCGTTGGCACCGGCATGGGCGCGGCGGGCATCATCGAGCGCATGTAAGTCGGGCGGCACGCCAGACACTACGATTGACGACGGCTCAGGACGCCGGGGTGCGGTTTCGCGAATGCGTGGCTGCCCCCGGCGTCGTCATCTGTCGCTATTGAGACACCGAGGAGACACACACGATGGAAGACGTATTGGTGCAGCGTCAGGGCGCGGTGCAGGTGCTCACGCTCAACCGCGTTCAGAAGAAAAACGCGATCACGGCCGACATGTATCAGGCGCTCGCGGACGGGATCAACGAAGCCGAAGACGACGCGTCGCTGCGCGTGATCCTGATTCAGGGCCAGCCGGAAGCCTTCTCGGCGGGCAACGACCTCGAAGACTTTCTGAAGAATCCGCCGAAGGACGAGAGCGCACCCGTGTTCCAGTTCCTGCGTGCGATCAGCCAGGCGACCAAGCCGATCGTGGCCGCCGTGGCGGGCAACGCCGTCGGTGTGGGCACGACGATGCTGCTGCACTGCGATGTGGTCTACGCAGCCGATTCGGCCCGCTTCTCGTTGCCGTTCTCGCAGTTGGCGCTGTGCCCGGAGGCGGCCTCGAGCTGGCTGCTGCCGCGTGTGTCGGGCTATCACCGCGCCGCCGAGAAGCTGCTCTTCGGTGAGCCGTTCGATGTGAACGAAGCGGTCGCCATGGGCTTCGTCAACCGGATCGTTCCCGCAGCCGAGTTGACCGAGTTCGCGGCGAAGCGTGCTGCGCAACTGGCCGCCATGCCTGCCGGGTCGCTGCGCGTGACCAAGCAGCTGATGAAGGCTGACGGCGCAAGCGACGTACAGGCACGCATTGGCGAGGAGGGCGTCGAGTTCGCCAAGCGTCTGCTGTCGCCCGAGGCCCGTGAAGCGTTCACGGCCTTCTTCGAGAAGCGCAAACCGGATTTCACGAAGATTTCGTAAGTTCTGGCAGCGCCGGACCCAGCGTCCGGCCCGCAAAAGACAAACGCCGCACGCCTCACTTCGAGGCGGCGGCGTTTTTTTGTCTAAACCGGTCGGACGGCCGCGCGGAGCAACCGTCCCCCAGGGTCAACTGACGTCAACCGATGGCGTCGAGCTTCGGCAGCGGGCGCGGACGACGGTCTTCGTCGGTCGCGACGTACGTCACCATGGCCTCGGTCACTTTGACGATCTCGTGCGACAGGCGCATGCGCTGGGCGTACGCCTCGACGTAGACGGTGATCGACGTATTGCCGGTCTTGACGATGGTGGCGTAGAAGCTGAGCAGATCGCCGACGAAGACCGGCTCCTTGAACAGGAACGAGTTGACGGCGATGGTCGCCACACGGCCGTTGGCGCGCTGAGCGGCCGGGATCGAACCGGCGATGTCGACCTGGGACATGATCCAGCCACCGAAGACGTCGCCATGGGCATTGGCGTCGGCGGGCATCGGCATCACGCGCAACGCCAGTTCTTTTTCTTCGGGCAGGGCCGTGAGGGCAGGGGTCGGGGTACTCATGAGGTTCCTTGCTAGAGCGGGAAAGCCGGCCGGCGGCGATTTGGCACGGTTCAGCGCACGTCGCCGGGTTCTGCGAAAATACGTCATCGACGATTCTAGCGGAAAGCCCTCTCCCGAGCCGGACGCCGCCCCACCCCACCATGAGACGTTTTACTCCGGCCGAGCCCGCGCCGGCGGCCTCCGGCAAGCCCAATGCCGCCAAACCGGCGCGCGGCGACTGGCAGGTCATCAAGTCCCTGATTCCCTATCTGATGGAATTTCGCGGCCGCGTGACGCTGGCGCTGTCGTGCCTGATCCTGGCAAAGGTCGCCAACCTTGGCGTGCCGGTCATCATGAAGCACATCGTCGACGCCCTCGGCCCGGTGGCGTCGCTCTCGGCCACGGCGCGCGCCACGAACGATCCGAGTCTGATCGTCGTGGGCGGCCTCGGCATGCTGGTGATCGCTTACGGCGTGGTGCGGCTGTCGACGTCGCTCTTCACCGAGCTGCGCGAAATCCTGTTCTCGAAGGTGACGGAGAGCGCTGTGCGTCAGATCGCGCTCAAGGTGTTCCGGCATCTGCACGCCCTGTCGCTGCGCTTCCATCTGGAGCGGCAGACGGGGGGCATGAGTCGCGACATCGAGCGGGGCACGCGAGGCATCCAGTCGATGATCTCGTACTCGCTCTACAGCATTCTCCCCACGCTCATCGAAGTCGCGCTGGTACTCGGCTTCTTCGTCGTACGCTACGAAGCGTTCTACGCCATCGTCACGCTCGTGGCGCTGGTGTTCTACATCACCTTCACGGTGAAGGTCACGGAGTGGCGCACGCACTTTCGTCGCACGATGAATGAACTCGATTCGAAGGCAAACGCCCGCGCCATCGATTCGCTCATCAACTACGAGACGGTGAAGTACTTCGGCAACGAAGCCTTCGAGACGCAGCGCTACGACGAGAACCTCAAGCGTTATCGCGCGGCCGCCATCCGCTCGCAGAACTCGCTCTCGGTGCTGAACTTCGGCCAGCAGGTGATCATCGCCAGCGGGTTGATTCTGATCTTGTGGCACGCCACGCAGGGCGTGATGAGCGGACGCATGACGCTCGGCGATCTCGTGCTCGTCAACACGTTCATGTTGCAGCTCTACATTCCGCTGAATTTCCTCGGCGTGATCTATCGCGAGCTGAAGCAAGCGATGACCGACATGGATCGCATGTTCACGCTGCTCGACGTGAACCGAGAAGTGGCCGACCCGCCGGGCGCGCAGCCGCTCGTGTGTAACGGCGGCACCGTGCGTTTCGAACACGTGAACTTCGGCTACGAGCCGGCGCGCCAGATCCTGCACGACGTCGATTTCACCATCGCGGCGGGGACGACCACTGCGGTCGTGGGCCATAGCGGCTCGGGCAAATCGACGCTCTCGCGTCTGCTGTTCCGCTTCTACGACGTAGGTTTCCCGGGGCTCGACGGCGGACGCATCTCCATCGACGGTCAGGACATTCGCAACGTCACACAGGATTCGCTGCGCGCGGCCATCGGTATCGTGCCGCAGGATACGGTGCTGTTTAACGACACGATCTACTACAACATCGCGTACGGCAATCCGTCGGCGTCGCGCGAACAGGTGATTGCCGCCGCGCGGGCTGCGCACATCCACGACTTCATCGAAAGTCTGCCGGCCGGTTACCAGTCGATGGTCGGTGAGCGCGGACTCAAGCTCTCCGGTGGCGAAAAGCAGCGTGTGGCGATTGCACGGACCATCCTCAAGAATCCGCATATTCTGATTTTCGACGAAGCGACGTCGGCGCTCGATTCGCGCTCGGAACAGGCGATTCAGACGGAGTTGCGCAACATCGCACGCGAGCGCACGACGCTGGTCATCGCACACCGTCTCTCGACGGTGGTGCACGCGGCGCAGATCATCGTGCTCGACAAGGGGCGCATCGTGGAGCGTGGTACGCACGATCAGTTGCTGCGCGCCGAAGGCCTCTACGCACAGATGTGGGCGTTGCAGCAGCAGCGTCGCGGCGGGGAAGGGGACGCGGAGGCGTCGCACTTCGCCACGGTGGTGTCCTGAGCCTGACGGCGCATGACTGAGCGCGATTCCGCGTCGGGATGACGGGCGCGGGTCTGTCATCCCGGCAGGCGATTGAGTAGACTGGCGCACCGACATCGCCTGCGCGGGAGCACCGCATGGAAATCAAGTGGCTCGAGGACTTCGTGTCCCTCGCCAAGACGAACAGTTTCAGCCGCTCGGCGGAATTGCGTCACGTAACGCAGCCGGCGTTCTCGCGGCGTATTCAATCGCTCGAAGCGTGGCTGGGCAGCGAACTCATCGACCGTTCCAGCTATCCGACGCGTCTCACGCCAGCGGGCGAGGTCTTCTACGAGCAGGCGCTGACGTTGCTCGCGCAGGCGCAGGAAGCCCGCGCGTTGCTGCGCGAACAGCGCTCTGCCGATCATTCCGTGATCGACTTCGCCGTCCCCCATACGCTCTCCATGACGTTCTTCCCGCGCTGGCTCAAGCTGCTGGAGAAGCGTCAGGGCTTGCTGCGCAGCCGTCTGCGTGCGCTCAACGTGCACGATGCGGCC
Organism: Pandoraea aquatica; assembly: GCF_902459565.1. GTDB lineage: Bacteria > Pseudomonadota > Gammaproteobacteria > Burkholderiales > Burkholderiaceae > Pandoraea > Pandoraea aquatica. Next base: position 1,010,406 of record NZ_CABPSN010000002.1, read on the forward strand.
ATGTCGCTCACCGACGGCGGCTGCGATCTTCTGATGTGCTACTACCACCCGAGCCAGCCGCTGCAACTCGACTCGGCGCGCTACGAGATGATCGTGCTCGGCAGTGAGCGCTTCAGTCCGTACAGCGCGCCGACCGCGCAAAAGCGCGCCCGTTTCAAGTTGCCGGGCACCCCCGAAGCACCGGTGCCTTATCTGGCCTACACGTCCAACGCCTACCTCGGTCGGATGGCCGATCTGCTCGTGGGAGACGTGTCGAGCCGGCCGCATCTGGACAAGGTCTACGAGACGGACATGGCGGAGGCGCTCAAAGCGATGGTGCTCGCCGGACACGGCGTGGCGTTCCTGCCGGAGAGTGCGGTGGTCGATTCCGTGGCACGAGGCGAGCTGATCGATCTCGCACCGCCGGGCAAAACCGCGTCGCCCTGGCATCTGGACATGGAAATCCGGTTGTATCGCGATCGCCTTGCCCATACGGACGCGAGCAACCGCCGCGAGCGTGCCAAACGCGACGTCGTCGAAGCCTTCTGGCAGGCGGTTCGGGACCAGGTCAAAGGCTAGAGATAGACGGTTTCAATAGACCGGATATGCAGTAGGGCTTCAGGGGGCAGCGGGGGATTCGCATCCGGTAAGGAGGCCCTCGTTGACGCGCGATCACGTCGATTTGCCTGACGTACCGGCGAAATGAGGGTGTGCTTGCATCTATGCAGGAATTGCATAGATGCATGTTTATTCGGCATTGGATTGTTAATCGAGGTTCTTTGTAAAGTGCCAGCCATTCGTGTCGCTGGCGCGGTGTGTGCCGGCGGTGCAGATTGAAGCCGGAGAATCCAACGATGTCTCAAACGTCACATGCCTTGCCCTCTTACCTCGACGCCGAACACCTCGGTCCGTGGGGTAACTACCTCCAACAAGTCGACCGCGTTACCCCCTACCTCGGTTCGCTATCGCGCTGGGTCGAAACCCTCAAGCGTCCGAAGCGTATTCTCGTGGTCGACTGCCCGATCGAACTCGACAACGGCACCATCGCCCACTTCGAGGGATATCGCGTTCAGCACAACACCTCGCGCGGTCCCGGTAAGGGCGGCGTGCGTTTCCACCAAGATGTGACGCTGTCCGAAGTCATGGCCCTCTCGGCCTGGATGTCGGTCAAGAACGCTGCGGTGAACGTGCCTTACGGCGGTGCCAAGGGCGGTATCCGCGTCGATCCGCGCAAGCTTTCGCGTGGCGAGCTGGAGCGTCTGACGCGTCGCTACACCAGCGAAATCAACATCATCATCGGGCCGACGAAGGACATTCCGGCACCGGACGTCAACACCAATGAGCAGATCATGGCGTGGATGATGGACACCTACTCGATGAACGAGGGTTCCACCGCCACGGGCGTCGTCACCGGCAAGCCGATCTCGCTGGGTGGCTCGCTGGGCCGCCGTGAAGCGACCGGCCGCGGTGTGTTCGTGGTGAGCTGCGAAGCGGCTCGCCGTCTGGGCATGGACGTGCGCGGTGCGCGCGTGATCGTGCAGGGCTTCGGCAACGTGGGCGGTATCGCTGCCCGTCTGTTCCATGAAGCCGGCGCGCATGTCATCGGCGTGCAAGATCACACCGGCACGATCTACAAGTCGGACGGCCTCGATGTGCCGAACCTGCTCAAGCATGTGGCCGAGACCGGCGGCGTGGGCGGCTTCCCGGCAGCGGAAACCATGAAGGACGAAGAATTCTGGTCGATCGACTGCGAATTCCTGATCCCGGCCGCGCTGGAAAACCAGATCACCGAGAAGAACGCCGACCAGATCCGCGCCAAGGTCGTGGTGGAAGGCGCCAACGGCCCGACCACGACGGCTGCGGACGACATCCTGCGTAGCAAGAACATTCTTGTGGTGCCGGACGTGGTTGCCAACGCCGGTGGTGTGACGGTGTCGTACTTCGAATGGGTGCAGGACTTCTCGAGCTTCTTCTGGACCGAGGAAGAGATCAACCAGCGTCTGGAGCGCATCATGCGCGAGGCCTTCGATGGCGTGTGGCACGTGGCGCAGGAGCACCAGGTTTCGCTGCGTACAGCCGCATTCATCGTCGCGTGTAGCCGTATTCTGCAAGCCCGTGAAATGCGTGGTCTGTACCCCTGATCGATAGGGTATAGTCCGGCTAAGTAGTAGTACGCATTCGTGCGTAAAAAGGAATGTTCGGGGCGAGTTAAGTCAAAAAAGACGCTCGTTCCGAACAATCGAGAATAAAAAAATCGGTAATTGCAGTGCTAAAATGCACTGGTTTTTGCCAAGGAGACCAAGGAATGACCCTCTCGAAAATTGCGTTGGCGATGTGCTGTGTTGGCCTGATGGCAGGTGCTGCTCAGGCTCAGGAAGCCGGTACCCTCAAGAAGATCAAGGACACGGGCATCATTTCGCTGGGAAACCGCGAATCGTCGATTCCCTTCTCGTTCTATGACAACAACCACAATGTTGTCGGTTATGCCAACGACGTCGCTCAGGCGATCGTTGCTGAAGTCAAGAAAGACCTGAAGCTGGCGAAGCTGGACGTCAAGCAAACGCCGATCACGTCGCAGAACCGCATTCCGCTGGTTCAGAACGGCACCATCGACATCGAGTGCGGTTCGACCACGAACAACGCCGACCGTCAGAAGCAGGCTGCCTTCTCGAACACGTTCTTCATCATCGGCACGCGTCTGCTGACGAAGAACACGTCGGGCGTGAAGGATTTCGCGGACCTGAAGGGCAAGAACGTTGTCACGACGGCTGGCACGACGTCTGAGCGTCTGCTGCGCGAGATGAACCAGAAAGACAACATGGGCATGAACATCATCAGCGCGAAGGATCACGGCGAAGCCGCCATCACGCTGCATCAGGGTCGTGCCGTGGCGTTCATGATGGACGACGCACTGCTGGCTGGCGAGCGCGCCAAGTTCAAGGATGCCAAGGACTACAGCATTGTCGGCAAGGCTGCTTCGTACGAAGCCTACGGCTGCATGATGCGCAAGGACGATCCGGCGTTCAAGAAGGTGGTGGACAAGGCTGTCGCCGACTATCAAAAGTCGGGTCAGGCACAGAAGGACTACGCCAAGTGGTTCCAACAGCCGATTCCGGCACTGGGTGGTGTGAACATGGACTTCGCACCGTCGGCTGAAATGGCCGCCCTGTGGAAGAACCCGAACGACAAGGCAGATGTCGACGGCGCCAAGTAAGCCAACAGGCTCACTGATTCGCCAGGCGCTAAGCCGGTAATTCCGAAGCGGAAGGAGTCAATCCTTCCGCTTCTTTTTAAGCAAGACAAGTAGAAGAGGGGAGATCATGGCTTTCGGTCTCGATTTCAGTTTTTTCTTCCAGCCGGTTGCTACCGGTGAGGACAGCACCTACTTCGGTTGGGTGCTCTCGGGTCTCAAGCTCACGCTTGAGGTCGGCCTCGGCGGCTGGATCATCGCGCTCGTCGTCGGCTCCGTGCTCGGGGTGATGCGCACCGTCCCAAACAAATGGATTTCCGGATTCGCAGCGGCTTACGTCGAACTGTTCCGGAACATCCCGCTGCTCGTGCAGTTGTTCTTCTGGTATTACGTGGCCCCCGACTTCCTGCCGGAAGCCGTTCGCCAGTGGCTGTTCTCGCTCAATCCCGCTAACGTCTCGCTGCTCACCGGTGTGATCGGTCTGGGACTGTTCACGGCGGCGCGGGTTTGCGAACAGGTGCGATCGGGTATCAATTCGTTGCCGAAGGGTCAGAAGAATGCCGGTCTCGCGATGGGGCTCACGCTCCCGCAGACCTACCGCTTCGTGTTGTTGCCGGTCGCGTTCCGTGTGGTGATTCCGCCGATTACGTCGGAGTTCGTCAACATCTTCAAGAACTCGGCTGTGATTTCGACGGTGAACCTGCTCGAACTGACGGGCCAGGGCAAGCAGCTTATCGACTACACGGCGCATAGCTACGAGTCGTTCATCGTTATCACGGTGGCTTACATGATCATCAACATCGCGGTGCTGGTGCTCATGCGCTTCATCGAAGCCAAGACCCGCCTGCCGGGCTACATCGGGGGCAAATAATGTTCGAGATCTTCGCATGGGGCGGTGTCGTCGACGCTTGGCCTCTGCTCGTCAAGGGCATGATCACCACGCTGCAGGTCACGGCGTTGGCTGTGGTCGTCGGCATCATCTGGGGCACGTTGCTCGCGATGATGCGCCTGTCGGGCGTCGCACCGCTCAAGTGGTTCGCGGATCTGTACGTGAACGTGTTCCGCTCGATTCCGCTGCTGATGGTGCTGCTGTGGTTCTTCCTGATCGTGCCGCAGGTGCTGCGTTCGTTGCTCGACGTGCCGCCGACGTGGGATATCCGGATGGTCTCCGCGCTCGTGGCCTTCTCGCTTTTTGAAGCGGCGTATTATTCGGAAATTATCCGCGCCGGTATTCAGAGTGTGTCGCGTGGTCAGATGTCCGCGGCTTTCGCGCTGGGCATGTCGTACTGGCAGGCGATGGGCCTCGTGGTGCTGCCGCAGGCGTTCCGCAACATGGTGCCGTTGCTGCTCACGCAGGGCATCATTCTGTTCCAGGATACCTCGCTCGTGTACGCGATCGCCCTGTCCGACTTCTTCGGCATGGCGTACTCGGTCGGTCAGCGTGACGGCACGCTGCCTGCCATGATTGTGTTTGCCGGGGCGGTCTACTTTGTGATCTGCTTCACGGTTTCGATGTTGGTTAAACGTCTTCAAAAGAGGTTGGCGAAATGATTACCCTTAAAAACGTCTCCAAGTGGTACGGCCAGTTCCAGGTGCTCACGGACTGCTCCACTGAAGTCAAGAAGGGTGAAGTCGTGGTGGTGTGCGGCCCGTCGGGTTCGGGCAAGTCCACGCTCATCAAGACCGTCAACGGTCTGGAGCCGATCCAGCAAGGCGAGATCATCGTCGATGGCACCTCGGTCGCAGATCCGAAGACGAACCTGGCCAAGCTGCGCTCGCGCGTCGGCATGGTGTTCCAGCACTTCGAACTGTTCCCGCACCTGTCGATCACCGAGAACCTGACGCTCGCACAGGTCAAGGTGCTGGGTCGCAGCAAGGAAGCGGCACGCGACAAGGGCCTCAAGCTGCTTGAGCGCGTGGGCCTGAAGGCGCACGCTCACAAGTTCCCGGGCCAGCTCTCGGGTGGTCAGCAGCAGCGTGTGGCCATCGCCCGTGCCTTGTGCATGGACCCGATCGCCATGCTGTTCGACGAGCCGACCTCGGCGCTCGACCCGGAAATGATTAACGAAGTGCTCGACGTGATGGTCGAACTGGCGCAGGAAGGCATGACCATGATGGTGGTGACCCACGAAATGGGCTTCGCCAAGAAGGTCGCCAACCGCGTGATCTTCATGGATCAGGGCATCATCGTGGAAGACGACCAGAAGGACGAGTTCTTCGCGAATCCGAAGTCGGACCGCGCCAAGGACTTCCTGGCCAAGATCCTTCACTGATCGACGCCAGCGCAGGAATGAAAAAGGCGTGCCTTCGGGCACGCTTTTTTTATGGGCGTCGACGCGAGGCAGACACCCCGCGTCCTACGACAGTCGTTACTGGCAGGCCGTGTTTTGCGCGTTGCGCAGTCGCACCGCTTCCGGAATCGGTACCACGGTGCGCAGCGTCGGCGCGCCTTTCTCGAACAGGATGAGTTCGCCCGGCTCGAAGGTCGTCCAGACTTCGTTGTCGGTGAGCGGTGCCGTCGCGATCACTGCGACGCGATCGGCCGGGGTGGTGAACTTGGCGAAATCGATCTCCCAGTCGGCATCGATCAGGTGCGCCTTGGTGAACGGCCACTGACGGGCGATGAAATGCAGGCGGGTCGAACAATGTGCGATCAGCGCCTGACCGTTCGAGAGCACGAAGTTGAACACGCCGTGGCGCGTGATCGTGCGCGTGATGTCTTCCACCGCGTGGAACAGTTCGTCGAGCGGCGGTTGCGAGCCGGGGAAGCGCTTGCGCAGGCCCTGCATGATGTCGCAGAAGGCGCGCTCGCTATCCGTCGTCCCCACCGGTTGATAGACGCCCGAGAGAAACGGGTCGTAATCGTGCAGGTCGCCGTTGTGGGCGAAGATCCAGTGACGTCCCCAAAGCTCTCGCTGGAACGGATGGCAATTCTCCAGTTCGACGATGCCCTGCGTGGCCTTACGGATGTGCGCGATGACGTTCTTGGACTTGATCGGGTACTTTTTCACCAATTCGGCGATGGGCGAGTTGGCCGCGGCCTGATGATCGATGAACAGGCGGCAGGCCTTGTCCTCGAAGAACGCGATACCCCAACCGTCGGCATGGTGATCCGTACCACCCCCACGCGCCGCGAAACCGGTAAATGAGAACGTGATGTCGGTCGGTTCCGCGCAATTCATTGCGAGCAGTTGGCACATGGGACGGGCAAATCGATGATTGGCTGCGCACGTCGTGTCTGAGCGCCGCAACCGTTACAATATGGGGTTACAGAAGCATAGCACCGGCCTCTGTGCACGTACATTCCCGCCCAGGCGGTCCGTCGCGTCGACGCGTCACTCGTTCGCACTTCGCCGCTACGTTCGCACTGGGCTAGACGTCCCTCCTGCCCCCGGAAAACGCTCATGAGCACCGAACTGACTATCACCCGTCCCGATGACTGGCACCTGCATGTACGCGATGGCGACGTGCTCAAGAGCGTGCTGCCCGACAGCGCTCGCCAGTTCGGCCGCGCGATCATCATGCCGAACCTGAAGCCGCCGGTCACCACGACCGAACACGCGGCGGCGTACCGCGAGCGCATTCTCGCCGCACGCCCGGCCGGCAACACGTTCGAGCCGCTCATGACGCTGTACCTCACCGACAACACGCCGGGCGAAGAGATCCGTCGCGCGAAGGCGTCGGGCTTCGTCCACGGCGTGAAGCTGTATCCGGCCGGTGCCACGACGAACTCGGACGCCGGCGTGACCGATCTGGCCAAGTGCCGCGGCGCGCTCGAAGCGATGCAAGAAGTCGGCATGCCGTTGCTCGTGCACGGTGAAGTGACGAGTTCGGACATCGACATCTTCGATCGTGAAAAGGTGTTCATCGACAAGGTGATGTCGCCGCTGCGTCGCGATTATCCGGAGTTGAAGGTCGTTTTCGAGCACATTACGACGCAGGATGCTGCCGAATACGTCGCGTCGGCCGAAGGTCCGATCGCCGCCACGATCACCCCGCACCACCTGCTGTACAACCGTAATGCCATCTTTACCGGTGGTATTCGTCCGCATTACTACTGCCTGCCGGTGCTCAAGCGTGAGACGCATCGCGAAGCCCTCGTAAAGGCCGCTACGTCGGGCAGCCCGCGCTTCTTCCTCGGTACCGACAGCGCGCCGCACGCCCGTGGCGTGAAGGAAGCCGCCTGCGGCTGTGCCGGTTGCTATACGGCGCTGCACGCCGTGGAGCTGTACGCCGAGGCATTCGACAAGGCGGGCGCGCTCGATAAGCTCGAAGCGTTCGCCAGCTTCTACGGCCCGGACTTCTACGAACTGCCGCGTAACGCAGATAAAGTCACGCTTGTGCGCGAAGACTGGACGCTGCCGGCGGAACTGCCGATGGGCGACCAGACTGTTGTGCCTCTGCGCGGCGGTGAAGTCATCGGCTGGAAGTTCAAGGGCTGAGGCTGGGCCTCGGTTCGCTCTCGTTTCGATGATGTCGATGCATGAGCGTGTGTCGTCGAGTCCGCTAAGTCCGCTAAGTCCGCCGAGTCAGTTGCATTCGGCGGGCGCGACATCCGACCTGCCGGAGATCGACTGGTGTGCACCATGGTTTAGCGCCGTGGCGGCACCGGGCCGGGCGGCGCTGGCTGACGACGACTGGGGCGGTGCGCTGTCGTCGCTGGCCGCGAACGCTGGTCTGGTCAGCGGGCAGGGGCAGGCGCTTCGCTTCGTCGCGCAGGACGATCTGCCCGCCGGTGTCGCCTATGAGGTGTTCATCGCGTCCACCGGTGGCGTGCCGACGCGCCGCAATCTCCACGACTTCTTCAATGCGCTGATCTGGCTGACGTTTCCGCGCGGCAAGGCGGCGCTCAACGCGCGTCAGGCGTCGGCCATTGCGGTGGACGGCGTGCAATCCACCCGAGGCGCGATGCGCGACGCCGCAACGCTGTTCGACGAGAACGCCGTTGTTTTCGCGTGCAGCGATGCCACGCTCGGTGCGGCGTTGCGGGCGTTCGACTGGCAGACGTTGTTCGTGGCGCGTCGTGCCGACTGGGGACGTGCTTGCGAAGTGCAGCCGTTCGGGCATGCCTTGCTGGAAAAGCTGGTCACGCCCTACAAGTCGGTCACCGCGCACGCGTGGATCGTCGACGTTCCCCAGACTTACTTCGAATGGCCGGACGCGCAACGGCGCGGGTGGCTCGACGCGCAGATCGCCCCGACGCTGGCATCTGCCTCCCTTACGCCCCGTGATTTCTCGCCGCTGCCAGTACTGGGCATCCCGGGCTGGTGGCCTGCGAACGACGATCCGGCGTTTTATCGGGACGTGTCCGTCTTCCGTCCCGGACGCCGGGAGCGAGCACGCACGGACTGATAGTGTGCTGGCTGTCCGAATGACCGTACGGGCCTCGTAGCCGCGCGGGATTGGCGTGTCGCCATGGCCGGGAGACAGGGAAAGCCCCAGCGTCAACGCAGAGCCCCGTGATACACTTCGGCCCGCAGAGTCGGCCAGACAATCGCCGCCTCCTTTCGGGGAGGGGGAGGAAAGTCCGGACTCCATAGGGCAGGGTGATGGCTAACGGCCATCCGTCGCGAGACGCGGAACAGGGCAACAGAGAACAGACCGCCGATGGCCTCTGGCGCAAGTCAGGGGATCAGGTAAGGGTGAAACGGTGCGGTAAGAGCGCACCGCGGCGTGCGGCAACGCACACGGCACGGTAACCTCCACCCGGAGCAATTCCAAATAGGCAGGTGAGCGGCATGCGCCTCGTGCGTGTGCCGGCAACGGGGCCCCCGGGAGCCTGCGGGTAGGAAGCTTGAGCGGCGTAGTGATGCGCCGCCTAGAGGAATGATTGTCAGGCGCGGCGCGAGTCGCGTTCACAGAATCCGGCTTATCGGCCAGCTCTGCATCCCAACACAATGCAAAAGGCTCCCCTCGGGAGCCTTTTGTGTTTCAGCGCTTGCCACCGCCAAGTATGCCGCGCGGGCAACGACTGCCGCTGTCAGCCTTCCACGATCTCAACGCTGTGCGTGAGTTCAGCCGTCTTGGCGAGCATGATCGACGCCGAGCAGTACTTGTCGTGCGAGAGCGTCACCGCGCGCTCCACAGCGCTCGGGTTCAGATTGCGGCCCGTCACGGTGAAGTGGAAGTGGATCTTCGTGAAGACCTTGGGGTCTTCGCTGGCGCGCTCGGCCTTGAGCGTCACGCTGCAATCCTTGATGTCCGCGCGGCTCTTCTTGAGGATCATCACCACATCGTACGCCGTGCATCCGCCGGTGCCGACCAGCACCATCTCCATCGGACGCGGCGCGAGATTGTTGCCGCCGCCTTCCGGTGCGCCGTCCATCGCGACAATGTGTCCGCTGCCCGTCTGTGCGACGAAGGACATGCCGCCCGGGCCCATCCAGCTAACCTTGCATTCCATATTTCGAAACCCCGATATCCCATTCAAGCAAAAATTGTAGCGGCTTCCGAGAACCTGCGTACGACGCCGCCTCAAACCTGAGTGACCGCGATTCGCGTCTCAGGTTGTTGCATCGCAATATTGGCGCTTTTTTGATCGGGTTTTGAGGGGGATAAACCCTGAATTTAGGTTTTGCCCTCTAGAGGATGACGCTGCGAAGGATTCTGAAAGGTTTTATCTGACTGATTTTTAATGATTTTTTGTGATGACGCTCGTTTGTTGTGCATTTCACATTATGGTGTTGCATTTCGCACTATAAATTTTCTTGCGTTGCACCATACCGTTTGCTACACTGCAGTCATTGGTTGTTGTGCTTCACAGCAACGCTGCAAGTGTCTCCTCCACCCTCCTCCTTTGGTGGATTTAACCCGGACCCATTGAGGTTCGGGTTTTTTTTGTGCTGCCGGAAACGTCGTTTACCGGTGGGGTGATTTTTCTGTATAATCAACGGCTTTTCCGGAAATGCCCACGGAAAAAGCATCAGGGAGAGCCTGCAAGCACAGGACTGCGCCATGTGACCTCGAGTCACCAGGACGCGGCCGGCAGACAAGCAGGAAGTTGGTGTTAATGGGGCAAACGCATTTTATTTGGATCGATCATGAAGACGTTTTCCGCTAAGCCGGCAGAGGTGACGCGCGAATGGTTTGTGATTGACGCGACGGACAAAGTCCTCGGCCGTGTCGCCAGCGAAGTGGCACGCCGTCTGCGCGGCAAGCACAAACCTGAATTTACGCCGCACGTTGACACGGGTGATTACATCATCATCGTCAATGCTGCCAAGCTGAAAGTTACGGGCGCAAAGCAAACTGACAAGAAGTACTACCGTCACACCGGTTATCCGGGCGGTATCTACGAAACCACGTTCGGCAAGATGCAAGAGCGCTTCCCGGGCCGTGCGCTCGAGAAGGCCGTGAAGGGCATGCTGCCGAAGGGTCCGCTGGGCTACGCGATGATCAAGAAGCTGAAGGTTTACGCCGACGGCAACCATCCGCACGAAGCGCAGCAACCGAAGTCGCTCGAGATCTAAGGGCCAGCCATGTTCAAAAACGATTGGAATTACGGCACCGGCCGTCGCAAGAGCGCAGTGGCTCGTGTGTTCATCAAGGCTGGCAAGGGCGATATCATCGTCAATGGCAAGCCGATCAAAGAGTACTTTGCTCGTGAAACGTCGCTGATGATCGTTCGTCAGCCGCTCGAGCTGACCAACCACGGCGAAACGTTCGACATCAAAGTCAACGTGTCGGGCGGCGGTGAAACGGGTCAGGCTGGTGCGGTTCGTCACGGTATCACCCGCGCACTGATCGACTACGACGCGACGCTCAAGCCGACGCTGTCGACCGCAGGCTTCGTGACGCGCGATGCCCGTGAAGTCGAACGTAAGAAGGTTGGCTTCCACAAAGCCCGCCGTCGCAAGCAATTCTCGAAGCGTTAATCGCCCGAGTGCTTGTGGGTATCCACTTCGGTGGATGCAAGAAAAGGCCGCCTCGCGCGGCCTTTTTCTTTTGGCGACGCGTGAGACGCGAGGGACGTTACCGTCCCACAAGTGTCGTCGAAGCTTGATAGAATCGCGGTTCCGATTGAAAGGGGTAGGACATGGTCAAGGTAGGTATCGTAGGCGGCACCGGCTATACCGGTGTGGAGCTGCTCCGTTTGCTGGCGCAGCACCCGGAAGTGAAGTTGACGGCGATTACCTCGCGCAAGGAAGCGGGTACGCCGGTCGCCGATATGTATCCGAACCTGCGAGGCCGTGTCGACCTGGCATTTTGCACGCCTGACGACGCACGTCTGACGGATTGCGATGTGGTGTTCTTTGCGACGCCGCACGGCGTGGCGATGGCGCAGGCGCGCGAGTTGCTGGCCGCCGGTGTGCGCGTGATCGATCTGGCCGCAGACTTCCGCCTGAAGGACACCGCCACGTTCGAAAAGTGGTACGGCATGCCGCATTCGTGCCCGGACATCCTCGAAGAAGCCGTCTACGGCCTGCCCGAGATCAACCGCGACAAGATCAAGAGCGCGCGCGTGATCGGCCTGCCGGGCTGCTATCCGACGTCCGTCCAACTGGGCTATGCGCCGCTGTTCGCCGGTGGGCGCAAGCTGGTCGACCCGAAGCATCTGATCGCAGACGCCAAGTCGGGCGCGAGCGGTGCGGGTCGTAAGGGAGAAACGTCGCTCATCCTCGCGGAAACGGCTGACAACTTCAAGGCCTATGGCGTGAAGGGACACCGTCACCACCCGGAAATCAAGCAGGGTCTCGAGGCGATTGCCGGTTACGACGTGGGTCTCACGTTCGTGCCGCATCTGTTGCCGACGATTCGCGGCATCCATTCGACGCTGTACGCGACGATCCTGCCCGAAGCGCGCGACACCGACTTCCAGGCGCTGTTTGAAACGTATTATGCCGGTGAGCCGTTCGTGGACGTGCTGCCGGCCGGCTCGATGCCGGAAACGCGCTGGGTGCGTGCCTCGAACTATGTGCGCATGGCCGTGCACCGTCCGAACGATGGCGACACGCTGGTGATCCTCGTCGTCGAGGACAATCTGGTCAAGGGCGCGTCCGGTCAGGGCGTGCAATGTATGAACCTGATGTTCGGCCTGCCGGAGAACATGGGCCTGACCCATATTCCCGTACTGCCGTAACGGTATTTATCGTCACTAAGCGCTTGATTTTCCGGCGTTCGGCACGATTTGGGGAATAGGGCTAGAATGACACCAAACCGATTTATGGAGATTTGCGATGAGCGCACTGCTTGAGGACGCCGTCACGGAAATGCCCGCATTCCTGGTCTTTACCGACAGCGCTGCGGACAAGGTCAAGCAACTGATCGACGAAGAAGGCAACCCGGACCTGAAACTGCGCGTTTTCGTGCAAGGTGGCGGTTGCTCGGGCTTCCAGTATGGTTTCACCTTCGACGAAGATGTTAACGAAGACGACACCGTGCTCGACAAGAACGGCGTATCGCTGCTGATCGATTCGATGAGCTATCAATACCTCGTCGGCGCCGAGATTGACTACAAGGAAGACATCAACGGCGCGCAGTTCGTGATCAAGAACCCGAACGCATCCACGACGTGTGGCTGCGGTTCCTCGTTCTCGGTCTGAGCGACGCGACAGCAGTCGTCCTGCCGTAGTAAGAGGTAGTAAGAGAAAGGGCCCGGAAGGGCCCTTTTCTCGTTTACGCCGTCGCTGATATCTCGACGCCGACTGATCGGTCTCAGCGCGGGTAGATCGCACCCAGAATGCGCAGGCCCTTCGCACCCGTGACGGACGGCAGATTGCCCGGCTGACGTGTCACGCAACGCTCTGCGAGCCATGCGAATGCACGTGCTTCGACCTGATGCGGCGGAACGCCCAGCGCGTCGGTCGTCGCCACGGTCACACCCGGCAGGCGATCGGCGATGGCCTGCATCAGCGCGTGGTTGCGCGTGCCGCCGCCGCAGGCATAGAAGCCTCGACAGTCCGGGGCGAAGCGCAGCACGTCATCGGCGACGCATTGTGCGGTCAGCGCGACGAGCGTCGCCTGAACATCGATCGGCGACACATTCGGGAAGGCGGCGAGGTGTGCGTCGAGCCATGCAGCGTGGAACAGGTCGCGTCCGGTGCTCTTCGGCGGCGTTTGGCGGAAGTACGGCTCGCTGAGCAGTGCGGTGAGCAGGGCGGCGTCCACGCGTCCCGTCGCGCCCCATGCGCCACCGTCGTCGTAGGACTTGCCGAGATGGCGTGCCGCCCAGCCGTCGAGCAGCGCATTGCCCGGACCGCAATCGAAGCCGGACACCGGCTGGCCCAGCGCGGCGGCGGGCAGAATCGTCACATTGCTGATGCCCCCGAGATTGCACACGACGCGTGTCTCGCCAGCATCCGAAAACATCGCCTGATGGTAGGCCGGCACGAGCGGTGCGCCCTGACCGCCGGCGGCGACGTCGCGGCTGCGAATGTCGGCCACGACGTCGATATTCGTCAGTTCGGCGAGCAATGCGGGCGCGTTGAGTTGGCGCGTGTAGCCGATGCCGTCGAATTCGCCGGGGCGATGGCGGATCGTCTGCCCATGCGCGCCGATGGCGGAAACCGCAGACGCCGGCAAACCCGCCGTGGCGAGCAACTGCGTGACGCACTCGGCGTACACGCGCACCAGCGCATTCGCCGCGAGCGCTTCGCGATGCAGTTCGTTCTCCGAGGGCGCTTGCAGCACCATCAGCGTCTCACGCAGGTCGTTCGGGAACGGCAGATAGGCTTCCGCGAGCACTTGCCCGTCAGTCGTCGAGACGAGCACACCGTCTACGCCATCCAGACTGGTGCCGGACATCAGGCCGATGTAGTGAGCAGACTTGGCGGAGGCAGCGAGGGAGGCAGTGGCCGGATCGGCCAGGTGACGAGCGATGTCGTTCATGTGCGGGCGCGCGCGCGCGATGAGCTTGAGAAGGAAGTCTCGCACGGCGCGCGGCGCGTCGATGGATCAGACGTCACCCCGCACAGTGCGGACTCCAGCATACCTCAATCGCGTTCGGCGACTTGCACGGTGCGCATCAGGTCGATGCGCTTGAGCAAGTTCTCGGCGTACATGTCGAACAGCTTCAGCCGGTTGCCCGCGAGCGGGGCGACGGCGGCGACATCCGTCGAGAACGGATTGCGCGGCACACCGTTGAGGCGCAGTTCGTAATGCAGGTGCGGGCCGGTTGCCCAGCCCGTCTGACCGACGAAGCCGATGACCTGACCTTGCGTCACGCGCGTGCCGGGCTTCATCCCCTGACCGAAACCGGACAGATGGGCGTAGCGCGTCTGATAGTTGCCGGCGTGGTCGATTTCGACCAGATTGCCGTAACCGTTTTGCGTGCCGACGAACTTCACGACACCATCACCCGCAGCGAACACGCGCGTGCCGACCGGTGCGGCCAGATCCACGCCTTCGTGCTTCTTCCACTTGTGCTGGAACGGATGCTCGCGTCCGCCGAATGCCGACGAAATCCGCGAGAACTCCACCGGCGTGCGCAGGAAGGCCTGCTTCAGGTTGCGACCGTCGAAGCCGTAGTACGCGCCGTCGGGCGATTTGCCCTGCGGATCGGCGTACCAGATCGCCTGGTGCGTCTTGCCCTGATTGATGAACTCGATGGCGAGCACACGCCCGGTGCGAACGGTGCGGTCCTGCTGCTTGATCACTTCGTACACGAGGCGGAAACGGTCGCCACGGCGCACGTCGCGCTGGAAGTTGATCACGCCGGAGAAGATGTTCACCATCTGTGCGACAACGGCGTCGGGCACGCCCGCATCGTCCATCGCGGTGAAGAAGTTGCCTGCAATGGCACCGGAGCGCATGGCCCATTCGGTGTCGTTGGCCAACTGCTCCATGCGCGCGCGCAAACGGCCGGCGTCGTTACGCTCGATCACCAGTTGCTGTGCGGCAGTGCTGCCGGTCGACAGGACGGTGGAGAGCGTGACGAGCTTGCCGTCGTCATCGGTTTCGGCCTGAACGACTTGCCCAGCGGGCACACCGATCAGTCGACGGGCGACGGCATTCTCGCGAATGAACTTCTCGGCGGCGGGGTCCTGAATCGACAGCCGGGAGAGCATGTCGCCGAGGGTCTCGCCGCGCCGCAGCGCCACTTGATGAATAAAGGTCTGAGATTGCGCGTCGAGCTGCTGGATCTGTTTGGCCAGGTCGGGGAAGGTGAGCGGCAAAGTCACGCTCGCACCGTTGCGTGCCGAATCCGGCACCATCGGTGCCACGCCGAAAGCGGTCACCATTCCCAACGTCAGGGCCGAACCGACCGTCGCCACGATTTGCACCTTTCTGCGACGGTGCTTCGGCTGCGTGGGATCGATCAGAGTCAGCAGTTCACGCGCAAAAAAATCACGGAGTTTTGGCCACATCACGTAAAATTCTGCGCAACTTACGAAAAAAGCCCGGGCGGAGCGACACGCTTCGAGATTGCCTGCCGGAATTTCCGGGGCAACCCGGCGTCGCTTCGGCCCGAGCCGAGAATTGAGCGGCGATTATAGCAGACCCGCCGCTGCCTCCGCCTTTACTGACTCGATAAGGGGAAACCCCCGACCCAGTCTGGACAATGATGTTATGACAAGTGAACACGCACTCACCTCGGAAAAGAAGTACCCCGTGACCGATGCTGCGCGCGCTGCGCTGGCTGTCGCCAAGCGCGGCTGCGACGAACTCCTCGTGGAAGAGGAGTTCCTGCAGAAGCTCGCGCGCAGCGAAGCCACCGGCAAGCCGCTGCGCATCAAGCTGGGTCTCGATCCGACCGCGCCCGATATTCACATCGGTCACACGGTGGTGCTCAACAAGATGCGTCAGTTGCAGGATCTGGGGCATACCGTCATCTTCCTGATCGGCGATTTCACCTCGCTGATCGGCGATCCGTCGGGCCGCAACAGCACGCGTCCGCCGCTCACGCGTGAGCAGATCGAAACGAACGCGAAGACGTATTTCGAGCAGGCAGCGCTCGTGCTCGATCGGGAAAAGACCGAAATCCGCTACAACAGCGAATGGTCGATGAAGCTGGGCGCCGATGGCATGATCAAGCTCGCGTCGCGCTACACGATGGCGCGCATGATGGAGCGCGAGGACTTCACGAAACGCTTCCAGGGCGGCGTGCCGATCGCCATCCACGAATTCCTCTACCCGCTGATGCAGGGCTACGACTCGGTGGCGCTGGAGTCGGATCTGGAGCTCGGCGGCACGGACCAGAAGTTCAACCTGCTCGTGGGCCGTGAATTGCAGAAGCAATACGGTCAGGAGCCGCAGTGCATTCTCACGATGCCGTTGCTCGAAGGGCTGGACGGCGTCGAGAAGATGTCGAAGTCCAAGAACAACTACATCGGTATCAGCGAGAAGCCGGCCGATATGTTCGGCAAGCTGATGAGCATCTCCGACACGCTCATGTGGCGCTACTACGAGCTGCTGTCGTTCCGCACGCTCGACGAGATTGCGCAACTGCGCAAGGATATCGACGAAGGCCGTAACCCGCGCGACGTGAAGGTGCTGCTCGCGCAGGAGATCGTGGCGCGCTTCCATTCGCAGGCCGACGCCGAACGCGCGCTCGAAGAGTTCAACGCACGTGCCAAGGGTGCCGTGCCGGACGATATTCCGGAAGTTTCCCTCGATGGTGCCCCGCTTGGCATTGCGCAACTGCTCAAGCAGGCGGCGCTCGTGCCGTCGACGTCGGAAGCCAACCGCAACATCGAGCAGGGCGGTGTGCGCATCGATGGCGAAGTGGTGTCCGACAAGGGCGCGAAGATCGATGCAGGCACTTACGTCGTGCAGGTCGGCAAGCGCCGCTTCGCACGCGTGACGCTCGCCTGAGCGTCGGCGTTTCTGTACGGGATCCGGGGTAGGCGACGATGATCGCGCTCATTCAGCGTGTGCTCGAAGCGGCGGTGACGGTCGACGGCCGCACTGTCGGCGCGATCGGCCCCGGGCTGCTCGCTTTGGTGTGTGCCGAGCGTGGCGACACCGAGGCGAGCGCCGACAAGCTGCTGACGAAGTTGCTCGGCTATCGCGTGTTCTCGGACGAGGCGGGCAAGATGAACCGCAGTCTGTCGAATATCGTGAATCTCGATGGCAGCCCTGACGGCAACGGTGCGGCGGGTGGCTTGCTGCTCGTCTCGCAATTCACGCTCGCGGCCGACACGAACAGCGGCACACGCCCGAGCTTCACGCCGGCGGCCAGCCCGGCAGATGGCAAGCGTCTGTTCGATCACTTCGTGACGCAGGCGCGTGCTCGCCATCCCATCGTGGAAACCGGCGAGTTCGGGGCGCACATGCGTGTCTCGCTCGTGAACGACGGTCCTGTTACGTTCTGGTTGCAGACGCGGCCGGACGCCGCCTGATCCCACCTGCCCGTTATCCCGAAAATCGCTCGGAATTATCTGGAATCTTCCGGAAGTGCCGGGGTGAGTGCACGCGATTCGCATCGGTGTGATAACGTCCTTGGGTTCCGAATTCGCGAATTCAAGAATTCACAGCTTGGGAGAATCTGATGAAAGTCTGGAGTGACTCGTTTGCCGACAATGCGGCGATGGATGCACAGTTCGCCTTTGGCAAACCGGACGCGGAGACGCACGTTGCGCTCTCGCAGAACAAGAACCCGCATCTCGCCTGGTCCGATGTCCCCGCCGGTACGCGCTCGTTTGTCGTGATCTGTACCGACAGCGATGTGCCGAGCCAGGGCGACGACGTCAACAAGGAAGGCCGTGAAGTGCCGGCCGATCTGCCGCGTGTCGATTTTTTCCACTGGGTGCTCGTGGATGTGCCCGCGTCGACCAGCGAAATCCCGGCGGCCAGCCACAGCAATCATGTGACGCCGCGCGGCAAGTTCGGCCCCGATGCGCTCGACGGCATGCGTCACGGGGTGAACGACTACACCGCGTGGTTCGCGGGCGACGAGACCATGAAGGGCGACTATTACGGCTATGACGGCCCGTGCCCGCCGTGGAACGACACGATCGTCCACCACTATCACTTCACCGTGTATGCGCTCGACGTCGCGCGTGCGCCGCTTGATGGCCGTTTCGACGGCAACGACGTGCTCGCTGCGATCAAGCCCCACGTCCTGGGCAGCGCCAGCGTGACCGGCACTTACACGCTCAATTCGAAGGCGAAGTAAGCGCTGCATTACGCTGGCTCGCCATCTGCTTTACAGCCTGCGCTCTACGGCCTTCTTTATGGCCTGCTCAGTACTCCGCTTAACCTGAATACGCAACTGCATCGATGAACGGCACGACCACCACCCTGACCCTGATTCGCCACGGCGAGACCGACTGGAACCGCGTCAAACGGATTCAGGGGCACACTGACATTCCGCTGTCGGCGGAGGGCGAGCGTCAGGCCGTGTTGCTGGGTGCGCGTATTGCGCGTGAGACGGCAGCGAGCGGCAGTGTCTTCGATCATGTGCTGACGAGCGACTTGCAGCGTGCGGTGCAGACGGCGGAACCTGTCGCGCAGGCGTGCGGATTGCCGCTGGTGCGCACGGCGAGTCTTCGGGAGCGTCACTATGGCGCTTTCGAGACGCGCGTGCCCGATGAGATTCAGGCGGACTTTCCGCAGGACTACGTGCGGTGGCAGAGCCGCGATCCGGACTTCGTGATCCCCGGCGGCGAATCGACGCGTGGCTTCTACACGCGCATCACCGGTTTCATCGCACAGGTGCTGCGTGATTACGCGGGCCAGCGCGTTGCGCTCGTGGCGCATGGCGGCGTGCTCGATTGCTGCTACCGGCTTGCGACGGGGCTGGCGCTGACTGAGCCGCGGTCGTACCCGCTGCTCAATGCCAGCGTGAACCGTCTGTCGTATGACGGCGCGCATTGGAAGGTGTTGAGCTGGGGCGATGTCACACATCTGGACGATGCCGTGCGTGACGAGAGCAACGACAAGCCTGCCGACGCTGATGCCGCTGGTGACCGCGTCGATCCGCGCGTGGTGTAACAGAACGCGCGTCTAGCGCTCCAGCGACGGTTCCGTCACCACCACTGCGGGTGTTGCCAGCGCCCGTCGACGTGCCCGATGGGCCACGCTGTTGCGCATCGACCAGCGCGCGACTTGCGCCATGTGACGCACGGCAGGGCGCACGGTCAGACGTCGAATCGTCGCCTTCTCGTCGAAGCCGAGCATCGTTTGCGACCAGTTCGGCAGCAGATCGACACCGGCGCGAAACAACAATCCACTGAACACACGCGCGCCGGCAAACGGCGCAGGCAAGTTGCGCAACACGCGCACGACTTCTTCTGTGCGGTCGCTGGCGCTGAGTGCCGGACGCATCGCCGCGAGATAGTCGTCGATCTGTGCGACGCTTGTCGGCACATCGCGCGCACCCAAGGCAATGGCAATGCGTGCGACCTCGGCGTAATAGCGATCCTGATCGTCACGCGAGAACGCGGGGTTCTTGTAGACGAGATAGCTGCGCAGGAAGCTCGACGTCTCGGCGACGTGCACCCACGTCAGAAGATCGGGATCGTAGGCGGCGTACGCCCGACCGTCGGGGGCCGTGCCTTTGACCTGAAGATGGATGCGTCGCACGCGCTCAAGCAGCGCTTCGGCGTCGGCCGTATTGCCGAAAGTCGTGCCGCCGATGAACGTCGCCGTGCGGCGCAGACGGCCCATCACATCCTGCCGGAATGTCGAGTGGTCCCAGACGCCGGCCATCGCCAGCGGATGCAGCGATTGCAGTAGCAGCGCGCTCACGCCGCCAATCATCATCGATGTGAAATCGCCATGCACGTGCCAGCAGGCGGCGTCCGGCCCGAACAGGCCCGGGTCGCCGTCAGGCGTGTCGTAGTTCAGACGCGGTGCGCCGGGGCCGGACGTCAGACTCACGAGCCGCATGGCGATGGCGTGCCGCAAACGCCCCGACACGCCCACGACCGGTCCGGCAGGGCGCAGAGGCGTTGCCGGGGGCGGGGTGGGCAGATCGTCGTGGGAGGCCATGTTGTGCCTTGAGGCGGGAGGCGTGAGCGTCGATTGTCCGGCAGACAGGGCTGCCGGACCTGCGACCTATCGTCGCTATTTGCCCGTCGCGTCCGGCGACCAGAGCGAACCGCTTTCCGGCGCGCTGCCGGGCGCAGCCAGCCCGAAGTGACGGTAGGCGGCGAGCGTGGCGACGCGTCCGCGCGGCGTACGTTGGAGGAAGCCCTGCTGAATCAGGAACGGTTCGATCACGTCTTCGATGGTGTCGCGCTCCTCGCCAATGGCGGCGGCAAGATTGTCGACACCGACCGGGCCACCGTCGAACTTGTGGAGCACGGCTTCGAGCAGCTTGCGGTCCATCACGTCGAAGCCGACCGCGTCGACGTCGAGCATCGACAGGGCGGCGTCGGCCACGGCGGCGGTGATGCGGCCGTCGGCTTTCACTTCGGCGTAGTCACGTACGCGTCGCAGCAATCGGTTGGCGATACGGGGCGTGCCGCGTGCGCGACGCGCGATCTCAAAGGCACCGTCGTCAGCGATGACCGCGCCGAGCAGGCTCGCCGAGCGGCGCACGATGCCCGCCAGTTCGTCGGCCGTGTAGAACTCCAGACGTGCCACGATCCCGAAGCGGTCGCGCAGCGGGTTCGTCAGCATGCCGGCGCGGGTCGTCGCACCCACGAGCGTGAACGGCTGCAAGTCGAGCTTGACGCTGCGCGCCGCCGGACCTTCGCCGATCATGATGTCGATCTGGTAGTCCTCGAGCGCTGGATACAGAATTTCCTCGACGACCGGCGAGAGCCGGTGAATTTCGTCGATGAACAGCACATCGTTGGCTTCGAGATTGGTCAGTAGCGCGGCGAGGTCGCCCGGACGCTCCAGCACCGGTCCCGACGTCTGACGCAGATGCACGCCCATTTCGCGGGCGATGATGTGGGCGAGCGTGGTCTTGCCCAGACCCGGCGGGCCGAAGAGCAGCACGTGGTCGAGCGGTTCCGAGCGCTTGCGGGCCGCCTCGATGAAGATTTCGAGCTGTTCGCGCACCTTGCGCTGGCCGACGTATTCGTCGAGCAGCTTGGGGCGCAGCGCGCGCTCGAAGGCTTCTTCGTTGGGCGAGGCCGGTGTGGGCGCAATGATGCGCTCGGCGGCGAGTTTGTCGGTTTCGATCATGGATGCATTGTAGCGCTTCGGACGTCCGCCTTTAGCCCACCCTTTGGGTCACGCTTTAGCCCACCAGTCGACCGCGTTTCACGCGCAGGCCCTTGGCGGCGAGTGCGGGTGCGACTTCGGTCAGCGCCGCGTAGGTTTCGCCGCTGTGCGCGTGGCAGATGGCGACGCCCAGTGCGTCGGAGGCATCTTTGCCCGGCGTGCCGGTGAGCGTCAGCAGCCGCGTGACCATCTCCTGCACCTGCTCCTTGCGCGCGCGTCCGTAGCCGACGACCGCCTGTTTCAGTTGCATCGGGGTGTATTCGAAGACTTCGAGTCCGCCGACCGACAGCGCCGTGATCGCCGCCCCGCGCGCCTGTCCGAGCAGCAGCGTGGATTGCGGGTTGACGTTGACGAACACCTTTTCGATGGCGGCCTGATCGGGCCGGTAGGTGTCGACCAGTTCGGCCACGCTCTCGAAGATGATGCGCAGCCGGGCAGGCAGGGTGCCTTCGCCGGTACGGATGACGCCGCTCGTCACATATTGCAGACGGTTGCCGTGCTTTTCGAGCACGCCGAAGCCGGTGACGCGCAGGCCGGGGTCGATACCAAGAATTCTCATGCGGGGGCCGATGACCGGCGTGCAGCGCCGATGTGGGGCAAAAAAGCCAATATGGTCCGTATTCTGGCACAGCCGGACTGCAGCGCGTCGATTTGCCGCAGACCCGGCGGCCGTTCGCGCGGGGCGTTGAACGTCGCGAGACGGCGGATTGTTGTACATTGCTTGCTGTTCAAAATATTCGACGGCCTGCTCGTGGGCCGCTTGTCCCCGATGCTCTGGATCAAAGCGCTTCACATCGTTTTCGTCGCTTCGTGGTTTGCCGGTCTGTTCTATCTGCCGCGTATCTTCGTCAACCTCGCGATGGAGAGCGATCCGGCCGCCACGCAACGTCTGCTGCTCATGGCGCGCAAGCTCTACCGCTTCATGACGATTCTCGCCGTCCCGGCGCTCGCTTTCGGACTGATCCTCTGGTTGTACTACGGCATCGGACGCTACGGTGGCTGGTTGCACGCCAAGCTGCTGATCGTGGTGCTGCTGCTCGGCTACCACCATGCGTGCGGCCGTCTGCTGCGCAAATTCGAGACCGGCCGCAACACGCACTCGCATCGCTGGTATCGCTACTTCAACGAAGTTCCGGTGCTGGGGCTCCTCGGCGCGGTGATTCTCGCAGTCGTCAAACCGTTCTGACATCGCTTGCGAGCGTCGCCTGAACAACACACATCGAACACGTCATGCATCAACAGCGCCAGTCATAGGCGCCCCTTACCGATAGCAAGAGGAGTTTTGCCGTGAGTCTGACTTGTGAGTATTTTCTGGCGACGCAGTCGCCCTATGTCTACATGGGGCACGCCCGTTTTGTCGAGCTGGCGCGCCACTACGGCGTTCAGATCCAGCTCAAGCCGATGGATCTCGGACGCGTCTTCAGCGGTTCGGGTGGTCTCCCGCTCGCCAAGCGCGCGCCGCAACGTCAGGCGTATCGTCTGGTGGAACTGGCGCGCTGGTCGAAGTATCTCGGGCTGCCATTGAACCTCGAACCGAAGTTCTTCCCCGTCTCGGGCGATCCGGCGGCCAAACTCGTGATCGCGACCCAGCTCGCGCACGGCACCGACAAGGCGCTGGAACTCGTCGGCGCAGTCTCGAATGCGCTGTGGGTCGACGAGCGCAACATTGCCGATGACGCCACGCTGCAAGCCCTCGCCGATAGCCTGTCGCTCGACGGCAAGTCGCTGCTCGCCGCGTCGCATGGCGCGAGCGTGCAGGCCGCCTACGACGCCAACACCGACGACGCGGCCGCCGCAGGCGTGTACGGCGCACCGTGGTTCGTCTTCGAAGGCCAGCCGTATTGGGGCCAGGACCGTCTCGACTTCCTCGAGCGTGCCTTCGCCGAGGCCAGCGCGAAACGCTGAACCGTCGCAGAATCTCTCGCTGGCTGCCGGGGATGCCGGCAGCGGCAACCCCCAGGAGTGAATCGCATGAGTCGTCCGGAAGTTGTGTTGTACAAGAGCGTGCCGCCTGACGTGCGTGCACGATTGGCCGAGCATTTCTCGCTCACTGAATTCGACGGCGTGAACGACGGCAATCGCGCCGAGTTCGCGGCGGCGCTCAGCCGTGCGGACGGCGCCATCGGCGTCGGCGTGAACGCGACGCCCGCGCTGCTCGACGGGGCCTCGAAGCTCAAGGCGTGGGCCACGATCTCGGTGGGCTACGACCAGTTCGATGTGCCCGACCTCACGCGTCGCGGCATCAAGCTGATGAACACCCCCGACGTGCTGACGGAAACCACCGCCGATACCGTTTTCGCACTGGTGTTGTCGAGTGCGCGTCGCGTGGTCGAACTCGCCGAACTGGTGAAGGCCGGTGGCTGGAAGGCGAGCCTCGGCGAGGAGCACTTCGGCACCGACGTGCAGGGCAAGACGCTCGGCATCGTCGGCATGGGACGCATCGGTGGCGCAGTCGCGCGTCGTGCCGCCCTCGGCTTCGGCATGAAGGTGTTGTACAGCAACCGCTCGCGCAACGAAGCGGCGGAAAAGGCCTACGGCGCGGCACATCGCACGTTGCCCGAACTGCTCGCGCAATCCGATTTCGTCGTGACGCTGGTGCCGCTGTCGCCCGCGACGGAGCGTCTGATCGGTGCTAACGAGTTCGCGCAGATGAAGCGTGGTGCAATCTTCATTAATGCCGCGCGCGGCAAGGTGATCGACGAAGCCGCGCTGGTCGACGCGCTGGCCTCCGGGCATCTTCGCGCTGCCGGTCTCGATGTCTTCGAACGCGAGCCGGTGTCGGTCGATTCGCCGTTGCTGAAGATGAAGAACGTGGTGGCGTTGCCGCATATCGGTTCGGCCACGCACGAGACGCGTCATGCGATGGCGTCGTGCGCCGCCGACAATCTGATCGCCGCGCTGACGGGCAAGCCGCTGCAAAACGTGGTGAATCCGTAAGCAAGGCTATCGAGCGCTGAACATCGCGCTCGACAACGAAAAGGGGCGGAGCGCTGTCATGGCGCTCCGCCCCTTTTCGTTGCCGGTTACGGTGCCTTCGATGTGCATCGCAGCCGCACTACATCCGCACCGCATCCGGTTACTTGCCGTCGTTCGCCGTGCGTCGCCGGTTGATGACTTCCTTGGCGCGTGCGAGTTGCGATGGCAGCCGGTCGCCCAACCGAAGCGCCATGCCGACCGCGAGCACGTCGCCGATGGCGAGATGGGCGATGCGCGAGGTGAGCGGCGAATATACGTCGGTGTCTTCATCGACGTCGGCGAACAGCGCCACGCTGGCCTGCCGCGCCAGCGGTGAGTTGCTGTGCGTGATGGCGATCACACTCGCGCCTGCCGTGCGCGCCAGTTGCGTCGCTTCGAGCAGATCCTGCGTGCGCCCCGTATTCGAGATCGCCACGACGACATCCCCTTCCTTGAGGAGCGCGGCCGACATGCCGTACACGTGCGGATCGCTGTATGCGACCGCGGGCACACCGAGGCGGAAGAACTTGTGCTGCATGTCCTGCGCGGCGATGCCCGAAGCACCCGCGCCGTAGAACTCGATGCGCCGGGCCGATGCGAGCAGTTCGATAGCCTCGCCGATGCTGTCGGGCGAGAGATTGTTGCGCACCTGCATGAGGCTGCCGATGGTGCGGTCGAGCACCTTGCTGGCGATGCCCGGCACAGGCTCATCCGGACGCACGTCACGGTGTACGAACGGCACGCCCCGTGCGATGCCCTGCGCCAGACGGATCTTGAATTCACGATAGCCGCTGCATCCCACCGCCTGACAGAAGCGGGCAATCGTCGGCTGGCTGACGTTGGCGCGCTCGGCGAGTTCGTTCATCGACAGATCGACGACTTCGCGCGGGGCGTCCAGCACATAGGTCGCGAGCTTGCGCTCGGACGGGCGCAATTGGGTCAGCGTGGCTTCGATTCGGTTAAGCATGGCAGGCAGCAACAAAAGCAGACGCGCAGCAAGGGGACGGCGCTCACTATAGCACCCGCACACCGCGCGGCACCGCGCCGGGCTTGGCGGTGCAGACGCAGGAATCATGAATGAAATGTACAAAAACTACAAAAATACGACATTTCACATAGTGGTGTGAGGTTTCTCAATCCGGCAAAATATGGCGTAAGTATTGGATATAACTGGGTAAAACCCTGACTGTCGATGTCTTTGGATTGATGGGATGTAGAATTTCTACTAAACTCCGCTCCCAATCGCACCTGCCCCGGGTGCATCGCAAGTCCAGTCCCACGACATGATGTCCGAGCAAAAGAAGCCCCTGCACCCGACCGTAATGGCCGTCACTGCGCGCATTGCCGCGCGCAGCCGCGACACGCGCGCAGCGTATCTGGCCCGCATCGACGCGAGCGCTGGCCGCTTTCCGCAGCGCGGCGCGCTGTCCTGCGCGAATCTGGCGCACGGTTTCGCGGCCATGCCGGCCAACGACAAGCTGATCCTGCGCGAGCAGCGTCGCCCGAACGTGGGCATCGTCACCGCCTACAACGACATGCTCTCGGCGCATCAGCCGTACGAGCAGTACCCGGCGCGTCTGCGTGAAGCGGCCCGCAAGCTGGGCGCGACGGCGCAGGTCGCCGGCGGCGTGCCCGCCATGTGCGACGGCGTCACGCAAGGCAATGCGGGCATGGAACTGTCGTTGTTCTCGCGCGAAATCATCGCGATGAGCACGGCCGTTGCGCTCTCGCACAACATGTTCGACGCCGCGCTGATGCTCGGCGTGTGTGACAAGATCGTGCCGGGTCTCGTGATCGGGGCCTTGCAGTTCGGCCATCTGCCGACGATTTTCGTGCCGGCCGGCCCGATGGCGAGCGGTCTGTCGAACGACGAGAAGGCGAAGATTCGCCAGTTGTACGCCACCGGCAAAGTGGGCCGCGACGCGCTGCTCGAAGCCGAATCGCAGGCGTATCACGGCGCGGGCACGTGCACGTTCTACGGCACGGCCAACAGCAACCAGTTGCTCATGGAAATCATGGGCCTGCATCTGCCGGGCGCGGCCTTCGTGCATCCGCACACGCCCCTGCGCGACGCACTCACCGACGCGGCGCTCGCGCGCGTGCTGGCGATCGGCGCGGATACCCCCGAATACACCCCCGTCGGCCATGTGGTCGACGAGCGCGCCGTGGTCAACGGCATTGTCGGCCTGCTGGCCACGGGCGGCTCGACCAATCACACGCTGCACCTCGTGGCGATGGCCCGTGCGGCGGGCATCGTCATCGACTGGGACGATTTCGACGCGCTGTCGGCCATCGTGCCGCTCATGGCGCGCGTCTACCCGAACGGCAAAGCCGACGTGAACCATTTCCACGCCGCGGGCGGCATGGGCTTCCTGATCGGCGAACTGCTCGACGCGGGCCTGTTGCACGACGACGTGAAGACCGTCGCCGGACCGGGCCTCTCGCGCTACCGCGCCGAGCCGTGGTTGTCGCCCGAAGGGGTGGCGTGGCGCGCAGGGAGCGCCTACAGTGGTGATCGTGACGTCTTGCGCGGCCATGCCGAGCCATTCGCCCCCGATGGCGGATTGCGGCTCATGCACGGCAATCTGGGGCGTGGCGTCATCAAGGTGTCGGCGGTCAAGCCGGAACATCGGCGCGTGGCCGCAACGGCACGCGTATTTACTTCGCAGGAAGCGGTCCAGGCCGCGTTCGATGCAGGCGAGCTGCGTCGCGACGTGGTCGTGGTGTTGCGTGGCCAGGGGCCGCGCGCCAATGGCATGCCCGAGCTGCATCGCCTCACGCCGCTGCTCGGTGTCTTGCAGGACGAGGGGTTCGCCGTGGCGCTGGTGACCGATGGCCGGATGTCCGGCGCGTCGGGCAAGGTGCCCGCCGTGATCCACGTGTCGCCCGAAGCGGCCGGTGGTGGTCCGCTGGCGCGTGTGTGCGACGGCGATCTGATCGTGCTCGACGCCAACACCGGCATGCTGCACGCCGAGGTGTCGCCGCAAGTGTGGGCCGAGCGCGAGATCGCGCCGGTCGAGGCGTCGGGCGACGACACCGGACGTCTGCTCTTCGGCCACATGCGTGCGTCGGTGGGCGCGGCGGAAACGGGCGCTTCCGTGTTCTTCGGTACTGAGTGACGCGTACTCACTACGTCACTGCATTCAAGGAAAACGTAATGAACATCAATGACATCGTTCGCGCCGGCCCCGTGGTTCCGGTGCTCCAGTTCGATAACGTCGAGCAGGGCGAGCAGGTCTCGCGTGCGTTGCTCGCGGGCGGCGTGCGCGTGCTCGAAATCACGCTGCGCACCCCGGCGGCGATGGACGTCATTCGCCATGTGGCCGGACTGTCGGACGAACTGATCGTTGGCGTGGGCACACTCACGCGTCCCGAAGAGATGGCACAGGCCGTGGCCGCCGGTGCGCGCTTCGGTGTGTCGCCGGGCTACACGCCGGCGCTGGGCGCGGCCGCCAAGGCAGCCGGCCTGCCGCTGCTGCCGGGCGTGGTCACGCCCTCGGACATTCTGGCCGCGCTGGCCGACGGTTACGAGACGGTGAAGTTTTTCCCGGCCGAGCCCTCGGGTGGCGTGCCGATGCTCAAGGCGTTGTACGGCCCGTTCCGCGACGTGCGTTTCTGCCCGACGGGCGGCATCAGCGCGGAGTCGGCACCGTCGTATCTGGCGCAGCCGAACGTGGTGTGTGTCGGTGGTTCGTGGCTCACCCCCAAGGCGCTGGTCGACGCGAAGGACTGGGACGGCATCACGCGTCTGGCCCGGGCGGCGAGCGCGCTGCCGCGTGCCTGAAAGGGTGTCTGAAGCGGTGCCAGCACCGCAAACGCAACGTCGAATCTCGCAACTGTAGCAACTCGCATCGACGGCGGAACATCGCCGGTTTTACCGAATAACAGGATTTCAATAAACGGGCGCGAGCCCAACGGGCATCCGCCCATCTAGCCAAACGAGGAGACCCCCCATGGTCGCGGTGCAAGGCAACTTGCTGCTGGTATACGCGCTTATCGCGGTAATCGCGCTGATTCTGCTGATCGCGCGTTTCAAACTGAATCCGTTCATCACGCTGATCGTCGTCTCGCTCGTGCTCGGGCTGGCGGTGGGCATGCCGATGGGCGGTATCGTCAAGGCGTTCGAGACGGGCGTGGGCAACACGCTGGGGCACATTGCGCTCGTGGTGGGGCTTGGCACGATGCTCGGCAAGATGATGGCCGAGTCGGGCGGTGCGGAGCGCATTGCGCGCACGCTCATCGGCTTCTTCGGTGAGAAGAACGTGCATTGGGCGATGGTCGTGATCGCGTTCATCGTCGGTCTGCCGGTGTTCTTCGAAGTCGGTTTCGTACTGCTGATTCCTATTGCGTTCAACGTCGCCAAGCGCACCGGGACGTCGATGGTGCTCGTGGGCATTCCGATGGTCGCCGGTCTGTCGGTCGTGCACGGCCTGATTCCGCCGCACCCGGCGGCGCTGCTGGCTGTGACCGCTTACAACGCGGACATTGGCCACACCATCATGTACGCGCTGATCGTCGGTATTCCGACGGCCGCGATTGCCGGTCCGCTCTTCGCCAAGCTGATGGCGCGTCACGTGGTGCCCAATCCGGATAACCCGCTGCTCGCGCAGTTCGTCGAAGCCGACCGTCCGATGGACAAGCTGCCGGGCTTCGGCATCACGCTGTTCACGATTCTGCTGCCGGTCATTCTGATGCTCATCGGTAGCTGGGCGGATCTGTTCTTCGCGCCGAAGACGTTCGCGAACGACTTCCTGCGCCTGATCGGCAACTCGGTGATGGCGCTGCTCATCGCCACGCTCGTGAGCTTCTTCACGTTCGGCAAGCAGCGCGGCTTCAATCGCGACCAGATTCTGAAGTTCACCAACGAGTGTCTGGCCCCGATTGCCACGATCACGCTGGTGGTGGGTGCCGGTGGCGGTTTCGGGCGTATCCTGATGGACAGCGGCGTGTCGAAGGCGATTGTCGACGTGGCGAACAATGCCCATCTCTCGCCGCTGCTGCTCGGCTGGCTGGTGGCGGTGCTGATCCGTATCGCGACGGGCTCGGCCACGGTGGCCATGACGACCGCCTGCGGTATCGTCGCCCCGATCGCAATGGCGGCCGGCTCGACGGTCAAGCCGGAGCTGATGGTGCTGGCCACGGGCGCAGGTTCGCTGATCCTGTCGCACGTGAACGACGGCGGTTTCTGGCTGGTCAAGGAATACTTCAACATGACCGTGCCGCAGACCTTCAAGACGTGGACGGTGTGCGAGACGATCATTTCGGTTGTCGCATTGCTGCTCACGCTCGGTCTGGCAGCGGTGGTGTAATCGGCACAGCAACGGGTAAGCGCGCCGCTCGGGTAAGGAACACGCGCGAGCGGCGCGAGCAATACGGGTAACACGCCGGCACAGGTCGGCACGGAACAAGGAGACGAGCCATGATCGTCGTGGTAATGGGCGTATCGGGCAGCGGCAAGAGCACGGTTGGGCAGATGCTTGCCGACCGGCTGGGCTGCGGGTTTTCCGACGCAGATTCGTTTCACAGCGCCGCGAACATCGAGAAGATGCGTCGCGGCGAAGCGCTTAACGACGCCGACCGTGCGCCGTGGCTGGCGGCGATTCGTGAAGCCATCGTCGCGCGCCGCGTCGCGGGGCGTCATCACGTGTTCGCGTGTTCGGCGCTGCGCGCACGGTATCGCGACGTGCTCGGCGAGCACGACGGCGATGTGGTGTTCGTCTACCTGAAGGGCGCGCCCGAGGTGATCGGTGAGCGTCTGGCCTCGCGCTCCGGCCATTTCTTCGATCCGGCGTTGCTGCAAAGCCAGTTCAATACGCTGGAAGAACCGCGCGACGCGCTGATCGTCGACATCTGCGATTCCCCCGACGCCATCGTCGAAACCTTGCTTCACAAGCTCGCCGCCTGCCCCGGCGGCGTGCCGCTGACGTCCGCCGGTTCGGCGCGCGTACAATAGCGGTTTATTCCCTCCGCCGGCGCTTCGCGCGCCGGTCGCACGCATCAACATGGCTTCCTTCGAATTCTTCGCGCCCTGTCCCCGTGGACTGGAAGAGGCGCTCGCCGCCGAACTGGCAGAACTGGGGCGTCTCGCCCCGATTTCGGTGGGCAAACAGGTGCCCGGTGGTGTGCACTTCGCCGGTCCGTGGGCCGCAGGCATGGCAGCCAACCTGCATTCGCGCATTGCTAGCCGTATTCTTCTGCGCGTCGCGCAGCAGGGCTACCGCACCGAACAGGACATCTACGAATTTGCCCTGCGTCAGCGCTGGGAAGACTGGTTCGGCTATCAACAGACGCTGCGGGTGGATGTCACGGGTATCAAGGCACCGGTGCGCAGCCTCGAATTCGTCACGCTGCGCGTGAAGGACGCCGTCTGCGACCGCCTGCGCGAGAAGACCGGCGCGCGTCCGAACATCGACACCATGCAGCCCGACGTGCGCGTGTTCGCCTTCCTGACGGCGACCGACGCTACGCTCTATCTCGATACTTCCGGCGAGCCGCTGTTCAAGCGGGGCTGGCGTCTGGACAAAGGTGCAGCGCCCCTGCGTGAGAACCTCGCGGCGGGCATTCTGCGACTGGCCGGCTGGCGCACCGATACGGCCGCCGACATGGTGTTGTACGACCCGATGTGCGGTAGCGGCACGTTCCTCGCGGAAGCCGCGCAGATCGCGCTGGGCGTCCCGGCGGGGACTGGTCGCCGTTTCGGCTTCGAGAAGCTGAAGGGCTACGACATCACCGCCTGGCAGGCGCTCAAGGTGCAGGCGGACGAAGCACAGCGCGACGCCCGTGTGCGCGGTGTGCCCGACAGCATCTTCGGCAGCGACATTTCCGGCGACATGCTGGTCAAGTCGCGCGCCAACCTGGAGCGCGCCGGCGTGGGCGACATCGGCCTCAAGCAGGTGGATGCGCGCGATATGTCGCCGCCGGTGGATCGTCCGGGGATCATCGTCGCCAATCCGCCGTACGGCGAACGTATCGAAGTGCGTGGCCGCCGTGCTCCGCGCGACGCCGACGACGGTTATTCGCCGGACGTGCAAGGCAATCGCGGCGGCTTCCAGCGTAACCAGCCGGACGGCGTCGACGCCGAGTTCTTCCGTGCCTTCGGCGACGCGCTCAAGCAACGCTTCACCGGCTGGAGCGCGTTCCTGCTCACGGCCGACATGAGCTTGCCGGGGCAGATGCGTCTGCGCGAATCGCGTCGTACGCCGCTGTACAACGGAGCGCTGGAATGCCGTTTGTTCCGCTTCGATCTGATCGCCGGTTCCGTGCGCAAGCGCGGGGGCGACGGTGAGGGTAAGGCGGATGGCGGGCGCGACGCGGCTGAGTAAGTCTTAGCGCCTCTACCCGCTACGTCCTGCGTCATGAAAAGGACCGGCCACTGGCCGGTCTTTTGTTTTGTGCGGACGAAGACGTTAGCCCGCGTTGCCGCCGCGGCTGTCGTCCGCCTCAGCGCGATAGGTCGCAGGCGGCGCGGAGCGGGGGCGCTCGCTCGGCGGTTGCAAAGCCGGCGATGGAGGTTCCGGCGGCGGTGGCAGGGCGGCGCGCTGTGCGGCGCGTCGCTGGGCGGCGACCGCCGTGAGCACTGCGCGCCGCTCGCGCAGATCGCTCGGCGCGATACGACTGCGCCGGGGATCGCACGTCACGTTTTCCGGATCTGACAGGTCACTCTCGTAATCGGGGCCGGTGCGCGGCGAATAGTCCCGCACATCCAGCACACCGACGACGGTGACGTCCCTGAGCCACCGTTCGGTGTCGCACGTCACGGCGTTGTGACTCAGGATGTCGTCGACGACCCCATGTTCGCGCGGGTCCGGATGAATTTGCCACACGTCGTGCGTCGCTTCCCAGTGTGGCCAGATTTGCCCGCCCGCGCCGTAGTGACAGTACGCGATCGCCTGATAGGCCTTGCGGCAGGCGTCGCGCGTCGCGTAGCACCCGGGACGATCCAGTGTGGCGATGTCGATCAAGCGCGAGAGCACGCTGGTCGGATCGGCATCCGCGCTATAGAAATACACCCACTTGTTGGTCGTATCGAACGACCAGGGCACGGCGATATCGTGTCCAAACGCTTGAAGGATGCGAAGCGTCAGGATGTCGTCGGCGACGTGCGTTTCCGGATCGCGCGCGAACACCGATTGCGCCCACGTTTCGAGGTTAGGGGTACCGGCGATGCGCTCGTAGAGTGTCCAGCCGGTGGGGTGCGGGAGCAGACGGCGCAGTAGATCGACGGCAATGTCCGTCGGCAATCCTGTGTCTCTGAGGGCGTCCAGTGTGACCTCGTGATTTTCCAGGACAGCCAGCCGACGAACCGCGATGGTCTGTTCCGCCGTGCGTGTCGGCTCGCCGACGACGGTCCTTCCCATGCACGCCTCGATCTCGCGTCCGAAGATGCTGTCGGGGTGTTCGGCGGCGCGCATCACGGCAGCCTTCGTCGGATTGCACTTCGGGTTGCGCGCCCGGATGTTGACGACGTCCGTCCAACTGAGCCCCCGGTAGAGCGGTTCGAGGACGGGGGTGCTTGGGTAATCGGCCTGCGCTGAGGACGCGGATGGCGTGGATGGCGCAGATAGCGTGTGATGACCGTCTGCATTCATGGGGTGTCTCCTCCGGACAATGGACAAGGCGACATTGTCTGGAAGGACACCGACGCGCGATGTCGAGATCGCCCGTCGGAATGTCCAAACGAGGATGGACGGTGACGGTGTGGCGCGCTTAAGTTGAACGCGTGCTCAGGAAGCGGCGGAGGATGCCGTGCGAATAGTGGCTCGCAACTTCGCGCAGAAAGCGAGGGAAGTCGACGTGTGCGGTGTCATCGGCCGCGTCGGACAGTGTGCGCATGACGGCGAACGGAATGCCGTACTCGTGGCAGACCTGCGCGACGGCGGCCCCTTCCATCTCGACGGCAAGGGCTTGCGGCAGCGTGCTGCGCAGCAGCGTGACTTCGTTGGTGCTGGAGACGAAGCGGTCGCCGCTGGCGATCTGTCCGACGTGCACGCGCGGCGCGGACATCCGCAGCTCAGTGCGCAACGCGGCACTCACCTGCGCGGCCATCTCGTCAGCCAGCCAGTCGCGTGCGGCCTGAGCGAGTGCGTCGCGCAAGGTCGCTTCGGCGTCGAACGCGGTGCGCCCGAGCAGCGGGATTTCGAAACGGGGGAAGAGCGGGCTGGCGTCCATGTCGTGCTGCGTGAGCGTGTCGGCAATGACGACATCGCCCACCGACAAGCCGTGCGCGAGTCCGCCTGCTACGCCGGTGAAGACGATTTCCCGCACGTCGAAGCGATGAATCAGCGCAGCTGTCGTGGCCGCTGCCGCGACTTTACCGATACGCGCGAGCACGATGACGCAGTCGTGGCCGTGCAGCTTGCCTACGTGATAGTCGCGCATGCCGATGTGTTCGACGTGTGCCCCGGGGGCCATCTCTGCGAGCAGATCGGCGATTTCTTCGTGAAGGGCGGCGACGATGCCTAGCGTCATGATGCGGGACTCTTTCGCGCGCGGTGGCGCGACGTTGCGTGGATCGAGCGCGCATTGTAGCGCGGGGCTGCACCCGATGTCGGCGTGCAGCCCCGCGCAAAGACCCGGCGAAAGCGTTCGGCTTACTCGACCGCTTTCACCATCTCCTCGATCACCTTCTTCGCGTCGCCGAAGACCATCATGGTCTTGTCGAGATAGAAGAGTTCGTTATCGAGACCGGCATAACCGGCGGCCATCGAACGTTTGTTGACGATGATCGTCTTGGCTTTGTATGCCTCGATGATCGGCATGCCCGCAATCGGCGATCCCGGATCGTTCTTGGCGGCCGGGTTCACCACGTCGTTGGCACCCAACACCAGCACCACATCCGTCTGACCGAATTCGCCGTTGATTTCGTCCATCTCCAGCACCTGATCGTACGGCACCTCGGCTTCGGCGAGCAGCACGTTCATGTGACCCGGCATACGGCCTGCAACCGGGTGGATGGCATAGCGCACGTTCACGCCTTTCTCCGAGAGCTTGTCGGTCAGTTCCTTGAGCGCGTGCTGCGCACGGGCGACCGCCAGACCGTAGCCCGGCACGATGACCAGTGATTCGGCGTTGCTCATGAGGAATGCGGCGTCATCGGGCGAACCCGACTTCACCGGACGCTGCTGCTGTTCGCCACCCGCCGCACTCGTGCCCGGCGTTGCACCGAAGCCGCCGAGAATCACGTTGAAGAACGAGCGATTCATCGCGCGACACATGATGTACGACAGAATCGCGCCGGACGAGCCGACCAGCGAGCCAGCGATGATCAGCATCGGGTTATTCAGCGAGAAGCCGATGCCCGCCGCTGCCCAGCCCGAGTACGAGTTCAGCATCGATACCACGACCGGCATGTCTGCGCCGCCAATCGGGATGATGATGAGCACGCCGAGCACGAACGCGATGGCCGTCATCAGAATGAACGGCAGCCAGCTTTGCGACAGGAAAAAGATGACGCCGAAGCCGAGCATCGCGATGGCGAGCAGCAGGTTGATCGTGTGCTGTCCGGTGAACTGCACCGGCGCGCCCTGGAACAGGCGGAACTTGTACTTGCCCGAGAGCTTGCCGAAGGCGATGACCGACCCCGAGAACGTGATCGCGCCGACGAACGTGCCGATGAACAGCTCGATCCGGTTGCCCGGCGGCAGGAGGGTTTCGCCCGCAGGCACGATACCGAATGCCGCAGGCTCCGCCACCGCAGCGACGGCGATACACACGGCGGCGAGACCGATCAGCGAGTGCATGGCGGCCACGAGTTCGGGCATCTTCGTCATCTCGACCTTGCGAGCGACGAAGGCACCGATGCCACCACCGACGACA
Organism: Pandoraea aquatica; assembly: GCF_902459565.1. Taxonomy (GTDB): domain Bacteria; phylum Pseudomonadota; class Gammaproteobacteria; order Burkholderiales; family Burkholderiaceae; genus Pandoraea; species Pandoraea aquatica. The sequence goes on from NZ_CABPSN010000002.1 coordinate 1,045,402, forward strand.
AGACCTGCGAGGATCAAAGCGAGACCCGAGTAGTTGCCCCCCATCAGACGGCGCAACTCGTAAATCAGCGCAATCGTGGTGACGGCCGCAATTGCCATGCCGATCATGCCGAACGCGTTACCGCGTCGCGCCATCTTCGGGTTCGACAGGCCCTTGAGCGCCTGAATGAAACAGATCGACGCGACCAGATACAGCAGCGTGACGAGATTCATGCTCATTGCTTGTCCCCCTCGATCGCCCCAGCCGTCTTGGCGGGCTTATCTTTCTTCTTGAACATTTCTAGCATTCGCTGGGTGACGAGGAAGCCCCCGAACACGTTGACGGCTGCGAGTGCCACGGCGATCACGCCCATCGTCTTGCCGAGGCTGCCTTCGGTGAGACCGGCGGCGAGCATCGCGCCCACGATCACGATGGCCGAAATCGCGTTCGTCACGGCCATGAGTGGCGTGTGCAGCGCCGGTGTGACGTTCCACACCACGTGATAGCCGACGTACACCGCCAGCACGAAGATGATCAGATTGATCACCGTGTGATTGATCATTTCCATAACATTCCCCTTGTTTTTCTCAGGCGGCGCGCAGCACCTGACCATCGCGGCACATCAGACAGGCGGCGACGATGTCGTCGTTCGTGTCGATCACGAGCTTGCCTTCCTTGTCGATCACCAGCTTGAGGAAGTCGAGCACGTTACGTGCGTAAAGCGCGGAGGCGTCGGCAGCGACCATGCCAGCGAGGTTGGTGTAGCCCGCGATGGTGATGCCATGCACCTTGACGACTTCGTCGGCCACCGACAGCGGGCAGTTGCCGCCGCCGTTGGCACCGCGTCCCGCCGCCAGATCGATGATCACCGAGCCGGGCTTCATGGCCTTGACGGTGTCTTCGCTGATGAGCGTCGGTGCGGCACGGCCCGGGATCAGGGCGGTGGAGATGACGATGTCGGCCTGCGTCAGACGCGTGTGCACCAGTTGTGCCTGGCGGGCGAGCCATGCGGCAGGCATGGGGCGAGCATAGCCGCCCACGCCCTTGGCGATCTCGCGCTCTTCGTCGGTCTCGAACGGCACGTCGATGAACTTTGCGCCGAGCGATTCGATCTGCTCGCGCACGGCCGGACGCACGTCCGACGCCTCGATCACCGCGCCCAGACGCTTGGCCGTCGCAATGGCTTGCAAGCCCGCGACACCCGCACCGAGCACGACCAGACGCGCGGCTTTCACCGTACCGGCAGCCGTCATCAGCATCGGCATGAAGCGTTGATAGAGGTTCGCGGCGAGCATCACGGCCTTGTAACCGGCGATGTTGGCCTGCGAGGACAGCACGTCCATGCTTTGCGCACGCGTGGTGCGCGGCGCGGCTTCGAGCGCGAACGCGGTGACGCCAGCGGCGGCCATACGGGCATTGTTCTCCGCGTCGAACGGATTGAGCATGCCGACGACCACACTGCCGCGTGTCATCTGGGCGAGTTCTTCGGGGGAGGGGGCGCGAACCTTGAGGACGAGTTCTGCACCGAGCGCGTCGGCGGCGCTGCCGAGGGTGGCCCCGGCGGCTTCGAAGGCGGCGTCGGGCACGCTGGCGGCGTCTCCTGCGCCGCGGCCGATCACGATCTGGTGTCCTGACGCGACCAGCTTCTTCACCGTCTCGGGCGTGGCCGCGACACGGGATTCGCCAGCAAGCGTCTCGGCGGGAATGCCGATTTTCATTGCGTATCTCCTTGGGTTTGTGAACTGATCTCATCAGCGGCCATAAACCAAGGAGCCGCAGCGCGTACGCTGCCGAGGCAGGCGCGTTACCTGTTTCGCCGCTGATGACATTAGTCCTGCACAAACCACTGCGTTCGAACTACTGCAAAAACCGGTGATGCGGTACTGCAACTGCACATTGCCCATTGCTGGAGCTTCGAAGCTTACATGAACATTACAAATGCGCCTATTGCATGGAATGGCATATCAATACTAACTATCGGTAATGAATGTGACGGGATCTGCATGGGACTCGCCGACCGGCCGGTCGGTCTTGAAACCGCCTCGTCTTCAGCGCCAAACCCTGTCAGACGGTAAAATGTCGCTTTTATCGGGGTATCGTGTCCCCGCGTCCCGCAAGGATGTCCCATGAATGCACGCTGGAAGCCCAACGTGACGGTGGCAGCGGTCGTCGAACGAGACGGCCGTTTTCTGTTTGTCGAAGAGCAAAAGCGTGCCGGTCTGCTGATTAACCAACCGGCCGGTCATCTGGAGCCTGGCGAGTCGATCCTCGACGCCGTGCGCCGTGAGGTGCTGGAAGAGACCGCGCATACGTTCGAACCGCAGCATCTGCTGGGCATTTATCTCGCGCCGGGACCCGAAGACATCGCCTATCTGCGCTTCACCTTCAGCGGCACGCTGGGCGAGTTCGACGCGACGCGCACGCTCGACGACGGCATCGTCGGCACGCTCTGGCTCACGCCGGACGAGGTGCGCGCGCAGCGGGCACGGCACCGCTCGCCCATTCTCGAGCAGTGCATGGACGATTACCTGCGAGGCGTCAGATACGACCTCGGCATACTTCAGACCCATCCGGCACTGACCGGTGGGCAAGGCAACACATGAGTCAAAAACGCGTAGTAGTGGGCATGTCGGGCGGCGTCGATTCGTCGGTCACGGCGTGGCTGCTCAAACAACAAGGCTACGACGTCGTCGGTCTGTTCATGAAGAACTGGGAAGACGATGACGACAGCGAGTACTGTTCGACCCGGCAGGACTGGATCGACGTGGTCTCGGTCGCCGATCTGATCGGCATCGACGTTGAAGCGGTGAACTTCGCCGCCGAATACAAGGACCGCGTCTTCGCAGAATTCTTGCGCGAATACTCGGCCGGACGCACGCCGAACCCGGACGTGCTGTGCAACGCCGAGATCAAGTTCAAGGCGTTCCTCGATCACGCCGTGGCGCTGGGCGGCGAGACCATCGCCACCGGCCACTACGCCCGTGTGCGTGAGCGCGACGGACGTTTCGAACTGCTCAAGGCGTTCGATCACACGAAGGACCAGAGCTACTTCCTGCACCGTCTGAACCAGCAGCAGCTCTCGCGCACGATGTTCCCGCTCGGCGAAATGCCGAAGACGAAGGTGCGCGAGATCGCCGCGCAGATCGGCCTGCCGAACGCGAAGAAGAAGGATTCGACGGGGATCTGCTTCATTGGGGAGCGTCCGTTCCGCGACTTCCTCAATCGCTATCTGCCGACCAAACCGGGGCCGATGAAGACGCCGGACGGCACCATCGTCGGTGAACACGTCGGGCTGGCGTTCTACACGCTGGGTCAGCGCAAGGGCATCGGCCTGGGTGGCAGCCGCGATGGCTCGGGCGAGCCGTGGTTCGTCGCGCGCAAGGACATGGCCAACAACACGCTGTATGTCGTTCAGGGCCACGATCACCCGTGGCTGCTCTCGGGCACGCTCGACGCCGAGGACCTCTCGTGGGTGGAGGGCGAAGCACCGGCCGAGGGCACGCGATGCGGCGCGAAAACCCGCTACCGTCAGGCCGACGCGGCCTGCGAAGTCGTGCGCGCCGACGCCGGTGCCCTCACGCTGTCGTTTTCGGACGCGCAATGGGCCGTCACGCCCGGCCAGTCCGCCGTGCTGTACGACGGCGAGGTGTGTCTGGGCGGTGGCATCATCGCGTCTACGACGCCTGCCGTCACGCCAACGGGCGCGGCAACGCACGCAGCGGATGATGGCGGTGCCAAGTCCGCCGCATCGAAACACATCATCCTCAATACGCATTGAAGCCGCCGGCGCTCGCCGGGGGGACACCCGGCAGCGTGCCGGTGACCGTCTTGCCGCTCCCCCCGCAAAAGCCTAGGAGGTTTCATGTTTTCGCGCCGATTTCTGGCTCTCTGGATCGCCGTGGCGTTGCTCGTCGCAACGCTCGTGCTGGTGCTCGTCGACGGATGGAATCCGCTCTGGCCCATACCGTTTGCTGCGTTGGTCGTCCTCGGGGTCTGGGACGTCGTTCAGCAGCGTCACGCGGTACTGCGCAACTACCCGCTGTGGGGACACTTCCGGTTTCTGTTCGAGTTCATCCGGCCGGAAATCCGTCAGTACTTCGTGGAAGACGACACCTCCGAGACGCCGTTCTCGCGCGCTCAGCGAAGCATTGTCTATCAGCGCGCCAAGGGTGACGTCGACAGCCGGCCGTTCGGTACGGAGCTGGACGTCAAGGCCACCGGCTACGAGTGGATTGCCCACTCGCTCGCGCCGACCGTCCTGAAAGATCACGACTTCCGCATCACCATCGGTGCGGATCGCGCGCAACCGTATTCGGCTTCGATCTTCAATGTCTCGGCGATGAGCTTCGGTGCGTTGTCAGCCAACGCGATCCGTGCACTCAATCGCGGGGCCAAGCTCGGCAACTTCATTCACGACACCGGCGAAGGATCGATCTCGCCGCATCACCGCGAGCAGGGCGGGGATCTGATCTGGGAAGTGGCGTCGGGGTACTTTGGCTGCCGTAACGACGACGGCACGTTCAACGCCGAGAAGTTCGCCGCGCAGGCCACCACGCCGCAGGTGAAGATGATCGAGGTGAAGCTTTCGCAAGGCGCGAAGCCCGGCCACGGTGGCGTGTTGCCGGCCGCGAAGATCACGCCGGAGATCTCCGCAACGCGCGGTGTGCCGATGGGGCAGGACTGCATCTCGCCGTCGCGCCACAGCGAGTTTTCGACGCCGCTGGGTCTGCTGCAATTCGTCGACCGGCTGCGCACGCTCTCGGGTGGCAAACCGACAGGCTTCAAGCTTTGCATCGGCCATCCGTGGGAATTCTTCGGCATCGTGAAGGCGATGCTCGAGAGCGGTATCCTCCCCGACTTCATCGTGGTGGACGGCTCGGAAGGCGGCACCGGTGCCGCACCGCTGGAGTTCACGGACCACGTGGGCGCGCCGTTGCAGGAAGGGCTGCTGCTGGTGCACAACACGCTCGTCGGTGCGGGGTTGCGTGACAAGATCCGCATCGGCGCGTCGGGCAAGATCGTGACGGCGTTCGACATTGCACGCACGCTCGCCATTGGTGCCGACTGGTGCAATTCGGCGCGCGGCTTCATGTTTGCCATCGGCTGCATTCAGTCGCAGAAGTGCCACACGGACCGTTGTCCTACCGGTGTGGCCACGCAGGATACGTTGCGTCAACGCGCGCTCGTGGTGCCGGACAAGGCGCAGCGTGTGCATCAGTTCCATTCGCAGACGCTGCACGCGTTGCAGGAACTGATTCAGGCCGCAGGGTTGGCGCATCCGTCGGATCTGCGCGCGCATCACATCGTCAAGCGTGTGTCGTCCAATGAGATTCGTCTCATGTCCGAATCGCTGAAGTATCTGGAGCCGGGCGATTTGCTGCGTGGTCAGTTCCGCTATCAGTTGTACGAGAAGTACTGGCCGATGGCGCGTGCCGACAGTTTCTCGCCGGCGGCCGTCGCCTGACGGTGTCGCGCTAAAGCGATCCGAATCGGTCGCTTGAAAACAAACCCGACGCGTGGTGGCGTCGGGTTTTTTTATGCTTCTCGATAGTTTTCTTCCCAAAAGCCAAAAGTGCCGGGCGTGGCGACTCACATTAAGGTCTCCACCGGATGATGCTCGCGCGCGTACTCGCCTATCGTGTGGCCTTCGACTTTGTCATCCCGCCGACGGATTGTCGTCAGAGGAGGAGCCTATGAGTACGGTGCGATTTCTGATCAGCCGCCACGACGTCAAACTCATTGTGAACGGTCTTGTGCACACGTTGCCTGCGGGCAGCATGACCGCGACCAGTTCGGATGCGACGATCGATGCCCCAGGGCCAGTGGTGTCTCACGATTTTCATGCCTGCGATCTACAGGCGCTGTATCCGGACGTCGTCGATCTGCTCGACCGCCGCCCGCTCGGCGTGTTCCACCGACAGGCGGCGCGCACGCTGATCCTTGAGCCCAGCATGGTCGATGTGGCGATGACGTTGCAGAACGTCGACCGCATGGCGATGCTGCGCTTCTTTTACGTCTACTGTCTGTGCCGCGATCAGCGTTACTTCTCCGCGATGCTGCGCCAGACGATTGCAGGCAGTCATTCTCTGTTCGACTTCGTCGAAGCGAATTTCCATCGACCCTGGCCGGTGGGGCGTCTGGCCGAAGAGTTCGGCATGCCGTTAAGAAAATTCCGGTATCTGTTTCAGCAGACGTACGGCATGCCGGCCAAGCAGTGGTTGCTTGAGCGGCGGCTGAGACTGGCACGCGACCTGCTGCTTTCGACGCGTCACAAGGTGCTCGACATTGCGCTGGAGTGTGGCTTCACCAATCACGCGCATTTCACCGATACGTTCCGTAAGCGCTTCGATTGTGCGCCGACGGAGATTCGTCTGGGCACGCCGCCTCAGCGCGGTGGTCGTCGTGTCGCGATGCCACGCGCGGACGCCTACGCTGCCATGCGTGCCGATCTCGTTGCGGGACACGGCGCAGTGACCGATGCGGGCGTGCTATGAACGTCGAGGAAATCCATCGAAGTATGTCGGAAGGCGTGCGGCGCATGTCGGACGAAGCGACGCAGGCAGTGCGCACGCGGGAAGTCAACGATCCCCGTCAGATGCTCGATGTGCAGTTCAAGTTGCAGCAGTTCGCAACGGGCGTCGGTTTGCACAGTGCGGCCATCAAGCTCATCAAGGATACGTTGATGGGCATCATCGCCAAGATTGCATGATGACGACGTCGCCTAAGCCCAATGATGGCGCGATGGTGTGGCTGGACGCCTCGGTCCGGCAGCATATCGTCGAATTGGCGCTGGCCGGCGCGCATCACGGTCTGGAGACGGAAGCGCGGACGATTCTGCGTGCGCTACCGTCGCTCGTGCCTCAGGTTGAGGCGCGTCAGTGTCTGCATGCCGCGTTGCTCATCGCGCTGGGCGACACGGCGCAAGCGCGCGCCTGCCTTGCGCGTCTAACGGCCGGAGACGGGGCAGAGCAGGCAGTCGAGGCAGACGTCAGCGCCGCGAGTGTATTGCAGCACTGGCTCGATGCGACGGATCCTGCCTATGCGTCATCGCCTTCTTCTGCGTCTTCCTCTTCATCTTCACCTTCCTCTCCCGAAGTCCTCCCTTTGCCATGACGACACTCTCATCACATGCGCTCTCTGCGGCCGTTGCGCAAACGTCGACCGTCGATGCGGCGATGAAACCGTCTGCAACACTCCCTGCTGCCGAACAGGCCGACGCCGTGCGATTCAATCTCGCGTTGTCGAATGCCGCGCCGTTGCCCGAGCATCACTTGCTGAGCGCGGCGAGCAAGTTGTCCGGCGACACCGAGTATTTGACGCAGCGTGTGTCGCTGGACGAGCGAGCGTTGGACGATCCGGCGCGTCTGCTGGCCACGCAGCTCGACATCACCGAACGGGTGCTGGCACTGGAGTTTGTCGCGAAGGCGGCCGGTGCCACGACGCAGGGTGTCAACAAGCTGGTGCACATGCAATGATGCGCTGCGGTCGCGTCATGAAGGGCGTCATGCCGTTCGCTGTGGGCATCGCATCAGGGCGGACCCTTCTCGTTGGCTTGCTTTTGCTGATGCTCGTCGGCTGCAAAGTCGAGTTGCATCGCGCGCTGAGCGAAACCGAAGCGAATCAGATGCTCGCGCTGTTGCTGGTCTCCGGGCTTCAGGCGGACAAGCGCGCGGACACCACGGGCATGACCGTCCGGATTGAGCGGAGCGATTTCGTGCGTGGCGTCGAGGTGCTGCGTCAACATGGGTTGCCGCGTCAGAAGCGGGCATCGGTCGAAGATGTGTTTCCGCCGGGACAACTCGTCAGTTCTCCGGTGCAGGAGCAGGCGAAACTCATCTTTCTCAAGGAGCAGCGGCTGGAGCGCATGCTGGCGGCGCTCGACGGTGTGATGGTGGCGGAGGTTTCCATTGCGCAAGTGCCGACGGACTCGGCCGGACGGGCCACCTTGCCACCGGGCGTCGCCGTCTTCGTGAAGTACAGCCCCGAGATCAATATGACACAGCGCATGACCGATATTCGCAGTCTGGTGCACGACAGCGTACCGGGGGTATCGCCGGAGCGCATCAGCATCGTGCTGCAACCGGCGGACTATCGTTTGCCTCGGGCAGCCATTGAAGCGGCCGCCGTGCCGGCGAACGGTGACGGCGAGATGTCGTGGCGTCCGTGGCTGGGGTGGGGAATGTTCGCGACGGCGGCGATGGTGCTCGCCGTGGCCGGTGCGATGGCGTGGCGTCGACGGGGCGCATGGGTCGTCCGGTTACGGCAGCGCCTGGCGAGAGCGACGTGATGACGTGCGCTTGGCTGACGCATCTGATCTGGCGACCCGGATGGCATATGGATGTGCAGTGGTGGGACACATTCGGGATGTCGGCTTGGCGTGCACTGTACCGCAGACATGCGGCGTGTCGTCCGCCAGTCGACAGGCTATTGGTCCAGCGACGCGGATGGCCGGTGGCCGGGCGAATGGACTGCTCGCTTCCCCGGAGCGACGCTGCGCTCGCCATGGTGCAACTGATGCCGAACTTGCGCCGCGTCGCGCTGGCCCACGGATTGCGCGTGCTGGGCTGTCCGGATTACCTGCTGCTCGGGGCCTATCGTCGTGCGCTCTCGCCGTGGTTGGACGCGTGGCAATGCGATCGTCTTCTGCTAACGCGGCACGACTGGCCGTCGCACCGTGCGTTTGCGGCGGACGAGATTGCCATGGCGGCCATGGCGACGACCGGTGAACAGCTTGATGCCGCCGCTGCCGCGCGCGCATCGCTGGGCACTTCGGACGCGCCCGACGATCCCGTCGCGACGATCGACGACGTCGCCACCGTCCAAATGGCTGCACGGATCGTGCTTCCACCGCCGGCGACGACCGCCGCATCGGCAGTGGGCGGCGATCCGGTCACGGACGATATCTGGCCGCGACTCGCGGCGTTGGAGAAAATGCTATGTATGTCGTCGACTACGCATTGACCCCCATCGAAACGATTGACGGCCCCGCTCCGGCGGGGCCGGTGATTTCCGCCGAAGGACTTACTCGACTGCGTGAAGACGCCGGTCAGCGGGCACGTTGGATGAGCGAGGCGCGTGCCGAGCGCGACGCTGCGCTAGCGGAGCGCGAGCAGACGCGACACGATGTCGAGGTGCAGCGCAATGCGTGGCAGGAAGCGGCGCAGGCGCGTGCCAGACAGGAGGCGTCGACACAGGCGGAAGCCGCGCGGCAAGCGGCCATCGCGCAGACGGTGGATTGGTTGGTCGACGAAGCGTCGATGGAGCGCGAGATTGTGCGTTCGCTGGAGCGCAGAGTTGCCGATGCGATGACGGGCGCGCTGGCGAATTTCGTCGGCAAACTCGACGTCGGTGAGCGCTTCGCGCATCGTATCGGGCAAACGCTGCCCGGCCTCGTACGCGAAGGCGCCCTCGTCCTGCGTGTGCCGACTGCGCACCACAGCGCTGTCACAGACGCATTGCGCGAGGCTGACATCATGCTCGCGTGTACGCCGGATGCGTCGCTCTCGGGCCGTCAGGCGCACATCGAAAGCGAGTGGGTCACCGTGCGTCTGGATCTCGACGCGGATCTGGCGGCGGTGATCAAACGTTTGCGCGCCGTGCCGAATCTGGAGGTCGCTTATGGTTGAGCGTCTGCCCACGTCCGCAAATTCGAGCGTTCAGACACCGCAGGAAAACAAGGCGCTCGAGCGCATATTGACGGACGAATGGCAGGCGCTCGAAGCCGACGGTCTTTCGTCTCGTGGAGCGCCGACGGACTTGCCGGGGCACGTGGCGCTGATCGAAGCGACCATCGCGCAGAACGAGGAAGCCGCATTCTCCGAGTCGCAGGAAAATCTGAGCTTCGCACTGGGCGTTCGCTTTCGGCGCACCGGCGAGCGAGACGTTCGCGACGACAAGCAACGCGCGCGCGCGTTGTTCGAACAGCAGATGCAACGATTCGCACGCGTGAACGGTGCGCAGTTCGAACGGCTGCGCAGTCAATTGCGCGATCTCCCGTTTGTCCCCGACCCTCATCAACTGATCCGTCAGGCGCAGATGTCGGGTGGGCACGCTGCATTGGTTGTCGCTGCGTGGTTGGCAGACAATGGGCTCGATGCGGAAACCCGCACGCGACTTCGGCGCACGCTCGACGCGTTGACGACGTCGGACGTATGGGCCATCGAGGCATTTGGGGCTCTCGAATGCGGAGACGGAAAGTCGCCCGGCCTGGCGTTGATGCAACAGCTCAAATCGCTGTTTCGTCAATCGCAAGGCGCGCAGGGCATCACCGTGAGTCTGCTGTGCGTGCGTCTGGCGATGTATCGCAGGCTGCTGGCGCATCGTGGGCAACTCTCGCGGACGTTGACGTCGCGCTTTGCGCTGCCCGTCACGGTGGAAGTCGAGGCACGCTATGTGCCGTGAGGCGAGCGGGGTGTCGGATCATCCGTCCACGCAGGATGTCGGCGTTGCACTGGAGGGGGTGCTGGCGGGCTCGGGTTGCGTGCGCTTCAACGAAGGCGGGACGGAGGTGCGCGTTGGATGGCTCTACGCAGGGGGCGACGGCCTCGTTGTGACCGCACGGGTCGACGAGGGTGTCGTGGGGCAGACGCGCTTCTGGTGCGATGCCAGGCAATGGGCGGACTGGCTCGGCGACCGGCTTCCCGTGCCGTCTTGGGACGCTTTGCCGCCGGACTGGCAGGCGAGCGCGGCGTCGCTGACCTTCGCGACGGAGGGCGTGGACACCGAGGGGGAGGACGACCCTCAGCGCGAGGCGATGACCGGGCGCGCGTGGGACACGGAAAAGCGGGCTGCCGCGACGCATCGTGAGTGCCCGGACGCACAGGCTGCACCGGCTGCGCCGACGTCCTGGCCGCAGGTGACGACGATGACGCGTGAGCCCGTCGAGACGACGTGGCGAATCGGCATTGTGTTGCAGCGTGAGGCGCGCCGGTTGGCGTTAATGCATCTCGATGGTGTGACGTCGTGGCTCACGGACCGTTGTCAGCACGCACTGCCGAGCGATACGCCGCTGGACCCGTCCGGTCTGCCGACGCGTCGATGCATCCTCGCGGCGGGCTGGGGTGAGCTTCCCGCCTCGCTTTGCGATCGCCTGCGCGGGGGCGGCGCGGTACTGCTCGACGTGGCGGCCGACGTTGCGTCCGGTGAATACTGGCTGCTCGACGGTACGCGAGGCATTGCCATGCGCGATGGACAGCCGTCGGGGCGTCACGTCGCAATGCCCGATATCGCGACGTCGGACGCCGGAGACGGCGCAGCGCCATGTACCCGTCTGGTCGCGGTCATTGCCGAAAGGGCGTTGTCCATTCCGAGTCTGGCGGCGTGGCATCTCGGGCGCGCCACGTCACACGAACACGCGCCACAAAGCGTGTTGAGCGCCGCCCACGTCGCGCTCTGGCGCGATGGCACGCCATGGGTCAACGGACGTCTTTTGCGCTTCGGCGACGGACGGCTGGCGGTGCAAATCGACCCGGTGCCCTGATTTCGGGTCGTGACCCGATGGGCGTGCATTCGGCCACGTCCTACCATTTGCCGATCGACGACCTCTGCGTCGTGCTTCGTCCGCACGCGACTGCACTACGGCTACGTTGCGGCCACGGTACGGCCGCGTCGCTGCCATGTCGTTTCGCCTCGTCCCGCAGTCTCTTCCTTCGTCCTCGCCGGCCGACGCGCTCGTCCGGTGGACCCAGGCGTTCATTGGAGTTCGTATGTCCCTGCTCGACCACCCGGTGCAGCTTGTCGTCTTGCTTTCGCTGCTCTCGATCATGCCGCTGCTGGTGGTGCTGGGGACTGCTTTCCTGAAACTGGCGGTCGTCTTCGCGCTGCTACGCAATGCGCTGGGTACGCAGCAGATCCCACCGAACATCGCCATCTACGGTCTGTCGCTCGTGCTCACCTGTTTCATCATGGCGCCGGTCGCGTTCGATATCGAAGCGAACCTTGGTTCCCGGCCGGTTTCGCTCTCTTCGAAAAGCTTCGTGGCCGACGTCGATGCCAGCGTGCTCTCACCGTACCGTGCGTTCCTCACCCGTCACACCGACGCCAGACAGCGTGACTTCTTCGCCGGGTTGGGGAACGAGACATGGCCGCAAGCGCATCGCGACCGGCTCGCTGAGGACTCGCTGCTCGTACTGATGCCTGCCTTCGCGCTGAGTCAGTTGGCCGAGGCCTTCAAGATCGGCTTACTGCTCTATCTGCCGTTCATCGTGATCGATCTGGTGATCTCGAACATTCTGCTTGCGATGGGGATGATGATGGTCGCCCATGACCATCGCGCTGCCGTTCAAGCTGCTCATCTTCGTGATGATGAACGGTTGGGAGCAACTGGTGCGGCAGTTAATGCTCTCCTACGCATGACACCGAGGGGAGCCTGCGCATGAGCGAAGCCATCGTCGTCAATCTCACCAGTGAAATGCTCTGGCTCACATTGCTGATGTCACTGCCGACGGTCGTCGTTGCGTCCGCCGTCGGCGTGCTGGTGTCGCTGGTGCAGGCGCTTACGCAGGTGCAGGACCAGACCGTCCAGTTCCTCATCAAGCTCATTGCGGTGTCGGTCACGCTGGCTGCGACCTACGCATGGATGGGCCACGTGTTGCTCAACTACGCGGGCAGCGCGTTCGAGCAAATCAGCCGGATGGGGTGAGCGCCATGGTCGATATGGTTGATATGACGAAGATCACCGCCATGACGGCGTCGTCCGATACGCTGATCGCGCCGCAGTGGACCGATCTGTTCGGCTGGACGCTGGCGTGGGGCGTGGCGATGCTGCGCCCGCTGGGTGTTGCGATGTTGCTGCCGGTGCTGTCGGTCGGCATGTTGGGCGCGGGCATGTTGCGCAACGCGCTGGTGCTCGCGCTCGCGTTGCCGGTCGTCGCGCTCGTGCATGCGACCCCCGATCTGCCAACGCAATGGAGCGCGTGGGGCATGTTGATCTTGCGCGAGCTCTTCATCGGCGGTCTTGTGGGCTTCGTGGCGGCGTTGCCGTTCTGGGCCGTCGACATGACGGGGTATGTGATCGACACCATGCGCGGGGCGTCGATGGCCAGCGTGCTCAACCCGCTCATGAGCGCGCAATCGTCGATCTTCGGCATTGCATTGACCCAGATGCTCTGCGTGCTTTTCTTCGTCACGCCGGCGGCGCATGCGGTGCTGGGCACGTTGTACGACTCGTACACGGCGTTGCCCATCGGGCAGTCATGGCGATGGGAGGACGCGTCCGTCGCCTGGCTGCTGTCGCTCTGGCAGGCGATGCAGGTGATGTGCGTGGCGGTGGCGTTGCCTGCGATGGTCGTGATGGTGCTCGTCGATATGTCGATGGGCTTCGTGAACCGCGCGGCGCAACAGCTCAACGTGTTCTTCCTCGCGATGCCGGTCAAGAGCGCGATGGCGCTGCTTGTGACCGTTGCAAGTCTCCCGTTCGCCATTGCCGTGCCGCTCGCGCACTGGTATCGCCTGCCTGAGGTGTTCCGCACATGGGCCGCCATGGCGCTTCCCGCTTCGTGAGGCGCGCATGAGCGAGAAGAACCTTCCCCCGACACCCAAGAAGATTCAGGACGAGCGCAAGAAGGGGCGCGTCGCCAAGAGTGCCGATCTTGCCGTCTGTATGCAACTCGGCGTAACGCTCGCGTGGCTGACGTTCGAGGGGCCTGCTCTCTACGACGCGCTGCAAGCGCTGATTGCCCGCATGCTGCTCGTGCTGCGCGATCCGGTGGAGGAAGCGGTGCAGGGCATGCTCGGTCCGTCGCTGTTGATCTTCGTGCGCTTCGCTGGCGGCCTTGCCGTGCTGCTGATCGTGACGACGTGGCTCGCGATGGTCCTGCAAGTGGGCGCGCTGGTCGCACCTGAAGTGATTCGTCCGAAGTACGAGCGCATCGACCCCGTCGCCAAAGCCAAGCAGCTGTTCTCGATGCAATCGCTTTTCGAGTTCGGCAAGTCGCTCGTTAAGGTCGTCGTGCTGGGGCTGGTGTTCTTCTATCTGATCCGGCAGTACACGCCGTCGCTGGCCGTGCTTGCGCAGTGCGGACCGTCCTGCGGGCTGGCGCTCACCGTGCGGCTGATGTTCTGGTTGATGGCGGTGCTGGTGATCGCCTATGTCGTGTTCGGCGGGCTGGACTTCGCGTATCAGAAGTATCAGTTGCGCAAACAGCTCATGATGTCTCACGACGAGACCAAGCGTGAGTCCAAGGAGGTGGAGGGCAACCGCGAGATCAAGAACAAGCGGCGCGAGATTCACCGGGAGACGATCGAGAGCGGCAGCCTGTCGGACAACGTCAAGCGGTCGACGGCGGTGGTGCGCAACCCGACGCGTCTCGCCATTTGTCTGCGTTACGTGCCCGGCGAGACGGCTGTGCCGCTGGTGATCGAGAAGGGCCGCCACGCGCGGGCGCGCACGATTGTGCGGATCGCGGAGCGCGAGGGCGTGCCGGTCGTTGAGCATGTGCCGGTGGCGCGGCGGCTGATGGACGATGTCGACATCGATGCACCGATCCCGCCAGACCTCTTCGATGCAGTCGCCGCGATTCTGCGTCTCGCACTGGATTTGCCTTATGAGGTGCAGACGTCCTCGGCAGAAGCCGATGCACCGGCAGGTCCGGCGATGCGAACTCGTGACGGGGAGGGCGCATGAGCGGGCGGTTGACGAATCGGGGGCGGTCGCGCTGGCGTCACGTTTTGCTGATGTCCGGCGCGCTGGGGCTGAGCGGTTTGCCGACATTGGCGGCGGATCGGGGATTGCTGCCGCATCATCCAAGAGTTGCGGATGCGCAGATCGCCGTGCCGACGACGGGGCATGTCGTGAATAGGACGGGTGTGGCCGGTGGAACCGGCACAGCGCTGCGCGAGGCGCATGAGACGCCGGGGGCGCCTGACGTGATCAATGCGCCCTATGCGACGCGCACACGTGATGCCGCGAGACGCCTCGTCTCGTCGTTTCGGGAGGCGCAGGCATCGACGCCACCGCCCATCGCGTCGGCGAGGACCGCGACACCTGTTGTGGGGCAGATCCCGCAGGCTGACCCGAACGTCGCGTCCGATCCGGAGAGTCGCCTCGATCTTGCCGATTCAGCATCGCAGGCGAGCCGCACACCCGCCAACCCCGGCGCTATCGCGACTGCAATCCCTGCAAAGCTCCCCTTCGATGCGCTCGTGCGTCGCGCGGCCCACGCGACCTCCGTCGATGCGGCCTTGTTGCACGCGATCATCGACACCGAGTCGGGATACGACCCTCAGGCAGTGTCGGAGCGCGGGGCCATCGGGCTGATGCAGATCCTGCCGCGCACCGGCCAGCGCTTCGGTGTGCGTCGTCTCGAAGACCCTGCCGAGAACCTGCGCGCAGGCGCGTCGTATCTGCGCTGGCTGCTCTCGCGCTTCGATGGCGATATCAGTCTTGCACTCGCGGCGTACAACGCTGGCGAGGGGGCGGTATTGCGGTATGGCCGTCAGGTGCCGCCGTTCCCCGAGACGCAAAACTACGTGCGCAAGGTCATGGCGGGTTACTCGCGTCTGCGCGACGCCAGGGGGGCGAATGCTGTCGTACCGCCGTTGGCATCGGGAGGCGCAGCCTCGCCGTCTGCGGCACAGGCACTCGTTCCGTCGGATGAAATGCGGCGGGGTGACACGCGGGACAAGGCCGCGAATGTGCGGACGGTGACGAAAGCCGAGGGGAGCGAAGGGGCAGGCAGGGCCGATGTCGCCGACGAGAAGAACGCCCGCGCGTGGCGTTTGCTACAGGGACTGGGAGAGCTGATTACCCGCAGCCCGTCGGCCGACGCCGCACGTCGTGCGGGCAAAGCCAATGCCCGCGGGCGGGATCAACCGGCGGTCGTCATGCCGTCGCGCGTGCGGGAGCGTACCGCCGGGGCGGTACTCCGGCCGGGCGGGCACGGCGACGGGTGAGGGTGGGGGAGGGCTGGATGCGAAGAACGGTGACGCAATGAGACGTTTGGGGCGGCGTAGGCGCTACGAGGATGAAGGGCACCACCGCCCCGTGTCACGTCAAAGTGCCGGCACGACGTCCGTCGGCACGGTGTCCGCGACCGAGGCGCGGGCGGACATGCGTTCGAAGTGACGCGCCAGGTTCGGATGGTCGCCGCGCCAGTCGATTTCCTGATAGCGGAAGTCGAGATAGCCGAGCGCGCAGACGACGGCCACATCGGCCAGCGTCAGGCGGTTGCCTGCGCACCACTGGCGCTCGTCGAGTCCGCGCGCCATCGCCCGCAGGCTTTCCTCGATCTTGCCGACCTGACGCGCAATGAAGACCTGCGAGCGCGAGGCTTCGTCGTGGAACATCTTTTCGACGCGAATCTGGACGGCGGCGTCCGTCACGCCATCGGCGAGGGCTTCCCAGCAGCAGACTTCGGCGCGTTCGCGTCCCGACGGAGGAATGAGCTTGCCGACCGGGGAGAGGGTGTCGAGGTACTCGCAGATCACCCGGGAATCGAACACGGCTTCGCCGTCTTCCATGACCAGACACGGCACTTTGCCGATCGGGTTCGACTGCTGGATACGGGTGTCGTCGGCCCAGACGTTCTCCAGCTCGAGCTTGTAGTCGAGCTTTTTCTCAGCCAGCACGATGCGGACTTTACGAACGTAGGGACTGGCGAGGGCACCGATCAACTTCATGTGAATCCTTGATAAATCGCTGTAGCGCGGAGCAGAGTATAACGTGTGGGATGGCCAGGCCCCGGGAATGGTAAAATACTGGCCTTTCCGAGTTGGCACATCGCCGGCTCCCCCGATTTTCTTTTTCGGTGCCCAGTGCCATGTCCGACGAATTCTCCCCATTGACCGCGCTTTCCCCGCTCGACGGCCGTTACGCCAGCAAAACCGACGCCCTGCGTCCCTGGCTGTCCGAGGCGGCATTCATGCGCAACCGCGTGAAGGTCGAAATCCACTGGCTGATCGCCCTGTCCAAGGCCGGTTTCGCCGAGATCGCCCCGTTCTCGGGCGCGGCGGAGACGTTCCTGCTGAATCTGGCAGCCAACTTCTCGAATGCCGATGCCCAGCGCATCAAGGACATCGAGAAGGTCACGAACCACGACGTGAAGGCCGTGGAGTACTGGCTCAAGGAAAAGGTGCAGGGGCAGGCCGAACTGGAGAAGGCGAGCGAGTTCATCCATTTCGCCTGCACGTCGGAAGACATCAACAACACCTCGCACGGCATGATGCTCAAGGGCGCACGCGACGAAGTCATCGTCCCGGCCCTCGAATCGCTCGTGACGAAGCTCGGTGAACTGGCGCGTGAACATGCGTCCCAGCCGATGCTCTCGCGCACGCACGGCCAACCGGCTTCCCCGACCACGCTCGGCAAGGAAATCGCCAACGTGGCGGTGCGTCTGGCGCGTGCGCTGGAGCGCGTGCGTCGCGTCGAACTGCTCGCGAAGATGAACGGTGCTGTGGGTAACTACAATGCGCACCTGTCGGCCTACCCGGAATACGACTGGGAGACGTTCTCGAAGACGGTCATCGAACAGCGTCTGGGCCTCACGTTCAACCCGTACACGATCCAGATCGAACCGCACGATTACATGGCCGAGCTGTTCGACGCCGTGGCCCGTGCCAACACGATCCTGCTCGACCTGAATCGCGACATCTGGGGCTACATTTCGGTCGGCTACTTCAAGCAAAAGACGAAGGCCGGCGAAATCGGCTCGTCGACCATGCCGCACAAGGTCAACCCGATCGACTTCGAAAACTCGGAAGGCAACCTCGGTCTGGCCAACGCCGTGCTGCGTCACCTGGCCGACAAGCTGCCGGTCTCGCGCTGGCAGCGTGACCTGACGGATTCGACCGTGCTGCGCAACATCGGCGTGGCCTTCGGTTACAGCCTGCTGGCGTACGACTCGTGCCTGCGCGGTCTGGGCAAGCTCGAAGTGAACCCGCAGCGTCTGGACGAAGACCTCGACAACACGTGGGAAGTGCTGGCCGAGCCGGTGCAGACGGTGATGCGCCGCTTCGGTGTGCCGAACCCGTACGAGCAACTGAAGGAGCTCACGCGTGGTAAGGGCATCACCCGCGAAGCACTCCAGGCGTTCATCAAGCAACTCGCTATCCCGGAAGATGCCAAGGCGCGTCTGCTGGAAATGACGCCGGCGAACTACGTCGGCATCGCCGAGTCGCTCGCCAAGCGCGTGTAAGCTCGCGACGCTTCATCCGCAGCATCTGCATCATCGAGACGGGCCGCTTCTGCGGCCCGTTTTGCATGGTTCTTCGGTGTTCGTCTTTGTTCGTCGACCTTATGGCGGGCTTCTGTGCATATGACCCTCGTGTCCCATCGTGTCATACGGGTACGCAAGTTGGTGTGTATCATAGCCGCACAAACCATAAGGAGAACCCCACGAATGAAGTCCGCTCTCGCAGTGGTTGCGCTCGCCGCAGCCGTCCTCACGCCGGCCCTCGCTCAAGCCCAGTTCGCCAAAGCCGACGACGCCGTCGAGTACCGTCAGTCCGCGCTGTTCCTGATGGGCAACCACTTCGGCCGCATCGGTGCGGTGGTCAAGGGCGACGCACCGTTCAACAAGGACGATGTGGCGAAGAACGCCGAACTCGTCGCCACGCTCTCGAAGCTGCCGTGGCCCGCCTTCGAGGGCGGCCAGACGAACGGCAAGAGCAAAGCCAAGCCGGAAGTCTTCTCCGACAAGGCGAAGTTCCAGCAAGCTGCCGAGAAGATGGAAACGGCGGTGGCCAAGCTCAACACGGTGGCCAAGGGCGGTGACCTCGCGTCGATCAAGACCGCTTTCGGCGAGGCGGCACAAACCTGCAAGAGCTGCCACGACAACTTCCGCGCGAAGTAAGCTGTCTGGCGGCATCTGCCGCACCCACAAAAAAGCCGGTCGTTTCAAGCGACCGGCTTTTTTCATGGGCGCGATGCCGACCTTCGTCGGACACCGGCGAGTCGTCAATATGACGGCAATGCCGCCACCGCAGGTGTGAGATGCACGAGGCGGTACACGAGCGCCGACGCCAGCACGATCAGCACCAGCGCGCCCGCGCGCACACGCCAGTCGTCACGTGCCGGATGCACGGGGCCCGGCAGCGTCTTGTCGCCGAGAATCATCGGCCGGATCAGATCCTTCTTGCGCGCGATGCGGTAATACGCAATGGCCAGCACATGCAATGCCACCAGCGCGACCAGCACCCATTGATTGCGCAGGTGCCAGCCGGTGAGCATGTCGCTCGTATCCTTGTCGATGAACTTGACGAGCGGGCCGTCGTTGAAGATGTCGTCGTTCGAGAGCAGGCCCAACGCGACCTGAATGCCGAAGAACAACAGCATGGCGATGACGGACAGGCCGCCGAGCGGCGTATGTCCGGCGAAGCGCGCTTGCATCTCCGACGTGCCCGACGCATCCGACGTGTTCGATGTGTCGCGTAGTGAGCGCAAGAACGTGCGCGGCCCGGTCAGGAACGCCGAGAAACGCGCATAGCGCGGACCGGCGATGCCCCAGATCACACGGAAGATCAGCAACGCGAGCACGGCATAGCCGCACCAGAAGTGATAGATCATGGCGTTGCCACCGGTCTTGGCGGTGACGTAGGCGGCGACGGCCAGTACCACGAACGACCAGTGGAACAATCGCGTCGGCAAGTCCCAGATGCGGATCGGCTTCATCGGCGTGAAAATTCGTAAATTGCGAATTCCGCGAGATTACCGCAAGCCTGTGGCGCGTGCACGTTCGACCGGAGACACGCACGTTGTGAAATTGCCCGCATCGGGGGCCGGACATTCGCTGTCAGGCTGACAGCCATCTCCATGCAGGTCTCGCTCGCGTCTGCGCAGCGGGCCGCCCCTCCTCCGACCATCCGTCCATTCATGACGCCCTCGACTGCCGACATCCCGGCGGCGACGCTCGCCTCGCCAGCCGTTCCTCGACTTCCTTGTTTATGGCGCTTATGCGCCGCCGTGATGGTCGCGACGTGGCTCGGCAATCTGCTGATCCGTGGCTTCGGTGTCATGACGCTCACGCCCGACGCGCAGCACGCCACAGTCATTACGAGTGCCCATGAATGGATGCTGTGGCTCTGGTACGGCGCACGCTACGACATCCTGTTGAGCAGTTGGGGAATGTTGGCGTGGCTGCTACCGCTGGCGATCGGGCGGGGGATGTTCGCGTCGACGCCCGCCATGCGGACGGCTTTTGTCGCAGGCGTTGCGCTCTGGTTTGTCACCGTGAACGTGGCGGGCTTGGCGGAACACTTCTACGTGCGCTACTTCGGCGTGCCGTTCGGTCCACAGATTTTCAGCATTTACGACGACGATATCGGCATCGCCATGGACGCCGCCGCGCATCTGCTCCCCGTGGGCACGGCGTTGCTGTGCGCGGTGGGGCTCGCACTCTTGCAGACGTGGTGCACGCTGCGCCTGACGCTGGTCCCGCATCGTCAAGCGACGTGGCGCGACGCAATCGCGCAGATCGCGGTGGTCTCGACCTTGTTGGTAGTCGCCTGTGGCAAGCCCGCTTCGCAGTTGACGACGCAGGAGGGTGTCAGCGTGGCTCGGCGTCCGATCCTCGACGACCTGCTCGTCAACACGCCCGTACGGCTTTACCTCGCGTTCCGGCAAAGTCGGGAAGTGCACGAACGGGCAGACACACCGAATCGCGCGCTGAAGTCGCACGGCTTCGACGATGCTGCGGCGCTTGCTCGCGCGTTGGGCGTGGACAGCCCGCGCGACGAAGGTGACGAAAGCAACGCAAGCAACGAAAGCAGTGAAGGTAACGCAAACGACGAGGAGCATGCATACGATCCGACAGCGGCCCTTCAGCACGCCGCGTGGCATCGCACGCCGCCCAATGCCATGCTGGCAGCGCATCCGCCGCATGTCGTCTTCGGACTGATGGAAGGGTGGGGCGGTTACGGCCTGTCGCTCGACGCCGACAGCTTTCCCATCGCAGGCGCGATGCGCAGGCATCTGGATGCCGGATGGTGGTTCCGGCATGCCGTCGCCGCGCGCTCCGATACGATCTCCACGCTGGAACATCTGCTGATCAACAGCGGCAGCCAGTCGTTGATGCTGACGGATGACACGCGGCCGGTCTCCTTCACGTCGGCTGCCGCCAGACCGTTTCAGCAAAAGGGATATCGAACCGTATTCGTCTACGGTGGCGCACGCACTTGGCGGCACATCGACCGTGTGATGCGTCAGCAAGGGTTTGACGAGGTGATCACGCGCCGATATCGTCGCGCGTTATCCGCACGCCGACACGGGCACCTACGGCGTGTACGACGGCTATCTCTGGCGCTACGTGCACGACATGCTCGAAGAGGCCGACGCCCGCGGCCAGCCGCTGTTCGTTTTCGCACTGACGATGAGTAACCACTGGCCCTTCAATGTGCCCGACGATGCGGCGACGGGCCCGTTCGACCTCACGAAGGGATGGCGTGCGTCACCCGCCAGCGACGCCGAGCGGGACGAACGTCAGCGCGGCGTGCGCGCCTATCGTTACGCGATGGATGCGCTTGGTGACTTCATCGACCGTCTCAAATACTCACCGATGAGTTCGCGCACGATTCTGGTGGCGACGGGCGATCATCGCGCGCCGCAATGGCGTGATCTCGACAACGCGTCGCTCTCGCCGTTCGAGCGCTATCACGTGCCGATCTATTTCCGTGTGCCGCGTGCGTATCAACCGATGGGGCCGCTGCGACTGGACGACTTCGTCGGGCATCGCGATATCTTCCCCACGCTCTATCACCTCGCCCTGTCCGACGCCCCTTACGTGGGGTTCGGTGAACCGCTGTTCGGCCCGGTGCCGGCAGCCCGTCGCTATGCGGTGGCGCAGCAGCGCTATCTGTTCTCGACGGCAGGGGCGCAGGATTTGCGTAGTGGCGTGAGCTATACGCATATGGAAGGGGGCGACGCCGATACGCTCAGGCAGCAAGCCGCCGATGCCAACGCGTCGCTTGCGCTGTCGGCATGGTTTGGCGAGATGCAACGCCTGACGAAGCCTGCGCCCAGTGCATCCGCGGTATCAAGGGAGTAACGCCTGAACGACGGACGAAAAAAAACCGCCGGACATGCCGGCGGCTTTTTCGTGTGCGACGACGTGTGAATCAGACACGTGCGCCGAAGTTCGGATCGTTGCGATCCAGCCCTTCTTCGTCATCCTTGCTGCCATGCTTGATGAGGTCTTCGCGCTTCACGCCGAACCACATCGCAAGCGCTGCGGCCACGAACACCGACGAGTAGATACCGAACAGAATACCCACGGTCAGGGCGAGTGCGAAGTAGTGCAGCGTTTGGCCACCGAAGAAGAACATCGACAGCACCATCATTTCCGTACTCGCGTGCGTGATGATGGTACGCGACATCGTCGTCGTGATGGCGTGGTCGATGACTTCCTGCACCGTCGCCTTGCGCATCTTGCGGAACGTCTCGCGAATCCGGTCGAAGATAACGACCGATTCGTTCACCGAGTAGCCCAGCACGGCGAGCACCCCGGCGAGCACCGCCAGCGAGAACTCCCACTGGAAGAAGGCGAAGAAGCCGAGAATGATCACCACGTCGTGCAAGTTGGCGATCACGCCGGCCACGGCGAACTTCCATTCGAAGCGGAACGACAGGTAGATGATGATGCCGACGACCACGAAGGTCAGTGCCAGCAGACCGTCCGTGAACAGTTCGTGCCCGATCTGCGGGCCGACGAATTCCACGCGACGCAGCGACACGTCGGGGGCGTCGGCCTTGAGCGCGGTCATCACGGCGTCGCTTTGCTGCGCGCTGGTGACCTGCTTGCCGTCCGGACCGCTCTGAATCGGCAGACGGATCATCACGTCGCGCGAGGTGCCGAAGCTCTGCACCTGCACGTCGCGATAGCCGAGCTTGCCGACTTCGCCTCGGATCTTCTCGAGATCGGCCGCTTGCGTGTAGGCCACTTCCATGACCGTACCGCCGGTGAACTCGATCGACAGGTGCAAGCCCCGCGTGAGCAGGAAGAACACCGCCGCCAGGAACGTGAGTGCCGAGACGACGTTGAAGATCAGGGCATGCCGCATGAACGGCACGTCTTTCTTGATGCGGAAAAATTCCATGACTGTTTCCTCTCGCGCCTGCGGTTATTGCTCGCCTGCGTCGGGTGCGTTCGTCGCACCGTCCGGGCGCCAGACCTGACCGATCGCCAGCGACTTGAGCTTGCGACGGCCGCCGTACCACAGGTTGACCAGACCGCGCGAGAAGAACACGGCGGAGAACATCGAGGTCAGAATACCCAGGCAGTGCACCACGGCAAACGCGCGCACCGGGCCCGAACCGAAGGCCAGCAGCGCCAGACCGGCGATCAGCGTGGTCACGTTCGAGTCCAGAATCGTCGCCCAGGCGTGTTCGAAGCCCAGCGAAATCGCCTTCTGGGCCGACGCACCACCGCGCAACTCTTCACGGATACGTTCGTTGATCAGCACGTTCGCGTCGATGGCCATACCGAGCGTGAGCGCGATAGCGGCGATACCCGGCAGCGTAAGCGTGGCCTGCATCATCGAGAGCGCGGCCACCAGCAGCAGCAGGTTGAACATCAGTGCGATGACCGAGAACACGCCGAACAGCATGTAGTACGCCATCATGAACACGGCGATGGCGAGGAAGCCATACATCACCGAGTCGACACCCTTATGGATGTTGTCCGCACCGAGGCTCGGGCCGATCGTACGTTCTTCGATGATTTCCATCGGCGCGGCGAGCGAGCCGGCGCGCAGCAGCAGCGCCAGATCGTTCGCACCCTGTGCCGAGCCCATACCGGTGATCTGGAAGCTCTGACCCAGTTCGCTGCGGATGTTCGCCACCGTCAGCACTTCGCCCTTGCCCTTCTCGAACAGCACGATCGCCATCGGCTTGCCGATGTTGTCACGCGAGACGTCGCGCAGCACACGGCCGCCGGCGGCGTCGAGCTTGATGTTCACCGACGGTTGCTGGTGGTCGTCGAAGCCGGCCGAGGCGCTCGTGATGCGGTCGCCGCTGAAGATCACCTGACGCTTGAGCATGACCGGTGCACCGTTGCCGTGCAGGAACAGTTCGTCCTGCGGCGGCACAGGCGTGTCGGCCGACACGATGCGCGGGGCATCCGGATCGGCCAGACGTGCTTCGAGCGTTGCCGTACGACCGATGATGTCCTTGGCCTTGGCGGTGTCCTGCACGCCGGGCAACTGCACGACGATACGGTCCGGGCCTTCCTGCTGAATCACCGGTTCGGCCACGCCGAGTTCGTTCACCCGGTTATGCAGCGTGACGATGTTCTGCTTGACGGCGTTGTCCTGCACTGCGCGGCGGGCGGCTTCCGTGAACGCACCCACGACCTTGAACGCACCGTTCGCAGCGGGCTGCGTGGTGTAGGCGAGGTCGGGCAGACCGTCGGAGAGCGCGCTGCGGGCGCGCTCGGCGTCTGCTTGCGAGCTGAAGGCGGCTTCGATGCCGGTGTCCGTGCGCGTCACGCCGTTGTGGCGGATGTTCTTGTCACGCAGCAGCGTACGGGCGTCGGCAGCAGACGCGTCCAGACGCTTGGTAATCGCACCGGCCATGTCGACCTGCAGCAGGAAGTGCACACCGCCACGCAGGTCGAGGCCGAGGTACATCGGCAGTGCGTGGATTTTGGAGAGCCATTCCGGCGAGGCCGACAGCAGGTTGAGGGCGACGACGAAGGTCGGATCGGTCGCGTCGGTGTTCAGCGACGTCTGGAGAAGATCCTTGGCGCGCAGCTGCGTGTCGGTATCGGCGAAGCGGATACGCACGCTCGGGTTGTTGCCCGTGCTGTCGAACACCGCGCCGGTATAGGCGATGTTCTGTGCCTTGAGCGCGTCTTCGGCGCGCGAGAGCGTCGAGGGATCGACCTTGACGGTCGCCTTGACGCTGGAAATCTGTACCGCCGGTGTTTCACCGAACAGGTTCGGCAGCGTGTAGAGCACCCCGATGGCAAGAGCCACCAGAATGACGATGTACTTCCAAAGAGGATAGCGATTCATAGCAGCGGGCTAGGGTGATGCCTCGTGGCAAACCGTGCTTCAGACCGTCTTGCACGGCGACGCAGGCGTATCGGACAAGCCGGACCGGCGTCGCCATGCACTGCGGCCGCCGGTAAGGGCGGCCGCGTGCGGTGGTGCAAACGATCAGAGCGCCTTGATGGTGCCCTTCGGCAGCAACGTGGTGATAGCGCCCTTCTGCACGTTGATCTCGACGTTGTCGGCGATTTCAACGGTCACGAAGGTCTCGCCGACCTTCGAGATACGACCGGCCAGGCCGCCCGAGGTCACGACTTCGTCGCCCTTGGCGAGTGCGGCCAGCATGTTGCGGGTCTCTTTCTGACGCTTCATCTGCGGACGGATCATGATGAAGTACAGCACCACAAACATCAGCACGAGCGGCAGGAAGCTCGTCAGGTTGCCCAGGGGGCTGGCGCTGGCGCCAGCGGTCTGAGCGAAGGCTTCGGAAATCAGCACGTTCGGTTCTCCTTATGTAAGACGTGTAAAAGCCGCGTGTGGCCGGTCTCAGGACACGCGCGGCGTGTGTTTCGGTGCGAGGATGCAGCATCCAAGCCCGGCATTTTACCACTGCCCGACCCCGTTCCCGGGGGATTCGGTGGCCGAGTCAACCGCCTCGGCGCACCGGCCACGTTACTGCACGCCGCGCGCGCGATCGGCCTTGAATTTGGCAACGAACGCGTCGAATTGGTGAGCTTCGATGGCATCCCGGATTTCCTGCATCAGCGTGAGATAGTAATGCAGGTTATGGATGGTGTTGAGCCGCGCGCCCAGAATCTCCCCGGCTCGCTGCAAGTGGTGCAGATAGGCGCGCGAGAAGTTTCGACAGGCGTAACAGCCGCAAGTTTCGTCCAGCGGACGCGTATCGGTCTTGTGCGACGCATTGCGGATCTTCAGATCGCCGAAACGCGTGAACAGCCAGCCGTTACGCGCGTTGCGGGTGGGCATGACGCAGTCGAACATGTCGACGCCGGCGGCCACACCGGCCACCAGATCTTCCGGCGTGCCCACGCCCATCAGGTAATGGGGCTTGTTCGCGGGCAGACGCGGCGCCACGTGCTCCAGCACGCGCATCATGTCTTCCTTCGGCTCCCCGACCGACAGCCCGCCGATGGCGTAGCCGTGGAAGTCCAGTTCCGACAGCCCGGCGAGCGATTCGTCGCGCAAATGCTCATACATGCCGCCCTGAACGATGCCGAACAGCGCATTCGGGTTCTCGAGGCGGTTGAATTCGTCGATGGAGCGCTTGGCCCAGCGCAGCGACATGCGCATGGACTGGCCGGCCTCGACTTCCGTGGCCGGACGGCCGTCGATCTCGTACGGCGTGCATTCGTCGAACTGCATGACGATGTCCGAATTGAGCACGTGCTGGATCTGCATCGAGATCTCGGGCGAGAGGAAGAGGCGATCGCCGTTCACGGGCGACGCAAATTTCACGCCTTCTTCGCTGATCTTGCGCAGCTCGCCGAGACTGAACACCTGAAAACCGCCCGAATCCGTGAGAATCGGACGATCCCACCCCATGAAGCGGTGCAGGCCGCCGTGTGCGGCAATCGTCTCCAGCCCCGGGCGCAGCCAGAGGTGGAAGGTATTGCCGAGGATGATCTGGGCGTTGTTCTCGACGAGTTCGACCGGCGACATCGCCTTGACCGAACCGTAAGTGCCGACCGGCATGAAGATGGGTGTCTCGACCACACCGTGGTTGAGCGTGACGCGCCCCCGGCGGGCTTGCCCGTCGGTGGTAATGAGTTCGAACTTGAGCATGTGTCGTGCGCCCCGGCACCACCGGCAAAACAAGCCGGCGCCCGCACGGGACGTCAAAAAAGCGGCCTGCGCCCAATGCGCGGCCAAGGCGGTATTGTACTTGGTCGGACGGCCCTGGACGCCATGGCCGTCCGGGATTCAGGCGGCAGCCTTCGGGGTGTCGTGAATTTCGACGCGCGAGAGGATCATCGCGTCGCCGTAGCTGAAGAAGCGATAACGCTGCTCGATCGCGTGACGATAGGCTGCGCGGATCGTCTCCATGCCCGAAAACGCGGACACGAGCATGAGCAGCGTGGACTTGGGCAGGTGGAAGTTGGTCACGAGCCGGTCGACCAACTGGAAGCGGTAACCCGGCGTGATGAAGATGTCCGTCTCGGCACTGCCCGCGCGCAGCGTGCCCGGCGCGCCACCGGCCGCGAGCGTGGCCTGCGCGGCCGACTCCAGCGCGCGCATCGACGTCGTGCCTACAGCGATCACCCGACCGCCGCGTGCGCGCGTGGCGGCGATGGCGTCGACCAGCGCGGGCGTGATCTCGTACCACTCCGAGTGCATTTTGTGTTCGCCGATGTTGTCCACCCGCACCGGCTGGAACGTGCCAGCCCCCACGTGCAGGGTCAGTGTGGCGCGTTGGACGCCGAGGGCGTCGAGACGGGCGAAGAGGCCATCGTCGAAGTGCAGACCGGCCGTTGGCGCGGCGACGGCACCCGGATTGCGGGCGTAGACGGTCTGGTAACGGGTCTCGTCGGCGGCGTCGGCATCGTGTTCGATGTACGGCGGCAGCGGCAGACGTCCGTAAGTTTCCAGCAGCGTGTAGCAGTCTTCGGGGAAGTGCAGCGTGTAGAACGGCTCGACGCGCTCGCCGACGGTGACGTCGAAGGCATCTGCCAGATGCAGCACGGTGCCGGGCGCGGGGCTCTTGCTGGCGCGGATCTGCGCCAGCACGGTGCGGTTGTCGATCACGCGCTCGACGAGCACTTCGATCTTGCCGCCGCTGGCCTTTTGGCCGAACAGGCGCGCCTTGATGACGCGCGTGTCGTTGAACACGAGCAGGTCGCCGGGGGCGAGCAGACCGGGTAGATCGGCAAAGCTGCGGTCGTACAGATGCGGCGGCGTGACGCTGCCGTCGACCTCCAGCAGGCGGCTCGCGGTACGCTCGGTGAGCGCGGTCTGCGCGATCAGTTCGGGCGGCAGGTCGAAATCGAAATCGGAAAGGGTATACATCAGCGTTTACAATACGTGGCAACCCGCATTTTACTTGTTTCGACCGAACGTTTCCCCAAGCCCCCGACTCGCGACTGCATGACCGAACGCAGAATGCCCGCCACCGCGCCTGACGACGCTACCGCCGACCTCGTGGATCTTGCCGACGCGGCAAGCGCGCAGGCTGACGCCGACGCCCGTCCTGCGGCGAAAGTGGCGAAGCGCGGCGCAAAGGCCGCTGCCAAGCGCGCAACCAACGACGCAAGCGCAGACGCCGCCGATCCCAAGGCGGCAAAGGCCACCAAGGCGAGCAAGCCCGCCAAATCCGCGAAAGACGCCAAACCCGCCGCAAAGAAAGCGGCCGGCAGCGCCGACAAGCTCGCCAAGCTCGGCCTCAAGCGCGACATCGATCTGATCCTGCATCTGCCGATGCGCTACGAGGACGAAACGACGCTGCGCAAGATCGGCGAAGTGCTGCCGAGCGAGCCGGCGCAGGTCGAAGGCGTGGTGACGGCGAGCGACGTCGCTTACCGTCCGCGACGTCAGTGGGTCGTACGCATCGCCGACGAAGGGCACGAGTTGGTGCTGCGTTTTCTGAATTTTTACGGCAGTCAGCAAAAACAGCTTTCCATCGGCACGCGTGTGCGTGTCCGTGGCGAAGTGCGCGGTGGCTTCTTCGGTCTCGAGATGGTCCATCCCGCATACCGCGTCGTGCAGGACGCCGCCGCGCCGCTGCCCGAATCGCTGACGCCGGTGTATCCGA
This sequence comes from Pandoraea aquatica, assembly GCF_902459565.1. Lineage (GTDB taxonomy): Bacteria > Pseudomonadota > Gammaproteobacteria > Burkholderiales > Burkholderiaceae > Pandoraea > Pandoraea aquatica. Next base: position 1,074,065 of record NZ_CABPSN010000002.1, read on the forward strand.
GCGCCGCCGGTCTGTCTCAGGCCTACCTGCGTAAAGCGATCCACAACGCCATGGATCGCACGCCGCTGCCCGAGTTGCTGCCGCCCGGGCTGCTGCAAGACGCTATCGGCCCCGATCATCCGTTGCCGCCACTGGCCGACGCTGTCCGTCTGCTGCACGCCCCGCCGCCGAATGTCTCCGAGACAGCGCTCATGGAGCGTTCGCATCCGGCGTGGTTACGCATCAAGTGCGAGGAGTTGCTCGCGCAACAACTGTCGCTCAAACGGGCGCAGGCGGCACGTCGCCGTTTGCGTGCCCCGTCGCTTGGCGAGCACATAAAAGGCGGTTTGCTCGAACGTTTCGAAGCCGCGCTGCCGTTCAAGTTGACGGGCGCACAGCAACGCGTGTGGGCCGAGATTCGCGCCGACTTGGCCGAAGCACATCCGATGCAGCGTCTGCTGCAAGGCGACGTCGGCAGCGGCAAGACGATCATCGCTGCGTTGGCCGCCGCACAGGCCATCGACGCCGGGTTTCAGGCGGCGATCATGGCACCGACCGAAATCCTCGCCGAGCAGCACCTGCGCAAACTTTCGGCGTGGCTCACGCCGCTGGGCGTGGAAGTCGCGTGGCTCGCGGGCAGCATGAAGGCGAAGGAAAAGCGCGAAGCGCTGGCGCGCGTGGCCAGCGGCGAAGCGCAGCTCGTCATCGGCACGCACGCCATCATTCAGGACACGGTCACGTTCGCGCGCCTCGGCATGGCGGTCGTCGACGAACAGCACCGCTTCGGCGTCGCGCAACGGCTTGCGCTGCGCAGCAAGATGCAGACCGCTGGCATGGGCCCGAACGCCATGCCGCATCAGTTAATGATGAGCGCCACGCCGATTCCGCGCACGCTCGCCATGACGTACTACGCCGATCTCGACGTCTCCGTCATCGACGAACTGCCGCCCGGACGTAGCCCCGTCGTGACGAAACTCATCAGCGATACACGTCGCCTGGAAGTGATCGACCGGGTGCGCGCGGCGGCGCTGGCCGGGCGTCAGGTGTACTGGGTCTGTCCGCTGATCGAAGAGAGCGAGGCGCTGCAATTGCAGACGGCCGTCGATACGCACGCGCAGCTCGTGGCGGCGTTGCCGGAGTTGCGGGTCGGGTTGGTGCACGGGCGTCTGTCGCCCGCCGAGAAGGCCGCCGTGATGGAGGACTTCACGCGCGGCAACACGCATTTGCTGGTGGCGACGACCGTGATCGAAGTGGGCGTGGATGTGCCCAATGCGTCACTGATGGTGATCGAACACGCGGAGCGCTTCGGTCTCGCTCAATTGCACCAGTTGCGTGGACGCGTCGGTCGCGGTTCCGCCGAATCGGTCTGTTTGCTGATGTACGCCTCGCCGCTGTCGATGGGCGCGAAGGCGCGCTTGCAGACGATGCGGGAGACGACTGACGGCTTCATCATCGCCCGGCGCGACCTGGAAATCCGCGGCCCCGGCGAGTTTCTCGGCGCACGTCAGTCGGGCGCGGCCATGCTGCGTTTCGTCGATCTCAATGAGGACGCCTGGATGATTCCGGGCGCGCAGGAAGCAGCCGATGCGCTGCTGAAGTCGCATCCGGGCGCGGTCGCCGCGCATCTGGAGCGATGGCTCGGGGCGCGAGAAGACTATCTGAAGGCCTGAAGCAAGCAGGGGACGGCGGACGATGGCGGGAGCTGGTGGGTAGAGCGTCACCCCGGAACGGTCGAAAACGGGCAATTGCCGCCCGATTGTGCTATAAAAAACAAAATCTATCGATTGCATCGGTTCGATTAATTTACACAGGTTAGGACGACATGACCCTCACGGAACTCAAGTACATCGTGGCGGTGGCGCGTGAACGCCATTTCGGTCGCGCGGCGGAAGCCTGTTTCGTCAGCCAGCCGACGCTCTCGGTGGCTATCAAGAAGCTCGAAGACGAGCTGAACGTACAGATTTTCGAGCGTGGTGCGGCTGAAGTCAGCGTGACGCCGCTCGGCGAGCAGATCGTGGCGCAGGCACAGCGCGTGCTCGAACAAACCATCGCCATCAAGGAAATCGCCAAGCAGGGACGCGACCCGCTCGCCGGCCCGCTGCGTCTTGGCGTGATCTACACGATCGGACCGTATCTGCTGCCGGCACTCGTCAAGCAAATGATCGAGACCACGCCGCAGATGCCGCTGATGCTGCAAGAGAACTACACGCTCAAGCTCATCGAGTTGCTCAAGCAGGGCGAGATCGACGCCGCCATCATGGCGCTGCCGTTCCCGGAGAGCGGCCTGATGGTGCGCCCGCTCTACGACGAGCCGTTCGTCGTGGCGCTGCCGCGCTCGCACCCGTGGGCAGGCCGTGAACAGATCGATGCCGGTGACCTCAAGCAAGAGACGATGCTGCTGCTCGGCAGCGGGCATTGCTTCCGCGATCACGTGCTGGGCGTGTGCCCGGAACTGATGCGTTTCTCGCAGAACGCCGACGGTATTCAGAAGACGTTCGAGGGCTCGTCGCTCGAAACGATTCGCCATATGGTCGCGAGCGGCGTGGGCATCACGGTACTGCCGAAGACGTCCGTGCCCGAAAAGCAGGCGCCGGACAGCCTGCTGAGCTATGTGCCGTTTTCGGCACCGGTGCCCGACCGTCGCGTCGTGCTCGCCTGGCGCAAAAGCTTCACGCGTTTGCCGGCCATCGAAGCGGTGGCGCAGGCCATCGCCAAGTGCGACCTGCCGGGCATCATCCCGCTCGATCTGCCAGCGACGTCCAACTGATGTCCGACTGATGTCGAGTTGACGGTCCAACGGCTCGCGCCCAGGATCGGACACTTCAGGCCGGTCCTCATCTCTCGCTTCTCCTGCTTCTCCCCGCTGTAAAGCCCTACGCCGCTGCCTTGTGCTGCGGCGTATTGCTTTTGCCTATGATATATATAAAAACGATTAATTCGACCGTTTTAATATAAATAATTAATCTAGACCCACGCGCTTGAAACCGGGCCACACAGAGAAGCCCGAGCGCTCAGGCGCGAATCCCTACCCGCAGAAAGACGCATTCGAGGTGCCCGCAATGACCCAACTCAAGGCCTATTTGCACGACATCGAAACCACGCTGGAACACGTACTTGCCGACTTCGCCCTGATGGGGGCCTAAGCCGTACAAGTTACGCAAGTCGCAAGAAATCGACCGATCAGGAACCAGGAAACAGGAGAGCGTCACATGTCCGACAAGATGAAACTCACGACCGCCGCCGGCGCGCCGGTCACCGACAACCAGAACACGCAAACGGCTGGCCCGCGCGGCCCGGCATTGTTGCAAGACGTCTGGCTGATCGAAAAACTCGCTCACTTCGACCGTGAAGTGATTCCGGAGCGTCGCGTGCACGCGAAAGGCTCGGGCGCGTTCGGCAAACTGACCATCACGCACGACATCACGAAGTACACCCGTGCCCGCGTGTTCGAATCCGTCGGCAAGGAAACGCCGGTGTTCCTGCGCTTCTCGACGGTGGCCGGTGAGCGCGGTGCGGCCGATGCCGAACGCGACGTGCGCGGCTTCTCGATAAAGTTCTACACCGACGAAGGCAACTGGGATCTCGTGGGCAACAACACGCCCGTGTTCTTCATCCGCGACGCGCTCAAGTTCCCCGACTTCATCCACACGCAAAAACGCGATCCGAAGACCAACATGCGCAGCCCCACGGCCGCCTGGGATTTCTGGTCGCGCTCGCCCGAGTCGCTGCATCAGGTCACCATCCTCATGAGCGATCGCGGTATTCCGAAGAACTATCGTCAGCAGCACGGCTTCGGCTCGCATACGTTCAGCTTCATCAACGCGGCGAACGAACGGTTCTGGGTGAAGTTCCACTTCAAGTCGATGCAGGGCGTAGAGAATCTGACGAACGCCGAGGCGGCGCAGATCGTGGCCGACGATCGCGAAAGCCATCAACGCGATCTGTTCGACGCTATCGAAACGGGCAACTTCCCGCGCTGGCGCATGCAGGTGCAGGTGATGCCGGAGGCAGACGCCGCGACGTATCGCTATAACCCGTTCGACATCACGAAGGTGTGGCCGCACGCGGATTACCCGCTGATCGACGTCGGCGTGCTGGAGTTGAACCGGAATCCGGAGAACTACTTTGCCGACGTCGAGCAGGCCGCGTTCAATCCGGGCAATGTCGTGCCGGGCATCAGCTTCTCGCCCGACCGTTTGTTGCAGGGACGTCTGTTCTCGTACGGCGACACGCAGCGTTATCGCCTCGGGGTGAACCACAGCTCGATTCCTGTGAATGCGCCGAAGTGCCCGTTCCATAACAGCTTCCATCGCGATGGTGCGATGCGTGTCGACGGCAATCTGGGCAGCACGCCGAACTACGAGCCGAATCGTTACGGTGCATTTGCAGAGCAGGCCGAGTATCGCGATCCGCAGCAGGCGGTGGGTGCCGTGGCCGATCGTTTCGACCATCGTGAAGACGACGATTACTACTCGCAGCCGCGCGCATTGTTCCGCTTGTTCGACGACGCACAGAAGGGCCGTCTGTTTGGCAACATCGCCGCGTCGATGCAAGGGGTGCCGGACGACGTCGCCGAGCGTCAGATCGCGCACTTCGACAAGATCGATCCGGCGTATGCGCAAGGGGTGATCGCCGCACGCAAGGCATTGGCGGAGTAAGGCATCACGGTTGACGGTTCCGGCGGCGCGGCTGCCGGAGCTTCAGTCTGTGAAGGTCCGTGTAGTCAGGGTGCTGGGACGGGCAGACAGTCCCAGCGCCGGTATTTTCAGGCTGCCGGCCAGAAGGCGCGGATGGCGGCGATGCCGTAAGCGCCGGCATTGCGAGCGGTATTGAGTGTCTCCGCACGCATGCCGCCGAGCGCGAAGACGGGCAGCGTGGTTTGCGCGGCAAGTGACGTGAAGGCTGGCCAGCCGAGAGGTGTCGCCTCCGGGTGTGTGGCCGTGGCGAGCACCGGTGACAACGTCACGAAGTCCAGACCCAGATGCGAAGCCTGCGCCAGTTGAGCGGCGTCGTGACAGGCGGCGCTCATCAGTTTCCAGCCTGCCGGGCGCGTCTCGCAGGCCATGAGGCGTTCGCTCGTCAAATGCCAGCCGTCCGCTTGCGGCACCGTGCCTGCGTGCATGCCCTGAGTGGCGTCGAGCCAGCGGTCGGCAACGTCATGCGGCGGATTCAGGATGAGTTGCGCACCGGCCGCGTGAGTGAGCGCCAACGCGCTTTCCGCCAGCGCGCGGTAGCCGTCGGCATCGAGCGAACGATTGCGCAGCTGGACGAGGCGAGTGCCACGCGCGAGCGCCTGCGCGAGTTGCGAGGCGAAGGCTGCGATCTGTGAGCGCGACGCGACGTCTGGCGTCACCAGAAGCTGGCGGGGCAGAAGCGGCTGGGCGGGATGCGCGGCGTCTTGAGCGACGGCATTTGCGTGCGACGTTCCGGTGAGACGTATGGGCATCGACGGGAGGTTGGCAGCGGGAGCGCTGGCTGATTCGGATAGGGCGCAGTGTAACCGGAATGACGTCGCGAACGTCCTGAGGAAAGTACGGAGATCGATGTCGGTCGGTGTCGATCGATATCGCTTGATATCGAGCCATTTTATTCAGCGCGTCTTCCGGCGTTTTCGGGAGACGGCACAGCAAACGGAGTCAAATCATGGCAAAGAAGCACAGTGCGACCCAGGTGGCGAGCGTCAACATCGGTATCAGCGACAAGGATCGCAAGCGCATCGTCGAAGGCTTGAGCCATCTGCTGGCAGACACTTACACGCTGTATCTGAAGACGCACAATTTCCATTGGAATGTGACGGGTCCGATGTTCAACACGCTGCATCTGATGTTCGAGGGGCAGTACAACGAACTCGCGCTGGCGGTCGATCAGGTCGCCGAGCGTATCCGCGCGCTCGGCTATCCGGCACCCGGCACGTACAAGGAATTCGCAAAGCTGTCGTCGATTCCCGAGGCAGAAGGCGTGCCCACGGCCGAAGAGATGATTCGTCAGTTGGTCGAAGGACAGGAAGCCGTGACGCGCACCGCGCGTGGCATCTTCCCGATCGTCGACGCGGCCTCGGACGAGCCGACCGCCGATTTGCTCACGCAGCGTATGCAACTGCACGAAAAGAACGCATGGATGCTACGCAGCTTGCTAGCGTGATGCGCCCGTAACGCATTGACGACGGATGACGCCCACGCACTCGCGTGGGCTTTTTTGTGTCAGCCCGAAGGCGATCGTTCAGGAGAGCGGACGTGTCATAGAGAAAGGGTGCACTCTGTTGTGCAGTCCAGTACACTGGCCGGATGCCCGTCGATTGGCTCGCCCGAAACCTCCTCGTCAGTCTCTTCTTGCCGCCCGCCAATGTGCTGGTGCTTGCAGGGCTCGGAGCCATCTGCTGGCGGCGCTTTCCGAGAGTGGGCAAGACGCTGGCTATCGTCGCGGCACTTGCACTCTGGTTGCAGGCGACACCGTGGCTCAGCAACCGGCTGACGCACTCGCTCGACATCGGTCCCGCGCTCGATATCAAGTCCGTCGAGACGGCCCATCGGGCACAGGCGTCAGCGCCGCCCGATCCGTCCAACCCTGCGGGCAATGCGTCGACGCTTCCCCAGGCGGTCGTCATTCTTGGCGGTGGCATCAGCCTCGGTGCGACGGAGTATGGTCGGCGCGATGGTGCCGATCTGCCGCCGGGCGCGTTTGCTCGTGTGCGCTACGGCGCATTCCTGGCGCGTCATGCGCAGTTGCCGGTACTGGTCTCCGGCGGCGCGCCGTCCGGCTATCCGGTGTCCGAAGGGCAACTCATGGCGAGCGTATTGCAGGACGAATTCGGCGTGCCGGTACGTTGGGTCGAAGGACAATCACTGAACACGGCGCAAAACGCCATTTTCAGCGCGCGCATGCTGACCAACGTCGGCGTGACGCGTGTTTATCTGGTCACGGACGCCTGGCATATGCGCCGCGCGCGTGACCAGTTCGTACGTGCCGGTCTCACGGTGGTACCCGCACCGTGCTGCAACGGCAATGCGCAGGACCCCGACGCCGCTTCCGGCTGGTGGCCAACGCTCGACAGCCTGCGCGCTACACGCGTGTCGCTGCGCGAGTGGATGGCGCTGAGTGTGGGGCATTGAGCGTCGGACTGTTCGGCGACGACGTCGGTCGTCGCTGGCGGTAACAAAAAAAGACGATGATGATTCGGAGCGTTGCCGTCGTGCAGGCTCCATGATTTGCCAACCCTAAACGAGAGAGACGTATGAAGACGAAAGCTGTCCTGACCGTTGAAGACGTGCAGAAGATCAACGCGGCCGCCGTGGCGGAAGCCACTTCGAACGGCTGGAACGTGTGCATTACGATCGTCGACGACGGTGGTCATGCCCTGTCGCTGCATCGCATGGACGGTGCTGCCCCCAGCACGGCCATGATGTCGCTGGGCAAAGCGCAGACCTCGGCGGTCGGCCGTCGTGAAAGCGGTGCATTCGAAGAGATGATCAACGGTGGCCGCTTCGCGTTCCTGAGCGCACCGAACACGGCCATGCTTGAAGGCGGCGTGCCTATCGTCGTCGATGGCAACGTGATCGGTGCCGTGGGTGTGTCGGGTGTGAAGTCGAACCAGGACGCGCAGATCGCCCGCGCGGGCATCGCAGCCATCACCGGCGCGTAATTTATCCGCCAAGCATTGCGCGCTGGCACGGCATCCGTGCCAGCGCAGGAAGCAAAAAAAGCATCGCCAGTGAAAGTTGGCGATGCTTTTTTTTGTACGTGAAGCGCTGCGCTACAAAAAGAAAAACCCGCTCTCGCGAACGGGTTAAAGGCTTGTCAGGCCGTATGACAAACCTGAGGCTTGGCAGGTTGGTCAAGAGGAGAACATCAATGAAACCCGAGTGGATGGACAAAAAAAGCGGCTTGGCTGGCGCGCAACGCAGGTAGAGAGGGGCTTGCCGTAACTACATGGGATCGCGTTGCGTTCGCTGGCTACTGCCAAACACCTCTTAGGCGAGGTGGTCCCCACAAAACTCGGTGAAGGTGGCGGCAAGGTCGTGGTCTCGCCGTCGCCAAAATTCTTTAAAAAAGCCCGACTGCTTTACGTCTACTGCTTTGAACTCAATCGCTTACTTCGTCAGGATCAGCTTGCCGTAACGCGTAGCGCGTAGTTGATAGGTCTGCCCGTTGTGCAGGATGTTCACGCATTGCGTGCCCTGCAGCAGGTGATCGCTCGTCAGCACGCGACCGTTGGTTTGGCTGGTGGCCGGCTTTTCTGCCACCGGGCTGGCCACTTGCGAGCGCGACACCGACAAGGTGCGGCGCGGTGCCGTGGCGGGCGTGGTCTGGCGGGCAGTGGTGTGGCTTGCGGTCATCTCGCTCATCCGTGTGGCTGACTGTGAGAAGAATATTAAATGAGAATCATTCCCATTTATATTTGAATTTGGCTATTGTGATTATTGTTTTGGTAGTTTTTGTCTAAATTGCATTGGTTGGACGATGGCGGACATCGTCCAACCAACCCTGCTGTCGAATCGACGGCAGCCCCGGCCACAAGGCCCGGACGGCCAATCAGTCCAACGCGCCCTGTTCGGCAAGCTCGCGAATTCGGCGCACGGTGTCGATGTCCGCTTCGCGATAGGCCGATTTCACAAACTCGCTATAGCGCGTGTCGGCGGTCACGGCGTCTTCTTGCAGCGTGGTGCTATACGTAAATCGTACGAAAAGATGCGTCGGATTCGGCTCTTCGATACGCATCGTAAGGGTGCCACCCGCATGCGCGTCGGTCGCTGCCGTTTCGTAACGCACCGATTGCATGGACTCGAAGACGACCCGGTCCAGCACAACGGTCTCGCCGAAGCGCAGCTCGCGGCTCAGTGCGTCTTCGGTGCGTTCAAGCATCGTGCACTCGTCGAGTCCCAGCACGAATGCCTCCGGCTGTTCGGCACGCAACACGAGGCCGCGCCACAGTTGATCGCGCGAGAGCGCGAAGGTCAGCGGATTCAGGAGGTCGTTGACCTCGATCAGGTGTTCGTACTGCAAGACTATTTCCCCTTCTGTCGATGATGGCTGGCGCTTGGCGAAGCTGTGGACACTGCGCCAGCCTCGTGCCGGATATTACTCAACCAACGAACTGTCGATGGCGATGGTGCCGGACAACACCTTGTGAATTGGGCATGCATTGGCAATTTCCAAGAGGCGCTGACGCTGTTCCTCCGACAAATCGCCCGCGAGTTCAATCTTGCGCGTGATCTGCGTGGTGCCGGCGGGCGGTTTGCCGTCCGGATTCATCGCGAGCGTCACTTTCACGTCCTTGAGCGGCCACTCTTTGCGGCGTGCATACATGTGCAGCGTGATCGACGTGCAGGCCCCGAGACTCGAGAGCAGCAGCGCCGACGGTGCCGGGCCGAGGTTGCCGCCGCCCAGCGATTCAGGTTCGTCGGCAAGCCATTCGTGTTTGCCGTCCGACAGTTGGGTGGTGTATCCGGCGGCGCCCAAGTGGGCAATGACAATCGCTTCTGCGGCCATGGCAGCTCCTGGAGGTCTGGATGGGTCCTGATTCACTTCGATGAGAACGGCCCGGCGAAACGATCCCGCGGTCGAGAAGATCTGCGGGATCAAAAGGAACGGGCCACAACACACTCGGCGTTAGTTACGCACCATGAGTGTCATTGTGGCCCAATTTCGCCGGACCGTCGTTAGGCGCAAGCGCCCGGTACGATTAAGACGTGCGCGACACCGATGCCGGAATGTGCCCCATACGTCCCGCCTGAAAGTCGAGAATCGCCTGACGAATCTCGCCTTCCGTGTTCATAACGAACGGGCCGTAACGCGCTACCGGCTCGCCCAGCGGCTTGCCGCCGATCAGCAGGAACGACAGCGGTTTGTCGCCATCGTTACGCACCGTCACGCCTTCGCCGTCCGTGCCGAACACGACCATCTGATGCGCTTTGGCCGGCGTCGATTCCGCACCGAAATGTCCTTCGCCGTCGACGACGTACGCAAACACGTTGAAATCCGTCGGCACAGGATGATCGAGCAACGCCTGCGGTTGCAGCGTGAAGTGCTGATACAGAATCGGCGTACGCGTTTCGATGGCGGCACGTGTGCCCAGCGCTTCACCGGCGATCACGCGCACGGAGACCTTGCCGTCGTCACTCGTCGCCGTGGGAATGCCAGCGGCGGGCAGCTCCTGATAGCGCGGCGTCATCATCTTGTCGGTGCTCGGCAGATTCACCCACAGCTGGAAGCCGTGCATCTCGCCGCCGCGTTGCTGGAACGCGTGCGACGGCTCTTCCGAGTGAATCACCCCGGCACCGGCCGTCATCCACTGTACGTCGCCCGGCGTGAGCTTGCCTGCGTGACCTTGCGAGTCACGGTGCTCCATCTCGCCTGCGAGCAGGTAAGTGACGGTTTCGAAGCCGCGATGCGGGTGATCGGGCGCGCCCTTGGCGTCGCCGGGGGCCACTTGCATCGGACCCATTTCGTCGAGCAGCAGGAACGGATCGAAGTCCATCATCATGCGCGTCGGGAACGGGCGGTTGACGTGAAAGCCAGCGCCTTCCTGCGTTTGTGCTGCGGTAAAGACGCGGGCAACCGGGCGGGTGTCGGGGGTGCTCATGGGGGGCGTTCTCCTGTTAGGGATGGGCGAGCGAGGCGTGCCTGAGCGCCGCTTCGGGTGTCGCCGACATCCGTTGTCATGTCCAAACTATATGCGGACGTAGGGCCCCGGGAGTAGCCCGTAACACAGGAAGGATTGTTACCTGATTGGAACAATGGGTGAAAAGTCTGTGGAATCCCAATCGATTTCGAACCGTACGGACGAAAAAAAGCGCGGTGACTGGCACCGCGCTTTTCACTTCTGCGATTCGTGGATTTACCGGCCTACTTCACGACTTACTTCGCCGGTTCGGTCACGAAACCGAGTTTGGTCACGCCGGCCGTCTGTGCTTCGGAAAGCACCTTGGCGACGCTTTCGTAACGCACGCTCTTGTCGGCGAACAGGTGCAGTTCCGGTTGCGGCTGCGCTTCGGCGGCCTGCGCCAGACGCGCCTTGAGCGTGTCGTCGTCGATCTGCTGTTTGTCCCAGAAGACACTGCCGTCTGCCTGGATCGACAGGTCGACCTTGGCAGGCTTGGTGTCTTCCGGCTGGCTGCTCGCCTGCGGGAGGTCGAGCTTGACCGCGTGATTGAGCACCGGCAGCGTCACGATGAAGATGATCAGCAGCACCAGCATGACGTCGACGAGCGGCGTCATGTTGATTTCGCTCATCATCGCGTCATCGGCACCGTCGTCGCTGCTGTATGAACCCATAGCCATAGCGAACTCCTTGTCTTGCGCGGCGGCTTAGCTGGCGCTGGCCGAGGTCGACTTGCGCACCGGCGTGACGTTGCTGGTGAACTGCGTCGAGTGCACGCTGGCGCCCGTCAGGAAGTAACCGTGCAGGCTGTGTGCAAAGCGGTTGAGCTTCGAGACGATACCCTTGTTGGCGCGCGTCAGGGCGTTGAAGCCGAGCACTGCCGGGATCGCGACGAACAGACCGAAGGCGGTCATGATCAGCGCTTCACCCACGGGACCGGCCACCTTGTCGATGGTCGTCTGACCCGATGCACCGATGGCCAGCAGGGCGTGATAGATGCCCCACACCGTGCCGAACAGACCGACGAACGGCGAGGTCGAGCCGATCGAAGCCAGCATGGCCAGACCGCTTTGCAGGCGCGAAACCGTATCGTCCACCGAGTTCTTCAGTGCTCGCGTGATCCAGTCGCTCACGTCCATCTTGTCGTGCAGATGCGGCTGGCTCTGACGGTGATGTTCGGCGGCGTCCTGACCGGCGAGAGCCAGCGCGAGGAACGGGTTGTTCTGACCCGATTCGCCCAGCTTTTGCAGACCGGCAGAGAAATTCTCCGAGTGCCAGAAGTCCGGCTCGGCGGTGCGCGTGAGACGGCTCAGGCGGAAGACTTGCGTGCCCTTGATGATGATGACCGTCCACGACAGCACCGACATCACCAGCAACACGATCGCGATGGCGCGGGTGACGAAATCGCCCTGCGACCAGACGTGGCTCAAACCATACTCTTGCATTTTGCGTTCCTCGGAAGATCCAATTCGTTAAACGTTTGTTAGGCGTTCGTTAGTCGTTCAGATTGAAATTAAACGGTTTGGTCGCGGCGGCTTCCACCGCACGGCCGTTTTGCATCGGGGGCGCACAACGCATCGCCAGTGCGGCGCTGCGGGCGGCCTGATCGAGACGGGGGAAGCCACTCGACTTGACGACATTGGCGCTCGAAACCACCCCACGGGTGTCGATCACGAGACGCAACGTGACGGTGCCTTCTTCGCCGACGCGACGCGATTGCGTCGGGTAGGCCACGCGCGGCTCGTCGCACTTCACGGCGAGACCTTCGATCGGACCGGACGGCGCAGGCGCGGGGGCCGGTGCCGGCGGTGCCGGCGGCGTGGGCGCAGCATTCTGCACCGGCTCGACCTGCGCTTGTTGCGGCGGGGCGACCGGTTCGGCCTTCTGCGTGATGGCGTTCTTCGGTTGCTCGCGCGGCTTGGGCGGCGGCGGTGCGACCTTCGGCTTGGGCGGTTCCGGCTGCGGTTTGGGCGGCGCGGGTTGCGGCGGCGTCGGGGCGGGCGTGAGCGGAATGATCGTGGCGGTAAACGTGGTCGGCTCGATCGTCGCCTTTTCAGGATCGTTGCGCAGGTGCGACAAACCGATCAGGGCGGCAAGGTGGACGACAACGATCGCTGCCGCAATGGCAATGGTGCGCGGCGACGTCAATGGATCGCGGAATTGCTGGATCGCAAGGCCGGATGAGGTCACGGCGGGGGGCACGGCGGTCGACATGATAACGGCTAGGGTACGCTAAATTGCGGCGATGAACGGTGAGTGAAGCGCGGTGTGCGAAGCCTCGGGTTCGGGAATGGCCGGACGTACGATCAAAGGAAAACCGCGCCAAGGGGCGCGGTCGGCGAACGCAGTGAGTTGGAAACCGTGCTGCAACTCACCTTCGAAACAGGAAAAACGATAAACATAACGTCGAAACAAAGCCAATCAGGAGTTCCATCTGACACCTCCAGGGTGACAAGTCGCTGGCTGGCGCATGACGCCTGAAGACGCCTGGCTGGCTCCGTTGCCCCATGACCTCAGTCGATGCCGGTCACGCAGGCGGATTCCGTGGGTTCGAAGACCCGTGTACGGCGAGCGCGCATACAGCGCGCTTACTACGATTACGCTGCCAGTGCGAGTTCCTGACGCACCATCACGACTTCGACTTGCGTCGTCTCGACATGTGCGGACTGGCAGCAGCCACCGCACGAGCGACCACAGCACGGCGTGGCACCGGTCACCATCTCCTGGACATACGGACCGCACTTGCCGCAGCACAATGCAACGCCAAGGTCGATCTGAAGATCTTCCATGGTGGTAGCACCGGCGTCGAGGCAAGCCTTGATCTGACGGTCGGAAACGGATTTACAGACGCAGACGATCATGATGGAAACGTCAAAATGTAACACTAATGAGAATAATTATTATTTAAGTTGGCGCCTTTTGCAAGCGCCATTGGCCTATCCCATATACCCCTCATGGATATACGGACAGGATGTCAAGCGGGAATGATGGGAGGGTTTTACGGCAAAGCCAGACCGGCTGCGGCTTGCGGCGCGGTTTCCGCAATCTCGACGGTGGCTACGCGGGGTGCGGTGGGGTGGCGGGAAACCGTGCCGGATGTGGCGGATAGGTCGAGCTCGCCGGTTGCATCTGTCGAACCGGAGGCGGCGGGCGCGTCGGGCATCAGTCGATCTGCCATGGTTTGCAGTGCCATGGCGTTGGCGGTGGTGAACAGCTGGATGCTGCCGCTGGCACCTGCGTTTGCACCCGATATTGCGGGGGCTGCCAGATCGGCATCTTCAAGACGGCGCTGAAGCTGGCGGGCGATGGCGGCACCCGTGTCGATCAGCGTGAGCGCCGTGCCGAATTGTTGTTGGATGGCGGGAATCAGGAAGGGGTAATGCGTACAGCCGAGCACGAGCGTGTCGGCCCCTTCGGCAATCATGGGCGCGATGTACTTGTCGAGCAGCGCCATCACCGCGGGTGAATCGACATCCCCGGCTTCGATGCGCTCGACCAGTCCATGCCCGGGCTGACACAGGAAGCGCTGCCCTTGCGCGGTGTGACGCGCGAGCAAATTCGCGAAGCGGGCGCTGCGCAGCGTGGCGGCCGTGGCCAACACGCCGATCACACCGCTGCGCGACGTGGCGGCAGCCGGTTTGATCCCGGGTTCGACACCGACGACCGGCCACGCGTCGTCGGCCCGTAGTGCCGCCACGCCATGCGCCGTCGCCGTATTGCAGGCCACGACGAATGCCTTGGCACCGTGCTCGCGCAGCCATCGACCGATGGCGAGACTGCGTTGCTCGATGAAGGCGTCCGGGCGTTCCCCGTACGGTGCGTAGCGAGAGTCGGCGACATAGATGAGCGACTCGTGCGGAAGCAGAGCGCGAACGGCCTGAAGGACCGAGAGGCCACCGAGGCCGGAATCGAAGACGCCAATCGGCGCGTTGGAGGGCATGGCAAATGAAAAAGGGCCGGCAAGTTGCCGGCCCTGAAATTCTAGCGCAAAGCCTGCGACCCGATATCGGAGGATACGGTGCCTACAGTGCGGTGATGCGCTTTTATTATCTGGGTTTTGCGGGGTGTCGGGCTTATTCTTCGAACGACGCCATGCCCGACTGCTGGTAATTCTGAATGCCGACCTTGCCGATGAGATCGATCTGCGTTTCCAGCCAGTCGATGTGCTCTTCGGTGTCGTGCAGGATCTCGTTGAAGATTTCGCGCGAGACGAAGTCCTTCACGCTTTCGCAGTGAGCAACGCCTTCCTTGCAGGTCTTCTGCGAGAGGTATTCGAGCTTCAGATCGCACTGCAGAATTTCTTCGGTGTTCTCACCGATGAGCAGCTTGTGCAGATCTTGCAGGTTCGGCAGGCCGTCGAGCATGAAGATGCGTTCGATCAGCTTGTCGGCGTGCTTCATTTCACCGATGGATTCGTCGTACTCGTGCTTGCCCAGCTTGGTCAGGCCCCAATGGTTGTACATGCGGGCGTGCAGAAAGTACTGGTTGATCGCCGTCAGCTCGTTCGTGAGCTGGGCGTTGAGGAGTTCGAGGACTTTCTTGTCGCCTTTCATTTTGGATCCCTGTCTTAAGCAATTTGCGAGCGGTTGAAGAGTAGCCTGAAAAGCGCGGAAAGCCAAGCCCCACAAGGCTTTTCGTGAATGGTAATGCGAGTTATTCTCGCTCGCTTCCGTGACATTCCTCACCGTCGCAACTGCAGTCGACCACTCTACGGAAGACGAAAAAAAGCCCGGACGAATCCGGGCTTTTCCAACTGACTGACGTCACGTCAGACTTAGCCGGAGTTACTCAGCTGCGACCGGAATCTTGCCGATCTTGGCTTGCCATTCCTTCGGGCCGGTCTGGTGCACCGAGACACCGGTCGAATCGACGGCCACCGTCACCGGCATGTCCTTCACGTCGAACTCGTAGATGGCTTCCATGCCGAGGTCTTCGAAGGCCAGCACGCGCGCGCCGCGAATCGCCTTCGACACGAGGTAGGCGGCACCACCGACGGCCATCAGATAAGCGGCCTTTTGCTTCTTGATGGCTTCAATCGCTGCGGGGCCACGTTCCGACTTGCCGATCATCACCGACAGGCCGAGCTTGCCGAGCATCAGATCGGAGAACTTGTCCATGCGGGTCGACGTGGTCGGGCCTGCCGGGCCGACGACTTCGTCGCGCACCGGATCGACCGGGCCGACGTAATAAATTGCACGGCCCTTGAAGTCCACCGGCAGCGGTTCGCCCTTGGCGACCATGTCGGCGATGCGCTTGTGCGCAGCGTCGCGGCCCGTGAGCATCTTGCCCGAGAGCAGCAGGGTCTGACCCGGCTTCCAGCTCGTGATTTCTTCCGGCGTGAGCGTGTCCAGATCGACGCGCTTGCTGGTTTCCGTGTTCGGTGCCCAGTGGACGTTCGGCCAGGCGTCGAGCGACGGTGCGGCGAGGAACGACGGGCCCGAGCCATCCAGCGTGAAGTGCGCGTGACGCGTCGCTGCGCAGTTCGGGATCATGGCGACCGGCTTGGAGGCGGCGTGCGTCGGGTAGTCGAGGATCTTGACGTCGAGCACGGTGGCCAGACCGCCGAGGCCCTGCGCGCCGATGCCCAGTGCGTTGACCTTCTCGAACAGCTCGATACGCAGCTCTTCGTTCCAGTTTTGCGGGCCGCGCTTGATCACGTCATGGATATCGATCGGGTCCATCAGCGATTCCTTCGCGAGGACCATGGCCTTCTCGGCCGTGCCGCCGATACCGATGCCGAGCATGCCCGGCGGGCACCAGCCGGCACCCATCGTCGGGACCGTCTTCACGACCCAGTCGACGATCGAGTCGGACGGGTTGAGCATCACGAACTTCGACTTGTTCTCCGAGCCGCCGCCTTTGGCTGCGACCGTGATGTCGACCTTGTCGCCTTCCACGATTTCGTAGTGGATGACGGCGGGCGTGTTGTCCTTCGTGTTCTTGCGACCGGCTTCCGGCGGCGCGACGATCGAGGCGCGCAGCACGTTGTCCGGGTGCATGTAAGCCTGACGCACGCCTTCGTTGATCATGTCGGTGAGGCTGCGCTTGGCGTCCCAGCGCACGTTCATGCCGACCTTCACGAACACGGTCACGATGCCGGTGTCCTGGCACAGCGGACGGCGGCCTTCGGCGCACATGCGGCTGTTGGTCAGGATCTGCGCGATGGCGTCCTTGGCAGCGGGGCTTTCTTCGGCCTCGTAGGCGCGACCCAGTGCCTGGATGTAATCGTCCGGATGGTAGTAGCTGATGTACTGCAGGGCACCGGCGACGCTCTGAATGACGTCGTCTTCTTTAATGACGGTAGACATGAAACGGCTCTCGACTTAGTGGGGACTGGTTTTTTTGTACTGACTTGCTACGACTGAATGCTGTTCAATGCTGCGCGCTCGCATACGCGGGCGCATGGCTGTCGTTCGTCATCTTGTTGACGTAGGCCATGACAACGGCGGAAAGCAGGAAAGCGCAGTGAATGATCACTTGCCACATGATGGTGTGCGGCGTTTGCTGGGACGCATCGATGAACGTCTTGAGCAGATGAATCGACGAGATGCTGATGAGCGCCATCGACAGCTTCACCTTGAGCACGCCGGCGTTCACGTGATCGAGCCATTCGGGCTCGTCGGGGTGGCCTTCCACGCCGAGGCGCGAGACGAAGGTCTCATAGCCGCCGATGATCACCATGATGAGCAGGTTCGAGATCATCACCACGTCGATCAGGCCGAGCACGACGAGCATGATCTGCGTTTCGTCGAAGGTGGCGGCGTGCGTCACCAGGTGGAACAGTTCGACGAGGAATTTGTAGACGTAGACGCCTTGCGCGGCGATCAGCCCGAGGTACAGCGGCAGTTGCAGCCAGCGGCTGAAGAAGATGACGCGGGGCAGAGGGCGCATCGGACGAATGCTGCGCGGCGGCGCATCAGACGGGCGGCCAGGAGTCGACATGGCTATTTTGAAGGGGTGTTGACCTGCGCCTCGTGACGCGGGCTCTAGTTATCGGTTACGCAAATCGCAAGCAAAGTGCACGGGCACGGATAGCGCGGCGCGCTATCCGGCATGGCGGGCATTTTACAACGTCTTGGCGGCGACACCGCGTCCGATTCAGTCTCGGGCTGGCAATAGCGTCTTTCGCGATCCGGCGGACGGTAGCGCCGCGAGCACGATCCCTGCGACCGTCAACGCCAGCGCGCTGCCCTGCGCGACGGACAGCCGCTCGCCCAGAAAGATCACGCCGTAGGCCGTGGCCGCGACCGGCACCATGGCCGTAAAGACCCCCGCAAGCTGCGCGCTGACATGGCGAATCCCGCGCATCCACAGGAAGAACGAGAAGACGCTTGCGGCGAGTCCGTACCAGACGATCAGCGCCCAGTGCCCCGGCGTGAGGGCCGAATAATCCACGGCCATCAGCCCGACGATGCCCAGCGGTAGCATCAGCGCGCCGCCGATCAGGTGCGTATAGGCGCAGATATCGATGGCCGAGAGTTCCGCCGCAAGGCGTTTCGAGACGATCACGTAAATCGCTTCGCAGACCACCGCGCCGAGCACCAGGGCGTTACCGAGCCATGCCCCGCTGGTAGCGTCGGCCCCACCCGCGCCGTGGGCGTCGCCTCGCGAGGCGTTGAGCAGCGCAACGCCCGCGATCGCCAGCCCGATGCTGATGAGTGTGCGTCGCGACGGGTGTTCGCGCAGCACGGCCCAGGACAGCAGCGCGACGCAGGCGGGTAGTGTCGCGGTGATGACGCCGGCTGCGGTGGCCGTCGTCATGCGCACGCCGTAGAGCATGAGTAACGTGAAGAGGAACGTGCCGAAGAACGTCTGCACGAAGAGGTGGCCCCATTGGCTGCGGGTGACGCGTCGCATGCTTGATGGCCGGTAGCGCGGCGCAAGCGCAATGATGGCGATGACGAAGCGCCAGAGCGCGAAGGCAGCCACTGGCATGACCGCGACCATCGTCTTGCCGATCCCGACATTGGTGCCGACGAACGTCATCGCCAGCGCCAGCGCAAAACTCGGAAATCGGGCGAACAGGCGGTCGGTGCCGGTCGGTGCGGCGTGCGTGGCCGTGGGGTTGGGCCGGGTCGTTTGAGGCGTAGATGTCGAATTCACGGGCGCTCCGGGCGATTCCGGGGTGGCGGGACGAGGGTGATAAGCGTAGGATTGTAGCGATTACGCCACACTTTGCTGCACTGCGACAACGCGTTTTGCGTGAGCCCCGCACGCAAGGCACGGGAGTCGAATGCACCAGTGTAAGGCGTTAGTAAGTCGCTCGTCTTAATGTGACGTTAGGTGACGATAGCGATGTGTTTTGGCTTGATTGCAATGGTATTTGCATATCCATAAGAGGGGACAACTCATGGCAGCAATTGAATCGGTATTGCAGGAGCAGCGCGTTTTCGCGCCGCCGCAGGCGCTGGTCGCCAAAGCGAACATTTCCGGCATGCCCGCCTATGAGGCGCTGTGCGCCGAGGCCGAGAAGGATTACGAGGGATTCTGGGCGCGTCAGGCGCGTGAGAATCTGGCCTGGCACAAGCCGTTCACCAAAGTCCTCGACGAGACCAACGCCCCGTTCTATACGTGGTTCGAAGACGGACAGATCAACGCTTCCTACAATTGCCTGGACCGCCAGATCGAAGCGGGCCTGGGCGACAAACCCGCCATCCTTTTCGAAGCCGACGACGGCACGGTGACCCCTGTCACCTATCGCGACCTGCTCGCGCGCGTGAACCGCTTTGCGAACGCGCTCAAGGCAAAGGGCGTGAAAAAGGGTGACCGCGTGGTCATTTACATGCCGATGTCGATTGAAGGCGTGGTCGCGATGCAGGCGTGTGCCCGCATCGGCGCGACTCACTCGGTCGTGTTCGGTGGTTTCTCCGCCAAATCGCTCAACGAACGCGTGATCGACGCCGGCGCTGTCGCGATCGTCACCGCCGACGAGCAGATGCGCGGCGGCAAGGCACTGCCCCTGAAGGCCATCGTCGACGAAGCCCTCGCGATGGGCGGCTGCGAACACGTGAAGTCGGTGATCGTCTACCGTCGCACGGGCGGCAACGTCGCCATGCAAGCGGGCCGTGACGAAGTGTTGCAAGACCTCGTCGCCACGCAGTCGGACCAGTGCGAGCCGGAGTGGGTGAGCGCTGAGCATCCGCTGTTCATCCTCTATACGTCGGGCTCGACGGGCAAGCCGAAGGGCGTTCAGCACAGCACCGGCGGCTATCTGCTGTGGGCGTCGCTCACGATGCAGTGGACGTTCGACATGAAGCCGGACGACATCTTCTGGTGCACGGCCGACATCGGCTGGATCACCGGTCACACGTACATCGCGTACGGCCCACTGGCAGTGGGTGCGACGCAGGTCGTGTTCGAGGGCGTACCGACGTATCCGAACGCGGGCCGTTTCTGGGAAATGATCGACCGTCACAAGGTGACGGTGTTCTACACCGCGCCGACGGCCATCCGTTCGCTGATCAAGGCGGCGGAGCAGACGCCGGAAGTGCATCCGAAGCAGTACGACCTGTCGTCGCTGCGCATTCTTGGGTCGGTCGGCGAACCGATCAATCCGGAAGCGTGGATGTGGTACTACGAGAACGTCGGTCACGGTCGTTGCCCGATCGTCGACACGTGGTGGCAGACGGAGACGGGCGGTCACGTAATCACGCCGTTGCCGGGCGCGACGCCGCTGGTGCCGGGTTCGTGCACGCTGGGTCTGCCGGGTGTTGCGGTGGCTATCGTCGACGAAACCGGTCAGGACGTGCCGAACGGTCAGGGCGGGATGCTGGTGATCAAGCGTCCGTGGCCGTCGATGATTCGTACGATCTGGGGCGATCCGGAGCGTTACAAGTCGAGCTACTTCCCGCAGGAGCTGGGCGGCAAGATCTATCTGGCGGGTGACGGTTCGATTCGCGATGCGAAGACCGGCTACTTCACGATCATGGGCCGTATCGACGACGTGCTGAACGTGTCGGGTCACCGCATGGGCACGATGGAAATCGAGTCGGCGCTGGTGGCGAACCCGATTGTGGCTGAGGCTGCGGTGGTGGGGCGTCCGGACGACACGACGGGCGAGGCGATTGTCGCGTTCGTGGTGCTCAAGCGTTCGCGTCCGACGGGTGACGAAGCCAAGCAATTGGCGTTGGAGCTGCGTAACTGGGTGGGCAAGGAGATCGGTCCGATCGCCAAGCCGAAGGACATCCGTTTCGGTGACAACCTGCCGAAGACGCGCTCGGGCAAGATCATGCGTCGTTTGCTGCGTGTGATTGCGAAGGGTGAAGAGATCACCCAGGACACGTCGACGCTTGAAAACCCGGCCATTCTGGACCAGTTGAAGCAGGCGCAGTAAGCGCGGGTTCGATCCGCTTCGCCGGCAATGACGACACGCTCGCGGTCCGGCGCACACGGCAACGCTGCTGCGCCGGAATCCCACGACGCCAACGGCCTGTCCGCTGATATCACGTCAGCGGGCGGGCCGCGTTCGTTGTTGGGGGCGGGCAAAGCTGACGAGCAGGACGACGCGTCGCCGATCGCCGCTGCTGCGATTGGTGACATCGACAAGCACGGGACCGAGTCCCAGTCGACGGATGCGAATCCCGGTCCCGGTGGTTCGCCTTCGGTATCCTCTGCTGACATCGATATCGACTGGCATGGCGAAGCTACCGCGATTGCGGCGCGTCACTGGCGTCGGACGTTGTGGCTGGTGGCGGTGCTGATGGTGATTGGTTTTGTCGTGACGTTCGTGCCGCAGTTCTGGGCGCGAGAGTGGGTGACGATGCGATTCGCTGGCTGGCCGTTGCCGTTTTACATGGGGGCGCAGGGTTCGATCCTGATCGACATTGGCCTCATCATCGTCTACGCGTTGATGCAGCGTCTCAACGATGCGCGTTACCGCGACGCGTTGCACAGGTTACGGGAAGCGCGTCGTGACAGCCTCGGCCTGCCGGACGACACGCTGGAGCGTGCGATGGCACCCGCCACATCACGTAGCGCTGGCAGTGCTTCCACTCGCGCCGCCTCGGCGCAAACCTACCGATGAGTTTCACGCGCAGGCTGCTGCGCTACTACCTGTATTACACGGCGGGATTTCTCGCGTTCGTGCTGATGATCGGCTTGCTCGAGCGCGTCAACGGCCCGGGCGTATGGATCGGCTACGCCTTTCTTTTCGTGACGATTGCCGTGTATGCGGTGATCGGTCTCATCTCGCGGACGTCCGACGCGACCGAGTACTACGTCGCCGGGCGTCGCGTGCCGCCGATGTTCAACGGGATGGCCTGCGCGGCGGACTGGATGAGCGCCGCATCGTTCATGGGCTTGGCGGGTTCGCTTTACGTCTCTGGGTACGACGGCCTTGCCTACGTCATGGGATGGACGGGTGGGTACTGTCTGGTGGCGTTCCTGCTCGCCCCGTACTTGCGCAAGATGGGGCGCTACACGGTGCCCGACTTCCTTGGCACGCGATACGACAGCAATCTGGTGCGGGCGTTGGGTGTCTTCTCGACGATCCTGTGTTCGTTCGTGTATCTCGTCGCGCAGATTCAGGGCGTGGGGTTGATCGCGTCGCGCTTCATCGGTGTCGAGTTCACCATCGGGATCTTCTTCGGGCTGGCGGGCATTCTCGTCTGCTCGTTTCTGGGCGGTATGCGCGCAGTGACTTGGACGCAGGTGGCGCAGTACATCATCATGATCACGGCGTTCCTGGTGCCGACGGCGATGATCGGCCATCAGACGGGCAACGGCTGGTTCCCGCAGTTCAGTTACGGCGAGGCGCTGGCGAAGGTCGAGGTGCTGGAGAAGGAGCTGCGCAATTCCGTGCCTGAGCGCGAGGTGCGCGACTACTACCGCGAGCAGGCAGAGCAGATGCAGCGGCGACTGGACGGATTACCGGACACGTTCTTTAGTGAGCGGGCGGAGTTGGAGCGGCAGTTGCTGGACACGAAGCGTCGCAATGGTCCGCTGCGGGATGTGAAGGTACTCGAAGCGAAGCTGGAGGCGTTTCCGCGCGACGTGGGTGAGGCGCAGAACCAGTGGTTGGAGATGCGCAACCAGTATGTGGAGCGCAGCGAACCGCCACGCGCGATGACGGAGCCGTTTCCGGCACGCGACGACACCACGCGCAATTCGCAGCGTCTGAATTTCTTGCTGTTGATGGTATGTCTGATGATCGGGACGGCGAGCTTGCCGCACATCCTGACGCGCTACGGCACGACCGCGACGGTGCAAGGCGCACGCAGCTCAGTAGGATGGACGTTGTTCTTCGTCGCGTTGTTGTATGTGAGTGCGCCGGCGTTGGCGGTGATGCTCAAGTACGACGTGCTGCTGCATCTCGTCGGCGCGCGCTACGACAACTTGCCGGGATGGGTGACGCAATGGCGTCACGCGACGCCGGTGCAACTGGACATCTCGGACGTCTACCGCGACGGTGTCGTGCAGTGGGGGGAGATCTGGATGCAGCCGGACATGCTGGTGTTGGCGGGGCCGGAGATTGCGGGGCTGCCGTACGTGATATCGGGGTTGGTGGCGGCGGGTGCGCTGGCGGCGGTATTGTCGACGGCGGATGGTCTGTTGCTGACGATCGCGAATGCGTTGTCGCACGACGTCTACTTTCACATGGTGGACCGGAACGCATCGAGCCAGAAGCGGGTGACGACGTCGAAGATATTGCTGTTATGCGTGGCGATGTTTGCGTCGTACGTGACGTCCCTGAAGCTCGGGAACATTTTGTTTTTGGTGGGGGCGGCGTTTTCGTTGGCGGCGTCGTGTCTGTTCCCGGCGCTGGTGTTGGGGGTGTTCTGGAAGCGGACGACGAGGCTGGGCGCGACGGCGGGCATGGTCAGCGGGCTACTTGTGTGCGTGTACTACATCATGACGACGTACCCGTTCTTCACCCGCCTGACGGGCTTTGCGGGCAGCCGTTGGTGGGGTGTGGACCCGATCTCGGCTGGGGCGTTTGGTGTGCCGGTGGGCTTTGCGGTGGCGATCGCGTTCAGCCTGCTGGGTGGCCGCCCGAGCGAGCGAGACCGCCATCTCGTAGACCATCTCCGACGCCCGTAACGACGGGCGTCCAAAGGAATTTGACGCTGCATTTCACGAAAGAGGGTGAGATGTTGCTGCCGACCTGCTATAATGCGCGACCATTCAGGAGAGATGGATGAGCGGTTTAAGTCGCACGCCTGGAAAGCGTGTATAGGTTAATAGCCTATCGGGGGTTCGAATCCCCCTCTCTCCGCCAAAAACAAACAAAGGGCTTCCCAGTAGGGAGGCCCTTTGTGCGTTTACTATTGGGTGGATGTTTACTATTCGATTGGGCTGATCCCGCAAGCTACCCACGATCACGTGAGGGTAAGTTGAACACGAATGAGAACAATATGAGCAAGCCTGTCGATCAAGAAGGCCAGACCCCTAACAAGAGTGCGCGCAAGGAAAACCCGTGGTGGTGGCGAACGTTTGGCCGAAGAGGTTTGCTTCAACTCGTAATTGGCGACCTGTTTGCCGACAAGAACAACGCTGCGTCAGTGATCGCGATCATCTTGGTTGCGACCCTTTGCTATCTAGTCGCCTTCAAAGAAAAGTACGACCTCACGGCGGGGATGATGAACGTCGTTTTCGTCGTCATTGGATATTACTTTGGAGCCAAGCGAAATTCCGACGATAAAGAAGAGTGAGGAGAGTGCGAAGACGAAAATGTGCGCTTAACGCTACGTATTGGAGTCATGTGACTGGCTAGCGAAGTGGCTTTACTCGCTCTGGCTTACGGCGATAGACCCTCGCTGTTAGACGACTGTCGGCATGGGCTAGAAGTGTTTGAGCGTGCGTCAGTGATTCTGCGTCGCTCGCACATTTGGCTCTAAGGTCGTGTTCGGTAAACCGGTTCGTGAGCTTTGTCTCAGCCAATACGCGCCGCATGAATCCTTGCCACATCGAGTCCCACGAACCCGCTCTACCTGTTTTCTCGTTGAGGAAGCTATCGCCACGCTGGGTGCAAAATAACCACTCAGACCGTTTCCACGGCCTGACCGCCTTAGCTTCATCGACGGCCTCTCGCAATGCGTCAGTCCATTCGATGATTAACTGCTTGCGCGTGCTGTTGGCCGTCTTGGCGGGCATGACGTGGATGCCGTCCTCTTGTAGGTCATCGAGACGCAAACGAAGCAAATCGCCACGACGCAATCCCGTGAGCAACTTGACGCGGATGTACGCCTGAATCGCGAGGACGCTTCCAGCCTTTCGCTTCGACGTCAGCGAGAAGCATTCCAGTACCTCCCAGTCTTCAACGTATCGAGTTCGAGGCGGAATGCTTGCCAGCCGTAGCTCGCCCTTGAACGGATGTCGGTCGATGTATCCCCACTCGACAGCCTTCGTCAGTGCGTGCGATAGCACTTCGATCTCGCGGCGGGCAGACACCTTTGCCTCGCGCTTATCGATGTACTGATAGACGTGACGAGGCTTGATGCTGTTGAGCGGCATTCGCCCGAACACAGGTTTCAGCGCTTTCACTGCGGAGGCGTTCTGTGCTTGTGTAGTCACTGCCTTGGTTGGCAATACCTCTCGTGTATATCGGTCCAGCAGCTTGTCCATGGTCCGGATGTTCTCCAGATCGCCAAGCCGGTCGGCCCACACTCGATATGCCTCAGGCAGCGAAGACCCAAGACGAAAGGTCTTCTTGTCATCCCACATCGATTCGAGACCGGGCGGCACTTGGTAGTAGTACGCGTTACCAATGTGCCGCCACCGCGTGGGCAACCCCTTGTTTCGGGCGTCACGCTCTCTTGGCATTCATCGACCTCCAATCCGGTTCAACGGAGGCGGCACGCGCAGCTGTAACGCTTTGCGCACCGAGCGCGAGGGCAACGTGTTCACTCAGGACAACAATCGTGCCATTCGGCCGCACGCGATGCTCAATGCCCATCATTCGCAGTGCGCGCGCTTGAGCGGAGTACATGCGGCGTCCGGTGAGCGCAACGACTTCCTCCGGTTCGAGAAACATCGAGGATAGATTTCTCATCGAGGCTCCTTATTACACCTTCGTTGAGGACGCTGGCCGCTCACGCGTCGCCATCCAGAAGAAGCCTCCGGCCTGACACCAATGCTGCTGATGCCCAACCAGTGAGGCTCCGGTGGAGAGTGCTGCGTCGTATGCAGCAGCGATCGCCTGAACAGGGCAATCCTCAAGAAAGTGTTGAATCGTCTCCGGCTCAGGAATCTTGATGCCACGACTTGCCCAGTAGCGCTTCTCATTGAGCTTGTGTTCGTCAAAATTCTTGACGATGTACTTCCCGATGTATGTGGCGATCTTGTGGCGCAAGCCGACTTCGCGATTCGGGTTGCGCACATCAACGTTGCCATTCCCCTCTCCCACGACGCGAAGCCAAAGTGCGCGCAGGACGCGATAGTTCTGACGCCCTTTCACTGCTATGTGCAGATGCCAAGCGCCGCGTTTCTGGCGCTCGGGAACGGCGACATACTGAAAGTCTTGAATCCGACCGAGTAGACGTCGCAAAGAGTCGAAGTCGCGCTTGATTCGATTCTTGTCGAGGACGTTCTCGCGGTACGTGAGCGTTATCATCCGGTCGGCTCCGATGGCCTTGCAGCGAAGACGGACCTGCTGCTTAGCACGCTTTGCCGCGCTTAACCTGCTCTCGTGAACATCCTCAGACTCACCGCGCTTTGCTCGCGGCATAAGGTGGATAGACTGGGTCTTCATGTAGCGGTCAAATCGAACGGCAGACGCCTCCACTTGCCCATCTTCGAACACACGTCGACGGACAATCCACTCACGACGGAACGGCGAGTAATCCAATACGTTGGTGTCATTCATCGCAAACCTCAATCTCTGTGATCGGCATTCCCTTCGCATTGATTGCTCGGGGGTAAGTTTCTGCGGTGCCTGATCTGGCCTGCGATTCCGATGACTTGTACGTTAAGTGTTATTACTTCAAGTCTATGGGCGCACTTCGTGCGCCCGCCGTCCTCGACCCTGCGGGCGGCGGGCGCTCGCAGTGCTTCCTAGCTCGTGTCAGTAACCTTTCACGAACACGACGAGCGATAGCGCGCCGTGGACGACCGAAAGGCTTGGCATGAAGGCCAGAATGCAAAGGTATGAGGTGATGGCGGACGCAGGAGGTGATACCCGCTGCTCGGTCACGCAAGCCGCGCTGAGCCGCGCGACAACCGCCCGGACTCCGCAAGGCACGCATACGCAACCCTCTCTCCGAGTGCGGCGCTGACACTCCCGACGCTAGACGTCCTGAAAGACGACCGGCTTACAGAAGTACAAACGTCAACGAACGAACCAACGGGTGAGGTTGGGTTACGACGGTCTTACCTGCTGGGTGAGAAAGGGAATTTTTTGGATGATGGCCGCAGTACGACGATGGACACTGCCCGCGATGGGATCTTGGCCGAGCTCTCGTATAAATGCCCCAGCAAACGCCCTTGAGCGCGAATTGACTTCCAGCGTCTGTAGCCGGAAGTGGTGATGCTATGCACTGAACACAATCGGAAGCCACATATGGAAGCGTGGCGAGAATGTGGGGCTATTAAAGCAGCGCGTGAACGCACCGTATATGGGGAAATTCCGATTGAAGCGACGGGGAGGGGAGTGATGGCGTGCATGGCGAAAGGCTTGGCGCGAAATTGAAACAGCAAGAGCGCATGAGGGTGGCGCAATGCTGTAGAGACAGCCGAAACATGCGGGGGGCCATGCCGTTGGCAGAGTTGGATGAGTTGCTGGGGTACGACTACGCGTCGAGGCAATCAGCCTTCAACTTGTGGCATTCACAGACGAGTTCGACGGTCATTTCGCCAAGCTCTTCGAAGATCGCGAGCAGGAACCGATGAGGTATTTCCTTGCCTGCGTCGGTGTTGGTACACATCGTCAGCGCGAGGATGCGTTCTGAGAGGGTATTGAGTCTGTCGACGGAAGCGTGGACTAAGGAAGCTGCGGGGAGATGAAGCGTCATGCGGGGCACCTCTAACTAGCCAATCTGAGATTCCCGCCACCCGCTGCATTGCGCAGGGGCGGGCGGGCACTGGACTAGGTTGACGAACCGCTGGTCACTCGGATTAGGCGGCACACCCGAAGGTGTCCCAATCCAGGCCCGCCCGTAGACGTCGAGGCGTGGCACAGCGCACACGAAAGCCGCAAACATCGCGGCTGTGTGCCCGAGATAAGACCGTTCGGGTCGTCAAACCCGGTCGCGTTTGGGGCGCGACGGGAACCAGATTACCGATCCGACTTTGAGGGCACCACGCGTTCGGAGTCGCATTCTAGGTCACTCGTTGAGATTCAGATCATTCCGATGCGTCAATAGGGACTCTTCTCGTACGGTGGGTGTCTTCACGCCACGAGGCCGTCACTGGGATTCGGACCGGGTTATTCGCAGATTCTTCCTAAACTCTCAAACGTACGCTCTAATGTTCTCATGGACTTTTGGAGGGATGAATGTAGGGTTTCGTCGGCAGAGACAATCCTCGTAAACGTATGAGAAATATCGACTTCTCGAATACTCGTCACCAGTAAATGTAGGGTTCGTTGGCGAGTTCCTGTGCGGCGCGATGCAAATTCTAGTCGTGATTTCACGACAGGCTTGTGCTATAGGACGCGGCTGGATCCATAGAAGTATCGAAAATCCGCGATGTCTGCTTAGCCAAGGTGGGATCTCGCAGAGTGTTGTACCTCAAGGTGGTATGACAGCAAATTCGGCGGGTCCCGAGTGACATCTCTGTTCGATTTCGCTAGACTTCGGCGATTACAAGCCTACGAGATACACGACATGATTCGCGTCACGATTGAAGTTGTGCCGGGGGGCGATGAGTCGCGACGCCGTCACGTGGGAACCATCGAAATCGCCAACGACGGCACGGGCGACGAGGAGCGAGGAAACTACTCGATTAGGCTCTCGAAGTTCGGAAACCCCGCGCAGACTTGGATCCGCGGTGTGGTGAAGGGGTTTGATCGGATTCGGCGCGGTCCATACGACCTTCTTTTCCAATGCCTTGATGCGACCGTCGGGCGTCGCCGGTAGCAAATCGCCAGACGCCGAGCGAACCCCTTCGTATTCGGCTCGAACAGGTGAAGGTGTGCGGGCTCCGATACACAAGCGGCCCTCCCCCCCCTCAAACTAACGCTTTGTTCGACAGCGTCAAAGCAGGCTTATTGTCCTCCGGACTAGATCGCAGTGGATCGTCCCTTCGCCTCTCTCTCTTAATGCGCGCCAGACCTTGTAGCCCTTCAAGATGGCGTCCTCCCACTGCTTTCCTGAGCATCGACCGACTTCTAACCTAGAGGTAAGGCCTTTTATTGTGCGCAGCAAATCGTAATCAAGCGTCGTCACGTCGTCGAAGTAAGAGGTCTTGCTAGCAACTTCGAATACAAGTGCAGAGATAGCCTCATCAATAACTTGTGCACGTCCCCCGTCCTCGTTCTCATCAACTTGCGGATTTGATTTCCGCTTCTTGCCGAACAACTTGCGCATTACCGGGGACCAGCCGAGTACCGCAACGTAGGAGAGGTGGAAGACGTCATGAAGCCGATATCCGTCATCCTCATAAGTGTTATCTCTCAGGTCGTCGCCAAGAGGGGCTCCATCCAGACTCAGCTTTACGCGTTCCTTACCATCTTCGTCACGGATAGTCCGTACAACAACATCAAATTTTCTTGGGAACTGTTCACTCTGCGAGAGTTCTTCATCAAATAGCTTGGCACCAAACAATGGGTTGCTATGCTCGTACCATCGATCTGATATTTTGCTGAGATTTCCCTTAGCAATTGACTCAAGGTCAAGGCCCTGTCTGGTTGCAATGGTTGCGACATACCAAAGAATATCGCCAAGCTCTTCTGCGATTTTTTCATCAAAAATCTTGTAAGCAGCCCCGTCTCTTAAGTATTTTTTATACTCGGTTAGTAAACTCCCGGCCTCGCCGGCGAGCCCCAATAGTGGAACCATGGTGCTGGTCATCGCGTCGGAGTTGCGATTTTCAGTTTGATCCGTCTTCTCCGCTTCCTTCTGATAAGTTGAGAACAGCACCGTTGCACCCCATTAGAAAAGTGAATCGTGTTGTGTGATATTGCTTCCAGAGTTTGATGTCGCAGGCAGATTAATATTCCATTTCGGTGGATAGAAATAATCAATCGATAATTCAGTTTCTCTAAACTTCTGTTTTATTCGAGTGCGTCCGGATAGTCCGGCTATCAATGGGTGTTTGACTCTTGCATATTTGTCGACCTCGCAGAATATGTTTTGAATGTCGATAAATTGAAGGCGTCGACCCCAGAGATTTTTAAATTCAATTCCAAGTCGATCAAATTCATATTCCTGTCGATCGGCCATTATTTTTATAATGTCAACTTCTGAAAGTCCTCCAAGGGAATGGAAACACTTCCGTATGCCATCACGGGCGCCAGGGCCCGGGATTGTGAACTCCATTTCTGAAAATGATGTCAGTTCACTATAGTTAATGTCGGTAACCAATTGGTACGCCAAGAAATCTCCTATCAAGGGATAGGATCTTAAAAGTTCGAACGCCTCGCGCATATTTCGACATTCGGAAATTCGTTGTGGTACTGCATCGTTGAGCATTAGTTCGAGTAATTTTAGATGCCCCTGATGCTTTCTATTGACGCCAAAAATATGATGTCCCGACGCCATTATGTATGCGGCAGAATAAATTGTTGCTTTCGCTGCCATTGCGCCAGATAAAATGCGATCGTAATCAGAATATCGATATGTCGACCAATTGATATCTCCAAGCGCTGTCTCTAAAAGCTTCCATGTTTCAATTTTATTGAATAACTTGAATAGTAGGATTCTGAAGAATATATCTTCTAGATTGCGTTCCGAGCTATAAATCACGTTGCGTATTAAATACTGGCTAACGCGATCAGAAGCTCTGTATGCATTTGTAAATTTATATTCGTTCAGTATTGGGTCTTTCGACCAGGGTCTTGGCTTTTTCTCGATGCGCGAAAAAAAAACATCCTGTCGCAATGCTGCGAATCGCCAATACGAATCAAAAACCTCTGTTGGGACGGCTGGGGCAAGCGATGTGAACGTCGGCTTTGAGCGACTGTATTTTTTAGGTTTGGGCGCGCTTGACTTTTCGGTGCGTGTCATGTTTCGCCTGTTGCATTCGTTTATGTCGTCTGTTTCATTGCTTCATTAGCAAATTTTTTATGTCAATCGCTAACGAGTTCAATTGATTGACTTTTTTTGAGCCGCGAGATAAGACTGCGGCGGAGCATATGACTTGAGATAGCGACATGTCTAATTGACTCGCGACAAATTTTCCGAGCCAGTAGAGCCCAAGGTAGTTTCCGTATGCTTTCTCAAACTGATACTGAGTAGCGTAAAACCCTGTCACTGACAAGCGATCGCCTTTTAAAGGTGTAAAAGAAACCTGTTGTAAACATGGGAATCCTTTTTGTCGTTGATTTGTGTGGTCCCGGGTTGGGTCAAAAATCGACAATTGCAGCGCGCTTTTTCGATGATTCCCTTGTTTGTAGGATGCAATTACACTTTCAAGCTGATTGGTGAAAGTTTTAGAATCTTTGGGTTGATATGAAGTCATCCTTCGAAAATAAACGCCGTATTTATTCGTCGGACATTTTTTGATGCCGGGCCATGCTCTCTCATACCGCGAATATAAGGTGGCAGCATTGTCTTCTGCTTCGGGATTCCACAGCGACATAGGGAAAATCGTATTGGCCACGGTGAGGCACGTACTTTGCTTGAATGCGAGAAGTTCGGCGTCGAGCCGTTCGCGTATCGAGGGAATTTCGACATTATGGTTATCTTCGAGTCCATCAATGGTGACGATCACTGGATGACGAGGGCTTCCACCCTTCTCCATCGTCGCTAAAAACACCTCTGCCCATGCTTGGGATATTGTTTGAGCTGATTTGACGAGTGGTTTTGTCATTCGTGAACTTCCTCTTCGAAGCGAAAGCAAGCGCGCCCGGTGTAATTTGTTGACGACGCTCTAACGAAAGAACTCCAGTTGCTTTTTTCATCCACCACTCGCGAGATGCCGGGGGCTTCAGCTCGAACGAATCTTGGAAACTGGCTGGATGCGAGTGAGCCTTCGTAGCGAGCGCTGGCCGGTATGCGAATTAGGTCACCCACTTCGCAGTCGATAGGTCGCCCGCACCAATGGGAGTCGGCGAGGAGCATTTGGTGAGCGGACGACGCAGAGCCAAGCAAAGTGAGTCTGATATCTCGTGGTGAGCTGCGAAGGAGCAGTTCGCCAGCGGCACGCGAGATAGTGCCCAATCCGTTGACCATATGGTTAACTAGCGTCGAGTAGCCGACGCCTAACCAATTTGCGAGCTGGTAGATTGCCATCGGATCGAGGGAGGGATAGCTAAGGCCACGGCGCAACATTCCGCTTTCGAGCGCGCTTTTGGGCATTAGAAAGAATGCGGCGAATACGTCCGCCTGGAATTCTTTACTATCAGTTGCTCGCCGATAGGAGCGGTCATTAATCAATTCGTCAAACTGCTCGCCATGCCCGAAGGCATGATGTCCCAGCTCATGGGCGCACGTGAAATTTCGACGTCCAAACGGCCGAAGGCTTGAAAGTACGATGGTAGGGCGACCGGTCGAAACGTACATGCCCTCCATTGACGGAAGGTCAACTAGACGGACTTCTACCCCCAGCTTTTCCGCGGCGTCCAGAGGTGAGACAGCGTCCTCCAGCGCGATGCCAAGTCGTTTGCGAACCTGTAGTGCCTTGGCGACAGCATTGGTAAACAGCGACTTTTTGTCCGACATCACTTGCCCTCAGCTTTTCTCATCATCCGAAGCATGTTCATGAGGCGATCGAGATCTTGATCCGACATCTTGCTCAACTCTCGGGCGGCCATAACTATTCTTGCGTCCGCGGCTTCATCCTTTACGGAGCCATTTATCAGCCATTCGACTGACACATCATAAAGTACTGCGAACAAATTTATCTCGTCCGCCGTAACTTTTCGTCGACCCGCTTCGATCTCACTAATGGTGGGGCGGTGCATTTCAAGTCGTTTCGCGACTTGCCCCTGCGACAATCCAGAGATTTCGCGAGCTTCCCTCAATCTCTCAGATACAGACATTTCAAACTCCCACTTTCCCGTTCAATTTCGGATGTGAATCCGAGAGCATTTTTGCGACATCTCGAATCGAGAGCGGCTTTTCGTCCGAGACAAAAATGTTATTTGCCTCAAGGGGTAGTTCGAGCTGCTCCATAACGTCAACCGTGATTTCGACGCCGTTCAAGCTGTCGAAGCCCGGCAAGTCATCCAGAGGGACAGTGTCGGCGGTCACGTCGGTCTCTTCGCGGCCGCTTACCTTTTGGATGTTGGAGACAGCCTCAATGAGCATCTTTTCCAGTTCGGACTGTGTCACGATACGCCTCGCGTGGTTTTTACTAGTTGGTAAGATTATCTTACCAAAAATGCGAAAGAGCAAGTTTGCTTTGGTGGCACTATTTTGGGCATCATTCGATGCTATAATTGTGCTGTCTGAATTTGGAGGTCGTATGCGTACAACGTTGGCCCTTGATGATGAACTTCTTGCGAAGGCTCAAGCCTTCACCGGCTTGCAGGAAAAATCAGCGCTGATCCGAGAGGCGCTCAAGGCGTTGATCGAGCGCGAAAGCGCCCGCCGCTTGGCTCGTTTGGGGGGGACCGAGGCTGACCTTGGTGACATTCCGCGACGCCAAACGGAGCCTGCATGATTCTGGTCGACACATCAGTTTGGATTGATCATTTGCGATCAGGTGATGCTGCACTCGTCCAGTTGCTTGAGACTGGACGAGTGCTGGCGCATCCGTACGTCATCGGCGAGCTTGCTCTCGGAAGCTTGAAGAATCGTGAGATCGTGATTTCGACGCTTGGGGATCTGCCTCGCGTGACCGTTGCTACGGATGACGAGGTGCTGCGATTCGTTGGTGAGCAAACGCTCTTCGGCCTCGGGATCGGCTACGTGGACGTGCATCTGCTGGCCGCGACGCGTTTGACTCCGGGGGCGGCTTTATGGACTAGAGACAAGCGCCTTGCCGCGACAGCGGAGCGGCTTTCGTTGGCGGCAAAAATCCTGCACTAGGCTGTCTGTTGGCCTGCTATTCGTAGAATCAGTGGTCTTTAAATTCAAAGACTTACTGCGATAGCATCACGCCGGGAATAGTAAACACGATTGCCCCGCATCCCTTGCTGCACAGGGCTCCGTGCCACACCCACCCCACTTTAATAGCCTATCGGGGGTTCGAATCCCCCTCTCTCCGCCAAGTACAAACAAAGGGCTTCCCAGTGGGAAGCCCTTTGTGCGTTTACGCCGTCTAAAACCAGAAACGGAAACGGAGCCGACCAACGGCTCCGTATGCGCGTGGATGCAGCGAAACGATGTTTAGCCGTATCGCTTGACGAGGAAGCCACTGCCAATGAGCCCTACGATCATTGCGATCACCGTAACGACCACGCTGGGCGTGAGGAGCGCCACCGCAAGGCTCACAGCGGTGGCCCCCGTGAGCGTGGTAACAACTTTCACCAACCCACTAGACGGCTGCTTACGGTTTCCACTTGAGGAGAGCGAGCGGCTTGGTGCAAGACTGGTTTTTCGGATAGAGCGCGCTCGGGATGCGTTAGCCGCAAGTCGTTTGCGCGTCGGGGTGGCGGCCATGATCAGCTCCTTTGGTTAAAGTCGCGTCCTGAACCGTGTAAGCCGCAACTACGATGGCAACCGTCAAAACGATGTGGGGGCGGATTGTATGCTGAAGGGAAAGCCTTGGGCGGGTGCCTGGACTGCGGTTTCCTGGTGACAAATCGTGGCTAGCTCCGACGGGGCACGGTTGTCACGACAATGAACGGAGGACTTGCGCCACGGAAATTTGAGAGCCTGCCCAATCGAGGGTACGGGAAGCGGCGAGGTGATTGTTATCCCAATTTGAATTGTCTAGCCAAATTTGCAGGATTTATCCCCGGCGGCCAAACAGGGACACTCCGCCTTACCGGACCTGATTGGAAATCGTGATGACAACCGACGCGACGAATCGAGAAAGTGCACCGCCCATGCTGGCGTCGTTCTCAGCTTGGCGACGCATCTGCCAACACTGCGAGCCAGCGCTGTATGCATTGCTGCGCGTCGCTTTCGGCATCGTGCTATTCACGCACGGCCTACCCAAGGTGCTGGGCGAATCGCACGGTTCCATGGCAAACCCGATGGCCGGTTCGATCAACCTTATCCAGAACGTGATGGGGTTACCGTTCGCGCCGCAACTGGCATTCCTGGTCATGCTGCTTGAGACTGTCGGCGCGATTATGCTCGCGCTGGGTTTGCTCACACGCCCCGTCGCGCTGCTCTTCGCTTTGGAGATGGTGGGGATCAGCTACGCACTCGGACCGACCTGGCCGTGGATCGACCGTGGTATTGAATTCCCGGTGCTCATGGCGTTTCTTGCGCTCTATATGGTGGCTCGCGGCGGTGGCGCTTACGCGTTGGATCGACGCTTCCTTCCTCACAGAAAATAATCGGCAGATAGCGTTCTTGTTCTGTTTAACGACGGGCCGATCGTCAACAGATCGGCCCGCGTTGCTTTTAGCGGTTTATCTGCGCCTCATCCGCCAAATTGATCGTACGCTTCGAGCGCCTTCGTCGAGTAGACAAAGGCCGCGCCCGCATTCAAGGCGATCGCAGTGCCCAGCGCTTCGGCGACCTCTTCACGCGACGCCCCCAGCTTTTGCGCCGCAGCGGCGTGCGACGAAATACAACCTTCGCAGCGCGTCGTGACGGCAACCGCAAGGGCGATCAGTTCGCGCGTCTTTGCATCCAGCGCTGTGCCCTGATCGAGCGATTGGTTCAACGCCTGAAAGGCCTTCACAACGGGCGGGTTAACTTGTGCCAGCGTACCGGCAGCTTTTTTCAGGTGGGAAAGGGTTTCTGGCCAGTTGTTCATGATGTGTGCCGACTCCAATTGAATGACAGACGAAAGAAACGACGGCATGAAAGCGGCGATGTGCGTTGCACACTCATCCGAGCGCATGTTGGGTGTTCCATGCCGTCGTTAGCCAATTCATTGAAGCAGGAATAAATTTCCGGATGAAGCGAAGATTTGGCACGACACCTGTGAGTGTTTGGAAAGAGACCTTGCGGGCGACCGCAGCACGCGCGCCATTTGTCCGCAAATCCTCCCCGCTATAACCCCTTGGAATAACCACTTCCAAACCTTTCATGTACACCGAATTATTTCAATGTATTCTTTGGAATAAATATGTATACATAAAAACTCCCTTAGTCCACCACGATTCCTCGGCCCTGGGAATCGCTTATTTGCGAGGTAAACATGAAGTTTTCCCAGGTTTCGTTGAGTCTCGTCGCGGCGATGGCTGTGACCGTTCACGTCGGCAGCGTCTGGGCCGCACCGTCGGCTAGCGAGCAGACGTGCCGTGCCTGTCACGATATGAACAGCAAGAAGGTCGGGCCGTCGTTCCGTGAAATTGCAGCGTCGTACCGGAACGATCCGGACGCACTCGCCAAGATCAAGAAGAGCATCCTCCAGGGCAGCAGCGGTAAGTGGGGGAACATCCCCATGCCCGCGAACGCCATTCCCGACGACGAAGCCGAGCGCTTCGCCCACTGGGTCATGAGCCTCAACAAGTAAGGCCAGACCCCGCCGTCACATAGGTCCTTGACGTACCGGACGTGTCGGCATCGCCATCGAAACATCCCCATATCGAGCACCGGGACGCCACGGCGTCACCGGGCCATTGCGCCTGCAACGCACCGCCATGACGCGTGGCGCGTCGTCCGGCGCACAGGAGGAGACATGTACAAGAAGGCCTGCACCGCACTCGCGTTAGCGCAGTGCGCGGGAGCATCCTGGGCGCAAACCGGCCCGACGTTGTCCGGCTTCGTCGACAGCTACGTCGAGTCGATCCGGGCACAAAACACCACGACGCAACGGCTTCAGAGCGGCGGGCTTCAGACGTCGCGCTTCGTCTTTCGCGACGTCGAGAAGATCACCGACACCCTCGAAGCGCAAGCCGTCCTGGAATGGCGCTTGCGCGTGAACAACGGCACGACGCCCGTGCCACCCGCACGCGACGCGTACGTCGGCCTCAAAGGCGAGTTCGGCCGGCTTCTGCTCGGTCGAATGCGTGTGACGTCCGCCACCACATACGGACGCATCGATCCCACCTACACCGGCAACTACAGCGTCATCACCAACGTCATCGCCTCGTACGAGCGCTGGCTCGAGAACAACACCGTCAAGTACGAATCGCCGAAGTGGCAGGGCTTTCAGGTGATCTCATCGCTGTCGCTCGGCAAGCAGGGGGAAAACCTCCAACCGGGCGAGCGCCCCAAGAGCGGGCAGGGCACGAGTACCGGCCTGCGCTACTCGACCGGCCCTTGGTTCGCGTCCGTCGTCTACGACAACTTCAACAACGCGCGTCCCGGTGAAGGCATGCAGGACGTCTGGCTCGTCGGCGAATACTGGATTCGAGGGGAATACAAGATCACGGCGGCGCTGCATCGCTATTCCGGCGTGTACACGTCCGGCAAGCCGTCGCAGCAAGGCTTCGACTGGCAGATCGGCGGACGCTACTCGATCACCCCCGCCAACGAGCTGGTCGTGTCCCTCGTCAATCGCAACGAAGCGGGTGGCTCGAACGGCGACGCCACAGGCCTATACGTCGGTATCGAGCACAGCCTGTCCAAACGCACGCGCCTCTATGCCAGCTACGCGCGCATCAACAACCGGGGCAACAGCCGCTACGCACTGGCGTTCGACATGGTCCCGATGCCCGGCGAGAACACCAGCGCCGTGGCGTTGGGTATCAGTCACGCGTTCTGACAGGAGCCGCTCATGAACCATCGACGAACACACCTGCGCGCGCAGATGCGACGTAACCTCGTCACGTGCCTCTGCGCACTGGTAGCGACGACGGCTAGCGTATGCGCGGTGGCAGCCCCGTCCGAAAAGCCCAACATCCTCATGATTCTCGCGGACGACCTCGGCTACTCGGACATCGGCGCTTTCGGCAGCGAGATTCGCACGCCGAACCTCGATGCGCTGATCGCGTCCGGACGCATCCTCACGAACTTCCACGTCGCGCCGAGTTGCTCGCCCACCCGCGCGATGCTGCTTTCGGGGGCCGATCACCATCAGTCGGGGCTGGGCACGATGGCCGAGACGCTGCAGATCTATCAGGTCGGGCATCCCGGATACGAGGGGTATCTCAACGAGCGGTCGTTCTCGATTGCAAGCCTGTTGCGCGACGGGGGCTATCACACCTACATGGTCGGCAAGTGGCACCTCGGTCTCACGCCGGGGCAAAGTCCGCAGGCGCGCGGCTTCGAATCGTCGTTCGTGTTGCTTCAAGGCGGTGCCGCGCACTTCGCGCCGGCACCCGGCGCGATCACCTCCGCCGACCGGGCGTCGTATCGCGAGAACGGCAAGATGGTGACGCTGCCACCGAACTTCTATTCGAGCGTCGGCTACACCGACAAGCTGATCGACTACATCGACCGGAATCTCGGCGATGGCAAGCCCTTCTTCGCGTACGCGGCCTACACGGCCCCCCATTGGCCCTTGCAAGCACCGGACGACCGCATCGATAACTATCGCGGTCGCTACGACGCCGGCTACGACGCAATCCGTAACGAGCGAATCGCACGCCAAAAGCAGTTGGGATTGTTGCCGCCGGATTTCCGTCCGGCTGCCTTGCTGCCTGCGTCGCCCATGAATCCTCGCTGGGATCAGCTCTCGCCAGAGCAAAAGAAAACCGAAGCCCGCAAGATGGAGGTCTATGCGGCGATGGTCGAAACGCTCGACGCCAACATCGGCCGACTCGTCGATCATCTGAAGTCGGTTGGCGCGTACGAGAATACGTTCATCTTTTTCGCATCCGACAACGGCCCGTCGGGCGAGAAGGTCGACATGTTCTACCCGGACGGTCCGAACAACGACAACAGCTATGAGAATCTTGGTCGCCGTCGCTCCAACATCGCCCTCGGCACTCGTTGGGCAGAAGTGAGCGCGACGCCTTTCAGGCTGTTCAAGGGATATCCGTCGGAGGGCGGTGTGAGCGTGCCAGCTATCGTACGGATGCCGAAGCAATCAAGCAGTCAGACGAAAGCAACGCAACTGGCGACGGTGCTCGATCTCGCTCCGACCTTCCTCCAACTGGCTGGCTTGCCGAATCCGGGCGACCGCTATCGCGGCGAATCGGTCAATCCGATGACCGGCACTTCGTTGCTCCCGCTATTGACCGGCAAGACGCAGCGCCATCTGCCCGACGGCAATCTGCTCGGCGCGGAGTTCGGCGGGAACCGCTACGTCCGCGACGAGCGCTGGAAATTACTCTCGGTGCATATGAAGCGCGGACCGCAACCGGTCGCGGAACCGCCTGAGTGGAAGCTATACGACATGATGCGTGATCGTGGCGAGACGACGGACCTCGCAGCCGATCATCCCGACATCGTGGCGCGTCTGAAGCAGGGCTGGGTCGACTACGCCAAACGTGTCGGTGTGGTGCTGGCACCCGGCGTGATCGAATGAGCGCGGGAACGCGTCACGATCACCTCGCCTGGGCGCTTGCGGTCATCTTGCTGGGCGTATCGATTGGGTGGATGGCGTCGTCGCGACACGCGTCGGCGCTGGTTCAGCCGGGCCAGCCGAGCGTTCGGCCCGCACCGCTGACGTTGCCGCTCATCGGCGATGGCAAGCGCGGTCCCGAGAAGATGGCGTGGATTCCCGGGCAGACGTTCCTCATGGGCACCGACAGCCGTCTGGCGCAGCGCAACGAACGTCCCGCCTTTGATGTGACGACGAGCGGATTCTGGATGGACGTGCATGACGTCACCAATGCCGAGTTCGAGCACTTCGTCGATGCTACGGGCTACGTCACGACGGCCGAGCGTCCACCGCGTTGGGAAGACCTACGTGTGCAACTGCCGCCGGGAACGCCCGCGCCCCAGCCGGAGGTGCTCGTGCCCGGCGCGATGGTGTTCGTCGGCACCGATGCGATGGTGTCGCTGCGGGACTATTCGACGTGGTGGCGATTCGTGCCCGGGGCGAACTGGCGTCATCCTCAAGGGCCGGGCAGCGATCTGACGGGCAAGGCCGATCATCCTGTGGTGCAGGTCTCTTACGACGATGCTCTGGCCTATGCGACGTGGGTGGGCAAGCGCTTGCCCACCGAAGCGCAATGGGAGGTGGCGGCACGAGGGGGACTGACGCAAGCGGACTATGCCTGGGGAGATGCGAAACGTCCCGACGGCAAATCTATGGCCAACGTGTGGGACGACAATGCGCGTCCGTTCCCCGTTATCGACTCGCCGAAGATTCACGTCGGTACAACGCCTGTCGGACAGTTTGCACCCAACGGCTACGGCCTCTACGACATGGCGGGCAACGTCTGGCAATGGGTGGCCGATTGGTATCGTGCAGACGAATTCGCGATGCAGGCCAAGCGTCGGGGCCGAAACATCGATCCGTCTGGCCCGACGTCAAGCTTCGATTCGGACGATGGGGCCACTCCGGTAGATGCCCCGAAGCGCGTCACGCGCGGTGGCTCGTTCCTGTGCAGCGATACCTATTGCAGCGGCTACCGCACCAGCGCGAGACGCGGCACGGACCCGGCGAATCCGATGTCGCATATCGGCTTCCGTCTGGTGATGACATCGGCCGATTGGGCAGGTAAGCCGGGGCGCAAAGCGCCGCGGAACGAATGAAGTCCATCGGCTAGGTTCGGACGCTCGGGGGCGAGACGTCGATTAAACTGCACGTCATCAATTCGGACGGGCGCATTACGCGCACGCGATGTCCGTAGCAGTTCAACCTGATGCGCAAGAATGCCCCCGCATGCACCTGGTAACTTTGACACGCGGCTCCCATGAAGGACTACGCGTTAGCCCCCGATGGCCCTCGCGGCATGCTCGCGTGGATGCCGCTGTTCTGAAAGCCCTTCAGCATATTCAGACGCAACTTCCCAAGTGGATTTCATATCCACCGCAACGAGACCGAAAGCTTGCAGATTCATTGCGACTTCGTAGCTTGATATTCACGAGCAAGCTGGCCATTCTGGCGTGCGTCGCTTTACGTCAATTTACGTCGCAAAATCCGTAGCGTCGGACGCCTCACGCCAGCCGTCCAGATCCGCGCGCACTGCTTGCAATTTCTCTTCAGCAATCGCGTTCGCAATCTTCCCGGCAAACAAGTGCACCGGTGGTTTGGCATACTCGGCGGCTTGCAGAATCAAGCATGCCAGCTTCTCCGGGTCTCCCGCCTGTTTGCCGTCCAGGCCATCGAGATGCAGATCGAGTGATGCTTGGGCTTCGGTGTAGTCGGCGATGGCGCGCTTTGCCAGCACCAGACTGTCTTTCGACAGGAAGCCGGTGCGCACAGGCCCCGGGTAGATGACCGTCGCTTTGATGCCCAATTCGGCCACTTCCACCGCCAACGTTTCCGTCAGCCCGGCGAGCGCGAACTTGCTGGCGACGTAGCTGCCCCATCCGGCATAGCCGCCTTGAAAGCCGACGATGGACGCGATGTTGAAGATGTGTCCGCTGCGCTGCTGACGCAGGTGCGGCAGCGCATGACGCAGCACATGCAACGGTGCGAAGACGTTGACGTCGAAATTGCGACGCAGTTCGTCATCCGTCAACGCCTCGACGGTGCCCTGCTGACCATACCCGGCGTTGTTCACAACACGATCGATACGACCAAACGTGGCGATGGTCGTCTCAACGGCCGCCGCTACGCTCGTCTCGCTGCTCAGATCGACTTCCAGCGCTAGCAATTTCGCGCTGTCGTCGCCCAGCGCTTGTCGCAGGCTTTCCAATGTTCGCGACGTCGCCGCGACGGCATCGCCCTGTGCCAGCACCTGACGCGCGAGCGACAAACCGACGCCGCGCGCCGCACCGGTAATGAACCAGACCTTGATGTTGTGTGATTGCTGTTGCATGTGTGAAAGCTCCTGCGTCCTGAAAGTCATCGGCTGACGAAATCGTCAGGCTCACATCGCCACCGGATCGGTCGATACGCGGCGCGTCGTGAACATGGTGAAATCGTAGAGATCCGACGCTCGGCAGACTAGACAGAAGCCTCTTGCATCGTTGCCTAATCCTATTCTTCGGGATGCGCCGTCTTCGATAAACGTGCAAAATATGGCCTATTCGTAGCCATGAGGCGCAATCCGTCATGTCCAGTGAGATGTCCGAAAAAACACCCGTAATGCCTCGTCAGCAGGAGATGGCGGCGTTGATCTGCCAGCTCGCGCCGCAAGAAGGGCACACGCAGACGTTGCTCGACGGGGTGCGTCTGATGCGCGCCGACCGGCCGCTAGGGCGCACGCCGGTGCTGTACGAGCCGAGCATCGTGATCGTGTGTTCGGGTCACAAGCGCGGCTATCTTGCCGACAAGATCTATCGCTACGACGCGCAGCACTATCTGGTGCTCTCCGTGCCGCTGCCGTTTTCGACCGAGACCGATGCGTCGCCCGACGAGCCGCTGCTGGCGGTGTCGGTAGATCTGGAGATGACGTCCGTTGCCGATCTGATGATGGACTTGCGTCGCGATGCGCCAACACCGCCGAGACCGATGCCGCCGCCCGTCGGCATCGTCTCCACACCGCTGGACGTCACGCTTGCCGATACGACGATTCGTTTGCTCCGCGCTTTGCGCTCCCCGCTTGAAGCACGCGTATTAGGCCCGGGCATCGTGCGCGAGCTGACGTTTCGCGTGCTGCTGGGTGAACAGGGCGGGGCAATTCAGGCCGCGTTGGCGAGCCATGGAAACTTCGGACGGATTGCGCGCGCCTTGCAGCGGATTCATAGCGACTATGCGGCGTCGCTGGATGTGGGCACGCTCGCACGCGATGCAGGCCTGAGCGTTCCGGCGTTTCACGTGCAGTTCAAGGCGGTCGCGGCGACGTCGCCAATTCAATACATCAAGTCGGTGCGCCTGCATCATGCGCGGCTGATGATGATTCGCGACAACCTCACCGCTGCGGGCGCAGCGGCAAAGGTCGGGTATGAGAGCGCATCGCAATTCAATCGGGAATTCAAGCGCTTCTTCGGCCGAAGCCCGGGAGAAGAGGCGCGCGAGATGCGCTCGGCGTTCGCGCTGATGGCCCCCGCCCAACTTGAAGCGCTGGCTCTGCCGCATTAAAAGGATGGCCTGAGAAAGCACCGTCGGCCCACCCCGAGGCAGATCGGCCCTAAACCGCCAACGCCACCCCATCGCTGCGAGGGTCATGTGCGCCCGTCGCAACACGATCCTCCGCAATCGCGATGACGCCCGCCTGACCGGCCAGCGGGCTGTGGGCCGGTAAGGGGGCCACCGAATGTCCGCGCTCGCTGAGGCTGTCGAATACCGCTTTCCCGGCATCGCGCTCGAGTTTGAGATTGTCCCGGCTGTCGGAGAACGTACGTCCGAGCAGA
Organism: Pandoraea aquatica; assembly: GCF_902459565.1. Taxonomy (GTDB): domain Bacteria; phylum Pseudomonadota; class Gammaproteobacteria; order Burkholderiales; family Burkholderiaceae; genus Pandoraea; species Pandoraea aquatica. The sequence goes on from NZ_CABPSN010000002.1 coordinate 1,117,043, forward strand.
AAGCGTGGATGGGATAACGCTTCTTGCGGAGACATCCCGAAGTCGATCAGTCGGGTCAGCAATGCACTCAGCGTTTGCGGTTGTCCGTCGGCCCCCTGAGTGCCGTACAACAACCGTGCGCGCCCGCCCTTCAGATACATGCCCGGATTGAGCGTGTGAAACGGCCGCTTGCCCGACATGAGCGCATTCGGATGCGTGCTCCCAGCGGGACGAAAGGCCGCGCCCCGGTTGTGCCAAAGCACGCCGGTGTCGCCCGCCATGACACCGCTTCCCCAATCGAAATAGATCGTTTGCAGAACGCTCACGGCCCGGCCAGCGGCGTCGGTCGCGGCGAAATACACCGTATCGCCCTCGCGAAACCGATGAGGCCATTCGAGCGCCGTACGATCGTCGATTCTCGAGGCGCAAGCCCGGAGATGGTCATCCGACAGCATCGCCGCGATGGGAACGTCGACGAACCCCGGATCCGCGACGTATCGGTCGCGATCGAGGAATGCCTGCTTCACGGCTTCGACCAGCCGGTGGTAATACGTCGCGCTGCCGTGTTCGCAGTCTTTCAGTCCGACGCGCTCGAGAATGCCCATGATCTGGAGTGTTGTGATGCCCTGCGTCGGCGGCGGCATCGTTGCGAGCACGCCGTCTGCATAAGGCATCGTCAGCGCGGGCGACACGTGCACACGTGTGGCGGCAAGATCCTCGCGCGTGAGTGGCGCGCCTGCCGCCTGCAAGCCGTGCGCCATGCGCGCTGCCAGCTCGCCCTCATAGAATTCGCGGGGCCCGCCGTCTGCCAGCCGACGCAGTGTCGCTGCCAGTGCCGGTTGACGAAATGTCTCGCCTGCCGCGGGGGCGCGACCGCCAGGCAGAAACGTCTGTGCAAAGCCGCGCCACGTCGACGTATCGTGCATCTCGTCGGCGCGATACGTGTACCAGAAATCCTGAGAACGACTCGTCGGGAATCCGTCGTCAGCGGCTGCGATCGCCGGTGCGAGCAGCGATGCCCACGACAATCGCCCGCCCCACGTGCTGCGGCTGATGCGGAACGCCGCCTCCCATGCCGCCACCGTCGCCGCCGAGGTCAATGCGGCGCTCGGCCCGCGCACGGGAATGGCCTCGCCGCTGAGCCAGCGTGACGGCAGATCCCGCGCAGCCTGTCCGATGCCGGAGATGGCAAGCGGCGCTGCGCCGCCCTCGGACGCACCGTCGGCGACAAGCCAGAAGCCGTCTCCGCCGAGGCCGGTGAAGTGAGGCATCGTCACGCACAGCATCGCGGCGATGGCGATGCCCGCTTCGATGGCGTTGCCACCTTGTTGCAACACGTCGCGGCCTGCAGCACTCGCAAGCGTGTGTGGGCTCGTCACCAATCCACGACACCCACTTGCGGCACCGGGCGACTCGCAAACGGTCTTGTCACGCATCATGCTGCCGCCCCTGCGCCATGCTCGCCCCCGAGATACGCTGCGGCCAGCCGTGCGTCGCCTGCCAGTTCGCTCGCCGCTGCGCTGACCGTCACACGTCCCTCTTCGAGAACATAGCCACGGTCGGCAATCGACAGTGCCATGGCCGCCATCTGGTCGACGAGCAGCATCGAAAGCGATTCGCGGCGCAGCGCATCGAGCGACGCAAACAACGACGCAATGACCTTCGGGGCCAGACCGAGCGAAGGCTCGTCGAGCAACAACACGCGCGGCGACGACATCAACGCTCGCGCAATTGCCAGCATTTGCTGCTCGCCGCCGGAGAGCAAGCCCGCGCGTTGATGCTGACGCTCGTGCAGTCGCGGGTAGCGTGCAAACATCTGCGCGATGCGTGCGTCGAGCGTGGCGCTCGGCAAACGCCCGCATGGGAAAGCGCCGAGACGCAAATTGTCGAGGACCGACAACTCGGGGAACACCTGCCGCCCCTCCGGGACGAGCACCACGCCCAGCGCAGCGATCTGCGCGGCGTCCAGACGTGACAGATCGCGTCCATTGAAGGTGATGCCGCCCTTGACCGGACGGTGAAGGCCCGCGAGCGCGCGCATGAGCGTCGACTTGCCTGCGCCGTTGGCACCGAGCAGGGCGACGAGCTCTCCTTCCCGTACCTGAATCGACACGTCGTGCAATACCGGCGCTGCGCCGTAATCCGCCGTCAATTTGCCGACCCCGAGAATTTCCGGCGTCACTGCCTTGTCGCGCGCTGTTGGGGCTATCGGCGCGCCGGTCGCGTCGGGGACCGACGCCCCCAGATAGGCCTCGCGCACCCGCTCGTCATGACGAATCGCGGCGGGCGAGCCCTGCGCAAGAAAGCGCCCTGCGTCAATCACGACGATGCCGTCCGATACGCCCATTACCAGCGACATATCGTGCTCCACGAGTCCCACGGTGACGCCGCTCTCGGCAATGCGACGCAACAGCTTGCCCAACTGCGCCTTGTCCTGCGTCGAGAGCCCGGCCGCAGGTTCATCGAGCAGGAGCACCGACGGGCCCGTTGCCAACGCTCGCGCGATTTCGACCAGACGCCGGTCGACGTGCGCGAGATCCGCTGCCATCAGCTCGACGTCGCCCAGATAGCCGCACGCACGCAGCAACGCCAGGGCCTCCCGGCGCGGTGTCTCGCCCCGCATCCTTGCGCCGCCGAGCAGTGCGCCGAGACGTCCGGCACTGCGTGCCAGCGTGACGTTATCGAGCACGCTCATGCCACCGAACAATTGCGACGTCTGATACGTGCGCGCCACCCCGCGCCGCGCGCTGTCGCAAGCGCCGCGTGCTGCCAGTGCATGACCACCGAGCGCACGCGTGCCCGACAGCGGCCGGTAAAAGCCCGAGAGCATATTGAGGACGGTCGACTTGCCCGCGCCATTGGGCCCGATCAGGCTTGTCACACGCCCTGCCGGCAACGTGAACGAAAGATCGGCGACGGCCTTGACGCCCCCAAAGGTCATCGTCAGCCCTTGCGCCATCAGTCCCTTTCGTCGCGATGCTTCAAGCACCGGCAGGGCCAGCGTCGATGTCGCCGCGAGGTCCGTGCTGTCCGACACGACACGTCTGCGCGACATCCACCATTGCCCGAGCACCCCGATGACGCCATTGGGCGCGCCCCACAGCACGACCAGCAGCAACACGCCGAAGCACAACAGACGCATGTTCTCCAGACTAGCCAGAAACTCCGGCAGCAAGCCCACGATCGCGGCCCCGACGAGCGGTCCCGCAATCGTGCCCGCCCCGCCGATCATCACGACAAGCACGAAGAGAATCGATTGCAGGAAGGAAAACATGCCCGGTGTGACCATGCCTTGCAACGGCGCAAAGAGTCCGCCCGCAAGTCCGGCGAGCGCGGCAGAAAGCGCAAATGCCACCGTCTTCACAACCAGCGGGTCGACACCGATCGATGCGGCCGCCGTTTCGCTATCGCGCACCGCGCGCATGGCAGCGCCCCAGGTGCCACGTGAAATGCGAACGTAGACGACGAGTGCGACCGCCAGCACCGCCAGCGCGGCCACGGCCACCACTCGTTCACTGCCCGCTATGCCGAATACGCCCGGCGGCATCACGCCCATCAGTCCGTTCTGACCGCCGGTCAACGTGCGCCACTCCACCGCGCCATGCTCGACGATGAACCCGAACGCAATCGTCACCATCGCGAGTCCCGGCCCGCGCACGCGCAGCGCCGGTACCGCCAGCAGGGCGCCGGTGAATGCTGCGATGACGCCACCCGCCAGCCACGCGGGCCAGAACGGCCAGCCTGCCTGTGTGGTCAGAATCGCCACGGCGTAGGCGCCAATCGCATAGAAGCCGACGTGGCCGAACGACACCTGTCCGGCCAAACCCAGCAGAAGGTTCAGGCCCACACCGCAGATAGCCAGCAACGCCACGCCAGCGATCACCACTACGAAATAGCCGTTCACCACACACGCAGCACCGGCCATCGACAGGAGCGCGACGGCGATTGCGCCGCCCAATGCCAGATCGTCGCGCGAACGCCGGGGCGTCGCCGTTGCGCGGGCGCTGTTGGTTTTCGATGCCATTTGCAACACGGAATCGCTCATACCTTACGTACCTCCGCGCGACCGAACATGCCGTCCGGACGCATTGCCAGCAACACGATGACCAGACCGAACGTGATGATTTGGGTGTAGCCGGATCCGAGCGTCGCCGTGATCATCGCCTCGGCGACGCCGAACAGCAGGCCGGCAATCATCACGCCCCACGCGCTGGACAATCCGCCGAGAATCGCGACAGCAAAGGCCTTGAGACCGAAGACCGTGCCCATGTCCGCCTGCACGTTGAACAGCGGCGCGATGAGTACGCCCGCAATCCCGGCAAGCAGCGTCGAGACAGCGAAGGCCCCGGCGATGGTGCGCCGGATCGGAATCCCCATGAGGCGCGCCGCATCCCGGTTCTGCACAACGGCCAGCATGGCGATACCCCAGCGCGAGCGTCGCAAGATGTAATGCAGCACGCCTGCGAGCGCGAGGCCGACGACGGGGATCAACAGTTGCAACGGATAGACGCCGAGCCCGGTGTCACCGATCTGCAACGCGCCTTGCGCGAGCGCAGAGGGCAGGCTGCGCGGCTCCGTGCCGAACGTCAGCATGACGAGGTTATCGAGCACGATGCCGAGCGCCACCGTCGCCATGAGCCACGCGCTCGAACCGCGCCGCACGAACGGCTGCACCGCGAGCCGCTCGACCACCAGACCGTAGACGGCGCAAAGCGCGAGCGCTGCGGCGACGGCGAGCGGCATCGGCCAGCCGAGCGTCTGTGAAAACGTGTACGCCAGTACGGCGCCGAGCATCATCGAGCTGCCCTGCGCGAAATTGACCGTCGCGCTGACGGCGAAAGTCAGATGAAAGCCTAGCGCCATGAGGCCGTACATACTGCCGAGCCCCAGGCCGGCGACGAGCGCCGAGATCCATTGCATGAGATGTCCTCCGGGACGCTGCCTCGGCAACGCCCGTTCGTTGGCGCCGTCGTGTCACCGACGACGCGGGCATTACGTAAGCTTTACTTCGCCGCGACCTTCGCCCCTGCGGCGGCCACCGGCACGATGCGGTTGTCGATGAATTGCGCCCACACGTAGTCCTGCGCAGAGAGCGCGTCGTGCTGCTGCTCGCTGAACGGCTTTACGTACGTCTTGATGAGGCCGTCGTAGCGGTCGATCTTGTAGAAGCCTGTGCGGATTGCATCCCCGTTGGTCGACCCGGCGCGGTCGATGGCGAGCGCTGTGAGACGCATCGCGTCGTAGGCATTGGCAACGCCCACCGCTGGCGTGATGTCGTCCGGCCCCTTGATGTCGGGGTACTTCGCCTTGAGTGCAGCCACCACCCGTGCACTCACCGGTGACGTCGCACCGAAGAAGCTGTACGTCTGCACGAAGTGCACGGTTCTGGCGTTGGGGCCTGCAAGTTCGGTGAAGCGCCCGCCTGCCGGGCCCCAGTGAGAGACGATGGGCACCTTCCAGCCCATGCGGTCGAGCGACTTCACGACCTGTGCCGAAGGTCCGACGTTGCCGACCATGAGCAGTGTGTCTGCACCGGCAGCCTTCAGGCGTCCCAATTGCGGTGTGACGTCCACGTCGTTGGCTTCGAACTTCTCGACCGCTGCAGGCTTCATGCCTTTTGCCGAGAGCGCCGCGACGATGCCTTTTTCGTTCGATTCACCCCACGGGTTGTTCACGAGAATGAGGCCGAGCTTCTTCGCACCGAAAGTCTGCTGCGCGTAGTTCACCATCGCACCGTCGACGATCTCGTCGACCGCCGAGACGCGGAACACGTAATTCGGATTCGCACCGTTGCGGGTAATCGGCGTGCCTGCCGCCCACGGCCCCATGAAAGGCACTTTCTCCTGATTGGCGATCGGGACGATGGCCATCGAGACCGGCGTATCCAGCCCGCCGAAGAGCACAGCCACCTTGTCCTTGTAAATCAGTTCGCGCGCAGCGAGCACGCCCTTGGCCGGGTTGCCCTCGTCGTCGCGACGTACCAGTTCGAGCTTGCGGCCGCCGAGCACGCCGCCGCTCGCGTTGATCTCGTCGATGGCGATGGTCATGCCGCGGGTCAACGCGTCACCCGCTCGCGCCGACTGGCCGGAGAGGGCGGTGACGAGGCCGATCTTGATCGTTTCCGCTGCGTAACTCGAAACGCCGGCAAACGTCATACCCACTGCCGCCAGGGCGAGCGCGCCGGTGCGAAGCCAGCGGCGGCGGGTGGGGGCGGCGAGCGGTGCCGGGCCCCCGGTGAGGGCGGAGCAGGGGGTGTGGCGACGTGCAGAGGCAGACATGAGCAATCTCCGTAAGAACACATAAGGCACATCTGAAGCGATTCGAAGGCGAGGAGCGCTTAGGCATTGGGCACCCCTCACTACGTTTTCGCCGTACGCAAGAGGCGTGCCACCACGTCGACATTTCATGGCAATCGCCTTGCACGATATGCGCGGCAATGTGTTGACGATCTGGCATTGAAATTGCGAACGATTCTGTGTGGTGTTCGTTGACGACGCGTTTTGCGCCAACTCGGAACGCGCGCGCACTGCGGCAGTGCGCCGATGTTTCAAGACGGCTCATGACGCGGATGCATGTCCGGTCGTGTAGCTGCCCGACGCCGGACAAGCGATTCGAACAACGAACGATTCGACGATGAATGAACGGCCTTGGTCGCTGAGCCTGCTGCGATGCCGTACCGTAATGACGACATACCGATGACTTCTGCTCTGACGCTTCCGGAACGTGACGATCTGGCGAACGGCGACACGCGCTTCGGCGCATTGCGTTCCCACGACCGCTTCGACTATCTGCCGATCACGGCGCGCGATACGTATCGATGGCCCAATGGCGCGCGCCTGGCCGTCTATCTGGGTTTCAATCTGGAGCACTTCGCCTTCGGGGAGGGGATGGGCGCGAATCTCGGTCCCGTTTCGCCGCAGCCGGACGTGCTCAATTTCAGCTGGCGCGAATACGGCAATCGGGTCGGCGCATGGCGTTGTCTGGACTTGTTCGACGATCTGTCGATGCCCGCAGGTGTCGTGCTCAACACGTCGCTGCTCGATCATTGCCCGGCGCTCGTGCACGCCTGTGTCGCTCGCGGTGACGAGCTGATCGGACACGGACACACGAACGCACAACGTCAGAGCGACTTCGAGCCCGCGCACGAGCACGATCTGCTCATGCACTGCCGGTCGCGTCTGGCGCAGGCAACGGGATGTGCTCCCACGGGATGGCTCTCGCCGTGGATCTCGGAGACGCATCACACGCCGGATCTGCTCGCCAGCACCGGTTACCGCTATACGCTGAACTGGTGCCACGACGACCGTCCGGTGCGCATGCGAACCACCCATGGAACGCTCTGGTCGGTGCCCTATCCGCAGGAGGTCAACGACATTCCGATGATCGTTGGTCGTCAGATGGACGGCATGGCGTTCGCCGACATGATTGCCGACAACTTCGACGAGATGTACGCACAGGCCGAACATCCGACCCGCGCTCAGCCGCTGGTCATGGGGATCGCGTTGCATCCTTATCTCGTAGGGCAACCCTACCGGCTGCGGCACTTGCGTCGGGTGCTCACACCGATCGTGCAAGCCGCACAGCGCGGCGAGATTTGGCTCACGCGCCCGGGCGATATCGCCGCACACGTCGCCTCGGTCAGTCTGACGCGGCCCGATGCCGTGATGGGCTGAGGACATCATGACGCTCAAGCCTTACTGTCCCGATTGCCCGGATTGTCCGGATGATCCGACGTCGACCTTACTGCCTTCAGCTGCTATGCCCACCAACAAGCCTGCGCCGCGAGCGCGCCGTCATTCCACCAGTGCTGCCGCAGACGCCGCAGCGACCGGGCTCGCCGGTTCCGGCCCGCTCTCGCTCCACTCGCTGCACTCTCCTCCGGCCGACGACACGCTCGAGCAGAGCGCCGAGACGCGCGTCGAGACGCATATCTACCGGACCATCGTCGACGGCGTGCTGGCGCACCGCCTGACACCCGGCACCAAGCTCCCCGAGCCGGAGCTTTGTCAGCTCTTCGACGTGGGCCGGGCGGTCGTACGCCGAGTGCTCGAACGTCTGGCGCATGACGGCATCGTCACGCTGCGTCCCAACAAGGGCGCGGTGATCGCCGAGCCGACGCCGGAAGAAACGCGCGAGATCTTCGAAGCGCGACGTGCGCTGGAGCGCGCGCTCGTTGAACTGGCGGTGGCAAGGGTGACCGATGAGGATCTGGTCATGCTGCGTCGGCAACTCGATGCCGAGCATGCGGCCATGCACCGCTTCGATCAGCCCTCCTGGGCGCGGCTGGCGAGTGACTTCCATCTACGCGTGGCGGCGCTCGCAGGCAATGCGGTGCTCCTGCGCTATCTCGGTGAATTGATCTCGCGCTGCTCGCTCATCGTGGGGTTGTACGAGCCACCGGGCTATGCGCCGTGCGAGCACGACGAACACACCGCCATCGTGGCGTGCATCGAGCAACGGGATGCCGCGGGTGCCATCGACCGTATGCAATCGCATCTGGAGGAACTGGAGCGACGCATCGAGACGACCCGGATGCGTGGGCAGAAGAGTCTTGCCTCGCTGCTCGGATTGTCGGAGGCCGGCGCTGCGCAGCGCGACGCCGCCAAACCGTCGACCAGCGCTACCAAATCAACCAAATCCACCACTCGCCAGCGCGCCTGAGGCCATCGCATGGAAATCGACTTCCGGGAAATTACGGCTTATCAACGCTACAAGTTGATGGCCAGCCTGATCGTGCCGCGTCCCATTGCACTCGTCACGACGGTCAACGAAGGGGGCGTTGTCAATGCCGCGCCATTCTCGATGTTCAACATGCTCGGCGAAGAACCGCCGATCGTGATGCTATCGATCAACCGGCGAGACGACGATTCGCTCAAGGATACGGCGGTGAATATTCTGCGCACGCGCGAATATGTCGTGCACCTGACGGACGAGGCGATGGCGGCGCGCATGCACGCGTGCGGCGAGCGTCTGCCGCCGACGCGAAGCGAACTCGTGCATGCGGGGCTCACACCCGTGGCGAGTAGTCTCGTAGCCCCGCCTCGCATCGCCGAAGCCCCGGTCGCGTTCGAATGCACACTTTGGGAGACGCTCGAGACACCGAGCCGCCACATCTTCATCGGACGCGTGGAACGCATGCACGCGCGCGACGAACTGATCGACACGCAGGCGTGGCGTGTGCGTCTGCAAAACTATTTCCCCGTGGGACGCTTCGGTGCGAGCTTTTACATCGACACGCGCAATCGCTTCTCGCTGGAGTGCCACGATGGTCAGCCGACCGCCACCACAGCGGTGGACGAGATGTGACGGCCTGGCGGCCATCGACCAGGTCCACAGATCCGAACTCGCGGCGGGCGTCAGCGCCCGAACCGCTCCCCCTCTCTCCTCCTCCTTCCCCCCCCCCCCGACACTCCGCGTAAACCCCGATATCCGCCCACTATGTCGAGGCATACCCTTCGACTTCTCATAAAACAGAACGTCATTCTGTCTGACAGAACTTTGCGGAATGACCAGCAACGCAATCCAAAGGAGGATTGAGATGTCGAGTTTGCCTGTCGGCGCGGTGCACGAGTCGCCCGCCGCCCACTCCGGGCCGTCCGACGCGAGTCGGCAGATCAACGCGCGCATCGACCGGTTGCCGGCCACGCGCTCCGTCTGGATGCTGATCCTGCTGCTCGCGCTGGGCGGCTGGTTCGAGTTCTACGATCTTTTCTTCACCGCGTACGTGGGCCCCGGCCTCGTCAAGAGCGGGTTGTACTCCACAACGACGGCGTCGTTCTTCGGCGTGTCGGGTCTCGGTGCATTCGTGGCGGCGTCTTTCGCCGGGCTGTTCATCGGCACGTTCTTTCTGACGGGGCTCGCCGACCGCTACGGCCGTCGCACGATCTTCACTGTCTCGCTGCTCTGGTACTCCATCGCCACGCTCATCATGGCGTTTCAGACCACCGCTCCGATGATCAACCTGTGGCGTCTGATTGCCGGGATCGGCGTCGGCGTCGAGCTGGTGACCATCGATACGTATGTGAGCGAACTCGCGCCGAAGCATCTGCGCGGTCGTGCCTTCGCCTTCATGCACTTGATTCAATACCTCGCCGTGCCGGCGGTGGCGTTGCTGTCGTGGTGGCTGGTGCCGCAACAAGTCTTCGGGATGGACGGGTGGCGTACGGTGGTCATCATCGGCGCGCTGGGCGCACTGATCGTCTGGGCGATTCGCCGTCGTGTGCCGGAGAGCCCGCGCTGGCTCGCGCAGCAAGGCCGCACGGCCGAAGCCGAAGCGATTCTCTCGGCGCTGGAGGCGCGCGTGCAACGTGAGTCCGGTCGTCCGTTGCCGCCGCCGGTGCTGAGTGTCGAGCCCGCTGCGACCAAGGCGAAGTTCCGCGAAATCTGGCAGAAGCCGTATCGCCGTCGCGCCATCACGTTGCTGGTCTTCAACCTGTTTCAAGCCATCGGGTTCTACGGCTTCGCGTCATGGGTGCCCACCTTGCTCGTGTCCAAGGGCATCACGATCACGCACAGCCTGATGTACTCGTTCGTCATCGCCATCTCGAACCCGTTCGGTCCGCTCATCGGTATGGCGATTGCCGATCGCATCGAACGCAAGACGCTGGTCGTGCTCTCGGCGTTGGGCATCGCAATCTTCGGTTCGCTGTTCGCGGTGCAGACCTCGCCCGCCATGCTGATGATCCTGGGTGTGGCGATCACGCTGTGCGGCACGCTGCTGTCGGTCGGCTATCACGCCTATCAGACCGAGCTGTTCCCCACGCGCATTCGTGCCCGGGCCGTTGGCTTCGTGTATTCGATGTCGCGTCTGTCGGCCATGTTCTCCGGCTTCATGATTGCCTTTGCCCTGCGTCATTTCGATGTGACCGGCGTGTTCGCGCTGATCACGTTTGCGATGGTCATGGTGATGGCGTCCATCGGCCTGTTCGGGCCGCGTACCAACCAGCGCACGCTGGACGAAATCTCGCATTGATTTGTACTGATCCGATGCAACTCGCTTCAACCGAAACACGCATTCTTGGGAGCCAACGATGGCATTGCCGCTAGCCGGGGTGAAAGTCCTCGATCTCTCCAACGTCCTCGCGGGACCGTTCTGCGCTTATCAACTGGCGCTGATGGGCGCTGACGTGACCAAGGTCGAAAACCCCGAAGGGGGCGATCTGGCCCGTCGTCTGGGGGCTGACAAAGCGGCCGCCTCACGTCAGATGGGCGCGTCGTTTGTGGCAGTGAACGCCGGCAAGCGCTCGCTCACGCTGAACCTGAAAGACCCGCGCGGCAAAGCCATCCTGAAGGATCTGGTAGCGTCGAGCGACGTGCTCGTCGAGAACTTCCGTCCGGGCGTGATGACACGTCTCGGTCTGGATTTCGACGTGCTGCGCGAGATCAATCCCCGTCTCGTCTATTGCGCGATCTCGGGCTTCGGCGCAGACGGCGAGTTGTCGTCGCGGCCCGCTTACGATCAGATCATTCAGGGCATTTCGGGGGTGATGAGCGTGACGGGCGACGCGCAGAGCGCACCGTTGCGTGTCGGTTATCCGGTGTCCGATACCGTCGGCGGACTGACGGCTGCGTTCGCTATCTGCGCCGCGCTGCTCGATGCGCGCACGACAGGGCAGGGCCGCATGCTCGACGTCTCGATGCTCGAAGCCACGCTCGCGACGATGGGGTGGGTCGTCTCGAACTACCTCAACGCGGGCGTCGCACCGGTGCCGATGGGCAACGAGAACTTCACCGCTGCGCCGTCCGGCACCTTCCGTACCGGCGATGGCCTGCTCAACATCGCGGCGAACGAAACGCGTCAGTTCGTCAGTCTTTGCGCGCTGATCGGCCGCCCGGATATCGCCGACGATCCCCGCTTCGCGCAACGCGATACGCGCAAACAGAATCGTCACGCGCTCAAAGCGGAAATCGAAGCTGCGCTCGCGCACGACAGCGCTGCGAACTGGGAGACGAAATTCGTTGCGAGCGGTGTGCCCGCCGGGCGTGTGCTCTCGGTGCCGGACGTTCTCGCGCATCCGCATCTCGCCTCGCGCGAGTTCGTGCGCGAACTGGATGTGCCGGGCGAAGCGCAGCCGCAGCGCGTGACGCGCGCGGGCTTCCGTCTCTCCGACGGCGATGCTGCGCCAACTGCACCCGCACCTTCGCTCGGCGCGGATACGCTGACCCTGCTGAGCGGCCTCGGCTACGACGCCGCCTCCATCGACCAACTGCGCGCCGACGGCGTGATCTGACCATGAACCCGACACTCGATGCTGCGGCGCTGTGCGCCGATTACTGGAGCACGTCGATCATCGATATCCACCCGGGATCGATCAACGTGCGTGGCTATCCGATTCAGGAACTGATCGGCCATGTGAGCTTTCCGCAGATGATCTGGCTGATGCTGCGCGGCGAGCTGCCGACCGATGCGCAGGCACGCTTGCTGGAGGCGGCGCTCGTCGCGTCGGTGGATCACGGACCGCATGCGCCGTCGATTGCGATCTCGCGCATTGCCACGAGCTGCGGTTTGCCGCTCAACGGCGCGATGGCCTCGGCCATCAATGCGCTGGACGACGTGCATGGTGGCGCGGGTCAGCAGGCCGTCGAGCTGTATCAGGACATCGCGCAGCGGCTGACGGACTCGACCGCCGAAGTGCCGGATCTCACTGACGCGGTGGCGGAGGGTATCGCCGCATTCAACGAGGCACACGGAAAATACCTGCCGGGTTTCGGTCATCGCTTCCACCCCGTCGATCCGCGTGCAACGCGACTGCTCGCCATCGTTGACGATGCTGTGGCGCAAGGGGTGATCGAAGGGCATTACGCGGCCATCGCACGCGGCATCGAAGCGCATCTGAAGGCGCGCAAGCAAAAGCCGGTGCCGATGAATATCGACGGCATCACTGCCGTGATCTATGCCGAGCTGGGATTTGCGCCGGAGCTGGCGCGAGGGGTGTTCGTGTTGTCGCGCGCCGTGGGCATTCTGTCGCACGCGTGGGAACAGCGCGGACGCGGCGAGCGCAACAAAGGCCCGTTGCCGCGTCAGTTGCCGTATCGCTACACCGGTCAGCCGGAGCGCTCGCTGCCCTGAGCGTCGGACGCGCGCCACTGTGCGCGCAGCACCCGCGAGTCACCGCCGAGTCCGTCGGTGGCGCGCGCGGCGCATGAAAACAGATCCGTCAGATGTCGGTCGATGAACGCGCGGTCGATGCGTGAGCTAGGGCCGGCCAGCGTCACCACACCGCGCAGCGTCTGACGCACACCGAACACCGGCATCGACACCCCCGCCGTATCGCGCTCGCGATCCCCCATCGACACGCTGTAGCCCACCTCGCGAATACGGTCGTAGACGTCGCCCGTCTCGCCACCGAAGGCCAGCAACGCCAATCCCCCCGAGCCGTGTTCGAGCGGCAGCACGTCGCCCTCGCGCACGTGGAATCGCACGGCGTGCGTGGAATCGACACGATGCAGACACACGCGCACGGCGTCGTCCCGCACGTAGAACGACACGCTCTCGCCGCTTGCGTCGGCCAACTCGCGCATCAACGGCAGCACAATGTCGCCGAGGTTCAGGTTGCGCTGATACTGCGCGCCGAGCATGAACGTCGCCGGGCCAAGCTGATAGCGGCCGTCGTCGAGCCGCATGAGCATGCGGTGCTGGATAAGCGCGCCCGCGAGACGCAGCAGGGTGCTCTTGTAGAGGCCGGTGCGGGCAGCCAGTTCGGCCAGCGTGAGGGCGCTGTCGTCGGGTTTGAACGCGAACAGAATGGCGCAGGCGCGGTCGATGACGGCAACGCCGGAGCTGTCTTTCGGTTCAGGGGTAACGTCTGACATCGGGGCAGGCGAGGTGTCGCTGTGAGAGGTCGAAACGGTGAGTTTATGTCATGTGGGCGCGGCTGTGCGTCCCTTGAACAGGGGACGTCTGCGAAAGCGCCGCACCGGATTTAGGGAACGTCGGCGGCGCGACGTGCTCGAAGGGATAATCTGCGAACCTCGTCATCCTTGAATCCTCGCGCTCGAGCGCTGCGCTTCCTCCCGTTTGCTCCCGTTTCCTCCCGATTCGTCAAGTCCCCCCGCCTGCCATGCTCACCGCCCTCGCCATCGACAACTACCGTTCCATTCAGTCGCTCGTGATGCCGCTCACACGGCTTAACGTCATCAGCGGGGCCAACGGCAGCGGGAAGTCCAATCTTTACCGCGCGCTGCGCTTGCTGGCCGCCACGGCAAACGACGGCATCATCGGTCCCATCGCGCGCGAGGGTGGGTTGGGCTCCGTGCTGTGGGCCGGGCCGGAGACGATCAGTGAACGCATGCGTCGCGGCGAAGTGCCGATTCAGGGCGGCCCGCGTCAAAAGCGTGAGCGCATGCGTCTCGGTTTCAGCAGCGACACCTTCGGCTATGCCATCTGCATGGGGATGAGCAGCGCGGGAGGGGTTTCCATGTTCGGTGCCGATCCGGAGTTCAAGCACGAGAGCATCTGGGCTGGCGACTTTCTGCGTCCCGCCAATACGCTCGTGGACCGGCAGGGGGGCGTGGTGCGACGTAAGGCGGGGCGAGAGTGGGACATCCTCACCAGCAGCCTGCCACGCTTTGAGAGCCTCTTTTCTCACATTGCCAACGACAACAGCTGCCCCGAGGTGTTCACCGTGCGCGAACGCATTCGCAACTGGCGCTTCTACGATCACTTCCGTACCGATGCAGACGCCCCCGCGCGCTGGCCTCAGATCGGCACGCGCACCGTGGCGTTGCATCACGACGGACGGGATCTCGCCGCTGCCTGGCAAACGATTCGCGAAATCGGCGACCACGAAGCGCTGGCGCAGACGGTGGCGGATGCTTTTCCCGGTGCGAGCGTCACGATCGATGGCACGGGGCGTGGCGGACTCATGCTGGAGTTCAATCAGCACGGCCTGCTGCGACCGCTGAGCGCCGCAGAGCTGTCCGACGGAACGCTGCGATTTTTGCTGCTGAGCGCCGCTTTGCTCACGCCGCGTCCGCCCGAACTGATGGTGCTCAACGAACCGGAGGCCAGTCTTCACCCCGACCTGATGCCCGCGTTGGGACGTTTGATCCGTCGTGCATCTCAGCGCAGCCAACTCTGGGTGGTGTCGCACTCGCAGCGTCTTGCCGCTGCACTTGAAGAAGACCCCGACTGCAATTCGATCCAGTTGGAGAAGTCCTTCTCGGCGACGACAATTCTCGGCCAGCACGCGCTCGACCGTCCCGCATGGCGATGGGCGGATAACGGCAACTGACGTTGGCGAACGCAGGCATGTGGCCGCTGTTGCGTCAGAACTGACAGCCCGCCGCTGCTATCGCAAAGTCCGAAGGCGAAGCGCTGTCAGGATGCGATCTCCTTTCCTTGATGGAGGTCGACGATGAATCCCCTGAGCGCAGCAACGATGAGTGCCGTACCAACGGCGACGCGCACGCTTCACCAGCATTTGTGCCCGCTTCGCGAACGTTTTCGCGCCGATCTCACCACAGTTCGACTCATGCGCGGACACGGGCTTCGCCCGTCGGTCATCCCCGACGCGGTGTTTGTCGAGCCGCGCGGCGCGGGGCAACCCCTGCCGACCCTCTCCGCGAGGCGGACGATCGACCCGACAGTGCCGAAACCCGCAGTGGATTACATGTTTTTCCGTGAACCGTTAAAGGCGAACCCCGCGCTCATCGAAAAGTGGGGCGTCGCGGCGACGGCCGGGAGCGAGTCCGAAGCGTGGTCCGCATTCGTTAGCGACATCAGCGATCGTTTCTTCAAAGGCAGCCGCAAGCAGCGCGTGATGGATGCGCTGATCCTGAGCCTCGACATTCTGCCGCCGGAACGACGCGCGGATGCACTCGCGTGTCTGCTCACAGATGGCCGCGAAGGCATCGCCGCCGTCGAGGAATTCTGGGCGTACGTGGGGATGGACCGCATCCCCGAAGCGGACCGGGCACGCGTAGCGGCGCTACTGCTTCACTACGAGATTGGGAAGTAAGTCCAGCAGCAAATATTGCCGACAGCATGACGGGCGTCGTTGTGCTTCAACGGTGCCCGTCGCGCCATCCGGCTTTGCTCACAACACGCCGAGCACCGCCTTCGGTTCCATGAAGGCTTCAAGTCCGAAGGTGCCGTACTCGCGTCCGATACCCGATTGCTTGAATCCGCCGAACGGCGCGGCAGGTTCGTGGGTGAGGGTGTTGACGAGCACGCGCCCCGCTTCGATTTGCGCTGACACGGCGGCGGCGCGCTCAACATCCGTACCGCAGACATACGCTTGCAAGCCATAAGGCGTGTCGTTGGCAATGGCGATGGCTTGCGCTTCATCGCGGTAAGCAATGATCGAGAGCACCGGCCCGAAGATTTCTTCACGGGCAATCGTCATGTCGTTGCGCACGTCGCTGAAGACGGTCGGGCGTACGAACCACCCGGCGTCCAGCCCAGCCGGGCGACCCTCGCCACCGGCGACCAACCGCGCACCCTCCTCGATGCCGATGCGAATGTAGCGCTGCACGCGATCCCATTGCTTTCGACTGACCAGCGGGCCGATGTGCGTCTTCGGATCGCGGGGATCGCCGGCCGGGAACTGCGCCATCGCCGCGGCGATGCCCGCTTCGAATTCGCGCAGTCGCGCTCGCGGCACGAGAATCCGTGTCCCGGCGACACATGCCTGACCACTGTTCATAAAGCCCGCGCTGAGCGCGAGCGGGATGGCCTCGGTGAAGTTCGCGTCGTCGAGCACGATCATCGGCGATTTGCCGCCGAGTTCAAGCGTCACCCGTTTGAATGTGTCCGACGCCGCACGCAAGATCGACCGGCCCACCGCCGTCGATCCGGTGAACGATACCTTGGCGACGTCGGGGTGTGTGCTGATCTGCGCGCCGACGGTGTCACCGCGCCCCGTCACGATATTGACGACGCCCGGCGGCAACTGCGCGTCGTGCAGTGCTTCGGTCACGATGCGCGTCTGGATCGCACTCATCTCGCTCGGCTTGATCACGGCCGTGCAACCGGCAGCAAGTGCCGCAGCCAGTTTTCCGCAGATGAAGCCCGCATCGCTATTCCAGGGCGTGATGAGTCCCGCCACGCCGAGCGGCTGCATCACGACTTCCGCCGTGCCCGCTCGGCGCACGAAGTCGTAGCTGTCGAGCGTCTTCGCGGCCTGCAACAGGACGTCGCTCGCATGACGCGCCATCCAGCGCGCCCACGCGACGGGGGCACCATATTCCTCGATGATGGCGTCGAGCAAGTCGTCTTCGCGTGCGGACACGGCGGCATGCATGCGCTGAAGCATGGCGATGCGTTCGGCTTTGGTGCTTCGCGAATGCGTCGGGAACGCGCGTTTGGCCGCTGCAATGGCACGGCGGGCGTCTTCGGCGTCTGCCAGACGAACGCGGCCGATGACTTGCTCGGTCGCCGGGTTGAACAGATCGAAAAGCTCGTCACCGTGCGGGGTGACGAAAGCACCGTCGATATAAATCTGATCGATGATCTTCATGATGAGTGGGGGGCGGGGGGAAAGGCTGTCTCGATGACTCAAGATAGTCCGCCGTCATTGATCTGACTAGCCGTACAATCCGGGATGCCTTGTTGAGGAATTTAAGACAATGAAGACGTCGGGACTCACCGAGCTGGAAGCCGTCATGGCGGTGGCGCGTCACCGGAGCTTTCGGGCGGCGGCAAACGATATGGGTGTATCGACCTCTGCGTTAAGCCATGCCGTCGCGGCGCTCGAAGCGCGCATCGGCGTGCGGCTCTTTAACCGGACGACGCGCAGCGTGTCGCTTTCCGAAGCCGGCGCGCAATTCGTCAACAGCGTCGCACCCGCGCTCTCGACGATTCAGACGGCGCTCGATGAAGCCGGCAGCTTTCGCGATTCTCCCTCGGGCACGCTGCGCATCAATAGTTCGGCCGGCGCGGTGCACCGGGTCATGCCCGTGTTGATCGAGTTCTCGCGGCGCTACCCGGACGTCAAGCTGGACATCGTGACGGAAGGCCGTCTCATCGACATCGTTGTGGAAGGGTTCGATGCGGGGATTCGGCTGAGGGAGTCGGTGCCGCAGGACATGATCGCCGTGCCGTTCGGCGACCAACAGTGCTTCGCGGTTGTCGCCACGCCAGCGTATTTCTCCCGCCATAAGCCGCCGCGTACGCCGGACGACTTACGCAAGCATCAGTGCATTCGCACCCGGATGCCGAGCGGCAAGATGTTCCACTGGGAGTTCGAGCGGCACGGCCAAACGATGCGCGTCGATGTGGACGGCCCGATGACGCTGGACGACGGTGCGCTGATTCTGGAAGCCGTGCGCTCGGGCGTCGGTGTGGGATATCTGACTGAGTGGGATGTGCACAAAGATCTCGAAGCGGGCACGCTGGTGCGCGTGCTGCAAGCCTGGACGCCGCCGTTCGACGGCCTCGCGCTCTACTATCCCGGCCGACGTCACATTCCGGCGGCGCTGCGCGCGTTGATCGACGTGATTCGCGAACTGGCGGACGTGAAGTCTCCCAGACGCGCGCGTAGGTAACGGCCGTCTCTCGCATCCAGTGTCACCAGAACCCGAAAATCACAGATCCGACGCGCAAATCGACGTGCCAGACGAGTGCCAGGGTGACGGTTTAGGTCACTTATGGAGAGTCATCATGTACGTTGGGGAAGCAGGACAACCAGCCGCGTGCGCTGGCTCAGTCTCGAAAGAGGAGTGCCGCACTGGCGACGCCGATGAGGGCGAGTTTTCCACAGATCTGACCGGCGCGAGGCAAAAGTCGGAATTGGAAAGCTGGCAGGCTGCGTTGACGCTGCGCGATCCGAATCACGAAGGCTGCGGCGTCGGCGATGAGATGGAAATGGGCTGCGATCCGAAACACGAAGACTACAGTTTCGGTGATGAGATAGCACTGTGCCGTCGCATGGGCCTCGGCATGGGTATGCCCTTCCAATCCGAGGTTGGGAGCACAGGACGACACGCACTGAAGTTGCAGTCTTCGGAGCATCCGCCAGATCGAATTTTGGAATGGCTCAAAAAAATCGAATCATGCCCCACAGAATCCCTCCTGATTGCGCTGGAACACATTGCGGCTCTGAAGGGAGGGGAGGGGCAGGTTCGAGTCATGTCGCAGTTCCTTCGTCTTTCGACGTTTCAAGAAAGCGATCGGACAGCGGCAGCGAGTTTCTTCAAGAAACTCAACGTCGCCTTGCGCGAGTGAAGCGTTGCGCCGGGGCTTACCCCTTCGGCACCTCAGCCTTATCCCCATCCTTCGTCGCCTGCGCGACCGGCCCCGGCAGCCCGGTAATCTTCGGCACGCACTCGCGATGAAACCATACGAGGTTCACCGGCTCCCCGGCGAGCAGACGCTTGACCGGCGGCACAACCTGTTCGCCGATCAGCATGCCGAGCAGACCGATGAGTGCGACGGCAGGCGGTGCTGGTGAGCGCACGCCAAGGCCGCCGTAGATGATGCCGACGAGCACGCCCACGGCAAGCGAAATGACATAGAGCTTCATGATTGACTCCGCGCGGTGCGCGTTCTGAGGTCGTACCACGCCACGGCGATAAAGCCGCCGACGAGTCCGAGGTGTTCGAAGAAACTGTTGGCGAGCATCGTGCGGGTGTCCGGCGGCGCTGACCAGAAGCGATTGGCAAGGAACGTCGCGGCCAGCGTGAATGCTGCCAGCGCCAACGCCCCCAGCCATCGACCCTTGCCCGTCAGGATCATCAGTGAAGCACCGATTTCCAGCACGATGACAGCGACTGCCATCGGTGCCGCAGGCGACAGGCCGAAGTGCTGCATCTCGGCGATGGCACCCGAGAAATCAAGCGCCTTGTCGATCCCACCTTGCAGATACGCGCTGCACAGCAGCAACAGTGCAAGCCAGTAAGCCCAGCCCGGCAGCAACGACGTCTCGCGTGCCAATGACGAGGAAGGATCGGACGACGGCAGCAGCGTAGCCATGACGAACCTCAACAGTGGGTAGCAACGTTATCGAAATCAGAACGCCCAGCACGAGCACCCGAGCGCGCCCCAGAACCCGCTCTCGTCCGACGCGGGGACGTTCGACGACCATGCCTTGGCGTGCGCATGGCCGTGCACGCCGCACGACGTCGCACATGCGCAACTCACGCTCACGTTGAGCACGTTGGGTTGTCGCGGCTGATACCCCACGCCGTGTCGCGCGGGCGACCAGTCAGGCATCGCAGGCGGCAGCGCCGGTGCATAGCTGCCGAAGTCGCCGTCGCCATACACGACCTTGCCGCCCAGCATCGTGAGCACTGAGGTGATGTCCTGAATGTCGTCTTCCGGCACGCTGAAGTAGTCTTCCGACAGCACCGCCAGATCGGCGAGCTGCCCGACCTTGATCTGTCCCTTCTTGCCGACTTCGGACGAGAACCATGTGTTCGCTTCCGTCCACAGACGCAGCGCTTCGTCGCGGTCGAGCAGGCTGCCCGGCGCGGCCATGCGCAGCCCGCCGACGGTCTTGCCGGTCACGAGCCAGTACAGCGACACCCACGGGTTGTACGAGGCGACGCGTGTCGCATCCGTGCCCGCACCGACCTTCACGCCACGCTCCAGCATGCGACGCACCGGCGGCGTCGCCTCGGCGGCTTTCGCACCGTAGCGCTCCACGAAGTACTCGCCCTGATACGCCATGCGGTGCTGCACGGCAATGCCGCCGCCGAGTGCCGCAATGCGGTCGATGTTGCGGTCGCTGATCGTCTCGGCGTGGTCGAAGAACCAGTGCAGGCCGTCGAACGGGATGTCCTTCGCGACCTTCTCGTAGACGTTGAGCGCGCGGGAGATCGTCTCGTCGTAAGTGGCGTGCAGACGCCACGGCCAGCGGTTCTCCGCGAGCAGTCGCACCACCGGTTCGAGATCGTCCTCCATCGACTGAGGCATCTCCGGTCGCTCCACCCGGAAGTCCTCGAAGTCGGCCGCCGTGTACACGAGCATTTCACCCGCACCGTTGTGACGATAGAGATCGTCGCCTTGCCCCGGGCTGACTTGCTTGACCCACTGGCTGAAGTCCGCGAGTTCGGCCTTGGGCTTCTGCGTGAACAGGTTGTACGCGAGGCGCACCGTCAGCTGCCCTTCGCGGTGCAGTTCTTCGATGATGCTGTAATCCTCGGGGTAGTTCTGGAAGCCACCACCTGCGTCGATGACGCCTGTCACGCCGAGCCGGTTCACTTCGCGCATGAAGTGGCGTGTCGAGTTTTTCTGATACTCCGGGGGGAGCTTCGGTCCTTTGGCGAGCGTCGCGTAAAGAATGGTCGCGTTCGGTTTGGCGAGCAGCAGGCCGGTCGGGTTGCCCGACGCATCGCGCACGATTTCGCCGCCCGGCGGGTTCGGTGTGTCTTTCGTATAGCCGACGGTGCGCAGCGCCGCAGCGTTCAGAATCGCGCGGTCGTACAGATGCAGGATGAACACCGGCGTGTCGGGCGCGACGGCGTTCAGCTCGTCGATGGTCGGCAGGCGCTTCTCTGCGAACTGATGCTCGGTGAAGCCGCCGACCACGCGCACCCATTGCGGCGCGGGCGTGCGGTCGACCTGCGCCTTGAGCATGCGCATGGCGTCCGCCAGCGAGCGCACACCGTCCCAGCGAAGCTCCATGTTGTAGTTCAGGCCGCCACGAATGATGTGCATGTGGCTGTCGATCAACCCCGGAATCACGCGTCGTCCCTTGAGGTCGATGACCTGCGTGGCGTTACCGGCCAGGCGCATCACGTCGTCTCGCGTGCCCACGGCGGTGAAGGTGCCGCCGGTGAGCGCGACAGCGTCCGCCTGCGGGTTTGCGCGGTCGAGCGTGGTGAACTTGCCATTGACCAGAATGAGGTCGGGATTTGACATGGGAGGCTCCGGTGGAAAGTCGGCGGACGTTTGCGCCGCTCGCGGATGCCGCCGGCACGGCCCGGAAGGCCGCCGGAGCGCCACGAATGACGGTCCATGAGCGTATGCCGACTCCCGTCGGCCCACTATCGTCTTTTCGTATTAGCGCCCGAACGCCGCGCCGGGCGGTGCTCTGACACGGAAGTCGCGTCCTTGAACCGCAAAAACGCAAGCACGTTCGTGCTTTTTCGCGGTTTTGAACGTCACGTGACTGACGTATACTCAGCTTCACCGAATCAATACATCGCACCTGCATGAACGCGCTTCCGGACAGCGACATCGCGACCGTCTACGTCTTGGCCCAAGACCTGGCGGAGAACGACACGCTTTGTGCACAACTGACCGACGCTGGCCTGCGGGCGCGCGGCCTGACGAGCGCGGCTGCATTTCTCGCCAGTGAGCGCAGCGTCGGACCGGCGTGCCTTGTGCTGGACGCCGACCTGGGTGCGCCCAGTGGCGGCCTCTTGCTCCAGGATGCCCTCATCGATTTGCAAGACCCGATTCCCGTTGTGCTCATCACCGACCGGGCCGACGTGACGACCAGCGTGCGCGGCATGAAAGCGGGCGCGGTCGATTACCTGACCAAGCCGATGCCTGAGGGCGTGTTGCTCAGTGCGGTGGGTGCGGCGCTGGCACTCGACCGGCAACGCCTCGGACGCGAGCGCGCGAGCACCGACGTGATCGAGCGCGCTCAACGGCTCTCGCAACGGGAGCGTGAAGTCATGGCGCTCGTGGCGGCGGGGCGGATGAACAAGCACATTGCCGACGAACTCGGCATCAGCGAAGTCACCGTCAAGATTCATCGCGGGAATGCGATGCGCAAGATGGAAGCCCGCTCGTTTGCCGATCTCGTCATCATGGCGCACAAGCTCGGCATGACGTCGCCCGCGCTGTATCACGGCGGGATCGGACGGAACAGGCGAGAGCTGGCCTGACGTCCATCGACATCGACCGACAATGACAATACGCCACCCACACCGGGTGGCGTTTTTTCTGCTCGGTAGTTCAGTGGATCAGCGACCAGGTGTCACGACAGGCGCAGACGGTGGCGGCGCTGCCGGACGCTGTGGCGTGGCCGAGTTGCCGAAACTGTTTCCCATGCGCTGAGACGTCGCGCTCCAGTTGAACTGTCCGCCGATCTGATTGCTCGGCTTGTTGGCGATCTCTTCGGACTCCAGTCCCGGCGCGCGGCCCGAACCGGGCGCGGAGGCCGGCTGCAACTGATTCGTCAGGCAGTCGTAGGACGGCGAACGCTGGCCGTTCACCTCGACATCCACGCAGCCTGCCCGCGATGCCGGTGCTGCGCCGCCAACGCGCGGCGCGTCGTCCGCCGCTGCGGCGAGCGGCGACACCGCGCCCAGCAACACCGTTGCTGCGATCGTCGCGCCGAGTTTGCCCATTCGATTTTTCATCTGACCCCTAACGTCTGTGCTGTTGCGCTGCCTCGTCATCGCACGTCTCCCCGTCAAAAACCATCGTTATCCATCAGGACTCCGACCGAACAAATCAGGGACAAGCATACGTCAGCCCGCGCGTTTTTCGAGAAAGATGAATTTCTCGTGACAAACGTTAGTTGGTCGTCAGCTCACCCGTCTAGGTATCCGTATTCGAGAGAAATGTCGACACGGATTGCGTGCGGACGGGCGAACCCTGAGGCGTCAGGAAAGCGTCTTGGGTAAGCGCCAGGCCACCGGGGGCACTGCATCGGGCAGGGCCGCGTCGACCTAACAAGTCAGAGTCTTCTATATGCGTTTGATGAAAACGAACCGGCCGTGGCTGCGCTGGGCGGCAGTGTGCGCAGTCACGTTGGGGGGAACTGTTCATGGCGTTGCGATTGCTCAGCAAACCGAAGCAGCACAACCGGACCCATCGCCTGCGGTAGCGCCGCAGGCTGGCGCACCTGCGGCTGACGGCACCAAGGAGAAATCCGCCGACGCGGGCAAGCAGGTGAACATCAACGAGTACATCGTGCGCGGCAATACGGTGCTCGATATTCGCACCATCGAGAAGGCCGTCACGCCTTATCTGGGCCCTAACCGAACGCTCGCCGACATCGAAGCCGCGCGCGACGCGCTGCTCGCCGCCTATCAGGCCAAGGGCTATCAGTCGGTGTACGTCGACCTGCCCGAGCAGCAGGTCACGGGCGGCATCGTCTATCTGAAGGTGAGCGAGACCAAGCTGGGACGTCTGCGCGTTGTCGGCTCGGAATACCACTCGCCGCGCGAAGTGCGCGAGCGCGTGCCGTCGCTGGCCGAGGGCAAGGTGCCTGACTTCAACGCCGCACAGGCGGAACTCACGGCGCTGAACCGCACCGGTGAGCAGCAGGTCGTGCCGCTGGTCAAGCAGGGCGCGGTGCCGGGCACGATGGACGTCGACCTCAAGGTCGAAGACACGAACCCGTGGCGCGCGAGCTTCAGTCTGAACAACGACCGCAGCGCCGACACGAAGCCGCTGCGCATGCTCGCCTCGCTCGGCTACGACAACCTGTGGCAACTCGGCCACCGTGTGTCGATGAGCTTCTTCGGCGCGCCGCAGGACTTCAAACAGAGCAAGGTCTGGTCGGGTTCGTACGTCGCGCCGCTGGGCTCGTCGCCCTGGTCGCTCGAACTCAACGGCTATCAGTCCGACAGCAACGTCGCTACGACCGGCGGCACCACGGTGCTTGGCAAGGGTCACGCGATCGGCCTGAAGACCACGTACACGGTGCCGGACACGGGCAACTGGTACCACGCCTTCAGCCTGGGCGTGGACTTCAAGGACAACACGGAAACCACGCGCTTCGGTACGGCCGGCGACGTGGTGCCGCTCAAGTACGCCCCGATCACGATCGGCTACAGCGGCTTCTATCAGAACGAGAGCTTCCAAGCCGGTCTGAACACGTCGATCACGACCGGCATGTCGAGCTTCCTCGGCTACGGCAGCAGCCCGGCGCAGTTCGACGCGAAGCGCTACAAGGCCTCGCCGAGCTTCACGGTGCTGCGCGCCGACGCGAACGGCACGTACACGATTGGCGGCGGCTGGCAACTGGCCGCGCGCGTGGCCACGCAGCTGACCGACTCTCCGCTGGTCTCGAACGAACAGATCGCCGGTGGCGGCATGAACTCGGTGCGCGGTTATCTCTCGGCAGAAGCCACGGGCGACTACGGCGTGGTCGGCTCGATCGAATGGCGTACGCCGCCGATCCCGTTGCTCGCCCCGATCGTCTCGAACTGGCGCGCCTATGCGTTCTTCGACGGTGCGCGTCTGGGCTTGCGCGATGCGCTGCCGGAACAGACCTCGACGTACTCGCTCGCGTCGCTCGGTGTGGGCACGTCGCTGAAGCTCACGTCGCACGTGACGGGGCGCTTCGACGCCGCCTGGCCGCTGACGAACGGCCCGCGCACCGAACGCTACCAGCCACGCTTCAACTTCAGCGTGACGGCGACTTACTGATCGACGACTTCAACCAAACAACATTTACGACCTGATGCCTGGTGCGCTCACTCGATGCGTCAGGCGGTATACACGGAGAACTACAGCCATGCGACGCATTCTTCCATTCCTGCTTGCGCTGATCGGCACGTTGATGCCGGTGCTCGCGCACGCCTGGTGGCAACCGGATTGGGCGTACCGCAAGCCGATCACCATCGACGCCGGCCCGCAAGGCGGCAACATCACGGGCGACGCCGGCCGTGTGCCGATGCTGCTGCGCCTGCACACCGGTAACTTCAGCTTCGAAGGCGTGAACGAGACCGGCGCGGACCTGCGCTTCGTCGCGGGCGACGACAAGACCGTGCTGAATCACCAGATCGAGCAATTCGATCCGGTGCTGGGCATCGCCCTCGTGTGGGTCGACGTGCCGGCTGTGACCGCGGCCAACAAGCAGCAGATCTGGATGTACTACGGCAACCGCAAGGCACCCGCAGCCGGTAACGGCCAGCGCGTGTTCGACCCGGATTACACGGCGGTCTATCACTTCGGCGAGTCGAACGTGCCCGCCCGCGACACGACAGCCTACGGCAACAACAGCCAGAACCCGGTCGTCACGCTCGACGGCGCGATCATCGGTCGCGGCATTCAGGCGGGCGCTTCGCCGCTCGTGCTGCCTGCCTCGCCGTCGCTGGCCATCGCGGCTGGCAGCAACTTCACGTTCTCGGCGTGGGTGCGTCCGGAGAAGCTCGGCGCGAACGAAGGGATTTACACGCGTCGCGATGGCGGCAGCGATCTGCTGGTGGGCGTCGATCAGGGTGTGCCGTTCGTGCAGGTCGGTGGTCAGCGCAGCCAGCCGGGTCAGCCGATTCAGGCCGGTCAGTGGTCGCATCTGGCCGTCACGAGCGACGGTAAGACGGTGACGTTGTACGTCGCCGGTCACGCCGCCGGTTCGGTCGCCGCAACACTGCCCGCACTGAACTCGCCGACGATCATCGGTGGCGACGCCGATGGCGCAGCCGCTGGACTGGCTCGCTTCTCCGGGGCTGTAGACGAAG
This sequence comes from Pandoraea aquatica, assembly GCF_902459565.1. Classification (GTDB taxonomy): domain Bacteria; phylum Pseudomonadota; class Gammaproteobacteria; order Burkholderiales; family Burkholderiaceae; genus Pandoraea; species Pandoraea aquatica. The sequence continues at coordinate 1,143,329 of NZ_CABPSN010000002.1, forward strand.
TGCGCCTGTCGAAGGTCGCGCGTCCTGCTGCACTGATTCAGACGGACGCCGTCTCGCAAGGTGCCGAATCGCGCCTGATCGCCTTCGGTCCGGACGAACAGCAAGCGGGCAAGAGCCACTTCGCGTTCATCCTCGCGGCCATGCCGGTCGACGCCTGGGTGGTCGTGGTCGTGCTCGGCCTGATGGCGCTGGTGTCGTGGGTCATCATGATCACGAAGAGCCGCAGCTACAGCGCGAAGACGCGCGCCAACACCGTGTTCATGGAGCACTTTCGCCAGGCGTCGGGCGCGCCGCTCGATCAGATCGCGCGCACCAACCGCGTGCCTGACGAAGTGCGCGAACAATCGCCGCTGTGGCGTCTGTACGAAGTCGCGCTCGACGAACTGCACCGCCGCCACGAACTCGGCTACGACACGAGCGCTGTCTCCGACGCGACCATCAGCGCCATTCGCGCGTCGATGGACGGCGTGATGGTGCGTGAAGTCGAAACGATGAGCAAGCGCATGAACTGGCTGTCGACGTCGATCGAAGGTGCGCCGTACGTGGGTCTGTTCGGCACGGTGATCGGGATCATGCTGGTGTTCGTCGTCGCAGCCATGGCGGGCGCGGTAGACATCAACTCGGTGGCCCCGGGCATGGCTGCCGCACTGCTGTGTACGGCAGCCGGTCTCGGCGTCGCTATCCCTGCACTGTTCGGCTACAACTGGCTGGTCTCGCGCTCGGACGCTCTGGCGGCCGACATGGCGGTGTTCGTCGACGAGTTCACGACGCGCCTCGCGGAAGAGCAGGGCGAAGGCCGCCGTCAGCCCGTGCTGCAGCGCGCGTGACGGGGACGAATCATGGCTAACGCAACGCGATTCGCTGCGAAGAAGCGCGCGGGTGGCATCAACATCACGCCGTTCGTCGACGTGCTGCTGGTGGTGCTGGTGATCTTCATTCTCACGAGTAACGCCAGCATTCCCGGCATCAAGGTCGATCTGCCGAAGGCGAGTTCTTCGGTGGCGCTGGAGAAGCCGAAGACCAAGGCCATCACGGTCGACAACGCGGGGCAGGTGTTTCTCGACGCCTATCCGGTGACGCTTAACGAGCTTGAGGATCGCTTGCGCACGGAAAAGGCGGTCACGCCCGACTTCCCGGTGATCGTGCGCGGCGACGCGCAGGTGCAGTACGCCAAGGTCGTGGAAGTGCTCGACCTGTTGCGTCGCATCGATCTCAATCAGGTCGGCCTCGTGACCGGCAAGCCGCAGTAAGGAGCGCAGCGTGAAACCTCGCGATTTCGCGTCTCGCCCCCCGCGCGCCCCGGTTAAGTCGACGACGTCCAGCCCGGCGCTCACCCTCCTGCGGCGTCGTGGCGGGCTGATCGTCGGTGCCGTGGTGGTCATCGGTCTGGCGGCGCTCTTCTGGCACCTGCTCACCGACAAGGCCAGCATGCGCCGCGAGGTCAACAGCCCGCCGATGCTCATGCTGCCTCCGCCGCCCCCTCCGCCGCCGCCTCAGGAGAAGCCGCCTGAGCCGACGCCGGAGAAGGTCAAGCCGGAGGTCGTCGAGCCCAAGCCGGCCGATCCGGTCGAGCCGCCCAAGGACGACACGCCGCCCAGCCCGACCAAGGATCTGGGAGACGCCGTGACGATCAATGGCGACGCGCAGGCCGGCACCGATGCCTTCGGCATTGGCGCAGGCAGCGGCGGCGGCATGACCGGTGGTGGCGGTGGTCTGGGCAGCCGCTCGTACAGCGCCTGGCTCGCCAGCTCGTTGCAACAGGCGTTCGGGCGCGATCAGCGCACCCGCACGCTCGCGTTCGACGACGTTCGCATCGATCTCTGGCTCGACGCCGACGGCCGTGCGACGCGCGTGCAACTGGTGCGCGGCACGGGTAGCTCGACCATCGACGAAGCGGTGCTCGCCATGCTGCGCGACTTCCGTGCGGAAGAGAAGCCGCCTGCGTCGCTGCGCTATCCGCTGGCGATGAGCATTCGGGGACGTCGCCCATGACCGACATCACATGCCAGACGGGCCAAGCGGGCCAAGCGGCCGACCGGGCTGAAGCAGACCATCCTTTTTACGCAAAAGTCACACACAAAATGAAAGCACTGGAACGTATGACTGACGGGGGCGCACGCCGAGGGGCACCCCGTCGCGCCGCCGGCACGGCGGGCGCTGTCGCACTGGCGCTCGCGCTGCTGGGCACCGCCGGACTCGCGCAGGCGCAAGCCCAGGCTGCGCCGCAAGAGACCGCGATGGTCAAGCTCATTCGCGGCCTGATCAAGAGCGGCGCGATCGACAAAGCCACCGGCGAAGCGCTGCTCGCACAGGCCGAGACCGAAGCGTATGCGGCGTCGCAAGCGGCACAGAAGCAAGCCGCTGCCGCCCCGGCGGGTGCCGCCGTGGCGGGTGGTGCGGCAGGTGCAGGCTGGGCCGGTGCCGAGCCGGGCGACGTGCGTATCCCGTACATCTCCCAGACCACGCGCGACCAGATTCGCGACGAGGTGAAGAACGAAGTCATGGCGCAAGCCAAGAGCGAAGGCTGGGCCGCCCCGAACGAGACGCCGGAGTGGACCAAGCGCATTCACATCGAAGGCGACTTCCGTCTGCGTAACGAATCGCGCTTCTACTCCAGCAGCAACACGAACACGCAGATCGACTGGGCGCAGATCAACAAGGGCAATGGCTTCGACGTCAACTCGAACACCAACCTCACGCTCCCGCCGCTGCTCAACACCACGCAGAACCGCACCAACCAGTTCCGTGCGCGCGCACGCTTCGGCATCTTCGCGGACGTGTCCGAACAGGTGAAGGCCGGTGTGCGACTCGCGAGCAGCAACGACGACAGCCCGGTCTCGACCAATACCACCCTGGGCGGCGGTCTGAACAAGAAGAGCGTCTGGCTCGACCAGATGTGGATGTCGTATCAGCCGTTCACGTGGATGAAGGTGACGGGCGGTCGCTTCGCACCCCCGTACGTCACGAGCGACATGCTGTTCTCGAGCGACCTGAACATCGACGGTATCGCCGCGCAGTTCAACAAGGCGCTGCCGACGAACCCGAACGTCGAACTGTTCGGCTCGCTGGGCTTCATCCCGCTGGAATACTCGGGCGACAACTCGCCGTCGAACAGCCAGAGCAAGATGTCGAGCCAGACGAAGTGGATGCTCGGCACGCAATTCGGCGCGAACTGGAAGCTCGACTCGAAGAACAGCTTCCGCGGCACGGTCGGTTACTTCGACTTCCGCAACATCACCGGTCAGCTCTCGTCGCCGTGCGCGCTCTACGCCGGTCAGACGAGCTGCGATTCGGACTGGTCGCGCCCGGCGTTCATGCAGAAGGGCAATACGCTCATGCTGCTGCGTAACATCGCGCTCAACCCGCTCGATCCGGCCAACACGGCACAGCCGCAGTACGTCGGCTACGCGTCGAAGTTCCAGTTGCTCGATCTGTCGGCGCGTTGGGATACGGTGCTCGCCGGCCGCTACCCGCTGCGCTTCGACGTGAACTACATCCGCAACCTGGCCTACAACGAGGGCGAGATGTGGGCGCGCTCGAACGGCGGCATCGTGAACAACTTCGCGGCGGGCACGGCCACGCGCGCGAACTTCAAGAGCGGCCCGAACGCGTACATGTTCCAGGCCACCTTCGGCAAGCCGGTCATGGCCTCGCGCGGCGACTGGAACGTGCTGTTCGGCTACAAGCGTATCGAGCCGGATGCCGTGCCCGATGCCTACAACGATTCGACGTTCCACGGCGGTGGCACGAACGCGAAGGGTTACTACCTGGGCGGCTCGTACGCATTCGACAAGAACGCCTGGATCACGGGCCGCTGGTTGTCGACGAAGGAAGTTTATGGTCAGCCGTTGTCGATCGACACGCTGCAAATCGAAGTCAACGCGCGATTCTAAGGAGGTGTCATGAGCCATCAGCCCCCGCGCGTGGTGTCGCGTCTGACTTCAGGTGCCAAGGTCACGGCAGCGGCCATGCTGCTCGCCGTGAGCTCGGCCGCGCTGGCGCAGACGCCGCAGGGCGCGCCGACGATGGAAGAGCGTCTGCGCACGCAACTGCGCACGACGACGGATCAGCTTCAGCAGGCGAAGAACGAACTCGCGGCGCTCAAGGCCGGTGGTGCGACCGCCGGTACTGCGGGCAAGGCCAGCAAGGACTCGCCCGAAGCGCTGCGCAAGCAACTGGACGACGCGCAGCAGCAGTTGGCCGCGGAGCGTCAGTCGCGTGAGCGTCTGGCGCAGGACGCTCGCGCGTCGCAATCGGAAGTGAAGACGATTGCCGACAAGGCCAACACACAGATCGCGCAGTATCGCAATGCGTACGACGAACTGCTCAAGCTCGCGCGTCAGGCCGACGCGCAGCGCAAGCAGCTCGCCGAGGAGGCGGCCGCACAACGGGCCGCGCTCAAGCTCGCGCAAGAGAAGAACGATCGTTTGTACGCCGTCGGTCAGGAAATCCTGACGGCCTACGAGACGATGGACGTCGCCACGATTGTGGCCGCACGTCAGCCGTTCGCCGCGCAAGCGCGCGTGAAGTACGAACAGATCGCGCAGCAGTACGGCGACAAGCTCTACGAGGGCAAGTTCGACGAGCAGAACGCAGTATCAGATATCAAAAACGGACGTTGAGGACCACTGGCATGAACGAAGAGAACACGATGCAACAAGACAACCACGACGCAGCACAAGCAGCCGCGCCGGTGACGTCAAGCGAGTCGTCACCCCTGGATGTCATCACCTTCATGACGTCCGCACAGGTGGCCGACGCGATTCGTGCCGCCGGTTGCGCCGTCTCGGTTCAGCAGGACGATCTGGTGACGCGTCTGCACAGCGCGAGCCACGGCATCGGCTATCAGGTGCACTGGGGCAATCAGGCCGGTGTCGATCAGTATCTGGATCTCACGCTGAGCTGCCCGCTGCGCATTCAGGGCGGCGATCTGCCCGAAGGGCTCATCAACGAATGGCACCGTTCGCGCCGTTTTGCGCGCGTGGCTGCGCACGGCGAATTCCTCGTGCTGGAGATGGACGTGTTCGCCGCCGGTGGCGTCACGTCGGAATTCCTGCGCTTCTCGATGCGTCTGTGGGTCGAAATGATGGGACAGTTTTTCCTGCATCTGCGCAACTTCACGCAGCAGGCGACCGGTCAGGCCGCCGCACCGCGTGACGAACTGGCTACGCCGGGCGACGCCCTCGCGGGTGTCGATGCCGCAGAATCGCAGGCACCGATGACGCTCAACTGAAGCGTCGCCGCGCGGCGCATCAAGCGCGTTTTCCTCTCGAGCCTGGGGATCTCCCCGCGCGGCAGTATCACGTCCAGCAGACGACTGGTTGGCCCGTAGCGCGCTTACTACCCCGTGGGCGCGTTACGGGTTTTTTTTGAGAAGGCGATCCTGCGCATTGTCAAAGCATCGTCACAATCGGACACGAGAATTGTCAGGAATTCTTACAAATCATTAGTGGATCAACGGGGATGCGGAAATCGCCCGCCGGGGTGAGTTGGCTGGCTGGCGTATTAGCGCTTGGGTGGCTCGCGTGTCTGCTGTTCGGTCCGGCCGCCATTGCGCGAACGAGTGTCCCACAGGCGCAGTCGTTCGATATCCCGGAGCTTCCCTTGAAGGACGCGCTCGCCCGCTTCGACGCGCTCACGCGTATGTCTGTCTTTTACCCGTCGTCGCTGGTGGAAGGCCGTCGTTCGCATGCCGTGTCCGGTATCCACTCCCCACATGAAGCGCTTGAAGAGATGCTCTCCGGCACCGGTGTGACAGCGGAGCTGACGGCGGAGAACGCGTTCGTGCTGGCGCCGGTGAATTCCCCGGTCTCGCAGGAATCACCGCGTGACGAAGCGAACGCTGCCGCGAGTTACCACGGAACGTTGCAGAACGCCGTGCTGCGCGCGCTGTGTGCGTCGCCGTCGCTCTCGCTCGGTGACTATCGTCTGGCGATGACGGTGCAGGTCGGCGCGAATGCGCGGGTGAGCCGGGTACGTCTGCTCGACACCACGGGCGATTCGCGTCGGGACACAGCCATCGTGCAGCGGTTGCAGGGGCTCGACGTCGGCCGCGTGCCTGCGGACACGACCCGCCCGTTCGTCATGCTGCTGTTGCCCACGGGGTGTCGAGAGAGTCGTGTCGCATGTGTGCAATCGCCGTGTCGGGCGATGACGGAGCACTAGATGGTCGACACACCGCGCGCCTTCCTGCGTGACCTGCTCGCGCAACGTTACGAAGATCTCAAACGCAAACTGACCTGGCGGCTGGGCTCGGCCGAGCTGGCGAGCGATGCCCTGCACGATACGTGGGTGCATCTCGACGACCGCGCCGACCGGCAGAGCGACGTGAAGAGTCCGGGCGCGTATCTCATTCGTATCGCCATGAACATGGCGTTCGACCGCGTGCAGCGCGAACGTCGTTACATGAGCGACGACGAGATCGATGCGCTCATGACCGAGTTCGTCGACCCGGCGCCGGGGCCCGCGCAGACCATCGAAGCGCGTGACGATATCGCGACGCTCGAACGTCTGTTGGCCGATCTGCCGCCGCGTCGCCGCGCGATCTTCATCGCGGTGCGCGTCCACGAAATGTCGAACGAAGACGTGGCGCGCCGCTTCGGCGTGTCGCCGCGTCTCGTCGGTCTTGAACTCAAGCGTGCGCACGAATACTGCATGGCGCATATGCCGAGGTCCGAATGAACCGGGGATTGCCGATGGCGCGGGGCAAAACCGTCTCAGCAAAGGAGACCTTCCGTCTCATGCGAGAGGTGACGCCATGATGTCCCGACCGGATACCCCGTTGCCGCACAAGCGGCGTCTCGATGCTACCGAACGGCAGGCGATGAGCTGGGTGCGACGGATGGCGTCCGGCGAGATGACGCACGCCGACGGCGACGCGCTGCGCGAGTGGGCGCGGCGCGATCCGAAGCACGCGCAGGCGCTGGCCAACGCACAGCGTCAGTGGAAGCAACTGACGCAGGCGGCGCAGCAATCGGCGGCGGCTGCAGCGGCGGTTGCTGCGTGTCCGGCCCCGTCGCGCAAAACAACGACGAAAGCAAAGGCCCAGCGCGAGACCGGACTCGGCTTCGATCCGCGCCGCCGCTGGGTGCTTGCGGGCACGGCAGGCGCATTCGCTACGGCAGCCGGTGTGGCCGTCATTGGCGGGCCCCTCGGGCTGCTGCCCAGTGCTGCATCCATTCACGCCGACTACAGTACCGGAACCGGCGAGCAGCGCACCGTCGCGCTGGCGGGTGATGTCTCCGTCGAAATGAATACGCGTACGAGCGTGGCACTCCGCACCGGGGGCGCAGCGGCCAGTACGCCGGGCATCGACCTGCTGAGCGGCGAGGCGGCCGTAGACACCACACTGGCATCGCGTCCGTTCGAGATCGTGGCCGGGGCGGGGCGAACCATTGCGCATCACGCGCGGGTCGAAGTGCGCAACGTGGCCGACAAGGTCTGCGTTACCTGCATCGAAGGCACGGCGGATGTGGTGCATACCGCCGGGCGTGTCACGCTGCGTGCGCGTCAGCAACTCGTCTACGACGCACGCAGCCTGCAATCGCTGGTCAATGTCGACGCTAACGCTATGCCCGAATGGCGCGATGGCTATCTGCGCTTTGCCGAGGTGCCGCTGGGCGATGTGATCGACGAGATTAACCGTTACCGTCCGGGGAAAGTCGTGCTCCTGAACGATAAAATCGCCGCGCGTCCGGTCACCGGACGCTTTGCGATCCGCTCGCTCGATGTGGCACTCGGTCAGATCGAGCATTCGCTGAGTCTGTCGGCGCGCGCGCTGCCCGGTGGCATCGTGTTGCTCGGTTGATCGGCTCGGACTTCCTCCATCATTGCAGTCACCGCAGTTTGCGAACGCCCGGCGTTGGGCGTTCGCCGTGACGGTTCGGTCATGTCACGAAAGATTCAAATAAATCCTTGCCGATTGGCCTGCGTCGAAGGGTCTTAGTCCCGAGAGCGTCAAGTGTTCCTTTCGCATTCCTATGCATGGAACGTTTGGACGAAAACCTGCCAGAGGCTGTTCGCTGGCGTTGTCGCGAGACACCGCCCCACAGCCGCACCAGACGACAGACGGGATTGAAACCATCATGCGTAAGCGCGTAGCTTCTTCTTCGCCCTCCGTGCCTCCTTTGCCACTGCGCGTGCTGCGCATCCGCCCGCTTGCGCAGGCGGTTGCGGTGTTCGCCGCAAGTAGCGCCATGATCGGCGCGGCCCACGCGCAACAGGCGTTTAGCAGTGCGTGGTTCGCCGCGCGCGGTGCTGCGCAGACGACGGCGGCACAAACGGGACGTCTGCCGAACGGCATGCCCGTCTCGTCGCTGCAAAACCCGGGCGAACAGCAGCAACGCGCCAATCAGGCGTTGCAGAACTCCATCGCCAATCTCGCGACCGCTGCGCAAGGCATCGCTGCAATGCAGGCCGCGCAGACGGCGGCGCGTCAGGCCGCTGCCGCGTCTCCTGAAACGATTCCCGACGGTCTTGCCGAAGGCGGCCTGAAGGTCGACACGAACAGCCTCACTGCGGGCTGGATCAACGCGAAGAAGGACATCGCGCAAACGCGCGACGCCGCTGGCAACACCAACGTCAGGATCGAACAGACGGGTGAGAAGGCCATCCTGAACTGGGAGACGTTCAACGTCGGGCGTCGCACAACGGTCGAGTTCGCGCAGCAACCGGGTTGGGCGGTGCTTAACCGCGTGAACGATCCGAACGCACGCCCGAGCCAGATTCAGGGCCAGATCAAGGCGGATGGCACGGTGGTGATCGTCAACCGCAACGGCATTCAGTTCACGGGCACGGCGCAGGTCGACACGCGCAATCTGGTGGCGGCAGCCGTGGGCATGACGAACGATCAGTTCAATCGCGGCATCTACGGCACGGCGCTCGCAGGTGCAACGGTGCCGACGTTCGCCAACGATCTGACCGTCACCGGTTCAGGCTTCTCGCACACTGGAGCTACGGCCAATGTGGTCGTCGACGCGGGTGCGCGCATCAACACGCGCAAGCCGCAATCGGTGACGGAAGGCGGTGGCTATGTGTTGCTGCTCGGTCGTGAGGCACATAACCGGGGCACGATCGTCACCCCGTCAGGCCAGACGGTGATCGCGGGCGGCGACGCGTTTGTCATCCGTCGTGGCATGGGCACGGACGGCAATCCGAATTCCAGCACGCGCGGCAACGAAGTCACCCCGAGCCTCCTCGCGGGATCGACGGCCGGACGCATCAGCAACAGCGGTTTGATTCTGTCGACGTTGGGCGACATCACGCTCACCGGCCGTCAGGTCGATCAAAGCGGCGTGCTGGTATCGAGCACCTCAGTGAATACACGAGGCACGATCCACCTGACCGCGAGCGGCGATGCGAACGCACAGGTGAAGCTCGCGCCGGGCGCGGTGAGCGCCATCCTGCTCGACACCGCAGGTGACACGGCCCTCGATGTGCAGCGCTCGTCAATGCTTGCGGACACGGCCAAGGTCGCTGAATCCGGCTTGTACAACCGTCGCGACCAGTCGCTGGTACAGATCGTCTCGTCGGGCGATGTGCTGCTCGACAGCGACACGCTCACGCTCGCCACCGGCGGGCAGATCAACGTTGCCGGGACGCGTCGCATGGTGGCGATGGAGCGTGCCAAGCTCGACGTGTCGGGCGCGGTCGGCGTGCAGGTGGCGATGGCGTCGAACAACCTCGAAATCAGCGTGCAGGGCAACGAGCAACGCGACGCACCGACCAACCGCGATTCCGCGCTGCTTAACAACCAGACGCTCTTTATCGACCGTCGCTATCTGGTGCGCGTGCCGGCGGGCACGCAAGGCTTCACGACCGATCGCTGGTACACGGCGGGCGGTCTGCTCGAAGTTAGCGGCTATCTCAACACCGCACAACACGGCATCGGCGAATGGGCCGCGCAGGGCGGCACGGTGCAACTGGGCGGTGCGGAAGTCGTCACGCGCGCGGGCTCCCTGATCAATCTGGCGGGCGGCACACTCGACGTGCAGACGGGCATGATCCGTCAGAGCTGGCTGCGCGGCGACGACGGACAACTTTATCGTGCGGACAATGCGCCGGGCGATTTGCGTTATCTGGGGGTGTATCGCGGTTTCGAAGTCGCTCACACCCGATGGGGCAAAGGCACCACCGAGTCATATGCCACGCCGTTCATCGCGCCGGGCGAGCGCCTGGAGAACGGCTACACCGTCGGACGCGATGCAGGGCGTCTGATCGTCTCCAGTCTGTCGGCCGTGCTTGAGGGCGACGTCGATACGTCCGTCTATCAGGGGCCGCGTCAGACGCAGGCCGCCGACCGGGGGCTCTACGACGGCTATCTGCAATCTCAATTGGCTGCACCGCGCGCCGGACAGTTCATCGTTGGCCGGATCACGCCCTATTACGACGACGTAGCGCTCGCCTTGCGCGACAGCCCGTCGGCACTCGCTCGCACTATCGACGTGGGTTCCGTGCAGGCGTTGGCGGCCGACATCGCCCTCGATGCGGCCATCGATCCGAAGCGCGCGGGCAAGATCTCGCTCGATGCCGACTGGATCAATCGTCAGAACTTCGGTGCCGTGAAGCTGATAGCGACCGAGCGGTTGACGCTGGGCGGCGACCTTCGAGTCGCCGATGGTGGCGACGTCGGTCTGCATGCCACGCGCGTGGAACTCAACGCTAACGTGACGGCGCGCGGCGGTGCGATTGCCGCGGGCAACATCCTGAATCAGATGCTCACGACCACCGGCAACGGTGTCTGGACCGACATGCCCGTTGCGGACACTGCCGTCGTCGGCGGTGAGCAGTATGTCAAGGTGGCGGGCGGCGCGACGCTCGACGCACGCGGCCTGTGGAGCCGGGCGGATGACGGCGAAGCGGGCATTCATGGCCTGCCGTACGTCAACGGCGGCAGTGTGCAGCTCTCCAGTTCGGGCGACGTGAGGTTGCTGCCGGGGAGCATCGTCGATGTGTCGTCGGGGGCAGCGTTGTTGTCGAACGGCACGGTACGTGGAGGCAAGGGCGGCAGCGTCTCGCTGCTGGCCAGCCAGTACGACCTCGACGGCAAGCGGCATGGTGAGGTGCAGGTCGACGGCACGTTGCGCGCCTATGGTGTGAACGGCGGCGGCACGCTCAAGATCGACACGGGCAACGGCGTGGTCATCGGCGGTCCGGGGCTTCAGACGGAGGGATGGCTTGCCGCCGGTGAGTCGTTGCCGATCAACGTCATGCTGCTGGAGGACTACACGATCAAGGCCGGTACCGTCGCGCCGGTCGATTACAAGCAGACGATCTCACGCGTGATGCCGGGGCAAACACTCACCACCGCACCGGCGATCACCGCCGACGCGCCGGTGACGCTCGCCGCCGACTGGACGGTGCCTGCGGGGGCGTCGGGCAACTTCTTCGTTTACGTGCCGAGTGGCCGCTCCTATAGTTCGGGGCAGGTCGTGCCTGCGGGCACCGTTATCACGCGCACGTTCGGCACTGTCGCGCCGGATTATGTGCTTCCGGGGAACGTCTTCCCGGCGGGCATCCCCGTTGTGCCGTACAACATTGTCGCCAAGGCAGGTACGCCGCTGCCGTTCGACGTGACGTTGACCAAGGGGGATGTCATCCCCAGCGGGCTGGCCGTGACGGAGAAGGTGCGGGTCGCGTCGCCTACGGTCTTGGGTGCGGATATTTTCTCTACGGGCTTCTCGCGCTACGACGTCACGGGCCAGCTTGGCGTGTCCGTGGCCGACAATGCGCATCTGAACGTCGTCATGCCGGTGCTGTACGCGGACAAGCAGGCCGCGCAGGACGCCGCGAGCGGCAGCGATCCGTCTCGCGTATTACGCACGTATCTTCCGCCGGTCTGGCAGAGCGACGCCGCGAAGGGCACCGTCACGCAACGCGGCGGTGCCGATCTCGCGCTCAACGCCGGGACGGTCTACAAGCGCGCGCCGCTGGTCGTGGGCGAAGGTGCACGCATCGACGTCGATCCGGGGCGCAGCATCGCGTTGACGGGCAACGATCAGATCACCCTGCTCGGTGGGTTGTACGCGGCCTCGGGGACGGTCAGCCTGTTGCGCGGTGCGTTCGGCACGGGTAATGAAGTCGATCGTCCCGACGGCGCATTCACGGCGCGCTCGATCTGGCTTGGCAGCCATTCCGTGATCGATGTGGCGGCCCAACCGTTCGTGGCGCAGGACGCATCCGGTGCTTACAACGGCCGAGTGAGCGCTGGCGGCACGATCCAGATCGGCGCAAAGTACACGCCGGGAGCGACCAAGGTCGACGCCGCAGACGCTTTCGTCATCGTGCGCCCCGGTGCGAAGCTCGATGCATCGGGCGCGTCGGCAGACATCGACGTGCCCGGACAGGGCCGCACGCATGTGACGAGCAACGGCGGCGTGATTTCGCTGGCCTCGGCACGGGGCCTGTATCTCGACGGTGAGATGATCGCTGTGTCGGGGGGCGCGGGCGCTGCGGGCGGCACGCTGAATCTGGTGCTTGAGACGCTCGCCTACGGCCCTGTCGACCGCCTCACGCTCAAGGGTGCCGCCGTGGAAGACGCGGTTCGCGTCGCCCACGAGATGGTCGTTGCCCAAACGCAGGGTCCGAGCACGCTGTCGGATACTTTAAGCGCAGGTGCAGTCGGTGGCGGGCTCGCGATGGGGACCGCGCGTATCGGCGTGGATCGCGTCAAGGCCGGTGGCTTCGACAATCTCGCGCTGCTCGCCAACGGCATGATCGACTTCGACGGCAGCGTCGACCTGTCGCTGGGACAAAGCGTGCGTCTGACGGCCAATTCCTTCGGTCTGGCAGCGAACGCGGCCCCGGGGAGCGTGGTGAAGATTGCTGCGCCGTATGTACAACTGGCCGGGGCCACGCGTGCGCAGGGCGAAAACGAGATCATGCCCAATGCGGTCGTGGGCTCGAAGAATCAGGGGAGGGGGAGCGGTGCGCTCGGACTTCCGGCGCAGGACCGCAACGCAAAGTTCGAAGTCGATGCATCGATCATCGATCTGTCCGGTCCGATGCAATTCGGCACGGCAGGGACCATCGAGACGAACACCTCACCGATCGAAGTCCGGCGACTCGCATTTGGCGATGTTGCGTTGCGCAGCCGTGGCGACTTGCGGCTTCTCGACAATACGACGTTTTACGTGCCGGGCGATCTGACGCTTGCCGCCGCTCAGATCTATCCTGTCTCGGAAGCCACCGCGACCATCGTCGTGGGGCAGCGCACTTATGTGAACGAGCAGTGGCAGACGATCGAAACGCGATTCGACCCCGAGCGCAAGTTGACCATCGAGCGCGTGGGCAACGCGCTGCCTGCACAACCCTATTCGCTCTTTGGCAATCTGACGCTCGCCGCGCCGAATATCTTGCAGGGCGGGGTGTTACGCGCCCCGATGGGCTCCATCACGTTCGGCACCGCCAGCAACCTCCAGACCATTGGTTTGCTGCGTTTGCTGCCGGGCAGTGTCACGTCGGTGAGTGCCGCAGGGCTGACGATGCCCTATGGTGGCTCGCTCGACGGCCTGAGCTATCTCAATGCCGGTGTCGATGCGAAATATGCACTGGCAGGTGCCGGGCCCGCGATTGCTGTGTATGCGCACTCGGTGGGCGTGGACGATGGCGCGGTCATCGATCTGTCGGGCGGTGGTGAGATTCGCGGGGCGGCATTCCTTAGCGGACGTGGCGGCTCGATCGACGCGCGCCTCTCGCCGCTCATGCAGGTGGTGCAGACGGGCAACAAGGCCAGCTTCACACTGCCGTCCCTGTCGTCCAATCCCGTCTACGCCATCGTTCCCGGCGCACAGTCGGCCTACGCGCCCATCGTGAGCGACAACGGGGCGGGGGCACCGCTCATCGGTCAGCAGATCACCATCGGCAACGGTGTACCGGGATTGCCTGCCGGAACCTACACGCTGTTGCCGTCGACGTTCGCACTGTTGCCTGGCGCGTATCGCGTGGAGTTGCAACCGGGGACGACGGCACCGGCGGGTCTCGCGCCGCTCGCGATGCGTAACGGCTCGCTCGCACTCTCTGCACAGTTGAGCGTGAACGACACCGGCATTCGCAGCGCCACGCCGACGCGGGCTGTGCTCACGTCCGCAGACACGTTGCGTAAGTACTCGCAGTACAACGAGATGAGCTACGCCGATTTTGCGCGCGCCGCGTCTGCACGCGATGGTGTGCCCCGCTCGCTGATCGAGGCAGATGCCAAGCGTCTCGACTTATATTTCCTGCCCAGCAGCTACATGGGCAAGATCGATGGACTTCCTTCACTTCGCTTCGAAGGTAAGGCCGAGGTCTCGCGCGGCAAGGATGGTTACGGCGCCAGCGTTCTCGTCAGTTCGCCGTCCGGCGGTAGCTTCGAAATTCTCGGCGCGAACGCCAGGCCCACGGTGGGCGATATCGGGTTGGTGTCGCTCTATGCCAACGACTTGAACGCCATCGGTGCGGCGCGACTGGCGATCGGTGCGCTGCCCGAAGTGCTCAAGGGCACGGGAGGCACGCTGGGGGCCGCCACGGCATCGTTCGATGTCAATGGTCGCGGCAATGTGTACGACGTGGTGCTGCGCGGCGGCGCGGTCTTGCGGGCGGGCGAGGTGTTCATCGTGACACGCGCGCCGAACCGCGGTATCACCATCGAGCAGGGCAGCGGCATCAACACGCTCGGCTATGGCATGCAGATGTGGGACGCGTCGAACGGCTACACCTACGCACCGGGCACGTCCGGTGTGCTGGCCGTGTCCAACGGTCGGCTTGCGATGCTCGCGCCGACGCCGACAACGGCCGCCGACTCGTTTGGTTCGGGCTACATCGATCTGGGGGTCTGCACGGCGGGCGCTGCGTGCACCGGCGAATCGCTGCTGCTGTCCGAGGGCTCTATCGCGGTCGCCACCGATAAGCGCTTCACGATCACCGACGCCGTGCGCTACGGTACGCGTCAACTCTCACTCTCCGTCGGGCGAGTGAACGTGGGCGAGCAAGCTTCGCTCGACGCGCTTGCGGCATCCGGGAAGCTTGCTCAGGGGCTTACGCTCAATCAACCGGTGCTGTCACGTCTGCTGCGCGGCGACACGGTGTACGGCGCACCGGCGCTGGAGAGCCTGTCGCTCATCGCTCGCGATTCGATCAATTTCTACGATTCCGTCGAACTGTCCACCATCGACGCGACCACCGGCAAGTCGACCATCGACACGCTGGTGCTCGGCACGCCCGCGATCTTCGGCTACGGATCGAGCGACGCGCTGGCGCGTATTCGCACGGATCGACTGGTCTGGACCGGCTCGAAGGCCCCGGCGAGCAGTGTGGTCGCCGGTGGCGCGGGAACCGGCAGCGGTCGGTTTGCGATCGAGGCACGTGAGATCGAGTTCGGTTTTGGACCCGCCACGCAGCCCGACGTCAACAACGCCATGAATCGTCTGGCCGTCGGGTTCTCGACGGTCGAGCTCAAGGCGAGCGAACGTGTCACGGCCAATCAGAAGGGCAGCCTGTCCGTCTATCGCGCGCAAGACGGCTGGAACGACCAGACGCACGCCTACGACTACAGCGGCGGCGATATCGTCATCGATACGCCGATCCTCACGGGTGCGGCGGGCTCGGCGAATCGCTTTAATGCGGGCGGGAACATCACGGTCGCCAATGCAAGCGCGCGGGCGAAGCCGGCGGTTGGCAACGACCAACTGGTCGCCGCCCTCGGGGCGGAAGTTGGGCTGACGTCCGGCGGCGCGACGCACATCGATACCAATGTCGTGCTGCCGAGCGGCCGCCTGCGGGTGGACGCGGCCGGTGACGTCACGCTTGGCGATGGCGCGCAACTCGATCTCGCAGGGCGCAAGCTCCGGTTCTTCGACGCGA
Source organism: Pandoraea aquatica (assembly GCF_902459565.1). Lineage (GTDB taxonomy): Bacteria > Pseudomonadota > Gammaproteobacteria > Burkholderiales > Burkholderiaceae > Pandoraea > Pandoraea aquatica. The sequence continues at coordinate 1,159,166 of NZ_CABPSN010000002.1, forward strand.
CGAAATACAGCTGGGGCGGCGACGTGCTGCTGTCCAGCGAGCAAGGCAACGTGCGTCAGGCGGGTGGGTCGGTCATCGATCTGTCGGCTGTCGAGAACCGTGCAGGCAAGTTGTCCGTGACGGCCGTGGGCGCGACAGGCGGAGTCGTCTCGCTCGCAGGCCAGTTGCTCGGCAGCGCGACGGGCATGTACGACGCAGGCGGCACGCTGGTCCCGTTCGGCGCGGGCGGCATCGATGTACGGGCACAGCGCATCGATGGCTTCACGGCATTGAACTCACATCTGAGCGAAGGAGGCGTGTTCGGCAGCCGCAGCTTCCAGATCAAGCAAGGCGATCTCGTCGTCGGCGACGAACTCAAGGCACGCGAAATTACGCTGTCGGTCGACGGCGGACGACTCGATATCGTCGGGCGGGTGGATGCGAGCGGCAAGCAGGTGGGGAGCATCCGGTTGTCGGCGCGTGACGGTGTGAGCGTCGGCGGTAATGCAACGCTTGATGCACACAGCACGACGCTTCGACTGGATAGCTACGGTCAGCCTATCGAGGCGTCGAACCGTGCCATTGTCGAAATCAACGGCGGCGACGGGCGGGTCGTGCTGGCCGACGGCGCGCGCATCGACGTACGCGCCGGGACGAGCGGCACGCCGCTCAATGTCGGCACTGTCGAGATCAGCGCCAAACGCCTGGGGTCGAATGGGGCAGGCAATGCGAAGGGTAACGACATTGCCATCGATGCGGGCGGCAACGTCGTGGTCGATGGTGCACGTTCGATTACCGTCAACGGCATGCAGCGGGATGCCAATGCGCGTCCGGGCACCGACGTTTCAGTCGACGGCCGGCCGTATCAGATCATCGATCAGGATTATCTCGACACGCTGCACGGACAGAACGAGACGTTCATGTCCAATGCGCTGGCCAACGGCGCACTGCTCACGCGACTCGCGGGCCTGCGCCGCTATACGGACGCCTTCCATCTGCGACCGGGCGTCGAGATCGTGAGCGCCACACCTGAGGGCGATCTGCACATCGATGGCGACATCGACATGTCGCGCTATCGCTACGCGAGTCTGAATGCGAACACGCAGAAGACCGGTGTGTACGGCAGCGGTGAAGCCGGGGCGCTGACCATTCGGGCGGGCGGTAACCTCGAAGTGTTCGGCAGCGTGAACGACGGCTTCGACGCGAGCAAGCTGACGGCGACGTCTTCGGACAACAAGGGCTGGGTGCTCACCAGCGGCAAGGCGGGTTGGGGTGGTGACGCCGTCGTGCCCGTGGGCGGTCTCGTTACGCTCGTGGCAGGGACGACGTTCCCGGCTGGGCGTCAGCTCAATTACGACATTTCGATCGAAGCCAGCACGCTGCCGGGCGGCACGCGTCTGCCGGGGCAGGCGAAGTTGACGGCCGATCTGACCTTCCCCGCAGGCACGGTGCTGGGCGGTGCGGTGCGCGACGCGTCTGGCAACGTGGTGTACGCGGCGGGTTCGGTACTCACGTCGGGCGTGACGCTCACTCGTGACATGAAGTTGGATGCAGGCGTGCTCTTGCCTGGCGACGCATCCGTCGCCGCGATGATCTGGCCCGCAGGCAAGGTGCTGCCCACGACCTTCGTGCTGGCCAGCGATCTGGCGATGAAGAAGGGCGCGATCATTCCGGCGGAAACGTCGGTCAAGCTGCCGAACGACGCGACGTTCATCAACGTGCGTCCCGCCGATGCCAACGGTATCCAAGGACAACTGCTTGCGCTCGCGCCGATGCTGCAACCGGGATCGGCCTCGTGGTCGATGCGACTGGTCGCCGGTGCGGACCTTGCGGCCGCCGATCCGCGTGCACTGCGTCCGTCTGCCGTGAACGGTCATCTGGTGCTCTCGGACACGCACTACGGGATGGGGGAGAAATTGGTGCAAATCCCGGGCACGGGAACGCCCGGTGTGTATCGTTGGGGGAGTGACGCGCCGTGGTACTTCGGCACGAATCCGGGGGATCCGGTTACTGCGCAGGAGATGTTGGACTACGGTATCAAAACTGATGCCGACGCGAACATGTACAACGAGATTGGCGACATGATTCAGATCGTCACGCCAGGAACGCCCGCACAGTTCGAACTGAAAGCCAGCCCGGCGCGTGAGCCGATTTTCAGTGTGGTGCGCACCGGCACGGGCGATCTCGACATGCTCGCGGGCGGAAACTTCACGATGAATTCGCCGTACGGCGTTTATACGGCGGGCACGCAGTCGCGAGATGTCGCGGCCGCTTACAACCTGGCCCGGTCCAAGTTGAAGAACGCGTCAGTGCTGGGGCCGGACGGCGGCGAGTTCGAAAAGTTCGTCGACGGCAAGGCGCAGAGCCTGTATTCGGCCTGGTATCCGGAGCACGGCGGCAACCTCTTCGTGCGCGCGCAGGGCGACATTCGTGGCGACACGATCGGCATGTCCGATAGCTACCGACGCTCGAATGCGACGGGGTTCGGCGACCCGCGTCAGGTCACCGATTCGGGCAATGTCGGTAGCTGGTTGTGGCGACAAGGCTCCGGTTCCGTGATTCCGACGGGTGGTGTGCCGACCGCATGGTGGGTGAATTTCGGAACTTACACGGCGGGTAAACAGAGCGGTTCCGACGTGTTCGATACGGCACCTTTCCTGCAGGGCTTTACCGGGCTTGGAACGCTCGGCGGCGGCAACGTCGTGCTTGAGGCGGGCGGCAACGCGGGCATGCTCGAATCGCGGATGGGGCCGGGCAATACCGAAGGCCCCCGTGCGCTGGCGCGAAGCGAGGGGCTGAACGTCTCTGTGGCCAGTACCGGTCGTGTCTCGGCCGATGGCTCGCAGATCGTACTCACCGGTGGGGGCGATCTCGACGTGCGTATCGGCGGCGGCCTGAATCCGGTGCGCGAAGTTCGCGCCGTCGCACCGACCAATAACCCGATTACCGATCTGTCCACATGGCGTATCGGCAATCTTGCACTGAACGGCACGTTCACCAACCTGCGCGGCGCGACACGCGTTGAAGCCGGGGCGCTGGGCGGGTTCGACGCCATCTTTGGCGGCACCGACCTGAGCGAGTCACGTGCACGCGACCCCTACGTCGCCGAGCGCGGCATCGGGACCGGTGGACCGTCGCTCGTGCTGGGCGACTCGACGGCCCGTGTCGACACGCGTGGCGATCTGGTGATCGGCGGTTACGGCGATGCCACACGCACGCAACAACGCACCAACGGCACGCCGTTCTCCGTGAACGGCACCTCCTATAGCGGCGAAGGCATCAGTTGGTTCTCGCTCTGGACGCCCTCGACTGCCATCGATCTGTTCAGCGCGGGCGGGAATTTGGTGCCGATCACGACGTTGGGGGACAACGGCCGTGTGGGGATGAACTATTCGGCGACAGACGGGCGCTTCGTGTTGCCCGCCACGTTGCGTGCCGTGGCGGCCAATGGGAGCATCTACAACGGCTACTCGGCGACGGGGATCCTTGGCGACGATTCGAATCCGTCCCGTGGCGACACACCGGTATTGTTGGCACCTGAGCCGGTCAGTTCCCTGTTCAAGGTCGCTGCCGACGGCGGCGCGCTGGAGATGATCGCAGGTAAGTCGTTGTACAGCTCCGGCTACGCGATCAGCCGCTCGGCGGCGGATCCGAAAGCGTTGCCCACTGCGCAGAATCCGGCGTTCGCGGGCGGGGTGCTCGCCACGTGGTTCGGTCGTAAGTTCCTGACCAACGTCCGGCAAGATGCGCTGGCGCCGGGATTCATGCTGCTCACCTACAGCCAGGATTTGCTCGATCGTTTCCCGATGTTCAGCCTGACACCGGCGACCGTCTCGGGGTACGACTTCAGCGGCATCTCGCCCGCACGTTTCTACGCGCTGACCGGCGACATCGTGGGCCTTCAGACCGGCGGCATCAACTATCGCGGCACCTCGGTGCCGCAACCGGGTACGCAGGCGAACTGGTACGAGGGCAACGGCGCGGTCGCCATCCGGGCGGGCAGAGACATCGTCAACTCGGGCACGCCGCTCGGAACGTTCCTGTCGACCAACGGCAATTTCGCTGGCTGGTACACCATTCCGGACTTCCAGGATCCGGTGAACAATCCGGGCAGGCCGCAACCGAGAAGCAATGCAACGACACGGGGCAACTTGATCGTGCAGAACTCGCCGGACGATATCTCCGTCGTCTCGGCTGGACGCGATATCCGATATAGCTCGTTCTACGTGGCCGGTCCGGGCTTGCTCGAGGTGACAGCCGGACGCGACATTCTCATGGGGGACAAGGCCGAGTTGCGCAGCCTCGGGGCGCTGACCAACGTTACGTCGGGTGACCGGAGCAGCGGTGCCGGGATTGCTGTGGCGGCGGGCGTCGGTCCGAAGGGGCTCGACGGCATCGACTTCAAGGCGTTTGCTGCCCGTTATCTGGATCCGGCGAATCTGGCCGAAGCGGGGCGTCCGTTCGCCGATCAGCCAGGCAAGGCGGTCGTGGTGTATGGCGGCGAGTTGACGTTGAGTGGCTGGCTGACTAAGGAGTTTGGTTATGTCGGCAATGCGAGCGACGCCGAGGCCTATCTCGTCAATAAGCAGGTCGAACTTGATGCTGCGAGCAAGGCCGCAGGGAGTGCTGGGGCCGTTGCCAAACGCGATCTGCGAAACGAGTATGCACAGCAAAGCAATCTGTATCTCGTGAACTGGCTGACCCGACGTTTTGGCGATGCATCGGTGCGCTACGGTCAGAGCGTTCGTTTCGATGCGGCGTCGATGGATGCACGTCAGTTCTTCGACGCGCTTGCACCGGAGCAACAGCGAGCCTATCTGCGCGATGTCTATTTCGCCGAGTTGCGCGCGTCCGGCCGGGAGTACAACGATGCGAGCGGTCCGCGCGCGGGCAGTTATCTGCGCGGTCGAGAAGCCATTGCGACCTTGTTCCCGACGACCGATGAGACAGGCGCGACACGGCAGTACGACGGCGATCTGACGATGTACAGTAGCGCGGCGTATTTCGTCCAGAACATGAATCGTGTGTCGACGACGCGTCCGCAGGCGGGGGTGAAGTATCTGACGCAGGCGCAGTGGATCGCGCGTGGCAGTCCGTCGACGGGCGTGCCGCACTACGAGGTGCAGGATGCCGGGATCCACACCGACTTCGGTGGCGGCGTGAGTGTTCTGACGCCGGGCGGGCGGACGCTCGTCGGTGTGGATGGCGGGTTTGTGCCGGAAGAGGGGTCGGGGATCTTGACGCAGGGCAGGGGCAACGTCGAACTATATTCGCTCGATAGCATTCTGCTGGGACAGAGCCGTATCTTCACGACGTTCGGCGGGAACATCCTGGCGTGGTCGGCGCAAGGCGACATCAACGCCGGCCGCGGCTCGAAGTCCACCGTCGTCTATACACCGCAACGCCGGGTGTATGACGGGCTAGGTATTGTTGCACTTTCGCCGACGACGCCGAATACGGGCGCTGGTATTGCGACACTGGCGCCGATCCCCGAGGTGCCGCCGGGCGACATCGACCTGATCGCGCCGTTGGGAACGGTCGACGCGGGCGAAGCCGGGATTCGCGTGTCGGGTAACGTGAACGTTGCGGCATTGCGTGTGATGAATGCCGAGAACATTCAGGTGCAAGGCAAGTCGGTGGGTATCCCAACGGTCGCAGCGGTCAATGTCGGTGCGCTGACGAATGCGAGCGCGACGGCGGCGCAAGCGGCGTCGGCCGCTCAGGAGGCGATGGCTCGCGACCGGGCGGCATCGAGACAGAACCAGTCGTCCATCTTTAGCGTGCGCATGCTGGATGCCGGGGCGCAGACCGACAGCGCGGGTAAGCCGCGTGCGGATACCGGCAAGATGTTCCGCTACGACCCGGCGTCGCCGGTGCAGGTGGTTGGCCAGATGAATCTGTCCGAGTCCCAGTTACAGGCGCTGACCCCGACGGAACGGAAGAATCTGATGCGTTGATCGATCTCTCTATATAGGGAGGGGCGAGCGGTCCCCGGATATGTGGGGAGAGGGGAAGCGCGACCGGTCCCCGGATATATATAGAAGGGGTACGGGCGGCTCGTCCCAGAAGAATGCCCCGGCAAGCCCGATATACGGGCTTGCCGGGGCATTCTTCGTTTGAGCGGTGGAGGGGGCGGACATGCAAGATTCTTGCGATCTTAAAAATAGTTTCACAAAGGGCTTGCGCTCGTTGTCGAACGTCATTAATATTCCGTCTCTCGCAACGACAGCGACGCAGCGAAAGCAGCGACGAGGTTGAAGCGACGGGCTGGAAAGCCCGGTGGTTAGTGGTTTTGGAGCTTGTGAGTCGCTACGGCGACGAACGAAGAAAGCGAAAAAAACTGTTGACGACGACGAGAAGCTGCGACATAATCTCACTTCTCTGCTGCTGATGCAGCGACGCAG
>NZ_CABPSN010000003.1 GCF_902459565.1 Pandoraea aquatica
CGCATGAAGTGAAATTCCGGGACCTGGCAAAGTGACGTCGCTGTCTGCCTGCTAGCTGCGCTTTTCATCGACTCCGCTGAATCCAACGGTATTGCACCGCCGCGTTGTTGTAACGCCGGCACGGAGTGAAATTCCGGGTGGATCGTCATACGTTTCTCGCTTAGCATTCGGCCACGGGGTTGGAAGTTCGGGGAGTAAAACGGGTGGTCGATCAGAATCGCAATAAGCATTACGCATGGTGGCAGTTCGGGTTGATGTGCATTGGCGCCGCTGTCACGATTAGCAGTCTTGGTGGATGTGCATCGCAGAACGATTCGATGGCGCACGTCTCAGCGTCGACGATATCGTCGCATCACGAGGAAATCGCACCGCTCTCCGCAGCTGTCGACTCCGAAGGCCTCCCGCCGCACTGGGAGACGTATCTTGTCACCCGCAACAAACGTCTGACGCACTACGAGCAGGCCACGGACAGTGAAGGAATCGCGGTAATCCGCGCAACCGTAGACGAATCGGCGTCCGGCATTGCACAGAAGCTTGATATCCCCGTATATCCCGGCGCAAAGCTGACATGGCGTTGGCGTGCGGACGCTATACCGGTCAACGCGGACATTCGGACGAAGCGATACGACGACGCGCCGCTGCGCATTGCACTCGCCTTTGACGGTGACCCAGGCAAACTCTCCATGCAAGATCACATGCATCGTGAGCTGGCCCGAATGGTCAGCGGCCGGGAGTTGCCGTTCGCGACGCTGATGTACACGTGGGGTGATGACAAACTCGCCGTGAATGACGTGGTGCCTAATCCGTACACCGCTCGTATCCGTTCTGTCGTCGTCGAGCGAGGCACGCGTAACCTTGGCAACTGGCTGACGTATTCTCGGGATATTGCGAAGGATTACGAAAAGGCGTTTGGTGAACCGCCAGGCCGTTTGATCGGCATCGCCATCATGAGTGATGGCGACAATACTCGGTCCAAGTTCACCGCGTGGTATGGCGACATCCACTTGGACACGGACGGCATTCCGACGACGACGGCGGCAAAATAACGGCTGTTAGCACCATTAAAAGCGAAAAAGCCAGCAAATCACATTGCTGGCTTTTTTGTTGAACGCTGGATTGTCAGCGTCGGTTACTTACTTATTGCGTTCGAAATACGTCTCGACCAGCTTGACCCAGTAAGTGCCACCGAGCGGCAGCAGATCGTCGTTGAAGTCATAGCTGGCGTTGTGGAGGTTGCAAGGACCGAGGCCGTGACCGGTGTCGCGGTGCGTTCCGTCGCCATTCCCAATGAAAACGTAAGCGCCCGGCTTCTCGAGCAGCATGAACGAGAAATCCTCCGCGCCCATTGTAGGCTCGACTTTGTCGTTGACGTTCTCGTCACCCACCACCTGTCGCATCACATCGGCGCACAGCGCAGCCATGCCCGGCTCATTGATGGTCGGCGGGTAGTTCCGATGAAACTCGATTTCGGCGGTGCAACCCAGCCCTTTGGCCACAAATTCGGAAATCTCGCGAAGCCGCGTCTCGATCAGGTCAAGGACCTCGATGGAGAACGTGCGAATCGTACCGCCAAGCCATGCCAGATCCGGAACAACGTTCGTCGTATCGCCAGCGTGGATTTGCGTGATGGAGAGCACCGCCGCGTCAATCGGGCGCTTATTGCGGGTAATGATGCTCTGCAGCGCCTGAGCGACCTGAACGGCAGCGATCACCGGATCGATCCCCGCGTTCGGAATGCCGGCGTGCGTACCCTTGCCGCGAATCGAAATCTTGAATTCGTTGCTCGATGCCATCATCGGCCCGGGCGTGACGGCGAAGGTGCCCGTCGGTACGCCCGGCCAGTTGTGCATACCGAACACCGCTTGCATCGGGAAACGTTCGAACAGCCCGTCCTTGATCATCTCCCGCGCGCCGCCACCGCCTTCTTCTGCGGGCTGGAAAATCAGATAGACGGTGCCGTCGAAATTCCGGTGCTTCTGCAAATATTGCGCTGCGGCAAGCAGCATGGCGGTGTGCCCGTCATGCCCGCAGGCGTGCATCTTGCCCTCATGCTTCGACGCATGCTCGAAGGTGTTCGCTTCGTGAATCGGGAGAGCATCCATGTCGGCGCGCAGACCGATCGCGCGGTCGCTGCTGCCATTTTTGATGATGCCGACGAGACCGGTCGTGCCCAGGCCCCGATGGATCGGGATGCCCCATTGGGTCAACGTGTCGGCGACGACGTCGGAGGTGCGCTTCTCTTCGAAGCACAGCTCGGGGTGCGCGTGGATGTCACGTCGGATGGTCTGGATTTCGCCGCGAGCGGCGTCGATTTCTGGAATGAGCTTCATGACGGGGGTTTCCTGCGGAGCGCAATGGCTCATCTTACCCCTAATGGGCAGGTCTGGCACCCTGCTCGGAAATGTCCGAACACGCCGTCGGAGGCACCCCAAAAAAGTCGGAAATGCCCGTGTGGCGGGGCAGCCCACGGGCGAACGTAATACAATATCGCCAGCGCTCCAACGTCCCCGAGCGCAGAAATCTGGTAGAGAGAGGAGTAGTTTGATGACGACCAATACCCACGTCGTTCGGGCCGCATGCCCGCATGACTGCCCCGATACGTGCGCACTGCATGTGACGGTGGAGAACGGCGTCGCGATCAAGGTCCAGGGAGATGCGGACCATCCGACGACCAAGGGCGTCCTGTGCACGAAAGTCTCTCGTTACACCGAACGGACGTATCACCCGGATCGTTTGCTGCACCCGCTGAAACGCGTCGGTCCGAAGGGCAGCGGAGCGTTCGTCCGGGTGAGCTGGGACGAAGCGCTCGACGAGATCGCCACCCGCCTTGGCGCTATTGCAGCGCGAGAGCCCGAAGCGATCCTGCCCTACAGCTACGCCGGTACGATGGGCTTCGTGCAGGGCGAGTCGATGGCCGCACGATTCTTCAACAAGATCGGTGCGTCCGATCTTGATCGAACCATCTGCGCCAGCGCGGGGGCCGCAGGGCTCCGATATACGTACGGTGCCGGCGTCGGCATGCACGTCGAGCATTTCGTCGACAGCAAACTCATCCTGATCTGGGGGAGCAATCCCATCACGTCGAGCGTGCACTTCTGGGCCATAGCGCAGGAAGCCAAGCGACGTGGCGCCAAGCTGATTGCCATCGATCCCTACCGATCCCTCACTGCCGAGAAGTGCCACCAGCACATTGCATTGCTGCCGGGCACCGATGCGGCGTTGGCGCTGGGCATGATGCACGTGCTGATCTCGGAGGATCTGGTCGATCACGAGTACATCGCACGTCACACGATCGGTTACAGCGAGCTCAAGGATCGCGTGCGTCGATACACGCCGGCGCGCGTCGCTGAGATTTGCGGTATTCCCGAGGAGACGGTGACGATGTTGGCTCGCGAGTACGCCAGCGCGAAGCCTGCCGCCATTCGTCTTAACTACGGTATGCAACGGGCGAAGGGCGGCGGTCAGGCAACGCGCGCAGTCGCCTGCCTCCCGGCGCTGATCGGCGCATGGCGTGATCCGGCTGGCGGCCTGCTGATGTCGACGTCAGGCTATGCGCCTGTGGATGCAGTGGCGCAGGCGCGGCCCGATCTGCGAGCGCGTCAGGATAGGCCGGCGCGCATCGTCAATATGAGCGCCATCGGTGACGCCTTGTGTCATCCGGGCGATGACGCTTTCGGCCCGAAGATCGAGGCGCTGGTGGTTTACAACAGCAACCCGGTGGCCGTTGCGCCTGAGTCGAGCAAGGTGGCGGCTGGCTTCGGGCGTGAAGATCTGTTCACTGTCGTACTCGAACATTTCCAGACGGACACGGCAGACTACGCCGACTTCGTGTTGCCTGCCACGACCCAGTTGGAGCATCTGGACATTCACAAGGCCTACGGTCACACGTATCTGCTCGCGAATAACCCGGCCATTGCGCCACTCGGCGAGTCGAAGCCGAATTCGGAAATTTTCCGCCTGCTGGCCAAACGGATGGGATGGCAGGAGCCGTGTTTTTCTGACACTGACGACCAATTGGCGGCGCAATCGATCCGCTGGAGCGATGCACGTATGGCTGGCAGTGACTGGGAGACGCTCAAACGTGATGGTTGGATTCGCTACGACCTACCGGAAGCGCCCTTTGCGAACGGTCAGTTTTATACGCCGTCCGGCAAATGCGAGTTTTACTCCGAGCGTATGCGCGAAGAAGGATTCGATCCGCTGCCGGATTGGGTGCCACCGTACGAATCGGTCGCCAGCAATCCGGAACTGGCTGAACGTTATCCGCTGGCCATGATTTCGCCGCCGGCGCGCAACTTTCTGAATTCCAGCTTCGTGAACGTCGACAGTCTCCGGGCTTCGGTCGGCGAGCCTACGTTGGATATCCATCCGGAGGACGCTGCGCCACGTGGCATTTCGGATGGTGCGAGCGTGCGTATTTTCAACGACCGGGGCACGTTGAATGCCAAGGCCAGGGTCACGGAGAAAGCGCGGGAGGGTGTCGTCGTCGGGCTTTCGATCTGGTGGAAGAAGCTCGCGCCGGACGGAAAGAACGCCAACGAAGTCACCAGCCAGCAACTCACCGATCTTGGCCGGGCGCCGACGTTTTACGATTGCCTGGTCGACGTCGTACCGGTCTGACGGCGACGGCACTCCAGTTCTGTTTCGAGTCTGCTCCGAGTCTGTTCAGCGTCCGTTCAGAGTCCCTTCAGAATCAATACCCACCCAGGAGTCTTGCAATGCCGAACCTGCTTGCGAAGCTCCTGCGCTGGACATCCAGGGGCGCGGGACTCGCCGTAACGATCACCGTCGCGATCGGGCTTCCCGGCTGCGCACAGGTCGGCTACTACGCGCAGTCAATCAACGGCCATTTCACGGTCTTGCACGAAGCACAGCCAGTGCGTGATTTGCTGGCGGATCCGTCTATCGATCCGCGTTTGCGCACGCGTCTGATCGAAGCCGAGCAAATTCGCAGCTACGCTGTCTCCGCACTCGGCGAACCCGATAACGGCAGCTACCGCAGCTATGCCGATCTCAAGCGGCCATTCGTTGTGTACAACGTTTTCGCTGCGCCGACGCTTTCACTGAAGCTGCATGAGTCGTGTCTATTGGTCGTCGGTTGCGTCGAGTACCGTGGCTATTACTCGCGAGAGTCTGCCGAGGCATATGCCGCCGAATTACATCGGGATGGATGGGAAACCTTCGTCGCGGGAATCCCTGCCTATTCGACGCTAGGCTATTTCGACGACCCGCTGCTCAACACCTTTATCTATCTCCCACGGGCGGAAGTCGCGCGCATGATCTTCCATGAGCTTGCGCATCAGATTCTGTTCGTTCGGGGGGATACGGCCTTCAATGAGTCATTTGCCGTGACGGTCGAGACAGTGGGTGTCCGGCGCTGGCTGGTGGCGCATCCCGATGCTGCGATAGAGTATGAGCGATACGACGCGCATCGCCGCCAGTTCCGCAAGTTGGTCGATGGGTATCGCAAGCGTCTCGAAGCGGTGTACGGCAGCTCGGAAACGGACGCGGAGAAAGTGGCGAAGAAGGATGCCCTGTTCGATCGAATGCGCGCGGATTACGACGCGCTGAAGACGTCCTGGGGCGGATACAAGGGCTTCGATCTATGGTTTGCCACGGACCTGAACAATGCCAAAATCGGATCGTTCGCGACCTATAACCAGTGGGTGCCGGCGTTTATGGCGTTGCTGGCGCAAGAGCGTAACGATCTTCCATCGTTCTATGCCGCCGTAAAATCCATGTCGAAACGGCCGGAGGGAGAACGAAACGCGATGCTCGCGGCGCTGGACAGCACACCGGCTGCGGCCACCGCCCGGGCACTACTGGATGCGCCGATGCAGGCTGTGCGGTGATCTGATATCTCGGGGATCGATGTGGACGGGCTACTCGGTGGGCGGCGGGGGAGCGGATGGCGACACGAGCCACCGGCATCCAGGTCGACGAGTGGCTGAATCGTTACTTCTTGAGCAGCTCAGCGCTTGTCTTGAGTGCACGAAGCGCGTTCGCCACGTGCCACCAACGGTTACGAGATGACGGACTTTAAGTCTCCCAGCAGCAGATAAAGTTGCTGCCGCTGATCTTCCGGCAACGCGCCCAGGCGTTGCTCGATCCATTGCTCGTGAGCGCGGGCCATATTGGAAAACGCTTTCTTTCCGCGCGCCGTCAGTTTGATCAGAAACGCGCGACGGTCGTTCACGACGGTCTCACGCGTGACCCAACCTTCCTTCTCCAGCTGATCGGTGATGCCAGTCACGTTTCCGCCGGTCACCATCATCCGCTTACTAAGCTCACCCATCTTCAGTCCTTCCGGATGGCGATCGAGCTGCGCAAGCAAATCGAAGCGTGGAAGCGTGCAGTCGAATTCCTGACGCAAGCGCGAGCGGATATCCGTCTCGATCATGTTGGCGCAAGTGAGTAGGCGCAGCCACAGTCTCAGCGCGTCATGCTCGCGATCGTGGGCTCGCGTTTCGAGATCGAGAGAATCGGAGTCGGCGAGGCTCATGGTCGATGGCAGAAAATTTACAGTATGGAAATTTTAGGTTTGAAATAATCGCCGGGTCAAGATAGGGCGGTTACGGGGCGTGGACGACTGCATCGAAGGGCGGATGCTCTGTGCCGCTGACGCATAAAAAAAGGGCACCCGAAGGTGCCCTTTCGCCAAAGCCTAAGTGACAGAAACTGTCAGCTTAGAACTTGTGACGGATACCGGCCGTAACAGCGAACTGGTTCGTGCTGTTCGAGAAGCCCAGGCCGTTCAACGATGCGCCGCCAGGAGCGTCGTTGTTGGCGTGTTGCCACAGACCAACCAGGTACGTGTCCGTGCGCTTCGACAGGAAGTAGTCGACGCCCAGGTTGACTTGGTGGTACTTCGGCGACACGCTGCTGCCCGTCAGGTTAAGCGTCGACCACGTGTACGTGTACGATGCACCCAGTTGCAGTGCCGGGGTCAGCATGTACTTGGCGTTCAGTTCGGCGTTGTCGAACTTCCAGCTGCCGCCACCAACGTATTGGTACACGCTGTGAGCGTAGACCAGACCCAGCGTGGCCGGACCGAAGGCGTACGAACCGCCTGCCGATGCGATCCATGCCTTGTCGCTGGCAACCAGGCCGCCGAGCGTCATCGGGGTCGTAGCATCGCCACCGTTGTTGATCACGCCGGTCGAGTTAGCAGCCGGAGCGCTGAGCATCAAGTAACCTGCGCCGAACGACACCGGGCCGTTAGCGTAGCCCAGACCGAACGAGTAAGCACGGTTGTTGGCGAAGCCCGAACCCGTCGAACCGTTGTTAGCCGAGTTCGAGAAGCCATACATACCGCCGGCGCTGAAGCCGTTGTAGTTGACCGTCGTGTACTTGACCGAGTTGTTGACGCGGAACGAGTTGTTCAGGTTGTCGTTATCGAACGGGTGAGCGCCCGCGAACGTCGACCATTGGCTACCCGAAGCGTACGGGCCAACGAAGTCAACCACGGAGTCGTACTGACGACCGATGGTGAACGTGCCAGCCGTTGCGCTGCTCAGACCAACGTAGGCTTGACGACCGAACATACGGCCGTTCTGGCCCAGCGTGCCCGAACCCAGGTTGAAGCCGTTTTCCAAGACGAAGATCGCCTTCAGGCCGCCACCGAGGTCCTCAGCACCCTTCAGGCCCCAACGCGAACCTTGCAGGTTACCGTTGGCGAACTGGAAGTTGTGGTTCGTTTGACCCGTGCCAGCCAGGCTGCCACCAGTCTTGCTGACGTACTGCAGGCCAGCGTCGATGATACCGTACAGGGTCACGCTGCTTTGAGCGTGAGCAGCGCCAGCGAATGCGCCGAGCACACCCAGAGCGAGAAGCGACTTTTTCATTGAGTGATCTCCAAAGGATTGTGAGATTTGTTTAACAAGGTCACTAGTGATAACGTCCTTGCTAATCAACTTCGCGAGAAGTTGGACGTAATGTAACAAATTCACTTTAGGCGGCAAAGGAAAAGGCCGGTTTTACGCGGGTTCGCGGCGGGTTTTGTTTCGTTTACGCAACATCGCGGAAACCGGCGTCTGGCGGGGTTTTCACGCGTTTGTGCCCGCGCAAGGCGCGCCGGATAAAGGGGCGTATCATTGGCCGCGGACGTGAAAGAATCGTCCTGCGTTCCGCATTGTGAAAGATTTGAGTGAGTTGAAAGTACGATGTTCTCCGACAGTCTGATCTCCGAGCTTGACCGTGGTCTGCGTGCCATCGCAGGTGTCACTCAAGCGTCCCGTCCGACTCCCACTGCGGTCCAATCCGAAAATAGCGACGCCCCCGCGGGCGACGATGCGCTGACCTCCCAGGAGCGGCGTCACGTCGCTGGCCTTATGCGTGTGAATCACGTCGGCGAGGTTTGTGCGCAAGCGCTGTATCAGGCACAGAAGCTGGCGACGAAGCGTCCGGAGTTGCGCGCGGCGTTCGAGCACGCGGGCAAGGAAGAGGAGGACCACCTCGCGTGGACGGCACACCGTCTCTCTGAGCTAGGCTCGCGTCCCAGCCTGCTGAATCCGTTGTGGTACGCGGGTGCGTTCGCCATCGGCTTCGTCGCGGGGAAGTGCGGCGATAACGTGAGTCTCGGCTTCATGTCGGAGACGGAGCGTCAGGTCGAGCATCATCTGGACAGCCATCTCGACGACTTGCCGGCGCATGACCTCCGCTCGCGGGCCATCGTCGATCAGATGCGTCTGGACGAGATCGAACACGGACAGGCCGCGCGTGACGCCGGCGGCATTGAGTTGCCTGCGCCGGTTCAGCGCGTCATGCGCGCTGCGGCTAAGGTCATGACGACGACGGCCTACTATATATAGAGCGTTCGCAAGATCTCCTCGAAAGACCCCCTGCCTACTGCATCGATTCCCTCTCGTGTAAGCGCGTGCCGGCCGGTTTTCCACGGTGTCGGCACGGCGTGAGCGCGCACTACGCCGTATCGATAGTGCTGACGGGCCTTGCGCGAAGTGATGCTCAAAATATGAGGTTCCACTTTCACTATCGCACTTATGTCTTTAATTTTCCTGACAAAATTCCGTTTTCCTGCTTTAGGAAAGTGAGCTAAGTCATTGTTCTGTCTACCAAATTCCCTCTGAAAAAAGGGCGAAACGCTTGACCGCCCATACAACCTCCTCTAAAGTGGGAAATAGTGTGAGAAAGTGTATTTTTGTGTGGCGTAGAGCACAAAATCTTTCTCTTTCGGCATGACGGGCAGGCAGACGAAACCTCACGGGAGCGCACGTGTTTCAGGGAGCCTCGGCACTTTCACTGGATGCAAAGGGACGGATGTCGATTCCGGCCCGGCACCGTGACGTGCTTCAGGGCGACGCTGAAGGCAAGGTGACGATCACCAAGCACCCCGATGGATGTCTGCTGCTGTTCCCGCGTCCCGAATGGGAGATCTTCCGCGGCAAGATCGCCGCACTGCCGATGGACGCGCACTGGTGGCGACGCATCTTCCTGGGCAACGCAGCCGATGTCGAGATGGATTCGGCGGGCCGTGTCCTGGTGGCGCCCGAATTGCGCGCCGCCGCGGGCATGGACAAGGAAGTCATGCTGCTGGGCATGGGCAGTCATTTCGAACTCTGGGATGCCGCGACGTATGCCGCCAAGGAACAGGCGGCGATGGCGCAGGGTATGCCGGAAGCACTGAAGAACTTCACTTTTTGACAGATCAGGTGGTCCGACGAGCATGGCGCACGCGGTGGAAACGGTAATGCAGCACCGCACGGTCCTGCTAGAGGAGGCCGTGGATGCCTTGCTTTGGCGCGACGATGGCGTCTATGTCGACGGCACGTTCGGCCGCGGCGGGCACAGTCGCAGGCTGCTCGAGCGGCTGGGTGCCCAGGGGAGACTGATCGCATTCGACAAGGATCCCCAAGCGATCGCGGAGGCGGCAAAGATTGCCGATCCGCGATTTTCGATTGAGCACGAGAGCTTCGCGACGTTGCGCGATGCGATGGCCCGGCGCGGTATCGACAAGGTGTCGGGCGTTTTGCTGGACCTGGGCGTGTCGTCGCCGCAAATCGACGACCCGGCGCGCGGGTTCAGTTTTCGGGCCGACGGTCCGCTCGACATGCGCATGGATCCCACGCGCGGCGAGTCGGCTGCCGATTGGCTGGCCCGGGCAACGCTGGAAGAAATGACGGAGGTCATCAAGGACTATGGGGAAGAACGGTTTGCTTTTCAGATTGCAAAGGCGCTTGTTGCTCGCCGGGCAGACGCCGACCGCCTCGGGCCTCTCGTCAGTACACGCGAGCTTGCCGCGATCGTGGCGGGCGCCGTCAAGACCCGTGAGAAGGGCAAGGACCCGGCAACACGTACCTTTCAGGCTCTACGGATTCACGTCAATCAAGAGCTTGCGGACTTGCAGATAGCACTGGATGTGGCGGCCGATGTCCTCGAAACGGGAGGCAGACTCGTGGCGATCAGCTTTCATTCACTGGAAGACCGGATCGTGAAGCGCTTCATGCAGGCTCGCTCCAGCGCGCCGGCGGTGGATCGCCGCGTGCCGCTGCGCGCGCACGAAATTCCCGAGCCGCCCTTCAAAGCCAGCCGCAAGATCAAGCCGTCCGCCGCCGAGGTGGAGGCGAACGCCCGTTCGCGCTCGGCGATCATGCGGGTCATGGAGCGGGTGTCGCCATGAGCCGGCTCAATGTCCTTCTGCTCGCCGTGCTGATCGGGTGCGCCCTTTCCCTGATCAATGCGCAATATCGTGCGCGCGGTACGTTCGTCGAACTGAACCGCGAGCAGGCGCTCGAGCATCAATTGCTGCAGGACTGGGACCGTCTCCAGTATGAGCAGAGCGCACAGAGCAAGAGCGCCCGCATTGAGAGCGTCGCTCGTAGCGACCTGAAGATGCAGGCTGTCTCGCCCGGCCGTACGCAATATCTGTCCGCGCCGGCCGGCAGCACGGGCGCGATGGTGGATGTGCCGGTGCCGACCGCGAGCGCCGCGTCTGCCCCTGTGAGCGGAGGCAAACGATGATTCGCCGCAAAGACGCCAAGGCCAAGACCAAGGATGTGCAGTTCTCTGCCAGCCCGGTCCTGTCCGTGCGTCTGCCGATGTGGCGCTCGAAGATGCTCGTCTTCGTGATCTTCGGCGCGTTCGCGTCGCTGGTCGCGCGTGCCTTCTGGATTCAGGGGCCGGGCAACGCCTTCTATCAACGTCAGGGCGAGAGCCGTTACGAACGCACACTGGAGATGTCCGCCACGCGCGGCAAAGTGTTCGACCGTAACGGACAGGTGCTTGCCACCAGTCTGCCCGTGAAGGCCATCTGGGCGATTCCGGAAGATGTGCCCGACGACGTCTCGGCGCAGCAGGTCCGTCAGCTCTCGAAGCTGCTGGAGATGAGCGAGTCGGATTTGCATCGCAAATTCAATCAGGAAAAGAGCTTCGTCTACGTGAAGCGTCAGGTCCTGCCGGACGTGGCCAAGCAAGTCGCGGACCTCGACATCCCCGGCGTGTATCAGCGCAAGGAGTACAAGCGCTTCTATCCGGAAGGCGAGATCGCGGCGCACGTCGTCGGCTTTACGAACGTCGAGGATATCGGTCAGGAAGGCGTCGAACTGTCGATGCAGAAGGATCTGGCCGCAACGCCGGGCAGTCGTCGGGTGATCAAGGACCGTCTGGGACGTGTGGTCGAGGACATCGACATCCTCGCGCAGCCGCGTGACGGTCACGACATCACGCTCTCGATCGACAGCAAGATCCAGTTCCTCGCTTACAGCGAACTCAAGGACGCCATGGAGCGCACCGGCGCGAAAGCCGCCAGCGCCGTGGTGCTCGATGTGCGCACGGGCGAGGTGCTCGCGTTGGCCAACCTGCCGACGTACAACCCCAACAACCGCACGAACCTGACGGGCGCGCAGCTGCGCAACCGCGTCATCACCGACACCTTCGAGCCGGGCTCGATCATGAAGCCGATCACCATCGCCGCCGCGATGGAAAACGGCTACGTGAAGCCGACGTCGACGGTCATGACGACAGGCCGCGCGAACTTCTTCGGCGCGAACATCACCGATACCCACGACTACGGTCTGCTCACGGTGGCCGGTGTCATTCAGAAGTCGAGCAACATCGGCACGGCGAAGATCGCGCTGATGATGAAGCCGCAGGACATGTGGGACATGTTTACCAGCGTCGGCCTCGGTCAGGCCCCGAAGCTCGGTTTCCCGGGAGCTGTGGCGGGACGTCTGCGTCCGGCCAAGAGCTGGCGTCCGATCGAGCAGGCGACGATGGGCTACGGCTACGGGCTGTCGGCCTCGCTGATTCAGTTGGCTCGTGCCTATACCGTTTTTGCCCATGACGGCGAGTTGCTGCCGATCTCCATCTACAAGACGGACGGCAGTACCGTGAAGGGAACGCCGGTGATTTCTCCGGCGACTGCGCGCGAAGTGCGCAAGATGCTGGAGATGGTGACGTCGCCCGGCGGCACGGCCACGCGCGCTCAGGTAATCGGCTATCGCGTGGGTGGCAAGACCGGCACGGCCTACAAGCAATCCGGCAAGGGTTACGACAAGAGCAAGTACCGCGCATCGTTCGTCGGCATGGCGCCGATGTCCGAGCCGCGCATCATCGTGGCCGTCACGCTCGACGAGCCCGGCCGCGGTTCGCACTACGGTGGCGTGGCCGCTGGCCCGGCGTTCGCCTCGATTGTGGGCGGGACGTTGCGCGCATTGAACGTGGTACCGGATTCTCCGGTGACGAAGCTCGTCGTGAGCGACAAGGTGGAGGAGAGCGAGCCATGGGCACCGTGACCCCGACGCCGCAAAATCCCGCCACGTTCGCCATGGTCGCGGACGCCACCGATCGCGCTGCGCTTGCGCAGGCATGGGACTGGCTGCGCCGCACGGTGCCGGCGGGTGCCACATTGCACGCGGATAGCCGTCGTGTGATGCCCGGTGACGTGTTCGTTGCCTACGCGGTGAAAGGTGCCGACAGCCGTGGCTTCATTGCCGACGCCGTCGAGCGCGGTGCCGCCGCCGTGCTTTGGCAGAGCGACGATTTCACCTGGCCCGCATCGCTCACGTCGCTCGCCAATGTGCCGCAGTTCGGTGTGCCGTGCCTCGACTGGCTCGCGGGCCCGCTGGCGGCGCTGTGGTACGGCGAGCCGAGCGTCGGGATGACGATGTTTGGTGTGACGGGCACCAACGGCAAGACGTCGTGCAGCCAATGGCTGGCGCAATTGCTGTCGAAGACGAACGTGCGCAGCGCCGTGATCGGTACGCTGGGCAGCGGCTTCCCCGGCCATCTCACGGTCACGGGCTTTACCACGCCCGACGCCGTCCAGTTGCAACACAGCCTCGACGATCTGCGCGCGCAAGGCGCTGCGGCGGTCGCGATGGAGGTGTCGTCGCACGGTTTGTATCAGGGGCGCGTGAACGGCGTGGCGTTCGACGTGGCAGTGTTCACCAACCTGACGCAGGACCACCTCGACTATCACGGCACGATGGCCGAGTACGAGGCGGCCAAAACGCGCCTGTTCGACTGGCCGGGACTGAAGGCGGCTGTCATCAATCGCGACGATGCGATGGGACAGCGCCTGTTGACGCGTCTTGCGGGAAAGACGCCGGTCTTCGAATACGGCATTCACGGTGCCGCGACGTCGGCGCATGGCAACCGCGTGCTGCGTGCGGAAGACCTCCGCGCAACGACGGCGGGCACGCGCTTCACGCTGCATATCGACGATCAGAGCCAGCAGGTGACGGTGCCGCTGATCGGTGAGTTCAACATCAGTAACGCCCTTGCCGTGCTGGGCGCAGCACTGGCCGCCGGTGTCGCGCAAGATGCCGCCGTCGCCGGACTCGCGACGCTCGCGCCGGTGTCCGGTCGCATGGAGCAGATCGGGCAGCCGGGCCAGCCGCTGGTGGTGATCGATTACGCCCACACGCCCGACGCACTCGACAAAACGCTGGCTGCGCTGCGGCCGGTGACGCAGGCGCGCGGCGGCAAGCTTGTCTGCGTGTTCGGCTGCGGCGGCGATCGCGATGCGGGCAAGCGTCCGCAGATGGGCGCGGTGGCCGAGCGTCTGGCAGATGCCATCGTGCTCACGAGCGACAACCCGCGCACCGAAGTGCCGACCGAGATCATGGCGCAGATCGCTGCCGGTCTCGCGCAGCCGGATGCTGCGCGTCGCATCGAAGACCGCGCGAGCGCGATTCTTCAGGCTGTGCGCGGTGCACAGGCCGCAGATGTCGTGCTGATCGCGGGCAAGGGACACGAAAGTACACAGGAAATCATGGGTAAGAAGCGACCGTTCTCCGATCAGGAACACGCGCGTCTGGCACTCGCCGCGCGTGCGACCACGGTGCGCGGAGGTGGCGAATGACGCCGACGATGCAAAACATCATGTGGCAACTGAGCGACGCGCAGGCCGCCGTGACGGATTCGCGCGTGACCGGTGCGTCGTCGACGGCGTTTGCGCGCATCGTGACGGATAGCCGTTCGGTGCAGCCGGGCGATCTGTTCGTGGCGCTCAAGGGCGAGCGTTTCGATGCGCACGATTTTCTGGCCGACGTGGCGCGCGCAGGCGCAGCCGCCGTGGTCGCGACCCGCGTACCGGACGGCTTCGAGACGCCGGCGCTGATCGTGCCTGACACCCGTATCGCGCTGGGCGAGCTGGCGGCCGCATGGCGTCGCCGCTTTGCGATTCCGGTCGTCGCGGTCACGGGGAGCAACGGCAAGACGACCGTCAAGGAAATGATCTCGGCGATCTTCGCCGAGGCGGCGGGAGCGGACGCGCGTCTGGCGACCGCCGGCAACTTCAACAACGACATCGGCCTGCCGCTGACGCTGTTCCGTCTGAAAGACGGCGACAAGCTCGCGGTGCTCGAACTCGGCATGAACCATCCGGGCGAGACCGCGTATCTGGCGAAGATCGCGCAGCCGACGGTGGCCGTCATCAACAACGCGCAACGCGAGCATCAGGAATTCATGGTGAACGTGGCCGCCGTGGCCGAAGAGCATTCGGCGGTGCTGGCGGCGCTGCCCGGCGACGGCGTGGCCGTCTTCCCGGCGGAGAGCGAATTCGCACCGATGTGGCGCGAGGTGGCGGGCAAGCGTCGCGTGCTGGACTTCGCGCTGGATGTGCGTGCGGCAGTGTCCGGGCGGTACGACGTCGCGACGCGCGTGTTGCGTGTGGCATCGCCGGCGGGCGAGTTTTCGCTCACGCTGCCGCTGCTCGGCGAACACAACGCACGCAACGCGCTGGCCGCGATTGCCTGCGCCATTGGCGCGCACGTGGACATCGGTTCGATCGTGCGGGCACTCGAAGCATTTTCTGCCGTCAAAGGCCGACTTCAGGTGTCCACGCTGTCGAAGGGACCGCTCGCGGGTGTCACGCTGATCGACGACACCTATAATGCGAACCCCGATTCCGTATTGGCCGCAATCGACGTACTCGCTCAAACGCCCGCACCGCGTGTTCTGGTGCTTGGCGACATGGGCGAAGTCGGTGACAACGGTCCCGCATTCCACCGCGAAGTGGGCGAATACGCCGCACAGCGCGGTATCGATCGCCTGCTCGCGATGGGTGAACAGACGCAGGCCAGCGTTGTCGCGTTCGGCGACGGCGGTGAACATTTTTCGGATGTGAACGACGTGGCGCCGCTCGTAGCGACGTTGAACGCCACGTTGAGTGCGCCGGCAACGGTGCTGGTGAAGGGAAGCCGCTTTATGCGGATGGAGCGCGTGCTTGAACAGTTGCGCGCGACGAGTGAAAGCGGGGGCGGCAACGCCCCGGCCAAGTGATAAAGGATTGATGGAATGTTGCTGACGTTGGCGCAATGGCTGCAAGCGGATGCGAGCTATTTGCGCGTGTTCAACTACCTGACGTTTCGGGCCGTGATGGCAAGCCTCACGGCGCTGGTGATCGGGCTCTCGTTCGGGCCGATGGTCATTCGCAAGCTCGCCGAGATGAAGGTGGGTCAGGCCGTGCGTACCGACGGCCCGCAGACGCACCTTGTGAAGTCGGGTACGCCCACGATGGGCGGTGTGCTGATTCTCATCGGCATTACCGTCGCCACGCTGCTCTGGGCGGATCTGAGCAACCGTTTCATCTGGATCGTGCTGCTGGTCACGCTGGGCTTCGGGATCATCGGCTGGATCGACGATTACCGGAAAGTCGTCTTCAAAGACCCGCGCGGCATGTCGTCGCGCGAAAAGTATTTCTGGCAATCGATCATCGGTCTGTTCGCTGCGATTTATCTGGCGTTCTCCGTTTCGGAGACGAGCAACCTGAAGGTCTTCGAGCTGTTCATTAGTTGGGTGCGTAACGGCTTCCCGCTCGATTTGCCGCCGAAAGCGGACTTCATCGTGCCGTTCTTCAAGACGATGAGCTATCCGCTGGGCGTGTTTGGTTTCATTGCGCTGACCTACTTTGTCATCGTCGGCTCGTCCAACGCCGTTAACCTCACGGACGGTCTCGACGGGCTGGTCATCATGCCGGTCGTGCTGGTCGGTGCGGCGCTCGGCGTGTTCGCTTATGTGATGGGCAACGTCGTCTACTCGAAGTATTTGCTGTTCCCCCACATACCGGGCGCGGGCGAATTGCTCGTGTTCTGTTCGGCAATGTCGGGGGCCGGGTTGGCGTTCCTATGGTTCAACACCCACCCGGCGCAAGTGTTCATGGGCGACGTGGGTGCACTGGCCCTCGGCGGTGCGCTCGGCACCGTCGCCGTGATCGTGCGACAGGAAGTCGTGCTGTTCGTGATGGGCGGTGTGTTCGTCGCAGAAACGCTGTCGGTGATGTTGCAGGTCACCTGGTTCAAATACACCAAGAAGCGATTCGGCGAAGGGCGGCGGATTTTCAAGATGGCGCCGCTGCATCACCACTTCGAATTGTCTGGGTGGAAAGAAACGCAGGTGGTGGTCCGTTTCTGGATCATCACGCTGATGCTGGTGCTGATCGGATTGTCGACGTTGAAGTTGCGCTGACGCTGCAGTTGGCGCGTCTCGACGTAACGAGACGAAACAAGACGAGACGTGACTGGCAGGAAGTCACAAGATAGCGACTTCGCAAATTTGTGAAGTCGCTTTCGTGCAAGTGGAATTAAAGGTAAGGCCGCTCGCGCCGATAGCAGTAGATCGGTGTCGTTGAAGCGATGCATTCGTAGGTTGTTTGAATCGATAAAGGAAAGAGCGACGTGTTCGGCGAGAAGTTTGGTGAATCCTGGCAACCGCGTGTCCTGATCCTGGGTCTGGGAGAGTCCGGCCTGGCGATGGCGCGTTGGTGCGCGCGTTACGGCTGCCGAGTGCGTGCAGCCGACACGCGCTTTGCGTCGTCGGAGACACCGCCGAACGTGGCGACCCTGCGCATCGACGCGCCGCAAGCCGAATTCGTCGGTGGCGCGTTCGCGGGCCAGATCGACGCGTTGCTCGACGACATCGAACTCATCGGCATCAGCCCGGGCCTGTCGCCGCTCGCGGAAGACGTGGCGGCGTTGCTGGCCGAGGCGGCCGAGCGCGGCGTTCCGGTGTGGGGCGAGATCGAATTCTTCGCACAGGCCTTGCGTCACATGCAGTCGACGAGCGGCTACGCGCCGAAGGTGCTCGCGATTACCGGCACGAACGGCAAGACCACGACGACGAGTCTCACCGGGTTGCTGTGCCGTCGGGCCGGCAAGCGTACGGCGGTGGCGGGCAATATCAGTCCCACGGCGCTCGACCGTCTGAGTGAGTGCATCGCCGACGCCACGCTCCCCGATGTCTGGGTGCTCGAACTCTCCAGCTTCCAGTTGGAAGCGACGTACTCGCTTGCACCCGATGCGGCGACCATTCTCAACATCACGCAAGACCATCTGGACTGGCACGGCGATATGGACGCCTACGCCAGGGCCAAAGCACGCATCTTCGGTGAGAACACCGTGCGCGTGCTCAATCGCGACGACGCTCGCGTGATCGCCTTCGCATCGCCTGAAGCCAACGTGGTGACCTTCGGTACGGGCAAGCCCGACGCCGTGGGCGACTTCGGTCTGGAGATGGAGGGAGGCATG
The DNA here is from genome assembly GCF_902459565.1 of Pandoraea aquatica. Classification (GTDB taxonomy): domain Bacteria; phylum Pseudomonadota; class Gammaproteobacteria; order Burkholderiales; family Burkholderiaceae; genus Pandoraea; species Pandoraea aquatica. Next base: position 17,985 of record NZ_CABPSN010000003.1, read on the forward strand.
TGGTGGCTGGTCGAGGGCTACACGCGCGACGACGCGCCGCCCGCGCCCAAGCGTCGCAAGGCGGGCACGCCGGAAGCCACGGTCGAGGTGCTGGGCAAGCGTCTGATGCCGGCCGATGCGCTGCGTATCCGCGGACAGCACAACGCGGCGAACGCGCTGGCGGCGCTCGCACTGGCCCGTGCGATCGACCTGCCGCTGGCCAAGCTGCTGCACGGCCTGCGCGAGTATCCGGGCGAGCCGCATCGCGTTCAGCTTCTCGCCACGATCAACGAAGTCGAGTTCTACGACGACAGCAAGGGCACCAACGTCGGTGCGACGGTCGCGGCGATTACGGGGCTCGAAAAGAAGTTGCTCCTGATTCTCGGTGGCGACGGCAAGGGGCAGGACTTCTCGCCGCTGGCCAATCCGGTCGCGCATCACGCGCGTGCGGTGCTGCTGATCGGTCGCGATGCACCGCTGCTGCGCGAAGCGCTCACGGATACCGGTGTCGATCTGATCGACGCCGCAACGCTGGAAGACGCCACGCGCGAAGCTGCCCGTCTGGCACAGCCCGGCGATGCCGTGCTGCTCTCGCCGGCCTGCGCGAGCTTCGACATGTTCCGCAACTACGAGCATCGCGCACACGTGTTTCGCGACACCGTGGTTGATCTGGCCGCCGACGCGGGGGTGATGCTATGAACCGTATCAAGTCGTTCTTCAGCAAGAAGCGTCAGGCCGGGTTCGCCGGTGCGGGCACGACCAACGCGCCGGGGGCTGCGACCACGGCGGCCAACCGCACGCTCAGTGGCATCAAGCCGACGCGCTCACGCATGCTCGAATACGATCACGCGCTCGTCTGGGTGGTGATCTCGCTGCTGTCGCTCGGTCTGATCATGGTTTATTCGGCGTCGGTCGCGTTGCCCGACTCGCCGAAGTACAGCGGCTATTCGACGTTCCACTTCCTCGGTCGTCACATCGTGTCGCTCACGATCGGGCTGGTCGCGGCGATCATCACCTTCCGGATTCCGGTCAAGACGATGGACAAGCTCGCGCCGAAGCTCTTTCTGCTGGCGCTGCTGCTGCTGGTGATCGTGCTGATCCCGCACGTGGGCAAGGGCGTGAACGGTTCGAAGCGCTGGATTCCGTTTGGCGTGCTGAACCTTCAGCCGTCCGAAATCATGAAGCTCGCCGTCACGCTTTACGCCGCGAACTACACCGTGCGTAAGCAGGAGTTCATGCAGAGCTTCGGCAAGGGCTTCTTGCCGATGGGGATCGCCGTCGTGTTCGTCGGCATGCTGCTGCTGCTCGAACCGGACATGGGCGCGTTCATGGTGGTTGCGGCCATCGCCATGGGTATTCTGTTCCTCGGTGGCGTGAACGGTCGTCTGTTCGGCGGCCTGGCGCTCACGGCAGTCGGCACCTTCGCCATGCTGATCTGGTTGTCGCCGTGGCGTCGCGAGCGAATCTTTGCGTATCTCGATCCGTGGCGCGAAGACTACGCGCTCGGCAAGGCTTATCAGTTGACGCACTCGCTCATCGCGTTCGGACGCGGCGAGTGGACCGGCGTGGGGCTGGGCGGCAGCATCGAAAAACTGCACTACCTGCCCGAAGCGCACACCGACTTCATCCTCGCGGTGATCGGTGAGGAATTCGGCTTCGTGGGTGTGCTGGTTGTCATCCTGCTCTTTTACTGGCTGGTACGCCGCGCGTTCGAAATCGGACGTCAGGCACTGGCGCTGGAGCGCACGTTCGCTGGGCTGCTCGCCAAGGGCGTCGGCGTGTGGCTGGGGGCGCAGACCTTCATCAACATGGGCGTGAATCTGGGCCTGCTGCCGACCAAGGGGCTGACGTTGCCGCTGGTCAGCTACGGCGGCTCGGGCATCTTGCTCAACTGTATTGCCGTGGCGATCTTGCTGCGGGTGGATTACGAAAACCGCGTGCTGATGCGGGGAGGCAAGGTATGACCGAGCGCGCTACCGCGATGCCGGCACCGCAGACGAAGACACGCACGCTACTGGTCATGGCCGGCGGCACGGGCGGTCACGTCTTCCCGGGGCTCGCGGTCGCCAACTTCCTGCGTGTGCAGGGGTGGCGCGTGGTCTGGCTCGGCAACCCGACCGGTATGGAAGCGACGTTGGTGCCGAAGTACGACATTCCGATGGAGTTCGTGAAGTTCGGCGGACTGCGCGGCAAGGGGCTGATGACCAAGTTCCTGCTGCCGCTCAATCTGCTGCGCGCGTTCTGGCAAAGCATCGGTGCGATTCGTCGCGCGAAGCCGAACGTCGTACTCGGCATGGGCGGTTACATCACGTTCCCGGCGGGGATGATGGCATCGCTGCTGGGGCGTCCGCTGGTGCTGCACGAGCAGAACTCGGTAGCCGGCATGGCGAACAAGGTGCTCGCGCGCGTGGCGGACAAAGTGTTGCTCGCGTTTCCGGACACGATTCCGGGCGGCGAGTGGGTCGGCAATCCGATTCGCGCCGACTTCGACGAGATGGCCGCGCCGGCCGAGCGCTACAACGCGCGTACCGGACCGCTGCGCATTCTGGTCGTCGGGGGGAGTCTGGGCGCGACGGTGCTCAACGAGATCGTGCCGAAGGCGCTGGCGAAGCTGCCGCGCGAAGATCGTCCGCAGGTCACGCATCAGGCGGGCGTCAAACATATTCAGACGTTGCAGGCGAATTACGCCGCAGCGGGGGTGACGGTCGAAGCGCTGCCGTTCATCGACAACATGGTCGAGGCCTATGCCGGGGCGGATCTGGTGATCTGCCGGGCGGGCGCGATGACGGTGGCCGAAGTGGCGGCGGCGGGCGTGGCGGCATTGTTTGTGCCGTTCCCGCATGCGGTCGACGACCACCAGACAACGAATGCGCGTTTCCTCGCCGATAAGGGTGCGGCAACGCTGATCGACCAGCGCGAGCTGTCGGTCGAGACCCTGGCCGAGTGGCTGCGCCGTCAGACGCGCGAATCGCTGCTCGCGATGGGAGAGAAAGCCAGGGCGCTCGCCAAGCCGGACGCCACCGAACAAGTGGCGCGCGTGTGCGCGGCTCTGGCCAAGGATTGAAATGAAACACATCGTCAAACATATTCACTTCGTCGGCATTGGCGGCTCGGGCATGAGCGGCATTGCCGAGGTGCTGCTTAACCTGGGGTATCAGGTGAGCGGCTCCGATCTCGGCGACAACGCGGTCACGCAGCGTCTCGCCGGTCTTGGCGCGCGCATCGCTCGCGGTCATGCTGCCGAACATATCGAAGGGGCCGACGCCATCGTCGTCTCCACCGCCATCACGGCGGATAACCCGGAAGTGCTGGCGGGCCGTGCACGTCAGATTCCGATCGTGCCGCGTGCACTGATGCTTGCGGAACTCATGCGTTTGAAGCAGGGCGTCGCCATTGCCGGTACGCACGGCAAGACGACCACGACGAGTCTCGTGGCCAGCGTGCTGGCGCAGGGCGGGCTCGATCCGACGTTCGTGATCGGCGGCCGTCTGAACAGCGCCGGCGCAAACGCGAAACTCGGTACGGGCGACTTCATCGTGGTCGAGGCCGACGAATCGGACGCCTCGTTCCTGAATCTGAATCCGGTCATCGAAGTCATCACCAACATCGATGCCGATCACATGGATACGTACGGGCACGACTTCGCCCGTCTGAAGCAATCCTTCGTTGCCTTCACGCAGCGTCTGCCGTTCTACGGCATCGCCGTGCTGTGCGTCGACGATCCGAACGTGCGTGAGATCCTGCCGTTCGTCTCGAAGCCGATCGTGCGTTATGGCCTGTCGGACGACGCGCAGGTGCGCGCCATCGACGTGCGTGCGGACGGCGGGCAGATGCGCTTCACCGTGCTGCGCAAGTTCGGCGCGGGCGCGGCGCCGCTCGATATCACGCTCAATCTGCCGGGCGAGCACAACGTGCGTAACGCGCTGGCTGCGATTGCGATTGCGACGGAACTCGAAGTGCCGGACGCTGCGATTCAACAGGCGCTGGCGGAATTTAACGGCGTGGGCCGACGTTTTCAGCGGTATGGCGAAATCGCGCTGCCGAAGTCCAGTGGCACCGGCTCGTTCACGCTCATCGACGATTACGGGCATCACCCGGTCGAGATGGCGGCAACGCTGGCGGCGGCGCGCGGTGCGTTCCCCGGCCGTCGCATTGTGCTGGCGTTCCAGCCGCATCGTTACACGCGCACGCGCGACTGCTTCGAGGACTTCGTGAAAGTGCTCTCGGATGCGGATGCCGTGGTGCTTGGCGAAGTCTATTCGGCCGGTGAAGCACCCATCGTGGCTGCCGACGGTCGTGCGCTGGCGCGCGCGTTGCGTGTCGCAGGAAAGGTAGAACCCGTTTTCGTGGAAGACGTCGCGCAACTGCCCGACGCCATTCTGCAAGTCGCCCGTGCGGGCGACGTCGTGATCACCATGGGTGCCGGCTCCATCGGCGCGGTGCCCGGCAAGTTGCAAGTTCAGCAAGGAGTTTGACGTGAGTGCTTTCGATCCGAAACGTTTCGGCAAGGTTGGCGTCCTGATGGGCGGGCGCTCGGCCGAGCGTCAGATCTCGCTGATTTCGGGCAATGGTGTGCTCGAAGCGCTGCGCTCGCGCGGCGTCGATGCGCATGCGTTCGATACGGGCATGCACGATCTCGCAGCGCTTGCGGCGCAGAAGTTCGACCGCGTGTTCATCGCGCTGCATGGCCGTTATGGCGAAGACGGGACGTTGCAAGGCGCGCTCGAACATCTGGGCATTCCGTACACCGGCAGTGGCGTGTTGGCTTCCGCGCTGGCGATGGACAAGGAAATGACCAAGCGCATCTGGATCAACGAAGGGCTGCCGACGCCGCGCTTCACGATGCTGAACGCCGACACCGATTTCGATGCCGTCGCGCGCGATCTCGGCCTGCCGCTCATCGTCAAACCGTCGCGTGAAGGCTCGACCATCGGTCTGACGAAGGTGACGGAAGCCTCGCAACTGAAGGCGGCGTTCGAGAAGGCTGTGGCGCTCGATCCGGACGTGCTCGCCGAAGAGTTCATCGATGGCGACGAGCTGACCGTGCCGGTGCTCGGCGTGGGTACGAAGGGCGCGAACGCCGCGCGCTCGCTGCCGGTGATTCGCATCGTCGCGCCGGACGCGAACTACGACTACCAGAACAAGTACTTCAAGGACGACACGCGCTACGAATGCCCGCCGCCGTTGTCGGTATCCCTGCAAGAGGAAGTGCAGCGCCTCGTGTTGCGCGCCTACCTCGTGCTCGGCTGCCGTGGCTGGGCCCGTGCCGACGTGATGCTGCGCAAGCGCGATAACAAGCCGTACCTGTTGGAGATCAATACGTCGCCGGGCATGACCGGTCACTCGCTGGTGCCGATTTCGGCGCGCGCGGCGGGCCTGTCGTACGAAGACCTGGTGGTTGAAATCCTGGCAACTGCGACGCTCGATCTGCATCCGAACGCGCAGTGGAAACCCGAGTAAGACATTGAACGCGTTGAAGAACGCCCTGATACGGAAAGCAAATCGCCATGTGGCACAACGTACGCCTGCTCAACGCCATTGCGAGTGTGCTCGTCGCGCTCGTCGTGTTGGCGGCGCTCGCGGCGGGCGGTCATTGGCTGATTCAGCGGCCGGTTTTCACGCTCAAGGCGATTCAGATCGATGGGGACGTGTCTCACATCAACGGGCCGACCTTGCGGGCGAATGCGGTCTCAAGGCTGAAGGGCAACTTCTTCACGATCGATCTGGACGCCACGCGCGCGGCGTTCGAAGCGGTGCCCTGGGTGCGTCATGCGAGCGTGCGGCGTGTCTGGCCGGACCAGCTCGCGGTGACGATCGAGGAGTACAAGCCGCTGGCCACGTGGAACGACGGCCGTCTGGTGAGTGTGGATGGCGAGTTGTTCGCAGCCAATCTGGCGGAAGCCGAGGACGACGGCAAGTTGCCGGAGTTCGCGGGGCCGCCGGGCAGCGAGAAGGATGTCACGGCGCGGTACTACGACTTCGTGAAGTGGTTTGCGCCGCTGAATATGAAACCCGAGGCCGTCACGCTGTCGAATCGCTACGCCTGGGGCGTGCGGCTCGCAGGGGGCGTGCAACTGGCGCTGGGACGGGAGCGAACCCCCGAGACCCTCGCCACGCGCAGCCGACGCTTCGTACAGGCGTATCCGCAGGTAGCGGCACGCTGGGGAAGTCAGATCGAGTATGCCGATCTGCGGTACCCGAACGGTTTTGCAGTGCGTGCCGCGGGCATGCGTTTCTTGAGCGAAGAACAGGCCAAGAAGCTTGCCGCGACACCCGTGCAAAAGCGGGATTCGCAGAAGCCGGCAGCGAAACCTGCCGCGCCGGTAAAGCGAAGCCAGTGAGACTTCAGGACTTACACACGCTATGAGCAAAGATTACAAGGATCTGTTGGTCGCCCTCGATATCGGCACGTCGAAAGTCGTGGCGGTGGTGGCCGAACTGCGCCCTGAAGGCCGCTATGAAGTCATCGGCCTCGGCCAGAGTGAATCGCGCGGCCTGAAAAAGGGCGTGGTGGTGAACATCGAGGCCACAGTGCAGTCCATTCAGCGTGCGCTCGAAGAAGCGGAGCTGATGGCCGACTGCAAGATCACCAACGTGTTCACCGGTATCGCCGGCAGTCACATCCGCAGCTTCAATTCGAGCGGCATGGTGGCGATCAAGGACAAGGAAGTGACGCAGGCCGACGTGGCACGCGTCATCGAAACGGCCAAGGCGATCAACATCCCGACCGATCAGCAGGTGCTGCATATCCTCACGCAGGAATTCATCATCGACGGCCAGGAAGATGTGCGCGAGCCGATCGGCATGAGCGGCATCCGTCTCGAAGTGAAGGTGCATATCGTCACCGGCGCGGTGTCGGCTGCACAGAACATCGTGAAGTGCGTGCGCCGTTGCGGCCTCGAAGTGAACGACCTGATTCTGCAACCGCTGGCGTCGAGCATCTCGGTGCTCACGGAAGACGAGAAGGAACTCGGCGTGGTGCTGATCGACATCGGTGGCGGCACGACCGATATCGCGATCTTCAGCGAAGGGGCGATCCGTCACACGGCGGTGATTCCGATTGCCGGCGATCAGATCACGAGCGATATCGCGATGGCCGTTCGCACGCCGACGCCGGACGCGGAAGACATCAAGATTCAGCACGGCATCGCCAAGCAGTCGCTGGCCGATCCGGACGAAATGATCGAAGTGCCGGGGCTGGGCGAGCGCGGTCCGCGCACGCTCTCGCGTCAGGCGTTGGCGGCGGTGATCGAGCCGCGTGTCGAAGAGCTGTTCTCGCTGGTGCAGCAAGTGGTGCGCGAGTCGGGTTACGAAGAACTGCTGTCCTCGGGCATCGTGCTCACCGGCGGCGCGGCCATGATGCCGGGCATGGTCGAGCTGGGTGAGGACATCTTCCTCAAGCCCGTGCGCATCGGCGTGCCGGAATACGCAGGCGGTCTGGCCGACGTGGTGCGCAGCCCGCGCTACGCCACGGCGATGGGCCTGCTGCTCGAAGGACGTTCCCAACGCATGCGCGGTCGCAAGGTCGCGGTGCAGTCGGGGCAAGCGAACCAGGTCTGGACGCGGATGCGCGACTGGTTCTTCAGCAATTTTTAAGTTGTCTTTTTACAGAGTTTTTGAGGGGTGTGGATTCGGTGTTGAAAACACGCGCGGCTTACCCGAGCGGCACGTGACCCGCAGTACCGGATCTGCTTTTAATTCACTGGAGGCGCTATGAACTTCGAAATGTTGGAAACGGAAACCAACGGCACCATCATCAAGGTGGTGGGTGTTGGTGGCGCTGGCGGCAATGCCGTCCAGCACATGATCAACCGTGGTGTGCAAGGCGTGGAATTCATCGCCATGAACACCGACGCTCAGGCACTGGGCCGCTCGCAGGCCAGCGTGAACATTCAGCTCGGCAAGACCGGTCTGGGTGCAGGCGCGAAGCCGGAAATGGGCCGCTCCGCCGCTGAAGAAGCGCGCGAGCGCGTGGCCGACGCCCTGCGTGGCGCGCACATGGTGTTCATCACCGCCGGTATGGGTGGCGGTACGGGCACGGGCGCAGCACCGGTGGTGGCGCAGATCGCCAAGGAAATGGGCATTCTGACTGTCGGCGTGGTGTCCAAGCCGTTCGAGTTCGAAGGCGGCAAGCGTATGCGTGTGGCCGAGACGGGCGCGCAGGAACTGGAAGACAACGTCGACTCGCTGATCGTTGTGCTCAATGACAAGCTGTTCGAAGTCATGGGCGACGATGCCGAGATGGACAAGTGCTTCCAGTGCGCCGACGACGTGCTGCACAACGCCGTGGCCGGCATCGCCGAAATCATCAATGTCGACGGTCTGGTGAACGTCGACTTTGAAGACGTGAAGACGGTGATGGGCGAGCAAGGCAAGGCGATGATGGGTACGGCGACGGTTGCCGGTGTCGATCGTGCGCGTCTGGCCGCTGAGCAAGCCGTGGCAAGCCCGCTGCTCGAAGGCGTGGATCTGTCGGGTGCGCGTGGCGTGCTGGTGAACATCACGGCATCGCGTTCGCTGCGCTTGTCGGAAACGCGTGAAGTGATGAACACCATCAAGAGCTACGCCGCCGAAGACGCGACCGTGATTTTCGGTACCGTCTACGACGACAAGATGGGCGATGCACTGCGCGTGACCGTCGTGGCAACCGGCCTGGGCCGTGCTGTTGCGAAGAAGGCCGCTGCACCGATGACGCTGCTCAAGACCGGTACCGACAACATGCCGATCGCGACGGGCCACGTGCCGAACGTCGGTCAGGCTGCCGGTACGGACTACGGCGCGCTCGATACGCCGGCCGTGTGGCGCAGCACGCGTGAAACCGCAGCTTCGCACGTCGCTGCGTTGCAGGAAAAGGGTGTCGACACGTACGACATCCCGGCCTTCCTGCGCAAGCAAGCCGACTGACAAGGTTGCGTGCGGGCCGGGTGCCAGTGCCTGGCGCCGCCGCACCTTGGGAATCGCGAGACCTACGCAGGTCGTCGTGAGGATTCGCCGTCGCTCCGACTACCATGCCCTGTGGCGTGGGGAAGGCGCGCCTGGGTACGGGTCCGAAGGACGATACGGCAAGGTTGTGATGTGCAGAGATGCCTTGTGGTTGCGACGACCAGAGTCGCAAAAGGTATCGACGCGTCACAGATGACGGACGTTACGGGTAAGCGTTCGTGATCCCTGACCCGGTCTCGCGGATCTGTCCCCCCGACCGCTGCGGCTTGCCTCCGTCGCAGTGGCCGGGGTGCCCCGAAAATGCATGGGCGCGCAGGTCTATGGCCTGACGTCTAAGATGGAAAAAGCCGTTTTCGCCAATACGTCATTTCGTGTCGCGATATAGGCAAGGGACAATCCGATGAGGCAACATCCGGAATGTTTGGTAACGAAGCGTTGTGTTTGTGGCACAGCGATGAAGGCGCCGATCTGATATAATTCGATCTATGATCCTTAGCGTCTGATAGTTTTAATAAATAGCATGCTTAAGCAGCGCACTCTCAAATCCATCGCCAAGACAGTCGGCATCGGCTTGCACTCCGGTCGCAAGGTCGAGTTGTCGCTGCGTCCGGCGCCGCCCGATACGGGCATTGTCTTTTGCCGTACCGATCTGAATCCTCCTGTGGAGATTCCGGCGTCGGCGATGGCGATTGGCGACACGCGACTTGCGTCGGTGTTGCAGAAGGATGGTGCGCGGGTGTCCACCGTGGAACACCTGATGTCGGCATGCGCAGGGCTGGGCATCGACAATCTGTATGTCGACGTCACCGCCGAAGAAATCCCGATCATGGACGGCAGCGCTGCCACGTTCGTCTTCCTGATCCAGTCGGCCGGTATCGAAGAGCAGCCTGCTGCCAAGAAATTCATCCGTGTGACGAAGCCGGTTGAAATTCGCGAAGGCGATAAGCTCGCCCGACTCGATCCGTACGACGGCTTCAAGCTCAAGTTCACCATCGACTTCCGTCACCCGGCTGTGGATCGCACCGGTCAGGCGCTCGAGGTCGATTTCGCCGATACGTCCTACGCGAAGGAAATCGCGCGTGCGCGTACGTTCGGTTTTGCGCATGAAGTCGAAATGCTGCGCGAGCTGGGCCTTGCGCGCGGCGGCAGCATGGACAACGCGATTGTGCTCGACGAGTACCGCATTCTGAACAACGACGGGCTGCGCTACGACGACGAATTCGTGAAGCACAAGATGCTCGACGCGATCGGCGATTTGTACGTGATCGGCCACCCGCTGCTGGCGTCGTACACGGCGTACAAGTCGGGCCACGGGCTGAACAACCAGCTGCTGCGCGAGCTTCTCGCACAGGACGCGTACGAAATCGTCACGTTCGAGCGTGCAGAAGACGCCCCGCGCGGGTTCCAGTTCGAACCACAGACACAGTTCGCGTAAGTCACGCAAACCGTCGTGCTGCACGATGGTGATGTAACAAAAAGAAAGCGCCGGTGATCCGGCGCTTTTTTATTTGACGCGCGAGCAATATCGGCGTTGGCAATTCTGTGGAACGTTCAGGGCTTGCGCGTCCCACCGTAAGAGTGGCGTGCAACGAGCCGTGCAAGCGCGTCGCGCAGCGGAGACGGCTCTAGCGCGTCGCGCAGATCGCGCAGGCTCACAAGCCCTTGACGCGATAGCGTGGCCTCTTTGGGCGGTTTCTGCGGCTCCGGCGTGGCGATGCTCACGCGGATCTTGATCGAGCGGATGAGCCATCCGCGCGTCGCCAGCCCATCGATCAGCGACGGCGTTTGCTGTCGCAGACGCGCCGCCAGCGCGTTATTGCTCACCAGGAAGACGAGCGCCCCTTCACGCGGCGGTGCGAGCCGCACACTGCCGCTGAGCGCGGCCGGCAGCAGCGCGTGAACGTCACGCTCCAGGCGGCCGAGTTGTTCGGCCGCGACCAGCAGCGATCCGGCACCGTCGGATGCGGATAGCAGGTCGGTCAGGGGGCGGGCAACGCGGGGTGCTTTGGGTCGTTTCATATGATGAGACAGAAGTCGCCGCATATTTTACCCCGCCATCGGGCGTCGCCTCGTCCCGCCCTCTGAAAGCCCCGGTTTGTTGACGCTGGGTGCCGTCGAGAGGTGCCACGTCAGCATGCTAGAATCCATTTTTCAGTACAGGTATCGAACCGGCGTGCAGCCAACGTGCCAAACACCGGTGACCCGCAGCGCGCAGACGCTCGGGCGGATCGTTACTCATGGGGCACAACTCCGGGGTGAGGTTTTCCGTCAGACGACAGACTGCGCGATTGCGAACGACATTTGCCGCCCTAACCAGTGATCCGATGATTCCCGGTCTTCTTAAAAAAGTATTTGGCAGCCGCAACCAGCGGCTCATCAAGCAGTACCAGAAAACCGTCACGGCGATTAACGCCCTCGAGCCGCAAATCGCCCAGCTGAGCGATGAGCAACTGCGCGGCAAGACTGAGGAATTCAAGCAGCGTATCGCCCAGGGGGCGAGCGTGGATTCGTTGCTCGTCGAAGCCTTTGCCGTGTGCCGCGAGGCAGGCAAGCGCGTCCTCAAGATGCGTCACTTCGACGTTCAGCTGATCGGCGGCATGGTGCTGCACTACGGCAAGATCGCCGAAATGCGCACGGGTGAGGGCAAGACGCTCGTCGCCACGCTGCCCGCCTATCTGAATGCGCTCTCGGGCAAGGGCGTGCACGTTGTGACCGTCAACGACTACCTGGCACAGCGCGACGCCGAGTGGATGGCGCGTCTGTACAACTTCCTGGGTCTGTCGGTGGGTATCAACCTGTCGCAGATGCCGCACGACCAGAAGCAGGGCGCTTACGCGGCCGATATCACGTACGGCACGAACAACGAGTTCGGCTTCGACTACCTGCGCGACAACATGGTCTACGAGACCGAGCAGCGGGTGCAGCGCACGCTCAACTACGCGATCGTCGACGAAGTGGACTCGATCCTGATCGACGAAGCGCGTACGCCGCTGATCATCTCCGGTCAGGCTGAAGATCACACCGAACTGTACGTGAAGATGGATCGTCTGCCGGCGATGCTCGAACGTCAGATCGGCGAAGAGAAGTCCGACGGCACGGGCGTCGAAGTGCCGGGCGACTACACGCTCGACGAGAAGGGTCGTCAGGTGTTCCTGACCGAGCGCGGCCACGAGAAGGCTGAGCAACTGCTCGCCGAGTGGGGCATGATCGCCGAGGGCGACAGCCTGTACGCGCCGCAGAACATCACGCTCATGCACCACGTGTATGCCGCGTTGCGCGCACACACGCTGTTCCACAAGGATCAGCACTACGTGGTGCAGAACGACGAGATCGTGATCGTCGACGAGTTCACGGGCCGCCTGATGGCTGGCCGTCGCTGGTCCGAAGGTCTGCATCAGGCCGTGGAAGCGAAGGAACGCGTCAAGATCCAGCACGAGAACCAGACGCTCGCCTCGATCACGTTCCAGAACTACTTCCGCATGTACGCCAAGCTCTCGGGCATGACGGGTACGGCGGATACCGAAGCGTTCGAATTCAACGAAATCTACCGTCTCGAGACGGTGGTGATCCCGACGAACCGTCAGCCGAAGCGGATCGACCGTCAGGATCAGATCTACAAGACGGCGAAAGAGAAGTACGACGCCGTCATCAAGGACATTCGCGATTGCGTCGAGCGCGGCCAGCCGGTGCTGGTGGGTACGACGTCGATTGAAACGTCCGAATATCTCTCGCAACTGCTCACGCGCGAAAAGCTGCCGCATCAGGTGCTCAACGCCAAGCAGCACCAGCGCGAAGCCGAGATCGTGGCGCAGGCGGGCCGTCCGGGCGTGATCACCATCGCGACCAACATGGCCGGTCGCGGTACCGACATCGTGCTGGGCGGCAACGTCGAGAAGCAATCCGGTTTCATCGAAGCGGACGAAAGCCTGTCGGATACCGACAAGGCAGCCCGCATCCAGCAATTGCAGGACGAGTGGCAAGGGTTGCACGAGCAGGTGAAGACCGCAGGCGGTCTGCACATCATCGGTACCGAGCGTCACGAATCGCGTCGTATCGACAATCAGCTGCGCGGCCGTTCGGGCCGTCAGGGCGATCCGGGTTCGTCGCGCTTCTATCTGTCGCTGGAAGATCCGCTGCTGCGTATTTTCGCGGGCGACCGCGTGCGCGCGATCATGGATCGTCTGAAGATGCCGGAAGGCGAGGCGATCGAAGCAGGCATCGTCACGCGTTCGATCGAGTCGGCGCAGCGCAAGGTCGAAGCCCGTAACTTCGACGTGCGTAAGCAACTGCTGGAGTACGACGACGTTGCGAACGATCAGCGTAAGGTGATCTACCAGCAACGTAACGAACTGCTCGAAGCGCAGGACGTCTCGGAAACGATCGCAGGCATGCGTCAGAGCGTGTTCGAGGATCTGGTGCGCAACTACGTGCCGGCCGGCACCGTGGAAGAGCAGTGGGACCTGAAGGGTCTGGAGACGACGCTGCGCGAAGAGTGGCAGCTCGATCTGCCGCTGCAATCGCGTATCGAAGGCGCGGAAGAGATCGACGACGAAGACATCCTCAAGGAAGTCATGGATGCGGCCGAAGCGTCGTATAACGCCAAGGTCGATCTGGTGGGCCGCGAGTCGTTCTCGGGCTTCGAGCGCTCAGTCATGCTGCAAAGCGTGGATTCGAACTGGCGCGAGCACCTGGCGGCGCTGGATCACCTGCGTCAGGGCATCCATCTGCGCGGTTACGCTCAGAAGAATCCGAAGCAGGAATACAAGCGCGAAGCGTTCGAACTGTTTGCTCAGTTGCTCGAGACCATCAAGCTGGAAGTCACGCGCGTCATCATGAACGTGCGCATCCAGTCGCAGGAAGAGCTTGAGCAAGCCACGGAGTCGCTCGACGACAACGCTGGCGGCCTGGTGAACATCGAGTTCAAGCATGACGAACTCGAAACCGTGGGCGGCGAAGGCGAAGTGGACGAAGACGCCGGTCGCCCGGTGGTCGCTGCGCTCGCCCAGGCGGCAGGTGCTGTGGGCGTAGCCGGTGCAGCCGCCGGTGCCGACATGCTGCCGAAGGTCGGGCGCAACGACCCGTGCCCGTGCGGCAGTGGCAAGAAATTCAAGCACTGCCACGGCAAACTGTCTTAAGATGTGAACGATCGACGCGGCGCCGACACTTTATCGGCGCCGCGTCGTTTGTAGCGCCGGTTTTCGAAGCGACTTAGACGATTCAGATTCGCAACGCTTCGCAACCGGCCGCACTGATCAACCGCCGCCCCGGCGGGCTGTCGTGCCGACATCGCCAGGGCGGGTGCTTGAACCCTTACCTCTCGCGGGCGAACCCCCATGGCCGTCAATTTCCCCTCGATCGAAGCCTCCCAACTGCACGCCGTTCCGGGCGTCGAACTGGGCTGGGCCGAAGCCAATATCCGCAAACCGAACCGCAAGGACGTGCTGGTCATGCGACTGGCCGCCGGTAGCACGGTGTCGGGCGTTTTCACGACCAACCGCTTCTGCGCTGCGCCGGTCACGGTGTGCAAGGAGCATCTGGCCGCCCATGCGGGCATTCGTGCGCTCGTCGTCAATACGGGTAACGCCAATGCGGGCACCGGCGAGCCGGGCATGCTGGCCACGCGCGCCACGTGCGACGCGCTGGCGAAGCTGCTGTCAGTCTCGAGCAACCAGATTCTGCCGTTCTCGACGGGCGTGATTCTCGAGCCGCTGCCGGTCGACCGTCTGGTCGCCGGTCTGCCGCAGGCCATCGCCAATCTGGCTCCGGCGCACTGGTTCGAAGCTGCACAATCGATCATGACGACCGACACGCTGCCGAAGGCGGCCTCGCGCCAGATCGTGATCGACGGTCAAACGATCGTGCTGACGGGCGTGAGCAAGGGCGCGGGCATGATCAAGCCGAACATGGCGACCATGCTCGGTTTCGTGGGCACGAACGCTCGCGTCGCACAACCGGTGCTCGACGCGCTGGTGAAGTACGTGGCCGACCGCTCGTTCAACGCCATCACCATCGACGGCGATACGTCCACCAACGATTCGTTCATCGTGGCCGCCACGGGCCAGACCGAGCTGCCGGAAATCGCCAGCACGGACACCCCGGCGTTCGCCGCCTTCCGCGACGCGTTGCTGTCGATCTCGCAAGAGCTCGCGCAACTGATCGTGCGCGACGGCGAAGGCGCGACCAAGTTCATCACCGTGACGGTCGAAGGCGGCCGCGACGTGGCCGAGTGCCGTCAGATCGCGTATGCCATCGGCCATTCGCCGCTGGTGAAGACCGCGTTCTTTGCGTCCGATCCGAATCTGGGTCGTATTCTGGCCGCCATCGGCTATGCGGGCGTGAACGACCTCGACGTCAGCAAGATCGACCTGTACCTCGACGACGTGCTGGTCGCGCGCGCCGGTGGCCGCAACGCCGACTATCGCGAAGAAGACGGTCAGCGCGTGATGAAGCAAAGCGAAATTACGGTACGCGTAGTGCTGGGTCGCGGCGACGCGGCCGCTACGCTGTGGACGTGCG
The DNA here is from genome assembly GCF_902459565.1 of Pandoraea aquatica. Classification (GTDB taxonomy): domain Bacteria; phylum Pseudomonadota; class Gammaproteobacteria; order Burkholderiales; family Burkholderiaceae; genus Pandoraea; species Pandoraea aquatica. Next base: position 33,423 of record NZ_CABPSN010000003.1, read on the forward strand.
ATCTCTCGCACGACTACGTCAGCATCAACGCGGATTACCGCTCCTGAGACCCGACGCGACGGCCCTGAAGGTCCAGGCCTCCCACAGGAGGCGAGGGCCGTCGGCGCATGGCACCGATGCCTGACCGGCGTCGGCCATGTGCCGGTGGAAGTGAATGAGCGAAGCGCGCAAGTCCATCGGAAACAACGTTTGGACTGCCGGATGGGTGGCAAAAGCACCGCGGCGCACAGCGAAGGGAAACGACAACACCTCGAAGCATCGACATGAGCGCCCACGAGCGGCGCGGGGATATCGAAGCATGGACAAACTGGAACAGTTCCTGACGCGCGCTGAAGGCGTGCTGGCCCGACTGGAGGCAATGTTGCCCCCGGCGACTCCTGAGATCGACTGGAGCGTCGCTACGGCGTTTCGTTGGCGCAAGAAGCAGGGGCGCGGGTTTCTGCAGCCCGTCGCGCATGTTTCCTCGATTACGCTAGGCGATCTGCAGAACATCGAACGCCAGAAGGCGCTGATCGAGCAGAACACGCGTCAGTTCGTGCGTGGCGAGCCGGCCAACAACGTGCTGCTGACCGGTGCACGCGGCACCGGCAAGTCGTCGCTGATCAAGGCCTGTCTGAATCAGTACGCGTCGGAAGGGCTGCGTCTGATCGAAGTCGACAAGGACGACCTGACCGATCTTGGCGACATCGTGGATCTGATTTCGCAGCGTCCGGAACGCTTTGTCGTGTTCTGTGACGACCTGTCGTTCGAAGACGGCGAATCGGGCTACAAGGCACTCAAGGTAGCGCTCGACGGTTCCGTGGCCGCGCAGTCGGACAACGTGCTGATTTACGCGACGTCCAACCGCCGTCACCTGTTGCCTGAGTACATGAAGGACAACGAGAGCTATCGTCACACCGACGACGGCGAGATTCATCCGGGCGAAGTGATCGAAGAGAAGATCTCGCTGTCCGAACGCTTCGGCCTGTGGGTGAGCTTCTACCCGTTCAAGCAGGATGACTACCTGACGATCGTCGGCCACTGGCTGCAACACTTCGGTGTGCCGGCGGATCAGACGGAAAGTGCGCGTCAGGAAGCGCTGATCTGGGCATTGGAGCGCGGTTCGCGCTCGGGCCGTGTGGCGTTCCAGTTTGCGCGCGATTGGGCGGGCAAACAGCGTGGCGCGGGACAGGCATCGTAACGATCTGGCAGACGGCGCGGTCCGGGGATGATCCGGACCGTCGTTTGCCCGATCCCGAAATTCAGCAATGCGTAGCGATATGACAGATTCGAAACGAACGGCGCCGGATGGGCGTCCGGTCACGGAAGTGGCTGTGGGCGTGATGGTGCGCCCGGATGGTGCGGTGCTGTTGGGGCAACGTCCTGAGGGCAAACCGTACGCCGGTTACTGGGAGTTCCCTGGCGGCAAGCTCGAAGCGGGTGAGTCGGTCGCGGCGGCGCTGGCGCGCGAGCTGCACGAAGAGCTGGGTGTCACCGTGGAGCGTTGCGCGCCGTGGCGTGTCCTCGAACACGACTACCCGCATGCGTATGTGCGTCTGCACTTCTGCAAGGTGACGGCATGGCAGGGCGAGCCGCACGGCAAGGAAGGGCAGGCGCTGGCGTGGGAGCATCCGCCGGTGAGCGTGGAGCCTCTGCTACCCGCTGCGTTGCCGCCGCTGACGTGGCTGGCTGAAGAGTTGGCGCAGCGGACCTGATGGCCGCATGACGTCGCCGGGCGGCGACGTCTTCTGTGCCGGATGCATCGGTGAGGCAGATGCCTGCGGGGTCGCCACAAACGAAAAAGCCGTTTCGATCTGCATCGAAGCGGCTTTTTTTATGGTGCTCAGCTTGGATCCTTCAGCGCTCAGCGTTGTGTCGGATCGAGCGGCGATTCCTGTGAGGGATCTTCCGGCGATTCGGACGGGATGGTGTACTTCTCCGCCGCCCACGCGCCCATATCGATCTGCTTGCAACGTTCCGAGCAGAACGGACGGAATTTGGCTTGCGGACTCCAGACGACTTTCTTGCCGCAGGTCGGGCAGTTTACGGCGCTCGTCATCGGCTTACAGATTGCACAGGGTGAGCAGGAACGGCACGTCGCTGTCGACCGGACGCGGCTTCAGATCGCCATCCTGCGTCGTGAAGCGCACCCACAGCATGTACTTGTTGGCGCTGGCTTCAGGAATGACGCGAAGGTCGGCGGCGACACGCACCTGCATCAGTTGATAGACGCGGCCGGTGAGCATCTGCTGATAGCTGCCCTGCTGCGCCATCGCCTTGCTGGCATGACCGGACTCGCGCGCGAGTCCCAGCACGATGCTGATGGCGTCGCGAATCGGAAACAGCGGACCGATCCACTTATCGATGTCGTGACGGCGCTGCTCGGCATCGTTGTGCCGCCAGGCGTAATACGACGGCAGATCGAAACGGCAGGTGCCACCCGGAATGACCGAGCGGCTGCGAATGCTGGCAAGCCACTCGTTGTCGTTCAGGTGCTGACCGGGTTTGCCGGGAATCTGGTTGAGGTTCGCGATGGCCAGCTCGACTTCGCCGATGAATTGTTCGAGCGCGTCGGAGGCGATATCGGGATTGCCGCGATAGGTCTGCAGCGTCTGACGTTGCCGGTCGAGTTCCTTGACCAGTTCGTTCTTCAGATCGGTGCGACCGGCGATGTCGGCAATCTCGAACATCGTGATCAGGGCCGCGTGATGATCGAGCGGCTGATCCTGTCCGACGAAAAAGGCAAAGCGCCCGAACAGCTCTTCTAGCCGAAGCAGCGTGCGAATGCGTTCGTTGAGCGGATATTCGTACAGGATCAAGCGCGTTGGCCCAAAAGTTGGCGCTTTTCAGCGTAATGGCGACATTCTAATGCGGGAATCTGTCGGGTTGCAACGCGAGTGGGCGCTCAATTGGGCACCGAATGCAAGACAGCTGCGCGAAATGCCTCCCGACATACCTCCAGACATCGGAATTTCGAAGTGCCGCGACTGGAAATTACTCGCCGCCGGTCTGCCTGGCGAACTGAAGATAGGCCGCGTGCAGTCGGTCGACCTGGGGCGCGAGCGGTGCCTGCTGCGTGTCGTTGTCGATGATGTCGTCTGCCACTGCGAGTCGCTGCGCCCGTGACGCCTGACGGGCCATGATCGCCTGCACCTGCTCGCGCGTGAATCGATTGCGCGACATGACGCGTGCGATCTGTGTCTCCTCGGTGCAGTCGACGACGAGAATGCGCTGCACCCGCTCACGCCATGTGCCGGACTCCACCAACAACGGCACGACGAAAATCAGATAGGGCCCTTCGGCTTCGGCCGCCGCGCGCTCGCACTCGGTGCGTATCAGCGGATGGGTAATTGCCTCCAAACGCGCTTTCGCCGAGTTGTCCGAGAACACCGCTTCGCGCATGCGCGTGCGATCGAGTGAGCCGTCCGGCGCAACGAAGGCGTCGCCGAAGTCCCGACGGATCGCGGACATCGCCGCGCCGCCCGGGGCGGTGATGCTGTGTGCGATGGCATCGGTATCGATAATCGCGATGCCATGGGTCGCAAACAGATTGGCGACGGTCGTCTTGCCGCTGCCGATGCCGCCGGTCAGGCCGATGGCGTAAGTCATGGAGTTCCTCCGATCCAGAGCATGAGGCTGTCGCCGCCGAAGAGCGTGACGATGCCTGCGGCGGCAAGAAACGCGCCGAAAGGAAACATCTGATCGCCGCGCAAGCGTCCCATCAGCCAGGCGCTGCCTGCAATGACGATGGCGAGCACGCAGGCGACGAGCAGAATCTGCGGTAACGCCGTCCAGCCGAACCATGCGCCGAGCGCAGCGAACAGTTTGAAGTCGCCGAATCCCATGCCTTCGCGACGTCGTATCCACCAGTACACCCAATACATCGCCCAGAGACTCATGTAGCCCGCCGCCGCGCCAATGACGGCCGACGGCAGGTTGGCGAACCAGTGACCGAGATTACAGAGTAGCCCTGCCCAAAGGAGCGGGAGCGTGAGGATGTCGGGCAGCAGTTGGGTGTCGTGATCGATGTAGGCGAGGGCGATCAGCGTCCAGACAAGTCCGAGTGCACCGACGCTCTGCCACGTTGGCCCGAAACGCCAGGAGATGGCCACACTCAGCACGCCGCTGAGCAGTGCGAGTTGCAATCGACGCGACGGCGCAGGGTCGGAGAGCGCGACGGGCAGGCCGACCGCACCCACGCTCGACATCTCGGTGGTCGAGGCGAGCGCAAGCGGGGAGACCTGAGGTGATGCGGCGGGCAGAGCGTGCGTGTCCGAGCTTTCGGCGGCCTGCAATTCTTCGAGCCACGCGCGTTCGATGGCGGCAGGCACCCGTCGCACGACAACATCGAGGAGCAGTCCGGCAATCACGCCGCAAACCGCAAACAATGCGAGACGCCAGTGGGGGGGAAGTTGCGCGAGCCAGTCGACGAGAAGCAGCTCGGCGTAGCCATTCATGGCGTTCATGCGACACCGTATCCGAGTTGGAACATCGGCAGGTACATAGCGAGGACCATGCCGCCGATCAGCAGGCCGAGCAACGTAATCATCATGGGTTCGAGCGTTGCGCAGGTACTGACCAGCGCATGCGACGCTTCCTCGTCGAGCAGGCCGGCGGCCTGATTGAGCATGCGCCCGAGTGTACCCGATTCCTCTCCGATTACGACCAGTTGCGCCACGGCCAACGGCCAGTGTTCGTCGCCTTCCAGAGACGTCGCCAGACGCTCGCCCCGGGCGACTTTGCGATGCACGTCGTGCGCCGCTCGCTGCATCACGAGATTGCCGCAGGCGCTGGCCGCCGCGTCCATGGCGTCGGGCAGCGCGACACCGGCGTCGAGCAGCGTGCCGAGCGTTCTGGCCCATCGTGCGGCGCTCATCATCCGAAGAATCTTGCCCACGCCGGGCAGGCGCAGCAATAGCCGGTCGCGGTGGCGTCGCAGACGCAGGCTTCGCCGCAAACCGGCCGCGACGACCAGCCCGGCGGCACCCGCGCTCGCCAGCATCCAGGGGCCGTTGTCGAGCGAGGTGCGCGAGACGTCGATGAGCCAGCGGGTCAACGGCGGTAACGGCACGCCACCGCCGGCAGCACTCGCGAATAGCCGCTCGAACTCCGGGATCACCCATTGCAGCAGCGCGATGACTACGGCGACCGCTACCGCTAATACGGTCAGCGGATAGGCGAGTGCGCGCTGCAGTTTGTCGCGAACGCTTTGCACGTGATCGTACTGTGCGCTCAGCCGTGCCAGTGTCGGGCCGAGTTGACCGCTCAGTTCTCCTGCCGCGATCAACTGACAATCGACACTGCTGAAGCGCTGGCTGGCATGCGCCATCGCCTGCGCGAGCGGATGCCCCAGGGCGACGTCCTCGGCGACGGTGGCGGCCAGTCGCTTGAGGCCGCGTGTGTGCGCACCTCTGGCAAGCACGTCGAGGGCGGCGCTCAGCGGCACGCCTGCGCCGAGCAATGTCGCAAGACGTCGCACCAGGTCGGTCGCGTCTGCCGGGCGTGTGCGTGCGGCAGATGAGTGGCGACGCTGCGGACGCAGTTGCGTGACGGTCAACTGCGGATGCCGATGGCGCAACGCCAGTCGGGCGGCTGCCTCGCCGTGGGCGACGACGTCTCCGTGAAGACGCTGTCCATCGGCGTCGCGCCCCTGCCAGCGCCATCGTTGTAAATGTGCCGGCGTCGTCATGCGGCACCTTCGCTCGACGTGACCGGTGGTCTCGATGGGCGGGCCAGTGGTGTTCGCTTTGCGCCGTCGTGTCGAATATCCTCCACCCGGCTCATCGACGGTATGCGCGCGGTGTCGTGTGTTCGCATTTCGGCGGCTTCAAGCGGGCAGCGTTGCATCGACATCCTCCTGATCGACAGCGCCTGCATCGACATGCCACAACCCGGCTTCTCGCAGCGTCATGACGCCTTCGCTGCGTGCCTGCGCCGCTAGTTCGTGCGGACTGCGCGCCTGCGCGATGTTGATCGCCTGCGTGGGGCTGATCGGCATCACCTGAAACGCGCCGATGCGTCCGGCAAAACCGGTGCCGTGACAGCGCATGCAGGCGTCCGCGTGGTCCGTGGCACTCGTGGTTGTGCCGGAAGGCTCGCATCCGGCCGGGCATCGTCGCCTGAGCAGACGCTGTGCGCTGACCAGCAACAACGTCGACGACAGATTGAACGGCGCGACGCCGAGGTCGAAGAGCCGCGCGAGCGTGCTTGGCGCGTCGTTGGCGTGCACGGTGGCAAACACGAGGTGACCGGTTTGTGCTGCCTGTATGGCGATCTCGGCGGTCTGGGCATCGCGGATTTCGCCCACGACGAGGACGTCCGGATCCTGACGGAGAAACGCCCGCAAGGCGGTTGCAAAGTCGAGCCCGGCGCGTTCGTTGAGATTGACCTGCGTGATGCCGGCCAAGCGAATTTCCACCGGATCTTCGATGGTGACGATGTTGCGCGACGCGTCGTTCAAACGTCGCAGGCAGCTGTAGAGCGAGACGGTCTTGCCGCTGCCTGTCGGTCCCGTCAGCAAGATCAGGCCGCGCGGCCGGGCAATCGCTTGCGTGAGCGCGAGGTATTGCTTCGGCGAATAGCCGAGACCTTCGAGCGAGAGCGGGACCTTCGCGCCATCGAGCAGGCGCACCACGAGTTTCTCGCCGTGCAGCGTCGGGAGCGCACTCACGCGACACTCGACCGGTTCGCCCGCTTCGCGCCACACCATGCGTCCGTCCTGAGGCAACCGCTTTTGTGCAATGTCGAGATTGGCGAGCACCTTCAGACGCGAGATCAGCATGTCGCGCGCCGTCAGCGGAACGTCGCCATGATCCTGCAAGCGACCGTCGATGCGCAGACGAACTCGAAAGCGCTGCGCCATCGGTTCGAAATGGATATCGGACGCACCTGCGCGAATCGCTTCGCTCAGTATGCGTTCAAGGCGTTGCAGCGGTGTGGTGGACGGCGGGATTCCGGTGGACGGCAGGGCGTCGTCGGAGACGATGGCTTGACGCGGCATGACGGGGTTCGGCGAGAGCTGGGTGAAGCTTCAGTCTCGTCAAATCCCTGTGGCGGCTCAATCGGAATAACCTGAAAAATGACGGTAGGTGACGGGCAGTGAACGAATGCGTTGTGATCGCTTCCCGTCAGTCGCGTAGCTTTAGTCGTGATGCGCAGCCCGCGCCACCGGTTTGAACAGGCGCACCGTCTTGATCGCCTGGTTGTCGATTTGCACGATCTCCATACGCACGCCGTCGATCTCGAGACTGACGGACGCCTCGGGGATTTCGCGCAGCACTTCGAGAATCAGGCCGTTGAGTGTCTTCGGGCCATCGGTCGGCAAATGCAGTCCCAGTCGTCGGTTCAGGTCGCGCAGACCCACGCCGCCGCCGACGAGACAATCGTCGTCCACTGTCCAGCCCGAACGGCTGCCGCCCGCGCCAGGCACGCTCGTCGTGAACTCGCCGATGAGTTCTTCGATGATGTCCTCGGTCGTCACCAGCCCTTCGACTTCGCCGTACTCGTTGACCACGAGTCCCACGCGACGATGGTTTTCCTGGAAGTACTGCAACTGTCGCAGCGCGGGGGTATCGCTCGGAATGAAATACGGTTCGACGAGCAACGCGCGCAGCGTATCGACCGTGAGGTCGTCCGGGTGACGCAACGCTGAGAGCGTACGACGCACCGGCAGAATGCCGACAATGCGATCGATATCGCCGTCATAGACGGGCAGCTTGTTGTGATAACAGGTTTCGAGTTGCGAGAGGATCGTGTCGAGCGGCGCCGAGATATCGAGCGCTTCGATGCGCGCGCGGGGCACCATCACATCGTCGACGGCGATGTTCTCGAGATCGAGCAGATTGAGCAGCACGCTACGCGGTTTGGTCGGCATGTAGTTGCCGGCTTCGAGCACGATGGTACGCAGTTCTTCGGTGGTCAGACGTGTCTCGCTCGCCGCCGTGCGCGTATCGATGCGCAGCACGCGCAGCATGCCGCGCACGAACGTGTTGAGCACCCACACCAGCGGCGTTGCCACGGCCACGATCGGTTTGAGCGGCGTGCTGACGGAAAGGGCGATGCGGTCGGGGTACGTCGCGCCGACGATCTTCGGCCCGATCTCCGCGAAGATGATGATGAGCAGCGCAATCATCGCCGTCGCGATCGACAGCGTGATGGCGTCGTTGCCGAAGTAGCGCACCGCGATGGACGTGGTGAGCACCGGCACGACCGTATTGATGACGTTATTGCCGACGAGAATGGTCGAGAGCAGATCTTCCGTGCGAGAAAGCAATCCCTGTGTCGCGCGCGCGCCGTGTACGTTCATGCGTACCAGGTGCTTCAGTCGATGGCGGTTGAGCGCCATCATGCTTGTCTCGGAAATGGAAAAGAATCCCGAGCAGATGATCAGGAAAGCGACGGCGCAGATCTGCGCCCATAAGGGCAAGGCGTCCAAGCGTTTGGGGGCGGCTAAGCGCGGGCGGTGGCAATGAGTCGCCACTATATCAGAGGGGATTGGAACGTTTGCTGCGTAGCCCGACGGGGACATCTCATCGGACGGATGTGATGGACTGCCGACGTTTCGATGCGGCGCGCGTGGTGGACCAATTCGGCCGTAGAAATAAAAAAACCGACGGACAAGTCCGTCGGTTTTTTTGCTTTGCTTGAGAGCAAAGTAAATCCTGGTCGGGGTGAGAGGATTCGAACCTCCGGCCTCTACGTCCCGAACGTAGCGCTCTACCAGGCTAAGCTACACCCCGCTTCGATACTGCTACTTCGCTAAGTGCGTCGCGCTATCGAGTAAGAACATAATTCTAGCAGGCTATTTTTATAATGGGAAGAGGGAAGTGTAGAAATAATTCGTGCGGCAGCATCTGCCTCTTCCTGAGCGCGTGCGAGCGTGTAGTCGAGCGCGCCCGTGCGCTTGATCGCGGCGAGGATCGGTTCGAACTTGTCCGTGCCGCCATTCTCGATGGCTTCACGTACGAGCGCGCGCTCTTCTTCCGTGCCGTGTTGCAGAACGTGAATCAGCGGCAGTGTCGGTTTGCCTTCGCGCAGATCGTCGCCGGCATTCTTGCCCATCGCATCGGTGTCGCCGGCGTAGTCGAGCCAGTCGTCCATCAATTGGAAGGCAGTGCCCAGACGGCCGCCGTATTCGCACACGGCCGCTTCGGTCTGCGCATCGGCGTTGGCGAGCACGGCCGCCAATTGCGTCGCCGCTTCGAACAGCGTCGCAGTCTTGTACTTGATGACCTGAAGGTAGCGCGCCTCGTCCACATCGGGGTCGTGCATGTTCAGCAACTGAAGCACTTCCCCTTCGGCGATGACGTTGGTCGCACGCGCGAGGATCTGCATCACGCGCATGTTGTCCACGCTCACCATCATCTCGAACGAGCGCGAATACAGGAAGTCGCCGACCAGCACCGACGCCGCGTTGCCGAACAGCGCGTTGGCTGTCTGCTTGCCACGGCGCAGGTCGGATTCGTCGACGACGTCGTCGTGCAGCAGCGTCGAGGTGTGGATGAATTCGATGACGGCCGCCAGCTCGTAGCGGGCGGGCGATGTCACGCCCAGCGCGCCGGAGACCAGCAGCAGCAATGCCGGGCGTAGCCGCTTGCCACCCGAATTGATGATGTATTCCGAGATCTGATTGATCAGGACCACCTCGGAGGCCAGCCGATGGCGGATAAGCGTATCGACGGCTTTCATGTCGTCGGTGATGGCGGCCAGTACGTTCTGGGCAGAAGTCGAAGCAGTCAAGACAAGGCTCGGGTGAGGAAAAATTCGCCCCAAATTATATAGTGGGCGCGGCAACTTTCGGGCACCAGGGCCGCGGAATGACTGGTGTTACGGAAGTCTTTGACGCAAAAGGAGAAAGTCTGTATAATTCCCCGTTTTCGTGCGCGCATTCGTTGCGCCGCGTCCGAAAATACTTCGGGAAGCGGGCTGCGGCGGAGGTGTTCGACCGGTAGCTGGTGTCCTTTCGGGACCCTCGGTCTGCACGGAAATTCTCTTGTTTATGAGTGAGGTTCAACAATGTACGCGGTCATAAAAACCGGCGGTAAGCAATATAAGGTTGCTGCTGGCGAAAAGCTCAAAGTAGAACAGATACCGGCTGACATTGGCGCTGAAATCACCATTGACCAGGTTCTCGCCGTTGGCGAGGGCGAATCGATTAAGTTCGGTGCGCCGTTGGTCACTGGGGCTTCCGTCAAGGCTACCGTTGTCGCCCAGGGTCGTCACCCCAAGGTGAAGATTTTCAAGATGCGCCGTCGCAAGCACTACCAAAAGCGTCAAGGCCATCGCCAAAACTACACCGAGCTGCGCATCGACAGCATCAACGGCTAATCGATCGAGCTAGGTAAGGAGTTAAGTCATGGCACACAAAAAAGCAGGCGGATCGTCCCGTAACGGCCGCGATTCCGAGTCGAAGCGCCTCGGCGTGAAGGTGTACGGCGGTCAGGCAATCCTGGCTGGCGGCATCATCGTTCGCCAACGCGGTACGCGTATGCATGCCGGCGAAAACGTCGGTATCGGTAAGGACCACACGCTGTTTGCACTGGCCGACGGCCACGTGCAATTCGCCGTCAAGGGCGCAGCGAAGAAGCAAGTGGTTAGCGTGGTAGCGGCAGCGTAAGCTAAGCCTTTTGCCACCAAAAGGCTCCGCTTCCATGCGGAGCCTTTTTTGTTTCTCCCGCCGGCGCGCACTGTGATGCAGCGTTCGGCGTGGATCATCGAACAGTATTCTGGATCGTCTGCGGACGGTCGTTAAGCGGGACGGACCCACATGAAATTCATTGACGCAGCGCGAATCGAGGTGATCGCCGGAGACGGCGGCAACGGCTCGGCATCGATGCGCCGTGAGAAATTCGTGCCGTTCGGCGGACCTGACGGCGGCGACGGCGGTCGTGGCGGCAGCGTGCTCGCCGTGGCGGATCGCAACATCAACACCCTGATCGACTACCGTTATTCGAAGAAGCATCTGGCGAAGGACGGTGAGCGCGGTCGCGGTTCGGACTGCTACGGCAAGGGCGGCGACGACATCACGCTGCGTATGCCGGTGGGCACCATCATCACTGACATGGACACGGGCGAGACCATCGCCGACCTGACCGAGCACGGTCAGGAAGTGGTCCTCGCGCAGGGCGGTGCGGGCGGTCTGGGTAACATCCATTTCAAATCGAGCACGAACCGCGCACCGCGTCAGACGACGCCCGGCAAGCCCGGTGAGCGCCGCATGCTCCAGCTTGAGCTGAAAGTGCTCGCGGACGTCGGTCTGCTCGGTATGCCCAATGCGGGCAAGTCGACGTTTATCTCGTCGGTGTCGAACGCGCGTCCGAAGGTCGCGGACTATCCGTTCACGACGTTGCACCCCAATCTGGGTGTCGTGCGTACGGCACCGGGCCGAAGCTTCGTGATCGCCGATATTCCGGGGCTGATCGAAGGTGCGGCGGAAGGCGCGGGCCTCGGCCACCAGTTTCTGCGTCACTTGCAGCGCACCGGTCTGTTGCTGCACATCGTGGACATTGCGCCGTTCGACGAAGGCGTCGATCCGGTGGCGGACGCGAAAGCCATCGTTCTCGAATTGCAGAAGTACGACGAAGAGCTGTTCCAGAAGCCGCGTTGGCTGGTGCTCAACAAGGTCGACATGCTCCCCGAAGCGGAACGCGAAGAACGCGTTGCCGACTTCAAGGCACGCTACGGCTGGAACGGCCCGACCTTCGAGATCTCCGCGCTGACGGGCGAAGGCTGCGAGAAGCTGTGTCTGGCGGTGCAGGAATATCTGTACCAGCAGCGTGGCGCGGTCGAAGAAGCGATCGAAGACGCCGCCGCCGATCCGCGTTTCCGTGCCGGTAGCGGCACGCCGGCCGCCGACGCTGCACCACAAACCCCAACGGACGACACGCCAAAGGCGTAAACTCCACATCACTCATACGCTGGCGCTGACGCTGTAAGGTCCCGAACGTCATCAGGTCCCGGACCTTGCGCCAACGCCAGCGATCCGGCTGCTGTGGCCCAATGAGAGACGATCCGCATGCGCGGCATCGTCCCGGGGTATGGCGGTCTCGTCTTCCCAATACATCCGCAGGAGAATCCAGGTCCATGCGTTCGGTCATCGCCGATGCCAAGCGGCTCGTGGTGAAAGTGGGCTCCAGTCTCGTGACCAACGACGGTCGCGGGCTGGATGATGTCGCCATTGCGCGTTGGGCGCAGCAGATCGCCGCATTGCGGCATGGGGGTGACGGACGTCCGCCAAAGCAGGTCGTGCTCGTGAGTTCGGGCGCGATTGCGGAGGGGATGCAGCGTCTGGGCTGGGCCAAGCGCCCGAAGGCCATCGACGAATTGCAGGCGGCTGCCGCCGTCGGTCAGATGGGACTCGCGCAAGTCTACGAGACGCGTTTCGCCGAGCATGGTGTGCGTACGGCGCAGATTCTTCTCACCCACGCCGATCTGGCCGACCGCGAACGCTATCTGAACGCGCGTACGACGCTGCTCACGCTGCTGCGTCTGGGTGTGGTGCCGATCATCAACGAAAACGACACGGTCGTGACCGACGAAATCAAGTTCGGCGACAACGACACGCTCGGCGCGCTGGTCACGAACCTGATCGACGGCGATGCGCTCGTCATCCTGACCGACCAGTCGGGCCTCTACACGGCCGATCCTCGCAAAAATCCGGATGCCGAGTTTGTGCACGAAGCCGAAGCGGGGGACGAACGCCTCGAAGCGATGGCGGGTGGTGCAGGCACGAACATCGGTCGCGGCGGCATGCTGACGAAGATTCTGGCGGCCAAGCGCGCAGCGACGAGCGGGGCGCACACGGTGATCGCATCGGGCCGCGAAGCGGACGTACTGGTGCGTCTGGCCGGCGGTGAAGCCATCGGCACGCAACTGGTAGCGCGCACGGCGGTGCTGACGGCCCGCAAGCAATGGATGGCCGATCACCTTCAGGTGCGCGGTCGCGTGGTGATCGACGCAGGCGCGTGCAAGAAGCTGATGGAAGAGGGCAAGAGCCTGCTGCCGATCGGCGTGATCGACGTCGAAGGGACGTTTGCTCGTGGCGAAGTCATCTCGTGCATCGACGAGGCGGGCCATGAGGTCGCGCGCGGCCTGTCCAACTACAGTGCCTCGGAGACGCGCCTCATTCGTCGTCACCCGAGCAGCGACATCGAACAGGTGCTCGGCTTTGCGAACGAGCCCGAACTGATTCATCGCGACAACCTGATCCTGCGCTGATCCGCATCCACGCAGACCGTCAGGGACAAAAAACGCCGGCACGTGATACGTGACCGGCGTTTTTTGTCTCGGACGCCGTCGATGTGGCGGCGTCGTACGGCACAGACTTAGCGATAGGCGGCGGGCGTCGTCGGATAGCGCAGGTTCTGGACGATGTCCTTGGCGGAGCCGTACGGCGTCTTGTCCTGACAGAGGAAGTCGCGGTACAGAATGCCCTGATACGCGGTCGAGCCGTACGGCTTGATCGGACGCCATTCGCTGTTGCGCGCAGGTGCCCACGTGCCGTCCGGACGGCCGGTCGCGTACAGCCGCGATTCGAACGACGAGCAGTGGATGCCTTCGTACGACACGTTGCGGGCACCGCTCTTGCTGCGGATCACGGCGATGTAGCGCACCACACCGTCTTCCCGGGTGACTTCGACGGACTTCGCGTCGATGGCGTAGTCGAGCGTGGCGTTCGGAAGTGTGGAGAAGCTGATCAGATCGGCGTCCTGCGGCGCGGTGGTCGGCATCTTGAAGTCCGACTCCTTCCACTTGCCCTTGGCGGCTTCCTGCTGCGCCATGTATTCGTCAAAGTCCTGAACGGGCTGGGACACGCTGCTGCAGGCGGCGATCAGCGCCAGCGCGGCCAGAGAGACAAACGTGGCCAGGCGCGGGGCGCGGCGGGCAATCGAAGGACGCATGGGAATGTGGTCGAGAGATCAAAAAAAAGCCGGCGCGGGCAACGGTGCCCGCGTCCGGTGTTGAGACAGGCCGTCAGCCGTCCGGTTCAGTGCCCCCGGCGGTGCTGAAGGTCGGCACTGTCGGCGCTGTCGGCATTGCCAGCGTTGGCGGCCGGATCGGCGGTGTTGCTGCCGTCACAGTCGCCGCAATCGCCGAAATTGCCGCCGCCGTAGCTGTCTTCCTGCTCGTGCGACGCATCCGTAGCCCCCGGCGGCATCTCGCCGACCCGGGCACCGGCGCGCGGAAACCGTCGCCGGTCCTGCTGGGCGCGTGCGGCCGTGCGTCGCAGATAGCGCGAGAGTTCGTTCAGGGCGAGCTGATACACCTCGCGCTTGAATTCGATCACGGCGTCGAGCGGCACCCAGTATTCGTTCCAACGCCAGGCGTCGAACTCGGGATGATCGGTTGCGCGCAAGCAGATATCGCAGTCGCGTCCGACCATGCGCAGCAGGAACCAGATCTGCTTCTGGCCCCGGTAATGTCCGCGCACTTCGCGTTTGATGAACTTGTCCGGCACCTCGTAACGCAGCCAGTCGCGCGTGCGACCGATGATTTTGACGTGTTCTGGCTTTAGCCCGGTTTCCTCGTGCAATTCTCGGAACATGGCCTGTTCTGGCGTTTCGCCGTACTTGATGCCGCCTTGCGGGAACTGCCAGGAGTGCTCGCCCAGCCGCTTGCCCCAGAACACTTCATTGCGTGCGTTTAAGAGGATGATGCCGACGTTCGGGCGAAAGCCTTCACGGTCCAGCATACAACCACCCTTGAATCCTTTAAAATTGCTTCGATTATAAACAGATAATCACCGGCGCGGCGGCCGGCGGCGGCTCGGGTAACCGGGGCGGCGCGTACGGCCGGCGGGTGTCTCAAGGGATGCGAAGATGGCGCATGACGTCAATCCGCAGTCAATCCGTATCCCCCCGGCCCCGCTTCCCTGCATCAGACCGAACCGTCGCGTGCGCCGTTGACCCTATTTTTTCCCGGAAATCTGCATGAAAGCCTCTCGTTTCTTCATCGGCACCCTCAAGGAAGCTCCCGCCGACGCCGAAATCGTCAGCCACAAGCTGATGATGCGTGCCGGCATGATTCGCCGCGTTGCCGGCGGCATCTACGATTACCTGCCGATCGGCCTGCGCTCGATCCGCAAGGTCGAAGCCATCGTCCGTGAAGAAATGAACCGCGCCGGCGCGCTGGAACTGCTCATGCCAGCCGTGCAACCGGCCGAACTCTGGCAGGAGTCGGGCCGCTGGGTGAAGTACGGCCCGGAACTGCTTCGTTTGAAAGATCGTCACGACCGCGACTTCGTCGTTGGCCCGACCCACGAGGAAGTGGTGACGGACATCGCTCGCCGCGAGATCAAGAGCTATCGTCAACTGCCGGTGAACTTCTATCAGGTGCAGACGAAGTTCCGCGACGAAATTCGTCCGCGTTTCGGCGTGATGCGTGGTCGCGAGTTCATCATGAAGGACGCCTACTCCTTCGATAAGGACCGCGCCGGCCTGCAAGTGTCGTATCAGAAGATGTTCGACGCTTACGTGCGCATCTTCACGCGCCTGGGTCTGGAGTTCCGCGCTGTGGTGGCCGACAACGGCTCCATCGGCGGCTCCGGCTCGCACGAATTTCACGTGATCGCCGAGACCGGTGAAGACGCCATCGCCTACTGCCCGACGTCGGACTACGCGGCCAACGTCGAGATGGCCGAAGCGCTGCCGCCGCAAGGTGAGCGTCCGGCTGCCGCTGAGGCCATGACCAAGACCGCAACGCCGGGCAAGGCCAAGTGCGAAGCCGTCGCTGAGTTGCTCTCGATCCCGCTGGCGCGCACCGTCAAGTCGATCGTGCTGGCCACCGACAGCGAAGACACTGGCACGCAGGTCTGGCTGCTGTTGCTGCGTGGCGACCATGAGCTCAACGAGATCAAGGCGAGCAAGGTGCCGGGGCTGGGCGAACTGCGCTTCGCAAGCGAAGCCGAGATCGTTGAATGGTTCGGTACGCCGCCGGGCTACTTGGGCCCGATCGGCACGAAGAAGCCCGTCAAGCTCGTGGTGGATCGCAGCGTCGCGCACATGAGCGACTTCGTGGTCGGTGCGAACGAGAAGGACTTCCACATCACCGGCGTGAACTGGGGCCGTGATCTGCCGGAACCGGAAATCGTCGCCGATCTGCGCAACATCGTGCCGGGCGACGCCTCGCCGGACGGCAAGGGCGAAATCGCGCTGTGCCGTGGCATCGAAGTCGGTCACGTGTTCCAGTTGGGGACGAAGTACTCGGAGGCGATGAACGCCACGTTCCTTGACGAGAACGGCAAGCCCGCACCGATGGAGATGGGCTGCTACGGCATTGGCGTCACGCGTATTCTCGGTGCGGCCATCGAGCAGAACTTCGACGACCGCGGCATCATCTGGCCGGAATCGATTGCGCCGTTCGAAGTGGTGCTGTGCCCGATGGGTTACGACCGCAGCGACGCCGTGCGCGCGGCCGCCGACAAGCTGTATGAAGATCTGGTGGCCGCTGGCGTCGACGTGATTCTCGACGACCGTGGCGAGCGTCCGGGTGTGATGTTCGCGGACTGGGAACTGATCGGCGTGCCGCATCGCGTGGTGATCGGCGACCGTGGTCTGAAGGAAGGCAAGATCGAGTATCAGGGCCGTCGCGACACGGAAGCCCAGTTGCTCGACGCCGCCTCGGTGGCGGAAGTCGTCACCGGCCGCGTGCGCGCCGCCAAGGCGGTCTGATCGCGTGAGGTGTGACGCGTTGCCGGTGATGACCGGTGGCGCGCCACACTGCGCTCAGCGCTCTCGCGCCGCGCGTCGGCGTATCTGCGTATCGGCGTATCGGCACAAGCGCATTACCTGACGGCAGTCGCCCCGGCGGCTGCCGTTGTCATATCTGAAAGCGTCGTCTGTATGGAATACACGTTCGCGTCGGCCACCGTGCTGTTGCTGTTGATTACCGATCCGTTCGGCAACATCCCCATTTTCGTGAATGCACTGAAGAACGTGCCAGCGAGCCGACGGCCGCGCGTGATCGTGCGTGAGGTGCTGATCGCCTTTGCGATCCTGCTGCTGTTCATGCTGGTGGGGGAGCGGTTCCTGCGCATGATGAGCCTCACCGACCTGTCGTTGCAGCTCGCCGGTGGCATCGTGCTGTTCCTCATCGCGCTGCGGATGATCTTTCCGCGTCCCGACCACGGATCGCTGCCGGATGCCGGTGAGCCACTGATCGTCCCGCTGGCGATTCCGGCGCTGGCCGGGCCGTCGGCGCTCGCGACCGTCATGCTGCTGGTCTCGCAGCAACCGGGGCGCATGCTCGAATGGATTACCGCGCTCAGCGTGACGATGGCCGTGTGCGCCGTGGTGCTGTTGCTTGCCGATCGTATCGAGCGATGGCTGGGCTCGCGGGTCGTGGCGGCGTTCGAACGGTTGATGGGGCTGATTCTGGTGGCGATCTCGGTCGAGATGATCCTCAAGGGCGTGAAGGTCTTCGTCCACCAGTTTTGACACCGATCCAAGCAACGAACGTAGCCGGACGAAGCAAAAGAAAAGGGGCCTTGTGTGAACAGGCCCCTTTCTTATTTGTCGCGGGACGAACCCGGCGACGGCGTTGCATGCTTATCAGCGCGGCGTCGTCAGCGCGCGAATCGCGGGCAGGTTGCGCCAGTATCCCTTGGCGTCCATGCCGCAGCCGAAGACGTAGCGATCCGGCACGGTGAAGCCGCAGAAATCCGGATGCGACGGCTTATCCTTCGTCAGGATCTTCTCGCACAGCACGGCGCTGTAGAACTTCGAAGCACCCATCTCGAGAATGCGATCGCGAATCGCCGCCATCGTCGCACCTTCGTCGAGAATGTCGTCGAGCACGAGCACCACGCGGTCGCGCACCGAGTCGCGCGGCGCGACGCGCCACTGCATCGCACCACCGGTGGTGGTGTTGTTGTAGCGCGAGAGGTGGATGTAGTCGAATTCGAGCGGGAAGTCGAGACGCGGCAACAGCATGCCGGTGAAGACGGCCGCGCCGCCCATGACCGACAGCACCATCGGGAAGTCGTCGCCGACGGCTGCCTTGATGGCTTTGGCCATGGTGTCGACGGACCGGTTGACCTCGTCTGCGGAGACGATTTCTTCGGAATTACGGAATACTTCGAGCGCTTCTTCGCGGTTCATATGGGGCGACCCTGTGGAACGGTGTTGCGGGGGTTTCGCTATGTGCGGCCCGGAGTATATACGGAAAGCCCGTAGTTCAGACCGGACCGCGACCGGATGAGTCTCAATCAGCGCATGCCGGGCATCATGCCCTTCATGCTGCGCATCATCTTCATCATGCCACCGCCTTTGAGTTTCTTCATCATCGTGCGCATCTGATCGTACTGATTCAGCATGCGGTTGACTTCCTGCACCTGAACGCCCGCACCGGCGGCGATACGACGCTTGCGGCTCGCCTTGATCAGTTCCGGCTTGGCGCGCTCGGCGGGCGTCATCGAATTGATGATGCCTTCCATGCGGCGCACCTGCTTCTCCGCCTGATCCATATTGGTCTGGCTGGCCGCCGCCTGGAACTGCGCCGGCAGCTTGTCCATGAGCGACGACAGGCCGCCCATCTTCTTCATCTGGCCGATCTGCGCCTTGAAGTCGTTCAGATCGAAGTCGCCGCCTTTCTTGACCTTGTCGGCGAGCTTTTGCGCGGCCTGAACGTCAACGCCGCGCTGCGCCTCCTCGACGAGCGCGAGAATGTCGCCCATGCCGAGAATCCGGTTCGCCATGCGATCCGGGTAGAAGACTTCGAGGCCGTCGAGCTTTTCGCCGACACCGACGAACTTGATCGGCTTGCCCGTGACATGACGCACCGACAGCGCCGCACCGCCGCGCGAGTCGCCGTCGAGCTTGGTGAGCACCACGCCGGTGAGCGGCAGCGCCTCGTTGAAGGCGCGGGCGGTGTTCACGGCGTCCTGACCGAGCATGGCGTCGACGACGAACAGCGTTTCGATCGGTTTCAGCTCAGCGTGCAGGGCACTAATTTCCTGCATCATCGCTTCGTCAATACCCAGGCGGCCGGCCGTATCGACGAGCAGCACTTCATGGTGATGGCGACGCGCCCAGTCCACGGCGGCGCGGGCGATATCGACCGGCTTCTGGTCGGGTTGCGACGGGAAGAAGTCGGCGTCGACCTGCTTCGTGACCGTCTCCAGCTGGGCGATAGCGGCGGGGCGGTAGACGTCGGTGGAAACCGTGAGGACTTTCTTCTTCTGGGCGCGCAGCAGCTTGGCGAGCTTACCGACGGTCGTTGTCTTACCCGCCCCCTGCAAACCGGCCATCAGGATGATGGCGGGCGGGGTGGTGGCGAGATTGAGTTCGGCGGCGCGGCCTTCGTAATCGCCGCCCATGAGCGCGGTCAGTTCGCGCTGGACGACACCGACGAGCGCCTGGCCCGGCGACAGGCTGGAAATGACTTCCTCACCGAGGGCCTTTTCCTTCACCTTGGCGGTGAAATCGCGCACCACCGGCAGGGCGACGTCGGCCTCGAGCAGGGCGAGGCGCACTTCGCGGAGCATTTCCTGCGTGTTGGCCTCGGTCAGCCGGGCTTCGCCGCGCAGGGTCTTGACGACTTTGGCAAGGCGAGTAGTGAGATTGTCGAGCATGAAACGTATCCTGTAAGACCTTCAGCGGCCTCGGTTGCCCGCCCCCCGGGCCGTAGACGGCGGTGGCAAGCACGGCAGCGCGCCCCTCATGGGCTGGTGTAAACTTCAAACATGACTATTTTACTGTATGCGCTGACCGCCATCCTCTACGCCGGGTTGGCGGTTTGTTCGTGGCAAGGATACCGGCGCGACGCCGCGCTCGCACTCGCGGGCGGACAAGTCGCGCCTGCGCCTGTCACGGGCACGCCCTCGCGCTGGCCGATGCAGCTTTCGCTGTTCGCCGCGCTCTTGCTGCACGGGGTGTTGCTGCATCAGACGATCTTCCGCGCCGACAGCATGCACTTCGGTTTCGCGTACATGCTCTCGGCCATGTTGTGGCTCTCGGTCGGCATTTACTGGATCGAGAGTTTCTTTTTTCCGCTCGAGAGCCTGCGACTGATGGTCACACCCGTGGCGGCGGTCGCGTGTCTGTTGCCGATGATTTTTCCGGACGTGCGCATTCTGGGCTTTGCCGCCAATCCGGTGTTCAAGGCGCACTTCATCATCGCCAACATGGCCTACGGGCTGTTCGCGCTGGCGGCGCTGCACGCATTGCTGATGATCTATGCCGAGCGCCAACTGCATCCGTCGCGCAGCAACGAGGCGACGGGCTGGCTCTCGCGCTGGCTCGAGACGCTGCCGCCGCTGCTCACGATGGAGAAACTGCTGTTCCGTCTGATCGGCGCGGGGTTCGTGCTGCTCACGCTGACGCTGATCTCCGGCGTGATGTTCTCCGAGGCGCTCTTCGGGCGCGCGGTGCGCATCGATCACAAGACCGTGTTCGCGGTGGTGTCGTGGCTGATGTTCGGCGCGGTGCTGCTGGGGCGGCATTTTTACGGGTGGCGCGGCAAGGTCGCGCTGCGTTGGGTTCTGGCGTCGTTCGTGGCGCTGTTGCTGGCGTATGTCGGTTCTCGCTTCGTGCTTGAGGTGGTGCTGCATCGCATGACGGAGACTTGAAGCGCGATGCGCAATATCCTGTTGTTACTGTTGCTCCTTATTGCCGGGACGTGGTGGATGCGCCACAACGAGCGTAAGCGCAATTCCGAAGGCCCTCAGCGCAATGAGCGCATGCGCACGCCGCAGGGCAATGGCAGCCGTACGACGGCCCAACAGTCGCTGCCGCCTGCCGAGCGCATGGTGCGTTGCAGCGAGTGCGATACCTATCTTCCCGAAAGCGAATCGTTGTCGGGTGTCGGCGGCAAACATTTTTGCAGCACGGCGCATCGCGACGCCTACCTCGCGCGCGAACACCGCATCTGAGTCCCGCTGCGCGGCCAGCCCGCGCAGCGATCGCGCCTCCCTGCGCATCTCTGCTCATCTCGTCCGCTTCCCGGTTTTCCTGCAAACGCTGCGCATCGCCGCTCACGGCGTGCGTCGGCTTGCGCATGCCTGTCGCATGCACTAAAACACAGTAACCGACCCCATTCGTCATACAGGTATCACGGGCGAACGGGGCGACGACAGGAGGGCGCAACATGCTAATGCGCAGACGGATGTATTTCCTTCTTCCCGATCTGGCCAGTGCCCAGCGCACGATGAGCGATCTGTTGCTCGCCCGGATCGAGGAGCGTCACATCCACTTCATGGCACGTGACGAAATGGACCTGGAGGGACTGCACGAGGCTAACCTGCTACAGACTTCCGATATCGTGCACGGCGCCGAAGCCGGGCTCGTGATCGGCGGCTTCTGTGGTCTGGCAGTCGGTGCAGTCGCGGCGTTTTTCCCCATCGTGGGCACACGTCCCCAATGGGAATTGATGATCGTGACGGCACCGCTCGGCGCGCTGTTCGGCGCATGGGTGTCGAGCATGATCGGTGTCTCGGTGCCGAACTCGCGACTCAAGGCGTTTCGTGACCCGCTGGAGCGCGGCATGATCCTGCTGATGGTGGATGTGCGCGAGAGCCGCGTCGAGGAGATTCGCGAGATGCTCAAGGAGCATCACCCCGAAGCCCATATGGAGGGCATCGAGGCCGCGATTCCGGCGTTCCCCTGAAATCGTACGGAGGGAGACCAAGGACAGTGACGTTATTGAGAGTGCCAACGCGTTTTACCGGCCGGCAACGGCCATTAGCGTCGCACCTGTGAGCGGCGCGGGATGGTGTCCGTGTTGTATGACACGAGCGCGGTGCCATCCCCGGGCGTGGACACGCCCACGGAAGCCTCTCGGCCAGGTCAGGCGAGGGGCTTCTTCTTTGGGAATTTCCTTTTTATTTTTCGACTTGTTTCGGACGAAGTCCCACATGACACTGGGACTTCGCCTGCCTCGCGGCGGACTTCCCGACCGGACCGGTCACCGGCGACGTCACGCCAAGTGGGCTACAATGCCACCCCTCGCTCTACGGGAGTTCGTTGTGCCCGTCATGCTCCAGTCATCTGCGTCCCCTAACGTTTCGCTCCGGCCGTTTGCCCAGTCTGCTCCGCCGCTATCTGTTCGACCGTCACCATTGATGCATCGATGCGGATGGTGCTTCGGTGTCGACATCGCCGCCGCGTGTTCGCGAGGTGACGCATGAACGCACCGGACAAACTGCCAACGCTCACGCTCGACACCGAAGGATGGGTGCGGGAGGCGGAGCGCCTGCCGTCGCCGAACTTCGACGTGCGTCCACAAGGCATGCCCATCGGCTTGCTCGTGGTCCACAACATCTCGCTGCCGCCGGGGCAATTCGGTGGCGACGAGATTCCGGCGTTCTTCCAGAACCGGCTCGATCACGACGCGCATCCGTTCTTCGACGAGATTCGCGGCGTGCATGTGTCGTCGCATTTTCTGGTGCGTCGCGATGGTGCGTTGCAACAGTACGTCTCGTGCGATGCGCGGGCGTGGCATGCGGGCGCATCGTCGTTCGAGGGACGCACGCGCTGCAACGATTTCTCGATCGGCGTAGAACTGGAGGGGACGGACGACGTGCCTTTCACGCCGGCGCAGTACGCAACATTGGCGGCGCTCACGCGCGTTTTGCGCGAGCATTATCCGATTCAAGCCGTGGCCGGACATGCCGATATAGCACCTGGCCGGAAGACGGACCCGGGGCCGCATTTCGAGTGGCAGCGGCTGCGTCGGATGGCCGCGCTGGAACCGGAGGCGCTGCCGTTTCAGAAGGCAGATTAACCCTCACCGGGGGGCAGGTTTTGCTTGACACGAAGACCCGACGGGCCTTCCCGGGAATGAAATTTTTGATTTTGCGGAGTGCGTCATCTCCACTATACTTAGTGCCAATCCGGCCCCCAACCACTACATATAGTGGTCAGTGACCGGGAAGCAAGATCCATCAATACCGTGCTTGTCCTGCGGCGTTTTGTGGGGCGGCACAGCAGCAAAGCCGTGCAGCGGACACCTCGAACCCTTGGCCGTCCGTCGGTCGTGCGGTGTTCAGCACTTCGCTCCATCGGCGCCCCCAGGGCGCATTTTTGCCGACTTCAGTACTCAGTATTGCTGGTGGAAGTGCGCTAACAGCACCATCTCATTGGAACGGGAGTTTTTACATGCAGACTAACGAAAACCTCACCCGCCCGAACCCGACGCCCGCCGCGAACGCTGGCAGTGGCACGGGTGCGTCGGCGCCCCAGACGACGGGCGCATTCGAGCCGGCGACCAACGCCGACTTCAAAGTGATCCGACGCAACGGCACGGTGGTGGGTTTCGAGCCGTCGAAGATCGCCATCGCCGTGACCAAGGCGTTCCTGGCAGTGAACGGCGGTCAGGGTGCGGCTTCGGCACGCGTCCGCGAGCTCGTGGAACAGTTGACGGAAAACGTCGTGCGCGCATTGGTGCGCAGCCGCCCGAACGGCGGTACGTTCCACATCGAAGACATTCAGGATCAGGTCGAACTCGCGCTGATGCGCGAAGGCGAGCACAACGTCGCCCGCGCCTATGTGCTGTACCGCGAGAAGCGTTCGCAAGAGCGCGCTCACGCTGGCGAAGCCACGCAAGAGGCGGCAACACCCGACACCCCGGTGCTGCATGTCACCGACAACGGTGTGTCGCGCCCGCTCGACATGGCGGCACTGCGCGGCGTGGTCAACGCGGCCTGCGACAATCTCGGCAGTGAAGTCACCGCCGAGCCGATTCTGGCCGAGACCATCAAGAACCTGTACGACGGCGTGCCGCTGTCGCAGGTCTACGATTCGGCGATTCTCGCCTCGCGTACCCTCATCGAGAAGGAACCGGCGTACAGCCAGGTCACGGCGCGTATCCTGATGCACACGATCCGCCGCGAAATCCTCGGCGAAGAAGTGCCGCAGGGCGAGATGGCTGCGCGTTACATCGAGTACTTCCCGCGTTTCATCAAGCAAGGCGTTGAAGCCGAACTGCTCGACGAGCAACTGCTCTCGTTCGATCTGGCCAAGCTGGCTGCCGCGCTCGACGCCAACCGCGACCTGCAATTCAACTACCTCGGCCTGCAAACGCTGTACGACCGCTACTTCCTGCATATCGATAGCCATCGCATCGAAATGCCGCAGGCGTTCTACATGCGCGTGGCCATGGGTCTGGCGCTGAACGAAGTCGAGCGCGAAGCGCGTGCGATCGAGTTCTATCAGATCCTGTCGAGCTTCGACTTCATGAGCTCCACGCCGACGCTGTTCAACTCGGGCACGCGTCGCTCGCAGCTCTCGTCGTGCTACCTGACGACCGTCTCGGACGATCTGGAAGGCATTTACGAAGCGCTCAAGGAAAACGCACTGCTGTCGAAGTTCGCCGGCGGTCTGGGCAACGACTGGACGCAGGTTCGCGCACTCGGCTCGCACATCAAGGGCACGAACGGCAAGAGCCAGGGCGTGGTGCCGTTCCTCAAGGTGGTCAACGACACGGCCGTGGCCGTGAACCAGGGTGGCAAGCGCAAGGGCGCGGTCTGCGCCTACCTGGAAACGTGGCACCTGGACATCGAAGAATTCCTGGAGCTGCGCAAGAACACGGGTGACGATCGTCGCCGTACGCACGACATGAACACGGCGAACTGGATTCCCGATCTGTTCATGAAGCGCGTAATGGAAGGTGCGGAGTGGACGCTGTTCTCGCCGTCGACCTGCCCGGATCTGCACGACAAGTACGGCAAGGCTTTCGAACAGGCTTACACGGCTTACGAAGAGAAGGCCGCACGCGGCGAGATCAAGCTGTTCAAGAAGGTGCCGGCACAAGCGCTGTGGCGCAAGATGCTGGGCATGCTGTTCGAAACCGGCCATCCGTGGATCACGTTCAAGGACCCGTGCAACATCCGCTCGCCGCAGCAACACGTGGGCGTGGTGCACTCGTCGAACCTGTGCACGGAAATCACGCTCAACACGAGCGAGACGGAAATCGCCGTGTGTAACCTCGGCTCGGTGAACCTCGTGGCTCACCTGAAGCAGACGGCCAACGGTTACGAGCTGGATCACGAGAAGCTGCAACGCACCATTCGTGTGGCGATGCGCATGCTCGACAACGTCATCGACATCAATTACTACGCGGTGGCGAAGGCGCGCAACTCGAACCTGCATCACCGTCCGGTGGGCATGGGCATCATGGGCTTCCAGGATTGCCTGCACCTGCTGCGTACGCCGTATGCGTCGAACGCCGCCGTCGAGTTCGCCGACCGTTCGATGGAAGCGGTTTGCTACTACGCTTACTGGGCGTCGACCGAGCTGGCCAAGGAACGCGGTCAGTACTCGTCGTACAAGGGCTCGCTGTGGGATCGTGGCATCCTGCCGCAGGATTCGCTCAAGCTCCTGATGGAAGAGCGTGGCGGTTACGTCGATGTCGACCTGTCGAGCACGCTCGAGTGGGACAGCCTGCGCAAGCACATTGCTGCGCACGGCATGCGCAACTCGAACTGCGTCGCCATCGCACCGACGGCCACCATCTCGAACATCATCGGCGTGTCGGCCTGTATCGAACCGACGTTCCAGAACCTGTACGTGAAGTCGAACCTCTCGGGCGAATTCACGGTGGTGAACGAGTACCTGGTGCGTGACCTGAAGGCCCGCGGTCTGTGGGACGAAGTGATGGTCGCCGACCTGAAGTACTTCGACGGTTCGCTCGCTCGTATCGACCGCGTGCCGGCCGACCTGCGCGAGATCTACGCCACGGCGTTCGAAGTCGAGCCGAAGTGGCTGGTCGAGGCAGCGTCGCGTCGTCAGAAGTGGATCGATCAGGCGCAGTCGCTGAACATCTATATGGCAGGCGCGTCGGGCAAGAAGCTCGACGAGACGTACAAGCTGGCCTGGACGCGAGCACTGAAGACCACGTACTACCTCCGTACGATGGCCGCAACGCACGTCGAGAAGTCGACGGTCAGCCACGGCGCGCTGAACGCGGTGCCGAGCTCGGGTGGTGTGTCGGGTGGCTTCTCGGCCGAGCCGACCTCGCCGCTGGCGCAGCCGATGCCGGAAGCCGAAGGCGCTGTCTGCACGATGCGTCCGGGCGACCCGGGCTTCGAAGAGTGCGAGGCTTGCCAGTAAGTTGTTTGTGATGCGGTGCCGCATATTGCATGCGGCACCCGTCTTCGGGAAAACCCCGTCGATCCGAAAGGGCGACGGGGTTTTTCTTTGGCGGCGGCGAAAGTCTGTTTTCGGATCAGGCCAGATCGATGCGCATCGACAGATCGAGTGTCTGGCCGTGAGCGAGCACCTCGTGGTCGGTGTCGAACTCGCCCACGCGATGCGTCGACGGTTCAAGACACAGATAGGGACGACCGGCGGGCGAGTGCAGGACGAGCCAGGTCGCATCGTCGCTGCGCACGGTGGCGCTGCGCAGTCCGCCGGCGTAGTCGATGCGAGCGTCGAAGCGTCCCGACTCGGTGGGGACTTCGGCGAACCATGTCGAGCGTCCGCCGGTGTCGAGACCGCCGCCGACCGACACCACTTCCATCGGCCCGACGTGCACGCGTTGCTCGCTCGGCCAGCGAATGTCCTCCGACGGCGAGCGCCAGAGCGCTTCGGATTCGAACGTCACGCGCGCGCCGGCGGGCCAGCGGAAGTAGGGGTGCAGGCCGAGCCCCGCCGGCATCTCCTGCGCCGAGAGGTTGGTGAGCGAGAGCTGCATGTCGAGACCTTGCTCGTCGAGCGTCACCGAAAGGTACGCCTGATAGTGCCAGGGCCATTCGGGCTGCGCCGGGCTGTCGAGTTGCAGCACGCAGCAATGGGCGCTTTCGTCGACGACTTCCCACGCACGTCGCAGCCCCCAGCCATGTAACGAACTCGACGTAGCGGGCGTCTCGTGAACGGCGATGGTCTGCCCGCGCCAGTGCAGCGTATCGTCGCGCAACATATTGGTATACGGCAGCATTGGGAACGCACCGGCCTTGGGCCATTCATCGGAGGAAAATGGCTCATTGCCGAGCGGTACTAGATAGTCGAACAGGTCGCCGCGGGTGTCGCGACGCGCCAGACGCGACAGGCGCGCGCCGCAACCCGGCTGCACTTCGGCGATGAGCGCGCCTCTGGCGAGGCGGATCGGTTTGCCGGGGGTGAGGGTGAGCGGTGTCGGACCCGGTTGGTCGACCGAAGCGGCCGGGGCCTGTGCGCCGTCGGCGCGTGAGGATGTCATCGTCAGTATCTCCTTCGTGTGCGCCGGGGAGGTGGAGGCAGTGGCGCGCGCCGGAATCTTGTGTCCCGGTCCGCAACGCTTTGGCGCTTGCCGCACAGGATACGCCAATGCGGCCGCGCGTCATTTTGATGCACTGCAAACGCTGTCGTGCGGCGTCGTTTCGTGGCAAGATGCCGGTCCCGCAAGGCCGGACGTCACGTGACGTCGGTATGCTCGCAAACACTAGGTATTGTGGTGATGGCATAACTCGACACAATATATGGTGTCGATGGGCTGGAATGAGTGACGGTATTGTGCTAAATTGGAGTCATTCGATCGACGTCGGGAGGTCATGATGTTGCAAGACAAAGATTGCAGCCTCGGAACCGATGTCATCGTCTGCGTCGTTATTCAAATTAGCGCGAAAGCGAATCTGCTTTACCCCCAATACCAAGCATTGCCACTCGCGGATTTTTCGTCGTCGTCTTCTGATTGACGGCAGCAATATCGCAATTTTTTCGTCGGCCTTCGTGCGCCTCGTGCGCGAACGGCTGATCTGTCACTTCGGCGATACGCGTGACTCACGTGTTTCGCATCAACCTGAACGGACCGAGACCCTATGCTGAACTGGGAAGAAGAGACCTCTACCGCCAAACCGGCACCTGCGGCAGCACCGGCTGCGCCTGCATCGAACATTCTGGGCACGCAGGACGACAACGCGCCGCATACGATCGCCTCGCAGTCGACGCGCCGCGTGAGCGCCTCCGACAAGCGCGTGATCAACGGCACGACGGACGTGAACCAGCTGGTGCCGTTCAAGTACAAGTGGGCTTGGGAAAAGTACCTGGCCGGTTGCGCGAACCACTGGATGCCGCAGGAAATCAACATGTCGCGCGACATCGCCTTGTGGAAGGACCCGAACGGTCTGACCGAAGACGAGCGCCGCATCATCAAGCGCAACCTCGGCTTCTTCGTGACGGCCGACTCGCTTGCCGCGAACAACATCGTGCTGGGCACCTATCGCCACATCACCGCGCCGGAGTGCCGTCAGTTCCTGCTGCGTCAGGCGTTTGAAGAAGCGATCCACACGCACGCCTATCAGTACATCGTCGAAAGCCTGGGTCTGGACGAAGCCGAGATCTTCAACGCGTATCACGAAGTGGCGTCGATCCGCGACAAGGACGAATTCCTGCTGCCGTTCATTGAAGTGGTGGCCGATCCGTCGTTCAAGACGGGTACGCAGGAAGCCGACCAGAAGCTGCTGCGTTCGCTGATCGTGTTCGCCTGCATCATGGAAGGTCTGTTCTTCTACGTGGGCTTCACGCAGATTCTGGCGCTGGGCCGTCAGAACAAGATGACCGGTGCTGCAGAGCAGTATCAGTACATCCTGCGCGACGAGTCGATGCACTGCAACTTCGGCATCGACCTGATCAACCAGGTGAAGCTGGAAAACCCGAATCTGTGGACGCCGGAGTTCCGCGAAGAGATTCGCGAGCTGTTCAAGAAGGCAGTCGAGCTTGAGTATCGCTACGCAGAAGACACGATGCCGCGCGGCGTGCTCGGTCTGAACGCGGGCATGTTCAAGAGCTACCTGCGCTTCATCGCGAATCGTCGTTGCGCACAGATCGGTCTCGAAGCGCTCTACCCGAACGAAGAGAATCCGTTCCCGTGGATGAGCGAGATGATCGACCTGAAGAAGGAGCGCAACTTCTTCGAAACGCGAGTGATCGAGTACCAGACCGGTGGCGCACTGAGCTGGGACTAAGCATTGAGTGAAAAATGGATGCTTCGCGCAAAGCGAGCATCCATGCGGGTTTCGAGAGGGTGGTGTGTGCGTGCATGACACGCGTGACTGACCGGAAGGAAGACGAAGAAGAGGCGTCGGTCACACACATCATCCTCACTCGCACGTTGAAGTTCTCGCTTCGAAGTTGGCTTCGGAGATCGCTTCAGAGATCGAGTGAAGCGCGTGTCGAAGACACAGCAGCGCACATCGAAGACATCGAACGCACGCATCGCACGCATCGACATGCGAGTGTGATGTGCATCAAATACAACAGATTGACTTCTTCGTTACGATTGATGTGCGCTTTTTTATGCACAAAGTATTAACATCGCATCACAAAAGAATTATTATTCGCTCAAATAAATTGCAGTCTCGATGAACACACGAAAGCACTCACTGCTTTCCTCCCGCGACAGAGAGCTGGTAGTTACGGAGCGTAAAAACCTTGGTGCATAGCAAGCTGTATCGCTTATCCGCTATCGCAATCTCCTCCATCCCGATGACGGGACAGGCAAGCTACCCCCCGAAGAATCTGGCGATCCCCCTTTCTCAAGACAATCGAATTGCTGGCGGCAATGTCGCCGGCAATTTTTTTGCGCGCGTGACCACATACGGTCAGCGTCATGCGCGCAGCGCCGAATTCATTAGCGTAAGCGGTCGTAGTTCGATGCGTACGCCGATGAATAGCCCGCTCGCCGGCGGTTCCCGCACGGTGGTCGGGTTTCCTTCTCAGGTAGTTTCGTTTGAGTGATCTCTCACGTTAAGGAGTTTTGTCATGGCTACGATTAAGAAGGCTGTTGCCAAGAAGCCGGCGGCTAAGAAAGCTGTCGCCAAGAAGCCCGTTGCAAAGAAGGCTGCTGCTGCCAAGAAGCCGGTAGCGAAGAAGGCCGTTGCTGCCAAGAAGCCGGTAGCAAAGAAGGCAGTTGCCGCTAAGAAGCCGGCAGCAAAGAAGGTTGCCGCCAAGAAGCCGGTCGCCAAGAAGGCAGCGGTGAAGAAGGTTGCAGCTAAGAAGCCGGTTGCCAAGAAGGCAGCAGTGAAGAAGGTTGCCGCCAAGAAGCCGGTTGCCAAGAAAGCAGCAGTGAAGAAGGTTGCCGCCAAGAAGCCGGCCGCCAAGAAAGCAGTGAAGAAGGTTGCTGCCAAGAAGCCGGCCGCGAAGAAGGCAGTTGCTGCCAAGAAGCCGGCTGCGAAGAAGGCTGCTGCCAAGAAGCCTGCTGCCAAGAAGGCTGCTGCTAAGCCTGCTGCGAAGAAGGCCGCTGCGAAGCCTGCCGCGAAGAAGCCTGCTGCGAAGAAGCCGGCCGTCAAGAAGGTTGCCGCTAAGCCCGCTGCTGCAGCTCCGGCCGCAGCACCCGCCGCAGCACCGAAGACGGCACTGAACCCGGCAGCAGCATGGCCGTTCCCGACCGGCAGCCGTCCGTAATCCGAGTGCCGATGCAGGAACCAAGGCACTTAGGTGTCTTTTGACCGGGTAGGTCTACCCGGTTCGAAACCCGCGGTGATGAGCGATCGTCACAGCGGGTTTTTTCATGGCGAAATAAAAATGGGCGACCCGAAGTCGCCCATTCTTTTGTGTGACGTGTCGCCTTAGTGCGTCACACGTGTCACGCCGCCACTCGAGAGCAGACGCACGCGCTGACCCGGCTGGAATGCCTCGTCGGCATCCTGAGTAATTGCGCGCAACTCACCGTTATCCAGACGCACGGTGATCTCGAGACCGGCCTTCTTGCTCATACGGCTTTCGATGGCCTGACCCGCCACGGCACCCAGCAGACCGCCGACGATGCCCGTTGCAATCGAACCGCGACCGCCACCGATGGCGCTGCCGCCGATCGCGCCGAGCGCACCGCCACCGGCGATGCCCAGAATGCCCGGGTCGCCGTTGCTGCTATCGATCGTGACCGGACGCACCGATTCGACCGTGCCCATACGTACGACCTGTTCCCGTTGCGCCTGACGGCTGTTGTAGACGCTTGCCGAGTTGCTCGGGCCGAACGCCGTGCAGGCGGACAGCGTGAGCGACGCCGCAGCGGCGAGGATGATTAGCGGTGTGGTGAGTCGTGCCATCGTTGTGCCTTTCGTGAAGTCATTCGAAGCGGTGGCCGAACGCTTCTTCATATTGCGCTTCGATTTCCGAGCGCGTCGGTGCATACGTCTGCGGACCCTGCTCGGCAATCTTGAGCGAACCCATCAGGCTGGCCAGGCGGCCGGTGGTCGGCCAGTCGAGGCCCTTTTCGATGCCATACAGCAAACCACCACGGAACGCGTCGCCGCATCCGGTCGGGTCGACGACACGCTTGGCGGGCACGGCAGGAATGTCGTGTTGCTTGCCGCCGGCGAAGATCTGGGCCCCGTGTTCTCCGCGCGTGACGACAAGTGCCTCGACACGCGACTGGAGATCTTCCATCGACCATCCGGTCTTCGTGCAGAGGAGCTTGGCTTCGTAGTCGTTGACCGCAAGATACGTGGCAAGTTCCACCATGCGACGCAGTGCCTCAGGCGACAGAATCGGCAGACCCTGACCCGGATCGAACATGAACGGCACGCCCGCCGCGGCGAAACCTTCGGCGTGCGTGAGCATGGCGTCTGAAGCATCCGGCGCGACGATGCCGAGCGTAGCGCCCTTCGCATCGGCCACGCGGTTGCGCGACGAGAACATCATCGCACCCGGGTGGAAGGCCGTGATCTGGTTGTTGTCCAGATCGGTGGTGATCATCGCGTTGGCCGTCATGCTGTCCGTGACCGTACGCACGAACTCCGTCGTCATACCGAGCGACTGGAAGCGCTCAAGGTACGCCGCGCCATCTTCACCGACCGTGGCCATGACGACCGGCGATCCGCCGAGCAGATGCAGGCTGTAGCCGATGTTGCCGGCGCAGCCGCCGAAGTTGCGGCGCATCGTCGGCACGAGGAAGCTGACGTTCAGGATGTGCACCTGATCAGGCAGGATGTGCTCGCCGAAGCGGCCTTCGAACGTCATGATGTTGTCGTAGGCGAGCGAGCCGCAGATCACGGTAGTCACGGGAAAGTCCTTGCGAAAAGTAAGCGGGGGAGCGCCAGCGGAGGAACGCACGCGGCGAGGGACGACATGAGGTTACGATACCCCGGCGGCCGTATGGCCGCGTCGGGGCATCGTCACGAAGTTGAATTACGCCAGTGCGGCGAGCGCAGCGTCGTAATTCGGTTCGTTTTTGATTTCCGGCACCAGCTCCGCGTGCACGACACGGTTGTCGGCGTCGAGCACGACCACAGCACGCGCCGACACGCCGGCGAGCGGGCCGGTCGTGATGGCAACGCCGTAGTCCTTGAGGAACTCGCGACCGCGCATCGTCGAGAGCGTGACGACGTTGTTCAGACCTTCGGTGGCGCAGAAGCGGCTCATGGCGAACGGCAGGTCAGCCGAGATCACGAGCACGACGGTGTTGTCGAGCTTGCCGGCCGCTTCGTTGAACTTGCGGGTCGACGTGGCGCAGGTCGGCGTGTCGAGGCTCGGCACGATGTTGAGGACTTTGCGCTTGCCAGCGAAGTCGTCGAGCGTGACGTCTGCCAGTTTTGCGTTGACCAGCTTCAGTGCCGGTGCGGTCTGACCCTTCTGCGGGAACTGGCCGTCGACTTCGATGGGGTTGCCCCCGAGCGTGACTTGGGACATCTATATCTCCTAGGTTGAGTGCAACAGCGCTATCAGGGATAGAACGCGAGCACCCGGTAATTACTGGCTAGCGCTGCCTGCGCCGACAATCGTAACCGAATCGTGCGTTCGTTGCGTGGTGCCAGTCCGGCATCGCGTGTCAAAGCCTCGGTGACGTAGTCATTCGCTGAAAAAACGCGACGCACGACCGGTTTGCCGTCGATATCCGAGAGCGTCAGTTCGAGCGATGGCCAGGCCAGCGCATGGTCGGCGTCGTTTCGTACGAAGACGGTGAGTGTCATCGGTACGCTGTCGGTCGGAACATCGGTGGACGCCGCGGCAGCATCGCTGGCCGTGACGGGGTTCGCTGCGGCTGCCGACGCCACGACGCTGTTGTTGTCATTGTCGCCGACGGTGTCGGTCACGAGCGTGACGCTCGAAATCTGGATCTTGTCCGGCTGGCGCGGCAGTCCGACTGCCACGTGCAGCGGACGACCGATCGCGGCGAACACGCCGTGCAATGCCGGGATCCGGTCGACGAGCGCCGCACGCTCGATCCATGCCCATTGGCAGAGCAGCGCGATGACGGCCAACATCATGAGCACGCGCCAGATCGCACGTGCCGCACCGGGGCGCTTGTCCGCGCTGGCGACGGTGGAAGTGGTGTGCGTTTCCGAACGTGAGGCCGTCGGCGCGGTGAGCACCGTGGGATCGTCGTCGTCCATATAGCGGCCCGGGCCGTGCTGCATCTGCGCGCGACTTTCGTCCGGCGAGCCGAGCAGCGCGGCAATGGCCGTGGGCGTCAGCATCTCCGGCACCGGTTTTTCGCCGATGAATGCGGGCAAGGAGGGCGAGGAGGGCGAGGGGGACGATGAAGGTGACGATGCACCTTCATACGTGGCCGGGCGTGTTGCCGTTGGGGGCGCCGATGCGACTTCCGGCGTCGCAAATGCAGTCTGCGTAGCACCGCTTTGGCCCGGCGTCGCGCTGGGTGATGGGGCGATGGGTGAGGCGGGCGGCGTGTCCTCGGCCGGCGGATCGCAGAGATACGCGCGTCCGTCGAACACTTCGCGGCAGTGGCCGCAGCGCACGAGGCCGTCGCGCAGCTTGAGCTGATCCGCGACGACGCGAAAAACGGTGTGACAGTGTGGGCAGCGGGTAGCGAGAACGCGCGAGGACTGGGTCATGAGGCTCGGGGGACTCGTTGGACTCGTCGCATCGGGCGCATCGCGTGCGGCAGCGCGGCGGGCGGGAGGTTAACCGACGGACTCGGTGGCAGCCTGTCCGTGCAGGCAGACCCAGCCGTCGTGAGCGCGCCAGACCGACATCTTCATATAAGGCGCGTACGCCGCGATCACCTCGTCGGCCTGTCGTTCCAGCACGCCGGACAGCGCGAGCCGGCCACCCGGGGCCACGCGCGACGTCAACATCGACGCGAGCAGCTTGAGCGGGTTCGACAGGATATTGGCGACCACGATGTTGAACTGACCGTCACGCAGATCGTCGGGCAAACCGTACTCGACCGGCGCGTGATTGCGTTCGCTGTTGTAGCGGGCGGATTCGACGGCTTGCGGATCGATATCGATGCCGATGACCGGATCGGCACCGCACTTGCGCGCGAGAATCGCCAGAATGCCCGAGCCGCAGCCATAGTCGAGCAGCGACTGACCCGTCTGCACGTGCTGTTCGAGCCACTCCATGCAGAGACGCGTCGTCGGATGGCTGCCGGTGCCGAAGGCCAGACCCGGGTCGAGTTCGAGGATGAGGGCGTCGGTGTCCGGTGCGTCGTGCCACGACGGCACGACCCAGATCCGCTGGCCAATCTGCATCGGCTCGAACTGCGATTGCGTCAGACGCACCCAGTCCTGTTCCTCCACATCACGCAACGTGAAGGCAGGCGACTCGGCGAGTCCCAGTTCATTGACGGCCGCCGCAAGCAGCACGGCGGCGTCCTGATCTTCCCCCACCAGCGCGACCACGCGCGAGCGTTGCCACGCGGTGTCCGGCGGGGTCAGACCCGGCTCGCCGAACATCGGTTGCTCGTCGGGCGTGTCGGCATCCGCGTCTTCCACGGAGACCGACAGCACGCCCAGATCGAGCAGGGCGTCTGACAGGGCCTCGGCCTGGGCACGGGCAACTTCTACGACGAGTTCGCGATACATAGCGAGTGATTCCTACGAATTAACGACTTAATTGCCGCCGACGGCAGACTTCTGCGCCAGCTTGTGTTCCAGATAGTGAATGCTCGTGCCGCCTTCGACGAACTTGGCGTCGAGCATCAGTTCCCGGTGCAACGGGATGTTCGTCTGGATACCTTCGACCACGATTTCCGACAGGGCCACACGCATGCGGCGGATCGCCTGCTCGCGCGTTGCACCGTAGGCGATCAGCTTGCCGATCATCGAGTCGTAGTTAGGCGGCACGAAGTAGCCGTTGTAGGCGTGCGTGTCGACGCGGATGCCGGGGCCGCCCGGCATATGCCAGGCGGTGATGCGACCCGGCGACGGCGTGAACTTGAACGGATCTTCGGCATTGATACGGCATTCGATGGCGTGGCCACGGAATTCGATATCGCGCTGACGGTAAGCGAGCTTTTCGCCGGCCGCAATGCGAATCTGTTCCTGCACGATGTCGACGCCCGTGATCATTTCCGTGACCGGGTGTTCGACCTGCACGCGCGTGTTCATTTCGATGAAGTAGAACTCGCCGTTTTCGTACAGGAACTCGAACGTACCTGCACCGACGTAGCCCATCTTCTTGCACGCGTCGGCACAACGATCGCCGATACGCTCGATCAGACGACGCGGAATCAGCGGTGCCGTCGCTTCTTCGATCACCTTCTGGTGACGACGCTGCATGGAGCAGTCGCGCTCACCCAGCCAGATCGCTTGCTTGTGCTTGTCGGCGAGAATCTGGATTTCGATATGGCGCGGGTTCTCGAGGAACTTCTCCATATAGACTTCCGGATTGCCGAAGGCGCGGCCGGCTTCTTCACGCGTCATGTTGACCGCGTTCACGAGCGCCGCTTCCGTGTGCACCACGCGCATGCCGCGACCACCGCCGCCACCTGCTGCCTTGATGATCACCGGATAACCGACCTGACGTGCAATACGCACGATTTCCTTCGGATCGTCGGGCAACGCGCCTTCCGAACCCGGCACGCACGGCACGCCGGTCTTGATCATCGTCTGCTTGGCCGACACCTTGTCGCCCATCAGGCGAATGGTTTCGGGGCGCGGGCCGATGAACGTGAAACCCGATTGCTCGACGCGCTCGGCGAAGTCGGCATTTTCGGAGAGGAAGCCGTAACCCGGGTGAATCGCCTGGGCGTCCGTCACTTCCGCCGCGCTGATCAGCGCAGGCATGTTCAGATAGCTCAGCGGCGAGGGGGCCGGACCGATACAGACCGCTTCGTCGGCGAGCTTGACGTACTTCGCTTCCTTATCGGCTTCGGAATAGACCACGACGGTCTTGATGCCCATCTCGCGGCACGCGCGCTGGACGCGCAGAGCGATTTCGCCGCGGTTGGCGATGAGAATTTTTTCAAACATTATGTGCAGTCCTGCCCGTAAGGGGAGAGGAGCGGGGCCGGACGCTTCAAATCGCCACGCGGCCGAAGGCTGCGGGCGGCGCGTCCGACAACCGGCATTAGCCGATCACGAACAGCGGTTGACCGTATTCCACGGCCTGACCGTTCTCGACGAGGATTTCCTTGATCACGCCGGCCTTATCCGACTCGATCTCGTTGAGCAGCTTCATCGCTTCGATGATGCACAGCGTCTGGCCTTCCTTGACCGAGTCGCCGACTTGCGCGAACGGATCGGCGCCCGGCGACGGGGCGCGGTAGAACGTACCGACCATCGGCGACGTCACGATGTGACCTTGCGGCAGTGCCGGTGCAGCCGGTGCGGCGGCGGCCGGCGATGCAGCGGGAGCTTGCGCAGCGACTTGCGGCATGGCGGCCGGCATGGCCATCTGCATCGGGGCGGCGATCACTTGCGGCGGCGCCTTGACGATGCGGACCTTGCCTTCGCCTTCGGTGACTTCGAGTTCGGAAATACCCGATTCGGCCACGAGGTCGATCAACGTCTTGAGTTTGCGCAAATCCATGAAGGAAGCTCCTTGATTCTGTATCGACGCGGGCGCAACGTCCCGCGAGAGGAAATGGGGTGTGAGAGAGGACTACCCGCCGGCGAGTCGCCGCAGGGCAAAATCGAGTGCGTAGGTATACCCGCGCCAACCCAGGCCGCAGATCACACCTTGCGCAATGTCGGAAAAGTACGAGTGATGCCGGAAGGCTTCGCGCGCATGAACGTTCGAGAGGTGAACTTCGACGAACGGGATGCCTACCCCGGCCAACGCGTCGCGAATTGCCACGCTCGTGTGGGTGTAGGCCGCCGGGTTGATGACGATGAAGTCGATCGACTCACCGCGCGCCGCCTGAATCCGGTCAACCAGTGCGCCTTCGTGATTGCTTTGGAATGTCGCCACCTCGGCACCCGCCGTCTGGGCCTGCGCCACAAGGGCGGAGTCGATGTCGGCCAGCGTCGTGCGACCGTACACCTCCGGCTCGCGAGTACCGAGCAGGTTCAGGTTGGGGCCGTGGAGCACGAGAATGCGGTGAGGCATCGGCGAATCAAATTTCACGAAATTGGGCGCAATTAAACGCCAGTTGGTGGATTTTGTCCAGTGGGGCGAAATAGGGGCTGCCCCTTGGGGTGCCGCCGGTCACGTCCGGCGGGGCTTCCCGGGATGCCCCTCCCACCGTGTTAGGGTCAGATGAGCGGCTTGAGCGCGGTGCGGACCTCGTCCGACGTAATGCGGCCCAGCTTCTCATAGTGCAGACGGCCCTGCGGGTCGACGACGACAGTAAAGGGCAATGCGCCCGCCTTATTGCCGAGCGCGCGGGCCAGGTCCGTGCCGGCATAACCTGCCACGAGCAGCGGATAGTCCACTTTCACCTTTTGCTCGAACGCGATCATGTTCTGCGCCGTATCGATGCCAATGCCAACAAATTGCACGTTTTTCGTTCCGAACTCGGTGGAGAGCGCCTGCAAATCGGGCATTTCCTCGACGCAGGGTCCACACCACGGTGCCCAGAAATTCACCACCAGCGTCTTCCCTTTCCATTGGGAGAGCGCCTGATCGTTGCCCTTCAGGTCGGGCAGGCGGGTGGCGAGCAGTTGGGCGACGGCGGCGTCGGAGGCGCTCGGGGCCGGCTGGTTGCGGTGGCCGAGCCAGAATCCGCCTGCCAGCCCGATGAGGGCCAGAATCACCAGAATAACGATGCGTTTTGCCATGATGGATAGAAGGCGGAAGTGCCGGGATAAGACGGTAAACGAAAGACGAACGGTAATTGCGAAGAATTAGTGGCGATTGCGTCGTGATCGCGTCGTGATTTTGCCGTGATTTTGTCGCGATTGCGCGCCAGCCCCCGGTCGGCTCAGTGACTCGGTGCATGGCTGGCGGCATCGGCTTGTGCGATCAGCGCCCGCAGTCCGTCGGCGTCGACACGGACCGGACGGCCATTGCCGTCGGATGCCTTGAGCGCGCCGCGCATGTCGTCCATCGAATAGAGCGACAGGTGGACGCCCGCCGGTTCGCCCTGCTGACGACGTTCGCGCCAGAGAAAACTCAACGTCTCGACCATGCCCCGTCCATTGAAATGGCGGCTCTCGGAGACCTCGTAGTCGATGCCCCGGTTCAGCAAGTCGATGGCAACTTCCTTGGGGTTGTCGCAAAAAGCCTGCAAGTAGATATCAGATAGCGCAGTGGCCGTACCGTTGTAGACGGCACCGGTGATGAACGGACGATAGCGAGCCAGTTCCGTCATCACCGTCAGCGCGACCTGGCGCAGATGCGCCAGCTCGGCGGGCTGCGTGTCGGAGAGGAACGTCTGAACGTACTCCCGGACTTCCGCTTCGATCTGGTCGTTATCGGGCAGTAATTCGCCAGCAATTCGCGATTCACCCGTTATCTGCTTGGCCGCCTTGCGCTTCGCGGAAGCGTAGTCGGCCCCCTCTTCGGCGATGAGGCGAGCGGCCGCCAGCGCGATTTCTTCGCGCAGGCGTTGGGCGTCGGTCCAGGATTTGCGTGTCATGCAAACGATGATACCCGAAAGGCATTGCGGTTCACGTGACAGGTACAATGGAGCCCCTGGCTTCTCTGCACTCCCATTTCCCGCACGGGTTCGGCCCGTCCTCACCACGCTCCCCATCCATGCATATTCATATTCTTGGCATCTGCGGCACGTTCATGGGCGGACTGGCAGTCCTTGCGCGTCAGGCCGGTCATACCGTCACGGGTTGCGACGCCAACGTCTATCCGCCGATGAGCACTCAGCTTGAGGCTCAGGGCATTCGCCTGATTGAAGGGTTCGACGCCGACCAGGTCTCGCTGGAGCCTGACCTGTTCGTGATCGGCAACGTCGTGTCGCGCGGCAATCCGCTGATGGAAGAGATCCTGAACCGGAATCTGCCTTACACGTCCGGCCCGCAATGGCTGGGCGAGCACGTGCTGTCGAAGAAGTGGGTGCTGGCGGTGGCCGGCACGCACGGCAAGACCACCACGACGTCGATGCTGACGTGGATTCTCGAAGACGCCGGGTACAACCCGGGCTTCCTCGTCGGCGGTGTGCCGATGAATTTCGGTATTTCCGCGCGGCTGACCGACAGCGACTTCTTCGTCATCGAGGCGGACGAGTACGACACGGCGTTCTTCGACAAGCGCTCGAAGTTCGTCCATTACCACCCGCGCACGGCCATCCTGAACAATCTGGAATTCGATCACGCCGACATCTTCCCGGATCTGACGGCGATCGAGACGCAATTCCACCATCTTGTACGTACCGTCCCCGGGCAGGGCCGTCTGATCGTGAACGGTCGCGAACCGGCGCTGGAGCGTGTGCTGACGCGTGGCTGCTGGAGCGAAGTCGAACGTTTCGGCGTGGCGGACGGCTGGCACGTGGCCGAAGCCAACGAGACGCTGGCGGCCGGGCAGGAGGCGTTCTGGGTCCATCAGGGGCCGAAGGCTGCCGGGGAAGTGAAGTGGGCGCTTCAGGGCGAACACAACCGGATGAATGCGCTCGCGGCGCTGGCCGCCGCACGTCACGTGGGCGTGCCGCCTGAGCAGGGCGCGGCGTCGCTGGGCAAGTTCCAGAACGTGAAGCGCCGCATGGAAGTGCGCGGCGAAGCCGCTGGCGTGACCGTCTACGACGACTTCGCCCATCATCCGACCGCGATTCAGACGACTTTGGCCGGCCTGCGCCGCCGCGCGGGCAAGGCCCGCATTCTGGCGGTGCTCGAACCGCGCTCGAACACGATGAAGCTCGGCGTGATGAAGGCGCAACTGCCTGCGAGCCTGGCCGACGCCGATCTGGTGTTCGGCTACGGCGCGCCGTCCGGCAAAGATTCGCTCGGCTGGAATCTGACCGAAGCGCTCGCGCCGCTGGGAGCGCGTGCCCAGGCGTTCAGCGACATCGACGGGCTGGTGCGGGCGGTGAGCGCTGCCGCGCAGCCGGGTGACCAGATCGTGGTGATGAGTAACGGCGGCTTTGGCGGCATTCATCAGAAATTGCTTGATGCGCTGGCGGCGCGTGCCTGATCGCGCCTAAGCTGGTATCACGTGGCTAGCGCACACTGACTTGGTTTTACCGGGGCTCACATGATTCTCTATTTGCACGGCTTCCGTTCGTCGCCGCGTTCTTTTAAGGCGCAACTGATGGCGGCCCGCATGCACCGGCTCGGTCTGGGGCATGACTGGGCGTGCCCGCAGTTGCCGCCGTCGCCGCTCGCCGCCGTCGTCGATGCGCAGCGCCTGCTGACGGGCGTGAGCGCCGACGAGCTGACCATCGTGGGTAGCTCGCTGGGCGGCTACTACGCAACGTATCTCGCAGAAAAGCTGGGTTGCCGCGCCGTGCTGCTCAATCCGGCGACGCGGCCGTATGACGACCTCGGCAAATGGCTCGGCGAGCAGCCGATGTGGCACGGCGGCGGCTCCATCGTCGTCGAACCCCGCCATCTGGACGAACTGCGCATGATCGACGTGGCGCAGATCACACGTCCCGAGCGCTATTACCTGGTGGCCGCGACCGGCGACCAGACGCTGGACTATCGCGACATGGTGGCAAAATTCCCTGGCGCGAAGCTCACGCTGATTGAGGGGAGCGATCACGGAATTTCCGATTTCGCTAACTATATGGATGACGTGCTGCGCTTCGCCGGTATCGACGTGCCGCCTTCGCCTGGCGCAGCAAGCCCGTTCGCGGGCGAATGACGCGTTACCCCGTTCTGTCCTAAACCGCCGTACATTGGCGGGCTACAATATCGCCTATTGCGATCGATGGCTGTTTCATGAACATTTTTTTTGAGGAATCCGGCGGCTTCAAGGCTGGCACGGTGTTGTCGCAGCAGGGCGAGTCCTATCAGGTGGAGTTGCCTGGCGGGCGTCGCAGCAAGATTAAAGGGCGCGACGTTCTGCTACGTTTCGAGTCGCCCACGCCCGCCGAGCTGATCGCGCAGGCACAGGCCGCCGCACAGGACATCGATATGAGTTTCCTGTGGGAATGCGCGCCGGCCGACGAGTTCGCGTTTCCCGTCCTTGCTTCCGAGTACTTCGGGGAGGGCGCGAGCGTGGCACAGCAGGCCGGGCTGGCACTGGCCTTGCAGGCGTCGCCGATCTATTTCCGTCGCAAAGGCCGCGGTCAGTATCAGCGTGCCGCACAGGAACAGCTCGAGGCCGCACTGGCTGGACTGGCGCGCAAGCAGCAGCAAGCGGAGTTGCAGCAGTCGTACGCCGATCAGATGATCGCCGGTTCGCTGCCGGACGCGCTCAAGGGCAAGGAGCTGCAACTGCTGTTCCGTCCCGACAAGAACGCGCTCGAATGGAAGGCGCTCGATGCGGCCGCTATCGCGCTGGGCAAGACCCACGCCGAGGTGATGCTGGCGTGTGGTGGCATTGCGTCGCCGCGTGCCTATCACGAGGCTGCCTTCCTCTACGAACACTTCCCGCGCGGTACCGGCTTTCCCGACCTGGGGCCGACGCCGCAACCGGCCGACGATCTGCCGCTTGCCGACGTGCAGGCGTTCTCGATCGACGATTCGACCACGACGGAAATCGACGACGCCCTCTCGGTGCAACTGCTGCCGGACGGTTTGCTGCGCGTAGGTATCCACATCGCGGCTCCGGCACTGGGCATCACGCGCGGCGACGCCATCGACGAGATCGCCCGCGTGCGTCTGTCGACGGTCTACTCGCCCGGCGAGAAGATCACGATGCTGCCCGATTCGGTGGTCGAGACTTAT
Source organism: Pandoraea aquatica (assembly GCF_902459565.1). GTDB lineage: Bacteria > Pseudomonadota > Gammaproteobacteria > Burkholderiales > Burkholderiaceae > Pandoraea > Pandoraea aquatica. The sequence goes on from NZ_CABPSN010000003.1 coordinate 75,220, forward strand.
ACGCTCGCCGAAGGGGGCGCGCGTCCGGCGCTGTCGCTGTATGTCGTCGTCAAGGCCGATACGTATGAGATCGTAACGACCGAGACGCGCGCAGAACTTGTGCCGATCTCCGCCAACCTGCGTCACAACGAGCTTGACGCCATCATCACGGCGGAGACGCTGGCCGATGGCAGCGGCGACTATCCGCACAAGGAAGAGCTGCGTCTGCTGTGGCCGTTTGCGCAATCGCTGTACGACAAGCGTCAGGCCGCGCGCGTGGGCTACGGTCTGCGCCCGGAAGTGCAGAATAAGACCGACTTCAATTTTTATGTCGACGGCGAGCACGTCACGATCAAGCAGCGTCTGCGTGGCGCGCCGCTCGATCTGATCGTCGCCGAAATGGCGATTCTCGCGAACAGCCGCTGGGGTCGCCTGCTGGCCGAATGTGGTGTGCCGGGTATCTACCGCGCACAACGTGCTTACGGCGTGAACCGTACGCGCATGCAGACGTCGCCCGCTCCGCACGAAGGGCTGGGTGTCGAGCAGTACGCGTGGAGCACGTCGCCGCTGCGTCGCTACGTCGACCTTGTTAACCAGTGGCAACTGATCGCCTGCGTGCGTCACGGCGTGACCGCCAAGCTGGCCGCCCCGTTCAAGCCGAAAGATGCCGATCTGTATGCGACGGTGTCGAGCTTCGAGGCCGCATACGCGGCCTACGGCGAACATCAGAGCCGCATGGAACGCTACTGGTGCATGCGCTGGCTGATTCAGGAGAACAAGTCGCAGGTACAGGCGAGCGTGCTCAAGGGCGATACCGTTCGTCTGAACGATATTCCGCTCACGCTCATCGTGCCGGGCCTCGGGCTGCATGCACGCGGCACGCAGATCATGCTCGACGTGCTGTCGTTCGACGTCGTCACACTCAGTATTTCGGTGCGCATCTCGCAGGTGCTCGGTGCGAGCCAGACCGAACTCGCGGATGACGACGATGAAGGTGACGGCGGTGCCGGTGACGGTGGTGAAGGTGGTGAGGGCGGCGACGCTGAGGGTGGCGAAGGAGGCGAGGGGAGCGACGGTGGCGAAGGCTCCGAATCTTCTGAGTCGTCCGAAGGCGATGTCGGTGCGGCGGGTGCTGCCAAAGGTGCCGCTGACGATGACGAAATCGTGTCCGCTCGGAGCGATGACGCGGTAGCCGCGTCCGACGCCGGGTCGCCGCTGGCCGCCGCGCTGATGGCGGCAGGCGCGCACGACGCTTCGGCCAGCCCCGCGTGCTGAAACCGGCTTTGCCCTCCGGCGATCTGGCCGCGGCGCGACGTCGCGGCTGGTCGCTGATGCGCGAGCATCCGCTTGCCACCGGTCTGATTTTTTCAGCCGTGGTGCATTTGCTCGCGCTGGCGGTACATTTCGTTGCCCCCGACAGCTTCCGGTTGCACAGCGCAGATACGCCCCTCGAAGTCGTCCTCGTCAACGCGAAGTCGGCTAACGCACCGGACAAGGCAACGGCACTCGCGCAGGCCAACCTTGTCGGCGGTGGGGAGCATGATGGTGAGCGCGCGACGTCGCCACTGCCATCGCAGGCCGTCGAGCGCGATGGTGCCCCCGTCGCGCAGGTCCAGCGCAATGTGAGCGACCTGGAAGCCATGCAGGAGAAGCTGCTTTCGCAGCTGCGCAGCCAGTACGCGACCACGCCCGAGGCGCAGCGCAATCGCGCCGACACGCCGCAGCGCGGCCATGGTCTCGACGACCAGACGGTCGACCAGCAGATCGCGCGCTTGCAGGCGGAAATCGACAAACAACTGCGCGCCTATCAGACACGCCCCAAGCGAGGCCAGGTGACGGCGAACACGCGTGAAGTCGCGTATGCCCGATACTTCGATGGTTTGCGTCATCGTATCGAGCGTTACGGTACGGAGCACTTTCCGCAAATCGGCAACGATCGCCTGTACGGTGAGCTGATCGTCACGCTCAACGTGAATCAACGGGGCGGGCTGGGGTACCACAAGGATGGTTGGAATGTCGTCGGCGTGGAAGTGACACGCAGTTCCGGCAATCGGGATCTGGATCGACGCGCGGTCGCGATCGTGCAGGCCAGCGCGCCGTTCGGCGACTTCTCGTCCGAAATGAAGCAGCGTTATGACATCCTCGAGATCGTCACGCGAATGACATTTACCCGTCAGGGCGTGCAGGCGCAAACGCTGACTGCACCGGCGCAGGACAACCCGCAATAGCCTTTGAAATAGCACGTCGGTGTGGCCACAGCGGACGGTATTCCGCTGGAATCGTGGTCGGTGAAACTTTCCAATAATTTCTATAATTGCTGGGTTTTCCCGATCTCGAAAAGTCCGCCATGAAATGGATTGTTCTGGCGATCATTGCTGCTTGTGCTGTGTACGTGCATTTCCGCGGTAAGGTTCGCCATAAATTTTTCCGCCAACTGTCCGACCATTCGACGTTCCTGTCACCGCTGAACGTCTTCATGTACACCTTTTCGCGTGTACCCACGACGCCTTATTTGAAGTCCGACAGTTTTCCCGAGCTGGAGCCGTTGCGTCAGAACTGGGAAGCGATTCGCGCCGAAGCGATGTCGTTGCTTGAAGCCAGCCGTATCAAAGCGTCCGACAAGTACAACGATGTCGGCTTCAATTCGTTCTTCAAAAGCGGCTGGAAGCGCTTCTACCTGAAGTGGTACGACGAGGCGCACCCGTCCGCCAACGCGCTGTGTCCGGTGACGACCGACCTCGTGCGCAAGATCCCGACGATCAAAGCGGCGATGTTTGCCGAATTGCCGCATGGCACCCGGCTGGTGCGTCACCGCGATCCATACGCCGGTTCGCTGCGTTATCACCTCGGACTGGTCACGCCGAACGACGACCGTTGCTACATCGACGTCGATGGTCAGCGCTATAGCTGGCGTGACGGTGAGGGTGTGGTGTTCGATGAGACGTATATTCACTACGCCGAGAATCAAAGCGGCCAGAACCGTATCATTCTGTTTTGCGACGTCGAGCGTCCGATGAAGTACCGCTGGACGCAGATCGTCAACCGTTGGTTTGGCCGTCATCTGGTGGGCGCAGCGGCGTCGCCGAACGAGGCCGGCGACCGTACCGGTGGCTTGAACAAGGTGTTCAAGTATATTTACTCGATTCGCATCGTCGGCAAACGCCTGAAGGCGTGGAACCGGAACGTGTACTATGCGGTGAAATGGGCGCTGTTCGGAGGCATCCTGCTGTGGATGCTCTGGTGACGGTCTGATGCCCTGACGCCGTAGCGGCCGACGACCTGCTGTATGAATATTAGCGGCGCCTGAGCGAAAGCCAGGCGCCGCGTCTTTGAAAACGATGACAAACCAAACGCCTGCCGGGGAATTGCCAGCCGATCGCTACGCCGTGATCGGTCATCCTGTCGAACATAGTCAATCGCCTTTCATTCACGCCGAGTTTGCGCGGGAGACGGGGCAGCGACTCGTCTACGAGCGTCTCCTCGCGCCACTCGACACGTTTGCCGCGACGGTGCGCACATTCATCGAGCAGGGTGCGCGCGGGGCCAACGTCACCGTTCCGTTCAAGCTGGAAGCCCACGCGCTGGCGGATCGGCTCACCGAGCGCGCGCAAGCGGCGGGGGCCGTCAACACACTGGTATTCGACGCACAAGGTATCACCGGCGACAACACGGATGGCGTCGGTCTGGTGCGCGACATCGAAGGCCCGCTTGGTGTGACGCTCGCCGGACGCCGCGTGTTGCTGCTGGGCGCAGGTGGCGCGTCGCGCGGCGCGATGCTGCCGCTGATCGAGGCGAAACCGGCGGCGCTCTTCGTCGGCAATCGCACGGCGGCGCGCGCCGATGAACTCGTCGCCCGGTTTGCCGATGCGGCCGCACGTCACGGTGTGGCGTTGGGCGGTGGTGGCTGGGATGCCATTCCTGCCGGATTCGATGTCGTCATCAACGCTACGGCCGGTAGCCTCCAGGGCGAAGTCCCGCCGTTGCCTGCGGGCGCATATGCCGCCGGTTCGCTCGCGTACGACATGATGTACGGGGCGCAGCCAACGGTCTTCATGACGCACGCGTTGGCCTTTGGCGCGGCGAAGGTGTCGGATGGGCTGGGCATGCTCGTCGAGCAGGCGGCCGAAGCGTTTGCCGTGTGGCGTGGTGTGCGGCCGTCGACCGACGTCGTGCGCGCAGCGCTGCGCGCCCGGCTCAACGCCAAGGACTGATCGTGCCGATGGCTGCCCAGCGACGCACCTCACGGAATTCTGGCGGCAGTGGCACCCGTCGCAAACGCGCGTGGGGGCCATGGCAATGGGCGGGCTACTTCGTCACGTTGCTGATCGTGGGCGTGCTGGCGACGCAGCTTTACTACTTCCTGCAAATCGGCTGGTGGGTGCACTTCAATCCGCAATCGACGGCGTTCATGCGCGCCGCCGAAGCGCGCCTTCATGAAACGGATCCGAAAGCGACGCTGCGACACGAATGGGTGTCGTACGACCAGATTTCGCGCAATCTGAAGCGCGCGATCATCGCGAGCGAAGACGCCAATTTCGTCAATCACGACGGCTACGAAATCGACGCCATGCTCGGCGCGTGGGAGAAGAATCAGAAGAAGGGACGCATCGTCGCGGGCGGCTCGACCCTCTCGCAGCAACTGGCGAAGAATCTGTTTCTGTCGAGCGAGAAGAGTTACCTGCGCAAAGCGGAGGAATTCACCATCACCTGGATGCTCGAATTCTGGATGGACAAGCAGCGCATCTTCGAGATCTATCTGAACTCGGTGGAGTGGGGCGAGGGTGTGTTCGGGGCGGAGGCCGCAGCGCGCTACTACTACGGGATTCCGGCGTCGAAGCTCTCACCGTGGCAGGCCGCGCGGCTTGCGGTCATGTTGCCGCGTCCGCGCTACTTCGATACGCATCGCAATTCCCCGTATCTCGCGCAACGCGCCGGGGTGATTGCGCGTCGGATGGGGGCGGCCGAGTTGCCGCAATAGCGGTTGCCGCCCCGTCACGCTCGACCAGACGCGATCAGTGTCGCTGCTGTGCCGCGTCCGGGAGGGTTTGCGTGGGCACTTGCATGACCGTACGCGTCGGATATGGCAGTGAGCAGCCAACGCCCTCGACCGTCTCCTTTACGTTACGTTGCAGATCCCAATACAGTCCCCAGTAGTTGCCCAGCAACGACCAGACGCGCACGTTCACGATCACGGCACTGTCGCTGACCTGCTTGACCATGATTTCGGGCGCGGGTGTGCCGAGCACGCGCTGATCGTCCGACACGTGTTGGCGCAAGGCGCTCATTGCGGCGTCGAGGTCGTCGTCCAGGGCAATGCCCACCGTGATTTCCATTCGACGGGTGGCGTTGCGGCTGTAGTTCGTGATCGGCTGTCCCCAGATCTGATTGTTCGGCACGCAGACGTAAATGCCATCGGCATTCGTGAGCGTCGTCGTGAACAGACCGATCTCTTCGACCGTACCCGCCACGGTGGACCCGGCCGTCACATAGTCGCCATTGCGGAACGGACGCAGCACCAGCAGCATCGTGCCCGCGGCAATGTTCTGCAACGTGCCTTGCAAAGCCAGACCGATGGCCAGACCCGCCGCGCCAAGGACTGCAATGATGCTCGCCGTCTGCACGCCGAACTGCGCCAGCACTGCAATGATCGTGATGATGCGTACGGACCACAGCACTACCGACTCGATCAGCGGTTTGAGAGTGGCGTCGAAATGCGGCGAGCGACTGAGCGTTTTGTGAACGAAGCGGGACAAGCGCTTCGCGACCCAGAAGCCGACCAGCAGGATCACCACAGCTTGCAGGAACGACAAGCCGTAGTGCACGGCGTTGGCCGCCAGAAAACCTGTCACGGCGTCGAAAGACGTGAGCGGGGTAGTAACTTCCGCCATTGTTGATTTCTCCCTGGTCGATGATATTTCCGCGAGAAGCAGCAGGAAATGTCGATGAGCGCGTCGCTGAGAACGACGATGAAAGCGCCGAGGTGGGCGCCGATGAATGTGTGCCGACAAATGCGTCGATATCAAAGTTGACGCAAAGTGCGTAGATTGGTTCGATGAGCTTGCCAGCGAAGCTCGCCGAATCGTGTGAAATCGTGGACTTTAGGAGCATTCCTACGAGCGAATCCGGTGTCGACCGACAGGGGGCGGTGAGCCTGCTGCGGGGACCGGTGTGCCGCCATTGGCGTGACTGTGGCGCGGCTGCTACACTGGCGTCGCCTTGTAGCAGGGAGAACCTCGTTTGATCAATGCCTTCGTCATCCATCACGGCCGCCTGCAACAGGTGACTTGTGACCATCCCAGCGATCTGGCCAGCGTTTCGCCGGTCTGGGTCGATCTCCACAGCGAGTCCGAAGAGGAACGCCGCTGGGTCGAAGAGGCCTACAAGGTCAAGCTGCCCTCACGTGACGAAGTGACGGATATCGAAGCATCGGCGCGATATTACGAAGACGATGACGGCGTGTTGCACATCCGCACCGATTTTCTGCTCGACGACGAAGAGCAGTCGCGCAACGTGCCTGTCGCGTTCGTGGTCGTCAAGGATCTGCTGATTTCCGTGCACGACGAAGATCTGCCGGTGTTTCGACTGGTGCGCATGCGCGCGCGCATTCGTCCCGGCTCCGTGCGCGACGCCATGGATGTCCTGCTCGACCTTTACTCGACCGACGCCGAATATTCGGCCGATTCGCTCGAAGGGGTGTACGCGGCACTCGAAGAGGTCAGCAAGCGGGTGCTGGGCAAGAACCTCACCGATGCGGACGCCGCCAAGGCCCTTGAAAGCGTTGCCGCGCAGGAGGACTTGAACGGGCGCATTCGCCGTAACGTCATGGATACGCGACGGGCGGTGTCGTTCCTCATGCGCGCCCGTATGTTGAAGGACGAGCAATATCAGGAAGGCAAGCAGATCATGCGCGATATCGAGTCGCTCGATAATCACACCGCTTATCTGTTCGACAAGATCAACTTCCTGATGGACGCCACGATCGGCTTCATCAACATCAACCAGAACAAGATCATCAAGATCTTTTCGGTGGCTGCCGTTGCCTTCCTCCCGCCGACGCTTATCGCCAGTATTTACGGCATGAACTTCCAGATGATGCCGGAGCTGCGTTGGGAAGTCGGGTACCCCTTCGCTTTGGGGTTGATGATCGTTTCGGCCATCGCGCCGTTCCTGTATTTCCGCTATCGCGGCTGGCTCGATTGATGCTTTCGTAAGGTCGCGCGAAGGTCGTGCGAAGGCCGGCGCAATGCCGGCTTTTGCGAAAGTCCGCAAGGGGATGGCCGCCGAGCAGGTAAAATGGCGGCCTTGCTGGATCGAACCAGACTCGAATCACTCTCCGTCGGAATACCACCGCCGGAACCCCGCCGGAACCCGTCATGACATTCACCGAAGCTCTCAACGCCGCCTGGACGCGCAACAACTCGCTGCTGTGTGTCGGCCTGGATCCCGAACCGTCGCGTTTCCCTGCGCATCTGCAAGGCAAACCCGACGCGATTTTCGAGTTCTGCCGTCAGATCGTGGATGCGACTGCGCCCTATGCCAGTGCATTCAAGCCGCAGATCGCTTATTTCGCGGCGCATCGTGCCGAAGACCAGCTCGAACAACTGATCGCGCACATCCATGCCGATCATCCAGGCCTGCCGGTGATTCTCGACGCCAAGCGCGGCGATATCGGCAGCACCGCCGAGCAATACGCCCGTGAAGCGTTCGAACGTTATCGCGCGGACGCCGTCACGGTGAACCCGTACATGGGCTTCGATTCGCTGGAGCCGTATCTCGCGCATGCCGATAAGGGCGTGATTGTCCTGTGCCGGACCTCGAACCCCGGTGGTAGCGATCTGCAATTTCTGGATGTCGACGGCAAGCCGCTGTATCAAACGGTGGCGCGACTGGCGGCAGGGCCGTGGAACACGAGCGGTCAGATCGGTCTGGTCGTGGGTGCCACGTTCCCGGCGGAGATCGCCACCGTGCGTAGCATCGTCGGCGATATGCCGCTGCTGATTCCGGGCGTTGGCGCGCAAGGCGGCGATGTCGAGGCGACGGTGACCGCCGGGCGCACCGCCAATGGCGCAGGCATGATGATCAATTCGTCGCGTGCCATCATCTACGCGGGCCGCGACGAGCACTTCGCCGCCGCTGCTGCCGCTGCTGCACTGAAGACGCGCGACAGCATCAACGCCTATCGCTGAACCGTGGCGGAACAATGCGAGATCGATGCCCGAGGCATCGATCTTTGAGCACAAAAAAACAGCGCCTCGCGAATTCGCGGGCGCTGTTTTTTATTCTCCGCGTGGGATTACGCTTCGCCCTTGTCGAGCAACTCGATCACGCCGCGCAGCGCGTATTGCGCCGCCTGACTGCGCACCTGCGTGCGGTCGCCCTTGAAGTGCTTCGTCTCGACGATGGTGGTGACGCGATTGCTCCAGCCGAAGCAGACCATCCCCACCGGCTTGTCGGCAGTTCCGCCGCCGGGACCGGCGACGCCTGTGATCGACAGCGAAATTTGGGCGCGACTGTTAAGCAGCGCGCCTTCCGCCATGGCGCGGGCCACCGGTTCGCTCACAGCGCCGTGCTTGTCGATCAACTCGGCCGGCACACCGATCATCTCGGACTTGGCCTGATTCGAGTACGTTACAAAGCCACGCTCGAACCAGTTGCTGCTCCCCGAGATATCGGTGATGGCGGCTGCAACGAGACCGCCGGTGCACGATTCGGCCGTTGCCAGCAGCAGGCGCTCATCGCGCAGACGGTTGCCGACTTTCACCGACAATTGGGCCAGAAGATTTTGTTCGGAAACCACGGGACGACGCCTTCAAAAATTCAGATCGAGCGCCAGAGCGCAATGACGAGCAACGTGCAGAATGCGGCGACCAGATCGTCCAGCATGATGCCGAGACCGCCCTTGACGGTCCGGTCGAAGTAGCTGATCGGCGGCGGTTTAACTGCATCGAAGAAGCGGAACAGCACGAACGCGACCAATTGACCGACGAAGCTCGAGGGCGTGATGAGCAGCAACACGATCCAGAACGCGACGATCTCATCCCACACGACGGCGCTCGGGTCCTGTACGCCAAGCTTGCGCGCAGTAAAGCTGCAAATCCAGATGCCGCCGATGATGGAGGCGGCGATCAGCACCGCCCAGCCGGTCACCGTCAGATACAGGTTCAGCACCAGATACGAGGCCCAGCCGAAAAGCGTGCCTACCGTGCCCGGCGCGAACGACGACAGGCCCGTGCCGAAGCCGAGCGAAAACAGGTGTGCGGGGTGCGACAGCAGGAAACGCGAGTTCGGCCGGCGCGGGCCGCTGCCCGGATTGACGGCGGCCGTTTGATCAGTGCTCATTGGAAATGGTCGAAACTTTTGAAATCGGCAGCGACGCTCGCGCCCGTATTGTCATGGAGTTGCAGCATCGTTCGGCGCGCGTCGGGAAGCGCTATTGTACCGATACGAGTGACACGTATCCCGAGTTCGTTGCCGATTGCCGCGATTCGCCCGCGCTGTGTGGCATCGGCGCAGAAGCAAAGCTGGTAGTCGTCTCCGCCGGCGAGCGTGCAAAGCCGCTGAATGCCAGAGGACTGCGCGCCGAGCAAGTCCGAGCGTGGCAGCGCGTCGACATCGATTTTTGCACTCATCGAGGATCGTTCGAGAATATGCCCGAGGTCGCCGATCAGGCCGTCGGAGATATCCAGTGCGGCGCGTGCCACGCCGCGCAATGCCAGCCCGAGCGTCACTTGCGGTTCCGGCCAATCCATCGCCCGGCGCGCGAGCGCGAGCTCATTGTCCTGCAACGACCATTCGCCGCGCAGCGCGCCAAGCGCGAGGCGCGCATCGCCGAGCGTGCCGGAGACCCAGATGTCGTCGCCGGGTTGCGCTGCGTCCCGGCGTAGCGCCTGTGCGCCGGGCACACTGCCGAAGACGGTCACGCAGAGGTTGCGCGGGCCGCGTGTTGTATCGCCGCCGACGAGCGGACAGCCGTAACGGTCCGCCAGTTCGGCGAGGCCCTGCGCAAATGGTCCGAGCCACGCCGGATCGCTGTCCGGCAACGCGAGCGCCAGCGTGAAACCGAGCGGCCGTGCGCCCATCGCGGCCAGATCCGAAAGGTTTACCGCGAGGGTCTTGTGGCCGAGCGCGCGGGGATCGACGTCCGCAAAAAAATGACGACCTTCTACCAGCATGTCGGTCGAGATCGCCAGTTGTTCTCCTGCCGGCGGACGCAGCAGGGCGCAATCGTCGCCGATGCCGAGCGTCACATGCTCGCCCTGATGCGTCGCCCCGGCAAAGAAGCGGTCGATCAGCGAAAACTCGGATAGCGACACGGGTGAGGACGATGAAGCGGCGGGACGTGAGGTCATGGGCAACGAGGCAGTGATACGACGCAAACCCCTATTCTAAGAGGGCGTGAGCGCTTTCCCAAGCGGGCAAACGGGCTTGGGTCTCGTTTTCAGATGCCTTCTCATACCGGTCTCGGACAACACCCTACTGGTTTTTCATCCGTTGTCCGAAAACGCGCCTAATGGTGCAATGCAGCGTTGAGTTTGCGCAGAATATTCGCCACTATCGGCTTGGAACTGCCTCATTGCGAGTGCGGCCCTTATCCGTTTTTTGCATAAATGACGTGAATAAATAGGGCTACAATTCGCACTGAAAATTTGACCCTCCTGTTCGCCAAGAGCTTCCCCTCATGCCCACGCCGATCGATCCGAAACTGCGCGAAGCTGCGCTCGAATATCACGAATTCCCCACCCCCGGCAAAATCGCTATCGCGCCGACCAAGCAGTTGCTGAACCAGCGCGATCTGGCGCTGGCGTACTCGCCGGGCGTCGCTGCCGCGTGTGAGGAAATCGTTGTGGATCCGCTCAACGCTTCGCGTTATACCGCGCGTGGCAATCTGGTCGGCGTGATTACGAACGGTACGGCCGTGCTGGGCCTCGGCGATATCGGGCCGCTGGCTTCGAAGCCGGTGATGGAAGGCAAGGGCGTGTTGTTCAAGAAGTTCGCCAATATCGATGTGTTCGACATCGAGATCGCGGAGAAGGACCCGGAGAAGCTGGTCGACATCATTGCAGCGCTCGAACCGACGTTTGGCGCGATCAACCTCGAAGACATCAAGGCACCCGAGTGCTTCATCGTCGAGCGCAAGCTGCGCGAGCGCATGAAGATTCCGGTCTTCCACGACGATCAGCACGGCACGGCCATTGTGGTGGCGGCGGCGCTCATTAACGGGTTGAAGGTCGTCAACAAGGATCTTGCGTCGGTCAAGGTCGTAACGTCGGGCGCGGGTGCAGCAGCGCTCGCCTGTCTGGATCTGCTCGTGGACATGGGGCTGCCCATCGAGAACATCTGGGTGACGGATCTGGCCGGGGTCGTGTACGAGGGGCGTACCGAACTGATGGACCCCGAGAAGATTCGCTTCTCGCAGAAGACGGACGCGCGCGGTCTGGCCGATGTGATCGGCGGTGCCGACGTGTTCCTCGGGCTGTCGGCCGCCGGCGTGCTGAAGCCGGAAATGGTGAAGACGATGGCCGATAAGCCGCTGATCTTTGCGCTGGCCAACCCGAATCCGGAAATCACGCCGGAACTGGCGAAGGAAGTGCGCCCGGATTGCGTGATGGCGACGGGCCGCACGGACTATCCGAACCAGGTTAACAACGTGTTGTGCTTCCCGTTCATTTTCCGTGGTGCCATCGACGTCGGTGCGACGACGATCACGCGCTCGATGGAAATTGCCGCCGTGAATGCGCTGGCCGAGCTGGCACGTCAGGAGCAGAGCGATATCGTCGCTTCGGCCTACGGCATCAAGAACCTGTCGTTCGGCCCGGAATACCTGATTCCGAAGCCTTTCGATCCGCGTTTGCTGGTGAAGGTCGCTACCGCAGTGGCGGAAGCCGCGATGGCTGCCGGTGTGGCAACGCGCCCGCTGGCGGACATCGATGCCTATTCGCAGTCGCTCCAGCAGTTCGTGTATCACAGCGGTGGTCTGATGAAGCCGCTGTTCTCGGTGGCGCGCAGTGTGCCGGCCGATAAGAAGCGCATCGCATTCGCCGAGGGCGAAGAAGAGCGCGTGCTGCGCGCCGTGCAAGTCCTCGTGGACGAGCGCGTTGCAACGCCGGTGCTCGTGGGTCGTCCGGCCGTCATCGAGCATCGCATTCAGCAGTACGGTCTGCGCCTCACGCCGGGCGTCGATTTCACCGTGGTCAATCCGGAGCACGACGAGCGCTATCGCGACTACTGGGAAACGTATCATCGTCTGACGAACCGCAAGGGCGTCACGGCGTCGTATGCGCGCGTGGAAATGCGTCGTCGCACGACCCTGATTGCAGCCATGCTCGTGAGCAAGGGCGAAGCGGATGGCATGATCTGCGGCACGGTGTCGACACCGGGACGCCACCTGCACTTTATCGACCGTGTCATCGGCAAGCGCGAAGGCGGCAACGTCTATGGCGCGATGAACGCGCTGGTTCTGCCGAATCGTCAACTCTTCCTCGTCGATACCCACATCAACCAGGACCCGACGGCAGAGCAACTGGCCGAAATCACGCTGATGGCGGCCGATGAGATCCGTCGTTTCGGTATCCAGCCGAAGGTGGCACTCCTGTCGCATTCGAACTTCGGTACGAGCGACGCGAATTGCGCGCGCAAGATGCGCGAAACGCTGGAGATTCTGCAAGAGCGTGCGCCGGAGTTGGAAGTCGATGGCGAAATGCACGGTGACTGCGCATTGGACCCGGAGCTGCGCGCACGCATCATGCCGGATTCGACGTTGACCGGTGCGGCCAATCTGCTCGTGATGCCGAATATCGACGCCGCCAACATCGCCTACAACCTGCTCAAGACCGCCGCCGGTAACAACGTGGCGATCGGGCCGATTCTGCTGGGCGCGGCGAAGCCGGTGCACATCCTGACCGAGTCGGCGACGGTGCGTCGCATTATCAATATGGCGGCGCTGGTCGTGGCCGATGCGGCTGCGCAACAACAGGGGCGCTGAGCCGACGAAGAGGATTAAGCGGGGCCGAACCGGCGGCGCTGACCGATGCGACTGATTTGACGTTAGCACCCGGTGGTTCGCTGCGGTTTCGCGCCCGTTAGCCGATGGAAGAAAAAAACGCCGCTGCCTTTCGGGCGCGGCGTTTTTCTATTTGGGTGATGCATTTTTTGGCATCGTATACGTCAATGTGTGTGCTTACTGTCGTGAAAATCCCTGTATTTTCGTGAATTTGTTGAGTAGTTTGGTTGCAAAATGTAAGCCGACATTGATTCTGATGACCAATAGCGATAATCTTACGGCTTCACCCACCAGAACGGGCCGGTAGCGCAAAGCCGCGCCGGGCGACAGCTAGCTATGACAATGGCACGTTGGCTTCACCGGAGCATCGTGGCACTGACTGCGGCGGGAAGTGTCTTTCTGGGGGCTAACGCTGTGGCGCGCGAAACCGCGCCATACGTCACGGATCAAACAGCAACGGTCTCCGTTGCCGAGTTACCTCGCGAAGCGCAGCGCACGCTGACGCTGATTGCCCAGGGCGGGCCGTTTCCCTATGCCAAAGATGGCATCACGTTCGGGAACTACGAAAAGCGCCTGCCCAAAATGCCGCGTGGCTATTACCATGAATATACGGTGCCGACTCCCGGTGCCCGCAATAGAGGTGCCAGGCGCATCATCTGTGGCGGTAACCAACGTGCGGTCGAACCGTGTTACTACACCCAAGACCACTACAACAGCTTTAAACAAATAAGGGAATGACAGCAGTATGAGTGAGCCGGTTTTCGCACAAGAACGCGGGAAAGATCTTATGGCAGATCCATTCGGTGCGGGCGAGGGCAACTTGTTCAAGCAGGTGCTGGGCCTGCATGCTGTCGCGCGGGCCGGCCATCGCCGTAGCCTATCGGAAGAGGGAGATATGAGTCTTTTCCAGGCCGTGAGGCCGAACATCGTGCAGTCGATCCGTGCATTCCGCGTGCCGGAACTGGCGGCGGAGGCCGAGCGGCTCGGACAGCACTTCCTCTATGCCAATTGCTCACATGCGCAAAGCAAGGCGGAAGTGCTGGAGACGATCGCCACATCGTTCCTGTTCCCGAAGCATTTCGGAAAGAACTACGACGCGTTGCACGATTGTCTGACCGATCTGGTCGCCCATTGCGGGCCGCAACCCGGGTTTGTCGTCGTGCTGGAGGGCTTGCCGGTCGTCACCAAGTTCGACAAGGATGGCCGCGAGACACTGCTGGAAGTGTTCCGCGATACCGCCGAGTTCTGGAGCGAGCGTCGCGTGAGCTTCCGCGTTTTCTACTCGTTTGCCTGAGACTCATTTTTCGTCCACGTATCGCCTGACGCGAAACATCCGCGAAAATCGCTTTTGCGGCAGGTAACGGTTGGCTTTTCGCGGTTTCCGTAGACGACGAAGCGCAAGAAAAAAGGTCCGCACTGCGGACCTTTTTTCATTTCCGGCCAATCGTTGCGAATCAGCTGGTGTGGTTGCCGCCGAGGAATTGCTGGGCCAGCGACGTCAGATCCAGCGGACCTTGTGGCATTGCGCCGTCCGGGGTCAAATGATTCACGACCTTGGGAAGCAATTCCGACAACTCCTGCGCCGCTTCGTCTTCGGAGACGCCCGCCGAGCTTGCCAATTGCTGCAACTGGCCGCCGGGGCCGAGCGCTTGCGTGACCTGATCGGCGCTGACCGGCTGGTTAGCGCCCGTGCCAACCCAGGAATTTACCGCTTCACCCAGGCCACCCTGATTCAGAATTTGCGCCAGCCCGCCCAATCCGCCGAGTTGCCCCAGCAAACCGCCATTCGGCGCTCCCGGCGCACCCGCCGCCGGCGATTGTCCGCCGCCGAGCAGTCCGCCGAGTAAATCGCCCAGGCCACCCGCCCCACCGGAGCCACCCGCCGCACCGCCACCGAGCATGCCGCCAAGCATACCGCCGAGGCCGCCAAGCAAGCCGCCGCCCTCACCACCCTGGCCTTGCGCGTTGCCCGAGCGACTGGCAATCATCGCCAGCAAGCCCATCAGCAGCATGGTCTTCGTGCTGAAACCGCCACCACCGGCCTGATTGCCGGACCCACCACCGAGAATGTTGTCGAGGATACCCATGACGATTACTCCTTAAGGCTTGTGAGGCCGTTTTCTCGAATCATCGATGCTTACCATCCGCCCCAGCGAGCGGCCAACGCAGCGAGAACTGCCATGCCCGCCGTTTCGGTCCGAAGGATGCGCTCGCCAAGACGAATGGCCGAAAATCCGGCCTGCCTTGCGAGGGCTTCCTCCTGAGGAGCCAGCCCGCCTTCCGGGCCGAAGAGCAGCACGCCGGGCTGAGACGGTGCCTCTAGCGGTAGCGAATCGAATCCGCTGTCTGCTCTGGGTGACAATAGCACACGCCATCCGTCACTCTTTATGACATCCCGGTCACCCAGCCAGGCCGTAATCGGACGGATCGGCAGCACCTTGGGCACACGATTTCGTCCGCATTGTTCGCACGCGGCTTGCACGAGTGCCTGCCAGTGCGCGACGCGCTTGGCAGCACGTTCCCCTTCGAGACGAATGACGGAGCGCTCTGTCGCGAGCGGTTGAATTTCCGTCACACCGAGTTCGATGGCCTTCTCGATGAGCCAGTCCATCTTGTCGCCGCCTGCAATGCCTTGCGCCAGCGTAATGCGATAGGGTGGCTCGGCTTCACGACTGTCGTGCTCACCGAGTTGTGCCGTCGCATGGCGCTTTTCCAGCGTCGTCAGTACCGCCGGATATTCGCCGCCTGTGCCGTTGAATAGCGTGAGCGTATCGCCGGTCTTCAGGCGCAGGACCTGGACGTGGCGAACGACGGTGTCCGGAAGGTCGAGCAGGGCACCGGCGTGTAGCGGCGCATCGATGAAAAAGCGAGGCATTCGGGTGAGCGGGTGTGGGTGACGAGGAACGTGAGGATGGCGCCCAGTGTTGGCGTCGGGGACAGAAGCATACTCCAACGTGTCCTGACACCCGACATAAGGACGTGCCGGAAAATCGTCAACTGCGAGGGGCAATGGGCCGGGCAAAGCCCCACCGGTAACCGTCGGGGTCTTCCAACTGGCAGAAGCGATCGCCCCAGAACTGGTCGCTCGGCGGCATGAGTCCCTTGGCACCGGCGGCGGTTGCACGTGCGTAAAGCGCATCGACATCTTCGGTGTAGACATAGAAGCTCTGCGGCGCTTCGATGCCCGAGGTGCGCGGCGTGCGCGCGGTCGTCGCGAACGCGCCTTCGGGGGCGAACATCAGGATCAGTTGTCCCTGGTAGAACATTTCGACGTGCATCACTGCGCCGTCGTCGTCCACCATGTCATGCACCGAAAAGCCGAAGGCCTGCTCGTAGAACGAGGCGGATGCACGCGCATCGCGAACGGTCAGATACGGCGTCAACCACGGTACGTGGGATGGGCGGGGATCGGACATGGGTTTGCTCCGTTGGGGCCGTCGGCAAACGAAATCGATGGGGGTCCGACGGTCTTCGCATGTTCCCAATATACAAGGAACGCGTATCCGCTTCATCCGTTGCGCGCGACGGCGCACAAGATCGCGCCCGATCGGCGCTGTAACGAGTCGCAGCGCCGGGCATTGCGGGCATTACGGGCCGATGGGACCGAGGATGACGCTCAACTCCGGCGGGATATCGAAGAGCGCGGCGTGACGGGACGGCGAATAGTGACGCACGCCTTGTAGCGCCGTTACTGACGGATTCGCCGTCAGCGCGTCGAAATCGCGCGCTGTGAGTGAATTGCTGGCAATCGCAAGCGCCCATTGCGTGCCGTAGAGCGGCACATAGGTTGTCATCGGCAAGACGCAGGCGAACACCGAATGTAGCGCATCGAGCATGCGACGCACCTGTGTGCCTTCGAACCACGGCGCGCCCAGTTGCAGGGCGATGCCCCCGCGTGGGCCAAGCAAGTCGCGGACTTTCGCAAAGAATGCCGCGTCGTGCAGCGACGCGGCATCGCCGTCGGCCTCCGTCAGATCGAAGACGATGGCGTCGAACTGTTCGCCGTTCGCTCGTGCTGCGTCCACAAGATCCCGGGCATCACCGATGACGAGCGTGGTGCGGGGATCGTCGAATGCGCCGTTGGCCAGCGCCGGGATGTGTCGAAGGATGGCGGCGGGCACTTGCGCGTCGAGTTCGGCAACGACCACTTCTCGTACGCAGGCATGCCGTAGCGCTTCGCGCGCAGAGCCGCCGTCGCCGCCGCCGAGGATCAGCACCCGTTGCGCGTTGCCATGCGCGAGCAGCAGCGGATGCACCATGCACTCATGGCAGATGTGGGCGTCGGCCAGCGACGCCATGAAGCGGCCGTCGAGCCGGTACGCTCGCCCGAGTTCGCCGAACGCGGGCAAGTCCACGATTTCGATGCGCTGATGCGGCGACGAGGTGGCGTACACCGGCATCGCAGCGAACGTATAGCCCGCCCACGGCCCGAGCGGTGCTGGGTAAGACGTTGTCAGCTTGGCGGACGAGGCTGTCGGGGCGTCGGATTGGCTGGCGGAGGTGTCGTGTTTTTCGGGCATTGGCAAGACAACTTCCTCTAATTTGTGGCGATCGCATCACTTCTTCGCATGATTCCACGTTCCCGCCGGTTGAGGAAGTTCGCCGTGAACGACCCGGGCAGGGGGCGATTCTGGTAAAATCTTGCTCTTTTCCTGCATTTGAATTTCGCGCGGCAGCTCGCGGCAACGGGGCACGCCCGCTCTTCCGGCTGGTCACCATGACGAACTCCTCTCCTGCTACGGCTGCGCTGATGGCCTCTGCTATTCGCGTCCTTTCCATGGATGCGGTCCAACAGGCCAACTCCGGTCACCCTGGCGCGCCCATGGGCATGGCCGATATCGCGGTCGCTCTCTGGGGCCGCCATCTCAAGCACAACCCCACCAATCCGCATTGGGCCGACCGCGACCGCTTCGTGCTGTCCAACGGCCACGGTTCGATGCTGATCTACTCGTTGTTGCATCTGACGGGTTACGACCTGCCGATCGAAGAGCTCAAGCACTTCCGTCAACTGCACAGCAAGACGCCGGGACACCCGGAAGTGGGCATCACGCCGGGCGTCGAGACGACCACGGGCCCGCTGGGTCAGGGCATCACGAACGCCGTCGGTTTCGCACTCGCCGAAGCGCTGCTCGCCAAGGAATTCAACCGTCCGGGCAACGACATCGTCGACCACTATACGTATGCGTTCCTCGGCGACGGTTGCCTGATGGAAGGCATCTCGCACGAAGCCTGCTCGCTCGCGGGCACGCTGCGTCTGAACAAGCTCATTGCGCTGTACGACGACAACGGCATCTCGATCGACGGCGACGTCGAATACTGGTTTGCCGACGATACGCCGAAGCGTTTCGAAGCCTACGGCTGGAACGTGATTCGCGGTATCGACGGTCATAACGCCGACGCCGTCGACGCAGCCATCGCGCAAGCCAAGAAGTCCGACCGTCCGACGCTGATCTGCTGCAAGACGCTGATCGGTAAGGGGGCACCGAACAAGGAAGGTGGTCACGACGTGCATGGCGCACCGCTGGGTGCCGACGAAATCGCCGCGACGCGCGCAGCACTCGGCTGGAATCTGCCGCCGTTCGAAGTGCCGGCCGATGTCTATGCCGCATGGGACGCCAAGGCTGCCGGTCAGAAGGCCGAAGCCGCGTGGAACGAGCGTTTTGCCGCCTATCGCAGCCAGTTCCCGGCCGAAGCTGCCGAGTTCGAGCGCCGCATGAAGGGCGAACTGCCCGGCGACTTCAAGACGGCCGCTGCCGCCTTGATCGCGAAGACCAACGAAAAGGCCGAGACGGTGGCAACGCGTAAGGCGTCGCAACTCGCCATCGAAGGGCTCGCCGCCGTGCTGCCGGAATTCCTGGGCGGCTCGGCCGACCTGACCGGCTCGAACCTCACGAACTGGAAGGCCAGCAAGGCCGTGCGCGCCAATGCAGAAGGCGTGCAGTTCGGTAATCACATCAACTACGGTGTGCGCGAGTTCGGCATGAGCGCCATCATGAACGGCATTGCGCTGCACGGCGGTTACATCCCGTTCGGCGGCACGTTCCTGACGTTCTCCGACTACAGCCGCAATGCACTGCGCATGGCAGCGCTCATGAAGCTGCGTTCGATCTTCGTGTTCACGCACGATTCGATCGGTCTGGGCGAAGACGGCCCGACGCACCAGTCGATCGAACATGTGTCGAGCCTGCGCCTGATTCCGCAAATGGATCTGTGGCGTCCGTGCGATACGACCGAAACGGCGGCCGCGTGGGTGGCTGCAGTGGAGCGTCACGACGGTCCGTCGAGCCTGGTGCTGAGCCGTCAGAATTTGCCGTTCGTCTCGCGCAGCGATGCGCAGATCGCCGATATCCGTCGTGGCGGCTACGTGCTGCGCGACGTGGCCAATCCGCAGGTCATCCTGATCGCGACCGGCTCGGAAATGGATCTGGCGCTCAAGGGCGCCGAAGCGCTGGCGGCTGAAGGGATTGCCGCACGTGTCGTGTCCATGCCGTCGACCAATGTGTTCGATCGTCAGGACAAGGCCTACCGCGAGAGCGTGCTGCCGCGCGGCGTGCCGCGTGTGGCCGTGGAAGCCGGTGTGACGGCGTTCTGGCATAAGTACGTCGGCCTGGAAGGCGGCGTGGTCGGCATCGATACCTTTGGCGAGTCGGCTCCGGCCGGCGTGCTGTTCAAACACTTCGGCTTCACCGTCGACCACGTGGTCGCGACGGCAAAGTCCGTGCTTGGCTGATTTCGTTAGACCTTACGGAGATACCCCCATGACCATTCGCGTCGCTATTAACGGCTACGGCCGTATCGGCCGCAACGTACTGCGTGCCCACTACGAAGGTGGCAAGAAGCACGACATCGAAATCGTTGCCATCAACGATCTCGGCAATGCACAGACGAACGCCCACCTCACGCAATACGACACGGCGCACGGCAAGTTCCCGGGCACGGTGTCGGTCGACGGCGACTTCATGATCGTCAACGGCGACAAGATCCGCGTGCTGGCCAACCGCAACCCGGCCGAGCTGCCGTGGGGCGAGCTGAACGTCGACGTCGTGCTCGAGTGCACCGGCTTCTTCACGACGAAGGAAAAGGCCAGCGCTCACCTGAAGGGCGGCGCGAAGAAGGTCATCATCTCGGCCCCGGGCGGCAAGGATGTGGACGCAACGGTCGTGTTCGGCGTGAACGAAGGCGTGCTCAAGTCGACCGACACGGTCATCTCGAACGCTTCGTGCACCACGAACTGCCTGGCACCGCTGGTCAAGCCGCTGCACGACAAGATCGGTCTGGAAACGGGCCTGATGACGACCGTTCACGCCTACACGAACGACCAGGTGCTGACGGACGTCTATCACGAAGACCTGCGTCGCGCCCGTTCGGCCACGATGAGCATGATCCCGACGAAGACGGGCGCGGCTTCCGCTGTCGGTCTGGTGCTGCCGGAACTCAATGGCAAGCTCGACGGCTACGCCATTCGCGTCCCGACGATCAACGTGTCGATCGTTGACCTGTCGTTCATCGCCAAGCGCGACACGACGGTCGACGAAGTCAACGCGATCCTGAAGGAAGCTGCCGAAGGCTCGTTGAAGGCCATCGCTACGTACAACACGGCACCGCTGGTGTCGGTCGACTTCAACCACAATCCGGCGTCGTCGAACTTCGACGGCACGCTGACGAAGGTGTCGGGTCGTCTGGTGAAGGTCAGCTCGTGGTACGACAACGAGTGGGGCTTCTCGAACCGCATGCTCGACACGACTGTCGCGCTGATGGCTGCGAAGTAATCGCCGCCGAAGCGGGTTCGGAAGTGAAAAAAGCCGCTGTCGAGAGACAGCGGCTTTTTATTTGGGGTGCAGTCGCCGGGGCTTAGTCGTTCAGGCGCTTCGCTTGCGAGCCATGCCGACGATGGTGCCGAGAATCGCGCCCAAGATCAATCCGGCCAAACCAAAGTACAGCTTGCGCGGGAACGCTGCTTGCGCATCTACACGAATCGCGCTAACGACCCGCGTGTTGTAGGACTGGTCGGGTGCGAGAAGCTGCGAAACGCGATAGCGGCTTTCGTTAAGCGTGGCCCGTTCGGTGCGGCTGCTTTGCAAAGCGCTCAGTGCCATCACCGAATCCGTGCTTTTCGAATTGGCTAGCGCGGTACTCAGATCCGCCTGGGCTTTGGTATTCGATTCGATTGCCGCATCGATGACGCTCAATTGCTGCTTCGGCAAGGCCCGCGCGCGCTCAAGGATCTCGGCGTGTTCGGCGATGACCTGATTCGAAGCGACTTGCAGTATTTGTTCAGCCTGCTCAACCGAGGTCCCGCGCGCAGACATCTCGACGTAGACCGTGCCCTGAATCGGTCTGGCTTTCAGATTCTTCCACACGACTGTTCGGTGCAATGCGTCCGAATTGCCCTTCAACTCGGGAAGGACTTCGCCAGCAACGCTCTCCCGAAACGTACTCAGCAACACTCGCCCGACCGTTTGTTGGACAGACTCGATCAGAGGGCCATCCGGGCCGACAACGGGGGAACCGGCAGCGCGTCCAATCTGCAAGGTCACCTTCCCTTCCCATTGCTTCTGGATGACGAACGTGCTGCCGATGCCGATCGCCGCTCCCACGATGGCTAGTCCGGCTATCAACTTCAAATTGTTGCGGACAAAGCGGACAACGTCCGCGAATGAGAGTTCGTCTGCGTCGCTCTGTGCCATGTCGTTGGGCAATTCTCTGTGGTCCATAGATGGGGCTTGCTGTTGTTACAGGCTCGTCGAAACGCAAATAGCGTATCAACGTAACTAACGGGGAGGGATATTGTAGACGATGCGCACCGGCGCTTGATCTAAGTCGGCGGCATGTGGGAGGAAAAATCTCAGAATGCCCTCGGTTGAAGGCATTCTGACATGTGAGGCGTTAATTATTTTTGACGGTGGGGGCACGGATCCTTCGTGCAACTGCCGTACATGGCGAGCGAGTGCTCCTGGAGTGCGAAACCGCGCTCCTTCGCGATCAGCTTCTGACGGCGTTCGATCTCGGCATCGAAGAATTCTTCGACGCGTCCGCAGTCCATGCACACGAGGTGATCGTGGTGATGGCCTTCGTTGAGTTCGAAAACGGCCTTGCCGGATTCAAAGTTGCTGCGCGACAATAGCCCGGCTTGTTCGAACTGGGTCAGGACACGGTAAACCGTGGCCAGGCCGATATCGAGATTTTCGCCGAGCAGATGACGATATACGTCTTCAGCGGTCAAGTGGCGCACCTCACTGTTCTGGAAGATCTCCAGAATTTTGAGGCGCGGAAGCGTGGCTTTCAGTCCGATATTTTTCAAATCGGCGGGATTCGGCATCGCTCTACGTCCCTAGAGTACAATACAGCCCCAATAATAATGCCTTTTTGCCTTGCCCGGGCGCAAACCGGGGCAAACGGGACGGTTGTGCCGTCAACGGGGGCGATGTGGCGGCGCGCCCGGCGTGCCGGATTCAAGTTCGATCTTTTTGAAAGCGAGTCAGATTTGCGTCGTTATCTCTCCCTTCCGTTCTCCGTCTGCGCAGCCGCAGCATTCCTTGTCCTGGCTGGCTGCTCGACGTATGACAGCGTGACCGACAAGGTCATCGGCGTGGTCACGCCGTATCGAATCAACATCGTTCAGGGCAACTTCGTCTCGAAGGAAGCCTATGACCAGCTCAAAGCGGGCATGACGCGCGATCAGGTGCGTCAACTGCTCGGTACGCCGTTGCTCGCCGACATCTTCCATGCGAATCGCTGGGATTACGTTTTCTACTTCAAGCGCGGCAACGCGTCGGTCGTTCAGGAACGTCACCTGAAGGTGTACTTCGAAGGCGACACGCTGGCGCGTTGGGAAGGTGGCGAAAATCTGCCGACCGAGTACCAGCTGGTGCAGGAAATTGACGGCCAGAAGGGCAAGACCGTGAAGACGGACGCGCCTGCACCGTCGACGGCAAGCGCCGCGGCTGCCGAAGCCGCCGCCCCGTCGCCGGACGCAGCAGCAGCGGCACCGACCGCCGCACCCGCCCCGACCGATGTGGCGACCGTTTCGACGGACGCTGCCGCGAACGTCGCAGCCGCAGCCAAGCCTGCGCCGGCGGCGCAACCGAGCGCACCCGCGCCGAGCGCCGGAACGTCCAGCTCGGCCGGCACGGCCTCGGGCACCGGACTGGTACCGTCGCCGCGTGTGACCGCCGGTGGCGGTCTCTTCTCGATGCCTCAGTAAGCGGCGCAAAGCCGGTAGAAAGACGACGAAAGACTCACCATGATGAAGATTGCGATTGCAGGGGCCTCCGGCCGTATGGGCCGGATGTTGATCGAAACGGTACTCGCGGCAGACGACGCCGAGTTGGTCGGCGCACTCGACCGTGAAGGCAGCCCGGCGCTCGGCATCGATGCCGGCGCGTTCCTCGGCCGCGACACCGGCGTGAAGATCACCGCCGATCTCGACGCGGCGCTGGCCGATGCCGAATACCTGATCGACTTCACGCGCCCGGAAGGCACGCTGATGCACCTGGCGGCCGCGCAAAAGCATGGCGTGAAGATGATCGTCGGCACGACCGGTTTCTCGGAAGAAGACAAGGCGCGTCTGGCAAAGGGCGCGGAACAGGTCGCCGTCGTGTTCGCGCCGAACATGAGCGTGGGCGTGAACGCCACGTTCAAGCTGCTCGAAATCGCCGCGAAGATCCTGAATACCGGCTACGACATCGAGATCATCGAAGCCCATCACCGTCACAAGGTCGATGCCCCGTCGGGCACGGCGCTGCGCATGGGCGAAGTGGTGGCGGAAGCCCTGGGTCGCGATCTGAAGGAATGCGCGATCTACGGCCGTGAAGGCGTGACCGGCGAGCGTGATCCGTCGACGATCGGCTTCGCAACGGTGCGCGGCGGCGATATCGTCGGCGATCACACGGTGCTGTTCGCCGGGATCGGCGAGCGTATCGAAATCACGCACAAGTCGTCGAGCCGCCTGTCGTACGCGCAGGGTTCGCTGCGTGCGGCGCGCTTCCTTGCACAGCACAAGACCGGTCTGTTCGACATGCAGGACGTGCTGGGCCTACGCTGATCGGCATAGGTTCCACCGGGCGGCCAGCGGTGTCGGCCTGAGCGCTCCAGAGGCGTCAGGTCGTACAGACTCAGGCACCGCCGGCCGGTCCCGGATGCCGCCATCGCGACGCGCTTCGCCGACGGTCGTACGACAGACCCGCCGGATCGGAAGCGAAAGTGACGCAAAGGTCACATCCCCTCGCCAACGTCACGCCGAATCCACTTCCGGCGGCGTTATAATCATCGTTTTCCCCGGATCTGCCCCATATTTCCTGCGTACCGCGCATCCCGATGACGCGTGCCAGCCGGGCCGACACCGAGCCGAATCCTATCCGCCGACCCATCATGCAAGAAAAATACGTTCCCGCCGACGTCGAAGCCTCCGCCCAGTCTCACTGGCAGGCGATCGATGCCTACAAGACCACCGAGCGCGCGGACAAACAGAAATTCTATTGCGTCTCGATGCTGCCGTATCCGTCGGGCAAGCTGCATATGGGCCACGTGCGCAACTACACCATCAATGACGTGATGTACCGTCAGATGCGCATGCGCGGCTATAACGTGCTGATGCCGATGGGTTGGGATGCGTTCGGCATGCCGGCGGAAAACGCGGCTATGGCCAACGGCGTGCCGCCGGCCAAGTGGACGTACGACAACATCGACTATATGAAGAAGCAGATGCAGGCGATGGGTCTCGCGATCGATTGGTCGCGCGAAGTCGCCACCTGCAAGCCGGAGTATTACCGCTGGAACCAGTGGCTGTTCCTCAAGATGCTGGAGAAGGGTGTCGTTTATCTGAAGACGGGCACCGTGAACTGGGATCCGATCGATCAGACCGTGCTCGCCAACGAGCAAGTGATCGACGGCCGTGGCTGGCGTTCGGGCGCGCTCGTCGAGAAGCGCGAAATCCCGATGTACTACATGCGCATCACCGAATACGCCGACGAACTGCTCGGCGATCTGGACGATCTCGGCTGGCCCGAGCGCGTGAAGGTGATGCAACAGAACTGGATCGGCAAGAGCTTCGGCGTGAACTTCGGCTTCCCGTACGAACTCGACGGCGAGCAAAAGCTGTTGCGCGTGTTCACCACGCGCGCCGACACGATCATGGGGGTGACGTTCGCTGCGATCGCGGCCGAGCACCCGCTGGCGACGCGTCTGGCGGCCGATCGTCCCGACTTGCAGGCGTTCATCGCCGAATGCAAGCAGGGTGGCGTGGCCGAGGCCGACATCGCCACGATGGAAAAGAAGGGCATGCCGACGGGCTTCTTCGTCACGCACCCGCTCACCGGCGACAAGGTCGAAGTCTGGATCGGCAACTACGTGCTGATGGGCTACGGCGAAGGCGCTGTGATGGGCGTGCCGGCGCATGACGAGCGCGACTTCGCGTTCGCCCGCAAGTACAACCTGCCGATCAAGCAGGTCGTCGCTGTGCAAGGCGAGACGTATTCGACCGATGCGTGGCAAGCCTGGTACGGCGAGAAGGAAGGCACGCTGATCAACAGCGGCAAGTACGACGGTCTGGCCTTCGCGGCTGCCATCGACGCCATCGCCGCCGACCTCAAGGCGAAGGGTGCCGGCGACAAGCAGGTGACGTTCCGTCTGCGCGACTGGGGCATCTCGCGTCAGCGCTACTGGGGCACGCCGATCCCGATCATCCACTGCGACACCTGCGGCGCTGTACCGGTCCCGGAAAAGGATCTGCCGGTCGTGCTGCCGGAAGACCTCGTGCCGGACGGCACCGGCAACCCGCTCGCCAAGTCCGAAGCGTTCCTCAAGTGCGATTGCCCGAAGTGCGGCAAGCCGGCCCGTCGCGAGACGGACACGATGGACACGTTCGTGGATTCGTCGTGGTACTTCTCGCGCTACGCCTGCCCGGACGCCGAGACCATGGTCGACGAGCGCACCAATTACTGGATGCCGATGGATCAGTACATCGGCGGCATCGAGCACGCGATTCTGCACTTGCTTTACTCGCGCTTCTGGACGAAGGTCATGCGCGATCTGGGCCTCGTGAGCTTTAAGGAACCGGCGCAGAACCTGCTCACGCAGGGCATGGTGCTCAACGAAACGTTCTACCGTGAAGACACGTCGGGCAAGAAGACGTGGTTCAACCCGCTCGACGTTCAGGTGCAGTTCGACGACAAGGGCCGCCCGGCGGGCGCCACGTCGAAGGCCGACGGCGCAGACGTGACGCTCGGCGGCATCGAAAAGATGTCGAAGTCGAAGAACAACGGTGTGGATCCGCAGTCGCTGATCGACCAGTACGGTGCCGATACGGCGCGTCTGTTCGTGATGTTCGCGGCCCCGCCGGAGCAGCAACTCGAATGGTCGGGTGCGGGCGTGGAAGGCGCGAGCCGCTTC
Source organism: Pandoraea aquatica (assembly GCF_902459565.1). Lineage (GTDB taxonomy): Bacteria > Pseudomonadota > Gammaproteobacteria > Burkholderiales > Burkholderiaceae > Pandoraea > Pandoraea aquatica. The sequence continues at coordinate 101,588 of NZ_CABPSN010000003.1, forward strand.
CTGCGTCGTCTGTGGGGCTTCGGCCAATCGCAAGCCGCGCTGTTGCGTCAGACGGACGCCGTCATCGACACGGCGAATCCGGCGGCACAGGCACTGCGTCTGGAAATCCACAGCGTGCTCAAGCAAGCCAACTACGACTACCAGCGCGTGCAGTACAACACGGTGGTGTCGGCGGCGATGAAGATGCTCAACGCGATCGAGAGCGACAAGGGCGCGGCGGGTGCCGGCGCAGTGCGCGAGTGCTACGGCATTCTGCTGCGCGTGCTGTACCCGGTGGTGCCGCACGTCACGCACGGTCTGTGGGTCGAACTGGGCTATGCCGCGCAATCGGGCGATCTGCTCGACGCGTCGTGGCCGGAAGTCGACGAAGCCGCCCTGGTGCAGGACGAAATCGAACTCGTGCTGCAAGTGGCGGGCAAGGTGCGTGGTGCGGTGCGCGTGGCGAAGGACGCTTCGCGCGAAGCCATCGAACAGGCTGCGTTGGCGCACGAAATGACCGCCAAGTTCGGCGAAGGCAAGCCGGTGAAGAAGGTCATCGTCGTGCCGGGCCGTCTGGTGAACGTGGTGGTCTGAGCGCGATCAGAGAATGCGGGGGCGGTGACTGCCGCCCCGAGTCGGTTGATGACGTTTGGTGAGAAGAGGGCACATCACGTGCAAATGACATCCGGGCAACGAAGCGTCGGTGTGACGCGCAGGATTTTCGGCTGGATCGCGCTGCTGGGTTGCGCACTGACGTTGTCGGCGTGCGGCTTCCAGCTGCGCGGCGCGAGCGAGTACGCGTTCCAGCGCCTGTATATTTCGGGCGGCGGGTCGATGGGCATCGATATTTCACGCTATATCCGCTACGGCAGTAAGGGGACGGTTGTGGTGACCGAGCCTAAGGAAGCGGATGCTCGTCTGGAAATCGTGAACGTGCAGGCCTCGCGTACGGCGGTCAGCCTCGATGCGAATGGTCAGGCACGTGAATACGAAATGCGAAGTGCATACACTTTCCAGTTGGTCACGCCTGATGGTAGACCGATTATTCCGCTCACGACGATTCGCCTGGTGCGCAATCTGCCCTATAGCGATAGTGAGTCGACTGCGCGTGATGCCGAGGCTTCACTGCTCTATCGCGATATGCAGAAGGACGCTGTCGATCAGATCATCCGCCGCATGGAAGCTGTGAAGTCCATGCCGGAAGCCAAGCCGGAAGAATAACGCCCGGACCCGCAGAACTAAGTTCAGGAAAGCCAAACCGCCGCCATGCAATTGCGCCCCGACGCGCTCGACGCGCACCTCGCCAAGACACTCTCGCCGATCTATACGATCTACGGCGATGAGAGCCTGCTCGTGCAGGAGGCGGTGGATCGCGTGCGTGCGGCGGCGCGTGCCGGGGGCTATACCGAGCGCGACGTACTCAGCGTCGAGCGCAGCTTCGATTGGGGCGCGCTCGCCAACGCGGGACAGTCGATGTCGCTGTTCGGCGACAGAAAGCTCATCGAATTGCGCATCCCCGGTGGCAAGCCGGGCAAGGACGGTGGGGCTGCGCTCAAGGCGCACGCCGACGCCGCCAACAGCGATGTGCTGACCATCATTACGCTGCCCCGGCTCGACGCCACGGCAAGCAAGTCCGACTGGTTCACGTCCCTCGACCGGGCCGGTGTGACGGTCAAGGTCGATCCGGTCGATCGTGCGCGTTTGCCGGACTGGATTGCGCAGCGTCTTGCCGCGCAAGGGCAACGGGTCGAAGCCGGTGAGCCGGGACGACGGGTCCTGCAATTCATCGCCGACCGCGTCGAAGGCAATCTGCTCGCGGCGCATCAGGAAATTCAGAAGCTCGGGTTGCTGTATCCGGCGGGCGCGCTCGCGTTCGAACAGGTGCAGGATGCCGTGCTCAATGTGGCGCGTTACGACGTCTTCAAGCTCAGCGAAGCCGTGCTCTCGGGCGATGTCGCGCGACTGGTACGTATGCTCGACGGGCTGCGCGGCGAAGGCGAGGCCGCGCCGCTCGTACTGTGGGCGCTCACCGAAGAAGTCCGCACGCTCGCCAAGATCACACGCGGCATGGCGTCGGGCAAACCGCTCGCCATGCTGCTGCGCGAATACCGTGTCTGGGGCCCGCGCGAACGGCTGATGGAGCAGGCGGTGGGGCGCGTCACGGCGCCGATGCTCGCGCAAGCGCTGCAACTCGCGGCGCGTCTCGATCGTCAGGTCAAGGGCCTGCGCGCCGAGGGCCTGCCAAGCGATCCGTGGGACGGCATGCTGCAACTCGGTTTGCTGCTCGCCGGCGAGCGACCGCCGGTGGCGCGCGCCACCCGCGCCGCGCGCCCAGCACACGCCTGAATCCGTTCGACGCGTCCGGTCACGGCGGCAACGCCGCCCACCGCGCCCGACATCCCGATATCCCGAATTCTCAGAACCACCATATGGACATCAAAGCGGACATCAAAGCCTACATGCAATCGTTGGGCCAGCGCGCCCGCGACGCATCGCGCGCCATGGCGCGTGCCGACACCGCCGCCAAGAACCGTGCCCTGCTCGCCATTGCCGACGCCATCGAACGCGACGGTGCGAAATTGCAGGACGTGAACCGTCGCGACCTCGAACGCGCGCGCGCCAATGGTCAGGACGCCGCCTTCATCGACCGCCTCACGCTGTCCGACAAGGCGCTGCGCACCATGATCGAAGGCCTGCGTCAGATCGCCGGGCTGTCCGATCCCATCGGTGAGATCAGCAACGTGCGCGTGCAACCGAGCGGCATTCAGGTCGGTCAGATGCGCGTGCCTCTGGGCGTGATCGGCATCATTTACGAGTCGCGTCCGAATGTCACCATCGACGCCGCAGCGCTGTGCCTCAAGTCGGGCAACGCCACCATTCTGCGCGGCGGCTCGGAAGCCATCGAAAGCAACACGGCGCTGGCGGCGCTCATCGCGGAGGCACTCGCTTCCACGGGCCTGCCCGGCGACGCCGTGCAAGTCGTGAGCACGCCGGACCGCGCCGCCGTCGGTGAACTCATCACCATGACCGAGTACGTCGACGTGATCGTGCCGCGCGGTGGCAAGAGCCTGATCGCGCGCCTGATGCAGGACGCACGTGTGCCGATGATCAAGCACCTCGACGGCATCTGCCACGTCTATGTCGACGGCCTCGCCGACCCGGTCAAGGCGTTGGCGATCTGCGAGAACGCCAAGACGCATCGCTACGGCACGTGCAACACGATGGAGACGTTGCTCGTCGATCAGCAAGCGATCGATCAACTGCCCGCCATCGCCCGCATGTTCCAGAGCAAGCAGGTCGAGCTGCGCGGTTGCGAACGTACGCTCGCCGCGCTGAGCGCAGCCGGCGTGAGCGGCGCGATTGCGGCGACCGAGGAAGACTGGTCGACGGAATATCTCGCGCCGGTACTGGCGATCAAGATTGTCGACGGCATGGCACCCGCCATCGCCCACATCAACCGTTACGGCTCGCACCACACCGACGCCATCGTGACGGAGAACTACACCGACGCCATGCAGTTCCTGCGCGAGGTCGATTCGGCGAGCGTGATGATCAACGCCAGTACGCGATTTGCCGATGGTTTCGAGTTCGGCCTCGGTGCGGAGATCGGCATCTCGAACGACAAGCTGCACGCGCGCGGCCCCGTCGGTCTCGAAGGGCTGACGAGTCTGAAGTACGTCGTGTTCGGACACGGCGAAGTGCGTCAATGATCGTGAACGAAGGCGTGGACGCATGAAACTGCAAGCACTCGGCCCCGCCGATTTTCTGAAAATGCCGTGGAAGAACGGTCAGGGCGTGACGACGGAACTGGCGGTGGCACGTCGGTCCGGCGAGGACGGCTTCGACTGGCGTATCAGCACCGCGACGGTCGCAGTACCGGGACCGTTCTCGGTGTTCGCGGGCATCGATCGGTCGCTCGCCATCGTTCGCGGCGGCACACTTACGCTCAACGTGGAAGGGCGTCCGGACGTCACACTGACGACGCGCACCGCTCCGTACACTTTCGGCGGAGAACTCGCGGTGAGCAGCACGCCGGCGCTTGAGACGGATGGCGTGCCCATCGACGACTTCAACGTCATGACGCGACGCGACGGCTGGCAGCACTCGCTGACGCAGCATCGTCTCGAAGGCGATGCACTGACGTGGACGCTGCCTGTCACGGCCGATGCGCTCGCGCTCCTCTACTGCGCGTACGGACAGGTGCGTGTGACATTCCACGACGGCCGGACGTTGACCGTCGCTGCGGGTAATGCGCTTCGCATCGACGAAGTAGGCGCGGGTGCCAACGTCTGCGAACTGCACGCGGACGCCACCTCGGCAGATGTCTTCCTGACAACCCTCGCTCGTCGCTGATCCTCGTGAGCCGCCTGTGCGTCGAGGTATCGACTCACAGGCGTGCGCTAGCGTCTCCCTTCGTCCTTCCCCCCACCTCGACCGCCCTCAGGTCAAACCCGATATTTTTCCGTGCAGTAAAACGGCATACTTCGAAGTAATCCATATATAAATCGAAGTTCCACCCATGAAACAAAAAGCCGACTATCCTGCGCGAGGCACGGCGCAATGGATCCGTTAAGCGACGTCCTGAGCGACTTGCGCGCGGACGCGGTCGTCACTGGCCGCTTCACGTTCGGTGCGCCGTGGTCGCTGCGCAAACCGGCGCTCGACGGCGCACCGTTTCGCATGGCGATGGGGGAACCGTTCTACCTGATCGTGGCAGGCATGACACCGGTGCGTGTCGAGCCGGGCGACTGCGTGCTGTTGCCGCACGGGCACGAGCACGTGATGTGTTCGTCGCTGGACGAGCCGCCGGTGGTCTTCGAGGAGATGATGTCGGCGCAGGGCATTGAGCCGCGTCTGGACACGCCGCTGGCGTTCCGTGCGGGCGGGGATGGTCCCGTGAGCGATCTCTATACCGGCGTGGTGATGTTCCGCGACCGGGTGCGCAACCCGCTGCTGGCGTCGCTCCCGCCCGTGATCCATATTCGCGCGGGTGACCCGGCCGTACCCGCGTTGCTGACGAACACCATCGCAGGATTCATCGAAGCGTCGATGCAGCGCGGTGCGGGGTGGCGTGTGGTCGTAGCACGCCTGGCCGACGTCTTGTTCGTGCAGATCCTGCGGGCGTACCTCGAAGCCAGCGGTAGCGCCAGCACGCACTGGTTGCGCGGCATGACCGATCCGCAACTGGGCCGTGCCATCGCGTCCATGCATGAAGCGCCGCAGCGTCCGTGGACGGTCGAGCAACTCGCCGCCATCGCGGGCATGTCGCGCTCGAAGTTCTGTCTACGCTTTCGCGATCTTGTCGGCGAATCGCCGATGACTTACCTCACCACCCATCGCATGTACCTGGCAGCCGAGCGTCTGTCGGGTGCCAGCGCGCGGATTTCCGATGTCGCGGAAGCGGTCGGCTACGCCTCGGAAAAGGCGTTCACGCGCGCATTTCGCCGCTGCTATGGACTGCCGCCGCGCGAGTACCTTCGCAGCTGCGAGCTGGGCCACTAAGCCTCAGTTACCCCCTCCTCCCTTTGATGGGCTCCGCCGCGCACGCCGTCCGCGTGCGGTTTGCATGACGTCCTCATGCGGCTGACGGCTGCCTGAGATAGACGGATAACGGAGATCGACGGACGCCCGAGGGTTTTCCCGTCTCTGGACGAACGGCATCCTTTTCGGGCCGGGCGGCCGTTGTCCGGCAATTTCCTCGTTGTGAGAATTCACTCGCCATCTGCTGGTGCTGCGCGTTTCTCCGCCGCACGCAGCAGTCACAACGGGAGAGTCAATGGAATTCCAACTCAACGGGCGGCCCTTCGTCTTCGACGGCGAGGACGACACGCCTTTGCTGTGGGTCATCCGCGATGCCGCGGGGCTGACCGGAACGAAATACGGATGCGGCATCGGCGCGTGCGGTGCATGCACGGTGCATCTCGAAGGCGTGGCCACGCGCACGTGCGTGCTGCCGGTCTCGGCCGTCGCAGGCAAACGCATCACGACCATCGAAGCGTTGTCGCCCGCGCGCTCGCATCCGATCCAGCAGGCGTGGATCGCCAAAGACGTGCCGCAGTGCGGCTATTGTCAGTCCGGCATGGTGATGGCGGCCGCCGCACTGCTCGACAAGCATCCGCACCCGACCGACGCGCAGATCGACGAGGCAATGACCAACCTCTGCCGTTGCGCGACCTATCACCGTATCCGGGAGGCGATCCATGACGCAGCAAAACGCTGAGCGCACGGCATCCGCCGTGAACGACACGCCCCTCATGGCGCCGGCTTCATCGTCGCGCCGCCAGTGGCTCAAGGGCATGTCGCTCGCCGCTGGCAGCTTGCTGATCCCGATCTCCGCGTCGTGGCTGACAAGCCCCGAGGCCCGCGCGGCCGACGCAGCAGACGGCCATCTCGTCGAGATCAACGACTGGATTCGCATCGACGCCGATGGCACGACCGTACTCGGACTCTCGCAGTGTGAAGTCGGGCAGGGCGTGTACACCGGCTTGCCGCAAGTGCTGGCGGACGAACTGGACGCGGACTGGCGACGCGTGCGCGTCGAGTTCGTGACGGCGCGCGACGCCTACCGCACGGCCGCCGCGAACGAAGCGTTGCAGCAGTTCGTCGGTGCATCGATGTCGGCAACGCTGTTCTACGAGCGGCTGCGGATTGCCGGAGCGCAGGCCCGCGAGTCGCTCGTCGCGGTCGCGGCTCGCCGATTCGGCGTTCGCACGACCAACTGCGTCACGCGTGACGGTCGCGTGATGCATCCGCAGTCCGGCCGCTCGCTCGGCTATGGCGAACTGGTGGCCGAGGCCGCGAAGCTGCCCCTCAATCCGCATCCGCGTCTGAAGAACGAGGCCGCGCATTCGCTGATCGGCCGCGCGGTGTCTCGTCTCGATACGCCGTCGAAGGTCGACGGCTCGGCCGTCTTCGGCATCGACGTGAAGGTGCCGGACATGCTCATCGGTGCCATTCTGATGGCCCCGACGTCGGGCGGTGCGCCGCTGTCCGTGCGCAATCGCGACGAGATCAAGGCACGTAAGGGCGTGCACGACGTGGTGCTGGCGAAGGACGCCGTTATCGTCGTGGCCGACGACTACTGGCGTGCGAAGAAAGCTTGCGACGCACTCGACGTCGAATGGAAAGCCGGTCCCGCCGCCGACAGCACGACGATCATGGCGCAGCGCCGCGAGGCGCTCGTCAAGGCGAAGGGCGGTGTCGCCACGAACATCGGCGACGCGCCCGCACTGATCGCCGCAGGCGGCAAGGTGGTGACGGGCGAATACCACACGCCGTACATCGTCCACGCGACGATGGAACCGGTGAACGCCACTGTGCACGTGCGCCGCGACAAAGGCGAGATCGAAGTCTGGGGCCCGATTCAGGGGCAGGACAAAGTGCGCTGGGCGCTGGGGGGCATCTTCAAGGTGCCGCCCGAGAAGGTCACGGTGCATACGACGTTCCTCGGCGGCAGCTTCGGACGCAAGTACGTGCCCGACTTCGTGATTCATGCGGCAGTCGCGTCGGCGGCGGTGGGGCGGCCCGTCAAAGTGATCCGCTCACGTGAGGACGACATCCGTCACGGCTTCTACAGGCCGTGCGCATCGGGACGCTTTCAGGCCGTGCTCGGCGACGACGGTCTGCCCAAAGCCATGCACCTGCGCGTGGCCGGGCAGTCGATGTACAACGTCATCAAGAAGGATCACTACGAGAAGGCGGGTTACGACGAGACCATGCTCGACGGGCTCTACGACCTCGTCTACGCCGTGCCGAATCTGCGCGTCGAAGGCATCGACGTACCGCAGCCGAACATTCCCGTGAGCTTCATGCGCTCGGTCGGCTCGACGTCGAGCGTGTTCTTTCTCGAGAGCTTCATCGACGAGATGGCGGACGCGGCGGGCATCGAGTCCATCGAGTATCGCAAGCGTTTGCTGAAGCACGATCCGCTCGCCACACGCGTCGTCGAAGAAACGGAGAAAGCGGCCGGATGGCGGACGAAGGTGAAAGCGGGCGTGCATCGCGGCTTCGGCTACTGCACGTACACGGGACGCGGTGCAGCGTTTTCGACGTATGTTGCGGTCGCGGTGGAGCTGCGTGTCGTGGGCGATCGCTTCAAGATCGAGCGCGTGGTGTGTGGTGTCGATTGCGGCCGTGCGATCAATCCGAACCTCATTCGCGCGAACATCGAAGGTGGTATCGGGTTCGCGTTGACGAACACGTTCAAGAGTCAGATCACGTTTGCGAACGGCGGCGTCGAGCAGAGCAACTTCGGCGACTACCCGCTGCTGTATCTCGTGGAGATGCCGAAAGTCGAGACAGTGATTCTGCCGAGCGATCGTCCGCCACAGGGCTGTGGCGAGGTGTCGCTGCCGCCGATGGCGCCGGCAGTTGCGCAGGCGATTCGTCGCGCGACGGGCGTGCGGCCTCGTTCGATGCCGTTGCCGCAAACGGTGACCGAAGCGCGTGCGCTACATCAGGCAGACCGAGCGGACTCGGGTGACGGTATCCGCAAGGGGCAAGGGTAATGGACGGCGTCGACGCCGAGGTGCTGGACACCATCGCGCGCTGGCAGTCGCAGGGCGACGACGTGTTGCTTGCGACCGTCGCCCGCACGTGGGGCTCGGCGCCGCGTCCGGTCGGCGCGATGATGGCGCTGACCCCGCGCGGACGCGTCGCCGGATCGGTCTCGGGCGGTTGCATCGAAGACGATCTGCTCGCGAAGGTCGCGGGCGGCTTTCGCCCGGGGCTGCGTCCGCATGTGCAGACGTACGGCCTGACTGCCGACGAAGCGCATCGGTTCGGTCTGCCGTGCGGTGGCACGTTGGAACTCGTCATCGAACGTGTCACACCGCGCAGTGCGCTCGATGCCATGTGCTCAGCCATCGCGGCCGGCCGTCTCGGCGTCCGCGAGCTCGATCTGCGCACCGGACAGGCGCGCGTGCGCAGCGTCGGTCAACCGGCGGCGTTCGCCTATACGCCGACGCGGCTATCGGTCCCGTTTGGGCCGCGCTGGCGAATCATCGTGATCGGCGACGGGCAACTGACGCAGCATCTCGTGCACATGGCGTTGCCGCTGGGCTATCAGATCGTGATCTGCGACCCGCGCGACATTCATGACGATCACGACTGCGCGCAGGAGACACACCCACTCGTCACACGCACGAAGGAGATGCCGGACGATCTCATCGTGCGTCTGCGTCCCGATGGCAATACGGCCATCGTGGCCCTCACACACGATCCCAAACTCGACGATATGGCGCTGCTCGAAGCGCTGAAGTCCGAGGCGTTCTATGTCGGTGCGATTGGCTCGCATCGCAATCAGGCGTCGCGGCGCGAGCGGCTGGCGATGTTCGATCTGACCACCACGCAGATCGAGCGATTGCATGGACCTGTCGGCTTGCCGCTCGGCTCGCGCACGCCGCCCGAGATTGCGCTGGCGATTCTGGCGCAGATGACGGCGTTGCGCAATGGCGTCAGGTATGGAGCCGAGGTGCACCTTCGTGATAGGGCGGCGTGAGGGTGTGCCGTACTTGCAGTCGATGTTTGAAATGTAATTCGTAGTCCAATATAAAAAAGGGAATGTCATGAAACGCAAGGTTTGGATGGCAATGGCACTGACGCTCGCGGCAGGCGGCGTCAAGGCGGACGGGTTGCAGATTTACGGGATTCTCGACAACAGCGTCGAATATCTCAGCAACGCCGGGGTCGGTGCGAACGGCAGCAAGCAGTCGGTCGTGCGCGCGAGCAACGGATCTCAGGTGCAGAACCGCTTCGGCTTCAAGGGGTCGGAAGATCTCGGCGGTGGCCTCAAGGCCATCATGCAGCTGGAGTCCGGCTTCAACCTGAACAACGGCGTGTTGCAGCAGGGCGGGCGGATGTTCGGTCGTCAGGCCTACGTGGGGTTACAGAACGAATGGGGCGCGCTGACCGTTGGCCGTCAGAAAAATCTGATTTACGACGCATTCCTCGAACTCGACCCGCTCGGTTATTACAGCTATGCGTTGCCCGCACTCGACGCGCAGTTCGCGGGGAAGGCGGATAACTCGATCAAGTACGCTGGCAACTTCAATGGCTTCAAGGTCGCCGGTCTGTTCTCGACGGGCTACGACGGTACCATCGCCAACGGCGGACAAGTGCCGGGCGAGTGGCGCGTGGGCAAGGAATACAGCGTGTCGGTGGGTTACGCCAATGGGCCGCTGAATGTCTCACTCGTGTACGACCAGCAGCAGGGCACGGCCATCGCGACGCAGGGCAACACGACGCAGCGTGTGGCCGCCGGTGCGAGCTACGCGATCGGTAACTTCAAGCCCTATGTCGGTTATCAGTGGTATCTGAGCAATGTGCCGGGGGTGGCAGCACGTAATGAGTTGTACTTCGCCGGATTGCAGTATCGTCCGGTGACGGAGGTGATTCTCTCGGGCGCGATCTTCTACAACAACATCACGTCGACGAATCAGCATCCGTATCTGTTGGCGGCGAACGCGGCGTATCTGCTGTCCAAACGCACGCAGTTGTTTGCCGAAGTGGGCTTCTCGCGTAATCAGAACGGCTCGAATCTGGGCGTGACCGGTTATGGAATGAGCATCGTGCCAGGCAGCAATCAGCTCGGCGTGGCCGTGGGGCTGTCGCATTACTTCTGATTCGACACCGGCTGGGCAAAGTAAAAAAGGACACCCGAGGGTGTCCTTTTTCTCATCACGCTTATCGCGATCCGTGCTTAGTGACGGAAGTGGCGCGTGCCCGTCATCAGCATGGCGACGTTGCGTTCGTCGGCAGCGGCGATGACTTCGTCGTCGCGCATCGAGCCGCCCGGGTGGATCACGCAGGTCGCGCCAGCATCGACCACCACGTCGAGGCCATCACGGAACGGGAAGAAGGCGTCCGACGCCACGGCCGAGCCGTTCAGCGAGAGACCGGCGTTTTGCGCCTTGATGCTGGCGATGCGGGCCGAGTCCACACGGCTCATCTGACCGGCACCCACGCCCAGCGTCATGCCGCCGGCGCAGAACACGATGGCGTTCGATTTGACGTACTTCGCCACGCGCCATGCGAACAGCAGGTCTTCCATTTCCTTGGGCGTCGGGTGACGCTTCGTGACCACGCGCAGTTCATGCGGTGCCACGTTCTTCGAGTCCGTCGACTGGACGAGCAGGCCACCGCCCACGCGCTTGAAGTCGTACTGATTCACGCCAGCGCCCATCGGCACTTCCAGCAGACGCACGTTCTGCTTGGCGGCGAACACCTGCTTCGCGGCGTCGGTGAACGACGGCGCGAGGAGCACTTCCACGAACTGCTTGGCGACGGCTTGCGCAGCCGTTTCGTCGACTTCGCGGTTGAAGGCGATGATGCCGCCGAAGGCCGACGTCGGATCCGTCTGGAAAGCCTTGGCGTACGCTTCGGCGGGCGAAGCCGCCACGGCCACGCCGCACGGATTCGCGTGCTTGATGATGACGCAAGCCGGGGCTTCGAACGTCTTCACGCATTCCCACGCAGCGTCGGCGTCGGCGATGTTGTTGTACGACAGTTCCTTGCCTTGCAACTGACGGTAGTTCGCGAGCGACCCTTCCGGCGTGACGATGTCGCGGTAGAACGCGGCGCTCTGGTGCGGGTTCTCGCCGTAGCGCATGTCCTGCACCTTGGTGTAAGCCAGGTTCAGCGTGGCCGGGTAGGCCGAGCGCTCGTCGTGACGCAGCGACTCGCCGAGGCTCGTCAGGTAGTTCGTGATCGCGCCGTCGTACTGGGCGGTGTGCGCGAACACCTTGGTCGCCAGACGGAAGTTCGTGGTGTATCCGACGGTGTTGTTGTTCGCCTTCATTTCGTCGAGCACCACGGCGTAGTCGGCCGGGTCGACGATGACGGTGACGTCACGATGGTTCTTCGCGGCCGAGCGCAGCATGGTCGGTCCGCCGATGTCGATGTTCTCGATGGCGTCTTCGAGCGAGCAGTCGTCTTTGGCAACGGTCTGAACGAACGGGTACAGGTTCACGACGAGCAGGTCGATCGTCGGAATGCCGTGCGTGTCGAGGGCGGCCATGTGCTCGGGCAGGTCGCGACGCGCCAGAATGCCGCCGTGCACCTTCGGATGCAGCGTCTTCACGCGCCCGTCGAGCATTTCCGGGAAGCCGGTGTAGTCGGCCACTTCGGTCACTTTCAGACCGGCGTCAGCCAGCAATTTGGCGGTGCCGCCGGTGGAGAGAATCGACACGCCTTGGGCTGCGAGCGACTTGGCGAAGTCGACGATGCCGGTCTTGTCGGAGACGGAAATGAGAGCTTGCTTGATCATGACGGACGGTAGTGAAGCGGCAAAAACGGGCGGTTAATCGCGGATTAGTACAGGGCACGGATTAGCACAGGGCCGGTAAGGCCGGGCGGCGAATGTCGCCGCCGCAGCCCTTACAGCAGGCCGTGCTGCTGCAACTTCTTGCGCAGCGTGTTGCGGTTGATCCCCAGATATTCCGCGGCGAGCGACTGGTTGCCGTCGGCCTTGCCGAGCACGAACTCGAGCAGGGGTTTTTCGACGACGGAAACGACCATATCGTAGACATCGTGTGGCCGTGCGCCGTCCAGATCCCGGAAATACATATCCAGACTGTCGCGCACAGATTGTTCTATGTTTGCTTTGCTCATGCGGCTAATAGCTCCCTCGGAGATTCTTGTTCATAGCAGAGGCGGTCCGAGTGCACCTTCTGCTCTTCGAAAAACGCGTTGACCGCAGCCAACTGTTCCTGCGTGGTGTCGAGCGTATTCATACGCTGGCGGAACGTGGCTGCCCCCGGCAGGCCACGCGAATACCACGCGATGTGCTTCCGCGCGGTCCGCACACCGGTGTACTCCCCGTAGAACTCGTAATGGTCCACGAGGTGTTCGTTCATGATCTGCTGGATCTCGTCGACGCGCGGCGGCAAGGCGATCTCGCCCGTCGTGAGAAAGAGTTCGATGTCGCGGAAGAGCCACGGACGTCCCTGTGCCGCGCGGCCGATCATGATGGCGTCTGCGCCCGTGACTTCGAGCACGTGCTTTGCCTTCTGCGCCGAAGCGATGTCGCCGTTGGCCACCACCGGGATGCGTGCCGCAGCCTTCACGGCGGCGATGGTCTCGTACTCGGCGTCGCCGTGGTACAGGTCGGCGCGCGTGCGGCCGTGCACGGTCAGCATGCTGATGCCGCACTCTTCGGCGATGCGCGCCACCGTGAGCGCATTCTTGTGTTCGCGGTCCCAGCCCGTGCGAATCTTCAGCGTAACGGGCACGACATCACCTACGGCACCGACGACGGCGGACACGATACGGGCGACCAGCGGCTCGTTCTGCAACAGCGCCGATCCGGCGGCAACGTTACAGACCTTCTTGGCCGGGCAACCCATGTTGATGTCGATGATCTGCGCACCGCGTTCGACGTTGTAGCGCGCGGCTTCGGCCATCATCTCGGGGTCGGCCCCGGCGATCTGCACCGAAATCGGGGCCACTTCGCCCGCGTGATTCGCGCGACGCATCGTCTTCTCGCTCTTCCAAAGCTGCGCGTTGGACGCCACCATTTCCGACACGGCATAGCCCGCGCCCAGTCGTTTGCACAACTGGCGGAACGGACGGTCCGTCACACCCGCCATGGGGGCGACGAACAGGTTATTGCGGAGTTCGTGGGGACCGATACGCACGATGAAGGGGAAAAGCCGGAAAAAAGATCGCTATTTTACTGCGAAAACCCGCCCTCGTCGCCTAAAAAATGTGCAAAGTTCCGGGCGGGCCCGTCTGGGCTGCACCGGAAAGACTTCGGGAGACGCCCGGTGAGGGGCGTGAGATCTCGGGGTTAGCCGCGCTGGCCGAACATCATCTGTCGGGCGAAGGCGGTTTTGAGCGGGGGAACGAGATCGAGGCTGGCCAGTGCCATGCCGCGCGCGAGGGCGACCGGGGCGGCGTCGATGCCGAACAGGCGGGGCAGCAGATCGGTGATGCGAATCGTCAGTCCCCGGTCTGCGCGACGGCGTCGGGCGAAGGCGGTCAGTGCGGCAGGACCTGCTACGCCCTGATGCGTCGTACCGGCGCTGGAATGGCGAACGAGGCAGTCAGCGAGGTCGAACGCGTCGCGCAAGCCGAGGTTCAGGCCCTGACCGGCCACGGGGTGAAGCGTCTGGGCGGCGTTGCCGATGGCAGCGACACGGCCGTCGACCACCTGACCCAGCGCATTCAGACCGAGCGGGAAGCCCGCGCGTCCGGTAATCGAGGTAAAGCGGCCCATGCGGTCGCCGAATGCCTTGTGCAGTTCGGCGAGAAACTGAGCGTCGTCCAACGCGCGGCGACGGCTGGCTTCGGCATTCGAGCAGCACCACACGAGCGCGTAGCCGTTCTCCTGCGGGAGGAGCGCCACGGGACCGTCGGACGTAAAACGCTCCCATGCCCAGCCGATGCGCGGACGCTCGCACGTCACGAAGCCGACCAGCGCCGTCTGACCGTAATCGCGCGTGCGCGGCCGTGCCGTCTGACCTTCGAACAATCCGCCTTCCGCGTTGACGGCGAGCGTGGCGTGCAGCGTGTGCACGTGATCGCCGCTCGCGCCTTCAAGCGTGAGGGTGACCTGCTGGGCGTCCTGACGCAGCGCGATGGCGCGATACGGGCGGAAGTGGTGCAGTCCCGGTGCGTCGCTGTCGAGCACGCTGAGCGCAGACGCTTGCGAGGCATGCTCGACGCGCGTCGGCAACTGTGCCATCGCGGTATCGAGCGCACGCATGAGCGCGCCGTAACGCACCACGTAGCCGAGGGCCGGCACGCTGTGATCGAGGGCGTCGATCTCGGTGCTGCCGAAACGTTGCGCTTGCGAGACGTGAATGTGCTGAATCGGTGTGCTTGGCAACGCTGTGCGCTCGCGCGGCCATGCCCCGGCGCGCGCGAGAATTTCGCGGCTGCCGTGGGAGAGGGCGAGCGTGCGCGGGTCGTCGTAGCTGGCTTGCGCGCCACGCCCGTCCACCAGCGCCACGCGCAAGTGCGGTGCGCGTTGCGCGAGCAACAGCGCGAGCGCCGTGCCGACCGGACCCGCACCCACGATGGCGACGTCGAAACGCGCGGCGGGCCGTTCGGTCGCCGCGCGTTGCTCGGAAGCGGTGGAGGTGGCGGAGGTGTCGGCGTTGCCGGAAACCTGTGCGTTCGTCATCAGCCGTGAGTCCGTGACGCGTCAGCCGCGCATCAGCGCTTCGATGTCGTCGGCGTCGACCGGCACGTCGCGCGTGAGCAACGTGCAGCCGTCGGCAGTCACCACGGCGTCGTCTTCGATGCGAATGCCGATGTTCCAGTAACGCTCGTCGACGTCCGGCCCCGGACGCACGTAGATGCCCGGCTCGATGGTCGTCACCATGTTGGCGGCCAGCGTGCGCCACGGACGCTCGCCGTTCGGGCCATCTTCACGGTATTCGCCGCAGTCGTGCACGTCCATGCCGATCCAGTGGCCGGTACGGTGCATGTAGAAGCGGCTGTAGGCCTTGTTGGCGATGACGTCGTCCAGACTGCCCGCCGTGTCGCGCTTGAGCAGGCCCGTGTCGAGCATGCCCTGCGCGAGCACGCGAACGGCAGCCTCGTGTGGCGCGTCGAAGCGTGCACCAGCGCGCGTGGCGTCGATGGCGGCTTGCTGCGAGGCCAGCACGATGTCGTAAAGCTCGCGCTGGGCCGGCGTGAACTTGCCGTTGGCCGGGAACGTGCGAGTGATGTCTGAGGCGTAGCCGTCGAGTTCGCAGGCGGCGTCGATCAGCACGAGATCGCCGTCGCGCAGCTCGGCGTCGCCCGCGCGATAGTGCAGCACCGTGGCGTTCGCACCGGTGGCGACGATCGAGCCGTACGCCGGGAATTGCGAGCCGTTGCGGCGGAATTCATACAGCAGCTCGGCTTCGAGATGGTATTCGCGCAGGCCCACTTTCGATGCCTTCATGGCGCGCACATGGGCGTCGGCGGAAATCTTGCCAGCACGCGCCATGATGGCCAGTTCGGTGCTGTCCTTGATCAGACGCATCTCGTCGAGAATCCCGCGGATGTCGCGCGCGGCCGACGGTGCCGACACGCCGGTGCGGCTCTGCGCACGCACGGCGTTCAGCCAGTGACGCACCTGACGGTCCTGCTGTGCGGATGCGCCCAGTGCGTAGAACAGGGCGGGTGCGTCGGCCAGCAACTGCGGCAGACGCGTGTCGATTTCGTCGATGGGATAGGCGGCGTCGAAGCCGAAGGTCTCGCGTGCGGCGTCCGGGCCGAAGCGATAGCCGTCCCAGATCTCGCGCTCTTCGTTCTTCGCGCGGCAAAACAGAATCGAATGCCCCGTACGGCTGTCGAGGACGACCACCGCTTCCGGCTCCGTGAAGCCCGACAGGTAATAGAAGTAGCTGTCGTGACGATACGGGTAGTCGCTGTCGCGGTTGCGCGGCACTTCCGGCGCCGTGGGCAGGATGGCGACGCCGCCACCGGCCTTGCGCATCTGTTCGATGACTCGCTCGCGGCGGGCACGGTACGGGGAATCAGACATCGCGGGCTCCATTTCGGGGTATTGGTTCGAGTTCAGACGTATTGACCTGCGTTCAGGCGATTCTACTGCCGGGCGAGCGTGCGTGCCCGGCGCGCACTTCGGCGTCCAGTGCATCGAGCTGCGCCGGGGTGCCGACGTTTTCCCAAACGCCGTCGAAGCGCTCGCCGCTCGCGTGTCCTGCGGCAATCGCGCGCTGGTACAGCGGCGTGAGCGCCAGGCGCGTGCCCGGGGCGATGCCGTCGAACAGGCGCAGGTCGTACAGGGCGATGTTGCCGAACGTCAGCGACTCGGCTGTCGCGGGCGCGGCGTCGCGCAGGAAGAGATGGCCTGTCGCGTCGAGCGCGAAGTCGCCCGTCGGATGGAAGGCGGGATTCGGCACCATCACCAGATGCATGCCCGGCGTGGGTTGCGCGGCAAGGCGCTCGGCCTGCGCGCGAAGCGTGGCGTAATCGAAGTCGGTGAAGATGTCGCCCGACACCGCCAGAAATACGTTCCCGTCACCTTCGAGCAACGCGCGCGCTTGGGCGATGCCGCCTGCCGTCTCCAGCGCTTCGGCTTCGGCCGAGTACGCCAGGTGCACGCCGTAGGTGCTGCCGTCGCCGAGGGTGGTTTCGATCTGAGCGCCCAGCCAGGCGTGATTGATCACGATTTGCGTGAAACCCGCGCGGGCCAGCGCTTCGATCTGCCACACGATGATCGGCTTGCCGCCAACGGTGAGCAAAGGCTTGGGCGTCGTGTCGGTGAGCGGACGCATGCGTTCGCCGCGCCCGGCAGCGAAGATCATCGCTTTCATGAGCGATGCCTCAGAACGTGTAGCCGACGTCGACCTGCTGGCCGGTCAGCTCGTCGAGCAGCTTCGCCAGCGGGCGCAACGGCGCATAGCGGTCGGCCACCTTGCGGGCGTAGTCGAGAAAGCGCGGGGTGTCGGCGAGATAGCGGGGCTTGCCGTCGCGATAGTTGATGCGCGCGAAAATGCCGAGCACCTTGAGGTGACGTTGCAGTCCCATCCATTCGGCCTGACGGTAGAACTCGCCGAAGTCGGCGTCGACCGGCAGACCGGCCTTGCGCGCCCGTTCCCAGTAGTAGGCCAGCCAGTCGAGCTGACGTTCTTCGTCCCAGCTAAGGAACGCGTCGCGCATGAGCGAGATGACGTCGTAGGTGAGCGGGCCGTAGACGGCATCCTGAAAATCGAGAATGCCCGGGCCGGTCGTGCCCGGCAGGCCCGGCATCAGATTACGGGGCATGTAGTCGCGGTGCACGAAGACTTTCGGCTGTGCGAGCGCGCTGTCGATGAGCAACTGATTGATGCGATCGAGCGTGGCGCGCTGCGACTCGCTCAGTTCGACCTTCAGATGCTTGCCGATGTACCAGTCGGGGAACAGATCGAGCTCGCGCTTGAGCAACGCGCTGTCGTAGGCCGGCAGGACATCGGCGCGCGAGCTCTTCTGCCAGACGATCAGCGCGTCGAGTGCGGCGCGCATCAGCGGGCGTGCGCTATCGGCGTCAAGGTCGGTCAGGACGTCGAGATACGTCTCGCGCCCGAGATCGGTGAGCAGCAGGAAACCCTGCGCGAGATCCTCGGCCAGCACCTTCGGCGCTTGCAGACCGGCTTCCTCAAGCAACTGCGCCACGTGCACGAAAGGACGGCAATCCTCTTGCGGGGGCGGCGCGTCCATCACGATCAGGCTCGGATGCGCGGGGGCGTGGCTGCCAATGCGGAAGTAGCGCCGGAAACTCGCATCGGCCGACGCAGGTGCCCAGTTCGCCATGTCGAGCGAAAACTCGGAGGACAGACCGGAGAGCCAGTGGTGAAGGGCTTGCAGGCGGGGATCGGAGGTGTTCAAGAGTTCGCTGGAAGCGTTGGAAACACTCGCGGAGGTACTGGGTTGTGCGGTCATGGTGGGGGCCGTAAACGTCTTGCCATATAATACCCGATCATGTTTTCCCGACGCCCTGTTTCTCGACCTCGATCGACCGTCCCGAATGTCCCGGTGAAGCCGGCTGGACAAGCGGGATTGGCTGCCCGCAAGCGGCGCCACGATTGTCTCGCTGTTTGCGTACATGCCGGATAAACAAGTCCATACGAATGAAGTCTCGTCGCTGCAGCGCATGATGCGCACGCGACGCAAGCCACTGGCGCTGCTGCTCTCCCTACCGGGCGTGTGGTGTTCGCTCGCCGGTGCGCAGGAAATTCCCCCGCCCGATATTGCCAAGAGCGACGGCCTCGTGTTGCGCACGGTGCCGGCGCTTGTCGACAATCCGCTCTCCAGCGGCGACGACGTGCCGATGTACGTGCGCGGCATGGCCCTCACCGGCCGGACCAACGTGGACGCCACGGTCGACGGCGACGCCGAAGCACGCAAGTACCGCTCGTTCGTGAAAGGCGATCGCCTGACGTACGATCAGGACACGGACGAAGTGGTGGCGCACGGCAACGCGCGCCTGTCGCAGGGCGGCAATATGTTCATCGGCCCCGAAGCCCATATGTATACGGGCGCGGGCGATGGCTACATGCTCACGCCGACCTACCGCCTCGTGTCGGGGGGCGGCGGAAAGTCGGAGCGCGCCGACATCGAAGCCAACAATGTCGTGACGCTGCAACGCGGCACGTACACGGGTTGCGCGACCTGTGCGGAAGATGGCAAGACGCCTGCGTGGTACATCAAGGCGTCCGAATTCGAGTTCGATCAGGAACAGCAGGAAGGCACGGCGTACAACGGCATTCTGTTCTTCCAGGGCGTGCCGATTCTCGCCAGCCCGTACATGTCGTTCCCGACGTCCAACGAGCGCCGCTCCGGCTTCCTGGCGCCGACGTTTACGCAGTCGAGCCGTACGGGTTTCGAACTCGCTACGCCGTACTATTTCAACATCGCACCGAACCGCGATCTGACGATCACACCGCGCATCATGACCAAGCGCGGCGTGATGCTCAATGGCGATTTCCGCTATCTTGAGCCGACCTACTCGGGCCTGTTCCACATCGAGTATTTGCCGAAGGATCGTGTCACGGGCGACGCGCGTTACACGTACACCTTCCAGCACAGTCAGGCGCTCGGCTATGGTGTGAACGGGTACGTCAATTTCTCCAAGGTTTCGGACGATACCTATCCGGACGACTTCGGTACCGGCACGAACTTTCAGAACGGTGTGCAGCGCGTTTATAACCGCGAAGCAGGTCTGACATGGAGTCGTGGGGACTGGTCATTCCTCGCACGTGTACTGAGATATCAGACGCTTGCGCCCAGCTCCCCGCAGTACGAGTCTGTGCCGGAACTGTCGGCGACGTACAACAAGCTGGATTTTCACGGCTTCGATTTTTCGCTGCCGATCCGGTATAACCGCTTCCAGATCGCGTCTTGGACGGGCCAACCGAACGGTGAGCGTATCTATGCGCAGCCGACGTTGAGCTATCCGATTCTGACGCCGGGCTACTTTATCGTCCCGAAGGTCATTTTTAACGCCGCTGCGTATAACGTTGATTATCCGAGCGGCTCGATGTTGAATTCATCGACGACACGGACATTGCCGACGGTCAGTCTCGATACCGGATTGACGTTCGAGCGACCGCTGACGCTGTTCGGTACAGCGATGAAGCAGACGTTGGAACCTCGTTTGTTTTATGTCTACACGCCGTACCGTGATCAAAGCTCGATTCCGATTTTCGATAGTGCGACGGCGGACTTCAACCTCGCGGAAATCTTTAGCGAGAATTCGTTCATCGGCGTTGACCGCATTCAGGATGCCAATCGTGTCACGGCCGCGCTCACATCCCGCCTGATCGACGCCGAGACGGGCGTGGAGCGCGCACGTGTCTGGTATGCCCAGCGTTACAACATCCAGCAGTCGCGCGTGACGATGCCGGGCGGGGTGCCGGAGGATGCAGGTGTTTCCGACTTCCTGGTCGGCGGTTCGGCCTTGCTGTACCGCAACATCACATTAAGCACCGCCGTGCAGTACAGTCCGAGCACGTCGCAGTTCAACCGGTCTGACGTCGGTGTGACGTGGCGCCCGGGTGAGCGCAGGGTATTCAACTTGTACTACCGCTACCTGCGCAATCCGCCGCCGGTCGTGGGGCAAAGCGCATTGACCGTCACGCCGATCAACCAGATCGAACTTTCGGGGCAGTGGCCGATCACACCGCGACTCGGCATTGTGGGCCGTCTGAACTACAGCATTACGGACAAGACGTTCGTCGATGCCCTGGCGGGTTTCGAGTATGATGCCGACTGCTGGGCCTTCCGGATTGGGCTCCAGCGCTATGCGACCAACGCCACTACGACAACTTCGCGCGTCTTTGCGCAGTTGGAGTTGAAGGGCTTGACCAAGTCGAGTAACAGCGCCACAGAAGCCTTCAAGGTCGGGGTGCCAGGCTACCAGCCACCGCCGACGAACCAGATTCCTTCTCGATTCAGCAACTATGAATGACATGTTTGTGAAGCGTGCCTCGCTGCTGGCGGGCCTGTGTCTCGCCGCCGGGGTGGCGGTTGCGCAGCCGGCGCCGGTCAGCGCCAAAGCCGCAGGTGCACCCGCGTCGTCCGCCCGTGCCGTCGATTCGATCGTCGCCGTGGTCAACGACAGCGTGATCACCCGCAAGGAGCTCGACACGCGTATCGAGGAGGCCAAACATCAACTGACGCTCTCCAAGCGCCCGATTCCGGACGCCGACCTGTTGCAGCGTCAGGTGCTCGAACAGATGATCGTCACGCAGGTGCAGCTTCAGCGCGCCAAGGAAGGCGGCATTGTCGTGAAGGACGCCGACGTCGAACAGGCCTTGCAGCGCATCGCCGCCGACAACCGTCTGAGCGTCGATCAGTACAAGGCGCGTCTGGCGCAGGCCGGTGTGCCGTGGGACGCCTTCCGTAAGGAAGTGCGCGAGCAGATCATCATGGCGCGCCTGCGCGATCGTGAAGTCGACAGCCAGGTGCAGGTGAGCGACTCGGAAATCAACGCGTATCTCGCCGCACAGAAGGGTGCCAATGCTGCGCCGGCGGAGACGGAATACCGACTGAGCGAGATTCTCGTGAAGCTGCCGGACGGTGCGACGCCGGATCAGGTCAGCGCCGCGCAGAAGAAAGCGACCGAAGCGCTGGATAAGGCAAAGGCCGGTGGCGATTTCGCTGCGTTGGCGAAGCAGTATTCGGATGCGTCCGATGCCGCCAGCGGTGGCGACATGGGTTTCCGCATTCCCGAACGTATCCCCGATCTGTATCTCAATCAGGTGCAGAAGCTGCAAGCAGGCACCGTTGTGCCGCAAGTGCTTCGCAGCAGCAACGGTTTTCACGTCATCAAACTGGTCGAGACGCGCAAGCAGGGCGGCGATCAGGGCATGACCGTGCCGCAGATCCACGCACGTCACATCCTGATTCGTGTGGGTGACGGTGTCTCGGAAGCGCAGGCACGTCAGAAGCTGCTCGACATCAAGGCGCAGATCGAAGCGGGCAAGGGCGACTTTGCCGACTTCGCGCGTCAGGTGTCGGTGGACGGCTCGGCATCGCAGGGCGGCGATCTCGGCTGGATTTCGCCGGGCGAAACGGTCCCCGCCTTCGAGCGCGCGATGTCCGAACTCAAGGACGGTCAGATCAGCGACCCGGTGCGTTCGGAATATGGCTATCACCTGATTCAGGTGCTGGGCCATCGCGAGTCGCAGGTCTCGGGCGATCAGGAACGTAACCTCGCCATGCAGGAATTGCGCGGTCGCAAGGCCGAACAGCAGTACCGCGACTGGTTGCAGCAACTGCGCGACAGCGCTTACGTCGACTACCGTCTGAGCAACGCGCAGCAGTGAGCATGAGTTCCAACCGGTCCTTCCTCCTCGCCATCACCACCGGTGAACCGGCGGGGGTCGGGCCGGAATTGACGGTGCAGGCACTGGTGAAGTGCCTTTCTTCGGCACCGGCGGCCGCTTCTGCGGCCGTTTTCGATACCGCTTCCCCCGATCTTTCGCTAGCCAATTGCCGCTTCGCCGTACTCGGCGATGCGTCGCTGCTCGCCGCACGCGCGCAGGACGTCGGGTTGGGTGATGCCTGGCAGGCACTGCTCGGCAGTGGACGCGTGCACGTGTCGCACCATCCGCTTGCTGCCGCCGTGACGCCGGGGCAACTCGACGCCGCCAACGGCCGCTACGTGCTGGCATTGCTGGACGACGCCATCGACGGTGCCATGGCCGGCACCTATGACGCGATCGTGACTGCGCCCTTGCAGAAGAGCACGATCAACGACTGTGGTGTGGCGTTCACCGGACACACCGAGTATTTGGCCGAGCGTACGGGCACGCCGCGCGTCGTGATGATGCTCGCCGGCGGCGGGCTGCGTGTGGCGCTCGCCACCACGCATTTGCCGCTCGCGCAGGTGCCCGGCGCGATTCGTCGCGACGATCTGCTGCAAACGCTCATCATCCTCAATCAGGATCTGATGCGTCACTTCGGGGTGACACGTCCGCGCATTCTCGTGACGGGGCTCAACCCGCACGCCGGTGAGTCCGGCTATCTCGGGCGTGAGGAGATCGACGTCATCACACCGGCGCTCGACGACGCGCGCGCCGCCGGTATCGACGCACGCGGACCTTACCCTGCCGACACGCTGTTTCAGCCCCGTCACCTCGAAGGTGCCGATGCGGTGCTCGCGATGTACCACGATCAGGGCTTGCCGGTGCTCAAATACGCGAGCTTCGGCGCGGGCGTGAACATCACGCTTGGGCTGCCGATCATCCGGACTTCGGTCGATCACGGCACCGCGCTCGACCTTGCGGGCACGGGGCAAGCCGAGAGCGGCAGCCTGCTCGAAGCGCTGCGCACTGCGGCGACGATGGCGGCGAACGCTGCGTTACATGCGTCGACAACCGCACAACTGACCGCTGGCGCGGGCGTCGATCCGCACGCCACGCCGCCGCGTTCCTAAGGAATTTCACATGAGTAGCGCATCGAAGCGCACGGGCGTCCAACAGGGCCACGTGGCGCGCAAACGTTTTGGTCAGAACTTTCTCGTCGATATGGGCGTGATCGATTCGATCATCAGCGCCATTTCGCCGCGCAGCGACGATCTGATGGTCGAAATCGGTCCGGGCCTTGGCGCACTGACGACACCGCTCACCGAGTGGCTCGCGCATCTGCACGTCGTCGAACTCGACCGCGATCTGGTCGCGCGTCTGACGCGCAAGTTCGGCGAGCGCGTGAGCGTGCACGCCGGCGACGCCCTCGACTTCGATTTCGGTTCGCTCGTCCCGGAAGATCGTCGCGACGAAGCACCGCTGCGCATTGTCGGCAACCTGCCGTACAACATCTCCAGCCCGTTACTGTTTCATCTGATGCGCTACGCTGCACTCGTGCGCGACCAGCACTTCATGTTGCAGGACGAAGTGGTCGAGCGCATGGTGGCCCCGGCCGGCTCAAGCAACTACAGCCGCCTGTCGGTCATGCTTCAGTACCGCTACTGGATGGACAAGGTGCTGCACGTGCCGCCGGACGCCTTCAATCCGCCGCCAAAGGTCGATTCCGCAGTGGTCCGGATGATTCCGCGCGCCGTGGCCGATCTGCCGCAGGTCGATCTCGACGTGTTCGAGGCGGTGGTGGCGCAGGCGTTCTCGCAACGTCGCAAGATGCTGCGCAACACGTTGCACAGCTACCGCGACCGTGTGGATTTCGACGCGCTCGGCTTTGACCTCACGCGTCGTGCCGAAGATGTGCCTGTCGACGAATACGTGAATCTGTCGCGCGCGATCAGCGGCGCCGGTTCACAAGGCTGATCCCGGCGAAGACGAGGACGACGGCGCAGCCAAAGCGCCAGCCGACCGATTCGCCGAGAATCAGCACGCCGAACGTTACCCCGAACAGCGGGCTGAGGAACGAGAAGGAGGCGAGCCGCGCGGCGCTATACCGCGTGAGCAGCCAGAACCAGATCAGATAGCTCGCGAACGCCACGCCGATGGATTGGTAGACGAGGCTGATCCAGATGGTCGACGTCATGGGCCCGATCTGCACATTGCCCGTCGCCAGCGCCAGCGCGCACAGCAGGACCGCCGAGACGGCCAGCTGGTACAGCAAAGTCTTCGACGGCGCGGCGCTCGCCAGACGCGATGCCCGCACGACGACCGTCGTCATCCCCCAGAAGATACCGGCCAGAATGGCCAGCAGATCGCCGGGCCACGTGGTGGCGAGATCTGCGCCGCTGCCGTCCGAGAACGCCACGGCGATACCGCAAAACGCGACGGCCATGCCGAGCCATTGCATGGGTCGCAGCCGCTCGCTGGGCACCGTCCAGTGCAGGCCGATGGCGGTGAAGCACGGAGCGGAGTACAGAAACACCGCCATCCGCGACGCGGTCGTGTGCGTGAGGCCGACGAAGATGCAGAGAAATTCGAGCGAGAACAGCGCGCCTGCAAGAATGCCGGCGGGCAGCGTGCCGTCGCCGGTAATCAGGCGCTGGCGCCGCCACAGCATCCACGCGCCGACGAGGACGGTCGCCACGACGGAGCGCAGTCCGGCCTGCAAGACGGCGGGCACGACCGGCACGGCCAGTTTGACGGCGACTTGCTGACCTCCCCAGACCATGCACAGCCCCAGCATGATGGCGAGCGCCGTGGCATCGATCGGACGCGGTGTGGTTTTCATGAAATTAATTCGGATGACGATGCATCGTGGGCACGACGCGCAGAAGCGGTCATTGTCACCGATCCTGATACTCAACGCATCAAACCGATGCCGCCAGCGCGGGTAATCTTTGTGGGCGTTCGTTCGTCTGTGCGGGTGCGATTGTCTCGTCGGGCGGGACAATATGTCCCCGCTGCCCCTGTTTATTGCGCATCGTCGCACCGATACAATGCTCCGCGAGGCGGCGCTCGTCCTTCGTCGAGCCAAGCCGCAGTCGTCGCTCATCCCTCGTTTTCACCGTATTCCGCTTCAGATTTAGCACTGACGTATGTACAAGAAAGGTTCTGCCGTCGAATTGCAGTTTTCCCCGTCGCGACTCAACGACGGCGCTGGCGATCCCTACTGGATCGATTTCACGCGCGACGAAGCGCAGGCACTGCTCGACGCGCTGCAAGCGCATCTGAGCCGTCCGGCGACGGATGCCTCGGCCACCGAATCCCCGCTGGTCTTCACATTGCTGGATCCGGGCATGACTAAGGCGTCCGCCGCCCTCGGTGACGACGGTGCGGCAGCGCTCTCGTCGGGTGAGACGGCAAGTGCGCGGAACACGGCATCGCGCCAATGGGTCTGTGTGATTTGCGGATGGATTTACGACGAAGCGGTGGGGTATCCGGAAGACGGTATTGCCCCGGGCACGCGCTGGGAAGATGTGCCGGACGACTGGCGTTGTCCGCTGTGCGATGTGGGTAAGGAAGACTTCGCGATGGTGGAGTTCTGACGCGCCGCATTCGCGGCAACATGCCAGCGCATCGCGCCTGACGATAAAGCAAACGGCCGCCCTAGGGCGGCCGTTGTCGCATCAAGCAGCGCAATCGCGCAAGCGGTGGGCTTACAGACCGCCCTTGCTCGAATGCTTCTGGATCAGCTCGATCTTGTAGCCGTCCGGGTCTTCCACGAAGGCGATGACCGTGGTGCCGCCCTTGACCGGGCCCGCTTCGCGCGAGACCTTGCCGCCAGCGGCGCGGATCGTGTCGCAGGCTTTGTAGGCGTCGTCGACTTCAATGGCCAGATGGCCGAAGGCGGTGCCCATCTCGTACTTTTCCACGCCCCAGTTGTAGGTCAGTTCGAGGACGGTGTTTTCCGACTCTGCACCGTAGCCGACGAACGCCAGCGTGTACTTGTACTCGGGGTTCTCGCTCTGGCGCAGCAGTTGCATGCCGAGCACGCGCGTGTAGAAATCGATCGAGCGCTGCAGGTCGCCGACGCGCAGCATGGTATGGAGCATTCGCATGGTGTTTTCAGTGTGGGGACAACGAAAACTCAATTGTACCCGCGACCATGAAAATGAACATCATTCATGTTGCGTTGAGTCATTCTCCACTGAAGACGTAGAGATTTGCGACATTCGCTTAGAACTCAGGCAACCACTCGGGGGCGTGCGACTTGAGCGTATCGCGGGCCGCTTCGAATTCCGGGAAGATCGATGCCACGGCCTGCCAGAAGCGCGGCCCGTGGTTCATCTCCTTCAGATGTGCGAGTTCGTGCGCCACGACGTAATCGATCACGCCCAGCGGGAAGTGGATCAGCCGCCAGTTCAGGCGAATGCGTCCGTCGGCGCTGCAACTGCCCCAGCGCGTCGTTGCCGACGACAGCCCGAGCGCGGTGTAACGCACACCCAACCGCTCGCCGTAGACGTCCAGCCGTGACGTGAAGAGCTTGCGCGCCTCCTGCTGCAACCAGCCCTGCACGCGGTCGCGCATCTGCTCGGGGGCGGCTTGTGGCGGCAGATCGAGCCACAGCGTGTGCGTGTGGATGTCGTACTGGGCGGCACCCGAGCGTCCGCCGAGACGAACCGTCAGCGTGTGGCCGAGGTAGGGCAGCGATGCGCCGTCGGCCCACGTTACACGCGGAATCACCCGGTGCGCGGCGCGTTCGCGGAATTCGGCGATCTTGCTGAAGATCCAGCGCTTTTTCTCGACGACGGCTGCTTCCACGTCGGCAATCGTGACCCAGCGCGGGGCGGTGACGGCCAGCCCCGACTCGTCGATCATGAAGCCGATGGTGCGGCGCGAGGAGCGCTTGAAACGGTAGTAGAGCGCGTGGCCGTCGAGCATGATGACGCGCTCGCCCGGCGCGGGGGCGCGACGCGGCCCGGCACCCGGGGCGAGCGATGCAGAATCGCTCGTGGCCGTGGCCGTGGGTGCGGAGGCGTGGACAGGCGTGGCCGGTGCGGTTGATGGTGCGGGGGCGTCGGTAGCGACACCATTGGCTTCGGCCGCAGGGCTGCCGAACAGATCGAGTTCCATCTGGGGTGCAGGGGTCTCATGCCGGGAGCGGCTATCGCGTGTGGCGGGTTGGGCTTTCGACATGAGACGGTCTCGCGTGAGGCGCAGTCAGGTCCGGGGTGTCGCGTCGGAGGGTTCAGACGCGCTCGTCCTCGGTTTCGACGTATAAGCGGCGGGGTCGATACGTATCATTTCGCGCTCGATCCACTCGGCGACATCGGCGTTGACGGCTTCGGCCGTGCGGCCTGCCGTCTCGATGACCGGACCGATCGAGACGATCACTTCCCCGGGAAATTTCATGAACGAGTTGCGCGGCCAGACACGTCCGGCATTGTGTGCAACGGGTACGACGGGAGCGCCGGTCGCCGCAGCCAGACGTGCGCCGCCCGACTTGTATTTGTTGCGCGAGCCGGTCTTCGTGCGCGTGCCTTCCGGGAACATGATGATCCACGATCCCTCCGACAGACGCTCGCGCCCTTGCGTCACGACCGACGAGAAAGCGTCCGTGCCCTTGCGGCGATCGATGTGAATCATGCTCAGCAGACCCAGCGCCCAGCCGAAGAACGGCACGAACAGCAACTCACGCTTGAACACGAAGCACAGCGGGCGCGGCATCAGCGCCGGTAGCGCCACCGTCTCCCATGCCGATTGATGCTTCGACAGAATGATCGCAGGCGTATCGGGCAGGTTTTCCCAGCCGATCACGCGATAGCGAATGCCGCAGAGCTTGTCGCCGACCCAAATCACGACCTTGCACCAGCCTACCGCGAACCAATAACGCTGCACGCGCGACAGGAACGGAAATGACAGGATGCACGCGATGGCGTACGGAATCGTCCAGACGATCTGGAAGATGAAGAAGAGAATCGAACGAAGTTGACGCATGGGGTTTCGGGCCTGGGATCGATCGCCTTCGCGAGACGTTTGCGCGTGACCGCGTCATAGTACGCGCGGTGGGGCGGCAGTTCAGCGAAGGCTGGGCGGTCGTTGTTCGGTAGCGCGCGTGAGGTTACGCGTCCTCGTCGGCAAGCAGATCGTTGACGAACGCCGCCAGACTATCGTGCACGCGCGTGCCGTCGGGCAGGTTGCCTGCGGCGAGCGTCTTCTTGCCCTTGCCGGTGAGTACCAGATGCGGCTGCGCGCCCACGGCGGCGGCCGCCTGAAGATCGCGCAGCGAATCGCCCACAGCCGGCACCCCGGTCAGATCGACTTCGTAGCGTCGCGCGATTTCCTGGAACAGGCCGGGCTTGGGCTTGCGGCAATCGCAGGCATCCACCGCGGTGTGCGGGCAGAAAAACACCGCGTCGATGCGTCCGCCGGCGGCTGCCGCCAGCTTCGACATCTTCGCGTGCATCGCACCGAGCGTCGCCATGTCGAAAAGACCGCGCCCCACACCCGACTGATTCGTCGCGACGACCACACGGTACCCGGCCTGATTCAGCCGGCCGATGGCCTCGAGACTGCCGGGCAGCGGCACCCACTCGTCCGTCGACTTGATGAATTGATCCGAGTCGGCGTTGATCACGCCGTCCCGGTCGAGAATCACGAGTTTTCGGGCGGCGGGGCCGAGGGTGCGATCTTTACGCGAATCCATGAGTAGCTCAGTTGACTCGTTGGAACATCAGGCGGCGAGCTTCGAGAGATCGGCCACGCGGTTCATCTGGAAGTGTAGGTTCTTGAGCAAGGCGAGACGGTTGTTGCGCAACGCGTCCTCCTCGGCCATCACCATCACGTCGTTGAAGAAGGCGTCGACCGCATCGCGCAGTTCGGCCAGCGCGGAGAGCGCCTGTGCGTACTCGCGTGCTTCGAACTTCTGCTCGACCACCGGGGTGACCTTTTCGAGGGCGGCGTGAAGCGCCTTCTCGGCCGATTCCAGCAGCAGGTCGGGCGAAATCGTGCCGTCGGCCGGCGGTGCCGTCTTCTTCAGGATGTTGCCGATACGCTTGTTCGCGGCCGCGAGGGCTTCGGCTTGCGGCAGCGCCGAGAAAGCGCGCACGGCATCCAGACGCTCGATCAGATCGCCGAGATACTTCGGGTGATCGGCCAGCACGGCTTCGATCTCGTTGGCAGCATAACCCTGCTCTCGCAGGTAGCCGCGCAGACGGTCGAGCACGAACTGGTAGACGTCGTTCAGGTAAGCGGAGTCGGCCACGCCCGTCGTGAACTGCTTGTACGTGACGTTCAGCAGGTCCGGCAGCATCACCGGCAGACGCTTTTCGATGAGCATACGCACGATGCCCAGCGCGTGACGTCGCAGCGCGAACGGATCTTTCTCGCCCGTCGGTTGCAGGCCGATGCCCCAGATGCCGACCAGCGTTTCGAGCTTGTCGGCCAGTGCCACCACCGTGCCGGTGGTGCTGGTGGGCAGGGCGTCGCCGGCGAAACGCGGCTGATAGTGTTCCGAGCAGGCCAGCGCGACGTCGGCGGCTTCGCCGTCATGACGTGCGTAGTACGTGCCCATCGTGCCTTGCAATTCGGGGAACTC
The DNA here is from genome assembly GCF_902459565.1 of Pandoraea aquatica. GTDB lineage: Bacteria > Pseudomonadota > Gammaproteobacteria > Burkholderiales > Burkholderiaceae > Pandoraea > Pandoraea aquatica. The sequence continues at coordinate 131,399 of NZ_CABPSN010000003.1, forward strand.
ACCGACCATGTCGGTCAGCAGGTCGGCCTTGGCCAGCAGTGCGCCGCGCTCGGCGAGTTTCACGCCGTCCTGATCCGCACCGATCATGTGGGCGATCGCACCGGCGAGCTTCACCAGACGCTGCGTGCGCTCGAACTGCGAGCCCAGCTTGTTGTGGTACACGACGTTGGCGAGCAGCGGCACGCGATCGGCCAGCGGCTTCTTCTTGTCCTGCTCGAAGAAGAACTTCGCATCGGCCAGACGCGGGCGCACCACGCGCTCATTACCCGTCACGATCTGCTCGGGGCTGCCCGTCTCGATGTTGGAGACGATCAGGAAGCGGTTCGTCAGACGACCACCTTCGGCCAGCGGCTTGTCGGTGAGCGCGAAATACTTTTGGTTCGTCTGCATCGTGAGAATCAGACATTCCTGCGGCACTGCCAGGAATTCCTTCTCGAAATGGCAGGCGTAGATTGCGGGCCATTCGACGAGTGCGGTCACTTCGTCGAGCAGTGAATCCGGCATCACCACGTGGTCGTTGCCGGCGGCAGCGAGCAGTTGCGTGCGGATGGCGTCGCGACGACCGGTGAAGCTCGCTACGACCTTGCCTTCGGTTTCCAGCGTGGCGGCGTAGGCGTCGGCATTGGCGACGGTGACTTCACCCTTCGACAGGAAGCGATGGCCCTGCGTCTTGTTGCCCGACGCGAGACCGATGGCCGTCGCGGGCACGAGCGTGTCGCCGTGCAGCGCGATCAGACCGTGCACCGGGCGCACGAACTGTACCGTCTCGCCGTCCGGACGCTGATAGCTCATGACCTTCGGAATCGGCAGCTTGCCGAGCGTTTCGTCGAGCGAGGCTTGCAGCGCGTCGGCCAGTTGGGCGCCGGCAGCGGTATAGGTGTGGAAGAAGGCTTCGGCCTTGCCGTCCATTGCACGCTCCAGGCTCGCGACCGGTAGGTCGGCGAAGCCCATCGCGGCGAGTTTCTTCGCGAGCGGCGGAGTGGGGTTGCCGTTGGCGTCGAGCGCGACGGACACCGGCAGCACTTTGGCGCGAATGGTGGCATCCGGGGCGCGGTCGAGCACGTTCGTGATCGAGACGGCCAGACGGCGCGGCGTAGCGAACGGCGTGACGACGCTGGCGTCCGTGGTGAGCCCGCGCGTGCGCAGGCCGTTGGCGATGCCGTCGGCAAACGCGTCGCCCAGACGCGCCAGTGCCTTCGGCGGCAATTCTTCGGTCAGCAGTTCGACCAGCAGGGTGCGTTGTGCGGTGCTCATCATGCGGCTTGCGTTTTGGTTTGGGCGGCGGGGGCGTTCAGCATCGGGAAGCCGAGCTTTTCGCGCGAAGCGTAGTAGGCCTGTGCGATCAGGCGCGACAGCGCGCGGATACGGCCAATATACGCCGCGCGCTCGGTCACCGAGATGGCGCCGCGCGCGTCGAGCAGGTTGAAGGTGTGCGCGGCCTTGAGAATCATCTCGTAGGCGGGCAGCGCCAGTTCGGCTTCGATGAGACGCTTGGCTTCGCTCTCGTAGTTGTCGAAGAAGCTGAACAGCATCGGCTGATTCGAGTGCTCGAAGTTGTACGTCGACTGCTCCACTTCGTTCTGATGGAACACGTCGCCGTAGGTCAGGCGGCGCTTGACCGGGCCTTCAGGCGTTTGCTCTTCCCACTCGGTCCACACGAGGTCGTAGACGTTCTCGACCTGTTGCAGATACATCGCCAGACGCTCGATGCCGTACGTGATTTCGCCGAGCACCGGCTTGCAATCGAGGCCGCCCACTTGCTGGAAGTAGGTGAACTGCGTGACTTCCATGCCGTTGAGCCAGACTTCCCAGCCCAGACCCCAGGCGCCGAGCGTGGGGTTTTCCCAGTCGTCTTCGACGAAGCGCACGTCGTTTTCGGTCAGATCGAGACCGAGCGCGCGCAGCGAGCCCAGATACAGGTCGAGGATGTTTTCCGGGGCCGGCTTGAGCACCACCTGATACTGGTAGTAGTGCTGCATGCGGTTCGGGTTCTCACCGTAACGGCCATCCTTGGGACGGCGCGACGGCTGCACATAGGCAGCGCGCCACGGCTCCGGACCGATCGCGCGCAGGAACGTGGCAGTGTGCGAGGTACCGGCGCCGACCTCCATGTCGTAAGGCTGGAGCAACGCACAGCCTTGCTTGTCCCAGTAATCCTGCAACGTCAGGATGACTTGTTGAAAGGTAAGCATGATGAATTCGCGCGGACGAACAGGAAAAAATGCGGATTTTGCGCAGTCTTTCGGCCCGGCCGCGAGCGCGGCCAAAAGACTAAAACGTTGAATTTTAGCGGGAATTCGACCCGAACGGGGCGCCGATGGCCCCAGCGTGACACGACAGGGGGATTTTCACGTCCCCCTGTGTCGTTTTGACGATGCGATGCCTGCCGTTTTGCCGATCAGCGCGCGCGGCGCGTCATGGCCAGACCGAGGCCCAGCGCGACGAGTGCGAGCACCAGCGCGGGCACATTGCCGAAGCGCACGTACGGCGTGAGGCCGGTGTACGGCTGGACGTTGCCCGTGAGCGCGCCGACCGTCATCGCGGGCAGCCGCCCCTGCACACGGCCGTGCGCATCGATGATCGCCGTCGCGCCCGTGTTCGTTGCACGCAGCATCGGGCGTCCCGTCTCAAGCGTGCGCATGCGGGCGATCTGCAAGTGCTGATCGAGTGCGATGGTGTCGCCGAACCACGCGAGGTTGGTCGAGTTCACGAGCACCGTGGCCGGTTCCGGCATGTTGCGCAGCGCCTGTGCGATTTCCTCACCGAACAGATCCTCGTAGCAGATGTTCATAGCGATACGCTGGTCGCGCACCGGGAAGCCGCTCGGCGTGGCGCTGCCGCGCAGGAAATCGCCCAGCGGGATATGCATCATGTCGACGAACCAGCGAAAGCCCCACGGCACGAACTCGCCGAAAGGCACGAGATGGTGCTTGTCGTAGCGGTAGAGCGTCTGGTCGCGCGGCGTGACGCCGAACAGGCTGTTGGTGAAGTCGGCGGGGCCGCGATCGGTGATGGTCGCCCCCACCGCGCCGAGCACCACGTGCGAGCCGGTACGGTCCGCAAACTCGCGGATCGGTGCCGCGACGTCAGGCGGAATGGCTTGCAGCAGCACCGGGAACGCCGTCTCCGGCGTCACGATGAGATCGGCCGGTGCGGCCACGATCATGTCGCGATAGAGCGCCATGGCGTGATCGATACCGGCGCGCTCGAACTTCATGTCCTGCGGGATATTGCCTTGCAATAGCCGCACGGTGAGCGGCTGACCCGAGGGCGTGGTCCATGCGTGACGAGACAGACCGACACCCACGCCCAGCAACGCCAGTACGCCGACTACGGCGGCGAGCCGACGTGCCGCCGCGGTCGTGGCGACGACCGGCAGCAGCGCGCGGGCAAGCCATGCCGCCGCAAGCGCGGCAAGGCCGGTGATGCCGTACACGCCGAGCAGCGGGGCAAAGCCCGCGAGCGGGCCGTCGACATGGGCGTAGCCGGGCGAGAGCCACGGGAAACCGGTGAAGACGGTGCCACGCAGCCATTCGGCGAGCGTCGAGGCCCCGGCGAAGGCCAACACGCGCCACGGGCCGGTGGCAGACACGGCACGCGTGACGAACGCGGCGAGCGCCGGATAGATCGCCAGATAGATCGAGAACAACACGACGGCCGCCCCGGCCATCACACTGGGCATGCCGCCGTAGGTGTGCATGCTGATGTAGAGCCACCAGATGCCAGAGACGAACGAGGTGAGGCCGAAACTACCGCCCAGCCAGAGCGCATTGCGCCGCGAGGCACTGCGCTCGACGAGCGCGAACAGCCCCGCCATTGCAAGCAGTTGCAGCCACCAGAGGTCGCGTGGCGCGAACGCCAGCGTTTGTGCGATACCGGCCAGACCGGCGAGCGCACGGGCACGCCAGGCCGGCCACGAGCGCCGCTCGGGCGCGTGGACGGTCATTTCCTGCATGGATCGATGAGTGAGTTACTCGGGCTGAACGGCGGGTGCCGGCTCCACGCGCCGCAACAGCAGCATGTGGACCTGACGGCCGTCGGCGCGCAGCACTTCGAACACGAGATTGCCGATGCGCATACGTTCGCCACGGCGCGGCACACGGCCGAACTGGTGCGTGATCATACCGCCGATCGTGTCGTTTTCGTCATCATGAAACTGCGTGCCGAACGCTTCGTTGAATTGCTCGATTTCCGTGAGCGCACGAATGCGATACGAGCCGTCGGGCGCGGCGATGATGTTGTCTTCTTCCTCGTCGAAGTCGTACTCGTCTTCGATGTCGCCGACGATCTGCTCCAGCACGTCTTCAATCGTGATGAGGCCGGCCACGCCGCCGTATTCGTCCACGACGATGGCGATGTGATTGCGATTGACGCGGAAGTCGTGCAGCAGCACGTTCAAACGCTTCGACTCCGGAATGAACACGGCCGGGCGCAGCATGTCGCGCACGTCGAAGTCGTGATTGGCGTAGTAACGCAGCAGATCCTTCGCGAGCAGAATGCCGATGATGTTGTCGCGATTACCTTCGTAGACCGGATAGCGCGAGTGCGCCTGTTCCAGCACGAAGGGGACGAATTCTTCGGGGGTCTGTTCGATGTTGATGGCGTCCATCTGCGCGCGCGGCACCATGATGTCGCGGGCACATAGATCGGCCACCTGGAATACGCCCTCGATCATCGCCAGAGAATCGGCGTCCATCAGGTTACGGGCGTGAGCGTCTTGCAGAATTTCGAGCAACTCTGCGCGCGACTCCGGCTCTGGGGAAATCAGATCGGTGAGGCGTTCGAGCAGAGAGCGAGGTTTGTCGGTTTTCTTTGGACCGGGTCGACTGGGATAAGGGTCGTTCATGACGGCGCGTCCAAGTTGGGCGGACGCCGAGCTGTTACAGGAAGCTCAAGGATACACCAGATGTGCGGCATTACCGCGTCAGGCTGGCTGCATTGCAACGCTTGAGGCGACACGCACACCGCCATGCATATTTCAGGACATTTCAGCGCACGGGATGCTGCATTCTGGTGCGCTCACTTTCGCGCTTACTTTGCCTCGCAGCGACGCAGCACCGCTTCGAGCGCCGGGTCGGGCATGCCCGCTTCGCGCAGCGCCTTGACCGTACGGGCGACATAGTCGTGCGTGGTGCCGTAGCGTCCCTGGGCCCGATCGAACACCTGGCGGACGATGGCGTCGGGCAGGCGGCCTGCGTAGCTCGCCGCTTCACGTCGCATGACGAAGGCGAGGCCCGGCTTGGTGCGGCCGTCGGCCAACTGGCAGTTCAGCCACATCGGACGATACGAGCCCATTGCCATTTCCCGATACCAGAGCGTTTCGAATTCCGTGCGGACGTGCTTAGCGGCGAGACGCATCGCCACCCCGGCGCACGAGCCGCCGCGATCGAGCGCCAGCACGAGTCCCGGCTGCTCCGGCGTGCCGCGATTGACGCGCGACCACAGGTACAGCCCCCGGTGATAGCCGTGCACGCGGGCGCGCAGGCATTCCTCGACGGGCATGCCGGGGTTCCAGATGAGCGAGCCGTAGGCAAAGATCCAGAGGTCTTCGCGGCCGTCCCAACCGGTGAGCGCGGCGTCGAGCGATTCGCTCATTTCTTCCGCGCTCAGGTGACGTGAGACGCCGAGGTCCGGAGGGTATCGGTCGCATCCCGGGCCGCTCGACGTGCTGGCCTGGGGAGCTACAGGCGCTTCAGGAGCTGTCGGTCGGTCGGGGATGCGGTCCATACGTTCGTTCGGTCTCGGTTCAGGTGCGGCGGGAGGCCAGCGCTTTGGACGTCTTGGCCGGCTTGGCAGACGCGACGGACTCGACAGACGTTTTGGCCTGACGGCTTTTCGGAGCCTTCACCGGTTCGGCCGCTGCTGCGGCAGGCGGCGACTTCTCGGATGCGTAGGGATCGGCATAGCCCAGCCCGGCGAGAATCTCCGTCTCCAGGCCTTCCATCTCCTGCGCTTCGTCGTCTTCTTCGTGATCGTAGCCCTGCGCGTGGAGCACGCCGTGCACGATCAGGTGCGCGTAATGGGCTTCGAGCGCAATGCCTTGCTCATTCGCTTCGCGCTCGACCACCGGGCAGCACAGCACGATGTCGCCCGTCACCGGATCGCTTTCGTCCTGCGCGTAGGCGAACGTCAGCACATTCGTGGCGTAGTCCTTGCCGCGATAGCCGCGATTGAGCGTCTGGCCTTCGTCGGCGTCGACGAAGCGTAGCGTCAGCTCGGCGTCGGCCAGCAGCGCGGCCTGTACCCAGCGACGCACCGCAGTGCGCGTGAGTAGCGCCTTGTGCGACGCGAACGCCGGACCCGCGACGAACTGGCTCGTCAGCGTGAGTGCGTGGCGCACGGCACGCTCGCTCATGCCTTGCCTCCGGCAGCACGCGGACCACGCGACGAGCGCTCGCGTCCTTGCTCCGACGCCGGCAGGTCCAGCCCGGCTTCCAGATGTTGCGCGTGCTCGTCATACGCTTCGACGATGCGCGCGACCAGCGGGTGACGCACGACGTCGACGCTGGTGAAGCGAGTCATCGCGATACCGCGCACGTTCTTCAGAATCACCTGCGCTTCCATCAGGCCGCTCTTCTGGCCGCGCGGCAGGTCGACCTGCGTGGTGTCGCCGGTCACGACCGCCTTGCTGCCGAAACCGATACGTGTGAGGAACATCTTCATCTGCTCGGGCGTGGTGTTCTGCGCCTCGTCCAGAATGATGAACGCGTGATTGAGCGTGCGCCCGCGCATGTAGGCGAGCGGCGCGATCTCGATCATCTGCTTCTCGAAGTACTTCTGCGTCTTGTCGAAGCCGAGCAGATCGTAGAGCGCGTCGTACAGCGGACGCAGGTACGGATCGACCTTCTGCGCGAGATCGCCCGGCAGGAAACCCAGACGCTCGCCCGCTTCCACTGCCGGGCGCGTGAGCACGATGCGTTTGACGGCGTCGCGCTCAAGGGCGTCGACAGCGCAGGCCACCGCCAGATACGTCTTGCCAGTACCGGCCGGGCCGATACCGAACGTCACGTCGTGCGAGAGGATCTGCTTCAGATAGTCGCGCTGCGCCGGCGTGCGGCCGTGCAGGTCGCTGCGACGCGTGTGAAGCACAGGCGAGCCGTCTTCCGTCTCGCCGGCGGCGAACGGGTTGTCGTCGCCATGGCGCACGGTCGGCGCGAGGCCCTGACGCGTCTCCACGAGACCCAACTGGATATCGTCGACGGACAGCGCTTCGGTGGCGCGGTTGTAAAAACTCTCGAGGGCTTGCGTGGCGACGGCGGCGCTCTTGCCGCGAATCGAGAAGCGATGCCCACGGCGGGTGATCGAGACGTCGAGCGCCTGTTCGATCTGACGCAGGTTCTCGTCGAGCGGGCCGCAGAGATTGGCCAGACGGCGATTGTCGTCGCGCGGGGCGGTGAATTCTTGGACGGGTGCTTTCAAGATAATCCGGTCGGTTGCCTGTTCAGGTCGTTCGATGTTCGCTGCGTCGCTCAGTGCGTGGTCACCAGTTCGCCACGCAGCGAGTGCGGGTAGGCGAAGGTGATCACCACGTCGGTCATCTGCCCGATCAGCGCGGCACGCTGTGCCTCAGGGGCCGGGAAGTTGACCACGCGGTTGTTCTCCGTGCGGCCTTGCAGCTCGTTCGGGTCCTTGCGCGATACGCCTTCGACGAGGATACGCTGACGCGAGCCGACCATGCTCTGGCTGATGCGTGCGGCGTTCTCTTCGATCACGGCCTGCAAGTGTTGCAGACGGCGCAGCTTCACTTCGCGCGGTGTGTCGTCCTGCAAGTTCGCAGCCGGCGTGCCGGGGCGCGGGCTGTAGATGAACGAGAAGCTGGTGTCGTAGCCGATGTCGTGAATCATGGCCATGAGCTTGTCGAAATCCTCTTCCGTCTCGCCGGGGAAGCCGACGATGAAGTCCGACGACATCGACATCTCCGGGCGCACCTGACGCAGGCGACGGATGATCGACTTGTACTCCAGCACCGTGTAGCCGCGCTTCATGGCCGACAGCACGCGGTCGGCGCCGTGTTGCACCGGCAGGTGCAGGTGGCTCACGAGCTTGGGCACCTTGGCGTAGGTGTCGATCAGGCGCTGCGTGAATTCCTTCGGATGGCTCGTCGTGTAACGAATGCGCTCGACGCCCGGCACTTCCGCCACGTACTCGATGAGCAGTGCGAAGTCGGCGATCTCGCCGTCGGCCATCAGACCGCGATAGGCATTCACGTTCTGGCCCAGCAGCGTGATTTCACGCACGCCTTGTTCGGCCAGACCGGCAATTTCGGTGAGCACGTCTTCGAACGGACGCGAGACTTCGTCGCCGCGCGTGTAGGGCACCACGCAGTAGCTGCAATACTTCGAGCAGCCTTCCATGATCGAGACGAATGCCGTAGCCCCCTCGACCTTGGCCGGCGGCAGGTGATCGAACTTCTCGATTTCGGGGAAGGAGATGTCGACTTGCGAACGGCCGGTCGAGCGGCGCGCTTCGAGCATCTGCGGCAGGCGGTGCAGCGTTTGCGGGCCGAACACTACGTCCACGTACGGGGCGCGTTGCACGATGGCCGCGCCTTCCTGACTGGCGACACAACCGCCGACACCGATCACCAGATCCGGCTTGATTTCCTTGAGGGCGCGCATGCGGCCCAGATCCGAGAACACTTTTTCCTGCGCCTTTTCGCGCACGGAGCAGGTGTTGAACAGGATGACGTCGGCGTCTTCGGGGGTGTCGGTCTTCTCGAGACCTTCGGCGGCTCCCAGCACGTCCGCCATCTTGTCGGAGTCGTACTCGTTCATCTGACAGCCGAACGTCTTGATGTAAATCTTCTTTGCCATTGAGTGTGCGCCGTTCGCAGTGATTAACCTGGGGGCGTCCGTATGTGTCCGTTGCCGGATGTTTCAGGGGTTCAAAAGGTCAGTCTTCGGTCGTGCGAGAAATGTGACGACCAAAAAAAAGTGACGACCCAAACGCAAAAGCCGGCATGGCCGGCCTGTCCGGACCTCCGTAGCGGGGCCGGTGTGTGGTGCACGCATTATACCGCGTGCACCGCAGGGGAGCGCAGGAGCGCCGGGGGGATTACCGGTTGTCCTTCATGGCGGCGGCGAGCGCCCGGATGTTGTACTGGAACAACTGGAGGTAGGTGGTCGCTTCCGGGTTCTTCGACAGGGCGTCGGAGTACAGCTTGCCGTCCACGGTCACCTTTGCGTCGTGCGCAATGCGTTGCACCAGACGCGGATTGGAGATGTTTTCCATGAAGACGGCCTTGATGCCGGTGCGTCGGATCACGCGGATCAGGTTGGAGACGTCCTTGGCGCTGGCTTCGCTCTCCGTCGACACGCCTTCCGGGGCGAGGAACTTGATGCCGAAACGCTGGCCCAGATAGCCGAAGGCGTCATGCGAGGTCAGCACCACGCGGCGCGACTGCGGAATCGGGGCCAGTTGCTTGTTGGCCCAGACGATCAGGTCGTCGAGCGCGCCGCGATAGTTTCTGGCGCGATCCGCATAGTAGTTCGCGCCCGCCGGGTCGGCCTTCGAGAGGGCGGCGGCGATATTGTCCGCCATCGTCTTCACGCGCTCGGGATCCTGAAACATGTGCGGATCGGTCACCGTCTTGCCGTCATCGACCATCGTACGGGCCTTGAGGCCCTTCGTGACCGTGACCAGTTCGCCGGGGTAGTGGCTCGACTTCATCAGGCGCGGCAGCCAGCCTTCGAAGCCCAGACCGTTCACGAAGAACAGCTTGGTGCCCGAGAGTTTGGCGACGTCCGCCGGGGTCGGCTCATAGGTGTGCGTGTCCTGATCGGGGCCGACGAGCGTGGTGACGTCGACCCGGTCGCCGCCAACGGCTTTCACGATGTCGGACAGAATGCTGAAGCTGGCGCTGACAGGCAGGCGCGTGTCCTGCGCGTGCGCCGGGCTCGCGAAGGCGACGGCGAGCGAAAAAATCGCCGCGAAAACTGCAAAGGGACCGGCGCCGAGCCACGATTTGCGGCGTGACGCGTTGTTGCCCCCAAGACCCAATCCGAACATGTTTTCCTCTCTTAAAGCGCAGACGCCTTGGCCGTGCCGGCACCGCCAGGCGAAACTAGCAGCGCGCCCAGATAGGCGACGCCTGCCGTCAGAACGATGGCCGGCCCGGAAGGGCAAGCCAGATAGTACGAAATCAGCAACCCGATCACGCTCGACGCGCTGGCCACCAGCCAAGCGGTGAGCAGCATGCCGGGCAGCGTGCGGGAGACGAGCCGGGCGGTGGCCGCCGGCAGCATCATCAGCCCCACGGCCATGAGCGTGCCCATCGCCTGGAAACCGGAGACGAGGTTCATCACCGTCAGCACGGTAAAGCCCAGGTGGTAGCGCATCACGCTCCTGCCCTGGCCCTGACCCAGGAAGGTCGGGTCGGCGCTGTCGAGCACGAGACCCCGATAGTGCCAGCCAAACCACAACAGCGTGACCGTCGTGATGGCCGCGACGAGTATCAGCGAAGGGTCGTCCACCGCCAGTACCGAGCCGAACAGCAGGTTCATCAGGTCGACGCTGTTACCCCACTTCGACACGATGACCACGCCGCCCGCGAGCGCCAGCAAATAGAAGCCGGCGAACGACGCGCCTTCATCCAGCCGTGTACGGCGGCTCGACAAACCGGCGAGCAGCGCCACGAGCAGACCCGCGATCATGCCACCCCCGGCCATCCACGGCAGCGACAGGCCACCGATCAGATAGCCGACCGCCGCACCCGGCAATACCGCGTGCGAAAGCGAGTCGCCCATCAGGCTCATGCGGCGCAGCAACAAAAATACGCCCACGGGCGTGCAACCCAGAGACAGCGCCAGACTGCCGACCAGCGCGTGGCGCATGAAGTCGAATTCCGCGAACGGGCCAATGACGAGATCGAGCAGCGCGCTCATCGACGGCCTCCGGGGAAGGGGGCGGCCGCAGCGGTGATCGACGGTGGTGTCGCGGCAAACGCGGTGTAGCCCCCCGCCGCCGACAGGCCCGGGTGCGCGCTGCCGCCCACGCCGTCCGCCGACGGGAACCCGCCCTGAAGGCAGGACGCCGGTGTGCCCGAGGCCACCAGACGTCCGGCCATCACGGCCACGTGCGCGAAGCGTTCGAGCACCAGCGGCAAGTCGTGGAGCACGGTCACAACGGTGCGTCCCTCGTTGCGCCATTGATCCAGCAATGCCAACAACAGTTCCGCCGAAGGCACATCGATGCCGGTTAGCGGTTCGTCCAGCAAAACGATCGGCGCGTCTTCGACGATCAGGCGCGCGAAGCGGGCGCGCTGCCATTGCCCGCCGGACAAGGCTTCCAGCGCTTGCGTGCGCTTATCGGCGAGGCCGACGCGGGTGAGGGCGTCGAGGGCGCGGTCGAACTCGTCCCGGCCGAGGCGACGGGCATCGCCCGTGCGACGCCACGTACCGGTCAGCACGTATTCTTCAACGCACATCGGAAAACGATGGTCGGTCTCGGGCCGTTGCGACAGATAGGCCACCGGGCCGTCGCTGACGATTTTGCCCGTGGCGGCCTTTTGCAGGCCGGCGAGTGCGCGCAACAGGGTGGTCTTGCCGCCGCCGTTAGGGCCGACGACTGCCGACAGCACGCCGGGCGCGAACATGGCGCTGACGTCTTCCAGCGCGACGTTCGGTCCGAAGCGGACCGAGAGATTCTGGCAACCGATCACGGGGCGACCCCTTGCAGCGCCCAGTAAACGAGCGCCCAAAGCGGGACGAGCACCAGCAGCGTGAGCGCCGTGCGTTCCCAGCCTGCGAGACGGTAGAGCCAAACGGAGAAGCGAATCATGGACAGATGGGGCGACGCCCGCACACAGTTTGCAACTGTGTAATAAATGCAACAAAGTTGCATTATTGCACGAATCGTTCCCGGCGCGGTGACGTCGGGGGCAGCGCGAGGATGCGGCCGGGAGGCTTGGGGGCACATCGCGGGTCACATCGCGTTACATATCCGCGCAGCAGATTTTGGCGAACGGGCGTAACATGGATTTCAAGCGCGGTCGTCTGGCACGTTGTTCGCTTCATTCCAGAGATCGCCAATTTGCAAGGAGGAGGTGAGTCCGTCAAGACATCCATCCGCCATCGACTTTCCACTGGCGACAAGCGTGCTCCAGAGCAGGCCCGTCGCACGACCTTCGCGACTTTGCGCAGCCGCGACGCTTCGACAGGAAAGCATCCCCTTCGCGCCCACGTCTTCGCTCTCGTCGACGTCGTTGGGCCGCCCACTTTTTTTCCAGAAAACATTGCACGCAACACATCTCGTCGATGTGTGAAATTCGATGAAATATATAGGATTGCTGAATAAATAAACCAATGCCTCAAACGTTTCTGAATGCAGGCAAACCCGAGTGCGCAATGCGTGGGTGGTGGCTGCAAAAGTCGCTCGAAATTTGACCTATCTCGCGCGACATGCGCAATGCGTAGAGTGTGTGCACAACACGCGGAAACCCTTGCGGCATGCGGGTTATCGAGAATGCTTAGCGCTGCGGAAAATATCTAGCGACAGTTTTTTTGTTTGTGCATATGATGAGTTAACGGTTGCAATTTTCACTGACAAGTTTAAAGTCAACCTAAACCGATTTTGAGTCGTTCATGTGAGGGAGGGGACAGTGCGAAAGGTTTCGCGTCAGTCGCTCCGGCATGCAGTGAGCCAGGTCGAAACCATCGTGCAGTCATCCGGGTCTTAAGCAACAGAGCGGGCATCGTATCGCGGTGTTTTCCGCGGTGTATTCCGATGAGGCGGGGGTGAGGCATATGGATATTTTCAGCCACTACACGACACGTTTCGAAGCACGCAGGGAAGAGGAATACAGCATCCAGGAATATCTGGAGATCTGTAAGAAGGATTCGACTGCGTATGCATCGGCAGCCGAGCGCATGTTGCGCGCGATCGGTGAGCCGGAGCTTATCGACACGCATCACGACCCGCGACTCTCGCGGCTGTTCTCCAACAAGATCATCAAGATCTATCCTGCCTTCCGTGAGTTTTACGGCATGGAAGACACGATCGAGCAAATTGTCTCGTTCTTCAAACACGCAGCGCAGGGCCTCGAAGAGCGCAAACAGATTCTGTATCTGCTTGGGCCTCCGGGCGGCGGCAAGTCGTCGCTGGCAGAGAAACTGAAGGTGTTGATGGAGGATGTCCCCATCTACTGCCTGAAGGGATCGCCGGTGCACGAGTCGCCTCTGGGCCTGTTCTCCTCAGAGGAAGACGGCAAGATTCTCGAAGAGGACTTCGGCATTCCGATGCGGTATCTCAATACGATTCCGTCACCGTGGGCCACCAAGCGTCTTAACGAATTCAACGGCGACATCACCAAGTTCCGCGTGGTGAAGGTGCGTCCGTCGGTGTTGCAGCAGATCGCCATTGCGAAGACCGAGCCGGGCGACGAAAACAACCAGGACATTTCGTCGCTGGTCGGTAAGGTCGACATCCGCAAGCTCGAAGAATTTCCGCAGGACGATCCGGACGCTTACTCATACTCCGGCGGCCTGTGCCTGGCGAACCGCGGCCTGCTCGAATTCGTCGAAATGTTCAAAGCGCCGATCAAGGTGCTCCACCCGTTGCTGACCGCCACGCAGGAGGGCAACTACAAGGGCACGGAAGGGTTCGGTGCGATTCCGTTCGACGGGATCGTGCTTGCCCACTCGAACGAAGCGGAGTGGCAGAGCTTCAAGGGCAATCGCAACAACGAAGCTTTCCTCGACCGTATCTATATCGTGAAGGTGCCGTACTGCCTGCGCGTGACCGACGAGGTGAAGATTTACGAGAAGCTCGTAAAGAACAGCTCGCTTGCGAACGCCCCGCGCGCGCCGAACGTGCTCAAGATGCTTGCCCAGTTCGCGGTGCTTACGCGTCTGAAAGAGCCCGAGAATTCCAACATCTTCTCGAAGGTCCGTGTCTACGACGGTGAAAACCTCAAGGACATCGATCCGAAGGCCAAGTCGTATCAGGAGTACCGCGACTACGCCGGGGTGGACGAAGGGATGACGGGCATGTCCACGCGTTTCGCCTTCAAGGTGCTCTCGAAGGTCTTCAACTTCGATAACACGGAGGTCGCCGCGAACCCGGTGCACATGCTGTATGTGCTCGAACAACAGATCGAGCGCGAACAGTATGCGGGTGAGGTGGAGAAGCGCTATCTCGCCTACATCAAGGAATATTTGACGGCACCGTTCGTCGAGTTCATCGGCAAGGAGATTCAGACCGCGTATCTGGAGTCGTACTCGGAGTACGGTCAGAACATCTTCGACCGCTATGTGAACTTTGCGGACCTGTGGATTCAGGATCAGGAGTATCGCGATCCGAACACCGGCGAAATTCTCGACCGCACCGCGCTCAACGACGAACTGGAGAAAGTCGAAAAGCCGGCCGGGATTACCAATCCGAAGGATTTCCGCAACGAGATCGTCAACTTCGTGCTGCGGGCGCGCGCCAACAACGCGGGCAAGAATCCGCTCTGGACGAGTTACGAAAAGCTGCGCGCGGTGATCGAGAAACGCATGTTCTCGACGACCGAGGATTTGCTGCCGGTGATCTCGTTCAACGCGAAGTCGTCCAAGGAGGATCAGGAAAAGCACGCCAACTTCGTCAACCGGATGGTGGAAAAGGGCTATACCCCGAAGCAGGTTCGCCTGCTTGTGGAATGGTATCTGCGCGTGCGCAAATCCTCGTAGCAACCAATCGGGGCCACTATGTCAGCAATCATCGACAGACGGCAAAACGGCAAGAACAAAAGCGCCATCAACCAGCAGCGTTTCATCAAACGCTATCGCGACCAGATTCGTCGTGCGGTCGCGAAGGCGGTGGCTGGGCGCAAGATCACCGATATCGATGGCAGCGGACAGGTCTCGATCCCGGTCAAGGACATTTCGGAGCCGTTGTTCCACCACGGGCCCGGCGGGCGGCGGGAGATGGTTCATCCCGGCAACCGCGAGTTCGTGGTGGGTGACAACTTCGAACGTCCACCATCGGGCGCAGGGGGCGGCGGCAGCCGCGCCAGCGACTCGGGAGAGGGCGAGGACGACTTCGTCTTCAACCTCTCGCGAGAGGAGTTCCTGAAATTCTTCTTCGAGGACATGGCGCTGCCGGACCTCGCAAAACGCCGGCTCGCGCAGATCCCGGAGTTTCGCAAGGTGCGTGCGGGCTATTCCATCGACGGTACGCCGTCGAACCTCAACGTCATTCGTACGATGCGCAGCTCGCTCGGCCGACGCATCGCACTCACCGCACCGTATCGCAAGCAGCTCCGCGAGCTCGAAGCCGAGTACGCGGACATCGTCTCGCGCGAGGGCGACACGTCGCCCCGGGCGTTGGCGCTCGCGCACGAGATCACGCATCTTCGTACGCGCGTCGAGGCGATTCCGTACATCGAAAAGCTCGATCTGCGGTATTCGAACCGGGTCATGCAGCCACGCCCGCAAGCGCAGGCCGTCATGTTCTGTCTGATGGACGTTTCCGGCTCGATGGACCAGAGCCGCAAGGATCTCGCCAAGCGCTTCTTCATGCTGCTGTACTTGTTCCTGCGGCATAACTACGAGCGCATCGATCTCGTGCTCATCCGTCACCACACCACGGCGAAGGAGGTGAACGAGGACGACTTCTTCTATGCGCGTGAGTCGGGCGGCACCGTGGTGTCCAGCGCGCTCAAGTTGATGAACGAGGTCATCGCGGACCGGTATTCACCGAGCGACTGGAACATCTACGGCGCGCAGGTCTCCGACGGCGACAACTGGGACGGCGATTCGCCCATCTGTCGCGACATTCTGATGCAGTCGATCATGCCGGCCGTGCAGTACTTCGCCTACGTGGAGGTGGCGAGCGCAGAGCCGCAGAACCTGTGGAACGAATACCTGTCGGTCAAGCAGCAGCACTCGAACTTCGCGATGCAACGCATCATGGAGGCGGCCGAAATCTATCCGGTGCTGCACGACTTGTTCAAGAAGAAGGCGGCCTGAAAGCCGTTTCCTAGCGTACCGATACCGGCCCGTGCCGGTACCGAAACGAGGGCGCGTCATGGCGTATATATCCACCGGGTCGGAATGGACGTTCGAGTTGATTCAACGATACGAGCATGAGATCGCGCGTATCGCTTCGAACTTCAAGCTCGACACGTACCCCAATCAGATCGAGATCATCACTGCCGAGCAGATGCTCGACGCCTATGCGACCGTCGGTCTGCCCATCGGCTATCACCATTGGTCGTACGGCAAGCACTTCCTGTCGTCCGAGCGTGGCTACAAGCGCGGGCAGATGGGGCTGGCGTACGAGATCGTCATCAATTCGAACCCCTGCATCGCGTATCTGATGGAGGAGAACAGCATGACCATGCAGGCGCTGACCATCGCGCACGCCAGCTACGGTCATAACTCGTTTTTCAAGGGCAATTACCTGTTTCGCACATGGACCAGCGCCGACGCCATCGTCGATTACCTGCTGTTCGCACGCAACTACATCACCGAGTGCGAGCAACGCTACGGCGAGCAGTCCGTGGAATTGTTGCTCGACTCCTGCCATGCACTGATGAACTACGGCGTGGACCGGTACAAGCGGCCGAAACGTCTGTCGATGGCGCAGGAGCAGGCGCGTCAGAAAGATCGCGAGAATTATCTGCAAATGCAGATCAACGATCTGTGGCGCACGTTGCCCAATCACGCACTGCATGACGACGATGAGGATGACGGCCTCGATCCCACCGATTCAGACGAGCCGCCATTCCCGGGGGAACCGCAGGAAAACCTGCTGTACTTCTTCGAGAAGAACGCCCCGAAGCTCGCGCCGTGGCAGCGCGAGATCGTGCGCATCGTGCGCAAGCTCGCGCAGTACTTCTACCCGCAGCGTCAGACCAAAGTGATGAACGAAGGCTGGGCGACGTTCTGGCACTACACGATCCTTCAGCAGCTCTACAAGGAAAAGCTCGTCAACGACGCCTTCATGATGGAGTTTCTGCACGCGCACACGAACGTCGTCTATCAGCCGTCGTTCGACAGCCCGTACTACAGCGGTCTGAATCCGTATGCGCTGGGCTTCGCCATGTTCCAGGACATCCGTCGCATGTGCGAGGACCCGACCGAAGAAGATCGTCTGTGGGCGCCGGATATCGCGGGCTCCGACTGGCTGACGACGCTCGACTTCGCCATGCGCAACTTCAAGGACGAGAGCTTCATCCAGCAGTTCCTCTCGCCCAAGGTGATTCGCGATCTGAAGTTGTTCTCAGTGCTCGACGACGATCGCGACAGCCGCTTGCGTGTGACAGCCATCCACAACGACTCGGGCTATCGCGAGATCCGCGAGATGCTGGCGCAGCAGTACAACCTGAGCCAGCTCGAACCGAACATTCAGGTGGCGCACGTCGATCTGCATGGCGACCGGTCGCTGACGCTGCGGCATGTGCAAAGCGAACGTAAGCCGCTCGACGACAGCTTCGAGGAAGTGCTCAAGCACGTGGCGCGGCTGTGGGGCTTTACCGTGCGGCTGGAGACGGTGTTCGAAGATGGTCGCAGCGAGATGACGCACGAGACGAAGGTCGAGAAGCGGCGTCGCTACGCGCTGAGCGCCTGACGGGGGCGCGATGAAGATTCCGTTCGTCGCGCTCGATCACGTGGTGTTGCGTACCAACGATGTGGCACGCCTGCGGCACTTCTACATCGAGGTGTTGGGCTGTACGCTGGAGAAGGTGCAGGACGACATCGGACTGGTGCAACTGCGCGCCGGCGACGCGTTGATCGATCTGGTCGACGTCGCCGGCAAGATCGGCCGTCAGGGCGGTGTCGCGCCCGGTCCCGAAGGACACAATCTCGATCACTTCTGTCTGCGCGTCGAACCGTTCGATGACGAAGCCATTCGTAAAGGACTGGCGTCGCACGGTGTGACGTTGGGCGAAGTGGTGCAACGCTACGGCGCACACGGGGAAGGGCCGTCCTGCTATCTCAGCGATCCGGACGGCAACACCGTGGAACTCAAAGGACCGGCGACGTCGCCGCCCGTCGGCGGGCACTGATGTCGTTCGCGACGTCCGGCGGCATCGCGCAGCGCCGGACGTCATACTGCCATCAAGCCACCATCAAGCCGCCATCTGCCCCATCACGCTCTGATCCCGGCCCTTGTGCTTCGCCTGATAGAGCGCCTTGTCCGCCTGATCGAGCATCGAACTGATCACGAGTGGCTCGCCCGGTTGCCACGAGGCAATGCCGACGCTGATGGTGATCGCCTCGCCTTCGTCGCGTGCGGTTTGCGGCAGCAGATCCGTACTCGCACGCTTGACGGATTCGCGAATCCGGTCGGCCACACGTAGCGCCGCGTGCTGGTCGATCTCGGGCAGCACCACCGCAAACTCTTCGCCGCCCAGACGCACCGCAAAGTCGCTCGGCAGACGAATGCAATGCTGGATGGTCGTGGCGATGCGTTGCAGGACGGCGTCGCCGAACGGATGTCCGTAGCGGTCGTTCACCTGCTTGAAGAAGTCGATGTCGATCAGCAGCACGGACAGCGGAATCGCACGCTGTTGCACGCGTTCGGCCACGAGCCGGATGCGGTTGTCGAAGTAGCGACGGTTATAGATGTGCGTGAGCGGATCGATGAAAACCTTCTCCACCAGATCGGTATTGGTCAGCGCGAGCGATTGGTACTGCCGAGTGATTTCCCACACGAGGGCGAGTGTCGCGACACCCGGCGACGCCAGCGCCAGCAAACGCGCCGCATACCACTGATACGACGCCTCGCTCGGTGCCGTAAGCGAGAGCAGCAACTGACACAGCGAGATCGAGACCACGACCCACACGAGCAGGAACAACTTGTGCGACAGGCGCGTGACGGCCGCGATACGCCACCACAATGCGATGTACGCGATGAAGAGGGCGGCGAGGGCAATCGTTTCGATGTCGACGCCGCCGGTCAGATGCGGTGTGACGAGCGTACGTCCCGCACCCACGAGCGACAGTGAAACCGTCACCCAGATGATAAGGACCGTCGCGCCGTAACGCGCCGCCTCGGAGTAGCCGGGACGCGTGTGCGGGTCCATGCGTGTGCGCGAGTAGCTGCGCACGCTAAGCATCACGTACGCGGCGAAGCTCGCTTCGGCAACCAGCCAGAGCCAGAAGGGGGCGCGAGTGATATGTGTCGAGATGCCCGCAAGCTGATTCGCGAGCAACACGCCTTCGGTAAACATGAACAGTCCGCGCAGCAGAAACGCGCATCCGAACTGCGCGAAATAGCGCTTACCGTTGTAGAGATATTGAACGCCTAGCAGGCACGCTGTCGACAGATTGAGAATGCCGCCTGCCGAGACGAGAAAGAAGGTCAGTAAAGGATTGACTGCGCCTTCGAGCGCTCGCGCGAGGAATCCGGCAAGCGTGAGTGCAGCGCACGCGGCCAGAATGGTGGTCGCGGCAACGCGATTGCCCTGTTCGGTACGGCTGATGGTACTTTTCATAGTTGTTATTCGCCATTCAACGACCTCGTGCCCGCGCACGATCGCTTTCCTACCGTTCAATCACCGCGCCCGCAAACTGCCGCAAGATCATTGCCTCGCGTTCCCGTTGCGTTTCCCCGATTTTGCGCTAAATGATTGAAAACTAAGCTAAACCTCGGAGAATACACGAGTTTTTCCGGGTTGGCACTGGTTTCCGGAGCGGTCCTCTAATTTCCCTTCGGAGGCCAGATAACATGCGGATTCCGGACGGTCGGCACGTCGCTTGCCGCACCTGAATTCGCTCGCTTCGCGTCCCGGAAAATAAAACGCTGCGACACATCGATCCGCTATGCGAAACATCGAAATTGCAGATTTCGGGACGTCGTAAAAATGCATCCCCTTCGCAACTTTTCAATTCGCCGCAACGCCAGTGATGACGGTGGATTCGAGCGCACGCAATTAGTCAGGATTACGATTCATATGAGAAATGTATCGTGTAATTGCGTGTAAATAGGCCAGATTTATGACTAAAAACGTGCTACGGGTTGGCATCGACGCACTATCTGTACTAGAATAAAAAAAGCCAATCGCTGCGGTTGGCCCATAGAAACAAAAGCGTTGCCGGTGTTCCTCGTTGCGCCGGCGTCCGTTACATCACGCAATGAGTCTGTGCAGTAAAACTTTCGCGCGCTTTCAATAAGCGTGCATCGAGAGGCCCAGGCGCCCACGGCGTCGAAAGCTCGTCTCTCATGTCGCATTTCGCGACGCCTCGTTCGTCACCGTTGTCTTTCACAGACCTTCGGATCGAACACACCACAATTCGCAAGGCAGCTAACAGTTGTCATGCTTGATTGACCGCGTTGTCACGTGGGGCGATAGCTATTGCCGCGCGCGCAGCGCTGCCAACCCATTCAAAGGGAGCATGAACGTGGCGAAGCAGTATCGCATTCTCTATCTGGCCGGCTTCGGACTGCTCGGTGTTGCCGCCGCAGTCACCGGTCTGGTGTATTGGCTGGGCGTGGATTCGCTCGTCAAGTACCGGGGCGACCTGGTGTATTACACCCAACAGCATCTCAAGCTCGTGGCGATTTCGATGACATTGGCCATTTTGGTCGGCGTGCCTGCGGGCGTGCTGATCTCGCGTCCGATGTTCGCGAAACATGCCGAGCGCGCGGTGCAGATCTTCAATATCGGCAACACGCTGCCGTCGCTCGCCGTGCTGGCGTTGTCGATGGCGGTGCTCGGTATCGGCGACCGCCCGGCCATTCTGGCACTGTGGCTCGCGTCGCTGCTGCCCATCGTGCGTAACGCGTACGAAGGCCTTCGACAGGTGCCGCCCGCGTTGCGGGAGTCGGCACGCGGCATGGGCATGACGCCGGCGCAGGTGCTGTTTCGCGTCGATCTGCCCAACGCCATGCCGGTCATCATCGGCGGCGTTCGCACCGCGCTGGCGATCAACGTCGGCACCGCGCCGCTCGCTTTCCTGATCGGCGCGGACAGCCTGGGGCAGTTGATCTTCCCCGGCATCTATCTGAACGACCAGACCAAGCTGCTGCTCGGCGCGGCCGGGACTGCACTGCTCGCGCTGGTGCTCGACGGCATCGTCGCCTTCGCCAGCGGGCTCTGGTTCGCGCGACACGGCACGCCGGCGCGCTGAAACATAGGAGACCCCCAGGTATGAAAATTTCGTTTTCTCGTACGCTCGCGGCAGGTGCGATCCGTTTGCTGAGCATCGCCGCTGTCGCGCTGAGTGTGATGGCGACGAGTGCCACCGTGCAGGCCGCCACGCTCACCATCGGCGGCAAGAACTTCACCGAACAGCTGATTCTCTCGGAGATGACGGCACAGTACCTGCGCAGCAAAGGGTATGACGTCGAGCTGAAGAACGGCCTCGGCAGTGTGGTGATGCGTCAGGGCATGGAGAGCAATCAGCTCGACGTGGTCTGGGAGTACACCGGTACCTCGCTCATCGTCTACAACAAGGTCACCGAGAAGCTCGATCCGCAACAGACTTACGAGCGGGTCAAAGAGCTTGACGGCAAGATCGGTCTCGTCTGGCTGAATCCCGCTGCGCTGAACAACACGTATGCATTCGCGATGCCGGGCAAGATGGCGCGGGAAGAGGGCATCGAGACGGTGTCGCAGCTCATCGAAAAATTCCGCGCGAATCCGGACATGCAATTCGCGTTCGACATGGAGTTCGTCGGTCGCTCGGACGGTCTGGACCCGATGGAGCAACTCTACGATTTCCATCTCGAGCGCCGCAACATCAAGCAGATGGACCCGGGCCTCGTCTACACCGCACTGAAGAACGAACAGATCGACGCCGGTCTCGTCTACACCAGCGACGGCCGCAACAAGGGTTTCGATCTGAAGGTGCTGGCCGACGACAAGGGCTTCTTCCCGGCTTACGCGGCCACGCCCGTGGTGCGCAAGGAAGTGCTCGACGCAAACCCGAAGCTCGCCGACGAACTTAACGCGCTCTCCGCGAAGATCAACGACGAAAACATGCGCGACATGAACGCCAAGGTCGATATCGACCATCGTGCGGTGTCGCGTGTGGCGAGCGACTTCCTCAAGCAGGAAGGATTGGTGCAGTAAGCGCGCATCGCGCATTGCTGCTCCCGATAGTTACCGATTGAGGAGTCCCATGATTGAATTTTTGACGCACAACTGGCACCGCATTCTGACCCTGACCGGTCAGCATGCGTGGCTGGTGGCCGCCTCGGTTGGCGCGGCCATTGTGGTCGGCGTGCCGTTGGGCGTGCTGGTCACGCGTTTTCGCTGGCTGTCCGGTGTCGTGCTGGGTTTGGCGACGGTCGTGCTCACGATCCCGTCGATTGCCCTGTTCGGCCTGATGATTCCCGCACTGTCCGTCTACGGCATGGGGATCGGCCCGGCACCGGCGGTGGCCGCCGTCTTCCTGTATTCGCTGCTACCGATCATGCGCAACACGAGTCTCGCGTTGCGACAGATCGATCCGAGCATTCGCGAAGCAGGGATTGGCATTGGTATGACGTTCTGGCAGCGTCTGCGCCTGGTCGAACTGCCGCTGGCCGTGCCGGTGGTACTGGGCGGCGTGCGCACTGCTGTCGTGATGAATATTGGCGTGATGGCCATTGGTGCCATCGTCGGGGCCGGCGGTCTCGGGGTGTTGATTACCCAGGGGATCAGCCAGAGCGATACCCGGCAGCTTGTCGTGGGTGCGGTCATGGTGAGTTTGCTCGCCATCGTCGCCGACACCCTGTTGCACCGCCTGCAGCGCGTGCTGACACCGAAAGGAATCCGAACCGTATGATCAAACTCGACAATCTCACCAAAAGCTTCGTCCAGAAGGACGGTACGCGTGTGACCGCCGTGAACTCGGTCAGCCTTGAAGTGCCGCCGGGCGAAATCTGCGTCTTCCTCGGCCCGTCGGGCTGCGGCAAGACGACCACCCTCAAGATGATCAACCGGCTGATCAAGCCGACCTCCGGGCACATCCTGCTCAACGGCGAAGACACCGGCAAGATCAACGAAATCGAACTGCGCCGACACATCGGCTATGTGATCCAGCAGATCGGTCTGTTTCCGAACATGACCATCGAAGAGAACATTACCGTGGTGCCGCGTCTGCTCGGCTGGGACAAGAAGCGCTGCCGCGAGCGTGCCACCGAGCTGATGGCCATGGTCGCACTCGATCCGAAGCGTTACCTGTCGCGCTATCCGCGCGAACTCTCGGGCGGCCAGCAGCAGCGTATCGGTGTGATCCGGGCGCTGGCGGCAGATCCGCCCGTGCTGCTGATGGACGAGCCGTTCGGCGCGGTCGATCCGATCAATCGCGAATCGATCCAGAACGAGTTTTTGCAGATGCAGCGTCAACTGGGCAAGACCGTCATCATGGTCAGCCACGATATCGACGAAGCCATCAAGCTGGCGGACCGCATCGCGATCTTCCGTCAGGGAAGTCTCGTGCAGTACGCGCAACCGGATGCGCTGCTGGCCCGACCGGTCGACGAATTTGTCGCAAGCTTTGTGGGACATGACCGAATTCTTAAGCGCCTGCTGCTCGTGCGCGCCGAAGACGCCGCCACGCCGCAACCGACCGTCAAGCCGCAGACGACGCTCTCTGAAGCCTACGGCATGATGGACGAACTCGATACGCGATCGCTTGTGGTGGTCGACGAGAGCGCGCGTGCATTGGGTTACATTGCGCGTCGGGACACGCGGCACGCACAGGGCACGTGCGGCGAGCGCGTGCGGGATTTCAAGGCGTCGGCGGTGGCTGGCGATAACCTGCGGGTGCTGCTCTCGCGCATGTACGAACACAATCTCGCGTCGCTGCCGGTGCTGGGGGACGACAATCAGTATCTAGGCGAGGTCACGCAAGACTCGATCGCCGACTATCTGAGTTCGGGCAAGTCGCGCGGTAACGGTGGCGGTACGATCATTACGCCGTCGCTGCCGGGCGCGCCCAATGTGGTCGCAAGCGTGCCGTTCGGCGCGTCGGTGTAAGGGACGTAAGCGACGTGTGCGACGTATGCGATGCACGCGCTGCCATGTTGCTGAATGCACCTGACGAGGCGTGATATCGCGTGATATCACGTGAGTTTCGGCGACGGAAGGGAACGACCGTCGCCTGAAGTATCCAAGGATGACGGCCCGAGCGGCCGTCATTTTTGCGTTTGCCGGATTCATTCTTCGCTGAAGGCGGGGCGATGCCGACGAACAGCGCCATCGAACAGACAGAGAAAACAGCAAGACAAGGAGTTGCAGGATGACGTGGGAAGCAGTGATAGCGTGGTTCGACAATGCGCCATGGGCGCGCATGGCCGGATCGTTGGCGATGCTGATTGCGGCAGCCGTGCTGGTTCAGGCGGTGGCGCAGTTCGTGATTGTTCGGATCGTGCGCATCGTGGTGCAGAGAACGGCGAACCGCTGGGACGACGCATTGCTCGCGCATCGTGTCTTTCACCGGGCGGCACGCATCCTGCCGTACCTCGTCATCCAGTTCGGTATCGAGTGGGTGCCGGACCTGCCAGCGAAGGCGGTGATCGTCATCGGCAATGTGGCGCTCGCGACGACGCTGCTCTACGCCACGCTCGCCATTGCGGGCATTCTCGACGCCGCCCAAACCGTCTACGCGATGTCGGAACATGCGCGCACGCGCTCGATCAAGGGGTACGTCCAGCTAGGCAAGATCGCGCTTTACGTGGTGGCGGCGATTGGCATCGTCGCGACGATCATCGACCGTTCGCCGTGGTTGCTGCTCTCCGGTCTGGGGGCGATGTCGGCGGTGCTGTTGCTGGTGTTCAAGGACACGATCATGTCGTTCGTCGCGAGCGTGCAACTCACGTCGAACGATATGCTGCGCGTGGGCGACTGGATCGAGATGCCGCAGGTCGGGGCCGATGGCGACGTGGTGGATATCGCGTTGCATACGGTGAAGGTGCAGAACTGGGACAAGACGATCACGACGATTCCGACGTGGCGTCTGATTTCGGAGAGCTTCCGTAACTGGCGCGGCATGCAGCAGTCGGGCGGGCGACGCATCAAGCGCACGCTGTGCATCGATGCGGGTAGCGTCGGATTCCTGGACGCCGGCGAGATCGCGCGTTTGTCGACGCTGCATCTGCTGGGTGGCTATCTGTCGGAGAAGCAGCGTTCGATGGCGGACGCCAATGCGGCGCTGGGCGTCGCGGCGGACGTGCTGGCGAACACACGACGTCTGACGAATATCGGCACGTTCCGCGCGTATGCGCTGGCATATCTGAAGGCGCATCCGAACATCCACGAGGGCATGACATGCATGGTGCGTTCGCTCCAGCCGTCCGCAACGGGCATTCCCATCGAGCTGTACTGCTTCACGAACACGATCGTGTGGGCGGAGTACGAGCGCGTACAGGGCGACGTCTTCGACCACCTGCTGGCCATCCTTCCCGAGTTCGGCCTGCGCATGTACCAGAACCCCACCGGCGCGGATCTGATGCGCTGGGGGCAGCGCGACGCCTAATCGCATTGCCGTCCGAACGCTTCAGGAAAATTCCGGAAAGCTTTGGCATCTGTTTACTTCGATGTGTCGCGCTGCGACGATATCCACGAATCCACGAGAGAGGGATGACGGGGTAATGATTCGGAGTGAGAGATGAACGACGACTATACGATTGAAGTGGTGTGGTATCCCAATGCTAACGCACGGGCTGAGGACTTTTGTGTCGACGACACGGAGGAAGAGCTGATTCAACTGCGGAGTTGCCCCAGCGACGCGGATCCCGCAAAGGAGTGAATGTGCTGAAACGAGGTGAGATTTGGATCGCAAGTTTCGATCCGGCAATCGGATGTGAAATCGGGAAGACGCGTCCTTGTGTCATTTTGTCGCCTTCGCCGATGAATAAGCACACGCAAACCGTGATCGTGGCACCACTCACATCGTCGGACGCCTCTCGATACAGTGTCTCCACGACATATGGCGGACGTCAGGGCGCGATGCAGTTAAGCCATCTTAGATCGATGGATAGACAGCGATTAGTTCGACATACGGGGGCACTGGATCGGCATGCGTTGAGACGTGCCATGGCACGTCTGCGGAACGTTTTCTCTGAGGAGACCGGCGTAGCTGGCGATTGATCCATTGCCGTGTCGCAAGTCGTAACATAAGAAAAGGGCTCCCGAAGGAGCCCTCATTCTTTCAGCGTTTGCGCGAGAATGTTGAGGGTGCCATGAATGCTTCGCGCACCCTAACTCCCCCTAACTCACACCTTAAACCGCCGACTCATCCAATGTCGGGTAATCGACATAACCGCGTGCATCGCCACCATAGAGCGTGTCGCGATTCAGGGCGTTGAATGGGCCACCGCGCTTGAGGCGTTCGACCAGATCCGGGTTTGCGATGAACGGCTTGCCGAAGGCGATCAGATCCGCGAGGTTTTCCTTGCGGGCCTTGAGCGCCAGTGCGAGGTCATAGCCATTGTTCGCCATGAACGTACCCTTGAACAGGCGGTGCAGCGTCTGAAGATCGAAGCCGCCTTCCACTTCACGCGGGCCACCCGTCGCACCTTCGACGACGTGCAGGTACACGAGGCCGAAACGGTTGAGCTGCTCGACGGCGTACGTGAAGACCGGTTCCGGATTGCTATCGCCGCAATCGTTGGCCGGGCTGATCGGGGAGAGACGAATGCCCACGCGCTCGGCACCCCAGACGTCGACAACCGCCTGCGTGACTTCCAGCACGATGCGCACACGGTTCTCGATGCTGCCGCCGTACTGGTCGGTGCGATGGTTCGTTTTGTCGCGCATGAACTGGTCGAGCAGATAACCGTTCGCTGCGTGGATTTCCACACCGTCGAAACCGGCGCGCTTCGCGCACTCGGCGGCATGACGATACTGTTCGATGATGCCCGGGATTTCGGATGTCTCCAGCGCACGCGGCACCGGATGCGGCTCGAAGCCATGCTCCGTGAACGCCTGACCGGCCGGTTGAATCGCGGACGGTGCGACCGGCAGTGCGCCCTCAGGTTGAAGCGACGGGTGCGAGATGCGGCCCACGTGCCAGAGTTGGCAGAAGATCTTGCCGCCCTTGGCGTGCAGCGCGTCCGTGACCTGCTTCCAGCCAGCGACCTGTTCGTCGGTGTAAATGCCCGGCGTAAAGGCGTAGCCCTTGCCTTGCTGCGAGATGTTGGTGGCTTCGCTGATGATCAGTCCGGCCGATGCGCGCTGCGCGTAGTACTCGGCGACCATCGGGCCCGGCACGTCGCCCTGGCTGGCGCGGCTGCGCGTGAGGGGGGCCATGACGATGCGGTTGCTCAGTTCGAGCGGGCCGAGCTTGTACGACGAAAACAGGTCGGTATCGAGCGCGGCGAGTGGGGTGTGTTGCGAGTCCGTCATTGCTGAAGGTCCTGTGAAAGTGGGGGTTGCTGTGCTGCACAAAACTCGCACAGGTTACGGCAATTTTCCTGGCCTTGCTGACGACGAAATCGCCGCGACGGCCAACGCATCGTCATGAAAAAACTCGCCGGCCTTCCTGCACCAAAACAGGGAGACGCGGCGAGTTATCGGCGTATCGCGATGCCAGCGGGTTTTCGATCGATTCGTCGCAAATTTCGCGATTAATCGGCCAAAAATACGCACAACACGCGCAGACCAGTCGATTCAGGCATTGGCTGCCACCGGACGCTTCGGCGCATGCGGGGCGATTCGCAGCACCATGAACGCGCCGATGATGCACACGCCGCCGGAGAGCATCGAGGCCATCGTGTAATTGCCGAGCGTTGCGCGCAGCGAACCGGCGACCAGTGCTGCGGTCGCAGCGCCGAGCTGATGCCCTGCCACGATCCAACCGAACACGATCGGGGCCATCGTCTTGCCGAACACATCGGTCGTCAGACGCACCGTCGGCGGCACCGTCGCAATCCAGTCCAGACCGTAGAACAGCGCAAAGAGCGGAATGCCGAAGAAGTCGAAGCCGAAAGCGTAAGGCAGATAGATCAGCGACAGGCCGCGCAGTCCGTAGTACCAGAACAGCAGCACGCGGCTGTTGTACCGATCCGAGAGCCAGCCCGACGCCGTGGTGCCGATGAGATCGAGAATGCCCATCGCCGCCAGAATGCCCGCGCCCTTCACTTCGGAGATGCCGTAGTCGCCGCACATCGCGATGAAGTGCGTGCCGATGTAGCCGTTCGTGCTCGCGCCGCAGATAAAGAAGCTGAAGAACAGCAGCCAGAAGTCGCGCTTGCCAGCCGCCATGCGCAGAGCCGAGAGCGCCGCCGTGAGTGGATTGCCTTGCGTGAGCTGCACGTCGGGGGCGTCTTCCGGTGCACCGACCGGGCGCAGCCCGACCGACCCCGGACGCTCCGGCACGAGGATCGCGACCAGCGGCAGAACGATCGCGGCCACCGCTGCCACGATCAGCACCACCGGACGCCAACCGTAGTTTTCCGTGATCGCGGCCATGATCGGCAGGAACACCATCTGTCCGGTCGCCGAGCTTGCCGTCAGAATGCCCATCGCCAGACCGCGATGCGTGTGGAACCAGCGGTTCGAGACCGTGGCAGCGAGCGTCACGGCGGCGACACCGGTTCCGCCGCCCACCATCACACCCCAGATCAGCACCATCTGCCACGGTGCGGTCATCAGCGACGAGAGCGCCGTGCCCGACGCGAGCAGCAGCAGTGCGACCATGACCGTGGGACGGATGCCGAAGCGCTGCATGGCAGCCGCCGCGAACGGTCCGGTCAAGCCGTACAGCGCCAGATTGACGGAGATCGCCAGTGAGATCGTGGCGCGGCTCCAGCCGAAATCGTGTTCGAGCGGCACCATCATGACGCTGGGCGTCGCGCGAATGCCTGCTGATGCGAGCAGGACGAGGAAAATGACACCGACGACGATCCACCCGTAGTGGAAGCGTCCGTCGATGCGCCTTGCAAGTGCAGCCTTCATGGCGGAGATCCTTGCTGTGGTTCGGTCTTGGCCGCTTTGAGGGGTATTAAGCGGTTTTAATGGCCGAACCGGGAACGTTTGCGGGAACCGCACGGTCTACGTTCATCGATAGAATTGTGACTGAGCGGTAACATGAGGTTGCCATGTTATGAACCGATCGGTAACATGTCAAGTATTCCTTTTTGACGGCAGGGCTTTCGCAGCGCCCGCGTCAATGGCAAACCACAGTTCAGGGAGCGCCGGATCATGGCCAAATCGTCAACATCTTCCGTGCCCGTCGAGACTGTCTCGCCGACCGGCGGGGCAGACGCGGTGAACGCCGGCGCGGATGTTGCAGCCACCGCGGCAACCGCGGGCGAAAGCGTGAGCGCGACGCCCAATGCCGCCCCCATCACGGCACGTCGCCGCAGCGCTGCATCTCGCGCGGCCAAGCCGGGTCGACACGTCACGCCCGCACCGATTGCGCAGCAGCACCTGCTCGACGCGGCCGTCGAGTTGTTCCATACGGAGGGTGTGCGCGCTGTGGGGGTGGATGCCGTCGTCAAGCGTGCGGGCGTCAACAAGATGAGTCTATATCGTCAGTTCGCATCGAAGGACGACCTGATTCTGGCGTATCTCGATCATATGCAGACGGCGAGTCTTGCGCGCATCGACGAGAGCATCGCGAAGCGCCCGGGCGAGCCGCGTGCGCAGATGTTGCAGATTTTCGTGGATCTGGCTCAGCGGGCGAGTCGCCCCGGCTATCGCGGGTGCCCGTTCGTCAATGTGGCGGCGGAATTCCCCGACCCGGACCATGCGGCGCGCCATTCGGTCGTGAATTACAAGGCGGAAGTGGTGAAACGCTTCACTGCGCTGGTGACGGCCGCCGGTCTCGACGAGCCGGCACCGCTGGTCGATGCGCTGTCGCTAATTCTCGAGGGCGCGTATGCCGCGAGCCAGACCTTCGGGCCGGGCTCTGCACCGCTGCGTATTTTGCCGACGGTGGCGCGTCAGATTATCGACGCGGGCATGGCGGGAGCGCTGACAGCTGCGTGACGACGTAGGTCACTCACATCGATGGAAGCGATGGCAGTCGCCGACGCGCGTCGACCGCCACCACAACTTGGCAACGCTGCTACCTTCAGGCCGCCAGCCGTTGCATCGCGACGGCAGCGGTGCCGCGTGTCATCGGCACATGTGCCCCGTCTGACGTCGCGGCGCCGTTCATGCGGAAGGCGGCAACTGCCTGATCGAGCGCACGCGCCTGATCTTCCATAGACGCCGCTGCTGCGGCCGCCTGCTCCACGAGCGCAGCGTTCTGCTGCGTGACTTCATCCATCTGCGTCACCGCACGGCCGACTTGCTCGATGCCGTGACTCTGTTCTTCCGACGCGGCTGAAATCTCTCCCATGATATCGGTGACGCGTCGCACGGCCTGCACCACGTCGTGCATCGTCTGGCCGGCCTGCGCCACGAGCACCGAGCCGTCCTGCACGCGGCCGTTCGACGACTCGATCAGTTCCTTGATTTCCTTGGCGGCGGCGGCGCTGCGCTGGGCCAAGGTGCGCACTTCCCCGGCCACGACGGCGAAGCCACGTCCCTGCTCGCCGGCGCGTGCCGCTTCCACGGCAGCGTTGAGCGCGAGGATGTTCGTCTGGAACGCAATGCCGTCGATCACGCTGATGATGTCGACCACTTTGCCCGAGCTTTGCGAGATGCCTTCCATCGTGGCCACCACCTGATCCACGACCTGTCCGCCGCGCACCGCGATGGCCGAGGCGTTCTCCGCGAGCTGGCTCGCTTGGCGTGCGTTGTCGGCGTTCTGACGCACGGTCGACGTCAGTTGCTCCATCGACGATGCCGTCTCCTCCAGCGCGGCGGCCTGCTGCTCGGTGCGCGCCGACAGGTCTGTGTTGCCTTCGGCGATCTCGCGCGCGGCAAGCGTGATGGCGCTGGTGCCGCCGCGAATGCGTCCGATCATCTGTTGGAGATTGCCCTGCATGCGCTGCATTGCGTAGAGCAGGCTGGCCCCGTCGCCCTGACGCAGACGGACTTGCGTGAGCAGGTCGCCGTCGGCAATACGCGTGGCGATATCGGCCGCGTACTCCGGCTCGCCGCCAAGACTCTGCTGGACGTTGCGGATGATGAGCAGCATGACGCCCGACACCGCCAGACCGATGACGGCGAGCATGGCGCCCCAGCGCAGTAGCGCGCCGACGAAGGCGGCATTGATGTCGTCGACGTAGACACCGGTCGTCAGATACCAGTCCCACGGCTGGTACACCCCCACGCGGCTGATTTTTTCGACAGGCTTGTCCGAGCCGGGCTTGGGCCAGAGATAAGAGACGAACGGGTCGTTAGTGCGTGCGGCAGCGACGATGTCCGAAAACATGAGCTTGCCCGACGGATCGCGGAACTGGCTCATGTCCTTGCCTTCGAGCTTCGGATTGACCGAGTTCAGCACGATCACGCGCTGCGAGTTCAAGATACCGAAATAGTTTTCGCCGTCGTAGCGGATCGCGCCGATTTGCTCGCGGGCGGCCTTTTGCGCGTCCGCGACGCTCATTTCGCCGCGCTCGGCACGGGCCGCGTAGTGCTTGGCCAGACTCAGACCGGCATCGACCACGTGGGTCAGGCCCGCTCTGCGCTCGGTCAGCATGGTGTCGCGCTGTGCCCAGGCTCCCCAGATCGCCATGGCCAGCAAGCTGACCCACATCAATGCGACGGCAGACCACAACTTCGCTTTCAAACTCAATCGCTGCATTACTTCGTCATCCCCACGGGTTCCGCTTTGGTGGTGCACATGCGGTGGCCGTGCGTGACGGGGTGTCCCATCCGCACAGTCCGGTTATCGGCAAATTGATCGGTTGTCGGCACCCTCGAAAGAAGATGCGGACCGAACGTGTGCTAACGGCAGTCCTGGGGAGGACTTGAGCTTTGCGAGGGCAAGCAAACGCTTGCGAACCCTTGCAGGGAGCGGCAATTCGCTGTGTAAGCCGTGTAAAGCCGTGTAAAGCCGTGTTACCCGTGAATCACGACCATCAGGCCGCGAGCGACCGACTTGCCGACGTTGCGGATCGCGTGGGCGCGATCGGCGGGGTAGCGGGCCGTCTCGCCCGGTTTTGCGCGGCGCGCGACGTGTTCGACCTCGATGTCGACCTGCCCGTCGAACACGGTGAAGTGTTCGCGCGTGCCCGGATCGTGCGGCTCGGAGACGAGCGCCGCGCCGGGTTGCAGCGTCAGTTCGTACCACTCGAATTTGCCTGCCAGCTCCATCGGCCCGAGGATTTTCAGCTGATAGGCCTGTTCGGCACCCGCGAGCGTCGGCGTCTCATGTTTGCCGAAGATGCGCACCGGTTCCGGGTCGCCGGACGGCGCGCCCAGCAACTGGTCGAGACGCACGCCCAGGGCGTTTGCCAGCCGCCAGGCCACGGCGATGGTCGGGTTGGCCTTGTCGCGCTCGATCTGCGAGAGCATCGACTTGGAGACGCCGGACGCACGCGAGAGCGTCTCCAGCGTCATGCCACGGTCTTTGCGCAGCTGCTGAATCATGTCGCCGACGGGCGGCGGGGCGATCGGAGGCGCCGCAGAGGCTGCGGGAGTACTTGCCATATGAATTCCGAGATATTAGAATTTTTCAATATATTGAAACTAGTTCAATATAAAGTATAGTTTCCGATAAGTTGGATGCCGTGATGGCTGCATGGTAGCAGAGCGGGTTCGCCCCGTACCGCTGAAACCGCTGAACGCATAGGAGATGCGCACGATGACCGCACAAACCCCGGAAGCCCGCGAGGGCTTCTACCGTCAACTGACCGAACGACTCGAAGACACGCGCCGGCAGGGCCTTTTCAAGCAGGAACGCGTGCTCATGTCGCGGCAGGGGCCGGAGGTCATGTGCGACGACGGGCAAACGCGTATCAACCTGTGCGCGAACAACTATCTGGGGCTCTCCGGGAGCGAGTCGCTCGTCAAGGCGGGGCAGAAAGCGCTGGAAGACTTCGGCTTCGGTCTGTCGTCGGTGCGCTTCATCTGCGGCACGCAAGGCCCGCATAAGGAGCTCGAAGCCCGCATCGCCGCATTCCTCGGCACGGAGGACGCGATCCTGTACGCCGCAGCGTTCGACGCCAACGGTGGTGTGTTCGAGCCGCTCTTCGACGAGCAGGACGCCATCATCTCCGACGCCCTGAACCACGCCTCGATCATCGACGGCGTGCGGCTTTGCAAGGCGCAGCGTCTGCGCTACGCCCACAACGATATGGACGACCTGGAGCGCCAGTTGCAAGCAGCCGCCGGGGCGCGTCACCGCATCATCGTCACGGACGGTGTGTTTTCGATGGACGGCACGATTGCCCAACTCGACCGTATCGTGGCGCTGGCCGAGCAGTACGGCGCGCTCATCATGATCGACGAGTGTCACGCGTCCGGCTTTATGGGGCCGACGGGGCGCGGCACGCACGAGCACCACGGCGTGCTGGGCAAGATCGACATCATCACCGGCACGCTGGGCAAGGCGCTGGGCGGTGCGATGGGCGGCTTCACGGCAGGACGTCGCGAAGTGATCGAGACGCTGCGTCAGCGCTCGCGCCCCTATCTCTTCTCCAACAGCCTCGCACCGGCCATCGTCGGTACGTCGCTGGCGGTCTTCGACGAACTCGAACACTCGTCCTCGCGCCGCGAACAACTCCACACGAACACGGCGTTTTTCCGTCAGGAAGTGGCGGCGCTGGGTTTCACGATCAAGCCGGGCACGCATCCGATCGTCCCGGTGATGCTGTTCGACGCCACGCTCGCCCAGAACTTCGCGCAGCGTCTGTACGAACTCGGCGTGATCGCCACGGGCTTCTTCTACCCGGTGGTGCCGCAAGGTCAGGCGCGAGTGCGCGTGCAACTCTCGGCGGCGCATACCCGCGAACACCTCACCCGTGCGCTGGCGGCGTTCGCTCAGGCCGGTAACGAACTCGGCATTCTCAAGCAAGGTTGATCATGGAACGAATTCTCATCATTGGCGCGAACGGGCAGATCGGCAGTGAACTCGTCGAAGCGCTGGCCGCGCAATACGGCAACGAGAATGTCGTTGCCACCGACATCGCGCCGGGGCCGTCGCGCCATCCGGTGCATTACGAAACGCTCGACGTGCTCGACGCGGCGCGTCTGGCGGCACTGGTCGAGCGCTTCGGCATCACCCAGATCTTCCATCTGGCGGCGCTGCTCTCGGCCACGGGCGAAACCCGTCCGCTGCAAGCCTGGACGCTCAATATGAACGGCCTGCTCAACGTGCTCGAACTGGCGCGTGAGCATCAGGGCAAGGGGAAGAACCTGCGCGTGTTCTGGCCGTCGTCGATTGCGGCGTTCGGGCCGCACACCCCGGCCGTGGAAACCCCGCAGCTCGCCATCATGGATCCGACCACGATGTATGGCATCAGCAAGCAGGCGGGCGAGCGGCTGTGCGAGTACTACTTCACGAAGTTCGGGGTGGACGTGCGCAGTCTGCGCTATCCGGGCGTGATCAGCTTCAAGACGCCGCCGGGCGGCGGTACGACCGATTACGCCATCGACATCTTCCAGGCGGCCCGTCGTGGCGAAACGTACACGTGCTTCCTGAAGGAAGACGCCACGTTGCCGATGATCCATATGCCGGATGCCGTGCGCGCCACGCTGGAGTTGATGAATGCCGACGCCTCGCGTCTGCGCGTGCGTTCGTCGTACAACGTGGCGGGGGTGAGTTTCGACCCGAAGACGCTTGCCGCGGCGATTGCACGCCGCGTGCCGGGGTTCACGGTGAAGTACGCGCCGGACTTCCGTCAGGCGATTGCCGAGACGTGGCCGCACACGCTCGACGACACGCATGCGCGCTACGACTGGGGCTGGAAGCCGGCCTTCGATCTGGACGCCATGGTGGACGACATGCTCGCCAACGTGCCGCTCGACTGGCACGCGCCGGTGTTGGGAAACGCGGCCTGAACGAGGCTGACGGGGCGGGCGTCTGAACGACGGCGCTGCGCCCTGCCGTGATGTTGCGATGCCGTGACGCTTACTTCGGGTGATGCACCGCGTAGTAAGCGAGCGCGGCGAGCACCGCACAGGTCACGGCGAACACGCGACGACGCCAGCGGTAGGCGGGGGTGAAGCTGATGGCGCGTGCGCGGCCTTCTTCTTTGGAGTGGTAGTAGCTCATATTGCACCTTCTCGTATCTGGTACACGGTCTTCGCCGCAAAGAGAACCTGCTCCAGCCTTTGTCTATGCGCCCCCCGGCACACGACACGCAGGTTCTGAGTCGATTATGCGACCGCACAAAAACGACCGCTAATCAGTATCTATACCGATAGGTGTGGCCTTTTTGACACGGTCTCCCCTCGGCCGTTTCGTTTCGACGAAGACCTCGAAAGCGGCCGGCCGCGTCGATTTCTCCGTCCTCCCTGCTTCGATCGTCAATCGCCACGGCCCGCTGGCCGACATTCCCCATGGCGGTGCCGGGGCATTGGCACGACGAATGGATCTCTCGAAAATCGAGGTATGCAAAGAATCCACATTTCCCCGCTTGCGCCTCGCGAGACGCGCTGAAACAATGCCTGAAAACGGTGGCCACGCCGATGGTCACTTCCGGATCGTCGATGTTCACGCCTGGGGAGGGTCGTGCCATGACGTCGAACTCGCGCCGCACCATCGTTTGCGGCCCCGGCGGTACTGTCTTCGGACGCACCGCATTGCTCGTCGTTGCCGCCGGCTTTGCCGGTCTTGCCAGCCTTTTTTCGGCTGGCGCCAATGCGCAGGAAGCCATGCTGCGCGCCAACAATCAGGTCTGGTTCGGTGTCGGTGCTCAGAGCCTGAACTACTGGGAAACCATTGCCCCGGGCAAGAGCGACTCCGAGAGCGGAACGACCGCGGCCTTTGCGTTGACGGCGTCGACGCAGCGGCAGTTGTTCGGCATCTCCAATCTGTACTTCAGCGGTTCGGTCCGTGTGGCGCACGGCAACGTGAACTACGGCGGCTATTTGCAGGACGTCACCGGCCGGGTGATCCAGTCGAATTACGGGATGACCACGCGCTCGACGGCCACGGACGTCACCCTCAAAGCCGGTAAGGCCATTCCGTTCCATCTCGGGACGTGGAATGCGCAGGTGATTCCGTATGTCAGCTACAGCTATCGCGACTGGATCCGCGACAGCAGCCGCGATCCTTACGGCTTCTACGAGCGCTACCGTCATCACGTGGTCGGGGGCGGTCTCATGGGGCAACTGGAGCTGACGTCGAAGCTCGTGGCGACGGCGGACATTCGCGCCGGTGCGATGGTCGGCTCGTCGATGACACTCGCCGGTTCGCAGAACACCTTCAATCTCGGCAACAAGCCAGTCGTGGTGGCGGGCTTCGGGCTGGATTACGCGGTGGCGCGCAACTTCCACGTGAATGCGACCTACGAGTGGTCTCGCTTCCAGTACGGACGTTCCAGCGTCACGCAAGTCAGCCCCGGCGTGAATGCTTACGAGCCCGATTCAAAGACGATCAACCAGACGTGGATGATCGGCGCAGGCTACGCATTCTGAGGCGTACTCAGGACGTCACGAACGTCACAGCAGAAACAACGACGCCGCGCGGTCGAGAGACTCGCGCGGCGTTGTTTTGTCCGCCTCGGATTCAGCGGACGGTGCTCAGGTCGCGCCTTCCACGTCCTCAAGACTGAACGTTTCCGTGTGGTCGTTGTACGAGAAGATCTCGGCGTAGCGGCCCCAGTTGATCGCGGTGTCGAGCGTTTCCTGTGCGAGATCGTCCGACATCGAATCTTCCAGCTCCTGCTCGAAACGCACGCGTGGTGCGCGCTGGCCACGACGTTCCTGCAACACCGCGCGGATCTTCGCTGCGAGCGGCACATGGCGCAGCAGATGCTCGGCGAACAGCACCTTGCGCTCCTGCGTGCTCACATCCACGAATCGCTTGCCTGCGGCCGTCAGCAGAATGTCGCCTTCCTTGAGTTCGGCGAAGCCCAACTGATCGAGAATTTCGGCGACGGGGAAGAGGTCGTCAACCTCCAGCAGCAGCGTCTGTGCGATATCGGGCAAGTCGGCGCGTCCGTTGTACGGCGGCACTGCCAGCGCTTCGAGCAGACCGGCCATCAGGTTGGTCGACACTTCATGCAGCGGGCTGGAGAGTTCCAGCGGCATCTTCTGCGTGGTGTGGGCGTTACGACGCGAGGTCATCAGCGCGTAGATGTCGTCCACCATCTTGCGAAAGGCGGGATCGAGACGGTTGCGGCGGTGCGGGAACGGCACCTTGATCTCGGCGACCACACGGCCCGGATTCGACGACAGCACCAGAATGCGGTCGCACATGAACACGGCTTCCTCGATGTTGTGCGTGACGATCAGGATCGACTTGATCGGCAACTGACGCTGGCTCCACAAATCGAGCAGGTCGGTACGCAGCGTTTCGGCCGTCAGCACGTCGAGGGCGGAGAACGGCTCGTCCATGAGCAGCAGCGTGGGGTTGACCACCAGCGCCCGGGCGAAGCCCACGCGCTGGCGCATACCGCCGGAGAGTTCGCGCGGATAGGCGTTCTCGAACCCGTCCAGACCGATCAGGTCGATGGCGGCCAGCGCACGCTTGCGACGTTCCTTCGGCTCGACGCCGAGCGCTTCCAGCCCGGCTTCCACGTTTTGCAGCACGGTGAGCCATGGGAACAGCGCGAAGGTCTGGAACACCATCGCCACGCCTTCGGGGGGGCCTTCGAGCGGCTCGCCCATGTAGCGGATGTCACCCGAGCTGGGCTGAATCAGGCCGGCGATGATGCGCAGCAGCGTCGACTTGCCCGAGCCGGAGCGGCCCAGCAGGCCGACGATCTCGCCTTCATGCAGTTGCAGGTTCACGCCGTCGAGGACCTGACGCTCGTCGCTGCCCTTGCGGAAGCCGCGACTGACGTTGGCGAGCGAGAAGATCTCTTTTCCGGCAATCGTTTGAGTATCGTTCGGCATCACGGTCCCTTCAATTCAGACGAAGCTTGTTTTCAGCGATGGCGTACATCGGGCGCCACAGCAAACGGTTGAACAGCACGACGAACAGCGCCATGACCGCGATGCCGAGCAGAATGCGCGGATAGTCGCCGGCGGCCGTCGTTTGTGCGATGTAGGCGCCCAGACCGTGCGCGGCGACCTTGTCGTCGCCCCACTGCACGTATTCCGAGACGATGGATGCGTTCCACGCACCGCCCGACGCCGTGATCGCCCCCGTCACGTAATAGGGGAAGATGCCCGGCAACATGACCTGACGCCACCATTGCCAGCCGCGAATGCGGAAGTTGGTGGCGGCTTCCTTGAAGTCGTTCGGGAAGGCGGTCGCGCCAGCGATGACGTTAAACAGGATGTACCACTGCGTGCCCAGCACGATCAGCGGCGAGAGCCAGATGTCCGCATTCAGATGGAAGTGGACGATCAGCACCACGAAGATCGGGAACAGCAGGTTGGCCGGGAACGCCGCGAGGAACTGGGCGAGCGGCTGAATGCGCTCGGCGAGCTTCGGACGCAGGCCGATCAGCACCCCCAGCGGCACCCAGATCACCGACGCAATCGCGATCAGCACGATCACCCGCACCAGCGTGATCAGGCCGAGGCCGAACACGCGCAGAATCTCCGGCCCGCCGACTTCGCTCAGCACGAACGTGACGATCTTCCATGCCGCGAACACGCCGAGCACCACGAGCAGCGCAGCCCACAGCCAGTCGATCACGCGCGAGAGCGCTGACTTCGACTCCGAGTGAATCGCGGCGGGCAGCGAGATCGGCATACGCATGCGCGCGATCGTGCGCAGCAGCTTGCCCAGCGGACGCAGCAGCAACTGAATGGCGCGCGTGCGTTGAATGACGTTCAGCACCCACGATTCGGGGGCGGCCTGCGAGACCGTGTCTTCCAGACGGAATTTGTCCGACCACGCGACCATCGGGCGGAACAGGAACTGGTCGTAAATGACGATGACCACGACCATCGCCAGAATCACCCAGCCCACCGCGCCCAGATCGCGCTGAAGGATAGCCGTGGCGAGATACGCGCCGATGCCCGGCAGCGTGACCGTCTTGT
This sequence comes from Pandoraea aquatica, assembly GCF_902459565.1. Taxonomy (GTDB): domain Bacteria; phylum Pseudomonadota; class Gammaproteobacteria; order Burkholderiales; family Burkholderiaceae; genus Pandoraea; species Pandoraea aquatica. Next base: position 170,256 of record NZ_CABPSN010000003.1, read on the forward strand.
CGCCCACGGTGATCGCCTCGGACGCCACCACGAAGAACCATCCGCCCGACATGCTCATCATCATGTTCCAGATGAGGCCCGGCATGGAGTACGGCACGTCGAGCTTCCAGAAGCGCTGCCACGGCGAAAGACGCAGATTGACCGCGACTTCGGACAGATCGCGCGGCTGGGTGCGCATCGACTGGTAGAACGAGAACGTCATGTTCCACGCCTGACTCGTGAAGATCGCGAAGATGGCGGCGCATTCGGCACCCAGTACGCGTCCCGGGAACAGGGCGAGGAAGAAAGTGACGGTAAATGAGATATAGCCCAGCACCGGCACCGACTGAAGAATGTCGAGCATCGGCACCAGCAGCTTTTCCGCACGACGGCTCTTGGCCGCAAGCGTGCCGTAGACCAGCGTGAAGATCAGCGAGGCCACCATTGCCGCGAGCATGCGCAGCGTCGTGCGTAATGCGTACTCGGGCAGATTGGACGGGTCCAGCGAGATGACTTCGGTATGCAGATCGGCCAGCGGGGCCCAGGTTTGTCGAATGCCCGATGAGCTGACCATCAGAAAGCCGATGATGATCGGGAAAGCGATGAAATCCCAGCGGTTGGGCAGCAGGCGTCGCGCGGTGGCGGGGATGAACGGACGGGCTACGCGCGTCATCAGGACCTCGTTTGGATGAGGGTTCGGACGGACAACAGGGCTGAAGCGTCGTAGTGCAGCACGGCAGCGACGTTGCGCGTGTGCAGGGACGGCAGCGGATGCTACCAGATTGCCCCGTAAAAAGATGTTAAAGCGGGTGTCATACGTTGGCAAACCCCGTCGCCGATGGGCGATTGTGGTTTTTATGCTGCACTGCGGGAAGTCTGGGTTTCGTCAGTCGATACCGATTTGAAGCGGCGCGTTTGCGCTTTCAAAAAATGTGCTTTCAAAGGCGTTTGGTGCAACGGCGAATACACCGGCCCGAACCCCGGTCGCACAAGGGAGATCGCGACAATTGGTTACGTTTAAGTTGTGAACTTATGAGCGGTCGCGCGGACCAATCCCCGCGGCTTGCTTCGCGCCGTGCGGTGGTGTAGTGTGCACCGCTTGCTCGGGCCACGGCGCCAGTCGCTGCGGGCGGTTTCTCCGCTTGCGGTGTTCGTATGGCTTGCCGGCCCGTCTCCCTCCCATTCCAAGACAAGCAAGGATGCGCCGCATGACGACGCCATTAGACGCGCGTTGCGAGCGTGCACGACAACTCAGTGCCGCCGGCCGGCTCGACGAGGCGATCGCCGAGTTACGACAAGTTCTTAAACAATCCCCTGAATTTCTTCCCGCGCTCGAAGGGCTCGCATATGTCTCGTTGCGCACGGGCGCTTTCGAAGGCGCGGCCGATGCGTTCGACCGTCTGCTCGCGCTCGTGCCGCGTCCTGGGGCGCAAGCGACGTTCGATGCTGCGATGGCCAGTCTGCAAGCGGGGCGTCCGATGCGCGCCGAAGCGCTGTTCGAAGCGACGGTGCAGCAGTCGCCCGACGTCATCGGTACGATGCACACGGTCGGTCTGACGTGGGCACAGGCGGGCGACAACGCGCGTGCGCTTGCCTGGTTCGAGCGCACCTCGGCCAAAGCACCCGCACTGTGGCAGGCCCATTTCAACCGAGGCCGTGCGCTCGGTTCGCTGGGGCGCTTCGACGAAGAGATCGCCGCTTACCGGCTCGCCAACGCGATTGCCCCGCAGCAGCCCGATCCGCTGGTGAATCTGGGCGTGGCGCTGCGCGAGCAGCACGCCTTCGCCGACGCGCTGCAATGCCTGCGCGACGCCGTCAAGCTGTCGCCGGATCACGCGGGTGCGCGGACCAACCGGGCGCAAACCAATTTGCTGCTGGGCGACTTCGAGCACGGCTGGCACGACTACGAATGGCGCTGGCAGGACGGGGGGCAGACGCGCCGTTTCAACGATCGTCTGTGGGACGGTAAAGCGCCGCTCGCGGGCAAGACGGTGTTCGTCTATAGCGAACAGGGCTTCGGCGACACGCTGCAGTTCGTGCGTTTCGTGCCGCGTCTGGTAGCGATGGGTGCGACGGTGGTGCTCGCGGTGCAGGCACCGCTCGTCACGCTGCTGGGTGGCTTCGCGCGGGGCGTGACGGTGCTCGGCGAGCACATGCCGGTGCCGTCGTTCGACTGGCAATTGCCGCTGCTCAGCTTGCCCCATCTGCTCAAGATCGCGGGAGACGTGGCGGTGCATTCGCCCTATCTGCGCTCCAGTGCCGGGCGCGAGATGATTTGGCGTTCCGCCCTCGGGGCGAAGCCGGAAGGTGCGCTTCGTGTCGGCTTCGTGTGGCGCACGCGTCCGTTCCCGCCGCATCGGGACATCGCCCTCAAGCACTGGGCACCGCTGTTCGCCACGAACGCCCAGTTCTATTCGTTACAGGTCGACGCGACCGACGAGGAGCATGCCGAACTTGCGAGCTACCGCAGCGCGCACGGCAACGTGCACGACATCGGCGCGAAGCTCAGCGACTTCGCGGAGACGGCGGCCGTCATCGCGCAAATGGATCTGGTGATTGCCGCCGATACGGCAGTGGTGCATCTGGCCGGCGCGCTGGGCAAACCGGTGTGGGTGCTGCTGAACTACACGCCGGACTGGCGGTGGCAACTGACACGACGCGACAGCGACTGGTATCCGTCGGTCTCGTTGTATCGGCAGCCAGCGCGTGGTGACTGGGATGGCCTGATGGCGCAAGTCGCGACGGACGTCGAAGGCATCTTGCAGCAGTAATGCAGCGCCGAACCCTATCAACCATCAACCTGCATCGGCCGCTTCATCGTCGTCGCGCAGACGCGTGTAGATGTTCCAGCTCGCGATGAACAGCGCAGCGATGAGCGGCCCGATCACAAAGCCCGTCAGACCGAAGAGCGACATGCCGCCGAGGGTGGAGATCAGTACCACCCAGTCGGGCAGCTTGGTGTCCTTGCCCACGAGGATCGGGCGCAGCACGTTGTCGACGAGACTGACGATGGTGCCGCAGAACGCGAACAGGATCACCGCCTTCCAGACATGCCCGGCGAGCAGCAGCCAGATGCCCACGGGCACCCACACCACGGCTGCACCCACGGCGGGCAGCAGCGACAGAAAGGCCATCACCACGGCCGCCAGCACATAACCCTGGATCCCGAGTACGGCGAAGATGAAGCCGCCGAGCGCGCCCTGTGCCACTGCCACCGCGATGTTGCCTTTGACGGTCGCGCGGACCACGGTCGTGAATTGCCGGATCAACTGACCCTTGTGACGCTCGTCGAGCGGCAGGGCGCGTCGAACCATCGCACCGAGCGCCGTCCCGTCGCGCAGCAGGAAGAACAGCAAGTAGAGCATCACACCGAAGCTCACCAGCAACTGTGCGGTGTTCTGTCCGATGCTCACGAGGTACACCGCGACCAGACGCCCGATCTGCGCCGCCCCGTCGCCCAGCTTCTGTTGAATGGCGTTGACGTCCTGCACACCGGCCAGATCCATAATCCGGTGAACGCTGGCGGGCAGGCGATCGAGCAATTGCTGGAAGGACACCGTCAGTTGCGGCAGATCGGTGCGAAAGCGCACGAGCGCCGTGCTGATTTCCTGCGTCAGCATGCCCACGACGAGCGTGAGCGGCAGAATCACGATGATCAGAATCAGCGCGAGCGTGGTGAGGGCGGCGAGGTTGGGGCGTCCGCGCATGCGCACCAGAATGCGGCGCTGCACCGGCTGGAACAGCACGGCGAGAATCGTCCCCCAGAACACCGCGCCGAACAGTGGGAACAGAATCCACCCGAACACGATCGTCACGACGAACAGCATGAGGTGGAAGAACTTGCGCTGGTCGCTACGACTCGACATGAGGTTTCCTCACAGATGACGACGGCTCGGATGGCGCGTCAGTCCTTCTTATATCAGAACCGGACGTCACCCCGGTCGTGGTGTCACGAATGCCTTCGATGATGCGGGTGACGAGCGGATGCCCTTCGCCGCGTCGCGAGCGAATCGCGTGAATGTCCTCGTGGACGTCGTCCGGGCGGCCCAGCCAGCGCAGTCCGCGCAGCAGCGAGACGTCGCCGGCCCCGGCTTCGCTCAGCGGGAACACGCCCATGCCGCGCGTGGCGAACACGGCCATCAGTGCGCTGTCTTCGAACTCGCCCACGATGTTGGGACGAATGCTCTGCGTCTCGAACCACTGATCTAGGCGAGCGCGCAAGGCCGAGTGTCCCGTCGGCAATAATACGGGCAGGGTGGCGAGGCATTGCGGGAACGTGTCGCGCGAGGCGTTGCGTACGAGCGACGCCGGTCCGTACCAGTCGACCGGCGACTCCACCAGACGCTCGCTCGCGAGCCGCAAGGTCGGGTTGTACGGCGCGGGTTGACTGGCGAGCACGAGATCGAGCTTGTGCAGGGCGAGTTCGGCGAGCAGTTGTTCATGCTCGCCTTCGTGGCAAACGAGTCGCAGCGATGGCGTGTCGAGCACCGGTGCGAGAATGGCATGGGCGGCGAGTTTCGAGATGCCGTCTGCGAGACCCACCGCGAGGCGAGCCACCCGCCCGCTTGCGGCTTCACGGACTTCGTCGGGAATCGACTGGCCGAGGCGGAAGATTTCCTCGGCACGCCGGAAGGCAGCGTGTCCCGGCTCGGTCATGGCGACGCCGCGCCCGGCAGGTTTGAGCAACTGGTGGCCCAGCGACTTTTCCAGCTCACGGACCTGCGCGCTGATGGTCTGGACGGCCATGTCGAGGCGCTCGGCGGCTCTGGCAAAGCCGCCTTCCTTGACGACCACCCAGAAGTAGTAAAGATGGCGGTAGTTCAACATAATGGGAAGACTTCGGAAAAACCGAACTAAAGTGAAGTATATAACTGGTTTTTGCGAAGCATCAGTTCGACGATGATGCTGTCCTGAGCCCGCACCCTACGTTGTGTGCGGGAGACGAAAGGGGAGGGCCGATGCCGAACGGCGGCGATCCTCCCGATAACCATACGGAAACTCTGGCGCACATATGGACTATCTACTTGCTTTGGCGGCCGACCCGGCGGTGTGGGCGGCGCTTGTCACGCTGGTGGTCATGGAGGTCGTGCTCGGCATCGACAACCTGATCTTCATCTCGATCCTGACGAACAAATTGCCGTTGGCGATGCGCGCGCGCACGCAGCGCATGGGGATCGCGCTGGCGCTGATCATGCGACTGGCGTTGCTCGGCACGGTGGCCTGGATCGCAAAACTGACGACACCGCTGTTCGAACTGTTCGACCACGGCTTCTCGTGGCGTGACCTGATCCTGATTGCCGGTGGTCTCTTCCTCGTATGGAAAGCGACGAAGGAGATGCATCACCACGTGGCGACGGGGCTGGAAGACGAAGCGAATGGCGACGCGTCGGGCACGCTGGCGACGATCACCGCACGCGCGGCCGTCATGCAGATTCTGGTGCTGGACCTCGTGTTCTCCATCGATAGCATCGTGACGGCAGTGGGCATGACCGAGCACATCCCGATCATGTTCATCGCCGTGATCGCGGCAGTGACGGCGATGCTGTTCATGGCGGGTCCGCTCTCGCGCTTCATCGCGGCGAATCCGACGGTGGTCATGTTGGCGCTGGGCTTCCTGCTGGTCATCGGTATGACGCTGATTGCGGAGGGCTTCGGGTCGCACATCCCCAAGGGTTATATCTACGCAGCTATGGCGTTCTCGGCCTTCGTCGAAGGGCTGAACATGATGACGCGTCGTGCCAAGGCGCGACGTGACGCAGAGAAGGCGCGCGTGCTGCACTAAGCGATACGTTTCTGGGCGGTAAATAAAAGCGGTGCCGGTGAAAATCGGCACCGCTTTTTTGTTGGCGAGGATGGCTTGAGTGTTCGGTTTTTTCGAACTTGAATGAATGGAAATACAGGTTTTTCCGTTGCGACACGCTCGGTACATTGAGGGCGTTGTCCTTTAAGTAACGGAGCGAAACGATGAAGTGTCCTGTATGCGGTACCCCGGATCTGCTGATGACGGAGCGTCAGGGTGTGGAGATCGATTACTGTCCGAAGTGTCGCGGCGTGTGGCTCGATCGTGGCGAGCTGGACAAGCTGATCGAGCGCACGGACGAGACTCCGGCGATGGCTGCACAGACTGTGCAAGGCGGGCAGGGTGGATTTGGACGAGGCGGATACGACGCCCGAGAGCACCGGGCGTCCCGCGAGTATCGCGACGACGGTGATCGGCACGATGACGACGACAGACACCGCAACACCCATCATGGCCACGACGACCGCCGTCGCCACTATGACCGTCCGCGCAAGAAGAAGTCGCTGTTCGAGATGTTCGACTTCGATTGATCGGTGCGCCGGGCGGGCCGAAAGCGAAGTTGGTTTCAGCGATAACGTCGGCGGCCCGAAGTGGGCCGCCGATTTTTCATTTCGCTACGTCCGCCAGCCTCACGCGTACTGCGAGAGTCCCAACCCCAGCGACCAGTTTTCCTTCTCGACTTCGACAAGATTCACGAACACGTCCTCGGGGCGAATGCCGGGGTTATCGCTGAGCAACTCGGCAATCCGCCGGAACAGGGCTTTCTTTTGTTCCTTCGTGCGCGTGTTGTTGGCGGTGATCTGGATGAGCACGAGGTCGTCGCTTCGGGCGACGTTCAGGTACGTCGCCCCGTAGCGGAAGTTCGCGGCGTCATGCTCGGTCAACGCCATGAACTGGTCGTCTTCGGGCACGGTGAATGTCTCCCGCAGCGCGCGATAAACGCCATCGAATATCGCCTGTCTGTAGGTCTCGGACTTTCCGGTACGCATTGAAATATGAGCGAGTGGCATGGTGAGTTTCCTCGTGTGTTGACCCGCTCCATAGTATCTATTCTGATAAGCTATGCATTCTTATTTCAATGATAACAATTTGAAATGACAGAGCGTTCGCTTGATCTGGAGGCCGTGCGCGCCTTTATCCGTATTGCAGAGCTTGGCAGCTTCACGCGTGCTGCGGAAGCGTTGCGGACGACGCAGGCGGCCGTCAGCCTGAAGCTCAAACGTCTTGAGGACAGGTTGGGTTTCCGGCTTATTGAGCGGACTCCCCGATACGTCGAGCTCTCGGCGCAGGGCGCCACCTTTCTCGACCACGCGCGCAAGCTCATCGACGCCCATGACCGCGCGGTGGCTGCGGTCGCGGGCGCGCGTCAGCGCCTCACCATCGGCATCAGCGAGCATGTCGCGGGGCCGGAGCTTCCCGCGTTGATTGCGCGGATGAACGCGCAGGATCCTCAGCTACTGATCGAGATCAGGATCGCAACGTCGGCGGATTTGCTTCAGCGTTTCGACCGGAGAGAACTCGATACGGTGCTGGTTCGCATGCATGTTGGCCGAAGCGACGGGGAGGTCGTCACCGAAGAGAAGTTCGGCTGGTTTGCGGCACCCGGCTGGCAGCATCGCGCGGGGGAGCCGTTGCCGCTCGCCACGATGGCGGAGCCTTGCGGCGTGCGCGCCGTTGCTGAACAGCTTCTCGACGAGGCGGGTATCCCCTGGACGGAGGTCTTCGTTGGTGGGGGCGTGATGGCGGTTGCTGCGGCTGTGATGGCCGGGCTGGGTGTGGCAGCGCTGTCGCCACGGATGGTGCCGTTTGGTGCGGTTGACGTAGGCCCCAGACTGTCGCTGCCCGAGTTGCCGCATCTGCCCATTCTGCTGCATACCCGTGTGAAGGACAGCCGGGCGCGCGGTGCGCTGGCTGCACTTGGCGCAGCTTTTCGGGGTGCGGTACGAAGTTGATCGACCGCTGTGTGACGCAGCGCGAGCAGAAAAGAAAAAAGGCCATGATTGCTCATGGCCTTTTTAAATTTGGTGGCGAATCAGGGTGTGTTCTTATTTTCGAAAACTACCTGATTCATCAGCAGCTAGCCTCCGAAAAAGCGGGTCGACTTCTTGATGGGTGCCCGCAACTCAAAGCAGAGATAGCAGCGCGCCGAATATAAACAGGTAACCTCCCGCGAGGAGCTCAGATTGGAGAATGCTGCGCCATCCTGGGTAGCCATATGGCACCGGCGGGGAGAATCTGGTTTTGACAGGCAGGCGTAAAAGCCAAATGCGCCAAGTGTCTACTATCGAGAACAAGCCGAAAGTAAGAATAAATAGCGAAAACGGCAGAATCGTATCGAATTGAGTCGGAATGTTAAATATGTGCGCAACAATGAACGCGAGCCCGCCTAGCACCAAAATTCCACATAGCGCGCGATAGAGTAAGGTGAGACTCGTCTTCAACCACTTTGGCGCAGTGCTTTCGCCTTGAGGTGGGGGTGTCCAGTTCATTCCGTTTTGGCAACCGTAATGAGTTATTGATGCCAGTTCCGTGCCAACGGTTAGCGCGTGGATTCGAGCCTGACGAAGGTCATTCGCTCAGAGAGGGAGAGGCGATACTTTTTGTTGCGAATGATTCGCAAATTGTAGATGCGGGCGGGGGGAAGACGGGCGGGGCAATGCGTGAATGGGAAGTTACCCATCGGAATAGACAAAAGGCTCTGTAATCAAAGATTACAGAGCCTTTCTTACAACTGGTGGCGAATCAGGGACTCGAACCCCGGACCTGCGGATTATGATTCCGTCGCTCTAACCGACTGAGCTAATTCGCCGTAGGAAAAAGAGTATATGGGGAAGGCTATAGGCTGTCAACAGGTATTTTGCGAAAGCTATGAAAATACTTCGGGCGGCCTTCATGGGCGGAGCCTCGCCCGGGCACCGATCCCTCCCACAAACAACAACGCCGGGACTCGAAAGCCCCGGCGTTGCTAAGACAGATCTACCTTCCACCTGTCCGACGGGTCACCCCATCAGTCGTTGGCGTAGATGTCGACGTCCTTCGTCTCCTTGATGAAGAGCATGCCGATGACGAAGGTGATGAGCGCGATCACGATCGGGTACCAGAGGCCGGAGTAGATGTCGCCCTTGGCCGCCACGATGGCGAAGGCGGTTGCCGGGAGGAAGCCCCCGAACCAGCCGTTACCGATGTGATACGGCAGCGACATCGACGTGTAGCGAATGCGCGTCGGGAACATTTCTACCAGCATCGCCGCAATCGGGCCGTACACCATCGTCACGAAGATCACCAGAATCGCCAGCAGGACCACGACCATCGGCTTGTTCATCTGCGCCGGATCGGCCTTCGGCGGATAGCCGTCAGCCTTGAGCGTGGCTGACATATCCGTCTCGAACGCCTTGGTCTTGTCCTTCGCGTCCGCTGCCTTGCCGTCGACCGACGAGATCACCTTGTCGCCAATCTTCACCGTAGCCATCGTGCCCGCCGGGGCTGCCTGGTTCTGATAGTTCAGACCGGCGCGCGACAGGTAGCTCTTCGCGATGTCGCACGAGCTGGTGAACTTCGACGTGCCCACCGGGTTGAACTGGAACGAGCACTCGTTCGGATCGGCGATGACCGTGATCGGCGAACGGGCGGTGGCCGCTTCGAGCGCCGGGTTGGCGTAGTGCGTGAGCGCCTTGAAGATCGGGAAGTACAGCAGTGCGGCCAGCAGGCAGCCCGCCATGATGATCGGCTTGCGACCGATCTTGTCCGACAACGCACCGAAGAACACGAAGAACGGGCTGCCGATCAACAGACCCAGCGCGACCATGATGTTCGCGGTGTTGCCGTCGACCTTAAGCACCTGTGTCATGAAGAACAGCGAGTAGAACTGGCCCGTGTACCACACGACTGCCTGACCGGCGGTCAAGCCGACCAGCGCCAGAATCACGATCTTCAGGTTCTTCCACTGACCGAACGATTCCTTGAGCGGTGCCTTCGATCCCTTACCCTCGGCCTTCATGCGCTGGAATGCCGGCGATTCGCTCAGTTGCATACGAATCCACAGCGACACGAGCAGCAGCACGATCGAGAGGATGAACGGAATGCGCCAGCCCCAGTCACCGAATGCCTCTTCACCCATCACCATGCGGGTGCCGAGAATCACGAGCAGCGAGAGGAACAGACCCAGCGTTGCGGTCGTCTGAATCCACGACGTGTAGAAGCCGCGACGGCCGTGCGGCGCGTGCTCGGCAACGTACGTGGCAGCACCGCCGTATTCGCCGCCGAGGGCCAGACCCTGCAGCAGACGCATGGCGATGAAGATCACCGGCGCGGCGATGCCCCAGGACGCATAGCCCGGCAGCAGACCGACGACCAGCGTCGACAGACCCATCAGCGTGATGGTGACGAGGAACGTGTATTTACGACCGACGAGGTCACCGATGCGACCGAACACGATAGCGCCGAACGGACGCACCGCGAAGCCCGCAGCAAACGACAGCAGTGTGAAGATGAATGCCGCCGTCGGGTTGATCCCGGAGAAGAAGTGACGGCTGATGAATGCGGCCAGCGAACCGGCCAGATAAAAGTCGTACCACTCGAACACCGTGCCCAGCGACGAAGCGAAGATGACCTTGCGTTCTTCTTTGGTCATCGGCGCATGGGTGGTGGCTGCCGTTGTAGTAGCCATGCGGTTGTCTCCTGTAATGTAAGCACGCCCCTGGGACGCACCCGGGCCGTTGCAACTGATTATTGGAGGGCAACCTTACCGCCGTCTGACGCCAAACTGACTCGAACCTTACGTGGCTAGGGAGTTACCCTCGAATTGGGGCGAAAAGTGGCCGTATTTAGCGGATTTTCGTCACGCATGAGGGTTTTCGATAGGCACCTCGGCGAGCGGTAACGTCACACGAATGAGCGTGCCAGTTGCTTCGGGATGCTGCGCATCGACATGGTCGAGCACGCTCACATCGCCGCGATGAATCTGCACGATCTCGCGCACGATCGCGAGGCCCAGTCCGCTGCCGTCGCTGTCGCTGCCGAGAATGCGATAGAAGCGCTCGAACACGCGCGGACGCTCCGACGCCGGAATGCCCGGCCCCGTGTCCTCGACTTCGAGATGCACGAAGCCGTCGGACGCTTCGTGACGCAGCCGCACCGTCACCTTGCCGCCGGCCGGTGTGTAGCGGATCGCGTTGTCGATCAGGTTGTTGAGCAACTCGCGCAACATCACCGGCTGTCCGGACAGATGTACCGGGAATGGCGGTTCTTCGAAGCCGAGGTCGATACGTTTGGCGAAAGCAGCCTGAAACCAGTCCTGCATGGCACTGCGCGCGAGCAGGCTGAGATTGAGCGGCGTGAACGCGGCGGCGTCGTTCGCGCTGTTCTCGGCGCGCGCGAGGGCGAGCAACTGATTGACGAGACGCGCGGCCTGTTCGGAGCTCATCGCGATTTGCGAGAGCGAGCGGCGCAGTTCGTCGGGAGACGTCTGACGCAACGCCAGTTCAGCTTGCATGCGAAGGCCCGCGAGTGGTGTCTTGAGCTGATGTGCGGCGTCCGCAATGAAGCGTTGCTGGAGTTTCATGTTCTGCTCGAGGCGTCCGAGCAGATCGTTCAGCGAATTGACGAGCGGCGCGATTTCCGGCGGCGCTTGTCGCGCTTCAAGTGGCGAGAGATCGTCGGGGCGGCGCGCGCGAATGTGCTCCTGCAACGCGTGCAGCGGCGCGAGACCGCGCGACAGACCGAACCAGACGAGCACGATAGCGAGCGGCAGAATCACGAACTGCGGCAGGATCACGCCTTTAATGATTTCGTTGGCCAACTGGCTGCGCTTGTCGAGCGTCTCCGCCACCTGAACGAGCGCCATGCTGCCCGGTGGCTGCATGCGCGGCAGATCGACATAAGTGAACGCGACGCGAATGTCGTTGCCGCCCACCGTTTCGTCGCGGAACTGGACCACACCGGGTTGCGGACGGTCGTCTTCATGAGGCAGCGGCAGCTCTGCCGTGCCCCCCACGAGTTCGCCCTTCGCGCCGAGCACCTGATAGTAGATGTTGTCGGTCGCATCGGCGCGCAGCAGATCGCGCGCGGGCATGGGCAGCGTGAGGGTGACCTGCCCACGATCCGAATGAACCTGCTGTGCGAGAACGTAGGTATTGGTCTCCAGCGCGCGGTCGAACGGGCCGTTGGCAATCGATTTCGCGACGAGATACGTCACGGCAATACTCATCGGCCAGAGCAGCAGCAACGGCGCGAGCATCCAGTCGAGAATCTCGCCGAAAAGCGAGCGCGGCGGCGGCTCGGCCTCGCGCTCTAACGGCGCGCCGAAGCCCGGGCGTACGAAGGGATCGGCGTAAGGGTCGAAGGGATCGGCGGCGTCCGCATGCGGGTGACGCTGGCGGTCCAGATCGTCTGGATCGTCCGGGCCGCCAAGGGACGCGTTGTCCGACGGCGCGGGCGTGGCACGATGGGGGTGACGAAAGCTCAGACGCATCGGACGAGCCCGATCATGCCGCGTTGGCGGGGGCCGCTGCCGGCTTCTCCAGACAATATCCCAGCCCGCGGATCGTGGCGATGCGTACACCGCTCGGCTCGATCTTCTTGCGCAGCCGGTGCATGTACACCTCGATGGCGTTGTTGCTCACCTCCTCGCCCCATCCGCACAGATGGTCGACGAGCTGTTCCTTGGAGACGAGCCGTCCGGTGCGCAGCAGCAGCACTTCGAGCAATTCGAGTTCGCGCGCGGACAGATCGAGCATCTGCTCATTGATATAGGCCGTGCGCCCGACCTGATCGAAGCTCAGCGGCCCGTGGCGGATGACGGTCGAACCGCCGCCCGCACCGCGCCGGGTCAGCGCCCGCACGCGCGCTTCGAGTTCGGCGAGAGCGAACGGCTTGGCCATATAGTCGTCGGCACCGAGATCGAGGCCCTTCACACGGGCGTCGACGCTGTCGGACGCGGTCAGGATCAGTACGGGCAGATGGGAGTTGCGGGCGCGCAGCCGGCGCAGGACTTCGTGGCCGGGAAGGCGGGGCAGACCGAGGTCGAGAATCAGCAGGTCGAACGTCTGGGCGGACAGCGCGGAATCGGCTTCGAGCCCCGTTTTGACGTGATCGACGGCGTAGCCCCCCTGACGTAACGAGCGGGTCAGGGCGTCGGCCAGAATGCTGTCATCCTCTGCGATGAGAATTCGCATGGGCGTGATAGGCTTGTGTAGGCACCAATGCCTGACGGCACGGGTGTGTCTCCTGTGATGTTGCGGCGCGTGGTTCGCGGCTTTTTTTGTCGTTTCGGCGCTTTCGGACAACAGGCACTTGCAAAGAGCACTGGTTTTTTATACAGTACCGGCAGTCACGCCTCACTCGAGCCGTCTCGCTCATCATATCAAAGGACGATTCATGGAAGAAAGCAAGAAAGGGTCTGCCAATCTGTCGGCCGAGAAAGGCAAGGCGCTCGCCGCCGCCCTCGCGCAGATCGAGAAGCAATTCGGCAAGGGCTCGATCATGCGTCTTGGCGACGGCGAGGTCGAAGCGGACATCCAGGTCGTCTCCACGGGCTCGCTGGGTCTGGACATCGCGCTGGGCGTCGGTGGTCTGCCGCGCGGCCGAGTGATCGAAATCTACGGCCCGGAATCGTCGGGCAAGACCACGCTCACGCTGCAAGTCGTGGCGGAAATGCAGAAGATCGGTGGCACCTGCGCGTTCATCGACGCAGAACACGCCCTCGACGTCGGTTACGCCAACAAGCTGGGCGTCTCGGTGCCGGAACTGCTGATCTCGCAGCCGGACACGGGCGAACAGGCGCTGGAAATCGCCGATGCGCTGGTGCGCTCGGGCTCGATCGACCTCATCATCATCGACTCGGTCGCGGCGCTGGTGCCGAAGGCCGAAATCGAAGGCGAGATGGGCGATTCGCTGCCGGGTCTTCAGGCACGTCTGATGTCGCAGGCGCTGCGTAAGCTGACCGGTACGATCAAGCGCACGAACTGCACGGTGATCTTCATTAACCAGATTCGTATGAAGATCGGCGTCATGTTCGGTAACCCGGAAACGACGACGGGCGGTAACGCACTGAAGTTCTACTCGTCGGTGCGTCTGGACATCCGCCGTATCGGTTCGATCAAGAAGGGCGACGAGGTGGTCGGTAACGAAACCCGCGTCAAGGTCGTCAAGAACAAGGTATCGCCGCCGTTCCGCGAAGCGATTTTCGACATCCTCTACGGTCAGGGTATCTCGCGCGAAGGCGAAATCATCGATCTGGGTGTCAACGCGAAGATCGTCGAGAAGGCCGGTGCCTGGTACAGCTACAACGGCGAGAAGATCGGTCAGGGTAAGGACAACGCGCGCGAATTCCTGCGCGAAAATCCGGAAATCGCCCATGAGATCGAGAACAAGGTACGTGCATCGCTGGGTGTGACGGCGATCAACGAAACCGGCGAGATCGAAGAGGAAGACGAGGCCTGATCGTTTGATACGTGCCTGGGTTGTTGGAACGGCAGCGCGAAACCACACGGTGTCGTGCTGCCGTTTTGCATTCTTGCTGCGCAAAGCAGCGCTACGATGAACGCATGATCAATCGACGTCCTCCCCGTGATCCGAACGCGCCACCGCCCCCGCCGGGCGACGAGGCCGTTGCGGTCAAGCGGTCTCGCAAGCCGACGCTGAGTCTGAAAGGGCGCGCGTTGTCCTATCTGGCGCGCCGCGAATACAGCCGGGCGGAACTGCGTCGCAAGCTCACGCCTTACGCGGATGCCGAGGACCCCGAAGCACTCGACCGCGTGCTCGACGCGCTTGAGCAGGAGCGATGGTTGTCGAACGAGCGGTTCGCGGAAAGCGTAGTGAACCGGCGCGCCTCGCGCATGGGCACGACACGCATCGTCGGCGAGCTTAAGCAGCATCAGGTCGACGCGGAAACCGTCGCCGCGATCTCCGAACAATTGCGGGAGACCGAACTCGCCCGCGCCCGGGCCGTCTGGCAAAAGAAGTTCGGCGAGGTCGCGACAACGCCCGAAGCGCGCGCCAAGCAGATGCGCTTTCTGGCGGCGCGCGGTTTCTCGCGTACCGTTATCAGCAAAATCGTGCGGGGTGCGGACGAGTTTCTGGACGACGTCTGACGCCGATGCCATCACTTTCGTTATGGATGCGTGCGCATTCATCGACGAAGCGTGCGTTGCGTCCACCATCATGCAACCCGCATGAATGCTCGCGTGACACCACGATGAATCTCGTGTGACGCGTGGTGCTTCGCTTATCGCGTTATGGCGTCGCACCATGCGTGCCCGTCACTCGGAATTTTGATAACCCGACCAATGGGTCGGGTAATTCGGCCTTATGCGACGGGCTTCTGCTGCGCTGCGGCAGACGACGCTGTCGCCTATGCTAGAATCAAGATCTTTCTGCGTTCATGCATTGCACACTTCCGCATGCCGCTCTCCGCGCCTGCCCCTCGTACCTTGCGTCACCGTCGCACGATCGCTGTTGAAGCGTATTCGCGCGAGGATGGCCTATGGGACATCGAAGCCCGACTCACCGATCATAAGGATCGGGATTTTGCATTGGCGACGGGCCTTCGCAAGGAGGGCACGCCGATCCACGAGCTATGGCTGCGGTTGACGATCGACGAAGATTTCGAAGTGCATGACGCCGAGGCCGTCTCCGACTGGGTGCCTTATCCCGGGATTTGTGATCAGATCGGCCCCGAATATCGTCAATTGATCGGTCTTAACCTGCGGCACGGCTTCCGGCGCGGGGTTCGCGAGCGCCTTGGCGGCGCGGCGGGCTGTACCCATCTGACAGAACTTTGCAGTGTCCTGCCGACGGCAGCGATTCAGGCGTTTGCCGGCGTGGTGATTCATACCCCCGACACGGCAGCGGCCAACGATGCCGATAACTCGGCACCTCCTTTCCAACTCGGACATTGTCACGCCCTGCGGTTTGATGGCGAGGCGGTGCGCCGGTTTTACCCGCGCTGGTTCAACGGCCGCGCAAACGATCGAGCGAACGAGCCCACGACGCCCGTCACATCAGAAGCGGTGCGCGATGCGGCCTCGACTCGCAAGCTCGAACCCAAACTTCCAACTCAGCAAGAAGGGAATCACGCATGAAGATTCATGAGTATCAAGGCAAGGAAATCCTCCGGAAATTCGGAGTCGCGGTGCCCCGCGGCATTCCGGCGTTTTCCGTGGACGAGGCCGTGAAGGCAGCCGAAGAACTCGGCGGTCCGGTTTGGGTGGTCAAGGCCCAGATTCACGCAGGCGGTCGCGGTAAGGGCGGCGGCGTGAAGGTTGCCAAGTCGATCGAGCAAGTGCGCGAATACGCCAGCCAGATCCTCGGCATGCAACTGGTCACGCACCAGACCGGTCCGGAAGGTCAGAAGGTCAATCGCCTGCTGATCGAAGAAGGCGCCGACATCAACAACGAACTGTACGTCAGCCTGGTGGTTGACCGCGTCACGCAGAAGATCGTGATGATGGGTTCGAGCGAAGGCGGCATGGACATCGAAGAAGTCGCCGAAAAGCACCCGGAACTGATCCACCACGTTGTGATCGATCCGTCGGTTGGCCTGACGGACGCGCAAGCCGACGACTTCGCCAAGAAGATCAGCGTGCCGGAAGCTTCGGTTGCGCAAGCCCGCACGATCCTGCAAGGTCTGTACAAGGCTTTCTGGGAAACGGACGCTTCGCTGGCCGAAATCAACCCGCTGAACGTAAGCAAGAACGGCACGGTCACGGCACTGGACGCCAAGTTCAACTTCGACTCGAACGCCCTGTATCGTCATCCGGAAATCGTCGCTTACCGCGATCTGGACGAAGAAGATCCGGCTGAAGTCGAAGCTTCGAAGTTCGATCTGGCTTACATCTCGCTCGACGGCAACATCGGCTGCCTGGTGAACGGCGCCGGTCTGGCCATGGCCACGATGGACACCATCAAGCTGTTCGGCGGCGAGCCGGCCAACTTCCTGGACGTGGGCGGTGGCGCCACGGCAGAGAAGGTGACCGAAGCGTTCAAGATCATGCTGAAGAACCCGAACCTGACGGCCATTCTGGTCAACATCTTCGGTGGCATCATGCGCTGCGACGTGATCGCCGAAGGCGTGATCACGGCGTCGAAGGCTGTGTCGCTGAAGGTGCCGCTCGTCGTGCGCATGAAGGGCACGAACGAAGACCTGGGCAAGAAGATGCTCGCCGAATCCGGTCTGCCGATCATCTCCGCGGACAGCATGGAAGAAGCTGCCCAGAAGGTTGTCGCGGCTGCCGCAGGCAAGTAACCAGAACAGTCGAAGCCATTGCGGCGTGCCGCTCCCGAAAGGCTGAGCGCACACCGTCAGGCAACAGGACGAAGGAAATCAAGCAATGTCGATTCTGATCAACAAAGATACCAAGGTCATCACCCAAGGTATTACTGGCAAGACCGGCCAGTTCCACACCCGTATGTGCCGCGAATACGCGAACGGCAAGAACGCGTTCGTCGCTGGCGTGAACCCGAAGAAGGCCGGCGAAGACTTCGAAGGCATTCCGATCTACGGTTCGGTGAAGGACGCCAAGGAACAGACCGGCGCAACCGTGTCGGTGATCTACGTGCCGCCCGCAGGCGCTGCTGCCGCCATCTGGGAAGCCGTCGAAGCCGACCTGGATCTGGCGATCTGCATCACGGAAGGTATCCCGGTCCGTGACATGATCGAAGTGAAGGACCGTATGCGTCGCGAAGGTCGCAAGACCCTGCTGCTCGGACCGAACTGCCCGGGCGTGATCACGCCGGACGAACTGAAGATCGGCATCATGCCGGGTCACATCCACAAGAAGGGTCGCATCGGCGTGGTCTCGCGCTCGGGTACCCTGACGTACGAAGCCGTGGGCCAGTTGACCGCTCTGGGTCTGGGCCAGTCGAGCGCCGTCGGTATCGGTGGCGACCCGATCAACGGTCTGAAGCACATCGACGTCATGCAAATGTTCAACGACGATCCGGAAACGGACGCCGTGATCATGATCGGTGAAATCGGTGGTCCGGACGAAGCCGCTGCTGCCGAGTGGATCAAGGGCAACATGAAGAAGCCGGTCGTCGGCTTCATCGCAGGCGTCACGGCGCCCCCGGGCAAGCGCATGGGCCACGCCGGCGCGCTGATCTCGGGCGGTGCCGATACGGCCGAAGCCAAGCTGGCCATCATGGATGCCTGCGGCATCAAGGTGACCCGCAACCCGTCGGAAATGGGCCGCCTGCTCAAGGCAGCGCTGTAATTCCCGCCGGACGACCCAGTCGTTGCAGCTGCCGGAACCGGTGGCTGCGCTTCGGGTCTTGAAAGAGGGAGCCCGGAATATCGGGCTCCCTCTTTTGTCTTTGTGCCGTGATTGGCATCATCCGTCTGACTGGTTTCAAACGTTCCCCGAGGATTTCCGCGCATGCTTGCGTTTTTTGCCGAGCTGAACTGGGCCGCCGTGCTGCAGATCATCATGATCGACATCCTGCTGGGTGGCGACAACGCTGTGGTGATCGCGCTCGCCTGCCGCAATCTGCCGGCCAAGCAACGCCTGCAAGGCATTGTCTGGGGCACGATCGGGGCGATCGTCCTGCGCGTGATTCTGATTGCGTTTGCCGTGACGCTGCTCGCCGTGCCGTATCTGAAGGCGGTCGGCGGGTTGTTGCTGCTCTGGATCGGTACCAAGCTATTGGTGCCCGACCATGATGCGCACGACAGCGTCAAGCCGGCCGATAAGCTCTGGACGGCGGTCAAGACCATCATCGTCGCCGATCTGGTGATGAGCATCGACAACGTGATCGCCATTGCCGGAGCCGCAGAAGGTGCCGCCGACCACCATCAATTGCCGCTGGTCATCTTCGGTCTGCTCGTGAGCATTCCGCTCATCGTCTGGGGCTCGCAACTGGTGCTCAAGGCGCTCGATCGCTTCCCGGTCATCGTGATGGCCGGGGCGGCGTTGCTCGGATGGATCGCGGGCGGTCTGATCGTCTCAGACCCAGGCGTCGGTCATCTGCTGCACCTGCCGGGTGATGCAGCCCCATATACGCATTACGTGGCGTCAGCCGTCGGTGCGCTGTTCGTCCTGATTGTGGGGCTGGCGCTCAAGCGGCGCAGCGAGGCACGTCAGACGCGTGCAACCTCTTCGAAATAATCGAGTCCATTGCCGGGACTGCGGGTCTCGGCAAGGGCTTTTCCATGTCCGATTTGTGCGCGCCGGATGAACAATCCGGACGGTCTTGCCGGATGAATCGTCCGGCTTTGCATCGGACGTTTCCGAGGACCGATAAGGCACGCGCCGATTTTGATCTGCGGCAGGGCATTCGCCGAGGGGGCTATGTCATACTCCGCCCACTTCCCCCCGATGTCCCCTTTGTTTTCATTGCTTTTGCAGGGAGTTACACAATGCGTCGTTTCGGCCACCGGACTACCGGTCTCGCCAAATCCCGGGGTTTCACCCTGATCGAACTGATGATCGTGCTGGCGATCATCGGCGTACTGGTTACGGCAGGGGTTCCGTATCTGCAGAATTATCTGGTGCGCGCACGTGTCGTCGAAGGGCTGGGCGCTGCGGCGTCGGCCAAGGCGCTCGTGAGCGAGAATGCCATGCACGGTGCGCCGTTCAACAGCGGCTGGCAAGCGCCGAGCCCGACGGACAACGTGAGTGGCGTGAGCATCGATTCCGTGAGTGGCAACGTCACGGTGGCCTACACGCAGCGCGCCGGCGACGGCGCGATCGTTCTTGTGCCGACGAGCGCCGGCGCATCGGGCTCGCCGGCGGCACTGTCGGTCGGCAAGGCCCCTGAGGGTCAGATCGTCTGGACCTGCTACGCACAAGGCCGCGAAGGCGCGCCGGGTGGCGCGACGTTGCCGGGTAAGCTGGCACCGCCCGAGTGCCGTGGCGAAACGGCGGCCAAGTCGAGCTAAGTCTGCGCGGCGCGTTGCCGAATGACGCGATGCTGCTGACGTCGCTGACGTCGCTGACGTTGCTAACGTTACATTAGGCAATACGGCGTTCGGCGGCGCGCCCACGATGGATCTGAAGACAGCGTCATCACGCGCGTCAGGCATGAAATGGCTGCCCTCGGGTGGCCATTTTTTCGTTATGCTTGCGCATCTTCCAACCGGTGCATTGCACGGCGGCGACCTTGTTTCCTCCTCTGCTTCTTTCGATGATCGGGCTCACGCTGGCCCTGATCTGGGCGTTGCCCTACAACCTCGTCAAACACACGTATCCGATCTCGACGTTCTATTCGGAAGCGCTGACCTTTAGTCTTTTCGCGCTGCTCGGCGCGTTGTCGATGGTAGCGGTCTGGCAGCGTGACGGACGTGCGCTGCGCATGCCGCGCGTCACATGGATGCCGCTGGGCTTTATCGCCGTGGTCCTCGTGCAGCGCGCCACGATGGCGACCGAGCTGCCGCAACTGATGATGACGGCGTTGCTGTATGGCGTTGCGATGATCGTCGCCGTCAACGCCGGTTACTGGCTGGCGCAGTTGGGGTGGCGCGGTGTCCTCATGCGCTGGAGCGCGGTGGCCCTCACGCTGGGCGGGTTGTACGCCGTGGGTGCGCAGGTCGTGCAGGCGTTTCATCTCGAAGCCAATGTCCCGTGGCTCGTGGCGAAGTACACGGTGACAGCGGCACGCCGCTTGTTCGGCAATATGTATCAGCCGAATCACTTGGCGACGTATCTGTCGATGGCGAGCGCTGGTGCGTTCTATCTCTGGTATCAGCGAAAGCTGCCGGGCTGGGCGTTGTTGCTCGTGTGGGCGGTCTTCGACATCGGCATCTGTCTGACGGGCTCGCGCGCGCCCTGGCTGCAACTCGCGCTGTTGTGTGCGTTTGGCCTGTGGCTCGTGTGGATGGAGCGTGTGGAAGAAGCGCGCAATATGCGTCGTTCGATGCGCTGGTTTTTGCCCGCTGCCGTTCTGCCGGTGCTGGGTCTGATGACGCTTGCCGTCGGCTGGGCGAATGTGAACTGGGGGCTGCAACTCGACGGGAGTGCCGTGGCGCGCATGCAGCAGGCGGGCCAGGTGACCGGGCGTCTGAACCTGTGGGAGTACGGGCTAGCGATCTTCCGCGAACACTGGTTCTTTGGCGCCGGCTGGTCGAACTACATCGACGCCCAGTTCGCACTGGTCGACAAGCTCGGGCCGGTCGAGATGGCGGACAACGCGCATAACGTCTTGCTCGATCTGTTGGCGAAGACCGGCATCGTCGGCACGCTGGCAGTGTTGCTGCCGCTGGCGTTCTGGTTTACGCGTGCGGTGCGTGGCCTCAAGTCGGCACCGATCGCGTTTGCCTTCATCTTGCTTGGCATGCTCGCAGTGCACGCGATGCTGGAGTATCCGCAGCACTACGCGTTCTTCCTGCTGCCCGGTTTGTTCCTGCTCGGATTCTGCGAGACGAAGCCGATCGACAGCGTGTCGCCGACGGCGACGGGGGCCATCAATGGCGTGATCGTCCTGTTCGCATGTGTGGCGATTCCGTGGTTGTATCACGACTATCAGCGCGTCGAGGTGGCTTATCGCGCGGGCAAGGTCGAGACGTATCGCACCGATCCGGCGCTGTTCTTCGCGCCCTATGGCGATTACGCCGTGACCGGCGCGTTGTACCTCAGTCGCGATCAGCTCGACGAGAAGCTGGCCGCCCACCGCGAAGCGCTGGCACTGGGTGCCGGGCCGACGATGATCAAGCGCTACATCGTGTTGCTGGCGCTCGCCGGGCGCGACGACGAGGCGCTGCAAGACATCCAGCGTCTGAAGAACTACAACTCGCTGATCTTCGAGGGGCAGTACGCCTCGCTGGTGCGCATGTTGCGCGCGCAGGGCGACGACCTGAAGCCGTTTGTCAAACGTGTCATCGACGCATGGGGACGACCGAAGGGTGAGTCCGATCAGGACGCCATGGTGGTCCCGACCGATAGGGCGAGCCGCTCGTCTTAGGCCGTGGTCCACGGACGCCACGCGCTGTCGTGGCGCATCGCGTCATGTCGCATCATGTCGCGTAAGGCATCGCGCAAACGAAAAAACGCCCGCAGCGATTGCGGGCGTTTTTGCATCCGGACGCAGGTGCCCGATGGGCGCATAGCAAGCGTACAACGAGCGCACAACGAGTGAGCAACGCGCGCTTAACCGGAGAAGCTACGCGCCCGCCTCACACCTGCTGCGAGCTTGCCTCAGCCTTGCGCGCCGCTATCGTCCTGCTCGGTTTCCTCGGTGCGCGCCCAGAAGAACCGGTCGGGGAAGTGGCGGCCCATGCCGGGGCGGAAGGCGTTCTCGAGCACCTGTTGCAGATACTCCTGGGCTTCGCGCACGGCCTCCGGCACGGCCAGCCCGTTGGCGAGCATGGCGGTGACGGCAGCGGCGAGCGTGTCGATCGCGCCGGCGACGTTGTGGGCCGGACGGTCCCAGGCGTCTTCACGGACGATGCCGCCATCGCTGTAAAGCGTATGGGTGAACTGCGGCGCGTTGCCGTCGCTGATCAGCACGAACTCGCAGCCGTTTTCCAGCAGGATCGAGACGGCTTCGTCGAGAGCCAGATTCTCGTTCTCGGTGATCGTTTGGGCCAACGCGACGGCGCTCTGCGGGCTCACGACCAGCACGCTGGCCTGAGGCACCAGCAGGCTGGCGGTGGCTTCGCGCAATTCGTCGGTCGAGAGCAGATGCTCGCCCGCCAGCCCGAAGTCCGGCGCGACGACGAGGGGAGTTTCGTCATAGTCGGCCACGATCTCGGCAATGGCGGCGACGTTCTCGGCATTCACCGCACTGCCGACCTTGAAGGCGGCGACCGGCATGTCTTCGAGCAGCATGCGCGCCTGATCGCCGATCCAGTCGGGGTCGATGGGTTGCACGTCGTCGCACGAGCGCGAGTCCTGCGAGGAGTAGCCGGTCAGTACCGACACGCCGTAGCCGCCCATGCTGGCAAAGGTAAGCAGGTCGGCCTGCACGCCGGTGGCCGAAGTGGGATCGGAGAGCCCGAAGGTCAGGAGAATGGGTGGGGATTCAGTGTGCATGGAGGCAGGATAGACGGCGATCTGGTCAGGCTTTGGGTTCGTTGGTACCATCACGCCTTAAATGCCCGTTTCGGAGCGCTCGAAAGCGCCGTGGGCAGCGCCCGCCGGACATTGCACCGGCAGGGTTCCCACAAGACCGTCCGGCATCTCTGCCGACGGGACCCGAAGCGGTTGACAAGCCATTGTAACGGAACGCTCGTCGCTGAAGAAAGAATGGAATACAAGAGCTGGATGTGCCTCATTTGCGGCTGGATTTACGACGAAGAGGCAGGATTGCCCGACGAGGGCATTGCGCCCGGTACGCGCTGGGAAGACGTGCCGATCAACTGGACCTGCCCGGAGTGCGGCGCTCGTAAGGAAGACTTCGAGATGGTGCAGATCTGAGGCCGCACGGCCAGGAGATGGCCCATGGTGATGTCTGAGTCGTCCGGAATGTCCGGATCGTCCGAAGTGCCGCAATCGTCACCCGATTCCGTTGCCTCCGTCGCCTCTGTTGCAACGCGCGACACGCCGTTGTGGCGTCTGCCCGAAGTCGCGGAAGCGCTGACGGAAGCGTCCGATGCCTGGTCCAATGGCCCGGCGGCGGCGCTCGGCCCGCTTCGGCGTGCGAACCGGTTGCTCCAGTCGAGCGGTCACGCCGACTGGGCGTTGCATGGCGAGCGTCTCGTGAAGGCGATTGCCGAAGCCGCCTATGGCGAGCCGGGCAGTCAGGACGCGCAACGCAACGCGCTGCGGCAGTTCGAGCGCGATATCTGGCAGGCGGGGGCGGTGACGCCACCTGCTGCGTCGGCGTCATCGGTGTCATCGACAGCTTCTGCCGCTTCTGCATCCCCAAGTCCCGACAGTTGGCCCGGCGCACCCACGCCGGGCGAGCTTCGTATGGCGGGATGGGCGATTGCTCAGCCCCGTCTGCATGGATTGCCCGCAGGCACGGCCCCGTTGCGCGCCGACGTCGAGCGTGTGCTCCTGCGTCTGTTGCGCCCGGATGCCGACGCCCTCGACACCACGGCCGCGCTGGGGCAACTGGCCGATCTGGCCGCCGACCTGCATCGGGCCGGGGCGACCGCACCGCTCGACTACTGGCGTCTGGCGGCTGCCTGGCTGCGTTTCGCGCGTGCGCCGCTTTCGCTGGCGGACAAGCGTCAGATCGGCCGCCTGAACATGGCGCTGCGCAAGCAGCTGACGCGTCCTGCCGAGCCGATGGGCGGCGGTGCTGTCGAGGCCTCTGCGACGCAGGCGTCGCCGGCAGGTACCGCCAAAGCGGCATCGGAATTCATCCCCGGGCACGATTTGCTCGAAGCGCTGGCGACCTGGCATGCCCAGGCGCCGGATAGCTGGCTTGGCGCGCTGCTGGCCGATTTCGGCGTATTGCGCCGTCCCGGCCATCTGCCCGAACCGTTGGCCGATGCGGCGCAAGCCGGCCAGAAGCAGGGCGCGGGCGCGAGTTCGCGCGACTGGCTGCGCATCGGACCGCTGGCGGTTCGGCAAGACGTTTGCCAGACGTTCCTGAGTCTGGCGGATGAGGCGCTTCCGAATCTGAACGACCCCGCTGTTGCCGCGCAAGTGGCACAGTATTCGGCGGCCATCGGACTCGCGCCGGTGGCAAGGCTGGCGGCGGCGGTGGCCGCAACGGGCGAACGGCTGGCGGCATCGCCTCCGGCGGAACCGGGGGGGCCGGCGGCACTGGCCATGACGGTCAAGGCGCTGCGCGGCATGCTGCATCAGTTTGCGGCGGACACCTATCCCGAGTCGCGTCCCGATCTGATCGCCGAGATGGCCCTGTGGCGCGAGCGTGCGCTTGACGCCAGCGTGTTCGGACAGCGGCTAGTCACCGGGCGTGACGTTCCGTGATACAGTCGGCCCAAAGGCTGCCGCTGGCGGCCGATGGCCGTATCACGATGCGGAAAAAGTTCGTCCGCTGACCGGCCGCGGCATGTGACGCAGGGCGCCTGAGGGGCGTCGGCGACAGCGCTGCGGGGCGTGAAACCGGGCGGCAGTCCGTCAAACAGGTTCCGATAAATTTTGGCCCTATGCCGAACGACCGTATCAACCTTACGAATCAGTTCCTCATCGCCATGCCGGGCATGGCCGATCCTACCTTTTCCGGTACCGTCGTCTATCTGTGCGAGCACAGTGAAAAGGGCGCGATCGGGCTGGTGATCAACCGTCCGACCGACATCGATCTCGCGTCGCTTTTCGAGCGGCTCGATCTCAAGCTGGAAATCGATCCCCTTGCGCATCAACCGGTCTTCTTCGGCGGCCCGGTGCAGACCGAGCGCGGCTTCGTGCTGCACGACGCCACGGGTACGCCGTACAGCTCGTCGCTGTCGGTGCCGGGCGGTCTGGAGATGACCACGTCCAAGGACGTACTCGAAGCCGTCGCCAACGGCCAGGGACCGAACCGCTTCCTGCTCACGCTGGGCCATTCGGGCTGGAGCGCCGGGCAGTTGGAAGACGAAATCAGCCGTAATGGCTGGCTGACGGTGGCCGCCGATCCGGGCATCGTGTTCGATGTGCCGCCGGCCGAGCGTTTCGACGCGGCACTGGCGCTGCTTGGCGTCACGTCGTCGATGCTTTCCGCCGACGCGGGTCACGCATGACCGCTGGCAAGACAGCGGGCAGTTCCACGGTGCTTGGTTTCGATTACGGCGAACGCCGTATCGGGGTCGCGATCGGTAACCTGATGCTGCGCGAGGCGCGCGCCCTCACGGTCGTCGCCAATCTGAATCGTGACGTTCGCTTTGCCGAAATGGGCAAACTCATCGCCGAGTGGCAACCCGAGCTGATCGTCGTGGGCCTGCCGTGCCATCCGGACGGCACGCCACACGAGATGACGCAGCAGGCCAAGCGCTTCGGCAATCAACTCAACGGGCGGTTCGACGTGCCTGTCGTCTGGGTCGACGAGCGCTATTCGTCGGTGGCCGCTGCGGCGGCGCTGGCCGAAGCGGGCATCAAGGTCTCGCAAAAGACGTCGCTCGACGCCGAAGCCGCCCGCATCATCCTCCAGCAGTACTTCGACGAGCATGTGCCTGCCTGACATCCCCACGCATCACGTGACGCAAGCGGCGGTCGTCTGCCGCGCAGCCACGGAGCGCGCCCATGGCTAACGGCATTCTCGGCCGGCGCGGCCATCCCCAACTCACGCGCAATGGCGAGCTGAAGCATTTGCTGACGGTCGAAGGGTTGCCGCGCGCCGTGCTCATGCACATTCTCGACACGGCCACGCAGTTCGTGAGCGTGAACGATGCCGACGTCAAGAAGGTGCCGCTGCTGAGCGGCAAATCCGTTTTCAATCTGTTCTTCGAGAACTCGACGCGTACGCGTACGACGTTCGAGATCGCGGCAGCTCGCCTGTCCGCAGATGTGCTGAATCTGAATATCAATGCGTCGTCGACGAGCAAGGGCGAAACGCTGCTCGACACCATCGGCAATCTGTCGGCGATGCACGCTGACCTGTTCGTCGTGCGTCACGCGCAGTCGGGCGCGCCGTATCTGATTGCCGAGCATTGCGCGCCGCACGTCCACGTGATCAACGCAGGTGACGGCCGCCACGCGCACCCGACGCAGGGCCTGCTCGACATGTACACGATTCGCCATCACAAAGGCGAATTCCAGAATCTGACGGTGGCGATCGTGGGTGACATTCTGCACTCGCGCGTCGCCCGCTCCGACATCCACGCGCTGACGACGCTCGGCGTGCCCGAAGTGCGCGCCATCGGCCCGCGCACGTTGTTACCGACGGGCCTTGAGCAACTCGGCGTGCGCGTGTTCCACGACATGGACGAAGGGTTGCGAGACGTCGACGTCGTCATCATGTTGCGGTTGCAGAACGAACGCATGAACGGCGCGTTGTTGCCCTCGGCGTCGGAGTACTTCAAGTATTACGGACTGACGCCGGCGCGCCTGGCGCTCGCGAAGCCCAATGCCATCGTGATGCATCCCGGGCCGATGAACCGGGGCGTGGAAATCGACTCGGCGGTAGCGGACGGCCCGCAGTCGGTCATCCTCGAACAAGTCTCGTTCGGCATTGCCGTGCGGATGGCGGTGATGAGTATCGTCGCCGCAAACAACGGGTAAGCGCGCCATGAAACTGCATCTGAAGAGTGGCCGCGTGATCGATCCTGCAACGCGTCTCGACCGCGTACAGGACGTATTCATTGCCGACGGCGAGCTGCTGGCGCTCGATGCACCGCCGGCCGACTTCACGGCTGAGCGCACCCTCGACGCCAAAGGGCTGGTCGTCGTGCCGGGCCTGATCGATCTGTCTGCACGACGGATGACGGCGGCAAGCGAAGCGACAGCGGCGCTCGCCGGTGGCGTGACGCGTGTCGTGTGTCCGCCCGACACCGATCCCGTACTCGATGAACCGGACCTCGTGGAAATGCTGCAACTGCGCGCCCGCGCAGCGCATCTCGCGCAGGTTCATCCGCTGGGTGCGTTGACGGTCGGTCTCGCGGGCCGCGAACTCACCGAGATGGCGCAACTGACGCAAGCCGGATGCATCGGACTGTCGCAGGCGAACGCCGCGATGGCCGACAACCGCACACTGCTGCGCGCGCTGCAATACGCCGGGACGTTCGGGCTGACGGTCTGGCTGCGGCCGCAGGACGCGGCACTTGCGGCGGGCGGTGTGGCCGCGAGCGGTGCTGTGGCGTCGCGTCTCGGACTGGCTGGCATTCCGGTCGCGGCCGAGACCATCGCCCTGCACACCATTCTCGAACTCGTACGCGTCACGGGCACCCGCGTGCACCTGTGCCGTCTGTCGTCGGCGGCTGGCCTCGCGCTCATGCGTGCGGCGAAAGCCGAGGGATTGCCGGTGACGTGTGACGTCGCCGCGCACCATCTCCATCTCACCGACATGGACATCGGGTACTTTGACGCGCAATACCGGCTCGATCCGCCGCTACGCTCGCAGCGTGATCGCGAAGCCGTGCGTGAAGCCGCGCGAGACGGTACGATTGATGCCGTTTGCTCGGACCATACGCCACTTGCGCCCGACGCGCGCCTCGTCCCCTTCGCCGAAGCCGAGCCGGGGGCAACGGGCCTCGAACTGCTCCTGTCGCTGGTGTTGAAGTGGGCCGAGGAGTCGCGTGTGCCGCTCGTCGATGCGCTCGCCAGGGTGACGCATGGTCCTGGCCAGCGACTGTCGGCGGTCGCGCCGGGAGCGGGCCGTCTGTCGCCGGGCCATGCGGCGGATGTCTGCGTGTTTGCGCCGTCGACGTACTGGACCGTGTCCGCGCCGCAGCTGCGCAGCGCCGGTCATAACACCCCGTTTCTGGGATACGAACTCCCGGGCCAGGTACGGCTCACGCTGGTCGGTGGCCGCGTGGCGTACGAAGCCCCTTGCGTCTAGGATGCGATTGCCGTGCTGTTGATCAAAAAACTTCGTCTTGGCCTGCATCTCGCGCGCGGCATGTTGACTGCGGCGACGTTGTTTCCGTTTCTGTCGCAGCCGCAGAAGGATCGCCGCATCCGTGCGTGGTCGCAGAAGCTGCTGAAGCTGTGCGGCATGCGCCTGGAGGTGGAGCAGCACGCGCCGGTGCCGGAAGGGGGCGTGATGCTGTTGTGCAATCACGTGTCGTGGATCGACATTTTTGCCCTCAATGCGTGGCAACCGGTGCGTTTCGTCGCCAAGGCGGAGATTCGTCACTGGCCGCTCGTCGGCTGGTTGTGCGTGCAGACGCGCACGATCTTCCTGCAACGCGAGCGGCGTGCCGATGCGCGTCGCATCATGCATTACCTGGCCGATTGCCTGAAGGACGGCGACATCATCACCGTCTTCCCTGAGGGCACGACGACGGATGGCCGCAGTCTGCTACCGTTCCATGCGAATTTGTTGCAGGCACCGGTCACGACGGGCAAGCCGGTCCAGCCGTTGTGTCTGTTCTATACGGACGCGGCGAGCGGACGCCACACAATCGCCCCGGCCTATATCGGCGAGACGAGCCTGATCGAATCCATCGACATGATTTTGCGCGCGCCGCCGATGACGGTGCGTCTGTCGATCGGTGCACCGCAGTATCCGCAGGACGGCGAGCATCGTCGCGAATTCACGTTGGGCGCGCAGCAGGCCGTGGGTGCGGCATTGCAGGGCTTCCTGCCCGAAGCCGTGTTGCCGGAGAGTGGTTTGGTCGGCTCGCGTGCGTCGGGATTGGGTGACGACGAGAGCGACGCCGTGCAGGCAGTTCAGGTCTGAGTCGGCACAACGAAATGAAAAACGGCGCCTGCGGGGCGCCGTTTTCGTTCGATGCTCGGGGACGTGTTGGACGTGACGGACATTCGCCGTGACCCACTGCGTCGATCACTCGCCTTTGCGCTTCGTCCCCTTGTCAGACTTGTCGGCTTTGTCCGCCTTCGCAGCCTTTTCCAGCTTGCGCGCGGCCTTCTCGACCTTACCGAACTTGTCGAGCTTTTCGGCTTTCGCGGCCTTCAGCGCGTCCTCGGCCTTGTCGGCCGTTTTCATCTTGTTGCGCTTCTTGTCGGCGAAGGCAAGCGGGTCGCGGATCTGCGGGCAGTCGATCTGAATCAGTTCGCGTCCGGCGGGTGAGTCGGCGAGTTTCACTGCCGTGAGCTTGCCGCCCCAGACGCAGCCTGTGTCCAGACCGAGCACGTTGTCCCGCATGACCAGCCCGAGCGCCGACCAGTGCCCGAAGACCATCGTGACGTCTGCCGTGCGGCGGCCCGGCGCATCGAACCACGGCTTGAGCGTTTCGGTCGAGGCATCGGCACCTTCTTTGATCTTGAAGTCGATCCGTCCGTCGGCCGAGCAAAAGCGCATGCGCGTGAGCGCGTTGATCGTGAGACGTCGGCGGTCTTCGTCGCTCAGGTCCGGCTGCCACTGGTCGGGCTGATTGCCGAACATGCGCGAGAGGAATGCCTTCCAGTCGTTGCTGCGCAGTTGCGTCTCGACATCGCGCGCGAGCGAGACGACCTGTTCGGCGTCCCATTGCGGCAGCACACCGGCGTGCACCATCAGATGCCCGTGGGCGAGATGCGCCAGCGGCTGACGACGCACCCAGTCGATGAGCGCGTCGCGGTCGGGTGCGTTGAGAATATCGTCGAGGGTGTCGCTGCCGTGCGCCTGACGCACACCGGCGGCCACGGCCAGCAAATGCAGATCGTGATTGCCGAGCACGGCGGTGACGCGATCACCCAGTGCAATGACCTGACGCAGCGTATCGAGCGAGCGCGGCCCGCGATTGATCAGATCGCCGGCAAGCCAGAGATCCGCGTCCTGGGGGAGGCGCTCGAGCAGTTGTTCAAACGACGTTTGGCAACCTTGGAGGTCGCCGATGGCATAGATGTCACGCATCGCAATGGTGGCGCTGTCTTGTCTTGTTGTCCCGATCAGGGGGTTTCCGTGTGCCGCGGCCGCGCACCTTGTCAGGTGCGTCGCCCCCCGTGGTCATTCATTTCTTGTAGATCAGCCAGCGCGGTACTTTGAAGCGGACGATGCTCAGGTAGAGCCACACGTACGTCACCATGAAGGCGACGCAGCACAGTGCGAGCACCACGCTATGCCGCCAGAAGACCGTCGCCGGGATCACTGCCAGCAAGCATAGCAGCCAAAGGTACGGAGAGGTCAAGGAATTGCGCTGCGTGAGCGCGCTCGCGGTGCGCGCCCCGGCAGCCCAGCGCATCAGCCGTTTGTAGACCAGCATGTGCAGATGGACGCCGTCGGGAATGCCGGGCGACATGCCGCGAACGAAGCGCTTGCGATAGATCGAGAAGCACACCTCGAACGCCGGGTAGATCACCATCAGCGCGGGATACCACGGCGAGACCTGCGGGTTGCGCATGACCAGCAGCACGGCAATCTCGGCCAGCATGAAGCCGAGGAAATAGGCCCCGCCATCTCCCAGAAAAATCAGTCCGCCGGGGAAGTTAAAGATGAAGAAGCCCAGGATGGCACCGACCATGATCATCGACGTGGTGAGCACGATGGGGTCCTGCACCTGAAACCCGACATACCCGAGCGACGCGAACATGATCATCGCGACCATGGCGGCGAGTCCGTTGAAGCCATCGATGATGTTTACGGCATTCGCCATGCCCGCCACGCACAGCACGGTGAGCGGCACCGACACGGCGGCTACGATCAAGGCGCGGTCGACCACGCCGATGTCGACGCGGGTGATGTGAATGTCGAGCACGAGCCACGCGAGCAGCGCCGCGAACATCGTGCAGACGAGACGCACCGTCGGCGAGACCTTCTTGGTCAGATCTTCGATGAAGCCGGACAGGAACGCAGGCAGACCGCAGGCGACGAGCAGCAGAATGTCGCGCGACACCTTGGGATAGGAGAAGCTGAGCGCCGTGGCTGCGACGAGCAGGCCGGCGAGAATGCCGACACCGCCGATGCGCGGCACCGGACGCACGTGAAACTTCTGCACGCCGGCGACATCGCTATCGCCGGAGAAGCGGGAGTGAACGTGCGCGTAACGGACGATCAGCAGCGTCGCGACAAACGACACGACGAGGGCGATGGCAAGACTCAGCATGATGCGGGGCGATAGCCGGAAGCCTGGCTAACGAGAAAAGAATTCGGAAAACAACTTACTTCTTTCTGAAGATCATCCAGCGGGGTGAGCGGAACCGAACAATCCGTTGGTAAAGCCAAACATAGCCAACGATGAATACCAGACAGCAGATGGCAAGCACACCGCTCTGGCGCCAGAAAATCGTTGCGGGAAGCACGGCAGACAGGCACAGCACCCAAAGATATGGCGACGTCATGGAGTTGCGGCGCGCCAATTGCGCTGCGACTTTCGATCCCACCGCCCAACGCAGCACGCGTTTGTAAATGAGCATGTGCAGGTGAACACCGTCCGGCATGCTGGGGGATACTCCGCGCACGAAGCGACGTCGGTAGATCGAGAAACAAACTTCGAAAATGGGGTAAATCAGCATGAGCGCCGGGTACCACGGCGACACCATCGGGTTCCGCATCACAAGCAAAATAGCGAGTTCCGCGAGCATAAAGCCGATGAAATAGGCTCCGCCATCACCAAGAAAAATCAAGCCGTTTGGATAGTTAAGGATGAAGAATCCGAAGACGGCACCCGTCATGATCAACGATGCAGAAAGGACGATGTTGTCGCCCACCTGGAACGCCACATAACCAAGCGAAACGAACATGAAGATACTAACCATTGCGGCTAGGCCATTAAAGCCATCGATGATATTGACCGCATTGGTCATGGCTGCGGTGCAAATGACGGTGAGAATCACCGAAATCACCGGGAACGCGAGCAGGCTATCGAGCGGGGCAATGTCAATACGGTTGATGTGAATCCCGAGCAACCAATAGGCGATCAGCGCAGAAGCCATTGCACAGATAAGCCGGGTACGCGGCGACACGCGCTTCGTGATGTCTTCGATGAATCCGCCAAGAAATACCGGCGCGGCGCTGACTGCAAGCAGGAGAATTTCTTCGAGTCGACCGGGATATTTAAACGTTGCGAATGTTCCGGCTGCGATCAGGCCGAGCATAATGCCCAGGCCACCGATGCGCGGCACCGGGTGCGCATGAACCTTCTGAACCCCTTGAGTATCACTGTCGCTGGAAAAATGGGCGTGCACATGGGCATACCGCACAATCAGCAGCGTGGTGACAAATGAAACTACCAATGCCAATGTCAGGTTCAGCATAGTACGGACAAGTTAACCGCGTTACTTAGTTTTTATAAGCGATTGGCGCTCTCGTGCCAAACCAGTCTTTAAGACTGGTGTGGGATTTAGTGGAGGCCCCCGCTGATTTCGCCAAGTATTCGGAAATACTCGGCGATCACCAATCGCTCGTCGAAATTTTGCGCTACTTTAGCACGCCCGGCCCTACCGACAGCCGCAAGATCACATGCCGTCATGTTGGCTACATGCGACATTCGTGTTGCCAGCGCTGTCGCGTCCTGTGCCGGCACCACCCACCCGCTTACGCCCTCGGTCACAACCTCGCGGCACCCCTGAACGTCCGTTGTGATAACCGGGCGTCCCATGGCACCGGCTTCGAGCAGCGTCCGGGATAGGCCTTCCCGATACGACGGGAGCACGACGCAATGGGCCTGTGCGATGAACGGGCGGACTTCCTGCGTGACGCCCAGATATTCGACAAGTCCCTCGTCCTCCCACCGGGCCACCTGTTCGCGTGAGATTGCCGTCGGGTTTTCGACGTCGGCCGGCCCCAGCAACTGGAAGCGCACGTGCGGCATCGACGCTTTGATCGCCCGCGCCGCCTCCACGAACTCCAGTACCCCCTTGTCGCGCAGCAGTCGTGCGATCAGCAAAAATCGGAACGTGCCGTCATCGTCAGGCCACGGTGACAGCGCGAAGTGGTCAAGATTGACGCCTTCTCCTGGTAGCAGCCGTGCTTTGCGCATATCGACGAGCCCGCCGCCGACCATCGCTTTGAAATCCTCGTCATTAAGCAGCCAGTTTTCGCGGGTATGTCGGAAGGCGTACTTGTAGAGCAGCCGAACAATGTGTGTAAGCAGAGATTTATTGATGAAAACAGTGCCCATGCCGGTGGTGATCGACACGGAGGCAATGCCGGCCCAGTGCGCGGCCACCGCACCGTAAATGTTGGGCTTGATGGTGTAGTGGAAGCAGACGGCGGGGCGAACGCGGCGGTAAAGCCGATACAGATTCAGCGTCAGTGCAATGTCCTGCAGCGGATTCTGACCTTTGGACGCCATCGGCATAACGTGAACGTGGCAGCCCATGTCGCGCAGCAGAGGAGCGTAGTCGTCGTCGGGGGCGACCACATGCACAGGGTGTCCGTCCACGAGCAAGGCTCGAATGGGGCCGCCACGAAAGTTGTGGATCGACCAGAAGGAATTCGAGCAAAAGAGAACAGGTGCTTGCATGGTGTTCAGTGAGAGGTGTGGCGCTGCGTGGCCAGGCGAACGTATGTGTCGAGCCATCGCGTCACGATGGCGTCGAGCGAGAAGTGCGTGACAATGCGCTCGCGGTTGGCCGTGCCGAGGGCCCGACGTGCTTCGGGGCCGGCGCGTAGCTGGCGAAGCAGGGCGTCGCCGAGGGCTTGCGCATCGCCGACGGGCACCAGCGCGTTGTGCGCACCACCGTGTGGGCCATCGTGTTCGGCAGCTTGTCCGGCATCACCCAGCAGTTCGCGAACCCCGCCGCAGTCCGTCGACACGACGGGCAGACCGCTTGCCATCGCTTCGCCGACCACGAGCGGCAGCCCCTCCCATGCGGACGACATGACGTACACGTCGGCGGCCTGCATCCATTGCGCGATGTCGTTGCGACGGCCGAGCAATGTTACGGCGTGCGCGAGGCCACGGGCGTCCACGCGGGCCTGCACAGACGTGCGCAACGGTCCTTCACCCGCGATGAACAGTCGCGCTTCAGGCATGGCATTTGCGACGTGCGCAAATGCGTCGATCAGCGTTGGATAGTCCTTCGCTTCGACCATCCGTCCGGCGGCGAAGACGATGGGGGCGTCTGCATCCGGCAACACATCAGGCAATGCGTTGGACGCATTGCGCCACGCGGCGCGGGCCTGAGCGTCCGGACGGTAGCGTCCGGTGTCGATGCCGTTGGGCATGCTGACGATACGCGTGGCGGGCGCGGCTCGTTGCGCAACGAACTCGGCGACAGCGTCGTCGCTCACGTTGGTCGTCAGATCCGTCCACCGGTCGGTCAGGCGATACGCGAGCATGCGTGCGCGGCCGCCTTCGTTGCGGCTATGTGCGCTCGTCACCAACACTGACACGGGCGCGAACCAGCGCGCAACGCGTGCCATCAGGTTGGCGTGGACCATATGCGCATGCACGACATCCGGCCGCCACGCCCGCAGATACGCCGCAAACCGGAACAACGCCCCGATCAGCGATCCCGGCGACTTGCCCGCCTTCAGTTCGACGAGCGTGAATTGCGGCGACGTCGGCAGCGCAATGGCGCACGGCCCGGTCAGCGAGATGAGCGTGACGTCGTGGCCACGCGCGAGAAACCCCCGCGCGAGATCGGCCACCTGCGTTTCCGCGCCGCCGAGTTGTAGCCCCGTCACGAACAGAACGATCTTCATCGCGTGGCCTCCGTGGCGGGGATATGGCCATGCACATCGTCCGCCCAGAGCGTTTCCCAGCGCTCGGCAATGGCATCCGTGCGGAAGTCTTGCGCGTGCGTGTAACCCGCGAGTCCGAACAGACGGCGCAGTGCGGCGTCGTCGATCAGTCGCCGGAGTGCACTGGCCAATGCCGGAATATCGCCGTCGTCCACAACCAGACTGTCGACGCCGTCATGCAGCAGGGCGCGCGGTCCGGCATCGGCCGCGAACGCGACGACCGGCAACGCATACGCTTTGGCTTCGAGGAGCACCAGACCGAAGCTCTCGCGTCGCGACGGCAGGCAATAAATCGACGCGCGCGCATAGTGCTGCGCGATGTCGGCGACGGCAGGCAGCAACCGGACGGTATCGCCAACGCCAGCGTCGCGCGCCTGCGCGAGCAGATCGTCACGCAATTCGCCATCGCCGACGATATGCACCTGCCAGCCCGGCGCGTAGGCGGCGATGCGTGTCCACGCGTCGATCAGCCGGTCGAAGCCCTTTTCGGGGACAAGACGGCCGACGGCAAGGATGCAGCGCTCGTCGCCGTGCGCCGGAGGCGAGTCGGGCATCGCTATGCCGAGCGGATTGGGCAGCGTGACGAATTGCGCGCGTGCGTCGGGATGATGGGTCCGCCAGGCGTTGCGGTCGGCGTCGGTCAACACGACGACCGCATCGTATCGACGTGCGGCCAGCGCCCGTGCCCATCGACGTGCGCGACGGCCGAGGTCGCTCGCATAGGTGCTGTGCTCCCAGGCAATGCGCCGCACGGGCAGGCCGAGCGTGGCGGGCACGGTGTAGAGCGCGAGCATCGGATCGACGTCGATCATCACGTCGATACTGTGCGTGCGCACGTAGCG
Organism: Pandoraea aquatica; assembly: GCF_902459565.1. Lineage (GTDB taxonomy): Bacteria > Pseudomonadota > Gammaproteobacteria > Burkholderiales > Burkholderiaceae > Pandoraea > Pandoraea aquatica. Next base: position 205,923 of record NZ_CABPSN010000003.1, read on the forward strand.
CCGCACCTGTCGCACGATACTCGGATAGTGGCGTTTGAACGCAACGCGCGCGGCGAACAGCGCGTGATGCGCGACACCGGGCGCGAGCGGGAAGACGGGCGTGTGGCCCCACAGCGACAGCACGTGAACGCGATGCCCGCGTGCGGCGAGAGCGTTGGCCAGCGTTGCGGTCGCGCGCTCGGCGCCGGCAAACGCGGCGAGCGTGCCGGTGAACAGACAGATCGTGCGTGCGCCGGGCGGAAGTTTCATGGCATTCGTCGCATTTGAGCCGGAAGTCGTCATCGTCTCAATCCCGCCGAAGCAGCCACACGCCGAGCACCAGCGCCGCAGCGTAACCCGCGCCATAACCCAGTGCCCCGGCCAGCGCGCCGAGTTGGGGGGCCAGACTTCGCACGACGACGAACGCCACGACGGCCGCACACAGCCATTTCGCAATCACCCAGCGACCGGCACCGCGACGCACGAGCGTGAGGTTCAGGGCGGCGTCTGCGAACACGAGAATCCCCATGAGCGCGGAGACGCGCAGGATCTGCGCTGATTCCGCGAATCCCGCCCCGTAAATCAGATGCACGATCCACGGCGCGAGCACGGCGATGGGTATCGCCAGGCTGGCACCGGCGGCGACCATCAGCCAGACGGCGCGCACCGTGTTGCGTCGCGCCGTCAGGTTGTCCATCGTCTGAAAAATCAATTGGGGCGCAAGCGAGTTTGCAATGATCGGTGCGACCAGCACAAAGTTCTCCGTGACCTGCATGGCGGCCGCGTAGGCTCCCAGTTCCGAGAGCGGAATGATCGGCTTGAGCACGAGCTGGTCGATTCGCTTGAACAGCATCATCAGCATCAGCCCGCCCCAGAAGGTTGAGCCGCTTGCCAGCAGGTCGATCAGCAGACGGCGACGCCAGACGACCGGCGTCTTCGGAGAATGCCGCAGGTAGTAGCGCACGAGCAGCGCCGCCGCCACGACGGCTTCGACGGCGTAGACGACCGCGAAAGCCGCCACGTTCGCATGGGTGACGAACAGCACCGCGACCAGCGCGAGCTTCACGAACAACGCGCAGAGGTTGGCCGTCACACTGGGCCGGTTGAACGTGCGGGCTTGCAGCCAGGCGATCACGATGCCCGACGGCTCACGGAACCACAGCGCCACACCGAGCCAGAGCGCCACCACGACGAGATCGGACTCCGCAAAGCCGACGACGTAGATCGTGAGGATCGTATAGGCGACGGCCGCCGCCGCCAGCCGCAGCACGAACGCATGCGCAATGACCGTTCGTTGCTCGTCTTCCGGCTTGCCGACCAGCCGGGGCACCACGACTTCGCTGCCACATAACAATGTCAGCGACGCGGCGAGAAACACGAGTGATTGCGCGTACTGAAACAGGCCGAACTGGGCCGCGCCGAGACTGCGGGCGAGCAGGCCGGAGACGGCAATGCCCCCGGCGATCTGTGCGCCGCGCTCGGTGAGCATCCAGAGGATGTTGCGAAAGATGGTCCGATAGGTTCGGTAGGGCATGGGGCGCTCGCGCGTCTCACTCGTTCTCGAGATAAGCAAAACCGGCCTTGTGAGGCCGGTGCGGTGAACCGAAACTGGGACTGTCGGCGCTTGCCGGCCGGCGCGGCTACGGCCGGTAGGGCGAAAGTAGGCGCTGGCTGACAAGGGTTTGGGGAAATGCCGCAGTGCGGCGAAGTCCCGTATAATTTTAGCGTAATGCAGCCGCTCCCGGCCGGGCTTCCCGCCGGGATTTGCGTTTGTGATGCTAGCGGCCTTGATGGCTCGTTTCGAGCTCTTGCCGGCGACTTTCGCCGACGGCTCCGCTTTCTCCCCCTCGTTTCCGAGAGACTCTTTCCCATGACGCAAACCACGCAAGTTTCGCCTGCGATTTTCAAGGCTTACGACATTCGCGGCATCGTCGGCAAGACACTGGATGCCAACGTCGCGCACCTGATCGGACGCGCTTTCGGCACGGCGCTGCGTCGCGAAGGTGGCAACGCGGTCGTCGTCGGCCGTGACGGCCGTCTGTCCGGCCCCGAGCTGGTCGGCGCACTGTCCGACGGCCTGCGCGCCGCCGGCGTCGATGTGGTCGATATCGGCGTCGTCGTCACCCCGATGGTGTACTTCGCCACGAACGTGACGCTGCACGGCCGCGTCGTCGACTCCGGCATCATGGTCACGGGCAGCCACAACCCGCCGGACTACAACGGTTTCAAGATGGTGCTGCGCGGGCGCGCCATCTACGGCGACGCGATTCAGGGCCTCGCCAAGCTGATCGAGGCGCAGGACTTCGAAACGGGTCAGGGCACCTACACCGCCGACGAGATCGGTGAGTCGTATCGCGCCCGCATCGTCAACGACGTGCATCTGGCGCGTCCGATGAAGATCGCAGTGGACTGCGGCAACGGCGTGGCGGGTGCGTACGCCCCGGCGCTCTTCCAGGCGCTCGGTTGCGACGTCATCGAACTGTTCTGCGACGTCGACGGCACGTTCCCGAACCATCACCCGGACCCGGCGCATCCTGAAAACCTTCAGGACCTGATCCACACCCTGCAAACGACCGATGCCGAAATCGGTCTGGCATTCGACGGCGACGGCGACCGCCTCGGCGTGGTGACCAAGGACGGCCAGATCATCTATCCGGACCGTCAACTGATGCTCTTCGCCGCCGAAGTGCTGAGCCGCAATCCGGGCGAGAAGATCATTTACGACGTGAAGTGCACGCGTAATCTCGCGAGCTGGGTGCGCAAGCACGGCGGCGAGCCGCTGATGTGGAAGACGGGCCACTCGCTGGTCAAGGCCAAGCTCAAGGAAACGGGCGCACCGCTCGCCGGTGAGATGAGCGGTCACGTGTTCTTCAAGGATCGCTGGTACGGTTTCGACGACGGTCTGTACACGGGCGCGCGTCTGCTCGAAATCCTCTCGAAGACGGCCGACCCGAGCGCTGTGCTCAACGCGTTGCCCAACTCGATCTCGACGCCGGAGCTGCAAATTCCGCTGGCCGAGGGCGAGAACTTCGCGTTGATCGACAAGCTGCGCGAGACCGCCAAGTTCGACGGCGCGCAGGACATCGTCAAGATCGACGGCATTCGCGTCGAGTACCCGGACGGTTTCGGTCTGGCCCGTTCGTCGAACACCACGCCGGTCGTGGTGCTGCGTTTCGAAGCCGACAGCGACGCCGCCATCCAGCGTATTCAGGACGACTTCCGCCGCGCGATTCTGGCCGTCAAGCCCGACGCAAAGCTGCCGTTCTGAGGCTGCACGGCCGTTTGAACTCACGCCACGCGGCCGCCAGAAGGTCGCCGGACCATCGTTGGACGATGACCCGGAATGACGCGGTAAGGCGGCCGTTGGGTGAGCGACGCCGTCAATCATGATTGGCGGGCCGGGACGGGGTAAAATCGCGGTTTTGCTCACGAGGCCCGGCCGAACCGCCGGGGCGTTCGGTTGCAGGTTCTGATCGTCAAAGTCTCGTCGCTCGGCGACGTCGTCCATAACATGCCCGTGGTGCAGGACATCCTGCGCCAGTATCCCGACGCCCAGATCGACTGGGTCGTGGAAGAGGGCTTCGTCGACCTCGTCAAACTCGTGCGCGGTGTGCGCCGGGTCATTCCGTTTGCCTTGCGCCGCTGGCGCAAGAAGCCGTTCGCGGCACGCACCTGGCAGGAAATCGGTGCGTTTCGCCGCGCGTTGCGCGAAACCCCTTACGACTACGTCATCGACACGCAGGGTCTGGTCAAGACCGGCTGGATTGCGCGCACCGCACGCGGCGCGATCTGGGGCCTTGGCAACCGCACCGAAGGCGCGAGCTACGAATGGCCGGTGCGCTATCTGTATCAGCACATGGTGCGCATCGAGCCGCACACGCACGTGGTAACGCGCTCGCGTCTGCTGGTGGCCGAGGCGATGGGCTTCAAGGTGCCGGGCGAGATCGACTTCGGCATCGCCACCGAGCGGGCCGATCACAGTCAGTGCCCGGATCGTCCGTATGCCGTGTTCGTGCATGCGACCTCGCGCGACGACAAGACCTGGCCGGAAGACGACTGGGTCGCGCTGGGCCGCGATCTCGCATCGCAGGGATTCCTTATCGTGTTGCCGTGGGGCAGTGCGGCCGAGCGTGACGTGTCGATGCGGCTGGCGGCCGCACTGGGCGAGCATGCCTGGGTGCCGCCGAAGATGAACCTGTCGCAGGTCGTCGGCCTGATCGATCGCGGGGCGATTACCGTGGGCGTGGACACCGGGCTGGTACATATCGCCGCAGCGCTGAACCGTCCGACCATCGAGCTATACAATTTCAGCACCGCGTGGCGCACCGGCGGGTTCTGGTCGCCGCGCATCGTCAATCTCGGCGACGCCGAACACAAGCCGACGCTCGCGCAGGTGCGCGACGCCGTGCGTGCGCTGGCACCGGCGCTGACATCGTCGCCTGCGGCTGTGCCGAACGGTACCGCTGCGTCTGAGGAGGACTGAATCGCATGAATCAAAACACCCAAGCTGACGACGCCAGCGAGAGCGGCCAGATCGTCACCGTCGCTTCGGGCGACTGGCAGGGCGGTCAGTTGCCGGTCGCGCGCGAGACGCTGGTCGCCGACGTCGAAGCCGGCAAAGTGTTGTACTTCCCGCATCTGGCCTTCGCCATCGACGCCGCCGAACAGGCGTTGCTCGATCCGAAGATCGCCGATCCGAAGCGCAAGAACATCAGCCTCGACCCGAAGACCGGCGCGCTCGTGGGCGTGGCCGCCGACGACGCCACGCAGCGTGCGGTGCACGCGCTGGTCAAGCGCTACTACACGCAAGCGTGCAGCCTGATCGACGGCCTGATGCCGGAGTATCGCGGCAAGCTGCGCGCAGCACCGACGAGCCTGCGACTGCATCAGGTGGAGACGCGGCAGACGTCGTGGCGCAAGGACGACAGCCGTCTGCACGTCGACGCCTTCCCGTCGCGCCCGAACTACGGCGAGCGCATTCTGCGCGTGTTCACCAACATCAACCCGGCCGGTCAGTCGCGCGTGTGGCGCGTAGGCGAGCCGTTCGAGGACGTCGCGAAGCGCTTCCTGCCGAAGGTGCCGACGCAGTGGCCGGGCTCGGCCTGGCTGCAAAACGCCGTGGGCATCACCAAGCGCCCGCGCAGCGGCTACGACCACATCATGTTGCATCTGCACGATGGCATGAAGGCCGACATGGGGTATCAGCACGATGCCGATCAGCAAACCATGCCGTTCCCGCCGGGCAGCGTCTGGATCTGCTTCTCGGACCAGACGTCGCACGCCGTGATGTCCGGCCAGTTCATGATGGAACAGACCTTCTTCCTGCCCGCCGACGCGATGGTGCACCCCGAGTGCTCGCCGCTGGCGGTGTTGCAACGTCTTACGCATCGCGCGCTGATCTGAATGTTGCTGCGTCTCGTCTATCGCGCGCTCTGGTGGATCGTCGCACCGCTGGCGGTGGTTCGCCTGTGGTGGCGCGGCCGGTTCGAGCCGGGTTATCGCCGTCACATCGGTGAGCGTTTCGGCTTTTACAGCACGCCGCCGTACACCGGCCGTCCGCTGATCTGGGTGCATGCGGTCTCCGTCGGTGAGACGCGCGCCGCGCAGCCGCTCATCGACGCGCTGCTGGAGCGCTACCCGTCCCACGGCGTATTGCTCACGCACATGACACCGACAGGTCGCGCCACGGGCGAAAGCCTGTTCGGCGATCGCGTGGTGCGTTGCTATCTGCCGTACGACATGGTCGGTCCGATCCGGCGCTTCCTGAAGCACTGGCGGCCGAGCGTCGGCATGGTGATGGAGACGGAAGTCTGGCCGAACCTGATTTTCACGTGCCGCGAAGGCGGCGTGCCGCTGGTGCTGACCAATGCGCGTATGTCGGCGCGCTCGTTCCGTCGCGCAGCGCGCTTCGGCGATGCGGCCAAGCCTGTGTACGGTGGATTCAGTCGCGTGCTGGCACAAAGCGATGCCGACGCCGAGCGTCTGCGCATGCTGGGTGCCAGTGACGTCGACGTGATGGGCAACCTCAAGTTCGACATGACGCCGCCGCCCGCGCTGCTGGCGCTGGGCGCACGTTGGCGCGAGCGCTTCGGTGACCGTAAGGTGTGGCTCGCGGCGAGTACGCGCGACGGCGAGGAAGCGCAGGTGCTTCAGGCGCGTGCGATGCTTGCGTCTGCCTCCGACGTGGGGCGTCGCTCGCTGCTGGTGCTGGTGCCGCGTCACCCGCAACGTTTCGACGAAGTGGCGGCGATGCTCGAAAAGGTTCGCCTGAATTACGTGCGTCGCAGTGCATGGTCGGACGACGACACACCGTTGCCCGCCGATGTCGACGTCGTACTGGGCGATTCGATGGGCGAGATGGCGGCGTATTTCTCGGCGGTTGACGTCGCGTTCATCGGTGGCAGTCTCCTGCCGTTGGGCGGCCAGAATCTGATCGAATCGTGTGCGGCGGGCACGCCGGTGGTGTTCGGGCCTCACATGTTCAACTTCACGCAGGCCAGCGAAAACGCACTCGCGGCGGGCGCGGCGCGGCGGGTGAGCGATGCGGGCGAGCTGGCGTCGACGCTGGCCGACCTGCTGATCAACGACGACAAAAGACTGGCGATGCGCACGGCGGCGCTGCTGTTCGCGAAGCAGCATCAGGGCGCAACTGCCCGTACCGTCACCGCGTTGGGACGCTGGCTCGATACCGGATTCGTCGCTCCGCAGGAGTGAATCGATAAGACGTCACAACGCTGACGTTGGAAAGCAAAAAGCCTCGCATGCCGGAATGGCCATGCGAGGCTTTTTGTTTTGATGCCGACGACGTTGCCGTGGACCTCAGGGCTTACGTCAGCGACGCAGCGGTGCCGTCGTTCCCGGGCGCACGCCACGTGCAGGCAGACCAGTACCTGCGTTTGCCGGGGCCGCTTCACGGGCACCGGCCATGGCGGCGGAGGCGTCCGGATTCTCGGTCAGCAACGCGTTGAGCAACTGCAAGTCCGTATCGACAAGCGTGGCGGCGCTGGCTTTGAGCTGGAGGCTGGAGAGCAGCGTGCTGTAGCGCGCCTTGGCGAGATCGCGTCGTGTGGTGAAGAGCTTGTCTTCGGCGTTGAGCACGTCGGCGTTGATGCGAATGCCGACCTGATAGCCGAGCTTGTTCGACGCGACCGACGACTGCGCCGATTGCTCGGCCGCTTCGAGCGCCTTGACCTGCGCCAGTCCGCTCGACACGCCAAGGTACGACGTGCGAGCGCTCAGCACGGCCAGACGTCGCGCGTCGTCCAGATCGCTCTGCGCCTTGTCTTCGAGCGCCAGCGTCTGACGCATCTTGCTCTGCACCGAGCCACCCGAGAAGATCGGGATGCTGATCTGAATGCCGATCTGTCCGGCCGAACTCGGCCCCGTGCCCTGACTCGACGGACTGGACATCGCGGACGACAGCAAGCTATTGGCGTTGCCGACGTTCGAATGCGCACCGGCCGCCACGAGATCGACGGACGGCATATAGCCCGACTTCGCCTTCGATGTCTCGCGTCGCGCGATTTCCAGCGTGAGCGACTGCAACTGCACGCCGTAGTTGGCTTGCTCGGCTTGCGTGACCCAGTCGGCGACGTTGTTCGGCTCGGGCGACGGCAGCGTCGATCCGGCGCGCAGCGTGGCGAGCGAGCCGACCGGATGGCCGACGATGCGCGCGAACGCGGCACGGCGCACGTCGAGCGTGTTCTGCGCGGCGATTTCCTGAGCGGTGGCCTGATCGAAGCTGGCCTGTGCTTCGTTCGAGTCGACGATGGTCGCGTTGCCGACTTCGAAGTTGCGTTTGGCCGACGCGAGTTGTTCTGCGATGGCCTGCTTGTGCGTGCCGGCGAGGGCGAGATCGTCCTGCGCGGCGAGCACGTCGAAGTAGGCCGTCGCCACGCGCAGGATCAGATCCTGTTGCGCCTGCGCGAATGCCGCTTCGGCGCTCGCGACCGTCAGCTTGCCCTGCTGGTACGACTGCCAGCTATCCCAATGGAAGATGGGCTGCGTCAGCGCAAGGCTGTAGCCGCTACTGCCGAAAGTGTTCGAGATGTTGCCGGAGCCGTAGTGCGTATTGACGGCGCCGTAGCGCGCCGTGACCTGCGGCAACAGCGCGGCACGAGCTTGCGGCAGCGCTTCGATGTTCGCGAGGTACGACGAGCGTGCGCTGGCGATGAGCGCGTCGCGGCCCTGGGCTTCGCTGTAGAGCTGGAGCAGGTCGGTCGCGCTCGCGGGTGCCGAGTGCCCAATGAGCGCCGCGAGCATCGTCGCAGTGGCGAGGACGCTCGTGGTGCGGGCGTTGAGGATGCTTCGGGTGTTACGGGTGGGGCGGACGGACGCACGCCTCTCCGCGCGCAGCCGCGCGGCAAACCTCGGGGGGCGCATGGCCCTGGCTCAGTACGTCGGCATCGACGGATCGACCTGGCGTGCCCAGGCATCGATTCCGCCGTCCAGATTGAACATCTGGGTAAAACCTTGTTGTTCCAGGAACATGGCGGCGCGGGCGCTGCGCATGCCGTGGTGGCAAATGCACACGATGGGCGCATCGGTATCGAGTTCGCCCTGACGCGACGGCACGTCGCCGAGCGGCACGTTCTTGCTCTGGGCGATGTGGCAGGTCTGCACTTCCCAGTCCTCACGCACGTCGAGGAGCGTGGGTTGGCTGCGGTCCCCGTCCGCGAGCCACTGGGCCAATTGCGCCGGTGTAATGTTTTGCATGATGTTCTACGTGTGTCGAATCGATGGCGTCCGGTTCTCGTCAGGCCGTTTGTTCGTCCCCAAACGAACAAACATGGAACCGGTCCGCTCGCGGCTTCCGGGAGCCGCGCCATCCGCTATCGGGCGACGCGCTTCCCGGCGGCCGGGCTTTAGAACTTGAAGCTCGACGGTTGCGGGGCGACCAGATAGGTCACCTGCGTCTCGAACAGGTTTTCGCGACGGAACTCGGTCTCGGACACGCGCGTGATGAGCACGGCTTCCATGACCGGGCTGCCGCCCACGAACGCGGCCAGACGGCCGCCGACCTTCAGTTGGTTCTGGAACGCTTGCGGCAGTTCGGCCAGCGCGCCCGAGATGCAGATCACGTCGTACGGTGCGGCAGCGCTCCAGCCCTGCGCGCCGTCGGCGTTGACGACTTCCACGTTGGTCACGCCATTGGCGCGCAGCGTTTGCTGAGCCGTCTGCGCCAGATTCGCGTCGAATTCGACGGTCGTCACGTGATGCGCGTTGTAAGCCAGCAGCGCGGCCATGTAGCCCGAGCCCGTGCCGATTTCGAGCACGTTCTCGTTCTTCTTCGGCGCGAGCGCTTGCAGAATGCGCGCTTCGACGCGCGGGAACATCATGTGCTGGCTCTTGTTCGGGATAGCAGCGCCCGAGAGCGGCAGTTCGACGTCGGTGAATGCGATGTCGCGCAGTGCCGTCGGCACGAAATCTTCGCGCTTGACGACTTCCAACAGCTTGAGCACGTCCTGATCGAGCACGTCCCAGGGACGAATTTGCTGCTCGATCATGTTAAAGCGGGCCTGTTCGTAATTCATTTCGATTACTCGTGGGTAGTAGGCAAACACAACCCGGCATTTTACCAGTTCCGGACGGCAGCCATGATGACGTGTGAACTTTTGCCGCAAATCGGCACAAGAGGGGGCGTTTAGGCTGCCTCAGGCGGGATTGAAAGGTCGGGAGGGACCGCGGTGCCGGACTGGGCGACGCACTGCAAATACGCGCCGCACATCGTGGCCATCTGATCGGCGATCTGGCGGGAGAGCGTCTCGTAGCAGGCACCCACCGGCGCACGGTTCTCCAGAATGGCCTTGATCGGCCCCGTCATGGAGTTCAGAAAGACGAAGGCGACCGTCTCCGGATCCTCGAAGCGCACGTTGTGCGCGGTCTTCAGCATGCCGACGACGGCCGCGTGCATCCGCGCAGACGCCCCCGCGAACACCTCACGCCCGTCCAGATCCTCCGAGAGCCGGTACAGCGCCTGCGCCTCCTCGATATCGCGCATCTTCGCGCCGACGTAAGCCTTCGCCAGCGCCTGCGCCATCGTTTCCAGCGGCTTGCCATGCGACGCCTGACACGTTTGCTCGACCGAGTCGACGATCCGGTCGATGTGACGCTCGAGCACCGCGTAGAGCAGCACCTGCTTGTTCTGGAAGTACTGATAGAGGGTGCCGACGGACACCCCGGCGCGCTCGGCCACCCGGGTGGTGGTCAGCTGACGCCCGCCATCGAGCAGCAAAACCTGAAGCGCGGCTTCGAAAATGGCGTCGATGGTGACCCGGGAACGCGCCTGTTGCGGCGATTTACGGGGCGTTGCGGGTGGTTGACCGGCCGGTTTCATATGCGAATAGAAAATCTGAAGGATTCTTCATAAACTCGATGCTAACAAATTTGCGTGCGGCCGGGCGCAGAACAATGGGAATTCGACGGGAGCAGTGATGAAACGGGACGCTATCGAACATACGGTACGCGAGGACGCCGAACGCCATCTGGGAAGAGTGGCGCTGGTGACTGGCGCGACCCGGGGAATCGGAATGGAAGTGGCGCGTGAGTTGGCCGAGGCGGGCATGACGGTGCTGGTCGGCGCACGCGATGAAGCCAAGGGGGACGAAATCGTCGCCCCGCTGCGCAAGGCGGGCTTTCAGGCAGAAACGTTGGTGATCGACCTGCTTCGCTCGGAGACGCTGCACGCGGCGGCCTACCGGATCGGGCGCTATCACGGACGGCTCGACGTGCTGGTCAACAACGCGGGCGTGACCGATCCGCGCGACGACACGCCTGAGAAGGCGTCCATCGAGGCCGTCGAGCGTGTCTTCCAGACCAACTTCTTCGGCACCTTGCGCGTCACACAGGCGATGCTGCCGTGGCTGTCGCGCTCGGACGGTGCGCGCATCGTCAACGTGTCGAGCGGCCTGGGCTCGCTCGCGCAGAATAACGATCCGGCGTGGGAGCATGCGGCTTTCCGGCAGATCGGCTTCAACGCGTCGAAAGCCGCGCTGAACATGTTGACGGTGCAGCTCTCGCACACCTTGCGCGAGACGTCGATCACGGTGAACTCGGTCGACCCGGGCGCACCGTCCGATCTGACAGTCGACGCGAGCGGCAAGCGCGGGCGTCTGGGGCTGGTCGACGGCACGCGTAGCGTGGTGATGCTCGCGCTGGGCGAACGCGGCCCGGTGACCGGTGGTTTCTTCGATCTCTCGGGCACGCTGCCCTGGTAAATGCGGAGATCAATGCAGAGAGGGCGGGTCGGGTAAAATCCGCCCCCATGAATTGCCGACCTCATTGCGCTGCGTGCTGCATCGCGCCCTCCATTTCGACACCGATTCCCGGGATGCCCAACGGCAAACCGGCGAACACGCGTTGCGTGCAGTTGGACGACGCAGACCGCTGCCGTATCTTCGGCAGCCCGCAGCGTCCGGCCGTGTGCGGATCGTTGCAGCCCTCGGTGGAGATGTGCGGCGACAATCGCACGCAGGCCATCGCCTGGCTGTCGGAACTGGAAGCGATGACCGCGCCGATGGCTGCCTGAGGATCGCAAACGGAAAGCGGGGAGCTGCCAGCGGGCAGCGCCGGGCAAACCTCAATTCCTGTCGTATCTGAGTGCTATAGTCGCGCGTGTCGGGCCTCATGCGCCCTGAAGCGGAACGCGAAATGCCGGGTAGCACTCATTCAGATCGTCCCATTCCTCAGAAGTGCGATGCGACCGCGTCGTTCACTGTCTCGCGCCGTCGCTGGCTGACGATGACCGGTGCGGCGGCTTTGGCGGCTGGCTTCGCCGCATGCGCAGGCTTGCCGTTCGGCAACGACTACACCTTCTCCGAAAGCCAGTTGCAGCGTGCGCTCGAACGCAAGTTTCCGTTCGACCGTCGCGTGCTGGCCGTGCTCGACGTGAATCTCACGCATCCGCGTCTGACGCTGCTGCCCGAGCGTAATCGTCTGGCGGTCTCCGTCGACGCTACCGTGACGCATCCGCTGGGTGGCGCACCGCTCACCGGCACACTCGCCATCGACAGTGCGCTCGCGTACGATCCGGCCACGCTGTCGGTCGTGCTGCGCGACCCGGAAGTGGAGACGTTCACCATCGACGGTCTCCCGGACCGCTGGTCGCGTCAGCTGAACGCGGCCGGGGCACTGATCGCGACGCAGTTGCTGCAAGGCGCACCGATCTACACGTTCAAGCCCGAGCAACTCAACATCGGCGGCGCAATGCGTCAGCCGGGGGCGATCACTGTGCTTTCGCACGGCGTGAACGTCAAATTCGACGCGCGCTGACGTTGCACCGATTCCGCGGGAACGCCTTCGCCTGACCCTACAAAAACTCTCTTAATCCACGACTCCTCAGGAACTCATTGCATGGACTTGTTGCTGGCGCTCAAAGCCGTCATTCTCGGTGTGGTTGAAGGCCTGACCGAATTTCTGCCGATCTCATCGACCGGGCACCTGATTCTGGTCGGCAGCCTGCTCGACTTCAACGACGAGAAGGGCAAGATCTTCGACATCGTGATTCAGTTCGGCGCGATTCTGGCCGTGTGCTGGGAGTTTCGCGCGAAGATTGCGCAGGTCGTGTTCGGGCTGGGCAGCGATGCGAAGGCGCGTCGCTTCGCGGTGAACGTGATCGTCGCGTGCGTGCCCGCCATCGTGCTCGGGCTGCTGTTCGGCAAGCACATCAAGGCGGTGCTGTTCAACCCGCTGGTGGTGGCGACCGCGTTCATCGTCGGCGGCGTGATCATTCTACTGGTCGAGCGTCATAACCGTCGCAACGTCGAGGCGGGCAAACTGCCGCGTGTGAATTCCATCGACGAGCTGTCGACGCTGGACGCCCTGAAAGTCGGCTTCGCGCAGTGCCTCGCGCTGGTGCCGGGCACCTCGCGCTCGGGCGCGACGATCATCGGCGGCATGATGTTCGGGCTGGAGCGTCGTGTGGCGACCGAGTTCTCGTTCTTCCTCGCGATCCCGATTCTGTTCGGCGCGACGATTTACGAACTGTACAAGTCGCGCTCCATGCTGGAAGTCGCGGACTTCGGTCTGTTCGGCATCGGTTTCGTGTTCGCTTTCATCAGCGCGTTCATCTGCGTGCGCTGGCTGCTGCGCTACATTGCGTCGCACGACTTCACGGCGTTCGCCTGGTACCGCATCGTGTTCGGTATCGTGGTGCTGGTGTCGGCCTACAGCGGGCTGGTCGTGTGGGCGGACTGAACGTCGCACACCTGACCGCACCATGAAAAAAGGGCACCGAAAGGTGCCCTTTTTGCTGTGCGTCAGTACCGACGCGATGACGTCGATACCGCTCAGCCGCGCTTGCGGAAGACCAGATCCCACACGCCGTGACCGAGGCGCAGGCCGCGGTTCTCGAACTTCGTCACGGGACGGTAATCCGGACGCGGTGCGTAATCGGCCGCCGTGTTCTCGAGCGACGCTTCGCCGCCGAGCACTTCGAGCATCTGCTCGGCATATTCCTGCCAGTCCGTCGCGCAGTGCAGGTAACCGCCCGGCTTCAGACGCGAGGCGAGCAACGCCACGAACGGCGGTTGCAGCAGACGGCGCTTGTGGTGACGCTTCTTGTGCCACGGATCGGGGAAGAACACGTGCACGCCGTCGAGCGAGCCTTCCGGGAGCATGTGCTGGACGACTTCCACAGCGTCGTGCTGGATGATGCGCACGTTCGAGAGCGGCGTCGTGCCGATGAGCTTGAGCAGCGCGCCCACGCCCGGCTCGTGCACTTCCACGCCGAGGAAATCGTCGTCCGGACGAACCTTCGCGATGTGCGCGGTGCCGTCGCCCATGCCGAAGCCGATTTCCAGAATGCGCGGTGCGTCGGCGCGATCGAAGGCGGCGGGCCAGTCGAGCGTTTGCGCCGCATACGGCAGCATGAACTTCGGGCCGAGTTCTTCGAAGGAGCGCTTCTGCGCTTCCGAGCTGCGTCCCGCGCGGCGCACGAAACTGCGGATGCGGCGCGGGTGCGCGACGCCGTCCGGGCCGACGTAGGTGTCGTCGTCTTCCGAAGGATTCGTTTGCGACGCGTCGAGTTCAGCGTCGTCGTGGGCCGGGAGCGAATCGTCGGCCGGCGGTTGTCCGTGGTTCGTCATGGAAACAAAAAGCCGTCTGGAACGACGGCTTGTCGAGGGAGACTTCGGCGGGTGGTGCGTACAGCGCCCAACACGATGATTTTTCAAAGGATTTTCCCGCGCCTTGGCGGCGGGAACGGGCTCGATTATCCACCGGAACCGCGTGCGCTGGCAAGTTGGCGCACGCTTCGCGTCCCGGCGTGATGCTGTCTGACATCACTAGCGCGCGTGGCCGTCAGCGAGCCTTGGCGCGCGACGGCTTGGCGCTCGCCGCCACGCGCGCCGCGCTTTTGTTGCCGAAGACGCCCGTCGTTTCCATGTCTTCGAGCCAGGAGAGGGCATCGGCGTGACGCAGGAAGTGACGCAGGTAGTCGGGCGACACGTCGTGCATGAGCGAGAGCGCGCGATGCACGAGATGGCTGGAATTGAGCGGTCCCGCGTTTTCGGGCACCTGCGCGAGCGACTGGCGCAGATTGCCGTCGGTGCTCAGCTTCGACCACGTTTCGCGGAAGTATTCGAGGACGTCGAGGTCTTCGAACGCGTCGTCCGTCGCGATGACTGTCGGCGTGATGGCGACGGGACTCGGCGCGGGTTTGGCGACGGTGCGCTTCGCGGATGCAGTGGACGTTGTGGGTGAGGGCGTGAGCGTGTCGGGGCGGCTCGCCGTGGGCGACGTTGTCGTCGGCTGAGCGCTGCGTGTCGGCTTCGATGTAGCAGGTGATGTCGGCCGCTCACCCGCACCAATCCGTCGCGTGATGTCTGCGGTCAGCGTGACGAGCGGCGACGCCACACGTGATGCTGCGGGATCGTCGGCGGAGGTCTTTGCATCGGCGAGCGACTTCGCGAAGCCATCTACCAGCACCTTCACGCGCGCTTCAAGCACGCGCCGCACGTCGCCCCGATAGGTGAGCATGCGTGTGCAAAGCGCTTCGATGCGATGAAAGCGCGCCGGGTCGCGCTTGTCGGCACCGGCTTCACGCCATGCCGCGAGTTGCGCGGTGGTCGGATCGATGGCAACGACCGGATCGGCCTGTGGCACAGCCTGCGTGCCGTCTGTGGCGTCTTCGTTCTCCAGCGGAGGCATCTGCACACTCATCGCCGCACCGTCACGCTTTTGGTTTGTCAGCATTGCCGGCATTACCGGCACTGCTACGCGGCATCGGCGCGATTTCCACGCGGCGGTTCTTCGCGCGTCCGGCTTCATCCGAGTTGGACGTCACCGGCTGTTCCGCCCCGAAGGCGGCCGAGAACACGGAGGACGGCGGCACCCCGGCGGCGATCAGTTCGCGTGTGACGGTCAGCGCCCGCTGTGCCGACAACTCCCAGTTATCGGCAAAGCGACGGTTCGTCTCGCGCACTTGCTGGTCGTCGGTGAAGCCGCTGACCATGAGAATCTCGTCGCTCACGCGCAGATAGGCGGCCAGCGGCGCGGCCAGACTGCGCAGCACTTCGCGGCCCTGCGGCTGCAACTGGTCCGAGTTCAGCGCGAAGAGCACGCTGCCGCTGATACCGATGCGACCGTTCACGAGCGTCACACGGCCACCTGCGAGCGGACCGGCGAGCGCTTTCTCAAGCGTTTCGCGGCGCTGCGTCTCGACCTGACGCTCCTTCACTTCGCGCTCCAGCTTCGCGGACAGTTCGATCTGCACACCGATCACGCCGAGCATGATGAGCACGAACGCGCCGAGCATCACCGACATCAGATCGCCGAAGACGGCCCACGTCGGCGCGGCGGCGCCTACGTCGCCCGCGTCCGCGATATCCGCGTCGAATTCGTCTCTCATGCTGCCACGCTACCCGGTTGCATACCTGCTTGCGCGGTTTGCGCGGCTTGCGAGCGCGCCTGTGCGAGTTCCTGAAGGTTCTCGAGGATCTGCTTTTGCGACATCACGCTCAGCTCGACCACCTCGCGTGCCTGTGCGACGTAGTACCCGAGTTGTTCGTCGCTGCGCGCCATCGACTTGTCGAGCGCGGCTTCGATGCGTTGCAGATGCTCCAGCAGTTGCGTGTTCGATTCGCCGAACGACTGCACGGCGGCACCGAAGGCGTCGCCAAGGCTGGCGATTTCCACCACGCTGCCGGTGACCTGCGCGGACGCTTCCGTGAGCTTCTCTGTCTGCGCGGCGATGGCGTCGCCGAGGTTCGCACTTGCGCGTTCCAGCAGTTGCGCGGAGGTCGTGACGAGTTCGTCGACGGCGGCACGTTGTTCGTTGCCCGCGTGCTTGACGGTGTCGAGCAGCGTGCCCAGCGTGTCGAGCAGTCGCGAGCGTTCTTCGAGCATGGCGTTATCGCGGACCATGCTGTCCGAGAGCTTCTGACGCAGTTCGCCGATGATTTCGGCGGCCGCCTTCGGGGCTTCCGACGCGGTCTGCACCAGACGCGAGATCTCGGCGATGGTGTCGCTGGCATTGGCGCGCGTCTGTTCGGACATCTCCAGCGCGGTGCGGGCGAGCGTGTCGCAGATCGCCTGTTGCTGGCAGGCGGTTTGTGCGCCGACCTGCTGCCATTCCGAGCGCAGCGTGGACAGCGTGCCTTCGAGCGTTTCCGTCCAGACGGACAGGCGCTGCGTTTCGCGCTCGGCGGTGGCGTCGTGATGCGCAGTGTTGGCGGCGCTGAGCGCTTGCAGCAGCGAGGCGCTGTGTTCGGTGAAGGCGCTGGTCGTCGCCGCCACGAGTTCTTGATTGCCGTCGGCCAGACGCTCGCTCGTGCGCGTGTGTTCGGCGATGGCGTCGCGCCAGGTCTGGGCGACGTTGGAGGACGTCGAGTCCAGTTGCGTCGAGACGTTTTGCAGCAACTGCGACGCCCGCGATTCGAACGTTTCGGCGAAGTGCGCGAGGGCGGCGGCGAGATCGGTCGCGAGCGCGTCGTTCGCCGATTGCTGCGCGACGAGGACCTGCTTCCATTCGCCCGACACGACCGCAGCCGTCTCCGAGACACTATGCATTGCGCCTTCCGTGCGCTGGCTCACGCCATCGATCAGATGCGCGGCACGTTGCTCGAAGGTGTCCGTGAAGCGAGCGAGGGCGGCGGCGAGTTCGGTGTTCAGGGCGTCGTTGGCCTGCTTTTGCAGCCCGATCGATTGCTCCCACGCCGATGCCACGCGCTCGTGTGCGCCGCTGACGTTGCCGCTCGCGGCGTCGAGCTTGGTGGCGACATCCGCCAGCAAGGCGCTTGAGCGGGCTTCGAACGTCTGCGCGAAGCGTTCCAGCGCTGCGCCGAGCGACTGCGTGAGCGTGTCGTGCGACTGCTGCTGTTGGCCGAGCGCTTGCTCCCACGCTTGGGCGACGGTGGTCTGCGCTGTGGCGATGCTACCCGTGGCGCTGTCGAGACGCGTGATGACGTCGCCGAGCAGGCTCGCGGAGCGCGTCTCGAACGACTCGGTGAATTGCGCGAGCGTGGCACTGAGTTCTCTGGCGAGCGTGTCGTTGGTCTGCTGCTGCGTGGTGAGCGACGTTTGCCATGTCTGCGCGATGCCCGCGTGTGCCGCGTTGACCTGTCCCGTTGTGGCGTCGAGGCGTGCGGCGACATCGTCGACCAGCTTGGCCGAGCGCGTCTCGAAGGTCTG
Organism: Pandoraea aquatica; assembly: GCF_902459565.1. Lineage (GTDB taxonomy): Bacteria > Pseudomonadota > Gammaproteobacteria > Burkholderiales > Burkholderiaceae > Pandoraea > Pandoraea aquatica. The sequence continues at coordinate 223,530 of NZ_CABPSN010000003.1, forward strand.
TGCGAATTGCGTGAGCGCCGCGCCGACGTTTTCAGCGAGCGCATCGTTGGTGCGTTGCTGTGTGGCGAGCGAGGTCTCCCATGTCTGGGCGACGTTCGCATGGGCGGCGTCGACGCGTCCTGTCGTGGCCTCCAGGCGAGCCGCGACATCGTCGACCAGCTTGGCCGAGCGCGTCTCGAAGGTCTGCGAGAAGTGCGCGAGTGCGGCGCCGAGGTTTTCAGCGAGCGCGTCGTTGGTGCGTTGCTGCGTGGCGAGCGACGATTCCCACGTCTGCGCAACGCCGGTTTGTGCGCTGCTGACCTGTGCCGTCACGGTTTCGAGGCGTGCGGCGACATCGTCGACCAGTCGTACCGAGCGTGTCTCGAACGTCTGAGTGAAGTCGCCGAGTGCCGAGCGCAGATCGGTCGCGAGCGATTCATTGGTGCGCAACTGAGCGTCGAGCGAATCCTTCCAGACGCTGGCGACGCGCGCGGTCGTGGCTTCGAAGCGATCGGACAGGCCGTCCATACGGTCTTGCACGGCGCTCGACACGGTCTGATGCCACGTGGCGGTTTCGCGTGCGAGGCTCGCCATCGTCGCTTCGACTTCCGGACGAATCGCTGCACCGGCGGCGCTTGCCGTGGTGGCGACGCTGTCCTTCAGATACTGCTGCATCGCGCTGGTGAGTTGTGCGTAAGACGCATCCGTCTTGGCGTGCAGGGCGTCCTGATTGGCGACGAGGCGTTCGCCGAGCGCCTGACTCTGGCGCTCCATCGCGGCCATCATGTCTTGCAGACGGTCGACGAGTGCGGGCATGACCGTCGCTTGCTGCTGAAGCAGTTGCAGCGTGGTTTCGCGTTGATGTTGCTGCGAGAAGCCGCGCAGTGTCGTGACGATGCGTGCGTCGAGCGATTGCACGACCTGTGCGCGCTCTTTACGTGCGAGGGCGGCGAGCAGGCCGAGCATGGCCGACGTGGCGACGCCTGCGACCGACGTGCCGAACGCGAAGCCGAGTCCCTTGACCGGCGAGGCGAGCGAGGCGCGAATCGCTTGCAGATCGGTCGCGCCTTCGAGCGCGATGCCGGTGCCACGCAGCGTGGCCGCCATGCCGAGGAAGGTGCCGAGCATACCGAGCAGCACGAGCAGGCCGACGAGATAGGGCGTGAGTGCCGGGCCGGGCAGGCCGACGCGTTCGCCTTCCACGCGCAGACGCACGGCGGTGCGCAGGCCGGCCGGCAACGTCTCAAGCCACGAGGGCAGGGACGCGGGGGCTGCGTTTAAACCGGAGACGGCGTTGGCGAGGGCGTTCGTCGACTGATGAAAGCGTTTGAGTTCGAGCGCGCCGAAGAGGTAGACCGCTGCAATCAGCAGGGCGACGGCGAGCGCGAGGGTATTGGTGCCGGCATAGCCGATGGCGATCCAGCCGACGACGGCAAGACCTGCGACAAAGGCAATGAGATCAACGAGGTAGCGTGGCAAACGGGTCATGTTGTCCGGGTTCACTAACGTTTTCGCCGGGAGTCACCGAGGCGAGGGCGGCAATCAGCCCTTCGATCGGTTCCAGGCGGATATCCAGTTCTGCGAGCAAAACGCTCTGCATATCCCGGTGGAATGTGTCTAGCCAGGTGCCGGCGGGCGCGAGCGGCGGTGCGCCGGGCACGCGCGGGGCCGCCATGGCGGCCTGCTCGGTGTCGCGCAGACGCACGAAGTGCCCTTCGAGCAGATTCGGCACGCTCGCGAGCAGTGTGCGCTCACGTGCGTCCATCACGCGCTCCATCACGGCGTCGACGCTGGCGAGGCGCGCGGCGTCCGGCGACATCGTGGCCAGTTGCGCGCGGAGGCGGGTGCGCAGGGCGCTGATCGCCGTGTCCATCGTCTGCTGCGACGTCGCGTAGCGCTGGCGATACGCCGGAAACTCCGCGAACGAGGCTGCCCGTTGACGCTCGGCAGCGCTCAGTGCGCGGATCTGCCCGCCGGGCGCGGCCGCCAGTCCGCAATCGCGGGCGATGGCGGCGGCGAGGTCGACGCGCACACGTGCCAGTTCAGCCGCCGGGCTCTGCGCGGCCGAACGCGCGCCGGGCGTTGCCGCCGGCGGGTTGGCTTTGAGAGCCGACGACAAAGCGATGGCGTCGGTCCAGCCCAGCCACTGGCTCAGACGGTCCGAGAGCGACGGCGCGGCCTCCGGGGGCGCGAACGAGCTCAGGCGGGCCAGCGAGCGTATGAGTGTTGGGGCGCTGATAACGGGACGCCGGGACACTTGCACCATTCCACTGGGGGGTCGAAAACCCAGCAGTTTACACTGCGCGCGCCTCGCGTCCCCCGCTGGCTGCCCGGTCGGGGGATTGACGGGCGAGCAAAGCGCCTGAATGCCCTCTGAAACCCCGCCGAAAGCCCCGCCAGACGCCGACTGTGATTTATCTCAGTTTTCAGGTGCCGACCCGAGGTTTATCTTTCACTCAACCCGCGACAAACGCGAAACAAACGAAACGAAACCGGAGGTGTGAAATGGCTGCAATCGGACCGATCTGCGACGTACTGGTGACCGTAGGCACGTGGGCTAGCCGGGCTGCCCCGGTGGCGAAGTTCTTCAACGACGTGCTGGCGCTGTTCTGAAACTTCCTGCGACTGACGCAAGACAACCTAACAAAACTGGAGGTGTGAAATGGCTGCAATCGGACCGATCTGCGACGCACTGGTGACCGTAGGCACGTGGGCTAGCCGGGCTGCCCCGGTGGCGAAGTTCTTCAACGACGTGCTGGCGCTGTTCTGAAATTTCCTGCGACTGACGCAAGACAACCAAACAAAACTGGAGGTGTGAAATGGCTGCAATCGGACCGATCTGCGACGCACTGGTGACCGTAGGCACGTGGGCCAGCCGGGCTGCCCCGGTGGCGAAGTTCTTCAACGACGTGCTGGCGCTGTTCTGAGAATTCCCGCGACTAACGCAAAACAACGAAACAAAACTGGAGGTGTGACATGCCCGCAATCGGACTCATCTGCGACGGACTGGTCATGATCGGAAGCTGGGCACGTGCTGCGGCACCTGTCGCCAAGTTTCTCGCCGACACGGTCAATATCTTCATGTAAGGCGCGCTCGGCGCAACGCAAGCCATCAAGAGCAGGAGGTGTGAGATGTCTGCACTCGTTTGGGGCAGCGATTCCGAGCCTCTCCGCAACTTCTTCTCGGACTTCGCTGCCACCGTCTTCTGATTCAGTTCAGGTCGTCGAGCAGGCAGTTTCGGGGGCTTGTGCGAGACCCGACCGAAGGTAAGGCAACAAACTGGCAAGACCGACGGCGGCCATCGCGGCACCGATCCACAACGGCGCGCGCATGCTGTAGCCCGCATCGATCGCGGCACCACCGGCCCACGTCCCGAAGGCGAGGCCCGCAGTAATCACCGACGTATGCATCGTATTGACGAGCGGCCCCGGCGCTGCGGCGCGCATGACTCGCGCGACCATTGCCGGATTGAGCGAAACGCCCGTCAGGCCGATGGCGGCAAACGCAGCGATGCCGACCGGCGTCAGTTCGGCCCAAAGCGCAAAGCTGATCAGGGCGAGTGCGAGCACTGACAAACCGGCGACCAACACGGTGAGCGTGTGACGGTCGGCGAAGCGTCCGACGACGGCGTTGCCGATGATGTTCGCAATGCCGTACATCGCGAGCAGATTCGGAATCGAGGTGGCTGACACACCGGCCACATTCAAAAAGATCGGCGAGAAATAGCTGAACGCGGCGAACGTCGCGCCGATGATCAACCCGCTGGTCGCAAACGCGGCCCACAGCGGACGATTCAGCAACGAACGGAATTCGGCAGACAGGCTGACGACTTCAGCGTTGGCCCCATCTTGCTTATGGTCGGCCGGTGCCCACAGCGCAATCGCGACGGTGCACAGTGCAGCGAGTACCGCGACGAGCCAGAAGCTGGCACGCCAGCCGTAGTGTTGTTCGATGAAGGCGGTGAGCGGCACACCGACCACGGGCGAGAACATCAGGCCGCCGAGCACGAAGGAGGCGGCGCGTCCGCGCACCGACGGCGCGACCAGATCGGCGCAGAGCGTGAGGGCGACACCGAACGTTGCCGAGCTGGCCACGCCCATGATGATTCGCGCGACGGCCATCATTTCATAGCGGGTCGACATGGCGGCGAGTATGCCGCCGGCGACGTTGATCGAGAGCAGCCAGATGAGGGCGCGCTTATGCGGCGTGCGCAGCGCGAGCAACACGGCGGTGAGTACCGGACCGCCGATGGTCATGCCGAGGGCATACAGCGAGATCAGATTACCGATCTTGCCGATGCCGACGTTCATCGCGTCGGCCAGTGCGGGCATCATCCCGGCGACCATGAACTCGGCCGTGGTCATGGCGAAGACGGTGAGTCCTAACAAGTAGACGACGGGTGGCATTGCGGATTTTTGCGTCATATTCTTTAACGTGCATTCCATATTCGCGGGAGGAATAACGACCCGCGAGGGGGTGAGTCGATTGTCGGGTGTTGTGGGTGACGTACTGCGCGAGAAAGTGTTGGGTGTGCGGACTGAATGCGGTCGTCCGTCAGAGCTGAGCCAATATGCCTTCCATGATGCCTTCGAGGAATGCGCGGTCGCAGACGGTGCGTCCCAGTGCGCGCAAACCGTAGTAGCTCGACAGGAACGTCCGGGCAATGACGACGGGGGAACGTTCAGCGGAGAGTTCGCCGTTGTGTTGCCCGACGGCGATCAGATGCACGAGGACCTGTTCGAAGCGGACGAAGTAAGCCTGGCTGATCTGGCGGACGCGTTCGTCCTTGGCACCGCGCTCGAAGGCTGCGAACAGGGACATGCAGCCGCGTTGTTTCTCGGGATCGAGATCGTCGTCGATGCCCCATTGCATGAGCGTGCGCAGGCGATCCTTGACGGGGCCGGTGCCGTTGATAATGTCGACTTGCTTCTGAAGACCGAGCGTCTGATAGCGCTCAAGGGCTTCGTGATAGAGATTGAGCTTGCTGCCGAAGGCGTTGTAGAGGCTGCCGCGTCCGAGGCCGGTGCATTCGACGAGCGCTTGCGCGGAGGTGCCTTCATAGCCGTTCGTCCAGAAGACGTCCATGGCGGCGTCGATGACGGCGGCGTCATCGAATTCTCTGGGTCTTCCGCTCATGATGGACCTCGTCATTCTGGAGGGATGGAAATAGCCGGTGCCACGAGGTACCAGTCTGATGGCGTGACTATAGGCGATTTTTTACCATTCGTTCAAATAACCGGATGTCGGTTGTGGATTTGGGCGGATGGTGGGGAGACAGTGACGGCGAGCGACGTCAGAAAACAAAAAAGCCGTCACAAGGACGGCTTTCTCAAAAATTCTCTGGAGCGGGCGATGGGAATCGAACCCACGGCTCTAGCTTGGGAAGCTAGGGTATTACCATTATACGACGCCCGCGAAGAGTGGCATTTTACGCGGGGTTTGGGGATTTTGGCAATCGTGGGATCTGGTAGCTGGCGTGAAAAGTGTATCCACTCGGGATGAGGTTGGTGGCGTCGCTGCGGGCGTGACGCGTCACCGGCTGTAGGAGGCTCAGGTATTCTTGCGGTTCCAATGAAAAGACAAGGAGCTGCTGTCTGTGACGAACGAACCCCACATCGACACCGGTAACCTGCTCACAATATTAGGAGTTATTGCGGCGGTTTGGGCAATCATTCCTGCCAATAGCCGACTCCGATTTAGATTGAGCGTGACATGGCCAGACTGGGGCGTCGTCATCGCGGCGTTCCTGTCGGTGCATTATCTGGTTTTCGAGAAAGCGCTGCGTGAGGTCGGGCTCTATCATAGCTTCGGGCCGTGGAGATGGGGCCTAGACTCCGGGAGCGCCGTCTACCTCATTCTGCTTGCAGTAGGTATCTACCTTCTGGTTCGTGCACGCTCACCCAAATTGGCTAAACAAAACGTCGAAATATTCAGCAAGCTGGTCGACAGCCTTCTGCTGACCAAGCGATACGACGAGCTCGTTTCTCTCGTCGAGCCACAACTGCCGAAGTTACTCAGGCTAAGTCAGCGCCGCCCACCGTTGGCGAGGATGGCGTCACGAATGAGGCCCAAACCCATCATCGACATCGAAGCAATTCTGCGCGGAGCACCTCGTCGCCGCGAGTCGGCCGTCAAACGTTACATCCGGTCGGCGCTAGGTGCATTCGAAGAGAAAATCATGGCACGTAATCGTGCTGGTCGGTACGCGAAGGAAATCATCAAGAGCATTTCCACTTCCCCTGCGCTCGTGGCTCACCTTGCGGTGGTACATCCTTATTTTTGCCTGAGGCTGCTAGGGCGCCCCGAGGCCGTACGTGAAGAATTCATCGATCTATTCGTGAGCGCGCTACTGTCTGATCGAAACAGCCGAATATTCGTTGAGTTAAAAAACAACCAGAATTTGAATGGTGCTCATCGTCTCTCCTTACCAGAATCGAATCGCATCCTGTGCTTTTTCTTCAAGGACGTATCTGTCGCGGCCCAACATGGGTTGTATCGGGCGATCGGCGAGGCTGTGTGTATGAGGCTGGACGAAGACGATCGAATGGCTGCGTTGTACAACCGCTCATTGGGATACTACGCCGACGTGGGGAAATATCACTGTCCGGTGCATGCCGGAATCAAGCTCTTTGAGATCATGATTCACGAGGGTATTCATCAGGGGCAGCAAGATCACCTGTGGCTCTTCTACTTCACCCACTTTACGGAGAAGATTCTCGATCAGATGCGTCATCGCACACAGGAAGATGAGTATCACGAATGGCCTACACCTTTCTATTACCTGTTGTACGAGATCATTTCTATTACTTCAAATTGGATCGAGGATTGCACGAACGTCAAGGTTGAAGATATTCCTTCGGCGAAGCGTGAGGAGGACGGGTTCGATGTATTTTATATATCGAAGCAGGCAACTATTGCTCTCGGAACGATCATGCAGGACATCGTTCAATCACCGAAGTTGACGGATCAGTTCAAGACGTATGCGCTGGAGATCGCGCTGCGACGTTTTCTGCGTATTGCGAATAAGCCACGAGCGGCCGAGGTTGCGAACGACTTCACCACGGCCCTTATCGTTGGGGCTCATTTGTCGACTAAGATCGAGTATCGCCGCGCCCTCAAAGGAGTGTTTGACAAACTCGATCATGTGCTTAGACATCAGTTGCCGACGTTCGAGAAGGCCCTTACCGATTCTCTCCAGTGATACACATCGACGCGACGTGCTCAGCTACGCGCAGTGGATAACCAGATGCGTTGTTGGTACAGGTTGACTAGTTCAACAATATCGATCCCAAGAGCGTCCGCGATATCAACGAGTTCGGGTAGGTCGAGACGGTACTCGCCGGACTCGTACTCGATGACGAACGACTCGGGCCTATTGAGGTGCGACGCGAGTTCTGCGGTCGTGAGATGCTTGGCGTGACGGGAGTGAATGAGGATTTCGCCAAGGATAGCAAGTTGGTGCGTGTGATGGATGGTCATTGGGTACGATCTCCGTGATGGTGATCGTACCGTCCGGCATCTCGGTTACAGACGCAACGAGACGTCGGTTGCAACCGGCCTTGAACGGACATTCGTCCTATCCGAAATTTGTGACGCGGAGGGAATAGGAGATGTCATGATGGCAAACAATCGGGGTACCGAAGATGTTGGGAACTTGCGCTTTGTGCCAGAAAAATGCCGATCTTCAGGATAGCCATTTGATCCCAAAATGGGCATACAGAAGGGCTTGCGGCGTTCAACTGGAGCGCGCGCCAGCCCCGGTATATGTTGCAAACGGGAGTGCAGTTCTCTCCAACGCGCAGACAAAACGGCACCTCTTGTGCGAAGACTGCGAACAGCGTTTCTCAAAAAGTGAAGACTATCTGGCATCGCTAACTTTGCCGGACGGCGAGCAGTTCAAATTGTTCAGTGAAATCACGCGATGTGACACACCGGGCAACGTGTTAGCCCGTCTCGATCGGTCTGAGCATGCCGCTCACATCGCATACTTCGCAGCCAGCGTAATGTGGCGCGGCTGTGTGATGACTGGCGATTGCAAGCTGGGATTATATGAGTCGGCCTTCCGCCAATACTTGCTTGGGAAGGCGTCGTTCCCCACTGAGGGAGTGCTTTCCATTGCATTAATTGAGCATTCGCCGGACGTTGATGCACGAGGATGGGTTTCGGAACCGACCTCGGTCAAAGTAGGCATGATTTGGGTCCACGGTTTTTTGCTCGCAGGCCTTGCTTTTCGATGCTGGCTTGGGAAGGCAGTCCCCTCCAAATGGCAGCAGATATCACTGACCGGGCCCAATATGCCGAAATACGTTTCAATCCTTAAGCCCAAGGAGTGTGCGGATTTCCTTGCGGCCGCTGAACTCGCTGGAACTGCTAAGCCTCGTGGGAAGTTGGCGAAGTCTTCGCTCGCGGGGCCGTGTTGAAATTGCCCCACTGCACTGAACGGAGGCGTTTAGACATCTCTAGCGACCAGTTCTGGTCGAGCCATAAGTCGGTCACGTTGACGGATAGCCTGCCGTATCGCAAGTGGCCGTTCAGATTGTCCGGTGCTGAAGGTTGAGATGTTCGATCATGGCGATTCCAAGTGCAGCAGCGCTATCAATGACGTCGCGAAGATCAAGCTGGTATTTTCGTGACGCAGGGCCAGGAACAAGCGACTCAGGCTTGGCAAGGTCGCCGGTAAGCCGCGGTTCCGAGTGGAGGCAAGTGGTTCGGCGAAGACGTGGTTATGCGGAAAAATTATGAGGTGTGACCCTGATGCGGAGAGTCGCGCCATCCGCGCTTCTAGGGGGAATGCGAGTGCTAGATTTGCGCGGCACCGGAAACGTCGCTCACAATTGATTTCACTCGAAGCGCGCTTCGAAGCAATCAAGGACGCGAGTCAAGCGCTCGACAGCCACATCGGGAAGTGATCCTGCCGCGACGGGGGTACAGCCACACGCTTCTGCCAAATACCATCCGATCTGCTTTTTTGAAGGCTTGCCGGGTAGTTCCTGGCGACGCTGGATCTCTTCGAGCGTCTCTTTGCCAAGGAGTTTCTCCATGGCGTTGCCTGCGAATGATTTATCGATGTCACCAAGCGTCGTAACGACAGTGTCATCAAAAAACCAATCGTCCTTGTATTTGCTGGCAGCCTTCCTTCCCTCGGCATCGTCGTCAAGCAAGATCGAAAACTTTTGGCCTTGTCCAAGCATTTGGCTGATGATGGGGCCGGAAGCGCCCGAACCGACGCCCGGGATAATGTTGAAGCGATAATCTTTCTTCGAAAGCTTTGCTGCTAATCTTAGCGCGTAATAATCAGATACACCCTCAACAATGAGGTATGGGGCGGATCCTACGATCTCTGGCGGAACGTATTCGAGTTTCTCTATTACCGGCTGGAAATAGCTAGATCGCGTTGGAAATTCGGAGACGAATTGACGGTAAGGGGTTGCCGTTATTTTTGTGGGTTTTGTGTCAAGACCAAAACTGTCCTCTTCGTCGTAGTCGAGGGCCGAATTTTCCACGATGTACGCAGCACCAAGCCACCGGGGATTTATCATGTGGTGGCTGTGAGTGGAATATATTATCTTGTTTCCATTTGAGGCAATTTTTGCAAAACTTGTCAATAACTCGGCTTGAGCCTTTGCATGAAGATTAGCTGCAGGTTCGTCAAAAATGAATATGGTTTTTCGTTGTTTCGTTTTCTTAAATCCAGTGAAAAGAAGAAACGAAAAAAACCATCTAAATCCGAGTGACCTCTCGTTGATTGCGAAGCGTGATTCCCCATCGGAAACATAGAACGCCGCGTATGGTAGGTCACCCTTCTCCGTGTCAATATTCCACTCTACGCTAATTGTTTTTGCGGAAATTGCTCGTTGGAAGACGCGCTGCCAACTTCCTAATACTTCTCTCGTGATGGCGGCGGAAATTTTCTGAAAAACGGAGTCTATTGGCCCTTTGTCAGGGCTTCCGATGAAAATTGACCACCAGACAGGAGTATCCTCGTTTTTCTTGAACTCCTCAATTCTTGCGCAGACGTGCTTGCTAAGCTCCAATCCTTCGCCGAGACTATCCAATACATCCTGAAATACAAAACGATAGTGTCGATTTATGGGTGTTTCATCGTCATGTTCGCGTAAGTAGATGCGCGCTGGCATATCGACGAGAAACGTTGGAAAGTAAGAGACTTGTTGAAGTTTTTGGTGAATTTTGTTTACACATTTCAACCAAATGTCAACTGCGCCAGATTCTTTTGTGGGTCTAGTGTAGGGTGAGAAAGTTTTTGATCGCGCAGTCTTGGTTTGAATGCTAATGCTCCAATTATTCCAAGTTTCTTTGAGTGCGCTATCTTCAAAGATGTATTTTTTTGTTGCTGTAATCGTTTTTTTTAAAGGTGCCGCATTGATTGTAAGTTTTTGACTCTTCGCTATTTCCTCTAAATCGGAAATATCTGTGCTGTCAAGAAGGATTTCGGCGGAGATTTTTATTTCGCCAGTAAATGCAGCCTTCTTGTGCATCGGGATTAGGCCGAGAGCAGGGACTTTTGCGTTTGGCCCTTCAAACAAACTGGCAACAGAGCGGTCGCCACTGATGAAGTGGGATAGTGCCTCCAGAATGGTGGTCTTTCCACTTTCATTAAGGCCAATCAGTGTTAGGACAGGGCTGGTGGTTTTTACCTCAAGGTCAATCTCGACTTTCTCTATACCCTTGAAATTTTCTATTGTGAATTTTTGGATGGTAGGCATGTATTCCCCGTGGAATTAAGCTTCTCGCCTTTAACATATGATGCATAGTACTACGCTTTAATGTACGTCTAGTATCAGAGGCGCGAGCGGCTCGCAGTGCGTGTCGTTACGCTCCCTCAGTCGAGGTTCGGTAGCGCTTGATAAAAAGCAGCACATCTATCTCCAACGCTGCTGCAATCTCGATGAATTCGCAAAAATCGAGGCGTCTTTCCCCCCGTTCGTACTTCGACACGAACGACTGAGTCTTCCCAAGTCTCTCCGCAACTTCCACCTGCTGTAGCCCTTTCTCCTTGCGGGCATCCAACAACATCTGACGGAACACTTGGTACTTCGGATCATGAATAGGATTCGGCATCCGGTCATTCTTGAACCGGATATAGACTATGCCATAACCTGTTGTGGATTATCCCAAGGTGGACTATGATCGCCTGCGAAGACCGGACGGTCGATCCGGTGCAACTGGCGCGACTTGGCGTCATCCGGGGGATATATGTCTGATGTCTTGCTGGTCATCATCTGCGCGGGATTCGCGTTCTTCGCAAAATCACAAGGGCGCAATTACTGGTGGGGCATCGTCCCCGCGCTCATCAAGGCAGCATTCCAGACTTACGCCCAGCTTGGCGGCGGTCCGTCTGACACCAAGGCATGGCTGTACTCAGCCGTCATCACGTACATCATCTATTGGGTCGTCGGCAAAGCGGTGAAAGGGGCGAATGCTGGCAAGGAGTCTGCCGAATGACGGCCCCGATTCTCCCTCTTCGGGGGCTAACGCGTGCCGTGTTGCCGAAGCTCCTGTCTGTTGGGGCCGCAATTGCCTTGTCCGGCTGTGGCAATGACCCGTCCGAGAGCGCCGTCCAGAACGCATATTTCCGATGGAATCTGAATCTTCAGTCCAAATTCCATCGCGTGTCTGATAGTGAGCGAGACGACCTGCGAGAGCAGTCAAAGCAGTTTTACGTGAATGAGTGCAAAAAGATCAGCGACACCTACTACATCTGCGACATCAAGGGCGAACGGCTCCTGTGGCAGTTGCAGAGGTTTGATGGGGACTGGCAAATCAGCGGGTTTCAGCATCGATAGGGCGCGCGGTATCCGCACGTAGCGATCCATCGACAATTCCTCGACCTTGAGTGCAGCATGACTGATCCATCGAAGAATGAGCTGACAGAAATGGTGGAGCGGCTGATTAATGCAGCCTTTGCAGCCGTCTATGTATTCATTTTCATTGCGGCACCGATCTACGGAACGCTGAAGCTGAAGAAAGCGCTACGGCACCTGCGAACTGCCACCGACAAGAGTGAGCGAAAGTACTGGCGAGACGAACTGCGCATGGCGTGTTGCATCGTCTACATCTCCGTTGTGATCTACGTCCATATCTTCCAAGACCTTTTCTTGCTTCCGTTGAGCTTCGAGAACAAGGCAAGAGTCATGCATTGGGTGGACGCCGTGCTCGGATTGCCGGGGGCGTTGATGTATGCCGTGGTGCTGCACCGGCGAGCATTGGACTACGACGTACAGGACTTTCTCGTTGCCGCGTTGCTCGTGTCCGGTGCAGCGCTCCTCTACTACATCGCAAAATCGTCACTGAAGGTGAACGGCGGCGTTAATGAAGACGGTGTGTGGGTTCCGAGCCGCGCTGAATCTCAACGCAGGTGGGCGAAATTCGAGGAGGAAGAAGCCGAGTCGAGAGCCATCACAAAGCGGATGATTGCGCACGAAATGGATGACCCTCGAAGTGATCGAGAGCGATGGAACACTCTCTCGAAAGCACAGCAGCAACGTGAACAGGAGCAGTGGGAGGCAGAGCGAGACGAGCTGTATCGATTGAGTGATGCGTGCCCACGGTCGTCGTACTTCGACAAAAAGTCCTGACGCATGTTGTCTGTGGCGGTGAATCCCGGGATGGTGCTTGCATGGAAACACCGTGCGACATCATGGACTACACTTCGCTGACTGCCGAACAACTTCGATCCCTCATCGCCGAAATTATCGAGACCCGTGGCGACTCACTGTCTCGGACCAAATTCACCGACGAGTTCCTGTCGCTGTTGGAGGATGTGCCGGGACGAGAAGGTGACGAATGCTCGGCGGCATTGGTCGACGTCGCTTGGGTGGCGTACACCGACGTTGCACCTCATAACGACATAGATGCCGATAATCATTGAGCATATTGATGCGATAGCCCGAGCAAAGGGGCGCGACGCGTTGTTCGTGGAGTTCCGCCGGATCGATGGCAACGGCAAGGGGCAGGAAATTATTGCGGCTCACGAGTGGAGCAGTTGGCACCCACGCGAAAAAGTGATCGACTGGTTGGATGCAAAAGGAATAGGCTGGAGCCCGTGCGGTCACATCGCGTCGACCAACATGCAGATGTCGTATCGAGGCCAAATCTACATCGATATCCGATATGAGCCGAGCGACGCTCTCTATGCCGAACTAGAGGGGTTTCTTGAGGGGCCAAACGGCCCCGTGATCAACGCCGGAGTTCGTTTCTACTGTCTGCCCTACGAGGCTGCACTGGCGAATGCAGCCCACGATTCACCGGGATTCTGGGAAAAGTGGGCCGAGGAATTCTAGGGTTGCTCACATATCTTCGAGCCACCGATTTCCCGATTTATACGCCTTCTATAACAGATGGATTGTGGACTATTTCGTCACGCGGCGTTCAGCAGGTTATCGATCACTCGCACCGCTTTCTTGCTGGCGTCATTCGGGCTCAGGTGAGCATATCGTTGCGTCATTTTCGGGTCACTGTGCCCGAGCAACACTGACACCTCATACAAGCTGACACCGGCACGCACGAGCTTGCTCGCGAACGTGTGGCGCAGGGTGTGCAGGGTGACACGCCCGCCGCGTTCCTTCACGATGCTCGCTTCGTTTAGCCCAGCGTGTTCAATCGCTTTCTTGATCGACTTTGTGCTGTAGCCCCGCTCGTTGCCCGTGCGATCTTCGAACACGTATCGCTGACCGGGGCGGCGATTCTCCCAACGCTGGCGCAGCACGGCTTCCAGCCGAGAGGTCATGTGCAGCACATCCTCGTTCCGCACTTTGCTCCGATACAGGCTGATCGTTGCGGCGGTCAGGTCGATGGCAGACCACGGGATATTGGCGACCTCCGAATAGCGACACCCCGTATCAAGCAGGAAGACCACGAGGTCGTAGTTGTCCTGCAAATTCCGCATCATTTCGGGTGTCCGCTCTTCTAACGGCTTTAAACCCGTTTTCTCGCGTTTCGGATCGAGTTCGAGCAATAACGCCGACTCTTCGTTGGAATCCAAATATCGAAGCCTATACGGTGTCTTGAGCGCTGGAAAAACGATATCGCGATTGATCTTGTAGCCGAGCTTGCCCATCTCGTTGATGGTCGCTCGAAGCAGACCTATCTCATGTTTGATCGTGGCGGGTTTGTCGCCTTCAGCTTTGCGTTTCGCGACAAGGATCTCGAAGTCACGCGTTTGCAACTCATGGAGCGACATACTCGGCAAAAAGCCGTAGCAGGGCAGCTTCGCTTTGGTCTTCGAATGCAGTTTGTACCCAAGCGCCTTGCGAACGCCGGACCACATGCCGCTATAGTAGGCTGTGTCCTTTCGCGCTTCCACGTACATCTCCAGCGCCTCTTTGATAGTGATGGTCTGCGCTTCGCCCAGGTACTGCTCACTATGGGCTCGATTGCGAATCTCGCGCTCGACCTGTGCAGCCTTGGTCTTGTTCGGCGTGCCGGTGGAGCCGAAGTACTTCTTGCCCTGAATCTGGAACTGGTAATACCAGTTCTTCGTGTTGTTGCGACGAACAAGCGTCATGGTGATGTCCTTGAAAAAAAGAATCAATGGACATCACCATCCTTGCTGACTACGCGTATGACAACAGCTTTCGCCCTTGCCAGTTGGCGTACGGATTACTGCATAGGCTCGCCGTTAGGAAAGCCCGATATCTCGTCGGGATCGTAGCAGTTGTAGCAGAACCCATATTCGTACATCGCGCTCATTGAATCGGGGATTCCACATTGACGGCATGTAACGTGCCAGTCAGGTATCGCCCAGTAGGTTTTCACACACTTGGGACAATAGAAACCTGTTGAGTAATTGCGTTCGACGAGCATGCGACAGAGGACAACTTCGTTCAGATGCATGGGGCAAACAACCTCGGCACTCTGGAAATCGTACAGCTCCATGCGATTGCCATCGGCGTCAGAGAAAAGAGTGTCCCCGGTAAAATACCCAACATCCGGCCTATGTTCGGGTGTTTTCAGTTCGATCGAGACGCCGGAGAGAATCTCGTTCCATGCCTTGCTCGCGGTCGTACCTGACTTGCTGTTACTCATTTTGCAGTGCCTTAAAAAGGACGGCGTCACAAGGCCACGCTGTCGCTGGTGGACGCCGTCCATTGTTCGGAAGTGGAGGGGGGCGCAGGATTAGTGCGTCAGCGTTGTTGTCAGTTCTGCCTCGACCGGAAGCGCATGCTTCATTTTGTTTTCAATGTGGCGGTAGCCGACGAAAGCCCCGGTGTGCTCGTTGAAGTCCAAGTCGACCAGCAAGCGCAGGCCCTTATAAACGCGATCCGGCTTGGCCAGCGGAATGTATCCCTTGTCTTTCAGCGCCGTACCAAACCTTTTGCCCGAATACGAAAAATTGAACTGCTGACTGCTCCACCACTTGAAGAATTTGAACGTCTCCGTAAAGCGAATTTCACCTTCAGGGTCATCGCACGTGAACTCGTTGAGCCAGCTTCCCACAATGTCCATCTCGCCGCGATAGTCCGTTACCTCGTTCGAAATGACCTCAGGGTCCTGAAGCCTATGGCCATTGGCTTGCCACTGCCGACAACCTTCCAGCGCCCAGTTCAAAATTCCCGGCAGCTCCTCGCAAAGCTTGCGTTCGAGATCAGGATCACGCTGTTCGACGGGAACTGTCACAGTGAACGGAATCAACCTGAGACGGCGCCAGATTCCGTGATCAGCCCCTTTAACGGTCGGCTTGTGGTTGCCAGCAAGCCAGAGTTTGAACCGGGGTTTGAATTCAAAGAAATTCTGGTAAAGAAAGCGAGCGGTGATCATTTCCCCCCCGGTGTACCACTTCACGGTTTTCTCGCTAAAGTGCCGTCCTTCTTCGACCTCGCTCATAGCAACGAACCGCTTGCCGACGAGGCGCGCGACTTCGCTACTGGCAGCATTTTGTGAAAAGCCGTGTGATCCGGATTTTTCAAGCAGCATGTCACCGTTGGCTTGCGACCCGAGGTCACCAAACAGTGCGCGGAGAACGTTGAGGAAAGTTGACTTGCCGTTAGCCCCGCTGCCATACAGGAAGAACAGGCAGTGCTCGGTGATCTGAGCAGTCAGCGAGTAGCCGATCGCGCGGCGCAGGTACTCCACCAGTTTCGTATCGCCAGCCATGATCTGCAGAAGGAACTTTTCCCATGTAGGGCAAGTTGCATGCTCGTCGTACTCGACCCCCGCCGTATAAGTAATGTGAAGCTCGGGACGTATCGGCATAAACTCGCCAGTGCGAAGGTCGACGATTCCATTTTTTGTCGGGAACAACCACTCGCCCTGATCGAGTTGTTCAGTCGAAACCGCAATGTTCGGCTCCGATTTGAACAATTCGATAGCGTCCTTCATCGCCTTACTGCTCTGCGAGCGATAGGCGTGTTTGGACATTGCGCTTTGTGCGTTCCCTCCGAGGGCTTCGGCTTCCTCGTAAATAAGATCGATTAATGCACGGGCGAGCTGCTGAACCCAGAGCGTGTCAACGCGTTTCCACAGCCCTGAAGGTTGTTTCTCCAGCCATTGACCGGAGTCACTATGAAAGCGAAGCTCGTCTCCGAACAACTGACTAAGACGGCGTGCATTTCCAAGATCGGTCAGATCCTTCATCACCGTGCCGCTTTTCTTATGTGACTTGATGACGCTTGCGGCTACTTTTGCCACTTCGGACTCAGCTAAAGGCGGGCGGCAGAATGCGATATTGAAGTCGATGAGTTCGTCTTGCAGACGGCCATAGTCCAGCCCGCGATTGAGCAATGCGAATGCGTGCAACATCACATTGTGATTGCGGCTACCGGTGGCATACGTTTCGCCGCGAGCTATCGTTTCGCGCTTCTTGGACGGCGCACGAATCAGATCGATTAACCAGACCGGTGCGTCTGCGATGGGGACGAGCTTGTCTTCCCACGCGTAGAGCCCGTTTTCCAAACGCGAGGGAGGGGCGACGCAATACCCTCCCTCTGCACGAATATCAATGCCGGGACGAAGATCGACCTTATTCGCTACTGTCACCCCCTCGGGGTAGTAGAAGAGCATGTGAGATCCGCCTGAGGGAGTCCTTGCGATCCGCGTTTTGGGAAGACTTCCATGCTCGCTCTCAATTTGCACGAGCGATTGCATACCATCCTTGCCGTTCTTGACGTCAATATCGACCACGAGCAGACGGCCGGAGATTGCCCCCGTCGCGTATGCAATGTTGGAATCCCGGAATTTCTCTGCCCAGACAGAATGGGTTGCGAGATCGAGGCTTGCATCCTTGAAGCCATGATCCGTCAACGGAATCTTGGAATTCGAGCGGATAGGAATCGACGCGAGGCCTTCCGCAGCAAGTTCCGTGAATTTTTGGAGGTGATTTTTCATGATAAATAAAATAAGGATTCCTAAATTATTGATGGGCTGTGCTGCCTAAAATTAGACGGCACAGCTTGCGATCTATTTCTGTCGTTTACGTGATTTCGCTTGTGTTCAGAGCGAGATGTTCATTTCCCTCGGGTTGGGGAGAATGTTCGTCATATCAACGTGATAGATGTGCTTGCAGACAGCGCAAAGTACGCCTTGAGCTTCTGCCTGAGGGCCGACGGTAGTGGCGGTGGGTTGGGGGGCCTCGTGTGCAGGGCAGAACACCACGGTGCCGGGGCTGAAGCAGCAAAGGGGCATCAGATCACCGTCGGCGTGACGGATCGGCGATTCTCCCCAGAGATCGTAGGAGATCGAGAGATCACAAAGGGGGCCGAAGGTCTGATGGAACTGAGCGAGTTGACGCTGTGACTTCGCTTGCATGCGACGCTCGAATTCATCCATTTCGCGTTGGCATGCGTCGTCTTCGTCGAAGAACTCAACGATGAGGGGCGATTTCCGAGCTTTAGGTGCCGAATTGCGGCGAGATGTTGCGAGTTGCCGAGTGGCAGGATGATGCGGTTTGAGCTGTGAATTCATGTTCGATCCTTCTGGCAAAAAATTAATAAAAATAATTTGCTATACGGACGAACGTAGCTTGTCGCCCTGTATAGCGGTTCAAACTGCCCGTTAACATCAACGTGCAGACTCGAACCAAGGCTATACAGGTCGATTGACTGACCGAGACCGGTCAGTTAGTCGCATAGCTACCTGCGACATACCGTCTTGCTTAAGGACGGCTTCCTATCAACCCCTATCACCCGCGATATTTTTTATTGTTCTTGCGGGGTCGAGAGCATGCTCCCTTGGAGGACGCGAATAATCACACGCCTCCGAAAATTTGTCAAACGGTCAGCAGGCCGCACCGGGTGCCCGAGCATCGCGCTCCCCACTTTGGTTTTGACGATTAAACGATCTTCTTCGAAATACAAAGATATGTCTGTATGTATGACAGAGCGTAAACACTTTTGTCAGATCGATGAAATCGTTTAATTGTCAAAAATCGAGGTTGCTTGCCTCCTCAGAAAGCTGCGGCTGGTCCTACGGCAGATTCTTCAGAAGCTGATGATCTGCTTCGGCGATCCTCGAGAATTCAACGGGATAGCAGTTTAGGTACGGAGGGTGACGTGAAAACTGTCACTGTTGCTCGCCGGATTCACGGCAGGGGCATCGTGGGAGGCCGTTCGATGCTGCAACTTGCCGTTGCCCTGATGTTCCGTTCGAGGGACCGTGTTCGCACTTACAAAACCTCTGAGGTGCGATTATGGTTGAACAAAAGCAGACGGTTGTGGGCAGCAAGGAAGACAAGACCAGCAAGCAGACGGCAGCCGATCAGAAGCGGAGCGCGACAGTCGATGCTCCGCCGACAAAGATGGAACTCGCTACGGAGATATACAAGCGCATGAGGGCGGTGAAGGATGTCACTCGAAAGGACATCATCGAGAAGTTCATCGTGGACGTGAAGCTGACGAAAGCGGGGGCGAGTACCTACTATCAGATGATCAAGGCGAAGCATGAGCCGATCGGTAAGAAATAGAAATGGCTTGGTCTGCTGGCCGATCAATCAATGGGCTCCCTCGGGAGCCTATTTTTTTACCTGAAGTGATTGTGTCTATGGGCTGTCACCGATGCTCGGCATCGATTTCATTCGACTCGTCAGCATCCGCATCCGGGTTACGGATCCACAATGTCGCTATCAATTGCGAGCCGAATCTCGCGTAGCAACTCCCTTACGATCAAGTCCAAAGGTTCGGACTTCGGTAGCTTCATGTTCCTGCTGCCAAGCGGCTCGATAAGCTCGACGCCGTCGAGCGGGTTCACTGATATCGTGATTGCCCAAGTTTCTGCTTGCCCACAAATTTCAATAAGAATTCTGCAACCGCGATATGTTTCGTTCAGATTGATCATGAGCGAGTCTCTGGCGGCTATCGGATTACCCAACAAAGATGACTGGGTGGAACGAATTTTTTCTGATGATTTTGTATGGCTATAGAAGCAAGTTGCGTGTCAGAAGGCCACAGGGCTCTCTCGCTATATTGGTTGGCGAAGTAGATAGCGAATCTTGGGGCCTTTGCTGACACTCGCGCTGAGCTGGTTCGGAGGTGTCCCATGAAGCAATCGCGTCGTTGTGCGTCCTGCGGGAAGTCCTTTCTCCCGCGTCCGAATGTTCCGCATCAAGCCTACTGCTCATCTCCGCTTTGCCAGCGAGAAAGACGCTATCGGTGGCACAAGCAACAGCTCGCCGTCGATTCTGATTATCGAGCGAACCAGCGACACGCGCAACTGGCTTGGCACGAGAGGAATCCCGATTACTGGAGAGAGTATCGCGAACAACATCCCGACTATTGTCAACGGAATCGCGATCAACAACATCTGAGAAACTCCCGACGATCAAAATCTCAAGTTGCAAAGCCTGACGAGTCACCTGTATTGCACCAGATGCCAGGCGGCGTGTATCGGCTCAAGTTGTTGATCCCTTCCCCGATTGCATCGACTGACGAGTATCTCGTCAAAATCTCCGTTCTCTCAGTCGTGTCTCCAGATGCTCAGCGATTGCAAAGAGATGACTTGTGAAGCGGCGTGAGGTTGCCTGCTAATGTGAATCAGTAGCTTGCGGAGCTGCGCGTCGCAATATAGGCAGGCTCAGGGACTCGTTTGCCCGTTGGATCATCTTATGGTGGTGGAGTCGTAGTATGCCGCTGGATCGACAATACGAGAGGGGCGATAAGCCTGCTGACCGATTAAGTGCGGCTGAGTACGTGCGGATGTCAACGGAACACCAGCAGTACTCCACTGAAAATCAACGTGTGAAGATACAAGAGTACGCGACTTTTCACGGGATAGAAATAGTAAGAACATTTGCCGACGAAGGGAAGAGCGGGCTCAAGATCGACGGTCGGCAGGCGCTTCAGGAGCTGATTCGCCAAGTTCAGAGCGGCAGTGCAAACTTCAATGTGATTCTTGTCTACGACGTCAGTCGCTGGGGGCGCTTTCAAGATTCTGACGAAAGTGCATATTACGAGTACATCTGTCGACGCGCCGGAATCCACGTCATCTATTGCGCTGAGCAATTCGAAAACGATGGCTCTCCTGTCTCCACCATCGTAAAGGGTGTTAAGCGTGCAATGGCTGGGGAATACAGTCGAGAACTATCGGCGAAAGTTTTCGCTGGCCAGTGTCGACTGATAGAGCTTGGATACCGACAAGGTGGACTTGCCGGTTACGGTCTTCGTCGTGTGCTCGTCGATCAGCACGGGCTGGTGAAGACCGCTCTTGCGCGAGGCGAATATAAGAGTCTTCAGTCAGACCGGGTGATTCTTGTTCCGGGACCAGACGGAGAGGTCAGAATCGTCCAAATGATCTACCAGTGGTTTGTGGAGGAGTCGCTGAGTGAATCAGAAATCGCGATGCGTTTGAACAGCATGCGGATACGAACCGATCTCGAACGCGATTGGACACGCTCCACGGTGAGGGAGATTCTCACCAACGAGAAGTACATTGGCAATAACGTGTACAACCGGGTCTCGTTCAAACTCAAGGCTTGTCGAGTTGTCAATCCTGCGGACTCATGGGTGCGAAGAGAGCACGCATTTCAAGCCATTGTTCCTGCGGAAATGTTCTATACGGTTCAAGGCATCATGCGTGCCAGAGCTCGCAAATACTCTAACGACGAGCTGATAGAACGCCTCCGCAACCTCTATCTGCAACGGGGTCTTCTTTCCGGCGTCATCATTGACGAAACCGACGGTATGCCCTCCGCGTCGGTCTACATGCATCGATTCGGCAGTCTGATACGAGCATATAAGGCCGTGGGCTTTACTCCCGACAGAGACTACCGTTACGTGGAGGCGAATAGATTCCTGCGCAAGCTCCATCCGGAAATTGTCTCAACAACCGAGGGACGAATTGTTGATCTGGGCGGAAGTGTTGAACGGGATGTCGCGACGGATGTTCTTACTGTCAACAACGAA
Source organism: Pandoraea aquatica (assembly GCF_902459565.1). Taxonomy (GTDB): domain Bacteria; phylum Pseudomonadota; class Gammaproteobacteria; order Burkholderiales; family Burkholderiaceae; genus Pandoraea; species Pandoraea aquatica. The sequence continues at coordinate 244,860 of NZ_CABPSN010000003.1, forward strand.
TTCACATGCTCAATCGTTCTAGCGAGATGTCAGTCCTACATGAGTGGGCGACATTTTTGGAAGATCCGCTTTGACACGAGCCTGCTTCCTGACGTCACGGTTGCGGTGCGGTTGACTCCATCGAATGAAACCACGCTCGACTACTACCTACTCCCCCGTCTCGATTTTTGCTTGCCAAGGATAAGCCTTCGAGAGAGGAATTCTATCGAGTTTGAAAGCTACCGATTTGATACGTTGGACTACCTTTACGGGATGGCGCAGCGTGCACGTATTAGGAGGTCCGGGTGAAGACGCCTGAACTGCGGATGATTCCAGTGTCTGAGATAGAGGTTTTGAACCCTCGAGACAGGAACGTCGCTATCTTTAATGAGATCGTTGGCAACATAAGGAAGATTGGACTAAAGAAGCCAATTGTCGTGACACCGCGACGCCAATCGGATAATTCCGAGCGCTATCTCTTGGTATGTGGAGAGGGGCGATTGAAAGCCTTTTGCTCTCTCGGTGAGGTCCTGATACCGGCATTGGTTGTCGATGTCAGCGACGAGGACGCGTTGATCATGAGTCTGGCGGAGAACATCGCTCGTCACCAGAGTCGGCCGCTTGAATTGCTGAATGGCATCAAGCAACTTCAGGCAAAGGGCTACTCGGGCAAGCAGATTGCCGAGAAGACAGGCTTAACTTACGACTACATCCGGGGAATTTTGAGCTTGCTGGCACGTGGGGAGGAACGCCTCCTGGTGGCAGTGGAGCAGGGGCGTGTGCCGTTGAATACAGCGCTCGACATCATGGGGGCTGGAGAAAGCGATGATGCAGTTCAAGAAGCGCTTCAAAACGCTTATGAGACTGGCAAGCTTCGAGGGCGGCAGCTTGTCAACGCTCGCCGGCTTATCGAGCGACGAAAACAGCTTGGGAGATCGGCGACGCGATACCAATCTAAAGAGACCAAAAACATATCTACGTCCAGCCTCGTTCGAATCTACCGTAATGAGGTTGAGCGCCAGAAAGCCCTTGTTCGTAAGGCCGAGTTCACCCAACAGAGACTCCTATTTCTGGTAGGAGCGTTGCGCGAACTTTTTTCTGATGAGAATTTCGTAAATCTGCTCAGAGCGGAAGGATTAGCAACTCTACCCAAATATCTCGCAGAGCGAGTATGGCCGAGTGGGGGAGTCTGATGAGTAACGTGACTTTAGGGTTCATACCAACGCCGATTTCTGTGCCGATAGAAGACATACTTCTTTCGAAGAGCATCAAGGCGCACGTATCGTCATCGAGAAAGTTCCAGCAGATCATCGCGTCCATCAAGGAGGTCGGGATGATTGAGCCATTGTCGGTAACTCCCTCGGAGGTGGGGAACGGCGGGCAGTATGTGCTTTTGGATGGGCATCTTCGAATCCTTGCTCTGCAGCAACTAGGCGACACGCATGCTCTTTGCCTCGTAGCGACCGACGACGAAAGCTACACGTACAACAATCGAGTTAATCGGATATCGTCAATACAGGAGCATCGAATGATCTGCCTTGCAATCGAGCGAGGAGTCGCTCCCGAGCAACTTGCGAAGGCACTCGCCGTCGACATCTCTTCGGTTAGGAGAAAAATAGGGTTGCTCGACGGGATATGCCCGGAGGCAATCGACCTTCTGAAGGACCGTCAGTTTTCCCCCGAGTTGTCGCGAGCCCTAAGAAAAATGAAGCCAATGCGGCAGGTGGAGTGCGTCGAGCTTATGAACTCCGTCAACAATTTGTCTGTGCCTTATGCGGAAGCGCTTCTCGTCGCAACACCGGAGAACCAATTGATTGCGGGAAGGAAGCCTGCGAAGCTTGCGGGGCTTTCGGCAGAACAAATGTCGTTGATGGAAAGGGAGATGGGCAACCTCCAAGTCCAGTACAAGCTCGTGGAGCAGACGTACGGGCAAGATGTGCTGAATCTGGTAATTGCGAAGGGCTTTCTGTCGAAACTGATGGAGAATGAAGCTGTGCGTAGGTTCATCTCAAAGTATCAACCTGATCTGGTCGCTGAGTTCGAAGCAATCATCGCGACTCTTGCGCTAGATCAGCCTCATGTTAGCGAGCGTGTGCAGGCATCTTCGAAATGAAATGCGTCTCGGTGGGCTGGCGATGATGAACGGGGTGCCTGCAGTGATTGCGGCACATACATGCATGTCGTTAGCTTCCGGAGCTATCTGCTGGAGCGGAAACTGGCGTCGCTATCAAACCCGCATGGCATGTGGACTTGAGTGTTGCCAGCAGAAGAGACGGGGTGAAACCCCGCGAGAATTGCGGCGTTGTATAACCCGTAGCGGCTTGGGAAGCTAGGGTATTACCATTATACGACGCCCGCTCTGACGCACTGAGTCGGGGAGTTTAGCATAGCTTGGGGGCCGTGCAACTGCCCATTGGGGCGATACGCCGACAGGCTGTCCCGTCCCTAACTTCACCCCTGAATCTTATCGATGAACGCCAGCACCTGCGCCTCGGCTCTCACCCATGCGTCATCTGGCGAGTGACCCGACAACCCGGTGATTTTGGAGAAGTCAGTGAAGAACACGCCGTTCTCCATGTGACCTATCGATGCGACAGCTCTCCATCCCGAGACCCCGTTCGGTGCTACGCGAATCATGTACGTTCGCTGGCGGTACTGTTTATGCAACTGCGTTGGCATGTGGCGAACTCCGACTGCTGGAAACTAATCCTAGCACGCGAATACGTAACGTGCGTTTAAAGTCCTGACTTCGGCTTTCGCCCCGCAAATCCAAGAATCGTGTCGTACAACTGCTGCGCGGCACTCGACAGCACCAGTCCTCGCCGACGAATCAACCCGACGGTGCGCGTGACTTCCGGCTCCACCAGCGGCACGCTCGTCAGGAGCGGATGCTCCCCCGGCGGCATTGCCAGTCTCGGCACCGCCGCAATCCCCAAGCCCGCTTCGACCAGACTCACCACGCTCATCACATGCCGCACTTCGCAGAACGAGCGCGGTAGATCGGGCGTGCCCGCCAGCGCCAGATCCAGCACGAACCGATTGCCGCTCGCCTTCGCGACTGCCATGAAGTCGTATTCTTTCAGCTCGGACCACTTCACTTCCGAGCGCTTGGCCAGCGGATGCTCATGTCGGCAAGCGAGCACAAACGGCTCCTTCAGAATCGGCTCGAACTCGATCGTGTCCTCCTGCGCGCCGAGATAGTTCAGCCCGAAATCCGCTTCGGCACGCACCACACTCGACAGCACGTCGCTCGCCCCCGTGTCCATCACGCGGATCAGCACGCGCGGGTATGTCTCGTGAAACTGACGCAGTACCTCAGGCAGGAAGTGACGCACGGCCGACGGCACGCACGCGAGCGTGACTTCGCCGCCCAGACGCGTCGCGCCGTCCGTCAGGCCGCGCAGGCTTTCGTCGAAATCGTTCAGCAGCTCGCGTGCCTTGCGGGCGAAGTCGCGTCCGAATGCCGTCAGGTCGACGCGACGGGTCGTGCGGTCCAGCAGCCGCACGCCCAGCGTGCTTTCCATCTTGGCGATGCGACGCGACAGCGCCGACTGCGACAAGTGAATTTCCTCCGCCGCCGCCCGAAAGTTGCCCCGCTCCGCAATCGCCACAAAGGCCCGCAGGTCGCTCAATTCCAGATTCATGCGTTCAGTGCACTAATGGTTGTGATTTTTGCGATTCTAATGCGTCGCGAGATCGTTGATCATTTTGGGCTGCCCCAACGCAGGGCAACCGGTAGCCATTCACCAAAGCACACACAACGATTTCACGGAGGAACGACACATGAGCACATTTACCCGACGTTCGGCCCTCAAGGTCGGCGCTTTCGCCTCGCTGGCCGCCGCGCAAGGACTGGTTCAACGCAGCATCGCCGCGCCCGCCCCCGGCGCAGCATCTGCCGCCACCGCCGGTGAAAATGCACAGAGCGGGAAAGGCGTGACCCGCACGCTCGCACGCTACATCGTCAACGCTCGTTACGAAGACCTGCCTGCGAATGTGCGCAAGGAAGGCACGCGCACGCTGCTGAACTGGATCGGCGTGGCCGTTGGCGGCTCGCATCATGAGACGGTGGATCGCGCCGTGGCGGCGCTCACGCCGTTCTCAGGTCCGGCGCAAGCGCATTTGCTGGGCCGCAAGGAACGCTTCGACATCATGAATGCGGCGTTCCTGAACGGTGTGGCAAGTCACATCTTCGACTACGACGACACGCATCTGAAGACGATCATCCACCCGGCCGGTCCGGTGACGTCGGCCTTGCTCGCATTGTCGGAATACCACCCGATCTCGGGCCGCGAATTCCTCAATGCGCTGGTACTGGGTGTGGAGACGGAATGCCGCATCGGTAACGCCGTCTATCCGAACCACTATGACGTGGGCTGGCACATCACCGGCACCGCCGGCGTGTTCGGCGCGGCGGCGGCCGCAGGCAAGGTGCTGGGCCTGACCGAGCAGCAGATGGTCTGGGCGCTGGGGCTGGCGGCGTCGCAGCCGGTGGGATTGCGCGAATCGTTCGGCTCGATGAACAAGAGCTTCAACCCGGGACGCGCCGCCAGCAACGGACTCTTCGCCGCATTGCTCGCCGCGAAGGACTACACCAGTTCCGACGGCATGATCGAAGCCAAGCGCGGCTGGGCGAACGCCATCAGCACGAAGCAGGACTACCGGGAGATCACGGAAGGTCTCGGTCAGCGCTACGAGGCGGCGCTCAACACGTACAAGCCGTTCGCGTGCGGCATCGTGATTCATCCGGCCATCGACGCCGCCATCCAGTTGCGCAACGAGTACAAGCTGACGGCCGACCAGATTGCAAGCATCGACCTGAAGGTCAACCCGCTCGTCATCGAACTGACCGGCAAGAAGACACCGCGCATCGGACTGGAAGGCAAGTTCAGCGTCTACCACTCGGTCGCGGTGGCGATCATCGAAGGCGCAGCAGGCGAGCGTCAGTACAGCGACCGCGCAGTGCAGGACCCGGCGGTTATCGCATTGCGTGACCGGGTGACGGCGACGGTCGTGCCGTCGGTCAAACCGGAGCAGGTCGACATGACCATCACGCTCAAGGACGGCCGAAAGCTGCATAAGTTCATCGAGCACGCCATCGGCAGTCTGGAAGTGCCGATGACCGATAAGCAGCTCGAGACCAAGTTCCTCGATCTGGTGAGCGGCATTCTGCCCGACGCGCAAGTGCGCCGCCTGATCGACGCGTGCTGGCAAGTCGAGACGCTGAAGAACGCGGGCGATATCGCCACGCTCGGCGCAGTGCAGGGCTGAGCGCGGCGTAGATGTGGTAGGTGAGGAAGGTGACGGGGGCGACGTGCCATTAAGCACGTCGCCTTCTCATCACCAGCGATACCGGTATCCCACCTGCCCGTAGATGTTTCGACGGTAGTCGCCGCCCATGTTGCGCGCGTACTTCACACCGGCGTACAGGGAGGACGTGCGACCCAGCGTCGCTTCGAGGCCTGCGCCGAGTTCGTACCACGTCTTGGCGAGACTGCTGTCGAACGTCGCACCGCCCACGTTGGTCGCACCCGGCGACAGGAAGTCGTGGACCACGTCGACGCTCAGATACGGCGATGCCGAACCGACCCCCACAGCATTGCCCAGATCCGGCGTATTGAACTTCACGCCCACGCGCCCGCGCAGGGCATTCGTCGTATTGCCCGACACCGACGACACGCTGTCGCTGAAGCCGTTCAGATGCAGGTACTGATACGCCAGTTGCACTTGCGGCTCGACGGTGAAGCCCGACCCCAGAATCGAGAAGCGATGACCGATTTCGCCTGACAGTGCTGCTCCGAAGCCGTTCTGCGTCGCACCCACGCCACCCACGTCGCTGTACTTGTTGCGATAGTGCGAGAACTGCGTCGTGACGTCGATGAATGCGCCTTGCGGCAGAATGCGCGTCCAATACGCACCGACCGATTGCGCCTGCATCGAGACGGAGCCGGTCGCGGCGGAGAGTGTCGGGTCCTGCGTGCGTGCGCTGTCGGAGAACTGTGCCGAGGCCGTCCCGAACGTTGCCGTCAGCCCCACGAGCGCGCTGCCGCCCATGCCCGAAGCATCCGTATTCAGACGCCAGTCGCGACCGAACTGCGCCGCGAACATGCGCTCGTCTGCGCCGAAGCGGCCCGACAGAGTGGAGTCCATCGTCTTGCCGTACAACCGTCCCCACACGCCGTTCGATGCATCCTCCCCCGGCGCGCTCACGCCGCGCACGCTCCCCATGCGCTCCTGCAAGCGGCCCAGCATCGTGTAGCCGAAGTCGGCGTTCAGTTGCGGCGTCATCGCGTAGCCCACTGTCGCGGCGCGATAGGCGGTCTGACCCGAGGCGTACGACGTCGACAAGTACCAGCTCGGATCGCCCCCCACCGGGCCGACCTTGCGAAGCAGGTACTGGTACGCGCCCGCCTGAATCGGTGCCGCGAGCTTGAAGGCCCCGTCCGAAGCCGTCCCGTTGACCTGCACCAGTTGAATGCCTGCCCCTGATGTGGGCACGCCCGTCCCTGTGACCGTCAGCTTGAGCAGCGTCGTGCCGCTCGCATTGCCGTTGATGACGAGCTTGTCCGATGCGGTCGAACCATCCGGCGCAACCGTCGCACCGAACAGCGCCGTGCCGTTGTTGCCGACGTAATCGCCCGCGATGGTGAACGTGCCGAGCACACCCGGTGTCGCGCCCAGCGACGCACTGCCCACCGCGATGATGCCCGCGTTCGTCACGCTGCCGAGCACGCCACCGTAACCGCCGAGCGTCGCACCGGAAGCGACGCTCGTCATGCCGCTGCCCAACGTGGCGCTGCGATGCGCAGCGTCGCCGACGAGAACCGTCGCACCGCTGGCGATCGACGTGGCACCCGCGTAAGTGCTCGCACCATTGAGCGTAATCGTGCCCGCACCGAGCGAGACCGCCGAGAAGTTGGAAATCGCACCGTTGTAGTTGAACGCGTTGCCCGCACCCGGCGTGATCGTCAGCGTGCTGGTGCCGGTGCCGCCGGACACGTCGCCATTCACGACTGCCGCGCCCCCCAGAATCTGGAGACTGCTGTTGCCGCTGCCGAGATCCACGGCCTTGCCGCTCTGATCGGCCGTGATCGTGCCGTAGTTGACGACGGTGGCATCGTTCGCGCCGGTATTCACGACCGCTGCCGTGGCACCGCCGCCTTCGAGCACACCGCTGGCCTGGTTGATGACGGTGACGGTGAACGCGTTGCGCCCGCCCGTCACGGCAATCGCCGAGTCGCTCTGCCCACGGATAAGGCCGCTGTTGACGATGGTCGTGTTCGTATAAATGCCTTGCACCGGAATGGGCGCTTTGGTGATGGGGTCCTTGTCGACGCCCGCGAGCGTTATGCCGCGACCGATGCCGCCCGGCGTGTTCTCGCCAACGATGGTGCCGCTGTTGACGATAGTGCCGCCGCCCACGGTGACGCCTTCGCTGACGTCGTTGTTGGCGCGCGCGCCGCGAATCGTGCCCGAGTTGGTGATGTTGACGATCCCGTCGACATCCACGCCGTCGCCATCGCCCGTCACGCCGTTACCGACGATCGTGCCCGCATTGACGATGGTGACGACTTCCTTGGCATTGAATCCGTCGATGTTGATGCCGGAGCCGTTCATGCCTTGAATCGTGGCACCGGCGCTGTTGTTGACGCTCAGCGTGAAGGTGCCGTCGGTCGCCGTATCGGGCCCGCCCGTAATGCCGTGGCGCGCCCCCTGAATCAAGCCGGTACCCGTGTTGTTGACGGTGATGCCGCTGTTGGCCTGTGCGTCGACGCCGTCGCTGCTGCTCGTGCTGCCGGGATTCACGGTCGAACGGATGATGCCCGCGTTGTTGACCACGCCATTCACGCCGGGGCGCACCGCGTCGGCTTCGTTTGCCTGAATGACACCGCCCGCAAAGTTGTTGAGAACGTTGGTGCCGGTCGTGATGGCGTTGAAGTCGATGGCCTGATTGCCCGACAGGGAATTGTTGGTCGACGTCAACGTGCCGTAGTTGTTGAAGACGATGCTGCCGTTCGACTTGTTCATCTGGATGACGTCGGCGTCGAACGTCGTCATGCTCGCGCCGACACCGTTCGTGACCGTGAGCGACACCCCCGTGTTGTCGCGGATGGCCCGGCCGGTGCCCGTCATATTGATCGTGCCGTTGTTGACGATGGTGGCGTTGCCGGTGGCCGTAATGCCCACGGTGCCACCGCTCACCTGCAACGTGCCGCCGCTGTTGATCGTGCCGGTTTGGCCGGTCGACAACGTTTGCCCTGCGGTGAGCGTTTGTCCGCTATTGATCTGGAAATTGGCGGCGAGGGCGTGCTGCTCGACGAAAAGCGCGATGACGCCTGCCAGTATGGCGATAGGTTTCATAGACTCCGATGTCCTCTGTGGAACTTGGTCGAAGTCCCGGAGTATTGGACGGAGTCATGACGAACTGATGAAATGCAGTGAAAGTTACGGGAATCGGGACATAGCGGTGCGCTAAGGCCGCCTAACGATACGGACCGCAAGGCGCGTCAGCGCTTGGGCGGTCCGACGTTCCGTATGTCGATACAAGCGGTCAATACAACCCGGCTACCGTGTTCTTCTGAAGGTCGCGGTCGTATGTTTCCGCGTCGAAGTGACCGCCGCTCAGACGGCGATGCATCGCGCCGGTGCTCGGCAGGCATTCGCGGGCGATCTGCGTCGTCGGGTCCCACAGATGGGAGCGGACGATGGCTTTCGCGCAATGGAAATACACGCGATCGATCGATACGACGATCACCGTCTTGGGCAGCTTGCCGTTCACGTCGAAGCGCGCGAGCAGGTCGGGGTCGACCGAAATGCGCGCGCGGCCGTTCACGCGCAACGTCTCGCCGATGCCGGGGATGAGGAACAGCAGCGACACGCGCGGATCGGCAATGATGTTGCGCAGATTGTCGATACGATTGTTGCCCGGGCGATCCGGTACGGCGAGCGTGCGCTCGTCGAGAATCTGGACGAAACCGGCCGGGTCGCCCTTGGGCGAGCAGTCGGTGCCTTCTTCGCTGACGGACGCCAGTACCACGAACGGGCAGGCTTTCACGAACGCCTGATAGTCCTCGTTGAGGTACGTCAGTTCCTTCCAGATCGCGCGTTCGCCCGGCTCGCCGTAGATCGCTTCGAGTTGTTCCACGCTGCTTACATCGTGATTCATGTCATTCCCTCATCACTTCCGCTATCCGTCGCAGCGGGCAGTATAGAGGGTGACATTAACGCGCGTAAGGCAGTCATGACGCATATCGGCACATCAGGCCTGCATCAGGCGGCGTCGCCCCCCGAAAACCGCAATCCGGCGATGCCGATGATCGCCAGCGTCAGAAAGCCGACGCGGCTCCACGTCAACGACTCGCCAAACCAGAAGATGCCGACGGCCACCAATCCAACCGTCCCGATGCCGGTCCAGATGGCATAGGCCGTGCCGACGGGCAACGCGCGCAACGCCAGCGCCAGCAGGTAGATGCTGGCGAGCGCGGCGGCAATGGCGACCGCACTCGGCAGCACGCGCGTCCAGCCCTGGTTGAGCTTCAGCGCGAGCCCCATGGCGATTTCCAGTGCCGCCGCAAGCAGCAGGTAAATCCAGGCCATCGCGTTCATGGTGTTACGCCTCCTGCGCCTCAGGCGTCTCGGACGCACCGCGATTGGCCGCAATCGCCCTTTGCACGGCGGGACGCGCCTCGATGTCCGTCAGCCATTGCCGCACATCGGGGTACGGCGTCAGGTCGAGATCCAGTTCGTAGTGCGTGCGCAGCCACGCGAAGGCGGCGATGTCGGCAATCGAATACTCATCCGTCGCGAGGTAGGCCGATCTGGCCAGCCTCATATCCACCACACCGATCAGCCGCAGCGACTCCTTGCGATAGCGCTCGATGGCCTCGGTGTTGCGCGTCTTCGAGCCGTGCAGGAACCACCAGAGCTGACCCAGCATCGGGCCGATGCCACCGATCTGAAAGTGCAGCCATTGATTGATGGCAATCGCCTTCGCTTGCGTCATCGGTTGCAGCACGCCGGTCTTCGTCGCGAGATAGGTCAGGATCGCGCCCGACTCGAACACCGTCAGATCGCGCTCGTGGTCGACGATGACCGGAATCTTGCCGTTCGGATTCAGTGACAGAAACGCGGGTTGCTTCTGCTCGCCCGCTGAGAGATCGACGTTCACCTGTCGATGGGCCAGATCGGCTTCGTGCAGATACAGACTGACCTTCAGGCCGTTGGGTGTGTCGGCGGTGTAGAAGGTGAGCGGCGGATGGATGGAATTCTTGGCGTTCATGGCATTCCTCAGGACGTTGTCTTGATTTGCGATTGCAAATACAATGATTGCAATTGCAATCGTATGTGTTTCCACGACGAATCACAAGATGTGAGGAATGCCATGAGGGGATGGAGGAGCGGGGGCCGTGCGGCGGTGAACGCACCGGATGAGGTCACGCGGCAGGCGGCGCTCGCCTGCATCGGCAAGCTGCGTGCGGTGCGCAGCGCGGGGAAGCTGCCGGTGTCGCCGTCCGGTGCGCTCGCGTCGCTGACGAATGCGCTTTCGGAAGGCGAGACGTCCGACAAGGTCTGGATCGTCGACGCGGACGCGGAAATCGTGCCGGCGGTGTCACGCGATCCCGACGCAAAGCGAAAGCGAAGCAGCAAACCCGTGCCGCTCGCGAGCGCCATCGTCACGTGGTTCCGGTCGGCGCCGGCACGCGAACGTCCGCTGCTTTACCTGTTGCATTCACCGACGTTGCGCGGTGTGCTGAGCGCCGGCATCGAAGCGGCGGGATTGAGGGATGCTGAGGACGCCGGGGCGGCACGGCGCGGCATTTTCCTCAATGACGCCACCATCTGGTCGCCGGATCGGTTCAAGCGCGTTCGGCCGGAGTTGCCGATGTGGCTCGCGGCGCAGGCCGAATGGCTGCCGTACGACCCAGCGTCGGCGCAGGAGCTCAAGGCATTGTTATGCGCGGCGCTCGACGCGTTGTATGTCCGGGGCGAATCGGGTTTCTGTTATATGAGTGCGCATGAAGTGCCGCTCGCGCATTCGCGCGCGCTGACGCACGGTGATGCCCGCAACGCTTTCAAGGGGATGTATCGTCTGCGCGCGTTGCCCGACACGAATCCGCCATATGTCGTCAGGCTATGCGGCGCGGGCAGGGCGCTGGCGAACGTGCTGGAAGCCGCGCGCTGGCTGCAACTCGACTGGGGCGTGGCGTGCGAGGTGTGGAGCTGCCCGAGTTACACGCGTCTGGCACGGGAGGCTGGAGAGGCGGAGCGTGTCGCGATGCTGCACCCGGATCAAGCGCCTGACCTCCCCCATCTTGTGGAATGTCTTGGCGGCCGCAGCGCGCCAGTCCTCGCCGTCACCGGTTATGCGCGTCACATCGCCAATCAGATCGGTGCGTTCGTGCCCGCTCGTTTCGCTGCGCTGGGCAGCGACGATTTCCTTGAGAGCGACATCGGGGCAGCAACGGACGACAGCGGCGAGCGCTTAGGCACGGGCGACGCACCCGGCGTGCGATGGATCGTACTCAACGCGCTGCGTCTGCTGGTGGACGAGGGCACGTTGCCGCGCACCCGCATCGCAGACGCCACGCGTCGTTACGGTGTGGTCTGAAGTCGCGGAGGAATGCGCTATCGCGCCTTGGTCTCGGACAGAAACACCTTCGCTGCCGTACTTGCGCGATCCAGAGCTTCGGCCACGGGCGCGACGTCCTTTTCGCGAAACTGGCTGAGGAACAACTCCGCTACGGTGGACTGGTAGACCTTCCACATCTTCTTGCGAAGGGTGCGCCCCTTGTCGGTGATGGTCGCGTAGGCGGCGCGTCCGTCGTCCGGATCGCGCATGCGGGTGACGAGCCCTTCCTGCTCCAGACGGTCGATCAGGCGCGTGAGGTTGTAGCGCTCGATGGCGAGTACGTCGGCCAGTTCGTGCATGCGCCGCGTGCCTTGCGGGCCGCTTTCCAGTCCCCACAGCGTGTCGTACCAGGCGTAGGCGGGCAGGTCGGCCTGCGCCAGACGGCGCTCGATCTCGCGAATCATCGTGCGGTGCGCGCGCACGAAGGAGAACCAAAGATCGGGGTCAGGCGTGCTCATGAATGTCCTTGTCGATGTTACATGTGAGTTGCAGATGCAATTGTACATGGCTAGAATGGCCGGCATGACGATTGCAAATGCAATCCATGCTGCGCTTGTTGCTGTCGTAATCGCTATCGCGAACCCCCATCGCGATCCCTCGTGTGGTTCGTGATCTCAAGGAGACATCTCATGACCCAATTGCCAGTGGCGGCGGGTGCCGACACCGATATCCAGGAAACGCGCGAATGGCTCGACGCGCTCGAAGGCGTCACCACCGTTGAAGGCCGCTCGCGCGCCCACTTCCTGATCGACCGTCTTGCCGCATGGGACTTCGCGCAGCACGGCGACTTCCATACCCGGGTGACGACCGACTACGTCAACACGATCCCCACGTCGCGCCAGCCCGCCTATCCGGGCGACCTCGCCATCGAGCGACGCCTGAACGCCTTTATCCGCTGGAACGCGATGGTGATGGTCCTGCGCGCGGGCAAGCATTCGAACGTGGGCGGGCACATCGCGACGTATCAGTCGGCGGCGGTGCTGTACGACGTCGGCTTCGATCACTTCTTCCGTGGCCGCACCGACACGTTCGACGGCGACATGATCTACGTGCAGGGGCATTCCGCGCCGGGCATCTACGCACGCGCTTATGTCGAAGGCCGCATTACGCAGGCACAGCTAGACAACTACCGTCGCGAAGCGGGGCGCAGCGGCATCTCGTCGTACCCGCATCCGCGTCTGATGCCGGACTTCTGGCAGTTCCCGACGGTGTCGATGGGGCTCGGTCCGATCACCGCTGCGTATCAGGCGCGCTTCATGCGCTATCTCGAATACCGTGGACTGAAGCAGCACCAGGGCCGCAAGGTCTGGGCGTTCCTCGGCGACGGCGAGATGGATCAGCCGGAATCGCTCGCCGCGATTTCGCTGGGCGGACGCGAGCGTCTCGACAATCTCGTCTTCGTCGTGAACTGCAATCTGCAACGGCTCGACGGCCCCGTGCGCGGCAACGGCAAGGTCATTCAGGAGCTGGAAGGCACGTTCCGCGCGGCGGGGTGGAACGTCATCAAAGTGGTGTGGGGCAGCGGCTGGGACGCGCTGCTGGAAAACGACGTCCACGGCCTGCTGCGCGAGCGGATGATGGCGTGCGTCGATGGCGATTATCAGACGTTCAAATCGCAGAACGGCGCGTATGTGCGCGAGCACTTCTTCGGCACGTCGCCCGAGTTGCTGGCGATGGTCGCACATCTGAGCGACGACGAGATCTGGCAACTCGCACGCGGCGGTCACGACGCCCTGAAGGTCCACGCCGCCTACGCGCAGGCAATGAAGACGCAGGGGCGTCCGACCGTCATCCTCGCCAAGACGGTGAAGGGCTTCGGCATGGGTGAAGCGGGCGAGGGGCAGAACGTCAACCACCAGTTGAAGAAGATGAGCGCCGACGCAGTGCGCGCTTTCCGCGACCGGTTCGATCTGCCGGTGAGCGACGAGCAACTGGCCGAGATGCCCTACCTGCGGCCCGATCCCGATAGTCCCGAAGGTCGCTACTTTGCGGCGCGCCGTGCGGCGATGGGCGGTCACCAGCCCGCGCGCTTCGGCTTGCGTGCACCGCTCGCGATTCCGCCGCTCAGCACCTTCGCCGCGCAACTCAAGGATTCAGGCGAGCGCGAGATGTCGACGACGATGGCGTTCGTTCGCATTCTCACCGCGTTGCTCAAGGACAAGGAAATCGGCAAGCGCGTGATTCCCATCGTGCCCGACGAATCGCGCACGTTCGGTATGGAGCCGCTGTTCCGCCAGATCGGCATTCACTCGTTCCAAGGCCAGCGCTACACGCCGCAGGACGCCGGGCAGCTCAGCTACTACAAGGAAGCGCTCGACGGCCAGATCCTGCAAGAAGGCATCAACGAGTCGGGCGCGATGGCGTCGTGGATCGCGGCGGGCACGTCGTACAGCACGCACGACTTTGCCACGATCCCGTTCTACATCTTCTATTCGATGTTCGGATTGCAACGCGTGGGCGACCTCGCCTGGGCGGCGGGCGACGCCCGTACGCGCGGCTTCATGCTCGGTGCGACGTCCGGGCGCACGACGCTCATGGGCGAAGGGCTGCAACACGATGACGGTCACAGTCACGTGCTTGCATCCGTCATCCCGAACTGTGTGGCGTACGACCCCACGTTCCAGTTTGAGCTCGCCGTGATTCTGCAAGACGGTATGAAGCGCATGTACGTCGACGATCAGGACGTCTACTACTACGTCACGCTGCTTAACGAGAACTACGCGCACCCGGCCATGCCCGAAGGCGCGGAGGCTGGCATTCTCAAGGGCTTGTACCTGCTACGTAAAGGTGATGAGGGCGAGGCGAAGGCCGATGCACCGCGCGTGCAACTGATGGGCAGCGGCGCGATCCTGCGTGAGGTCATGGCGGCGAGCGAATTGCTGCGCGACGACTTCGGCGTGCAGAGCGATCTCTGGAGTGCGACGAGCCTGACGGAAGTGCGTCGTGACGGGCTGGCCGTCGAGCGCTGGAATCTGCTGCATCCGGAACAGACGCCGCGCGTGCCGTACGTCCAGCAATGTCTTGCAGATCGCAAGGGGCCGGTCGTGGTCGCAACGGATTACATGAAGATCGTCGGCGATCAGATTCGTCCGTTCGTGCGTGACCGTCGTTTCGTCACGCTCGGCACCGATGGCTTCGGCTGCTCGGATACGCGTGAATCGTTGCGCACGTACTTCGAGGTGGATCGTCACTTCATCGTGCTGGCGGCGCTCGGTGCGCTGGCGGACGAAGGTCGAGTGCCGCGCGAGCGCGTTGCCGAGGCGATTCGCAAGTACGGTATCGATCCGGAGAAGCTGGACCCGGCAACGGTTTGATGGGGTAGTAGAGAGAGGCTAGGAGCGAGCTAGAAGCGGGAAGGTGAAGCGCGGTGCGGGGGCGTGTCGCGCTTCACCTGAACGTTTGGCCGTCAGTTGCCGGTTTTGCGATACAACGCCAGACCGCCCGCGAGCGAGAACATGACAACGGCGCAAACGCGGTTCAGCCGCTTGAGACCGCGTGCCGTCATCAGACGCGCGGCCTGCACGCCGCCGGTCGCGTAAAGCGTCATCACCAGAATGTCGACACCGGCGGAGACCACGGCAAGCACAGCGTATTGCGGTGCAAGCGGCATCGACGTATCCACGAACTGCGGCAGGAACGCCGAGAAGAACAGCAGAATCTTGGGATTGGTCAGCCCGACGCCGAAGCTGCGCAGGAAGACGCGACCGGCACTCAGATCGGACTTGATCCGCACCTGACTCAGGTCTTGCGGATGGCTGCGCCAGAGTTGAATCGCGAGCCACACGAGATACGCCACGCCGACCCATTTGACGGTGGCGAAGAGCGTCGCCGACGCCATGAGCACCGCACCGAGCCCCGCACCCACAGCGGCTACGACCAGCAGGTCGGACAGCGCCGCACCGCACATCCCCACGAGTACCACACGCCAGTTGCCCGAGATGCCGTTGGCAAGGGCGAGCAGTGTCGTCGGACCGGGAATCAGGCCGCCGATCAGCGCGGCGGTGGCATATATCGCAAGCGTGGAGAGTTGCATGGCGCAGTACCAGTAACGGAGCGGAGACGCCAGTCTTGCAGATCGCCTTGCGCGCGGCAAGCGGGCCGTGACAGCCGCCCGCTTACCGCCCGTGTGCAGTAGCGTCGCAACGTGCCCGTCAGGCAATGTGCGCGGCGTATCCCGTTCTGTCCGTCGCAATATCGTCGCGGAGCGTGAGCGCAGGAATTTCGTAGTCGCCGTGGTTCTGGCGACGATAGGGGATCGGCGCGGTCGTCGCGAGTGTGTCGAGACGCTTGCCGAGATCGTGCGTAATCGTGGCGAACGCCTCGGCATCGACCCGCGACGAGCGAAACGTCACGAACGGCGGCAACACGTCGAAGCCGGGATAGAACAGCATGCCGTGCTGAATCGGGAACAGAACGTCGTCGATAGGGCCGTTAATACCGCGCGCGCTGTAATGCGAGTCCCAGCCGCCGGTCGTCACCACGAGCATGGCGCGCTTGCCCGACAGCGACCCTTCGCCGTAGCGGTCGCCCCAATGCGCGTTCGAATGCTCACCCACGCCATAGGCGAAGCCATACGCATACACGCGGTCGAACCAGCCCTTCATGATCGCGGGCATGGAGAACCACCACAACGGGAACTGGAAGATCACCGTGTCGGCCCAGCGAAGCTTTTCCTGCTCGCGGGCGATGTCGACGCTTTGCGTGCCGTCGACGAACGCCTGCTTCGAGTCGAGCGACGCGTGGAACGGTTCAGCCGGATCGCGTTGCGGCGCGTCGTGCTCGTCGATGGTGGTCTTCCATTGCATCGCGTACAGATCCGAGACTTGCACGTGATGCCCCGCCGCTTCCAGATGCTGCACGGCGAAGTCGCGCAGCGCACCGTTGAGCGAGCGCGGTTGGGGGTGGGCGTAGACGATCAGGACATTCATTTTCAGACTCCGTGGCCTTGCGGCGTATTCGATGCCATCGCTTGACTGGATGGGGATGAATGCAGCTTAGAGACGCACGAGGTATATTGGAAATGAATTCCTGATATGGCAGGTATAACGATGATTAATTTGAGACGAATCGATCTGAATCTGCTCGTCACGCTCGACGTGCTGTTGGCCGAGCTGAACGTTACGCGCGCGGCTGAGCGTTTGCATATCTCCCAACCAGCGGTGAGCGTGCATCTCGCGAAACTGCGCGAGGCGCTGGACGATCCGCTGCTGCTGCCGGGGCCGCGCGGCATGCGACCGACCGCGCGGGCGGAGTCGCTGCGCGAGCCGTTGCGCGAAGCGCTCGAATCGCTCACGCGGGCTGTCGCGCCGGCGGCACCGTTCGAACCGGCGAATGCCGATCTGACGTGGCGCATCACCGCGACCGATTACACCGAATCGACGATTGTTCTGCCGCTCATGCAAAGACTGCGGGAGGAAGCACCGAAGACGCGGCTGGCAGTCTACGATCTGGTCCCCTCGCGGCTGTCGCGTCAGGCGGAGCAGGGGAGCATCGACGTGGTCTTTCACACGACGGAGAACGCGCCGGAGGGCTTGCGTCGCAAGGCGCTCTTCACCGAGCGCTATGTGCTGGTGGGACGTCGGGGGCATCCGAAGTTGAAGCGTCGCCCGACGCTCACGCAGTTCTGCGAACTCGATCACAGCATCGTCTCGCAGGACGGCGGTGGCTTTCACGCGAGCACCGACGACGCGCTCGCCGCGATGGGCATGTCGCGACGCGTGGTCTTCTCCGTGCCGCACTTCCTGTTCCTGCGCGCAGCGCTCGCGGGCACCGATCTCGTCGCGATGGCCCCGGAGCGCCTCGTGCGCGACGATCCCGCGCTGCAACTTATGGCCCCGCCCATCGATCTGCCCGGCTTCGAGATCTCGATGTACTGGCATGAGCGGGTGCACCGCGACCCGGCGCATCGCTGGCTGCGGGAAACCATCGCCAGCGTCGTCTAACCGGCAGGCGATGCGACGTGACGTTCAGCGAGTGGGCTTAATCGACGTGAGCGTGCGTCGCTCGTAGTCCCGCGATCCCATCTCCGCCAGTCGGCTGATCGTGCGCGACAGGTCGCGCCAGTCGCTTAGCGCGTCGAGCGCGGGGATCAGCGGTGCGTCGGACGCGATCAGCAACGTTCGCTGACGGTCGTAGCAAATGTCGACGAGCCAGAGAAAGCGTTGCAGCGTATCGGGGCGGCGCAACTGCTCGACGTGCAGTTCGTCGACGATCAGCGCTTGCCACTGTTCGGCAAGACTGAGGTAGTCCAGGTGCGAGCGGTGGGCCACGCACAGCGCCTCGAAGTCGGCCCACACCACGCGCTCGCCCGCGCTGCGCACCGCGAGGGCGCGTCCGGCGACCGTAACGTCTGACGGTGCGCCGGCCGGACTGCCCTCCAGCGCTTCGTAACACGCGGGCAGCACGCCATGCGCGGTGTCCAACGGCGCAAGCCAGCGGGGCATCGACGCCGCGTCGCCCCCCATCCGGTAATCGGTCGCGCCATCGAAGTGCACGATGGCGAAGCGTTGAAGAATCACGGCGATGGTCGGCTCGAAACGCTCGTGAAACTCGGGATCGGGCAACAACTGCGCGGGCGCGTAGTTCGACGTCAGCACCCATCGAACGCCGCGTGCGAGCGCGATGTCGAGAAAGCGTCCGATGAGGAAGGCGTCGGCAATGTCGTGGACGTGGAATTCGTCGAAGCACAGCAATTCGACGCCGTCGAGCCAGCGGTTTGCGACCGCAGCGAGCCGGTCGTCGCACTTCGGCTCACGCACGAGCTGACGATGGATGTCGCGCAGGAACTCGTGAAAGTGCACACGTCGTTTCTCGCCATCGGCGACAGCGAAGGCGGCATCGACAACAAGGCTCTTGCCGCGTCCGGGCAGGCCGTAGCAATAGACGCCGTCATGCGTCGCCGCCCCACGGGACGCGCCCGGTGGCGAGAGGCTCGCGAGCATGGCGATGGCGTCGCGTTGACGAAGGTCGGGGGTGATGTGGCGCTCGGCCAGCGCTTGCGTGATACGCGCGGCGTCGATCATGGACGCAGGACTCCGGAAGGCTGAGGCCGACGCATGGGGATCATGCGCTCGGCCGACGAGCGCCACTATACCGGCGCGCCGCATGGCAGGCCAATACGGAATTCCGTGCGCTGCCATCGCATTTCGGCATCGCCCCGGCGGTGGTCTTCGGGGGCCTGCGATTGCTGCTAGAATTGCCGCACGGCCGATGCTGCCTGCCGCTCGCACCCGAACCGGGGTTGGTGAAAGCATCGCAGGTATCGCATGTCCGTCCCGTTCTCCGGGCGACGCGCATCAGCAACGCGAGCACTGATCGAATGCGTCGCCATTGAACGCTATCAAGGATGGCCAACATGCGAACCTATCTCGACGCCAAAATCATGGCCAAGTCCCTGCGCGAACGTCTCGCGCGCGAGGGCATCGACATCTCCCACGCACAGGCACTCGAATCCGTCGCCGCGCAGTTCGGCTTTGCGGACTGGAACGTGCTCGCCGCCAAAGTCGCCGCCGCGGCGGTGAGCGATGGCATCGTGTTCGACACCGTCGCCCCGATTCACCGGATCTTCGACGAAGCGAAAGCGCGCGAATTCTACGTCGACTTTCTCGGCTTCAAGATCGATTGGGAACACCGCTTCGCCGACGGTCTGCCGCTGTACTGCCAGGTCTCGCGTGCGGGCATGACACTGCACCTCTCAGGCCACTTCGGCGATGCCAGCCCTGGGGCGACGACGTTCGTCTTCATGCGCGGTGTCGAAGCCTATCAGCGCGATTTGTCGGGCAAGCGTTATCCCAATATGAATCCCGGCATCGAAGCCCTCGACTGGGGTAAGCAGATGACGGTGACGGACCCGTTCAATAACCGCATTCGCTTCTGCGAATCGAACGACTGACAGAGGAAGGCCGGTATGTCCCAAGATTTCGATCCTGCGCGCTATTTCCAGCGCATCGGTTATACCGGCCCCCGCGAAGCCACGCTCGACGTGCTGCGCGCGGTGCATTCGCTGCATCCGCTTGCGATTCCCTTCGAGAACATCGACCCGATGCGCGGCAAGGCGGTGAACGTCGACCTGCCGTCGGTCGTCGCCAAGCTGGTCGACGGTGAGCGCGGCGGTTACTGCTTCGAGCAGAATGCGCTGTTTGCCAGCGCGCTCAAGTATCTCGGGTTCGACGTCACGCCGCTGATCGGACGCGTCTGCTGGGGCCGCACCTTCGAAGTGGAAGCGCCGCTCACGCACATGCTGTTGCGCATCGAACTCGACGGCGAATCGTGGCTGGCGGATGTGGGCTTCGGCTCGGTCACGCTGACCGCGCCGTTGCGTCTGAATGCGTCGGGCGAGCAGGCCACGCCGCTGGAAATCTTCAATCTGACGCCGGTGCCGATGAGCGACGGTCATACCGTCGGCGAATATCGGCTGAGCGTGAAATCGGCGCAGACATGGCTGCCGACGTATCGCTTCGCGCCGCGTCCCGCCGAGTGGATCGATTACAAGCTCGGGAACTGGTACACGTCGAGCGCGCCGGACTCGATCTTCACCAATCACCTCATGGCGTGCCGCGTGTTGCCGCAGGGACGTCTCGCGTTGCTCGATACCAAGCTTGTCGAGCGGGGTTCGAAGGGGGACGTGATCGCCGAGACGAAGATCGATTCGGCGTCGCAACTCGTTGACGTGCTGGCCGGACGTTTCGGTCTCAATCTGGCCGACGTCGATACCGACGAGTTATTCGCGCGAGCGCTCGCGGGTGCCGCCCAAACGGTCGTGCGCTGAACATCGAAAGCGCAACGAGAAAGGGCCTTGCAGACCGACCGTCTGCAAGGCCCTTCTTCTTTCAGTCTTGCATCAATGTGCCGACGTCGTGCCCGGCCACATCCGCACAGCCAGTGCGCCGAGTGCGGAGAGCATGGCGACCGATGCGACGCCCGTCCAGCCCCAGTGCGCCAGCGCCTGCGAGCCAAGCACCGAGCCGAGCGACATGCCGATGAACACGCAGACGAACAGCACGGCGTTCAGACGGCTGCGCGCGGCAGGCTCGATTCCGTACACGATGGTCTGATGCGAGATCAGCGCGACCTGCACACCGAGATCGAAGCCAATGGCACCCAGACCGATCAGCCACAGTTGCGCATGCGGGCTGAGCAGCGGAGCGAACAGCATCGCCGCGAACGAGACGGCCACCAGACCCGCGCCCAGACGCGTTACGATCTGCGGCCCCTTCTTGTCCGCGATACGACCGGCAATCGGCGCACCGAGTGCACCGGCAGCACCCGCCAGACCGAACGCACCTGCGGCGGCCGCGCCCAGATGGAACGGCGCTTCGTGCAGCATCACGGCCAGCGTCGACCAGAACGCGCTGAAGCCGACCGAGAGCAGGCCCTGTGCGAAGGCCGCACGGCGCAGCGCCGGATGACGACGCCACAGGCTCGCCACCGAACCGATCAGTTGACGATAGGACATCTGCGTCGTCGGATGGAACGACGGCAGGCTGCGCCACGCCACCACACCAAAGCCCGCCACGCTGATGGCCGCGACCACATACATCGCCCGCCATCCGAAATTCTGCGCGACGAAGCCCGACACCACACGAGAGAGCAAAATCCCCAGCAGCAGGCCGGTCATGACGGTGCCGACAACGCGTCCCCGGATCGATTCGGGGGCGAGGGTGGCCGCTGCCGGCACGATGTCTTGCGCCATCGTCGCCGTCAGACCGATGGCGAGACTCGCGACGAGCAAGGTGCCGATGCCCGGCGCAAAGGCCGCCAGCAGCAACGCGAGCGTCAGGATCGCGCCCTTGACGAGCACGATGCGGCGGCGGTCGATGATGTCGCCCATCGGCACGAGCAGCAGAATCCCAAGGGCGTAACCGAGTTGAGTGAGCGTCGGCACCCAGCCCACGGTCGTGTTGGCCGCGTGGATGTCGTCGGTCATGATGCCGAGCATCGGTTGCGCGTAGTACAGCGAGGCGACCGTCAGGCCTGTGCCCGTGGCTAGCAACAGAATCAGTCGTGCGGATAGCTCCGGCTGCGGCCGGGGCGTGGCACGGCTCGCGTCGGGCGTGTTCGAAATCTGAGCGGAACTCATTACGTGAGGCTCCAATAATTCAGTAGGAAGGTACGGGCCGTAGTGTCTCGCTTGGTGCAGTGCAGCGGTAGACCTATAATCCGTACAACCTTTATACGTGTGACGTATGACAGAGCCTCTCGATCCCCCGTCCTCTGCATCGCCCTTGGCCCTCCGTCCCGGCGGTGCCGACCGCGTCGAACTGATGCAGACCTTCGTGCGCATCGTCGAATCCGGCAGTCTGTCGGCGGCGGCGGCGCAGCTCGGGACTACCCAGCCGACCGTGAGCCGACGGCTGCAAATGCTGGAGCGCTCGTTGGGGCTGCGGCTGCTTCAGCGCTCGACCCATCGCATGAAGCTCACCGAAGACGGCGAGCGTTGCTTTGCGCGCGCCAAGGAACTCGTGACCAGTTGGGAGGCGTTCGAGGCCGACCTGCGTGGCACGGGGGCCGAGCCGGAGGGGACGTTGCGCGTGCTCGTGCCGCACGCGTTTGGGCAGGACATGATGATCGGGCCGCTGGCCGATTTTCTCGAGCGCTATACGGGCATGAAGGTGCACTGGTTCTTGCAGGATCGCGAGCCGGACTTCATTGCGGAAGGCATCGATTGCGCGATTCACGTGGGCGAATTGCAGGACCCGTCGAACGTCGCCATTCTGCTCACCGACGTGCCGCGTATCGTCGTGGCGTCTCCCGACTTGCTGCGGGGACGTCCGATGCCCGAGCATCCCTCTGAACTGACGGCGTTCCCGTGGCTCGCGCTCACCACGTTCTACCGGACCGACATCACACTGACGCATCGTGAGACGCACGAGAGCGAGCGCATCACATTCGACCCGCGCATGAGTACGGACAACCTGTTCGCATTGCGCAGTGCCGCATTGCGCTGTCTGGGTGTGGGGGTGGCGTCGGCGTGGGTAATGGCCGAAGACATTGCGCAGGGGCGCCTGATTCAACTCGTGCCGAAATGGCGCTCGACGCCGCTGCCGATGTATCTGTTGTACCCGTACGCGAAGTATTACCCCGCGCGCCTGCGCCGCTTCGTCGAGGCGATGCGCATTGCGATTCCGACCGTGATCGAGGAAGAGCAGCGCAAGATTCGCTGACGGGAGACGTGCCGGTGCGGCGTCAGGTCAGCAACAGTTGTCCGGCCTTTCCTTGCAGCAGGGCGTCGTTGCGCTGGGCGGCGTCGCGCAGGTAATCCCACAGCACCGTAATGCGTTTGAGCGTGCGCAATTCTTCGTGGCAGTAGATCCAGAAGCTGCGCGTGACGACCACGTCGTCGACCAGCAGCGGCACGAGTCGGGGGTCCTGCGCCGCCATGAAGCACGGCAGAACGGCCAGTGCTTCGCCCTGCAACGCCGCTTGGTATTGCGCGATGACGCTCGTGCTGCGCAGCACGACATTGCACCCCGGCACGATGTCTTCCAGATAGCGCAATTCGTTGCTGAACGAGAGTTCGTCGACATAGCTGATGAAGCGACGCCCGGTGAGATCGGCGAACGTCGACACGTCGCCGTACTGCGCGAGATAGCCGGGCGTGGCGTACAGCTGCAAGCGATAGTCGCACAGCTTGCTGCACACGTACGGTCCCCGTTGCGGGCGCTCGATGGTGATCGCCAGATCGGCTTCGCGCTTGGAGAGGCTGACGAAGCGCGGCACCGGCAAGACGTCGAAATCGATGGCGGGGTATTCGCGCTGAAAGCGTGAGAGCACGGGCGTGACGAAGTACGTGCCGAAGGCTTCCGTCGACCCGATGCGCACATGGCCCGAGAGCGTTTGCCCAAGTCCCGCGACCTGCTCGCAGGCCGATTGCAGGGCCGTCTCCATCTGCTCGGCATGCACCAGCAGTTGCTGGCCTTCCGGGGTGAGCGCGAAGCCCGCGTTGCGCGACTTGTCGAACAGCAGCGTGCCGAGCGCCTGCTCCAGCGCACGCACCCGTCGCGATACCGTCGTGTGGTCGACACCCAGCCGAAGCGCTGCCGCACTCACGCGCTGCGTGCGCGCCACTTCCAGAAAGTACCGAAGATCGTCCCAGTCGGGACGCGGCTCCGCACCCGACGCCCCGGCCATGCCGGTTGACCGTGCCGCTCTCGTCGTTCTCGCTGCGCCGCCGTGCGCCATACCCCCGCTCCCGTGTGAAGTCGCTATGTGCATTTATGCACAAAGTAGATGCAGATTTTCGCTATGTAAAGCAAATTCGCACAAATACAATTTATGAGCGCCACGCATAGACGTCGGCGACGAAAGCATAAAAGACCTGAAGGAGACAAAAGCGATGAAGATCAAGCCGTGGCTGCTCGCGCTGGGACTCGGTGCGGGCTTGGGATTGTCGTCAGCCGGTGCGTTTGCGCAGTTGCCGGACCGGCCCGTCAAGGTGGGCGTGCTCACCGATATGTCGGGCACGTATTCGGCGATGGGCGGGGCGGGGTCGGTTGTGGCCGCACAAATGGCCATTGACGACTGTCTGGCCGCCGAATGCAAGGGGATGAAGGTCGAACTGGTGTCGGCCGACAACCAGAACAAAGCGGACGTCGCTGCCAACAAGGCGCGCGAATGGTTCGATCGCGACAACGTCGACGCGATTGCCGATCTGACGAACTCGGCGGCGGCGCTCGCCGTGCAGAAGCTCGCGATGGACAAGCAGCGAGTCGTGCTGTTCTCCGGGCCGGCCACCACGCGTCTGACCAACGAAGACTGCTCGCCCACGGGCTTTCACTGGATGTTCGACACGTACTCGCAGTCGGCCGCGACCGCCCGCGCCGTGGTCGGCGACGGCGGCAAGTCCTGGTACTTCATCACCGTCGACTACGCCTTCGGGCACTCGCTGGAGAAAGACGCCGCCGATATCGTGAAGACGCTCGGCGGCACGGTCGTGGGCCAGTCGCGGCATCCGCTCAATGCGTCCGATTACGCGTCGTTCCTGTTGCAGGCGCAAAGCTCGAAGGCGCAAGTCGTGGCGCTCGCCAACGGCGGGCAGGACACCGTCAACGTCCTCAAGCAGGCGCGCGAATTCGGCATCGTGCAACGTGGTCAGAAGCTCGCCGCATTGTTGGTGTTTCTGTCTGACGTTCACGCCCTTGGCCTGAATACGGCACAAGGCCTGATGTTTACCGATGGCTTCTATTGGGACTACGACGACGCCTCGCGCACGTGGTCCGACCGCTTCCAGAAGAAGTACAAGAATCTGAAGCCGACGATGGTGCAGGCCGGTGTGTATTCGAGCGTGCTCCATTACCTGCGCTCGGTCGCCGCAGCAAAGAGTGTGGACGCGAAGGTGGTTGCGCAAAAAATGCGTGAATTGCCGATTCGCGATCCGATCATGCACAACGCGTCGATTCGTCCGGACGGACGCGTGATTCACGACATGTATCTGTTCCGCGTGAAGTCGCCCGCCGAGTCCAAAGGCCCGTGGGATTACTACACTAAAGTGGCCACCGTCCCTGCGACGGAAGCCTTCCAGCCGCTGTCGAAATCGACCTGTTCGCTCGTGAAGACGAACACGGCAGCGAAGTAAGCGTCACCGAACTGTCTGCGACCGTCATCCGGCGGTCGCGCAACCCTTACCCGAATCCCTGCATTCGTTTCGATCTGGAGAGCGTGTCATGTCCCTACCCACCATCCCGCTGCTCATCGATGGCAAGCGTGTTGAATCGAAGACGTCGCAGTGGCGCGACGTCGTGAACCCGGCCACGCAGGAAGTCGTCGCACGCGTGCCGTTCGCTACGACCGAAGAACTCGATGCGGCTGTGGCCTCCGCCAAGGCCGCTTACAAGGGCTGGCGCAACACGTCGCAGGCCAATCGCATGCGCGTGATGCTGCGCTTCCAGCAACTGCTGCGCGACCACACGGGCGAACTCGCCGAGCTGATCACGCGCGAACACGGCAAGACGCTGCCCGACGCCGAAGGCGAAGTGGGCCGTGGCCTCGAAGTCGTGGAACACGCCTGCTCGATTGCGTCGCTGCAACTCGGCGAGTACGCGCAGAACGCGGCCGGTGGCGTTGACGTCTATACGCTCATCGAACCGCTGGGCGTGTGTGCGGGCATTACCGCGTTCAATTTCCCGGTGATGTTGCCGTGCTTCATGTTCCCGCTGGCCGTCGCCACGGGCAATACGTTTGTGCTGAAGCCTTCGGAGCAAGACCCGAGTGCGTCGCTGCGACTCGCCGAACTCGCACTCGAAGCCGGCCTGCCGCCGGGCGTGCTGAACGTCGTGCATGGTGGTCCTGACATCGCGAACGCGATCTGCGATCACCCCGATATCAAGGCCGTGTCGTTCATCGGCTCGACGCACGTCGGCACGCACATCTATCGTCGCGCATCGGAAGCGGGCAAGCGCTGCCAGGCGATGATGGGCGCAAAGAATCACTGCGTGATCCTGCCGGACGCGGATCGCGAGCAAGCCATCAACCATCTGCTCGGCGCGGCCTTCGGGGCGGCGGGGCAGCGCTGCATGGCGACGTCGGTCGCCGTGCTCGTGGGCGAAGCCCGTGAGTGGGTGCCGGAGCTGGTCGAGCGTGCGCGTGCGCTCAAGGTCGGGCCGGGCACGGATCGCAAGGCGGACGTTGGCCCGCTCGTCTCGAAGCAGGCGCGTGCGCGTGTGGAGAAACTGATCGGCGCGGGTGCGGAAGAGGGCGCGAAGCTGTTGCTCGACGGACGGGGTCACTCGGTCAAGGAAGCGCCGGACGGCAACTTCGTCGGCCCGACCATCTTCGACGGCGTGACCGCCGATATGTCGATCTACCGCGAGGAAATCTTCGGGCCGGTGCTGTGCATGGCCGGGGTCGACACGCTCGACGAAGCGATCGCCTTCGTCAACGCGAACCCGAACGGCAACGGCGTGGCGCTGTTCACGCAGGACGGCGGCGCGGCGCGTCAGTTCCAGAATGAGATCGACGTCGGTCAGGTCGGCATCAACCTGCCGATTCCGGTGCCGGTGGCGTGGTTCAGCTTCACGGGGTCACGTGCATCGAAGCTCGGCGATCTCGGCCCGAACGGCAAGCAGGCCATTCTGTTCTGGACGCAGACGAAGACCGTCACGGCACGCTGGCAGGCGCGCGGCACCGGCCCCGCAGGCGTGAACACCACGATCACGCTGAAGTAACGCGCGCTTCCACGGATTTCGGAGACAGACAATGGCGACGGAAACTCAACAAGGGACGCTGCGCGTGGCGTTCATCGGCCTGGGCAACATGGGCGGGCCGATGGCGGCGAATCTGGTCAAGGCCGGACACGCTGTGCGTGGCTTCGACCTGTCCGGTGATGCAGTGGAACGCCTCGCGGCGGCGGGCGGAAACGCGGCGAAATCGATTGCCGATGCGGTGCGCGACGCGCAGGTCGTCATCACGATGCTGCCTGCCGGCGAGCACGTGCTGGCGGCGTACGACGGTCCCGAGGGCGTGTTGGCGAACGCGGCACCGGACGCCGTGCTGATCGACAGCAGCACGGTGCCGCCGGAGATTCCGCGTCAACTGGCGAAGCTTGCGCGGCCCGGCACGTTGCTGCTCGACGCGCCGGTCTCGGGCGGCACGGCAGGCGCAGCGGCGGGCACGCTGACGTTTATGGTCGGGGGCGATGCGGCACTCGTCGAGCGCATGCGGCCGCTGCTGGGCAACATGGGACGCGCAATTCACCACGGCGGCCCGCTCGGCGCGGGACAGACGCTCAAGCTGTGCAACAACATGCTGCTGGGCATTCTGATGGCGGGCACGAGCGAAGCGCTACGCCTCGGCATTGCGAACGGTCTCGATCCGAAGGTGCTCTCGGCGGTGATGCAGCAAAGCTCAGGGCGCAACTGGACGCTGGAGGTTTATAACCCGTGTCCGGGCGTGATGGAGAACGCGGCGTCCTCGCGCGGCTACACCGGCGGTTTCGCGACCGACCTGATGGCGAAGGACCTGCGTCTCGCGCACGGTGCGGCCGAGTCGAGCGACGTGGCGACGCCGCTGGGCGATCTCGCGCGCCGTATCTTCGAAGTGCATCGCGCGAACGGTCATGGCGGGCTCGATTTTTCGAGCATCTTCCAGGACCCGGTGACGTTGGCGCAGGCGCTGGAAGTGAAATAACGCCTGGTGCCTCACTGTATGAGACGAAAGGCAAATGCCCGTCGGCCCCACGGTCGACGGGCATTTGTCATTGCGACGATTTGACGCGCCTGCCTCACGGCACGAGGTCCGGTCATTTCAATAGCACGAATATCGGCGTATCATCCGGCCCCAACGGCTACCCCCACAGCCGGTCTCAGCGCTTGCGAGCGCCATTTCGTCATCATGATCGTCCGTCCCAATCTGCATTGGCTGCGCATGCTATTCGTCGTGCGCGGCTCGATCTTGCCCAAGATCGCTCCGCAGCTCATTTTCACCACGATCATCTCGATTGTCGTCACCGTAGCGCACGGGCGTATCTTCGAATGGAAGATCCCGCTCACGTTTATCCCGTTCTCGCTGATCGGCATCACGCTCGCGATCTTTCTCGGCTTCCGGAACACCACCAGCTACGCCCGCTATTGGGAAGCCCGTGTGCTCTGGGGCAGCGTGCTCAACGAGACGCGGGCGCTGTCCCGTCAGTCGATGACGCTGGTGTC
Organism: Pandoraea aquatica; assembly: GCF_902459565.1. Classification (GTDB taxonomy): domain Bacteria; phylum Pseudomonadota; class Gammaproteobacteria; order Burkholderiales; family Burkholderiaceae; genus Pandoraea; species Pandoraea aquatica. The sequence continues at coordinate 273,108 of NZ_CABPSN010000003.1, forward strand.
GGATACGTCCGATTCGCCGCGCTTCGTCGCCTATCTCATCGCCTTCGTGCACGGTATGCGCCACCAGTTGCGCAACACGGACCCGCGCGCCGACTTCGAGCGCCTGCTCGATAAGGAAGACGTGGCGTGCCTCAAGCGCAAGCAGTTCAAGCCGATCACCCTCCTGCTGATGGCGGGTGAGTGGCTGCGCGAGCGTCGCATGCGCGGACAGATCGAAGCGCCGCTGGCGCAGGTCATGGAGATGCACCTGGACCGCCTCGGCGAAGCCATCGGCGGCTGCGAGCGCATTGCCACCACGCCGATTCCCTTCACGTACGGCGTGATCCTGCACCGCGTGACGTACCTCTACAGCCTGCTGCTGCCGTTCGGGCTGGTCGACTCCATCGGGCCGATGACGCCCGTGATCGTCGCCTTCATCTCGTACACGTTCTTTGCGCTCGAAGCGGTGAGCGCCGAGATCGAGGAGCCGTTCGGCCTGGAAGCGAACGATCTGGCGCTCGACGCCATGTCCGAGACCATCGAGCAATCGCTGCGGGAAATCCTGCATCGCCAGCATACGGCGCAAGTGCGGGCGCGCGAGCATCACATCATCACCTGAACCGTCTGAGTCCTCGGCGGCGGCCTCTCAGTCGCCGATGCCTTTTCCAAAAAACTTAATACTAAAGTTCTTGCTTTAGTATTTAACGCGACTATACTCAAGCACATGCTTGACCATGACAACACCCTCGATCTGACTTTTCAGGCACTGGCCGACGCCTCTCGCCGAGCGATGCTCGTGCGGTTGGCGCAAGGGCCGGCGTCGGTGAGCGCGCTAGCGCAGCCCTTGTCGATGTCGTTGCAGGCGGTCATGCAGCACCTGTCCGTACTGGAGAGTGCGGGGCTGGTGCGAACGGAAAAGGCGGGACGTGTGCGCACGTGCCGGATCGAACCTCAGGCGCTGAGCCTTGCAGAGCGATGGATCAACCAGCGCCGTCACGAGTGGGAGGGCCATCTCGACCGATTGGGCGAGTATCTGGCCAGCCTGCCGCCCGAAGGAGACCTTCATGACGACAGCAAGTGAAGCAAAAGCGGGCGTGCAAGCGCGTCCGCTCACCGTTGGCCGTACGTACGCCGTGGCGCGCGATGTGGTGTTTCGTGCATGGACCTCGACCGACGCCGTCAAGCGCTGGTTCTGCCCGACCGGTTACACGGTGCCCGAAGCCCAGATCGACGCTCGCGAGGGCGGCGCTTTCGATCTGCGCATGCAGTCGCCCGAGGGCGAATCGCACTGGATTCGCGGGCGTTTCGTCGAAGTCGATGCGCCGAAGCGTCTGGTCATCGACATGAAAGTGACGGACGAGAAAGGGCACGCGTTGTTCAGCGCGCTCACCACGGCGAGCTTTACCGACGTGGCGCAAGGCACGCAGCTCGACGTCGAGCAGCGCTATACGGTGCTCGACCCCGCCTTCGCGTGGATGCCGGAGGGTGCTGCGCAGGGATGGACGCAAACGCTCGACAAGCTCGGACGCGAAGTCATGAAGGAAGCCGAAGCGCCGACGCAGCGCAGTGTCGTGCATGGCACATTCCGTATCGAGCGTCAGTACCCGGCATCGCCCGCGCGCGTGTTCCGTGCGCTGGTCGAGCGAGAGGCGAAGGACCGCTGGTTTGCGCGCAGCGAAGGGCTGACGTTGATCGAGCGCACGATGGATGTGCGCCCCGGCGGTCGCGAAGTGGCGAAAGGCAAATGGCCGAACGGCATGGTCTCGACCTTCGATGCGCTTTACTACGATGTCGTGCCGGATACGCGTGTCGTCTACGCGTACGAGATGCATCTGGATACGCGCAAGATCTCGGTGTCGGTGGCGACCATCGAGATCAAGGCACGCGGTGGCGGCACGCATCTCGTCATGACCGAGCAGGGCGCGTTTCTCGACGGTTACGACGATGCCGGGTCACGCGAGCGGGGCACCAACTTCCTGCTCGATGCGCTGGGCGCGTCGCTTACGGATTGACGATTCGGGGGCGTCTCGCAGACGTCTTCCCGACCCTACGACGCCGCCGCCCTCCGGATTCGTCCGGAGGCAGCGGCGTTTCGCATTTTGATGTCGCACCAATGTGGTGCATTTATTCCCATCAAAAGACGCAATAGTTCCTCGACAAATATCGCGTTTTTCATTCGAGAGGCGAGTTCTAGACTTCCTTCCATCGACGGCGCAATTCAAAACAAAGTCGTCGCAACATGACAGGAGTTAGGAAAATGAACCGCAAGAACATCGCAATCGCCCTTATCGCTGCTGTGGCTTCCCTTGGTGCCGTTGCTAGCAACGCCGCCGAAAACGGCAACAACTACCCCGAAATCGCTTCGCAAGGTCAGCCGCTCACGCGTGCTGCCGTGCAAGCCGATCTGGCTCAGGCTCGCGCCAACGGTCTGATCCCGCAAGGCGACGCCGACTATCCGGTGTACGTCGCTTCGGGCGAGAGCAAGACCCGCGCCGAAGTGAAGACGGAACTGGCACAAGCCCGCGCTGAAGGCCTGATGGCACAAAACGACCAGGACTACCCGGTCGCCGCAGTCGCCCAAGGTTCGAGCGTGTCGCGCGCCGACGTCAAGCAAGAGCTGGCACGTGCCCGCGCTGCTGGCGAACTGAACGAGTTCCAAGGCAGCTGATCGCCGCGCGGCCGATAAGGTCGCAGCAGTAAAAAGTTAAAAAGCCGTCCCGGGTGTGATGCCCGGGACGGCTTTTTTGCATTTGCGAACTGTCGCAATTCGCCTCTCAAAGCGGCGTTCGTCAGGCCTTCATGAAGCGCAGCGCGATGCGGGCGAGCTTCGGCACGAACGTCGGACGCAACAATCGCTTGTCGTAACCGTCCATGCGCCGCGCATCCTCTTCCAGACACAGCAAGATCAGATCGCGTGGCTTGAGCGATTCGCCGATATCGGCCGTGCCAGTCGCGGGAAAGTTGGCGTCGCGCGCCACACCGTCGGTGTCGATGCCGCGCGCAATCGCCATGCGATCCCAGATCAGCGTCACCCAAACGGCCGCGACCCGCGCGTAAAACCACGGACGCTTCCAGAACGGCAGCGTGCGCCGATACCAGGCCACCCAGTTTGCGAAGAACAGAATGTGGCGCGCTTCTTCCTGAATCACCGGTTCGAACGTCTCGACCAGCGCCTCGGGGAAATAGCCGGAGCGCTGTGCCGAGCGGAACAGACCGAAAGCGACGAAGCTGTCGATGCATTCACTGAAGCCGGTCTTCATCCACGCCCATTCGGCGTCTTTCGGCGGCGGATAGGGCGGCTCGGCAGCGAGTTCGATGCCGTAGGCTTCGACGAGTTTGGAGAGGACGACCTTGTGACGCGCTTCTTCCTCGCCGTCCATGACGAGGGCTTCGCGCAGCAGCGGGTCCTGAATCGTGGCGGCGTAGGTCGCGACGCGAATCGATGCGCGTCCTTCCGTCTGCACGGCGATGTCCCAGATGGGCAACGCGGTCAGACGTTTGAGGGCGTCGGGCGGCAGCTTCGGCCATTCGATGACGGACGGCTTGTAGGGATTGTGCGACTCCAGCAGCATGCGGCAGAACATGCGTTTATGGGAGTCCGAACCAATTTTTACGGGGCCGTCGGCATCGTATTGCCAATGCCGCATGACATGATCGGCCTGCGCTACGGCGGCCGCTAACGTGTCGGACATCTGGTCGGGATATCGCATTCGGTATGAGGTCTGTCTGCGTCGACAAAAATCATATCACCAAGCGCGATGCGTGCGCCGTGCAGACCGTCTCATGGACAGCCCGCACAGCGCGGACAGAACCCGTCAGAACAGATACATCCCTGCGATGAAGATCGCGCCCGAGAACAGCAGCGCCGTCACGCAGTACCCCATGATGTCGCGCACGCCGAGTCCGGCAATCGCGAGCGCGGGCAGTGCCCAGAACGGTTGCGCCATGTTTGTCCAGGCTTCGCCGTACGCGATGGCCATGGCCGCCTTGCCGAGGTCGGCATGCAGCGCCTGTGCAGCGGGCATGACGAACGGCCCCTGCACCACCCAGTGACCGCCGCCCGACGGCACCGCGAAGTTGATCACGGCCGAGCTGAGGAAGGCGAGCAGCGGGAACGTGTGGACGTTGGCGATTTCGATGAACCAGTTCGTGATGACGCCGGCGAGTCCCGAGTGATCCATCGTCGCCTGAATACCCGCGTAGAACGGGAACTGAATCATGATGCCCGACGCGCCGCGTGCGGCATTCGCCACGGCACGCGCGTAGGCCATCGGCGTGCGATGCAGCAAAATGCCGATGCCGAGGAACGCAATGTTCACGGTGTCGATGTCGAGCGTGAAGCCCTTCGTCACAGTGCGCAGCACCAGATAGGCTGCGATCAGCACGAACACCAGCAACGACAGCAGACGGCTTTCCTCGAGCTTTTCGGCCTGCGTGGCGTTCGGGCCGAGCACGCGCTCATGCGTCGGTTCGTCGACGAGCAGCTTCGGATCGACGGACACGACTTCGTTCGGACTCGGCATCATCGCGCGCGCCAGCAACGGCAACATCACGATCAGGCCGATGGTAATGAAGGCGTTGTAGCCGGTAAACAGCGTCTGCGAGACGGGAATCAGGCCGACGACTTTTTCCATCGGATTGCCATGCGTTGCCGCCACGAGCGGCACAGAGCCCGACAGTCCGCCGTGCCACGTCAGAAAGCCCATGTAGGCGCACGCGACAAGCAGGCGGTAGTCGGTGCCCTTCACGCGACGCGCCACTTCACGCGCGAACATCGCGCCGAGCACGAGACCGAAGCCCCAGTTGATTGCACACGCGACACCGGCGAGCAGCGCCACCATCATCGTGGCTTGCGCGGGCGAGCGGGCCGCGCCGGCCAGTGCGGCCATCGCGCGCTTCATCGGTGCGGAGCTGGCGAGGGCGTGACCCGTCACGAGAATCATCGCCATCTGCATGGAGAAGGCGAGCAGATTCCAGAAGCCCGAACCCCAGAGGAGTACGAGATCGCCCGGCGTCTTGGGGGTGAAGCCGAGGGCGAGGGCAAACGTGATGACGGTGAGGAAGATGGCGAAGATCAGCGGATCGGGCAAAAAGCGGTGCACGACCTGCGTGAAAAAACGGGAAATACCTTTGACCACGACTGTCTCTTCCTTTTTGTTAATTTGTTAACCGATTTCTAGCCGTGCATTGTGTCATCGGCCCGGGACAAGGGCATGACGTAAAACTGCGTAATGACAATGCGGCGGACGTTGTGGCAGGAAGGCCAGTGCGCGATGAAATATTTGGTAATTGTTGCGGCGCGTGCAACGCAGGTATTCGCGCGACGCGCTATATCGCGCGCGCAGACGTGACTAGACTGTAGAGCCGCTGTCGCAGTTTTTGCAGCTACCTTGCAATGGACTCATCATGTCGCTGACCCTTGAGCAACTCTTTCCGCAGCATCGTCCCGAAGGTGAAGCCGTGGCTACGGCTCTCGATAGTCACGCTGTCGTACAGGCGTTGTCGCTCGCCGTTGCCGACCATCCGCTGGCACTGCTGCGCATGATGTACCCGGCCACCGACGCGAACACGCACCGCAGCCGCGACGAACTCACGGAAGTGCTGCACCGTCACGGCCTGCATCAGGTCGCCGGGCTGATCGAAGAAGAATCGCCGTATCTGATGTTCACGTCGGCCGAGCATGCGCATCTCACGCTCGTGGAAATCCGCCGCTATTCGGCGGCCATCGCCGTGCATCTGTACTACCGTGGGCTGGCCGGTGTGGAAGCGGAAACGCGTCTGCGTGCCGATGCCCGCGTGCCTGCCGACGGCCATTTCAAGCCGTTCGACTGATTGGCGAGATGGGGATGCACGCTATCGATGCGATAGCGTGCGTTGATGATGGCTCAGGCGCGAGGTTCGTCGCCTGCGCGTGATGTCGCGGTCTTGTCCTGAGACGTTGTGGCGTCGGCGCTGGCAGGCCCCGGCGTCTTCTCAGGAGCGCTGTCACCATCCCAGCCGAACGTGACCTGTCGCTGCGCGCGACGCGTCGCTCGCTCGCGCGCCATCTGCTCCTCGAACTGACGACGCCCTTCCTTCGCGGTGGCGATCATCTTGTTCCGATCCTGGTAGGAGGGATACATTTCGTCCGTCAACTGCAAATTGGCGCGTCTGAACGCCATCGTCGCCTCACGGGCTTCGGACGCCGGCCACCCGAGTGTTTCGAGCACCGAGCGCGCGCTGCGCAGCGACGACTCGAAGACTTCGCGCTCGATGTGCTTCACGCCGCGCTCGCGCAACTGGAACAAGTGTCCGACGTTGCGCGCTCTGGCGATGACGGGCACGTCGGGGAAGTGTTCGCGCATCAGATCGGCGATTTCGAGCGACTGATCGAGGTCGTCCACTGCGATGACCACCGCACGCGCGTTGGCCACGCCCGCAATGCGCAGCAGATCGAGACGCGTCGCATCGCCGTAAAACACCCGGAAACCGAACTGACGCAGACTCTCGATGGTGTCCGGATCGTGATCGAGCACGGTCACCGACACGCCCTGCGGAATCAGCGTGCGGCCGACGATCTGTCCGTAACGTCCAAAGCCGCAGATCACCACGTTTGCCGACTGCGGCTCCGAGATCTCCTCCATGCGGGGCGACCCCTTCACGCTGTAACGCGGCAGCAACCACTTGTCGATGGCCACGAGCAGCAGCGGCGAGAGCAACATCGATAGCGCAACCGCACCGATCAGGAACGACGACACCGCCGGCGGCAGCACCTGCGGACCGGCCGACTGGAACACCACGAAGGCGAACTCACCGCCCTGCGCGAGCAGCAGCGTGAAGATCGGACGCTCCTGATACGGCAACTGCATCAGACGCGACAAACTGTAGATCGCGAGTCCCTTGAGCGCCATGAAGCCGATCACCACGGCGAGCATGCGCAACGGTTGCGCCATCAGCACACCGAAGTCGATGCTCATGCCCACGGCGATGAAGAACAACCCCAGCAGCAATCCCTTGAACGGTTCGATGTCGGTTTCGAGTTCGCGACGGTACTCGCTTTCCGCAAGCAGCACGCCTGCGAGGAAGGCACCGAGCGCCATCGACAGGCCTACCAGTTGCATCAACGTGGCAATGGCGACGACCAGCAGCAACGCCGCTGCCGTGAAGATCTCGGGCGTCTTGCTGTTGGCGATCCAGCGCAACAGCGGACGCAAAGCGAGACGCCCGCCGAGAATGATGGCCGCAATCACGCCGACGATCTTCAGTGCTTCGAGCGCGCGCGCCGTGCCCGTCATCGCCTGGCTGTCGACCGAATCGGCGAGCAGCGGCAGCAGCGCGAGAATCGGGATCGCGGCGACGTCCTGGAACAGCAGAATCGAGAAGCCCGCCTGACCGCTGGCGGTGGCGAGCATGTTGCGTTCGGCCATCACCTGCAAGGCGATGGCGGTGGACGACAGCGCGAGACCGAGTGCCGCGACGAGCGCGATGCGCCACGGCGCGCCGAGCGCGACGCCCGCCGCGAACAGCAGCACGGCACACCCGATGACCTGCGCAGAGCCCCAGCCGAAGATCGGTCGTCGTAAGCTCCACAGACGGCGCGGTTCCAGTTCGAGGCCAACGAGGAACAGCATTAGCACCACGCCGAACTCGGCAAAGTGCAGGACATCTTCCACACGCGAGACGAGGCCGAGGCCCCACGGACCTATGGCGATACCGGCGGCGAGATAGCCGATGATTGCGCCGAGACCGAGCGCGCGGGACAGCGGCACAACGATAACAGCCGCTGCCAGATAGATGAGACTGGCGAGCAACCAGGACGGCACATGTTCCATCAGGCAGCCCTCCCGGGAGCGGTGTCGGTGGTGTTCTGTGCGCCGTCGCCGGTCGCGCAGCGCGGCCGGTCCGTCGACGGGATCGCCTGACATTCGGCGGCGTCCGCCATCGAGATCAGTTCGGGCCAGTGCGGATACGTGGCGAGGCGTCCGGCGAATTCGCTCACGTGGGTGTCGAGTGCGGCGGCGTCGCAGCGTCGTGCACCAAACAGTACATGCGGCGGCAAGAAGCGCATGCCGCACAGATGCGACGTTTGCTCGTAGGCGGGCAGGAAGGCAGAAAACTCGTGCTGGTTGTACCCTTCGGGACGGTAGCTTTCGAGCGGTCCGCCCGTGCTGGCTACAAGCCAGAGATCCTTGTTGGCGAGCGCATGACCGTCCTGACCGTAAGCCCAGCCCCACGACAGGACTTCGTCGAACCAGAGCTTCTGCAACGGCGGCATGCTGTACCAGTAGATCGGATGCACGAGCACGATCAGGTCGGCGCGCGCCACGCGTTCCTGCTCGGCGGCAACGTCGATGCTGAAGTCGGGATACGTCGAGTAGAGGTCGTTGACGTCGACACCTTCGATGCCGCGTGCGGCTTCGAGCAGGCGGCGGTTCACGCGCGAGTCGCGCCAGCGCGGATGCGCCACGATGACGTAGACGGCACGCTGCGGGGCACCGTCACGGGTGTCCTGCGCGGCTTGCTGGAGACGGGAGGAGGCGGGGGCTGTCATGCGGGGGAGGATACTCCATTCGTATGACGCATGACATCACGCGAAGGTGTGGATTCGGCGCGGTAAGATGCACCTCGAACACGTCACGCGTGGCCACGAATGGCCACGGATGACCGGTGAGCGGCCGACGATCCGCTAAAGACTCGGCAGCCAGCGCCGTTAGGGATTAAGTGAGGAATGAAAGGACCGCGGTGCGTTTCGAGGCGCGCTGCGGATCAAAAAAACGAATAACAAGATACTTCGCGCAGGCGGTGCAGTCATGCATACGTCAGTGCTTTTCCGACATGTCGCCGCAAGCCTTTCGCAATACCGTCAATCTGATCTATCACGGACGCAACGTGGCGCTCACGTTGCTGCTCGTCGCCTTGCTCTACAACCAGACGTTCTGGGTGTTCGCGAGCGCCGTGGCGGCAGCACTTTGCACGGGCGCGCTGCACGAGGCGGCCCGTATGCCGCAGGACGAGGATTTGCCGCCGCGTCCGCTCGTCATTCAGATCATCCGCATCTCGGTGCCGCTGCTGCTCACGATGTTCGCGCTCGGCTACGGTGCAGTCTGGATCAATCGCAACTTGGGCTGACCTGTCACTGTGTCGATGATCGGGCACGGGGCCGTCAGGCGTCCGCGTGCCGGATCATCACTCCTTCACTTCGTCACTTCACCCACTGAATATCGTTCGGTGCCTGCGGCGGCAGCTTGATCGCCAGCACCTTGAACTCGCCGTTGGTGTTCTGCGACCCGGCATGCACGGTGCCACGCGGAATCACGATCAGATCGCCCGGGTGCACTTCGCGTTGCTGGTCGCCCAGCCAGAAGGTGCCACTGCCCGAAATCACGTACTGAATTTCATCGGCATCCTGATGGGTGTGACGCGGCACGTTCCCGCTCTGCACGGCGACGGTGCCGTTTTGCGTGGCGACCAGCGTGCGCGAGCGTAGCGTGCCGACGTTGGGGACGAGCTTGCCGATCTGTTCGTCGGTCATCGCGCCGACGTCGATGATCTGCGGCGTGAGCGGTGCAGCCTGTGCTACGGCGCTCGGTATCAGATGGGAAGAGAGGAGACCGGCAGCGAACGCGGCAGGCACAGCGGCAAGCAGGACATAACGGCGCATGTTTTGATTCCTTGGCTAGGACGTGGGGTGACGACGGCAAGGGAAAAGCACGGGCGAATGAGGCATAAGAAAGGGCCTCGGGGGCACACCGATGTGTCCCTACGAGGCCCTGTGCCGGACTATACGCCCACTCGCGATGGTGCGCGAGATGGGGAAAGTCGGTGTTGCGGGTATTAGCCTTGCTTGTGCAGCAGCGCGTTGCGGCGGGCGTAGGTGAAGTAGATCACCATGCCGATCGCGAGCCACACCACGAAGGCGATCCACGTGGTCGCTTGCAGATGCGCCATCAGGAACAGGCACAGCCCCACGGAGATGAGCGGCACGACCGGCGCGCCCGGCACGCGGAATACACGCGGCAGGTCGGGGCGTGTGCGACGCAGCACGAGCACGGCGACCGACACCAGCGCGAACGCCGACAAGGTGCCGATGTTGATCAGCTCGGCGAGCACACCCAGCGGCACGAAGCCTGCGATCACGGCGAACACCACACCGATGATCCACGTGCCAGCGAACGGGGTCTTGTGCGTGGGGTGAATGCGCGAAAGAAGCGGCGGAAGCAGGCCGTCGCGCGACATGGCGTAGGTGATGCGCGTCTGGCCGTACGTCATCACGAGAATGACGGTGGTCATGCCGAGAATCGCACCCAGATCGACAAAGCCTGCGATCCAGTTCTGTCCGGCGTATTGCAGCGCGAGCGACACCGGGTGATCGACCCCGGCGAACTGCGCGAACGGCACGATGCCGGTCATGATTGCAGCGACCGCCACATACAACAGCGTGCAGACGATGAGCGAGCCGATGATGCCGATGGGCAGGTCGCGTCCCGGGTTGCGCACTTCTTCGGCGGCGGACGTGACGGCGTCGAAGCCGATGAAGGCGAAGAACACGAGCGCGGCGGCGTTGAACATGCCGCTGGTGCCGAACGGCATGAACGGTGTCCAGTTGGCCGGCTTGACGTGCCACACGCCCACGGCGATGAACAGCAGCACGACACCGATCTTGATGGCGACCATCAGGTTGTTGATGCGTGCGGACTCGCGCACGCCGTACGACAGCACCCACGTGATGAGCAGCATGATCACGACGGCGGGCAGGTTGATGAACGTGCTCACGCCGGGCACGCTGCCGGGCGCTGCGGTGATCGCGGCGGGCAGGTGAAGACCGAAACCGGCGGCAAGCGACTGGAAGTACCCGGACCAGCCGACGGACACGGCGGAGGACGCCAGCCCGTATTCGAGCATCAGATCCCAGCCGATGATCCACGCGACGATTTCACCGAGCGTGGCGTAGCTGTAGGTGTAGATGGAGCCGGAGACGGGGATGGTGGAGGCGAACTCGGCGTAGCACAGCGCGGCGAAGCCACAGGCCATCGCGGCGATCATGAACGAGATGGTGAGCGCCGGGCCGGCTGTGAGTGCGCCGGTGCCGGTGAGCACGAAGATGCCGGTGCCGATGATGGCGCCGATGCCCATCAGGACGAGGTCGACCGGGCCCAGCACTTTCTTGAGATCGCCGGTGCGACCCGCGGCCAGCATGTTCTCGATGTTTTTGGTTCGAAAAAGACTCATTGCCTGCAAAAGGTTCCTGCAACGTATGCCCCTGGCGTTCGCGTGGCGAGCGCCATCCGGGGAATCTGCGGGAGACGTGTCCCGCAACCTGGCTGCAAAGGGCACCCGGGCTTGTGGCCGCTCGTTCCCATGCGTGGCGGAAGGCCACAGGGTTTGACGAACCACGTCGTTGCTCTCGCGCGGCCCGGGCACACTGCACGGGCAATACGGCCGACGTCGGCGGGCGCGGGTAGCGCGTGCCGACGATGGGGCATGGCGATGGGCATGCCACGACGTCGCCGCTCGCAAGGAGGGCACGCCGGGGCGGGACGAACACAATCGAGACTTACTGAGGATCCTGCCGGACTGCCGTGACCGCCGCGATGCTTCGATTCTTCGCTGCGGCACACCGGAGATAGGTCTGCTGAAGGGTCTGCAATGTTGGTGCACGGGAACGCCGGAAGGCGTCGGTGTGCAAGGGCTCGCTGTCCTGCGGTCCGGCCATCGGTGCCCGTTCGGCACCTCCGCCTGGCCGGAATTGCTCACATTTTAAGCGTTTTTCCCAAAGTGCGTGTAGTTGCTGCTTAATTAGGGGCGGATTGGGGCGGGTCGTGCTCCTAACACCACATCCCGCCACCACCGCCACGCCCCAGCCAGCCTCCGGGCCGCGGGGGCTGCCGGTACCCCGACTGCGCTCCACCTGAAAGTCGCTCCGTCAGGGCACCGACATCCCCCGCCCATCCATTGCCCGAATTCAAACCCTCGGGCCGACATCGCCCGTCTTATCGGTTCGGGCCGCCTGGACCCCCACCCGGCGGACGGCCACCACCATGCCCACCGCCATGCCCACCGCCATGCCCACCGCCATGCCCACCGCCATTTCCACCCCCATGGCCGCCCCCGTGTCCACCACCATTGCCCCCGCCGCCCGGCGGACGCGGACCCGGCCCACCACCGTGCCCGGGCGGTCTCGGCCCCGGACCCGCGCCATGTCCCGGTGGCCTTGGTCCCGGTCCCGCCCCGTGACCCGGCGGACGCGGATGACCCGGGTAGTAGCCGTGTCCCGGCGGTCGCGGCCCCGGACCCGGTCCCCAATGCGGCGGACGCGGTCCCGGCGGCGGACGATGCCAATAACGCTGATCGTTGTACCAAGGACGGTTACGGTAATAGTTGCCCCAGTACGACCCGATGGAGAAGGTGATGATCGGCAAACCGATCATGGTTCCATAGTTGAGCACGGGCACCGGATTGCCCTGATAGGGATAGCTGAGCAACGCGCCATAGATCCATCCGCGCGCACCCGGCAAGCCGATGTCGCACCACGAATAACCCGCGACACAGCCGTAGACCGTCACCGGCATGCCGGGCCCCGCCTGCGCGACGACCGGATAGTCGCTCGCAGGGCCAGCCCGCACATTGGCCGATGCGTTGATGACCGCCTGACTCGACTGCGCCGACGCCACGCCGGGCAGCGCGACCAGCGACGTCAGCAAGGTCGCGGCCGCGATGGCGAGGGGCAAGGTGGGTTTGTTCATGTTCGTCTCCCTGATTCAGCGGCGCACGGCGAATTTCCGAACCTCTCCGTGCTTGCCATGCCGGTTCGACCGGACTTCCCGCCCGATGGTTTGCGGTAATGCGTAACGAAACGTTGCCGGAATATTGTCGTGTGTTACGGGGCGACACTCGCCCGCTATCCCATGCGCGCACTGCGCTCAGAACAACTGGCGAAAGCCCCAGTACAGGCCGCCCGCGAGCACGATGGCCGCCGGCAGGGTGAGCACCCACGCCAGCAGCAGATTGCGAATGGTGTCCCACTGGAGGCCCGACCCGTTGATGGTCATGGTGCCCGCGACGCCGGATGACAGCACGTGCGTGGTCGACACCGGCAGGCCGTACATGTCCGCGGCCCCGATGGTCAGCATGGCGACGACTTCGGCCGACGCGCCCTGCGCATACGTGAGGTGCTTCTTGCCGATCTTCTCGCCGACGGTCACGACGATGCGCCGCCAGCCGACCATCGTCCCGAGGCCCAACGCGACGGCAACCGACACCTTCACCCAGAACGGGATGTACTTGGTGGCCTCGTCGAGTTGGCCGCGAAACGCTTGAAGGTCGCTGACAGTGTCCGCCTGAAGATGCACGCCATGTTGCCGTTCCAGCAGCCGGATAGTCTCGGACGCGATGTACATATCGTTGCGCACGTTAGCGACCGACGTGGCGGGCATGCGTGCGAACGAGCCGTGTTCGGCCACCTCTTGGCCGATATCGCCGCTGAGTTCGGACAACGCCGGTACGACGTCAGGCGTGAAGCGTTCGGTGCGCACGAAGCGGGTCAGCACGTCGCGGGCAGGGGCGCTCGGCACGACATCCGATGCATTGACGTCAGGTGCACCTAGCGGTGGATGTGCGGCGAGCGAGCGTTGCACAGTCTGCGCGCTGGCGGCGAACTGAGCGACCTGCGCGTCCGGCATTGCGCGATTGAGCGCGTAGGCGATGGGCACCGTGCCGACCAGAATCAGCATGATGAGCCCCATGCCTTTCTGTCCGTCGTTGGAGCCATGGGCGAAGGACACGCCGGTGCAGGTGAGGATCAGCATGCCGCGAATCCACCACGGCGGTGGTTTGCGCGGTTCGGGCGAGGCGTACAGCGCCGGATTGCGCACGCAGAATTTGAGCGTGATGAAGAGGGCCGCCGCCAGTCCGAACCCGATCACGGGTGAGAGCAGTAACGAGTAGCCGACGGTTGTCACCTGCGACCAGTCGATGCCGCTGGTGCCGTCGCGTCCATGCATGAGGGCGTTGGCAATGCCCACGCCGACGATCGAGCCGATCAGCGTGTGCGAGGACGATGCGGGCAGGCCGAGCCACCACGTCGCCCCGTTCCAGACGATGGCCGCGATGAGCAGCGCGAAGACCATCGCGAACCCCGCCGACGACCCGACTTGCAGGATCAGTTCGACGGGCAGCAGCGAGACGACACTGAACGCCACTGCGCCGCTTGAGAGCAGCACGCCGAGAAAGTTGAACAGGCCCGACCACATGACGGCGACGCTCGGCGGCAGTGAGTTGGTGTAGATGACGGTCGCGACCGCGTTCGCCGTGTCGTGAAAACCGTTGACGAATTCGAAGCCGAGGGCGATCAGCAGGGCGACGACGAGCAAAAGGAACGGCAGCAGTGCGATGCTGTGTTCGCCGGCGCGGCCGACGTCGCGTACGAGGCTGACAGTGGTGAAGATCAGCCCTGCAAACAGCAGGGTGAGGAAGATGGCGAGACGAATGCGATGACGGCGACGGCGTGTTCGTGCGAGCGGCCCGCCGGCATCGCCAGCGGGACTGTCGGGCGGATCCAGCACGCCGCCGCGCATCAGTGGATCTGCGAGATCAGTACAGCACGACGGAACGGATGGACTCGCCGCGCTTCATCAGATCGAAGCCTTCGTTGATCTGATCGAGACGCAGCGTGTGCGTGATGAGGTCGTCGATGTTGATCTTGCCTTCCATGTACCAGTCGACGATCTTCGGCACGTCGGTGCGGCCACGCGCGCCGCCGAACGCCGAACCCTTCCACTCGCGACCCGTCACCAGCTGGAACGGACGCGTGCTGATCTCCTGACCCGCTGCGGCCACGCCGATGATGAACGACTGGCCCCAGCCCTTGTGGCAGCACTCCAGCGCCTGACGCATGGTCGTGACGTTGCCGATGCATTCGAACGAGTAGTCCGCACCGCCGTCGGTCAGTTGCACGATGGCGTCGACGACGTTTTCCACTTCGTTCGGGTTGATGAAGTGCGTCATGCCGAACTTCTTCGCCAGTTCCACACGCCCCGGGTTGATGTCGACGCCGATGATCTTGTCCGCGCCAACCATCTTCGCGCCCTGAATCACGTTCAGGCCGATGCCGCCGAGGCCGAACACGACGACGTTAGCACCCGCTTCGACCTTGGCCGAATAGACGACGGCGCCGACGCCGGTCGTCACGCCGCAGCCGATGTAGCAGACCTTGTCGAACGGTGCGTCGGAGCGGACCTTCGCCACGGCGATTTCCGGCACGACGATGTAGTTCGAGAAGGTGGACGTGCCCATGTAATGGAAGATGGGCTTGCCGTCGAGCGAGAAGCGCGACGTGGCGTCCGGCATCAGGCCGCGACCCTGCGTGCTGCGGATGGCCTGACAAAGATTGGTCTTGCGCGACAGGCAGAATTTGCACTGACGGCATTCCGGCGTGTACAGCGGAATGACGTGGTCGTCTTTCTTGAGCGTCGTCACGCCCGGGCCGACGTCGACGATCACGCCCGCGCCCTCATGGCCGAGGATGGCGGGGAAGATGCCTTCCGGGTCGGCGCCGGAGAGTGTGTAGTAGTCCGTATGGCAGATGCCGGTGGCCTTGACCTCGATCAGCACCTCACCGGCACGCGGCCCTTCCAGATCGACTTCTTCGATGGTCAGGGGCTTGCCTGCTTCCCAGGCAATGGCGGCTTTGGTTTTCATGGCGTTATTCCTCGTTGCTACGTCGTTCGGGGGAATCCCTTCGCGACGTACCATACCGCGTTCTAAAGTCACGCGCGAGTCTTGACACGCCATGTCGACAAAAAAGACGTGGCCGGATACATGAATTGCCAGGTGCAGCGCCTGTTCAGCGCCGTGCGCCGCTGCCCAACGGTGCCACGATGTGATAGAAGCCCTGCGCGTCGACCGGGCGCGCGAACCAGTAGCCCTGCGCTTCGTCGCACCCGAGTTCGGTGAGCCGCTGCGCCTGCGCCTGCGTCTCGACACCTTCGGCCGTCACCCGTAGCCCCAGCGAGTGCGCCATGGCGATGACGGCGTTCACAATGGCATGGCTTGGCGCATGCGTGAGCATGTCGCGCACGAAGCTCTGATCGATCTTCAGGCGATGAATCGGAAAGCGCGTGAGATAGGCGAGACTCGCGTAACCCGTGCCGAAGTCGTCCACGGCAATCTCCACGCCCATATCGTGCAGCGAGCGCAGACAGCCGACGGAGGCGCTGGAGTCGCCCAGCAACACCGTCTCGGTGATTTCGATTTCCAGATGGCGCGGCTCCAGCGCGTGCGTATTCAGCGCGCGCTCGATCATGCCTACGACGTCCTGCCGCGCGAACTGCTGCGCGGACACATTCACGGAGATGCGCGGCAGATGGCCGCAGCGTCGCAGCAACCGGCTCGCCTCCCGGCAGGCTGTCTGCATCACCCACTCGCCCAGCGGGAGAATCAGCCCCGACGTCTCGGCAATCGGCACGAATTCCGCAGGTCCCACCGCACCAAGCGACGGATGACGCCAGCGCAACAGGGTCTCCGCGCTGCGGATCTCGCCCGTCGAGAGCGTGACCTGCGGCTGATACACGAGATGCAACTGCGAATGCGACGCCTCGTGCACGGCCACACGCAGCAGCGTCTCCAGTTCGTTGCGGCGTCGCGCCTGTGAATCCATCTCGCTGCTGAAGAAGCGCAGACCGCCGCCGGCGGCGCTGGCGATGCCGAGCGCGACATGGGCGCGCCGCAGCAGTGTCTCGGGGGTATTGCCGTGATCCGGGTAGCTGACCGCGCCGATGCTCGCATCGAGCGCGACTGAGTTCTGATCGACGTCCACCCATTGTGCGAGCCGTGCCTGAATACGTGCGGCGAGCAAGCGTGCGCCGTCGCCCGTTTCGTTGGTGACGATCACGAACTGACTGCCGCCCAGACAGGCGAGGGCGTCTTCGGGGCCACTGGCTTCGCGCAGCCGCTCGGCGGCGATGCGCAGCGCCAGCTCGGCGGCGGGCGGACCGAAAGTGCTGCGCAGTTTGCGCAGGTGATCGAGTTCGACCAGCATCACCGTGAGCCCGACCTGCTGAATCGCGCAACGATGAATCGCCAGTTCGAGACGTTCGTTGAGCAAGGTCTGATTGGGCAGGCTCGTGACCGGGTCGTGGTGGGTGACGTACCAGAGTCGCGACGCCACCTGCACCTGCTGCGACAGATCGAGCACGATGCCCACCCAGCGGCGCTCGCCCGGCGCGTGTTCGACACAGGAGAGCGCGAGGCGGATCGGCAGCCAGCTGCGGATGTGAGTGAGCAGATGCCACTCGTCGTCATAGGGCACCGCTTCATGCGCCGACAAACTGGTGAGCGCAGGCAGGCGGCGACGCGCCAGTTCCGAGGGATCGAGCAGGGAAAGGAAGCTGCGTTTGCCCAGCAGGTCGTCGGGCGTATAGCCGGTCAGGCGCGTGAACGCCGCGTTCATGCGCTCGAGCATGCCGTCGTCGGTACAGACGAACATGGCATACGGCGCGCTGTCGAGCGCGGCACGGCTCAGTTCGCCCTGTACGTCGGGCACCCGACGAGGTACGAGATCGTTCACGTCCGTACCTCCCGAAAGCCGGCGCGGCCGGAATTCAGGAACGTCATGCAACACCTCCCTGGCGTCGCGATTTTTATCTCGAAAATCGAGCGATCTCGTCGCCCGATTCCTCTTGTTTTTCAATTGGTTATGAGCGCCATTCTGCCACGATGCAAGCGTCTTCGTGCAAGGGAAAACGCGGGGTCGGAAGGGGTTCCGAAAAGGCGGCGGCACGCGCATGCTGTGGGCTGGCGTTACCTGTGCAGAAATGCCGCACCTGACCCGGTCCGTATGGCTTAGCCGGGAGCCGTTCGGTATCATGCGGCCTGTTTCCGAAGGGATGGCACCGAAATGGCGTCGATCTCGCCGGAGGTGCCGACAGGGCATTTTTGCCGGGCAAGCGGACGACCGCGAAACATTTGGGTACTGAGGGAAGGCGACGTTGCATAGCGTCCGGACAAAGACGACCGGAGTGACACGGGGCCTGCGGCAGACATGCGGCAGTGGCCGGTCTGCGCGCGCGCGCTCGTGGCTGCGCGTGTTGCGGCTGTGCCTGATGTCCCTGAGCGTGCTCATGGCAGCACTGGTGGGACTCGTGGGATTTGCCGGGCAGGCGGTGGCGCAGTCCTCGGCTGCCGGAAGTGCAGGTAACGCAGGTACCGCGGGGACCCCATCCGTCAGTGTGCGTGACGCCAATGTCCGGCAAGTCGTGCTCGGCATCATCAGTTTCACCCGCTGGCCGACGACGCCCGCGAAAGTGCGTCTGTGCGTGGCAGGCACTACCGACTATGCGCGAGACCTGCTAACGGTTCAGCCGACGGGCAGCGCGCCACCGGTGGAAGCGCAGCGCATTTCTCCTCTGGAGCCGGCCATTGGTTCGTTGTGCGACGTGCTGTACGTCGGCGCAATGAGCGACATCGAGCGCCGTCAGGTGCTGGCCAACCTCGCCGGTCATCCCGTGCTGACGATCAGCGAGCGCAACGACTCGTGCACGATCGGCACGATGTTCTGCCTGAACGTCGATGCGGACCGGGTGACCTTCGATATCAACCTCGACACCGTCGCGCGCAGCGGCGTGCGTGTCCACCCGAACGTGCTGAAGCTGGCGCGAAAGCCGGCTACGCCATGACCACCCAATTCCCCCCCGCCCATCCACCGCCGTCCGGACCCGGGACGCCCGTGGCCGGACTGCTGTCACCGCAGGCCGCGCCAGATACGGGGACCGGTGCAGCGGCGCACGAGTCGACACATGAGCCACCGCCGGGTGCCACCATCGCAACGTCGACGCCGCCAGCCGCGTCGTCCGTGCGTCGGCGACGGCCCTCCTTGCAGCGCGTGCTGCGACGCACGCATCTGCGCCTCGCAGTCTCCGCCGTGGTCCTCGCTGCCCTCTTGCTCTCGGTCGTCGCGTGGATCGCGTTGCGCGCCTATGCCGAAAACAATCTGCTGCTGATCGGCCGCTCACTGGCCTACACCGCCGAAGCGGCGGTCGTGTTCGGCGACAAGGTCGCGGCGCAGGAAGCGATTGCCCTCATCGCCAAAGACGAAGATGTGGTTCAGGTGCGCGTGCTCGATGCGCGCAACGCGCAGTTCGCGATGTGGCGGCGTCCCGACGGCGGCACGCTGGCACGGATCGAGCGAACCGTCGCCGATATCGCCATGCCCGGCCCGGTGACGCTGCCGATCCGTCATGAAGACAAGGTCGTCGGCACGATCGAAGTGCAGGGGCAGGGCAATCAGTTCTTCGTGTTTCTGATGAGCGGGATCGGCGGCGTGCTTGCGTGTCTCGCCGTGACGTTTGGCGTAGCGAATGTGCTCGCCAAGCGGATGCACCGCGATATCGTCAAGCCGTTACGTGCGCTGGCGGAAGTGGCGCATGCGGTGCGTCGGGAGCGGGCGTTCCACCAGCGTGTGGCCGCCACACCGATTGCCGAATTGAAGGAACTGGGCGACGACTTTAACGCGCTGCTCGACGAGTTCGAAGGCTGGCAGAACCATTTGCGCGCGCAGAATGCGACGCTCGCCCATCAGGCAAATCACGACCCGCTGACGGGCTTGCCGAATCGCGCG
This sequence comes from Pandoraea aquatica, assembly GCF_902459565.1. Classification (GTDB taxonomy): domain Bacteria; phylum Pseudomonadota; class Gammaproteobacteria; order Burkholderiales; family Burkholderiaceae; genus Pandoraea; species Pandoraea aquatica. Next base: position 292,678 of record NZ_CABPSN010000003.1, read on the forward strand.
TATTTCGAGTCGCGTCTGGTACAGGCGCTCGACGAGGCGCGCGAATTGGGCACGCACGTGGCGCTGTTGTATCTCGACAGCAACCGCTTCAAGGACATCAACGATCAGCTCGGCCACGACGCTGGCGACGCGGTGCTCGTGGCGATTGCCGAGCGTTTGCGACAGCCGCTGCGCGAGGGCGATCTGGTGGCGCGTCTGGGCGGCGACGAGTTCGCGGTGATGCTACCCGGCGTGCGGCAGACATCCAACGCCGTGCGCCTTGCGCAGAACCTTCTGGCCTCGATGGAACGGCCGATTGCGCTGCCCGATGGCAGCGAACTGGCCACGTCGATGAGCATCGGCGTGGCGTTGTACCCGACACACGCCGACGACGCGGTGGCGCTGCTGCGCGCAGCGGATGCGGCGATGTATCAGGCCAAGCGTGCCGGAGACGGCACCTGGCATGTTGCGGAAAGCCCCAAGGGATAAGGTGGCGAGCAACACCTAAGCTGTAAAAACGCAAACATAAACATAAATGACGACCGGATTTCACACCGCAATGGGGATTGGCCTTGGACTTCGCTGCTATCGCTGCTAACACCGCCGACGCTGTCGGTACGGGCAGCCAACAACATTCATCTGCCCGTCGGGGCACCTTCGGTGGCAACTTTGCCGCCGCGCTGGGTCGCACTTTCTCGCAATACCGGACGCTCCTGCGTCGCGCGCTCGGGCTGGTGGTCCTGCTCGGCTTCGGTGCGCTCGCCGGTTGCCAAACCACGCCCGTGCACGGTCTGACGCCCGCGCAGATCGCCGCGCTCAAGTCGGAAGGCTTCACGCAGACCGAAGAAGGCTGGGAATTCGGGCTGTCGGACACGGTGCTCTTCGACACCGACAAATTCGTGGTGCGCGACCCTGCACGCGAGACGGTCACGCGCATCGGGCACACGCTGGTGAAGGTCGGACTCGACGCGGTGCGCGTCTATGGCTACACCGACTCGGTCGGCAGCGACACGTATAACGAGCAACTCTCGGCACGCCGTGCCGATGCCGTGGCCGATGTGTTGGCCGAGGCGGGCGTCAAACGCGCGGGCATTCAGACGATCGGTGCGGGCAAGCGCAACCCGGTCGCCGATAACAGCACCCCGGCAGGGCGTGCCCAGAACCGGCGCGTCGCCATCGTAATCTCGACGCGCTGATTGCACCGTACTGCGTTCGACATACTGCTTTCCACCTACTGAGTCCGGGCACCGTCGCTGGTCGGGTTTCGACACGCCAAACCGTGCGGCAGGGCCATGCCTGAAAGGCAATGTAAGTCCTTGCCAACGGCCGCAATCAGGCACAATGGCGACTGCTGCCCGAATCACTCATGCTGGCCTACGCTGTTTTCATGCACCCGACGTTGTCTACGTTCACGAACTACCGGTTTCCCGTTGCCGAGGGCTCGCCCCGAATGCAACGCGCTTTGCGCGTCGCGCTGACCGTGTTCGCGGCCACCATCGCGGGGGTGTCCTCGGCGGCGCTGGCCCAGGGGCAGGGCGCTCCCAATGTGCCGAACGCACGCGTCGGTGCATGGGCGACTGCGCCGCAAGCCGTCGCGCAGCATCCGGCGGCACCTTCGTTCAACCGGGCACCGGCCGCAGGCGGGCGCACCGTTCGTCAAATCGTTTATCCCACGCTGTCCGGAAATGATGTCCGAGTGCGTTTCTCGAACGCCTATGGCACGCAGCCGCTGGTCATCGAACGCGCAAGTCTCGCAGTGTCCGCGCGCGGTGCGGCCGTCGACGCGGGCACGGTGCGAGCGTTGACGTTCGGCGGACAACCGGCCGCGCGCATTGCGCCGGGGGCGTCGCTCGAAAGCGACCCGTTGCCGTTCACGGTGCGCGCCGGAACGCCGCTGGCCGTCAGTCTCTTCACACAAGAATCGAAGACGCCCACCACGTGGCACAAGATCGCGCAGCAGACCGCCTTCCTGAGCGGCGCAGGGGATTTCGTCGATAACGCACAGGCGGCGTCGTTCCCAACGCGCTTCACGAATACGTTGTGGCTGGCCGGGCTGAGTGTCGTGCCCGACGCACCGGCGCACGCCATCGTCGCGATCGGCGATTCGATCACGGACGGCATGCGCAGCACACTGAACGCCAATCGTCGTTGGCCGGATGGGTTGGTGCGTCGCCTGGATGCCGCCGGACGGCGCGATGTCGCCGTGCTCAATCTCGGCATCAGCGGCAATCGTCTGCTGCACGATTCGGCCTGCTACGGCGAGCGGCTGGTGGCGCGCTTTCGCCGCGACGCGCTGGAGCAACCCGGCGTGAAGACGGTCGTCGTGCAGATCGGCATCAACGACATCAATTTCGGTTACGTGCCGCCGCACGCCGGGCTCGATTGCGATGTACCGCACGTGATCGTCACCGCGCCCGAGATGATCGCGGGCTATCAGTCGCTGATCGCAGCGGCCCACGCCCGTAACGTCCGCATTCTCGGCACCACGATCCCGCCGGGCAAACTCCCGCCCGAGCGTGAAGCGGTGCGCGAGGCCGTCAATCAATGGGTGCGTACCGGTGGCGCTTTCGATGGCGTGATCGATTTCGACGCGGCATTGCGCGATCCGTCGCAACCGACGCGCATGCTGCCGCGTCTCGATAGCGGCGACGGCACGCATCCGAGCGACGCCGGTTACGCCGCAATGGCGGACGCCGTCTCACTGCCGCTGATTCTCGGTGCTGGTGCGAAGGCGCAACCGCCTGGCGCAGCGCGCTGATGAACTAATGAACGCTAGCGAACGCTAACGCACCTCTACGCCCGGTATCAACGCTCGCGCTTCACCCCGACCGTCACCTGTTGCAGCCGGCTGACGTCCGCTGATTGCAGCCATTCCGGATGCGCGAGGCAGTGGCGGAACATCGCCGTGGCGTCGTCTCCCCAGTACAACTCCCCGTCATAAGCAAACGTCGGCACACCGAACACCCCGGCGGCAATCGCGCCTTCGGTGTTCTCGCGAAGCGCCGCTTTGACCTCAGGCGATTCCGCACGCGCGAGCGCGTCGTCGGCCGACAGGCCGAGGCGCTCGCTCAGGTCGGCCCAGCCCTGCGGGTCGGTCACGTCGCGCCCCTCTGCCCAGATAAAGCGGAAGATCGTGCGCACGACATCGTGCGTGGCGCCCAACGCGACCGCCAGACGTAACACGCGAATCGGATGGAACGGGTGCACCGGCGGCATGCGGTACGCAATGCCGTCCTGCTCGGCGCGAAACTGCGCCATGCGGTAGGTAAAGATGCGCTTGTGCGGCGTCTCGGCCGGTCCCTGCGTCTGCAAATGCACGAGGATCGCGCCCAGCACGATGGGTTTCAGTTCGATGGCGAGCGTGCGCGGCAGCGTATCGAAACGCTCGAATTGCAGATACGCGAACGGGGAGGCGAAGTCGAAATACCACTGGGCGTGACGGGCGGGGGTGTCGTCAGTTTGCGACATAGGGCGCGGTCTCCTGTGTAGAAATTTTTCTCGGCGCGTGCGACTCGACGCTTCGGACAGTGTAGCGGGACAGCGCGAACGTCACAAAAACCTTCATGGAATCAGTGGCTTAACATCGGCCCGAAGATTCATCGGAATTTTGGATAATTTGTATTTGATATAACGATTTTTATTATTGAAGCGGAGTTTTTAGACTGGCACTCATTCGCAAGGAGTGCCCGACATGACAACAAAAACCCACGCTGCAACGCCCGCTTCGGCCAGCCGTCCCGATACGCTGGTGCCGGATCAGCACAACCCTTGGGCGGGCCTCGTTCTCTCGACCGTGATTGCTTTCGTGGCGCTGTTGCTGGGGCGTCAGATGCCGCTCGTCGGCGGTCCGGTGTTTGGCATTCTGCTCGGCATTCTCGTGCGTAATATCTTCGCCCCGGGCGCGCGTTACGAGTCGGGCATCAAGTTCGCATCGAAGTACGTGCTTCAGTGGTCGATCATTGCGCTGGGTTTCGGTCTCTCCCTGTCGCAGGTGGCACACACGGGGCTCGAATCGCTTGCCGTCACGGCTGTGACGATTACCGCCGCCGGTCTGTCGGCCTGGGGGCTGGGCCGCTTGCTGGGCGTACCCGACAAGCTCAAGCTGCTCATCGGCGTGGGCACGGCGATTTGCGGCGGTTCGGCAATTGCGGCCGTCACACCCATCGTGAAGCCGGACGATCACGAAACGGCCTTCGCCATCTCGACCATCTTCCTGTTCAACATCGCCGCCGTGCTGCTGTTCCCGGTGCTCGGTCACGCGCTGCATCTCTCGGATCTGGGCTTCGGCATGTGGGCCGGCACGGCGATCAACGACACGTCGTCGGTCGTGGCGGCCGGTTACAGCTACAGCAAGGCGGCCGGCGACTACGCCACCATCGTCAAGCTCACCCGTGCCACGCTGATCATCCCGATCTGTCTGACGCTGGCCGCCATCGTGGCGTACCGCGCCAAGCGTGCCGGTGCCGGTAACTTCAGCCTCGCCCGCATCTTCCCGTGGTTCATCCTCGGCTTCCTGATCGCCTCGGGCATTCGTACGGCAGGCCTCGTGCCGAGCGCGCTGCAACCCTGGATTCACGACGCTGCCGAATTCCTGATCATCGTGGCGCTCACCGCCATCGGCCTGTCGTCGAACCTGCGCCGCATGGCGTCGACCGGTGTGCGTCCGATCCTGCTCGGTTTGGGTGTCTGGGCGGCAGTGTCGGTCAGCAGCCTCGTGGTGCAACTGACGATGGGGCAGCTCTGAGGCGGCTGGAAGGATGACACCCGGACCTTAGGGCAGACCCGGCGGGCAAGCCGGGTTTCGTCGCCTAGAATGCAATCACGGACGGCCGCCGGTCGTCCGTGGTGCGTTTTTGGGAGGCCGTTATGTCAACCTCATTCGGCGAGATCTGGTACACCGTCGGCGCACTCGTGCTGATCGCCGTGCTTGCAGGCATGGTGTGGGAGATGGGGGTGTGGTGGACGCGTCACCCGGAGAGTCCTGCGGTGAAGCGTCTTGAGCACGCGTGGGCACGTATCCGTCACCCACGGCACTGATTCACGGTTTCAACGGTACTGGCGTGCGGCCGGACGTCTCAGTCCAGCTTCAGATGTTGCGGGACGTTGGCGTCCCAGCGCGCGAGGTCTTCGAGCGGGTAGGGCTTGCTGCCGTGCAGCGCGCGTTTGATGCGGCTCTTGCCGCTGGGCATCGGCACGTTCGGCAGTGCCGCGCCTGCGGGCGTGCCTGCGAGATCGAGATAGTCACGCTTGAACTCGGCCTGCGTCATCCCCCACTTCATCAGAAATTCGCGGCTGCCGCGATTCTTCACCACGCGCCCGGTCGAGCGGCAACCGAAGTGATAGACCACGCTCTTGCCGACAATGCGGAACGTCCGGCAGCCGACCAGCCAGAGTTTCATCAGGAAGTCGTCGTCGCTGCTCATGCCGGGGCCGAACTCGATGCTATAGCCGCCGACCAGATGCCATAGCGCGCGGCTCACGAGCGTGGGCTGCGTCGGCACACCGTTCACGTCGCCGCGTTCCAGCGAGGCGGCGAAAGCGAGCATCGCGGCTTCGTCGAACGTCTCCGGCGTGGTGCCGAAATCCTTCGAAACGACTTGCTTGCTGACCCCGGCGTTGGGCTCGACCATGACCGACGAGAGGTAATAGACCTGCGTGCCGAGTGCCTGAAGGGCGCCTGCGGCATCGACGAGCGCAGTGTCCCAGCCGGGCGTGACGAACATGTCGTCGTTCAGGAACAGCAACTGATCGTGGGACGCGAGCGGCGCGAGCTGATTGAGCGCGAGGCAAACGCCTACGTTGCCGCTGCTATGCGTGTGACGCAAACCCTGCTCACGCACCCAGTCGAGCGTGCCGTCGCTGCCGTCGTTGACGTGCACGAGAATCTCGTGCGCCTCGCCGGAGTGCCGGCGAACGCTATCGATACACAGCTTGAGGAACGGCAGGTTGTTCCAGGTGGGGATCAGAATGCTTAGCATGAGGGAACGGTGCTATCGCTTGTCAACGGGCGACTTGTCGTCTGAGGAGCCGACAGGATAGGCGAACGCGGCAAACAGAGCCAGCATCGTCGCATAGAAGGCGACTGTCACCTTCAGATTGAAGGTCTCGACGGTTAGCCCGAAGACGAAGAAGGCAACCGCCGTCATCAGGCCCATCAACGCCGCGCGATTCCTGACGTGATCATGTTGCAACTGTGCCGAGCGAATGAAGAAGACGGCAGGGCCGAAGTAGACGCCGAGAATGCACAGGAGACCCAGCAATCCGTAATCGACGAAGTAGGCGAGGATCTGATTGTGCACTTCGCCCTTGCCAAGATCGGCAGCCAACGGGGTCAACTGCCCGGACGCCGCCATGGCGGGCATCGCGTCGTGATAGCCGTGTGCGCCGAGGCCGAGCAACGGATGTTCAACGATGAGATTGCCGGCCACCTTCCACAATTCGACACGGATACCGGTCGAGGTATTTGGGTTGCCTGCGGAGAGATTGATCAGATCCAACCGGATCATTTCGAAGCGCTCGCGCACGACATGCGAACTGAAGGTGCCTGCCAGCAGCACCGCGACGACAACGCCGATCGCAACGCGCCGCGCTGCGCTCAGTGGCTGATTGCGCCACAGCAGCCAGACGACCAGCAGCACGGGCAGCACGATCCAGCCCCCGCGAGACTGGCTGGCCCACGACGCGTAGCACCCGGCGGCTGCGCCCAGCAGCTTGAACGCGACGGTCCAAGGCTTGTCGCGCGACAGCCAGTGAATCGACACGATGGACAGCGAGCCCAGCAGGACGGCGATGTCGCCGAAGTGGATCGGATTCAGAAACGAGCTTTCAGCTCGGGCGGCGAGAATATCCGCGGTGGAATACAAGGCCATGAAGGCCGCCGCAAACGCGCCGGTAGCGAACGACAGATCGCTCCACTTCGGCATGACGTCGACGATCCGGCGCAGCCCGAGGAAAACGAAAGTGGCGAGCAGGAAGCGCAGCGGGGAATCGAGCGTGTTCGCGACGATCCGCCCGTGCAGAATTTCGACGAGCAGAATCGCGAAAAACGGCAGCACCAGCGAGATGAGCAACAGGCGGACATGGGGTCTTTCACGTACGAGCGAACAGATTTCGCCCCGTTCGCGGCCCGTGAAAAGGACGATGGCGCCGAGGGCCACCGTCAGGAACATCGCCGTGTTCCCGCCGCGTGGAACGACCAGGGACACGGCAGGGAACAGCAGGATCAGCGTGCCGAAAATATTGGCGAAAAGGTGCCGACGGGGAATCCGTGCCGGCGCGGCGGACTTGCTCATTGGTTACCAGGCAGACTGCGTGAAATTACTTTGCACGAAGTATGCCAGAAATGCCCGCAGCGCCAAGGTTTCCGTCAACGCCACACAACGCCCAAAACGCCGATCCGCCTAAACTTCACAATTACAGGTTCATCGCGCCGAGAACGCCGCACAAGTGCAGGGCAACGTGCGTCCAGGCCGCTTCGTCGTAATTGTCCCCGTCGCGCGCCAGTTGTTGCGCTTCGTGAAACGTGCGCCATATCGCTGCGGCGCTCGACGGCGTGCCGCCGGCCAACTGGTACTGCCGTTGCAGCGCTTCGGCCAGCCAGGGCTGGTCCTGCGCGCAGGCCTCGGCGTAGGCTTCGACCGCGACCCGGGCGTACGGGTCGCCGGCCGGATCGAGGACGACCGGCTGGCGTGCTGCGCGAGCCGACGAATGCGCGGAAGAAGGCATGGCAGCCAGGGCGTGCCGCTCGGCGGCGCTGTGACGGGTGTGGTGATGTTTCATGGTCTCGTCTCGTTGGCCGCGCCAGGGCCGCTGGCGCGGAATCACTTACGTGGACTCAGTCGTTTTCCATATTGCGGATAAACAGCATGGCCGCGTGTTTGGCCTGATCGATGCTCGAATACGTCCGGCCGTCCATCGGCCAGATGTCGACCAGCACCGCATAGCTGCCGGGGTGCTCGGCCTGCATGATGCGGATGTAATGCTGCCGGAACACGCACCGGGCGAGTTCCACTGTCGGATGCGGTCGGCGGAAATGGGCGCTTGACATGACAGTCTCCAGAAATTTGGCCCTCCGGCCTCGACGGGCCGTTGCAAAAGACTCAGCAAGTCCCGTGCCAATTCTCTTGAAGTCATTAACTGCTTGATTCGTAAGGAGTGTGGGCGAACGGGCCGCGCGCCGATATCGGAAAACGTTACGGAAACGAAACACGGCCGGAACGTGCCGCCGTAACAGTGGCGAGTGAGTTGCCAGTCTGTTGCCAGTGGGGCTGCAGCGGCTGTGGCCGAGGGAAGGCGAACGTTATTCGTGTTTCATGTGTGAAACGCGCCGGACGTCGTCTTTTGTGTTCCCGCTAAAATGGGCATTTCCCCAAGACTTCTGCGTAGGCAAACCACACGTCTACGTTCCTATGCCGCATGAATCTGCGTTTTCTCGAAACCTTTGTCTGGCTGGCCAAGCTGCGTAATTTCCGGCTGACGGCCGAACGTCTGCATACGACGCAGGCGGGGGTGTCGAGCCGGATCGCGTCGCTGGAGCAGAGTTTCGGCGTGCGCCTGTTCGACCGGAGCGCGCGCGAAGTCACGCTCACGGCCGCCGGCCAGAAAGCGCTGGCGTATGCCGAGCGCATCGTCATGCTGGGTCAGGAGATGAAGAGAGAGCTGAGCGATCCGGACATGCCGCCGGGCGTGCTCAAAATCGGCGTCGTCGAATCCATCGTGCACAGCTGGTTTCCGGATCTGGCGGCACGCATTCACCGCGAATACCCGCAACTCGAAATCGAGGTCACGAGCGAGACGACCATCAATCTGTGCAAGCAGCTCGAAGCGGGCGCGCTCGATCTCGTATTGCAGACGGACATGCAACACGGCGCTGGCGTGGAAAACCTGCCGCTGGCCGAATTCCCGATGCGCTGGGTCGCGAGTCCCAAGCTCAATCTGGAGGGCGAAACGCTTGATGTGGCCGATCTGGCGGCGTATCCGCTGGTGAGCTTTTCGCGCAATTCCGGGCCGCACAAGACGCTGGAGCGCATGTTCTCGGTCGCCGCCGAGCGGCCGGTACGGGTGAACTGTATGACGTCGGTCGCGGCGATCATCCGGCTGGTGGCCGACGGGTTCGGGGTGGCGATGCTGCCGCCCGCCATCATCCAGCGTGAACTGGGCGAGCACAGCCTGCATCTGCTGCGCGTGAATGCCAACTTCCCCAATCTGCCCCTGGTCGGCTCGTTCCGCACGGGTGCGCTGCTCGCCGAGAACGTGGCGCGGCTGGCGCAGCGCACGGCCAGCGAATTCGCCCTGAACATGGGGCCGGATATCGCAATTCCACCGGCTGCCGCCATGACCGCCCCGGCATGGGGCGCGACCGACGCCTGAGCCAAGGGTGTGACGGTCCGCGAATGCCCCGCCCGACAAGGGTTTGGGGCCGGTCATAAGAATTTGCTGTTGCCGCGAATTTGATTTCTTGTTGGACGCTCCCTCCATCGTTTTGCACACTCAAATGGACGGTCGGCCTCATGCGTGCTGATGCTGCTCAGCGGCGCGCGCCGGCCGGCCCCCGATTGTCGACACCGATGGATGCCTCATGACTGTGACTGCCCCGCGCGCCCAACTCTGTATCTGGACGAATATCGATCCGGCCTTCGAAACCGATTTCAACCGCTGGTACGACCGCGAACACATGCAGGAGCGCGTGGCGATTCCGGGCTTTCAGTTCGCCCGGCGCTTCAAGGCGCTGCATGACACCGCCCGTCCGTACCTCGCCCTGTACTGCACGCAGGACGCCGCCGTGTTCACCAGCGCGCCGTATGCGCAGGCCTTCAATCATCAGACGGAGTGGTCGCTGCGCAACTTCGCGCGCATGCAGGGCACGCAACGCCGCGTCGGCACGCTTGATGTTGAAGCCGGTGAAGGTCAGGGGGGCGTGCTCGCCGCCTTCGTGCTGACGCAAGCGGCTGTGGCGCAGGCGCGCCCGCGCCTCGACGCCCAACTCGCGGAGATCGCACAGGGCGACGGCATCGTGCGCGCCACGCTCCAGGTCACCGTGCCCACGCTGTCCGTCTCGCTCACGGCGAAGGACGCCGCACTGCCGCCGGCCGATGCCGTCGTGCTCATCGAAGGCACCGATCCGGACGCCGTGCGAGCGGCTGCCGAAACGCTGGCGGCGAGCTACGGCCTGCCGGCCACCGACGTGACCCGTTTCGCCATGCTGTGGCGTCTCGGTGCCAACGACGACTGACGTTGCGCTGCCCGCGCTGCCTTCTCACGGGGCCGGCCTATCCGGCTGACCCCGCGCACCCCCGGAGACATCCATGACAACGTATTCAAACACCCGGGACACCCGAAATGCACGGGACACCGACCCTGCATCGGGTGCCGCTTCAGGTGCCGCTGCCGCGCCCGCCAAACAAGGCGCAAACAAGGGCCGGCTAGCCACCGCCAGCATGGTCGGCACCACGCTCGAATGGTACGACTTCACCGTCTACAACACGCTTGCCGCACTGGTCTTCAACCATCTGTTCTTCCCGTCGATGGACCCGCTCGCGGGCACCATCCTCGCGTTGTCGACGTACGCCGTCGGCTACGTTTCGCGCCCGCTGGGTGGCTTCGTGTTCGGCAACCTCGGCGACAAGATCGGACGACGTGCCGTGCTGGTGCTCACACTTGTCGTCATGGGCCTGACCACGGGCCTCATGGGCCTGCTGCCGACCTACGCCTCGATCGGCATCTGGAGTCCGGTGCTGCTCGTCGCCTTGCGTTTCGTGCAGGGTGTGGCGCTGGGTGGCGAATGGGCCGGTGCGGTGCTGCTCTCGGTCGAGCATGGCGATCAGCGCAAGCGCGGGCTGAATGCGTCGTGGACGCAGGTCGGACCGTCGTTCGGCACGTTGCTCGCGACCGGTCTGATTGCGCTCATCACGCTCTCTATTTCGCCGGACGAGTTCCTTGCCTGGGGCTGGCGCGTGCCGTTCCTGCTGAGCCTCGTGCTGGTGGCGTTCGGTTTGTGGGTGCGTCGTGGCGTGGAAGAAACGCCGATGTTCGAAGAGATGCAGCATTCGGACCGTCAGGCGGAAATGCCGATTGCGGACGTCTTCCGCAAGCACTGGCGCAACCTGCTGGTCGCGGGCGGCTCGCGCATCGGCTCCGACGTGCTCTACGCGCTGATGGTCGTCTTCACGCTGACGTATGTGACCGGCACGCTGCATCTGTCGCGTCCGCTGGCGCTCACGGCCGTGCTTGTGGGTACCGCGTTCAATGCGCTGACGGTACCGCTGTTCGGTGCGCTCTCCGACAAGCTGGGCCGCCGTCCGGTGTATGGCTTTGGCGTGCTGTGTGCCGTGATCTGGGCCTATGGCTTCTTCGTGTTGCTCGACACGTCGAGCCCGGCGCTGATCGTGCTGTCCGTGGTGGTCGGTCTCGTGATCCACGCGATCATGTACGGCCCGCAGGCGGCGTTCGTCACGGAGCAGTTCCCGACGCGCGTGCGCTATGCCGGTTCGTCGCTGGCTTACACGCTGGCGGGCATTCTCGGTGGCGGCTTCGCACCGCTCATCATCGTGACGCTCTACAAGGAGTACGGCACGACGCTGTCGGTGTCGCTGTACGTGACGGCGGCGCTCGCGATCACGGCCATCGCGTTGTTCGCGGCGAAGGAGACGGCGCACAAGCCGCTTCGCGACTGATGTGACGGATGTCGAATGAACAACGGCACGCTCTCGGGCGTGCCGTTGTCGTTTGTGAGGTCGTTGTTGTGAGGGCGTCGTCGCCAACGCGCTGGCTCATTGCGTCGGCGCGCACAACTCTGTGAGACTGGCGAGATCGCCGCGTTGCGCGAGTTGGTGGACGTGACGGGCGAAGACGTCGTATTGCGGGGCCTGTGTGCTGAGATCGCGGGACCAATCCATCAGATCGGTAATCGCCCCCATGGCGATCAGCTGGCGGGCTTCCACCAGCCGTTCGCGCGGCGGACGCACCATGGCGCGCTCCTGTTCCACTTCACTGGCCGGTGCATCGTCGCGTTGCAGATCGAGCAGGCGCGCCAGCGTGTTGCGCAGGTCCACCAACTCCACAGGCTTGAGCAGACAAGCGTCATAGCCGCGCTCGCTGCCTTCGCCCTCGCTGCCGGCGCCCGCGACCACTTGCGGCGACGCGGAGACAGCCAGCACAGGTACATCGGGCCAGCGGCGGCGCGCGGCGCGTGCCACCGCCAATCCGTCGGCGTTGGGCATCATGTGGTCCGTCAGCACGAGATCCGGCTGCGGTGCTTTGGGATTGCCCAGCGCGGCGATGAGCGCGACGCCGTCGCCGAACGTGCTCAAGGTGAAGCCCAGACTGGCCAGTTCGTCATGCAGGAATTGACGGATTTCGGGAGAGTCTTCGGCGAGCCAGATGTGATACCCCGTGCCATCGAGCGGTGGCAAAGCGTGCGTGGCCCCCGCGAACGATTGCGGCACGAGATCCGCTTCGCGTGCCACGCGCAGCGGCAACGTGAACGTCACCTTGGTGCCGACGTCGGGCTGGCTGTCGATGACGATCGTGCCGTCCATGCGCTCGATCCATTGCCTGACGATGGCGAGTCCCAACCCCACACCGGGCAGACGCCGCGCGCGGTCGAGCCGGGCGAACGGTTCGAACACACGCGGCAGGTCGTCCTTGGCGATGCCGCAGCCGGAGTCTTCCACGCCGAAGCTCACATGCACGATGTCTGCACGTGTTGCATCGGGAGTGGCGGACAGCGACAACGTAATCGTGCCGTCCGACGTGTACTTCGCCGCGTTGTCGAGCAGATTGCCGAGCACCTGACGCACCCGCTTGGCGTCGAAGGCGAGCAGCGGCGGCAGCGGCGCGCGCACGTCGAGCAGGAAGGCGTTGTCATGCTTGCGCGCGAGGCTCATGCCTTCGTGCGCCATGCCGTCGATGAACGCATGCGTGTAGACCGGCGCGACGTGCAGCGCGTCGGCCGCACCTCCGCCCGCGTACTCGATCAGGTCGTTGACCATCGCGAGCATGTGATGTGCGCTGCGACGGATGATGCGGCCCCGGTCAGCGTCTTCGCGTCCGCCCGATTGCACCAGATCGGCAAAGCCGATGATCGACGTGAGCGGCGTGCGCAGATCGTGGCTGATGCGCGCGAGGAAGTCGCTCTTGGCGCTGTTGGCTTCGTCGGCGGCGATGAGGGCGGCTTGCAATTCGCGCGTGCGGGTGTCGACGGCATTGGCGAGCCGTGCCTGTTCTTCGCGACGCGTTTGCAGTACCTCGCGCTGTGCGGCGCGCTGCTCGCGCACGAGTTCGCGCGAGCGTCCGGCCACGATGATGGTCAGCATCAGCAGCACGGAGAAATTGGTGCTCCATGCCATCGCGGTGTTGGCGAGCCAGTCCTCCGGCAGCAGGCCGTTGATGATCGCGAGTCGCCAGAACAGCACGAGACAACCGGGCGAGAACGAGAGCAGGCTCAGGCGTGCGTTCTTGAACCCGCGTCGCCAGCCGTCGGCCAGCGAAATGACCCAGATCACATTGAAGACAGTGAGCAGTTGGAGATGCGTGAACGCGGCCACGCGGTGATCGCCGAACAGCACCCACAGCGCCATGAACCCCATGACGCCGATCATGGCCTGATAGATCCAGCGCCACAGCGTCACGCGTTCAAGGCCGGTGAAGATCATCAGCATCGCAGAGAACACGCCGGCGGTCAGCGTCGAGAAGAAGCTCGGCGCACGCACGATGAACTCGCCGCCCTGCGGCAGGAAGTAGCGATACAGGAAGCCCTGGAACGCCATGTCCTGCGCCACCTGCGTGATCGTCGTGAGCGCGAGCAGCACGAACACCGGGTCGCGACGGGCGATGCCCAGCACGAACGCATACAGCGCGATGGAGAGCATCGAGCCGGCGAGCAGCATGGCGATCATGGCGTTGCGCGATTCGGACTGACGGAAGTCGTCCGGCTGCCAGAACTGCGGCACGATGCTCACCGACGAGCGGGTCTCCACGCGCAGGAGAAACGTGAGCCGTTCCCCCGGAAGGAGCGTGATGGGGAAGACCGACGTCTCGGACATGATCGGGTGCTGATCGAGCGGCACGGTGTGCCCGGCGCGCCACGTGTCGGCCGGCTGTGTCGAACCGAACGGCATCGCGTAGAAGCGCACGTCCTCCAGTCGCACGATGCCGACGCTCAGCCAGCGCGTGACGGGTTCGTTACTCGGATTCGAAACATGACCGGTGAGCCAGAACGCCGAGCGGCTGTAGCCTGCATTGAGCATGCTCGGTGCGACGTTGCGCCAGCCGGATGCGGCGAGTGCCTGCGTGGCGTCGAGGCGTCGGGTCGGGTCTTCGAGCAGGCGCAGCTGCCTGTCGAGCTTGAGGGGCGACGGCGCGTCGGCGAGATCGATGAACGTCGGGGCAGTTTGGACCGCAGCAGGTGCGGTGTTCGTCGATGGCGCGGCGGTAGTGCCGGTCGCCGCTGTAGCGGCCGTTGCCGTGCCCGGCAGGCAGAACGTCACGAGCAGCGCGATCAGCGCGACGAACCTAAGCGCGACGAACCCAAGCGCGCCGAACCCAAGCGCGCCGAACCCAAGCGCGCCGAACCCAAGCGCGCCGAACCCAAGCGCGACGCGCGTCGACCAGACGGAAGGGAGCGATGAGGGCCGACGCGTCTCTTGTGCCGGTAAGTCCGATGGCGCAGTGCTCATGCCTGCGTCGATCCCGAACCGTCGGGCGCGACATACGTCTGCGCGCCCTGTTCGCGGAACCCGCTGGGCGGCATGCCGAAGCGTTCGCGGAAGGCGGTGGCGAAGTTGGCGGCGCTGGCGAAACCCACGGCGCTCGCAATGTCCTGCACGTCCAGAGACGTCTCGGAGAGCAGGCGTCGCGCCTCCTTCATGCGTTCTTCGCGCAGGAAGTCGAACACCGTCACGCCGACACAGCGGCGGAACGCGAGATTGAGACGGCGCGTGTTCGTACCGACGGCGCTTGCCAGACCGGCCAGTTCGGGCGTCGTGCCGAGCTGGTCGAGCAGCAACGCACGTGTGGCGCGAAACAGCACGGCGTCCAGCGTGTGGGCCTGTACGGGCAGCGGGGCGTGCTTGTCGGTGTCGGTCGCGGCAGCCACCGGCGCGGCGCTGTGGGCAGGTGCCGCGGGCGTCGATTTCAGATGGATCGACAGACGCAGCCGGACCTCTTCGAAATCGTACGGTTTGGTGACGTAGTCGACCGCGCCGGCCGACAGGCCTGCGACACGCTCGCCGGGTAAGGCGGCCGCCGTCAGGAAAATGAGCGGAATGTGCCGGGTGCCGGGGTCGGCCTTGAGCAGGCGGCACGCGCCGAGGCCGTCGCACACCGGCATGCGGATGTCCATGAGGATCAGGTCGGGCTGCACGGTGCGCGCTTTGGTGTAACCGTCACGACCGTCTTGCGCGATGTAGACCCGGCAGCCTTGCTGGCTGAGGAAGTCCATGAGCAGCATGCGGTCTTCCTGATTGTCGTCGACGACGAGCACGCGCACGCCCGACAACTGACGGGCATGCGGCGACGCGGGCCACGCGCCGCTCTGACGCGGGGCTGCCGTCGCCACAGCATTAGATGTGGCGGGCGTGGCAGACGACTGCGGGGGCAGGTGACGATCGCTCATGATGGTCGCCATTCTTTCACATTCGCCTGGTTGCGCCGCACCGATCCGGGGCGAATATCGGCGCGCGGGAAATAAATTTCCGCCGGGCAAACGAGAGATGCCGTCGGGCAAAGGTGAAGTCATGGCGGGCCGTACCGGCTCAGGTAAGGTCAACCGTCGGGTTCGCAGCGGCGGACGACCGGCGTGTAGGTGATCGGGGGGTCGTCTGCCGCTGGCGTGTGCCGCAGGGCGAGCCCGGCCCCCCCGGGGGGAGCCGGTGCTTAACACAGGCTTACTCGGGTGCCGTCCAGACCACGTTCGCGCCGACCGAGCACAGATTCTCGACGAAGCGCGGGTGGGCGCGGCGAATCGGTTGTGCGTTCTTGATGGTCGACTGACCGTCGATGCTTGCCGCCACCATCAGCAGGGCGATCGCCACGCGAATGATGTACGGGCTTTCCACCACAGCGGGCGACAGCGGCACGCCGCCGAACGTGATCAGCCGGTGCGGATCGGACTGGAACACGTGCGCGCCGAACTTCGACAGCTCCGTCGACCAGCCCATCGCACCGTCATACACCTTGTTCCAGAACATCGCGCTGCCTTCGGCCTTCACACCCAGGGCGATGAAGATCGGCAGCAGATCCACCGGGAAGTAAGGCCACGGGGCCGCTTCCACCTTCGTCAGAATGTTCTGCGTGAACGGCGCCTGCACCTTGAGCTTGCCTTGCGCCGTGGCCGTCGACCAGCCGTCGCGGTGCTCGACCTTGATGCCGAACTTCGCAAACGTGCGGTCGATCAGCGGGAACTGATCGGGGGCCGTGTTTTTGACCGTGATCTCACCGCCGGTGATCGCGCCGAGCGCGAGGAAGGTGGTGATTTCGTGGAAGTCCTCGGCGAAGCGGAATTCGCCGCCGCCGAAGCGCTCGACACCTTCAATCGCCAACTGCGAAGTACCGACGCCTTCGATGGGCACGCCCAGCATCTGCATGAAGCGGCAGAACTCCTGCACGTGCGGCTCGGAGGCGGCGTTGTTCAGTTGCGAGCGACCCTTCGCGGTGGCGGCGCACAGCACGAAGTTCTCGGTGGTTGTCACCGACGCGTAGTCGAGCCAGTGATGGATCGCGGGGCGGGCCTCGTCGGCGTGAATCAGCAGCGAGCCGGCGGTGCGCTCGACACGTCCGCCGAAATGGCGCAGCACTTCGATGTGCGGATCGATCTCGCGCACGCCGAGCGTGCAGCCCTTGATGTTGTCCTCGATGCGTGCGACGCCGAAACGCGCCAGCAGCGGCGGCACCAGCATGATCGACGAGCGCATCTCTTCAGGCAGATGGTCGGTGCGCGGATCGAACTTCGTATTCAGATGGTGGACGTCGAGAATGCCGGCGTCGAAATCGACGCTCACGTCGCTGCCGAGCTGACGAAAGATGTCGAGAATCTTGCGAACGTCGGTGATCTCGGGCACCCCGATCAGGCGCACGGGCTGATCGGTCAGCAGTGTGGCGCACAGCACCGGGAGAACGGCATTCTTGTTGGCGGAGGGCGTGATGCGGCCGCGTAGCGGCTGGCCGCCGTGGACTACCAGATGGGACATGGGCTTCCTTCGGGCTTGGTGCCTTAGTACGTTCGAGCGGGGGGCGAAGTTGGCAGGCGGGCCGCAGGCCCGTCGCGATCAGGCGCAATATACCCCCGAATCGCGCGCGTGTGCCACGCGACCCCCAAGGCGTGGTGGGATTGCCGCGCTGCCCTCAGTCCCTTGACGGGCGAGGGTGTCGGTGTCGGGTACGTCGCGGTTCTGTGCCGGTCAGGACGCCCCGCCCGCGAATGCCTCGGCGAAGATCGCGCGGAAGTCGGGCGTCTCGGCGGCCGCGGCCCGCGTGAGTACCCGCGCTTCGAGTTCGTCGAGGTGCGCGGTGGCGAGTGAGATCGCGGCCTGTGTCTTGCCCTCGCGCAGCTGGCTCACGAGCTGCGCGTGTTCCGTGGGGGCGCAATGCATGAATTCCGCCGGGTCGTACAGTGCCTTGTATAGCTCCGTCTTGGCGACGAGCTGATGCGCGAAGGCGTCGAGTTCCGCGCTGTCGGCCATGCCGATCAACTTCAGATGAAACTCGCCCGCCAGACGGATCGACCGCTCATGCGTGCCGTCGGCGTGCGAGCGCGCTTCGGTGTCGACGTGGGTGTCGAGCACCGCGAGCTGCGCGTCGCTCAACCGCCCGCAGATGCTTGCGATCACGCCCGTTTCCAATACGCGCCGTGCCCGATACGTCTGACGGATATCGTCGAGCGATGGCTGCGGCACGAACGCGCCGCGATTCGGTTCGAGTACCAGCTTGCCTTCGAAGCCGAGCCGCGCGAGCACCTTGCGCACCGCGCCGCGCGTGCAATCGAGCGCCTGCGCCAGATTGCGTTCGCGCAGCGGCATCCCCGGCCGGAGCTTGCCCGAGAGCAGCGCCTGCGAGATCGCCGCGTACACGCGGGCCTCGATCTGCTGACCTGCGCTGCCCGGCGCGCCCTCTCCCTCGACGTCGACCGTTGCCGGGTCCGGCTCCATGACAGGGGCGGCCTGAGCGCGAGGGACGTCGACGGACGCGGTGGACGAGGGCGGTGCTGCGGTGCGGCTCAAGCCTGATCTCCTGAAATTTGGCGCTTCGCATGAAAGTGCGCGGGCGTGGGCCGAATTGTACCTGTCGCCCCGGGCCATCCGATATGGCGTGACATCGCTTATCGAGGCCAATCCGACGTCAACCCGACGCCAACCTTCCCACGATGCCCGTTCTCCGGAAAACCCTACGTTTGGGCCCTCTGTGCGACGCGACCTTGCATTTCGGCAAATCGTTACCGATAATGGTCAACAAAAATGGTTAACCATTTATTGTCGTTTGGTTGATGATATGGCAAATCGCCGTGATGTGCCATTCACCCCGGCGTCGACGATATGGACAAAGCCACCGAACGCATCAGGTCGCCGGGATTGCAAACGAGCGACCGCCTTATGAATCCCTTTGGGTCTGGAGACGTTATGAAACCCGTACATTGCCTGGCCGCGCTTCCCATCGCGGCCTTTTATAGCGGCGGCTGGCTCGCCGAACACGTGGGCACCCGGCTGGCCGGGCTGCCCTTTCTGATGACGTGGAACATCGTGTGGCTGCTGCTGACGTCGGTGGTCATGCTCGTGATGTTCCGCTTCGACGGTTCGCGCGATGCCGCCCAGCGCACGGCGCAGCAGGTCGCGAGCGAGCGCCGCGACCACGACGGAGCCGCATCATGAACGCCGCGCTTGCCGTCATTGCGGCGTTTCTGGCTTTTGCGCTTTTCGTGGGGCTGCGCGCACGTCGCGGGCGCACCATGAGCCTTGAACAATGGGCGGTGGGCGGTCGTGGCTTCGGCACGCTGCTCGTGTTCCTGCTGATGGCCGGTGAGGCCTTCTCGACGTTCACGTTTCTGGGCGCGAGCGGGTGGGCGTACAGCAAGGGACCGCCCGCGTTTTACATCCTCGCCTACGGGGCGCTCGCGTACCTGCTCGGCTACTGGATGTTGCCGGCGGCGTGGCGTCACGCGACGAAGCACAACTGCGTGTCGTTCTCCGACTTCTTCGCCACGGCGTACCGGTCGCGCGCGCTGGGCGTTGTGGTGTCGCTGGTGGCCGTGCTGGGCATGAGCGCGTTGCTCATCATTCAGTTGCGCGGGCTGGGCATCATCGTGTCCGAGGCGTCGTACGGCACGATTCCCCCGGCCGTGGCGATCTGGTGTGGCGCGATTGCGATGGTGGTCTACATCACCGTGTCGGGCATTCACGGCTCGGCGAGCATTGCGATTTACAAGGACATCCTGATCCTCGTGATCGCGATCTTCCTGGGCATCTATCTGCCGCTGCACTACTTCGGCGGTTTCGGCGAGATGTTCGACCGCATCGAGGCGGCGCGTCCGGGCTTCCTGCAAATGCCCACGAGCGGCCTGACGCTGTCCTGGTACAACTCGACGATTCTGCTCACGTCGCTCGGCTACTACCTGTATCCG
The DNA here is from genome assembly GCF_902459565.1 of Pandoraea aquatica. Classification (GTDB taxonomy): domain Bacteria; phylum Pseudomonadota; class Gammaproteobacteria; order Burkholderiales; family Burkholderiaceae; genus Pandoraea; species Pandoraea aquatica. Next base: position 312,266 of record NZ_CABPSN010000003.1, read on the forward strand.
TACGTCTTCACGTCGGTGTATGCGGCGAAGACGGAGAGCGCCGTGCGTAAGAACACGATTCTGATGCCGCTGTATCAGATGGTCATCGCGTTCATGTTCTTCGTCGGCTTCGCGGCCATTCTGCAAGTGCCGGGGCTGAGCGGTGCAGACTCGGATCTGGCGTTGCTGCGTATCGTCAAACAGACGTTCTCGCCGTGGTTCGTCGGCGTGATTGGCGGGGTGGGGGTGTTGACCGCGCTGGTGCCCGGTTCGATGATCTTGCTCAATGCGTCGACGCTGATTGCCAAGAACATTTATCGCGACGGTTTCGCGCCGCAGGCAAGCGAAGCGACGGTCGGCAAGCTGGCCAAGCGCGTGCTGCCGGTCTTTGGTCTGGTGGCGGTGTTCTTCGTGCTGCGTGGCGGTGCGACGTTCGTGGCGCTGGCGCTGTTTGCGTCGAGCTTGCTCACGCAGTTGTTCCCGTCGTTCGTGGCGAGTTTGCTGCCGCGTCCGTTCGGCAACAAGTACGGCGCGTTTGCAGGGATCGGCGCGGGGGCGCTCGTGTTGCTGGCGGCGGTCGGGTTCGACGTCACGCTGCGCATGTTGCCGGGTGCGTCGGATACCGTGGCGTCGATCAACATGGGGCTGGTGGCGCTGGCGGTGAATGCGGTGACGTTCGTCACGGTGAGCATGCTGACGCGCGCCTGGAGTGTCGACACCGACGCCGAAGCAGGACTCTTGAGGAAAGTATGACAACACTGGAAATTCGCAATGCGCGCGGGCTGGACGGCACGTCGGTAGACGTGCGCGTCGAGCACGGGAAGATTGCGGCCATCGGGCCGTCGTTGCCTGCATCGGCGAACGGCGCTGAGGGCAGCACTCGCACGATCGATGCGCACGGCGCTTTGCTCATGCCCGGACTGGTCGAGGCGCACACGCACCTCGACAAGACGACGTGGGGCATGCCCTGGTACGTGAACGAATGCGGCTCGCGACTCATCGACCGCATCGACAACGAACGCCAGTGGCGTGCGCAAAGCGGCCACGATGCGGGCGCGGCGTCGCTGGCGCTCGGTCGCGCGTTCCTCGCGGCCGGCACCACGCGGCTGCGCACCCACGTCGACATCGATACCGACGCGGGCCTGCGTCATCTCGAAGTCGTGCTGGCCACGCGTGAGACGCTGGCGGACACGCTCGACATGCAGATCGTGGCGTTCCCGCAATCGGGTGTGCTCGATCGGGCGGGCACCGTCGAGTTGCTCGACGCGTCGCTTGCACGCGGGGCCGACGTACTCGGCTGGCTCGATCCGTGCGCCATCGACCGCGACCCGAAGGCGTCGCTCGACGCGATGTTCGCGCTCGCCGACAAGCATGGCTGTCCGGTGGACATCCATCTGCACGAACCGGGTGAGATGGGCGTGTTCTCGTTCGAACTGATGCTTGAGCGCATTGTGGCGCTCGGTATGCAGGGCAAGGTCGTGGTGTCGCACGCTTTCTGTCTGGGTGAACTCGATGCGGCACGCGCCGATGCCTTGCTGGCGCGTCTGGCCGACGCCGGTGTGGCGCTCATCACGACGGCACCGCCGTCGCGCATCGTGCCGCCGCTCATGGCTTGTCGCCGAGCCGGTGTGACACTCGCGGGCGGCAACGACGGCATTCGCGACACGTGGACGCCGTACGGTTCGCCCGACATGCTGGAGCGCGCCATGATGATCGGGCTGCGCTACAACCTGCGTCGCGACGACGAGCTGGACATTGCGCTCGATTGCGTGACGCATCAGGGCGCACGTGCGTGCTGGTTCGACGACTACGGTCTGCACGTCGGTGCGCGCGCCGACCTCGTGCTGGTCGATGCGCTCAATGCTGCGCAGGCCATCGTGACGCGTGCGCCGCGTCGCTGGGTGGTGGCGAACGGTCACGTCGTGGTGAACGAGGGCGCGGCGGTATGACGCTTTGGCTGGCCATCGTCGCAGTCGGGCTGACGCTGCGACCGACGCTCACCTCCATCAGTCCGCTGTTGCCGCAGATTCGCGAGGCGACCGGGATGACGTATCCCGTGGCGGCGCTGCTCACGTCGCTGCCGGTGTTGGCGATGGGCGCGGGGGCATTCGCGGCGAGCGGGTTGACGCGTCGCTTCGGTGAGCGACGTGGTGTGTTGCTCGGATTGGCGGCGCTGGCGCTGGCCTGCGGCGTGCGCTTTTTCGCCGACGATACGGTGACGATGATCGCGACGGCGCTGGCGTCGGGCATCGGCATCGCCATCATTCAGGCGTTGCTGCCGGGGGTGGTGAAGGCGAATTACAGTGCGGCGCGTATGACGTCGATGATGGGGCTTTACTCCGCTGCGCTCATGGGCGGTGGTGGTCTTGGGGCGGCAGCGAGCCCGTGGGCGGCGTCCGAGGCGGGCGACTGGCGCGTCGGACTGGGGATGTGGCTCGCGGTCGTCGGCGTCGCGGCGCTGGCGTGGTGGCGTGCGCCGCTGAAGGGGCATGCTGTGGCTCAGGTCGTCACCTCGGCTGGGCACACGACCGCAACTGCCGAGGATCTGCGTGCGGCGTGCCGTGCCGCAACGCAGCACGTGGCGTCGAACGTTTCGACCTCCGCAACTGCCGCAACGTCCGGAAAGCCGCCGTCGATGCTCGATCTGTTGCGCAAGCATCGCGCGTGGACGCTGGCGATCTACTTCGGTCTCATCAACTGCACTTACACGACGATGGTCGCGTGGCTGCCGCCGTTCTATCAGCAGCGTGGCATGAGTGCGACGCAAAGCGGCGCGCTGCTCGCGGGGCTCACAGCGTGCCAAGTCGTGGCGGCGCTGATGCTGCCGTGGCTGGCGCGGCGCAATGTCGACCGTCGGCGGTGGCTGACGCTCGCGCTGGCCGCGACGCTTGCCGGTCTGGGCGGCCTCGTCGTGGCACCGGATGCCGCGCCGTGGTGGTGGATCGGCGGCATCGGCTTCGGACTGGGCGGCACCTTTTCGCTCGGATTGGTGCTGGCGCTCGATCACCATGCGCATCCGCGTCACGCGGCCGCGCTCGCGGCGTTCATGCAGGGCGTGGGCTTTTGCATCGCCGCCGTCGCACCGTTTGCATCGGGTGCGGTGATGGCGATGACGGGCAGCTTCATGCCGTCGTGGATCGGGCTCATCGTACTCAACGTGGCGCTGATCGCACTGACGTGGCGTTTCGATCCGCAGGGTTACGCGTCGGCGCTCGGCTTGTCGCGAGACGGCCATTCGGGGCGACATCAACGCGCCTGACGCCTTGTGCCAGACGTGCTCCGGCGGTGGCCTCGATGAGCGATTGATGAGTTCGGGAATCGTCCCGTGCGTTGCGCACGCGAGACAGGTGGGCGCGATGCAAAAATCATGCGAGTGCCTACGCAATCCGCGCTAAGATGGCTCATCGTGTGATGTCGCAGCGGAGCTTCGTCGCGAGACCGTCGCTCCCGGCCTAACCCGTTCCCTAGGTGGTTCGAACTCAGCAAGATCAGGGACAAGCGCCCCTTGGGCCAGGTTGGCTGCGTGCTGCCGGAAACCAGGGGAGAACGGATGCTCGGAAAGTCGCGCAGGGCCGTGGGACGATCGTTCGGGACGTTACGCGTCGCGCTCGGTGCCTGCAGCGTCGGCGCATCGCTGTTCGCTGCATTCTCGCTCGCCACATTCCCGTCTCACGTTTTAGCTGCCGACACCCTCTTTCCGGGGGGCGCGCCTGCGAAGGCCGCATCTGCCCCGTCTGCCGCATCCTCCGCGTCGGCGAAACCCGTGATCGCGACCCCTGCGTCTGCCGCGACCGGTGTCGATCAGCGCGTCATGCGCAGCGATGGCGCGTACGCCAACCTCCACGTCTTCCGTCCTCAAGTGGCTTGCAATGGTGTTGTGGTGGTGAGCCCCGGCGCGGGCGACGACCGCGACGCGATGTCGTGGCTGGGGCGCGCACTCTCCCAATATGGCTGGCTGACGGTGACGATGGCGCATCAGGAGAGCGGACGCGATTCGCTGCGCGACCGCGTGCGCAATGGTGGATTGCGCGACGGATTGCTCGCTCTCACTACGGACCCCGAAGCGTACGACGACCGTCTCGAAGATGCCGGGGCGGCGTTGCGCTGGGCGCGCGGACAGTGTCACGCCGGGCCTGCCGTGCTGGCGGGACATTCGATGGGGGCGGTGACCGTCATGATCGAGGCGGGCGCGAAGAACAAGCTCGGACTCGACAGCGACGATCGTTTCGACGCCTACATCGCGCTGTCGCCACAAGGCAAGGGCGCGATCTTTCCGGCGGGGGCATGGCACGACGTGCGCAAGCCGGCCTTGCTCGTGACCGGCACGCGCGACGATCCGCTCGAAGGCAAATGGCAGACGCGCACCGAGCCGTTCGCCGACATGCCGCCGGGGTGTCACTGGCTGGCGGTGGTCGACGGTGCGACGCACTTCAACTTTGCGGGTTTTGGCTACGGCCACGGCGACATCGAAGCGAAGATACTGCCGCTCATCGAGCGATTTCTGGACAACGTGCGCGGCCATCGGTGTGCCGTGCCTGCGCCGGCGGCCGGCGTGAAGTTCGATACGAAGTAAGACGACGATGGCAGAACAGGACCTCACGCGCGGCCCCATCGGCAAGACCCTGTTCTGGTTCTCGCTGCCGGTGCTGGGCAGCAACGTGCTGCAATCGCTCAATGCGTCGATCAACGCGATGTGGATCGGCCACTACCTTGGCGAGTCGGCGCTCACCGCGGCGTCCAATGCCAACATCCTGTTGTTCTTCCTGCTCGGTGTCGTGTTCGGCATCAGCATGGCCAACACCATCCTCATCGGTCAGTCCATCGGTGCGAAGAACCATGTGCTGACCCAGCGCATCGTCGGCACGAGCGCGACATTCTTCATCCTGATGTCGACGGCTGTGGCCGTGTTCGGCTACATCTTCACACCGGAGTTGCTGCGGGCGCTGGGCACGCCGAGCGATGCGCGCGAGTTTGCGGTGGCGTATCTGCGCATCATCTTCGTGGCGTTGCCGGTGATGTACTTCTACAACTTCGTGATGATGGCGTTGCGCGGGGCGGGCGACGCACGCACACCGTTCCGGTTCATGCTGTTGTCCGCAGGGCTGGATGTCGCGCTCAATCCGTTGCTCATCTTCGGGTGGGGGCCGATTCCGCCGTTCGGCATTGCGGGCTCGGCGGGCGCGACGCTCATCGCACAGACCGTGAGCCTCGTCGCACTGATGTACACCTTGTACAAGCGCCGCGATCCGCTGTGGCTCACGCGCAAGGACTGGAAGTATCTGCGGATCGACATGGGGTTGCTGCGGTTGATCGTCGTCAAGGGATTGCCGATGGGGTTGCAGATGGTGGTGATCTCGTCGTCTGCGATGGTCATGATGGGCTTCGTCAACGGCTACGGATCGCAGACCACGGCGGCCTACGGGGTCGCATCGCAGTTGTGGACGTACGTGCAGATGCCTGCGCTGGCGATCGGTGCGGGGGTGTCCTCCATGACGGCGCAGAATGTGGGGGCGGGCTTGTGGGATCGTGTGACGAAGATCGGGCGCGTGGGCGTCGGACTGAACTTCGTCATGACCGGCACGCTGGTGATCGCGATTCTGCTGTTCAATCGTCAGTTCATGAATGCGTTTTTGCCGGACGACGGCTACGCTATCTCCGTCGCGCAGCACATCAATGCCGTGGTGGCTTGGTCGTTCGTGCTGTTCGGCGTGACCATCGTGCTCTTCGGGGTGGTGCGGGCGACGGGCGCGGTGACTGCGCCGCTCGTCATCCTGTTCGTGTCGCAGTGGGTGATCCGGTTGCCGTTTGCGTGGCAGATGCAAAAGACGTGGGGCGCGGAGGCGATCTGGTGGAGCTTCCCGCTCGGGTTTGCCGTCTCGCTCGTCATGGCGCTCGCTTACTACAAGTGGGGCAACTGGCGCGGCGTGCGCATGTTGCCCAAAGGGCCACCGGCCGTGGCGCAGAGCAAGGATGCGGCGGGCGCTGCTGCCGGACCGGCACCGGTGCCGCTTCCACCGACCTCACCGACTTCAGCGACGGCGGCCGAGCCGTCTCCTGCTCAGGGCCATCATGGCAATCAGGGCACTCGGGACACGTCGAGCGAACCGCGTTCCTGACGCCGCTTCCGTCGCTTGCCTTCCCTCCGCTTCACCCCCACACCTCACCCTCACGCAATGTCACTGGGTGCTCGCGATCCATGGCGATGCCGATTCAGCCAGTGCAGTGCGCAACCACATCAGCAGTGTTTCCTTGGCCGGGTTTTCGGCGAACGGTTCGCGCGAGAGTGCGACGTAGCCTGAGCCGTCGCGGATGAAGCTGGCGGGGGCGATGAGCCGTCCGGCGTTCAGTTCGTCGCACACCATGTAGACCGATCCGATGGCGGCCCCGAGGCCTGCGCCGGCGGCTTGCAGACTCAGATAGAAGTGTTCGAACGGCGGCGTCGCCGGGGTGGCGCTTGTCTGGAAGCGTTCCAAGTGTTTCAGGCGTTCGGGCGACGGCGCGGCGCGCATGGCTCGTTGCCAGTCCTGCCAGGCGTGGGGGCGCGTGCGCGTGTGGAGATGCGAAATCGGTAGCGAATCGAAGGCTGAAGGGAGGCCGACGGGGCCGATCCATTCATCGACGAGCGGTTCGGCGATGAGTGAATGTCCCCAGAAGAAGTCGTTGCGTCGAATGGCGACATCGACACCGGCGCTTTCGAAGTCGAGGGGGCCGCCGGCGGAGTGGAGGTGAAGGGAGATGCCGGGGTGAGCTTGTGAGAAGGCGGTGAGGCGAGGGATCAGCCATCGCATCGCGAGGGTGGGTTCGCAGGAGACGACGAGTGTGTCCGAGGGCGAAGGGGGGTGAAGCGTGGCGATGGTGGTGGCGAGTTGCTCGAACATCTGCCGCGTGGTGGCGTGGAGTTTCTCGCCTGCGGCGGTCAGGAAGACGGCACGGTTACGGCGTTCAAAGAGGGGAAGGCCGAGGGCGAGTTCGAGGGTGCGGATTTGTCGGCTGACGGCGCCGTGGGTGACGAAAAGTCGGTCGGCGGCGCGGGCGAAGCTGAGTTCGGCGGCGGCGACGTCGAAGACCTGAAGGGCGTTCAGGGGAAGGGGACGAAGGGATCGGGAGGGGGATCGCGTCATACGTGAGAAATTATCACGGATAGGTGGGCAAATTCATCGTTTTTCGGGCATGAGAAAAATGAAGAAAATGCGTCCGAGAATTCCACAACGAGAGGTGGGGGACGATAAGAAAGCCAACGGAAAAGGTGCGATGAGCGGGGGATCAGGGCCCTGTTCTGAACCGAGTTGGGTCTATGTCTGAGGGGCGGAATAGGGCCCTGGTCCCCCGCGGGGTCGAGTACGGAACGGGAAATTCGGGCACAAACAAGAAGGGTGAAAGAAAGTCATGCAAGAGCTAATAGCGGTAATGACGATCACGGTGTTGGCGGTGATCAGCCCCGGCGCGGATTTCGCGATGGTGACGCGTGAGAGCTGGCGTCACGGCCGGCGGGCGGGGCTATGGGCGGCGTTGGGGATCGCGGCGGGCGTGCAGGTGCACGTGGCGTACACGTTGGTGGGCGTGGGGTTGTTGATCGTGCAGGTGCCGTGGTTGTTCACGGTGATCAAATGGATCGGTGCGGCGTATCTCGTGTACATCGGGTGGCGGACGTTGCGGGATCGGTCGCCGGTCGTCGACGTCACGCAGGAGGGCGGGGCATCCGCTTCACCCGAGGCGGGAAATGGAGCCTCCGCCCGCTGGCGCGAGGCCCTTCAGGCGTTCCGCACGGGGTTTTTCACCAACGCATTGAATCCGAAGTGCACCTTGTTCGTGGTGAGTACCTTCACGCAGGTCGTGCATCCGGGCACAGGCTGGGCGCTCGGCCTCGCGTATGGGGCGTTCATGTCGTTCGCGCACTGGGCGTGGTTCAGCCTTGTGGCGCTGGGGTTCTCGGCGGGGTGGATGCGTGAGGCGATGGTGCGGCGGCAGCATCTCGTGAGGCGGACTATTGGCGGCGCACTGATGACGCTGGGCGGCTTGCTGGCGATGGCGAGTCGTTGAGGCCGGGATGGGAGAGTGGAAGAGCGGGATAGGGGTTTCCGGGTGAATCGGCCCCGAATGTCGGGAAAATGGCACAGGAATGGCCAAAAAGTGACGGAAAACTGGCAGGAAAGGTGGCGAAATCCTTTCATTTCGCTGCCCGGTCACAAATAGTCACAAATTTGTGATGCGCTGGAAGCACCGTCACAGCAGACGATTGGGGTAATGTGAGTACCCGCTTCGAAGGTTTTGCCGATGCATCTTTAGTCAATCGGTGAATGAACGGGTAAAATTGCGCGTTCAGCGCACGCTGGCTACGGTCGGCACGCGCGTTACATGCCATTCCCCACTGCCGATGGAATTCCTGCTCAACGCGGTACCCCGCATGACTTCCCACCGTGCCCTGCGCCTGGCGATTGCCGGCGTACTCAGCGTCTGTGCGCTCGTCTCGGGCGCGGCACATGCTTTCTCGTTCGACGACGTCGCCAAACAAGCGCGCACGCTGGCGAACAACCGCTATAAGCCCAAAGATCCGAATCTCCCCAAAGAGCTTCAGAATCTGACGTACGACCGCTATCGCAATATTCGCTTCAAGCCCGAAAAGGCCCTGTGGCGTGCGCAAAAGCTGCCGTTCGAGCTGATGTTCTTCCACGAGGGTTCGTACTACGACCGACCCGTCAAGATCAACGAACTGATCGGCAACAGCGTGCGCGAAGTGCGCTACAGCCCCGACATGTTCGACTTCGGCGCACTCAAGGTTGACCCCAAACAACTGCGCGGCCTCGGCTTCGCGGGTTTCCGTATTCACTTCCCGGTCAACACGCCCAAGTACAAAGACGAAGTCATGGTCTTCCTCGGGGCGAGCTACTTCCGCGCGTTGGGTAAGAACCAGACCTACGGTTTGTCCGCTCGCGGCCTCGCGCTCGATACCGCGCTGAATTCCGGCGAAGAGTTTCCGCGCTTCACCGAGTTCTGGATTCAGCGTCCCGCGCCCGGCGCGAAAGAGCTGACCATCTACGCGTTGCTCGACTCGCCGCGCGCGACCGGTGCGTACCGCTTCACGCTGCGCCCGGGCGTCGACACGACCGTCGACGTCAAATCCGAACTGTACCTGCGCGAGAACGTCACAAAGCTCGGCATTGCTCCGCTCACCAGCATGTTCTTCTTCGGCGAGAATCAGCCGGCGGCAGTGCCCGACTATCGCCCCGAAGTGCATGACTCCGACGGCCTGTCCATCCAGTCCGGTACGGGCGAATGGATCTGGCGTCCGCTCGTCAATCCCAAGCGCCTGCTGGTGTCGTCGTTCTCGCTGTCCAATCCCGGCGGTTTCGGGCTGGTGCAACGCGACCGCGACTTCACCAACTATCAGGACCTTGAGGACCATTATGAGTTACGTCCAAGCGCTTGGGTGGAACCGAAGGGCAAATGGGGACAAGGCCGCGTAGAGTTGGTGCAGATTCCCACGCCGGACGAAACCAACGACAACATCGTCGCCTATTGGGTGCCCGATGCGCCGCCCAAGCCCAAGCAGCCGCTGTCGCTCGAATACCGGCTCTCTTGGCAGAAAGATAACGATAAGCGCCCGCCTTTGGCGTGGGTGACGCAAAGCCGCCGGGGACACGGCTACCGGGGAAAACCAGACGACAGTCTGCTCTTCGCGCTCGACTTCGAAGGCCCGGGGCTCAAAAAGCTGCCGGACGACGCCAAGGTCGACGGCAATGTGTCCATCGACAGCAACGGCAAGATCCTCGAAGTGCAGACGCAGCGCAATGACGTCACGGGAGGCTACCGCGTCATGCTTCGCATGCGCCGCCTCGATTCCGAGAAACCCGTCGAAATGCGCGCTTACCTGCGCAACGGCAGTAACACCCTATCCGAAACGTGGAGCTACCTGTTACCCCCCGAGTGAGCGACCGCTCCGACATTCCGGTCGACGAACTTTACGTCGACCGGTTGCCCTTGCCCGCCGAAAAACGTCGTGCACTGCTCGCGCAAGCGAAGCGTGACGGTGGCGATTCGCTCGACGTTCTGACCCGCTTGCAGCGCTTGCTCGCACGCGGTGCGAACGGCGCCGGCGACGGCGTGCCTTCGGCAGGCGAGGCCATCGATTCGTCTGCGACAGATGCCGAGAGTACTGAGGCCGCCGGGCAGACCGACGCCGCCACCACAGCGGTGGCGACGGCGGCGTGGCACGCCCACGATCTCGCAGAGATCGAGTCCGACAGCGACGCGGTGCTCGCGTCGCAACCCGTGCGCCTCTCGCTCACGGAAGGGGGCTCGCTGGCGGCCGCCGCCGGATTGAACGAAGTGCGTGGCGTGCAGACGCTGCGTGTCGCGCCGCCGGTGCGTCGTACGTCGCTCATTCCGCGTGCGTGGTCGCTCAATCCGCTCGCACGGCTGTGGCGCAAGCTCATCGGCCGTAAAGACCCCGATCCGCTCGTGCGCGACGCACCCGATCCCAAGGGCCGCTGGTCGCAGGCAGGACGCCGCCGGCGCTGGATGCTGCTCGCGCTGATGATTGCGCAGACGGCGCTGGCCACGCACTTCATGGCCTCGGTGCTGCCGTATCACGGTGCCGATCCGCTGGAGTTCTCGGTGCTCGTGCTGTTCGTGCTGCTCTTCGGCTGGGTCTCGGCGGGCTTCTGGACGGCCATCTTCGGCTTCTTCGTCCTGCTGGTCGGTGGCGAGCGTCACATGATCTCGAAGATGGCCGCGGGCGACGCGCCCATCGCACCCGACGCGCGCACCGCCATCGTCATGCCGATCTGCAACGAAGACGTCGGCCGCGTGTTCGCCGGTTTGCGGGCGACCTACGAGTCGCTGGCCAAGACCGACTCGCTCGAACGCTTCGACTTCTTCATCCTGTCGGACTCCAACGAGGCCGATAACTGCACCGCCGAAGTCGATGCATGGCAGGCGCTGTGCCGCGAAGTCGGTGGCTTCGGACGCATCTTCTATCGCCGGCGTCAGCGCCGCGTGAAGCGCAAGAGCGGCAACCTCGACGACTTCTGCCGTCGCTGGGGCAGCGACTATCGCTACATGATCGTGCTCGACGCGGATAGCGTGATGAGCGGCGAATGCCTGACCAAGCTCGTGCGCATGATGGAGGCGCATCCGAGCGCCGGTCTGATCCAGACCGCACCGCTCGCCGCAGGCCGCGAAACGTTCTACGCGCGTTTGCAGCAGTTCGCGGGACGCGTCTATGGCCCGCTCTTCACCGCAGGCCTGCACTATTGGCAACTCGGTGAATCGCACTACTGGGGGCACAACGCGATCATCCGCCTCAAGCCGTTCATGGAGCACTGCGCGCTTGCGCCGCTACCCGGCAAGGGCGCGATGTCCGGCGCGATTCTCTCGCACGACTTCGTGGAAGCTGCGCTCATGCGACGCGCGGGTTGGGGTGTGTGGATTGCCTACGATCTGCCGGGCAGCTACGAGGAAATGCCGCCGAACCTGCTCGACGAACTCAAACGCGACCGCCGCTGGTGTCAGGGCAACCTGATGAACTTCCGGTTGTTCCTCGCGGAGGGCATGCATCCGGTGCACCGTGCGGTGTTCGTCACCGGGGCCATGGCGTATGTGTCCGCGCCGTTGTGGTTCATCTTCCTGATTCTCTCGACGTGCATGCTGGCCAAGCACACGCTGGTGGTGCCGGAGTACTTCACTGCGCCGCGCCAGTTGTTCCCCGTGTGGCCGGAATGGCACCCCGAGCGCGCGCTGGCGTTGTTCTCCGCGACGGCGACGCTGCTCTTTCTGCCCAAGATCCTGGCGGTGCTGCTGATCTGGGTGAAAGGGGCGAAGCGCTTTGGCGGTGCCTTTGCGGTGACCGTCAGCATGTTCATCGAGATGGTTTTCTCTGCGGTGCTCGCGCCGGTGCGCATGCTATTCCATACGCAATTCGTGCTGGCGGCACTCACCGGTATCGCGATTCAGTGGAAGTCGCCGCCGCGAGAGGATGCCGAGACGCATTGGGGCGAGGCGATTCGCCGCCACGGACTGCAAACGGTGATCGGCGTGGCGTGGGGCGGGGTCGTCTACTGGCTCAACCCGGACTTCATCTGGTGGCTGATGCCGATTGTCGGCTCGATGATGATCTCGATTCCGGTGTCGGTCTTCTCCAGCCGTGTGTCGCTGGGGCGGGGGCTCAAGCGTGCGCGCCTGTTCCTGATTCCGGAGGAGTCGTGGCCGCCCAAGGAACTGCGCATGACGGAGAAGTACACGAGCGAGGCGGGTAAGCACGTCGATTTCGTGGACGCCGTGGTCGATCCGATGGCCAACGCGCTGGTGGCGTCGAGCGTCAAGCCGACGCTCGACGATGCGAAGCGCGACGCCTTGCGTGCCGGTCGTGTCGAGACGGCGCTGCTGCGCGGCCCGACCAAACTCACGAACACGCAGAAGTGGGAGTTGCTCAACGATCCGCGCGCGCTCGCGGCGCTGCATCTGCTGGTGTGGACCGATCCGCGCGCGCACCCCGAATGGTGCGACGCACGTGCCAACGGGTTGTCGCAGGGGTTCCTTGCGTCTGCCTGAGTGTTGCATGCAAGGTTGACGGGATAAAAAAACGGCAAGGCATCGCGCCTTGCCGTTTTTTCTTGGGTGCTGCGCATGCCGCTGGCTGGATCAGCGCGGCGGCAGGAAGTCGTTCGGATTGAACGGCGTGCCCTTCTGACGCACCTCGAAGTGCAGCTTCACAACGCCATGCGAGTCGGTGTCGCCCATCTCGGCAATCTGCTGCCCTTTGCTGACCGACGCGCCTTCCTTGACGCGCAGCGCGCGGTTGTGGGCGTAGGCGGTGAGGTAGCCGTTCTCATGCTGGACCATCACGAGATTGCCGTAGCCGCGCAGTCCGTTGCCCGCATACACGACCTTGCCCGCCGCAGCGGCGTAAATCGGATCGCCCGGCTGGCCACCAATATCGATGCCTTTATTGCTGCTGCCGTTGTAATTGGCGAGGATTCTGCCGGTCGCCGGCCACGTCATCGGAATCTTGTTCGTCGCCGTACGCGGCGCGGCGGGGGCCGGCGCGGGCTTCGGCGCAGGCTTGGCCTGAGGGCGGGGACGTGCCGCACCCGACGACGCACTGCCGCCGGAGGACGCCACGGCCGCCGGGGCGCTCGACGATCCGGGCGGTGGCACGACGCGCAACACCTGACCGACTTCGATCTTGTCGGCGTCGCTCAGATTGTTCCAGTTCACCAGATTGGCGGTGCTGGTGTTGTTGGCGCGGGCGATGCCGTACAGCGTGTCGCCGGACTGCACGCGATAGCTGCCGGCCGGCACGGGGCCATAGTTCGGTGTGCCGGCGCAGGCGGCGAGCGTCGCGCAAACCGCCAGACTGATGAGGTGGGTACGGCAGCGGGCAAGCCAGCGCGGCTGGCCGGACATGCGAATTTCAGGTTGCGATCGCAAGGATCGCGCGAGGCGAATAGGCTCCATCCGTGGGCAGGTTGAAAAAAACTTGGGGGTGGAGGCCCGCTGACGGTCGCAAAACGCGGTGGCCGGCCAACTTTCGCTGGAATGTGCGCGGTAGGGGAAAAACGTCGGAAAACGGTTTCACACAGCACAAAACACGGGCCAGACGGGCGACAACGGCATGGGCGCGGGACAAAACGCCTATTGTACGGGCAGCGATTGCCGGTCGGACATCCAAACAGTGCCCAAATTCCCCGCTATTTGCGGAAATTGTTACTCTTTTTGCGGCATTTTCCCGGTTGACAAGCATCGGTCCACCGCGTATAAAACAGCTTGCAGATTGTCAAGCCGCGAAGTTGTTGTCAGACGTAGTTTTCCTGCTTCTCGCTGGTTTCTAGTCCTTCATTTTCCCTTGATTGTCAGCGCTTCACGAGGTCAATTCCGACCTCAGGCTATTGTTTTATTAGGAAAAAACATGGAAACCGGTACCGTTAAGTGGTTCAACGACGCAAAGGGCTTCGGCTTTATTACCCCGGACAACGGTGGTGAAGACCTGTTCGCTCACTTCTCCGAAGTGAAGGTGGACGGCTTCAAGTCGCTGCAAGAGAACCAAAAAGTGTCGTTCGAGGTCAAGACTGGCCCGAAGGGCAAGCAAGCTGCGAACATCAAGCCGGTTTAAGGCTGATTCGCTTCACGTGATGCCGCGCTAGCCTTCGGGCGGCGCTGTGTCCCGCGACCGACAGGCTCGATGACGAAAGTCATCGGGCCTGTTTGTTTTTCGGCGCGCTGAAGCCTGTGGTGACGAGATCTCGCAGATTCGCATGAGACGTGCACGCGAACGGTGTCACCGTCACGGTTCGACGCTACAATGCCTGATCGAATTCGCGTAAGCATTTTTCCGGGGCAATCATGAGCCTGCAAACGTGGTGGCTATTCGTAGTCACCGTTTTTTTCGTCTCCGCCACGCCGGGCCCGAACATGTTGCTCGTCATGACGCATGGCGCGCGCCACGGGCTGCGCGCATCGCTCGGCACGATGGCCGGTTGCATGACCGCGCTCATCGCGATGATGTCGATTTCCGCCGCGGGTCTGGGCGCTGTGCTCAAAGCCTGGCCGATGCTGTTCGACACGCTGCGTTATGTGGGCGCGGCCTATCTCGTCTACCTCGGTTACAAGAGCTGGCGCTCGCCGGTGAACGCCGAGGACGAAGCCGCCAAACTCGCGACGCCGGCGCTGGTTGCCGATTCGAGCTTCGGCAAGCTGTTCAAGTCGGGCTTCCTCGTCGCGGCCAGCAACCCCAAAGCCATTCTTTTCGCTGCGGCATTCCTGCCGCAGTTCATCGACCCGACGGCTGCCAAGCTGCCGCAATTCTCGATCCTGCTCGGCACGTTCGCCGTCATCGAGATGAGCTGGTACATGGTCTACGCCACGGGCGGGCTGCGCATTGCGCCGTATCTGCGTGAAGCGCGCGTGCTCAAGGCATTCAACCGCATTAGCGGTGGCGTGTTCATGGGCTTCGGTGCGTTGATGGCGGCCGTGCATCGCTGATCGTACGGCGCACGCGGGAAAGGTAAGGAAAGGGCGTGAAGGGCGTGGAATGGCCCGGGTGTGGCGCACGGCACGGGGAGCAGTAGGCTCGTGCGCCGGGGCACTCAATATTTCCGGCCAGTGACCGTTAACGTTCATGACCAGATGCATGGGACGGCTTTATTACGTACGGTGAGCGTGGTTGCGCGCGCACCGTCACGGGGACAAATAGAAGATCAGGTATGGAAACGACAGAACCGCAGGTGACACCGGCGCCCACGGACGAAGAGTCACAACTGCATGACTCGTATCGCATCAGCAACCCGCTGGAAATCGGCGGCGTGCTGCGTCATCTGGCGACCCGCGGCGACTTCATGACGGTGTACTTCGCAAACGGCCAGCGTCAGCTCGTCACGCGACTGCTCAAGGTCGAACCGCAAGCACGCGGTTTCTATTTCGACTGGGGCGGCATCGAGACGGAAAACCGGGCACTGCTCGCCAACAAGCGCGCATTGTTCGTCGGCGTGCCCGAGGGCATTCAGGTGCATTTCCCCATCGGCGACGTCGAAGAGCGCGAGTACGAAGGCTATCCCGCGTTCTATTCGTCGTATCCGGAAACCCTCGTGCGCTTGCAGCGTCGCGACTATTTCCGCGTGAAGACGCCGATCCTCGATCCGTATCAGTGCACGGTCAAATTCCCGGAAGACACGCCGATGCGCCTCGCGGTGTTCGACCTGTCGCTTGGAGGCGTTGGGCTGCGCACGAAGGCCGAAGCGGCTGCCGAGATTCCGAAGGGATCGATGCTGATGCACGTCGAGATCGAACTGCGTGACTACGGCACGGTGCAGGTCGATCTCGAAGTGTGCGCAGTGCGCGCCGTGCCGCTCGCCAAAGACATCGAGTATCACATTGGCTGCCGCTTCATCGCACTGTCGCGCACGGCGGAGTCGCGTTTGCAAAAGCTGATCACGCAACTCGAACTCAATCGCAAGGCGTTCGCCCGAGGCTAAGGTCTCCGGCGAAAGCCGTGACGTCATTCGACGTTACGCGACAAAAAAAGGGCGGCCTTTCGGTCGCCCTTTTTGCATTCTCGTCGCTTGTTCAGTGCATGGCTCCGTGCCTGCTGCCCCGATATCACCCCGGCGCATGAATTCGCAGCGCCGGTATGGCGTGCAGCAGACGTAGCAGATCTGTCTGCCGCCGGCATCCCGTCTTGTCGAAGATATGTCGCAACTGCGTGCGCGCCGTATTGATGGCGACGTTGGCGTCCTGGGCGTATTGCGTCAGCTCACGGCCCTCGGCCAGGGCTTGTGCCAGACGCGCTTCCGCCGGTGACAGCCCGAACAGCACCTTGAGCGTGTAGGGACCGAGTGTGACGCGCCGGTCGAGTTCGCCGATCGTCAGCATCGCCATCGGCTTTTCCCACGGCGCAGCACAGGCATGCGACTCGCGCAGCGGTAGCACCGTGACGACCCAGTGCTGCTGATTGTCGCCTTGCAGGCGATGGCTGCCCGCGACCGGCATCGGCGCGGTCGCGTGGGTGATCAGACGGCGCACTGCCTGTTCGTCGTTGGGCAGCACGGCGGTGAACTTCCCGCCGCGAATGCAGACGTTTCGCGTGACGCCGAGCCGTTGATGCGCAGCGACGTTCAGATAGTGCACATGGCCCGTCTCATCCGTAATGACGATGGCCATGTCCAGATGATCGAGCACCGCCATGCCGATGGCCGCCTGCGCCTGCAAGTGACGGGTGCCTGCCCGCAGACGTGCCGCGCGTGCGATGTGCTTGGTCAGAATTTCCAGTTCCGGCGCGTCGTCGGCGTCTTCGAACGGCACGTGATCGGGCGTGCGGAACACCGCCAGTAGCTCGCTGGTGCCGTCTGCGCCAGCCAGATGCATGCCGTACGTATAACGCACGCCGTTGGGAATCAGAAAGTCGTTGAACAGCTCGCTACGGGCGACGTAGCGATCGCTCAGATGATGGTGGCACCGCATCGCGTGACCGATCGGCTGTTGCAGCATCAGCGCCACGCGCGGATCGGTGGGGGCGAGCTTCTCGAGGAACTCGCGGATGAGATCGGGAGGCGCGTTCAGTGAGTTGGATTCGCGCGTCGCGCGGTGGCGCACGCGATCCCAAGTCACCGAATGAAACCCGATACCGCCGGCCCACCGGTTGAAATCGCGCAATGCCCGATCCCAACACGCTTCGTCGAGCACGCCGTCGTAGCAGGTGCCGATCAGCGCATCGAGAGACAACTTCCCCGTGTCGTCCATCATCGCCTCCCCTGGCTTTGTTTTGACGAACTTGTGTCCTGCCGTGCCCGCGCCAACATGCGTAACCCTTGTGGTTGCCTCTGACGGGCGTGTTACGCATGCTGGACATTCTGGCAAGCGACCTGACGGGGATCAATCGGGGTCAATGCTCGCGTTGTTGCACCGCCACATCCGGCGGTTCCCCGCGCGCTTCGCGCACGCCGTCCGGGTAGATGCGCACGAGCACGATACGTGGCCCCTGCATCTTCTTCACAACCACCGAGAAGCCGTCGAAGTCGACCTTCTGGCCCTCGCGGGGCAGATAACCCAGCGCGTTCATGATGAGTCCGCCCACCGACTCGGCGTGCTCGCTCGGAATATCCAGGCCGAGCGCGCGCTCCAGCGTCAGGATTGGCAAGCTGCCGCGCCCGATGAGCGTGCCGTCTTCCATGCGGGTCCAGTCGTCTTCCGTCTGACGGAATTCGTCGCGAATCTTGCCGACCAGCGCGGAGAGCAGGTTGTCCAGCGTGAGGAAGCCGATGGGTTTCTGATCCGGCCATCCCACGATGGCAAAGTGCGGTGCACCCCGGCGGAAGCGGCTGAACAGCTCGCGAGCGGCCATGTCGGGCTTCACGCGCTCGACCGGGCGCGCCATGCTGCCCAGATCCTCGATGGACTGACCATGGTGCTCGGCCAGGAACAGATCCTTCAGGTGGACCACACCGAGCACGGTTTCGCCGTCGTTGTCGAAGAACGGATAGCGGCTGTAGCGATGGCGATAGGCCGTGTCCATGTTCTGCGCGAACGTGGCGTTACGACGGAACGCTGCGACTTCGCTCATCGGACGCATCAGATCGGACACCGTCAGATCGCTGAAGTCGATGGCGTAGGCGACCACGTTCCAGTCGTCGCGCGAGAGTTTTTCGCTCGACGCGCCACGACGCACGATCAGCTTGATTTCGTCGGCCGAGTAATGGGCATCGGTGCCATGCGACGGATCGAGTCCGGTCCAGCGCAGCAGGCGGTTGGCACTGTGGTTGAGCACCCAGATGGCCGGGTACATCAGCCAGTAGAAGCCGTACAGCGGCGCGGCTGTCCACACGGACACGGCTTCGGGCATGCGCAACGCCATCGACTTCGGCGCGAGTTCGCCCACGACGATGTGCAGATACGAGATCGTGAAGAACGCGATGAAGAACGCGAGCCCGTGGATCAGCTCGGGCGAGGTGACGCCAGCGAGTTCGAACAGCGGCGTGAGAATGCGAGCAAACGCGGGTTCGCCGATCCAGCCCAGACCGAGCGAGGCGAGGGTGATACCCAGTTGGCACGCAGAAAGGTAGGTATCGAGCTGGCCGTGGACCTTGGCCAGGATACGGCCGCGCCAACCGCGCTGGCGGGCAATGACATGAACGCGCGTCTGGCGCAGTTTGACGAGGCCGAATTCCGCCGCCACGAAGAAGCCGTTGAGCAACACCAGCAGGATCGCAGCGACGATCAGTAAGAAGTTTTCCAAAATATAGGGAATGGGACGACAGGCCCGACAGTATAAGTGACAAACACTTAGGGACGATTTAGCAAGCGCCAACCCGGCATGGCAAAGGCTTCCACGAGGAAATCGATCATGGCGCGCACCTTGGCGCTCAGGTATTTGCGTGACGGATAGACGACATAGATGCCGCGCTCGCCCTGCGTGTATTCGGGGAGGAATTCGACGAGGCGTCCGTCGCGCAACGCGTCCTGCACGAGAAAGGCCGGTTGCAGGATGATGCCGCCCCCGGCGAGCGCCGCAGCCATGCACGTGTCGCCGTTATCGGCAATGAGGCGGGCGTGCGTCTGCACGGAGACGGGGCCGTCCGGTCCGTCGAAATGCCATTCGCGACGGTGCAGGAAGTAGCTGTAACCGACCGTCTCGTGATGCGCCAGTTCGCTCGGATGCTTCGGTGTGCCGTGTTGTGCGAGATAGCCGGGCGATGCACACAGCACCAGACGCGTACCCGCCAGACGGCGATGAATGAGCGACGAATCGGGCAGCCGCGAGATGCGAATCGCCAGGTCGTAGCCTTCGTCCACGATATCGACGAGCCGGTCGCTCAGCGTGATGTCCAGCGAGACTTGCGGGAATTGCGCGAGAAAGGCGGGCCAGAGCGGCGCGAGATGCAGCACCCCGAACGTGTGCGGGGCGTTGATCCGTAAGGGGCCAGCGGGTTCGCCGTCCTGCTCGCCGGCCATCGCGTCGGCTTCGTCGAGTTCAGCGAGGATCTGACGACAGCGCTCGACGTATCGCTGACCGGGTTCGGTCAGCGACAGCCGGCGCGTGGTGCGCTGGATCAGTCGCGTGCCCAGACGCGCTTCGAGGTCTGCGACGTACCGTGAGACGGCCGTCTTCGAAATGCCCATCGACTCGGCCGCTTTGACGAAGCTGCCCGACTCGACCACGGCGATGAAGCACTCGATCTCGCGAAGTTTGTTCATGCCGGGTCCATGGGTGTCGATGGCGTTATTGTGCCAGCGCGCCGACTTCCGCGAGCGACGGGGCGGCGCTGCCGAACGCGAAGGCGTCCATGCGCAGCGCGCCGTAGGTCGAACCGGTGTCGAAGTGCGTCTGACGGGCAGGATCGTCGGCCGCGCCAAGGGCAACGTAGATCGGCAGCAGATGCTCGTCCGTCGGGTGCGCGCGCTCGGCGTGCGGCGCGCGGGCCCGATAGTCGAACAGGGCGTCCAGGTCCATGGCCGCCAGCCGCTCGGTGAACCACGTCGAAAACTCCGCCACGTACGGCGCTTCGGGGGCCGCTTCGCGTGCACCGCCCGGGGCGCGGAACACCTCGTGCAGATTGTGCGTGAAGCTGCCCGACGCCACGATCAGCACGCCCTCGCGAGCGAGCGGCGCAAGCGTCTGCCCGACCTGATACTGATATTCGGGACGCATATGCCGTTGCAGCGACAACTGTGTGACCGGTACATCCGCATCGGGATACAGATAGCTCAGCGGCACCCACGCGCCATGATCGAGACCCCACTGATCGTCGGTGACGGCGGGCAGGCCGACGTCCTTGAGCATCTGGACGGTGCGCTCGGCGAGTGCCGGCGCGCCCGGAGCGGGGTACTTCAGTTCATAGAGTTCGCGCGGGAAGCCGCCGAAGTCGTGGATTGTGCGTTGCTGCGCGAGGCTGCCCACGCGCGGTGTCGGCGTCGACCAGTGCGGCGAAATCACAAGGATCTCCTTGGGACGCGGCACCGCACGCCCCAGCGCCGTCAGCAACGGACCGGTGCGGCCCGGTTCGACCGCGAGCAACGGCGAGCCGTGGGAGACGAAGAGGGTGGGAAGGGCAGACATGGCATTCACTCCGGCAAAACAACGCTAAACGACATCACGACAGAATCAGGCGGCGTACGACTTGGCAGGCTTTACTGACGGGCTTTGGCGATTACGCGGTGCGATTGCGACGAATCGCGAAAGCACCGTCACCCAGCAAGGCCACGGCCAACAGGCCCACGACCCAGAACGCCGGGAATTCCCAGCCACCGCCCTTGTTGGTGAACAACCAGCCGTTGTGGCCGTGCACCGAGACGATGGTACCGAGCATCAGAGCGGCGAGCGGCAAGGCGGCCCAGCGAGCGTAGAAGCCGGTGATCAGCATGAGGCCACCGATCAGTTCCAGCGCCATCGTGACATAGGCGACGACCGGCGGCAGGCCAAGCGAGCCCATGAAGCCGACGAAGCCGGGCACGGTGAAGACGAACACCTTCAGCGACAAATGCGAAAGGAACAGGATACCCAGCGAGACGCGCAGCAGCAGGGCAGCGTACGGGGCAGTTTTGGTATCGATCATGACAAGCTCCGGTGAGGGAATAAGGGTCGGCTCGGCCATCGACGGTGACGGGTGAAGGTGCAACGTCGACGACTGACTTAGCCCCAATTCTAGGGAGCGAGATCGTGCAGATAAACGAGCGGTGAAGGGATTGATTGTCCCGTTGACAGGGATAATGCGGGGGTGATGCTGGCGATGCAAGCGTCCCGGGTCACCCGGGGGGGCTTGCATCGCGCAGGATTACGTCGGCCGCTCAGTCGCTCAGGCCGTCGCAATCATCCGGTCGAGCAGTTCGACCCAGTGCTGAACCGGTGCGTGGTCACGGGCGTGTTCGCCCTTGGCCGTCGCTTGCAAATGGCAGATGCAGCCGACGTTGGCCGACACGACCAGTTCGGGGTCGAGTGCGTCGAGCGACTTCCATTTGGCATCGCGCAACTGATGCGACAGATCCGGTTGCGTGACGGAATACGTCCCGGCCGAGCCGCAGCAGATGTGGCTGTCCTGCGGCAGCATGACGTTCACGCCCACGCCCGCGAGCACCTTCTCTACCACGCCCTTGAGTTGCTGGCCGTGTTGCAGCGTGCAGGGCGGGTGATAGGCGATCTTGCCGGACTTTCTGTTCGGCACACGCTTTTGCAGCGCTTCCAGATTGTCGAGCAGCACTTCCGACAGATCGCGGGCGAGTTCGGAGACCCGCTGTGCCTTGCCTGCGTACTTCGGATCGTGCCGCAGCAGATGACCGTATTCCTTGATCGTCGCGCCGCATCCCGACGCGTTGATCACGATGGCTTGCGCACCGGCTTCGATCTCGGGCCACCAGGCGTCGATGTTGCGGCGGGCATCGTCGAGACCGTCGTCGTGATAGTTCAGGTGCAGACGGATCGCGCCGCAGCAGCCGGCGGACGAGGGACGCACCATCTCGATGCCAAGGGCGTCGAGCACACGGGCGGTGGCCTTGTTGACGTTCGGCAGCATGGCCGGTTGCACGCAGCCTTCGAGCATCAGCATGCGGCGTGTGTGCTTCGCTTGCGGCCAACTGCCGGAGCGTTGACGGTGCGGGACCTTCTCGCGCAGCGAGCGCGGCAGCAGCGTGCGGAACTGCTGGCCGAGGCGCAGGGCCGGCGAGAACAGGGTGCGGTTGGGCAGCACGTGGGCGAGGGTCCAGCGCACAGCGCGCTCACCGGCGGGACGGCCGACCTTGGCGTCGATATGACGGCGGCCGATGTCGGCAAGACGCCCGTATTGCACGCCCGAGGGGCAGGTCGATTCGCAACTGCGGCAGGTCAGGCAACGGTCCAGGTGGCGCTGCGTTTCGCGCGTCACGGTCTGGCCTTCGACCATCTGCTTGATCAGATAGATACGCCCGCGCGGGCCGTCGAGTTCGTCGCCCAGCAACTGATAGGTCGGGCAGGTCGCGGTACAGAATCCGCAATGCACGCATTTGCGGAGAATGGCTTCGGCTTCGTCGCCGTCCGGTGTCTGACGAAGGAATTCTGCGAGGTTCGTTTGCATCGTTCTGTATTTAGCGATTTACCGGTACAACCGATGACGGTTGAAGATGCGGCTCGGATCGAATGCTTGTTGCAGACGCTCGCCGATAGCTTGCAGTGCGGCGCTCTGAGGCGTAAATACGTGCTCTGCGCCAGCCGACTTGCTGCCGTGGCGAAACAGCGTAGCATGCCCGCCGACCGCTGCGGCGAT
The DNA here is from genome assembly GCF_902459565.1 of Pandoraea aquatica. Lineage (GTDB taxonomy): Bacteria > Pseudomonadota > Gammaproteobacteria > Burkholderiales > Burkholderiaceae > Pandoraea > Pandoraea aquatica. The sequence continues at coordinate 334,966 of NZ_CABPSN010000003.1, forward strand.
TGCGCGAATTTCACTCGCCGAGCGCGGCGTGATCCACCATCGCTGCGCACCGCCCCATTCGACGAGATGGCCGTCGCTCTCAACGAGCGGTGGCGTAGTCGGCGGCACCGACAGACGCCATAGCGGCTGCCCCTCTCCCTGTACCGGCGCGGTGGCGAAAAACGGGTGCGTTTGCTCGCGCAGTGACGCCCAGAAAGCATGCGCTTCGAGGGCGTCGACGTGACGGCCACCCATCGTGACGCGGGCGGCGTCGATGGCGGCAGCGGCACCGCCGAGGCGCACGCTCAACACACCGTCGTGCCACGCCGAGCCCATGAGCGGCAGCGGCTGACCGCCCCAGCGGTTGAGCTGGTCGATGGCCTGCGCCTGCATCAGATCGAAGCGCAACGTCGCCTCCGCCACCGGGCAGGGCAGCACCTTGATCGAGAGTTCGAGCAGGATGCCCAGTGTGCCGAGTGCACCGGCGAGCACACGCGAGACGTCGTAGCCTGCCACGTTCTTCATCACCTGCCCGCCGAAATGCAGCACCTGCCCGTGTCCGTTCATGACGACTGCGCCGAGCACGAAGTCGCGCGGTGCGCCGACGTGCGGGCGACGCGGCCCGGCGAGCCCGGCAGCGATGCAGCCGCCCAGCGTCGCACCGGGTCCGAAGTGGGGCGGCTCGAACGGCAGCATCTGGCCACGCTCGGCGAGCGCGGCTTCGATCTCCACGAGCGGGGTGCCAGCACGCGCGGTAATCACGAGTTCGGCCGGATCGTACGAGACGATGCCGCGATAGGCGCGCACGTCGAGCGGTTCGCCCGCGGGCGTCTCACCGTACCAGCGCTTCGTGCCGCCGCCTTGAATGTCGAGCGGCACACCGCTGGCAGTCGCAGCGAGCACGCGCTCGCGGATCGCGGCGAGCACCTGTGCGGCGCGGCTCGCTTCGCTGTCGGGGGATGACGATGGCGGCGGTGGCGTGAGCGGCACCGCCGACGCCGTCTGAAGGACTTGCGACATCAGAACCTCGGCAGATCGGGATGGGGGAGCAGGCCGCCGCGCACATGCATCTTGCCGTACTCGGCGCAGCGCGCGCGGGTGGGAATGCCTTTGTCGGCGTTGAGCAGGCCAGCGGGATCGAAGGCGCGCTTCACGGCGAAGAAGGCGTCGCGCTCGGCTTCGGAAAACTGCACGCACATCGAGTTGATCTTCTCGATGCCGACGCCATGCTCGCCGGTCACCGTCCCGCCCAGTTCGACGCACGCCTCGAGAATGTCGCTGCCGAAGGCTTCGGCGCGGTGCCATTCGTCCAGATCGTTGCCGTTGAACAGGATCAGCGGATGCATGTTGCCGTCGCCCGCGTGGAAGACGTTGATGCAACGCAGCCCGTATTGCACCTCCATCGCCTCGATACGCTTGAGCAACGTGCCGATCGTGCGACGCGGAATGGTGCCGTCCATACAGTAGTAGTCGGGCGAGATGCGACCGGCAGCGGGGAAGGCGTTTTTGCGCCCTGACCAGAAGCGCAGACGTTCAGCCTCCGAGGCCGAGACCTGGATGCGCGTCGCGCCCGAAGCGCGCAGGACGGCCGAGACGCGGGCGATTTCTTCGGCGACTTCCTCCGGTGTACCGTCGGATTCGCACAACAGGATGGCGGCGGCGTTCAGATCGTAACCGGCGTGCACGAACTCTTCGACGGCCTGCGTCGCTGGCTTGTCCATCATCTCGAGACCGGCCGGGATGATGCCTGCGGCGATGATCGCGGCGACCGCGTTGCCGCCCGCTTCGACGTCGTCGAAACTCGCCATGATGACTTGCTGAACTTGCGGCTTCGGCACGAGCTTGACCGTGATTTCCGTCACGACGCAGAACATCCCCTCACTACCGATGAACACCGACAGCAGGTCGAGGCCAGGGGAATCGAGTGCGTGGGAGCCGAATTCGACGATCTCGCCGTCCATCGTCACAGCCCGCACGCGCAGGACGTTGTGCACGGTGAGGCCGTACTTCAGGCAGTGCACACCGCCGGAGTTCTCGGAGACGTTGCCGCCGATGGTGCACGCGATTTGCGAGGACGGATCCGGCGCGTAGTACAGCCCGTAGGGCGCAGCGGCTTCCGAGACGGCAAGGTTGCGTACGCCCGGCTGCACGGTGGCGGTGCGGGCGTAAGCGTCGACTTCCAGAATGCGCTTGAACTTCGCGAGCGACAGCACGATGCCGTCGGTGATCGGCATGGCACCGCCGGACAGGCCGGTGCCCGCGCCGCGTGGCACGACGGGAACGTTGTTCGCGTGGCACGCACGCAGAATGCGGCAGACCTGATCTTCGTCGGCAGGCAATACGACGGCCAGCGGCAGCTTGCGATAGGCGGCCAGGCCGTCGCATTCGTACGGCGTGATCTGTTCGCGGTCGGTGAGCCATTGGGCGTCGGGCACAGCGGCCCGCAAGGCGGCCCGCAAGGCGGCCAGCCGGGCGACGCGCGTGGCGTCGTTCAGCGTGTCGAAGACCGGCTCGTTCGCGCGAGCGGTATCGAAGGCGGCGGCCGTCACTGCGGGGCTCGCTGACATCGGCGATACAGGTGTCATGGGCATGGGCGGCGCTGACACGGGAGAAGGAAGGGGCGACGCATTCGATGCCATCTGGCTTGCTCTCGGACGATCGTTGACGTGTAATGACATTGACGGACCTTGGTCTACTGGTAGACTGGTCGACCAGTTGTCGGATGACGTCATCGTAAAGGGAATGATCTGATTCCGACTAGCGGGTTAACCCTAGATTTAACGTCGATCCTCTAGCGCGCTGGGATGACGGGCCGCAGGGGAGCCCTGAGCGAAGCCGCATCCTGTATCGTGGCGTCTGTGATTTTTCTGTCGAGAGCCGAAGCCGACATGTCGTCAAACGAGTCGTCCTTGCCTATGTCTTCCTTATCTGCCAGTGAACCCTCAGGGACCGTCGCGAGCTTTGCGCCGGTCACGCCGCCGCCGCGTCTGCGCCTGTCCGACATGGTCTACGAGCAACTGGAGACGATGGTCGTCGAAGGTCGGCTCGCACCGGGCTCGGCGCTGCCGTCCGAGCGGGATCTGGCGCAGCAGATGGGGGTGTCGCGCCCGTCGTTGCGCGAAGCGCTGTTGCGGCTGGAGTCACGCGGGCTGATCGTCGGCCGGGCCGGCGGCGGCTATCTCGTCGCCAACGCCAGCCAGCCGCTGCTCGCCGAGCCGCTCTCGCAATTGATGTCGCGACACAGCAAGACCGTCGACGATGTGCTGGAGATGCGCGAAGTGCTCGAAGCCAAGGCTGTGGAACTGGCGGCCGAGCGCGCGACGCCGGAAGACATCGCCCGACTCGCACAGGCCCTCGAAGCGCTGGAAGCGGCCTATGCCACCGGTCGCGATGGTCTGGACGGGGAGGGCGACGCGCGCGGCCAGTCGTTGCTCACCCGCGTGCCTGAACTGGATGCCCATTTCCATCTGGCGCTGGCCGAGGCGACGCACAACCTCGTACTGGTGCATCTGATGCACGCGATCTTCGAATTGCTGCGTGGTTCGGTCGTCGACAATTACCGCGCGATCGTCGGACACGGTGCCGATCTGGCGGAGCTGATCGATCAGCATCGACGCATCTTCAATGCCGTGGCGTCGCACGATGCCGGTAGCGCGCAACGTTCGCTGCGCGAGCACCTCACCTTCATCCGCAACAACTCGGGCGACGTCGAGCCGGTCTGACCCCGATTTATCGCGTCGGCGGGGCCCTCGCCCGAGGGCAAACCCCACCCGCCAAAACCTCATCGTTTTCCCTGACCTTCCCGCTGCGTGACGTCCGTCGCCCAGGGGCAGTTGCGCCGACGCTCAGGCGTGGCACGCCCCGTAATGGCGCGGTTTACCTCAGTTTCCGAGTTATCGAGCGCTTACGTCAGATGCTGCCGCGCGTCGCCTTACCCACGCACCCGACACCGATATGCGGGCGCTTTCGGGTTGACAGTGGTTCGGCCATCGACTAATTTTGGAACCATAAAAAATACTTAATTCGATATATTGAATCTTGTATATCAGATTCAAAGTGTCGAACCGGCCCCGGCAGGACCTGTGAGATTTCCGGGTAGGGGACGGCGCGGCACGGGATTCATCGGAGACATCAGTGGGTAAGTACACATTTCCTTTTGGGCAGTTTTCGTGCGACGTTGAGTCCGCACCGGCTGCCCTGTCGTATCCGCCGTCAGTGGCCACGCGAGACATGCGTGCCCTGGGGTGTTCCTCATCTCCCTGCCGCCCGTTGTGGGCAGGCGATCTGGCGATCACGCGTCCGCGAGGCGCGCCCGCCTGAGTGATGGGATCAGGTCTGCGATGCGATCCGAGCGGTCCATCGCGATACGCCGACAGCGCAGGCCGATCCGCACTCGAATTTGTTCACCAGTCACCCTTCGGCAGCCGGCAACTTGCCGGCGCGGACCCTGAAAAGTCTGCGTCGCCGCGCCGAAGAGGGGACCGGAAGGGTCCTTTGGCACTTCCGAGAGTCAGTCAGCCGGGGCTTTAGCCCTGCGAGCCTGCCGCCAGGCAGTGCTCCGCGATCAAGCGGCCAAGCATGAGCCGCACGCAACGCCAGGAGGCGTGCCGTCTGCGCGACATCCCCGATCTCGGTCGGGGCGCGCGACAGCACGCGATGACGGCGGGCACCGCACAACGAAAACGCGGGCCGTCGTCAATCGTCTGACAGGAACAGGAGGCAAGTCATGCAAGCAGCTGCGCAACCGGAGGAGAAGACCTCTTTTCTGGGAGGGCGCTGGTCACAACTGGTGATCGGCATCATCTGTATGGGCCTTGTGGCCAATTTGCAGTATTCGTGGACGTTGTTCGTCGAGCCGATGCAAGCGAAGCACAACTGGGGCATCGCGGCGATTCAGGTGGCGTTCTCGATCTTCATCGTGGTGGAAACGTGGCTGGTCCCGATCGAGGGCTGGCTGGTGGATCGCTTCGGGCCGCGTCCCGTGGTGGCCGGCGGCGCGGTTTGCGTCGGGCTGTCGTGGATCATGTATTCCTACGCCGAATCGCTGACCGTGCTCTATACGGCGGCTGTCATTGCCGGTATCGGTGCAGGTTGCGTGTACGGCACGTGCGTGGGTAATGCGCTGAAGTGGTTCCCGGACAAGCGCGGTCTGGCGGCCGGTCTGACGGCGGCGGGTTTCGGTGCGGGCGCTGCCATCACCGTGATTCCGATTGCGAACATGATCAAAGCGTCGGGTTATGAAGCTGCGTTCTTCAACTTCGGCATCGTGCAAGGCGTGGCGATCTTCATCCTCGCACTGCTGCTGGTGAAGCCGCGTGCCCCGAAGGGTGTGACGGTGTCGCGCCGCAATCTGGCGACGAAGCAGGATTACACGTCGGGCCAGATGATTCGCACGCCGGTGTTCTGGGTGATCTACATCTGCTTCGTTGCAGTGGCGGCCGGTGGTCTGATGGCTACGGCGCAGATCGGCCCGATCGCGAAGGACTATGGCATTGCTTCGATGCCGATGACGCTGTTCGGCGCAACGCTGCCGCTGCTGACGATGACGCTGTCCATCGACAATCTGTGCAACGGCTTTACGCGTCCGCTGTGCGGCTTCGTCTCGGACAAGATCGGTCGTGAGAACGCCATGTTCGTCATCTTCCTCGGTGAAGGCGTGGCGATGCTCGGTCTGATGCACTTCGGTCAGAACCCGTACATGTTCGTGTTCTTCGCGGCGATGACCTTCCTGTGCTGGGGCGAAATCTTCTCGATCTTCCCGGCGCTGTGTGCGGACACGTTCGGCAGCAAGAACGCCGCGTCGAACGCAGGTACGCTGTACACCGCCAAGGGCACGGCCGCGTTGCTGGTGCCGCTGGCGTCGGTGCTGGCGGTCGGCGGTCACTGGGATCGTGTGTTCATTGCGGCGGCAAGCATCAGTATCGTGGCGGCAGTGGGTGCGAAGTTCGTGCTCGCCCCGATGCGCCGTCGCTGGATCGAATCCGAAAACAGCAACGTCGCAAAGACGTCGACGAGCCCGTCGGTGGCGATGGGTGCACCTGCCAGCGAGTAAGGTCGCAGCAGGCTGCTGTATCGGTTCTCAGCGGTATTGATGACAGGGAAACGGGGTGCCGGAAACGGTGCCCCGTTTTTCATTTGAGCGCTGGTCTTTTGTCGATGTCGATCGATTCGGACGTAGAAAAAAAAAGCCCGTCAATGACGGGCTTTTCTGTGTTTTGGCTCCTCGACCTGGGCTCGAACCAGGGACCTACGGATTAACAGTCCGGCGCTCTACCGACTGAGCTATCGAGGATCAAACTGGGCAGTCGCACACCGCTGTAACGATGTGCCGACTAAAACAAAGGCCTCGCGGGAGCGAGGCCATCGCTTCGGTATTCTTGGCTCCCCGACCTGGGCTCGAACCAGGGACCTACGGATTAACAGTCCGGCGCTCTACCAACTGAGCTATCGGGGATCAAAAGAGAAAGCGATTATAGTGGCGGTTTTTACACACTGTCAACACTCCGGACGCATTTTTTATGCGTCCGTCATGCGAATTCCGCCAGTCGTGCTCGCGGCTCAGCGCTCGAGCAGATGGAGCTTTTCCTTGACGTCTTTCCAGTCGTCCGCATCGGCGAGCGACGGCTTCGTCTTGGTGATGCTCGGCCAGCCCGGCGAGAGGTCGGCGTTGAGCTTGATGAATTCCTGCTGGTCGCCCGGCACGTCCTCTTCGGCATAAATGGCATTCACCGGGCACTCGGCCACGCAGACCGCGCAATCAATGCACTCGTCCGGATCGATGGACAGGAAGTTCGGGCCTTCGCGGAAGCAGTCCACGGGGCAAACGTCCACACAGTCGGTGAATTTACATTTGATGCAGCTTTCGGTGACAACGTGCGTCATGCCAACTCCAGAGTAGGGCGCAAAACGGCTTCGATCGGCCGTTAAAGCGCGTATTGTAACGCAGCCCGCCATTGCTGGTGCGAGAGCCGAACGGGTGTTGCCGTTGGGCCTCGGGTGCGACTCGCGAGCTTCCGCACGCCCCACCGCAAGGCGCAGCATGATCCCCGCTGTGATCCCTTAGTGCATTGGGGATGATGTGATACGTGACACCGCTTTGCGGTACGATGCCAGCTGTTCCTGTGCGCTGCCCGTCAACAAGCATTCCGAGCGTATGAAAGTACGCGTGAACGTTCGGCAGCGTTCGATGCTTTCTCATGAGTGCTCCACGCGGAGCCTGTCGTCATGATCATCACGTCGCTGCTCGATACCGATCTCTACAAGTTCACGATGATGCAGGTCGTTCTGCATCACTTTCCTGCGGCTCAGGTCGAATACCGCTTCAAGTGCCGCACCGAAGGTGTCGACCTTACGCCGTACGTCGATGAGATCCGTGACGAGATTCGCCTGCTGTGCGGGCTTCGCTTCACAGAATCGGAGCTGCGCTATCTCGGCGCTATGCGCTTCATCAAGAGCGACTTCATCGACTTCCTCGACCTGTTCCATCTGAACGAGAAGTACATCACGGTCACGCCGTCGCCGAAGGGGAACGGCGAGATCGACATCGAAATTCGCGGGCCCTGGCTGCACACGATTCTCTTCGAGATTCCGGTGCTCGCCATCGTCAACGAGGTGTATTTCCGCAATACGCAGCGCGCGCCCGCGTATGAGGAAGGGCGTCAGCGTCTCAAGGACAAGATTTGCATGCTGGCCGAGCCGGCCGATTACCGTGATTGCAAAATCGCCGATTACGGGACGCGTCGCCGTTTCTCGAAAGAGTGGCACGAGGAAGTGATACACACACTTCGCGACGAACTCGGCGAGCAGTTCGCGGGTACGAGCAACGTGTACTACGCGTCGAAGCTTGGGCTCACGCCGCTGGGCACGATGGCGCACGAGTATCTTCAGGCGTGTCAGGCGCTGGGGCCGCGTCTGCGCGATTCGCAGATTTTCGGCTTCGAGACGTGGGCGAAGGAGTATCGCGGCGACCTCGGGATCGCGCTCTCCGATGTCTACGGCATGTCCGCCTTCCTGCGCGACTTCGACATGTACTTCTGCAAGCTTTTCGACGGCGCACGCCACGATTCGGGCGATCCGTTCGCGTGGGGCGAGCGTTTGCTGGAGCACTACGCGCAGAATCGCGTCGACTCGCATACCAAGACCATGATCTTCTCGGACGGTCTGGATATTCCGAAGGTGTTGCAGCTTTTCGAGCGCTTCCGCGACCGCTGCAAACTGGCCTTCGGCGTTGGGACGAACCTGACCAACGACCTCGGCTATCAGCCGCTGCAAATCGTCATCAAGATGGTGCGTTGCAACGGTCAGCCGGTGGCCAAGCTGTCGGATTCGCCGGGCAAGAATATGTGCGAGGACGACGCTTACCTGGCGTATCTGCGTCAGGTGTTCGAGATCGCACCGTTGCCGGAAAAGGCGAAGTGATCCGAAGGCGGGTACAGACGATTCCGATAGTGCGCGAACGCCCGTCGCGTCGGCAGACCCAGCCGCTATAATTGCGCATCGCCCGCCGGACTCAGGCCCGGTGGCTTCGAGAGACGACACAGTGACGACGCCGGCCGCAGACCGGCGCGTCGGCTTCACAGGACAGCCCATGGATACCTCCGACGCTCGCAATCGCATCTTCGCCCGCATTCGCAACGCCCAGCATCGTCCCGATGCCGCCCGAGCGAACGAGCAGGCGGCGGCCGAGGACTATCTGGCGCGTCACCCGCAGGGACCGCGTCCGGCGATGTCCGGCGACATCATGGCGACGTTCATCGCCAAGGCCGAAGCCCTGTCGACGACGATCAACCGTGTTCCCGCCATGAGCGACGTGCCGGCCGCAGCCAGCACGTATTTGCAGGCGAACGGCCTGACCACCCGCGCGGTGGCTTGGCCGACGCTACGCTCGCTCGATTGGGCAAGCGCGGGTTGCGAAGTGGAATTCCGTAAGCCGCACGGCGACGATCTCGTCGGCATCACCGGCTGCTTCTGCGCGATTGCCGAGACCGGCGCGCTGATGATGATGTCGGGACCGGAGACATTTGCGTCGGCCACGCTGCTGCCCGAGACGCACATCGCCGTGGTGCCTGCGTCGCGCGTCGTCGCGGGGCACGAAGACGGCTTTGCGTTGATGCGCAGCGAGCGAGGGCAACTCTCGCGCGCGACCAATTTCATTGCGGGCCCGTCGCGGACCGCCGATATCGAACAGACGCTGGTGCTGGGGGCGCATGGCCCCTACCGCGTCCACCTCATCATTGTCGACGGCGCTTAAGTAGCGCCGCGTCGCGCAGACGATCGATCCGGCGCGCGACGTATCGACTTCGACTTTCTCACCCGCCCGCGTGGATTCACGACAGCGGGGCGCAAGACTTGCGCAAAGCGACCGAATGCCGAAGGCATCGGTCCTTTCGGAGAACACACATCATTGTTTTGGGATTTATCCCAAGGTCGTGCCATTAGGGGCACTCCGGCGCTGACGGCGACTCGTACGCAGTCGACCATCAATCACTAGGAACCAGAAACAATGCATAAGGGGATTTGGGGAGCACTCACGGCGGCGGGGCTGGCATTGGCAAGCCCTGCGGCTTTTGCTGCCGGACCGGACGGCGCACAACTCGTCGCCTGGTGGGGGCTGCCGTTTGCCGGACTGCTGCTGTCGATCGCGCTCGGACCGCTGTTGGCGCCCGCGTTCTGGCACCACCACTTCGGCAAGATCGCGGCATTCTGGGGCGCAGCCTTCCTGCTGCCGTTCGCGCTGGTCTTCGGTGCCGGGGCGGCGTGGTACGGGGCCGTTCACGCGGTCGTCGCGGAGTACATTCCGTTCGTCGTGCTGCTCACGGCGTTGTTCACGACGGCGGGTGGCATCTGTGTGCACGGCAACCTGCGCGGCGGGCCGTGGCTCAACACCGGGCTGCTGGCGCTGGGCACGGTGCTGGCGAGCATCATGGGGACGACCGGCGCGGCCATGCTGCTGATTCGTCCGCTGATTCGCGCGAACGACAACCGCAAACACAATGTGCACGTCGTCGTCTTCTTCATCTTCCTCGTGGCCAACGCCGGTGGTTCGCTGACTCCTTTGGGCGATCCGCCGCTGTTCCTCGGTTTCCTGCAAGGGGTCGATTTCTTCTGGACGACCGCGCATATCTGGCCGGAAACGCTGTTTATCTGTGCCGTATTGCTGGTGCTGTTCTTCATCATCGACGCTTATCACTTCCGTCAGAAGAACGAACGTCAGATCGACGAGCTGGATCCGACGCCGCACGCCGCACCACTGCGACTCGAAGGCAAACGTAACTTCATTCTGCTCGCCGCCGCCGTCGGTCTGGTGCTGATGAGCGGTATCTGGAAGCCGGGTGTCTCGTTCGATGTGTTCGGCACGCCGGTCGCCTTGCAGAACCTGGCACGTGACGTTGGCCTGGTGGTGGTGACGCTGATCTCCCTGGCGATCACACCGCGCACGGCGCGCGAAGGCAACGGCTTCAACTGGGAGCCGATGAAAGAGGTTGCCAAGCTGTTCGCGGGCATCTTCCTGACGATCATTCCTGTGGTGGCGATTCTGCGTGCGGGCGAAGCCGGTGCGCTGGGCTGGGTGATTCGTCTCGTGACGGGGCCGGGCGGTGCGCCCGATAACGTCATGTACTTCTGGGCGACGGGGCTGTTGTCGTCGTTCCTGGATAATGCGCCGACGTATCTGGTGTTCTTCAATACGGCGGGCGGCGACGCGGCGTCGCTGATGACGACCGGTGCGGCGACGCTGGCGGCGATCTCGGCAGGTGCCGTGTTCATGGGCGCGAATACCTATATCGGTAACGCCCCGAACTTCATGGTGAAGGCCATTGCAGAGCAACGCGGCATTCGCATGCCGAGCTTCTTTGGCTATATGCTGTGGTCGGGCGCGATTCTGCTGCCGCTGTTCGTTGTGATGACCCTGATATTCTTCTGAGCCGCGATTTACACCGCAATATGGCCTAAGCAGCCACGCGGCCAACCTTTGCGAGACAACTGGTGAAACCGAAGATCCTGGTAGCCCGAGCCATTTTCCCGGACGTGATCGAGCGTCTGGCGCAGTACTTCGACGTCGAGCGTAACGATGCCGACACGGTGTTTTCGAGCGATGAGCTGCGTGCGCGTCTGGCCGACAAGGCCGGTGCGATCACCACGGCGAGCGAACGCATTGATGCGTCGGTCCTTGCCAGTGCGCCGAATCTGCGTGTGGTGGCCAACATGGCCGTGGGCTACAACAACTTCGATATCGAAGCGATGACGGCCGCAGGCGTCATGGCGACGAACACCCCCGATGTGCTCAACGAGACGACCGCCGATTTCGGTTGGGCGTTGCTGATGGCGACGGCGCGTCGCGTGACAGAGTCCGAGCGCTGGTTACGTGAGGGGCACTGGGACAAGTGGGCTTACGACATGTTCCTGGGCGCCGACGTGCATGGCAGCACGCTGGGTATCGTCGGCATGGGGCGCATCGGTCAGGCGATTGCGCGTCGTGCCATGGGCTTCAACATGCGGGTGGTGTATCACAATCGCTCGCGTCTCGATGCCGCGACGGAAGCCGCATGCAAGGCGAGCTATGTCGACAAGGACACGCTGCTGCGCACGGCCGATCACGTCATTCTCGTCTTGCCGTATTCGAGCGCGACGCATCACACCATCGGTGCCGCAGAGTTGGCACTGATGAAGCCGACGGCCACGCTCGTGAATCTGGCACGTGGCGGCATCGTCGACGATGCTGCGCTCGCGGCGGCGCTGGCGAAGAAGCAGATCGCCGCGGCGGGTCTCGACGTGTTCGAAGGTGAGCCGAAGGTGCATCCCGATTTGCTGAAGGTGTCGAATGTCGTGCTGACGCCGCACATCGCAAGCGCGTCGGCCGCGACACGCCGGGGTATGGCAAGTCTGGCAGCCGACAATCTGATTGCGGCGCTGGGCTTCGGGGCGGCAGCAGGCAAGCCGCCTTGCCTGCTCAATCCGGCGGCGCGTAAGTCGTAAGCCACGTCGGCGGTGAAGTGGGCGAGTTAGAGAAAGAGTCAACGGGAGTCGCAACGCGATGGTCGAGATGGTGTTGGTAGCGCTGGCGGCGCTGAATTTGTTGGTGATGATCGCGATTGCGGTGAAGGTCTGGCAGCGCGGCGGCGATGCGTCGTTGCGCGCGACGCTCAACGACTCGCTCACCAACGTGCGTGACGATCTGCTGCACGCGGCGGACCGCAGCGAACGCGGGCTGCGTCAGGAGTTCGCCGAAACGGCACGCGCGGGTCGTGGTGAGCAGAGCGCACAAATGGCACAGTTCCAGCAAACGCTCGCAGCGCAGATGACGAGCGTCGCCACGGTGCAGAACAATCAAATCGACGGCTTCGCGCAGCAGCTTGCGAAGCTCACCGAGTCCAACGCCGCACAGTTGGAAGCGATTCGTCAGAGTCTGGTGCTCAATGGCCAGCAGATGCGCGAAGAGCAGACGTCGACGCTGCGTCGCTTCGGCGAAGCGCAACATCAGCAACTCACGCAACTGTCCGAAGGCAACGAGCGACGTCTGGCCGAAGTGCGTGCCACGCTTGAGCAGAAGCTCAAGGACATCGAAGTCAACAATGCGGCAAAGCTCGAAGAAATGCGTCGCACGGTCGACGAGAAGCTGCATGCCACCCTCGAACAGCGTCTCGGCGAGTCGTTCAAGCTGGTGTCGGATCGTCTGGAACAGGTGCATCGCGGGCTTGGTGAAATGCAGACGCTCGCTGCAGGCGTGGGCGATCTCAAGCGCGTGCTGACCAACGTGAAGACGCGCGGCATCTGGGGCGAAGTGCAGTTGCAGGCGCTGCTCGAACAGTTGCTCACGCCCGAGCAGTACGCGAAGAACGTGGCGACACGTCCGGGCAGTACCGAACGTGTGGAATTTGCGATCGCCTTGCCGGGGCAGAGTGGCGACAGCAACAAGCCGGTCTGGCTGCCGATCGATGCCAAGTTCCCGCGCGAGGACTACGAGCGTCTGCTCGATGCGCAGGAGCGCGCCGATCCGGTCGCGGTCGAAGAGGCGTCGAAGGCGCTGGAAACGCGTATTCGTCTGGAAGCGAAGACGATTGCAGACAAGTATCTGGCACCGCCGCATACGACCGATTTCGCCCTGCTGTTCCTGCCGACGGAAGGGCTGTATGCCGAAGTGCTGCGACGTCCGGGACTCTCTGATCTGCTGCAACGCGAATATCGCGTGACGGTGGCAGGACCGACGACCCTGACGGCGTTGCTCAACAGTCTTCAGATGGGTTTCCGCACGTTGGCTATCGAACGACGTTCCAGCGAAGTCTGGCAGGTGCTGGGTGCGGTGAAGACTGAGTTCACCAAGTTCGGCGATGTGCTCGCCAGAACCAAGTCGCAGTTGGAAACCGTGACGCGTTCCATCGACAAGGCGGAAGTCCGTACCCGGGCGATGGCGCGTCAGCTCAAGGCCGTCGAAGCACTGCCCGGCGAGCAGGCTGTCGAGCTGCTGGGCGTCGAGATGGAACCGGACGAAGAAGACTGATCGGTCTGCTCGACGGTCTCGCCAAATGCAAAGCGCCCTGAATTCTCAGGGCGCTTTTTTATTCAGGACGCTTCAATACACGTCAGGTTCAGACCGCTTTTCGACCTTCGGCAAATTGTGTGAGGGCGTCGCCCGTCATGCGGACGACGCGCCAGTCGGGCAGGACCGTTGCGCCCTGCGCCTCGTAGAAGTCGATGGCCGGTTGATTCCAGTCGAGCACGGTCCATTCGAAGCGTCCGCAATTGCGCTCGATGGCGATGCGCGCAAGCTGACGCAAGACCGCTTGTCCCACGCCCCGGCCGCGCATCGTCGGCTGCACGTAGACGTCTTCCAGATACAGCCCCCGGCGGGCGAGGAACGTCGAGAAGTTGTGGAAGTAGATGGCGTAGCCGACCGGCACGCCATCCCACTCGGCCATCAGGCACTCGGCGGCGGGCGTCGCACCGAACAGCGCCTCGTGCACGCTCTCAGGCGTTGCCTCGAAGATATCGAGCAACTTTTCGAAGACAGCCAACTCTCGCATCAGGCCGTGGATTGCGCCGACGTCGTCGGCGGTCGCAGCGCGCAGGGTCAGGGACATCGGTTAGTACTCTTCTTCCGGCGCGTCGCTCAGCGCGATCTCGATGCCGCCGAACTTCACCGCCACCCAGTTGTACAGATGGCAGGCGATCCAGAGCAGCACGAAGCCGACGATGGCGTTGAGTACCAGCGCGGAAATGATCGCGAGGCCCGGCAGTTCGCCGTAGCGGATGAACGCCGCCAGGAAGGCGAGCAGAACCAGCGGAATGCTGAAGGTGAGGTAGACCAGCACCAGCGCTTTGGCCGTCTGGCCGGGACTGATGTACGTGATCTGTTTTTTCGTTGTCATTGCCGTGTGCTTTCGGTTTGTGTGGTGCTGGCATCGTCGAAGCGCCGACGTCAGCGATATTTCGTTATTGCGTTGCTTCGCTTTTTGGGTGGAATTCGATTGCGCTTGTGCTGACCTGAGTGTCGGGTTTGTCGTTACACCAGACCGTCGAATGCGATGACGTCGACCAGCTCTCCGGCGGCGACGTCGCCACGTTCGGTGCCCAGCGAGACGAAGCAGTTCGCTTCGCTCATCGTGCGCAGGATGCCCGCGCTTTGCGCGTCGGCAACGGTGACTTGCCAGCGACCCTGAGCATCCGCAGCGAGGATGCCGCGCAGAAACTCGGTGCGCCCCGGGCGCTTGGCGATGGCGTTGGACGTGGGGACGGGCAGGCACGGCGTGACTTGCGGCTCGGCGCCCATGAGCACGAACAGGCCGTCGCGCACCAGATGGTAGAACGACGCCATCACCGCAGCCGGGTTGCCCGGCAGGCCGAACAGCAGGGCACGTTTGCCCTCGCTTTCCAGTTCGCCGAAAGCAAACGGACGGCCCGGGCGCATCGCCATCTTCCAGAACACGACGTTGCCCAGACGCGTCATCATTTCGCGCGTGAAATCGGCTTCGCCCACGGACACACCGCCTGAGGTAATGACGGCGTCGGCCTCGCGGCACGCGGTGCGCAAGGTGTCTTCGATGGCTTGAGGGTCGTCGCGTACGACCCCCAGATCCAGCACTTCGACACCCAATCGTTGCAGCATGCCGAAGAGCGTATAGCGATTGCTGTCGTACAGATTACCCGGTGCCAGCGGTTCGCCGACCGAGCGGAGTTCGTCGCCGGTCGAGAAGAAGGCGACGCGAATGCGTCGGCGCACGGGGACTTCCGCAATGCCCAGCGACGCCAGCAAGCCGAGCGCCGCCGGTCGCAGTCGCTTGCCGGCATGCAGGGCAGTATGGCCTGCGGCCAGATCTTCCCCGACATGACGCACGTGACGGCCGGGCGCGACAGCGGCTGCGTCGAAGGTGACGATTTCGGTGTCGCCTTCGCGTTGTACCTGTTCCTGGGGGATGACGGTGTCGCAACCGGCGGGCAGCAGCGCGCCGGTCATGATGCGCACGCATTCGCCTGCGGCCGTCACACCGTCGAACGGATGACCTGCAAACGAGCGGCCGGCGACACGCAGACGGACTTCACCGCCAGCGGCCAGTGCGCTGCCGGCGAATGCATAGCCGTCCATCGCAGCGTTTTCGAACGCGGGGACGTCGAGCGGCGATACGACATCGCGACCGAGCACGCGGCCCAGTGCGCTGCGCACAGTGACCTGCTCGATGGCGGATACGGGACTCGCGGTGCGCGCAATGATGGCGCGCGCCGCTTCGACCGTCATGTGGTTAGGGTCGTAGTCCGGCAAGCCGGCCAGGGCTTCGTCAAGTGTTGTCATCGGTTTGGCGTCGTCATCCGGCACGTACCCGGCATGAATCCCGTAAAAGCGGTGGCGACGGATCGGGCTGCGTCGGCACCCAATACTTCAGGGCGCGCGCGGCGAATCGGTAAGGAGGTCGTCCAGCGTGTTGACATTGTAAAACGGACGCTCGTCACCGAAGTTAACTTGTACGGCCTTGTGGCGCGCCAACCACGCTCGCACACGGTGTTCCCCGGCCGCCAGCGTCGCGGCCAGATCGTCGGCCAGTGAGCGGTGCACAAGCGCGAATACCGGATGCGGCCCCTGAGCGGTTGCGGCATAGGCAGCCAACGGGCGCGGGTTGTCAGGCGTGCCGGGCATGTCGGCTTCCGGCATCGCGTTCAGCGCGGCGCAAAGCCGTTCGCCCAGATCGTCGGGAAGGTAAGGGGAGTCGCACGGTGCGGTGAGGACATAGTCCGTACATGCCGCGCGCAGTCCGGCCAGCATGCCCGCGAGAGGGCCGGCAAAATCCTGGATCTCGTCGCTGATCACGCCGTCCACAAGGTCGGTGCCGAGTGCCTCATAGGCATCGCGATTCCGGTTTGCGCTGACGAGCAATGCGCCAACCTGCGGACGCAGGCGAGCCATCGCATGCTCGACCAGAGGCCGTCCGGCGAAGGGCTGGAGACCCTTGTCACGCCCGCCCATGCGCTGACCGCGCCCGCCCGCCAGGATCAATCCGGTGATGTCGCTGCGGCGGATGGGCGTGTTCGTCATGGGGAAAGGTGGATGGCAGGCGTCAGGAGCGGTTCAGAGCGATGACACGTCCGGCCGCGTCGAACCAGACGGCGCCGTCGCCGAGCATCACCCCCTGATCGCGAGCGAACATCAGGCGAGGCACGGCCGCGCCGATGGTCCGTACGTAACCATCGGTGAATATCTCGTTATAGCGTGCAAGCAATGACTTCGGGTTCCGAAGAATGATCGTTTTGCCACGCAACGACACATGCAACGGGTAACGGATCGATTGTGCGACGACATCGCGCCGGTCGTCGAGCACACCCTTGCGGAACTGCGTCGCCGCGCGATTGATGGTTTCGTCGTCGTTCACGCCGGCCACGCCGTACAAGTGGTCGATCTTCCCGCTCTGGATGCTGGAAAGCGACAGATCGAACGGCACCGTGCGGCCGCTGCGCAGGTCCTTCCATTGACCGGAAATCACCTCGCACGACGACGATGCACCGCGCTGGCGATTGACGTCGTCCGCTGCGGCGAATTCGCCTTCGAAGGTGGCGCGCGGCATGCCGCCGGCGTCGAATTCGGTCAGATGCAGGTGCGACTTGTTCTCCAGCTTGCCGGTGAGTGCCGTGTCGCTTTGCGAGGACGCATTGGCGTACCGCCCGTCGAGCTTGCCGCCGGAGGTCGCGCGAAACACCAGTCGCAGCGGATTGCGTTCGCCGAGCTGACCGGTGTACGTCATGACATGGTTGGCAATGTTGCGATCGGACGGGTCGCAATCTGCATGGGCGAGCGCCGGCGTGAAGGCCGTGACGAGCATCGTCAGAGCACTCAGGCCGATGGCGATGAGGCGCGACGGGAAATGCAGGCGTGCACGGGCCGTGTTCAGGGCGTCACGTCGGGAAACACTGAGAAGAGAAGGCGAAGAGTCTCGGACGCGACTGGCGTCCGGGGCAACAGAAATCATGAGTCGAGAAGGAATTCGGTAAATCGATAGCAGCGTCGAAAGCAGTGCAGACGAACCGCACGGCGGCAAGGCCATAGGCCAGAGCGGTTATCCGCCGATGTAGGACATCTCCACTTTCGGTGGTGCGTCTTCCGGCAGGCCGGTGGCCGCCGTGCGCAAGGCTGAGTAGCGGTCGGTGCGCTTGTGCCAGATGTCGCCGATGACGGTCGAAATCTGCGCGTCGCTTGCGCCGTTACGCAGCAGCGTACGCAAGTCGTAACCCGAACTGGCGAACAGGCACAGGTACAACTTGCCTTCCGTAGACAGGCGGGCACGCGAACAAGTGCCGCAAAATGCGCGGGTGACCGAGGAAATGACACCGACTTCCCCACCGCCGTCGCGATATTGCCAGCGCTGCGCGGTCTCGCCTGCATAGTTGGCTTCGAGCGGTTCGACCGGCAGGGCGTCGTTCAGTCGGGCGATGACGTCGGCGGACGGCATCACTTCATCCATGCGCCAGCCGTTGGACGTGCCGACATCCATGTATTCGATGAAGCGCAGTACGACACCGCTGCCGTGGAAATGTCGCGCCATCGGCACGATTTCGGAGTCGTTGGTGCCCCGTTTGACGACCATGTTGACTTTGACCGGGCCGAGACCGACGTGCTGCGCCTCTGCGATGCCTTCGAGTACCTTGGCGACCGGAAAGTCGACGTCGTTCATCTGCCGGAAAATCGTGTCGTCGAGGCTGTCGAGACTGACCGTCACGCGGGTCAATCCGGCGTCCTTGAGCGACTGCGCACGACGCGCCAGCAACGAGCCATTCGTCGTGAGCGTGATGTCGATCGGTTTGCCCGATGGCGTGCGCAGGCGCGCCAGCATCTCGATCAGACGCTCGATGTGCTTGCGCAGCAGCGGCTCGCCGCCGGTCAGACGCAGCTTTTCCACGCCATGTTCCACGAACAGGCGCGCAGCGCGCTCGATTTCTTCGAAAGACAGCAGGGAAGATTGCGGCAGGAAGGCGTAGTCCTTGTCGAACACGTCCTTCGGCATGCAGTAGACGCAACGGAAGTTGCAACGATCCGTCACCGAGATCCGCAGATCGTGCAGCGGCCGTGCCAGCGCATCTTCGAGATGGCCGGTGGCAGCGCGCACTTGTGCGGGCATCTGCGGCGCATGCGTCGCATAACGCGTGTCGCTACGCAGATCGGTGAGTCGGATGATCGTTTCAGTCATGGTGGGGCCTTAGCTTGCGTCTCCATTCTAACGAATTGGCCTGATGGCCGCCGAAGTCGGCCCAATTCAGCCGACGTTAGCGACCGGGGTATCGGATATCGGTACCGAGGCCTTCGTTGTGAGACGTCAAACTCGTACTAAGGCAGAAGATACGGGCACGGCGAAACGAGCACAAGTCGGGACAACGCGGGGTTGCAAAGGGCGAGAGCGTCCCAAGGGCGCAGCCATGAAAAAAGGAGGCCGAAGCCTCCTTTTTTCTGGCATCACGCGGATTTCAGGTCCGTCGGGCGGACAAGTGCACCGTGAGGTGCCTCCGCCCAGACGTCACGTGAGATCGACGTCTTGCGCTGCCCGGTCACTCGATCAAGCCGTGTGGTTCGTCGAGTGCGTTTCTACCTGCTCCATCGGACCGCTGTTGAGCGGCGTGGACGGGCGGCGCTCACGCGGCACGTGCGGTGCCGGTGCAACCTGTGCCGCGGCTTCCTTGGCGGCACGGTGCTTGTCGGCATCCGTATGGACCCAGACCAGACCCACGCTTTGCAGCGTCGATTCCAGTGCGCCGCGTTCCAGCGTCGGGGCAACCGCCACCGGGGCAGCCTTCTGCGTCACGACTTCCGTCACAGCAGCCGCGGCTTCCATCACGACCGGTGCCACAGGGGCTGCCGGCGCGACTTCCACCGGCTTGGCGGTTTCGACCATCTGGACCGGTGCCGGGGGCGTCGTCGGCTGAACCGATTCGGCGACCGGGGCCGGTGCGGCTTCTGCCGGGGCGCTCGACGCGGCTGCCGTGGCGGCAATCTCCGTCAGGGCTGCGGCGGGAACCGTCGGCTGAGCCGGGGCAGGCGTGGCGACCGGCAGCGGTGCGCTGACCGGCGGCACGACCGGCGCGGCAGCCACTTCAGCGGCCGGCAGCGGTGCGACGTTGACCGGTGCGACCGGCGCGATCGTCGGTGCCTGCGTGACAGGTTCCGAAATCGGTTCCGAAATCGACTTCGACGGCACTTCCGGCGTTGCGGCCGGGGCGGCTTCCGTCACCGTAGCGACCGGTGCCGGGGCTTCGACCGGCGCGGCACGTGCCGGCGTCGGTTCTGCGTGAGCGACCGGTGCAATGGCTGCCGGTGCCGGAATGGCCGGCGTCGTAGCACGGACCAGTGCATCCGTCGCTGCGTTCTCGGCGGATTCGTCCGTCAGCACCGGTGCATGCGTGCCTTCGACCGCTTCCAGGGCTTCGCCTTCGACTTGTTCACCGTCGGCGTTCAGTTGCGATTCACCGGCTTCGCGCTCACGACGGCCACCACGACGACCGCGACGACGGCTGCGGCGACGTTCTTCACCGCCTTGTTCGCCTTCTTCGCCCGTTTGCGGTGCGCCTTCGACCTGAGCCGTCAGACGATCCTGATCCAGTTCTTCCTGCTCGGCGTTCAGCGGAGCAATCGGTGCGGCGCGTTGCGCAATGGCTTGCTGGCCTTCAGCGCCTTCGGCCTGACGACGGTCACGACGCTCGCCACGTTCACGACGGCTGCCACGTTCGCGGCCCTCACGGCCTTCACGCGGCTCACGACCTTCCTCGGCACGCACGTCTTGCGCCGGCTGGCGCTGGACGTCGTCGCGCTCGCGCTTGTCGCGGCCTTCCTGACGTTCCTGACGCTCATTACGGTCGCCGCGCTCGTTGCGTTCGTTGCGATCGCCACGGTCGTTACGTTCATTGCGCTCACCACGGTCCGCACGTTCTGCGCGTTCCGGACGCGTGCCACGACCCTCACGACCTTCGCGTGCCGGCTGGCCGGCGTTGTCCTTGCCCGCCTTGTTCTCGTCGCGGGCATTGCCACGGCGATTGCGGTTCTGCTGATGCGGACGCTCATGGCGCTCGCGCGGCGGACGAGCCGTCGGCTTGGCCGGCTCTTCGGCCTTGACCGGTGCGGGTGCGGCGGCACCCATACCGAACAGGCGCTTGATGAAACCGAAGAAACCACCGGTTGCCGGTGCGGCTGCGGCCGGTGCGGTCGCCTTGACAGGTTCCGGACGCGGTTGTGCGGCCGGTGCCGGCTGCTCGGGCGTGATGCCCTTGACAGCAGCTTCCTGACGCGGACGCGCATCTTCCTTCTTCTTGCTGTAGCCGGCCGGATCTTCTTCCAGCGAGCGTGCAGCCTCTTCGGCGAGCGCGTAGCTGGCCTTCGGGGCATCCAGGCGCGGATCGTCGAAGCGCAGGCGCTCCAGCTTGTAATGCGGCGTTTCGAGATGCTTGTTCGGGATCAACAGCACGCCAACCTTGAAGCGCGCTTCGATCTTGTTGATTTCCTGACGCTTTTCGTTGAGCAGGAACGCCGAGACTTCGACCGGCACCTGGCAGTGGATCGCTGCCGTGTGCTCCTTCATCGCCTCTTCCTGGATGATGCGCAGGACTTGCAGTGCCGACGATTCGGCATCGCGGATGTGGCCGGTGCCGTTGCAGCGCGGGCAGGTCACGTGCGTGCCTTCCGACAGCGACGGACGCAGACGCTGACGCGACAGCTCCATCAGGCCGAAACGCGAGATCTTGCCCATCTGGACGCGTGCACGGTCGTGCTTGAGCGCATCCTTCACACGTTGTTCGACTTCACGCTGGCTCTTGGCCGACTCCATGTCGATGAAGTCGATCACGATCAGACCGCCGAGGTCGCGCAGACGCAACTGGCGCGCGACTTCGTCTGCGGCTTCCAGGTTGGTGCGCAGGGCGGTTTCTTCGATGTCGGCGCCCTTGGTGGCGCGTGCCGAGTTCACGTCGATGGAGACGAGTGCTTCGGTGTGATCGATCACGATCGCGCCGCCCGAGGGCAGCGGTACCTGACGCGAGTAAGCCGTCTCGATCTGGTGTTCGATCTGGAAACGGGAGAACAGCGGCACGTCGTCGCGGTACTGCTTCACGCGATTGAGGTGATCGGGCATGACCACCTGCATGAAGTTGCGTGCTTGTTCGGAGATTTCTTCCGTATCGATGAGGATTTCACCGATATCCGGCTGGAAGTAGTCGCGGATGGCGCGGATGACCAGGCTCGATTCGAGATAGATCAGGGCCGAGTCGCGCGGCAGTTCGATGTTCGCAGCAGCGCCTTCGACAGCGTGCCAGAGTTGCAGCAGGTAGTTCAGGTCCCACTGCAGTTCTTCGGCCGAGCGGCCGATGCCTGCGGTGCGGGCGATGATGCTCATGCCTTCCGGCAGTTCGAGCTGACCCATCGTCTCGCGCAGTTCCTGACGGTCTTCGCCTTCGATACGACGCGAAACACCACCGCCACGCGGGTTGTTCGGCATCAGCACCAGATAGCGGCCAGCCAGGGAAATGAACGTCGTGAGGGCTGCGCCCTTGTTGCCGCGCTCTTCCTTTTCGACCTGAACGATGAGTTCCTGGCCTTCGGAGAGGGCGTCCTGAATGCGCGCATTGCGCACATCGGCACCTTCGCGGAAGTACGCGCGGGCGACTTCCTTGAACGGCAGGAAGCCGTGGCGGCCTTCGCCGTAGTTGACGAAGCAGGCTTCGAGAGAGGGTTCGATACGGGTGATGACACCCTTGTAGATATTGCCTTTACGCTGTTCGCGTCCGGCCGTCTCGATATCGATGTCGATGAGTTTTTGCCCATCGACGATTGCCACGCGCAGTTCTTCCTGCTGCGTGGCGTTAAACAACATGCGTTTCATGAAAACGACTCCCACCCGCCGCAGTTGCCAATGCGCAGTGCGTCGGGCACGTATCACTCGAGTTATCCAACACGCGAGGTTCGAGCCGGGAGTGGAAGAATTGCCGGGGGGTCCGGGCGATGAGGCCGACGGACGCTATGGCGCCAGGAATACGTTTTCGCGCTCACCCGGATCCGCCGGGCCACCGGAAAACACCGGCTCGGCGCGGATCACTTCGGGCTTGCAGTCCATACCAATAGAAACTGGACGAGAAACTTCATCAGCGTTTTCTCGGGGCGCCTGCCGACACTTATTCTTCTTGTGACGGCGCCTCACTTCGACTTTTTGCGCGAACGATATTCACAAAGCGATCAGCTCGGACAATGGAGCCCGGGCTGATCGCCAAAAAATTCTATAACCACCAACTCTATCCGCGTCACACGCGCTCGACCGAAGCGGCCTATGGGCCCACTTCCTGCCGTCGCTGCGTGACGTGCGTGCGCTCGCTGCTCCAGGGTCACCGGACGAGCAGCCTGCCCGGGGTGCAAGTAAAATACCGTTTTGGGGTATGCACCGACAGAGGTGGGGATTTGGCATGATTCCCGCTACCGCCATCTCTGTCGGACAAATTATATTCATAATGAATGAGTTAGGCAAAAGTCGGCAGAAAATGGTTGCGCCGGCGTCCGCACCGCAGGTTCGTCTCGTCGAAGTCGACGACGGCTCGGCCGGCCAACGTATCGATAATTTCCTGTTGCGTGAGTGCAAAGGGGTACCGAAAAGCCACGTCTATCGCATTCTGCGTAGCGGGGAAGTCCGCGTAAACAAAGGGCGAGTAGACGCAGCCTATCGACTTGTCATTGGCGATATCGTCCGCATTCCGCCGGTCCGGATGGCCACGCCCGACCCCGAGGCCAAGGCCCATGTCCCGGCCGCCACCTTCCCTGTCCTGTTCGAAGACGACTACCTCATGGCCATCGATAAGCCGGCCGGCGTGGCCGTGCATGGCGGCAGCGGGGTGTCGTTCGGGGTGATCGAGCAATTGCGTCAGGCGCTGCCGCATCTGAAATTCCTGGAGCTGGTGCACCGCCTGGATCGCGAGACCTCCGGCATCCTGTTGCTCGCGAAAAAGCGTGCGGCGCTGGTCGGCATGCACGAGCAGATCCGTCACAACCGGATGGACAAGCGCTATCTCGCCTGTGTCACGGGCGAATGGCGCGACCCGAAGCGTGCGGTCAAGGCACCGCTATATAAATATGTCACCGCCGAGGGCGAACGCCGGGTGCGGGTGCAGGAAGACGGGCAGGCATCGCACACTGTATTTCGCATGGTGGAATCGTTGCCGCCCTATACGTTGCTCGAAGCGGAACTGAAGACGGGGCGCACCCATCAGATTCGAGTTCACCTGGCGCATTGCGGCACGCCTATCGTCGGCGACGACAAATACGGCGACTTCACGCTGAACAAGAATCTGGCGCGGCCCGGCGTCCGCCCCGGTATCAAGCGGATGTTCCTGCATGCTTACCGGCTGAAGTTCACGCACCCCGTGCTGGACACGCCGATTGCGTTGGAAGCGGCGTTGCCGCCAGAATGTGAGCAATTCCTGAATCAACTTCGAACCACCACCGCTGATGCCAAGCTCTGAATTTGACCTGGTCGTGTTCGACTGGGACGGGACGTTGATGGACTCGACGCCCACGATTACCCGTTGCATCCAGGCGGCTTGCCGAGATCTCGGCCTGCCGGTGCCGACGGACGAGCTGGCGAGCCACGTCATTGGCCTCGGGTTGCGCGACGCGCTGCAAATGGCCGTCCCCTCGCTCGATCCAGCACACTATCCGCGCCTGTCGGAGCGCTATCGCTTTCACTATTTGATAGGTGACAAGGAGACGGTGCTGTTCCCGGGCGTTCGTGAGTTGCTCGACGAGTTGCGCTCGCGCGGGCGTTTCCTCGCCGTGGCGACGGGCAAGTCGCGGGTCGGACTGAACCGGGCGCTCGAGTCCGCCGGTCTGATGCGAATGTTCGACGCGACCCGTTGCGCCGATGAGACATTCTCGAAGCCGCACCCGGCCATGTTGCAAGAGCTGACGCGCGAGCTCGGTCAGGATCTGCGCCGTACCGTCATGATCGGCGACACCACGCACGATTTGCAGATGGCGCGCAGCGCCGGCGCGGCGGGCGTGGGCGTGGCCTACGGTGGCGCGCATCCGCTGGATCAACTGGCCGCACTCGAACCGGCGTACTGTGCCAGTAGCGTGGCCGAGCTGCGCGAGTGGCTGCTGGAGCGCGTGTGAGCGACGTTGCACTTCCCACGATGCCGCTACCGATCTGCGCGGGCAATGCGCTGGAAGACGGCGGGCTCGGGGTTCGCTTCGAGGTGCTCGTCGGCGGCCGGCCGACGCCGGCATTCGTGATTCGTTACGACGGGCGGGTCTACGGCTATCTCAATCAGTGCGCCCACGTGCCGATGGAGCTGGACTGGTCCGAGGGGCAGTTCTTCGAGGCGGGCGGCTTATACTTGATGTGCGCAACGCATGGTGCGACGTACGAACCCGATACCGGGCTTTGCGTGGGCGGACCGTGCCGTGGCGGGGCATTGCAGCCGTTGCGCGTCGAGGAACAGCCCGCCGCATCGAACGAGCCGGGCGCGTCGACGACCGTCGTCTGGTGGCCGGAGGCCGGTATTGCGGCACCTGAAACGTCAACGTCCTGACAAAACATTCGCATCTGGTGCTAAGTTGCTTCAAACGTTGCTGAGCGGTCCAATGTCTGTCTCGCCTGTCTCGTCTTTCACCCAAGTCTCTGGATAACGTATGGCCGACTCCTTGCCGCCTGATTCACCGCGCTCCGAACCCGGTTTCACGCCGCCCGGTGGGCGTTCGCCACAGGCGTCCGGTGCGGGCCGCGATTCCCATGAGGTCAAGCCGTGGGAGCGCGAAATGCTGGAAAAGGTCTTGATGGCTGGCATTCGCGAACAACGTGCCGCGCGACGCTGGAAGATATTCTTCCGTCTGCTGATCCTGGCGGTCATTGCGTTTGTCGTGTGGTCGGTCTTCGACTTCGATGGCGGGAGTTCGACCTCGGTCGGATCGACCACCGGTAAGCACACTGCGCTTGTCACGCTGAGCGGGGAACTTGCTGCAGACGGTCAGGCGAGCGCGCAGAAGATCAACGCTGCACTGGAATCGGCGTTCGAAGACAAATCGGCTGCCGGTGTGATCCTGCGCATCAACAGCCCGGGCGGTAGTCCGGTGCAAGCGGGCATGATCTACGACGACATTGCCCGTTTGCGTGCGAAATACCCGAAGAAGCCGATTTATGTCGTGGTCGAGGAGATGTGCGCCTCCGGCGGCTATTACGTGGCGGCCGCCGCCGACAAGATTTACGTCGACAAGGCGAGCATCGTCGGCTCCATCGGCGTGTTGATGGACGGCTTCGGCTTCACCGGCTTGATGGATAAGCTGGGCGTGGAGCGCCGTCTGCTGACGGCGGGGCGAAACAAGGGCTTCCTCGATCCGTTCTCTCCGCAGACCGATCAGCAGAAGACGTACGCGCTGGACATGCTCGAACAGGTCCATCAACAGTTCATCACGGCGGTCAAAAAGGGCCGTGGCGACCGTCTGAAGGATGATCCGGATCTGTTCAGCGGCCTGTTCTGGACGGGCCAGCGTTCCGTCGAACTGGGGTTGGCCGACGGTCTCGGCACGGTCGACTCCGTGGCGCGCGATGTGCTCAAGGCCCCCGATCTGGTCGACTACACCGTTAAGGAAAACCTGCCTGAACGCATGGCGCGGCGCTTTGGTGCGGCAGTGGGCGCGGCGGCGATGAAGACGATGCTCATGGGCACCGCGCTGACGATGAAGTAACCGTTACTTAACGTTAGGCTGAGCCGTCTATCCCTGGGTGGCACAACGGCAAGAACGAAAAACCCCACGGAAGCCGGATTTCCGTGGGGTTTTCTTATTTCCGTCCGGTTATCGCGTTATTGCGCCAAAAACAGAAAAATCGCAGGGCGTTTGTGCAGATCGACGCTGGCATGCGGCCATCCTTTGACCCGGTGCGTCACGATTTGCTCTGCATCTTGCGTGACATCGACGGCCACGCAAAGCAGCGTGGAGGCGTCGCAGCTTTGCAGTAGGGCGTCGAGCATCGCTTTGTTGCGGTAGGGCGTCTCGATGAAGATCTGCGTCTGCTTTTCCTTGCGCGAGCGTTGTTCGAGCTCACGCAGACGCTTGGTGCGCTCGCCCGCATCCGTCGGCAAATAGCCGTGAAAGGCGAAGCTTTGGCCGTTAAGTCCGCTGGCCATCAGGGCGAGAAGAATCGAGCTGGGGCCGACGAATGGCACCACCCGCACGCCCTTTTCATGGGCGCGACGTACCAGCAGCGCCCCCGGATCGGCTACAGCCGGGCAGCCGGCCTCCGACACGAGGCCGCCATCTGCGCCTGCCAGAATCGGTGCGAGCAGGGCGTCGATGGCGGCATCGGGCGTATTGACGTTCAGCTCACGGATATCGATTTCCTGGATCGGCGTGCCGACGCCCACCAGTTTCAGAAACGCGCGCGTGCTTTTGGCCTGTTCGCCGACGAAGTATTTCAGTCCGGCGGTTACTGTGCGGACCTCTTCGGGCAGCACCGCCGGCAGCCCGCCCCGGGTGTTCGTGCCGAGTGTGTTGGGAATCAGATACAGCGTGCCGCTCATGCTGCGCTCCCTTGCTGTGCAACGCCGGGGCCGGGCAGGGCGATGCCGGCATGCATCAGCATGGTCGTGAGGGCAATCAGCGGGAGGCCGATGAGCGCCGTCGGGTCGTCGTTTTCGATAGTTTCGAGCAACATGATGCCGAGCCCTTCGGATTTGGCGCTGCCTGCGCAGTCATAAGGCGTTTCTGCGTGAAGGTAAGCCGCCAGCACGTTATCGGGCAGATCGCGGAACTTCACCCGCGTTACGACGTCTTTGGCTTGGCTCTCGCCGTTACGGGCGTCGTAGACGCACAGGGCGGAGTGGAACTCGACCACTTTGCCGCGCATGCCGCGCAGTTGCGCCATGGCGTTCTCGAAATTGCCGGGCTTGCCGATCTGCCGGCCTTCGAAGGTTGCGACCTGATCGGAGCCGATGATGACGGCACCGGGGTGGCGGGCCGCGACGGCTTGCGCCTTCTGGCGGGCCAGTCGCAGCGAGGTGTCGTGCGGTGTTTCGCCGGTGGTGGGCGTCTCATCGATGTCCGGGACATCAACCGAGAACGGCAGGCGCAGGCGCTCAAGCAGTTCGCGGCGATAGCGTGATCCGGAGGCCAGGATCAGCGATGGCAGGGGCTGTGCGGTCATCGGGTTTAAGTGTTTGACGAGAAACGAAAAACTATTTAGAATTCACGGCTTTTGCAATCTGGCGCTCGGTCTCGCCAGCCTGCGCGGTACCGGTTCCAACGCCTGAAAGTGGCGTCGAATCAAGGCGCTGCGGGTGGCAGGGGGCATGAAATGCGGTCAGATGCGCCAAGGCAAGGATGAGCGTGATGAACGAATATATCGTCGATCTGTTCGAATTCGCGCGTACCGGCCGGGTGGCGGAAGGTGACGTGCAGCTTGCGGCATTGCCGCGCATGGTAACCGAAGTGCCGGCCGAAGTCTCGGCATCGGGACATGCTCAGGGCGTGTTTCACTGGCGTGCGGAAGGGGCGGAGAAGCCCGTGCTGCGTGCGGATGGCAAGCCCACCGTCAAGCAGTTTCTGACGCTCACGGTCGAAGGCCCGATGTGGCTCGAATGCCAGCGTTGCCTCACGCCGTACCAGGAGTCGCTCGACTCGGAAACGACGTTCGAGATCGTGCCTGACGAAGCTGCGGCAGAAGCGCGTCCTCTCGACGAAGACGAACTCGAAGCGCTGGTCGGCTCCAAACATTTCGATTTGCGCGAGCTGATCGAAGAAGAATTGCTGTTGGCTTTGCCTATCGTCCCGAAGCATGAGGTTTGTCCGAGTGTTCACGATAGTCTGGCCACCGGAAGCGACGGGTTGGCAGAGCCGGCTCCGGAGCCCGAAGAAGAGGATAAGCCGTCTCCGTTCGCGGCGCTGGCAGCGCTCAAGCGCTCGCCGGACAAGGACGGAAAGTAATGTGCGGCCGGATTTCCGGCTCACCAAAGAACATGTTTGCGTTAGTCGCACAGGTCGGGCCGACAGGCCGACACCGTAGGGCGGCGCTCGAACTGTGTTAAAATTTCGCGATATTTTGAGGAGTTATCATGGCCGTTCAACAGAACAAGAAGTCGCCGTCGAAGCGCGGCATGCACCGTTCGCACGATTTCCTGACCGCACCGTCGACCGCCGTCGAACCGACGTCGGGTGAGACGCACCTGCGTCACCACATCTCGCCGAACGGTTTCTACCGTGGTCGCAAGGTCATCAAGACCAAGAACGACTAATTCGGCCCTCAAGGCGATACGCGCCCATCATGGCGCTGTTTGATCGTCCGATGTGGCAAAAGCGGCACTCATCCTGCCGCTTTTTTTGTTACCTGTACCGCAAGCCAATCACGTCGACATGACAGTCACCCTGACGATCGATTGTATGGGCGGAGACCACGGCCCATCGGTGACGGTGCCGGCTGCGGTTCGCTTCGTGCAATCCACCGACGATGTCGAACTTGTGCTGGTCGGGCAGCAGGAGATCATCAACGCGCAGCTCGCGAAGCTTCGTGTGACGGATCACCCGCGCCTGTCCGTCGTCAATGCGAGTGAAGTCGTCGCCATGGACGACTCGGTCGAGACCGCGCTGCGCAAGAAGAAAGACTCTTCGATGCGCGTGGCGCTCAATCTGGTCAAGGAAGCGCGCGCGCAGGCCTGCGTGTCCGCCGGGAATACCGGCGCGCTGATGGCCGTCTCGCGTTACGTCCTCAAGACGCTGCCCGGTATCGAGCGCCCGGCGATTGCCACGGTGCTGCCGAACGAGAAGGGCGGCTACACGACGATGCTCGATCTGGGCGCCAACGTCGACTGCGAACCGACTCACCTGCTGCAATTCGCCGAAATGGGCCACGCGCTCGTCGCGGCGGTCGATGGCAAGGAACGTCCGTCGATCGGCCTGCTCAACATTGGCGAAGAAGTCATCAAAGGCAACGACGTCATCAAGCAGGCGGGCGAGCTGCTGCGCGGCTCCACGCTGAATTTCTACGGCAACGTGGAAGGCAACGACATTTATCGCGGCACGACCGATATCGTCGTCTGCGATGGTTTCGTCGGCAACGTTGCGCTCAAAACCTCCGAAGGCCTGGCACAGATGCTTGGCGACATGATCCGCGAAGAGTTCACCCGTACATGGTGGACGAAGGTGATTGCCGTCATCGCACTGCCGATTCTCACTCGCTTCAAGAACCGCGTCGATCATCGCCGTTACAACGGTGCTGCGTTGCTCGGGTTGCGTGCGCTCGTCATCAAGAGCCACGGTTCCGCCGATGCCTACTCGTTTGAATGGGCCATCAAACGCGGCTATGATGCAGTTCGCAACGGTGTGCTTGACCGTCTGTCGCACGCCATGCAAGAGAATCAGACCCAGCTCCAGGACAACAAGCCGGTGAGCGCCATTCCGGCGCTCTGAAGCCGGTCCCGCCCCGGTGCGCTAACCGACCATAAGATGACCCAGTCCGCGATTTATTCCCGTGTCGTCGGCACCGGCAGCTACCTGCCGGCACGACGCGTGACCAATCAGCAGTTGGCAGAAGAGCTTGCCACCCGAGGCATCGAGACGAGTGACGAGTGGATCGTCGCCCGTACCGGTATTCAGGCGCGTCATTTCGCCGCGCCCGACCAGACGAGCAGCGATATGGCGGTGGAAGCCGCCAAGCGTGCGCTCGACATGGCAGGACTGAACGCCGACCAGATCGACCTGATCATGGTGGCCACGTCCACACCCGATTTCGTGTTCCCGAGTACGGCCTGCCTCGTGCAGACGAAGCTCGGCATCACCAACGGTTGCGCCGCGTTCGACATTCAGGCCGTTTGCTCGGGCTTCGCTTACGCGATGGCGACGGCCGACAACTTTATCCGCTCGGGCGCTTACCGCAACGTGCTTGTGATCGGTGCGGAAACGTTCTCGCGCATTCTCGATTTCAATGACCGTACGACGTGCGTGCTGTTTGGCGACGGCGCGGGTGCGGTCGTGCTGCAAGCGTCCAGCGAGCCGGGCATTCTTTCGAGCGCACTGCACGCGGACGGCAGCCATTCGAACATCCTCTGCGTGCCTGGCAATGTGAGCGGTGGTGCGGTGCAGGGTGAAGCATTCCTTTATATGGATGGTCAGGCGGTGTTCAAGCTGGCCGTCAAGGTACTCGAGAAGGTGGCTCACGAGGCCCTCGAGAAGGCTGGGCTGGAAGCGTCGGCGATCGACTGGCTGATTCCGCATCAGGCCAATCTTCGCATCATGACGAGCACGGCCCGCAAGCTGGGCGCCGAAGAGAAAATGGTCGTGACCGTCGACCAGCACGGCAATACTTCCGCTGCATCGATTCCGCTCGCACTCGACGTCGCCGTTCGCGACGGTCGTATCAAAGCCGGCCAGAACGTCATGATCGAAGGCGTCGGTGGCGGCTTTACGTGGGGCGCGGTGCTGTTCCGCATGTAACGTCACGGCGCCGTAGCGCCACGCGAACCCGCTGCGCTTTGTGAGGTGCGGCATCGGCGGTGCGCGTGGGAACGCTCTCTTGCGCGTCGTTGCGGCGCGCTAAGATACGCCGCCATGTTTTCCGAATCTGACTGTAAAACCAGCCGCTATGACATTCGCTTTCGTTTTCCCGGGACAAGGATCCCAATCGGTGGGCATGCTCGACGCTTTTGCGGACAACGCCGTCGTGCGCGAAACGCTTGCCGAAGCTTCGGACGCCCTCGGGCAGGACATCGCCAAGCTGATCGCCGCCGGCCCCGCCGAAGAACTCAACCTCACGACCAACACACAGCCGGTGATGCTCACCGCTGCCTACGCGATGTACCGCGCGTGGCTGGCTGAAGGTGGCGCAACGCCGGCTTTCGTCGCAGGCCATAGCCTCGGTGAATACACGGCACTGGTCGCCGCTGGCGTCATCGCATTCAAGGACGCCGTGCCGCTCGTGCGTTTTCGCGCGCAGGCCATGCAGGAAGCCGTGCCGGTCGGTCAAGGCGGTATGGCCGCGATTCTCGGTCTGGACGACGACACCGTTCGCACCGTCTGCGCCGAAGCATCGGCGGCGGGCGTGGTCGAGGCCGTCAACTTCAATGCGCCGGCACAAGTCGTGATCGCTGGCGCCAAGGCGGGTGTGGAAAAGGCTTGCGAGCTGGCCAAGGCCGCAGGTGCCAAGCGCGCGCTCGTGCTGCCGGTGTCCGCGCCGTTCCATTCGTCGCTGCTCAAGCCTGCGTCGGATCGTCTGCGAGAGTATCTGGCTAGCGTGACGTTTAACTCGCCGCAGGTCCCGCTCGTCAATAACGTAGATGTGGCCGTCGAAACCGACGTCGCTCGCATCAAGGACGCGTTGGTGCGTCAGGCGGCCGCGCCGGTGCGCTGGGTCGAATCGGTCAAGTGGCTCGCCGCGCAAGGCGTGACGCAAGTGGTCGAGTGCGGTCCGGGCAAGGTGCTCACCGGCCTGACCAAGCGCATCGACGGCAATCTCACGGGTTTGGCGGTCACCGATCCGGCCTCGCTGGCCGATGTGCGCGCCCAACTCTCGTAAGCCATAGGCAAGGGTAATTCTTTCATGAGCAAGCAACTCGAAAACCTCGTGGCGCTGGTGACCGGCGCTTCGCGCGGCATCGGTCGTGCCATCGCCCTCGAACTGGCTCGCCAGGGGGCGACGGTCGTAGGCACCGCCACCAGCGAAGCCGGTGCGCAAGGCATCGATGCCTATTTCGCAGAAGCCGGTGTCGCGGGCAAGGGCATTGTCCTGAATGTGACCGACGCCGAAGGCGTGGCCGCAGCGCTGGACGACATCCTCAAACAACACGGCAAGCTCGACATCCTCGTCAATAACGCTGGCATCACCCGCGATAACCTCGCGATGCGGATGAAGGACGATGAGTGGGACGACGTGATCGACACGAACCTCAAGGCGATCTTCCGTCTGTCGCGCGCTGTCATTAAGCCGATGATGAAGGCGCGTAGCGGCCGGATCATCAATGTGACGTCGGTGGTCGGCTCTGCGGGCAACCCGGGGCAGGCCAACTACGCTGCTGCGAAGGCCGGTGTGTCGGGTATGTCGCGTTCGCTGGCCGCCGAGATCGGCAGCCGAAACATCACGGTCAACTGTGTGGCCCCTGGTTTTATCGACACCGATATGACCAAGGCACTGGGCGAAGCGCAGCACGAAGCGCTCAAAGCGCGCATTCCGCTGGGCCGTCTGGGCGCGCCGGAAGATATCGCCAATGCGGTGGCGTTCCTCGCGTCTCCGCAGGCCGGTTACATTACCGGCACTACGCTTCACGTGAACGGTGGCATGTTCATGAATTAAGGAAGATGTGCGCAGATTGTGGTGAAATTCCATGATTTTGCGCGACATTGAACATTATTTGGCGCATGCTAACTTTGCTTGGCAAACCTGTTAAAATGCGCGCACTTGTCTGAACTAACTACCCCGGAGGGTTTGAATGGATAACATCGAGAGCCGCGTCAAGAAGATCGTCGCCGAACAACTTGGCGTCGCGGAAGCCGACATTAAGAACGAATCCAGCTTCGTGAACGATCTCGGCGCTGACTCGCTCGATACGGTTGAGCTGGTGATGGCCTTGGAAGAAGAGTTCGAGATCGAGATCCCGGACGAAGAAGCAGAAAAGATCACCACCGTGCAACAAGCTATCGATTTCGCCTCGTCGCAGAAGAAGGCGTAATTCGTACGGATAGCCTGATTGGCCGGGATGCCGACCGGCTCCTGGCGTCGGGCATGCCTGTCAGCCGCAGGGAGCGCAGGGTCGGACCTTGTCGCCTCTGTGGCTTTTGTTTTGTATGACCCAGCAGAAGAAGGGGAGTATCGTGAGTCGTCGTCGCGTCGTCATTACCGGTCTGGGCCTGATCTCGCCGGTCGGCAACACTGTTGCCGAAGGTTGGGAAAATCTGGTCGCGGGCCGTTCGGGCATCGCCAACATCACGAAGTTCGATGCGAGCGAGTTCAAAGTTCGCTTCGCAGGCGAAGTCAAAAACTTCGAGACAGAGAAGTATCTGTCGACCAAGGAAGCTCGCCGTATGGATACGTTTATCCATTACGGTCTGGCAGCCGGCATTCAGGCGTTTGAGGATAGCGGCCTGCAAATCACCGCAGAGAACGCAGAACGCATCGGTGTCCTCGTTGGCTCCGGGATCGGTGGTCTGCCGATGATCGAGGATACGCACGACGACCTGATCAAGGGTGGTCCGCGCAAGATCTCTCCCTTCTTCGTGCCGGGTTCGATCATCAATATGATCTCCGGTCATCTGTCGATCAAGTACGGCCTGAAGGGCCCGAACCTTGCCATCGTCACGGCTTGCACGACCGGTCTGCACTGTATCGGCCAGGCTGCACGCATGATTCAGTACGGCGATGCGGATGCCGTGCTCGCCGGTGGTGCCGAATCGACGGTGTCGCCGCTGGGTATTGGCGGTTTCGCTGCGATGACCGCACTGTCCACACGTAACGACGACCCGGCGACGGCCAGCCGTCCGTGGGACAAGGATCGCGACGGCTTCGTGCTGGGCGAAGGCGCTGGCGTGATGATGGTCGAAGAGTACGAGCACGCCAAGGCGCGCGGTGCCAAGATCTACGCCGAACTCACGGGTTTCGGCATGAGCGCCGACGCGTATCACATGACCGCACCGTGCGAAGACGGTGACGGCGCACTGCGTGCCATGACGAACGCGCTGCGCGATGCCGGCCTGAACGCCGACTCGGTCAACTATGTGAATGCGCACGGCACGTCGACGCCGTTGGGCGATATCGCCGAGACGGTCGCGGTTAAGCGTCTGATGGGCGATGCGGCCAAGCGCGTCGTGGTGAATTCGACCAAGTCGATGACCGGCCACTTGCTGGGCGGTGCAGGCGGCCTGGAATCGGTGTTCACCGTGCTGGCCGTTCATCATCAGAAATCGCCGCCGACGATCAATATCTTCAATCAGGATCCGGCTTGCGACCTCGACTACTGCGCAAATACGGCCCGTGACATGAAAATTGATGTCGCGTTGAAGAACTCTTTCGGATTTGGCGGGACTAACGGCACGCTGGTCTTCCAGCGAGTCTAAGTTCGCGGGACGCCCCGCAGGCGTCCCGTCCCGCTGACCCACGCTCCGGTGAGTGTGCCCGGGCGTGCGGCGTCAAAGACACTTCCAGCCGTGGTGGCCAGTGCTGCCACGGTGCAATTGGGCCCGTTCGGGCCCGGCAGCCAGAGAAAATACGGATCCAAATCAGGTGAGTGAACGAGAAATCGACCAAGCGCTCGTTGAGCGCGTGCAGAAAGGCGACAAAGCCGCCTTCGAGCTGTTGGTCGCGAAATATCACCGCAAGATCATCCGCCTCGTATCGCGGCTCGTGCGCGACGCCGCCGAGGTCGAGGATGTGACGCAGGAGGCCTTTATCAAGGCCTACCGCGCCTTGCCGCAGTTTCGCGGCGAGTCGGCGTTCTATACCTGGTTGTATCGTATTGCTGTCAACACGGCGAAAAACCACCTGGCGACCCAGGGACGTCGTGCACCGACTTCGACTGAAGCGAACGCTGAAGAAGCTGAAACTTTTGCCGAGGCCGATCAACTAAGGGATATCAACACGCCTGAGTCGATGCTGATGAGCAAGCAGATTGCTCAAACGGTCAACACAGCGATGGAGGCTTTGCCCGATGAACTTCGGACGGCAATTACCCTGCGAGAAATCGAAGGGTTGAGCTACGAAGAGATCGCCGAAGCCATGGGGTGCCCGATCGGAACGGTCCGTTCGCGAATTTTCCGGGCGCGTGAAGCGATTGCCAGCCGGCTCAGGCCGCTGCTGGACACGCCTGACGGTAAGCGCTGGTGAGCGCGCCGCCGGGGAAGTTATTTTCGTTGGGGGATATCATGGGATCAGCGACGGTGCAAACGCAGCGGGGGCTGCAAGCCGAGCGGATTTCCGCGTTGATGGACGGGGAATTCGATCCGGACGAACTGGCCGCCCTGCTGGACGAGGCTGACGCCTCGGGCCGGCCTCTGTGGGACGACTACCATCTGATCGGGGACGCATTGCGTTCCGATGAACTGACGCTGCCGCGTTCGGAGTCTGCCTTTATGGCCTCCTTCGCCGCGCGTCTCGAAGCCGAGCCGCACCTGCTCGCGCCGGCCGCACTGGCCGACGCTCAGGCAGCGACAGCGGCGGGCGCAAAAGCCGGCGGCTCGCGTGTCACGCGAATCAATCCTTTCCTGCGCGTTCGTCGCGTCCTGCCGACGGCCGCTGCCGCCGCTGCAGTCGCTGCGTTGTCGTGGGTCGTGGTGCCGCGTCTGCAGGATCATCCGGCAGGTGGCGCGCAACCGCAGGTGCTCGCTCAGACCGCTGCGCCGGCTGCGAGCGGTTCCAGCCTCACGCGTGTGGCGCTGTCGCAGCAGCCGCAAGCCGCTGTGGCCGCCAACGGTGCGGGTGCGCCGAACGATGTGATCGTGCTGCGCGATGCGCGTCTCGACCAGTATCTCGCGGCTCACCAGCAATATGCGCCGGCCCCGATCGGTCAGAGCGTTTCCCCTTACATGCGAGCCTCGGCGCAAGCGGACGAATAAATGCAGCGCCTGAGTATCGAATCCTTGCCGCGTGCGCCCTTCGGGCGCACTTTCTTCTTGTTTGCATTCCTGCTGGCGAGCACCCTGCAAACGCAGGCGTGGGCGCAGGCCTCCGCGTCCACCGACCCACTGGTCGAGAAACGCGAAGTCAGTGCGTGGCTCAACAAGATCCACCGTGCGGCGCAAACGCAAAACTACATCGGCACCTTCGTGTATCAGCGTGGTTCGACCATGCGTTCGTCGAAGATCAGTCACTTCGCCGAGAAGGGTAACGAGTACGAAGAACTGGAGACGCTCGACGGACGTCAGCGTCGCATTCTTCGTCAGAACGAAGATGTCTACACGCTGATTCCCGAGCAGAAGACCGTCTTCCAGGAAAAGCGCGAGAGCAAGGACTCGTTCCCCGCATTGCTCGCGACGCCCAATCGCGACGTGCTCGACTACTACGCCCCGAAGCTGCTGCCGAACGAACGGATGGCAGGCTTCGATTGCATGGTGATCGAGCTCACGCCGAAAGACGATTACCGTTTCGGTTATCGCTTGTGGGCCGATCGCAACACCGGTTTGTTGCTGCGCGCGCAGACGCTCGATGCCGAGGGTCATCTGCTGGAGCAGGCGGCGTTCTCGCAAATCTCGATCGGCGTGCCGAGCGAGAAGGCGCGAATCGTCCACGCGATTCAGGCCACACACGGCTGGCATGTCGTGAAGCCGCAGATTGCGACGACGCGCCTGTCGGACGCTGGCTGGAGCATCGACGTCGACAAGAAGGTACCGGGATTCAAGGCCGTGCGGGAAGTGCGTCGTACGATGCGCTCGACGGCTGACGGCAAACCGCTGGAAGTCCAGCAGGTGGTATATTCCGACGGCATGGCCGGACTTTCGGTGTTTATCGAGCCGGCCACGCGTGAGCGCAAGGAAGGCCACGGTAGCGCCGGAGCGACGAACATCCTCATCAAGCGCTATGGTGACTTCTGGCTGACCTTGCTCGGCGAAGTGCCGCAGGCAACCCTGCAACAGTTCGCATCCAGCATCGAGTACAAACAGCCGGCGAAGTGACCGGCTGTCGGGTGGGCCGCAACCGGTAACGGTGCGGTCCGGGCAGCGAGGCAGACGTGACGCGACAGTGCGTTGAGTGCCGGACTGCCCTCAGGGATTCCGAGACTTTCGCGCACCACGATCTTCCAATGAAGAAGACTCTCCTGCTTCGTGTCATCCTCGGCGGCGCCATTGCCGCCCAATTGGCGGGAGCCCCCGCCGCTTTTGCTGCGCCGGCCTCGGCACCGAGCGGCGGATCGACATCGTCGAACGCACCGCTTGTCAGCAATCTTCCCGATTTCACTCAGCTCGTCGATCGCGTCGGCCCGGCCGTCGTGAACATTCGGACGACCGAGCGCGTTAGCCGCAATCAGCGCGGTTTGCCGCCCGGTATGGACGACGACATGGCCGAGCTGTTCCGCCGCTTCTTCGGCGTGCCCATGCCGCAGCAGCCGGGCCCGAAGGGTGGTACGCCGAAACGCGGCCAGCCCCAGCCGGATGAAGAGCAGAACAGTGGCGTGGGTTCGGGCTTCATTGTCTCGAACGACGGCTACATTCTGACGAACGCACACGTGGTCGATGGTGCGGACAGCATCTACGTCACCCTGACCGACAAGCGCGAGTTCAAGGCAAAGCTGGTCGGCGCGGACAAGCGTACCGACGTCGCCGTGGTCAAGGTGGAAGCGAAGGACCTGCCGACAGTGCCTGTCGGCGACTCGAACAAGCTGCGCGTGGGCGAGTGGGTGGTGGCGATCGGATCGCCGTTCGGTCTCGAAAATACGGTAACCGCGGGCATCGTGTCGGCTAAGGGCCGTGACACGGGCGATTATCTGCCGTTCATCCAGACGGATGTGGCCGTGAACCCGGGCAACTCGGGTGGTCCGCTGATCAATATGCGTGGCGAGGTCGTGGGCATCAACTCGATGATCTACAGCCAGACCGGCGGCTTCATGGGCATTTCGTTCGCGATTCCGATCGACGAAGTGATGCGCGTGGTCGATCAGCTCAAGAAGACGGGCAAGGTCGTGCGCGGCCGTATCGGCGTGGCGATCAGCGAAGTGAGCAAGGATGTGGCCGATTCGCTGGGTTTGCCGCGTGCTCAGGGCGCGCTGGTGCGCAGTATCGAGCCGGGCAGCCCGGCCGAGAAGGCGGGCGTGCAGCCAGGCGACATCATCATGAAGTTCGAAGGCCGTCCGGTCGATCACGCGACGGACCTGCCGCGTATGGTCGGCGAGACGAAGCCGGGGTCGAGCGCAACGCTGCAAGTTCTGCGCAAGGGCAAGAATCAGGATCTGAAGATCACGATTGCCGAGGCCGATACGGATACGCCCAAGGCGTCGAAAGCTCAGGGCGGCAGTGCCGAAGCGCCGCATCCGAACGCGTTGGGGCTGGTCGTCTCCGATCTGACCGAAGCGCAGAAGAAGGACCTGAAGCTGCGTGGCGGCGTGCAGGTCGAACTGGCGGAAGGCCCGGCGGGCCGTGCCGGGCTCCAGCAGGGTGACATCATTCTGCGAGTGGGCGATGCCGACATCGCCAATGCCAAGCAGTTCGAGGATGTGGTGAAGGCGCTCGATCCGAAGCGTCTGGTGCCGATCCTGGTGCGCCGTGGCGATGCGACGCAGTTCGTGCCGCTGCGCCCGCGTGCGCAGGGCAGCAAGTAAGCCAGCCCATGACCGCGCCGGCGCTCACGCTCTACGGCCGCAAGTGGTGTCATCTGTGCGATGACATGCTTGCGGCGCTCGAAGCGATGCGTCCGGCGTGGGATTTCTCGGTCACGGTGATCGACGTCGACAGCGATCCGGCACTCGAAGCGAAGTACGACGAGATCGTGCCGGTGCTTGCCCTGGGCGAGCGCGAACTGTGCCGATATCGTTTCGATGCCGACGCCGTCGCCACCGTTTTCTCCCGGGCCTGACGCTTCGTCCGGTCAGGACCGTTCAGAACGAAACCAGCACCTGCCGATCATTTCCACTGAATCCAGCTTATTCCCGCTATATCGCTTCGATGCGCGCGATTCCGGACGGAATCGGTGCGCTTTCGGCTAAAATGTCATGTTTGCCGATTCTCTCGAAAGTCGCTGCCGAGCCGAATCCGATGGCACCGACTTTTCTATAGCCCCGCCTCATGGACCATATTCGCAATTTTTCGATCATCGCCCACATCGACCACGGGAAATCCACCCTGGCCGATCGCATCATCCAGCTGAGCGGCGGTTTGTCCGATCGTGAAATGGAATCTCGCGTCCTCGACTCGATGGATCTCGAGCGCGAGCGGGGCATCACCATCAAGGCACAGACTGCCGCGCTGCAATACAAGGCACGCGACGGCAAGGTCTACAACCTCAACCTGATCGACACGCCGGGACACGTCGACTTTTCGTACGAAGTGAGCCGTTCGCTGTCCGCTTGCGAAGGCGCGCTGCTCGTCGTCGACGCCTCGCAGGGCGTGGAAGCGCAGACCGTCGCGAACTGCTACACCGCCATCGAGCTGGGCGTGGAAGTCGTGCCGGTGCTCAACAAGATCGACCTGCCGTCGGCCGAGCCGGAGAACGCGATCCAGGAGATCGAGGACGTCATCGGTATCGAGGCGACCGACGCCGTGCGCTGTTCGGCCAAGACCGGTCTGGGCGTGGAAGACGTGCTCGAAGCGCTGATCGCCAAAGTGCCGCCGCCCAAGGGCGACGCCAATGCGCCGCTGCAGGCCCTGATCATCGACTCGTGGTTCGATAGCTACGTCGGCGTGGTCATGCTGGTGCGCGTGGTCAACGGCACGCTCAAGCCGAAGGAAAAGATTCACCTGATGGCCACGGGCTCCAGCTATCTGGTCGAGCAGGTGGGCGTGTTCACGCCGAAGTCCAAGCAACTCGCGTCGCTGTCGGCCGGTCAGGTGGGCTTCATCATCTCGGGCATCAAGGAACTGAACGCGGCGAAGGTGGGCGATACCGTCACCCACGCTGTGACGACCACGACCAAGCCGGCCGAGGCACCGCTGCCGGGCTTCAAGGAAGTCAAGCCGCAGGTGTTCGCCGGCCTCTATCCGGTCGAAGCCAACCAGTACGATGCCCTGCGCGACTCGCTTGAAAAGCTCAAGCTCAACGACGCGTCGCTGCAATACGAACCGGAAGTTTCCCAGGCATTGGGCTTCGGTTTCCGTTGCGGCTTCCTGGGCCTGCTGCACATGGAAATCGTGCAGGAGCGTCTGGAGCGCGAATTCGACATGGACCTCATCACCACGGCACCGACCGTGATTTATGAGGTGACGGAGCGCGACGGCACGATCGTCTCGGTGGAAAACCCGGCGAAAATGCCGGACCCGGGCCGTATCGAAGAAGTGCGCGAGCCGATCGTGACCGTGAACCTGTACATGCCGCAGGAGTACGTCGGCTCGGTCGTCACGCTTTGCCAGCAAAAGCGCGGCGTGCAGATCGACATGCAGTATCACGGCCGTCAGGTGCGTCTGATTTATGAGATTCCGATGGCCGAAATCGTGCTCGACTTCTTCGACCGTTTGAAGTCGGTATCGCGCGGTTATGCGTCGATGGATTACGAGTTCAAGGAATATCGCGCGTCGGACGTGGTCAAGGTCGACATGCTGATCAACAACGACAAGGTCGACGCGTTGTCGATCATCGTCCACCGTTCGGAGAGCCGTCGTCGCGGTGCACAAGTCGCGTCGAAGATGCGGGAAATCATTCCGCGTCAGATGTACGATGTGGCGATTCAGGCGGCCATCGGTGCGAACATCATCGCGCGTGAGAACATCAAGGCGCTGCGCAAGAACGTGCTGGCGAAGTGCTATGGTGGCGACATCTCGCGTAAGAAGAAGCTGCTCGAGAAACAGAAGGAAGGTAAGAAACGCATGAAGCAGGTGGGGAGCGTTGAAATTCCCCAGGAAGCGTTCCTTGCCATTTTGCAAGTCGAAGACAAATAACGTAGCGACAGGTCCCGCATGAATTTCGCCCTGATTCTTTTGATCCTGGTGCTGGTGACCGGGGTGGCCTGGGTGGCCGACAAGTTGGTGTTTCAACCGGCGCGCCGCCGGGCAGCACAGACGGCAGTGGCGCAATTCGATCAGCAGCAGCTTGCGTTGCAGGGCTCCGGTATCCAGGGCTCTGGTTCGCAGGAAGGCAATGCGCTGGCGAGTGCGCGCGCGAAGTTGCGTGACGACAAGCTGCGTCAGCCGTGGTGGCTGGAGTACTCGGCAAGCTTCTTCCCGGTGATTCTGGCGGTGTTCGTGCTGCGCTCGTTCGTGGTCGAGCCGTTCAAGATCCCGTCGGGCTCGATGATCCCGACGCTGCTCGTCGGCGATTTCATCCTTGTGAACAAGTTCGATTACGGCATTCGTCTGCCGGTGGTCAACAAGAAGATCATCGATCTGGGCGAGCCGAAGCGTGGCGATGTCGTGGTGTTCCGTTACCCGAAGGATGAGTCGATGGACTACATCAAGCGTGTGATCGGTGTACCGGGCGACGTGGTGGCTTACCAGAACAAGAAGCTCACGATCAACGGCGAACCGGTGCCGGAAACCGCGCTGCCGGATTACTTCGACGACGAGCACATCGCGTACTTCAAGCAGTTCGAGGAGACGGTCGGCGGTGTGAAGAACCGGATTCTGAACGACCCGAACGTGCCGCCGTACATCATGGGCGCCGACGACTTCCCGAACAAGCAGAACTGCCAGTACAACAGCCAGGGCGTGATCTGCAAGGTGCCGCCGGGTAACTACTTCATGATGGGCGACAACCGCGACAACAGTGCGGACAGCCGCTACTGGGGCTTTGTGCCCGAGCAGAACATCGTGGGCCGGGCGTTCTTCATCTGGATGAACTTCTCGAACCTGAAGCGTCTGGGCGGCTTCCAGTAAGTCGGTCGCTTCACCGGGAGGCATACCTCCCCGTCAGGGATTGAATTGATGCGGAAATTGACGTTATTTCGTCAATTTCCGCATTATTGTTTTTAAATAAGAAATAAAAGGTGCGATGGCAGACGTTGGCCGGAGGGACCGACCGGTCCTGACCTCGGAATTGTCCGATCCACCGATCTCACGCCAGTCCGAAAAGCCCGTCAGATGGCGATCCAGCCCGTCGTTTCTTGGCGACGACCCGCGCCGGGGCGGGAGCGTCGCGCTATACTTGCGCCATGTCTCAATCACTGAATCAACTGGAAGAACGTCTCCAGTATCGTTTCCACGATGCGGAATTGCTTAGCCAAGCACTGACGCACCGTAGCCACAGTGCCGCCAACAATGAGCGGTTGGAGTTTCTCGGCGATTCCATTCTGAACTGTTCGGTCGCAGCGATTCTGTTCCGTCGCTACGGCAAGCTCGACGAAGGCGACCTCTCACGTGTGCGCGCCAATCTCGTGAAACAACAATCGTTGTACGAGATCGCGCAGACGCTTGGCGTTTCCGATTTTCTTCGCCTCGGCGAAGGCGAGCTCAAGAGCGGTGGTTTCCGTCGTCCCTCGATTCTGGCCGACACCCTCGAAGCGCTGTTCGGTGCGATGTACCTCGATGGCGGTTTCGAGAAGGCCTATGCGGTGATCGAGCGCCTGTACACGCCTGTGCTCGAACATGTCGATCCGAAGACGCTCGGCAAAGACGCCAAGACGCTGCTTCAGGAATACCTGCAAGGCCACAAGATCGCACTGCCGCAGTACACGGTGATCGCCACCCACGGGGCGGCGCACAACCAGCAGTTCGAGGTCGAGTGCACCGTGCCGAAGCTTGACATCAAGGTGGGCGGTTCGGGGGCCAGCCGTCGTGCGGCCGAGCAGGCAGCGGCCAAGAAGGCGCTGGAAGAAGTGCAAAAGATGCCCGCACTCGCGAAGCCGAAGGCCGAGAAGAGTGCGAAGGCGGCGAAGAAGCGTGCTGCCAAGGCGGCGGCTTCGGAAGCGAAGAAGGCCGGACAGGCCGGGCAACTGACGGTGGCGTCGCAGGCCGAGCCCAAGGAGGCGCGCGATGCTTCGGCCGGAGCGACTACGGCACCGGCAATGACCGCGTCGAGCAACGGCGCTCCGCGTAACGCGGCCGCATCGGTTGAAAAGCCTACGGAGCGCGCGGCAGGTGGGGGGGACAAAGTCGCAGACAAGACTGCGGACAAGGCGACCGCCGACAAGCCTGCCGACAAAGCGTCCGAGAAGCCGTCCGAGAAACCGTCCGATAAGCCCGCCGACAAGGCCGACGCCGCCAAGCAACCTCCGGCAGCTGCCTGAGTCCTATTCAGGGGGAGAGCAAGCGCTGCTGTCCCCCTTTCAAGAGAGTTTCCAACCATGAACGATAAGACGGATTTTCGCTGCGGTACCGTGGCGATCGTCGGGCGTCCGAACGTCGGCAAATCGACGCTGCTCAACGCCCTCGTCGGTCAGAAGATCAGCATTACGTCGCGCAAGGCGCAGACCACGCGACATCGCATCACCGGCATCAACACCACGGAAGACGCGCAGTACATCTTCGTCGACACGCCGGGTTTCCAGACACGTCACGCGACCGCACTCAACCGCTCGCTCAATCGCGCGGTAACGTCCACGCTGTCGAGCGTCGACGTGGTGATGTTCGTGATCGAAGCGGGCAATTTCGGCCCGGACGACGAGAAGGTGCTCAAGCTCCTGCCGGAGAACACGCCGGTGCTGCTGATCGTCAACAAACTGGACCGCATCAACGATAAGGCCGAGATGCTGCCGTTCCTGCGCAAGCTGGGCGAAGTGCGCGATTTCCGTGAAATCGTGCCGATGTCGGCGAAGCGCGAAGACGACATCAAGCGCTTGCTCGGTGTGCTGCGTCCGTATCTGCTCGAAGGCGACCCGATCTACGGCGAGGACGATCTGACCGATCGCAGCGAGCGCTTCATGGCGGCCGAAATCCTGCGCGAAAAGGTGTTCCGCTGGACGGGCGACGAATTGCCGTACACGAGCACGGTCATCATCGACAAGTTCGAAGTCGAAGGAAATCTGCGCCGTATTTTCGCGACGATTCTGGTCGATCGCGATAATC
Organism: Pandoraea aquatica; assembly: GCF_902459565.1. Taxonomy (GTDB): domain Bacteria; phylum Pseudomonadota; class Gammaproteobacteria; order Burkholderiales; family Burkholderiaceae; genus Pandoraea; species Pandoraea aquatica. The sequence goes on from NZ_CABPSN010000003.1 coordinate 378,989, forward strand.
ACAAGGCGATGATCATCGGCAACAAGGGTGCGAAGCTCAAGCAGATTTCCACCGATGCGCGCCTCGATATGGCGAAGCTCTTCGACGGTCCCGTGTATCTGGAAGTGTGGATCAAGGTGAAGGGCGGTTGGGCCGACAACGAAGCCGGCCTGCGGGCATATGGCTACGAGTGAGCTGGATACTTCACGTGACGATGTCGACGCGCCGGATGCGATAACGCCGGCGGGCGGCACATCACAAGCCACGCAAGCTACGCGATCGGCGCGATCCCCGCGCGCCGCTTCGGAAGCGGTGGGGGCGCGGCCCGCACGTCCGAAGAGCACGCGCACGCGCGCCGCGGACGACGATGCCTCGGAAGCGTTCCAGCAAGCCGAGGCCAACACCGATACCGTCAAGCGCGAAGCCAAGCGCGCGCGCCGTGCGCCGTCGCCCGCCCGGGTGGCCGAGCGCGAACAAAGCCGGGTAACGGAACAACCCGGCTTTGTGCTTCACAGCTATCCCTACCGCGAAACCAGTCTGATCATCGATGTGCTCACGCGCGACCACGGGCGTATTGCGCTCGTCGCCAAGGGCGCGAAGCGTCCGCATTCGGCTTTGCGCGGGGTGCTTCAGACGTTTCAGCCGCTCTCGCTCGCGTGGCTCGGCAAAGGCGAGCTGCGCACGTTGACGAAGGCTGAGTGGGTGGGCGGTTTGCGTCCCCTGGAGGGCGACGCGTTGCTCTCGGGCTTCTACCTGAACGAACTGCTGGTGAAGTTCTGTGCGCGCGACGACCCCCACGACAAGCTGTTTCAGCACTACCTGACGACGCTGCATCATCTCGCGCATGGCGAACCGGCGGGCGTGATCCTGCGCGCGTTCGAGCGCGTGTTGTTGCGCGAGACCGGCTATGCGGTCGCGTTCGACCGTTGCACGCAAACGCGTGGCAAGGTCGTGCCGGATCGCCGCTACGTGTTCCACCCCGACTGGGGCGTGCGTCCCGCGCGCGGCGACGAACCGTCGGACTGGCCGGTCGTGGCGGGGCAGACCCTGCTCGACATGGAGCAAGACGATTATTCACGGGCGCAGACCGTGCAGCAAAGCAAGTTGCTCATGCGCTTTCTACTCAACCACCATTTGGGCGGCGTGCCGCTCAATACCCGGCAGATCCTGCTCGACCTGCAAAAACTATGAGCCTCTTCTTCCAAGGCAACGCCATCGACCTCGGGGTCAACATCGATCACGTCGCCACGGTGCGCAACGCGCGCGGCACGCAATATCCGGATCCGATCAGGGCAGCGCTGCTGGCCGAAGAGGCGGGCGCGGATGTGATTACGCTGCACTTGCGTGAGGACCGTCGTCATATTCGCGACGACGACGTGACGAATCTGCGCGACAAGCTGATCACGCGCATGAATCTCGAGTGTGCGGTGACGGAAGAGATGCTGGCGATCGCCTGCCGCGTGAAGCCGCACGATGTCTGTCTGGTGCCGGAGAGCCGTCAGGAGCTGACGACCGAAGGCGGGCTGGACGTCGTCGGACTGTACGACCGTATCGCTGCCGCGACGCAACAGCTTGGCGAAGCCGGCAGCCGTGTATCGCTCTTCATCGACCCGGACGAGGCACCGATTCGCGCCGCTGCGCGCATGGGCGCACCGGTCGTCGAGCTGCACACGGGGCGTTACGCCGAAGCGCATGACGAAGCCACGCGCGAAGCCGAGTTCGCTCGCATCGAACGTGCGGTGGCGCTGGGTGTGTCGCTGGGACTACGCGTCAATGCCGGTCATGGCTTGCACTACGAGAACGTGCAGCCCATCGCGGCCATCGAAGGTATCTCCGAGCTGAACATCGGACACGCCATCGTCGCTCACGCCCTTTTCGCGGGCTGGGAGAACGCGGTTCGCGAGATGAAGGCCATCATGGTCGCGAGCCGCATCGCGGCGCGCGGCTGAGCGGCGGTATCCCGTCAGCTCGTTCGCGCCTAGCCACTTTATCGCTGCATCAAGCCGTGACACGACTGCCCTCATGAGCGATTCGAATCCCTCGTCCTCACCGTCTTCGTCGGCCAGTCCGACGGCGGCCCCTGTGGCCGCCAGCGGTATCGCGCCTCAGGGGCCGACGACGATCTACGGCGTGGGTACCGACATCCTGCAAATCAGTCGCGTCGTGGGCGTGATGGCGCGCACGAAAGGCCGATTCGTAGAGCGCGTGCTCGGGCCTGAGGAACTCAAGGTTTATTACGCTCGTCAGAAGCGCTCCGAGGTGCGCGGGCTGGCTTACCTGTGCACGCGGTTCGCCGCGAAGGAAGCCGTCTCTAAGGCCATCGGTCTCGGAATGCGCTGGCCGATGACGTGGCGTGCGGTGCAGACGCTCAATGCGCCCTCGGGTAAGCCGGTGGTGGTCGCATCGGGCGAGTTGGTGCAGTGGCTCGCCGAGCGGCAACTGTCGATCGAAATTTCGATCACAGACGAAAAGGAATACGCGGTCGCCTTTGCGATCGCGTCACGTAATTTAGGCAACATTGGCAATATTGCATCGGAGAAATCGCAATGACGAAGCGCAGGCCGGGCCCGGTGATGCTGGACGTTGTCGGGCTGACCCTCAGCGAAGACGACATCCGTCGCATCGATCACCCGTTGACCGGGGGTGTCATTCTGTTCGCCCGCAACTTCGACGACCGCGCACAACTGTGCTCGCTCACGAAGCAGATTCGCGACGTGCGCGACGACATTCTGATTGCCGTCGACCATGAAGGCGGACGCGTGCAGCGTTTTCGTACCGACGGCTTCACCCATCTGCCCGCGATGGGCAAGCTGGGCAAGCTCTGGCATGAGGATGTGTTCAAGGCAACGCGTGTCACGACGGCCGTAGGCTACGTGCTCGCGTCGGAACTGCGTGCTTGCGACATCGACCTGAGTTTCACGCCGGTGCTGGATCTGGACTATGGGACGTCTGCCGTGATCGGCGACCGTGCGTTCGACGCGGACCCGCGCGTGGTGGCTATGCTCGCCAAGAGTCTTAACCACGGGCTGTTGCTCGCAGGGATGGCGAACTGCGGCAAGCACTTTCCGGGGCATGGTTTTGTGGCGGCCGACTCGCATCACGAGATTCCCGTGGACGAGCGTTCGCTTGACGAGATTTTGTCCGTCGATGCGCAACCTTACGACTGGCTTGGCATGTCGCTCGCAGCGGTGATGCCGGCCCACGTGATCTATCCGCAGGTCGACCCGAACCCGGCCGGCTTCTCGGCCAAGTGGCTCAAGGACATCCTGCGTGGTCAATATGGTTTCGACGGCGTGATCTTCAGCGACGACCTGTCGATGCAGGGCGCGAGCGCGGCGGGCGATGTTGTGACCGCAGCGCACGCGGCGCTGGACGCCGGCTGTGACATGGTGCTGATCTGCAACAGTCCGGAAAAGGCTGACCGCCTGCTGCGCGAAATGAAGCCGGTGGCCGACACCGTCTCGCAGCGTCGCATCAAGCACCTGCTGGGTCGTGGCAAGGTGCACGGCTGGGAGAAGATGCTCGCACAGCCGGAGTACCAGGCGGCGAAGCGCCTGATCGCGGAGACGTTCGGCGGCTAAGGTTGTGCAGATTCGGAGCGATCCGCGGGACCTCTCGCGGGCGGCTCCGACCACCGATTGACGACCGGGGCGACTCGGTCCAAATCGATCAGCACAAACAAAAAGCGCTCGACCCCGAAGGGACGAGCGCTTTTTTGTTACCTGACGAACCGCACCGCCTCAACCGTGAGAAGGCGCTGCGGTCGCAAGCCAACGCTTAGGCGCGGCTCTTGTATTCGTCGGTACGCGTGTCGATTTCGATCTTGTCGCCGGTGTTCACGAACAGCGGAACCTGAACTTCCAGCAGGTCGTTGATCTTGGCGTTCTTCAGAACCTTGCCCGACGAGGTGTCACCCTTCACAGCCGGTTCCGTGTACTCGACCACGCGCACGAGCGTCGTCGGCAGTTCGACCGAGATAGCCTTTTCGTTGTAGAACACGACTTCGCACGGCATGTCGGCTTCGAGGTACTTGATGGCGTTGTCCATGTTCTCGGCTTCGACTTCGTACTGGTTGTACTCATCGTCCATGAACACGTACATCGGGTCAGCGAAGTACGAGAACTTCACTTCCTTCTTGTCGAGGTTGACGGTCTCGAACTTGTCGTCGGCGCGATAGGTGAATTCGCCACGGCCTTCCTTCAGCAGCTTCTTCCACTTCAGCTTGACCATGCTGGAGTTGCGGCCCGACTTGACGAATTCGGTGCGCAGCACAACGTTCGGCTCATTGTCGAGAATGAAGACGTTACCGACGCGGAGTTCTTGAGCGATTTTCATAAAAAACGAGATCCTGTGACGAAATAAGCGATTTGCCGCTTGTTGAGCGCTTCCATACGCCGATTCGCCGCTTGATTCCCGTGTCCGCCAAGGGCGACTCGGAGCAGCAGGTTCAGCAGCAAAGCGTTGAAAAACCAGCTATTTTACCTGATTTTGCGCGAAGCTTGCCAACTGTCGCGCGAGGTCCGGAAGCTGCGCCTGAGTGTTTGCCCACGCCTGCGCATGGCGTGTCAGGGCGGGCAAGGCCGATGCCAGCGCCGCCCAGTCCGGCGCGGTGCTGGCGTACCCGTTCCAAAGGTGCCAGAAGGTGCGCAGCGCCTCGCGCTCGGCGTGTCCCAGCAGGGCGTCGCCGGGAGGCAACTCCGCTAGATACCGTTCGAGGAAGGCATCAAGCTTCACATGATGGGCATTTTCCGCCTGCGGATAGATGTGCCAGACGAACGGCTTCGCCGCCCATTGCGCGCGTACGAACGAGTCTTCCCCTCGCACGAAATTCAGATCGCACGCCCAGAGCAGGCTATCGAAGTCTTGCTGCGGGACGAACGGCAGACCGTAGCCGGTGAGCGCGCCGCGTGTCGCCGATTCGCGTGGAGCGAGCGCGTCGCGTCCGAGCCATTCGCCGACGGCCGGGGCGATTCGACCTTGGGGGACGAGGCATACAACGGGCGTCTCGCTTTCCGACCATTGCGTGAGCAACGCCGGCAACGCGGCGTTCTCATACGCGAACAGCGACACAATCAGCGCATCCTGCGGTGCCGCCGACAGGCCGAGCGTGCGTTGCCACCAGGCGTCGCGCAAGTCGGGAGACGCGAGAAATGCGTCACGCCGGGAAAACAGTTCGCGCTCGTGGATCAATCCGCCGGAGCGTTCGGTGAACCCAGGCATGAAAATCGTTTTGATGAGGCCCAACTGCGGGTGAGCCGACTGCTGCATATGGAAATCGTCGACCCAATGCTCGGCGCTCAGATACTCCAGATTGATCCACACAGGCGCGTTGCCCGCCTGTTTCCGGGCGTGCATCGCCTGGAGATAACGGTCCGGAATGTGGCAGGCGAACCCCTCGATCACGATGTCGCCTGGCGCACTGTCATCCGTGATCGGGCCGAAGTCGGCGTCCCAGCGTCGCACGTCCACCCCGTCGCAGCGCTGGCGGGCCAGCGCCGGATCGATGTCCGGGCGCAGGTAGCGGAAGCTCGTAAGATCGTCGACCCACAGCCGTACTGACCATCCATGTTCGCGTACGAGTTGGCGCGCGAGCCGCCAGCACACGCCGATGTCGCCGAAGTTGTCGACAACGGTGCAGAAAAGGTCGCAGCGCGGCACCAGCGGAAGGTGACTGGAGATCGTGGCGGCGGACGAGGACGCCACCGTGGATGTCGGGGATTCAGTAGACAGGGGCATTGAGAAGCCGAGACGCGGATTGGTCTAAACTCCTGATTTTAGTCCCTCCTTGTATCTTTCGAGGCACTCCAGGGACGCTCCGATCGCCAGAGTTCATGACCGAAGACGCCCACGACGTCACGCCGCCGCGTAAGTCCCGCAAATCCAAAGCTGCTGAAGCTGCCGAGCCCACGCCGTCGGCGATGGCGGGCGATATCGCACAGCCGTCGGTTCTGTCGGCGTCGGATGACGCGTCGACTTCGGCAACGGCTTCGCCATCCGGCAAGCCAGCGAAGTCAGCCAAATCGGCGAAAGCTGCCAAAGCTGCCAAAGCCGCAAAAGCAGAGAAGCCGACACGTCAGCGCCGCAACGGGAACGACGGCCCGTCAATGACGGCGGATGACGATGGCGATCCGGGCGACGCCAACGACGCGCCGCTGTTCGATTCGCGCAAAGTGCTCGCGCAGTTGCCGAACCTGCCCGGTGTCTATCGCTACTACGATGCGGCGGGCAACGTTCTTTACGTGGGCAAGGCGCGCAATCTGAAGAAGCGCGTATCGAGTTACTTCAACAAGACGCAGTTGTCGCCGCGTATTGCGTTGATGGTCGCGCGCATTGCGAAGCTCGAAACGACGGTCACTCGTTCCGAGACCGAAGCGCTGCTCCTTGAAAACAATCTGATCAAGGCACTGCATCCGCGCTACAACATCCTGTTTCGGGACGACAAGTCGTATCCGTTCCTCAAGCTCACGCAGCACAAGTACCCGCGCATGGCGTATTACCGTGGCTCGGTGGATCGTCGCGGTCAGTATTTCGGACCGTTCCCGAGTGCATGGGCAGTGCGCGAGAGTATCCAGATTCTGCAGAAGGTCTTTCAACTGCGCACTTGCGAAGACTCCGTCTTTTCGAATCGCACGCGTCCGTGCCTGCTCAATCAGATCGAGCGATGCAGCGCGCCGTGCGTGGGGGCGATTCAGGATGAGGACTACGCACGTGACGTGAACAACGCCGCCGCGTTCCTCTCCGGACGTCAAAAGGAAGTGCTCGGCGCGCTTGAAGACAAGATGATGGCCTACGCCGAGGCGCTCCAGTTCGAGCAGGCGGCGGTCGTGCGCAATCAGATGCAGGCGCTCTCCGGCGTGTTGCAGCAGCAGTCCGTCGAAACCGCGGGCGATGTCGATGCCGACATTCTTGCCGTGGCTTACGCAGGCGGTCGCGCTTGCGTGAACCTTGCGATGGTGCGCGGCGGACGTCACCTGGGCGACAAGGCGTATTTCCCGGCGCACGTCGAGCGAGGTGTCGAAGGCGGGATTGCGGACGAATTCGAGGAAGACGAAGTGTTGGCCGCGTTGCCGTCCGATGATGATCCGGTCGATCCGGTCGATTCCGACGATGCTGTGGCCAAGTCGGACGTGAGCGGCAACGAGCCGTCCACGCAAGTCGCGCAAGCACCGTCCGCGTCGCTTGAGTCGCGTCTGCTCGAGGCGTTCGTCGCTCAGCACTATCTCGGCCAGTCGGTGCCGCCAGTGCTGGTGGTGAGCCATGCGTTGCCGAACGACGAGTTGCTGAGCGCACTCTCCGAGCAGGCGGGCCGCCGTATCGCCATGGTGCGGCAACCGCAGGGCCAGCGACGCGCATGGCTCGACATGGCGTTGCAAGGCGCGCAACTTGCGCTCACACGTTTGCTGACGGAGCAGGGCAGCCAGCAGGCACGCACCAGCGAGCTGATCCAGACCATCGGTCTCGACATCGACGATCCCGCGCTGCTGCGCGTGGAGTGCTTCGACATCAGCCATACGCAGGGTGAAGCCACGCAGGCGTCGTGCGTGGTGTTCCATCATCACAAGATGCAGACGAGCGAGTACCGGCGCTACAACATTACGGGCATCACGCCGGGCGACGATTACGCGGCGATGCGTCAGGTGCTTACACGTCGGTATGGCCGTTTGATGGAGGCGGCCGCTGCGACCGTGAGCGACGCGGCGGACCCGTCATCCGTGGCCGCCGACGTCGCGCGCGCCGAGGCCGACACCTCCGTCGTCGCGGACGGTGACGTGAACGAAGCGACCGCAACGACCGAGTCGACCGCACCCGATATCGCCGACGTCGAAGCCAATCTCCCGCAACTGGTGCTGATCGACGGCGGCAAGGGGCAGGTGGAGGTGGCGCGTCAGGTGTTCGTCGAGTTGGGGATCGACATTGGTCGTCTGGTCGGTGTGGCGAAGGGTGAGGGACGCAAGGTGGGTCTCGAGACGCTGATCTTCGCGGACGGACGTGCGCCGCTCGAACTCGGTCGCGAAAGCGCGGTGCTGATGCTGATCGCGCAGATCCGTGACGAGGCGCACCGCTTCGCGATCACCGGCATGCGAGCGAAGCGGGCGAAGGCGCGTCAGACGTCGCGGCTGGAGGAGATCGAAGGCATTGGTGCGAAGCGCCGTCAGCGGCTGCTGATGCGCTTCGGCGGCTTGCAAGGCGTGGTGTCCGCGAGCGTCGATGAGCTGGCGAGCGTCGAGGGCATTTCGACAACGCTCGCTGAGCAGATCTATCGCCAGCTTCACTAACTTCGGTTAGTTCACCAAGGACGCCGGGCCGCAGTTTCCCCCGGCGGTCCTCGTCACCCTATGCTCACCCCGTCCTCACGTATCGCCGTGAAACAGCAACCGCATCACGGTGTCGTTATCGACCGTTTCCCCGGAGAGCGTGCGGGCGAGCAACTCGCCACCCACGACCGGCGGCGCAAAAATCATATCCGGCTGCACGCGCTTGAGTTTGCTCAGGTGTTTGCTGTCGTTCACTGAGGCGATCGTGCGCACGGTCGGCGCGATCTCCTTCGAGGCGAGCACGATGAACGCATTTTCGGAATCGTCCGCCCGCAATGCGAGAACGGCTTTGGCGTGCTCGATACCTGCGTGGGTCAGCACAGTGTTGTCGCTGGCGTCGCCATGCATGACGTCCGCTTCTTCCGGGTAAGGATTGTCCGCGCCGCTCGCGATGATGACCGTTACCGGCCAGCCGCGCTTGGTGAGTTCATGGTGGACGTTGACGGCCAGCGGCGAGGCGCCGGCCACGATGAAGTGGTCTTTACGTATCACGTGCGTAAATCTCCCCGCGAGAATTTTCTTGAGGTTGCCGCCGACGAGCGGGCCGATGACGACGGAGAGCGACGTCGCGAACACGCTGATTCCGAAGATGATGACCGACGCGGTGAACAGGCGCGCGTCGGTCGATACCGGCACGATATCGCCGTAGCCGACCGTCGTCATCGTGACGATGGCGAAGTAGAACGCGGTGGCGAGATCGCCGACATTCGGCTTGAATTCGCGGCCCAGATACATCGTGCCGAACGTCGCGTAAATCACCAGCGCGAACACGGCCACCAGCGTGTAGAGCGTGGCGGCGGCGAAGCTGGCCCGGTCGAATTCGCGCCAGTACCAGAGCAACAATCCGAAGCAGACGAGCGAGAGGACGAATGTGACGTCGAAACGGATGTTGAGATGGAAGTTGATGGCGGCGGCCAGCGTAAGCATGACCAGTGTGAAAGCCCAGGCGGTGCGCGCGCGAATCACGAGTCCACAGGACAGTGCGACGAGCGCCGTGCCGACAAGTGCACGGGGCAGATGCGAAAAGTCGATGCGCTCGATGGCGTTCAGCCCGAACAGCAGCCGGGGCAGGTGCGTGGCTTCGATATGTTCGAGGGCGGAGAGGTCGCCGCGCACGAAGAGGTCGATGAGCAGTGACCCGGGCACGCGCAGCAAGACGGAGGCGACGAGCAGCAGACCGTCGATGCCGACGAGTATGGCGATCAGAACGTGCGGGGGGATCAGTGACCGGAAGGGCGGTCGGTGCAGGGCACTGCGCAGGGCGGTCAGGGGCGAGTGCAGTTTCACGAGATCGGCGCTATTGGCGGGATGTTGCGAGCAAGATAGGGGCACACTAGCGCACATGTCAACCGGTGTGCGGTGCCGCGGCCTTGTCGCTACGGGGCAGACACGGCACAATGCGGGTCTGGTACGGCTGCCGAGTGCGCCGTGTGTCGACGTTTGCCGAACTCATGCTGCCATGCCTTTCAATGTCCCCATATTCCTGACCTGGCTCCGGATCGTGCTGATCCCGCTGGTGGTCGGCGTCTACTATTTGCCGACGACGTGGTTGTCGTCCGTCGAGATGAACTGGGTGGCGTGCGCGGTGTTCGTGCTGGCGGCGCTGACCGACTGGTTTGACGGGTTTCTGGCACGGCGCTGGAATCAGACGTCGGCATTTGGGGCGTTTCTGGATCCCGTGGCCGACAAGCTGATGGTGGCGGCGGCGCTGCTGATGCTGTTGCAAATGGGCCGGATCAACGCGCTGGTGGCGCTCATCATTATCGGGCGGGAAATCACGATTTCGGCGCTGCGGGAGTGGATGGCGCAGATTGGCGCGTCGCGCAGCGTGGCGGTGCATCAGTTGGGCAAGATCAAGACGGCAGCGCAGATGGTGGCGATCCCGTTGTTGCTGTTCAACGGCACGGTGGCATGGAACGGGTTGCGTTTCGACTCGCGATTCTGGGGCACGTGGCTGATTTACGTGGCGGCAGTTCTCACGTTGTGGTCGATGCTGTATTATCTGCGCCGCGCGTGGCCGCAGATTCGTGAGCGTGGCGGCGCACAGATGTGAGCGTAAGTCTCTGAATATGCGGGAAGTGCGCGGGATCTGTGCGGTGAAGGAGAAAAAACTTCACAAATTTTCAGTGCAGGTGCTTGACACTGAATCGTCGTTTAGACATAATCTCCTTCTCGCTGCTACGGCGTTAGCCCGGCAGCGAAGTTTTTAGAAGTCGATGGATTGGTAGTACGCATGACAATGCGGGAGTAGCTCAGTTGGTAGAGCGCAACCTTGCCAAGGTTGAGGTCGCGAGTTCGAGACTCGTCTCCCGCTCCAGTTTTCACACTGGACATTAAGTGGTTAATCCTTGGTGTTCGGTGTCATGCGGGAGTAGCTCAGTTGGTAGAGCGCAACCTTGCCAAGGTTGAGGTCGCGAGTTCGAGACTCGTCTCCCGCTCCAAATCCAGAGGGAAGCCTGACTTCCCTTTTTATTTGCCGAAAAGCCCACGGCGATCGATCCGACGGGCGCCCTCGATGGCAACAGCGAGTGGTTACAACGCGGCAGAGTATCCCGACGGCGGGATAGCAAAATGGTTATGCAGCGGCCTGCAAAGCCGTTTACGTCGGTTCGATTCCGTCTCCCGCCTCCAAATTCAAAAGCCCTGACTTGTCAGGGCTTTTTCTTTTTCTGGCTCTGGCCGACATCACAACACCATCGCACGCATGATCCTCCCGGTCGCCTCATCGGCCGGGTAGAACGCTTCGAGCGCCATCTCGGCGAGCGTCACATCGACGGGCGTGCCGAATACCGTGGTCGTGCTGAAGAACGACAGCAGTCCCTCGTTCGTGCGCAACTGCATCGGCACGAAGATGTTCGCCGTCGGCGGTACTGCCGGTGCCGGCCCGTGCTCCGTCACCGGATACGCCTTCAATTCCTCGTACAACTCGCCCAGCGTGGCATCGCCGCTCGCGTGAATTTGCTGACGCAGGCGATGCAGCAGATGTGCGCGCCATTCCGGCAGATTGGCGATGCGCGGCGCGAGACCGTCGGGGTGCAGCGACAGGCGCAGCACATTCACGGCACCGCTCAGCAACGACGGGTCGACGCCGGCGAGCAGTGGCATCACCGCGCGGTTTGCCGCGAGCAGCGTCCAATGCCGGTCGAGGGCCAGTGCTGGATACGGCTCGTGTCCATCGAGCACACGTTGGACGGCCTCGCGAGCGACGGTCATGTCGGGACCGTCGAACGCGCGTGCCTCGAAGCGGGGCGCGAAGCCCGCCGCGACGAGCAGCGCGTTGCGCTCGCGCAGTGGAATGTCGAGTGCTTGCGCGAGATGCAGCAGCATGTCACGGCTGGGTTGCGCGCGGCCGGTCTCCACAAAGCTCAAATGGCGGGTGGAAATCTCGGCTTCCAGCGCGAGATCCAACTGGCTCATGCGTCGACGCTGACGCCAGTCGCGCAACAGGGTTCCGATAGCAGGTGTCGTCATGACGCGGAGTATGGTGCAGTTGGCGCGTGAGCGGCCATTACCTCCGAGGTAATCGACGGTGCGTCGCGCGTTCGCGAAGATTATAGCCAGCGAGACACGATGTCTCGTCATCCTGAGCAACGCTGCCACGGGCGGGTTGTCGGGATCGGACTCACGCTAATGGAGGTCACCATGATGTCATCCCGTCAGTCTTCGCTTGAGGCTTCGCGCCACAGCTCGCATCATTCGCTTCATTCTTCGTCCCGCGCTTCGATGCTTGCCCGCGTGATGCTCGCCGACGCGCTGGTGAGCGGTGCCGTCGGCCTGTTGCAGGTACTCGCCGCAGCGCCACTGGCAGGGCTGCTGGACTTGCCCGCCATCGGACTGCGTATCACGGGCCTTGTCCTGCTTGTCTACGGGGCTGCGCTCGTCTGGCTGGTGCGACGCACGGTATTACCTGCTGGCGCAGCGTGGGCGGTCATCGCTATCAACGTGATCTGGGCACTCGATTGCGCCTTGTTGCTGGCATCGGACTGGATTGCGCCCAATGGACTGGGCGTGGCCTTTATCGGTGTCCAGATCGTCACCGTGCTGTCGTTCGCCGAACTGACGTTCATCGGACTCCGCCGCCGTCGGCAGGTATCCGCCTGATGGGGGGGATGCCCCCGCGACTTCACGAATTTAAGGTTATTCGATAAGGGCGGGGGCAGTCGGTATTACTATCGTCAGAATTGATCCAGCCATCGGAAATCGACGACCGACATGACCGACAAGAAACTGTTTTATTACCCGAGCAACGCCAGCATGGCCCCTCACATGGTCCTGGAGGAAATTGGCCGGCCTTTTGAATTGGTGCTTGTGGACCGCAATCACAATGAACACAAGTCTGCGGAATATCTGCGTCTGAATCCCAACGGATTGATTCCGGTGTTGGCCGACGGCGACCTGGTGTTGTATGAGACGGCCGCCATCTGCCTGCATCTGGCGGACACATCGCCTGAAAGTGCGTTGGCACCCAAGCTGGGAACGCCGGCGCGCGCGGAGTTTTACAAGTGGCTCATGTGGCTGACGAACACGCTTCAATCGGCATTGATTGTTTATTTCTACCCGGAGCGGTGGGTGGACGTCGGCAACGTGGCGGGTGTGGATCAGGTACGGGCGCATGCCGAATCGAAGATTGGCACTTTGCTGGAACAGCTGGAGCAACAACTTCAGTCGAGCGGCGGCCCTTGGTTGCTGGGTGACCAATACTCGATCCTTGATCCGTACGCATTCATGCTCTGTCGGTGGACACGAGGCTTTGCGAAGCCGGCACGCGAGCGCGCGTTGCTCGGCCAGTATTTGCAGCGGATGCTCGCACGACCCGCGATTCAACGTGTGCTGAAGACGGAAGGGCTTGCTGCGCCCTTCGTGTGAGCCATCGGATTGCATAGCTGCCTGTGCCCATTCCAGCCTCGATTTCCAGAAACTCAAAAGCCCCGACTTGTCGGGGCTTTTTTTTCGCACGCCTCCTTGGCTACCCCGCCTCCTTTATCGCAAATCTGGCGCTCGTTAGCGGTATGCGGAGGACAAGGGGTGAACCAGGCTCATTCGGGAAAATGCACGGCGCTGCCTTCGTCAGCGTCACCTAATATTGTTTCGGCAGGCAGCCTACGTCCATAACTAAACGATCAACAGGAGAATGTAAATCTTGTAAATTAATAAGGAGTACTTATTTTGAGTCATGGAATTCAGTCAAATCATTCGAGGCGAGCGAGTGATCAAATCGCCGTCGTCGGAATCGGATGCCGGTATCCCGGCGCGCAAGGGGTCAAAGAGTTCTGGGAAAACATTCTTGCCAAGCGACAGCAGTTCAGGCCGATTCCGGCGTGTCGGCTTTCTAAGCAAGGCTACTTTTCTTCAGACCGAAGCGCGGAGGATCAAACCTACGCCTGGCAGGCGGCCGTAATTGACGGATATGTATTCGATTGGCAGGCGCGCCGCATTCCTAAAAGTACATTCGAGTCCACTGACATTGCGCACTGGTTGGCGCTCGATACCGCGATCAGCATGCTTGAGGATGCTGGCTATGTGGACGGCGAGCGATTGCCTCGGGAATCTACCCGGGTGATCGTGGGTAATACCCTGACAGGCGAGACGACGCGTGCCAACGACCTGCGCTTGCGTTGGCCGTACGTGTTGTCTTGCGTGCGAAAGGCGTTGGCGTCTGCCGGTTGGAACGCCGACACGACCCTCTCGTTCGAAAATCGTCTCAAAGAGATTTACAAGCGTTCATTTCCGGAAGCCAACGAAGACTCCCTGGCCGGAGGGCTTTCCAACACCATTGCCGGGCGTATAGCAAACTATCTAGACCTCAATGGGGGCTGCTATACGATAGACGGTGCCTGCTCGTCCTCCCTATTGGCAATTCACGCAGCGGCGACCTGTCTGAGCGCAGGACAGTGCGATTTTGTGATCGCAGGGGGTGTCGACATCAGTCTTGACCCATTCGAGCTGGTCGGATTCGCAAAAGCAGGTGCGCTCACACCGACACAAATGCGTGTCTATGACGATCGCGGTAACGGGTTTATTCCAGGAGAAGGGAGCGGCTTCGTCGGACTCAAACGCCTGAGCGACGCGATTGAGAGTCATGACAAGATCTATGCGGTGCTCGACGGCTGGGGGATGTCGTCCGATGGTCGAGGGGGAATCACTGCGCCGAGCGCACGGGGGCAGCAGCTGTCGCAGGCGCACGCCTATCGCTTTGCCCGTGTTTCACCGGAAGCGCTTGATTTCGTAGAGGGACACGGTACCGGCACTGCCGTAGGTGATAGGGCTGAATTGAATGCCCTCGGCATGACCCTTTCTTCGTCGGACGACGCGCACGTTTGTGGCATCACGTCACTCAAGTCCATCGTGGGTCATACCAAGGCAGCTGCAGGGATTGGTGCATTCATAAAGAGCGTGATCGCAGTCAATCAACGTGTCTTGCCCCCGACGGCAGGATGCGATGAGCCGCATCAGGCGTTTTCCAGCAGTGCGCGTGCTTTGTTCCCAGCGATACGCGGCCGTGCATTTCGCGAAGCCGATGTGCTGCGGGCCGGTGTCTCGGCGATGGGATTTGGCGGCGTCAACGTGCACGTTACGCTTAGATCCTATGTTTCCCCGCCGGACTCGCATCTCCGTAGCGACCTGGACAATCGCAGTGCGATGGCGAGTTGGCAAGATAGCGAAGTCTTCCCTTTGACGGCATCGTCTTCCACGGAACTTAGACAGTGCGTGGCGAACCTTCGGCGAGATGTCGAAGGCATCAGTCTGGCCGAACTTTCCGATCTGGCCGCGCACTGCGCGCGAAATGTCGATCTATCAGCCCCATGGCGTGCTGCAATCGTCTCGGAGTCGCCGGAGCAATTGTTCGAAAGACTGGCGCGGCTCGATACGGCACTCATCGATGCCTCCTCTGCGAGTCCTGTCTCGGATCGCGAGCACGGGTTCACATTCGGACGCGTGAGCGAATCGCCTCGGGTCGGCCTGTTGTTCCCAGGGCAGGGTGCCCAACGACTGGGCATGGCGAGCGCGCTGATGGAGCGCTATCGTTGGGCGCGCCGAAGCGCGGAGCAAGCCGAGCAATGGGCGGCCAGGTATGGCGCGCCAAGCATTCTGAAGACAATGCACCCGGAGCTGGACCGGTTTCCCCATCAGGCGGAACGCGAGTCGCTCATGAATACGCTGCAACGCACCGAATGGGCGCAACCGTCTATTGTGCTGGCGTCTCTGATCTGGCTGCAAATGCTGACACGATTGGGAATTCGGTCCAACTGCGTCGCGGGGCACAGCCTCGGAGAGTTGGTCGCGTTCCATGCGGCAGGGGCGTACGGCATGCAGACTGCCGTCGAGTTGGCCGCTGTGCGAGGGCGTGAGATGGCGGCAGGTACCGGAGCCGCAGGTGCGATGCTCAGCCTCGCATGTACCCGCCTTCAGGCGCAACGCCTCATCGGCGAGGCAAAAACGTCCGGTTATTCCGTATTGGCCAATATCAACAGTGAGCGCCAGATGGTTGTGTCGGGGGAGATGGCTGCCATTGACGTCATTGAAAAGGCTGCCGTCTCGGTCGGTACAGCCGCAGTTCGATTGCCTGTCAGTCACGCATTTCACTCGAAGCTTGTCGAACGCGCCGCCGATGCCGTAGGCAAGTGCGCACCGATCGCTCGCGACTGTGACGCGCTGACCTGCGTGTTGATTTCGAGTATCGACGGTCTGGAACTATCGCCGCGAGTTGACCTGAAAGAGCATTTCGCTCGCCAGATCGTCAGTCCCGTCGACTTTGTGCAAACGCTGAACTCACTGGCAAGGCATGTCGATGTCGTGCTTGAAGTCGGACCGGGAAACGTTCTCACGAATTTGTCGCGTAACGTTCCCGGCACACGGGACTTGCCATGCTTTCCGGTGGAGAGCAAATCGGAAACTTGGCGCGACATCAACTGGGCGCTTGCCAACCTGCACGTCCTGGGTTCTCCCATCGTTTGGCGCGAGTTGCACGCAGAGCGAGTTATCCGACCGTTTATTCCTGCGCGCAGTCGCGTGTTCATCGCGAATCCTTGTGAGCGCTTGGCCGAGGCGACGTTGCCGTCATGCCTGCCCGGTGATCAGATCGTTTCGCCGCCCGAGATTGCAACTTCCGATGCAGCTTGCGAAGCCGAAAAAGCGTCAGTTAAAGATGTCGCATTCGATGCCGAGTCGCTGACGTCTGCCGCTGACGCTTGCGCATGGCCGGTCCTTCGGCGCTTGTCTGCACAGATTACGGGTTTTGCCGAGGCGGCTATTGACCGCGAGTCTCGCCCGCTCGACGACCTGAATATGGATTCGATCAAGACGGCTATCCAACTCACGCTGACGCAACGGTCCGGCGATGCCGTCATGTTCCGCGGCGAAGGCGCGGGCGGGACGCGTGGGGTGAGCGTCCTCACTTTGCCCTGCGAGTTGACGCGGCATCCTAAGAAAATGTTCGCATTTGTCGTGAATCGTGGTGGCATGCAGAGCGAGCCTGCCGGTCGGGGGCCTGGAGTCGCCTTGTCCTGTGCAACATCTGCGCAAAGTTCCGGGCCGGGGGATTCAGGATCTCAACAGCCCACCTTCCTGACGAAAACTCGGTTTCGTGCGGCGTTCAAGGATACGTGGCCACCTGTGCTCACATTAAGTTCGGGAACGATCGCTGAATGGATGGGACGGCTTAGAGAGGAGCATGCCGTTGATTTCGGGCGGCAGATTCTGGACAAGTTCGATACCGGTGTGTTCGGCATGGCGACCAATCATTCCAGCGTCGAGTCGATTGCACGACCGGATACCACCGATCTCGTAGAGGGCCGATTTTGGTTTACCCGCCGATATGGCCGCGGCGACTCGACACTTGATCAAAATCTCGAGTGGCACCGGATCGACGCGGCGGGGAACAGCACGTTGATCGCCCGGGCAAAGATGACGACGTCATCGACGACGATAGTGAGCCATGGCGTGATAGAGCCGGTGAACCTGCCCGCGTTCTATGGTGATTGGCTTGCGCCGCGTCTTGCCGGTTTGCGCGATTGGCTGGAATCACATCCGTCCATCGACACGCCATATCCCTCGTTTGAATGGCGTACGGCTGCCTCGTATGTGGCATGCGCGGCCCCCGCGTTGGAGTCGATACTCTGCCGGAAGATCTTTGAGACGTCACTCACCAGCGGAAATTTGGTCGGGAACGTGTACTTCGCTCACTACTACCGTTGGCAGGATCAGATCGCCGAGCAGTATTTCCGGTCAGTCTCGCTCGAAATGCCGCATCCTTCTGCCGCCAGAGCGGGGTTCCATTGCTGTTCGGCTTCCGTGAACCATTTGCGTGAGGCCATGCCGTTCGACAGGATCGAAGTTGTCATGGCGCTTCAGGCGTTGCACGACGACGGGCTCGAACTGCGCTTCGAGCACTATCGTCTTGGCGACGACGACGAGCGAATCAAGTTGGCGGTTGGTTCTGCTCGCTACGTTTGGACATGTCGTACGCCTGCCGGAATCGCGATCTGCTCACAGCCATTGCCGCGTGTGTTGTTTGACGCGCTTAAGGCAGCATGCAGCTCGTTTCGAAACGATTCCAGTTTGCCGAAGACGGATGCTAACCCCCTCGTTTGATCGTTTGCCGATTTCTCCCGTCAGTCCACACGCTGCCAGACAGAAATCGGCACATCGCCGTTCGGACGCGGCGTCACTCGGTAGCTCAGCTCGCCACCCTTGAGTTCGTAATTGCGCTTCTGCTGTTCCCCTTCCCAATTGGGGAAAGAGGCGTTTTGGATGTGGAACGTCAGCGTGCCGTCGGCCGGGTCGATGCTGATCGTGCCCGTGTGAGTACTGGAGCCCATGACCGCTGCCTTGTACTCGGCGGGCGTCCCCGCACTCTTGTCGCCCGACGCGAATTTGGGCCGTTCCGCCTTGAAGATTTGCAGTGAGTAGTTTCCCTTCGCGTCGATGACCAGCAGGCCCTTGGGTGCCGCGCCATAATCTCGATCCCGCGAGCCGTCCGGATGCTGGACGTCTGCGGCGACCAATGTCCATGTGCCCGTGAGCGACGGCGCAACCGTTGGCGTCGCTGCGTGTGAGCCCGTCGTCAATATGGTGCACACCGAGAAGACCGCGCCGAGCATGCCGCGTTTAAGCATCGTCTGACCGTTCATAAGGGGATGTCTCCGTGACCGGAAGGCGTTAAGGGGGATGGACGGGGAGGACACGCGCAAGTCGCGCGAGACATGCGGATCGACCCGGCACTGTCATCGATGATAGCCAGATGAATGATGCAGTAAATGCGATAATTCGGGATCAATGCTTCAGAGAAACTGAACAATGACGATCCCGAATCTCGACATGGATGCCCTGCGGACATTCCTTGTGGCCCAGCAACTGGGCAGTCTGAATCGTGCAGCAGAACGCATTGGACGCTCTCAGTCGGCCGTCAGCCAACAAATGCGCAAGCTCGAAGCGCAGGTCGGTGAGCCGCTGTTTCGACGACAAGGGCGGGGCCTGGCGCTGACCGACTCGGGCGAACTGATCCTCTCCTATGCGCACCGCATCCTCGATCTCAACGACGAAGCCGTTCGCGCGGTTCGGGGTGCGTCGGTCGAGGGCGTGGTGCGCTTCGGTCTGCCGGGCGACTTCGCTGAGACGTGGTTGCCGGCGGCGCTGGGGCAGTTCAAGAAGACGCATCCGGGGGTGCGTGTCGAAGTGGCCGTCGAGCGCAACGGCGTGTTGCTCGAACGACTGGACCGGGGGGAACTCGACCTCGTGCTGGTGATGGGCAACGAACGGCGGTCCGATGCCGAGCCGCTCGCCTTGTTGCCGATGACATGGATAGGACCTGTCGGCGTCGACCTGACGCTGACACCGGGTCTTGCGTTGGATCTCGCGCTGTACAACCCACCGTGCTTCTTCCGTCGCGCGGGCATCGAGGCGCTCGACGCCGCAGGCATTTCGTGGCGGCTGGCTTACACGACGGCGAGTCTTCAAAGCCTTTGGTCGGGTGTGGCCGCAGGGCTCGGCATCACGTTGAGAACGGCGGCCGGTCTGCCGCCGTCGTTAAAACGGCTCGGCGCAAAAGAGGGACTGCCGCCGCTGCCGTCGGTCGCCCTCTGCCTGCATGCAGGTCATCGCGACACGCCACCCGCGTTGGCGCAGCTCAAACGCGTAGTGACGGAGTGTGCGGGCGCGAATCTCGCCGCTTAATAGAAAGGGAAAGGGGGAGGGCAATGCCGCAACGCGTGTGCGCCTCACCGCACCACAATTTCTGCGTGGTCGCTCCCATCGTCGAATCGTAGAATGCACAATTACCCCAAAAGAGCCGTCAGAGGTAAGAAATGGACACAGCAATGATCGATGGACGACTGGATTTCCTGCGAACCTGCGAGCGTTTAAAGGACGTCTTGCGAAGCGCGCATACGTCGTCAGGACGTCGCGAGAGCACGGCCGAACACAGCTGGCGTCTCGGGCTGATGGCGACGGTTTTCATGGATCAATTGGGCGACGTCGACCGTTTGAAAATCATGGAGCTTTGTCTCGTCCATGATCTCGGCGAAGCGCTTCATGGGGATGTTCCTGCGACGGAGCAAAATAGCGATATCGATAAGGACGCCGTCGAGCGTAACGACTTGATGGAAGTCTGCGCGTCGCTCGATGCGCCACTGCGTGAGAAGATCGTCGCGCTCTGGGACGAATACGCCGCAGCGAAAACCCCCGAAGCACGCGCCGTCAAAGCGTTGGATAAGCTTGAAACCATGCTGCAACACACGCAGGGTGATAATCCTTCCGACTTCGATTACGCGTTCAATCTCGATTACGGACGCAAGTACACCGATGCTGTATCGCCGCTTCGCGATGTGCGTGAGCGAATCGACGATGCGACGCGGGACCGCATCACAAAGACCGAATAAGCAGATGTACCAGCAGACGATTAAGCTGACGAATCAGCGAATCGCCCGCCTGATTCTCAACGCTCAAGCCAGCGCCACCCGATTCATCACAAACGTCTGACGCGTTTCGAACCCCATGCGCTTGTAAAGCGCGATAGCGGTTTCGTTGTCATCCTTCACGTGAAGGAATGGGGTATCGCCGCGCGCTTTGATTTGTTGACGATGGATGTTCATCAGGCGTCCCGCGAGCCATTTGCCGCGGTGACGCTCGTCCACACACACCGCGCTGATTTCCACGTAACCGTCCAGACGCATGCGCTCGCCCGCCATCGCGATTAACTCGCCGTCGGCACGAATCCCGATGTAGTGACCCATCTCGATCGTGCGCTTGCCGAACGGCCCGGGACGCGTGCGCTCCGTCAGCGCGATCATCTCCGGCACATCGCTCACGCCGAGTTGTACAACCCCTTCTTCGTTAAGCGCGCCGACAGTACCCGCATCCACCATTTGAATCACCGAAAACACGTGATCGTGATGAATGCCGTCAATCGGCGGCAATGCTTCCAGCGACGGTAGAAACACAAAGCCACCTTGCGGGATGAGGGTAGCCAGCGCATGAAATGCCGCCTGCGTCGTATTTGCTACGCCAGCAAACGGCGCCACGTCGGCTTCGTATCGACGTGCCAATTCAGTTCCGTGCGCGAGTGCGGATTGCTTCGTCACCAGTGCATGCCACGTTGGATTGTCGAGACGGCAATGATTCGAGTGTTCCATGATCGTTTCCCTTGCTGATGCATTGATGTCGATTTAAACCGTGTGTCCGAGAATCGCCGTCGCGATTGAGACCGTCGCACCGAAACCCACAAGAAATGCCAGTGTGCGCACGACCGGAATACCGGCGACATAAACGACGTAATGCACGATGCGTGCGATCAGATACAGCTTCGCCGCGAAAACCGTGGCGGGCGTCGAAATTCCGTTCAGTGCGGCGATCAACACCAGCGGCGCAAAGACGGCGAGGTTTTCCACCGCGTTGGCATGCGCGCGCTTGGCACGTTGCATCCACGCTGGCGTCGCGGCCCCGGACGTCTGCCCGGCGACTTCCGGCACCGGGTTGGCCATCGCGCGCATCGGTCCGCGCAGCACGATCCCAGCCAGGATGTACGGAATCCACATGGCGGCCGTCAGCAATGCCACAAGGGTCAGGTAATACAGTTCTGGGGTGAGCTTCATGATGTCCCGGTCTCGGAAGTCGTTGAATATGAGGCGATTCTAGACATCCGGAGACGACAGGAATATAGTCGCAAATGACAATATTCGAGTCATTTACGACATGAAGATTTGCGTTTTTGCACTGGACGGCGCATTCGATACCGGCCTCACGGCGATCCTCGACACGCTGTGCACCGCCAACGAACTCGCGATGCTGCGCGGGGCCGATGTTCTGCCGTTCGACGTGAGCGTTGTCGGCACGAAGTCACGCATCCAAACGGCATTGGGGATGACGATGGCCGTCGAACCGGCGCGTGACGTCGAGCATTCGACCCAGTTGCCCGACTGGGTGGTCGTCCCCGCACTGAACGCCAAGCTGCCGGACATCCTCGTGCCCGCGCTGGCGCGACGCGACGTCCAAGACGCCAAGTCGTATCTGCGCACCTGGCGTGAGCAGGGCGTCGGCATCGCGGCGGCCTGTATCGGCACGTTCGTGGTGGCCGACAGCGGTTTGCTCGATGGCGAGGAGGCGACGACCACATGGTCGCTTGCACCGCTATTTCGTGAGCGATACCCGACGGTGAAGCTGAGCGATTCGCGAATGGTCGTGGAGTCGAACGGGCTGGTGACGGCCGGTGCAGCGATGGGGCATCTCGACCTCGCGCTGTGGTTTGTGCGGCAGGCCAGTCCCGAGCTGGCGTCGCACGTCGCGCGGTTCCTGCTGATCGACAACCGCTCGTCGCAGGCGCAGTACATCATCCCGGACTTTCTCGCGCATGCCGATCCGCTTGTCGAACGCTTCGAGCGATGGGCGCGCGAGCACATGTCGCAGGGCTTCTCGCTGGAGAGCGCTGCGCAGGCGTTAAATGTGCATGTGCGGACGTTGCAACGTCGCACGGAGCAGGTGCTCGGCAAGTCGCCGCTGGCGTTCTTTCAGGACCTGCGCATCCAGCGTGCGAGACAACTGGTGTCGAACGGCTGCGATCTCGACACCGTCGCGACGCAGGTCGGCTATGCGGATGCCTCCACGCTGCGCAATCTGCTCAGACGCAAACTCGGTCGCACCGTGAAGGAGCTTCGCAGCGACTGACGCTCAGAACCCGATCTGTTTGAGGAATTCGTTCACCGGACCCGACCACATCTTGCCGCCGTAGGTGAGCAGCATGTGACCGTCGTGGCCCGCGATGTCTTCCGTGTGGACGAACTTCGCCGGACTGCCCGACGCCGCGAAGGCGTCGAACCATTGTTTCGGCGCGTCCGGTCCCCAGTACTGGTCGTTGTGCGCATACAGCCAGAGCCCCGGGATCTTCGTCGTCTTGCCGAATTCACCGTAGACCGTCTTCATCTGCTCGGGATCGCAGCTGTGTTGCGGCGACAACTCGGGCGACCCGCCTGCGCCGCCGGAGAAGTTGATGTAACCGACGACGCCCGGCGGATTCGTGGCCGCTGTCGAGACGGTCGTGAAGCCACCGACCGAACGGCCTTCGAGCACCACGCGATTCTTATCCGCCCACGGCTGCGCCTGCACCCACTTCAACGCTGCAAGGTTCGCTTCGGCCGTGACCTTCGCGAGCTTCTCGAAGTCGGGACGTCGCACACATTGCCCGTTCTTGAACGACGAACCGGAGTTCTCCCGATCCGGCCCGCCCGTCAGACCGTAGCCGACGCGGATCGGCGCAACGATGGCGAACCCGCGCGCCAGCCAGAAACGCACGTGACCTTTGAGAATCGGCGCATCGAGTTTGGCGCGAACGAGTGGATCGCCGGCGCGTCCGTGTTCGAAGATCAGCACGGGGAACGGGCCGTTGCCCGCCGGTTTGTAGACTTCCGTGTGCATGGAGATGTCGCCACCGAAAGTGCTCGCCCCGGGCACGACGATGCCGACGATTTCAGGCTTGGGGTCCGTTTGCGACGGGGCGGCGTTTGCAGGCGGTGCTGAGGTGTCATCCGTCGCCGCGAACGACGTCGGCATCGAGACGAAGAGTGCGGCCAGCGCCGTGGCGCAAAGCGAACCGGTGCGCTTGAGCGCGAATGCAGCGAAGCGTGTCATATGAGAGACGACCGTGTGGGGGGGGCGGATGAGAGCCAGGTGGACGTGCAAACCGACGCTATCGTACTTCGCGGTGTGTGACAGCGACACTCATTCGAACGGCTGAGGATGTTTGCCTGTATGGGCAACGTCAGTCGGTGGTTTCGACGTCGTCGTCGGCATGCGCCACATCGACGATCTCTGTCGAATCCGTCGCAAAGTAGCGCCCGGGGGTGGTGTTGAAGGTGCGTCTGAACAACGCGATGAAGGCACTGGCGTTGTCGTACCCGAGGTCCAGCGCGACGGCCCCGACCGGTTGTCCAGCTGCGAGCAGTTCCAACCCGCGCAACAGACGGGCTCGCTGACGCCACACCGTGAACGTCAGCCCGGTCTCTTCGACGAAGCGTCGGCTCACTGTGCGCGTCGATGTGCTGGCCCAGTCGGCCCACGCGTCGAGCGAGCGGTCGTTGGCCGGATCGTCGATGAGGGCAGTGGCGATGCGCCGCAGGCGAGGGTGGCTCGGCATGGGCAGACGGAAGGCGTCGGCGGGGCTGACGGCGATCTCGTCGAGTATCACTTGCATGATGCTCAATTGCGCCCGATCCGGCTCACCCAGCGGCCACTGTGCAGCACGCGCCACGGCCTCGCGCAGCAGTCCGGACACCTCGATGGCACGTGGCTGATCCGGCAACCCGGCGCATTGATCCGGACGCACATACACCGCCCAGCCATTGAACGGCCCATGTGAGAAGGCCGCATGCGGGCAGTGCGGGGGCACCCAGACGGCACGCGACGTCGGCACGACCCATGTGCCGAGATTGGTGCGAACGGAGATCAGGCCGCTGAATAATCCGAGCAACTGTCCGGACGCGTGTTGGTGCGTCTGCGAGACACGCGGCACGCTTTCCCGGCCGACGAGCGCAATCAGCGGCGGGTCTTGCGCGTCCATGATCTGCACGCGCGCCATTTTCGGCTTCAGATGGTCGGGTAATTCCATGGCGTTATTTCGCTATTGAATGGCTTGGATAGTCTATCAGCGCCATTGGGCATCGCGATAAGCTCGTCGCATGTTTTCGAAGGAGCATCGCCATGTCGCTGCCAATCTATCCCGCCGGTTCCTCTGATGCTGCGCAGTCTCTGGCGTCCTCGACGTCGACCGATCCCGCTCACGTTGATCTCGATGCGCTGTACGACCCGCCATCCGAGGGGATCGTCAAAGGCGTGATGTCGCGCCTGTTGCCGTTCCATACGGCCTATCTCGATGTCGCGACGTTCTTCTGCGTGGCCACGGGCAATGCGCAAGGCCTCGACGCCTCACCGCGCGGCGGCGCACCGGGCTTCGTCAAAGTGCTCGACGAGAAGACGGTTGTGTTCGCAGACTGGCCGGGCAATAACCGCATTGCATCGCTGCGCAATCTGACCGAAGACGACCGCATCGGCATGTTGTTCCTGTTCCCGGGGCTGGAGGTCTTCATGCGCATCAACGGTCATGCGCGCATTGCCGTCGATCCGGTGTTGCTCGCGCAACTGAAGGAAGGTGAGCGCACGCCGAAGACGGCCATCGTCGTGAGTATCGACGAGGTGCTGTTTCACTGCGGCAAGGCGATCAATCGCGCGAAGCTCTGGCGTGCCGAGTCGCAACTCGACCGCAAGGCCGTACCGTCGATGGGGGATATGAAGGCGGCGCTCACAGGGATGGACCCTGCCCGCGCCAGCGAGATCGATGCGGGGTACTACCGCGCGGTGCGCGGCGACCTGTACTGATGACGGATGAACTGGCTGTGTGCGGCGACGCTTAGTTCTGTGTGCCGGCCGATTCTTGCGCGCGACGCAGACGCTCGCGGCTGTTCGTGAGGTGCGTGCGCATGGCGGCGCGTGCGGCTTCCGGATCGCGTCGCGAAATCGCGTTGTAGATGTCTTCGTGCTCGCGGTTCACGCGATTGAGATACGACACCTGATCGTCGTCGGCGAGCGCTGCCGAGTTCACGCGCGTGCGCGGAATGATCGTGTTGCCGAGTTGTTCGAGGATGTCGTGGAAATAGCGGTTGCCGGTCGCGCTCGCCACTTGCAGGTGGAAGGCGACGTCGGCCGTCACGGCATTGCCGGTGCGCTGACGCACGTGCATCTCGAAGTCGTCCAGCGCCTGACGCATCGCCTTGAGTTGCGCGTCCGTGCGACGGTTCGCCGCCAGACCGGCCGCTTCCGTTTCGAGCGAGATGCGCAGCTCCAGAATCGCCATCACGTCGAGCATCGTCAGAATGCTGTTCGTGTCGACTTGCAACGCGTTCTCACGCGGGGCTTCGAGCACGAAGGTGCCGATACCGTGACGCGTCTCCACCAGTTGCGCCGCTTGCAGCCGCGAAATCGCTTCGCGCACCACCGTACGGCTCACGCCCAGACTTTCCATGATGGCCGACTCGGTCGGCAGCTTGTCGCCCGGACGGAACGTACCGGCGCGAATCTGCTCGGACAAGGCACTCACCACCTCCTCCGTGAGGCTGCGAGACTTGCGGCGAGGACGTGCGGGCAACGGGCTGGTCATGGACATGGCGTCGGTTGGAATTGTGGGTGACGATAAAAAGCAAAAACGCCCCCAGTTTACCTTATCGACCGTCGCATACATACGACAACCGATAAGAATCGACCGCCAACGCCACAACCCAGACGCTACCGAGCACTGGCGGCCGAAAAGACTGCTTTGTGCGACTTCTCGCGACCACTCTCAAACACTTGCTGTCGTCCGGTCCGGCACGCGCACAGCGTCAGCCCGGACGGCGTTACACCTTAGGGACGTGCATCAGAAATCGACGCGAATCCCGAGCATGCCGACGAACTGCGAACTCGTCGCCGACGGCGTGCTGTTCTGCGAGTCGCCCACCACCGGACCGGCGTTGATGATGCTCACGCCGTTCGCCGAGATCGACTTGCCGTTGGCGTGTTGCCACGCTTCGAGCGCGTACAGCGACGTGCGCTTCGAGAGCGAGTACACCTGGGCGAGCGACACCTGATGGTAGGTCGCGGCATCGGTAATGCCGTTCGCCTTCGAAGCAGCCGTGTAGCTGTACGCCGCCGCCAGACGCCACTGCGGTGCGACGATCCACGACGCATGCACGCCCGCCGTGTTGAAGATCGCGCTGTCGTGGAAAAGCGACGCCGCGCCCGGCTTGTACTGCACGTTGCTGTAGCTCGCGCCCAGCGTCACGCTGCCGAGCGTGTAGATACCGGCCACCGCAATGTGTTGCAGCGAGTCGGCGGTGACATAGCCCTGATTGACCGCGGACGTGCCCGGCACCCCGGTGGACGAACCGTTCCACGTCGTGCCGCCGCCGATGTTGTTCAGGCGCAGGTAGCCCGCCGCCAACGACAACGGCCCGCCGTCGTAGCGCAACGCACCGGAGAACGTGTTGCCCTTGCCCATCGAACCGGCTTGACCGCCGAAGCCGTACTGAACGCTGGCCGTCACGCCCCACAGCACCGGCGACGTGTACGTCACCGAGTTGTTGATGCGGATGGTCGTGTCGAGGCCGTCGATATCGCCCGGGTGCGCGCCGGTCGCGCCCGTCACATACGCGACGGGGCCGATCGTGCCGACCATCAGGTAGTACGGCGAGTACTGACGACCGATCGTGACCGTGCCGGCCTGCGCGTTCTTCACACCGACGAATGCCTGACGGTTGAACATCACGCCCGACGAGCTGAACGCGCCGTTGTTCACGTCAAAGCCGTTTTCCAACTGGAAGAGTGCGCTGGTGCCCCCGCCCAGATCTTCCGTACCGCGCAGGCCCCAGCGGCTACCCGCGAGGTTGCCGTTGCGCAGATAGGTGTTCGACTTGCCGTTCTGATTGCTGCTGTAGGTCAGTGCATCGTCGACGATCCCGTACAGCGTCACGTTCGACTGTGCGAACGCCGGCATTGCACCGGCGGCGAGACCGGCCAATACGAGCCCGGCAAACAGTTTCGAATGTCTCACGACTTCTCCTCTTGTGATGTGTTTTCTTGGACTTCGCGTACTTCGTTTTTGTGTGAAGCGGGTGCTGCTTTGGTGGTGCTGCCGTGGTGTTCTGTCGGGAGGGCGCTGGCGTGGATGAACACGCAAAAGTGCGCTCAAAAACGCGGTGCCTTGCCGCTCCAGTCGGGGCGGTACTTGCGCATCTGCACTGCGTCGTTGCGCGTGCGCAGGCCGCAGCGCAGGTACTGCTCGTGGAGCTTCGCCAGTTGGTCCTGATCGATTTCGAGTCCGAGTCCGGGCACCTTCGTGACGGCGACCGCGCCGTTGCGAATCGCGATCTTGCCGCCGCGCACCACTTCCTCATCGGCTTCCTGCCAGGGGTAGTGCGTGTCGCAGGCGTAGGACAGACGCGGCACGCTCGCGGCCAGATGCGTCATCGCCATCAGGCTGATGCCGAGGTGCGAGTTCGAGTGCATCGACAAGCCGATGTCGAACGTCTCGCACATGCGCGCGAGCAGCTGCGTGTCGCGCAGTCCGCCCCAGTAGTGGTGATCGGAGAGGATGATCTGCGCGCCGTTCAGGCGCACGTTCTCGCGGAACTGCCGCAGATCGGTGACGACCATGTTCGTGGCGAGCGGCATGCCCGTCGCACGATGCAGCTCCGCCATGCCTTCGAGCGTGGGCGTGGGGTCTTCGTAGTATTCGAGATCGTCGGCCAGCTCGCGCCCCATGGCAATCGCCGTGGGCAGCGACCAGTTGCCGTTCGGATCGATGCGCAGCGGCTTGTCGGGGAACGCGCGCTTGAGGGCCTTCAGGCACTTCACTTCTTCGGCCGGTTCCAGCACCCCGGCCTTGAGCTTGATGCTGCCGAAGCCGTACGTGTCGATCATGAAGCGCGCTTGAGCGACGAGCTGCTCGGCGTTCAACGTCTCGCCCCAGCTATCCGGCGCGTACGGCGAATCGATGTGCTGCGCGTACTTGAAGAACAGATACGCGCTGTACTGCACTTCCTGACGCACCGCGCCGCCGAGCAGTTCGACGAGCGGAATCCCCAGATGCCGCGCCTGCAAATCGAGAAACGGGACTTCGAACGCGGAGTAGAGCTTCTCGGCGTCCTTGCGCGGGTCGGTGCCCGGCGCGAGTTCGTATTCCACGCGCTCGCCGCGAACACCCTGACGCACGACCGAGGCGACCCGCTCGCGCAATCCGTTCGTGTCGAACGGGTCCATGCCGATCAACAGCGGACGTGCGTTTTCGAGTAGCGCGAGTACCGGCGCATCGCCATAGGTTTCGCCCAGTCCGACGTGCCCGTTATCCGTCTCGATTTCGATGATCGAGCGCAGGGCATACGGTTCGTGAATGCCCGCAGCATTGAGTAGCGGCGGGTCGCGAAAGGCAATCGGGGTGATCGTGATGCGCTGAATTTTCACGGCAACTTTTCCTTGGTCTCCACCGGGAACGGGGCGGCGGTGGCGACGTCTATCTCGCGGTTTGTGTAACTTTTACGTCATCGTATGACTGGCCGTAATTTAGGTGACGCACTGGCCGTGTCTCTATCGGTGAAATCCCTGACGAAATGCTCGGCATCCTGATGAAATCGAGGTTTAAAGCCTGTTAAAACAAGGATTTCTCGATTTATAAGGGAAACCTCTGGGGTGATTAGGCATGTCTCCCAATTGCAAATTGGATATCTCAGTCATATGATGACTTACGAGAAATTTAACCAAAGGAGACAGCATGAGCTTCAGCCGCAGGGGATTCTGGCAACGCACGCTCGGTGCGGTGGCATGTGCCGCAGTACTGGGAAGCTTCGCAAGCACGGCAACCGCTGCACCGGTTGCACTGAACATCGTCGACGTGGCCGGTAATCTCGCGCTCACGCAGAAGGGCTTCGAGGCTTTCCGCGACAAGTACCCGGATCTCGTCTCCAAGATCACCTTCACCAATGCGCCCGCGCCGCAACTGCCGGGCAAAATCAAGGCCATGCAGGCCGCGGGTCGCTCGGACATCGATATCGTGCTGACGGGGACCGACGCGCTCGCCGCCGGCATCCAGCAAAACCTCTGGCAACGCCTGCTGCCCGACTACAGCGCGAAGCTGCCGGGCGTGCTCGACAAGTACGCGCCGAACGTGCGCGCGATGCAGGAGTTGTCGAAGGGCTACGGCCTGGCCGTCACGTTCATGCCTGCGGGTCCGCTCGTTGAATACAACCCGGCCAAGGTGACGAATCCGCCGAAGACGCCCGCCGAACTGCTGTCCTGGTGCAAGGCAAATCCGGGCAAGTTGATTTACGCACGTCCGGCCAACTCGGGCCCGGGCCGCACGTTCCTGATGGGCCTGCCGTATCTGCTCGGCGACAAAGATCCGCACGACCCGGTCAAGGGATGGGACAAGACGTGGGCGTTCCTGAAGGAACTCGACGCGTGCATTCCGTACTACCCGGGCGGCACGTCGGCGGTGATGAAGGAGCTGGGTGAAGGCAGCCGCGACATGACGCTCACCGTCACCGGCTGGGACATCAATCCGCGTGCGCTGGGCATCGTGCCGGCGACGTTCAAGATTCAATCGTTCGACAAGTTCACGTGGGTCAACGACGCGCACTACATGGTCGTGCCCAAGGGTGTGGCGAAAGAGAAGATGGAGGTGATCCTCAAGCTGATCAACTTCATGCTCGAACCTGCTCAGCAGGCGCTCACGTATGACGACGGCTACTTCTATCCGGGCCCGGCGGTAAAGGACGTGCCGCTGTCCGCCGCACCTGCGAAGAGCCAGGAAACGATCGCGAAGTACGGCCGTCCGGAATACGCGAAGCTCATCGCCGATTTCCCGCACGCCGTGCCGCTCGATGCGACGGCGATGGTGGCTGCATTCCAGAAATGGGATGCCGAAATCGGTTCGCTGAAGTCGAAATAAGGGTTGCGTCATGAAGCACAACTTTCAGCAACTGCGCCTCGACCACGTGGCGCGCAGCTTCACCAACGCCGAGGGTCAGTCGGTGGCCGCGTTGAACGGCCTCGACCTGACCATCGAGCGTGGGGAGTTCATCGCACTGCTGGGGCCTTCGGGCTGCGGCAAGTCGACGGCGCTCAACTGCATTGCCGGACTCACGCCGCTCACGGGCGGCGCGATCTGGCTCGACGATGAGCGCATCGACGTGCTGCCCAGCGAGAAGCGGGGCTTCGGCATGGTGTTCCAGAACTACGCGCTGTTCCCGCACATGAGCGTGCTCGAGAACGTGGGCTTCGGTCTTCGGATGCGCGGTGTGCCGCGCGCCGAGATCGAGAAGCGCGCCCGCGAAGCCTTGCAGCTCGTGCAACTCGTCGGGCACGAACGCAAGTTGCCGGGGCAGTTGTCGGGCGGTCAGCAACAACGTGTCGCGATTGCGCGTGCCATCGTGATCGAGCCGCCGGTTGTGCTCATGGACGAACCGCTGTCGAACCTCGACGCGAAGCTGCGTATCGAGATGCGCGCCGAAATTCGCCGCATTCACGGCAAGCTCGACCGCGCGACGATTTACGTCACGCACGATCAGGACGAAGCGCTCTCGATGGCTGATCGCATCGTCGTGATGAAAGAGGGCGTGGTGCAGCAGATCGGTGCGCCGCGCGACGTGTACGGCCGCCCGCGCAATCTGCACGTGGCGCGCTTCATGGGCTATCGCAATGTGCTCGACGTGTCGATCACGTCGGCGCAGGGCGAGCATGCGCGCGTGTCGTGCGGCGGGGCGTCGTTCGACGGTGTGCTCATGGAGCCGCCGGCCAGCGGTGGCAAGGTCGAGGGCAAGGTTTCGGTGGCGATCCGTCCGGACGATTTCGAGCGCGCACCGGCTGCCAACGACAACGCCTTCGAAGTGGTGGTCGAGACGGTGGAGTACGGCGGTCGCGATTCGCTGCTGCGCGTGGCGTCGCCGTTCGGTCAGCTGTACGCGCGTTTGCCGGGCGATTACGCCGTCGGCGAGCGCGTGCCGCTGCGCGTGCCGGCCGACCGTACGCTCGTCTACGCCGGGGAACGGGCATGAGTGCCGCCGCTTCTGTGTCGATGACACCGGCGGCGCGTGCCGACGGGCGCGGTTGGCTCGTCGCGCCCGCGCTCGTGTGCCTGATCGCGATGTTCGTGTATCCGTTCGCGTACGGTCTGTTCCTGTCGTTTCAACCGATGGAGGGCGGCGGCGTTTTCGCGAACTATCTGAAATTCTTCACCGAGCCGACGCTGTGGCCGACGGTGCTCATCACGCTCAAGCTCGCCGTGCCGGCGACGCTGATCAACGTGGGGGCATCGATCCCGGCGGCGTTCGCGTTGCGCAAGAGCACACGGGCGTCGAAGTTCGTGACGATGCTGCTCGTCGTTCCCGTGACGCTCGGCACTGTGCTGATCGCCGACGGCATGCTGACCTACTACGGGCCGAACGGCTGGTTCCCGCAGGCGTTGCACGCGTTGGGGCTGTATCACGATGAAGTGCGTCTCACGCACAACTACTGGGGCGTGCTGATCTCGCTGGTGATCTCGGGCTTCCCGTTCGCGTTCCTGCTGATTCTGTCGTACGTCACCGGTATCGATCCGACGCTCGCACGTGCAGCCGGTACGTTGGGTGCCGGGCCGTGGCAGCAATTCCGCCTGATCTATCTGCCGCTGCTGGTGCCGGGTCTGACGATGGCCGCGTGCCTGTCGTTCGTGCAGGCGTTCTCGGTGTTCCCGTCGGCCGTGCTGCTCGGCGTGCCCGCAGGGGCGACGCGCGTGGTGTCGATTGCCGCGTACGAAGCCGCGTTCGAGAGCTACGACTATTCGCTCGCCTCGTGCGTGGCGATCGTGATGGGATTCGTGCAGTTGCTGATCGTGGCGGGCATGCTCGGCGCGCGCCGGGCGTTCTATAGCGGTCCGACCACGGGAGGCAAGGGATGAGTGTTGCAGACAAGAATCCGGCCGGTACGCTGGCCGCGCAGAACGGAGATTTCATGACAACGCAGGCACCCGTCAGCCAGTCGGCAGTCGCACCCGAAGCCCGGCGCAAGATGCGCCGCGAAGGGCCGGGCTCGCGTCTGTGGCGCGTGCTGGTCTGGGGCACGATGATCTTCTTCCTCGTGAATGTGGCGCTGATGATCGCCACCGTCACGATGAACTCGTTCGCGACGCGTTGGTTCGGCACGCCGCTGCCCGAAGGCTTCACGTTGCATTGGTACGCACAGGCCTGGCGCGATTTTCAACTCGCCGATGTGCTGTGGGTGACAGTCGAGGTCGTGGGCGCGGTCGTACTGTTGTCGATTGCGCTGGGCGTGCCTGCGGCGTATGCGTTGGCGCGGGCGCAGTTCCCCGGCAAGAAGCTCGCGATGCTGGTGTTTCTGCTGCCGCTGATGGTGCCGCCGGTGACCTACGGCATTCCGATGGCGACGGTGCTCTACAAGGTCGGGCTGGGCGGCACGCTCACGGGGGTGATTCTCGCGAACCTCGTGCCGTCGCTGCCGTTCGTGATTCTGGTGATGACGCCGTTCATCGAGCAGATCGATCCGAACCTCGAAGCCGCGGCGCGCATCTTCGGTGCGAACACGCTGAAGTACTTCCGTCACGTGCTGCTGCCGTTGCTGGTGCCGGGCATTCTCGCGGCGGGTCTGCTCGTGCTCGTGCGCACCATCGGCATGTTCGAGCTGACGTTCTTCACCGCCGGCCCGGACACGCAGACGCTGGTCGTTGCGCTCTACTACGCGGTGTTCTCGACCGGCGTGAGAGCCCCACAGTCCATCGATGCCATGGCGATGATCTACATGGCCATCACACTGCTGTGGGTGCTCATCGCGCTGCAATTCGTGAGTCCGACGCAGTTGGTCAGTCGCGTCAAGGAAGCGCCGAAGGGCGAGTGATCGCAGCGTCTGCATTGTTGCTACCGTTGCTACCGTTGGCATAGGCCGCTTCCAGCTGGAAGCGGCCGACCGACAGCGTGAGCGCCTGCGCCTGTTGCTGCAACATCTGCGCGGCCGCGCCCGCATCCTCCACCAGCGCCGCGTTGTGCGACGTCACCTGATCCATCAGCGCAATCGCGCGATTCACTTCTTCGATCCCCTGTTTCTGCTCGTGGCTGGCGGCGCTGATTTCGTCCATCGCGTTGCTGACCTGCTTCACGCGCGCGACGATCTCGCGCATGGTGTTGCCCGCGTTCTGCACGAGCGTCGTGCCCGAGGCGACTTCCGCAACGGATGCATCGATCAGTTGCTTCACTTCCTTCGCGGCGGCCGAGCTGCGTCCGGCGAGGCTGCGCACTTCTGCGGCGACCACCGCGAACCCCTTGCCCTGTTCGCCCGCACGCGCGGCTTCGACGGCGGCGTTCAGCGCGAGGATGTTCGTCTGGAAGGCGATGCCTTCGATGACCGCGATGATGTCCACGATCTTGCGCGAGGATGTGTCGATCGACGACATCGTCGTGACCACTTGCTCGACCATGTCACCGCCTTGCTCCGCCATCTCGGCGGCGCGGTGGGCGAGATCGTTGGCGCCGCGCGAGTTGTCGTCGTTCTGGCTGACGGTCGACGTCAGCTCTTCCATTGCAGCAGCGGTCTGCTCCAGCGAACTGGCCTGCTCGGCCGTGCGCGCAGCAAGGTCGCGATTGCCAGCGGCGATGCGGTGGCTGATCGCGGTGACATCGTGCGACGCATGGCGCACTTGCGTGACCGCATGGCGCAGATTCGTTGCCATCTCCGCGAGCGACGCCATGATGCTCGTGTCGTGTTCGCGGTTCGCTTTGTTTGCCGAGTTAGATGCATTAGACGCGTCACGTCCGACGTCGAACTCGTGATACAGCTCGCCACGGTCCACGGCCAGCGCGAGCGCTTTGACGTCGTCCGGCTCTGCGCCGAGCGCGCGTCGCAACTGACGCGTAATCAGAAACGCCATGACCGCGCCGCACGTCAGCGCGACGAGCACCAGCGCGAGCATCACCGTCTGAAAGCCATGCGCGCTCGCGACGGCGGCCATCGACTCCGTATGACTCGTGCGGTCTTCGAGATCGATCATGCGGTTGATGGCCGCGAGCCAGTCGACGAAGGCCGGGCGCGCCTGTTCGAGGACGAGACGACGCGCGCCGTCGAGGTCGCCCGCGCGGCGCAGCGTGATCACCTGCGCAATGATCGGCTGCGTGCGCGCTTCGATGGACTTGATCGCGGCGAGATCGTCGCGTTCTTCGGCGCTTACGTGGTCGGCGTTGGACGGCGCGAAGAGCGTGTCCATCGGTCCGGCAGAGCGCTGATAGTCGGCGTTCAGACGCTCGATGAGCGCGACGATTTCGTCGACATGACTGTCGTCGGCCAGCGTGATGTCGCGCACGGCGATGGCGCGGTCGTGCACGCTGCCGCGAAAGTTCACGGCGTACTGCTGCTTCACATTGTTGTTGTCGCTGATGTTCGTGAGCGTGCGCTCGATGCCGTGCACGCGCAGCACGGCGAGCGCGGCCAGCGCGAGCATCATCGCGAGAATGACGGTGAAGCTCAGCCCGAGCCGGGCGGCCACGCTCATTCGGGGCTGTCGGGGTAACGAGGTCGGCTGAGCGGCGTGCGAAGCGGCGAATGCAGATGCGCTGGATGAGGCGTTCATGTGAATGTGTCCGGTCTGATCTTTTTTATACCTGACGCGCGCGAGTGTGTATCGCAGCGCGTCGGTGCGCGGGTGGGCGCATTGCCCGACGGGCAAACGTCTGGCAGACGGCGATTATTCCGTCTGCACGGTGTCGATAGAGGTCAACGGTTCGTTGAGGCGACGCGCTTGAGCATGCGTTGTGCCAGGCGGACCCCGCACGGGATCAGGTGCGGCCTGGACCATCCGTCGTGCTGCGATGCAGCAATAAATATCTTAAGAAAGGTGTGGAATAAAGGGTCGGCGCGAAACGTTCAGAGAGTGTCGACAACGACATTTCACTCAGGAGCCAAAGTCATGAACCAACGTCAATCGATGTCCGCTGTTCTCACCAGCCTCGTGGCTGCCGCCGGTCTGTTCGCTGCTGCTGCGGCCCACGCGGAAGCCCCGCTCAAGACGGCCGACGGCATGCTCGTCGACGCGCAG
Organism: Pandoraea aquatica; assembly: GCF_902459565.1. Classification (GTDB taxonomy): domain Bacteria; phylum Pseudomonadota; class Gammaproteobacteria; order Burkholderiales; family Burkholderiaceae; genus Pandoraea; species Pandoraea aquatica. Next base: position 414,368 of record NZ_CABPSN010000003.1, read on the forward strand.
AACCGCACCGTCTATACGTTTGACAACGATGTGGCAGGCAGCGGCAAGAGCGTTTGCAACGGCGGATGCGCGACGGCCTGGCCGCCGGTGATGGCCGATGGTGGTGCGAAGGCCGAGGGCAATTATTCGATCGTCACGCGCGACGACGGCATGAAACAGTGGGCCTACAAGGGCAAGCCGCTGTACCTGTTCGCGAAGGATGCGGCCGCCGGCGACAAGAAGGGCGACGGCTTCAAGGACGTGTGGCACGTTGTCAAGCCCTAAGCGGGCGCTGACGGCATTCTGGCGGCATCCGGACGGGGATCGAGCGTGTTGGCATATCGGCGGGCTGGGAGCGCGCATGCAAAGTCGCGTCGGCTCAGTATAATTTCGCGGCAGGTGCCAGCGGTACTCGCTGGCGATGCTTCGGACTGGGTGGCTGTCACGCACCCGCCGCCAGGAAATTCGCCGATGACCGGTCAGGATTTACCCAGCTTGCTTCCGGGCTTGCTGCCACGCCTCTGGGCGTTCGCCTTGCGCATTACGGGCGATCGTCATGATGCCGAGGATCTTGTGCAACGCGCTTGCGTGCACGCGTTGGAGCGCGTGCACCAGTGGCAGCCGGGATCCTCGGCGTTGAGCTGGATGTTCAGCATCGTGCATACGACGTGGATCAACGAGATCCGCGCGCGGCGCGTTCGTTCGCGCGGCAGTCTGGCGTGGGACGAAGCCGACGTCGATGCGATTCCCGATTTTCAGGCGTCCACGCCCGAAGAACTGGCCAGTTGCCATCAGGTCTTCGGTGCGGTCGACCGTCTGCCCGAAGCGCAGCGTCTCGTGCTGCTGCTCGTGGCGGTGGAGGGGATGAGTTATCAGGAAGCGGCAGAAGTGCTCGACGTGCCCATCGGCACGGTCATGAGCCGTCTGTCGCGCGCACGCCGTACCATCGGCGACCAGTTTCGTAACCCCGAGGGGCAACCCCGCACGGCCGAGCACACCCTTCGTGGTGGCGCGGCCGCTGGCGCACGTGAGGAGGACGCGTGATGAACGAAGACGATATCCGCCTGCTCGCTTACGTGGACGACGCGCTGCCCCCGGCGCAGCGTGCGGAAGTGGAAGCGGCCATTGCCGCGTCGCCCGAACTGGCCGACGCGGTTGCGTCGTTGCGGGCCTCGCGTCTGCCGTATCGCGAGACGTTCGCAGCGCAAGTGATTCCGCCGGTGCCGCAGAGTCTGAGCGCCGGTCTCGACGCACTCCTGCGCGAACACGCGCAACGACAGGCATCGCCGTCGGCGCACGGCGACGCTCGGCAAGACACGCACGCGTCCGAACCCGTCAAATCGACCTCGTCAGCGACGCCCGTGCGTGTCGACGCCACGCACAACGTGCCCGCCGCGAACGATGCGCCTGTCGGACGACGCGTGCGCCCGTGGTGGCTCGCGGCGGCCTTCGCAGCCGGTGTGGCGGCGACGGCGATTACGCTGCCGCTGATGTCGGGCGTGCTGAATCGCTCGGGTGCGGGGGGCTTCATGACGGCGTCAGTCACGCCAGCGCCGGCACAGGGCCGGACGTGGGTGCGCGCCGCTGCCGAGTACCAGCAGTTGTATGCGCGTGACACGGTGGCATCGATTCACGTCGATGACAGCGACACCGAGCGCACCGTCAACGAGATCCATCAGAACGACAAGCTCGACATCAGCGTGCCCGACCTGCGCTCGCAGGGGCTGACGTTCAAGCGCGTGCAGCGTCTGCGCTGGCAGGACCGTGCGCTGGTGCAGATGGTGTATCTCCCGGCGACGGGCGATCCTGTCGCGCTGTGTGTGGTGCGCGATACACGTCCCGACCAGAGCGTGGCGGAACAGCAGATCGACAAGATGGGCGTAGTGACGTGGCGCAAGGGCCAGATCGGCTACGCGCTCATCGGTGCGCACGGATCGACCGATCTCAAAGCGGTGGCGAAAGCGCTGGCCGACGGTCCCGTCTCGCCGCTTTACGGCATGTTGATGCTGCCTGATACGACGTCGCCGCATAAGGCTTCATAACGGCAGTCGTCCATTACACGCACGTCGCACGAAGCACGAAAACAAACGCCCTCGAATCCGAGGGCGTTTGTCATTGCGGGACAGCGATCCTAGTCAAGCTTGCGCGAGCGCGCCGTCGCGAAGTCGCCACAGACCGAGCGGATTGCCCTCCTGCAAGGCTTCGGGCAACAGGGCGTCCGGCAGATCCTGATAGCACACGGGACGCAGGAAGCGATCGATGGCCGATGCGCCAACCGACGTGAACATCGCGTTCGACGTTGCCGGGAACGGGCCGCCGTGCACCATCGCGTGACACACCTCGACGCCAGTCGGGAAACCGTTGGCGAGAATGCGTCCGGCGCGACGCTCCAGACTCGGGAGCAAGCGGCGCGCATTAGCCGTGTCGCCCGCGTCGAGTTGCAGCGTGGCCGTCAACTGGCCTTCCAGACGTTCCGTGATGGCGATCATTTCGTCGACCGTGTTGCAGGCGATCACGACCGAGGCCGGGCCGAACATTTCGTCGTGCAGCGCCGGTGTCGCGAGGAACTCGGCGGCCGTCGTGCGGAAGAGGGCCGCCTGACCCTGACACGCACCGCCTGCCTGACCGCGCGCGACGAGCGTCACGTTCGGTTCGTCGGTCAGACGGGCGACACCCTTGTCATACGCCTGATGAATGCCCGGCGTGAGCATGGTGCCTGCGGCCTTGACTGTGAGCGCATCGGAGGCCGTCTGGCAGAAGCGTTCGAGCGCGTCGCCCGCGAGGCCGAGGACCAGCCCCGGATTCGTGCAGAACTGACCGACACCCATCGTCAGCGAGTCGACGAAGCCCTTCGCGATGGCGCCCCCACGGGCGGCCAGCGCTTCGGGCAACAGGTACACCGGGTTGATGCTGCTCATCTCGGCGTACACGGGGATCGGCACGGCGCGCGACTGTGCGATGCGTTGCAGTGCGAGACCGCCGTTACGCGATCCGGTGAAGCCGACCGCTGCAATCGCGGGATGCGCCACCAGTGCCTCGCCCACAGCACGCTCGCCGACGAGCAGCGAGAACACGCCTTCCGGCAGATCGAGCTTCTGCACGGCCGAGCGCACGGCGCGTGCGACAAGTTCCGACGTCCCCAAGTGCGCGGAGTGCGCCTTCACGATCACCGGGCAGCCAGCGGCGAATGCCGACGCCGTATCGCCACCTGCCACCGAGAACGCCAGCGGGAAGTTGCTCGCGCCGAACACCGCCACCGGACCGAGGCCGATCTTCGCCAGACGCAGGTCGCTGCGCGGCAGCGGTTCGCGTGCCGGTTGGGCGGGGTCGATGGTGGCGTCGAGGAAGTGTCCGTCGCGCACCACGCGGGCGAACATCCGCAACTGACCGACGGTGCGGCCGCGCTCGCCTTGCAGACGCGCGACGGGCAGGCCGGTCTCGGCGTGGCCGCGCTCGATGAGGGCGTCGCCCAGATCGAGAATCTCTTGCGCGACGGCCTCCAGAAACTCGGCACGCTTCGCCAGCGGCAACGCGCGGAACGGATCGAAGGCCGCGCGCGCCAGTTCGCACGCACGCTCGACGTCCTGCACGGTGCCCGCGCCGAACGACGGCGTCAGGCGCTCGCCACGCGACGGGTCGAACGCTTCGAGCGTTCCCGCACTGCCGCGCACGTCGGCGCGGCCGATCAACATCTCACCGGTGATCTGCATGCGGGGCCCCTTAGCCTTCGACCTTCTTGATCAGCGCGTCGAGCGCGGCAAGTTCGTCGGGCAGCAGGTCGGTCAGCGGTGCGCGCACCGGACCGGCGTCGCGGCCAACCAGCTTGGCACCCGCCTTGACGATGCTCACGGCGTAGCCTGCGCGACGGTTGCGAATCTCCAGATACGGCAGGAAGAACACGTCGAGCAGGTGGCCGATGGTCTCCTGATCGTTGTTGCACACGGCGCGGTAGAACTTCATCGCCGTCTTCGGAATGAAGTTGAACACGGCCGACGAGTACACCGGCACGCCCAGCGCGCGGTAGGCTGCTGCGTAGACTTCTGCCGTCGGCAGGCCACCCAGATACGAGAAGCGATCGCCCATGCGGCGACGGATCTGCACCATGCGCTCGATGTCGCCCACGCCGTCCTTGAAACCGATCAGGTTCGGGCAGTTCTCGGCCAGTCGCTCAAGCTGGTCCGCGCCGAGCTTCGAGTTCGCGCGGTTGTAGACGATCACGCCGATGTTCACGGCCTTGCAGACCTGTTCGACGTGCGCGGCGATGCCGTCGAGGCTGGCTTCCGTCAGATAGTGCGGCATGAGCAGCACACCCTTCGCGCCCAGACGCTCGGCTTCCTTCGCGTATTCGATGGCCAGACGGGTCGGGCCGCCAGCGCCCGCGAGAATCGGCACCTTACCCGCACACGTGTCGACGGCCGTCTTGATCACGGCGCTGTAATCCTGCGGCGTGAGCGAGAAGAATTCGCCCGTGCCGCCGGCGGCGAAGAGCGCCGTCGCGCCGAACGGCGCAAGCCACTCCAGACGCTCGGCGTAGCCGCGTGCGTTGAAGTCGCCGTTCGCGTCGAAGTCGGTCACGGGGAAAGACAACAAGCCGTCCGAGACGATTTGCTTGAGTTCTTGAGGTGCAGTCATTTCAAGAGTTCCTGTCGGCTGAAGGGCCGGATTCGATGAATAAAGAAGGCGCTCAACCAGCGCTCGGCGCTGAGTTATATGTCATCGTATAACATGTGATGAGACCGGACAAGAGGCTGACCTGTCGAATGGCAGTGGGATAAACCCGCAAAAGGCGTGGGAAGGGTTTTTCCCGATTCGCGCAGAGGCCCGTAAAGCCACGCATTGCCGGGATTCTAGATGTATGATGACACATAAGTGACGGGTGGTTGAGCGAACATCAACGACTCCCCGTGGTTTTTGTGTCATGGCCCGGGTGACGCGACAGATCGCAGGTATCGAGAAAAGCGAGCGTCGTGAAACGCGGGGCTGGCGGGATGAGATGGGAGGGGTGAGGGACATGGCAGCAACGCAGGAGACGGCCGGCGGGAAAGACGCGCCGCGCTACATTCGGATGCAGGCGGAGGACAACGTCGCCATCGTGGTGAATGACGGAGGCTTGCCCGCGGGCAGTCGGTTCGCAGACGGGCTCACGCTGGTCGACGCCGTGCCGCAGGGCCACAAGGTCGCGCTGATCGATCTGGCCGCAGGGGCCGCGGTGGTTCGCTACGGTGTGGTGATCGGTTACGCGGCGCGCGATCTGAGCGCAGGCAGTTGGGTCAACGAGCGCAACCTTGCGATGCCCGAAGCGCCGTCGCTCGACCGTCTGCCGATCAGTACACGCGTGCCTGCCGAATTACCGCCGCTCGACGGCTTCACGTTCAAGGGCTATCGCAATGCCGACGGCTCGGTCGGCACGCGCAACATTCTGGCCATCACGACCACGGTGCAATGCGTGGCGGGCGTGGTGGAGTTCGCCGTCAAGCGCATCAAAGAGACGTTGCTGCCGCAGTATCCGAACGTCGACGACGTCGTCGCGCTGGAGCATACGTATGGCTGCGGCGTGGCCATCGACGCACCGGATGCCGTCGTCCCGATCCGCACGCTGCGCAACATCTCCACCAATCCCAACTTCGGGGGCGAAGTGATGGTCGTGAGTCTCGGCTGCGAGAAGTTGCAGCCGGAGCGTTTGCTCCCGGCAGGCAGCATTCCCATCGAGAGCACCGATGCCGACGGGAAACCCGACACCGTCTGCCTTCAGGACGATGCCCACGTCGGCTTTCTGTCGATGATCGATTCGATCCTGACGATGGCGCGCACGCATCTTGAGCGGCTTAACGCGCGTCAGCGCGAGACGGTCCCGGCGTCGGAGCTGATCGTCGGTGTGCAGTGCGGCGGTAGCGACGCGTTCTCCGGCGTGACGGCCAACCCGGCCGTGGGCTTTGCGACCGACCTGCTCGTGCGCGCGGGCGCGACGGTCATGTTCTCCGAAGTCACCGAAGTGCGCGACGGCATCGACCAGTTGACTTCACGCGCAGCCACGCCGGAAGTGGCCGAAGCGATGATTCGCGAGATGGCGTGGTACGACGCGTATCTGGAGCGCGGGCGCGTCGACCGCAGCGCCAACACCACGCCGGGCAACAAGCGCGGCGGGTTGTCCAATATCGTCGAGAAGGCGATGGGGTCGATCGTGAAGTCGGGCAGCGGGCCGATTCACGGCGTGATTTCCCCGGGCGCGAAACTCGACCGCGAACACCAGCGCGGGCTGATCTATGCCGCGACGCCTGCGAGCGATTTCATCTGCGGCACGCTGCAACTGGCGGCGGGCATCAACGTGCACGTGTTCACGACCGGGCGGGGCACGCCCTACGGACTCGCCGAGGTGCCCGTCATCAAGGTGGCGACGCGCTCGGATCTGGCGCGCCGCTGGCACGATCTGATGGATGTGGATGCCGGACGCATCGCCACCGGTGAGGCCACCATCGAAGACGTGGGATGGCAGTTGTTTCACCTGATGCTGGCCGTCGCCAGCGGTGAAAAAACATGGGCCGAGCGATGGGGACTGCATAACGCGCTCACGCTGTTCAACCCCGCGCCGGTGACCTGAAACCGGCGCGTCGGTGTGTTGGTGCGCGAGCGTGCGAGTGTGCGGATCAGAGTTCGGCTTGCGTTTGCGCGAGTCCGAATTCGAGCATGGCCGGCACGAAGCAGTGATTGAGCGTGTCGCGCCGCGACAGCTTCGTGAGCACATAGCGGCGAAACGGCGTAAGCGTGCCCCAGTCGCCGACGTCCGGCGCAAGCAGGTCGGCCATCTCGCACTGCTTGAGCAATCCCGGCGGCAGGGCGTTCATGTCCTGCCAGGCCGTGGGGGCGGCGTCGACACTGCGCTCGACGGCCTGCCCGAGATGATCGCGCGCGATCTCGTCCAGGCGCGCAGCAAAATCTTCGTCACCTGGCACGCACGACGCGAGCGTCTCGCGCGCTTCTTGCGGCAGGCGCTGCCAGTCCGCCAGCGACAGATGCTGGCCGTTACGATCCAGATTGAAGCGAATCGCCATCGTGATGTATTTGAGGTTTTCGCAGGCTTCAATTTCGAAAACAAACATCGGCAGACGCTGGTAAAGGTGCATGGCTGTCACTCCTCGTGTGGCGACGTATCGCATGCGGCCGATTGTACTCGCGCCCCGAGGGCGATTGCGGACGGAGTGCATGCCAGACGATGCGGCATGACGACGCATCGATACGCAGCATATGGCGGATGTGGCACCGCTTTCGGCGTCCCCACTCGCGGGCGTTGTCTTTCCAAAAGCGCCGATTGTTCTTGGGAAAACTCTCAAAAGCACTCGGGCGAGCGCTGAAAAATTACATCGCTTTGTGAGACGTCTCGTAGCACGGAAAGGCTGTCAGTGAGCGGCCGCGCGGCGATTTCGGACAGTTCACATCACTTGCCATGTGAAGCGTCCTAGAGATTCGGTTCTTTCCCAAGGCCGTCCGGATTTCCTAAGGTAGGCGTTCTGCCGATCCATTCCCGATTCACCGCTGATAGGAGCCGACATGCCGTCCCGTACGTCTAATGCGTCGCCCATGCCTTTCCCATTTCTTCCCGTAGTGCTGGAGTCGCCAAAGGCATCAACGTCGCACAGCTCAGCGGCGTTGCCCGAGGTGTCAGAGCCCGCGAGCCGTGCCAGTGCGGTACGCACCAAACCGCGAACGAGCCGTCGCTCCGCGTTGATCGAGGCCGCACAGCCGCCGGGCATGGGCGACGATGGCGGTTGTCCGCTGCGGGTGGAGGTGGTGCGCAGCATCGCGCCCGAATGTCTGACGTTGCTCGGGGCCATCGTCCGATGAGCGCCGTAGCGACGCACGCTGTGTCATACGCGCCGCGCGATGCGGGCGGGGAGACTCCGGCGTCGGCGGGCGGCGCGGTGTGGGTGATCGCCTCGCCGCACGCGCAATGGACGTGTGCGCCGGACGCCGTGACCGTGTCGTCCTATGAAGTGTCGTGCACGCTGCACGAGGCCCCCGTGGACACGGCGTTGTGGCTCGAACGCATGAAGCATGGCGTGTTGCTGGCGCAAGTGCCGGTGCCCGGGACGTGGTTGGCGACGCTCGTCGACGAAGCGCTGGTGCATGTGTTGCCGGCAACGCCGCACGGCAGTCGGGACATCGTGCCCGCCTTCGAGCAGATCTGCGACGCGTGGGTGCGGGGCATCTTCGCGGCACCGTTCTGGGCGCGCTTCCTCGCAGGCGAGTCGAGCGACATTCAGGTGCTGGCGTTTCTCGCGCAGCTCTACCATCGCGCGGCGGGGGCCGACGTCCACAATCGTATTGCGGTGGAGCGCTGCACCGACACAGCACTGCGGCCGCTGCTGCTGCGTCAGTACCGGGAGCAGCGCGGTCAGTCGACGATGTTGGCCGCAGGGCTGTTGCGATGCGGCCCGGCGGCGCGCACGTTTCTGGACAGCGGTGCCTTCGACGCGACGCACGCGCTGATCGACTTCATCATTGGCGCGGCGGGCGATATGCCCGCTTACGTCGGATGTTGTGCGCTGTGCCAGGCCCCCGCGACGGCGCGCGCCGCCAGCGAGATCGAAGCACAGTTCGAGGCGCTCGCGCAGCGCTATCCGTCGGCGGCGGACGGCTTCGCGGCGGTCTGCGCACACGCCCGCCATGACGCGAGCGTGTGCGGTGGCACGGCGCTGCTCGCGCAATGGGTGGAAGATGCGGGCGAGCCCGACGTGACGTCGCGTTTGCGGATGTTGCGTGGCGCGTACGGGGTGGCGGCGGCGTACCGGGTGATGTTCGACGCCTTGCATCGGCTCGACGAGGAACTCTGACGAGCGAAGGGTTGTGCAGTCCTGAGGTCAGCGAGCAACGCATGCCCCCGATTGGGGCATGTCACTCGTATAATGGCGTCCCAACGGCGGGGGCGGTTGCGGCTCCATGCCGTCCGCCCCCCTGACCATGACAACCCAACTCGCCTACCTCGCCGCGCTCGGTGCCGCCCTTTGCTGGGCTTGCAGCGGCATGATCGCCATCACGCCTGTCCGTCAGGCCGGTTCGTTCCCCTTCAACTACGCCCGCATGTTGCTGGTCTTCGCGATGCTGCTGTTTGCACTCGCGGTGTTGCGCGGCTGGCCGTCGCTCACGGTGGAGCAGTGGTTGCGGCTCACAGCGTCGGGGCTGATCGGCATTCTCGTGGGCGACACGATTCTCTACACGTCGCTCGGCCGTCTCGGGCCACGACGCAACTCCATCGTCTTCGCCACCAACGCGCCGATGACGGCCGTACTTGGTTACTTCTGGCTGGGCGAAGCGCTGGGTTGGCGAGCGGTCGCGGGCGTTGCACTGGTGACGGCAGGGGTGGCGCTCGCCATCGCCTTCGGCGGCCGTCGCGAGGACGCACACCACTGGGAATCGGTGCGTGGCGATGTGCGTGTGGGCGTTGCCATCGGACTGACGGCGGCGCTGTGTCACTCGATCGGGACGCTTATCGCCAAGCCCGTGATGGCGGCGGGCGTGGACCCGGTAGGGGCGTCGGCGGTACGCGTTGGCGTGTCGGCGCTTGGACTCACGATCCTTGCCGCGCGACGCGGGCGAGGCATCTTCTCGGACTTCACGCCGAGCACGCTGGCGCTCACGGCGGCCTCCGGATTCGTCGGCGTGGCCGTCGGTATGACGCTGCTGCTGTATGGCATGGGGCATGGCAACACGGGCGTCATCGCGACGCTCTCGGCGACCACGCCGGTGATGGTGTTGCCGCTGCTGTGGATTCGCACCCGGCAGCGTCCGGCAGCGGGTGCCTGGTGGGGCGCGCTGATCGCCAGCGCCGGGGTGGCGCTGATCTTTAACCGCTGACGTTGCTGGAGAGCGCCCGAAGCGCCTGAAACGGCTTAGCGCGTGACAGGCGTTTGCAGGGCGTCGGCGCTCTGGTGCGACGTTTCGGTGCCAAGCGTCGGCACCTGAATGTCGGGTGCGGGCGCGGGGCGCGGCACGCTCGGCGTGAGCAGGCGTCGCAACCAGGCGGCAATGCGCTCGAAGACGCCAGGATCGTCGTTGAACAATTCGGGACGCAGCACGCCCAGATATTCCAGAATCTGATCCGCTTCCTGAGCGCCGACCGAGCCGTAAATGACGGCGAGATCGAGCAGCGCGCGCAGCTCACCCAGCTTTTCGCGGGCTTGCAGCGAGCGGGCGGTTTCGACGGCGCGCTTGGCTTCGAACACGCGTTCGCGCAGCACCGACGCAGTGCGCCATGCGGGCGTCTGCAACGTGGCCTCGAGCGTTCGCAGGTCCTGTGCCGACGTCACGATCTGACCGGCGAGCGATTCCACGATGCGCTCCTCGCCCTTCGCTTCCCTCACAATGCCTTCGGCCCAGCGGCTCGCCTGACGCGCCATGTCTTCGCGCGACCATTCCGGGCGCGAGACGAAATAGAACCCGTGCTGACGCGCCTGATTCAGGATGATCGAGACGACGTCCGGGAACTGCTTGTCGAACGTGCGTTTGGCCCACGCGTAGTGGCCGCCCGCGAGTAGTTGGGCGACGGCGGCTTCGGTGAGCGGCACGGTGCTGTCGAGCAGGCGGGCGCGCAGAAAGTCGTCGAAGGGCGGCGGCGTGAAGTGACGGTCGACGGCCGCGGAGATGCGCACGAAGGCGTCGAAATCCTTTTGCAGGTCGGCGAGCGCGCTGTCGGAGAGCGTAAGGGCGATGCGACTCATCGTGACCGGCTCCCGGTCGCGGCGATGGCGAGTCCGTCCCACGCGCGCGAAGTCGCGTCGGCCGGTCGAATGTCGGTGCGAGTGCCCGTGTGAGTGAGGCGGGCCACAGGCGGAGCCGCCGGAGCCCGTGCCACGTGCATCCCCATTGCGCGTGAAGTCATGTGCAGCGATACGTATCAACGGTGCGCTGCGGTCATGGCCGTGCGCTGTGAGATGGGCTGTCCCGCTGGACGTTTGTTACGTCCATGGCGGGCAGCATGAGTCTGCATGCATCAACGGCACAACGGCGTAAAAACTTTAGCCTCCGGGGCGCATTTTCTTTCAACGCCTTGTGAAGGCGGCCACCGGAGCACTCGCCGTTGGCGGGACGCAGCAGGTAGACGGCGAAGCGCGAGCGGGCGTCGAGCCAGACACGCTCGATATCCCAGCCGGCGGAGTTCGCCAGTGCGCGGAACTCCGTCTGTCCATATTTGTAGGAGTTCTCAGTATGGATGGACTCGCCTGCCGCGAAATCGAAGCGATGGCCGAGGACGGTGGCGGAGAATGCGCGCTGTGCGACGAGATGCATTTCGATGCGGCTGGCCTTTGCGTTGAAGCGGGCTTCGTGACGGAAGGCCTCCAGCGGCAGATCGCCGTCGAGTTCGCGGTTGATGCGCACGAGTACGTTCAGATCGAACTGCGCCGTCACCCCGCGCGCGTCGTCGTACGCGGGCAGCAGCACGGCGGGGTCCTTGCACGCGTCTACGCCGACGACCATGCGCCGGTGCGGTCCGAGCATCTTGCCGACGTGCGCGAGGAAGGCGGCCGCCTGTCCGGGGGCGAAGTTGCCGATCGTGGAGCCGGGGAAGAAACCAAGGCGCGGGCCTTGCGTGTTCTGCAACTGCGGCGGGAGGTGGAACGGACGGGTGAAGTCGGCGCGCACCGGCAGCATCGGAATGCCGGGGCAGCGACGCGCGAGCGTGGCGACGGCGTCGTCCAGAAAATCGTCGGCAATGTCGACGGGGACATACGCGCGTGGGGTCACGAGGGCGTCGAGCAGTAAGGGCGTCTTACGGCTCGATCCGCTGCCGAATTCCACGACGACGGCGTTCGGTCCGACAACGTCGGCAATGGCCGCCGAGCACTCGCCGAGCAGGGCAGTTTCGGTGCGCGTCTGGTAGTACTCGTCGAGGCCCGTGATCTCTTCGAAGAGTTCGCTGCCGCGCTGGTCGTATAGCCAGACGCTGGGCAACGTCTTCGGTGTGTGGCCGAGACCGGCGAGCACGTCGGTGGCAAAGGCGTTTTCCGGCAGTGACGGGCAAACGAACGCCGTGGCTTGTTGGGATTGCGTAGCTTGCAACATCAGCGGTCCTCCGCGAGCCTCAGGCCGCAGAACTGCCAGCGCTGATGCGGGTAGAAGAAGTTACGGTACGTGGCGCGTGCGTGTCCCGGCGGCGTGGCGAGCGATCCGCCGCGCAACACGAACTGTCCGCACATGAACTTGCCGTTGTACTCGCCGACGGCCCCCGATGCCGTCCGGAATCCCGGGTACGCGACGTATGGACTGGCTGTCCATTGCCATACCGGGCCAAAGCGTTGCTCCATCGTGGGTTGCATGCCTGACGAAGTGCTGCTTGTGCCGCTCGCCGCCACTTCCCATTCTTGTTCTGTCGGCAGACGCTTGCCCGCCCAGCGCGCGAAGGCGTCCGCTTCGAAATAGCTCACGTGTTGCACAGGTGCGTCGTCGTCGACGGGCTGCATGCCGGCGAGCGTCATCGACTGCCATTCGCCGTCGTGCAACTCCCAGTAAAGCGGATGACCCCAGCCTTCGCGCTGCACTGTCGCCCATCCATCGGAGAGCCAGAGGCCTGCCATTCGGTAGCCGCTGTCTTCGATGAAGTCGCGCCATTCGCCGTTCGTCACCACGCGCGACGCTATCGCGAAGGGGCGCACCAGCACGTCGTGCGCGGGCGTCTCGCAATCGAAGGCGAAGTGGCCGCCCGAGCGGCTGTCGTCACCGGGATGCCCGACGCGGTGTTGTCCGCCGTCGTGCTCGATCCATTGCAGCGGTGCGCTCGCGTGAAGCGCTGCGGACGGCGGGCGATGCGCAGGACGCAACGGATTCTGCGCAAAGAGATGCAGCAGATCGGTGTGCATCAGTTCCTGATGCTGCTCTTCGTGATGCAGACCGAGCGTGATGAGCGCGACGGTGTCGGGCGCGAGATCGGGCTGCTGCAAGAGTGCGTGCATGGCGGCGTCGACGTGGCGGCGATAGGCCAGCACTTCGTCGAGCGTGGGGCGCGAGAGCAGCCCGCGCTGCGGCCGCGGATGACGCGGTCCGGCGGCTTCGTAATACGAGTTGAAGAGGTAGGCGAAGCGGGGATCGTAGGGGCGGTAACGGGGTTCGAGGACCTTCGCTTCACTCAGCAGAAACGTCTCGAAAAACCAGGTGGTATGCGCCAGATGCCACTTGATCGGGCTCGCATCGGGCATCGACTGCACGGTGGCGTCTGCATCCGACAGACCTTGCGCGAAGGCGACGGACGCGGCACGCACCGCGTCGAAGCGCGCATGCAGGGACGTGACGGGCGATGTGACCGGTGACACGAGCGGCGAGGCCGTCGCCGCATTGGCGGACGGCCCATCGCGAGCGGTCCGCGAGGGGGAGACGTTGGGGGAGGTGCCTGAGGGCGCCTCGGCTTGCGACGTACAACAGGGGACGGTCATAGGAAAACCCGGGGACACACCGTGTTGTGAAACGTGCTGCCTATTGTAGACCCGTTGCCGGGGCGTCATGTACCCCCAGTTTGGGGCCGTTATGTGACGGTTCGTAACGACGGTTGACGCTGGCGGCCGTCTTCCCTCGCCGCCCTGTCCTGCAAGCCTGAGCGGCGTAGCAGACGACGCCTACATCAACCAGCCGGTGAGGCCGAGCAGGCTGCCGGCGGCGATGAGCCACAGCGGATTCCAGCGGGTGCGCAGCGTAATGACGACCGCGACGAGCGTCACAAGTCCGCGCGCCACGTTGATGTCGACCTCTCGGGCGAGCAGCGCGCTGCTGGCGGCGAGCAGACCGACGGTGATCGGTGCGAGACCGGCGCGCACGGCGCGGACCCACGGCGAGTGCTCGTGACGGTCGACCCATCCGCCCACCAGATACGCGAGGAGCGAACTCGGGGCGCACTTGGCGAGTGTGGCCGTGAACGCGCCGGGCAGTCCGGCGGCTTGCAGACCGATCAGGGTGACGGCCATGCCGTTGGGGCCGGGCGCGGCCTGCGCGAGCGAGAAGAAAGTGACGAACTGGGCGTCGGTAATCCAGTGCCGGGTGTCGACGGCGTAGCGATGGATGTCGGCAAGCGTGACGTTGGTGCCACCGACGGCGAGCAGCGACCAGAGCGAGCCATGCAGGAACAGATCGATGAGCGTGGTCATGATGGTCAGGGCGTAGCGTCGCCTTCTCGACGTTGCCTGTCGAGCCGCTCAAGCCGATAGGCACTCAGGATCGCGCAGGGGCCGAGCACGCCGAGGACCAGTAACAGCGGCAGTCCGAAAACGAAACTGCCGAGGAACGTCGCGGCGGCGAATGCGAGTGTCGTCCAGTGACGCTTCAAGCCCGTCAGTAGCCGAACCGACGTCGCAATCACGAGCCCCGTTGCGGCAGGCATCAGGCCGGAGAGCAGAAGCTGGACGAGGGGCGTCTGTCCCCACTTGGCGTAGGCGAAGCCGATCAGGATGATGACGATGGTCGGGCAGAAGTACAGACCTGCGACGGCGGCGGCCGCCCCTCGGGGGCCGCGAAAGCGACGGCCCAGGACGGTCGCGATATTGGCGACGTTGGGGCCGGGCAGGAGTTGCGCGAGCGGGAGCAATTCAGCGAATTCCCGGTCGGTGAGCCAGCGTCGCTGGTCGACGACCATCCGGCGTGCCCACGGCAGGACGCCGCCGAAGCCTGTTGCGCCGACGGTGCCGAACGCGAGCGCGAGGTCCCAGCAGGTGGGGATTTGGGTGGGGTTGGGGGTGGTGGAGCTGGGGGCAGACGACGCGTCATGCGAGGCGTCGGATGACGGGGATGCGTGGGATGTCACGATTGTCCGTTGCCGGAGGGGTGGGGGTGACCTTGAAGCGGGCCGTGGAGTTCGTGTTCGAGGCGCACGACTTCCTGAGCGACGAGTGCGATGGCGTTACGGATTTCCATGAGCGCGGTGTAGAGGGCTTGCGCGTTCTGGGGGGAATGCATGGCGACGTCGCGGGCGGCGGTTTCGATGGCGTCGAGCGACAGGGCGATGCGGTCGAGATTCTCCAGCATGGGGCGATCTCCGTTGACGCGCACAGTGCGTGCATACCCCCATGATACCCAACTGACGTATCTCGGTGGGGGATGTTAGAATGCGTGCCCTTGCCGGGGTGATGAAATTGGTAAACATAGCGGACTTAAAATCCGCCGCCTTCGGGCTTGCCGGTTCAAGTCCGGTCCCCGGTACCACTAAGGCTTCGAGCCCACTCAAATTGACGACGCAAACTCTGTGAGTTTGCGTGACGTCGTCGCTCTCGCAGGTGCATTGAAGCACCCGCGAAATCTATTCCCTTCAGACCTGCTGCTGACCACCATCGACGAACAATTCGGCACCGTTCACGAAGCTGGCGTCGTCCGATGCGAGGAACAGGGCGGCGCTGGCGATTTCCGTCGACTCGCCGAGACGCCCCAGCGGGATTTGCGCGGCAAGGTAGTCGGCCAGCCCCTGACGTTGCGCAGCGTCGTCGCCTGCGAGATCGAGCAGGCCAGGAGTGCGGGTCGCGCCCGGGCTGATCGTGTTCACGCGGATGCGGCGCGACTTCAGGTCAAGAATCCAGCTACGGGCAAACGCGCGCACCGCTGCCTTCGAGGCCGAGTACACACTGAACGCTGCGGTACCCGAGCTGCCAGCCGTCGAACCCGTCAGGATCACCGACGCACCGTCTGCCAGCAGCGGCAGCGCCTTCTGCACCGTGAACAGCACGGCCTTCACATTGCGGTCGAACGTCTCGTCGTAGTGCGCCTCGGTGATGTCACCCAGCGCGAGCATCGAGCCGCCGCCAGCGTTGGCAAATAGCACATCGAGACGACCGTGGGCTTCGCCAATTTGCTTGTACAGCGAGTCGAGTTCGTCCAGCTTCGTCGAGTCGACGCGAAGGCCCGTAGCCTTGCCGCCGACTTCACGGATCGATGCGACGGCTGCATCGAGTTCGGCCTGACGGCGACCGGTCAGATAAACGTGCGCGCCTTCGGCGGCAAAGCGTTGTGCCGTAGCCAGACCGATGCCGCTGGTTGCGCCGGTAACGAGTGCGATCTTGTTGTCGAGTTTGCGTGCCATGGTGTTGCTCCTTCGTTCGATTCAGTGTGTTGGTTGGGCCGGTGTCCGGCATTCGCAGCGCGTTGTCGGTTGCGATGTGATGAGAATATCGACGCGCCGGTGTTTTCGAAATAGAATCAATTGCAAATTAACGTTGTAAATTTGAAATGATGAGGGATCGTGTCGAAGCTGCCTGATTTCGAAGGACTCGCGATGTTCGCCAAGGTCGCCGAGGAAGGGTCTTTCGCGGCGGCGGCGCGCGAGATGGGGGTGTCGGTCGCCACCGTGTCGCGCGGCGTCGCGCGTCTGGAAGACCGCTTGGGCGCAAGGTTGCTCAATCGCACGTCACGCCAACTGGCGCTGACCGAGTTCGGCAGGACGTTGTGCGAGAAAGCTGGCGAGATCTACCGGCAGGCCGAGGCGGCGGAGGGCGCTGCCCGTGAGATGTCGGTGCAGCCTCGCGGGCTGGTGCGACTGGCTGTGCCGATGTCGTTCGGGTTGCGCTGGGTCGCGCCGCTATTGCCGGAATTCTTCCGGCGCTATCCGGACGTCCAGGTCGACCTGCATCTGGCCGATTCGACCGTCGATCTGGTGGCGGATGGATTCGATGCGGCGCTGCGCATTGCCGCGCTGCCGGATTCGTCGCTCGTCGCGCGGCGCTTGTGCGCGGTGACGCAATTCGTCGTCGCATCGCCGACGTATCTGAAGCGCGAGGGTCGACCGGCGCATCCGCGAGAGTTGGTGGATCGGCCTTGTATGTCGTACGCCTATCGCGCGCGCAGCGACGTCTGGCGCTTTACCAACGATGCGGGGGATGAAGAACTGGTGACGCCAGCCGGCCCGCTTCGCGTGACCAATTCCGATGCGCTGCTGCCGATGCTGCTCGAAGGACTCGCCATCTCCGAGTTGCCGGAATTCATCGCCGCCGAATATCTGAGCGACGGGCGGCTCGAAGCGATTCTCACCGGCTGGTCGTTGACGAAAGGCGGCTTGTACTTCGTGACGCCATCAGCGCGCGCAAGGCCAGCGAAGGTCAGCGCCTTGTCGGACTACTTTGCCGAGCATTTGAGTGAACCGACGTGGCGCTGGCCACGCGAATGATTACGTTCCGGCAGGCGCGCTCAGAATTCTCGCGATCTGCATCAGTACATGACCGGCGTGATCTTGAAGGGTCGTTGATCAGGCGCTGCGAACGACGCTCATAATCGTGGCCACGAAATTCTGTCTCAGATCGATGGAGGGCGCAGAAGTGACAGACCAAGAGATGCAGATTCCCTCAGGGATCACAAACGAAGCCCTTTGGCGCAAGAACTGCCGAAAGATTCGCGCCAGAGCGCTGGACTTTCTTGAGGGGCGTCTCGGCGTTATCGAAACTGCACGGGCGATGCGTCCGTTGGCGCATTGGACAAAGGTGGAAAACGAACCCGAGTTTCTCCTGTTTAATGCCGTCGCGTTGGCAACTGACGATCTTCCCGTCGGAGATGTCCGAGCATACTGGGCACCTGACGCGCTCAAACGCGAAGACCGTCGCATTGATGCTGCTGAAGATTTTTGGCGCGAGAAGATTGCCTCTGCGACATCGAGACTCGTCGAAAGGTACCAATGGACGGCGCATCGGCCTCTCGTCCCACCCGAAACCGAAAATTGCTGACGGGGTCGTCGATGTCTTGTGACCAATGTGAGGATCTATGTTGTCGCTATGCAATCGGGTCCGCTCGCGAACTACGCACAGTCGTGAGAATCGTTGCGGCAAACATTGAAGATAGGACACTCGTAGAGGCGGCCCCTGAAGCCCCGTGCGCTTTTGTCACTTTTGACGATCTAGCGAAGGGCGCTGTGTGGGACGACTACGTCGAATACCACTTTCTTTGTACGCATTGCAGCGAAGCCTTCTGGTTGCATGCCGAGACGTACCATGGAAGCGGGGGATATTGGGAACCGAAAGACCGGACGTCGATTCGGGAACATATCGCCAACTAGTCGTGAACGGCTACGAACGCAAACTGACATACACACCAGACCGCTCAAACACAGGCTATGGACTTTACCTTTCGATCCCAATGGAAAGAGGAACTGGTTTGCACGTGCCCGCTTGGCGAGTTCATTCTGGAAATGCCGATGGGGGTTCCCTCGGTTTACATACCGACTCAGACCGCGTGGCAAGATCGAGCACCGGCGTGGGCACGCCCATATTGGCAAATAGTCCACGACCAATTGACGAATTGGTGCGTTGATCACGGCTTCCCACTTCACGTGGACAACTCTGCAAATGTCTTCGCGAAGTAATGGCCACTTTGCGAATCCGAATGCAACTACCTCGCCTCAGGATTAAAATCCTCACATCTCGACGCGAGGTCTGCCATGTCGCATTCACCGAACGACGCTCACGATCATGGGCATCACCACGGGCACGCTCACTCACACAGCCACGCCGGGCACAGTCATGCCGGTCATAGCCACACCAGTGGCGTCACCGATCAGAAGCGGATTGGGATCGCGTTCGTCATCATTGCGATCTTCATGGTCGTTGAGGTCGTCGGCGGGTTGTTGTCAGGCTCGCTCGCGCTGCTGGCCGACGCCGGGCATATGGTCAGCGACGCCGCAGCGCTCGCCTTCAGCTGGATCGCTATTCACTACGGCAAGCGTCCCGCGACGTTGCAACTGACCTACGGGTACAAGCGTCTCGAAGTTCTCGCCGCATTCGTGAACGGTTGCGCGCTTTTCGTCATCGCGGCATGGATCGTGATCGAAGCGATCCGACGGTTCGCCGCGCCGGTGCCGGTCGTCGGCATGACCATGCTCATCGTTGCGTTCGCCGGACTGCTCGCCAACATTGCCGCCTTCATGGTCCTGCACGGCGGCAATCGCGAAAACCTCAACATGCGCGGCGCGTGGCTGCACGTGATGGGCGATATGCTGGGGTCCGCGGCGGCCATCGTCGCGGCGGGTGTGATTCTCCTCACGGGATGGACGCCCATCGATCCGCTGCTGTCGATCTTCGTCGCCGTGATCATTCTGAAAAGTGCATGGGGCATCGTGAAGTCCTCCGCGCATATCCTGCTCGAAGGCACACCCGACTCGCTCAACCCGACGGAGATCAAAGCCGATCTGGAGACGACCGTGGTGGAAGTGCAGGGCGTGCATCACATTCACGCGTGGTCGATCACCGGCGAGCGCCATATGATCACGCTGCACGCGGTGCCGGCCGCCGGGGTGAGCGCGCGTGACGCCATGGCCGCCGTTCAGCAGCGTCTGGCGACACGCTTCAACGTCGAGCACGCCACGATTCAGATCGAAGACGCGGAATGTGCCGACGGCCACAGCGGTGCGGATTGTGACGGGGCATCAGCCTCGTCATCCTCATCAGCCTCATCAGCGTTATCGCCCGTCAAGTCCTCCCACGAGGATCACGGCCACTCGCACTGACAGGCACAACGCCGGACTGCGGCCCGAGCGCGCTTTACGCCGCGCGCGGGCCTGCGTTGCAGCCAGCCATTTCCGTGACGCCTCTTACCACTTGTACGTCACGCCGACTTTCACGATCGGGTAAAACTTGAGCTTGTCGGCTTTGTCCTGAAGCTGCTGACGCTGATCGTCGACGGTGGCCTGTCCGACGATGGCCGTGATGAGCGGCGGGACGTCGAGTTCGACGGTCGGCTTGCCGTAGGCGACACCGGCGTCGAACGACATCGACCAGCCCGGCGTGGCCATGGGGCTATGACCGAAACCGATGCCGACATACGGTCGAACGGTCGGCAACTTGATGCGCCCGTTCACCGACTGACCGGCGGTCGGGTATGCGACACCCCGATAGACGTACGTGCTTTGTACGGCATGGCCGACGAGATCGACATGGTCGTCTCCGACCAGCATCCCTGCCGTCAGACGAAACGGAATCGTCGCCGGTGCGGGGAAGAAGTCGGCGTAGACGCCCCCGTGGACGAAGCGTGCTTTGCCGTCGTAGCGAACCTGCCCCGCCGTGAAGCTATGCGACAGCGCCAGACCGTTCACGTCGGCGCGCACCCCAAGGTGATTCGTCACACCGACACCGGCGCCGATGCCGAGACCTTCAGTCCCTACTGCGCCATACACCTCGATGGCTTGCGCGTGCGAGGCGCATGCGAGCATCGCCACGGCAAAAGCCATTGCCTTGCAATTCATGTTGCTTAACTTTCAAAGTTGGTGAGAGAGACGCCGAGGAGGGAGGTGCTTACCGGCGACCGTCGTCCGACGGTGCCATACGCTGACATGCCCGCGATGATCGATTGACAGACTTCACTACATTCCCCGACGTGGTCTTGCGCCCCTGTTTCAGGTGGCGTTCTGATTTTGTGGCGCGATCCTAGCACGCCCCCTGTGACAGTCTGGTTGGCTTTGAACATACGTTGTCGGGGTGCAACATGAGCCGTGTGATTTTCGCAAGACGTCGTAAATGCGAGGCTTCTCGGGGCCTGTCACTGCGTTTCGCGCATCGTAGAATTGCGCATCGGTCGCTTGCGAGCACCGTCCAACTCAGTGGGGAATTCCCGCCAAATGAGAAACAAAACCGACAAAAGTGCCGACAAAGTCGCCAACAAGGCCGATCTCGACCGGTTCGATCTGAACATTCTCGATCACCTTCAGAGGAACAACCGGCTGTCGCACGCGGCTATCGCGGAGCAGGTGGGGCTTTCGACCGCCTCGGTGCAGCGGCGCATCAGCCGGCTGGAGGAACGGGGCGTGATACGGGACAACGTCGCCGTGCTCAATCCGGCGATGATCGGCAATCCGGTGACGGCCGTGATCGAATCGCGGCTGGTGGAGGATCGAAGCGTGGTGATGGATCGGGCGAAGCGTTATTTCCGGAACGTCGATGAAATTCAACAGTGCTACTTCGTCAACGGCGGCGTCTCGTTCATCATCATCATGATTGCCCGCGACATTCCGCATTTCGAGCAGCTTGTTCGTCAGCACTTCGCCGACAATCCCGACATCCTCACCTACCGGACGCTGATCGTGCTCGATCAGGTGAAGACCGGCCTGAAGCTTCCGCTCTTCGATCTGATCTGACGGCAGTGGGAGAAGGTCACGCGTCGGCTCGTGGCCTGGAAAACAGCGCACATCCCGCGCATGCCGCGACGACGCATGCGATCCCGCCACACTGCGTCGGCGTCAGCGTCTCGCTCAGGACAAGCCACCCGGCAACGGCGCTGACGGCGGGCGACCCGCTCAGCAGCACGCCGAACACGCGCGCGGGCAAACGGCGCATCGCATAGATATCGAGCAGAAACGGCAGCATGCTCGACAGCACGGCCACGCTCAAGCCGACCAGCAGCACGTGTGTGGACATCAGCGCCGTGCCCGCCTGTGCGACCCCCAGCGGCACCGCAATGACCGCAGCGATCGTCATGCCGACAGCCACCGATTGCCCGCCACCGGCCGACGCTCTGCGCCCAATGAGCACGTAGATCCCCCAGAACAAGGCGGCCGCCAGCGAAAACGCGACACCACGAATATCGATTTCGCCTTTGACGTCACCAATCGCGAGCCCGACCATACCGAGCGCGGCCAGTGCAATCCAGATGAGGTCGGACGCGCGTCGAGACGTCAGTAAGGCCGCGATCAATGGTCCCATGACTTCGATGGAGATGGCGACGCTAACGGGGATGTACGCGAACGCGCGATAGATGAGCAGATTCATCAGCGCCAGCGTGATGCCGTAGGTCAGCATCGTTCGCCACGAAATGCCTGCGTCGCGGAAATTCAATCGCCAGGGCTTAAGCGCGACGAGGAGGACGAGAGACGACAGGCCGAGGCGCAGCGCGGCAACGCCTTCACTGCCGACGAGGGGGAACAGCGTCTTGGCGAACGCAGCGCCCGTCTGGACGGAGACCATGCCCGCGAAGGCAGCGGCGAAGGGCACATTCCGGTGGTTGAACATCGACGTCTGGCGCAAATAAAAAGGAGAGGAAATTCTAATTTCCTCTCCTGATTTATCGCCTCGCAAGTGCTGCGTATCCGAGTGATTTAACCGAATTTCAGCGTCGGACGATGCAAAAACTCATGCGTGTCGTGCAGTCATCGGCGATGCAACGCAAAGGCGCTTACTGAAGAAACTCGGTAATCGCCGCCATCGTCGCTTCCGGTTGCTCTTCCATCAGCCAATGCCCGGCATTCGGGATGACCGCGCCTTTGACGTTGGTCGCCGCCGCGCTCGCGACCGTCGCCATCATCGTGGCAAACGACTTCTCGCCACCAATGGCGAGCACCGGCATGGGGAGCGGTCCTTTGGCGAGGAACGCCTTATTGTCGATGGCGTCCTGATCGAAGGCGTGGAATTGCTCGAAGCCGGAATGCATCGCGCCGGGCAGGGCGTAGAAGCGCGTGTAATGCCGACGCGACGCTTCATCGAAATGCTTCGGATCTGCCGAAAACTCGTTCCAGAAGCGGTCGAGGTAGATGCGTTCGCGTCCTTTCACGAGACGCTCCATATCCGGGCCGCCAAAGCGGAAGTGCCAAAGCAACGGATTCTTCAGGATCTCTTCCCACGGACCGACACCGGGAATCGGCGCGTCCATCAGCACCAGTTTCGTCACCCGGTCGGGCTGCTCGGCGGCAAAGGCATACGCCACCATATTGCCGATGTCGTGTGCGACGACATCCACCTTGCCGATCTTGAGCGTATCCAGAACGCCTGCGATATCTCGGGCTTCGTTCTTCTTGTCGTAGCCGTTCGCCGGGTGATCGGATAAGCCCATGCCGCGAAGATCGGGCACGACGACGGTGTGGGTCTTCGCCAGCCGCGCAGCTAGTGGTGCCCACATGTCGCCCGTCTCACCGTACCCATGCAGCAACACGACCGCCGGCCCGTGGCCGCCGACGCGCACGTAGATCTTCGCGCCGTTGGTGGCGATCGTCTGCTGTTTGAAATCCGGAGGAAACGAGAATTTGTCGGCGAATGCCGGTAGGGCATGGAAGGACGCAAGCAACAACAGAAACGACAGCAACTTTCGCATTTCTGACTCCCGTGGATGGATCGGATCGATCTGCTGCAGGTTCGGGTAGTGCCAGTGGTGCTGATGATGCGGATGGCGCGGATGTTCTCATACTTTATTTGGATTGTGCGAAGTCCGCGCCGACAGTGGGTTGCCGCAGGGTTTCTTTTCCAATGCATGGAATAAGTCGCGGTTCACGGGCGTTATGTGAGTGAGACGGCGCTCGCAACCGCGCTCTCGACCCCCCCAAACGAACTGGAAATGATCATGTCCCAAACGCTCCTGTCACGCCGTCAGATGCTCGCCAGCGGTTCGCTCGGCGGTGCCGCACTCGTCATGTCGAATCTCGGTTTCGCTGCGACGACTGCGCAGAAGGCTGCCAAGCCGCAAGGCAAGGCGATTGATGAGGCGGCGCTGCTCGCCTATCTGGGCGCGTCGCCGCAATCGCTGCCGAATCTGCCCTACGCGCAGGACGCACTGGAGCCCGTGATCTCGGCGCGCACCGTCGGCATTCACTACGGCAAGCATCATCAGGCGTACTTCACGAACCTGCATAAGCTGCTCGCCGACACGCCACTCGCCACCGCAACGCTCGAACAGCTCATCC
This sequence comes from Pandoraea aquatica, assembly GCF_902459565.1. Lineage (GTDB taxonomy): Bacteria > Pseudomonadota > Gammaproteobacteria > Burkholderiales > Burkholderiaceae > Pandoraea > Pandoraea aquatica. Next base: position 437,949 of record NZ_CABPSN010000003.1, read on the forward strand.
TGAAGTCGCACGGCCGTGAGGATATGGAGGACGTTTTCAACAACGCCGCGCAAGCGTGGAATCACAACTTCTACTGGAAGTCGCTCAGCCCCGTGCAAACGTCGCCGGACGAGCGTCTCGCACGCGCCATCGTCGGCAAGTTCGGCTCAACGGAGGCGCTGTCGAAGCAACTGCTGTCGGTCAGTGCGTCGCAGTTCGGTAGCGGCTGGGGATGGCTCGTCGTCGACAAGGGCGAGCTGGCGGTTGTGAAGACGGGCAACGCCGAGACGCCGTTCACGCGTAGCGGACAACTGCCGCTGCTGACGGTCGACGTCTGGGAGCACGCGTACTACCTCGACTACCAGAATCGCCGTCCCGACTATCTGGCGGAGACGATTGCGAAGAAGCTGAACTGGACTTTCGCTTCGGCCAACTACGCGCGGATTTGAGATCGGTTTTCAATCGCTAGCGATTTATCCGTCGCAAATAGAGAGAGCCCTGACGTGTCAGGGCTTTCTTTATTTGCGTTGGCCGTCGCGCGGTCATTGCCAGAAAGGCGATGCGGCGGAGACGAGGCCTGCGAGGTACAGCGCGCCTTCGGCGAACAAGGGCAGCAGCGGCATGGTGTTTCTCCTTTGAGTCTTCGTTGGTGGTGGGTGCGACGGCTGAGGCGATGGCGCTCGACGGGCGACTTAGTGGAAGAACGGGCCCATGGTCGAGAGCAGACCGGAAACGTAGCTGTAACCTTCGATGAGCAGCGGGATGATCGGCATGGTGTTTCTCCTTGGGGTCGACTCGTTGCGGTGTTGCGTGAGCCGTTGAATGAAGTATCCGAGTTACGGCCTTGCGGCGAAACTGAGATAAATACAAGTGCGCTTCATGGGCTTCGTCCGACGTACCGATCAAGGCGAGAATCGTCCGGCTGGTAAAATGCGCCTCCGCTGCAAATTCGCTGCATCTCCGCTTCAACGTCATTCATGAAGTCTCAATCGCTTCGGGAACAGTGGCTCCCGAACCTCCCTGGTAACGTGCTTGCCGGGCTCACCACCGCGTTTGCGCTGGTGCCTGAGTGCATCGCTTTCGCGCTGGTTGCACAAGTCAATCCGCTGATGGGCCTTTACGGTGCGTTCATCATCTGCGCCCTCACTGCCATCTTTGGTGGACGTCCCGGCATGATCTCCGGCGCGGCCGGTTCGATGGCCGTGGTGATCGTCGCACTCGTTGTCGAACACGGCGTGCAGTATCTGCTCGCGACCGTGGTACTCGGCGGGTTGCTGATGATGCTGTTCGGCCTGCTGCGGCTCGGCAAGCTGATTCGCATGGTGCCGCACCCCGTGATGATCGGCTTTGTGAACGGACTCGCGATCATCATCGCCATGGCGCAGCTCGAACACTTCAAGCAGGCGACGCCACAAGGCACCGTCTGGTTGCACGGCGCGCCGCTTGCGATCATGTGTGCGCTGGTTGCGCTCACGATGTTGATTGTCTACGTGCTGCCGCGCCTCACGAAGGCGGTGCCGCCCGCGCTCGTGGCCATCGTCGGTGTGGGTGTGCTCAGCCAACTGCTGAACCTGCCGACACGCACGCTTGGCGACATGGCCCACATCGCAGGCGCGTTTCCGACGCTGCATCTGCCGCAAGTGCCGTTCACGCTGGAGACGCTTCGCATCGTCTTCCCGTACGCACTGCTGATGGCCATCGTGGGCTTGCTGGAGACGCTGCTGACGTTCAACCTTACCGACGACATCACGCAAACGCGCGGACGCCCCAATCGCGAATGTCTCGCGCTCGGTGTGTCGAACGTCGTCTCGGGGATGTTCGGGGGGATGGGCGGCTGCGCCATGATCGGGCAGACGATGATCAACCTCAGCTCCGGCGGACGCACCCGTGTCTCGGGGGCAACGGCGGGCATCATGATCTTGCTGTTCGTGTTGTTCCTGTCGCCGCTGATCGAGCGGATTCCGCTCGCGGCGCTGGTCGGGGTGATGTTCGTCGTCGCGCAACAGACCTTCGCGTGGGGATCGCTGCGCGTGCTGGGCAAGGTGCCGCGCAACGATGCGCTGGTGATCGTCGCGGTGACGGTCATTACCGTCTTCACCGATCTGGCGGTGGCGGTGATGTGCGGCATCGTGATCGCCGCGCTGAACTTCGCCTGGCAGCATGCGCGCGAGATTCGCGCCGAAGTGGTGGAGGGAGTGGGCGGTGTTGAAGGTGCCGATGCACGCACGTACGTCCTGCATGGCACGTTGTTCTTCGCGTCGACGGCGAACTTTCAGGATCTGTTCCGGCCGCTGTCGGACGTGCATGACGTCATGGTCGATTGCCGCCATCTGCACGTGGCCGATCACTCGGCCATCGTGGCGTTCGAGACGTTGCGCGAGCGCTATAGGAAGGCTGGCAGGAACCTGCGGTTCGTCAATCTATCGTCACGCAATCAGCACATGCTTGAGCGGGCAGGCGTGAGTCTCGCCGAGGTCTGACGCGACGCTCAGCGTGTGCGTCATTTGAACGTGTGGAGATATGCGATCAGGTCGGCGACTTTGCGTTCGTTACCGATCCCCCAGAAGCGCATCTTGGTGCCCGGCACGGTCTTCCCGGGATTAGCGATGAAGGCGGCGAGGGTCTTGTCGTCCCACACGAGGCCGGATTGCTTCATCTCCTTCGAGTAGTCGAAGTCGTTGAGACTGCCCGCACGACGCGTCGCCAGCCCATTGAGCTGCGGGCCGAAGCCCGAGGCTGCAATCGGGCCGACTGAATGACACGACGCGCAACGCGAAGCGAACAACGCCTTGCCCGCTTCGATATCTCCCGCTGCCATGGCGGGCACCGTGACGGCGGCCAGGGTCAGTGCGATGAGACCGCCGCGCAGGCGTGCGGTGAACGAGAACGAGAGGGCGGGGCGGCAGGCGTGCGCAGTCATTGGGTCGATTGAGGCGTAAGTAAGACGAAAGCGGTGACGAAAGCAAGCCGCTAACTTACCCCTTTCCGCGAGCCGCGGCCAGTGAATCAAAAGGGGGCCGGTGCGACATCGTGTCGCGAGGTCGCAGCATCAGTTGTCGACCCGTCGCGGATTTCAGAGCGCCAGATGTAAAAAGGCCGTCCCCGCAATGTCAGGGACGGCCTTTCATTTACGCTATCGGCCTTGCTGTCTAAGCGTGCCCACAAGCGCGCTTAGACGTCTTCTTTATAGCCTTCTTTATGCGCCGCCCTTGGTCACGCTGTCCGGCAGGTCGCGGCCATGGTACTTCTTGTAGATCTCGTTGAGCTTGCCGTTCTTCAGGTTCGTCTTGACCCAGTTGTTGACCCAATCCTTCAGCGCGGGCTGGTTCTTGTTCAGCGCGATGCCCAGATCGAATTCCTTCTGCGCGAACTTCAGTTCGAGGTTCTTCGCCGGCGCGCGCTTCTGCATTTCGCCGAGGTTCGACGGCGTGCTCGAGAAGATGTCGACCTGACCCGTCACCATCGACGTGATCAGCGTGGCGTCGTCTTCGTAACGCACGATCTGCGCGCCCTTGGCGTTCGCCGTGGTCAGCGTGTCGTTGACGGTCGCGCGCGTGAGTCCAATGCGCTTGCCGTCGAGATCGGCATAGCTCTTGATGTTCATGCTCTTCGGCCCACCCACGATGATCGAGATCACAGCGTAGGGAATCGAGAAGTCGACGACTTGCGCACGCTCCGGCGTGATCGACAGGTCGGCCACCACGAGGTCGGCGCGGTTCGCTTGCAGCGTCGGCACGCGCGCGGCGTTCGTCACGGACACGATATCGAGCTTCACGCCCAGGTCTTTCGCGAGCAGCTCAGCCGTCTCGACGTCCGAGCCGACCGGCTTCAGGTTGGCGTCGGCGAACGAGTACAACGGCGTTCCCATGGCGATAGCCACGCGGATCTTGCCCGCCTTCTTGATGTCGTCGAGCTGATCGGCAAGCGCTGCGTGGGCCATCGCGCCAAGCGCAACGGCGGCGCAGACCTGGGTGAAGAACGTCTTGAGTTTCATGCAATGGTCTCCTTCGGGTGATTGTTGTCTTGCAATGTGGACGGACAGGGCGCGGGCCGGACGGTTACAGACCGTTGGCGAGGAACGCGCGCAGTTCGGGGGTCTTCGGGTTGTCGAGCATCTCGCCCGGGCCGACTTCCCAGACCTTGCCCTGATGCATGTAGATGATCTGGTCGGCCACGCGCTTGGCGAACGCCATTTCGTGCGTGACGAGCAACATCGTCATGCCGTCAGCCGCGAGGTCTTCCATCACGCGCAGCACTTCGCCCGTGAGTTGCGGATCGAGTGCGGACGTCACTTCGTCGAACAGCATGACCTTCGGCGACATGGCGAGCGAGCGCGCAATCGCCACGCGTTGCTGCTGCCCGCCCGAGAGTTGCTCGGGATAGCTGTCGGCCTTGTCCGAGAGACCGACCTGCGCGAGCACGCGCTTGGCGACTTCCTCGGCTTCGCTGCGCGCCATGCGTTTCACGTGACGCAGCGCCAGCATGATGTTTTCGCGCACGCTCAGGTGCGGAAACAGGTTGTAGCTCTGGAAGACGATGCCGACTTCGCGACGCAGCTGATGCAGATCGATGGACGGATCTTCCACACGAATGCCGCACACTTCGATGGAGCCTTCGTCGATGGTTTCCAGACGGTCGATACAACGCAAGGCCGTACTTTTGCCCGAGCCGCTGGCGCCGATGATGGCGACCATCTGACCGCGCTCCACTTCGAACGACACGCCCTTGAGCACCGGGTTGTCGCCGAAGCGCTTGTGAATTTCATTGACCTTAACGATTGCCGACATTGAGCCTGTCCTCCAGTGATGCGCTCCAGCGGGAGAGTGGGTAGCACAGCACGAAATAAAACACCCCCACCAGCGAGAACACGAGGAAGGGCTGGAAAATCGAGTTGTTGATGATCTGTCCGGCGCGGGTCAGCTCGACGAAGCCGATGACCGAAGCGAGCGAGGTCATCTTGATGATCTGCACCAGAAAGCCGATGGTCGGCGGCAGCGACAGACGCACCGCTTGCGGAATGATCACGAGACGCAGCGTCTGCCAGCGGGTGAACGACAGGCATTCCGCTGCTTCCCATTGCGCACGCGGCATGGCTTCGACGCAACCGCGCCAGATGTCGCCCAGATAAGCGCTCGTGTAGACCATCAGCGCGAGGGCAGCGGCCACGATCGAGGGCAGCTCAAAGCCGTACACCGACAAACCGAAGTAGACGATGAAGAGCAGAATCAGCAGCGGAATGCCCTGAATCGCTTCGATGAACACTTGCGTGGGTAGGCGCAGCCAGCGGCGCGGCGAGATGCGTCCGAGCATCACCAGAAAGCCACCGGCCATGCCGAGCACGAACGCGAGGGCAGAGAGCACCAGCGTCCAGCCGATGGACTGCACCATGTACCCGAGATAGGTGAGTGAGAAATTGCCGATCATGAAGCGCTCCGTTGCGCGGTGTTGCCAGCGGTATTGCCGGAGGCGTTCTGAGCTGTTGCACCCGTTGCACTTACTGCGCGCGAGGCGGCGCGACGACGTGCAGCTTGCGCGGTTTGCGCAGCGGCGCGTCGCACCGTGCGGCGGCGCTTGAAGAAGTATTCGCCGGCGGCCCACGCCACGAGCTTCACGAGCAGCGACAGCGCCAGATAGAGCGCGGCCACGACGATGTAAGTCTCAAGCGAGCGGAACGTGTCCGACTGCACCGTGTTGGCCACGGCGGTGAGTTCTTCGGCGGAGATCTGCGACGCGATGGCCGACGCCTGCATCATCAGAATGAACTGGGTCGTGAGCGACGGGTACACCTTCTCGATGGACGGCTGAAGCATCACGTGCCACGCAATGCGCCACTTCGAAAGTCCCAGACACTCGGCCGCTTCGATCTGACCGCGCGGCACCGATTCGAGACCGGCGCGAATGATCTCGGCCGCATAAGCGCCGATATTGATCACCATCGCGAGCACCGATGCCGTGAATGTCGGCAAGTGCACACCCATGCTGGCGAGACCGAAGTACAGCAGGAAGATCTGAACGAGGAACGGCGTATTGCGGACCGACTCGATGTAGATGCCGCACACACGCGAGAGCAGACGGTTGCGACTGCGTTTGGCGAAAGCGACCAGCGTGCCCAGCACGGTGCCGATGACGACCGAGAAGACGGTCATCTTCAGCGTGAGCCACGCGCCTTCAAGGAAAACCGGCCAGTAAGGAACCAGCGGGGCGAAATTCAACGAAAAATGCATGGCAAACGCCTGTCTCCGGTGACGTTCGGGGCCGACGCGCCAGGCAGCCATCGTTGCGGTTATGACATCCGCAGCAGCTGTGGTGGGTCTTTCTTGTACGTCGTCATATAAGTGATGTGATTTTGCGCATCGCCCATCGGCGTTGTCAATAGCAATCCCTTGGGGGGATACCCTTGGCTATTGCCTTGATAGGACAAGGGTTAAAGGCAGTTTTCGACGATGTGGCGGGGCATCGCAGGTTGCGTGAAGTGCCCTCAACGTCGGGTTGACGGCGGGCGTGCTGAAACCCTTGTCATCGTATCTCTTCATGTGCACATGGAGGGCGACATTGCGGGACACCGGGGCAAGGTCGCCGCATTGCACAGTGGCACGGCTCTATAATCTCGCATCGCCGCAAACGCAGATCGATCGTCCATGACAAAGAGAAAACCGCTCGTGCTGCCCGCTGACGCCCGTTTTAGAGAGGCGCGATGACGCTCTCCGCGACGGCCCTCGACGAACTCGACCGCAATCTGCTCGCGCTGCTGCGCGTGAATGCCCGTGAAAGCACGGCGAATCTGGCGCGACGTCTCGGCGTGGCGCGCACCACCGTGGTTGCCCGGCTCGGGCGGCTGGAGCAGGCAGGCGTCATCGCCGGTTACACGGTGCGCTTGGGGCAGGACGCCATTGGCGGCGGGCTGCAAGCCTGCGTGAGCATCAGCGTCCAGCCGCGCTCGGGGCGCGATGTGCTGCGACGTCTCAACAAGATGCCCGAGATCCATCTGCTGTGTTCGGTGAGCGGCGAGTTCGACTATGTGGCATGGCTGCATGCCGCGTCGGCTGATCAGCTCGATGCCTTGCTCGATATCATTGGCGAGATCGACGGCGTGACCCGGACCACGACGTCGGTGGTGCTTGCCCGCAAGATCGACCGGGGCGGGGTGCTGCCCTGAACGGCTTCCGTCCCTAATTCTTTACTAACAATCGACGGTTATGGTGTCGGCCGCGTGGCAGATCGACGTGGTCATGGCGCGTCACTGAGCGTTAGGTAATTTTCCGTAACCGGATGCTAAGAATCGCCGGGCACCCCCGCCGGGGCTCATGCAACCCTCAAAATTCCCATTTCCCCTCGTGTTTCCTTGACATCGCCGGTTTGTCGGCGTGTGGCGATAGTGCTAAACTTATTGAGAATTGTTTGCATTAACTTCTCGACCAAACATTGGAGTGTGTATGCGCGTGAAATCCCTCGTGGCAGCGGTGCTGCTTGCCGGTGCGGCCACCATGGCTCAGGCCGCTGAATTCCCGATCGGCAAACCGCTCAATACAGCGGGTATGGAAATCAACACCGTGTACCTCCAGCCGATCACGATGGAGCCGGCCGGCATGATGCGCGACGCCGCGAAGTCGGACATCCACCTGGAAGCCGATATTCACGCGATCAAGAACAACCCGAACGGTTACGCAGAAGGCGACTGGATTCCGGGTCTGGAAATCACGTACAAGCTTCAGAAGATGAAGGCGGACGGCAAGACGCCGGACGGCGCAGCGGTCGAAGGCCTGATGATGCCGATGGTCGCGAGCGACGGTCCGCACTATGGCGATAACGTCAAGCTGACGGGCATCGGCAAGTATCAACTGACGATGGTCGTGAACGCACCGGGCACGCTGCAAGAGTTCGGTTGCAAGATGGGCGGCACGCCGGCAGCCGGCGCGCACGCAGCGCATGGCGGCATGGGCCCGTGGTGCTTCGGCCGTCACGTCGACAAGGAAACCGGCGTGGGTCCGTGGTTCAAGCCGATCACGAAGACGGTCGATTTCACGTTCTCGGGTATCGGCAAGAAGGGCGGCTACTAAGCCGGGATAACCTGATGCAGCGTTGGTCAGCCGACCAGCGCTGTTTTCATTTGGAGCAGAAGGATGAATCAGCGCATCGCGCGCCTGTTGGCCACGATGGCGGCCGTGGTGGTGACCTTATTCGGATTGGGTGCTGCGCAAACCGCGCGCGCCGACGACCTGCCCACCTTCAAGCTGGAAATGAACAACGGCAAACTCAACCCGGCGCGTATCGAAGTGCCGGCCGGCAAGCGCATCAAGATCGAGGTGCACAACACCGGAACGAATGCCGTCGAGTTTGAAAGTCTGCAACTGCGCAAGGAAAAGGTGCTCGCACCGGGCGCGCAGTCGTTCGTCGTGATCGCCCCGTTGCAACCGGGCGAGTACAAGTTTTTCGATGACTTCCACCAGCAGGCGCAAGGCGTGATCGTCGCCAAGTAAGCCGGACAGCGGGACGTCGTCGTTTCAGTCACACGGTAGTACACGCATTACAAAGGGAATCACACGATGGGTCAGGTCATGTTCATCGTCTGGCGCGAAAGCGTCGAGGCATTGTTGGTCGTCGGCATTCTTCACGCCTGGCTGGCCAACCCGGATCACGGTGCGAAGCGCGGCCTGCCTTACCTGTGGGCAGGTGTGGTGCTTGGCATCGCCGCAGCGGTCGGTCTGGGCGCAGCACTCGTTGGCTTCACCGAAGTGCTCTCGGGCGACGCGCAGGATTACTTCCAGACCGCCATGGTGCTCGTGGCCTGCGTGCTGATCGTGCAGATGGTCTTCTGGATGAAGCGCAATGGGCGAACGCTCAAGCGCGACATGGAGTCGTCGTTACAGAAAAATCACGATCAGGGCACATGGTGGGGCGTGCTAGTGCTGGTTGCGCTGGCGATCGCCCGCGAAGGCAGTGAAACCGCCATCTTCCTGTACGGCCTGGGCTTCGGTCAGGGCGGCAACGTGCCGATGTCGATGTGGCTCGCCGTGGCCATCGGCTTCGCGCTGGCGCTCGTCACGTTCTGGTTGCTGCAACTGGGCGGCAAGATCTTTTCGTGGCGTCTGTTCTTCCGCGTCACCGAAATCATGCTGCTGTTCCTTGCGGCCGGTTTGCTGGAGTCGGGCCTTGATCGCCTGATCTCGCTGGAGCTTGTGCCGACGTTGGTCGACCAACTGTGGGATACTTCCGCGATTCTGGATGACGCCAGCCCGTTCGGCAGCCTCGTGGCTACACTGACGGGCTACCGTGCGCATCCGTCCGGCATGAATCTGTTGGTCTATGCGGTGTATTGGCTGTTCATGTGGGTGTTGCTCAAACGGGCAGGCGCGCCGCCGGCCAAGCAGGTGAAGCCCGCCTGAGCGGTGAGCAGGTTGTGCGCACCGGGTGGCGATTCCGCCCGGTGATGCACGTAGTACACGTTGATGCAGCAACGGACTGAACGGACACGCCACACATGAGATCCGTCATTCCGCAAAGGTAATCCCCCGACGCAAGACCCGAGCAAGAGTTACGCATGAGCATCGCCATCACTGTCCCGAACCGACTGGCCCGACTGGGCCTCTTGATGCAACGCCACGGTAAGTTGATACGTGGCGTGCAGTGGGTCATCGTGCTGGTTTATGCGTTCCTGATCTGCGTGCCTGTCCTCATGCCGTTGCCTGACGAGACGGCGCACATCCTCAACAACCTCACCGTTTTCGCGCAATTCACCTTCTGGGGCATCTGGTGGCCGTTCGTGCTGCTGAGCATGGTGCTGATGGGGCGCGTGTGGTGCGGTGTTCTGTGTCCTGAAGGCACACTTTCCGAATTCGCAAGCCGACACGGCCGTGGGCGCGCGATCCCGCGCTGGATGCGCTGGGGCGGCTGGCCGTTCGTCGCCTTCGCCGGAACCACGCTGTACGGCCAGATGGTCAGCGTCTACCAGTATCCGAAGGCGGTGCTGCTGGTGCTCGGCGGCTCGACCATCGGCGCGATGGTGATCGGTTACTTCTACGGACGCGACAAGCGCGTGTGGTGCAAGTATCTGTGCCCGGTCAACGGCGTGTTTGCGCTGCTGGCGCGTCTCGCCCCGTTCCACTTCAAGGTCAACGAAGACGCCTGGCGTCAGTCGTACAACACCAAGGGTCACAAGATCATCCCGATCAACTGCGCGCCGCTCGTGCCGCTGCGCAATATGAAGGGCGGTGCGCAGTGCCACATGTGCGGCCGCTGCGCCGGGCATCGCGACGCCATCGAACTCACGGGCCGTTCACCGAGCGAAGAGATCGTGAAGTACGGCGCGACGGAGAACAACAGCATCTGGGACAGCGTGCTCGTCAACTTCGGCTTGCTCGGTGTGGCCATCGGCGCGTTCCACTGGACGGTGAACCCGTGGTTCGTCGCGACCAAGACGGAACTGGCGACGTGGCTGATCGACCGCGGCATCATGTGGCCGTTCGAGACGAATGCACCGTGGTTCGTCTTCACCAATTACCCCGAACAGAGCGACGTTTTCAGCTGGCTCGACGGCGGCATGGTCGTGACCTACATTCTCGGTAACGGTCTCGTGCTGGGGCTGGCGTTCACGCTGATCTTCGCGATTGCCAACCGGGCGATGGGCGCGTGGCAGACGTCGCGCTTCAATCATCTGGTGCAGTCGCTGATTCCGATTGCCGGTGCGGGCGTGTTCATCGGCTTGTCGGCAACGACGGTCAGTCTGCTGCGTGCCGAACATCTGCCGATCTACTGGGCAAACGACGTGCGCGCCACCATCCTCGCCGTGACCACGTTGTGGAGCCTGTGGCTGGGCTGGCGCGTGACGGGCCGTCATGCGACGTCGATGGTGCGGCGTCTGGCAGGCATGGCCGGTATCGTGGCGGCGCTCGCGCTCGTCAACTGGCTCTGGCTGCTGATGTTCTGGATCTGGTAACGCGCTGGGTTTTCGGGGGCCGGGACGTCACATTGGCGAGCCTCCGGCCCGTGGCCTACAATAGCGCCACAAGTCTTTCTGTGTGACGCCCGCCCATGTTGCTCGCTCAACGTCTTCCGCTGTATTTCCGACTCGTTCGCCTCGACAAGCCGATCGGCACCGTGCTGCTGCTCTGGCCGACGCTCTGCGCACTGTGGATCGCGTCGAACGGGCATCCCGACCCGCTGCTGCTCGTGATCTTCACGCTCGGCACGTTCCTGATGCGCTCGGCGGGTTGCGCCATCAACGATTACGCCGACCGCGACTTCGACAAGTTCGTCAAACGCACGAAAGAGCGTCCGATTACGTCGGGGCGCATCAGCGCCTGGGAAGCGGTGGCCGTGGCCGCCACGCTCGCCCTGGTGAGCTTCCTGCTGATCCTGCCGCTCAACGCCCTGACCAAGTGGCTGTCGATTCCGGCCCTGTTCGTTGCGGGCACGTACCCGTACACCAAACGCTTTTTCGCCTTGCCGCAGGCCTATCTCGGTGTGGCGTTCGGTTTCGGCATTCCGATGGCGTTTGCCGCCGTGCAGGATCAGGTACCGGTGCTCGCATGGGTGCTGCTGCTCTCGAATGTGTTCTGGTCGCTCGCTTACGACACGGAATATGCGATGGTCGATCGCGACGACGATCTGAAGATCGGCATCAAGACGTCGGCGATCACGTTCGGACGCTTCGATGTGGCCGCCGTCATGCTCTGCTACGTGGGGGCGCTCGGCATTCAGGCTGGCGTGGGCGCGTACCTGGGCTTCGGCTGGCCGTTCTGGCTGGGCATGGCGGTTGCGGTTAGCTTCGCCATCTATCACTACTTCCTCATTCGCGGCCGCGAGCGCATGCCTTGCTTCGCCGCGTTCCGTCACAACAACTGGCTCGGTGCGGCGGTCTTCGCCGGTATCGCCGGGCACTATTTGCTGACGGCGCAGGGGTAAGCCCCCCGACGCGCAGAACGCGAAGGCAATCAAAAAAAGGCGGCGCTCGATGCGCCGCCTTTTTTTCATCTTCGCGCGGGAGAGCGCTCAACGTCCCCCGCGCGAGATCAACTGACTTCAGGCATCGCCCAGTTCGTCGCCAAGTTCCTTGGCGCGGGCGTTGGCGGCCTTCACGCCGCGCACGATGGCGGCCTTGATCGCGTCGTTTTCGAACGAGGTGAGTGCCGCGAAGGTCGTGCCGCCCTTGGACGTCACGCGCTCACGCAACACGCTCGCCGGCTCGGTCGAATCGGCGGCGAGTTGCGACGCACCCGTAAACGTCGCGATGGCGAGCTGACGGCCCTGTTCGGGCGTGAAGCCCAGTTCGTGCGCCGCTTGTTCCAGTGCTTCGATGAAATAGAACACGTAGGCCGGGCCGCTGCCGGAGATGGCCGTGACGGCGTCGAGCTGGCTTTCCTTGTCGACCCACACGATTTCACCGGCGGCGCTCAGCACGCTTTCCGCGCGCTTGCGCTGATCCGAATCCACGCCCGAGAGCGCAATCAGACCGGTGATGCCCTTGCCGATCAGCGCCGGCGTGTTCGGCATGCAGCGCACGATCTGGTTGTGGCCGCCGAGCCAGCGAGCCAGATCGGACGCGCGGATGCCCGCTGCGATGCTGATGACTAACTGACCGTTCAGATGCGGCTGAAGGGCTTGTGCGACATCCTTGAGTACCTGCGGCTTGACGGCGAGCACGAGCGTGTCGAAGTCGCGCAGGCGGTCGTTCGGCGCGCTGGCGGTGTCGATGCCGTGTTGCTTGACGAGACCCTCGCGAGTCGATTCGTTGACGTCGATCGCGAGAATGTCGCGCGGTGCCGTGCCGCGCTTGACGAGTCCGCCGATCAGGGCGTTGGCCATGTTGCCGCCGCCGATGAATGCAATTCTCATAACCATCCTTTGCGTTGCGTGTGTTGTTGCGTATTACGTTGCTGCTGCGTTCGCGCTGCGCGATCAGGCCCGTGAGCCGTAATCGCGTGCGCCGAAAATCGCGGTGCCGATGCGCACCATTGTCGCACCCTCGGCCACGGCCGCTTCGAGGTCGCCTGACATGCCCATCGAGAGCGTGTCGAGCGCCAGACCGTCTGCGCGCAGGGCGTCGAAGAGTTCGCGCACGGCCTTGAATGGCTCGCGCTGACGCGACGGATCGTCTTCCGGTTCCGGAATCGCCATCAGGCCGCGCAGCGTCAGATTCGGCAGTGCCGCGATGGCGCGCGCGACAGCGGGCACCTCGTCGGGCGTCACGCCGCTCTTGCTGGCTTCGCCGCTGATGTTGACCTGAAGACAGATCTGCAATGGCGGCAGATCCGCCGGGCGTTGTGCGCTCAGGCGCTCGGCAATCTTAAGCCGGTCGACGGAGTGAACCCAATCGAAATGCTCCGCCACCGGACGCGTCTTGTTGCTTTGCAGCGGCCCGATGAAATGCCATTCCAGCGGTTCGCCGTCGACACGCTCGCTGGCGGTCGCCGCGATCTTGTCGAGCGCCTCCTGCACGTAGTTCTCACCGAACGCCCGCTGGCCGGCGATGACCGCTTCGCGCACGGCATCCGCGCCGAACGTCTTGGAGACAGCGAGCAGACACACGCTGCCTGCCGGTCGTCCGGCATCGGCGGTCGCGCGGGAAATCCGGGAAAGGACGTCGTCGAGATGTGCAGCGATGGTCGACATAAGGCAGGTTCGGCGGGTTCGGCAGATTCAGCAAATTCGGCGTTGAGCGAACGATTATAGCCGTGCACGCACCCGAGGTGCTACCGGGCAAATAACTAGGTGCTACCCGTGGCGTGCGTCCGACAAAAGCGCGAGGCAGGCGGGCCGTACGCCCGCCGGACCGGCGTTGTGGCAGACTGCGCGGTGCCAATATTCAAAGGGAGACGCCGATGAGCGCCCAACCGCAGCGCGTGTACGATTTTTCCGTCCAGACGCTCGCCGGCGAGTCCGTGAGCCTGTCGCAATATCGCGGCAAGGTCCTGCTGATCGTGAATACGGCCAGCGAATGCGGCTTTACGCCGCAGTACGCGGGCCTTCAGACGCTCTACGAGCAACTCGGCCCGCGTGGCTTCGAGGTGCTGGCGTTCCCGTGCAACCAGTTCGGCAAACAGGAGCCCGGCGACGCGCAAGCGATCCGTAGCTTCTGCGATCTGCGCTTTCATGTGAGCTTTCCGATGTTTGCCAAGATCGACGTCAAAGGCCCCGAGGCTGCGCCGCTCTACGACTTTCTGACGCAGGAAAAGCGCGGCGTGCTCGGGACGAAGGCGATCAAGTGGAATTTCACCAAGTTTCTCGTGGACGCGTCGGGCAACGTGATCGCGCGCTATGCACCGACCGCAAAGCCCGAAGCGATTCGTGCCGACATCGAGAAACTGCTGCCGGCCTGAGCCGACGTTCGACTGACTTTCGCTGACGTTGCGCCGACTCGGGTGGAGTTTGGTCGCCGATGCTGCCTTCGTTGGCGAATGGCCGCGCGCTTCCCGTGGATTTACCGGAAATGGAGCCCGAACCGCCAGAACAGGCGTTCGAGACGTCCTGGCGATTGCCGTCCCGGCACAACGCCGGACGGTGAAGCCGCCACTTCCTCCCGGCACGCGATACGCGCGCCAGCGTCGCTCGCGAGCGTGATCCAACCCCCCGTTTCCGTGACGTAGACGTGACCGGCCGTCAGCGCGATGTCGGTGCGCCAGGCACTGGCGGCCAGCCAGCGCGACGCGGGCGTAAGCACCACGCGCCCTTGCCCGACGTGGAGCACCGTGCCCTGGCTGACGTACCCGTGAAACGACTGGCCGGGTGCGAGCGAGACGTCGGTGAGCAGGGTAGGCTGATGCGTAACAGCGGGCTTGGCCATGATGGACTCCGGTGCAGTGATCTGATGACTACAGCGTATCGGCCACGCGTCGGCCCCGGTAGGCACACAGTCACGCTGTTTCGCCCGTAACAGATGGGCGCGCGGCAATCTGTTACGATCCGAAATCAGCAAATCTGTATCTGTTCTGGTGATGCCCGATGCCGGATCATCTGCGCATGGACGCCGCCCTCTCAAACACCGCCGACCCCTCTGTCTCAGACGAGACACCCGCCATGTCTTTGACGTCAGTCGCCCCGAAATCCGGCCTGATGCCCGCGTCGGCACCTGAATCGACGACGCCTTCTGCCGCCGCCGAAGAGCGCACGCCGCTCTACCGCCAGTTGGCCGATCACTATCGTCACGCCATCGAAGCGGGCACGCTCGCCCCGGGCGCGCGCATGCCCAGCGTACGCGCGCTCATGGAGCGTCATCAGATCAGCCTGTCGACGGCGTTGCAGACGTGTCGTCACCTCGAAGCGCAGGGCCTGCTCGAAGCGCGTCCGCGCTCGGGCTACTTCGTGCGCACGCCCGCGCGAGCCAGTGTCGTGCCGGTGGCCGAACCGCGTCCGTGGGTGCCAGACCTGATGCAGTACGTGGGGATCAATCAGCGTGTGTCGTCGATCCTCGCGCGGGGGCTTCAGGCGGACGTCAAAGTGAATCTCGCCGTTGCGCACGGCTCGCCGTCTCTGTATCCGGTCAACGAACTGCGGCAGGCGACCATGCGGGCGCTGCGCGATCACCCGCTGCTCTACGGCACCCCGCCGCCAGGCGGCGGCGAAGCGCGTTTCCGCTCGGCGATTGCCCGTCGTGCGCTCGAAGCGCGCATGAACATCAATCCGGAGGAAATCGTCGTCACGCACGGTTGTATCGAGGCGATCAACCTCGCACTGCGTGCCGTGGCGAGTGCCGGTGACGTCGTGGCGGTCGAATCGCCCACGTACTACGCGCTGTTGCAGACGCTGGAGAGCATGGGCATCCGGGTGCTGGAAATTCCGACGAGTCCGCAAACCGGGATTTCGCTCGATGCGCTGGAGCTGGCCAGTCAGACCTACGACAACATCAAAGCCGTGATTGTCGTGCCGCATTTCCAGAACCCGCTCGGTTCCGTGATGCCGGACGCGAACAAGGCGCAACTGGTGAAGTGGGCTGAGTCGCACAGTATCGCCATCATCGAAGACGACACTTACTCGTCGCTGGGTGACGACGGCAACATTCCCGCCGCGATTCGGTCATGGGACACGACGGGCAACGTGATTCACTGCGCGTCGCTGCACAAGACGCTCGCGCCCGGCATGCGTCTGGGCTGGATCGCGGGCGGTAAATGGCAGGGGCGGGTGGAGATGCTGAAGTACGCGCAGACGCGTCCGAACGAAGCGCTGGCACAGATCGCGATGGGCGAGTTCATGGATTCGCCGCGCTTCGACCGGCATTTGCGACGCCTGCGTGTGCAGTTGCGCGAGCACCGCGGGGCGATGGCGGAAGCGATTGCCACGTATTTCCCGGCGGGTACGCGTTTGACGCAACCCGCCGGCGGCCTGAGTCTGTGGGTGGAAATGCCGGGGAGCGTGAGTTCCGAAAAGTTGTTCGACGCGGCGCTGGCGAAAGGCATTCGCGTCGCACCGGGCAGCCTCTTTTCCAACTCGTCGCGCTACGACAACTTCCTGCGCATCAACGGCGGACAACCCTTCACGCGCGACGTCGACCGCGCCGTGCGTACGCTGGCGTCCGAAGTCATTCGACTGCTGGACGCCACCGGCTGATGCGACCGAACGACTGAGCCTGTCAGAACTCCGGGTACATCCGTCCCGGATTGAAGATGCCAGCGGGATCGAACACGGCTTTCAGATTCCGATGGATACGCATGACCGGCGCGGGCAGCGGCGTGAAGACACTCACCCCCGGCTCGCCGTAGCGGAACAGCGTGGCGTGTCCGCCATCCTGACGCGCGGCCGAGCGCACGATTTGCGCGTCGGCGTCCGTAATCCACCAGCGCTGCGCGCCGCCCCACTCGATGAGTTGCTTGCCCGGCAGACGGTGCGGTTCCGCTGTCGACGGCACCGCCAGACGCCACAACGCCTGTCCCGGCCCGGCATCGGCAAAGAAGTTGTCGGTCTGCTCGCGAATGGCGTGCCAGAACTTGGCGGCGTGAATGGCGTCGACCAGCTCACCCCCCATCTTCACGCGCGCCGCCTTGATCGCGGCCGATGCCCCCGCCAGACGAATCACCAGCAGATCGCTGCGCCACGCGCTGCCCGTAATCGGCAGCGGCTGGCCGCCCCATTCGTTGAGCTTGCGCACTGCGTCGATGGCGTTCATCTCGAATTGCAGCGTGAGTTCCGCGAACGGCTGCGGCAACACCTTCAGCGACACTTCCAGAATCAGGCCCAGTGTGCCGAGGGAGCCGGCGAGCATGCGTGAGACGTCGTAACCGGCGACGTTCTTCATGACCTGTCCGCCGAAATTCAGCACGTGTCCGCGACCGTCCATCAGCTTGGCACCGAGCACGAAATCGCGCACCGACCCGACAGCGCTGCGGCGCGGCCCCGCAAGTCCGGCGGCGACCGCCCCGCCAATGGTCGCGCCGGGTCCGAAGTAGGGCGGCTCGAACGGCAGCAACTGATTCCGCTCGGCAAGCGCGGTCTCGATCTCGGCCAGCGAGGTGCCGCACCGTGCGGTGATGACCAGCTCGGCCGGGTCGTACGCGACGATACCGGTGTAAGCACGCGTGTCGAGCACTTCCCCCACGCGCTGCTGGCCGTACCAGGCTTTGGTGCCGCCGCCGCGCAGCTGGAGCGGTGCGCGGCGTGCGGTGGCGTGTTCGATGACGGCGCGGAATTGCTCGATGGTGTCGGTCGTGTCGGTCATCAGCTCGGTTCGGGCGGCGGGGTGGAGTCGGTCTGGTAGGGCCCGAGTTTGCTGCCGCAATGCTTGCAGAAGCGCGCGTCGGGGTCGTGTCCTTCGGTCTGGCACTGACCGCAGGTGCGTGTGGTCACGGTCTTGCGGCGCATGGCCGAGTGAATCTCGGCGCCCATAATGCCGGTGGGAATCGCGATCACGCTGTAGCCGAGCAGCATCACGAAGCCGGTGATCGCCTTGCCCAGCCCGGTGACGGGCACGACGTCGCCGTAGCCGGTCGTCGTCAATGTCACGATGGCCCAGTAGATGCCGACCGGGATGCTGGTAAAGCCGTGCTCAGGCCCTTCGATGATGTGCATGAGCGTGCCGAAGATCACCACGATGATCGAGATGAACCCGAGAAACACGAGAATCTTGCGACGCGCGTTGTACAGCGCAATGCTCAGCACGCCCGCCTCGTTCACGTAGGCCGTGAGCTTCAGAATCCGGAAGGCGCGCATCAGCCGCAGCAGACGCACATCGATCAGCCCATGCAGCTCCGGCACCAGAATCGCGAGATAGGTCGGCAGGATGGCGAGCAGATCGATAAGACCGTAGAACGACAGCGCATAGCGCATCGGCCGGTGCGCGCTGAGCAGTCGCGCAATGTATTCGGCCGTGAAGAGCAGCGTGAAGAACCATTCGAGAATGGCCATCGGCAGCGGCATCGTGGCCTGCACCGCCGGTACGCTGGACACCACCACCGTAAGCACCGACAGCACGATGGCGATCAGCAGGGCGATGTCGAACAGCCGGCCTTCGCGCGTGTCGGCTTCGAAAATGATGATGTAAAGACGCTGCCGCCAATCGTGCGGCAGCCACTCCGACAGCGCACGCATGTCAGAACCTCGGCAGATCGGGGTGCGGCAGCAGACCACCGCGCACGTGCTGCTTGCCATATTCGGCACAGCGCGCGCGCGTGGGAATCCCTTTGTCCGGATTGAGCAGCCCGACCGGATCGAACGCACGCTTCACGCCGAAGAACGCGTCGCGTTCCTGCGCCGAGAATTGCACGCACATCGAGTTGATCTTCTCGATGCCCACGCCGTGTTCGCCCGTGATCGTGCCGCCGAGTTCGACGCACGCCTCGAGAATGTCGCAGCCGAACGCTTCGGCGCGATGCCATTCGTCCAGATCGTTGCCGTTGAAAAGAATGAGTGGATGCATATTGCCGTCTCCCGCGTGAAAGACGTTAATACAGCGCAACCCATATTGTTGTTCCAAACCTTCGATGCGTTTGAGTAATGTCCCAATCGCGCGGCGTGGAATCGTGCCGTCCATGCAGTAATAGTCCGGCGAGATGCGTCCGGCGGCGGGGAAGGCGTTCTTGCGCCCCGACCAGAAACGCAGACGTTCTTCCTCGCTGCGCGAAATCTGCAAACGTGTCGCGCCCGAAGTGCGCAGCACGTGCGAGATGCGCAGGATCTCTTCGGTGACTTCTTCCGGCGTGCCGTCCGATTCGCAAAGCAGGATCGCGGCGGCATCCAGGTCGTACCCCGCGTGGACGAATTCCTCGACGGCCTGCGTGGCCGGCTTGTCCATCATCTCCAGGCCAGCAGGAATGATGCCCGCAGCGATGATCGCGGCGACGGCGTTGCCACCGGTTTCCACGTCGTCGAAGCTTGCCATGATGACCTGCGCCGTTTGGGCTTTGGGTATCAGCTTCACGGTGATCTCGGTCACGACGCCGAACATGCCTTCGCTGCCGATGAAGACCGAGAGCAGATCGAGTCCGGGCGCGTCGGGGCCGAGCGAGCCGAATTCGATGGCTTCTCCCGACATGGTGATGGCGCGCACCCGCAGCACGTTATGCACCGTCAGACCGTACTTCAGGCAGTGCACGCCGCCGGAGTTTTCCGCCACGTTGCCGCCGATGGTGCAGGCGATCTGCGACGACGGATCGGGCGCGTAATACAGCCCGTAGGGCGCAGCGGCTTCCGAGATCGCGAGATTACGAACGCCCGGCTGCACCGTTGCCGTGCGGGCATACGGATCGACTTCGACGATTTTCTTGAACTTCGCGAGCGAGAGCACCAGGCCGTCAGAGATCGGCATCGCACCGCCGGACAGACTGGTGCCTGCGCCGCGCGGCACCACCGGAATACCGAGCTGATGGCACGCCTGCAAAATGCGCTGCACCTGCGATTCGGACTCCGGCAACACGACCGCGAGCGGCACGCGGCGATACGCGGCGAGGCCGTCGCACTCGTAAGGCGTGGTGTCCTCGCGGCGATGGAGGATGCAATGTGGCGGCAGGATTCTGGCGAGCGCGTCGAGCAACTGACGCTGGCGTGCTGCCAGCGCTTCGGCGTCGACAGGCGCGATGCCCGCCGGCGTTTCACCGGACGGGTTGGGCTGGCCTTGCGGGGTCACGGGCGCGTTCATGCGGCGCTCAGCCCGCAGCACGCAACCGGAAAATCTTGCCCGGATTCAGTAGATTCTGCGGATCGAGCGAGGTCTTGATCGCGCGCATGACATCGATGGCGTCTTCGCCATGTTCCGTCACGAGGAAGCCCATCTTGTGCAGGCCGACGCCATGTTCGCCGGTGCAGGTGCCGCCCATGCGAATGGCGCGCTCGACAATGCGTTGATTCAGGCGCTCGGCTTCTTCGATGTCTGCCGGTTTGTCCGGATCGATGAGAATTGCGACGTGGAAATTACCGTCGCCCACGTGGCCCACGATCGGGCACGTCAGGTAGGAGCCTTTCAGGTCTTCTTCCGTTTCGCCCACGCACTCGGCCAGACGCGAGATCGGCACGCAGACGTCGGTCGTGACCGCGCGGCTACCCGGCTGAAGCTGGAGCATCGCGAAGTAGGCGCTGTGACGCGCACTCCACAGACGGTTACGGTCTTCGGTGCGCGTGGCCCATTCGAAACCGGTGCCGCCGTTGTCCTTGGCCAGTTCCTCGACCGTCTGCGCCTGTTCCTGCACGCCGGCTTCGCTGCCGTGGAATTCGAAGAAGAGCGTCTGCGTTTCCGGCAGCTCCAGCTTGGAGTGCTTGTTGATGGCACGCACAGCCAGCGCATCGACGAATTCGACGCGTGCGACCGGCACCCCCAACTGAATCGTTTGGATGGTGCAGTTCACGGCGTCCGTCATGCTCGGGAACGAGCAGATCGCCGCCGAGACCGCTTCGGGCTGCGGATACAGTCGCACCGTCGCCTCGGTGATGATGCCCAGCGTGCCTTCGCTGCCGACGAACAGGCGCGTGAGGTCGTAGCCGGCCGACGACTTGCGTGCGCGCGTGCCGGTGTGGATGATGCGGCCGTCGGCGAGCACCACGGTCAGGGCCAGCACGTTCTCGCGCATCGTGCCGTAGCGCACAGCGTTGGTGCCCGAGGCACGCGTGGCACACATGCCGCCGATGCTGGCGTCTGCGCCCGGATCGATCGGGAAGAACAGGCCCGTGTCGCGCAGCGCTTCGTTCAAAGCCTTGCGCGAAATGCCGGGCTGCGTGGTGACGGTCAGGTCTTCGGCGTTGATCGAGACGATCTGGTTCATCTCCGACAGATCGAGCGACAAACCGCCTTCGACCGCGAGCAGATGACCTTCGAGCGACGAACCCGCGCCGTAGGGGATGATGGGGACGTTGTGCTTCGCGCAGAGTTTGACGATCTGCGAGACCTCTTCCGTGCTGTGTGCGAAGGCGACGGCATCGGGCAACATGGGGTCAAACGGCGATTCGTCCCGGCCGTGATGTTCGCGCAGCGCTTCCTTGGTGCTCACGCGCTCGCCCAGCAGGGCTTGCAACTCGGTGAGCAGGGCGTCGGGGAACGGACGCTTCGCGGCGAACGGCAGATGGGGATGATTCACGGCTTTCTCCTTCGGGTCTCCGGGCCGCCGTCGCCGGTGGGCGTTGGCGGACACCATATCGGGCGGGGTCTCGGGCGCGCGGTGCACACCCTGACACCTCATGAGCGGGGATTTTACGCTGTGACGGCGTTTTTCCCCACACTTTGCGTCATATCATACGGACTTGCCGTGTATCAGCGCCATCGGAATTGCCTGAAAAATAGGCAGGCGATGGCAGGACGGTCAATTTCAATCAAAAAGGCAGGTCGTCCGGTGCCCGAACAGGGGCCGGCGGGCAAGATGTGCCGCAAGGGGTAGGTGTCAGAAGATGGGGAATCGTTTGAGCAAGATCGTCACGCGTACCGGTGACGGTGGCAAGACCGGGCTGGGCGACGGCGCACGCGTCGACAAGTTCAGCCTGCGCATCGTCGCCATTGGCGAGATCGATGAGACCAATTCGCACATCGGCGTGTTGCTGTGCGAGGACCTGCCGCAGGACGTGCGGGCCATGCTGCTCGATATTCAGCACGATCTGTTCGATCTCGGCGGCGAACTGAGCATGCCCCGTCACACGTTGCTGACGGACGCTCAGGTGGCGAAGCTCGACGAGTGGCTCGCGCATTACAACGCCGATCTGCCGAGCCTGAAGGAATTCATTCTGCCGGGCGGCACGCGTGCCGCAGCGCTCGCGCATGTGGTGCGTGCGGTGGCGCGTCGTGCCGAGCGGGCGATGGTGGCGCTGGGCGCAGACGAGACGGTCGCCCCCGCGCCGCGTCAATACGTCAATCGCTTGTCGGACCTGATGTTCGTGCTCGCCCGTGTGCTCAATCGCGCAGGCGGTGGCAGCGACGTGCTCTGGCAGCGCGACCGCACGATGGGCGAAGCAGAGTAAGAGCGTAGGGCAATCGCGTCTTTGCCGACACGCGCAGGATGCAAAAAGGGCGGCCGATGTTGCGTCGGCCGCCCTTTGCTTGCTTACGTCGTCGCTAACTGATGTCGATCAGTTACCCGCGCCGCGTGCCACGCGGCGGGCGCGCACGGCGTCGGCCAGCGTGTCGAGCACCTTCAGGCTGTCTTCCCAGTTGATGCAGGCGTCGGTAATGCTCTGACCGTAGGTCAGTTCCTTGCCCGGCACATGGTCCTGACGGCCAGCCACGAGGTGCGACTCGACCATCACGCCGATGATGCGGTCGTCGCCACCGGCGATCTGACGGGCGATGTCGTCGCACACCGGGATCTGGTTCGCGTGGTTCTTCTGGCTGTTGGCGTGCGATGCGTCGATCATCACGCGCGCGGCCAGACCCTGCTTGGCAATGTCGTCGCAGGCGGTCTGCACGCTGGCGGCGTCGTAGTTCGGCGTTTTGCCGCCGCGCAGAATCAGGTGGCAGTCTTCATTGCCTGCGGTCGATACGATGGCAGAGTGGCCGCCCTTCGTCACCGACAGGAAATGGTGCGGCTGCGATGCAGCCTTGATGGCGTCCACGGCGATCTTCACGTTACCGTCGGTGCCGTTCTTGAAGCCGACCGGGCACGACAGGCCCGACGCGAGTTCGCGGTGCACCTGCGATTCCGTGGTGCGTGCGCCGATGGCACCCCACGACACGAGATCGGCGATGTACTGCGGGCTGATCATGTCGAGGTATTCCGTGCCGGCAGGCAGGCCCATCTCGTTGATCTGGGCGAGCAGTTCGCGCGCCAGACGCAGACCGTCGTTGATCTTGAAGCTGTTGTCCATGTGCGGGTCGTTGATCAGACCCTTCCAGCCCACCGTCGTGCGCGGCTTCTCGAAGTACACGCGCATCACGATTTCCAGCTCGCCCTTCAGACGTTCGCGCTGCTCGACCAGACGCGCCGCGTATTCCAGCGCAGCCTTCGGGTCGTGAATCGAACACGGTCCGATGATGACGACCAGACGGTCTTCCATGCCGTGCAGCACGCGATGAATGGCACCACGCGAGCGATGGATGAGATCCGCGCTCTTTTCCGAGCACGGGTATTCGCGGATCAGGTGCGCCGGGGGCGTCAGTTCCTTGAGTTCGCGAATACGGACATCATCGGTGTTGTGGGGAGGCATGTTTTTTCTCCTGGGCAGTTCGGACTGCGGTTCGTTTCTCGGGATTCGGGTCAAAAAAAAACCGCCAGACTCGCTGGCGGTTTTTCAGGATTCGTTCGGTGCTTACTGCTGCAACTGTCCCTCTCCATCCGCCAGCGGTGTGAGATACGCAAAAAAGTAAAAGTAAAACTTATTGGCGGTCATGAAGGATGTCTTGGACATTGCTTTGCAGGCGGTTTGCCGTGCACAGAAACAACTTTATACGCCTAATCGAATGACGCTGCAACCGCATGGAGCCGCTGATCGACGGGAAAACGCGCGGAATTTCCGTGTTTTCGTGATGCGATTTGCGTCAATAAATCGTGTTTTTCTGAAAACATGCGAAAACGCCCGGTTTGACCCGGGCGCTTTGCTAAGCTTTACGCATTTTTTGCGGTGCGCAAACTGTGTCGATCAGGCCGTACCGCCGACCGTCATGTTTTCCATGCGCAGCGTCGGCTGACCCACGCCCACCGGCACGCTCTGGCCTTCCTTGCCGCACACGCCCACGCCCGAGTCCAGCGCCATGTCGTTGCCGATCATCGTCACGTCCTTGAGCGATTCCGGGCCGTTGCCGATGAGCGTCGCGCCCTTGACCGGGTACGTGATCTTGCCGTCTTCGATCATGTACGCCTCGGACATCGAGAACACGAACTTGCCGTTGGTGATGTCGACCTGACCGCCGCCGAAGTTCACGGCATACAGCCCGCGCTTGACCGACTTGATGATCTCCTCGGGGTCTTTGTCACCGCCGAGCATGTACGTGTTGGTCATGCGCGGCATCGGCAGCGCCGCGTACGACTCGCGACGGCCGTTGCCCGTGACCGGCATCTTCATCAGGCGCGCATTCAGGCTGTCCTGCATGTAGCCCTTCAGAATGCCGTCTTCGATGAGGGTGGTGCACTGCGTCGGGTTGCCTTCGTCGTCGATGTTCAGCGAGCCGCGGCGGTTCGACAGCGTGCCGTCATCCACCACGGTGACGCCCTTGGCCGCCACGCGCTCGCCCAGACGGCCTGAAAACGCCGACGAGCCCTTACGGTTGAAGTCGCCTTCCAGGCCGTGGCCGACGGCTTCGTGCAGCAGCACGCCGGGCCAGCCCGGGCCGAGCACGACGGTCATCGCGCCGGCCGGTGCCGGGCGCGCGTCGAGCTTGACGATGGCGCCGTCCACCGCTTCCTTGACGTACTTTTCGAGCAGATCGTCGGTGAAGTAGGCGTAGTCGAGACGCGCACCGCCGCCGCTGTTACCGATTTCGCGACGACCGTTGGATTCGACGATGACGGTGACGGACACGCGCACGAGCGGGCGCACGTCGGCGGCGATCACGCCGTCGCTGCGGGCCACGAGCACGACGTCGTACTCACCGGCCAGACCGGCCATGACCTGCGACACACGCGGATCGCGCGCACGGGCGAGCTTCTCGATACGTTCGAGCAGCGCGACCTTGCCATTGGCGTCGAGTGAGGCGAGCGGATCGGACGGCAGATACAGCCCGTGGCCGGTGGCGCTGGCCAGCTTGCTGCCGACCTTCACGCGCCCGCGTCCGGCCGTGGCGATGCTGCGCGTGGCCGCTGCGGCGTCCTTGAGCGCGATCTCGGAGATGTCGTCCGAGTAGGCGAACGCGGTGCGGTCGCCCACGATGGCGCGCACGCCCACGCCCTGATCGATCGAGAACGAACCCGATTTGACGATGCCTTCCTCCAGGCTCCACGCCTCGCTGCGGGTGTACTGGAAGTACAGATCGGCGTAGTCCACGCGATGCGTGAAGATGTCGCCGAGCGCGCGTTGCAGATGGCTTTCGTCGAGGCCGTACGGCGTGAGCAGCAGCTCGCGGGCCGTGGCCAGGTTCTGGATGCCGGTGTCGATGATTTTCATGCGGTGTCAGGCCAAGGAAATGTATTCGGTAGATGAGGGCGAATTCGTCGAAGTCAACATGGCGAAATCAACGCGGCGCGGGGCGCAGGTGCGGGACATATCGGTCAGCCCTGCAGCACGCGGTGACGCCAGGCGGGCAGACTCTGGCGAACGCCGGCCAGCCGGGCCGGATCGATCTCGCCCACGACCACGCCAGCGCCTTCCGCTTCGCGTTGGGCGACGATTTCGCCCCACGGGTCGATCAGCATGGAATGCCCCCAGGTGCGCCGCCCGTTCTCGTGGTGCCCGCCCTGTGCGGACGCCAGCACGTAGCACTGGTTCTCGACGGCCCGCGCGCGCAGCAGCAATTCCCAGTGCGCGCGGCCCGTGGTGTAGGTAAAGGCGGCGGGTACGACCATGAGCGTACAGTCGCCCATCGCCCGGTACAACTCGGGAAAACGCAGGTCGTAGCAGACCGACAGGCCCACACGCCCAAACGGTGCTTCAAACGTGCGTACGGCGTCGCCGGGGCGAATGGTGCGGGCTTCGTCATAGGCTTCCTCGCCTTTGACGAAGTTGAACAGGTGGATCTTGTCGTAGCGCGCGGCGGGTGCGCCGTCCGGTGCGAAGACCAGCGTCGTGTTGAGCACGCGCTCGGGCTCCGGTGCGGCCAGCGGCAGGGTGCCACCGATCAGCCAGACACCATAGCGGCGCGCCGTTTCCGCCAGAAAGTCCTGAATCGGACCGCTGCCGGGCGTTTCGCGTAGCGCGAGCTTGTCGGTGTCGCGCTGTCCCATGTAGCAGAAGTACTCCGGCAGCAGCACCAGCTCGGCCCCGGCGTCTGCGGCCTCGGCCACCAGACGGGCCGCTTCACGCAGGTTTCGGTCGACGTCGGGCGCGCTCACCATCTGCGCGGCAGCCACACGAACGGGCGCGGTGGACGTGACAGTGGGAGCGGGCTGGGCGGTTGACTTCGTATCGGGACTCGTCATGGATCGCTGATGTCGGGGCGGTGATCTTTGTCGTTCGGTGGCTGTCGGTCTTCCCGGTGGGCTTAGTTGCCGCGCATGCCGGCCGGGGAAGCGACGCCTGAGGCGTTGTTGCGGGCTTCCGGCCGGGTTTCCGGGGATGCATCGATCTTACTCTTATTGCCGGTGGCCTGTCCGATGACCGGATTGTCCCAGGAGCCGGTGACGTGATACGTCGTCGAGAGCGTCCGCGAGAGCTGATCGCCCAGCGCCAGTTGTGCAAAGAACGAGCCGATGCCCAGCGCCGGGTTGATGATCGCCCACGCCAGCGACGCCGACGCCGCGTTGATCTTCGGCAGCACCAGCACGTTCAGGTCCTGCGTCTCGCGTGCGAGGTCGGTGTGGCCGTCGATCTTGATGGTCGCCGCGTTGGCGTTGATCGTCAGATCGCTGGTGTTCGCCACGCCGCCCTGCATCGCGACGTTGCCGTTGATGCTGTCGAACGGCAGACCGCTGCCGATCACGCTGTTGAAGTCGAAAGTCAGGATCTTGGCGAGCGTCTGAACCGACAGAATGCCCAGCAGCTTCGCCAGCCCCGGATCGGCCTTCAGGATCTGCCCGCGCTTGAGTTCGATCGCCACACGCCCGCCCAGTGTCGGGTAGTCGATGGCGTCGGGGCCGCCGCGCCAGCCGAAGCGACCGGAGACGGTGCCCGAGCCGTCCTTGAGCGTCTTGGGCAAGCCCAGACGGTCGAGCAGGCCGCCAGCGTCCTTCACATCGAGATTGAAGTCGAGCACCGTGCGGCGCGGCACGTCGTCGTCGTCCTTGCCTGCTGCGGCTGCCACGGCGGCGCGGCGGCGCGACGTCCGCCAGTTGCCCTTCACGTCCAGCGTAGCGGCGCTATTGCTCAGCTCCAGCTTGGTGAGTTGCCACACGGGCACGCCATCTTCGATGTCGTTGTGCGCGTTGAGTTGCAGACGGCCGAGCGGCTTGTCGCGCAGCACGAAATCGTTGGCGACGACGTCGATGGCGGGGAATTCGTCGCTCGGTTCGTCGAGCACTTGCGTGAGCACGTCGCTGCCGTGGTCTTCGCGCGGAATCACGAGTTTCGCCAGACGTGCGCGGATCGCGCCCGACGGGTTCTTCTCGTCCGGCGCGTGCCACTCGGCAAATCCGGAGACGAGTTCCGACGCGAGGCTCACCTGCCAGTCGCGGTCGTTGCGTTGCGCGCCGACCACCAGTTCGGGCCACTGACGCGACAACAGGCGAACCTGCTTCGCATGCAGAGCGAGACGCGTCGGGAGATACGGCGTGAGTGCCCCGAATTCGTCGCGCGCGGCGGCGGCCGTCGTCGCAGGGGCGGGCGGTGTGCCCTGTGTGCCGGGGGTGACCGCGGTGCTGCCGAGCGACGCGATCACGCTGCGCCACGCATCCACGTCGAGCGTATCGAACTGGGCGCTCGCCTGCACGCCTTCACGCGGCGCGGGCACGGGCTGGTTGATGCCGATACCGCCGCGCAGCACTTCGACGCGTCCGCCATTCGCGCCATTCGTACCATTAGTACCATTCGTGCCGCTACGTTGCTGGACGTAGTTGCCCTGCACGCTGCCCACGGCAAAGTCGAGCGTGTCGGTGCGGCGTCCGCCTGGACTCATCTGCGGACGCATCGTGAAGCGCGCCGGCAGCGACGTCTCGGCGCTCTTGCCCAACGGCGCGGGCAGGTTCACGGCGAGACCGGCCAGCGTGGACTGCACCGCCAGATCCGTCATGCCCTGACGCACCGTCACCGTCGCCGTATAAGGCGTGCTGCCCGTCATGCGCTTGGCCAGTTGCGCCAGCGTGGCGTTCTCGCGATTCTCGCGCAGGCCTTGTGCGCTCATCTGACCGCCCACGTTCAGGACGATGGTGCCGTCGTCGCGGCTGCCGCCCGACGCGCGCACATCGCCGCCGAGGAAGGTGCCGCGCAGGTTGTCGAGCGAGATGCCGCGCTCGGTGAATGCCAGTTCGCCGTCGACGGCACCGAACATCGGCAGTCCATTCAGGAGCGTGACGTCGTTGCGCAGGAAGCGGGCGCGGCCGGTGACTTTCGAGCGGTCGGTGTGATCGAGCGGCATCGACAACTGCATGGCGAGCTGCGTGTTGCCGCTCGCGCGCGTCTCGTCGGTGAAGTCGCCGATCCAGTGGCCCACAGGGCTGGTGTTCAGATATTTGACGAAGTCTGCCGCCGGTCCGCGCGCATCGCCCTTGAGCGTGAGCGTGGAGTCGTCCTGCCCGATATCGTTGATGTCGCCCTGCACTTGCGTGAGTGTCACGCCGTACACCGAGCCGCTGTCGATGGCGATGTGGAGCTTATCGGCGTCGAAACGAAGATTGCCGCGCACCTTCTCGAACGCGGGCCAGACTTCCGTATGCCCCGGGCGCAGCGGCGACGGGTTGAACGTCACGTCCACGAGCGGGATGTCGATGCGGAACTTGCCACCCCCCTTGCCGTAAGGGAAGTCTTCGAGATCGCCCTGCACCGCGAACGGCGCGTTCTGCACGGTGCCTGCCAGCAGCGCGCGTTGCAGATAGTCGCGCACGCCCGCGCCGATATCGGTGGGCAGGTAGCGCGGCACGGCGTTGGCGTTCGCGCGCACGATATTGCCCTTCAGATCGACGATGCCGTTGCCCTTGCCGCCGTTTTGCCACGTACCGCTCACGTCGCCCGTGAGTTCGGCGTTTTGCAGATGCACGGCGTCGACACGCACCTGCACGTTCGCCGGGGCGTCGCGCTTGGTCGCCGAGTGCGACACGCGCCACGACGTGCGGGCCGTGAGCGTATCGAGGTCGAGGCGCGGCTGGTCGAAGCGGCCGGGGAAGTCCAGCGTGGCGCTCTTCGAATTGAGCGTGAGGCTGCCGCGCGACTGATCGGCGTCGATATGACCGCTCAGATTCGCAAAGCCGGGACGTCCAGCGTTGGGCGAATTCGGCCGTGCGGGGGGATGCTGGCTCGGCGCACTGTCGATGCCGAGATTCTCGAAATCGGCGACGACACGGTAACGGTCGCGCTCGGGCGGGAGTTGCTTGATGCCCGGCAGATCGCGCCAGTTGCCCGGCCCGTGCGGCTTGGGTGCCTGATAGCTGACGTCGAAACGGGCGAGCCGTCCGCGCGGGCGGAAACTGGCGAGCGTGTCGCGCGTTTGCGCGTCGATCGGCAGCGACGGCACGAGCGCCACGGCTGCGCCGATGTCGAAGCGCTGACCGGTGACTGCGACTTGCAAGCCCTGATCGTCGCTGCTGGGGATGTATTTGGCGCTCAGGTCGGGGACGTCGAGCGTCGGACGTCCGGCCGCCTGCAAGGTGAGCTCACGCGCGCGCAGGTTCCAGCCTGCGTCGGCCTGCGCACCGATACGCGTGATGTCGATACGGCCTTGCGTGGCGTCGAAGGTCAGCGGCGGGAGGTTGTCCGCCAGTTGCACCGACGTATTGGCGCCGGCCGCGCGCAGCGTCGCGCCGGTGATCGCGCCATTGTCGAACTCGACCCACGCGCGGCCCGCGACACGACCGCGCGAGTCTTTGCCCGGCAGTTCGACGTAACGCGCCAGTTCGGACAGGTCGAGCGTGCCGACCTCGCTATAGATCTGGCCGCGCCAGCGCTTGACTTCGCCGGGGCGGGCGAACAGCGGATTGGTGAAGCGCGCCCGAATATCCAGCGGCGCGACGATCCCCTGCGGCGGGTTGGCCTGCATTCCGAAGCGATGTTCGAAGCCGCGATTGCGCAGCATGGCGTTGACCTGCGTGACGACCACCTCGGGCACGTCGCGCGTGGCGTCGCGCCAGCGCACGGTGCCGTTGCGGATCACAACGCGCGCCTGCCGCATGATCCAGTCGGCCCCCTGCGTGTCGCTCGTCTTGCCGCTGCCGGTGACCGGCATGCCAGCGACGAAGATGGAGCCGTCGGCGCGGCGCTCGATGGTCAGATCCGGTTCGTGCAGCGTGAGATTCGACAGACGCAGGTCGAAGTGGATCAGGCTGGTCCAGGACAGGACGGCGTCGAGGCGGTGCAGGGTGAGGCTCGGCTCCACGGGCGGCGGCGCGCCGGGAGGCGCGTAGCTCTCCGGCGGGTTTTCCGTGGAGGCGGTGGCCGCAGAAGCGGCACCAGCAGATGCGGCAGATGCGCCAGATGCGGCCGAGGCTACCGGCGCGCTGGCGGCCTTGTTCCGATGCAGCGGCGCGACCACGCGGGCAATCGTCGACGCCTTGGGCGGGGTGGCTTGCGCCGGGGGCGTGATCCGTACGTCTTCCAGCGTGAGGTAGGGGTGCCAGCCGCGCCAGACGGCGTCGATGCGTCCGATCGTGACCGGCAAACCGATGGCGCGCGTAGCCGCGGCCTCGATTTGGGGGCGATAGTCGGACACTCGGGGAAGGATGACGTACCGGGTCGCGAGGATGACGGCGCCGAGGCCGAAATAGACGATGACGACGAGCGCCAGCAGCCATTCCAGACCCAGTCGCAAGCCACGCGGCAGTGACGAGAACCAGGACCGGGTCGCGGTGGGCGAGGCGGGCGGCTTACGGTCGGTCATGCTGCGCGTCTACGAGGGAATGTGGTAGTTTCTGTGGCAAAGACTGTAACACAAGCCCAAGGCCCTCCGATGGCCCGGCCGTAGGAGAAACACGCGTGTGATCTGGCGTTTCATCGCGCCCGGGTAAGCATGCGAAAGTCTCTTCATTCTCATTGCAGACCGGAACCCCGCCAGTGAGTTCATCCGAAATCCCGATCGATATTCAGTCCTACTCGCGATATGCCGCGCGCATGCTGGCGTCCCGCCCGGCGCTGGCCGAAGCATTGCCGGCGCTCGCCGAGCACCCTGTCGACGCGCGCTGGCTCGCCCGCCGCTTCGAAGCCATCACCGGCACGCTGCTGACGCCGCCGGACCAGCCGTCCGGTGTCTCTGGCATAGACGAAGCCGCGCTGGCACGCGCCTTGCGCATCCTGCGGGTCGAAGCACTTTGCGCCGTGATGCAGCGCGATCTGGATGGCCGTGCCGAGTTGTCCGAAGTGACGGAGGCCATGTCGGCGCTCGCCGAGTTCGCCGTGCAGGCGGGCATTGTCGTGCTGTCGCGCGAGCTCGAAGCCATTCACGGTGTGCCGCGTAACGCGGAAGGGGAGCGTCAGACGCTCGGCGTCGTCGGCATGGGCAAGCTCGGCGGCCGCGAACTGAACGTCTCGTCCGACATCGATCTCATCTTCCTTTATGAAGACGATGGCGACACCACCGCGCCGGACGGTGCCGATGCGGCTGCCGCCGGTCGCCTGCGTCTGCTGTCCAATCACGAGTTCTTCACGAAGCTCGGCCGCAAGCTGATCGGGCTGATTTCGGAACTCACCCCGGACGGCTACGTGTTCCGGGTGGACATGCGCCTGCGCCCCAACGGCGATTCCGGTCCGCTGGTGTGCAGTCTGCCGATGCTCGAAGAGTATTTCTACGTGCAGGGCCGCGAGTGGGAGCGCTATGCGTGGATCAAGGGACGCCTCGTGTCCGAAGTCGCGAGCGAACCCGGCAAGCGGATCGAGCGATTGCTGACGTCGCTCGTGCAGCCGTTCGTGTTCCGTCGCTACCTCGACTACGGCGTGATCGGCGCGATTCGCGCGTTGCACGAGCAGATTCGCCATGAAGCGGAGCGTCGCGCGCGCGCCAAGCCAGCGCGCATCAACGACATCAAGCTCGGCCGCGGCGGCATTCGCGAAGTGGAATTCTCGGCGCAGGTCTTCCAACTGATTCGCGGCGGACAGGAGCCGGAGCTGCGCGTGCGGCCGACGCTCGCGGTGCTGGGCGTGGCCGCCCGACGCGGGTGGCTGGCGCAGAACGTGGCGGAAGAGCTCTCTAACGCGTACGTCTTCCTGCGCAAGCTCGAACACCGCATTCAGTATCTGGATGACGCGCAGACCCATATCCTGCCGTCTCCAGGCGAAGACCGCCTTGCCGTGGCGCGCGCCATGGGCTTCCCGGACGAAGCGACGTTCATGACGGTGCTCGACGAGCATCGCGAATTCGTCGCCGGTCAGTTCGACGAGATTTTCGCGGACAAGGCCAACGGCGGCGGACAGAAGGGCTCAGGATCGGGCACGGGCGACTGCGAATGCCCGCCGGAACTGTGGAGCGAATGTCTGGCCGACGAAGCGCAGACGGGCGACCTCGGCAATCAGCTCACGCGTCTGGGTTTCAACGATGCCGAGGGCGCGCTCGACCGGTTGCGCGCCGTGTGGACGTCCTCGCGCTACAAGGCGCTGGGCGAGACCAGCCGGCGGCGCTTCGACCAGCTCGTGCAACGTGCTGTGGAAGGCGCGGCGGGTACCGGTGAGCCCGATGCCGTGCTCGGCCGCATGCTCGACCTGCTCTCGACCATCAGCCGTCGCAGTTCATATCTCGCGCTGCTGACCGAATATCCGCGCGCGCTGGAGCGTGTGGTCAAGGTACTCGCCGGGTCACGCTGGGCAGCGGGCTACCTGATCAGCCATCCGCAACTGCTCGATGAACTGCTCGACGACGAAGCACTTGCCGCGCCGTTCGACTGGCCGTCGTTCAAGACACAACTGCTGCTGAGCCTGAACGCGGCGGGGGCGGCGGGTAACGTCGAAGTGCAGATGGACATTCTGCGTCGCGCACACCACGCCGAAGTCTTCCGCATTTTGCTGCTCGATTTGCAGGGGACGTTGTCGGTGGAGGCCATCGGCGACCGTCTCTCGGAACTGGCGGACATCATCGTCGACGTGACGATCTCGACGGTCTGGCCGCACGTGGCGACGCGTCATCGCGAAGTGCCGCGCTTCTCGGTCATCGCCTACGGCAAGCTGGGTGGCAAGGAGCTGGGCTATGCGTCGGACCTCGATCTCATCTTCCTTTACGACGATGACGACGACCGCGCGCCGGACGCTTATGCCGCGCTCGCCCGCCGGTTCGTGACGTGGCTGACCACGCACACGGGGGCGGGCATGCTGTTCGACGTCGATCTGCGACTGCGCCCGAACGGCTTGTCGGGCCTGCTGGTCACGAACATCGAGAGTTTCCGTCAGTACCAGTTCCGCGAAGGCAATGCCAACACGGCATGGGTCTGGGAGCATCAGGCGCTCACGCGCGCGCGTTTCTGTGCGGGCGACGAGACCATCGGCGCGACGTTCGAGAACATCCGTGCGCAGGTGCTGGCTACGCCGCGCGAAGCGTTGGCGCTGGCGCAGGAGATCGTGGCGATGCGTCGCAAGGTGCTCGAAGGGCACCCGAACGCAACGAAGCTGTTCGATCTGAAGCACGACCGGGGCGGCATGGTGGATATCGAATTCACCGTGCAGTACCTGGTGCTGCTGCACTCGGGCGCACATCCGGCGCTGCTGCGTAATGCGGGCAACATCGCCTTGCTGCGCGAAGCCGCGCAACTGGAGCTGATCGATAGCAAGCTCGCGGACGACGCGGCCGCCGCGTACCGGTTGTATCGCAAGCGTCAGCACAAGTTGCGGCTGGACGGCGTGGAAGCGGCACGCGTGCCGGGCGCGGACGTCGAAGTGGAGCGTCAGGCGGTGATCGCGTTGTGGGATTCGGTGTTCGCGGACGCGGGACCGGTCTGACGCAAGGGCATCATGGGCATGACTTAACGCAAGACGCTTAAATGACAACGGGCGGCCGATGATTGGCCGCCCGTTGTTGTTTGATGCTTCGCGAGGGTGAGGAAGACGATCAGCCCGTGACGCTCAGAGCGCCAGCATCTCCCGCGCGTGCTTGCGCGTCGTGGCCGTAATCTCCACGCCGCCGAGCATCCGCGCGATTTCCTCGACGCGTTCGGTGCGTCCCAGAGGTTCGATCTCGCTCATCGTCGTGTCGCCGTCGCTGCGTTTGCTCACGCGCAGATGCTGATGGCCGAGTGCGGCGACTTGCGGCAGGTGGGTTACGCACAGCACCTGCCGTCCCTGACCCAATTCCCGCAGCAGGCGACCGACCACTTCGGCCACTGCGCCGCCAATCCCGGAATCCACTTCGTCGAAGATCAGGGTCGGCGTGAGACTCGCGCTGCTGGCGATCACCTGCAATGCGAGGCTGATGCGCGCGAGTTCGCCGCCGGAGGCGACTTTGGCGAGCGGACGCGTCGGCACGCCCGGGTGTCCGGCGACGAGAAATTCGACCGTCTCCAGCCCGAACGACTGCGGCTCGGGCGTTGCCGTGAGCGCGACTTCGAAGCGTCCGCCAGGCATCGAGAGGTCTTGCATCGCCCGGGTGACTTCTCGCGAGAGTGAGGCCGCCGCCTGGGCGCGCGCCTTCGACAGGTCTTTCGCGAGCTTGAGAAATTCGGCCTGCGCGGCGTCGGCGGCGGCCTGCATCGCGGCCGTGTCGGCAGACGCCGTCAGCTCTTCCAGCTGCGCGCGACGCTCCGCCAGCTCGGCGGGCAATTGCTCGGGTGTCACACGGAATTTTCGCGCGGCCGAATGCAGGGCGTCGAGTCGTTGCTCGACGACTGCGAGACGCTCCGGATCGAGATCGATACGTTGCGCGTAATGCGTGAGCGAATGGACCGCTTCGCGAAGCTGAATCTCGGCGGGTTCCAGTGCGGCGAGCGTGTCGGCCAGTGCGGCGTCGATCTCCGCGAGTTCGCGGACTTGATGCACGACGTGACCGAGCGACGGGACGATGGCACCGTCGGCTTCCGCGAGCGCATCGAGCGCGCCTTGCACACCGTTGATGAGACTTGCCGCGTGCGAGAGCCGGCGATGCTCGGCGCTCACGTCATCCCATTCCCCTTCCTGCGGCCCTAGCTTGTCGAGTTCGGACGTCTGCCATTCGAGACGTTCGCGCTCCAGTTGCAGTTCGCGGTCGCGCCCGTGCGCTTCCTCGCAGCGCTTGACGAGACGTCGCCACTCCTTGTGGGCGGCGGCGGTATCGGCGGCGAGGGCGGTTGCGCTGGCATGCGAGTCGAGCAGGCGGCGTTGCGCGTCGGGGCGCAGCAACTGCTGGTGCGCGTGCTGGCCGTGAATGTCGACGAGCATTTCGCCGAGTTCTCGCATTTGCGTGAGCGTAGCGGGGGTGCCGTTGATGAAGGCGCGTGAGCGACCACCGGCGTCGAGCACGCGGCGTAGCAGCACACCGCCGTGTTCTTCGAGCGTAAGCGCCTGCGCTTGCAACCAGGCTTCGAGATCGGGGCGTGCTTCGGCGTCGGCGGCGAATTCAGCCGTGATGTCGGCGCGCGTTTGTCCGTTGCGCACCATGCTGGTGTCGCCGCGCTCGCCCATCGCGAGCGCCAGCGCATCGATCAGAATCGATTTGCCCGCGCCGGTCTCCCCCGAAAACACGGTGAAGCCGGCGGAGAATTCCAGATCGAGACGATCGACGATCACGAAATCGCGAATCGAGAGACTGCGTAGCATGGGATGTCGGGTGAGGCGTGGAGTCAGTTCTGCGGCGTATCTTCGTCGGAGATATGCTCGTTCCAGTGCAGCTTGCGGCGCAACGTCGCGTAGTAGTTGTAGCCGACCGGGTGCAGAAATGTCACCTGATGCTGGGAGCGGCCGACCAGAATCTGGTCGCCCTGACGCAATTCGGCAAACGACTGCATATCGAAATTGGCACCCACTTCGCGACCGCCGGTGATCGTGATGACGATGTCGCTCGAATCCGGCAACACGATCGGACGGTTCGACAACGCATGCGGTGCGATCGGCACCAGCACCACGCCACCGAGGCGCGGATGCAGGATCGGGCCGCTCGCCGAGAGGGCGTAGGCCGTCGAACCCGTGGGCGTCGCGACGATCAGGCCGTCGGAGCGCTGCTTGTACATGAAGCGTCCGTCGACATCGACGCGCAGCTCCACCATCCCCGAAATCCCCGAGCGGTTCACGACCACGTCGTTGAACGCCAGCGTCTCGAAGAGCGTCTGGCCGTCGCGCTCGATGCGGGCGGCCAGCAGGGTGCGTTGTTCGGCTTCGAAGTGCCCTTCGAGCATGGCCGGCACGACCTGACGCATTTCGTCGAGCGGAATGTCGGTGATGAATCCGACGCGGCCGTGGTTCACGCCGATGAGCGGTACCTTCGAGGCGGCCAGTTGACGTCCGACGCCGAGCATCGTGCCGTCGCCGCCGACCACGACGGCCACGTCGGCCTGCGTGCCGATTTCCTGGATGTCGAGGGTGCGGTACGGATCGGCACCTGCGCCGATGTTATGCGCCGTGTCGCGCTCGAAGACGACGTGATGCCCACGCTGGGCGATGCATGCCGCGAGCGTGAGCAATGGTTCAGCGACGCCGTCGGCATGGTACTTCCCGACGAGCGCCACGGTCTTGAAGGGGCTCCCAGTTTTCATGCCGCCATTACACCATAAGTCGATGACAGCAACCATCGCCAACGCACGGCCTGCAACGGTTCCTCTGGCCTGGCAACACGCATCCGGAATTAGGGGGACCAGGCCCCGCGTTTCGCGTTACAATTTTTGCCATGCTAGATCAACGTGCGCAAACGCTTCTCAAAACCCTGATCGAACGGTACATCGCAGATGGCCAGCCGGTCGGCTCGCGCACGCTCTCGCGGTTCTCGGGCCTGGACCTGTCACCCGCGACCATCCGCAACGTGATGTCCGATCTCGAGGCGATGGGCTTCGTGGCCAGCCCGCATACGTCGGCCGGTCGTGTCCCGACGCCGCGCGCGTACCGTCTGTTCGTCGACACGATGCTGTCGGTGCGCCCGCTCGAAGAGGCCGTGCACCAGTTGGCGACGCAGGTGCAGACCAGTCTGCAACCGGCCGGCCCGCAACAACTGATCGCCTCCGCCGCACAGGTGCTCTCGCATCTGTCGCAGTTCGCGGGCGTGGTACTCACGCCACGCCGCAGCCAGACTTTCCGTCACATCGAATTCCTGCGCCTGTCGGATAAGCGCGTGCTGCTGATCATCGTCACGCCCGACGGCGACGTGCAGAACCGCATCATCCTGACGGAAAAGGACTATTCCCCGGCACAGCTCGTTGAAGCGGCGAACTACCTGAACGCCAACTTCGGCGGTCACAGCTTCGACGACGTGCGCACTTACTTGCGTGGCGAACTCGATGCGCTGCGCTCGGACATGAGCGCGCTGATGCAAGCCGCCGTGCAGGCGGGCAGCGACGCCATGGCCGACACCACGCGTGAGAGCGTGCTGATCACGGGCGAGCGCAACCTGCTGGGCGTGGAGGATCTGTCCTCGAACATGGAGCGTCTGCGCAAGCTGTTCGACGTGTTCGAGTCCAAGACCGGTCTGCTGCAACTGCTCGACGTGTCGAGCCGCGCGCAAGGCGTGCAGATCTTCATCGGTGGCGAATCGAGCCTCGTGCCGATCGAGGAGATGACGGTCGTCACGGCCCCGTACGAAGTCGACGGCGAGGTCGTCGGTACGCTCGGCGTGATCGGGCCGACGCGCATGGCGTACGAGCGCGTCATCCCCATCGTCGACATCACGGCCAAGCTGCTCTCCAACGCGCTAAGTCATCACTAGTCATCACTGAGCGGCAGACGTCCGCATGTCTGCGCGTTCGCGCATTCGCCCGCTCCCAGTTACAACCCCGTAGCATTCCTTTACACGCTGTCACACACGGCAGGCTTAGGCTTGAAGCGTCACTTGCGGCGAGGTCGTCCGAGGTTGTCATCGGGCTCGCCGGAGGATTCGGACAGAACAACAAGGTGGCTGATCTGGTCAAGCGCTAACGCCTGCAAGCTGCGCACGGCATGCCCACCGAAAGGGCCCGGAGTGTTTATGAAATCCCTGATTTCCTGGCGGACGACGGTCCGCTCCCTCGGCGTCGGGCTGGCGCTTGGGCTTCTGGGTGCCGCGGGTGTGCCGGCACTGGCACAGGCGCAGAGCGCCGATCCGCCGGGGCGCGTCGCGCGGCTCTCCGAGTTCGACGGCACCGTCACCTACGCCCCAGCGGGCACGAGCGAGTGGCGCTACGCGGACCGCAACCGTCCGCTCACCACGGGCGACGCCATTTGGGTCGACCGCAACAGCCGTGCAGAGATGCACGTGGGCGGCACGGCGGTGCGCATGGGCGCGTCGACCAGCCTGACGCTCTCCGCCGTCACCGACCAGAATGTGCAACTGAACGTAACGCAGGGCACCGTCGGTGTGCGCCTGCGCAGCGTCGATCCGAATCAACCGTACGAGATCGACACGCCCAATCTGGCGTTCGTCCCGCAACAGGCCGGTGAGTATCGTGTGGACGTCGATCCGAACGGCGTCACGACGGTGAGCGTCTCGCGCGGCGCGGGCACGGCGTACGGACAGGGGGCGTCGGTCCCGCTTCAGCAAGGGCAGCGGGTCGCCTTCGTCGGTCAGAACCTGACGCAGCAGCAGACCGGCCCGCTCACGGCCGACGCCTTCGATCAGTGGATGCGCGAGCGCGACGCGCGTGAAGACGCCTCCGTCTCCGCGCGTTACGTGCCGCGCGACATGACCGGCTTCGAGAGTCTGGACGACTACGGCTCGTGGCAGGAAACGCCGAGCTACGGCGCGGTGTGGGTGCCGTCCAACATGCCCTCGGGCTGGGCACCTTATCGCACGGGGCATTGGGTCTGGGTCGACCCGTGGGGCTGGACATGGGTGGACGACGCACCGTGGGGCTTCGCGCCGTATCACTACGGACGCTGGGCTTACGTGGATGCCCGCTGGTGCTGGGTGCCGGGGCCGGTGGCGGTGCGTCCGGTGTATGCGCCGGCGCTGGTCGGCTGGGTCAGTGGCAGCAGCGGTGGCAATCAGTGGGGGGTGTCGTTTGCCGCCGGGGGCGTGGGGCTCGCGTGGTTTGCGCTTGGGCCCCATGACCCGTACCGGCCTGCGTACCACGCCAGTTCGTCGTACATCACGAACATCAATCGTTCGACGAACATTCGTACGACCAACATCACCAATAACGTCACCAACAACATCAACGTCAACAACGTCTACGTGAACCGCAATGTGCGGGGCGCTGTGTCGACGATGCCCGCGCAAGCCTTCGTGCAGGGGCGCCCCGTGGGCGCACCGACCGCGCTGGCCGCACCGCGCGGTGCGCAGACGTGGCGCGTCGGTAATACGCCGGGCGTGGCCCCGGTGCAGCAAAGCGTGTTCGGCAACAGCCGTCCGGCAGCGGGTGCGCCGCCTGCGGGCGTGTTCAACCGGCAGGTGCTGGCAACCCGTGCGCCGGTCGCCCGTGGCATGCCGTCGCGTGAGCTGACGAGCCAGTTGCACGCCGTGCCGAACGCGGGCGGTGCGCCGCTGGTGTTCGGTCAGAACGGGCAGCAGGTGCGCAATCTTGGCGCGGGCGGTCCGAATGGTCCTAACGGTCCTAACGGTCCTAATGGAGCGAACGGCCAGCCGCGCATCGCGCCCCGTGTGACGGTCGTCAGTACACACGGGCCGGTCGGTGCGCCGATTGGGGCGAACGGTGCGATGCCCGCGCAGCCTGCGCTGGGTGCGACCGGTGCCGCAGGGGCGACGGCGGGCCATGGCGGCTTGCCTGCGACCGGCGCAGTCCCGCCGATGCACGGCGCGCCGGGGGCACCGGGTCATGCGGGCGTGCCAGGTCAGCCGGGCGTGCCGGGGACACCTGGCGTTCCGGGTGAGCCGGGCAATCCTGGCTATCCGGGGCACGGCGTTTATCAGAATCGTCCGGGGCAATCGACGGTGCAATCCCAACCGGGCGAGCGTCAGCCTACGCCCTCCGGGGTGCCGCATCCGC
Organism: Pandoraea aquatica; assembly: GCF_902459565.1. GTDB lineage: Bacteria > Pseudomonadota > Gammaproteobacteria > Burkholderiales > Burkholderiaceae > Pandoraea > Pandoraea aquatica. The sequence continues at coordinate 478,007 of NZ_CABPSN010000003.1, forward strand.
CGGGTGTGAATGGCGGTGGCGCGGGGCAGGGGCAGCCGTCGGCACGCGGCGAAGCGCCGCAAGCGGTCCCACAGCCGGGACATGACGCCGCGCAGCGCGAGATGCAAATGCGTCGCCAATCACCGCAAGCGCCGCAGACCCCCACCGCACAGCCGGAAGCGCGGGGCGGACAAGCGACGCCCGCACCGCAACGTCAACAGCAACAACCGGAGGCGGCCGAGCCAGCCCGCCGTCCGCAGCAATGGCAGACGCAGCCGCGTCCTGAGCAGCAGCAGTTCCAGCAGCCGAGGCCGCAGCCACAGGTGGAGCGCGCGCAGCCCCGTCCGGAGCCGCAGCAGGCCCAGCCGCAGCAACGTCCGCAGCCTCAGCCGCAAGTCGAGCGCGTGCCGCCGCGTCCGCAACCGCAAGTCGAGCATGCGCAGCCCGCGCCGCGTCCGCAGCCCCAGCCGGAGCGTCCTCAGGCGCAGCCGCACCCGCAGCCCACGCAGCGTGAGGGCAAACCGGAGGGCGCACGGGCCCCGGCGCATGAGGAACATCCGAGTGCCGCGCATCGTCCGGCTCACGACGACGAGCATCGGCACGGTTGATCGTTCGCCTGATGGCTTGCTTGCACAGATGACGCTGATCGCCCTCCGTCTGGCCGTGGACTGGCCGACGGAGGGCGCATTCCGTCAGTATCGACAGGCATAACGGACGCCGGATGCGCGCCGTGTTTGCGGTAAAGTACGTTCCATGCGCTTCGATCCCGAACCTATTTCGCATGGCCAGTCCGGCAAGACCGCCGTACTGCTGATCAACCTCGGTACGCCCGACGAGCCGCGTCCTGCGGCCGTACGCCGATACCTGCGCGAGTTCCTGTCGGACCCGCGCGTCGTGGAAATCCCGTCGCTGGTGTGGCAACCGTTGCTGCGGCTGGTGATTTTGCCCTTCCGCTCACGTCAGTCGGCGCAAAAATATGCGACGGTCTGGACCCGTGACGGCTCGCCGCTCAAGGTCAACACCGAGCATCAGACGAACGCCCTGCGCGCGCTGCTGCACGCGAACGACTATGACGTCGTGGTCGATTACGCGATGCGTTACGGCAATCCGTCGATCCCCGAGCGCATTCGTGCGTTGCGCCAGAACGGCGTCGAGCGGATTCTCGTGCTGCCGCTCTATCCGCAGTATTCGAGCAGCACCACCGCCACCGCGAGCGACGCCGTGTTCCGCGTGCTCGGCCGTCTGCGCAATCAGCCCGACGTGCGCACGGTGCGCGACTATCACGATCATCCTGCCTACATCGAGGCACTGCGTCAGCAAGTCGAAGGGTATTGGCAGCTACACGGCCGCCCTGACTTCGCCGCTGGCGAGCGGCTGCTGTTGAGCTTCCACGGCGTGCCGCGCCGCACGCTCGACCTCGGCGACCCGTATCACGATCAGTGTGTGAAGACGGCGCGTCTGCTCGCCGCGGCCCTCGGTCTGGACGAAACGACGTGCCGCCTCACGTTCCAGTCGCGTTTCGGCAAGGCGGAATGGCTCCAGCCGTACACTGCGCCGACGCTGGAAGAACTCGGCCGTGGCGGCACGCCGCGCGTCGACGTGTTCTGCCCGGGGTTCACGTCCGACTGTCTCGAGACGCTCGAAGAAATCAATATGGAAGGACGTCACGCTTACCTGACGGCGGGCGGCAAGTCGTTCCACTTCATTCCCTGCCTGAATGGGGCGAGCGCCTGGATTACGGCGCTGGGCGAGATCGCGGCGCGTCATCTGCAAGGCTGGCCGGTGCTCTCGCCGCAGGGCGAAGCCGATGCATCGGCGGCTGCGGTGGCGTCGACGCGTCAGCGTCAGGTGGCGGCCGTGGCCGCGTTCGAGGAAGCCAGTGCCGCGGCGGCCGCCGCAGCGCAGGCGCAGATGCAGACGCAGGCCGCTTCGTCGTCCGAAGGCGCACACGGAGAAGCGGGAGCACGGTCGTGACGGTCAAGGTAGACGATTCCCCGCACGCCGCCACGCGGATCGACAAATGGCTGTGGGCCGCGCGCTTCTTCAAGACGCGCTCGCTCGCCACGCAGGCGGTCGACCGTGGTCGCGTGCTGTGCAACGAAGCTCGCGTGAAACCGGCGCGCGATGTGCGTCCCGGCGATGTCGTGTCGGTCGACAACGGCAGTACGCGCTGGGAAGTGAGGGTCAAAGCGATTGCCGAGGTGCGCGGCTCGGCACCGGTCGCCCAGTCGCTGTACGAAGAGACCGAAGCGAGCGTTCAGGCGCGTGCCGACGAGAGCGAGCGCCGGCGTCTGTTCCAGGAACCGGCGGCGCAGATGCACGGACGTCCGACCAAGCGCGACCGCCGCCGTCTCGGTGGCGTTGGCGAGTAGGGTCGTCCACCCCGTCTCGCAACCATTTCAACGCCTGAATGAACGCCGCCGCTGGCAAAGTGCGCAGCGGCGGGCAGGGGGTGGAGCGTGAATCAGGTGTTCCGCCTTGGTCGACTCTGGCGACTCGGACGGAACCGCCCGGGGAACGGCACCGCGCACGACTGCAAAGGATCGTGCACCCCGGGGGCGATCAGCGTGTTGGGATTCCGGTATTCGAGTTCGACGAATGCCCCGTCAGGCCCGGCACTTCCACATAGTGATGCAGCACCGCCCGCACGCCACCGTACTCGGTGTCGCGCCGGGTGACTGCGCCGGACAGGCAAATCGTAATCGTTACCGTCGTCACCAACGCAAGGATGAAGACAACAGCCAGTGGCAGCTTCATGATGCGCTCCTTGAGAACACTTCACCGGACGGGGGGTGTCCGGTGAGCGGCCGGGTCCGCCGAATGGTCAATCGGATAGGCACATCCATTCGTCGGACCGTTATTCATGTTAGGTCGCAGCAACGGCCGATACAATAGAGGACTCGTAACGCGTGTAACCGGATATTTGCCGGCACGCGGCGCGCACCGATCTGGCGCACAGAATGCCCGCCCGCTCTTGAAATCGGTGTGAACGCCCCTACTATCCAAAGGGATTTGAACCGGCGGCGCATCGTCGTGGTGCGCTGCAAGAACCTTTTGACGACTCAACTCATGACTGAACAGCAAAACACCCCCGACCAGCCGATTCCGTCCCAGGCCGAAGCGGCCCCGACCGACGCTGCGGGCGCGAACGACGCGCTGCCCTCGGTCGAGGCGCAACTGCAGGCGGCTCAGGCAGAAGCGGCGGCCATGCGCGACGAGGCGCTGCGCGCCCGCGCCGAGATGGAAAACATTCGCCGCCGTGCGGAAGAAGAAGTGTCGAAGGCACGTAAGTTCGCCGTCGAAAGCTTCGCCGAGAACCTCCTGCCGGTCATCGACAGCCTGGAAGCCGCTGCCGCCGACAAGAGCGGCGACGTCGCCAAGCTGCAAGAGGGCGTGGCCCTGACGCTGCGTCAACTCGTGTCGGCGCTGGAGCGCAGCAAGGTGTCGGTCATCGACCCGGCCGGCGCGAAGTTCGATCCGCATCAGCATCAGGCCATCTCGATGGTGCCGGCCGAGCAAGAGCCGAACACGGTCGTGGCCGTGCTGCAAAAGGGTTACCTGATTGCCGACCGCGTGCTGCGTCCGGCATTGGTGACGGTCGCAGCAGGCAAGTAATTCCAGGTCATCCGGCCACGGTAGGCAACAAAATGCTTCCATCATGGGAAGGTTTGTCGCAGGCTGTCGGCCTGAATGATCGGGCGCGGGCAACGACGCCGGGTGTGGCGGCGCTGCCGGTGCCAAGGCACCGATTCATAGGCTTACCATCATGGCAGGCGATCTTCCGGGCATGAAAGGGGTGGACGGCACGGCGTTCGAGGCGTTCTCGATGCACGAGCTGAGCGCCGCGACGTTCGACGAAGGGTTACGCACGGCGGGGGACGACCTCGCCGTGGTGTTCTTCTGGGGCGTCGATTGTTTCAACTGCGAAGTCGCCAAGAAGACCATGCTCGCGCAGCGCGAGGCCATCGAAGCCCTCGGGCTGCGCTGGTTTCACGCCAACGTGTACGCCGATATGGCGCTGGGCCGCCGTTTCGCGCTGCATGGGGTGCCGACGTTTTTCTTCTTCCATCAAGGGAAGAAGCTGGGCCGGGCGACCGGCTGGCAGGGCCTGCCCCAGTTCCGGCTGGCGGTGGCCGCCGCACGCGAGAAAATCGCGGCGGCGGGGGGCAAAACCGGGCTGCAAGAAGGGTCTTGAAATGTTCCCGGCTGCACCCATATCCCGTGCAGATGAATGAATTGAATGGGCGACACGCCCGACGGAAAGACGCAAAGGACGCTAGGAGAAATTTAAATGGGCAAAATCATCGGTATCGACTTGGGCACCACGAACTCGTGCGTGGCCGTCATGGAAGGAAATCAGGTCAAGATCATCGAAAACGCGGAAGGTGCTCGCACCACGCCGTCGATCATCGCCTACATGGACGATGGCGAGATCCTGGTCGGTGCGCCGGCCAAGCGCCAGGCTGTGACCAACCCGAAGAACACGCTGTACGCGGTCAAGCGCCTGATCGGCCGCCGCTTCGAAGAAAAAGAAGTGCAGAAGGACATCGCGCTGATGCCCTACAAGATCGTCAAGGCCGACAACGGCGACGCCTGGGTTGAGGCACGCAACGAAAAGCTGGCCCCGCCGCAGATTTCCGCCGAAGTGCTGCGCAAGATGAAGAAGACCGCCGAGGACTACCTGGGCGAGCCGGTCACGGAAGCCGTGATCACGGTGCCGGCCTACTTCAACGACAGCCAGCGCCAGGCCACCAAGGACGCAGGCCGCATCGCCGGTCTGGAAGTCAAGCGCATCATCAACGAGCCGACCGCTGCCGCACTGGCTTTCGGTCTGGACAAGAAGGAAGGCGGCGACCGCAAGATCGCGGTGTATGACCTGGGTGGCGGCACGTTCGACATCTCGATCATCGAAATCGCGGATGTGGACGGTGAACACCAGTTCGAAGTGCTGTCGACCAACGGCGACACGTTCCTGGGTGGCGAAGACTTCGACCAGCGCATCATCGACTACATCATCGGCGAGTTCAAGAAGGAACAAGGCGTCGATCTGTCGAAGGACGTGCTCGCGCTGCAACGCCTGAAGGAAGCGGCTGAAAAGGCCAAGATCGAACTGTCGTCGAGCCAGCAGACCGAAATCAACCTGCCGTACATCACGGCCGATGCCTCGGGTCCGAAGCACTTGAACCTGAAGATCACGCGCGCCAAGCTCGAAGCACTGGTCGAAGAGCTGATCACGCGTACGATCGAACCGTGCCGCACGGCGATCAAGGATGCCGGCGTCAAGGTCAGCGACATCGACGACGTGATTCTGGTCGGCGGTATGACGCGTATGCCGAAGGTGCAGGAGAAGGTGAAGGAGTTCTTCGGCAAGGACCCGCGCAAGGACGTGAACCCGGACGAAGCCGTGGCCGCAGGTGCCTCGATTCAGGGCTCGGTGCTGTCGGGCGACCGTAAGGACGTGCTGCTGCTCGACGTCACCCCGCTCTCGCTCGGTATCGAAACGCTGGGCGGCGTGATGACGAAGATGATCACGAAGAACACCACGATCCCGACGAAGCACTCGCAAGTGTTCTCGACGGCGGACGACAACCAGCCGGCCGTGACGATCAAGGTGTATCAGGGTGAGCGCGAGATGGCCGCCGGCAACAAGTCGCTGGGCGAGTTCAACCTCGAAGGCATTCCGCCGGCAGCACGCGGCACGCCGCAGATCGAAGTGACCTTCGACATCGATGCCAACGGTATTCTGCACGTCGGCGCGAAGGACAAGGCCACCGGCAAGGAAAACAAGATCGTCATCAAGGCGAACTCGGGCCTGTCGGACGCTGAGATCGAGCAAATGGTGAAGGACGCCGAGCTCAACGCCGAAGAAGACAAGAAGGCACGCGAGCTGGCCGATTCCCGTAACCAGGGCGACGCGCTGGTGCACAGCACCCGCAAGGCGCTGACCGAGTACGGCGACAAGATCGAAGCTTCGGAGAAGGAAGCCATCGAATCGGCGATCACGGCACTGGAAGAATCGCTGCGCGGTTCGGACAAGGCCGACATCGATGCCAAGGTCGAAGCGCTGGGTACGGCAAGCCAGAAGCTCGGCGAGAAGATGTATGCCGACATGCAGGCGCAAGCCGGTGCTGCGGGTGCCGCAGGTGCCGAGCAGGGCAAGCCGCATGACGACAACGTCGTCGACGCCGAAGTGAAGGAAGTCAACGACAAGAAGTAAAGCGTGCATGGCGCGCGGGGCATCGACAGGTGCGCCGCGTGTGGGCCGGGTATCGAGGTTCTCCGCAAGGGGAATGTCGACCCGGCTTTTTGCCTGATGGCGACATGCGCCAACATTGGAAAGAGTTATGGCCAAACGTGATTACTACGAAGTCCTTGGCGTCGCCAAGAACGCCTCGGACGAAGAGATCAAGAAGGCGTATCGCAAGCTGGCGATGAAGTACCACCCGGACCGCAATCCGGACAGCAAGGACGCCGAAGACAAGTTCAAAGAGGTCAAAGAGGCCTACGAAATGCTCTCCGAGCCGGAGAAGCGCGCGGCGTATGACCAGTACGGTCACGCGGGCGTCGACCCGAGCATGGGCGGCTTCGGTGGTGCAGGCGGGCAGGGCTTCGGCGGTTTCGCAGACGCGTTCGGCGACATCTTCGGCGACATCTTCGGTCAGGGCGGCCCCGGTGGTCGCGGTGGCCGTGGCGGTCCGCAGGTGTATCGCGGTGCCGATCTGCGCTACAACATGGAGATCACGCTGGAGCAGGCCGCAAACGGTTTCGACACGCAGATTCGCGTGCCGAGCTGGGACGAGTGCGAGATCTGCCACGGCAACGGCGCGAAGCCGGGCACGAAGCCCGAGACCTGCCCGACGTGTAACGGGGCGGGTTCGGTGCGCATGTCGCAGGGTTTCTTCAGCGTTCAGCAGACCTGCCCGAAGTGCCACGGCACGGGCTCGTACATTCCTGAGCCCTGCACCAACTGCCACGGCTCGGGCAAGATCAAGAAGACCAAGACGCTGGAGATCAAGATCCCGGCGGGTATCGAAGACGGCATGCGCATTCGTTCGTCCGGCAACGGCGAACCGGGTGTGAATGGCGGGCCGGCGGGCGACCTGTATGTGGAAATCCACATCAAGGCGCACAACGTGTTCGAGCGCGATGGCGACGATCTGCACTGCCAGATGCCGATTTCATTCGCGACGGCGGCGCTCGGCGGCGATATCGACGCACCGACGTTGCACGGCAAGGCCACCTTCGAAGTGCCCGAAGGCACGCAGACGGGCAAGACGTTCCGACTGCGCGGCAAGGGCATCAAGGGACTGCGCGCGAGCTATCCGGGCGATCTGTACGTTCACGTGCAGGTGGAAACGCCGGTCAAGCTCAACGATGCGCAGAAGCAGATGCTGCGCGACTTCGATGCTTCGCTCAAGGAAGGCGGTGCACGCCACAGCCCGCAGTCGAAGGGCTGGTTCGACCGCGTCAAGCAGTTCTTCGAGTAATTCTATGCAAAAGGAAGCGCCTTTGGCCGCGTTCGCGCTGTTGGACGACAGTGCGGATCCGGCCGGTGGGGCGCGTCTGTACACCGGGCTCGTACGCGAGGTAACTTGCGACGAGCCCGTTGTGCTTTCCGACGCGCTCCGCGAAGTGGAAGACGCCACGCGTCAAGGTCTGCACGCCGTGCTGCTGGCCGACTACGAATTCGGTGTGCGCCTCGGTGGCGTACATACGGTCGCGACGCGCCGTGCGCCGGGTCAGTTCCGTGCCCTGTTGTTCTCCGAGTTGCAGCGCCTTGACGCCGCGCAGACGCAGGCGTGGCTGGCGCGTCAGGAGTGGGTGGACGCCGGCGGCGATCCCGACGCACCGCACGACAACACGGAAAGCGCGCCCGCCACCCCCGGCGTGGCAGGCATCGCCGCGTTGCAGAACGACGTGAGCGACGCCGCCTTCGACGACGCCATCGCCCGTATCCACGAATGGCTCGCACAAGGCGAGTGCTATCAGATCAACTACACGTACCGTCTGAATTTCGACGCGTTCGGCTCGCCGGTCGCGTTGTATCGCCGCTTGCGCGCGCGTCAGCCGGTACCGTACGGCGCACTCGTGATGCTGCCCGGCGCGCGAGGCGTTGCCGGTCGCGCGATCCTTTCGTTGTCACCGGAGTTGTTCCTGCGTCATTCGCGCGGTCAGGTGGAGGCGCGTCCGATGAAGGGGACGGCACCCGCGTGTGGCGATGCGGCCCTCGACGCACAACGCAGCGCCGCGCTCGCCGCCGACGAAAAGAACCGCGCCGAGAACCTGATGATCGTGGACTTGCTGCGCAACGATCTCGGGCGTCTCGCGACGCCCGGTTCGGTCAAAGTCCCGAAGCTGTTCGAAGTGACGCGCTTCGCCAGCGTTCTGCAAATGACGTCGACCGTCACCGCAACGTTGCCGGACACCACTTCGATGGCCGACGTGCTGCGTGCCTTGTTCCCCTGCGGCTCGATCACGGGCGCGCCGAAGCACCGGACGATGCAGCTGATCGGTGAGCTCGAGACGTCGCCGCGCGGTCTTTACACCGGTGCCATTGGCTGGCTCGACGCGCGCAGCGACGATCCGCAGGCGCTGGGCGACTTCTGTATGTCGGTCACGATTCGCACGCTCGAACTCGATGCACCGGGCGCGAACGGCATGCGTCGCGGTCGTCTGGGCGTCGGCGCGGGTATCGTGCTGGACAGCAAGGCGGAGGAAGAGCGTGACGAGTGCCGCCTGAAGGCGCGCTTCCTGAGCGCGCTCGATCCCGGCTTCGAACTCTTCGAGACGATGCAGGCGACGCGCGCCTCCGGTGTCGCCCATCTCGCGCGGCATCTGTCGCGCTTGCAGAAGTCGGCCCACTACTTCGGCTTCACGTTCGACGAAGCGGCGTTGCGTGGGCAACTCGATGCGGTGGTCGCAACTCTGACCGAAGACGACATCCATCGCGTACGCCTCGCGTTGTCGCATAACGGCACGGCGGCGATCACGCACGGTGTGCTCACACCGCTGCTCGGCGATGCGGTGAAAGTGCTGTTGGCCGATGCCTCTCAGGCGACGCGCGCGGACGACCTGTTCCTACGTCACAAGACCACGGTGCGCGCGCGCTACGACGCGGCCTGGAAAGCGGCTGAAGCGCAAGGCGCGTTCGACGTGCTGTTCTTCAACGACCGGGGTGAGTTGACGGAAGGCGGGCGCAGCACGGTGTTCGTCAAGCGCAACGGCATCTGGATGACGCCGCCGTTGTCCTCCGGTGTGCTACCCGGCGTGATGCGCAGCGTGCTGCTGGACGACCCGTCGTGGGCCGCTGTCGAAGCTGTCATTACGCGTGACGACCTGCGCTCGGCGCAGGCCGTCGTCGTATGCAATGCACTACGCGGTGCACTGCCGGCGACGATCGTGGCCACGACCGCTGCCTGATGTAGCGGCGCGTCAGCGCCAACGACGCGCCGCTACACCTCACTTCCTCAGCTTCCCTGACGCGCTGCCATCTGCGGCACGAACAGATCGCTCCACTTCGCCGGACGCGTCTTGATCGTGCCCGCGCGGCTCATGAACTCGACGTACTGCATCAGCCCGTTCGGCGTGGTCGTGAATTGCAGACCGGGGTCAGCCAGCATCTGCTCGATCTCCGCTTGCGGCAGGTTGATCTTGGACACGCGAAGGAACGTCTGCGCCGCGCCCACGTGATCCTTGGCGATGTACGCCGCAGCTTCTTCCTGTGCCGCCAGAATGGCCTGTACCAGCTTCGGATTCTGGACAGTGAACTGCTTCGGCGCGAACACGACGTCGATGGTGATGTTACCCAGCACGTCCGTCGAATTCAGCACGCGCTTGATGCGCGGATCCTTCAGTTCCTGATACGAGAACGGCGGCGAGGTGAAGTGCGCCGTGATCTCCGTCTTGCCCGAGAGCAAGGCGCTCACGGCTTCCGGATGACTCAGGCTGACCGTCTGCGGGTCGAGCTTCGCGTAGTTCTCGATACCGAACGTCTTGGCCACGGCCATTTGCAGCAACACGGCAGACAGCGACGTCTTGATCCCCGGAATCGCGATCTTGTCCTTCGACGTGAAGTCCTTGAGCGACTTGATGTTCGGATTGTTCGTATTGAGCCACAGCGGCCCGGTCGACAGCGCGGACAGACCGATCACCTCCGAGCGCGGAATGCCGTGCGCCTTCGACCAGAGCGTGACGAAACCCGGTGCGCCCGTGCCTGCGACATCGAGATTGCCCGCGAGCATCGCGTCGTTGATCACGTTGCCGCCGTCGAGAATGGTCCAGGTCGTCTTCACGTCGCCCAGCCCCAGCGCCTTCGCGTGTTTCTCCACGAGATGCTGATCGCGCATGACCATCAGCGGCAGATACAGAATGCCGTAACCATGCGACAGACGGACGGTGCTCGCTTCGGCGTGCGCCACGTTGCCGAGGGTGGATAGGGCGGTCGTCGCGGCGAGCGTGAGTGCGCTCGCCCAGCGGGCGAAATTGCGTCGGTTCATGATGTTGTCTCCGTGTTGTTCGAATTATTCATGCCCATGAAAAAGGGCGTCAATCGGAGCAGGCCGAAAATCCGGTCCGCTCCGAGTGTCAGTGCTGCATACCCCAGCGATGCAACGTGCGCTTCTCGATACGGGCGAACAGCAGGTTCTCGACGGCCAGCCCGATCAGGATCACGAAGAACAGCCCGGCGAAGACGTTGGCCGTCTCCAGCGAGTTGCGGTTCTCGAAGATGTACCAGCCGAGGCCACCCGAGCCCGACGACACGCCGAACACGAGTTCGGCGGCGATCAGCGTGCGCCATGCGAACGCCCAGCCCACTTTCAGGCCCGTGAGAATGCTCGGGAATGCCGCCGGGATCAGCACGTGCTGCACCAGCGCGAAGCGCTTCAGACCGTAGTTCTGGCCCACCATGCGCAGCGTTTTCGACACGCCCCGGAACCCACTGTGCGTGTTGAGCGCCACGGCCCACAGCACCGAGTGCACGAGCACGAAGATCACGCTGCCATTGCCGAGTCCGAACCAGATCAGCGCCAGCGGCAGCAAGGCGATGGCGGGTAGCGGGTTGAACATCGCGGTGAGCGTTTCCAGCAGATCGTTACCGATCTTCGAGCTGATGGCGACGGTGGTGAGCACGGCAGCGAGTGCGATCCCGATGCCGTAGCCGATCAGCAGCGTCTTGAGCGAGACGACGGCGCGCAGCAGCAACACGCCGCTCGTCAAACCGCTCGCGAACGCGGCGACCGTGTCGGTGAAGCTCGGGAACAGCAGGGCGTTGTCGAGCCAGCGTCCGTAGATTTCCCAGATGATGGCGAGCACGCACAGAATCACGGTCTTGCGCAGCCAGCTCAGGCGATAGAGCGTCTCGAAGGTGGAGAGCGGTCGCTGGATCGACGACAGTTCGGCCTGTACGGGTTCGAGCACGAACTCCGGACGATAGACGGGTTCGATCGGGGTAGGGGATGCCGACGTGGCGGATTGCGAAGGGATAGCATTCATGGCCGTCATCCTCAATGGGTCGCGAACAGCAGTTGATCGATGCGGGTCTCAAGCTCGCTCTGGTGCGCCGTGCCGAGTTGTTCGGGCGCAATGCTGTTGAGTTCTGCCTTGACCTGACCCGGATGCGGCGAGAGCAGCAAAATGCGCGTGCCGATGCGAATCGCTTCGTCGATGCCGTGCGTGACGAACAGCACGGTGAAGCGCGTGTCATCCCACAGGCGCAGCAGTTCGTCCTGCATCTTGCGACGGGTGAGGGCGTCGAGGGCGGCGAACGGCTCGTCCATGAGCAGGACGTCCGGCTCCATTGCCATGCCGCGCGCGATGGACACACGCTGCTTCATGCCGCCGGAGAGCGTGTGCGGATAGCTGTCGATAAACTTCGCCAGACCGACTTTCTCGATGTAGTGCGCAGCGCGCTCGGCGGCGTCACGTCCTTTGAGACGGCCGCTGGCCGTGAGCGCAAACTCCACGTTCTGGCGCACGGTCTTCCACGGCAGCAACTGATCGAACTCCTGAAAGACCATCATGCGGTCCGGGCCGGGTTCGGTGATCGTGCGCCCCTTGAGGCGGATTTCGCCATGGACCGGCGGCAGGTAACCGCCGATGGCCTTGAGCAACGTCGATTTACCGCAGCCGGACGGGCCGAGCAGCACGAAGCGGTCGCCCGGGTACACGTTGAAGCTCACTTGCTGAGCGGCGGTGACGAGATAGTCGTCGGTCTTGTACTGAAGGGTGACGCCGTCGATTTCGAGCAATGGCGGCACTGCGGGCGAAGTCGTTCCCGCAGCGCCCGCATGGGGGGCGTTGTGCATTGCGTGTCTCCTGAAGAATGCGATAGTGCTTTTTTGTAGTCGGCTCGATACTAAGTAGCGAAGCTGTAGCGAACCTGACATTGCGCCGTGCCACGGCCCGAATTCAGGGGAAACACTGAGGTCGCCCACCGGGATTTCCGAGACAATCGCGCTCAGAAGACAAAAGCCTCAAGAAGGAAGGAGACGAGAAGACCATGCGCATCATGCTGGTGGAAGACACCGCCGATGTCGCCGAAGCGATCGCCACGCAATTGCGCCGGCTCGGCCACGCGCTCGATTGCGAGACGGACGGGGCGGTTGCCGCCGGCCGCATCGGCGACGATTACGACCTGCTGATCCTCGACGTCATGCTGCCGCACGTCGACGGATTCGAATTGCTCAAGCGGGTGCGCGAGCGCGGTTTGTCCACGCGCGTGCTGATGCTGACCGCATGTGCCGAAATCGAAGAGCGCGTGCGTGCGCTCGATCTCGGTGCCGACGATTACCTCACCAAGCCCTTCGATTTTCGCGAGCTGGAAGCGCGTGTGCGCGCGTTGATGCGTCGTACCGGGCAGGACGCAACCAATCGCCTGACCTGCGCCAATCTCACGCTCGATCGCAAGAGTCGTGGCGTCGAAGTAGACGGCCAGCCCATCGAACTCACACGTCGTGAAGTCACGCTGCTGGAAATCCTTGCCGGACGACCGGGGCGTATTTTCGGCAAGGACGAATTGATGGACCGTCTGTATGGCGACGAGCCCGCGCCGAACGCGAACGCCATCGAGCAATACGTCGCCCGTTTGCGCAAGAAGCTGGCGAGCGCGCAATTCCAGATTCGCACATTGCGCGGGCTGGGCTACCAACTCGTGCTGTCATGATCGTTCCCGGCCGGTCTCTTTATCTGCGCCTTGTCATCCGCATGGGCGCGGTGCTGGCGTTCGCCGTCGTCGCGGTGCTGCTGGGCATCTGGTTCTCGACGCGCTCCGCCGTCGACCGGGCCTACGACCGCTGGTTGCTCGGCAGTGCTTTGCAGGTCGCGGAGAACACCTGGTACCAGAACGGCGAAGTGAACGTCGATGTGCCGCTTGCGGCCTTTTCCGCGCTCGCCCCCGGCGATCAGATCTTCTACACCGTGCTCGACCCGAACGGCCGCTCTGTGGCGGGCGATTCCGAATTCCGTCCGCCGATTCCGTGGGACAAGCTGGCCGACGGTCCCATCGTGGTCGACGGCACGTATCAGGAAATGCCGATTCGCATTGCCATCGTGGGACGGCGCATGCCCGTGACGTCACCCCATCCGTGGGCGGTGGTCGCGCTCGCGCACACGCAGAATGCGCGCGAACGCTTCACGCGCGGGCTGGCCGACAACACGTTGCTCATCACGATTGCGACCGGCGTGCTGACGATGCTCGCCGCGTTGTGGACGCTGCGTCAGGCGCTCGCACCGCTCAAGCAAATCGAAGGGGCGATACGCGTGCGCGATCCGAACGACCTCGCACCACTCGCCGTGACGGTGCCTGCGGAGACGCTGGCGCTCGTCGGCGCGATCAACGACTTCATGCAGCGGCTGGCGACGTCGCGTGCGTTGATGCGACGCGTGATCGGCGACGCTGCGCATCAACTGCGAACACCGGTGACTGCGCTCACGGCGCAAGCGGAAATGTTGACGCAGACGCAGGATGAGACTGCGCGTCAGACGCACATCGCACGCATTCAGAAGCAGGCGCGCGGGCTAGGAGGACTCATCCATCAACTGATTAATCACGCGATGGTGCAGCATCGGGCGGAGAGCGTTGCACCGACCCCTGTCGATCTGAATGAGCTTTTGCAGACGGGGATGCGCGAGACGCTGTCGTACGCCACACGCGATATCGACGTGGCACTGAATGCGCCGGACGAGCCGTGCATGATCGTCGGCGACGAGTTGAGCTTGCGCGAAGCGATCAAGAACGTGCTGGTCAATGCAGTGGCTTACGGTGCACCGCATCGTCTTCATGTGGACGTGACACGTGTCGGCGATCAGTGGCGCTTGCGATTCTTCGACGACGGGGCGGGCATCCCCGAGCAGGAATGGCAACGCGTACGTACCCCGTTCTCCTCGCGCGCCGACGGACGCGAAGGCGCGAGCCTCGGGCTAGCGATGGTCTCGGAGGTCGTGCATGCCCACGGCGGGCACATGAGCTTCGAACGTGTGGAGGGTGAAGGCTTTGCTGTTGTGCTGACCTTGCCGGTCGCAGCATAAAAAAAGCGGCTCATCGCTGAGCCGCTTTTTCTCGTCCTCGCGGACGTTGCCTGCGTCCGATCTCAGAAGCTATGTTCCAACGTCGGGAACGTGCTGTGCTTCACGGCTTGCACGTAAGCTTCGATCGCTGCCGCGATGCTCGGCTGGCCGTCCATGAAGTTCTTCGAGAACTTCGGCGACTTGCCGGGGAACACGCCGAGCATGTCCTGAAGCACGAGCACCTGACCGTCGCAGTCGACACCGGCTCCAATGCCGATGGTGGGCATCGTCGGTACTTCCGGCGTTACGCGCGAGGCAAGCGCTGCGGGAATCGCTTCGAGCACGACGAGTTGAGCGCCGGCCGCTTGCAACGCGCGTGCGTCTTCAAGCAATTGCACCTGCGCCGCGTCTTCGCGACCTTGCACCTTGAAGCCGCCGAACGCGTGCACCGACTGCGGCGTCAGGCCCAGGTGGGCGCACACCGGAATGCTGCGCTCGACCAGAAAACGCACCGTCTCCGCGAGCCACGCACCGCCTTCGATCTTCACCATCTGCGCGCCCGCTTGCATGACGGCGACGGCGCTCTGATACGCCTGCTCCTTCGTACCGAACGTGCCGAAGGGCAGATCGGCCAGCACGAGCGCCTTCTCGACGCTACGCGCCACACATTCCGTGTGATAGCAGATGTCGCGCAGCGTGACGGGCAGCGTCGTGCGCTGGCCCTGAATCACGTTGCCCAGCGAGTCGCCGATCAGAATGGCGTCCACGCCCACGCGGTCCAGCAGCGCGGCGAAGCTTGCGTCATAAGCGGTGAGCATGGCGATCTTCTCGCCACGTGCGCGCATCTGGGCAAGTCCGGGAACGGTCACGGCCTTGCGGTTGGATTCTTGCAGATAACTCATGTCAGCCTCGGTTCAGGAGGGTTCGCGGGCAGCACCGATGCGACAGGTGCGCCATGGAGGCAGCGGCAGGCGGGAGGGTCCGCCGTCAGAGGCGAGCGCCCTTGACGAAGACTTCCTTGCGCCCGCGCATCTGATCGATACGTTCGACCAGCAGGGCGAAGTCGCTGTCGTCGTGCGCCGGGTCGAATTGTTCTGTGTCGACTGTCAACACCGGCGCAGCGGCGTAATGATAGAAGAATTCGCCGTAGATGTCGCACAGCGCGCGCAGATAGGTGTCCGGAATCTGCTGTTCCATCGGAATCGCACGCTTCTGAATGCGCGAGAACAGCGTTTCAGGACTGGCTTGCAGATGGATCACGAGGTCCGGTGCACGGTGCGGATGCTCGATGTGCGCAACGAGCTTGCGGTACAGCTCCAGCTCGTCGGCAGACAGCGTGAGACGCGCGAACAGGCCGTCCTTCTCCGGCAGGAAGTCGGTGAAGATCGGCTTGCCGTCGATCTCGCGACGTGCAATCTCCGTCGCTTCATCCACACGTTGCAGACAGAACGACAACTGCGCGGGCAACGCATAACGCGCGCTGTCGCGATAGAAACGTTCGAGAAAGGGGTTGAGCGCCGGTTGTTCGAGCATCAGGTCCGCACCGGCTGCGTCGGCCAGACGCTGCGCGAGCGACGTCTTGCCAACCCCGATCGGACCTTCGACGGCGAGATAGCGAAATCGCCCGAGCACCGGCGATCTCATGATGTGCAAACCCGCTTGGTCGGGCAGCAGCCTTGGGCCACGCGTTCGATGCGCTGATCGGCAACGTCGGGCAACAGGGCGCTCACGCGTCCCACGCCGGGAATGTCGAGTTCGGGGGCGATATCCGCGAGCGGATGCAACACAAAGGCACGCAACGCGAGACGCGGGTGCGGCACGATCAGATCGGGCTCAGTAATGCGTTCGTCGCCGTAGACCAGCAGATCGAGATCGAGCGTGCGCGGCGCGTTTTTGTACGGCCGCTCACGTCCAAAATGCAACTCGATCTTCAGGCACAGGGCGAGGAGCTGGCGGGCGCTCAGACTCGTCTCGACGGCGACAGCGCAGTTGAGATAGTCGTCGCCGCTCGACTCGATGGGGGCGGTGCGATACAGGTCGGATTTGCCGATGATCGTGACGCCGATCTGCTGCGCCAGGCAGACGATGGCGTCCTTAATCGCTTGGCGGGCGTCGCCGAGATTCGCGCCGAGCCCGATATAGGCAACAGTCATTAAGCACCTTCGGAACCATGCTGTCGCGATGATACCCGCTTGCCATGATTCTCGCTGGTAGCGTTCTCACTACCGCCACCCCCTTCGCCGCCTTCACCGCCACGTCCGCCCGAGGGCTTGCGACGACGACGGCGACGCTTCGCGGCCGGTGTCGAACCCGAGGAACCGCTACCTTGCGACAGCAGTTCGTCACGCTTGACCGAGTCGCCTTCGAGGAAGTCCGTCCACCATTGACCCGCTTCGGCCGGGACTTCACCCGACTCGCAACGCAGCAACAGAAAGTCGTAACCGGCACGCAGGCGCGGATGTTCGAGCAGACGCAACGGCGTACGGCCAACGCGCTTGTCCAGACGCACCTGCAAGCCCCAGATTTCCTTCATGTCGGCGACGAAACGGCGCTGGATAGCCAGCTTGCCGGTTTGCGCGTCGAGCACGTCGTCCATGGCGAGATGCAGCGCCGGAATCGGATACTCTCCGGCGCTTTGATAGGCCTGCCACTTCTCAAGCACCAGATGCCACAGCAGCGCCGCGAACAGGAAGCCCGGCGACACCGGCTTGCCTGCACGAATGCGTGCATCGGTATTGGCGAGCGCGAGCGTGACGAACTTCTCGCCGAGCGGCTGTTCGAGTACCACGTCGAGCAACGGCAGCAGACCGTGATGCAGGCCCTGCGAGCGCAGTTGCTGCACACACGCCCACGCGTGACCCGAGAGCAGCAGCTTGAGCATTTCGTCGAACAGACGCGCCGCAGGCACGTTGTCGATCAGCGGCGCGAGGTGCGGAATCGGTTCGGCGGTGGCTGCGTCGATCTTGAAACCGAGCTTGGCCGCGAAGCGCACCACGCGCAGCATACGCACCGGGTCTTCGCGATAACGCGTGGCCGGATCGCCGATCATGCGCAGTACGCGCTTCTGAATGTCTTCGAAACCGCGGTGATAGTCGTGCACCGTCTGCGTCGCCGGGTCGTAGTACATGGCGTTGACGGTGAAATCGCGCCGGGCGGCGTCTTCGTCCTGCTCGCCCCACACGTTGTCACGCAGCACGCGACCCGATTCGTCGGTGACGTGCGTCTTGCGGTCGAGTTCGCCTTTTTTCGGACGACGCGCACCGATCTGCTCGCTATCCACCGCCTCGACCAACGCCCGGAACGTAGAGGTCTCGATGATCTCCTGTCCGAATTGCACGTGAACGATCTGGAAGCGGCGGCCGATGATGCGCGCGCGGCGGAACAGGCGCTGGACCTGTTCGGGCGTGGCGCTCGTGGCGACGTCGAAGTCCTTGGGGGCGATGCCGAGCAGCAGATCGCGCACCGCGCCGCCGACGACAAAGGCCTTGAATCCGGCTTGTTGCAGTGTGTCGGTCACGCGCACGGCGTTCTTCGACAGCAGGGTCGGATCGATGCCGTGCACGGAGACGGGAATGACGACCGGCGTGCCGGGCGGCAGACTATTTGCGCCGCCTTCGGTCTGGCCGTCTTTACCGAGCAGCTTCTTGATGAATTTGCGGATCACTGGAACAACTCGAGAATGGGCCAGCGACGCGCCAGTGCGATTTCGCGCAGCGCCTCATCGGGGTTCGTTGCCACCGGATGGTTCACCTTCTCCATCAGGGGGACGTCGTTGGCGGAATCGCTATAGAAAAAGGCGTGGTTGAAGTCGCCCCAGGTCTTGCCGAGGCTGGCGAGCCACGCTTCGGTGCGGGTGATCTTGCCTTCGCGGAAGCTCGGCGTGCCCACGTACTCGCCGGTGTAACGCGCGTTCGGGTCATCGCAGACGGTCGCCGGTTCGGTACCGATCAGGTGGTCGACACCGAAAGCCTTGGCGATGGGACGGGTGACGAACGTGTTCGTCGCCGTCACGATGGCGCACAGGTCGCCCGCCTTGCGGTGCATGTCGAGCAGTTCGAGCGCTTCGGGACGCACATGCGGCAGGATCGACTCTTCCATGTATTGCGCATGCCAGGCGTCGAGCTGGTCACGCGGATAGCGTGCGAGCGGCGCGAGGCAGAAACGCAGATAGGCCGGCATGTCGAGCCGGCCTGCACGGTAGTCTTGATAGAAGGCCTCGTTGGCCTGCGCGTACGAGTCGCGCTCGACCGCGCCCTGGCGCACGAGGAAACGGCCCCATTCCTTGTCGCTGTCGGTCGGCAGCAGGGTGTGATCGAGATCGAAGAGAGCTAAATTGGTCATTGCGCGAATTTTACCTGAAGCGAAGGGCCGTCTAATGTCGTTCGGTGATTGAGGGGGCTGGCACCTGCGTGGAACGCGTGTCGAATGTTACCGAGAGGTACCTCATGTGATGTATCCGGTGATGTGTCCGATCGGCCACCGCTCAGGGTTTGCCGTCCGGCGGTGCCGGGTCGGTATGGGTGAGCATCTGGCGCAGCAACGGCAGCGTCACCGCCCGTTTTTGCTCCATCGAAAACCGGTCGAGCCGGTCGAGCAGGGCCATCAGGCTCGACATATCGCGCTCGAAGTGGGTGAGCAGATAGGCCGGGACGTCGGCCGCCAGTTGTAAACCCCGCTCGCGTGCAGCGTTTTGCAGCGCCTGCTTCTTGCCGTCGTCATCCAATCCCACAATGTGAAATACGAGGCCCCAGCCGAGGCGGGTGCGCAGGTCTTCGCGCAGCGGCATGTCGACCGGCGGCTGCGAGCCGGCGGCCACGAACGCGCAATGCGGACGGGCGCGAGTTTCGTTGAACAGATTGAAGGCGGCGATTTGTTGTGTGGGCGAGAGATTGTCGCTGTCGTCCACGCAGTAGACCGTGCTGGCGTCGTCGAACGTGAAGGCGGCCAGTGGGCTGTTGGGGCGCAGATAGCGCGCGCTCGGCCCCATGGCGTGGCACAGGGCTTCCATCAGATGGGTGCGGCCGGACCCGACAGCTCCCCAGAGGTAGATGCCGCGGTCGCGCGCCGTGCCCGACGAGAGTTCGGCGGGAAGGTCGGCAAGCGTCTGCGCCGCCTCGCGGTTGGGCCCGACAATAAAATTGTCGAACGTCGCGGGCGGCGGGGTGCCGAGGTCGAGATACAGTTGCTGAATCACGAACGAAGAAAGCCGGCTAAAGGCCGGCAGAGTACGGTTTACGGGGCACGCCGGGTATTCCTGGCGTCCGATATCCGCTTTGCGTGCCGAAAGGTCACGCGCATCGGGTAAAATCGCATTTTACCGAACCTTGATGCATTCCCGTCATGTCACACCCTAACGAAACTTCCGGCCTTTCCTATCGCGACGCTGGCGTCGACATCGAAGCGGGCGACGCATTGGTCGAAGCGATCAAGCCGTTTGCCAAGAAAACCCTGCGCGACGGCGTGCTGGGCGGCATCGGCGGCTTTGGCGCACTGTTCGAAGTGCCCAAGCGCTACAAGGAGCCGGTGCTCGTTTCGGGGACCGACGGCGTGGGCACCAAGCTCAAGCTGGCCTTCACGCTGAACAAGCACGACACGGTCGGCCAGGATCTGGTCGCCATGAGCGTGAACGACATTCTGGTGCAGGGTGCCGAGCCGCTGTTCTTCCTGGACTACTTCGCCTGCGGCAAGCTGGACGTGGCTACAGCCGCGACGGTCGTCAAGGGCATCGCCCAGGGTTGCGAGCTGTCCGGTTGCGCGCTGATCGGCGGTGAGACGGCGGAAATGCCGAGCATGTACCCGGACGGCGAGTACGATCTGGCCGGTTTCGCGGTCGGTGCGGTCGAAAAGAGCAAGATCATCGACGGCAAGTCGATCGTCCCGGGCGACGTGGTGTTGGGTCTGGCCTCGTCGGGTGCGCATTCGAACGGTTACTCGCTGGTTCGCAAGATCATCGAAGTCGCCAAGCCGGATCTGGACGCAGACTTCCACGGCCAGCCGCTGCGCGACGTGCTGATGGCGCCGACGCGTATTTACGTCAAGCCGCTGCTGGCGCTGATGGAAACGCTGACGGTCAAGGGTATGGCCCACATCACGGGTGGTGGCATCGTCGAGAACATCCCGCGCGTGTTGCAGGATCACCTCACGGCCGACATCAAGCAGGACGCCTGGACGCTCCCGCCGCTGTTCCAGTGGCTGCAGGAGCACGGCAAGGTGGCCGATGCCGAAATGCACCGCGTGTTCAACTGCGGTATCGGCATGGCGGTGATCGTGTCGGCGGCCGACGCGGACGCTGCGGTCAAGCACCTCGAAGCCTCGGGCGAGACGGTCTACCGTCTGGGCACGATCCGCGAGCGCAAGGAAGGCGAAGCGCAAACGATCGTGTCGTAAGACATTCGTCGTCAGGAATGCACAAAGCCCGCCGGAGATACGGCGGGCTTTTTGTTTTTGGGCAGCGGGTTGTCATCGACTGCGCTCGGGCAGTGTTCGCCGTCGCCGCTTCGACGATGTCAGCACGCTGTCTCTTGCGCCGCCACCCGTCTGCGCGTTTCTCCGAGACAGAAAAACACAACGATTGCACACAAGATCGTCGCCATGGCGAGGCGGTCGAGCAAGGCGGACAACGCTTGTTCGTAGGCGTCACGCAATACCGCTTCGCTCCACACAGGGACGCTTGCCGCCGCACCATGAAGATCGCCCGCCACGATGCGGTTGACCGCCTCACGGGCGATGTTGGGCACCACAGCGCCGTGCACGTCAGGCAAGTGCGTGCCAATCAGCGCGATTAGCACCCCGCCCACGAGCGCGAGCGCAAGACCTTCGCTCGCCACACGCGTCGTGTTGAAGATGCCCATGGCCATGCCTGCACGTTCCGTCGGCACGACACTGACCGACAAGCCATCCATCAGTCCCCACGGTATCGCGCTGCCGGTGCCGATCACGAGCATGGGCCAAAGCGATGGACTCAATACGCTTGTGTCCTGCATGCCGTTGCAACGCGCAAGCCAGAGCAAGCCCGCCGCTGCGATCACGAGTCCGGCACTGCACAGCACGCCAGCAGGAATACGTCGGGCGAGTTGCGTCGCGACGAACGGCACGACAAGCATCGGCAACGACAGCGCCACCATCTTCAGCCCCGCCACGATCTCACTGTCGCCGTGCACGCCGATGAAGCGCAGTGGCAGCAATACGAGCAGCACGATGTAGCAAAGGCACGTGGCAATCGGCAGCATCTGCACGCCGATGAAGCGTACGTAACGAAACAATGTCAGGTCGAGCATCGGATGCGCGACACGTCGTTCGACGATGACGAACGCGATCGCCAGCAACAACGCCAACACGAGCGTACCGATGACCTCCGGTGCCGTTGCCCCGAGCGCCGGTGCCTGAATCACACCGTAAGTGAAGCAGGCGAGGGCACCGGTGAACGTCAGCGTGCCGGGCCAGTCGAGGCCGGTGGCCGCCGGATCTCGCGACTCACGCACGCACTGCGCACCGACGACGAGCGCCAGCGCGGAGACGGCGGCCGTCGCACCGAATACGCCTTGCCATCCGAAGCGCGCAATCAACGCGCCGGCAAGTAGGGGGCCAAACGCCAGGCCGACACCGAAGGTCGTCCCCAAGAGGCCGTAAGCGCGGGCGCGGGCGTGACCGTCGAAGTCTTGCGCGAGCGACGCTCCTCCACCGGCGAGCGTCGCCGCACCCGCCATGCCTTGCAGCGCACGAAGCCAGTCGACGGCAAGCGCGGAGCGCGCCAGCATTAGCCCAAGCGAGATCAGCAGCAATGCGCCCACGCCCAGCAAGAAAACACGTTTGCGGCCGAACGCGTCGGCGCATGCCCCGGCGGCCATCAGGCAGCCGCCGAACGCCAGCATGAATGCACTGGTGATCCAGCGCATCTCCACCGCACTGCCGTGCAGCGCCGCACCGATGGCGGGGGTGGCGACGGCGCCGCCGGAAAAACTCATCGGCAGCAACAACGCCGCGATGCAGACGGAAAACAAACCCAGCAACCGGCGGCGCAGCGAGGCGTCCGTTTGCGGTGAGCCTCGAGAAGTCGTGATCGACATGAACAGATCCTGAAGAAGACGCGAATCCATACGAATCGACGCGTCGCAGACGAAAGAGGAACGTCGGCCGACGTCACGTCATACATGCTAGGGAATCGTCAATCGAGAATAAACAGGCGATGAGTTCAAAGATTAAGGAATAAAATTCCGTAATTGATGGGGCAGTGACACGTGACACTGCCGGACGACCGACGGCGCGCGGTCCGCGAGTGAGAGGTAAGCGACGATGGACAATCTGGCGGAAATTACGGCTTTCGTACGGGCGGCCGAGACCTTGAGTTTCGTGGCAGCG
The DNA here is from genome assembly GCF_902459565.1 of Pandoraea aquatica. GTDB lineage: Bacteria > Pseudomonadota > Gammaproteobacteria > Burkholderiales > Burkholderiaceae > Pandoraea > Pandoraea aquatica. The sequence continues at coordinate 500,849 of NZ_CABPSN010000003.1, forward strand.
GGGCGCGCAACGGGCGTGTCGGCATCGGCCATCGGCAAGCAAATCGCGAGACTCGAAACGACGCTCGGCGTACGGCTCTTTCAGCGCAGCACGCGACGCGTGAATCTCACCGAGGCCGGTCAGATGTACTTTGAGCGCTGCCGTCGCGTACTCGATGAGCTGGCCGACGCGCGCGCCATGCTCTCGCGGGTGTCGCAAACGCCGCGAGGCAAATTGCGCATCGGGCTGCCGGTCACGGCATATCGCTTCGTAATGCCGCTGTTACCTGCCTTCGCCGAAAAGTATCCGGACATCGAACTTGATCTGAATTTCGACGACCGTATCGTCGACCTGATCGAAAGCGGCCTGGATGTGGTGATTCGCAGCGGCGACCTGCCCGACTCAACGCTCATGTCGCGAAAGGTCGGACCGTTTCGGTTCTTGTTGTGCGCATCGCCACGCTATCTCGCGAAGCGGGGCACGCCGCAATCGCCCGCCGATCTGGCGACGCACGCATGCATCCGCTTTCGCTTTCCGACGTCGGGGAAATTACAACCGTGGGCCTTTGCGGCAGAGGTGACGAACGAACCGAAGCTACCCACGAGCCTCACATGCAACAACATGGAGGCGTTGCTAAGCGCGACGACGCACGGGCTAGGCATTGCGTACGTGCCCGACTTCCTTGCGCGCGACGCGCTTGCTACCGGACAACTTCAGTCGTTCCTTGGTGAGCACCTGGCGAACCCAGGGCAGTTCTGGATGCTCTGGCCGTCGAGCCGGCATCTCTCGCCGAAGCTGCGCGTGTTCGTCGACTTCATGTGCGACCGGATGCTGTGAGCATCGCTCGCGGGCGGCGAAGCATCACCGCTTCATCCGCGCTTCCACCGCCGCCATCACATCATCCAGTGTCGTTTCCATCACTCGCACAAGATCGTCCAGCTGAGCGCTCGGCGCGGCGGCGCGCGGCGTAATGCGCAGGGTGTGAAAGGGCATCGACGGCTCGAAGCGTCGCAATACGAGATCGGAATCGAGGAAGTCGTAGGCCGACACCGGGTGCAGCAATCCGATACCGACGTTCTCCTTGACCATCGTGCCGATGTTGATCGAATAGCGCGCCGTGGCCACGACCTGCTCGTGCAGATGGCCGTCGGCGAAGAGTTGATCCATGCCCCAGCGAATCATGTCCGTCGGCTCGTACGAGAGAATCGGCTGGCCCTTCAGATCGGCCAGACGAATCACCTTCTTGCGTGCGAGCGCATGACCCGCAGGCAACGCGCAAATCGCGTCGAGTTTGGCAAAGGAGACGGCGTCGGTCGCGGCCACGTCGATGGTGTCGGTCACCAGTCCCAGCGCCAGTTGATGTGTGACGACCTGATCGCGAATCAGGTCTGACGCCCCCGTCGTCAACGCCAGTTGCACGCTCGGATACAACGCGCGGTAGCCCGCCATCACACGCGCGGAGAATCCTAGCCCGAACGAGACGACCGACCCGACACGAATCACGGCCCGGTCGGGGTTGCGCAGATTCAGCGCGAACTCGCGGATGTTGTCGAGACCCGCATAACGGCGCTCGACTTCTTCGAACAGGGCGAACGCTTCCGCCGTCGGCTCGAGACGGCCCCGCGCACGGTCGAACAGCGTCAGACGTGTCGAGCGTTCGAGATCGGCGACGAGACGGCTCACCGCAGACTGCGACGTGCCGAGCACCTGTGCCGCTTTGGTGGTCGTGCGCGTGAGCATCAGCGCCCGAAAGGCGTCGATGTGCCGGAAATCCATCGATTCTCCACGGAAGGTTGGCGTGTGGGCAGACGTGTCAGGCCGCAGACTCAGGCGTGAGCGACGACGCGCGAACCCCTGAAGCGCGTCGCCTCCCCATCCGGTGCAGCCCCTGCCTTACAGCGCGAAAGCGTGGATTTTACCGCCCTTCATCACCATCGGAATTCGCTCCCCCTGACCGAGCAGGCAGTCGAGCGACGCGAGCGGGTTACCGTCGACGATCAGCACATCGGCATGCGCACCGGGCACGATCTCGCCCAGTTGTCCCGACTGTCCGAGCACCTCCGCGCCGACGACCGTCGCACTGCGCAGAATCTCCGCCGGCGACAGCACTTCGGCGCGCAGACGGAACTCGTCGCTTTGCAAACGCTGCGACTCGCCGAGCAGGTCCGAGCCGTAACCCATCTTCACACCGGCTTCGCGGAAGATCTCCAGCGAGCGCAGACCGGCCGCGTGCACGTCGGCAATCTTCGCGACGCTGTCGTCCGGCAGGCCGAGCGACTTGCCTTCGTTGGCGAGCGCGTCGTAGGTCACGAGCGTAGGTACGGCAAACGCGCCTTGCTCTGCCATGAAGCGTGCGGTCGGGGTATCGACAAGGTTGCCGTGCTCGATGGTGCGCACACCGCAACGCACGGCACGTTCGATGGCCGCCGCCGTGTAGGCATGCGCGAGCACATAGGTGCCGCGCCCGCGTGCCTCCGCGACAATGGCGCGGATTTCGTCTTCCGAATAGCCCCATGCCCCGACGGGATCGGTCGGCGACGCCACGCCGCCCGACGCCATGATCTTGATCTGGTCGGCACCCATTTGCAGTTCTTCGCGCACGGCGCGGCGCACTTCGTCCACGCCGTCGGCCACACGTGAGAGCGCGCCGACGCGCACGCAGCACGGGCAAGGGCCATCAGTGCCGATGTAATCCGTGCGCGGACGTCCGTCACCGTGTCCGCCGGTCTGGCTGATGGCGCGACCCGATACGAACAGGCGCGGACCTTCGGCCAACCCACTCTCGACTGCATGCTTGATGGCGTGACCTGCACCACCCGCATCGCGCACGGTGGTGAAACCCCGTCGCAACATGCCTTGCAGAATCGGTACCGATTTGAGCGTGACGAGCACGTTCGGCAGATGCGCCTGCGCCGAGAGATTGAGTTGCGTGGCGTGTACGTGCACGTGCAGATCGATGAGACCCGGCATGACGGTGCGGCCGTGCGCGTCGATCTCGCGCGCCGACGTCGCCCGAATCGGTTTGTCCGAGACTTCCTTGATGCGTCCGTTTTCAATCAGCACAGCGTGATCTTCGCGAAGCTCGCCCTTGACGGGGTCCAGCAGCGCGCAGTTCGACAGCAGAATCGACTCCATGACTTCTCCTCCGGGATGTTGTTTTATGCGGACGGCTCGTAAGCCGCGCCCGCGTTCCGCTTTCAATCGATGGTCGCGTGTGCGAGCGTGCGCGGTGTCTGGGTGAGCATGATTGGCGTGTCGCCGGTGACAACCGAGTCGTCCAGACGGAACCCGCCCAGTCCGTAGACGTAGATGCCTGGCTCAGCCGAATACACTTCGTTCGCGAGCAGGGGGCGGTGGTTGAACGCCATGTCGTCCGGATATTCGTGACCGATGATGCCCATGCCGTGACCGGTGCGATGGCGGATGTACTCGCCGCAACCGGCTTTCTCGATGACGGCCTGCGCAGCCGCATCGATGCCGGACACCGGCTTGCCGGTGATAGCCGCCCCGACCGCCGCTTCGTTCGCTGCACGCGCGACTTCGTAGAAGCGCGCCTGTTCGCTCGACGGTTTGCCGCAGAACCACGTGCGTTCGTTTTCGATGACGAGGCCGTTCAGACGCGGGATCACGATGTTCACCATGCCGTCGCCTTCGCTGATGCGTGCGCCGCAAGAAGCGCCGTCGCCGTGTGGCGAAGCAGACGCGGGGCCGGAGAGCGTCCAGCAACGCATCACTTCGAGGTTCTCGCCAGGGAAGCGCTTCGCACCTTCCGTGACCATCAGCGCGGCCATCGAGTAGTCGAGTTCCTGCACCAGACGCCCGGGACGAATGTTCTCGCGATACCGGTCCTGCACCCAGTCCGCCAACTCGGAGGCTGCGCGCATGATGGCGATTTCCTCGTCGTGCTTGACCCAGCGCAGACCGCGCATTTCCGCGAGCATCGGCACGAACTTCGCGTCGGGCAGCATCGCCCCGGCACGTGCGAGCGGCCCGCCCGCGGCATCCACCCCGATGCGCGACCCGGCGAGCCCTGCGGCGCGCAGCGTGTCCGCGATGAGCGCAGGCACTTCGGCGAGCAGCGGCTGACGTTGCGTGACGCGCGGATGCTCGGCGTAGAGCGTGACACGTTCCAGATCGAGCCACAGGTGATGACGCTCACGCGCCATCATCAGATGATGCGTGGACAGTTCGTTCATCACGGCAAACGGTTCGCCGTTACGTGGCACGCAGACGGCGATGGGGCGCTCCCACGTTTGCACGTCGACGTGAAAGTTGGTGGCCCACTGGAAGAAGTCGGCGGCGGTGAACACGAGCGCATCGACACGCGTACGGTCCATCAGATCGTTCATCAGCCCGCGACGGTACTGACGTGTGGCATCGGAGAGAGTCGGCATGGGGAAATCCTTGTCTGCAAACGAGAGGCGAAGTGTCAGAGACATGCGCGCGAGGCAGGGCAAGCGGTGCCGGCGCGCATGCGAGAAGTCAGGTCATCATCGTCTTCGCGTAACGGCGCTGAATGACCCAGTGAGAGGCGATGGCGAGTGCGAATGTGACGACCATCGAGACGATGGACAGCACCGCGCCGAACGGCCAGTTGTTCGCCTTGGCGATCTGGTCGTAGATCGACGGCGTCATCATCGTGATGCCGGTGCCGCCCAGCAGTACAGGCGTGGCGTAGGCGTTCATGCACAGAATGAAAACGAGCATCGTGCCTGCCGCGATGCCCGGTGCGGCCATCGGGAGGATCACGCGAGTGAGCGTCTGCCGGAAGGTCGCGCCGAGATTACGCGCGGCCTCTTCGACGGAGAAGTCCATGCCTTCGAGCACACTCTGCAACGTGAGAATCATGTAGGGCAGCACGACCGCCGTGGTGCCGATGACGACCGCGAACGGCGTGTACAGCAGACGAATCGGCTGCGGCACGATGCCCAGCGACACGAGCAGCGAGTTGACGAAACCGGCGTTGCCGAGCATCACCATCCAGCCCGCTGCGCGCACCACATTACCCACCAGCAACGGGAACACCAGCAACATGACGAGCAGGCTCTTGAACCGGCTTTGCGTGCGCGCGAGCACATACGCGACGGGGAAGCCGAAGACGAGCGCGAGCACCGTGCACAGCGACGCGACCTTGATCGTCGTCCACAACACCGACAGGTAGTACGGATCGGTGAAGAACTTGATGTAGTTCGCGCCGGTGAGCGCGGCCTGCATCATGTCGACGGGGTCGAACCGGTTAAAGCTGTAGCGCACCAGTTGCAGGCCCGGCAGCACGATCACCAGCAGCACGACGAGCGTGGCCGGTGCCGCGAGCGAGCCGCCGGTGAACGCGCCGCGCACCGCGCGTGCGGTGGCGGCCCGAGAGGCTTCGGTGGACGAGCGGGGCGACGTCATGGTGGCGTTCTGTGCGTCTGGCGTGTTGGCGACGTTCACAGCCCCACCTTGAATTCCTTGTTCCAGAAGTCGAGCAGTGCGGGCTTGTCGGCGGTGAAGCGGGCATAGTCGAGCTTCACCATGCGGTCGAGTTCGGCGCTCGTGAAGCCCACGCTTTGTTGCAGCGAGGGCGGCAGGTTCGCGTTCTTCACGGTCGGCGCGTAGCCCATCGTTTCGGCAAAACCGATCTGCGCACGCGGGTCGAGCATCGCGTTCAGATAGTTGAAGCCGCACGGCTTGGATTGCGAGTTCTTCGGCACGGCGGCTTCGAACGTCACCGGCACCGCACCTTCCTTCGGCACCACGTACTCGATGGGCACACCTGCCTTCTTCCACTGAAGCGCGCGCGCCTTCCACATACACGTGAACCAGATGTCGCCGCTCTTGAGCGCGGAGGCTACCGCTTCGTTCGACGGGTAGACCTTGGGCTGCTGGGTCTTGCGTAACTCGCGCAGGAACTGCACGCCACCGGCCATATCGCCGTCTTTGTGACCGGCCGCGAGCGAACTGCTCACCACGTTGAAGTTGTAGAGAATGTCGGAGAAGCCGACCTTGCCCTTGAGCTTCGGATCGAGCGCGGCGGTGAACGAATCGGGCTTCGTGCCGAGCTTTTCCGGGTTGTAGACGATCACCATCGCGCTGAAGATGTGCGGGATCGAGTACGGACGACGCAGTGCTTCGAGGGTGTTCGCCAGATTCGGCACGAGCTTCGCGTCGACGGTCTCGAGGATGCCCGAGCGATTGATGTCGTACATGTCGAGGTCGGCGAGACACGCAACGTCGAGCGAGCCGCGACGCGACGCCTTCTCGGCGCGCAGCTTCGTCATGCGTCCGACCTGATCGGCGGAGTCGTACGTCACCTTGCCGCCGGCGGCTTCGATGATCGGCTTGCCGATGTTCTGTTCGAGCAGGTTCAGATAGTCGCCGCCCCAGGTGCCGACGACCACGTTCGGACACGCCTCGGCGGCGTGCGCCGAGAGGGCATCGAGTCCGAGCGCGGGGGCGATCACCAGACCGGAAGCGGTCTTCAGGAACGTGCGGCGGTTCAGGGCGTGCGTCATGTCGTCATCCTTCTAAACGTCGGCCATCGAGGGCCTTGGCATGGGTCGAAGCGTGCGTGGAGTGTGTGGAACGAGGGCTTTCGTTATCGAAAATCAGGCGTTGAAAAACAGGCAGTCGGTGCTCGCGAAGCACGCCTTGAGCGTGCTGCCGGGAGCGTAAAGACGGGCGTCGTCGCGCGCCGTGTTCGGCACATGCGCTACGAGCATTTCGCCTTGCGGGCTCTTCAGCCGCAGCTCCAGCGTCGAGCCGAGATAGATCGTCTGGTCGACGGTGACGGGCAGGGCCGTTTCGTGTTGCGCCGGGGCGTCGGTCAGGCGCAGGCGTTCGGGGCGGATGCCCAGCGTCTTCGCGTCGGGTGTCGCGCCTGCGAGCGCAAGACGCTCGCCTTTTGCGGTGACGAACTGGCCTGCATCCATCTGTCCGGCGAGGAAGTTCATCTTGCCGAGGAAGTTGGCGACGAAAGGATTCGCGGGGCGTTCGTAGAGCGCGTCGGCCGTGCCGATCTGCTGCACGCAGCCGTCGTGCATCACGGCCAGACGGTCGGCAATCGCAAGCGCTTCTTCCTGATCGTGGGTGACGAAGATCGTCGTGAGGCCGAGGCGACGTTGCAGCGCGCGGATTTCTTCGCGCACTTCGGTGCGCAGCTTCGCGTCGAGGTTCGAGAGCGGTTCGTCGAGCAGGAAGACGTCGGGGCGAATCGCGAGCGCGCGGGCGATGGCCACACGCTGCTGCTGACCGCCGGAGAGCTGACGCGGATAGCGGTCGGCGAGCGACGTGAGACGCACCATGTCGAGCGCCTCGCGAATGCGTGTGGCGCGCTCGGCGGCGGAGACACGTCGCATCTCCAGCCCGAACGCCACGTTCTCGGCGACCGTCATGTGCGGGAACAGGGCGTAGCGCTGAAACACCATGCCGGTATTGCGACGGTGTGGTGGCAGACGCGACACCTCTTTCCCGCCTATCCATATTTCGCCGGCCGTCGGCTCGACGAAGCCCGCCACCATGCGCAGCGTGGTGGTCTTGCCGCAGCCGCTGGGGCCGAGGAAGGCGACGAGTTCGCCTTCTTCGATGTCGAGTGAGAAGTCTGCTACGGCAGCGGCGTTACCGTACTGCTTGCGCAGCGAGCGAAGCGAAACGTTGGCCATGTCAGATCACCTGGCTGAGTTTGACGAAGCGATCGGTGATCAGCATGACGATGCCGAGCAGCACGATCTGCGCCGCAGACACGGCGGCAATCGTCGGATCGAGGTTGAATTCGAGGTACTGCATGATCGCGATGGGCAGCGTGGTCTTGCCCGGCCCCACGAGCGGCAAGGTGAGTTCGAGGTTCTCGAACGACACGATGAAGCTGAACAGCACGGCCGCGACGATGGCGGGGCGCAGCATCGGTAGCGTCACGCGCCAGAGCGTGCGCCACGGGCCTGCGCCGAGGTTGCGCGCGGCTTCTTCGATGGTGCCGTCGATCTGCGCGAGGCTGGCACCCACGAGGCGCATCGTCCACGGAATGGTCAGACAGATGTGGGCGATCACGAGACCGCCGAACGTGCCGACGATGTCCATGTCGAGCGCATTTTCAGCGCGCAGGTAGAACAGATAAGTGGCGATGCCCGCGACGATGCCCGGCACGACGAGCGGCAGCAGCAGCACGTTGCCGAGCGTGCGACGCCCGGGGAAGCGATAGCGGGCGAGGGCGAGTGAGGCGGCCACGCCGAGGATGACGCCGCCGATGGCCGCGCACGCAGCGAGTTGCAGGGAGAGCAGGAAACCGTTGGCGAACGCGGCGTTGCGCCACGCATTGACGTACCACGACAAGGTATAGCCGCTCGGCGGAAACGTGATGATCGCGTCTTTGAAGAAGCTCAGCCAGACGACGAAAATCAGCGGGCTCAACATGAACAGGTAGATCAACGCGATCCCTGCACGCACCGCCCATTTGGCGATCGGCACGCGCCTCGGGCTGCCTGCCGGCAGTCTCAGCACATCGCCTGTCACCCCACTCGGCTCCATCGAAGTCTGCGTCATTGGCACCCTTCCCGGTATCGTGGATTCGATGCAAATTTGCATTGCTCGAAACGTTGATATGCAAATTAGCATATCAAAATCGACATGCAAACCGGAAAGCTGTCAGGGTTTCAACGGATACGGCGGAGCGATTCGACGGGCGAGGGAGGCGAGGTTCGGACGGCGGAACGCGGGGGCTGAGCAGGCGGGAGATACGCTTCGCGGCGACGGCCAGCGAAGCGTCAGGGAGGCGGCGTTCAGTCGCCCCAGAGGGTGCGTACGGTAGCGAGGGCGCGTTTCGGTGCGTCGGCAGCGGTGCAGTCGACGATGTGACGCTCGGGCATCGAGCGCAGCCACGTGAGCTGACGTTTGCACAACTGACGCGTGGCGAAGACGCCCTTGTCGCGCATGGTGTCGTAGTCGGTCTCGCCGTCGAGGTATTCCCACACCTGACGGTAGCCGACGCAACGCATCGACGGCAGACCCGGATCGAGGTCGCCGCGCGCGCGCAAGCGCTCGACTTCTTCGACGAAGCCTGCCGCGAGCATCAACCGGAAACGCTCCGCGATGCGCGCGTGTAGCACCGAGCGGTCGCTCGGCTCCAACGCCACCGGCATGAACGTGTGCGGCGAGGTCGTGTCGGGTGTCTGCTCTGCGAGCCACTGCGACATCGGTTTGCCGGACAACTCGAAGATTTCCAGCGCGCGTTGCACGCGTTGCGCGTCGTTCGGCGCGAGACGTGCGGCCGTCACCGGGTCGACGCTCGCGAGCCGTGCATGCATCGCAGGCCAGCCGTCGCGCGCGGCGTCTTCATCGAGTTTGGCGCGCACATCGGCATCTGCCGACGGCAACGGCGAGAGGCCTTGCGTGAGCGCTTTGTAGTACAGCATCGTGCCGCCGACGAGCAACGGGCGACGTCCGCGTGCGGCGATCTCGTCGACGAGACGCAGCGTGTCTTCGCGGAATTGCGCGGCCGAGTAAGCATCGCGCGGATCGATGATGTCGATCAGGTGATGCGGCACGGCCGCGAGTTCGTCGGCGCTGGGCTTGGCCGTGCCGATGTCCATCTCGCGATAGACGAGTGCGGAATCGACGCTGATGATTTCCAGCGGAGTGTCCTGCGCGAGCGCAAGTGCGGCGGCGGTTTTGCCGGAAGCCGTCGGGCCCAGCAAGCAGACGATCGGGGTGTTTGCCTTCATGAACCGCTCAACGTCCGCGCATGAACAATTTGTCGAGGTCGCCGAGCGTGAGCTGGTACCAGGTGGGACGTCCGTGATTGCACTGGTCGGCACGCTCGGTCGCTTCCATCTGACGCAGCAACGCGTTCATTTCTTCGTGCGTGAGACGCCGGTTCGCGCGCACCGCCGTGTGGCAGGCGAGCGTGCCCAGCAACTCGTGCTGACGCTCGGTGAGCACGCGCGAACCGCCGTACTGACGCAGATCGGCCAGCACCGCACGGGCGAGTGCCTGTGCGTCGGCACCGTCGAGCAGGGCGGGGATGGCGCGCACAGCGAGCGTCGTCGGGGACATGGCGGCGAGGTCGAAGCCCAGCGCCGTCAGCGTCTCCTGATGCTCTTCCGTCGTGCCGATTTCCACTGGGTCGGCGAAGAACGTCACCGGGATCAGAAGCGGCTGCACGGGCACGCTGCGCTCGACCAGCGCCTGCTTGAAGCGCTCGTACAGAATGCGCTCGTGGGCAGCGTGCATATCGACCAGCACGAGACCGTAGGCGTTTTGCGCGAGGATGTAGATGCCGTGCAACTGGCCGAGTGCGAAGCCCAGCGGCTGTTCGAGTTGCATGGCGGCCGCGGCGTCGGCGGACGTGTTGCCGCCGGAGGCCGACAGCGCGTCGGCAAGGCCACCGGTGAGTGCTGCACCGTCCGTCGTCCCCCAGCCACCTGAAGTCCCGTAAGCGGGCGACGGTGCATCCGTCACCCCCGGCTGACCGTACGGACGCGCCGCCGGCGGCGCTGTGCGCCCGAAAAGATTGTCGTAGACGGACATCGGTTGAGGGACTGCGAGCGAGCCTTGCTGCGCCCGCGCGTTCCAGCTGCTACCGCCCGGTGTGCCGAAACCGCCGGCCGGACGTGCGCCGAATCCGCCGCCGAGGCCACCGCTCAAGCCACCTGCCGTACCCGGACCGGCAGCAAGACCGCCACCTTCCGTCAGATGTGCCGAATGCGTCGCGCCGCCACTGCCGGCTGCGCGCGCGAGCGCACGTTGTACCGCGTGGAACACGAACTGGTGGACGCTGCGTGCATCGCGAAAACGCACTTCGATCTTCGACGGGTGAACGTTGACGTCCACCAGCTGCGGCGGCAGTTCGAAGTACAGCACATACGCCGGGTAGCGGTCGCCGTGCAGCACGTCTTCATAGGCGGCGCGCACGGCGTGCGTGAGTAGCTTGTCGCGCACGAAGCGGCCGTTCACGAAGAAGAATTGCTGGTCGGCGCGACCACGGCTGGCGGTGGGCAGGCCGACGAAGCCTGAGAGACGCAGTTCCGCCGCGCCTTCGTCCAGCGCGAGATGCGCGTCGGCGAAGTCGTTGCCCAGCACGCGCGAGACGCGCGTGGCGGCGTCCGAGGCGTTCCAGTGCTCCACGGCCCGGTTGTTGTGCAGGATCGAGAAACCGACGTCCGGGCGCGCGAGGGCGCTGCGGCGGATCACGTCCATGCAATGACCGAACTCGGTTTGCTCGGTCTTCAGGAATTTGCGACGCGCGGGGGTGTTGAAGTACAGGTCGCGCACGTCGACCGTCGTGCCGACCGGACCTGCCGCCGGGGTGAGTGCTCCGGTGTTGCCGTCGATGGCGGTCGCGTGCGGGGCATCGATCTGACGGCTGGAGAGTGTGAGCTGCGCGACCGAGGCGATGGAAGCCAGTGCTTCTCCCCGGAATCCGAGCGTCAGGACCGACTCTAGCTCGTCTAGCGTGCGAATCTTGCTCGTCGCGTGGCGGGTCAGCGCCAGCGGGAGTTGTTCAGCGGACATGCCGCCGCCGTCGTCGGTAATGGCGATGCGGCGCACGCCGCCTTCTTCGAGCTTGACCTGGAGCGCACGGGCACCGGCGTCGAGAGCGTTCTCAAGCAGTTCCTTGACGACGGATGCCGGGCGTTCGACCACCTCGCCTGCGGCGATCTGGCTGATGAGCTGATCGGGTAGCACGCGAATGGCGCGCGCAGGCGCGAGGCCCGCCGGCATTGGGCCGGGACGGCGTTCGGGCGTGTCGGGGGCGGCGCTGCCGGACGCTTCGGCGGCCGGGTCGTGCGCGTCACGGGCGGGGGTCGGGGTGGCAGACATGGGAACCATTATAAAGGCTGCCCTCAAAGACATAGGCCGGGCGGCGTTTCGGTCTGTGACACGTGATGTAATGCGTTCTGGTGCACACCCATGGGGCCGATTTTTGTCATTTTTTCGTCTTTAATTGGCAACTAATTCGACTGTGGGATGCTGGTATGATGCGACTCGTCGCGCGCCCGCAGGGACGGGCCGGCGTCCTTTATCTTGAGGAATCGACTTGGATACTTTGGTGCAATTGCTGGAGATGGTGCTCCACATCGACAAACATCTTGGGGTGTTTATCGATCAATACGGAAATTGGGTGTACCTGTTCCTGTTCATGATCGTATTCGTGGAAACGGGGCTGGTGCTGTTCCCGTTCCTGCCGGGCGATTCCCTGCTGTTCATCGGCGGCGCTTTCGCGGCCACCGGGGCCATGGATCCGTGGCTGCTCGGCGTGCTGCTGTTCATCGCTGCGGTGACGGGCAACACGCTCAACTACTGGATCGGCTCGAAGATCGGGCCGCGTGTATACGAGAAGAACTGGCGTTTTCTCGATCGCGACGCGCTGCGCAAGACGCACGACTTCTACGAACACCACGGCGGCAAGACCATCGTGATGGCGCGTTTTGTGCCGGTCGTGCGCACGTTCGCTCCGTTCGTGGCCGGTGTCTCGGCCATGCCGTGGGCGCGCTTCCAGCTCTATAACGTGCTGGGTGCGGCGATCTGGGTGGTGTTGCTCGTGGGGGGCGGTTACCTGTTCGGCAACTTGCCGCTGGTCAAGCAGTACCTCAACGTGATCGTGCTGGTCGGTATCTCGGCTGCGGTCGTGCCGATTGCTCTCGGCGCAGTGTGGAAGTTGTTCACGCGCGGTCGTCGTAGCAATACGGCGCAAGGGCAGAGCAAGTAAGCCAGTCGATTTGAGGGGGAGGGGCGGGCGTCCGTTGCTCCCTGATGCAGTAAAAGTCAGTACAAAAAAATGGCGCGTCCGGTTTCGGACGCGCCATTTTTTGTTGGGACGCAGAGGCTTCGCGTGCTCAGGCGGTGCGGTTCTTCGCGATGGGCGGATTCTTCGAGAAGTAAGTCCGGATCCCCTTGAGCAGTGCATTTGCGAGCCGTTCCTGATAGGCCGGATCGTTCAGATACTGCTCTTCCTTGGGGTTGCTGATGAAGGCCGTCTCGACCAGCACCGACGGAATATCCGGTGCCTTGAGCACGGCAAACGACGCCTGTTCGACGTTTTTGCTGTGCAGACGATCCGCTACCGTGCCGATCTCGGCGAGCAGTGCGGTGCCGAACACCTTGCTGTCGCGAATCTGCGCCGTGGTCGACATATCGAGCAGCGCGTGCGCCACCGTCCGATCGTTGGTCTTGATGTTGACGCCGCCGATCAGGTCCGAAGCGTTCTGCGTCTTCTCAAGCAGCCGGGCGGTCGCACTCGTCGCACCGCGTTCGGACAGTGCGAACACGGAAGCGCCGTTGGCGGAGGGCGACGTGAAGGCGTCGGCGTGAATCGACATGAAGAGATCGGCATCCACACGACGCGCTTTCTGCACCCGCACACCGAGCGGGACGAAGAAGTCGGCGTCGCGCGTCATCATGGCGCGCATGTTCGGTTGGGCGTTGATCTTGTCGCGCAAGCGTTTGGCGATCTGCAACACCACGACCTTTTCATACGTGCCGCTGCTGCCGATCGCGCCCGGGTCTTCCCCGCCGTGGCCGGGATCGAGGGCGATGGTGAGCAGACGCGCCGTCTTCTGACCGCGCGGCGGCGGAGGCAGATCGTCGGTGTCGTCGTCGTTGCGCTGGGCGAGCGGCGGTGTCTTGTCCGGGGCGGCAGGCGTGGATGGCGTAGAAGGCGTGGGGCCGGGGCGCGCCGGACGCGGCGACTGACCTTGCTGGGCGTACTTCTGGAAGAACGCTTCGCTCTCTTCCGTGCTCGGCGTGTTGGCGTTGCCCGAGGACTGCGGTGGATGCGAATTCTGCGCGAGCGCCTGCGCCTTGTTGGCGGTTTGCGCGAGCAGTTCCATGAGCGGATCGGGCTCGACGGCCGGGTACAGATCGAACACGGTGCGGTATTTGTACCCCGCCACCGGCGGCAGCGTGAACGACTGTGGCTTCACGCCCGCCTTCAGATCGAACACCATGCGCACGACGCCGGGCTTGAACTGCCCCACGCGCACCTGGGCGATCTGCGGATCGTTCGGCTGGATTTTGGCAACGAGGTCGCGCAGCGCCGGACTCAGATCCACTTCGTCGAGATCGATGACGAAGCGGTTCGGACTTTCCATCAGCTGCTGCTGGAATTTGACCGGGTTGTCGGTCTCCAGCGTGACACGTGTGTAGTCTCTCGCCGGCCAGACGCGCACCGCCACGATGGCGTTAGCGAACGCGAAGCGGGGGCCGGTGAGGGCGAGAATCAGGGTCGAAGCGCCTGCGCGCAAGGCGCGGCGGCGGCCGGCGTTGGGCGATGAGGCGTCGTCGGTACGGGCGAAGCGTTTGATCAGCATGAGTTCAGGCAAGCAAGACCGGCCGGCGTATAGGCGCTCGTCGTGAGACGGCGGGCGTCGCCAACTGGTTCCAGCCAAAGGCGCAAATCAGGGGTGCCAAGGAGTCCTTCGGCTTTTTCCGGCCACTCGACCAGGCAAAGGGCATCGCCTGCAAAATGCTCGCGAAAGCCCGTGTCATGCCATTCGGCCGGATCGGCAAAGCGGTACAGATCGAAATGATAGACCGGCAACACGCCTTGTGGTGTGTCGATGTTGTATGGTTCACACAGCGCGTAGGTGGGACTTTTGACGCGTCCGGTGTGGCCCAGCGCGCGCAACAGCGCTCGCACGAAGGTGGTTTTTCCCGCGCCGAGGTCGCCCGAGAGCTGCACATGCAGGCCCGCGTGCGCGGCGTCGGTATGCGCCATGCGCGCAACCACCGCGCGTGCGAATGCCGCGGCGAAGGCCTCGGTGGCGGCTTCGTCCGGCAGCGCGAAGATGCGTTCGCCCAGCGGAGGCGGCGCAGAGGAGTCGGGCATGGCGGGCATTGCGTAAAATGGAGTCGATGAAAGCTTCCGTGATTTTCCCCGCTACCGCCGCACAAGTCGAGCCATCGGCACCTCCGAATGCAAAGGAAGTGTCGCCCTCGCGCGACATTGCGACGCCGTTGGCCCCCGCTTCGACCCTCGATTCGAAAGGGTTGGCTGCGCTTGCGGTGCAAATCAGAGGGTGGGCGCGTGAGCTGGGCTTCGGTCACGTGGGCATCACGGACATCGACCTCTCGCATGCCGAGGCGGGTCTGCAGCAGTGGCTCGACGACGGCTGTCATGGCGATATGGACTACATGGCCGCCCACGGCATGAAGCGTGCACGGCCCGCCGAGCTGGTCCCCGGCACGGTGCGTGTGATCAGCGCCCGGATGAATTACCTTCCCAGCGACACCGACCTCGCGCAGTGGCGCAAGCGCGAAATGGCGCGCACTGAGATGCCCGGCGAGGCTGTCGTGTCGCTCTATGCCCGAGGGCGCGACTATCACAAGGTGGTGCGCAATCGTTTGCAACAACTGGCGGATCGCATCACGCAGGCCATCGGGCCGTTCGGTTATCGCGCGTTCACCGATTCCGCGCCGGTGCTGGAAGTCGAGCTCGCGCAGAAGGCGGGGCTCGGCTGGCGCGGCAAACACACGTTGTTGCTCTCGCGCGACGCGGGCTCGCTGTTCTTCCTCGGTGAAATTTTCGTCGACGTCCCGTTGCCGGTCGACGTCGAGGATGCAGACAATGCGCATGAGGACGACAGCGCAAGCGCAAATCCCGGCATGGATCGCGGCGAGCACTGCGGCCAATGCCGCCGCTGCCTCGACGTTTGCCCGACGGGCGCGATCACCGAAGCGTTTCGCGTCGATGCACGTCTGTGCGTGTCGTATCTGACGATCGAACACAAGGGCGCGATCCCCGAGCCGTTGCGCGCCAAGATGGGCAACCGCATTTACGGCTGCGACGACTGCCAGCTCTACTGTCCGTGGAACAAGTTCGCGCAGCCGTCGCCGCTGCCCGATTTCGCACCGCGCAACAAGCTCGACAGCGCCTCGCTCGTCGAGCTGTTTGCATGGACCGAAACGGAATTCATGGACCGGCTCGCGGGGAGTCCGATTCGTCGCATCGGGCACGAGCGATGGCTGCGCAATCTCGCCGTCGGCCTCGGCAATGCGCTGCGTGAGACTCTCGATGCCGACGCCCGCATCCCCATGCGCGACGCCTTGCTCGCGCGTCGCGATCACCCCTCCGCGCTGGTGCGCGAACACGTCGAGTGGGCGCTTGCCCAGGAAGGAGTTTCGGTTTGAGTATGTCCGAGCGCACGCAAGTTTCCGAGCCGATTTCCGAGCCGATGCTCACGCGCAGCACGTCTCTGATCGACCAGTTCTGCGACACGATCTGGCTCGAAGACGGCCTGTCGCGCAACACGCTCGACGCCTATCGTCGCGATCTACGGCTGTTCGCAGAGTGGCTCGCGGACGAAGCGAAAACCGCGCATGCAGACGGCGCGGAAGAATCGCACGCCCCCCCGCACGACAACCTGCCCGCAATGTCCCTCGACACCGTGGACGAGGCGGCGCTCTCGGCCTATCTCGCGTGGCGTCGCGAGAGCCTGGCGAGTAGCGTGAACCGACGTCTGTCCGTCTTCAAGCGTTTTTATCAGTGGGCGCTGCGCGAGCACCTCGTGCAGCAGGATCCGTGCTTGCGCATTGCATCGGCCAAGCGGGCGCAGCGTCTGCCGTCGACCTTGTCGGAAGCGCAGGTCGAAGCGCTGCTCGGCGCGCCGGATCTCACGCAGCCGCTCGGTTTGCGCGACCGCGCCATGCTGGAGCTGATGTATGCGAGCGGCTTGCGCGTGTCGGAGCTGGTCGCGCTCAAGACCATCGAAGTGGGACTGAACGAAGGGGTGCTGCGGATTTTCGGTAAGGGCGCAAAGGAGCGGCTGGTGCCGTTCGGCGAAGAGGCCAACGGCTGGCTCACTCGGTATCTTGCAGAGAGTCGCGGTGTGTTGCTCGCCGGACGCGCATGCGACACGCTGTTCGTGACGCAACGCGGCGAGGGCATGACGCGTCAGGCGTTCTGGTATCTGATCAAGCGATACGCGCTGCAAGCCGACATTCGCGCGCCGCTCTCACCGCACACGCTGCGCCATGCGTTCGCCACGCACCTGATCAATCACGGCGCAGATCTGCGCGTGGTGCAGTTGCTGCTCGGGCACGCCGACATCTCTACCACACAGATCTACACGCACGTCGCGCGCGAGCGTCTCAAGTCGCTGCACGCGCAGCATCACCCGCGCGGCTGACGGTCGCGACCTTACTGTCGACCTTACTGTCGCGAATCGGGACGTACAGCATCAGAGCATCGCCTTGAGCTTGTGCTTGAGCACCTTGCCGGTCGATGCGGCGGGCAGGGCGTCGAGCACCCGAATCTGCCCGGGACGTTTGTACGGCGCGAGCCGCTGTGCGGCCCAGCCGGCGAGCGCTTCGACGTCGATCTCGTGCCCCGGACGCGCCTCCACAAACGCGACGACCTGCTCGTTGCCATCGTCCGCATCGTCCGCGCCAGCTGGTCGCCCGAGTACGGCGACCTGAAGTACGTCGGGATGGCTCGCCAGTGCTTGCTCGACTTCGATCGGGTAGACGTTGAAGCCCGAGTGGATGATGAGTTCTTTGGCGCGTCCGGCGAGGAACAACGCTCCGTCTGCCGCGCGACGCGCGAGGTCGCCGGTGCGCAGCCAGCCGTCTTCCGTGACGGTCGCGGCCGTCAGTTCCGGCGCGCGATAGTAGCCGAGCATCACGTTCGGTCCGTGCACCCACAGTTCGCCGACGTCGCCCTCGGTCACATCCTTGCCGTCGAGCCCCACGATACGCACCGCGACGCCCGGAATGACGGGGCCGACGGAGCAGTCCTCGCGCGGCGCATCCAGCAATGTCTGGGAGACGGTCGGGCTGCTTTCGGTCAGGCCGTAGCCGTTGTGGATGGGCAGACCGTAGAACGCTTCGACGCGCGCCTTGAGCGCGGCGTCGAGCGGCGACCCACCGGAATAGACGAAGCGCAGACGCGGCGCAACCAGCGTCGCACCTTGCGTCGCGACATACGCCATCAGACGTGCATGCATGGCGGGCACGCCTTGCAGAATCGTCAGCCCGTCGTGCGCGAGCGAGTCCAGCACCGCCTCGGGCGTGAAGCGCGCGGCGAGACGCAACGTGCCGCCGGCGTACAACGTGCCGAGACACACGGAAGTCAATCCGTAGACGTGCGAGAGCGGCAGCACGCCATAGGCGATGTCGTCCGCGCCGACGCGTCGCAATGTGCTCGACACGGCCGCAATGAACATCAGATTGCGATGCGACAACCGCACGCCCTTGGGCGCACCGGTCGTGCCCGTCGTGTAAATCAGCGCCGCGCATTGGTCGGACGGATCGCTTTGCACCGGCTCGGCCATGCTCGCGGGATCGACGTCCGACACCGCCAGTGCGCCCAGCGCCAGTTCGGTCCAGACCACTTTCGCCGCATCGGTGCGCGCGTGCGCGGCGGCGTCGGGAGAGGCGTCGACGGTATAGATCGCGCAGCGCGGCTGGGCGTGGTCGCGGATCACTCGCAGCTCCGCCGGGGAAAGGCGGGCGTTGCAGAGCAGCGGCCACGCATCGAGCGAGGCGGCCGCGAGCAGCAGCACCACATACGCAATGCCGTTCTCGCCGACGATCATCACGCGATCGCCACCCCGGACACCATGCTCGCGCAAGCGCGTTGCACACGTGCTCACGGCGTGCGTCAGTTCGCCGTACGTCATCCGGCCGAAGTCGTCGATCAGCGCGATGCGTGACGGCGTTTGCGCGGCGATTCGCGCCGGCAGGCTGTCGATGCGCGCCGGCAGGCCGGCAAGGAACGAAGTCAAGGACGAGGCCGAAGACGTCACGTCGGCGTCGGTCGGCAAGGAAAGCAAGGGCGATAAATGTGAGGCAGGCATGGCGGCATTGTAATGCCCGATGAAGCGATTGCTTACAATCCGTAATTAACGAACCCTAGAGGTCCCGCTGCGCGCGTGCCCGAACGCCTGCGACGCGATCCGAGAACCGACTGCAACTTCTACGATATGAAATCCAAGGCCACCGCTGAAACTCCTGCGACCAAACAGCTCCGCGAAGCCAAGGTCGCGTTTCAGAACCACTTCTACGAGTACCAGGAGCACGGCGGCACGCGTGTTTCGTCGGAAGCGTTGGGGGTGCCTGAGCACGCCGTCGTCAAGACGCTGATCATGGAAGACGAAGACGCCAACCCGCTGGTCGTGCTCATGCATGGCGACCGTCAGGTGTCGACCAAGGCGCTGGCCCGTCAGGCCGGGCGCAAGCGCATCGAGACCTGCAAGCCGGAAGTCGCCAACCGTCACTCCGGTTTTCTGGTAGGTGGCACGAGTCCGTTCGGCACACGCAAGCGCATGCCGATCTTCATGGAAGCGTCGATTCTCGAACTGCCGGAGATTTACATCAATGGCGGACGTCGCGGCTATCTCGTCTCGATGGCGCCCTCCGAAATCGTGCGCGTGCTCGCACCCACGCTCGTCAACGCGGCGCTCGTCGACTAAGCATTGCGTCTGCCTCGCGGTCGCGCGCGTTACATCACTACGCAGGCCGCGGTTTTAAGAAATCAACCATAACCACACCATTGAGCAAAATCTGACTTGTCAGATTTTGCTCGTTTGCGCTCGTCCCTACGATGACGTCATGAATCGGACGGAGACGAGGCGATGGACGAGACAAGCGGTGATGCAAGACGGGAAATCGACGCTCAGCCTAGTCGGTGTAGTGCTGGCGCAGCGCTGATCGCCGCATTCGCGCTCGCGTTGTCGGCGTCGATGCCGGTGCATGCCAACGTCACCATTTCACCGATTGCCAGCGTTATCACAGGCGTCGCAGGCGGCAAGGGGCAAGTCAGCGTCATTCGCGTCACGTCTCAGTCGCCACAAACCCAATACGTCGACGTGAGCGTCAAGCGCATCGTCGATCCAGCCACCGATGCCGAACACGAAGTCCCGGTCAGCCTCCTGGAGGGCACCGGCCTTGTCGCGTCGCCCGCGAAATTCGTGCTGGCAGGCGGCGCGACAAGACTCGTGCGCGTGGTCTCGCTCGGACGGCCCACTGTCGAGACCGCGTATCGCGTCTACTTCCGGCCCGTTGCCGCACCCGAGGGTGTACGGGACGCCGATGCGGCGAGCGACAGCGACCTCACGCACGACGTGCAGGTGAGCTTCGTCTGGGGCGCGCTGGTTCGCGTGGCACCCGAGAAGGCTGCGCCGGGACTGGCGCGCAGCGAAGACAACCTGAGCGTGCGAAATACCGGCAACGTCCGGGCGCACGTGCGCGCCATCGGACGTTGCGAAGGTGAGGCCGGGCGCGAGTGCGACTGGCTGGACGTTGGACGTAGCGTCTATCCCGGGCAGACACAGCCGATTCCCGACGCCCTGCGCCACGCGCCGGTGCGTATCCAGTATCTGGTCGATGGCGAAGCGGATGCGCAGGTCGTGGACTTGCCTCTCGCGCCGTAGACCGATGCCATGAGGCCGCAGAGCCTCAGCAAACTCCGGGGCCACCCGGAAGTGATTTTCCTCCCCCCTCCAAGCAAGGAAATTTCAGCAATGAATATGTTGAAGCATTTTGTCGCCCTGAGCGCGGTGATCGTCCCGATGGCCGCCGCCAATGCCGCAGAAGTCGTGATCGATCTGACGGCGACCATCGACCCGACGCTGTCGGTGCAGCAGGCGAACGGCAGCCCGATGCCGCAGAGTCTCGATATGGCCTATAACGCGGCGACGGGCGATGTCATGTCCGAGACGATTCAGACGCGTCTCTACACGAACGACCCGACGCAGAACGTTGACGTC
Source organism: Pandoraea aquatica (assembly GCF_902459565.1). Taxonomy (GTDB): domain Bacteria; phylum Pseudomonadota; class Gammaproteobacteria; order Burkholderiales; family Burkholderiaceae; genus Pandoraea; species Pandoraea aquatica. The sequence goes on from NZ_CABPSN010000003.1 coordinate 521,506, forward strand.
CGCCTGGGCGCCGCGTCGACACTGGTCCATGTCACGAATGCCTCCGTGGCCCCCATCCCGCTGACGGTGCGGCTCGACGGCCGCACGATCACCACGACGAATACACGACTGACGGCTGCAGAGACCTGGACGGGCAGTGCGACCGGTGAATCGAGGACGCTTCCGCTTTCCGTCGCGGGACGCGCAGCAGGCGCAAACCCGCCGACGGCCGGCCGTTACGTGGGACGTCTGGAAATGCTGATCGTCGCTTCTGCGGCTGAGTGAGTTCGCGCTCCGTTAATCAAACTTCCGCGCCAAGCACAACGCGCGAGGACCGCCAGCGGGCGAGTCTTCGCCGTTCGCTGTTCATCATGCCTAAGGGGCGTATTCGCTATCTCGCGGGCTTACCGTGGTTATTGGCCGCAGGCAGTCCCGCGATGGCCAGTACGCTGCCGAAAGTCCCGCCCGGATTCGAGGACATTGCCGCCGGTCAGGTCGAGCATCTCGACATCCGACTGTTAGGTACCTCACTGGGCGTGTTCCCCGTGTTCGTGCGACCGGACGATGTGCGTCTCGAGACCCCCGAAGCGGTGGCGCGCGCCATCCATGACCGCCTCGGGACGGAGGCGAACACCGGGACGCCGATCCCGCTGGTCGACGCACTGGCCCGTCCCATGGTGCGTAACGGTCATCTTGCCTGCACAAGCGGGAACATGAGCGGTAGCACGGGCGAGAGCCCTGGCGTCGATGCCCGTTGCCGGTATCTCGAAACCGAGTCGGTCGACGTCATCTTCGATGAGAGTCAGGGCGCGCTCGAACTCTTTCTCGCGAAGGCTTGGCTGCCTTCACAGAGCGCGGCCGGACCTTCGCATCATACGAATTCGCCGGGCAGCGAACCGGCGCTGATACACACGCAGATCGTGAATGTGTCGACGACGGACCGCTATCGCAATTTGACCGTATTGGGGAACGGGGCGCTGGGCGTCTCACCGGCGAGCTACGCGGGCTTCACCTGGTCACTTGTGCATACGAGTCACAGCGGCCGCCGTGAGCCTGCAGTGGCGTCGAGCGCAGAGCCGTCGGGCAGCACGCAGGCGCTTATCGACAGCCTTTACTACCGGCACGATGTCGGGGCGGCGCATTACGTGCAGGCAGGGCGTATGGATCAGCGCAATCTGTACAGCGCGCAGGGCGGTAGCTTCGGATTTACGCTGCTGCCGGTCGGTCGCTTCGACGGGGTGCGCGTGGGTACGTCTCAGGCGTATGTCAACGACGCGAGCCGAGCGCAGGGATCGCCGCTGACGGTGCTGCTCACCCGCGATGCGCGTGTGGATGCCTATCGCGGCAACGAATTACTCGGCAGCGCCTACTTTCAGGCAGGCGTGCAGTCGTTCGATACGCGCTACTTCCCCGAGGGCGCGTATCTGGTGTCGCTGCGCATCTTCGAGGGTGACACGCTGGTGCGTACCGAAACCGAACCGTTCACGAAGGTGGGCGGCGAAGGCACCGGTGACGACGTGCAATGGTTTTTGCAAACGGGACGTACGGTGAATCGTCGCCAATCCGACGTCGACGAAGGCCGGGCGCGACCTACCGTGCAGTCAGGCGTGCGGAAGTCGCTCCCGTTCGGGATGACGTTCACCTCGGGGCTGGTCTGGTTGCCGTCCCGGCTATACAACGAATCGCAGATCAACTGGCAACGCGCGTTCTCTTTCGGCCAATTGACGGCGGCGACGTCGGTGCTGTTCGGCACAGACGGGGCGCGGGGTACGACCCAATCGATCTCGTTGTCCAACGGCATCGGCCTGAGCTTGTATCGCTATCAGATGCGCGACGCGAGTTGTCGCGGCGGCGTGCATGCCGCAACGCGCAGCGATATACAGATCGGCTGCTATGACTCGATCAACGCTTACGTGTCTATGCCACTGGGGCGATGGCAGGGCAGTGCGGGCTATAGCCAAAGCCAGAACTACGGGCGTCGTCATGTAGATTTTTCTTCGCCGCAGTACGACGACGTCTGGCCGCGCAATACAACCCGAAGCGGCGTGTCGAGAACGCTTCAGGTCACACTGAGCCGCTCGTTCCGGTGGAAAAAGCTCGCGATCAATTCGCGCGTGGGCGGATATCACCGACGCCACGCCAACGAGGGGCGTCCCGATACCGGCACGTTCGTCAATGTGTCGTTGAGTGCACAGCGGCCTGCCGCACCGGGACGCAATGGGGCGACGTTCTCCAGCGTGAGCGTTGACGTGCGCTCCGATCGTTACGACGACCGTCGCATGCGCGCTGCGATTCACGCGCAGCACTCATGGATGTGGGACGACACCTCCCGGCGTGAGCTGACCGTCGGTCTGACGGGGGACGAGGCGAGCATGGCGTCGGCTCACGTGCGGGGCGCGATAGAGGGGCGCTACGGCGATGTTCACGCGATGCTGTCGCGAAGCTTCCGGGGCGCTGATGCGGGGAGTGACCGTGGCTCGTTCACTGGCGGTTATGCGTCGAGCATCGCCGCAACGCGCGACCGGCTGTGGTTCGGCCCGGCGATGCTCGCGGGCGACCCGCCAGCAGGGGTCGGACTGATTGTCGAGGCCGACAACGCACATGAGGCACATGACGCCCACGACGACCATGACGACCATGAGAGGGCAATGCACGGTGCGGCGGCGACGTTGCAAGTGGGCGGGCGTCCGCTGACGGTCGATTTCGGTGCGGCGGCGCTCTCCCCCATCGGCGGATATCGGGCGCAGCAAGGAGAGGTCTTCGAGGCCCGTCAGGACGTCACGGATTATTCGGTGGGGTTGCTGCGAGGTGCCGGCGTGCGCGACTACTTTCTGACGCCGGGGCGCATGAAGGTGCATCGCGTGACGGCCGGTCGCAGCTACACCTACGTCGGCCAGGCACGGGGTCCGGACGGTCTGTCACTCGCCAACGCACGGGTACTCAGCGTGTCTGCCCCACCGCTCGACGACCGGGGTGAATTCCTGATCGAGTCGCCGCGTCCGCTGACGGAACTCTACCTACTCGATCGCGGCCAACCGATGCGCTGCAACCTCACCGTAGTAGAGCGGCGCGACGTCATTCATCTGAACGGTGTGACGCCCTGCAACATCGTCACGCAACACGCGCTGCCCGCATCGCTTCAGGCGCAGGCACACGTACAGCGACTGCTGAGCGACGCGAAGGAGCAGGCGGATCAGCACGCGGCAACGGCAAGGGACATAGGGAGGTGGGGCGATGAGGGACGTTGAGCAGTGCAAGACTGGCCGTATCGGTGTCATGGCGTGGGCGAGATGCGTGGTCGGGTGGATCGGTGCGGTCTGTCTGGTGCCGTCCGCGATGGCACAGCGGGTGCCCGTGGACCATCACGAGAATGTATCGCTGCGCTTCGATCGAGCGTCTGCCCCGAACGGCTGGCTGTTTCGTCCGCAGTTGTCGGCGCATTTCTCACCAGGCGAGGTTCGCGCATCACGCACGTCGTTCTTGTGTCGTTCCACTGTCGATACGACGTTGGGTGCATGCCCGACAGTACCGGCCGATCTCGGTGGGTCGCAGGGTACGCAGGTCTCACTGCGCTTTACCGAGCAACGATCGAAACTCACCACGGACTTGCGAGTCACGGCGGTTAAGGTCATCACGGTCACGGGCTCGGGTTGTACTCACCGGATGATGGCTTTCAATTCCAACCGGAATTTTGGCAACTGTGGCGGGCAGCCTTACGACGTTGCGCGATACACATTGACGATCCCACGCGCGGAGTTACAGAAGATCCCCGTCGGCGGTATCTGGCGTGGTCGTTTCGAATTCGACGTTCGCGAGCTGAATATGGGTACGTCCAGTGCCGTCCACAGCTACGACATCGAACTCAATGTGACGGACAACGGGAACGCGCAGATCTACTTCCCGACGCTATCGAACACGGCCCCGCGCGTTTCGATGGATCTGCGCAAGCGCCCCGGTCCCGGATTTCAGCCGATTGTTTATGGCGGACGATCCGTCGATATGTGCTTCTACGACGGTTTCGGGTCCAACTCGGCAGGCGCGCTGCGCGTACGGGCGACCGACCTGCGCGATACGTTCCCGGAAAGGCCACCGGGATACGGGCTGATGGTGTTGCGAGGCACGCTCGGCAATTTGCCGGAGCACCGGATTCATTATCGAGTGGGGCTGGTGCACGGGGGGACACACCAGTGGCTGACGGTTGGCGACGCGGGTGCCAGCGTGTTCCCGCCGGTGGCACAGTCGCCGATCCGAATCGTTCGCTTGCCTGGCATTCCGATGCCGGTTGCCTGTTCGCCCGCCACGCTCACCTTCGAAGTCGTGCCGTTCATCGAACGCGACAAGGATGCCGGAGGTTACGAGGGCCAGCTCAGGATCGAGATGTTTGTCGATGCGGCGAAGGTGTGAGCCTCAGGCTTTGCCGTTGCTGGCAGCCGAGAGAGACGATGGCAGGTGCGTCGGGATAGCGCGTGTGTTCGTCGCGGACGACCGTGGTGCGCGCGGCGTCGGGTCGTCAGGCAGGCCGGTTTGCAGCGCAAACAGATACAGTTGCGCGTCGCTTTCGATGCCCAGTTTTCGCATGGCATTGTGCTTCTGTGCGCTCACCGTCTGCTTCGTACGATGCAGTTGAGCTGCGATGGCGGTGATCGACATCCCCGATACATAGAGCCGAAGCACTTGCGACTCGCGTTGACTCAGCAAGGTCGCTCGGGGCTTCGTCGAGACCGCCGTCGATGTGGTTTGCGGTGCGGTGGCGGGGGCGAGCAAGGCAGTGCGAATTGCCGCCAGACGCGGCACCTGGGCGTCGCGCTGTGGGGCTTCGTCGGCGTGCGTTGCGCCGGTCGCGTAGACGGGGAAATAAGGCATGTGAGGCGGTCCGTGATGAAGGGAATGGATGGCGGCCACGACCTCGTCGATATCGCGCGACTTGCAAAGGGTCGAGGCGATGCCGAGATCGGTCATCCGCCGGATCACCAGTGGGCTGTTCATGGCCGTGAGCGCGAGAATCCGGACATCGGGGAAGGACCGGTGCAGCGACTCGATGAGCCATGCATCCTCGCCATGACGGTCGCCGGACAGGGTGGCGTCGGTCACGAGCACGTCGCACGGCGTCGTCGTCAGCATGTCGATGACGCCCGCGACGCTGCGCGCGGTGCCGAGGACTTCCAATGAGGGGTGTTTTCCCAGTTCGCAGACCAGTCCGGCAACGACGGCCGGTTGATGATCAGCGATGACGACGCGGATGCTTGTCATTGTTCAAATCGTTCTCCTGACGCGCCACATCGCAAGAGGCGCACGCCCAAAAGACCGGTACACGTCGATCACGGTTCCTCAATCTGCGTTGTCGGTACGCACTTGACGTAAATTCCCAAAGCGTCGCGGCGAGTGCGCAACCCCGTGTTTGCCAGAATGGGGAGGCCCGGCGTCTCAAGTAGAATGGCGGCCATTACAAATCTTCCTCACGTCAGAAGTTCATGGCCACACTGGTTTTTATCGTTCTCGCGTATCTGATCGGCTCGGTGCCGTTTGCGGTGATCGTCAGCCGCACGATGGGCCTCGCGGACCCGCGCAGTTACGGCTCGGGTAATCCGGGCGCCACGAACGTGCTGCGTTCGGGCAATAAGAAGGCCGCCGTGCTGACGTTGATCGGCGACGCGCTCAAGGGCTGGCTGGCGGTTTATCTGGCGGAACGCTTTGCGGATGCGTGGGGCGTGGGCGACTTCGGACTTGCGGCCGTGGCGCTCGCCGTGTTCCTGGGCCATCTGTACCCGATTTTCCTGCGCTTCGCCGGTGGCAAGGGCGTGGCGACGGCTGCGGGGGTGCTTTTCGCCATCAGCCCGATTCTGGGGCTGGCCGTGATGGCGACGTGGCTCATCATCGCGATCTTCTTCCGCTATTCGTCGCTTGCCGCGCTGGTGGCGGCCGTGTTTGCGCCGCTCTACTACGTCTTCATGTTCGGCTTCGGGCCGTACTCGCCGGCGGTGATCGTCATGGCGATCCTGCTGATCTATCGCCATCGCGCGAACATCGGCAAGCTGATCGCAGGCAAGGAAAGCCGTATCGGGCAGAAGAAGCCGAAGTGAGGCTCAGGGCGACGAATCTACCGTTCATCGTCCTCCGTCCGCCCAATAAAAAACCCGCAGCGAGTCTGCGGGTTTTTTGTGTCTGCAACCAACGCGGTGATGCTTAGTCGCGGAAGTTGTTGAAGTCGAGCGGCGTGTCGGTGACATCCTTGCGCAGCAGCGCCATGGCGCTTTGCAGGTCGTCGCGCTTGGCACCGGCAATGCGAACGCTGTCGCCCTGAATGCTCGCCTGCACCTTCATCTTGCTGTCCTTGATGATGCGCACGATCTTCTTGGCCAGGTCGCCTTCGACGCCCTTCTTGACCTTCACCACCTGCTTGACCTTGTCGCCGCTGACTTTATCGACCTTGCCGTAGTCGAGAAAACGCACGTCGACGTTACGCTTGGCCATCTTGGCGATGAGCACCTGCGTGACCTGATCGAGCTTGAAGTTGTCGTCGGCGAAGAGCGTGAGTTCCTGCTCTTTGTGCTCGACGCGCGAGTCCGATCCCTTGAAGTCGAAGCGCGTCGAGATTTCCTTGTTGGCCTGCTCGATGGCGTTCTTGACCTCTACCATGTTGGCTTCGCTAACCACGTCAAACGATGGCATCTGGCTCTCCTGAATTCCTAAGGGTTCGTGAAATGGCACGCAGGGCGTGCCGTGTAAGTCCGGCGCGCTCGGTGCGGACGGCACCGTCGGTATAATGATGCGCAAAATTCTTTCGCCCGACATTGTAATTCAGCCGCCGGTCCCGCGTCCTCCTCAGGACGCTGTCCGGCACGGCGACACCCACTGGCCTGCCCATATTCCATGCTTCAGTTGCAACGCGACGTCAGCCTGCGCGAATTCAACACCTTCGGTCTGCCCGCCACCGCCCGCTACGTCGTGACCATCGACAGCGAAGCGGCGCTGCTCGACGCGCTCGCCCTGCCCGAACTGGCCGGACTGCCGCGTCTCGTGCTCGGCGGCGGCAGCAACCTCGTGCTCACGCGCGACTTCGACGGCGTGGTGCTGCGCATGGCGATTCGCGGGCGCGAACGTCTCCCGGACAATCCCGCAGATCCGTCCGCTCGCTATGTGCGCGGCGGCGCAGGCGAAGTCTGGCACGATTTCGTCGACTGGACGCTCTCGCAAGACTGTCCTGGCCTGGAGAACCTGGCGCTGATTCCCGGCACACTGGGCGCAGCGCCGATCCAGAACATCGGGGCCTACGGGCTGGAACTCGCCGAGCGCTTCCATGAAGTGCGTGCGCTCGATACGACGACCGGGGCGTTCGTCACGCTCTCGCGCGACGATTGCGCTTTCGGCTATCGGGATTCGTTGTTCAAGCGCGAACCGGGCCGCTACATCATCGTGGCCGTGACGCTGCGCCTGCCGCAGCCCTGGCAAGCGGTGACGGGGTACGCCGATGTGTCACGCACGCTCGCCGACGCCGGCATCGTCCAACCCGACGCGCGCCAGATCTTCGATGCGGTCGTCGACATTCGACGTCGCAAGCTGCCCGATCCCGCGCAACTCGGCAACGCCGGAAGCTTCTTCAAGAATCCGGTCGTGAACGCGACCACGTTCGAGACGCTTCGTGCGCGTTTCCCGCAGGCGGTGGGTTATGCGCAGCCCGACGGCACGTGGAAGGTCGCGGCCGGCTGGCTGATCGACCAGTGCGGCTGGCGCGGCAAGACGCTTGGAAACGCGGGCGTGCACGAGCGTCAGGCGCTGGTGCTCGTCAATCGCGGAGGTGCCACGGGGGCCGATATCGTGGCGCTCGCCCGCGCCGTGCAGGCCAGCGTTCAGGAACGCTTCGGCATCGCGCTCGACCCCGAACCGCTCATGCTTTGATGGCGGTGGCGTCCGGCAGACGTTGCAGATAATCGCGCTTCAGATCCACCGTGGAGCGCACGCCGACGTCGTCGAAATGCGCTGCCAGCCAGCGCTCCGCAGCTTCGCGGCCCCGGTCCCGCAGCGTCGTGAGGAAGTGCCAGTCCGTGACGAATTTCGTCGATGAGGACAAGTCGTAAAGCTCCTTGTCGGCGCGAATCGAGTGGATCAGCGGGTACTTCAGCCGATCGCGAAACTCCGGCTTCAGCCATCCTTCGTCGAGTAGCTTGTGCACAAACGAGATCGCCCGGAATTCGCGTTGTAGCGACGCGTTGAACGTGATCTCGTTCACGCGGTTCATGATCTGTCCCGGCAGCACCGGCTTCTCTTTGCGCTCGATCGGGTTGATGTGCACGATCAGGATGTCGCTCGTGAGCGTCTCGTAATAGAAGGGGTAGAGCGGCGGGTTGCCGAGATAGCCGCCGTCCCAGTAAAAGTCCTCGTCGATCTTCACTGGTTTGAACAGCCACGGCAGACAGGCGGACGCCATCGCCACATCGAGCGTGATCTCGTGCGTTCGGAAGATGCGGATGTTGCCGGTGCGGATGTTCGTCGCGGAGACGAACAGATGCGTTGCGGTGCTCTCGCGCAGACGCTCGAAATCGACCTGCGCTTCGAGCACGGTGCGCAACGGATTGATCTCGGCCGGTGGTTGCGCGAACGGCATCATCCATTGCTGCATGCTCTGCATCCAGTCGTGCCAGACGGGATACTCGGTCGGACGCCCGTTGAGCCAGCTAAAGACCGTTTGTGCCCACGCGGTGGCCGACGAGCCGGCTTGCGAAACGCCCAACCAGAAGCTGTGCAGCGCCTCACGGGCCTTCTCGCGCGGATCGACGTTGGGGCGATCGAGCAGGCCATGCGCCAGCACCACGGCGTTCATGGTGCCTGCGGACGCGCCGCTGATGCCTTCGAATTCCAGACGTCCGTCTTCCAGCAGCTTGTCGAGCACGCCCCACGTGTACGCGCCGTGCGCGCCGCCACCTTGCAGGCCGAGGTCGATGCCTTTGCGCCCGCCGTTATTGCGTCGTGCGCGGGAGGCCTTCGCTTTCGCGCTGGCGCGGTGGCCGTCAGGAGGCAGCAGCGGGACGTCGGTCGGCTCGAGATCCGGGTTGTGGTCCGAGGTGTCGGGCGGCGTGTGTAATGCGTCTGCGGCATCTGCCGACATCACAGGAGACGTATCGGAGGTATCGGACGTATCGGACGTCGAGAGACGCGAAGCGAGGGTGAGGGGAGCGTGCGCGTCAGACGATTCAGGCACATCGGACGCTTGGCCGGCAGCGTGGTCGGCCGATTCGGGAGGCAGTCGCGACATAGTGGGAAGCGGCGCCGGGCCGCGCTGAACCGGCCGAGAGGGCGATGACGCGGGAGATCCCGCGCCGTCGCGATGCTGGCCGGACGGTTAGCCGTAATGGCAAACGTAATCGAGTGTCTCCACGACCTCGATATCGAACTTGCTATTGCCCGGCACGGAGAACTCCTGACCGGCAGCGTACTCTTGCCACTCGGTCTGACCTGCCAGACGGATGCGGCAGCGGCCGCCCGTGACTTCCATGATCTCAGGCGCATCGGTACCGAACTGGAGCGTGGCCGGGAAAATCACACCCAGCGTCTTGCGCGTGCCGTCCGGGAACAGGACGGTGTGCGAAACGCACTTGCCGTCGAAGTACGTGTTGGCGCGCTTGATTACGGAAACGTTGTCGAACTGAGTTGCAATTTGCGTCATGACCGAATGCTGTGTCGAATGCGAGCGAATGCCGCGATGGGGAGTCAATATGCCGGGCCGGTCAGGGCCAGGCGTGAATTCATGCTAGCACGTTTCGAGCGTCCACCCGGCTGCAATTTGTGCAATGCACAACGAATTTGCACTGATATGGTGCGCGTCGGTGCAAATTCCGAAAGGCGCTGATGGGCGGGTCACACGGTGTCGTACCGGGATGAAGCGCGCGACGTCACAGGAATGGCTGACGGCGCGCGTCAGCGATGATAGCGGAACGTTAATCGCGGTGGGGTAACGAAAACCGCCCGGACGGCATTGCGCCAGTCCGGGCGGTGTGGCCGGGCAGGGTGCCCCGGCTGACCTGCATTCGATGCGTTGTGTACGCGGGAGGCGTCAGACGCGGCCGAGCATCAGGAACTCCATGAGCGCCTTCTGCACGTGCAGACGGTTCTCGGCTTCGTCCCACACGACGCTCTGTGCACCGTCGATGACATCCGCCGACACTTCTTCGCCACGGTGGGCGGGCAGGCAGTGCATGAAGAGGGCGTCGGGCTTGGCGCGCTGCATCAGATCGGCGTTCACGCACCATTGAGCGAACGCGGCCTTGCGAGCCTCGTTTTCCGCTTCGTAACCCATGCTCGTCCAGACGTCCGTCGACACCAGGTCGGCGCCTTCGCAGGCGGCGCGCGGATCGTCGAACTCACGCACGAACGGGCGGCTCGACTCGGCGACCATGGCCTGATCGAGGCGGTAGCCCGGCGGTGTCGAGATATTGAACTGGAAGCCGAAGATCTCGGCGGCCTGAATCCACGTGTAGGACATGTTGTTGGCGTCGCCGATCCACGTGACCGTCTTGCCCTTGATCGGGCCGCGATGCTCGTAGTACGTGAAGATGTCCGCCAGCACCTGACACGGGTGGTATTCGTTGGTCAGGCCGTTGATGACCGGCACACGCGAATGCTGGGCGAAGCGTTCGATGATCTCCTGACCGAACGTGCGGATCATGATGATGTCGGTCATGCGCGAGATCACCTGGGCGGCGTCTTCGATCGGCTCGCCGCGACCGAGCTGCGTGTCGCGCGTGTTCAGGAACACGGCGTGACCGCCCAACTGGTGAATACCGGCTTCGAACGACAGACGCGTGCGGGTCGAGCTCTTCTCGAAGATCATCGCCAGCGTGCGGTCGTGCAGCGGGTGGTAAGTCTCGTAGTTTTTGAATTTCTTCTTGAGGATGCGGGTGCGCTCGAGCACGTAGTCATACTCGTCGAGCGTCAGATCCGAAAACTGAAGGTAATGCTTGATGGGTTTGGCGGTGGTCATTTGGATGTTCTGCTGGAGGCCGATCCCGCGTGCGTTCATCGCAGATTTGCTGGGAACTCGAACGCGTTCGGCACGACGAACAAGCCTTGAGGCCTGTCCCCCGGTCAGGCTCGTGAAGGTGTTCTACCGGTTGCTTGCTTTTGGGGGAACAGACCCTAGTCTACCAAATCGTCTAGCCGTCACACGAAAAGCGTATGATCGAGCCCGCTGCTGCACAGCCAAAAACGGCTGGCAAGACCGAAAAAAACATCCGCAGCAATGGTGGGGGACAGGTTCCAGTCTTATATAAGATATAATACTGGCTCTGTCGGCCACGCTACCCGCGTACGGCTGGCCAGGTGTTTTTTGAGGTGATTGAGCGATATGACCGACCAGGTTTCCGCGCGCGAGTATTTCATTCAGGGGCTGACTCTGGATGGCAAGAAGTTTCGTCCGAGTGACTGGGCGGAGCGTCTGTGCGGCGCCGTGTCGTTCTGCGGCCGAAGCAATTCTGGCCCGAACGCATACATGCAGTACTCCCCCTATGTGCGTCCGACGATGGTGGGCGACGTCAAGTGCGTCGTTGTCGATGAGCGACTGCGCGATATCGAGCCGAGAATGTTCGATTTCGTGATGAGTTTTGCGCGTGACAACGGGTTGCAAATGACGGAAGCCTGCTTCGTTCCCGACGTCAAATAAATCCCCCTTGGCCGTTGTCGGCCAGACGTGAGTGCCGGGCCTTCGGCCCTACTCACCGTCGCTTCGTCACATCTCCGCCGTTCCGGCACATTCCCCTTTCCGGTCGTTCCCGTGGCGCTCAAAGCGCTCGGCAGCATTGCGCGTTTTGTATGACGTAACGAGGCGGAAATGAAGGCGGGGGATGAGAGGGGGGGAGGGGGATGCGGAATAGAAAAAAGCCCGCATGAAGCGGGCTTTTTAGTGTCCCGACCGTAGTCGGAACCGGCAAGCAACTTGTAGTGCTTTGCAGCTAAGCGGGATACCCAGCTTAGGCAGCAGCCGACATCGCCTTGATGGCGGCCGACAGGCGGCTCTTTTGGCGAGCAGCGGTGTTCTTGTGAACGATCTTCTTGTCAGCGATGATGTCGATCGTCTTTGCCGAAGTGCGCAGCACTTCCTTGGCAGCAGCTTGGTCGCCGGTGGCGATTGCCTTGCGAACAGCCTTCACAGCCGTGCGCAGACGCGAACGCAGCGCCGAGTTGTGGGCGTTGATCTTAACGGTTTGACGCGCGCGCTTGCGTGCTTGTGCGGTATTTGCCATGTTCAGTGAATTCCTTGAATTGCTCCGCCTAATGCGGCTTCTGTGCAGTTTGGCTCCGCTCCCTGGGAGACACGGTGGCCAGGAAGCAATCCATTGACTTCGAAACCGACGATTATAGCCGAAGCCCAACGGAAATTGCAACTTCTTTGCTGCAATGCTGTGCGTATAATACGCGCAACATGAATTTGCTCAAAGCTCTCGCTACGGTCAGCGGTTTTACGATGCTTTCGCGCATCACCGGCCTGATTCGTGAAATTCTTATCGCCCGCATGTTTGGCGCTGGTCCCATGACCGATGCCTACAACGTGGCGTTCCGTATTCCCAATCTGCTGCGCCGCCTGTCTGCTGAAGGGGCGTTTTCGCAGGCATTCGTCCCAATTCTGGCCGAATTCAAATCGCAACGTAGCGAAGAAGAGACGAAAACGCTCGTCGATTCCGTCACGACGGTGCTTTTCTGGGTGCTCCTGTCCATCACGATTGCCGGGGTGCTCGGTGCGTCCGGCGTTGTCTACGCCGTGGCGACGGGCCTGTCGCGAGAAAACGGCACGTTCGACGCCGCCGTCTTCATGACGCGCGTGATGTTCCCCTATATCACCCTGATCTCGATCACGACGCTCGCCGCAGGGGTGCTCAATACATGGCGTCAGTTCTCGATGCCCGCGTTTGCACCGGTGCTGCTCAACGTCAGCTCGATCGTGGCCTCGCTGTGGGTGGCACCGCATCTGGAGACCCCCGTCTATGCACTTGCCTACGCCGTGATCGTGGGCGGTGTGTTGCAACTGGTCATCCAGCTCCCGGCGCTCGCCCGCATCGGCATGCTGCCCCGGATCACGCTCAATATCGCGGCGGCGCTTCGTAACGCCGGCGTCAAGCGGGTGCTCGCGAAGATGGTGCCGGCAACGCTCGCCGTGTCGGTCGCGCAGGTCAGCCTGATCATCAATACGAACATTGCGTCGCGACTGGCGCAGGGCAGTGTGTCGTGGCTGGCCTACGCGGACCGTTTGATGGAGTTTCCGACAGCACTGCTGGGGGTGGCGCTGGGCACGATCTTGCTGCCGAGTCTGGCGCGCGCGCATGCGGACGACGACCCCGCCGAGTATTCCGCGTTGCTGGACTGGGGGCTGCGTCTGACATTCCTGCTGGCAATGCCCAGCGCGGTCGGCCTGTTCGTCTACGCCGAGCCGCTCACGGCGACCCTGTATCAGTACGGGCGCTTCGACGCGACCGACGTCGTGATGACGGCGCATGCGCTCACCGCCTACGGTGTCGGCCTGGTCGGACTGATCCTCATCAAGATTCTCGCGCCGGGCTTCTACGCCAAGCAGGACATCAAGACGCCGGTGAAGATTGCCATCGTGGTACTGATTGCCACGCAGCTCTCGAACATCCTTTTTGTGCGCTGGTTCGCCCACGCCGGGCTGTCGCTGTCGATCGGCGTCGGCGCGTGCATGAACGCCGCGTTGCTTTTCGCCGGACTCTATAAGCGCGGGATCTACCGGCCGGCGGCAGGGTGGCGTCTGTTCTTCGTCCAGTTGCTGGCGGCGTGTCTGATCCTGGCGGGCGTGCTGCTGTGGTTCACGCAGAGCTTCGACTGGGTGGCCCTGGGGGCGCGGCCGCTGGCGCGCATTGCCTTGCTTGGCGCGAGTTTGGTGCTATGCGCCGTGGTGTATTTCGGGGCATTATTCCTCATGGGTTTCAACTTCTCGTTCTTCCGTCGGCGCACCCGTTCCTGATCCACTGACGGGCGGTGCGTGGCGGAACTCACGGATACCGCATGGCGAATCGAATTCTGGAGTATTTTGCTGCGCTGGTTGCGTCCGACGACGGCCTGCCGTTGACCGAAGCGGCCATTGCCATCGCGCAGGACGTCTATCCCGATCTCGACGTGCAGGACACGCTCACGCAGATCGATGCGCTGGCCGCACGTCTGGCCAAGCGTCTGCCGCCGGACGCGGGGCCGTTGCAAAAGCTGCAACTGCTCGATCATTTCTTCTTCCGCGAACTCGGTTTCACCGTCAATCAGAACGACTATTACGATCCGGATAACAGCCACCTGCATGTGGTGCTGGATCGACGTCGCGGCATTCCGATTTCGCTCGCCGTGCTGTGCATGGAGATCGGTCATCAAATCGGGCTGCCGTTGCGGGGGCTCTCGTTCCCGGGGCACTTCCTGTTGCGCCTCGCGGTGCCCGCCGGCGATGTCGTCATCGATCCCATTTCGGGCAATTCCCTTTCGCCGCAACGTCTGCTCGAAATGGTCGAGCCGTATCTGAAGCACTATCGCGACGAAAGCGCCGAGCCGATTCAGGAATTGGCGTTGTGGGCGTTGCTGCACCCGTTCCTGGAGCCGGCGACGCCGCGTGAGATTCTGGCGCGCATGCTTCGCAATCTGCGGGCTATCTATACGCAGAACGAGCGGTGGGAGCGGCTGCTGGCGGTGCAGGAGCGTATGGTGCTCGTGCTACCCGACCAGCCCATCGAGAAGCGGGATCGCGGACTGGCGTATGCGCGTCTGGGGCTGGTGCGTCCTGCACAGGACGACCTTGAGTTGTATCTGAGCAAGCGTCCCGAGGCGGACGACGCCGATGCGATTCGCCAGGTGCTCGATGATCTGAGCCGCCGTCCGGGCAGTCACGGGTAAGCTTCGCGCCATAGCGTTCGTCACCCATAAAAAACGCCAGCCGCATTCACCGGCTGGCGTTTTGACGTCGGGCGTCGCCCCGTGCAAGTCCTCTTGCTACACAGACTGCATCGATAATTCCTGCACTTCGCGCTTGAGCCCCGGTTTGTACCCGAAATGGAAGAACACTTCGGCCATGAGGAACATCGGGGCGATAAAGATCTGGAAGACGTTATCGAGCAAGGCGGGCTTGCGGCCTTCGTAATGGTGGCCGATCAGTTGCACGATCCAGCCACCGATGAACAGCACGCCGAAGACGGCCAGCGCCCACGGCCATGGCAGTTTCGCCAGATGTTGCGTAACCGCCAGCAGTACGGCGAAGAATGCCGTCATGGCAAGCGCGAGCGGGACATCGAGCAGGAAGTAATACATCAGCAGGACCAGCACGATCACGTGCGTCGCGTTCAGGCCGCTGGGGCCGAGCGGCACCCACGAGAACGCCTGCATCACCGCGAGGATGATCATGGGAACGCCGAAGAAATGCGTGAGACGGTTCTTGGGACTGCGGTGATAGCGCTGATAGAACGACATCTGTTGCGCCAGTGATTTCATGCCAGCCTCCTGCCTCGGGGGACGACGGGGAGAACATCTGAGCACCGGCTGGAGCATGAGAACCGGCGTCTTGAGCCGACCGCAATCTGCGTCCGGCATTCCATTGTAGTCACAGTTCGAACCACATTTTTGTGCGCTGCGACAAAGTGTCCGCAGCGCGCCGTTCGTACCATTTCCTACGTTTGTTCGACCGCTGACGCGTTATTTCGGCTGCATGCGAATCGCGCCGTCCAGACGAATCACTTCGCCGTTCAGCATCGGGTTGCGCACGATCTGTTCGACCAGCATCGCGTATTCGGCAGGTCGGCCCAGTCGCGGCGGAAACGGCACCATCTGACCGAGCGACGCCTGCACTTCGGCGGGCATGGCGAGCATCATCGGCGTTTCGAAAATGCCTGGCGCGATGGTCATCACGCGAATGCCGCTGCGCGAGAGATCTCGTGCTACCGGCAGCGTCAGGCTGGCTACGCCGCCTTTCGACGCTGCGTAGGCGGCTTGTCCCATCTGGCCGTCGTAAGCGGCGACCGACGCCGTATTGACGATCACGCCGCGCTCGCCTTCGCCGTTCGGTTCGCCCTGACTCATGGCGGTGGCCGCGAGCCGAATCATGTTGAAAGTACCGATCAGATTGATCTGAATGACGCGCGCAAAGGCGTCGAGGGGATGGGGGCCGTCACGTCCGACGGTTTTGCTGCCGATGGCGATGCCCGCGCAGTTGACGAGCCCGCGCAACGTGCCGAGGACCTGTGCGGCGGCTACGGCGGCCTTGCCGTCGTCTTCCCGGGTGACGTCGCATTTCACGAACTTGCCCCCGAGCTTCTCGGCGAGCGCTTCGCCTTCGTCGACATTCACATCGGCGAGTACGACCTTCGCGCCAAGACCTGCCAGCCAACGCGCAGCTGCCGCGCCGAGCCCTGAGGCGCCACCGGTGATCAGAAACACATTGCCCTGAATTTCCATGCGTCATCCTCCATTGGCAAAAAAGGCGGCGCAGTATGAACTGGCCGCCTTCTTTTTGTGGCGTCACTGACGGGGCACAACCTCCACAGCCCCCGTAACCCCCGGTACTACCGTCTGCCGGACCGCGCGCGTTGTGAACAACACGGAATCGCGGGGCGGCATCGACCGATTGTCCCGGTCGCCTTACTTCAGTGCGTCGAACGCGCGCGCGCGGATTTCATCCACGCTGCCCTGGCCCGAGATCTTGCGGTACTGCGGTGCTTCGACGATCGCGCCCGGGCTGCCGTGCTTGGCCCAGTCCGAATAGTAGGCGACCAGCGGCTTGGTTTGCGACTCATACACTGCGAGGCGCTTCTTGACCGTTTCTTCCTTGTCGTCGTCGCGTTGGACGAGCGGTTCGCCGGTCACGTCGTCGACGCCTTCGACCTTCGGCGGATTGAACTTGACGTGGTACGTACGGCCCGATGCCGGGTGCGTACGACGACCGCTCATGCGGGTGATGATTTCATCGAACGGCACGTCGATTTCGAGGACGAAGTCGATGGCGACACCGGCTTCCTTCATGGCTTCCGCTTGCGCGATGGTGCGCGGGAAACCGTCGAACAGATAACCGTTCTTGCAATCGTCGGCCGTCAGACGTTCCTTGACCATGCCGATGATGACGCCGTCCGGCACCAGATCGCCTGCATCCATGAAGCGCTTGGCTTCGAGGCCGAGTTGCGTGCCTTCCTTGATCGCGGCGCGCAGCATGTCGCCGGTCGAGATTTGCGGGATGCCGAATTTTTCTTTGATGAAAGTGGCTTGGGTGCCTTTGCCGGCCCCGGGTGCCCCCAACAAAATCAGACGCATCGATGACTCCTGAAAGTTTGTGATTTGTGAATGCTGTGCGTGCGGCAGGCAGGTGCGTCTCCGGTGCTCTGCGGCGGTTGCGGGTCCTGTGGACCGGCGAACCGCGCTGCGCGCAGACGTCGCGCCCGGCAGTGCGCGACGCGCGCGACCGGGAGGTCTGCTCGCGAGAATCAGAGCGATTATGCCACGTCATGCCCGCCCGGCGGCGTTTTGCAGACGGCCCGGTGTCGCGCCGATGCGATTTCCGGGACGCGCTTCGACGTCAGTTTTTCAGCAATGCGCGCACGCGTTCGAGGTCTTCGGCCGTGTCGACGCCCGGCAGCGGGGCATCGTCCGTCACGAGTACGGCAATGCGCTCGCCATGCCAAAGCGCACGCAATTGCTCGAGCGATTCAGCCGTCTCGATGGGTGCCTGCGGCAAACTCGGGTAGCTGCGCAGGAACTTGGCGCGATAGGCGTACAGGCCAATGTGACGAAACACCGGCGTGGTGGCGGCGGGCAGCGTGGCGACGCTCGCGAGTCCGGCGGACCAGGCGTCACGCGACCACGGAATCGGCGCACGTGAGAAATAGAGCGCGCGGCCGTGTGCATCGAGCACGACCTTGACGACGTTCGGCGAAAAGATCTCTGCGTTGTCGGTAATCGGATGTGCTGCTGTCGACAGCGCACATTCGGGGTGTTCGGCCAGATGGGCGGCGACGGCGTGCACCAGACGCGGATCGATCAGCGGCTCGTCGCCCTGAACATTGACGACAATGGTGTCGTCCGGCCAGCCCTGCGCTACGGCGACCTCGGCCAGACGGTCGGTGCCCGTCGGATGATCTGCGCGCGTCAGCACGACGTCGAATCCGTGGGCGGATACCGCATCGACAACGCTCTGTGCGTCGGTCGCCACGACAATCTGACGTGCCCCCGATTCGCGTGCTCGTTCGGCGACACGCACGACCATCGGTTTGCCACCGATATCGGCGAGCGGCTTGTTGGGCAGGCGCGTCGACGCCAGGCGCGCAGGCACCACGGCGACGAAGTCGGTGGTGACCGTGGCGGCAGTGCCGCTCGGTGCGCCGGTACGCAATGTCGTTTCGCTCACGATGCAGACTTGTCGTCGTTCATCGGAACGGGCGTGCCTTCGACGGACTGACGCGCTTCGTCGGCCAGCATGACGGGAATGCCGTCACGAATCGGATAAGCGAGCTTGTCTGCATGGCAAATCAGCTCCTGGGCTTTTTTATCCAGCTCCAGCGGGCCCTTGCACAACGGGCAGACGAGAATCTCAAACAGTCGGTTGTCCACGCAATTTCTCCACTACCAGTGATACGAGGCGCGCATCGAGCGCTGCCTCGGCAGGTACGGCCCACACACGCGGGTCGGACCAGGTGACGCATTTTACTGCATCCTTTTCGGTGATCAGGATGGCGTCCGCGGCCACGCCGTCGAACGGATTCGTCGCAAAGTCGTAATGATCGGGCAACGCCAGCGTCTCGATCTGCAACCCCGCTGCGCGCAATGCCGCGAAGAACCGCTCCGGCGCACCGATGCCGGCGGCGGCCAGCACGCGCTTACCCGCGAAGTGGGACAACGCGCGCGTGAGCGACGGCTGGCTGACGCACCACGCATTGCCCAACGTCAGCGTCAGACGCCACGTGTGGGGCCACTCCGGCAGCGTTCGACCATACGGATCGTTGATGAGGTTCGCGTCCCGTTGGCGCGACAACGGTTCGCGCAGCGGCCCCGCCGGTAGCAGAAAACCGTTGCCACCGAGGCGGTGATCGAAGACCGCGATTTCGACGTCGCGTGCCAGGGCGTAATGCTGAAGACCGTCGTCACAGACGATGACGTCGCATTCAGGATGCGCCGCAAGCAGCGCCCGACCGCCTTCCACGCGCGATGGCCAGACCCACACGGGCGCGCCGGTCCGTTTCGCGATCAGCAGCGGTTCGTCGCCAACGTCTTCCGGACGTGCCGTCTGCACGACTGCCGTCGGCCGTGTCAGCTTCGCCCCGTAGCCGCGCGAAAGCACACCGGGCGTATAGCCGTGTTCACGCAACGCGCCGACCAACGCGATGACGGTCGGGGTCTTGCCCGTGCCGCCCACCGTAAGATTGCCGACGACCACCACCGGGACCGGCAGCCGCGTCGATGTTTTCCAGCCACGGCGAAAACGCATGCGTCGCCATGCGGCAATGCCGCCGAAGACCCACGAAAGCGGCCACAGCAGCCAGGCGGCGAGCCCCCGGCGTTGCCACTGCGCCGTGACCCAATGGACCAGCGAGCCCGACAGGCGCGGTACGATGGCGCGAGCGCGCGCACCCTGCGCGGTGTCCGGCTGTCGCGGTGTTTGTCGTGTCATCGGGACGGTTGCGCAGGCGCGCCGTGCGCCGTCGTCGAACGGGCGGCGAAGGTCAGACGCGACAACCCTGCTTCGCGTGCCGCTTCCATCACATTGATGACGGATTGATGCGCGCTCTTTGCGTCGGCGTTGATGATGATGACCGGTGGCTCGGCACCGGTATTGGCAGGGCCGGCCGCCTGACGCAGCGCGGCCGTCAGGCCGGCAACGTCACGTTGCGCCAGCGCATGCCGGTCGATCGCATAACTGCCGTCGGCACCGACCGAAACGACGATCTGACGCGGCGGCACGACCGCCTTTTCCGCGTCCGCCGTGGGCAGATTGACCTTCAGCGCGGTGTAGCGCGTGTAGGTCGTCGTGACCATCAGAAAGATCAAAATGACGAGCAGCACGTCGATGAGCGGGATCAGATTGATCTCCGGTTCGTCGCGCGTGGAGAGACCTCGACGGAAATTCATCGCATGTCTCTCGAATCAGTGCCGCGGCAGCGTGGCATCGAGAAAATGGACCGCTTGCGTTTCGAGTTCGACGAGAAAGGCGTCGACGCGGGTGCGGTAGTAGCGATAGAAAATCATCGCCGGAATCGCGATCATCAGCCCGAAGCCGGTGTTGTAAAGCGCGACGGAGATGCCGTGCGCCAGTTGGGCCGGATCGGTGCCCGTTGCGTCCTGCGCACCGAAGATTTCGATCATGCCGACCACCGTGCCGAACAGGCCCATGAGCGGTGCGACCGAGGCGATGGTGCCCAGCGCGGGCAGAAAGCGCTCCAGTTCATGAGCGACGGCACGCCCCGTTTCCTCCAGTGCCTCTTTCGCGCCTTCGCGCGGGCCCTGCGGATTGTGGGCGACGTAGCGCACGCCGGTTGCGAGCACGCGACCCAGCATGGAGCCGCGCGCCAGTGCTTCGGTGGCGTCCTGCTTGGCCGCGCCGCGGCGCGCGAGCGTGATCGCGTTTTCGAGCACACCGGTCGGCAGCACGCGTGTGCGGCGAAGCGACAGGGCGCGCTCGACGATCAGGGCGAGGGCAATGACGGAAGCGATGAGAAGTGGCCAGATGGGCCAGCCGGCGGCCTGGATGACGGCGAACAAAGAGACCTCTTGCTTGTTGCGGGGGATGGGCAAACGAGTCCGAACTGTAGCGTGCAGGGGGGGGATGGGCAAGCACCGTTTTCCACACCTGACGAGCACAAGGATGTGGACAACCTTTGGATACTCTCAGCAACTCTTTGACGCGGTGGAACTTTTTAGTTCGTGATGAAAAAGTGGGCAATGAGCTGTTTCAGAAATGAACACCTCCGCAATCTCGCAAATCCCAAGATTTCACCGTCAGCCTGTGGATAACTATGTGTACATGTCGGCCTCTGAAGATATATCTTGCTGTGTGCCACGCAAACATGCCTTTTTACGCCGTGGAAGCCCCCCGGAAAGCCCGGTAAATCAAGGGTTTGCACCCGGCGTGTAGGAATTGTCGGGCATACCGGCGCGAAAACCCTTAAATTAGCGGGCCTGTGGACAGTTTTTCGTCAGCGCACACGCATGAACCTATCTTTCGATGACGCCCGGCCCACTGGTGGTGCGGATCGCGTACTTAGTGTTTCGGATTTGAACAAAGCCGTTGCCGGCGTGCTGGAGCGGAGTTTCCCGCTGGCATGGGTCAGCGGCGAGATTTCGAACTTCACGCGCGCCGCCAGCGGCCATTGGTATTTCTCGATCAAGGACGCACAGGCGCAAATGCGTTGCGTGATGTTCCGCGGTCGCGCGCAGCACGCGGATTTCTCACCGAAAGAGGGCGATCGCGTCGAGGTTCGCGCCTTGCTCTCCATGTATGTGCCGCGCGGCGAGGTGCAACTCAACGTCGAGGCGATCCGGCGCGCGGGGCAGGGCAATCTCTATGAGGCCTTCCTGCGGCTGAAGGAAAAACTCGCTGCTGCCGGGCTGTTCGATGCCGGGCGCAAGCGTGAATTGCCGCGTTATGCCCGTCGCGTGGGCGTTGTGACGTCGTTGCAGGCGGCCGCGTTACGTGACGTGCTCACAACGCTCGCGCGTCGCGCCCCGCATGTGAGCGTTGTCATCTATCCCGCGCCGGTACAGGGCGCGGACGCCGCCACAAAGCTCGCGGCAGCGCTCGACACGGCCAATGCGCGGCGCGAAGTCGATACCCTGCTGTTGTGCCGGGGCGGCGGGTCTATCGAGGATCTCTGGGCATTCAACGAAGAAGTGCTGGCGCACGCGATCGCGCGCAGCGAACTGCCGGTGGTCTCCGGCGTCGGGCACGAAACCGATTTCACGATTGCCGACTTCGTGGCGGACGTGCGTGCGCCCACGCCGACGGCGGCGGCCGAGTTGATCTCGGCGGCGCGAGACGAGTGCCTGCGCGAGGTCGACCGGGAGCGTCAGCGTCTGAGCCGTGCCATGCGCCGCACACTGGAGCAGCGCGCCCAGCAACTCGACAGCCTGTCGCGCTCAATGGTCTCACCGCGCGAGCGTCTGGCGCGCCAGCGCGGGGAACTGGCGCACCTGGCCGATCGCATGCGACACGCGCTCGAACGCCCGCTGGCCCAACGTCGCAGCCGATTCGAGATGCTGCGGCTGCGTCACGCGCGGGCGGTGCCGGATGTCGCGTCGCAACATGAGCGCGTGGCATTGCTCGAACAACGTCTTCAGACGGCCATGTCGCGCCGTGCCGAGCGTTCTGCACAACGTCTGACCGATGCCACCGCGCAACTTGAACTGCTCAACCCGCGCCGCACGCTGCAACGCGGTTATGCCGCAGTGCTGGATGCGAAGGGGCAGCCGCTGCGGGACCCCAGGAAACTTCAGCGTGGCCAGCAAGTGACCATGCATCTGGCGGACGGGGCGGCGGACGTGGGCATTGGTGACGTACAGGTCAGGCTAGACGATACTTTTTAGTCGGCACGGTTCGGCAAAGCTGGCGAATCGCAGGCATCGTGCGTCGATTAGCCGGGATCGGCAAACAATCGTCACATTGATAAGGCAGAGTGCGGCAAACCAAGTACCCGTTGGGTTTGCGGGGTTTTCGCATCTGCCCTAGAATCGATGGCTCCGGATAACGCAAAATCGGGTTCCCCTCAGAGCACAAAGGACAATTGCCATGGAACACAAGCTCCCTGAACTGCCGTACGCCATCGATGCACTGGCGCCGACCATCTCCAAGGAAACGATGGAGTATCACTACGGCAAGCACCATCAAGCCTATGTGACCAACTTGAACAACCTGATCAAGGGCACCGAATTCGAAAACGCCAGCCTCGAAGACATCATCAAGAAGTCGTCGGGCGGCGTGTTCAACAACGCAGCACAGGTGTGGAACCACACCTTCTTCTGGAACACGCTGTCGCCGAAGGGCGGTGGTGCTCCGACCGGCGCGCTGGCTGACGCCATCAACGCCAAGTTCGGCTCGTTCGACGCCTTCAAGGAAACGTTCTCGAAGTCGGCCGTGGGCAACTTCGGTTCGGGCTGGACGTGGCTCGTGAAGAAGGCCGACGGTTCGGTCGACATCGTGAACACCAGCAACGCTGCCACGCCGCTGACCGGCGCCGACAAGCCGCTGATCACGATCGACGTGTGGGAACACGCCTACTACATCGACTACCGCAATGCCCGTCCGAAGTTCGTCGAGGCATTCTGGAACCTCGTCAACTGGGAATTCGCCGCGAAGAACTTCGCGTAATCGACGCTCCCGGAATTTGCCGGCCGACATAGAGTCGACTTCAGTGAGCCTTCACTGAAGGGCACGTCAGACGCCCAACCCGAGCGTCTGGCGTCGCCGGCAAAACTCAACACGCTACTCGCGACATCAACGCACGATTTCGGCCCATCGTTTGCCGCATCGCTGCTGCAATACC
Organism: Pandoraea aquatica; assembly: GCF_902459565.1. Classification (GTDB taxonomy): domain Bacteria; phylum Pseudomonadota; class Gammaproteobacteria; order Burkholderiales; family Burkholderiaceae; genus Pandoraea; species Pandoraea aquatica. The sequence goes on from NZ_CABPSN010000003.1 coordinate 544,974, forward strand.
TTCCCGCCTCAAAACATCTCACGTCGCTATCGCGCTTTTTGCGATGCTGTGCCGGTGAATTCCGTTTCCTCGCGGATGACGCCCTTCGTTTTCAACAGTCGCCGGATTGCAAGCTTTCGCGCTGTGTTTGATCGACGTCAACGTTCGTACGCGGGCACCTCGTTAGAGTGAATCCTTCAATCCGAACGGACAACGTATGCCAGACCCTGCGCCATCGCGCGAGGCCACCACGGCCATTGCGCATCTCTCGTTCGACACCCGACGTGTCGACGCCTCCGAAGACACACTGCCGCGGTTCTGGCTTGCCGACCCGCAACTGATGCGCAGCCTGCCCCCCGCCGCCTGGACGCTCTTTCGGCTGGCCGAGTACAAGCGCGGTGGGACGGCCACACACATGTGGCGCGTTGGCGCGCTGGCATGGCGATTCGCACAATCGTTAGGGATGTCCGCCATCAAGGCACAGGCGCTGGGGCTCGCGGCGGCGCTGCACGACACCGGCAAGCTTTGCATTCCGAATTCGATACTGGAGAAGCCGGGCAGGTTGTCGCCCGATGAGATCTTGACGATGCGTATGCATCCGCAGTTGGGGGCCGAGATGCTGACTGCCATCGGCGGTGCGGCATGCGAGTTGGCGGCCACGGTGGCACGCACGCATCACGAACGTTATGACGGCACCGGCTATCCCTACGGGCTTTCCGGCAACCGCATTCCGTTGGCCGGACGCATTGTGGCACTGGTCGACGTTTTCGATGCACTCGCCAGCCATCGTCCGTATCGCGCGGCGTTAAGTCCGGCGCAGATCGTCGGCGCGATGCTCGCCGAGCGTGGACGTCACTTCGATCCGTGGTTGCTGGATCGATTTCTCGAGCAATCGCTCAGCGCGGCGCTGGAAATATCGAGCGGCGCGCATTAGCTACCGCTCGCGTGCCGCAGGAAGGATGCGCCGGTGGACGACGGCGCAGCAGGAGAGGGAGGTCGTATAACGATCAGCGCGGCAAGCCGGAGATCTTCGAACCTGCCTTGATGTTCTTCTTGGCGAACCAGCCCTTGTTCATCTCAAGTGCGTATCGCACAGCAGCACGGGGGCAATGGTTGTCTTCCGTTTGCGGTGCCATGTCTTCGATGTTCACGATCGTGCCGTCATCAGCAAGAAACGCGATGGACAGCGGCAGGTCGGTGTTCTTCATCCAGAAGCAGTGCCCGGCGCTCTGTTCGAACACGAAGAGCATGCCAGCATTGTCGGCCATGGCTTTGCGATACATCAGACCTTGTTCGCGGTCCTGCTCGTTCGCGGCAACTTCGGCCTTGATGAGATACATGCCGGCTGAGAGTTGCACGGTCGGGAAATCGCCGGGCTGCTTGATTTGTGCAGCGGCGCTGGCCGGCGCGAGTGCCATGACGGCTGCGATGCTGGTGAACGTGGCGCTGGCGGCGAGCGCGGCCAGTTGACGCGAAATCCGGATCACAAAAGACTCCTGAGAAGATCGGGGGGACGTCAAGAATACGGTCGGACGACAGTCGATTTTCCGCAGCAATTTCGTCGGAATGCAGCGAATTTGCCTGGGAAGAATAGCGGATCATTGTATCTGCCGGACGAAAAAAAAGCAGGTTGCACGAGCAACCTGCTTGTTACCGTCCGTTGCGCAGGCGTGCTGCGCGACGCGGTACTTACTTGCTTGCAGCGGCCGGAGCTTCAGCAGCAGCAGCCTTCTTGGCCGACTTCTTGTGCGACGACTTCTTGTGTGCCTTCTTCTTGGCAGCCGGCTTGCTAGCAGCAGCCGGAGCAGCCGTGTCGGCAGCAGCCGGAGCAGCAGCTTGGGCGAACACGCCCGTTGCGAACAGGCCAGCGACCAGGGCAGCGATCAGTTTTTTCATGAGATTCCTCGTTGGAGCTCGATGTTTGGGTGGTGTACTCGTTGACCCGCGAAGTGAGTCATCTCCTTTAACGTCCCGTCGGAACATCGGTTGACAACCCGCACGCGGATTTTTTCGACGACAAGTATTACGGCTTGTTACCGACCGGCGGTTGGCTCATCGGCTTCTTGGCGTGCTTCTTGTGGTGATGCTTTTTGTGCTTGGTGGTCTTCTTCGCTGGCGTGGCGTGGTCCGCCATCGGAGCGGCCGTAGCAGGCGCTGCTGCTGCGGGTGCCGCCGGAGCGACAGGCGCCGTCGCAGGCGCCGATTGTTGGGCCATCGCGGCACCGGACACGATCAGGCCGGCGGTCAGTGCGAGCAGCAGTTTGTTCATGATGTGGTTTCCTCGTTTCGGTAGTGGTGCGTATGTTGCGCACCTGTTCCCTCAACGAGATGGACGACGGCTGCGTTGACCGGAAAGTGTAAGTATTTGTTGCGGCAGTTCGCACCACTGACCAGGTGCGAGGTTCAACGAAAAGACGTCGACGGGGCCGATGGCGACGCGCACGAGCCGAAGCGTCGGTTTGCCGACGGCCGCCGTCATGCGTCTGACCTGACGATTCTTGCCTTCGACGAGTTTGATTTCGAGCCAGTGCGTCGGAATGCTGGCGCGGTAGCGGATCGGCGGATTGCGCGCCCAGAGATGCGCAGGCTCGGGGATTTCGCGCGCCTCGCACGGTAGCGTGACGAAGTCGCCCAGGTCGAGTCCGCCACGAAGACGGGCTACGGCCGCTTCGTCGTACGCCCCTTCGACCTGTGCCCAATACGTCTTGGGCAGCTTTCGCTCCGGCTCGGCAATGCGCGCCTGCAAGCGGCCGTCGTCGGTAAGTAGCAGCAAGCCTTCGCTGTCGGCGTCGAGACGACCTGCCGGATAAACGTCCGGGAGATCGATGCACTCGGCGAGCGTCGGGCGTGTCGGATGCGGCGAAAACTGGCAGATCGTACCGAAGGGCTTATTGAGTGCGAGAAGTGTCATACCGGGTGATGGCGAGGGGGATGGCCGAGGAAGCTGGTCAGCGGCGACATGTTAATGCATAATCGAAAACGTCACTCTTATGTCTTATATAAGACTTGATTTGTGTCACACGCATTTCGAAGCGCTATGACTAAAATAAGGCAGCGCTGCGCAGGGGCGACCACGTATCCACCACAATGCAGTTTCGTGGTGCGCACGTACCGGCCGCTCATCGGCTGCTCATGCGGTCCGACGCAAGCCATCTGATGCATGCATTCCGATCCATCCAATTGGAGCCCCACCATGTCGTATCAGCACATCAAGGTCCCCGCAGGCGAGAAGATCACGGTCAACAAGGATTTCTCCCTGAACGTGCCGGACAATCCGATCATCCCGTACATCGAAGGTGACGGCACGGGCGTGGACATTACGCCGGTGATGCTCAAGGTCGTCGACGCCGCGGTGGAAAAGGCCTATGGCGGCAAGCGCAAGATCAGCTGGATGGAGATCTACGCGGGCGAGAAGTCGACGCGTATCTATGGTCCGGACGTGTGGCTGCCCGACGAAACGCTTCAGGTTGTGAAGGACTACGTCGTGTCGATCAAGGGGCCGTTGACGACGCCGGTCGGTGGCGGCATTCGCTCGCTCAACGTGGCGCTGCGCCAGCAACTCGATCTGTACGTGTGTTTGCGTCCGGTGCAGTACTTCAAGGGTGTGCCGTCGCCGGTGCGTCAACCGGAGAAGATCAACATGGTGATCTTCCGCGAGAACTCGGAAGACATCTATGCGGGCATCGAGTGGGAAGCCGAATCGGCGGGCGCGAAGAAGTTGATCGCGTTCTTGCAGAACGAGATGGGCGTGAGCAAGATTCGCTTTCCGGAGACGTCGGGTATTGGCGTGAAACCGGTGTCGCGCGAAGGCACCGAGCGTCTTGTGCGCAAGGCGATTCAGTACGCCATCGACAATAACCGCGACACGGTGACGCTCGTGCACAAGGGCAACATCATGAAGTTCACCGAAGGCGCGTTCCGCGACTGGGGCTACGAACTGGCGAAGAAGGAGTTTGCGGCGACGGAGATTGACGGTGGTCCGTGGTGCAAGGTGAAGAATCCGAAGACGGGCAAGGAGATCACCATCAAGGATTCGATTGCTGACGCCTTCCTGCAACAGATTCTGCTGCGTCCCGCCGAGTACGACGTGATTGCGACGCTGAACCTGAATGGCGATTACGTTTCCGATGCGCTCGCCGCACAGGTCGGTGGCATCGGTATCGCGCCGGGTGCAAACCTGTCCGATTCGGTGGCGATGTTCGAAGCGACGCACGGCACTGCGCCGAAGTACGCGGGCAAGGACTACGTGAATCCGGGCTCGGAGATTCTGTCGGCGGAGATGATGCTGCGTCATATGGGCTGGACGGAGGCTGCGGATCGCATCATCGCGTCGATGGAAAAATCGATTCTGTCGAAGAAGGTGACGTACGACTTTGCGCGTCTGATGGAGGGTGCGACGCAGGTGTCGTGCTCCGGTTTCGGCGACGTGATGATCGAGAACATGTGACGACGCCATCGTGGCGCACGTTGCGCCACATTGCCTCACACAAACCCCGACAAAGTGACTCGCGTCGGGGTTTTTTGCGTAATGAGGGCTGGGGTAGGACACGCAGCTAACGGCGGCTTCTATCGTGATCATGCCGGCCCGTAAATTGTGCGTCCCACATCGCCCCCAGCGCGTAGCTTCCGGCGACGCACAGACTGATGCGGCTCGCGTTTGCGAGCCCATCAACGATCGTCGACGACGTCACGCAGATCAGCAGTAGCCATTGAGGGAAGAATGCAACGCCAAAGGCGAAGTCATGGGATATCGCGAGGGGCCTGCGACCGCGCTTTTGCCGGGTTCGCCACATTTGCCATGCGACGTACGAAACCCCACTGATCGCGGCACCGCAATCGACCCAATTGGCATCGAATTGAAAGTCCTGCCACATATCGTGTCACCGTCGGCGGAAGATCCAGATCGCGGCGAGTGCCGCGGTCACGAGACCGACGATGTCGCGCGGATCGTAGGGAAGATTCGTACGGCCAATGACGACGCCTGTCAGCGTGGCACCGATTAGCGCAAAGTTGGTAACGTGCCGGAGTTTCTTTCGGGTTTCGGAAGGGAGTCGGATCATCGAGTTTTGTGGACGAGTACAGCGCGGGGGGCACGGAAGAAATTCTATTTCGTCCCAATACGTCGAGCGCAAGCGGTTCGTCGCAAATCGCCTGGGAAATCCGAATAATCCCGAAGAGGGCCGCCGCGTCACCGTATGACGATGCGCGTCGTGACGAGGTGGTCGCCTGTGTTGGGGGTGTGGCTGCCGAACTCTCGCGGGAAACCGACGCGCCATGTCACGACGTCGGTGCCTGGCACGCCACCGGCCTGATACCAGACGATCATGCCCGAGAACTTCATGTCCTCGCATCGCTGACCTTTCGGGACCGTATAGCTGATCCACTCAGGGGCAACCTCGCCGAGCGTGGGGCGTGAATCGAGTTCGAAGGTCGGCGAGCCAAGGTCGCGGCACAGTACGCTGTGGTTCGTCTGCTCCCAAATCATGATCTTCTGACCGACCGCGGCTTCCACTTCCTGCGTCGGCGGCGGAAATGTCGAATCCGGTGGTTCGGCGCTCGCCGCGCTCGCGCCGAGTGCGCACGTCACCCACACGGCTTTCCACAGCCAGTGCGGTAAGTGCACCATAGGCCGCGCATACGACGCACCCAATGCCCTTCCGGTGGTGTCCATGACGGATCTCCCACCCCCCGTGGCAGCCGGCGCAGGGGTGTTCTCCTCCCCGAAAACCGCGTCGGCAGACGCTTTCATTACAGTGCACGAAAGACGACAACGCAAGGTGCGGTCAATCCTAGGTCGCGTGCTACGCTTTTAACGTTGTTATCCGCACTATCCCCGAGAGGACGAAGATGAAGGTCAACCGCATTGTTGCGAATCTCGCCGCACCGTCGCCACAGGCGCTGCAAGCGGCGCAGCGCTTTTACGGCGAACTGCTGGGGCTCGATTTGCTGATGGACCACGGCTGGATTGCGACGTACGGCAATGCGTCGAAGATGTCCGTGCAGATGAGCGTCGCTACCGAAGGCGGCAACGGCACGCCGGTGCCGGACCTTTCCATCGAAGTGGATGACGTCGACGAGGCGCTTGCCCGTATGCGCGCGGCAGACGTCGCCGTCGAATACGGCCCTGCCGACGAACCCTGGGGCGTGCGACGTTTCTATGTTCGCGATCCGCTCGGTCGTCTGCTCAACATCCTCGCGCATCGCTGATTGGCGCTCGCATCACGAGGGGGCCGGACGCATAGCGCGTTGATGTCGCTCACGGCGCACGTCATCACCGCTTCACTTTGACTTTCCCGCCATCCCGGTCCATCGCCAGTCGAAGCGCGCTGCGAGTTGTTGTGCTTCGAACGCTTGCGCGACGTGATCGACAAACACGCGTGTGCGCAACGGCAGCAGCTTCTTGTTCGAGTAGTAGATGGACACGCCGCCGTACTCGTCGAACCATCCGGGCAGCAAACGCTGAAGACGGCCGTCCGCGAGCATCGGCGCGGCGTGCGGCATGGGCAATAGCGCCACGCCATAGCCCAGCGCAACGGCATGCGCCATCGCCTCGGGATCGTCGAAGATCATCCGCGTTCGGGCTTCGACGGTGACGCGCTCACCCTCGACATTGCGCAAGTCCCACGCGCGCAAACGTCCCGTCATGCCGGAGCGCCGGATCACCGCGTCGAATGCGCTCAGCTCGGACGGGTGCGTCGGCGCCTTGCGTCCCGCCATATAGGTGGCCGACGCACACATCACGGCATAGGTCGGCGCGAGACGCCGCGCGATGACGCCCGGCGTCAGTTCGATGCCACCGCCGATAGCGGCATCGAATCCTTCGCCGACAACGTCCACGCTGCGATTGTCGAAGCGCCAGTCGGGCACGATGTCCGGATAGCGGGCGAGAAAGTCGCCGAGCATCGGCACGAGATACTCACGCCCGAACGAGTGCGCCACGCTCACTTTGAGCGTTCCCGACGGTGCACTCTCGCGCTCGGCCGCACGTGAAAACGCGTCGGTCAGGGCGGCGAACGGGCTGTCGACATCGAGCAGGAATCGTTCGCCGCCCGCTGTCAGCGTCAGACTGCGGGTGCTGCGATGAAACAGTCGCAGGCCAAGTTGCGCCTCAAGTCGCGCCACGTTTTTGCTGACGGCGGCGGGCGTTATGCCCAGCCGACGGGCGGCCGCCGAAAAGCTGCCCGCGCGGGCGCTCAGTACAAACGATTCGATCAGATGCAGCGCATCCATCTCTCACCTGTTCCATCGAGTTGAAAGTGATGATAGGCATTATGGTCTAGTTTGAAGGTAATTCGAAGCCGATACTGCGTTCACTTCCTAACCCAGTGGAGCAACATCATGGCAACAAACTTTCAAGGCAAAGTGGCATTTGTGACGGGTGGCTCGCGTGGTATCGGCGCGGCCGTGGTGCAGCGACTCGCCGACGACGGCGCTGCGGTCGCCTTTACGTATCACGGCTCGAAGGAGGCTGCCGAAGTGCTGGCCGCCCGTATCCAGGCAGCCGGCGGCCGGGCGATTGCCTTGCAGGCAGACGTCGCTAACCCCGAAGCGCTCACGCGTGCGGTGAACGAGGCGGCGCGACAACTCGGCAAGATCGACATTCTGGTGAATAACGCCGGTGTCTTCTCGACGGGCAACATTGCCGACTTGGCGCTCGACGAGTTCGATCGCATGCTCAACATCAACGTGCGTGCCGTTTTCGTCGCGTCGAAGGCAGCACTCGCGCACATGGGTGACGGCGGCCGCATCATCAACATCGGCTCGTGCAATGCCGAGCGCATTCCGTTCCCTGGTTTCGCCACGTACGCGATGAGCAAGTCGGCACTCGTCGGTCTCGTGAAGGGTATGGCGCGTGACCTCGGTCCGCGTGGGATTACCGTCAACAACGTACAGCCGGGACCGACGAACACTGACATGAACCCGGCCGCTGGCGATCATGCCGGCAGCATGCACGACGTGATGGCGATCAAGCGTCACGCGCACCCGGCGGAAATCGCGGCGATGGTGGCATATGTCGCCAGCGAAGACGCCGGTTTCGTGACGGGCGCGAGCCTGACCATCGATGGCGGCTTTAATGCTTGAAGGTGCTTGAAGGTGCTTGAGTGTGCTTGAGGGTGCCTGAAGATCGGCGCACGTGAGGCACGCCAACTGGGAGACGTCGGATTTTCACGTCTCCCGGTGTGGCTTTGTAAGCGTAAGAAATGCAACGGACTTCGGGGCTTCGGAGGTGGTCGCAGGGGCGTCGGTGAGCTGATGTCCCGAGGGCGAACCGCACCGAACCCCGCGTCACCGCGGGCTTCGGCGAATGTCACTCGGAGGTCGGACATCGTTGGAGTGTCGACCTCGACGTATTACCGCCGTAACGCCGCGTAAGCTGGCGCGCCGTCCCCCGTAAACTCACGCGCAGGACGTCGATCTAGACTGCGCGCATGAAGGTCGTTCACCTCTCCCACACGCCGGTGGCGGGCAGTCCGGGCAATATCGTCGCGGCACTGAACCGTCACACCGACATCGCAGCGCGGCATGTTGTCTACAACGCTGCGGCGTATGCGTCGCGCACGTTCGCGGTCGATCTCGACTGGCAGTGTCAGCGGGAGGAGGCGCTCGATGTCATTGCCGAGGCGGACGTCATTCACATCCATCAGATTTTTCCGATGGATGCGACGTTCGGCCCGGATCTGCTCACGCGTTTCGGCCAGAAGAAACTGATCCGTCAGTTTCACTCCGCGCCCGAACTCTGGTCTCGCGACGACGCCGCGATGCGCGAGCGTATCGTCAACGACCCGCTTCCCCAACTCGTGATCGCACAGGGGCCGGAGCGCTTCTATCCCTTCGCTCGCGTCGTACCCAACATCGTGCCGCTCGACGACGCCCGCTATCTGCCACATCCCGAGTGTGCGGGCGAGACGGGACGTCCGGTGGTTGTGTTCTCGCCAAGCGGACGCTCGTCCGGCTGGCGCAAGCGCTGGGAGACGAAAGGTGCGCCGCAGACGTTGCGTCTGTTGCGAAAGCTCGAACGCCGCGGGTTGTGTGAGGTCCGGCTGATCACCGGCACGCCGCACGACGAGTGTCTGCGGCTCAAGCAGCGTGCCGCGATCGCGCTCGACGAATGCGTGACGGGCAACTATCACCTCTCCGGGCTCGAAGCGCTATCGCAAGGCAAACCCACGCTGGGGCATCTCGATAATCGCGTGCAATCGCAACTGCGGCGTCTCACGGGCGCGTGCGATTTGCCCTGGGTCGACGTGCCGCTCGAAGCGGCCGAAGCCCCGCTGGTGGAGTTGCTGACGAACGCGGCATTGCGCGCGGAGATCGGCGCGGCGTCGCGCAAATGGATGGAAACGTATTATCACGACGCCACCCTGGTCAGGCACTACCGTCAGGCCTATCTAGACCTGTTCGAAGCCCCCGGGCGCTTCGGCGAGCGCCGTATCGACGACGCGGATCAATGGCTCGGCGTCGCATTGCCGAACCTGCGCTGGCGGGCACGTCGAAATGCCAATGCGTTCTGGCGCGGCCTATGGGAGACGTGGCACGGGCGCTGAGCGGCGGCGCTCGACGACTTCGACGCGACGTGGCTTCGCCCTGATGCGCCGTCGCCTTTCCCCTGAATCCCGCCATCACTCCGAGAACAATTCGAACAGCAGCGTGCGCATCCACTGACTCGCCGGCTCGCGGTGATACCGGGCGTGCCAGAACAGATTGATCTGCACGTCGGGAATGTCGAGGGGATGGTCGACGTAACGCAATCCGAAATGCTGGGCGCTGCGTTGTGCGAACTTCTCGGTCACGGTGGCGATGAGATCCGTGGCATGGAGGATGTCGGCCAGTGCGACGAAGTGGGGTACGCGCAACCGTATGTTGCGTTGTACGTGCGCGCGCGCCATGAACTCGTCGACCTGACCGTGGCCGGTGCCTGCTGCTACCACCATCACTTGCTCGGCGCGTTCGAAGTCTTCGCGCGTCATGCGTGCCATCGGCGTCTTCTTCGAACGTGCAGACGTCGTCACGCGATCGAGCGGATGCCCGGGGCGAAACATGCACACGTACTTCTGCCGGAACAGACGCCGCTGAAAGAACTCCGCCGACAGATCCGGCAGATGCCCGACGGCAAGGTCCACCTGACCCGCCGCCATCTCCTCGCGCAGGTTCACCGCTGTATTGCGCACGGTGCTGATCGTAATGCCCGGCGCGCGCTCGCCTAATGCGTGCATCAGCTTCGGCAGGAAATGCACCTCGCCGATATCCGTCATTGCAATCTGAAACGCGCGTTGGCTCGTGGCCGGATCGAACGCCAGTTGTCGGTTGAACACGCCGTGCAGTGCGTCGAGGGCCGCCGCCACGGGTTCGGCCAGCTCGGTGGCCATCGGCGTGGGCAACATGCCGCGCGATGTACGGATGAAAAGCTCGTCGTTGAACAACTTGCGCAGGCGCGCGAGCGAATTGCTGACGGCCGGTTGCGTCACGCCGAGGGCTTCGGCGACGCGAGATACGCGTCGTGCGTTGTAGAGGTGCTGGAAGACGACCAGCAGGTTCAGATCGACGGCATGCAAGTCCATAGCGAATCCATAGCGAGTCCGCAGTCCATCGGCCTCTTCAGGCGCGAGACGCCGACGCAAGCAAAATCACTGAAATTTATAGGGCATATAAACGAGATTCTATTGGTTTATATCGTTCGTTGCGCGATGCTTCTTGCAAACGGCGTTTTAACGCCATCGGCGATGCCCGGAAGGCACCGTCAGAACGGAGACAATCCCCATGCAAGTTCACGTGCAGCCGCTCGGCGAGCGACTCGACGTCGCCCCGGGCGACAACCTTCTCAAAGTCCTGACCGATCGCAACATTCCTGTGTCGTACAGCTGCCTGTCAGGCCGTTGCGGGACATGCCGTTGCCGTGTGGTGTCGGGGGACGTGCGTGAAGCGCAGGGCGTTGAGTATCGTCATCACGACGAAGGGCAACCAGACGAGCGCTACGTACTCGCCTGCCAGTCGACCCTCCACGGCGATTGCGAGATTGAGTTACCGGCGCTGGACGAGGTCGTGGTGCATCCCGCGAAAATCCTTAAGGCGACCGTGCTGGCCATCGAGTCGCTGACTCACGACATCAAGCGGCTGGTGCTCAAGCCATCCAAGCCGCTCAGTTTCTCGCCGGGACAATACGCCACGCTGCAATTCACGCCGGCGCACATCCGTCCGTATTCGATGGCCGGGCTCGACGCAGACGACACGCTCGAATTCCACATCCGCCGTGTGCCCGGCGGCGCTGTCACCGGTTACGTCGACGAGCAACTGAAAGTGGGCGACGCCGTGCGCGTGTCTGGCCCATTGGGCACGTCGTATCTGCGGACGCGCCACGATGGCCCGATGCTCTGTGTCGCGGGTGGCACCGGTCTTGCGCCCGTGCTGTCGATCGTGCGCGGTGCGTTGGCCAGAGGCATGACCAACCCCATCGAGATCTATGTCGGCGCGCGTTCTGCCGAGGACGTTTATGGGCTCGCGTGGTTGCGCGAACTTGCCGCGCATCACGACGGCATCCGCTTGCACGTCGTGACGACGGTGGCCGCCTCGTCTGTGCCTGGCGAGCACGAGAGGGCCGAGCCGCAATACCGCACCGGCCACGTGACCGACGCCCTTGCCGTCGATTTCGCCGCCCCCGAATCCCTTGTCGGCTGGCGCGCCTATCTGTGCGGTGCTCCGCCGATGGTCGACGCCGCGACGCGTCTGCTTCGCCAGCGTGGCATCGACAGCGCACACATCTACGCCGACGCGTTTTACGCGAAGGCCGCGTGATTACCGCTTTCCCCGCATCCCTCAGGAGACGAACGTGACGACAACACCCCAGACCGGATTCGATCCGGCGCCCTGTGCCGATCATGATGCCGCCGGGCACACGTCGGAAATCCCGAATATCTGGCCTGCCGAGGGCTCCAGCCGCATCCCGTTTCGTGTCTACACGGACGAGCAACTGCACCGTCGAGAACTGGAGCAGTGTTTTTACCGCCAGCACTGGAACTACGTCGGACTGGAAGCCGAGGTGCCGAATCCGGGCGACTTCAAGCGCACGGCGATCGGTGAGCGCTCCGTCATCGTGACGCGCGACGCCAGCGGCGAAATCAATGTGGTTGAAAACGTATGTGCGCATCGAGGCATGAAGTTCTGCCGGGAGAAGCGCGGCAACCGCACCGACTTCCACTGCCCGTACCACCAGTGGAACTACGACCTGAAGGGCAACCTGCAAGGTGTGCCGTTCCGGCGTGGCGTGAAGCAGGACGGCAAGGTCAACGGCGGTATGCCGAAGGATTTCCGGCCGGAGGATCACGGACTCACGAAACTGAAGGTCGCCACGCGCGGCGGGGTGATCTTCGCGTCGTTCGATCACGACGTCGAATCGCTCGAGGACTTCCTGGGGCCGGACATCTGCGCGTACTTCGACCGGTTGTTCGACGGACGCAAGCTCAAAATTCTCGGCTACAACAAGCAACGCATCCCGGGTAACTGGAAGCTGATGCAGGAGAACATCAAGGATCCGTATCACCCGGGGTTGCTGCATACGTGGTTCGTCACGTTCGGTCTCTGGCGCGCCGACAACAAGTCGCGGCTGGTGATGGATGCGCATGGACGCCACGCAGCGATGGTTTCCACGCGCGGACAGGGCGGGGGCGGCGAGGTGACGTCGGGGGTGTCGAGCTTCAAGGAATCGATGGCACTCAACGACATGCGCTTTCTCGACATCGTTCAGGAAGACTGGTGGAAGGGGCCGACAGCGGTCCTCATGACGCTGTTTCCCAGCGTCATCCTTCAGCAACAGGTCAATTCGGTATCCACGCGCCATATCCAGCCGCGTGGCCACAACGCGTTCGACTTTGTGTGGACGCACTTCGGGTTTGAAGACGACACCGAGGAAATGACCCAGCGGCGTTTGCGTCAGGCCAATCTGTTCGGCCCGGCGGGCTTCGTGTCCGCCGACGACGGCGAGGCCATCGAGTGCTCGCAGGAGGGGTTCGCACAAAAGCCGTGGCACCGCGTGCTGGCCGAGTTGGGCGGCACGGGCGTGGAAAACACCGAGCACATGGTCACGGAAACGCTGATTCGCGGCATGTACGCCTACTGGCGTCGCGTGATGGGCGTCTGAACGATATCTGGGGAGACGATTCGATGGTGGATTTTGCAACGTTTCAGGCCGTGGTCGAACTCAACGCGGCCTACGCGGCGGCGCTCGATGCACAGCAGTGGGACGCCTGGCCCGAGTTCTTTCTGGACGAATGCGTCTATCGCATTCAGCCGCGCGAGAACTTCGACATGGGCCTGCCGCTCGCCACGCTCTCGTTCGAGAGCAAGGGCATGCTGCGCGACCGCATCTACGGCATTCGCGACACGCTGTTTCACGACCCGTACTACCAGCGTCACGTGATCGGGCTGCCCTCGATTCGTGCGCAGGACGCCAACACGCTGCACGTCGAGGCGAACTATGCCGTGTTTCGCACCAAGCCCGACCAGCTCACGGACATCCTGTCGGTCGGGCGGTATCTGGACATTGTGAAACGCACGGACGACGGCTGGAAGTTCGCGTCGCGGCAATGCATTTTCGACAGCGAGATGATTCCCAACTCGCTCATTTACCCGATCTGACGCGACGGGCAGGACTGGTAGGACTGACAAGACAGACAAGAGGACATCATGAGCGGCAACTGGATTGAGGCGGCGTCGCGCGACGCGATTCCCGAGGACGATGTCGTCGGCGTGGTCGTCGGCGGACGGGACATCGCGCTGTATGGCGTGGACGGCGACGTGTTCGCCACGGACAACGTGTGCACACACGGCAATGCGCGGCTGTGCGACGGTTTCCTCGAAGGGCATGAGATCGAGTGCCCGTTGCATCAGGGAAAATTCGACGTACGTACGGGCGCCGCGATGTGCGCGCCGCTGACCGAAGCGGTCAGAACCTACCCGATCCGCATAGAGGCCGGAAAGGTCTTCGTCGATCTGGGGTGACCTCCCCGATACCCGGTCGCTTCGCGGGACGGGGCGACTTTAGGGGAAAGTGTCCAAACGGGCTGCCTACCGGGCGGCCCGTGGCATTTGCGGGACGCGTACCGCCTTGGTTGGCGGGCGCTGGCGGGCATCTGTCGGCCCCAGACGGAGGCACGAACAAGAGGTGCCAATGAAGCGAACCGGTCGATTCGAAAAACTCAACGATGTGCCCGGCGACCCATCGGATGAACCGCCCTTTAGGCGCAAGCGGGGCTTTGGAATTCGTTAAAAGACTATTTGTTTCCGACGCTTAACGTGCGTCATTTCTGTGCATCGACGGCGCGGGTGACTGCGTAGGATTACTTAGTCAATTCAGGTAATTGCGTAATTGATTTCCGCAACTCGGGATCGGTAAGGAGTATTTTAATAACGGAGTGGAATGTTGCGATGAATATAGTTTTATAAGGGATTAAACGCAGCTTAATACCGTAAAGATTCATCGGTGGAGCGGAAAGTTGCGCGTGATTTGCATGCAAAAACGGATCCAAAATATATGAACGTTTCTCATGCATTGGTGCGGTGCAATAAAAAACCCGGCCGAAGCCGGGTTTCTAATGCTGCGAACTGCCTGGCTCAGTTCGGAGCCGTGATGTTCGAAGCCTGCTTGCCCTTCGGGCCTTGGACGACCTCGAACTGAACCTTCTGACCTTCCTTCAGGGTCTTGAATCCATTCATCTGGATCGCCGAGAAGTGAGCGAACAGATCTTCGCCACCTTCGTCCGGCGTGATGAAACCAAAACCCTTGGCATCGTTAAACCATTTGACCGTACCGGTTGCCATACAAACTTCCCCTAAACAATTACGACTACTACATATCACCGCAACAACGAGCACATCTGAAAAACCCGCCGGCTGGCGGCGGCTTCTTAGGCTCACCCAGGCATCTTTTCTTTTAAACCACTTATAGAGGAAAAGCGCCAGTTCGATTGTTTTCGCTAACTACCAATAGTGTCAAGCCCTTTTTGAACGATAGAAGTTACGTTCGATCAGGTTTTACCCTTATATCTCGGAGGGTATAAGGCGTGCGGAGACACGCCCTTGAAATTTGGGTTAAGCTGACTCATATGGGTGTGGCACCCCCGGTGGTCGGGGCTGCAGCGCCTTGCTGGACAACGCACGCGCTGATCGACGAGTGTTGGCATGCCGGTGGACGACCGGACGGCAGGCGGCATTGGGGCTCCGATGGCTTCCTGCACCCGAGAGTTGTTTAGAATCCACGTATGGCAACCTTACCGACAACGCATGACGACACCGTACAGGAGCGGCAAGAGCAACAGCTCAAGCCGCCGTCCATGTACAAGGTGGTACTGTTGAACGACGATTTCACCCCGATGGAGTTCGTGGTGATGGTCATTCAGGAATATTTTAATAAGGACCGGGAATCTGCCACGCAGATCATGCTCAAGGTTCATCGCGAGGGCAGGGGAGTTTGTGGGGTCTTTACGCGCGACGTCGCGGCGACCAAAGTTGAGCAAGTTGTTAGCCATGCAAGGCAGTCCGGGCACCCGCTGCAGTGCGTGATGGAGGAAGCATGATTGCCCAGGAATTGGAAGTCAGCCTGCACATGGCGTTTATGGAAGCGCGCCAGGCACGACACGAATTCATCACGGTCGAGCACCTGTTGCTCGCCCTGTTGGATAACCCGACTGCAGCCGAAGTGTTGCGCGCCTGCGCGGCCAATCTCGATGATTTGCGACAGAACCTGCGCAACTTCATCGCAGATAACACGCCGACGGTGCCGGGCAGCGACGAGGTCGACACACAGCCCACGCTCGGTTTTCAGCGCGTGATTCAACGCGCCATCATGCACGTTCAGTCCACTTCCAATGGCAAGAAGGAAGTCACGGGCGCGAATGTGCTGGTCGCCATCTTCGGTGAGAAGGACTCCCACGCGGTCTACTACCTGCAACAGCAGGGCGTAACGCGTCTGGACGTCGTCAACTTTATCTCTCACGGCATTACCAAGACCGGCGCGTCCGGCGAGTCGGCCAAGGCCGGCGAAGGGAGTGCCGAAGGGGAAGAAGGCGCCAACGCCAAGGAAAGCCCGCTCGCTCAGTACACCCAGAACCTGAACCAGATGGCGCGCGACGGAAAGATCGATCCGCTCATCGGCCGGGAATCGGAAGTCGAGCGCGTGGTGCAGGTGCTGTGCCGCCGTCGCAAGAACAATCCGCTGCTCGTGGGTGAGGCCGGTGTGGGCAAGACGGCGATTGCCGAAGGCCTCGCCTGGCGCGTCACGCGCGGCGAAGTGCCCGAGATTCTGCAGGACGCCACCGTCTACTCGCTGGACATGGGCGCGCTGCTCGCCGGCACCAAATATCGCGGCGACTTCGAGCAACGTCTGAAGGCGGTGCTCAAGGAACTCAAGGAGCGCAACAACGCGATCCTGTTCATCGACGAAATTCATACGCTGATCGGCGCAGGTGCTGCGTCGGGCGGCACGCTGGACGCTTCGAACCTGCTCAAGCCGGCGCTCTCCTCGGGCCAGCTCAAGTGCATCGGTGCGACGACCTTTACCGAGTATCGCGGCATCTTCGAAAAGGACGCAGCACTGTCGCGTCGCTTCCAGAAGATCGACGTGAACGAGCCGACCGTCGAGCAGACGGTGCAGATTCTGCGCGGCCTGAAGTCGCGTTTCGAAGAGCACCACGGCGTGAAGTATTCGTCGAGCGCACTGTCGGCCGCGGCTGAGTTGTCGGCCAAATTCATTACCGACCGTCACCTGCCGGACAAGGCCATCGACGTGATCGACGAAGCGGGCGCTGCGCAGCGGATCCTGCCGAAGTCGAAGCAGAAGAAGACCATCGGCAAGGGCGAGATCGAGGAAATCGTCTCGAAGATTGCACGGATTCCGGCGCAAAGCGTGTCGGCAGACGACCGTGGCAAGCTTCAGACGCTCGATCGTGATCTGAAGAGCGTGGTGTTCGGGCAAGACCCGGCCATCGATGCGCTGTCGGCAGCGATCAAGATGTCGCGCGCCGGGCTGGGCAAGACGGACAAGCCGATCGGCGCGTTCCTGTTCTCGGGCCCGACCGGTGTCGGCAAGACCGAAGTCGCCAAGCAACTCGCGTTCACGCTGGGCATCGAGTTGATCCGCTTCGATATGTCGGAGTACATGGAGCGCCATGCGGTGAGCCGTCTGATTGGCGCGCCGCCGGGATACGTGGGCTTCGATCAGGGTGGTTTGCTGACGGAAGCCGTCACGAAGAAGCCGCATTGCGTGCTGTTGCTCGACGAAATCGAGAAGGCGCATCCGGACATCTTCAACGTGCTGCTTCAGGTCATGGACCACGGCACGCTGACGGACAACAACGGTCGCAAGGCCGACTTCCGCAACGTCATCATCATCATGACGACGAACGCGGGGGCCGAGACGATCAACCGTGCGAGCATCGGCTTTACGAACGAGCGTCAGGCCGGCGACGAGATGGCCGACATCAAGCGCATGTTCACGCCGGAGTTCCGCAACCGCCTCGACTCGATCATCAGCTTCAAGCCGCTCGACGAGCAGATCATCCTGCGCGTGGTCGACAAGTTCCTCATCCAGCTCGAAGACCAGCTGCATGAGAAGAAGGTCGAGGTTGTCTTTACCGACAAGCTGCGTGCGTATCTGTCGAAGAAGGGCTTCGATCCGCTCATGGGCGCACGGCCGATGCAGCGTCTGATTCAGGACACGATCCGTCGTGCGCTGGCGGACGAACTGCTGTTCGGGCGTCTGACCAGCGGGGGCCGCGTGACCGTCGATCTCGACGAGAACGATCAGGTGCAACTGTCTTTCCCGGAAGACGGCAACACCAAGGCTCAGCCGGAAGCGGCCGAAGTCGAGTAATCGATTCGATACTGTTGCAAAGAAAAAGCGCCGCGAAATGCGGCGCTTTTCTTTTATGCGTCGCCCGTGTGAGGAGCGAGCGAGTTACAGCGTCGTTACTGCTTGCCGGTACTGCCGAAGCCGCCGGCGCCGCGATCGCTTTCCGGGAATTCGTCGACGATGTTGAACTCGGCCTGCACGACCGGCACGATCACCAGTTGTGCCAGACGCTCGAACGGGTTCAGCACGAACGGCTCGTTGCCGCGATTCCACGTCGAGACCATCAACTGGCCCTGATAGTCCGAGTCGATCAGACCGACCAGATTGCCCAGCACGATGCCGTGCTTATGGCCGAGGCCGGAGCGCGGCAGAATCAGGGCGGCGTAGCCCGGATCGGCGAGGTGGACGGCCAGACCCGTCGGCACGAGCACCGTCTGTCCCGGCGCGATGGTCATCGGTGCGTCGAGGCACGCACGCAAATCGAGGCCGGCGCTGCCCGGTGTGGCATAAGCGGGCAACTGCGTGCGCAGGCGTTCGTCGAGGATCTTGACGTCGAGTTTCATGGCGTATGGCGTTGAGTTAAGGCGAGTGAATCAAAAATTTTCAGGATGTGGATGGTGCAGCTCGTCAGGCCACATCAGTCGTCGGCACGCAGCGAAAACGCCTGCGCCAGCAGTTCATGCGAACGCAGACGGGCGCGGTAGCTGCCGGCGACCGTCAGTACGGTGATTTCGTCCGCTTCGAACTGCTCTTGCAATTCCAGCACACGTTCGGTCACGCGCTCCGGGGTGCCGATGATACTACGCGGCTTCTCCCGGGCGATCACGGACAGTTCCCGCTCCCGGTATTGCGGCTTGGCCTGCGCACCCTGATCGAGGCTGGGGATCGGCTCGTTCATGCCGTACGCCATCTGCACCCGACGCAGATCCACGCCCGCTTCGAGCGCCTCGGCTTCTGCATCCGTGTCGGCGCAGATGACGAACAACGCGACTGAGCAGTAGGGTTTGTCGAGTTGCCCCGGTGTAAACCGCTCGCGATAAGCCTGCGTCACACGATGGCCGTAATGCGCATTGATGAAGTGTGCGAAGCAGTAGCGCAGGCCGAGTTGCGCAGCGAGCAGTCCGCCGAATTCGCTGGAGCCTAGCACCCACAACTCAGGGCGTGTTTCCACCGCCGGTTGCAGGAGCACGCCACGGTACGGATGGTCGTCGGCGAGCGTGTCACCGAAGAGTCCCGCCAGTTCGGCGACTTGTTGCGGGAAATGCTCGCCCGCGTCGTACGGCCCCTTGGCGACGGCGCGTGCGGTGCGCATGTCGCCGCCGGGGGCGCGGCCGACGCCCAGGTCGATGCGATTCGGAAACAGCGCTTCGAGCATCAGAAATTGCTCGGCCAGCTTGAACGGGCTGTAGTAGGGCAGCATCACGCCGCCCGAGCCCACGCGCAGACGCTTCGTCACGCTCGCCAGCCGGGCGATCATGACTTCCGGCGCGGGGTTGGCCACACCGCGCAGTCCGTGGTGTTCTGCGCACCAGTAGCGCGTGTAGCCGAGGTCGTCGGCGGCTTGCGCCAGTTCGACGGTCGCGGCGATGGCGTCCACCACGCTATGGCCGTGAATGACCGGTGTCTGATCGAGCACCGAGAGTTTGATACGTGCAGCGGGTTGCGTCATGGGTGGGTCGCTCCGATCAGTGACCGCTGCTGGCGGACGAATCCACCGGGGCGGCCCCGAGGCCTGCATGCGGCAGGCGCGCAATCATCACAATCGCGACGATGCCGCCAACGGCACCGCAAAGGAAGATCGAGGCGTAGCCAAAGAAGTTGGCGACGAGACCGGCCATCGGTCCGATCAGACCGAGCGCGAGATCGAAGAACGCCGAGTACGCGGCCAGTGCCGCGCCCCGGTTCTGCGGCGGCACGGAACGCAATGCCTCCACGCCCAGCGCCGGAAACACCAGCGAGAAACCCATTCCGGTGAGCGCTGCGCCGGCGAGCGCCATATGCGGATTGACTGCGCCCCACAGCAGGAACTGACCGATGGCGCTGAAGACGAGCGAGCACATGGCGACGCGGCGTCCGCCAAAGCGGTCGACTGCATGCGAGAGCAGAATCCGCATCGCGATGAACGTGCCGCTGTAGAGCGTGAGCGCGAACGCCGCACCCGACCAGCCGTGGCTCGCGTAGAACAGGGTGATGAAGGCAGCGATGACGGCGTAGCCGATGCTGCCCAGCGTCATCGCGAGACCCGGACGCCACACCAGCCCGACCACCTTGAAGAACGACAGACGGGTACCACCGACCGGCGCCGCCGCAGGCAGACGCAGCGCGATAGCGAACGCCACGGCCGGCAGGCCGATGTTGACCAGCGAAACGACGGTGAAGCCTGCGGCTTGCAGCAAATACGCACCGAACGGTGCCCCCACGGCGAGCGCGGTGTACATCGACACGCCTTGCCACGAAATCGCCTTGCTCGCGTGCGTCGCGCCGAGCAGGCCGATGCCCCACGACATGCCGCCCGTGAGCAGCAGACTTTCGCCGAAGCCGAGCACGACGCGTCCCGCCAGCAGCACGCCGAGCGCCAGCGACGGGTTCGGCACCATCGAGGCGACGAGGTACAGCACACCGGCCGCCGCGCAGCCGCACAGGCCGGTCAGCACGGCGTTGCGCGGACCGCGCGTGTCGACGGTGCGTCCGGCATAGGAGCGCAGCAGTAGCGTGACGACCGACTGGATACCGATCGTCACCCCGACCACGAACGAGCCGAAGCCCAGCGTTTCGTGGACGTACACCGGCAGCACGGGCAGCGGCATGCCGATGGTCATGAAGCCGAAGAACATGATCGCGGCGAGCATGCTCAATGTCCCGTAGACACTGACGGCTGGCCGCGAGGGCGTAGGAGGTTGCGTCATCTGGTTGATATCTTCTGCGATGGGCCGAAGGCCCGGGTACTGATGGCGGCAGGTCGTGGGGCGTGTGATGCGTTTGCTGGTCGTCGCCGACTGCCACCGCGCCTGCCAGTCTGTCAGCGTCGCCGGACAACGACAATGACAGACGGACTGGCGGTAGGGGTATTGCGGCGAGGGCCGCTGCGGCGACGGGCGTCGGCGCGCGAGCGGATCGCCATGGCCATCAGGCCGTTCAGCCCGTCAGCCGGGCGTGCGCGACGGCAGCCGTGCGGCGATTTCGATGATCAGGCTGCGCGCGAGCGCTTGTTTGTCGGCGCGCGGCAGACGCTTCTGGCCCGCTTCGTCGAACAGAATGACTTCGTTGTCGTCCTGCCCGAACGTGGCCGGGCCGAGATTGCCCACAAGCAGCGGCACCTGTTTGCGCTGACGCTTTTGCGCACCGTGCTTTTCGAGATCGCCGGACTCGGCGGCGAAGCCCACACAAAACGGCGGCTTCGGCAGTTGCGCCACGGCGGCGAGAATGTCCGGGTTCTGGACGAATTCGAGCGTCGGGACGTCGGCGTCGCCTGTCTTCTTGATCTTGTCGTGCGCTACGTCGCGAACGCGCCAGTCGGCCACGGCGGCGACCGCGATGAAGATGTCGTTACGCGAAACGTCGGCCATCACGGCGTCGTACATCTGTTGCGCGGTCTGGACGTTGCTGCGGGTCACGCCGTAGGGCGTCGCGAGCGCGGTCGGCCCGGCCACGAGATGCACGTCGGCACCCGCCTGTGCGGCGGCGCGCGCGAGGGCGAAACCCATCTTGCCGCTGGAGCGGTTCGTGAGTCCGCGCACCGGATCGATCGGCTCGAAGGTCGGACCGGCGGTGATGAGTACGCGACGTCCCGCCAGACGCTTCGGCTGGAAGAAGCCTGCAAGCGCTTCATACAGGTCTTCCGGTTCGAGCATGCGCCCGTCGCCGATTTCGCCGCAGGCCTGATCGCCGCTGCCCGGGCCGAGAATCTCGATGCCGTCGCCGCGTAGCGTCGCCGCGTTGCGTTGCGTGGCCGGATTGGCCCACATCTGACGGTTCATCGCGGGTGCGACCAGCAGCGGGCAATCGCGCGCCACACACAACGTGGAGAGCAGATCGTCGGCCATGCCGTGCGCGAGCTTGGCGAGGAAGTCGGTGGAGGCGGGGGCGATGAGAATGGCGTCGGCCTCACGCGAGAGGTCGATGTGCGCCATGTTGTTGTCGACGCGGTTGTCCCACTGACTGGTGAACACCGGGCGGCCCGAGAGCGCCTGCATCGTGAGCGGGGTGATGAATTGCGTGGCGGCTTCGGTCATCACGACCTGTACCGTGGCACCTGCCTTGATGAGCAGCCGCGTGAGTTCTGCCGACTTGTAGCAGGCGATGCCGCCCGTCAGGCCGAGCACGATGGTCTTGCCAGCCAGTTCACCACGTTTCATAGGAAATGCCTCCTCCAAAGTGCCGCGCGGCGCCTCCAGGGCGCCGCGACGGTGTTTGCTGCTTACCGATTCGTCGCAACGGCTACACGCCGTGGACGCATCGTGCCGCAGATCGCTGCGGCTGCGTTGCGTTATTTGCCGCGCCGCACGCGTCGCAACTCGTCGATCACCAGCAGCACTGCGCCCACGCAAATGGCCGAATCGGCCACGTTGAACGCCGGCCAGTGCCAGCCGCCGACGTGAAAGTCCAGAAAGTCGATCACATGGCCATAGACCACCCGATCGATCACGTTGCCGAGCGCACCGCCGAGAATCAGCGACAGCGACAGGCAGAACATCTTCTGACCGTTATGACGCTTGAGCAACACCACGATCACCGTGGCCGCCACGATGCCGAGCAGCGTGAAGAACCAGCGTTGCCAGCCACCGGCAGCCGCCAGGAAGTTGAACGCTGCGCCCTTGTTGTACACCAGCACGAGATTGAAGAACGAGGTCAGCGGGCGGAATTCGCCGTACTGGAACGTCTTCAGAATCGTGAGCTTGGTGACCTGATCGATCAGGATCGCAATGACCGCGATGCCCAGCCACGGCGCCAGTCCGAGGGACGCGCCGCTACGTGCATTGCTGCTACCGCCACGCTTCGCGCCCGTACGGGCGCCTGCTTTGCTTGCCATTATGCCGCGCTCCGGTGTTCGCCGCTGCCGAAGAGATTCGACACGCAACGTCCGCAAAGGGTCGGGTGAGCCGCATCTGCGCCCACGTCTTCACGATAGTGCCAGCAGCGCTCGCACTTCTGATGCGTCGACGGCGTGACGACCACGCCTTCCTCCGCTTCGGAGGCGACTTGCGAGACCTTCGCGGCCGACGTGATCAGCACGAAACGCAGGTCGTCGCCGAGGCTGGCCAGCACGTCGTACTTGCGGCCCGAGACGCGCACGTCCACTTCGGCTTGCAGCGACGAGCCGATCTGCTCGGCGGCACGGGCTTCTTCGAGTGCCTTGGTGACGTCGCCGCGCACCGTGCGCAGCAGATGCCACTTCTCGAGCAGACGCGTGCCTTCCGCGACTTCCGGATAGGCGTAGTACGTCTCCGTGAAGATCGTGTCGTTGCCCGGCTGGAACACCTGCCACGCTTCTTCCGCCGTGAACGACAGGAACGGGGCCATCAGCTTCAGCAGACCGTGCGTGATGTGATACAGCGCGTTCTGCGCGGCGCGGCGTGCCGGGGCGTCCGGTGCGCTCGTGTACAGACGATCCTTGAGGATGTCGAGGTAGAAGCCGCCGAGGTCTTCGGAACAGAACGTCTGGAGCTTGGACACGACCGGGTGGAACTCGTAACGATCGTAGTGGCCGAGCACTTCGGTTTGCAGCGATTGCGCCAGCGCCACGGCGTAACGGTCGATTTCCAGCCACTGATCCGCCGGCATCGTGTGCTTCGCGTGGTCGTAGTCGGCCAGGTTCGCGAGCAGGAAGCGCAGCGTGTTGCGGATGCGACGATAGCCTTCGGTCACGCGCTTAAGGATCTCGTCGGAGATCGACAGCTCGCCCGAGTAATCGGTCGAGGCCACCCACAGACGGATGATTTCCGCGCCGAGCTTGTCGGCCACTTCCTGCGGCACGATGGTGTTGCCGATCGACTTCGACATCTTGCGGCCCTGACCGTCGACGGTGAAGCCGTGCGTGAGCAGCGCCTTGTAGGGTGGGCGGCCGTCGAGCATCGAGGCGGTCAGCAGCGACGAGTGGAACCAGCCGCGGTGCTGGTCCGAGCCTTCCAGATACAGGTCGGCCGGGAAGCCCAGTTCATGCGCATGCGAGCCGCGCAGCACGTGCCAGTGCGTGGTGCCCGAGTCGAACCACACGTCGAGCGTGTCGCGGTTCTTCACGTAATCGTTGGCCTCGTCGCCGAGCAGTTCGACCGGGTCGAGCGTCTGCCAGGCTTCGATGCCTTCGGTTTCCACACGCTTGGCCACAGCTTCGAGCAGCTCGGGCGTGCGCGGGTGCAGCGCACCGGTTTCCTTGTGGACGAAGAACGCCATCGGCACGCCCCATTGGCGCTGACGCGAGAGCGTCCAGTCCGGGCGGTGCGCGATCATGTTGTGCAGGCGTTGCTTGCCCCACGACGGGAAGAACTCCGTCGCTTCGATCCCGGCGAGCGCGATCTCGCGCAGCGTCCGGCCGTTGCCCGGTGCGCCGTCGACCGGCTTCACGTCCATACCGGCAAACCACTGGTTCGTCGCGCGATAGATGATCGGCGACTTGTGACGCCAGCAGTGCATGTAGCTGTGCGTGTACTTGAACGAGTGGAACAGCGTGCCCGCGTCGCGTAGCGCGTCGACGATCTGCGGGTTGGCGTCCCAGATCGACTGACCGCCGAACAGCGGCAGGCTGTCCTGATAGCGGCCGTCGCCCAGCACCGGCATACGGATTTCCGAGTCCGGCATGTCGTGCGCCTTGCACGACACGAAGTCTTCCACGCCGTAGGCCGGGGCCGAGTGGACGATACCGGTACCGGTGTCGGTCGTCACGTAGTCGCCGAGGTAGATCGGCGAGGTGCGGTCGTAGCCTTCGTCGGCCGTGGAGAGCGGGTGACGGAAGCGGATCAGCGAGAGCGCTTCACCCTTCGTGCGGGCGATGATCTCGCCATGCAGGCCGTACGTCTTCAGGCAGTCTTCCACGCGATCGGTCGCGAGGATCAGCAGGCCGCGTTCGGTCGAGACGAGCGCGTACTCGACTTCCGGATGAACGTTGAGCGCCTGGTTCGACGGGATGGTCCACGGGGTCGTCGTCCAGATGACGATGAACCCGTCTTCGCGCGGCAGCTTCGGCAGACCGAAGGCCTTGGCGACCTTTTCCGGTTCGGCGAAGGCGAAGCCGACGTCGATGGCCAGATCGGTCTTGTCCTTGTACTCGACTTCCGCTTCGGCCAGCGCCGAGCCGCAATCGAAGCACCAGTTCACCGGCTTCAGGCCGCGATACACATAGCCGTTCTCCAGGATCTTCGCGAGCGCACGAAGCTCACCGGCTTCGTTCGAGAAGTTCATGGTCTTGTACGGATTGTCCCAGTCGCCCAGCACACCCAGACGCTCGAAGTCGGCCTTCTGGCGCTCAATCTGCACCGCAGCGTAGGCGCGCGCCTTTTCCTGCACTTCGCGCACCGGCAGATGCTTGCCGAACTGCTTTTCGATCTGGATTTCGATGGGCATGCCGTGGCAGTCCCAGCCCGGCACGTAGGCGGCGTCGAAGCCTGCGAGGCTGCGCGCCTTGACGATCATGTCCTTGAGGATCTTGTTGACCGCGTGACCGATGTGGATGTCGCCGTTCGCATACGGCGGGCCGTCGTGCAGGATGAACTTCGGGCGGCCTTTGCTGGCTTTGCGGATCTTGTCGTAGATCTTCTTTTCCTGCCATTGCTTGACCCACAGCGGCTCGCGCTTGGGCAGGTCGCCACGCATCGGGAACGGCGTGTCCAGCAGGTTGACGGGGTATTTGCTCGGGGCTTTCTTTTCGCTCATGGATGCAACGCTATCGAATTTTGGAATCGGTGTGGGGCGCTCGCGCCGGTGGCGTTGCGGAGGCCTTGTGGGCCAGAAGGGCAACGCCCGGGCAAATGCCAGAGGCGGCAGCGGGCCGCGCGCGAGACGCTGAGCGCCGGCGCACGCGGGCGAAGATCAACTAATTCGGTCGGTCGCCGTGGTGGCGAAGTCGCGTCGTGCGCTCGGGCCATTGGCGTCGAGTGCATGGGCGAAATAGGCACGGGCCTCGCGCGTGTCCTGCGCGATGGCGGCTTCGAGTTCGGCCAGTCCGTCGAATTTCGCTTCGTCACGCAGTTTCTGCAAAAATTCCACGCGCACCAGCTTGCCGTAGCAATCGCCCACGAAGTCGAGCAGATGCACTTCGAGCAGCACGCGACCGGAATCGTCCACGGTCGGGCGCAGGCCCAGGCTTGCCACGGCGGGCAGCGGTTTGTCCGCCAGACCGTGCACCTGAACGACGAAGATGCCCGAGAGGGCCGGGTGCTTGTGCGCGATGCGCAGATTGAGCGTCGGGAAGCCGAGTTTGCGGCCGAGCTTCATGCCGTGCACGACGTGACCGGTGATCGCATACGGACGGCCTAGCAGCGCGTGCGCGCGCTCGAAGTTGCCGTCGGCGAGCGCCGCACGCACTTCCGAGCTGGAAATGCGCACGCCGTCGTGTGCGATGGTCGGCATTTGCTGGACGACGAAGTCGAAGCGGCGGCCGGCGTCACGCAGATATTCGATGTCGCCCGCGCGCTTCGCGCCGAAGCGGAAATCGTCGCCCACCAGCAGCCAGCGCGTGTGCAGGCCGTCGACGATGATGTTGCGCACGAAGTCTTCGGGCGACTGTCCGGCGAAATGCGCGTTGAAGTGTTCCACCACGAGACGGTCGACGCCGTGCGAGCGCAGCGCTTCGAACTTGTCGCGCAGATTGGAGATGCGGGCCGGTGCCCGGTCGGGCATGAAGTATTCGCGAGGATGCGGCTCGAACGTCATCACGCACACCGGCAAGCCGCGCGCAGCCGCCGCCGCGCGCACGCGCGCGAGCAGTGCCTGGTGGCCCAGATGCACGCCGTCGAAATTGCCGATCGTCAGCACGCAGGGCGCTTTGCTTTGCGCGTTGGGTAGACCCCGGAAGACTCGCACGATAAAGAAGCGTCTACAGGACGTTGAGTGATGAAATAGCCGCGCGGCGTGGCTGGGAAGGTCTGGCGGCCTGTCGCGCCCGGGGACAACCGGTCGACACAGGGCGCTCGAACCGACATTGCGGCGCCGCAGAACGTTGAATTATAAACGCTTCGGGGCCATCGCGGCGCGGATCGCGCTGTCTGGTGCGCCGCGCCAATGATAAAATCCGGCGATGAAGAACATTGTCATCCTGATTTCCGGACGAGGCAGCAACATGCAGGCCATCGTCCGGGCCTGTACCGCAGAAGGCTGGCCGGCCCGCGTGGCCGCCATCATCGCCAATCGTCCCGACGCCGAAGGCCTGGCATTTGCCCAGGAAAACGGCATTCCCACGGCCGTGGTCCCGAGTCTCGGCAAGACCCGTGAAGATTTCGACGCCGAGCTGGCCGCCGAGATCGACCGTCACCAGCCCGATCTGGTCGTGCTCGCCGGGTTCATGCGCATTCTCACGCCGGCATTCACCGGCCACTACGCCGGGCGCCTCCTCAACATCCATCCGTCGCTGCTGCCGGCGTTCCCGGGGCTGCAAACGCACGCCCGTGCACTGGAAGCCGGTTGCAAGATCGTCGGCGCAACGGTGCATTTCGTGACGGCCGAGCTGGATCACGGCCCGTACGTGCTGCAAACCGCCTTGCCTGTGCGCGACGGCGACACGCCCGAGACACTGGCAGAGCGCATTCTGCCCCTAGAGCACATCATTTACCCGCGCGCCGTGCGCTGGTTCGTGGAGGACCGTCTGGTCATCGCGGATGGCCGCGTGACGCTGACTCCACGTGCCGACGGCACCCCCGATTCGCAAGATTCGCAATGGCTTTTTGGTGAGGACGCATGAGCACCCGCCCGACCCAGCGCCGCGATGGCGCCAATTCATCCGGTCACCGCTCTGGCGGCCGTTCCTCCGATAACCGTCAGTCGTCCAAGGGCGGCAGTGGTGGCCATGGCGAGCGCCAGGAGCGCTACGTCCGTCCCGACAAGTACGACCGCACGCGCTACGAGCGCCGTCCGGACGCCCCGGTCGGTGGCACCGGCATGCGCGGCGAGCGTCTGCCCCCGGCACTGTTCGAACACACGCAGCGCCTGCTTGGCAGCGTGCTGACGTTCACCGGCCCGGCCGACACGTTGGTCAGCACCTACTTCCGTGCCAACGACAAGCTGGGCCACCGCGAGCGCGGTGTGCTGGCGGAGACGGTCTTCGCCATCCTGCGCCGCAAGCTCGAATTCGGTCAGCACGCCGTGAGCGGCACGGGCTCGCAGGAGCGCCGTCTGGCGCTGCTCGGTCTGGCCTTCACGCGCGGCATTGCGTCGGTCGAACTGGTCGCGACGCCCGAAGAAGCGACGTGGCTCGAACACGTCGGTCAGATCGATCCGGCAAGCCTGGCACCGAGAGTGCGTACTAACTTGCCGGCGTGGCTGTACGACCGTCTGGCCGCGCGTTTCGACGCCACCGAACTGGAAGCCCTTGCCGCCGCGCTGAACCAGCCGGCCCCGCTCGACTGCCGCGTGAACGTGATCAAGGCGACCCGCGACGACGTGCTGGCCGGGCTGCGTGAGAGCGGCTTCTCGGCCGAGCCGACGCCGATGGCACCCAACGGCATTCGTCTGGCGGGTAAGCCGGCGTTGCAGAAACACCCGTTGTTCATGTCCGGTGCCATCGAAGTGCAGGACGAAGGCAGCCAGCTGTTGTGCCAACTTGTGGCACCGCGCCGTGGCGAGATGATCGTCGACTTCTGCGCAGGGGCGGGCGGCAAGACGCTTGCCATCGGTGCGGCCATGCGCTCGACCGGGCGTCTGTATGCGTTCGACGTGTCGGAGAAGCGTCTGGCCAAGCTCAAGCCGCGTCTGGCGCGCAGCGGCTTGTCGAACGTCTATCCGGTGATGATCGACAGCGAGAACGACAGCAAGATCAAGCGTCTGGCCGGCAAGATCGACCGCGTGCTGGTCGACGCGCCGTGCAGCGGGCTCGGCACGCTGCGTCGCAATCCGGACCTGAAGTGGCGTCAGTCGCCGCAGTCGGTCGAAGAACTCACGCAGAAGCAGACGTCGATCCTCGCGAGCGCCGCGCGTCTTGTGAAGCCGGGCGGCCGTCTCGTGTACGCGACGTGCAGTGTGCTGACTGAGGAGAACAGCGCGATTGCCGAGGCGTTCCTCACCGCGCATCCGGACTTCGTGCTGCTGCCTGCGAACGAATTGCTGGCGGCGCAGAAAATCGGACTCGACACGGGCAAGTACCTCGAACTGTTGCCGCATCGCAACGCGACCGACGGCTTTTTCGCCGCCGTGTTCGAGCGTCGTCCGGCCGCCAAGGCGGCAGTTGTGCCGTCAGCTAATATCGACGAATAACTAGAAGAGATAGAAGGAAATGGCGATGCAGGAAAGTCCGGCTTTCGCGAGGTTGGTGCGGGACGTCGTTCGCGACTTCGGCGATCCGCAGATCATCTGGCAGATCGTCGCGCTCGTGGGCGCGCTTGCCGTCGCCCTCGTGCTGCGTCGCTGGATGATCGGACGCCTCGATCGCCATTTCGAGCGCGTGGCTCCTGCACGCCGCGCGGGTTCGTCGAGCCTGCGTCGCTCGTTCTTCCCGATGTTCGGCTGGATGTGCGTGGCGCTCACGCGCGTGGTGCTTCAGGAATACACGCACGTCTCGTTGCTGATGCTCGCGGAAGTCCCGCTGTTCGGCACTGCGCTCATCTATCTCGCGTTCTACTTCGCCCGCCGGTTGTTTGCTTCGTCGCCCCATGCTTCGGGGTTGCTCAAGGTGTTCGAGCGGGTGTTCACGACGCTCGCCTGGTTCTCGATGCTCGCCTATGTCCTGGGCGTGCACGACGACATCCTCAAGTGGCTCGCCAGCGTCAAGTTCGCTGTCGGCTCAAGCCATCTGACGCTGCTCTCGATGCTGTCGGGCCTGCTCTGGATCGGCGTGACGCTGGTGCTGGCGATGTGGGTCGGCTCGCTGATCGAAGACCGGATCATGCGCACGACCACGCTCGACGGCAACCTGAAGGTGGTGCTCTCGCGTGTGGTCAAGGGCTTGCTGACGCTGATCGCCGTGCTCGCGACGCTGTCGTTCGTCGGCATCGACATCACTGTGCTGGGCGTGTTCGGTGGTGCGCTTGGCGTGGGGTTGGGTTTCGGCTTGCAGAAGATCGCGTCGAACCTGGTGTCGGGCTTCATCATCCTGCTGGACCGCTCCGTGCGCATCGGCGACCTGATTACGGTGTCGACGTATCACGGCACCGTCTCGCAAATCAACACGCGGTACTCGGTCGTGCGCGGGCTGGACGGCGTCGAAGCGCTGGTGCCGAACGAGCAACTGGTGACGAACGTCGTGCAGAACCATTCGTTCACCGAGACCCGCGGACGGGCCAAAGTGACGGTGCAGGTCGCGTATAGCGCGGACGTCGAGCTGGCGATGTCGCTCATGCTCAAGGCGGCCGAAGACATCCCCCGCGTGCTGACGGATCCGCCGCCCTCGGCGCTGTTGCTGAACTTCGGTGCCGATGGGATGGATCTGGAAATGGGTTTCTGGGTGCAAGATCCGGCGCAAGGCAGCGGCGGCATCCGTTCCACCATCAATTTGCGGATTTGGCGCACATTTCGTGAGCATGGTATTGAAATTCCGTATGCCCAGCGCGAAATACGTATCCTGAACGACTGGGCGGACGGGATTCCTGCGCAAGCCCCCCATCTGCCGGTCGATGGCCCCGTTTCGCCAGAGGGGGCGCACGAACAGCCGAATTCGGCCAATTCGACGCCCCAAACGCCCTTGCCACAGGCGGATGACGCAGGAAAGACGGCCTGATAGACCTTTTTCCCTAAGCCGACGGGTTGACCTGCGACAAATTGCGTGGCTGCGAGGCGACACACGGGCAACGGTCCGTCGGGTAAAATGCGTCCCAAACCATAAAGCCAGATGTTCACTGGCACGTTTTCCGCACCGTTTTCCGCCTATATCGCACCGGCACCGCAACTTGCCGTCCTCCAGCGAATCGAAGCGTCAAGCGAGCGCAAGAACGAGACCTGACGCGACGGCCTATGTCCACATCGGCCTTCGACCCGACAAGACAAGACACGGCACATTTCGATGCTTTGCCGTGATGGCTACCGTATTGATTAGTTTGGAGTGATATTTTGCTGGACAGTCTCCTTGGATTTCTCTCGACCGGCCTGCTCGACTGGAGCGGCTGGAAGATCTTCTTCTACACGTTGGCCGTCACCCATGTGACGATCGCCGGTGTGACCATCTATCTGCATCGTTGCCAGGCGCACCGCGCGCTCGACGTGCATCCGATCGTCGCCCATTTCTTCCGTTTCTGGCTGTGGATGACCACGGGCATGATCACGAGCGAGTGGGCCGCGATTCACCGCAAGCACCACGCCAAGTGCGAAACGCCGGAAGACCCGCACAGCCCGCAAACGCGTGGCCTGTGGAAGGTGCTGGCCGAAGGTGCCGAACTCTATCGCGCTGAAGCGAAGAACGAAGAAACGCTGCGCAAGTTCAGCCACGGTACGCCGAACGACTGGATCGAGAACAACATCTACAAGCGTTACCCGATTCTGGGCATCAGCATGATGATGATCATCAACATCGCGCTGTTCGGTGCCCTCGGTCTGACCGTGTGGGCCGTGCAGATGGTGTGGATCCCGTTCTGGGCTGCTGGCGTGATCAACGGTCTGGGCCACTACTGGGGCTACCGCAATTTCAATTGCGCCGACGCGTCGACGAACCTGCTGCCGTGGGGCATCATCATCGGCGGCGAAGAGCTGCACAACAACCACCACACGTACGCCACGTCGGCCAAGCTGTCGAACAAGTGGTACGAATTCGACATCGGCTGGCTGTACATCCGTACGCTGTCGTTCGTGGGCCTGGCCAAGGTGAAGAAGGTTGCGCCGACGCCGAAGCTCGCGAAGATCAAGACCGCATGCGACGACGATACGTTGCAGGCCGTGCTCTCGAACCGCTATGAAGTGATGGCGCGTTACGCGAAGACCTTCCAGCGTGCCTACGGTGAAGAACTGGCGCGCTTCAAGGACAAGCGTCAGCATGGCGAATATCAGTTGTTCCGCGGCGCGCGCAAGTGGCTGCATCACGACGAAGCATCGCTGCAAGAGCCGCAGAAGCAGC
Source organism: Pandoraea aquatica (assembly GCF_902459565.1). Lineage (GTDB taxonomy): Bacteria > Pseudomonadota > Gammaproteobacteria > Burkholderiales > Burkholderiaceae > Pandoraea > Pandoraea aquatica. The sequence continues at coordinate 576,974 of NZ_CABPSN010000003.1, forward strand.
AACTGGGCGAGATCTTCGCGCACAGCAACGCCGTGAAGACGTACTACGAACTGCGTCGCGAACTGGCCGGTATCTGGGACCGTTCGAACGCATCGCGCGAGCAGTTGCTGGGTCAGTTGCAGAACTGGTGCCATCGCGCCGAGCAGAGTGGCATTCACGCATTGCAGGAATTCGCGACGCGTCTGCGCCGCTACGCGTGAACGGGTTCAGCCAGAAATCTGTTTTTGACGCATAATCGAAACCCCGCCACGGCGGGGTTTTGTCATTCCAGGTCCACCCCTCGGGCCACGCGAAAATGAATGCCTCACTTAAATCCGTAGAATTCGAGCGCCCCGCATCGAGCGGCGCCACGTGCGTAGCCCATGCCTGGGCGCGTGTCCCGGAGGCGCCGTCGCAGGAGGAACGCGCGGCGCTTAAGGCCAAGATCAAGCGTTTGCTCGTCGAGCGGGACGCCGTGCTGGTGGCGCACTATTACGTCGACTCCGACCTGCAGGACCTCGCCGAAGAGACCGGCGGCTGCGTGGCCGATTCGCTCGAAATGGCGCGTTTCGGCCGAAATCATGCCGCCAAGACGCTCGTGGTGGCCGGCGTGCGTTTCATGGGCGAGACGTCGAAAATTCTCAGTCCCGAAAAACGCATTTTGATGCCCGATCTCGACGCGACCTGTTCGCTCGATCTGGGCTGCCCGGCAGACGAATTCGCCGCGTTCTGCGATGCGCACCCGGATCGCACCGTGGTCGTCTACGCGAATACGAGCGCAGCCGTGAAGGCGCGCGCCGACTGGATGGTGACGTCGTCCATCGGTCTCGAAATCGTGGCGCATCTGCACGCGCAGGGTAAGAAGATTCTCTGGGCGCCTGACCGCCATCTGGGCAGCTACGTCCAGAAGCAGACAGGGGCCGACATGCTGCTGTGGCAGGGTGCTTGTCTCGTGCACGACGAGTTCAAGGGTACCGAACTTGAACTGCTGCGCCGCGAATACCCGAACGCCAAGGTGTTGGTGCACCCGGAGTCGCCGGCGGCGGTCGTCGAGCTGGCGGACGTCGTGGGTTCGACGTCGCAGATGATCACGGCGGCGCAGACCATGGACGCCACCGAGTTCATCGTGGCCACCGACAACGGCATCCTGCACAAGATGCGCGCCGCAGCACCGGGCAAGCGCTTTATCGAAGCGCCGACGGCAGGCAACAGCGCCACGTGCAAGAGCTGCGCGCATTGCCCGTGGATGGCGATGAACAGCTTGCAGAATCTGGCCGACGTGCTGGAGACCGGGGCGAACGAAATTCACGTCGATCCGGAGATCGGCCGTCGCGCCCATACCTGTATCGACCGTATGCTGACGTTCGCTGAAGCGCGCAAACAGAATGTGCGCGCCAGCGGTGACTTCGCGCGCGACGGCGCGCTCTTTGCCGGTGTAGGCCCCGCATAATGACGCAATCGAAAACGTTGAGCACCGCCGAGGCACTCTCTCCCGAATTCGCCGTTTTCGGCGAGCCGATCGAAGCGGCGGTGACGCGCAATGTGCGCGACGCACTGGATGAGGACATCGGCAGCGGCGACCTGACGGGCCTGCTGGTGCCGTCCGAAGAAATGGCGCATGCGCGCATCATCGTGCGCGAGTCGGCCGTGCTTTGCGGCGTTCGCTGGTTCGAGCGCTGCATGCAGGGCGTGGACCCGTCCGTACGTGTGCAATGGCATTACCGCGAAGGCGAGCGCATGGCACCGGATTCGGTCGTGTGCGACATCCATGGTCCGGCGCGCGCGTTGCTCACGGGTGAGCGCACGTCGATGAACTTCCTTCAGATGCTCTCCGGCGTTGCGACCTCCGTGCGCCGGTATGCGGATATCGTTGAGGGGACCAAGGCACGCGTGCTCGATACCCGCAAGACGTTGCCTGGCCTGCGTCTCGCACAGAAGTTCGCGGTGCTCGTCGGCGGTGGGACGAATCAACGACTGGCGCTCTACGACGGCATTCTCATCAAGGAGAACCACATCGCGGCCGCTGGCGGTATCCGTCAGGTGCTCGCGAACGCCGATCGTCTCGCAGACGGAGCGTCCGTCCAGATCGAAGTGGAGTCGCTCGAAGAGCTAGCGACGGCGCTCGACTGCGGCGCAACGTCGATCCTGCTCGACAACTTCACGCTGGAAATGATGCGTGAAGCGGCGCGCATTTCGGATGGACGTGCCGTGCTGGAAGCGTCGGGCGGCATCAACCTTGAAACGGTGCGTGCGATTGCGGAGACGGGCGTCGACCGTATTTCCATCGGTGGGCTGACGAAGGATGTTCGTGCGACCGACTTCTCCATGCGGATTCTGGAGACGGTGGGGTAAGTGTCCCGATTGGATAGTCTGCGCTGACATCGCGTGGCGAACAAAAAGGCCGCAGGTTTTTACCCTGCGGCCTTTTTGTTTGCGTGCTCGCGAGCGCCCGACTTACCGCTTGCGGCGCGGCAGCGCTGGCGAAATCACCGTCGGCAGTGCCTTCGGCAGCGTATCGGGGAAGTCGCGCGAGAAGTGTAGCCCGCGGCTTTCGCGACGCGACAACGCGCTATCGACGATCAGCGACGCGACGTCGACCAGATTCCGTAGTTCAAGCAAATCCCGGCTGACGCGGAAATTCGCGTAATACTCGGCGATCTCTTCCCGCAGCAAGGCAATACGATGCTGTGCCCGCTCCAGTCGCTTGGTCGTGCGCACGATGCCGACGTAGTTCCACATCATGCGGCGCAGCTCGTCCCAGTTGTGGGCGACGACAACTTCCTCGTCCGCGTCCGATACGCGGCTTTCGTCCCACGCAGGGGCGTCGATGGCGGGCGGATGTTTGGCTTCGTCTCGTTGAATATCTTCTGCCGCCGCCTTCCCGAGCACAATGCATTCCAGCAGCGAGTTGCTGGCAAGCCGGTTCGCGCCGTGCAGGCCCGTGTAAGTCGCTTCGCCGACGGCGTAAAGCCCCGGCAGATCTGTGCGGCCGTGCATATCGGTCACGATCCCGCCGCACGTGTAGTGCGCTGCGGGCACGACCGGAATCGGCTGCTTCGTGATGTCGATGCCCAGTTCGGCGCAGCGCGCCAGAATCGTCGGGAAATGCTCGCGCAGGAACTCGGGACTTTGGTGGCTGATGTCGAGATACACGCAGTCGAGGCCGTGTTTTTTCATCTCGAAGTCGATGGCGCGGGCCACGATGTCGCGTGGCGCCAGTTCGGCGCGCGGATCGTGTTGCAGCATGAAGCGGGTACCGTCGGGCAGCACCAATCGGCCGCCTTCGCCGCGCACGGCTTCCGAGATCAGGAACGACTTGGCGTAAGGATGATAGAGGCACGTCGGGTGGAACTGGATGAACTCCATGTTCGCAATCCGGCAACCCGCGCGTGATGCCATGGCAATGCCGTCGCCGGTAGCCGTATCGGGGTTCGTCGTATAGAGATAGACCTTGCCCGCACCGCCGGTGGCCAGCACCGTATGCCGGGCCGTCATCGCATGCACCTCGCCGGTGCCGAGATCCTGAACATACAACCCCTGACAGTGACGGCCGGCCGTGGGCGCGTCGTCGGCGCGATCGGAGGTGATCAGATCGACAGCGAAGTGGTTCTCGAAGAGGGTGATGTTCGGGTGCTTGCGCACACGTTCGGTGAGCGTCGCGATGACAGCATGCCCGGTGGCGTCGGCGGCGTGGATGATGCGTCGGTGGCTATGTCCGCCTTCGCGCGTCAGGTGAAAGCCGAGTTCGGCATCCGAGTCGCGGGTAAAAGGCACGCCCTGTTCGATGAGCCATTCGATGGCTTCACGACTGTGCTCGACGATGAAACGCGTGGCCGCTTCGTCGCAGAGTCCTGCGCCGGCGATCAGCGTATCGGCGACATGCTCGTCGACACTGTCGGTCGAATCGAGTACGGCGGCGATGCCGCCCTGTGCCCAGTCGCTTGCACCTTCGGGCATCGGACGTTTTGCAACGAGTGCCACGCGGCAGGTATTGGCCAGATGCAGGGCGACGGACTGGCCGGCGAGCCCGCTGCCGACGATGACGACATCGAAATTCATGATACGCGCGGTGTCTGGGATCGACGCGGCGACACTGGCGCGATCCTCGTAATGGGAGAGGAGCCAGTATAGCGAGTCAATACGCGCGTGGCACATGACCCTATGCGCACATCGGAGAAATTGCGCGTCGGAAGACTACGCATAGCGTAGCGGTGCAATTTTCGGGACGCTCAAACGAAAATACCCCGCCAGAGGCGGGGTACCGAACGCAGTAGCAAGCTACCGCGATGAAACCTGTTGATCTTATTTGATCTTGGTTTCTTTGTATTCGACGTGCTTACGAGCCACCGGGTCGAACTTGCTGATAGCCATCTTTTCCGGATGGGTACGCTTGTTCTTGGTGGTCGTGTAGAAATGACCCGTACCTGCGGTCGATTCCAGTTTGATCTTGTCGCGAGCGCCTTTTGCCATGATGAGCTCCTAAACTTAGATGGCGTTACGCGAACGCAGGTCCGCGAGAACGGCATCGATGCCGACCTTATCGATCAGGCGCAAGCCGGCGTTCGAAAGACGCAGACGCACGAAGCGGTTTTCGCTCTCAACCCAGAACCGGCGATTTTGCAAGTTCGGGAGGAAACGACGCTTGGTTTTGTTATTGGCGTGGGAAACGTTGTTGCCGACCATCGGCGCTTTCCCGGTCACTTGACATACGCGTGCCATGAAGCACTCCTAACCCAGAATTCTGTGTAAAAAAAGGTGAGTCGAAAAGACAGACCGCGATAATACCACAAAAATCCCAGACAAATCAATCGCTTTAGTCGATGTAGGACGTGAGTCCCTGGCGGGAAACGTCTGTCGGAGATTCGGGGAAGGGACGGAGTATAGCGTAAGCCGGGCCCGAATGCGACCCGGTTGCCAAATTTATGTGCAGGGTGTTGTTCCCCGTCACAGCTCGCCGCCCTCGGCCATTGAGTAGACGGCGTCTCCTGCCACGATGAAGTGATCGAGCAGACGGATCTCCAGCAGGGCCAGCGCATCGCCCAGCTGGCGCGTGAGCGCCAGATCGGCCGCGCTTGGCGTCGGGATACCGGACGGATGATTGTGGGCCACGATGATGGCAGCCGCATGAAGATCCAGCGCTGCACGCACGATTTCCCTCGGGTAAGCGCATGTCTGCGTGAGGGTGCCTTCGAACATGATGCGTGTGCCGACCAGCCGGTGGGCCGCATCCAGAAACAGGCAGACGAAGCGCTCGCGAGACATATCTTGTAACGTGAGTCGCAGGTAGTCGCGCACGCGGGTGGGGGAATCGAGCAGGCAACCCGATTGCATGCCCTCGCGCAGCATGCGACGCGCTATTTCGAGGGCCGCCTGAAATTGCAGGGATTTCGCCTGGCCAAGCCCGGGTATCTGGCGCAGCGTCTCGAACGGGGTGGCGAGCAGGCGGGCCAGCGAGCCGGTGCGGGTCAGCAACTCGCGCCCGAGTTCGACGGCATTGCGGCCTTGCGAACCGGTGCGCAGCAGGATGGCGAGCAATTCGGCATCGGAGAGGGCATTCGGCCCGTGGGCCAGCATTTTTTCACGGGGGCGCTCAGTAAGCGGCCAATGGGCGATGGACATGACGACTCCAGGATCGGGGACCGATGATTGGACACGGCCACGCGCATGATCGCGGGTGTCACGGATGACAGGGGAAAGACAAACCGGGAAGCCGCCACGGGAAAATTTCGGGGCGGCTTTGATGGGGAGCCGGACGCGCAACGCGTCGTCGCTTACAATATTAGCTTGACCTTGCTGTGAGACCCCCATGAGTTCTGTTGCAACCCCCGTGGTTCAAGACAATTCCTATCTGACGCTTCACTACCGGATTGGCGCGCCCGACGGCGCGGACATTGTCAACACTTTCGAAGGCACCCCTGCAACGATGCAGCTGGGCGGCGGCCAGATGGCGCCGACGCTGGAGCAGGCGATGCTGGGCATGACGGTGGGGGAGCGACGCCGCGTCGAGCTGGCGCCGGAGCAGGCCTTCGGCCCGCGCAATCCGGATCTGCTGCAACGCGTCTCGATGAAGACGCTGCAGGAGAACAGCAACTTCGGGGAAGAATATAGCGTTGGCGATCTGGTCGAGTTCAACGCGCCGAGCGGTGGCCGCTATGCGGGCATCCTGCGCGAACTGGGCGACGGCTGGGCATTGTTCGACTTCAACCATCCGCTGGCCGGCCAGCCGATCGTGTTCGAAGTCCAGATTATCGGCATTCTGTAGGAATCGAAATGAGCGCCACCCAAGTCGTAGCACCGACGCTGTCGGATGCAGAAATCCTGCTGGCTCAGCCGCGCGGCTTTTGCGCGGGTGTCGACCGCGCGATCGAGATTGTCGAGCGCGCGCTGACGATGTACGGCGCACCGATCTACGTGCGTCACGAAATCGTGCACAACGTGTATGTCGTCGAGAACCTTCGCAAGAAGGGCGCGATCTTCATCGAAGAGTTGTCCGATGTACCTTCGGGCAACACGCTGATCTTCAGCGCGCACGGTGTCTCGCAAGCGGTGCGGGCCGAGGCCGAATCGCGCGGCCTGCGCATCTTCGATGCGACTTGCCCGCTCGTGACGAAGGTTCACGTCGAAGTCGCCAAGATGCGCGGACAAGGGCTCGAGATCATCATGATCGGTCACAAGGGTCACCCCGAAGTGGAAGGCACGATGGGCCAGTCGGGCGAGGGCATGTTCCTCGTCGAGACGATCGAAGATGTCCTTGCGCTGCAAGTGGCGGACGAAAGCAAGCTGGCTTTCGTGACGCAGACGACGTTGTCGGTCGACGACGCCGCAGAAGTTATCAACGCGCTCAAGAAGCGCTTCCCGCTGATCACCGAGCCGAAGAAGCAGGACATCTGCTACGCCACGCAGAACCGTCAGGACGCCGTGAAGTTCATGGCCCCGCAGTGCGACGTGGTCGTGGTCGTCGGCAGCCCGAACAGTTCCAACTCGAACCGTCTGCGTGAAGTGGCCGAGAAGATGGGTGTGCCGGCCTATATGGTGGACTCGCCGGATCAGCTCAAGCCGGAGTGGTTCGACGGCAAGCGTCGCATCGGTGTGACGGCCGGCGCGTCGGCACCCGAGGTGCTGGCGCAGTCGATCGTGTCGCGTCTGCGCGAACTGGGCGTCAATCAGGTCAAGGTGCTCGACGGCGTGGAAGAGAACATCGCGTTTCCGCTGCCCAAGGGCCTGACGCAAGTGGCGGGCTAAACAGCACGCCGGGTTCTTCGGTGCCGCGCCTGCGGTGCACCGAGCACCCACCAGCAAAACTCACGGCTGGCGCTCACGCCGCATGGCCGACAAACCGGGTGCCGTACTTCACGGCCCCGGTTTTTTTACGCCTGTCGTCTGCCTCGTTCCCTCGCTCCCATCCCGGCTGGCCGAGCCGTCCGCCGCATCAGGCCGCCTGACGTCGCCAGCATTCGCGTCTGTCCTCCACCTGACGACCCCCCCGCAAAATACGTTGCGGCGTTTTCGCATCGTCGCAGCAAATTTTGCAAAACCCCCGCACGTCCGAAATTCGGCGTTTTAACGTCTCGTCAGCCAAAACCGAATGACATTATTGATAATTCAACGGATATAGAATTAAAGAAAATAAAAGCCGTCTGGATTTCCGGAATCTAATTATTTATATGCTTGCTTAATTAGAAAGAACCCTCCAAATCAAATAGGCATGCTAATTGCTTATTAGAATGGTATGGCATCCGGGCCCTTGAATGGTGCACCGGTTGCACCATAAGGCCGCCCGGGGAGTGGCGCGAGGGCGTGTAAAACCATTCACAAATTCGGGGTTGCGCTTTTGAAAAGTTAGGGTTGCACAAGTCGGTATAAAACCTTAGTCCTCCATTATGGAAAACCCTGTGGCTATGGGCGTCGCAGCCGCAAAGAATGGAGTTACAATGCGCGCGTTTCGCATACGAAACATCGATTTGGCGTTATTAAATCGCCGACAATCTGGAGATAATCACATGCAACTCAAGTTCGCGAAGGTACTGCCCGTAGTCGCCGCAGTGACGCTGCTGGCGGCTTGCGGCCAGAAGGAAGAAAAGCAGGCCGATTCGGGTGCCGCTTCTGCACCTGCCGCGACGACTGCCGCCAGCGGGGGCGGCGATGCGGTTGTCATTAAGATCGGTCACGTTGCACCGTTGACGGGCCAAATTGCTCACTTGGGCAAAGATAACGAAAATGGTGCACGCCTGGCCATTGAAGAGGCCAACAAGGCGGGTCTGACCATCGATGGCAAGCCGGTCAAGCTTGAGCTGGTGGCAGAAGACGACGCTGCCGATCCGAAGACCGCAACGCAGGTTGCCCAGAAGCTGGTCGACGAGAAGGTTGTCGCCGTGGTGGGCCACTTGAATTCGGGCACGACGATTCCGGCCTCGAAGATCTACAGCGATGCGGGCATCGTGCAGATCTCGCCGTCGGCGACCAACCCGGCGTACACGCTGCAGGGCTTCAAGACGACCTACCGCGTGGTCGCCACCGACGCGCAGCAGGGCCCGGCACTGGCTAACTACGCGACCAAGTCGCTCAACGCCAAGTCGGTTGCCATCGTCGACGACGCTACCGCCTACGGCAAGGGGCTGGCCGACGAGTTCGAGAAGACCGCCAAGGCCAACGGCCTGAAGGTGCTCTCGCACGACGCGACCAACGACAAGGCCACGGACTTCCGCGCCATTCTGACCAAGATCAAGGGTGAGAAGCCGGACATCATCATGTACGGCGGTATGGATGCTACCGGCGGCCCGTTCGCCAAGCAATCGAAGGAACTGGGTATTGGTGCCAAGGTGCTGGCCGGCGACGGCGTGTGTACCGACAAGGTGGCCGAACTCGCTGGCGACGCCATCGACAACATCGTCTGCTCGGAAGCGGGTATGGCGCTGTCGAAGATGGAAGGCGGTGCGGACTTCTCGAAGCGTTACGAAGACCGCTTCAAGCAGCCGATCCAAATCTACGCCCCGTTCACGTATGACGCTGTGAACGTGATCGTCGATGCGATGAAGCGTGCCAACTCGGCAGACCCGGCCAAGATCCTGGCGGCTATGCCGGCCACGGACTACAAGGGTGTTATCGGCCACATCGCCTTCGACAGCAAGGGCGACATGAAGGAGCCGGTGATCACGCTCTACAACTACAAGGATAAGAAGAAGAGCGTGCTTGACGTGGTGAAGATGTAAGTCCCGGGCGCTCGCGCCATGAAACGGCACCGCTGCTTACCCGTTCGGTGCCGTATCGATATCTGCGGAAAGAGGCCGTGCCTGCATGACGGGCACGGCTCTCCTCCTGACACAGGATTACGCCTCATAACCCGCAGTTCTCTCGGCCCCCTCGCGCGCCCTATCGGGCAAGCGTGTCGAGAGCCCGTTTCCGGGACAAGGAGTTAGCTTCATGGATATTTTTATCCAACAAATCTTGAACGGCCTCGTGCTTGGCAGCGTCTACGCGATCATTGCACTGGGCTATACGATGGTCTACGGCATTCTGGGCATCATCAACTTTGCCCACGCCGACGTGATGATGATCGGCGCGATGGTCGCGCTGTCCACCATCAACCTGCTTTTGAAGATCGCGCCGGACATGAACCCGGCGCTCATGCTGGCGATTGCCACGCTCGTGTGTATGCCCGTGTGTGCGATAGCCAACTTCGTGATCGAGCGTGTGGCCTACCGGCCGTTGCGCAATGCGCCGCGCCTGGCCCCTCTGATCACCGCCATCGGCGTTTCGCTGCTGCTGCAGACGATCGCCATGCTGATCTGGTCGCGTAACCCCCTCTCGTTCCCGCAACTGCTGCCGACCGACGCCATGAACGTCATTCCGCCGCGCGGCGATCATCCCGGCGCGGTCACAAACGGCACCGGCATCGTGATCGTGGTCGTGGCGTTCCTCGTCATGTTCGGTCTGACCCAGCTCGTGAACCGCACCAAGCTCGGGCGTGCCATGCGTGCGACGGCGGAAAACCGCAACGTCGCCGGTCTCATGGGCGTGAACCCGAACTTCGTGATCTCCGCGACGTTCGCCCTCGGTGGCGCACTCGCCGCGCTCGCCGGCGTGATGATGGCCTCGAACTATGGCAACGCGCACTTCTACATGGGCTTCATTCCCGGTATGAAGGCGTTCACCGCTGCGGTGCTCGGCGGTATCGGCAACTTGCAGGGCGCCATGGTCGGCGGCGTGCTGCTCGGCCTGATCGAAGCCTTGGGCGCAGGCTACATCGGCGATCTGACCGGTGGGGTCTTCGGGAGTAACTATCAGGACGTCTTTGCGTTTGTCGTGCTGATTGTGGTGCTGGTGTTCCGTCCGAGCGGTTTGCTCGGCGAGCGCGTGGCAGATCGTGCATAAACGGGGAGGATCGACATCATGAATCAACCCCTGCAAACGTCGCCGGCGACGCAGATTTCTGCCGCCGCTGCGACCCGCAAGGCCTATCGCGGCCTCGCGTTCTTCCTGCTGGCCGCCATTCTCGCGCCCGTGCTCGTCGGCTACGCCGGCGGCAACTACTGGGTGCGGGTGCTCGACTTCGCGCTGCTCTACATCATGCTCGCGCTGGGCCTGAACATCGTGGTGGGCTTCGCCGGCCTGCTCGATCTGGGTTACATCGCGTTCTATGCCGTGGGGGCGTATGTCACGGCTTTCCTCAGTTCTCCTCACCTCTCCACGCAGTTCGAGTGGATCGGTGCGATGTTCCCCGGCGGGCTGCATGTGCCTGTGTGGTTCACGATTCCGATCGGTGCTGCCGTCGCGGCGATCTTCGGCATCCTGCTCGGTGCGCCGACGCTGCGTTTGCGCGGCGACTATCTGGCCATCGTGACGCTGGGTTTCGGGGAGATCATCCGTATCTTCATGAACAACCTCGACCGGCCGATCAACATCACCAACGGCCCGAAGGGGATCACCGGCATCCAGCCTGCGTCGTTGTTCGGCTTCGATTTCTCGAAGGCGCACAACTTCTTCGGGTTCCAGGTCAGCTCGGTGTACATGTACTACTACCTGTTCGTGTTCCTCGCGTTGCTGATCGCCTTCATCTGCGTGCGCTTGCAGCACTCGCGTATCGGACGCGCCTGGGTGGCCATCCGTGAAGACGAAATCGCCGCCAAGGCGATGGGCATCAACACGCGCAACATCAAGCTGCTCGCGTTCGCCATGGGCGCGTCGTTCGGTGGTGTGGCAGGTGGCATGTTCTCCGCGTTCCAGGGCTTCGTTTCGCCCGAGTCGTTCACCTTCTGGGAGTCGATCGTCGTGCTCTCGATGGTGGTGCTCGGCGGTATGGGCCACATTCCGGGCGTGATTCTGGGCGGTGTGCTGCTCTCGGCGTTCCCCGAGATCCTGCGCTCGACCATGGGCCCGTTGCAGATGAAGTTGTTCGGTAATGTCATCGTCGATCCCGAAGTGATCCGGCAGTTGCTGTACGGTCTGGCCATGATTCTGATCATGCTGTACCGTCCGGCCGGCCTGTGGCCGTCGCCGCGTCCGGAAGAGCGGACTCTGTAAGTCGAGGGAGATGACCTGAATATGAGCGAACAAATTCTTCTGTCCGTTAAGGGCGTGAACAAGCGCTTCGGCGGTCTGCAGGCCCTCACCGACGTGGGCCTGGAGATCAAGCCGGGGCAGATCTACGGGCTGATCGGCCCGAACGGCGCAGGCAAGACCACGTTCTTCAACGTGATCACCGGTCTCTACACCCCGGACTCCGGCGAATTCAAACTCGACGGTGCGGCGTACAAGCCGACCGCCGTGCACGAAGTCGCCAAGGCCGGTATTGCGCGTACGTTCCAGAACATTCGTCTGTTTGGCGGCATGACCGTCATCGAGAACGTGATGGTTGGGCGTCACGTGCGCACGAAGATGGGCGTGATCGGTGCCATCGTCCGGTATCCGGGCGCGAAGGCCGAAGAGCGCGCCATCCGCGATCGTGCGATGGAGTTGCTCGAATACGTGGGCGTGGCGAAGTACGCCAACTACACGGCCGCGAACCTCTCGTACGGCCACCAGCGTCGTCTGGAAATTGCGCGCGCGCTTGCCACCGATCCCAAGTTGCTGGCGCTGGACGAACCGGCCGCTGGCATGAACGCCACGGAAAAAGTCGAGCTGCGTGGTTTGCTCGACAAGATCCGTAGCGACGGCAAAACGATTCTGCTCATCGAGCACGACGTGAAGCTGGTGATGGGGTTGTGCAACCGCATGACGGTGCTCGATTACGGCAAGGTGATTGCCGAAGGTTTGCCGCAGGATGTGCAGAAGAATCCGGCGGTGATTGAAGCGTATCTGGGTTCGGGAGGCCATTGATGAGCGCAATGTTGACGATCAAGGGCCTGAAAGTCGCTTACGGCGGGATCAAGGCGGTCAAGGGCATCGACCTGAGCATTCAGCCGGGCGAGCTGGTCACGCTCATCGGCGCGAACGGTGCAGGCAAGACGACCACCATGAAGGCCATCACGGGCTTGTTGCCGTGGGCCGATGGCGACATCGAGTATCTGGGCAAGTCGATTCGCGGCGTGAAAGCGTTCGATCTGCTCAAGCAGGGTCTGGCGATGGTGCCGGAAGGTCGCGGCATCTTCACGCGCATGACGATCCTCGAGAACATGCAGATGGGCGCGTATCTGCGCAACGACAACGCGGGCATCAAGCAGGACATCGACAAGATGTTCGGCATCTTCCCGCGTCTGAAGGAGCGTAAAGATCAGCTCGCGGGCACGCTCTCGGGCGGCGAGCAGCAGATGCTTGCGATGGCGCGTGCGCTGATGAGCCAGCCCAAGCTGTTGCTGCTCGACGAGCCGTCGATGGGTCTCTCGCCGATCATGGTCGAGAAGATCTTCGAAGTGGTGCGTACGGTCTCAGGCGAGGGCGTGACGGTGCTGCTCGTGGAGCAGAACGCGCGTCTGGCGCTGCAAGCGGCGCACCGTGGCTACGTGATGGACAGCGGGCTGGTCACCATGACCGGCGACGCGAAGGACATGCTCGACGATCCGAAGGTGCGCGCCGCGTATCTGGGGGAGTGAGTGTCGAACTCGCGTGACTGGCTGGCGGCGATCCGTCGTCAGTCGGTCGATGAATAAGCAAAGGGCGCCGAAGGCAACTTCCGGCGCCCTTTGTGCTTTTTGCGGCATGCGAAGACTGTGCGACGTAGCGTCTACTGCGCCATCGCGGCCAGCGGAAGACGCTTGCCGAGGCTCACGACATCGTCGGCAGCGTAGCCATGTGCGTTGTAGAACGCGAGGGCTTCGCGCGACTGTGTGAGCACTTGCAGATTGAGTTTGAGGCAGCCGCGTGCGGCCAGTGCGATTTCGGCGTGATGCAGCAACGCGCTCGCCACACCGCGACGTCGCAATGCGTGGGCGACGGCCAGCGAATAGACCCAGCCGCGATGTCCGTCGTAACCGGCCATCACCGTGCCGACAATCTTGCGCTCGCGTACGGCGACGAAGAACAGGTCGTCCTGCATGGCGACCTTGTTGGCGATCGAGCGTCGCGGTTCGCGATGCGGCTTGTCGGCGCGGTTGTACTCCGGAAAGGCTTCGCGCCAGAGCGCGATGACGGCGTCGGTATCTGCGTCGTCGAACGTGCGGATATGGATGTCGGCGGGCATGGCGTTCATGGCGCTTCCTGTTGACCGGTGTAGATGTCGGGGCGGTGGATCTGCATCATCACGTAGTTCGCCGCGCCGAGTGGCTCGAAGCCATAGCGCGAGTAGAGACCGGCGGCGTCTGTCGTCGCCAGCAGGAAGCGGCGCAGCCCTTGCAGCGCCGGATGCGCCAGCACGTCCTCGCACAGACGCTTGCCAATGCCAAGGCCGCGCATGGAGGGATCGACGAAGACGTCGGCCAGATAGGCGAACGTGGCATGGTCGGTGACCACGCGGGCAAAGCCGACCTGACGCGCCGGGCCGCCCTCGACTTCCGTCGCATACGCGCCGAAGCAAAGCGAGTGCGTGATCGCGCGCATGAGCGTGTTGCGTGGAATACCTTTCGCCCATGCGGTTTGCGTCGACAAGGCGTTGTGGATGAAGCCGATGTCGAGCCGTGCCGGATCGGCTGAAATTTCGACGATGGCGTCGGCGGGCGGTGTCGGGTGGCCCTGGCTCATGTCGTTCATCGATGGAGTCTCCAGTGGGGTGTCGTTCTGACTCGCCCGAATCACCGTCGGGCGAGTGTCGTCATGCGATCGATAAGTTCAGACGTGCGTTCAAGCGTGCTTCGCCAGCAGCGTATCGAGCATCGAGAGCATCTGATCGATCTCTTCGCGGCTCACGTTCAGTGCGGGCATGAAGCGCAGCAGGTTCGGACGCGCCGAGTTGAGCAGCAGCCCGTCCGGTGTCATGTCGCGCGCGGCTTCGACCAGTTGCGGGCCGATGTCGCGACCGAGCAGCAATGCACGCAGCAGACCCGCCCCGCGCTCGCCCTGACCGCCGTAGCGCGACGACAGATGTTGCAGTCCGGCGCTCAGATAATCCGCCTGCGCGCGCACGAATTCGAGGAAGCCCGGCGAGCTGACCGTGCGCATCACCGCGAGACCGACGGCGCACATCAGCGGGTTGCCGTTGTACGTGCCGCCCTGATCGCCCGGCTGGAAGACAGCGAACTCGTCGCCGCACAGCATGGCGGCGAGCGGCACACCGCCGCCGATGCCTTTGCCGAGCGTCATGATGTCCGGCACGATGCCCGACTGCTGGTATTGGAAGATCGTGCCGGTGCGTCCGCAGCCGGTCTGTACCTCATCCACAATCAGCAGCAGTCCGCGCGCCGTCGTCAGCTCGCGCAATGCCTTCATGAACTCGGGCGTCGCAGGTACGACACCGGCTTCGCCCTGAATCGGTTCGAGCATCACGGCGACCGTCTCCGGCCCGATGAGGGCTTCGACCGATGCGATGTCGTTCAGCTCGGCCTTCGGAAAGCCGGGCACTTGCGGCGCGAAGATCGTATCCCAGCCCGGCTTGCCGCTTGCGGACATCGTGGCGAGGGTACGGCCGTGGAAAGCGTTCTTGAACGTGATGATTTCGAAGCGTGCCTTGCCTGCGTTGTTCGGGTGCAGTTGCCCCCACTTGCGGGCGAGCTTGATGGCGCTTTCGTTGGCTTCCGCGCCGCTGTTGGCGAAGAAGACCTTGCCGAGACCGGAGAGATTGGCGAGCAGGTCGGCCAGCTCGATCATCGGCAGGTTGTAGTAGGCGGGGCTCGGGTTGAGCAGCAGCGAGCCTTGCGTGGCGAGCGCATCGCGCATCACTGGGTGGCAATGGCCGAGGCTGTTCACCGCCCAGCCCTGAATGAAGTCGAGATATCGCTTGCCTTCGTGGTCGTACAGCCAGCCGCCTTTGCCGTGCGTGAACACGAGTTCGGGACGCGTGGTAATCGGCAGCAGCGCCTGTGTGGGCAAATCGGCGAACTTGGCGTGGCGTGCCGACTTGGGCGAGGTTGACGATGCGGCGGCGGACGGTTGAGCAAGCGACATGACGGTCTCCGAAGGTAGGTGAGAAGAGACTGAGGAATAAAAAAAGCCACGGGGGTTGCCCGTGGCTTCGCTGTGCTTGAGAACTTGCGTGTTATCGCAGTCGATAGCGTGCGCCGCGGCATCCCGGTTGGGGCAGCGTACGGCGACGTCGGATCGAGGCGATGGCAATCAGGTTCATGTCGGCAAGCATAAGGCGGTGACGCGGCGCTTGTCAAAGGGAATGCATGCGGTGTGGTTTGCATGCATCTTTTGCGCATCCCTTCAACGGCGGCCGGGTGTCCCGGTCATCACGGCCATGAGGTTCATAGGGTCATTGGCCGCCGCCGGGGTTATCGGCTTCGGTGGTGAAGGCATCGGCGAAGAACGCGTCTTCCGGCAACTGGTGATGCGCGATGAAGTCGCGACGGGCCGATTCCACCATCACGGGCGCGCCACAGGCGTAGACCTCGTAGCCGGACATATCCGGCAGGTCTTCGGCCACGGCGCGGTGCACGAAGCCCGTGCGGCCTTGCCAGGCGTCTTCGGGAGCGGCATCGGAGAGGACCGGCACGAACTTGAAGCCGGGGATCTCGCGGGCCCATTGCTCGGCCAGTTCACGCAGGTAGATGTCCTTGAGCTGACGCGCGCCCCAATAGAGCGTCATCGGGCGATCGAGCCCTTTGTGCGCGGCGTGTTCGACGATGGCTTTGATCGGTGCGAAGCCGGTGCCCGAGGCGAGCAGCACGATCGGCTTTTGCGAGTCTTCCCGCAGGAAGAACGTGCCGAGTGGGCCTTCGAAGCGCAGGATTTCGCGCTCCTTCATGTTGTTGAACACATGGTCGGTGAAGACACCGCCGGGCATGTGGCGCAGATGGAGTTCGAGGAAGCCTTCCTCGTGGGGCGCGGTGGCCATCGAATAGCTGCGGCGTTTGCCGTCTTTCAGGATGAATTCGATGTATTGGCCGGCGAGGTACTGGAAGCGCTCGTTGGCGGGCAGTTGGAGGCGCATGACGATGACGTCGTCGGCACGGCGCTCCAACGCATTCACGCGGCAGGGCAGGCGCTTGACCGGGATATCGCCGATGCCCTTGACTTCACGCGACTCGATGACGAGATCGCCTTTGGTGTGGGCGCAGCAGAGCAGGGCGAAGCCACGGGTTTCCTCGTCCTTGGAGAGAGCCGAGCTGGAGTGTGCACCGTGCTCGACGGTACCTTCCACCAGTTTGGCCTTGCACGAGCCGCAGCCACCGTTTTTGCAGCCGTAGGGCAGGCCGATGCCCTGGCGCAGTGCGGCGGAGAGTACGGCCTCGCCATCTTCGATCTGGAACTCGCGCCCGCTCGGCACGAGGGTAACGTTGTAAGCCATACTACAATCCGAAAAATGAAAAAACCGTCCAAACCTCTCGGTCGTCCGCGCCTGCTGGTCGTGGGCTGCGGCGACGTCGGCATGCGCGCACTGCCGGCTCTCGTCGAACGATTTCGTGTCTTTGCCGTGACGTCCAGCGACGCGCGCCATGCGGCGTTGCGTGCGGCGGGCGCGGTGCCCGTCGTTGCCAATCTGGATGACGCTACCAGCTTGCAACGCGTGGGCCGTCTGGCCTCACGGGTGTTGCATCTGGCACCGCCTGCCGGGGTCGCGGGCAGCGGCACGCAGGACCTGCGTACACGCCGTTTGCGCGCTGCGCTGAACCGGCCGTCGAAACGCAATATTGTACCCGACGGGGGGCTTCACGCCCTGTCAGGTATGGCTCATCTGGCCCCTGCGTCGCGCCGGATTCTCGTCTATGCAAGCACCAGCGGCGTTTACGGGGACTGTGGCGGCGCATTGGTGGACGAGACTCGCACGCCGACGCCGCGTTCGCCTCGTGGGCAGCGTCGGGTCGACGCCGAGCGGACGGTGCGCACGCTGGGTCGTCCGTCCTTCCATGGCCGTCATCCACGACGCGTGTTGACGACCGGGGCCGCGCGAGCACGTGCGGCATCGATATCCGGCACGAAGGCGTCGTGGCGTAAGACCGTGCATGCACGCGTATCGTGGCGCGCGTCCGTAGTGCGAATTCCGGGGATCTATGCGGCCGAGCGTCTGCCGCTGGCGCGTTTGCAGAAGGGCACGCCTGCGTTGGTGGCGTCGGATGACGTCTTCACCAACCATATCCATGCCGACGATCTCGCGGCCATTCTGATTCGCGCGATGTGGCGCGGCAAGGCGCAGCGGGTCGTGCATGCGAGCGACGACACCGAGTGGCGCATGGGCGAGTACTTCGACCGGGTTGCAGATGCGCTGGGCTTGCCCCGGCCGCCGCGCGTTTCTCGCGACGAGGCACGTCGGGTACTGGAGCCGACATTGCTCTCCTTCATGTCCGAGTCGCGACGCCTCGCCAACACGCGGCTTAAGCGCGAACTTGGGTACTCGTTGAAGTATCCCGACGTGGCGGCGCTGCTGTCGACACTGAAGCCGCTCTCACAGCCTGAGCCGACACCATCATCAGCGTCCTCCTCATCCGCCGACGCACCACCGACCGGCGCGACCACCTGACGACGAACGTCTCACCGCCGTATCAGCTATCGTTCCCCAGCGTCCCACCGAGTGCTTTGACGAGCGAGAGCGTGGCGTCGATCTGCGCGAGGCGGGACTGCGCGGCGTTGCGGCGGGCTTGACGAGCGAGGCGTTGGGCGTCGAGCCACGATTGCAGATCGATGTCGCCGGCGCGATAGCGCGCCTCCGAGAGTTCGGCTGCTCGCTGGGCGAGGGCGGCGGCGCTCGCGAGCGACGTGTATTGCGACGTTGTTCGTTCGCGTGCCGAGAGGGCGTCTTCGACTTCCGTCAGTGCGGTGAGTAGTGTGTTGCGAAACGTCGCGACCGACTGCTCGTAGTCATTGCGCGCGAGTGCCGTCGTAAAGCGTGCCGTTTGCACCTGAAGGAACGGCATGGCGATCGTTGCGGCGAGCGTGCCGACAGGATTGGCGAGCAGGCGCGAGAGCGACTCGCTGGTGGTTTGCGCGGTGCCGGTGAGCGTGAGAGACGGATAGAACGATAGACGGGCGGCGTCCACATCTGCCAGACGTGCGCGAACGCGCGTCTCCGCGGCGGCGAGGTCCGGGCGCTGGGCGAGGAGCGACGCGGGCAGTCCGGGCGCGACATCAGGCAACTGTGCGACGATGAGCGAATCGCGCTCGGCGAAGCGTGTCTGCGCGGGACGTCCGAGCGCGTTCGCCAGCGAGTGCCGGGCGGCATCGCGCAACCGTTCCCATTCTGCGAGTGCGCCTGCGACGGCGTCGCGATCCTGCTGTGCCTGCACGGGGTCGAGGGCAGACACCGAACCGGCGCGACGACGGGCCGCGACCAGTGCGACGGCACGGTCGGCAGCGGCGAGGTCTTCCGTCGCACTGCGCACGTTCTCGTTCAGATAAGCGACGCGCCAGTAGAGCGAGGCGACCTGACTTGAGAGCGAGAGGGCGGCGGCGCGGCGGTCCCATGCGCTGGCGGCGGCTTGCCAGTGGGTGGCGTCGCGTTGCGCGGCGAGTTTGTTCCAGAGGTCGACTTCGTAGCTGATGCCGACGCTTGCGCCGGACGTCGTCTGCGTCTGTCCGTTCATGCGCTGCGCGGCTTGTCCGCCGTCGAGCGCGCGCGCCTTCGAGCCGGTGATGTTGGCGGAGAACTGCGGCCAGCGATTGGCGTCCATCAGTCCGGCCTGGAGCGCGTCGCGATCCGCTTGCAGGGCTTTGAGGGCGAGCGCGGGGTTGGCTGCGAGCGCCTGAGCGATGAGCGAGTCGAGCTGCGGTTCGCGAAACGCGCGCCACCACGGCGCAATATCGGCATCGACTGCCGCGTTCGCATTGTCCCCTTGCGCTGCACCTGGCCGAATGCCGTCGATGGGCGTCTGAAATTGCGAGGGGACGGGCAACGTCGGGCGTTCATAGACGGTGCGCGTAAGGCTGCAAGCGCTGAGCATCGCGCAGACGGTGACCGCTACCAGCGATGGCGCGATGCCCGGGCGCGGCTGGAAAAATCCTGAAAGGCAATTCATCGAATCTGTCAAAAAGACCCCCACGCGCGACACCGAATCGCGCGTGGGGTATAAAAGCCATCCCGAGCCTGAGGGGGGGCGCAGCGGGACGGCGGGGGCAATCATTCACGGGCCAGGGCATCTACCGGATCGAGGCGTGCGGCACTGCGTGCCGGGAGCCAGCCACTGAGCATGCCGATGGCGCAGGCGCAAGCCACGGCGGCCGCAAACGTATTCGTCGAAAACACCACCGAGACCTGCGGCACGAACGTCGCGACCAGCCAGCCGATGGCGTACGACAGCACCACGCCGACAGCACCGCCCATCAGACAGACGAGTACTGCTTCGATGAGGAACTGCCGGAGGATGTCCTGACGGCGTGCGCCGATCGCACGACGGATGCCGATCTCGCGCGTGCGCTCCGTCACCGAGACCAGCATGATGTTCATCACGCCGATGCCACCGACCACGAGCGAGATAAGCGCGACGAACGAGAGCAGAAGTGTGAGCATCTGGCTCGTGCGTGAGATGGACTTCACGATCGTGTCCATGTTGAACGTGAAGAAATCCTTCTTGCCGTGGGCGCGCGTGAGCAGGCGAATGATCCCGGCTTCGGCGGCGGCGGGCGGATGGCCATCGAGAATGCGGACCGTGATCGATTCCAGATGTTGCTGACCGGCAAGCCGACTCGCGACCGTTGTCCAGGGGACATAGACATTGAGCGAGCGGCTGACGAACATCGACGAGCGATCGCGCACAACACCGATCACGCGAAGCGGTAGCGAGCCGGCGAGCACGATTTGCCCGATGGGATCGCCGCCATTCGGTAGCAGCTTGCGCAGCGTGTTCTCGCCGAGCAGGGCAACTTGTGCCTGACGTTCCACTTCGCTGGCGTCGAAGCTGCGACCGCGGGCGAGCTTCAGACCGTTGGCGCGCATGAAGTCCGCGCTTTCACCGTGGACTTGCGCGTCCGTGTCGATGCGTCCGAAGCGCATGCGGGCCGTGCGGGGGCCGACTTGCGCCGTCACGCTGTCCGTGTAGGGCTGGGCGGCGAGAAGATCGGCGTCGCGGGGCAGCAGCGTACGAATCTCCGCGGCCTTATCGTCATTGAAGTCCTTGCCGCGCAGGACCGTGATCGTGTTCGGGGCGATGTTGCCGATATCGTTGAGCACACGCCGTTTCGTCCCTTCGCCGATGGCCGACAGCGAGACCACCGACGTAATGCCGATGATGATGCCGAGCATCGTGAGGCCGGTGCGCAGACGGTGTGAGGCGAGTGCGTGCCATGCCATCGACAGGCTTTCCGCAAACGTCGGCCAACCACTCAACCAGCGAGTCAGCCAATTGCCGCGCGACATTTTCGGCGCATCTGGCGCATCTGACGTTAAAGCATCCGCCGAACGGGGTGGACAGGAAGACACATCGCGCGTCTCGCTCGTGACCGAAGCGTTGACCGCATGGGGCGTGTCGTTAAGCCGATCGCACTTGATGCGTCCGTCGGCGATTTCGATCACACGTTGTGCCCATGCGGCGACATTCGGATCGTGTGTGACGAGGATGATCGTGTGCCCGCGCGCGTGGAGTTCGCGCAGGATGTGCATCACTTCCAGACCGCTGTGGCTGTCGAGTGCGCCGGTCGGTTCGTCGGCGAGGATGATGTCGCCGCCGTTCATGAGGGCGCGGGCAATACTCACACGCTGCTGCTGCCCGCCCGACATCTGCGAGGGCCGATGCGAGAGATGCTTGCCTAGCCCGAGCCGTTCGAGCAGCGCGGCGGAATGCGACGAGCGTTGCGAGCGCGGGATACCGGCGTAGACCGCGGGCACTTCCACGTTGCCCTGAGCCGAGAGATGGCCCATCAGGTGATAGCGCTGGAAGATGAAGCCGAAGTACTCGCGGCGCAGCTGTGCGAGTGCGTCGTCCGAGAGCGAGGCGACGTCGTGCCCGTCGATTTCGTAGCGACCGAGGGTGGCCCGGTCGAGACAGCCGAGCACGTTCATGAGCGTCGACTTACCGGAGCCGGACGGTCCCATGATTGCGACCATTTCACCGCGCTCGATGACGAGTTCGACGTCACGCAGGACCGTGACGGCACCGTCACCCTCGCCGAAAGAGCGAGAGATGCCGGAGAGTCGCAGGAGCGGGGCTGAGGCGTTCATCACAGGAGGGTTCCGGCGTCGTTGCTACCGGACGGCGGTGCGTCGGTCGGATCGGCGGTCACGACACGATCGCCTTCGGCGAGTCCGTCGAGCGCTTGCGCGGTCAGACGGTTGTCGAGTCCGACCTTCACCCAGCGCGGGTGAGCGACGCCTTTGGCGTCGAGCACACGAACGCGATAGCGGCCGTCGGCGCGCTTTTCGCCGAGGGCGACAGAAGGAAACGTCAAAGCGTTAGAGATACGGGCACTGACGATAGACACTTGCGCCGTCATATCGGGACGGAGGACGCCGGCCGGATTGGGCACATCGAAGAGGGCATTAAAGAAGATCGCGTTATTGATTTTCTCGGGTGAGGGTTGGATGACGCGGAGCTTGCCTTCGTAGCGTTTTTCGGGCGCGCCGAGGATCGTGAAGTAGACCGGTTGACCGGCGCGAATGCGCACGACATCGGCTTCCGAGACCTGAGCGCGAATCGTCATCATCGAGAGGTCGGCGACCTTCAGGATCGTCGGGATTTGATAGATCGCGGTGACCGTCTGTCCTTCTTGGGTGGTGATAGCGGTGACCGTGCCGTTAATGGGCGCAGTGATCTGCGTATAGGACTGATTCGTGCGTGCCTTATCGACCTTCACCTTTTGCTGACTGATCTGAGAGTCGAGGGAAGCGAGTTCAGCGGTAAGGGCGTCGGCTTCGGTGCGCGCTTTCTCGAGGTCGCGGGGCGAGGTGGCGTCGTCGTGGGCGAGTTGTTGTTGACGGGCGAGTTCGCGGGTGGCTTGTGCGAGGCGAATGGCTTTGGCGCGACGGTCGGCGGCGAGCGTGGTGAGACCGGCGTTGGCTTCGCGCAGGTCGTTATCGCTGGATGTCGGATCGATGACGGCGAGCAGTTGCCCTTTCGAGACGGCATCGCCGAGCACGACCTTGAGGGAGCGGAGTTGTCCGTTGGCTTGTGAGCCGACTTCGACTTGTTTGATGGGTTGCAGGACGCCAGTGGCGAGGACGGCGTCTTCGAGATCGGCGCGGGCGACCTTAGCGGAGAGATAAGCGGGCGGCGTGGGGCGAGGCCATTGCCAAGCGACGAGGGCGGCGAGCAGGACGATGGCGACTGCGCCGATCTTGCGACGTTGGGTAAAGCGAAAAGCGGAGAGTCGAGAAAGGGGGCGTGTCATCGAAGGGAAAAAATGCCGAAAGCCGTCGCGGGGTAAAGCGAACGTGAGGCGATGCTAAACAAAGGCGTGGAGACAAACTGTTTTTAGTTGTTGGGACTTTGTGAACAGAGATAACGGGAAAGAAAAAGCAAAGAAAAGCGATCAAAGGAGACAAAAAGAAACAAAGAAGGAGAGAGAAAGGGGGGGGGGAGAGAAGTGGGTGAAGCGTTGAGAGGGGCTGAGAGGGAATGGGGTGGGTGGTGCGATTAGGGGGACTGGAAGTGTGTGGGCGACGACACGGCCGGTCCGCAGCAGTTGCGGAGCACGTGCGGGGCGGTTGTGGCGTCGCGATGGCGCTGGAGAAGAGCGGTGTCGACGGGACCAGCGGCGTTACATAAGCAAGCGAGAAGAGGGCGGTGTCGGTTGAGGCACTGGGTGCTTTGAGGGGGACGGACCGGGGCGCCTTTCTGCAGCGAGTTGGGTTTATGTCTGAGAGGCGGAAAGGGGCCCCGGTCCGTTAGGGGGGAGGTGTTAGGGGCGGGGGGGGCTGGGGAAAATGTGGAGAGAGGGAAAGGGGGCGTTGCGGGTTATGGTTTTGGGGTGGGGAGGGGCTTGAGAGCCTTATCCGGTAAAGGAGAGAGTGATTTCGAGGGAGCTGAGTGCGTGGTGGCGAAATGTCTGCACAGTGTGGAGATTGCGGGTCGTGGGTGGCGTACGAAGGCGACTGCCGGGGTGGTGTGTAAGGCGGTCGCAGCGATATGGGATCGCTGAATTGGCTATAATTTCGCCTTAAATCGCCTAACGTCGACGAAATCTCGATTTTCGAGCCTTTGGTGCCGCCATGAGGCTGTGAGATGGTCTCAGTCCACCTTACCAATCCTTTCTGAAATAAGGATTGAGCGCCATTCTGTTGGATGCTTCGGTCAACGCTTCACTGGACGGGCGCGCAAACTGCGGTGTATCTCGTCACGGAGGGGTACAAAGCATGGCCATTACCATTGGTTCGCCGGATACGGCGGTGCATCGTGCCTGGCGCTTGCCGGGACAAGGGGCGGCTTCGACGGTCGGCACACATCGTGCGGCGTCGGGAGCAGATCGATATGCCAATGCGCTGCGGGCGCTCTCCAGTACGCCGGAGCCTGTGTCCGTCACGCAAGACGATGCAGTGAAACTGTCGCAAGGCGCGACGGCACCGCGCGCAACCTAATTTACCGAGAAATATTCATGAGTCTGCATGTTCTTCTGGTCGATGACGATCCTGTCGTTCGCGACCTATTGCGCGAATTGCTGCACGCCAATGGCATGCAGGTCTCGGTGCTTCACAACGGCGCGTCGTTGCTGCGCCGGTTGGAGCTCGAACGACCGTCCGTCATTTTGCTCGACATCATGATGCCGGAGCGCGACGGCCTGCGTGCACTGCAGGA
Source organism: Pandoraea aquatica (assembly GCF_902459565.1). Lineage (GTDB taxonomy): Bacteria > Pseudomonadota > Gammaproteobacteria > Burkholderiales > Burkholderiaceae > Pandoraea > Pandoraea aquatica. The sequence goes on from NZ_CABPSN010000003.1 coordinate 601,138, forward strand.
CTTGCGTGCGGCGGGCGAGGATATCCCCGTCATCATGTTGTCGGCGCGTGGCGGCCCGCTCGATCGTGCGCTCGGCCTTGAACTGGGGGCTGACGATTACCTTGCCAAGCCGTTCGATCCGCGCGAGTTGCTGGCGCGTATCCATGCGGTGCTGCGCCGTCGTGGCCCGGTTGCGGCCAGCGCGCCGGATGCGCGTGCGCCGTACCGATTCGGTCCGTTCGAACTGGATTACACGCTGCGCACCCTTCAGCGTGAGGGCGAGCGCCTCCCGCTGCGCGATACCGAATTCGCCATGCTCAAGGCGTTCACCCAGCATCCCATGCAGGTGCTGCCGCGCGTCAAACTGCACGCCATGCTGTATGGCGACGGTATCGCCTTCCGTGACCGTAGCCTCGATGTGCCCGTGTGGCGTCTGCGCCGTCTCATCGAAGCCGACCCGTCGGAACCGCGCTACATCCAGACCATCCGCGGCAAGGGTTACGTGTTCGTGCCGGGTGGCGAGCTGACCGAGGGCGCGACGTCCGAGGCCCGCGAGCGTGCTGAAGGTATGGGCGATGCAAGTGATATCGGCAACGTTGGCGACGACGGATTGTCGCTCGCGACCACCGCATCGGCAGGCAAGCGCACCGTGCGCGGCTGGCGGGAGTCCGCTGCGTGAATTTGCGTTGGTTGCTGCGCGACTCCCTGTTCGCGCGCATGGCATGGTTGGGCATTGCCGTGTTGTTGGTGATGCATCTCGTGTGGAGTGCGCTGGTGTTCTACCAGCGCCCGCGCCAGCAAGTCGACGGCTTCGCCCGAGGCTTGCTGGTGGCCATTCAAAGTGTCGATCAGCGCGCTGTCGACCCCGGCAGCCTCGCGCCGCCGCATGCCGTGCGTCGTGTTCCTGTGGCGCAAACACCGAGCTTCACCAACGAAGCTGACGACGAGCGCGCCACGCGCCTGCGTCAGGAACTGCTCTCGCGTCTGCCGCCAGACACCCAACTCCATATCGTCAACGAACGCAAACGCGGCAACATCTGGGTGCTGCTGCCGCAACGCGACGAGTGGATCGTCATCGGACTCGATCTTCCGCCGATGCCGCCGTTCGTACGCGAGACCGTCGGCATTCTTATCGGTGCCGTGCTGCTCGCACTCCTCGTGGCGTGGCAGATGCAGCGCCCCATTGCCCGGCTTGCGCATGCGGCCCGGGTGATCGCTCGCGGACGGCGTCCCGCGCTGTTGCCCGAGCAGGGGCCGCACGAACTGCGCGACCTGACCCACGCGTTCAACGAGATGGCCAAGCGACTGGCCGAAGCCGAAGACAATCAGGCCATCATGCTCGCGGGCATTGCGCACGATCTCAAGTCGCCGCTCACGCGTTTGCGCCTGCGTGCCGATCTCATCGACAGCGAGAATTCACGAGATGGATTTGTGCGCGATATCGCGTCCATCGACCACATCGTTCAGCAATTCCTCGCCTATGCCAGAGACGAAGCGGACACCAGCCCGCTGATCGGCGTCGATGCGTTCCTGAGAGAACAATTTCCGGCGGACGAAGAAACCTCGGATTCCGGCCCTGTCACCAGCCCCGCCGGGGGTGTCGCTGAAGCTGCCGAATCCGCCGATGCCACCGACGATGCCTCGCTATTCGTCAGCAACTTGCGTGCAGGGCCCGAGTTCATGCTGCCGCGCACGCTACTCGACCGCGTGATGTCGAACCTCGTCGACAACGCGCTGGAACATGGCGAGCCGACCGTGCGTCTGGCGACATGGTGCGACGGGGCGACCGGATACATCGAAGTCAGCGACTGCGGCAAGGGGATTCCGGACGATCAGGTGGCGCTCGCCATGCGCCCCTTCGTGCGACTCGATGCCTCGCGCGGTGGCGAAGGCCATTGCGGCCTCGGACTGTCGCTTGTCGTGCGGCTCGTGGAAGGGCTGGGCGGCGCGGTGCGTCTCGGCAGATCCCCCGGCGGGGGATTGCGCGTGACGCTCCAGTTGCCGATGCTCAATAAATCTCCGGCACGATGATCTCCGACGGCACCGGGTGGCGCATATAGCTCTCGCTGCGAGCGCGCTCAGGCAACACCACCTGCGAGCGCTCCACGTCGTGATACGGCACCTGGTTGAGCAAGTGATGAATGCAGTTCAGACGCGCGCGCTTCTTGTCGTCGGCCTGCACCACCCACCACGGCGCTTCCGGAATGTGCGTGCGCTCCAACATCACTTCCTTCGCGACCGTGTACTTCTCCCAGCGCGTACGGCTCTCCAAATCCATCGGGCTCAACTTCCACTGCTTGAGCGGATCCTGAATACGGGCCATAAAGCGCGCTTCCTGCTCTTCGTCCGAAATCGAGAACCAGTATTTGACGATCTGGATGCCGCTGCGCACCAGCATTTTCTCGAACTCCGGCACCGAGCGGAAAAACTCCTCGTACTCGTTCTCCGTGCAAAAGCCCATCACGTGCTCGACACCGGCGCGGTTGTACCAGCTACGGTCGAACAGCACGATCTCGCCGGCGGCCGGCAGATGCTGAACATAGCGCTGGAAATACCACTGCGTGCGTTCGCGATCGTTAGGCGCGGGCAGGGCGGCCACACGGCACACGCGAGGATTCAGACGCTGCGTGATGCGCTTGATCGCGCCGCCCTTGCCGGCGGCGTCGCGGCCTTCGAAGATCACCACGAGACGGTGACGACTGCGAATCACCCAATCCTGCAACTTCACCAGCTCGCCCTGTAAGCGGAACAGCTCGCGGAAATAATGCAGACGGTCGTCGCGCGCCTCGGCGCTCAGATCGTTCAGACCGGGCAGACGCAGATCGTCGATTTCCATCTCGATCTCTTCGTCGTAACTGTCGATCAGGTCATCTTGGAGACGACGCGCAAGCATTGCGTCGTGGTCGGCGTCGGAATCGAATTTAGTCATGGCGACGATCTCTTACGGCCAGCAAACACAAAAGGCACCCCGTACTGCCCGGGTGACGGCGGACGGACAAAATGTGCGCCCGATGATGCGTTTCAGTATGCGACGATTTTATGACACCAGCATGGCGTTGACGAATGTCGTGCGACGTAGTTCCCGCGCGCGCCCCACCCGGCGGTGCAGGCGCCGTGTTTCCTGGGATTCGCGAGCATGCCGAAATTGTCACAAAAATGAAATATGACATTGTCATGATGGCAAGTCCCACCGTGCTGCGGTGCGGTTCACGTCCTTCCCCCACGCCTCGCCAAAGATACCGCGCGCATGTTCGCCGAATTAGCTCACAACGCATATGGCTGCGACCAGGCCGGCCTGATCTACGGCTATCGTTTCACCGATGGCGCGCCGCCGCAACCGGTCGATTCGGCTGAGGCGCTCGCGTGGTTGGCGAAGGGCGAGCGGGCCGACGGCTTCCTCTGGCTGCATTTCAACTTCGCGCACGCCGCGTGCGAGAAGTGGCTCAAGCAGCAGATGCACCTGCCCGAAGAATTTTACGAAAGCCTGAGCGAAGGGTCGCGCTCCACGCGCATCGAACATTCCGACGATTGGCTGCTTGCCGTCATCAACGACGTGATTTTCGCGTTCGACATCGCGCAGTCCGAAATTTCGACGCTGCGTGTCGCGGCCAACGCTCGCCTGCTCGTGACCGGACGCGTAAAACCGCTGCGCTCCATCGACAAGCTGCGTGCGTCCGTCAAACGTGGCGACGCCTTCCGCTCGCCGCTCGCGCTGCTCGTGCATCTGCTGCGCGATCAGGCGGATGTGCTTGAGCGCATCGTGCGCGAGACGAGCCGTCGCGTGGACACCGTCGAAGATCGTCTGCTACAGCAGCGCATCGAGAGCAACCGTGCCGACCTCGGGTCATTGCGCCGGGTACTCGTGCGCTTGCAACGTCTGCTTGCACCGGAACCGGCGGCGCTCTTCCGTCTGCTGAGCCGCCCGCCGATCTGGGGCCATGCCGACGACGTCCAGGAATTCCGTCAGGCGACGGAAGAATTCGCCGTCGTCCTCAACGACCTGTCGGCGTTGCTGGAGCGTATCAAGTTGCTTCAGGAAGAAATTGCGGCCATGGTCAGCGAGCGCACCGACCGCACCATTTACACGCTGACGGTCGTGACCGTACTCGCATTGCCCATCAACATCGTGGCAGGCTTCTTCGGGATGAACGTCGGCGGCATTCCGCTCGCCGATCACCCGCATGGTTTCTGGGTGCTCGTGTTGATCGTCGCGACAGGGACTGCGGCCGCTGGCTGGTGGGCGTTCCGGCGGCGGCCGGACTGAGGTCCAGACCGCCGCTGCCCGAGAGATGGGGGACTTCGGGGACTAACTGCGCGGTTGCATCAATGCCAGAACTTCATCAACAGCGTTGCGATCACCACCATCCCGGCACCGCCGATACGCGTGGAAATCTGCGCGAACGGCATCAGTCCCATGCGATTGGACGACGACAGAATTGCCACGTCGCCCGTGCCGCCCAAACCGCTGTGACAAGCCGTGACGATGGCTGACTCGACCGGGAACATCTTCAGCCACATGCCGACGAAGAATCCCGAGACGACCATCGCGATCACCGTCGATGCGCAGATCACGAAATAGGCCGTCGAGAACGCGCCCACCAGCTTGTCCCACGACACGAACAACGTCCCGAGTCCGACCAGAATCGCGAACGTCAGGTTTGTCGACATGAACTTGTACATCTGATACGCGCCCGTCTCCATGCTTTCCGGAATCAGGCGCGAGACCTTCAGCACCGCTGCGGCAACGATCATCAGCACCGGTCCCGGAATGCCGGTCACGGGCGCGAGCAACGCGCCGAGAATGAACAGCGTGCAGGCGAGCAGCAGACCGTTTCCCATCAGCCGCAGATCCAGTGCGTGTTCCACGTTCTGCCCTTCGAGCAGCGCACGATCCTCGCCACTGCGAACGAGCATGCCGTTGCCGTTGTAATGCGGACGCTTCTCGCCGAAGCGCTTGAGCAGCCCCGCCGAAAGAATCGCCACCACGTTGCCGATGAGCGCGGCGGGGACCATCGTCGCAATCAGATGCCCCTGCGCCTCGCCCGTAATCTCCGAATAGCCGATCGACAACGGCAAAATGCCCTCGCCGATACCGCCGCCGAGAATCGGCATCACGATAAAGAAGAACGTGTGACGCGGGCTGAAGCCGAACAGCAACCCTGCGAGACATCCGGCGGCAATCGCGGCGAGCGTGCCGATCAGCAGCGGCACGAACATCTTCAGAAAGCCCTGAATCAGGATCTTCCGATTCATGCCGAGCATGCTGCCCGCGACCAGACAGGCGATGTAGAGATATTGCAGGTTGGCCGTCTTCATCGTGACGGTGATGGCCTTGAGGATCGCGTCGTCCATCAGACCATTGCCGAGCAATGCAGCGGGCACGAACAGACAAAGGATGGCCGGGCCGCCGATGTGCTTGAAGACCGGAATCGCACCGCCGATCTCGCCGAGCAACATGCCCGCAATCATCAGCACCGCGAAGCCGCCGATCATGTCGGCGGGCAGACGTCCGGTGACGGCGGCAAGACCCGTGATGACGGCGATGGCGAGAAACATCGGCAGCGGGGCGCCACCGATGGTGAATTTCGACAGCAGAGAGGGCGTGGCGAGCGGCGTCGCGCTCGCCTGAGCGGTCTGGCTTTTCATGGTGTCTCCTGAAAGGATGGAATACCTGTCCGGGTGAGGGCGCTTGCGGCACTGACTTGCGGCCGTGCGCCTCTTGTCACTCAGGCGGTACGTTGTTGTCTGGGCAGATCGATTTGCATCCAGGGAAAATCGGTGCGGTGGCGGGCTTCGAAGGCGGCGATGGCATCGCTGTCCTTCAGCGTCATGCCGATCATGTCGAGACCTTCCACAAACATGCGCTTCTGACGCGGTGGCAGATCGAATGCGAACGACTCGCCGCTCGCTGTCACCACACACTGGCGCTCGACATCGATGGTCAGTGCGTTTTGCGCGGGGTCGCTCACGGTGTCGGTCAATTTCGCGATGTCTGCCGGATCGAGCACGATCAGCAGCAGGCGGTTGTTCTGCGCGTTGAAGTAGAAGATCTCGCCGAAGCTCGGCGCGATGACCGCTTCGATCCCCGACTGCTGCAAACCCCACACCGCGTGCTCGCGGCTCGACCCGCAACCGAAGTTGGCCCCGGCCACGAGAATGCGCGCGTCGCGATAGGCGGGACGGTTCAGAACGAACGTGTCGTTGGGCGTACCGTCGGCATTCGTGCGCAGGTCGTACAGCACGCCGCGCGCGAGGCCGGACTTGTCGATGCCCAGCAGAAATTGCTTGGGCATGATCTGGTCCGTATCCAGATTGTTCAGCGGCAGCGGGGCAGCCGTGCCCGCCACGATCGTGTGCTCAGCCATGAGCGTTCTCCTTGCGAATATCGACGATGCGGCCGGCGATCGCTGCTGCGGCGGCCATGGCGGGGCTCATCAGATGCGTGCGTGCGCCGCGCCCCTGACGTCCCTCGAAATTGCGATTGGTGGTCGATGCGCATCGCTGACCGGGCTTGAGAATGTCGTCGTTCATTGCGAGGCACATCGAGCAGCCCGGCTGACGCCATTCGAAACCGGCGTCTCTCAGCACGTCGGCAATGCCTTCACGCTCCGCCTGATCGCGTACACGGCCCGACCCCGGCACGACCATCGCGCGCACACCGTCGGCCACCTTGTGACCCCGTACGATCTGCGCAATCGCGCGCAGGTCTTCGATACGTGCGTTGGTGCAGGACCCGATGAAGACATGATCGATGGGCAAACCGTCGAGCGACTGGCCGGCGTCGAGTCCCATATAGCCCAGCGCCTTCGTGGCGTTGTGTCGCTCGACCTCGTTCGCTTCGTCGTCCGATAGCGAAGGAATCCGCCCGTTGATCGCAATCGCCTGATCCGGGCTCGTGCCCCACGTCACGAAGGGCGCGACGTCGGTCGCATCGAAACGGTGGGTGACGTCGAACGCGGCATCCTCGTCCGAGCGGAGCGCGAGCCAGCGGGTCTTGGCGTCTTCCAGCGCGTCGCCGGACAGATCGCGAATGTGATCGCCGACGTATTGCAGCGTGATGGCGTCTGGCGCAATGAGTGCGCCGCGCGCGCCCGCTTCGACGGTCATGTTGCACAACGTCATGCGGGCTTCGGCCGACAGCGCTTCGATGGCCGCGCCGGTGTACTCCACGACGAAGCCGCGCGCGCCTTGTGCACCGATACGGGCAATGATGTACAGCACGAGGTCTTTTGACGTCGTGCCGCCCGCCAGCGTGCCGTCGACGTGGATGCGCATGTCGCGTGCCACGCGGTAAATGAGCGTTTGCGTCGCCAGCACGTGCTCGACTTCGGACGTGCCGATGCCGAAACCCAGCGCGCCGAGTGCCCCGTAAGTGGTCGTGTGGCTGTCGCCGCAAAGCACCACCATGCCGGGACGGATCAGCCCCAGTTCGGGGGCGACGACGTGTTCGATCCCTTGCTCCGGGTCCGTCACGTCGAACAGATGAATGCCGTGCTTCTGGCAATTGCGGGTGAAGTTTGCGGCCTGATGCGCGGCGGCATCGATCACGATGGTGCGCTTGTCGACCGGCACCGGATGCGTGGGAATGACGTGATCCACGATCCCCATCTGCTTCTCCGGACAGCGCACCGGCAGGCCCTTCTCGGCCAGTCCCGCGAATGCTTGCGGGCTCGTGTACTCGTTCATGATGTGCAGGTCGGCATAGAGCGCGACGTGCTGCGCATCGACGTCGAAGGCCGTATGGCTTCGCACGATCTTTTGGTAAAGCGTTTGTCCCATGAGGTACTCCTTGATGCGGGCGGTCGTCGTTTTGCTATGTCTCGCAACCTTGCGTGCAGTCTAATTCGTTCATAGAATCGCAAAATGCATATTCGCTTAACCTATTTTTAAGTTGAATTTAATAATGGACGCCATCGCCGATCTGGAATTCTTCGCCCGCCTGGTGACGCTGGGCAGCCTGTCGGCGCTGGCGCGCGACCTTGGCGTAACGCCCCCGGCGATCAGCGCACGGCTGAGCCAGCTGGAGCGACGGCTGGGCGTCAAGCTGCTGAACCGGACCACCCGGCGTCTTGCGATGACGCACGAGGGCGAGCTGTATCTCGGCACCGGCTCGAAGATCATCGAGCAGGTGCAGGAGCTGGAACGCATGGTGTCGAGCAGCCGCGATTTGCCGCGTGGTCTGCTGAAGGTGAATGCGACGTTCGGCTTTGGACGCCGCCACGTCGTGCCCGCATTGTCCGAATTTCGCGAGCAGTATCCCGAGGTCGAAGTGCAGCTCGATCTGACGGATCGTCCGATGAATCTGGCCGAGTTCGCGTTCGACGTCGGCATTCGCTTCGGCGAACTGCCCGACCAGCGCGTGGTGGGACGCCGCATCGCGGCGAACCGGCGGCTGGTGTGTGCGTCGCCCAAATACCTCGCGCGCCACGGCGTGCCGCAGGTGCCCGACGATCTGCGCAATCACCTATGCATCGTGCTGCGCGAGAACGATACGGCGTACGGCACGTGGCATTTCACCAAGGGAAAACGGCACGAGTTGGTGAAAGTGCACGGGGCGATGAGCAGCAACGACGGCGAAGCGACGCTGCGCTGGGCGCTCGACGGGCATGGGGTGCTCGTGAGATCGGAGTGGGACGTGCAATCCGCATTGGCATCGAATGCCCTGACGCAATTGCTGAGCGACTGGGCATTACCGGCCGCCGATATCTATGCGATCTATCCGGAGCGTCTCAATCTCTCGGCCAAGGTACGCCTCTTTGTCGAGTTTATGGAGCGCTATCTGGCGCGTGAATTGAATCGGGATGTCAGCGGCGTCGCGCACTGAATTAAAAGTATTCGCGTATATCGATTACGCAAATGGGGTGCGACGTGCTGGTGATTTGCATGCAATTCCAAGGTTTAAGTAAAAAATCCAAACGACCGTGTGAATAATTGGCGAGGGCATGCGGGCGGGCCGGCGGCGTGGCTTGCCACCATTGGGTATCGCGCCTTAGATGTTAATGAACCGGTATCGGAATCCGTCGGCAATAAGCTTTGTATAACGAACAATCCGAAGGCATGATTTCCGGTCTTCCCCTTATAATCCGCTGAATCGGACGTCGAATATCCGGGCGGTCGCGCGCAATCCTGCGAAGTCATCACGGGGTGCATGGCGTTGCGCGCGTCAATCACCGGTTTAAATGACGCGCAATGACACCGGGTTGAACCTTGGTGCTCGCGTTTCGCGCGTCGTCACAACGGCATCCGAAGTTGTCCATCAAGCCGCTTTCAGGCGAGGAGACCGACGATGAAGTGTCCCGCTGTATTGCCCATGGAAACGGAGAGGCTGGCTGCACTGGCGGAGTACGGCCTGGGCAGTGAACGCCCGCTTCCGAGTCTCGATGCCGTTGTGCATATTGCCGCGCACATGTTTGGCGTGCCGGTGGCGGCCGTCAACATGGTGGGCAACGATCACGTATTTTTCGCGGCCGCCACGGGGTTTTCCAGCACCAACACCGATGTCGACATGAGCCGCGACGCGTCTTTCTGCGCGCACGCGATCAATGGCGATGGTGTCATGGTGGTACCCGACGCCGCGGCCGACGAGCGCTTTCACGACAACCCGCTGGTCACCGGCAACGCGCAGGTGCGGTTCTATGCGGGCGTGCCGCTGATGTCGGTGGACGGTCACGCACTCGGTGCGCTATGCGTCATCGACAACAAGCCGAATCACACATTCTCCGAAGTGGATCGCGAGCGTTTGCGCGAGCTGGCGCGCATGGCGTCCGACCGTCTGGAATTGCGTCGTGTGGAGCTGTTCGTCGAGCGCGAACGGCGCACCTTTGCCGAGCCGGAGCGCTATTCGCCCACGGCGATGATTCGCTTCGACGCGTTCGGCGAGATCCTCGACTGGAACCATGCAGCAGTGACGATGTTCGGCCACACGATGGCCGATGGTCCGGGGCGCTCGCTGGAGACGTTGCTCGCCGGGCGCAGCCGCTCGGCGCTGCGCGATCAGATCACGCAGGCGGTGAGCGCCGGCTCGGTCGACGGCATGACCATGCCCTCCGAGGTCTATGGCTTGCGTCGGGACGGTCGTGAGTTTCCGATGAGTCTCTCGCTGTTCTGCTGGGTCGAGAACGACGTGCAGACATTCAACGCGCATGTGCATGACCTCAGCACGTTGCGCGAGGGCGGTGAAGTGTTGCGACGGCTCGCGAGTACCGATGTGCTGACGGGCATCGCGAATCGCGCGAGCTTCTATCGCGACGCAGAAGTGGCGTCGGTCTGCCTGCGCGGTGCGGCCGTCGCGATATTCGATCTCGATGGTTTCAAGGACATCAACGATACGCTGGGCCATGCGGTCGGCGACGGCATTCTGTGCGAAGTGGCGCGACGTTTGACGCGTCTCGTGCGCACGGTCGATACGGTTGCGCGCATCGGTGCGGACGAGTTTGCGCTGCTGCTGTGGGGCGTGACGGACGCCGTGGAGGCGCGTCGTCGCGCCGATGCGGCGCTGTTGGCAATTGCGGAACCGATGGTGATCGGCGGGTTCGACGTGCGCGTGAGCGCTTGCTGTGGCATTGCTGTCGTCCCACAGCAGGCGGAAGAAGCGCTGAGTCTGATCAGCAACGCCGACCTGGCGTTGTCGCGGGCGAAACAGCATGGGGCCGGGCAGACGTTCGTCTTCATCGACGCACTGCGCATCGAAGCGGCGGCGCGTCGTGTGTACAACATCGAGTTGCACCGTGCGGTCAACGACGGCGAGTTCGTGCTCTTCTATCAACCGCAGGTCGATTTCACCGACGGCTCGCTCACCGGGGCCGAGGCGCTGATTCGCTGGCGGCATCCACAACGCGGGTTGCTGTCGCCCGCTGCGTTTCTGCCGGCGCTCGAACGCGGGCCGCTGGCAGCGTCGGTGGGCGCGTGGGTGCTTGACGAGGCGTGCGCGCAGGCAGCGTACTGGCGACGCAACGGCGCGCCGGGTTTCCGGATGGGCGTCAATCTGTTCGGGCTGCAATTTCGCATCGGCAGTATCTTCGACGAGGTGGTCGCGGTGCTCAACCGGCACGGGCTACCGCCGCAGGCGCTGGAACTGGAAGTGACGGAGAGCATCGTGCTGGATGACGACGTCGTGCTCGAAGCGTTGCAGCGTTTGCATGCGTACGGTGTGAGTATTGCCTTCGACGACTTCGGCACAGGCTATGCGTCGATCAGCATGCTGCGACGCTATCCGTTGAGTCGCATCAAGATCGACCGGTCGTTCGTGCAGGGGATGATGGAGTCGGAGCGCGATGCGTCTGTGGTGCGTGCGCTGGTGGACATGACACGCAGCTTCGACTTGCGCACGATTGCCGAGGGTGTGGAGACGGAGCAGCAACGCGACAACCTGCGTCGACTCGGTTGCGACGAGGGGCAGGGATACCTGTTTGGGGTGCCGATGCCCGCGGTCGAATTCGGAGAGATGTTCGACGTGGGGCGTCAGTTGAATCAGGCCTGAGTGATGGGCTGAATGCTGAGCTGAGTGCTGCGTCCGGATGTCGCTTGTAGCGATGCAACGATGCGCTGCTTACCCTGACGGGGGTAGCGGCGCATACATTTCACATTGCTTGTGTAACTTCCTTACTTCGCTTCTTTCGGCGGCTGAATCATCTTCCATCCGTTGCCCGCCGGGTCCCGGAACCCAGCATCGACGCTGCCGTAGCGATCCACCGGTTCCTGCGTGAATTCCACGCCCTTCGCTTTCAGACGGTCGTAGTGCGCGCGGCAGTCGGCCACGTAGAGCACGAGCGGCGGCATGGCACCTTTGGCGACCATGGCACGCAGCGTCTGCGCGGTGGCGTCGTCGTGAATCGGGGCGCCGGGCGCGAACAGGCCGAGCTGGAACGCGGGTTGATCGGGATGCTGTACCGTCAGCCAACGGTACGGGCCGTTGCGTACATCCGTGTGCACGCGAAAACCGAGCTTGTCGACATAGAACGCGAGTGCTTCGTCCTGATCGTCGACATACAGCCCCACCACGCCAATTCCTTCGTTCATAAGACCTCCTCGTTGGTTGATGGAGGGACTTTACCGTCGGTCATCCGACGGCGCTTCTCCAAAACTGCGATGTTGAGATCGGGCCGCTGGGCCGCCTTCAGGATGCAGCCAGGTACCTGATCGAGTGGCGCGCCGTTGGCCCGTGCCTGTTCGCGAAGTTCGCCGGGACTCTGTCCGGTGATGTCGCGAAAGATCCGTCCGAAGGTGCCGATGCTCTCCCAGCCGGTTGCGAAGGCGATTTCCGTGATGCTGAAGTCGGTGTCGCGCAGGAGCGTACTGGCTTGTTCGATGCGCCGGGTCAGCAGGTAGCGATGCGGCGGGAGTCCGAAGGCTTGCTTGAACGAACGGGAGAAGTGCGCCTCGGACGTGCCGCTGACCTCCGCCAGCCGCTTGACCGGCCACGCCTCGTGCGAGGCGGCGTCCATGCGGTCTTTGGCGCGCAACAGGCGGCGAAGCAATGCGGGCGACTGAGTCGGGACGGTCGAAGGCGGAGCTGCGGGCGAGGAGAGGGCGGCAGTGGCGCGGCTACGTGCTTTAGTGGGCATGAGGGCTAACGGCGCAGGACGGTCCGGGTAGTTTAGGCCCAACGTGTGGGGCATCGCGCACATTGCAATGAAACGAATTTGCGTATGATCGTAAAATCGTACGTTGTAGCATTAATGATCGATTTTACGATCATACGGCACATTGATTTTTCTATAATTGCTCGTAAAATCAATCATTGAGCCTGTAACGAGTGATTTTACGAACATGAAAACCTCTCAAAGCAGCTCGCTTACGGTCGCGCAACTTGCCGAAGCAGCGAAACTTGGCCAGTTGCTTGCTCGCCTGCGCACCGCTCGTCGGGTCAAGCAGGTCGATGCGGCGATCCGTGCGGGCTTATCTCGCAACACCGTATATCGAATGGAACACGGCGATCCGGGGATCGCCTTTGGTCAAATTCTGCGTTACCTCGACGCCATCGCGCCAGGCACAACGCTCGTCGATCTGTATGCTGAATCGGATCCCGCACTCGCAATGCTGCGAGTACGGGAGCAGACGAAGCGCGTGCGCGATTTGTCGTCTTCGGAACTCGATGCCCTCGACTTCTGACGCCTGAGCAAAACCGCTAACGTCTTCAGCAACTTATCTCGAACGAAGGGGCGTGACGCATGGCAGAGGTGACCACACGGTTGATTGTTTTTTCGCATTTGGCGCAAGGGTGGGCACCGTGCGGTCAACTGGATCTGACCGAGTCCGGCGCAACATTGATGGCCTCGGCGTTTGCGTATGGTCTGAAATATCTCAAACGAAGAGATGCAGTTGAGATAGACCCGGTCAGTCTCGGCACGCGTGATCGCGACTTTGTCACCGGCAAGCGACTGTTTCCCGTGAATCGCCTGACGGCGTTCGGCGGTGTACGAGATGCCGCTCCTGACGCATGGGGCCGGAGGGTCATCGAGTCCAAACTCAAAGCCCCTGCGAACAGTCTCGCCGAGTCGGTGTATCTGCTGCACGCTGGCAGCGAGCGCGTTGGCGCATTGGATGTGCGTCGCTCGCTGAATGATTCGCCCACTGCTGGTGTGACGGGCGTGCAATCGCTGTCACATCTTATCGAGGCGGCCGAGCGAATCGAAGCGGGCGTGCCGGTGCCCGCATATCTCGATGCCATTTTTGCTGACGGCTCGGCATTAGGCGGTGCACGACCGAAGGCATCGGTTCGAGACGAAGACGGGGCGCTCTGGCTGGCGAAATTTCCTAGTCGCGGCGATGCCGTCAACGTGCCGGCGCTTGAATGCGCAACGCTTCGGCTCGGCGCACACGTCGGTCTGTCCGTTCCGGACGTCCACACACGCGATATCGGCGACCGGCAGGTCATGATGATTCGCCGTTTTGACCGCTTCTGGACGAGCACCGACAATGACTTCATCTCGGCGTCACCCGGTGCGGGGCGGATCGAACAACGTATGCCGTTTGTCAGCGGACTTACATTGTTGGCGTGCGACGAGATGGAGTCACGTGTGAAGTCTTATCCGGAAATCGCTGATGCCATTCGTCGCTACTGTCACCCGAGCGTTGTCCGTCAGAACAACACGGAGTTGTTCCAGCGCATGATCTTCAACATCTTCGTGAGTAACGACGACGACCATCTGCGTAATCACGGATTCGTATGGGATGCGCAGATCGGCGGTTGGCGATTAAGCCCGCTGTATGACGTCATGCCACGAGCCAGCATGGCGGACGAGCGACTCTTGCATCTCGGCGTCGGTCCTCAGGGGTGTCTTGCGACGCTCGACAATGCGCTGGAGTCTCACGAGCGCTTTACGTTATCGCGTCGCGATGCCTGTCGATTGATCGATCGAGTTTGGCGAGACGTTCGGGAGTGGAGAGTCCACTTCGAAGCCTTCGGTGTCGGTGCAGAAGACATCGACCGTATTGCGCCCGCATTTCGACATATCGATGCCATTTCCAGCGTGGCTTTGCGCAAAGCGCTGGCCTGACGGGTCGATCCCTTCAATCTACCTCTTCAATCCCGGCACCCGATCCACCGCCTCCAGCACCGCCTCGGGCGTAATCGACGTCGTGCATTCGAAGGCGCGGGCGGTGCCTTTGTGGCGCGGGCAGAAGTGGAAGTCGTCGTGGTTGTAGCGGATGGCGGGGTCGTGCCAGCAGCCGGTGCATACGTCGGGGTTGATTACGCGGTACGGGGTCGAGAACTCGTTGTGCGGCAAGGTGAAGCCGGAGATGAGCACCGTTGGCGTGTTCATCGTCCACGCCAGCCACGACAGGCCGCTCGACAAGCCGACGAAGGCGCTCGCGTGCATCAGCCAGCGCGCCCGTTCGGTCAGCGGCAGGTCGCCTGTCGCATCGATGGCCCCCTCGGGGATCGACTGCCAGAAATCGTTCTTGCCGTAGCGCGGCTTCTGATCGATGCACACGACCTGAAAGCCACGCTCACGCAAGCCCGCGACGACGGCGTCCCAGCCCCCCGGCCGATTCCAGTACTTGCACTGTGCCGTGCTTTGCACGGCGATACACACATAGGGCTCGGCCATCGGACGTGACACGTCCGGCAATGCTGTCGTCGCCCGTGCTTCCGCCTCGCCGACGCCGAGAATATGCGCCGCCGTGCGGTGCAAACCCGTCTCGCGGAAGTCGCGCGGCTGCTGCGTGAATTCCTTGTCGTCGAAGAACAGGCCGATGTTGTAGGTCGCGTAGTACTTGCGTCGCTCTACCTTCTCCTGCGCGACGAATTCGACGTCGGGATGCGCGTCGCGGAACAGCGCGGCCACGGCTGGCGTGACCACGCACGCCAGTCGGCAGCCGTGCACGTCCTTGAAACGCAGGGCATACGGAATCCATCCCAACACGTCGCCCAGGGCCGCCAACGGAATCTGGATCAGTACGTCCTGATCGCGGAGGTCGAAGCGATGCTCGAAGACCACCACGTCGTTTAGCCAGATCGTGATGCCGTACGGCACGTAGTACTTCGCCGGACTGCGCACCACGCCCGACGACAGCGAGACTTCCGTGAGCGTGCTGTCGTCGCGCAAATCGCTGATGCGCACGCGCCACGGCATCGGCTGACCGAAGTCGGGGATGACCACGCGCGCACCGTCGTTGAAGTCGAAGCGCAACCCGGCTGGGCCGACCTGTGTGGGTAGTAGCGCCGGGGCCAGAAAGATCTGGTGCGGGGACGCGCCAAACGGGGTGACGGGCGGCGTGACGGGCGGTGTGATCGACGGTGCCGCAGGCGGCGCGTCGGGCGGCGTACCGACCGATGCATGGTCGGTCGGCGTCGCGGTGTTCGGAGCGGAGAGGGGGACGGCGTCGTTCATGGGCCACACGATACGACGGACACAAATCGGGCAATCGTGCGGGAAACGAGCCGAAAAGGCTTCATTTCGCGAAATTCGCAGGTTTTGGCAATGGTTTGGCGACCCAGGGCCTTTCAACGCCTTTCCGGTGCAATGACGATGGGGAAATCGAGGAAGGTCAGGCACGGCGCGGGCGCGCAATGCCTCGGACGCTCAGGACGTCCCCGCCATCAACTGATACTGCGCGCGAAGTGCCTGCGTAAAGAGCCGGTGTGTCTCGCGCGGGTTCTCGCTGCGGGTGAACATGGCCACGGGCGGCAGCGTCCACGTGAGCGACCACGGCACGATGGCCACGCCCGCGATGCGCACCAGTTCCTCGGCGATGTCGGCCGGCAGCAGCGACACGGCGCGTTCGCTGCTGGCCAGCAGCTCGCCCGTCAACCGGGACGAAAAGCTCTCCACCACGGGCACCGGCGGCACCACCCCGGCATGCAGGAACAGGTCGGAGAGCTGGTCGCGCATCGGCGTATTCGGCGCGCCCATCACCCAGTCGAGTTCCGCCAACTGCGCCCATACCGGGGCGCTGCGCCCCAACCGGGCCGCCAGACGACGGCTCGCCACCACGCGCGGGGCCTGATGGTGCAGAACTTCGAACTGCACCTGCGTGACGTCGACATTCGCCGCCGCGCGGGCGATCACCACGTCCAGCGTGTGGTCGCGCAATTGCGCCATCAGCGATTCGCTCGTGCCTTCATGCAGGGTGACGGTCAGGCGTTGGGGAATCTGCGCCAGCGTCTGCTGGATGGCGGCAGAGAGGGTCTTGCCGGAAATGTACGGGATCACGCCGACCTGAAGGCGGGCCGCATGCCCGGCCATCACGGCTTCGATGTCGCGGGTCAGGTGGTCGAGATCGTGGACCATCGCCTGCGCGCGGGCCAGCACGACGTCGCCAAGCGGTGTCGGCGTCATGCCGCGCGGGGTGCGGTCGAAGAGCGGGCCGCCCAGCATGCTTTCCAGCTCGGCCAGCGCGCTGGTCACGGCGGGCTGGCTCGTCGCCATATGCTCGGCCACGCGCGTGAGCGAGCCGTGCTGCTGAATCTGCAACAACAGCACGAGATGACGCATCTTGAGCCGGGTCGTCAGCCGCCGGACCACTTCCCCCGTATCGAAAGGCACCGCCACCATCTGTCCTGAATCCTCTGAAACCCCCGATGTTCGGGGCTTATATGGAAAATATGATGCCCCCATAGTAATTCAGAATCGCCCCCCGCTGGCGGCTCCCTAGAATGGCCTCACCTCTATGCGTCACGGGCGACAACTGTCACCAGAACGGTTCGCCGCGCAAAACAGAGCGAGACACAAGTTCAGAGAACCTACGAGGACGACATTGCCATGAGCAACAGCAACGATCACCAGGCCGCCCTGGAGTATCACCAGTTCCCGACCCCGGGCAAGATCTCCGTGACGGCCAGCAAGCCGCTCGTCACCCAGCGCGATCTGGCGCTCGCCTACACCCCGGGCGTCGCGATCCCGTGTCAGGAAATCGCGGCTGACCCGTCGGCATCGTTCAAGTACACCGGCCGTGGCAACCTCGTGGGCGTGATCACCAACGGCTCCGCCGTGCTCGGTCTGGGCAACATCGGTGCGCTCGCCTCCAAGCCGGTCATGGAAGGCAAGGCCGTCCTCTTCAAGAAATTCGCCGGTATCGACGTGTTCGATATCGAAGTGACCGAGAGCGACCCCGACAAGCTGGTCGACATCATCGCCAGCCTCGAAGCCACGTTCGGCGGCATCAACCTCGAAGACATCAAGGCACCGGAGTGCTTCACCGTTGAGCGCAAGCTGCGCGAACGCATGAAGATCCCGGTCTTCCACGACGACCAGCACGGCACCGCCATCACCGTGAGCGCCGCGTTCATCAACGGCCTGAAGGTCGTGGGCAAGGACATTCGCGAAGTGAAGGTCGTGACCTCGGGCGCGGGCGCGGCGGCGCTCGCCTGTCTGGACCTCATGATCGACCTCGGCCTGCCCCTCGAGAACATCTGGGCGACGGATATCGACGGCGTGGTGTTCGAAGGCCGCACGGTCGGCATGGACCCGGACAAGGCGCGTTTCGCCCAGAAGACCGACAAGCGTACGCTCGCCGAAGTGATCGACGGTGCCGACGTGTTCCTCGGCCTGTCCGCCGGTGGCGTGCTCAAGCCGGAAATGCTCAAGAACATGGCTGCGCGTCCGCTGATTCTGGCGCTGGCCAACCCGACCCCGGAAATCTTCCCGGAAGACGCGCGCGCTGCCCGTGAAGACGTGGTGCTCGCGACCGGCCGTTCGGACTTCCCGAACCAGGTCAACAACGTGCTGTGCTTCCCGTACATCTTCCGTGGTGCGCTCGACGTCGGTGCGACCACCATCACGCGCAACATGGAAATCGCCGCTGTGCACGCGATTGCCGGTCTCGCGCAGGAAGAGCTGAACGACTCCGTCGCCAACGCCTACGGCGCTTACGATCTGTCGTTCGGGCCGGAATATCTGATTCCGAAGCCGTTCGACTCGCGTCTGATCGTGCGTATTGCTCCGGCAGTCGCGCGTGCGGCAATGGAAGACGGCGTGGCCACGCGTCCGATCACCGACTTCGACGCCTACGCCGACCAGTTGCAGCAGTTCGTGTACCACTCGGGCGCGTTCATGAAGCCGATCTTCTCGGCGGCGAAGCAACTCGTGCGTGACGGCGGCAAGGCGCGCATCGTGTTCGCCGAAGGGGAAGAAGAGCGCGTGCTGCGCGCCGTGCAGGTGATCGTCGACGAGAAGCTGGCGCGTCCGATTCTGGTCGGTCGTCCGGAAGTGCTGCTCGCCCGCATCGAGAAGTTCGGTCTGCGTCTGCGTCTGGGCGAAGACGTCGAAGTCACCAACCCGTACTACGACGAACGCTTCCACCAGTACTGGACCAGCTACTGGGAACTGCGTTGCCGCGATGGCATCACCAAGGAAATGGCGCGCGTCGAGATGCGTCGCCGTCTCACGCTGATCGGCGCGATGATGGTGCGTCTGGGCGATGCCGACGGCATGATCTGCGGCACCGTGGGGGCCTATCACGACCACCTGCGCTTCGTCGATGAAGTCATCGGCAAGCAGCCGGGCGCGAACACCTACGCTGCGATGAACATCCTGCTGCTCGACAAGCGCACTGTGGCACTGGTCGACACGCACGTGAACGACGATCCGACGGCTGAGCAGATTACGGAGTTCACGCTGGCGGCTGCAAAGCAGATGACGCGTCTGAACCTCAACCCGAAGGTTGCGCTGCTCTCGCGCTCGAACTTCGGCTCGGGCAGTGCGGCGTCGGGCACGAAGATGCGCCGTGTGCTGGAGATGGTGACGGCGCAAGCGCCGGATCTGGAGATCGATGGCGAAATGCACGGCGACTGCGCACTCGACGAAGGCCTGCGCAGCCGTATCCTGCCGCAGTCGAAGTTGAAGGGCGCCGCCAACCTGCTGGTGTGCCCGAACGTCGACTCCGGCAACATCGCCTACAACCTGCTGAAGACGGGCGCGGGCAGCAACGTCGCCGTTGGCCCGTTCCTGCTGGGCGTGGGCGCACCGGTCAACGTGCTGACCTCCAGCTCGACCGTGCGACGCATCATCAACATGACGGCCCTGACCGTCATCCAGGCCAATCGCGACTGAAGTCCACCCGGCGTCGATGCTCCGGAAGCGCTTCCGGAATGCGACGCCGGTCGCGATGCGCCAGACGGCTTAGCCGTCGAGTGAATCTTGCAAGCCCCGGCGGGGTCGGCAACCGTATCGATAGGATGCGCTGCCAGCCTCGCCGGGGCTTTGCTTTTGCGTCGTTCGGATCGCTGGCTTCCGGCCGCAAGGGCTTACCCAGCAACGTCGTGCAAAGCCATTCGAGCGCGGTGCACATCACGAAGTAGATCAACGCGACGAACGCGAACACTTCCGCCGGATACACCATCAACCGGCTGTTCACCTGTGTGGCGACGAACGACAACTCCGCTACGCCGACGATGTACGCGAGCGAAGTGTCCTTCACCAGCGAAATCCACTGATTGACGAACGATGGCGTCATGATGCGCAGCGCCTGTGGCAGCACCACGTGGCGCAACGTCTGCACGCGTGTGAGGCCGAGCGACATACCGGCCTGCCACTGCGCCGTGCCCACGCCGCGAATCCCCGCGTAGACCGTGTGCGAGAGATACGCCCCGCCGATCAGCGCGAGCGCGCACGCTACCGTGGCGAGTCCCGGCACGTCGACACCGAACAGGATCGGCAGCAGAAAGTACGTCCAGAAGATCAGCATCAGCACGGGAATCGCGCGAAAGAAGCCGATCACGAACGTCAGCACCCAGCGCGCCGGGCCGCCGAGCATGGCGAGGGCGATGCCGCCCGCCAGACCCAGCACACCGGACGCGACCGCGCTCACCGTGGCGAGCACCAGCGTGAGCGCGGCACCGGAGAGCGGACCGTCGGGGAAGTCGCCCCACAGTAGGTAGGGCAGGTTGTCGAAGACGGCGGAGAAATTCATGGGGGACGTCCGGGGAGGTCGCTGGCGTCGGGCGCGGTGGCGGCAGCTAAATCAGCGAAATCAACGTGAAGGCGCGGCGGCGTGACGATGCGTCGTCGCCATGCTGACGGCTTCGATCAGCGCAATCGCACCGACGTAAAGCAGCGTGGCGATGCCGAACGCCTGAAACGTCTTGAACGTTTCCGTCTCGACCTGACGCGAGGCATAGGAGAGTTCTGCGAGGCCGATCGCCATCGTCAGTGACGAGTTTTTCACCACGTTCATGTATTGCCCGAACAGCGGCGGCATGGCGATGCGCACCGCCTGTGGCAGCACGACATGACGGAAGATCGCGAAGCGGCTCAGGCCGAGCGCGGCCGCCGCATGGGTCTGTCCGGCGGGCACTCCTCGCAGGCCCGCACGAATCTCCTCGCCGATGAATGCCGTCGTGTAAAGCGTGAGGCCGACGAAGCCGGCGAGTGTCTCCAGCGTCGGCCAGCGAATGTCGAATAACACGACGTGCCAGACATGCGCCTGCGAGAGCCATTGCACGGCGCTCGCGGGCAACAGCGCCGCGACGCCGAAGTACCAGAAGAAGAGCTGGACGAGCAGCGGCGTGTTGCGCATGAGCGCAACGTAGGCGGTCGCGGGGCGAGCGAATACGGCGCTGTGCGAGTTACGCGCCACGGCCAGCCCGAAGCCGAGCAGCGTGGCCGTCGCACTTGCTGCGACAGCCAGTGCGACGGTAACGCCGAAGCCCGTGAGCAGCCAGTCGAGATACTTCGGTGCGAGCCAGTCGGTCACGCCTTGTCGCCGATCTTGAACAGACGCGGCAACGGCTGGGCCGACTTCGGACCGAACCAGCGGTCGTAGATGTTGGCCGCGGTGCCGTTCTTCTCCAGATCGCGCAGTGTGTCGTTCACGAACGCCGTCAGCCGTGCCTCACCCTTCGGTACGCCCACGCCCATGTAGTCGTTCGAAATCGTGAAGGCGGGGATCTCGTAGTTCTGCTTGTCCGGAACGTTCGCGAGCAGGCCGACGAGCTTCGGTCCGTCTTGCGTGATGGCCTGCACGGTGCCCGTGCGCAGCGCGGCGAAAGCGAACGGTGTGTCGTCGAACGCGACGATGGTCGCCTTCGGGAATTTCTCGCGCAGCGTGATTTCGTTCGTCGTGCCCTTGTCCGCACCGATGCGCAGTGCACTCAACTGATCCGGCGACGACAACGTGCCTTTCTTGGCGAGGAACTGCTGGCCCGAGGAGAAATAGGGAATGCTGAAGTCGACCTGCTTGGCGCGCTCGTCCGTGATCGTGAAGTTGGCGAGTACGAGATCGACCTTCTTCG
This sequence comes from Pandoraea aquatica, assembly GCF_902459565.1. Taxonomy (GTDB): domain Bacteria; phylum Pseudomonadota; class Gammaproteobacteria; order Burkholderiales; family Burkholderiaceae; genus Pandoraea; species Pandoraea aquatica. The sequence goes on from NZ_CABPSN010000003.1 coordinate 622,793, forward strand.
ACGTGAGGAACGGAATCCGGTTGGCCGGGTTCGTCGGTTGCAGTTCGAGCTTCACGCCGAGCTTGTCGGCCAGCGCCTTCGCATAGTCGACGTCGAGGCCGACGATCTTGTGCGACTTCGCGTCGACGTAGCCAAACGGCGGATTGCTGTCGAATGTCGCAACGCGCAGTACACCCGCCTTCTTGATGTCGTCGAGCTTGTCGGCGTGCGCGGCGAGCGGCGCGAGGGCTGCAATGCTCAGCAGCGCCGCAGCGATGGAGGAAGTGGCAAGACGTGTGCGTGGCTGGCGAATATTGTTGTGCATGGCCTGTTGGGCTCCGATTATCGTAGATCGCTGCGGATAGCAGCGAGCGGATGTCTACGATAACGGCGCGCGTGCCTGCGCCCAACCAACCGATTTTCCTTAGCAAAACGCCGACGCTGATAAGCGCCGGCGTTTCGGTACGACGTGTCGACTCAGTCGCAATTAACCGTGGTAACGGTCATGGTCGTGATCGTGGTCGCCATGGTTGCCGTGGCCGCGGTTGTCATGACGGTCCGGGCCGCCGTGATCCCACCCGCCACGATTCAGTTCCCAGCCATGCGGGCCCTGATGCCAGGCCGGTGCACGGTAGGCGTAACCCGGACGTGCCGGTTCCCAGTGACCGGCGCGCCAGTCGTGACGATGGCCGTCCCAGTCCCAGAAGCCCGGGGCCCAGACGTAACCCGCACGCGGCGGCGGGACCGGTTCATAACGCGGCGGCGGCGGTGCGCCGATGCTGATGGACACGCCCACCTGGGCGTGAGCCGGTGCCACGGCAAAGCCGCCGAGCGTGGCAGTAACGAGCGCGATGGTCAGAGTCAGTTTTTTCATTTTTCGCCCCCTTGCAAGCGAAGTTTTGGTACGCCTTCATCGTACGAGGGGACGCGTCGGTTACGAAGCTAATAGTCGTAAGAAAATGTTGAAAGTGTTTCGTTTCATCCCGCGAAAAGCCGCGTGGACATTAGCTTCGACGACGTTGACTATCGGTCGGCTTTGCAGCCACTCCCCTCACAACGAGGGCGCCCGCTGATGCCGGTATTCCTGCGTGCGACCGCCGTAACCATACGCCGCGGCACGCGCGTCGATCACATGGATGTACGAGCATTCGTGCACGTTGCCGAGCAGGCCGGACAGCGATTCGAAGACTTGTGAAATGAATCGCGCTTTCTCGGCTTTCGTATTCGTCTCGTCCGTCACGCTGATATCGAGATGGAATGCGTTCTTGCCTTGCTCCGAGAGCGGCGCGCCACCGATGAACCAGCGCTCGTGCGGAATGTAATCGACGGTCACGGCGATGACTTCCGGCGCTTTGTGCAGGGTGTCGACGGTGAGTTGCGAGACGATGCGAACGGCGTTGCGCGAGAGCGTGTCGTCGGGCGTGCCGGAGAGTTGCAGGACGATGTGCGGCATGGTGAAGCTCCTTGAGAGTGAGAGTCGGTGCAGTGACAACGACTTCAGTCTAGGGAGATGTTTGACATCGGAAAAGCGGGAATATACGATTCCATCCATCGGTTTCTTTAATGGGTGAAATCATGGCCCCCGGATTCGATTTCGATCAGTTGCGTACCTTTGTGGCGGTCGCCGAGGCGGGCAGTCTGTCGGCAGCGGCCCCGCGCGTGTTTCTGTCGCAATCGTCGGTCAGCGAACAGATGCGCAAGCTCGAAGAGCGCATCGGCGTGACATTGTTCACGCGCGGCAAGCAAGGCGTGAGCACAACACCGGCCGGTGAGCGCCTCCTTGGGCACGCGAGACACTTGCTCGCGCAGTCGGAAAGCGCCTGGCACGACGTGCGCGGTTTTTCGCTCGCGGGGGAACTGCGGCTGGCGATCACCGACTACTTCCGTCCCGGCGATGTGGCGCGCATGCTCCGGCATCTCGGCGTGGCGTACCCGTCGTTGCGCATCCACGTGACGATTCTGAAGAGCGGCGTGATCGAGAGCGGCTACGACACAGGTGACTTCGATATCGGCTTGTCGATGCGCATTCTCGGCAAGTCGCTGGGGCGTGACGCCGTCGCAGGCACCCGTCCACTCGGGCGCGAGTCGCTCGATTGGGTGGCGTCTTCGGATTTCGTGCTGGACGCGGATGCGCCGCTGCCGCTGCTGGTGCTGCCCGACACGTGTGCGCTACATCGCTTCACGACGCAATGGCTCGACGAGCAGCAGGTGCCGTACACGATCGCGCATGTGGCGTCGGGCGTAGCCGGGTTGCAACTGGCATTGAGCGCGGGCTTGGGGGCGGCGTGTCTGAATACGTCGGCGGCGGGGCCGTCGCTTGCACGTGTCGACAAGCTGATGCCGGGGCGGCGTCTGCCGCCGCTGCCGGAAGCCGAGTTTCATCTGCTACCGGCGCGGCGCGGTGAGCCCGAGTGGGTCACGCAGGCGCGCGACGCGCTGGCAGAACATCTGATGACGTCTACGTCGCTTACAACGCGTTGAGCGGAATCTTCAGATAGCGCGTGCCGTTCGCCTCCGGCGCGGGCATGTCGCCGGCACGGATGTTCACCTGCACGGCGGGCAGGATCAGCGTCGGCATGTCGAGCGTGCGGTCGCGGGCTTCGCGCATGGCGACGAAGGCGTCCTCGTCGATGCCGTCGTGCACATGGATGTTCGCGCGCCGCTGTTCGCCCACGGTCGTCTGCCAATGCGCCGTGCGTCCGGCCGGCGGATAGTCGTGACACATATACAGACGCGTCGATTCGGGGAGTGTGAGCAGACGACGGATCGAGCGGAACAGCGTGTGCGCGTTGCCGCCGGGGAAGTCGCATCGTGCGGTGCCCACGTCGGGCATGAAGAGGGTGTCGCCCACGAAGACAGCATCGCCGACCCGGTACGCCATGTCCGCCGGCGTATGGCCCGGCACGAACATCGCCTCGGCCTGCAAGGTGCCGATGGCGAATGTCTCGCCATCGTCGAAGAGATGATCGAATTGCGAGCCGTCGGGCGGCACGTCCGCACCCAGATGGAACAGCTTCTTGAAGACGTGTTGCACGTCGCGGATGTGCGCGCCGATGGCAATGCGCCCGCCCACGCGTTCCTTGAGCCAGCGGGCCGAGGACAGATGGTCGGCGTGCGCATGCGTCTCGAGAATCCAGTCGACCGTGAGCTTCTGCGCAGCGACGAAGTCGAGTACGCGTTCGGCCGAGCCGGTGTGCGTGCGACCGGCCTTCGGGTCGTAATCGAGCACCGGGTCGATGATCGCCGCGCGACCGCCGGGCGCATCGAACACGACGTAAGTCACCGTGGCGGTGGCCGTGTCGAAAAAGGCTTCGATGTGTGCTGGCGTGGCTGACATGACCGGCTCCTGCAAAAGTTTATCGATTCATATATTATAAATCAGTAAAGTGTACGCACTACGCGTGACATCTTGCGAAAGGGCGCGGCATCTCGTCGCGCCTTGGTTTCCTGATTTGCATCGATCCTGCCATGCCACGAGTCACTGCGCTATCCCCTGTTGCGCCGGTCGACGCTCCTGCCGCTCCGGCCAATGTTGCGCCGGTCGCCGCGCTCGATCTCGCGCGTTTGCGCACCGCTGCGCACGACGCAACGGCGCTGTTGCGTGCACTCGCCAACGAGGACCGTCTGCTCATCCTGTGTCAGCTCACGCAGGGCGAGCGCTCGGTGGGCGAACTCGAAGCGCAGCTCGATATTCGGCAGCCAACGCTCTCTCAGCAACTCGCCGTCTTGCGCAGCGAGGCGCTGGTGACGACCCGGCGCGACGGCAAGCGTATCTACTACGCCGTGGCCGATGGCGCGGTGCTCGCCGTGCTGGCATGTCTCTACGATCAGTTCTGTCCGAAATCCTGATTCCACGATGGGGCCTCTCCTCATGACACTCGATACGCTTCACTTCACGCCGTGGGCATCGCTCGCCGGTGGCGTGCTGATCGGCATTGCGGTCGTCTGGCTGATGTTGTCTGCCGGACGGATTGCAGGCATCTCAGGCATTGCGGGCGGCCTGTTACGGCCTCGTGCGGGCGACGTGACCTGGCGAGTCGCATTCATCGTCGGTCTGATGGCCGCGCCGTGGGTGTACCGCGCCGTGGCGGTCGTGCCCGACGTGCAGGTGGATGCGAGCACGGCGATGCTCGTCGCGGCGGGGCTGCTGGTCGGTTTCGGCACCCGGCTGGGCTCGGGCTGCACGAGCGGTCATGGCGTGTGTGGGCTGTCGCGTCTGTCGTGGCGCTCGCTCGTGGCAACACTGTGCTTCATGGCGACGGGATTTCTGACGGTGTACGTCGTGCGTCACGTGCTTCACATCGGAGGTGCCGCATGAAGAAGATGCTCTTCGCGCTCGTCGGCGGACTGGTGTTCGGATTGGGCCTGATCCTCGCTGGCATGGCGAATCCGGCAAAGGTGCTCGGGTTTCTGGACATCGCGGGCAAATGGGATCCGTCGCTCGCCTTCGTGATGGGCGGTGCGGTGGCGGTGGGGCTTGTGGGGTTTCGGCTTGCGCACTCGCAAGCGCTGGCGTGGACTGGCGAGCCTCGCGTCTGGCCTGCGTTGCACGGACTCGACAAGCGGCTCGTGGGAGGCGCGTTGCTGTTCGGCGTCGGCTGGGGGATCGCCGGGATTTGCCCCGGTCCCGCGCTCGTGCTGCTTGGCGCGGGATCGGGCAAGGCGCTGGTGTTCGTCGTCGCGATGATCGTCGGCATGGCGGTGCATGCCGCCGCCACCTCCGGTACCTCTGGCCATTCGGCGACTTCCGCCAGCGGAAAAGCGGCGAAGTGACGTCCTCCGCGTTCAGTGCTTGCGTGCGAGTTCTGTACCGGCGTCTGCCGGAAGTTGCCGGGTGACGGGAATGGACAGCCACGAGAACAGGCCGATCACGAGGAAGGCGGGGAGGAAGTCGCTCGCCACCAACTCGGTGTGGCCGGCCAGCCGGCTGCTCGCCTGAAGCACCATCCCCGAAATCGTCACCCCAAGCCCCAGCGATAATTGCTGAACGACGCTGGCGAGGCTGGTGGCGCGGCTCGCATCCTCGCTCGCGATGTCGGCGTAGACGATGGAGTTCAGGCAGGTGAATTGCAGCGACGGGAAGAAGCCGCCGAACGCCACCACGCCGAGCATGACGATGACCGGTGTGGTGTGCGTAAAGAGGCCGTATGAGGCGAGCGCCAGCCCGGCCAGCGCGGCGTTCACGATGAGCACCTGACGGAAGCCGAATCGCGCCAGCACCCGCTGGGCAATCGCCTTCATGAAAATCGCGCCGAACGCCGAGGCGCAGGTGATCATGCCGGACTCGAACGGGTCCATATGCAGACCTTCCTGCAACGCCAGCGGTAGCAGGAACGGCACCGCACCCAGCCCGATGCGAAAGAGCGAACCGCCGACCACACTCGCGTGGAACGTCGGAATGCGCATCAGACGGAAGTCCAGCAGCGGTGCCTCGACGCGATTGGCGTGTCGCCAGTAGGCGTACACGAATACGCCGCCCAGCACGCACATGGTGATCACGACCGTATCGCTGACCTGATGCTCACCGATCATCGCCAGCCCCAGCATCAGCAGACCGCTGCCGAGCGCCGAGAGCACGAAGCCGATGGCGTCTAGCGGACCGGCATCGCCGCCACGCTCGTTATCGATGTACTTCCCCGCCAGATAGATGCCGAGCAGGCTCACGGGAATATTGACGAAGAAGATCCAGCGCCAGTGCAGATAGGCGGTGATCGCGCCCCCGAGCGGTGGGCCGATGACCGGGCCGAGCAGGGCGGGCATCGTCAGATACCCGATCGCCTTCACCAGATCGTGCTTGGGGACCGCGCGGAAGATCACCAACCGGCCGACCGGCACCATCATTGCGCCGCCCACGCCTTGCAGGAAGCGGGCGAAGACGAACGTCGGCAGCGAAAACGACACCGCGCAGAGAATCGAACCGGCCATGAAGATACCGATGGCGGTGCGGAACACGTTGCGCGCGCCAAAGCGGTCGGAGACCCATCCGCAGATCGGAATGAAGATGCCCAGCCCAACCACGTACGCGGTGAGCGCCATCTTCAGTGAAATCGGATCCTGATGGAGATCGCGTGCCATGGCGGGCAGCGAAGTGGTGATCACCGTGGCGTCGATGTTCTCCATGAACAAAGCGCAGGCGATGATGAGCGGGATGATGACGGCGCGCGACACGATGGGGGGAACGGCTGGCGCAAAGACTCGGATTCTCCCACGATTTAAGCGTCCGCTTCAATCTCGCAAGCGACGTTCAACACTTGTTTGCCGCCAATCGGCGGCGTCCAACCGGTAAAGCACGTGGCGGCGCAGCCGGTGACCGGGCGGAATCAGCGGGTGCAGAAAGTCCTCGTCGGGGCAATGGCGCATGCCGATGCGTTGCATCACGGCGCGCGAGCGAACGTTGGCGGGGACCGTGAAGGAGACGAGATCGTCCATGCCGAGCGTCTCGAAGGCGTAACGCGCTGCGGCGTCGGCGGCTTCCGTCGCATAGCCTTTCGACCACCAGGCGCGGGCGAGTCGCCAGCCGATTTCGACGGCGGGGACAAAAGGCGCGTCGAACCCGACGCGCATGAGTCCGACGAATCCCGCGAACGGCGTGACGCCAGGGATCTCCAGCGCCCACGGCCCGTAGCCGTGGGTGTCGAGGTGCTGTGCCAGCCGGAGTGCGACCGCATCGCTTTGTGCTCGATCAAGCGTCGTCGGAAAGTGGCGCATCACTTCGCGATCGGCGTTGAGCGCGGCGAACAACGGCAGGTCGCTGGTGCGCCACTGGCGCAGGATCGTGCGGCCGGTCGTGATCGTGGGGGCCTCGGTGTCGAAAGGTGAGCGCAAATCCAAGGCTGTCGTCGATGTCGTCATGCGTCCCAATCCGTAGGAGATCGACGCCAATTCAATTCTCGAATTGGCGATCTCGGTTAATCAGCAAAGGCTTAATTCGACCGTCGAGGTTATGTCATTGCATCCGGGTGGCCCGACAGTGCTGGCTTTGACGGGCATCGGGGGGGCTGGCGAATTAGCTTATCTTACGAAAACTTCCCGGATTCGTGAAATCAGTTTCCCGTATGGATTTGACGTATACGTCAACAAAAATGACAGTTTCCTTGCCTCGAAATTTATCTCTTTGCCGACTTGGGGACGCGTTTCGCCGGTAATGTGGACGATATGTCGACGTATATCGCTAAATCCTCAACTCAACTTATCCGTAAATTGCGGTAGTCGGTTGAGAATTGTCCGAATGATTACGGTGCTTCGGATAACAGAATGATCGGATTGCGCTTAAATATTTGTGATCGTATATTTTGATGCGTCGATTTATGTGAAACCGTGATGCATCGGGCGACTCGACGGGATAGGCGGGGAAAGCTTTCTAACCCTTGCAGCATGAAGCGTGAACCCATAGTGCCGTGTGGAGTCCTCATCACCGGCCAGACGATTCATCTCATATCGCGAGGGAATTGCCGGTAGCCCCAACTTTTTTTCGGAGGGGTTATGGGGTGAAGGACTGTGACGGTAATCCCGGATATATGCCCCGATTCCGTGCATTTTCTGAAGTGTCCCTCGGACAATTCAATGCGATTTCTGCATCCACAGACTCATTTGATGGAAATGCGGTTTTCAAATTATTAAAACTCGTGCTATTTTAAGTGGCGATCCATTTTTAACAAGGTAAGGACACGCCAGATGGCAAGCTATAAGGAACTCGTCGCGCAACGCGACAAAATCGAAAAGCAGATCGAAGAGGCCCGTGCCCGTGAAGTGGCTCAGGTCATTGCCGCAGTCAAACAGAAGATCGAGGAATACGAGCTCACCGCGAAGGATCTCGGTCTTGCGACGACGGACGGCCGCCGCCGCCCGGCCCGCGCACCCATCGCTCCGAAGTACCGCAACCCCGAGACCGGCGAAGTGTGGTCGGGCCGTGGTCGCGCCCCGAAGTGGATTGGCAAGAGCCGCGAGAAATTCCTGATCGCGAAGTAATTCGCCGGCGTCAGCCGGACTGGCATTGCCGGTCACATGCCAGGGAGGTTGGGGAGTCAATATCGCTGTGCCTCACTCGCACAGTCTTTGCCATCTCCATCGTGTCCCTGTGAGCAGTAAAGCGCAGCCCAGTAGTCGCATTGCCCCCCAACCCGGATCGCCTGGCTGTGGCTTGATGTGATGCAGTGCCGTAAAAGTCAAAACCCGCCGTTCGTTAATCGACGGCGGGTTTTTTCATGGGCTGGGAATTAACTTTGGTGCTAGGGGATTCAAAGCGTCGTGTCCCCCTGGTTGTTGGTTCGCTTTTCCCTCACCCCTCACCCCTCACCCCTCACCCCTCACCCCTCACCCCTCACCCCTCACCCCTCGGCACTGGGATCGTCAGGCGGGAACATCAGCGTGACCTGTAAGCCACCGGAGGCGCGATTGGCGAAGGAGACGCGTCCGCCGAGTTGCTGCGTGAGCTTGTCGACGATGGCGAGCCCGAGACCGCAATGGGCATTGCCGCCGCGCGCCGGATCAAGGCGCACGAACGGGCGCACGATGCGATTGATGTCTTCGTTCGGAATGCCCGGGCCGCTGTCCTCGATCACGAGACGCCAGCCGCTCGCGTCCTGCGACGTGCGGATCGTCAGCGGCGCGCGACCGTACGTCACAGCGTTATCGAGCAGATTGTTCACGATGCGCTCCAGATACGTCTGGCGCAGTTTGAAGCCTGGCCCGGCCTGCAAGTCCAGATCGATGGTGTATCCCTGATCGAGGAACGGCGCGATCAGCGACGGGATACGGGCTTCGACCGGCGAGGCCGCGCTGTCGAGTTCGACGCCACGCGCGAACAGCAGGAACTGGTCCACGATGCGCGTCATCGATTCGGCGTCACGGGTGATGCCTTCGCTCATCTGGACATCGTCGAGCATCTCGGCGCGCAGACGCAGCCGGGCGAGCGGCGTTTTCAGATCGTGCGCAATGCCGGCAAGCATCGTGTTGCGCTCCCGGTCGGTCTGGACGATGTCCTGACTCATGCGATTAAAACGCTCCGTCAATTGCCGCAGCTCCAGCGGGCCGCGCTCTTTGACCTGCGTTCGAACACGATGGGTCGCCAGTTGTTCGGCGGCGGCCGCCATGTCGCGCACCGGACGCTGCAATTGCCAGGCAGCAAACAACGCGAAGATGACGGTAATGCCCAGCACGGCGGCCAGACCTGGCAGAATCGTCGCCGTTCCCGGCGGGTTTCGTACGGACAATACGGGGGTGGCGATCCAGTAGTCACGGCCCGGCAGACGCGCCCAGATCCTTGGCGGCGGGGTGCGCTCCACACGCAATTGCGTGCCGGCGGGCAGACGGCGGGCGAGTTCGGTCGTCAGGCGTGCGCTCTTGCTGGCCGGTTCGAAAACATCGCCATGGGCGAACGAGACGGGCACCACCTGAACGAGATCGGGCAGCGTAAGCGTCGAATTGCCTTCGTGGACTTCGGACGCCGCCTTGATGATAAACGCCATCTGTTCGGCGGCGTTCTGCACCCGCATCTCGTCGTGATCGCTGCGTAGGATCGTGAGATACGAAAAGTGACTAATGACCAGCGCCGCGATGATGAGCACCGCGAGCCGGCCGAACAGCGTGTCAAAACGACCTTTCATGCGGTGGCCATGTCGGCGCGTTGGCCGTCGGGAACAAAGATATAGCCGCGCCCACGCACGGTTTGAATAAAGCGCGGGCTTTGCGCGTCCTCGTCGAGCAGACGGCGCAGGCGCCAGATTTGCACGTCGATGCCGCGATCGTTCACGTCGCTGTCGGCGCCGTAAAGCAATTCGATAATGCGTTCGCGCGACAGGACCTGCATCGCGTGATTGACCAGCAGCCGCAGCAGGCCGTATTCGCCATCCGAGAGCGTGAGCAACTGCGAATCGCGGGTCAGCGTGCGACTACGGAAGTCGAGCATGAACGGGCCGAACGCGTAATTCTCGCGCTGCTCCGGCACGGCGGCGTCGGGCGTCTTGCGACGGCGCAGCACCGCGTTGATGCGCGCGAGCAGTTCGCGCGGACTGAAGGGCTTGCCCAGATAGTCGTCGGCCCCGATTTCCAGCCCGACGATACGGTCGATTTCGTCGCTGCGTGCGGTGAGCAGAATCACCGGCACGTCGTCGTTACGCGCGCGCAGGTCGCGCAGTGCGGTCAGACCGTCCACCTTGGGCATCATCAGGTCGAGCACGATCAGGGCCGGGCGCTCGCGCTCAAGGCGCGCGGCCAGCCCTTCGCCGTCGTGCATGACCGCGACGGAGAAGCCGTGGCGGCTCAAATACTCGCGCAGCAGGTCACGCAGATCGGGATCGTCGTCGACAACAAGAATCTTCATATTCGCTCGGACAGGTTGTGTCGTCATGATAGTGGCCTCGCTGCGCGGCTTTGCACGTGTTTTGTTTCCGGAAATTACAGTCTTGGTCGCCTGTAACGATGCGTAATAATAGTGCGAGCCGCGATAACACAGGAAACACGCGCGAATTTCACCGGCGTCGAGTAAGCTTCGGTCTCTTAATCAGACTGCCTGATTAGCCCTGATTCGCCCTGACGGAATCGGTTTTGCCAGTGTTTCGTCGCGCGTCATCCTTAACAGGTGGTCGGTCTGGCAGTAAATCGCACACCCAATCGCACGTCTTCACCTCACGGGACGCTGCGCCAAGGCACTGCACAGCGATGCACGGCAAGGCGATGCAAGGCATCGGTGGACACGATCGGCGGGCAGGCGCGAACCATCGTTCGTCCGGCCGGTCACTTAGCAGCGTCGGACAATTCTGATCGACGGCACAGAGAAAACACTTGTAACAAGCCATCCCATCGAGCTGTTACAACCGTCTGCTATGCTGGTCAGCCAATGAGGTGCATGCCGCTGTTTCGGGGCTTCCCGGGCAGTTTGCCGCGCCGCAGCAAACCAAAGAAAAGAACGTCGTCCGCATTGGACGAATCCGCCAACTACTCCGCTGTTACGAGGAAGTCATGACCGAGCACGGTCCCCACGGTTCCGAAAAACCGAACGGTTCTGAGCGTTCGCCTGCCCCGCAGGTGCCGCCGACACCACCGGTTTCGCCGACATCCACCGAGCCGTCGCGCAAGCGCCGCTGGCTTGTGCCGGGCATCCTCGGGCTGATCGTCGTGCTTATCGCCGGGGGTGTTTACTACCGCCTGCACGCGCAGAACGCGCAAGGACCGGCACAGGCCGGTGGACGCCGGGGCGGGCCGCCGGCAGGCATGGCCGGGGCAGGGGCACCGGCCACACCGGTCACGGCAGTCGCGGCGAAGACCGGCGATCTGCCGGTGTTCCTCAACGGGCTGGGCACCGTCACGCCGACACGTAGTGTCATCGTGCACTCACGGGTGGACGGCCAGCTCATGAAGGTGCATTTCAAGGAGGGCGACCTCGTCAAGGCGGGGCAACTGCTCGCCGAGATCGATCCGCGTCCGTTCCAGGTGCAGGTCACCCAGATGGAAGGCCAGTTGGCGCGCGACCAGGCGCTGCTCAAAAATGCGCAGCTCGATCTGGCGCGATACGAAACGCTGCTCAAGCAGGATTCGATTGCCACGCAGACGGTCGACACGCAGCGCGCACTCGTCAAGCAGTACGAAGGGACGGTCAAGTCCGATCAGGGGCAACTCGATAACGCTCGCCTGCAACTGACCTATGCGAGCGTCACGGCTCCGGTCTCGGGCCTCGCCGGCCTGCGTCAGGTCGATCCGGGCAACATCATCCACGCATCGGATACCAACGGGATCGTCATCATCAACGAAGTCACGCCGATCACCGTCGTCTACACCATTCCCGAAGACAACCTGCCGAAGGTCGTCAAGCGCTCGCGCGGCGGCGAGACGCTGCCCGTCGAGGCCTTCGACCGGGCAGGCAAGACCAAGCTGGCCGACGGCAAGCTCGCCTCCATCGACAACCAGATCGATACGACGACGGGCACGGTCAAGCTCAAGGCGGAGTTCGCCAACGCCGACGGCATGCTGTTCCCGAATCAGTTCGTCAATGTGAAGATGCTGGTGGACACGCTCAAGGGCGTGACGCTCATCCCGAGCGCGGCGGTTCAGCGCGGCACGCAGGGCAGCTTCGTCTACACCGTTCAGCCGGATCAGACGGTCAAGCTCAAGACGGTGAAGCTCGGACCGACAGACGGCACGAACATGGCGGTGGACGCTGGGATCGAACCGGGCGAGAAGCTCGTGATCGACGGCATGGACAAGCTGCGCGATGGCGCGAAGGTCGAAGTGATCACGGCAGAGAGCCGAGCCGCAGCGGTTGCACCGCGCGCCCCGGGCGAAAAGCGTAACGGCAACGGCGGTGCACATCGCCGTCAGGCGCAGTGAGCTAGATAACGTCGCCAATGAATCCGTCACGTCAGTTCATTCTCCGACCGGTCGCCACATCTTTGTTGATGCTGGCGATTCTGCTCGCCGGTTTCGTCGCCTACCGGCTGTTGCCGCTCTCGGCACTGCCGGAAGTCGACTATCCGACCATTCAGGTCGTTACGCTCTATCCGGGTGCCAGCCCGGATGTGATGACCTCATCGGTGACCGCGCCGCTGGAGCGTCAGTTCGGGCAGATGCCGGGACTGAACCAGATGTCGTCGACCAGTTCGGGCGGGGCGTCGGTGATCACGCTTCAGTTCTCGCTCGATCTCGGCCTCGATGTGGCCGAGCAGGAGGTGCAGGCCGCGATCAACAGCGCCAGCAACCTGCTGCCGAGCGATCTGCCGATGCCGCCGATTTACAACAAGGTCAATCCGGCGGACACCCCGATCCTGACGTTGGCGATCATGTCGAAGACCATGCCGCTGCCGAAGCTGCAGGATCTGGTCGACACGCGCGTGGCGCAAAAGATTTCACAGTTGCCGGGCATCGGTCTGGTGAGCATTTCCGGCGGGCAGCGCCCGGCCGTGCGGATTCAGGTCAATCCGCGTGCGATCACGTCCTACGGCCTGAACATCGAAGACGTTCGTACTTCGATTGCGGCCGCTAACGTCAATCAGGCGAAGGGGAGTTTCGACGGTCCGTTGCGCGCTTCGACCATCGACGCAAACGACCAACTGGCGTCCGCAGACGAATACCGCAATCTCGTCATCGCCTATAAGAATGGCGGTCCGATTCGTCTGTCCGACATTGCCGACGTGATCGACGGCGCGGAAAACACTAAGCTCGCGGCGTGGGCCGACACTACCCCGGCCATCGTACTGAACGTGCAGCGCCAGCCGGGAGCGAACGTCATCGAGACCGTCAACAAGGTCAAGGCGTTGCTTCCGCAATTGCAGGCGGCGCTGCCGGGCAGCATCGACGTGCAACTGCTGACCGATCGCACCACGACGATCCGTGCGTCGGTCTCCGATGTTCAGTTCGAACTGATTCTTGCCGTCGCGCTGGTGGTGATGGTGATTTTCGTCTTCCTGCGCAACGTATCGGCCACCATCATTCCGAGCGTGGCGGTGCCGCTTTCACTGATCGGTACCTTCGGGGTGATGTACCTCTCGGGCTTCTCGATCAATAACCTGACGCTTATGGCGTTGACGATTGCGACCGGCTTCGTGGTCGACGACGCGATCGTGATGATCGAGAACATCGCCCGCTATATGGAGCAGGGTGAGAAACCGTTGCAGGCGGCGCTCAAGGGGGCGGAGCAGATCGGCTTCACCATCATTTCGCTGACGTTCTCGCTAATCGCCGTGCTGATTCCGCTGCTGTTCATGGGCGACGTGGTGGGCCGGCTGTTCCGCGAGTTCGCGATTACGCTGGCGGTATCGATTCTGATTTCGGCCGTGGTGTCGTTGACGTTGACGCCGATGATGTGTGCCAAGCTGCTGCGTCACGTGCCTGAAGAGAAGCAGGGCAAGTTCTATCGCAAGACCGGTGAGTTGTTCGATCGCATTATTGCGAAGTACGGCGAATGGCTCACGTGGGTACTCGACCGTCAGCCGGCCACGCTGCTCGTTGCACTCGGCACGCTGGTGCTGACGGTGTTGCTCTATATGTGGGTGCCCAAGGGTTTTTTCCCCGTGCAGGACACCGGCGTGATCCAGGGCATTTCCGAAGCGCCGCAGTCCATCTCGTTTGCAGCGATGGGCGAGCGTCAGCAGGCGCTGGTCGCCGAGGTGCTTAAGGATCCGGCGGTCGAATCGGTGTCGTCGTTCATCGGTGTGGATGGTGTGAACGCTACGCTCAACAGCGGGCGTCTGCTTATCAACCTGAAAGACAAGGCGACGCGCGGAATCGATGCCTCCGAAGTGATCCGCCGCATTCAGCCCGAAGTCGCGAAGATCCCCGGCATCGCGCTCTATATGCAGCCGGTGCAGGATTTGACGATTGAAGACCGTATCAGCCGCACGCAGTATCAGTTCACGTTGCAGGACCCGAGTCTGGACACGCTGGGCGTCTGGGTGCCCAAACTCGTCGACAAGCTGCAACATGTACCGCAACTGGCGGACGTGACGAGCGACTTGCAGGTCAACGGCTTGCAGGCGTATGTCGAGATCGACCGCGATACGGCGAGTCGTCTGGGCGTGACGCCAGCGGCCGTCGACCAGACGCTGTACAGTGCTTTCGGTCAGCGTCTGATTTCCACGATCTACACGCAGGCGTCGCAGTATCGCGTGGTGCTGGAAGTGGCTAACGACTTCCAGCGAGGGCCGGACGCGCTCAAGGGCATTTACGTCGCGTCGACGACAGGCGTGCAGGTGCCGCTCACGTCGTTCGCGAAGATTATCGAGAAACCCACACCGCTGGCGATCAACCATCAGGCGCAGTTCCCGGCGGCGACGATCTCGTTCAATCTGGCCAAGGGCGCGTCGCTCGGCGAAGCGGTGAAGGCGATTACCGAGGCGGAGCAGTCCATCGGCTTGCCGGTGAGCACGCAAACGACTTTCCAGGGCGCAGCGCAAGCGTTCCAGGCATCGCTCTCGAATACGCTATGGCTGATTCTCGCGGCCGTTGTCACGATGTATATCGTGCTGGGCGTGCTCTACGAGAGCTACATCCATCCGATCACCATTTTGTCGACGCTGCCGTCGGCCGGCGTCGGGGCGCTGCTTGCGCTCATGGTCTCGGGCAACGACATCAGCATCATCGCGATCATCGGCATCATTTTGCTGATCGGTATCGTGAAGAAGAACGCCATCATGATGATCGACTTCGCGCTCGAAGCGGAGCGCGAACACGGCATGGCGCCGCGCGAGGCGATCTATCAGGCGTGCCTGCTGCGTTTCCGGCCGATTCTGATGACGACGATGGCCGCTGTGCTGGGTGCGCTGCCGCTGATGCTCGGTTCCGGTGTCGGCTCCGAACTGCGTCAGCCGCTCGGTATCACGATGGTCGGCGGTCTCATGGTCAGTCAGGTGCTCACGCTCTTCACCACGCCCGTGATCTACCTGTGGTTCGACCGCTGGGCGATGCGCGCACGCGCGTGGCGCGAGCGCCGCTTCGGCCCGTCGGATAGCGAGGGGCGCGACGATCACGGCGGCCCGGGCTCCGGTGCCGGCGCGGTGACAACGGACGGTCCGGCACGATGAACCTGTCGGCTGTCTTCATCAAGCGCTCGGTCGCGACCGTACTGCTCACCATCGGGGTGACGCTGGCAGGCATCGTTGCCTTCGGGCTGTTACCTGTCTCGCCATTGCCGCAGGTGGACTTCCCGACGATCTCGGTGTCGGCGTCGCTGCCCGGCGCGAGTCCGGAAACGATGGCGGCCAGCGTGGCCACGCCGCTGGAGCGATCGCTCGGACGCATCGCCGGTGTGACGGAAATGACGTCGAACAGCTCGCTCGGCTCAACCCGCATCACACTGCAATTCGATCTTTCGCGCGATATCAACGGCGCAGCACGCGACGTGCAGGCGGCCATCAACGCGGCGCGTAGCTTGCTGCCGACGGGATTGCCGAGCAATCCGACCTACCGCAAGGTGAACCCGGCGAGTGCGCCGGTGATGATCATTGCGCTGACGTCCGAGAGCATGACGCGCGGCCAGATGTACGACGCGGCATCGACGATCCTTGCACAGAAGATCTCGCAACTCGAAGGGGTGGGCGATGTGACGGTGGGCGGCAGCTCGCTGCCGGCCGTGCGCGTCGAACTCAATCCCACGGCGCTTAACAAGTATCAGATCCCGCTGGAGACGGTGCGCACGGCGATTCAGGCCGTGAACGCGAACCGACCGAAGGGCGCGCTGGAAGACGGCGATCGCCGCTGGCAGATTCTTGCCAACGATCAGGCGAAAACGGCCAAGGAATACCTGCCGGTCATCGTCGCCTATCAGGACGGGCGTCCGGTGCGACTCTCCGATATCGCCGACGTGGTCGACTCGGTGCAGGACGTGCGCAATGCCGGTTCCGCGAATGGCAAGCCCTCGGTGCTGCTCATCATTACGACGCAGCCCGGTGCCAACATCATCCAGACGGTCGACGGCATCAACAAGATCCTGCCGAACCTGCGCGCCTCGATCCCGGCGGCGATCAATCTCGACGTGGTGATGGACCGGACGCCGACCATCCGCGCGTCGCTCAAGGAGGTCGAGCGCACGTTGCTGATCTCGATTGCGCTCGTGATCATGGTCGTGTTCCTGTTCCTGCGGAACTGGCGCGCCACGTTGATTCCGAGCGTGGCCGTACCGGTCTCGCTGATCGGCACGTTCGGGATCATGTATCTGTGCGGCTTCAGTCTCGATAACCTGTCGCTGATGGCGCTCACCATCGCGACCGGTTTTGTCGTCGACGACGCCATCGTGGTGCTGGAGAACATCTCCCGGCATATCGAAGAGGGCTTGAGTCCGTTTGCTGCGGCGCTCAAGGGCACGCGCGAAGTCGGGTTCACCGTGCTTTCGATGAGCATTTCGCTGGTGGCGGTATTCATCCCGCTGCTGCTGATGGGGGGCATCGTCGGCCGCCTGTTCCGCGAGTTTGCGGTCACGCTGTCGGCGGCGATCATGGTCTCGCTCGTCGTTTCGCTGACGACCACGCCGATGATGTGTGCGCGTCTGCTCAAGGGGCGGGCCGCACCGGGTGTTCCGGCGGGCACCGCGCCGCTTGCGCCAGAACCGCCGAAGCCACCGTCTGTCTGGATGCGTATGGGCAACTGGACCGAGCGGATGTTCGAGGCGATGCTGCGGGAGTACGAGCGCTCGCTCGCGTGGGCGCTGCGCCACGGTCCGCTCATGCTGCTGATTCTGCTGGCCACGATCTGTCTGAACGTGTGGCTTTACATGGTGGTGCCGAAGGGCTTCTTCCCACAGCAGGACACCGGGCGCATGATCGGCTTCATTCAGGCGGATCAGGCGATCTCGTTTCAGGCCATGGAGAAGAAGCTCGCGGACTTCATCAAGATCGTGCAGGCCGATCCCGATGTCGCGACGGTCACGGGCTTCACCGGCGGCTCGAATCGCAACGGTGGTTCCATGTTCGTCACGCTCAAGCCGCTGGGCGAGCGAAAGATTACGGCCGATCAGGTGATCGCGCGTCTGCGGGGCAAGCTGGCCAAGGAGCCGGGTGCGATGCTCTACCTGCAATCCGTGCAGGACATCCGCGTGGGCGGGCGTTCGAGCAATGCGCAGTATCAGTACACCTTGCAGGCGGACGACCTCCAGCAGTTGCGCGAATGGGAACCGAAGGTGCGCAACGCGATTTCGCGTCTGCCGAATCTCACCGACGTGAATACCGATCAGCAGGACAAGGGGCTGCAGACCACGCTCGACGTCGACCGCGATCAGGCGTCGCGACTCGGTCTGACGATGAGCCAGATCGACAACGTGCTTAACGACGCGTTCGGTCAGCGTCAGGTCTCGACCATCTACAACCCGCTCAATCAGTACAAGGTCGTGATGGAAGTGGCACCGCAATGGTGGCAGAGTCCGGAGTCGCTCAAGGACATCTACGTGGTGACGTCGGCGGGGGCGCAGGTGCCGCTCTCGGCCTTCGCACGGTATCGTCCGACCAATACGGCATTGGGCGTTTCGCATCAGGGCCAGTTCGCCGCGAGTACGATTTCGTTCAACCTGCCGGCGGGCGTCTCGCTTTCGCAGGCGCAGGCATCGATCAACGATGCGGTGGGGCGTCTTGGCATGCCGACGTCGGTGCAGGGCAGCTTCCAGGGCACGGCGCAGGCGTTCCAGTCGGCATTGTCCTCACAGCCCATCCTGATTCTGACGGCGCTGTTGACGGTGTATATCGTGCTCGGTGTGCTCTACGAGAGTTACATCCATCCGCTCACGATTTTGTCGACGCTGCCGTCGGCGGGCGTGGGCGCTTTGCTGGCGTTGCTGCTCTTCAATACCGAGTTCAGCATCATTGCGCTGATCGGTGTGATTCTGCTGATCGGTATCGTGAAGAAGAACGCGATCATGATGATCGACTTCGCGCTCGATGCGGAGCGGCGTCAGAACCTGCCGCCGCGTGAAGCGATCTTCAAGGCGTGCGTGCTGCGTTTTCGCCCGATCATGATGACGACGATGGCCGCCATGCTGGGCGCGATTCCGCTGGCGCTGGGGACCGGCGACGGCGCGGAACTGCGCCAGCCGCTCGGTATTTCCATCGTGGGCGGTTTGTTGGTGAGTCAGGTGCTGACGCTCTATACGACGCCGGTGGTGTATCTGTATCTCGACCGTGTGCGGCTGCGCTGGATGCGTTGGCGTGCACGTGGCCAGACCGGCCACAGCGACGTGGGGGAGGTCGGCCATGGCTGATGCAATGCGCGATGCGCGCTCGTCGGCGGCTGGCGCTTCCTCTTCGACTTCTTCACCGTCCGACGCCGCTGCCGTCCCAGTTAATTCAGTGAACTTTGTCGCGGCCGAAGGGCCGATGTCTGCCATGTCTCGTATCGTGAATCGTCAAGTTTCCAACGTTCGTTCCCACGTCGCTGCCGTGAGCGTTGCGAACGGGCAACGGCGTGACCTGAGCATGTCGCCGCGCGTGCGTCGTTCGGCAACGTTCCTCGCGGCGAGTGCGGTGTTGTGGCTTGCGGGTTGCGCGCTGGGTCCGGACTATGTTCGCCCGGAGATCGACACGCCCGCAGCCTTCAAGGAAACCGGCGACTGGAAGCTGGCCGAGCCCAACGACGCGGCCGACAAGGGCGACTGGTGGGCCATCTATCAGGACCCGATACTTGCCGATCTGATGTCTCAGGTCGACATCAACAACCAGAACATCAAGCTGGCCGAGGCTAACTATCGTCAGGCACTGGCGGTGGCGGGGCAGGCCCGCGCAGCCTTCTTCCCGACGATTGGCGCGAATGCCGGTGTGACGCGCAGCAGCTCGCGCGTGAGCAATACGGCCGTCAGCGGATCGGGCGTGGGGGGGATTTCCAACAGCTACAGCTTGTCCGGGACGGCAAGCTGGGAACTCGATATCTGGGGCAGCGTGCGCCGCTCGGTGGAGGCCGGCAACGCGAGCGCCGAGGCCAGTGCGGCGGATCTGGCGAACGCACGTCTGTCGGCACAGGCGTTGCTCGCTCAGAACTACTTCGACCTGCGCGTGACGGATGCGCAAAAGGCGCTCCTTGGGCGCACCGTCGCGGCTTACGAGCAAACGCTGAAACTCACGCAGAACCAATACGCCGTGGGCGTCGCGCAACGCTCGGACGTCATTCAGGCGCAGACGCAACTACAGCAGGCGCAGGCGTCCGCGCTCGATATCGAAGTGACGCGCGCCCAACTGGAGCACGCCATCGCGTTGCTCGTCGGCAAGGCCCCGGCCGTGTTCTCTCTGACACCTGCCCCGTTACGCGCCGCCTTGCCGCCCGTGCCGGTCAGTTTGCCGTCGAAACTGTTGGAGCGTCGTCCGGACATCGCGTCTGCGGAACGTTCGGTGGTCGCCGCAAACGCGAAGATCGGTGTGGCCAAGGCCGCATTCTTCCCGACGCTTTCCCTCTCGGCAACGGGCGGCTTCCAGAGCAACAGCTTCGCCGACTGGCTGACACTGCCGAGCCGTTTCTGGTCGGTCGGCCCGGCTCTGGCGGCCACCTTGTTCGATGGCGGCTTGCGACGCGCACAGACCGACGCTGCGATTGCCGCCTACGACGCGCAGGTGGCGACGTACCGCCAGACCGTGCTGACGGCATTCCAGTCGGTCGAGGACAATCTGGCGGCGCTTAACTATCTGGGACGCGAGGCGGCCGTACAGAATCAGGCGGTGCAGTCGGCTCGGGAAGCGGCGCAACTGATCCTCAATCAGTACAAGGCGGGGACCGTCGGATTCCAGAATGTGCTGACGGCGCAAGCGACTGCGTACACCACGGAGCGTACCGCCCTGACCATTCTCGGCCGGCAGTTCACGGCGAACGTGTTGCTCGTGACGGCACTCGGCGGTGGTTGGCACGGATTGCCGCAAGACGGCGCGGCAGCAAGCGGCGCGGTCGGCAGCGGGACAGATGCACCGAACGGTGGCAAGGCGTCGGGGCCCTCTGCGCAGGAATAACTACGCATCTCGGGACGTGCGCAACGCGCCGACCATTAAATCCAGCGCAGGTGTTTAAGGTAATTCCGACTTTCGCAATCGGAATGCCGGAAACCTGCGCTGCGAATCTTCCGAATGCCTGTGACGCGAGTAGCACAAACTCCCGCGTTGTGTGTCTGTGCAATTTCACGTCCGTCCAAGTCGCTTCAAGTAGTTAGCGTGCAGTGCCCGCTCTATCGGGCTGCATGCGGGCCTCCCGTGGATGGACTACACCGCGTGGCAGGCCGTTGCGTCCGATATCAATATGTGACGTTTCCCATCCGATCGGGATGTTCCCTTTTTGCCAGAATGGACCCGCTTCGTTGTGACGGCCGACGCGAAGCACCGCGTGCGTCGTGCGGTCACCATGGTCTGCCAAATGAAGAGAAGGGGGGACAAAATGACGATCAATGTCGTGGTCGCTGACGACCATCCGATTGTGCGATTTGGAATACGACGTCTGCTCGAAGAGCGGGACATGATCCACATGGTCGGAGAGGCAGGAAATTCGTCGGAGTTGGTCAATCTGCTGGCCAAAGCGCCGTGCGACATCCTCGTGACCGACTTCTCCATGCCCGGAGGCAACTTCAAGGACGGGCTCTTTCTCATCGGCTACGTGCGCCGCTATTTCCCCAACATCAAGATCATCGTCGTCACGATGCTGGAGAATCTCGCGATTTTGCGGGGCATGCTCAAGCTTGGCGTGCACTCGATTCTCTCGAAGCTCGATGAGCAGAGTTCGATTGCGGACATCGTGTGCGTGGTGGCCGATGGCAGCCGTTATATTCCCGCGGGTCTCGCGACGCGCCTGCACGACTCCGTGATCGACGACCTCGAAATCGACGCGTCGAAGCTCTCGGGGCGTGAAGTCGAGGTGGTGCGCTTGTTCGTCTCAGGGCTGACCATCAGCGAGATCGCGTTCCAGCTGAGTCGCAGCGTCAAGACCGTGAGTTCTCAGAAGACCAATGCCATGCGCAAGCTAGGATTGGATCGGGACGTCGATCTCTATCACTACGCGACGCGAACGGGCATCACCTGAAGCACGGGCGAGCCGGTCCGGCGCGGCGTAATGGGAGAGGGGGCATGGGATGGGGTCACGCGGGCAGACGAATGGCCCGCATATCGCGCAGAATCAGCTCGCCCGCGCGCAACATCTGTTTGAGTTGATGCACGACCTGCTTGATCTCCTGCACGTTAGCGTCGACAGCGTCGGGTTGCTGTTCCTTTGCGACGACCAGGGCATCGAGACGCTTCGTGTAATCGCGCATCGCTTCGGTGGCAGCTTGTGTGTCCGTCGGCACCGACGCCGCCGGTGCGGCGACCGCTTGCGAGAGCAGGTCGCTGATCGCGGCGACCACTTGCCCCAACTCCCCGCTCTTGTCTGCCGCGATCTGTCGCGGCAGCACGTCCGACAGGCCTGTGATGTAAGACGCCATCACGTGGTTCTGCACCAGCAAATCGTTCAACTCCGCGACCGCGACCTGCTTGGATTTCGGTTCGAGCATCATCCGCTTGAAGGCTGCGCCGAAATTCCCGAAGGCGATGTGCATGTCCTTACGTGCCATGCGATAGGCGAAGTCGTCGCGTTTGCCATCGAGCGCGGCGCTCGATTCGAGATAGGTGCGTGTGGACTGCACTGCGTTGCGGATCAGCGGCCCCATCAAGCGGTATTCCCAATACGGGAACAGATACGAACACACCAGCGCAATGGCCGATCCGATCAGCGTGTCGATCGCGCGCTCGCCGATCACCGAGAGCGAACCCGGCAACAGGAAGTGGAACAGCAGCAGCACGTACGACGACATAAAGACAACCGACAAGCCGTAGTTGAACAACGACAGGCTGTTGCCCATGACCATGCAGAAGAACATGAGCGCGAGCAGAATCCAGGCTTTGTGCACGAACGAGAGAATCACCAGCACGCTCACACAGCCGATCAGCGTGCCGGTCAGACGCTGCGCATTCTTCTGCTTCGTCAGGCTGAAACCCGGCTTCAGAATCACGATGATCGTCAGCAGTACCCAGTAGCTGTGGTCCTGCCCGGCGAGCAACGACCAGTTTTCGCAGATGAGCAGCCCGGTGGCGATGGCAATCGTCACCCGCAACGCGTGACGGAAACTCGGTGACGAAAAAGTCAGATTCTTCCAGAGAAGTTTCGGAGAAAAGCTCTGACGTGAGGTAAAGCGCTGCAAGGCCTGATCGATCTGCACTTCGGTCGCGTTGCCGGCCGTGCTCACATCGGTGTTGCGGTGCATCCGCTCGACGATACGCGTGGTGCTCCATACGCGACGGAATGTGCTGGTGAGTGCCTGATAGGCCTCCGGCGATCGCTGTTGCAGCGACTGCTTTCGCATGATTTCGATTTCGTACTCGATGGCCCGGAATTCTGCGCGCCAGCTGCGTTGTGCTCGCGAGGGCTCGTTGGTCGCGATGGCGTAGCCAATCGCATCCACCTCGATAGCGATCTTGCGGATCATGTCGCGGAAGAACAGCAGCACGTCGTTGTTGGCGAATTCGCGGCGCAGCATCGGATAGTCGGTATGCACCGACACCACCGTCTCGTGCAGATCGACGATGTTGATAAACAGATTGAACAACATGGTGCGACGCGGCTCCAGCGCACCGATGCGCAGCCGGGGCAGGTTACGCAGAATGATCTCGCGCGCCGCCTGCTGCTTCTCTACGACGTTGACCTGGGCCGCAATCAGACGGCGGTAGCAGTCGTCGATATCGGTCGACGTATCGTAGAAGGCCGCTTTGGCTTCCAGATACTCCGAGGTGACGAAGAAGCACTCGGCGAGCGTTTGCTGCTCGATACGAAACCACCAGATGCGACAGACGAACAGGCTGAAGTAGGTGTACCAAAGCCCCCCTGCGAGCACGGCTCCGGCGTCGAGTACTGCCTGATGGCGTGTGAGGTCCGCTTCAACGTTAAGGACCATCATCATGAGACAAGCGAAGCTCACGAGCGACGCACGGAACCCATAGACCACGAGCATCGACAGACCGAACGTCAGAATCAGCGAGGTGATCCAGAGTTGCCACGGCTGGGCAGCCGTTGCCATGCCGGTGATCAGTACCGTCAGGGCACCGAGGAGTGTGCAGCTCAGCAGTTCGGTGTGCTTGTGACGCAGCGGACCGTTGATGTCGACCACGCTCGCGCAGAGCGCGCCGGACGCGACCTCGATGCCGAGCAGGTGCTTATCCATCCCCCAAAACAGGACGAGCGCAGGCAGGATGACGCCGACCGCCTGCCGGGTGCCGCTGAAAAAGTAGTGGCTATAGAGAAACTTCTTGATATCGGTCTGGTAGTCCATGCGTCGGGTGCGAGGGTTCCGCAGCAAAGCCGGCCGCGCGATGGGGTGGGCGCGGCGCAGTGAGAGTCTAGCCGATGCCCGGCGTGCCGCGAAGTGGGGATACCGCCGGTTACACGCGGGCCACCGAGGGGGATACGGTTGTGCGCGCCGGGCATGGCGTCAGATTGCCGCCACCCAGTCGTCACCCAGTCGTCACCCAGTCGTCACCCGCCGTCACCCATGATGGGGTGAGCTTTCGGATCTGTCCGATGGGCTTTGGCGCAGGGCATTTGTTATGCTTGCGAACAGACTCGCTCAGCCGCCACGCCCGCATGCTCCATCTATTCTTCTCCAACCGGTTCACCACGCTCGAAGCCGCCCTGTTGCGCGATATCGCACAGGCACCCGACGCGTTGGCGGGGGCGGGAAATCCCTTCGAGACGGAAACCATCGTTGTGCCGAGCGTGGCGGTGCGCCGCCGGCTCGAACTGGACTATGCGGACGTCTTCGGTGTGTGTGCAAACGTCCGCCTGACGTATCTGGCGCAATGGTTGTGGGACATGGCGGGCAAACTGCTCACCGTGCCGGAGAGTTCGCCGTTCGCACCCGACAGGCTGGTCTGGCCGCTATATCAGTGTCTCGCGCAGCCGTGGGTACAGGCGTCGCCGCGCCTGGCCGGTTATCTGGCTGGGGCAGACGACGTCATGCGATTCGAGCTGGCCGACCGCCTGGCCCACATCTACGACCAATATCTGACTTACCGGCCGGACTGGTTGGAGCGGTGGCAATCCGGCGAGGTGATTTCGCCGGGAGCGTCGACAGCCTGGGGCGACGTCCAGCGCGCCGACGAGGCTTGGCAAAGTGCCTTGTGGCGGCAGGTACTGGCGCACCTCGAGATTCGTGAGCGCCACCCGACGTTGCGGGCGATCGACCGTATCGAGCAACTCACACCGGAGACCGTGCCTGCCGGCTGGCCGTCCCGGGTCTGTGTGTTCGCGCTGTCGTCGATGCCGCCGCTTTCGATGGCCTTGCTCAAGGCCATGTCCCGCCTGATCGACGTGCATCTCTATGTCCTCAATCCCTGCGAGAGCTACTGGTTCGACATCGTGCCGCCGTCGCGGCTGTCGTATCTGACCCAGCGCGATGGCAAAGCACACCGCGAGGTAGGGCATCCCTTGCTGGCGGAATGGGGGCGACAGACGCAGTCCCACATCGATGCGTTGTACGCAGACCTTGCGCCGCAAGCGGTGGAGGACCGGGCGCTCTTCCAGCCGAATCCCGAGCCCACGCTGTTGGCCGCCTTGCAGAACGGCATTCTTGCCCTGGACGACGGTCGTCATGGTGCGCCCGACGGGGTCGCGGCCGATGGTTCGGTGCAAGTGCATGTCTGCCATAGCCTTGCGCGTCAGATCGAGGTCCTGCACGACCGCCTGCTGGCGTGCTTCGACGAAATCCCCGATTTGCGTCCCGACGACGTGTTGATTACCGTGCCGGACCTCGGCCGCGCGGCACCACTCATCGATGCTGTGTTCGGCACCGCAACGCCCCGCATTCCTTATCTGGTGACCGGCCTGCCGCCAACGCGGACCAACCCTGTCGCACGCGCTTTCGCGTCGATTCTGGCATTGCCGCAGCAGCGGGTGGCGGCGTCGAGTCTTGTCGAACTCGCACGTACGGAGGCGGTGGCGCAGCGCTACGACCTGGGCGGCAATGTGCTCGATGCCATTCAGAACTGGTTGCACAGTGCCGGCGCACGCCGGGGCTGGCGCGGCGATGCCCTGCAGCGGCTCGACGGTACCGGACAGATGCCACACGACGGTGCGATGACCGGACCTGGTGCGCACGTACCCCCCGCGCTGGAGCGTCATACGCTGGGCGACGCCATGATGCGGCTGTTCCTCGGCTACGCCTTGCCGGACGACGCCATGCCGGTCGACGATTGGCTGCCTGTCGGCGGAATCGAGGGCGGCAGGGCCGAGTTGCTGGGGCAACTGGCGCGACTGATCGACGATCTCGATATGACGGCGGTGTCGCTCCAGACCGAGCGGACCGGCCTCGCGTGGCGCGATCAGTTGCTGGCGATGCTGGAACAGTTCTTCTCGGATGAGCCGCGTTTTGCCGATGACGTCGCCGAAGTGCGTATGGCCATCGAGCAGATCGGTACAGCCATTGCCGATGGTGCACCTGAGGTGCGCGTGCCGGTGGAGGTGGTGGCGCGCGTGCTGGCCGACGCGCTCGACGATCCGACGCGTGGCGGGGTGCCGTCGGGACGCGTGACCTTCGCCGCCATTCCTAGCTTGCGTCTGTTGCCGTACCGCGTGGTCTGCATGATCGGCATGGATGATGGCGTGTTGCCCGGGCGCGTGCGTGCCGACGAGTTCGATCTCATGCGCGCACTGCCACAACGCGGTGACCGTCAGCGGCGCGATGACGAGCGCAATCTGTTCCTCGATTTGATGCTGAGTGCGCAAGACCGCTTTCTCATTACCTATACGGGGCGAAGCGTCCGCGATAACGCGCCGTTGCCGCCGTCCACCGCGGTGGACGAATTGCTGGACTTTACGGGGCAGTTGCTCGCGCCGGTGTCGCAGGGATTCGACCTGGATGAGCAACGCAAAGCCCGTGAGACGCTTGTCGTCTTGCATCCGCTTCAACCGTTCTCGCCCGCGTACTTCGACGGGCTCGATCCGTCGCTTTACAGCTACGACGTCTCCAACGGCGAGGCGGCTCAGCAATTGGCCGATCAGTTGGCATCACCTGCGCCGGATGCACCCGCTACGCCATTCGTTCATGAGCCATTGCCCGCCATCGCACAAACGCACCTGACGCTGGACGACCTGCTGCGCTTCTGGCGTCACCCGGGCCGGGCGTGGGCGCGCGACCGGCTGGGCCTGTCGCTGGGCGACATGCTCACCGAAGTCGAAGACGAAGAGCCGTTCGTACTCGACTGGTCGGGGCGAGACGCGCTCGCTGCCCGACTGCTGCCGCGACTGTTGCGCGACGACGCTCAGGATGCCCACGCACAGGCGGCAGCGATCGAGCGCATTGCGAACGTCAGTCATGAACTGCCGGGAGGTGCGACGGGGGCGGTATGGCGTCGACGTGAACTCGGCGGGTTGCGTGCACTGGCGACGCAAGTGCGAGAAGCGCAGGCGGAGGGCACACAGGAGTTGCTGGTGACGTTGCCGCTCAAACCGGTGCTTCCACCGTCGTGGACGGGAGCGACCGATGCCATCTGGCACGGCGATGCAACACTGTCCGCAGACTGCCTGCTGCAAGGACGTCTGGCTCCGGTGTCGCGCCACGGCCTCGTCATGTACCGCTATGGCAGCATGCGTCCGAGCGATCTGCTCGCCGCCTGGCTCGCTCACCTCGCGCTCTGTGCACATTTGCAGCAACCGGATCATGCCGGGCTCGAGATCGCACCGCGAACGCTCTGGTACGGGGAGGACGAGACATTTGCGTTGCGTCCGGTGGACGATGCGGCGGCGCTTCTCGCGCAATGGGTGGCGTTGTATCGCCTTGGGCAGACACGGCCGTTGCCGTTCTTTGTGCGAAGTGCATGGAAGCTGGCGAGCACCGGAAAAATGACAGACGCAGAGGGCGCATGGTCCGGCTCCGCATTCGCTCGCGGCGATGCCGA
Organism: Pandoraea aquatica; assembly: GCF_902459565.1. Lineage (GTDB taxonomy): Bacteria > Pseudomonadota > Gammaproteobacteria > Burkholderiales > Burkholderiaceae > Pandoraea > Pandoraea aquatica. Next base: position 650,131 of record NZ_CABPSN010000003.1, read on the forward strand.
CGATCCCTATACCAAGCTGATCTGGCGGGGTGTGGAAAACCCGCTGGCGTCGCCGTTCGACCTGCTGGCGAATACGATGTTCGGACCGATGGTGCAGCATCTTGAAATCGTGGAGGGCGCATGACCCAGCTCATCGACCTCGACGTTTTCGGTTGCGATCTCGATGGTGTCTGCCTGATCGAAGCGTCGGCCGGTACGGGCAAGACGTGGAATATCTGCGCGCTCTATGTCCGGTTGTTGCTTGAGAAGCAACTCACCGTCGAGCAGATTTTGGTCGTGACGTTCACGAATGCCGCGACGGCAGAATTGCGTGAGCGGATTCGGGGACGACTCGCAGGACTGGTCGCAGCGATGGCCCCGGTCTTCGATGAGGACGAATGCGACGGCGACGGCGAGGGCGATGACGGTGACGGAGACGACTTCCCCGACTTCGACCCGGACGCCAGCGACGATCCCCTGTTCAATGTGATGATTGCCGGGCTGATCGAACGTGGGGATATGTCGCCGAAGGCCATTCGGGAATGCCTCCAGCGTGCGTTGCGCGGCTTCGATCAGGCGTCGATTCACACTATCCACGGTTTTTGCCAGCGCGCACTCGCCGAAGTGCCGTTTGCCGCCGGGCTGCCATTCGCTTACGAGCTGGTGCCGGACGACAACGGCGTGCGTCACGATCTGGCGGTGGAGTTCTGGCGTCGTGTTGTCGAGCCGATGGCGGCGCAGGACGACAACTTCGCTGCATGGCTGGTCGATCGCAAGCGCTCACCGGGCACGCTCATGGATCAATTGGCACGTCGGCTGAAGAAGCCAATGTCCGAGTTGCGTTGGCCGGAGGCTGTGCAAGGCGATGCGCAGGCGTCCCCCGACTCGGCGTTGCTGGCGACGTATTGGGCGGCATGCGACTGCTGGGAGGCCGAGGCATCGGTGATTGCCGACCTGATGCGCGCGGTACTGCCGTCCTATAAGAAAAACATCTACAACGAGACGTCTCTCCCGCAGGCGGTCTCGGCATGGCAACGATATCTTGGGGCGCGTGACGCCGGTGCATTGCTTGCGCCGAAGGCCGAGTTGCTGACGACGACGCGGCTCGCCAAGGACATTAAGAAAGGGGAGACGCCCCCCGACCATCGCTTCTTTGAAATGGCGGACGTACTCGTTCGGGCGCGCGCGGATGCCGAAGAGCGCTACGCAATGCAGTGGCTGCGAATCCTGCGTGAGTGGCTGATGCAGGCGCCGGAACAGTTGGCGCTGCGCAAGCGCGAACTGCGTGTGGTGTCGTTCGACGACTTGCTTGGCAATATCGCGCGTGCTTTGCATCAACATCCCGATCTGGCGGACGCTTTGCGCGAGCGCTATCCGTGCGCACTGATCGATGAATTTCAGGATACCGATCCGCTGCAATTTGCCATCTTCAGCGCTGTGTACGGACATCGGTCAGGCACATCGTGTGACGTCTCGGACGAAGTGACCGACGAAGTGACTGACGAAGCGACGGAAAAAACGCCAACGGTCAGCGGGCGCGGCCCGATGTTCATGGTCGGCGATCCCAAGCAGGCGATCTACAGCTTCCGTGCGGCGGATCTACACACTTATCTGGCCGCACGCGAGAACGCCGACGCGGCGTACACGCTTGCCGTCAATCAGCGCTCGACGCCAGCCATCATCGAGGCCGGCAACCGCCTATTCGGTGCCAACGATCGTGCCTTCGTCTTGGACGGGCTTGAGTACCCGCCAGTGCGGCCGGGTACGCGCCGGCGTCCTCCCTTAACGGATGTGCGGGACGTCGCGGACTTGACCGTCTGGTGGCTACCCGATGCCGACGAGCCGCTACCCAAGGACGAGGCGCAGCAGGCGTGCGCCCGCGCGACGGCAGCCGAAGTGGCCCGCTTGCTGGCGGGGGCGTCGCGTGGTGATGTGATGATCGGCGACGAGCCACTCGCACCGGGCGATATTGCCGTGATCGTGCAGACGCACCGTCAGGGCGCGCTGATGAAGTCGATGCTCGCCGAGCACGCGGTAGGGAGCGTGGAGTTGACGCAGGACTCGGTATTCGCGAGCGAAGAGGCGGAAACCTTGTTGCGTGTGCTGCGGGCGGTGGAGGCACCCGGCGACGTGCGAGCCCTGCGTGCTGCGCTTGCGACAGAGTTGTTCGGGCTCGATGCCACGGCGCTTTACCGCATGCAGACCAGCGACGCTTCGGATGCGGAGGCGATCGCGTGGATCGAGCGCCTGCAACGGTATCGTCAGTTGTGGACCGATCGCGGATTCTCGGCCATGTGGCGCACGCTCATGCGTGAGCTTGGACTTGCGGCACGGTTGGTCGCACAGTCCGGTGGAGAGCGTCGTCTGACCAACTTCATGCATCTGGCGGAGCTTGCTCAAGCGCGATGGGCGGAGCAGCCGGGCATGCCTGCTTTGCTGCGTTGGCTGGCGTCGCAGCGCAATGCCAGCGGAGGCGAGGAGGCGCAGTTGCGCCTGGAGTCGGATCAGAATCTGGTCCAGATCGTGACCGTTCACAAATCGAAGGGACTTGAGTACGGTGTGGTGTTCTGCCCGTTCCTTTGGGACGGTTCAGTGCGCGACGGAGGCGGTCTCGAGGGGCTGGAGTACCACGATGGCGCGACGGCCGTCATCGACTTTACCGACGCGGCAGGCAAGGGCTCACCCGCCGCTGCTGCGTTGCGGCAGGAACAATCGGCGGAGCAGGCGCGCCTGCTGTACGTTGCGCTGACGCGCGCGGTGTACCGCTGCTATCTTGCGGCGGGCATCTATTCGTCGCGTCGTAGCGTGAAGGAAGCGTGTGGCGGCATGCTCAACTGGCTTGCTGCCGGGCAAGGCACGACGTTCGACGCATGGATTGCTTCGACCCTCGATGCCGATGAGCGCGTCGAGACGATTCGCCTGGCGTGGAAGGCGCTGGTGGGTGGACCGCTCGACGTCGTGCCGTTGCCTGTGGGCGATGCGCTCGATGGCGACACGCGCGTGGTGCACGATGCCGCACCCGAACTGACCACGCGTGCGAGTACGCGTGCCCTGCGCGAGGCATGGCGCATCGGGAGCTTCTCGGGGTTGTTAGCCGGAATGCACACCGGACCGCAACTTGGCGGTGGACAGTTGAGTGCACCGGAGCGCACACGTCCCGATTACGACGCGCAAGCCAATGCGGGACCGACGTTTGCGTTGCCGCCGGAAGGCGATGACGTCTGGCCGCCTGTCGACGATATTCTCCGTTTCCCGCGTGGCCCGGCCGCCGGGGAGAGCTTGCACCGGGTGTTCGAACTGGCGGACTTCCAGTCGCGTGCCCAATGGTCGCATGCGGTGTCGCGGGCGCTGCGCGAGCGTCCGCCGGGACGCGGTGCGGAGCAAAACGACACGTGGCGCGCCATGATGACGAACATGTTGAGTGACACGCTCGCCACGCCGCTGCGCCCCGGCATGCAACTGGCGGATGTCTCGCTGGCTGAGCGTCTTACCGAAATGGAGTTCACGTACCCGGCAGATGCGGTGTCGCTCGACGCGCTGCGCGGCCTGTTGCGCCAATTCGGATATCCCGACTTGCCGCTGGACGCAACGGTCCTGCGGGGCTATCTCAAAGGCTTCATCGATCTGGTGTTCCGTCACAGTGGCCAATGGTGGATTCTCGACTGGAAGTCGAACTACCTCGGAACCGCCCCTGAGAACTACGGGGGCGATGGTCTGCGCGAGGCCATGGCCGAACACGGCTATCACCTTCAGTACTTGCTTTACACGCTGGCGCTGCATCGCTATTTGCGGCGTCGCTTACCTGATTACGATTACGACCGCGATATGGGCGGCAGCCTCTATTTGTTTGTGCGGGGCGTGCGTCCCGATTGGGCCAGCGCGCATCTCGCCGGAGACGAAGTCCCGGGGGTTTTCTTCGACAAACCCTCGCAGGAAATGGTCGACGCGCTCGATGGACTGTTCGCCGCAGGCGAGAATGCGGCGCTGGCGCAAGCACTCTCGCTGGACGCGCAGGGCGGCTCGGTACACGCCTACGGGGAGGGCGCATGAGCGATAGACGCCATACCGGTGATGCGTCCGGCGCACCGTTGGTCGACAGCGGGGTGGTTCGGCTTGCGCAAGGGTTCGCGCGTCGCATGGGGTTGCTCGCGCGAGGGAACGGTGCCGATGAGCTCACGTGCCGCTATGTTCGGCGGGCGGCGCTCGAAGTCAGTCTCGCCACATCGGAAGGGCATGTTTGCGTGCCGCTCGACAACCTGCTCGACGCGCAGGCCAGCGGCGAGTTGTTTCCCGGTGACGCGCCAGCGTTGTCCGTCTGGCGAGAGGCGCTTTTCGCCAGCGGCTTATGTGCGCCGGCCAGCCTCGCGCACGTGCGCGCAGGCGATGTACAGGCGCACGCCTATCCGCTCTTGCTCGACGATCAGGACCGCCTGTATCTGGCTCGCTACTATCACTATGAAGCACGCCTTGCCCTCGCGCTCGGACGAAAGCTGACAGTGAGCGAGGAGGCATCGACCTCGGCGATCACAGACGAAGACCGCAAGCGCTTGCAGCGCTACTTCCGCGAGGGTGTGCTGCGCTCGCCCGAAGGCCAGCTGGAGCCGAATTGGCAGATGGCGGCAGCCGCGCTCGCATTGCAGCGCTCGCTGGTCGTGCTCAGCGGCGGCCCGGGGACGGGGAAGACGACCACGGTCGTCGGTCTGATTGCGTGTCTGCTGGAGCGCGATGCCAACCTGCGCGTTGCGCTGGCAGCGCCCACGGGCAAAGCGGCACAGCGTATGCAGGAAGCGCTGACGGCGCGTCAAGACTTGCCCGAGACCGTGCGACTCGCACTCCCCGAAGCGGCGGTGACATTGCATCGACTGCTCGGCGTATTGCCGGAGTCGGCGGAGCAGGTGGGGCGACGCTTTCGTCATCACGCAGGCAACCCTTTGCCATACGACCTGATCGTGGTGGATGAGGCGTCCATGATCGATTTGTCGATGGCAACGCAGTTGCTGGAAGCGGTGCCTGACGGGGCGCGTCTCATTTTGCTGGGAGACAAGGACCAGTTGGCGGCCGTCGAGGCGGGGGCGGTGTTCGGTGAGCTGAGCGCCCAGCGGGTGTTTTCGCCGTCGATGCGCAGGCAATTACTGTCGGCGCTTGGCTGGCCCTCAAACGACTTACCTGGCTCGGGTCCGCTAGCTGTGAGCAGCACCCGCGTGTCACAAGCGGGTACTGCGCCGACGGCGCAGGCCCGGGCGCCCCGCGGTTTGGAGGACGCCGTCGTCTGGCTGGAACGCACCTATCGCTTTGGGGCGAACTCGGCGATCGGTCGTCTGGCAACGGCCATCAAGACTGGGAAAGTCATCGATGCGCGCAAGGAGTTCGCTGTTGCCGAGAGCGAGTCCGGCCGAGTCAATGCCGGGGGAGCGGCGGGTGGTGCATCTTCCGAAGCCAACCCGGTGGACCGTGTGCTGCTAAGCGAAGATGGCGGCACCCAGTTGTCGCCCGTCACACTGAACACGCTGGCCGATGGTTACGGCGAATACCTCGATGCGCTCGCTGAAGCGTTTACGACGATTGAGCAGTTAGGCGATCCCGCCGCGGCTACGACGGCAGACATTGCCATGGTCGCTCAGCCTGTCTTTGCTGCTTTTGGGAAGTTTCGCGTGCTTTGCGCGACGCGGGGCGGGCGACGAGGCGTCGAGTTTCTCGGTGCACAACTAACGGCGCTGCTGGCGCGTCGCGCCGGTGTGGCATTGGGCGCGGGGGGCGGTGCGTGGTTTGCTGGGCGTCCGGTGCTTGTGACGCAGAACGAATACGCGCTGAATCTCTTCAACGGCGATATCGGCATTGCGTTGCCGCTCGGACCTTCCGGCACGTTGCGCGTGGCGTTCGCGACGCCCGATGGTGGCTACCGCCTCTACTCGCCTGCCAGTTTGCCCGCGCACGAAACGGCATTTGCGATGACGATTCATAAGTCGCAGGGGTCGGAATTCGAGCGCGTCGCGATTGTGTTGCCGGAGCAGGCGAGCCGGGTGTTGTCGCGAGAACTGATCTATACGGGCGTCACGCGTGCGCGCCGGGAAGCGTGGTTGTATGCGCCGTGGTCCGTGATTGCGTCGGCCATCGCACGCCCGACGCAGCGCGATGGCGGCCTGACCGACCGTCTGACGGAGGTGCTGGCTACGACGTCTGATTCTCCGACGGGTTCGCGTTCAGCTTTGCCGCTGCGATAGCGGCCTCGGCAACGGCACCGATGCGGGTGACGAGCAACTGGTCGATCTTGTAGTTGTCGATGTCGACCACTTCGAATTTGTAACCCGCCGCTTCGGTGGCTTCCGACTTCTTCGGAATGCGCTTGAGCTGATAGATCATGAACCCGGCGATGGTTTCGAACTCGCCCTCGCCGGGGAGCTCGTCGATATCGAGCGCCTTTTTTACGTCCTCCACCGACGTGACACCGTCGACGAGCCAGGAATGCTCGTCACGCTGCACGATCTGGTCTTCGTCCGCCGGGTGGACGACGTCGCCCATGAGTGCGCCCACGATGTCGTTAAGCGTCACCACGCCGACCACCAGACCGTACTCGTTGATGATAACGGCGAAGCCTTCGCGGGTTTCCTTGAAGCGTGCCAGCGCTTCGGACAAATTGAGCGTGTCCGGAATCACCAGCAGCTTCTTGGCGTAGAGGCGATCCAGATTGCGGATCACGCTGGAGAGATCTTCGCTCGCAATGCGCTGGAGCAAGTCCTTCGAGTCGACGTAGCCGAGCACGTTGTCGATTTCGTCGCGACACACGAGATATTTCGAATGCGGGCTTTCCGTGATTTTTTGACGGATGCTGCGCTCATCTTCGGCGATGGTGAAGTACACCACGTCGTCGCGGAAGGTCATGACCGAACCAACGGTACGTGACTCCAGTTCGAACACGTTCTCGATCAGATGCAGTTCCTGCTTGCGCAGCACACCGGCCTGCGCACCGGCACCGACCATCGCTGCAATGTCTTCCGACGTGATGTTGTCGATCGCATGGGTGGGCAGCTTGAACATGCGCAGAAACAGGTTGGCGACGCCATTGAAGACGTAGACCAAAGGACGCAGAACCTTCAGGCAAAGCAGCATCGGGTCGATGATCGCCATCGCCACGCGCTCGGGATTGACCATCGCGAGGCGCTTCGGAATCAGATCGGCGAACTGGATGAAGGCGATCGTGATGAACAGGAACGAGCCGATGCCGGCCAGTCGTAGCGCTAACGCCTCGTCCGCAAAGGGCGATAGCCAGTCGAACAGGTAGCCGGTGAGGAAGCTCTCGCCGAGTACACCGCCGAGCACGGCGACGGCATTCACGCCGATCTGCACGACGGTGAAGAAGTTGCCGGGCTGCTCCTTGAGCGCCAGCACTTTGACGGCCTGCTCGTCGCCCTTCTCCATGAGCACCTGGAGTTTGGTGCGCTTGGCGGCTGTGAGCGAGATTTCGGCGGCGGAAAAGAAGGCGCTTGCCAGCACCAGCAAGAGAATACTGAAAAGAAAACCGTAACCACTCATATTGTTGTCCCTGAAAGTGCGAGTGCGGATACATAGCCGCGGCGCAGGCCGGACCGGTTCGCACGGGAGTGGGTCCGGGAGCAGGGAGACATTTCAAAACAAGGCCGGCGGGCCATCATTTTGAGATGCCTTCGGGCTGGAGCGCGGGAGCAGCGTACCCGCTTCGGCATAAACGGCGGACAAAATTCGTGGCCTGTACTGCACGGACTGCGCAGGCCACGGGTCCCCAAAAGACGCCGTTGGGCGGGTCGCGTCAGCCGCGTCGGCTGTACCGCTGTCCGATAGCATGCCATAAGTTCGGGGCACTCCGACAGCGCGACCCCTGCGTACCTGGCGCGCACCGGGCGCACTCGGGACGCATTCAAGCAGCCCGGCTGTCCACTCCGAGGCGGTCGCTTGCACGAGCTGCGAGAGTCCGCGTGCAGAACCGAAAATTACCGACCGACCGTTCGGGCATTGTGGACGCCGTCTTGACGACGCCGCCCGGCGACATCCGAGATCTGTCGGGGGCAGTGGGGCGCGGCGCAGGTGACGTCCAGACCGTGGTGCCAACCACGCATCTCCCTTTCCCAAATGTGAGGACTTATCGATGACTTTCGGTATGCAGTTCGCGAATCACGCACCCGCTATGGGCGGTTTTGCCCCGCTCGCATCCGTCGCGCTTCATCCCGGCACCGGGCCGGCCAGCGCCGCAGGCATGTCGCTTGCGCGCATCGCAAATGTGCCAAGCGCTGCCGTCGCGCATCCGTGGACCGCGCGTGAGTCGCAGGCAGCGGGATTGGCGCAATCGTCGAGGATCACGAATCAGGACAGTGCCCGTCGTCAGCTCGAAGCCGATTTTGCTGGCGTAACGTCGCAAGAGGATCGGTCTGGCGAGACATCGTCCGGCGCGCTCCGGCACGGGCTCGTGGATGTCGACAGTGTGGATGTTCTTGAAGCACCGATGACCGGGGAAGCGCTGGCGGCCTTTCTCGCGCCGCGTGTCGCACAAGCGGTGCTCCCGCCGGCGGCGCTGGCAACGCTGCACGTCTGTGCCGGTTCGCATCAGGTCAGCACGCGCATTGCCGCGTTGGACGGGCGCAACCACCCGGTCGTCATGCCGGACGGACGCAGCGAACGCGCGCAAGTCTGTCGCGATATCGTCAACGGTTCCTTGCTCGGCACTGACGGTCGCAACGGCACGGTGCCGTTCGAGCCGACCCGTGCCGATGTGACGAAGGCGGTGGCGGACACGGCACGTCGATGGACCGGCAAGCCGGATCTAGCGGGTAAGAAGGAGTGGTCGACGGCATGTCTCGTGCATGAGACGCCGTCCAAATTCATCGGCAAGCTGAACGCGCGTCTGCAAGCGGGTACGCGTGTCGTACCCCCGAGCGAAAGCACCGAATGGATGCTTCGTGTGGGATTCGCCGCCGGTCTGCCGATGCAGCAGGCGATTGTGCGCGGCGATCTGCCGGCGTTGATCGGTCTGGGGACGGACGAATGGGCGAAGCTCGCGCTCGGTGTCGAGCAACTGGGCGAGCGTCACTGGGACATGCGCCACACCGAAGTGATGGATGCCGCCGCCATGCCCGCGACCAACACGGCGGCGTTCACGGCGCTGGCAACGTCAATGTATTCGGTCGCCAAGCACATCGCCGTAGAGCGGTTGCGTAATTATCTGACGCAACGCGGCGTGCCTACTATGCCAGCTGCCGTGACCAGCGAATCGCCTTTGGTCGCATAACGACGGTTTCACATCTGCGGGCAAGGTTGTCAGCCTGACTTCGTCGATGGTCGTCGACAATCGCATTGCAACAAAAAACGCGCCCGGTTTTACCCGGGCGCGCTTTTTTGACTACACGCTGGTCCGCCGTACACGGCAGCGGCGTCGAAGCCCACCGCCGCGCACGTGCCAGCTCGCGTGTTAATCAGGTGCGACGATAGATTTCGGCACCGCTCTTCACGAACTCGACAGCCTTGACTTCCATCCCTTGCTTGAGGGCGGCTTCGTCGGTGAGGCCCTGCTTGGCAGCGTAATCGCGAACGTCCTGCGTGATCTTCATCGAGCAGAAGTGCGGTCCGCACATCGAGCAGAAGTGAGCGACCTTGGCCGAATCCTTCGGCAGCGTTTCATCGTGGAATTCACGCGCCTTGTCCGGATCGAGACCGAGGTTGAACTGGTCTTCCCAACGGAATTCGAAGCGTGCCTTCGACAGCGCATTGTCACGAATCTGCGAACCCGGGTGACCCTTGGCGAGGTCGGCTGCGTGGGCTGCGAGCTTGTACGTGATGATGCCTTCCTTCACGTCGTCCTTGTTCGGCAAGCCAAGGTGTTCCTTCGGCGTGACGTAGCACAGCATGGCCGTGCCGTACCAGCCGATGGTGGCCGCGCCGATACCCGACGTGATGTGGTCGTAACCCGGAGCGATGTCCGTGGTCAGCGGTCCGAGCGTGTAGAACGGGGCTTCGTCGCAGTACTCGAGCTGGAGATCCATGTTCTCCTTGATGAGCTGCATCGGCACGTGGCCCGGGCCTTCGATCATGACCTGCACGTCGTGCTTCCACGCGATTTGCGTGAGTTCGCCGAGCGTCTTGAGTTCGGAGAGTTGCGCTTCGTCGTTGGCGTCGTAGATCGAGCCGGGACGCAGACCGTCGCCCAGCGAGAACGCGACGTCATACGCCTTCATGATTTCGCAGATCTCTTCGAAGTGCGTGTACAGGAAGCTTTCCTTGTGGTGCGCGAGACACCACTTGGCCATGATCGAGCCGCCACGACTGACGATACCCGTCATGCGGTTGGCCGTCATCGGCACGTACGCGAGACGCACGCCGGCGTGGATCGTGAAGTAGTCGACGCCTTGCTCGGCCTGCTCGATGAGCGTGTCGCGGAACATTTCCCACGTCAGGTCTTCGGCCTTGCCGTTGACCTTTTCGAGCGCCTGATAAATCGGCACCGTGCCGATCGGCACCGGGCTGTTACGCAGAATCCATTCGCGCGTTTCGTGGATGTGCTTGCCGGTCGACAGATCCATCACCGTGTCGCCGCCCCAGCGGATCGCCCACGTCATCTTGTCCACTTCTTCGCCGATCGACGATGTCACGGCCGAGTTGCCGATGTTCGCGTTGATCTTCACGAGGAAGTTGCGGCCGATGATCATCGGCTCGGATTCCGGGTGGTTGATGTTGTTCGGGATGATGGCGCGGCCGCGAGCGATTTCGTCGCGCACGAATTCCGGCGTGATTTCGGCAGGGATGCTGGCGCCGAAATGCTGACCCGGATGCTGACGCGTGAGCAGCTTCGCGAGACGCTCGCCTTGCGGACCGGCGGCGCGCACGCTTTCGATATATTCCTGACGGCGCAGGTTTTCACGAATCGCGATGTATTCCATTTCGGGCGTGATGATGCCCTGACGCGCGTAGTGCATCTGCGTCACGTTCTTGCCGGCCTTGGCGCGGCGCGGCGTGCGATGCAGGCCCGGGAAGCGCAGATCGGCGGTCGCGCTGTCGTCGGCGCGCTCACGGCCGTAGGCCGAGGACAGGCCCGGCAGGGCTTCGGTGTCGCCGCGCTCTTCGATCCACTTCGCGCGCAGCGCGGGCAGACCGGAGCGGATGTCGATGGTCGCGTTCGGATCGGTGTACGGGCCCGAGCAGTCGTATACGTAGATCGGCGGGTTCTTTTCGCCGCCGAAGCTCGTAGGCGTATCGGCTTGCGAGATTTCGCGCATCGGGACCTGAATGTCCGGACGCGAGCCTTCGACGTAGATCTTGCGGGAATTGGGCAGCGGTGCGATCGCGGCTTCGTCCACGCGCGCGTTGGCTGAGAGGAACTTCGGATTGGCGTTCATGCAATGTCTCCTGGCGGGGCACGTGTTGACGCCGACAATTTCGGCGCAAAGCGGCTCAGGAGCATGAACGGGGGCGAGGAATTTCTACGCTCCCTGCGCTGGCATTATCCAGATCAGGTTCTAAGGGTATTTCTCACCCACAACTCACGTTGCAGGACCCCTGCGCTTAGCTTTGCGGCAACGATACACCGACATGCGGGGCAAAACAAGCACGATGTGTCCCGAAAAACGTGAACTGAAAATGGTGCGGTGCGGCATATCGACGGGCGCATCAACCGTCCTGCGCCACACGCACCTCGCGTTGAAATTCTCGTGGCATCAGGCGCAGCGCATCGCGGAAAAAGCGACGGTCGGGCGGCGGCAGCATGGGCAGTACGCGACCAAGCGATTGCGCCGCGTGAAACGCTTGCGGCGAGTCGCCGTCCTGATGCAGCGCGAACCACAGCATTTCGAACCACAGATTGGCGAGTTGCAGCGGTTCGAAGCGCACGCGTCCCTCTTCGTGATCCGCGAGTGTGGTGGCAACGACATCGGTCCAGCGCAGGAAACCTTTGGCGCGCGAGAAGGGCGCGCCGAACGGCTGGACGGCGTCGAGAAACGCATCGACCGCAAGGGGCGTGCTCGCGCGCAACGTCTCCAGATCGGGATCGCGTCGCACCGGCACGGCACCGCGCGCAATGCGCAGCAGGAACACCGTATTCCAGACGGAATTCCCGCCCACGCCGAAGCGGTCGCAAATCCACTCGGACAAGCCGATCCACCGCAATGCCTGACGTTGCACTTCGGCCGCCGCCAGCCGTCTGCCGGGGTCGATCAGCGACTCCTGCCAGAACAGCCAGAGCGACAGGCCGATGTTGGCCGCGACGTGCTGGGCTAGCTCGATGGAGTCGGCTTCGAACGCGGCTTGCAGGGCGTCGGAAAAGGCGGCCAGCGCGTCGGCGGCCGATTGCGCGCGTGCGGGCATCGGGCCATTGCGCGCGGCGTGCGACTTGTACAGCAACGCCTGGAGATTGCGGCTTTCGAAGCGAATGCGCGGGTTGTAGACGAGACACGGCGCGAGCGACACGTCGTCGCTGATGCGTTGCAGATGCGCGAACGCACCCGGCTCATCACGCAATGCGTAGGCTTGCCATGCCTGCACGATCCAGTGCATTGCGCGCAACGTCGGCGAACCGGGCTGGCTCGCACCGAAGGTCGCGGCGAGTGTGGCTAACGTTTGCTTCGTGCGCGCGGCGTCGCCCATACGACGCCACACGATGGTCTCGGCGAGCAGTGCAATGCCACGCTGCACGTCGTCCACGGCACACACCTGGGCTGCATGGAACGACGGGATCGCGCCCGTGCGCTGGCGTCTGGCTTCGCTTTGCGTCGAAGGCGGCGGCGGAGCGAAGAACACGCCGTCCTGCATGTCGCGCTTGCCGAGCGTCAGGTGATGCCAGAACGCGATGTCCTGCATGACGTAATCGAGCGCGGGCGACTGGGCGTCGGGTGCGCTGTCCTGCGGCAAGCCGAGAAATGCCGCAATAGCGCGGCGCGGGTCGGCAGGTGTCGTGTCGCCGATGGCGACTTGGATGCGCGACATCTCGTGCGCGGCGAGCCAGAAGGGGCCCTTGCCGCGTCCGCGCGTAGGGAGCAGACGCACATCCGCATGCCGGTCGTCGCCCCAGCCGACCGCGACGCCCCATCGCGCAAAGTCCGAAAACGCGCGGCTGATGAGCATGCGCAGATCGCCCCCTAGGCCAGCCTGACCGAAGCGGATCTTCAGCGACGCGAGCGTCACCGGCGACGCCTCGAAATGCGCCGCGTAATAGACGCGCATCAGCAACCACAGGCTCTGGTATCGCACCGGCTGAGCGTCGATTTTCTGCGGCGCGTCGAGTCGCACGACGAGTGTGGGAGCGAGCGTCGGCTCGGTGGTGTCGTTCATGTTGACTGAGTGACTCGGGCAGCAAGCGTGGCAGGAAGCGTGGCAAAAAGCAGCGACGCGCGTTGCGTCGCAAACGGCGTGCGCACGTTCCACGAATTCATGGAAGGGGCGAGCCGATGATACGGCGGTTACGTCGGTTACGGTAGCTTTGCTTTGCAGCTGCCGAAACGCGCACTAAGCTGCAAACGCTTTCGAAAAAGCAGTGCCTGGCCAGCGCGACTTATATCGGCAGCGACGACGTTTCGGCGTCGCTGCCGCACCCGGTGTGTCATCTCGATGTCACCCACTTGCATTCTGAAAATAAGGATAACGAAATGAAACGAATTCTCTCTCGCTGGCGTCGTGCGGCTATCGTGCTGCGTCTGGCGTCGGCGGTCGTTGCGCACGGTTTGCTGCCCTCGCCCGCACATGCGTTGGAATTGTCGCGGGCGTCTGCGCCGGGCGCACCTTCTGTGGCAACCCCCGTCCACCTGACCGAGCGCGCCGACTGGGGCAAGTTCTTTGCGGCGGAAAACGTAAGGGGCACGGTCGTGGTGCTCGACGGCAAGACGCAGACCTATCAGGCGTACGATTCGGCGCGTGCCGAGCGGCGCATGTCGCCGGCGTCGACGTACAAGATCTTCAACAGTCTGCTGGCGCTGGAATCGGGCGCGCTGGACAACGAGCGCGAGACGATTCCCTGGGACGGCAAACCGCGCCGCATGAAGGCGTGGAATGCGGAGTTGAATCTGCGCGACGCGTTTCGCGTGTCGTGCTACCCGTGCTATCAGGTCGTTTCACACAAGATTCCACGCGCATATGCGCAGGCGAAGCTTGACGCCGTCGGGTACGGTAACCGGACCATCGGTCGCGTGAACGACACGTATTGGGTGGACGACAGCTTGCAGATATCGGCGCGCGAGCAAGTCGATTTCCTGCAGCGTCTGGCGCGCGGCACGTTGCCGTTCTCGGCGCGTTCGCAAGACATCGTCCGCCAGATTTCCATCGTCGAAGCGAACGCCGACTATGTGCTGCACGGCAAGACCGGCTGGTTCGTCGACAAGAAGCCGGACATCGGCTGGTGGGTGGGCTGGCTGGAGCGTGACGGCAATCTGACGATGATTGCGCTGAACATCGATATGAACGGTGAGGCCGACGGCCCGAAGCGCGCGCGTATCGTGCGTGAAGTGCTGAAGAACCTGAAGTTGATCTGAGCGTGATGCCGTGCGACGCGAACGCCGAATGGCGTCGCGCCGCACGCGTTGCGAGTGATTTGCCGACGCGTCTTACAGGGCGCGGCCGTGTTTCAGCGCAGCGGCGATTTCCGCAACGTGACGGCCTTGCGTCCTCGCAATCGTCAGCTCGTTCTCGCTCGGATGACGTGAGCCGTCGGCACCGGCGAGCGTCGTGGCACCGTAGGGCGTACCCCCGGTGATCTCTTTCATGTTGGTGAGCGCGGGTTCCGTGTACGGCACGCCGACGATGATCATGCCGTGGTGGAGCAGGGTGGTATGGAAGCTGGTGATCGTCGTTTCCTGTCCACCATGCTGCGTGCCGGTGCTCGCGAACACGCTGCCGACTTTGCCAGCAAGCGCCCCCTTGGCCCAGAGGCCGCCGGTCTGGTCGAGGAAGTTGCGCATTTGCGCGGTCATGTTGCCGAAGCGCGTTGGGGTGCCGAAGATGATCGCATCGTACTCGGCGAGCTGGTCGACGCGTGCGACCGGCACGTTGGCGAAGGCAGCACGTGCGGCCTTCGCGCCGCTTTTTTCCAGCACGTCGTCGGGCACGAGTTCGGGGACCTGCATGACAGCGACGTCGGCGCTGGCGACGCTGCGCGCGCCTTCGGCAACCGCGTCAGCCATCTTGTAGATATGTCCGAACATGCTATAGAACACCACCAGGATCTTGGCGTTGGCCATGGAATTCTCCTTTGGGGTCGAAAGATGCTGGCGTCGCGGACCGTCGGCCGCGCGAGGCGAGCCGTTCCATCATAGTCGACGCGGATGACGCTTTAGCGCAGCCGTGAGCCGCTTTAGCGCAACCGCGATCCGATAAGGCAACCCAGCGCCAACGCTGCCATGAGCACCGTAACGCTTGCCGAGACGCCACCGGCCAGTGCGAGGCCCGTGGCCGCGAGTCCATGCGCCATCACGGCGGCGGGTACGAGCAGCATGGCGCTCACGACACACCAGCGCATGACGTAGCGCCACATGAAGCGACTCACGATCTGCATACGCGCGTCGAGTTGATGCCGCTGCCAGAAAGACAGATCGGCTGCCGCGTGGAAGAGCCACAGCGGGCTGAAGTATTTGATGAACAAGTCCATGACGCCGTACCGGAAACACAATGCCCGCAGGGCGCGGGCATGTCGTCGAGGCACGATGGCGGGGCAGACGCCCGATGGCACAGTCACGCACTTGGGGGGAGTCGACGCACAGGCATTGTAGCAGGCACTCACTTACTTTGATGCGTCGTGACCCATGCCGATTACGTCGGTTTTTGCTGAATTTCGCTCAACGGCGCGCGAACTTCCGGTATCCGCTGACTATTCCCACCATGTCAGGGCGCTCGCCCGGCCTGTCACTTGCGGGACTTGCCCGACGCCAGCGGTTGCGGCGCACTGGCTGAGATCTGCTGGATCAACTCCCAGACGGATTGCGCGGCGGGGGAGAGCGTCCGGTTCTTGCGGCGCACCAGCATGATGGTCCGGTCGATTTGCGGCGTGAGTGGCAAGGCCACGAGACGGCTGTCCGCTTCCGGGCCGTTCGCCGCCAGTCCGGGCATGGCCGGCAACGCCAGCGCAGGCATGACGCTGATGCCGATCCCTGCTTCGACCATCCGGAAGACCGTGATCGCATGCCCGACTTCTTGCGCCACCTGACAGTACGCACCGTGTTCGGCCAGTGCGCGGTCGATCAGCGGTCGGCTGCCGGACGCGTAATCGAGCAACACCAGCTTCTCGCCATTGAGCTCCTTCCACGTCACCTCGGTCTGCTTCGCAAAGCGATGTGAGCGGTCGCACACCACGAGGAACGGCTCGACCATGATGGGCTCGCCGACCAGATCGTCCGTGCCCTCCGAGGCGACGATCACGCCAAAGTCCACTTCACCGTGCCGCACGCTGTCGGTCGCCAGTGTCTGGACCTGATCACGCAGCATCAGCGTGATGTCGGGATAGCGGGCGGCGCAGGCCGAGATGCATTCGGGCATGAGATTCGCCGAAATGGTCGGCGCGCTGGCCACGCGCACCCGGCCGCGACGCTCTTCCGCCAGCCCGTGCGTGTCGCGCAGGGCGCTCTCCAGTTCATCGAGCACCCGGGCGAGGGTGGCAGAGAGGCTAGCGCCCACTTCGGTCAGCGTGACCTCCCGCGTGGTGCGGTCCACCAGCTTGAGTCCGAGTTCTTGCTCCAATTCCCGGATGCAGCGACTCACGGCCGGCTGAGTCAGGCCGATATCCTCGCCCGCTCGGCTGAAACTGCCGTGCTCGGCCACCGCGAGGAACACTTTGAGCTGGCGCAGCGAGATATTCATGCGTCTTTGGTATGAATAAAATTTTTAAATGAATTTGTATTTTAACTACCCTTGCGCTCTAATACGTAAAAACCCGTAGCGCGAGCGCACACTTCCGGTCACTTTTCGACGTCTGGGACCTCCAGGATCGATGGTAGACCGTCGCTGACGGCCCCTATGCCGTTGCATCCCGTGTTCTGGCGGAACGGGCTTTGTCATTTCAGACGTATCCGAGAGAGTATTCAAGAGTACCGATGGCCAGACCGCGTTTCCTTCCCGACAATTTCACGTTGATGCTGGTTGCCACCGTTGCGCTGGCCAGTTTCCTGCCGGCGCACGGCGAGGGCGAAGTCGCCTTTAACCTGCTGACCAACGTGGCGATTGCCGCCTTGTTCTTCCTGCATGGCGCGAAGCTGTCGCGCGAAGCCGTGCTCGCTGGCGCGACCCACTGGCGTTTGCATCTGCTGGTGTTCGCCAGCACGTTCGCCATATTCCCGATCGTCGGCGTGGCGCTCAAGCCAGTGCTGTCGTGGATGGTGACCCCGGAGCTGTATCTGGGCATCCTCTTCCTGTGCACGCTGCCCGCCACGGTCCAGTCGGCCATTGCCTTCACGTCGATGGCGCGCGGCAACGTGCCTGCTGCCGTGTGCAGCGCATCGGCGTCCAGCTTGTTCGGCATCTTCATTACGCCGCTGCTGGTCGGCCTGGTCGTGATCCATCACGATGGCAACAGCGGCGCGTCGCCGTTCGATTCCATCGGCAACATCATGTTGCAACTGCTCGTGCCGTTCATTGCCGGTCAGCTCTCGCGCAAGGCCATCGGCAAATGGGTGGAGCGCAACCGTGGGCTGCTCAAGATCGTGGATCAGGGCTCGATTCTGCTGGTTGTCTATACCGCGTTCAGCGAAGCCGTGAACACGGGGCTGTGGCATCAGATTCCCCCGTTGGCGCTGCTGGGCCTGCTGGGTTGCTGCGCGGTCATTCTGGCGATCATGCTCGCGATCACGACGTATTCGGCACGCTGGCTCGGGTTTTCGCGAGAAGACGAGATCACCATCGTCTTCTGCGGCTCGAAGAAGAGCCTCGCAAGCGGTATTCCGATGGCCAAGGTGCTGTTTGCGACCGGCCCGCTCGGTGCGATCGTCCTGCCGCTGATGCTGTTCCATCAAATGCAACTGATGGTGTGCGCGGTGCTGGCGACACGTTACGCCAATCGTCAGCGGGCCGCTCAGGCGGCGAAGGCCGTTGCCGGTAAGACCGCGACCGGCGCCAAGCCTGGCAAGCCGGAGAGTGGCAACGCCAATGCAGGCGCGGGCCGCTGAGCGCCCGGAGCGCCATTTCTTCGACGCGTTACCCCAAGCGATATCCGATAGACACGGCCCGACAAGGGCCGTTGTCACACGTTGGTCGTGCGCAAGTGCTAGAATTGCGTCTGTTTCGCTTCTTGACGACCACCCCGGTCCGGCGGCGCCCGACGCATCTGTTACATGACAGACCCCTCTCGCGCCAGCCTTGAGCATGGCGCGCAGCGCCCCTTGAATCTTCGCGAGTGAGCTTTGATGCGGAAACCTTTCCGCGTGGCGGCCCCCGTTTTTTTAAAAGAGATGTCCCTTCATCATGGCTGATGTAAATGCTGTTCCGACCCCCGGCTTCGATAGCTTTGGGCTGCATGCGGACATCTTGCGGGCCATCGCCGAGCAGGGCTACACCCAACCGACCCCCATTCAGGCACAGGCCATTCCGGTGGTGTTGTCCGGTCGCGACGTCATGGGTGCTGCACAAACGGGGACCGGCAAGACCGCCAGCTTCTCGCTGCCGATCATCCAGCGTCTGCTGCCCGATGCCAACACGAGTGCATCGCCCGCCCGTCACCCGGTGCGCGCGCTGATCCTCACGCCGACGCGCGAACTCGCCGATCAGGTGGCCGACAACGTACGTTCGTACGCGGCTCACACGGCGCTGCGCAATACGGTGGTGTTCGGCGGCGTCGACATGAATCCGCAGAAAGACGCGCTGCGCCGCGGCGTTGAGATTCTCATCGCCACGCCGGGCCGTCTGCTCGACCACGTCGAACAGAAGACGGTGAACCTGAGCCAGGTGAAGATGCTCGTGCTCGACGAAGCCGACCGCATGCTCGACATGGGCTTCCTGCCGGATCTTCAACGCATTCTGAATCTGCTGCCGAAGCAGCGTCAGACGCTGCTCTTCTCGGCCACGTTCTCGAACGACATCAAGCGGCTCGCATCGAGCTACCTCACGAACCCGGTCACGATCGAAGTGGCGCGTCGCAATGCGACGGCCGATACGGTCGAGCAAATCGTCTATGAAGTGGATGAAGACGACAAGCGCGCTGCCGTGGTCCAGATTCTTAACGAACGCGATCTGAAGCAGGTCATCGTGTTCGTGAACAGCAAGATCGGCGCGAGCCGTCTGGCGCGTCAGCTTGAGCGCGACGGCATCGTGACGGCCGCCATTCACGGCGACAAGTCGCAGAACGAGCGCATGCAGGCGCTCGAAGCGTTCAAGCAGGGCGGCATCCGCGCGCTCGTGGCGACCGACGTCGCCGCACGCGGTCTGGACATCTCCGATCTGCCCGGCGTGATCAACTACGATCTGCCGTACAACCCGGAAGATTACGTGCACCGCATCGGCCGTACGGGTCGCGCCGGCGCGTCGGGCGAGGCGCTCTCGCTGTGCGCACCGGACGAACGCAAGCACCTCGTGGAAATCGAGAAGCTGATCAAGCGCGAACTCAAGCGTGGTGAGCTGGTGCTGGAGCGCCGCAGCCGTTCGCGCGACGACCGTGGCGATCGCTACGAGCGCAGCGACCGTGGTGAGCGTGCAGAACGTGGCGAACGCGGTGATCGCGGCGAGCGTCATAGCCGTCACGACGGCCTGCGTGCGGGTCGCAGCAGTGGCGGTAGTACGCCGCGTCGCGTGCGTCCGGAAGACGAGTTCTTCTACAAGCCGTACGAGCCGTCGCCGTCGGCCGGTGAAGCGCAGCGCGACCATCGCGCGTCGCATGACGTTGCGACGCCGACGACCTTCGGTGCGCCGTCGGAAAAGGCCCCCAAGCGTCAGGTTGCCGCACTGCTCGCGGGCTTCCCGCGTAAAGCGCAACAGGAACGATAACTAAGGGACGAGCGCCGGGGCTGTAAGGTCAGGCACAGCGCAGTCGCAAAAAAAGCCAGCGTACTCACGCTGGCTTTTTTCATTGGGCGGCCCTATTCGGTGCAGGACAGTGAGCCGACGATGTCAGCGAGCGTGGCGCTCTTTCCACGCGAGCGTGGCCGCAGCAAAGAAGTCGTCGCGATGGGAGATATCGGCGAGTGTTGCCGGCAGCCCGAGGTGCGAGGCCGCCTCTTTGAGGGCTGTGAGTATTGCGTCGGGTGTATCGAGCGACAGCGGCGCGGCACCATTCTGCTTGCTCAACTTCTCGCCGTCATCGGCCGTGACGAGCGGCACATGCAGATAGCGGGGCGTCGGTGCGTCGAGGCAGGCTTGCAGGTAGATCTGACGCGCCGTCGAGTCGAGCAGGTCGGCTCCGCGCACGATGTCCGTGATGCCCTGCAACTGATCGTCGACGACGACGGCTAACTGGTAGGCCCACTGCCCATCGGCGCGCTTGAGCACGAAATCCCCGACTTCCGTCGCCAGATCCTGCGTCTGCGATCCCATCCAACGGTCTTCGAAGTGCATGCGCGCGGTGTCGCCGTCCGGCACCCGAAGACGCCATGCGCGGGCCGTCTTGCCATGCAGGCCGTCGCGGCAGGTGCCCGGGTAAGCCAGTGTGCTGTGACGTGCATGCACACGCGTCAGCGAATCCGCGATTTCGCGACGGGTACATCCGCACGGATAGACGAGTCCGCTGGCGGTCAGGGCTGCCAGTGCCTGCTCGTAAAGCGCATGCCGATGGCTTTGCCAGACAATCGGTTCGTCCGAATGCAGTCCGAGACGCGTCAGAGTATCGAGAATGTTGTCAGCCGCACCGGGCACGCAGCGCGGTTCGTCGAGATCTTCCATGCGGACGATCCAGACGCCGCCGTGCGCGCGAGCGTCCAGCCAACTGGCCAGTGCCGTGACGAGCGAGCCGCGATGCAGCGGTCCGGTCGGGGAGGGGGCGAAGCGTCCGCGATAGCTGGCGGCGCTTGTGCGGGCCGACGGCGTCGTACCGTCGGCGGCTGGGGAGGCGGATGAGGTGGCGTCGTGCGCCGAAGCGTGCGCCACCCGGGGTCTCAGACCGACGTTGCCGTGACAGCGGCAGCGGTAGCACCTGCCTTGTCATCCACGCAAGCCGGGCACTGCTCACCTTCGATGTAATCGGGGCTGCGCTGGTCCTCGGCCGTCACCACGGCACGGCAGGCGAAGCACTGCTTGGTCGTCGACGGGGCGAGGTCGGGCGTGAGTGCCGTGCGGTAGTCGAACACGAAGCAGTCGCCCTGATAGTGCGCGCCGCCCACGTCTTCGAAGTACTTGAGAATGCCGCCGTCGAGCTGATACGTGTGCTCCAGCCCGATGTCGCGCATGTAGATGGCGGCCTTTTCGCAGCGGATGCCGCCGGTGCAGAACGACACGATGGTCTTGCCCTCGAAGTCTGCGCGATGTGCGGCGATGACGTCAGGGAATTCCGAGAATTTAGTGAGACGGTAGTCGACGGCGTTGTCGAACGTGCCCACGTCCACTTCGAAGTCGTTGCGCGTGTCGAGCATCACCACCGGACGGCCTTCGTCGTCCTGTCCGGCATCGAGCCAGCGCTTGAGCGTGGCGGGATCGACACCCGGCGCACGTCCGTCTGCGGGCTTGATGACCGGCATCTTCATGGTGATGATTTCTTTCTTCTGGCGCACGAGCATCCGGCGGAACGGCTGATCGTCCGAGAGGCTCTCCTTGACTTCCAGATCGGCGAACCGGGCGTCGGCGCGCAGGCCCGCGAGGAAGGCGTCGATCGACTCGCGCGAACCCGCGAGGAAAAGGTTGATGCCTTCCGGCGCGAGCAGGATGGTGCCTCTCAGGTCGAGCGCGTTGCAGCGCTCAAGCAGGGCCGGGCGCAGGGTCGCGATGTCGTCGAGCGTGACGAACTTGTACGCAGCGATGTTGACGATAGACATGGCAACGAAATTCCGCAAAAGCGTGAAGCAATAAACCGCCATTATCGCCGATTCGGTACAAGTTCGCGCTTGATTCAGGACAATGCCGGTCAAATGAGGCGGGGCGCAGGCTTCGCAGGGGCCACCGGAAGACAGCCCGGGCGCGCGGCGAAATCCGGCGACGCCGCGTTACAATACGGCCCATGTCAGAACCTCGCTTCGTCCACCTCCGTCTCCACTCCGAATACTCGATCGCCGATGGCATCGTGCGGCTCGACGACGTCGTCAAGGCCGCCGCCAAGGACGGCCAGGGCGCGCTCGCGCTCACCGACCTCGCGAACATGTTCGGAGCCATTCGTTTCTACAAGGAAGCCCGTGGCAAGGGCGTCAAGCCGATCATCGGCTGCGACGCCTGGATCACGAATCCGGCCGACCGCGACAAGCCCTCTCGCTTGCTGCTGCTCGCACGCGACCGCGAAGGCTATCTGAACCTGTGTCAGTTGCTGTCCAAGGCCTGGCTCGGCAATCAGTACCGGGGGCGGGCGGAGATCGAGCCGTCGTGGCTTCAGCCCGACGGCCTCGCCCGCGGTCTGCTGGCGCTCTCCGGCGCGCAGATGGGCGACGTGGGCGCGGCATTGGCCGCTGGCAATCCCGATCTGGCGTTGCAATGCGCGAAACACTGGGAAAGCGTTTTCCCAGGGGCGTTCTACATCGAACTGCAACGCACCGGCCAGCCGGGCATGGAAACGTACGTGCAACAGGCGGTGCAGCTCGCGGCGAAGGCCGGGCTGCCGGTCGTCGCCACGCACCCCATTCAGTTCATGACGTCCGACGATTTCACTGCCCACGAAGCGCGCGTGTGTATCTCGGAAGGCGAGATGCTGGGCAATGCCCGCCGGGTGCGCCGCTTCACGCAGGACCAGAGTTTTCGCACGCAGGACGACATGCTCACCGCGTTCGAGGACGTGCCGTCCGCGCTGGCCAACACCGTCGAGATCGCCAAGCGCTGCAACCTGACGCTCGAACTCGGCAAGCCGAAGCTGCCGCTGTTCCCCACGCCGGACGGCATGTCGCTCGACGACTATCTCGTCCAGTTGTCCAAGGAAGGGCTGGAAACGCGTCTCGCGCAATTGTTCCCGGACGAGGCCGAGCGCGACAAGCAGCGTCCCGAGTATTACAAGCGGCTCGATTTCGAGACCGGCACCATCATCAAGATGGGTTTCCCGGGCTACTTCCTGATCGTGGCCGACTTTATCCAGTGGGCGAAGAACAACGGCGTGCCGGTCGGCCCGGGCCGGGGCTCGGGCGCAGGTTCGCTCGTCGCCTATGCGCTCGGCATTACCGACCTCGACCCGCTCAAGTACAACCTGCTGTTCGAGCGCTTCCTGAACCCGGAACGTGTGTCGATGCCCGACTTCGACATCGACTTCTGTCAGGACGGCCGCGACCGCGTCATTCAGTACGTGAAGGAGAAGTACGGCGCGGACGCCGTCTCGCAGATCGCCACCTTCGGCTCGATGGCCGCCAAGGCAGCGGTGCGCGACGTGGGCCGTGTGCTCGACCTCGGCTACAACTTCGTCGACGGCATCTCCAAGCTGATTCCGTTCAAGCCGGGCAAGCACGTCACCATCGACGACGCGCTCAAGGAAGAGCCCCAACTCGCCGAACGCTTCCAGACGGAAGACGAGGTCAAGCAGCTAATCGAGCTTGCGCAGCGGGTGGAAGGGCTCACGCGTAACGTCGGCATGCACGCGGGCGGTGTGCTGATCGCCCCGGGCAAACTCACCGACTTCTGCCCGCTCTACACGCAGGGCAGCGGCGAAGACGCCAGCGGTGTGGTGAGTCAGTACGACAAGGACGACGTGGAAGCCGTCGGTCTGGTGAAGTTCGACTTCTTGGGCCTGACCACGCTCACGATCCTGAACTGGGCCGAGCGCTACATCAAGCGCTTGCATCCGGAGATGGCGGACTGGTCGCTCGATCAGGTCTCGCTCACGGACCCGGCCGCGTTCAGCATTCTCAAGAAGGCCAACACGGTCGCCGTGTTCCAGCTGGAAAGTCGTGGCATGCAGGGCATGTTGAAGGACGCCCAGCCTGACCGCTTCGAGGACATCATCGCGCTGGTGGCGTTGTATCGTCCGGGCCCGATGGATCTGATTCCGAGCTTCTGCGCGCGTAAGCACGGCCGCGAGAAGACGGAATATCCGGATCCGCGCGTGGAGCCGGTGCTTCAGGAGACCTACGGCATCATGGTCTACCAGGAGCAGGTGATGCAGATGGCGCAGATCATCGGCGGATACTCGCTCGGTGGCGCCGACTTGCTGCGCCGCGCGATGGGTAAGAAGAAGGCCGAGGAAATGGCCGAGCACCGCGAGATTTTCGCCAAGGGTGCCGCCGAGAATGGCCTGACGCGCGAAAAGTCGGACGAAATCTTCGACTTGATGGAGAAGTTCGCGGGCTACGGCTTTAACAAGTCGCACGCCGCAGCATATGCGCTGCTGGCCTATTACACCGCGTGGCTGAAGGCCCACCATCCTGCCGAATTCATGGCGGCCAACATGAGCTTGGCCATGGACGACACGGACAAGGTCAAGATCCTCTACGAAGACTGTCTGGCCACGGCCAACGGCTTGGGCGTGCTGCCGCCGGACGTCAACGTATCGGCCTATCGCTTTGAGCCGGCGGACTCGAAGACCGTGCGTTACGGACTGGGTGCCATCAAGGGCAGCGGTCAGTCGGCCATCGAGGAAATTCTGCGCGCCCGCGAGGGCAAGCCGTTCACCGACCTGTTCGACTTCTGCGCACGGATCGACCGTCGCGTGGTGAACCGTCGCACGATCGAAGCGCTGATTCGTGCGGGCGCGTTCGATTCGATTCACGAGAACCGGGCGCAGTTGATGGCGTCGGTGCCGATGGCGATGGAAGCGGCCGAGCAGGCGAGTGCGGCCGCGAATCAGGTCAGCCTGTTCGATCTGGGCGACGAAAGTCTGCAAGCGCCGCTGGAACTGGCCGACGAACCGGCATGGACCGACAAGCGCAAGTTGCAGGAAGAGAAGCAGGCGCTCGGCTTCTACCTGTCGGGCCACATGTTCGACTCGTATTCCGACGAAGTGCGACGCTTCGTGCGCACGCGGATTCGCGATCTGTCCGAAGGGCGCGATCGTCTCGTCGCCGGTGTGATCTCCAGCATGCGAACCATGATGACCCAGCGCGGCAAGATGCTGATCGTGCAGCTCGACGACGGTACCGCCACGCTCGAAGTTACGATCTTCAATGAGCAGTTCGAGGCGAACAAGCATCTGTTCAAGGAAGACGAACTGCTGATCGTGCACGGCAATGCGCGACCGGACAGCTTTACGGGCGGCCTGCGTTTCACCGTCGAGAGCCTGATGGACCTCGGCCGTGCGCGTGCGCGCTTCGCCCGGGCGCTCAAGCTGTCGTTCAACGGTAACGCGGACTGGACGCGTCTTCGCGCCACGTTGCAACCGCACTGCACGATGTACCGCGTGACCGCGACGGCGGGCGCGGGCGGTGGTGGCGGCTTCAATGGCGGCGGCGGGTTTAATGGTGGTGGGGGCGGCGGCGGTGGCTTCGGTCGACGTAACGGTAATGGCAATGGCGATGGCGATGCGGATAAGCAAAACGGCCTGCCGGTGCATATCGTCTATCGCCGCCCGGACGCCGAATGCGAGTCGCGTCTCGGCGACGACTGGAAGGTGCAGCCTGGCGACGAGTTGCTGGGCGAGCTTCGTCAGTGGCTGACCACCGACTCGGTACAAGTCGTCTATTGATGCATCGGTGCGGGTAAGGCGGCGCGGGTTGGCTGCCTTTCGCTAACTGGCGCGTCGGCGTAGCAGCGCATTGCCCGCTGTTCGATATCACAAGGAAATCCGGATGTTCTCCATCATCGTTCCGACCTGGAACAACCTCGCCTTGCTGCAACTGTGTGTGCGCAGCATCCGACAGAACTCGCGCTATCCGCATCAGATCATCGTGCATATCAACGATGGTTCCGACGGTTCGCTCGACTGGGTCAAGGCCGAGGGGATCGAGCATACGGCGTCGCCCGATAACATCGGGATCTGCTACGCGGTGAATCAGGCGGCGGCGCTGGCGCGCGAGAAGTACATCGTCTATCTGAACGACGACATGTATTGCTGCCCGGGCTGGGACACGACGCTGATCGAGCGCGCCGAGGCTCAGCCTGACAAGGCGTTCATGCTGTCGGGCACGATGATCGAACCGGTGGATACCGGCAATCCCTGCGTGTTGGTGCAGGACTTCGGCCGTGATGTCGATACGTTCGACGAGGCTGCGCTGCTCGCCGCCGTGCCGACGTACAAGAAGCCCGACTGGTTCGGTGCGACGTGGCCGCCGACGCTCGTGCATCGCGACTGGTGGTTCCTCGTCGGCGGCTACAGCACGGAACTGAGTCCCGGCATGAGCAGCGACAACGATTTCTCGATGAAGATGTGGGGTGCCGGTGCGCGTCGCTTCGTCGGCGTGGGCGCAAGTCTCGTCTATCACTTCCAGTGCAAGAGCACCGGCAAGGTGGTAAAGAATGACGGGCGCACGCAATTCCTGCGCAAGTGGGGCATGACGCAGTCGATCTTCGATCGCTACTATCTGCGTCGCGGCACGCCGGTGCCGTCAGGCAGCGACGGCCGACTGGCCGAGCCGGTCGACGACAGCAAACTGCGCTGGCAGTTGTTCCGCTCGCGTATCAAGCGGGCGCTGGCGAAGTAAGCGCCGACGTCCTCGCGCGAGGTTCGCATTCGAACGAAAAACGGACGCTCATGGCGTCCGTTTCGCTTTGGTGCCGACGCGCTGTGAGCGCGCGGCGTTGGACCGCGGTGGATCTGTCTCGCGCGTCGGGTTACGCCATTCGCGATTGCCGATGCGTCAGACTTCGCCGCGTCGTAGCAGCGCGTACTTCAGGAATGCGCTGCGAGCGTTCATGCGGGCAATCGCGGCACCGGCTGCGCCGTCGAGAAAGCCACGACGCAACACGTAGGTTCGAACGAACGCCCATCCGCCATTGATCCATGGCTTGAGCGCAGAGACGCGTTTGCCGCGCAACGACATTTCCTTCGCGCCTGCGCGTGCGTATCGTTGCACCTTGTCTTCCACCTGACGGACTTCCGTGTAGCTGTAATGGAGCAGGTGATGGGTGAGGGTGCCGATCTCGCCGTCGACGATCACGCGCTCGTGCACGAGATTGTCGGAGAAGCGTCCGGCTTCCCGGCGAAACAGTCGCAGCACGTAATCGGGATACCAGCCGCAATGCTTTACCCAGTGCCCCAGAAACTGCGACAGACGCGGCATGCGATAGCCAGTGTGGGATGCACTTTCAATCGCCGCTGCGATCTCGGCGGCCAGTTCAGGCGTGACGCGTTCGTCCGCATCGAGCGACAGCACCCAGGGTTGGGTTGCGAACGACAGCGCGCGGTTCTTCTGTGGTCCGAAGCCCGGCCAGTCAGGCGTGACGTGCACCTCCGCCCCGGCAGCGCGGGCGATATCGGCGGTGCCGTCCGTGCTCGCGTTATCCACCACCACGATTTGCGAGGCGAACGCCTTCACCGATGCAATGCAGTCGGCGATGTTGTGACGTTCGTTGCGCGTGAGGATCGTGACGGTCAGCGGTAAGGTAGGCATGGGCGTGCGTGGGCGGGGCGTGAGCCTCAGGCATTCAACAATTCGACGAGCGCTTCGCCGTAACGCTCGATCTTCGCTTCGCCGAGACCGGTGATATCGACCAGTCCTTCACGGTGACGCGGGCGGCGCTGCGCGAGTTCTCGCAGCGTACGGTCGTGAAGGATAACGTACGCGGGGACGGCCTGCGTCTTCGCCATTTCCTGACGCCACGTGCGCAGCTTCTCGAACAACTGCTGATCGGCCGTATCCAGTTCGATGGCCTGCGACGACGCGTATCCGGCAAAGCGACTCTTCTTGCTCGCCGTGGGGCGCTGGCGTCGTAGCGACACGACCGTCTCGCCCTTGAGCACCGGACGCGCCGCCGCATTCAGCGTGAGCGCCCCGTACTGGCTGCTGTCCGGCTCGATGATGCCGTGGGCGATCAGTTGACGGAACACGGCCCGCCAGCCCTGATCGTCCATCTCGCCTCCGACACCGAAGGTCGGCAGACTTTCGTGGCCGAACTGACGAATCTTGTCCGTGCTGCGCCCGCGCAGCAGGTCGACCAGGTGGCCCGCACCGAAGCGCTGGCCGGTCCGCAGGATCGCCGAGAGCGCCTTTTGTGCCGCAATCGTGCCGTCGAAGACTTCCGGAGGGTTCAGGCAAACGTCGCAGTTGCCGCATGGCTCGCTCGACTCGCCGAAGTACGACAGAAGCACCGTGCGGCGGCAGCGCGGGGCTTCGCAGTAGCCGAGCAGCGCGTCGAGCTTCTGGCGCTCGATGCGCTTCTGAAGGTCCGGCGCGTTCGACTCGTCGATCCGGCTGCGGTGGACCACCACGTCGTTCAGGCCGTACGTCATCCAGGCTTCGGCCGGTTCGCCGTCGCGCCCGGCGCGTCCCGTCTCCTGATAATAGGCTTCGAGACTCTTGGGCAAATCCAGATGGGCGACGAAGCGCACGTCCGGCTTGTCGATGCCCATGCCGAAGGCGACGGTCGCGGCCATGACCAGTCCTTCCTCGCGCAGGAAGCGTTGCTGGTGCGTGCGACGCACTTCGGCGTCCAGCCCTGCGTGATACGGCAGCGCAGGAATGCCCTGCGTTTCCAGCCACGCGGCCGTTTCTTCCACCTTCTTGCGCGACAGACAGTAGACGATGCCGGCTTCGCCGCGATGTCGGCTCAGAAAGGCCAGCAACTGCTTGCGCGGGTTGTCGCGGTCGACGATTTCGTACCGGATATTCGGCCGGTCGAAGCTGGAGACGAACAGGCGCGCGTCGGTCAGGCCGAGGCGCGCCTGAATTTCCTCGCGGGTGGCGGCGTCCGCCGTGGCCGTGAGCGCAATGCGCGGCACACGCGGATAACGCTCGTGCAGCGCGGAGAGCTGAATGTACTCAGGCCGGAAGTCGTGTCCCCATTGCGAGACGCAGTGGGCCTCGTCGATGGCGAACAGCGCCAGTTGTCCGCGTTCGTCGAGCCGGTCGAGCAGGTTGAGGAAGCGGTCGGTCAGCAGCCGTTCGGGCGCGACGTACAGCAGATCGAGTTCGCCTCGCGCGGCGCGGCGTTCGATATCGACCGCTTCGTCGAAAGCGAGACTGGAATTCAGATAGGCGGCGCGGACCCCTGCTTGCAGCAGGGCGTCGACCTGATCCTGCATGAGGGCGATGAGCGGGGAGACGACGATGCCGATGCCCGGGCGCAACAGCGCGGGGATCTGGTAGCAAAGTGACTTGCCGCCGCCCGTGGGCATGAGCACGAGTGCATCGCCCCCGTCGGCCACATGGTCGACGATGGCGGCCTGATCGCCACGGAATGCGTTATAGCCGAATACGGTACGGAGAACTTCGAGTGCGCTTGCCATGCGCCGGAGTATACCGGTTCCACCCGGCGTCCGGCGTGCCAACAGCCCCGGAAATCCGGCGTTAGGGCGATTTTTGGGGTGCGGTCCGAGTCCGCTTCGGACGTGTCCCGACGGGACCGGCCGGTACGTTAGAATAGCGGTTTTCCCGCTGTCCCCGACTTACATGAGCGCACCGCACAAGCCCACCGGACCGATTCTGCGACGTCTGCTGGGCTATCTCCAGCCATATTGGCACATGGGCCTGCTGGCCGTTCTCGCCATGGCGCTGGTGGCGGCCACCGAAGCGGCCATCCCGGCAGTCCTCAAGCCGGTGCTCGACAAAGGCTTCTCGGGCGGCGATCCGTGGAAGCTCTGGTACGTCCCGGCCGCCGTGATCGGGCTGGCCGTGATCCGGGGGCTGGCGCAATATTCGGCCAACTACATGCTGTCGTGGGTCTCGAACCGCGTGCTGCTCGATTTGCGCGTGAAGATGTTCGAGCGCCTGCTGCACGCGCCGGCCGCCTACTATCAGCGCGAGACGACCAGCACGCTGATCAACGCCATCGTCTACGAAGTCAATCAGGTGCTCGGCGTGCTCACCACGGTGCTGATCACGCTCGTGCGCGATTCGCTGACCGTCGTCGGCCTGCTGGGCTATCTGTTCTATCTGAACTGGCGTCTCACGCTGGTTGTGGCCGTCATTCTGCCGCTGATCGGCTGGCTGGTCGGCAAGATCAACCGCCGCCTGCGCCGTCTCAATCGTGAGCAGCAGACGCTGACCAACGCGCTGTCGTATGTGGTCGAAGAGGCGGTCGGTGGCTACAAGGTCGTGAAGATCCACAACGGCGAAGAGTACGAGAAGAACCGCTTCGACAGGATGACCAGCACGCTGCGCGGCTACGCCATGCGTGTGACGGTCTCGGGCGGTCTCGCGCAGCCGGTGACGCAGGCGCTGGCCTCGCTGGCGCTGGCCATCGTGATTACCGTGGCGATGATCGAGTCGTCGTCGGGTGAGATGACCGTGGGCGGGTTCACGGCGTTCGTCACCGCACTGCTGCTCGTTGTGTCCCCGCTCAAGCATCTGATGGACGTCAACCAGCCGCTGCAACGCGGCGTGACGGCCGCCGAGCTGATCTTCGAAGTGATGGACGTCGAAGTCGAGCCGGTCGGCGGCGATCGCACGCTCGAGCGTGCGAAGGGCCGTGTGACGTTCGATCAGGTCAGCTTCAACTACGGCGCGAGCGAGCGCCCGACCCTCGACAAGATTTCGCTGGAGGTTGCGCCGGGCGAGATGGTGGCGCTGGTCGGCCCCTCGGGCAGCGGCAAAACCACGATGGTCAATCTGGTGCCGCGCTTCTTCGACCCGACGGGCGGGCGCATTCTGCTCGACGACATTCCGCTCAACGATCTGCGCCTGGCCGACCTGCGCCGTCAGATTGCGTTCGTGAGTCAGGACGTCGTGCTGTTCAACGACACCATTGCCGCCAACGTCGCCTACGGTCAGGAAGTCGACGCCGAGCGCGTGCAGGCCGCGCTGCGTGCTGCCAATCTGGCCGATGCTGTGGCCGCCATGCCCGATGGCGTGAATACGCTGGTGGGCGACAACGGCATGCGCCTGTCGGGCGGCCAGCGTCAGCGTCTGGCGATTGCCCGCGCGATCTACAAAGATGCGCCGATCCTGATTCTGGACGAAGCGACGTCGGCACTGGATTCGGAATCCGAGCGTCACGTGCAGGCGGCGCTCGAAGTGTTGATGGAAGGACGTACCACGCTGGTGATCGCGCACCGCCTGTCGACCATCGAACGCGCCGACCGCATCGTCGTGCTCGAACATGGCCGCATCGCGGAGCAGGGATCTCACCAGGCACTCGTGGCGCATAATGGCCTTTACGCCCATTTGCACCGCATTCAGTACGCACAGCAGCAGGAAGCGTGACGACGGGGAGGCCTGCCGGTGCCATGTGCGCCGCGTGGTCGCAACGTCATTCCCCATACCGCATCAACCTGCATTTGAGGATTTGAGGAGACCATGATGAGCCAGCCGCCGATCAGTCGCTTTCCCGTGCCGGACCTCGCCGCGTTGCCTGACGATATTCGTGCGCGCATCGACGCGGTTCATGAAAAGGCTGGCTTCATCCCTAACGTCTTCCTCACACTGGCGCACCGTCCCGACGAATTTCGCGCATTTTTCGCGTATCACGATGCCTTGATGCTCAAGGATGGCAATCTGAGCCAGGGTGAGCGCGAGATGATCGTAGTCGCGACCAGTGCGGTGAATCAATGCCTGTATTGTGTGGTCGCGCATGGTGCGCTGGTGCGCATCTACGAAAAGCGGCCGCTGCTGGCCGATCAGGTCGCCGTCAACTATCTCAAGGCGGATCTGACCGAGCGTCAGAAGGCGATTCTCGCGTATGCGATGAAGGTCTGTGAGCGCTCGCATGAGGTGAGCGACGAAGACTATGCCACGCTGCGCCGCCACGGGCTGAACGACGAGGATATCTGGGACATCGCGTCCATTACGGCGTTCTTCGGCATGTCCAACCGGATCGCCAATGCCATTTCGATGCGGCCTAACGACGAATTCTTCTTGATGGGGCGTGTGCCTCGCAAGTAGGCGCACTCCCGCACATTCTCTTTTTGCATCCATGATCTTTGTGACAGGTGGCGCCGGATTCATCGGCGCAAATTTCGTTCTGGACTGGCTCGCGCAACACGACGAACCGGTGCTCACCATCGACAAGCTGACATACGCCGGCAATCTCGCCAGTCTGGCCAGCCTGGAGCGCGACCCGCGCCATCGCTTTGCGCAGGTGGATATTTGCGACCGTGCTGCGCTTGACCGGCTGTACGCGGAACATCGTCCGCGCGCGGTGCTGCACTTCGCTGCGGAGAGCCATGTGGACCGCTCGATCCACGGCCCCGGCGACTTCGTGCAGACGAACATCGTCGGCACCTTCACGATGCTCGAAGCGGCACGCGCCTATTGGGGTTCGCTCGAAGGCGACGCGCGCGATAACTTCCGCTTCCTGCATGTGTCGACGGATGAGGTCTACGGCTCGCTGAGCCCGACGGATCCGGCTTTCACGGAAACCACACCGTACGCCCCGAACAGCCCGTACTCGGCCTCGAAGGCTGGCTCCGATCATCTGGTGCGCGCCTACTTCCACACGTACGGTCTGCCGGTCCTGACCACCAATTGCTCGAACAACTACGGCCCGTACCAGTTCCCGGAGAAGCTGATTCCATTGGTCATCGCCAATGCGCTCGCAGGCAAGCCGCTGCCGATCTATGGCGATGGCAGCAATGTGCGCGACTGGCTGTACGTCGGCGATCACTGCTCGGCGATTCGCGAAGTGTTGGCGAAAGGCACGACGGGCGAGGTCTACAACGTGGGTGGCTGGAACGAGCAGAACAACCTGTCCGTGGTGAAGCATTTGTGTGCGCTGCTCGACGAACTGTCGCCTCGTGCCGACGGCAAGTCGTACGCGGATCAGATTACGTTCGTCACCGATCGTCCGGGACATGACCGTCGATATGCCATCGATGCCCGTAAGCTTGAGCGAGAGCTGGGCTGGCGTCCGGCCGAGACGTTCGAGACAGGCATGCGCAAGACCGTGCAGTGGTATCTCGCCAATGGCGAGTGGGTGCGTCAGGTGCAGTCCGGCGAGTATCAACGCTGGATCGAAACGCACTATCAGGACCGCGAGGGCAGCGGTGGCGGTGCGGCAGACATAGCGGGAGGTGCGGCATGACGACAAGACGCAAGGGCATCATTCTCGCGGGCGGTTCAGGCACCCGCCTGTATCCGGCGACGCTGGCGGTGTCGAAGCAACTTTTGCCGGTCTACGACAAGCCGATGATCTACTACCCGCTGACCACGCTGATGTTGGCGGGGATTCGCGACGTGTTGGTCATCTCGACGCCGCAAGACACGCCACGTTTCGAGCAATTGCTCGGCGACGGCAGCCAGTGGGGACTGAATCTCCAGTATGCGGTGCAGCCATCCCCTGACGGTCTCGCGCAAGCCTTCCTGATCGGCGCGGACTTCATCGGTGACGACCCGTGCGCGCTGGTGCTCGGAGACAACCTGTTTTACGGTCACGATTTTGCCGCGTTGTTGGGGGCGGCGAACCGCCAGTCCGACGGTGCGACCGTATTCGCTTATCCCGTGAACGATCCGGAGCGTTATGGCGTGGTGACGTTCGACGATTCGGGACGTGCGATCGAATTGATCGAGAAGCCGAAGGAGCCGAAGTCGCGCTACGCCGTGACGGGCTTGTATTTTTACGATAACGACGTCGTCGACGTTGCGCGCGCCATCAAGCCATCGGCGCGTGGCGAGCTCGAGATCACGGACGTTAACAACGAATACCTGCGGCGCGGCAAGTTGAACGTGCAAATCATGGGACGTGGATACGCGTGGCTCGATACGGGCACGCATGAGTCGATGCTCGAAGCCAGCACGTTCATCCAGACCATCGAAAGCCGGCAGGGATTGAAGGTCGCTTGCCCGGAAGAGATCGCTTACCGTCGTGGCTGGATCGACGCCACGGCGATTGAAGCTTTGGCGCAACCGCTGGCTAAAACAGGCTACGGCCAGTATTTGCTGGCCATGTTGCGCGAACGCGTGTTTTGACGGATTTTTATCGATGCAATTGATCGCAACTGCCATCCCCGACGTGAAGCGTCTCGAACCCAAAGTGTTCGGCGACTCGCGCGGCTATTTCTTCGAAAGCTTCAACCAGCGTAATTTCAACGACGGTCTCGGCGAGACGCTCACGTTCGTGCAGGACAACCAGTCGCGCTCGGTGCGCGGCGTGTTGCGCGGCCTGCACTATCAGGTCAAGCAGCCGCAGGGCAAGCTGGTGCGCGTGCTGCAGGGCGAGATCTATGACGTCGCCGTCGACATTCGCGAAGGATCGCCGACGTTCGGCAAGTGGGTCGCCGAAGTGTTGAGCGCCGAGAACAAGCGGCAGTTGTGGATTCCGGCGGGCTTCGCCCACGGATTCGTAGTGACGTCGGAGACGGCCGAGGTGCTGTACAAGACCACGGACTACTGGGCACCGCAGTTCGAGCGCTGCATCCGCTGGGACGATCCGACGCTGGCGATTCCCTGGCCGCTCGACGGCATCACGCCGGTCGTCTCGGACAAGGACAAGCAGGGCATGCTGTTCGCCGACTACACTCACGAAGACTGAGTTTCACCCGTCACCCTGAGCACCCGCACGTACCGCAATCCCAGCGGGGCAAAGCGGGCGATCAGGGCGTCGGCGACGGTCTGCGACGGTCCTTCGATGCCGCCGTCGCCCGCCACCAAACTGTTCGAACCATTCGATCCGTTCAGCCCTTCGACGATCACGTCGGCTTCCAGTCC
This sequence comes from Pandoraea aquatica, assembly GCF_902459565.1. Taxonomy (GTDB): domain Bacteria; phylum Pseudomonadota; class Gammaproteobacteria; order Burkholderiales; family Burkholderiaceae; genus Pandoraea; species Pandoraea aquatica. Next base: position 684,813 of record NZ_CABPSN010000003.1, read on the forward strand.
GTTGTTCAGATAGTGCAGCTTGACGTCGTGCAGGGCCAGCGCATTGGCCCGGCACAGCAGTTCGGCCGCACCGACCACCACAGCGCGTGCCGGCCACTGTTGCAGCGCGGTGCCCTTGGTATCGCTTTCCGGATCGACGTGCACCAGCACGTCGAGGATCTGCGGCTCGTTCATGACCGCAGCGCGGGCCTGTTCGGCCAGGTAGTGCCCCTCCGAGACCGACAGGCGTGCGTCCACGAGAATGTGGACGTCGACGACGATCTCGTCACCCATGCGGCGCGTACGCAGCATGTCGATGCCACGCACACCCGGTGTGTCGAGCAGACGCTGGCGAATCGTGACGGTCGTGTCGTCGTCCACGCCGCGATCGATCAGGTCCTGCAAGGCGTTCCAGCCGAATTTCCACCCGGTGCGTCCGATCATCAGTCCCACGAGCGCTGCCGCGAGCGGATCGAGAATGCGGTAGCCGGCGAGGTTGCCGAGAATCCCGCATGCCACCACGAGCGACGACAGGGCGTCCGAGCGCGCGTGCCAGGCATTGGCGACGAGCATCGCCGAGCGCACCCGTTGCGCGGCGCGCAGCATGTATCGGAAAAGCCCTTCCTTGCTGACGAGCACGATCACCGACACGACCAGTGCGAGGGTGTGCACCTCGGGAATGTCCTCGGGGTGCAGCAGACGCTCCACGCCGCGCCACAGCATGCCCGCGCCCACCACGAGCAGGATCACGCCAAGGAACAGCGACGCGGCGTTCTCGTAGCGGCTGTGGCCGTAGGGGTGATCGGCGTCCGGTGCCCGCGCGCTGCCGCGTGCGGCGGCAAGTACCACGAAGTCGGAGACGATATCGGAGAAGGAGTGGATGCCGTCGGCGATCAGCGCCTGTGAGCGTGCGAAGATCCCGACGACGATCTGGGCGGTCGTCAGCACGACATTGACCCAGATGCTGACCCAGGTCGAATGGCGTGCGACGGTATGTTTGTCGAGCGCCTCGCTCGATGCCGCGAGGTTGTCGTAGTTCGAGTAGGGCATGGCCGGGGCGTGCTTCTGTGCACGACGAAATCGGATCGATTGCGTATTGTATTGCGGATGCCCCGGCTTTTTGCAATGGCGATCAGTGCTCGAAGAACTTCATGACCGGCACCGTCATCAGCACCAGCCCGTACACGAGCACCACGATGGCGGCCGGCGAGCGCAGGTGTCGCAATGCACCGACGCGATACACCAGATAGGCAGGCAACAGGCAGGTCACGAACGCGTAGACGGGCACCGTCACCTGAATCAGGACCATTGCTGACAAGCCGAACTTGACCCAACTCACCAGAATGCCGATGGCGACAGCGCCGATAAAGTACGGCAGTCGTCGGTTAAAGACGTCGCTTCTCGCCATGAAGCGGTCGACGAGGTTGAGCACAATGCCCCGAACCGCATCCTGAAAGCCGAGAAACACGCCGAAGAACGCGGTGAAGATCGCCGCCACGTCCAATACCGTCGACATCACCTGGACCGCGCTGCCGGGAATCACTTTCGCGGCCAATGCGAGACCGGAGATGTTATTGGCCAGCGCATAAACGGCGTCGTTGTGATTGATCGACAGCAGGAAGGAGAAGCAGAAGAACAGCACCGAGACGATCAGAATGGCATATGCATATCGCATCGCACGCAATGCCCGGTACGTGGCGATTTGCGGATCGCTTTCGACTTTGCGAAACGCGACGTTCATCGGATTCAGAATCTGCACAAAGTAGATCGAAAACATCGAGAACGGCAGCGTCAGCACAATATCGCGCAGCATGGAAAACGATCCGGTCCACACGAGTTCGAGATTGCTCAAATGCCAGTACGGCATCATCGCGAATCCGAGAAACACCACGATGGCCAGCTTCGTTGCGATGAGTGGGCCGGAAATCTTGAATAACAAGCGTTCACCGCTCGACGCGATCAGCACGAGCACGGTAATGACGGCAGCGAGAAACCAGACTTCCCCTTGCAGGGAATGTTGGGTGACGCCATACGTCTCCAGATAAGACGCGGCATCGCTGGTAATGGCCGACGAGTATCCGAACATCGCCTTGAGCAGCATCACGAAGTACACGACACCAAGCACCATGCCCCAGTTCTTGCCGAGGTATTGCGTAATCACCTGCGCGTAATCGTCGCAATTTTTTGTGGCGGAAAGCGACTGAATATAGAGCTTCGAGATCAGATAGACGATCGGATAAGCAATCGCGAGCGAGATGATCGAAACTAGCGCGCCTTTGACGCCCATCTGCACCGGCAGGAAAACGACGCCGGATCCGATCGCCATGCCGATACACAGCACCACCCAGCCGAAGTCGTACATCGTGAACGGGGGCGCGGCGGCTTTTGTCATGCTCGCGCCGCTAGCCCCACCGGCACCACTGGCACCATTTGCGCCGTAAAGCGCACTTGACACTTCTTCCATTGTCGTCTCCTGATGATTGTTCGGTCGTTCGCCCCGTCGCTCGATTAGCCTTTATCGGCTATCGGCGTTGAATGGTTTTTTTCGGGATAAGCGAGACCGGTTCGGTACAACGACGTGAATTCTATTGACGGGCCGACAGGGAAAGAAGCGCAAGATTTGACTAAGACCTGTGAACTTTGGTCACAAGTTGTCAGCGCCGGCTATCGCAACGTGAATCGCGGCGTGACCGGGTAAATCGCTTGGGCGTTTCAATCCATTTGTGACCGGATGGCAAAAGTGCCTGTAGTTATGCTCGCTTCTTTTCAGGCTGCCTCACATTCAGAATCTCAACGTGAATTCCCAATGAGAGCGCGTAATGACTGATTCGAACGATTCGAACGATTTCGATTTTCTCCCCGACAGACGCCATTCCAACTCGATGAAATGGGGCGCGGAGCGCCGGCTCACGCCCGAACAGGCGGCGGCAGATCCGTTGCCCATGTGGGTCGCCGACATGGACTTTCGTGTCGCTGAGCCGATTCGCCGCGCGTTGCATGAGGCTGTCGATTTCGGCGTCTTCGGTTACGGCAGCATCCCCACGTCGTTTCTGGAAGCCGTCGCGTCATGGCAAAAGCGGCGCTTTGGCTGGGATATCTCGCACGAGTGGGTGCTGCAAACGCCGGGCGTCGTCTCGGCCATCAATATGGCGATTCACGCCTTCACGAATCCCGGCGATTTCGTGCTGATCCAGACACCGGTCTACGTCCATTTCCATTACGACGTGCAAATCAATGGTCGACGTCTCGCACAAGCGCCGCTCCATTACGATGGCGAGCGTTACCGGTTCGATGCGAATGCGTTCGAAGCCGCGATCCAACCCGGCACCAAACTGTTCATCCTGTGCAATCCGCATAATCCGACCGGCAATGTCTGGTCGCGCGACGAGCTGATCACGATGGGCGAGATCTGTGCGCGCCACGGCATTCTTGTGCTCTCGGACGAAGTGCATCAGGACATCATCCTCGACGAAACGAAGCAGCATGTGGCTTTCGGCACGCTGGGCCCCGCGCTCGCCAACAATTGCATCGTGGCGACCGCGCCGAGCAAGACCTTCAACATCGCCGGGCTGCAATGCTCGAACATGATCATTCCGAACAAGCGAATTCGCGAGCAATTCCGTCGGCAATGTGAGCGCAGCGGCATCAATCTCGTGAACCAGATGGGCGTGGTGGCGTGCGAAGCGGCGTACCGTCACGGCGAGCCGTGGCTCGAATCGCTGGTCGGCTATCTGCGCGAGAATCAGCGCCTGTTCGCGCAATCGATCAATGCGATGGACGTCGGTCTCAAGGTGTTTCCCGCCGAGTCGACTTATCTGGCGTGGATGGATTGCCGCGCGTTGCGCATGAGCGATGCCGAGTTGCAGGACGTCCTGCTGCGCAAAGCGCGCGTATGGTTCGACGTCGGGCCGAAGTTCGGGCAAGGCGGGCAGGGCTTCATGCGCGTCAATCTCGGGTGTCCGCGCAGTCTCGTGAACGAGGCCATCGCGCGTATCGGCGACGCCTTTCGGAGGAACTGATGGCCTTCGTTTCTCTGAACTCGAACGTGCTGCGCCTGAGCGCGGCGCAGGCGCTGGCCGGTGCGAACGCGGCAGTGGTGTATGCGACGGCCGCCGTGATCGGGCACGGGCTGTCGCCTGATCCGGCGTTGTCGACGCTGCCGGTCACGATCTTCGTACTCGGGATGGCGCTGTCGACCATCCCTGTCGGGAAGCTGGTGCAACGCGTCGGACGCCGAGCGTCGTTCCTGCTGGGCAACGCGCTCGGCATCGTTGACGGGCTGCTGGCGGGCATCGCTATTTTGACGAAATCGTTTCCGCTGTTCTGCTTCGCGATGGTGTTCGGCGGCGCTTACGCCGCCATCGTACTGACCTTCCGGTTCGCCGCCGCCGAGTGCGTGGGGCCGGACGAGCGGGCCAAGGCGCTCTCGACGGTGATGGCCGGGGGTGTGTTCGCCGGCGTCGTGGGGCCGCAACTGGTGACATTCAGCATGGACCTCATTCCCGGGAGCCTGTTCGCCGCGACCTACTTCGGTTCGGCCGTCGCGGCGTTGTTGTCGGCATGCGTGCTGGCAGGCATCAGGTTCGATGCGCCGCCGTCGATGGTGTGGGCGGACGGCAGAAGTACCTCGGCATTGATGCGTCAACCGCGTCTGATCACGGCCATCGTTTGCGGCGCGGTCGTGTACATGCTGATGAACTTCCTCATGACGTCCGCGCCGCTGGCGATGGAAATTTGCGGCATTCCGCAGTCGACGGCGAACCTTGGGATTCAGTGGCACATCGTCGCCATGTACGGCCCCAGCTTCGTGACGGGCAGCCTGATCAGCCGCTTCGGCGCAAACCGTGTGGTGTTGGCAGGGTTGCTGCTGATGTTCGCGTCCGCGCTGGTGGGGCTCGCCGGGAACTCATCGCATCACTTCGTGATTCTTCTGATCCTGCTGGGCGTCGGTTGGAATTTCGGCTTTCTCGGGGCGTCGTCGCTCGTGCTGGAGTGTCATACGCCGCAGGAGAAGAGCCGGGTGCAGTCGCTCAACGACTTCTTCGTGTTCGGCACGATGCTGATCGGCTCGTTTCTCTCGGGCGGTTTGCTCAGCACGTTCGGATGGGAAACGGTCTGCAAGTTTGCGCTGATCCCGCTGACGATTGCCACCGTGTGCATTTCGCTGATCTCGATGCGTCGCGATCGTGGGTTGCCCGCTCAGTCGGCGAGATAGTCGGACAGCTCCCGGTCCCACGGGGGCACATCGCCATAGTCCTCGACCATGAAGTCGATGAAGCTGCGAATCAGCGGCTTCGAGTACTTGGAGCGGTAGTACATGGCATAGAGGGTGTGGACGATGGCGCATTTGTATTCGGGCAGCACGAGTTGCAGGCTGCCGTCGAGAATGTCCTTCGACACCACATACGTCGGCAGGCAGGCGATGCCCTGCCCGTCGACGGCAGCTTCGCGCAGGGCCATGCTCGAATTGGACGTCAGCTTGCCCTGCACCGGGATGTAATGCGTTTCGTCGCCCCGGCGGAAGGTCCACGACTTGTCGAGCGTCATCGTCGGGTACACGAGGCAGGCGTGCTGATGGATGTCGTCGGGTTTGACGATAGCCTCGTGGTCTTGCAAGTACGCGGGCGACGCGCAGTAGACCCAGTGAATCGGCGCAAGCCGCCGGGCCGCCAGTCCCCAATCGGTACCTGCCGTGATGCGCAATGCGATGTCGTAGGCTTCCTCAGCGAGGTCGACGCAGCGGTCTTCGAGGGCGATGCTGGCGCGCACGCTCGGGTATTGCGCGAAGTAGCGTCCCAGCACCGACGGCAGTTGGCGGGAGCCGAACGCGAGCGAGCTGGTGATCTTGAGCAGGCCGTCGGGGCGACCGAACTGTTGCGCCGCGTCGAGCGTGGTGTCGATGTCCGCGATGATGGCGTTGGCGCGCTCCAGAATGATCTTGCCGCTGTCGGTCAGCGTGAGGCTGCGTGTCGTGCGCTTGACCAGCAGCACCCCGAGACGCTCTTCCAGTTGCGCGAGACTCTTGCTCACGGCCGACGGCGTGATGTTCAGCTCGCGGGCCGCCGCCGAAAGGCTGCCGAGTTCGGCGATGCGCGCGAACACGGTGATCTGGGTAAGGGAAGCAAAGTTTTTCATATCGCTGTGCCAGCCTCGCTAGGGCGTTGTTCGTGACGATTGCCGATAAGCGATTCTGACACCCGGAGGAATTCCGGGGCGTGCAATTTGCGACCGGCACCTTTGCCAAAGACTCACAAGTGAGCGTGGCGAGGTGCGTGCAAGCTTGGGAAAGGACGGCGGGGAAGGGGAGGGAGGGGGCGGAGGGGCGGGCCCTGCCGCCCGAGTGCTACGAGCGATGCAGGGCCGGGGACTGATGCGGCTTTACATCAGAATAATGTCGTATTGTTCCTGATGGAACGACGATTCGACCTGAAGCGAGATCGGCTTGCCGATGAAGTCGATCAGCATCGCGAGGTGCTGCGACTCTTCTTCGAGGAACAGATCGACGACTTCCTGCGAGGCGATCAGGCGGAACTCGCGCGGATTGAACTGGCGCGATTCGCGCAGAATCTCGCGCAGGATGTCATAGCACAGCGTGCGCGGCGTCTTGACTTGTCCCTTGCCCTGACACACGGCACACGGTTCGCACAGCACGTGCGCGAGCGATTCGCGCGTGCGCTTGCGGGTCATCTCCACCAGACCCAACTGCGAAAAGCCATTTACCGTGATGCGCGTGCGGTCGCGTGCGAGCGCCTTCTTCAGCTCCGATAGCACGGAGTCGCGATGATCGGCGCTCTCCATGTCGATGAAGTCGATGATGATGATCCCGCCCAGATTGCGCAGCCGCAACTGGCGCGCAATCATCAGCGCCGCTTCCAGGTTGGTCTTGTAGATCGTGTCGTCGAAGTTGCGCGCACCGACGTAGCCGCCGGTGTTCACGTCGATGGTCGTCATCGCTTCGGTCTGGTCGATCATCAGATAGCCACCGGACTTCAGATCGACGCGACGCGACAACGCACGCTCGATTTCCGTCTCGACGTTGTACAGATCGAACAGCGGACGCTCGCCCGTGTAGTGCGTGAGCTTGCCGAGTACGGCGGGCGTGTAGATCGTCGCAAACTCGGCCAGCTTCTGATACGTCTCGCGCGAGTCGACAAGGATCTTGCCCGTCTCTTCATGCACGAAGTCGCGCAGCACGCGCTGGGCCAGATTCAGATCCTGATACAGCAGCGCGGGGGCGGGCACGCGCGTGCTTTGCTCGCCAATCGTCTGCCATGACTTGCGCAGATAGGCGATGTCGTTGGCAAGTTCGGCGTCGGCGGCGTCTTCTGCAATCGTACGCACGATGAAGCCGCCCTTCTCGTCGGCGGGCACCAGTGCCTGAATCTTGCTGCGCAGCGCCTCACGCTCGGCCTCGCTCTCGATCCGCTGCGAGATGCCGATATGCGGCTCCTGCGGCAGATAGACGAGCGTGCGACCGGCGATGCTGATCTGCGTCGAGAGGCGCGCACCCTTCGTGCCGATCGGGTCCTTGATGACCTGAACCATCAGCGTCTGTCCTTCGAAAACCGTCTTCTCGATGGGCGGCTGCGGATGCGGCACGGAGGTGTCGTTATTGGTACGCGGATGCCAGATATCGGCCACATGCAGAAACGCCGCGCGCTCCAGCCCGATATCGATGAAGGCCGACTGCATGCCCGGGAGCACGCGCACGACCTTACCCAGATAGATGTTGCCGACCAGACCGCGCGAGAGCGTGCGCTCGATGTGCAGTTCCTGCACAGCGCCGAGCTGCATAAGCGCCACACGGGTTTCCTGTGGCGTGATATTGACCAGAATGTCTTCGTTCATAGATTGTCGACCAGACTCGAAATGCGCGGGGCTAGATACGTTAGAAGTCGACGCCCGCCTGACGCAACAGCGCGGCGGTTTCGCAAAGCGGCAGTCCCATGATGCCGGAGTAGCTGCCGTCGATACGCATCACAAATTCGGCGGCTTTCCCCTGAATACCATAAGCGCCCGCCTTGCCTTTCGGTTCTCCCGAGGCGACGTAGCGCTCGATCTCCTCGCGGCGCAACGGCCGGAACCACACGTGCGAGATGTTGACGGCCTGATGAATCTGTCCGTCGGCACAGACCGCTACGGCGGTGAGCACACGGTGACGGGTGCCCGACAGACGGGCGAGGACGGCACAGGCGTCGGCGTCGTCGAACGGCTTGCCGAGAATGGTGCCGTCGAGACAGACGGTCGTGTCGGCCGTCAGGATCGGCGCGCCAGGCAGTCCGGCGCGTGCCAGACGGGCCACCGCCGCTTCGGCCTTGGCGCGCGTGACGCGCTGCACATAGTCATCGGGCGGCTCCCCGGGCAGCACGGCTTCGAGCGCTTCGGCGTCCTCGTCGGCATGAGGCAGCAGCAACTCGAAACGAACGCCGAGTTGTTGCAGCAGTTCCTGACGGCGGGGGCTTTGCGAAGCGAGGTAGATGTACGGCATGGCGGCTTGGCTTGAATTCGTCCAGCCCGGCACACGGCTTTGCAGAAAATTGCAGCGCGCGCACCGGGCCGCTGGATGGGCTGGGCGAGGGGAACGCCCTATTATGCCGCCTTGCGACCCCGCCCGCCACCATGCGGCAGCGACCGGCGGGTGCCGTTTTTCAAGGGAAATGCGTGCGATCGGGGACTTTCAGGCGTGATCGGGGTGCCAGGGCGACCGGGGGCGCGCAAGGCGCGGGGACGTCCCCGATAGCCCTGACGTCCCTCTGCCGCTCAGAGGTCGGCGAGGAAGTCTGCGCCGATCAGGTCGATGCGGTCGGTGCAGATGGCGTCCACACCCCACGCGGCCAGTTCGCGGGCGCGGGCCGGCTCGTTGACCGTGTAGACGAGCATATGCAGCCCGGCGGCTTTGATCTCGGCGACTTGCGGGCCGTCGAGATGCTTATGGCTCGCATGCAGCGTGACGGTACCCAACTTGCGGGCATCTTCGCGCCAGTGGGCCGGCACGGCCTCGTACAGCATGCCGCGCGGCAGTTCCGGCACGGCAGCGGCCGCCGCTTCGAGGGCCTCATAGGAGAACGACGAGAGCAGGGGCGGCTGGGCCTGACCGGCCCACAGCGCCTTGACGGCCTGCGCCACCAACGTGCCCGTCTCGGCTTCGCGTCCCGGGCACGGCTTGATCTCGACGTTCGCCGCGAGTCCCAGCGCCTGACAACGCTCGGCCACCTGCGCCAGCGTCGGCATCGTCTGGCCTGCAAAGCGACCGTCCGCGCCGAACCAGCTACCGGCGTCGAGCTTTTCGATCTCGGCGTAGGTCATTTGCGCCGCCGCGCCGTGGCCGTTGCTGGTGCGATCGACGGTGTCGTCGTGCAGCAGGAAGACGACGTTATCCGCCGAGAGCTTGGCGTCGAATTCGACCATTTGCAGGCCGAGCGATGCGCCCATCTCGAAGGCGGCCAGCGTGTTCTCCGGCGCGAGCTTGCCGCCGCCGCGATGCGAGACGATGCGCGGATACGGCCAGTCTCGCCACAAATGGGCGGTTGCCGGGTCTGAGCTCATGCCGCTCATGCTTCCACCCGCTTGCCCGTCGACGGGTCGAACAGGTGCAGCGCCTTGGCGGAGATGGCCAGCGGCATGACGGTCCCGGCCGCCGGACGCAGTTCGTGCGGCAGGCGCACCGTCAGGTTTTGCTCGCCCCAGCGGCCGTGCAGCAGGTTGTCCGCGCCGAGCAGTTCGAGCTGATCGACGGTGATGTTGGTTTGTGCGGCGAACGCGCCCAGCCCGTTCTGCTGTTCGGCAGGCACCAGATGCTCCGGACGCACGCCGAGCACCAGTTCGCGCCCTGCGTGGGCCATGCTCGTGGGAGGCAGACGCAGCGCCGGGCCGCCGTCGACTTCGAACGTACGGCCTTCCGCGTCGACCCGGCCCTTGAGCAGGTTCATTGCGGGCGAACCCATGAAGCTCGCCACGAACAACGACGCCGGACGCTCGTAGACGTCGGTCGGCGTGCCGATCTGCTCGGCGTAGCCCTTGTTCATGACGATCACGCGATCGGCCAGCGTCATGGCTTCGACCTGATCGTGCGTGACGTACAGGCTCGTCGTCTTCAGGCGCTTATGCAGACGCTGAATTTCCAGACGCATTTGTACGCGCAGCTTGGCGTCGAGGTTCGAGAGCGGTTCGTCGAACAGGAACACGGCCGGCTCGCGCACGATGGCACGGCCCATGGCCACGCGCTGACGCTGACCGCCCGAGAGTTCACGCGGCTTGCGTGCGAGCAGGGGTTCGAGTTCCAGAATGCGCGCCGCCGCGAGCACGCGCTCTTCGATGGCCTGCTTGTCGATGCCGCGAATCTTCAGGCCGTACGACATGTTCTGACGCACGTCCATGTGCGGATACAGCGCGTAGTTCTGGAACACCATCGCAATGTTGCGATCCTTCGGTTCCAACTGATTGACGACCTGCGAGCCGATCAGAATGCTGCCTTCGCTCACCGATTCGAGGCCGGCGACCATGCGCAACAGCGTCGACTTGCCGCAACCCGAGGGACCGACGATGACCACGAACTCGCCGTCTTCGATGTCGATGTCGACACCGTGCAGCACGTAGTTGTTCTGGTCGTAGGTTTTCTTGACGCTATGGAGTTTGAGATTTGCCATGATTACTTATCCGAATCGACCAGACCACGCACGAACCAGCGTTGCATCAGCAGTACCACCGCGAGCGGCGGCAGCATGGCGAGCAACGTAGCGCTCATGACGAGTTGCCATTGGGTAGCGGTGTCCCCGCTGCCGATCATGCTCTTGATACCCACGACCGCCGTGGTCATTTCCGGTGCATTCGTCACCAGAATCGGCCACAGGTACTGATTCCAGCCGTAAATGAAGGTGATGACGAACAGCGCCGCGATGTTCGTCTTCGACAGCGGCAGCACCACGTCGAAGAAGAAGCGCATCGGGCCCGCGCCGTCGATGCGTGCGGCTTCGACGAGTTCGTCCGGCAGCGTCATGAAGAACTGACGGAACAGGAACGTGGCCGTGGCCGAGGCGATCAGCGGGATCGTCAGACCGGCGTAGCTGTTGATGAGCCCGAGGCTCGAAATCACCTGCACCGTCGGGAAAATCCGCACTTCGACCGGCAGCATCAGCGTGACGAAGATGAGCCAGAAGAACAGATTCCGCAGCGGGAAGCGGAAATACACGATGGCGAAGGCCGACAGGATCGACACCGAAATCTTGCCGATGGTGACGACCAGTGCCATGAACAGACTGTTGCCGAGCATCAGACCGAAAGGCATGGCGGCATTGCCGGTGCCCGCGCTCCACACCGTCGAGAAGTTCTCGAGCAGGTGGGTGCTCGGAATGAGCGACAGGGGAACGTTGAAGACTTCGCTCTCGTTCATGGTGGCGGCGACGAACGCCACGTAGAGCGGAAAGACCACCAGCAGCACGCCGATTATCAGCATGACGTGGCAGAAAATATCCAGGCCGCGACGGTTCTCGATCATGCGTATTGCACCTTGCGTTCGATGAATCGGAACTGCACGACCGTGAGCACGATGACGATGACCATCAGCACCACCGACTGGGCAGCCGAGCTGCCGAGGTCGAGCCCCTTGAAGCCTTCCGAGTAGATCTTGTAGATCAGCGTCATGGTCGACTGGCCCGGACCACCGCCGGTGGCCGCATCGATCACCGGGAAGGTGTCGAAGAACGAGTACACGAGGTTGACCACGAGCAGGAAGAACGTCGTCGGCGAAATCAGCGGCAGTACCAGCCCGAAGAAGCGTCGGATCGGGCCTGCGCCGTCAATCGCGGCGGCTTCCACGAGCGAGCGCGGAATCGCCTGCAAACCGGCGTAGAAGAACAGGAAGTTGTAGCTGACCTGCTTCCAGATCGACGCGAGCACGACGAGGAACATCGCCTGTCCGCCGTTCAGGGCGTGGTTCCACTCGATGCCGACCTTCGCCAGGCCGTAGGTGACCAGGCCGATACTCGGGTTGAAGAGGAAGGCCCACAGCACGGCGGCAATGGCCGGTGCCACGGCGTACGGCCAGATCAGCAGCGTCTGATAGAGGCGCTTGCCGCGCGTGACCCGGTCGGCCATCGCCGCGAGCAACAACGAGATGACCAGTCCGCAGACGGTGACCAGTCCGCTGAAAATCATCGTCGTGCGGAACGACGCGAGATAGAGCGAATCACCCCACAGCGAGGTGAAGTTGTCGAGCCCGACGAATTCGCTCGACAGGCCGAAGGCGTCTTGCGTCGACGTGGATTGCCACAGGGCTTCGCCCGCAGGCCAAAGGAAGAACAGGGCCGTGATGATGAGCTGCGGCGCGACAAGCGCGTAGGGCAGCCAGCCGGTGCCGAAGCGGGGGCGTTCTCTGGAGTTTTGCGCCATAACGTAGTGACCGAAAAAAACCAAACCGGCCCGCGTATCACGCGAGCCGGGAAGGTGTCATTGTAACGTCACGATGCACGCCGCAAATGCAGGAAAAGCCCCGGCATTGCGCGTGTCATCGTGCGTTCATCGAACGTTGAGAATGGCTTAGCTGCCTTGCTTCGCGAAACGGGCCAGGAGGTCGTTACCGCGTTCCACAGCCTTGTCGAGCGCGGCTTTAGGCGTTTGCTTGCCGCTCCACACGCCTTCGAGTTCCTCGTCGACCACCGTACGGATCTGCGGCATGTTGCCCAGACGCAGACCGCGCGTGAACGGCAGCGGGTCCTTGTTGAGCATCTGCTTGATGGCCGTGTCGGCACCCGGGTTCTTCGCGTAGAAGCCTTGCTTCTCGGTCAGCTCGTAAGCGGCCTTGGTGACCGGCAGGTAGCCGGTGTCCTGGTGCCACTTGGCGGCCACGGCCGGCGAGGCGAGGTAGTTCAGGAACTTGGCCACGCCCTTGTACTCGGTGGCCGACTTGCCGGCGAGCACCCACAGGCTGGCGCCGCCGATGATGGCGTTTTGCGGTGCGCCCTTCACGTCGGCGTCGTACGGCATCATGCCCACGCCGTAGCTGAACTTGGCGTACTTGCCGATGTTGGCGAGCGCGCCCGACGTCGTCATGGCGATACCGCAGTCGCCGCTGTAGAACTTCGAGGTCACTTCATCCTTGCGGCCCACGTACGTGAACGTGCCTTCCTTGGCCATGTCGGCCAGGAACTGGATGTGCTTGACCTGCTGCGGGCCGTTGAATTCCAGCTTGGCGTCGAGGCCGCCGAAGCCGTTGTCCTTCGTGGCGAACGGCAGGGCGTGCCATGCGCTGTAGTTTTCGAGCTGCGTCCAGCCTTGCCAGCCCATCGTGAAGCCGCACGACATGCCCGAGGCCTTCAGCTTCTCGGCGTCGGCCTTCACATCGGCCCACGTCTTCGGCGCTTTGTTCGGATCGAGGCCGGCCTTCTTGAAGGCGTCCTTGTTGTAGTACAGCACCGGCGTCGAGCTGTTGAACGGCATCGAGATCAGGTGGTTGGTCTTGCCGTCGGCGTAGTAACCGGCGATGGCGGGCACGAAGGCCTTTTCGTCGAACGGCTCACCGGCGTCCTTCATGACTTGCCACACGGGCTTCACGGCCTTCTTGGCGCCGATCATCGTGGCGGTGCCCACTTCGTACACCTGAAGAATGGCCGGTGCGTTGCCGGCGCGGAACGCGGCGATCCCTGCGGCCAGCCCTTGCTCGTAGTTGCCCTTGTAGATCGGGACAATCTTGTAGTCGCTTTGCGATGCGTTGAAGTCGGCTGCGATCTGGTTGACGCGATCGCCGAGGGCCGATTCCATCGAATGCCAGAATTGGATTTCCGTGGCGGCCAGGGCCGACGTGCTCATGCCGAGTGCCAGTGCGGCGCCAACGCCAGCGAGGGCGAACGTGCGCAGGGAAGGTTGCTTCATGCCAATCTCCGGGGGTTCACGAGAAGTCAAGGGTCTGATTGTGTGAGTGGACCCTACTTGTTCGCGGTGCGAACTGTAGCGCCGCGTAGACTAACACGTCGTTGTGATTTTTCCATTCGCAGCGCACAACGCGTGTTGCACGCGAGTGCAACGGGGGGATTGACACCACGTGAAGTGCCCCGGCCAGCAAGGCCCGACGGGGCATCGACGGTCCGGCACAACGTTGCGTTGCACCGCAAAAAGCGTTTGTGACTTATGGATGACTTATTTTTTTGTCATACAAGGACGGCGGACGCAACACCAGGTTGCCTGCCGTCCCGTCGACAGCACGCCGTCAGACCCGATGGTAGGGGTGATTGGCGTTGATGCTCCACGCGCGGTAGAGCTGCTCAGCGAGGAGCACGCGCACCATGCCGTGCGGCAGGGTGAGGCTGGACAGGCGGATGAGGGTGTCGGCGCGCGACTTGAGCGCCGGGTCGAGCCCGTCGGCACCGCCGATCACGAAGGCCACGTCGCGGCCGTCCTGTTGCCAGACGGTGAGCGACTGAGCCAGACGCATGGTGGTGAGATCCTGCCCACGCTCGTCCAGACACACGAGACGGCAGCCGCGTGGCAGCGCCGCGTCGATGCGTTGCGCTTCGGCAGCCATGACCGTCTCGGCCGTACGGGAGTTGGAGCGCTGCTCCGGCTTGATTTCTTTGAGTTCGATGCGCAGCTCGGGGGGCATGCGCTTGGCGTACTCGGCGAAGGCGGTCTCGATCCAGCCGGGCATCTTGTGCCCGACTGCGAGAATGAACAGACGCATGTCGGCAGTGTCGCGCGCGGCGTCTTACTTGCTGGTCTTGCGACGGGCCGGTGCCGGGGCAGCGGGCGCGTCTTCCTCGTCTTCCTCTTCCGCGCTGGCCTTCACACCGGCCTTGGTGCCGGCAGCCTTCAGGCGGACGGGCTTCTCGCCCCAGATTTCTTCGAGGTTGTAGTACTGGCGCAGGGCCGGCTGCATGATGTGCACGATGGCGTCGCCGGTGTCGACCAGCACCCATTCGCCCACGTCTTCGCCTTCCATGCTGACGATGTCGCCGCCGGCGGCCTTGACCTTGTCGCGCACGCTCGCGGCGAGTGCCTTGGTCTGGCGGTTGGACGTGCCGCTCGCGATGATCACGCGCTCGAACAGGGCGGTGAGGTGTTCGGTGTTGAACACCTTGATGTCCTGGGCCTTGACGTCTTCGAGGGCGTCGACGATCAGGCGCTGAAGTTTACGAATATCCATAGTGCGTCTATTTGGTGAAACAGGGGTGCGAGATAGCGGCCCGGCAGTTGCCGTAGGGCCGTCAGGCGCGGTACAGGTGTTGCGTGCGGATGTACTGCCACACGGGTTCGGGCAGGTTTGCCGGGGGTGTGACGGTGTCTCGCGCGTGCGCCAGCATGGCGCGCAACTCGGTGGCGGAGATGTCGACGGCCAGTGAGTCGTCGATCAGGATGCCGCCGCATGGCGTGGATTGTACCCCGAGCGCGGACTTTTCCCGTTCCCCGAAGACCTGACGCAGTTCCGGGGACGCGGTCTCGCGACTGAAACCGGGCCGCGCCGCCGCACAAACATGGGCGTAATCGAACAGTTCGCGCCACGCGTGCCAGGTGTCGAGCCGCACCAACTGGTCCGAGCCGATGAGCAGCGAGAGCGACGCGTCGGGTCCGGCGTCCTGCCGCATTTCCCGCAAGGTATCGACGGTGTAGCTCGGCCCGGCACGCTCGATCTCACGCGTGCTGACGATCACTTGCGTCGACGGATGCGTGACGGCCAGCTCGGCCGCCAGCCCCTGTGCGGCGAGCCGGGTCATCGCCAGCCGATGCTCGGCCGCCGTGCTGCCTTGCTTCTGCGGCTGCTGCCCGGCGGGCATCAGCACCAGTTCGTCCAGTGCCAGCGTGCGTGCGAACAGCGCGCCGAGCGCGAGATGGCCCGTGTGGATCGGATCGAACGTGCCGCCGAGCACGCCAATACGCTTGGGCGCTGGGGTGGCCGGGTTAGCTTGCTGTGCAGGTGAAGTGACGGTCATGCGCGCAGAGCCTTTACACCCACTCGCGGCGCACGAGGAAGTCGGTGTAGAGCTTTGCTTCGGGCGTGCCCGGCTCAGGCTTCCAGTCGTAGTGCCATTTCACGATCGGGGGCATCGACATCAGAATCGACTCGGTGCGTCCGCCCGATTGCAGGCCGAAGTGCGTGCCACGGTCCCAGACCAGATTGAATTCGACGTAGCGGCCGCGGCGATGCGCCTGAAAATCGCGTTCGCGCTCGCCATACGGCATGCCACGACGGCGCTCGACGATGGGCACGTACGCGTCGAGGAACGCGTCCCCCACGCTTTGCATGACGGCGAAGCCCGTGTCGAAGCCGCCGCCGGAGAAGTCGTCGAAGAAGATGCCGCCGATGCCGCGCGGTTCCTGACGATGCTTCAGATAGAAGTACTCGTCGCACCACGTCTTGAAGCGCGGATACCACGTGGTATCGAACGGATCGAGCGCGTTCTTGCACGTCTGATGGAAGTGTTGGCAGTCTTCTTCGTGTGCGTAGTACGGCGTGAGATCCATGCCGCCGCCGAACCAGAACGCGGGCAGCTCGCCCGGCGCGGTAGCGATCAGAATGCGCACGTTGAAGTGCACCGTGGGGCAGTACGGATTGCGCGGATGCAGGACCAGCGAGACGCCGAGCGCTTCGAAGCCGCGTCCGGCCAGTTCAGGCCGTGAGGCGCTGGCCGACGCGGGCAGCTTGTCGCCGATCACATGGGAGAAGTTGACGCCGCCGCGCTCGAAGAAGTCGCCGTCGTCGAGCACGCGGGTGCGGCCGTCGCCACGCAGCGCGCCGTCCGCCGGACGCTGCCAGTCGTCGACGACGAAGCGTTTGCCGTCCAGGCGCTCCAGCGTCTCGACAATGCGGTCCTGAAGCCCGAGAAGATACGTGCGTACCGCGCCCGTGTCCGGCGCCGGTGCGGTGTCTTGCGCTGTCATTCTGTGACGTCCCTTGCGTGGTCTGTGTATGCAAATTGCGGTTTTATCCGCGATTGTACCGGCACGAGGGCAGCCGCGGGCGGGCGGCGCCGCGTTCCGGTGCCGCCCGAATGACCTGAATCAAAGCTGAATCAAAGCTGAATCAAAGGATGTCGCGCCCGGCGGGGTCAGGGGGCCGGTGCGTTCGGCAGTGTCCCGGCAGGTGCGGTGCCACCCGCGCCCGGCACGATGGGGGGCACGGCGCTGGTGCCGCCGGCCGCCGGCCCGGCCACGCCCGGCGGGGGCATGAGGATCTGCCGTGTGGCGGGCACCGGCCAGTGGGCCGTGCCGCCGACTTCGGCAATCGCCTTGTTGGTGTCGAAGTAGACCTGCCAGTAGTCGCGGTTGTGGCAGTAAGGGCGCACCGCGAGCACCGGCCCGGACGGATTGAACTCGAGAATCTCGACGTCCACGCCCGGCTTCTCGACCACGTTGGGAATCTGCGCGACGCGGGCCTTCAGGCGGGCTACGGCGTCGTTCAGGTCGACCGTGTGCGCGAGCTGTGCCGTGAGGTCCACGCGCCGGAAGGCGTTGGCGTCGTACACGGTGATGTTGTCGCCGAACACCTTCGTGTTGCCGACGTACACGCGCAGGTTGTCCGGCGTCGTGAGCGTGGTGACGAACAGGCCGATCTCGTCGACCACGCCCGTCACGCCACCCGCGCTGATCATGTCGCCGGACTTGAACGGACGCAGCACGATGAGGAAGATGCCTGACGCGAAATTCGACAGCAGCCCGGACCAGGCGGCGCCGATGGCGATACCTGCGGCAGCAAGCAGCGCCGCGAACGACGTCGTTTCGATGCCGCAGACACTGAGAATGGAAAGGATCAGGGCGATACGCAAGGCAATGCGCATCGTCGATTCGGTATAGCGAACGAGGGTGGGATCGATGTGGCGGCGATTCATCGCGCTGCGAACGAGTCGTGCCAGCAGATTGATGACGATGCCACCGATGATCCAGATGACGACGGCCATCACGATCTTCAGGCCGAACGGCACCAGATAATCGTTGACCAGCTTATCGAGGTCGAACATGTAAGTCTCCGTCGAGCGAGGGTCTGTCGGGAAAACTGCATGAATGCCGCCGGGGCTGGCCGGCCGCGCGCTCTCAGGGTAAACCTTCGATGTCACGCGACGCCAGCGTGCCAAGTTGGCCCGCGCTTGTCAATCGTGGAGGAGTGAAGATGTGAGGCAGCCCAGCGCCTGACGCAGCGCTGATGACGCAAGCGGCTGGCTCAAAAGACTACGGCCCGGGGAACGCGAGGTTCCCCGGGCCGTGGTGAAGCGATCCGGCTTAAATGGCGAAAGTACCGGACGCTGACGTCTTATTCCGGCTTGCGCGCCAGTGCGCGGTTGCCGATGTCGTGGCGATACTGCATGCCGTCGAAGTTGATCTGATTGACGGTCTGGTACGCCACGCTTTGCGCGCCGCGCACGGTGTCCGACAGGCCGACCACGCACAGCACACGTCCGCCCGTGACCTTGAGCACGTTGTCTTCGAGCTGCGTGCCTGCATGGAACGTCACGCATTCGTTGGTCTCTGCCGGGACTTCCGAGATGCGGTCGCCCTTGCGCGGCGTGTCCGGGTAGCCGTGAGCGGCGAGCACCACACCCAGCGCGTAACGGCGATCCCAGTCGAGTTCGATCTTGTCGAGCGTGCCCGCAATCGCGTGCTCGACCACCACCGAGAAGTCGCCCTTCAGACGCGCCATGATCGGCTGCGTTTCCGGGTCGCCCATGCGGCAGTTGAATTCGAGCGTCTTGACGTTGCCGTCGGCGTCGATCATCAGACCGGCGTAGAGGAAGCCCGTAAAGCGGATGCCGTCGGTCTCCATGCCGCGCACCGTCGGCATGATGATCTCGCGCATCACCTTCGCGTGAATCTGCGGCGTGACGATCGGCGCGGGCGAGTAAGCGCCCATGCCGCCCGTGTTCGGGCCCTGATCGTTGTCCAGCAAACGCTTGTGATCCTGCGACGTGGCCAACGGCAGCACGTTCTTGCCGTCGACCATCACGATGAAGCTGGCTTCCTCGCCTTGCAGGAATTCCTCGATCACCACGCGGGCACCGGCGTCGCCGAGCTTGTTGTCCGCGAGCATCATGTCGACGGCGTTGTGCGCTTCTTCCAGCGACATCGCCACGACCACGCCCTTGCCGGCGGCCAGACCGTCGG
The DNA here is from genome assembly GCF_902459565.1 of Pandoraea aquatica. Lineage (GTDB taxonomy): Bacteria > Pseudomonadota > Gammaproteobacteria > Burkholderiales > Burkholderiaceae > Pandoraea > Pandoraea aquatica. The sequence continues at coordinate 703,872 of NZ_CABPSN010000003.1, forward strand.
CCTTGATGACGATCGGTGCGCCCTTGGCGTCGATGTAAGCGTGCGCGGCGGCTGCGTCAGCAAACGTTTCGTAATCGGCGGTCGGAATGCCGTGACGCTTCATGAACGCCTTGGCGAAGTCCTTCGACGATTCGAGCTGCGCGGCTTCCTTGGTCGGTCCGAAGATCTTCAGGCCACGGGCGCGGAAGATGTTGACGATACCGGCGGCAAGCGGCGTTTCAGGGCCGACGACCGTCAGCGCGATGCCTTCGCGTGCGGCGAATTCGGCGAGCACGTTCGGATCGCTGATCGGCACGTTGCGCAGGCGCTCGTCGAGCGCCGTGCCGCCGTTACCCGGTGCGACATAGACCAGTTGAATACGCGGCGATTGGGCAAGCTTCCACGCGAGCGCGTGTTCGCGGCCGCCCGAGCCGACAACCATGATCTTCATGCTTATTCCCCGATGACGGCGTTGGTGAACACTTCCTGCACGTCGTCGAGGTTTTCGAGCGCGTCGAGCAGCTTTTGCATCTTCACGGCGTCGTCGCCGGTGAATTCCACTTCGGTTTGCGGCTTCATCGTCACTTCGGCGACTTCTGCCTTCAGGCCTGCGGCTTCGAGCTTGTCCTTGACGGACTGGAAGTCGTTGGGCGGGCAGATCACTTCGAAGCTGCCGTCTTCATTGGTGATGACGTCGTCTGCACCGGCGTCGAGCGCCACTTCCATCAGCTTGTCTTCCGGGGTTTCCGGCGAGAAAAGGAACTGACCGCAATGCGTGAAGAGGAACGCGACCGAGCCGTCGGTGCCCATATTGCCGCCGAACTTCGAGAAGGCGTGACGCACTTCGGCCACCGTACGCACACGGTTGTCCGTCATGGTGTCGACGATCACGGCTGCGCCGTTGATGCCATAGCCTTCGTAGCGGATTTCTTCGTAGTTCGCGCCGTCCAGACCGCCTACGCCGCGATCGATCGCGCGCTTGACGTTGTCCTTGGGCATGTTCGCGTCGGCAGCCTTTTCGACGGCCAGACGCAGGCGCGGGTTGCTGTCGGCGTCACCGCCGCCCAGACGGGCTGCGACCGTGATTTCCTTGATCAGACGTGTCCAGACTTTACCGCGCTTGGCATCTGCCGCAGCCTTCTTGTGCTTGATGTTGGCCCATTTGCTATGACCCGCCATGAATTTCTCCGTCGTGCCGCACTGAGCGGCGAAGTATGCTCTGCCGGCCTGCGCAGTCCGGCGCGGCCAACCGTTGAAACGGGAGCGCCCGCCACCATTGGGTCGCGGGCGCCGATTGCCTCGCCGCCCCGTCGTCTCGCACGGATCCTGTCGGTCACGTGGGGCATTTCGGGGCGGTGCAGTCCGAGCGGCAACCTGTGCCGCTATAATCGGAGGCAATTTTATCATGCCGCCGCACCGTGCCACGGGTGTTTGCTGCGCCGTGTCACGAGCCGCGCCGCGTCTACCGCAGAGGTCGCTCATGCCCAAGAAGCCCGTGCCGTCGCAAGCGTCGTCCACCGCGACCCCAGCCGATCCCGTTCCTGCCGTCGCCACCCCCGCAACATCCGCTGCTTCAACGAGTTCCGCTCACGAGTCCAGTGAAGGGCTGGTGATCGCGCGCAACGCGCAGCACCTGCTCGGTCTGCTGCCCGCAATGGGCAACCGCCACGGGCTCATCACCGGCGCGACCGGCACCGGCAAGACCGTCACACTGCAAGTCATCGCCCAAGCGTTTTCAGACATTGGCGTGCCCGTCTTCCTGGCGGACGTCAAAGGCGACCTGACGGGCATCACGCAGCCCGGCGTCGAGACGCCCAAGCTCAAGGAACGCATCGCCAGCCTCGGCTTCGACACGCCCGACTGGCACGGCAGTCCTGCCACGCTGTGGGACGTCTTCGGCGAACAAGGCCACCCGGTGCGCGCCACCATCTCGGATCTGGGGCCGCTGCTGCTCTCCCGCCTGCTGGGCCTGAACGAGACGCAGACCGGTGTGCTCAACCTCGTCTTCAAGATCGCCGACGACAACGGTCTGCTGCTGCTCGACAGCAAGGATCTGCGCGCCATGCTCCAGCATGTGGGCGACAACGCGTCGAACTTCACCACGCAGTACGGCAATATCTCGGCCGCGTCGGTCGGGGCGATCCAGCGCGGGTTGCTTACGCTGGAGCAACAAGGGGCGGACAAGTTCTTCGGCGAGCCGATGCTCAACATCGAAGACTTCATGCAGACGGACGCGCAGGGACGCGGCATCGTCAACATTCTTGCGGCGGACAAGCTGCTGGCCGCCCCGCGTATCTACGCCACGTTCCTGCTGTGGCTGCTCGCGGAGCTGTTCGAGCGACTGCCGGAAGTTGGCGACCCCGACAAGCCGAAGCTCGTCTTCTTCTTCGACGAGGCGCATCTGTTGTTCAACGAAGCGCCGAAGCCTTTGCTCGAACGTATCGAACAGATGGTCCGGTTGATTCGTTCGAAGGGTGTGGGCGTGTACTTCGTGACGCAGAACCCGGTCGATGTGCCCGATACGGTGCTCGGCCAGTTGGGCAACCGCGTGCAGCATGCGCTGCGCGCTTATTCGCCGCGGGATCAGAAAGCGGTGAAGGTCGCCGCGCAGACGATGCGCGCCAATCCGTCGCTCGATATCGAGACGGTGATCGGCGAACTGGGCGTCGGTGAGGCGCTCGTGTCGCTGCTCGATGAGAAGGGGCGTCCGGCGGTGACCGAGCGTGCCTACATCTCGCCGCCCGCGTCGCGTATCGGGCCGATCACACCGCAGGAGCGCGCTGCGCTGATGGCCAGCTCGCTCGTCGCGGGCGTGTACGAAAACGCGGTCGACCGCGAATCGGCGTACGAGAAGCTCGTGGGCCGCACGCAGGAACGTCAGCCGGACGGCACGCCTGCGCCAACGGGCGGCGCACCCGCCGGTGGGGCTGGCGGAGGCGGCGGCTGGCTAGACTCCCTCGGCGGCCTGCTGGGCGGTAGCGGGTCACGGAGCAAGGACTCGCCCGTCGAGGCGATGGTCAAGAGCACGATGCGTACCGTCGGCAGTCAGCTCGGACGCGAAATCGTGCGCGGCGTGCTGGGCAGCATCCTGGGCGGCAACAAGCGCCGGTAAGGCGGATACTGATGCTGATGTGGGCGTGCACTGTGTTGCGCGCCCGCGTTTTCTTGCGTTTGTTTCTTGCTTCTCGCGTCTTCTTTGCCCGTGCTGCAGATCCGGTTCCCGTCAAACAATAAAAGGTCGCTCACTCGCCGATGTCCCTCAAATCTTCGCTGGAGCCGGTGCGAACCGGTGTCGCACACGATCCGCTGTGGCTGCGCGCTGCGCCGCTCATCTTTCTGTTCCTGTGGTCCGTCGGTTTCACCGTTGCCAAGATCGGTCTGGAGTACGCCGATCCGCTGACGTTCCTGGCGTTGCGCTACGGGCTGGTGCTCGTGGTGCTCGCGCCGCTCGCGGTCGTGATGCGTCCGCCGTTGCCGAAGACGGCCGCCGCGTGGGGGCATCTCATCGTCATCGGTCTGCTGATTCAGGCGCTGTATTTCAGCATGACATATCTGGCGCTGCGACTCGGCGTGTCGGCGGGGAGCGTGGCGCTGATCACGTCGCTGCAACCGATTCTCGTGGCGCTGGCGGTGCCGCATCTCGTAGGCGAGCGCGTGAGTGGCCTGAACTGGATCGGGCTCGGTCTGGGACTGGCGGGGGCGGCGCTGGTGATCGTGGCGCGCTCGGCGGTGGAGGCGACGTCCGCCGTCGGGCTGTTATTGACGTTCGTCGCACTGGGCGCGATCACATGCGGCACGCTGTACGAAAAGCGCTTCGGTGTGGGCCAGCACCCGGTGACGTCGAATCTGGTGCAGTACTTCGTCGGTTTCGCGGCGACGCTGCCGCTCGCATGGTGGCTCGAACCGATGCACGTCGCGTGGACGTGGCAACTCGGTCTGACGCTCGTCTATCTGGTAATCGGCAATTCGATCATCGCGATCTCGTTGCTGCTGGCGATGATCCGGCGCGGTGAGGCGTCGCGCGTATCGGCGCTGTTCTTCCTCGTGCCGCCCTCGGCGGCGCTCGCGGCGTGGCTCATGGTCGGGGAACACATGCCGCCGCTGGCGTGGGCGGGGATGGTGCTGGCAGCCGTCGGCGTGGCGATGGCGACGCGACGCAAGGCGGCATAAGTAAGATGCGCCCACAAAGCAAAAGCCCCGGCAGGACCGGGGCTTTTTTAATCAACGTATCGCTTCATCAGTTCTTGGTGCCGAACAGGCGGTCGCCTGCGTCGCCGAGACCCGGAATGATGTATGCGTGGTCGTCCAGACGTTCATCGAGCGAAGCGACGTAGAGCTTCACGCCCGGATGCGCGTCGAGCAGCACCTTCACGCCTTCCGGCGCGGCCACGAGGGCGAGGAACGCGATGTTCTCGGGCGTGACGCCGCGCTTGATCAGCACGTCGACAGCGTGCACGGCCGAGTAGCCGGTCGCGACCATCGGATCGCACAGGATGAAGCGGCGGTCGGCTACGTCGGGCAGGCGCACGAGGTATTCGACCGGACGATGCTGCTCGTCGCGATACACGCCGATATGGCCGACGCGTGCGGACGGCACCAGATCGAGCAGTCCGTCGCTCATGCCGACGCCGGCGCGCAGCACGGGCACGATGGCGAGCTTCTTGCCCGCGATGACGGGGGCGTCCATCTCGACCATCGGCGTGTCGATGCGCTCGGTCGTGAGCGGCAGGTCGCGCGTGATCTCATAACCCATGAGCAGCGTGATCTCGCGCAGCAGGCCGCGGAACGTGCGCGTCGACGTTTCCTTGTCGCGCATGTGCGAAAGCTTGTGCTGAATCAGCGGGTGATCGCAGATGAAGAGGTTCGGGAATCGGGTGTCTTGTTTCATGGCAGGCAATTTGGGGCTGGGGCCGCCCGGTCGGTATGACCGGGTCGGCGTCGCATGGCCGCGATTTTAGCCGATGCGGGCGATGGCGGTCCGAGTTTCGATCTCGGTCACCCCAAATCAGGGCGGAAATCCCGATGGCGATTCGCCCGGTTTAGCGTGCGCGAAGTAACGTCACAGCAGCGTTCCCACGATTCCCTTAGAATCGCTGCAAGACGGCTGCAAGACGGCTGCACGACGATGAAAAGCGGCCAACGACCAACGCATCACTTGTCTTGAAGGCAGAACATGGATCTGGGAATCAAGGGCCGCACCGCGCTGGTGTGCGGTGCGAGCAAGGGGCTGGGACGCGCGTGTGCGCAAGCGCTGGCCGAAGCTGGCGTCAACGTCGTGATCGTGGCGCGCACAGCCGACGCACTGAACGCCGCCGCAGCCGACATCCGTGCGGCCACCGGCGTGAACGTGACCGCCGTGGCCTGCGACATCACCACGCCGGAAGGCCGCGCACAGGCGCTCGCGGCGTGCCCGCAGCCCGACATCCTCGTGACGAACGCGGGCGGTCCGCCCCCGGGCGACTTCCGTGACTGGCAGCGCGACGACTGGATTCGCGCGCTCGACGCCAACATGCTCACCCCCATCGAACTGATCAAGGCCACGGTCGACGGCATGATTGCGCGCGGCTTCGGGCGCATCGTGAACATCACGTCGTCCGCCGTGAAGGCCCCCATCGACATTCTCGGACTGTCCAACGGCGCGCGTTCCGGGCTGACGGGCTTTGTCGCCGGGTTGGCGCGCACCACCGTGTCGCATAACGTCACCATCAACAATCTGCTGCCGGGCGCGTTCGACACGGATCGTCTGACGGCAACCCTGAAGGCGTCGGCGGCCAAGAGCGGTCAGAGCGTCGAGGACACGCGCAGCAAGCGCGCTGCCGCAGTGCCGGCGCGCCGCTTCGGCCAGCCCGAGGAGTTCGGCGCGACCTGCGCTTTCCTGTGCAGCGCGCACGCGGGCTACATTGCCGGACAGAACGTGCTGATCGACGGCGGCGCTTACCCCGGCACGTTCTGAGCCACGCCGCGGTGCATCCCGCCATCGCATTGACCGCACTCACTGAACTCATCAGCACCCAGGACTCGCATTCATGACGGTTTCGACGGTACCCAAGGTAAGAATTGCGCTGATCGCGCACGACAAGAAGAAGGACGAGATCCTCGCGGTCGCTCGCGACTACGTCGAGGTATTGCGTCAGTGCCAGCTCGTCGCGACGGGCACGACAGGCGGGCGCATCGCCACGGAACTCGGTCTCGACGTCGAGCGCATGCTCTCCGGCCCGCACGGCGGCGACTTGCAGATCGGCGCGCAACTGGCCGAGGGACGTGTGGACATGGTGCTGTTCCTGCGTGACCCCATGACGCCGCAGCCTCACGAACCCGATATCAACGCATTGGTGCGCGCTTGCGACGTGCACAACGTACCGTGCGCGACCAACAGCTCGACGGCGCGTCTGCTGCTCGAACAGTTGATCGTGCGACTGGCCGCACAGCCCTCGGCGTGATCGACAGGCACTGAGAGTCCCGCCGCGGCAAGACACTACCCAGATAGAAAGGAGCGAGGAAGACAACCATGACCAAAGCCATTCGCATCGAACAGAACGGCGGCCCCGAAGTGATGAAGTGGGTCGATGTCGAAGTCGGGGAGCCCGGTCCGGGGGAGGCGCGTGTGCGCCATAACGCCGTCGGGCTGAACTACATCGACGTCTACTTCCGCACGGGGTTGTATCCGCAGCCGCTGCCCGCCGGTCTCGGCATGGAAGCCGCTGGTGTGGTCGAAGCCGTGGGCGAGGGCGTGACGCACGTGAAGCCCGGCGACCGCGTGGCTTACGCGAGCCGTCCGTGCGGCGCATACTCGCAAGCGCGCGTGATGCCCGCCGCACCGCTGGTGCGTGTGCCCGATAACATCAGCGACGATCAGGCCGCCGCCATGATGCTGCAAGGCATGACAGCGCAGTACCTGCTGCGTCGCACGTATCCGGTCAAGGCCGGGGACACCATTCTGATTCACGCCGCCGCCGGTGGCGTGGGGCTGATCGTGTGTCAGTGGGCGAAGGCGCTGGGCGCGACGGTGATCGGCACGGTCGGCTCGGACGAGAAGGCCGCGCTGGTACGTCAGCACGGCTGCGATCACGCGATCGTCTATACCCGCGAGAACTTCGTCGAGCGTGTGAAGGAGATTACGGGCGGCGAAGGCGTGCCGGTCGTGTACGACTCCATCGGCAAAGACACCTTCATCGGTTCGCTCGACTGCCTGCGTCCGCTGGGCACGATGGTGAACTTCGGTAACGCGTCCGGCCCTGTCACGCAAATCAACACGTCGGATCTGGTGTCGCGCGGGTCGCTGTTCTTCACGCGCCCCACGCTGTTCAACTACACCGCCAAGCGCGCCGATCTGGACGCTACGGCGGGCGAGTTGTTCGACGTCGTCGGCAAGGGCACGGTCAAGATCGAGGTCAATCAGCGTTATGCGCTGACCGACGTCGCGCAGGCGCACCGCGATCTCGAAGCGCGCAAGACCACCGGGTCGACGTTGCTGATGCCCTGAGCCGCGCACTTATCGGACCTATCGCACGTATTGCGCGATGCCAATGAAAAAGGACGCTTCGGCGTCCTTTTTCGTTTTCTGCGATGCGTGCCCGTTAGCAGGGCAGCGGGTATCAGGCTCGCTGGGTGAAAACATGCGCGCGTGCGTCCTCGCGCACATCGACCGGCAGGCGCTTGATGATCCAGTGGACCACCATGCCGATCACGACCACGTCGTCGAGCAAACCGAACACCGGCACGAAATCGGGAATCAGATCGATGGGACTGAGCAGATAGACCGCGAGCAGCACCACAGCAGGCAACAGCCAGCGCGGACGGCGCGGGTCGCGGGCCGCATGCCAGAGCACGCGGAAGTCATGGCGGGCGATTTGCCACAGACGAAGAAAACGCTTCACTTGCTAACTCCTGGTACCAATGCGCCCGCCGGGAAGCCCAGGGCGCCAAAAGGCGATTTCACCCAATCGACACGAACGTCGTTCAATGTTGAGTGAATATCGCGCAATTTGTCTCGATTATACGCAATCGGGGTGTTGCGTGCCGAGCCTCGTTCAACCGCCGCTGGCATGCATCTCATGCGTAACAATGAACTAAGACATCGTGCGGCCGGGACGGTTTCATCGAGGCGCGGAAAGGGAGGGGAGGTGGGTGGGAGCGGGCGATTGCGGCGCTGGCGTCGCGGGCCGCGCAGAAATGGGCTGTCTGGGATAGCGGTTGCGGCGGGATTGTGGCGGCGGGATAATTCCCGGGCCGACGTGGTCAATCCTACTTTCCCCCTTCGTCCACTTTTTTCGGACGCATCCAAACGCCATCATGACCGACGCTCAAGATCCGAAATCGCCGCAGCATCCGTCCAAGCCCGAATCCGATACGAGTAAGAGCGCAACCTCGCCGACGACAGGTTCGTCCGAGTATGTGGAGCCCGCGTCGCCTGCGACGCCGCGCCCCACGGCAAAGCCCGTCGCCGGTACGGCCGAAGGTTCCGGCGATATGCCGCCCAATCCCGACACGTTGACGCGTCCCGCACCGCCTTCCGAAGTGGCCAGCGCGGCGCGATCGGATGGATCCGACGATTCGAAGGCTGAGGTGCCGACGTCCGGTGCGTCAGCCGCCAAGCCCGCCGCGCCCGCCTCGGCGGCCGAAGTGGCTTCCGACCGCAATCCGATCGGCTCACCCGTTCCCAAATCGGGCGACGACGTGAAGGCAGCCGGTGTGGGGAGTGCCGGAGGCAACATCGGCGAGACGGGGGCAGGTGCCGCAGGTGGTGCGGGAGGTGCAGGTGGTGGCGCAGGTGGTGGCGCAGGCGGTGGCGAGCCGCCGCATCAGCCGTCGTTCGGCGCAACCGGGCCACGTCCGGGCAGTCCGGCGTCGATGGGCGGTCAGCCGTCGTACTTGCAGGCGGGCGATTCGCCGTGGTCGGTGCTGCGCCGGATCATGTCCGCGCGCTTCCGTGCCTGGTACGACCGCGCGGGTCAACGCATCACGCAACGCACGCTGAAGATCGGCATCTCGGCCCGTATCTTCCATCCGGAGCCCGGTTCGAAGGGATTGCGCAGCAAAACGCTGCAATACCTCGAAGAGTCGATTGCCCACTGGGTGATGTCGCGCGACGTACTCGTCTTCATGATCCCGACGGTGGACACGCAAGGCTTGCTTCACCCGAGCCACATCCGTTTGCACGATTACGCGAAGCACCTCGATGGGCTCGTCTTGCAGGGAGGGGCGGACGTCTCGCCGCTGACCTATTCGGAAGTGGCGACGCGTCACGAATGGCAAGGCGACCGCATGCGCGATATGTACGAACTCGAATTGCTCCATGAGTTCGTCGAGCAGGGCAAGCCGATTCTCGGTGTGTGCCGTGGCTGCCAACTGATCAACGTGGCGTTCGGCGGCACGTTGCATCAGGACATTGCGACGGATTTGCCCGAAGCGATCCCGCACGTCACGGAAACGTACGAACACAATCGTCACACGTTGACGTTCCCGGAAGGTTCGTCGCTCGCGCAGATGCTGGCGCCGGTCGATGTGCCGATCGTCAACTCGATTCACCACCAGTCGGTCAAGACACTGGGGCGCGATCTGAGCGTGGAGGCGGTGTGTGCGGAAGACGGTGTGGTGGAGGCGATTCGCTACCGCAAGGCGCCGTTCGTGATGGGCTTGCAGTGGCACCCGGAATTCCACCGCGCAGGCGGACCGGAGTTTCTGGATTGCACGCCGGTGCTGGATAACTTCCTGCGTGCAGCACGCGAGACGCGCTTCTGATGTGACGCGCCGACGGGCGGCGCTGTTCGACGCAGCGTCGTAGCCGTTGTAGCGTCCTAGCGTTGAGGCAATCCGTTTGTGCAATGAAAAATGGCAGCCCGAAGGCTGCCATTTTCATGTCAGGAGCACCGCGATACGACTGTCGGTGCTCGCGCCACTTCGATGCTTAGAAGCGGTGACGGATGCCCGTGCCCACAACGGTTTGCGAGCTGGTCGACGACATACCGCCGGCAGCGCCGACACCGGCTTGGAGGCCCGTGCCTTCGTTGTCGGAGATGTGCTGGTACGAACCCGTCAGGTACACATCGGTGCGCTTCGACAGACGGTAGTCAGCTTGCAGCGTAACGGTGTGGAACTTCGGCTTCTTGTCCGTCGAATCTTGCTTGGCCATCGTGTACGTGTACGCGGCCGACAGCGAGACTGCCGGGGTCAGCATGTAGCGACCGTTGACTTCGAAGTTGTCGAACTTCAGGCCGTCGTTGCCGAAAGCAACTGCGGTGCTGTTGTAGTTCAGACCCGTCAGACCTTGCAGTTGGGTGTGGGTGTACACCAGGCCGACCGTTGCCGGGCCGAAGGCGTAGTTACCACCGATACCCCAGACGCGTTGCTTCGACGACTGGAACACCGAATCACCGCCTGCCGACGTGTCGACAGCGCCCGTGCCGTTGTTGTTACCCGGATTGCCTTGACGCTCCAAGTAAGCAGCAGCCACCGTCAGCGGGCCGTTTGCGTAGTTCACGCCGGCGCTGAATGCACGGTTGTTGGCGAAGTCACCAGCCTTGTTCGAGAAGCCATACAGGCCGCCGAACGTCAGGCCGTTGTAGTTGGCGCTCGAGTACTTGACCGAGTTGTTCACACGGAACGAGTTGTTCGTGTTGTCGTTGTCATACGGGTGCGAAGCGATCGTGCCGCCGAACGACGAACCGTTCAGGGTCAGCGGTGCCAGGTAATCAACCAGCGAGTCGTACTGACGGCCGATCGTCACAGCGCCGAAGCGGTCGTTTTGCAGACCAACGAAGGCTTGACGACCGAACATGCGGCCGTTTTGGCCCGACGTGCCGTTGTTGATCGAGAAACCGTTTTCCAGCACGAAGATGGCCTTGTTACCGCCACCCAGGTCTTCCGAGCCCTTCAGGCCCCAACGGCTGCCGTTGACCAGGCCGCTCGTTGCGCGGAAGTTCTTCGAACCCGAAGCCGACGACGTCGTCGAGTTGCTCGTGTAAGCGACGCCAGCGTCGATCAAGCCGTACAGGGTGACGCTGCTTTGAGCGTGCGCGGTCATCGAGAACGCGCCGACGACGGCAGCGGCAAGAAGAGTTTTTTTCATGGTTTAAGCTCCAGTAACGTGACACGAATCGCAGAATTCGCGTGTAAACAGAACGCGGCGAAACAGAACATGTCGAGGTGACGATTCATCACGCTTCATCACTCGCGGACCCGAACAGCTATCGGCACTGCTCTGTTGACAGGGGGCAGTGTATGAGTCACCGCTACTCCCGCCTATTTCAGAATCCGCAAGAATCTATTTCAGATATGAAAAGAATCTGTGAGGCACGTCCTAAAGCGTTGTCGGACAAGGGATTGGCTTGATTAAGCCTAGGCGAGAAATCGCGATGCAAGCGACGTGTGTTGCGCTCGGGACACAGTGTGGTGTGCAAGTGATAGCGCGCGAGAAGCGTTGCCAGCAGTGGTTTTGCGCGCGACACGCATGTTCGCGTTTAGTTCCATCGCAGTGAATGCACACGACAGTGAGGGATCGCGCACCCGATGCATCGCGCAAAACGTGCGATGTGAATTTCCGTGAGGACGTGAGTGCGTTGTTGCGATGTGCGACGTCGCTATATAGATAGCGATTCATCGCCGTGTCAGGGGGCTGCCATCTCACTGTCATGGGGCTCACGTACTCGCGCGCATTGAGCCATTTCTGAGATGTTGGCAAGCGCATGAAATCGGCGCGTGCCAAAAAGGCCTTTATTTATGGGGTTTTACGGACTATTGCGAGTCACCGAATAATTCATTGCGTCGAATGATGACAATGATTTTCGGATGCACACCTATACTACGTTCCGCGAGAAGTAGACTTTTGCGTTGAGTGAAAAGTCTCCAAACCTTGGCGCGGCCTCATCGGCCGCGCTTTTTTTTGCCCGCGATTTTTGCGTTGGGAAAACTAGGCGTAGTGCCGCGTGCTGAGTGCTTCGCCGCAATCGCGAACATGCGGAATGCTCAACTGCTTGAGCTTTCGATACAGCGATGCACGACAGAATCCCAGCGTGCGCGCGGCCGCAGAAATGTTCCAGCGATGCTGCGCGAGCGCTTGCAGAATGCGCTCGCGTTCCTGATCGTGCGGCGCGTGTGCTTCTTCGTGTACACGATATTGCGTGTGCGAAACAAGGCTGGCGGTATAGGCCGTTGCCTCCACACGAACGTCGCGCGCTTCCTCATCGTGTATCACCGGTTGTGCCGAATGCAAGGCACGCGATGACGCGAGTTCCGGTGGCAGATCGTCCACACACAAACGTTCCCCACTCATCACGGCGCACGCATATCGCAATGCCGCGCGCATCTGACGCAAATTCCCCGGCCACGCATGCATGAGAAGACACGTGAGCGCGTCGGACGTCACACGCGCGAGCGCCTGATCGACACGTAGGTCCGGCCATTCGTCGCACAACATGCGCGCGATCAGCTCGCGCTTGTCATCGCGCTCACGCAAGGTGGGCAGCGTCAGTACGCCGACGGCGATCCGGTAGTAGAGGTCTTCACGGAACGTGCCTTGTGCGACGGCGCTCGCCAGATCCTGGTGCGTGGCGCAGATCAGCTGGACGTCGACCGGCACTGGCTGACTCGCCCCTAGTGGCGTGACTTCGCGCTCCGATAGCACGCGCAGCAAACGCGTTTGCATGGCGTACGGCATGTCGCCGATTTCGTCGAGGAAGAGCGTGCCGCCATCGGCTTGCTGCATCTTTCCTTTCATCCCCCCGGGCAACGCACCGGAGAAAGCACCGCGCTGATAGCCGAACAGCTCGCTCTCGATGAGGTGCTCCGGCAACGACGCCGTATTGATCGCGACGAACGCCTGTGCGCGTCGCTCGCTGTACTCATGTAATGCACGAGCAAGAAACTCTTTACCGGTCCCCGTCTCGCCGAGAATCAGCACGGGCAGACCACGGTCGACGAAGCGCTTGCCGCGCGCGAGCAGATCGCGCATGCGGGTGTCGGTGCCGCACAGATCGTCGATGGCGAGGTAGTCGGGGCGAAGCTGACGGGAAGCTGGGGCCGGCGCGGTGGCGGCCGGCACGCGTACGACACGTTCGGCAAGCTCGGCCAGCGCGGCGATGTTGTTGAAAGCGGTATTGGCACTATGGGCACTGGCTGCGCCGAGGGGGGCGGCGTGGCCGACAGGTCGAGCGGGGGCGGACGCTACAGCGAGGTGAGCGGGCATGACTTGTCTCCTTCTCGTATTGGTACGAAAGGGCGCCGTCGGTGGCTTGTGGCCTGGCGATTCCTGACGTCTCTTTATGTCGCGGCCGGCTCGGGTGACCTACCGCCAAAGCAGGATACGACCGCTCAGTCATAACATCCAATACAATATTGATGCGCTATTAATACCTCAGGGGTATCAAATGATCGAGTTGCGCCATTTCCAGTACTTCGTGGTGCTCGCGCAGACCCTGCACTTCGGCCGCGCGGCCCAGCAATTGCATATCTCTCAGCCGCCGCTCTCGCGTCAGATCGCCTTGATGGAAGCGGAGCTGGGCGTGCAGTTGTTCGAGCGCACGAATCGCAGTGTGCGGCTCACGCGGGCGGGCAATCGCTTCTATCAGGACGCTGTGGAAATTCTCAACTCGGTCGATCGCGCGCGTCGCAACGTGGTGGCGGCCAGCCGTGGGGAAGATGGCGCGATTACGGTCGGCTTCATGATGTCCTCGGCGTACAACATCCTGCCGGCGCTCACGCGGACCTACGCGGCGGCGTTCTCGCGCGTCGACATGAAGCTTGCGGAGACGCTGCCGAACCTGCTGGCGGAGGCCGTGCGTGCCGGTCAGACCGACGTCGGCATCATGTACCGCCCGGAAGATCTGACCGGCCTCGACACGGCAACGGTGTTTCGCGAGGAGATGGTGGCCGTGATTCCTCGCACGCATCCGCTGGCGAAGGTACGGGTGCTCGACGCCGCGCAGCTCGCCGAGGAGTCGTTCGTGAGCATCCCGCGCGAGATCGCGCCGCTCGTCTACGATCTGGTCGTGACCCACTGCCGCCGCTCCGGGTTCTCGCCGCACATCCGGCTTGAAACGAACCTTCAGCAGACGATCATCAACCTCGTGGGGGAAGGGCTGGGCGTGGCGATGGTGCCGATGTCGATGAGCGGGGCGAGCGCGTCCGGCAATGCGCTGTTCAAGCCGCTGCGCAACGCGCCGGTGGCCGAAGTGGCGTTGCTATGGAGCCGGGACAATCACAACCCGTGTGTGGCGACGTTCGTGGAGAATGCGCGCAGTGTATGGCGCGAGATGCAGCGCGCGCCTGGGGCGCGGCTGGTGCCCGATCTGCCGGACACCAGCGTGCTTTGACGCTAAGAGGAAGCGCGCGAAACGATTTCGTCGCGCTTTCCCTCGTCAGATTTCCAGAATCCCGGCCGCGACGAAGCCGCCGTCGACCGGCAGGATGTGGCCGGTGACGTACGACGCGTCGTCCGACGCGAGAAAACTCACCGCACCGGCGATCTCGTGCGGCTGTCCGTAGCGCCCGAGCGGCGTCGTCTCCGTGTAATGACGGCGCGAAACGTCCGAGTGCAGCACTTTGGTCAGCGGCGTGTCGATGGGCCCGGGGGCGATCCCATTGGCGGTGATGCCGAAAGGTGCGAGTTCGATGGCCATCTGCCGCGTCAGCCCGATCACCGCGGCCTTCGACGTGCCGTAAGCCGTGCGTCCAGCACTGGCGAGAATGCCCGCGACCGACGCCAGATTGACGATGCGTCCCCAGCGCTGCTCACGCATGAGCCGCGCGGCGTGCTGCCCGCACAGCAGGGTGCCCGTCAGATTGACGGCCATGACCTGATGCCAGTGATCGAGCGGGTAGTCGAGAAACGGGAACGTCTTGGCGACGCCCGCATTGTTCACCAGCACGTCGCAGCGCCCGTGGCGCTTTGCGATCTGCGCGAAGCCGTCGGCAATCGACGCCTCCTCGCCCACATTCATGCCCAGCGCCCACGCGCGGCCGCCCGACGCACTCAGCGCTGCGGCCGTCTCGGTCGCCGCGCCTTCGTTCAGATCGGCCACGACAACCGTCATGCCATCCTTGATCAGACGTTCGCAAATGGCGGCGCCAATACCCATTCCACCGCCCGTGACTACTGCTACCTTCTCCGTCATGCTATGGACTCCTAAATGTACTGATGGCTACAGCACGGGCCCCGCCGCCAGCTGTGCGGCGGAGCCCGTCGGTGATATCGCGAAACCGTTAAGGGGTTAGCGTTACTTCAGGAAACCGATCGAGATCCAGGGGATGAAGACTACGATGAGCAGGGCGACGAGCAGCGCGCCCATATAGGTCCACATCCGGTTGAACACTTTGTCGGGCGAGGTCTTGCCGATGGCGCACGCGGCGTAGAAGCCCACGCCGAGCGGCGGTGCGAACAGGCCCATGCCCATTGAGAGGATGACGACCATCGCGTAGTGCACGTCGTGAATGCCGAGGGAGCGCGCGACCGGGAACAGCAGCGGTCCGAACAGCACGATGGCCGGAATGCCTTCGAGCACGCTGCCGAGCACGATGAACACGACCATCGAGATGAGCAGGAAGCCGACTTGTCCGCCCGGCACACCGTGCATCAGGCCGACGAGCTTCGCGGAGAAACCCGATTGCGTGAGCGCCCAGGCCATGGCCGTCGCCATGCCGATGATCAGCAGAATCGCGCCGGAGAGGGCGGCCGTTTCCGTGAGCAGCGGATAAAGACGCTTGAAGTTCAGGTGCTTCCTGAAGGCGTGGACGATCAGTCCGATCACGATCGTGTACGCGATACCGATGGTCGAGACTTCCGTCGCCGTGGCCGCGCCTTCGATCACGGCCGTGCGGATCAGGATCGGCAGCGCGAGGGCGGGCAGCGCCACGATAAACGTCTTGCCGATCACGCCCCACGGTGCGCGACGTGCTGCGCTCGGCGCTTCCTTGCGCGAGCGGGCGAAGCACACCACGACGATCGCGAGCGTAGCGATCACGGCGGGCAGCAGGCCGCCCACGAAGAGTGCCGTGATCGACACACCGCACACCGCACCGATGGTGATGAGCACGAGGCTCGGCGGGATCGTCTCGGTCATCGCGCCGGTGGCGGACAGCAGCGCGACGAGGTCTTCCTGCTTGGAGCCGCGACGTTGCATTTCCGGGAAGAGCGCCGGGGCGACGGCCGCCATGTCGGCTGCCTTCGAGCCGGAGATGCCCGAGACGAGGAACATCGCGCCGAGCAGCACGTATTGCAGGCCGCCGCGCACGTGGCCGAGCAGCGACGCCATGAATTCGATCAGACTGCGCGCCAGACCGCTCATCTCGATGAGTGCGCCCAGCAGCACGAACAGCGGCACCGACAGCAGCACAAGGCCGGACATGCCTTCGTCCATGCGGCTGACGACGATTTGCAGCGGTGCGTCCGTCACGAGCGCCAGATAGGCGAGCGTGGCGGTCCCGAAGGCGAACGCAATCGGAATACCGCCAGCCACACACGCGCCGACGATCAGCACGAAGAAGATCAGCAGGTTGTAGTTGCCCATCGCGATCAGTGCGGGGCGGCCGAGCCAGAGCGCCGCACCGAGGGCGGCGACGAACAGCACGCCGAGGCCGAACTGACGGGCGCTGGAGCAGCGCGCCATGCGTGAGATCGCGGCAATGAGCATGAGTGCTGCGCCCACCGGCAGGGCGGCCGCGCGCAGCCCGTCGGGGATTTCCAGCGCGGGCGTGGTGATGTCCATCTGTTCGATGGCATGCGTGTACGCGGGCATGATGATGAGCGCGACGAACACGCACACCGTCAGCGCGGCCATAGTCTGAAACCAGTCGCGCCAGGCAGCGGGAAGTTTGTTGACGATGGCGGACAAGCGCATGTGCTCGCCCCGGTCGAGTGCGAGCACGGCACCGAGCATCGAGAGCCAGATGAAGAGAATCTGCGCGAGCTCATCCGACCACGTGAGCGGATTGTCGAACCCGTAACGCGAGATCACCCCCGCGAGCAGGATGAGAGTTTCCGCCACCACCAGCAGCACGGCAACCGCCTCGGTGACTTTCATCACCGCGCGGTTGACATGGCAGAAGAGGCGGGCGAGCGCGTGCGTCGGCTCGGCCGTCATCGTCAACGTTTCCATTTACGCGAGCTTCCCTGTGTACTTTTCCAACATGGCCCATGCTTCGTCGCCAAACTTCTTATGCCATTCGGCGTAGAAGCCGGCGGCGCGAAGTTTGTCGCGGAACTGCTCGTTGTTCGGAGCGTTGAACACCAGCCCCTTCTGCTTGAGCTCCGCCATCACGCCATCGTTGAGCTTGCGCACGTCGTCGCGCTGCGCCATGGCGGCGGCGTTCACGTTGGCGGTGACAATCTCCTGAAGGTCCTTCGGCAGCTTGTCCCACTTCTGCTTGTTGGCGAGGAACCAGAAGCCGTCCCACATGTGGTTCGTCATCGACACGTACTTCTGCACTTCGTAGAGCTTGGCCGTGGTCAGCAGCGCCAGCGGGTTTTCCTGCGCTTCGACGATGTGCGTTTGCAGGGCCGAATACACTTCGGCGAAGTTGATCGATGTGGGCGACGAATCGAACGCCTTGAACATCGACGTCCACAGCGGGCTCGTCGGCACGCGGATCTTCAGACCCTTGAGGTCGGTCGGCGAGTTGATCGGACGGCTGCTCGTGGTGATCTGGCGATAACCGTTCTCCCAGATCTTGTCGAACGCGAACACGGTCGTCTTCGCGATCTGGCCGCGCACGTGCGCACCGAGATCGCCGTCCATGGCCGCCCACACCTGGCTGTAGTCCTTGAACGCGAAGCCCACGCCCGATATCTGTGCCGACGGCACGAGCGTGCCGAGAATCAGCGGCGAGAGCGTGAAGTAATCGATGGCGCCCGAGCGAATCTGGCTCAGCATGTCGCTGTCGGAGCCGAGCTGATTGTTCGGGTAGATCTGGAAGTCGATGCGGCCTTTCGATTGCTCCGCAATCTTCTGCGCCATCTCCTTGGCGCGGATGTTCATCGGATGGCTGACCGGCAGGTTATTGGCGAACTTCAGCGTGAATTCGGCGGCGTGTGCCTGCGTTTGATACAACCCCGTAGCGGCGGCGGCCGATGTGGCGGCCACAACCTTGATGAAGTGGCGGCGATCCATGGTGCTCATACTGCATGTCTCCTGTTTTTTGGTTTGGTGACTGCGTCTGAAGCGCGAGCCGTGCACACGTGTTGCCGTGCAACGTCCCGGCCAACTCGGAAAAGTGGCTGGCTAATCTTACGCAAATCGAATGCCAGTTCGGCATCCGAACGGGAAAACCCTTACGTTGTTAAGCATTAGTGAATTCCCGGGGGCGGTGCCACGCGCCGGTCGTGCGGCCTCTGTAGCCCTTTCATCAGGCGCAACAGGCCTTCGCGGCGATGCCGGGGGCGTGGCGCGTTTTGCTGCGTGTGCGAGGCTTGTCCGAACCCAGCAACCATGCGGGTGTGACACCTGTCGCATTTCACCGACGCCTTGCGACACCTGTCGCAAATGCCGCTGCGTCCGATGCGACAGGTGTCGCACCGATTTGGGAGGGCTGGGCATTGCTGCGGCACAGCAAATTTTCTTCATCCGGCGCGCTTCAGAATTCACTTGATCGGCCACCGAATCCCGCTTTACGCTTGCGTCAATTGCGTATGCGCCACAAGCGCAGCAAGTGAACGACCTCGCAACGACGACTGACCGAGCCGTCGATGTGGCAGATCAGGCGTCGTGCCGCGCATGGACAAACGCCTTGCAGTGATCTGGCATCGAAATTGCTCACCGGAGTCTGGATGACCCCAATTTTCCGGAGACACTTCATGGTTGCTGCATGCCTTACCGGCTGGGCCCACTCCCAGTTCGGCAAACTCGATAACGTCGACGCCGAGGTCCTGCTGGCCGACGTCGCCCAGGCCGCCCTCGACGATGCGGGCCTTACGCCCGAGCAGATCGATTCCATTCACGTCGGCACCTTCAACGGCGGTTTCCTGTATCAGGACTTCCCGTCGTCGCTCATCTTCAACCGCATTCCCGGCCTGCGCTTCAAACCCGCCACGCGTTACGAGAATGCTTGCGCGACCGGTTCGGCTGCCGTGCACGGCGGACTGCAATCGATCGAGGCGGGTAAAGCCACGCACGTCCTCGTGATCGGCTTCGAAAAGATGACCGAACTCGCTACGCCGCAGGTCGGCGAAGTGCTGCTCAAGTGTTCGTATGCACGTGAGGAGGCTGGCATTCCCGGTGGCTTCGCGGGCGTGTTCGGCACCATCGCGCAGGCGTACTTCGACCGCTACGGCGATCAGTCCGACGCACTCGCACGCATTGCCGCGAAGAACCATCGCAACGGCTCGGTGAATCCGTATGCGCATATGCGTCGCGACTTCGGTTACGACTTCTGCCGCAACGTTTCTGAGAAGAACCCGTTCGTGGCCGGTCCGCTCAAGCGCACCGACTGCTCGATGGTGTCCGACGGTGCGGCTGCGCTGGTCATCTCGAAGGCCGACGTCGCACGCGGCATGCCCAAGGCGGTCGGCTTCCGCGCCGCTGTGCAGGTCAACGATTACCTGCCGCTCTCGCGCCGCGACCCGCTGGCGTTCGAAGGTGGCCAGCATGCATGGCGTCAGGCGTTGGGCGTGGCCGGGGTCTCGCTCAAGGATCTGTCGCTGGTCGAGACGCACGACTGTTTCACCATCGCCGAACTCATCGAATACGAAGCGATGGGGCTGGCCAAGCCGGGGCAGGGCGCGAGTGTCCTCGCCGAAGGGTTGACGGAAAAGAACGGCCTGCTGCCGGTGAATCCGTCGGGCGGTCTGAAGGCGAAGGGGCACCCGGTGGGTGCGACCGGTGTGTCGATGCACGTGATGGCGGCCATGCAACTGACGGGAACGGCGGGCGACATGCAGATTCCCGATGCGAAGCTGGCGGGCGTCTTCAACATGGGCGGCGCGGCCGTGGCGAACTACGTGAGCATTCTCGAAGCGCGCTGAGCGTGCCGGGCCATCAAGGAGACGAGAAATGCTCAAGAAGGTCATGAACCTCGGCCGGATGTTGGCCGACGTCGCGCGGCGGCACCCGGACGAACCCGGTCTGATCGTCGGCGACAACGTCACGACGTGGGGCGAGATCGATGCCCGCGTGAACGCTGCCGTCGACGCGCTGCGCAGGCTCGGCGTGAAGAAGGGCGACAAGTTGCTCGTGCATTCGCGTAACAACCTGCCGATATTCGAGAGTGCGTGGATCGCGTTTCGCCTCGGGGCCGTGTGGGTGCCGACGAACTTCCGCATCACCGCGCCCGAAGCGGCGTATCTGGGGCAGTCGAGCGGCGCTTGCGTGATGATTTACGACGCGGGTTTCGAAGGCCACGTCGATGCGGTACGTGCCGCGTCGCCGGCGTTGCGGCACGTCATCGCTCTCGGAGCACCGCGTGCGGGAGAGTTGCACTACGAGACGCTCGTTGCAGAACACATGGGTGCGCAGGGATACGAGGAAGAGGTGGAGTATGAAGATCCGCTGTGGTTCTTCTACACCTCGGGCACGACCGGCCATCCGAAGGCGGGCGTGCTCTCGCACGGGCAGATGGCGTTCGTCGTTACCAACCATCTGGCCGATCTGATGCCTGGCATCACGTATCGCAGCCGCTCGATGGTCGTCGCCCCCCTGTCGCATGGCGCGGGTATTCACGCCATCGTCAACACGGCGCGCGGGGCGGCCAGCGTGTTGCTGCCGGGCGAAAAGATGGACGCGGAGCAGGTCTGGCAGGCGGTCGAGCGTCACCGGGTCGACAACATGTTCACGGTGCCGACTATCGTCAAGATGCTCGTGGAAGATCCGGCCGTGGATCGCTACGACCATAGCTCGCTGCGTTTCGTGATCTATGCGGGTGCGCCGATGTACCGCGCCGATCAGAAGTACGCGTTGCAGAAGCTGGGCCGCGTGCTGGTGCAGTACTACGGGCTGGGCGAGGTGACGGGCAACATCACGGTGTTGCCGCCGTGGTTGCACAGCGATGACGACGATGCGCCGGATGCGCGCGTGGGCACGTGCGGCGTGCCGCGCACCGGTATGGAGGTGGCGATTCTGGATGAGCAAGGGCAGCGTCAACCGGCGTTCGGGTCGGGCGAGATCTGCGTGCGCGGCCCGGCCGTCTTCATGGGCTATCACAACAATCCGGACGCCAACGCCAAGGCGTTCAAGGACGACTGGTTCCACACCGGCGATCTCGGTCATGTCGATGCGCAGGGGTTCCTGTACATCACAGGCCGGGCGTCGGACATGTACATCTCGGGCGGCTCGAACGTCTATCCGCGCGAGATCGAGGAAGCGCTGCTCACGCATCCGTGCGTGTCGGAGTGCGCGGTGCTCGGCGTGCCCGACCCCAAATGGGGCGAGAGCGGGCTCGCGGTGGTGGTCGCCCGGGAGGGCATGGCCGCACAGGCCGATGAACTGCTCGGACATCTCGAAGCGCGTATTGCCCGCTACAAGTGGCCGCGTCGCTTCGTGTTCTGGAGTGCCATGCCCAAATCGGGCTACGGCAAGATCGTGAAGAAGCAAATCAAGACGATGCTCGAAGAGCAAGGAGACTATCGACTATGAAACCTGCGCTTTCACGGGTCTTTCAACATGCAGGCGCCCCCACGTTACCCCGTGTGGAAGACTGCGTGTTGAGCGGGCAGCACGAACTGCGCGTGACGATCCGGACTGGTGCCAATCTCGGCGAGGCTTTGCGCGCGGCGTTATCCCGCTATGCGTACGGCGGCGGCGTCGGGCGTTTCTGTGCGGGGACCGCGAGAGGTTTGCGGTACCACATGATCGAGAACACGACGGATGCGGATCGTCCCTTCGGCTATGGTGAGCCGGTCGACGAGATGCGCGAGGTCGATTTGATCGGCGGCGCGATTACCGTGGGCCGAACGGCCGACGGCGCGACGCTGATGCATTGCCATGCGGGCTTCTCCGATCCGTCGGGCGAGCTGCATGGTGGGCATCTGATTCTCGATCACACGTGGGCCGGAGACGAGCCGGTGGTGATTCGTCTGTGTCTCTTTGCGCATGGCGGCTACGTGACAGGGGACGACGAGGAGACGCGGTTTCATCTGTTGCGTCCGGTGGCGGGAGAACTGTCATGAGCGTCGCGCTGGATGTTCCGGTCGCCATCGAGAATGGCACGTTGGGCAGGTTGGTGGTGGCGCGTCTGAAGCCGAATCAGGATCTGACGGAAAGCATCGAGGCGCTGTGCGCCGAGCATGCGATTGCGCGCGCGATCGTGCGTGGCGCGGTCGGGAGTCTGATCGATGCGAGGCTGGCGTTTCGCGCCGGCGACGGCTGGCGCGAGCAAGTGGTGAACGGTCCCGGGGTAGAGATCCTTAACGTGTTCGGTGAGGTCGATGCAAGGGCCGGTGCCGCCAACGCCATGCCGATGCTGCACGGCATGGTGGCGGACACGAACGGTCGCATGTTCGCGGGACGCTTCGTGCGCGGCGGCAATCTCTCGTTCATCACTATCGAGGTGACGTTGCAGGAGTGGTTGCCGGCGTAATCGACTAAGCGACGGCGACAGAAAGCGAAAGGGGGACGCATTTGATGCGTCCCCCTTTTCTTGTCGTGATCGACCGATGCCGCTGCCGTTATGCAGTGGTCGGCTGCACCAGTCCGTCTTCACGGAACATGTGTTTGATACCCCGTACCGCCTGACGAATGCGCGACTCGTTTTCGATCAGCGCGAAGCGCACGTATTCGTCGCCATACTCACCGAAGCCGATGCCCGGCGAGACCGACACCTTCGCCTGCGCGAGTAGCTTTTTGGCGAATTCCAGCGAGCCGAGCGCGCGATATTGTTCGGGAATGCGCGCCCAGATGTACATCGACGCCTTCGGCAGATCGACCGCCCAGCCCGCTTCCGTCAGTCCCTTGTAGAGCACGTCGCGGCGGCGCTGATACTGTTCGCGAATTTCCTCGACGCACGTCTGATCGCCTTCGAGTGCGGCAATGGCGGCGACCTGAACCGGCGTGAATGTGCCGTAGTCGTGATAGCTCTTGATGCGCGCGAGCGCTGCGACAAGCTCAGCGTTACCGACCATGAAGCCGATACGCCAGCCCGCCATGTTGTAGCTCTTGGACAGTGTGAAGAATTCGACGGCGACGTCCTGCGCGCCGGGCACCTGCATGATCGACGGTGCTTTGTAGCCGTCGTACACGATGTCGGCATAGGCCAGATCGTGCACCACGAGAATGTCGTGCTTGCGGGCGAGGTCGACGACGCGTTCGAAGAATTCCAGCTCGACGCATTGCGCCGTGGGGTTCGACGGGAAGCCGAGGATCACCATCTTCGGCTTCGGATGGCTTTCGCGAATGCCGCGTTCGAGTTCGGTGAAGAAGTCGATGCCGGGCGTCATCGGCACGGAGCGGATGTTCGCACCGGCGATGACCGCGCCGTAGATGTGAATCGGGTAGGACGGATTCGGCACGAGCACCGTGTCGCCCTGATCCAGCGTGGCGAGCATCAGGTGGGCGAGGCCTTCCTTCGAACCGATGGTGACGATGGCTTCGCGCTCCGGGTCGAGTTCGACGTCGTAGCGATCTTTGTACCAGTGCGTGATGGCGCGACGCAGACGCGGAATGCCGCGCGAGGTCGAATAGCCGTGGGTATCGGGACGCTGTGCGACTTCGACGAGCTTGCTGACGATATGCGGCGGCGTGGCCCCATCGGGATTGCCCATCGACAGATCGATGATGTCCTCGCCACGACGGCGTGCGGCCATCTTCAGTTCGGCGGTGATGTTGAAAACGTACGGGGGAAGACGATTGATGCGCGCAAAGCTGCGCGAGCCCTGAGAGCTGGACATGTTGAACCCTGGAACGTAAGCGCCCGGAACCGTCCGAGCGACGCCGGTGTGCTGGCCACACCGTGACGGCGACTGTAGCGCGGCGTCGTGCGCTTTGGCAAGAAATTCTTGAAAGCGATTTTTTCGATGGGGGCATACCATCGTTCGCGAGGTGTGGTGGTCATGGGCGGCGCAGCGCAAGGGCGTCGGTTAAGATGGGCGGCCTTGAACCGGGCAGCGCGAAAGCGAAAGGAGTGTCGATGGCGTATGTGTACCTGTTGGTGGCGATCGTGGCGGAAGTGATTGCGACGTCGGCATTGAAGGCCTCAGATGGATTCTCGCGTGTCGGTCCGGTAGCCTTGGTCGTCGTTGGGTACGGCATCGCGTTTTACATGCTGTCGCTCACGCTGCGCACGATCCCCGTGGGCATTGCGTACGCGATGTGGTCGGGGCTGGGCATCGTGCTCATCTCGATTGCGTCGCGCGTGCTCTTCGGGCAAAAGCTCGATGCACCGGCATTGCTCGGCATGGCGTTGATCATCGCCGGGGTGCTGGTGATGAATCTCTGGTCGAAGTCGTCGGCGCATTGAGACGGTTGATACGCTGCGCTGCGGGATCAGCGATGACCTTCGGCTTCGGCAAGCACGGCCTTGAGCGCGCCGATACAGCTGTCGATTTCCGCGCGTTCGATGACGAGCGGCGGCGCGAGGCGCAGCACCGTCGAGCGCGTTTCTTTGGCGAGCACACGGCGTCGCAGCATCCGCATCGACAGATCGTGGGCGTCGGCCCGAGCCGGATCGATTTCGATGCCGGCCCACAGACCGCGTCCGCGCACTTCCCGAATCAACGGCGAATGAATCGCGTGCAAGCGCGACAGCAGGTATTCGCCCATCTCCGCACTTCTGCCCGGCAGGTCTTCGTCGGCCATGACGTCGAGCGCTTCGAGCGCGACGGTGGCTGCCAGCGGGTTGCCGCCGAAGGTCGATCCGTGACTGCCTGGCTCGAACAGGTCGATGACGTCGTGCCGCGCGACGAAGGCGGACACGGGCAGCAGACCGCCACCTAAGGCTTTGCCGAGCATGATGCCGTCCGGCACGATGCCTTCGTGCTGATAGGCAAACCAGCGGCCGGTACGTCCCAGACCCGATTGAATTTCGTCGAGCAGCATAAGGATGTTCTGTTCAGTGCACAGTTGCCGTAGTCCGCGAAGAAACCCGTCTGGCGGGATGACGATGCCGCCTTCGCCCTGAATCGTTTCGAACAGGACGGCGCAGGTGTTGGGGGTGATGGCGGCGCGTACGGCGTCGATGTCGCCAAAGGGCACGCGGATGAAGCCGGGCGCGAACGGCCCGAAGTCGGCGCGATAGGCGAGCTCGGAAGAAAAGCCGACGATGGTGGTGGTGCGTCCGTGGAAATTGCCGTCGGCGACGATGATTTCGGCGCGCTCGGCAGGAATCCGCTTGACGCTGTAACCCCAGCGTCGCGCCGCCTTGATGGCGGTTTCGACGGCTTCCGCGCCGGTGTTCATCGGCAGGGCGCCACCGAGCGTGGTGAGATCGCAGAGACGTTCGAGAAAAGCGCCGAGACGGTCGGTGTAGAAGGCGCGGGAGACGACGGCGAGGCGTTGGGCCTGCGCGGTGAGCGCGGCGACGAGACGCGGATGCGCGTGCCCGTGACTGACGGCGGAATAGGCGCTCATCATGTCGAGATAGCGGTTGCCCTCGACGTCCCAGACCCAGACGCCCTTCGCATGCGAGAGCACGACGGGCAGGGGTGAGTAGTTGTGCGCACCAAAGCGTTGTTCGCGTTCGATCTCGTTCATGAGCGCGTTCCTCCACACCTGAAGTCTAGATGCGAACGCGATGGCACGCAAAGGGGACAAGTCCCGAAGCGCCGCGCATGATACTGGCTTGTACGTGCGCTATAATCGCCGATTACTCGGATGTGGCGCACGTTTCATTCACGTGCACCCAGCCCTCCGAGTCTCTCCGGCAGCGATATCCGATCGCCGCCATCACGCACTGCCCATAGCTCAGTTGGATAGAGCATCGGCCTTCTAAGCCGACGGTCGGGGGTTCGAATCCCTCTGGGCAGGCCAGCAAGCTTGGCGTGTTTCAATCTGGCCGAAGTCCGGCCTGTCGCTTATTCCCAGTGCTGCCATGGTCTGACGAGTCGGCCCTCGCACGTATTTCGGCAATGCCTGCCCCCACGTACCGCACTGCGCTTACAAACGCGTCCAGCGCCGGCGTCTGATTTGTCTCCGCGCGCGTCACAAGACCCACAGCCGGCATGGGCCATTCTCCCGGTGCGTTCAGGATAGCGATGACGCCAAGCCGCTGATATTGGACGGCAATCGGCCGAGGAAGAAAGGCGAGCCAATCGGTGTCTTGCAGCATTTGCAGATTCGCAAGCACCGAGACACATTCCACCTTGGGTATGGGGACAGTCGTCAGATGGTCGGCGAAAAATTGCCGAATCGACGTCCGTAACGGTGCGTCGCCACCCGGGAATATCCAGTCGGCAGAGGCGAGCATCGCCGGTGTGATCTTCTTTCGTCGAGCCAGAGGATGATGATGGCGAGCGACGATACAAACGCTCTCCTCGAACAGCGCCTCCCGGGAAAAATGAGCCGCCGCAGTCGCGTCGCCCAGTCGACAGACGACGCAGTCGAGCTTGCCCTGCGCCAGTCCGCCGAGCATCCAGTCGATCGACCCTTCATGAAACTCCGCCACGACGCCGGGTGCATCCTTCGATAAGTGCGTCAGCACGTTGCTCAGAAAATCGGGAATCGCGACCGGCATGATGCCGACGCGAACCTTTCCGAGAGCACCGTTGGCGATCAGCTCAAGATCGCTGCCGAGCTTTTGCATCTCGGTCAACATGATCCGCGCACGATCGATAACGATCTGGGTCGCAGCGGTGGGCCTGAGTCCTCGTGGATGACGATCGAACAATCGCGTGCCGAACAGCGTCTCCAACTCGCGAAGCGATTTGCTCGCGGCCGGCTGTGTCATGTGAAGACGCGCAGCCGCGCGGTGAATGCTGAGCGTATCCGCCAGCGCGACAAGCAATGCCAGATGCCGTGCCCTCAGGCGGGCGAGGAGGTGTCGTTCTATGACTCGTGGCATGGAATACCCTGATATCGCGAAGTTATCAGTCCCCAAAAAGAAAGCATTACTGACGTGCGGGAGGGTCGTGCAATTCTACATGCGCAAGTGGTTCGATAAATCAAAACAACCGGAGACCCCATATGCAGAAGATGCTACGAAAGTGTGGTGTGATTTTGGCGCTTCTGAGCGCCGTAGGGAGTGCCCCCGCGAGTGCGGAGACGATGCGCGTCACGCTTCTCGGCACCGGCACACCGATACTGAACATCAACCGCTTCGGCATCAGCGTGCTTGTAGAGGCGGGCACACAAAAGCTGTTGTTCGATGCTGGCCGGGGCGTCGCGATGCGCCTGCATCAGCGGCAG
Organism: Pandoraea aquatica; assembly: GCF_902459565.1. Classification (GTDB taxonomy): domain Bacteria; phylum Pseudomonadota; class Gammaproteobacteria; order Burkholderiales; family Burkholderiaceae; genus Pandoraea; species Pandoraea aquatica. The sequence goes on from NZ_CABPSN010000003.1 coordinate 731,108, forward strand.
GTTCCATTGCGTGACATCTCCGCCGTCTTTATTAGTTTGTTGAATTCAGACCATATCACCGGGCTGCCGGACCTTTATGCGACCGCGCCGCTTCCGACCGATGACGGACGCCTCAAAACGCCGATGACCCTGTTCGGCCCGGATGGCATCGACAATGTGGCTCGCGGCATCGAGCTGATGTTCAAGGACCAGAACCGGATGCGAATGCTGGAAGGCGAAGTGGTCGAGCCGGCGACGCATATCCACGCAAAGCGAGTCGAGCCCGGGATCGTCTATGAGAAGGAGGGTGTGAGGGTTTCGGCCTTCCTAATCGAGCACGGTCATGTCAAACCGGATTTCGGTTACCGCATCGAATACGGTGGACACGCCATTGTCATTACCGACGACACGACTTACTCCGAAAACCTCGTCGCACATTCGAAGCATGCCGATCTCATGGTTCAGAGCGTCGCGATCGGCAGTCGCGCACTCGAGCGAGCCGCACCGGACTACGTCAATCACTTTTACGGATATCTCGCCAGCCCGGAGAGTGCGGGTCGCATTCTTTCGGAAGCCAAACCTAAGCTGGCGGTGTTTGCCCACATCTCGCTTTACAGCCGTTCAGACATACCGCGAGCCACCGTGGATGAGTTGCGTGAGCGCGTTCAGGCGGCTTATCCCGGCAATTTCGTCATTGGCGAAGACTTGATGACCTTTGACATCAATGACCACGGCGTCACACGGGCCCCGTATTCGCCGGAAGTCAGACAACAGGAGCCGAGGACCTGAGTGCGTGGCTAAGCAACGGGTTGCTGCCCAAACAACTCCGCGACGCTCTGCCGTATCCACCGGCAGGCAGGGTTCTGATGAAAGCGGGCGTGCCAGTACTGCATGATCGTGAAGGAGGGCAGGCTTACCGGCATGGGCAGCACGCGAAGCGCATTGCGCCGTTGCAGCACGTCGGCAAGCAATCGCGGAACGGTGGCCAGCAAGTCGCTGCTCGTCAGAATCTCACCGATCCCGAGATAGCTCGGAATGCGCAAATGGACCCGTCGCAGCGGCGCTTCGGTCTCGAGCATTCGAATGACTGCGGCGAAGCCGCTGCCTGCAACCTTCACTTCCAGATGGGCTTCGCTCAGATAGCGCTTGAGCGTCAGGCGCGAATCGATCCTCGGATGGTTGTCGCGTAGCAGGCAAACCACATGATCGTCGAACAGCTTCTGTTGATAGAAACCCGCTTCGATTTGCGGCATGTAACCGATGATCAGATCGACTTCGCCGCTTTCCAGTTGCGCCGCAGTTTCCGTGGAAATATGCGTCGTCTCGATGCGCACGTTCGGGGCCTCGGCGCGCACTTTCGCGAGAATTTGCGGCAGCAGCACGACCTGACTGATGTCCGTCATCGCGATGTTGAATACGCGTTGCGACGACAGCGGATCGAACACGGCCTGAAGCGACAACGTGTGCTGCAACAGCCGTAACAACTCGCGTATCGGCGTGATGAGCGCTTCCGCATGTGGTGTCGGCCGCATCCCGCCACCGATCCGCACGAACAGCGGATCGTTGAATCGCGTTCGCAATTTGGCCAGCCCCACGCTCAGCGTTGGCTGACTCAATTCGAGTTTTTCCGCCGCACGCGACACGCTTCCCGTGGCGTAGATCTCGGCAAAGATCTGGAGCAATTTCAGATCGAATTCATTCATGCCACACCCCATCGTTTGGCTTCCGGCATTGACGTCCCCCGGCGCTCGATTCCGTTTTCTCAGGAAAGCGAGGATGTCATATCGCCCGTTTTTTCGCCGTTTTCATGCATCGGCCGAACTCCGTCGAATCGCGGCGAATCCACGTGGGGCCAAGCCGGGCGGCCTCTATTAGGTTTCGTAATAGAACGTATTGAATCCGATTTATGGACCTTGCGTCGGTCAGCGTCTACCGTAGTCCCATAAACGCATATCCACGCGGTCGAAGGTCTCCCATGAGGTCAATCGTCCCCAAAGCGGCACCGATAGCCGTCATTAAATAATTCAAATACTGAATAATCAGGAGACATGCAATTGGAAACTTCGCTAACCCGGAAGCAGGAGGGGCACTGCCCACTCCCGAGAGCGCATTCGGCGAAGGGCGCGCGCGTGGTGCTGGCGTCGTCCTTCGGCGCGTTGCTCGAATGGTACGACCTGTATATCTACGCCGCACTCGCCAGCACCTTCGCCCATCTGTTTTTCCCGCCGGGCAATCCGACGGCGGCGGCCTTGTCGAGTCTGGCGGTGTTCGGGGCCGCTTTTGTGCTGCGGCCCATCGGCGCAATTGTCTTCGGATACATCGGCGATCGGGTCGGACGCAAACGCACCTTCGGCATGACCATCGTGCTGATCGGCGGTGCAACGCTGGGGATCGGCTTGTTGCCGACGTATGCCCACATCGGCATTCTCGCGCCGACGCTCCTCGTCGTGCTGCGACTGCTTCAGGGCCTCGCGCTCGGCGGTGAGGTCGGAGGCGCGGCGACCTATCTGACGGAACATGCGGATCAGCGGCGTCGCGGCTTCATGAGCAGCTTCCTGCAAGTGACCGCGACCGGCGGTCTGGTGCTGTCGATTGCCGTAGTGACCGTGACGCGGGCCTGCATGAGTACCGCTGCGTTCGAAACGTGGGGCTGGCGCGTGCCTTTCCTCGTCTCGCTGATCCTGCTGTTCATCGCGATCAAGCTGCGCGCAGGCCTCGGCGAATCGCCCGTCTTCGAACAGTACAAAGCCGAAGGCAAGCTCGCGCGCAATCCCATCGCGGCAAGCTTTCTCGACCGCAAGAATCTGAAGAACGTGTTTGTGCTGCTGTTCAGCGCGGCCTCGGGTGTTGGCGTGTTGTATGGCACGGCGCACTTCTACTCGTTCTACTTCGTCGGCACCGTCCTCAAGGTCGATCCGGAGACGACGAATCTGCTGATGGTGATGTCGCTGCTGGCGGCCGCGCCTTTCTACTTCGTTTCCGGCTGGATGTCGGACCGGTTCGGACGCAAATGGGTCATGGTGCTGGCGTGCCTCGCGGCGGCGCTGACCATTCAGCCGGCATTCAAAGCGCTAACCCATTTCGCTAATCCCGGGCTGGAAACGTTCCTCGCCAACACGAAAGTCGAAGTCTCCGCCAATAACTGCAAGTTCCATCTGTTCTCCGCGCCTGCGTCCGACTGCGACAAGGTGCGCGACTTTCTGAGCGCCTCCGGGGTGTCGTACACGATGACACCGGCCACGAGCGACAGCGTCGTCACCCGCATCGGGTCGCAACGTATCGACAATTTCGACGTGCCGGCGCTTAAATCTGCACTGGAAAGCGCCGGTTGGCAGGCGCACGCAGACGAGCGGCAAATCAACAAGCCGATGGTGTTCCTGATTCTCTGGTACCTCATCGTGCTGCTGGCGATGGTGTACGGCCCGATTGTCGCGTTCATGGTCGAGCTGTTCCCCGCGAACGTTCGCTACACGTCGCTCTCGTTGCCGTATCACATCGGGTCCGGCTGGTTCGGCGGCATGCTCCCGTTCGTGGTCTCGGCGATGAATCTCTCGTTGGGGAATGTCTACGGCGGGCTGTGGTATCCGGTGGGTGTCGCGGCGCTCTCGTTCGTCGTCGGCGCATGCTTTATGACCGAGACGCGCCACAACAAGATCGACTGATGCGATCGGTCCAATTGACGAACGTACGAACGCATTGAGCTCTTTTATTCAGGAATGATCATGAAGCGTATTTTGATTGTCGGTGGGGGATTTGCCGGGCTTTGGAGCGCGTTGGGCGCGGCACGCAAGCTCGATGAAGCGCAGGCGACGTCGGACGTCGAAGTGGTGCTGGTGAATCCCACGGCGCATCACAGCATCCGTGTGCGCAATTACGAGGACGACCTCGACGTAACGCTCGTCCCGCTGGTCGAAGTGCTGGAGCCGGCCGGCGTGCGCTGGATTCGTGGCACCGCAACGCACATCGATGCCGCCGCCAAGACGGTGACGGTCGATACCGACGGCAAAGCGACTTCCGTTGCGTACGACAAGCTCGTGCTCGCGTCGGGCAGCCACCTGGCCTATGCGCCCGTCGAAGGTCTGGCGGCGCACGCTTTCGATGTGGATACGTACGAGGGGGCGCGACGGCTGGAGCAACATCTGGAGACCGTCGTGCAGGAAGACGGCGGGGGCAAGCGCACTGTGATCGTGATCGGCGCGGGCCTGACCGGCGTCGAACTCGCCGCAGAACTGCCGAGCCGCTTGCGCGCGCTCGTTGCAGCACAGGGTGGCGGCGTCGACCAGCCGGCACCGCGCGTGGTGCTTGTCGACCGGACCTCGCTGATCGCGTCGGCCATGGGCGGTGCGCAGCCTGTCATCGAGCAGGCGATGACCGAAATGGGCGTGGAGATGATGCCCGGCGTCGATATCAAACGCGTCGACAGCACCGGCATCACGCTGGCCGACGGCACACATATCGAGGCTGCAACGGTGGTCTGGTGCGGCGGCATGCGGGCAAGCCCGCTGGCGGAATGTTTCCCGGTCGAGCGCGACGCGTTGGGGCGTTTGCCGGTCGACAAGCACATGCAGGTGGCCGGTGTCGCGAACGTCTTCGCGGCGGGCGACATCGCGCGTGCGCTATTCGAAGACGGCAAGCACGCATCCGTCATGTCGTGCCAGCACGGGCGGCCGATGGGGCGCTACGCCGGGCACAACGTGGCCGCCGACTTGCTCGGCCTGCCGATGCTGCCGCTCGACATCGACTGGTACACGACGATTGTCGATCTCGGCCCGTGGGGGGCGGTCTACACCGAAGGCTGGGACCGTAAGCTCGCGGCGCAGGGACAGCTCGCGAAAAAAGTCAAAAAAGTCATCAATTGCGAGCGGATCTATCCGCCCCGGACGGGCGTTCGAGCCGACCTTTTCAAGGCGGCCGAGCCATCCGTTCAGGCCCCGCCACCCATCGGCAAACAGACGTCGGCCGGGGACAGCGCGGAAGGGTGACGACGACGCGCTGCGTCTTCGTTTCCCCGTGAGTCGCGCGCTGCTATTGGATCCAGTCGTCTGAACGGCGACACGGACATCCGGCAGCGCGCTTCCTAGAGCAGAGACCGTCGGCGTCACATAGGGCGTCGACAAGGAAATTCCGGCAAAGGTGCGGAGGTATCGACACGCCTGCCCGGAGGCCGGCGCTCGTCTTTCGATCTGCCGAGCGACACACATCACAACGCACATAACAAAGATAAATCCGGTTTGGAGACAACCATGATTTCGAAGACTCATCAGCAGATGTTGCGGGGTGCGCTCGGCGGCGCACTACTCTGGAGTTGCGGTGCTCACGCCACCAGCTACATGAATCTCTACGGCGTTTTCGACACGGGCATCGAGTACGTGTCACACGCCTCCACGAGCGGTGGACTGTTCCGCGTGCCCAGCCTGACGGGGGAGGTACCCTCGCGATGGGGAATGCGCGGCGTGGAGGATCTCGGCGGCAATCTCAGCGCGGTCTTCACGCTCGAGAGTGGCTTCAACCCGAATAACGGCACGTTGGGACAGGGCGGCCGGTTGTTCGGACGTCAGGCGTTCGTCGGCTTGCAGTCGGACTACGGTCTGGTGTCGTTCGGCCGCCAGTACAACATGACCACCTGGGCGCTGGCGGACGCGAACGTGCTCGGCCCCAACATCTACAGCATCAGCTCGCTCGATCCCTACCTTGCTGTGGCGCGCAGCGACAACACGGTCGCTTACAAGGGGACGTTTCGCGGGCTGACCGTCGGTGCGACGTATTCCTTCGGGCGCGACGCCGGGGGCACCGGCAACACGCCGGGGCAAGGCACTTGCTTCGGCAGTATCCCCGGCCATACGTCGACGTGCAGTCAGTGGACGGCGATGCTCAAGTACGACGCAGCGCACTTCGGTTTGGCGTTCGCCTACGACGTCCAGCATGGCGGTCCGGGTGCTGCCGTCAGCTACTTCGACGGGACACCTTCGACGCCCCTGACCGGCGAGATGGACAAGGACGTGCACACCACCGTGAACGGCTACGCCACGTGGGGCGCGCTGAAGATCGGCGGCGGATGGATCGGGCGCTACGTGACGACCGAGGGCGGTGCGCCGGAAGGCCGTTACGACATGTTCTTCGCGAACGCGAGCTACACCTTCACGCCCGCATTTCAGGTCGACGGGCAGCTCGTCCGGATCGTCAATACCCATCAGAACACGCGCGCGACGCTGGCGGTGTTGCGTGGGACTTATTCGCTCTCGAAGCGCACGGCCGTCTATTTGCAAAGCGGCTATCTGATTAACAGCGCTCACGCCAGCTACACGGTGAGCGTGGGCGGCGGCGGAACGACCCCGCCACAGGGCGCGACCCAGCTCGGCGTGATGGCAGGCATGAAGACAAGTTTCTAAGCAGGAGGCAACGATGACTGAAAAGGACAAAGGGCGGCGTGTGCTGATCGTGGGCGGCGGCATCGGCGGGCTTGCGGCCGCGCTGGCGCTCGCGCGTCAGGGGATTCGGGTGCAGTTGCTGGAGCAAGCGGCAGAAATCAAGGAAATCGGTGCTGGGATTCAGCTCGCGGCGAACGCATTCAACGCACTGGATGCGCTTGGCGTCGGCGAAGCGGCGCGCCGACGCGCCGTGTTCACGGATCACATGACGATGTTCGACGCCATCGACGCGAAAGAGGTCGTGCGCATCAACGTCGGCGCACCGTATCGCGCGCGCTTTGGCAATCCTTACGCGGTGATCCATCGCGCGGACATTCATCTGTCGATTCTCGAAGCCGTGCAGGACGATCCGCTGATCCAGTTCCACACCAACACGCATGTATGTGAGTTGGCGCAAGACGCGAGCGGGGGGACGGTGACCGATCAGCATGGCGAGCGATATCGCGCCGATGCTGTGATCGGCTGCGATGGCGTGAAGTCGACCGTACGTCAGGTGCTCATCGGCGATGACGTGCGTGTGACGGGGCATGTCGTCTATCGCGCCGTCGTCGATGTCGAAAACATGCCAGAAGACTTGCAGATCAATGCGCCCGTCGTCTGGGCGGGGCCGCATTGTCACCTCGTTCACTATCCGCTGCGTGGCGGACAGCAGTACAACCTCGTCGTGACGTTCCATAGTCGCGAGCAGGAGGAATGGGGCGTGCGTGAGGGCAGCAAAGCGGAGGTGCTGTCGTACTTCGAGGGCATTCATGCGCTGCCGCGACAGATGCTGGATCGTCCGACCTCATGGAAGCGATGGGCGACGGCCGATCGCGACCCGGTCGAGCGCTGGAGCTACGGGCGTGCGACATTGTTGGGCGACGCCGCGCATCCGATGACGCAATACGTCGCGCAGGGGGCGTGTCAGGCGCTGGAAGATGCTGTGACGTTAGGCGCAGCCGTTGCCGCGACCGACGGCGATTTCGAGCGCGCCTTCCAGTGTTATGAGGCCGCCCGAATTCCCCGCACGGCACGCGTGCTCTACTCGGCACGCGAGATGGGACGGATCTATCACGCCAAAGGCGTTGAGCGGCTGGTACGCAATTCGCTGTGGAAGGGACGCACCGACGAAGGATTTTACGACGCGCTGGATTGGCTGCACGGCTGGCGTGCGGAGGACTGCCTTAAGTCTTGATGCCCTTGCCACGCGGAGTCACTGCGCTTGACGTTGCCGCTGCCGCCGTAGCGGCTTCACTCAGCCTCTCGCGCAACCAGACCATGCCCGGATCGTTGTGATTGCGCGGATGCCATGCCGCGCTCAGCGTGAAGCCGGGGAGAGGGAACGGGAGCGCGAAGGCGTCCAGACGGTCGGCATATCGCGACACCAGTTGTGCGGGCATTGTGCAGACGTAGTCGCTGTGGCTCAGCAGCTCCGGCACCACGGTGAACGCCTGAACCGAGACGGCGACGTCGCGTGAGCGGCCGAGCGACTGAAGGTGCTCGTCCACGAACCCCATGAAGCTCCCGCCGCTCGTCGACACGAGCACGTGTCGTAACGCGCAGTAAGCACTCAGCGTGAGCTTGCGGGTGCCGCGAGGATGCGACTTGCGCTGTGCCATCACGAACGTCTCGTCCACGAGCTTTCGTGCGCGCATGGTCGGCGGGACCATGCGCTCGGAGCCGATCAGCAAGTCGACTTCGCCGGATTCGAGTTGCGCCGCGATCTCCATCGCGCGCGCGTGAACGAAGGCAATCTGCACCCCTTTTCCCGTCACGGAGGGCAGCGCCTCCAGCAACGCCATGCCGATCGTCGAGGTCGCGTTATCGCTCGCTGCAATGACGAAGCGGCGCTCGTCGGTCATCGGATCGAACGCTGGCGACTGACGCACGACGGTAGCCAGATCGCTTAACGCCGCGCGCAGCGGTGTGAGCAATGCCAGGGCACGGGCTGTGGCAATCATGCCGCGCCCGGTGTCGGCCGGGATCAGCAGCGGATCGCCGAACAGGCGTCGCAGTCGCGCCAACTGGGCCGACACGGCGGGCTGCGACAGCCCGAGCCGCTCGGCCGCGTGCGTGACGTTCCGGTCCGCGAGCAGCGCGTCGAGCGTCACCAGCAGATTCAGGTCCACCCCCTTGAAATCGACCACGGTTATGCCTCGTATGTTTGCCATCTATTTCAAACATACGTCCGGAGCGCCTAGAGTGCAAGGCATGTCATCTCAACCCGGAGTGTCGATCATGAAAGCCTGGATTCTCGAACGTGTCGGACAACCCCTCGTGCTGCGCGACGTCGATACCCCCGACGTGCGCCCCGGTGCCGTGCTCGTGCGCATGGAAGCGGTCCCGCTGCTGAGCTACACGCGTGCCTATCTGAACGGTGAATTGCCGTATCAATACCCGGAAGGGCCGTTCACACCGGGGACGAACGGCGTCGGCACCATCGTGGCGACGGGCGCCGGGGTGCATCACTTTTGTGCCGGTCAGCGTGTCGCGGTCAATCCGTATCTGACGAGCACCGAAAACGTCGACTCGCCCGCGGAAGTCCTGATCGGGCTGACGGGCATCAGCGACGACAGCGCGCCGCTGCTGCAAGACTTTCCGCACGGCACGTTGCGTGAGATTGCCGAGTTTCCTGCATCCGCACTGGTGAGTCTGGCAGGGCTGGAACACGTCCCGTCGGAACGGCTGGCCACGCTTTCCAAATTCGCCGTACCGATGGGCGGTCTGCGTCGTGGGCGTCTGGTGGCGGGTGAGACGGTGGTCGTGAACGGCGCGACGGGGGCCTTCGGTTCGGCCGCCGTACTGGCTGCGCTTGCCATGGGCGCGTCGAGCGTCATCGCGCTGGGACGCCGCATCGAGCCGCTTGAGTCGCTCGCCCGACTCGGCGGGGAGCGGGTGCGTCCGGTGGTGTTGTCCGGCGACGCAGTGCGCGATGCTGCGGCGATCCGATCGGTCGGGCCTTCGGGTGTCGATCTGGCGTTCGATATGGTGGGGCAGGCGACGGACCCGTCCAGCACGCTGTCCGCGCTGCGAAGCCTCAAACGTCGTGGCCGCATGGTGCTGATGGGCAGCATGAACGTGCCCTTGCCGCTGCCCTATGGTGAGATGTTGCGCAACAGCTGGGAGGTGATGGGGCACTTCATGTACGCGCCGTCCGACTATCGCGCGCTGGTGTCCATGGTGCGTGCGAACCAGCTCTCGCTTGAGACGATCGGCGTTAAAACCTTCCCGTTCGATCACATCGAAGCGGCTATCGACGCCGCAGGCGCACAGGCGGGACTGGACGCCACGGTGGTCTCGTTTGCCCAGGCCTGAGCGGGGGAATTTTTGCCTGTCACCACACCGAGTGCGATGCGTGGTGACGTTGGCGGGGAGCTACGCCGCGACGTAAGTCGGGCCGTCCCAGCCATCGAGATACTTCGGCAAGTCGTCGACGACATCCACCACGCGCTCACGGTAGAACAGGTGCATTGTCGGCGCGAGTGCGGCGTCGAGTTTGCCGCCGGTCGCGCGGGCGGTGATCGCGTTCGGCACCACGCGCATGCCCAGGCGATTGGTGCCGAAGACGACTTCGCCACAGACGTCGCAGAACGTCTTCGTCATCTGCTTTTCAGGATGTTTGAACGTGCTTCCAGCGCGCTCGCCAACGGTGACCGCCTCAGACGCCCACGCTGTCGCGGAAAAGACCGACGTGCCGTAAAAGTCCCGGCATGACGAACAGTGACAGTTCGCCCGCGCGGCGGGACTGCCATGCAAATCCAGGGACATCGTTCCGCATAAACACTTGACGTTCAGTGACATGAGTCTCTCGCTAAGCGTGCCGTCGATCGGCGTCGCGCGAGAGTCTAGCATTGGTCATCGCGGGGGGGCGCTCTCACCTTGCCGTATCATGACGGCCTCTCTCTCGAAAAAGTCCTGAAATGCAAGTCCTCGTCGATGCCGACGCCTGCCCCGCAGTCATTAAGGATATTCTGTTCCGCGCGGCCAAGCGCGAAGAAATGATGGTGACGCTGGTGGCGAATCAGTTTCTGCGCACGCCACCGTCGCCGTTCGTCAAATCGATTCAGGTGCCGCCGGGGTTCGACGTGGCGGACGCGCGTATCGTCGAGATGGTCGAAGACGGGGATCTGGTGATTACCGCAGATATCCCGCTCGCGGCGGCGGTCATCGAGAAGGGAGGGAAAGCGCTTGATCCACGCGGGAGCTGGTTCACGTCGGAAAACATCAAAGAGCGCCTGTCCGTGCGCGACATGATGGACCAGTTGCGCGCCGCCGGGATCGAGACCGGTGGCCCTGCCCCGTTTAGTCCGCGCGACAGCAAGGTGTTTGCCGGTGAACTGGACCGCTTTCTGGCCCGTCAGCGCAAAGCACCTCGTTAAGTCGCGTCAGGCTTCTGCGCGAGGCCCGCGCGCCTTCAGCGCCACCAGCATCTCCACGATATCGCTCGGCAGCTTGCGTTCGCGCGCGATGTCCACGCAATCTCGGCCACGGACGTCGGCGATCGTTGGGTCTGCGCCTGCGTCGATCAGCAGACGCAGCGTGGCGAGCCGTTGCAGTCGTGCCGCGTAGAACATCGGCGTTTCGCCGTGGGCGCGCAGATTGAGCACCGGCCGGTGGGCGAGGAGAGCGCGGCACATGGCATCGTCGTCGCGCCACACGGCCGCCCACAGCGAATAGCTCGGGTTCGCGCCACGACGCAGCAGGAACTCCACGAGCGGACGGTTTTCGCCGCGCGCCACGGCGTACCAGAGCGCCGTGGCCTGAAAATCGCCCTCGTCCTCATCCATCGGGACGACCTGCTCCAGCACCGCCCCCGCTTCCAGCAACGTCTCGGCCGTCTTCAGACCGTTCGGCTCCAGCAGTCCTGCCGTCTCCGAGGGGCGGATCGAACAGGCCAGATGCAGCGCAGTCCGATGCTTCGGGTCCGAGGCGGAAATGAGGTCCGGGGCCTCGGACAGCAAGCCCGCTACCGTGCCGCAATCCCACTTCCGTGCTGCATTGAATAGCGCTGTTTTCGAGGGTTTCGCCATCGGGGGCTCTCCTTGAGGGCGTCCTGCGACGCCCGGGTCTATGACCGTGACCCAGGGTATCGCTGCTGTATGTGCGTAGTGTGGCAATCGGCAATACTGCGAGCCGCGCTTGCCTCGCAGTATGCCTGCACAATCAGAAGAACATTTCCAGGTTGACCCCGACGTGCGTTCGCGAACCGACGTCGCCACCTGCTACGCCGTTGACGAATGCCGAAACCTTGGCCTTTTTCGTCATCAGGTAGCCCACTCGCGCCCCATATTCCAGCCAGTTCAGACGGCTTGAGACCTGCGGCGTGAGGCTGCCGATGCCGCCGACATTCAACTGCGAGCCGTCTCGATAATTGAAGCCGTGCGCCCACGCGCCCCAGAGCGCCGCATCGATGCTCGACGTGAAGGCATGTACCCACTTCTCGCGGATCTTCAGGACATTCATGGTCGACGACGATGCGCCCATGCTGGCTTCGAACGGGTTGCCCGGCGAAAGCACCTCGCTATACGTCGACGTGCGCATGACCTGACGTCCGAGTTCGATCGACTGGCTGAACTGATCGCTGTCGGTCGCATCGATGCGCATGCCGAGACGGGCAAAGCCATAGGCCTGCCGTCCGGACGCATTGGCGCTGCCTGTCGCGGTGCCCGCTCCGTTCGCGTAGTTGCGCGAGAAGCGGTAATTGCTGTCCGGCGAGTAGAAGCCGCCGATCTCGCCGAACCAGCCGAAGCGCTCACCAAGCCGGTGCTCGTAACGTAGCTTGAGCGCTGCCGTGAAAGCTCCCTTCATCTGCGTGTCGCCGTAGGTTTCCGACGCGTAACCCACGCCGGCGACGATCTCGAACGGCGCGAGATTCAGATGCCCGGTGATCCCTGCGGCGAGCGAGCCGACAGCGCCAAACGCGGCGACACCGCCCGTCGGTCCCGAAGCGCCGGACGTGCCGGAGGCCGAGGACATCTGGCCTTCGCCCAACATCTGATCGGCGAAACCATGCATCTGCCCCATGACGCCCTGACGCGCCCGGCCCATCTGATCGGCCGACGCCTGCACCGATGCGGGGGTGGTGATACCGGCGATCACCGGCGGCGGAGTGGTGGTGCCGGGCGACGTGCCGGGGGAGGTACCGCCATCGGGCTTGGTGGAGGGCGTCTCCGGGGTTGCAGGGTCCGGATCGGGTTTCGGCAACACCGTCGCATCGAGATAGCGAATGACGTACACCTGAGGAGTGCTATTCGGCCCGGAGCGGAAACCGTCTCCCGCGATGTACTGCCCGTTGGCCGAAAGACCCGAGACAGTGCTCAGCGATATGCCGCTCGTGGAGACCCCGGCATTGGAGAGCAGCGTGAGCAGATCCTGCATGCCGGTGGCGTTTGTCCACCGGAACATGCGCATTTCACCTTGCGCTGTGTAGGATCCCCCCACGACGACGGCGCCGTTGGCGCTGACGAGGGTTGCGACGGATAGCGGGCCGCCCAACGTTCCAAGATCGACCAGGCCGGTTGCGCTTGTCCAGCGAAATGCCCGTTGAGCGTTGCTTGCGGTGTTGGCCATGCCAGCCACGACGTTGCCGTCCGCACTCACGGCTTTCGCGTTGGAAAGGGTGCCACCGAGCGTCCCCAAGTCCTGCATGCCCGTGGGCGCGGTCCAGCGGAATGCGTGTATCACCGAGGCGTCGGTGGCCGACGCGCCGGACCAGCCGACTACAACGCTGCCGTTGGCGTTCGCGGAGATCGCATAGGAGGCGTCGCCGCCGAGCGTGCCAAGATTGGTCATGCCGCTGGCCGCCGTCCAGCGAAACGCGCGCTGTTCGGACATTCCCTTCGCCAGCGAGCCGCCCACGACGGTGGTGCCGTCTGCGCTTACGCCAAAGGCGTTCGACGAGACGCCACTACCAAGGGAGCCGAGATTCTGCGTGCCGCCGTCTGCCGTCCAGCGAAAGGCGTAGCTCGTGTTGTAACCAGTGCGGACGTAGCCGACCACGACGCTGCCGTCGGCGTTCACTGCGGCGGCTTCGCCACCCACGTCACTGATGATTTGGACCCCCGTGGGGTTGGTCCAGCGAAAGGCGCGAAGGCCTGCTGGCGTGGTCAAAGTGCCGATCACGGTCGAGCCGTCCGCGCTCATACTCACGGAATTCGTGGCGTTCGCTTGTGGCAACGAGAAGAAGATGGGCGTTTCCGCGCTCACCGAATCTGCGGCGTAGGTGCTCGGGCTAAGGAGTGCGCTAGCCGCCAGGGCAACCAAAGAGCGGCGAGGGCGCGTGTGCGGGCGCGTAGGAAGGACGAAGGCCATCGTGAAGGATCGCGAAAAATCCCGATCTTCGACGAACCAATATTGGCCCGCCCCGCATGGCGTCCCGGAAAGATTGACTGCGCGTCCCAACGGCAGGACGCGCGCTCGCTATGCTCAGGAAGGCACGTCGGATGCAGCGTCGGTTGGGCCGGGACGCGTGCGCTGAAGGCCTTCGAGCCATGCCCGGATGGTGGTCTCGTCTCGTGACGGCGGTGCGCCGTCCGGACCCGGTACGCCGGACGGATGCGGGTGGCGAACCATGGTCTTGTGCGCACTCGCGCGCACTTCTCCCGGACTGACACCGAACCGCCGACGAAACGCGCGGCTGAACACGCTTTCGCTCGAAAAACCGTAACGGTAGGCGATCTCGATGATGGCGATTCGCTGGCCGGTCGAGAGCAGGAGTTCGTCGAAGCACCGATCGAGCCTGCGGGCCTGAATATAGGCTTGCACCCCGCCGTCCGCCTGAAACCATCGGTACAGATTGGATCGCGAGATCCCCATCGCCAATGCGATCTGTTCCGGCGACAACTGTTCGGCGTGCAAATGACGCTCGATATGCGCCTGCACCAGGCGCTTGACGCCGTCGCGAAGCACTTGCTGCGTCGGCGCGTCGTTGTCCAGGAGCTTCGACTGTGCGCCGCCCAGCAGAATCAGACTTGCATTCACGGACGCCGCCATCTCTTCGTTCGTGAGCATGTGCGCGCTTCGCGTGAGTTCGCTCAGGTGCGAGGCGAGTAGTCGGGAGGTACCCAGCGCTGGATCCAGTACGGCACCATGCAGCTTGCGGTTGCGCAGCGACGTCGGCAGGCGGTCGCGCGGCACGGTGAGCGTGATCGTCGAAAACGAGGGCGTGCGGCTGTTCACGGTCTGCCCGAGATCAAACACGCTGATGGCCCCGGCACTGGCGTTGACCGTGCGCTTGCCGTACTCGCCCTCGATGCCGCCGGAGGTCACCAACTGGATCATCAGGTGATCGACGTGACTGCGCCGCACGTCTGCCGCGCTGCGGCGATGCGTCATGGTGGCCGAGCAGGTGCTCCGGCTGATCAGACAATCGCCCAGATGCGTGCCGCTCATTTCCCCCTGAAACCCCTGAGGGCTCGTTTCGATGCCAACGTCGACATAAGGTCGCACCAACGTGCGCCAGATCTCCGGTGCCTCCGGGTGTGTCCGGCTGTCGAACCGGGCGAAGAATTGCCGCGACGCGTCGTGCATGGTTTTCAGGTCCCTTGTGAACTCACCCGCAACAACTCCCCGAAGCGAGCTTCGCACCAGCGCATGACATCGTTGGGTTCACGACCGAACCGCCACAGCATGCGCACCGGCAACTGCGGAAGACCGAGGTCGTCGCAGCGAAGTTCATGAAGATCTTCGTACGCCGCGATATCGATGGGCAGCACCGCCCAGCCCAGCTTGTCCACGACCATGCTGGCAATGACGTACGAGCTGTCCGCGCGCCAGATCGATGGGCTCAGTTGCAACGGCGTGATGTCGTCCATTTGCAACAGAAGCTGACGATATTTCGCGAGATCGCCGCGCGTGACCTGATCGCGATACGCCAGCGGATGGTCGCCGGCGACGAACACGCCCTGCACGGCCGAGCCGACGTACTTGTGGCCGAGCGCCGACGAAATCGCCCCACGGTCGACGTGAAAGCCGATATCCGCGCGCTGCTTCTCCACGTATTCGGCGACTTCCGTCGAGGTGCCGTTGAGCAGCGTCAGTTCGAGATAGGCGAACTGATAAGCGAGGTCGCGCACCAGTTCGCTGACGGCCTGATACGGCAACGCCTCGTCCAGCGCCAGCGACAGCTGGGGCTGCTCACCGAACGCCAGCGCGTTTGCCCGATGGTTCAGCCCCTCGGCCTGGCGCAGCAGTTCCTTGGCTTCGAGCAGCATCACCTCGCCCTGATCGGTGAGGCGTGCATTCCGACGGCTGCGGTCGAATAGCTCAAATCCCAAATCCGCTTCGAGCAGCGAAATTGCCGTGCTCACCGCCGACTGGGCTTTCCCCATACGACGGGCGGCAGCGGATATCGAGCCGTCCTCCGCTGCCGCCACAAAGTAGCGCAATTGTTCAATTGTCCAGTTCATCCATTCATTTTATAGATAGGTTCCAACTTTTTCTAACAACAATTTAGCGGCAGAATCGCGCAGCTCCAATATGAAACGCCAGATTGAAATGCCAACATAGGCTTGGCGGCAGACGACCGGATCCCCCGGTCCGGTGGTCTTGGGCATAGACCTCCTTCGCGCAACGCGTACCTGCCGTCCATGGTGTCTCCGGAGCGATGCGGGGCCCCCGGTCCTCCCCCATCGCTGGCTCATTTGCAGCCAGCCCGTCGCTCGACGCCGCGCACCGAACGCGGTTGCGACACCCTTGACCGGATGTCGTAAATCCAACGTGCTTACATGTCATCGAAAATCGATAACCGAACTCTCCGTACCCGTTTCGGAGTCCTGACGGGTGTCTCCGCCACCCTGATCGCCAGCGTGTTGCTTCTCGCCGCGTGCTCTGGCCGTGACAAAAAGGAAGAAGCCGACGCCACACCGGAGGCCGTCGTGCGCACGGTCGAGCGTCGTGCCGAGCCGCTCACGACCGAGCAGCCCGGCCGTCTCGAGGCCTACCGCAGTGCCGACGTGCGCGCCCGTGCGGGCGGCGTCGTCATGGAGCGTAAATACCAGGAAGGCCAGAAGGTCGCCAAGGGCGATGTGCTGTTCCGCATCGATCCGCAGCCGCTGTCCGCTGCGCTCGACGCCGCGCGCGGTGCACTCGCCAAGGCGCAAGCCGAACACGATTCCGCGAAAGACAAGATCGAGCGCTATCGTGGCCTGCTTGAGGAGCGCGCCATCAGCGCCCGTGAAGACGCCGAGTCCCGTGCCGCCGAAGCGCGTACGCGTGCCGAAGTGCTGGCTGCTCGTGCTGAAGTGCGTAAAGCGGAACTCAACCTCGGCTACACGAGCGTCGTCTCTCCTATCGCGGGACGCGTGCGTCGTGCCGAAGTCACCGAAGGCGCGCTGGTCGGCCTCGACTCGCCCACATTGCTCACGCGAGTGGAACAGATCGATCCGATCTACGTGAACTTCTCGCAGCCCGCCGCACAGGTCTACGCCATGACGCGCGACCTGCGCGCAGGCAAGCTCGAGCATGGCAACGAGGCGGCCGCGCCACAGGTGCACGTCACGCTGCCGGACGGGCGCGAGTACACCTTGCCCGGCAAGCTGCTTTTCACGGATCTGGCCGTCGACCCGGGCACGGACACCATCGCCATGCGCGCATTGCTGCCGAACCCGGACGGCGTGCTGCTGCCCGGCGCATTCGTGCAAGTGCGCATGCAAGGCGCGGTGAATCCGAATGTCGTGCGTGTACCGCGCGAAGCGCTCACGCGCACCACGGCAGGTGCCATCGTCCGTGTCGTCGACGCCAGCGGAAAAGTGCACGACCGTAAAGTCCACGCCGATGCCATCGAAGGTCATGACTGGCTGGTGACGGAGGGTCTCAAGGGCGGCGAGCAGGTCATCGTTCAGAACCTGACGCAGTTCTCCGACGGCATGAAGGTCAAGACCAAGGTCGCAGGCAATGAAGCCAAAGATGCCAAAGACATGAAGAACGCCGGCGAAGGCACCGCCAAGTCCACCGACGCCACGCCGCAAGGCAACGGCAGTCCGGCCTCCAAAGCGGAGACGTAATCCAAATGGCTCGTTTCTTTATCGATCGCCCGGTCTTTGCCTGGGTGATCTCTCTGATGATTACGCTCGTCGGCCTGCTGGCCATTCGGGCGCTACCCGTCGCGCAGTACCCTGACATCGCCCCGCCGATGGTCAGCGTGTACAGCAGCTACCCGGGTGCTTCGGCGAAGGTCGTCGAAGACTCGGTCACGGCCATCATCGAACGTCAGATGAACGGTGCGCCGGGGCTGATGTACACGTCGGCCACCAGCGGTAACGGCGAGTCGTCGGTCAACCTCACGTTCCGTCAGGGCACCAGCCTTGATCTGGCCGCCGTGGAAGTGCAGAACCGGCTGAAGACGGTCGAGTCGCGCTTGCCGGAAGTCGTGCGTCGCTATGGCGTGAAGGTGGAGCGTGCGGCCGACAACATCCATATGGTGGTGACGCTGTCGTCGCGCAACCCGGCTATCGGCGAGTTCGATCTGGGTGAGCTTGCGGCGGCGCAGGTCGTCAACCAGCTCAAGCGTGTGCCCGGCGTCGGTCAGGTGCAGTTCTGGGGGACGGAGAAGGCCATTCGCATCTGGCCCGATCCGGCCAGACTCGTCGCGCTCGATCTCACGGCCTCGGACATCGTGTCCAAGGTGCGCGCCTACAACGCGCGCGTGACGGTCGGCGATCTCGGCGCGGGTTCGACGCCGACGTCCGCACCGATCAATGCGAACGTCGTTTCGGACACGACCTACTCCACGCCGGAGCAGTTCGCCAGCATTCCGTTGCGCGTGCGTGCCGACGGCTCGGCCATCCGGCTGGGCGATGTTGCGCGCGTGGAACTGGGCGCGTCGGACTACAACTATTCGTCGCGTGTCGACGGGCTGCCCGCCACTGCCATGGGCATCAAGCTCGCGGCAGGCTCGAACGCCGTCGAAGTGATGAAGGCTGTACGTGCAGTGATGGACGAGCAGGCGAAGCTGTTCCCGGCGGGCGTCGAATACCAGATGCCCTACGAGACGGCGTCGTTCGTGAAGGTGTCGATCCAGAAGGTGGTGAAGACGCTGCTCGAAGCCATCGTGCTCGTGTTCATCGTGATGTACCTGTTCATGCAGAACCTGCGGGCGACGCTGATCCCGACGCTCGTCGTGCCGGTGGCCTTGCTGGGTACGTTCGGCGTGTTGCTGGGCCTCGGGTACTCCGTCAACACATTGACGATGTTCGGCATGGTGCTGGCCATCGGCATTCTGGTGGACGATGCCATCGTCGTGGTGGAGAACACCGAGCGGATCATGGTCGAGGAGGGGTTATCTCCCTACGCGGCGACGGTCAAGGCGATGAAGCAGATCAGCGGCGCGATCATCGGTATTACGGTGGTGCTGGTGATGGTGTTCATCCCGATGGCGTTCTTCTCGGGCGCGGTGGGCAACATCTACCGGCAGTTCGCGGTCACGCTGGCGGTGTCGATCAGCTTCTCGGCATTCCTTGCGCTCTCGCTGACACCGGCGCTGTGCGCGACGTTGCTGCGTCCGGTGGCGCACGATCACCACGAGAAGCGCGGATTCTTCGGCTGGTTCAACCGCACCTTCGCGATGGGCACCGAGCGCTACACGCGCCGGGTCGACAAGACGCTGCGCCATCCGTGGCGCTCGATGTTGGTGTACGGCGCGATCCTGATCGCGGTGCCGCTGGCGTTCATGCGTCTGCCGTCGGCCTTCGTGCCGGAGGAAGACACCGGCAGCTTCATGGTGATGGCCTCCGAGCCGCAGGGCGCAACGTTGCCCGAAGCCATGACTGCGCTTAAGCGCATCGAGAGCTATCTGATGGAGAACGAGCCGGTCAAGCACGTGTTCGTGCTGGGTGGCTGGAACGAGTTCGGCGCGGGCCCGGGAGGCGGCATGCTGTACGTCACGCTCAAGGACTGGCACGAACGCACGTCGAAGCATGACGGCGTGAATGCCATCGTCGAGCGCGTGAACGCGAAGTTCACCGGCCAGCCGGATCGCATGATGATCGCGATGAACAGCCCGGCGTTGCCGGAACTCGGTTCGTCGAACGGCTTCAACCTGCGCTTGCAGGATCGTGCTGGTGTGGGCGCGGAAGTGTTCACCGCCGCACGCGACGAGTTGCTGCAAAAGGCGGCCAAAGATCCGGTGCTCAAGAACGTGATCTTTGCCGGGCAAGGTGAGGTGCCGCAGATCGACATCAACATCGACCGTCGCAAGATGGAAGCGCTCAAGGTCAGCATGGACGACGTGAACACCACGCTCGCCACCATGTTCGGCTCGGAGTATGTGGGCGACTTCATGCTCGGCTCGGAGAATCGCCGCGTGGTCGTGCAGTCGGATGGTCGTCAGCGTGTCTCACCCGAGGACATCGGCAATCTGCGCGTGCGCAACGCCAGTGGTGAGATGGTGCCGCTGTCGTCGTTCGTCACGCTCAAGTGGAAGCTCGGCTCGCCGCAGCTGAAGCGCTACAACGGCTATCCGTCGTTCACGCTTCAGGGCGAATCGGCCCCGGGCAAGAGCAGCGGCGAAGCCATGGCGCGCATGGAGCAATTCATGTCCGAGATGCCGGCAGGCATCGGTTACGAGTGGAGCGGTCAGTCGCTCGAAGAGCGGGCGTCCGGCGCGCAGGCACCGATCCTGTTTGCGCTGTCGGTGCTGGTGGTGTTCCTCGCGCTCGCGGCACTCTACGAGAGCTGGGCGATTCCGGCGGCGGTCATCATGGTGGTGCCGCTGGGCGTGATCGGCGCACTCGGTGCCGTGAGCCTGATGGGCATGCCCAACGACATCTACTTCAAGGTGGGCCTGATTGCGACCATTGGTCTGTCGGCGAAGAACGCCATTCTGATTGTGGAGGTGGCCAACGATCTCGCGAAGCAGGGCATGACGTGGTTCGATGCGGCGGTGGAAGCTGCGCGACTGCGTTTGCGTCCGATCGTGATGACGTCGCTGGCGTTCGGCTTCGGCGTGGTGCCGCTGGCGATTGCGACCGGCCCGGCGTCGGGTGCGCAGCGCGCGATCGGTGTGGCCGTGCTGGGCGGGATCGTGACGGCCACGGTGCTGGCGATCTTCCTGGTGCCACTGTTTTTCCTGCTGGTGGGCCGCTTCGTGCGCCGCTCGCATCCGGGTAAGGATGCGCCGCACGATGCACATGAAGGCGCACCGGCCGTCGAGGGGAAGGTATGACGATGTTTCGACCCCGCATGCGCGGGATAACCGTGGCGGGCGTGT
This sequence comes from Pandoraea aquatica, assembly GCF_902459565.1. Taxonomy (GTDB): domain Bacteria; phylum Pseudomonadota; class Gammaproteobacteria; order Burkholderiales; family Burkholderiaceae; genus Pandoraea; species Pandoraea aquatica. Next base: position 751,700 of record NZ_CABPSN010000003.1, read on the forward strand.
GCCTGTTCGCGCTGCTGGCCGGATGCACCATGGCACCGACGTATGAGCGTCCGGCTGCGCCGATGCCGACCACCTACGAAGCCCCGGCGGGCAGCGGTGTGCAACTGGCGCTCGCCGATCCGCTGTCGGCCGACGCCGATTGGGCCGAGGTCTTCACGGATGCGGACTTGCAGACACTGATTCGCCGCGCGCTCGCACAGAATCGCGACTTGCGGCTGGCGTCGCTGCGCGTGCAGGAAGCGCGCGCGTTGTACGGCATCGAGTCGGCCAATCTGCTGCCGAGTGTGCAGGCAGGCGGCGCGTTCTCCCGTCAACGCTACTCCGGCTCGGCCGGACAGCCCGATGGCGCGAGCAATATGCCGGGTGGTTATGTGGCCAACGATGTGCGTGCGACGGTGGGTGTGAGCGCGTTCGAGCTGGACTTCTTCGGCCGCGTGCGCAGTCTGCGCGACGCCGCGCTTGAGGAGTATCTGTCGAGCGAGGAAGCCCAACGCGCGGCGCAGGTGAGTTTGGTGGCGGAAGTGGCTACGTCCTATATCGGGTTGGTCGCCGCCAACGAGCAGATCGCCTACGCCCGCGATGTGCTGGCGGCGCGTGAGGACGGCATTCGCGTCATTCGTCTGCGCGCGGAGCGTGGGCTGGTCGACGACCTCGACCTGAACACGGAGACGACGCAGGTCGAAGTGGCGCGGGCCGCGCTGGCCGAACGTGAGCGCCAGCGCAGCGAGATCCTGCACGCATTGCAGGTGCTCACCGGCGACGTCGGTGCGAAGCCTGCGGCGGCGACGTCGCTCGACGGCGCGTTCGTGGTGCCGGTCGCAGCGGGTTTGCCGTCGTCGTTGCTGATGCGACGTCCGGACATTCGTCAGGCCGAAGCGAAGCTGCGCGGGGCTAATGCGAATATCGGCGCAGCGCGCGCGGCGTTCTTCCCGTCGGTCAGACTGACGACCGACATCGGCACCGCCAGCGCCAGCTTCTCCGATCTGTTCGGCGCGGGCACCGGCGTGTGGTCCTTCATGCCGCAGATCACCGTGCCGATCTTCAGCGGCGGGCGCAACATCCAGGGCCTGAATCTGGCGAACGTCCGCAAGGAGATGGCGGTCGTCTCCTACGAACGCGCGATCCAGACGGCATTCGCGGAAGTCGACGACGCCCTCGCGGCGCAGCAACTGCTCTCGCGTCAGTATCAGGCGCAAAAGCGTGTTTCCGATGGCGAACGCGAGCGGCTGCGGCTGGCCAAGCGCCGTTACGTGAACGGCGTGGCGAGCTATCTCGAATTGCTCGACGCGCAGCGTAGCGAGTTCCACGCGGCGCAGCAGCTGATCGACGTGAAGCAGCGGGTGCTCGTCAATCACGTGGCGTTGTATCGTGCGCTGGGTGGCGGATGGAAGCCTGAGAGTGACGCGTCGTGATGCGGACGTAGCGTGACCGCATCGGTCGACGTCAAACGAAAACCCCGCCGGGTCTTGCGATCCGGCGGGGTTTTTTCGTGCATCGTCGTCGGCCACCTGGCGACGACAGCTGCTAAGGCATTAGAACGCGAAGCGGCCTTCCGACGCGATCTTGGCGATCGGCTCGCGCGGGCTCGGCACTTCGCGCGCGCGCAGGCCTTCGGGCAGTGCGTTCACGTCGCCGCCCGGACGGCCGATGGCGATGGCCGCTTCGATCTTGTACTTCGACGACAGATCCAGTTCGTTACGGATCTTGTCGTGTTCGATGCCGGCCAGACCGTGCGTCGCCCAGCCCGAGAGCGAGGCTTGCAGGGCGAGGTAGCCCCACGCCGCACCGGCGTCGAAGCTGTGGGTCGGCGCGGGCACTTCCTTGTCGCTGCCCGGGGGCGTGAGCGTCGACTTCGAGATCACGAGGACGATGGCGGCGGCGTTCTTGGCCCACGTCTGGTTGAACTCGTTGAGGAAACCGACGAACTGGTCCCAATGCGGCGTGCCACGACGGGCGAAGACAAAGCGCCACGGTTGTGCGTTGTAGGCCGACGGTGCCCAGCGAGCCGCTTCGAAGAACGACAGCAGGGTGGCTTCGGGGATCGTTTCGTCCTTGAACGCGCGCGGCGACCAGCGGGCCACGAATTGCGGGTCGATAGGATGATCGGCTTGGCGGGTGGTGATATCGGTCATGCGAATAGTCTCGTCGGCGAAAATGCAATCAATGCGGTCAGGAGAGTCTGATCGGGCCGCTAGGATACCCCGCGCGACGCTTGATCCCAACGAATATCGCCTCACGTGCATATGACCTGCGGTTATCTCTGCCGCCACGCCTTTGTCGTCGCAGTGACTTCATCGTCTGCACGAGCGCCATCACGCGATATCATCGCCCTCCATGAACACCTTAAAGAACATGCGGATCTTCGTGCGTGTGGCCGACGTCGCGAGCTTTGCCGGCGCGGCGCGCGCGCTCGACATGACCACGCCTCAAGTGTCCAAGGCCATTTCCGAACTCGAAGCGCACCTGCGCACGCGGCTGCTGCATCGCACGACACGCAAGCTTGCCCTGACGGACGCGGGCAAGCGCTACCTGGAGCGCTGCCGGGACATCATCGCGCTGGTCGATGTCTCGGAGGCCGAAGCCGGGGCCGCGAGCGCCGCGCCGAGCGGCACGCTGCGTCTGCATGCGCCGGCCAGCTTCGGGCAGGTGTTCGTGGTGCCCGCACTGGCGCGCTTCCTTGAGCAGTACCCGGACGTCGAGGCCGACTTGCTGCTGTCGTCGCGTGTGCCCGATCTGCTGGAGGAGAACATCGACGTGTCGCTGCGGCTCGCCACGGCGCAGTTGCCCGACTCGGGGTTGGTGTCGGCACGGATTTGCCGGATGGCGTCGGTGCTGTGCGCAGCCCCCCAGTATCTTGCCGAGCATGGCGCGCCGCGCTCGCTGGACGAACTGGCGCAGCACACGCAGGTGCGCCTCAATGCACCGCACTACTCCGTCGATCACTGGCTTTTCGAAGGCCCGGACGGCGGCGTGAAGTTGCCTGTGCCCTCGGGGCGGCTACGCGTGAACACGGCCGACTCGCTGGCGGCGGCGCTCATCAGCGGCTGCGGCGTGGGGCCGGTGCCGCTGCTCTCGGCCCTCTCGGCGCTGCGCAGCGGTTCGCTGGTGCGCGTGTTGCCCGAGTACGAATTGCAGGGGACGAATGTCTACGCGGTCTACGCGTCGCGGCTTTACCTCGACGCGAAGGTCAAGACATGGATCGAGTTTCTTCGGGCTTTTGTGGAACAGGCGCTGTCTGCCCCAGACGCCGCAGCGATAGCGCAGCCACTGCGATCAGCAGGCCGATGACCAGCGACACCCAGAGAATGGCCGCGTCGCCCCAGTGGGCGCGGGCCACCGAGTAGCCCCAGGGGGCGACGGCCGAGACCGCGAAGGCGGGGGTGAGCAAGGTGCCGAGCGCCCGCGCGTAGGCCTCGTGCGAGAACAGTTCCAACGGAAGGCTGGCGCGTAGCAGCGTCGCCAGTCCGTTCAGTGCGCCGTAGAAGAAGATGAAGACCCCGGCGACGATGACGGACGACATCCCCGCCAATCCCAGCGCGAAGCACAGCGGCAGTCCGCAGCCGACCACCACGTTGAGATTCACTGCGCTCGACTGACGCGGCTGAAGCCACTCCAGCGTTCGCGCGCACACCTGACCCAGACCCCATAGTGCGGCGAGTCCGACCGGCAGCCCTTGTACGCTCAACAGCGACGTCAGATGCGCCGCCAGTCCCGACGACAGGATCGACACCAGCGCCATGATGGCGCCATAGAGCAGCGCGGACTGCCACGGCAGTGGGGCGCGTGTGTTGCGGCTGGCGTCGGTGGCCGGTGCTCGAGGGGGCGTTGGGGGCAGGCTGCGCAGCAACGCCCACGCCAGCAGGCCGAACGCGCCATACACCAGCACCCCCGGTCGCCATCCCCACGTGTCGCCGAGCCAGTTGCCGACCGGCCAGAAGACGGTGGTGGCGAGGCCGCCGATCAGCGTGATCTGCGTCATCGGCCTGCGGGCGGTGGCGCCGTAGAGGGCGGCGAGTGTGGCGAAGGCGGCGTCGTACAGCGACAGACGCATCCCCACGCCGAGCAAACACCAGGCGGCGTAGAACTGGACGAGCGTGGTGCTCGTGGCCAGCGTGGCGCATCCGGCGGCGCAAATCAGGGTGCCCAGGCACATCACGCGGCGTCCGCCCATGCGCTCCAGCCAGCGGCCCGAGAGCGGCGACACGGCGGCCATCACCAGCATGGCGAGCGACGGACCGGCGAAGACCCACGTCTGCGCCCAGCCGGTGTCGCGTGCGATACGCCACGCGAATGCGCCGGGCAGATAGAAGCTCACGCCCCAGTTGATGAGTTGTGCGAGGCCGAGCCGGAGTACAAGGGGCATGACGAAAAGGGGGAGCGATGGACCGGGGGAAGGCGTGTTCGTAGCGCGTTGTCGTCCGGGTGCTATCGGAATCTAAGCCATGCCGTGCATGGTGCGCTCACGCCATCTCTTGGTAAAGTCTTGGCATCTTATCCGGTTCATAAGGAAAACTTTGAGATGAAGCGCCTGAATCTGGATCAGTTGCAGACCTTCGCCGAAGTCGTCGACGCGGGGAGTTTCTCGGCGGCAGCGGTGCGCCTCGACCTGTCGCAACCGGCCGTCAGCCTTCAGGTGCGCCAACTGGAGCAACGCCTGAACGTGCGGCTCATCGAGCGGGTGGGTAAGCGGCTTAAGCCGACGTCCGCCGGTTTGACGCTGCTCGAACACGCGCGCCGCATCGATGCCGCAGTCGAAGAAGCGATGCAGGCGCTCTCGAGCCACGCGCGGGGTGTGGCCGGCGAAGTCGCCATCGGCACGGGGGCGACGGCCTGCATCCATTTATTGCCGCCCATGCTGCGCGCGATGCGCAAACGGCATCCGCAACTGGACATTCGGGTGAGCACGGGTAACACCGACGACGTTGTCGCAGCCGTCACGGAAAACCGGCTCGACATCGGCCTCGTGACGTTGCCCGCTGCGGGGCGCAGCCTGCACGTCACGCCGGTCTTGCGCGACGAATTCGTCGCGATCGCACCGGCGAACGACAACACATGGGGCGACGAAGTCACGCCGCACACGCTGGCCGCCGCCCCGATGGTCGCGTTCGAGTCCGGCAGCAGCACCCGCCTGCTGATCGACGACTGGTTTCTGCAAGCGGGTTTGCGCATGCGTCCGGTGATGGCGCTGGGCAGCATCGAAGCGATCAAGGAGATGGTGGCGGCCGGACTCGGATACAGCATCGTGCCGAAAATGTCGGTGAATGCCGTTCATCATCGACGCGGATTGCGTATATCGACACTCACACCGGAATTAACGAGAACGTTGGCGATTGTTGTCAGGCAGGATAAACCGCTCACGCCGGGATTGCGAAAAGTCTTGTCGGCATTGGAAGGGCTGGGCAGCGTGTTGTGAAATTCAATGAGAAAATGATTCGCACTCCACGTGAAAAAGAGTCGTTGTTTTATTGGGCAAAATTACTCCCCGCAAAACACAAGGCTCGGACTACAATGCGCGAATAACGGCATCCAAACCGGCAATTATTGAGAACGTGTAACTCGCAATGCATCACAACCTTTATCGATATGAGGGGCTGCTGGGAGCCCGCTCGGTCGAGGCGCTGGACGCCGAGTTTCAGAAGCTGACGCAAACGCTGGAGTACGACGCGCTGTTTTATGCCCCGTTGTTGCCGCGTCGCGAACGAGAAGCCGCCGCATTCCAGATGGAAGATCAGATCATTTCCGCGCAAGGCATGCCGAGTCGTCACATCTTCACGACGTTTCCACCGGCCTGGATCGAGCGCTATCAGAGCGCGGGATATGCCGAAGTCGATCCAGTGCTGATGGCGGCGAATCTGTCGCCGCTGCCGATTCTCTGGCGCACGTTTCTCATGCAAAAGCGGCCGCATCCGATCTTTGCCGACGCGAGAGCGCACGGTCTGGGCAGCGGCGTTTCGATCCCTATCTATGGTGCGGCGGGCGAGCGTGCGATCTTCAGCGCGGCGACCGCAAAATCGCCGGAAGAATCGGCCGAACTCGAAGCGCGCATGGTCGGTGAAATCTATCTGACGGCGCTCTATTTCCATCAGGCGATTCAGCAACTCGACATGCAGTGGGTCGCCAGCCGCTGCACCGGCAAGCTCAGCCCGCGTGAGATCGAAAGCCTGCTGTGGGCGGCGCGCGGGAAGACGGCTTGGGAAATCGGATTGATCCTGAAGATTTCCGAGCACACCGTCACATTTCACATCAATAACGCCAAGCGTAAACTTGGCGCGGTCAACCGGCATCAGGCGATTGCCGCCGCAATCAGCACCGGTCTGATTTCCCCCTGAAGTTATCCATTTTCAAACGAGATTCGTGAGCGCCTTTTCCGGGTGCTCTCGAAACCGCTTTGCGTTGCGAGTTCCCTTCGTAAACCACCGGATTTTTCAGTCCTTCTGCGTCCCGACATTCATTCGTTGGGAATCACGCGATTTTCGAGAGATCTGCGTGATTTCACATTTGTCGCCTTTGCCCAATGCGCGACATATTCCCGCCATTTTCGAGACATTCCACCCCTGAATTCATCCGATTTCACCCCTTTTCCGAAACGGTGTGTTGTCGCTTTGAGGCTAGTTCATTTCCTAGGGAAAACTATAATTTACTCATGGCGAAAACTGGTTAGTTAGCGGTTTTCGTCACTTTGAACGACATACGAACGATAAAAGGAGTTTTCCATGAAAAAGAACCTGCTGAGCGCCATTGCGCTGGTCAGCCTGACCGTGGCCGCCGGCTCGGCCTTCGCTGCCGATCAATCGACCGGTGTGACCCGTGAGCATGTCCGCGCCGAACTGCAAGCTGCACGTGAACTCGGCCTGTCGCCGGTGACGGAATTCAACTTCCCGTACACCTTCGAGCAATCGGTCCAGCTGCAAAAGCGCACCGCCGAAATCGAAGCTGCACAACACAGCGCTGCACCGCAAGCCCCGGCAGTCAACTGAAGTCTTGATGTGTGGAAGGGGGACAGTCAGTCCCGAGATGCATTGAAGTGTTGAAGTGGTACCCGATTCGCCGACGGCCCGCCTGATTCGTTTGATCGCATCGACCATTACGAGTCCCGCCCGCGCCGCGCGAATCTTCTTCACGACGCCCTAGCGTGTCACTTGCCACAGCCCCGCCAGAGGACCTCGGTCCCGACGGGGCTTGTGTGTTTCCGGAGGTCCGGCAGCGTATCCGATGTCATATCGTGTGATACGTGCCAGCGACCTTGTTTCAATGTGTGGATGCGTCGGACGAATGAGATTCGGCCATGGCGGCCTTGTCCTTTGCGACGCTCGACTGCCATCCGCCGCCCAGCGCCAGGAACAGATTGACCTGATCCATGGCGACCTGCGTTTCGGAGGCGGCGAGGGCTGCTTCGGCACTCGCGTGCGTGCGCTCGGCGTCGAGGCTCGTGAGGTACGGCGCACGGCCAGCCTGATAGAGCTTGTGATTCTGTTGCGCGGCGGCACGGGATTTGTCGCGCGCGTCGCGTAGCGCATCGTCGCGTTGCAACTCGCGGGTGTACGCCGAGAGCGACGTTCGTGTTTCCTGAATCGCCTTAAGCACCACACCGTCGAAATGCGCGAGCGCGGCATTCGCACCGGCTTCCATGCCCTTGATGTGCGAGCGCACGCCGTTGGTCGGCAGCGACCACGAGATCATCGGACCGACGGTCCATTGCTCGGTGCGTCCCTGACCGAAGTGCTCCAGCACGCCGTTCGCGCCGATCGATGCACCGAAGCGAATCGTCGGATACAGGTCTGCCGTCGCCACGCCGATCTTCGCCGTGGCCGATGCCAGTTCGCGCTCTGCCTGACGCACGTCCGGGCGGCGCTTGAGTAGCGCCGTGCCGTCGCCGACGGGCAGCGCCTGCGTGAGTTGCGGAATACGACGGCATTGTGTGAGGCTTGCGTCGAGCGTACCCGGCACCTTGCCGAGCATCACGGCGAGCCGGTAGTTGGCGGCTTCGTTCTGCGCCAGGTAATGCGGCAGCCCGGCACGCAACGTGTCGGCCTGCGCCTGTGCGCGCAGCAGATCGGTCGGCTGATCGCGTCCGGCGTCTACCAGCTTGCGCGTGATCGCGACGCTGCGTTCCTGCAACTTCAGTTGCTCGTTGGCAATGTCGTACTCGTGATTGGCCGCACAGCTCTGTACATAAGCGCGAACGGTCTCGGCCGCTACGCTCACACGCGCAACATCGAGCGCTGCCTGACTCGCTTCGGCGGCGGCGAGCGCGGCTTCGTCCGCACGGGCAAGCTTGCCGAAGAAGTCGATCTGATAGGAGATGCCGAGCGTGGCGACGGCAATGTTCACCACCGGCAGCTTCTCTTCCTTGAGCAGACTTTCACCCGAAATCTGCGCGCGGGCCGCTTCGGCCTGCACGCCGCCTTGCGGCAGATTCTCCGACTCCACTTCGTGATACAACGCGACCGCACGCTGAACGTTGGCCAGCGCTACGCGCACGTTCGTATTGGCCGCGAGGGCTTCCTTCACGAGCGCGTCGAGCTTCGGATCGTCGTACAGCTGCCACCAGTCGTCGGGCACCGCTTCGATAGAGACGGTGCCCGGTTGGGAGACATTCGCGAGCGCGCCGTTGGCTTCGGGCGAGCGCATGACCGAGTGTTCGGGCAGGTGGTAGTCCGGTCCGACGGTCGTGCATCCCGCGACGAGCGCGGCCGCGACAGCGACCGCACTGAGCAGAAGGAGGCGGGGCCGAGTGGTTTTCAAGGCCGCGCTCGTTGTCTTAGTCGCGCTCACTTGCGCACTCCTGCCGGTGCGTCGCTTCGCGAGACGGCGGCCATCGCGGTGGGTGCTTCGTCGTCAGGCTGCGCCGCGTGCTTCGGCTGGGCGGCTTTGTCCTGACCTTCGACGACCGTCACCGTGGCGGTGCGACCAGCGACGAGACGCATGTCGGCGGGCACGTCGTCGAGCGCAATGCGTACCGGAATGCGTTGCGCGAGACGGACCCAGTTGAACGTGGGGTTGATGTTCGGCAGCATCGACGCACCGCTGGTGCGGTCGCGATCCTCGATACCGGCGACGATGCTTTGCACATGTCCATGCAATACGTGACGCTCGCCCATCAGGCGAATCTCCACCTTGTCGCCGATATGGATGCCGCGCATCTTGGTTTCTTCGAAATAGCCTTCGACGTGCAGCGAACCGGCGTCGACCATCGAGAGCACCGGACGCCCCGTCGTCACGTAGTCGCCCACGCGCGGCAGCCGGTCGTTCAGGTAGCCGTCGGCGGGGGCGAGTACGCGCGTGCGTTCGAGATTGAGTTTCGCAAGACGCACCGCAGCGTCGGCCTGTGCCACAGCCGCTTCGCCGGATTCGACCTTGGCCTGACCGGCCTCCACGACTTCCTTGGCCACCACTTCCGTCAACTGATGATTGCGTGCGTTCTCGCGACGCGCCTGCGCGAGCGTGGCGCGCTGTGCGGCGGCGGTCGCCTCGGCTTGCTGCAACGCGAGCGTGTAGCGATCACGGTCGATCACGAACAGCAGATCGCCACGGTGCACCGGCTGGTTGTCCTTGACCTCGACGTCGGTAATCAGGCCGGAGACATCGGGGGCGACCTGCACGATGTCGGCGCGAATACGGCCATCGCGCGTCCACGGGGCGACGGTGTAGTAGTCCCACAGGTGCAGCAACACGTAGACCGCCACGCAGGAGACCGCGAGCGTCAGAACGACGGGACCGAGAGAGCGAAGTTTCAGTTTCATGGTTGGTAGGCGTGCGCCACGGCGACGATGCCGCCCAGCGCGATGATGTACACAGCAAGGTTGAATAAGGAGCGGTGCCAGACGAGCTTGTAAAAGCCGATGCGCGCCAGCACGAAGCGCAGCGCGCCCGTCAGCACGAACGCCACGACCATCAGGGCCAGCAGCGTCGGCACGAATACACCGTAGATGTCGATCTCGCCGCTCATTGGGCACTCCGGGTCGAAGCGTGGATAGGGGCTGCGGGCGGGAAGAGTGCGACGTGGATGTCCATGAGCGAGGCGCGCGCACTGCGCGAGGCCTGATCGCTATGGGCCACCAGCGAGCGCACGGCCCCCAGCAGTTTGTCTTTCAGCGTGGCGTCGGGCTGGCTCACCTGTGCGTCGAGTCGCGACTGGTAGAAGCGCGCCACGTCGCAGAGCACGGCCTCGACCGCGTTGCGCTGCGACGGATTCAGATTCGGCAATTCGCGTTGCAGGGCGAGCGCGGAGAGCTCGACGCGCACTTCGGTGAAGCCGTCGCTGGACGTTTCGCTTTCGCTCGCGGCCAGACGCGGCACCAACTGGCCGAGCCGGTCGAGCAACCGCGCACGCAGCCGGTTGTGCTCGCTTACCGAGCGGCCCATCGCATTTTTTGCGATGTCGCGCCAGCTCGAATGAATCAGGCGACGCATGGCGACGCGCGTGCCGAACGGGCGTGTCTGCAACGTCCACAGCAGCGCGAATAACACTCCGGCCACACCGGCGATGTTGTTGTTGAAGAAGCTCTGGAAGTCGGCGTTGTATCCGCCCTGAATCCCCACGAAAGTCGCCGTGTTCACCGCCACGAGCATGGCCACCATCGTGAAGCGCGGCTGCGGGATCAGTGTTCCGAGCAATACGAACGGCACGGCAAAGAGCGCCACTAGCAGACCGAAGTCGTGCGCGTTCGTCAGGATGAAGAACACATACACGGCGGCGAAAATCACGCACACGGCCGTCGCCCAGAAGAACGAGCGAATGAACGGTGCGGGCTCGTCCATCGCCGCGAAGAAGCAGCAAGCCACCGCGCCGAGCGAGACAGCCGCAGCACCATCGTTCCAGCCGGTGTAGATCCACGCCATGCCCATCAGGAATGTACACAGGGCTGCCGAAATCGTCGAGAACAGCAGCAGGCCGTGATCGTAGTGACGCGCGCCGCCCAGTTCCCAGTGCGGGAAGGCGGGCGTCCATTCGGGGGCGTCTTCATGCTGGCCGAAGCGGCGTTGCAGCGAAGCGCAGTCCTGCCACAGCTGCACGAGCGAGCGCAGACGGTCTTCCGTCGCGGCCACGAGCGCGCCGTACCAGTCCGACGCCTCACCGGCCGATTGTGGCGGCTTGAGCAGATGCGCGGGTGCAGGCGACGGCGCGCCCCGGCGCAGCCACGCGACGATTTCCGCCATCTTGGCTTCAAGCGCTTCGGGTGCACCGTTCGGATGCAGGCGCAACGTTTGCACCAGCGACGCGACGGTCGAGAGCACCGGCATCATCATCGTCATGCGCCCGCGCAGTTCCTGCGCGTCACGCACGCGCTCGGACGTATCGGCGTCATACGACAGCTGGCTGATCAACTGATCGAGGGCGAGAATGTCCGCCGCCATGCGGTGACGGCTCATGTGACGCGTGGCCTTGCCCTCCGGGTCGGCCGAGAGCATGTCGGTGGTCCAGCGCGCGGCGTCGGTGAGCCAGCGGGTCGAGCGGTCGTGCAGCACTTTCGCCACGCTCGTGGGCAGAATTACCGCGCCCACGACGCTGGCGCAGACGATGCCGAGAATGATCTCTTCCGAACGGGCGATGGCAATGTCGAAAATGCCAGTCGGCGTATTCACGGCGGGCAGGGCGATGAGCGGCAGCGTGTACGACGCCAGCAGGAACACGTAGCTGCGAGGCGAGCGATGCAGCAGCGAGATATAGAGCAGCGTGCCGGTCCACAGACCGACGGCGGCCATCAGTAATTCGGGCGTGTTGACGAGCGCGGGGACGAACGCAATGGACGCGGCCGCACCCAGCAGCGTGCCGAGCACGCGGTACAGCGCCTTGGAGCGCGTCGCGCCCGTGAGCGGATGCGAGACGATGTAGACGGTAGCCATCGCCCAGTAGGGACGCGGCAGGCCGAGCGCGAGCGCGATGTAGAGCGCCAGCATCGAGGCGACAAACGCCTTGATCGAGAAAATCCAGTCGCGGGAGGAAGGCCAGGTAAGCACGGTCGACTTCTTTGACTACTTCTTGGGGAGTTCCATCGCGAGGATGGAACCGTCCGGATCCGCCGTGCGGTTGAGCGTTTCGAACACGCGCAGCACGGCTTCGAAATCTTCCCGGGGGATGTTCGCAAACACCTTCGCGCGCAACTGGCTGAGTTCGACTTCGAGCTTCTCGGCGAGCGTTTCACCCGCTTCGGTGAGTCGCAGCGCATTGGCGCGACGGTCGCTCGCATCGACTTCGCGCACGACCAGACCGGCCGCGCACAACTGATCGAGCAGACGCACCAGCGACGCGCCTTCGAGCCCGACGTATTCGGCCAACTCGACCTGACGCACACCCTGGCCAAGACGGCGGATGAACAACAAGGGGCCGGCGCTTGCCGCGGAAATACCGTATTCGACGATCGCGCCCTGCGATAACTGGCGCCATTGTTTGCCTGCCAGCAGCAGATGGCTGGTGAAGACAAAACGGAGCGATTCTAGGGAGGTCATGGCGAAAGATTATATGTTAACTAATAATTAGGATGCTAGCTAATAGGCTGTTGCGAAATCCGTGGGAATCGTGGGAAGCCTTGTTCCGTGAATGTCGTCCCTCATCGCTAAGGCAGATGTGGCGTGCCTTTCGGCGATTCCGGCGGGTAAGATAGCGGCATCCGGCGAGCAGGCTTCATGCCCGTCGCCAAGTGTTACGACATATTTCAAGGGACGCCCAATGACATCCAAGGGACTGGATAGCGAATCGTTCGAGCTGCTGCTCGCGGCGGTCCAACGCTTCATCCGCGAGCGGCTCGTGCCCGCCGAGAACGACGTCGAGGAGCACGACGAAGTGCCCGCCACCATCGTCGACGAGATGAAGGAGATGGGACTGTTCGGCTTGTCGATTCCCGAGGAATTCGGTGGCATCGGCTTGTCGATGGTGCAGGAAGTGCGCGTGGCCTACGAATTCGGTCAGACGTCGCTCGCGTTCCGGTCGGTATTCGGCACGAACGTCGGCATCGGCTCGCAGGGCATTCTGATGGACGGCACCGATGCGCAGAAGCGCGATCTGCTGCCGCGCGTGGCGAGCGGCGATCTGATCATGTCGTTCGCGCTGACGGAGCCGGATGTGGGATCGGACGCGGCCTCGCTCAAGACCCGCGCGGTGCGCGACGGCGACGTCTACGTGCTCGACGGCGTGAAGCGCTTCATCACCAACGCGCCGCGCGCAGGTGCCTTCACGCTGATGGCGCGCACCGGCGGCGAGGGGGCGGGCGGCATTTCGGCGTTCATCGTCCCGGCCGACACGCCGGGCCTCTCGCTGGGCAAGCCGGACAAGAAGATGGGCCAGCGCGGTACAAAGACCTGCGACGTCGTGCTGCAAGGTGCGCGCGTGCCGGCGGCGAACATCATCGGAGGCGTTGCCGGTAAGGGTTTCAAGACGGCCATGAAGGTGCTCGACCGGGGGCGCCTGCATGTGGCGGCGCTCGCGTGCGGCATGGCGCAGCGCATTCTCGACGAGTCCGTCGCCTATGCGCGCGAACGCAAGCAGTTCGGCGAGCGCATCGGCGACTTCCAGTTAGTACAGGCGATGCTCGCCGACAGTCAGGCCGAACTCTACGCCGGGTGGTCGATGGTGCAGGACTGCGCCGCGCGATACGACGCCAAGCCCGTGGGCAAGCGCGACGCCGACGTCAGCACGCGGGCGTCGTGCGCCAAGCTGTTCTGTACGGAAATGGTCGGACGTGTGGCAGATCGCGGCGTGCAGGTGCACGGCGGGGCAGGCTACATCAATGAGTACAAGGTCGAGCGCTTCTATCGCGACGTGCGTCTGCTGCGCCTGTACGAAGGCACCACACAGATTCAGCAACTCATCATCGGCCGCGCGTTGATGCAGGAGGATTGAGTGAGCCGACGCGCGCTGCCCTTTCTGGTGGCGTCGACGTTCTTCATGGAGAACCTCGACGCCACCATCATCACCACGTCGCTGCCCGCCATGGCGACGGACTTCGGCGTCGCGCCGTCGCAACTGTCCATCGGCCTGTCGGCTTATCTGGTCGCACTCGCGGCGTTCATCCCGGCGAGCGGCTGGCTGGCGGACCGGCTCGGGCCGCGTCGGGTGTTTCCCGCCGCTATCGCGCTCTTTACGCTGGCATCAGTGCTGTGCGCGATGAGCACGAGCCTTGGCATGTTCACCGCTTGCCGGGTGCTTCAGGGGCTGGCCGGGGCGATGATGGTGCCGGTCGGGCGACTCGTCGTGTTACGCAATACGCCCAAGCCGGAACTGGTGCGTGCCATCGCAACGATCACGTGGCCGGGCCTTGCCGCACCCGTACTCGGCCCAGCACTTGGCGGCTTCATCTCGTCGACGTGGAGCTGGCACTGGATCTTCCTGATCAACGTGCCGCTGGGCCTTGCGGCGTTCGCAGGGGCGTTGTGGCTGGTGGGGCCGTCGCCGGGCGAGCGCAAGCCGTTCGATCTGCCGGGCTTCGTGATGAGCGGCGTCGGCGCGAGCCTGCTGATGTTCGGCGTCGAGCTGGCGAGCCGAACGCCCGCCGACTGGCCGATGGTGATCGGTTGCCTCGCCATCGGATTGCTCTCGATGGGCTGGTCGATCCGGCACTTCCTGCACACGCCGCACCCGCTCATCAATCTGGCCGCTATGCGCGTGCAGACATTTGCCGTGACGGTGTGGGGCGGTTCGCTTTTTCGCATGACGATCGGCAGCGCGCCGTTTCTGCTGCCGCTGATGTTCCAACTCGCGTTCGGCCTGAGCGCGGTGACGTCCGGCCTGCTGATGCTCGCGCTCTTCGCGGGCAATCTGGGCATTAAACCGGCGACGACGCCGATCCTCCGGCGCTTCGGTTTCCGTCGTGTGCTGCTGGGTAACGGCGTGCTCGTCGTGATCGGCTTCCTGATGTGCGCCGCGCTGTCGTCGTCGACGCCGTTCTGGATTGTCGCGCTCGTGCTGCTGTTCGGCGGCATCTGCCGGTCGATGCAGTTCACCACGCTTGCCACGATGGCGTTCGCCGACGTGCCGCCCGCCGACATGAGCGGCGCAGCGACGCTGTCGTCCGCACTCCAGCAGATGATGACGGGCATGGGAATCGCGCTCGGCGCGCTCATCCTCAAGTTCACTGAAGTGGCGGGTGTTGCGCCGTTCAGCACCGCGAGTTTCCGCTGGACGTTCGTCGTCATGGGGGGAATCGCCTTGCTCGCACTGATCGACGGCATGCGTTTGCCGCACGACGCTGGCGCGCAAGTCAGCGGACACAAATCGTCAGGTGCCAAAACCAGCGAAGCAAGCTGACGCACCGCATGCAGGCATCAAGTTGGTGCGCGCGGGGCGGCGGCCCCACGTCATGCACTGGTGCGGTGCAGCAGAATCGATACCACTTTCGGGCGTTTCCCATAGACAACTTCTGATCTTCTCCTTACCCGACAACGCCCCGCGGGCGATGTCTCACGTGCTGGCACGCTTGTTGCGTTAGCGTTAATGCCAGCGGCAAAGGCGTCGCCGGCAAAGGATTCAGGTGCGACGTCGGGCGGGACAGCCTGCGACGTACCCACAGGACAACGGCGTCCCTCTGTGCTTCGGCACGGATGGACGCCGTTTTGTTTTTCGGGCGCTGCAGGCGCAACAGGAGAAGACAGCATGCGCAAACCTCGTCTGGTCGTCATCGGCAACGGCATGGCCGGCATCCGCACGCTCGAAGAGCTGCTTGAGATTGCACCGAACCAATACGACATCACCGTGTTCGGCGCAGAGCCGCATCCGAACTACAACCGCATCCTGCTCTCGCCGGTGCTCGCCGGCGAGCAGGCGTTCAAGGACATCGTGCTCAATCCGCTCGACTGGTATGCGGAGAAGGGCATCACGCTGCACCTCGGCAAGGAAGTGACGCAGATCGACCGTCGGAGTCGCGTGGTGCGCTGCGCCGACGGCACCGAAGCGCCGTATGACCGTCTGCTGATCGCGACTGGCTCCAGCCCGTTCATTCTGCCGGTGCCGGGCAAGGATCTCGACGGCGTGATCAGCTATCGCGACATCCGCGATACCGAAATCATGATCGAGACGGCCAAGGTGAAGCGCCACGCGGTGGTGATCGGCGGGGGACTGCTCGGACTCGAAGCGGCCAACGGCCTGAAACTGCGCGGCATGGACGTCACCGTCGTGCATCTGGCCGACACGCTGCTGGAGCGTCAGCTCGACAGCACGGCAGGCAAGCTGCTGCAACAGTCGCTCGAAGCGCGCGGCCTTGCGTTCCGTCTGTCGCATCAGACGTCGGAAATTCTCGGCGACGACAAGCACAGCGTGCGCGCCGTGAAGTTCAGCAACGGCGACGAAATCGCGGCGGATCTCGTGGTGATGGCCGCCGGCATCCGCCCGAATACCACGCTGGCCGAAGCGGCTGGTTTGCACTGCGCACGTGGCATCGTGGTGTCGGACACGCTGCAAACCTACGATCCGCGCATCTACGCCGTGGGCGAGTGCGTGAGCCATCGTGGTGTGGCGTACGGTCTCGTCGCGCCGCTGTTCGAACAGGCCAAGGTCTGTGCGAATCACCTCGCATTGATGGGTATCGGCAGCTATCGCGGCTCGGTGCTTTCCACCAAGCTGAAGGTCACCGGCATCGATCTGTTCTCTGCGGGCGACTTTCTGGGCGGCGAAGGCACGGAGGAAATCGTGCTGTCGGACCCGGCGAGCGGCGTTTACAAGAAGCTGGTGATTCGTGACGACAAGCTCGTCGGCGCATGCCTGTACGGCGATACCGCCGACGGCGCGTGGTACTTCAAGCTGCTGCGCGAAGGGCGCACGCTGGGCGAATTGCGCGAGCGCATCATGTTCGGCGAGTCGAGCGTGGGCGACGTCGGCACGCAAGGGCAGAACCGTGCCTCCGCGATGGCTGACACCGATGAGGTGTGCGGCTGTAACGGTGTGTGCAAAGGCACCATCGTCAAGGCCATCACCGAGAAGGGCCTGTTCACGCTCGACGAAGTGAAGAAGCACACCAAGGCGGCCAGTTCCTGCGGTTCGTGCGCGGGGCTGTGCGAACAGATTCTGATGAGCACGCTCGGCTCGACCTACGACGCCGCGCCGAAGGAGAAGGCCGTGTGCGGCTGCACCGATCTGTCGCATGCGGATGTGCGTCGTGCGGTGCGCGAGCATCGCCTGACCACTCACCGCGCCGCCTTCGACTTCCTCGAATGGCGCACGCCCAACGGCTGCGCGACGTGCCGTCCGGCGCTGAACTACTACATGCTCAGCACGTGGCCGAAGGAAGCGGTGGACGATCCGCAAAGCCGCTTCGTCAACGAGCGCGTGCACGCCAACATCCAGAAGGACAACACGTTCTCCGTTATCCCGCAGATGAAGGGCGGCGTGACGAATGCGAGCGAGCTGCGCCGCATTGCCGACGTGGCGGACAAGTATCAGATTCCGATGGTCAAGGTCACGGGCGGGCAGCGTATCGACTTGCTCGGCGTGAAGAAGGACGATCTGGTGAATGTCTGGCGCGATCTGGGCATGCCGTCGGGGCATGCGTACGGCAAGTCGATCCGCACGGTGAAGACGTGTGTGGGGAGTGAGTTCTGCCGCTTCGGCACGCAGAACAGCACGCAGATGGGCATCGATCTGGAGACGATGCTCGCGAACATGTGGTCGCCGCACAAGGTGAAGCTGGCCGTGTCAGGCTGCCCGCGTAATTGCGCCGAAGCGGGGATCAAGGACGTGGGTGTGATCGCCGTCGATTCGGGCTGGGAGCTGTACGTGGGCGGCAACGGTGGCATCAAGACCGAAGTGGCGCAGTTTCTCGTGAAGGTGAAGACGGCCGAGGAGGTCAAGGAGTACACCGGCGCGTTCCTCCAGTTGTATCGTGAGGAAGCCTACTACCTCGACCGTACGGTGCATTACCTCGACCGCGTGGGCCTCGATTATGTGAAGCAACGCGTGGTGGCGGACGCGGCCAATCGCCGGGCACTGTACGAGCGTCTGCTGTTCTCGCTCGACGGACTGCCGGACCCGTGGCAGGCGCGTATCAACGGGGCGCAAGCCAACGAGTACCAGCCGCTCAAAGCGACGACGCTGAGCGCGACGCCCGCCGATGTCACGACTGAAACCACGACTGCCTGAGGAGATCCCATGACGACGCCATCCCAACCGATCTGGCTGCACGTCTGCGACGTGAATGCGATCCCGCGCCTGGGCACACGCGTGCTGACGCATGCGAGCGGCAACATCGCGCTGTTTCGCACCGAGAGCGATAACGTCTTCGCGCTGCGCGACAAGTGTCCGCACAAGGGCGGCGCGTTGTCGCAGGGCATCGTGCACGGCGAGAAAGTGACGTGTCCGCTGCACGCCTGGAACATCGATCTGACGACGGGCGAAGCCTGCGCACCGGACGTCGGTTGCGCACAGCGTTTCCCGGTGCGGATCGACGCGGGCGAGGTGTATCTGTCGATTGACGAGACGGTGAGCACCACCGCGACCGAGACGGTCGCGGCCTGACGTTCGCCGTCTCGCGTAATCCCCACGACACCTAACCACAAGCGCCGGAGTTCTCATGACAACCCTCACGCAAACCACCTGCTGCTACTGCGGCGTCGGTTGCGGCATGCTCGTCGAGAGCGATGGTGAGCGCATCGTCGGCGTGCAGGGCGATCCGAACCATCCGGCGAACTACGGGCGGTTGTGCAGCAAGGGCATGACGCTGCCGCTCACGGCGCAATCGATCGCCGGACGCGTTTTGATGCCCGAGATGCGCGCCGCGCGCGATGCCGAGCGTGTCCCCGTCACGTGGGACGCCGCGCTGGAAACGGTGGCGTCGCGCTTTGCCGACGTCATCCGTCGCCATGGTCCGGACTCGGTCGCGTTCTACGTCTCGGGGCAACTGCTGACCGAGGATTACTACGTCTTCAACAAGCTCGCGAAAGGGCTGGTGCGCACCAACAACATCGACACGAACTCGCGGCTGTGCATGTCGAGCGCCGTGAGCGCGTACAAGATGGCGCTCGGTGCCGACGGCCCGCCCACCTGCTACGACGACCTCGAAGCCGCTCGCACCGTGATCTTCGCGGGCAGCAACATGGCGTATGCGCATCCGGTGTTGTTCCGGCGTCTGGAAGCGGCGAAGGCCGCCGATCCGTCGATTCGCTGGATCGTGGTCGATCCGCGCCGCACCGATACGGCGGCGATGGCGGACTTGCATCTGCCGATCGTGCCGGGCACGGACGTTGCCCTGTTTCACGGCATGTTGCACCACCTGATCTGGGAAGGACGCATCGACCGTCGCTATATCGATGCGCATACGGACGGCTTCGACGCCCTCAAGCAAGTGTTGCGTGCCTACCCGCCGCAGCTGGTCGCGGATATCTGCGGCATCGAAGAATCGGCGTTGCGTCAGGCGGCGGACTGGTTCGGGGAAAGCCCGGCGGCGCTCTCGCTGTATTGCATGGGGCTGAATCAGTCGAGCCACGGCACCGAGAAGAATCTCGCACTCATTCATCTACATCTGGCGACCGGGCAGATCGGACGCGCCGGTGCTGGCCCGTTCTCGCTGACCGGTCAGCCCAACGCCATGGGCGGGCGCGAAGTCGGCGGACTGGCCACCATGCTCGCCGCGCATCGCGATATCGGCAACGCGGCGCATCGTGCCGAAGTCGAGACGCTTTGGGGCGTGCAGGGACTCTCCGCCACACCGGGCCTGCCCGCTGTGGAGATGTTCGACGCCGTGCGTGACGGGCGTATCAAGGCGATCTGGATTGCCTGTACGAACCCGGTGCATTCGATGCCGGACAGCGCACGCGTACGCGAAGCGCTGGCGACGGCGGAGTTCGTCGTCGTGCAGGAAGCTTTTCATCAGACGGATACGGTGCCCTATGCGGACGTGCTGCTGCCCGCCGCGAGTTGGGGCGAGAAGGCCGGTACCGTCACGAATTCCGAGCGCCGGATTTCGCGTGTGCGTGCGGCGATCCCGGCACCCGGCGATGCGCGGGCCGACTGGTGGATTGCGAGCGAGGTGGCGCGGCGTCTCGCGCCCAAGCTCGACGCGCCGTCCGAGCCGTTCGCGTTTTCGTCCATCGAGACGATCTTCAACGAGCATCGCGCGCTCACGCTCGGCCGCGATCTCGATATCGGCGGCATCGATTACGCCTTGCTGGAGCGCGACGGCCCGCAGCAGTGGCCGTATCCGGCGGGTGCTGCGCACGGTGCAGCACGTCGCTATGAAGACGGCGTGTTCGCGACCGGCGATGGCCGTGCGCGCTTTCATGCCTTCGAGTATCGGCCGGTGGCCGAGCCGATCAACGCGCGACATCCACTGCGGCTGATTACGGGACGGTTGCGCGATCAGTGGCACGGCATGAGCCGCACGGGACGCGTCGGGCAGTTGTTCGAGCACGCACCTGAACCGGCGCTGACGATGCATCCGGCGGATGCCGCGCGTCGCAGCCTGCGCGCGGGCGACTTCGTGCGTCTGTCGAGCCGTCGCGGCGAGCGGGTGCTGATGCTGACGGTGAGCGACGATGTGGCGTCGGGCACGGTGTTTGTCCCGATGCATTGGAGCGGTCAGTTTCTCGGTGGCGGTGGCGTGAACGACACGACGATCGGTGCCGTCGACAAATATTCGAAGCAACCGGAATTGAAGCATGCAGCGGTGCGCGTCGACCCCGTGACGCTGCCGTGGCGCGTGGCGGCGGTGTGTCGCGGCGATGCGCTGCAATTGCACGCGGCCGTGCAGCCGTTGCTCGCACAGCGACGGTTCGCGACGGTGCGTCTGGAGGGCGACGACCGGCTGGTGGTGACGGCCGCCGATGCCGAGCCGGATGCCGATTGGCTGGAGCGTCTGCATACGGCGCTGGCGCTGCCGCGTGACGAATCGCTGCTGGAGTATCGCGACGCGCGTCGGGCCATGACCAAGCGTGTGGCGTGGCGCGACACCCTCATCGACGGCGTGCTGGTCGCGGGCAGCGAGGCGGATGTCGCGGGGTCGACGACGTTGCTGGCGCGCGTGAAAGGCGCGTCGCCGTGGATGCGCGCCCGTCACGCGGTGTTCGTCGCCGACAGCGGGCCGGCGGTGCCGCGAGACCGCACCGTCTGTCAGTGCAAGTCGGTGACGGCGTCGAGTATCGACGCGGCGATTGCTTCCGGGGCTGACGTCGCGCAACTCAAGGCGAAGCTCGGTTGCGGCACGGTTTGCGGTTCATGCGTTCCGGAATTGCAGCGTATGTGTGCGGCGTCGGCAGGGATCTCGTCGGCGGTCACGACGAATGCAGCTTAAGTGTTGTGAGTGACGCGCACCCATGCATGACATCGAGGATGTGAAGGATTCAAGGGAGAACGATCATGAAGAACGGCAAAGTCACTCTGCTCAGCGCCGGGCCTGGCGCGCTCGACCTGCTGACGTTGCGCGCCGCGCGCGTGCTCGGCGAGGCGGACGTGTTGCTCGTGGACGATCTGGCCAACCCGGAGATCGCCACGCTCGCACCGCAGGCGCGCGTGATTGCCGTGGGCAAACGCGGCGGTTGCCGCTCGACACCGCAGGCGTTCATCGAACGGATGATGTGCCGTTTCGCCAAGCGCGGCGCGCATGTGGTGCGGGTCAAGGGCGGCGACGCGTTGATGTTCGGTCGCGCGGGCGAGGAGATGACGGCGTTGCGGCGTGCGGGCGTGCCGGTCGAGATCGTCAACGGCATCTCGTCGGCATTCGCGGCGGCGGCCGGTCTCGGCATGTCGCTCACGCACCGCGATCACTGCGCGGGCGTGACTTTCGTCACCGCGCACCGGCAGGACGGCAGTGCCCCCAACTGGGCGGCGCTGGCCGCGACGGGCACCACGCTGGCGATCTACATGGGACTGCATCGGGTGGAAGCGCTGAGCGCGACGTTGCTCGCGCATCTCGATGCGGACACCCCGGCGGGCGCGGTGCAGTGGGCGGGCACGCAGCAGGAGCGTCGCATGGTGACGACGCTGGGGCGACTGGCGGCCGACGTACGCGCGCAAGGCTTCGCCAGTCCGGCCATTCTGCTCGTCGGCGGGGCCGTGGGTGAGGCTGCGGCGGGGATGGGCGTGATGAGTGAGTGCGCTGAGGAAGTCGTCGCTCGTGCCGCCTGACGTCCCAACATCCACGAGCGAGCACGGCATGTTGCGCGTGCTGCTCGTGACCGATACCGACAAGCCGATTGGCGAGTTGCGGGCGGCGCTCGCCCGTCTGGGATGCGAGATGCTGGCCGAAGTCGCCAAGCCGCAGGCGTTGCCGCGCGTGGTGGAAAGCGAGCGGCCGGACGTGGTCATCATCGATACCGAGTCGCCGTCGCGCGACACGTTGGAGCAACTGGCGGTCATGAATGCGGCCGCGCCGCGTCCGGTGCTGATGTTTTCCGCCGACGGCAATCAGTCGCTCATTCGAGCCGCTGTCGATGCCGGGGTGACGGCATATTCCGTCGAAGGGCTGGCAGCAGACCGTCTCGCGCCGATTCTCGAAGTCGCGCTCGCGCGCTTCGCCCATGAGGAGAAGTTGCGCGCGCGGCTGGCCAAGGCGGAAAGCGAACTGGCCGACCGCAAGCTGATCGACCGCGCCAAGCGGCTGCTCATGGACCGGCGACGGATTTCCGAGCAGGAGGCCTACGCCATCCTGCGCAAACGGGCGATGGATCAGGGCGAGAAGCTCGTCGAAGTGGCGCGCCAGCTCGTCTCGATTGCCGAATTACTGGGATAGACACTGCACATGTCGACGTCATCATGGTTGGCTCCCGATGGGCCATCGCCGGACCGGCAAGACCGAATTTCGGACGATGTGCCGGAGAAGCGTCATTTGCGCGTGGGGTTCGTCGCGCTGTCGGATGCAGCGCCGCTGGTGGTGGCAAAGCGTCTGGAGTTGGGGCATGAGCATGGGCTCACGCTGGAGCTGAGCCGCGAAGCGTCGTGGGCGGCGATCCGCGACAAGCTGCTCACCGGTGAGCTGGACGCAGCGCATTCGCTCTACGGACTGGTCTACGGCGTGCAACTGGGCATTGGTGGACCGCGCGAGGACATGGCCGTGCTGATGGTGCTCAACCGCAACGGGCAGGCGGTGACGGTGACGCCGTCGCTGGCCGATGCGCTGGCCGAGACGGGCGATCTGCGTGAGGCATTGGCGTCGCTCGGCCGCAAGCCGGTATTCGCGCAGACGTTCCCGACGGGTACGCACGCGATGTTCATGAATTACTGGTTCGCGGCGCAGGGCATCGATCCGTTGCGCGACATTACCAGCATGGTGATTCCGCCCGCGCACATGGTGGCGGCGATGGAAGAGGGCGGGCTGGACGGCTTTTGTTGCGGCGAGCCGTGGCACGCGGTCGCTCAGGCGCGTGGGTTGGGGCGCACGGTCGCGGTGTCGAGCGATATCTGGCCGAATCATCCGGAAAAGGTGCTCGCGAGCCGGCGGGACTTCATCACCCGCTATCCGAAGACGGCACAAGCGCTGGTGCGCACGCTGCTGAGTGCTTGCCGGTGGCTGGACATGCCGGGGCACCGGGCGGAAGCGGCGGGCTGGCTGGCCGAACCGGCGTGGGTCGGGGCACCTCGCGATCTGATTGCGGCGCGCTTGCTTGGGGATTTTGGACGCCTGTCCGGGCGGCATGCGTTGCTGCCGGTGAGCTTCTTCGAGGGCGGCGTGGTGAATTACCCGCATCCGTCGGACGGGATTTGGTTCGTCTCGCAGTACCGCCGTTGGGGAATGGTGGGAGACGATGCGGTTGCTCACGCCGCGCAAACGGCGGCGGAAGTGAATCAGACGGCCTTGTTCGCTGCGGCGGCGCGCGCCGAGTCGGTGCCGGTGGTTTCGGAGGCGACCGGCGAAGTGCTGTGCGATGGTCGCCGGTGGGATGCGGCGAGTGCCGCCGATCTGACGGCTTACATCGACGGATTCGCTATTCGGGCGCGCTGAGCGGTTGGCGTCTTACTGTGCAAAGACGTCGCAATCGACGCCACCACGTGCGAGGCAGGCGCGCACGGCGCGCTCGCGGTGACGGTGATGCATGTTCAGGTGATAGACGAGCGCGAGCAGAACGACTTGTCGCGACACGTTGGCGAACACCGGTCCGAGGCCGGCGGCCCGGGCCAGTTCACGGCGCAGGACGGGGTGCAGACAGGCGAGGGCGAGGATCGCGAAGGATCCGGGCACTGCGAGAAACGCCGCTAAAGCAATCTTCTTTTTCATGGCCGTCGTGTGTGGTGAGGGCGTTGTGAGGACGCACCTGCTGGAGACGGTTGGGTTCTTAACGGAAACCGGCGCACCGATGTGCGCCGGTTTTTCCATTTTGGCGGGCGTCTCCTCCCGTCTCACTGCATGTGAGACAGTGTAGAGATCGGTCGTACTTCGATAAATGTATGAAAATGAAAGCCTCTCTTGCCAAAACTGAAGAGAATCACGTCAAGGAGGCTCGCTGATGCCGGATGTACTTGAGGGACGCTGTTTGTGCGGTGCGATCCGATTCGAAATTCGCGCACCGATGGTCAAATTCAGTCACTGTCATTGCAGTCAGTGTCGAAAGGGACACGGCGCGGCATTCGCCAGCTACGGACGGACGAGGCGTAAAGACCTTTACGTTATGTCGGGTAAAGAGCACATCAAGGCGTATGTGTCGTCCGAGTCGGTCCGCCGGGAGTTCTGCGCAGACTGCGGGACGTCCCTCTTCTGGTCGAGCAGTAGTCCCGAGTTGGCCGACTGGATCTCGGTGGCGTTAGGAACGATCGATACCCCGTTCACGGCCCCCGGGCAACGACATCTCCACGTGGCGTCGAAAGCGTCGTGGTATGAGATCGAGGATAGGTTGCCGCGCGAATAGCCTTACACCTTCTTCACGAACTCCGTCTTCAGGCTCATTGCGCCGAAGCCGTCGATCTTGCAATCGATGTCGTGGTCGCCGTCGACCAGGCGGATGTTCTTCACTTTGGTGCCGATCTTGATCGTGCCGCCACCGCCTTTGAGCTTCAGGTCTTTAATGACCGTGACGGTATCGCCGTTTTGCAGGATCGCACCGGTGGCGTCGCGATAGACGCGCTCGGTCGGCTCTGCGGCAGCTTCGGCCTGCGCCGACCATTCATTACCGCATTCCGGGCAGATGCACATCCCGCCGTCTTCATACGTGAATTCGGAGTTGCATTTCGGGCACGGGGGCAGAGCGCTCATTTGGTGTTTCCCTGAAGTGATGCGATGGCAATAAGACGTTAAGAGCGCGAGAGTATAACGGTGTCGGCCGGGGTGTCCCTTGCGTTGGCTCAAGGGCGGCTGTGATCCTGAAACCCGCGTACAAGTCCCATCAACTAAAGAATGTCGATGGCAAGACGATAAATTGCTTATGTTCACTCTTTCCGACCCGACGTCATGCCTTCGACCTTGATGATCCATTCCACCAAGCCTGAGCGTCGGGTGAAGCCCGGGTTCAACTGGGCCGCACTGCTTTTTGGATCGTTATGGGCCTTTTCTGAAGGGCTCGTGCTCCGTGGCGGGCGATTGGTGGCCGTTGACTGCCTGGCCGGAATCCTGTGGTCCGTCGGATATCCGGCGACGATGGTGGCCGGGAGTGCCGTGTTTATCGCGAAGAACGTCGTTGTCGCTCGTTCCGGCGGGGCGTGGCTGCAACAACATCTGGCAGAGCAGGGCTACCGTGCAGTCTCGTAGCCGTTGTCGGTTTGGCCGGCACACCGTGCACGGGCGTTGAAATCCCTAATGGCTCTCGGGCGTCACACCGGCGATACTGGTTTGGCCGATAATGAGCGCCACGCCCGCTACTTCCTGTCGTATACCCCCTTAATTGCGCTGTCCCCGTCATGGCCGCCGAGATTCAGATTCCCATTCGTACGGAGTGCCCGCCCGGTGCCTGCACCTGCGAGCGGGAAACGCTCTTGCAGGATGTCCAAGGCGACCGGCGCATTCTGATGCTGACGCAAGCCGAGGAAAAGCGGCTGATTGCGCGAATCGAGGCGATTTCCAGCTATAACGATCTGAACCGCATGATCGGTTTGATGCACGCTCAACTTGGCATCCGATTGCGCATCACGCCGAGCCCGAACGAAGTCAAGACCCTGCGCGGCATCATCATTCAATTGGACGCGCTCCCCGGCTTGTGCCGGAAAACCCGATCCAACATTCCCTCCGCCATTCGACGCTGTCTCGACGCCCACCCCGAAATCGCCTTCGCCATTCTCGATTCGCACGATTTGCTTGGCGGTATTTGATACGGCATCGATAAAAAAGCCCGCCGCAAACTGCCGACGGGCTCTTCATGACGCTTCTATATCTCTTATCTGTGGGGCGCTGGTTGTTTGACGACTGTCGTCACCGACCTCACGGACGCGGCGGGTATTCTCCAAACTCCAACGCGATGCAAAAGTTCATCGGCAGGAACGGTTGCATGTTGTTGTGTGCTGCGCCGCCGCCAACGGCGCTCATCGTCTGATGCGACAGCGACACGAGCGATGATGCCGAATCCTCCACGAAGGCATTGGCGCCCGCCGAGATGAAGCGCGCCGGAAGCTTGTCGTCGCCCGTCAGATTGCCCGGGCGCGTGTTATTCGTGTAGGCAGTGTGCGTGTGGGAAGGCATGTTCTCGTCAGCCAGCGTCACGGTCCTCGCGCCCTGAATCTTGCCCAGGTCACCCACAGTATTCATTCCCTGTGCCACACATCCCCGGAGATCGGGAACGGCGAACGTGAGCTTGCCGTCACCACCGAAGCGGTTGCCGATCACCGCGAACAACACCGGATAGGAACGTATCTGGAGCAGCGAACCGTCGCAAAATGCCCAGTGGGCAGGCGGATAGTTGCACCCGAAGATGCGAATTTCACCAATATAGTATTCGTCCATTTTTTGCTCTTATCAGCCCTGCGACGGATAGATGCCATCCACGGCAATGATGTAGTTCAGCGTCGCCGTGGGCATGAGGTTGTTGTGCGGTGTCGGCTGTACATTGCCTGACGGCTTGATGGCCTTCGGCGACAACTCGGCCTTGCCGCCCGGATTGCGCGCACCGGTGTCGTAGAAGTTGGCGGCGGTTTTGGCCAGCATGACGCCGTCGCCCGGCGTTGGCGTGGTGGCATCGCTGGTCGTCGCATAGACGTCGTGCACGTGACCCGGCACCTCGGTCGACTTGAGTGTGACCGTGGCGGTCCCGAGCTTTTGCCCCAACACGCGATTGCTCAACCCCAAGCCCTGTCCCATGCCGATCGGCACTTGATTGCGCAGATCCGGCAACGCGAATCGGCTAACGCCGTCGCCGCCGTAGGTCGTTCCGATCAACGAGAACAAGACTTCAAAATCCGAAATGTTGACGAGCGACCCATCGCAGAACATCCAGCCGACCGGGGCGTAGCTGCCAGCGAACAAGCGAATTTCTCCGTAGTAAGGTGTCATGTCGAACTCCTAGCCGCGCGACGGGTAAATGCCGTTGATGCAGATCATGTAGGTCATGACCAGCGACGGCTGCATGTTGTTGTGGCCGACTGCGTCGGACGTCGTGCTGCACGCTTCAGGGGACTCCTTCACAAGCGTTTGTTCTGTCGGCGCGCCATACAGCGCAGCGCCATCAACCGTTTTTCCATCGGCGACCACCGCACTTTTCGCGAACAACCGGTTCTTGTCGGTGCTGGCGATAGGCTGCGTTCCGCTGTCCGTCGCGGCCTGAAACGAATGGGTGTGAACGGGCGTTTGCGCCTGGGTCAGCGTCACGGTCTCTTCGCCACCGGGAACGCCTTGTTCGTAAGTCCCCGGCAGGCGGTGCATTGCTACGCGCCCGCGCAAATCCGGCAGCTTGAAATTGTTTCTGCCATCTCCCCCGTATTGGATCCCCAGGACCGAAAACAGCGCCTGATTGATATTGACGTTCATCAGTTGTCCTGCGCATGGCGCCCAATCGCGCGGCGACATACCGAATGCAAACAACCTTATTTCCCCGAGATAAGCTTCCACTGGTTCTTCCTCGTTATGTGGCAGTGCCACGATTTTTTGATGCGTTGTTGGCGCGAATTGTGCCATCGAGAACCAGTGATTTAAATTAGTTAGGAGGCGTTATTTTTTAGTCGTGTTATTTGAAACGATCGTTTTAATTTTTCCCGTGAGCTGAAAATTACAGGCGAAAAACGTCAGTGAAAACCCTCGATTCAATAGTGGGGTGTTTGAATTTTGTAAGTACTCCTTGACACGCATTTTCATGTTTTTTACCCTTCCCACGCGTTCGCACGGTGTCGTGAGGTGTCGGTAACGATTAATAAAAAGTACCGAAATGTGTGATAAGGCGCTTTCGCGTTTTATTCGGCGATATTGCTGCGATGGGTAAAAATAACAATGTGATCTCCGAGCCTGTGCCGGTCGGGGATTCGGGGAAAACATGTCGTCCAGTATTCGCTTGCGCCGCGGTGAGCCCGGCGCTCGTCTCGGGTTGTCCACGCTTTGGCTTTTCTGGCTGAAGGTTTTGCTGGCGCTCGTCGCGAGCTTTGGGGCGTCGTCTGCGTTTGCTGCGGCGTGTACGTTCAACTGGAACGCGACCCCGGCGGGGCAAACCCAATATACGGTTACGACGGCTGATCCGAATTTAAAGGCATGCGATCCAACGCTTGCCGGGCTTTACAGCACACCCGGGGGGGCCACTAATGCGGTCGCAGCCGCTGACGGGTCAACGCTTCTGGCCGACCTTTCGGGGACGGGGGATTACCCGTTGAAATTCACGCCGAGCCCGTCGACAACGAACACGAGCTGGACGTTCACGCTGTACGAGCAGTTTGGCGACCCGGTCACGATCAACGTCACCCGCCAACTTGGCGTCCCGATGCCCAGCAGCGTTACCCCCGCCAGTGGGCCGACATTGGGGAACAATGCGGTCGTGATCAACGGGACTAACTTCGTCCAGGGAACCCGCGTTTACTTCGACGCGATTGAGGCCACCGGGGTGATTGTGGACAGTCCGACGCAAATCAGAGCCGTTGCACCGGGGCACGTCGCGGGCATGGTCAGCGTGGGGGTGGTGAGCAGCGGTGGGTCGGCGGCAGGGAGCAGTTTGTATACGTATGTCCCACCGCCGACGGTCACGGGCGTCTCACCCTCCCAGGGGCCTGCTGGCGCCCAAACAAGTGTGACGATTACCGGTACGAACCTCGCCGATGTCACAAGCGTCAGCTTTGGCGGAACACCGGGCACCATCACATCGCAGACAGCCACGCAGATCATCGCGACATCGCCTGCCGGGAGCGCAGGCACCGTCGATATCACGGTCACTTCGACGGGCGGCACGAGTGCGACCAGTGGCGCCGACCAGTTCACTTACGTCAATGTGCCGACGGTCTCCAATGTCTCTCCGAGTTCGGGGCCAACAGGTGGCGGAACGACGGTGACGATTTCCGGCGCTAACTTTGTGGTCGGGAGCACAACGGTGAAATTCGGCACAACGACAGCGACGGGCGTGAGCGTCTCCAGCGCTTCGTCGTTGACGGCCGTCGCCCCAGCCGGTACTGCGGGCACGGTCGACATCACTGTGACGACCGCTGCCGGGACCAGCGCTACGAGCTTGAGCGACCAGTTCACCTATGTCGCCCCGCCCTCGCTCTTGAACACTTCGCCTTCGTCCGGTCCGACGGCGGGGGGTACGTCCGTCACTCTCACGGGCAACAATTTCACTTCAGGATCGACGGTGACGATCGGCGGGACGGCGGCCAGTTCGGTCACGTTCAATAGCGCGACTTCACTGACTGTGACTACGCCCGCGCATGCAGCAGGAGACGCGGACATCGTGGTGACGACGGTAGGAGGGTCAGTGACGCAGGTCGGCGGGTTCAAGTTCATTCCGGCCCCCGCAGTGTCGTCGGTCTCTCCCACGGAAGGGCCGGTTGCCGGTAACACGGCGGTGACGATCTCCGGGACGAACTTCACCGGTGCGACGCAAGTGACGTTCGGTGGGACGTCGGCAAGTTTTGTCGTCGTCAGCGCATCACAGATCACGGCGACCGCGCCACCGAATTCCGTGGGCACCTTCGACATCCGCGTGACAACGCCCGGCGGCACCAGCGCTACCGGCGCCGGCGATCAGTACACCTACACCGCAGTGCCGACGGTCACGTCGATTTCGCCGACGTCGGGCAGCAGCATCGGTGGTACGAGCGTGACGATCACAGGCACCGGCTTCACCCCGTCGTCGACGGTGAAGTTCGGCGGCAACAATGCCACGAACGTCTCTTACAACAGCAGTACGACGCTGACCGCCAATGCACCCGCCGGTACGAACACGGTCGACGTGACCGTTTCGACGTCGGGTGGTACGAGTGCGACTAGCGCCGGCGACAAGTTCACGTATATTGCTGCGCCGACGGTCACCGGTCTGTCGACGAACATGGGGTCGACTGCGGGCAACACGCCCGTGACGATTAGCGGCACGGGATTCACCGGCGCGACTTCGGTCAAGTTCGGTGCGACGAGTGTCGCTTTCTCCGTCACCAACGACACGTCGATCACGACCACTTCACCCGCCGGATCGGCCGGGGTAGTGGACGTCACCGTGACCGGCCCCGGGGGGACGAGCGCTACCGTATCGGCCGACCGCTTCACGTACATCGCGCCGCCGAGCGCAGCGTCGATAACCCTCAACAACGTGCCGTTCAACAGCGCAGCCGTGCCCATTCCGATCGATCTGTCGAATCACATCACCGGTGTAACGGTCGGGACGGCTGCTGCCCACGGGACAGCGTCGGCGACGGGCACGACCCTGACCTACACACCGACCCCCGGTTTCTCCGGAACGGATACGTTCACTTACACCCTGACGAACCTCGCCGGGACATCGACGCCGGGTGCCGTCACGGTCATGGTGCTGCCGTCGACGTTCGCCTATACACCGTCGGCACCCACTGCGGGCACGGTCGGCGTGGCTTACAGCACGACGTCGCTGGCGTCGGCCTCGGGCGGGTCGGGGACGTATCGCTACGAGGTCGTTTCAGGCACCTTGCCAACAGGTCTGACGCTGAGTTTAACGGGGACGCTTTCCGGCACTCCGACGGCGATCGGCACCTTCAGCTTCTCGATCAGGGCCACCGACACCGTCACGACGACCAATCCGCCGGTCACCAGCAGCTCGCTGACCATGACGATCGGCGCGCCGACGATTACGTTCACGCCGGCGGTCCTGCCGGACGCGACCGCTGCCGCCGCTTACACGCAGACGGTTCAGGCAACCGGCGGCGTGGGGCCCTATGCCTACGTGATGACCGGGACATTGCCTACGGGCCTGAGCTTTAACCCGACGACGGGCACGATCAGCGGAACACCGACGCAGACATCGGCGGGCACTGCCGTGACGATCTCGGCAACGGACGCCAACCATTTCTCGGCGACGATCGGGTACAACGTGCGCGTGTTGGCCCCGAATCTGGACATTGGGACCAGTTCTCTCGCCACCGGAACGCTGGGCGTGCCTTATACGCAAAGCATCCCAGTTTCGGGCGCGAACGCGGGCTTCACGGTGACGGCGACGGGCCTCCCGAACGGCTTGCAAGTCACGCAATCCGGCGTCAATTACGCCATCACTGGGACGCCAACCGCAGCGGGAGCATTCTCCGTCACGATCCGCCTCAATGACTCGACGACAGGCACCGGCGCACCGTTCTCCAGAGTTGTCACGCTGCCCCTGAACGTCAACACGGGATCGATGACACTTTCACCGACCACGCTCACCACGCCGGTCGCCGGGCAGGCGTACAGTCAGACGTTCACGGTGTCGGGCGGTGTCGCGCCTTATAACTACACCATCACGTCCGGCGCGTTGCCGGCCGGGTTGACGCTGAACCCCACCAGCGGCGTGTTGTCCGGCACGCCGACGTCGACCGGCACCAGCACGTTCACCGTCACGGTGAAGGATTCGAGCACCGGGCCGGGCACGCCGCTGAGCGTGCTGCAAAGCTACAACTTCAACATCACGGGGCAGGTCGCTTCGGCCCCGGCTGTGCAGACGCAGACGCTCTCCAGTGCCCCCGTCACGTTTCGCGCGACGGCCAATGCCGTGGGCGGGCCGTTCACGCGCATTGCGATTGCCACGCCGCCTGCGAGCGGCACGGCGGTGGTCAATGGCGAGGACATCGTCTATACGCCGACGCCGAGCACCAACGGCGATGTGACGTTTGCCTACACGCTGACCAACGCGATCGGTACGTCCGCGCCGATTCCGGTGACGGTGACCGTGCGTGCCGTGCCGGTGACGGCCGCACCGCAAGAGACGTCCGTCGCCGCCAACGGCACGGCGGACTTCGATATCACCACGGGTGCGACGGGCGGACCGTTCACGGGCGCGAACGTCGTGTCGATCTCGCCGGCGAATGCCGGGACGGCAACGATCATCAGCACGTCGGCGGCGCCCGCCGCTGCGGGTGTCGCGCGCGCCGCAGTCGCCACAGGGAATACGTACACGCTGCGCTTCGTCCCGGCGGCGGCGTTCGCCGGTGTCGCCGTGATTACGTACACGGTGTCGAACGCCAACGCGACATCGGCGCCGGGCACCGCGAAGGTGACGGTCGCGCCGCGTAAAGATCCGACGACCGACCCTGACGTGACCGGCCTTATCGGTGCACAGGTCGAAGCCGCCCGCCGCTTCGCGACGACCCAGATCGGCAACTACAACCAGCGTCTCGAAATGCTGCACGGCAAGGGACGTGCGCCGTCGAGCAACGGGTTGAACGTGGTGCTGCCGTCGTCGGATCGTGGCGCGAGTCGTGACCTCTCGCGTTGTCAGGACATCGCGGGCATCACCGATCGCGACGCCTGTCTGCGGGGCGACGTCAGCCCGACCGCGCTCAGTCAGATGAACAAGGCGAAGAGCCTCGACGTGCGCGATAAGTCGGACAAGAACGCGGGCGTGGGCGGTGCAAGCGGCGTTGCCACCGGCGATGGTCCCAACCTGCCCGGCGAAGGCGAGAACGGCGACCAGCGCTTCGCCTACTGGACGGCGGGTACCGTGGACTTCGGTTTCGCGAACACGGCCGCCCAGCGCTCGGGCTTCAAGTTCACGACCGGCGGTGTGACGATGGGGGCCGACTATCGCTTCTCCGACCAGTTCTCGCTGGGTGCGGGCGTCGGTTACGGACACGACTCGACCGACATCGGCAGTTCCGGTACGCGCAGCACCGGCGACAGCTACAGCGGCGCGCTGTACGCGAGCTATCGCCCGATTCCGGTGCTCTTCGTCGACGCTGTCGCAGGCTTCGGCACGCTGAGTTTCGATTCGCGGCGCTGGGTCATCGATGCGAACGACTTCGCGCGCGGCAAGCGCAACGGGCAGCAATTCTTCGGTTCGTTGTCGGCGGGCTACGAATACCGCACCGACGACTGGCTGTTCTCTCCGTACGGACGTCTGACGGCTTCGCGCTCCACGCTCGATCAGTACAGCGAAACCGGGGCAGGGCTGAATGCGCTCACGTACTTCAAGCAGAACGTGAATACGCTCTCAGGCACGCTGGGCGTGCGCGCAGGTTTCGCGAAGGCCACACGCATCGGTACGTTCTCGCCCTACATTCGCGTGGAGTTGCAGCACGACTTCAACGGGCAGAGTCTGGCGGGGCTGGCGTATGCGGATATCGCGTCGAGCGGGCCGGTGTACTTCGTGCCGGGCAGTCAGTACGGTAGCGACCGTGTGCAAGTCGGCGCGGGGACAAAGCTGCGTACCGGTACGCTCATCTTCGGGCTGGATTACAGCGTGACGACAGGGATGGGCGGATTGCAGCAAGGCTTCCGGTTGACGTTCACGGCACCGTTCTGAGCGTTATCTGAGCGTTATCGTCAGTGGTTGAACAGGCCCGCCGGTCTCGTGATCGGCGGGCTTTTTGTTTTCTGTCACCGCCCCTTCGCATGCTCACCACGCAAGGTCATGACGGCACTGTCCACGCGCGCGACGACCTTGCCGTCCTCGCGTTGGATGTCGCACTGATAGTGCGAGACGGTGCGCCCGCGATGCGTCGCCCATGCGCGCGCCAGCAGGCGTGCATCCCACACCGGACGCAGGAACGTCGCTTTCAGGTCGATGCTCGTGAACGTCTCGCCTTCGCCCATGAGCGTCGAGTGCGCGGTGCCGATGGCCGCATCCGCCAGCTCGCACAGCAGGCCGCCGTGTACGGTGCCCTGCTGGTTGCCGTGAATCTCCGCATGGGTATGGAGTTCGATGACGGCGAGCGCTTCGCCAATTTCCACGATCCGAAAGCCGAGGAATTGCGAGATCGCCGTCGGGTAGCGCATGTGGATGGATTCGTTGCCGCTGAGGGTGCCGTCGAGCAGTCGCTGCAAGTAGGTCAGCACGGGGTATTGCGCGTCTTGGGGGAGGTCAGTCGTCTGGGGCATGGTGGTCTCTTATGACGTTTGCGATCTGTAGTGTCACCACCTAGAATCGGACAATCAAGAAATTGTCCTACGTACAGTCATGACTGATTCCCCTGTTTCCGCGCTCGTCGAACGCCTGTCGGGCGATATCCGCAGCGGTGTGTTGTCGCCGGGCTCGGCACTGCCGACACATCGAAAGCTCGCCGCGCAGTACGGTATTGCGATTGCATCCGCGACCAAGGTCTACGCGAAGCTGCGCGATCTGGGGCTGGTCGTCGGCGAGGTCGGGCGGGGGACATTCGTGCGGGATCGTCCGATGCAGCGCGAGTGGGATGTCGACGACGAGGCGCGGCTGAGTTCCAGTGCCGTGGATCTGTCGTTCAACCATCCGTCGTGGCCGGATCAGAGCGAGTTGCTGCGCGCGACGTTGCGCGAGTTGGCGACGGCCGGGGATCTCAGTGCGTTGATGCATCAGCAGCCACCCGGTGGTCGTCAGCATGAACGCGAGACGGTGGCGGCGTATCTGCGTCGTGCGCGGGGGATCGACGTGTCGGGGGAGCATGTCTTTCTCGTCGGTGGCGCACAACAAGGTCTGGATGTCGTGGTGCGAACGGCGTTGCACCCGGGCGATGCCGTGGCCGTCGACGCGTTGACGTACCCAGGATTCAAGATGACGGCGTCGCTGGCGGGACTGGCGTTGAAGCCCGTCGCGGTGGGGCATAGCACGCGAAGTGGGCATGCGGGTCCGGATCTCGATGCGCTCGAAGCGGTATGCCGTCGCCATGCGGTGCGCGCTATCTACACGATGCCGACGTTGCATAACCCGCTGGGTTGGGTGATGAGCATGGCACAGCGTCGGCGCTTGGTGGAGATCGCCCGGCGTTTCGATTGCCTGATCGTCGAAGATGCGACTTATGCGCATCTCGTTGATCACGCGGGGCCGCCCATCGTCACGCTCGCCCCGGAGCGCACGTTTTACGTGTCGAGTCTCTCGAAGAGTGTGGCGACGGGATTGCG
Organism: Pandoraea aquatica; assembly: GCF_902459565.1. GTDB lineage: Bacteria > Pseudomonadota > Gammaproteobacteria > Burkholderiales > Burkholderiaceae > Pandoraea > Pandoraea aquatica. Next base: position 786,973 of record NZ_CABPSN010000003.1, read on the forward strand.
CTTCGGATATGTCGTTGCACCTGCGACGCATGCGGCGCAGCTCAAACGCGTGGCGCGGGCGTCGTACTGGAGTCTGTCGAGCGTGGTCACGGCCATCGCGACGCGCTGGCTGGCGAGCGGTGACGTCGAGCGTCAGGAGGAACGTCAGCGTGCGCAAGCGAAGTGGCGTCAGACGGTCGCCCGTGAGGCGTTGCGCGGTATGGAGGTGGTTGCGCATCCGTCGTCGCTGTTTCTCTGGCTGCCGTTGCCCGAGGGATTGCGCATGGATCGGGTGGCGTCCGCGCTGGCTGCGCGCGGGATCGCCGTATCGAAGGCGCAGGCTTACGCTACGACGCGGCATGCGCCTCATGCGCTTCGGCTGGGATTGAGTTCGATGACTGAGGGGCAGGTCGCGCCGGTGCTCACCGAGGTGCGTGAGGTCATCGAGCGGATGCCGCTGTGATGCGGGCGGGAGGCGGTTCTCCGGCATAGTGGGAATTCGCGATCTTGCTTAAGTTGCGATTCGCAACTATATTGGTTGCGCGGCGCAACTTTTTTGCGTCGCCGTCATGTCTGACGCCATTCGCGACTTGTGTGAGATGCCTTATGGACCTCGTCGATCTGCCCGGTAAGCCCCGCGAAGCGGAGATTCTCGAACTCCGCGATTTCTCCCGAAAACTGGTGCGCGAGCTGGGGTTCATGCGAACCACGCTCGCCGACAGCGACCTCGCACCGTCAGCCGTCCACGCCATCATCGAAATCGGCGCGACGCCTGGCATCAGTGCCAAGGACCTCGGCAATATTCTGCGGCTCGACAAATCGAATACCAGTCGGCAAGTGGCGAAGCTGGAGGCCAGCGGTCTCGTGCGTCGCGCGACGGCCAACGACGACGCTCGAACCTCCGAACTCTCGCTGACCGAGGCCGGGCAGAAGCTGCGGCGCAAGATCGATCGCTTCGCGACGGAACAGGTGTCGAGTGCATTGCGACGTATCGTGCCGGCAGATCAGGAGGCGCTGGTCCGCTCGCTCGCGTTGTATGCCGATGCGCTGGCTAAGGACAATAGTGACAATTCGGCAAAGCGGGTGGACGAGGCCGGGATCGATGTGCAGATTGCGCAGGGGTATCAGCCCGGATGCATCGGTGATATTGCGAGTCTGCACGCGCGCTACTACGCAGAGCACTGGGGCTTCGGCGCTTACTTCGAGAAGAAAGTGGCGATGGGGTTGGCGGAATTTGCCGGGTCGTTGCCGACGGAAGGCAAGGCGCTATGGTTATACGTCGAGAACGGACGCACGCTCGCGTCGCTCGCCATCGATGGGAATCTCGAGACAGGCGTTGCTCACTTGCGTTGGTTCATCGTGGACGACGTGCTGCGTGGCTCGGGTGTTGGACGCCGTCTCATGTCGGCGGCCATGGCGTATGTCGACGCGCGATTCGATGAAACCTACCTGTGGACGTTCAAAGGACTCGATGCGGCGCGTCATCTTTACGAATCGTTCGGCTTTTGTCTCGCTGAGGAAGCGGACGGCGAGCAATGGGGAAGCCGCGTCGTCGAGCAGCGGTTTGTCCGGTTTCGCGCTTGATGATCGATGAGCGCATGAGCGAGACCTGATGCGAGCATAGGCGCCAGTCTCGCTATCCCGTCGCCACGATGACGTGCGCCTGAATCTTCCCACTGACGCGTCCGGCGCCATGGCGCGCGGCAATGACCTTCGTTGCGAGGTCGGTCGCCATCGGAAGCGCCGAGGCATTTCGGGCTTCTATTTCGTTACGGAGTGGCGTGCCGTGGCAGTAGGCGGTGGCGGCGTCGCGCGCGGAAGCGGCATGGCTCGTCTTGGCGTGCGTCTCGATCGAGATGTCAGCGAATCCGGCGCGTGTGAGATCGTCACGGATACGGTTGACGTCGTAATAACCGTGCGGCGTACGCACTAGAAAACGCGGTGGGTCGTCGGGAAAAAGTGTGGCGAGTGCGTCGGTGACTTCGTTGGCGAAATCATTTTCTTCGATGCGATCCCAGACGCTGAAGACGAAGCGCCCACCTGGTTTTAGGACCCGTCGGGCTTGCGCATATCCCTGCGTGCGGTCGGGGAAAAACATCGCGCCGAACTGGCACACGACGACATCGAACGAGGCGGGATCGAATGGCAGGGCGAGGGCGTCGGCCTGACGCCATTCGAGTCGGTCATCGACAGGTTGCCGATTTGCGGCGTAGTCGAGCATCGAGCGGTTCAAATCGGTGACGATGTAGTGCGCATGGGCGTCGAGCTTTGGCGCGAGGGCGCGTGTCACCGCACCGCTGCCAGCTGCCGTCTCAAGGACAGTCGTGGGATGTAACGCTGCGACAAGCGTTGCCGTATCTGTCGCGTAGGCGTGGAAGATCAGCGGAACCATCAGCGTGTCGTAGCACTGTGCGATGGTGCCGGAGAATCGCTTGTCATGGTCGGGCATGATGCGCTCCGCATGAAAACGTTGGCGGTTGTGCCGTTTTCATTTTAGGCGGACGAAGCGCGAACGGTATGTTCTGCCACTGTGAGGGGGTAGAGGCCCGAAAATCGGCGTCGAAATGACAAAAGCTCGTTGACCTTGCGATCAACGAGCTTTTCGTATTTGGTTGCGGGGACAGGATTTGAACCTGTGACCTTCGGGTTATGAGCCCGACGAGCTGCCAGACTGCTCCACCCCGCGTCTGAGAAGAAGAATAATACGGGTATTCTGCGCATTGTGTCAAGCATTTATGACATTAAATTTAAGGCACTCCCGAAATTCATGCGTGAGGTGTGCGTTTTTTAGGCATCCTGCGCATCCTCCGCTCACCACCGGATCGTGACGCCCGCCTGCACGGAATGGCCGAGGGAGGCGGGATTCAGGCCACGTTTGTAGCCAACGTCCAGATCGAGATCCTTCGTCGGACTGTAGATGACGCCGACCAGCGCATAGGCGGGCTTGGTCGACGTCGTGCTGTCGGGATTGGTGGCCAGGCCGATGTCGCCGACGAGGCGCACTTCTTCCGTCACGCTGAAGAGGACAGCCGTCGATGCATTCCACAGGCTCGTGCGATTGCCCAGACCGTTGTTGTTCCACGTGTAGCCGACGTTGGCGAGAAACGTCCAGCGATCGAGGTTGTACTGCATTAACAGATTCGCCCCGGTCGTGGCGCGGCCGTTGCCGAGGCCACGGTCCTGACTGGCCGTCGGGAGAGTGACGAAGGGCTTGAAGCCGAGACTCCATTGCTCCCCTTCGAGGAAGCGCCATTTGGCTTGCAACTGAAGATCGGTGAAGCCGCTGGTCCAGCCGTCGCCGTCGGGGTGCGTGCGCTGATAGGGCGCTTGAATGGCGACGTCGAGATTCGGGAGCACACCGTAGGTCAGTGTGTTGGTCCACTGCTGTTGACGCGATGTCGGTTGCGTCAGCCATTCGCTGTTGAGTTCGAGCTGCCAGTTGCCCGTGTCTTGAGTGCCGGTGTCGTCCGAGACGAGCGGGTTTGTCGCGTGTGCGGCCAGCGGAGCGAGTATCGCGGCGAGGATCAGAAACTTCTTCATCGAAAACTCCGGCGGGGACCTGTTCTCTGAGTGCGGCGTCGTCTTGCTGTGAGTCTGCTGCGGATTGGCTGTGGGCTGTGCATCCGTCTGTCGATTTGCCGGGCGCGCGATGGTTTGCGCAATCGGTCGGCGGGATCGTACGGGCCGCATATGACACCGTCAATCGGATTGCACTGAAAAACCGGCGAACGTGTCGTATTTGCCGATGTATCCCATGTGAAAGGGCAAAGGTCTTGCGTGTTGGTTTTCGGTGTGGTGACGAACGGCGTAATCGTGCAAGCCGCAGCACGTGCGCGGTGGTAGACTTCGGCCCCTTTTTAGCGCGGAATCGCATGCGATTTTCGCGGGCCGTCCCCCGTTCACTTGTCCTTCATGCAAGCTAGAAGTCATCTCATTTTCGGTGTCGGCGCTACGTGGCTGATGCATCGCACCGGCTGGGCCGCCAGTGTTCATGCGTGGCCGCTGACGCTCGTCGGCGCTTTGTTGCCCGATATCGATCATCCGAAGAGTATGTTGGGGCGGCGCATTGCCCCGTTGTCGATGGTGATCTCCGGACTGTTCGGGCATCGCGGCATGACGCACTCTTTGCTGCTGCCCGCGCTCGCCATCGCCGCATGCATTTATGGTTGGGGATATGTGCCGCCGTGGATGCTCGCGTTATGTGCGGGATATCTCTCGCATCTGCTGGCCGACTGGTTGACGCCCTCCGGCATACCGCTGTGCTGGCCGCTTCGAACGCGCTTCCGATCGCCGCTGTATGTGACGACCGGGTCGAGCGCAGAGTGGTGCGTCGCGGCGGCGCTGGCGTTCGCAATGTGGCGTTGGTGGTAGAGGGCATCCGGCGGAGCGCGTTCGACGGTGTCGTTCGTCGAGCATCGTCGCCGGATTGCTAAGGCTGAGCGGTTTGACGGGGTGAGATACCGTCGGTTGACGGTTAGCGCCAGGTCAGCGGTGGCTCATCCATCAATGCGACCTGTTCGCGAAGCTCAAGGATTCGGTCCTGCCAGTAACGTTGCGTGTTGAACCACGGGAATGCGGCGGGAAACGCGGGGTCGTCCCAACGTCGGGCGAGCCAGGCGCTGTAATGCAGCAGACGCAACGTTCGCAACGCTTCCGTCAGATGCAATTCGCGGGGATTGAAGTCGGCGAAGTCTTCGTAACCGGAGAGGACTTCGTCCAATTGACCGGTCATTTCTGCGCGCGTACCGGAGAGCAGCATCCACAGGTCTTGCATTGCCGGGGCCATGCAGGTGTCGTCGAAATCGACGAAGTGCGGGCCGGCGTCCGTCCACAGCACATTGCCGCCGTGACAATCACCGTGCGCTCGTAGCAGCTTGACGTCGCCCGCTCGCTCATAAGCGCGAGCGATGCCGTCGAGCGCAAGGTCGACGATGGTGCGCCAGGCATCGCGCAAGTCGGACGGGATGAAGTCGTTCGTCCACAGATAGTCGACGGGGGTACGGCCGTAGGTGTCGATGTCCAGCGTGAGTCGGTGTTGGTACGGTTGCGTTGCGCCGTGGGCGTGGATGCGTCCGAGAAAGCGGCCGAGCCAGTTGAGCGTGTCCGGGTCCTGAAGCTCGGGGGCGCGACCACCGCGTCGCGGGAAGAGCGCAAAGCGGAAGCCCTCGAAGTGATGCAGGGTCTCGCCGTGAATCTCAAGCGGGGCGACGACCGGGATTTCTTGCTGCGCGAGCGTCTGGGTGAAGGCGTGTTCTTCGCGGATGGCGTCGTCGGTCCAGCGTTGCGGGCGGTAGAACTTCGCGATCAGCGGCGGACCGTCTTCCATTCCCACCTGATAGACGCGGTTCTCGTAGCTGTTGAGGGCGAGCAGACGTCCGTCGCTATAACTCCCAAGTTGTTCCACGGCGGTGATGACCGTGTCGGGGAGCAGGGCGGCGAATGGGTGCTGGGGCGCGTCGGCGCCTTGGGGGAGATCGGTGTTCATGCGCGCTATTGTGCCCAAAGGCGGCGGCGGGTGTCAGAGGGTGTCGAGCGTTCCCTATATATAGAGCGATGTTGGATGCGGTGTGCCACGAACCGAGGAAAATGCGCCTTCTTAAAAATAGTTTCACAAAGGGCTTGCGCTCGTTGTCGAACGTCATTAATATTCCGTCTCTCGCAACGACAGCGA
>NZ_CABPSN010000004.1 GCF_902459565.1 Pandoraea aquatica
GGCAAGAACATCGCCCCGCGCGTCGCAGCGTTGCTCGACGTCGCGCAGATCTCGGATATCACGAAGGTCGACAGCGCTGACACGTTCGAGCGTCCGATCTACGCAGGCAACGCGATTGCGACGGTGCAAAGCGCCGACAAGGTGAAGGTCATCACGGTGCGCTCGACGGGCTTCGACCCGGCGGCGGCCACGGGTGGCAGCGCTGCGGTGGAATCGGTCGCCGCGACGCCGGACGCCGGTGTGTCGCAGTTCGTGGGCCGCGAAGTGACGAAGCTGGACCGCCCGGAGCTGACCTCGGCGAAGATCATCGTCTCGGGTGGTCGCGGTCTGGGGAGCGGCGAGAACTACACGAAGGTGCTGGAGCCGCTGGCGGACAAACTGGGTGCGGCGCTGGGCGCATCGCGCGCAGCGGTCGATGCCGGTTACGTGCCGAACGACTATCAGGTCGGTCAGACGGGCAAGATCGTCGCGCCGCAACTGTATGTGGCTGTGGGTATCTCGGGTGCGATCCAGCACCTGGCAGGGATGAAGGATTCGAAGGTGATCGTGGCGATCAACAAGGATCCGGAAGCACCGATCTTCTCGGTGGCGGACTACGGTCTGGTGGGCGATCTGTTCACCGTCGTGCCGGAACTGACGGGCGCGCTGTAAGGCGTTCGGCTGCGGGCATCGATCCCGCAGCCGATTCGGATGAAGACGCACTTACACGCATCTTCATCCGAATCGGATATCTCGAACGGCAAACAGGGAACAGCGATGGACAAAGTCGATTGCGTCGTGATCGGCGCGGGCGTGGTGGGACTGGCCGTCGCGCGAACGATGGCCATGGCCGGACGCGAAGTCGTCGTGCTGGAGTCCGAGCGCGCCATCGGCACCGGCACGAGTTCGCGCAACAGTGAAGTCATCCACGGTGGCATCTACTATCCGCCCGGGTCGCGCAAGGCGACGCTGTGTGTCGAAGGCAAACACCGCCTGTACGAATTCTGCGCTTCGCACGGCGTGGAGCATCGTCGCTGCGGCAAGCTGATTGTCGCGACGACCGACCATCAGGTTGCCGAACTCGAAGCCATTGCCGCTAACGCGCGGGCGAGCGGGGTCGACGATCTTCAATGGCTGACGGCGGCGGAAGTGGCACAACGAGAGCCTGCGCTGCACACATTTGGTGCATTGCTCTCCCCGTCGACGGGCATCGTCGACAGTCATGGGCTGATGCTTGCTTTGCAGGGGGACGCGGAGAACGCGGGGGCGATGCTGGCGTTCGAGGCGCGTGTGACCGGCGCTCGCGTGGGCGGTGCCGATGGCATCGAACTCGATGTCGAGACCGAAGGCGTCACGTCGACACTGCTTGCCAACACGGTCATCAACAGCGCAGGGCTTCACGCGGTCGATATCGCTCGCTGGTTCGATGGTCTGGCGTCGGAACACATTCCTCAGCGGTACTACGCGAAGGGCAGCTACTTCACCTGTGCGCAGCGCGCGCCTTTCACGCATCTGATCTATCCGGTGCCGGAGCCCGGCGGGCTGGGCGTTCACCTGACGCTCGACCTCGGCGGTCAGGCGCGTTTCGGACCGAACGTGCAGTGGGTGGACGAGATCGACTACACGGTGAACCCGTCGGATGGCGATGGCTTTTACGCAGCGGTACGACGCTATTGGCCGACGCTGGCGGACGGCGCGTTACAACCGGGCTATGCGGGAATTCGACCGAAGATCAGCGGACCGGGCGAACCGGCAGCAGACTTCCGGATCGATGGACCTGCGGTGCATGGTGTGGCGGGGCTCGTCAATCTGTTCGGCATCGAATCGCCGGGTTTGACGGCATCGCTGGCGATTGCGGAGGCAGTGCGCACTGCATTGGCCTGATGAAAGACGTCAGGCGGCAAACCGCGAGATGGGCCGCCCGGCCACATCTCGCACATGTCTGCTATCTGGCTAACCCCGTGATGCCTTCCCGACGGTGCCGCGAGCGTTGCGCGGCAATCCTGTCTGGGGACATCGAGACATCGAGACATCGAGACATCGAGACATCGTGACACCGATGGATTCGATCGGGTGTGCGGGTCGGCACAGCGGCGACCCATCAGCGCCACCCAATATCTATTACCGCACGGCGACCGGCGGCTTCCACGAAGCGGGGTTCGTCCAGAACACACCACGCAGGCGATCGGTGTCGCCGCACGGCGTGCTGCGTGCCGGTTTGCTGATTTGACCTGCACAGGCGCTGATATCGCGACCCGATTGTTGCAGGCGTTTCAGAATCGTATCGAGCATGCCCGATTCGCGCCATTCGTTCAGTTTGCGACGGCAGGTCGGCACGGAGGGGTACTGCATGGGCAGCTTGGACCAGCTCTCGCCAGTGAACAGCACCCACAAGACAGCATTGGTCAGCGTGCGCTGCTCGACTTGAGGGCGGCCGCGTCGTTCCGTACGGACCGGTCGGTCGCAAATCAGATCACGCAGGGCGTGCCATTCAACGTCGCTCAGTTCATTAAACATAACACCTCGACCCAAAACAAACGGAGGCGCCGCAGGGGGCGAGTCCGGGCTTCGCGATTCAGTACGGGCCGTTGCAATCTGGTGCGTACTTATCGTCAAAACTCGGCCAAGGCGGCGTCGATCCCCGATGCTGGAAATACAAGCAACAAGCATGCCAGGACATCGGGTTCTCTTTTGAAGAACACCGCGGGCGGGTCGAACCACACTGCGAAGGGAGCGTTTGACCAGCAAAAAAACGCCCACTTGGCAGGTGGGCGCAGCTCCTGAGTGGCTATTGGGATAGGCAATCGCAAAAGCGTCAGGAGAAAAGGAATACGTGCCTTTTGGCCAGTCCGGATCGTTTATTGTTCTCGGCTCGGGCCACGGTGTCTCGCTCCACATGCGCCAGCTTGTCAAGCTTGCAGCCGCAATCATGACAAAAACCGCGAGTCGACGCGCTTCGGAATTACCCCCATTGCGGTGCATGCCGCCGGACGAGGGTATGGGACCCCGAAATCGCCCGAAACCCCGCCCCGCCTGCCCTGGATGGGTGCTGACCTGCGCTTGCATAGGGCATGGTGTTTCGAGAACGGGCGCAACCAAGCGCAACCTCGACGATGCCATCGGCGCAACTCGGTCTCGCGTGGTGAGAAAGTGGCCCGGTCGACTCATGGTCTTCCGTCATGGTCGTGTGCCGAAACCGTAGCCTATAATGTGCGCCTTCCATGAATATCGTCTATCGGCTGCGCGGAACCGCCGCACACCGGTCGGCGCCATTGTGCGCAAACGGCATGAGCAACGACAGCGATAACAAATATTCGGTCCCGGGCCTGGAGCGCGGTCTGCGGATCCTCATGACTTTTTCGGCGCGCGAGCCTGTGCTGGCGGGGGCGGATCTTGCCCGGCGGCTGGATATTCCTCGCTCGACGGTTTTCCGTCTGTTGCAGACACTGGAAGCCGAAGGCTTTATCGAGAAAGCAGGCGACGATCGTCATTACCGGCTCGGTGTGGCGGTGCTGCGCCTCGGTTTCGAGTATCTGAACTCGCTCGAACTGACGGATCTGGGAATGCCCGTCATCGAGAAGCTGCGCGATGCGACAGGGTTCTCCAGTCACATTCTGATTCTCGATCAACGCGACGCGGTGTTCGTCGCGAAGGCGGCCAGCCGCGAACTGGTGTTCGGTACGGTACGCGTTGGCACGCGGCTGCCGGCTCACGCGACGGCCGTCGGGCACATTTTGCTTGGCGATTACTCGTTGCCGTCGCTCAAGCAGCTTTATCCTGAGCGCAAGCTCGAAGCGTATACGGCGCATACGCCTACCACGGTCGACGCGCTGTATCGCGTAGTACAAGAAGACATTGCCCGTGGCTACAGCATGAGCCAAGCCTTCTTCGAACAGAACATTTCGACAATCGCCGCGCCGGTGCGCAATCATCGTGGGCAAATTGCTGCGGTCATTAGCGTGACGATCCCGCAGGCACGCGTCGAAGCCGATTTGCTCGAGAATGGCATCGTCGAGAAGGTGGTATCTGCTGCCGATGAGCTTTCTCATAAGCTGAACTACCGCGCTGAGCGCGCTGGTGTGGTGCCGCTTGGCGGGCATCAGTGATTTAACTCCGACGGTCCCCAACCCCGTCGGTCCCATAGCCTCGCCATCCTATTTGCCCTCCGGGCAGCGCCAATCCCCGGCCCCCTGACTCCGTTCCACTACCTTTAAGTCACTGCGTCAGGGGGCCGGCGATTGGCGCCACTCCTGTGCCCCATTTTTCACCGCCTTCCGAATGCGTTTGATGCCGTGTGGGGGCGTTCGCGGTCCTTGACCAAAACCCTCTGGTCCATACCCCCGTCACCCTAAATACCCTCCGGGCAGCGCCAATCCCCGGCCCCCTGACTCCGTTCCACTACCTTTAAGTCACTGCGTCAGGGGGCCGGGGATTGACGCCACTCTTACGCCCCTTTTTTTCCGCCTCCGCTTCGTTGTGCGCTTTGTCGCACGTGGCTCGCTTTCCGCCGATTGGCCTCGGTTGAACCCCCGCGACCGTGCCATTCCTCTATTTTTTCCCGCAGACGCGCGTCACCTTTGTCATTAGCATTTGCACAACATCAATAAATGCTTACTTATTTTCTGCTTGTCTCACTGTAGCCACTTCGACATAATTGTCTCACCTATTAATCAGTGTTTCATAGGTAAGACAATAACGATGCGGCAGCCGGGACGTTGGGAATGACGTCGAGCGTGCCGGCAAAGGGCGTCAACAGCCCCGGGCATCAGAGGCAAACAGGAGTAGATGGTGAAGAGACGCAGTATCGGCGCAGCCTGCCTATTGGCATGCGTTGGCGCGGCACATGCCGCTGGCAATTCGTTGCAGATTTACGGGACGGTCGACGACGGCCTCACTTATGTGAGTAATCAAGGCGGCGGACGTTTGTTCAAAATGGATGCCGGTATCGGTCAACCCGACCGTTTCGGCATTAAGGGACGCGAAGATCTCGGCGGCGGTCTCGCCGCTGTCTTCCAACTCGAACAAGGCTTCAATACGAGCACCGGTGCGCTGATCAACAGCGGCGTCGAGTGGAATCGTCAGGCCTGGGTCGGGCTCGCCAGCGATCGCTTCGGCACGGTCTCGATCGGGCACCAGACGGACTTCATGCAAGACGTCTCGATCCGCTTCTCGAACGGCTTCTGGCAGCACAATCTGTACGCCTATCACCCCGGTAACCTCGACAATCTGGCGAATTCGTCGCAGATCGATAACGCCGTGAAGTGGAACAGCACAAGCTTCCATGGACTGACGGGCGGCCTGATGTACGGCTTCGCCGGCGGCAACGCCCAGGGACGCACGGCCGGTGCTTACGTGAAGTACGACAACGGCGCATTGTCGATGGCGGCCACTTACGTGAGCATCAATAAGCGAACGTTCGATTTTTCGTCGCGTCTCGGCATTTCGTCGATCTTCGGTCAGTCGGCCCTCTCCGCCGCGAAGCTGTTCCAGTCGGATGCCGTGAACAATACGGGCATCGGTGCTTCGTACCGTATTTCGTCGCGCTGGAACGTGCACGCGCTCTATACGCGTAGTGAAGTCCGCGCGCCGGGCGGCTCGGGCAACATGTTCAACTACGACGTGGGCACGGAATACCGCGTCACGGAAGCGAACGCGCTGACACTGGGCTATTCGTATTCGTCGTTCAATCACACGCACTACAACCAGATCGAAGCGGGTGACCTGTATTCGTTCTCGAAGCGCACCCAGTTGCAAGCGCAAGTGACGTACATCGGCGCGACAGGGAATAACCACGCCGCGTCGTATCCGATCGGCGCATCGAGCAATCACGATCAGATGCTGCTGCGCGTCGGGATGTATCACAGCTTCTGACGCAGTCAGTAAGGCCGCGTTTAACCGTGTTTAACGCGGTGCTTGTGTCGCAATGTCGCTGATGTCGCTTGTATCGCGGTGTCGCCGGGGCCGGGTTTATTCGGTGCCGGTGACATCGGCGATGCGGGTGATGGCACGTTTTTCGGCAGCGTTGTTACGCCGCCGCCCATTTCGAGATTCACGAGATTCAATATGTCAGTGTCTCTGCCCCCTGCATCCTCCCAGCGCCCCTCGCGTGTGCGCTACTGGATGCTCTTTCTGGTCTTCGTCGGCACGGTCATCAATTACGTCGACCGCGCCAATCTCTCGGTCGCCGCCCCGATGCTCAAGCAGGAGTTCGGTCTCGGACCGGTCGAGCTCGGCTTCATCTTCTCGGCGTACGCCTGGACGTATGTGATCGCCAACATTCCCGGCGGTTGGGTCATCGACCGCTTCGGCACGCGCGCGATCTACGGTGTGGCCATCCTCAGTTGGTCGGTGCTGACGTTCATGCAAGGCTTCACTTCGCGCTTCGCTACGCTTTTCGGTATGCGCCTGGGCGTAGGCGTGGCCGAAGCCCCGACGTTCCCGGTGAACAATCGCGTAGTCTCGATCTGGTTCGCTCAACGTGAGCGGGGTGTGGCCACGAGCGTCTACCTCGTCGGCCAGTACATCGGCATGGCAGCCCTCACGCCGGTGCTGTTCTGGATTGCCCACACGTGGGGCTGGCGCGAGATTTTCTATGCGACGGGTCTGCTGGGCATCGTATGGGCCGGTGTCTGGTTCGTCGGCTATCGCGATCCGGACAAGTGCTCGTGGGTCAACGCCGCAGAACTCGAGCATATTCGCAGCGGCGGGGCACTCGTCGAAGTGAAGTCGACGGAACCTGCGACGGCGCAGAAATTTCCGTGGCGCAAGCTGCTGGCACTGTTTCGCAATCGCCAGATCATCGCGATCTGCGTGGGTAAGTTTGCGTCGCTCTCGTCGCTGTACTTCTTCCTGACGTGGTTCCCGACGTACCTGATCACCGAACGTCACATGACGGTGCTCAAGGCTGGCGGCATGACGTCGGTGCCGTTCGTGGCGGCGTCCATCGGTGTGGTGTGCGGCGGTCTGCTCTCGGACTGGTTGCTGCGTCGCGGTGTGGCGGTCGGTACGGCGCGCAAGACGCCCATCGTCACCGGTCTGCTGCTGGTGCCGACGATGTCGCTCACGGTCCTCACGGATGCCAACTGGCTTGTCATCGCCATCATGTCGTTCGCGTTCTTCGCGCAAGGCGTGGCATCGGCGTCGTGGTCGCTCGTAGCAGACATCGCCCCCAAGGGTATGGTCGGCATCACGGGCGGTGCGGTGAACTTTGCCGGTAATCTCTCCGGCATCATCACGCCCATCGCCATCGGTTTCATCGTCAAAGCGACGGGCTCGTTCGGCTGGGCACTCGGCCTCATCAGCATCTTCGCTATCGCCGGTGTGCTGTGCTATCTGCTGTTGCTCGGCGAAGTGAAGCGCATCGAATTGGACGACGACGGTGACGATGGCAAGGAAAGTGCTGCCGTGACGGGGAAGGCCCGCACGGCCTGAGACGTGAGTCGTTCGCTTTTCAGATGTTGGCGGCCCCGACGGGGCTGCCATTGAACCGGGCCATCGGCGTTTCGGCGCGGATCAGGGCGGGCAGGGCGGGGCTGGACCGGGCAGTTTAGGGAAGATCAGGGCGCGTCAGGCCTCGACAGCCTGACGCCGGTAATCTCCCGGACGCGCCCCCGTCCATTTCCGGAACGCCCGGAAGAATGCGCTGGGATCGGCGAATCCCAACGACAGCGCAATTTCCAGCATCGGTTTGGACGTGTGGCACAGCGCGTGAATCGCAAGATCGCGTCGCAGTTGATCCTTGATCGACTGGTACGACTGCCCCTCGTCCTCCAACCGGCGGCGCAACGTCGACGGCGTCGTGTGAAACTCGCCCGCCAACGCTTCGAACGCGGGCCAGCTATCGGTCGGCATCGCCTTCAGTCTGCGCCGCACCCTCGCCACCATCCCCTTGGTGTTCTTGTACTTGAGGATGATGTTGCCCGGCGCAGCTCTCAGGAAATCCTTCACCGTCACTTCGTTTTGCACCACCGGTAAGTCCAGACACGCGGCGTCGAACTCGATGGCGGTATGTGAGGCACCGAAGACCAACCGCGCGGAATACATGGTTCGGTACTCGTCGCTGTACACCGGTTCGTCGAACGCGAAGTACGCCGTTCCCAAGGTCACGCGCCGTGCGATCAGCCAGCAGGTGAGGGCGTAGAAGAGGATCAGCAGTGTCTCGTGCCCGAAGATGCGCGGCGCTTTCACGTCCGGCCGCTCATGGACTTCAAGCCGGGCCAGTGCGCCGTCGCGCACCAGATGCATTTCCAAATCGTCGAGCAACAGCCCCATGAAGCGACAAGCACGCTGCAACGCCTGCTCCAGCGTGTGGCAAGTGACGACGCTGTGGCACAGCATCGCGAAACTGCCGACCTTCATGCGTCGCGAATCCTGTCCGAAAAACTCGTCGTCCAGTGCGAGACTGATCAGTCGCCACAGATGGGCATATCGATCCGCCGAGACGCGCCCCTGAGGGTGAGCGAGCAACGACGGGGCGATGTCGGCCGCGCGCAGCAATGCCGTCGGGTCGCCGCCGAGTCGCTCGACGTGCGCCAATGCGTTGATCACAAAATGAATCGAAATGCTGCCTTTTTCCATGCGTCGCGAGTCGGAGCCGGCGGAATGCCGTAGCAGGGGGACGCAGGAATTCTAGCAGTGCGACCCCTGTCGGCGCTTCCGTCGCCGTCCGAAACGCTGATCGGAGGTTTCCGAATTTGCGGATTTGGCAGGATGGGCGATTCTTGTGCAGCGTACGACGTCGAGACTTCCCTCGGCTTTCTTCGACTTACTTCGGTGCCATGCGCAATGCGCCGTCAAGACGAATAACCTCGCCGTTGATCATGGTGTTCTCGACGATATGGCGCACGAGCGCCGCATACTCGGACGGGCGTCCCAGACGCGGCGGGAACGGCACCGACGCGCCCAGCGCAGCCTGCACCTCGGGCGTCATGCCGGCCATCATGGGTGTTTCGAAAATCCCCGGCGCGACGGTCACGACGCGCACGCCCAGTCGCGCCAGCTCACGTGCGGCCGGCAGGGTCAGCGCTGCAACGCCGCCCTTCGACGCTGCATACGCCGCCTGACCGATCTGCCCGTCGAACGCCGCGACCGATGCCGTGTTCACGACGACACCGCGTTCGCCTTCGGCATCCGCTTCGCCGTCGGCCATCGCCGCTGCGGCAATGCGCAACACGTTGAACGTGCCGATCAGGTTCACGTTGATGACGCGTGCGAAGCTCTCGAGCCGGTGCGGCCCCTGCTTGCCGAGAATGCGTTCGCCAATGACCATGCCCGCGCAGTTGACCACGCCGTTCAGGCTGCCGAAGGCGCTTTTCGCCGTATCGACAAGACGCTGCACATCATCTTCACGCGTGATGTCGGTCGTGACGAAGCGTGCGGCCTCTCCCAGCGCGTCGGCCTGTTGGGCACCGGCTTCGGCGTTGATGTCGCCGAGCACGACCTTGGCACCCGCGTCGACGAACATGCGAGCGGTTGCAGCGCCGAGGCCCGACGATGCGCCGGTGACGAGAAAGACACGATCCTTGATTTGCATTGCGAATCCTGAATAAGTAAGAGGTTGCGCTCAGGCCGCGTTGGCCGACGCTTGCGCGGCCTTGGCGATTTCCTGATTGCGCAAAATGAAGCGCTGAAGCTTGCCGCTCGGCGTCTTGGGCAGTTCGGCAACGAATTCGACTTCGCGCGGATAAGCGTGCGTCGACAGTCGATGGCGAACGTGTTCCTGCAATTCGCGGGCGAGGGCGTCCGATGGGGTGAACTGGGCGTGCAGCACGACGAATGCCTTGACCAGCTCCGTGCGCTCGGGGTCCGGCTTTCCGACCACGGCCGTCTCAATCACGGCCGGATGTTCGATCAGCGCGCTCTCCACATCGAACGGGCCGATGCGGTAGCCCGCCGAAGTGATGACGTCGTCGTTACGTCCGACGAAGCTGATGCTGCCGTCGGTATTGCGCTCGACCGTGTCGCCAGACAGGTAGTAGTCGCCCACAAACGCAGGCGTCTCCCGCTCCCAGTAGCCGCCGAACCACATCAGGGGCGATTGCTTGCGGTCCAATGCGAGTACGCCCGGCTGCCCGACAGGGCACTCCCGCCCGTCGTCGTCGAGCACGACGACGCGATGCCCCGGCGATGCGAAGCCCGCCGTCCCCGCCTGCACCGGATGCGAGAGCGCGTGATGGTTGCAGACCACCATGCCCAGTTCTGTCTGACCGTAATGGTCGTGAATGGTCACACCGAGATGCTCGGCGAACCAGCGAATGACCTCCGGATTCAACGGCTCACCAGCACTCGATACGGCGCGCAGCTTGCCTTTGACCGGTGCCGCCGCCTTTTCGCCACCCGCGATGAGCAGACGGAACGCCGTGGGCGATCCGGCCAGGTTGGTGATACCCAGTTTGTTGACGATCCGGTACGTGCTCTCCACGGTGAACGGCCCGTCGTAGAACGTCGTGGGAATCCCCATCGCGAGAGGCCCCGTGACGGCGTAGTACAGCCCGTACGCCCAACCCGGGTCGGCAATGTTCCAGAACGTGTCGGTCGGACGCAGGTCGACGGCGTCGCGCATATAGCCCATGAACGCCATGATCGCGCGCAGTGGCACCATCACCGGCTTGGCCGCACCTGTCGTGCCCGAGGTGAACATCATCATGAAGGGATCGTCGCCCCGGCGCATCACCGGCTCGAACACCTCGTCGTGATTCTCGACCTCGTGCCAGAAACTGAAGTCGCCGCGTCGCACACCCTGACCGCGCGCGCCGCCGACCGTGGCCACCGGCGGGCAGTTGGCGACTTCGTCGAGTTTCGCCCGGTTGGTCGCGTCGGTAATGACGAGTTTGCTTTGCGCGCTCTGCAAACGGTGTTCGATCGCCTTCGGCCCGAACGCCGTGAAGAGCGGCTGATAGACTGCGCCAGCACGCCACGTGCCGAGAATCGTGATGAGTAATTCCGGCGTGCGTGGCAGCAGGCCACTGACGCGGTCGCCGGGTTGCACGCCTTGTTCGCGCAGGAAGTTGGCGAAACGCGCCGACAGCGTTTGCAGCAGTTTGAACGTCCAGGTCTGACTGGTGCCGTCCTTGCCTTCCCAGAAAAGGGCGATGCGCCCGGGAAGGGCGTGACGGTCGCAACATTCGACACAGGCATTCATCGCGTCGAGGTTGCCCGCCAGCGTGGCGCGCACGGTGGCGTCGAGGTCGAACGCCTCATAGGCTTGGGCGTAATCCGCAGTCATGGGTTGTCTCCTGTAGTCGGATGCCGGTCGTCAAGCGCGCCTGTGATGCAGTGACCTCTGTGCGCTTTGCCGACCGCCCGCGGCGTCGTCTGTTCTCGGGGGCGACGCTCGTGGGCAAGGGGAAATTCATCGTAATGGGTGGGGTCAGCGGGAGGCAATGTCCAATCGGGTCAGAGTTCGTGAGGGATTTATCCACTCCGCAAACAGGGGATCTCACCTCACGTCAGGCGTGTCTTGGGCGTTGTCCGGCAAGGCCCGTGGCGATTCCGTGCCGCCATGAGGGTTTGTCCGGAGCCGAATACAGACGATTCCGATGGCAATTCCGCTCATCCAATTTGCCGTTTTTGGCTATGGTGCCAACGGGGCACGATCCCTACACTGGACCTATCGACAGGCGAAAGACGTCGACGAATTTGACGGCGATTCTTACCGATTACGTTGCGACTACGTCACGGCGCAGGAGACAGAACATGGATTTCTATACCGAAGACCAACGCATGATTCGCGATATGGCGCGTGCGTTTTCCAGTGAGCAACTTGCACCGCATGCGGCGCAGTGGGACCGCGAGTGCGCGTTGCCGGACGCGATGGTCGCGCAGATGGGCGAGCTCGGCCTGCTCGGCATGATGGTGCCGGAACAGTACGGCGGGTCTTACACCGATTACACGGCGTACGCGCTGGCGATGGAGGAGATCGCGGCGGGTTGCGCTTCCACGGCCACGATGATGTCCGTGCACAACTCGGTCGGCTGTGCGCCGATTCTGAAGTTCGGCAACGACGCCCAACGGGAACGCTGGCTGCCGGATCTGGCGGCAGGCCGCAAGATCGGGGCGTTCTGTCTGACCGAGCCGCAAGCCGGGTCGGACGCGAGCAATCTGAAGACGCGCGCCGAACGTCGCGGCGATAAATGGGTGCTCAACGGCAACAAGCAGTTCGTGACGAACGGCAAGCGCGCGGCAGTGGCCATCGTGTTTGCGGTGACCGATCCGGCGGCCGGCAAGCGGGGCATCTCGGCTTTCATCGTGCCGACCGATACCAAGGGATTCGAGGTCGGGCGTCCCGAGCACAAGCTTGGCATTCGCGCGTCGGACACCTGTCCGATCACATTGGTCGACTGCGAGGTCGGCGACGACGCCATGTTGGGCGAACCGGGGCAGGGGCTGAAGATCGCGCTATCGAACCTTGAGGGCGGGCGCATAGGGATCGCTGCACTGGCGCTGGGCGTGGCGCGCGCAGCGTTCGAGGCGGCGCTGCAATACGCGAACGAACGCCAGCAATTCGGCAAGCCGATTCGCGAGCATCAGAGTATCGCCAACATGCTGGCAGACATGACGACGCGTATCAACGCGGCGCGCTTCCTGATTCTGCACGCGGCAGCCCTGCGCACTCAGGGGTTGCCCTGCCTGACGGAGGCGTCGCAGGCAAAGCTCTTCGCGTCGGAACTGGCAGAGTGGGTGTGCACGCATGCCATTCAGATTCACGGTGGTTACGGGTATCTGGAGGACTATCCGGTCGAGCGGTTCTATCGCGACGCGCGCATCACGCAAATCTACGAAGGCACCAGCGAAGTCCAGCGGCAAGTGATCGCCCGCGCACTGGATTGAGGGGGAGGACACGTGAATCTGCACGATGGCGCTGTCGAAGCGCAAGACGAAGTGTTGTTCGACGTGATCAACGGGTTCGGCGTGATCACGCTTAACCGGCCGAAGGCGCTGAATGCGATCACCCACGGTATGGTGCGCGCCATGTGGCGACAACTCGTCGCGTGGAAGGACGACGCGACCGTGCGCGCGGTCGTGATCGAAGGGGCGGGCGAGAAGGCGTTCTGCGCCGGAGGTGATGTCCGCGCGCTATACGATAGCCGGGTGAATAACGCTAACGCGCATCAGGCGTTCTTCGTCGACGAGTACCGGCTCGATTACCTGATTCACCGGTATCCGAAGCCCTATATCGCATTGCTCGACGGCATCGTCATGGGCGGTGGCATGGGTGTCGCACAGGGCGCTGCGCTGCGCATCGTGACCGACAGAACGAAGCTCGCGATGCCGGAAACGGCCATCGGCTTGTTCCCGGACGTTGGCGCAAGCTGGTTCCTCGGGCATCTCGCGCCGACGCTGGCGCGCTATCTCGGCCTGACCGGGGCCACCATTGCGGCGGCCGATACGCTCTACTGTGGACTGGCCGATGTCTGGCTTGAGGGCGATGCACTGGGGCGATTGCGCGAGGTGCTGTTGCAGTTCGAATGGTCCGGAGAGGGGGCGAGTGCCACTAGCGGCGGTAATGACGCGTTGCTCACGCGTCTGCGTGCCGCCATCCTGCCATTGGGGCGCACGTCGTCGGACGCCGCGCCGCTCGCTGGCGTGAGAACTTCGCTCGACAGGCATTTCAGTGCCCTTGACGTGCCGGGCATCGTGGCGTCGCTCAATGCCGACACCGATAGCGCCTGGGCGGCCGGGACACTGGAACTGCTTCGCCAACGCTCCCCGCTCAGTCTCTGCGTTACCGACCGGCAATTACAGAAGGGGCGACGCCTCGATCTGGCCGACGCTTTCCGCATGGAGCTGGTGCTGGGCTATCACGCATTCGCGTCCGGGGATTTCGTCGAGGGCGTCCGCGCGCTGCTAATAGACAAGGACAAGCAACCGCGTTGGCGCTACGCCACGCTGGACGACGTGCCGACGGCGGCGGTGGATGCCTTCTTCGTTTCACCGTGGCCGGAAGGGCAGCATCCACTGAATGCGCTAGGCAGGGATTGAACTCGGGCAAACGCATGCGACAATGCCGGTTTTGCGGGGGACCGCACAATCCGTTGGAGTCCAGATGCTCGTCGAAATCGCCCGTCTGCTGCTAGACCTTGTTTTCTCGCTATTCGGCGCTTTATTGCTTTTGCGTGTGTGGATGCAGGCAACACGGCTGCCCCCGCGTAATCCGCTCTCTCAAGGGGTGTTCCAGTTCACTAACTGGATCGTGTTGCCGCTGCGGCGTGTTGTGCCGGGCGTTGGGGGAATCGATTGGGCGTGTGTGATCGGCGCGTGGATCGCGGCAATCCTCTATCTGGTGCTGATCACTGCCGTGGTGGGCGTCTCACCGGTCACGGTGTTCCCGCGTGGCTTGCTGGTGGCGCTGGTGCTGGTCGCCAAGTGGGGTGCCAATCTGGTGATGTGGCTCACGCTGCTGATGGCCGTGCTGTCGTGGGTCAATCCGCGTGCCACGGCGATGCCGATTCTCCAGCACTTGCTTGACCCGCTGCTGCGCCCGCTTCGCCGCGTGATTCCGATGGTCGGCGGCTTCGATCTCTCGCCGCTGGCGCTGTTCCTGCTGATGCAGATTCTGCTGATCGTCCTTGCGCGCCTAAGCCTGTTCTTCGCGATGCTCTGATGCATTGACGTTCGTGTTCGCGGGCAGCGTTGCTGCCTGCGGCACTTAGGATGCCTCAGGCGTCCCCGCTCCCTCACTCGCAACCTCTTTCATGTCGGGCTCCGCGCGTTGCGCGGCAGTCGTCGCCAGACGCGGCGCTTCCATGCGCTCTCCGCCCGAACGTTCCAATCCAAGACGGCGCAGCACTCGGTGACCGTCTTCGGTCACGCTCACTTTCGTTTGTCCTTCGTCCACCGCCACATGCACCAGACGCGCTTGCTCCAGCGCGGCGAGGTCGGGCGGTTCGAGCGCGTCGGCATCGATGGGGCCCAGGGATGCGGCCGCCAGCAACAGCGTGGCGATTTCATGCGGGCTCAGCATGGTCTTGCTCCTTGAGGCTATGGCGTTCACGTCGGCACGATTCGTTCGATCACAGTAGCGGACGAATGTAAGCCCGCGACTACGCCATGTTTACTGCACGTTACGACTCGCCTCCGACCAAGCCTCCCCAGGCGGTCCAGTGACTTCCTGTGAATCTGTTACCTGACGATTGAGTGATATCGAAGCGATATCTGAGTGACGCAGCGCGACGCTTTTGAACCGACGCGCAGTGAAACCGTACTTCAGCGTCGGATCGAAAAGCCGGCGGCAAGTTCGTGCATTCGGGTTTCCACTAGTATGCCCGTTTTTTACGTATGACGGAGGTCATGCCCCCTTGTTTTGACAGGGTTTGCGGGCCGTGAAGGGGAAATGCACGCGTGTTGGAAGCTCGATTGGCAGCATTTGAACTATTTTTTTTCTTTTGACGGGGTGCCGATGAAAATATACTTTCCTTCACTCCGAAGGAAGGACGCATTTCAATTTCATGATCGACGCCGATTCGTTGCCCGCCGACTTGCCGCTCACTGAGCGCATCGTGCGAGCCATGCCCGAACTGACGCCCGCGCAGCAGCGCATGGCGGCGTTCGTGCTCGACAATACGTTTCGTGCCGCGACCATGCGCATCGACGAATTTGCCGACGCGGTCGGCGTGTCGCTCGCGACCGTCAACCGCTTCGCGCGCGCGCTCGGCTTCGACGGCTACCCGCAGTGCCGTGCGGCCATGGTCCGCGGTTACGAGGCGACGCTGGCCCCGATTGAAAGCCTGCGCACGAGCAAGGCGCAGGCGAGCGACAGTGCGGACGTGATGGCCGCGTCCCTTGCGCAAGCCATCGAGAATCTCGACTGGACCCGTCGCGCGCTCGACGCCGGGACGTGCGAGCGCGCCATCGAGTCGATTCTGCAAGCGCATCGTATTTACGTGCTGGGACTGGGGGCGAGCGGCTATCTCGCCGGTCTGCTGCATCACGGTCTCGATCCCTATTGTGAAAACGTGCAGTCGGTCGTCGGCGCCGGCGGATCGACGCACGCTGCACGGCAGCTTTTCAAATTGCGTGAGGGCGATCTGGTGATCGCGCTCGGCTTCCCGCGCTACGTCTCCGATACCGTGACGCTGTGCCGTCGCCTGCGCGGGCGTGGTGTGTCGGTGATGGTGCTCACGGACAGTCCGACGTCGCCGCTGGCACCGCTGGGCGATATCGTCATCTTCGTGCGCAGCAAGCCGCGTCTGTCGAGCAACTCCGAAGCGAGTGTGCTGGCGATGATCGATGCCATCTGCGACGCCGTCGCGCAACGCGCGAAACACGCCGTGGATCGCGCCACCGAACTGACCGATTTCCTGCTGCCGTGGATCGACTCGGCGTCGCAGAATCCGTCGAACGCGCCGGCCAATGTGGCCAGAGCCGTGGCCCGAGCGCCGTCGCCCGTCGTGGGACGCGCCGCGACCACTGCCGCCACCACTGGCACCGCTTCAGCCCCCCAACGCGCCGCCAGCGACACCGCCGCCGCCGTGAAGTCGCTGTCGAACGCCGCCGCTGCGGCGACCGCGAGTACGCAGGGCGCACCGAATCCGGTCCATCAGACCGCATCCCGACATTCGAGTCATGCCAGCACGGCGTCCAGCGCGACGCCCGTCAGTCTGGACAGAAAGGACAACGCATCATGAGCCACGCCCAACGTGCGGTCATCGCCATTCACGGCGGTGCCGGAACGATCAGCCGCGACACGTCGCCCGAAGAACTCAAGGCGTATCACGAGGCCCTGGCCGACGTGCTTCGCGCCGGTCAGGCCGTGCTGGCGGCCGGTGGCTCGGCGCTCGACGCCGTGACCGTTGCCGTGCAGCACCTCGAAGATTGCCCGCGCTTCAATGCCGGGCGTGGCGCGGTCTTCACCCACGAAGGCACGCACGAACTCGACGCCGCGATCATGAACGGCACGACGCTCGACGCCGGTGCCATCGCCTGCGTTCACCGTGTGCGTAACCCGATCCTGGCGGCTCGTTCGGTGCTGGAGCACAGCCCGCACGTGCTGCTCGTGGGCGAGGGGGCGGAAGCCTTCGCCGCAGCGAACGGGGCCGAACTGGTCGATCCCGAGTACTTCTTCACCGAAGCGCGCTACGCCCAGTTGCAGCGCGCGCTGGAGAGTGCTGCCGTCTCGCTCGATCACGACATGCCGCTCAAGAAAGAGCCCATCGATCCGGACACGAAGTTCGGCACGGTCGGCGCGGTCGCCTGCGACATCCACGGTCACGTGGCGGCGGCGACCTCCACGGGCGGCATGACGAACAAGGCCATCGGCCGTGTGGGCGATTCGCCGCTGATCGGTGCGGGCTGCTACGCGAACGACGCGACGGCCGCCGTCTCGGCGACGGGCACGGGCGAGGCGTTCATCCGCGCTGTCGCATGCTACGAAGTGGGCGCGCTGATGGCCTACGCAGGCCTGTCGCTGGCCGATGCCGCCGAGCGCGTCATTCGCGAGCGTCTGCCGCGCGTGGACGGCCGCGGCGGTCTGATCGCGGTGGATGCACAGGGCAACGTGGCGCTGCCGTTCAATACGGAAGGGATGTATCGCGGCGTGGCCCGTGTCGGCGAGACGCCGGTGACGGCCATTCATGAATAACGTCAATGAATAAGGCCTGACGTCTGAACACGACAGGCAGGACAGGGTGGCATCGGAGACGGTGACGCCCTTGGCAGCAGATTCGGCAAGTGAAGATTAGCGAGGACAGGCGTGGCTGAGCGTAAGACAACCCCCACCATTTCGTTGCCCGACGAGCGCGTGCTCGACGTGAGCGGCATTTCCGTGCAGTTCGCGACCTCCGAGCGCGTGGTCACGGCCGTGCGCGACCTGTCCTTCCACGTCGACCGGGGCGAGACGCTCGCCATCGTCGGCGAATCCGGCTCGGGCAAGTCGGTGACGTCGCTGGCCGCCATGCGTCTCGTGGAAAACGGGGGCGGACGCATCACGCAGGGCACGATGATCATGCGCCGTCGCAACGGCAAGCTGGTCGATCTGACGCGCGCTAGCGGCCACACCATGCGCAGCATCCGTGGTGCCGACATGGCGATGATCTTCCAGGAGCCGATGACGTCGCTCAACCCGGTGTTCCCGGTCGGCGAGCAGATCGCCGAATCGATTCGTCTGCACCAGGGGAAGGACGCCGCAGCCGCACGCGCCGAAGCCCTGCGCATGCTCGAACTCGTGCGCATTCCCGAAGCGCGCCGCGTGCTCGGCCGCTTCCCGCACCAGCTCTCGGGCGGCATGCGTCAACGCGTCATGATCGCGATGGCGCTCTCGTGCAAGCCGGGCTTGCTGATCGCAGATGAACCGACGACTGCCCTCGACGTGACCATTCAGGCGCAGATCCTGCAACTGATTCGCGCGTTACAAGACGAGATGCAGATGGGCGTGGTGTTCATCACGCACGACATGGGCGTGGTCGCCGAGGTGGCCGACCGCGTGCTCGTGATGCATCGTGGCGATAAGGTCGAGGAAGGCAAGTCGGCGGAAATCTTCGCCGCGCCGCGTGAGCGCTATACGCAGGCATTGCTCTCGGCCGTGCCGCGTCTCGGCTCGATGCAAGGCACCGATCTGCCGGCACGCTTCCCGCTGCTGCGCTACGACGCGCCGCCCGATGCGAAGCCTGTTGCCGAAACGCCGCAGCCCACGGTAAAGACGGATGCCGGTCCGATTCTGCGTGTGAAGGACCTCGTGGCGCGCTTCGACGTGCCGTCGGGCCTCTTCGGTCGCGTGAAGCAACGTGTGCACGCCGTCGAGCGGGTGAGCTTCGATCTGTACCCCGGCGAGACGCTGGGCCTCGTGGGTGAATCGGGTTGCGGCAAGTCGACGACCGGCCGTGCCTTGCTGCGTCTGGTCGCCAGTCAGGGCGGCTCGATCGAGTTCGGCGGCAAGCCGATTCACGATCTCGCAGGCCGCGCGTTGCAGACGCTGCGCCGCGATATCCAGTTCATCTTCCAGGACCCGTTCGCGTCGCTCGATCCGCGTCTGACGGTGGGCTTCTCGATCATGGAACCGCTGCTGGTGCACGGCGTGGCAAGCGGTGCAGAAGCCGAGAAGCGCGTGGCGGAATTGCTGGAGCGCGTGGGATTGCCCGCCGAGTACGCCCAGCGTTATCCGCATGAATTCTCGGGTGGTCAGCGTCAACGTATCGCCATTGCGCGCGCACTGGCGCTCAAACCCAAGGTCGTGATCGCCGACGAATCCGTCTCGGCGCTCGACGTCTCCGTGCAGGCCCAGATCATCAACCTGATGCTCGACCTGCAAAAGGAGTTCGGCATCGCGTTCCTGTTCATCTCGCACGACATGGCGGTCGTGGAGCGCATCAGCCACCGTGTGGCGGTGATGTTCCTCGGCCAGATCGTCGAGATCGGCCCGCGTCGCGCGATCTTCGAGAACCCGCAGCACCCGTACACGAAGAAGCTGATGTCGGCAGTACCGATTGCCGATCCGGCGCGCCGTCATGCCAAACGCGAACTGCTGACGGAAGAAATTCCGAGCCCGATTCGCGCACTGGGCGACGAGCCGCAGGTGCAGCCGCTGGTCGAAGTCGGCGCGGGGCACTTTGTTGCGCGTCATCGCGTGGCCGGTGCTTATTGATTCGCAAGACTCGGATGTCCTGAGCCAAACCCGTTTTCCCCGGGAGCGATGGCTTCGCTCCCGGTAGTTTCAAGCAGTTTCAGGCAGTACCCTTGCTGTTCATGTTGTCACCATAATGACCGCCAAGTGGCGCAGTCGAACGACTCGCCCGGGGCGACCCCGTCAGACCAGAAGGAGAAAGACAGATGTCGAAAAACGTTTTGTTGGGCGCTCGCTGGAAAACCGCGCTCGCGTCCGTCGCTGTGGCGTCCGCCGTATTCGGTGCAGCCCCGGCGTTCGCCGCCAAGGATGTCGTGATGGCCGTGCAGTCGACCTTCACGACGATGGATCCGTACGACGCGAACGATACGCTGTCGCAAGCCATCGCCAAGTCGTTCTACGAGGGCATGTTCGGTTTCGACAAGGACATGAAGCTCATCAACGTGCTGGCCGATAGCTACACGGTCTCGCCGGACGGCCTCGTCTACACGATCAAGCTCAAGTCGGGTGTGAAGTTCCAGGACGGCACCAACTTCGACGCCGCCGCCGTGAAGGCGAACTTCGACCGCGTGACGAACCCGGACAACAAGCTCAAGCGCTACAACCTGTACAAGGAAATCGCGAAGACGGAAGCCGTCGACGCGCACACGGTCAAGTTCACGCTCAAGGAGCCGTTCTCGCCGTTCATCAACACGCTGGCCCACCCGTCGGCGGTGATCATCTCGCCCGAAGCGCTCAAGAAGTACGGCAAGGACATCGCCTCGCACCCGGTCGGCACCGGCCCGTTCGAGTTTGTCGAATGGAACCGCACCGATTACGTGAAGGTGAAGAAGTTCGACGGCTACTGGAAGAAGGGCTATCCGAAGGTCGACACGATCACCTTCAAGCCGGTGGTGGACAACAACACGCGCGCGGCCGTCATGCAGACGGGCGAAGCCGGTTTTGCCTTCCCGGTGCCGTATGAGCAGGCCGAAGGCCTGAAGTCGGGCGGCAAGGTGGACGTGATCGCCGGTCCGTCGATCATCCAGCGCTACGTGAGCTTCAACACGAAGCAGAAGCCGTTCGACGACGTGCGCGTGCGTCAGGCCATCAACTACGCGATCAACAAGGAAGCGCTGGTGAAGGTGGCCTTCGCAGGCTACGCCACGCCGGCTGACGGTGTGGTGCCGAAGGGCGTCGACTACGCAGTCAAGACCGGCCCGTGGCCGTACAACCCGGCCAAGGCCCGCGAACTGCTCAAGGAAGCCGGTTACCCGAACGGTTTCGAGACGGTGCTCTGGTCCGCCTACACGTACACGACGGCGCAGAAGGTGATCCAGTTCGTGCAGCAGCAACTGGCGCAGGTCGGCATCAAGGCACAGGTGCGCGCACTTGAAGCCGGTCAACGTGTCGAGCTGGTCGAGTCCGCACCGGACCCCGACAAGGCACCGGTGCGCATGTACTACGTGGGCTGGTCGTCGTCGACGGGTGAAGCCGACTGGGCGCTGCGCCCGCTGCTGAGCTCGGAATCGTTCCCGCCGAAGCTGTTCAACACGGCGTACTACAAGAACGACGCGGTTGACGCGGACTTCAACAAGGCGCTGCTCACGACGGACCGTGCCGAGAAGACGAAGCTGTACACGGACGCACAACAGAAGATCTGGAACGATGCGCCGTGGGCGTTCCTCGTGACGGAAAAGCTGCTGTACGCACGTAACAAGAACCTGACCGGCGTGT
This sequence comes from Pandoraea aquatica, assembly GCF_902459565.1. Classification (GTDB taxonomy): domain Bacteria; phylum Pseudomonadota; class Gammaproteobacteria; order Burkholderiales; family Burkholderiaceae; genus Pandoraea; species Pandoraea aquatica. The sequence continues at coordinate 21,251 of NZ_CABPSN010000004.1, forward strand.
ACACGATGCCTGACGGTTCGTTCAACTTCACCGATATTTCGATGAAGTAATCGCATAGCGTGCGTGCGTCCCGGCATCCCGGGGCCGTGCGCGTGCGATGCGAGTGTGATGTTCCCCGCGCCGCCCGGTCCAGCTAAGAGGCTCCGATGCTGGCGGCGCGGTCTACCGCAAGACATGGTTTCGGCAAGACGTTCGGCAAGACTGCGATGCTCAATTACTTTCTCAAACGCCTGCTCGGCCTGATCCCCACGCTGCTGATCGTGGCGGTGCTGGTGTTCGCCTTCGTGCACATGCTGCCCGGCGATCCGGCGCGTCTGGCGGCGGGTCCGCAGGCGGACGAAGCGACCGTGGCGCTGGTGCGTCAGGATCTCGGCCTCGACAAGCCGCTGCTCACGCAATTCACGTCCTTCATCTCGAATGCGGTGCGTGGCGATTTCGGTCTGTCGATGCGCAGCAAGCAACCGGTCTCGCAAGAGATCTCCAGCCGCTTCCTGCCGACGCTGTGGCTCACGCTGGTGAGCATGGTGTGGTCGGTGGCGATCGGCATGGGGCTGGGTGTCGCCTCGGCGGTGTGGCGCAATCGCTGGCCTGACCGGCTGGGCATGACCTTTGCCGTTTCCGGCATCTCGTTCCCGGCGTTCGCGCTGGGCATGCTGCTGATGCAGATTTTCTCGGTGCAGCTCGGCTGGTTGCCGACCATCGGCGCCGACTCGTGGAAGAGCTACATCCTGCCCTCGATCACGTTGGGCGCGGCCGTGGCCGCCGTGATGGCGCGCTTCACGCGCTCGGCCTTCGTCGAGGTGCTGCATGAAGACTTCGTGCGCACCGCGCGTGCGAAGGGGCTCAACGAAATGCGCGTGGTCTTCAAGCACGCGCTGCGTAACGCCATGATCCCTGTCGTCACGATGATGGGGTTGCAGTTCGGTTTTCTGCTCGGCGGCTCGATCGTCGTCGAGGTGGTGTTCAACTGGCCCGGACTCGGACGCCTGCTGATCGACTCGGTCGAGATGCGCGACTACCCGGTGATTCAGGCGCTGGTGCTGCTGTTCTCGCTTGAGTTCATTCTGATCAACCTCGTGGTCGACGTGCTGTACGCCGTCATCAACCCGACCATTCGCTACAAGTGAGGCAAGCACAATGAGCGCAAGCCAACCGACAACGGCCGCGAACACGGCCGCCGCCAGCAACAGCCGCGTGCGTACGCCGTGGCGCGAATTCTGGCGCAAGTTCAAGAAGCAACATATCGCGATGGTCGCCGGGGCCTTCGTGCTGGCACTGGTCGTCGTCGCGATTCTCGCGCCGCGCCTCGTGCCGTTCGACCCAGAGAACTTCTTCGACTACGACGCCCTGAACGCCGGGCCGTCCGCGAAGCACTGGTTCGGTGTCGACTCGCTCGGACGCGACATCTTCAGCCGCGTGCTCGCCGGCTCGCGCATCTCGCTGGCCGCCGGCTTCGGCTCGGTCGCGCTCGGCGCGATCATCGGTACGGTGCTCGGCCTGCTGGCCGGTTACTACGAAGGCTGGTGGGATCGCATCGTCATGCGTATTTCCGACGTGCTGTTCGCCTTCCCGGGCATTCTGCTGGCCATCGGCGTCGTGGCCGTGCTGGGTAACGGCATGATCAACGTGATCGTGGCCGTGGCCATCTTCTCGATTCCGGCGTTCGCCCGCCTCGTGCGCGGCAACACGCTGGTGCTCAAGCATCTGACGTACATCGAAGCGGCGCGCTCCATCGGGGCGTCCGACTGGACGATCATCATGCGGCACATTCTGCCGGGGACAGTGTCGTCCATCGTCGTGTACTTTTCGATGCGTATCGGTACGTCGATCATCACGGCTGCGAGCCTGTCGTTCCTCGGTCTGGGTGCACAGCCGCCGACACCGGAGTGGGGCGCGATGCTCAACGAAGCGCGGGCCGATATGGTCAATGCCCCGCACATTGCCATCTTCCCGAGCCTGGCCATCTTCCTGACCGTGCTCGCCTTCAACTTGCTGGGCGACGGTCTGCGCGACGCGCTCGATCCGAAGCTCGACCGGCACTGATATTCCCGCAGGAGCGCGAAGCCATGCCCCCGTCAGAATTTCGCGAAGCCTTGTTCGGCGCGCCTCACGTGGGGCAACTGCCCGCCGGGGCGCGTGACGCGATTACCGATGTGCCCGGCGTGTTCGTCGGGCACGTCACGCTTGAGGACGGTCCGGTGCAGACCGGCGTCACGGTCGTGTGCCCGACACCGGCCTCCACTGCTGACGCGGGTGGCGCACCCGACGCCTCTGCCCCCCACGCACAGTGGGACCCATTCCGCACCAAGATTCCCGCAGCAGCCGCCGTGATCAACGGCTTCGGCAAGAGCGTCGGTCTCATGCAGATCGAAGAGCTCGGCGTCATCGAAGCGCCGCTGGCGCTCACCAACACCTTTTCCGTCAGTCAGGTCGTGCTGGGGCAACTGCGCGCCGCGATTGCTGCGAATCCCGACATCGGACGCGGCGGTCCGTCGCTGAACCCGACCGTGTTCGAATGCAACGACGGCTACCTCAACGATATGCAGGCGTTCGCCGTCTCCGACGCGCACTACGCGCAGGCACTGGCGAATGCGTCGCCGGTATTCGCGCAGGGCGCGGTGGGGGCCGGGCGAGGCATGTCCAGCTTCGGCCTCAAGGGCGGGATCGGTTCGGCGTCGCGCGTGGTGGAGACGGCTGGCGCAACGTTTACGGTCGGCGTGTTGGTGCTGTCTAACTTCGGACGTCCCTCGCAGTTGACGATCGACGGACGCCACGTGGGCCCGGTGCTCGACGAACGCCTTGCCCAGCCTGAACAGAGCGCAGCGCCCGAGCGCGGCTCGATCATCATGCTGGTCGCCACCGACGCGCCGCTCGATGCGCGCCAGTTGCGCCGCGTGGCGACGCGCACCGGGGCAGGGCTGGCGCGCACCGGCTCCGTCTACGGTCATGGCAGCGGCGACGTCGCACTCGCTTTTACCACCGCTTATACGGTGCCGCACGACGCGCTGGGGCGTGTCGCGCCCGCCGCGCTGGTGCCCGATGCGCTACTCGATCCGATTTTTCAGGCGACGGCCGACGCCACCGAGCAGGCCATCCTGCACGCGTTGTTCGCCGCCGAGTCGGTCCTTGGACGTGATGGCCACGTGCGTCGCGCGCTGGCCGACGTCCTGCCCGACTGGGCGACGCTTTGAATACCGCCCGGTGCAGTCCGGCGAGCCCCGGGAAACCCCATCGATGACACTGCCGGGACATTGCTGAGACATTGCTGACACTATGCGAATACTGATTTCCACCGACATCGAAGGCGTCGCCGGCGTCTTCCACGCCGAACAGACGCGCGCCGGTAACGGTGAATACGAACTTGCCCGCCGCTGGATGACCCGCGAGGCCAATGCCGCCGTCGAAGGCGCATTCGCGGGCGGTGCAACCGAAGTGATGGTCAACGACTCGCACGGGGGCTTTCGCAATCTGCTGCCGGACGAACTCGATCCGCGCGCACGCCTCATTTTGGGCAAGCCGCGCTACCTGAGCATGGCGGCCGGCGTGGAAGCCGGATGCGACGCGATGTTCATGATCGGTTTTCACGGCAAGGCGCAAAGCGCCGGGATTCTGGCCCACACCATCAACAGCTTCGCCTTCGCTCGCGTGTGGCTGGGCGGCGTGGAGGCGGGCGAAGCGATGATTTACGGTGCGCTTGCCGGCGAGCGCGGCGTGCCGGTGGTCATGGCGAGCGGCGACGACGTGTTCTGCGAGGAGACGCAACCGATTTTCCCGTCCGCTCACTTCGTGCAGACGAAGTCGGCGTGGGGGCAGGGCAGCGGCATGACGCTCAACCCGGCGCAGTCGTGCGAGCTGATTCGCGAGGCCGCCAAAGTGTCGCTGGCCGACTCGCGCAAGTGGCACACCTTCAAGGTGGAAACGCCTGTCGAGGTGCGTCTGCAAACGCAGACCACGGCGCTTGCCGATCTCTTCTGCCAATGGCCGACGCTGGAACGTGTCGACGGTGTGACGTTGCAGTTTGAAGCGCCTACCGTGGAGGCGGCCGTTCGCATGCTCAATTGCCTCTCGGCCATGTCTTCCATGCTGCGCTGACGACATCGAAACCGGCCAGAATCGTCCCCCAAAAGGCCCCGTATCCTTTTGATTTGCAGGGTTTTGTCGAGTTTTGTCACCGGTTTTTCCCTGTCAACCGAACCAGCACTGGCCGCGCAGCCGCGCCAGTGCTGGATCCGCCATTTTCATGTTGTTAAGGCGCGACTGAATTAGGGTTTGATGGCCCCGAACGTCTAGAGCGGACGTGCGATAATCCGTAATATTTTGTAACAGGTGTGCCGCCTTTTAGTGCACAACCTCGGATTATTGAGCGTCGGCAAACGTCGGCGGTGAATCATGGAAATCAGAAACGCCCGACGTTGGGCGGAGCCCGGCGCCAAGCGGTATGTCGGAGCGTTAATGGTGGTACTTGCTGCGTTTCTTGTTCGCAGCCTCCTGCATCCGGTGCTCGATCACTCGATGCCGGGTCTCTTTTTCGTTTGTGCGGCCATCATCGTCGAATTCGTCTGGGGTCTGGGACCCGCGATCATGGCGATGGTCATCAGCATCCCGATCTTCGATTTCTTCTTCGTGCCGCCGTTTCGCGACGTCGCCCAACTGGATCGTCGCGACGTGCTTATCGTCACCGGCTTCCTGATGATCACGCCGCTGGCCGTGGCGCTGATCGAGCGACTGCGTCGCGCGCAATATCGCGCCGAGCTGATCGCGGAAGTGGCGCAGACGCGTTACGAGATGCTGCTGCGCGCCGAGAACGAGCGCATGGTGCTCACCGATTCGGTACAACTGGGCAACGCCCTGATGACGTACCTGACGAAGCACCTCGACTCGATTTTCTACCTGGCGAACCCGGCCACGCATTACGTCTTCATCGATGAGCATTTCCGTCGCGAGACGGGCGTGACGCCGGAAGTCGCCAAGCGGGACGGTCTGCGCGCACTGCTGCATCCGGACGACGCGAAGCGCATGGCGGGACTCTTCTCGCTCGAGGGCGAACCGCCGCAGCACGGCGCTTACAACCTGCGCGTGCGTACGCGCGACGGCGGCTACGAACTGATCCACTGCGAGCTTCAGCATTTCCGCGCGCACGTGGGGACTTATGTGATTTTGCGGCAGCACTCGGGGCCGACCGTGCGCCCGGTGACGTCGCTGCACACGGTGTCGCAGGCGTCCGGTGCCAATCGGCCCGACGGCACGTCAGGACTTACGAGTAACGCGAAGACCAGTACGCCTGAACGGCGCGAAGTGACCGAAGTTTCGGAGACGCCTGTCGTCTCCGGCGGGGTGTAACGATGTTTCAAGAAGACATTTTCTACAAGGGCGGCGAACACGCCGTGCTGATGTTGCCGGGCCTCTCGAGCACGCCGCTCGAAATGCGTCCGGTCGCCAAGGCGCTGCATCGTGACGGGTACACCGTGTCGGTGCCCCATATCGAAGGCTACGGCCTCGGCTCGCCGTGCACGCACTGGCGCGAGTGGATCGCTGCGGCGCGCGCGAAGTATCGCGAATTGCGCGATACGCACGAAACCGTCTCGCTGTGTGGGCTGAGCATGGGCGCGACGCTCAGTCTCGCTGTGGCAGAAGAGGAGCCGGACGTGACCGCGATCTCGGTACTGGCCGTCACGCTCGTGTACGACGGCTGGACCATTCCGCTCGCGTATCCGCTGCTCGATCTGCTGTATCACCTGCCGTTCGGCAATCGCTATCGCTATTACGAAAAGGCGCCGTTCGGGCTGAAGAACGAACGGCTGCGTGCGCGTGTCGAGAAATCCATGTCGATGCACGACGCCTCGGAAATCGGCTCGGCGTCGCTGCCCATCGAGCATCTGTATAACGCGCGTCGGCTCGCCTCACACGTGCGTAATCGTCTCGATCGCGTGACGGCGGACTGCCTCATCGTCCATGCGGTGGACGACGATACGGCCAGCCCGCATAACGCGCGCATCGTGTACAACGGCGTGTCGTCGGAAGTGAAGCAGAAGTGCCTGCTCGGCGAGAGCTATCACATCCTCACGATGGACAACGAGCGCGAGACCGTCGCCGACGAGACGCGTCGATTCTTCCGCGACGCCGTGGCGCGTCGTACCGGCGCGGCCACCACCGAGACGCGCATCATCTCCAAGGCGCTGCTGCGCGCCAAGCGTCGTGAGGCGGCGGCCTGATCGTCGTCGCTTTCCGTGTCATCGACGGCGTCATTTCCTGACGCCGGCCATCCCCGCAGTCCTCCAGAGTTCATGAAGTCGCACACGCTTTCACAAGCGTGTGCGGCCATCGTTCGGCTTCCATAGTTCCCACGCGACGAGACCCGGATTCGACGTTCGCCCGTCGTCAACTGATGTCGTCAACTGATCGGATGCCTGACATTCCTGTCCCGCGAGAGCCGCGCCAGGACTGGTGCACACGATGTCATCAAACTGCCATCGATAGCCGGTTAAGGTCTGGTTTTTCCGATCCAGCCGCCTTCGTGTGGCCAGCGCATATCTGCTCATGTCATCGCTCGTTATCGAATCCGTCAGCAAGCAGTGGGTCGACACATACGCGCTCCAGGATGTGAGTTTCGCGGCCGACGCGGGCTCGCTGGTCGTCCTGCTCGGCCCGTCGGGCTGCGGCAAGTCGACGCTGCTGCGCATGATCGCCGGTCTCGATACGCCGACGAGCGGACGCATCCTGCTCGGTGGCGATGACGTCACAGCGCTGCCGCCTGCACGTCGCAAGCTCTCGATGGTGTTCCAGTCGTACGCGCTGTTCCCGCATCTTTCTGTGCGCGAAAACTTGCTGTTCGGTTTGCGTGTGCGCCGTGAGCCGACGCGCGACTATCCGCAACGCCTCGCTCGCGTCGCATCGCTGCTCGGGCTGGAACCGTATCTGGACCGTAAGCCATCGCAGCTCTCGGGCGGCCAGCAGCAGCGTGTGGCGCTGGGGCGCGCGGTCATCGCGGAGACGTCCGTATGCCTGATGGACGAACCGCTCTCGAATCTCGACGCGCAACTGCGCCAGGAAATGCGTCGTGAAATTCGCGCACTGCAACAGCAGCTCGGCATGACGCTCATCTACGTCACCCACGATCAGACCGAAGCGATGAGCATGGCCGATCAGGTCGTGCTGTTGCGTCACGGCCGGATCGAACAGCACGGCGCGCCGCACACGCTGTACGCCACGCCGTCGACGCGGTTCGCCGCGAGCTTCATCGGCACGCCGCCGATGCAACTGCTCAAGCTGGTACGTCACGGCGACGCCCTCGTGCCCGCCGGACAAACCGGCCCTGCGCTCGAGCCCGCCGGGTCGCGTGACGCCGCGCTGCTCGGGCTGCGTCCGGAACACGTTCGCGCTGTCGCGCCGACCGCCGTGGGCGCGGTACTCGCCACGGTGAGCGCCGTCGAGTATCTGGGCGCCGACACGCTTGTCGCGTGTGCCCTCGGCGACGCGGGCGAGATCGCCACGCGCGTGCCGGGCCATCGACCGTTCCTGCCGGGCGACGCCATCGGCTTGCAGTGGGACGGCGTCGACCAGCATCTTTTCGACGCGACCTCGGGCGAACGTGTGGCCGATGCAACGCTGAATGTGAGCCCACAGATCGCCCCGTCGACGGCATCGTCTGCATCGCCCATCGCGGGACAAACGCCGGACGCGACTTCGCCACAAGCCACGCAAAACATGCAAGCCATGGCACTGACGCCGGAACAACACGCCTGAATCAGGGCGGGGGCCAGCACCGGTCGACGACACGGCCGGGCGGCCAGCACTCACTACCAGTCACATCACCACAACGCTTCATGGGGAACCCAGGAACATGCGACGCACGATTCTGAAAACGTTTGCGGCCAGTCTGGCCACGCTGGCACTTAGCGGTCTGACGAGCCACGCCTTCGCGCAACAGAAGCCGGTTGAGCTCCAGTTCTATTACCCGGTCGCCGTGGGCGGCCCGGTCACGAAGATCATCAACGATCTGGTGGCGGACTTCGAGAAGGATCATCCGACCATCAAGATCAAGCCCGTGTACGCCGGTTCCTATCAGGATTCGGTCGTCAAGGCGCTGACCGCCGCGAAGGCCGGCACGCCGCCGCAACTGGCCGTGCTCGCCGCCGCCGATGTCTTCACGCTGATCGACGAAGACGCTGTCGTGCCCATCGACAGCATTGCCAACACGGCCGCCGACAAGCAGTGGCTCGACGGTTTCTACCCGGCGCTGATGTTGAACTCGCGCATCAACGGTCACACCTGGGGCGTGCCGTTCCAGCGCTCGACCATCGTCATGTACTGGAACAAGGACGCCTTCAAGGAAGCCGGTCTCGATCCGGACCGCGCCCCGGCGAACTGGGACGAACTCGTGAGCTACGCGCAGAAGCTGACCAAGCGCGACGCCTCGGGCAACGTCACACAGTGGGGCATCAAGGTGCCGTCCGTCGGCTTTGCCTACTGGCTGTTCCAGGCGTTCACCACGCCGGCGGGTATCGAGTTGATGAACCCGGCCGGTACGAAGACGTTCCTCAACGCGCCGCAAGCCGTGCAGTCGCTGCAATACTGGGTCGACCTCACGACCAAGTACAAGGTGATGCCGACGGGCGCGATCGAGTGGGGCACCACGCCGAAGGACTTCCTCGAGAAGAAGACCGCGATCATCTACACGACGACGGGCAACCTGACCAATATCCGTACCAATGCGTCGTTCCCGTTCGGCGTGGGCAAGATGCCGACGAAGGTGCGCGGCGGCAGCCCGACGGGCGGCGGCAACTTCTACGTCTTCAAGAAATCGACGCCGGAAGAAAAGCAGGCAGCCATGACGTTCATCAAGTGGGCCACCACGCCTGAGCGTGCCGCGCAGTTCGGTATCGACACGGGTTACGTCGCCGTGACGCCGGCCGCGTGGGAAACCCCGGCCATGAAGGCCTACGTGCAGAAGGTGCCCGCCGCGGCCGTGGCGCGCGATCAGCTCGGCGTGAGCGTTGCCGAGTTCTCGACGCACGACAATCAGCGCGTGACGAAGGCGCTGAGCGACGGCCTGCAAGCCGCGCTCACCGGCACCAAGTCGCCCAAGCAGGCGCTGGACGATGCACAACGCGAAGCGGATCGCATCCTGCGTCCGTACGCGCGCTGATGCTGCGTTGATGCTGGAAGCGAATTAGTCTGTAGAAGCCCGGGGCCGACGTCATGCATGACAGGCACGCAACGGCCCCGGGGGCTGAACCGATGGACCGACGATGAACCGTTCTTCCCCCTCATGGGTGCCCTGGCTGCTGTTATTACCGGCGCTGGTGCTGCTGGTCGCCTTCACCCACTATCCTGCCGTTGCGACGCTATGGCATAGCGTGTTCTCGACGGCGCGCGCCGGTGCATCGTCCGTGTATGTCGGTGCCGAGAACTATCAGGCGCTCGTCGACGATCCTGTCTTCTGGCAGGCGCTGCGCAACAACCTGCTGTTCGCACTGATCACGGTGCCTGTCGCGATCGTGCTGTCGATCGTCATGGCGCTGTGGGTGCATCGTCAGGTGCCGGGTCGCGCGCTGCTGCGTCTGGCGTACTTCACACCCGCGATTTTGCCGATGATCGCTGTGGCGAACATCTGGCTCTTCTTCTACACACCGCAATACGGTCTCATCGCGCAGATCTCGCAGGTGTTCGGCTGGGGCGACCATAACTGGCTCGGACAGCCGGGCACCGCGCTGCCCGCGCTCATGATCGTGACGATCTGGAAAGAGGCTGGCTTCTTCATGATCTTCTATCTGGCTGCCTTGCAGCAGATCTCGCCGACGCTCGCCGAAGCGGCGGCGCTCGAAGGGGCGTCGCGCTGGCAGTTCTTCCGTCGCGTGCAGTGGCCGCTGCTGATGCCCACGACCGTGTTCGTGGTGATCAATGCGGTCATCAACGCGTTCCGTCTGGTCGATCACGTGGTGGTGATGACGCGGGGTGGCCCCGACAACGCCACGCAATTGCTGCTGTACTACATCTATCAGGTGGCTTTCAGTTTCTGGGATACGTCGTACGCGGCGGCGCTCACGGTGGTGTTGCTTGCGCTGCTCGCCATCGTCGCTTTCGTGAAATTCCGTCTGCTCGACTCACGTACGCATTACCAATGACGACCTCTGCCAACCCATCTTCAGCGACTTCCGCGACGCAGACGTCTGCGCGGCTTCCGACCCTGCGAGCATTCTCCGCGACGGGACACGCGAACCTGCTCGACGTGACCGGCGCATGGCTGCTCGGCCTGTTGTGGCTGCTGCCGCTGCTCTATGGCATCTGGAGCGCGATCCATCCGTCGGCCTACGCCACACGCTTCGTGCTCGATGCGCCGCTCACGCTGGAGAACTTCGTCCACGCATGGCAGGCTGCGCCGTTCGGACGCTATCTCATCAATACGTTCGTGCTGGTGACGGTGATCCTCGTGGCGCAAATCGTGCTCGCCACGCTGGCCGCTTACGCGTTCGCGCGCTTCACGTTCCGGGGCAGCGAAGTGGCGTTCATGATCGTGCTGCTGCAACTGATGGTCATGCCGGACGTGCTGATCGTCGAGAACTACCGCACCATCGCGTGGATGGGGCTGCGCGACACGATTCTGGGCATTGCGCTGCCGTACTTCGCGTCGGCGTTCGGCATCTTCCTGTTGCGGCAGGCGTTCAAGACGGTGCCGCGCGAGCTGGACGATGCAGCGCGCGTGGAGGGCGCTAACGCGTGGCAGGTGCTGTGGCGCGTGTACGTGCCGCTGGCGCGACCGGTCTACGTGGCGTATGCGCTCGTGTCGATCAGTCACCACTGGAACAACTTCCTGTGGCCGCTGATTGTGACGAACTCGGTGGAGACGCGTCCGCTGACGGTCGGCTTGCAGGTCTTCGCGGCGACGGATCAGGGGATCGACTGGTCGTTGATCACGGCCGCCACGCTCATGACTGCGGCACCGCTGTTCATCGCCTTCCTGCTGTTTCAGCGTCAGTTCGTGCAGTCGTTTATGCGCGCGGGGATTCGCTAAAACCGCGCTGAAACTCGCGCTAAAACCTGAGCTGAAAAGCAAAACGGCACGCGGGGGAGCGTGCCGTCTCATTGTCGCCTGATTACCGTCGCCTGACGTAGCGGCCTTTCCTGACTAAGTTCTGCGAGCCGGAAGGGCGGACGTCAGCACGAGGGGCGAAGCGCTTTCGAAGTTATTTGTCGGCGGCCTTGACCAGCAGCACCGGCACCGTGGTGATACGCAACAGCGTTTCGGCCACGCTACCCAGCAGCAGACGGTTGATGCCGCGACGTCCGTGCGTGCCGAGCACGATCACATCGGCGTTCCATTCTTGCGCTTCACGCAGCACGGCGTCGGCGATCTCGTCGGTGCCGGCTTCGAGCGTGATCATCTTCGTCTCGGCATCGACGCCGCGCTTTTGCAGCTCTGCGCGGGCGTTGGCCAGAATCTCGTCCGTTTCCTTCTCGAAAGACTCCTGGCTCTCCAGGGGCACGAAGCCGCTGTAGGCACCGGCGGCGTAGGCGTTGGCGAGGGACGGCACGACCGAGACCAGGCGAATCTTGCCCTGGCTGAGTGCAACGAGCTTGACCGCTTCGTCGATGGCGCGGTTCGAAGGCGTGCTGCCGTCGATCGAAACCAGAATGCGTTCGTACATGATGGTGTCCTCTTGGGGCTGAAAAAGCGTGCGGCAATCGGGAATACTCAGGCCATTCTCGCACCGCGTGCCGCGAATGTCATCCCAGACGCGGGGAGGGACTTTGACGGCGCGCAAGAACTCATCGGAATGCCAACGGCCGGCGCGCGCCTGTGTGGGGCGCGGTGCCGGCAGTCGAAACGTCGTTGGAAGTGCCGTAGTTCCGTTTAGTTCGGGTGACAGGCGATCACGAGATTGGCGACGCCACCGTTCACGTCGCGCGTGAGGATGTCGTATCCCTTTTGTGCGCACTGCGTGCGGGCGCGCTGGTCGCAGTCGCCCGAATTGGTGGCGGAGCACTGGATTTGCTGCGTGGCGCGTCCGTCGGAAGTGAACAGCGGTGCAGACGTGCCGCAGGCGGACAGCGTCACCGTGAGAAGCCCCGAGGAAAGCAGAATGGTGGTTCTGGCGAGATTTTTCATAGTCGTTGTCGTACAAGCTTGCGCGAGTATAACGCGCCGATGTTGCCATGCAGAACGTCGTACCTCATCGGCCACAGCGAACCCGACAGCGAATCCGACCGCGAGCCTTACAGCGGTGCCGTTTCGTCCGAGGGGCGGCGCGAGCGCTGGCGGCGCAGCGTGCGCACGCTGTCGAACACGATCAGCGCCACGCCGATCCAGATCGGCACGTACGTCCACAGCCCACGTTCGGTGAAGGGCTCACCCAGCAGCGTGATCGAGACGGCGAACAACAGCACCGGCTCCACGTAGCCAAGAATGCCGTAAAGCCCGATAGGCAACACGCGTGCGGCGGCAAATGTGCTGGCGAGCGCGCTCGCACTGAGCAGACCCAGCGCGGGCAGCCAGAACCAGAAACGCGGCTCGGCGAGCACCGGCGCGTTTTGCGCCCACGCGTGCCAGACGAGGAAGACGGCGACCGGCGCCATCGCGAGCATCTCCAGCATGAACCCGCTCAGGGCGTCCAGATGCAGGCGGCGGCGCAACAGGAAGTAGGGCGGATAGCCGAACATGATGACGGCCGTCACCCAGGACAGCGCTCGCGTCGCCCACAGTTCATGCGCGACGCCCAAAGCGGCGAAGATGACGGCGGCCGTCTGCAACGGGCTCAGGCGTTCCTTATAGACGGTGCGGCCTGCGAGCACCATCGTGAGCGGCAGCAGGAAGTAACCGAGCGAGGCGTCGAGCATGCGCTGTTGCAGCGGTGCCCAGACGAAGAGCCAGAGCTGGACGCCCAGCATCGCAGCGCACAACAACACCGCGCCGAGCAGCGCAGGGCGGTGAAAGACGTGCGAGAACGTGCTGCCGACGACTTCCCAGCGGCGCAACGCCGTGACGATGACCAGCGTGCCGGGCAGGGTGAGCAGGATGCGCCATGCGAAGACGTCCAGTCCCGAGAGGGGCGACAGTTGCGCCACGAGTGCGGGCATGACGGAAAACATGACCGACGCCGATACGGAAAGCATCACGCCGCGACCGGAAAGCATGGGAGTCCTGTGAGAGGGGGCAAATCAGGCCGCGAGCATAGCAAATTTGCACCAGTATTGGGCGTTCCCGGCGCGCGGCCTGCGAGGTATATTTGCGCGCGGAATGTCGTCGCCGCGTCACTAGCGAACGCGTATCATCGCGATTCATCGAGTGTTTTCCCCATTTGCCGCACCGTGCGGCACCTTTGCAGGAGATTCGTGCATGTCGTCCGTCCCCGCTGTTGCCGAATATGCGGCGTTCGCCGCCTCGCTCGCCGACGCCGTCCGCCCGTTGTCGATGGGCTGGTTTCGCCGCCGTCTTGCGGTCGACGACAAGGCCGACGAAAGCCCCGTCACGATTGCGGATCGCGAAGTCGAGACCGCATTGCGCGCGAAGATCACTGAACGCTATCCGTCGCACGGCATCTGGGGCGAGGAGTTCGGCAAAACCGGTGTGGACGCCGAGTTCGTCTGGTCGGTCGATCCGATCGACGGCACGCGCAGCTTCATCACGGGGCATCCGCTGTGGGGCACCTTGCTCGCGTTGCTGCAAAACGGTAATCCGGTCGTCGGCGTGATCGATATGCCCGCCACGGGCGAGCGCTGGGTGGGCGTGAACGACGTCGCAGCGGGCGTGCGCGAAGCGCGCTTCGGTGGCGAGCTGTGCGCGACAAGTCCCGTCACGACGCTGGCCGACGCGACGGTGTACGCCACGTCGCCCGACATTTTCGATGCGGCGGAATATGCCCGGTTCGAACGCCTGACGAAGGCGGTCAGCCGTCGTCGTTTCGGTGGCGATTGCTACGCCTACGGGCTGCTCGCGAGCGGGCACATCGAACTGGTGATGGAAGCGGGCTTGCAGACGTACGACTATCTCGCTGTCGCACCTGTGGTCGAAGCGGCCGGCGGTGTGATTACCGATTGGGAAGGCAAGCCGCTGACGCTCACGTCGCAGGGGCAGGTCCTGGCGGCCGCCAATGCCGAGCTGCATGCGGCGGCGCTGGCTTGTATTTGCGGCTGAGATCGCAGCACGCGATGCGGTGAATGGACGGGCCAAGCGCGCCCGTCCCCTTCAGATAGATCACCCGAATCAAGCCGCCTGACGGGGCATGCCGCGCCAGATGCGTGGCAGCAGTACGCCGAGCACGATGCCGCGCGTGGCGAGGAACGTCATCAGGGCGATCCATAAGCCGTGGTTGCCCCACGCCGCCAGCGTAAAGGGCATCACGGTGCCAAACACGAGCAGACCGATCAGCGACGACGTGAGCAATTCACGGGTACGCGTCGCGCCGATAAAGACCCCATCGAGCTGAAAACACCAGACGGCGACGATAGGCGAGAGTACCGCCCAAGGCAGGAACTCGCGTGCGGTCTCACGCAACGCCGCCTGATCGGTGAGTGCGTCGATGATGAGGCCGCCTGCCATCGCGTAGACAAGCGCGAACGCCACCGCACACCCCAGCGCCCATCCCAGAGAGAGCCGGATCGCATGCAACAGCGCCTGGCGTTGCCGCGCCCCGATGTACGCGCCAACGAGGGCTTCGGCAGCATGTGCGAAGCCGTCGAGACCGTAAGCCATGAACGTCTGGAAGTTGAGTAGCAGGGCGTTGGCGGCGAGCGTGGTGTCGCCGAGACGCGCCCCCACGCGTGCAAACCACGCGAATGCGAGCTGCAAAAACAGCGTGCGCAGGAAGATGTCGAGGTTCAGGCGCAGCAGACGCCAGAGCGCTGCACGCTCGACGAGCGTAGCGACGCGCAGCGGCGGCAGGCCGGGCGTGCGCGCGAGCCACAGCAGCCAGGCGCCCAGCACGAATCCGAGCAGATCGGCCAGCGCCGTCGCCCATGCAATGCCCGCCACGCCCCAGCCGAAGCCGCTGACGAAAGCGAGCACGGCGACGATGTTCACCACATTGATGAACACTTGCACCGCGAGCCCCTGACGCACGCGCTGACACGCCAGCAGATAGCCCAGCACCACGTAATTGCCGAGCGCGAAGGGCGCGGCGAGGATACGGATGCTGGCGTACTCGCGGCCAAGCGCTTGCACCTGCGCGCTGCCGCCGAGCCACGAGACGCCCAGCGACACTAGCGGCACGCGCAACACGAGCAGCACTGCGCCGATGGCGAAGGCCAGCGCGAGCGCACGGGCGAGCGTGTCGCGAAGGCGTTGTGCGTCTCGCGCGCCGAAGGCCTGCGCCGCGAGACCGGTCGTGCCCATGCGCAGGAACGAAAAGCCCCAGAAGATCAGGTTGAGCAGTAGACCGCCGAGCGCGACACCGCCCAGATAGGCCGGGCCCGGCAAATGACCGGCCACGGCCGTGTCCACGGCCGAGAGCAGGGGCTGGGTGAGATTGGCGAGCACGATCGGCACCGCCAGACGAAGCAATTGCCGGTGACCGGCGGCCGCAGGGGCAGGGTTCATGTGTGAGCGTCGCGGCAGCCGTTCATGGCGGCACCGTCGGAATCCGCACGGGGCGGCAGGTTGTGAGTGCGCCGATTATAAGGTTTCGTGACGTTTCGCTTCGCATCGCGCGCGATGTGCACTGATGATGCGGGGAAGCGGACGGTACAATGTGTCACTTCTCTGTCTTCACTGAAAGTCTGCGCAATGTCGTCTTCGTCGCTTTCAATCGTCACGCCTATCGCGTCCGTCATGACCTTCCTCGTCGCACATCGCCCTCATAGACGTTATGCCATGGTGGCCGCACTGTGTCTGGCAAGCCTGCCTGCGCTGGCCGACGTGACGCTGCAACGCGGCCCGCCGCCGCCGCGCTTCGAAGATCCGCACGCCGCGCCCAAGGGCGAGTTCTGGGTGCCGGGGTACTGGCAATGGAGAGACGGCCGCTACGACTGGGTGGACGGACACATGGAAGCGAAGCGCCCCGGTATGCGCTACACCCCGCCGCACTGGGAAGAGACCGGTGTCCATGAATGGACGCTGCGCGACGGCAAGTGGGACGCCACCGGCTGGGGCCCCGGCACCATCCACGAAATCCGCGCACCGAAGTAACGCCCTCGTCCATCGTCCTACGACTTCATGCGCCGGCCGACGTGCGATGGCGACTGCCTTCGCGCGTTTCGGCCGACATACTCCCGCGACATCCTGTCGCGGAACTTGAAAAATTTTCATCTATCCTCTCTGAGGTTTTCCTCAGTCGCGACGGCGCCATTAAGCGAATTCGCCGGTGGCATCGACGTGCCGCCCGTATGGTCGACGTTCTTCGACTATTAATCAGGATTCCGACATAGTTGGTGGAATTGTGGGCTTGACGCGCACAAGGCGCAGACCTTACGCGAAACCTGTTGACACGTCCGGAACGTTGAACAACACTATGCCCACACCGCGTCGCCTCGAAATGCGGAACAGTCGCAGATAGCGTAATTTTAATTACTTGTGCTACCTGATTGCGCGACGATCGCGTAATTTGCGCGGGTAATAAGTGCGCCGTGTGCGCCCTCCCTACATAAACGCCTGGCGGTTCCCGCACAGGTGCAAAACGTACGACCGATACACGGTCTGCTGTCTCCCGATTGGCGTGGCCGATGCCACGACGATCTGTCGTTTTCTGAAGTCTCGTATGCCGGACGTATGCCGCCAAGTGCGGTAGCCCGTCGCCGAAGTGCGACATGTGGCAGGAGCCTGTATGCAGTGTTCAGTTCCGCTGTTCGATGCCGTGCCGTTGATCACCGTGTTCGTTTGCGTCGTCCTGGGCCAACTCCTGGGGCGCATCAAGTTCGGCCCGATTCAGCTCGGTGGCGTGTGTGGCGCGCTGCTCGTTGCCTTGCTTGTGGGACAGACCGGCTGCATGGTCGAAGGCTCGCTCAAGGATTTCGCCTTTGCGCTGTTCATCTTCGCGATGGGCTTCTCCGCCGGTCCGCAGTTCGTTGAGAACCTGAACCTGCGCGGGCTGCGCTTCGGTGTGCTCTCCATCATCGAAGTGGTGTTCGTGTTCGGCATCGTGATGCTGGCCGTGAATTTCCTCAGCCTCGATCCGGGCACGGCGGGCGGTCTGGCGGCCGGTGCGGCAACGGAGTCGGCGATGGTCGGCACGGCCATCGAAGCACTGGGACGTCTCGGACTCGATCCGGAAGCCTTCAAGGCGTTGCAGGCCAACGTTGTCACGGCGTACACGCTTACTTACGTGTTCGGTCTCATCACCATCGTGCTGTTCACGAATCTGCTCGCCCCGCGCTTGCTCGGCATCGACCTGAAGGCCGACAGCGCGCGTCTCGCCAAAGAGATGGAGGACGAGAACGGTGAAGAACTCGGCGCGCCAGCCGCGCCTGATCTCGTAGGACGCAGCTATCGTGTGGCACATCCCGGATTCAACGTCGCCGCGCTCGAAGCGGCGCTGGATGGCCGCGTCGCCATCGAACGGGTTCGCCGCGCTGCGACGCAAGTCGCCGTCGCACAAAACCTCACGCTTGAAGTGAACGACGAACTGCTGCTCGTCGGCCGTCGCGACGCCATGCTCGAAGCGCACGCGCTCATCGGCCCGGAAGTCGCGGGGACCGAAACGAGCGACATCGTGCTCGTGGAGCGCGATTTCATCATGACGAACAAGGAAGCCGAAGGGCGCACCGTGGCCGATCTGCGACGCGAAGCGCCGGTCGAGCTGCGTCACGGCGTGTTCGTCAAATCCGTCAAACGCATGGGCATGCAGTTGCCGTCGCTCAACAAGATTCCGCTGCAACGCGGCGACGTGGTGACGCTGCAAGGCCTGCAAGAGGACGTCGAGCGCGCGGGTGCCGTGATGGGCAAAGCCGTGCCGTACGGCAACAAGACGAGCCTTGTCTTCGTGGGCCTTGCGCTGATCGTCGGACTTTGCATCGGGCACTTGTCGGTGCACATCGGCGGCGCGCCGATGACGCTCGGCTCGGGCGGTGGCGCGCTGGTCTCAGGGTTGGCGAGTGGCTGGCTGCTGTCGCGCCGGCCGACGTGGGGCACGTTCCCGCCGGCCGCTTACGAATTGCTCAAAGACCTCGGGCTGGCGGTGTTCGTGGTGTGCGTCGGGTTGTCGGCCGGGCCGCAGGCGGCCGTGCTGCTGCGCGAGCACGGCATGGCGTTGCCGGTCGTGGGGATCTGCGTTTCGCTCATTCCGGCGCTCGTGTCGCTGTGGGTGGGCCACAAGTTGCTGCGCATCGATGGCCCGATTCTGATCGGTGCCATCGCGGGGCAGCAGGCCAGCACGCCTGCCATCAGCGCAGTGGTGCAAACCGCGAACAGCGCATTGCCGGTCGTGGGGTACACGGTGACGTACGCCCTGTCGAACGTGTTGCTGCCGCTCATGGGGCCGGCGGTGGTTTTCGTCGCCCATCAGTTTTCGCGTTAGCGAGTCGGCGCTGGCTCCCCCGCCAGCGGCCGGATTCATCTTTTTGACGGAGGTTCTGCCGTGGAACTGGTGCATACGATTCTGAATCATGTCCCGGAGGTCGCGATCTTCCTATCGCTCGCCCTCGGGTACGCCATCGGGGCGATCAAGTTCGGTTCGTTCCAGCTAGGGGGCGTAGGTGGCTCGCTGCTGGTGGCCGTGGTCGTCTCCCAAATCGGCATTTCGGTCGACGCCGGCGTGAAGAGCATCATGTTCGCGCTGTTCATCTACGCTGTGGGTTACGAAAGCGGTCCGCAGTTCTTCAGCTCGCTCTCGCGCAAGACGCTGCGTGAGATCGGCATGGCCGTGTTTCTCGCGGCGTCCGGTCTGGTCACGGTGCTGATCTGCGCGAAGATCTTCGGCTTCGACAAGGGCCTCGCGGCCGGTGTGGCGGGCGGTGGTCTCACGCAGTCCGCCATCATCGGCACGGCAGGTGACGCCATCTCACGCCTGGGCCTCCCGGCGGATGAAGTGAAGCGCCTGCAATCCGAAGTCGCCATCGGCTATGCGGTGACCTACATCTTCGGCAGTCTGGGCGCGATCATCGTGTGTGCGTCGCTCGTGCCGAAGCTCATGGGTCGCACGCTCAAGGAAGACTCCAAGAAGGCCGAACTCGAAATGGCCGGTGGCCGCGCGGTGCTCGCCGCCGATCAGGTCGACTCGCTGCCGGCGCTCGTGGGCCGCGTCTATCGCGTGACGACCGGCGCAGGCAAGCGCGTGATCGAGATCGAGAAGCAGCTGACCGACGGCGTGACCATCGAACGGCTGCGTCGCAAAGGCAAGATCATCATCGCGACCGACGACCTCGTGCTCGAGGCGGGCGACGACGTCATGCTCATCGGTCGACGTGAAGCGGCCACCGAAGCCTGGCGTCTGCTCGGCGACGAACAACGTCCGTCGGCCGATCTCGATATCGCGCTGCGCATGCAGGAAGTCGTGTTCGCACGCAAGGGCGGCAACGGCAAGACGCTCGGCGAACTCAAAGCCGGTGTGGAGCGCGACGTCAAGCATGGCGTGTACATCGCCAAGATCATGCGGATGGGCCAGCCCGTGCCGATTCTCGACGACACCATCATCTATCACGGCGACGTGGTCACGCTGTACGGTGCCGACAGCGACGTGCAGCGTGCCGCGAAGGAAGCCGGTTATCCGGTCGCGTACTCGGTGAAGACCGACTACGTGTACATGGGCATCGGCATCGTCGTCGGCTTGCTGATTGGCTACATCGTGGTCAAGGTCGGCGGCATTCCGCTCACGCTGGGCAGCGGCGGCGGTGCGCTGCTCGCGGGTCTGGTGTTCGGCTGGCTGCGCGGCAAGCATCCGACGTTCGGCGCGATGCCGCTCGCCGCGAGTTCGCTGCTCAAGGAGCTGGGGCTCGCGACGTTCGTGACCTGCGTGGGGCTCTCCGCCGGTGCGCAGGCCTGGCAGACGTTGCAGCAAAGCGGTATCTCGATCTTCCTTGCCGGGGTGATCGTCACCATCGTGCCGTTGTTGCTCACGTATCTGTTCGGACGCTACGTGCTGCGCTACGACAACGTCGCCATTCTGGCCGGCGCGCTGTCCGGCTCGCGCAGTGCGAACCCGGCCTTCGGCGAAATTCTGGACAAGGCCGAGAGCAACGTGCCGACCGTGCCGTTCGCCATCACCTACGCCATCGCCAACGTGCTGCTCACGCTGCTCGGACCGCTGGTGGTGTCGCTGACCTGAGGCCCCGTCCGTCCCTTATTGCGTTTATCTGATTGATGCATTCGTCCCGATCGTCCGTCGCTGCCCCCGCAAGACGGCATCGCTATGGGTTGTAAGTGGTTGTTCATGGAGAAATTGCTATGAAATCGAAGGAACTCGACGCACTCGCCAAACTCAGCCCGTTCGAATTCAAGGACACGCTGATCGAACTCGCGCAGGAAAATGGCGCGCAGCGCTCGATGCTCAACGCCGGTCGCGGCAACCCGAACTTCCTGGCGCTCGAACCGCGTCATGGCTTCTTCCAGCTGGGCCTGTTCGCGCTGTCCGAAGCCGAACGCCAGTTCACGTATATGCCCGAGGGCGTGGGCGGCATTCCGCCGGGCAAGGGCGTGGAAGCGCGCTGGCAAGACTTCGCCCGTGAGAATCAGCACGCACCGGGCGTGAAGTTCCTCGAAAAATCGATCTCGTACGTGCGCGATCAGATGGGCCTCGTCGTCGAGGATTTCCTCACGGAGATGGTGCACGGCATTCTCGGTTGTAACTATCCGGTGCCGGACCGCATGCTGCGCAATACCGAGAAGATCTCGGCGAAGTATCTGCGTCGCGAGATGGTCGGACGTCACCCGTTCGTTGGCAACTTCGACCTGTTCGCGGTCGAAGGCGGCACCGCGGCCATGACGTATCTGTTCAACACGCTCAAGACGAACCATCTGCTGCAAGCGGGCGATTCGATTGCGCTGGGCATGCCGATTTTCACGCCGTATATCGAGATCCCGGAACTGGCCGACTATCAGCTTCACGAAGTAAATCTGAATGCCGATCCGGATCTGGGCTGGCAGTACTCGAAGAAGGAACTCGACAAGCTGCTCGATCCGAAGATCAAGGCGTTCTTCCTCGTGAACCCGAGCAACCCGCCGTCGGTGAAGATGGACGACGCTTCGCTCGAACATCTCGCCGCTATCGTCAAGAAGCGCCCGGACCTGATCATCCTGACCGACGACGTCTACGGCACGTTTGCCGACGACTTCCGCTCGCTGTTCGCGATTGCGCCGTACAACACCATCCTCGTGTATTCGTACTCGAAGTATTTCGGGGCGACGGGCTGGCGTCTCGGCGCGATTGCCACACACGAGAAGAATGTCTTCGACGACAAGATCGCCAAACTGCCCAAGGCGCAGCGTGAAGGGCTCAATGCACGCTATTCGTCGATCACGACGGAGCCGGAAAAGCTCAAGTTCATCGACCGTCTCGTGGCTGACAGCCGCGCTGTGGCACTCAACCACACGGCGGGTCTGTCGACGCCGCAGCAGGTGCAGATGGCGCTCTTCTCGCTGTTCTGCCTGATGGACGAGCCGGATGCGTACAAGCACGCCGTGAAGCGCATCATCCGCCGCCGCAAGGCCGTGATGTATCGCGCGGCGGGGATCTCGGAAGAAAGCGGGCCGAACACCGTCGACTACTACAACATCCTCGATCTGGAGGTGTTGGGGACGAAGATCTACGGCAAGGCGTTCGTCGACTGGTTCATGAAGAACATCGATCCGTCGGAGGTGCTGTTCCGTCTGGCCAAGGAAAGCGGCGTCGTGCTGCTGCCGGGGCGTGGTTTCGGTACGTTGCATCCGTCGGGCCGCGTGTCGCTCGCCAACCTGAACGAACCGGACTACATCCAGATCGGTGCGACGGTGCGCAAGCTCATGGACGAGTACAACGAGCGCTTCCTCGCTGGCGGAAAAGGTGGAAAGAAGAAGTAATTGACGTGATGACGACGGTGCTGCGTCCTGAGCGGGACGCGGCATCGGCTGGCCCCCCCTCGATCGCCCCTCCATGGCGATCGACCATTGCCCGGGAACCCACTTCCCGGGCTTTTTTTGCGATGTGGAATCGCAAAATAAAACGCCCGCACGAGGCGGGCAAAAATCACTACAGGGGAAGTCACGCGGTATGAGTGGCAATCCCATGAAAGAGTTCCCGGGGATTTTAGGCCTCGGGTGACTGGCAGAGCGTCACCCGATCGACGTAAAATAGCGCCTTGTCGCTATATCACCCCCCACATGTCGGAAGCGGCGCACGACGCTTGCGGACGGCCACGGTGCGGGGTGGGATTTTCAGGTGTCGAATGTCGGTAAAGCCGGTCGTGCGGAGTCGCCTCCTGCTGGCCGCGTGTCTGAGTGCCGGAATACCGGTGGGCGCGCACGCACAATCTCTCTTCTCGGATCCTAATCCGCCATGTTTCACTGAGCAGAATGCTGTGTCCTACGGACTGTGGGACCGCGGACTGGCACCTCAGTATTTTGTGCCGCCCCCACCACCGCCAGCACCCCCGGTGGTGCAGGACCCGGGCGCGGCCACCGATCCCATTGCACTGTTCGCAGGCGACGATCCGAATGCGGTCGCTGAGGCCGTCGATCGTGAAGCCGCAAAGCGTGCGGCCGATGCGGCGGCGGCTGCGGCTGCAACTGTGGCTTCGAGCGCAACCGCAGCGACTGGCGACCCCTCCGCGTCATCCGATCCGTCGCAAACCATCGCAGCAGACGGCGCGAGCGCCGCGTCTGCCGAGACTGCGGACGCGACGCCGGTCGTCTCCCCGACACCGCCTTCTCCGCCACTGCCTGCCGGCGAGTTTGCCGTCGCACCGGAGTTGAGCGCGGACGGCACCGCGATCCATGCCGTCGATATCGATGCTGTGGCCTCGGGCGCAACGGCCGCCGCCGAGCCGCAGCCCTTGCCCGACGTTGCACCGCCCAACGCGTTCCTCGCGCGCGCCTCGTGCCTGCGTGGCATGCCGCGTCACGAGAGTCTGGCGAACCGCAACATCCGCATGCTGATGCGTCGCGGACTCGTGGTGCGCGACGACCAGTTGCCGTTCGTCGCCACCCGCAGCCGCACACCGGGTGAGGGCGCTATCGGGCTTCAGGTGCTCAACGACCGTCCGTACCAGTTCAACGTCGGCATGAACAACAGCGGCATGACGACCACCGGCAAGATGCAGGGCACCGCCAATCTGCTGATGAACAACCCGCTGGGCATGTACGGCAAGCTCGATACGAAGCTCAGTCAGGACTTGCAGAACGCACGGCGTGACGCGACCAATCGCGATCTGACAGCTAACTATTCGTTGCCCATCGACGCCGACTGGACGGTCGGGATCACCGGCTCCACCAATGCCGCCACGGATCAGATTGCGACGGGCACGACACAGACGCAGACGCTCCAGTGGCGTGTGCGCCGCGCGTTCGATGTGACGTCCAACGGGACGACCGGCGTCGAGCTGCGCTACAACCGCAGCCGTACAGAGGACCCGAATGCGATCCACACCTACGACAGCTACGCCGAGGTGGGGCTGAGTCACACGCATTATTTGGGGACGTCGAAGCTCGACTTGTCGGTGATGCAGCGACTGAATGCGCCGTGGATGCCCGCAGCGAGCGGCCCGCCGGGCTGGTCCTACCGCTTCCAGTCCATCGACGCGAAGCTCACCGTACCGTTCTGACGAAATCCATCACGGTATCGAGCGATACCGTTCTCACGAGCGACGCGGGCATGTCCGCGAAGTGCTCGCTCTCCCCGAACAGAATCACGGGCTTGCCGTAATGCACGGCGAGCCCGACTTCGTTACGCGTGCCGTGATTGCCGGGAAGGGCGACGATGGCGTCGCTGGACAACACGTTGATGTGATTGCGCGAAAGGGTCCCCGGCGGTGCGTCGGGCAGATGACGCGGCAACGGGCTGAGGATCGGCACTTCGACGAACGGGTTCGGATAGCCGGGCACTGCGCGGAAGGTGCCGGGCACGCCCGTCTGCACATCGTCGGCGTCATCCGTGCCACCCACGGCCTCCGTCGGCACGATACCGATGCTGCGGCCGATGCGCTGCGGCACGGCGCAGAACGCCTCGCTCACGCTCGTCATCACGCCCTGTCCACCGCCGGTAAGCAAGTGAAAGCCAGCCAGCGCAAGCGCACGGCCGAGCGGCACGGCAAGTTCAGGCCACGGCTGTTTGCCGGAACCCATGACGCCGATGGTTTTGGGACGCAGGGGAAGGGTCATGTCGGAACGTGCGCTACGGCACGGTGGGGGAGGTCAGGGCGCTGCCGATGATAAACGAAGTGTGCCGGCGAAGCGTTCGGGCAAAAAAAACCCGCCGGGTTGGCGGGTGAGGAAGCAGGCCTCCCACGGGGAAGTGAAAGCCTGGTCTCGCGAGGTGTTTGCGAGACCCGTGTAGTATCGTGATCCAGACGTCTGTTGGCTATGGGCTAAGTCCTAAAGTGCATGTCAGACGCTTTCCAATTCTGTTTCCTATCCTTTCTGACGTAACCCGGTGCCAGAGATGACCGAACCGACCGAAACCACACCGGCCAGTGCCGCCCAGATCGCTGCGCTGAAGGCGTTGCGCGCCGCACTGCTTGCCCAGCACAAGGTGCTGATCGACTACGACCGTCAGCAATACGAAGCGGTTTTCGGCGCGGTGCCGACCGGCCGCTTCGTCCAGTTGTTCACCGAAGACCCCTGGTTCCGCTGGCTCGATCCCGTCTCGCGCCTGATTGTTGCGCTCGACGAGTGGCAGGAGCAGGAGCCGCCGCTGGCTGAGGCAGGCATTGCGCTGGCCGACGAGGCCGCGAGGTTGTTCCGTCGTACCGGCGGCGAAGAAGACGAGTTCGGCCAGCGCTATCTGCTGGCGCTACAGAAGTCGCCGGAAGCGGGCATGGGACAGAGCCAGGTGATGGCCGCGTTGCGTGCTACGCCGCAATCTCCCGCCCCTGACGCCTGAAAGCGCGGCGAGCCCGCCCTCAAGTTTGCGATTCGAAACTGAGCAGGATGCCGAGATGTTGTCCGATGTGTCGGCAAACGAGGAAGCGGGCCGTTGAGCAGGGAGGGGGCAGACCGTCAAGCCGAATATTTGTTCCTTCTCTGATTGTTTTTTGAGCAAGGCTCTTGACAGCCCCTGTTCACGGGGCGACTCGGAAGTCGACGTCAGGTTATCCAGTGGGTTATCCACAAAGGGTGTGGACAACTTTTCTGTCGCTGACCCCTATATCGTCGGTGCACCCTTGTCATCCCATTTCCGACACACCGCTGCTGCGTCCGATTGACATGACCACCACCCCCATCGTGCTCCTCGTGCTGCTCTCGGCACTGATGCACGCCACCTGGAACGCTTTCCTTCACGCGAGTCCCGATCGGCTTTGGCAAGTCGGCATGATGGCCGTGCCGCAGTTGCTCACGGCCATCGTTGGCATTGCGGTGCTGCCCATACCGCCGGTCGAGGTCTGGCCGCTCATTCTGCTTTCGGCCTGTGCGCAGGTGGCGTACACGGCGGCGCTGATCCGGGCCTATCGCGTGGGCGAGTTCGGACAGATCTATCCGATTGCACGCGGCATCTCGCCGCTACTGATCTCGGGGGCGGCGCTGCTGCTCGCGGGCGAACTGCCGCGCTGGATTGCGGTGGTCGGTATTGCTTGCATCTGCATCGGCATTCTGACGCTCGCATTGCGTGGGCGACGTCTGTCTGGCGACAGCGTGCCTGCGGCCTTGCTCACCGGCGTGTTCATTGCGGCTTATACGATTGTGGATGGCTTCGGTATTCGCCTGACGAACAGCAGTGGCGGCAACGGCTTCGCTTACATCGCGTGGGCATACCTGTTTGCGAGCGTGCCGCTGGTCGGCGCGGTGTGGAAGTGGCGGGGCGGATGGCGCGGCATGTTCCTCGCGCCGCGCCGTCGGGTAGCGGAAGCGCTGGGTGCCGGTGTGGTCGCGCAATGCGCCTACGGCATGGTGGTCTTCGCGCTGCAATTTCTGCCGATGGGTGTGGTGTCGGCATTGCGCGAGTCGAGCGCCATTTTTGCGGTGCTGCTGGGCTGGCTGTTCATGCGGGAAAAGCTCAACGCGCGACGTCTCGTTGCATGCGGCCTCGTCGTCGGCGGTGCGGTGCTGATCAAGCTGGGTGCCTGAATGGGGGCCGACGCAGCGTTGGCGTCCGTCAACGACATCAGGCGCAATCGCTTCCACGACTGCGCCTGATGTCACGGCCGGACTCGCGTCCCACCGATAAACCTTGATGTTCGTCAGCTGCGTGGCCAGAGTTCGGCGCGATGCGCGGTGATGGCCGCCACGACGATCTCGCGCATGCCGTGACCGTCCGTCGTTTCCAGATGCTCCAGAATCGTCATGCGCATGCGCGGCGCCCAGAAGCGACGCAGATGGCCGGCGATGTTCTCGAGCGCTTCGCCGCGATCGGGCATCGTCTCGAAGAAATCCCCGATCTGATTGGCCATCTTGACCAGATTGTCGGTGTCCATGATCTGTCTTGTCCCCTGTGATCGTTCTCTGTCGATGCGTTGCACCGGTTCGCTTGGCCAATCTCGCGTCCGCCGCGCCGTCTGTTGGCAATAGACGGCGAAGCTCGCCGGCACTCGGCTGCCGATTGACAGCCTTTCCGGCGACGGACGCGGATTGTCCGTTGCGGCACACGGCGGTGCGGTCGTTCGACCTGCACCGTCGCGTACCTGATTGCCGACTCAGCTTGCGCTGGCCGCCGTCGTCTGGTCGTGTCCGAGGAACGCTTCCTGCTGACGGTTGAAGTCCGAGTACTGACGCTGCCATTCCGACGGCTGCGCCACCGGCGTGACCTGCACCGCCGTCACCTTGTACTCGGGGCAGTTCGTCGCCCAGTCCGAGTTGTCTGTGGTGATCACGTTCGCGCCCGACTCCGGGAAGTGGAACGTCGTGTACACCACGCCCGGCTGCATGCGGTCGCTGACGATCGCGCGCAGCACCGTCTCACCTGCCCGGCTCTGAATGCCGACCCAGTCGCCGTCCTTGATGCCGCGCTCTTCAGCGTCGTGCGGGTGAAGCTCCAGACGATCTTCGCTGTGCCAGTTGTTGTTGTCCGTACGACGCGTCTGCGCGCCGACGTTGTACTGCGACAGAATCCGCCCGGTCGTGAGAATGAGCGGGAAGCGGCGCGTGACCTTTTCGTCCGTCGGCACGTATTGCGTGATCAGGAACTTGCCCTTGCCGCGCACGAATTCGTCGATGTGCATGACAGGCGTGCCGTCCGGCGCATCTTCGTTACACGGCCACTGCACGCTGCCCATGCGGTCGAGCTTCTCGTAGCTCACGCCCGTGAACGTCGGCGTGAGACGCGCGATTTCGTCCATGATTTCCGACGGGTGCGAGTAGTTCATCTCGTAGCCCAGACGCTTCGCCAGCTGGATCGTCACTTCCCAGTCGGCGTAACCGGCGCGCGGCGGCATGACCTGACGCACGCGCGAGATACGACGCTCGGCGTTGGTGAACGTGCCGTCCTTCTCCAGGAACGACGAACCCGGCAGCAGCACGTGCGCGTACTTCGCGGTTTCGTTCAGGAAGATGTCCTGCACGACGATGCACTCCATCTGCTCGAGCGCGTGCGTGACGTGTTGCGTGTTCGGGTCCGACTGGACGATGTCCTCGCCCTGGCAGTACAGGCCCATGAAGGTGCCCGCGAGCGCTGCGTCGAACATGTTCGGAATACGCAGGCCCGGCTCGGCTTGCAGCTCGACGCCCCATTCGGCTTCGAACAGCGCACGGGCGCTCGAATCCGACACGTGACGATAGCCCGGCAGTTCGTGCGGGAACGCGCCCATGTCGCAGGAGCCCTGCACGTTGTTCTGACCGCGCAGCGGATTCACGCCCACACCTTCGCGGCCGATGTTGCCGGTGAGCATCGAGAGGTTGGCGATGCCGATGACCGTCGTGGAGCCTTGTGCGTGTTCCGTCACGCCCAGACCGTAGTAGATCGCAGCGTTGCCGCCGGTCGCGTAAAGACGGGCCGCGCCGCGCACGAGATGCGCAGGCACGCCGGTGTGGGCTTCGGTCGCTTCCGGCGAATTCTCGGCACGGGAGATGAAGTCACGCCATTGTTGGAAAGCGCGATCTTCGCAACGCTCGGCGATGAATTCGTCGGCCATCAGACCTTCGGTGACGATCACGTGCGCCAGTGCGTTGACCATGGCGACGTTCGTGCCCGGACGCAGTTGCAGGTGATAGTCGGCGTTGATGTGCGGGCTCTTGACCAGATCGATACGACGCGGATCGATCACGATCAGCTTCGCTCCCTGACGCAGACGCTTCTTCATCCGCGAGCCGAACACCGGGTGACCGTCGGTCGGGTTCGCACCCATCACGAGAATCACGTCCGAATGCTCGACCGACTTGAACGTTTGCGTGCCGGCCGATTCGCCGAGCGTCGCCTTCAGGCCATAGCCGGTCGGCGAGTGGCACACACGGGCGCAGGTGTCGACGTTGTTATTGCCGAACGCCGCGCGCACCAGCTTTTGCACGAGATAGTCTTCTTCGTTCGTGCAGCGCGAGGACACCAGACCGCCGATGGAGTCACGGCCGTACTTGGCCTGAATGCGCTTGAATTCCGACGCAGCGTAATCGAGGGCTTCGTCCCACGACACTTCCTGCCACGGATCGGTGATTTTCTTGCGGATCTTCGGCGTGAGGATACGGTCCTTGTGCGTGGCGTAGCCCCAGGCGAAGCGGCCTTTCACGCAGGCGTGGCCTTCGTTGGCCTGACCGTCCTTGTGCGGCACCATGCGCACGACTTCGTTGCCCTTCATCTCCGCCTTGAACGAGCAGCCCACGCCGCAATAGGCGCAGGTCGTGATCTTGGCGTGCTCGGCCTGACCGAGATGGATGACGGATTTCTCTTGCAGCGTTGCGGTCGGGCAGGCGGCCACACAGGCACCGCACGACACGCACTCCGAATCCATGAACGCCTGGTCCTGCCCCGCCGATACGCGGGCTTCGAAGCCTCGGCCCGAGATCGTCAGTGCGAACGTGCCTTGCGTTTCTTCACAGGCGCGCACGCAGCGGTTGCAGACGATGCACTTCGAGGCGTCGTACGTGAAGTAGGGGTTCGACTCGTCCTTCTCGCTGTCGAAGTGGTTCGCGCCGTCGAAGCCGTAACGCACTTCGCGCAGGCCCGTCACCCCGGCCATGTCCTGCAACTCGCAGTCGCCGTTGGCGGCGCACGTCAGGCAGTCCAGCGGGTGATCGGAGATGTACAACTCCATCACGCCCTTGCGCAGCTCCTGGAGCTTCGGCGATTGCGTGCGGACCTTCATGCCGGGTTCGACCGGCGTGGTGCACGACGCCGGGAAGCCGCGACGGCCTTCGATTTCCACCAGACACAGACGGCACGAGCCGAACGGCTCCAGCGAGTCGGTCGCGCACAGCTTGGGCACGTTCACGCCGCCCTCGGACGCCGCGCGCATGATCGAGGTGCCCGCAGGCACGGTGACCTGTTCGCCGTCGATCTCCAGCGTGACTTCCTTCGTCGATTCGCGGCGCGGGGTGCCGTAATCCTTTTCAAACATCGGATCCATCATGATCGGGGGTCTCCTAGGCGGCCTTGGTCGGCAAGTTCGACGATTCGGCCGCGCCGAAGTCTTCTGGGAAATGATTCAGTGCAGACAGCACGGGGTAGGGCGTCATGCCGCCCATGGCGCACAGCGAGCCGTTAAGCATCGTGTCGCACAGGTCGCGCAGCAGCTTGATCTGCTTGGGACGGTCGCGACCGTCGATGATCTTGTCCATCACTTCGACGCCACGCGTCGAGCCGATGCGGCACGGCGTGCACTTGCCGCACGATTCGATGGTGCAGAACTCCATCGCGTAACGGGCGAGCTTGGCGAGATCGACGGTGTCGTCGTGTGCCACGATGCCGCCGTGACCCAGCACGGCCCAGTGCGCGGCGAACGCTTCGTAGTCGAGCGGGGTGTCCCACTGCGATTCCGGCAGGTACGAGCCGAGCGGGCCGCCGACCTGCACCGCACGCAGCGGGCGACCGGTGATGGCACCACCGCCGTAGTCGTACAGAATCTCGCGCAACGTCACGCCGAAGGCCTTCTCGATGAGGCCGCCGTACTTGATGTTGCCCGCGAGCTGGATGGGCAGGGTGCCGCGCGAGCGTCCCATGCCGAAGTTCTTATAGAACTCTGCGCCACGGTCCATGATGATCGGCACGGAAGCGAGCGAGATCACGTTGTTGATGACCGTCGGCAAGCCGAAGAGACCTTCGATGGCGGGCAGCGGCGGTTTCGCGCGCACTACACCGCGTTTGCCTTCGAGGCTTTCGAGCAACGCCGTTTCTTCGCCGCAGACGTAAGCCCCGGCGGCCTTGCGCACTTCGAGGTGGAACGCGTGACCCGAGCCGAGAATGTTCTCGCCGAGATAGCCCGCCTTGTTCGCGTTGACGATGGCCTCGTTAAGCACATCGATCGAGTGCGGGTACTCGCTGCGCACGTAGATGTAGCCGCGCGTGGCACCCACGGCGATGCCTGCAATCGTCATGCCTTCGACGAGCACGAGCGGGTCGCCTTCCATCAGCATGCGGTCGGCGAACGTGCCCGAGTCGCCTTCGTCGGCGTTGCAGACGATGTACTTCTGCGCGGCGGGCGTGTTCAGCACCGTCTTCCACTTGATGCCGGTCGGGAACGCTGCGCCGCCGCGTCCGCGCAAACCGGATTCGGTCACTTGCGCGACGATGGTGGCGGCGTCCAGCGCGAGTGCGTTGCGCAGGCCGCGATAGCCGTCGTGCGCAACGTAGTCGTCGACCGAGACCGGGTCGGTGATGCCCACGCGGGCGAACGTCAGACGTTCCTGCTTCTTGAAGTACGGAATCTCTTCGGTCAGGCCGAGCGCGAGCGGGTGGTCGCCGCCTGCGGTGACGTTCGCATCGAACAGGCTGGCGACGTCGTCGACGTCGACAGGACCATAGGCGACGCGACCCGCCGGGGTCACGACTTCGAGCAACGGTTCGAGCCAGAGCATGCCGCGCGTGCCGTTGCGGACCAGCTCGATCTCGATGCCGCGTTTTGCGGCTTCAGTGGCGATGGCGTCAGCGACTTCGTCGGCGCCGAGGGCGAGCGCGGCGGAGTCACGTGGAAGATAGAGGCGCACAGCCGCCTTGGCGGAAGTAGTGGACTGGCTCATACGGCTTCCTTGGCGCGGGCGACCAGACGGTCGAATTTCTCGGGAGTGACGCGCGCGTGCAGCTTGTCGTCGATCGTGATCGCGGGCGACGTGGCGCACTGGCCCAGACAGAACACCGGTTCGAGTGCGACGTCGCCACTGTGGCTGTGCATCGCGCATCCCAGCGCGCGTTCTGCGTGCGCTACGAGCGCGTCGGCACCCATGCTCTGACACGCCTCCGCGCGACAGATCTGAATGACGTGTCGCGGCGGCGGCGTGGTGCGGAAATGGTGATAGAACGTGATCACGCCATGCACTTCGGCGCGTGACAGATTGAGGGCGTTGGCAATGACGGACACGGCATCCGGGGGAACGTAGCCGAAAGCTTCCTGAACATCATGGAGGATCGGCAGAAGGGGGCCTTCCTGAGCAGCATGATTGTCCAGAATTGCTTGCACCGTCGCGATGGAATAAGCCTCGCGCATGGCTGATGTCTCCTGTTTGGCGCACTGTGGGGAACGGCGCGCCTGAGGGTGGTTATATGTTCTTGTCCTGCCCCGGGGCGAGAGACCCATTGGTCACATACGACGATGCTTCTCGGGTCTAGTCGATCAGCGTGATGCCGGATGAGCGTGCGACACATAGCCCCCACCATATGCCGCACGGGCTCGGCCTCTCGCCCGTTGCTTACTTCGTCAACCTTCGGTCAGTATGTGAAACACGATATATCATATACGGTATACGTGCAATACCGAGGCAAGCGGTTTCGCGGGATCGTTTACCCGAATCCGGAAACGCAATGCCGGTGGGCGTGACAGGCGGGAGGAGGGGGAGAAAAAAAGCCAGTGACACTTCCATATCACTGGCTTTTTCGCAGACGCGCGGTGAGCACGTCGTGGAGACATCAAACGCGGGTCAAATCCGGATCAAGCCCGGATCAAGCACTTACTCGAGGAAGTCGCAGTGCTCTTCGACGAACGCGGCCAGACCGAGGGTGTGGTCGCGCGCGAGCTTCTCGGCGAGTTCCGTATCGCGTTTTTCGAGCGCGGTGATGATCTTCAGGTGATCGACAATCGAGCGTGCTGCGCGGTCGTTCTGAGCAATCGTCACCTTGCGGATGGCGCGCACGTGAATGAACAGGTTCTTGATCGTGTTGGCGATGGCTTGCGAGCCGCCAAGATTGATCAGGGCCTGGTGGAAGTCGATGTTCGCGTCCGAATACTCTTCGATATGATCGGTTGGCGGCGCATTCACGAACTCGTCGAACAAATGACGCAGCTTGGCGATCTCTTCGTCGCTCGCATTCAACGTGGCCAGACGCGCGGACATCCCTTCCAGGGCGGCCCACATCTGAATCATTTCCACGATTTCACGCTTGGTCTTGCGGATGATGAAGATGCCCCGGCGCGGCACCGTGCGCAGAAAACCTTCCTGTTCCAGCAAGGTCATGGCTTCGCGAATCGGTGTGCGCGAAACGCCAAGCACCTGGATGAGCTGACGCTCGTCCAGGCGAATTTCGTCCTTCTGGTTATAAATGTCGGCATCGGCGATGGCTTTTTTCAGCAGCGCATACGCCTGATTACGAAAACTCGTGGTGGTGTCGATCGGCTCCAGTGCGAGTGGCGTCACGCGCACCGGAGTTGGGGTGATCAGGGACATGCAATAGTCTCCTAGGTATTACGGCCCCTTCAGAGGCGCAATGCTTGCTGCCCCACGATGGTTGCCGGCTTCGTAACGAGTTTACCCGATTCGTTTGCTCGCGTGGTTTCTGCCAGATAGGCGAAACGGCCGTTGGATTCAGCCTTTTCGAGCATTTTGGCGGGCAGGGCGACGAACAGATGAACCATTGCAACACCGGCGGCGAGGGCAGAAGCCAGGGCGATAAGCGTAAGGGCAGCGACTAACATGGTGAGACTCCAGATAAAGGTTGACGGGTCGTAATGTGGGGGAGAACTTGCTTTGCATTGTATGTCGCGCCGCAACAAGTCTCAAGATATACCACATACCGAATATCAAAATTTATCGTTTTTCGGGACGTTCTTTACGTCTCGCTGCGCTTACACGTCTCGGATTTGTCTCTTTTTCCGATAGTGCTTGTGGGATCGATGATGGCGATGAACCTCCTCGGATGTCCGTCTGGCTTGCAAGGGTGCGGATTTCGGGACGCCAGTGGCGCACGCAGTTTTCAGTGATTCGGGTGCTGCTTTCGGGGTGGGCCAAACGGACGTTATTGCGTTGCCGCGAAACCACAGCCGTTATTCCCTGCATCGGCCATACAGCGCCGAGGTTTCCGGCAAAAAATCGGCCGCGACCGGAGGTCCGGTGGCGGCACGGATGAGCGCTTGCGGGGTGGGGCTGGCGACGAGATTTTCAGTCCCGTCGCATCGCCCTCTCTATATATAGTCAGTGCCGATTCGGGCAGGGCACGCCACGGTGCCCTGCGATCGGGTGTTTCAAACAAACAACGCTTACGCGTTACGTCGCTGGGTTATGCCGCCCGGTTATGCCGCTTTGGCCAGACGTTCCTGCGCGGCCGCCACGGCATCCGGCTTCGTCATGAACTCACGTTGCTTGATCAGCGCGAGCACAACGTCGAGCGTGGGCGTCGGCATATTGGCCAGGCGTCCCATCTCCTGCACGACGGAGACGAGCGGGTCGATCTCCATTGCGCGGTCGCGCTCCAGATCCTGAAGCATCGACGTCTTGTGTGCGCCCACCGCGCCGGCACCATTAATGCGGCGTTCGACGTCCACGCGGAAGTGCACACCGAACTTGTCGCCGATGGCTTTGGCTTCGAGCATCATGGCGCGCGCAATGGCACGCGTGCCCGGATCGCTGGCGATGATGTCCAGCGTGCCGTGCGTGAGGGCCGAAATCGGGTTGAAGCAGAGATTGCCCCAGAGCTTGAGCCAGATCTCGTCGCGAATGTTTTCGCGGATCGGGGCGTCGAGCCCGCCGGCGATCATCATCTGCGAGAGCTTCTCGACGCGCTCCGTGCGCTCGCCGCTGGCTTCGCCCAGCGGAAACTTGTTGCCGTAGACGTGTTGAATCACACCCGGCGCGACCACTTCCGTGGCGGGATACACCACACAGCCGATCGCACGCTCCGGGCCGAGTTCGCGCCACTGACGGCCACCCGGGTCGATGCTCTCCAGCGTCGTGCCCTCGAGCGCGCCGCCGTGCTTATAGAAATACCAGTAGGGGATGCCGTTCACGGCCGTGACGACCGCCGTGTTCGGGCCGATCAGCGGCTGCATCGCGTCGAGTACCGACGGTACCGAGTGCGCTTTCAGGGCGATGATCACGTAATCCTGATGCCCGAGTTCGCGCGCATCGTCGGTGCAACGCAAGTGGGCGACGCGCTCTTCGCCATCGATGAGCAGCTTGAGTCCGTGCTCGCGCATGGCCGCGAGGTGCGGTCCACGTGCCACCAGACTGACATCGGCTCCGGCGCGCGCGAGTTGCACGCCGAGATAGCCACCGATGGCACCGGCGCCATAGATGCAAATCTTCATGAAGTCTCTCCCTCCAAAGGTCAATCGAAACCCGGGCCTGGTACTGGCCGCTTTATTCTTCTGATTCTTCTAATACCAAATGTTGTATATCGTATATCACAAGAAGAATAGCGCCAAGCTTTCCTAGCCCTTTTGCCCTCATGGTTTCCCCGCACAGGCCTGAAAAATGGGCATCCGCATGTGTGAGCTTTGCGGTCATGAACTGCACTTGTGAAATGTCGGGGGACCACCCAGGAGTGAATTATTACGGTGTGTTACAGAGAGTCGGGAGGGAGCTGGGGGATGTTGTCTTGTGAGCGAAATTAGCAAAAATATCGACTTGTGCTCGTTTTAAAAAATCCCAAGGAGCCCGATATAAAAGGGCTGAACGCCTTGTCGGGCAAGGTTCTTGGATCAGGTTAACTCCTTAGTGTTTTCGCATTGCGTTGTTGCGCCGCTCCGTCCTACAGTTGCGTTACTGTATCTAGCCGCCACTTAGGACAGTGCCTCGCGTGCCGTAGTTGTTTTCGATGCAATGGACGAAAACGACTTCGGCACGCGAGGTGGAAAACGAGGACAGCGATAAATTAGTGTTGACTTATATCTGATATATCGTATATTTCGTTCGGTATATTTACGGGAAACGCAATGGACTCCCGTAAGCATCAGAGACAAGTCGACGAGGCATAGACCTCGTAAAGCATACCCAGGGGGCACAGACCCCATCCGGAAGGTGTTGTTGTTGTGAAGCTGCCAAACAACTGAAAACCGATGGAGGAGGTACAAGTGGAGACGACAAATCAACACGGTAAGCAATCCGTGTTCGCGAGCCCGTGGGTCCAGCTCGTGTTCGGCGTGATTTGCATGGCGATGATCGCCAACTTGCAATATGGGTGGACGCTGTTCGTCAACCCGATCGATGAAAAGTATCACTGGGGCCGTACGGCCATTCAGGTGGCGTTCACGATTTTCGTCGTGACGGAAACCTGGCTGGTGCCGATCGAAGGGTATCTGGTCGACAAGTTCGGTCCGCGCCCGGTCGTGGTCGGTGGTGGTCTGTTGTGCGGTATCGCCTGGGTGCTCAATGCCTATGCGTCCTCGCTGCCGATGCTGTATTTCGCAGCGGCCGTGGGCGGTGTCGGTGCCGGTGCGGTGTATGGCACCTGCGTGGGTAACGCTCTGAAGTGGTTCCCGGACCGCCGTGGTCTTGCCGCAGGTATTACCGCCGCCGGTTTCGGCGCCGGTTCGGCACTGACCGTGGTACCGATCGCCAACATGATCAAGTCCAGCGGCTATGAGAACACCTTCCTGACCTTCGGGCTGGGACAGGGGATCATCGTGCTGGTGCTGGGTCTGGCGCTCGCCAGTCCGCCCGCATCGATCGAAGCGCTCAAGAAGCTGGCACCGGGCGCAATGCGCTACAACGCCAAGCCGACGGAAGTCATGCGCTCCCCGGTGTTCTGGCTGATGTATCTGATGTTCGTGCTGATGGCCGCTGGCGGTCTGATGGCAACGGCACAGCTCGGCCCGATCGCCAAGGACTACGGTCTGGATCAGGCACCTGTCTCGCTTCTCGGTCTCACGCTGCCCGCACTCACCTTCGCACTGGCCATCGACCGTGTGCTCAACGGGGTGACGCGTCCGGTGTTCGGCTGGATTTCGGACAAGATCGGTCGTGAGAACACGATGTTCATCGCCTTCGCGATGGAAGCCGTGGGGATCTACGCACTGGCAAAGTACGGCCAGCATCCGGTGGCCTTCGTGCTGCTGACCGGCCTGGTGTTCTTCGCCTGGGGTGAGATCTACAGCTTGTTCCCGGCAACCTGCGCCGATACGTATGGCTCGAAGTATGCGGCGACCAATGCGGGGATGTTGTACACCGCGAAGGGGACCGCTGCCTTGCTGGTGCCGTTCTCGAGCATCATCACCTCGATGACCGGTAGTTGGCAGGCTGTCTTCATGGTCGCTTGTGCCATGAATGCCTTCGCCGCCTTCCTTGCCTTGTTTGTCTTGAAGCCGATGCGTGCCCGTCTGGCACAGCGTTACGCCAGCGACTACAAGGCGGAGTCGAGCGAGCCGGTCGTGAAGGCCGCGGACCTGAGCCGCAGCACCACGTAAAGCGAGTTCGATAGGTCACTCAGACCTAAATAAGTAATAAGCAGTACTAATTAGAGGCAGATTGGCTGGCTTGATTAGCAACATGTTTAACCGGCGTGCAATCCGGGCCCTTGCGGGTTCGGTTGCACGGCCGGGTGAGCAAGTAGAGAAGCAGTACAGGAATACCCACTAATCGTCAGACAAGACGACGCAACACTGAAACCGGAAAAATTGGAGGAGAGAATTATGTCCATTGCGATGACCGTGCCAGTCGGCAAGGCGGAAAACGAGACGCTCGAAGACAACAGCCGACACGCGAACATCGTGTCCGAG
Organism: Pandoraea aquatica; assembly: GCF_902459565.1. GTDB lineage: Bacteria > Pseudomonadota > Gammaproteobacteria > Burkholderiales > Burkholderiaceae > Pandoraea > Pandoraea aquatica. Next base: position 58,304 of record NZ_CABPSN010000004.1, read on the forward strand.
GCAGCAACGACCGATGGCTTCCATCTGGTCATCGATGCCCTGAAAGCGAACGACATCGACACCATCTTCGGTCTGGTGGGGATTCCCATCACCGACCTGGCTCGCCTGGCGCAAGCCGAGGGCCTGCGCTTCATCGGCTTCCGCCATGAGCAGCACGCCGGCCACGCCGCCGCGATCGCTGGCTACATGACGCAAAAGCCGGGCATTTGCCTGACGGTGTCCGCACCGGGCTTCCTGAACGGCCTGACGGCACTCGCCAACGCCACCACGAACTGCTTCCCGATGATTCTCATCAGCGGTTCGAGCGAGCGTGAAATCGTCGACCTGCAACAGGGCGACTACGAAGAAATGGATCAGCTCAATGCGGCCAAGCCGTATTGCAAGGCGGCTTATCGCGTGCTGCACGCCGAAGACATCGGCGTGGGCCTTGCCCGCGCGATCCGCGCAGCCGTGTCGGGTCGCCCCGGCGGCGTCTATCTGGATCTGCCGGCCAAGCTGCTGTCGCAGACCATCGACGCACAGAAGGCCAAGGATTCGCTGATCCGCGTGATCGACGCCGCACCGCGTCAGATCCCGGCGCAGGACGCTGTTCAGCGCGCCCTCGACGTGATCAAGGGCGCCAAGCGTCCGCTGATTCTGTTGGGCAAGGGCGCTTCGTACGCTCAGGCCGACGAAGACATCCGCGCACTCGTCGAGAAGACCGGCATTCCGTATCTGCCGATGTCGATGGCCAAGGGCCTGCTGCCCGACACGCACGAGCAATCGGCGGCTGCTGCACGTTCGTTCGTGCTGCAAGAAGCCGACGTCGTCGTGCTGATCGGCGCGCGCCTGAACTGGCTGCTCGCTCACGGCAAGGGCAAGACCTGGGGTGCCGCACCGAAGAAGTTCGTGCAGATCGACATCTCGCCGACGGAAATCGACAGCAACGTCGCGATTGCCGCACCGGTGATCGGTGACATCGGTTCGTGCGTGAAGGCACTGCTCGCCGGTGTGGATGCCAACTTCGGCAAGCCGTCGGCCGAGTGGACCGGCGCCATCGCCGAGCGCAAGAACAAGAACCTGACGAAGATGGCGGCCACGCTTGCGCAGAATCCGTCGCCGATGAACTTCCACAGCGCACTCGGCGCGATCCGCGACGTGCTCAAGAAGCACCCGGACATCAACCTCGTCAACGAAGGCGCGAACACGCTGGACTACGCGCGCAGCATCATCGACCAGTACCAGCCGCGCAAGCGCTTCGACTCGGGTACGTGGGGCGTGATGGGTATCGGCATGGGCTTCGCCATCGGCGCGGCAGTCACGAGCGGCCTGCCGGTCGTGGCGATCGAAGGCGACAGCGCCTTCGGCTTCAGCGGCATGGAACTCGAAACCATCTGCCGTTACGAGCTGCCGATCACCACCATCATCTTCAACAACAACGGTGTGTATCGCGGCACCGACGTCAACCCGACGGGCGGCAAGGACGTGGCCCCGACGGTGTTCGTCAAGGGCGCGCGCTACGACAAGATGATCGAAGCGTTCGGTGGCATTGGTTACAACGTGACCACGCCGGCCGAGCTGACCAAGGCCCTCGAAGAATCCATTGCCTCGGGCAAGCCGGTCCTGATCAACGCCGTGATCGATGAATCCGCAGGCACCGAAAGCGGTCGTCTGACGAACCTGAATCCGCAAAGCGCGGCGATGAAAAAGTAAGAGCCGAGTCAATCAAGGAGACATGACATGAGCAAACCCCTCGAAGGAATCAAGATCATCGACTTCACGCACGTGCAGGCCGGCCCGGCTTGTACCCAGCTGCTGGCCTGGTTCGGCGCTGACGTGATCAAGGTGGAACGCCCGGGTTCGGGCGACGTCACGCGTAACCAACTGCGCGACATCCCCGACGCCGATGCCTTGTACTTCACGATGCTCAACAGCAACAAGCGCTCGTTGACGCTGGACACGAAGACGCAAGAAGGCAAGGAAGTGCTAGAAAAGCTCGTGCGCGAATCCGACGTGCTGGTGGAGAACTTCGGCCCGGGCGCTCTGGACCGCATGGGCTTCTCGTGGGAGCGTCTGAACGAACTCAACCCGAAGCTGATCATGGCCTCGGTGAAGGGCTTCTCGGACGGTCACCACTACGACGACCTGAAGGTGTATGAGAACGTGGCGCAGTGCGCAGGCGGTGCCGCCTCGACGACGGGTTTCTGGGACGGTCCCCCCACGGTGTCGGCCGCAGCACTGGGCGACAGCAACACGGGTATGCACCTCGCGATCGGTATTCTGACGGCCATCATCGGCCGCGGTCAGACGGGCCGTGGCCAGAAGGTCGCTGTCTCGATGCAGGATTCGGTCATCAACCTGTGCCGCGTGAAGCTGCGCGACCAACAGCGTCTGGACCGTATCGGCTACCTCGAAGAGTATCCGCAGTACCCGCACGGCGAGTTCAGCGATGTCGTGCCGCGCGGCGGTAACGCTGGCGGTGGCGGTCAGCCGGGCTGGGTGCTCAAGTGCAAGGGCTGGGAAACGGACCCGAACGCTTACATCTACTTCACGATTCAGGGCCACGCCTGGGAACCGATCTGCCGCGCACTGGGCAAGCCGGAGTGGATCAGCGATCCGAACTACGCAACGCCGCAAGCCCGTCAACCGCACATCTTCGACATCTTCGCGACCATCGAAGCCTGGCTGGCCGACAAGACGAAGTACGAAGCGGTCGACATCCTGCGCAAGTTCGACATCCCGTGCGCACCGGTGCTCTCGATGAAGGAAATCGCCAACGATCCGTCGCTGCGCGCATCGGGCACGATCGTGGAAGTGCCGCACAAGGAACGTGGTTCGTACCTGACCGTCGGCAGCCCGATCAAGTTCTCCGGTCTGAAGCCGGAAATCACGGGTTCGCCGCTGCTGGGTGAGCACACCGACGAGATTCTGGCCGAGCTGGGTTACAGCAAGGACCAGATCGCTAACCTGCACACGTCGCGCTCGGTCTAAGACCGTTACGCAACATCGCGATGTCGCACGTGCCGTCGCTGCCTTTGGGCGGCGGTGGTGCGGGCATCTCGCAAGCAGGCAAGGTGTTCATGGGTGCGGCTCCCTGCGGAGTCGGCACCCATTTTTATTTTCGGGACCGTGTTGTCCTCTAATTGATGTACTTTATTGGCATGTTTGGCAACTTCGTCAATCAACGATGCCAATCGCATTCCCCCACAAGATTATTGGAGACATCATGAGCGTATCCGTCGACGTCAGGCAGTTGGTAGAAGTGGTGGGCGACGCCATCGTCGTGGCCGACCCGCAAAACATCATCACGCTCTGGAATTCCGGTGCGCAGAAGATGTTCGGTTTCTCGGCCGAAGAGGCGGTCGGCCAGCCGCTGGACATCATCATTCCGGACCGGCTGCGGGCACGGCACAACGAAGGCTATGCCAAGACGATGGAGACCGGCCAGACCAAATATGGCAGCGATCTGCTCAAGGTGCCCGCCGCGCATAAGGACGGCCGTGCCATGTCGATTGCCTTCACCGTCGCGCTGCTGCACGGCGACGCCGGCGAAGTGACCGGGATCGTTGCCGTGATTCGCGACGAGACCGCACGCTTTCAGGAAGACCGTCAGTTGCGCAAGCGCGTAACCGAACTCGAAGCCAAGCTCGCCGCCACGGCAAGTTGACGGACTGACAACCGTCGGGGACAGGGCGCCCGAGTTACGTCGCCGCCTGACTTCCCGAAGCGGCAAAAGAAGCACCGATGCGCCATGCGCACCGGTGCTTTTTTGTTTTCAGCGAAGGAAAAAGGTCAGGGCATCCTTCGATAAGTATTTTGTATTCAATATATTTAAAGTGAGGCGATGCAAATCCAACCCGTTCGTCGCCCCAATTCATCGTCATGACACATGCCTGTAAACCCGTATTACGCCGCGAGATATCGGGCAATGTTGCGATGCGGAGTCCCTTTATTGATAGGGATCTGAGCGATTTTGACGACGAAATGCCGCGACACAGCAAATCGCATCGGCAACAAAAAGCCGTTGATAAAATATCGTGTATGAAATACCGTATATCACAAGATTCGATCGACGAATGGAATGGCGCCCGAAGAGGCGACAGCCGTCGTCAGATCCGGTGAGACCCACGTGTGAGGCTGCTTTCAGAACGGCTATCGGGGGACTCTCGCGCACCCATTACATAAACGCCGTCGCATCAGGAGGAGACAAACCATGGGAAAGGCACTCGAAGGTGTGCGCATTCTCGACTTCACGCATGTGCAGTCCGGGCCAACGTGTACGCAATTGCTGGCCTGGTTCGGCGCAGACGTCATCAAGATCGAGCGCGCGGGGCACGGTGATGTGACGCGCGATCAGCTGCGCGACATTCCTGACGCGGACAGCCTCTACTTCACGATGCTCAACAGCAACAAGCGTTCGATCACGCTCGATACGAAGCATCCGGAAGGCAAGGCGGTGCTTGAGCGCATGATTCGCGACTGCGACGTGCTCGTGGAGAACTTCGCACCCGGTGCGCTCGATCGCATGGGCTTCACCTGGGAGCACATTCACTCGCTGAACCCGCGCATGATCGTGGCCTCTGTGAAGGGCTTCGGCCCCGGTCCGTATCAGGACTGCAAGGTCTACGAGAACGTGGCGCAGTGCGTGGGCGGCGCAGCCTCCACCACCGGTTTCGACGACGGCCCGCCCATGGTGACGGGCGCGCAGATCGGCGACTCCGGCACGGGCCTGCATCTGGCGCTGGGCATTGTGACGGCGCTGTATCAGCGCACCATGACCGGACAGGGCCAGCGCGTGCTGGCCGCCATGCAGGACGGCGTGCTGAACCTCTGCCGCGTGAAGCTGCGCGACCAGCAGCGCCTTGAGCGCGCGCGTGTCATGGAAGAGTATCCGCAGTTCCCGAACGGTCAGTTCGGCGATGCGGTGCCGCGCGCCGGCAATGCCTCGGGCGGCGGTCAGCCGGGCTGGATTCTCAAATGCCAGGGCTGGGAGACGGATCCGAACGCGTACATCTACTTCATCACGCAGGCACCCGTGTGGGGCTCGATCTGCAAGGTGATCGGCAAGCCCGAGTGGGTCGAGCATCCGGAGTACGCAACGCCGCGTGCGCGTCTGCCGCGTCTGCGCGAGATCTTCGACACCGTCGAGCAATGGACGATGACGAAGACCAAGTTCGAGGTCATGGGCATTCTTAACGAGTACGACATTCCGTGCGGACCGATCCTGTCGATGAAGGAAATCGCCGAAGACATGTCGCTGCGCGAGACCGGCACCATCGTCGAAGTCGACCACCCGAAGCGCGGCAAGTACCTCACCGTCGGCAACCCGATCAAGCTCTCCGACAGCCCCACGCACGTGGAGCGTTCGCCGCTGCTGGGCGAGCACACGGACGACGTGCTCGGCGAATTCGGCTACAGCCTGCAACAGATCGCGGCGCTGCGCGAAGTCGGCGCGGTCTGACGAATGTGAACGGGCGCACTCCATGTAGAGCGCGCCCCAGTGTCTGCAAGAGGCAGATGTGAATGACTTCAAGACATCGAGTCCGGCGTGCACATGGCGAACGTTGCCGTGCCGCCGGGCCGCTACAGGAATGGCAAACGCATGAAGCTCTGGACCCGTTTCAAGACCTCACATGGCCGCATCGGCTTCGGCCTGCTGCAGGGCGATCAGATTCTCGAACATCGCGGCGATCTCTACGATCAGCCGGTCGCCACGGGCGCGACGATTGCGCGCGACGCGGTCGATCTGCTGTGCCCGTGCGAGCCCTCGAAAATCGTGGCGCTCTGGAACAACTATCACGCGCTCGGCGCGAAGCTCGGCAAGGCCGCGCCCTCGCATCCGCTCTTCCTCATCAAGCCTGCGACCACGCTCAACGGTCCCGACGCGGTGATTCGTCGTCCGGCCTCGTATGCCGGGAAGATCGTGTTCGAGGGCGAGCTGGGCATCGTCATCGGCAAGGCGGCGAGCAACGTCAGCGAGGAAGCCGCGCGCGACTACATCCTCGGCTACACGCTGGTCAACGACGTGACGGCCGCTGAAATCATCGAGCAGGACGGCAACTTCGCGCAGTGGACACGCGCCAAGGGCTTCGACACCTTCGGCTGCCTCGGTCCGTTCATCGCCGAGGAGTTCGACTGGCGCGAGGCAGAGCTGATCACGACGCTCGACGGCACGGAGCGCCAGCGCTACCCGCTCGCCGACATGATCTTCAATCCGTGGCAACTCGTCGCACGTCTGTCGCAGGACATGACGCTGCTGCCGGGGGATGTGATCGCGGTGGGCACTTCGATTGGCGTCGGCTCGATGAAAGAGGGCGCGCTGGTGGAAGTGAGCATCGACGGACTGGGCACGCTGGCCAACCGCATGGGCGGCTGATCGGCAAGACGCAAGCGATTTCACGGTGGTCGGCCGGGGTGGCAATGGCCTGAGCCGATCGCCCTTTTTCATTCGGCAGATCTTCGCGATCTGCCAGGGCAGGAGAGCAGTGAAGGCGTGGGTGGCTTATTTCGTGCCGCTGCCGGATGGCGGCGGCACCGTGCTTTTGTAGGCCATCATGCCGTCGATGAGCGCAGCGCCTTCCGAGAGCAGGAACTGGCGGAAGGCGAGTGCGACGGGCGGTAGCCGTTTGCTGCGGCGATGCACGACGTACCAGCTTTGCCATGCCGGAAAGCCCTGTACGTCGAGCACCGTCAACTGTCCCGTCTGTAACTCCATGCCGACGGTGTGCGCGGACAGGAAGCTGATCCCCATGCCCGCAATCACCGCCTGCTTGATGGTTTCCGTGCTGGAAATTTCCATCGCAATTTTCAGTTGCTGCGTGCGATGACCGAAAGCGTCCTGTAGGGAATTCCAGGTATCGGAGCCGCGCTCGCGACTGATGAACGGTTCTTGCGTCAGTCGTGAAAACGGAATCTGTTTCTGACCGGCCAGCGCATGACCGGGCGGGGCCACGATGATGTAAGGGTGCGGTGCGAAGGCTTCGTTGATCGTGTCGATCTCGTGAGGCGGACGCACCATCACCGCCAGATCGGTCAGGTTTTCGGTCAACTGATGCAGCAGTTCCTCGCGGTTATGCACCGTGAGGTTGAGCGTGACGCCGGGATAGCGCACGGTGAACGCGGCCAGCAGCCGTGGGAAGAAGTAGTCGCCCGCGCTGATGACGGCCACGTTGAGCTTGCCGCCGGTAATGCCCTTGAGGTGGTCCATCGCCTCTTCGGTTTCGCGAAAGAGGGCGATGATCGCGCGGCTGTAATGCAGCATCTCCGCGCCCGCGGGCGTCAGGAAAATCTTCTTGCCCAGTTGCTCGAAGAGCGGCAGTCCGGCGTGTGTCTCAAGTTGCTTGACCTGGGTCGAGACGGCCGGTTGTGTGAGGTGAAGTTCTTCGGCGGCGCGCGAAAAGCTCAGATGGCGCGCTACGGCTTCGAAGACTTTCAGCTGACGGAGTGTGGCGTGTTTCATGTTTTATCGATGTGCATGATGCGCTCCGGGAAGTATAAGTAATCGTTGATGGTTTGCATAATTAACTTTAACTGTATTTTATATGTCGGGCTGCGTAATCTGCAATGGCAGCCCGCATGAAGGCGGTGTGACAGCAAAGCGTTGGAGGACGCGTCACGCCAGAGAAGCACGCGGGTTTGGACGATCACTATTTTGGGAGACGCCATCATGTCGGTCATCGAATCGCATATCAAACCCGCCGCTCTGGCACCGGTTGCCAACGCTCATCTGCATGCGTTCAACAACGCATTCGTCGAACTGGGTCTGGACTGGTATTGGGATAACCACACCTACACCCGTTTGCTGCACACCACCGGCAATCAGGATTTGCCGCTGGCGTATCTCGAGGGCGTTTCGGCGCAAGCGTTGCGCATGGCCGAGCTGGTGATGATCGGGGCCTACCTCGACGGACATCAGCCGCACCTGCTGCGCGCTTACGAGCCGGAATTCCTGTGCGATCTGATTCATTGCACCAAGGTGCGTTGCTTCGAAGCGGCCAACGAAGGTCGTTCGATGCAAGCGCCGAGAGCCGTTGCGGCCTGAGTTTCACAACACGACAGGGGCTCAGACCCCGAGACAATAACTATGCATATTGGCATTCCAAAGGAGACGGTCGACGGCGAATCCCGCGTCGCGGCCACACCGGAAACGGTGAAGAAGCTGGTGAGCGCAGGACATCGCGTCACCGTGGAGCAGAGCGCAGGCGAGGCGGCGAGCGTACCGGATGCGGCGTATGTCGCAGCGGGCGCATCGACCGTGAGCGCTGCCGAGGCGTTCGGTGCCGAGATGGTGCTGAAGGTCCGTGCGCCGTCGGTGGCCGAGATCGCGCAGATGCGTCGCGGTGCAGTGGTCGTCGGCATGCTCAATCCGTTCGATGCCGAGAACAATGCGCGTATGGCGGCAGCCGGCATCATCGGCTTCGCGCTCGAAGCTGCGCCGCGCACCACGCGTGCGCAAAGCATGGATGTACTGTCCTCGCAAGCGAACATCGCCGGTTACAAGGCCGTGATGCTCGCCGCGAACCTCTATCAACGCTTCATGCCGATGCTGATGACGGCTGCCGGTACGGTGAAAGCCGCGCGTCTGGTCGTGCTCGGTGCTGGCGTTGCGGGCTTGCAAGCCATTGCGACGGCCAAGCGTCTGGGCGCGGTGATCGAGGCGTCGGACGTGCGTCCGGCCGTGCGTGAGCAGATCGAATCGCTCGGCGCAAAGTTCATCGACGTGCCGTTCGAGACCGACGAAGAACGCGAGATCGCCAAGGGCGTGGGCGGTTACGCACGTCCGATGCCTGCTGCATGGCTCGCCCGTCAGGCACAGCTGGTGCACACGCGCCTGACCCAAGCCGACATCGTCATCTCCACCGCTCTGATCCCGGGCCGTGCTGCGCCGACGCTGATCAGCGAAGACACCGTCAAGGCCATGAAACCGGGCTCGGTGATCATCGATCTGGCCGCCGGACGCGGTGCCAACGGTGGCGGCAACTGCCCGCTGTCGGTGGCTGACGAAGTGGTCAAAGTCCACGGCGTGACCATCGCTGGCTACACCAACCTCGCCGGTATGGTGGCCGCGGACGCTTCCGCGCTTTATGCCCGTAACGTGCTCGACTTCCTGAAGCTCGTGATCGACAAGGAAGGTCAGTTCGTCATCGATACCAACGACGACATCGTTGCCGCGTGCCTCATGTGCCGCGACGGTCAAGTCCTGCGTGCGGCATAAGGGGAGGCTCTGCCATGGAATTGATTAATCACACGGTGATCAACCTGATCATCTTCGTGCTGGCGGTGTACGTCGGCTATCACGTGGTGTGGAACGTCACACCGGCACTGCACACGCCGCTCATGGCGGTGACCAACGCGATCTCGGCCATCGTGATCGTGGGCGCGATGCTCGCCGCCGGTCTCACCGAAGGCAACCTCGGCAAGACGATGGGTGTCGTGGCGGTGGCGCTCGCAGCGGTGAACGTGTTCGGGGGCTTCCTCGTCACGCAGCGCATGCTGGAGATGTTCAAGAAAAAGGATAAGGCCCCTGCTAAAGCGGCCAATGACGAATCGGCAGCAAAGGGAGCGCACTGACATGAGCATGAATCTTGTGACGCTGTTGTATCTGGTTGCGTCGATCTGTTTCATTCAGGCGCTCAAGGGCTTGTCGAACCCGCGCATGGCGCGTCGCGGCAATGCCTTCGGCATGATCGGCATGACGATTGCGGCTGTGACGACCGTGGCGCTGATCTTCGAGTTGCGCAAGCTCTCGGGTGGCAACTTCTCCGGTCTGGGGCTGATCCTCGCGGGTCTCGTCGTCGGTGGCGGTATCGGTGCCTATGTCGCTCGTAAGGTCGAGATGACGAAGATGCCGGAACTCGTGGCCGCGATGCACTCGCTGATCGGTCTCGCAGCCGTATGTATCGCTGTCGCCGCTGTGGCTGAACCGGCCGCCTTCGGTATCGTCGCGGCGGGCGAGGCACTGCCGCCGGGCAACCGCATCGAACTGTTCATCGGCACGTTCGTTGGCGCGATCACGTTCTCGGGTTCGGTCATCGCTTTCGGCAAGCTTTCCGGCAAGTACAAGTTCCGTCTGTTCCAGGGCGCGCCGGTCGTGTTCAAGGGCCAGCACTTCGTGAACCTGGCGCTCGCGATTGCGATGCTCGGCTTCGGCATTGCGTTCTTCACCACGCTGAGCTGGACGCCGTTCGTCATCATGACCGCCATCGCCTTCGTGCTCGGCGTGCTCATCATCATCCCGATTGGCGGCGCAGACATGCCGGTCGTGGTCTCGATGCTGAACTCGTACTCGGGCTGGGCGGCAGCGGGCATCGGCTTCTCGCTGAACAACCCGATGCTGATCATCGCCGGTTCGCTGGTCGGCTCGTCCGGCGCGATTCTGTCGTACATCATGTGCAAGGCGATGAATCGCTCGTTCTTCAACGTGATTCTCGGCGGTTTCGGTGCAACCCCGGCAGCAGGTGCCGCAGCGGGCGAACAGCAACAGCGCCCGGTGAAGTCCGGCTCGCCCGACGACGCAGCGTTCCTCATGAGCAACGCCGAATCGCTGGTGATCGTGCCGGGTTACGGTCTGGCCGTGGCACGTGCACAGCATGCCCTCAAGGAATTGACGGACAAGCTGATCGAGAAGGGCGTGAGCGTGCGCTACGCGATTCACCCGGTCGCAGGCCGTATGCCCGGTCACATGAACGTGTTGCTCGCCGAAGCCGAAGTGCCGTACGACCAGGTGCTGGAGATGGACGAAATCAACGGCGAATTCGGTCAGACGGACGTGGTGCTGGTGCTGGGTGCGAACGACGTGGTGAACCCGGCCGCGAAGAACGATCCGCAATCGCCGATTGCCGGCATGCCGATCATCGAGGCTTACAAGGCCAAGACGATCATCGTCAACAAGCGTTCGATGGCGGCAGGCTACGCCGGGCTGGATAACGATCTCTTCTATCTCGACAAGACCATGATGGTCTTCGGCGACGCGAAGAAGGTGATCGAGGAAATGGTCAAGGCAGCGGCCTGATCGAAGCACGTACGGGGGCGCGCCGCCGTGGGCGGCGCGCCTGAGTCATTTGTGGCTCGTTCGAACACTTACTGGCAGGGCACAAGCACATGAACGTATCGCTGAGACAACTCAAGGTCTTCATGGTCGTGGCGCGCAGCAAGAACTTCAGCCGCGCGGGCGCCGAGATCGGCCTGACACAACCGGCCATCAGCCGCTGCATCAACGAACTCGAAGGACAACTCGGCCTGCGCCTCGTCGACCGCACGACGCGAGAGGTCGCGTTGACCGACGCGGGCGTCACGCTCGCCGGCAACCTCGATCGCGTGCTGGACGAACTTGAAATTGCGTTGCTCCAGACCCACGGCGCGGAGGCACGCACCACGGGCCGCGTACGCATTGGCGCAGCACCGACCATCTCCGCGACGCTCATGCCACGGGTGTTGCTCGCTTCGCAGGCGACCTATCCGGATATCGCGCTCGCACTCGTCGACCAGATGCAGCGCGCAGTGCTCGACAGCGTGCGCGCGGGCGATGTGGACTTCGGCATCGTGGTGGCCCCGCAAGGTGCCGACGATCTGACGACCGAGCATCTGATGAGCGAGCCGTTCTGTCTCGTGTGCCGCAACGATCACCCGTTGGCGTCGCAAGGCGCTGTGCACTGGTCGGAGCTGTCGGGCGAAAACCTCGTGCTGCTCAATCAAAGTTCGGGCAGCCGTCCGCTGATCGACCGTGCACTCACCACGCAGAAAGTGCAGGGGACCATCACGCAGGAGCTGGGGCATGTCAGCACGATCTTCCGCATGGTGCAGGAAGGGCTGGGCGTGAGCGTGCTGCCGCCGCTGGCGCTGCCGCTGCCAGAGAATTCCACGCTTGCCGTGCGTCCGCTGCTGCCGGCCTTCGAGCGCAACATCGTGCTCGTGCGTCGCAAGAACCGCTCGCTCTCGCCCGTCGCGCATACGGTGTGGGAGTTGATTCATCGCGTGGTGCGCGAGCGTAACAAAGGATTTGCGCTCACGCCGGAGCAGATCAGTGCTGCTTCGACGCTTGCTGCGCAATGATTCTCTGATCTGAATCAACCACTTGCGTCCTCTCATCAAGGACTTGTCCACAGACTTGAACACAAAATCTGTGGATAAATCGGCGGTGCCTGCCCGTCTTTTGCCTGCGGGTGCCGCCGCCTGATCGTCTGCGTCGAAATCTCCATACCGATCAAGTGCTTGGCACATTGTCTCCGTTCGTTGTCCACAGCCTTGTGAACAAAAACGGTGGATAAGTTGTGCGCGGTCGTGCACGCGCCGACCCGTGGCGCGCGTTGCCCAACGCATGCAAGCCGTAGTCTTCTCACGACGTGGGAGGTCGCCTTGTCAGCGCAGCCTCGTCCGCCGACAGTAGCGGAGTCGCCTGCCCGAACGTCACCGCAATGCCATCGACGCGTGTTCCACTGACCACGAGGCATTCACTGGATCGGTGAACGAAGCATCCGGGCGTTGATTTCCCCTGCTGGCTGCCGCCCGCATACTTGACCGGTGTGGCGCGGCGGCCAGCTTTTTTCGCCGTTGCATTGACGGCGTGCACAAGCACCCATTGAGCGGGATTCCAGACGACGTTGCCGAAAGTGCACTGTGATGTCACACAGAGTGCGTTAGAATTCTCAACATCGATTGCGAGATCCGCAACACTGGATGCTCCGGACGCTCGTCCACCGCATCAAAACGTTCATTACGACCCGGCAGTGTTCTCTGCCCAGTCACTTCCGCACTTCTTCAATTCCCATGACTTCTGAAATCGCGAAGCCGCGCACGGGCTTTTGGCCTGCGCGCGCGGCAACGATGGCATTGCTGTTTTGCAGCGGATTCCTGTATGCGACGTGGGGCGTGCATGTGCCCACCGTCAAGGCGATGTTCGACCTGAACGACGCGAGCCTGTCGGTGGCGATGTTCGCCGTGGCGGGCGGTGCCATCGTCACGATGTCCCGCATGGCCCGCTGGGTCGGGCGCGCCGGTAGCCAGCGCGCAAGCCTGCATTCGGGTATTGCGCTGGCGCTCACGAGCGCGTTCATCCTGTCGATGCCCAGCTACTGGGGCCTCGTGGGCTGGCTGGCGCTTTACGGCGCGGCGAATGCGACCTACGACGTCGCCGTCAATGCGCAGGCCGCAACGCTCGAAGCGCGTTATCGCAAGCCGATCATGGCGTCGCTGCACGGTTGCTTCAGCCTCGGTGGCATGTCCGGTGCGCTCGTGGGCGGGGCATGGCTCGCGCATCATGGCTCGCCGCAGTGGCATATAGGACTGGCGGCGCTCGGCTGCGCGGTGGTGATCGTCGTCGGCGCGCGCTTCATGCAGCGGGACATGCTGCCGGGCGAAGCCCCGGTGACGCAGGCGGATGCGGGGGCGGGGGAGGTGGCGCACAAGCACACGCCGCCGCCCGCGCTGGACGACGTGTCGCGTCGCAAGCTGCATCGCAAACTGACGGGCTTCGGCATCCTCGCGTTCCTCGGTCTGGTGGTAGAGGGGGCGATGTACGACTGGACCGCCGTGTACATGCGTGAAGTGGTCTTGGCGCAAGGCGCGTGGATCGGCGCAGGCTATGCAGCGTTTTCCGTCGGCATGGCGGCGGGTCGCTTCGGTGGCGATCCCGTGCGTGCCCGCATGGGCGGCGCGCGTTTGCTGCGCGTGAGCAGTTTGCTATGTGTCGGCGGCGTGTTGCTTGCGTTGTTCTGGCGTGAACCGGCGGCCGTGGTGGCGGGCTTTGCGCTCGCAGGTCTCGGTTTGTCGAACGTGATGCCGGTGATGTTTGCGGCGTCGGGCGAAGTGGCGCGTGGTGCCGGGATGGCGAGCGCTGAAGCGATTGCCGTCATGGCGAAGCTCGCTTATCTGGGGCTGCTGATCGGCCCGGTGCTGATCGGTGCCATCGCGCATGGCATCAGCCTGCCGTTCGCGCTGGGGGCCGGGCTGCTGTGCATTGTGCCCATCGCATTGCTCGCACCGAAGATGCTCGACGGTGTGGACGGACGCACCGCGCGGCACTGAGTTAAGCGCCCCGCATCGCTTATTCAGGCGGGGCAGGCGCGTCGCGAAGGGTCACGCCTCGGACGCGCCGTCTGCCTTACTTCAACGTCACGGCGACTTCGCCGACGCCGTCGATCACGCCGCGCAGCTCACCCGGACCGGTAGCGGGGATCATGCCGACGTACGAGCCGCAGGTCACGATCGCGCCCGCGCGCATGGTGATGCCGCGCTTGCCGTTGTGATTGACGAGCCACGTGAGGAGCGTGCGCGGGTCGCCGCCGGTGTTGAAGACCTTGGCGGGCGTGATGTCGCGACCGTCGAGCGAGAACACCGCCTTCGGGCGCGAGTAATCGAAACGCGCGTCGTAACCGCGACCGCTGCCGATCACGAGCGCGCCGTTGTTCTGCAGATCGGCCAGCGCAAAGCGGCTGTCGAGCCCTTTCTCCGCGAAACGGCTGTCGGTGATTTCGATGGTGGCGAGCATGTCGTCCACAAACATCATGGCTTCGCGTTCTTCATAGCGTCCCGGCTTGATGTCGCGCGACAGACGGAAGGCGATTTCCAGTTCGAGACCCGGGCGGAAAAAGTCGTTCAGTGCCAGTGCACCGCCGGCGTTGCTGACGACCGATGCGGGAATCGGCGCGCAGTTCGGCAGGTCCGTCGGGGTTTTGGCGCCCACTTTCCATGCCGCAATCGTGTCGCCGAGCAGATCGAGCGTACGCAGTTGCACCGCATAAGCGGTGTTGGCGTCGACCGGCATCAGCGCCGGGGCCGGCGAGTGGATGGGCGTGTCGCCACGACGCGTGTCGGCGAGCAGGCGAGCCAGCGACTCGATGGCGGGTTGGGTCTCGAACATCTTGCAAATCTCCTGAGGGAAGGGCGCTGCGTCAGCTGCTTGCCGACGGCAGTTATCCACATCGTATCCAAAATCCAGGCGATGTTGCGGTGCGGCGCAAACATGTCGCGTACTCAGTGAAAACACCACATAACGTAGTCAAAACTGCATCGATCTGCGAGAATCGGACTTCGTAATATTTCGTAATATTTCATCGCAAACCGAAATATTTCGTGTGGCGAGGCTTCGGTCGGGTTTGCCGTCGTCCGCGAAGGTGCTTTGCAGGCAGTCGCTGTCTTTCTTCCTAAAACGAATGACCAGGGCAAGCTTATGCACTCCGTGACCTTGAACGCCGTACGCGACCACACCGTCCATCCGCCAGATGCCGGCGGGAGTCAGCCGATCAGCCGTCAGGCGCTGCATCTGGCGGTCATGGACCGGCTGCGCAGAATGATTACCGAGGGCATGTTGCCGCCTGGCTCGCATCTGAACGAACGTGCACTGTGCGAGCAACTGGGGGTGTCGCGTACGCCGCTGCGCGAGGCGCTGAAGATGCTCGCGGTCGAGCGTCTGATCGATCTGCTGCCGAATCGCGGGGCACGTGTAGTGACGTTGTCCGCGAGCGATATTTCCGATGCCTTCGAACTCCTGAGCGGTCTCGAAGCGCTGGCCGGTGAGCTGGCGTGCCAGCGCATCACGCAAGCCGAGATCGACGAGATTCAGGAGTTGCACAGTGCGATGGACGCCTGCCACGCCAACGGCGATCTGTCGGGTTACTTCGACTGCAATCGACGCATTCACGACCGCATCAACGCCGCGGCGCGCAATCCGGCCCTGACGCAGATGTATCAGTCGGTCAATCACCGACTTCAGGCGCTGCGTTTTCGCTCCAACCTGCACGCAGGGAAATGGGATCGCGCCATCGAGGAGCACGTTGAGATGCTGCACGCCTTGCGTCAGCGCGACGGTGCCACGCTCGGCCGATTGCTGCGTGCGCATCTGATGGCGAAGTGCGCGGCGGTGCTTGCCAATAAGCGCGTGGCGGCCTGACGAAGGTCCGGCACGCGCTGCCTGCGGGCGATCACGTCGCCATCAAACGGCTCAAGCGGCGCGACTCATGCTCACGAGCCCTTCGTTGAGCATGGCGGCGACGTAAGCATCCGTCTTGCTGCGCAAGTGCGCTTCCATCAAAGTGCGCAGCCGCTTGCCATCGCGCCGGCGCAGCAACGCCAGCATCTCCGCATGTTCGTCCACGGCCTGACGCCACCGCTCGGGTGTCGGCGTCAGACGTTCCCGCACATGGCGCAAGCGCGCATTGAGATTGTGGAAGTACTCGGCCAGCGGTCCGTTGTCCGCCATGCGCAGAATGCTGAGGTGGATCTGCTGGTTGAGCGCAAAGTAGGCTGCGTGATCGGTGCGTGCGTATGCCGACTCCATCTCGTTCTGTAGCCGGGCGAGTTCGTCGAGGTCAGCCTCCGAAGCTTTCTCGCACGCCTGCTCTCCCGAGAGTCCCTCCAGCACCGCCATCACCGCCAGCAGATTCACGACTTCATCGACGCTCACCCGCGCCACGCGCGCCCGACGTGTCTCCGAGATTTCCACCAGCCCTTCGTTGGCCAGCCGTTTGAGCGCCTCGCGTAGCGGCGTGCGCGACACGGCGAGTTCGTCGCACAGCGCGCGCTCCGACAGCGGCGCGCCGGGGCGCAGGTCGCCACGCACGATGCGCGCCTTGAGGGCGTCATAAGCGGCGGCGTTCAGCGAAGCAGGGTTGCTCATGTGCGGGATGTCGAAATTGGAATGCCAATTTTGATGGGCGTGACCGAATGCGTCAATCGGCAATCGCTCTTTTTTCAACGTTAACCCTGATTTTTTCGATTGATGCTTGTCAATTAGATACGTCTGCTTCTATCGTTAACGAAAAATTGGTATACCAAAAATCGTTACCCGCCGACATCGCACGCATGTCGGCGACTTCAGGAGGCAATGTGACTTCGACCGTTCTGACCGAGCGACACGGCGCAATTGCGCTGGTCACGCTCAACCGTCCCGAAAAGCTCAATGCGTTGACCAAGCCGATGTGGCAGGCGTTGGGCGACACGGTTCTGACGTTGTCCGAGTCGCCCGACGTGCGGTGCATCGTGTTGCGCGGTGCGGGCGAAAAGGCCTTCGCGCCGGGCAACGACATCGCCGAGTTCGAGACCGATCGCGCCAACGTGGAGCAGGCGCGGGCGTACGGCGCGCTCATGCATCGCACACTCGATGCGCTGACGAACTGCCCGGTGCCGCTCGTCGCCATGATTCACGGCATCTGCGTGGGGGGCGGCATGGAGATTGCGGCGTCGTGCGACATCCGCATTTGTGGCGAGTCGAGCCGCTTCGGTGCACCGATCAACAAGCTCGGTCTGGTGATGGCGCATGCGGAGCTATCCGGTCTCGTCAGCTTGCTCGGCCCGACCAAGGCGCTGGAGATCCTGCTCGAAGGACGCATCTTCGACGCGCAGGAAGCGTTGCGCATCGGCGCCGTCACGCGTGTGGTGGCCGATGGCGACGTCACCCGCGAAGCGCTCGCAACGGCCGATCGGATCGCCGCGGGTGCGCCGCTCGTCGCGCGTTGGCACAAGCGCTTCGTGCGTGAACTGGTGAGCGGCAAGCCGCTCACACCCGCGCAGATCGATGAAGGGTTCGCGTGCTTCGGCACGGCCGATTTCCAGGCGGGCTATCGCGCGTTCCTCGCGAAGACGACGCCGGTATTCGAGGGCCGCTGAGATGACCGACAAGCACGCAGATATGGATAAAAAGGGCGGCCCGTTGCAGGGTGTGAAGGTGATCGAGCTGTCGCACATCATGTCCGGCCCGGTGTGCGGGATGATGCTCGCGGACATGGGGGCCGATGTCATCAAGGTCGAGAAGATGGAAGGCGACGACGCGCGCCGGTTCGCGCCGATCCTCTCGCACGGTGAGTCGGCATCGTTCATGATGCTCAACCGCAACAAGCGCGGCATCGCGCTCAATCTCAAAACCGAAGGCGGCAAGGCCGTGTTGCGCAAGATGCTCGCGAGTGCCGACGTCGTCACCGAGAACTATCGCAAAGGCACGATGGAAAAGCTGGGGCTCGGCTATGAGACGTTGCGCGAAGCCAACCCGGGGCTGATCTACTGTTCCATCTCGGGCTACGGACGCACGGGACCCTACGCGGACAAAGGTGGATTCGATCTGATCGCGCAGGGGCTGTCGGGGTTGATGAGCGTGACCGGTGAGCCGGGGCAAGCGCCCATCAAGGCCGGGTCGCCGATTGCGGATATCAATGCGGGCATTTTGGCGGCGCTCGGCATTTCGGCCGCCTACGCGCACCGGTTGCGCACCGGGCAGGGGCAGATCGTGGATACATCGCTGCTCGAAGCGGGTTTTCAGCAGATGTACTGGGCCGCCGCGAACTTCTTCGCCAGCGGCGAGAATCCGCCGAAGTTCGGTTCCGCCAATCCGACGAGCACGCCGTATCAGGCGTTTCGCACACAGGACGGCTGGATCAATATCGGTGCCGCAAATCAGGCCAATTACGAACGTCTGCTGCAAGTGCTCGACGCACCGGAAATTGCAGACGATCCGCGTTTCGCGACCAACGCGGGACGCACCGCCCATCGCGACGAACTCGTCGAGCGCCTTACGGCCTATTTGATGCGCGACACGACGCAACGCTGGGTGGAACGACTTGACGCGGTCGGTCTGCCGGTCGGGCCGGTGCTGCCGATTTCCGAGGCCGTGTCGCATCCGCAGATCGTGGCGCGCGAGATGGTGGTGGAGACGCAGCATCCGCTCGACGGACCCACACGCAGCATCGGCCTGCCGATTCGATTCTCCGAGACGCCGAAATGTACCGGCGGGCCTGCACCGCGTCTGGGCGAGCACACTTCCGAGGTGTTGGCCGAATATGGCTTCGATGCCGCGCACGTTCGCGACCTGATCGCGCAAGGAGCGGTGCATGCGCTGGAAGAGGGCGCTACGGCGACGGCATGATGTATGTGTCGCTGCCGCGGTGCGGATTCTCCGCGAGTTGACGTGCGAAACGTCACTTAGCGGCAATTTCAGCGAACTTCCCTTCCGGTCGCCGGTCGGTTTTTGAACTGGCCGGCGATGTCTTCACTTCTCGACGACGCGCGCGAAGTGAAAGTGGTCGCCAGCCCCGATCAATCCGATCCGACGCAACGTCGTAAGGAGGGAAGGCATGGCCCTTGGCAGAATCCCCGGCAATTCGCCTATTGCATCGCCCGCACGGTGGTCCTGCGTCCGCGAGACGCGTACCATTGAGCCTCATACGCTTGCGCTCCCCCGGTCACTGGCGACGACGTCGCGCGTGGTGACGGCATCGGGGGCGTTGGTCCTCTCCTGTTCGCGAGGTGAGCATGCCGGCACGTATTGAAGATTACGCAATGATTGGCGACTGCCGAAGCGCCGCGCTGGTCGCGCGCGACGGCTCCATCGACTGGCTCTGCTGGCCGTACTTCGATTCTCCGGCGTGCTTCGCCGCGTTGCTCGGCGGCCCCGAGCATGGCCGCTGGCGAATCGCCCCCGAAGATCCGCACGCCACTTCCACTCGCCGCTACCACGACGACACGCTGATTCTCGAGACGCGCTTCGAGACGGTGGAAGGTTGCGTCGCCGTGATTGACTTCATGCCGTTGCGCGATGGTGCGGCCGACCTTGTGCGTCTGGTGAAAGGCGTGCACGGCACCGTGACGATGTCGATGGAACTGATCCTGCGCTTCGATTACGGCGCATCGGTGCCGTGGTCGCGTCCGCTCGATGCCGACGACCCGACCGGACCCGGCATGCGCCTCATCGCGGGGCCGGACAAGGTGGTGATGCGCACGCCCGTCGAGATTCAGGATGTGCCGGGCAGCCTGCGCGCGCGCTTCGACGTGAAGGCGGGTGAGACGGTGCCATTCGTACTCTCGCGTGTGCCATCGCATCACGCCGATCCGCGCGAGATCGATCCGCTCGCAGCGCTCACCGATACCGAACGCTACTGGCGCACGTGGGCCAATCGTTGTCAGCTCGACGGTCGCTGGTCGTCGGCGATTCGTCGCTCCCTCATCGTGCTCAAGGCGCTCACGTTCGTGCCGACGGGCGGCGTGGTCGCAGCACCCACGACATCGCTGCCGGAGCAACTGGGCGGCGAGCGTAACTGGGACTATCGCTATTGCTGGCTGCGCGACGCCACGCTCACATTGCAGGCGCTCATGCTCGGCGGCTATTACACCGAGGCGAACGACTGGAGTCACTGGCTCGTGCGTGCGGTGGCGGGTGCGCCGTCGCAAGTGCAGATCATGTATGGCCTGTCCGGCGAGCGGCGGCTGCCGGAATGGGAGGTCGACTGGTTGCCGGGCTACGAAGGCGCGAAGCCGGTACGGGTCGGCAACGGCGCGGTGGGCCAGTTGCAGCTGGACGTCTACGGCGAAGTGATGGACGCGCTGCATCAGTCCCGTCTTGGCGGATTGCCGCCGGTCGACGCCACCTGGGAGGTGCAGACGAAGCTCGTCGCGCATCTCGAAACCGTATGGCGCGAGCCGGATGAGGGCATCTGGGAAGTGCGTGGCGGCCGTCAGCATTTCACGTATTCGAAGGTGATGGCGTGGGTCGCGTTCGATCGCGCGATCAAGTCGGCCGAGCGTTTCGGTTTGCCGGGGCCGGTGGATCACTGGCGTCGGCTGTGCAAAGAGATTCACGCGGATGTTTGCGCCAACGGCTTCGACAAGCAGCGCAATGCGTTCATGCAGGCGTACGGTTCGTCGGAGATGGATGCGAGCGTGCTGATGATTCCGCTTGTGGGGTTCTTGCCTGCGGACGATCCGCGCGTGATCGGCACCATCGAAGCGGTCGAGCGCGAGCTTATGCGCGATGGGCTGGTGCAGCGCTACCGCACGAGTCGCGTCGACGACGGGTTGCCGGCAGGCGAGGGCGCATTCCTCGCGTGCAGCTTCTGGATGGTCGATTGCCTCGTGATGATCGGTCGTCATCGCGATGCCCGGGCGTTGTTCGAGCGGTTGCTGTCGTTGCGCAACGACGTCGGCTTGCTCGCCGAGGAATACGACACGACGCATGCGCGTCAGGTCGGCAACTTCCCGCAGGCGTTCTCGCATATCGCGCTCGTACATGCGGCGATTCGTCTGGATGCGCTCGCCGACGATGACCGTGCCGACGACGCCGATGCGCCAGAGACCGACGACGAAGCGCGCTACGAACATGTGGGGTATCGCGCGGACAAGGCGGTCAGAGCCTGACAGCGGGGCATGTCGCGGAGGGTCTACGTACGGTGGATGTAGGGAATTAAAGGATTTCGTGAAATATGCCGTAATACTTTCGAATCCTTACTTTCTCTCATTTCCTCATTCCACGGAGACCCCCTCGCTCCATGACCATCATTATTCCGACCAAGGGCAACGCGACGTCCAGCATGCTCGAGATCTGGCAGTCGCATATCCAGCAACAGCAGGCGGACAAGGCGCAGGCGGCGGCCAAGACGGCGGCTACCACCACCGCCAATCCCGCCGCCGCGTCGAAGTCGACCGGTACCGACAATGCAGATGACAACGCAAAGCCCGCCCTGGCCAATACCGATAACGCGACCGATGCCACCGAAAGCAATGGCGTGAGCCGCCTGGGCGACAAGACGCTGGTGGATCTGCGCTCGATGAACGAAAGCGCCAAGCAGCAGGGGCAGGCGCTGTCCGCGACTGACGGTGCCGGCGCTGGCGACGACATCAAGTCGCAGACGATCCGCAAGCTCAAGGAAATGCTCGCCAAGGTGATGAAGCAATTGGACGCGGTGCGCACCAACGACCGTCTCCCGCCCGAAGACAAGCTTCAGCAGGTGAATGCACTGTCTGCCGAGGCCATGTCGATTCAAGCGCAGATTCTCGCGCTCATGGCCCCGACGAAGGCGACGGGCAACAACGTCAACACGACGGCCTGACGTTCGCGGTGCCTTACCTGTCCGGAGCATCCTGCGCCATCTCTCTCATCGCAGTGATGCGCCGGACGGATCGATTACTGCAAAACATGCAACGATGCGTGCCCGGGAAGCGCGCTAAAATTCGGCTTTCGCTTAATTCTTCTCCGAGGCCCGGCTGACGGTCGCGCCTCGTCCCCGTGCCGCATGAAGCAAGATAAGACGCTTACCGCCCTGCTATGGATTGTCGCGGCGGGCTTTTTCATGCAGGCGCTCGATACGACCATCGTCAATACGGCGCTGCCCGCCATGGCCGCGAGCCTTGGCGAGAATCCGCTGCGCATGCAGCCGGTGGTCGTCTCCTACTCGCTCACCATGGCCATGCTGACGCCCGCGTCGGGCTGGCTGGCCGACCGCTTCGGCACGCGACGCGTGTACTTCGTGGCGATCCTGCTGTTCGTGCTTGGCTCGATCGCCTGTGCGATGGCGCACACGCTGCCGCAACTCGTGGTCGCGCGCGTGCTCCAGGGCGCAGGCGGCTCGATGCTGCTGCCTATCGGACGTCTTGCCGTGCTGCGGACGTTCCCGGCCGGTGAATATCTGGCGGCGCTCGCCTTCGTCTCGATTGCGGGGCAGGTCGGCCCGATGATCGGCCCGGTGCTGGGTGGCTGGCTGGTGCAGGTGGCGTCTTGGCACTGGATCTTCCTCATCAATGTCCCCATTGGCCTGATCGGTAGCCTCGCCGTGCGCCATTATCTGCCGCGTCCCGCGAAGGACGAAGTCATCGACACCGGTTTCGACTGGGGTGGGTTCGCGTTGTTGTCGGTCGCGATGGTGTCGTTCACGCTCGCGTTGGATCATCCTTTCTCGGAGGCCGGATGGGTGCCGTCGGCCGTGCTTGCGCTGCTTTGCGTTGCGACGACGCTCGGTTACTGGCCGTACGCCCGCCGTCGCGCAGCGCCGTTGTTTCCGCTGGAGTTATTCGAGACGCGCAGCTTCAGTCTCGGCTTGCTGGGCAATCTCGTCGCGCGAATCGGCAGCAGCGCGGTGCCGTTCCTCTTGCCGCTGCTGCTTCAGGTGGCGATGGGTTACAGCCCGCTCGCGTCCGGCTTGATGATGCTGCCGGTGGCCCTCGCGGGGATCGTCGTCAAGCGCATGGTCACGCCGCTGGTGGTGCGCTTCGGCTACACGCGCTTCCTGATGGTGAATACGGCGGTCGTGGGCGGCTCGATTGCGAGCTTCGCGCTTTTCGGGCCGGGCTGGCCGATCTGGCTGGGACTCGTGCAACTGGCGGTGTTCGGCGGGGCGAACTCGATGCAGTTCGCGGCCATGAACAGTGTGACGCTGAAGGATCTCGGCACGCGTCGCGCGAGTGCGGGCAACGGGCTGTTTTCGATGGCACAGATGCTCGCCCTCGGACTGGGCGTGACCATTGGCGGCCAGTTGCTGGCGCTATTCGGTCATCTGGCCGGGCAAGCGGGTGAGCTTGGCGTGGGCGGTACCGTGGCAGGCTTTCGCATGACGTTCGTGTGCGTCGGGCTGATTACGCTGGCGTCGGCGCTCGTGTTCCGTCGCGTGGAAGATCCGGCGGCCGGGCCGTCGCACGACGGTGGTCAGACGCAGGCCGCGTCTGCCACCGATCTCAAGCGCTGAGCGTCAATCCGTCACATCACGTTGGCTGACTGGCTGACGCTCATTCGTCCCTTACTGCCATTTACTTCTTCACCAGCGCGCACTTCGAATCGGCCAGCGGGGCGAATGCCTTGTCGGCCGGAATCGTCTCCAGAATCTTGTACAGATCCCATTCCGACTTCGATTCGGCCGGCGTCTTGACCTGCACCAGCAGCATGTCGTGCACCAGCTTGCCGTCGGCACGAATCTGACCGTTGCGAATCACCGGGTCGTCGATCTTCATCGACTTGAGCTTGGCCATCACGGCGTCCGCTTCGTCGGTGCCTGCTGCCTGAATGGCCTTCAGATAGTTGAGCACGGCCGAGTACACGGCGGCCTGCATCATCGTCGGCATCTTCTTGTGCTGGGCGTAGAAACGTTGCGCGAAGGCACGGGAGCGGTCGTCCTGATCCCAATAGAACCCGTTTGTGAGGATCATGCCCTGCGCGTTCTTCAGGCCCATGCCGTGGATTTCGGTGATGAGCGAGAGCAGCGGCGTGAACACCTGCTTGCCGCCCTGAATGATGTTGAACTGCGAGGCTTGCTTGACGGTGTTGAGCGTGTCGGTGCCGGAGTTGGCCAGCGCGATCACTTGCGCGCCGGACGTCTGAGCGCGCAGCAGATAGGACGACAGGTCCGGCGAGTTCACCGGGTGCTTCACCGAGCCGACGACCTTGCCGCCCTGACGCGTCAGAATCTCGCTCGCGTCTTTCTCCAGCGCCTGCCCGAACGCGTAGTCGGCGGTGATGAAGTACCACGACTTCAGACCGCGACGCAGCAACGCCTGCGAGGTCGAGTTCGCCAGCGCGTACGTGTCGTACATCCATTGCACGCTATGTGCCGTGCATTGTTCGTTGCTGATGGCGGACGACCCCGCGCCCGTCACGAGCGCGATCTTCTTCTTTTCGTCGGCAATCCGGTCGACGGCGAGTGCTACGTTCGAGAACGTGAGGTCGGTGATCATGTCGACTTTGCCCCGGTCGTACCACTCGCGAGCGATGGTCGCACCCGTGTCGGTCTTGCCCTGTGAGTCGGCGGACACCAGTTCAATGGGCGCTCCGAGGACTTTGTGATCGTGCGAGAAGTCGTCGATGGCCATGGTGGCGGCGAGTACGCTGCCGCGGCCCGCGTTGTCGCTCGACACGCCCGAGAGGTCGGTGAGCACGCCGATCTTGACGACGCCGTCGGAGATCGCGGCGGCCTGTGTCTGTGAGGGAAGGGCAATGAGGGATGCAACGGCAAACGACGCGGCGACGGCAATCGTACGGCGCAAATGGCCGCTCAGGCCGGTAATGCTGGACATGGCTTGTCTCCAATGTTCGAGTTATGACGACCCGCCGTGGCCCATCTCTGCCGGAGGACGTATGCGGCGAGTCTCGAATATCTTAAGCATTGCGTAATCGATTGCGCAATCCGTAATGATCGGAATCTATGCGTAATTTTTTCCGCGAGGCGCGGTCAACCGCGAATTGCCGCAGAATGCTGGCTAAGGAAGCGGCTGCACGTGTTGTACAACTACAACCCACTGGGGCGACAAATGGTTGATTGGTCTGCTGTTGTGACGGTCTTTGGTATCTATGTGGCCGCAGTGGTCATCCCCGGGCCAAACTTCATCGCCATCACCCACAAAGCGGTCACCGGCCGACGTGTCGATGCGCTCGCGCTCGTCGCTGGCATCGTGACGGTCAATCTGTTCTGGGCGACGTGCGCCATGCTGGGTCTCAGCGCGGTGTTCGCGGTTTTCCCGTGGCTCGCTGTCGGCCTCAGGCTGGTCGGCGCGGCCTATCTGATCTGGTTCGGGGTGTGGCTCGTCGTGTCGGCACGGGCGACCCCTTCGGCCGAAAGTCGTTCACCGAAGGTGCCTCTGTTTCGCGGTGCGTTCCTGCAAGGTGTCGCGACCAATATCGCCAACCCGAAGTCCATCGCCTTCTATGCGGCCGTGTTTTCTTCGGCGGTGCCCACCCACGTGTCCACGCCGACGTTCTTCGCCATGCTGGCGACCGTCGGTGCATCGGCGACGTGCTGGTACGGGGTCGTCGCGCTCGTGCTGTCGCACGCGTCGATTGCGGCGGCGTATCGCCGCGCCAAGGCGTGGATCGACCTGACCTGTGGCGGGCTCATGATCGCGCTGGGCGTCCGGCAGGCATTGCGTTAACCAAGTGCCCGCTGCAAGTCGTAATAGGACTTAGCTCGCTACGGGCACGTCGTTTCGTGTGGCCTCAACGGTCGTGTTTACTGGCGGTCGCCTTGAACAGCCCGAGTTGGGTCATCGCGCTCACCGCATCGTCGAAGCCGAGCTCTTCCTCGATCTGGCCGTCGATCACCCTGTACACGGATTCGCCAGTGAAGTGGAGCTTGCGGCCAGTTGCAGCGGGCAAACAGCACTCCATTTCAAAGCCATCGAATGCCGGCCCCGTGTGGGTGCCACCACCATTCCATTTCGTGATGACGTAGTCGCCTTGGGCGATCAAGTCGTCCAACACGAATTTCGAGTCAGGGAATAGGGTGCGCCAGCCGGCGAGGAAGTTCTTGACCCCCTCTCGACCGCAGGCACCCTGTTTGAGCAACGAATACTTGATTCGCATGTTCGGCGCGGCGAGTTGCTCGACCACCGAAATATCGACATTCTCGCCCCAGAAGTCCTTCATCCAGCGACGGACGACACCCTTGTTCTGCTCATCTTTGCTCATTGGAAAGATCCTCACAGTTGGTTTCGGAAGGATCATCGCTACTACTCGATGGCCCGAATAGCAGCATAGTCGTCGCTTCCATATGGACCGACATTGGGTTTCGGATTTGGGACTGTGGCGCTTTAGAACAGGTTGCGAAAAAAATATCGAAATCGACCTCGTTTCATAACGCCTTGATCAGTGCGCACTAATCGAATCTCACGAATGTCCCAAAAAGGCGTTTTACGTACGAGGTGGTGGCGTTCGCTGTACTAGCATTCATTCTCATGGCAATTTAGAAATTAATGGGGGTTTTGAATAACGTGAGATAACGTGAATAAATAGGATTTTAATAGTCCAATTTATATTGGATAACCATTTAAAAGGATCGGGTATAGAAAGATTGTGTTGGGGATCGGCGAAATGCAATAGTGATGAAGATCAAATTTCTCTGGATTTTGCTCGCGAAACCCTCTCGATCGGGAAATGCCCATATTGAGCCATGGCACTGCTAGAACGCGCGGAATGGTACGACATTGCCCGATCGACGAACTGGACGCCAACATATGTCCCTGAGTCCGAGCTTTTTCCGGAAGTCATGACCGGTGATCAAGGTATTCCGATGGAAAGTTGGGAAATTTATGATGAACCGTACAAGATTTCATACCCGGAGTACGTGCGCCTCCAACGAGAAAAGGATGCCGGTGTCTACTCAGTGAGGGCGGCGTTGGAGCGTAGCCGCATGCTGGACGAAGCGGAACCTGGCTGGTTATCGCTTGTGAAAGCGCACTACGGTTGCGCTATTTTTCTGGAGTACACCGGTTTGTGCACGAATGGGAGAATCGTCCGATTCGGGCGTGCGCCCGGCATGCGCAACATGGCAACCTTCGGTGTGCTCGATGAGCTGCGGCACACGCAGTTGCAATTATATTTTTCGCACGATTATTGCCCGAAGGACCGGCAGTTCGATTGGGCGCACAAGGCTTGCCACACCAATCAGGCGATTGCCATCGCAGTGCGTCATGGCGGTGACGATATATCGCTCGCACGCAGCGCAACAGAGGCCGCAGTGACGCTGACGTTGGCATTCGAGACGGCTTTTTCCAATCTGCAGTTCCTCGGCCTGGCCGCCGATGCAACTGAGGTCGGCGATTTCACCTTTGCGAACTTGATCTCGAGCATTCAGACCGACGAGGCTCGCCACGCGCAGATCGGCCAGCCGGTGGTGCGGATACTGATTGCCAATGGGCATAAGGCTCACGCACAGAAACTCGTGGACGTTGCCTTCGCGCGCATGTGGCGCCAGTTCTGCTATCTATCCGGCAACTCGATGGACTATTGGACGCCGTTGGAACACCGGAAACAATCATTCAAGGAGTTTGTTCAGGAATGGATCCTTGGGCAATTTGAACGTTCACTCCTCGAGTCCGGCCTGTCCTTGCCATGGTATTGGGATCGAATGATCGCTGAATGCGAATACCAGCACCATGCATACCAGCTTTGTACTTGGTTTTGGCGTCCGATCGTTTGGTGGAACCCGGCGGCGGGCGTATCGCATGAGTGCCGTGACTGGCTCGAGCAAAAGTACCCGGGCTGGAACGACACGTTCGGAAAAGCCTGGGACGTCATTATCGACAACCTGCTCGCCGGTAAACGCGAATTGACGTTGCCTGAGGTGATGCCGGTCGTCTGCAACATGAGCCAACTGCCGATATGCGCGATGCCGGGCAACGGATGGAATTTAAAGGACCATCCGCTTGATTACAACGGCCGTGTCTACCATTTTGGGTCGGAAATCGATCGGTGGGTTTTTCAACAAGACCCGACGCGCTATCGAGATCATCTTTCGTTGGTGGACCGGCTGCTCGCCGGCCAGATCCAGCCTCCCGATCTGAACGGTACTCTCAAGTACATGAACATAGCGCCCGGCGAAATGGGGGATGACGCGCACAACTACGCCTGGGCCGAAGCCTACCGCGATAACCCCTACGTCAAGCAGGCTGTTTGAGGTCGAACGCAAACGGAGCGTACACATGGCGACTTTTCCCATCATTTCCAACTTTCAAGGCGATGTCGTATTGCAGCTCGTCCTCGTGGATATAGAACACACCATGGATGAAGTGGCGGCGGCGGCGGGCCATCATTCTGTGGGTCGACGGGTTGCGCCGCAACCGAGCAAGGTCATCAGAGTGAGACGCCAAGGCAGCGACGCGCTCTATCCACGTCAGGCAAAGCTGAGCGAAACGGATATCAAGCCGATGGACGCGCTCGAGTTTATTTTTTGCGACCAGTGAGTCGAACATGAAATTTGAGAAGGTGTGCTCCCTCGATGACTTCTGGGAGGGCGATCTGATCGATGTCACGGTGCAAGGCCACGTGATTATTCTGGTCTGGCCGGAAGGGTCGACGCCGCGGGCTTTCCAGGGAATCTGCCCTCACCAGAGTTTCCGACTCGCAGGGGGGCAATTCGACGGTCGCACTTTGAAATGTCCGGCCCATCAATGGACTTTTGACGCTAAGACCGGCAAAGGCATCAATCCCGGCGATTGCCAGCTTGCCGAATACACGCTCAAGCTGGACGGCGATGACGTTCTGGTGGCTGTCGATGGTGTTGAGCCCCGATTTTCTCATTCCTGAACCTGGATAGGACCCCGTCATGACTATCGACAAAGCAAGTAGCCCAAAGCACAACAATTGGGTCGGGCCGGTACTTCGGGCCAGCGACATCACGGCCGGAATCATCGAAGCTGCGCGTGAAGACAATCCAGGCAAAACGATTCGCGTCAATGACAGAGGCGCTTACGTACGGATCGACGCCGAGGTGGAGTTGATCCTGCGCCGCAGCACCGTGGAGGCGGCCCTTGGCCGTCCATTCAGAATGGCAGAACTGGAAGTCAATCTCGGCTCGTTCGCGGGCAACATCGAGACAAACGACGATCATGTTCGCTTCTATTACAAAAAAGCGCTTTAAGGAGAAGCAAGAATGGAACATTCCGAAGTCCTGAAGCCTTTGAAGACCTGGAGCCATTTGGCGGGACGGCGACGCAAACCGAGCGAATACGAGGTCGTTTCGACCAACCTCATCTTCAACCTTGCCAACCCCGAGGCGCCGTTTGAGCTGGACTCAAACATCGACACGGCGCAGTGGTTCAAGCGGTATCGCAACGCGAGTGCATTGACGCATCCGGACTGGGGCGCATTTCGAGATCCGGACGAGACCATCTATCGCACCTACAACCTGTTGCAGGATGGGCAGGAGACCTACGTATATGGGCTGATGGATCAGTTCTCAGCCCGAGGTCACGATGCCTTGCTGGCGCATCCGTGGACCGAGTCGCTGGCGCGACTCTATACTCCGGCGCGCTTCCTATTTCACGCGCTGCAGATGGGGGCAGGCTACTTGGCCCATATCTCCCCCGCGTCGACCATCGTGAACTGTGCGGTTTTCCAGATGGCCGACTCTTTTCGTTGGGTGACGCACACCGCCTATCGGACTAAGGAGTTGTCGTACACGTTCAAGGATCTCGGTTTCGGTCGCGACGAGCGCCAGCATTGGGAGCAGGATCCCGCGTGGCAGGGCTGGCGTCGGCTTATCGAGCAGGCGCTCGTCGCCTGGGATTGGGGCGAAAGCTTCGTGGCGCTGAACCTGGTCGTTCGGCCTGCGGTAGAAGAAGCGGTGTTGCGCGGCCTTGGGCAAGCCGGTAGAAACAACGGGGATACCCTGTTGGGTCTGTTGACCGACGCTCAACTGGCCGATGCCCAGCGTCAGCATCGCTGGGCGGTGAAGCTAGTGGCAATGGCGTTGGAGCAGGAGACAAACCGCGCCGTCATTGCCGGGTGGTTGGACAAATGGGTACCTATGGCCGATGAGGCCATCGAAGCCTACTGCGCGGCGCTCCCCGATGTACCGGGCGCGGGCGTGGAGGCGAGCGCCGCGACGCGCAACTTCAGGCGCACGATCGGCTTCTGAGGGCCGGAAGGCGGGGATTGAACAAGGTTTCGGATGAGCCGCGACCGTGGGGCGGCTTCTTAGTTCTGACAGCGGGGCGTAGCACCCTGTGCGCTGGTGGCGATGGCGTTGCCGATGCCATCCGCCAGACGGTCGACGAGCTTGCGTTGCGCCGCGACAACGTCTGCGATGCCCGACGCGGCGGGCTCCGTCCCTGAGAAGCGGCACGTCAGCACGATATCGCCCGGCACCTTTCGCACACTCCAGACGGCCGTGAGCGCCGCATGTTCGCCCGGCGTCGATTCGAATCGCTGGACGGACGTCGACACGCGATACACGGCAAGACCGTCGGCGCGCGGCAAGCCATAGACGTCCATCGCCCCGAGACGTTGCGTCAGGTCGCGAGAGATCGTCGACGTCAGCTCGGTCTTGAGCGGGGCGGCCCAACGGGATTCCTCGAGAATATCGACGCGTCCGCCGCCACGGGTGACGACGATCTGTGGTCGGTCGACCTGCTCGGGCACAGCCACGGGCGACACTTCCAGGGCATACGGCGTTGCCGGAGCCGCTGCGCCGGTGGTGGCGTTGGCGGCGGCGCTGCCCGCGCCGGCACCCGCATCCGTCAGCGTATAGAACGTGGACGACGGCGAGGCACAGCCGGCAAGCGCCAGTACGAGGGTCGCCGCAGTGGCGAGTCCTGCTTTCCGGGCTATCGCGGGCAGGGCAGCGATGTCGCCGTCCACCGGCGTTGCACGCAGGCGCGGGCTACGGGTCATGTCGGTCGGCCTCGTCATGGTTGCGGGTCCTTCGGTTTGCCGCGCAGCAGCGCTTCGGGATGCTGCTGCAAATAGTCGGCGAGGGTGTTGAGGGAGCGCAGCGTCTTCGTCAGTTCCTGCATGGCCTGACGGACGTCCTGCTGCACAGGCGCATCTTCGGACAGCGTGCGCTCGGCCGCACCGAAGCTCTTCTTCGCTTCGCCCAGCGTGGCCTTCGCTTCCGGCGCGATCTCGCCGTCGAGCTGACGGAACAGCCCTTGTGCGCTATCCATCGTCTTGTCGAGCTTGCGCAGCGTCGAGTCCAGATTCTGTCCGATGCTGTCGAACGGAATCTTGTCGAGCTTGCTCGCAATGTCGGCGATCTGAAGCTGCAACTGGTCGAGCGTGTTGGGCACGGTCGGCATAACCAGCACGTCGTCGACCATCTCGGCCTTGGCGGGCTTGGCGTTCGGGAAGAAGTCGAGCGCCACGTACAACTGACCGGTCAGCAGGTTGCCAGTGCGCAACTGACCGCGTAGGCCACGCTGAACGAGTGCGTCGAGAATCTTATGACTGTTCAGTTCCGTCGGCGGCACACTGTTCTTCGGATCGCGACGGCGCAGACGATCCGGATAGACGTCGACCGTCACCGGCATGTTGATCTGCTTGGTGGCCTGATCGAACTCCACGCCGATGGACGTCACTTCACCCAAGGTGATACCCCGGAAGTCGATCGGTGCACCGACGACCAGCCCGCGCAGCGACTGTTGGAAGCGGAACACGACCCGTACCGGGTGCGTGTCGGGGGCCTTCATGGCCGTAGATTCGTCGGGGGCCAGACGGAACTCCTGCCCGGCCTTGGCCATCACGCCGGCCCCCGAGTCGCTCGGCGCCTGGAAGGCGATGCCGCCGATGACCACCGACGCGAGCGACTGCGTATTGACCTGGAAGCCGCTCGAATCGAGTCGCAGGTCGATGCCGCTGGCGTGCCAGAAGCGCGTATTGGAGCCGACGTACTGGTCATACGGTGCCTGCACGAACACGCGCAGCGTCACGCCCTTGCCGTCCGAGTCGAGCGAGTACGCTTCGACCTGACCGACCTGAATGCGGCGGTAGTAGATAGGCGAGCCGATGTCGAGCGAGCCGATATCGCTCGCGTGCAGCACGAACTGCTTGCCCGGCTGGCCGCTCGAGACGACCGGCGGCACTTCCAGACCGACAAAGTGGCTCGCGGAGTCCTTCGCCTTGCCGGCGTCCGCGCCGATGTAGGCCCCGGAGAGGAGCGTCGACAACCCGGAGACGCTGCCGCCGGCCACGCGCGGGCGCACGACCCACCAACGAGAATCCTTGACGGCGAAGTTCTTCGCGTTCTTGGTGAGATCGACGGTGACACGCACATGCGAGAGGTCTTCGGACAGTTCGATGCTTTTGACCGTGCCGATATCGACTTCCTTGTACTTGACCTTGGTCTTGCCCGCTTCGAGTCCTTCGGCGGTCTTGAAGTCGATAGTCACGCTCGGCCCGCGCTCGATGAGCACCTTGGCCACCAGCGACAGCCCGATCACGGCGGCGACCAGCGGAATCAGCCAGACGAGCGAGGGCGCCCAGCGCTTGCGCGGTTCGATGGCCGGTGTCGGCAGATCGCCGGCCCCGGGCGGTGGCACGGCTTTCGGGTCTTGCGCGTCTTTCGGGTCAGTCATGATCGTCCTGTTCGGTATCGTCGTCGCGGATCTGATCCCAGATCAGGCGAGGGTCGAACTGCATGGAGGCCACCATCGTGAGCACGACCACGGAGCCGAAAGCCACGATGCCCGGACCGGCCTGAATCACGGCCAGCGACTGAATGTTCACGAGCGCCACCATCAGCGCGACGACGAAGACGTCGAGCATGGACCAGCGTCCAATGAACTCGACCATGTGATACAGCTTGGTGCGTTGGTGCGGTTTCCAGCGGGTGCCGCGCTGCGCGGTAAAGCACAGCAGCGATAAGGCAATGAGCTTGAGCATCGGGACGAGAATGCTCGCTGTGAAGACGACGATGGCCAGATCGTACTCGCCGCTCGTCCAGAAATAGATCACGCCGCTCATGATCGTGTCGCTGGAGTTACCTAACAGCGAGCGCGTCTGCATCATGGGCAGGACATTGGCGGGAATGTACAGGATCGCCGCCGCGATCAGCAAGGCCCAGGTGCGCGTGAGGCTGTCGACCTTGCGCTGATGCAGCACTGCACCGCATCGGGGACAACGCTCCTTTTCGACGGTCTTCACTTCGCGAGACAGACGTCCGCAAACGTGGCACGCGACCAGTCCCGCCGCTTTGGCCGAGAGATATTTCATCGCGTCACCGTCCGGGATTCGGTGGCCTTCTGCGCCTTCAGCGCCTCTACCGCCGGGTCCGGCGTGCGGTCGATCACGATCCACAGATTGCGCAGATCGTACGACAGCACCAGTGCGAGCAACATCGTCAACGCGCCGAAAGCCCACAGCGCAATGCCGGGCAGCACGCTTGCCATGGCCGAGAGTTTGACCAGCGAAACCAGTACTCCGAGCATGAACACTTCGATCATGCCCCAGGGGCGGCAGAACTCGATGGCGCGCATCACTTGAAAGACCGCATAGGGCCGCCGGCCGAGCGAGAGTGGCGTTACCAAATGGATCAGCGCAAGCAGTTGCGACAGGGGAAACAGCACGGTCGTGGCGAACACGAGGAGCGCGACGAGCCACATGCCCTCGCGATACAGCGCCCACGCGGCACCCACGAGCGTCGTCTCGGTATAGATGCCCTGCACCTCGATCTCGACGATGGGGAACGCGTTGGCGATGGCGAACACGATCAGGCACGTCAAGGTGAGCGCGAGCACGCGCGACAGGCGCAGGTCGGGGGAGCGGTAAAGAACCGAGTGGCAACGCACGCAGCGAGCGGTCTCGTGCGGCGGCAGGTCCATGCGACGGTGGAGCGTGTCGCAGTTCGGACATGCGATCAGGTTCGTCACGTCATCTTCAGGGGGCAATGTGTCCATTACCGGGGACGGTGACCAGAGTGACGCTCAGAATACCAAAATGTCAAGGAAGTTCCCATGGAATCAGCCGCAATGGCGCTCAACGCAATATGCGGCATGGTTTGTGCTAAGTCACGGAAATCATTACTTGTTTGCTCTATACTCAACACACTCCCGCAAAGTTACCCAAAATTTGAGGAGAATTCCCCCATGCTTAATATGTCCAGGCGCCAGTTCCTCAAAGTGAGTGGCGCAACGCTGGCAGGGTCCAGCCTGGCAATGCTCGGGTTCGCGCCCGACGCGGCGCTGGCGGAAGTCCGTCAGTTCAAGCTCGCGCGAGCGACCGAGACCCGTAATACCTGTCCGTACTGTTCTGTGGCCTGCGGGCTGCTCATGTACAGCTACGGCGACGGTGCGAAGAATGCGAAGAAGAGCATCTTTCACATCGAAGGCGACCCCGACCACCCGGTCAACCGCGGCACGTTGTGCCCGAAGGGTGCCAGCCTCATCGACTTCATCCACAGCCCGAACCGTCTCACGCATCCGGAGTACCGCAAGCCGGGGTCCGACAAGTGGGAACGCATTTCGTGGGACGACGCGCTCGATCGCATCGCCAAGCTGATGAAGGCCGACCGCGACGCCAACTTCGTCGAAAAGACGGACGACGGCCTCACGGTCAACCGTTGGCTCACCACCGGCATGCTGGCGGCGTCGGCGTCGAGCAACGAAGTCGGGTACATCACGCACAAAGTCATCCGCAGTACCGGGATGCTGGGATTCGATAACCAGGCACGTGTCTGACACGGCCCGACGGTGGCAGGTCTTGCCCCGACGTTTGGCCGTGGCGCGATGACGAACCATTGGGTCGACATCAAGAACGCGGATCTGGTACTCATCATGGGCGGCAACGCAGCCGAGGCACACCCGTGCGGTTTCAAATGGGTGACCGAGGCGAAGGCGCACAACAAGGCGCGCCTGATCGTCGTCGACCCGCGCTTTAACCGTTCGGCATCGGTCGCGGACTATTACGCCCCGATCCGCACCGGCACGGACATTGCGTTCCTCGGCGGGTTGATCAACTACCTGCTCACGAACGACAAGATCCAGCACGAGTACGTCAAGAACTACACCGACTTCACCTTCCTGGTGAAAGACGAGTTCTCGTTCGAAGACGGTATCTATTCGGGCTACAACGAAGAGAAACATACCTACGACAAGTCCTCCTGGGATTACCAGAAGGGCGCGGACGGTTACGTCCTCACCGACCCGACGCTTCAGCACCCGCGTACGGTGTTCCAGCTGATGAAGCAGCACTACTCGCGTTACACCATCGATATGGTGGAGCGCACGTGCGGCACACCTGCGGACAAGGTCGAGTACATCTACAAGCAGATCGCCGAGTGCTCCACTCCGACGCGCACCATGACGATCCTGTATGCGCTCGGCTGGACGCAGCACTCGATCGGCTCGCAGATCATTCGTACCGGCGCCATGGTGCAGTTGCTGCTGGGCAATATCGGTGCGGTGGGTGGTGGCATGAACGCGCTGCGCGGTCACTCCAACATTCAGGGGCTGACCGATCTGGGGCTGATGACCGATCTGCTGCCGGGCTATATGTCGTTGCCCAAGCAGGCGGAGCAGACCGTCGAGCAATATCTGACGGCGCGCACGCAAAAGCCGCTGCGTCTGAACCAGTTGAGCTACTGGCAGAACTATCCGAAGTTCTACGTGAGCCTGATGAAGGCCTGGTGGGGCGACGCGGCCACGGCTGAGAACAACTGGGGCTACGACTATCTGCCCAAGCTCGACAAGCCGTACGACATGCTCCAGGTGCAGGAACTGATGAGCAAGGGCAAGATGACCGGCTACATCGCGCAGGGGTTCAATCCCATCGCGGCGACGCCGGCCAAGGTCAAGTGGGACAAGGCGCTCGCTCAGCTCAAGTTCCTCGTCATCATGGACCCGCTCGCGACGGAGACGTCGGAGTTCTGGCGCAATTTCGGCGAGCACAACAACGTCGACTCCAGCAAGATTCAGACGGAAGTGTTCCGTCTGCCGACGACTTGTTTCGCCGAAGAAGACGGCGCGCTCGTCAACTCGGGACGCTGGCTGCAATGGCACTGGAAGGGCGGCGAGCCGCCGGGTGAGGCGCGCACCGACATCGAAATTATGTCGGGGCTGTTCCTGCGCCTTCGCGAGATGTACAAGACGGAGGGCGGCAAGTATCCCGACCCGATCGTCAATCTCTCGTGGCCGTATGCGCAAGCCGAGAGTCCGTCGCCCGAAGAACTCGCCAAGGAGTACAACGGCCGTGCGCTCAAGGACATCGTCGATCCGAAGGATCCGACCAAGGTCACGCGTAAGGCAGGCGAGCAGTTGTCCGGGTTTGCGGAACTCAAGGACGATGGCAGTACGTCGTCCGGCTGCTGGATCTTCGCTGGTGCGTGGACGCAGGCAGGCAATCAGATGGCGCGCCGCGACAACAGCGACCCGACCGGCATCGGTCAGACGCTGAACTGGGCGTGGGCGTGGCCGGCGAACCGTCGCATTTTGTACAACCGTGCGTCGTCCGACCTCGCGGGCAAGCCGTTCAACCCGAAGCGCAAACTGGTCTATTGGAACGGTAAGGCGTGGACCGGTGCCGACGTGCCCGACTTCAAGGTCGACGAGGATCCGGCCGGTGGCATGAGTCCGTTCATCATGAACCCTGAAGGCGTGGCGCGTTTCTTCGCCAAGGGGGCCATGGCGGAAGGGCCGTTCCCAGAGCATTACGAGCCGTTCGAGACGCCGCTGGGCTACAACCCGTTCCATCCGAAGCAACCCAAGGCCACGAGAAACCCGGGTGCACGCGTGTTCCCGGACGATCTGGCGACGATGGGCACGGCCGAGCACTTCCCGCATGTGGCAACGACTTATCGCCTGACCGAGCATTTCCACTACTGGACCAAGCACGCGTTGCTGAACTCGATCATCCAGCCCGAGCAGTTCGTCGAAATCGGCGAAGCGCTTGCGAAGGAAGTCGGGGTCGTTGCGGGCGACATGGTCAAGGTGTCGTCCAACCGGGGCTACATCAAGGCCAAGGCGGTCGTGACGAAGCGTCTGCGCGCACTGAAGATCGACGGCAAGACGGTTCACCATGTGGGGATTCCGATTCACTGGGGCTTCAAGGGGTTGACCAAGCCCGGGTTCCTCGCGAATACGCTCACGCCGATTGTGGGCGACGCGAATTCGCAGACACCCGAGGTGAAGTCGTTCCTCGTGAAGGTCGAGAAGGCATAAGGAGGCGCCATGGCATTGCAATCACTGGATATCAAACGGCGCTCGGCAACGACCTTGCCGTCGCCCTCGGTGCGTGAAGCGCACACGGGCGACGTCGCCAAACTCATCGACGTCTCGAAGTGCATCGGCTGCAAGGCCTGCCAGACGGCGTGCATGGAGTGGAACGACCTGCGCGACGAAGTCGGGACCAACGTCGGCGTGTACGACAACCCGGCCGACCTGACGGCGGACTCGTGGACGCTCATGCGTTTCACCGAGTACGAGAACCCGAAGGGCGACCTCGAATGGCTGATCCGCAAGGACGGCTGTATGCATTGCGAGGACCCGGGCTGCCTGAAAGCGTGCCCGTCGCCGGGTGCCATCGTGCAGTACGCGAACGGCATCGTCGACTTCCACGAAGAGGCCTGTATCGGCTGCGGGTACTGCATTACCGGGTGCCCGTTCAACATCCCGCGGATCTCGCAGAAGGATCACAAGGCGTACAAGTGCACGCTTTGTTCCGACCGCGTGTCGGTGGGGCTGGAGCCGGCCTGCGTGAAGACGTGCCCGACGGGCGCGATCATGTTCGGCACCAAGGACGCCATGAAGGATCAGGCGGCCGAGCGTATCGAAGACCTGAAGTCGCGGGGCTTCGATAACGCCGGGCTGTACGATCCGGCGGGTGTGGGCGGCACGCACGTGATGTATGTGCTGCATCATGCCGACAAGCCGTCGCTGTATCACGGCCTGCCGGACAATCCGCGCATCAGTCCGATGGTGACGTTCTGGAAGGGCATCGCCAAACCGCTGGGCGTGGCGGCGATGGCGCTCACGGCGATTGCCGGCTTCTTCCACTACATCAAGACCGGTCCGAACGAGACGACCGAGGAAGATGAAGAGGAAGCGCGCCGGTACGATGCATCCCGCAAGGGAGACGGTCCCGACGGCTCGAAGGGCGTTGTCACGCACGAGGAGGTCTGACCATGGCGAACGATTCGATCGATCACAAGCACGGTAAGGACGAACTGATCGAGCGTTACAACGCGGCGGAGCGCATCAACCACTGGATCGTTGCGGGCACGTTCATTCTGCTCGCGCTGTCCGGGCTGGCGCTGTTCCACCCGTCGATGTTCTGGCTCACCAATCTGTTCGGCGGCGGGCCGTGGACGCGGATTCTGCATCCGTTCGTCGGCCTGGTGATGTTCGTGGCTTTTGTTTGGCTCGCCATGCGGCTGGCACGCTACAACAAGTTCGAACAGCGCGATACCGAGTGGATGAAGAACATCGGCGACGTGCTCAACAATCGCGAAGAAAATCTGCCGGAAGTCGGGCGTTACAACGCCGGGCAGAAGCTGCTGTTCTACGTGATGGTGTTGTGCATGATCGGGTTGTTGCTCTCGGGGATCGTGATCTGGCGCGCGTACTTTGCGTTCTACTTCCCGATCTGGGTGATCCGTCTCGCCTCCGACGTGCACGCGGTGTGTGCATTCGTGTTGATTTGCGGCATCATTACGCACATCTACGCGGCGATCTGGATCAAGGGTTCCGTGCAAGCCATGACGCGCGGTACCGTCACCCGCGGCTGGGCGTGGAAACACCATCGCGCCTGGTACAAGCAGCTCAACAAATAAGTCCGGCCCTGCTGGTGGCCGGACGCTCTTACGAGGCCGGCCACCTTGCAACGCATTCTCGAACCCGGACAGATCGAGTCCCTCGATCGCACCTCCATCCCCCGTCTGCGCATGCCGCAACGCGCCGAAGTCTTTTCGGCTCGTGCGGCACGTCTGCGTCAACTGGCCGACGGCCATCCGCTGGGCGATTACCTGCGACTGATGGCCGCACTGGTCGACGCGCAGCAACGCGTGCTCGACAACTTTCAGGCCGAGCGTCCGTCCCCCGAATCGATTGAACAGGCGCAGCAGCATTGCATGCCGCTCGTGCCCGCAAGCGGTGGCTACGATGCCGGTCGCTGGCAGCCGCTGCTCACGCCGCTGCTCGATGCGGTGGCGTCGCAACCGGGGGTGTCCCCGGCGGTGAAAGCGGTGATCGATCGCGTGCGCGCGACCGACCCGGCGTCGCTCGAAGCGGGCGCGCAAGCGCTGCTCGCGGGGCACGGCAAGGGTGTGGATGCAGCGAGCGCGCCGTTCCTGATGGCGGCGCTGCAAGTCCTCTGGACGGGCGTGGCCAGCACGTTCGACGCGGGCGAAGTGCCGATGCTCGATGTGCCCAACGTGTGCCCGGTGTGCGGCACGCTGCCGGTGGCGAGCGTGGTTCGCATTGGCGGCGCTCACGAAGGCTATCGCTATCTGGCCTGCGGGCTGTGTTCGACAGAGTGGCACATGGTGCGGGTGAAGTGCACGCACTGCGAGGCGAGCGAGCATGTGGCGTATCACGTCGTCGACACGGCGGGCGATGCTGCGGCCTCGGGCGAAGACGTGGCGGCGGCGGACGGCGGGCTTCTCAAGGGGAAGGACGGCCGGCCGAAGCTCGACGAGGCGGGCAAGCGTGTTGCCGCATCGCCCATCCGCGCCGAGTCGTGCGACGACTGCCATAGCTACCGCAAGATCTTCTATCAGGACAAAGACCCGTTCGTGGAGCCGGTCGCCGACGATCTCGCGAGCCTTGCGCTCGACGTGCTGATGGGCGAAGCCGGATACGCGCGCGCCAACGGCAATCCGTTGCTCTGGCAAAACGCCGAGGAAGCCTGATGAACGACGCAAGCGGGGTCATGCCGGTGATCGACCAGGGTAGCCCGCGCGCGGGCGCGGCGGATCTGCCGTCGCTCGACCGCCTGTTGGGGATGCCCGAGTTGCACGCGGCCGTGGCCGACTTCGGACGCACTCAGGTGACGGCGGCGTTGCGTCGCGATCTCGATGAATGCCGCGCGGCCGCGCTTGCGGGCACGCTTTCGTACGACGCACTGAGCCCGGCGGCATTCGGTGAGCGCATCAAAACGGGGCTGACCGAGCGCAATCGCGCGACGCTGCGCCCCGTCTTCAATCTCACGGGCACGGTATTGCACACCAATCTCGGGCGCGCGTTGCTGCCCGAGGCGGCTATCGAATCGGTCGTACAGGCGCTCACGACACCGGCCAATCTCGAATTCGATCTGGCGACGGGCGGGCGCGGCGACCGCGATGACCTCATCTCCCCGTTGCTCTGCGAGCTGACCGGCGGCGAAGCGGCCACGGTCGTGAACAACAACGCGGCGGCCGTACTGCTGATGCTGGCGACGCTGGCAAAGCGTCGTGAAGTAGTGGTCTCGCGCGGCGAACTGGTGGAAATCGGCGGGGCGTTTCGCATCCCCGACATCATGACGCACGCGGGGGCGAAGCTCGTCGAGATCGGCACAACGAACCGCACACACGCCGCTGACTATCGCAACGCCATCAGCGAGAAGACGGCGCTGCTGATGAAGGTGCATTGCAGTAATTACGAGGTGACGGGCTTTACCAAGAGCGTCGACGTGTCGGAAGTCGTGGAAATCGCGAAGCCGCATGGCGTGCCGGTGGCCGTCGATCTCGGCAGCGGCACGCTCACGCCCATGGAGCGCTGGGGACTGCCGCACGAGACGACCGTGCAGGAGACGATTGCGGCCGGTGCCGATCTCGTCACGTTTTCCGGCGACAAGCTGCTCGGCGGGCCGCAGGCGGGCATGATCGTCGGTCGCCGCGATCTCATCGCGAAGATCAAGAAGCACCCGTTGAAACGCGCGCTTCGCGTCGGCAAGTTGACGCTTGCGGCGCTGGAGCCGGTGCTGCGTCTGTATCGCGATCCGGACCATCTGCCGGAACGATTGACCACGTTACGACTGCTGACGCGCACGCGCGCCGAGATGGCCGAGCAGGCAGAACGGCTGGTACCGGTGCTGGCGAAATCGCTGGGCGACGCCTACACCGTCACCGCCGCACCGATGGTCAGCCAGATCGGCAGCGGCGCGTTGCCGGTCGAACAGTTGCCGAGTTATGGGCTGGCGATTGCCCCGGCCGGTGGCGGTAAGCGCGGCAGCGGCCGTGCACTCGCAAAGCTCGAAGCGGCACTGCGAGGTCTGCCGTACCCCGTGATCGGACGCATCGCCGATCAGACCCTTTGGCTCGACCTGCGATGTCTCGAAGCGCATGACGAAATGCGTCTTTCGCGTCAGTTCGCGGAGTTGCGCGCATGATCGTCGGCACCGCGGGTCACATCGACCACGGCAAGACGAGCCTCGTTCGCGCACTGACCGGTGTCGATACCGATCGTCTCAAGGAAGAGAAAGCGCGCGGCATTTCCATCGAACTGGGCTATGCCTATACACCGTTGCCGGATGGCGAGGTGCTGGGCTTCATCGACGTTCCCGGGCACGAGAAACTGATTCATACGATGGCGGCGGGCGCGGTCGGCATCGACTTCGCGCTGCTGGTGATTGCCGCCGACGACGGCATCATGCCGCAAACGCGCGAGCATCTGGCCATTCTGACGATGCTCGGTGTGAAGCGCGGTGTGGTGGCTTTGTCGAAGGCCGATCGTGTGGACGCGGCGCGTCTGGACGCCGTGACGCAAGAAATCTCGCAATGGCTCGCGAACACGCCGCTCGCGCAGGCCGACGTGGTGCCCGTATCTGCGACCACGCCCGGCGACGCTGGCGTGGCGACGTTGCGTGAGCGTCTGACGCAGGCGGCCCATGCATTGCGCGAGTCGGGCAATGCGACGCGTCGCGACGATGCGTTGTTCCGTCTGGCTGTCGACCGCGTCTTTACGCTGGCAGGGCATGGCACGGTGGTGACGGGCACGGCGTTCGCCGGCACGGTGCGCGTGGGCGACACCCTCACGGTCATGCCGCAGGGCTTGCCGGTGCGCGTGCGCAGCATCCATGCACAGAACCGGCCGGTAGAGGCGGGCCGCGCGGGCGAGCGATGTGCGCTGAATCTGGCGGGTATCGAGCGCGATCAGCTCAGTCGAGGCGACTGGATCGTCGCGCCGGGCCTGTCTTCGCCATCCACGCACGTGGACGTCGACTTGCATTGGCTGGACGGTAGCGCGCCGCTCACGCAATGGTTTCCGCTGCATGTGCATCTAGGCACGACACACGTGCAGGCACGCACCGTGCTGCTAGGTGGCGACACGCTTGCCCCCGGCGCATCGATGCGTGTGCAACTGGTCTTCGACACGCCGGTGTGCACGATGCCGGGCGATCGCTTCATCGTGCGCAATCCGCAAGCGACGGCTACCGTCGGCGGTGGGCGCGTGCTCGATCCGGCGGCACCGGAGCGTAAGCGTCGTTCTGCGGCACGTCTGGCGTGGCTGGATGCCGTC
Organism: Pandoraea aquatica; assembly: GCF_902459565.1. Taxonomy (GTDB): domain Bacteria; phylum Pseudomonadota; class Gammaproteobacteria; order Burkholderiales; family Burkholderiaceae; genus Pandoraea; species Pandoraea aquatica. The sequence goes on from NZ_CABPSN010000004.1 coordinate 100,661, forward strand.
GCGCAGTATCTCGATGGCGACGGTTTCGGTGCACTGCTGGCGCAGGCACCGTTCGGTCTGACGAGTCAGCAGGTTGTAGCGATCACCGGTTTGCCTGTGTCGCAGTGGACGTGGCCGTCGGACGCGGTGGTGCTGCCCGGCGGAGAGGGGGAATCGCTGGCCTTCTCACCGCACGCGTGGGAGGCGATGCGTGCCCGTGTGGTGGCGTCGCTTGGCGACTATCACGCGCGCGTGCCCGATGAGCCGGGGCTCGACGCGGCGCGGCTTGGGCGCATGACGTGGCCGTCGCTGGACGCCGCACGCTGGCGCATCGTCGTGCAGGCACTGCTGAACGATGGCGCAGTGGCTCGCACGGGCGCGTGGTGGCATCTGCCGACCCATCGCGTCGAAATGACGGCCGAGGAGACGGCGTTAGCCGAGGCGTTGTTGCCGAAGGTGGCGCAGGGTCGTTTCGATCCGCCGTGGGTGCGAGACATGGGACGCGATCTGAACGTGCCTGAGGAGCGTGTGCGCGCCGTGTTGCGCAAGCTTGCGCGGCAGGGGCGTGTGCATCAGATCGTGAAGGACCTGTTCTACGACGATGCGTGCGTGCAGACGCTTGCGGGCATCGTTGCGGAGGGCGACGGGCGGGTCGAGGCCGGGGCGTTTCGGGATGCGACGGGTCTGGGGCGCAAGCGCGCGATTCAGATTCTGGAGTTCTTCGATCGTGCGGGATATACTCGCCGCGTTGGTGACCGGCATGTGCGGCGTCCCGGGGTGGAGTGGGGCGCGGCGTAACGATAAGCGATTCGCGAAGTTGGCCGGTCGCGGCATCAAAGGTGAGGGTTTCGCGCGGTGCGTGGACATTCACCTCATCATCGAGCAAGTGAAATTGCCTCGTCTGAAGGAAGGCATCCGTATCCGGTGATGCGGCCGGGCTTCAAACCCGGTTGGGGGCGTCAGACGCTCCCAGGTCGGTTCGACTCCGGCTGCTTTCCGCCATTTTTCTTTGTGCCTTGCCGTCTGGCTGCCGGCGTCTGACAATCTATGCCTCGCAGTATGGATTCTTGGGTGTCTATTTCTCGTATGCCACTAAGCCGACTCAATGCGCGTCAATTGGAAACGTTTCTCGCGATTGTGGATTGCGGGAGCATCGCGCGCGCAGCGGATCGGGTGTGTCTGACACCGTCTGCGGTGAGTCAGTTGCTCGGCGAGCTGGAGCGCGAAGTCGGTTTTCGACTCTTCGACCGGACGACGCGACGTGTCACGCTGACTGTCGCGGGTGCTGACTTTTTGCCTGCTGCCACTACCGCCATGGCACAGCTTTACGCGGCAGAGCGGTCTGCGAAAAACATCCGAGACCGTGCGTCCGGCGTTATCCGTGTCGGCGCGCCGCTCGTGCTTTGTGCTGCCGTTTTGCCCGACGCCATCGCGGCTTATCGCGAACTTCATCCGAAGGTGACGATTCGACCGACGGATGTCGAAGTCGAGCACCTCGTGTCTTCGGTTGCCGACGGGACGATCGATATCGCGCTCGGGCCCAATCAGCCGCTGGGCGATCATGTGAGCGCCACGCCGTTGTTCGATAGCCCGTGGGTCGTCTGGTGTTCGCCTCGACACGCGCTCGCGCGATACGACGTCGTGCCGTGGGAGGTGTTGCGTGAAACGGCGATCGTCGCCACCGGACGCGATCACGAGTACAGCGTCACGCGCATGCTCAGCGATCAGCCTGAGGACAACCGCGTGTTTCCCGTCGAGATCGTCGAGAACGTCACCACGGCATTCGGCATGGCGCGTGCCGGACTGTCGGTAACGCTGGCGCCGGACTATGTGCAGGGCTTTGCCCGCAGTCAGGAACTGGTCATGCGGCGCACCGGCAAACCGGAAACGATCCGGCAGATCTGTCTCTATCACGCCAGGGAGCGCGCGCTATCGCCAGCGGCGGCGGGGTTCCACGCCTTCCTCATTCGCTGGGTCGACGACTGGTATCGGGCGCTGACACGGTGATGCGCCAAGGGGTGCGCATTCGTAAGCGCTTTTAACGAATCCCTAAGCAGAAATCGCGAAGCGGGTAGTGGGTCCGCGTAGACTCCTCCGGGTAATAAGGAGACACGCAAAACCATGAAAAACGAACATTCCCCACATTCCGCTTTTGCATCGCTGACGCGACCGGACAGCATGAGCGACGTCGAATGGGCGGCACGATGCGAACTGGCCGCCTGCTACCGCGTTTTCGACTATCTCGGCTGGACCGAGTTGATCTACAACCACATAACGCTTCGTCTTGCGGACGCCAGTCCTCCCGCCTTCCTGATCAACCCGTTCGGTCTGCATTACTCGGAAGTAACGCCCCTGAATCTCGTCAAAGTGGACGGGCAAGGCAACATTCTCGGCGGCAGCGATTACCCCATCAATCCGGCCGGATTCACCGTGCACGCGGCGTTGCATCAGGGCTTGCCGGGCGCGCACTGCGTGATGCACACGCACACCACGGCGGGCGTTGCCGTCGCCTGTTCCGCTGCGGGTCTGCGCAGCGACAACTTCTACAGCGCGCAATTGCAGGAACGCGTGGCCTATCACGATTTCGAAGGCGTGACGGTGCATGCCGACGAAGGGCCGCGATTACTTCGCAGCATCGGCGACAGGAAAGCGGTGATTCTGAGAAACCACGGACTGCTCTCGTGGGGCGGCAGCATTCCGGAAGCATTCACCTATCTCTGGACGCTGAACCGCGCTTGCGAGATTCAACTGGCGACGAGCATGATGGGACCGTCGCTGGCCATCGCGCCCGAGATCACGACGAAGTGCGCGCGCGATGCGCTGCAATTCGACCCGGCCTACGGTGCCGGACGAGACGTCTTCGAGGCGCTCGCGCGCATCGCACTCAAAGCGTAGCGCGACGTCGGCGTGGTTGCGTCAGACGACTTCCCCAAGGATTTCGCCTGCGTTGCGAAAGGCTTTCGGCGAGCGCCCCGTGACGCGCTTGAACGCGTTGCTGAACGCGCTCTCCGAAGCGTAACCGAGCGATTGCGCGAGCGTTGCGACCGAAGTCCTTTCCTCGCGAAGCGTCTTTTCCGCCAGACGCATTCGCCATTCGGTCAGATAAGTGAGCGGCGCGACACCCGCAGTCTTCTTGAAATGGAATGCGAACGTCGTGCGCGACATGGCACACGCCTGCGCCAGATCTTCGAGATGCCAATCCCGTGCCGGCTCGCCATGCATCAGGCGTAAAGCCGGTGCGAGACGAGGGTTGGCCAATGCCCGCAACCATCCCGCAGGCATCGGGCTGGATGTCTGTAAGTGCGCCCTCAGAATCTGGATGAAAAGCATTTGTGCAAGCTGCCCGGCCACGAGCGATGCGCCGGGCAGATCGTTCGCACGTTCAGCCACCAACTGCTCCAGCAGCCACCGGAAGCTGGTCGCCTGCGGCGACGCCGCCGGCACATGGATCCAGGGTGGCAGAACATCCGCCAGCAGCCGTCCGCTTGTCGGATCGAGCAGCACGTGGCCGCCCAACTGAGAGAAGTCGCTGCCGTCGCCCAGCGTCGTGATACCGCTGCGTGCGCCGGTGAATACGGACATCGCGTCCATCGGCTTCGTGTCCAGGTCGCTGGCCAGCACGAAGGCGCGCTTTGCGGTCATCAGACCGACGTCGCCGGTACGGAAGTGCGTCGGCTCGGCTTCGCCGTCGATGATCACCCAGCACTCGCCCTTGAGTACGGCGAAGAACTTGATCTTCTCCGGCGCGGGAAAACGCAGCGCCCATGCGCCGCCCGCGTTGAATCCGCCGGTGACCAGCGATTCGGCGTTGGTGAACTTCAGGATGTCGGAGAAGGGGTCGGTACTCATGTTCGGACTCTTGCGCAAGTAAATCGAACTATAGAGCATTCACAGTCCGGGTGTCGGCCTTTAATCTGCCGTCATGTTCAGACATTGGGGCACCCCTTCCTTGCACCGCGAAGTATCTGCGAGGCCAGGACAACCGAGATTAACGATGAGAGACGAACGGGTATTGGTCACCGGCGGCACCGGATTTATTGCACAACACTGCATCATCGCGTTGTTGCGAGACGGCTATCAGGTGCGGACAACGGTCCGCTCACTGAGCCGTGAGGCCGAAGTGCGACAGCAACTGAAGACAGGGGGCGTCGAGGCCGGAGAGCGCCTTTCGTTCGTCGTCGCCGATCTGGCGGCGGACGATGGCTGGCATGAAGCCGCCGCCGGTTGCACTTACGTGTTGCATGGCGCGTCGCCTACCCCTACTGGCGACAAGGCAGGGGAGGACGATTGGGTCAGGCCGGCCGTCGAGGGAAACTTGCGTGTGCTGCGCGCTGCGCGCGCCGCAGGTGTCCGGCGTGTGGTGCTGACGTCCGCTTTCGGCGCGATCTGCGCCGGGCACAGAAAGCCGGAACATCGTCCGTTCGACGAGACGGACTGGAGCGACCTGACGGGCGACGTGTGGCTTTATCAGAAGTCGAAAACGCTCTCCGAGCGCGCGGCCTGGAATTTTATCGATCGAGAAGGTGGCGATCTGGAGTTGTCGGCGATCAACCCGGTCGCGGTGGTCGGCCCGGCGCTTGGCAAGGATTACTCGCATTCCATTCGTTTGATCAAGAATTTGATGGATGGTCAACCGGGGAGTCCGAAGGTCAATTGCGGGTTCGTCGACGTGCGCGATGTCGCCGATCTCCACGTGCTGGCCATGACGCATCCCGCCGCGAAGGGCGAGCGCTTTCTCGCGATTTCGGGCGATAGCCTGTGGATGGCCGACGTCGCCCGGGTGTTACGCGAGCGCATGGGGGCGGCCGCTAGCAAGGTGCCGACGCGCGTGCTGCCGAACTGGCTGATTCGTCTCGGCGCGTTGAAAGATCCGACCATGCGCGGCGTCGTGCCGTTGTTGGGGCTGGATATGAATGCCACCGGGGAAAAGGCGCGACGCTTGCTTGGCTGGACGCCACGACCGCGTGAAGAGGCCATCGTTGCGGCGGCTGAGAGTCTCGTTCGTCTGGGATTGCTGAAAGAGACCGCATGACGGCCACAGCGAGTCGACGCCGTTTTCAACGATCTGATGATTTCGATTGATGAAACGCGAGTGCGCCAACATCGCTGCGTGCCTTTCCTGGCGCGGCGTCCCCCGATAGGGAAGACGTTCGGGACACGATAAGTTTCACGCAGGATCCTCAACTTACTCAACTCGCGCGATTGCGAGAAACCATGCGGTTCGATCAGAATTTTTTTGCTGGGTATTCGACAGGCATTTGATAAGGAATGCTTACCAATACTTTCCGGCGAACCTCACTCGAATCGCTCGTAAGGAAGGACCTTGATGAAAAAACTCACAATATCGTGTCTGATGGCTGCGGCATTGTTCGGTGGATATGCCAGCGTCGGCCTGGCGCAGGCTGCCAACGCGGCGGAAAGTATCCCCGCAGTCGCTGTGGACCGCCAGACCCAGGTCGAAGACGCGCTGGTCAGCATCTTCGAGAATCTGACGCTGCGAATCCGTTACGACTACATCGAGAATCTGAACGATAGCCGGGGATTCACGGCGGGCCGTGCAGGCTTCACGTCCGGCACGGACGACCTGCTTCAGGTGGTTCAGGAGTACACGGTGCGCAAGCCGGACAATGCCCTGGCGCCGTACCTGCCCGCACTTCGCGCAGTAAACGGCAGCGACTCGACGGCCGGACTCGGCGGCTTTCCCGAAGCGTGGCGCGCCAGTGCCACCGATCCGCAGATGATCGCCGCGCAGGACGCCGTCAACGATCAACTCTATCGCGCGCCTGCACACAAACTCGCAAACAAGCTGGGGCTCGTGCTGCCGCTCTCGCGCGCGGCCTTGTACGAAGCGGGTATTCAGCACGGCTACGGCAACGACCCGGACTCGGTGAAGAAGATTGCCGAGCGCGCATCGGCGCAGGCGGGCGGCGCACCGGCCGCGGGCGTGGACGAGCGAACCTGGTTGCTCACCTTCTTGCAGATGCGTCGCGCCGATCTGCTCAATCCCGCCAATACCGCTTCGGCCGCCGAATGGCAGAAATCGGTCGGTCGCGCGGACGCCATGATCACGCTGTACCACTCCGGTAACGTCGATCTGACGCAGCCGATCACGATTTCGGTGTTCGGGAAGACGTTCCAGTTCTGAGGGCTGGAAAGAGTACGCAGGAATGCTGTAGATAGCGATAAAATCGGACATTCCTTCTGCGCTTCGGCCAGACGGCAGCGCGCCGTGGAGCGACACGGCGTTCCTCGCGTACTCTTTTTTGTTTCCCACGCCGAGTCACAACGATGACCAAAGACGAACTGGAAAAGGCCATCTCGATGCGTTTCCAGGAGATGCCGCCGAAGCTTCGTCAGGCGGCCCGGTATGTGCTCGATTCCCCGAAGGAAGTCGCGTTGCAGTCCATGCGTACCGTCGCGGCGCGCGCGCAACTGCAACCGGCGTCGATGCTGCGTCTCGCGCGGGAGCTGGGGTTTTCGAATTACGAGGATTTTCGTTCCGTCTATATCGACTGGCTCTCGGCCGGCCCGTCCAGCCCGTCGGGGCTGCTGGAGCGTGCGGAACAGGTGCGCGAGCATTCGCGTGCTTCGGGCGACGACCGGATGCTGGCCGAGTCGCTGGCCAATGAATACGGGAATCTCGAAGCGACGCTGTCAAAGCGCAACGAGAAGGCCTTCCACGAGGCGGTCAATCTGCTGCGGGGTGCCAGCCGCATCTACGTGCTGGGTCTGCGCAGTCTTTACCCGCCCGCGTTCTACCTGCACTACGTGCTGTCAACCTTTCAGGACAACGTCACGCTGATCTCAGGCGAGGGCGGGGCGCTGATCGACGACATGCGACGCATCGGCAAGACCGATGTTCTGCTGTGCTTCACAGCGCGTCCGTACACCGTGGCAAGCGTGGAGACCACCCGGTTCGCACGCCAACGCGGGGCGACGGTTATCGCGGTGAGCGACAGTGCGCTGTCGCCCGTCGCAACACAGGCGCAAACGTGCATCGTGGCACCGAATACGAGCCTGTCGCTGTTCCCGTCGATTCTGCCTGCGCTCGCCGTGGCGCAGACCCTCGCGCAGTTGCTCATCGCCCACGGCGGCGAAGAGACGCTGGCCGAAGTGGCAAACAGCGCCGCGCAACTGCACGAATTCAACATCTACACGGCCGACGACTGAGCGCTCTGAGCGTTCTTGATCAGCCCGAAGTTCGGGCGTCGGCGCAGCACGAAGTACAGCCCCACGATCATCACCGCCGTCGCGACCATAAACCAGAACTGGAAGCGCGAATCCGGATTGAACGCCTGAGAGAGCAACACGGCCACCAGCGTGAGGAAGGCAATCGCGTTCGAGTACGGGTAGAACCACGCCTTGAAGCTCGATGCTTCCTGCTGCTGTGTCGGCTGACGTGCCATTTTGCGACGCATGACGAAGTGGGCCACGATGATGAAGATCCACACGGTCATGACGAACGCGCCGCTGCTCTTCGCGAGCATGAGGAACAGATCACCGCCGCTCACGAAGTGCACCGCCAGAATGCCCAGACAGATCGCGAAGCTGAAAGCCAGCGCGTTGATCGGCACGCCGCGCGCGTTGGTGCGGGCGAACATCGGCGGCGCATAACCGCGCTGGCTCAGCGAGTACAGCATGCGCGAGTTGGAGAACAGGAAGGAGTTCATCACCGACATGAAGGAGACGAACAGCACGGCCTTCATCGCCAGCGCAGCGTTCGGGAACCCGGCCATGCTGAAGAGCGAGACGTACGGTGACGCGAGGTTGGCCTTGTCCGTCCACGGCAGGCACAGGATGATGATCGACACCGAGCCGATATAGAACACCAGCACGCGGAAGATCACACTGCGAATCGCGCGCACCACGTTTTGGCGCGGATTCTCCGACTCTCCGGCCGCCACAGCAGCGATCTCGCTGCCACCCAGCGAGAAGATCACGACCATGATGCCCGCGATAACTGGCGAGATGCCGTTCGGCATGAAGCCGCCGTTGCCCGTGAGGTTGACGAAGCCCGGCGCGGGAATCTTCGCCTGGAAACCGAACAGGATCGACAGGCCGAACAGCATGAAGATCACGATGGTGGCGACCTTGGCGAACGAAAGCCAGTACTCTGCTTCGCCGAACGAGCGCACCGAGTAGGCGTTGCTCACGATCAGCGTCATGAGCATGATGACCGCGCCGCCCCAGACCGGCAGCCAGGGCAGAAACTCGTTGAGAATCGCGCCGAGCAGGATCGCCTCGATGGTGATCGTCATGAGCGACTTGAACCAGTACAGCCAGCCGACGGCGAAGCCCGCCCACTCGCCAAGATACGTGCTGGCGTAAGTCGAGAACGAGCCTGCATCAGGGTTACGCGAGGCCATCTCGCCGAGCATGAACATCACGAACGTGACGATCAGGCCGCCGACAAGATAGGAGAGGATGGCCGCCGGGCCGGCGGTGGCGATGATGGCGCCCGAGCCGACGAACAGGCCGGCACCGATCACACCACCCAAGGCAATCATGGTGATGTGTCGCTGTTTGAGGCTTTGACTCAGCGAGTTCTGCTGCATGGTCGAATTCCCTGTTGTGTAAGGTTTATGGGATGACAGCGCTGGCAACGACATGACCGGGGCACCGATGTCTCCGTAGGTGCCTCGTGTCACTTATGTCGCGCGGGGGGATGTCAGCGCAGCGCGGGGGCGATGGCCGCCTGGATGGCACCGTCGAGACGGTCGACGACCTGATCGATCTCCGCCTCACTGATGACGAAAGGCGGCGCGAGCATGATGTGATCGCCTTGCTTGCCGTCGATGGTGCCGCCCGCCGGATAGCAGGCGAGCCCGCGTGCCATCGCTTCACGCTTCACCGCCGTGTGGACCGAGAAGCGCGGGTCGAACGGCGTCTTCGAGGCACGATCGGCCACCAGCTCGATACCGGCGAACAGGCCACGGCCCCGCACGTCGCCGATGTACGGGTTCTGAGCGAAGCGATCGTTCAACTGATCCATGAGGTACTGACCGCGTGCCCGTACCTGTGCGAGCAGACCGTCGCGCTCGATGACCTGTTGCACGGCCAGTGCGGCAGCACACGCGGTCGGGTGAGCGAGGTAGGTGTGGCCATGGTGGAAGAAGCCACTGCCGGCGCTCATCGTCTCGACGATGCGCTTGCTCGCGAGTACCGCACCGATCGGCTGATAGCCGCCACCGAGGCCCTTCGCGATGGTCTGGATGTCCGGCGCAACGCCTTCCTGTTCCCAGGCGTGCAGCGTGCCGCTGCGGCCCATGCCGCACATCACTTCGTCGAGAATCAGCAGAATGCCGTAGCGGTCGCACACTTCACGTATCGCCTTGAAATACCCGGCCACCGGTGTGATCACGCCGGCGGTGGCCCCGCCAATCGTCTCGGCGACGAAGGCGATGATCGAATCGGCACCCTGTTCGAGAATCGTGGCTTCCAGTTCGCGGGCCAGACGCTGACCGTATTCCACCTCGGTTTCCTGATCGCGTTGGTCGCGGTAGGCGTAGCACGGCGAGACGTGCGTGACGTCGATCAGCAGCGGCTCGAACTGCGCGCGTCGCCAGCGGTTGCCGCCGATGGCCAGTGCGCCGAGCGTGTTGCCGTGATAGCTCTGACGGCGCGCAATGAAGCGGCGGCGCTGCGGCTGACCGATTTCGACGAAGTACTGACGCGCCATCTTGAGCGCGGCTTCCACGGCCTCCGAGCCACCGCTCACGTAATACACGTGGCTCAGGCCTGAGTCGACGGGGGTATTGCGGATCAGGTTATCGGCAAGCGCCTCGGCGACTTCCGAGCTGAAGAAGCCGGTGTGCGCGTAGGCGAGCTTGTCGATTTGCGCGTGCATGGCGGCGATGACGTCGGGATGGCCATGGCCGAGGCAGGAGACGGCGGCACCACCGGAGGCGTCGATGTACTCGCGACCTTCGGCGTCCTTGAGATAGACGCCCTGACCGCCGACCGCGATGGGGGGCTGGTTGCGCAGGTGACGATGGAAGACGTGACTGGAAGAAGCTTGACTCATGATGTCGGGGGGCTCGGGGGCGGTAAGACGGTAGGGCGGAAAAACAGCTGAACGGAAAACTGAACATTGAATTGAACAATTGTTCAATTTTTGAAAGCGTATAGCACATGTGTTTATTTTTTGATGCGTGAAAACCCTGACGTTCCGAGTGCCCCGTCTCAGCTGACGAAGACATGGGGCAAGCGGCGACGAATATGAAAAAACCCGCCGAAGCGGGTTTGGGGGGGGGCGAGCGAGGAGGGGGCGGTTACTTCGACGTGCCGTTGGACGTTGCCAGCGCCGCGATGCCCAGCCCCATGTACAGCAGGCCCGCGATGTACTTGCCGATCCCCGGCTTCTTGCTGCGGTTGGCGAGCGCGCGGCCGATGGTACGCGCGAGGGCGGCGTAGGTCGTGTCGCTCATCCCGCCCACGAGGACCAGCAACAGGCCCAGCGTGACGATTTGCAGCGGCACATGACCGAGCGACGGCGTGACGAACTGCGGCAGAAACGCCGCGATGAAGAGGCCTGTCTTGGGGTTGAGCAGATTGACCAGGAAGCCCTTTTTGATCGTCTCGCCGAGTGCGCGGGATTGCGATTGCGGCGCGGCAGTCGTCCCCGAGGCCGACGGCTTGCTGCGAATGACCTTGATGCCCAGATACACGAGGTAGCCGGCACCCAGCAACTTGATGGCATTGAACAGCCACGGCGACGCCATCAGCAGTGCCGTGAGACCGGCGGCGGCGAAGCTCACGTGCACGAGCGTGGCGAGCATCACACCGAAGCAGGACGCGAGACCGAAGCGAAAGCCCTGACTGGCGCTCGTCGTCGAAATGTAAATGGTCGTCGGACCGGGAATCGCCACCATGATGAGCACGGTGGCGAGAAAGAAGGGCAGTACGTGAAGGTCGATCATGCCGGAACACACAAGACGGATAGGAGGGCATCGTAACACCGGGCACGGCGTCGGATCAGACATGCGTGAGCGTTTTCGGACGAATGCTCAACTCTCAAGTGCCATCGCAACGCAACGTTGAATGTCAGGGGGCCGTGTACGCCCGTTCCTCGCACCTCCGGCGGCAGGAATCGGGATACAGTGGCCGGGCATCTCACCCCCCAACTTCATCGCCATGAAAATCATCGAATCGTCGCTCAAACCGTTACTGGCCATGGTGGGCGTAGTCGCCGCCGCGGCCGCCCTGCAAGCTGCGCCATCCATGGCCGCCGAGCTATGGCAGACGTTGCCGCCGACCCCGGCTCCGGCCAAGTTCGATCGCACAGGCTTCGCCAACGTGAACGGCATTCGTCTGTATAACGCCGAGGTCGGCAAGGGTAGCCCGGTGCTGCTGCTGCACGGCGGTCTGGCGAACTCGGACTATCTCGCCAAACAGGTCGAAGCGCTCAAGGCGCATCACCTCGTGATCGCCGTCGATACGCGCGGGCACGGGCGCAGCACGCGCGACGACCGTCCGTACGGTTATGACCTGATGGCCGACGACGTCATCGCGCTGCTCGATCAACTGCACATCAAGAAGGCCGATGTCGTGGGCTGGAGCGATGGCGCTATTCAGGGCATCGACCTCGCGATCCGCTATCCGGACCGTGTGGGCAAGATCGTGGCGTTCGGTGTGAACACCAACACCGACGGTCTCAAGCCCGACTTCGACAAGAACCCGGTGTTCGCCGAGTTCATCAAGCGCGCGGCCAATGACTACGCAAAGCTCTCGTCCACGCCGAAGGAGTACGACGCGTTCCTGAACCAGATCGGCAAGATGTGGGAAGGGCAGCCCAACTGGACCGACACCCAGTTGAAGACGATCAAATCGAAGGTGCTGATCCTCGACGGCGAGCATGACGAAGGTATCAAGCTCGAACACAACATCTACATGGCGCACACGATCCCGGGCGCGCAACTGATGATCCTGCCGGGCGTGAGCCACTTCGCCTTCATCCAGGATCCGAAGATGTTCAACTTCGCGATCACGCATTTCCTCGATCACTGAGGCAATGGTCTAGCAGGAGGCGGAGCGCTCGGCTCCGCCTCATCGTTTACCCGCAAACTCCCCCATCCCACAGCTTTTGTCGTTGACCGGCAAATTGTTTTTTGCTGGTATACCAGTTATGAACCAGACCCAACGCACCCCGGCCCTGAGCGAATCGGCTTACAGCGCCATTCGCAATCTGATCGTTTCCGGCGAAATCCGCGCGGGCGAGGCGCTGTCCGAGCGCGCGCTCTCGGAGCGTTTCGGCATCAGCCGTACGCCCGTGCGCGAAGCGATTCGCGCGCTCGCCAACGACGGCCTGCTGGAGATCGTGCCCATGCGCGGCACCTTCGTGCGTCAGTTGTCGGTGCGGGATCTGAGCGAAATTCACGAAGTGCGGCTGGCCCTCGAAGGCATGGCGGCATGGCTGGCGGCGCAAAAAGGCGTGACGCCGGCGCTGGAAGAGGTCGCCGTGCGCCTGCGCGCGCTCGACGCACAGGGGATCGACGGCATCGAACTCGACGTCGACATCACCCAGCGCGTGGGCTGGCAGTTCCACGAAGCGATGTTCGCGGCGGCCGACAACGTGCGACTCACCGAGACCTATCACGCGTTGCGCACCCAGAACGGTCTGGCGCTGCAACGCATTCCGCATTACGACGCCGAGCGCACCCGCACCGCCGTTCGCGAACACCTCGCGATCTTCGATGCCATCGCCGCCGGGCGTCCCGAGGAGGCTCAGCGTCATGTCTGGGACCACCTCACGCACGCCATGCAGGCTCGCCTGCAGGCGCTCGTTCCTCCTGCGGCGCCGTCGGCGGTGGCCGTCGGGCTGTCAGCGGGGGCACCCACCGCGACACCCGCAAGCAAAAGCCGCAAGCGCTGATCGCCCGGCAGCACGCGAGACCGTGCCAGTCAGGTGAGCCGCAATGCCACGTAATTTCCGGAGATAGTCGTCATGTCGTCAAGCACTGCCAGCAAGAAGAAGCGCCTCCTTCCGTTACCCATTCAGATGTTGATCGGCCTGGCGCTGGGTATCGGCTGCGGTATGGTCGCCCCGGCGCTCGCCACGAAGCTCATGCCTGTAGGCACCGCCTTCGTGCAGGCCGTGAAGATGATCGTCGTGCCCCTCGTCTTCACGGCGATCACGCTCGGCATCTACCAGATGGGACACAACGCGCGCGCGCTCGGCCGCGTCTCCGCCATCAGCCTGATCTACTTCTTCATCGCGACGCTCGTCTCGATCGTGATCGGACTCGGCCTGAACGCGATCTTCCATCCGGGCCTCGGCGCGAATCTCGCGGCGGCACACGCGTCGGCCAAGCCGATTGCGGCGTCGGTGGACTGGACCAAGTTCTTCCTGGAAATGATTCCGTCGAACATCTTCGCAGCGATGAGCGGCAGCAATCTGCTGCCGGTGCTGGTCTTTGCCGTGCTGCTCGGACTGGCGCTGTCGTCCATCGGTGCGCGCGCGAAGCCGCTCGTCGGCGTGCTCGACGCGCTCATGGGGGCCGTGTTCAAGCTGACCGACTGGATCATTTCGCTCTCGCCGCTGGCGATCTTCGCGATCATCTCGTGGCTGTTCGCCACGCAGGGCATCGGCACGATTCTGGCGCTCGTGAAGCTCGTCGGCACGATGTACCTCGGCCTTGGTGTGCTGCTGGTGCTGTTCTGGATTCTGCTCAAGGCCATCGGCGAAAAGCCGTGGGCGACGACGCGCGCCATCGGTGAGCCGGTGATTCTCGCGTTCGCCACGCGCTCGTCGGAGGCCACGCTGCCGCTGCACATGGAAAAGCTCATCGCGATGGGCGTGCCGAAGGCCATCGCATCGGTCGTGCTGCCGCTGGGCTACGCGTTCAATCGCGACGGCTCGATCATGTACTTCGCGCTGGCCGTCGGCTTCCTGGCCGATGCCTACCACGTGCCGCTCGACATGCCGACGCTGCTCTCGATCGTGCTCGTCACCACGCTCGCCAGCAAGGGCAGCGCGAACGTGCCTTCGGGCGGTCTCGTGGCGATTGCGATGGTGCTCACGACCATCGGCGTGCCCATCGAGGCGCTCGCCATCATCGCCGGTGTCGATGCCTTCCTCGACATGGGCCGCACCGCCATCAACGTTTTCAGCAACACCGTGGCCATCAAGCTCGTCATGAAGCTCGCCGGTATTCCGTACGAATCGCCCGAAGCCGTGCAAGCGGCGCTCGCCGCCGAGTCGGAGTCCGTGCAATCCGCGCGATCCGCGAGCGATGGCAGCCATGCCCACGGCCAGGAGTTCGCATGACCTCAGGTAATACCGAACGCTTCGTCGATCTGCGAAGCGATACCGTCACCCGGCCCACGGCCCTGATGTGGGAGGCGATGCAAACCGCATCGCTGGGTGACGACACCCTCGAAGGCGATCCGACCGTGCGCGCGCTGGAACATCTCGCGGCGGTCGTCACCGGCAAAGAGGAGGCGATGTTCGTCGTCTCCGGCACGATGGGCAATCTGATCGCTTCGCTGTGCCACGCCACGCGTGGCGGCGAAGCGGTGCTCGACGCGCAGGCGCACATGGCGAAGTCGGAGGCGGGCGGCATGTCGCGCCTCGCGCATCTGTACCCGGTGCTCATTCCATCGGTGCGCGGCGAGATGGATCTCGATCAATTGGCCGGGGCGTTGCGTCCCGGCTTTTCGCGTTATGGACAGCCGACGGCGATGGTGGCGGTCGAGTCTACCCATAACCACTCCGGCGGCTACGTGCCGTCGCTGTCGTATCTGGCGGATGTGCGCGCGCTCGCGTCACGTGCGGGCGTGCCGGTCCACATGGACGGTGCGCGCGTGTTCAACGCGGCGGCGGCGCTGGGTGTCGACGTCGGCCAGATCACCGCGCATTGCGACAGCCTGACGTTCTGCCTCTCGAAGGGGCTGTCGGCACCGATGGGCGCAATGCTTGTCGGTTCGCACGTCATGATCGAACAGGCGCGCACGTTCCGTCGCATGACGGGGGGCGGGTTGCGTCAGGCGGGCATCATGGCCGCAGCGGGGAAGGTGGCGATGGAGACGATGGTCGCGCGACTGGCCGACGACAACGTGCGTGCGCAACGTCTGTGGGACGGCCTCGCGCAGATCGATCCGCAACTGGTCGACGCGGTGCCGTCCACGAGCAACATCGTGCGTCTGCGTGTCGGCGAACAACGCGAGGCGAACCCGCGTGCATGGGAGGCGGCGCTGGCGGAGTACGGCATCTTGGCGCGCGCGAGCGGTACGTCGATGCTGCGGCTCGTGACGCATCGCCATATCGGCGACGAGGATATCGACGAAACCATCGCGGCCATCGCGTCGATTCGCGATACGTTTGCGTCGCGCGCGACGCCGCTCGGCGTAGCCTGATCGGGCGTTGCGAGGGCGTTGAATCGGGTTAGAGCGGCTTAAAGCGGCTCAGCGCTCGGCCACGGCCAGATACTGTTGCGGTGCGCGGCCGAACAGCCGCTTGAACATTACGATGAAAGCGCTCGGGCTTTGATAGCCGAGCGCGAGCGCGACGTCGCCGACCGACGCCCCGAGCGCCAGCCGCGTGATCGCCTCGGACGCCCGCATATGCTGGCACCAGCGTCCGAACGTCATCCCCGTCTCATCCTTGAAGCGGCGCGCCAGTGTCTTGCCACTGGCCCCCAGCTCTTCTCCCCAACGCTCCAGCGAGTAATCGGTCGCAGGCGCCATCATCATGTGTTCGCAAATCGCCAGCAGCTTCGCGGAACTGGGCAACGGCAAGCCGTGCTCGCCGGGAGCGGCCGCCTCACGCAGCAAGCGCAGGAGCAAAGGGATGGAGAGGGCGGTGCGGCTGTCGGGCGCGTAGTGGAAGCCGTCGGACAACATGTCGACGGCCAGCTCGCGCAGCAGCGGGCCGACGGTCAGCACGAGTGCGTTCGGCCACAACCACGACACCGTGCCCGGCTCGACGCTGATCGTGCAGAACTGCATGCGTCCGACGGCGTGCAGTTCGTGCGGCGTATTCGGCGGCAACCAGAGCGCGCGCGACGCGGGCAGGGTCCACGTGTGCGCCGGCGTGAGCACGCGCACCACGCCGCGCAGCGCCATCACCACGTGACCGTGCTGATGCTGATGCCACGGTTGGCGCTCACCATCCTCACATTCCATGCCCCCAAGCGTGACGTCGCGCGGCAAATGACGGCGCGTTTCCGGATAGCGGCGCAGCAGCAATTCCTTCATGACGACTTCCCAACCGGACCGATTTATTCGGTCAGATGACGTGCCGTTTGTCCTGTAACCCCTCATGAGGCGGACCCGACACGCCAAAGCATAGAGAAAAGGACAAAAATTGTCCTTTTCTCAACATTTTTTGCGATTCACAGCAAAAGCATCCCCGGTATTCTACCAACTGCCATCGGGGTTCAGGTGGCAGATACAAGTGATAATAGTAATGCGTCTCATTTATTTTAATTCATTCCATTGGAATGGCTCTGGCGCGGGAAGCGGACGTAAAGTGAAACGAAATCACACGGGGAAGGCGACCCACTCGAACAGTGGGCGACGAATGACGGTCATGGCGGCAGTGCTCACCGTAGCGGTGTTCGGGCAGCACGCCGCGATGGCGGCAGACGCGAACGAGACGTCGTCGGCGGGGGCAGCGAATGCATCGGGTGTCGCGGGTGCCACAGGTGCTGCCGGTGCGGCGGGCGCAGTGACGCTGCCCGCAACGCAAGTGCGCGATAGCGCGCTGACCGAGAACCCGAACGGTCCGGGCCGGGGCTACGTCGCCAAGCGCATGACGACCGTCACCAAGACCGACGCGTCGACACTGACCGCGCCGCAAGCGACTTCGACAGTCACACGTGCACAAATGGACGATCAGGGCGCGATCACGATCGACCAGGCATTGCGCTACACGACCGGCGTCAATACGCAGGACGGCACCGACGTGCGCTTCGACCAGCTTCGCGCCCGTGGCTTCGACATCGACGCCTACCTCGACGGTCTCGGCATCTTCCCGTCGCCGCGCTTCGCGACCGCCCGTGTCGACCCGTATCTGCTGGAGCGCATCGACGTGATGTTCGGCCCGTCCTCCGTGCTGTACGGGCAGGGCAACCCCGGTGGCATCGTCAACTACAGCAGCAAGTTGCCGTCGGACCAGCCCGTGCGCGAAGTGATGCTCCAGATCGGCAATCACGACACGTATCAGACCGGTTTCGATCTCGGTGGATCGCTGACACCCGACGGCACGATCCTCTATCGCGTCGTGGGGCTGGCGCGCGACGCCAAGACGCAGGTCAGCGCCATCAAGGATCAGCGGCTGGCGATTGCGCCTTCGATCACGTTCAAGCCGGATCGCGACACGTCGCTGACCTTGCTCGCGGGCTATCAACGCGACCCGGCGGGCGGACTGTTCAATCCGGTGCCCGCCAGCGGCACGCTGTTTGTGAATCCGAATGGCCGTCTCGGCCCGGATCAGTATTTCGGTGACCCGAATCGCGACGGCATGCAGCGCACGCAATACTGGTTCGGCTATCAGTTCGCGAAGCAGTTGAACGACACGTGGCGCATTTCGCAGAACGCGCGTTATCTGCACGTCGACCAGAACTACTACCAGACGTCCGTCACCAGCCCGTTCGCGGCGGATCAGCGCACGGTGGCGATGTGGGGCAACACCGACTTCGAGCACGTGAGCCAGTGGCAGATCGATACGAACGCACAGGCAAAGTTCGCGACCGGACCGGTCGAACACACGATGCTTTTCGGCTTCGACTATCGCCGCGTGCTTGAGGGCGATAACTACGGCGGTGCGGTTGTCGGTCAGTTGGACCTGTTCAATCCGAACTACAGCGCGCTGGCGAGCGTGAGTCCGAACACGCGGCTGGACTACTCGCTGAGTCAGGCCGGGCTGTACGCACAGGACGAACTGCGATTCAACCGTTGGGTGCTCACGCTCGGCCTGCGCGAGGATTGGGCGACGACGCGCTCAGCCACCAACGGCGTGCAACGCACGGCGGACAACAGCGCGTTCACGTGGCGGACCGGGCTGTCGTATGCGTTCGACAACGGCGTCGCCCCCTACGTGAGCTATGCGAAGTCGTTCGCCCCGGTGCTGGGCACGAACTTCGCGGGGGATGCGCTAACGCCCACGCAAGGCAAGCAGTACGAAGTCGGCGTGCGCTATCAGCCGAAAAACTACGACGCGTCGCTGCGCCTGTCGGCCTTCGATCTGCGTCAGGAAAATGTGAGCGTGGTCGATCCGGCGCACCCGACCTTCCCGACGCAGACGGGCGAAATCCGTTCGCGCGGCGTCGAAGCCGAGGCGCGCGCCAACCTCACCCGCGACCTGAAGGTGATCGCGTCGTACACGTACGTCAACCAGGTCAACCTGCAAAGCACGACGGCGCAGGGCAAGCGTCCGCAGATCACGCCGCGTAACAGCGTCGCGCTCTGGGCCGATTACACGATGCACGAGGGCGCGTTGCGCAATCTCGGGTTCGGTGCCGGCGTGCGCTATATGAGTTCGTCGGCCGGCGACGCCGCCAACACGTTCGAAGTACCGAGCCGCACGCTGGTCGACGCCGCCGTGCACTACGACTGGCAGCAATGGCGCTTCGCCGTGAACGTCAGCAACCTCTTTAACCGCGAATACCTCTCGTACTGCACATCGTCGTCGCTGTGCTACTGGGGCGCGACGCGAACCGTTCTGGGGACAGCCCGATATCAATGGTGATGCAACGACAATCGTTTGCCGCACGACGCCGCCTTCTGGCGGCGTTTGGCGTTGGTGCGCTGGCACCGTTCATAGGGGCAGGGGGCGTGCTCGCGTCCCCCGTTGTGGCTTCGTCCATGCCTTCATCCGCGCCCTCGGGTCGTATGCCGCGCGTGGTGGTACTCGACTGGGGGCTTGCCGCGCAGGTGCTGGCGCTGGGCGTGACGCCCGTGGGCGCGGCGCGTCCGTTCTGGTATCGGCTGCTCTCGGGCACGCCTGCCATGCCCGATGACGTCGTCGACGTCGGCCTCCTTTTCCAACCGAATTTCGAAGTGGTGCAGGCGCTGCGCCCGGATCTGATCGTCATCACGCCAGCGCACGGCGCGCTCGCCGATTCGCTCGCGCGCATCGCGCCACTGTTCGTCGCGCCGCCCCCCCATCCGCATGAAGACGGCTATCAACTGGCATTGCGTCGCGCGCGGGCATTGGGCGACGCGCTGGGGCGTCCGGCGCAGACATCGCAGTTGCTCGCGGCGACGGACGCTCACCTGAGCGAGGTACGCGAGCGCTTGACGAAGCACGACGTCACGCAACGCCCGGTGTATCTGATGAGCCCCATCGACACGCGTCTGACGAACGTCTTCGGCCGAGAGAGCGTGTTTGGCGGAACGCTGGCCGCTGTGGGGCTGACGAACGCGTGGCGGCGTCCGAGCGATACGGAAGGCATGGCGCAGATCGACTACACGCAGCTCGGGGCAGATGCCTCGGCACGCGCGATGCTGATCGGTGCGCGTCCCGGGTTGTTGGGCATGCTCGGTCAGAGCCCGTTGTGGCAGGCGCTGCCATTCGTGCGCGGGGCACGCGTCGGCCAGTTGCCGATCATGTTGCCCACGGGCGGAACGCCCACGGCGATGAAGCTGGCCGACGCGTTGAGCGTCGCGCTGACGGGAGCGGCGGCATGAGCACGGGAAATCCGCTTCAACCGATGATGGCAGGCAAGCCGCACGGGGCCGCGACGTCCGTCGAGGGGCGTCATCTCTGGCGTCTCGCAACGATTGTCGGCGTGCCTGCACTGGTGCTGACCGTCGTCACGTTGCTGTCGCTACGCCCGGCGGGTGTCGACAGCGGCACGTTTCTGGCTGCCGTCTGGCACGCCGTCACCCGTCCGGCGCTGGACCCTGGTGCGCCGGCTTCGGCCGCCGCGATGTCGGGTCTGCTCGTGAACTACGCGTGGCTGCCGCGACTGGCGATGTCGGTGCTGGCCGGTGCCGGGCTTGCGCTCGCGGGTGTGATGTTTCAGCAGGTGCTGCGCAATCCGCTGGCCGAACCGCTGACGCTGGGCGTGGCGTCGGGGGCGTCGCTCGCGCTGTCGGCGGCGACGATCTGGTTGCCGGCGGTGGCCTTCGCGTGGCGCTCAGGCGTCGCGCTGTTCGGCTCGGTGGCGGCCATTGCCGTGGTGATGGGGCTGACGTGGCGTAGCCGCTTCGCCCCCATCCCGGTGATTCTCGCGGGCATGATCGTCAACCTGTATTGCAGCGGTCTCTCGATCATGGTGTCGATGACGCACGAACGCGCGCTCGTCGGTGTCTTCGCATGGGGGGCCGGGTCGCTGGTGCAAAACGGCTGGCACGACTTCGGATGGCTGTTGCCCCGCGTGATCGTGGCCGTCGTTGCCGCAGCGTTGCTGCTCAGACCGCTGACGCTGTTCACGCTCGACGACCGCAGCATCACCCAACTCGGCGCGCGCGTCGCGTGGATTCGCACCGCCGGACTGGTGGTCGCGGTGGCGCTCTCGGCATGCATCGTCAGCATTGTCGGCATCATCGGTTTCGTAGGGCTGGCCGGTCCGCAACTGGTGCGTCTCGCCGGTGCGCGACGTCTGCGCGATCAACTGATCTGGGCACCGTTCATCGGTGCACTCATGCTGATGCTGACCGATCAGTTGGTGCAGTGGCTGCCGCTGTTCGACGGCGCGTCGTTGCCGACGGGTGCCGCCGCTGCGCTGTTCGGCGGACCGCTGTTGCTGTGGCTCCTGCGGCGCACGCGGGCCGGCGAGGTGGCGACTGCCGATGCTGCGCCGCCCGCACGCGCGCGTCATCCGTTCCGATGGCTCGCGCTGGCGCTCGTGTTTGGCGTCGCGCTCGTGTGGGTGACGCAGCATCTCGGGCGTTCGTTCGACGGCTGGGAATGGGCGACGGACGCGTCATGGGCAGTGCTTTCGCCATGGCGGCTGCCGCGCATGCTGGCGTCGGCTGCGGCGGGTGTTGCGCTGGCACTGGCGGGCACGCTGCTGCAACGGATCAGCGGCAACCCGATGGCCAGCCCTGAACTGTTGGGCGTGAGCGGCGGCGCAATGCTGGGTGTGCTGATCGTGACGTTTGCGATGGTCGGCCCGTCGGCGTCGACCCTGTTTGTCGCGGCCTTCGCAGGCGCTGCGCTCAGTCTCGCGGTCATGCTCACGCTCTCGCGCAAGGGCGGTTTCTCACCCACGCGGATGCTGCTCGCGGGCGTGGCGATCTCCGGCATGGCGCAGTCGTTGGTGGCGATCGGGAGCGCGAGCGGCACGGCCAATGCGTTCCTGCTGCGTTCGCTCATGCTTGGCCTCACGTACATCGTTGGTCCCGGGATCGCCGTGGGCACCGTCGTCGCCTCGTTGGTGGGGCTGGTGCTGACGTGCCTCGCATCGCGCTGGCTCGATCTGTTGCCGATGGGCGACGCAACGGCGACCGCCGTTGGCGTGAACGTGCGGCGTGCACGCCTGTGGATGTGGTGTCTGGCCGCGACACTCAGCGCCGTGGCGACGCTCGTCGTCGGCCCGCTGTCGTTCGTCGGTCTGCTCGCACCGCATCTGGCGCGCATGGCCGGGTTCGGCAAGGGACGCGCGCAGGCCGTCGCATCGGCCGTGTCCGGTGCGTTGCTGATGATCGCCGCCGACTGGCTCGGACGCAATCTGCTCTTCCCACAACAACTCCCGGCAGGCGTGCTCGCCATGCTGATCGCCGCGCCGTATCTGCTGTGGCACCTGCGTCGGCAGGTGGCATGAAGTTCCCGACATCCCCATAAAAACAGAGATCTCTTATGTCCTTGTTCTGGCAATTGGTACGTGCGTCTCGATGGCCCTTGGCCATCGCGTTCGCCGGCAGTCTCATCAGCGGTTTCGGCAATGCAGGTCTCGTCGCGCTGATCAACCGTGCGTTGACGGCCCCACGCGAGCATCTGGGCATGCTCGGCATGCAATTCCTCGGCCTCGGCGTGATCGTGCTGGTCACGCGGGCGCTGTCGCAGACGCTCTTCATGTCGCTCGGTCAGCGCGCGAAGGCGACGTTGCGCATGCAGGTTGTGCGCCGTATCGGTGCCGCACCGTACGCGAGCCTTGAGAGGCACGGCATTGCTCGAGCGATTGCCGTCCTCACGCAGGATCTCGACACCATCGTCGTGCTGTTCGTGAACCTGCCGGTGCTCGCGATGCAGGGCGCGGTGATCGCGGGATGCCTCGTGTATCTCGGCTATCTGTCGTGGGAGATTCTGCTGTTCGCCGTGGTGACGAT
The DNA here is from genome assembly GCF_902459565.1 of Pandoraea aquatica. Classification (GTDB taxonomy): domain Bacteria; phylum Pseudomonadota; class Gammaproteobacteria; order Burkholderiales; family Burkholderiaceae; genus Pandoraea; species Pandoraea aquatica. The sequence continues at coordinate 122,855 of NZ_CABPSN010000004.1, forward strand.
CTTCATCGGCGCGGCGGGATTTCGCTTCGCCAACCAGCGCGCGCTGCTGCATCTGCGCAGCTCGCGCAAGCGGGAGGAATCGCTGGTGAAGGACTTCCGCGCGTTGTTCGACGGGGCGAAGGAGCTGAAGCTGCATCGCGCCCGTCGCGACGCCTTCATCGAAGACCGTCTCGCCAGCAATGTCGAAGCGGTGCGCGTGCAGCGCACGCGCGGTTACGTGCTGTATGCGGCGGCAGCGAGTTGGGGCAGCTTCATTCTGTTCGCCTTCATCGGCCTGACGCTGTTCGTGGTGCTGCGTCACGTCGACTTACCGCCGCAGGTGGTGTCCGGCTACGCGCTCGTGTTCCTGTACATGATCATGCCGATCGAAGGCGTGCTCTCGGCGATGCCGTCGCTGGGCAGTGCGCGCGTCGCGCTGGAGCGCATCGCACAGGTGGAGAACGAACTGCCGCGCGAACTGCTGCCCGCCCCGGGTAAGCGCGAAACACCGGCGTTCCACGAGATCGTGCTTGAGGGCGTCACGCATCGCTACTTCCGTGAGCAGGAAAACGAAGTGTTCACGTTGGGGCCGGTGACGCTCACGTTCCGTCCGGGAGAACTCGTCTATCTGGTCGGCGGTAACGGGAGCGGCAAGACCACACTGGCCAAGCTGATCGTCGGCCTGTATGCCCCCGAGCAGGGTCGTATCGTGGTCGATGGCGTGCCCGTGGGCGACGCCGAGCGTGACCACTACCGTCAACTGTTCTCCGTGGTGTTCAGCGACTTCTTTCTGTTCGAACATCTGCTCGGCTTGCCCCCGGAAGGGCTCGACGCGCAGGCACAGGCGCTGCTCAAGTCGCTGCAACTCGATCACAAGGTCACGATCTCGGACGGCCGCTTTTCCACGCTCGATCTGTCGCAGGGACAGCGCAAGCGCCTCGCATTGCTAGTGGCCTATCTGGAAGACCGGCCGTTCTACGTCTTCGACGAATGGGCGGCGGATCAGGACCCGCTGTTCAAGGATGTTTTTTACCGCCAGATGCTGCCCGCGCTCAAAGCGCGCGGCAAGAGCGTGCTGGTCATTACCCACGACGACCGCTACTTCGATCTGGCGGATCGTCTGATTCGTCTCGACTACGGTCAGTTGCGTCAATCACACGAGCCGCAAGCCGACGTCGGCACACCCAACGAACCTGCTTCACCGAATACTCATGACTGATATCCCGATGTTCGCTTTGCAAGACGTTTCGTTCGCGGTAGAGGGGCGCACGCTGCTCGCGCCACTGACGCTGGAACTCGCGGCCGGACAGGTGCACGGACTGATCGGCCACAACGGCTCGGGCAAGTCGAGCCTGATCAAGTTGCTCGCGCGCCAGCTCTCGCCCGTGAGCGGCAACATCCAGTTCGAGGGACGGGCGCTGGCGTCGTGGGGCGCACGCGAGTTTGCGCGGCGTGTGGCGTATTTGCCGCAGCAGCCGCCCGCCGCGGCCGGGATGACGGTGTCGGAACTCGTCGCGCTCGGTCGTTACCCGTGGCACGGCGCGCTCGGACGCTTCGACGCCCATGACCATGAGGCCGTGCAGAACGCGATGGTGCAGACGGACGTACTCGGCTTTGCCGACCGTCTCGTGGAGTCGCTTTCGGGCGGGGAGCGTCAGCGCGTATGGCTGGCGATGCTCGTTGCGCAGCAGGCGCAGTGTCTATTGCTGGATGAACCGACCTCGGCGCTCGATGTAGCCCATCAACTGGACGTGCTCAAACTCGTGCGCGAACTGGCCGACGCGCATGGTCTCGGCGTGGTGATCGTGCTGCACGACGTCAACATGGCTGCGCGCTTTTGCGACACGCTGCTCGCGCTCAAACACGGCAAACCGATTGCGCGCGGCACCCCGGCAGAACTGATGTCGCCCGACACATTGCAGACTATCTACGGCGTGCCGATGGGCGTCCTGCCGAATCCCGATGGTGGAATGCCTGTGAGCTATGCGCGCTGACGTCACGCGCTGAGTGTTGTGTTGGCAGATGCCCGAGTCAGGCTCAGGCGTCTGCGAGATAGCGTTGCGGGGAGCGTCCCGTGACCTGTTTGAACATGGCGATGAAGGCGCTGGGGCTGGCATAGCCGAACGCGTCTGCCGTCGCCGCGACCGACACCCCCTGTGCCAGCGTCGAAATCGCTTCGGACACGCGCAAGTGTTGACGCCACGTCACGAACGTCATGCCCGTCTCCGTCTGGAACTGACGCGCGAGCGTGCGTCCGCTCACCCCGAACTGTTCCCCCCAGAAGTCGAGCGTCAGTTTGCTGGCCGGCTCGTTCATCAGGTGCTCACAGATCGCTTGTAACCGCTCGTCCTTCGGCACCGGCACGCCGCGTTCGGGCACTGGTGCTGCGTCGTGCAACACACCCATCAACGGCGGTACCGAGAGCGCTGCACGGCTCGTGGGACCGTAGCTGTCGCCATCACGGCTGACGGTCACGGCCAGTTCGCGAATCAGCGGGGTGACGAGAATCACCGTCGGAATGGTCCAGTCCCACGGGAACGCGCGCGGCTCCATGTAGATGTTGCCCATCTGTCCGTCGCCCACCGCGTGCAGTTCATGTTCGATGTCCGACGGCAGCCAGAGCGCTCGCGAGGGCGGCAGCGTCCAGATGGCGGACGGTGTCAGTACGCGCACAATCCCGCGCACCGGGAACACCAACTGGCCGTGACGATGGCGATGCCAGATCAGCCGTTCGCCGTGACGGAAGGGCGTGACCTGTGCAAAGACATCGCGCGGTAACGGCCGCACGGCATTGGGAAATCGTTTGCGCAGGAAGTCACTCATGGGGGGATTGCGGGTCTCGCGTCAGGATGTCGCCAATTGGATAACGATTGTCAAAAAATCGACACTTATTGTCGTCCTTACCTTTTTCGAACCCGATATTCTCCATAGCTATCAATGTGTTGAGCCGGATCACACGCAAATTTAGTAATGAGTCTCATTTGCGATATTTCCGCCAGTGTAGCGGGAATTGGACGGTGGCCACACAAAGCACACGAACGTTAATTTTGGATCGCCGGTAGAACCCGGCAACAAGGGGAAGTGTTGTCAACGATGCAAACGAATCAGAATTCTCGCCGGACGCAGGCCGCACGGGGTCATATGTTCGATGCAATACGCGCAGGGCAGTCGTCGAATGCGCGCCATGCGCTCACGCCTGTCGCCGTCGCCATGCTGGTGCTGTGCGCTGCGACGGCGCATGCGCAGACGCCGTCGCCTGCGGCTTCGTCTTCGGGCGGCGGTGCCGCGTCCGCCGCACTACCGGCGGCCAACGTGACGGCACAGCGCGACGCGCAAACCGAAGGCTCGACCTCCTACGGCACGCAGACTACGACAATCGGGAAAACGCCGCAGGCGCTGAAGGACATTCCTAACTCGGTATCGGTCGTCACGCGTGCGCGCATGGACGATCAGGCCATGACCTCGGTCGCCGATGCATTGCAGTTCACCACCGGCATCACCGCGATCAACTATGGCGACGGCACGTACTACTTCAACTCGCGCGGCTACAACGTGGGCGTGGAGTTCGACGGTGTTTCGATCCTGAGCGGTATTCAATACCAGCCGCAGTTCGATCTGTCGATGTACGATCGGGTGGAAGTTTTCCGCGGCCCGGCGGGCCTGCTTGACGGCACAGGCGAGCCGGGAGGCACAGTTAATCTTGTGCGCAAGCGTCCGGGCGACACATTCGCCGTGCGTAGCGAAACGACGATCGGTTCGTGGGCGAACTATCGTCAGATGATCGACGTGACCGGCCCCCTCAATCAGTCGGGCACGATTCGCGGGCGAGCGGTATTGACGGGCGACACCGGTAACAAATCGATCACGCGTACCAGCGAGAGCAATTTCCTGGCTTACGGCGCGCTCGAATTCGACCTCACACCGCGCACACTGCTGTCGCTGTCGGGCTCTTACCAGGTCAATCCGCTGCATGGGTTCGACTACGGTCAGTCACTGCTGACCAACCGTTCGTTCCTCGACGCACCAAATAACTCGAACTTCTCGCCGGACTGGAACTACAGTTGGGCGTCGATGCAGGAAGTTAACGGCAAACTGGAGCATCGCTTCGATAACGACATCGTGTCGACGACGACCGTCAATTATCGTCATGTGCTTTCCAACAGCAAGTACGCCTATCTCGGCCCGGGGATCAATCCGACGACGCTTACTGCCCGGTATTTCGGCCAGTCGCAGCGAGGCGAGAACAATCTGTTGGGGATCGACTCGCATCTGTCCGGACCGGTGCAGGCGTTTGGCCGCAAGCACGAGTGGCTTGTCGGCATGAACTACCAAATGACGCAGCAGCGCAGCCTGTCCGGTGGTCAGAATCTCGGCACGTTCAGCATCTTTTCGCCGCCGTCGAACGAGCCGACGATTCCGTTCACGTCGGGTAACAACCTGCAGGCGCAGCAATTCGGCGTCTACGGGCAGGCGCGTGTGCGCGTGCTCGATCCGCTGACCGTCGTGTTGGGAGGACGCGAGGCGTGGTTCCAGCAGCAAAGCCAAAGCCTGTTGCCGACCGAGGGGCCGTGGAACACCACTGCGCGGGCGAATCACAAGTTCATTCCGTATGGCGGCGTCGTACTGGCGCTTACGCCGCAGATCAACGCGTACTTCAACTATTCGAAGATATTCGCGCCGCAGACAGCAACGACGTTCGACGGGCAGGGATTGCCACCGCGTGAGGGGCAGCAGTACGAAGTCGGCGTGAAAGGTTCGTTCCTCGACGGTCGCCTGAGCGCGACGGTGGCGGCATTCCGGATGACGGACACCAACCGCGCAGTCGCAGACCCGTTCCACGCGATCGGTTCGGTGGCGGCAGGCTCGGCGCAAAGTCAGGGCTGGGAGGCCGAAGTGACCGGGCAGGTCACGCGCAACTGGAACGTCTATGCCGGTTACACGCTGCTCAACACGCGATACAACAGCGATCCGAGCCAGATCGGTCAGGCGCTCGACGGCGAGGAGCCGCAACATCTGTTCAAGCTGTACACAACCTATCGCTTCTCGGACGGTCCGTTCGGCGGTGTGCTTGATGGTCTGCGGATCGGCGGGGGCGTTCGTATCCAAAGCTCGACGTACCGGACCGTGGGCGCGGCACAAGGGGGGTACGCGGTGTGGGACGCAATGCTTGCGTACCGCGTGAACCGCCATCTGGAAGCACAGTTGAACGTGAACAACGTGTTCAATCGTGACTATTACGCACGGGTGCCGTCGACCTTCTATGGCATTTATGGCGAGCGTCGCAATGTGATGCTCACGCTGCGTGCCGACTACTGATCGCGGCAGGAAGCGGCCGGTCAGGGCTGACGGGGGGGTATCGTCAGCCCCCGTCGGCGCGGCGTTCGGCCGATTGGACAGCGTCGTGCAACAGTCTGTTGCATGGCGCTGTCGGCTGAAATTCGGAAATGGCGGTACACTCCGAACACGCGCTACCACCGTCTGGTGGTGAGCGACTTCCAATTCCAGCCCGTTTGAACGTCAACATGAAGTCCCCTGGTACTGCCCCTGCCACGCTCAATTGCGACGCTGGCGAATGCGTCGAGCTTGTCGCTACGGCAACGCTGCCCACTCGCTACGGCACCTTTACTTCCCACGCATTTCGCGTCAAAGACAGCGCCAACGAGCATCTCGCGCTGGTGATGGGCGACGTGTCGGGCGCGGGTGGCGAACTGCCGCCGTTGGTACGCCTGCACTCGGAATGTCTGACGGGGGATGTCTTCGGTTCCTATCGCTGCGATTGCGGCGAGCAACTGGACGTGAGCATGCGCAAGATCGCCGAAGAGGGGCGCGGTGTGATGCTGTATCTGCGCGGTCATGAAGGGCGCGGCATCGGTCTGAGCAATAAGATTCGTGCTTATCTGCTGCAAGAGCAGGGGCGCGACACGGTCGAAGCCAACCTCGATCTCGGCCTGCCCGACGACGCGCGCGAATACGACTCTGCGGCTGCCATCCTGCGCATTCTCGGGGTGGGTTCGGTGCGCCTCATGAGCAACAACCCGAAGAAGTTCGACACGCTCATCAAGCACGGCATCCCAGTGAGCGAGCGTGTCACGCTCGACATTCCGATGCGCGAAGAGAACGAGCGCTATATCCGCACCAAGCAGGCCAAGTTCGGCCACTACTTCGAAGAGAACGAGTGATCGTCGGCCAGTCTCTCAGCGAGACTGGCGGCGGCGCTCCGCCAGAATGAGCGTCAGATACACCAGACCGGCGGCCATGCTGGTCTGTCCGCTGTAGCTCACCAGCCCGAATCCCCATCCCTGATCCATGACCGTTGCGCCGAGCGCCGCAGCCAATGCCGTCCATCCGGCGATCCGGCCATTGCGCGTGCGCGCCGGTGAAACGCGTCCGAAGAACGCCTCCTGCTGACGCTCCGTCGACATCGCCAGCGCCGCAAAGCCCGCGAGGCAGAGCGCAAAAGTAACGAAATGACTCATGCGCGGTCCTCGTTCAACGGGGCATTGATCGACGCACTGGCCGTCGTGCGGGACGGTGCCGTGGCGCGCGCGGGCTTCGTCTTGGGCTTGTGACGCGCGGTGCGAATCGCGAGCCACGCATGCAGCGCCGCGAAGGCCAAGAGCATCAGATCCACGCCTGCGTAGACCCAGTCGCCGGTCGTCAGGCTATGCCAGAGGCCGCGCGACGTCGTGACAGCGTTCAGTACCGGTAGCAGCGCGAGCACGGCAGCGCCGAACCACAGCAATTCCACCCACGCACGTTTGGCGGGGCGCACCAGCGCGTATAGCAACGTTGCTGCCCATACCCAATAGAACACGTCGACTTCGGTGACGCTGCGCTTGAGTGCATCCGCCGGAATCAAGCGGTTGCCCCAGAGGAACGCCGTCATCGCAATCGAGAGGCCCGCAATCGCTGCGATGTTCAGACGCTCGACCACGTGAAAGCCGAAATGGGGACGCGTCGGGTCAGGTAGCTTGCTGCGACGCTTGACTGTCCACATCACCAGCCCCGAGCCGACCATCGCCGTGCCGCCGAGACTGACGAGGAAGTACAGCCAGCGCAGATGCAGATCGCTGAAGCGTCCGAGGTGCAGGGCGTACATCACGCCACGCGTTTCGGCCGCCGGGCCGACACCGTCGTGAACATCGAGCAGCTTGCCGGTCGTCCCCTCGAACAGCAGGTACTGCGGGCTCATCGAGACGCGGGTGCTTTCGCCGCGTGTGACGGCCACGCGCGCCGCCGCGTCACCGGCATTGGTGACGGTCACGCGTCCGACATCGTTCGCACCCCAACGGGCCTGCGCTTCACGCACCATCGGCGCAATCGGTGCCAACGGCGCTTTTTCACCCGTCGGCTTACCCGGCGGTGGGAAGGCGCTGAGCTGGGCGCTGAGTTGCGCGCGGTCCATCGGTGTCTTGATCGCCGTTTGCGCGCCCCACGGCATGTACATCGCCATGAGGGTCACGAGGCCGGTGTAGGTGATCATCAGATGGAAGGGCAGGCCGAAGACCGACAGCGCGTTGTGCGCATCGAGCCATGAGCGTTGTCCCTTGCCCCATCGGAAGGTGAAGAAGTCGATGAAGATTTTCTTGTGCGTGATCACACCGCTGACGATCGCCACCAGCATGAACATCGCGCAGAAGCCCGCGAGCCAGCGTCCCCACAGGACCGGCAGCGGGTGAAACTGGAAGTGGAACCGATAGAAGAAGTCGCCGCCAAGGGTTTCGCGTGCCTTGAGCGTCTGACCGGTCGAGGGATCGAACGTCGCTTCTTCGAAGGTGCGGCGCGGGGCGCTGTCAGCACTTTTTCCTTCGCCTTTGATTGTGCCTTTCGGCGCAGGCGGATTGCGCCAGAAGACGCCCGCGACCGGATTGCGCTCGGTGGGCAGGTAGATGCTCCACTGCGGGCTGCCCGCAGCGAGCGTCACGAGTTGATTGCCGACGTTCTGTGCGACCACCGCCGGATCGGGCAACGATTGCTGATGCGGCACTTCAGGGCGCATCCATTGAGACAGTTCGTCCTTGAAGTAGCTCACCGTGCCCGTGAGGAACATGGCGTACAGCAGCCAGCCGACGAGTAGGCCGGACCACGTATGCAGGTCCGACATCGTCTGACGGATGCCACGTGCCTGTGGCTTCGCTTTCGGCGTAGGCGTAGACGTCATGCCGCACCTCCCGTCAGGTGGCCGGAAGCCACCGCCCACGCAGCCAGCGCAAGCGGTGCAGCCACAATAAGCAGACCGGCCCAGGCACGCCATGCACTGCGCACGGCGAACACCCAGACGACCGCACCGGCATAGAGGGCGAAGCTCGCCAACTCGCCGGTGATGACCGCCTGCGCCTTGTTCATCGGCAGTGCGAGTACGGCAACGCTCGCGAGGGCGGCCACGGCGTAACCGCCGCCAATGGCCGCCACGATGCGTGAGATAAGCGCCCCGATGTTGACGATGCGTTCGGAAAGTCCAGCGTTGCCGACCTTGCCGGACGGGGCGCGGCGAGCCTGAGCCATGATGCGTGTCGCTTACTTGTTGGGCGTGGCAGCGGGGCCAGCCGGCAGAGGTTCGATGCCGTCGGCTTGCATAACGGTCGTGGTCGTCACGTAGCTCACGCCTTGATAGCGCTCGGCACCCTTGGCACCCGGGCGCTCACCCGGCGTCATGTCCTTGTGACTGACTTCGGCAACATACACACCCTTCCACGGCATGTCGAACGTCACGAGCCCCTGTTCGTTCGTATGCGCTTCCTTGGCCCAGCCCGATTGCGTGACGAGCGAGACCTTCGCCTTGGGCAGCGGCTTGCCCTGGAAGAACAGCTGGAACTCGCCCTGCTTGCCGGCGGGCACGAGATCGAGCGTCAGTTGCGGCTTCTGCTTCGAGAAGTCGGTCGCCAGACGCGCCGCAGGGCGGTACCAGTTCGTGACTTCCTGGCCGTCGCGCTTGGACGTGAAGAGCGGGTATTTCGCTTCTTCGGCGATCAGCGATTCACCGGCGCTCGCCTTGAACGGGAGCGCAAAGCCGTTGGCCGTCTTGGTGGCGGCGGCCGTCTTCTCGCCCTGTGCCGAGCTGAGCGTGCCGGTGGGCGCGACGAACTTGTCGAGCAGGCCCGGCGACGCTTCACGCAGGTTTTCGCCGAATTCGCCGAAGCGGATCACGGCGTTCTGACCGGCAGGCTGCTCGATCCAGATCTGGTGTGCCTGCGCAGCACCGGCGAAGGCGATGAGGGCACCGGCGGTGAGCTTGACCAACTGGGGCAGTCGCGTCATTCGGTGGGTGGCAGTCGTCTTCATTGCGGTCTCCTTGGAGAGGTGGCGAAACGGAAGGAATCGGTGAATCGGTGGAGGCTCATCGGCATGTCGTTCGTCTTCAGAAGTCGATTTGCGCCGAGAGCAGGAACGTGCGCGGTGCGGCCACGGTGGCGTAGGTGCCGCTCATGAGCCAGTAGTTCGAATTGAAAAGGTTCTCGATGTTGGCGCGGAACACGACCGACTTGCCCGCGACACGCGTGCGATAACGCGCGCCGATGTCGTAGCGTGTCCATGCGGGCAGTTCGAGCGTGTTGGCGGCGTTGAAGTACATGCGCGACGTGTTGATGATGCGGCCGTTGAGCGAGAGGCCCGGCACCCACGGCGTATCCCAGTCGACGCCGAGGTTGAACGCGCGCTTGGGCACGCCGTTCGCATCGTTGCCGTCGTTGGTGCCGCCGGCGGTCTTGGTGAGCTTCGCGTCGTAGAACGTGGCGCTGGCCATCAGGCGCAGACCCTTCACGACTTCGCCGTATGCCGACAGTTCGATGCCGCGATTGCGCTGCTCGCCGTCGAAGCTGTAGAGATTGGTCGACGGATCGGTCACGGCGTTAGGGCGCTGTACCTGGAACACCGACACCGTCGTCGTCACAGGACCCCAGTCGGCCTTCACACCGGCTTCGTACTGCTTCGACTTGTACGGCGGGAACACTTGCCCGGCGTTGACGGTGCCGACGGGCGCAGTGCCGCCACGCGACAGACCCGAGGTGAAGTTCGCGTACACCGACACATTCTGGAGCGGCTTGACGACGATGCCTGCGAGCGGCGAAACGGCGCTCTGGTCGTACGTTCCGGTCAGTGCGCCGGTGGCGGTGCTGAAGTTGTCGAGCGCAACACGCTGGTGACGCAGGCCGCCGGTGAGCAACACGCGGTCGTTCAGGAACGACAGTGTGTCGGTCACAGCGATACTGGTCAGCGCGGATTCAGACGCCTTCTTGGCCTCGGTGCGCGCCGCGCCGATGCCGGGCAGCGGCGAGGGGTTGTAGATGTTCGAGGCCACCGACGTCGAGCCCGGCACATAGGCGTTGCCCGAGTCCTGCTCCAGACGCGATGCCTGCACCGTCACCGTGTGACCGACGTCGAACGTCCTGAAGTTCACGCGCGCGCCCACTTCGCCCGTGCGCGAGCGCGTGTACGAGTCGTAATACGAATTCATGACGGTGAAGTTGCCGAGCGCGTCGGCGGGGCCGCTCGGGAACGTCTGATAGGCCGTGGCGTAGTGATAGCCCACGGCACCCCACACCGTCACGTTGCGCAGCACGTCGTATTCGAGGCGCGTGGTCACGGCCGAGTCGTGCAGATGCAGTTCGCTGCCGGGGTAGAAGTTGCGATAGCCCGAGGGGGCGTCCGGAATCTTCTTCACAGACGACTGGAAGCCGATCTGCGGACGGAAGTTGTCGTCGCCTTCGTGTTGCGTGTAGGCGTCGAGCGTCCAGCGCAGACGTTGCGTGGTGTAGTCGAGGCCGACCGAGCCGAAGCCGATGTTCTGCTTTCCATTGTCGAGCGTGGTGTTGCCGTCACGGAACACACCGTTCAGACGCACGCCCCATTCCTGGTTTTCGCCGAAGCGACGGCCCACGTCGGCTTCGACGCCGAGTTGCGATTTGCTTTGGAACGTGGTCGTCAGCCGCGTGATCGGCTCGCTCGTGGCGCGCTTGGTCACCACGTTGATCGCGCCACCGATGCTGCCGCTCGGGCCGATGCCGTTCATCAGCGTGCCCGGTCCCTTGAGGACTTCAATGCGCTCGACAATGGCCGCTGGCACCCGGCTGGCGGACGCCATGCCGTACAGGCCGTTCAGGCCCACGTCGCTACTGGAGACGGTGTAACCGCGAATCTGGAAGTCTTCGCCGAAGCCGCCGCTGGAGGTCAGCATGCGCACCGACGATTCGTTGATGACGACATCCGCGAGCGTGCGCGCTTGCTGATCGCGCACCATCTGCTCGGTGTAGTTCATCGTGCTGAACGGCACGTCCATGGCGTCGGCCGAGCCGAGCATGCCGAGGCTGCCGCCGCGTGCGATCTGGCCGCCCGCGTAGGCCGGTTGCAGACCGTTGTCGTACGTGGCGGTGACGTGGGTCGTCGGCAGGGCGACGGCGCCGTCCAGGGACGCGGCGCTGCTTGCCGGTTGAATCAGAAAGCTGCCGTTCGATTGCGGGACGACTTCCACGCCGGTGCCTGCCACGAGCGCGTCGAGGCCGTTACGCGGCGTGTAGGTGCCTTTCAGGCCGTTGCTGTGACGTCCCGCTGTGACTTCAGGCTTGAACGACAGCATGATGCCGGCGTCGCGACCGAAGCGGCTCAGCGCGTCTTCGAGCGAACCCGCGGGGATGTCGAAGGCGCGCGCGCCAGGTGCACCCGCATTCTGGGCCTGCGCTGAGAGCGGCGTGAGAGCGACTGCGAGGACCGCGCCCGTGGGTGCGGCAACGGCTGCGCCAAGGGCGATGCGGCCCAATGCGCAGGCCATCCGCGTGCGGCGATGGACCCAATGTGGTTGGCTGGGGCGCTGTTGCTGCCCACGGACGTGACCCATGATCTGACCTTTCGTGTGGAAGTAGAGCGGTGGTGCTCGACTTCCATGACCCGCGAAAAACAGAAACGGATCACCTTTTTCAAAAAAATTCGTTGAGCCGCCGGAATGCGGCTGGAGGGCGGCTGGATTCGGTCGTTCGGTGCCTTTGCGTCAGGCCGGAACGAGCCGGATTTCTCTCGTGCCCCAGAAGCGGGTGACCGCTTCCGTACGCACCGCAAGCGTGGTGCCGAGTGTGTCGAGGACTTTGCCGACGTCGTCGAGCGGAAACGTGCCCGACACGCGCAGATTGGCGACGCTCGCATCGCAGGAGAGCGATGCGTTGCTGTAGCGCGCCAACTCGTCCACGAAATCGCCAAGCCGCATGCTGCGCGCGACGATGAAGCCTTCGGCCCATGTCGCGTCGTCCGTGGGCGTCTTGGTGACTTCGGAGATGCTGTTCGTCGTGTAGCTCGCGTGGTGTCCGGCCTGCACGATCAGCGACTTGTCGGACGTGGCCCGCGGACGAATCTCCACAGCGCCCTTGAACACGCTCACATGCGTGCCGTCGTCGAACTGGCGCACGGTGTAACGCGTACCGAGCGCGCGTGCCGTGCCCTGCGAGGTTTCGATGAGGAACGGGCGGGGCGGCACAAGGTTGTCCGGCGCGGTCGTGATCAGTACTTCGCCGCCGATCAGCCTGACGCGGCGTTCGTCGTCGCGAAAGACGATGTCGATGGCACTGTCCGTGTTGAGCACGAGTTGTGTGCCGTCATCCAACTGCAACTTACGACGCTCGCCCACAGCGGTTTGCACGTCGGCCGACCAGTGCCGCCACGGCGACGAATGCAGCACGCCCCATGTGCCGCCACCGGCGAAGAGCAGCACGGCCAGCGACTTCACTGCGCGGCGGCGCTGCGGTGATGCGGGGGGAGCCAGTGCGGCTTGCGCGACACCGGCTTCCACGGGCGCAGCGAGCGGCGCGAGCTTGCCTTTGACGGACTCGATGCGTTGCCAGGCACGTTCGTGATCGGGATGTGCGGTGCGCCACGCGTGCCAGTCGGCGACGGTTTGCGGCGAGACGTCGTCACCCTGCAACTCGATGAGCCACTCGACCGCGCGCTCGGCCACGTCCGCCGGCAGATTGGCGGCGTCGGTGGTGGCGTCGTACCAGCTTGAGCGAATGGCGGGCATGGCGGTGGCGTTATTGGGCTGCCGGGGCTGACGGGATGGCATCAGTCGAGAAACGACAGGTCGGCGAAATAGCAGCGCTGCAAGGCTTTCGCGAGGTAGCGCTTGACCGTCGGAATCGAGATGCCGAGCGTGGCCGCAATCTGGGCGTGCGTTTGTCCGTCCAGCTGCGAATGCAGAAACGCCTGCCGCACGATGGTCGGCAGGCCGTCCAGAAGTCGATCCAGTTCCAGCAGGGTCTCAAGCATGATGGCGCGCGTTTCGGGCGACCATTCGACGTCGCGCGGCACCTGTGCGAGGGCTTCGAGATACGCGCGTTCGAGCTTCTGACGTCGCCAGTGATTCGAGACGAGATTCTGCGCAACCGTCGTGAGATACGCACGCGGTTCGTCGAACGAGGCGGGGACCCGCTCGCTGCCGAGCAATCGCACGAAAGTGTCGTGCGCAATGTCGGCCGCTTGTTCCGCACTGCCCAGACGTCGATGCAACCAGCCCCTCAACCACGAATGGTGATGGCTGTACAACATCTCGACGGTAGAGGGGAGGGTGCCCGGGGTTTGCATGATCCAGCCTGACGCTCGGTCTACTCACGACGCTCAGGACCAGCGCGAACGCTGGCAACGGTCATGCAGCAGGTGAGACAAATGCCAATAATTTGTTAATGATAATCATTATTAATAACTCATGGGAAATATCCCTGTCAATCGGAAGTGCTTTCCGTATAGACAATTCATCGGAGTGCCGAATTCGGGACGTCGTCGCTCAGGGCCGTGGGATCGGCTTGAGCGGTCGGGGGCGGTGTTGTATTAAGGAGAATTCTGAAGATGTTTGCGATGCAGCATTTATCGCTTGACGCTCCAATTTGGCCTCAGTTACCATCCGCCCTGTCTTCAATCTAAGGGGTTAGTCCGTGAATTCCGATGCCAGTAGTCCTCGATCTTTGATCGATTGATTGCCTGAGGATCCACAGCCTTCCCTGTGCCGCGTCCTCATGCAGGATGCGGTGTCTTGCGCCACTTGAACGCTCGCCCTGAGCGTATGTTTTCGGCGTCATTCCCGCAAAAGTTTCCACTGTCGTGCCTGTGATGGGCGTTGTCGTCTTGCGCATGTGTTTTGCATCGTGCGTTGCGACGATGCGTTTTCGCGAGCCGGCCGTCCATGCCGCGCGCTCACATGCGGTACGGACACTTCGCAGCCATGCGAGGAAATCATGCGAGCTTTTCAAACCTTCCAGGCTTTCCAGAGCCAACCGACACGCACCACGCCGGTGTCGCACCTGACCATCGTTTGTCTGGCCGAGGCCCTCGGGGCCTTGCGCAAGCAGATGTTCATCGATCTCACCGCGCTCGGTCTGCGCGCCACGCACGTCAGCATCACCCGCTGGAGCGACCGCGACGAGGCGTCCGCCACCGTTACGCTCGATTGCCCGCAGGGTTCGCGCGCTTCGCTCACGTCGCTCGTCATGCGACTGTCGGGCGAGCGCAGCGTGCGCCGCGTGTTCTGGTCCGACGACGCCTCGCGTCGCGCCGCGACCACGGGCATGCCCGCGCACGCTTAGTGCCGCGCGGCTGATCGAGCCGCCCCATCACTGCCGGACAACGCAACGATCGTTTGCCGGCGTACCGAATCAACGAACATAAGGAGTCCGAAATGGAAGACGGAAGTAGCCGAATGTGGCCCGTCGGGACCGTACCTTTGACGTATGGCTTCCCGGCGGGCGATCCGATGCCAGACCTCAGTATTTTTGCTTTCACCGACCGCGTGCTGCGCGGCGCGGCTGGGTGCGTTCGCGCGTTTTTTCCGGAGAGTGATCTTCGGTAGCGACTGACGAGACCGGCCCGCCGCCCGCCCATCAGGGCAAGCGTAAGTCGCGCCAGGAAATCGTCATGACAAATAACCACCGCTCCCGCCATAAGCAGCGCGGCTTCGTCGACAACGCAACAGCGTCCGACCTGCCGCTCTCGGGCCCCGAAGTCGTCGCACGTCTTGCGACCGAACCGCTGCACCAGGTCCTGCACACGCTCGGCACCGATGTCAGCGGCTTGCCGCTCGCCGACGTCGGTCAGCGCCAGACGCGCTACGGCCCCAACGAAATTGCCCACGACAAGCCGCCGCACTGGACACGCCAGCTTGTCAGCGCCTTCAACAACCCGTTTGTCTTCGTGCTACTCGCGCTCGTTACGATCAGCTTCTTTACCGACGTCTATTTCGCCGATCCGGGCGATCAGGATTACAAGGGCATCATCATCCTGTCGACGATGGTGACGATCAGCGGCCTGCTGCGCTTCTTCTCCGAGTTCCGGTCGCTGCAGGCGGCCGAGAAGCTCAAGGCGATGGTGCGCACCACGGCCAGCGTGCGCCGCCGTCTGTCGGCGTCGGGCAAGTCTGAGCGTCACGAGGTCGCCATGCGCGAGTTGGTCGTGGGCGACATCGTGACGCTTCAGGCAGGGGACATGATCCCGGCCGATCTGCGTCTGATCGAATCGCGCGACCTGTTCATCAGCCAGGCGGTGCTCACCGGCGAGGCGTTGCCCGTCGAGAAGTACGACACGCTGGGCGCTGTGGCTCAGAAGTCCGCGTCCATCGCAGCAGGCGAGGGCAATGCCAACCTGCTCGATCTGTCCAACGTCTGCTTCATGGGGACGAACGTTGTGAGCGGCACGGCCGTGGGCGTGGTCGTCGCCACCGGCGGTGACACGTATTTCGGTGCGCTGGCGAAGAACGTCGTGAGCCACAAGCGTGTGGAGACGAGCTTCGACCGTGGCGTGAACAGCGTGAGCTGGCTGCTGATTCGCTTCATGCTGGTGATGGTGCCGATCGTCTTCATGATCAACGGCCTCACCAAAGGCGACTGGGTCAGCGCCTTGACGTTTGCGCTGGCAGTGGCCGTGGGCCTGACGCCCGAGATGCTGCCCATGATCGTGAGCGCCAACCTTGCACGCGGCGCGCTGGCGATGTCGCGCCGCAAGGTGGTGGTCAAGCGTCTGAACTCGGTGCAGAACTTCGGCGCGATGGACGTGCTGTGCACGGACAAGACCGGCACGCTCACGCAGGACCGCATCATTCTCGAACAGCATCTGGATGTGGCGGGCGACGAGCAGGAAGACGTGCTGCGTCTGGGCTGGCTCAACAGCTATCACCAGAGCGGTCAGCGCAATCTGATCGACGTGGCGATCATCCGTCGCGCCAACGAGATCGGCGAATCGGTGCAGCCGCGCGCGTTTGCCAAGATCGACGAACTGCCGTTCGACTTCGTACGCCGCCGTCTGTCTGTTGTCGTCGCGAACGATCGCGGCGAGCATCAGATGATCACGAAGGGTGCCGTCGAAGAAATGTTGTCTGTCGCCACGCATGTGAAAACCCCGCAGGGTGTGCGTGCGCTCGACGACACGGCACGCGCCATGCTGATTGCGCGCGCCGAGGCATACAACGAAGACGGTTTCCGCGTGCTGGTCGTGGCCACTCGCGACATTCCGGTGGGTGAGACGAAGACGCAGTACAAGACGTCCGACGAACGTGAGCTGACGGTGTGCGGTTTCCTCACCTTCCTCGATCCACCCAAGGATTCCGCCGCCCCGGCGATCGCCGCGCTGCGCGAGCACGGCGTGACGGTCAAGGTGCTCACGGGCGACAACCCGATCGTCACGATCAAGGTGTGCCGTCAGGTCGGACTGGAGCCGGGCACGCCGCTGCTCGGTGCCGACATCGAGCCGATGGACGACGCCACGCTGCGCGAAGTCGTGGGACGCACGACCGTGTTCGCCAAGCTCGCCCCGTTGCACAAGGCGCGCGTGGTCAAGGCCTTGCAAGCTAACGGCCACACCGTGGGCTTCCTCGGCGACGGCATCAACGACGCCCCGGCGCTGCGCGATGCCGACGTGGGCATCTCGGTGGACACCGGTGCGGATATCGCCAAGGAAACCGCCGACATCATCTTGCTGGAAAAGAGCCTGATGGTGCTCGAAGCGGGCGTGATCAAGGGCCGCGAGACGTTCGGCAACATCCTCAAGTACCTGAACATGACGGCCAGCTCGAACTTCGGCAACGTGTTCTCTGTGCTGGTGGCGAGCGCGTTCCTGCCGTGGGAACCGATGCTGGCGATGCAGTTGCTCATCCAGAACCTGATCTATGACATCTCGCAGATGTTCCTGCCGTGGGACCGCATGGATCCGGAGTTCCTGAAGAAGCCCCGCAAGTGGGACGCCAGCAACATCCGCCGCTTCATGCTGTGGATCGGGCCGACTTCCTCGGTATTCGACATTACGACCTATGCGCTGATGTGGACGGTCTTCGGTGCAGGTGCGCTGTATCACGCGCATGGTGGCGACGCCGGTCAGGTCATCATGAATTCGGGCTGGTTCATCGAAGGGCTCGTTTCTCAGACGCTGGTCGTGCACCTGCTGCGCACGCAGAAGATTCCGTTCCTGCAAAGCACGCCGGCGCTGCCGATCATGCTCTCGACGTCCGTTGCCATTGCGATCGCTTGCTGGCTGCCGTACTCGCCGTTCGCCGAGGCATTCGGCTTCGTTAGCCTGCCGTTCTCGTACTTCTACTGGCTCGTGGCAACGATGCTTGGGTACATCGCACTGGCGCAAACGGTGAAGACGATCTACATCCGTCGCTTCGGTCGCTGGTTCTGAGCCCTAAGCGAAGCCTGCAAGCCTAACGCACACATTGCAGATGCAATGCCACCCGCCCGATGGGGCGGGGGCGTTGCCCCCCACACACTTTCGTTCTGGCGCATGCGTTGGCATGCCGCTCGGGACGGCACACGTAAAAAGAGAACGACTCATGAAGAAGCAACTGATGTATCTCGCGCTGTTCTGCCCGATCAGCGCGTTCGCTGCGCACCCGCTGACCTCCGACGACACCGGCACGCAGGGCGACGGCAACTGGCAGTTCGAGACGAATGGCGAAGTCACGTCGAAGCAGCAGGACATTGGCCGTCAGACGCTCTGGAACAGCACGCTCACACGCGGTTTCGGCGAAGCGCTCGATCTGTACGTCAACGTGCCGTACACCAACATCCAGAACCGCTCCGAGAGCGCCGGCAGTGGCGTTGGCGACGTGGAGACCGGTGCCAAGTGGCGCATGTACGACGACGGGGCGTTCAGCGTCGGCCTCAAACCGTATCTGACATTTCCGTCAGGCAACGATCAGCGCGGACTGGGCACCGGCCGCGTGAACGCCGGCGCCACGCTGCTGGCCCAGTATCAGATCGACGACTGGACCTTCCTCGCCAACGCTGGCGGCGCTTATCAGGCGAACCGTCAGGGGCAGCGGCAGGGGGTATGGAAGGCGTCTGCGGCGGTGTTGTATCGCGTATTGCCGTCGACGCAACTGATTCTGGACGTCGGCACGTCGCAAAACCCCGATTTTGCGCAGAAGACGAACCCGGCCTTCATGATTCTGGGGGCCATCTACAGCCCGACGTCATGGATGGATCTCGATGTCGGCTATCGACGCGGTCTGAACCCGCAAACCTACGACTATTCGTGGATGGGCGGGCTGACGGTGCGTTGGTAAGCGCTTGGCGGTAAGTCCTTCTTGCGACAGGGGAATTTGCGCGCCGTACACACCCGAACATTCTGTAAAAATCCGGGTGACGTACGGCTTGTGCGGGACATAAGATGCATATCCAGGCCATGTTAAACTGGCTCGCATAATCATCAGAGGCGGCGCACTGTGCGCCGCCTGATTCGTTCCCGCTTCCGTTCCGCTTTTTTTGCGTATTTACGCCTACGTCCGCCGTCGATGCGACTTACCGACCATACCGATTACAGTCTGCGCACCCTGATCTACGTCGCGGTTCATCCCGACGAGCTCGTGCACGTGCAGTCCGTGGCGGACGCCTTCGACATTCCCAAGAATCACCTCGTCAAGATCGTGCAGAAGCTCGGCCAATTGGGCTTTCTGCATACCGTGCGCGGACGCTCGGGCGGCATTCGTCTCGGCCGCGCGCCGGAGCGCATCGGACTTGGCGAAGTGGTGCGTGCGATGGAGCCCGATTTCGCGATGGTGGAGTGCTTCCATCAGGGCGATAACGCTTGCGTCATCACATCGGCATGCCATCTGCGCGGTGTGCTCGGCGAGGCGCTGCGTTCGTATTTCGCGGTGCTCGACCGCTACACGCTCGCCGATCTCGTCAACCAGCCCAATGTGTTGCGTCGTCTTCTCGGGGATGCGGCAGCCGCTGTTATCCCGGTCGCAGACATCAAAGTCAAACGGCGCACCACCAGCGTCTGAGACGCACTGCGACAGCCACAAATTCCCCTTTTTCGGCCATCCGATCAGCGTTGGCTATCAACGTCATAGCGCGCGCCAATCACGTTCGTCAGAACTGGACGAATGGTCGCATCTTGAAGACGTCCTGCCGTGCAAGACGCGCTGTCCTTTCGTAATCTCTAGTCATGCCCGCTAGCGTTCGTCCGGTGATTCGGACGGACGCCCAAGGGAAAACGACTTACGGCACACGCTGCCGACCGAAAGGAGTTTCATCATGAATGCTCGTATTTTCGCCGCCGCTGTTATCGCCACCGCATCGCTCGCTTCCGCTTCGGCTTTCGCGGACACCCAAACGGCCGATGCTGGCCAAGCCGTGGCTTCACAAGGCGTGAGCCGTGCGCAAGTGCTTGAAGAATTGCGTGTAGCGCGTGCATCAGGCCAACTCGACCAATCGCTGCAAACCTATCCGTCGCTGCTGCAACAAGGGGTGTCCGCCGGACGCTCGCGTGCGCAAGTGCGCTCGGAAATCGGGACAGCTGCACCGGTTGCCTCCGCCGATAACCGCGCGTAATTGCACGTGATCGCACGTGAGGGCAGAGGATGGCGTGTGTAACACCCGCCATAGTTGAGCTTCTGCCACGGCAGGACAAGGGTGAGGGACGTTCCAAGCAAGGGTTACGCAAATCCTCCATAATCGGCGCACCGGGTTATCTAGACGAGTGCGCCATGGATCGGCTCTCCACCCTGATTTCGAATTTCGGCGTTCGCGCCGGTGTGTTTCATAGCGGCGGCATGTGCGGTATCGCCAGCTATGGTGTCGACGCCCACGATGGCGGTCATTTGCACTTGCTGCGTTCGGGCGAAGTTGCGCTGGTCACGGAAGACGGTGTGCGGCAGCAGATTGCCGAGCCGTCCCTGATCTTTTTCCCCCGACGCAATCACCATCAGTTGCTCTCGGGCGAGGCAGATCGCACGGAACTGGTGTGCGGCTCGCTGTCGTTCGACGGTGGTCACAACAATCCGCTCGTCTCGGCGCTGCCCGACTTCCTCATCCTGCCGACGAAATCCCTCTCGACACTGGAACTCACGCTGAACTGGCTGTTCGCCGAAGCGTTCGGCCAACATTGCGGACGTCTGGCCGTGATGGACCGGTTGTTCGAACTGCTGGTGATTCAACTGCTGCGTCACGTGCTGGAACACCGGCTTGTGAGCTTCGGCATGCTGGCCGGGCTGGGCGATCCGCGTCTCGCGCGAGCCTTGAACGTCATTCACAACCAGCCGGGCGAGCCGTGGACGGTCGAATCGCTAGCGAGCACCGCCAACATGTCGCGCGCGAATTTCGCAGCGCAGTTCCGCGAAGTCGTCGGTCAGTCGCCTGCGGACTATCTGCTGGACTGGCGCATCGGTCTGGCGCAAAAGCGTCTGCGTGACGGTCAGCCGATTGCGCGCGTGGCGGAGGAGGTCGGGTACGACAGCGCGTCGGCGCTCGCTCGTGCCTTCCGTCGCAAGACGGGCAGCAGTCCCCGCGACTGGCTGCGTGCGCAAATGCATGCGGTCACGACGTTGCCGCGTCCGAGAGTGGAGATCGTGCCGGCACTGCCGGCGCAGGCGGCGTAGTACCGGCGCTCTCTCAGCAGTAAAAGGCGTCGCGATGGTGTCTGAGCGATGAGCCATTTGCACAAGGCGGGGCACATCAAGAAGCGCAGAATGCGATTTTCTTGATGTCCTGTCCTGAGGTGTGCGGTGATTACGGAAATTGCGCAGCGATGCGAACTCCTTCTAACCCGACTGACGCAGATGGAGTCGGTGGCGAGGGCGACGGGGCGCGCGGACCAGGAGTTGCGAGACGAACTTGTCGGCGTCGCGCAGGCCGGGCCCGACGCATCACTGTATTTGACCGATCAGATCGCCGAGATCAGAAGCGAGCTCGCGCGCGAACGTGAGGCGCTCCGTATTGAAGCCGATCGTATACATGAACATCGGATGTCCATGCTTTTGGGGCGTATCGCTGGGGTACTTGTTGTGACCGAACAGCCGCCTCCTGGTGCTGACGCGGCACCCAACGATATCCCGAGTACGTCGACGGATTGCGAGCAGGCGATTCGAACATTCGTCGAGGAATGGGGAAGCACCGCCGTCCTCAATAGTGACGATTTTGCGCAATGGATGCAGTTCGCGCTTGTCGAGTTGGGCACAGCGCTTTGCGCATCTCCTGAGGATGCGCTATCCAAGGCGGTTAGGCGTTTTGATCAGATGCCGGAAATTTTGCGGGCGAACGCGCTCGAGATGATGCTTAACGTCGAAACCATCGAAGATGTCGGCGGAACAGGAACCTCCACTTCCGGAGCCACCATTATCAAGCAGGAATGGGACCTCATCGGGTTGGATCTTTTTCCACCGTCACAACATTCGCGCGTTCGGGAAATGCTAGAGGGTGAAGGTATAACCATCTCGTAACAACGGCCGACATCCTCGCCGGCCGTTACTCCCAACATTCCCCGCGTTAGAACACGTGGCTAACACCCAGTCGCACCACCGTCTGCGAGTTGGTCGCCGACGACATGCCGTTCGCGGCATCGCCGACCGAGGCCGTCGCGTCGATCACGTTGCCGAAGACGTCGAGCGTGCTGCCCGAAGCCTTCTGGTAGCCCGCGAGCGCATACAACTCCGTACGTTTGGACAGGTTGTAGAAGGCCGCCAGGTTGAACTGGTGGTATTTCGCGCCTGAAACGTTGGCCGCCGGTGCGTTCACCTTCGTGAAGCTGTAGCCGCCACCGGCGCGGAACGCGTTCGTGAAGCGATACATCCCCAGCACGCCAACCGTGTCGAACTTCGCCGTGCGCGTGAAGCGCGAATACGTGCCTGCCGAGTATTCCGTGTGGCTGTAGTTCGCGCCTAGCGTGGCGTCGCCGATCTGGTAGGTCATCGACGTGGCGATCACGTCGCGCGCCTTGGCGCTGGCATAGCCCGCATTGATCGACGATGCAAAAGCCGACTCGGACGAGCCTGCCCAACTGCCGATGGTCGTGTCCATCGCGCTGGCTTTGTCGTTGTTGGCGTGCGAGAAGCCGACGCCCCACGTGAGCGGCCCGTTGGCGTACTGTCCGGCGAGGCCCCACGTGTTCTGACGTCCCATCGTGCCGGGTTGGCCGCCGAAGCCGTACATCGCGCCGAACGTGAAGCCACCCCACGTCGGCGAGCGGTACTTCACGCTGTTGTTCACGCGCGAGCTGTGGTCGAGGTTGTCGACGTCGCCCGGGTGTGCGGCCACGCCAGAGAGCAGCGCGGTGCCGCCGACGGAGCCAACCAGATCGATCAGCGGATCGTACTGACGGCCGAGTGTGACGGTGCCGTAAGCCTTGTCCTGCAAGCCGACATACGCATGACGGCCGAACTCTGCGCCGCCCTGACTGGCGGTGCCGTTACCGAGGTTGAAGCCGTTCTCGAGACGGAACAGCGCCTTCAGGCCACCGCCGAGGTCTTCCGAGCCTTGCATGCCCCAGCGGCTGCCTTGCCACGTGCCGCTCTGGAACGCGTAGTTCGACGCGCCGGTCATGGTGGCCGGGCGGCCCGCCGCACCTGCGCGGGTGACGCTGGCGACATTGCTGGCGTAGCCGACGCCGCCGTCGACAATACCGTAAAGCGTGATGTTGGACTGCGCGTGCGCGAGTGTCGCGGCACCGCAGCCGATAACCAGTGCGACCGCACGGGCGAGGGGCGAGTGGACGAAAACCTTCATGGCGTGTTTCCTGAGCGAGGTGTGGCTAATGGGTGATGCGCGTCCCGGTGTAAATTCCCGGGATTTCGCGTCACGTGAGAAATTTGGAGTCCTAAAGATATGAAAAACAACTCCCCGAAAACTTGAAGCTTAGGTTTAGCGGGAAGTCGGGACGCACGTCCTACATCGACGCGCGTCCCGGGTGATACGTTGCTTTGGTGTTGGTGCGCGTACTACTTGGCCGCGTCTTTCCCCTGATTGGCCAGCGCCGAACGCAAGCGCGCCGGGGAATCGGTCATCACGGCATCGAAACCCAGTTGCGACGCGGCTTCGAAGTCTTGCGGCGTCTCAACCCCGAAGGCGACGAGATGCACGTCGCCGCGCGACTTGAAGCACTGCACGGCGGCCGGCGTCCACCAGTTGGCGACGATCTTCGACACGCCTTCGCCGAGCGTGAAACGCTCTACCACTTCCACCTGACGATGGAATTCGATGCCGGCCCACGTGCCCGGGGCGGGCGGCGTAGCGCACTGGCCTGCAAGTGCCGCGGCAACCAGACGGTTACGCGTAGCGTCGCGCGATTCAAAGAGCTGCGCTTGCGGACGACGCGCACGCATGCGGTCCGTCGCCTCCGCTTCCGTCGAGTACAGACGCACGCGCGACCAGGCGTTCGTGTCGTCAAGCACCTTGATGACGGCTTCGACCAGCGGCGCGGCGGGCGTCTGCTTCATGTCGAGCAGCACCGGCACGTTGGCGGGCACGGCGGCCAGCGCTTCGCGCAGTGTGGGGATCGGCAGCGGGTGGTCGCGGAAGGGGTAGGCGGTCTGGCCGTTGGCGTTCTTACGCGAGAAGGCGTAGCCAGCGTTGAGCTTCTTCACGTCGGCGTAATCGAGATCGGCAAGCTTGCCGCGACCGTCCGTGAGTGCCGAGACATCGGCCGGACGGTACATCACGGGGACGCCGTCGCGCGTGACCTGCACCGTCATCCAGAGTGCATCGGCACCGTTTTGCAGCGCGTTGGTAAAGGCTTGCACGGTGTTCTCAGGCGTATCGCCCGTGCCGCCGCGATGCGCGACGATCAACGGGGCGGCGCTGGCGGCGGACGACGCGAGCGTACCGAAGACGCAGGCGAAGGCAGCCACGCTAACGGCAGCGAGGCGGACGGTTGAGGCACGAAGCGAGGCGGATGACATGGTGTGCGGTCTCAGGCTAAGGCGATGGTGTCGGATAGGGGCGAGGCGTTCGGATCAGACGACGAGAATCTCGGGCGAATCTCCCGAGGTGCGTTGACTCAGCGGGTCGGGCAGCGGGGCGTCGGTAATGACGAGGTCCTGCTCGACGAGTTGCCCACCGCGCACGCTGGGCTTGCGGGTGAATTTGTACGCGTCCGCGACGAGAATTCGATACCGGCTGGCGTCGCGCAGAGCTTCACGCGAGGCCGCTTCTTGTCGGTCGTAATCGAGCAGCGTGCCGTCGTCGTCGATGCCGCCCACGCTATACACGCCGACGTCTGCGCGATAGGCGCGAAACAGCCGGTCGGCTTCGTCGCCGAGGATCTCGGGATTGGGCGAGCGCAGTTCGCCGCCGGGGACGATCACGCGATGTTCCGGATTGCTCGCCAGCACCAGCGCGGCGCGCAGGTTGTTCGTGATGACGCACAGACGCTTGCGATGCACGAGCGCGACGGCCACTTGTTCCGGTGTGGTGCCGATGCCGAGCAGCACGGTCGCGCCGTCGGGAATGCGTTCAGCCGCCGCGTGACCGATGCGCAGCTTGCCTTCGAGATTGCGCACGCGGCGCACTTCGTACGGCTGGTTGGCACCGGGCGTCATCAGACGCGCGCCGCCGTGATAGCGGCGCAGCACATTCGCGTCGCACAGCGCGTTCACGTCGCGACGAATCGTCTGCGTCGCCACGCTGAAATGCTCGGCGAGGGCATCGACACTCATTTCGCCATGCTGGCGGAAGAGGGCGACGATGCGGGTCTGGCGTTCTGAAAGGTCCATCAGGCGGTCGTGATGCGCACATTCGTTCTGGAATGGGCGCCACTTTGACAGCCGACAGTGACATTCAAATGACGGTGTTGAATGTTCAAATGAACATTTTCATCTACCGGGAAGTGTTCGGATGAGCGACGACGACGGGCGCATTCGCTTCGAACTTCGCTCGGCGCGTCGAAAAGAAGGTGCGTACGTTGCGAATGTTTGCCGAGCTTTTGAAGAGCCGTCGGGCGAGTTCGTCGTAAGCGGCCATGTCCTGTACTTCTGCGATGACGACGAAGTCCGGCCCCGGCGAGACGCGGTAACACTGCGTCACTGACGGCTCGTTGCAGATGTAGGTCTCGAAGGTGTCGTAATCCTCGGCGGCTTGCCGGTCGAGGCTCACTTCGACGACAGCGGTCAGCGTCGGGCCGAGCTTCGAGGCGTCGACGACGGCGATCTGGCGCGCGATGACACCCGCCTCCCGCAGCGCGCGAACGCGTCGCAGGCAGGTCGGGGCGGAAGCGTGCACCCGTCGCGACAGTTCCAGGTTCGAGATCGAGGCGTCCAATTGCAGTGCGCCGAGGATTCGCAAGTCCAGATCGTCGAGCGTGAGGCTTGTCATGGGATTCTTGTGGGATTTGGGTGGTATGAAATTAAATTTCATTAATACATGATTATGAATTTTAATTTCACGAAATAAATAAAATTGACAATTAATTTCAATGCGCCAACTCTACCATCGCTTCACTGGCTGGCAACGAATCATTTCGGAGAAGCGTTATGTGTGGAATCATCGGCGCGGTGGCGCAGCGGGACATCGTTCCCAATCTGGTCGACGGCCTGAAGCGGCTGGAGTATCGCGGGTATGACTCGTGCGGCGTCGCGCTGTACCACGAGCGGACGCTGGTCCGTGCGCGCAGTGTCGAGCGCGTGGCGAATCTTCAGGAGGAAGTGAGTCGTCTCGGATTGGCGGGATACACGGGTATTGCTCACACCCGTTGGGCGACGCATGGCAAGCCGGTCACGGACAACGCGCATCCGCACTTCTCGCCGAATGCCGAGACGCCGCGCATCGCGCTCTCGCACAACGGCATCATCGAGAACCACGAGGAACTGCACTCGGAGCTTGAGGCGCAAGGCTATGTTTTCGCAAGCCAGACCGACAGCGAAGTCATCGCGCATCTGATCGATCATCTGTACGACGGCGACCTGTTCGAAGCGGTGAAGGCAGCCGCTGGCCGGTTGCGTGGCAGCTACGCGATTGCGGTGATCTGTCGCGACGAGCCGCATCGTCTCGTCGGTGCACGCGACGGCATGCCGCTGATTCTCGGGGTGGGCGAGGGGGAGAACTTCATTGCTTCGGATGCGATTGCGCTTGCCAACGTCACCGATCAGATCGTGTATCTGGAAAACGGCGATGTGGCGGACGTGCAACTGCATCGTTACTGGGTGGTGGATGCGCAAGGACAGCGCGTCGAGCGTGCGGTGAACCGCGTGGCGGCGCACAGCGGTGCGGCGGATCTTGGGCCGTATCGCTATTACATGCAGAAGGAGATCTTCGAGCAGCCGCGTGCGGTGGCCGATACGTTGCTGGACGTCACGTCGATCATGCCGGAGTTGTTCGGCGATAACGCGTGGCGTGTGTTCAACGCGGTGGACTCGGTGTTGTTGCTCGCTTGCGGCGGCAGCTATCACGCGGCGCTCACGGCGAAGTACTGGATCGAGAGTCTCGCGCAGGTGCCGGTGAATGTGGAGATCGCGAGCGAGTACCGCTATCGCGACAGCGTGGCGAATCCGAAGACGCTCGTCGTTGCGGTGTCGCAGAGCGGCGAGACGGCGGACGTGCTGGGCGCGGTCCACGTCGCCAAGCAGCGCGGAATGTTGCACACGCTGGCGATTTGCAATGTGGCGACGAGTGCGCTGGCACGCGAGTGTGCGCTGACGTTCTTCACGCGCGCCGGCGTGGAGATCGGCGTGGCATCGACGAAGGCGTTCACGACGCAACTGGTGTCGCTGTTCATTCTGGCGCTGACGCTGGCGCAAAGTCGCAACCGGTTATCGGACGAGGACGAACAGCAGCACTTGAAGGCGCTACGTCACCTGCCCGATGCGATTGCCAAGGTGCTTGCATTGGAGCCGCAAATCATCGCGTGGGCGGAGCAACTGACGAGACGTCAGGACATCCTTTTCCTCGGACGCGGCTTGCACTTCCCGGTAGCGATGGAAGGGGCGCTGAAGATGAAGGAGATTTCGTACATCCACGCGGAAGCGTATCCGGCGGGGGAGTTGAAGCACGGACCGCTGGCCCTGGTGAGCGACGAGATGCCGGTGGTAGCGGTCGCACCGAACGATCGTCTGCTGGAAAAGCTGAAGTCGAACATGCACGAAGTGAGCGCGCGCAACGGCAAGCTCTACGTCTTTGCCGATAGCGATTGCGGGTTAGTGCCAGGACCGGATATCGAAGTGATTCGACTGACCGAACACTACGGTCTGCTGTCCCCGATTCTCCACACCATCCCTATGCAACTGCTGGCGTATCACGCCGCTGTCGCACGCGGGACGGATGTGGATAAACCGAGAAATCTGGCGAAGTCGGTGACGGTGGAGTAGGGCGCCGACAGGCAGCTTGCCGACACCTATGGAGAGAGTTTCCACCATGTCCTGACTCTTAGCGCCCATGAAGCATTTATTGGCCAGTTCTGGGAAGGAGGAACTCGTTCGAGTTGTCGGTGTCGCTCACGAGAAACGTATCACCGGCTAGGGAGCGTGACGATCCGGAATGGAAGCTCGTTGGACTCGTACCTAAGGCTGTAGGCTTAGCAGTGACCTCTTTTCCGTCGGCGATCAAATGGACGTGTGCCACACCGGGCGTGGTGCCCGCTATCGAATATTGGCAATCGAGGCAACTGTCACTGAGCAAGGTGACGATGCTCGCCGGAATCCTCTTGGATGCAGCGTCGATGACGTAGACCTCTGAGACGCTTGCTAATCCGTCTCCCATAATTCTGATCGTGCATTTGCCCTGATCGTCGGGGTCGGTGGATGCTGCTCGATAGATTTCTGCCATGATGTGTCTCCATGAATGATCGAACGGCATGTAAGGAAGGCTTAGCGTCACTTCAATCTATACGGCCGACGATTCGCGCGCACCTGTCAACGTTTACAGGTCACCAGAAATGTGAAAGCCCCGCGCTCGGCGGGGCTTTTCGCTTCAGGTGAATCAGTTCTTCGTATTTCAAATCTTCTGCGAGGTTTCGTGGAAGGCCGATGCAATTGCTCGCATATCACGCCGCTGTCGCACGTGGGACGGATGTGGATAAGCCGAGAAATCTGGCGAAGTCGGTGACGGTGGAGTAGGGGCAGTACGCAGGCGTAGCCTTGGTCTAGTCAACTGTTGCCTGATCGCTTCATCCTCGACTGCTTTGCGCCGAATTCGAACGCACCGAAAACTCATTGCCATACTCGGTATATTCGTTAAGGTTTCCGAATCGCAATGTAGCGGAGCGGCCGTAATCCACGGGTTGGTCCTCCGCGGAACGGCTCGTTGACTGAGGCGGATTCTTGACGGGCGAGGCCTCTTCGTCGCCAATGACGACGTAAGCCCGTGCCAACCCCGCTTGAGTGAATTTCGAGCATGCACAACTAATCGTTCCGTCGTCGACAACGGTAAAACTGGTCACAGGAATCTTCGTAGATGCTGCATCAACGAAGTACACCTCGGAGGCTCCCGAAAATCCCGACCCCCAGATCTCAAATTCCCCACCTTCCCTGCAGGTGGCCTTGACAACAGCGACTTTCGTAATGGTTGCCATATGTATCTCCGTTTGGAGTGATGTGAAGTGGCGCTGGGCTTTGCGGTGAAAGACAGTTACTTCAATCTAGGCAATTGGAAAGATGTCCGCACCTG
This sequence comes from Pandoraea aquatica, assembly GCF_902459565.1. GTDB lineage: Bacteria > Pseudomonadota > Gammaproteobacteria > Burkholderiales > Burkholderiaceae > Pandoraea > Pandoraea aquatica. Next base: position 151,663 of record NZ_CABPSN010000004.1, read on the forward strand.
TTAACCCTGACAGGTACGAAAGCAGGGCGGTGCAATTAGTTGTGCGAGAGCGGTCGTTCGCTTTCCTGAGATGGTGCGTTGAGAGAATCACGGGAATTTCTCACAGACGGCGTGCTATATTTTTCGCAGTGCTCTCTAACCAGCTTGGCATCTAGAAGATGCGAAATCCGAGGGAATATCCGTGACTGCCGCTAATCCTCTGTCCACGCTGCTCAGCACCGCCTTTACCAAATTCGACCTGAACAAGGACGGGAAGCTGGATGCCTCCGAGTTTTCCTCCTTCTACGAAATCCTGAAGCCGGGCATTGCCGTCGACAAAGGCGGTAATCCGACGATCAGCGAGCAGGATTATTTCGCGCGGATGGATCACAACGGCGACGGTGGCGTTACCCGCGACGAGATGTTGTCGACGGGCGTGCTTATGCCTGCCGATATGACCAACAACGGCTCTGTCGAAGCGCTCCTCGCCTTTCTTCAAAAGCAAGTCACGTCCAGCGCGGCACGGGCCGCGGCACTTCTGGCGGCGGACGACCCCACGCCCCGCGCCTAATTTCTGCTGACCTGTCTATGGGTATGGTTGGATGTTAAAGCGGCATCACGACCCTCACTCAGACGCTGGCGTAGGTGCCGACAGGTAGCTACGCCGCCTCAATAGAGAGTTTCCGTCAGGTCTTAGTCGATCTTGAAGTCCGGAGTGCCGGGATTGGGAAGAAGGAACTCGTTCGTGTTGTCGGTGCTGCTCACGAAAAATGACGCACCGGCGGCGGAGCGTGTCGATCCGAATTGGGATGCCTTTTGAGTCAGGTCAGAGGCTTGAGGCGTAGCGGTAAACGTGGCCTCTTTCCCGTCTGCGATCAAATGGATCTGAGCCGTTCCGGGGGTAGCACCTGCCATCGGATATTGGCAATCGAGGCAACTGTCGCTGTGCAAGGTGACGATGCTCGCCGGAATCTTCTTGGATGCAGCGTCGATGACGTAGGCCTGCGAGACGTTTGTTAATCCGTCTCCCACAATTCTGATCGTGCATTTACCCTGATCATTGGCATCGGTGGATGCTGCTTGATAGATTTTTGCCATGTCTTTTCTCCGTGGATCGATTCGCTTGGATTGCCGTGCCGGGCGCTGAAGTTACGGTCGATTCATTGGGGGAAGCACCATTCGATTGCGACGTGCGCTTTGTCCGGACGAATGGCCGACAGAAGGTGCCTGCCGACCTGCCGTGTGTTGGGGCATGCCTAGTACCCTTGAGCGACAGAAAACTCATTGCCGTATTCGGTGTATTGGGTGACGTTCAAGAATCGAACATCCAAAACGCGTCTTGCCGTCCTATCTCCTGCAGGACTACTTGTTGCTCGCGGAGGATTCTTGACAGGCGAAGCCTCTTCGTTGTCAACAATTACATAACCTCGTGCTGGCCCACTTTGGGAGAAGGGAGGGCACGAACAATCGATTTGCTCGTCGCTGACTACGGTAAAGTTGCTTGCAGGGATTTTCTTTGAAGCGGCATCGATAAAGTAGACCTCAGATGCCCCCGTAAATCCCGATCCCTGAATCTCGAATTCCCCACCTTCTTTGCAGTTGGCCTTGATAACGCCGATCCATTTAATGGATGCCATGATGTTTCTCCATGAGTGATCGAACTGCATGTAAGGAAGACTTAGCGACACTTCAATCTATACGGCCGACGATTCGCGCGCACCTGTAAACGTCTACAGGTCACCAGAAATGTGAAAGCCCCGCGCTCGGCGGGGCTTTTCGCTTCAGGGGGCAATTCTTCGTACTTGAAATCGGTGCACCCCAACTCGGGGCGCCGTATTGGACGCTCGGTGTGCTGCGCCGAACTGATCGGCGCTTTCACATGACCTCAAACTCATTACCGTACTTGGTAAATTGACCAAAGTTTGTGAGTCCAGAGGTCATCTCGGGGGACATCGCAAGTTCTTCCGTAGCACGAACTGATTCCGGCGGTGGAGTGATAACAGGTACGGCTTCTTCGCTTCCGATGACGACGTGACCTCGTGCTATCCCCTCTTGAGAGAACGGCGGACACAAACAATTGATCTGTCCGTCGTTAACAACGGTGAACTTGCTCGCCGGGATTTTCTTTGACGCGGCATCGACGAAGTACACCTGAGATGCTCCCGTAAATCCCGAACCAAAAATGTTGATTTCTCCGTCTTTGTAGCAGGAGGCTTTGATAACACTGATCCGACTAATGCTTGCCATGATGTGTCTCCATGAATGATTGAACGGAATATGAAGGAGCCTGTGCGCCAAGCACCGCATCCAATCCGGATGCGCATCAACCAGAAATAACGCTTCCGTCATCGTGAACTGCGTGATCAGTACCCATCGCTGACATTAAACTCATTGCCATACTCGGTTTGCAGGCCGACGTTTACGCATCCGGCTTCGCCGATCAACTGTTGCTGTGGTATTGCTCTGCTTTGTGCTTGCGGCGAATTCTTGACGGGGGTGGCTTCTTGGTTGCCGACGACAACATAACCTCTTGCAGGCCCAACTTTAGAGAAGGGCGGGCACGAACATTCAATCGTCTCGTCGCTGACGACAGTGAACTGGCTCGCTGGAATTTTCTTCGATGCGGCATCGACGAAGTACACCTGCGATGCTCCAGTAAATCCCGACCCCAGAATCGCGAATTCCCCACCGTCTTTGCAGGTGGCCTTGATAACGCCAATCCATTTGATGCTTGCCATGATGTACCTCGTCCTGTGACGTTACCAATTGCGCTTGAAGTGGCGTGGGAAGCCAAATGGCGACAGAACATATGCGGTTCAGCTTGATACGCACACGCTTCCGCCGCCGGGCAAAAAGCCGGGCGGTAGCACCTCAAACTCGTTGGTGTAATTTTTCTCCAGAAAGCTGTTCACGAAGCGGGATCCACTAAACGAATCGCTGGAATCTACCGATCGCCCGGTCGCTGACGCCGACGGAGGCGGGGCAGCGGTGAACGTCGAGTCGGCGCCGTTCACCGTGACGAAAACCTTTGCCAGTCCGCTTTCGCTGAAGACAGGGCAAACACAGGTGACGATCTGGTCGCTGACGACGTTGAAGCTAACGGCACTGAATGTCTTTCCTGCCGGATCGATAAAGTGAACCTTGGTCGCGTTCTTGAAACCCGATCCAAAAATTTCAAGCTCACCTTCGGATGTGCGAGTGACCGCTTTCGTGATGTCGGTACGAAGAACGCTTGCCATGATTCGCCTCACGTAGAGAGTCTGTATACGCAAATTTGGACGAGCCGACCTCGAACTCATGGACGAATTCAAAGGTGTCCGCGTCGTTTGAGTAACCCCCTTCAATAAGTCGGTTGGTAATGATCGGTGCATACAACTTTGGAACGCGCTTTGCTGGAACCGCATTGGTTTCAACCTTTGCCGTTCCTTTTCCTGGTGCCGGATCTTCACTGAATGTTACGAAGACGCGTGCACGGAATTCCGCCGCCATCGCCGACACGGATCAGACCGCAGTAACCCATATCTGAAATGGTTGCCGTCTCACACCTCGCAAATTTTTGAAATGCCGCAGGGAAATTCGCATCTGCCATGACCGGTGTCTTCAATTTAGGCAGTGGCGCGGATCGACGCCCCTGTAAACGTTGACAGGTGGCAAGGTAACGAGAGAGTCCCGCGTTTGGCGAGGCTTTGCTTGACGGGGTGATATGCCGCGGGCGGTTCAAGCAGATTTTCTCGGTCGTTTGTCGCGGTAGAAGCTAGAACTTCTTCATCGAGAAGTTCTGATCGCCCACGTAAAGCTCATTCACGTCCCCGCTTTGACTTTGCATGCCCAAACCGGACATCACCCTTTGCGCAGCAGTGGCGAACTCGCCGACCGTGACGTTCACCCTTGCGGGTCCGACGGCGGAAAATGCCGGGCAAATCCCGGTGATCTTTGTGTCGCTCACAACGGTGTAACGGGTTGCCGGAATTGCTTTTGACGCTGCGTCGACGAAGTAGACACGCACCGCTTTCGCGAGACCCACGCCGGTGATCGTGAATTCTCCACCACCATTCTGGTCGACCAGGCCGACGGTGACACTAGCAATAGTTGCCATGAGGTACCTCGCTTAAGGACAGGCCGCCGTCAGTTCAAACCAAACCGCTGGGTGACACCGCTACAACGAAGAATTCATTGACGTATTCGAGTTTGTACGGGGAAAGCTGGTTAATACCAGCAGCCGTGCCGCTTGCCACTTTCGCCGGCGTGGCGTCGTCGCCGACCGCGACGTTGATCGTGACGGGGCCTTCACGGGGAAACGCCGGACAGATGCCCGTAATCCTGGAATCACTCTCGACCTTGAAGCTACTCGCTGGAATTTTCAGATCGGCTTCGTCGAGAAAAAAGACTTCCACCGTCTTTGAGAATCCGGTGCCGGTGATCGTGAATGGCATGCCGCCTGCGCGACTTAGCTGACTTGCGTCGACATTGGTCATGTTGGGCATAACTTCACCTTGCTGAAGTTCTAGTTGGCGAGCGAAGGATGGTTTAGGGGCCGTGTGCGCATTACTCGACCATCCGTTGCTCTCGCATGTCGTTTTCACTCTAGGACGAGAACTTACCGAATACACCTGTCAACCCTGACAGGTCGCCAGAAACGACAAAGCCCCGCACTTGGCGGGGCTTTGCTTTGCGACGCGGGCAAACGAAATCAGTGCGCGCGCTTTCCTACCAGTCGTAAGCCGCTCGCCAGACATCCGGCCGCAGAGAACGCCGCACCCCACGCCAGCGCCCACGTTGAACCGTGCGTGCCGAACAGGCCCAGCGCCAACGCGACAAGGGCAGCGCCCGTCGCCTGACCGAGCAGACGCGACGTCCCGACCATGCCGCTCGCACCGCCACTGCGCTCCGGCGGCGCGCTGTGCATAAATGCCTTCAGGTTCGGCGATTGGAAGAAGCCGAAGCCCAACCCGCACAACGCCATGCGCCAGCCGATATCCCACAACTGCGCGTGCTCCGGCATGATCGCCAGCAACGCCATGCCGGCGCTCAGCATCGCCAGGCCGATCGCGCCCAGTGCGCCCGGCGGATACTTGTCCGACAGACGCCCAGCCACCGGCGCAATCGCCGCGACGAAGAACGGCCACGGTGTCATCAGGAAACCGGTCTCGATGGGACTGCGATGCAGCACGTTCTCGAAGTAGAAGGGCAGCGATACCAATCCCAACCCTTGCGTCGCGAACGCACAGATAGCAGTGAGCGTCGACAACGCAAACGCAGGCAGACGCATCAGATCCACAGGCAACATCGGCGCGCGATGGCCGCGCTCGCGTCGGATCAACGCCCATCCGAAGACCAGCGCGCCAACGAAGCAGGCCAGCGTCAGATGCCAGTCAGCCTGCTGCGCACTCTGGCTCAGCGCAAAGATCAACAGCGAGAACGTCAGCACATTGAGCAGCGCCGCGATCATGTCCGGCTTGTGCTCGCTGCGCGGCGTGTCAGGCAGGTTGCGACGCGAGAAAGCCAGCGCCAGCAACGCCGTCGGCACGTTGATCAGGAACAGCCACGGCCAGCTTGCGAATGCCAGCACCAGTGACGCCACCGTCGGCCCGATCGCAAACGAGATGCCGACGATCAATGCATTCAGCCCAACGCCGCGCCCTAACTGCGCCGCCGGGTACAGGAAGCGAATCAGCGCGATGTTCACGCTCATGACCGCCGCTGCACCCACGCCTTGTAGCACGCGTGCGCCCGCCAGAAAGCCGAGCGACGGCGAAAGCGCGCACAGCAGCGACGCCGCGAGAAACACCGCGACGCCCCACATGAACACGCGCTTGTGGCCGACACGCTCACCCAGCGATGCGAAGGGCAACAGCGTGGCGACCATCGCCAATTGGTAGGCATTGACGATCCAGACCGAGGCGGAGGGCGTCGTGTTCAGATCGAGCGCCATCTGCGGCAGGGCCGTGTTGGCGATGGCGGTATCGAGACTGGCGAGCGAGACGGCGAGCAGAATCGCCGTCATGGCGAGCCCGCGTCCGGTGGCGGGCGGCTCGTGCAATTGCGCCGCGGCAGGGGCGGGCGGCGCGCTTACCGTCGACGTGTCGGCGGTCGGAGGCAGCGACGACATGACGGATCAGCCCTCGGCCAGAATCTGACGGATGGCTTGCTCGAACACTTCCGGCGGCTGACCGCCACTCACGAGATGTCGGTTATTGAAGATGATCGCAGGCACCGAGCTGATGCCGAGATTCTGATAGTGACGCTCCAGCGCGCGCACCTGATCGGCGTACTCGTCCGTCGACAAAATCTCACGCGCGCGTGCCGCATCGAGACCGGCCTGTTGCACGGCGTCGACGAGCACTTCGGGATCGCTCGTGCGCTTGCCGTCGACGAAGTACGCGCGGAACAGCGCTTCCTTGAGGGCGAGCTGCTTGTCGTTGCCCACGGTCTGCGCCCAGTGCAGCAGACGATGCGCGTCGAACGTGTTGTAAGCGTGCGTGCGCAGATCCATGCGCATCGGGAAGCCTTCGGCGGCAGCCCGTGCGCTGATGTTCGCGCGATTCTGTGCCATCTGCTCCGGCGACAACCCGTACTTGCGCGACATATAGTCGGCGAGCGGCACGCCCTCGACCGGCATGTCGGGGTTCAGTTCGAAGGGGCTGAAGTGCAGGTCGGCGTCGACCTCGTCGCCCAGACGGGCGAGTGCTGTCTTCAACGAGGCAAGGCCGATGGCGCACCACGGGCAGGCGACGTCGGAGACAAAGTCAATCTTGAGAGTGGCAGGCATGATCTGACGGCGCCAAAGCGGCGCGTGCAATGAAAAACGCGTCGCCTTGCGCGACGCAACATGGCAATCGTCGCACAAATCGGTAAATCTCGCCGATTCCCACGCTGCCATGTCCGGAACCCTTTATCGACGCGAGTTTTGGGCTAAGGTGACGCAATCGCGTGTCCCGATGAGTGTTTTGACGGGCGGAATAATTGTTTCGCCTGATGAATCGCCCTCGTGCTTGCCTGCGCTGACTCACCCCCCCGACTGACTTAAATGGAGTCCGATATGCCGTCTGCTGCCGATCTCGTCGCCTCGCTGAGCCTCTTGCCGCATCCCGAGGGCGGGCATTACCGCGAGACGTATCGCGCCGCCGGGACGGTGGCTGCCGACGCACTGCCCGGTGGCTTCTCCGGTCCACGCAGCATTTCCACCGCGATTCTCTATTTGCTCGAAGCGAACGACTTCTCCGCGTTCCATCGCATTCGCAGCGACGAGGTCTGGCACTTCCATCTGGGCGGCACGCTGTGGATTCACGAAATCGATCCGTCCGGCAAGCTCACGACGACGTGCCTCGGACACGATGTCGCAAACGGCGAACAGTTGCAGCACGTCGTGCCCGCTGGCCACTGGTTCGCCGCGCAACCCGCACCGTCGACAAGTTATTCTCTGGTCGGATGCACCGTCGCGCCGGGCTTCGCCTTCGAGGATTTCGAGATGGCCGACCCGGCGGCGCTCGCCGCGCAGTGGCCTGCGCATGGCGAACTGATTGCGCGTCTGGGACGCGGTGTGTCCGAGTGATCTCCGGAGAGAAGCGGATAAAGGGGGCGAGAGGAGGGTGGAAGCGAGTAGAGGCGGCCGCCCGACGCAAGTGCGCAGAGTGCGATAGCATCGACGCAATCCCGCAACATTGTTGACGACTTACCCCCTTTCACCACCATGTCCCATCCCGACGACGTTCATTTCTACGACCCGGCCAAAGGCCACGGCCTGTCCCACGACCCGTTCAAGGCGATTGTCGCGCCGCGCGTGATCGGCTGGATTTCGAGCCGCGATGCGCAAGGTGGCGTCAATCTCGCGCCGTACAGCTTCTTCGGTGCCTTCGCTTCGTTCCCGGCCATCATCGGGTTTTGCAGCGAGGGCTACAAAGACTCCATCGCGAACATCGAAGCCACGCGCGAGTTCGTCTGGAATCTGACGAGCAAGTCGCTGGTCGAGCAAATGAACCGGACGTCGGCCCCCGTACCGCATGAAGTCGACGAATTCGAACTGGCTGGCCTGACCAAAGCGCCCGGCGTGAATGTGGACGTGCCACACGTGGCGGAGTCGCCCGCATCGCTCGAATGCAAGCTGCTGCAAATCGTGCGCATGCATGATCTGGACGGCAAGCCGATGAACAACTGGCTTGCGCTAGGGCAGGTGGTCGGCGTGCACATTCGTCGCGAGTTCTTGCGTGAGGATGGCCTCTTCGACACGGCAAAAGCGCATCCGGTGATGCGCGCGGGCTATCTCGGCGATTACGCTGAGATCGGTCCGATGTTCGACCTGCGTCGTCCGAAGGCCTGAGCGACGTTTCTCCGCAGTAACGCACGCGCGATATCTCCCCGCGCGTGCGCTTCATCCTCCATCTCGCGTTGCATCTCGCAATACGCGCCGACACGGCGAACCCCATCGCCACGCGCCGCACTGTCTTCAAATTCCACAATGCGTTATTGACGAAATCGGCGCGCGCATCGATTGACTTTGTCATGCGCGTGCGCATCCGGGCTGCGGCCCATTGTCGCGCGGTGTTCTCGTCGACGCGACAATCGCCGACCGGACGGTCGGACGAGGTGTTCGCAATCATTTGTAAAATTTGCTGCGGTGCAAAATTTATTTCGGACGCGTATGCTTGCCACCTTCGTTGACGCCCCCGCGCCCGGCGTCCCCTCCCGCAGGCATTGAAAAGCCTTGATTTGTGCGTTTCGCTCTCGCGATACGCGCGGGGTAGGTTCGTCCCTGGCGCCGTCAACGGAGCGCATTTGCGCTCGTTTTTTGTTGCGGCACACCAGGACCCCCAATGTTTCCCATCCTGTCCCTTCTGATCTGGCTTCCCATCGTGGCTGGCGCGCTCGTCATGCTGCTCGGCCAGGATCGATTCCCCAATACCGTTCGCTGGGCGTCGCTCGTCGCCGCCGTGATTTCGGCCGCGCCGCTCGTGCCGCTCGTGCGTGGTTTCCGGACCAGTGTTTCCAGTTTGCAATTCGTCGAGCGCTTCCGCTGGATCGAGTCCTTCGACGCTTCGTGGCACGTGGGCATCGACGGCATCTCTTTGTGGCTCGTGGCGCTGACCGGCGTGACGACGATCATCGTCGTGCTGGCGTCGTGGCGCGCCGTGACCACGCGCATGAGTTCGTATTTCGGTAGCTTCCTCGTGCTCTCCGGCCTGATGCAGGGCGTGTTCACGGCGCAGGACGGCATGTTGTTCTTCGTCTTCTTCGAAGCCACGCTGCTGCCGCTGTACTTGCTGATCGGCGTCTATGGCAGAGCCAACAGCACACGCGCGGCAGTGAAGTTCTTCTTCTTTTCGCTGACCGGCTCGCTGATGATGCTGGTCTCGATGCTCTATCTGTACATGCAGACGCAGAGCTTCGACATCTCACGCTGGCAGACGCTGCATCTGCCGCTCGCGGTGCAGGTCATGTTGTTCATCGGCTTTCTCGGGGCGTTCTCCGTCAAGGTGCCGATGTGGCCGGTCCACACGTGGTTGCCCGAAGTGCACCTTGATGGCCCGACCGGCGCGGCGGTCATGCTCGGCATGCTGAAGCTCGGCGGTTACGGGCTGCTGCGATTTAACCTGCCGTTGCTGCCGGACGCGAGCCATTTCCTCGCGCCGCTGATGGTGGTGCTCTCGCTGATCGCGGTGATTTACGCAAGTCTGGTGGCGCTGGTGCAGACCGATCTGCGCAAGCTGCTGGCGTATTCGGCGGTCGCCCACATGGGGCTGGTAACGCTCGGTCTGTTCCTCTTCTCCGAGATGGGTACCGACGGCGCGGTCATGCAGATGATTTCGTACGGCATCGTCTCGGGTGCGATGCTGCTGTGCACGGGCATGTTGTACGACCGAACCGGTAGCTCGTCCATCGACGCCTATGGTGGTGTGGCCGCCACGATGCCGCGCTTTGCGACCTTCGCAATGCTGTTCTCGATGGCGAACGTGGGTATGCCGGGCACGTCGGGCTTCGTCGGCGAGTTTCTCGTGCTGATGGGCGCGATCAAGGCGAACTTCTGGATCGGCGCGCTCGCATCGCTCACGCTGGTGCTGAGCGCGGCTTACACGCTATGGATGTACAAGCGCGTGATCTTCGGTCGTGTGGGCAACGCCCGCGTGGCATCGCTCAAGGACGTGAGCCGTCGCGAATTCGCGCTGCTCGGCGCGATGGCCGTGATGGTACTGGGCATCGGCCTCGATCCGAAGCCGCTGACCGATGGCATCGATGCCACAGCGATTCAGGTCGTGCAGGACATCGAAAATCACCGTCTGCCTGCGGGCGATCCCGGCAGCAGCGAGATGGCAGGGCGTCGTCATGGTGATGCTGCCGGACACGCGGATGTGGTGGTGAAGGGCACGCGTCCGGATGCGTAATCCGTCGTAACTCAAAAAAATGGGCGCTGTGATGCGCCCATTTTTATTTGCCGCGGATGAAACGGCGAATCACCGTTTGCTGCAAACCGCATCGCTGACCGCTGAAGCGACCGATTTGCCATTCAGCGCGACATCCCATTTGTCGGCCACGCCGCCGTCGAAATTCAGTTGATAAAGCGTGCCGTAACCTCGCTCGCAATCCGCCGACGCAATGACGACTTCGTTGTAATCGAAATTGTTATCGCGAAGATTGTCGAAGCGCGAGAGCATCGACACCGACGGCTTGCCCTTGAACGCGCGTTTGCGTGCCGTATCGTTCTTCAGATAGACCTTGTTGCCGGAATCCTTGACCGACGCGATAAATTCCCACGCGTCCTTCTTCTCGGCCAGCGAGATCTGCCCCGTCTCGTTGTCCCAGCTCAGGCAGGCCATCGTGCCGATATTGTCGGCCACCGTCGGGCCGAATCGCACGAACTGGTCCTTGCTCACGTACTGGCCTTCCATGCCGTTGTAGTACACGAATCCATAGCCTTTGCGGCACGCTTCGAGCAACACCACGGCCTGACCGTAGTCGTACGTATTGTTGGTCTTATTCTTCTTCTGATACAGGTACTTGTAGCCGTTGTTTTTCTTGCCGTCGACATTGGTCATCGAACCGCTACCGCGCTTTCCCTGCCAGAGGGACTTCGACGTTTCCGCCACCGTGATCCAGTCACCCACATCTTCAGCATGTGCCGCCTGCAACATCACCACGCCGGCAAGCATGCCCAGCACTACTTTCACCAACATATAATTTTTCTCCTCGACTTCTGACTTCCAAGGCGTACCGCTGCCTATCCCCGTGTGTGCCCTGAGATCGTGCATCTGGTCTTCGATCGTTGAAGGCGCGACGTCAATGCTCAATTTTTCGGGGCATGAAATCTTTCATCGGCACCTGCGTCGGAAACTTTAGCGAGTCAGGGCGTTCGGCTTGCCACAATTCTTTAACGATCCCTCGCCAGAATGACGGTCATGCCATGCAAGTGGCATTTTTCAGTGATGAGTTTGCACACGTGTGCAAGCGAAGCTCGATGCCATCGTCAACCCAGTGAGAGATCGCATGAAACTGTCTATCCGTCTGCGTGCCTTGTCGGCCGCTGTTGCCGCCGCCGTTGGCCTGTTCGTCGTGGCGACGAGCGTGAGCGCGGCCGATCTCGTGATCGCCGGGCGTGACGATATCTACGGCAAGGGCCTCGCCGAGGCCGTTGCGGGCTTCAAGAAGACGCATCCGTCCGCTGATATCGAACTGCTGAAGCTGCCGAACGCGAACCTGTATCAGAAGCTCAAGCTGTCGATGCGCGAGGGCACAGGTGCCTACGATCTGGTGATGATGGACGACACGTGGTCGCCCGAATTCATGGGCAACGGCTGGCTCAAGCCGCTGCCTGCGACGCTGGTCGACGCCGACATGGTCGCATCGACCGTGGCGCTAGGCCGTGCGCCGAACGGCAATCTGTACGCGCTGCCGGTCGTCGGTAACGTCGAGATGTTTGCGTACCGTCGCGATCTGCTTGCCAAGCACAAGTTGCAAGCGCCGCGCACCTGGGACGACGTACTGAAGATCGCTCAGACGACCGGCACCGACGCTAGCGTGTCCGGCGTGGTGTTTCGCGGCACGAAGGGCAATCCCGTCGTGACGGGGTTCCTGCCGATTCTGTGGGCGTACGGCGGCGACGTGATCGACGCGAACGGAAAGGCCGCCATCGATTCGCCGCAAGCGCTCGCCGCACTGAAGATGTTCGTCGCGCTCAAGGCGCATGCGCCGAAGGACGTCGCGGTCTACGGCGCGGCCGAAGTGCGCGATGCCTTGCAGAAGGGCGCAGCGGCGCAAGCCATCGAAGTGTGGCCGGCGTGGGTGCCTGCGCTGGACGATCCGAAGCAGTCGCGTGTGGTTGGCGAGGTCGCGTTGCAGGCACCGCCGGGACAGGTCAAGGGGCCGGCACCGATGCTCGGCATCTGGCAGATGGCCATTCCGAAGGACGCGCAGCACGCCGCGCTCGCACAGGAATTCCTGGCGTATCTAACGTCGCGCGATACGCAGACGCGTCTGGCCGTCATGGGCATTCCGCCCACGCGCAAGAGCGTCTTCGAAGATCCCGCGCTCGTGAAGCAATTCCGCTGGTATCCGGATCAGTTGAAGGCGCTTGAGGCCGGGCGTGCGCGTCCGCGTGTAAAGAACTGGGAGCAGATCGAGAGCTTGCTGGGCGACGCCCTGCAACTCGTGATTACGGGCCAACTGACGCCGGAAGCTGCGCTGCGTCAGGCATCGCAGAAGATCGCGCCGGTGCTGACGACCGCAGCCAACTAACGTCCCGACGATTCCATGCGTGCTGCACGTCGCTGGTGGCCCCTGATCTGGCTGGTGGGGCCGGCATTCCTCGTTATCGCGGTGCTGGCGCTGTATCCGGTATTGCAGGTGCTGTTCGATTCCTTCTTCCACGTCGACTACGCGACGGGGCACCGGGCGTTCGCCGGGCTGAAGAACTATCGGACGGTGCTTGCCGACGACAACTTCACGGCTAGCTTCTTCAACACGGTGCACTTCACGATCGTGGCGTCGGTGTGTGAGGTGGTGCTTGGCGCTGCGCTGGCGTTGTTGTTCTCCCGTGCGTTTCGCGGGCGGCGCTTCGTCATGCCGCTGTTGATTCTGCCGATGATGCTCTCCACGCTGGTGTGCTCGGCGATCTGGCGCAACTGGTTGAATTTCAGCGGGTTCCTGAATGCGTTGCTCGCGAAGTTCGGCCTGCCGGGCGTGCAGTGGTTGTCCGATCCGGGGCTGGCGATCTGGTCGCTGATCTTGGTGGACGTCTGGCAATGGACGCCCATGGCGTTCCTGATCGTGCTCGCGGGCATCCAGTCCATCGATCCGGAGTTGTTCGAGGCGGCACGCACGGACGGTGCCAGCGAGTGGCAATGCCTGCGCGACATCACGCTGCCGCTGCTCGTGCCGCAGTTCGTGCTGGCCATGCTGCTGCGCTCGATCGACACGTTCAAGCTGTTCGACAAGGTCTACGCGCTCACCGGTGGCGGACCGGGCAATGCGACGCAGACATTGTCGACGTACGTCTACGACACCGGCTTTCGCTTTTTCAGTGTGGGGCCCGCGAGTGCGGCGTCGGTGCTGATGTTGCTCGTCGCGTCCGTGCTCGTCTCGGTCAACGTCTGGATGTCGATTCGCAAGCCGGGGGCGCGATGAGTAGCGCGACATCGTCTCTCGCGTTCCATCGGTCGGGGCAGCTAACGTTGCTCTGGACGTTGCGTATCACTGCGCTGGCGCTATTGCTGCTGCCGTGCGTGTGGATGCTAGGTGTAGCCTTCACGCCGACACTGGAGCGTCTCGATCATCCGCTGGCGCTGTGGCCGCAGACGCCGACCTTGCAGCACTTCCAGACCGTATGGGAGAGCGGTATCGGGCGTCAGGTGCTCAATTCCCTGCTGGTGAGTTGCGGCACGACGCTGCTGTCGCTGACGTTGGCGTTTCCGGCGGCTTACGCGCTCGTGCGTCTGCGTTTCCCGGCGCGATTGGATGTGGTTTTCCTGATGCTGGTGCTGGCGGTCAAGCTGATGCCGCCGATCACCGTCGCCGTGCCGTTGTTTTCGCTGGCGAAGACGTTGCATCTGCTCGACTCGGAAGTTGGGCTGATGCTGGCCTATCAGGTGTACACGCTGCCGCTGTCGATCTGGATGCTGCTGTCGTTCGTGCGCGAGATTCCCGTCGATTACGACGAAGCGGCGTGCATCGATGGCGCAGGGCTGTTTCGTCGGCTGGTCGACATCATGTTGCCGCTGTGTGCGCCGGGATTGGTGGCGACGGCGATCTTCGTGCTGATTGCCGCGTGGAACGAGTTTCTGCTTGCGCTGCTGTTCGTCTCGTCGCCGAGCAAGTTCACGTTGCCGCTCGCGGTGGCGGGCTACGTCACGGAGAACGGCATCGATTGGGGCGATCTGATGAGCGTGGGCATGATCGCGTCGCTGCCGACGTTGGCCGTCGCGGGATACGTGCAGCGGTATTTGCTGCACGGGTTTTCCGGCGGGCTGAAGTGACCGGCGAGGTTGGGGGCGTCAGGCGCAGGTTTTACGCACGACGCTCGTGACCGGGACGATGCGCGTTCGCGAGACACCCGAGAACGCGTTCATGCGGTCGATGAGCAGTTCGATGGCGGTATCTGCCAGCGCATGCGTGTCCTGCACGATGGTCGTGAGTTGGTAGTTATCGTAATTCGCGGCGGGAATATCGTCGAAGCCGACGACGCGGAGGTCCTCTGGCACGCGCATGCCGAAATGCTGGCGGGCCGTGTCGATGAAGCCGAGCGCGAGCAGATCGGACGAGCAGAACACGCCATCGGGGCGCGGCGCTTGCCGGTCGTGCGTGGCGAGCAGGGCGTGCGCGGCAGCGACGCCGCATTCGTAAGTGTCACCGGGGGTGCTGTGGGTTTCGACCGGGTGTGTGAGCGTCGCACCTTCCTTGACGATGTGTTGTATCGCGCGAAGGAAGCCGGCGCAGCGAGCTTTGCCGTTGTAGCTGGGTTTGGTCGGGCCGACGAAGGCGAGGCGTGTCGCACCGGCGTCGATCAGGAGCCGGGCGGCGAGTGTGGCGCCTGCGGCGTTGTCGCTCACTGCCACGTCTGCACCGGGCAGGTTCGACGCGCGGTTGATCATCACCACGGGAATCTCGCCTTCGAGGTACTGGCGGGCGAGTCCGAGCGGTGGAGAGGCCGACGTCATGATGATGCCGCCGATCCGGTAGCTCAGCAGCATGTCGAGCGACTGCTGGATTTGCACGGGATCTTCCGCGTTCACCACGATGGGGGTGAGTTTGTGACGACCGAGAGCGGCAATGATCTGCGAGAGGAGTTTCGCGCGGAACGGGTTTTCGAAGCCGGCGGTGACAACGCCGACCATGCTGCTGCGCTGCATGATCATCTCGCGGGCGATCAGGTTGACCTGATAGCCGAGCGAGCGTGCGGCTTCCATAACGCGCTCCCGGGTCTCCGGGGCGATGCTGGCGGTCGGCGAGAACGCGCGCGAGACGGCGGAGCGCGACACACCCGCGCGGCGGGCGACGTCGGCGGCGGTGACCCAGGACGTTTGTTTCTTCGGCATGGCGTGACGAGTAGGGGGACGCAAAGCTTGCTTCGCGCAGCGTGCACGACGAAAAGGGCAAGAAGATGACGAACGAACAAGATGCAACGGTAACACGTGCCACGCCGGCCGCCTGGATGACGGATCTGCGTGACGACATCCCGCTTAACGGCCTCACGTTGCCCGGCAGTCATGACACGTGCGCCTACACCGTGGACGACGCGCTCGCCCGGACGCAGCGCGCGAGTCTGGCGGTCCAACTGGCGCGCGGCGTGCGGGTGCTCGATATTCGCTGCCGTCACGAAGACGATGTGTTTCACATCAATCATCAACGCATTGCGTTGGGGCTGATGTTCGACGACGTCATCGCGACCTGTGCGGCGTTTTTCGTGCGTCATCCGGGCGAATGCATCGTGATGTCGGTGAAGGACGAATGCGGCGATCGGCACTGTACGCGCAGTTTCGCGCAGACCTTTGCGTCGTACGTCGAGCAGTACGCGGCGCATGTCCGTTGGTATCTGGGCGACACGATTCCACGTCTGGGCGACGTGCGTGGGGCGATTGTGTTGTGGCGGCGCTTTGCCCATGCGTCGACGGCGATTGCGCCAATGGGCATCGATCTCACGGCGTGGCCGGACAACGCGACGTTTGACATCGAGCGCGCCGGTGCGGGGTTCACGATTCAGGATGAATACCGTGTGCCGGTGGAGGCGTCCATCGATTTCAAATGGCAGAGGATCGATGCACTGCTGGCTCGCACAGGGGCGCTTGCGGCGCAGCGCTGGGTAGTCAACTTTTGCAGCGGCACCGGGATGGGCGCGAATCCGTACCGCGTCGCATGGGGCGGTGGCGGGCCCGATCAACGCGGCATCAACGACATGCTGAGCGCGCGGCTGACCACGTTTGATGGGCCGTGCGGCACGATGATGCTCGATTTCTGCGAACACGCGGATTGGGCGCTGGTGCGCGAGCTGGTGGCGCGAAACGCGCGGTGGTGCGGCGGTCTGGCCGACGACCGCGATGTCGACGACGGCGACGATGGCGAATCTCCGCGTTCTCTGGAGGCGTGATGCGCCGTCTTGATGCTCCCGCATTGATGCCCCCGCATTGATGCCCCATTACGCACGTTTGGGTTTCGCTTTATCCCCCGGGCGGCTGTCGCCGCCGTTTTTCATCAGGAATTC
Organism: Pandoraea aquatica; assembly: GCF_902459565.1. GTDB lineage: Bacteria > Pseudomonadota > Gammaproteobacteria > Burkholderiales > Burkholderiaceae > Pandoraea > Pandoraea aquatica. The sequence goes on from NZ_CABPSN010000004.1 coordinate 168,323, forward strand.
GTTCCATGCATCCCATGCTTAATGTCGCGATCCATGCTGCGCTCGGCGCGGCACAGATCATCCATCGCGCCTCGGGCGATCTCAACCGGCTCACCGTCAGCAAGAAGCAGCACAACGATTTCGTGACGGAAGTGGACAAAGCGTCCGAGGCGGCGATCATCGACATGCTTCGGCGAGCCTATCCGGATCATGCGATTCTGGCGGAAGAGTCGGGGCGTGAGGCGAGCAGTTCCGACTTCGAGTGGATCATCGACCCGCTGGACGGCACGACGAACTTTATCCACGGCTTTCCGTACTACTGCGTGTCGATTGCGCTGGCGTATCGGGGCGAGGTGGTTCAGGCGGTGGTCTACGACCCGAACGCGAACGAGCTGTTCACGGCGACGCGCGGCGGCGGGGCGTTTCTGAATGAGCGTCCGATCCGTGTGGGCGAGCGGGCGGAACTGGCCGACGGACTGATCGGCACCGGCTTCCCGTTCCGGGAGACGGACGATGTCGAGACGTACACGCGCCTGTTTATTGAGATGAGCGGTGCCTGTGCGGGGCTGCGACGCCCGGGGGCATGTGCACTGGATCTCGCGAACGTCGCCGCCGGTCGGCTCGACGGCTTTTTCGAGCAGGGCGTGAACGCGTGGGACATGGCCGCCGGGAGTCTTCTGATCACGGAAGCGGGTGGCCGAGTGGGCGATTACGCGGGTGGAGGCGATTTCCTGCGTCTCGGCGAGATCGTCGCCGGAAACCCGGCGGTGTATGCGCAGATGTTGCCGAAGCTGGCGGGGTATAGCCGGATGGTGCAGTGATTGAGGGCGGGGCGGGCGAGTGACGGGGCAGCCGGCGAGGTAAGCTACGCTGGTGCTTGCACCGTATCTTTCGTGTTCCGTCCAATTCAACCGGGCCATCACTATGCCACTCGTTTCTGTTGCGTTTGCACCCTTGCGGCCGTCGCTGACGAGGTTTGTCGACAACGTCCTGAAGTGGGGTGTTCCGTTTGTGAGCGCCAGCGTTCTCATAGGCGTGCTCAGCGGCGCACATCCAGCCCACGCGGCGACGTCTGCCGAACGAGCGCGTCTCAACGCACCTGTTAAGGCCGTCGCCGATCAGCGCATCGCTGTCGATACGTCGCACGGTAGTGGCCTGTTGCCCGTCTACGCGGACCATCCGATCGATCAGGCAGCACCCGACGTCACGCGCGTGTTTATCGTCATTCACGGCACGCTGCGCAATGCCGACACGTATTACGCCTCGGGACTCCAGGTAATCGGGAAGGCCGACGTGCCCCGTAACAGCACGATGGTCGTCGCACCCCAGTTTCTGACGCCCGCCGACACGCGGGCGTTTTCATTGCCGGCATCGACACTCGCATGGTCGCAGGAAGGATGGAAAGGGGGCGAGCCGGCGCGTAAGCCGGTACCCATCAGCTCGTTCGAGGCGCTCGATGCGCTGCTCGCGCATTTCGCCAACCGCAGCTTGTATCCGTCGCTGTCGACCGTCGTCGTGATGGGGCATTCTGCCGGCGCGCAGTTGTTGCAGCGCTATGCCGTGACAGGGCGCGAGGGGGATTCACTCGCCCGTGTCGGCATTGCGTTGCGCTATGTGGTGGCGAATCCGTCGAGCTATCTGTATTTCGACGATGAGCGGCCGAATAGTCAGGTAATGGCGAACGGTGCCTGCCCGCGTGCGACGCAATGGAAGTACGGCTTGAAGTCGGCACCTCCCTACGTGGCGTCGCAGGACGTGCGCGACCTCGAAACGCGTTACGTTGCACGCGATGTCGTGTACCTGCTCGGGCAGGCCGACACGAATCCGTACACGCACTTCATCGATCGTTCATGCGCAGGAATGGCGCAGGGCCCGTACCGGCTCGCACGAGGGTTAGCTTATTTCGACTATCTGAAGAAGCGACATCCGGATGGCCTCAAGCAGAAGGTCGTAGAAGTGCCCGGCGTCGGACACGACGGACTCGGCATGTTCACATCTGCCTGCGGTCTCGCCGTATTGTTCGACCGCGCGTTGCCAGCGTCGTGCCCGGCGATCGCGGGCACTGCGCCGAATGCTCGATGAATTGAATGCTATTTGGTTGGGGAGATATGAGTGCCCCCCAACCGAAGCTCACATCACGTTGACACTGTCTCGAGTTGAGATCCCCTAGTCTCTATGCCGAAGCACCAAACGCACGCCGCAGCGATGCCGAAGCAGGTCGCCGAAAAGAGAAACACTGCATCGCTCGTCGACCAGGTAACGATGGCGCCCACGAGGGTCGGTCCAAGCAAAGCACCGATTCGACCGCAGAGCGATGCATATCCACAACCTGTGGCGCGCGCTCTGGAGGGAAACAGCTCCGGCGTGTAAGCATACAAAACGGCCCACATGCCAAAAGCAAAAAACTGCATGCATGCCCCAGCCGCATAAATTGCCCATTCGGCAGCGGCAACCTGCAACAGTTGCCCGAAGACGTATGTCGCGATTGCGCCACCCGCGAGGGTGGTGACGCACGTCAACTTTCGTCCGATCCGCTCTACCGCCCAGGCCGCGGCGAGGAACCCAGGAATGCCACCCAGTGATATGTAAACCGTAAACAACACGGACTTCGTTACCGCGATTCCAGCGGCTTGTTGCAGCGCGCCCAGCCAAGTGTTCAACCCGTAAAATCCCAGTAGCGCGAAGAACCATAAGCCCCCGACGACAAGGGTGCGCACCCGATAGTTTGCCGACCAGATGACGCGTAGGCCGCGCCCGCCTGCGATGGGTTCTACCGGCGTAGGTGAAATCGACGGCAAAGTGTCCAAGCCGAGCCTGCGCATCACAGACCGCTCAATGTTGGCTACGACTTCGTCGGCTTCGGCGTATCGCCCTTGAGATTCGAGCCAGCGGGCCGACTCGGGCACATATCGACGAACCGCGAAGAGAAATAGGGCCGGTGCGGCTTCCAGGGCGAACAGAACACGCCAGCTGTGTTGGGCCAGTATGGCGTAGGAAAGGAGGCCGGCGCAGATGAATGCGAGAGGCCAATTTCCATCCATCAGCGCGAGGTATTTGCCGCGCTTTTGGGTCGGAATGAACTCGGACAACAGAGTCTGTGCAAGCGGCAACTCCATCCCCATGCCAATGCCAAGCAGAACCCGGCAAGCGCCGAGCGCTACCGGTCCCGGTGCCAGCGCGCACAACGCACTGCCGGCACCCCAAACCAGCATGCTGATCTGAAACACCGGCTTTCGTCCGAATCGGTCGGCGGCAACACCCGAGCAGATGGCGCCGATAGCCATGCCAACAAAGCTCGCGCTACCAATCATGCCCGCTTGCACGTTCGTGAGCGCGAAGTCGGCTTTGATCGAGCCCAGCAGGAACGCCATGGTTGCGAGATCAATGTTGTCGAAGAAAAATGCCAGCGATATCACCAGAAATAGCCATCGGTGATATCCACACACCGGCAATCGTTCCAAACGTTGTGCTGCCGAAACTCTGCTCACTTCAATCGATTGCATTTGCATACGACTCTCTCCATTTGCGCGTCTCGTTGAATTCGTCAGCACCCAATTTCGGTGCTGGCCGTATCAATGTCGTGCGCCAAAACTCGGGCGGCGCGCTGGAAAATGTCGTAAGCAATCGAAGTTACGCCAATGTGAGTCGTGATACTCCTTTCAAATTTCAGCCAGGCATGGCTGGCGCTCGTTCAGCATGAGTGGAAAGACTATTGACTGCGACCGAAACGATGAGGATCGAATGCTTCCTCGGGTAAGCCGGAGGCGCACGCACCCCGCTCGAACGCATAGCGAAGATACGGGGCTCTAGGTTGACCGGGCGGCGAGTACTGGCCGTCGGCCAGAATGCGCTTTTTTGCGCTGAGGCTCTCGATGCGGCAACGGATGGCCATTATCTGATTCGCGGCGGCGGGCTCTATGGCGGTGTAGTCGTTTTCTGGGCGGAACTTTGCCAGCGCTTCATTTTGGTGTGCAATCACATGATGCGTGTCGAGACTGGTCATGGCCCGACACCGTGCGATAACGCTGTAGTACTCAAGGCTCGTGTTTTGGCCTTTGGGCGCTTTCAAGAGAGCGACAGGACGATCGATGGCGATCACAACGTGCGGATCTTGTTGAATGAGTCGGGAGAATGTCCCGAATCGAGAGCAGTGGATCAGAAACGCGTCACCCGTAAAGGTGAAACTTTGTGGCACCACGTAAGGAAACGGGTCGTCGTTGACTGCCGCACGACAAATCAGTTCGTCTTGCAAGAATGCTTCGATGGCGGGCCAGTCACTCCACGCGAGATCGGTCCGTCGCATCTCGTTGTCGAGGTAGTCAGGTGTCATGGCTGATGTCTCCTTCGGTGATGGTAAGTAGCTGCTCACGGCCGGGTCCAAAGCCGATTCCGACGAGGCGGCTTTCGCTGAACTTTTGAATCGTCTGGAGCAGCTTCTGCAGCGTGCGCGGAAGCTCCGTGAAGGCGTTCAGCGTCGTGGGCAATGCGTCGAAAGCGGGAAAGTGCCGGAGCTCGGGCGCCAATGTGCCGGCACCGGGAGCGTTCACGAGCACGGGGATCTGGCCGTCGCGCGTCTTCGAGAAAAGGGATAGGCAGTCACACTTGTTCAGATAGAGCTCGTCCACGCCATGTCGCTTCACCACCTCAGCCAACTGGGCAAGATCCAGCCGTCCGAGGCGACGCGGGCGTCCGCTACCGGTGCCGTACTCGCGCGTCAAAATACGAAGCGCAATGCCGACGGAAAAATCGTCGTCTGAACTGAGCAGGGCGTCGGGGTCGAACCGATTCGTTTCCTCTCGCCAGCCGATGCCCTGAAGCGCGGCGTCGGCGCAGTATCGCGCTGACCGTGCGCCCCCGAACTCTGAGCGAAACGGCCCCGAGCCGACGCGAGAAACGATCGCTTTCGCGACGCCGATCGTCTTACGGTGATACTTGCAGGGAAGGTCGCCCCCGACAAAAGCGAACGACGGCGACGTGTGACTGGACGTGACGTACGGTTGCGCTCCTGCTGTGACATCGAGCATGACAGACTGCGCGCCTTCGAAAAGTACTCTCGCGCCGTCCATGACTTTGCGAGTGATCCACTGGGAATCCACCACAGTGATCGTGTCTCGCAAGCGCTCCCAGGCTTCGCGCATGGTGGCGATGGTCAACGCTCTGGACGTCTCGTCTTCCGGGGCGTTTCCGCTCAGGGACGCATACTGCGCCATTTGCGCGAACGTCCAGGCTTCATCCACAATCAGATCGCGAACCTGAAGCGCAGTTCGTACACCACGATGCGAACGGAGGGCCAGGCCTGCGTAACACGGCCCGACGCCATTGCCGGTCGTACCGATGTCCGCCCCGTTCCCAGCATCGAATTCCAGATGAGCGGGTTGAATCAACGCGCATTCCTCGCTGACAAACAGACGGTCATGGAGCCCGATGCCGATGTTGGCTAGCGTATCGATCTCATCCGACAGCTTCGTCAGATTGACCACGCATCCCGATCCGATGTAAAGCAACGTCTTCGGATGAAACACGCCGGAAGGCACTTGGGCAAGTCGGGCACGGCCTTGGGGTGAATCCACTGTATGACCAGCGTTTGCGCCGCCGTTAAAACGCGCGAGGATGTCGTAATCGCCAGCAAGTCTGTCGACGATTTTTGCTTTTCCCTCGTCACCATATTGCAGTCCGACAAGTACGTCGGCGTAACCAGTGGCGGCGTTCATGGGGCGAGCACGAACGTGGCCTCGATTTCCACGGGCGCGTTGAACGGAAGGCTTGCGACGCCGATGGCGATTCGTGCATGTTCACCTGCCTCGCCGAAGAGTTGTGTCAGCAGCTCCGATGCTGCGTTCACGATTGACGGCGCGTCTGCAAATCCTTCCGACGTCGCAACAAAGCCGCCAACGCGCAGCACATGCTTCACGCGATCCAATTGCCCGTCCGTGGCAACGTGGACCCATCCGAGTATGTTCATGACGCAAAGTCTCGCGGCGTTGCGCGCGTCGTCGGTGGACACGTCAGCCGGCACCTTACCGGTCCAGGCAGGTGCGCCGTCGCGCACCGGTAATTGCCCCGATACGATCAGTGTGTTCTCGTGCAGTTTGAAAGGTTTGAAGGGCGCAGATGTCACCGAAAGTTGCGGCAGGGCGAGTTCTGCTTCGGCGATGCGTTTGTAGATGCTCATTTGATCTCCAGAAAGGCGCCGCAAGTGCGGCTGCCCATTCATTCTGGAGGATTCAAAAAGGAGAAAATGTGGCGGTGGTGCAGACGTGTGTCGCGATTACGCCAATTCGCATCAGGAGCCGGCGGTTTTGAAAAACTCGGTTGGTGTGCATCCGAGCGCTTTGCGGAACATGGCGCTGAACGCGCTCGTACTGTCATAGCCGAGCGACGATGCAATGTCCGTCACAGAGCGTTGCGCACTGAGCATCTGAACCGCCGCGAGCAGTCGGGCTTGCTGCCGCCATCTTGTGAACGTCATGCCGGTTTGCTCCGGAAACAAGCGGATGATCGTGCGCTCGCTCGCGCCTACGACTTGACTCCATGCGGCGACGGACGTTTCTTCGGCAGGGTTCGACAGAATCCATCTGCAGATACGGGCAATACGTTCGTCCGATGGCATCGGAAGGTACAGAGGCTCAATGCGGAGCGGTCTGATCTCGTGATACAGCAGGTTCACAACGGCTGCGTCTCTTCCCTCGATATCGTAGTCGACTGGCATTCTTGTGACGGCTTCGATGAGCTCGCGTAGCAGAGGCGAAACCGATATCACGCAACAATCGCTGGCGCGAAGCGGTACGTGATCGGCGTCGAAATACAGCGTACGCATCTCGATAGGGCCCACAGCTTGCATGCAGTGCCTCACTTTCGGCGGAACCCAAACCGCGCGCAGTGGGGGGACAACCCAGTTGCCTTTTGCGGTGGTCACGATGATGGAGCCCGAACATGCATAGATCAATTGACCTCGGACGTGCTCGTGATGGTCGATGAAGTACCGATCGGGTAAGTCGCGCGCCATGCCTCCCACAGGGCGTTTGATGAGCTGGTAGTCCTCTCGATTTTCACTCTTCCCGAACATGGCGTGACCTCGGCATAGATTGACACTTACTCGCGCGCAGCTGTAGCGCATCCGTCTTAGATTCGCTTTTCGCGCCGGAGTAACGCGGCGGAAGATCAACTTCAATTTCGAATAGTGAGGCTAGCATGACGGTTTACCGTTCATTTGATCAAGAGGCGCTGGATCGTCAATACAACGTTCGCGCAGGCATTCCCGATCATCTCGAGATCTTCTCTCGATGGGCTGTTACAAGTGAAGCATTTCGCAGAGCAAATACGGTCCGCGAGGATGTGGCATATGGCCCCGACGATAAGCAGACCTACGACCTGTTCCCTGCTCAACGTACTGGTAGACCGACCCTGGTGTTCATTCATGGCGGCTACTGGCAATCGCTGGATAAGTCGGATTTCAGCGCGCTCGCCGGTCTCTATCAGGCCAACGACATCAACTTCGTGGTTGTGAACTACCGTCTGGCGCCTGCCGTTCGTATGGGGGATATCGTCGAGGACAATCGACAGGCTGTATTGCACCTGTATAGAAATGCGGCGGACCTTGGGGTCGATGGTGACGCGATCTTTGTATGCGGTAGCTCGGCCGGTGGTCATCTGACGGCGGCATTGGCCGGCACCGACTGGACGTCTTACGACGCGCCGGTGGATTTGATCAAGGGGGCGTGTGCGATTAGCGGACTCTACGATCTCGAGCCGATTCGCCGGTGCTATCTGAACAAGGCGGTGCAGCTCAATGAACGCGAGGTCGCCGACTTCAGCCCGATCCGACATCTTCCGCGTGTGCCGTTGCCTTACATTCTCAGCGTGGGCGGAGACGAGTCAGACGAGTTTCATCGGCTACAAGCGCAGTTTCAGACGCTTCTGGACGATCATGGGCTGGATGTTCAGATTGTGCGTCAGCGTGACGGCCACCACTTCGATGCAGTGGATCGCGTGGGCATCGAAGGGAACGAGCTATCGAATGCAATACTCGGGATGATCAAGCATCGATAATCGATGGCGTCGCGATTGTGATGTCTCTGGTATTGCATAGAGGCATCACCTGCATCGAAGCGATGGAAAGTGCGGCGAGATCAGAAAAGTCCACGCGAGCAAAAAAGAAAAGGGGTTGCGATTTCTCGCAACCCCTTGTATTCGTTTGGTAGGCCGTGCGGGATTCGAACCTGCGACCAACGGATTAAAAGTCCGCTGCTCTACCAGCTGAGCTAACGACCCAACGAAGAAAAAGATTATAGCGTCGCGGTCGTTATAGTGTCAAGACTTCTGTGACGTGGATGTGTCCATTTCGGGGCCGTTTCTCGCAGTTGCGCGCGAATTACGTTCAAACACTGCGCTCAATGCGCCACATCTGATACTTGAACGCGCAGACGCCGCCCACCAGAATCGCCGCGATGGCGACAAACGAGCCGACCGCCAGCGTCGACACGCCCGAGAGCCCTTGTCCGACCGTGCATCCCAGTGCCGTCACGCCACCGAATCCCATCAACGCGCCGCCGACCATGTGATTGGCCGTGTCTTCCGTCCCGTGGAAACCTTCCCAACGGAAGGTGCGCGACACGAGGGCGTACACGAACGAACCGGCAATCACGCCCAGCACGCTCGAAATCCCCAGCGTGATCACGTTGCTCGTGTCGCTCCACATCATCAGCCAATACAGCGTATAAGCCAGCGGCGAGACGAACGACAGTGCTTCCATCTTGCCGGAGTTTGTTGCGACGAAACTCTCTTCGAGCGTGTTCGGATTCTCGGCGACGTAACCGATCTTGCCCGAGACATACCAGAGCGCCACGATGATTGCACCCACCACCAGCCCGCCGAGCAGATTGTCGAACGTCCAGAACTCGCGCCGGGCAACGGCCGCGATCACGAATACGCCGCCGCCGATCAGGCCGAGCACCAGCTGCGCACGGTGCACGTCGCCGCCGAACAGGCCGCCAAGAAGCGTGGGCAGATCCTGTGACGTCGCAAACGTCGTCTGCACGCTATCGAGTGCTGCTACGCGGAAGACGGCGAACAAGCCCTTGAGCGTCATGTACGCCGACACGCCGATCATCACGAAGACGAGCAACGATTTCAGATTGCCGCCGCCGATGCGCACGAGCGTCTTGCTGCCGCAGCCCGACGCGAGCACCATGCCGAAACCGAAGAACCAGCCGCCGACGAGATACGAGAGCCAGGTGAAGCGCGGCGTCGTGTAAATCGCCTTGACCGGATCGACGATGCCCTGCGAGGCGAGCACCCCCGTGCCGATGGTCGCAACGCCGATGGCAAGCCACCACATGCGCATGCGGTTCCAGTCGCCGATGTTCACGATGTCGGAGAGTGCGCCCATCGTGCAGAAATGCGTGCGTTGGAGCACAGCGCCAAACACGAAGGCCAGGCCAAAGGTGAGCCACACCACAGTGTGGGAGAGGGCGTTCAGATCGACGTCGGTCATGAGGCGAGAAGACGATAGCGGCCGGGCTGGCCGTTCGATACGTTGACGCGAGCCACGGGGCGCGGCCGGCAGTGTTGTTATCAGACGTGATGCGCAACGCGTGCACGATCACATCGCGGGTACGGTCGCCATGACGTGCAGGACACTGTCGGTCCACACGCATCCCCTGAGACGCCGAGCCTCGAACGTTTGGAAAGTCCGTATTCTACTTGAGGTCATGCCCAGCTCGGAAAGTGCACGCCGGAAACGACAACGCCGCCCAGGGGCGGCGTCGTTCGTTTGACGAGTGACCTCACACGGAAGGTTGGTTCGCACAACCTCTCAGGGGGCGTCTTACTTCAGCTTGGCCGCGCGCTTCTTGGCCTCCGCTGCCGATTCGGTGTCCGGGTACTTGGCCACCAGATCCTGCAACGTTTTCTTTGCTGCCGCAGTCTGCCCGGATTCTGCCTGGTTGCTGGCAATCGCCAGCATGGCCTCGGCAGCCTTCGGGCTCGTCGGGTACTTCGTCACGATCCCTTGCAGCGTCGCAGTCGAACCCTTCAGATCCTTGTTGGCGTACTGCGCATTGCCAAGCCAGAACTGGGCTTCGGGTTGATACGGGCTGGCAGGATACTTCGCCGTGAAGGTCCGGAAATCCGTTTGCGCACCCTTGTAGTCACCGTTGCGGAATTTCGTCAGCGCGGCGTCGAAAACTTCCTTCTCGCCCGGTTGGACGGTGCCGGTCACGCCGCCGACGGTCATCTGCTGCGGTTCGAATTTCTTCAGACGGCCATCGAGGTCGTTGTAGAAATCCTTTTGACTCTGTTGCAGGTTCGCAAGCTGGTTCTTCAGATCTTCATTCTGGCCGCGTTGATCGGCCAGATCACGTTGCAACTGCTGGATCTGGTTGTTCAAATCCAGCACGTTGCGCGTGAGCCCCTCGATCCGCTGCTTGTCCGAATCCAGACGGCTGCGGATATCGAGGATCGCTTTGCGCGCCTCGTCGTCGTCGAACAATCCGGCATGCGCGAGCGGGCTCAGCACCGAAGTGCCGAGCGTCACCGCGCAGATCATGTTTTTAAGCAAACGAGACGTCATGACGATTCAATCAATAAGCCAGGTCGACGCGACGATCTTGGGCCCAGGTGGCTTCGTCGGTACCCGTAGCCTTTTCCTTGCCCAGCGACACGGCTTCCATCTGGCTGGCGTTGGCGCCCAGTGCCGTCATGGTCTTCAGGACGGCTTCAGCACGCTTCTGGCCCAGTGCCAGGTTGTACTCGCTCGTACCGCGCGGGTCGGTGTTGCCTTGCAGCAGCACGTGACGTTGCGAGTACTTCGACAGGAAGGCCGAGTGAGCCTGGAGCAGCGGGGTGTATTGCGAATCGACGCTGTACGAATCGAAACCGAAGTACACGCTGCGCTTGGCGAGCGGGCCGTTCGGGTTGTTCAATTCGTCAGCCGATGCGTCGACGGGGGCGACGGCACGTGCGTCGGTCGTGGTCTGACCCTTGTTGGCGTTAGCCTGGTCGTCGAGCTTCACGCCCGACGAGCAAGCGGCCAGAGCGGCCAGCGAAGAGATGGCGAGGATATTACGAAGCAGGGAACTCATATGAGCCTCCGTTTGATGTTGCTGTTGATGTTATTGCATGAAAGGGCCCCAGGAGGGTTCGCGAACTTCCCCTCCTCGAACCTGAAGAATCTGCCGGGTTTGCCCGTCCACCGAGACTGCCGCGAGAACCTTCCGGCCCCCGGACTGCGTTGCATAAAGAATGTACTTGCCGTTCGCGGCAAAACTCGGTGACTCGTCGTGGCTGGTGTCGGTCAGAGCCGTAACATCGCCAGTGCTCATATCCTGCACGCTCAGCTTGAATCCGCCACCCTGACGCGCGATGAACGCGAGCAACTTGCCGTCGGGACTGATTCGCGGGCTGACGTTGTAACTCCCCTTGAAGGTCACGCGCTGCGCGCCGCCTTCACTCTCGCCACCGGCCGGCATCTTGTAGATTTGCGGACCACCTCCACGATCGCTCGTGAAGTAAATCCATTTGCCGTCCGGGGAATACTGCGGTTCGGTGTCGATTGCGCCGCTGCGCGACAGACGCTTGAGACCACCGCCATTGGCGTTGACCTGATAGATCTGCGTGTTGCCGTCGCGCGAGAGGGCCACGGCCAGCTTGCTGCCGTCCGGCGACCACGACGGTGCCGAGTTGTTGCCACGCTCGTTGGCGAGCACGGCACGGCGGCCGCTCGGCAGATCGTGGATGTACACGACCGGCTTGCGCTTCTCGAAGGAGACGTAAGCGACCTTCGTGCCGTCCGGCGACCAGGCCGGCGAGATGATCGGCTCGCGGCTGTTCAGGGCGACGCGTGCGTCCTGACCGTCGGAGTCGGAAATCTGAAGCTGGTAGTTCGGGCCGTTGTGCAGCACGTACGACAGACGCGTGGCGAACACGCCGCGATCGCCCAGCAACTTCTGGTAGATATAGTCGGCGATCTTGTGCGCGGTCAGACGCAGGTTGGCTTGCGACGAGGTGAGCGCCAGGCCGCCGAGCGGCTGGCCGTTCACGGCATCGTAAAGACGGAAGCTGACCTGGAAGTTGCCGTTACCTGCCGGCGTGATGGTGCCGGAGACGAAAGCGTTTGCGCCCTTGGCGCGCCAGGTGCCGAGATCGACCGAATCGTCCACGCCAACGGTGGCACCACCGGTATCGATCTGATTGAAGCGACCGCTATTGCTCAGGTCGGCCTTGACGACGGCGACGATATCCGTCGGCGCCGTGCCCTTGAAGGTCGACACGGCGATCGGGTATCGGTTGGAGCCGACGCCCGTAATGTCGACGGTCAGCGGTGTCTGCGCATGGGCGATCGTGCAAGCCGCGGTGAGCCAGGTGGCCACCAGCGCACGCCATGCATATTGACTGGAGATTCGCATGCGTTCGATTGGTCAGTTACGCGTTGCAAGGGCCATTTTTACCACATTCGAATGAAAATGGACTTGCATCGCTCGGTTTTCGTTCCCGTTTGACAACACACTCAGTTTTTTGGACTGAAGCGCAGGTTGACGGTCGGGGGGGCTTTGCCGTTCGTGTCGCGCGGCAACGGATCGGATTTGGTGATGGCGGCCTGTACGGCGGCGTCCCACGCAGGGTTGCCGCTCGACTTGGCCAGCTGCATCGACAGTACGCTGCCATCCGGCGCCAGACGTACCGTCACGACCGCCGTGGGATTGCCCTCGGTGTCGCCACCATAAGCGATATTCGGCTTGACCTTGGCGCGCACCCGGTCGGCGTAGCCCGCCGATGCCGTGCCGCCGGCGCCCGAGCCGGTACCGCCTGCCTGCGAGCCCAGACCGTTGCCGGTCGCGCCCGGAGTGCCACCCGCCATGCCGCGCAACGAGGCCAGACGCTCGGAACGTGCCGCGTCTGCCGCCTTCTGCGCCGCCGCTTCCTTCGCGGCCTTGGCCTTGGCAGCCTTGTCTTCCGCAGCCTTCTTCTCGGCATCCGCTTTCTTCTGTGCGTCTGCCAATTGTTGCTGCTTCAATTGTTCGGCCTTCTTGGCGTCTTCTTCCTTCTGACGTTTCTGTTCGTCAGCCTTCTTCTGGTCGGCCAGCTTCTGCTGACGCGCCGCTTCGTCTGCTGCCGCCTTTTTGCGGGCGAGTTCGGCGGCCGCCTGCTGTTCGGCAAGTTGCTTCTGCTTGAGCGCTTCCTGACGCGCCTTCTCCTGCTGCGCTTCGAGCAGACGCGCCTGTTCGGCGGCCTGCTGTTCCTGCTTGCGCTTTTTCTGCTGGAGGGCGATGTCGGCGTCTTCGGCCGGCGGCGTCGGTGCGGCCACGGCCGGCGGGGCCGGCGTGGGCGGCGGCGTCACGACGGGCGGCGTGGGTTCGGCCACTTCGGTCGGCGTCCACAGTTCCGCTTCGGAACCGGCGGGCGAGCTGTTCTGCCAGCGCATGCCGTAGAAGAGCAGCGCGAACAGCAGCGCATGCATGAACAGCGCGAGAAGGAATGCCCGTCCCGTGCCGCGCTCATCCTTGCGCGGACCGATGGGAAGGTCGGAGCGAGCTACAGTGCGACTCATTTCTGCTTGACGAGCAGGCCCACGCGTTTCACGCCCTGAGCCTTGAGATCGGACATCACGTTCATGACGATTTCATACCGCACCGACTTGTCGGCGGCGATGACGACCGGCTGATCCGGATTCGCCGCCTGACGGCCTTGCAGGAAACCGGTCAGATCGCCCGCGCTCATGCGTTGCTCGATGGTGTTTTCACCATCCTTGTAACGCACCAGCATGCGATTGTCCGCTTCGATATTGACGACCACCGGCGGCGTCTGCTGCTGCGGGCTCGCGTTGGCGACGCTCGGCAGATTGACGATCGACGGCGCGACCAGCGGGGCAGCCACCATGAAGATGACGAGCAGCACCAGCATCACGTCGATGTACGGTACGACGTTGATGTCCGCCATGGCGCGACGGCCGCGGCGAGCGTTGCGCATAGAACCTGCCATGTCTCGGCGCTCCCGGAATGCTTAGTGAATCTGCCGTTGCAGGATGTTGGAGAACTCTTCGACGAAACTCTCGAAGCGGATCGACAGCCGGTCGATGTCGGTGGCGAAGCGGTTGTAGGCAACCACGGCAGGGATAGCGGCGAACAGACCGATGGCAGTCGCCACCAGCGCTTCCGCGATACCCGGCGCCACGTTGGCGAGCGTTGCCTGTTGCACGTTCGAGAGGCCGCGGAAAGCGTTCATGATACCCCACACCGTACCGAACAGACCAATGTACGGGCTGACCGAGCCGACCGACGCGAGGAACGGCAGATTCGCTTCGAGCGAGTCCATTTCACGTTGATAGCAAGCCCGCATCGCACGGCGCGCACCGTCCAGAATGGCGTGCGGATCGTTCAGACCTTTCTCGCTTGCCTTGATGTATTCGCGCATGCCCGATTCGAAGATGCGTTCCAGCGCACCGGTCTGATGACGGTTGTTCAGCGCGCTTTGATACAGCGCCTGAAGATCGCCGCCGGACCAGAAGTCGCGCTCGAAGCGCTCGGTCTGGGCGCGCGCGCGACGGATCGCGAAGATCTTGCGGAAGATGTGCGTCCACGAGAGCAGCGAGAGCAGCAGCAGCAGGCCCATGACTGCCTGGGCGAGCACGCTGGCATGCATGACCAGCGAAATGATGGAAAGGTCTTGATCGGGCATGGTGTGGTTATTGACTGACCGGAATTATTTTCCTGGCTTCAGGCGGCTGCCGATCGGGCAGTCGCATCCGCTAAGGCTTGAGCCGTCCTGGCTGCCGATTGCATGGCGTCGCGCACGTGCGCGGGCATCTTGCCGGGGCGCAACGTGTCTGCGGCCACGCAGCCGATTTTGATGCTGCCGCGCGCCAACAGTTCGCTGCTGCCGTCAGGCGCGTCGCGCCAGGCTTCCTGAAGGAAGTCGACGGAAGCACCGCCAATTCGTTCGATACGGCTCTTGATGACGACGAGATCGTCGAGCCGGGCGGGGCTCAGGTAATCGAGTGCCGTGGCGCGCACAATAAAGATCATTCCGGTATTGCGGGCCAGTTCAAGTTGCTCGATGCCGAGCGAACGGAGCCACTCGGTTCGGGCCCGTTCGAAGAATTTCAGATAGTTGGCGTAGAAGACGACGCCTCCGGCGTCCGTGTCCTCGTAGTAAACGCGAATTGACCAACGGGTATCAAAATCAGCCATGCCGCGCATTGTATCGGAACGGAGCGGTAACGCCAGTCACGGAAACACAATTTTTCAAACAGGCCGGAACCCCCGATTGTTACGAGCGATTATTGCAACCCGTCCGGACCGTCCTTGCGGGCACCAAACTGGGGCGAAATCGTCGCGATGCCCCGTGCGACGGGGGATGGCGCTGGCGTACGAGTGGCGGCCGTCTCTATAATGACGGCTCGCAAGCCCCCTGTATTTCAGACAAGACCGCCGTGTGCGCACGCCTGCACTGCGTGCCCTCCGGTCGCTCATAGTGATCCAACCTGCGAGGCCCTTGAATTGACTTCCCCCACAACGCAATCTCCCGCCGCCTCCACCTCTGCCTCCCTTCGCGTCGCTTTCCTCGGTCTGGGCGTGATGGGATACCCGATGGCTGGCCATCTGCAACGTGCCGGTCACTCGGTAACGGTCTATAACCGTACGGCGGCCAAGGCGCAGCAATGGGCCAAGGAGTACGGCGGCCATGCAGCGGCCACGCCTGCCGAGGCCGTGCGCGACGCCGACATCGTGGCCGCCTGCGTGGGCAACGACGATGACCTGCGCAGCATCGTGCTCGGCGAGCATGGTGCATTCGCGGGCATGAAGGCGGACGCCGTCTTCGTCGACCACACCACGGCCTCGGCAGATGTGGCGCGCGAGCTGTACGCCGTCGCGCGTGAGAAGGGCCTGCATTTCGTCGACGCCCCGGTCTCCGGCGGCGAAGCGGGTGCCAAGAACGGTGTGCTCACGATCATGTGCGGCGGCGACGCTCCGGCGTTCGACCGCGTGTCCGCCACGCTCGGTGCCTATGGCCGTGCCGTCACCCGCATCGGTGAAGCGGGCGCGGGCCAACTGGCCAAGATGGTGAACCAGATCTGTATCGCCGGACTGGTGCAGGGGCTGTCGGAAGCCATTAACTTCGGCCAGCGCGCCGGGCTGGACATGCCGCTCGTGCTCGACGTCATTAATAAGGGCGCAGCCGCCAGTTGGCAGATGGACAATCGCGGCCAGACGATGATCGACGGCAAATTCGATTACGGCTTCGCGGTGGACTGGATGCGCAAGGACCTCGGTTTGTGTCTGGCCGAAGCGCAGCGCAATGGCGTGTCGTTGCCGGTCACGGCGCTCGTCGATCAGTTCTATGGCGACGTTCAGGCGCTGGGCGGATCGCGCTGGGACACGTCCAGCCTGATCCACCGTCTGCGCGTGTTGTCGGGGCAGTCGTAATCGCCCAGGCGTCAGGGTTCGGAGGTTCGGGGCGGGGCTGTGGCATCGACCGCAGACAGTCCTCGAACACCGTGGATCGGCCGTCATTGCCTGCTGGTATGAAATATCAGGCAAATCTCCGGGTTTATCTCCAATCGTCTGAATAGACGATTGGCACTAGAATGCGGAAAACGGGACGTCGCGGCGCGACGGCACGGCGGCGTAGAAGCTTGGGAGCGGGCTGATGCGGTGGCGTGTCGATGTGAGACTGGAGGGAGCCGCCGCGAGCGATAACGATCTAGAACACAACTCGAACCCGAGACCCAACCGGCATGAGCAATCAGTCGAACGCCGCGGCCGTCCGCGCATTTCGTATTCTCGAAATCCTCAGCGCCTCAGGCGCGCCGATGACACTTGCGGAGATCGTCGCCGCAATCGGTCTGCCCAAGCAGACAGTGCATCGCATCCTCAAACAACTCGAAGCCGCGTGGCTCGTGACCCGTGAGGCAGGCAGCCGTCACTACGAGCCGTCTTCGCGCGTGCGCGCCATGGCCGTCAATGCGTTGATGCACGTGGGGCCGGCGGCGGCGCGCCATGCCGTGCTTCAGCAACTGGTCGACAAGCTGGGCGAGACCTGCAATCTGTCGATGCTGTCGGGCGACGACCTCGTCTATCTGGATCGTGTGGAGACCGACTGGTCGCGTCAGCTCAAGCTCTCGCCCGGCTCGCGCGTGCCCCTGCACTGCACGGCCAGCGG
Source organism: Pandoraea aquatica (assembly GCF_902459565.1). Classification (GTDB taxonomy): domain Bacteria; phylum Pseudomonadota; class Gammaproteobacteria; order Burkholderiales; family Burkholderiaceae; genus Pandoraea; species Pandoraea aquatica. The sequence continues at coordinate 185,459 of NZ_CABPSN010000004.1, forward strand.
CAAGCTGTTGCTGGCGTTCCTGCCGAGAGCGCGGCGCGAGAAGCTGATCGCGCACCTGCCGCTGCGTCCCCGTGCGGAGAACACGATCACCGATCTGGAAGATTTGCGTGAGGAACTCGTCGAGACGCGCAAGCGCCGGGTCGGCACCAACAACGAAGAGCACGTGCCGGGCATGATTGCCGTCGCGGTGCCGGTAATGCTCGATCGCAACCGCGCGTGTGCAGCCATCGCCGTGCAGGCAAGCGCGCAGCACTGCACGCTCGAAAAGCTCATGACGTTCCTGCCCGAACTTCAGAGTGCCGCCGAGACGATGGCGGCAACCTTCAACGAGTAATCGTCCGGGAAGGAAGAAAAGGGCAGGGCGGCGCTCACTGCCCGGCGCTGCTGGCGGCTTCGGGCACGGAGGCCGGTGACGGCACGCCCGGCGCGAGTGCCTCGAACATCTGCTCAAGCTGCTTGGCCCCCTGCGCCGATTCGGCACGCATGCGCGGGCCAATAAAGACCGGATCGAGGATCAGGAACAGCAGATTCGGGGTGCGATACATGAAGTCGCGCTTGAAACGCGTGCCCGTGCCGTCCGGCGTCAGGGTGTAGCGCACCGCGCCCGACGGACGCCGGTTGACCTCGCCTTCGATGCGCCACTCCAACGGCGGCTTAGCCTCCACGACCTTCCAGTGAAGGATGCCGTGACGCCCCGCGAGCCGAAACTCTTCGGCCACTTCCTCCCCGACCGTCAGCGGATGATCGGTCATGCCTTGCACCGCAAGCGATGCCGGATGCCATTTCGGCCAGTTCGCGGGCGTCGTCACATAGTCGTAGACGGCTTGCGGCGGGGCGCGCAGCGTGACCACGGTGACGACATGCGTCTGGCGCTCGAACGGCAGGGGCAGCAAAGACAACAGGGCGACGATGGCCACCGCCCCGAGCAGGAACAGGAAGACTCGCTTCATCGGCGCGCGCTCACGCACCAGGCGGCGAATCGAGTTCGACATCGACCATCAGGTCGTCGGCCAGGCTTTCCAGAACCTCACGCAGTGCATCGGTGCTCACGCTCGCAGGCACGTGCAGGCGCGCCGTCGCGCGAAACAGTGTGCCGCCCGACATCGAACCCTCGACGCACTCGGTAGCGAGTTCGTCGATGGAGATGCCGCGCGTGAACAGCACGTGCGAGATTTCCTTGACGATGCCCGGATGGTCCTGTCCGACCAGATCGAGCTGAAGGGCCCGCGCGCCCGGATCGGCGGCGGCGCTTTGCGCGTGGGTGACGGAAATTTGCAGGCCGTGCGTCTGAAGCGCGTGCAGTGCTTGGGTGAGCGCTTCGGTGTGCTCGTCGGGAACCTGAAGGTGGATGATGCCCGCGAACTGGCCGGCAAGATTGGCGAGACGGCTTTCCAGCCAGTTGGCACCGGCAGCGGTGGCGCGATCGGCGATCGCATTGACCAGACCCGGGCGATCCGGACCGATCACGTTAAGAATCAGGGACGTCGTCATCACAGGCTCCATCGACACTGAGGGGCAAGAGGCGGCGCATGCCGCGCGCTCGTGATTCGGGACGTACCGGTCGTGGTGACTCAAGGTGAGCCGACCGATACGCGACGCGCAGCAGGCTCAAGTGTAGTGCAATCGCGGGGTGCGCCGCTACGGCGGGCAATGCCGGATGCCAGGGCATCGTTGCAGAGGTTGGCGTGACGGTGGCTTGTGGAAGCTGGCAGACACGCGCTGACGGATACGGATGACGACTCAAGGACGATCCGCCGCCATCGCCAGCAACGCCACGACGGTGGCGTCGTCCGTCTGCGCGAAATCGCTGTACGCCACGCTGACCGCATAGAACGGCTGCGGCGTTTCCAGGCAGACGACCGCATCGGCCAGTGCGCTCAGACGGGTGACGGCGTCGCGTGCGCCGACCGGTGCGCAGGCCACGAGCGGCGTCGCGCCCAGTCGTCGCATCGCCCGCAGCGCGGCGGTCATCGTGGCACCCGTCGCAATGCCGTCGTCGACGATGACAACTGGGCGTCCCGTCACGTGCGGTGCACCGCGTCCCGGCGTGTAGGCCTGACGCCGCTGTTGAATCAGCGCACGCTGACGGGCGCTCTCGTGCGAGAGATACGTGCCGGTCGCGCCGAGCGAGAGCGCATGGTCGGCGAGAAAGATACCGCCGAACTCGTCGACTGCGCCGACCGCAAGTTCAGCCTGATGGGGCGCGCGCAGCTTGTGCGCGAGCAGCACGTCGAGCGTGCCGTTCAACTGGCGCGCGATCGGCATAGCCACTGGCACGCCACCGCGCGGGATGGCCAGCACGAGCGGCGGGGCACATCGACAGAGCAACTCGTGCGTGGCGAGTACTTCGGCCAGCGCATTGCCTGCGGCGGCACGATCGAGAAACGAGGCTACGGCAGACATGGCAAGGGCGCGGGCGCGAGCCCGGCAAGCGACGGGAACAATCCCATCGTAACGCCGGGGCCTGATGCTCGTTTGGATCGGACGCGTTCCCGACGCGCGCGTATTCGCTTGTCCTTGCGGCGACGCCGCGATGATGTCGCGTTTATGTCGCGTTGATGTCTTATCGCGCCAACAGTTCGGGCACCGTGCCGACGAGCAACGTCACGCCGGAGCATGCCAGCAGCGCCAGCACCATGCGCCGGAACATGTGATCGGAGAGGAACTTGTAAGCCCACGCGCCTGCGAGCGTCGGCAGGATCATCGACGGCACGGCAATCGCGAACACGTGCAACGTCTGCGTGGTGATCACGCCATGCACGGCGTACAGCGTGATGGTGAGCGTGTGCATGACGATGAAGAAAATCTGCATGACGGCGCGCTGCATGTCCTTGTCCCATCCGCGCAGCGTGCACCACAGCGTGGGCACTACGCCAACGAGCCCGCCGATGCCGCCCATGACACCGCCGATGAACCCGACGACGCCGTCGGCTGCGCGCCCGCCGTGCGCAATGCGCGGCAGGTGCGCCGCAAGCAACAGGATCGAACAGTAGACGACGAGGATCGCGCCGATGCCCGCCCGAAACCAAACCGGATCGAGGTAGCGCAGAATCCACACGCCAACCGGCACGCCCACCAGCCCGCACAGCACGAACGGTGCAAGACGCGCGAGCGGCACGGCTCGACGCACCGTGCGCAACGCGAGGATCTGGCCGACGAGCGAGCAGAAGGCGGCAAGCGGACCTGCCAGCGTGGGCGGCAGCGACCACGCCCAGAACGACAGCGCTACCAGACTGAACGCAAAGCCGGACAAGCCCTGGACAAAGCCGCCGATGCAGGCACCGGCGATGAGCGGGAGAAGAGGAAGCAGTGGATCGGCGGTCATATTTTTAGTTTTCCGCCGCCATTATGCGGGGATCCCGTGCGCAGATGCACGGGATCGTGGTGTCGGGGGAGGCGGTGCTGTCTGGACTGTCCGGCGTGTCGTCGGCGTCGTTCAGGCGCGATGGCCGGCCTGCCAATGCTGCCAGGCCATCACGAAGAGCGAGCCGACGGCGATACCGAGCGCGGCCCCGGCAAGCGCGTCGCTCGTCCAGTGGTAGGCGGCAGCGAGTTGCCCGAAGGCCGTCAGCGCAATGGCAATGGCGCACGGCACGCGAAGCACGCGGTGACGCAGAGCGAGCACGGTTGTGAAAGCGAGAATCACGGTGAGGTGGCCGGAGGGGAACGACGCAAACGCCGCGCTGCCGCCGCCGAAGAACCGGAATTCGAAAACACCGTCGCGCAAGTACGACGGATTCTCATGAATCCACGTCGCGGGCCAGGTGCGTCCGAAGACGAATTTCAACGCTTGCTTGGCCAGACTGCCAACGCCGACAGCCCCCGCAGCGAGCCACAACGTGACCGCCCACGCCGGGAGCTTGCGCCGGAAAAACAACACTGCGCCGACGATCAGAAACGTCGGCCATGCCAACACGAACAGCGGCGAAGGCAACTCGGCAATGTGCTGAATCCAGCGGGTGCCTTGCGTGTGCGCATGGGCGAAGTCGACGACCGGGCGGTCGATCCAGACAATGGCGACGAGGGCGAGCAGCAGGCAGGCCAGCGCGCTGAACCACGCAGTGCGCAGACAGGGAATCGAGGGGGCGGCGGGGGCAGGGGCCGGTGTGGTGGCGGGGCCGGCGTTCGGAGCGAGTTCGTTCATGACGCGATTTCGGAGAGAGGGGGCAACAGCCGCACGTCGGCAGCAATTGACACTTGGCGACGTTCGGCGAGACCGCGCCATGGTAGTCGCCATTGGTGTCCCGGAGACGGGCGCGTCCCAAAAGAGGGGTATTCATGCGGCGTTGAGCGCGGTTTGGCAAGCAAACCCGCAAACGTGCCTCATTGAATGCCACGAAGGCCACGAAGACCGACGGCGTTAGCCGACCGACAAGTATGCGGCGCGATGGCAGTGCCTGACCCTGAAGCTTGCCCATAAGCGATGGCGGTTTGATGACGGTCAGTACGCTCGCGTTGCAGCCGTGACATGCTCCGATCTCTTGAGAATCAAAGATTTTTTTGCGGCGAACCGGGGCAACGTCCTACAATCGTCCCCTACGTAATTGTCGGATATTGTCGGCGGCGGATGGCTTGGCCGCATGACGATAGCGGGAGAAAGACAGACCGTCCTGGCGCAGTTCGGCCACGGTCTGAGCACGGTCGAGGTATGGCAGTCAATTCGCTCGTCAAAACAAAATCAAAATTGCATGCGGGGGCAGTAGTGAATCGGGGATTCGAGAGCATCATCGATCGGCTGGCGCGCGAGTTCTGGCGCGCAGCACACACACGCGAGCAGCAGCACGCACAATCGCAGGCCCGCTCGCTGGCGGAAGTCCGTGCGCTGGATCAGGCGCAGCGCGCGTGGGAAGAGGCACCGGCGGCCGACCCGGTCGCGAGCGAACGCTTGCGTCTGGCATGGCGGCAGGCAGAAGCCGCCGCGCAGGGCGCACGCGCAAAGTTCGACGTGGCGCGACTGGAGCGCCTGCTCGCAGACGGTCTCACTCGTGACCTGCGCATTCCCCCGGCCGACCTGCGTGCGCGCAATACGCCGCCCGTGCTCGATACGCGACATTTGCCGAAGATTCTGGCGAAGCCCGAGTGGGAGACGTTCGCGCCTGAAAAGCCGGGTCGACTGGCGCTGGCGATGCCCGGCGCGTCCGGGCGCTATGAGCAGGCTGTCGCCAAGGCGCGCAGCGAGTTTGTCCACGCGGAGCGTGAATACGAAGCGTCGAAGATTCGCCGGACCCAAGGATCGATGATCCTTCAGATCGCGCAGCAAAAGGCGACGGAAGCCGCGCGCGCCGAGAGCACCCGTCACAACGCGGCCGTAGCCGATTTCGAAGGCGCGCTGCTGCGCGGCGAAGCCGCTGCCGTGACGGGGTACGCGCGCATCGTGCTCAGCCGCAGCCCGTATCCGGAAGCGTTCCAGCAAACACTCGCCGCACACTACGTCGAGAACCTCAAGCTGCTGGCCATCGGCTACGACGTGCCGACACTCGACGCTGCCGTGCCGACGGCAATCGACTATCACTACAACGCGGCGGAAGACACCGTGCAAGGCACACCTGCCGGTGATGCGATGCGCGCTCAGGTGTATGCCGGTGCGCTGCGACAGATCGTGCTGCGCTCGCTGCATGAGTTGTTTGCCGCCGACCCGTTGCGACACGTGGCGGCCGTTGTCTTCAACCTGTATGCCAACGACGGCGACGCGCGCATCTGTCTCGCGAGCGTGCATGTTGCGCGTGCCGATTTCGCGGCGCTTGTGCTGACCGAAGGCGATGCCGCCACGCATCTGGCGGCGCTGGGCGCGCGCGTGTCGGCGCGACCCGACGCACTGGAACCGGTCGCGCCGGTCGCCGGTGTCGACATGACCCAAGTCGTCACCGATGCCGACGTGGCCGTCGATCGCCGCTTCAATCTGATGACGCTCAGCGACAAGGACTTCACGCAGGTGATGTTCCATCTGCTGCGCTCGCATGGTTTCGAGGGGCCGCCGCTGGTGCCTGGCGAGCAGGAGGGCATGCTGACGTGCCGCGCATGGGATCCGCATCCGATCTTCGGTGGCGACGTCGTCGTGCACATCTTCCGCGAGATGGATCGCACCGCGCGGCTGGAGCTGACGGCGGCGCGCGCGATGCTCTCCGAGATGCAACAGATCGGTGCTGCTCGCGGCATGCTGATCACGACCGGCGAGTTCGACGACGGCGTCGAGGAGTTCGCGCGCGACCGCCGCATCGAACTGCTCTCCGGACATCATCTCGTCTTCCTGCTCAAGGAAAATGCCGGTGTCGACGCCAGTGTCGTCGTGCCGGAAACCGTGGATACGACTGCGGCGCTGTTCTGAGGCGCGTGCGGGGCGTGCGAAAGACCGTGGGAGATGGCCTGCTATAGTGGCTCGGTGGCTCGACCTGACCCCACGTCATTCACATCCCGGAGGATCGTATGTCCCGACGCATGGAATGCAAGGCAAGCCCCGTAACGACAGCGGGCCTGAAACGATGGGCCGGTGCCGCCGCCGCGAGCGCCGCACTGGTGATGGCAGCCGGCATGCCGTTCGCGGCGCATGCGCAAATCGGCAATCTCATGGACGCCGTTGGCGGCGGGAACTCGGGCGGTGGCAACACCGGCGGTCTGGCGGGCAGCCTCGGCGGCCTGGCGTCGGGCGGGGCCGGGTCGCTCACATCGAGCAGCATCGGCAACGCGACCGGTGTCCTCCAGTTCTGCATCAAGAACAATTATCTCGGCGGCGCGAATCTCAATTCGGCGACGGACGTGAAGGACAAGCTGCTCGGCAAGATCGGCACGCAGTCCGGCTCGCCGGCCGCCAGCCCAGGCTATCTCGACGGCGCGAAGGGGCTGCTGTCGTCACCCGACGGCAAGACCGTCGATCTGAACGGCGGCGGCCTCAAGGAACAACTCACCCGCAAGGTCTGCGACAAGGTACTCGATCAGGCCAAGTCGTTCCTTTGACCGTTCCGCTGAGCGCGCGGAATTAATGCCTGACGGGCGGCGAGTGCGCCCGTCAGGCCGTCTCGTGGCATCAAAAAAATCATCGATATTGGGTCTTGGCCCAGAGCCACGCGCGGACGTACGCTAAGCGTTATTCCAACCCCACCGCCAAGTCCGGAGTCATCGATGTATCAGCCCGCCGCCTTCACCGAAGATCGCCCCGACGTCCTGCACGATCTCATCCGCACGCATCCGCTCGGGCTGCTCGTGAGCGCTGGCGCGCAGGGGCTGATCGCCGATTCGATTCCGTTTCTGATGTACGCCGACGAGGGCGAGTTCGGGACACTGCGCGGGCATCTTGCGCGCGCCAATCCGCACGGACCGGCATTGCGCGACGTGGACGATTGCCTGGTCGCGTTCACGGGGCCGCAGGGCTACATCACCCCCTCGTGGTACGCCGCCAAGGCCGAGCACGGCAAGGTCGTGCCCACGTGGAACTACGCGGCCGTACACGTGTGGGGCAAGCCGCGCGTGATCGACGACGCTGCGTGGCTGCGGCGTCTTGTCGGTGACCTGACGAACTCGCAGGAGCTGCGGCTTCGCGCACCGTGGGCGGTCGAGGATGCTCCGGAAGACTTCATCGACGGCATGCTGCGCGCCATCGTCGGTGTGGAGATTCCGATTCGTCGCATCGAAGGCAAATTCAAGATGTCGCAAAACCGCGCGATGCCCGATCGCGTCGGCGTGGTGAACGGTCTGCGTGAACTGGGGCCGGACAGCGAGGCGTTGGCGGCGCTCGTCGCACAGCGCGGCGACGTGCCTGACGCCTGATCGAGTGTACCCGGCGGCGCGCCCGCGCTGCCTACGTCCAAAACGCGTCGGTAACGAAACGAAACAATTCAGCACGTCGGGGATAGGTTTTCTGCAGACATCCCCGCATACAATGCGGCAACCCAACCCGGATGCCGCAATGAAGACGCTGCTTCTCATGCTCGCGTTGATGCTCTGCCTGCTTTTCCTCGAGCAGGCGTGGATGCCGAGCGCGCAGGCGGACGAGTGTGACAACCTCGGCCCCGCCCAGACATTGCAATGCGCCGCTTACGGCGCGGGGAGCGTCGTCCCCGAATAGCCGTTCATCCGCTACAATCGCACCCCCTTACGTCTTCCCCAAAGCAGTGCGATGAAGCAGTCTCGATGGACGGTCACCGCAGTGCGCGCAAGCCGCTTGCGCGCGATGGCCGGGCAGTTGGCAATCTCTCTTTCCCTTTCGTCCCTTTCGTCGGTACTCGCCGTCGCGGCGGTCGTAGCGTTTCCGAACGCGGCTGATGCTGCGGCCTCGGCTTGTGGCGATCACTACTGGTCAGGTACAGCCCCCGACATCACCAATAGCGCCATGACGCGTGCCGCACGCGAGGTGTGCTTCAGCGCGTTCGGCGTGATGCACTCGGGTGTGACGCGCACGCCGCTCTGGTCCGCCGAACATCTCACGCGCGCCGGGCTGAGCGACGCGCGCCAGATCTCGCGCGTGAACAACTTCCACGCCGAGTCGCAATTGCCACCGGGTGAACGTGCGGAGTTGCGCGATTACGTGCGCTCCGGCTACGACCGTGGGCACATGGCACCTTCGGCCGACATGCCCGATCCGCAGGCCCAGTCCGAAAGTTTTTCGCTGTCGAACATGGTGCCGCAGAACAGCGAGAACAATCGCTACCTGTGGGCGGGCATCGAGTCGAGCGTGCGCAAACTCGCGCAGGACCGGGGCGAGCTGTTCGTCATTACCGGACCGCTCTTCAAGGGCAAGACGATCACGCAGGTGGGCGACCGGGTGATGGTGCCCACGCAGCTCTTCAAGGTCGTCTACGACCCGAAGCGCAAGCAGGCGGGCGCGTATCTGGTGGCGAACGAGGCGACGGGCGACTATTCGGTCGTGAGCGTGGCCGAACTCGAAAAGCTCGCCGGTATCGACTTCTTCCCCGACATGCCCGCAAGCATCAAAAGCACGGCGATGTCGTTGCCCAAGCCCAAGGCGGCGGGTGGCGGCAGCAAGCGAAAACGTGAGCAGGACGTGCCGACGTACCGCGAAGTGCAGACGGTGCTCGACTTCTTGCGTACGATCATCCGTTAAGCTCACTGGCAACATCTGGGATATCCCCGGATGTTGCCGCACGCTGATCGTCGACCGCTGACCGGTTTTGCGACTGATTTCCCCCGATTCAGGAGTCCTCATGACGTCATCGTCTTCCGCCAATGACCGTTTCTCGCCGTTCGCCAACGATGCCGATGCCCTCTCGCTCGGCGAGCTGAACGTTGAAAACCATACGGATCACGTGGTGATCTTCGGCAATCTGGAGTTGCGCCGCGACGCCGAAGGATTGCGTCACGCAAAGGTGCTTAAAGCGGTGCTGGACGCTGTGGTGAACGAGCTTTCCGACGCGGACTTGCCCGATCATGTGGAAACGGCGGCCGAAACGCCGGCCGGGACGACCGCGAAACAAGTCAAAAACCCGTTTGAATCTTGACGGCGATCTTGACGGTGATAGTGACGGAAGCAGGGGGAAGTCGCACGCAGCGCAGATCGCTTCCCCCGGATTTACCCCAGATTTGTCGTTTATTTAAAAAATCGATGTTGCGCCGCACGAAACGCGGTACGCGACGCCTTTTCCCCAATGGGCCATGTGTCGCTAAGGCCCTGATTGCCCGAGTGCAGCCTGCGACACGCTCACGTGTGTCGCAGCCACAAAATCGGTGCATTCCACGGTTCATGCGGGTTGCGCGACAACTTGTCGCACCTGCGACATTCTGTCGCATTGACACGTTCCGCCAAAAATCTCGAATCACGTCATGGTGACGGTATTGGGTGTCGCACTTTCCCGTCTCGAAAACCATACGAATCAATCGTTTGGCTTGCGGCGACGCAGCACGGATGAGGGGTTTACCGTTCGCAGACAAAGCGCATACTAGCCCTGCGTCTCGTCGATTCCGATAGCGAGAATCGATGACCGGCAAGGCTACGAGCACTAAACAACGCGAGGTAACTTATGCACATCCGTTGGAAAAAAGTGTATTCGAGTGGGTGGGGAACGATTCATCACGATGCACCCCGTTCCCATCGCAGCGCCAGTGAGCGCGAGCAACTCTTTCAACGCCTGTTGGCAATCGCGATCGCCTGTAGTGTCGGCGGATTCGTGCTGTTGTCAGTAGGGGCGGCCTTCCTGGGACGCTAAAGTCACATACCCCTTCCTTTTCGTGCGCGGCGCCGCCTCCGGCGGATCGCCGCGCTACGTTGCCTTTAACCGTCCTGACTGACGGGCTTCCGGGTTTCTCCACCATTGCCGCGGCGCTTTAGCGCTTGCCGCTACGTTTTGACTCGCACCTTCAATCGCCCGATTCGAACGGCCGCTTGCCCCGTCATTGAAACGTTTTGTTACAAGCGTGCGGTGTCTGCGTAAAAGCCGTTCCGGCACAATTCTCCAAAGTCTTCGCAATTCACCGTTAAAACGGTTGGGTGAGATACGATAAAGCACGCCCAAGATCGCTTTGGACGTTGATAACCATCGTCGATAACGTGGTCTCTCATGGCTTTGGCGTCGCATTCTGCGAGTTCACGCTATTGCAATTCCTAAAGAATAGTGCGATCTTGAGGCGACGGCGCGGTGTCGGAATTTCAGGAAGATTCCACGGTATTTCATGCTATGGAATGTGCCCGGATTTATCCGAATTGTCTTGCGCCTCAAAACTTTCGATAAAGAAGAAAAGAACAAGCAGTGCGGGCCGGTTTGATCGATTTGTGAGGTGCGCCATGGAAATTCGCTGGGAAAAGCTGTACTCGGGCGGATTGGGTCGTTTCTACGACACGTCGGAATCCAGCCGTCGCCGTGCGCGGCGTGCGCAGCTGGCATGGTTCGGCGTGGTCATCTCCATTGGTGTCGCCATCGGCGCCATCGCCATTGCATGGCGCTGGATCTGATGTCGGCCCACGGAAAGCGGCACTCGGGGATTTCAGGCTTGCTGGTGCTTCTCGCCTTTACGGCGAGCGGCACGTTGCACGCGCAAACACCTGCAATGCCCACGGAGCCGCTCGACAACAGCGGTCAGCCGTGCGGCACAATTCGCGCACTGCCTGCCAACGTCACCGACTATCGCTATGAAGTCACGAATCGCTGCGAGCGTCAGGTGACCTATTACTGGCGTTGCAGCGCGGCCGATACCGAGCATTCGGTCGACGTGCCGGGCCGAGGCCTGCAAACGGTCACGTGCGTGAAAGCGAGCGGGGCGGCGGGCGAGATCGTGTTCCGCTTCGGGCCGCCGGGCGCGGGTAACTGATTGGCGTGAACTTCGGCCACCGAAGCGGCGCGGAATGGCTATCATGACGCCATACGGCCAGCGCGCGCCCGACTGATTTCCGATTGTCTCGAATCCACGGCGCAGGATCTGGCTGCACTGACGGGCCACCCGCCTGGCGAGGCGCGTCACTGACACACGACATCCCCCAAGGACTCCCCCATGAACGACATCGGCACCCCGACTCAGCCGTCGCTCGACACGGCCGCATTGCGTGAATTCGTCGAGCGCAAGTGGAACGACGAAATCCTGCATGCGCTCACCGACTACATTGCAGTCCCGGCCAAGAGCCCGGGCTTCGACGCCGACTGGGCGCGCAACGGCTACATCGACCGCGTGGTGCGCGATGCCGCGCAGTGGGCCGAACGTCAGCCGGTCAAGGGCCTCAAGCTCGAAGTGATTCGTCTGGAAGGCCGCACGCCGGTGATCTTCTTCGAAGTGCCCGCCACGCGTTCGGGCAGTACCGACACCATCGTGCTTTACGGCCACCTTGATAAGCAGCCTGAGTTCGACGGCTGGCGCAAAGACCTCGGGCCGTGGACACCCAAGTTCGAAGACGGCAAGCTCTACGGCCGTGGCGGTGCGGACGACGGCTATGCCATCTATTCCAGCGTGACGGCACTCGCAGCGCTCGACGCACAGGGCGTGGAGCGTCCGCGCTGCGTCGGTCTCATCGAGACCTGCGAAGAGTCGGGCAGCTACGATTTGCTGCCGTATGTCGACGCGCTGCGCGACCGTCTCGGCCGCGTGAGTCTCGTCGTCTGTCTGGATTCCGGCGCAGGCAATTACGATCAGCTGTGGCTCACGACGTCGCTGCGCGGCCTGATCTCCGGCAGTCTCGAAGTGCAGGTGCTCGACGAGGGCATCCACTCAGGCGGCTACGGCGGCATTGCGCCGTCGAGCTTCCGCATCATGCGTCAGCTGTTCGAACGGCTTGAAGATGCGGGTAGCGGCAACGTGCTGCCGAAGGGCTTTCACAGCCCGATTCCGCTGCAACGACTGAAAGAAGCCGAGGCCACCGCACACATTCTCGGCGATGACGTCTGGAAGAAGATGCCGTGGGCCTGCGGTCAGGACGGCCTCTCCGTGCTGCCGACCACGACCGATCCCAAGGAAGCGCTGCTCAATTCGACGTGGCGTCCGTCGTTGTCGGTGACGGGCGCGGCCGGGCTGCCTGCGCTGGCCGACGCCGGTAACGTGCTGCGTCCGCGCACGGCCTTCAAGCTGTCGCTGCGCCTGCCCCCCCTCATCGATGCCGCGCAGGCGGTGCAAGAGCTCAAGGCGCTGCTCGAAGTCGACCCGCCGTACAACGCGAAGGTGACGTTCAAGTCCGATGCGGGTGCGGCCTCCGGCTGGAACGCGCCCGACGTCGCACCGTGGCTCACGTCGGCGCTGAACACGGCGTCGCAACGCCACTACGGCGCGGACGTCGCCTACATCGGTCAGGGCGGCACGATCCCGCTGATGAACACGCTGCAAGCGGGTTTCCCGACGGCGCAGTTCATGGTGTGCGGCGTACTTGGGCCGAAGTCCAACGCGCACGGGCCGAACGAGTTCCTGCACGTGCCGTACGCGAAGAAGCTGACGGCTGCCGTGGCCGAGGTGATTGCGCTGGCGCCGTAAGCCGTCTACGTAGTTCGCTTGCAAAGCAAAACGGGTCGCATCGAGCGACCCGTTTTTTATGGATGTGACGCGTTGTCAGATCCGGTGTGTTGCTGCCTCCATCACCTGCACGCCGCGCATGAAGTCATCGAGTTCCATACTCTCGGCCGGATTGTGCGAACCGTTGGCGTTGCGCACGAACACCATGCCGCTCGGAATGCCCGCGTTGGCGAAGATAGCGGCGTCGTGACCGGCACCGCTCGGCACGCGCTCTTGCGGCAGATCGAACGTTCGGCAGGCGTCTTCGAGCAGCGAGGACACGTGCTTGTCCATGACGGCCGGTGCCGACGCCAGCCGCCGGTCGAAGACAAACTTCACGCCCCGGTCGCGTTCGATGGCGCGGCATTCGGTGCGCATCAGCTCATAGAAGACGTCGAGCGTATCGAGGCTCTGGCTGCGCACTTCCAGACTGAAATCGACCTTGCCCGGGATGCGCGAGATCGCGTGCTCGGCGGGATCGGTGCCGACGATCCCGGTCGTGACCACCATGTCGATACCGCGCTCGAGCAGCGCACGCCAGTGCTCGTCGAGCCGCGTGATGAGGTCGGCCACAGCAAACATCGCGTCGTGACGCAGCCAGCGCGGCACCGCGCCTGAGTGTCCGGCTTCGCCGATACACGTCACGCGGTTGTGACGCACGTTGCCGCGAATGCCCGGCACGATCGCCACCGGCATGTTGCGCGCAATCATCACCGGACCTTGTTCGATGTGAAGCTCAAGCCATGCCTTCGCGCGTGACGCGTCGAAGAGCATCTCGCCTTCGCGAATGGCATCGACGTCCGCACCGGCCTGCGCCATGCACTCGCCAAGCGACCGGCCGTGGCTGCGATGCGGCATGGCGAGATCGGCGTCGGTCAGTTTGCCGAACAACGCGCTCGATCCCATGTAGGCGCGGCCGAACCAGGCGCTTTCTTCGCCGCGCAGGGCGAGTACGCGCACCGGGGTGGCGGTGTGACGCTGGCTGCGCCGTTGCTCGACGAGGCACAGCAGCCCGGCGACGATACCGGCCAGACCGTCGTAGTTGCCGCCTTGCGGGACGGAGTCGAGGTGCGAGCCGATCCACGTGGCCGGGGTGTTGCCGTCGTCCTCCGGCAATGCGAAGACGAGATTGGCGGCGCGGTCGCGTGTGACGGTCAGGCCCTGATGGCCGGCCCATTCCGTCAGATACGAAGCAGCGGCGTTCTCGCCGTCGCCATAGCTGTCGCGGGTGATGCCGACGCCGTCGTTACCGAGACGGCGCAGGTCGGTGAAAAGTTGCTCGGCCAGCGGGGCCAGCGCGTTCAGTTCCATGAGTGTGCTTCTTTTCGCTTGATGCAATGCGAGGGGGCTAGGGGGCTAAGCGTTGCGGGATGAATCAGCCGGACTGCTGTGCAAAGCGCAGCCAGCGGTCGGATAGTTGTGCGTCGAGCGCGACAGCACCGGTGAGCGTTGCGATGCGCTCGACGTCGTTCGCGTCGCAATACGCGGCGAGCCCGTCGACGATGCGCACCATGACCGCCGGATCGCGGAACGACGCCGTGCCGACCTGCACCGCCGTGGCCCCGGCAAGCATGAATTCCACGGCGTCGTCCGCCGTCTCGATGCCGCCACAGCCAATGATCGGGATGCGTACCGCGCGGTGGCACTGATGCACGAGTCGCACAGCGAGCGGTTTGATCGCCGGGCCGGAGAGGCCGCCCATCACGTTGCCGAGCTTCGGCTTGCGTGTGCGCACGTCGATAGCCATGCCAAGGACTGTGTTGCCCATGACGATGGCATCGGCGCCGGCGTCTTCGGCGGCGCGCGCAATCAGCGCGATCTGACCGGCGTTCGGTGTGAGCTTCACCCACAGCGGGTGCGACGTGCGACGCCGGATCGCGCTCACGGCTTTGTACGTGCTCTCGGCCTGCATCGCGAAGGCCATGCCGTCTGCTTCGAGATTCGGGCAGGAAATGTTGGCTTCGATGGCCGCGACTTCCGGCAGTGACAGCGTCTCGCAGGCTTCGCCGAACGACTCGGCCGTGTCTGCCGACACCGAGACCACGACCGGCGTATCGAAGCGCGCATCGGTGGTGTAGGCGGGCAACACGTCGCGTCGGTACGCTTCGAGTCCCTTGCTCGGAATGCCGATGGAATTGAGCATGCCGCTGGCGGTCTCGGCCACGCGCGGCGTCGGATTGCCTGCCCGCGCATCGGGCGACACGCTCTTGACGACCAGCGCACCAAGACGATTCAGATCGAGCGCTTCGGCATACTCGATGGCGAAGCAGCCCGACGCGGGCATCACCGGATTGCGCAGCGTGAGCGAACCGATACGAACGGAAAGATCAGCCAAAATCCACCTCCCCGACCACGTCGCGAATGGCAAACACGGGGCCTTCGCGGCACACGCGCAGGAATTGCTTGTCGCCGTCGCAATCGAACAGGCGCACGCACGACAGGCACACGCCCATGCCGCAGGCCATGCGTTGCTCCATCGCGACTTCGCCCGTGATCTCCGGATGCCCAGCCAAAACCCGCTGAAGCAGCATCAGCAGACGATGCGAGCCGCAGGTGTACACCGCGTCGTGCGGCGCTGCGGCGAGCAGGGTGCGGATGCGTGGCTCAAGCGCTTCGACGGCCGACGAGCCGTCGCTGTCGAAGACGCAATGCACGTCGGCCAGTGCGCGCGCTTCGGGCGAGCGCAGGAATTCGTCGCGCATCAGATCGGCTTCACTGCGCGCCGACATGACGACCGTCAGTCGCAGACCTGCAGCTGCGGCACGTTGCACCAGCGGGGCCATCGTCGCCAGACCGACGCCACGCGCGACGACCATCACGCGTTGCCAACTCGTGTCGAGCGTAAAGGTGTTGCCGAGCGGGCCGACGATGTCGAGCGATGCGCCCCCGGTGAGCGTGGCGAGCGCGCGGGTGCCGACGCCGGTCACGTTGTACAGAAACTCGATGGTGTCCGGCTCGGGGCCGGTGCCGTAGACGCTCATCGGACGCAGCAGGAACGGCGCTTCGTTCTCCGTCACCGGACACTTCAACTGATAGAACTGCCCGGGGCGCGTGGTGAGCGCGACGGGGGCATCCGCCTGCAAGCGCAGATAACGATAGCGCGCGTTGACGGCGTGATGCGTGAGCACCTGACAACGATGCGTGGCGACAATGTGTCCGGCGGATGATGCGCACGTCGCAGCGTCTGGCTGCGCTTCGTGTGCTTCATGCGCATCGTGCGAAGGGCACGTCGGCGAGTGCACCCGCGCCAATGGGCGGGTGACGTTGTTGGGCGTCAGAGAGACGACGGACATGGATGGGGGCTCCGGATAGTGGGGACGAAGGCTTGCCGAGTACGAGGCGTGCGTTATTCGAGTTCGGTGCCTTTGAGTTCGGGAATCAGGAAGCGCGTGGCGATCATGTCGAGCACGTACAGGCTCGCGAGCAGCGCGATAGCGATCTGGAAGGAGTAGCGTGCGGCAAGCGCACCGACCACGAGCGGGCCGAGGCCGCCGATGGCGCGTCCGATGTTCCACAGCACGTTCTGTGCGGTCGCGCGCGCTGCCGTGGGATACGCCTCGGACATCAGCGTGCCGTAGCCACCGACCATCCCGTTGACGAACATCCCCATGAACGCGCCGGCGAAGAGCATCACGCCCGGATCGGTCAGTTGCGAGTAGACGATCACCATGACCACCGCACCTGCCTGATACAGCAGGAACGTGGGACGGCGTCCGATACGGTCGGCCAGTTGCCCGAAGGCCCACACGCCGAACATCATGCCGATCACCGTCGCCGCGGTCCAAAGGCCCGACTTCGTCAGCGAGAAGCCGAGCTTTTGCGAGAGGAACGTCGGCAGCCAGATCATGATGCCGTAGTAGCCGAAGTTCTGAACCGAACACAGAATGACGATGCCGAGGCTCACGCGCGTGGTGCGGGCATCCTTCACGAGCAGACGAAACGCATTCGAGCTGCCGTGCTTTGGCGTCTTGTCCGTGCGGCGCACGAACACTTCCGGCTCATGCAGCTTGTTGCGCAACACCCATGCGACGAGCGCGGGCAGCACGCCCACGAGGAACATGCCGCGCCAGCCGATGTACATCAGCAACAGCGGCGTGAGCAGCGCCGCTGCCAGCACGCCCGTCTGCCAGCCGAGTGCGACGTAAGACGACACGCGCGCACGCTTGGACGCGGGCCACGCCTCTGCCGCGAGTGCCATGCCGATACCGAACTCGCCACCGAGGCCGATGCCTGCAATCGTGCGATAGACCAGCAAGTCCCAGAACCCCTGCGCCAGCGCACACAGGCCGGTGAAGACCGCGAACAACAGAATCGTCCACGTCAGCATGCGCACACGGCCGTAACGGTCCGAGAGCGCGCCGAACAGAATGCCGCCGGCCACCGCGCCGATCAGTGTCCACGTGACGAGTGCGCCGGCTTGCCCCGCCGTGAGGTGCAGTCCGATCGTGATCGCCGGCAGCATGAAGCCGAGAATCAGCAGATCGAAGCCGTCCATTGCATAGCCGATGGCAGAGCCCGCAAGCGCCTTCCATGCGTAGGGGGTGACGGTGTCGTCACCGGCGTTGGGTGAGGCGCTCGCGTGTTGTCTACGCGATGAATTCAGGTTGGCTTCCATGATCGGTTCCCGTGGGAGGCAAATGCTGTGGCGATTGATTGGGTTGTCGCACTCGCCAATTTGTCTATATTTTTAGACGATCAGGTGAAAAAAACGCGTGAGATCACGCGTAGACCTCAGTCGTCAACTGGGCCGCGAACTGGTTGAGCGTAGCGAGAAAGCTGGCGTCGGAAGTGGCGGCAGCGTCGCGCAACATCGTCGCGTACGTTTTACTGCGGGTCAGAAAAGCGTGGAACGTTTCACCGTTGGTGGCAATTCCAGACTGTCTTTCTGCGAAAGCCTGGGCGGCCTGTGCAAGCAACAGCAACGCGGCAGATTCGCGCGTGGCGGTGCGCGATGCATTCAGGCAGCGTGCCGCGAAATCTTCGATGTCGGACAGACCGACCGTGTCGCGCTGTAACCAGGCGCATGCGAGTTGCAGATCCATCGTGCTCTCCATCTGTCTAAATATTTAGACTAATCGAACATCACAGGGCAGGCAAGACGAAAATAATCGGGGCTAACCCTGATGTGCGGGGATGTTCAGCGACGGCGGGCGAGGCGGTTGTGCGCCCGCTGGGGAGGGGCGGCACTGACGAGCGGGGGCTCGTCAGTGCCGACAGTTTCGCCGCGTCGCCTTAGAAGCGCACGCGCATGCCTGCGCCGTACGTTTGGCCCGTCGACATATCGCTCATGTGGTCGTACTTGTATGCGACGTAGACGTCGGTCCGCTTGGACAGCGGGTAGTCGTAGCCGAGCGCCCACGTGGTGCGACGCTGGTTGTCGCCCGACCCGTTGGAGCCGGTGTAGGCCACCGACGCCAGCACGCTGCCCAGACCGAGCGGCACCGATGCGCCGAGCTGACCCGTGTTCGCATGGAAGTTGCCGCTGGCGGCCTGACTCGCGACGAGCATGTACTGCGCGAAGAACTTCACCACAGCCAGGTCGTACGAGAGGCCGACCTGCACCGTGTTCTGATTCGTCAGCCCGGTCACGCCCGGCAGTTGCGCGCCGAAGTCACCCGGCGTGGCGCTGAAATTCACGTACTGATAGTTCACGGCGGCGGCGAACGGGCCGTTGGCGTACGTGAGCGCAGCGGCCCACTTCTTCGCGCTGTGGTCCGTGGCGCTGTTGCCGGTGGCGTAGAGCAACGTGCCCGCCAGTCCTGCGTAGGACGGCGTGGTGTACGCCACCGCGTTGTTCCAGGCCGAGTCACCCACCACGCCCTGCGTTCCCAGACCCTTGTAGGTGTGGAAGATCATCGGCGAGAAGGTGTACGAGTTGTTGAACGGGTTGAACTGGATCGTTGCCAGGTACATCGGCGTGGTGATGCGCCCGAGACGGAAAGTGCCCAGTCGCGTGTTGGACAGCCCGACGTACGCGTTGCGCGAGAAGAAGCTGTCGCCCGCGAAACGGCCGTAGGTGCCGTTGTTCGGCTGGAAATAGCTCTCCAGCACGAACAGCGCGCTATTGCCACCGCCCAGGTCTTCCGTGCCCGACAAGCCCCAGTACGACGTGGTCATGCCGCCGCCTTGCTGCACGGCAGCCGCGTTGCCGCCGGGGTTCTTCACCGAGCCGACGTAGGCATCGGCCAGGCCGTAGAAGCTCACGCTCGATTGCGCATGGGCCGTGCTCGCGAGTGTTGTGGCACCCAACGCGACCGATCCCAACGCCACGGCGCGGGCCATGCGCGCCGCGCGAGTCGTCCCAAACACCTTTTGCCAGGTCTTCATCATTCCCTCTTTGTTTGTATAAATTTCTGGACGGCGCGCAGGCTATCACCGCCAGCGCGTTGGGTCATCCCCGGAAAGCTGTCAGGCCGTCTGCGAGTGACGGCATTCTCACGGCATGGGGGTGCCGTGTCCCGAATCGTGCGTAAATCTAAAAAATTAGACAATCGGAAAAATATTCTGCCGATCGATGTGTGGCGTGGGCGGCACGGGAAGGGGGATTTGCCCGAAGAAGGATTTCGTATCGACGGCCGATGCGCAGTCCGTCAGGCGGGTGAGGCGACCGGTATAATCCCGGCACTGCCACGCGGCACGACGCGATCTGCGGCATTTCGGTGTTTCGCAATGTGCCGCAATGTCTCGCACGAGGGCGGTTCCACGAGGTATCCAACAGGGGGCGATTTGACTCGAGCTGCAACGACATCCCGGGCGCCGCGAGGCGCGCGCTTCAATTTCCGCGCCATTGGCGAACGTTTGCGCGCCTATCGGCTGGCAGCGGAATTACGCAGTGAGGATGTCGCCGAGCAACTCGATATCTCGCGCGCCGCCATCTATAAGCTGGAGCGCGGCGAGATCGTCAAGATCGACACGCTGGAACGGCTCGCCGCATTGCTGGGCGTATCGCTCGCCAACCTGCTTGGGGTAGAAGTCGAGTATCACGACTCGGCCGTGAGCTACTTCGAGCGCATGCGTCAGCTGGAAAGCCGTTCCGAGCGCATCGTGGCGCACTTCGATCCGATTTCTTTTCTGTTGACGTCCGACGACTACGACGTCTGGCTGCGTCACATGCTCGACGAGAGCATTCCGCCGACGCTCGTCGACCGCCATTGGGAAAACACGATCGATCGCGTGCTGGGCATTTTGCAGGAGCGCAAGTCGAGCTTCTCGCGTCAGCGTCTGGCCGTGACGAGTCTGATCGGCCTGCGCCAGATCGAGCAATTTCTGCATCACGGGCTGGTCGGGCGACTGGGGCTGCCGCCGGGCGTGCAGCTGGAGCGCAAGATGGCCGCGCGGCGCGAAGTGTTGCGTATCGTCGAATTCCTTGAAGCCGATACGGCGGGCGTGCAGATCGGCATCGTCAGCGACAACATGCCCAACGAGACTTTCCAGATCTTCGAAGCGCAGGGCGAGGCGTACGTTGCGGTGTCGCCGTTCCGTCTCGGCGAGTTGCCGAATCTGCGAACGGGCATTGCGACCATCACGACTTCGCCCGATGGCGTGGGCATGTATCGCGCCATGATCGACCGTCTGTGGGCCGACTCCGCGAAGGGCAAGGAAGGGGCCGCATTGCTCGGCCAGTTGCTCGCGCGATTCTGACGGCTAGGTCACCGGTCACACAAGCTACGCAACTGAAGTGTCAACGACGGTAGTCGCGTACCGGCGCACTCTCAATGGGTGCCACAAAGCGAAGTTATCCCACAGAATCGAAATCCGTTCGCCGTCATCCCGTCTAGTCTCCGTGCCCGAAGGTCATCCGGCCTTGCTTACCCTAATCACCTTAGGAACGGGAGATGAATGATGGGAACACCTTTCGGGGATTATTCGCAGCGAGGCGCGTCGGTATCGTCTGCGCCTGTGCTGTTGTCAGGCCGATCGCTTTCATGTGAATGCGGTCACGGCTTCGGCTCGGACTTCGCGCGGCTCGGCGCTGCGCCACCGGCAGCGGCGGGGCCGCTCGGCAACGCATGGCAAACCTATCCGCAGCGCAACAGAACGGTTGAAGACAGCGGCGGTGTATCGATCGGCCGCTGGCAAGCGTATCGCGAGATCGAGAGAGTGAGGGCCGACGATCTGATGGTTCAGCCACTCGTTCCCGAAGCCATGAAAATGCGCATCGAGAAATGGCACACGATGTTCCAGCGCTGCATCGAGCGCGATATCTTATTCGAAGACAAACGAACCGAAGCCATGCAACAGGTTCGCTATGGCGTTCCACCGGAAAACAGGGCATTCGTGCGTACCTTCGATTCGACGCCGGTGGTCGATCAACTGGTCGAGATCGCGCATGTGAACGATGAGCTTGACCGGATGAGCCGTGACGCGGCTTGCCAGCCGAAGGGCCCGGCAAAGGCGATGGGATTGCAACACCTCGCTGACATGGCGAGGATGCGCGACACCATGCTCGCGCTCACTGTCAACATCCATGATCGGAAATTCAACGAACTGACGGCTGAGCGCAATCTGCTGATCGCGCTCAACGACATGGCGCGTGAAGCACAACGTGAAATGTCCAGGGGCGGCGCTGACGTTCCGCTTCGATTGAAGATTCGTGGCGGCAAAGTCGTGCTCAAGCCTGCAACGTCGAAATCGCGCTTCCAGAAGAATCACATTCGCGCCCGCAATGATGCGGCGCGGCTCGCCTTGCTGCTCGGCTATCCGGCCGACCGGCCGGTGACGTTGAACGACATCCGCGCGAAAGGCCTCGGCTTGTACGAGTATTCGGCGGTGCTCGCGGATGCGAAAGGCTCGCCACAGGGGACGACGGCGTCGTGGCTTGGCGCGCGTGCGCTGGAGATCGATCACTGGAAGCGCGCCGCGCGCGAGCTTCGGGACGACCTCCAGCATACGGACGGTGGCCGGATGATCGGCGCACCGTCCGAGTCGGCGCATGACGATGCGCAGTTCGATGAGGTCGATGGAACTCGAGGCGTGTCGGGGCTAGCGCCCATCGACGGACCCGTAGCTGCGACGACACCGAAGCGTCTCGATACGCGCCCGTCACCGATCGGCGCATCGATTGACGAACCTTCGCCTGCGCTGGCTGGCTCGATGGCGGATGCCATAGACGGCGCACCAGACGAAGTGAACACGCAGACGGCCCCGGCAGATTCCGTCGCGAAATCCGTCCGACCGAAGGCCCAGCCAACCTCACGCCGCGAACAGTTTGCCGAGCATTTCATCGGCACCCATCCGGGGCGTGCGGGGCGTCTGAGCGTCATCTTCGAACGAACCCAGTCGGTCGAGCGGCTGGCCGAGTTGCAGGACGTCCGGGATCGTGAGGTCCAGCGCGCACATCCGCCGGTGCGACGTCTATCGGGGGAGAGGGGGCCGTCGATGTCGCGGTCGGTCCATCACCCAGCCGGTCCGACGGTGGACTGGGTCAACGAAACACCTGAGCAAATGGCATTGCGAACGGGCGCGCGCCCGAAGACATCGCGTGTGCTGCCACCCATCGCGAACCCGTCGGACACGCGACCGCCTCCGCTACCCATGACGCCGCCGCCCGATCAGGAATAAGTCACCTCCCGGTCGTCGAAGGACAACCTGCCGCCACCGGATTCCGGTGGCTTTTTTTTACGCGCACGCATCGCATTCACCGAATTTCGGGCCTCGCAAATCCCCTCGGGTCGCATGCGAATTTCGCCGCATATTTTGCTTGGCGAAACCCTGCGCGCACGCGTAATAGTAAATATTTTAATTATCTGCAAGCCTTTTCAATCAATAAGTTGCGCGATTGACGCAACAATCTCTTTCTTTGCCATGTAGGGAACTTGTCAGTAGAATGGCCGCGTTGTTAATAGCGCTACGCGAGGTGAATAGCCTGTCAGGTTTTCTTCACGCATGGCTCGCCCCCGCTTGACTGTCATGCGTGATTCGTCCCCCACAAAACGGAGAACTCCATGTCACAGGACAAGGAACCGCGCCGGCGCTTTTTGCGCCAGGTGCTGGCGATCGTGCCTGCCACGACCCTCGCCACCGGTGCGACGCTTACGCAGTCCGCCTGCAGCAGTCAGTCCGCTGCGCCCGCCGCCTCAGGCAACGCTTACGAACCCAAATACTTCACTGCCGACGAATGGCGTTTCGTCAACGCCGCCGTCGACCGTCTGATTCCTGCTGACGATCTCGGCCCCGGCGCGTTGCAGGCCGACGTGCCGAAGTTCATCGACGGCCAGATGGAAACGCCGTTCGGTCACGGCAAGCTCTGGTACATGCAGGGGCCGTTCCACACCGATCAGCCGCCCGAGATGGGCTACCAACTGAGCCTCGTGCCGCGCGACATCTATCGCCACGGCATTGCCGCCTGCGACGCGCACTGCAAGAAGCAGTACAACAAGGCGTTTGCCGATCTCGACCACGCAACGCAGGAAGCCGTACTCGGCGATCTGGAGCACGCGAAGATCGAATTCGACGCCGTGCCCGCGCGCACGTTCTTCTCCTACTTGCTGGCCAACACGAAGGAAGGATTCCTCTCGGACCCGATCCACGGCGGCAACAAGGACATGGTCGGTTGGAAGCTCGTGGGTTTCCCGGGCGCACGCGCCGACTTCATGGACTGGGCGGATCAGCCCAACGTCAAATACCCGTACGGGCCCGTGTCGATTTCCGGAAAGCGGGGCTAACTCATGGCAATCAAGAAAGATAAGGTCGACGCCGTCATCGTGGGCTTCGGCTGGACCGGGGCGATTCTCGGCCAGGAACTGACCGACGCCGGACTCAATGTCGTTGCACTCGAGCGTGGCGCGATGCGCGACACGCCCACCGACGCGCAGTACCCCAAAGTCATCGACGAACTCGAATACTCCGTGCGCGGCAAGCTCTTTCAGGAGCTTGCGCGCGAGACCGTCACGATTCGTCACACGCCGGACGACCTCGCCGTGCCGTATCGTCAGAACGGCTCGTTCCTGCTGGGCAACGGGGTGGGCGGTGCAGGCTTTCACTGGAACGGCATGCATTACCGGATCCTGCCGGAAGAGTTGAAGCTCCGCAGTCATTACGAAGAGCGCTACGGCAAGAAGTTCATCCCCGAAGGCATGACCATTCAGGACTTCGGCGTGAGCTACGAAGAACTGGAGCCGCACTTCGACTTCGCCGAAAAAGTGTTCGGCACGTCGGGCAAGGCGGGCAACCTGAACGGCAAGATCGTGCCGGGCGGCAACCCGCGCGAAGGGGCGCGCTCCAGCGAGTTCCCGACGCCGCCGCTGCAAAACACCTACGGTGCGCAGCTCTTCGAGAAGGCTGCACGCGACGTGGGTTTCAATCCGTACCCCGCGCCGGCAGCGAACACGTCTGAGCCCTATACGAATCCGTACGGCGTGCGCCTCGGACCGTGTAACTTCTGCGGCTTCTGCGAGAACTACGGTTGCTATATGTATTCGAAGGCGTCGCCGCAGACGACCATTCTGCCGGTGCTGCTCAAGAAGCCGAATTTCGAATTGCGTACGCATTCGTATGTCATCAAGGTCAATCTCGACAGCGACGGCAAGAAGGCGACGGGTGTGACGTACATCGACGCGCAGGGCCGTGAAGTCGAGCAGCCCGCCGATCTCGTGATCATGGCGGCCTATCAGATGCACAACGTGCGTTTGCTGCTGCTCTCGGGTATCGGCAAGCCGTACGACCCGAAGACGGGCGAGGGCGTGGTCGGCAAGAACTACGCGTACCAGATGAATGGCGCGGTGAATGTGCTGCTGCCCAAGGGCACGCAGCTCAACCCGTTCGTCGGCACGGGTGCCGGCGGCGTGTCGATGGACGACCTGAACGGCGACCAGTTCGATCACGGGCCGCTCGGTTTCGTCGGCGGGGCGAGCATTCGTCACATTCGCTACGGCGGCCGTCCGATCAAGATGACGCCGACCGTGCCGGGCACGCCCGCGTGGGGCAGCAAGTGGAAGGCGGGGATTGCCGACGCGTATCAGCGTTACATGACGATCGGGATTTCCGGTTCCGTCATGTCGTATCGCGATGCATGCCTCGACCTCGACCCGACCTACAAGGATGCCTATGGCGTGCCGCTGTTGCGCATGACGTTCGACTGGCACGACAACGAATACAACATGCTCGGCTACATGGGCGACCGGATGGAAGAAGTCGGTCGCGCGATGAATCCCGAGAAGGTGTTCCGCGCCATTCGCAAGAAGGGCACGCATTACGACACGCGGATCTATCAGAGCACGCACACGACGGGCGGCGCCATCATGGGCACGAATCCGTCGAACAGTGTGGTCAATAAGTATCTGCAGAGCTGGGACGTCTCCAACGTGTTCGTGATGGGGGCGTCGGCGTTCCCGCAGAACATGGGTTACAACCCCACGGGCGTGGTGGCGGCGCTGGCGTACTGGTCCGCGAAGGCAATTCGCGAGCAGTACCTCAAGAACGCCGGCCCGCTGGTCCAGGCCTGAGGAGCGCAACCATGATCCGCAAAACGATGATGAAACGCTCCGCTGGCGTAGTCGCTGTCGGTGCGCTCGCGCTGGCTGCCGTTGCCGTCTGGGCGCAGAACGCGGCCGCGCCCTCGGGCGCTGCCGTCTCGCCGGTGCCCACGCCTGCTGTGCCCGCTGTGACCGTGGAAGGCGGTTCCGCGCCGCAGACACCGGCTGCTAACGACCCGCGGGCGCAATTGCTCAAG
Source organism: Pandoraea aquatica (assembly GCF_902459565.1). Classification (GTDB taxonomy): domain Bacteria; phylum Pseudomonadota; class Gammaproteobacteria; order Burkholderiales; family Burkholderiaceae; genus Pandoraea; species Pandoraea aquatica. Next base: position 211,041 of record NZ_CABPSN010000004.1, read on the forward strand.
CAGGGCGAGTACCTCGCGCGCGCTGCCGATTGCGCCGCCTGTCACACGGCACCCAAGGGCAAACCGTTCGCGGGCGGTCTGCCGATTGCGTCGCCGATCGGCACGATCTATTCGACGAACATCACGCCGGACAAAGACACCGGTATCGGCAACTACAGCCTCGAAGACTTCGACAAAGCGGTGCGTCACGGGATCGCGAAGAATGGTTCGACGCTGTATCCCGCCATGCCGTACACGTCGTATGCGAAGGTGCGTCCGGCAGACGTGAAGGCGCTGTATGCGTACTTCATGAATGGCGTGCAGCCGGTCGCGCAGGCGAACAAGGCGACGGATATCCCGTGGCCGATGTCGATGCGCTGGCCGTTGTCGCTCTGGCGCAAGATGTTCGCTCCCGCTGTCGTGGCCGACGCGGCATCGACCGATAACGATCCGATCTCGCGCGGGCGCTATCTCGTCGAAGGTCTCGCGCATTGCAGCGCCTGCCACACGCCGCGCGGCTTCGCGTTGCAGGAGAAGGCGCTGACCGACGACAGCACGGCGTTCCTGTCGGGTGGTGTGGTCGACAACTTCCTCGCGAAGAATCTGCGTGGCGATGTGACGGACGGTCTGGGCAACTGGAGCGAAGGCGACATCACGGCGTTCCTCAAGTCGGGACGTAACGACCATTCCGCCGTATTCGGCGGCATGACGGACGTGGTGCAACACAGCACCCAGCACATGAGCGACGACGATCTCGCAGCGATTGCGAAGTATCTGAAGACGCTCAAGCCGGTCGATCCGAACGCCAAGGCGCTCGCGTACGACGACACCGCCGCCAAGGCGCTGCGTGTGGGGTCGGACAAGAGCAACGGTGCGCTCACGTTCCTCGACAACTGCGCGGCATGCCACCGCAGCACGGGCAAGGGCTACACGCAGACCTTCCCGACGCTGGCGCTCAGCTCGACGGTGAACTCGGTCGATCCGACCTCGCTCATCCATATCGTGCTGCGCGGGGCAGAGATGCCCTCGACGAAGTCGGCACCGACGCACTACGCGATGCCGGGTTTCGACGACCGTCTGACCGATCAGGATGTGGCCGATGTGCTCACGTTCGTGCGTTCGAGCTGGGGCAACAAGGCCCCGGCGGTGACGGCCGCGCAAGTGGCCAAGGTGCGTAAGGACGTCGCCGCTGCGCCGCAACCGCAGCGTTGATGGTTCAGGTGGTGAAGGGCGCGGTGACATGCCGATTCACGTCGGCAAAGACACCGCGCCTGTGATGAAATGAAGCCCCGCCGGGCAGGTCTGCCGGCGGGGCTTTTCTTTTTCGATGCAGGAGGCCGGGGTGCCATTTATTCTTCTGGCGCTCGTCGTATTGGCGGGCATTGTTTACGGTGCAGTGCGCTTGTATGCGGCCGTCGCGGTGCGCTTCGGTACGCTCGCGGCGGTGGCGACGATCGTCGTCTGCGTACTGATCGTGGTGTGGCTGATGGTCGACGCGGTGCGGCGTTATCGCGCGGTGCATGGCGTGCGGCGTGACGGCAAGCGTCTGGTGGGTGTGTCCGGCGAGTGGGGTGAACTCACGCTCGATGCAGACCGCAAGATGGGGACGCTACGTGTGGATGGTCAAGAGACGCGCTTCGTGTTTTCGGATGTCACGTCCGCCCATCCGGTGAACGAGGGCGGACGTTGGTCGCTAACGCTCGAACTTGCGCACAACGCGCAGCCGAGCTGGCGTGTACCGATGCCGGGCCGCGCGCTCGCGCAACGCTGGACGAAGATCTTCCGTCTCGCGAACGCGCACCGGTTGTAAGTTCGCGCCCGGACGCTTATGCGTTCGCGGGCATCGGCGGGCGCAGCGGCGGCACGACACTTTCGTCGTTGATCGGGAAGTGGAGCGCCGCAGCGACCGCGCCGAGAATCGCCGTGGCGGCCCAGATCAGGTTGTACGACCCGGTGACGTCAAGCACGAACCCGCCCAGCCATGCGCCGAGGAACGAGCCGACCTGATGGCTCATGAAGCACACGCCGAAGAGCGTGCCCAGATGGCGCGTGCCGAAGACCTTCGCCACCAGACCGCTGGTGAGCGGCACGGTGCCCAGCCACGTCAGGCCCATGACGGCCGCGAAGATCACGACGCTCGTGTCGGTTTTCGGCAGAACGAAAAAGAGGGCGATGGCCGCGCCGCGTACGAGGTAGAGCCAGCCGAGCACGTGGTGTTGACGGTAACGTCCGCCGAGCCACCCACACGCCCAACTCCCCAGCATATTGAACAGACCGATCAGCGCGAGCGCCGTCGCACCCAGCCCGACGGGCATGTGGCACATCAGCAGATAGCCGGGCAAGTGCGTTGCGATGAACGCGAGCTGGAAGCCACAGGTGAAGAATCCGAGCGTCAGCAGTTGGTAGCCGCGATGCGAACGGGCTTGCTTCAAGACTTCGCGAAGGGACACGTGCTCGCTGTCATCCGGCTTGGCCGGTGAGGTCGGGGCGGCGCTCCCGGGCGCGGGCTTGCTGCGACGGGACATCGTCATGAACAGGCCGAGCGGCGCGGCGCAGCACAACACCAGCGCGAGTACGAAGAGCGAGGTGGAGACGCCGTACGTTTCGCGCAGCCCCTGTGCGACGGGCACGAGGGCGACCTGTCCGAGCGAGCCGCCCGCGCTGACGAGCCCCATGGCCATCGTGCGCCGCTCCGGGGTGACGGCACGGCTCACCGCAGGCAGCACCACACCGAATGTCGTGCAACTGATGCCGAGGCCGACGAGCACGCCCAGTCCGATCACGAGCCAGACGCCGGACGGCGCAAGCGCGGCCATCGCCAGTCCGGCGGCGAAGGCAAACGCGCCGAACGCGACGACGGGGGCCGGGCCATGACGGTCTGCCATCGCGCCCGCAAACGGCTGCGCGAAGCCCCACACGAGGTTGTGCAGGGCGATGGCGAATGCGACCAGTGTGACGGGTACGCCGCGGTCGTAGGAAAACGGATTGATGAAGAGGCCGAACGTCTGGCGCGTGCCCATCGCGGCACTGAGTACGAGCGCGCCGGCGAGAATGATGAGGGTGACGCGTCCTTGTAGCGACGCCGATGCGGGTGGGGTGGTTTGCGACATGATGGTGAATCCTCCTCACCGAAGTGTCGCAATGAAGTCTCCGTCTGGCAAAGGAGTTGTGTGAGCTTGCGGGTGAATTTTATTCACCTTGATGGGTGCCTGCCTGTTCGATCACCCAGTCGCGGAACGCCACGCATTCGGGGTGCGGCTCGATGTCGGGGGCGCTGATCAGCCAGTATGCGCCTTGCGATTGTGTGGTGATGTTGTGCGCGGGAACGAGGATGCCGTTCGCGAGATATTCATCGACCAGCGGACGGCGTCCGATCACGATGCCGAGGCCCGCCATGGCGGCTTCGAAAGCCAGTTGAATGCTGTCGAAACTCAGCCCGCCACGGGTATCGAAGTCATCGATGCCTGCGCCTTCGGCCCAGACTTGCCAGTCTTCGCTGGCGCTGCTCACATGAATGCGGATCGCCTCGCGCAGATCGATAGTGCCATCCTCACGTGCGTGCATCGCGAGATAGGCCGGACTGCACACAGGGACGAACCGCTCACCGAACAGACGGTGCCACGTGTCGCTGGCGACGGGCGCGCGCGAGAGGCGGATAGCGAAGTCGAAGCCATCGGTGGGAAAGCCGACCTGACGGCGCGAGGTGTCGACGGTGATGTCGACGCCCGGCATGCGACGCATGAACATGTCCAGACGCGGCAGCAGCCAACGTGAGGCGAGGGTGGGAGCGCAGGTGATGGCGATGGCGCGGGAGGCGTCCGGGGTCGGTAGGCGTCGAGTGCCAGTGAGCAGCAGCGAGAACGCCTCGGTCACGTACGCGAGGTAGTCCACGCCTTCCGGTGTGAGCGTCAGCCCTTGAGGCGAGCGCGTGAAGAGCGCCACGCCCAGTGTCTGCTCCAGTCCGACAATGCCGTGGCTGACGGCACTCGGGGTGAGATGCAGTTCGGCGGCAGCACGTTTGAAGCTCTGATGGCGTCCCGCCGCTTCGAACAGGCGCAGGGCGGACAACGGTGGCAGACGTGGCGGCATGGAATGAGTGTCGAGCGTTCGATGGGCGCCCCGGTGCGCTTGTGGCGTAGGACGCAGGGCGACGGCTTCGAGATGTCGTTCGGATGGCGTCGATTTTCGCACGACGCTGGCGCGCGTGGTGCGCCGGTATTTCACGCTGGGTGCGTGACGTCTGGCGATGTGCCGCAATGAGCAGCGTGGCTCAACTGTCATGGTGGGCGACCGGTACAGGCCCGTGCGGATTCGGTGAAGTGTACCGGGTGTGCGGTGGTACGCATGTCTATGCTGACACACCGCGTCTTTTTCGCGTGTTCGCAGAATACGGCACCGGCGCGGCGTTTCAGATTGACGACTATGACGACCGAACAACTTCTGGCCTTCTGCGCCTTCGCTGTCATCACGCTGGTGACACCCGGCCCCAACAACATGATGGTGCTCGCTTCGGGGCTGAATTACGGCTTTGTGCGCACGCTGCCGCATCTCGCAGGTATCGCCTTCGGCTTCGCGCTGATGGTGTTCCTGACCGGGACCGGTCTCCATACGGTCTTCGTGCGATTCCCCGTCATTCATACGGTGCTGAAGTACGTTGGCGCGGCGTATCTGCTGTGGCTGGCGTGGCATCTGGCACGCTCGGGACCGATGGATGACGAGCGGCGCGGGCGTGAGCGTCCGATGGGCTTCATCGGCGCGGCGGCGTTCCAATGGGTGAATCCGAAGGCATGGGTCATGGCCGTGGGCGCGATCAGCACGTACCTGCCCAACGCGTCGCACTTGCCCGACGTCGCCTTGCTCGCCGTAATTTACGGCATGCTCGGTGCGCCGTGCATCGGGCTGTGGGCGGGATTCGGCGTGGCGATGCGTCGCGTGCTGACCGACGCGCGTTCGGTGCGCATCTTCAATGGCGTGGCGGCGGCGCTGCTCGTCGCCTCGTTGTATCCGATTCTGGTGGAGTGATGCCTAGCTCGGCGGACTGAGAAAGCCGGCCAGAAGGCGTAGGGCGGGGGAATTCCATCGTTATACTGACGGTTCTTGCGTACCCTTCCCCCAATGTGAGGTATCGCCATGCCCCGTAAATTCGTCAGGACGTTGCCGTGTATCTTCGCTGCGGCAACGCTTGCATTGTCTCCCTTGTCGTCGCTGGCCTGCACGCGTGTGGTGTATCTCGGTGCGAACGACGACGTCATTACTGCCCGTTCGATGGACTGGAAGCAGGACGTCGCGACCAATCTGTACGTGTTGCCCCGGGGCATCGCCCGCACGGGCGAGGCCGGGCCGAATTCCATCCGGTGGACGGCGAAGTACGGCAGTGTGGTGGCGACCGGTTATGACGTGTCGACGACCGATGGCGTCAACGAGAAGGGCTTGTCCGCGCAATTGCTGTGGCTCGTGGAGTCGCAGTATCCGAAGTTCGACAAGGATTCCAGACCGGGTTTGACGATTGCTGCGTGGGCGCAGTACGTCCTGGACAATTTCGCGACGGTCGCCGAGGCGGTCGCGGCGTTGGAGAAGGAGCCTTTCACAGTCGTGTCGGATAACGTGCCGGGCGAGGACCGGCTCACGACGTTGCATCTGTCGATGTCGGACAAGACGGGCGATAGCGCCATCGTTGAGTACATCAATGGCCGGCAGGTGATTCATCACGGCAAGCAGTATCAGGTGATGACGAACTCGCCGACGTTCGACGAGCAGCTTGCGCTCAATGCGTACTGGACGCAGATCGGTGGCACGACGTTCCTGCCGGGGACCAATCGCGCGTCGGACCGGTTTGCGCGGGCGTCGTTTTACGTCAACGCGATTCCGAAGAGTGAAGATCCGGTGGAGGCATTGGCGAGCATGTTCGGCGTGATTCGCAATGCGTCGGTGCCGTTCGGCATTACGACGCCGGGGCAGCCGAATATCTCGTCGACGCGCTGGCGAACGGTCGTCGATCACAAGCGCATGCTCTATTTCTTCGAGTCGGCGCTCACGCCTAATACGTTCTGGGTGGATCTCAACAAGGTCGACTTGTCGGTCGGTGCGCCAGTCAAGCGTCTCGATCTCGGGAAAGACCAGCGCAACACGTTCAGCGGCGAAGTCTCCGCCAGCTTCAAGGTCGCACCGCCGTTCCCGTTCCTTGGGTTGAAGTCGGGGAAGGCGGGGTGAGATCCGCTTAGATGCGCTTAGGCGATGGCAGAAATGAAAAACGGGCCCGAAGGCCCGTTTTTCATTTGGGATTGACCGTCTTTCGTTGTCGTCGACAGTCAGAATATTGGTGGAGCCGGCGGGGATCGAACCCGCGTCCGCAAGCACTCTACGACCAGTTCTACATACTTAGTTCTGTCATTTGATTTAACTGTTTTGTCGCGGACGAACACGCTACGCAACAGCGATTCACTAAGTTTTCGACCTTGGCGTCGTGACGCCACCAAGGCTTAACTGACGTATATGACCTCTGGCGGTATTGCTACCGGTCTTGCGACACTAGTCCGTCAGTGAACTAGGCAGAGGACGGCGGCCCTTAGGCTGCCAGTGCGAACGTTTCGTCGTTTGCAGTTACGTTTTTCCCATTGATTAACGAGGTGACGGGTCCTCGGTATGCCCTGCATCGCTTTATACCCACGTCGAAACCATGTCGGCCCCAGTGGAATGGTCGATTATGACACAAATGCCTCACTTCAGTGCGAAGTCCACCCGCGTTGTCGCTCCCTTGTCCTTGATGCCGTCCGCGTTCAGCTTCGGTGCCACCACGAACAGCCGGTCGGACGCGATCTTGCCATCCAGCCACGACCGCACCCGCTGGGCGCGCCGTTCGGCCAACGCCCGCAGATCGTCGTCGCCCACCTTGACGTTCGTCTCCATGAGCTTCTCCATCTCGTCATCCGGCAGCGACTTGGTGAGTCCGATCATGTTGCGCGGCTTCGCGAAGTCGGCCGCCTTGTAGGCCGCAGTGAGGTACTTGCTACGTTCCTCCGGCGTCACCGTCACGCTGTCGACGTCGATGCTTTCTCCCTTGCCGACCATCGCCTTGACCTTCTGCGCCTTGATGGCGCGCTCGACCGCCACGCTACGCAGGCCGTCGGTGTCCTTGGCGGGGTCTACGCGACCTACGATGTCCAGCTTCAGCGCTTCGCGATCGTTCAGCGCCTTGACCAGCGTTTCGAGACGCTTTTCGTCGGCAGGCGACAGACGCGCACTCCCGGGGGCGAATTCAACGTACCCCAGTTCCTGCTCGCCACCGCCGAATGCGGACGCCAATAAGCTGAACGGTGCCGTGGCTGCCTTGACGATCAGGTTCACGAACGCCCGGAAAATCACGCCGCCAAGGCTGAACTGCGGGTCGTCCAGCGAGCCGGAAATCGGGATGTCGACGTCGATTTCGCCACGCGAGTTCTTCAGCAACGACACTGCCAGACGCACCGGCAAGTTAGTCGCCGTGGGGCTTTCCACACGGTCGCCAAACGTCAACTGGTCGATGAAGATGTGGTTGTTCGCCGTGAGCTTCGCCTGATCGAGCAGATAGTGCACGTCGACCGTGAGCTTGCCCTTTTCGATGGGATAACCCGCGTACTTCGTGGAATACGGCGTGAGATTGGTCAGCTCGATCCCGTCCGCTTTCGCGCCGAGATCCACGAACGCCATCGGTGCCAGCGGGTTGATCTTGCCGTTGATGTTGATCGGCGCGTTGCGGTTCACCTTGCCCTGCAACGCCACTTCGGCCGGCTCGGTGGTCGCGGTGCCAAAAGCGCCGATTCGGCCGCCGATATCCGTCAGATTGGCCGTGTAGTTCGGCTTGACGAAGTTGTCCGTGAAGTTGACGTTGCCGCCTTGCAGCGTGATACGCCCGATGTGGACGTCCGCAGGCAGCGCCTTACCCGTTCCGTAGCCGGGACCACGTTCGGCCGTCGTCTTGCCGGGCGATTGCTCCTTCTTCTCCACCTCCGTCGGCTGTCCTGCCTCCACGGCTGAAGCCGCCGCATCGAGCGGGGGCTTGGCTGCGGACGCCGCATCCAGCGGAATGCCTTCATTGGCACGCGTGAGCGAGCGGGGTGCCTGGTTATTGCCCACCACGTCAGCCAGATTCAGGCGGCCGTTCGCATTGATGATCAGACGCGCATAAAAGCGCGACAGCGCAATGCTGCCCAGTTGGACGTTGGGTTTGCCGCTGCCCACCGCCAGATTGATCTGTTGCACCGCCAGCGCGTTCCAGCGCACGAAGTCGTCTGTCGTCACCTTGTCGAGCAGGCGTACGTTGCCGAGCGTGGCGTCACCGCGATACGTCGCTTGCGGGGTGTCGCCCTTTATCGAGAATGTGGCGCGTCCGTTGCTGGAGAGCAGGGCGCTCGCAATGCTCGCGTTCAGTTCGTCGCTCATATACGAATCGAACGCTGCCAGATCGAGCTGCTGGGTTTTGACCTGAAGATCGCCGGACAACGGCTGCGGCGTGACGTTACCCGTCGCGTTGAGCGAGCCCTTCTTGTTAAGCGTGCCGTTCACCTCAAGCTGCAACGGCTTAGTCATGTCTTGTGATGCGCCCTGGACCTTGATATTGAGCGGCGCGAACTTTGCATTGATCGGACGGCCTTTGACTGCGCGATCCTCAAACCCGATGCTTGCGTTCTCGACCGACACCTTGCCGACCTTCCACTGCCATCCGCCCGCGGCTTGCGTGCTCGATGCGGGGGCTTTGGAGGACGTACGTCGACCGCGTTCCGTGCCGACACGGGTGTTGATCCCGTTGCCGCTGTTTGCGGACGCTTTCGGCTGGCCGTCGCCGGTCAGTGCCAGCAGGTTGATCTTGCCGTCTTTGTCGCGGCGCGCCGCCACGTCCAGGCCGCTGACCGTCACTTCGTCCACGATTGCCTGACGGGCACCGAGATCGAAGTGCGAGAGCTTCGCCTGCGCCTTCGCGAGTTTCAGAGGGGCATCCCCCTTTTGGCCGGTCAACCACTCGATCTTCTCCAGTGTTGCCGTGGCCGGCGCGATTTGCACGTTTGGTTGCTTGTCGGGCGCAAACGCGGCATTGAACGTTGCTTGCGCCCCAACCGTGCCGCTCTTCAGGTCGCCTGCGAGCGCGCCTTGCGCAAACGGCAGCAACGGAGCGAGCGCGATCGACTGCGCGTCGAGTTCGCCGCTGGCGTTGTACGCAGGCAGGCTGAACTGGCCGTGGGCTTTGATGGAGCCACCGCTTTGAATGCCCAGTGAGGCATCGTACGTTGCGGGGTCTTTGCCCAGCGTAGAGAACTGTTTCACGCCGAGCTGGACGTTCTCCAGCGCAATGCTTGCAGGCTTTGCGCCGCGCTCGTCGCTGAAGCGCACCTTGCTGTTCACCAGCGATACCTCGCCGACGAGCAGGTCGAGCGGCAAGGGTTGCGCTGCGGCAGCCGCTTTCGCCTGCGCCGCTTCAGCAGCCGATGCGGGCGTGGCGGGGCGCGCCGTTTGTTCGGCAGCGACCTTCGGCGCAGACTTGGCCGCTTCGCTGGCTTTAGGCGATGCTGCCGCTTCGTCGACCGCTTTGCCGACAGCCTTGAGCACCGGACGTTGCGGCAGCAGGGCTTTGACGACGTTGATCGACCCGTCCTTTTCCATCGTGACATGCTGGTCGAGTCCGTCGATCCGCACGCTGTCGACGTGATAGATGTTGCTCAGCGGCTCGATCTTGCCCAGCTTGACGTCGATTTGCTTGACCGCAACGAGCGGTGAGCCGTCAGCCTCGTTGATTACGGCGTCGGCCAACCCCGCAGTGCCCGTAAGGACTACGTGGTTTCCGTCCTTGTCTCGCGTAAAGCGCAGTTTCAGATCGGTACTGACCGCGCCGCTCTTGATTTGCGCGGGAACGGTCATGGGCGCGTAACCGAGGTACTTCGGTACGTCGAGCCGGTCGAGTTTGATGTCGACAGTCGACTCCAGTGAGTCGGCAAACGGTTTGGTCTGTCCGGAGATATGCAGAGGCGAGCCGTCGATGGACGCCTGCAACAGCGGCTGTACGAAGATATCGGTGTCGGCCGGCAGGTTCGCAATGAACGGTACGCCGACCTGCAGATTGTCGACAACGTGCTTCTCGTTCTGATAGGCATCGTCGACGCGAATCGTGCCGTTCTTGATCTGCACATTGTTCAGTGCAAAGCGCGCAGGCTTCGATGGCTCGGACGAGGGCGGGCCGGACGTCGCGCGATCGATGATGTCCGAGAAATTGAACCGCTGCGGTGCGGTGCGCACGATGTTCACGACGGGCGTGTCGACGTACAACTCGCCGATCACCGGGGCAAAGCGGAACAGCGAGCTCCACGAGGCGTTCACCCGCAACTCGCCGATGTCGACGAACGGCTGGCCGGGCGTTTTGTCGCCAATATGCACCTGATGCAGATCGAGCCGCAGCGTGTACGGATTGAAACTGACGTCGCCAACGCTCACGGGCCGCTCGAGATAAGCGGAGAGCTTGTCGACGGCGTAATGCTTGAGCACGGCCGGCACCGTGAAGTAACCGACCACGCCAAACACGGCGATGATCCCGGCGGCCCACAGACCGGTTTTGCGCGCGCGGCGGCGCACGTCCGGGTCACGTCCAAGCGCTTGCGCACGGGCGACGCCTTGTTGCAGGCGGGTGCCGCCTGCGGGGGAGGTTTTTGAGGATTCGCGATCGTTCGCTTGCTCGGCCATGCGGTCTCCCGTAAGTAGCCTATGAAGCATACGCCGCGCCACCGGGGCGCGGCGGGACATTCCCAAAACGCGCCGCGAGTGTTGCGACGACGTCCTGGCAGGCGATGATTCGGTGGCTTACGCCAGCGACATCACCAGCGGGGCGATCGCGCCCGCGCTTTCGACGACGGCATCCGCCTGCCACTGAGCAGGCGCGAGCGAGTCGCCGCAATAACCGTAGGCAGCGGCAATCGTCGCCATACCGGCAGCCTTGCCGGCCTGTACATCGCGAAGGTCGTCGCCAACGTACACGATGTGAGCAGGCGCAATGCCAATGCACTCGGCTGCGTAGAGCAGGGGCGCAGGATGCGGTTTGCTATGGGGCGTCGTGTCGCCGGAGACAACGCAGGCTGCGCCGTCCGCGAGTCCGATCAGCTTGACTAGCGGATTGGTCAGGCGCGCGGCCTTGTTCGTCACAATGCCCCACGGCATGCCACGTTCGCTCAAGGCCGCGAGCAAGCCCGGAACGCCTTCGAACAAGCGGCTTTGCACGCACAACGCGGCTTCGTAGTTAGCAAGGAATGCGTCTCTGAGTGCCGGGAATGCGGCATCGTCGGGAGTCACGCCGAACGCGCTGCCAATTAATCCACGCGCACCATGCGAGGCTTGCAGTCGAAGCGTCTCATACGGGCCCGGCGGAAGACCACGATCGGTACGCACCTTGTTGACCGCAGCGACGAGATCCGGAGCCGTGTCGGCGAGTGTGCCGTCCAGATCGAACAGGACAGCGCGAATCTCGCCGTGCAACAGCGTTGACGTGGCGTCGAGAGAGGAGGGGGCGCGGACGGGGGGCTCGAACATATCAGGCGTCGCGGGTACAAGCGACCATGTAGTTGACGTCGGTATCGCGATTGATTGCGTAGCGTTTGCTGATCGGATTGTAGGTCAGGCCACGCATGTCGCGGATTGTCAGGCCGCTCGCACGGGTGAACGATGCCAGCTCCGACGGGCGGATGAACTTGGCGTAATCGTGCGTGCCGCGCGGCAGCATCCGCAGTACGTACTCTGCGCCGACCACGGCCAGCAGCCATGCCTTCGGATTGCGGTTGAGCGTGGAAAAGAACACGTGACCGCCCGGTTTCACGAGCGTTGCACACGCAGCGACGATCGACGCCGGCGACGGCACGTGTTCGAGCATTTCCATGCAGGTCACTACGTCATACGTACCCGCATCACGCGCAGCGAGTGCTTCGGCAGCGATTTCTTCGTACTCGATGGAAAGACCAGCTTCGAGGCTATGCAAATCGGCAACGCCGAGCGCCTTTTTCGACAGATCGATGCCTTTGACGCGTGCACCCTGACGCGCCATCGATTCCGACAAAATGCCGCCACCGCAGCCGATGTCGAGCACGCGCTTGCCTTGCAACTGGACGTGCTGTTCGATCCAGTCGAGGCGCAGCGGGTTGATCTCGTGCAGCGGCTTGAATTCGCTGTGCGGATCCCACCAGCGGTGGGCCAATTCACTGAATTTATTGAGTTCTTGCGGGTCGGCGTTCATCACTTGCTCATAGACGTTGACGGCTCGGGCAGGCGGAATGCCGAGTGGCTGAGCGTGCCCTCCATGCCGGTTGGTCGGCGGGCGCCGTCGAGATGGAGGAAGTATAACGAAGTGAGTGCGCCCATGTCCAAAGCGCAAGGCGTGGCGGGGCCGGTCGGTCAGCGGTGCAGCGGTGGTTCTGCGCCGTGCCGGGGTGACGCCCGATGGCGAGCATCGCGTGCCACCCCGATGGAGCTCACGATCAGGCCCAAACGCAGGCCTAAGGGCGGGCCTAGGCGCAGGCTTAAGCGCAGGCTTAAGCTCAGGCGGCGGCCGGCAGGTTCGCCAATACGGCGTGCGGATCGTGGTAGACGAGTCCGAGCGCCTCGGCCACCCCACGGTTCGTCACCATGCCGCGCGCTACGTTCAGTCCGGCCAGCAAATGCGGATCGGCGCGCATGGCGGCCACGGCCCCGTGATCGGCCAGTTGCAAAATGAACGGAAGTGTCACGTTGTTCAGTGCAAAGGTCGACGTGCGCGGCACACCGCCCGGCATGTTGGCGACGCAGTAGTGCACCACGCCTTCGACGACGTAGACCGGGTCAGCGTGTGTGGTCGCGTGCGACGTCTCGCAGCATCCCCCCTGATCGATGGCAACGTCCACGATCACGGCACCCTTGCGCATCAGGCCAAGCATCGCCCGCGTGATGAGCTTGGGTGCGGCGGCACCCGGAATCAGAACACCGCCGATGACCAGGTCGGCATCGCGCAAGTGCGCCTCAATCGCATGCTGCGTCGAATAGACCGTCTGCACACGTCCCCCGAACTGGGCGCTCAGGCGTCGCAACGCGTCGACCGATTTGTCGATGACCGTGACCTGCGCCCCGATACCGACGGCTACGGTGGCCGCATTCGTCCCCACGACACCGCCGCCGAGAATGACGACCTTGCCCGCCTCGACGCCGGGCACACCCGAAAGCAACAGGCCGAGCCCGCCGTGCGTTTTTTCGAGCGCCGTTGCGCCGGCCTGGATGGACATACGCCCCGCGACTTCGGACATGGGCGCGAGCAGCGGGAGGCCGCCATTCGCGGATGTCACGGTTTCGTACGCGATACACGTGGCACCGCTCTTGATCAAATCGTTGGTCTGTTCGGGATCGGGCGCGAGGTGGAGATACGTGAAGAGCGTGTGATGGGGCCGCAGTCTGGCGCGCTCGACAGCCTGCGGCTCTTTGACCTTGACGATGAGTTCGGCGCGATCGAACACGTCTACGGCGTTGGCGGCGATGCGGGCACCCGCGGCGGCATAGGCCGTATCGTCCATGCCGATGCCTTCACCGGCTTGCGTTTCGATCCACACCTCATGCCCGCGTGCCACCACTTCGCGTACAGCTGCGGGCGTCATGCCTACGCGATACTCGTGGTTCTTGATCTCCTTGGGTACACCGATTTTCATGATGCGTCTCCTTTGTTGTGATGTGACTACGAACAGCGAATTCGACAACACGTGATGCCCAAACAAAAACGGCACCCGAAGGTGCCGTCTGGAAGATCAGGCGAAGGCCGGTTCGGCCTGCGCATGGGATGCGCCACTGTAGCGCCCCACCGATAGATCGTCGGCCAGAATAGCCGGGCGGCGGCCCGACATCAGGTCGGCCAGCAGTTGGCCCGAACCGCAGGACATCGTCCAGCCGAGCGTGCCGTGTCCAGTGTTCAGGAACAGGTTGCGCAGCGCCGTAGCGCCGACGATCGGCGTGCCGTCCGGCGTCATCGGACGCAGGCCCGTCCAGAAGGACGCTTCCGCCGTGTTGCCAGCACCCGGGTACAGATCGTTCACGACCATCTCCAACGTGGCGCGGCGCGCCGGGTTAAGGCGCTTGTTGTACCCCACGACTTCTGCCATGCCGCCGACGCGGATACGGTCGTCGAACCGCGTCACGGCGATCTTGTAGGTTTCATCCAGGATGGTGGAAACCGGTGCACGCGATGCATCGACGATCGGTACGGTAATCGAGTAGCCCTTGAGCGGATACACCGGAATATCGACGATCCCGCGCAGGAACGGCGTGGAGTACGAACCGAGGGCGACGACATAGGCGTCCGCACGTTGCAGTGAACCGGCGCAAACCACACCCTCGATCTTGTCGCCGACCACGCTCAGGCCGTCGATCGGCATGTCGTAGCGGAATTTCACGCCCAGCGCTTCAGCCATGGCAGCCAGACGCGTTGTGAACATCTGGCAGTCACCCGTCTCGTCGTTCGGCAGTCGCAGGCCGCCGGTCAGCTTGTGTGACACGGCCGCCAATGCCGGTTCTGCCGTCGCGAGCGCCTTGCTGTCCAGGAGTTCGAACGGCACGCTGGCCTCTTCGAGCACGGCGATATCGCGCGCCGCGTTCTCGAGTTGATCTTCGGTTCGGAACAATTGGAGCGTGCCTGCCTGACGGCCTTCGTAGGCAATGCCCGTTTCCGCACGCAGCTCGCGGAAGCAATCGCGGCTGTATTCGGCGATCCGCACCATGCGTTCCTTATTGACGGCATAGCGCTCGGGTGTGCAATTGCGCAGCATCTGATAGAGCCACTTCAGTTGCGTGAGGGTGCCGTCGGGACGAATGGCGAGCGGAGCGTGTTTCTGGAACAGCCACTTGACGGCCTTTGCCGGAATCCCCGGAGCGGCCCACGGGGACGCGTATCCAGGCGAAATCTGACCAGCGTTGCCGAAGCTGGTTTCGAGCGCCGGTCCTGCCTGACGGTCGAGCACCGTGACGTCATGCCCGGCCTTTGCCAGGTAGTAGGCGCTGGTTACGCCGATGACGCCGCTGCCGAGAACGATGACCTTCATTGCGTTGACTCCTGTAAAACCATAGTTATGCAGTAATAATTCGCATGCTATTCTCGGAATGGTAGGTTTAGTTAATGTATATGGCCTGAATTCAGGAAAAAATCATGAGGGTTCAGCAGCAATCGGTCCGGACACTGGACCGGCTTGATCGGCGCATCCTGACGTTGCTCCAACAAGACGGCCGGATGTCGATGAAGGACCTGTCGGAGCAGGTCGGTTTGTCCATCACGCCGTGCATCGAGCGCGTGAAACGCATGGAGCGGGACGGCGTGATCATGGGCTACTTCGCGCGCGTCAATCCGGCGGCGCTGGGGGCGGCACTGCTGGTGTTTGTCGAAATCACGCTCGACCACAAATCCGGCAACATGTTCGACCAGTTCCGCAGGGAAGTGCTGCGTATTCCGGAGGTCATGGAGTGTCACCTGATTTCGGGGGATTTCGACTATCTGATCAAGGCGCGGATCCGGGAGATGTCCGAATACCGGAAGTTGCTGGGCGACATTCTTCTTCAACTGCCCGGCGCCGTGCAGTCGAAAAGCTACGTCGTCATGGAGGAGATAAAGGAAACGCTCACCGTTCATGTTGACGAGTGAGCGTGTTGTCTAGAAAAGCGGTATTTGCGGATCGGCGGCGTTCGCTGGTTCGCTGGTCGTAGTTTGCCGGTCGGGACGAGCGCGACGCCCGTGATTCGACCCGTTGCCGTCGCTGGCTTGTGGCGGTAATTCCGGGACGCGGAACTGATCGTTTCGCAACGGTGGTCTAGCCTGATTGAGCCCCAACTTACGCGCGGCCAGGTGAAAGCGCTGCCGAATCAATTCGGCGTGTAATCCGGTGCCTTTCATCCGCGTACCGAACTCCGAGCTGTTGTGCTTTCCGTCACGCACCTGCTCGATCAGACTCATGACGTGGCGTGCCCGCAACGGGTAATTGGCCTCCAGCCATTCTACGAAGACATCGTGCACTTCTCTGGGTAGCCGCAACATCACGTAAGCAGCGTAAGTTGCGCCGGCTTCGGCTGCGGTTGTCAGCACTCGCTCAATATCGAAATCGGTCAGTGCTGGCACGATTGGCGCGACGATGACGCCTGTCGGAATGCCTGCGTCCGTCAGCTTGCGGATGGCGTCGATACGTCTCGACGGCGTATTCGCTCGAGGTTCCATCTTGCGGGCGATATCCGCATCGAGCGTCCCCACCGAAATGAAGACCCGTGCCAGACCTCGCTCGGCCATGCGCGAAAGAATGTCGATATCGCGCGTGACGAGCGCCGATTTGGTGGTGATGCCGACAGGGTGCCCAAAACGCTCCAGCACTTCCAGAACGCTACGTGTGATCCCGTATTCCCGCTCGATGGGCTGATAAGGGTCCGTGTTTGCGCCCAGCGCAAGTAATGCGGGTTGGTAGCCGCGCTTGCGCAATTCGGCGTCAAGGCGCTCCGCCGCGTTGTGTTTCGCGTACAAGCGGGTCTCGAAGTCCAGGCCCGGCGAGAGTCCCAGGTAAGCGTGCGTCGGGCGCGCAAAGCAATAGGTGCAGCCGTGCTCACATCCGCGATAGGGGTTGATCGAGCGATCGAAAGGGATGTCCGCTGAAGTGTTGCGGGAGATGATCGTTCGCGCATTTTCCAGAGCGACCTGGGTCACGAATTTGACTTCGCATTCTTGGGCTGAGTCCGATTCATGACGGGTCTCATCGCTCTCGCGACGGAAGGTTGAAAAGCGCGATTCGAGATTGGCGGTGGCGCCTCGGCCCTTGCGCGACGGGGGCGGCACGAATGAGGATGCCATGACTCATCTCCTGAATAGCTGTCCCTGTCACTGACGGCGGACGGACGCAGGGAATGCTTGTCATTATACTGTGTTTTTATACAGTATTTGGGTGGAAAAGAGATATGACGTGTGGGGTGAATAGGGTGAATAGGGCGAGCGGCATCCCGCTGGCTCTCGTCGGCCCGGCGGCGCTGACGATCGGGGCAGCGGCGATAGGGTGGGCCTTTTGCGAGGCTTGGCTGAGTCTATGTATGACTTCCGGGCGTGACCGGCGGGATAAAGGGCGCGATCGCCCGTGCAATGTCGTCGAGGGCGGCGGTGTCCGGATTCGGACGCAGACGAGCCAGATGAATGGCGCGCAGGGTCAACAGCGAGTAAAGCGTCGCGTGATTACCCCCCATGGCTGCGAGCGCTTCGACGTGGCGGGAAACGATATTGGCGTCGCCACGCGACACCGGTCCGGCAAGCGCGCCAGAGAGCCCGCGCTCGCGCGCGGCGCTGAGCGTGCCCATGACCAGCGGCCACATAGCATCTTGCGCATCGCCCTCCGGCATGCCGATAGACTTCCAGAGGTGCGTCGCCTCGTCGAGCAGGCAGAGCAAAAAGCTGGCGGCATAGTTGGCGCCCGCGTGATATCGCATGCGCTCGCCCGCCGGAATCGACAAGGGGCGGCAGCCGATATCGCTCGCAAGACGCTGAAGGATGTCGTTCAGCGGCGTTTCGGCCTCGATAGTGATGGCGCACCCTTGCAAGCGGGTCGCATCGTCATCGAGCCCGGCAAAAAGAAAAAGCGGATGGAAGCCGCCAATTTGCCCGCCATGGTGCGTTGCCGGCGTGAGCAACGCGACCTCGGACGCACCGCTGCAATGCACGAGCGCCTGACCCGCTCGCGGCGTGAGGTGCGCAGCGCAAGCCGTTATGGCGTCGTCAGGTACCGTCAGAAAGACCAGATCGGCTCGCGAAAAGACGTCGCTCATGTCCTCCGGCCGTTCGATGGCGCGGGCCTCGCAATTTGGCAAGGCCGTCGCAATGCGTCTCGCACTTTCGATATGCCGGCTAGCAATGATCGTGACTTCGTAGCCGGCATGCGTCGCGGCTTGAGCGAGCGCACGCGCCACGCGGCCGGCGCCGATGAAGCCCAGCGTCGGTCGATGGGAGGGGGCAGGGGGAGTGGGTGTCACGATCGGTCCGATCGGTCTTTACTGCGACAAGCGATTCGGCGTGTCGTGGATTTCAAAGTAGGTCTGAAATGCGACGGCGAACCCGACCATCATCAGCATGGCGCCCACAAACAGCGACACGCTGACGATGATGACCGCGATCCAGCCCGAGTGCGACTTGTTCGAGACGTGGGTGTTGAACTGCGCGTTCCAGCGCTCGTCGGGACGCAATCCGTAGACAATCGCGGCGAGAAACGCCGAAAACAGCGAAATGGCACCCAGTATCGTGAGTATCCAACCCGCGAGGGAATGCAGTTCGCTCGTCACCAGAAGTCCCCAGCCGGCTACGCCGCATGCCGAGCCCACAATGTGGGCCCAGCCGAAGTAGTCCCGCATGCCGTAGAGATAGAAGCGATGCAGGCCGAGTGTGCCGAACAGCATGGCGAGACCGGCGGTCAGGGTCTTGGACTTGTAAGCGACTGCGTTCATTTGGAATGGTTATCGAGCAGGCGTTTCCCGAATGACTTCGACGAGTGTCCAGCGCATGCTCGACGCGTCAGCGGGCGGATTGGCGACAGGTTCGCCGTGGATTTTCACGCGGTATTCTACGCCGGGCTTCCACTCGAAGCCATCGATGTGGGCATACCAGAGTTCCCATTGCGATTTGCCGGAGTCGTCGGCGGTTCGTACACGCAGGCACTTGCGCGGTGCCACACCAACACAGTCCGCCATCTGCGAATCGACGTCGAGAATGCGATCTTCCGTCTTCGTTGCACCGCTCGCGCCTGCCACCGTGCGATTGAGCAACGTTTGGGATGCATAGGTGAGTGTCGGACCGTTCGGTGCGCTCAGGATCAATTGCGTGTCACGGCGTTCGAAGCGGGTCATGCTGGCGAGCGTCTTGAGGTAGCGGTCTTCGAAAGCCATCGAATCCGGGCAGGCCATGCGCGTGGCAGCCGGAGTTTGGATGCTGACCTGTCCCTTGCCGGGGCCGATTGTGTATTGCCCAAAGATGCGATTGCAGCCGCCGGTGCCGGAGTAGGCCCCCTTGTCATTGAACGTCAGGTTGATGGCGCGCCCTTCGGGCAGGTTCGGGGCGTCGCTCGTGCCTTCCCATTTCACCAATTGCCAGGTGCCGAGAATGTCCGCAGGGGCAGTCGCTGCTGCGGTGTTATCCGGCGCGCCCGACGCGGTATTGGCGCCACCACCCGATGGTGCCGCACAACCGGCCAGCATGGCCGCAGGCACAAGGAGCGTCACGAGATAGGACGTCAAGGAGGAAGGCAGGAACGAGAGTAGGCGTTGAGTCATGATGTTGTATGGGCGTAGTTGCGGAGAGGGCAGGGACGGCGAAAGCGTCGCGCTGAACGTGGGGCGATGTGTTCTAGCGGTGCCGTGAATACCATGCATCGTTGACCGGGCAGGCCAGGGGTCAGTTCCTTGCGTAGGCCTTGTGATATTTCCCATTGACATGAAATGCGTCATCGCGAGACCTCATGGCTTTCGGTACGTGATTCGATATATCGCTCCGGCATGGTCATCGCTGATCAGGAGCGAGCCGTCCGGCAGGGTGAGCAGGTCGACGGGGCGACCCCACACGGCGTCGTCGTCACCTAACCATCCCTGCGCAAAAACTTCCTGCTTGCTGACATTGCCTTTCGCATCCAGAACCACGCGAACGACCCGGTATCCCACTTTGCGGCTCCGATTCCACGAACCGTGCTCCGCAATAAAGATACTGCCGCGATAGTCGTCCGGGAACTGCTTGCCCGTGTAAAAGCGCATGCCGAGGGCGGCCACGTGGGCACCCAGTTTGGCCGTGGGGGGTGAAAAAGTGCGACACGCCTTTTCGCGGCCGAAGTCGGGGTCGGGGATATTGCCTGCGTGGCAGTATGGGAACCCAAAATGTTCTCCCATGCGCGTCAGTCGGTTGAGTTCATCGTCGGGCACGTCGTCGCCGAGCAGATCGCGACCGTTATCTGTGAACCATAGCGTATTGGTGCCCGGCTGCCAGTCGAATCCCACGGTGTTGCGCACGCCGCGCGCGACGACCCGCCAGTCCGTACCGTCGGGCTTCATGCTGCCGATCATCGCGTAACGAATTTCGTCGCGCTTACAGACATTGCAGGGGGCACCGACACCTACATATAGACGCTGGTCCGGGCCGAAGGCGATATACCGCCAGCCGTGGTGACTTTCTGTGGGAAGTTTGTCGTAGACGACGGCGGGTTGGCCTGGGTTGTCGAGATGGTCTTCGATGTCGTCCAGTCTGACGATGCGCGACACGGCCGAGATATACAAAGCGCCATTGCGCATCGCGACCCCGACCGGCATGTTCAGGCCTGACGCCACGGTGCGGACCTTGGCCGCATAGGCGCGAGATGGATCGAGCGTGATGGCGTAGACGTTGCCTTGGGCCCGGCTGCCGACAAACAACGTGCCTTTCGGGCCGAGTGCCATGCCTCGAGCACCGGGAACCTGATCGGAAAGGACTTCGACGTAGAAGCCTTGGGGAAGCGAGAGACGCTCGATGGGAAGGGCGTCGCGCGCCGTCGCCAATTGCGGGGCGCACGCCAGCGCAGCGCAGATAAGCATGACCGTCCGCGCGGCAATCCGCATGGGCCATGGCAGGAGGAAGGAGAGTGAGTATCCGTCGGGAAATCGTCGCATGCAGGACTCGCTTCACACCAAGGATGCGTGCATTGTAGACCAGCGGTTATCGGGGCGCGGCACCGCCGCCCAAGCCCCTTAATATAGAGGGGCCGATACGAGGCGTACTTTCCCTTTGGCGAAGTGTTTGTTTTGACGAGGGTTTTGCGCTATAATCACGCGTTTTCTGTCCGAACACTTCTGGATTCACAAGGATTTAATATGGTCGTTATCCGCCTGGCTCGCGGCGGCGCGAAGAAGCGCCCGTTCTACAACATCGTTGCAACCGACTCGCGTAACCGTCGCGATGGCCGCTTCATCGAGCGTATTGGCTTCTACAACCCGGTCGCTGCCGAAGGCACGGAAGGTCTGCGCATTGCTCAAGACCGTCTGACGTACTGGCAAGGCGTTGGCGCACAACTGTCGCCGACCGTGGCTCGTCTGATCAAGCAAGGCGCCAAGGCTGCTGCCTAAGCTTTCAGATAGTCGAGTGGTACGCATTGCTGTCGGTTTGCCGATGGCATGAGAATTGAACGGCGGTGCATGCTCCCGAGCAATCTGGGGCAAGCATCGCCGTGTGTTCGTCACAAGGTTGGATTGCATGGTTCGTTCCGCACGTGAGCGTGTACCGCTGAAAATCGGTGCAGAAGCGCGTCGCGCCTCCGGCATGCGCGCCGAGCAGGTGCTCGCCCCGGTAACCGAGGTGCCCGACGATCTCGTCGAGCTCGGTTATATCGGCGATGCCTACGGGATTCGCGGCTGGATCAAGGTGCAGCCGCACACGGGTGACGGCGAAGGCCTGTTATCCGCAGATTGCTGGTATTTCCGTCGTCCCGGCGAGTCGGCCTACACCAAGGCCAACGTGCTGCACAGTCGGGGGCATTCGGGAACCGTTGTTGCGCAATTGCGCGGCAGTGAGAACCGGACGTCCGCCGAGGCGCTCAAGGGCCTTCAGGTCTGGGTGCCGCGCAGTGCATTCCCGTCGGCCGGCGAAGACGAGTTTTACTGGGTCGACCTGATCGGCGCCCAGGTGACGAATTTGCAGGATGAATCGCTCGGCAAGGTTGTCGGTTTACTGGATAACGGCGTACACACCGTTTTGCGCGTCGTGTATGACGTACCTGCTGCCGATGACCATCCGGCGAAAACCGCTGAGCGGTTGATCCCGTTTGTTGGTCAGTACGTCCAGACCGTCGACACCGAGGCGGGACGCATTGTGGCTGACTGGGGTCTCGATTATTGAGATACCGATTGACCGCCTGGTCGTTGTTGCGTCCGGGCACCTCTGGACGGAACCGGTCTGATGCAGTTTGACGTCGTCACGCTCTTTCCCGAGATGTTTCGGGCACTGACCGACTGGGGCGTCACCAGCCGGGCGCTCAAGCAGTCGCGCTACGGTCTGCGGTTTTGGAATCCGCGTGACTTCACGCATAACAATTACCGCACGATCGACGATCGCCCCTACGGCGGTGGTCCGGGCATGGTGATGTTGGCCAAGCCGCTGGATGATGCAATCGCAGCCGCAAAGGCCGCTCAGGCGCAAGCCGGTGTCCCGCGTGGTCGCGTGTTGCTGATGTCGCCGCAAGGTAAGCCGCTGACGCATCGCCGGGTGGTCGAGCTGCGCGAGCAGGAGCAGGGCTTGATTCTGCTGTGCGGTCGTTACGAGGCGATCGATCAACGCTTGATCGACCGCGTGGTCGACGAAGAAGTCAGTGTCGGTGATTTTGTGCTGTCGGGTGGGGAGTTGCCCGCCATGGCGCTGATGGATTCGCTGATCCGGCTACTGCCGGGCGCGCTGAACGACGAACAGTCGGCAGAGCAAGACAGCTTTGTGAATGGCTTGCTGGATTGTCCGCATTACACGCGGCCCGAAGAATACGAAGGCGTGCGCGTGCCCGATGTGCTGTTGGGCGGGCATCACGCAGAGATTGAAAAGTGGCGGCGCCGTGAGGCGTTGGCCAATACCTGGCACAAGCGTCCCGATCTGATCGAGAGTGCGCGTGCCAACGGATTGCTCAGCCGTGCCGATGAGGCGTGGCTGACAAGCCTGCGGGCCGATACGTCGGCCAAGTAGGCAGCGGATGTCGTCATGGGGACGGCATTCGGTTTGAACCCATCCTCTGTCGGGGCCGGCTCGCCGGTATATAACGCCGACACGATGGCACAAGGAGTGGTAAATGAATCTGATCGCTAAGATCGAGCAAGAAGAAATCGCGCGTTTGACCGCGAACAAGACGATCCCCGAGTTCGCCCCCGGCGACACCGTGATCGTTAACGTGAACGTGGTTGAAGGTACCCGCAAGCGCGTTCAGGCCTACGAAGGCGTCGTGATCGCCAAGCGTAACCGTGGTCTGAACTCGGGCTTCATCGTTCGTAAGATTTCGTCGGGTGAAGGCGTTGAGCGTACGTTCCAGACGTACTCGCCGCTGATCGCCAGCATCGAAGTCAAGCGTCGTGGTGACGTTCGTCGCGCGAAGCTGTACTACCTGCGTGAGCGTTCGGGCAAGTCGGCACGTATCAAGGAAAAGCTCACGTTCAAGAGCAAGACCGTCGCTGCTGCCGAGTAAGTCGGACGCTGCTACGCCCGGCGACCTCGTGGCCGGGCGCAGCAAAGCCGCATGGAAAAAGCACCCCTCGGGGTGCTTTTTTCGTTTCGGCGCGGCGTCGATTGCGATGCGGCGGTGCGTCATAACCTCGGTATGCCGTGAATTGCCGGGGGAATGGCATTTTCTTCGTGCGCACGCGCTTTGCGCATCCTCGCTAAAATAGCGAAGTTCTTCATCTTCAAAGGTCTACGTGGCGCCACCTCTCATCCTGCATCCTGAAGCCTTACCCATCGTCTCGACGGGGGAAGGGGAGCCGGTGCCGGCAGAGCGGTTGACCCCCTCAGCGTTGCGTGACCGTCTTGCCAGTCCGCCAATCTGGACTCCTGAGTCGGGGGTCGGCGATCTGATATCCCCCACGATGTTCACACCGCGAGCCGCTGCAGTGCTGGTGCCGTTAGTGTTGCGTCCGCATGGCACGACCGTACTCCTCACGAAGCGCACGCAGCATTTAAGTACGCACGCCGGACAAGTGAGCTTTCCGGGCGGGAGCCGCGAGCCGGACGATCCGACGCCGATCGCGACCGCGCTGCGCGAATCTCGCGAGGAAATCGGACTAGACGCCGGAGCGGTCGAGGTCATTGGCAGCCTGCCGGATTATGTGACGGGCACGGGGTTTCGCGTCGCGCCGGTCGTCGGTCTGGTCAAGCCGCCGTTCGATCTGGTCGCGGATACGGGCGAAGTGGACGAGATCTTCGAAGTGCCGCTCGATTTCCTGATGAACCCCGCGCATCACCAGATTCGCGTTTTCAACTATCAGGTTGGCGAGCGTCGTTTTTATGCGATGCCGTACCCCAAGCCCGCAGGCGGCGAGTACTTCATCTGGGGCGCAACGGCAGGCATGCTTAGAAATTTCTATCAACTTCTGCGGGCCTGACTGCGGATCCCGCTGCGGACGTAGCGCGAAAGTCGATTCGATTCTGCAAATTGCCTGCTTGAATTGACAGGCAAGTGCGTCGCGAAGGCACGCGGGGCGGGCATTTGCGAGAAGCTGTGCTATCGTTACACCATTCCGTCCGGTGATCTGATCGCACGCATGACATTCTTCTCGGTACTCCTCGCGCTGATCTTTGAGCAGGTGCGTGCCCTCTCCACGCAAAACCCGATCTACAACCTGATCCGCTCCCACGCGACCCATACCTCGCAGTCGTTCGATGCCGGACAGCCGCGCCATGGTGTCCTCGCGTGGCTGGTCGTGGTGGTGCCGTTCGTCCTGGTTGTCGGTGTCGTCTATTACCTGCTCATGCGGGTCAATATTTTCCTTGGCTTCGCCTGGAATGTGCTCATCGTCTACCTGACGATGGGGTTCCGGCAGTTCAGCCACTATTTCACCGATATCCACGTCGCGCTGAATAACGACAACGTGAATGAAGCGCGCGAAATCCTGCGTCAATGGATTGGCATCGACACCGTCGATATGCCGGTAGACGAGATTGTGCGTCACACGCTGCTGCACGCAGTGATCGCCTCGCATCGTCACGTGTTCGGTGTGTTTTTCTGGTTCCTGATGCCGGTGGGTCCGGCCGGGGCTGTGCTGTATCGTCTCGCCGAGTATCTCTCGCGCCGATGGACCGAAGCAGCCCCCGATCGCAGCCCGGCCTTCGGTGCGTTTGCACGCAAGGCGTTCTATGTGATCGACTGGGTGCCGGCGCGTCTGACCGCTATCGGCTTTGCGATTGTCGGGAACTTCGAAGATGCCATCTACGCTTGGCGTCACTTTGCCAAGCAGTGGCCGAACGAGAACGAAGGCATTTTGTTGGCCGCGGGTAGCGGCGCGCTCGGCGCGCGACTGACGGGCCCGCTCGCCGAGGTCTCGAGCGTCGACGCGCTCAACCAGGGGGATGACGCCGTTCTGCCGGTCGGTGGCGAGTGCACGCCGCGGACCTTGCAGGCGGCCGTCGGACTGGTCTGGCGAGCCGTGCTGCTGTGGATGTTGTTATTGCTTTTGCTGACGCTCGCCGTATGGTTGGGCTGATTGGGCCGGTTAGCTGACGCTTAGGCGCAAGTCGCGATAACGTAAAAAGAAAACCCCGCTGAGGCGGGGTTTTTTGTTGCTGTGAGTTACGACGTCTGTCAGTACGCCGTCTCAATAGGGGATCTGCTGCTCCGACTCGTGAACGAGTTGTGCATAAAGCGCGTGACGTTGACGAGAAATGCGCCCGTCCTCGACAG
Organism: Pandoraea aquatica; assembly: GCF_902459565.1. Lineage (GTDB taxonomy): Bacteria > Pseudomonadota > Gammaproteobacteria > Burkholderiales > Burkholderiaceae > Pandoraea > Pandoraea aquatica. Next base: position 236,426 of record NZ_CABPSN010000004.1, read on the forward strand.
CCTCGAGAATTGCACAGCCCGGTTCTTTCAAGTGATGGCAGTTGTAGAACCGGCACCCGGTGAGCAGCGGACGAAACTCGGGAAAAGCACGTTCAAGTGCACCTTCCTTCAGGTGATGCAACCCAAATTCCTGAAAGCCGGGCGAGTCGATCAGCAATCCGCCTTCGGGCAGATGGAAGATTCGTGTGAAGGTCGTCGTGTGCTTGCCTGAGTTCAACACCGTGGAGATCTCACGCGTTGCGGCGTCGGCATCGGGGACGACAAGGTTCACAAGACTTGATTTCCCCATGCCGGACTGACCGAGCAGCAACGACGACTGATGGGCCAGTCGCGGCAACAGCAGGGCGGTGGCGGCGTCGGGATCTGCACGAACGGAGAGTTCCAGTACTTCGTAACCCAGCGCGCGATACGGCGCAAGACGTTCTCGTGCGGCGGGCAGTGCGGCTGTCACGTCCGTCTTGTTCAGCACGATCAGCGGACGCAATTCGTTCGCTTCGGCAGCCACAAGCGCGCGCCCGAGCAGGTCTTCGCTGAAATAGGGCTCCGTCGCCAGCATGATCACCAACTGGTCGATGTTGGCGGCAAACAGCTTGCTCTTGAACTGGTCCGAACGGTAGAGCAGGTTGCGACGCGGCAAAATCTCCTCGATGACACCCTGATCACCCGTGCGCGCCCATGCGACCTCATCGCCGACAGCGATCTCGCTCTTCTTGCCGCGCGGGAAGCACAGCACCGTTTCCCCATCGTCGGCTTCGACAACGTAGTGGCGGCCGTGCGCTGCGGCCACACGGCCATGGCGTCGTTCCTGCGCGGTCGTCTCGACGGGCGCAGCCTTACCTTTCACGCCGCGCTTCATGCATGCCCCAGCAAACGGTCGATGCGTTGCGACGCAGGAGGGTGCGAGTAGTAAAACGCCGTGTAGACGGGATCAGGCGTGAGCGTCGACGCGTTGTCCTGATACAACTTCACGAGTGCATTCACCAGATCGCCCGCCTGCGTTTGACTCGCAGCGAAGGCGTCGGCTTCAAACTCATGCTTGCGCGACGTCAGGCTATTCAGTGGACTGGCAAAGAACCCGAACACGGGCAACACAAGGAAGAAGAGCACAAGCGCGAGCGCATTGTTGCTGCCGGTCATCGACGGCATGACGCCCAGTTCGGTGTAGAACCACGTGCGTCCGATCAGCCAGCCGAGCAGCGCCAGGAAGGCGAGCGACAACGCGAAGGCGACCACCAGGCGCTTGGTGATGTGACGACGCTTGAAGTGTCCCAGTTCGTGCGCGAGCACAGCTTCGATCTCGGCAGGCGAGAGACGCTCGATCAGCGTGTCGAAGAAGACGATGCGCTTGGCTCGGCCAAAACCACTGAAATAGGCGTTGCCGTGCGCCGAACGCTTCGACCCGTCCATCACAAAAAGACCGCGCGCCGCGAAACCGCAACGCTGCATCAGCCCTTCGATACGTTGCGCCAGTGAGGCATCGGACAACGGTTCGAACTTGTTGAACATCGGCGCGATCACGTGCGGGAAGATGAACTGGACGAACAAATTGAACGCAACCCACACAACCCACGTGTACACCCACCACAAGGGGCCCGCGCGGTCCATCAGCCACAGCACGACGAACAGCAGCGGCAACCCGAGCACCACACCCACGGCGGTGCCTTTGACCATATCCGCAATGAACAGCCCGAGCGACATGCGGTTGAAGCCGAAACGTTGCTCGATGACGAACTGACGAATGTAGGTGAAGGGCAGGTCGACGACGCCCGAAATGAGCAGCACGGCGGCGATCAGGGCAATTTGCCCGACGTAGCCTTCGCCAAGCCATTCGGAGATACCGATGTGCAGCAGATTCAGGCCGCCGAGCAACGTAAAGGCGACCAGCAACACCGCCTGCGCGAAGATCTCGGCCATGCCGAGGCGGGTGCGGGCGACGGTGTAATCGGCCGCGCGCTGATGATCGGTCAGCGTGATCGTGTCGGCGAAGCGCTCGGGGATAGTGGCGCGATGGGCGACCACGTAGCGGACCTGTCGGGCGGCCAGCCAGAGCTTGGTCATGACCATCGCCAGCAGGAAGATCACGAAGAGATAAGTGAACATGCGCTTATGAAGAATCTGAAGTATGCGAGAATTATAAGTTCTTTCGACCGGCGGGGCGCCGTGCCGGTCGCCATCCGATGCGTTTTCCAGAGTCTTCCGATCATGTCCTCCACTCCATCCCAAAATCCTACGCCTGCCGACGCCGAAAAGACGCTTGCGCGCGCCGAATTCAATTTGGTCTGGCTCGACATGGAAATGACCGGTTTGCAGCCTGACAGCGACCGCATTATCGAAGTGGCGGTCGTCGTCACCGATTCGGCGCTGACGCGTCGTATCGAGGGCCCGGTCTTCGCCATCCACCAGTCGGACGCCGTGCTCGACGGCATGGACGACTGGAACAAGTCGACTCATGGCCGCTCGGGACTGATCGACCGTGTGAAGGCATCGCCTGTTGACGAGGCGTCCGCCGAGACGCAACTGATCGAGTTTCTGAATCAGTATGTGCCGCCGAACAAGTCGCCGATGTGCGGCAATTCGATTTGCCAGGATCGTCGTTTCATGGCGCGTTACATGCCCAAGCTCGAAGCGTTCTTCCACTACCGGAATCTGGACGTCAGTACGCTCAAGGAACTGTGCCGTCGCTGGGAGCCCACGGTGTACAAGGGCTTCACCAAGCGCGCCGCGCATACGGCGCTGGCGGATATTCATGAGTCGATCGACGAGCTCGTGTACTACCGCGAGCACTTCCTGAAGACGACGGTGCCCGGCGCTTCGGCTTGATTGCGCGGTCTCCAAACACAAACGCCAGCGAATTCGCTGGCGTTTTGTTTTGACTCGTAGAAAGAAGGGGCGCGGCCGTCCTGGCGGATTAACCCGATTAAGCGGATTTCGGCGCTCGAATCGCGTTCTTGGGACGGAAAGCCTTGCAGACGGCTTCGTTCGTCTCGATGTACGGACCGCCGATCAGATCGATGCAGTACGGCACGGCCGCAAAGATGCCGGGGACGACCGACTTGCCATCGGTATCGCGCAGACCTTCGAGCGTTTCCTTGATCGACTTCGGCTGACCGGGAAGATTGACGATGAGCGCGGCATGAGCCGGCGTCTCACGAATCACGGCCACCTGACGCGACAGAATCGCCGTCGGGACGAAGCGCAGACTAATCTGGCGCATCTGCTCGCCGAACCCCGGCATTTCCTTGGTACCCGCGCGCAACGTCGCTTCCGGCGTGACGTCCCGGCGTGCCGGGCCCGTGCCGCCAGTCGTCAGCACCAGATCGCACTGCATCGTGTCGACGAGTTCGATCAGCGTCGCGGTGATGCCATCGGCATCGTCGGGAATCAGGCGTGTTTCCGCCACCCAAGGCGAGGTGAGCGCGCTGCCCAGCCAGGCCTGAAGGGCTGGAAGGCCCTGATCCTCATAGGTGCCCTGGCTCGCTCGATCGCTGATCGAGACAAGCCCTACGCGAAGTTCGTCCGGATGTGCGCGGGCGACCATCAATAATCCTCACGGGTTGGGAATTCCGGCAGATCGTTATCGGCATCGTCCGAAGTTTCGGACGCAGTCGATCCCGTGCCGAGCAGATCCTTCAGCACCTGAAACAGCTCGCGGAAGGCCTTGGGCGGCTTTTGTGCAGCCTGTTCGCGGCGCGCATTGCGAATGAGCGTGCGAAGCTGCTGGCCATCGGCGTCCGGATGTTGCGTGAGCAGTTCGGTCAGCGCCTCGTCCTTGGCCAGCAGGCGTTCGCGCCAACGCTCCAGCGCGTGCAGCTTGGCCGTTTCCGCCTTGGAAACGCCCTTGATCACGTCCAGTGCGCGTTGAATGGCCTCGATTTCCTGCTCATCGAGCGTGCGCATTTGCTTGCCCACGTACTGCATTTGACGGCGTCGGCCTTCGTGGGCGGTGATCGTGCGGCAGTCCCGGACGGCGCGTTCGAGGTTTTCGGGCATCGGCACGCGGGCGAGCGCGTCCTTGGCCAGGTTGACCAGTTCTTCGCCCAGATCCTGCAAGGCATGCGACTCGCGCTTGCGCTGGGATTTGCTCGGGCCTTCGTCGGAAAGCTCGCTGTGGGCGATACGGTTAAAGCGGTTGATGTGCGTCATAGCCGCTATTGTAACGCGACGCGCGGCGTCCAAATAGTTGCCAGACCTCCGCACGACGGCGCACAACTCGCGCTAAGATGGCGGTTCCTATTTAGCCACTGACCGAATCGCGCCGATGTCCCAAGCGACCCAGCACTTCACGCATACCCAGGATCAACTCAAGGAAATCGTCAGCGACGTGTTGCAGTACGCCCGTTCGCTCGGCGCAACGGACGCTGCGGCGGAGATCTCGGAGGGCGACGGCCTGTCGGTCTCGGTGCGGCGCGGCAAGGTCGAGACCATCGAGCGTAATCGCGACAAGCTGGTCGGCGTGACGGTTTTCATCGGTCAGCGCCGCGGTAACGCAAGCACGTCCGATTTTTCCCGCAAGGCGCTGCACGACACGGTCGACGCGGCGTACAACATCGCCCGTTTCACGGCAGAAGACGACTGCGCAGGGCTTGCGGAGTCCGAACTGCTCGAAATGCACCCGCAAGACCTGTCGCTCTTCCATCCGTGGGACATCACCGCCGACGAAGCGGTCGAGCTGGCCCGTCGCGCCGAGAAGGCTGCGCTGGACGTCAGCCCGATGATCAAGAACTCCGAGGGGGCGGGCGTCTCTGCTCAGCACTCCCAATTCCTGCTCGGCACGACCCGCGGCTTCCTCTCCGGATACCCGTATTCGCGCCATTACCTGTCTGTCTCGCCCATCGCGGGCTCGGGCAGCCACATGCAGCGCGACGACTGGTATTCGTCGAAGCGTGCGGCCGGTGACCTGGCGTCGCCCGAAGCCGTGGGCCGATACGCTGCCGAGCGGGCACTGGCGCGCCTGCACGCCCGCAAGCTGTCGACGCGCAAGTGCGCCGTGCTGTTCGAAGCACCGCTAGCGGCCGGTCTGCTCGGCGCATTCGTGCAGGGCGTGAGCGGCGGCGCGCTGTACCGCAAGGCGACGTTCCTCGTCGACACGTTGGGTAAGCCGGTATTTGCCGATCACGTCGGTATTCACGAAGATCCGCACGTGGCGCGCGCCATGGGCAGTGCGCCGTACGATGAAGAAGGCGTGAAAACGCGTGCACGCGACGTGGTCAGCGACGGTGTCGTCCAGGGCTACTTCCTGTCGACCTATTCGGCCCGCAAGCTTGGTATGCAGACGACGGGTAACGCCGGCGGCTCGCACAACCTGCGCATGTACAGCAAGCTTACGGCACCGACCGACGACTTCCGCGCCATGTTGCGCAAGCTCGGCACTGGCCTGCTGGTGACCGAACTGATGGGGCAGGGCGTGAATTACGTGAACGGCGACTATTCGCGCGGCGCGTCCGGTTTCTGGGTCGAAAACGGCGAGATTCAGTACCCGGTCGAGGAGATCACGCTCGCCGGCAACCTGAACGATATGTTCCGGCAGATCGTGGCCATCGGCGCGGACACGCTGGTGCGTGGCACGAAGGAGGTCGGGTCAATCCTGATTGAACAAATGACCATTGCCGGTCATTGATGCTGCAAAAATCCGTTATGGCGCCACAAACGCGTTGCATTTGTGCGCCATTGCGGGGCAAATGCTCAATTATCGTGTCCGTCACAAGCCGTTTGCGATATGCTTAGGAGTTTTCTTAAGCCGTGGCTTAAGAACGGACACGGTAGTTAGGGTAATGGGCGCGCTCATAAGGCGCGCCTTCTCATAACTAGAGACTAGGTATTGGAGGAAGAGGACTCATGAAAAGCACCATGACCAAGTTGCTGAGCGCACTTGTCGCGACGGGGATGGTGGCTGCGGCCCACGCAGCCGATCTGAAGATCGGTGTGGCCGAGGCACTGTCGGGTGGCGCTGCGCAATACGGCGCGGCCATCAAGAACGGTTTCCAGCTTGCCGCTGACGAGATCAATGCCGCAGGCGGTATCAACGGCAACAAGCTCGTGCTTCAGATCGAAGACGAGCAGGGCAAGAAGGAAGAGGCGATCAACGTCTTCAAGAAGCTGATCTTCCAGGACAAGGTGCTCATGGTCTTCGGCCCGACGCTGTCGAACTCGGCGCAAGCCGCCGATCCGATCGCGCAAGCCGGCAAGACGGTCGCGTTCGGCACGTCCAACACGGCTGACGGCATTACCTCCATCGGCGATTTCATCTTCCGTAACTCGGTGACCGAAGCCGACGTGCTGCCGGAGACCATCAAGGTTGCGGCCAAGCACACGGGCATCAAGAAGGTTGCCGTGCTGTACGGTAACGACGACGTGTTCACCAAGAGCGGCTACGACAACTTCAAGAAGGCGCTCGAAGACCTGAAGATCCCGGTCACGACGACCGAAACGTTCGCCAAGGGCGACGTGGACTTCAAGGCGCAGCTCACGAAGATCAAGGCCTCGAACCCGGACGCCATCGTGCTGTCGGCGCTGATCGCCGAAGGCGCACCGATCATGGTGCAAGCGCGTCAACTGGGTATCAATGTGCCGTTCATCGGCGGCAACGGCATGAACTCGGTCAAGATCTTCGATCTGGCCAAGGGCAGCTCGGATGGCCTGTGGGTGGGTAGCCCGTGGTCGATCGAGAACAACACGCCGGCCAACACGAAGTTCATCGCGGCCTACAAGGCCAAGTACAACGTGGCCCCGGACCAGTTCGCGGCACAGTCGTACGACGCGATGTACATCGCTGCGGGCGCAATCAAGAACGTGAAGATCTCCGGCAACCTCGACGCCGACCGCAAGGCACTGCGCGATGCGCTGCCGAAGGTCACGCATGATGGCGCGACCGGCAAGTTCGCGTTCCGTCAGGCAATGGGCAAGGGCGGCAAGCCGGCCGGTTACGATGCACAGCAAGCGCCGATCGTCAGCGTGACGAAGGGCGGCAAGTACGTCATCGAGAAGTAAGCCCGGCAGTACTTGAAGAAGTCCGCATGGGCGTAGGGCCGAAAGGCGCTACGCCCATCGGCGTTTCTGGTACACGTCGCACCCCCTCGCGACGCGTGCCTCCGTCCCTCAGGCTGGAATACACACCATGCTGGAACAGCAACTCGTCAACGCGCTCTCCCTCGGGTGCGTGTACGCCTTGTTCGCGCTCGGGTTCACACTCGTGTTCGGCATCCTCGGCGTTATCAATCTCTCGCACGGCGCGGTCTTCATGGTCGGTGCCTACGCGGCACTGCAAGCCGTCGTGCATCTGCACCTGCCGCTGTGGGCGGCAATCGTGACGGCCGTGATCGTGTCGGGCCTGCTCGGTCTGCTCATCGACGTGCTCGTGCTCAAGCCGTTGCGCAAGCGCGGTGCGCCTCACCTGATTCCGATGATTGCCACCATTGGCGTGGGCATTTTGCTCAACAACGGTGTGCAGGGCATCTTCGGTGCAGAGAACCTGCGCTTCCCGTACGACCTCGTCTCGCAGGACACGCTGACGGTGGCGGGCGTCCACATGACGGTGCTCGAACTCGCGATCATCTTCATTTCGTTCGCGCTGATGGCCGTACTCATCACCACGATCAAGAAGACGCAACTGGGACGTGCGCTGCGCGCGATCGCAGAGTCGCCGAAAGCGGCGTACCTGCTCGGCATCAACGTCGAAGGGCTGTTCCTCGCCACGTCGTTCGCGGCCGCAGGTCTGGGCGGTATGGCCGGTGTGCTGATCGGCCTGTACTCCAACGCCGTGTTCCCGCTCATGGGCCAACCCATGCTGCACAAGGGCATTGCGGTGATCATTCTCGGCGGCATGGGCGATATTCGCGGCGCGATGATCGGCGGCTTGTTCCTCGGCTTCGCCGAAGTGTTGTCGGTGGCTTACATCGGCTCGAACATGCGCGATGCCGTGGCGTTCGGCCTCTTGTTCCTGATCCTGCTGGTGCGTCCGCAGGGGTTGTTCGGCAAAGTGCTCGAACGCAAAGCGTAATCACGGGGGCGCAATGGACTGGTTCAATAATTTCTGGGCGGTATATAGCAATCTGGTGCTGACTCTCGGCACCAATGCGCTGCTGGCCCTGTCGATTTATCTCACGCTCTCGTGCGGCATGCTGGCCATGGCCAACGCCGCGTTCATGGGGATCGGTGCGTACACGGCGGCATTGCTGACGATGAATTACGACACGCCGTTCGCGGTGTCGCTGGCAGGCGGCATGGCGGCACCGGCGCTTGTTGCATTCATCATCGGCAAGCCGACGCTGCGTCTGTCGGGCGTGTATCTGGCGATGGCGACGCTGGGTTTCGGTGAAGTCGTGCGCGTGCTCATCCTCAATACGGAAGATCTGACGGGCGGCGCGCTCGGTCTGAACGGCATTCCGCAACTCACGCAATGGTGGCACGTGGCGGGTGCAGTCGTGATCGCGCTTGCCGTGCTGTGGCGTCTGCGTCGCTCCAAGGTTGGCCGTGCGTTCGAGGCAATCAAGGAAGACGAGACGGCCGCGGGGCTCATGGGCATCAACGTGACGGGTTACAAGATGCTGGCGTTCGTGCTCGGCGCGGTGCTGGCCGGTCTTGCCGGTGCGCTCAATGCGCATCTCACGTTCTTCATCGGACCGAATGAATTCGGCTTCGATCGTGGCGTTGAGATTCTGACGATGGCGATCCTCGGTGGTATCAATGGCCTTGTGGGGCCGGTGCTCGGCAGCACGATTCTGACGCTCCTGCCTGAATTGCTGCGCGCCTTCAACGACTTCCGTCTGGTGGTCAACGGCCTGATTCTGGTGCTGATCGTGTTGTTCCTGCCCAAGGGCATCTGGGATCCGATGCGTTTTCGCCGTTGGTTCCGTGCCGGCAAGACGCGTTCGGCCTCATCCACGTAAGCGGACGGGGAACACGACATGCTTAAGCTTTCCAATATTTCCAAGCGATTCGGCGGTCTGCACGTGCTGCAGGACGTCAATATCGAGGTGCCGCAGGGCACCATCTTCGGCCTGATCGGCCCGAACGGTGCGGGCAAGACGACCGTCTTCAACCTGATCACGGGGTTGTTGCAGCCGACGGGCGGCAGCATCACGTTCAACGGGGAGAGTCTGGTTGGCGAAAAGCCGCACCGGATTACGCAACGCGGCGTAGCCCGCACGTTCCAGAACATCCGCATCTTCAAGGAGATGACGCTGATCGAGAACGTGGTGGTCGGCATGCACCGTCACCTCTCGTACGGTCCGGCGGGCTTGCTGCTTTCGCTGCCGGGCTTCCGCGACATGGAGAAGCGCTCTCGCGAGCGTGCCCACGAACTGCTGTCGTGGGTCAAGCTCGACCACAAGGCGTACGACATTGCCGACAACCTTTCGTACGGCGACCAGCGCAAGCTCGAACTGGCGCGTGCGCTGGCGACCGAGCCCAAGCTGCTGCTGCTCGACGAGCCGGTCGCCGGCATGAATACTGGCGAGAAGGTCGATCTGATGAGCGAGATCGAGAACATCAAGGCGCGCGGTTACACGATCTTCATGATCGAGCACGACATGCGTTTCGTGATGGGCTTGTGTGAGCGTATCGCGGTGCTGAACTTCGGACGCATCATCGCCGAAGGCAAGCCGGACGAGATCAAGAACAACCCGCAGGTTATCGAAGCCTATCTGGGCCGCGATGACGACGACGATGTAGCTGCGTTGGCGGCTGGCGCGGAGGACAAGGCATGAGCGCGCTGCTCGAAGTGAAGGGCCTGAAAGTGGCCTATGGGCATATCGAGGCTGTGAAGGGCGTCGATTTTGCGTTGCGCGAGCACGAAATTACGTCGCTCGTGGGCGCGAACGGCGCGGGTAAGTCCACCACGCTGCTGGCGTTGTCCGGCCTCATCAAGAAGCAGGACGGCACGATTCTCTTCGAAGGCGAGGACATTGGCGGGCTGGCACCCAACAAGATCGTGCAACGCGGGCTGGTGCAGGTGGCTGAGGGACGCGCCACGCTCACGACGATGTCCGTTCGCGAGAACCTCGAACTCGGGGCCTACACGCGCCGCGACAAGCAGAACGTGAAGCCCGATCTGGACAAGGTGCTGGAGCGTTTTCCGCGACTCGCCGAGCGAATCGACCAGATGGCCGGCAACCTGTCGGGCGGTGAGCAGCAGATGCTGGCGATCGGTCGTGCGTTGATGGCGCGCCCGAAACTGTTGCTGCTCGATGAGCCGTCGATGGGCCTCGCGCCGATCATCGTTCAGGGGATTTTCGCGACGCTCAAAGAGATCAACGCCGACGGCCTGACCATCTTCCTGGTCGAGCAGAACGTGCGTCAGGCGCTGAAGATCGCGCAACACGGTTACGTGCTGGAGACGGGTAAGGTCGTGCTCGAAGACACTGGCCGGAATCTGCTGGGCAATCCGCGGGTGCTGGAGGCGTATTTGGGTGGTTGAAGTAAGGCTAACAAATCTCGTCACGTTCGATGCATTCGTGTGACGTGAGCAAATAAGCGCCGATGAATCTCCCAGGGTTCGTCGGCGTTTTTTTCGACTATTACACCCCTTGACTTAGCATGATGGATAGCTGGCGGTTGAACAGCGAAGCCGGAATGCTTGTGAAATATCCGGCGGCCATCGCTGCCTCAATGAGTTGGGTTCGATTGTCCGTCTGAAATGCTTTGCGTAGCGTGTCGATGTGTGACTCGACAGTTCTCGGCGACAAGGCCAACACCCTCGCAATCTGTTTTGCGCTCCAACCTCGTACGGTAAAGAACAGGACTTCGTGCATCCGCGGGCTGAGCGCGGGATTTACCGTGTCGCTTGCTGAAATCAGATAGCTGGCCTGCTGGTGCGCGGATCCATGTCGTCCTCCATTGCGAAGCTGAGACAGCAACGTGCCCAACAACTGGCAGTCGGGAAACGGAGACAGATCCTCACCGTGAAAGATGGTGCCGACGATCCTGTCGCCGCCGTCGACCCACGGGGTCTTTGTGAAGATGTGAGCCTGCCAGTTTCCGTCACCATAAGGGTGCCAGTCAAAAATCCGGCGAGCACTCCGATGGCACATGACGTCTTTGTCTTGCGTCTGAAAATCCGGCGCGCACTCGACGGTCTTGCCCGGCATGTCGAAATCCGAACGGCCAATGACATCGAGATGTGACGAAAACCCCAGGAGTCGGCCATAGGTTTCGTTTGCATAGACGAACGACGAGTTTTCATCTTTGCAGCCCCAACATCCGGGAGCACCGTCAAAGAGCGTGCGTAATTCGTGGGAAATCTCGATGGACATGCTGACCTCAGGTGAACGCGTTTAGCAATTGGGCGCTATACGTTTCATTGAACACCAATAGGGGTCGTGCCCACCTCCGGGAAGAAGTGCTCGCTCGCCGCGAACCGCCGCAATGGCTCGATTGATGGGGCTTCTGCGACTTCCGGTGGCTGGGCCGTGACGTGATCAATCGGAGAATTCCTCATGGCGTGGCTTTCGTCATGCGGCAATCGCGTACCCCGTGCCCGTTCCGTATTCGATACGTATTGGTGTGGCGCGGACATGTCGTTAATCTGACTCTGCGCTTCGCGATGTCGCCAGATTCTGCGGCAAATGGGACGTGGGCCGATTCAAGTCATTACAGGACGCATCTCATCTGATTGATGACGCGCGGTGCCTGTGCGCGCCATCTTCTTCGGTGGTGGAACCCCGAGCTTGCTTTCACCCGATCAGATCCGGCGCATCGGCGAGCGTATTCGATATCACTTCGATTTATCACAAGTTGAGGAATACTCGTTTGAAATCGAGGTCAAGAGCTTGACGCCGGAAAAGGCCGAAGCCATGCGGGAAGCGGGTGTTACGCACCCGCGCTTCGGCTTGCAAACCTTTCAATCGGAATGGCGAGCGATGTTTGACTTGACGGCAACGCTTGAGCAAGTCCACGCTGCAACGTAATGTCTCAAGTCCAACTTTTCCCGACAATCGTTCGATTTGCTCTACGGGATGAGTGGCTCTGACGAATCCATGCTGTTGAGCGATCTGGAGCAAGCGGTCGCGTTGGGCACGTCCAATATCGATGTTTACCCGATCGACAACGTGATGACGCAGGTTACGCTTCATCGCAAACTCGCCGAAGCCGGGTATCTGCCGACATCGGCCTCACGAAAGTTTTCTATGCGCGTGCTGGCCGACGAATTCCTGAGACATGCGGGATTCGCTCCACACAATGGCCACGGCTATGTTCGTGGCACATGTTCGCGTGATACGGTCATCAGCGACCAATACTCGTTCGTCTATCACGAGCATGTTTATGGCTATGACGATTGCGATCTGATGGGTTTCGGTGTCAACGCTGTCAGTGCGACGTTTGGACACTTCATGACAAATACGCATTCCAGGTCGATGTATCACGAGGTCCTCGCTCGCGGCGATCTTCCTGTCGTCATCGGTGAACACGACACAACGCTTGATCATGCGCGTCCGATTATCTTGCGATTGCCCTATCACGGCACTATCGAAAAGCAGCGTGTGGACTTCGCGCGCGTCCCCGAGGACGTCGTTGAACGATTGCACGGTCTGATCCAAGCCGGGTTCGTTCGGGAGTCGGCTCGTACCTACGATCTGACACGTCTGGGCTGGCACTGGTACGTCAACATGATGGTGTACCTTATGCCCAAACGCGAGCGCGCCGTGTTGAATCGCCTCGTGGTGAGCCAACTGGCACCGGGGGAGCGCGCTATGGACATCAGCGAACTCCGCTTTCGGCATTGACGGCGTATGTCTCTCTCCCTGATCGCATTCGTTCGCGATGAACCCCTGTTCGCCAGAGTCCTGCTAGCCGATTTGATTTCCAAAACCGGGGACGGAGCGCACGAACTCGCCTTCGTGCTATTGGCGCTCGCCGTGACAAACGGCGATTTGCATTCGGTCGGGTGGATCTATTTTCTGCGCTTTCTCCCGTATCTCATAGCGGGTCCATTGGGAGGGCGACTTGCGGATACAAGAGATGCACGGCGGGTCATGCTCTTCTGCGATACGGCACGAGGGGGGGTAACCGTGGCCCTTGCCGTCGCCGTTGGTCTTAACGCCCTGACGCCTTGGGGGCTCGCGGCAGCCGGATGCGTCATGACAACCTTCAGGACGCTATTCCAACCAGCCTTTCAAGCGAGCGTCCCCCGATTGGTAGACGCCGAACGTCTGGTCTTCGCCAACGGCATGACGCAGATATCTATCGAAGTGGGGGGCGCGATTGGACCTGCGCTTGCCGGCGTGTTGCTTTGGGCGGGGTCGTTGACGTGGGTCATCGCTTTCGACGCGCTCACATACGGCGTCGCCTGGTGGATCCTGATGAGCATTCGGCCAGAGGCACGCGGTGCCTTTGTGCCAGCACCCGAGAGTGCCGGTACGGCCGACCAGCCGACGTCGCATTGGGTCGCGCGAGTGCAGCGCGCTTGGGTGATGTGGTGGCAGGCATGTCGCGAAATCGGTGTAAGCCCGCCGCTCTTCAGCGCGATTGTGATGTCGTCGATTTGCATTCTCTTCGTCGGCGCAGCGCTTAGAGTGATGATTCCTGCATGGGCCTTGGAAGTGGGTGGGTCCGAAAGTACGGCCGCATTGGTGGCAAGCCTGATTGCGGGCGGAACGATTGCGGGGGCCTCGGTTTTTGCGAGAAGGGTCCGGCGTCTGAGTGCCGTCAGGCTGCTTTGTTATTGGGCGATTTACGGCGGTATCCTGGCACTTCTGCCGCTTCACCAAGGGGTGTTCTGGCTTCTATCGGTTGCGGTTGTCATGGGCGTTGCCGGGGCCTGCGTGGACATCGTACTGGCGTCACTCATTCAGCGTCACTCGCGAGCTTCCAGCGTCGGAACGAACTTCAGCGTGTTTTCTACGCTGGCTAACACCGGTGAGGCGCTTTCCGCTGTGCTGGCCGGGGTTCTTGTGGGTATGTGTGGGTTGTCGGGCGGATTGATGTGCAGCGGGCTGCTTGTCGTCGCGGCTAGCGTGCTAGGGGTATGGCTGGTCGCGCGCCGCACTGGCGCACATTGTGAGGTGGTCGATGCCAAGTGATATGTCGGTGTCATCGCGGGGGGACGTGACTCCCCCGAGCGCCGGGACGTCAGGCCGACTTCCTGCGATTCATGGCTTTCATGGTCACCACGTTCTTGCGGACATCCATGGGCTCGACGCTGGTTCGTTGGACGACATCATGTACCTGCGCTCGCTCCTTGAGCTGGGCGTGGAGCGAGCGGGCGCAACGTTAATCAGGACGGTCGATTTCCACTTCGATCCCGTCGGAGTGACCGTATTGATCCTCCTTGCTGAATCCCACGTTTCCTTGCACACGTATCCCGTCGAAGGCAAGGCGTTTTTTGACGCCTTCACTTGCGGTGACACCTGTGTTCCCAATGAAATTCTGCGCACGTTGTGCGAGGCGTTTCCCCATTGCGCCTTGCGTATAACTTCCTTTGCGCGCGGAGAACCTCGGTCGCACATGCAATGCGGCGTGTAGATCGGAGCGTTCACGTCATGAGGGACTGATAGTTCGCGGGTCTGGGCGACCGGTGGGCCACGCGTTCTCGACCGTTGGCATCCACGGGAATTTAGTGCATGCTTGCCGAATCGCTGGTTCTGATCGGTGTTTGCCGACACCGGATCGGAGCGTGTCTTTCCAATACCACACCATGACACCGACTCGCGAGGGAGCAAGGAGCCTTCATGGACGGCTTTCTGATGGAGCGTGCATCGCGAGGGCAGCGGGCATTTGCCGGCTGTCTGGCGATCGCTATCCTCGCGGCCTTGATACTCGCGGCACCGCAAGCCACGGCTTTGCTGCCCGCGGTAGCGCCGTTCCTGCCCATGTGCGGGCTGACGGTGTTCACGACGGCCACCATTGTGGCGTACTTGCTCTGCGGACAGTTCCAGGTGGCACGTCTGCCAGTCTTCGGCTTGCTGGCGGGCGCTTATGCCTTTACGGCACTCACCGTCGCCATGCAGTTGCTCACCTATCCAGGGCTCTTTGCGCCGGGCGGACTCTTCGGCGCAAGGCCGACGACCTCCGGGTGGATCTGGGTTTTCTGGCACGCAGGCTTCCCCACGCTCGTCCTGATCGCCATGATCTCGCGACGCGTGTTTGCTCCCCAATCCATCACACAGTTGCCCTCACCGGGTAAAGGCATCGGCCTCTATATCGGCATTCCGCTCACCGTCGGCGTCCTGCTCTGTCTGACGGCATTGACCGTACCCCTTCCTCCCGCGTTATCGCCAGTCACGTCCCCCGGCGAGTTTTCCAGCGGTGGCGTCGGTATCGTGCTGCTGGTGCTGAACCTTGTTGCGCTGGGGGCAGTGCTGGGCATCGGTAGGCTGCGAACGGTACTCGACCTCTGGGTGGCGCTTGCCGTGCTCGCCTGCGTAACGGATACAGTGCTCAGCTTGATGAGTACGGTTCGGTTCTCGCTGGGTTGGTATCTCGCGCGCTTTTTCAGCATGTCGGCACCGGGATTGCTGGTCTGCGTACTGGTGTGGGAAGTCACACGGCTGTACCGCGAACTCACCCGGGCGCACCTGCGCCTCATCGAATACAGCAATCGCGACGCGCTGACCGGCATCTACAACCGCCGGTATTTCAACGACCGATTCCCCAGCGATTACGAGCAGGCGCGCCGCGCGGGGCGTCCGCTTTCGCTGCTGATGGTCGACGTCGACCATTTCAAGCGCTACAACGACGCCTACGGCCACCCGGTGGGCGACGAGTGTCTTGAGCAGGTCGCGCTCGCGCTGATGCGCGCGACGCATCGGCCGGCCGATCTCGTCGCGCGTTACGGCGGCGAAGAGTTCGTCGTCGTGTTGCCCGACACGGACGAGCGTGGCGCGCTGTTCGTGGCGACGCGGGTCACGGAGAGCGTCCGTGCATTGGCGAAGCCCGGCCCGGGGCCGAAAGGATGCGTTACCGTCAGTGTCGGATGCGCAACCCACGTACCCCAGCAGGGGATTGCCGTGGACACGCCCGATCGGTTGATTGCGTTCGCGGACGAAGCACTCTACGCAGCCAAGCGTCTTGGTCGCGATCGAATTCAGGTTGCGCAGGGATTGCCGTCAGATAGCGGTGACGATGCCGGCTCGGCTACCGATGTGCCGCGCGCCAATCTGAGCGCGTGAGTGACTGGGAGAGTGGGTGTCTGCCTTGATCGGGACAGACACCGAAGCGAGCCGCGTCAGACGCGCTCGTAAGTGACGAACGAATAATCGAAATCGTTCGGCGCAGGGGAGTGATGTGTTTCGCGTGCCGTCTCACGCCATTGGGCGGCGGGGAGGTCGGGGAAGTGCGCATCGCCCTCGAACGCTTTGGCGATCTCCGTCACGACGACCTTGTCTGCGCTGGCCAGCGATTCGGCATACAACTGCGCGCCGCCGATCAGGCAAATTTCCTCCACCCCGACGCACAGTCGCATGGCATCCACCAGCGAGCCCGCGACTTCACAGCCGTCGATTTTCAGGTCGGGATTGCGGGAGACCACAATGTTGCGACGTCCGGGCAGGGGACGGCCGATCGAGTCGAACGTCTTGCGTCCCATGACGATGGGCTTGCCCAGCGTGGTGCGCTTGAAGTGGGCGAGGTCTTCCG
Organism: Pandoraea aquatica; assembly: GCF_902459565.1. Taxonomy (GTDB): domain Bacteria; phylum Pseudomonadota; class Gammaproteobacteria; order Burkholderiales; family Burkholderiaceae; genus Pandoraea; species Pandoraea aquatica. The sequence goes on from NZ_CABPSN010000004.1 coordinate 252,995, forward strand.
GCAGACGCCACGGCAATTGATTGTCACGCCCGATCACGCCATTCTCGGCGCGGGCGACCACAAGTGTCAGTATCGTCATACGGCCACCGGTGCCTTGATGTGCGGATGCGCTTCGTACCCGGTGATATGGAAGTCCTCGAACTTGTAATCGAAGATCGAGTCGGGCTTGCGCGCGATCTCCAGCTTCGGTAACGGGAAAGGCTCACGCGCGAGCTGCGTCTGCACCTGTTCGAGGTGATTGTTGTACAGATGGCAGTCGCCACCGGTCCAGATGAAGTCGCCCACACCCAGCCCCGTTTGCTGCGCCACCATGTGCGTCAACAGTGCGTAGCTGGCGATGTTGAACGGCACTCCGAGGAAGATGTCCGCACTACGCTGATAGAGCTGGCAGGACAATTTGCCGTCGGCAACGTAGAACTGGAAGAACGCATGGCACGGGGGCAGCGCCATACGCGGAATCTCGCCGACGTTCCATGCGGACACGATCAGGCGGCGCGAGTCCGGTGTCGAGCGGATCTGGTCCACGATCTGCGTGATCTGATCGATGTGACCGCCATCGGGTGTCGGCCATGAGCGCCATTGCGCGCCATAGACAGGGCCGAGTTCACCTTCGGCATCCGCCCATTCGTTCCAGATGGAGACGCCGTTTTCCTGCAAATAGCGCACGTTGGTGCTGCCCTGCAGGAACCACAGCAGTTCGTGCACGATCGACTTGATATGCACTTTTTTCGTGGTGACGAGCGGGAACCCTTCCTGCAGGTCGAAGCGCATCTGATAGCCGAACACCGAGCGCGTGCCCGTGCCCGTGCGGTCGGTCTTGTCTGTGCCATGTTCAAGTACATGGCGCATGAAGTCTAGGTACTGTTTCATAGGCCCATCCGTTTTGCCGGATTTTACCAGCCTCTGAGTGACGTTGTACTTGCCGGCCGTCAGACGGCGGCCTGAGCGGCCGCGAATGCCACCGGATGCTGCACCGTCAAGCGCAGTCCGACACGGTCGCCGGGCTCATGCGCCAGTTCGCCGTCGACGCGCGCGACCACTTCGATGCCGGACGCTAGACGCAGCGTATACAACTGATCGGCCCCACGAAATGCACGGCGTACGAGTGTGGCTTCGAACGGACTGGCGGGGTCGTGGGCAATGTCGTCTGCGCGAAGCAGGACGTCGACATTCACGGGATAAGTGTCACGGGCGGCGCTTCGGATCAGCTTGTCGGCGAGCGTGGGCGAGACGGAAATTTCCCCGATTTCCAGTGAGATGCCCCCGCCATCGGCGTTGCCCCGGAAGGTGCCGGGAATGAGCGCGCCGCGCCCGATAAAGTCCGCAACGACGCGATTCGCCGGGGACCGCCAGAGCTCACGCGCGGCGGACCATTGCGTGATGGCACCCGCATGCATGACGCCAATGCGGTCGGCCATTGCGAAGGCTTCGTGCTGATCGTGCGTGACGAGAATTGCCGTCGCGCCGCTGGCACGAATGATCTCCCGAACCTCCACGGCCAGGCGCTCGCGCAGGTCGAGATCGAGGTTCGAGAAGGGCTCGTCGAGCAGGAGCAGTGCAGGCGCGGGGGCCAACGCGCGGGCAAGCGCCACGCGTTGCTGCTGTCCTCCCGAGAGTTCATGCGGATACTTCTTCAGCGCGCCGGCCAGACCGACCCGCTCGGCCAGCATCTCGACTCGGGTCTGACGCTCGCCCCGCGCCATGCGGCTAATGCCGAAGCCGATGTTTTGCGCAACGTTCAGGTGCGGAAACAACGCGTAGTCCTGGAACACCACGCCGACGTGACGCCGTTCTGGTGGCTCGCTCAGTTGCGCGTTGGCGACTTCGTGGCCGTCAAGCACGATCCGCCCCCCGGCCAGCGGCTCGAAACCGCACACCGCGCGCAGCACCGTCGTCTTACCGCATCCCGACGGACCCAGCAGGCAGCCGATCTCACCGCGAGCCAAGGACAGTGACAGATCGCGGACGGCGATATGCGTCTGGCCGGTGGTGTCGTAACTGACGGAGATGTGGTCGAGCAGCAAATAGGGCAGTGGCATTGGCGTCGGAACGAACGTAGGTCGGGACTGGGTCGCGGGGGAGGAAAGGTGAGCGAACGGTGGCTTTGCGCAAAGCGCGGGCACTTTCCGTGCGTGGCCGCGTCAGAGTCGCAGTTGCGAATGCGTATAATTTACAACGTAATGACAACGCTTTAGACCGGAGAATACCTCGCGGTTCCCTCAGGCAATACGTACTTTGCGCACTTTAATGGTGCGCTTTTAGTACGCTGAGGCTGGCGGACGATGGCCGAAGACGTAGATTCGGTTTCCATCGTCCACGCATTCACCGCCACATTCACCACTTTTCCCGACCCCGATCCCGACCGTTCCCGATGTCATCGACGCCCCAGTCACGCGCCGCTTCCGATTCTGTGTCACCCGATGCGTTTTCCGACCGGTTCTCCGGAGATTCGCAGGCATTCGCCACGCCGGTCGCCAACGCCGCCGTCGCACCCGCGCAGACGCCGTCGTCCGGCAGATCAGTGCATGCCGGCGGACGTAGACGCGGCTGGCGCTCTGCCGGTGTCTTCAGTTGGCGGCTCATGGCATGGATTCCCGCCCTGATCGTGCTTGTGCCGATGTTCGGCATCGTGGCAGCGTTAGGGGCGGGCGATGCCGACACGCGCGCTGTGCTTGCCCACATGCTCGACACGGTGCTGCCCGAATACGCACTCAACTCCCTACGCATCTCGCTGGCCGTGAGCGGCGGGGTGCTGGCGATGGGTGTCGGTACCGCATGGCTGGTCGTTCACTACGCATTTCCCGGCCGTCGTGTGCTGGAGTGGGCGTTGATTCTGCCGCTGGCCATGCCCGCGTATGTCACTGCCTACGCGTACACCGATTTCCTTCAGTTCGCCGGACCGGTGCAAAGTGCGCTTCGTCGCATGCTGGCCGTTGATCGCGTGACGTGGTTTCCCGAGATTCGTTCGTGGTATGGCGCAGCATGGGTCTTCGCGGGGGCGTTCTATCCGTACGTCTATCTCTTGGCACGTACGGCATTTGCGGAACATAGCCAGCGCTTCTTTGAGGCAGCACGTACGCTGGGATGCACGCCGTTGCAAGCGTTCTTTCGCGTGGCGCTGCCGCTCGCGCGTCCGGCGTTGGTGGCGGGCATCGCCCTTGTGCTCATGGAGACGCTGGCCGATTACGGCGCAGTGGTCTACTTCGGGGTGCCGACGTTTACGACGGGCATCTACCGCGCCTGGCTGTCGATGGGCGACCGCGTCGCGGCGGCCCAACTGTCGGCATGCCTGCTGTTTGCAGTTCTGATCTTGCTGACGGCCGAAGCGCGCAGCCGTACGCGATTACGGTATTACGGGGCCCCGGGGCGTGCGCCGACGACGTCACGCCGAACGACACTGCACGGGTGGCGAGGCGTACTGGCTACCGCAGGTTGCGCCCTGCCGTTGATTGTGGGCTTTGTGCTGCCGGCGATTATCATGCTGCGCCTGGCTGTCTCGGAACTGGATCAGGTGCCTTGGCCACGCTATGGCGAGTGGGTCTACAACACGGTGCGGTTGGCGGCGATGGCGGCGGCGGTCGCGTGCGTGTTTGCCATCGTGCTGGGGTACGCCCAGCGACTTGCGCCCGGACGTATCACACGTATTGCCGTACGCCTCGTAGGCGTGGGCTACGCGATTCCCGGGGCGGTTATCGCGCTGGGCATTCTCACCCCCGTGTTGCATCTCGACACATGGATGGGTACGGTGCTCGGGGCAAACGGTCTGGTGTTGGCCGGTACGAGCGGCGTTTTGATCTACGCTTACCTCGTACGATTTCTGCCAGCGGCACTGCAAAGCGTCGATGCCGGATTTGCCCGTATCGCGCCCAATCTCGACGCGAGTGCGCGCAGTCTCGGCGTGGGCGGCTGGTCGATGCTGCGTCGCGTGCATCTGCCGCTGTTGCGAGGCAGCGTACTGACGGCTGCTCTGCTGGTGTTCGTCGACGTCATGAAAGAACTGCCGGCCACGCTCGCGTTGCGTCCGTTCAACATGGATACGCTCGCCGTGGTCACGAGCCACCTCGCCGCCGACGAACGGCTCGCCGAAGCCGCCGTCCCGGCCCTGACGCTGGTGCTGGTGGGACTGCTGCCGGTGCTGGTGCTGGCCCGGGCGATTACGCGTCGCACTTGACGGTCAACCGGTCTGCCGGTTTCTTCACGCAAAATGCTGTGCGTCGAAAACAGGTGCGGAACGATCGTCCGCCCGGCATTTTTATCAAATCTAGAGACGTTTCACAGTTGCCGCCCCGATAGCGCCGCACTATAGTCAAATCATTCCGGCAACCAAGCCGGGATGATTGAGCGTCAACAAAAATGATTGCGATCGTCATTTGCAAATGTTGGCTGTTCATGGCCTTGGCGTTGGCACCGCCGCCCGAGGTGGCACCGCTCAATACGGCTGACGGCGGCTGGAGCGCCGTATTGCTGACCGGAGCGATGCGCTAGGCGGTTGTCCTGGGAGGGACCGACGCGAGGACATTTCACCGGACGCAAGACGTCCGATGGTGGCGTGCAACCTTTTGGTCCGGTGTCGGTTTTGTGTCATTGACTTCACACACCGTTGCATGCCCGAACCCCATCCCCCCAGAGACTTTGCGCACGCTTTCGAACGCTTCGGCATGCGCCTTGACGGCGTCGACGGCATGCGTTGACGTAGGTAGACGTCGATTGGCGGGCGTTGGTCGCCGGATAAGTGTTGTTTTCCGGTGTCGTCAGGGGCGGCCCCGAGTGGCATTTTTGTCACCCGGGCCGCAAAATCGCTGGCAATGCAGTGCCTTCGGGAGACCGGCATGGCGCTATGGCGGATCGATCTTGTCTCGTTACGGCTGTTTGTCGCTGTCTGTGAAGAGAGCAGCATTGCCCGTGCAGCCGAGCGTGAGTTCATTGCGCCCTCGGCCGTCAGCAAACGGATCAACGATCTCGAATCGCTGGTCGGATCGGCGCTCCTCCAACGGCATAAGTGGGGGGTGCGGGCGACGCCGGCGGGCGAGGCGTTGCTGCATCACGCACGCAACGTGCTTCGAAGTCTTGAGAAGATGCAGGGTGACCTGTCCGAGTACACAAGTGGCGTACGTGGCCACATCCGCATCTTCGCCAACGTTTCCTCGATTGTCGAAACATTACCCGACGAACTCGGCGCATTTTTGCGTCGCCACGAAGGAGTGAAGGTCGACCTCGAAGAACACACGAGCGCGCAAGTGGTGCGGGGTGTGGCGGACGGTGCGACCGACATCGGTATCTGCTGGGACGCGGTCGATACGCGCGACGTCGAAGTCTTCCCCTATCGCCACGATCAGATCATCACTGTGCTTCACCGGGATCATCCGCTCGCCTGCGCCGAGCAGCTCGCGTTCATCGAAACCCTCGACTTCGATCAGATCGGTGTGCATCCGGACAGCGCGATGTACACCGTCTTCCGACGTCTCGCCGCCGAGCAGGGCAAGACGGTCAAATTCCGAATCCACGTCTCGACGTTTGAAGCGGTGTGCCGCATGGTGCGGGCCCAGCTTGGCCTGGCGATCGCGCCGCGCGAGGCCGTCGGCATCTACTCGCAGGTACCGGACGGAGAGGCTTTGCGCATTGTGCCGCTGACAGATCCCTGGGCCGAGCGGCGGTTGGTCGTGTGCGTGCGTCGATACGATGCGTTGCCCGTGGCGTCGCGCATGCTGGTCGACCACTTGTGCGCACGTAACGTAACGGGAACATCGGGAACAGTGGGGGGAGCGGAGATAGCGGACGATTGCGGGGGCGCAGAGGGAACGGAGCGCGCCTGAACCGTTGCACGACGAGGACGCTTCCGATGGTCGGGGCAAACCCTCATGGGATCGCATCAAAGGGGGCGTTGACACGACAAACATCGTGAACCGCGATGTCTGGCATGCCGAAACACCTCTTGCCGTCGCCTCTAGGCCGACGGATGCTCTGGGGGCCGATAGCGATTCCGGCCGACGAGCCGGGGCGCGCCGTATCTCGCATCGTGCGAGAGGAGACACGCGATGACACATGCCGAAGCGCGCCGTGTGCGCGAAGCCGTGGGACGTCTGATTCTTGTTCTCACGCTGATGGCGCTGGGCCTCATAGCACTCAGCCTGAGTGCAGGGGCTTCCGCTGCACCGGCTCAACCCCTCGAAAAACCGAAGATCACCATCGCCGTGGGCGGGAAGCCCGGCCTTTACTATTTGCCCCTGACGATTGCCGAACAACTGGGCTACTTCAAGGATGAAGGCCTCGATGTCACGATCGACGACTTCGCCGGGGGTTCCAAAGCGCTTCAGGCGGTCGTTGGCGGAAGCGCCGATGTCGGCACGGGCGCGTTCGAACACACGCTGCTCATGCAGACCAAAGGGCTGACTTACCAGGCGTTCGTCGTGCTGGGCGCTGCGCCGCAATTGGTCCTTGGCGTAGTGAAGACCAAGGCGGGCGAAGTGAAGTCCGTGAAGGACCTGAAAGGGATGCGTGTCGGCGTCAGCGCACCGGGGTCGAGTACGCATATGCTGGTGAGCGTGGCCCTGACCAAAGCGGGCCTCAAACCGACCGACGTCTCGATCGTTGGCGTGGGCAGCAACGCAACGGTGATCGCGGCGGCCCGTAACGGGCAGATCGATGCCGTTTCCAACGTAGACCCAATGATGACGTTGCTGCAGGAGTCGGGCGACGTAAAGGTGCTCATCGACACGCGTACGCAGGCTGGCACCCGCGAAATGTTCGGTGGTCCGATGCCTGCGGCGGTGATGTACGCACCGCAGAGCTTCATCCAAAAGAACCCACGTACGGTGCAGGCACTGGCCAACGCGATCGTACGTGCGGACAAATGGCTGCAACACGCAACGGCAGCGCAATTGCTCAAGACGGTGCCGGAGCCTTATCTCCTCGGTGACAAGACGCTCTATCTGAAGGCGTTCGCGAACTGTCGCGAAGCTTTTTCCCCGGACGGCATGATGCCCGCCGATGGTCCGGCGACTGCGTTGAAAGCGCTGGCGTCGTTCACACCGGAGGTCAAGCCGGCCCAGATCCGGTTAGGCGACACCTGGACCAACACGTTTGCCACGCAGGCGAATCGCCAATATCCCTGAGTGCTATCCCGCTATTCGACGAACGTGCGTTTGGACGAAATGACTTCACTTATTCCTTGCTGCCGCACGCTGCGTCGGCACGTAACTTGCGATCGAAATGGGTGAACCCATGCGGGAACATTCGAGGAGCGATCTCATGCAAGCCACCGTGCGACTGAACGGCCGGGTGCTGTGGTTGAGCGCCAGCGCAGAAGCCATGACCCGTCAACTGACGGGCGAAACACTGACGCGAGCCGAAGCCGGCACGCTGCGCGATCAGATTTCCACTGACGAAATGACGCCGGCGCGCGCCTGTCTGGCGTTTGACGAATCGCTTGGCGATTACCTCTACGTAGGGTTGCGGTGCCATGACGATTCGAGCGATGCGGCCGGTGTGTTTCCCGTCACGCAGAAGGCGGTGCGCGAAGGCGGTTTTTCGTTGTCCGTGTCAGGGCTGCGCCGTGGCAAGGGGTCGTCGCGCGAAGCCAGCCCGTTCGCAGAACGGTGCGCCGGTATCCGCATCGTGATCGCCGAGAGCTTCGAGCGCATTTACGCACAGAACTGTCAGAACCTCGGTTTGCTGATGTCGACCGACGTCACGTTGGCAGAACGTTTGCAGGACGGCGAAGCCATCCCCATCGAAGCTTTTCTCGAAGATTGCGATCCACTGGCCGAGGCCATCGTGCGTAGCGGTGGGCTATTCGGCTATACGCAGCGAAGGTTGTCCGGGGACATCGTACCGCCGCAGCCTGTGCATGCACCTGGCGCGATGACTTACGGAGAAAAGATCATTGCGCGAGCGCTGGGCGTACCGCGCGTACGGGCAGGAGATGCGGTGTTCGTCCCCGCAGATTGGCGGTTCTCGCATGAATACGTGACACCGATGGCGGTGAGTTTTCTGCGTCACGCCTACGGTGACGGGATACCTGCGCTTCGCGACGCCGCTTCGGTGCTGTGCTTTGAGGATCATCTGACGCATCTCGACGCCGTCTCCGCCGATGGCAGCCGTCCCCCGCAAATCGTGGACGCCGCACGCCGTCTTGGTACCGTCCAGCGTGAGTTTTGCGCCCAGCATGGGCTGCGACTGCATGGACGCGCCGCAGGCGGCGGTTCGGAGGGCATCTGCCATGCGTTGATGCTTGAGCGCTACGCGCTACCGGGGCAGGTGATTGTCGGCACCGATTCTCACACACCGCACTGTGGTGCCATCGGTGCGTTCGCATTCGGTGTCGGCGCGACTGAAATGGCTAATGCGTGGCTCACCGGGGACGCGCGCCTCGCCGTGCCCGGTACGTGCCTTGTCCACCTGCGAGGGCGCTTGCCGACAGGCGTCGGCGCGAAAGATCTGGCCTTGCACCTGCTTCATCTGCCCTATATCCGCGACGGACGCGCGATCGGACAGATCATCGAATTCGCCGGCGCAGCCGTTGCGCATCTGTCCACCGACGAGCGCGCGACGCTCACCAACATGGTGGCCGAAATTGGCGGGCTCACCGGACTCGTGGTGCCTGACGCAGAGACTGTCCGCTACCTGCGTGAGCGGCGCGGCATCGAGGTCACGCTCGACGCCTGGATGGCAGGTGATCCGCAAGCATCGTATGCCCATGTCATCGAGATCGATTGCGCTTCGCTCGGCGCAATGGTGGCGAGTCCCGGAGATCCGGGCAACGGCGTTGCGCTGGCGGATTTGTCTACAGAGGTGGTCATCGACATCGCCTACGGCGGGTCGTGCACCGGCAGCAAGCGCGACGACTTGCGGGCCTGTCATGACGTGCTTGCGTGGGGACTGTCGCAAGGGCATCGCGTCGCGGACGGCGTGCGCTTCTACCTGCAATACGGCAGCGAAGACGTGCGCGTATGGTGCGAAGCGCAGGGGTACGCGGACGTTTTCAAAGCAGCGGGTGTGACGATGCTCTCGCCCGGCTGCGGTGCGTGTGTCAATGCTGGACCGGGCGTTTCCAAAACGTCCGACGAGGTGGTCATCAGTGCCCAGAATCGCAATTTCCCCGGACGTTCGGGACCCGGGCAGATGTGGCTCGGCAGCCCGGCCACCGTGGCGGCGAGCGCTTTGGCGGGATATATCGTGGGCTTCGATCAATTACAACGCGACGGATTTGCGTCTCATCCGGTCTCTCATCCCGCTGCGCATTCTGCGACGGGCCGAGGTACCGGTGCGGCACCACACGCGGGCAGGGGAGGGTAGCCGATGCCGGATGTCACCTCTGCGGCACCGATGCCGTTACAAGGCATTCGTGTCGTGGAATTCTCACACATGGTCATGGGGCCGGCGTGCGGCATGGTGCTGGGCGACCTCGGGGCCGATGTCATCAAAGTGGAGCCGATCGGTGGCGACGCCACGCGTCATTTGCTGGGGACCGGCGCGGGATTTTTCCGCGCCTTCAACCGCAACAAGCGGAGTCTGGTCGTGGACGTTACGCGGCCCGAAGGGCGAGAGCTGATACTGCGGCTCGTCAGTACGTCGGATGTGGTGACGGAGAATTTCAAGCCCGGGCGGATGCGGCAAATCGGACTGGATTACGCCACGTTGTCGCGGCTGAATCCGGCGCTGGTCTATGTCTCGCTGAAGGGGTTTCTGCCCGGGCCTTACGCTACGCGCACTGCGTTGGACGAGGTCGTACAGATGATGGCGGGGCTGGCGTACATGACAGGACCGCCGGGCCAACCGTTGCGTGCGGGGACATCGGTCAACGACATCATGGGCGGCGTGTTCGGTGCGCTGGCTGCGTTGGCCGCACTCTACGAGAGAAAGACCACGGGACGCGGGCAGGAAGTGCAGGGTGCGCTCTTCGAGAATTGCGTACTGCTTGCGGCGCAGCATATGCAACAGTACGCAGTGACCGGTGTGGCACCCGACCCCATGCCAGCGCGCGTGTCCGCGTGGGGTATTTACGACGTCTTCGCTGCGCGTGACGGCGTGCAGATATTCCTCGCTGTCGTCAGCGATACGCAGTGGCGCATTTTCTGCGATGTGTTCGGCCGTCACGATCTGGCGGACGACCCGCGACTGTCCACGAACAATGACCGCGTGAGAGCGCGCGACTGGTTGCTCCCGATGCTGCGCGAAATGATGCAGGGGTTCGATGCTAGCTATCTTGCGGCGGCGTTCGAGCGTCATGGTTTGCCTTTCGCGCCGATCGTGGAGCCCGCCGCGCTGTTCGACGACCCGCATTTGCTTGCCAGCGGCGGCCTGGGCGATCTGACGACAGAAACGGGTGAGCAAACGCAAGTGCCGTTGCTGCCGATCACGATGTCGGGACAACGGTTGCCCGCACGCCGTGCGTTGCCGGCGGCGGGCGAACACACAAGCGAAATTCTGAGAGATCTGGGGTATCTCGATAGCCAGATCGAACGCCTGTTGAACGAGGGGGTGGTGGCGGGACCGGAGGACGGATCGACGCCGGACGATGCATCCGGCGCGGGCGATGCCGCCGGTCCCGTTTTTTGGAAGGACAGCGCAAATCAACGCTGAACGCGCTGAAATAGGAGCTTTCCGAGAGAAGTCGGCGTGTTGTCTGGTTGCGGCCGAAGGGTGGTGCGCGGTACGGTATGGACGTCTACCGCCAATACGCCACACGGACTGTCATGACCGAACCGCTCGACACCGCTCATTCTCGCGAATCGTCTGCATTGTCTTCGTCGTCGCCTGCATCATCTCCTCCCTCTGCGCTGTCATCGCAGTCCCAACTGCCCGATAAGCCGCTATCGGGCGTGACCGTGCTCGATCTCACGCGGCTGTTACCCGGTCCGCTCGCCGGGCTGCGTCTTGCGGAAATGGGGGCACACGTCATCAAGATCGAAGACAAGGGGGCGGGCGACTACGCCCGGGAAATGATGCTGGGCGAAGACGAATCGCCGCCAAGCGCTTTCTGGCGACTGCTCAATCGCGGCAAGACGGTCGAACGCCTCGATCTCAAAAGCGACGCGGATCGGAAGACCTTCCTCGACCACGTTGCGCTTGCCGATGTACTGCTTGAAGGGTTCCGCCCCGGTGTGATGGCGCGTCTGGGGTTTGGGCACGAGGCGCTGGCGCGTGTCCGTCCATCGCTGGTGATGGCGTCGATTTCCGGATACGGCCAGCAAGGGTTGATGGCGCAAGCGGCCGGGCACGACATCAATTACATCGGGTACGCGGGCGTACTCGACCAGCTTTGCGATGCGGGGGACGCCCCCATCGTCCCCAACTTTCAGATCGGCGACTTGTACGGCGGCGCTCAGGCTGCGGTGCAGGAAGTGCTTGCCGCGCTGGTTGCCGCGCAACGCACCGGGCGCGGGCGATGGCTGGACATTTCGATGACGCACGAGGTGTTCCGCTCGAACGTCGTGCCGGCGGTGGCGATGCATCGTCAGGGGCACGTGTCGCGTGCCGGAAAGGACCTTCTTAACGGTGGCGTGCCGTGCTATCAGGTCTATCGCACGAAGGACGGCCGGTACATGGCGGTCGGTGCGCTCGAACTGAAGTTCTGGGAATTGCTGTGCGACGTGCTTGGCCGCAGTGACTGGAAGACGCGGCACTGGTCGCTCGGACAGGTGGTCGGCGGAGACGATGCGCTCGCATTGCGCGCTGAGCTGATGGTGGTGTTTGCGGGCGCGACGCAAGCCGACTGGGTCGCGCGTTTCGCCGAAGCCGATTGCTGCGTGACGCCGGTACTCCGGTTGGAGGAGGCGATGAAGCATCCGCTGTTTGCGCAGCTGCGTGAGGCGCTGCTGCCATGACATCGATTGTCGCCAGGTGGATGGCTAGACGGTTGCAGGCACGTTACCGAATGTCACAATTTTTCCACGTCGGGAGACGCGAAGTCCGCAGGCCCATCGCGTAGAGTCGTTGCTGATCGATAACGACATGCCCATGACCCGACGGATCGACTTACCCCAATCACCGACGCAGACTCACCCGCTCGTGCAACGACGGCTTGCGCCGGTTGCCGTTCTCTGTGCCGTGTCGACGATCGCGATTCTGACTGGATGTGTGTCGTACCAGGACGCGCCTGCGGATCACGGAAAGGTCCGCTCGACCTCGATGACGACGGCCGATCTGGCGCAAACGGATATCAATCGCATGGCGACGCTGGGCATGCGAGCGAATCTGGAGGGCCTGTACCTTCTGGCCGACAAGCTCTACAAACGCAACCCCCGCGAATGGCGCAAGAGCGGTGCCGCTACGCAATCCGAAGCCATGGCGCAACTACGTGGCGCGATTGAGGGGCGTCGCACACTGGCGGATCTGAGAGACTTACGCGATGTCCGGGCCTTGTCGCTGTCGCTTGATCCGACATTCACCGGTGACCGTGTGGCGGCGTTCGTCTTCAGTCTCTCGGACACGATCATCACGGCACATGGCGGCACGACGGTGTTCTATCTGAGCGACGGGCTCGATGCGCAGCGTATCTACAATGCAGCGCGCAACGTGGAGATTGCGGCGTGGCTTTTGGGGAGCCGCCGCGACATGGCAGGCAAGCCGCTGCTGTTGGCCAATGAAATGGCCGATGTGCGCAACGTGAGCTTCGAACGGGAGTTCGGCAAGATCATCGGGCGGCTCGACCTGTTGGCTGAGATGCTGGACGAGAAATACCGGCGCGCGGGGATCGGTTACGTACAGAACTTGCTGGGGGCGCAGTTCCTGCAATTTTTGCCGGTGCGTTGATGTATGGTGACCTGCGTCGAGCCGGGTTGGCGTAACAGGGCGGCGCAGGAGGGCGGGAGAGTCCGATGCCCGGATGCGGTGGTGTTACGGATAGAGCGCGAAAATTGCGCAAATGCTGTATATTTGCACAGTGTTTTCGCCTGCCACCATGACCGCCTCTCAGCGCAAGATCATCCATTGCGACGCCGACTGTTTCTACGCCTCCGTCGAGATGCGGGACGACCCGTCGTTGCGTGGAATACCGCTAGCCGTTGGCGGCCAGCCGGATCAGCGCGGTGTGGTGGCAACCTGCAATTACGAAGCACGCGCCTTTGGGGTGCGTTCGGCCATGCCGTCCGCGCAGGCCGTCAAATTGTGTCCCGACTTGCGCATCATCCCGCCGTCGATGCATCGGTATCAGGAAGCGTCGAAGCGGATCATGGCGATCTATCGCGATTACACGGATCTGGTCGAGCCGTTGTCGCTGGACGAGGCCTATCTCGACGTTACCGACAGTCAGCACTGCGGTGGTTCGGCCACGTTGATTGCGCGCGAGATCCGTGCGCGTATCGCCGATGAAGTCGGGTTGACCGTGTCGGCCGGCGTCGCTCCCAACAAATTCATCGCCAAAATCGCCAGCGACTGGCGTAAGCCTGACGGCATGTTCGTCGTGAAGCCTGCCGAGGTGGACGCGTTCGTCGCCGTACTGCCAGTCGAGCGCCTGTTTGGCGTGGGCAAGGTGACGGCGGAAAAGTTGCGGGCGCTGGGCGTCGATTCCTGCGGTGATCTGCGCAGCCATTCGCTGGCCGATCTGACCGAGCGTTTCGGCGTGTTCGGGCAGAAGCTGTTCGAGCGCTGTCGCGGGATCGACATGCGGGAGGTCAGCCCGGATCGCGAGCGAAAATCGATCAGCGTCGAGACGACGTACACGCGCGACCTGCGCACACTGGCAGAGTGCGAAGTGGCGCTGGCACCGTTGCTTGATCAGTTGTCCGAGCGAATCGGACGTGCACGTCGCAGCGAGCCATTGGCGATTGCGAAGGTCTTCGTCAAGATTCGTTTTGCCGATTTCTCGCGCACGACTGCCGAGGCAGGCGCATTGGGTGTCGATCCGGCGCAATGCCGGGAGCTGCTGGCGGAAGCTGTGGGGCGTAAGCGGCGTCCGGTGCGGTTAATGGGCGTTGGGGTACGTTTGCTCGAAGCGCAGGCGGCACGTCAGTTGCGCCTGTTTGACGACTGGGACGAGAGCGCGTCCCTCACGCCGTCTGCATCGGGTGATAATGCATCAACGGAAACTTAGCGGAAACTTAGATCGCGTAGACGAGCGAGGTGAGGGATGGCGGAGATCATCGAAGTCACGTTGCGGCTCACGGCGGCATTGATTCTCGGCGGACTGGTCGGGCTCAATCGCAATTTGCACCACAAGTCGGTGGGCTTGCGAACGCTCGCCATTGTGTCGTTCGGCTCCGCGTTGTTCGTGCTGGCGGTCGTGCCGTTTCCGGGCACTGCGTTGCCTTATGACGGCTCGTCCGTGAGCCGGGTGGTGCAGGGTATTGTGGCGGGGATCGGGTTCCTTGGGGCCGGGTGCATCATCCGGCCGAGTCGCGGTTCCTCCGTGCACGGCTTTACCACGGCGGCGGCACTGTGGAGCACCACAGGCATTGGCATTATCTGTGGGCTGGGCCGCTGGCATATCGCCCTTGTCGCGATGGTGTTGCTCCTTATCGTGCTGGCAATCGGCGGGCGTATCGAATCGCTCGCGCACCGCTGGCTGGGGCACGACGAACCGGCGAAGGACTCGCAGAACGAGGACGCGTCGGCGCGGCATGGGCACGACGGCAAGTGACATCCACGCGGTTGGTGCAGAAGACACACATCGTTGCCTCCTCGCCCTCGACGTCATGGGCAAATTCCTGCGGATACCGAAGAAAAATGCCCGCCGAAGCGGGCAAATGACGTTGTCGCAGTACCCCCAAAAGGACGTAAGAGGGCGATTTCATTTTGGTCACCGGACCATCTTTCGCCAATCGGGGCTTGCCCGATTAGGGAAAGCACGTTCGGGTGACTACGTAATCAACGCGCCCCTCGTGCCGCTTTTCTCGTCCGAGTGTTTGAAGCGTGAAGCCCCGCGCGTTGCCTCATTGAAGCGCGCGCAACTCCGTCGCTCGGGCGCGCGCCACCCGCAACCCGTCTGTCTGTAAGGAGAGTGTCGCGGCATCCGCTTGCTGTGCGGCATCCGCAGGCGTCGTGTACGTCACGATGGCCGCCTGACGTTCGCGATGGAATCGCTGGGTAATCGGCGCGCATTCGGTGGCGGCTTCGTCGGCCAGTCGAATCGGGTCGGGTACGAGGTTCACGTAGCGCGCGACGTGGCCATACAGACAGGTGCGGTACTGATCCGCAGCCGCGTCTGCGGCGGCCAGATGGCGCTCGCGCAACGTGGCCGGATCGACGGCCGCGGGGCGTTGTGCAGACGCGGTGTTCGTGTGCGCATGAGGGCCCGACGGGGCGGCGCAAGCGGCGAGCACCGCGACAGCGGCAAGGGAACACAGCACCGGGGCTGCGCGGCGGGGAAAGGCCAAAATCGGAAACTTCCGAGTCATGAGGTAATCGAGGCCGATGGCGTAAAGTCCACGATCTCGCTATGGTACGGGATTTGACGGATCCGGCGCGTCCCTGCTGCGCCAATCAGACATGAGCGAATTTCAAAAAGGGCTGGTATGGCTGCGGCGCGATCTGCGCTGCACCGACAACGCGACGCTGGCACAGGCGCTTGCGACCTGCGGCGAAGTGTCCGTCGTGTTCGTCTTCGATACGACGATTCTCGGCGGATTACCGCGAGACGACCGTCGCGTCGCATTCATCCACGACAGCGTCAGCGAATTGGCGCAGACGTTGGCGAGCATGGGGGGCGGGTTGATCGTTCGGCATGGCGACCCGACCAAGGAGATTCCCGCGCTGGCGAAGTCGCTCGGGGTACAGGCTGTTTTTGCCGGGCGGGATTACGAGCCGGACGCCGTCAGACGGGATCGATCGGTCGCCCGCTCGCTGGAAGCCCTGGACATTGCCTTCGAGGCGGTCAAGGACCAGGTGATTTTCGACACGAGCGAGATTCTGACGGCGCAGGGAGAGCCTTACAGTGTTTTCACCCCCTACTCGCGTGCCTGGTTGAAGCAGGTGCGTCCGGTCGATCTTGCCCCGCACGGTCGGAAGACGGATTCCCAGCGGCTCGCGAAGCCGTCCCATGGACCCGGGGAGGTGCCGTCGCTGGCATCGCTGGGCTTCGAAGTACCCGACACACGCCGTATGGCCATTGCTGCGGGCGAGTCGGGCGCAAGGCAGTTGCTGGACGATTTCCTGCCGCGCATGGCGCACTATCACGAACGGCGCGATTACCCTGCGGTCCGTGGTCCGAGCTATCTGTCCGTGCATCTGCGCTTCGGTACGGTGTCGATCCGCACGTTGGCCCGGGAGGCGCACGCCGCGATGCTCAAGGGCGGGGACGCGGGCAACGGCGCGAAAACATGGCTAAGCGAGCTGATCTGGCGCGAGTTCTATTTCATGATCCTGCATCATCACCCGGAGGTCGTCGGTCACGCGTTCAAGCCGGCTTACGATGCCATCGAGTGGGCCACGGGCGATGCAGCCGATGCCGATTTCAAGGCGTGGTGCGAGGGGCGCACGGGCTATCCACTGGTGGACGCGGCCATGCGTCAGATCAACCAGACCGGCTATATGCACAACAGACTGCGCATGGTGACGGCCAGCTTTTTGGTCAAGGACCTTGGCATCGACTGGCGCCGCGGCGAGGCGTATTTCGCGCGTCACCTGAACGATTTCGATTTGTCCGCGAACAATGGCGGATGGCAATGGGCCGCTTCCACCGGGTGCGACGCCCAGCCGTACTTCCGCATCTTCAATCCGATCACCCAGTCCGAGAAGTTCGACCCCGAAGGGCGCTTTATCCGGAAGTACGTGCCCGAACTGGCGAACCTGTCCGACAAGGCCATCCACGCACCCTGGCGTACCGATGCCCAGACGCTGGCCGACGCCAACGTGGCGCTCGGACGCGACTACCCGCAACCGGTGGTGGCCCACGACGTGGCCCGTAAGGAGACGCTGGCGAGATATGCGGTCGTCAAGACGCCGACGGTCTCGTCCCGGCCGGCAGGCAGTGACGATGAGGATTAAGTCCCCGGTTCACCCCGATACGTGTATACCCCGGTCAACTTTTTCGATTGTCGGCCGTTTATACGGTTATGGCACGCAAGAGGCCTGGGCTTCGGTATCGGTTCGCAACGTCGGGGGGCGTTAGTGGGCGTCAGGGAGGAAGCAGTAAAACAATAGCGATGTGCTCAAAATGCTCTGAAATGAGCAAGGGCAGGCCAAAACCACACGGGGAAGCTTGGAGAAAATCCTTCGCCGCACAGACGGTAGCTTCGAACCACGGGGTTCGCGTTGAGCGAGTGCCCGGAACGTCAGCGTTCCGGGTATTTTTTTATGCGTCGTCAGCGCGTCGGTCCGGCCGCGCCCTAGCCGTCACCGCCAGCACGATCCACACGGCCAGATTGAACGGCAACGTGAAGTACGGCCATCCGCGCGGGGTTAGCCAACCGCCCAGAATCACGCAAATCACCGCCGCGAGTGCGGCACCGGTGAGCCGCATTGTGGGGCGGCGTGCAAAAACGCCAAGACCCAGGGCGGCGAGGAAGGCATTGATGCCGACACCGCCCGCCTGCGCTGCCAATGACGGCCAACTAGAAGCCACAACGACGAAAATCCCCCAGACCACCCCCCCGGACGCGAGCGCCCACACGGTCGCACGGGCATTCCAGAGCGCCAGCAAGTACCACGTCAGCAGGCCCAGCACCAGCGGTGCAACGAAGACGACCTGTCCCACGGAGCAGAACACGAAGCCCGGCGAGCCCACATCGCAAGCGTTTGAACCGATGCGTGGCACGAGTTCGAGCCACGGCAGCATGGCCCATGTGAGTGCCATGACCCCGACGAACGGTCCCGTCAGGGTGGGAAGTCCGCGTCGGACAAGGGCGGCCGTTGCCATGACCGTCAGGGCGACACAGACCGCCATCCACGCGGCGAACATCGCGTCCAGCTGCCACAGGGCACCAAAGGCAATCCCCGTCAGCGCGCCGTTGTAGCCGAACAGGCCTGTGTGACGTTGCGCATGCGGCAAGCGCATCGCGATGGCGACACCCGATGCGGCGACGCTGGCAACCAGTCCGGTCACGGCAGCCGCCAGATCGGAGAGGGCCAGCACGGCCAGCAGCAACGCACCGATGCCTGCCGACGGAATGAAGTAGATTTGCGCGAAGTTGGCCATCGTTCCGCGTATTTCGCCGATCAGCCAATGATGTTGAACGGTGGGCGAAGGCGTGCTCATTGAAGCAGGCGATGCCGGAACGGACGAATGACGGGGCAGGGACATGATGGTGGCGATGGATCGGGCGAGGCGGATAACCAGCGCGCAATCGAACACTGCGACCGCTACCTGTCGCGACATTGCGAATGGAGCGAGCGAATGCAGCGAGCGAACAAAGCGCGACGCTGAGCCTTGGGCGCGAGATTACGCCGAACCCCGATAGCCGTGAGCGTTGCCTCGTTATAGTCGGTATTGCGGATTCCGACGGCCCGAGAGACGCCTTGGCCCGTTGCCCGCCAAAATGCAAAAGCCCGCGCTTGAGGGCGCGGGCTTTTGTGGATGACGGCTGAGCGGCTTTACTTGCCGCCGCCCTTGGCTGGCTTCACTGCCCAGCTGTCCTTGAGCGAGACAATACGGTTGAACACCGGTTTGCCCGGGGCCGAATCGTGACGATCCGCCACGAAATAGCCGTGACGCTCGAACTGCACGCGATCGTCCGGCGCAAAGTTCAGCATGCCCGGTTCGACATAGGCCTGCGTCACACGCTTGGCGTTCGGGTTGAGGGCATCGAGGAAGTTCTTTTCGCCGGCGTCCGGGTTCGGATCGAGGAACAGACGGTCGTAGATGCGCACTTCCGCCGCCAGCGCGTGCGATGCACTGACCCAGTGAATGTTGCCCTTGACCTTGTAGTTGTCTGCGCCGGGCGTGCCCGAACGGCTGTCTTCGAAGTAGTTGCAATGCACGGCCGTGACGTTGCCGTCTGCATCCGTATCGAAGCCCGTGCATTCCACGACATAACCGTAGCGCAAGCGCACCTTGTTCCCCGGGAACAGACGGAAGAAGCCCTTAACCGGCTCGGCCTGGAAGTCCTCGCGCTCGATCCACAGCTCGCGCGAGATGGGGAACGTGCGCATGCCGCGCTCCGGAAAGTGCGGGTGCACCGGGGCGTGGCAGTCTTCCTGCTGGCCTTCCGGATAGTTGTCGATGATGAGCTTGAGCGGATCGAGCACGGCCGTGGCACGCGGTGCCTTCGGGTCGAGGTCGTCGCGCAGGGCTTGCTCGAGAATGCTCATGTCGATCCACGACGCCGATTTGGCCACGCCAATGCGGTCGCAGAACAATTGCAGGCTCTCGGGCGTGAAGCCCCGGCGGCGCAGGCCAACAAGCGTGGGCATACGCGGATCGTCCCAGCCGTCGACGTACTTCTCGTCGACCAGCTGACGCAGTTTGCGCTTGCTCGTGATCGCGTACGTCAGTTGCAGACGGGCGAATTCGATCTGCTGCGGCGTCGGGCGCGAGAACATGCCCGCCTCGGCCAGCTCGCCGAGCACCCAGTCGTAGAACGGACGCTGATCTTCGAACTCCAGCGTGCACAGGCTGTGCGTGATGTTCTCGATGGCGTCTTCGAGCGGGTGAGCGTAGGTGTACATCGGGTAGATGCACCATGCGTCGCCCGTGCGGTGGTGATGCGCGTGACGGATACGGTAGATGGCGGGGTCGCGCAGGTTGATGTTCGGCGATGCCATGTCGATCTTCGCGCGCAGCACGTGCGTGCCGTCGGCGAATTCGCCCGCGCGCATGCGACGGAACAGGTCGAGGTTTTCCTCGACCGAGCGATTGCGGAACGGCGAATCCTTACCCGGCTCCACGAGCGTGCCGCGGTTGGCGCGCATGTCGTCGGCGCTTTGGCTGTCGACGTAGGCCTTTCCGCGCTGGATCAGGATCTCGGCCGCCTGATAAAGCTGCTCGAAGTAGTCGCTGGCGAAATAGAGGTGTTCCTTCTGCGGCGTCTGATAGCTGAAACCGAGCCACTTGACCATATCGATGATCGAGTCGACGTATTCGGTTTCTTCCTTCTCGGGATTGGTGTCGTCAAAGCGCAGGTGGCACACGCCACCGTAATCACGCGCCATGCCGAAGTTCACGCAGATCGCCTTGGCGTGACCGATGTGCAGATAGCCGTTGGGCTCCGGCGGGAAGCGCGTTTCGACGCGCTGGCCCCATTTGCCCGAGCGGTTGTCTTCGTCAATGATGTTGCGGATGAAATTGGATGCCGCGTTCAGCTCTGTGCTCATGCCTGTCCAGTGTTCGGAGTTTGGCGAATATTCTACCGTACCGCATTGCACCACGGGCGAGCGTCTGATCGGGCGTCGACGCGGCATCACACCGTAATGCCGGTCGTCCAGGTTCGGATTCGATGGATTCGGGGCCGCGCAGGCCCGAATCACGGCATCAGGTCATCAGGTCGTTTGCACCGTGGTGCGCTGGATCGGCCAACTGGCGTATGACAGGAGCCACAGGGAGACGACGTTCACGACCGGAATGAACGCCAGCACCGTGAACCAGGGGGAGAAGCCGAGCCGGGTGAGAATTCGCCATACAGGGAAGCCGATGAGCACGATGCTGACGAGCAGAGCAAGAAAGCCTGACGAGTTAGCCATGAGATGTCTCCCGAAGCGCCCCACCCATTGCAGGGCGTACCGGCAGTATAGGCAGACGGGCAGGCGGCTTTGCCCGGCTTCCCAACGGTTCCCGGATTGTGTCCTATCCTGAAAACACTGCCGGTCGCGCCGGTGGGACCCATCTCGCTAATCTCGCTATGGGGCCCCCTCATGGGAGGACGTCATGGAACTGCATCTCAGCTCGCATCGCTATACCCACCGCTCGCCCGACTGGGCGGCGGCCGCCGTCGCCGGCTTTGTCGCCTGCGCTTTCTTTTCCGCTGTCGAAATGCTCATGGTGCTGCTCGTCTCGGGGCAGAGCCCGTGGGTGCCGCCCCGCATGGTGGCCGCCATCGTGCTCGGCCCTGGCATCCTCTCGCAGCCCGCAACGTTCGACGTGTCGATCGTCGCCATGGCGCTGATGGTGCATGCGGCCATCGGTGTCGTGCTCGGCGTGGTTCTCGGGGCCATCATTGCGCCGTTCCGACTGGATTCGGATGTGGTCACGGTGTCGATTGCAGGTGGCGTCTTCGGGCTGGTCGTGTACGTCGTCAATTTCTATGTGATGACGCAGATGTTTCCGTGGTTCACCGAGTCGCGTGGCTGGACGATGCTGGCGGGGCACATCATCTTCGGTGCGTTCGCGGGGTACATGTACTGGGTGTTACGCCAGATGGAGGAGCGGGCTGAGACCGCCTGAAGCCTTATTATTGCCCCGCAAACCCTTTAGGGACAGGGCAGCGGCCAGACCGACGGCGGTCCGCGCGTCGTGCCGTCGTCCGGTCGATATGTCGAGTGAACGCACTTTTGAGCGCGTAACAGATTTTTCTGTTATGATGCGTCAACTGCATTCGTGCGTCCGTCATCTTCGGATGTGCGCAAGGCAGTCTTCCGTGGCATGAAGCGCCCGGCAGGTGTTCCACCCGCCCGGCATCATCGGCCTACGTGTGGCACGAAAATCACTACAGATGTGTCGCACGATGTGCCGACACATGTCACCTCGAACGCTTAGACGTTCACGCCGCCGTTACGACAAAACGGCTGGCCGTCGATCCCCGAAACAGGAAGTCGCACAGAACACCCGAATTGCGCCTTGCGTGCGCATGACGGAACGCACCCGGTCCTTTGCCGTGTGCGACGTTCAGCAGCGCCATCTGTCGTATGTCAGTCATGCTTATGTCGCATTACCGTCATATTGGGCAGATAGGCTGCGTGCACTTCACGGAAACATTTGTGCGAAATTGCACTCTCATCACCGTAAGCCGATTCGAGAGGGATAGTTATTAGTCAAATTTTTTGCAGTAAAGAAGGATACAAAATGAAAACATCGCAATACCAAGAATTCCAGTACAGCGTCCATGCAGTCGAGCGAGACAACGCCCGTTGGGACGCGTTCTACGAGATTCACCGCCCGACACAGCGCGGCATGGAAAAAGTGGGCGCCTATCAGGTTCAGAGCGCCTACGGTTTTGCCACGCAAGGTAACGCCCTCGACGACGCCGAACGCAATGCTCGCGCGGATATCGAACAGGGCATCGTCTACTACCAATAAGGTCGACGGCCGCTTTCGCATTACCTCGTCCAGAATTTTCCCGAGCTTTCCCGATTCTTCCCCCATATCTGATGTGCGAGATGCTGGCATCGTCGCTTTGCGACGGTGCTATAGTCCGGCCTTTCGCACTGCAATGGCTGGAGAGTCGGTAATGGAATGGATGTGCAAGTCGTTCGATGAACTGGGCAGCGCGCTGCTTTACCGAATCCTCGCCGCACGCAGCGCGGTATTCGTCGTCGAGCAGCAGTGCCCGTATCAGGATATCGACGGTCGCGATCCGTATAGCCTGCATCTGGTCGCGCAAGTGCGCGACAGCGCGAACCCGGCAAGCGACCTGCGAATTGCAGCGTATGTGCGACTCCTGCCGCCGGGGTTGGCCTACGACGAAGCGTCGATCGGACGTGTGATTACCGCCGCTTCGCACCGTGGCACCGGTCTCGGTCGAGAGCTGCTGGCGCGGGCAGTGGCGATTGCCGAAGCGCAATGGCCGACCGCTGCGGTGCGCATCGGCGCGCAGGCGCATCTTGAGGCGTTTTATGGCGGGTTCGGTTTCGTCAAGGCGAGTGAGCCGTATGACGAAGACGGCATCATGCATATTGAAATGGTGCGCCCCGCAGTGCAGCCGCAGTAGTGGCCGAAAGCGTGTTTGCGGATCGCGCAATCGCACGCTGATCGCCGCAGCAAAATGCAATATCGGCCGGGCCATCGCGCCCGGCACTACAATACCTCCCATCGTAGTTCACGCGTTTCCCGACACATGGCCTTGTATTCCATCACCGGCGCCCAATTGGCGTTCGGTCACCTGGCATTGCTCGACAATGCCGATTTTTCGCTCGAAGCCGGTGAGCGCGTCGGGCTTATCGGACGCAATGGCGCCGGCAAGTCCTCGCTGCTCAAGATCGTGGCGGGCCTCACCGCGCCGGACGATGGCCTGGTGGCCCGTCAGGCCGGTTTGCACACCGTCTACGTGCAGCAGGAGCCCGAGTTCGATCCCGAGCAGTCCGTATTCGATGCGGTGGCGCTCGGCCTCGGCGAGTCGCACGTGTTGCTCTCCGAATACGACCGCACCGCAGAAGCGTTGTCGGTGGCACCGGAAGGCGCAGAACACGACGCGCTGCTCGCCCGTCTGAACACCTTGCAATCGTCGCTGGATGCCGCCGATGCGTGGCAGTTGAAGACCCGCGTTGAGACGACGATCGCGCAACTCGGACTCGACGGCCACGCGCGCGTAGGCGCGCTGTCCGGCGGGATGCAAAAGCGCGTCTCGCTTGCGCAGGCATGGGTGGCTAAACCGGAAGTGTTGCTGCTCGACGAGCCGACCAACCACCTCGATTTCGACGCGATCCGCTGGCTCGAAGAATTGCTCGTCGGCTATCGCGGTGCGCTGCTGTTCATCACCCACGATCGCAGCTTCCTCGACCGGGTGGCCACGCGCATCGTCGAACTCGATCGCGGACGTCTGCTCTCCTATCCCGGCAACTTCACGCAGTATCAGGAGCGCAAGGCCGAACAGCTTGAAATCGAACGAGTGGAAAATGCGAAGTTCGACAAGCTGCTCGCGCAGGAAGAAGTGTGGATTCGCAAGGGCGTCGAGGCTCGCCGCACGCGCAGCGTGTCGCGTATCGAGCGGCTGAAGACGATGCGCAATGAGCGCGCCGAACGTCGCGAGCAGCAGGGCAATGTGCGCATGGACGTGGCACAGGCCGAGAAGTCCGGCAAGATCGTGGCTGAACTCACCAACGTCACGAAGGCGTACGGTGGACGCACCATCGTGCGTGATTTCTCGGCGACGCTCATGCGTGGCGACAAGGTCGGCCTGGTCGGTCCGAACGGCGTAGGCAAGACGACGATGCTCAAGCTGATCCTCGGCGAAATCACGCCGGACAGCGGGCAGATTCGCGTCGGCACCAACCTCCAGGTCGCGTACTTCGACCAGATGCGCGCGCAGCTCGATCCCGAACGCAGTCTGCTCGATACCATTAGCCCCGGCAGCGACTGGATCGAAATCAATGGCGCGCGCAAGCACGTCATGAGCTATCTCGGCGACTTCCTCTTCTCGCCCGAGCGCGCCCGCTCTCCGGTGAAGTCGCTTTCGGGCGGTGAGCGAAATCGCCTGTTGCTGGCGCGTCTGTTCGCACGTCCGGCCAATGTGCTGGTGCTCGACGAACCGACCAACGACCTCGACATCCCGACACTCGAACTGCTCGAAGAACTGCTGGAGGAATACTCCGGCACCGTGTTCCTCGTGAGCCACGACCGAACGTTCCTCGACAATGTGGTGACGTCGGTGATCGCGGCCGAAGGCGATGGCAATTGGCGCGAATACGTGGGCGGCTTCACCGACTGGCAAGTGCAGAGCGAACGCTCGGCGGCGCTGGCTGCGCAGCGGGCGCCTGTGGACGAAGCGCCCAGGGAAGCCGCAGCAGCGCCCAAGCGTGGCACGAACCGCACCGTCAAGCTCAGCTACAAGGAGCAGCGTGAACTGGACGGATTGCCGGAGCGCATTGCCTCGCTTGAAAACGAGCAGAAGGATGCCGCAGCGAAGATCGAAGACGGTTCGATCTTTGTGAAAGATCCGGCTGCGGGTGCGGCGCTGTCCGAACGTTTCGAAGCCATTGAACTGGAGTTGCTCGAAGCGCTCGAACGCTGGGAAGTGCTTGAAGCCAAGCAGCGCGGCGAAAACACGTGAGCACGCTCACGTCGTAACAACGTAGTTGGCGGCCGGTTTTCCGGCCGCGTTTCATTGGGCCAATGGTCCATGTCATTCGAGCGCAGTGCGAGTGACAGTACAATAGGCCGCGATTCATCGGGCGCGATGGGCCCGCCGTCTGTCGGCAGGCATCGTGCGCACCCGAAGTGCCATTCGAAGTGCCCATTATGTGGGCGCCGCAACACAAGTCGTTGATCCGGCGTCACTTTTGTCATGTGTTAATGGGTTTTCCCCGTGGTTGTCCACAGGAAATGTGGATAAGCGCCGGGCGTCGTACCCCAATTCAGTCACGCTATGTCGAAAAAAAATACGCCTGCCCAGTACAGCGAAGCGTCCATCAAGGTCCTGAAGGGCCTTGAGCCGGTCAAGCAGCGCCCGGGCATGTACACCCGCACCGAGAATCCGCTGCACATCATTCAGGAAGTCATCGACAACGCTTCGGACGAAGCGCTGGGCGGTTACGGCAAGCAGATTCTCGTCACCCTGAACAAAGACGGTTCGGTCAGCGTCGAGGACGATGGCCGTGGCATTCCTGTCGGCATTCACCCGGAAGAGGGTGTGCCGGTGGTCGAAATCGTGTTCACGCGCCTGCACGCAGGTGGCAAGTTCGATAAGGCCGCTGGCGGCGCTTATACCTTCTCCGGCGGCTTGCACGGCGTTGGCGTGTCGGTGACGAATGCGCTGGCGACCCGACTGGCCGTGACGGTCTGGCGCGACGGTCAAGTTTCGGAACTCGAATTCGCTGACGGCGGCAACGTCAACGTGGCGCTTCATTCACGTGCGTCGCAGCGCGGCGAGAAGAAGAGTGGCACGCGCGTGACCGTCTGGCCGGATGCCAAGTACTTCGACAGCCCGGCATTGCCGCTGGGCGAACTGCAACGTCTGCTGCGCTCGAAAGCGGTGCTGCTGCCGGGCGTGCGCGTCACGCTGCGTCAGGAAAAGAACGGCGAAGAACAGACGTGGTTCTACGAGCACGGCCTGCGGGGCTATCTCGTCGAGTCGCTGGGCGGTGCAGAGCCGCTGATTCCGCTCTTCGAAGGCGAGCGCTTTGCCGAGGGCGACGAAGACAGCTTTGCCGAAGGCGAAGGCGCTGCATGGGTCGTGGCCTGGACGGAAGATGGTGCGCAGGTCCGCGAGTCCTACGTCAACCTGATTCCGACGCCTGCCGGCGGCACCCACGAATCGGGGCTGCGTGAAGGCTTGTTCCAGGCGGTGCGCGGCTTTATCGAATTGCACAACCTTCAGCCCAAGGGCGTGAAGTTGTTGCCGGAAGATGTGTTCTCCCGCGTGTCGTTCGTGCTCTCCGCGAAGGTGCTCGATCCGCAGTTCCAGGGGCAGATCAAGGAGCGTCTGAACAGTCGCGACGCCGTGCGACTCGTGTCATCGTTCACGCGTCCCGCGCTGGAGTTGTGGCTCAATCATCATGTCGAGCACGGCAAGAAGCTCGCAGAACTCGTGATTCGTCAGGCACAAGCCCGTACGCGCGCCGGCCAGAAGATCGAGAAGAAAAAGAGTTCTGGCGTGGCCGTTTTGCCGGGCAAACTGACCGACTGCGAGACGGAAGACATCACCCGAAACGAACTGTTCCTGGTCGAGGGCGACTCGGCCGGCGGCTCGGCGAAGATGGGCCGCGACAAGGAGTTTCAGGCGATTCTGCCGCTGCGCGGCAAGGTTCTCAATACATGGGAGACCGAGCGCGATCGCCTGTTTGCCAACAATGAAGTGCACGACATCGCGGTCGCGATCGGCGTCGACCCGCACGGTGCGAACGACACGCCCGATCTGTCCAATCTGCGTTACGGCAAGATCTGTATCCTCTCCGATGCCGACGTCGACGGTTCGCACATTCAGGTGCTGCTGCTGACGCTGTTCTTCCGTCACTTCCCGCAACTCATCGCGACGGGGCACGTGTACGTGGCGCGTCCGCCGCTGTATCGCGTCGATGCGCCTGCACGTGGCAAGAAGCCGGCACAGAAGCTCTACGCGCTGGACGAAGGCGAACTCGAAGCGATTCTCGACAAGCTGCGCAAGGACGGCGTGCGCGAAACCGCATGGTCGATCAGCCGCTTCAAGGGCCTGGGCGAAATGAGTGCCGAACAGCTTTGGGAAACGACGATGAATCCCGATACGCGTCGTCTGAGCCCGGTGGCGCTCGGCCATCTGGATTTCGACGCAACCGTGGCACGCATGAACATGCTCATGGGCAAGGGCGAGGCGGCACAACGCCGTAGCTGGCTCGAAGCCAAGGGCAATGAAGTGGAAGCCGACATCTGAGCCTGACAACACGGGAAGGACCGAGGGCACGGCGTCGGGACTGCATCTACAGTACTTGAATCGTAGCGAAGTCGCGCTCACGCAGGGCAAACCAGCGTGAGCGCTCACATAGTGGGATAATCCACCCTTCACCCTTCCGGGAGTCGCGTTATGTTGCGTTCTATGCGTTGCATTTTCGTGCCGATGTTGCTTGCCAGCGCAAGCGCCACCGTCTTGGCACAGTCGGCCCAGCCGCGCGTCTTCTTCGTTGCCCCTGCGGACGGCGCAACGGTGTCCAATCCGGTAAAGGTCCAGTTCGGCGTCGAAGGCATGACGATCAAACCGGCGGGCGAGGTATCGCCCAATACCGGTCATCACCATCTCATCATCGACGGCGATTCGATTCCGGCAGGTCAGGTCGTTCCTACCGACGACAGCCACCTGCATTTCGGCAAAGGTCAGACCGAAACGAGCGTCAATCTGACGCCGGGCGATCACAAGTTGACGATGCAATTCGCCGACGGTGCACATCGCTCATACGGTCCGGCCATGAGCCAGACGATCACGGTGCATGTCAAAGGTCAGCAATAACCAGGTTTCGACGGCGCGGCGCCTGCAGGTGCTGCGCCGAAAGTTCTCACTGCGGCAACTCGCAGGGCCCGCGCTGGCAGCGATGCTGCTTGCCGCGACGCCTCTCGCGCACGCCGAACTCTATGGCTACGTCGACGAGAACGGTGTCGCGCATCTGGCGGCACGCAAGCTCGATGCGCGCTATCGCCTCGTGGTGGGTAATGGCGCTAACGGTGGCAGCGTCGACCTGCGCGCGCAGCAGCAGGGCGGGGTCGTTACCGGTGCAGACCGCTCGCGTCTTTACGACGCGCTGGCTCGACATCCCAATCTGAAAAAGCTCGCGCCCGTCATCGCGCAGGCCGCGCAGAAGTTTCACGTCGATGCCGCCTTGCTCAAGGCGGTCATCGCCGCCGAGTCGGGCTTCGATAGCGATGCCGTTTCTCCCAAAGGTGCGGTTGGGTTGATGCAGGTGTTGCCGACGACCGGCGAGCGTTATGGCCTGCGGGCCGATGCGCGCCGCACCGTCGCCGACAAACTCACCGATCCGCGTACTAATGTGCTGACAGGTGCCCGTTACCTGCGCGATCTGCAGGCGCGATATCCCGATCGTCTCGAACTGGTGCTCGCGTCGTACAACGCGGGTGAGGGGGCTGTCGCACGTCACGCCGATCAGATCCCGCCGTATGCAGAGACGCGTGATTACGTCGCTGCAGTGCTTGAACTCTATCGACGCTTCAACCCGGAGGGGGCAGATGCCGTGCCGGGCAATGGTGTCATCCGTGCGAGCGGGAGCGGCGGAAAGATCGGCAACGCGCGCGTCAACGGATCGCGCGATGGCCGCATCCACGTCATTCTGGGCGCGCCGCAGGGCCTGCCCGTTGTGCCTGCTAACATGCCGAACGCGACGATACGCGACTCGGCTGCATCGCCCCTGTCCGCACCACCGGCCACGGACTGAGGCGTCGGTTGACGTCGCCTCGCGGCGTCTTCGGATTCGCCTCCGAAGTCCTGAGTGTCTCTCGGTGTTCGGCTCAGAATTCTCCGAAATCCGCGTGGAATCCCGGCAATTTCGATGGCCGTCGCTCCGAAATCACGTCTCGCTTTGCCATTCGGACGCGTTTTTGCCGAAATGTGCCGGCGAGCTTGGTATGATCTCGCGGTCAACGTCCACCCGAACTCTCGTCAAACGTTCGCAGCAAACCCACAGGTTTTATGGAACAAGTAGAAGATCTCTTTACGCAACCGTCGGATGACGACACGCTAACGCTCGGCGCGTATGCCGAGCGCGCTTATTTGGACTACGCGATCAGCGTGGTCAAGGGCCGGGCACTGCCGGACGTCTGCGACGGCCAGAAGCCCGTCCAGCGCCGCATTCTGTTCGCCATGAACGAAATGGGCCTCGCGTCCGATGCCAAGCCGGTCAAGTCGGCGCGCGTCGTCGGCGACGTGCTCGGCAAGTTCCACCCGCACGGCGATCAGTCCGCGTATGACGCGCTGGTACGTCTCGCGCAGGACTTCTCGATGCGCTATCCGCTCATCGACGGTCAGGGCAATTTCGGCTCGCGCGACGGTGACGGCGCGGCGGCCATGCGTTACACGGAAGCCCGTCTGACGCCGATCGCCAAGCTGCTGCTCGACGAAATCGATGCAGGCACTGTCGACTTCGTGCCGAATTACGATGGTTCGACCGAAGAGCCGCGCCTCTTGCCGGCACGCTTGCCGTTTGTGCTGCTCAACGGCGCATCGGGCATTGCCGTGGGTCTCGCCACGGAAATTCCGTCGCACAACCTGCGCGAAGTGGCCTCTGCGGCCGTGGCGCTGATCCGCAATCCCAAGATGGACGACGCTGAGTTGATGACTCACGTGCAGGGACCGGATTTCCCCGGCGGCGGTCAACTGATTTCGAGCGCTGCCGAGATTCGCGCCGCGTATGAGAGCGGGCGCGGCAGCCTCAAGATGCGCGCGCGCTGGAAGATCGAAGAGATGGCGCGCGGCCAGTGGCAGGCGGTGGTGTATGAATTGCCGCCGAATACGTCGGGCCAGAAGGTACTCGAAGAGATCGAGGAACTGACCAACCCGAAGGTCAAGCTCGGCAAGAAGTCGCTCACGCCGGAGCAGCAGAATCTCAAGCAGTCGATGCTGGCCATGCTCGACGCCGTGCGCGACGAGTCCGGTAAAGACGCACCCGTGCGTCTGGTGTTCGAGCCGAAATCAAGCCGCATCGATCAGCAGGAATTCATCACGATGCTGCTCGCGCATACGAGCCTGGAGTCGAGCGCATCGGTGAATCTCGTGATGGTGGGCGCTGACGGCCGTCCGGGCCAGAAGTCGCTGCGCGACATCATCACCGAGTGGATCGGTTTCCGCTTCGAAACGGTCACGCGTCGCACGCGCCACCGTCTGGGCAAGGTCGACGACCGGATTCATATTCTGGAAGGCCGGATGATCGTCTTCCTGAATATCGACGAAGTCATTCGTATCATTCGCGAGTCCGACGAGCCGAAGGCTGCGCTGATGAGCGCGTTCAAGCTGAGCGAGCGTCAGGCGGAAGACATTCTGGAAATTCGTCTGCGTCAGTTGGCGCGTCTGGAAGCGATCAAGATCGAGCAGGAACTGACATCGTTGCGCGATGAGAAGGCGAAGCTCGAAGATCTGCTTGCCAACGAAAGCACGATGAAGCGACTGATCATCAAGGAAATCGAAACCGACGCGAAGCAGTTCGGCGACGATCGTCGCACGCTCATTCAGGAAGAGAAGCGTGCGGTCGCGGAAGCCCGCGTGGTCGATGAACCGGTGACGGTTGTGGTGTCCGCCAAGGGCTGGGTGCGTGCGCTTAAGGGGCACGGACTGGACGCTCAAGGTTTCTCGTTCAAGCAGGGCGACGCCTTGTATGGCGCGTTCGAATGCCGCACCGTCGATCCGCTGATCGCGTGGGGCAGCAACGGACGCGTTTATTCGGTCGCGGTGGGCCAGCTGCCGGGCGGCCGTGGCGACGGCGTGCCGCTGACGTCGCTGATCGAACTGGAGTCGGGTTCGCGTCTGATGCATTACTACGCGGCGTCCGGCGATCAGCCGCTGCTGCTCGCGACGTCGTCCGGCTTCGGTTTCACGACCAAGCTCGGCGATATGGTGAGCCGTGTGAAGGCAGGCAAGTCGTTCATGACCATCGACGACGGCGCCGAGCCGCTTGCCCCGACGCCGATCTGGCAGGGTGCCAGTGCGGTCGCATGTCTGTCGAGCGACGGGCGTTTGCTCGTGTTCGGCATGGACGAAATGAAGGCGCTGACGGGCGGTGGACGCGGTGTGACGCTGATCGGTCTCGAAGCGAAGCAGACGCTGGTGTCGGTCGTGCCGATCAGTGAGGCAGGCGTGACGGTGTACGGCGAAGTGCGTGGCGGCAAGATTCAGTCCGAGACGTTGTCGGGCGCATCGCTCGCACCGAACATCGGCAAGCGTGCGCGCAAGGGTCGTTCGCCGAATGTGAAGTTTGCGACGTTCAAACCGCGTTCGCTCGAGCCGGTGTTGCCGGCCGCGCCGAAGGCATCCTGACGGAGTCCCGCATGAGCGTTTACGCCTTCAGTCTGTTCCTGCATCTGGTCAGCGTGGCCGTCTGGATCGGTGGCATGTTCTTCGCGCTGGCCTGTCTGCGGCCTGCGTCGTCGGAGCTTTCGCCGCAGCAGCGTCTGCCGTTGTGGGAGGCTGCACTCACACGCTTCTTCACATGGGTGGGCGTTGCCATCGTGCTGATCCTGCTGTCCGGCGGGCACATGATGATGGGCATGGGTGGCCTGCATGCCCGCTGGCCCGTGCATGCCATGGCGGGGGTCGGCGTGCTGATGATGCTCGTCTTCGGCCACATTCGCTTCGCACTGTT
Organism: Pandoraea aquatica; assembly: GCF_902459565.1. Classification (GTDB taxonomy): domain Bacteria; phylum Pseudomonadota; class Gammaproteobacteria; order Burkholderiales; family Burkholderiaceae; genus Pandoraea; species Pandoraea aquatica. Next base: position 284,507 of record NZ_CABPSN010000004.1, read on the forward strand.
CCCGCGTTTGCAACGCGCCGTGCAGGCGCAGTCGTGGCCGGACGGTGCGGCGGCCGTCAACGGGATCCGTCGTCTCGTGATTCTGAATCTCGTGCTGGGGATCGTTGTGATCGGATTGGCGGCGTCGCTTCGCGGCTGATCTTGGCGGCTGATCCTGGCGATTGCCGTGATTCAGACTGGCCGGGTTTCGTCGTTGACGGTCCCGGCCACTTCATGACACAGGGCGACGAACGCTTGCACGAGCGGACTGTTGTCGTCGCGACGCTTGCCCAGTAGCAGCGCCGAGTGCGCGTCTGGTTCGCTGAAGTCCATGAAGTGCGCGCCTTCGATCTGAATGCAACGCACGGCGGCCGGCAGTACGGCGACACCCAATCCACTTGCCGCGAGGGCGACGATGGTCGTCGACTCGCGCGCCTCCTGAACGACACGCGGTGTGAAACCCGCGCGCTCGCACATTCTCCGAATCTGTCCGTCGACCGCCGTTCCCACGCCGTTGGGATGCATGATGAACGCTTCGTTGGCCAGATCCGCAATCGACACGCTGGCGTGCTTTGCCAGCGCATGTCCCTGATGAAGCACGACGACCAGTGCTTCGTCGATCAACGTCTCGAAACTGAGCCCCGCCACCGGCGGTGCGTTCTCTGCCTGACGGAGCAGGCCGATGTCCAACGTCCGTTCGATGAGCGCTTCCCGTTGATCCTCCGACGGTGCCTCGCTGAGCGTCAGCGTCACGCGAGGATAGCGTTGTCGGTACGTCGTCAGCACGCGCTTCATCAGGTTCGTCATGGGGGCCGACGTTGTGAACGCGATACGCAACTCCCCGGCATCGAGCCCGGCGATTTGTTGGACTTCGAGACGAGCAGCTTCGGCATCGGCAAGAATCTGGCGCGCGCGTACGAGAAACGCGCGTCCGGCCGGTGTCAGAAAGACGCGACGTTGCGAGCGCTCGAAGAGCGGCACACCGAGTTCGTCTTCCAGCGCCCGGATTTGCATCGACAGCGGTGGCTGCCCGATGTTAAGCCGCTGCGCAGCCCGGCTGAAATGCAGTTCCTCGGCAACGGTCACGAAGTAACGAAGATGACGCAGTTCCATACCTTAGGCCTCGATTGATCTGTTTTATATATAGAAATGAGGCTTAAATATATATTGGACGCGAGGTAACGGCAAACCTATCATTCGTCGTATACATTTCACCCTTGGTTCGCGCGAGGCGAGCCAGCGTCATGGCATCAACCAACTCCCTACCTTTGTCTTCCGGCGGCGCGTCCGCCGGTAGTGCGTCTGCCGCGAAACTGCCGGCGGGTGTTGCACGCGGCACGCGCGAATACGCTGTCATCAGCCGGGCGCTGTTCTTCGGCGGGTTTTCCACGTTCGCGCAGCTTTACTGCATGCAATCGCTGCTGCCCTTGCTGACGACCACGTTCGGCATTAGCCCGGCGCAGGCCAGTTGGTCCGTGTCAGCGGCCACGATGATGATGGCGCTCGGTTTGCTCGTGACCTGTGTCGCGGCCGATCGCGTGAGCCGCAAGCGGATGATGACGATTGCGTTGCTCAGTTCTTCCGTCCTCACGCTCGCCAGCGCATTCTCGACGAACTTCGAAACCATTGTGATTCTGGCGGCGCTCAAGGGCCTTGCGCTCTCGGGGCTGCCGGCGATTGCCATGGCGTATCTGAGCGAGGAAATCGATCAGCGCTCGCTCGGTATGTCGATGGGGCTCTACATCGGCGGCAACATTCTCGGCGGGATGGCAGGGCGGGTGATGGCGGCGTTTGTTGCCGACATGTTCTCGTGGCGCGTGTCGGTGGGGTTGATCGGACTCGTGTGCCTCGCCATGGGCCTTGAGTTTGCCCGGAGCCTGCCGCATTCACGGCGCTTTACCCCGCGTCATATGACGGTGCGTGAGGCGCTGGGGCATGCGCGCCGACATCTGGGCGACCCGGCGTTGCTCGGTCTGTACCTGTTCGCCGGCCTGATGATGGGCAGCTTCGTCAGCGTCTACAACTATCTCGGGTTCTATCTGTCGGCACCGCCGTTTCATCTGCCGCATGCGGCCATCGGCGCGATTTTCACGATGTATCTGATCGGTGTCGTCGGTTCGTTCATCGCAGGGCCTCTGTCCGACCGCGTGGGGCGTCCGCGCCTGTTGTGGGCGCTCGTTGCGCTGGCGATGGCGGGGCTTTTCACGATGCTTGCGTCGCAGGTGTCCGGCGTGGTGATCGGTCTGGCGATCTTCACGTTCGGCTTCTTCGGTGCACACACCGTGGCCAGCAGTTGGGTCGGCCGACGTGCCACGGAGGGGCGAGCGATTGCTTCCGCGCTGTATCTGTTCTTCTACTATCTGGGGTCCAGCCTGCTGGGCAGCTTCTCGGGCGTCATGCTCAAGTCGCACGGCTGGCATGGCGTGGTCGCGTTGTTGTCGATGGCCGTGGTGCTGTCGCTGGGCGTTGCGATCGCTATGCGACGTGCGTACGGAACCGGCAAGCCAACCGCCATCGCATAGTTGATTTCGCGATAACTGCGCCGCATAAAACAACAGCCACCCGAGGGTGGCTGTTGTCGTTTCAGACGCAAGCATCTGAGAACGTCGGCTTAGCCGCGACTTACATCACGCAGATTCGCCTGATGCAAACGGTAGCCGATGTAGGCCTCGATGCCGTCAGGCAAGTTCGGCGATCAGTTCGATTTCGACGCACGCGCCCAGCGGGATCTGTGCCACGCCGAAGGCCGAGCGGGCGTGCTTGCCGGCGTCGCCGAAGACTTCGCCGAACAGTTCCGATGCGCCGTTCGTCACCAGATGCTGCTCGGTGAATTCCTGCGTCGAGTTCACGAGGCTCATCAGCTTCACAATGCGCTTGACCTTGTTCAGGTCGCCCGTGTGGGCGTGCAGCGTGGCGATCAGTTCGATGGCGGTGGCGCGCGCCGCAGCCTTGCCGTCTTCGACGCTGACGTCCTGGCCGAGCTTGCCGGTCCAGATCTTGCCGTCCTTCTTGGGCAGGTGGCCCGAGAGGAACACGGTGTTGCCGGTTTGTGCGGCCATCACGTAAGCGGCGGCGGGGGCAGCGGACGACGGCAGTTCGATACCCAGTTGCTTCAGTTTGTCGTAGACGGACATGTACGGCTTCCTTGCAAATTCGTTAATGGTTCAAATCCCGGATCATCGAGTCCGATGATGGATCAGGCGGCGCGGCGCGTGAGCGCGTCGGCGATCAGCGCGCCAAGGCGAGCGACACCGATTTCGATTTTCTCGGGTGGCACCGTGACGAACGACAGTCGAAGCGTATTCGATTGCGGCGTCCCCACATAGAAGGGCGCGCCGGGCACGAACGCGACATTCTGTGCGATCGCTTTTTCCAGCAACTGCATGGTGTCGATGCCTGTGGGCAATGTCAACCAGATGAACATGCCGCCTGCGGGCGTGGTCCACGTGGCGTCGGCCGGCATGTGCTTCTTCAGCGAAGCGAGCATGGCCTGCGCCTGTGCGGCGTAAAGCGTGCGAATCGACGGGATGTGCGTGTCGAGAAAGCCATCCTTGACCACTTCGTACGCGATGCGCTGCGTCAGGCTGGGGGTATGCAGATCGGCGGCCTGCTTGGCCTGCACGAGCTTGGCGATCACCGTCTTGGGGCCGATGATGAAGCCCAGTCGCAGGCCGGGGGCGAGCACCTTGGAGAACGACCCCATGTACAGCACGTGCTCGGGCGCGAGCGACATCAGGCTCGGCAAACGCTGGCCTTCGTAGTCCAGTTCGCCATAGGGATCGTCTTCGATGATGGCCAGGCCGTCGCGTTTGGCGATGGCGGCCAGCGCTTCGCGACGTGCCATCGGCAGTCGGCGTCCCGTCGGATTCTGGAAGTTCGGCATGGCGTACAGGAAGCGCGCGCCCGCCACCAGTTCCGGCGTCAGTGCCTCGGGCAGAAGGCCGTGATCGTCGGTCGGCACCGGCACGTATTTCGGTGCGAACAACGAAAACGATTGCAGCGCACCCAGATAGCTCGGTGCCTCGACAAGGACGCGGCTACCTTCGTCGATGAAGATCTTGCCGATCAGATCGAGACCTTGCTGCGAGCCGGTGGTGATCAGTACGTTCTCCGGCGCGACCGTCAGGCCGTCGCGAGAGTAGCGCTTGGCGACCCATTCGCGCAGCGGCGCGAAGCCTTCCGTCGCGCTGTATTGCAGCGCGGCTTGCGGCGATTCGGTCAGGACGCGATCCGCGGCGGCACGCATTTCTGCGACGGGAAACGTGGCGGGGGAGGGCAGGCCGCCAGCAAATGAAATGACGTCCGGGCGTTCCGTCACCTTGAGAATTTCGCGAATGGCCGAGCTGGTCAGATTGCGGGCGCGTTCGGAATATTGCCAATCGTGCATGATGATCTCGCTATGAGAGTGCGGCCTTTTCTGAGCGGCCGCGAGTATCGAGCGTTGCGGGTGCCGGGCGCGTGAAGGCAGGCGCAACGTCAGGGGGCTGACGCATCGCGGCGCAGGGATCGCATGCGCCGCGATGCGTCGTCAGACCGGTTTGCCCGTGAGTCGCGAGGCGCCGATCTTCATATTCTTGCCGAGTGCGATGGTCAGTACGACACCGGCGGCAAACAGCCAGGTGACCGCATCGACTTGTTCGCCGAAAAAGAGCGCGGACAACGCAATCGTGAAGAAAATCTGAAGCAATTGTACTTGGCCCACGCGCGCGATTCCGCCCATGGCGAGACCGGCATACCAGGCGAAGAAGCCGATGAACTGCGAGAAGAGGGTGACGTAGGCGAACGCGCCCCAGGCCTTGCCGCTGACAGGCCACGGTTGTTGCCATGCCAGCCAGCCGACCGGCACCAGCAACACCGGCGCGCAGACGACGAGCGCCCAGCAGATCACTTGCCAGCCGCCCATGTCGCGTGCGAGCTTGCCGCCCTCTGCGTAACCCAGCGCGCCAATGACGACGGCCAGCAGCATCAGTCCGTCGGCGGCATGCAGGCTCCCACCACCGGCGCGAAGTGCAAAAGCAATGACGAGGGCGCTGCCGAGCAGGGCGAACACCCAGAAGCCACGCGAAGGACGTTCGCCGCCCAGCCAATAAGCGTAGATCGCGACGAAGAAGGGTTGCAGTCCGTTGAGCACGGCCCCGTGAGATGCGGGGATCGTTTTCATGGCCCACGCGGAGAAGACGGGGAAGGCGACGATCACGCCGAGCGAGGTGATGGCCAGACTCTTGACCTGCGGCCACGTCGGCCACGGTTCCTTGCGCCACCAGAGCAGTGCGCCCGCGAAGACGGCCGCCACCAGCGCGCGCCCCAGTCCGTTAAGCAGCGGATTGACTTCCGCCACGACGATGCGCGTCATGGGCAACGTCAGACTGAAGATGAGCACGCCGATCAATCCGACCAGCATGCCTCGGGATTCGCGCGAATTCATGGTGTCGCCTCGTGGTTCTATGTTTTCCGCCCGCCATGCTCTGTGCCGGGCGTTTGGATCGGTTGCGGCCTAACGCAAGGTGCGCGGGCCGTTGGGGGTTTCGATTTCTGCAGCGAGCGACGGCTCGACCAGCGTCGCTTCGACGTTGACGAGGGCATCGGCACCCAACCACTGCAATTGTTCTGCGATCACCGTCGCCTGCGGATGGAATCCACGCAGCGTGGTGACGGCGCAATCCGCGGACGGCAACGCATCCGCCGGATGTTGCGGCGAATCCCACTGAATCAGCGTAGGCAGCAATCCCTGCCCCGCACCTTGCCACGACGGCAGGCTGCCGTCGTCGGGCACACCGATCTGCCAGGTCAGTGCGCCGCGCTGCATTGCGATCACGGGGGCGAGGCGTTGCGGATACTGTGCCTGCCAGCGCGGCAGCGAGCGGGGACGATCGACGCGCGCCACCCAGTGCGCAAGATACGGGCCGCGAGCGAGACGCGCCCGAACGGTGTCGTCGTCGAGTCCGAACCAGCGTGCACGGTCCGGTGCGTGCGCTTCCGGATCGATGGCGATGATCTCCAGATAGGCACCGCCCCACAGACCGAGCAAACTGTTGTGCGTCCCCATGCGTGCGTGCTTCCCGCCGCGTTGCGGCACGACGTCCGTGAGGCCGAGTTGCTCGATGACGTGCGCTTCGCCCGCTTCCAGCGTTTCTGCGGCGACGACAAGATGGTCCAGTTTCAGGGCGTGAGGTGCGGTCATGTTCGGTTCAGGCAGCAAAGACGGACGACAAAAAACGATAGCTTACTCTGCCTGCGCGCCGACGCCGCGTCTTCCGGGGCCTGCAGTGCTGGCCAGGCGCACCGCAAGGTGGCGCCACACCAGCCGCAATCCGGTACCTAGTACGCTACCGCCGCCGGACGTCGAGAGCGTCTTTGCGGGCTGACTCACGCGCATGCGCGCGCCTTCTTGCCAGGTGCCCAGCCACACACGCTGTCCGCCGCGAATTTCGAAGCTTTCGCCTGCCCGCAGCCAATGGTCGGTCGGCTCGCCTTCCACGGTCAGCCAGAGCAGACCCTGTAACACTTGCAGCGACTGAGGCGGTTCGGCAGCCGGGCCCTGCCAGACGACAGTCTGTTCCCGGTCCAGTTCGAAGAGTCGGATTTCACGCATGGCGGTCTCCAGTTGAGAGGACACTTTATCGGTTAACTCCGGTACAGTACCGATACAGATGGTGAGGTAGTTCTCGGTACAGTTATGAGTTGACAGGGAAACTGGCTAGCGTAGAGTGGCGCTCCATGAACGGTAGGGGCAGACACTTCGATACGGATTGGACTGTCAACTGGGCGGGGAGCGCCGATCGCAGCGCTCCATAAATCGGCACGCGTGGGCACGACCCGCGCGTGATGCGCATCTCGCGTAGCCTGCCGGGGCGCGACACAGGTGAATGACGATGACGACAACGAACCGCATTTCTCCGCTGATTCTTGCGGACAACGCTGCGCTGGACACCGCGCGAATGACGCTTGTCGATCAGTTGGTGCACTGGGCAAGGCTACGCATCGAGGAGCGGGTTTTCCTGCCGGGCATGCGTATGCCGTCGATCCGCTCGCTGGCGGAAGACAAACGCGTTTCGCGTTTCTCCGTTGTCGAGGCCTATGAGCGGCTGGTGGCGCAGGGGTATCTCGAAGCCCGGCGCGGGTCCGGTTTCTACGTGCGCGAGCGACCGGTCATGCCGCCGCAAAATGCGGCTGCACCGATGGTCACGCAGGGGCCGCTCGACGTTGCCTGGCTCGTGCGCAGCATGCTGCATCAGGTGGCCCCCGAGCGTGGCCCGGGCATGGGGTATCTGCCTGCGACGTGGCTCGATGCGGACATGATGACGTCTGCCATGCGTTCGATGAGCCGGCAGTCGAGCGCGCATCTGCTCCAGGCGGGCAATCCGCTCGGCTTTCTGCCGCTGCGCGTTCAACTCCAGACGCAACTCGCGGAACTTGAAATTGGCGCTCGGCCCGATCAGATCGTGTTGACGTCGGGCATTACGCAGGCTGTGGACTTCTTGTTACGGCTGTACGTACGTGCTGGCGATACGGTGCTTGTCGGCGATCCGGCGTGGTTCGTCGTGTTCGGCCGCATTGCGTCGCAAGGGGCCAATACGATCGGCGTACCCTACACGCCGGACGGGCTCGACATGCAGGCGCTGGAGCGGCTTGTGCAGCAGCACCGTCCCAAGCTGCTCATTCTGAATTCGATTCTGCAGAATCCGACGGGCACCTCGCTCACGCCCGCCCGCGCATTCCAGATTCTCCGTCTCGCGGAGCAGTACGACTTCATGGTGCTGGAAGACGACATTTACTGCGATCTGTGTCCGCCGCATCAGCAGGTGGCGCGTCTGGCGAGTCTCGATCAGCTCAAGCGCGTGATCTACTTGGGGAGTTTCTCCAAGACGCTTGCGGCGAACCTGCGTGTAGCGTTCGTCGCCTGTTCGCCCGAGTTGGCGAAGACGTTCGTCGACCACAAGATGCTCTCGGGATCGACCACGCCGGAGATCAACGAGCGCATCGTCTATAAGGCGCTGACCGAAGGGCACTACCGGCGTCACGTGGAGCGGTTGCGTACCCGTCTGGACGAGGTCCGCGACGGCGCGCGGCGCAATCTGGAGCGTATGGGGTTGCGCATGTTCGGTGAGCCGACCTCCGGCATGTTTTTCTGGGCCGATACCGGCATCGATACCAACGCCATTGCGGCCGCCGGGCACGAGGCTGGCTTCCTGTTTGCGCCGGGGGCGTTGTTCTCGCCGCGTCAGGCCCCCAGTACGTGGATGCGCATGAACATCGCGTGCTGCAGTGATCCGTCCATGTTGTCGTTCCTTTCGCGACAGTTGGAGTTGGCGGCATAAGCCGACATGAACCAACTTAAAGCGGCAGCAACAGTCGCCGGTACGCCCGTCTTTGTGCCCTTGCTTTGGGCTTTTGCCGGGTCTTGCCGCTTTTTCCGCTAACTTTGCCCATTCGTCAGCAAAATAGCGCTGAAATAACCTTGCTGGCGGCCTTGAAATGCATGCCGCCCGTCCCTATGTTCCGACCTGTACCGCCGTTGCGGCAGCGCGCGCGCAAGTGTGCCCGGCGGCGGTCCAGGCTGACACGCCGGACATTCCATTCATCTCACCGATTCATGAGGGTTCCCGACCATGGCGCAAGAAACCATGAGCTTTCAGGCAGAAGTCAAACAGCTTCTGCAACTGATGATTCATTCGCTGTACAGCAACAAGGAAATCTTCCTGCGCGAACTGATCTCCAATGCCTCGGACGCCGCTGACAAGCTGCGCTTCGAAGCGATCAACAACGCAGCGCTGTACGAGCAGGATCCGGAACTCAAGATTCGCGTGTCGTTCGACAAGGACGCCCGCACCGTCACCATCGAGGACAACGGCATCGGCATGAGCCGCGATGAAGCCGTCGCGCACCTCGGCACCATCGCCAAGTCCGGCACCAAGGAATTCTTCTCGAACCTGTCCGGCGATCAGCAGAAGGACGCTGCGCTCATCGGCCAGTTTGGCGTGGGCTTCTACTCGGGTTTCATCGTCGCCGACCGTATGACGGTCGAATCGCGCCGTGCCGGGTTGCCGGCCGTAGAGGGTGTGCGCTGGTCGTCGGCCGGCGAGGGCGACTTCTCGGTTGAGACCATCGAACGCGCGCCGCGCGGCACCGCCATCACGCTGCATCTGCGTGAGGGCGAAGACGAGTTGCTGTCGTCGTGGCAATTGCAGTCGATCATCCGCAAGTATTCGGACCATATTTCGCTGCCGATCGTGATGCGCGGCGAGTCGTGGGACGAAGAAAAGCAGGCGATGGTCCCCGCAGAGACGGACGAAACCGTCAATCAGGCGAGCGCGTTGTGGACCCGCAGCAAGAGCGAAATCACCGACGAGCAGTACACGCAGTTCTATCAGCACATTGCGCACGACATGCAAGCGCCGCTGGCGTGGACGCATAACCGCGTAGAAGGGCGCAGCGAATATACGCAACTGCTGTATGTGCCCGGTCATGCGCCGTACGACCTGTGGGATCGCAATTCGCAAGGCGGCCTGAAGCTATACGTGAAGCGCGTCTTCATCATGGACGACGCGGAGCAACTCCTCCCGAACTACCTCCGCTTCGTGCGCGGGGTTGTCGATTCGGCGGATCTGCCGTTGAACGTCTCGCGAGAAATTCTTCAGGAAAGCCGCGACGTGAAGGCCATCCGCGAAGGGTGCGCGAAACGCGTGCTCGGTCTGCTGGAAGATCTGGCAGAGAACCAGCAGGATAAGTACACGCAGTTCTGGAGCGCATTCGGTCAGGTGCTCAAGGAAGGTACCGGCGAAGATCAGGCCAACCGCGAACGCATCGCCAAGCTGCTGCGTTTTTCGAGCACGCACAACGATTCGGCCGAGCAGACGGTATCGCTGGCCGATTACGTGGGCCGCATGAAGGAAGGTCAGGACAAGATCTACTACGTGACGGCAGAGAACTGGGTGGCCGCAAGTCACAGCCCGCACCTTGAGGTGTTCCGCAAGAAGGGTGTGGAAGTGCTGCTGCTGACCGATCGTGTGGACGAATGGATGCTCTCCTACGTCCATGAGTTCGACGGCAAGGCGCTCGTGAGCGTGGCGCGCGGCGATCTGGATCTGGGCGCGCTTGAAGACGCAGGTGAGAAGGAAGCGCAGGAAAAGACCAGCGACGACCTCAAGCCGCTCGTCGAAAAGATGAAGGAAGTGCTCGCCGACAAGGCCAAGGATGTGCGGGTCACGTTCCGTCTGACCGATTCGCCGTCGTGTCTGGTGTCCGATGAGAACGACATGAGCGGCACGCTTCAACGTCTGATGAAGGCGGCCGGTCAGAAGATGCCGGAGTTCCGTCCGATCCTCGAGATCAACCCGGAGCACGCGCTGATCAAGCGTCTCACGGCAGAGAGCGCGGACCTTTCCGACTGGACGCAACTCCTGTTCGAACAGGCGTTGCTGGCCGAAGGTGGCAATCTGGAGGATCCGGCGGCGTTCGTGAAGCGTACCAACGCCTTGCTGCTGTCTGCTCGTTGATTGCGTAGCGCAAACGGCGGGACTGTTTTGACGTAACGCCGTCTGCGTAACGTTGTCCGCGTAGCGATGGAGGCCCCCGTGACGAAATGTCGCGGGGGCTTTTTCTTGTCCGGCGGAATCCCTCGAAGGTCGGTGGGGCCTTTGTTTGCGGGGGGCGCTGTGTGCGGCAGGCGGTGACCGCGTGAGCGGCGCGTCGACACGTTGCCCCCTTATAATGCCGAGCCATGACTTTCCGATTCGATGTAAGCGGGCGGCGCTGGCAGGCTGTCCCGGCACCGGCGCTGTCGCGTCGTCATAAGGACTGGCTGACCCGGGGCGGCGCGCTCACGCGCCATTTGTCCACGCTCGGCCGGGTGAGCGTGCGGGTGGTGGCCGAACGGGTGATGCCCGCCGATGCAGACCAATGCCGTGCGATCGGCGTGCCGCTGCGTACGCCGATGTGGGCGCGCGACGTCATCCTTCTGGTCGATGACGAGCCGGTCGTCGTGGCGCACAGTGTCACGCCGCTCACACATAGCCGTTCGATCTGGCAGGCGATGCGTCGTCTGCGTACTCGTCCGCTCGCCGATTTGCTCTATCACGATCCCACTGTCACGCGTTCCGTGCTGGTGTCGAGCCCCCTGGGCCCGCGTCACCTGCTGCACAGCCGTGCGCGACGCGATGCGCGCGACCCGCTCGTCGGTGCGAACCCACGTGCACGACTGTGGGCGCGTCGTTCGGTCTTCCTGCGCCATGGGGCACCGCTACTCGTCACCGAGGCGTTTCTTCCGCGCTTCTGGCGACGTTTGCAGGCCCTGCATGGTGAGACGGTGAACGATTGAGCGCTATGCCGACGCCGTCTGCGCCCCCACTCAAACGCAACTTCCCGCCGGTGGTGGACACGAACACGCGTGTCCTGATCCTCGGCAGTTTGCCCGGTGAGGTTTCGCTCGCGCACCAGCAGTACTATGCGCATCCACAGAATCGTTTCTGGCATCTGGTGGGCGAGGTCATCGACGAACCCCTGCCGACGCTCCCCTATGAGGCACGCCTCGACGTGCTCCGTATGCATGGGGTGGGGCTTTGGGATGTGGTGGCGGAGGCGCGTCGTGAAGGCAGTCTCGACAGCAACATCCGCTTGCACGCCGGCAGCGACCTGGCAGGCCTGATCGGCACCTTGCCGTCGCTGCGGGCCGTCGCCTTCAATGGCGGCACGGCGGCGCGCATCGGTCAGCGTGCACTCGCCCAAGGCAACGTGCCGTTGCCGGTCGTGCTGCTGCCATCGAGCAGTCCTGCCTATACGATCCCGTTCGCGACCAAACGCGACGCGTGGCTTGTATTGCGTGACTGGCTGGGAATGCCGGACGTCTCGTCCACTCGCTGAGGGTGGCGTGAAACGCCGCGCTTGCGGTAGGGCGAACGCCGTCGCCGACAGGCAAAGCGCGTGAACCCGGTACAATGCGAACCCATCGGAATATCCCGAGCAATACTGAAGGACACATGACCCTCATCAAACGCAAATCCATCGAAGCCGAAGCGTTCGTCGCTGACGACCGTGCCGCCCGTTCACCGCGTCCCACGTACAAGCCGCGTTTCGCGCCGGTGACGTTCTCTGAAATCGGTGGCGTGCGTTACCTGCATTTCGGTACGGAATGGGTGCAAGGGGCGATGCGTTTGTCCAAGCCGGATCGTATCGAACTCGAATACGCGCAGCAGATGATGGCGTGGTTGCTGTTCATGCGTGCGCCGAAGCACGTTGTGCAACTGGGCCTTGGCACTGGTTCGATCACGAAGTTCTCGGCCAAGCAGTTCCCGCGCACGCAAGTGACGGCGGTTGAGCTGAACCCGGCCGTGGTCGTCGCCGCCCGCACGATGTTCGATCTGCCGAGCGATTCGCGTCGATTGAAAGTGCTGGAAGCGGACGCGTGGGACTACGTCACCGATTCCGCCAATCATGGCGCTGTGGATGTCCTGCAAATCGACCTGTACGACGCCACCGCGCGCGGCCCGGTCCATGACACTCCGGCGTTCTACAAGGCGTGCCGTGCCACGTTGCGCGAGCCGGGCATGCTGACGATGAACCTCTTCGGCGATCACGACAGCTATCCGAAGAACATCCGTCGTCTGCGTCAGGCGTTCGACAACCGCGTGATCGAATTCCCGGAAGTGCATGACGGCAACGTCATCGTGCTGGCCTTCAACGGCCCGCTGCTGTCGGTCGAATGGAAGGACGTGGAAGCGCGCGCCAAGGTGGTGGAAGCCGCGACCGGCTTGCCCGCAAAGCGTTGGGTCAAGCAACTTCGCGAGAAGAACGGCGATGGCGGTCCGGTACTGACGGTCTGACGTTGTCTGCGTAGCTACGCATCGCTGTACCGTAGAAGCCGCAGTTTGCGGCAGATACAAAAAAGCCAGCCGAGAGGCTGGCTTTTTCTTTTGCGCGGTGTGCGGTCCCGAGCGCCGGGACCGTACGCATGCGCGCGTCAGGCGGCGACTTCGTCGATCGTCAGTGCTTCGCCACCGGCGACGATCGCCAGCAAACGGTCGACGTTCGGGTGCGCGCCCGGACGATTGCGCGCGTCGGCCGTGTGCTCACCGAAGACGGCCAGCGCATGCTCGGCAGCTTTGGCGTCGAGCGTGCCGAAGGCTTGCTTGAGGTAGTGATAGACGGCGAGCGAGCCTTGCTTGCCCGGTGCATTTTCGATGGTGCCCACAACGGCGCCGGCCGCATTGCGCAGGTCGATGCGCGCGATGCCGTCGATGCTGCCGATCGAGGCCATCTGGGCGAGGTTTTCCTTGAACACCGGGGTCGGTTCGATGACTGCCATGGTTGTACTGCTCCTGCGGTTACGTCAGATGAATTGAAATCGTTGCGGGCCGAATGGTATCACCCCGGCCCGTGCGGAATCAGGCACGTCGCCATTGCAGAATCGCCAGCGTCACCACGCCAGCGATCAGTCCCCAGAAGGCGGACCCGATGGAGAGTAGCGTCAGGCCGGAGGCGGTCACCATGAACGTGATGAGCGCGGCTTCGCGTTGCTTCGTGTCGTGCATGGCATTCGCCAGTCCGTTCATGATCGAGCCGAACAGCGCCAGTGCTGCAATGGAGACGACCAACGCCTTCGGAAATGCTGCAAACAGCGCAGCGATGGTCGCGCCGAACGTCCCTGCGATCAGGTAAAAGACGCCTGACCACACGGCCGCCGTATAGCGCTTGGCGGGGTCTTCATGCGCTTCGCGTCCTGTGCAGATGGCCGCCGTGATGGCCGCCAGATGAATGCCGTGCGAGCCGAACGGTGCGAGCAGCACCGACGCAATGCCCGTTGTCGAAATCAATGGCGATGCCGGGACGTTATAACCATCCGCACGGAGCACGGCGAGTCCGGGAACGTTCTGCGATGCCATGGCCACCACGAACAGCGGGATCGCGATGCTGATCGTCGCCGACAACGAGAATGACGGCGTGGTCCATACCGGTTTTGCGAGCGACACATTGAAGTGACTGAAATCGAGCAGACCCAGTCCGCCGGCAACGGCCGTGCCCACGATCAGTGCCAGCAGAATGGCGTAGCGCGAAGCGATTCGTTTGACGATGAGGTACGTGAAGAACATCGAAAGTACGAGTGCCGTCTGGTGCTGCGCGGCGACGAAAATCTCGAGCCCGATGCGAAACAGAATGCCCGCCAGCAGCGCTGACGCCAATGCGGGCGGCACGCGTCGCATGATCGTCTCGAAGCCCCCCGTCAGCCCGCAGATTGCGATGAGTGCATTGCAGACGATGAACGCGCCAATGGCCTCACCGTAAGGCACGCCCGGCAGCGATGTGATCAGCAACGCTGCGCCCGGCGTCGACCATGCGATCACTACCGGCGTGCGGTAGCGAAGCGATAGCCCGATGGTCGTCAATCCCATGCCGATGGACAGCGCCCAGATCCACGACGAAATCTGCGCCGGCGTGAGATGGGCGGCCTGTCCGGCCTGGAACATGAGGATGAGCGAGCTGGTATAGCCGGTCATCATCGCCACGAAGCCGGCCACGATGGCCGACGGCGACGTGTCCGCCAGCGGGCGCAGCGGGGGCAGGGGAGTGGTGCTCGACGTCATGATGGCGTGCTGTCTCTTTGGTTGCGTTGTAGTTGTGATGTGCTGCATGTCGCATCGTGCCGCATTGTGCGGTGCGCCGTTGTGTGCGGACGGTGCTGAGCTTCCCGTGAAGCGGCGTCTTGCGAGCTTATTTGCTTGTTACTTGCTTAGCACCCGCATGGCCGATTCCAGCCCCGCCAGCGTAATCGGATACATCCGATTCGCGAAGAGCTGACGGATCACCGAAATCGACTGACGATATTGCCAAATGGCTTCCGGCTCAGGGTTCAGCCACGCGTGACGCGGGAACCGGTCGATGAAGCGGCGCAGCCAGACCGCACCGGCTTCCTTGTTGTTGTACTCGACGGAGCCACCCGGTTGCAGCACCTCGTACGGGCTCATCGTTGCGTCGCCCACGAAGATCAGCTTGTAGTCGGCCGGATATTTGCGCAACACGTCCCACGTCTCGAATCGCTCGTTGTGACGCCGGCGGTTCTGCCGCCAGAGATAGTCGTAGACGCAGTTGTGGAAATAGTAGAACTCGAGATGCTTGAACTCCGATTTCGCGGCCGAAAAGAGCTCTTCCGTGCGCGCAATGTGATCGTCCATCGACCCGCCCACGTCCAGCAGCATCAGCACCTTCACGTTGTTGTGACGCTCGGGCACCAGCTTAAGATCGAGCCAGCCGGCATTGGCCGCCGTGGAGCGAATCGTGTCGTCGAGATCGAGTTCCTCGGCCGCCCCTTCGCGTGCGAACTTACGCAGGCGGCGCAGTGCAACCTTGATGTTGCGCGTGCCCAGCTCTACGGTGTCGTCGTAGTCGCGGTACGTACGTTGGTCCCATACTTTGACGGCGGTGCGATTGCCGTTGCTTTCGCCGCCGATGCGGATGCCTTCGGGGTTGAAGCCACCGTTGCCGAACGGTGAGGTGCCGCCCGTGCCGATCCATTTGCTGCCGCCTTCGTGCCGCCCCTTCTGTTCGTCGAAAAGTTGCTTCAGACGCTCCATGAGCTTGTCGAGTCCGCCCAGCGCCTGAATACGCGCTTTGTCCTCGGGGGACAACTCGCGTTGCATCCGCTTCTTGAGCCAGTCGAGCGGCACTTCGCCGGAGGCGTCGACGATCTGTTGCACGCCTTTGAAGTACGCACCGAACGCCTGATCGAACTTGTCGTAGTGCTTCTCGTCCTTGATGAGCGAGAGGCGCGCCAGGTAGTAAAACTCGTCGAGCGAGGGCGCGATGACCTGACGCTGAAGCGCTTCGAGCAGCGTCAGGTATTCCTTGACCGAGACCGGCAGTTTTGCCGCGCGCAAGGTGTAGAAGAAGTCGATCAGCATGACGTCGGCGCGCTTATCGGTTGGCGCGATTCATGAAGACGAGGCGCTCGAACAGGTGCATGTCCTGCTCGTTCTTGAGCAAAGCGCCCGCAAGCGGCGGGATGGCCAGCTTGTTGTCGGCGCTGCGAAGCGCTTCCGGGCCGATTTCCTCGGCCATCAGCAGCTTGAGCCAGTCGATCAGCTCCGACGTCGACGGCTTTTTCTTGAGGCCCGGGATCTCGCGCACTTCGAAAAACGTCGCCATCGCAGCGTTGACCAGTTCGCGACGGATGTTCGGGAAATGGACGTCGATGATCGACTGCATCGTCGCCGGTTCCGGGAACTTGATGTAGTGAAAGAAGCAGCGGCGCAGGAAGGCGTCGGGCAGTTCCTTCTCGTTGTTCGACGTGATGATGACGAGCGGACGATGGCGAGCCTTCACCAGTTCTCGCGTCTCGTAGACGTAGAACTCCATGCGATCGAGCTCACGCAACAAGTCGTTCGGGAATTCGATGTCGGCCTTGTCGATCTCGTCGATCAGCAACACGACAGGCTGGTCGGCCTCGAACGCTTGCCAGAGCACGCCCTTCACGATGTAGTTGGCGATATCGCGCACGCGCTCGTCGCCCAACTGCGAATCGCGCAGACGCGAGACGGCGTCGTATTCGTAGAGCCCCTGCTGTGCCTTGGTGGTGGACTTCACGTGCCATTGCAGCAGCGGCATATCGAGGGCGGCAGCCACTTCCTCGGCAAGCATGGTTTTGCCGGTGCCGGGTTCGCCCTTGATGAGCAGCGGTCGTTGCAGCGTGGCCGCCGCGTTCACGGCGAGCTTGAGGTCGTCGGTGGCGACGTATTGGGAAGAGCCTTCAAAGCGCATTGTCAGAGCCGTCCGCAAACAGCCGGCCAACCGGCCGGGCAGGGAAAAAGTTCAGTATAAGACATTGCGCATATGGCTCGCTTGCGCGCTGAAAATGTGCATTGACATCAATGGCTTGCGGAAAAACTTCGGAGAACTGTGCGGGTCAGCACCGAGTTTGCGCCTTGGAGGGTGTGGGTTACAATCGATTGCTTTTTTCACAGGTCGACCGCCTTGGAGCCGGGACGTCGATCTGCGTGTTGCGGGCCGGTATTCCAACCAAAAACGTTCCCAAGAAGACCATGAAAAAGTTCCTCACGATGATGGCGCTGGCGCTTGGCAGCACGTCGTTCATGTCGGTCAGCGCCCTTCATGCGGCCGAACTCAAGCCTGATATGGAGGCGGCAAAGAGCAAGGTAGCCATGTGTATTGGTTGCCACGGCATTGCCGACTATCGCACCGCGTTCCCCGAGGTGTATCACGTCCCCAAGATCGGCGGACAGAACGCCAAGTACATCGAAAACGCCCTGAAGGAGTACGCGAAGGGCGACCGCAAGTTCCAGACGATGCATGGCATCGCAGCCACGTTGACCGAACAGGACATCGTCGACATCGCCGCGTACTACGCGGCGCAGACGGCGTCGACGCCGGTCAATCCCCAGAAGTAAAACGTGCGTGGCTGAGGAGAACACGATGAAGCATTCGATGCATTCGATGGCAAAGGCCGCTGCGGCGGTGTCCCTGACGCTGGGCGCGATGCTCGCCGCAATGAGCGGCAATGCCGTCGCCGCCGGCAATATCGCCAACGGTAAGGCGCTCGTCGACAAGGGCATGTGCGTCAGTTGCCATGGCGCGAACCTGAACGCGCCGATCACCCCGGAATACCCGAAGCTGGCGGGGCAGTACGCCGATTACATTTATAACGCGCTGCGTGCGTATCAGAATGAGACGAGCCTCGTCTATGGCCGCAGCAACGCGATCATGAAGACGCAGGTCATGTCGAATCCGGCGACGCTGGGCAAGGACGGCAAGGTGCGTCCGTTCACGTCGCAAGAACTGAAGGACATCTCGGCTTACATCGAGTCGCTGCCCGGCGATTTAGTGACGAAGAAGTGAGGGTTTTGACGTCTGCATGAAAAACGACGGTTGCCGTGAAGGTAACCGTCGTTTGCTTTCGTGCTGTCGTTCCCGTGGGGGCGAATGCCGCGGTGCGTCGTTTGCGCACTGCCGCAGCCACTAGAGGGGGCTTAGCGTGATGCCTGCTGCTCGATACGCTGAAGGTAGGCGTCCGAGTCGGGCGGCTGACCGCTGCGCTGGGCTTCCCACAGCGTCTGCCCCAGACACTCCATGATGCGGTGCTGTGCTTCGTGCGGCGAGTCAAGGCGATTGGTCAGCTTTTCGTACGCGGCGCGGATGCCGGGCGGCTGATCGATGGAGACCTGCTCGCTGATCGCCAGGTGCATGGACAAATGCAGGAACGGGTTAGTCTGGCCCGCTTCCGGCGAGTAATCGCGAGCGCTGGCGTCTTCGGTATCGGCAAGCGCGTCGTGGTACTCGGGGTGTTCGTTGATCCAGTCGGCGGCAATGGTTTCGAGCGGCGTCAGGATATTGCCGTCACGCTGCTTTTGCCAGGTGGTGCAGAAAAATTGCCGGACTTCGTCGCGGCTCGGATTGAACATGGGGACTCCGTGGGGTTCTTTTGAGGCGTCTTGCGGCGCGCCTTGCCGTGGCTACAATGGCGAATCCGTTCGCACGAGACCGAAAGACGCCTGGCGCGCCGGTGGTGGACCGAACGCGCCGGTAACGCATTTAAAACACGCCGTATTGTCCCTCAAATCGCGTAATCATGTCGCAAAGCCCCCGTACCCCCGCCGCAAGCACTGCACCGGGCGACGCGCCCGCTGCGCCCCACACCCCGCCGTCCGCGTGGGGCGGCATCGCCCTGATCGCCATCTCGGCATCGGCGTTCGGGGCGATGGCGATTTTCGCGCGCGCGGCCACGGCCTCCGGGGCCGACATGTTCGCCATGCTGCTGTTCCGCTTCTTCGTCGCGGCAATGCTATTGCTCCTCTGGTGCCGGATACAGCGGGTCCGCTTTCCATCGCGCCGCCAATCCTTGCATATCGCGCTGATGGGTGGCATCGGTTACGTCGGCCAATCGCTGTGTTTCTTTGGCGCGTTGCAGTATGCACAGGCGTCGCTCGTGGCGCTGCTGCTCTACCTTTATCCGGTGTTCGTTACGCTATTGGCGGCGGTTTTCCTGCATGAACGGCTCACGTCGGTGAAACTCGGCGCGTTGGTCCTCTGCTCGCTGGGGACGGCCCTGACCGTCGGCGGCGGCCAGGGGCAGCCGCTGGGCATGGCGCTGGCGGTCGCCGCCGCATTGATCTATTCGGGATACATCATCGTGGGCGCACGTTTGACGCGGGGTGTCGATGCGCGGGCGACGGCGACGCTCGTTTGTCTCGCGGCAACGGTGTCTTTCGGTCTCTTGGCGGCGGTACGCAGTTCGCAGGGGCTCCCGTTGCGTTGGCCCGCAGAGATCGGTGGATGGGCGGCGCTCACCGCGATTGCCGTCTGCTCTACTGTCATCGCGATTCTGACCTTCTTCGCCGGTTTGCAGCGTCTTGGCGCGGGACGCGCCTCGATGCTCTCGACGCTGGAACCCGTGGTGACGGTGCTGCTCGCGGCCATGCTGCTCGGTGAAACGCTCACGGCGGGACAGTGGGCGGGCGGCGCACTCATTCTGGCGGGCGTGCTCTGGCTGTCCGCGCGCGGGACATCGGCAAACACCTGATCTCGCAGGCATTTTTGGCGTGTCTGCGCCGGTCGAACGGCGACGGTACAATCGCGCATCGCCGGTGAGTCATCCGCTTCGCCTACGATTCATCCGCCGTAGCCGTTTTATCCGCACCCTTTGCCATTCGGTTGGCGCTCGTTTGCCATTCAACACCCGAGGTCATTTGTTATGAGCATCATTGCCAAAGAATCCATTGCCCAGTTGTTTACCGATGCCCGCACGCACAATGTGTGGCTCGACAAGCCAGTCACCGATGAGACGCTGCGCGAACTCTACGATCTGGTGAAGTGGGGCCCGACGTCGGCCAACACGACGCCCGCCCGCATTGTCTTCGTGAAGAGCCCGGAGGCGAAGGCGAAGCTGATCGAGTGCATGGCACCCGGTAACGTGGACAAGACGCGTACGGCACCGGTGACGGCCATCATTGCGTATGACCTGAAGTTCTACGAGCACCTGCCCAAGCTGTTCCCGAACGGTGCGGAGAAGATGGTGCCGATGTTCTCGGGCGACGCCGCCAAGGCTGCAGGCGCAGCGCATATGAACAGCTCGCTGCAAGGCGGCTACTTCATTCTGGCCGCACGCGCACTGGGTCTGGATTGCGGTCCGATGGCCGGTTTCGACGCTCAGAAGGTCAACGATACGTTCTTTGCCGGCACCGAATGGCGCGTGAATTTCATCTGTAATCTGGGTTACGGCGATCAGGACAAGCTATTCCCCCGCAACCCGCGTTTGTCGTTCGACGAAGCAGCGCGCATCATCTGACGCAAGATGGGGGGCGCTTCACGGCGTCACTCGACGCGTAAGGCGTACAAACAAAATGGGCGGTCCCGATATCGGGCCGCCCGTTGTCGTTTGTGCCGCCGCCGTGGCTGATACCGGCGAGTGCTAATGGCGTGTCACGCTTTCGGCGCAGGCGTCTTCGGCCGGAAGTCGCAGAGCGGTTCGATGGCGCAATGCCAGCACTCGGGCTTGCGTGCCTTGCATACGTAGCGGCCGTGCAGGATGAGCCAGTGATGCGCGTCGTGTTTGAATTCGCGAGGTGTCACGCGTTCCAAGGCCAGTTCGACGGCCAGGGGGTCTTTGCCGGGTGCCAGTCCCGTGCGGTTGGCGACGCGAAAAATGTGCGTGTCGACGGCAATCGTGTCCTCACCGAATGCGGTATTCAGTACGACGTTTGCGGTCTTGCGGCCAACGCCCGGCAATGCTTCGAGCGCTTCTCGCGATCGCGGAACTTCCCCGCCGTGCTTGTCGAGCAGCAATTGGCAGGTGGCGATGACGTTCTTGGCCTTGGTGCGATACAGCCCGATCGTCTTGATGAAATCGGATACGCCTGCTTCACCGAGCGCAATCATTTTTGCGGGCGTGTTTGCCACGGCGTAAAGCTTGCGAGTCGCTTTGTTCACCGAGACGTCGGTTGCCTGTGCAGAGAGCAGCACCGCGATCAGCAACTCGAAGGGCGACGTGTATTCCAACTCCGTCGTCGGTGTGGGATTGAGCTGTTGCAGCGTCTCGAACAGGGCACGGCGTTTGGCGTCGTTCATGGCAGGGGCGCGTGTGGCGTGGCGTTTGTCTTGTTATCGGGGAAGCCGGGAAGCTCATCGGTGCCCGGTTAGGCACCCGTTCGAAGCGTCCAGGCTTCGCACTGCTTGCGAATGGGCCCTACATCAATCGTTATCTTTGGCGTTGTCTGTGCCGGTGCCTGGCGCGTCGCCGCTTGCCTCAAGCCCCAGCCGCTTACGGCGAGCTTCCGCTTCGTCGATCTGCGCCTGCACGGCCGCAGACACGTTCTCGGTGTTCTTGGGGCCCAAGCCTTCGGCGGCCAACGCGGCCTTCTTCTGACGAGCACGTTCGAGCGCAGCCTGAATGATGGCTTGCTTGCGTGCCGCCGCCGTTGCTGCTTCGTCGACAGCGGGCATCGCACCTGTGGTTCCATCATTCGAAACCGACAAAGCCTCCGTGCGAGGTGCCACGACCTGCGGCGGGGCGTTATCGGCGGCGGGCGCACTCTGCGGTCCCGGTGCAACGCGCGCAGCGCGTGCCGCGAGACGGGCTTCACGCTGCGCCTTGTCCTTTTCCAGACGCGCTTGGTGGGCCTCAAAGTGGGTGCGAGCCTCATCGGCTTGTGTTTGCGACCACGCGTCCCATCCGGTACGCGCGCCGGTCACGGGCACCATGTCGATGCAGTCGACGGGGCAGGGGGGGACGCAGAGATCGCAGCCCGTGCAGCGGTCTTCGATGACCGTATGCATCAGTTTTGCCGCGCCGACAATGGCGTCGACCGGGCAGGCCTGAATGCACAAGGTGCAGCCGATGCAGAGCGATTCGTCGATCACGGCCCGGGGGCGAGGGCGTTCAACGCCGTTCTCCGGGTTGAGAGCAATGACGGGACGGCCGAGCAGCTTCGCAAGGCGCTCGACACCTTCGGCCCCGCCCGGCGGGCATTGGTTATAGCTGGCTTGCCCGCTCGCAATAGCATCGGCATACGGACGGCAACCTGCGTAACCGCATTTGGTGCATTGCGTCTGGGGCAATAGGGCATCGATGCGCTGGGCGAGCGCGCTGACTTCGGACACGTCTTTTGTGGGGGATTCGGCGGAAACTAGAATTATCCTGCATTTTGCAGAAACACTGAAACCGTTGTGCCATAATTCCGCCCGATGAGAACGACCGGCCGATCATGACAACATCAGAAACCAAGATCAAACGTGACCCGGAACGCACCCGCCAGCGCATTCTTGCCGCTGCGATCGAGGAATTTGCGGAACGTGGTTCCAGTGGTGCTCGCGTGGACAGCATCGCACGCCGAGCCGACATCAATGAGCGAATGCTCTATTACTACTTCGGCAACAAGGATCAGCTTTATCTGGCCGTGCTCGAAGAAGTCTATGGCGAATTCAACCGCGCCGAACACGCGCTGAAGCTGGATCTGCTTGCGCCGCTCGACGCTGTGGCCGAACTCGCCCACTTCGTCTGGAATTACTACGCCGATCACCCGGAGCTGATTCAGCTCATCAATAACGAAAACCTGCACGAAGCCAAGTCGATGCGTCAGTCGACGGAAATTCGCCAGCAGGTCTCGCCGATTGTGGAACTGCTCGCGCAGACGCTCCAGCGCGGTCAGGCCAGTGGCGAAATTCGTCAGGGCGTCGATCCGGTCGATCTGTACGTGACGATCTCGGCGATGGGGTATTACGTGATGTCGAATCGACATACGCTTTCCATCGTGATGGGGCGTGATGTCATGAGCGAAGAGTCGCGCAAAACGTACTCGTCCTTCAATACGCAGATGCTGCTGGATTCACTGCGCACGCGATAAGCGGATAGCCGCAACTAGCGGCATCCGATGTGAAGACCGGAAACAAAAACCGCCGTGAGAGCCGAAGCCCTCACGGCGGTTTTCGTATGTCCGTCAGGATTGCCGAATGACGGTCAGGCGTTTTTCACGATGAAGTCGCGAATCTGCGGATAGATCACGTTACGCCAACGGCTGCCCGAGAAAATCCCGTAGTGCCCGCACTTCGGCGCGGTGAAATGCGCGCGGCGTTTGGCCGGGATGCCGGTGCAAAGCTCGTGCGCAGCTTGCG
The DNA here is from genome assembly GCF_902459565.1 of Pandoraea aquatica. Classification (GTDB taxonomy): domain Bacteria; phylum Pseudomonadota; class Gammaproteobacteria; order Burkholderiales; family Burkholderiaceae; genus Pandoraea; species Pandoraea aquatica. Next base: position 307,595 of record NZ_CABPSN010000004.1, read on the forward strand.
TTTGCCCGCTACCGGAGATGTCGTCCAGCTCACCTTCGATGGTGAAGAGCGCTGTGGTCTTGATGTCCTGCGGACGCACGCGCTGACCGGCCACATCCCACGTACCGCTCGCGAGGCTGAAGTCCTGGAACACGGTCTTGATGGTGTCGAGATAGTACTCGGCCGCCATATCCAGCACCGCGTTGTACTCGTCGTAAAAACGGCGGTGCGAGTCGGCGTCATCGCTGTCGCCGCGCATCAGATCCAGATAGAAGTCCCAATGCGACTTCAGGTGGCGATCCGGATTCATGGCGACGAAGCCGGCGTGCTGCAGGAAGCCCGGATACACGAGGCGTCCGGCACCGGGATAGTTCGAGGGCACCGCATGAATCACGTGGTTCTCGAACCATTCGTACGACTTGTTCGTGGCAAGCGAGTTGACCGACGTCGGGCTCTTGCGAGCGTCGATCGGGCCACCCATCATCGTCATGGTCTTGGGCGTCTTCTCGCCGTTCGACGCCATCAGCGAGATCGCGCCGAGTACAGGCACCGTCGGCTGGCAGACCGAAATGACGTGCAGGTTTTCAGCGCCGATATGGCGGATGAATTCCTGGATGTACGCAACGTAGTCGTCCAGATGGAACGACCCCGCATCGAGCGGCACCATACGCGCATCGACCCAGTCGGTGATGTACACCTTGTGGTCCTTGAGCAACGTAGAGACGGTGTCACGCAGCAACGTGGCGTGGTGACCCGAGAGCGGGGCGACGACCAGCACGACCGGGTCGTCCTTGAGTTGCCCTACGGCGCTCGCGTCGTCGGCGTATCGCTTGAAACGCAGCAGACGGCAGAACGGCTTCTCCATCGCGGTCATTTCCACGACCGGAATGTTGTGACCGTCGACTTCGACTGCCTTGATGTTGAATTCGGGCTTTTCGTAGTCCTTGCCGAGCCGGTAGAGCAATTCGTATCCGGCGGCGATGCGGGGCGCGCCCGGCATCATGGCAAGCAGGCTGCCCGGGTTGACGAAAGTCGTCGCCGCCGCCTTTGCCCACGTGGTGAGGGGATTCAGCCACGCACGGTTGTACTCATGAATCTGATACAGCATGTTGTGTGCCCTGAGGCGGATGATGGGGGAATTATGCAACCGTTTATCGCGGGTGTGCAACGCAGCATAACCCTGATATATGGCATTTCTGCATCGGATCGATAGTCTTAGCTTATTCCGATCATTGTTATTAACTATCGCTGCTGCGATGCAACAATTTCCGATGCAAAAAAGCCCGCCGGTGGGCGGGCCTTTTTGTTTTCTGTCGTACGGCAGCCGCGATCGTCGACCGCGGCAAAACCGTCAAACGATCAGCGCAGCACTTGCGCGATGGCGGACGCCACGGTGTCGATGTTCTTGTCGTTGAGCGCGGCCACGCAGATACGGCCGGTGCTCACGGCATAGATGCCGAACTCTTCGCGCAGACGCTCGACCTGATCGGCCGTCAGGCCGGAGTACGAGAACATGCCGCGTTGCTTGATCACGAACGAGAAGTCGCGCTCCACACCGTGAGCACGCAGCTTTTCGACCAGCGCCAGACGCATCGCGCGGATACGCTCACGCATTTCGGCCAGCTCTTCTTCCCACAGGGCGCGCAGTTCGGCGTTGCCCAGCACAGCGGCGACGACCGAGCCGCCATGCGTCGGCGGGTTCGAGTAGTTGGTGCGGATCACGCGCTTGAGCTGCGAGAGCACGCGGGTCGATTCGTCCTTGCTGCCCGTCACGATCGACAGGGCACCAACGCGTTCGCCGTACAGCGAGAACGACTTGGAGAACGAGCTCGAGACAAAGAAGTTCAGGCCGGTGGAGGCGAACAGGCGCACCACGGCGGCGTCGGCGTCGATGCCGTCACCGAAGCCCTGATAGGCGATGTCGAGGAACGGCACCAGCTTGCGGGCCTTCACGACTTCCACAACTTGCGCCCACTGATCCATCGTCAGGTCGACGCCGGTCGGGTTGTGGCAGCAGGCGTGCAGCACGACGATCGTGCCTTCCGGCTCCTTGCCGAGCATGTCCAGCATGCCGGCGATGTTCACGCCGTGCGATTCGGCGTCGTAGTACGGGTACGACACGACGTTAAAGCCAGCCGTCGTGAACAGTGCGCGGTGGTTTTCCCAGCTCGGATCGCTGATGGCGACCGTGGCGTTCGGGTTCAATTGCTTCAGGAAATCGGCACCGATCTTCAGTGCACCCGTGCCGCCCAGCGCCTGAGCGGTGATCACGCGGCCTTCGGCCAGCACCGGCGATTCCTTGCCGAAAAGCATTTCCTGGACGGCCTTGTCGTACGCAGCAATGCCTTCGATCGGCAGATAGCCGCGCGGCAGGCCAGCCGCCACGCGTTGTTCTTCCGCTGCCTTCACGGCCTTGAGCAGGGGCAGTTTGCCTTCTGCATTGAAATACACGCCGACACCCAGATTCACCTTATCGGTGCGGTGATCGGCGTTGTAGGCTTCGTTCAGACCAAGAATGGGGTCGCGCGGGGCGAGTTCGACAGCGGAAAAGAGAGTCATTTCGACGGCTCGAGGCAGGTAGTAGGAAAATGCAGCGGGTCGGCCGCAACTTACGCAGGTTCGGCCCAGCGGGCTATTTTAGCGAAGATTACCTGCGCTTGTGGTAAACACAGGCCCGCCGTGCACGAAATCGTGCCTTTTCGGCACGAAAACTGCCACGCATTGCCAGAAATTGACGAAATCGCGGGGTACGCGACTCACGCGTGCCTCCCGCAGGCTGCGACGGCGTTGCTTGCGGTGGTTCGATGGGATGGCTGTTGGGATGGCTGTCACCCATCGGACTCAGGGAATCGTCCGACGCGCTAAAATGCCGGATTACGTCCCTCATGCTCGCGCCCCCGCCATGACCCCTGCGGCTGACACCGATCTCGACGAAAGCAAGTTCCTGACGTTCCCCGACTCGCCTTATCAGCTCTATTGCCCGTTTCCTGCGGCAGGCGATCAGCCCACGGCCATCACCCAGCTGACGGAGGGGATCGACGACGGACTCGCGTTTCAGACGCTGCTGGGTGTGACCGGCTCGGGCAAGACGTTCACCATGGCGAACGTGATTGCCCGCATGGGACGTCCGGCGATCGTGTTCGCACCGAACAAAACGCTGGCAGCGCAGTTGTATTCCGAGTTCCGCGAGTTCTTCCCGCGAAATGCGGTGGAGTACTTCGTCTCGTACTACGACTATTACCAGCCGGAAGCGTACGTGCCGCAGCGCGATCTGTTCATCGAAAAGGATTCGTCGGTCAACGAGCACATCGAGCAGATGCGGCTGTCGGCGACGAAGAGCCTGCTGGAACGTCGTGATGTGGTGATCGTCGCCACGGTGTCCGCCATCTACGGTATCGGGAATCCGAGCGAGTACCACCAGATGATCCTGACGGTGCGTCAGGGTGACAAACTGGGGCAGCGCGAGATCATCGCAAGACTGATCGCGATGCAGTACACGCGCAACGAGACGGATTTCGGGCGCGGTACGTTCCGCGTACGCGGCGACACCATCGACATCTTCCCCGCAGAACACGCCGAGCTGGCGCTGCGCGTGGAGTTGTTCGACGACGAAGTCGACTCTTTACAACTCTTCGACCCGCTCACCGGGCGCGTGCGTCAGAAGGTGCCGCGATTCACGGTGTATCCGTCCTCACATTACGTGACGCCGCGAGATACGGTGCTGCGCGCCATCGAAACGATCAAGGACGAACTGCGTGAGCGTCTCGACTTCTTCTATAAGGATGGCAAGCTGGTCGAAGCGCAACGCCTCGAACAGCGTACCCGCTTCGATCTGGAGATGTTGCAGGAGCTGGGGTTCTGCAAGGGCATCGAAAACTACTCGCGACATCTGTCGGGCGCAGCGCCCGGCGAGCCGCCGCCCACGCTCGTCGACTATTTGCCGCCGGACGCGTTGATGTTCCTCGACGAGTCCCACGTGCTCATCGGCCAGTTCAACGGCATGTATAACGGCGACAGGGCGCGTAAGGAGAATCTGGTCAACTACGGCTTCCGTCTCCCGTCGGCGCTGGATAACCGTCCGCTGAAGTTTGCCGAGTACGAACGCAAGATGCGTCAGGCGATTTTCGTCTCGGCCACACCCGCAGATTACGAAGCCAAGCGTACCGGGCAGATTGTGGAGCAGGTGGTGCGTCCGACCGGGCTGATTGATCCGACGATCGATGTGCGTCCGGCACGTACGCAGGTGGACGACGTGCTCTCGGAAATCAACAAGCGCGTGGCGGTGGGCGAGCGCGTCCTCGTGACGACGCTCACGAAGCGAATGGCCGAGCAGTTGACCGAGTATTTGTCGGACAACGGGGTAAAGGTCCGCTATCTGCACAGCGATATCGATACCGTTGAGCGCGTAGAAATCATCCGTGACTTGCGTCTAGGCGCGTTTGACGTACTCGTCGGTATCAACTTGTTGCGCGAAGGGCTGGATATTCCGGAAGTGTCGCTGGTCGCGATTCTGGATGCGGACAAGGAAGGTTTCCTTCGTGCCGAGCGTTCGCTGATTCAGACGATCGGGCGGGCCGCACGTAACGTGAACGGTACGGCCATCTTGTACGCAGACAAGATGACCGAATCGATGAAGCGAGCGATCAGCGAGACGGAGCGTCGTCGCGCCAAACAGATGGCGCACAACGAAGCGCATGGGATCGTGCCGCAGGGCGTGAAGAAACGCATCAAAGACATCATCGACGGTGTCTACGATCCGGAAGACGCCAAGGCAGAAATGGCGGAGGCCAAAGAGCAGGCGCACTATCAGGATATGTCCGAGAAGCAGTTGGCTCGCGAGATCAAGAAGCTCGAAAAGCAGATGCAGGAACACGCGCGGAACCTGGAGTTCGAGAAGGCGGCCAAGGTGCGGGACCAACTGCTGCACGTCAAGGCGCTGGTGTTCGGTACCGACGGTGCCAGCGAAGCGGAATTGGGCCCGAAGGTGTGAGCGAAGCTCGGAGCAGCAGCTCACGACGCGGGCCCCGAGCTGCTTGTCTGCGCTTTGAGGCTGCTGCAGCTAATTCGGAAGAATAGCCATCAATCCTGATCGAGCGTGTTGGGTTACATTCTGTGGGTTAGTTGACGCCGGAGTGGGGGCGACTCGACCGATTTGACTCTCAAGCTGGGCGATGACGGCACAATATCAGCCGTGAAGTCGGGAGGCCGCTCGACAATCGTCCTTTGGGGGCACCTTAGGGGGAATCACACCTTCGGATCCTGAATCGTCAGTTCCGGGAAAAACGGGTCAAATTGAATTTTGATATCGGTCGCTTGGGTCAAGACCCGGGCTCAGCCCTGCAGTGCAATGCTCCTTATCGAATTCGCCGGTATTCGCCAGCGGTATGGTGAGACAGAGACAAGGAGCTGGCTGGCGGCTTTCGTAAGCTTCATTCGGGAGGGCTCGGGCGGGCGCGGTGTCGGCGCTGCCCACCCTACAAGCAGGCTCGTGTCATCGAGTGAGCGTTACGTTACTGGGCGCTCACGTCTCCGGTTTGCGCAATCTTGGTAAGTGTGTTCTTTTGATACGCGTACCAAGCGATCAAGCAGTCCTTATCCCGACAGTTCTTCTCGCGATAATTCCATTGCTTACGAGTGCGTTCGGTAAAGGCCGCCTGATCTTGAACGGCAAGCTTCGCTTGTTGAAAGATGCTGGCGAGTTCGCGATCCGACGCAGCGAGCTGCGGGTCATGACAGATAAGGTATTCCGGTATTGACTTGGCCTTCGTGCAATCAAAGCTCGCTTGTTGTAATTGTCCTCCCGCGTCGACGGGTGTATCGGGCTGGCCTTGCGTACTTCCGAGGCTCGCGGAGCCAGTATTGTTCGTCGCGATACTTGCTGCGGGACTGTTTTGACGGCTTCCGTACGCAACTAGTTGACCTGCCATTGCATCGTCGATCATGGCGCTCAAGAGCGAACTGGGTGTGACGCGAACGGTTTCTGTCTTGAGCACGTAATCGTTTGACATGACCTGAGACTGAGCGAATTCACACGGCGCTTGGCATGTGATTCTGGTCGCGATGGCAGGATTGTTTTGATCGATAATCAGCAAAACGTAATTGCCTTCGCGTAATCCGACATATCGAACCATCACAAGGGCCTTTGTGGCGCGGCCTTGGCGGATGTCATCTTCGCTCAACGCCGGCTCATAGCCATATGTTCCATTTTGGTTCAGTGCATAGTTGTGACGCGGCTGTGGCGGCGGAGCCGGAGTCGGAGCTGGCGTCGGAGGTAGGATATTCGCCGCAGGGGCTGGCGTCTGAGGCTGCGTTGGTTCTTTTTGCGCTTCCTTTTGGCAGGCCGTCAGCGCGATGGTGGTGACGCACACGCTTGCGAAAGTTTTCCAGTACTTATTCATCGTTTTATATTGTGGTACATCGACTCCGGTGAGTCGATGTCCTTCCCCGTGTGAATGATGATCGCAACTTTAATACATTTCTACCGGATTCAAGAAACTTAAGGATGGATCGAAATACGAATTTTTGTTGTATTTCGATTTAAATTAAATGAAGAAAACCTCCGTCTTGTTCGTCTGCATGGGCAATATTTGCCGCTCCCCGAGCGCCGACGGCATTTTTCGCGATCGACTCGCCAAAGCGGGATTGTCAGATCTCATCGAGGTCGATTCGGCGGGGACGCACAGTTATCACATCGGTCATGCCCCGGATGAGCGTACGCAGGCGGCGGCGAAGCGGCGCGGCTACGATCTAAGCGCACTGCGGGCGCGTCGCGTCGAAGCGAGCGATTTCGAGCGCTTTGAATGGATCGTGGCCATGGACGACGCGAACGTCTCGGCGCTCATGGCGCGCAGTCCCGCAGCGTTTCGTCACAAGATCGTCCGGTTGATGGATTTTGCGACGCGTCATGACGCGACCGAAGTGCCCGATCCCTATTACGGCGGCGCGCAAGGGTTCGAGACCGTGCTCGACTATATTGAAGACGGTCTTGACGGCCTGCTCGTGCGTTTGGGACAGGCTGACTGATCGGTCGCAGGCGCGCGCATCCTCATGGGGAAGTGGGAATTACGGGTGTGCGCCGTGATCTGTGACGCGATGGCTTCGCGAGTCGCCGCAATAGGGCTATCATTCGGCCCTCTCTGACGGGATGAGGCCGGGCGGTGCGATTTGTCGTATGCCAGAAGTGCCGGTGACTCCCGTGCCCCTTCTGTTTCTGTCGCTGTAGCTGACTACGCACTTTCCGACCCATGTTCAATTCGCTCACTTCGTACTGGCGCAAGTGGCGCGCCTCGCGCCATGCTGGCCATCAACTCGACGAACTGCTCGCGCACGCGGATCCCACCGCGCCGCTGGCCGTACGCAACCAATGGTTGATCGAGCTGGCGCATTGGGTGCAAAAGCGCGGCGCGATCGTCAATGAGGTGCGCGAGGAAGGGGAGGCTGCTCGATACCGGCCGCATACGCGCCTGCGCTATTTGCTGCAAATGCTGGCGCGCAATCCGCAGTGGCGACTGTCGGTGGCGCGCACGTTGCGTAGCGTCATCAACGAAAGCGATGCCATTTCGCTGCTCTGCGACACAGGCATGCCGGTGCGGCCCGGCTTTTGGAGTGCGCTGGCCGAGCGCATCGAAAAGGCGCTGATTCCGCCGCCTCCGACGCGGCGGGACCTCTCGGCGTTGTGTTCCCTCATGTTTCCCGACGGCGATGCCGCAGACTGGATCGCCGCCATGCCGGCCGAGTTGCTGGGCGACCTGATTGCGTTGCTTCATCACGGCGAGGCAGAAGACGCCGAAGCGGACTGGAATCCGTTCGCCGAAGATCTGCTGGCCGCCATGCACCACCTTGTCGACCAGATCGCGTCGACGGGACTGTCGCAGGCGGTGCGCTCGCGTCTTACGTATTCCCGTGTCACCGATTCGCCTTTTTATCGGCTTGGCCGTGCCATGCAGGCGCTTGAGGATGCCGGTCAGGAGTTCGCGCACGGTGCGCCGCCGTCGCAATTGTTCGTGCAGCAGATCAACGTATTTCGCGCACTGCTGGACGATTGCGGCCGCGCGGTGCGTGACGTGTATGCGCACCTCGACGAGAACGGCGTCAGCGTCGATATCGTGTTTCAGGTCGAGCGCGCCAAGGCGCGGATTCGTCGTCTCGAACGTTTGCTGGAGGCGTGGCTGACCTATGGAGATCGCGGAGATAAGGCCGCAGCGCGTGTGCGTTTGCTCGCGGACCTGGTGCGAGCCAACCGGGCGAGCCAAAGCGTGGGCGAGCTGGCGCGGACGTCGTTCGGCTTGCTCGCGCGCAAGGTCGTCGAGCGTAGTGCGGAAACCGGCGAGCATTACATCGCACGCAATCGCAGCGAGTATTTCTCGATGCTGAAGATGGCTTGCGGTGGCGGACTGGTGACAGTCGTGACCGTCTACATCAAGTTCATGATTGCCGGCGCCCACTTTCCGACCGTGGTCGAAGGTTTCTTTGCCGGGGCCAACTACGCGTTGTGCTTCCTGTTCATGCACTTTTGCCACTTCACGCTGGCCACCAAGCAACCGGCCATGACGGCACCGGCCATCGCCAGCAAGCTCGATGACGTCGATACGCCGGCGGGGATGGACGCGTTCGCCGGTGAGGTGATTGCGCTGGTGCGTACGCAGGCGGCGGCCATCTTCGGCAATCTAGCGATGGTCTTCCCGTTCTGCCTGTTGGTGCAATGGGCGGTGTCGGCGGCGCTCGGCGCAAACACCATCTCACCGGAAAAAGCGCACGCTACGCTGAATTCGTTCTCGATTCTCGGCGTAACGCCGTTCTTTGCGGCGCTGACCGGTGTGCTGTTGTGGTGTTCCAGCCTGATTTCCGGTTGGGCGGATAACTGGTTCGCCTTGCATGGCATTGGCGATGTCCTTGCGTACAACCGCCGCCTACGTTTCGTTTTTGGACGTCAGGGGGCGGCGCGACTCGCCGACTGGTGCCGACGCCACATTGCGCCGGTGCTGGGCAATCTCATGCTCGGCTTCATGCTGGGGCTCGTGCCGGCTGTGCTGACGGCGTTTGCTTTGCCCTTCGAGGTCCGTCACGTCACCCTGTCGACCGGGGCCATCGCAACCTCGATCGGTGTGTTGGGCGGTTCGGTGCTGCACGACTCGGCGCTGTGGCTGGCGTTTGCCGGTGTGGCGGCCATGGGGCTGCTCAACGTCGGTGTCAGTTTTGCGTTAGCATTCCACATGGCGCTTCGATCGCGTCCACTGCGACTGGGCGACCGTCGGCAAATCCACCGCGCCATCTGGCGCGCCGTGCTGCGCAATCCCTTGGTGCTGCTGTTTCCTCTGGGCTCGCCCCGGCCGGAAGCTCGTCCCGAAAAATAAGAATTTTCACAAGCGGACGAGGGAACTTTCGCAAAAAATGGGCCAGAAGTACTTGACTAAATTCGTAGGGAATTTATACTTGACGAAAATAGTCGAGATTAATCCCCTGCATCATCATGAGACTTACCACGAAAGGCCGTTTCGCCGTCACGGCGATGATCGACCTGGCCATGCGCCAGGACGCGGGTCCCGTGACGCTTGCGGGCATTAGTCAGCGTCAGCGAATTTCGCTCTCTTATCTGGAGCAACTGTTCGGGAAGCTTCGCCGCCACGAAATCGTGGAGAGCGTGCGCGGTCCGGGCGGTGGTTACAGTCTTGCGCGCCGCGCAGAAGAGGTGACGGTCGCTGACATCATCATTGCGGTCGACGAACCGCTCGACGCCACACAGTGCGGCAGCAAGGGCAATTGCGAGAAGGGCCAGGACGGCCATCGCGGCCACTGCATGACGCACGAACTGTGGGCGACGCTCAACCAGAAGATGGTCGAGTATCTCGATTCCGTTTCCCTGCGTGACCTCGTCGAGCAGCAGCGCAGCAAGCAGGCCCAACAGGCCGTGCTGCGCGACACGCGCGAGTCTGGTAACAACAACCAGACGATGACGACGCGTATCCCCAATTCGGTCTTTGATATGGCCCGTTCATAACAGGCGCCACGGCACGATCCTGGAGCACCCCATGAAAAACGACACCCTCAACCTCCCCATCTACATGGATTACAGCGCCACGACGCCGATTGACCCGCGCGTCGTGGACAAGATGTTGCCTTTCCTGCGTGAGCAGTTCGGCAACCCGGCATCGCGCAGCCACTCGTTCGGCTGGGCCGCGGAGCAGGCGGTGGAAGAGGCACGCGAGGAAGTTGCCAAGTTGGTGAACGCCGATCCGCGCGAAATCGTGTGGACGTCGGGCGCGACCGAGTCGAATAACCTCGCCATCAAGGGCGCGGCGCATTTCTATCAAGGCAAGGGCAAACACCTCATCACCGTGAAGACCGAGCACAAGGCCGTGCTCGACACGATGCGTGAGCTGGAGCGCGAAGGCTTCGAAGTGACGTATCTCGACGTCAAGGACGACGGCCTGCTGGATCTGGACGTCTTCAAGGCAGCGCTGCGTCCGGACACGATTCTCGTGTCGATCATGGCCGTGAACAACGAAATCGGCGTGATTCAGGACATCGCCACGCTCGGCGAGATCTGCCGCGAAAAGGGCATCATTTTCCACGTTGACGCTGCACAAGCGACCGGCAAGATGCCGATCGATCTGGCAGCACTCAAGGTTGACCTGATGTCGTTCTCTGCGCACAAGACGTACGGCCCGAAGGGTATCGGTGCGTTGTATGTCCGTCGCAAGCCGCGCGTGCGTATCGAGGCACAGATTCACGGTGGCGGTCATGAGCGCGGTATGCGTTCGGGCACGCTCGCGACGCACCAGATCGTGGGCATGGGCGAGGCGTTCCGTCTGGCGCGTGAAGAGATGGCCACCGAGAACGAGCGCGTGCGTATGCTGCGCGACCGTCTGCTCAAGGGCCTCACGGAGATGGAAGAAGTGTATGTGAACGGCGACATGGAACAACGTGTCCCGCACAACCTGAACATCAGCTTCAATTTTGTCGAAGGCGAGTCGCTGATCATGGCGATCAAGGATGTGGCGGTGTCGTCGGGTTCGGCGTGCACGTCGGCCTCGCTTGAGCCTTCGTACGTACTGCGCGCTCTGGGCCGCAACGACGAACTGGCGCACAGCTCGATTCGCTTCACGGTGGGTCGTTTCACGACCGAGCAGGAAGTCGACTACGTGGTCGAACTGCTCAAGAGCAAGATCGGCAAGCTGCGCGATCTGTCGCCGCTGTGGGAAATGTACAAGGACGGGGTCGATCTCAACTCGATCCAATGGGCCGCACACTGAGTATTCAAGGAGTTAGCCATGTCGTACAGCAAGGAAGTTCTGGATCACTACGAAAACCCGCGTAACGTCGGTTCGTTCGAGAAGGGCGACGACGCCGTTGGTACGGGCATGGTCGGCGCACCGGCCTGCGGCGACGTGATGAAGCTGCAGATTCGCGTGAACGAAGCCGGCGTGATCGAAGACGCCAAGTTCAAGACCTACGGTTGCGGCTCGGCGATTGCTTCGTCGTCGCTGGTGACCGAGTGGGTCAAGGGCAAGACGCTGGATCAGGCGCTCGACATCAAGAACACCGAAATCGCGCAAGAACTGGCCCTGCCGCCGGTGAAGATTCACTGCTCGATTCTGGCCGAAGACGCCATCAAGGCGGCGGTTGCCGACTACAAGCAGAAGCACGGCCAGTCGGCCGATGCGGCTCAGGCTGCGTAAGCAGCGCGACGAATAAGGAATCAGGCAAGATGGCCGTTACATTGACCGAGAAGGCCGCGCAGCACGTTACGCGTTATCTGACGCGGCGCGGCAAGGGCGTGGGCCTGCGGCTGGGCGTGAAGACGACCGGCTGCTCGGGCCTGGCCTACAAGCTGGAGTACGCCGACGACGTGGCGGGTGAAGACACGGTCTTCGAAAGCCACGGCGTGAAGGTGATCGTCGATCCGAAGAGTCTGCCGTACATCGACGGCACTGAGCTGGACTTCGCGCGCGAAGGCCTGAACGAAGGATTCCGCTTCAACAATCCGAACGTCAAGGACGAGTGCGGCTGCGGTGAGTCGTTCCGCGTCTGACGCTGTACCGCTGCGCGAGATCATCGGTTTTCGGCAAGACGACGAAGGCCAGTGGGTCGCGCGACTCGCATGCGGGCATGGGCAACATGTCCGGCATCTCCCTCCGTGGCAGATCCGGACATGGACCCAAAGCCCTGAAGGCCGCGAAGCGATGCTGGGCAGCGAGTTGCCGTGCCGCAAATGCGAGCGCGGCGAGCCAGTCGACGAGTGAAGTGCGGGTCGGTCTGGCAAGCGGGGCGTAGTAGCGTAGGCAACAAGGCGGCGCGAGCCGCTTTTTTTACGGGCCGAATGCGAGCCCGGAGCGCGATGAGTGCATTGACTGACAACTATTTCACGCTGTTCGATCTGCCGCAGGGCTTCGCACTCGATGCGCAAGCGCTGGAGACGGCCTATCGTGCGGTGCAATCACGCGTGCATCCGGACCGGTTTGCGAGTGCGAGCGATGCTGAGCGTCGCGTGGCCATGCAGTGGGCCGCGCAGGCGAATGCCGCGTACCGCACGCTGCGTGACCCGTTGCAGCGTGCGACCTATTTGCTGACGTTGCAGGGGATCGACGTGGGCGCGGAGAACAATACCGCGATGGCCCCCGATTTCCTGATGCAGCAGATGGAGTGGCGCGAAGCGATCGACGACGCGGTCGCTGCCCGCAACATCGGCGCGTTGGACGCGCTCGCCAAGTCTTTGCGCGACGACCGTCGCGTACGCCTGACGAAGCTGGGCGACTGGCTCGACAGCGCGGCCTGGCAGCCTGCGGCGGAAGCCGTACGACAACTGATGTTCATTGCGCGCGCCGAGGAAGATATCGCGCAGCGCATCGAAATGCTGGAAAACGCGTGACGGCCCGGTGCGGCGCCGTCACATGTCATTGAGAACTGCTTGAGAACAGGGTGGACGCGCTCACGCGTCGCCCGTATTGCAAAGTCATGGCCCTTCTGCAAATTTCCGAACCCGGCATGTCCCCCGCGCCGCACCAGCGGCGACTCGCCGTGGGCATCGATCTGGGCACGACGCATTCGCTCGTCGCCTCCGTGCGCAGCGGTGTGGCCGAAGTCCTCCCCGACGATCAGGGCCGCGTGTTACTGCCGTCCGTCGTCCGTTATCTGGGCGGTCACCGCACGCAGATCGGGTACGACGCCAAGACGTCGGCCGCCAGTGATCCGCGCAACACCATTGTCTCCGTCAAGCGCTTCATGGGCCGAGGTCTCGCGGACGTGGCCCACGCAGACAACGCCCCGTACGACTTCGTTGATGCGCCGGGCATGGTGCAGATGAATACCGCAGGTGGCGTGAAGAGCCCGGTGGAAGTCTCCGCCGAGATTCTCGCGACGCTGCGTCAGCGTGCCGAAGATACGCTTGGCGACGATCTCGTCGGTGCCGTGATTACGGTGCCCGCGTACTTTGACGACGCGCAACGGCAAGCGACCAAGGACGCCGCGCGTCTGGCCGGTCTCAATGTCCTGCGTCTGCTCAATGAGCCGACGGCGGCTGCGATTGCGTATGGACTGGACAACGCAGCGGAAGGACTCTACGCGGTCTACGACCTTGGCGGCGGTACGTTCGACATCTCGATCCTTCGTCTGACGAAGGGCGTGTTCGAAGTGCTCGCGGCCGGCGGCGACTCGGCGCTGGGCGGCGACGACTTCGACCTGGCCATTTACCGCTGGGCAGTGCAGAGCGCGGGTATCGAAACGGCGTCGCTGACGCCCGAAGACGTACGCAGTTTGCTGGATCACGCACGTACCGTGAAGGAAGCGCTGACCGATACCGAGCAAGCGACCCTCAGCGTGACGTTGTCCGGGGACCGCAACCTGTCGTTGGAACTCACGCGTGAACAGTTCACGGCGCTGGGCGCACCGCTTGTGCAACGCACGATCGGCCCGATGCGCAAGGCGCTGCGTGACGCGGGGATGGGACCGGAAGACGTCAAGGGCGTTGTACTTGTGGGCGGTGCGACGCGCATGCCGCAAGTGCGGGCGGCTGTGGAGAGCTTCTTCGGTCGCGAACCGCTGGTTGACCTCGATCCGGATCAGGTCGTGGCGCTGGGCGCCGCCGTGCAGGCCAATCTGCTGGCCGGCAACCAGGCTGAAGGCGACGACTGGCTGCTGCTCGACGTGATTCCGCTCTCACTCGGTGTCGAGACGATGGGCGGTCTGGTCGAGAAGATCATTCCGCGTAACGCCACGATCCCGGTGGCGCGCGCACAAGAGTTCACGACGTTCAAGGACGGTCAGACCGCCATGGCCATTCACGTGCTGCAAGGCGAGCGTGAGCTTGTGTCGGACTGTCGTTCGCTGGCGCGCTTCGAGCTGCGCGGCATTCCGCCGATGACGGCCGGCGCGGCGCGCATTCGGGTGACGTATCAGGTCGACGCCGACGGGCTGCTGTCTGTCTTCGCGCAGGAAATGCACTCCGGCGTGGCAGCGTCCATCGAGGTCAAGCCGTCCTATGGCCTCGCCGACGAGGACATCTCGCGCATGCTGCAGGACAGCTTCGGCTCGGCCGAGCAGGACATGCGCGCCCGCGCGCTGCGTGAGCAACAGGTGGAAGCCGAGCGTCTGCTCGTCGCCATCGACAGCGCGCTGCAAGCCGATCCTGAACTGCTCAATGCCGAGGAGCGTGTGCAGATCGACGCGCTGCTGGCCGATCTGCGTCAGAAGGCCAGTGGTGACGATCAAGTCGCCATCAAGACGGCCACCGAAACGCTTTCGCACGCCACCGACGAGTTCGCCGCACGCCGCATGGACAAGAGTATCCGTGCCGCGCTGGCTGGCCGACGCGTTGCGGATATCGACAAACTGTAAGACACACACGGAATTCAAAGCCATGCCGCAAATCGTTGTATTGCCTCACGTCGAGTTGTGCCCGGAGGGCGCTGTGCTGGAGGTTGCCCCGGGCACGTCCGTGTGCCGTGCGCTGCTCGATAACCACATCGAGATCGAGCATGCCTGCGAGCTGTCGTGCGCCTGTACGACGTGCCACGTGATCGTGCGTGAAGGTTTCGAGTCGCTGGAAGCCGCAGAAGACGAAGAGGAAGATCTGCTCGACAAGGCCTGGGGACTGGAGCCGACGTCGCGCCTGTCGTGCCAGACGCTGATGCCCGACGACACCGATCTGGTGGTCGAAATTCCGAAGTACACGATCAACCACGCCAAGGAAAATCACTGATCGACGCCATCTGGCCTCGCGCAGTGACGAGATAACAAAGGAGCCTTCCCATGAAATGGACCGACAGCCTGGAAATCGCGATTGCGCTGACCGAAGCGCATCCCGATGTCGACCCGCAATATGTGCGGTTCACCGACCTGCACAAGTGGGTGGTCGCGCTCGATGGTTTCGACGATGCGCCGGACCGCTCCGGCGAAAAGATCCTGGAAGCCATTCAACTGGCATGGATCGACGAAGCCGACTGAGTCGGAGTGTCGTGAGAGACGAAAGGATGCGCTGCAAGTCATCGCATCCCAAAACAAAAGCCGCTCAGGAGAGCGGCTTTTGTGTTTCTGCGAGACGCATTCACGCGCGGGCGGCGGCATGGCGACTTGCCGCCGAGAAGTCTCAGCTTGCGCGTACGAGTCCGTTGTTTTCCAAACGCACGCGGTCACCCGGCTGTACGCCCGGTGCGGACTGATAGGTCCAGTAACGCGTCTTGCCGGTATCCATGCGGACGTAGACGCGATACACGGTGTCCGAGCGCACGCGCTTTTCGACTTCGTTACCGGCCAGACCGCCGCCGAGCGCGCCGACCACCGTCATTGCCGTACGGCCGTTACCTGCGCCGAACTGATTGCCGAGCAGACCGCCGGCCACGGCCCCGCCTACAGCACCAAGCCCCGAAGCGTGGCCTTCCGTACGGATCGGCTGCACCGATTGCACCGTACCGCACGTAGAGCACGCGGCGGCTTGTTGCTGTGTCGGTTGTGCCGGTGCCGCCGTTTGTTGCGCATACGTCGGTTGCGGAGCTGGGGCGCGCTCAGCGGCCTGTTGCTGAGCCGCGTATTGGGCCTGTTGCTGGGCTTGCTGCTGCGCTTGCTGTTGCGTGGCCGTCGTCGACGGTTGCGATTGCGATTGTGCCGAGAGCGACGGCGATTGCGGCGACGTCAATGCGTACTGCGAACTGTTGCCTGACGACGCAGGGCCGTCCGTACTCTTGGCCACCGGCAGCACGCCGGTGATGGCGGCAACCCCCAGCAGACTGACTACGACGATACTGCCGGCAGCGGCAGCGACCAAAGGATGCATGCGGCGCGGTTGCAGATCGTTATCCATGTTGTTTTCTCCATCGTGCGGTAAGAGCGAATCCCCTTCTGCGTGCTGGCGTGCACGGGCGATTTCGCATGAGAAAAGTTTCCGTCACGGCAAGCGCGGCATCCGTTTCATTTTGTAACGCGATGTAAGATGTGCATCACTGCGAAGCGTATTGATAGACCCTTGGTGTTGTCCTAAGTTTATGAAAAATATGGATATTTTCTGCGTTTGACGGTGCATGTCCCACAAGTCTGGCGGGGCGGACTTAACAAAAGAAACAAGTCGTGGGGGAAGCGATAGGTGAATCGACAGACGGTGACGTCAACTGGGGCACTCCGGCAACGAAGCATCGCTTCGGGGGCTACCACGTTGTCACGCGGGGTCGTCATCGCAGCCGTCGTCGTGATGCTGGTGCAATGGCTTGCGCTGGGTGCATGGGCCGTCAGTTGGTTGACGAGCGACGGCGGTGGCGAGCACAGCATGCCGCCGCTCGGACACGATCTGCGTGTCTATTGGACGGTGTCCTGGCTGACGACGCATCTCGGCGCGATGTCGGCATTTCATCCGGAAACGCTCGACGCCGCACAACTCCAGTTCTTTCCTGCGTACACCGAACTCGGGCATTGGCTCTATCCACCGACATTCCAATGGCTGATCCAGCCGCTCTCATGGTTGCCTTATTCGTGGACCTACGCGATATACGTCACCGTGAGTGTCGTGTTGTTTGCGTTGGCGGTGATGCAATGGCGACGATGGGCCGGTTGGCCGTGGCTCGTAGTGATGGCTTTCCCCGGTCTTTGGGTGGCCGTGCTGGTCGGTCAGAACTCCATCATGACGTTGTTGCTGATGACCGTCGCCCTGAGTCAGTCGGGTGCGCGCCCGTTGTTAGCGGGCGTATGTGCTGGCTTGCTCGTCATAAAGCCGCAATTCGCGGTGCTGTTGCCGTTGTGGTGGCTATGCGGCAAGCAATGGCGAGCGTTAGGCGCGATGGTGCTGACCGGGGGCGTTTGTTGCGTCCTGACGCTGCTGTGGGGCGGATGGGCATTGTGGGAGGCGTTCTTTGCGGCGGTGGCGACGTTCAACGCAGAAGTCGTTCAGCAGGGCGCGGGGGACATCTGGCATGCGATGCCCACGGTGTTCGCGATGGCGCGATTGCAGGGCGCGACGCTGCCTGCGGCGTACGTGTTGTACGGACTCGTGGCGGTACCATCCGTGCTGTTCACGGCATGGTTGTGGGTGAGGCAGGCTCCGTTGCCGCTGCGCGTGGCGGCCGCGGTGATTGCCACGTTACTCGTCCAGCCGTATTTGCTGTATTACGAGCTGGCGTGGTTGATTGTGCCGTTGCTATGCCTCGCCACGTCGATCGACCCGGCGCCATCGGGGTCACGTCATCCGGCCGCTTCGCGCAGACCATGGGGATGGCTGGAAAACTTGTTGCTGATCGTTGCATGGGCGCTGCCCTTGCAAGCGTACCTCGCTGTGCTGTGGACGCCGATGGGGCAGTGGGGCGTGTGGATACTTCCGGCATTAATGCTGCTGATCGTGGTGCGTGCGTGTCGATGGACGCATCCGCGTCTGACGTGACGCGCGCATAATGGCACGCATTGTCTGTGAACGTCATTCTCATCGACCTGTCCCACCGTCATGATCGATACGCTACCTGCTCTTGAAACGCCGCTTGATGCGGCCAGCCATCCGCATATCTATCCGTACGTCGTGCAACGTGCGTGGGTGGATGCGCACGATCCCGAGGGGGATGTCACTGAGCCATTTTCTGACGATGTCTTCGTTACGCTCGTACTCGATAGCCCGAGTGGACTTCGACGCCTGCACGGTAACGATCTGCAAGCGGCCGGCCTGACTTTCGAAGCGGTATTTGCGCAGGCCGCCTCCAATCTTTCGCGTGCATGGACCGCGCGCCACTTCGAATTCGGTATTGCGCGCCTGGACGACGGTACGATGATCGGCGGCTCGCGCGGCAACTGGATGGCACCTGCCGGTGCGCTCGTGCTGGGCAATCTCTATCAGTCGATGGTGGAGCACTTTGAGATGACGGAGTTTGCGGCCGTCGCCGTGAACCGAACGTTCGTTGTGGCGTTTCCTACCGACACGAAGACGCTCTCATCGCTGGCGCTACGTCAATTGATCGAGGGGGCGTCGAACGGTGCAGTGCTCCCTATCTCGCGTAGCTGGTTGCGTCTCGATGGCGACTGGCCGTCCGCGTATCGTGGAAGTCCGGCTTTCTGAAACGGGTTTTTCGTATTGACTCGTTTCACATAGCCACGGCTCTTGACGCCAAAACGTGACATCGACGGCTACATAGACTCATTGACGGCACATTTCGCTGCCGTCACCGGAGACTACGTATGCCAGCCTTGCCATCAGTACCTGGCCATGCCCCAAGCGCCTATGCCGCTCCGACGCTCGATTCAATCAGCGGTGGGGTTCCGGCCGTTTCGCCGATTGCCTCCGAGCGTCTTTCGCATTCCGCCCTGGCGACCGATTTCGATGGCGCTCGCATCCTGAGTGCCGTCGTGGAGCCTGTGCTGCGGGCACCGTGTCGGACGCTCCTGCCACAAGCGTCCCCAGTGGAAGTGCAGGTCGACGGTCGCACTATCATGCATTTGCATTCCGAACCGGATCGTGTGGCGTTTCTGGACGAGAACCGGGTCGGCGCGCTCTGGATGGAACTGCTCGACGCGACGCGTGCTGCGGATGGATGTCCGACCAACGCTCATGCGGGCGATGTGCCGTTGGATATTTCGGCACGCATGGCGTGCCTGGGCGTTGGCGCGGGGGAGCGGGGGCGCACTGACGTCCATTCGCCCCTGGAGGCCAACTTCGAAATGGTCTCGGACTTGCCTCGGGCCACGAGTCCAAACGTGGACGCCAGTGAATTTGCAACCGTCGAGGCGTTATCGCTGCCGTCGGTGTACATCCGGGAGCCGGGGTTCGCCCCGGGCACGATGGCGGCGCTTGAGTATGACCTGGGGTGGCGTGCGTTGGCCCCGTCGTGGCGCGCGGTCATGCCGATCATCGACGAATCCGTGTGGGCCTCAGACCCGAACACAGAGCTATTTTGTGCGGTGGGTCGCGCCGTTTTGCCGCATCTTGCCACCCGCGAGGCGGGGAACGTTGCGGACACCATCTGCGCGCGCATCGTGGCGTTTCACATGCACGCGGGCGGCCTTGTCGATTGTCTTTCGAACGTGACTCGATCGGTCGAGCGCATGGGGAAGGAGGGCGAAGTTGCACGAGTGGCGGCCATCGAGATCAATGACTTTCTCGTCGAGTGTGCGGGGATCGACTGGCGGAAGTCGTTGATTGGCCGGGAAGGGGAGGATGCGCTGACGCGTCGTCGCGCAGCCTGCACGGAAGCGGCGACGAACATGTCCACGACAGAGCTGCCTGCAGATGTGGATACGACGACGAGCGAATCCGATGGCTCGGCACCCAAAACCGATGATCACTCGTGGAATTCGCAACCCTTAACTTACGCATGGCGATGAAAAAAGCCGCAACCCCGAAACGGTTGCGGCTTTTTTTCTGCCGTACGGACTGAGCGGACGGTTGGCGCGAGATCCTGCGCCGCCTGTCCGTCCCGATCAGTCTTCGCGGCGCAGGTGCGGGAACAGCAGCACGTCGCGAATGTTCGGGCTGTCGGTGAGCAGCATGATCAGGCGATCGATGCCGATGCCGCAGCCGCCCGTCGGGGGCATGCCGTACTCAAGTGCGCGAATGTAATCGGCATCGTAGTACATGGCTTCTTCGTCGCCGGCGTCCTTCTGCTCGACCTGCGCACGGAAGCGTGCGGCCTGATCTTCCGGATCGTTCAGCTCCGAGAAACCGTTGGCGATTTCACGGCCCGTGATGAACAGTTCGAAGCGCTCGGTGATGCCCGGGAGCGTATCCGAGGCGCGTGCGAGCGGGGAGACTTCCACCGGGTAATCGACGATGAACGTCGGTTCCCACAACTGGCTCTCGGCCGTCTCTTCGAACAGTGCCAGTTGCAGCGCACCGAGGCCGGCGTTCTTGAACTGCGGGGCGTCGACCTTCACGCCGTACTTGCCCAGTGCGCCGCGTACGTAGTCGATCTCGGCGAGTTGTGCGTCGGTGTATTCCGGCGCGTACTTGCGGATCGCTTCGACGATCGTCAGGCGATGGAACGGCTTGGACAGGTCGAGTTCGCGACCCTGATATTCGATGGTCGCGGTGCCGCGCGCGTCGGTCGCTGCTTGGCGGATCAGCGCTTCGGTGAAGTCCATCAGCCAACGGTAATCCGTATAGGCTGCGTAGAACTCCATCATCGTGAATTCCGGATTGTGACGCGGCGACACGCCTTCATTACGGAAGTTACGATTGATTTCGAACACGCGCTCGAAGCCGCCGACGATCAGGCGCTTCAAATACAGTTCAGGCGCGATACGCAGGTACATCTGCATGTCGAGCGCGTTGTGATGCGTGATGAACGGCTTGGCCGCAGCGCCACCCGGGATCGGGTGCAGCATCGGCGTTTCGACTTCCATGAAGTCGGCGTTCGTCATGTACTGACGCATCGATGCGATGGCCTTCGCACGGGCGCGGAACGTGTTACGCGTTTCCGGCGACGTGATCAGATCGACGTAGCGTTGACGGTACTTCGTTTCCTGATCGGCGAGACCGTGGAACTTGTCCGGCAGGGGACGCAGTGCCTTGGCGAGCAGTCGCAGTTCCTTGACCTTGACCGACAGTTCGCCGGTGCGGGTGCGGAATAGCGTGCCGGTGGCGGCGATGATGTCACCGATGTCCCAGCCCTTGAAGGCGGTCATCGAGTCGACGCCGACGTCGTCACGGCTCACGAAGAACTGGATCTGACCGCTGCCGTCCTGCACGGTGGCGAAAGCCGCCTTGCCCATCACGCGCTTGAGCATCATGCGACCGGCGACCGACACGGCGATGGGTTCGGCTTCGAGCGCTTCGTTTTCCACGCCCTCGTAGCGGGCTTGCAGATCGCCGGCGTGCTGCTCGGGACGGAAGTCGTTCGGGAACGCGACGCCGCCAGCGCGGATC
This sequence comes from Pandoraea aquatica, assembly GCF_902459565.1. Classification (GTDB taxonomy): domain Bacteria; phylum Pseudomonadota; class Gammaproteobacteria; order Burkholderiales; family Burkholderiaceae; genus Pandoraea; species Pandoraea aquatica. The sequence continues at coordinate 328,896 of NZ_CABPSN010000004.1, forward strand.
GCCGCCAGCTTCTCGCGACGCTCGGCGATGAGCTTGTTGTCGTCCTGCGGCAGGTCGTTGGCCTGATTGGCCGAGTCGGCCGGAGTGTTTTGATCGGTCATGATGCGAACGATGAAGTTATTCGGTAAAACGCAGCGTGTGGAGCAGCGCATTCTTGAGCGAGCCATCGGGCGCGCCCAGCCAGATCAGTTCGGTGCGATCCTGGTGCGGGCCGGCATTGGCCGCGGCGCTCGGGTCCCGCACAAACAGCGCCGCGATCGACTGCGAGCGCGGCTCATACAAAATATGGACGTACTCGCTAGGGCAGTCGTGCGGCTTGCAGCTCTGCACCAGCAGCCAGGGCTTGCCGGCGACGCTCACTCGTTGAGACGGCGTCGACGTTCCCCCCTGACGCACCCACGCGGGTACATTGCGCGGTGCAACGATGCGTGCGTAAGCGCCCGAGAAGTCCGGGCGCTTGAGCAGTTCATGCAGGTACGGTCCCGTGTCGGGACTCGCACCCGGTGCACCCGGCGTACTCGCCGGGGCAGCCACGGCGGCGCGCTGAAGACACAGCGCACTCACCACCCACACGGCTAGCGTGCGGACAAACGCCATTCCTTACACTCCCTGCTTGAGGCTCGCCGAGATGAAGTCGTCCAGGTCGCCGTCGAGCACCTTGCCGGTGTTGCCGGTTTCCACGCTGGTACGCAAATCCTTCACACGCGACTGGTCGAGCACGTACGAGCGAATCTGGTGACCCCAGCCCACATCGGTCTTGCTCGATTCGAGCTTGTCCTGCTCCGCGCGACGCTTGCGCATTTCGTGTTCGAACAGGCGCGAGCGGAGCATGTCCCACGCTTCGGCGCGGTTGCGGTGCTGCGAACGGTCGTTCTGGCAAGCGACGACGATCCCGGTCGGGATGTGCGTCAGACGCACGGCGGAGTCGGTCTTGTTGATGTGCTGACCACCTGCGCCCGAGGCACGGTACGTGTCGGTACGCACGTCGGCCGGGTTGATGTCGATTTCGATCGAGTCATCCACTTCCGGATAGACGAACAGGCTGGCAAACGAGGTGTGACGGCCGCCCGACGAGTCGAATGGCGATTTGCGCACCAGACGGTGGACACCGGTCTCGGTACGCAGATAGCCGTAGGCGTAGTCGCCCGTGACCTTGAGCGAGGCGCTCTTGATACCGGCGACGTCACCGTCCGACACTTCGAGCACTTCGGCCTTGAAGCCCTTGCGTTCGCAGTAGCGGAGGTATTGGCGCAGCAGCATGCCGGCCCAGTCGTTGGCTTCGGTACCGCCAGCGCCGGCCTGGATGTCGATGAAGCAGTTGTTCGGGTCGGCCGGGTTGTTGAACATCCGGCGGAACTCCATGTCGCCCACGCGTGCGGCGAGACCCTGCGTGTCGCTTTCGAGCGCCACGAGCGAATCTTCATCGCCCTCGTCGCGGGCCATGTCGAACAATTCCTGCGTATCGGAAAGGCCGGTGTCGAGCTCGGTCAGGTTGGTGACCACGCTGTCGAGCGCCTTCTTTTCCTTGCCCAGTGCCTGGGCGCGCTTGGAATCGTTCCAGATGTTGGGGTCTTCGAGTTCCTTGTTGACTTCCGTCAGGCGAGCTTGCTTGACATCGAAGTCAAAGATACCCCCTGAGCTCGCCAACGCGGGTGCGCAGGTCGGCGAGCAGGGATTCGAGGGCGTTGAGGCGTTCGGCTTCCATGAGCTAGGGCGTTTGCAAATTCGGGAAAACCGGAATTATAACGCAGCGAAGCCCCCGTTTCCCCCATTTTTCGGGGGTTTTTGACGACTTTCGGACAACAGCTCAGCGCGACGTCTGGCGCAGACCGAACGCATCGCGCGCGTAGCCGACGTCCGCGAGCGACGTATCGTCGAACGAGGCAAGCGCTTCGACCTGAAGCTTTTGTTCGTAATGCAGACGCCATTGATCGACAGCGCGGAAGAACAGGCCGAGCGGCGTGACCGGCGCAGCAACAACCGGGGCGGTGGCGTTGAGGTTGGCGGCGGCGGACAGAGGGCGGTACATGATGTGACTTCCTTCACAAGGTGCGGCGGGCTGGCCGGAGACGGGATGTCGTGGCTGACGTCGCATTAGGGATAACCCGAAGCTTATTCCTTTCCTATGCGCTAAAAAAGTGAATTGTTTAGCTGATTTTGTTCACTATTATTGAAGTGACGACGCGCCTCGCTTAACATTCGGCATCGTGTGAATTCGTGCCTGCTTTCTGCCCCCGGAGCTTCCCCATGGACTTTCTGCAACTTCAGACCTTCAAGGCCATCGTGGACGAGGGCAGCGTGCTGGGGGCCGCCGAGGCGTTGCACTGCGTTCAGTCGAACGTGACGGCCCGCATCCGCTCGCTCGAACACACGGTGGGCGTGAAGCTCTTCCACCGTCAGGGGCGCCGTCTGCAACTCACGCCCAGCGGACGTACGTTGCTCGGATACGCCGACCGGATTCTGGCGTTGTCGCGCGAGGCCAGTGCGGCACTCAATCCGGCAAACGAGCCGTCCGGCGACTTTTCACTGGGCGCGATCGAATCGTCTGCCACATCTCGACTGCCCGCCGTGCTCGCACGGTTCCACGCGGCCTATCCGAAAGTGCGTCTGAATCTGGTGACGGATACGTCGCTGAATCTGCTCGACGAAATTCAGCACGGTCGCGTCGACGCTGCCCTGATTGCGGGCACGGCGTGTCTGGAAGCACAGGCACAGATGTCAGTTGTGGCCGACGAGATCTATCGGGAGCCGATTGTGCTGGTCGCGCCGGCGCGCGCTGGGCGGGTTCAAGAAGCCGCCGATCTCTCGGGGGCGACGTTGCTCATGTGGCCGCAGGGCTGTCCGTATCGCGGCACGATGGAGCAGTGGCTCGCTGCGAATGCGGTCACGCCGGGACGCATCCTCAGCTATGGCAGCTACGCAACCATCGTGGCGTGTGTCGGTGCGGGTGTCGGCTATTCGCTGGTACCGCGGGGGATTTATCAGCGTTACCGTCAGGAAGCGAACATCGTCGGCCATGCGATGGAAGATCTCGCGGCGGTGCCGAACTTCTTCGTGCGCCATCGGGGCGTCGAGGTGCATCCGGCACGCGAAGCGTTCCTGCGCGTGATGCGTGAATACGTTGCAGAGGCGCAGCCCGCGTAGATACGTAACCTTGTGCACTTCTCGCGATACGGGAAGTGCGGTTACCCCATTTGCGTAAAGTGAATGCTCAAATGATAATGTGTCTCATTAGCATTTGATTTGGACATTTCGCAAATGGTCACTTCTCAGCCGTGGCGGCACGCCGTCGATCTCGACGGGTTGTCGGTGGTGCGTGGCATACAGCAGGCGCAGGCAGGCGCTTCGGTGCGCGAGTCGCTGGCGGGCGGAGATATCAAGATCGTGTTTTTGCTCGACGGCGCATTGCAGTGGGCCGCCGGCGGTACACCGCTACTCCACGCGGGGGCGGGGAGCGTGAACGTGTGCTTTGGCGACACGCCGCTCGACATCGATAACCTCTACGGCGAATCGAATGCGTTGCGCTACTTCAGCTTGCGGCTCTCCGAGCGCTATCTCATCTCAGCGTGTGGGCTGGACGCACATGCGCTCACGCGGGGCTGGCGCGAAAGCGCTGCCAACACGTCGGATATGCGCGGCGTGCAAGGTGCCTGGTGTGGGACGAGCGCCGTGTTGACGCGTGCGATGAGTGCCGATGAATGGCGTTGGGCCAGTGCGATGACGTCGCTGCACGCAGACGGCAGCGATGACGACACCTGCTGGCAACGCCTTGCGCTGATCGGACAAACGTTCGAAGCGTTGGCGCGATGTGCTGCCTATACGCAGGACATGGAATCCCATCGCGACCGGGTCACGCGTCGTGCCGTGTTCGCTGCTCGCGACGTCCTCAACGATCACCTTCAAGCACCACCATCGCTGCCCGTGCTCGCTCGAGAAGTCGGGATCAACGTCAACAAGCTGTGCGCGGGTTTTCGTCAGCAGTTCGGCACGACGGTGCATGGTTACGTACGTGAGCGTCGGCTTGCGACAGCGTTTGAATTGCTGAGCGCGCGGCGCATCAGTGTGAGCGAAGCGGCGTGGCAGTGCGGCTACACGGACTCGCATTTCGCCAAGGTCTTTCGTGCGCGTTTCGGTATGTTGCCCAACACCCTGACGCGCGAATCCGCAACGCTGCGCGGCTGAGGGAGCGCGTCACTTTGTGATGCCATCGGCACCGTTGGTGATGCAAACGCGAGTGACGTAATGCGGTCATCGGCACGATAACGAGATCGAATTTCAGTCTCGTTGGTGTGTTGCCGATGTCTTCCAAAAAAACAAATCGTTTCAGCGCCGATAAGGCGCAATACCCGTCAACTACGCTTTTGACGGTAACGCCCGGGGTACGGCGCGCCGTCGCAATCGCGGCGTTTGCCGTGGCGGCAGGGACGGTGCCAGCGTACGCGCAAGTGGCATCGCCTGCGTCTGCTGCGTCTGCACATGCGGCACAAACGTCCGATCAAGCAACGCAACCCGACGCCGCTGCGCTGCCGGTGACGCAAGTCACTGACACCGCCGCGCGTGATGCGCGCGCCGCCGCTACGCAAGGCTCGTTGCTGGGGAGGATTGCGCCGTCGGTGCGTGACATTCCGCAGACGGTGACCGTCGTCGACGAAAAGCTCATCGCGCAGCAGGGGGCGCATACCGTCGAGGACGTACTGCAAAAGGTCCCCGGCATTACCGTTCAGCCCTATGTCCTGCTGACGACCGCCTACTACTCACGCGGCTTCAAACTCGACGCCTTCGAGCAGGACAGCGTTCCCGTGCTCATGGCGAACACGGCGGCGGGACCGCAGGACATGACCCCCTACGAGCGCGTGGAGATCATTCGCGGATCGACCGGTCTGTTTCATGGCACGGGCAATCCGGGCGGGTTGGTCAACCTCGTGCACAAGCGTCCGGGGAAGACGTTTGCCGCTTCGGCCGCCGTGACGCTCGGTAGTTGGGATCGCTATCGCGAAGAGGCCGATATCGGCGGGCCGCTGAATCCGAGCGGATCGCTGCGTGCGCGGGTTGCGGTGTCCGATGACCGGCAACGCATGTATTACGACGTTGGCCGTCAGCATGCGACGACCGTCTACGGCGTGACGGAAGCCGACCTGTCATCGACGACGCTGCTTCGCGTTGGCGTTCAATATCAACGTACGACGTCGACTCCGAACCTTGCGGGCGTGCCTTTCTCGACCACCGGTGGCGATCTCCACTTACCGCGTTCTACGTTCCTTGGCTCGTCGTGGGACACCTTCGACTGGTCCGAGACGCGCGTATTCGGCACGTTGGAGCAGCAACTCGGCAACGGCTGGGCAGCGAAGCTTTCCGCGAACTATCTCGATGCCGGTGGCGATCTGAAGTACGGCGTGGCGTTCGGGGCGATCAACCCGACAACCGGGACCGGCAGTCAACTGACCGGCGCGGCCTACCGGTTCGACAACACGCAGACGGGCGTGGATCTTCAGGTCGACGGACCTGTGCGGGTGCTGGGGCGCGAGCACCATCTGCTGTTCGGCCTGCAACGGCTGGAGGCGACAACGCAGCAACGCAGCGCGGCCTTGGTTCCGTCGATCGGCGGCAGACCCGTCAACATCTTCCGATGGGACCCCAACAGCGTCGCGGAACCCGCCACGGGGCCGTTCTCGAACGTGACACCGACACGCACCGTGCAAAACGGTGCCTACGCCATGGGCCGCATCCGTCTCGCACGGCCGCTCACGCTCGTGCTGGGCGCGCGCGTTTCGTGGTGGGATCAGCATGCGCCGGCAAGCAGCTACCGCACAGGCGCGAAGGCCACTCCCTACGGTGGTGTGGTGTTCGACCTGAACGACACATGGTCTCTCTACGCAAGCTACGCCGACATTTTCCAGCCTCAGACGGTACTCGATGCAGGCAACAACCTGCTCAAGCCGATCACTGGCGCGAGTTACGAGGCGGGCATCAAGGGGCAGTTGTTCGAGGGGGCGATGGATGTCTCGCTCGCCATGTTCCGCATTCGTCAGAAGAACCGCGCACAGACCGACCCCAGCGTTCCTTGCGTAGGCACGACGTGTCGCTACATCGCGTCCGGCGAGGTGCAGAGTCAGGGCGTCGAGATGCAGGCGAACGGCCAGATCACGGACGCATGGAACGTATTCGCGGGCTACACCTTCAACACGACTAAATACCTGACCGACGCCACCTCGCAAGGTCAGTCGTTCGCCGACTTTGCGCCGCGTCACCTGTTTCGTGTGTGGACGAACTACGACCTGCCGTTCGACGGCCGTCGCTGGAGCGTAGGCGGCGGCGTCGACGTGCAGAGCGAGACATCGTCCACATCCAACGGTATTCGTCTGCGTCAGGGCGGGTATGCCACCGTGAATCTGCGCGCGGGCTATCGCTACAACAAGCATCTTTCGGCGGCGCTGAACGTGAGCAACGTATTCGATCGCCGCTATTACCAGAGCCTGTCGAACACCAGCTGGAACAACCATTACGGCACACCGCGTAGCGTCATGTTGACGGTGCGAGCCGACTACTAAGGAGCATTTTCATGAGTCACTCGACAACTCCGATGCGCCCCTTGCGCAGTTTGACGTGGGCGGCAACGCTCACTGCGGGGGCGTGGCTGATCGGCTTGCCGATAGCATCGGCACAGACGCCAGCACAGGCCCAGCCGATTGCCGTGGAGAACGTCTGTCATCAGACATCCGCGAGCACCGTATTGCGGGGTACGTACCAACTGGAGGGGGAGGGGCCGTTGCCGATCGAGTTGGTGCTGACATCACGCGAGGGGACGTCGTCGCGACTGTTTCAGGTCACCGGCCTGATCGCCGAGGGCGAGCATCGATTCGGGGTGACGGGGATGGCGTATTGCACAGGCAAGGCGAACGACACGCTGGCGTTCGACGTCACGATGAGCGGCGGATTTTACGACACGCCGGTCGACGACGAGTTGCGTCGTGCGTGGCCGGCGGGCAAGGCCCCGCAACGCGCCAGCTCAGCGGGAACGAGTGTCGTTCATGCCGAGGTGGCGCTTGCGTCTATGCAGGGTTGGGCGGAGGCCATGCGCACGATCGTGCTGACAGGGCAGCGTGTGATGGGGCCGAAGCACGTCTCGGCGAAGCTGGTGTTCAGCCCTGAGCGTGCTCGATGATCATCTGCACGCGCGATACGCCATTAAAGGTGTCCGCAGCTAAGCGATACGCGAACTGCGCGCGGCTTGGCAACGTGTCGGCGTGATTGAACCAGATCGCGTTGAAACGCATGCGACCTCGTCCGAGTTGCAGCTTCAGGTGCTTGTCTTTCAGGATGGCCTGCGAGAGCACGTCGAACTCGCCGGAGAAAACTGGGGGCGGGAAGCCCTGTCCCCAAACTTGGGCGTCGAGCATGGCGACGAAGGGCGGGACGAAGCAGTCGTCACCGATATCGCCGTCGGTTTCGATGACGCGCGAGAGCGTCTTCTCGTCGAGCCATTCCTGTCCGACCGCTTCGAACGCCGCCTGAAAACGCGGTAACGCGTCGGCCGCAATCGTAAGACCGGCGGCCATCGCGTGACCGCCGAACTTGCCGATCAGACCGGGTTCGCGTTTGGTGACGAGGTCGAGCGCGTCGCGCAAGTGGAAACCGGGGATCGAGCGCCCGGACCCTTTGATCTGACCGTCGTCCCCCGGGGCGAACACGATGGTCGGACGGTAGAACTTCTCTTTGAGGCGGGCCGCCACGATACCGATCACGCCCTGGTGCCACGTCTCGTTAAACGCGCAAAGCGTGGTCGCGGCGCGTGGATCGAAGCGCGCCAGATCGGCCAGCGCTTCCTGTTGCATGCCGGCTTCGATTTCGCGACGCTCGCGGTTCATTGCGTCGAGTTCCTGCGCAAGCGTCCAGGCGCGGGCGTCGTCGTCCGTCAGCAGACATTCGATGCCGAGCGACATATCCGCGAGACGTCCGGCAGCGTTCAGGCGTGGGCCCAGACCGAAGCCGAGATCGAAACTGCCGGCCTGCCGTGCATTGCGGGCGGCCGCACGAAAGAGCGCGTTGATGCCGGGGTGCATCCGTCCGGCGCGCATGCGTGAGAGGCCCTGTGCCACCAGAATGCGGTTGTTGGTGTCGAGCTTGACCACGTCGGCAACGGTGCCCAGTGCCACGAGGTCCAGTAACGTATCTAGCCGCGGCTGTTCGCGCGCGTCGAAAGCGCCACGTCCGCGCAACTCGGCGCGCAGCGCCAGCAGCACGTAGAACATCACCCCGACGCCAGCCAGATTCTTGCTGGGGAACTCGCAGCCCGGCTGATTCGGATTGACGATGCAGCGCGCGTTAGGCAGTTCGCTGCCGGGCAAGTGGTGGTCGGTGACCACGACTTCGATCCCGAGCAGTTGTGCGGCGGCCACGCCATCGAGGCTGGCGATGCCGTTGTCGACGGTAATCAGAACATCCGGCGGGCCTTGTTTGCCACGCGCCGCCAGCGTCACGATTTCCGGCGTGAGGCCGTAACCGTATTCGAAGCGGTTTGGCACCAGATATTCGACGTTCGCGCCAAACATGCGCAGTCCACGTACGGCCACGGCGCAAGCCGTCGCCCCATCGCAGTCGTAGTCGGCCACGACGAGCATGCGTTTGCCCGCGGCGATGGCGTCTGCGAGGAAGACTGCCGCCTCTTGCGCCCCCTTGAGCTGCGTGGGCGGAATCAGGCGAGCGAGCGCGGTTTCGGTCTCGGTGCTTTCGACCACACCGCGCGAGGCGAACAGGCGGGCCAGCACGGGGTGGACGCCGTCACGCGAGAGGGTATCGGCGGTCGTCTCGTCGACGAGACGGGTGACGATGTCGGTCATGCCACTTCCTCGCCCAGCCGGGCCAGCGGCACCATGCGTGCGGTGAGCCCCTGGCGACGCCAGAACTTGCGCAGGTCGCCGCTACGGGCGCGCAGGGTCACGGAGTGGCTGTCGCCGCACAGCGTGAGCGCGACTTCTCGCGCTTGCCCTTTTTGCAGACGCTCCAGCGCTGGCGCCAGCCAGCGACGGTCGAGGTCGACGAGGGCGTCGCGCCAGCGTGCCCAGTCTTCCACCAGGAAATAGGATGTCAGGGTGTCGATCTGCACCAGGGTGCGGCCGTCGGCGGCGTCGATACCTGCCGAGGTGGGGTGCAGTGCGATCTGCATATGTTTCGCCAGTCCGCGCGTAGCGGGGGCGTCGGCCAATACCGTGACGCACGGACGATTCATGCGGGGCGCCGCAATACGCTGACCGCCGCCGAACAGCCAGATGGCGTTCACGGGCGGCAAGCCGCGTGCTTCGCGGGCCTGATTGGCCGGGTGGTCGTACCAGGCCATCTGCACTTCGTTTTGCCACTTGCGCCACGTCAACTCGGCCTTGCCCTGCGGCAGCCAGATGTCGACGTTACGTCCGGCGGCGCGCGCGGGCGACGCCGCGAGGAGGTCGCCCAGCGCGGGGGCGCTCAGATACCACCGGTCGGGGCGCGGTGCGATCAACTCGCCGCCTTCTTCGGCGAACAGCGCGTGTGCTGTCGTGAAAAGGGCCGCAGATTCCTCCGCGCTCAATTCCAGTTCGGCCGGATCCGTCAGCACGAGATGGTCGGTGGCGATGTGGATGTGGGCGGGTTGCGCGCAGTACCAGAACCGGGTGTCGAGTGCGCCGCTGTCGTCAAACAGCATGAACGGCGCGAGCGGCGCGCGCGCGGGGCCGCCGGGCAGCCCGAAAGCGTCGGCGAGCCAGCGTTCGTGCGGCAGCGTGGGGACAAACGGGTCTTCCGGCACGTCCTGCGCCGACTGAACGCCGCGCGCGAGCAACTTTTCGAGCGCGGGCAACTCCAATTCGGCCAGCAGTGCGGGCAAATGGGCCGACGCGGGGAGCGCGAACGGCAAGAGAAAGTGCAGGGCAGGTGTATCCATGTCGAGGCGAATTGTATGGCAAACTTCGCGCTGGCAGTTGGGTGACCCTGACGTCAGGTACGGAACGTACCATTCACCGCGCCGGGCAGGGGCCGGGGGCGGAGTTTGGGTACTGGACCCGCGCGGGTGCAAACCGGCGCCGGTACGCTCCGATCGATCCTTATCAAGAATCAGGAATCCGTTTGAAATTCCCATACGAATGGCAGATCGGCTGGCGCTATACGCGCACCGGCAAGCGATCATCCGGCAACGGTTTCATTTCCTTCATCTCCTTCATCTCCATGGCCGGCATTGCGCTGGGCGTGGCGGCGCTCATTGTGGTGCTCTCGGTGATGAACGGCTTTCAGAAGGAAGTTCGGGACCGCATGCTCTCCGTGCTGGCGCACATCGAGGTCTTCGCGGTCGACGGCAACCTGCCGGACTGGCAGCGTACGGCCGCCGAAGCGCTGCAAAACAAGAACGTCATTGCGGCAGCGCCTTATGTGGGTGAGCAGGCCATGCTCACGCGCGACGATAACGTGCGCGGCGTGGTCCTGCGCGGCATCGTCCCGAGTGAGGAAGCGAAGGTCTCCGACCTCGGCAAGCAGATTACGGACGGTACGTTGACCAACCTGACGCCGGGCAGCTTCGGCATCGTGCTCGGGCGAGAGCTGGCGCGAGCGCTGGGCGTGAGCATCGGCGACAAGATCACGCTGGTGGCCCCTCAGGGCACGATCACGCCCGCCGGCGTGTTGCCACGCGTGAAGCAGTTCACCGTGGTCGCGATCTTCACGGCGGGGCATTACGAATACGACAGTTCGCTGGCGCTCATTGACCTGCATGACGCGGAAACACTCTTCAGACTCGACGGCCCGACGGGCGTGCGTCTGAAAATTCAGGATATGGAGCAGGCACCGCTCGTGGCGCGCGAACTGGCCAAGACGCTCTCCGGCAACATGTGGGTGCGCGACTGGACCCAGCAGAACAAGAACTGGTTCGTGGCGGTGCAGACCGAAAAGCGCATGATGTTCATCATCCTGACGCTCATCATCGCGGTGGCGGCGTTCAACCTCGTGTCCTCGCTGGTGATGACGGTGACCGACAAGTACGCGGATATCGCCATTCTGAGAACGCTGGGCGCGCAGCCCGGCTCGATCATGAAGATCTTCATCGTGCAGGGCGTGACGATCGGCTTCGCCGGCGCGTTGCTCGGTGTCGGCCTCGGCTGTCTGATTTCGGTGAATATCGGGACGATCGTGCCGTTCATCGAACGTTTGCTGGGGATTCACTTTCTGCCGCAAGACATCTACTTCATTTCCGAATTGCCCTCGGATCTGCAATCGTCCGACGTGATCCGTATCGGGGTGATCTCCTTCATCCTCTCGGCGCTTGCGACGATCTATCCGAGCTGGCGTGCCTCGCGCGTCAAACCGGCGGAGGCTCTGCGCTATGAGTAACGCAAATCAATCGATGGCCCCCGTGCCGAATCTGGCTTATGACGGCCCTGTGTTGCGGGCTCGCGATCTGCACAAGACGTTCAAGCAAGGTCAGTTGAACGTGACGGTGCTCAACGGGGCGAGCCTTGACGTTGCGCCCGGTGAGAAGGTGGCGATCGTTGGGGCGTCGGGCTCCGGCAAGAGTACTTTGCTTCACGTGCTGGGTGGGCTCGACGATCCGTCGCGTGGCGAAGTGTCGTTGCTCGGCAAGCCGTTTTCGTCGCTGCGCGAGCGCGACAAGACGGCGCAGCGCAATCAGTCGCTCGGCTTCGTTTATCAGTTTCACCATCTGTTGGCCGAGTTCTCTGCGCTGGATAACGTGGCGATGCCGCTGCGTATCCGTCGCCTGCCGACCGAGCAGGCACGCGCAGCGGCACAGGTGATGCTGGAGCGTGTCGGGTTGGGTTCGCGGATGAAGCATCGTCCGTCGGAGCTGTCGGGCGGTGAGCGTCAGCGCGTGGCGATGGCGCGGGCACTGGTAACGCAACCCGCATGCGTGCTGGCGGACGAGCCGACCGGTAACCTCGACGGGCATACCGCTGAGACCGTCTTCGAGCTCATGCTGGAGTTGTCTGAGACGCTCAAGACCAGCTTTGTGATCGTCACGCACGATATCGATCTGGCGCGTCGTTGCGATCGGGCCTTGCGTCTTCGCGAAGGGGTGCTGGAATCTGCGTAAGTTCGTGAAAGGCTGGCGGTTGCCGGTCATGACGGACAGATAAGCGCCGGGGATTTCCCCGGCGTTTTGCATTTTCAGGACGGTGCGCGAATGCGTTTTTCGGCAACGTCCTAGACCATGATGCGGTGTTGTCCGATGGTCACGACAAAGACGACGTGCGAGCCTTGTCATCGCCCCGTAGAATTGACGCCTAAGGACACCTGACCATGTGGATCGATACCCATTGCCATCTCGATGCGGCCGAGTTTGACGCCGACCGCACTACTGTGATTACCGACGCCGTCGCTGCCGGGGTGGTCGGGCTTGTCGTGCCTGCGGTCGAATGCGCGACGTTCGACGCGGCTCGCGCTGCCGCCCGCGCCATTCCCGGAGGCGTGTATGCGTTGGGCATTCATCCGCTCTACACGCCGCGCGCACGCGACGAGGACATCGCGACGCTGCGCCGGGCGGTCGAGCTTGCCATGGGCGATCCGCGCTTCGTCGGCATTGGCGAGATCGGACTGGATTACTTCGTCAGGACGCTCGACCCCGATCGCCAGCAGTTCTTTTACGTCGAGCAACTGAAGATCGCACGCGATTTCGATCTGCCGGTCATTCTTCACGTGCGTCGCTCGCAGGACGCGCTGCTCAAACAGCTTCGAATCTTCACGCCGCGAGGCGGCATCGCGCACGCGTTCAATGGCAGTCGTCAGCAGGCGGACATGTTCGTCGAGCGTGGCTTTTGCCTTGGATTCGGTGGGCAGATGACGTTTGATCGCGCGTTGCAGATTCGTCGTTTGGCTGTGGATATGCCGTTGGAATCCATCGTGCTGGAGACGGATGCGCCCGACATTGCTCCGGAATGGCGCTATAAGCAGCGCAATAGCCCTGTGGAATTGCCGCGCATCGCACAGGTGCTGGCGGAGCTGCGAGGCATTGCACCTGAGGTGTTGTCTCAAGCGACGTGCGCCAACGCCTGGCGAGTGCTGCCGCGCTTGTCCGGTGCCATGGCGATGGTGCCGGGCGACGGACCTGCCGCGAATTTCTCTCTGATGTCCCCCAACACTTCCGGGCAATCGCGCTGACGCCGAGGCGTCGCGCGACGGTCGAAACATGACGTGGTGACGTCATGAGAATGGTGCTGCTCGCCTGGGTGGCGGGTGTCTGGTGGCTGCAACAAGCCTCTGCGCTGCCGACGGGACAAGGATTCACCGTGGTGGTCGGCATTGCCGGGTGTGTATTCGTCGCGGGTGCGCTGCGTGTGATTTGGGCGGCGGGGTGTCCCAGTTCATACGCACGACCGTGGAGGGCGAAGATCGAGAATCGCTGTCGTGACGGCAAGGCCGCACTGACTGGTGGCGGTGCCGAATGCCCTCCGGTCATTGCCGGAGCGTCTGCAAATTCAGTCTGGCAACGATGGTCTGCCGTGACGGTATTCGCGTTGAGTGCCGGTGTTGGTGGATACGCCTGGGCGGCGTACCGCGCGGAACTGCGGCTCGGGGACAGCTTGCCTGCTGCACTTGAAGGGCAGGACGTGCTGGTGACTGGCGTGGTGACGGGGCTGCCCGTCACTACAGACGACGGTGTGCGGTTCGTCTTTGATGTCGAGAACGCTTACGCCGTTGGGCGGGGCAGTGTGGGGCTCGGCGGCTGCGACGCATGTGGCGCTTCGTCAGTATGCGGCAATGATGATGCTGACGCGGCATCGCTTGCGCTGACACGACACGTTGGCGGCGATGACTCGGCATGTGGTGCGGTGCACGTGCCGAAGCACATCGAGTTGGTCTGGCCAATGCGTTCCCCCTTCGGCGGGAATCTCGCACGGCGCAGTGCTGTCGACTTAGGTGTAGGTGTAGGCGATGCGTCGAAGGGCGCTTCAAAGGGGGCAGGGTCGCGGTTGCCTCGTGCAGGTGAGCGATGGCGAATGCCGGTTCGTCTCAAGGCACCGCGCGGCTTCGCTAATTGGCACGGCTTCGATGCGGAATTGTTGGCGCTGATCCGAGGTATTCGGGCGTCGGGGTACGTACGGACATCGTTTGGCAAAGGTGCGCTCCCAAGTGCGGCACGCCCACGTCGCCTGCACGAGGGGCCGTTGCCGGGGTATGGATTCGCGGCGTGGCGTGAGCGATTGCGAGACGATTTGCGCGCCGCGCTTGAGCCGTCGGCGAGATATGGCGGCGTGCTGATGGCGCTGGTGCTCGGCGAGCGCGGCGATATCGCGGATGACGATTGGCAAATGTTCGCCGATACAGGCGTGAGCCATTTACTGGCGATCTCCGGGTTACATGTCTCGCTGGTCGCCGGGGCGATGGCTGCGATGGTGGGCGGGCTGTGGCGTCGAGCAAGCTTCGCGCGATGGCGCTTGCCATTGTGGTGGCCAGCGCCGAAGGCGGCCGCTGTTGCAGGGTTGCTGGCGGCGGTGGCTTATGGCGCGATTGCAGGTTGGGGTGTGCCTGTGAGGCGAGCCGTTGGCATGGTCGCGATTGTGGTGCTGGCATTGCTCTCAGGGCGATTCGCTGCGCCGTCTTACGCGTTGGCATGGGCATTGGCAATTGTCGTTGCGCTGGATCCGTGGGCCGTCGTCACGCCCGGCCTTTGGTTGTCGTTCGGCGCGGTGGCGGCGCTCGTGATGGCCGCGAGGCGAAGCGACCGGGCGCTCTCGAAGTCGAGCGGGCGCTGGGGCATCGCTTTTGGCCGCCGACTAGCGACGGCGGCTCGCGCGCAGTACGCGGTCACCATCGGACTGATCCCGTTGACGCTCGCGTGGTTCGGTGCGGTGCCATTGCTTGGGCCATTGGCGAACGCCGTCGCTATTCCGGTCATGACGCTGATCGTTACGCCTTTGGCGCTCGCAAGCTTATTGCTGCCTTCCGGTCTTGCGCACTGGGCGCTCGTTGTTGCGCATACGGTGGTCGTCTGGCTGGCGGACTGGTTGGCCACGCTGGCGGCACAGCCTTGGGCCGTTTGGCGGGCACCGGTCGCGCCACTATGGGCACAGACGGCGGCCGTGGCTGGCGTGGTGGTTTGTCTGATGCCGATGCCGCAGTGGGTTCCCGCAGCTCGGAAGTGGGTGATCAGCATACGACTCGCCGGCGTTGCGCTGATGGGGCCGGCGGCGCTGACGTCCCCGCAACGGCCGTCGGTGGGCGAGTTTCGGGTGACCATGCTCGACGTCGGTCAGGGCAATGCCGTGCTGGTCGAAACCGCGACGCGAACGCTGCTGTTCGACAGCGGCCCGCCATTGGGGCGACGCAGTGACGCGGGGCGGCGTGTAATCGTCCCGTATTTGCGCTCGATGGGGATCACGCGACTCGACCGGCTGGTCGTCAGCCATGCCCACGACGACCATTTTGGCGGCGCGTTGAGCGTGTTGCGGGCGTTTCCAGGGGCGCAAGTTCTGTCGTCCTTGCCCGATGGGCATCGGGTTCGGCGCGCGTCGACAACGCATCGCACCTGTCTTGCCGGGCAGCAGTGGCAGTGGGAAGGCATCACGTTTCGGTTTCTGCATCCGGACAAGGCGGCGTTGCGTAACGGCTGGGGCGGGAGGTCGGGGCCAAATAGTGTGAGCTGTGTGCTGCGCATTGAGAACGGACGGCACAGTGCATTGCTCGCGGCCGACGCAGAAAGCGCACAGGAACGCACGATGGTGGCCCGCTATGGGAGGGCGCTTCGCTCGGACGTGCTTCTCGCCCCGCATCACGGCAGTTCGACATCGTCGACCTCGGCGTTTGTGAGCGCGGTATCTCCGACGCACGTGGTGTTTCAGACGGGGTACCGAAACCGTTTCGGGCATCCGAAACCGGCCGTGGTCGCCCGTTATCGAGCGGCGGGCGCGACGCTCTGGCAGAGCGTGACGCATGGCGGCATTCGGTTTTCCAGCGCGCCAGACGGCATGACGGCGCAGGCCTATCGTGCGAGTTACCGGCGCTACTGGCACGCAATGTCGCCCGATTCGTCCTGAAAAGCGGCAGCTTGAGCTGTATGTGGGGGCTTTCCGGGCACTTTTTCGTGACGGCGCAGAGTGGCAATTCGACGGAAACCTCTACGGGTACTCAACGAGCGGTTCGCTAGAATGGTCCGGTGAATGTCATGCGGCCTGATCCTCGTGCCGAATGCACAAACGTGCGCCAACGTGCGCCAACGTGCGCCAACGTGTGCCGCCGTCCCATGGCGCATGACGCACGCTCGCCAAGACAACGAATTCCATGACAAGAGACATCATCCATTTCTCGCACGGCAACGGCTTTCCCGCCGGGGTCTATCGCAAGATGCTCGGTGCGCTGGCCGACGAATACGACGTGCGTGCCATCGATCGAATCGGGCATGACCCGCGTTATCCGGTGACGCCGGGCTGGCGATATTTGCGCAACGAACTGGTCGACACGCTGGAGCGTCAGTATCGGGGCGAGCCGGTCTGGCTCGTGGGGCATTCGCTCGGCGGCTTCCTGAGTCTGATGGCGGCACTCAAAGCCCCACAGTGCGTGCGGGGTGTGGTGATGGTGGATTCGCCTATCGTTACGCCGGGCTGGCGCACACAGATGCTTCGTCTGGGCATGCTGACGGGGCTTTACGAACGGATGTCGCCCGCGGGGGTGACCAAGAAACGTCGCGATCAATGGCCCGACTGGGAAAGCGCGTGGCAGCATTTTGCGAGCAAACCGGCGTTCGCCAGTTGGGATCCGGACGTGCTGCGCGATTACATTGATTGCGGGACGTTGCCGACGGGGGAGGGCGAAGCCCGGCGTCTCGCCTTTGCGCGCGAGATCGAATATCGGATCTATCTGACGTTGCCGCCTTTGCTCGCCGTGCGCGCACTGCGAGGCGTGCCGGTGCCGGTCGGCTTCCTCGCGGGGACCGAGTCTCGGGAGTTGCGTCAGGCCGGGATCGGGGCGACGCGCCGGATTGTCGGCACGCACCTGCGTTATGTTCCCGGCACCCATCTTTTCCCGATGGAGCGCCCGCTGGACACGGCGGCAGCCATCAGCGACATGCTCGCGGAATTGCGTGGAGAGCATCGCCGTCCGTTGGCCGCCTAAATGTTGCGCGTGGCACGCCGTGCGCCGCGCGACGATGCCTCGGGGGGGGGCTCAGCAACTGAGCGGCGGCCGGTGGAGAGGCGAGTCAATGCGCGCTAATGCGCGTGAATGCGCACATTCGGCAGCGCCGGTGGTGGTTTGTGCTGCCCCGAGTCTGAGATCGCAGAGTTTCGTGCCGGGGCGCGCCGGTCGTGACGGGACGCCGCGCAGGGTGCCTGTCAAGGCCAAAATTTGCCGCGCAGCCCCTCGAGGACGGGGCGGGTTTCGGGTATAATCCGGCTTTCCCGCGAGCAATTACTGCGATGACCAAATTCGTTTTTGTCACGGGCGGCGTGGTTTCCTCTCTTGGTAAGGGAATTGCTGCCGCATCTCTGGCCGCGATTCTCGAATCGCGTGGCCTCAAAGTCACCCTCCTCAAGCTTGACCCCTACATCAACGTCGACCCGGGCACGATGAGCCCGTTCCAGCACGGCGAGGTGTTTGTGACCGAGGACGGTGCTGAAACCGACCTCGATCTGGGTCACTATGAGCGCTTCATCAGCGCGAAGATGCGTCGTGCGAACAACTTCACGACGGGCCAGATCTACGAGTCGGTGATCCGTAAGGAACGCCGAGGCGAGTACCTCGGCAAGACCGTTCAGGTCATTCCGCACATCACCAATGAAATTCAGGCCTTCGTGGAGCGCGGTGCGCGTTCGACGTGGGACGGCCATCCCGACGTCGCCATCGTCGAAATCGGCGGCACGGTCGGTGACATCGAGTCGCTGCCGTTCCTCGAAGCCGCGCGTCAGATGAACCTGCGCCTGGGCCGCAACAGCGTGGCCTTCGTGCACCTGACGCTCGTGCCGTACATTGCGACGGCCGGCGAACTCAAGACCAAGCCGACGCAACACAGCGTGCAGAAGCTGCGCGAAATCGGTATCTCGCCGGACGTGCTGCTGTGCCGCGCCGATCGTCAGATCCCGGAAGACGAGTGCGCCAAGATTTCGCTGTTCGCGAACATCCCGCAAGACGCCGTGATTTCGGTGTGGGACGTCGACACGATTTACAAGATTCCGCAAATGCTGCATGACCAGGGCATGGACAAGATCATCTGCGACGAGCTGAAGATCGAAGCCAAGCCGGCTGACCTGTCCATGTGGACGCGTCTGGTGCATGCCGTCGAGAATCCGAAGCACGATGTCACGATCGGTATGGTCGGCAAGTACGTCGATCTGACCGAGTCGTACAAGTCGCTGATCGAAGCGCTGCGTCACGCGGCTATCCACACGGAAACGCGCGTGAATATCGAGTACATCGATTCCGAGCAGATCGAGAAGGACGGCACGGATGCGCTCAAGCATCTGGACGCGATTCTCGTGCCGGGCGGTTTCGGCCGTCGTGGTACGGAAGGCAAGATCAAGGCGATCCGTTACGCCCGCGAAAACCGCGTGCCGTATCTGGGCATCTGCCTCGGCATGCAGCTGGCCGTGATCGAATTCGCGCGCGACGTCGCCAATCTGGCCGACGCCAACAGCACGGAATTCGAACCGGCAACGCCGCATCCGGTCGTCGCTCTCATCACCGAGTGGCAGGATCGCGACGGCAAGGTCGAGCAGCGTACCGAAGACTCGGATCTGGGCGGCACGATGCGCTTGGGCTCGCAACGTGTGCCGGTCAAGGCCGAAACGCTGGCGTCGCGCATTTATGGCGAGACGGTCAACGAGCGTCACCGCCACCGTTACGAAGTCAACAATCACTACGTCCCGCAGCTCGAAGCCGCCGGTCTCGTGATTTCGGCACGCACGCCGACCGAGAATCTGCCGGAAATGATGGAGCTGCCGCAGCAGGTGCACCCGTGGTTCGTGGGCGTTCAGTTCCACCCCGAGTTCACCTCGACGCCGCGCGATGGTCACCCGCTCTTCAAGGCTTACGTTGAAGCAGCGCTGGCCGGTCAGCAAGCGCGCAAGAAGGCCGCCTGAGACGCGCAGCGAGCGAGAAACAAGGAGTTCCCATGAAACTGTGCGGTTTCGATGTTGGCCTGAACAAGCCGTTTTTCCTGATCGCGGGTACCTGCGTCGTCGAGTCGGAGCAAATGACGATCGACGTCGCAGGGCAGCTCAAGGAAATCACGAGCGCGCTCGGCATTCCGTTCATCTACAAGTCGTCGTTCGACAAGGCGAACCGTAGCTCGGGCAAGTCGTATCGCGGCCCGGGCCGCGAACAAGGCCTGAAGATCCTCGAAGAAGTGCGCCGCCAGCTCGGCGTGCCGGTGCTCACCGACGTGCACACCGAAGAGGATGTCGCGGTTGCCGCGCCGATCGTCGACGTGCTGCAAACGCCGGCCTTCCTGTGCCGCCAGACCGATTTCATCCGCGCCTGCGCCCAGTCGGGCAAGCCGGTGAACATCAAGAAGGGGCAGTTTCTCGCGCCGCACGACATGATCAACGTCATCGACAAGGCCCGCGACGCTGCACGCGAAGCCGGTCTTCCCGATGACGTCTTCATGGCTTGCGAGCGAGGCGTTTCGTTCGGCTACAACAACCTGGTCTCGGATATGCGCTCGCTGGCGATCATGCGCGAGACCGGCGCGCCGGTGGTGTTCGACGCCACGCACTCGGTGCAGTTGCCGGGCGGACAAGGCACCAGTTCGGGCGGTCAGCGCGAATTCGTGCCGGTGCTCTCGCGTGCCGCGGTGGCTGTCGGCGTCTCGGGGCTCTTCATGGAGACGCACCCGGATCCGGCGTGTGCACTCTCGGATGGACCGAATGCCGTGCCGCTGGGACGCATGCGCGAACTGCTCACCACGCTCAAGACGATTGACGCGGCGGTGAAGCAGGGCGAGTTCCTGGAAAACAATTTCAACTGAAATGAGACACACCGTCCTGGGGCCACTATCAGCACGCCCACAGGACGGGTATAGCGGCCGGACGCCTTGGCAGCATGGCGTCGAGTCGTTAAGCTTGTCGCGCAGCGGTCGTCAATGGCCGTTGCGAAGGCGAGTCCCCGGAGGAGAGGTCCGCGTGCAGCACGCCGAGTGCACCGTCGACATTGAAGTCACCCCACAGGCCGCCGTGCCTCATTTCGAGGCGCCGTTGTTCCCCCGTCTACGTTTTGCCCACCGGTGCGCGCACACGCGCGGCATCGGTCTCCACGTCAGGATTCGGCGCGCTGCCGGTTCGCGGTCAGCGCTCGGCGTGGAAGCGGCAGGTGGCGGGCAGGATCGCGGCGCGAAGCTGGTTCCCTTTAGCGTTTTTGTCTTATAGATACCGAGGAATACATGAGTGCAATCGTAGATATCATCGGGCGCGAAGTGCTGGACTCGCGCGGTAATCCGACGGTCGAGTGCGACGTGCTGCTGGAGTCGGGCGTGATGGGCCGTGCGGCAGTGCCGTCGGGCGCATCGACCGGCTCGCGCGAAGCGATCGAACTGCGTGATGGCGACAAGTCGCGCTATCTCGGCAAGGGTGTGCAGAAGGCTGTGGAGCACATCAACACCGAGATTTCGGAAGCCATCATGGGCCTGGACGCTGCCGAGCAGGCCTTCCTGGACAAGACCCTGATCGAACTCGACGGCACGGACAACAAGTCGCGCCTCGGTGCGAACGCCATGCTGGCCGTGTCGATGGCTGTCGCCAAAGCGGCCGCCGAAGAAGCCGGTCTGCCGCTGTATCGCTATTTCGGCGGTTCGGGCGCGATGCAAATGCCGGTGCCGATGATGAACATCGTCAACGGTGGCGCGCACGCCAACAACAGCCTGGACATCCAGGAATTCATGGTGATGCCGGTCGGTCAGTCGAGCTTCCGTGAAGCCCTGCGCTGCGGCACCGAAATCTTCCACGCACTCAAGTCGCTGATCGCTGAGAAGGGCTGGAGCACGGCTGTGGGCGACGAAGGCGGCTTCGCACCGAACTTCGAATCGAACGAACAGTGCCTCGCGACCATTCAGGAAGCTGTCGAAAAGGCCGGCTATCGCCTGGGCGACGACGTGCTGCTCGCGCTGGACTGCGCCTCGACCGAGTTCTACAAGAACGGCAAGTACGAACTGGCCGGTGAAGGCCTGTCGCTGACCTCGGAAGAATTCGCCGACTACCTCGCCAACCTGTGCGACAAGTTCCCGATCGTCTCGATCGAAGACGGCATGTCGGAAGACGACTGGGCCGGCTGGAAGATCCTGACGGACAAGCTGGGCAAGAAGGTGCAACTGGTCGGTGACGACCTGTTCGTGACCAACACGAAGATCCTGAAGCAAGGTATCGATCAAGGCGTGGCCAACTCGATCCTCATCAAGATCAACCAGATCGGTACGCTGACCGAGACGTTCGCCGCCATCGAAATGGCCAAGCGCGCTGGCTACACGGCTGTCGTATCGCACCGTTCGGGCGAAACCGAAGATTCGACGATTGCCGATATCGCTGTGGGCACCAATGCAGGTCAGATCAAGACCGGCTCGCTCTCGCGTAGCGATCGTATCGCCAAGTACAACCAGCTTCTGCGCATCGAAGAAGATCTCGGCGATATCGCTTCGTACCCGGGCAAGGAAACGTTCTACAATCTGCGCTAATTCCGTTTCCCCGGGACGTTAGGGCCTGATGGTTGTCAGGCCCGTCTTCCCGGAATTCTTGCCAGGCGAAAGCATGCGAATGGTGACCTTGGTACTGGTGGCGTTGTTGGTTGTCATCCAGTATCCGCTCTGGTTCGGCCACGGTGGTTGGTTGTACGTGCACGAACTGCGCGACGAGCTGAGCGCCGAACAGCAGAAGAACGAGCAGTTGAAAGAACGTAACGATCGCCTTGCCGGCGAAGTGCAGGATCTGCAGGACGGCACGTCGGCGATCGAAGAACGCGCTCGTTTCGAGTTGGGGATGGTCAAGGACGGCGAATTGTTCGTGCAATTCGTCGGTGCGGATGGTGCTGGCGTGCCGCAAGGTGCATCCGGTGCCGACGCACCGCTCGTGTCATCGACCGAACCGGCTCACAAGACGGTCGCTGCTGCGCCGCCGGCCCCGCCGTCGCAGACGAAGGGCAAGACGCAGTCGGCGCACAAGGCGCAGCATCACTGATCCTCGTTGATCCTCACGGGGCGCTGCTGTTGTTCCCGGCAGTTTCGCGCAGACGTAGTACAAAAAAGGCGTTCCCTCGGGAGCGCCTTTTTTTATTGACCTTCGGAACCTGCCTTCAGAAGCCGATACCTATGCCGACCGAGGATCGCGGGCCATATCCACCATACCCACCAGGGCCGTACCATCCCGGCCCATACCATCCTGGGCCGCCCCAGCCACCCCAACCGCCATAGAAATAGGCATTGCTGTTGTAGCTGCGGATGGCGTCGTCCAGCGCGCGTTGAGCACGCTCACGCTCGATCGTGGATTCCTGCTCGTCGTAGATGCGCTTGTTCAGCCGCGTCAGATCCAGCTTTTGCGCATCCGTCATAGCCGGTGCCCCTTCCTGCGATTCGGGAAGCCGTGCCGAAGGCGCGTCGGGCGGAGGCAACTGCAACTGCGCACAGCCAGCGGCAAGTGTCAGTGCCAACAGCGCCATTGCACAAGCCGGGGCTCGCCATGAGCGCGCAGCGTGCGCGGCGTGTGTCGCGTTGGTGGGGGAGGCTTCGGAGGTGGTTCGGGGCATGATGGCGCGATAACCCGGTGTGGTCCGTCCTATCCGTGGACGAGGGGCAACGGCGTCCGATGAGGGGCGGCCCTGCATCTCGCCGGATGTGAACTCAGAGTCCCTGGCGCGCGGGGCGTTCCGCGCGCCGTAGGGAATCTGTGTTTCAGTGCTGCCCGGCCGGTGCGGCGTGAGGCTGTGCGGTGAACAGCTGGGCCGCATCGACCTTGTCGAAATGATACGTCTGACGGCAGAACTCGCAAGCCACTTCGACGCTGGGCCGTTCGTCGAACACGCTCATGACTTCCGCTTCGCCCAGCGTGCGCAGCATGTTCGACACGCGTTCGCGCGAGCAAGTGCAGCGAAACGCTGTGGGCAGCGGGTCGAACACACGGACCGTTTCCTCCCAGAACAGGCGATGCAGCATCGTCTCGCGGTCGGTGCTCAGCATTTCGTCGCGCTTGAGCGTGTTGCCCAGTTGGCAGGCGCGATTCCACATGTCTTCATCCACTTCGGGGGCATGTTCGGCACCGGTGCCGGCCGTGCCGCCGTGGCCCGGCAGCTTTTGCAACAGAATACCGACCGCGTGGTTTTCGTCCGAGGCCAGCCAAAGACGCGTATCGAGCTGCTCCGAATGGTGCATGTAGTGCTCGAGCACCGACGCTATGTCGGGCAGCGGACCATGTTCGTCCGACAGCGGCACCACGCCCTGATACGGCTGCTGGCCGGGTTGCTTCACGCGCGGATCGAGCGTGATGGCGAAGCTGGCGCGGCCATGAACGTTGACCATCGACTTGAGCGATGCGTCGTCCGGGATCTCGCCGCTGTATTTCGCGGTCGCGCGCATCGTGAGGTCGGCATTGCATTCCACGACCACCATGGTGACGGGGCCGTCGCCATGCAGTTGCAGGACCAGCGCGCCGTCGAATTTGACGTTCGCCGTCAGCAGGGCGGCCGCAGCCATCATTTCACCGAGCAGGTGGCGCACGGCCACCGGGTAGTCGTGACGTTCCAGCACAGCGCGCCAGGTGGCGTCGAGGCTGACGTATTCGCCGCGCACGGGGGCGGCGTCGAACATGAATTTCTGAAGTTGGTCGGACACGGTCGAATTCCTGAAAAATGCGGCAACGGCGGTTGGGGCTGAGGGTCGACGGGAGAGCGATGCCTCGTGGGCATCCATTGCCCTCTCGTGCATTAAGCGCACAAGTCTTTCTGCATTCGCTCGTTCTGGCTGACCCATCAGCGCGCAATCGCCGACGATTGGCGCGTCAATGTTGCGATATCTGGGGGCGCGCGCCGCATTTTCAACACGTCGGCAGCGAAGGCTCGCGCTCCCGACTGGCCGCGCGCGCCGCTGCCGGACGTGCGTTCAGCCGATGCGCACCAGTTGTTCCTTGAAAACCTGCCGGCGCGTTGCATAGACGTCGGCGTTGCGCTTGAGATTGGCGACTTCTTCATCGGTCAGTTCGCGCACGACCTTGGCGGGTACGCCGAGAATCAGCGAACGGTCCGGAAACGTCTTGCGCTCGGTCACCAGCGCGCCTGCGCCCACCAGGCTGTCGCGGCCGATGACGGCACCGTTGAGCAACACGGCCTGAATGCCGATCAGCGAGTTCTCGCCGACGGTGCAGCCGTGCAGCATGGCCTGATGGCCGACACTGACGCCATCGGCCAGCGTGAGCGGATAGCCCGGATCGGCATGCAGCACGGCGCCTTCCTGCACGTTGGTGCCGACGCCGACCTTGATCGGCTCGTTGTCGCCGCGAATTGCCACGCCCGGCCACACGCTGCTGTTCTCCGCAAGAATCACCTCACCGATGATGGTGGCGGTGTCGGCCACGAAAGCACTCTCGTGGATCTGCGGGGTCTTGTCTCCAAGTTTATAGATCGGCATGGCGGCTTCGGTTCGCGGTTAAAATCGACGAAACCGCTATTGTAACGTCATGGCCGATTTCACTCCTGCGCCCGGCGCCGATGCCGCGCACCAAGCCGTTTCCGGCAAATCCGTCGAAATTCCCTCTGCCTGCGCCCGCGAACGTGCGCTCGAACTGCTGCGCGTCTGCGATCCGTTCGAGAAGGCCGCGGGCGTGACGGCGCTGCGTGACGCCGTTCGCGATGGGGCGGCGCGTTGGCATCCGGCGCGTCGATTTGTGTCTGTCGACGGTGAGCATGAGGCCGGAATTCCTGGACGTCCGGCCACACCGCAACTGGTTTCGCCCAGAGAACTGAAGCAGCGGGCGGTGACATCGGTGGACGGGCGCGCCGCGTTGTTGCACGCGCTCGCTCACATCGAATTCAACGCCATCAATCTCGCACTGGACGCTCTGTGGCGCTTCGACGACCTGCCGACCGGCTATTACGACGACTGGCTTCAGGTCGCGGCGGAGGAGGCGTATCACTTCTCGCTGCTCGTCTCGCACCTGAGAACGTTGGGCGATCAGTACGACTACGGCTGCTTCCCGGCGCACGACGGTCTCTGGGACATGGCGCGGCGCACGTCCGGCGACTGGCTGGCACGTCTCGCGCTCGTGCCGCGAACGCTCGAAGCGCGCGGTCTGGACGCCAGTCCGCCCATCAAGGCCAAACTCTCCAGCGCCGGCGACAAGGCCGGTGCGGCGATTCTCGACATCATCCTGCGTGACGAAATCGGGCACGTCGCCATCGGCAACCGCTGGTATCGCTGGGGCTGTGAGCGTGCGGGCTGCGAGCCGGTCGAGACGTACGCACGGCTGGCCGCACAGTACGGCGCGCCACGCCTTCGTGGGCCGTTCAATCTCGAAGCCCGCCGAGCGGCCGGCTTCGACGATGCCGAACTCGCGGCGCTTCAGGCCGGTGAGTGAGAGCGGCGTCCACGTGAAAGCGCGTTCCGCTTTTTGACGCCGCTACCGAGGTGGCGATGTCCGTCGATATACTCGACGTTCCTCATTCGTTCAGATATTCACTTTCTGCCGGTGTCATGACTGATGTGACCGATATGACCGATTCCCGATCCGAGTTTCTGACGGTGCGCGGCTTGCGCCACCACGTTCGCCAGTGGGGCACGCCCGGCGCGCCGAAACTGTTTGCGCTGCATGGCTGGATGGACGTGTCGGCATCGTTCCAGTTTGTCGCGCAGACGCTCGCGCAGCGTTGGCACGTGCTCGCGCCCGACTGGCGCGGCTTTGGCCTTACCGACTGGCCCGTCGCCGACGGACGCGCCGGCAGTTATTGGTTCCCGGACTACATCGCCGATCTCGATGCGCTCGTCGACGTCTACGCGGCACCCGGCGAAGCCATCAATCTGATCGGCCACAGCATGGGCGGTAACGTGGCCTGTCTGTACGCCGGTGTGCGTCCGGCGCGAGTGCGGCGTCTCGTGAATCTCGAAGGCTTCGGCTTGCCGCCGTCGCCACCGGCCGCAGCGATCCGTCAGCTGAGCCGCTGGCTGGACGATGTGCAGACGCAGCCGACGTTGCGTCCGTACGCGACGCTCGACGATGTGGCGGCACGCCTGCGCAAGACGAACCCGCGCCTCACGCCGGAGCGGGCAGCGTGGCTTGCGCCGCGCTGGGCGCGTCAGGCGAGCGACGGCCAGTGGCATCTGCTTGCCGATGCAGCCCACAAGATGGCCAATCCGTATCCGTACCGGCTCGACGAAGCCATGGCGGTGTGGAGCAACGTGAGCGCGCCCGTCCTGCACGTCGAGGCGACGGATTCGGACGTGCTGCAACATTTCTCCGGGGCGCAGGGTACGGATGTCTTTCGAGAACGGTTCGAGGTCTTTCCGAATTTGACGGAGGCGTTCGTCGACGACGCAGGGCATATGCTGCATCACGATCAGCCGGAAGTTGTCGCGCGCCTCATCGAGGATTTCTGCCGAGACTAAGGGCCGGTCAGCGCAGCGGGACGTGTTCGGGCCGCACGTGGCAACTCGCGTCGCGTGCACTTGAGCGGTAGAATGAGGGCGTCATTACCACGTCATACGCCGGTGCCAGAAGGGCAATCAGGGGCGAGGGGGGGCGGGCGGCAGGGCCGCCGACGTCCCCGAGATCCCGGATTGCGCCATCACCCGGCGGCTTATCATGCTCAACGCGGATCTTCACTGTCATTCCAAGGTGTCGGACGGCACGCTGACGCCGTCCGAAGTGGCGCAGGTCGCTTTCGAGGCGGGCGTCGACCTGTGGGCGCTGACGGACCACGACGAAATCGGCGGCCAGCGCGAAGCGCGGGCGGCGGCCGAAGCGCTGGGCATGGGTTACGTGAGCGGCGTCGAAATCTCGATTACGTGGGCCAACCGCACGGTGCATATCGTCGGACTGAACATCGATCCCGACAATCCGACGCTGATCGACGGCCTTGCGGCAACGCGCGGCGGTCGTGCGGCGCGGGCGCAACTGATGAGCGAGCAATTGGCGGCCGCCGGCATTCCCGATGCTTACGAAGGCGCGCTGCGCTTCGTCGGTAACCCCGATCTGATCTCTCGCACGCACTTCGCGCGCTTTTTGGTAGAAATCGGCAAATGCGCGTCGGTCTCCGACGTTTTTGCAAAGTATCTTTCGGAGGGACGTCCGGGCTACGTGCCGCACCGATGGGCCACGCTCGAAGAGTCCGTCAAGTGGATTCGCGGGGCAGGTGGCATTGCCGTCGTTGCCCACCCCGGACGCTATAAATTCACGCAGCTGGAATTCGGCGCGCTGTTCGATCAGTTCCGCGAACTGGGCGGCGAAGCGATTGAAGTGGTGACCGGCAGCCATACGCCGGATCAGTACCGCGAGTATGCCGATGTCGCGCGTCAGTACGGTTTTCTGGCGTCGCGCGGCTCGGATTTCCATGGACCGACCGAGAGCCGCGCGCTGCTCGGCAAGCTGCCACCGTTGCCCGACGATCTCACCCCGGTCTGGAGCCGCTGGCAGTAACTTACCGCCAACATGTCGCAATTCTTCCAGATTCACCCGGAAAATCCTCAGTCACGTCTCATCAAGCAAGCGGCGCAGATCATCGACAAGGGGGGCATCGTGGCGCTGCCGACCGATTCGAGCTACGCCATTGCCTGTCATATCGACGATAAGCAGGCGGTCGACCGCCTGCGCCGTATTCGCGGACTCGACGAGAAGCAGATGCTCTCGCTGCTGGTGCGCGATTTGTCCGAGCTGGCCGAATTCGCCATCGTCGACAACCGGCAGTACCGGCTGATCAAGGCAACGACGCCGGGGCCTTACGTCTTCATCCTGGAGGCGACGAAAGAGGTGCCGCGACGGCTCTCGCATCCGTCGCGAAAGACGATCGGCCTGCGTGTGCCGGAGCATGCCATCACGCTGGCGTTGCTCGAAGAATTAGGCCAGCCGCTGCTGGCCACGACGTTGATTCTGCCGGATGAAACCGAGCCGCTGAACGACCCGGAGGAGATCCGGGAGCGGCTCGAGAAGCAACTTGACCTGGTCATCGACGGTGGGGCGTGCCCCAAGGAGCCGTCGACGGTGGTCGATCTGACGGTGACGCCGCCGGAGGTGTTGCGCCGCGGACGCGGATCGTTGACCCCATTCGGTTTGTCGTGATGGCGTGGATGTCGCCGCACCCGCCTGCTGGGGTCCCAAAATCTTTGTAAGGGTGGGTAATACTGGCGTGCAGGTCTGCTTGTTACAATAGCCGGCTATGAATGCAGACCTGATCCAGACCATTGCGGTCTACGCGCTTCCCGTCCTCTTCGCCATTACGTTGCACGAGGCTGCGCACGGCTATGTCGCCAAGCATTTCGGCGACCCCACGGCATTTCTGATGGGGCGCGTCACGCTCAATCCCCTCAAGCACATCGACCCGATCGGCACGATCCTCGTGCCGCTCGCGCTTTATTTCATGACGAGCGGGGCTTTCCTGTTCGGTTACGCGAAGCCGGTGCCGGTCGCGTTCGGCAGCTTGCGCAACCCGCGCGTCGATACGATCTGGGTGGCGTTGGCCGGCCCGCTGTGCAACTTCGCTCAGGCGATCCTCTGGGCTTTGCTCGGCGTCGGGCTCCAGATCGCGGGCGTTCGCGAGCCGTTCTTCATGATGATGGCGCAGGCCGGTCTCGTGGTGAACCTCGTGATGTGCATGTTCAACCTGTTTCCTGTGCCGCCGCTCGACGGCGGACGCGTACTGGTATCGCTGCTGCCTGCGCGCGCGGCCTATACGCTCTCACGCATCGAGCCTTACGGCTTTTTCATCGTGATGGCGCTGGTTGTCAGCGGTGTGCTCGGCCGTGTCTGGCTGTGGCCGCTGATTCAGTGGGGGCGTGACGTGATCGTGTGGATGCTCACGCCGCTGCTGTCGCTGGCTTCCTGAAGTTTTTGCAGACTCATAACTAGACCATGTACCCCGAACGCGTTTTCTCCGGCATGCGACCGACCGGTCGTTTGCACCTCGGCCACTATCACGGCGTGCTCAAGAACTGGATTCAGCTCCAGTCGGAGTATCCGTGCTACTTCTGCGTGGTCGACTGGCATGCGCTCACCACGCACTACGAGACGCCAGATGTCATCGAACAGAACGTATGGGACGTGCTGATCGACTGGCTGGCCGCAGGGATCGATCCGAATCAGGCCACGCTCTTCATCCAGAGCAAGGTGCCCGAGCATGCCGAACTGGCGCTGCTCATCGGCATGAGCACGCCGCTGGGCTGGCTCGAACGTGTGCCGACGTACAAGGAGCAGATCGAGAAGCTCAAGGAGAAGGACCTGTCGACGTATGGCTTCCTTGGCTATCCGGTGCTCATGGCAGCCGACATTCTTCTGTATCGCGCGCTGCATGTGCCGGTGGGTGAAGATCAGGTGCCGCATGTGGAAATGACCCGTGAGATCGCGCGCCGCTTCAACTATCTATACGGTCGCGAAGCGGGCTTCGAAGAGAAGGCGCTCGCGGCTGCACGCAAGCTCGGCGGCAAGCGCTCGAAGCTTTATCTCGAATTGCGCAATGCGTATCAGGAGAAGGGCGACGACGAGGCGCTGGAGCAGGCGCGTGCCATGCTGTCCGAATCGCAGTCGTTGTCGATGGGCGATCGCGAGCGTCTTTTCGGTTATCTCGAAGGCGCACGCAAGCTGATTCTGGTGGAGCCGCAGGCGCTGTTGACACCGGCATCGCGTATGCCGGGGCTCGACGGTCAGAAGATGTCGAAGTCCTATAACAACACCATCGGCTTGCGCGAAGACGCGGAGTCGATCACCAAGAAAGTGCGCACGATGCCGACGGATCCGGCGCGCGTGCGTCGTACCGATCCGGGCGATCCCGACAAGTGCCCCGTGTGGCAGTTGCATCAGGTCTATAGCGACGACGACACGCGTGAGTGGGTTCAGAAGGGCTGCCGCAGTGCGGGCATCGGTTGCATCGAATGCAAGCAGCCGGTCATCGAAGGTATTTTGCGTGAACAACAGCCGATGCTCGAGCGCGCGCAAAAGTACATGGACGATCCGTCGCTGCTGCGCGCTATCGTTGCCGATGGCTGCGAGAAGGCCCGCAAATCGGCGCAGGAAATCATGCGCGACGTGCGTGAAGCCATGGGGCTCCAGTATTCATGACGGCTGACGTCGTGACCGCCGCTGCTTCGGGTGCCGTGCACGGCACCGGTGCACCGTCTGCGTGGCTGATGCGCTGGGCGCATCTGATCGCGCCGGGCGCGCGGGTGCTCGATCTTGCGTGCGGTCACGGGCGTCATGCACGCTGGCTCGCTGAGCAAGGTGCGCACGTGACGGCCGTCGATCGCGACGAAGCGGCGCTTGCCACGATGGCAACGCTGGCGAACGTGACGACGCTCAATGCCGATCTGGAAGGGGCGCCGTGGCCGCTGGCGGCAGATGCGACGTTCGATGCCGTCATCGTCACAAACTATCTGCATCGCCCGCTGTTTCCGCGGATCGCCGCGAGCGTGGCACCTGGCGGCGTGCTGATTTACGAAACGTTTGCCCAAGGAAACGAAAGGTACGGGAAACCGTCCAATCCGCTGTTTCTGCTGGCGCCGGGCGAGTTGCTCGACGTCGCGCGTACGGCGGGCCTGCGTGTTGCGGCTTACGAGGATGTCACGCTGCCTGCACCGCGCGCGGCGTGTGTGCAGCGCCTATGTGCCGTACGTGCTGCCGTCCCCGGGGAAAACCCCGGCGCGCCCTTGTACGAGGCGACAGCGTAATCCGCTACAATCCACCCTTATCGCTGAATTGTTCGATCAACCATGACTACCCAAACTCCGATTCAAGGCAGTATCGTCGCGATTGTCACCCCGATGGCAGAGGACGGCAGCCTTGACCGTGAAGCACTGCGTAACCTGATCAACTGGCACGTCGACGAAGGCACGGACGGTATCGTGATCGTCGGCACGTCGGGCGAGTCCCCGACGGTGAACGTGGAAGAGCACTGCGAACTCATCGAGATCGCCGTCCAGCAAACCGCAGAAGCCGGCCAGTCGCGTGGGCGCAAGGTGCCCGTGATCGCCGGTACCGGCGGCAATTCGACGGCCGAAGCCATCGAGCTGACCCGACATGCAAAGAAGGTCGGTGCGGATGCGTCGCTGCAAGTCGTGCCGTACTACAACAAGCCGACGCAGGAAGGCCAGTACCAGCACTTCCGCGCCATTGCCGAAGCCGTTGAGCTTCCGGTCATCCTCTATAATGTGCCCGGCCGTACCGTGGCAGACGCCAGCAACGATACGCTGCTGCGTCTGGCGCAAGTGCCTGGCATCGTTGGCGTGAAAGACGCCACGGGCAACCTGGATCGCGGCATCGACCTGATCCGGCGCGCTCCCAAGAGCTTCGCCGTGTACAGCGGCGACGACCTGACGGCTGTTGCGCTCATGCTCATGGGCGGTCAGGGTAATATCTCGGTCACCGCCAACGTGGCACCGCGTGCAATGCACGATCTGTGCGTTGCTGCGCTGGCTGGCGACGTGACCAAGGCACGTGAACTGCAATTCAAGTTGTTCGAACTGCATCGTGCCATGTTCGTCGAAGCCAATCCGATCCCCGTGAAGTGGGCGCTGCAAAAGATGGGCATGATCGCGTCGGGCATCCGCCTGCCGCTCACGCCGCTTGCGCAGCCGTATCAGGACACGGTGCTCGAAGCCCTCAAGTCGGCCAACATCGCCGTTGTCTAAGCTGTCGTTCAGGCACCCGGGTTCGATTGCCCACCCATTTTTTTGCGACTCATGAAACGAATCGTCAGTAATTCCGTAGCTCGTCCCGTGCTGGCATGGGCCGCTATTGCCTCGTTGGCCCTCGTCGCTGGATGCAGCTCGCTGTCGAGCGCCTTGTCTTCGGACAAGGTCGACTACAAGAGCTCGAAGACCGGCCCCTCGCTCGACGTCCCGCCGGATCTGACGAACATTCAGGCCGCTGACCGTAAGTATGTGACGCCGGGCGGTACCGCCACGCTGTCGACCTACGAGACGCAGCAGAAGGTCGTTGCCGCCAATCCGACGGATACGGTGCTGCCGGACGTGCCGGGCATGAAGGTCGTGCGCGACGGCAACGAGCGTTGGCTCGTGATTCAGAAGCCGGCTGGCGAACTGTGGCCGACGCTGCGCGAGTTCTGGCAGGAAAACGGCTTCGTGCTGACGATCGACTCGTCCGATACCGGTGTGATGGAAACCGATTGGGCGGAGAACCGCGCCAAGCTGAATCAGGACATCATCCGCGATCTGCTGGGCAAGGTGCTGGACGGTCTGTATTCGACGGGCGAACGCGATCGTTTCCGTACGCGCGTCGAACGTGATCCGAACGGCGGCACGGACATCTACATCACGCATCGTCGCATGGTGGAAGTGTTCACGAACTCGCAGAAGGACACGACCAAGTGGGAGCCGGCACCGAATGATCCGGGTCTCGAAGCCATCATGCTCACGAAGCTGATGCAACGCTTCGGTGCGCAGGCCGATCAGGCCAAGGCGCAAGTCGAAAGCGCGAAGGCGAGCGGTCCGACCAGCCAGGTCGTGAAGACGGCCGATGCTTCGTACCTCGACATCAACGAGCCGTTCGATCGCGCATGGCGTCGTGTCGGCGTGGCGCTCGACCGCGGTAACTTCACCGTGGACGATCGTGACCGCGCGAAGGGCCTGTACTTCGTGAGCTATGTCGATCCGGCATCGCTGGCGAAGGACAACGGCTTCTTCTACAGCCTGTTCCATGCGAAGGAAGTGCAGGATCAGAAGAAGGCCAAGAAGTACAGCGTGAACGTGCAGGGTCGCGGCGATAGCCAGACTCGCGTGCAGGTGCTCGACGACAAGGGTAACGTCGACAACTCGCAGATCGCTCAGACGATCATCAGCGTGATCGGCAACCAGCTCCGTTAAGGCGGGGCGTGCGGTTCGCCAGTCTAGGCAGCGGCAGCGAAGGCAATGCCCTGCTGGTGGAGGCGTCGGAAGGTGCCTCCACGACACGCATTCTCCTCGATTGCGGTTTCTCGATGCGAGAGGTCGAGCGTCGCCTCACGGCACGCTCGATCGACGTGGCGTCGCTCGACGCCATCGTCATCACGCATGAACACGCCGACCACATCGGCAGTGCACTTTCCCTCACTCGCAAGTATCGAATCCCGCTCATTATGAGTTGGGGAACGGGCCAGGCCGTCAAGGTCGCCACGACGCTCTCTGTCGAGGACAGCACCGCGCTCGTACGATGGTGTCGTTCCGACGAGCGGCTCACGGTAGGTGGCCTGGAGCTGCATCCCTATACGGTGCCGCACGACGCGCGCGAGCCTTTGCAATTCGTGTTTTCCGATGGCGCACGCCGCTTGGGTGTGCTGACCGATGCCGGGTGTCCGACGGCGCATGTCATCGCCACGCTGGGCGGTTGCGACGCGTTGGTGCTCGAATGCAATCACGATCGCGAGATGCTGGCCAATAGCAAGTATCCGCCGTCGCTTAAAGCGCGCATTGGCGGCACCTATGGCCATTTGGCGAACGATGCGGCTGCGGAGATTCTCGGGGCGATCGACCGTGCAAAACTTCAGCGTGTGGTCTGTGCGCACTTGAGCGAGCAGAACAATACGCCGGAGCTCGCGATGGCGGCGATGACCGCTGTCATCGGCACGGAGGCGACGGAGATCCTCGTGGCAACGCAGGCGGGGGGATTCGACTGGCTGATGTGCTAGCGAGGTGTCTCGCAGCGTGCGGATGTGAAGCGTATAGATGTAAAAAGTACAGACGTAAAAAAGCCGGTCAGAAGACCGGCTTTTTTTGCTCAACTGCCTTGCGGCAGTGAGAGCTTACTTGCTGGCAGCAGCGTCAGCAGCCGAAGCAACGGCGTCAGCAGCAGCACCAGCAGCCGAAGCGGCCGTGTCAGCAGCAGCACCAGCAGCCGAAGCAGCCGAGTCAGCAGCAGCGCCAGCAGCCGAAGCGGCGTCCGAAGCAGCCGTAGCAGCCGAAGCGGCAGCGTCAGCAGCCGGAGCAGCGGCTTCTTCCTTCTTGCCGCAGGCGGTCAGGGCGATAGCCAACAACGAAGCGACGAGGAGAGACTTCTTCATGATCACGTCCTTTTATGGTAGAAGACAAGCGAAGTGAATATTAGTTACGGTAATACGCTCTTGCCAGCGCAAAGCCGATTGCGAGACATTGGCAATTGAGGATTACCCTTGGTCATGCAAGCTGCTTGGCGAGAAATTATATTGGGTTTTCCCCAACGCGTCACGTCAATCTCGCGGTTTTACCCCGCTTTTTTCCTTACGGCGCGCAACTTTCGCACGCCTTTCGCGTCGGGTCCAAGCAGCAGCCATCCCGAAGCATACCAATCGTACAGAATTTCAACGATTTCTTGGTCTTTTTGCTCGAAATTCGCACATTCCACTGCATTTAGCTCGCGCTGATCTGCAAGGGTTCGTAACGTAGAGCGCGCAGTGACAGGCACTTCAAGTGGTTCGCCGTTGACGAAGTACCGGTTGCGTCGATACAACAATTGCGTCTTCGGCGAGAGCGTCAGGCCTCGTGCAGATACTTCGTGCACGAAACGTGACGTCGAAAGCGGCTTCTCGGGCGGATCGAAAAACACGTGCGATTTCGGTTCGCTGAGCCAGCGACCCAGGAAATCTTCGACTTCCTTTTGGCCCCAGCGCACACGTTCGAGCTGCGAAATGAGCGTGTCGATCATCGCATCGGGCAGTGCCGCCGGATGTTTGACGGCGGGTTGCTTCGGATCTGCGTATCGCCCAGCGAAATGGCGTGCAAACGGCAGGTCGGCGGCATTTTCCGCGAGGTAATACAGGAAGTTCTGAAGCATTTCCTGTTCGAGCGGCGCGCGAAATCCGATGGAGTAAGTCATGCACTCGCCCTCGGCCACGCCGTCATGCGCGTAGCCCGGCGGCAGATACAGCATGTCGCCCGGTTCCAGCACCCATTCCTCTTCGGCTTCGAAGTTTTTCAGGATGCGCAGCGGCACGTCTTCCAGCCATGTCGTGTCGCGTTGCGGCCCGATGCGCCAGCGGCGCTTGCCGTGTGCTTGCAGCAGAAACACGTCGTATGAATCGAGGTGCGGGCCGACGCCGCCGCCATCGGTGGCGTAGCTGATCATCACATCGTCGAGACGCGCGTCGGGAATGAAGCGAAACTGTTGCATCAGGGCGTCGACCGCGGGCGCGTGAAGATTCACGCCCTGTACGAGAAGCGTCCATTGCTTGCGCGTGAGCGGTGGCAGATCGTCGGCGTCGAACGGCCCGTGATCGAGTTGCCAGCGTTTGCGCGCGTGGGTGATCAGGCGGGATTCGACATCGTCCTGTGCCGCAAGGGCGAACAGTGCTTCACGCGAGAGCGGTGCGGAAAAACCCGGGATCGCCTGGCGGATAAGCAACGGGCGCTTGTGCCAGTAGCGCTTCATGAAAGCGTCGGGAGCGAGGCCGCCGAGCAACGGCAATAGGGAGGGAGATGTCGTCATGCGTAGGAGCCGGGCCGCTGTCATACGGCAGCGCGTATAATGCGGGCTGTTTTTCGGAGAGTTTGATGAAGATCGAAAAGAATACCGTCGTCTCGGTGACTTACAAGTTGTCGGACGCTCAGGGCAACCTGATCGAAGAAAGCGGCGCCGAGCCGATGGTCTATCTGCACGGCGGCTATGATGGCACGTTCCCCAAGATCGAGGAAGCGCTCGATGGCCAGGACGTCGGCTTTGAAACCCAACTGCAACTGGAACCGACGGACGCCTTCGGCGACTACGATTCCGAGCTGATCAAGATCGAAGAGCGCGGCCGTTTCCCGGAACCGCTCGAAGTCGGCATGCAGTTCGAAGGCACGCCGGAAGATGGCGACGAAGAGGCCGATACGCTGATCTACACGGTGACCGACGTTGCCGATGACAAGGTCGTGCTCGATGGCAACCACCCGCTCGCGGGCATGGCACTGCGCTTCGAACTGAAGGTGACGGACGTGCGTCAGGCCACCGAAGAGGAAATCGAGCACCAGCATGCGCATGGCGCATCGGGTCTCGAGATCGTCGACGAGGACGAAGACGACGCGCCCACGCTGCATTAATCGCGGTACCCGCCAAGCGTCCCCCGTGACGCGAAGCCCGCGAGCAGTATGAGCAAGAACGCCGGACAGGTGCATCGCGATATGCGATGCGCCTGTCCGGCGTTTGCATTTCCAGGATGTGTATCTGCGTAATGCGTGGGCGGGTGACGAGCGCCGAAGCGCAGGCCTGAGCCGAATCTACGACGTGAACTGCTTCAATTGCCGTGCGTCGTGCTGCGAGACGTGGCTTTCGGGAGCATTGCGGGGCCGATCGGCATGACACCCTCGTTCGGGTCAAGACTGATGGACGTGTTGCTCGTCAGGCCAGAGGCCGGGTAGAGCGCCGAATAAGGCGCGGATGCGGGCGTTGCGGTGGACGTCGATGCAGGTGTCGCCGGCGGCGTGGCATGGCCCGCAGGCGCAGTCCCGGGTGCCGCAGCCGGTGGAAACACGCTGCCTCCAGTCGTCGTTCGCCCCGCTTCCATCCCCGTTCCCGTCCCCAAGGCGGCGCTTTGTGCGGCTGTTGCACCGCTGCTGCGCTGACCGTTGGCCGTCGGCGCAGCCGTGCTGTTCGGTGGCAGGAGCGCGCTTTCGAAGCGGAATAGCTGGGACGTTCGAGGATCGACGTGCACGCGCACCCATCGATTGTTCGTAGGAGACCCGAAGGTGCTCAACTGCGTGAACGTCTTCACCGGTGCCCCATGGGCATCACGCAAGGGTTGCGAGTGACGCATCGTCTTGCCGCTGTCGATCAGCAGAATCGGCCCTTTGAAACGCGCCGCCAGTCGTTGCAACTGCGTGCGGAAATCCTTGTAGCCGTCCACGCCGCGACGTCCCGCGCGATCCGAGAAAATGCCGCCCAGTCCGCCGCTGCGCACCGACTCGAACTCCGGATCGGCCTGCGCGATGACGACCATACCGAGCGCGCCCTTCTGCTGGGCGTAGACAAGTGCGTGTTGCAGCCAGACGCGTGTCGCGATCACCCGATCCTCGTACTCGCCATTCCGTCCGCCAGCCGAGCGATAGTTATTGTTATTGCCCGGAAGATTCACGCCGACGAAAACGACGCCGCGATAAAACCATCGCACGTTCTCGTGATACTGCCGAAAGCGTGCCATGTCGCTCTGTCGCGTGAGGTCGAACTGTGCGTAGCCGACAGGGCCGGGGCCCAGTAGCGCGTCGTCGTCGAAGGCGTGATCGCGCAGGAAGTCGAGCCGCTCCACCGGGTTGTAGCTGCCGTCCGTTGCACGTTCGCAATCGGCCCAGTCGTTCGCGCCGGGCACGTAGATCATCGGCTTGGGCGAACTGGCCAGCAGACTCAGGCGCTGCGTGACGAGGTCGTCGCGGCACGATTCCGAAACGCTTTTGAGATTGCCTGCGTGTACGACGAACGCCGCCGGGGTGTCGCCGATGCTTGCCAGCACGCTGCGCGTGACCGGCACCTCGGTGCTGTTGAACGGCGTATTGCCGAGCACTGCGAACTCGAAGGGCGGCGGCTTGGCCGGTGCCTTGGGTTGTGTCTTCGCCGCAGTCCGGGGCGACGCTTTCGCGCCACCCGCGGTCGCCATCGCCGATGTCGGGCCGATCGCCAGTGCAAGCGTCACGAGACACGCGGCCAGCAGGCCGGTACAGGTGTCATGCATGACGTGTGGGCGACGAAGGTTCGACATATCGGCGAGTGCGGTCGTGGCGTCAGTCGTGCTTGCGGCCGCGCATCAGGCTTCGCAGTTCATACAGCAGATCGAGCGCGTCGCGCGGACGCAGATCGTCCGGATCGATTTCTGCCAGACGCGCCAGCGCCGCTTCCGACGCAGGGTCGAGGGCGGGAACGTCGCGAGCACCCGCGCCGCTTGCAACGGGTGCGATAGCGTCGTCGTCCACATCCTCTTCGGCAGGCTCAACGGCCGCGCGCGGCGCAAACAAATCGAGCTGCGGCGCGGCGGGATCGAGCGCCTGCTGTTCGAGCAGCGCGAGATGCTTGCGTGCCGCGCGGATGACCGGCATCGGCACGCCTGCGAGTTGCGCCACCTGCAAGCCGTAGCTCTGGCTCGCCGGGCCATCCTGTACCGCGTGCAGGAACACGATCCCTTCGCCGTGTTCTACCGCCGACAGGTGGACGTTCGCGCATTGCGGGAACTCGTCGGGCAGTTGCGTCAGTTCGAAATAGTGCGTGGCGAAGAGCGTGTAGCAACGGTTATGGCCGAGCAGATGACGGGCGATGGCCCAGGCGAGTGCGAGGCCGTCGAAGGTGGACGTTCCTCGCCCGATTTCATCCATCAGCACGAGACTCTGCTCGGTGGCCGTATGCAGAATCGCCGCCGATTCGGTCATCTCGACCATGAACGTCGAGCGCCCGCCGGCGAGGTCGTCCGATGCGCCGATGCGCGTGAAGATCGCGTCGAGCGGTCCGAGTCGCACCGCTTCGGCAGGCACATAGCAGCCGACATACGCCAGCAGCGCGATCAGTGCGGTCTGACGCATGAACGTCGACTTACCGCCCATGTTCGGGCCGGTGATCAGCAGCAGACGACGTGGATCGCCCAGCGAGCAATCGTTGGCGATGAAGCGCTCGACCTGTTGTTCGACGACGGGGTGTCGACCTTGACGAATGTCGACCACACGATCCTGCACCAGTTCGGGCTTCACCCAACCGAGCGTCTCGGCGCGCTCCGCGAGCGACGCCAGCACATCGAGTTGCGCGAGCGCCTGCGCAATGCGCT
Organism: Pandoraea aquatica; assembly: GCF_902459565.1. Taxonomy (GTDB): domain Bacteria; phylum Pseudomonadota; class Gammaproteobacteria; order Burkholderiales; family Burkholderiaceae; genus Pandoraea; species Pandoraea aquatica. The sequence goes on from NZ_CABPSN010000004.1 coordinate 367,713, forward strand.
TGAACTCGGTGATATGCGGCAGCAGCGATTGCAGCAGCGCGTCGTAGAGCATCTTCTCGCGCGCGAGCGAGCGCTCCTGCGCCGACAGTGCCTTGTCTTCAAACGTCTTCAGTTCCGGCGTGATGTAGCGCTCGGCGTTCTTGAGCGTCTGACGGCGGCGGTAGTCGTCGGGCACTTTGTCCGTCTGACCGCGCGTGACTTCGATGTAGAAGCCGTGCACCTTGTTGAACTCGACGCGCAGATTGTTGATGCCGGTGCGCGCACGCTCGCGCGTTTCCAGATCGACGAGGAACTGACCGCAGTTCTCGGAAATGTCGCGCAGCTCGTCGAGATCGGCGTCGTGACCGCGCGCGATGACACCGCCGTCGCGCAGCATGGCCGCCGGCTCTTCGGCGACGGCGCTCGTGAGCAGCGCGAGCGCATCGTCCGGAATCGCGAGGTCTTCGTGCAGGATCGCCAGCAGCGGCGAGCGCGCTTCGACCGCGCGCAAAGTGGTGTGTAACTCGGGCAGGCGGCGCAGCGCATCGCGCAGGCTCGACAGATCGCGCGGACGCGCTGTCAGCAGTGCCAGACGTGCGGTAATCCGCTCGACGTCGGCGACGTGACGCAGTTCGCTATTGAGGGCGCGCCATGTGCCGGGGCCTTCGAGCAGCGTCGCAATGGCCAACTGGCGCGACTGCGGCACTTGCTGATCGCGCATCGGATGGTGCAGCCAGTGACGCATCAGGCGGCTGCCCATCGTCGTGCCGCAGGTATCGAGCAGCGAGAGCAGGGTGGGCGATTCGGTGCCGCGCAGTGTTTCCGTGAGTTCCAGATTGCGGCGCGTGGCAGCGTCGAGGCCAATATAGGCCGCTTCTCGCTCCACGTTCAGACTTTGCACATGTCGCAGCGACTGACCTTGCGTTGCGGCTGCGTATTGCAACAACGCGCCTGCGGCGCCCAGCGCCGGGTCGAGTCCGTCGCAACCGAACGCCGTCAGGCTGGCAACGCCCAGTTGGTCGCGCAGTCGTTGCGTGCCGGCGGCGGTGTCGAAATGCCAGTCGGGCACGCGCGTCGTGGTGCCGAGCGAAAAGTTGCCGAAGGCTTCGACGGCGCTATCGGGCACCAGCGTTTCCGCCGGACGGATGCGTTCGAGTTCGCGCGGCAGTTTGTCGGCAGCCACTTCCATCAGGCGCAGCTCGCCACTGGCCAGCGACAGCCACGCGAGACCGGCCATGCGAACGCTTGCGCGTCGCGCGGGCGGCATCTGCACGGCGAGCAGGTATTGATCGACCTTGTCGCTGAGCAGGGCGGCATCCGTGAGCGTGCCGGGGGTGACGATACGCACGACCTTGCGCTCGACCGGCCCCTTCGAGGTCGCGGGATCGCCGATCTGTTCGCAGATAGCGACGGATTCGCCGAGCTTGACCAGCTTGCCGAGGTACTGCTCGACGGCGTGGTGCGGCACGCCGGCCATGCGGATCGGCTGGCCGCCGGATTGCCCGCGGGCGGTGAGCGTGAGGTCGAGCAGACGCGCGGCCTTGGCGGCGTCGTCGTGGAAGAGTTCGTAGAAATCGCCCATGCGGTAGAACACCAGCATGTTCGGATGCTCGGCCTTGATGCGCGTGTACTGCTGCATCATCGGCGTCATGGCGGGTGTCGCAGTGGCTGCGGCCGGTGCCGCGGGAGTCGCTTGGGTGCTCGTCATGAATGAATTCGGGTCGGGCAAGTCGGGTCACGATGCGCGCCGGCGGGGATTTCCGCCCGGCACTTCTCTCGGTGGATCGGCAGGTCAGACCTCGTCGGTTCTGCCGGCTTGCACCATCGTGGCGCGTTGGATGCGCAATTTTACGACGGGTTCGGGTTGCGCCGTTATCCATCTCCTATGGATGTCACTCATCGTTGCCAATGAGGATGTCCCTTGCAGGCGTCAATCAGGCATCGAATATTTCTCAAGTTTCCCGAAAATGTGCCGTTTCGGGTGGTAATCTCTCGCAAAAATAAGCGAAAGCAAGACAAAAGCTACTCTCGTACGGGCCAGCATGGTGAAGTCGTTGAAGGGACGGGTCGCAGCGGCGACAGCACTCGTCTCGATGATATTGATCGTCGGATTGGCCGTCGGGATCGAGTTTTTCGTCTATGGGGAGTTGCGAAGCTCGATGCAGGCGCAGCTCGACACGCATGTGAAGCTCGCGGCCGATCAGCTCGACGACAAGCTGCGCGCCAAATTCATCGAACTGCACCGCATGGCGCGCAATATTGGCGACCCCGCCAACATGACGCCCGAGCAGTTCGAGACCTTCGTGGGGCTCTCGGTGTCGATGCCGGAGACGTTCAACACGATCTTCGTGGCCGCGCCCGACGGGCATCTGTTCTACGACTCCACCTTCGCTGCCACCCCCATCAATATCGCCGACCGCGACTATTTCCGGCAGTTGCTGGCGGGCGCGCCGCAATCGGCGTCCAGCGTGATTGCAGGCAAGATCACCGCCTCGCCGGGCATTGTCCTCGCGGTGCCCGTGACGAACGCGCAGGGCAAGGTGATCGCCGTCGTTGGCGGTGCGGTGAATCTCCTGCGGCAGAACTTCATCGTCGATCTCGCCAGCAATCGTGTCGGTGAGACGGGGCGCTACTGTCTGATCACAAACGAGAATCCGCCGCGCTACGTCATTCAGGCGGACGTCACCAAGATTCTCACGCCCGTAGGCCCGGTGCAGACGATGTGCGGCGTGCGCGACGCCGGCTCGAACGACATCGTCCATATGCATCCGCTGGTGGCGCGCGCCCCGATGGCCACAACGGGCTGGAACGTTGTGGCGGTGCTGCCCGGTGCGGAAGCGTTCGATCCGATTTCCCACGTCAGGCGTCAGGTGGTGTTGCTCGCCATCGCCGCGATCGGCATTGCCGCGCTCGTGATGTGGTGGGTGGCGCGGCGCTTGCTGCGTCCGCTCGACACGCTGCGCGAATTGGTCGAGCGCAGCGCGGGCGACATGCGGGCGGTGCAGTCGCTGCCCGTGCAGCGCGCCGACGAAATCGGTGCGCTGGCGAACACGTTCCGCAGCATGATGGAGCAACTGAGCGAACGCACGGAAGCGCTTGAGATGTCGCGTGAAGCGGCGCGCGCGAACGTGCGTCGGATGCAGGAAGTCGCAGATCGGGTGCCGTACCTCGTGGCGTTCCTCGGCGGCGACGAGCGGTTTGCCTTCGTGAACCGCGCCTGCGAGGTGCGGCTGCGGCGTTCGCGCGAACGTATTCTGGGCGTGACGGCACGCGAGTTGCTCGGGCCGTCGCTGTATCGCGAGTTCGCGCCGCATCTCGCGCGCGCTTTCGCTGGCGAGGCAGCCACGTTCGTGTGGGACTTCGGCGAAGACACGGCCTATCGATGCTTCGAAGTGAGCTATCAGCCCGAGTGGGCGACGCATAACGTGCTGGCCGGCGTTCACGTGTTCGTGCGCGATATCACCGTCGAGCGCTCGAACGAGCGGCGTTGGCGTCGTGAGTCGCATACGGACCATCTGACGGGGCTGCTCAATCGCAAGGGTTTCGATCAGGCGTTGTCGGGCGCGGTGCGTCGTGCACGCGAAGGGGCGGGCGCACAGGCGCTGCTGTTCGTCGATCTGGACCGCTTCAAACTGGTCAACGATACGTGGGGTCATTCGCTGGGCGACGAGTTGCTTCGGCGTCTCGCCAAACGACTGCTCGCGAGCGTGCGCGAGGGGGATGTGATTGCCCGCTTCGGAGGCGACGAATTCGCCGTGATCATGCGCGACGTGCAGGACGTGCTTGACGTCGAGCGCGCGGCGATGGCGATTCTCGATGCGGCGTCGCGACCGATGATGCTCTCGGTCGGCGAGGTGTCAGTGGGCGCTTGCGTCGGCGTGGCGATGGTGGCGCGCAACGAGGACAAGACGCCCGACATGCTGTTCGAAGCGGCCGATCGCGCCCTTTACGAGGCGAAGCACGGCGGGCGCGGGCGGTTCGTGCTCAGTAACGGCAGCGCCGAACGCTCACCATAAGAGGGTTCTGTAAGCGGGCGCTCACTGGGGGTGACGCGCCGTTGTGTCGACCGCTTCCTTGTCACTTCCTTGCATTAGGCGCAGGCAATCGAAAGCGCGCTGGCGATCATCTTCCCTGAAGTTACGGGCGTCGATTGTCTGACGCACAATGAGCGACGCCCGTCGTCGGCGATGTGCTCGGTAGTCGTTCTCGATGCCACTGCCGGTCGGGTGTGGGTATGTCTTCAGGAGGTTTCAAAAGTCTACGAAGGTCTTCGAAAGTCTTCGTAAAAGGAGGCGGGCATGAAACTGGAAAGCGGACGAGGCCGTGCAGTCACGCGGGCGGCTTCCGACGCAGGGTGGCGCGACGCCGGCCGGACAGGCAAGGCGGCGGGTGAGGGCGCGCGCCATGATCCACCGCGGGCCTTGCATCGCAGACCACGAACGCGCTCGGAAACCGATGCGCGGGACAACGATGCGAGACATTGCAGTCTGTCGGTTCGTGAAAACGAAGTGTTTCATATGTTGGTCGACGGCCTGGCCGTCAACGAGGTTGCCCACGCGCTGCATCTGAGCGAGCGGACGGTCGCATCACACGTCGCGCATATTCTGGATAAGCTCGCGCTTGGCGACAGCGCGGAACTGATCGGCTACGCCATCCGGCACGGTCTGATCGATGAGGGGAGCGAGGGCGTCGCCTGAGACGTATTCGGTGCGAAGCGGGTCCTCACTAGGCAAGTCAACCCGGCGCGTCGCGCGCGGTCGTGATGATCGTTGCGGCGCGCCCGTCACGTGGGCGTCTTCGGGGCGCCTCCCTTACGTTTCTACGTTTCCCTTGCGCTGTCGTTACGTCTGCGACGCCTTCCGTTCGTTCGACACCGCTTCCCCACGTCCCGATTAATTCGGAATGGCTCGGCCGTTACGCTGCGCTTGCATTCACAGCCAACGCGATGGCGCAGTCGGTGATAAGGTGCAGGCTCGACAAAATTCTCACGGAGGGTGCGTGTCATGACGGACGAGCCGCGCGCAAAGCGTCGGTCCGAATGTCTGCGCGTCACCGTCGACACCCCAACAAGCATGGGCGGCGCTTCGCTTGCATGGCGAGTCCGCTCAAGGAATCGAGGACAGACACGATGAAGGCCATCGAGATCACCCAGTACGGCGCACCGGAAGTGCTCAAGCTTACCGAGCGCCCGCGTCCCGAACTCAAGCCGGGCGAAGTGCTCATCAAGGTGAGCGCCTCGGGCGTGAACCGCCCGGACGTGCTTCAGCGCATCGGGCAGTACCCGGTGCCGCCGGGTGCATCGGACCTGCCGGGGCTGGAAGTGGCAGGCGAAATCGTGGAAGGCGCGCAAGGCGTGCTCGAAGGCGCGGACAACCGCTGGGGCCTGAAGGTCGGCTCGCGAGTGTGCGCGCTGGTGCAGGGCGGCGGTTACGCCGAGTATTGCACCGCGCCGCTGGCGCAGGTGCTGCCGGTGCCCGACGGGCTGTCGGATGTCGAGGCGGCGTCGTTGCCTGAAACGTTCTTCACGGTCTGGAGCAATGTGTTCGATCGCGCGCGTCTCGGTGATACCGAGGCGGGTGAGAAGGAGACGCTGCTGGTGCAGGGCGGCACGAGCGGGATCGGCGTGACGGCGATTCAACTGGCCGTCGCACTCGGCCATCGCGTATTCGCCACTGCCGGCTCCGAAGACAAGGCGCGTGCCTGCGAGACGCTGGGTGCCGAGCGCGGCATCAACTACAAGACGGAAGACTTCGTCGCCGTCACGAAGGAACTCACCAAGGATCGCGGCGTGGACGTCGTGCTCGATATGGTGGGCGGCGATTACCTGCCGCGCGAAGTGCAGGCGCTGGCGTTCGACGGACGTATCGCCATCATCGCGCTGTTGGGCGGTAGCAAGGCAACGCTGGATATGGGGGCGCTGCTGCGTCGCCGTCTCACGGTGACGGGCTCGACGCTGCGCCCGCGTTCGGTGGCGTTCAAGGCGGCCATCGCGAAGAACCTGCACGACAAGGTCTGGCCGCTGCTCGCCGCGGGCAGGATTCGTCCGGTGATTTATCAAACGTTTCCGGCCGAACAGGCGGACAAAGCCCATGCCTTGATGGAAACGAGCACGCACGTCGGCAAGATCGTGCTGACCTGGTAAGCGCGTTCTGCCCGATTCGCCGGGCCCAATGCTGTGAATCCGCATCAATACCCCGATTGATGCGGATTCACGCGTTAGAAAACCGGTGAAATTGACCCCCATGCCCCGGACGCACTAGAATGAGAGGTTTTTCGTCTATACGCATTGGGGGATAAGGCGTGACAACTGGTACCGCAGCTTCGGGTCGCACCATCAGCCGTAAGGCTGGCAAGCTCGTCGTGGGCAATTGGAAACTGCACGGCAGTCTGGCCGGCAATGAGGCGCTGCTGGGCGACCTGCTGGCTTCGCCTGTGCTCAGCGCACCGGGCGTGACCGCGGCCGTTTGTGTGCCGTTCCCCTATCTCGCACAATGCCAGACCCGTCTCTCGGGGCAGGTGCTGGGCTTCGGTGCGCAAGACGTGTCGGCGCAAGTGAACGGCGCGTTCACCGGCGAAGTCGCCGCGCAAATGATCGCCGAGTTCGGTGCGAAGTTCGTGATCGTCGGTCACTCGGAGCGTCGTGCATATCACGGCGAGACGGATGCGAGTGTGGCGGCCAAGACGCTGCGCGTGCTCGATGCCGGAATGACGCCGATCGTGTGCATCGGTGAAACGCTGGCCGAGCGCGAAGCCGGTGAGACGATGGCAGTCGTTACGCGTCAGCTCGAAACGGTGCTCGCGGCACTGACGGTCGAGCAGGCGGCGCAGATCGTCGTTGCCTACGAGCCGGTCTGGGCGATCGGCACGGGCAAGACGGCGACGTCGGCGCAAGCGCAGGAAGTGCATGCGCATCTGCGTTCGCTGCTGCGTGCGAAGGGTGAGGCGGTTGTGGATGTGGCGGTGTTGTACGGCGGCAGCGTGAAGCCGGACAACGCGGTCGAACTGTTCTCGATGGCGGACGTCGATGGGGGTCTGATCGGCGGTGCGGCGTTGAAGGCAGCGGATTTTCTGGCGATTTGCGAGGCAGGTCTGTCGCGCTAATGCCGATACCGTTTGTTGTAACGGTATGAAATAGTCATGACGCAGTGCATCAATTTCGCTGCGAATCGGATGAATTGGATTCTTCTATACGGGTGGTGAGATGGGGTTGTTGAAAACGTTGTTGATCGTGGTGCAGGTGCTTTCCGCGCTGGGCATTATCGGTCTGGTGTTGTTGCAGCATGGCAAGGGTGCCGACATGGGCGCGGCATTCGGCAGCGGTTCGTCGGGTAGTCTTTTCGGCGCATCGGGCTCGGCCAACTTCCTGTCGCGCACCACGGCTGCACTGGCTGCGGTGTTCTTTGTGACCACGCTGGGCCTGACTTATATGGGTTCGTACAAGCCGGCATCAAACATCGGTGTCCTTGGTAATTTGCCTGCGGCCACTGCGCCGGCAACGGCTTCCGCACCCGCTGCAGCAAGTGCCCCGGCACCCGCTTCGGTTGCGAATCCGCAAGACGTGCCGAAGTAATTCGCATCGCGTTTGTGACAAGTAATACGTTGTAAAGAAAGTTGAAAAAAAATCGATTTGTGCATTGAACAAAATGCCGAAGGGCGCTAATATAGCGGTCTTGAAGCGATTCGTAAGTGACAGCGGATTGCAGACTATGAATGCCGACGTGGTGAAATTGGTAGACACGCTATCTTGAGGGGGTAGTGGCGAAAGCTGTGCGAGTTCGAGTCTCGCCGTCGGCACCACAGTTCTACGATGCCAGCCTTGCGTTTATGCTTTGGCTGGCATTTTATTTTGTGCTCACCGTTCATCCGCTTTCCGGTCCCCACACCATCGACGAGAGCGGTTCTTTGAACTAACCGAAAGAGGGTAGAGTTGAACCTCGGAACCTATTATCCCGTCCTGCTGTTTATTCTGGTAGGTGGCGGTCTTGGGGCGGTACTGATTGGCGTCGGTAAATTCCTCGGCCCCAACAATCCCGACAGCGAAAAACTCTCTCCGTACGAGTGCGGCTTCGAGGCATTCGAAGACGCGCGCATGAAGTTTGATGTGCGCTACTATCTCGTCGCCATCCTTTTCATCCTGTTCGATCTCGAAACGGCATTTCTGTTTCCGTGGGGCGTCGCCCTGCGCGATATCGGCTGGGTGGGCTTTATCTCCATGATGGGTTTCCTGCTTGAACTGCTCGTCGGTTTCGTTTTCCTGTGGAAGCGCGGTGCGCTCGACTGGGAATAAGACCGTCAACGTAACTGGCAGCATTGCAGAAGGATTCAGGGTAAGCATATGAGCATCGAAGGGGTTTTGCGCGAAGGGTTCGTCACCACCACGGCTGACAAACTCATCAACTGGACGCGTACGGGTTCGCTTTGGCCGATGACGTTCGGCCTCGCGTGCTGTGCCGTTGAAATGATGCACGCCGGCGCGGCGCGTTACGATCTGGACCGGTTTGGCGTGGTGTTCCGCCCCAGCCCGCGTCAGTCGGACGTGATGATCGTGGCCGGTACGCTGTGTAACAAGATGGCGCCCGCGCTGCGTAAGGTCTACGACCAGATGGCCGAGCCGCGCTGGGTGATCTCGATGGGGTCGTGCGCCAACGGCGGCGGCTACTATCACTATTCCTACTCGGTGGTGCGCGGTTGCGATCGCATCGTGCCGGTCGACGTCTACGTGCCGGGCTGTCCGCCGACGGCCGAGGCGCTGGTCTACGGCATCATCCAGTTGCAGTCGAAGATCAAGCGGACTGCGACGATCGCGCGTAAATAACCGCTACCGCCCATGTCTACACTAGAAAAACTCAAGACCACCCTACAAAACGTGCTTGGCCCCCGGGCCGAGCAGTTGGTGGAAGCCCTCGACGAGCTCACGCTCACCGTCAAGGCTAGCGACTATCTCGAAGTGGCGCGTACGCTGCGCGATCATCCCGAGCTGAAGTTCGAGCAACTGATGGACGTTGCCGGTCTCGACTATTCGGCTTACGGCGATGGCGCATACGACGGTCCCCGTTACGCCGCCGTGTCGCATCTGCTCTCGCTCACCCACAACTGGCGTCTGCGTGTGCGCGTGTTCGCACCGGAAGACGATCTGCCGGTCGTGGCGTCGCTGATCGATCTGTGGAGCTCGGCCGACTGGTTCGAGCGCGAAGCCTTCGATCTGGTCGGTATCGTGTTCGAAGGTCACCCGGACCTGCGCCGTATTCTCACGGACTACGGCTTTATCGGTCACCCGTTCCGCAAGGACTTCCCGACGTCGGGTTATGTCGAGATGCGTTACGACCCGGAGCAGAAGCGAGTGATCTATCAGCCGGTGACGATCGAGCCGCGCGAAATTACGCCGCGCATCATCCGCGAAGAGCATTACGCCGGTCTGAAACATTAAGGTGGCCTTGTGGCAGACATCAAGAACTACACCCTGAACTTCGGTCCGCAGCACCCGGCCGCGCACGGCGTGCTGCGCCTGGTGCTCGAGCTGGACGGCGAAGTCATCCAGCGCGCCGATCCGCACATCGGCCTGTTGCACCGTGCGACCGAAAAACTCGCCGAATCGAAGACGTTCCTGCAATCCGTGCCGTACATGGATCGTCTCGATTATGTGTCGATGATGTGCAATGAGCACGCATACGTCATGGCGATCGAAAAGCTGCTCGGCGTCGACGTGCCGATTCGCGCACAATACATCCGTGTGATGTTCGATGAGATCACGCGCGTGCTGAACCACCTGATGTGGATCGGCTCGCACGCCCTCGACGTGGGCGCGATGGCCGTGTTCCTGTACGCCTTCCGTGAGCGCGAAGACCTGTTCGACGTGTACGAAGCCGTCTCGGGTGCGCGTATGCACGCGGCCTACTACCGTCCGGGCGGCGTGTATCGCGACCTGCCGGACACGATGCCGAAATATCGTGCGTCGAAGATGCACAACGAGCGCGCGATCAAGAAGATGAACGAAGCACGCGAAGGCTCGCTGCTCGACTTCATCGAAGATTTCGCCGTTCGTTTCCCGAAGTGTGTCGACGAGTACGAAACGCTGCTCACCGACAACCGTATCTGGAAGCAACGTCTGGTGGGTATCGGCGTGGTGTCGCCTGAGCGCGCGATGCAGCTCGGCTTCTCCGGCGCGATGCTGCGCGGTTCGGGCATTGCCTGGGACTTGCGCAAGAAGCAGCCGTACGAAGTGTACGACCGCCTCGATTTCGAAATTCCGGTGGGTAAGGAAGGCGATTGCTACGACCGTTATCTGGTGCGCGTGGAAGAAATGCGCCAGTCGGCCAGCCTGATCCGCCAGTGCGTGAAGTGGCTGCGTGCGAATCCGGGTCCGGTGATCACCGACAACCACAAGGTGGCTCCGCCGTCACGCGTCGAAATGAAGTCGAACATGGAAGAGCTGATTCACCACTTCAAGCTCTTCACGGAAGGCTTCCACGTGCCCGCCGGCGAGACGTATGCCGCTGTCGAGCACCCGAAGGGCGAGTTCGGTATCTATCTGGTGTCGGACGGTGCCAATAAGCCGTATCGCCTGAAGATTCGTGCGCCGGGCTTTGCCCACCTTTCGGCGCTCAACGAGATGGCGAAGGGTCACATGATTGCCGATGCTGTGGCGATCATCGGTACCCAGGACATCGTGTTCGGCGAGATCGATCGCTAAGTGCGCAGCGGACGCTTCGCGCGTTCGCGAGTTTTATTCGGCGGGGTTTCGCAGGTCGATACCGTTGCCGTTCCAGTAGCCGTGCCAGTCGTGCGTGGGCAGTCGAGAAAATCGGCGCGCCCGCGCTGGCACGAGCGGGGATAACGTTTTAGAGAACAGTCGGATCGGAAATGCTTTCTCCCGAAGCCCTGAAGAAAATCGACCGTGCCGTTGCCAAATACCCTGCCGAGCAGAAGCAGTCGGCAGTGATGCACGCCCTTGCCGTAGCGCAGGTCGAAAAAGGCTGGTTGTCGCCCGAAGTGATGCAATTCGTGGCGGACTACCTCGAGATGCCCGCAGTCGCGGTGCAAGAGGTCGCAACCTTCTACACCATGTTCAACACGAGCCCGACGGGCAAGTTCAAGTTGACCGTGTGCACGAACCTGCCTTGCCAGCTCACGCGTGGCGAAGAAATGGCTAAGTACCTGAAGGAGAAGTTGGGCGTCGAGTATGGCGACATCACGCCCGACGGCCTCTTCACGGTCAAGGAAGGTGAGTGCATGGGCGCTTGCGGCGACGCTCCCGTCATGCTGGTGAATAACCATCGCATGTGCGGCTTCATGAACGAAGAAAAGGTCGACGCGCTCATCAACGAGCTGACGGCCAAGGGCGCTGCAGGAGAGAAAGCATGACGTCGCTGCACAACCGTCACATCAAGCCGCTGATTCTTGCTGATCTGAACGGCGAGAACTGGCACCTCGAAGATTACGTCAAGCGCGGTGGTTACCAGCAGCTTGCACGCATTCTGAAAGAGGGCATCACGCCGGAGCAGGTGATTGCCGACGTCAAGGCGTCGGGCCTGCGTGGTCGTGGAGGCGCAGGCTTCCCGACCGGTCTGAAGTGGAGCTTCATGCCGCGCGCGTTCCCGGGTCAGAAGTACCTCGTCTGCAATTCGGACGAAGGCGAGCCGGGTACGTTCAAAGACCGCGACATCATGCGCTACAACCCGCATTCGTTGATCGAAGGGATGGCCATCGGTGCTTACGCCATGGGCATTTCGGTCGGCTACAACTACATCCACGGTGAAATCTACGAAGTGTACGAACGCTTCGAAGAAGCTCTGGAAGAAGCGCGCGCAGCCGGTTATCTGGGCAACAACATTCTTGGCACGGACTTCTCGTTCGAGTTGCACGCTCACCACGGTTACGGTGCGTACATCTGCGGCGAAGAAACCGCGTTGCTCGAATCGCTCGAAGGCAAGAAGGGTCAGCCGCGTTTCAAGCCGCCTTTCCCGGCGAGCTTCGGTCTGTACGGTAAGCCTACGACCATCAACAACACCGAAACGTTCGCAGCCGTTCCGTTCCTGCTGGCCACGGGCCCGCAGCAGTATCTGGAAATGGGCAAGCCGAACAACGGCGGCACCAAGATTTTCTCGGTGTCGGGCGACGTCGAGTTGCCGGGCAACTACGAAGTGCCGCTGGGCACGCCGTTCGGCGAACTGCTCGAACTGGCCGGTGGCATGCGCGGTGGCAAGAAGTTGAAGGCAGTGATTCCTGGCGGTTCGTCGGCACCTGTCGTGCCGGCCGGGCTGATGATGGAAACCACGATGGACTACGACAGCATCGCCAAGGCTGGCTCGATGCTGGGTTCGGGCGCGGTGATCGTCATGGACGAAACGCGCTGCATGGTGAAGTCGCTGCTGCGTCTGTCGTACTTCTACTACGAAGAATCGTGCGGTCAGTGCACGCCGTGCCGTGAAGGTACTGGCTGGCTGTGGCGCGTGGTCAATCGTATCGAGCATGGTGAAGGCCGCAAGGAAGATCTGGACCTGCTCAACTCGGTGGCCGAGAACATCATGGGCCGTACCATTTGCGCGCTGGGCGATGCCGCAGCGATGCCGGTGCGCGGCATGCTCAAACACTTCTGGGACGAGTTCGCCTACCACGTCGAGCACAAGCATTGCTTGGTCGGCGCTCACTAATCCCTTTTGACGCTTGGCATTGAACCGCTATGGTTGAAATCGAAATTGACGGCCAAAAGGTCGAGGTGCCCGAAGGCAGCATGGTGATCCAGGCTGCCAAGAAGAACGGCACCTATATTCCCCACTTCTGTTACCACAAGAAGTTGTCCATCGCTGCGAACTGCCGCATGTGCCTGGTCGAGGTCGAGAAGGCCCCGAAGGCGGTGCCGGCATGCGCTACGCCGGTGGCCAACGGCATGATCGTGCGTACGAACTCCGAGAAGGCTGTGAAGGCACAGCAATCGGTGATGGAGTTCCTGCTGATCAACCACCCGCTCGACTGCCCGATCTGCGATCAGGGCGGTGAGTGCCAACTGCAAGATCTGGCAGTGGGTTACGGTAAGTCGGCTTCGCGCTATCAGGAAGAGAAGCGCGTGGTGTTCCACAAGAACGTGGGCCCGCTCATCTCGATGGAAGAGATGTCGCGCTGCATCCACTGCACCCGTTGCGTGCGTTTCGGCCAGGAAGTGGCCGGCGTCATGGAATTCGGCATGCTGGGTCGCGGCGAGCACTCGGAAATCACGTCGTTCGTCGGCAAGACGGTCGACTCCGAACTCTCGGGCAACATGATCGACCTGTGCCCGGTCGGTGCACTCACCTCGAAGCCGTTCCGCTACAGCGCCCGTACGTGGGAACTGTCGCGCCGCAAGTCGGTGAGCCCTCACGACGGCGTGGGTGCGAACCTCGTGGTGCAAGTGAAGAACAACAAGGTCATGCGCGTTGTGCCGCTCGAAAACGAAGCGGTCAACGAATGCTGGATCTCGGACAAGGACCGTTTCTCGTACGAAGGCCTGAACAGCGACGAACGTCTCACCAAGCCGATGCTCAAGCAGGGCGGCGAGTGGCACGAAGTCGACTGGCAGACGGCGCTTGAGTACGTCGGCCACGGTCTGACGGACATCATCCGCGATTTCGGTGCCGACGCCGTTGCCGCACTGGCCTCGCCGCACGCCACGATCGAAGAACTGCACCTGCTGCAGAAGTTCGTGCGCGCACTGGGTAGCGATAACGTCGACTTCCGTCTGCGTCAGACGGATGTGTCGGGCGGCACCCAGGGTGCTCCGTGGCTCGGCCTGCCGATCGCCGAACTCGATACGCTGCAAAGCGCGCTGGTCGTCGGTTCGTTCCTGCGTAAGGATCATCCGCTGTTCGCCTCGCGTCTGCGCTCGGCCGTGAAGGCCGGTGGTCAGCTGAATCTGCTGCACGGCTCGGACGACGATCTGCTGGTGAAGCTCGCCAACAAGATCATCGCCGCACCGAGCGCGTGGGTGAGCGAACTGGCAGGCATCGCCGTGGCTGCAGCCGCTGCCAAGGGTGTTGCTGCCCCGGCAGAACTCGCCGGTGTGAACGCCAGCGACGCCGCCAAGGCGATCGCCGCTTCGCTGATCAACGGCGAGCGCCGCGCGATTCTGCTCGGCAACGCAGTGGTTCAGCATCCGCAATTCGCTCAACTGCACGCCATCGCGCAAGTGATCGCTGACATCACCGGTGCGAAGCTGGGCTTCCTGACGGAAGGCGCGAACACGGTGGGCGGTTATGCAGTGAAGGCCACCAACGCGAAGGGCGCTGCGGCACTGTTCGCACAACCGCGTCAGGCTTATCTGCTGCTGGGCGCCGAACCGGAGTTCGACTCGGCCGACGCGAAGCAAGCCCTCACGGCGCTCACCGCCGCGAAGATGGTCGTCTCGCTGTCGCCGTTCAAGCACGGCCTCGAATACGCCGACGTGCTGCTGCCGATCGCTCCGTTCACGGAAACGGCCGGTACGTTCGTCAACGCCGAAGGTCTGCCGCAACACTTCAACGGTGTGGTGCGTGCGCTGGGCGATACGCGTCCGGGCTGGAAGGTGCTGCGCGTGCTGGGCAATCTGCTCAAGCTGCAAGGTTTCGAGCAGGACACCGCCGAACAGGTGCGTGACGAAGCGCTGGCCGGTTTCTCGGCTGCGTCGCTCGACAACCGCGCAAAGGCTGCACTGGCTGCACCGAAGGCTGCGGGTCAGGGTCTGGAGCGTCTGGCCGATGTGCCGATCTACGCTGCCGACGCCCTCGTGCGCCGTGCACCGTCGCTGCAACTGACCAACGATGCCAAGGCTGCGCTGCGCGCAACGCTGCCGGCTGCGCTGTTCGACAGCCTGGGTCTTGCCAAGGGCGACGCGGTTCGCGTGCGTCAGGGCGATGCCGTAGTCACGCTGCCGGCCGCTCGCTCGGAAACGCTGCCCGCCAATGTGGTGCGCGTACCGGCAGCCACGCCGGCATCCGCCGCGCTTGGCGCGATGTTCGGTGAAATTTCGGTGGAGAAGGCGTAAATGAGCCTGAACGAAGTCATCAATCAATACGGCACGCAGCTGCTGGGCGTTGCCTGGCCGACGGTGTGGGCGCTGGTCCGCATTCTCGTCGTCGCCGTGATTCTGCTGCTGTGCGTGGCGTATCTGATTCTGTGGGAGCGTAAGCTCATCGGCTGGATGCACGTGCGTCTCGGTCCGAACCGCGTGGGTCCGGCAGGTTTGCTCCAGCCGATCGCCGACGTGTTGAAGCTGCTGCTCAAGGAAGTGATCACGCCGTCGCAAGTCAGCAAGGGCATTTACGCCATCGCTCCGGTGATGGCCGTGTTGCCGGCTTTCGCGATCTGGGCGGTGATCCCGTTCCAGCCGGGTGCAGTGCTGGCCGACGTGAACGCCGGTCTGCTCTACGCGATGGCGATTTCGTCGATCGGTGTCTACGGCGTGATTCTCGCCGGCTGGGCCTCGAACTCGAAGTACGCCTTCCTCGGCGCCATGCGTGCATCGGCTCAGATGATTTCTTACGAAATCGCCATGGGCTTCGCGCTGGTCACGGTGCTGATGACGGCCGGCTCGCTCAACCTGTCGGACATCGTGCGCTCGCAAGAGCACGGCATGTTCGCAGGCATGGGCCTGAACCTGCTGTCGTGGAACTGGATTCCGCTGCTGCCGATGTTCGTCGTCTACTTCATCTCGGGCATTGCGGAAACGAACCGCCACCCGTTCGACGTGGTGGAAGGCGAGTCGGAAATCGTGGCCGGTCACATGATCGAATACTCGGGCATGGGCTTCGCCCTGTTCTTCCTGGCCGAGTACATCAACATGATCATCATCTCGGCGCTGGCCTCGGTGCTGTTCCTGGGGGGCTGGAGTGCGCCGTTCGGCTTCCTGTCGTTCATCCCGGGTGTGTTCTGGCTGGCTTTCAAGGTGTTCCTGCTGCTGTCGGTGTTCATCTGGGTGCGTGCGACGTTCCCGCGCTACCGCTACGACCAGATCATGCGTCTGGGCTGGAAGGTGTTCCTGCCGTTGACGATCCTCTGGGTGATCGTGGTTGGGGGCTGGATCATGTCGCCCTGGAACATCTGGGGCTGAGGCGAACGGAGTAGAGGAATCCCATGGTAAGGGCAATCAAGGACTTTTTCGGCAGTTTCCTGTTGTTGGAACTGCTCAAGGGCATGGCGCTCACAGGGCGCTACACGTTCGCACGCAAGGTGACGGTGCAGTTTCCGGAAGAGAAGACGCCGCTGTCGCCGCGTTTTCGCGGTCTGCACGCACTGCGCCGTTATCCGAACGGCGAAGAACGTTGCATCGCTTGCAAGTTGTGCGAAGCCGTGTGCCCGGCAATGGCAATCACGATCGAATCGGATGTGCGTGACGACAATACCCGTCGTACCACGCGCTACGACATCGATCTGACCAAGTGCATCTTCTGCGGCTTCTGCGAAGAAAGCTGCCCGGTGGATTCGATCGTCGAAACGCACATTCTCGAGTACCACGGCGAGAAGCGTGGCGATCTGTACTTCACCAAGGAGATGCTGCTCGCGGTGGGCGATCGTTACGAAAACGAAATCGCGGCGGCCAAGGCGGCCGATGCGCCGTACCGTTAAAGCAGGGCAGGGCGCGGTGCTTGGGTAGCGCGCCCGGTACGGCAACAGACGTTGGCTAATTCTCGGCACACCCGGTGATTATGGAATTCACAACTTTTCTTTTTTACGTGTTTGCGCTGATCCTCGTGATCTCCGGCCTGAAGGTCGTGACCTCGCGCAACCCCGTACAGTCGGCACTGTTCCTGGTGCTGGCGTTCTTCAACGCTGCGGCGATCTGGATGCTGCTCGAAGCCGAGTTTCTGGCAATCATGCTGGTGCTCGTCTACGTCGGCGCGGTGATGGTGCTGTTCCTGTTCGTGGTGATGATGATCGACATCAATCTCGACGAACTGCGTCGCGGCTTCGGTAAGTTCATTCCGCTGGCGAGTGCCGTCGGCGCGATCATGATCGTCGAAGCAGCACTCGTGCTGATGCGCGGCTACGGCGCCACGCGTGCCCCGGTCAAGGCCGTGTCGGCACCGGACGTGTCGAACACCAAGGCGCTCGGCGTTGCGCTCTACACCGACTACATCTTCGCCTTCGAAGTGGCAGGTCTGATCCTGCTGGTGGCCGTCGTGGCAGCCGTTGCGCTCACGATGCGTACCCGTAAGGACCACAAACAGACCGACCCGAGCAAGCAGGTGCGCGTGAAGAAACGCGACCGCGTGCGTCTGGTGTCGATGCCCGCCGAAGCCCGGCAGCAATCCACCGGCACTGACAAGCCGGCGGCGGAATAAGGAGACAGCATGATGTCGTTGTCGCTAGCGCATTACCTGGTGTTGGGCGCGATTCTGTTCGCGATCAGCATTACCGGTATCTTCCTCAACCGCAGAAATGTGATTGTGCTGCTCATGGCCATCGAGCTGATGTTGCTCGCGGTCAATCTGAACTTCGTCGCGTTCTCGCATTACCTGGGCGACATTGCCGGCCAGGTATTCGTGTTCTTCATTCTTACGGTGGCCGCCGCAGAAGCTGCGATCGGTCTGGCTATTCTGGTCACGCTGTTCCGTAAGCTCGAAACGGTCAACGTCGAAGATCTCGACCGCCTCAAGGGTTAAAGCGAACGCTGTTATGGCATCCACATTGAATCCCAACCTGCTGCTCGCGATTCCGCTGGCGCCGCTTGTCGGCTCCATGATTGCCGGCCTGTTCGGCAAGCAAGTCGGACGCGCGGGCGCCCACACGGTCACGATCCTCGGCGTGCTGGTCGCGTTTGTCCTGTCGGTCATGACCTTTATCGACGTGTTGAACGGGGCGAGCTTCAACGCCACGGTCTACGAATGGGCGCGCATCGGCGAGCTCAAGCTCGAGATCGGTTTCCTCGTCGACACGCTCACCGTCACGATGATGTGCGTGGTCACCTCCGTCTCGCTCATGGTGCACATCTACACCATCGGCTACATGGCGGAAGATCCGGGCTACCAACGCTTCTTCTCGTACATCTCGCTGTTCACGTTCTCGATGTTGATGCTCGTGATGAGCAACAACTTCCTGCAGCTGTTCTTCGGCTGGGAAGCGGTGGGTCTGGTCTCGTACCTGCTGATCGGTTTCTGGTACACGCGTCCGACCGCGATCTACGCCAACATGAAGGCGTTCCTGGTCAACCGCGTCGGCGACTTCGGCTTCCTGCTCGGTATCGGCCTGATCCTGGCCTTCACCGGCACGCTGAACTACAGCGAAGTGTTCGCCAAGGCCAACGACGTGGCGGCCCTGTCGTTCCCGGGCACCGACTGGCGCCTGATTACCGTGGCCTGTATCTGCCTGTTCATCGGCGCGATGGGTAAGTCGGCACAGTTCCCGCTGCACGTCTGGCTGCCCGACTCGATGGAAGGCCCGACCCCGATCTCGGCACTGATTCACGCGGCCACGATGGTGACGGCGGGTATCTTCATGGTGAGCCGTATGTCGCCGCTGTTCGAACTGTCGGACACTGCGCTGTCGTTCATCACGATCATCGGTGCGATCACGGCGTTGTTCATGGGCTTCCTGGGCATGATCCAGAACGACATCAAGCGTGTCGTGGCCTACTCGACGCTCTCGCAGCTCGGTTACATGACGGTCGCGCTCGGCGTGTCGGCCTACCCGGTCGCCATCTTCCACCTGATGACGCACGCGTTCTTCAAGGCGCTGCTGTTCCTCGGCGCTGGTTCGGTGATCATGGGCATGCACCACGATCAGGACATGCGCAACATGGGCGGCCTGTGGAAGTACATGCCGATCACGTGGATCACGTCGCTGCTGGGTTCGCTGGCGCTGATCGGCACGCCGTTCTTCGCGGGCTTCTACTCGAAGGACTCGATCATCGAAGCGGTCGCCGCCTCGCATCTGCCGGGTTCGGGCTTCGCCTACTTCGCAGTGGTCGCAAGCGTGTTCGTCACGGCGTTCTACTCGTTCCGTATGTACTTCCTGGTCTTCCACGGCAAGGAGCGTTTCGGTCAGGCGCATGCGCATGATCATCACGACGCGCACCACGAGGAAGAAGAGGATTCGCACGACGAGCACCACGGTCTGGCCCCGGGTCAGAAGCCGCACGAGTCGCCGGCTGTCGTCACGATTCCGCTGATCCTGCTGGCGATCCCGTCGGTCATCATCGGTGCCATTGCGATCGCCCCGATGCTCTTCGGCGAGTTCTTCAAGCAAGGCGTGGCGTTCAAGGACGTGATCTTCGTCGGCGAGAATCACCCGGCGATGGAAGAGATCGGCCACGAGTTCCACGGCTGGGTGGCGATGGCGCTGCACTCGTTCGGCACGCTGCCGATCGCACTGTCGGCGCTGGGCATCATTCTGGCGGCGTTCTTCTACCTCAAGCGTCCGGACATTCCGGAAGCGCTGAAGAACCGGTTCTCGGGCATCTACAACCTGCTCGATAACAAGTACTACATGGACAAGATCAACGAAGTGGTCTTCGCCAAGGGCGCGCTCAAGATTGGTCGCGGCCTGTGGAAGGCGGGCGATCAGGGTCTCATCGACGGCGCCGTCGTGAATGGCAGCGCACGTTTTGTGGGCTGGTTCGCCGGTGTCATCCGCTTCGCACAATCCGGTTACATCTACCACTACGCGTTCGCCATGATCATCGGCATGCTCGGGCTCCTGACGCTGTTTGTGACGTTGAACGGCAAGTAATAGGGGGAGCCAATAACAATGCAATCGCTACCGCTTCTGAGTCTGGCCATTTGGCTGCCCATCATCTCGGGGATCGTTGTCCTCGCGGTGGGTAACGACCGCAATCCAGGCGTCGCACGCGCGCTGTCGCTCATCGGCTCGCTGCTGAGCTTCCTGGTCACGCTGCCGCTGATCTCGAATTTCGACGCCAAGGCCTCTTCGTTCCAGTTCGTCGAGAAATCGAGCTGGATCGAGCGCTTCCACATCAACTACTTCCTCGGCATCGACGGCATCTCGCTGTGGCTTGTCGTGCTGACTGCCCTCATCACGGTGATCGTGGTGATCGCGGGCTGGGAAGTGATCACCGAACGCGTGGCGCAGTACATGGCCGCATTCCTGATCCTCTCCGGTCTGATGATCGGCGTGTTCTCGGCACAGGACGGCATGCTGTTCTACGTGTTCTTCGAAGCCACGCTGATCCCGATGTATCTGATCATCGGTATCTGGGGTGGTGCGAACCGTGTGTACGCTGCGTTCAAGTTCTTCCTGTACACGCTGCTCGGCTCGCTGCTGATGCTGGTCGCGCTGATCTATCTGTACAACGCAACGGGCTCGTTCACGCTGACCGACTGGTACGCCGCGAAGCTGCCCTTGAACGTGCAGATACTGCTGTTCGTGGCCTTCTTCATGGCCTTCGCCGTGAAGGTGCCGATGTGGCCGGTGCACACCTGGCTGCCGGACGCCCACGTGGAAGCGCCGACGGGTGGCTCGGTCGTGCTGGCCGCCATCATGCTGAAGCTCGGCGCGTACGGTTTCCTGCGCTTCTCGCTGCCGATCGCACCGGACGCCAGCCATTACCTGTCGGGCTTCATGGTCGCGCTTGCGCTGATCGCCATCGTCTACATCGGCCTTGTGGCGCTGGTGCAGACGGATATGAAGAAACTGGTGGCTTACTCGTCGATCGCTCACATGGGCTTCGCGATCCTCGGCTTCTTCATGTTCAGCGAAATCGGCATGCAGGGTGCGATGGTGCAGATGATCTCGCACGGTTTCGTGTCGGGCGCCATGTTCCTGTGTATCGGTGTGCTGTATGACCGCATGCACTCGCGCAACATCGCCGACTACGGCGGTGTCGTGAACACGATGCCGAAGTTCGCCGCGTTCCTGATGCTGTTCGCCATGGCCAACAGCGGTCTGCCGGCAACGTCGGGCTTCGTGGGTGAATTCCTGGTGATCCTGGGCGCTGTGAAGTTGAACTTCTGGGTGGGCCTGCTGGCGGCCACCTCGCTGATCACCGGTGCGGCCTACTCGCTGTGGATGTACAAGCGCGTGATTTTCGGTGCCATCGCCAACGATCATGTGCGCGAGCTGGTCGACATCAACAAGCGCGAGTTCTTCATGCTCGCAGTGCTGGCGGCTCTCACGTTGTTCATGGGTATCTATCCGAAGCCTTTTACGGACCTGATGCATACCTCCGTGGTTAACCTCCTCGCCCACGTGGCGCAGACCAAGCTGCCGTAATCGGGGAGGACATCTAGATCATGCAAAACATTAATCTGCTGCCTGCGTTGCCGGAGGCCATCCTGCTGCTCATGATCCTCGTGATCATGATGTGCGACGCGTTCCTCGGCCAGACGCGCAAGCTCAACTACGTGCTGGCGTGCATCACGTCGGCTGTCGTGTCGGTGCTGTGGGCTTGCAACGCCGCCGACCCGGCGTCGCATTACCTGTTCGGCAATGTGTTCGTCGCCGACCCGATGTCGAACCTGCTCAAGGCCTTCGGTGGTCTGGCAACGTTCGTCACGTTCATCTACGGCCAGAAGTATCTGGAAGCGCGCGGTCTTGCGCGTGGCGACTTCTATGTCCTCAGCCTGTTCTCGCTGCTGGGCCTGTCGGTGATGATCTCGGGCAACAGCTTCCTGACGCTGTATCTGGGTCTGGAACTGATGTCGCTGTCGCTGTATGCGCTCGCCGCCGTGTGGCGCGATTCGACGAACGCGACCGAGTCGGCCATGAAGTACTACGTGCTGGGCGCGCTGGCTTCGGGCTTCCTGCTGTACGGGATGTCGATGATGTATGGCGCGACGGGCTCGCTCGAACTCGCCAAGGTCTTCGAAGTGATCGCTTCGGGCGCTGTGAACAAGATCGTGCTGGTGTTCGGCGTGGTCTTCGTGGTCGCCGGCCTGGCGTTCAAGCTGGGTGCTGCGCCGTTCCACATGTGGGTGCCGGACGTCTATCAAGGCGCACCGACCCCGGTCACGCTGCTCATCGGTGGCGCGCCGAAGCTGGGTGCCTTCGCGCTGCTGCTGCGCTTGCTGGTGGAGGGCATGCTGCCGCTGGCGATCGACTGGCAACAGATGCTGATCATCCTGGCGGTGCTGTCGCTGGTGATCGGTAACCTGACGGCTATCGTGCAGACCAACGTCAAGCGTCTGCTGGCGTACTCGACGATCTCGCACATGGGCTTCGTGCTGCTGGGCATGCTCTCGGGCGTGGTGGGCGGCAAGATCGACGGCATCGCCGACGCTTACGGTTCGTCGCTGTTCTACAGCGTGATCTACCTGCTGACGACGCTGGGCACGTTCGGTATCGTGCTGCTGCTCTCGCGTAAGGGCTTCGAAGCCGAGAACCTCTCGGATCTGAAGGGCCTGAACCAACGCAGCCCGTGGTTTGCCTTCGTCATGCTGATGTTGATGTTCTCGCTGGCCGGCATTCCGCCGCTGGCAGGCTTCTACGCCAAGCTGGCCGTGCTGCAAGCGGTCGTGAACGCCGGTATGGTGTGGCTGGCGGTGGTCGCGGTGATCGCGTCGCTGATCGGTGCGTTCTACTACCTGCGTGTCGTGAAGCTGATGTACTTCGACAAGGCCGACGACACCAATGCGCTTGAAGGCAGCGGTACGATGCGCTTCGTGCTCTCCATCAACGGTCTGGCCATGCTGTATCTGGGCCTGATGCCGGGTTCGCTGATGGACTGGTGCCTGCGCACGATCAAGCTGACGCTGGCGAGCTAACTCGCAGGGGAGACGAACGATGGGGATGTCCGCAGGCGGTACGCTGGTAATTCTGCTGGCCGTGCTGGGCGCGAACCTGCCGTTCGTGAACCAGCGGCTGTTCGGTATTCTCGGACGCAAGTCGGCGGTCAAACCGCTGTGGCTTCGTCTGATCGAGATGGTGGTGGCGTACTTCGTCGTGGGTGCGCTGGGTTACCTGATCGAGTCGGGCATCGGTAACGTGTTCGCGCAGGGCTGGGAGTTCTACGCTGTGACGGCAAGCCTGTTTGTCGTATTCGCGTTTCCGGGCTTCGTCTACCGGTATTTGTGGCGCCACCGACCGGCGGCTGCCGCGTGAGATGGATGCTTTGCAAGACGCCGCCCCCGAGGCGGCGTTTTGTATTCTGGGTTTGCCAATTTTCAGCCGTGGAGGGTTTATGACCCAACAGCAAGACGACCAGCACCTGATTGAGACCGGCATCGAGAGCGATACTGTCTACGAAGGCGCGTTCCTGACCATCAAGCGCGATCGTGTGCGTCTGCCCGACGGCAAGACGGCCATTCGCGAGTACACGACCCATCCGGGCGCGGTGATGGTGATTCCGCTGTTCGAAGACGGTCAGGTGCTCATGGAGCGTCAGTATCGCTATCCGTTGAAGCGCGTGATGACGGAGCTGCCCGCCGGCAAGCTCGACGAGGCTGAAGGCGGTCTGGTGTGCGGTCAGCGCGAGTTGCTGGAGGAGACGGGCTACCGCGCCGAGCGCTGGGACTACCTGACCCGCATTCACCCGGTGATTTCGTACTCGACGGAGTTCATCGACATCTGGCTGGCACGCGATCTGACGAAGGGCGAGCAGAAGCTGGACGAAGGCGAGTTTCTCGACGTCTTCAAGATGCCCGCGACGGAGTTGCTTCAGTGGGTGCGCGAAGGGCGCGTCACGGACGTGAAATCGATTATCGGCGCGTTTTGGCTGGAAAAGATATTATCGGGAGTCTGGCAGCCCGGTGAACGTACGCCGTTGCGCTGATTCGCCGTCTTACGGTCATTTTTCGATCCTGGTCCCGCCCATGCGTTCGGTCGGCGGGGCGGGGACATATCCGTTGCATCATGAAGGTTTTTGATCTGCGTTGTGCCCATGAGCACACCTTCGAGGGCTGGTTCGGCTCGGAGGACGACTACCTGTCGCAACAGTCGCGAGGGCTGGTCAGTTGCCCGGTCTGCGGCGATACGGCGGTCGTACGCATGCCGTCTGCGCCGCGTCTGAATCTGTCGGGCGCGACCGCCGCGCCGGGCACGACGAGCAACACAGCAGCCCGCGCAGATGCGCCACCGGTCGACGTCGCCCAGGCGCAGCGTCAGTTGCAGACCTTATGGATGAAAGCAGTGCGTCACGTCATGGCGAACACCGAAGACGTGGGCGCACAGTTTGCCGAAGAGGCGCGCAAAATCCATTATCAGGAAGCGCCGGAGCGCAACATTCGGGGAACGGCCTCCCCGGACGAAGCGCAGGCACTTGCGGACGAGGGCATCGATATCCTGTCGCTCCCGCTGCCGGAAGGTGCCAAGGAAACGCTTCAATAAGCGGGCGCACATCCCTCGCATTCCTCCCGTCACTTGTCCCCCGCCGACGTGGCGTCCGGCGCTATCAACTTGTAGAGCGGCTTGTTGCCAACGTCGACGTTGGCGAGCTTCATCACGTCCAGCCGTTTGACCGAAAACTGCAATTCACCAGCCGTATCGAACGCGCCATACCGACGCGCGAGATCGCCTCGGTGCATCAGATTCCGAAACACTGTGAACGCGTCGTCTATCGATGTGAAGCCGCAGATGCCAAACGTCGGGTCGTAGAAGTCGACGGCCGCTTCATCGACCGATATCGACATGGCGTGGGCCCGGGTGCTTATCAGGTAGGTGGCATAACTCGGACCGTTCTCGATGACATCCTTCAGGCCGTCGATGGTAAACAGCCCGAGCGGGGTTTCCGACGCCGTTGCGTCCACGTTGGAGTGCAGCTTGATCAGGACATTGCGTAAATCAAGCGCCTCTTTGGCTTGCGGCAACTTGATGGCCCGTTGCACCAACTCGATGAACTGCGTTGTTCGCGCCTGCTGCTGGGCCACGGCCAGCGCACGCACGAGGGGAAGACAGAAGCCGGTGCGGCCGTCGGCGTTGCTGCTGATGTAGGCCGCTTGCGCCAGCGGGTGGAATTCGCCGCCGATCGCCTGAATTTCGCTGGCGATGAAGTTCGCATTTTTCGTGGCCAGTGCAGCGGCTTCGATCCGTTCGGCCTCGTCGATCCGGCGCGAGAGAATGCCGAGCAGCTTGGCGTCCTGATTCCCCGGGTCGATGAAATCCAGTTTGAGCAGGGCGGCCGGTCGGGCGTCCTTGGAGCGAAGCAGAGGGCTTTGCTCCGCCTCGCTTCTGCCCGCTTCGAAGGCCGACTTGTGCGCGGCCGATGCCGCGTTGCGCTGCGCCGTGAGTTTCGATCGATATTCGACATCCACGAACGCGCGGCTGACGTCCTCATGGAACACGGCGCGAGGGTCGACGCTGACCTCCGAAACGCCGGAGGTGCTGACTTCGTCGATGACCCAATCGTAATCGTCGCGCTGCGAGACCAGTGGGCCGACGAGTCGATCGTCGCCGGGATTTGTCATGCGCCATCCGCCACGCAACGGAAGATACTCGACGTTGAAATAGTGCTCGCCGGATTGCGCCACCATGCCACGCTCTCCCCGGTACAGATTCGGCATGAGCTGCTGGAGCCGTTGAAGGGGCAGGGCGTTCAGGAACGGCTCCAGGCGAACCCGCGACGCCAGCCCCGCGCTCATGAACCAACTGACCGGCATACCGGTCAGCCCAAACACCATCGCGTTCAAACCGGCGCGGCGGGTATCGGCTTCGCCGAATGCCGTAGCCGTGGCACCGAATCCGAAGCTGATGGTGGATAGTAAGAGTGTCCCGAGCGCCAGACCGGGCACAGGTGCCCCGGCGATCGTTGCGATACCCATCACAAAGTTGGCAGCCGCCAAGACGTTCAGCAACGGGGCGATGACGGAGAAGGGTTTGTCGTGCAGATGGTCCAGCGCTTCCTCCTCTGCACGTACTCGGAAAGCTTTCAGGTAAGCCGTAAAGGGATCGCCGTCGAACGAGACACGTGACACCGCGGGGCGCGCGGAGGCATTGGGTTTGGGCGACGTGATCGGCAACAAGCCTTTGCTTGCGGCGTCCCGGCGATCGGAGTTCCTGAACGAATCGACGAGAAGCGGGCGAGTCCTGGGGTCTCGGATCATTCGATTCACCCATCTGGCCAGCGCCTCGTCGTGGTCGAGCGCCACCAGTTGATCGGGCAGTATGCGCGGGGCATACACGAGTAACCCGGGCTTCGAGGCATCCGAGAACACCTGAATGTCCGACTGTGCCGAGCCGACGTAGAGCCAGAACATGCGAATGTCGCTGCCCGGCGTCGTCGGTTGATTCATCGATTGCAGGCCCAGTGAGCGTTTGTTCGACAGGCCGGCGACCTTGCGCGCAATCTCGGCGGCCCACTCCGGAAGGCGTTTGCTCCGTGCCTGCAGAAACGTTTCGACAACGAAGGCGCCCTTGATCGAGGCATAGAGGTCTTTCGTGTGCTCTCGCCAGAAGATCGTGAACAAGTTCGACTGATGACTGACGAACACTTCGACGTCGATGGCGCGCAGCAATCGTTCCGGCGTCAGCCCGGGAATCGTCAGTTCGCGCGCGCCCTCGGGGGCGCTATCTTTTGAAAATCGAAGGATGACATCCGCTTCGAGTGCATCGCTTGTCTCTCCGCTGGCCATATCGGCAAGGCGCTGCGTCAGCGAAGACGACTCAATCGGGTCAAGTACGTAATGGACCTGCGGCGGAATACCGGTGGCGTCGGTGCGGTTGCGATAGACATGGAGATACGTTGTCGACGGCGAAACGCTCTGACCGCTGAGATCGGTGATCAGCTCGGCCATATAGTCGTGTGCACCGCGATAGACGTCCGGCAGGGAGGCTGCAACCTCCATACGCACCTGACCCAGTTGGTCTAGCAACGAGATGTCGTCGCGAGTGATATGCATGGTCTGCGCGTCGGCAAGCACGGGGGTGTCGAGCGTCGCATTCTTGACGCCAGCGCTTGAATCCCAGTCCATGGCACCGGCAAACCACGCCGTCCACTCGGCGCTGCGGTCCGTCGCAAGTAGTCGGTGGCTGCTGTGCGAGAAATCTCTGCGCACGACCAGGAAGCTGGTCGTTCGTGCCGTCTCGATCAGATCGGCCTGCGTTTCGCCAATCGTCACGCGGCACCTGGAATCTCCGAGGCAGCCGGCCTGCACATGTAGCGGGAGGCGGATCGTCAGCTCGCAGTAAAGGTCTGATTCGACCCCTCGGGCGAGGTCGCGCTCAAGGCTTTCCTCCGAGGGATACTCCCTGAGCGGCACGGGGCTGCCTTGTACGACAACAAGAATTCGCCCCGGGTTCTGTGTCATATGAACGGGATCTTCGGACACGGCGAACACCCCTGCGGGCCGATAGTAGCCAAACCCCGCGACGTCGACGGTGATGGTCCGCCCTTTGATGTTGCCGAGAAACGTATTGTGCTCGGACGTGCGAAGCGCGGCGTCCGGCGCGAACGCCGCGATCTGGGCGAGGACGAGGCCGTCCGCGGATAGTCTTCCTGCGTTGTACTCGACGGCTGCGCAGGCTTCGAGCAAGGTCGATGTGCGCTGGTAGCGCGCATCCATCTCAGGTGCGTCGGGTTGTGGGTGCTCCAGCCGCTCCAGCGCGATAAACCATTGATGCTCGAAGGTGAGGGCGGCCTTGAGGAAACGCGTGACACTCATCGAAGGAAAGACATCCTCAGGCAAGTAGAAGTCGCCCTGCGTTTGATTGCGTGCGTAGATGCCGTATTCCGAATGCGTCTCCAGAATCTTGCGCTGCCCGGTTAGAAAGCGTACGCCGGCTTCGCTAAGCGTGAACGATTCGATCAGATCAGTGCGCGCATGCTTGCCTGAAGGAATGACGAGGTCGGAGACGTTGCGGGGATTCTTGAAGCGATTCAGGAACAGGTGGTCGGGGTCGCCTTGTTTTGTCGTGTTGCCGATGGCGTCGACGAGCTCCGCCCGGACGAATCGATGCAGATCCAGCGTGGGCGCGACGCCTTCGCGCGCGTCTTCCTGAATTCGGTCGACGCTGCGAAGCGCGTTGGCCAACTGGATCGCACGATGCACGGTCGGCGAATGATCGAGCGGTGTGAGCGTCGACGGAGCCGAGCGATGGCCGAGATGGCGGCGCGCATGACGGACCCGATGATGCGATGTGCGGTGCATCGCGCCAGTGTCCTGGCGGTCGTTCGTGTGATCTGCCGGCGCAGGCACGTCGGCCGCCACGACGGGAAAGCGAAGCGGATCATAACGGAGTATCCCGTCGGCGACGCTGCTGGCACCGTCACGAATCGCGAGCAGGCACGCGTCGATCGTCTGGCCGATAACGTCGCGAAACGACTCGCCTGACCCTGAGGACGATGGTGGGCGCGAAGGCGCCGGCATACAGCTCGCGCGCGCGATCTCGTGCACGGTCGGGGCAAGACTTGCATGCGCATACAGCAGACCGGTGAGTGTGCTCAACAGGCCGTGCTGGCGGAAGTTCAGCGCCGGTGCGTGACGTGTGGCGGTCTCGGCCAGCTCACGTGCCCGTCGCTCGTAATCGACTTCTGTGAGCGTTCCGCTGCTTCCGGAGCCGGCCAACATCAGCCAGCGAAACGTGTCAGAAAAGCGCTGGACCCAGCCTTTGGCCGGGGCGGGCGTGTCATGTTCGACGATCTCGGGTGTCGATGCGTATAACGCCAAACGTTCCATAGAGCGCCGCAAGTCGCGCAAGTGCGATGGCGAGGTGATCCGTTCGCAGAGTTCGTTGAGCGACTGGCCCGGGGGCTTCCGAGCGAGTGCATTTTCCCAGGACGCGACGATGCCGTCCGCCAGTTCGGGCTCGGCATCGAGCACCTCGGCAAGGCGTTGGGCACCCGAGCCCCGAAATTCTGCGATCTCCGTGAGCGAAACGCCGTTGAGAAAGAGACGCAGACTGGTCGCGAACTCCCGATGTTCGGTGCATAGCGGCATGAGGTCGTCGCGCCAGCGGTGCATGTCGCGACGCGTAGAGATGTCGAACACGGCTTCCAGAGGCGGTGGGGAGGTATCGGCCGGTTTCGCCTGCGCGTCTGAAGGCTGCGCGCGATGATCGGCGACCGCCGATGCCGGTGCGAGGACGAGGGGGGCGGGCAGAGGTCGAATCATTCGAAGGCGACTCCGGTCGGTACTGCGGGGCGCGCAGCAGGGATACGATGACGTGGCGCAGAGAGCACTGCATGACGAGCCAACCCGCGCGACATGGACTTCGGTAGGCATGATGGTCGGGCGTGTTGCGGGGGGACTTCCAGATATCGCCTGTGCACTGGCCGATCCATTGCCGGGCGTGGGGCGCTTATCGCAGTGCGGGCGCAACGTCGTGGCCGTCATGCATAATGACCTTCATCGGCCGTCTCGCTAGGGTTCAGACGTCAGGCGACGACAGCACATTGCGCGCGCTGCATCGCTGCACGCGTCTCGATCACTCGCAAAACGGGAGGTTGGCATGGCAACGCTTGAGTACTACTTCGAGGACTTCGCGGTTGGCGATACGTTCGACCTTGGCGAATACACCTTCACTGCGGACGAGATCGTCCATTTCGCCAGGCAGTTCGATCCGCAGCCGTTCCACGTCGACGAAGCGGCAGGACGCGAATCGCACTTCGGCGGGTTGGTCGCGAGCGGCTGGCATACGTGCAGCATCATGATGCGCATGAACGTCGACAAGCTACTCTCGCGCTCGGCCAGCATGGGCTCGCCGGGGGTGGAGCAGATCGAATGGCTCAAGCCAGTGCGGCCCGGCGACACGGTGACGGTCACGAGCAGCACGCTCGAAGTGCGCGCGTCCAAGAGCCGCCCGGATCGCGGCATCGTGCGTCAGCTTTGGACAGCAACGAATCAGCACGGTGAGGAAGTGTGCCGCTTTCGGGGGACGGGGTTGTATCTGAAGCGCACGGCCTGAGCGATACGCAGCTAGCCAGCGGCTACTGGGCGCTGCATTGCGCATCGGCCCGGGTTTCGATAACTGATCCCTTAAGTTTCACGCGGGGCAACTGTCAACGTTGACAGTTGCCCCTTTGTTTTGCGCGCCTACTATTCATGCGATGACATCGCCGTTCGGGAGTCGCCATGAATAAGCAAAGCCCGGGAAGCACTGCAACGGTTATCCAGACGTTTCTGGTCGACGTGTTCTCCCCCGACATGCGCCTTTACAACAATGGGTTATGTCAGGTCATGTTGCTGGTCGAGATCGTTGCCGACATGCAGTTATCGCCATCCGAGATCGCTACCTTGCGAATCGTTGACGGCATCACCAAGCTGGAAATCCCCATGGTCGACTCATCGTTGCCAGTGCCCGCCCGCACGTGGGGGGCTTCGAAGGAAAGAAATCTCTACGATTTCCACCCGGGAACGAGAAAAGCCGCGCGCGATTCATCGAGGGCGGGCGAGTTTTTTCAGTTCTATGTGCAGACGGCAGACCAGAGCAACGCGCGCAAGCGGCTTGCGGCGTCCATCGAGCTGGACAGCGGCTTGAAAGTCTACTCGACAGACGTCAGCGGCTCCGACTCCTACGTCGAAGTGCTCGCCGTAGAGGCCAGCCCACAGCCGATTTCCGCATGGGAGACGCAATGGAACGATTCGATGAAGTTCGACGTCGCCGATGGCAAATCGGTCACCGTGTACTTCCTCGGATTGACGGTGAACGGCGCGAGTCGTGAGATTCGGGACATTCAGGTCGGCGAAGACGGATATGCCAGTGCCTTCCGATGGCTTGCTGTCAGCGCGAAGACCGGAGCCTTTTGCGGGTTTGCTGCCCCGCCGACCGACGATCAGCGGGTCCAGTCGTTCACCTACTCCCAGCCCCAGTTCATCGGCACCTACCGTCTTGACAATAACGAGTCGCCACGCACCGGCTGCGCCGCAGTGGCGTTCATCCACGACTTAAAGCTGGGTAACTACCAGAGCGCCGCGAACGGCCCGCACATCACCTATCAAATGCGTGATCAGTACGGCACCTTGAGCCGGGTGAGATTGAGCATCACCGAAAAGTGCGACGAAATGCAGCTCAGTTTGGCAGCCGATGACGGTTCGTCGTTGGATGGCCAATAGCCTGACGCAGGAGGGGCTATGTCCGAAAACCCGCATCAACGCTCGCAAGCCGACAGCAGTGCGCTGTATTCGGGGGCGCAGAGTTTTCTGAGCTTTCTGGAAAAAGGCGTCGATCCGCGCACTGGCACCTATTCCATCCGGATCGCCATGCCCGAGATTGCGATCAACGCCATGTCGGGGCCCGATGTTGCGCTGTCGCTGTCGTTCAATCCGATGCAGAACGTGGATCTCGGTGTCGGACGCGGCTGGTCGTGGGGCACTTCGCAGTTCTCGCCGTTGGGCAAGCGGTTGATCCTGTCTAGCGGGGAAACGCATCTTGCACTGCTCACCGAAACCGGCATTGAGTTACCGGACAGGAAGCTGTCGACCTTCAAGGTGGAGCGACTCGAGAACGCGTTGCTCATCACGTACCGTTCCGGACGCCGCGAGCGACTGGTGCGCTTCAATCTGAACGACCCGCTTTCGCCTTACGTTCCAGAGGAAATCACATCGCCTCAGGGACACGCCATGCGTCTCACCTGGACCCCGTTCGAAGGTAAGCCAGCGCTGAGCACGATCACGGATCATGACGGACGTGAGTTGCTTCGGGTGACACGTACTGATCTGGCGGCCACGATTTCAGTGGCGACGTCGGAAGGGAACATGGCCGCGTTCTCACTCAATCTGTCTGGCGATCTTGTGTCGTCGATTGCCTTGCCCGTCACGGAGAACGCGGCATGGCAATTGCGCTATGCGCCCTATACCGACGCCAATCTGGCATTCCTCACAGAAGTGAAGTCTCCCACTGGAAGCGTCGAGAGCATCGTCTACAAGGAGGCGGGGCACGCCATGCCGCTGCGTGCTACGGATCCTCCCGGTGAGCCGGCACGTGTGCCGTACGTCGAGCGTTACGTCATGGACCCGGGGGGCGGGCAGCCGAGGCGCATCTCGACGTATTCGTATTCGACGCGCAACTATTTCGGATTCGAGGCCGGCGTGCATTGGGAGGACAGTACCGATGCGCTGTACAAGGTGCTGACCGACTACCGGTATGACTGCACCGAGTCGCAGCTCGATGCCGACGGCAACCCGTTGATCACGATCTACCGCCAATACGATCGGTTCCACGCGTTGCGTATCGAGCGCAGGAAGCAGGGGGATTGCGAAGAGGAAACGCTGGACGACTTTCATGACGAGCCCGGGAAGTCGTGGTACGAACAGAGTCCAATCGTCGAGCTGGTGTCCCGGCACAGGGTGCGATACACGCGCGCCGGCGTGTCGCGGGAAGTCGTCAGTACCTATCGCTATGACGAGTGGGGTAACGAGGTCGAGTCCATCGGTCCCGACGGCATTGCCGAGAGAACGACATACTACGATCCCGCCGGTGAACCGGGGTGTCCGCCGGATCCGATATGGCTGACGCCTCGCAAGGAAAGGACCGTCACCCGGGAGCCCGCCGAACCCGACGAGCGCGTGGTGCCGACGACCGTCACATACATCTACGGCCTGATGTCGTCGATTGATCCGACAGCGCCGCAGTTTCTCCACTGCACCGAGCAGCGGCAAAGCACCGCCGACGGCGACTTTGCCACGATCACCTTCGATTACGAGGACAATCTGCAATCGCCGCTGTTGCATGGGCGACTTCGCGGGAAAACTGAAACCGTGAACGGACTGACCACGATGACCCAATTTGCCTACGACGTCGTGGGCAACGAACTGATTATCGATGAGTCGGCGCATACGGATTTCGATGACACGGCAACCCATGCGACGGTGCACCGGTCGGTGTTCAGCGGACTGGAGCTTCGGCGCGAGAACGCCGATGAGCAGGTAACGTATCAGCACGATGCGATGGGCCGCGTCACGCGAGAGACCGCGCTGCCTGTCAACGGCGATCAGGTATACGAGGCGTGGGTCGAACACAGCTACGCGTTTCCGGCGCAAGCGGGCGGCACCGTCTCGCACGCCACGCGCAACGCATCGGGGGTCGTCATCACGCAGCACTTCGACGGTACCGGGCTTCTGGTGCGAGAAACGAAGTTGTCGCCGGAGATGGACGGTCAGACCCATCACGATGTGCGACTTGTCACGTATGACGAATTCGGCCGTGCTGTGCGGGAAATCCAGCGAGACGTCGTCGACGGCGAAGTCATCGCAAACACGCTGAATTTCTTTTTCGACGACTGGGGGCAACGCAACAGGGTGGTGCGATCCGATGGCGTCACCGAGCACGTCGACTTCAATCCTGTCTCGCTGATGGAGACAAGCTGGGTGTCTGCGGGAAGCGTGGTTTCCGGCGAGCAGGTTCGTCTGAGTAACCGTTTTGACGAAATTGAGCGGGAAGAGCGTTTCCTGATCGACGGGACGCTTGTGAGCCGCGCCAGCATGACCTATGACGGCATGGGGCGGCAAACGAGTGTGACCGAACTGGGGACCGGGACGACCCGATACGCCTACGACTTCGCGGATCGCCTCGTCAGCGAGACCCTTCCCGATGACACTGTGGTCACGTATGACTACGTACCGCACTCATTGACGGACGCACTCACGGCGGTTCACGTCGATGACATCTCCGTCGGGCAGCGGGAGTTCGATGGCTTGTTGCGCGTCGTGAGTCAGACTGTCGGCGCGCAACGATCGACCTGGGCATTCGACGGCGATCGCAGCCATCCGCGAGAAGAGCGCACGCCAACGGGCGACGTCCTCGGCTACGAAGTCAATCCTTCGCTGACGACGCGAATGAAAAGGCGGACTGCCGGCCCGCTGGAGATGTCGTACGAATACGAGCCGCAATCCGGGTTGTTGCTCAGGGCATCCAGTCAGGGACCCGGCCAGACGCCTATCGATTACGCGTGCGAGCGCGATAGCGTCGGCAATCTGTTGAAGGAAACCTGGACGGACGCGGAGTCGTCGCACTCGGCAGAGCATGTGTGGACGCTGATGGGGCGTCCGGACCGCTATACCGACGCAACGGGCAAAGTGCATCGCTACCTCTACGACAAGGACACGTCTCGGCTGAAGGAGGTGCAGTGCGGCGAAGTGAGCGTCGCGTTCGCCTATGACTCGCTAGGCCGCCTGTCCGAGCAGCGGATGACACAGGCTGGCGAGGACCGACTGACGGTAACGCTCAGCTACGATGACATCGGGAGAGAAATTCACCGCGAGTTTGTTGCGCCATCCCATCCGGTGTTTTCGATTTCGCAGGAATACGATGGCTTTGACCGGCTCATCGCGCGCACGCGATCGTCTGGCGGAAACAAGGAGCTTGAGGAAAATTTCTCCTACGACGAGCGCTCGCGTCTGAACTTGTATTACGCCACTGGGGCCAATGCACCCGCCGATCCGCACGATCCGGCGCAGCACATTCAGGTGCAGCAGTGGGAATACGACAAGCTGGATAACATCACGCGGATCAGCACGTGGCACCAAGGCCCCGATAAGCCGCCGGGCATCGCCACTTACCATTACGACAACGACGCCGACCCCACGCAACTCACCTCGCTTGAACGCTCGGATTATGGTGCTGCCAGCGGCACGCAGACGTTCCGTTACGACGATGCCGGCCGGATGATCGAGGCGGAGGACGGGTATCACGTTGTCTACGATGCCTTCGATCACGTTGTCTCCATCTCACGCGATAACGTCGAGCGCGCGGCCTATCGCTACAACGGGATGGACGAGCAAAGTCACGTGGCGGTGCCTTCGCAGCCGATGCGCAAACGCATTTTTCGTGAGCACAAGCTGGTCACGGAAATTCGCGGTACCTTGTCGCGCACCTATCTGGCCGGTGGTCTCGGCGATCTAGACGAGACGGGGGCGCTGCGCGTCTACGCGACCGACCAGAAGTCGACGGTGCTTCAAAGCTTCGACGCGCAGGGTCAACGTCACGATGCGCTGTACTCGCCGTCCGGCTATCGCGCGCAGGCCGCGTGGCATGACGGTGTGCCCGGACAGGACGGTGAAATTGCGGATCCGGCGACGCAATGGCTATGGCTGGGCAATTCGCGAATGTACTCGCCAGTGCTCGCGCGATTCCTGGTGCCCGACAGCTACTCGCCATTCGACGGTGGAGGGATCAATCGTTATGCACGGATGGACCCTGTCAATTCCATCGACCCGAGCGGACACATCCCAAAGTGGCTGGCCATCGGCATTGCCGTTGTGATGGCGACAGTTGCGATTGCTGTCGCGGTGTTTGTCCCCGGCGGGTTCAGCGCGGTCGCTATTGCGGCAAAGGTGACGGCAAAGGCAGTGGCAGGCAAGTTGGGCATCGTCTCGGCGACGAGTGCGAAGGCCATGGCCATTTACAGCAATGTGAAAGTGACGGCGTCCGTCTTTGCGACGATCAAGTTTGGACTCAGTGTTGCGGGGGCGCTATCGACAATGACCAGCACGATTGCCCGCACACTCGATCCTGAGTCGCAACTGGCCGTGATGCTGGGCCATATCGGATCAGCGCTGACTGTCGCTGCGTTCTTCGCGTCGATCCCGGGGTTCAAAGCTGTCAATAAAGGGTTTACGGACAAAGTGGCTGAGGCACAAAAAGGCGGCAAGGCAAACGCGAAGCTCCAGGCGATTGCCAAAAGGGACCAAAGAAAGGCGGCCCGAGCGGGGAAAAAAACGAACACGACGCGAAATCCGGGCAGCCCCCGAAGTGCCGGCCGTCCGCAGACACCTTCAAGCACGGCGCGCGATGCCGGCCCTTCCGGCAGTCCCGACACGCAGAGCCTGACGCAGGCCGAGGGACAGGCAACGGCTGGCGACTATGCGCTGCTGGCAACGGAACAAGCTGTCAACGTGGGCGCGAACGTCAATAACTACCTCGCACCGCAGCCGATCATGCCAACGGGCGGCGGCTTGCCGCAGCCACGTCCCGCGCCGTTGATGATGGTCGCAGAGGACATCCGGTTGATGAACAAGGGCTATCTCAATTATTCCAACCCCTACGGAACCCTTCCGATTCAATTCTCTACGTGATGGCGACGCGGTTGAGACGATTTCCGACGCGACGACTAAACATCCATTGACGTAGCAAGGAGTGACCGATATGGCAAAGATCCCTCTCATGGCATTCATTGTCGATCCCGAAGTGGAAGCCGACGGGATCACGGCTGCCTATCTCGCGGCGCACGACGACACGTTGCCGGCGCGGGTGCCGAGCCCGCCGACGGTGCTCCCGACAGACTTGCTGTATTGCATGATCGACGGCGAGGTCATTGCATCGATGACCTACGAATTTACCGAAGACGATAGAAACAAGCCCATCGATGTCGCGTATCCGGGGGCCGAATTGCGTCTGCTTGAGGAAGGGGAGCACAGCTTCACTTACCGGGTTGAGCGAGCTGACGGTGCAATTGTCGGGGACTCGATGGTCAAGATGTTGCTCGTGTCGCTGTTCCCTGCGCTGGATCTCAGACCACCGACGCTTCCGAATACGCCCGACAACGCGCTAAACCCCATCAATGCGTTGCGCGGCACCGTTGTGAACGTGGCGTACTCGGGCATGCAGGCAGGGCAGGATGTGCAGGTGCATTGGGAGGGTGTCAGCGACGACAGCAACATCGATACACCGTGGAAAACTGTGCCTGACGACGTGCCCGAATTCATGTCCTTCGAGATTGTGCCGTTTCTGATTGCGGCAAATATCGACGCGACTGTGGCCGTGAGTTACACGGTCAATCGAGAGGGAATGGCATCGGATTCCGAAGTATTGAACCTAAGAATCCTGCCGTTCGAGCTGAAATACATGCATCCGCCTCAACTGCCTGATCTCGGCGGCGGCAGCCACATCGAGCCGGACCGGCTGCCGAACGGGCTGACCGTCGAGCTTGCCCCGTGGTATCTGGCGTTCGAGCGCCAGCGGCTGTGGCTTTGGTGCTGGGGAGAAAGCTCGGACAGTCCGGGGCAACCTTACCAGCACTACATGAAGACCGATTACCTGATCTCGGCGGACGAAGCCGCGAACGGTGTGACGGCAAAGGTGCCCGCCTCGTGGCTCACGCCGCTCGCACACGGCTCGCGGCTTGTCTTTCAGTATCAGGTGGCATTTCGTGACGGTGCGAAGCAGGAATCCAGTCGTGTGTCGTTCGAAGTGATCAATCGATAACCGGAGCGCACGCACGGTGGCATCGTGCGATTGCCAGCGTTCATTGACCCTGAGGTGCTGCCATGTCTACTCGTGATCGGATTGAAAACGTGATGCGTTGCATTAAACGGAGTGCGCTCGCGGGATTGCTATTTTGCTTAGGTGCTATGGGAGTCAGCGGCGCGGCGCTGGCTCAGTCAGGTGCGCCGAAAGCATCGGGTGACGTGTCGATTCTTCCGATTGGGCCGGCCGTTGAAGCGCCACGCCCTGACACGGCACCCGGGGTCCACTCATATCCGCTGCCGACCATCGTCATGCGTCGCACCAGTGACGGTAAGCAATGCTCGTTCCCGGCTCAGGACGGCGCTGCCGTCAACTTTAACGCCTCTCCGTATTCATGCGAGGACAACGTCCTGTCGTCCTTCGAAGTGATCGGAGCACATGAGGGGATGATTATTGATATCGAGGGGTCACCGAGATGCGATGGGAGTGAGGCCTGGGCCAGTTACGTCGTCTCATTTGCGGCGGGTGGCGGGCCGACCGGTGCGGTGGCGACGACGTCCGTCGTAGCGTCGATGGGAGTGCCGCTCGGAACGCGACTGACCGACGGCGCAGGGAACAATGTATTGATCGCCAATGGCTCAAGAGCCGTGGGTGAGCCACTTTCCACAGCAGTGTCCTGCGTGAAGGTGACGAATCTGATACCGGAAGGTCCGTATCGTATTCGGAACGCGTACAGTGGGAAATGTATTCTCAATACTACTGGGCCAAGCCATACCGCGCAGTGTACCGATGCTGTGAATCAGTTGTTTTACGTCACCTTCAGCCAGAATCGGGGCGTTGTTTCGGCGGCGGCACCGCTCGACTGGGCGCGGCGAGAGTCCCTTCGTTCGATTATCACAGACCAATATGTCGTGGGCGTGGGCCAAACGACGGACCTCGCCAGCGTCCTCGGTCGTGAGGAAAGCACCGGATACTTGAAGACGACGACTGGAAGGTGTGCGTCAGAGAGCGATATTCCGTTCCAGATCAACACCATCGAATGCAAATACGCGGTCGGCGCAACTATGCAGTGGACCTTTGAGCCAGTGACGAAGCACTAGCCACCGGCTCAATGCGACAAATCGCTCACCGACGCCGCCGGCGCATCGCGCTTCACCTGCGTGATCCCGTCTTCCATCTGTTCGGCGGTGGAGAACATCTGGCTTTGACCGATGATCTCGCCGTTACGCGCTTTGAGCACGAAATAGGGCCGGCCGGAGGTGGACGTCTTGCGCTCGAAGCGGTGATCCTCGACGGAGTTTTTACGAACGGACTCGATGCCGTTCTGCGCCGACGCGCGCGCCTTGTAGGTCTCGGAGGAAAGGATGGTATGTCCGCTGTCGCCCAGCAGGTGAAAGTGGAATTCACCATTGGGGCTGCGCTTGAGTTCGAACTTGCCTGACATTTGTGGATCTCCCGGATCTTCCAATGGCCAGCGGCGAGGAACTGTGAACTGCAAGTGACGGCGGCAGAGCGCCGCGTCGAGGAATGCGCCTAGATTAGCACCGTCAGGACTTTGGCGAAACCGCACTTTGTTTCGAAGTGTAAACCACTTTGAGTGACACTCCGCCGAACGGCCCGGGACGCTGCCGTTCGACGGTCATTCCACTTTAGCGGCGAGCGTACTGCGTCGCGCCGAACAGCATTTCGCGGGCTTTGTCGTCCTGCAACGGTTTGCGTGCGTCCGCAAGCACCTTGATGCCGCGTTGCACCGCCGGGCGGGCTTCGATCGCTTCGAACCACTTCTGCACGTTCGGGAAGTCCGACAGCTCCACGCCCTGATTCTTCCATGAACGTAGCCACGGCCAGATCGCGATGTCGGCGACGGTGTACATGTCACCGGCGACATACGGATGGTCGCCCAGGCGCTTGTCGAGCACGCCGTACAGGCGGCGCGCTTCGTTGGTGTAGCGCTTGATCGCATAGTCGATCTTCTCGGGCGCATAGATCCGGAAGTGGTGCGCCTGACCGAGCATCGGCCCCACGCCGCCCATCTGGAACATCAGCCATTCGAGCGTCTCGTACTTGCCGCGCACGTCGTCCGGCAGGAAACGGCCGGTCTTGCCCGCGAGGTACAGCAGGATCGCGCCGGATTCGAACAGGGAGATGGGCTTGCCGTCCGGGCCGTCCTCGTCGACGATGGCCGGGATCTTGTTGTTCGGCGAGATAGCGAGAAATGCGTCCTTGAACTGATCGCCCGCACCGATATCGACGGCGTGCGCGTGGTAAGCCAGCCCGCACTCTTCGAGCATGATGTGGACTTTATGGCCGTTGGGCGTGGCCCAGGAGTAGACCTGAATCAATTGCGGCTCCTCAGGGAGGCGTCGAGCGACGCCGGCGGATCACGTCGTGCGCAGGTCGCTCGGGCGGCTCCGGAGGCACGGTGATGGCGCAAATGGCAAATGGGCCGGGAGGGCGGCACCGTCCCCCCGGAGAAAAACTGCCGGGAAATTACACCACAGAACGTTTTTCCCTGCCGGACGCAGGGTTGGTGGTGTCCGGCAGGCGGTGCACGGCGATTTCCCGGTCCGCGCCGTCAGTGGGGTACGTCCCTCCAGCATCCAGCCCTCATCCAGCGGCAATATCCGCATATTTCGCTAGTTCCAGCTTCGCGATGGCGTTGCGATGGACTTCGTCGGGGCCGTCCGCAAAACGCAGGGTGCGGGCGCTCGCGTACGCATACGCCAGCGGAAAGTCGCCGGAAAGCCCCGCCGCCCCATGGGCCTGAATCGCCCAGTCGATGACCTGACACGCCATGTTCGGTGCGACGACCTTGATCATCGCGATTTCCGCCCGCGCGGCCTTGTTGCCGACGGTGTCCATCATGTAGGCCGCCTTGAGCGTGAGCAGACGGGCCTGCTCGATCAGACATCGCGCCTCGCCGATGCGCTCGCGCGTGACGCCCTGCGCCGCAATCGGTTTGCCGAACGCCACGCGCGAAAGCGTGCGCTGGCACATCAGAGACAGGGCACGCTCCGCCAGGCCGATGAGCCGCATGCAGTGGTGGATGCGGCCCGGCCCGAGCCGTCCCTGTGCGATCTCGAAGCCGCGTCCTTCGCCCAGCAGCAGGCTGCTGGCGGGTACGCGGACGTCGTCGAGCACGATTTCCATGTGGCCATGCGGGGCGTCGTCGTAACCGAAGACCGTGAGCGGTCGCACGCGTGAGACGCCTTTCGCGTCGGCCGGAATCAGGATCATCGACTGCTGGGCGTGTTTCGGGGCGTCGGGGTCAGTTTTGCCCATCACGATGTAGAGCGCACAGCGCGGATCGCCTGCACCGGTCGACCACCACTTGCGCCCATTGACGACATAGTCGTCTCCGTCGCGATGGATTCGGCATTGCACGTTGGTGGCGTCGCTCGATGCGACGTCCGGCTCCGTCATGAGAAACGCCGAACGGATGTCGCCGCGCAGCAGCGGCTCCAGCCATTGCGCTTTTTGTGCGTCGGTGGCGTAGCGCTCGAGCGTCTCCATGTTGCCGGTGTCGGGTGCGTTGCAGTTGAAGACCTCGGGGGCCCACGGCACCTGTCCCATGATTTCGCACAGCGGCGCGTATTCGACGTTGGTCAGGCCAGCACCGCGCCCGGAATCAGGGAGGAACAGGTTCCATAGTCCGGCCTTTTGTGCGAGCGGTTTGAGACGCTCGATGACTTGCGAGGGCTGCCATGCGTCGCCGTTGCGTCTGGCGATCTCGATCTCTTCGAGATAACGCTGCTCGTTGGGAAAGATGTGCTCGTCGAAGAACGCCGAGAGACGCGCGCGCAGCGCGTCGACTTTCGGGCTGTAGCTGAAGTTCATGAAGGCTCCGTGCTGTGGCTGTCTGCTGAATCGAAGGCGAAATCGAGGTGCCTCAGGTGTCTGAGGCGCGTCAGGTGCGGCGTTAAGTGCCGGGCAGGTGTGTCGAGCGCTGCGCGTACGTCCACGCGAGTTCGGCCATCGGACGCGCCCGTTTGCCAGCATCCAGCGCCTGCTGGCTCGCCGCCGTGCCGTCGCTCACGCGCTTCATGATTCCTTGCAGAATCGCGGCGATGCGGAACATGTTGTACGCGAGATAGAAGTGCCATTGCGCGGGCGGAACGATGCCCGTGTGCTCGCTATATCGACGGATGTAGACGTCTTCGTCCGGAATGCCGAGTGCCGTCCAGTCCAGCCCGGCGATACCGCGAAACACGCCGGGGCTGACGTGCCACGCCATGCAGTGATAGCTGAAGTCTGCAATCGGATCGCCCAGCGTCGACAACTCCCAGTCGAGCACGGCGAGCACGCGCGGCTCGCTCGGATGAAAGATCAGGTTGTCGAGACGGAAGTCGCCGTGGACGATGGTCGTGCGTTCGGGCGCGTGTGGCGTGCCGACCGGCAAATGCGCGGGCAGCCACTCGATGAGCCGGTCCATCGCGTCGATGGGTTCCGTCTCTGACGCCCGGTACTGTTTGCTCCAGCGCGCGATCTGACGCGCGATGTAGTCGCCCGGCTTGCCATACGTTTCGAGACCGACGGCGCGGTAATCGACACGATGTAGCGCGGCGATGACGCGATTCATTTCGTCGTAGATCTCGCCGCGCTGTGTCGCGGTCATGTCAGGCAACGACGGGTCCCACAGCACGCGTCCGTCCACGAAATCCATGACGTAGAACGCGAGTCCGATCACGCTTTCGTCCTCGCACAGGCCACGC
Source organism: Pandoraea aquatica (assembly GCF_902459565.1). Classification (GTDB taxonomy): domain Bacteria; phylum Pseudomonadota; class Gammaproteobacteria; order Burkholderiales; family Burkholderiaceae; genus Pandoraea; species Pandoraea aquatica. The sequence goes on from NZ_CABPSN010000004.1 coordinate 409,358, forward strand.
ATGCGGGCCACAGGGACGTCGGTGCCGGCGAGCGCGTCCATCACGCGATATTCGCGTTCGATGGCGTGCGCAGAAGGGAGAAGCTTCGCCGCCGGGGCCGGCTTGGTGCGCAGCACGTAAGCGGCCGAGGGCGTGGTGAGACGGTAGGTGGGATTGGACTGGCCGCCGTTGAACTGCGTGAACGTCAGCGGCCCGGAGAAACCGTCGACGTTGGCCGTCAGCCAGTGCGCCAGTGCGGTGGTGTCGAACGGTGCACGACTGCCCAGCGCACGTTCGCCTGCAAATGCGGAAAAGTCCTGTACAAGCTCCTCGGCCATGCTGTCTCCTGCATTTCCGGTGCTGCGTTGATCGAGACTGATTCGTGGGTCTGGCTTCTTGCTGTTGTCCGGCGACGTTCGATGAAACGTAATGGGCCGGGGAGGTCCTGGCCCGGAATGACAATGACGCGTGTCGTTCAGCCGCGCTGGCGCGTCCGCACGAACGACGCAAAGATCTTCTCCATCACCGTGAGCCGGTTGTCGCGATGCAGCGGCTGCGGCGGGGCAAAGTTCATCAGGCGCACCACCCAATCCTGTGGTTTGTCGCCGACGTCGAGCGCATTGATGCAGGCGGGCGTCTGCGCGAGCTGGCCAAGGAAGAGGCGTCCCAGCGGATGCAGGGCATGCGACAGAATCGCGCGATTCACGCCGCCGTGCAACACCAGCAGCACGGTATCCCACGATGGGTCGGCACGCAGCTCGGCGAGCGGCGGCACCACGCGATCGAGCAGTTCGCGCACCGATTCGCCATTCATGAAGCGTGTGTCTTCCGGCACTAGACCGTCGAACGCGCTGAGGAACGCTTGGGCCAGCTCAGTAGGCGGCAGGTCGGAGATCTTGCCCGCACGAATCTCCTGCCAGCACGGCCACGTTTCGATTTCGACGTCCTGCTCTGTCTCGGCGAGCACGCGCTCGGCGGTCTCACGCGTGCGCGGCAAGCCGCTCACGATGACCCGGTCGAAGCGGATGTTCTCGGCGGCGAAGGCGCGTCCGGCGGCGCTGGCCTGCGTGCGTCCCAGTTCGTTGAGCGGGACGGTGTCGGCATCGATCGAGTGGCCGCTGTCGTCGAAATACGTGACGTCGCCGTGACGCATCAGATAGATGCGGCGGCGTGCCGACGGCGTGAAGGTCAGCGGGCCGGTCTGGGTACCGAGTTGGCCGAGTGAACTCATGCGAGGGTTCTCCTGAACAAAGGCCGACGGCGTATTCGCGGGCTTGCGGGCCTTAATGAGGCTTGAGGCTTGAGGCGCGAGGACCGGACGCTGCGGCAGGGCATAGAGAGAGGGCGCAAGCCGGTGGTTCGGCTGCGCCCTCTGCGGGTACGCGTTTCAGGGGTATTTTGCCGGACGTTTTTCAAGGAAGGCACTGATTCCTTCCAGACCGTCGGCATGATGCAGCGAGGCGACGAAGTTATCGCGCTCTGCGTCGAGTTGCGAGGTCAGCGTCTCGGTGGCACCGCTGGCGATGAGCGATTTAATGCGGCCGACGGCGTTCGGCGACAGTTGCGCCAGATCCGTCGCCCAGTTCAACGCTTCGGCGCGGGCTTGTCCCGGGGCGACGACCCGGTTGACGAGCCCCGCATTGGCAAGACGCGCGGCCGTCACCGGCTTGCCTTCGAGCAGAATCTCGGTGGCGAGCGAGCGGGGCAGGGCCTGCGAGAGGAACCACGAACCGCCGCCATCGGGCGTGAGGCCGACTTTGACATACGCCATCACGAACTTGGCGTTGTCTGCTGCGACCAGCAGATCGCACGCGAGCGCGAGCGAGAAGCCCGCACCGGCGGCGGCACCTTCGACGGCGGCGATGATCGGCTTCGGGCACGCGCGCAGCGCCTCGATCCATTCGGCCAGCGCGTCGATGCTGGCGGCTTGCACCGACGGATCCTTCTGACGATTGTCCAGCAGGCGGTTCAGATTGCCACCTGCGCAGAAGAAGTTGTCGGCCCCGGTGATCACGACGGCGCGCACCGAAGTATCGCGCTCGGCCGTGGCCAGCGCTTCGACACCGGCGGCGTACATGTCCGGATGCAAGGCATTACGCGCCCCGGGATTGGACAGCGTCAGCACCAGCGTCTGGTCGATGCGTTCGGCGAGCAGTTCAGCAGCCATGAGTCAGTCTCCGGATCACGCTTCTTCGGTGAGCAGCGACACGCCGAGTTGCGCGCGACGCGTGAGCCACGGCGACGGACGATAACGCTGGTCGCCGTAGAACGATTGCAGATTGCGCAGGACGGTGAGCAACTGGCGTGCGCCGACGGCGTCGCCCAGTGCAAGCGGCCCCTTGGCGTAACCGAGCCCCAGCGTGACGGCACGGTCGATATCGCCCGGCGTCGCGATACGTTGTTGCGCGATATCGGCACCGATGTTCACGATGGTGGCGATCACGCGTTGCGCGACGAAACCTGCGGAGTCACGGATCACCGTCACCGGCGTGCCGCCGTGGGCGAACAGTGCGTGGGCGGCGTTGCGTGCGTCGGCCGTCGTGACGGGCGTGGTCATCAGCGTGTGACGCTTCGCGCCGGCGAGCGGAAGGAGCGTGTCGATGGCCACCGTACGCGTGGCGTCCAGACCTTGTTCGACGGCGCACGTCGTGGCGTCGAAACCGAGCGGCGTGACAACGATCAGGGCCGTCTCGGAGGGCTTCTCACCGCTTTCGATGGTGACACCCGTCGCGCCCAGCAACTCGACGGCGGCCGCAAAGCCGCGCGTGTCCGCTCGGCTTACCCACACGCTCGCGGGCAGTGCATCCGGCGCAGGCGCCTCGGGCGGCACCTGCTGCTTGCCGTCGACATAGCGATAGAAGCCTTCGCCGACCTTGCGACCGAGCAATCCGCCCGCGAAGCGCACGGCGGTGATCGGCGAGGGACGGAAGCGGGCTTCTTCGTAGAACTGGTGATAGATCGACTCCATCACGGGGTGCGAGACGTCAAGCGCCGTAAGGTCGAGGAGTTCGAACGTGCCGAGGCGGAAGCCTGCCTGCTCGCGCAGAATGCGGTCGATGTCCGCGAAGCTCGCCACGCCTTCGCTCGCCACGCGCAGGCCTTCGGTGTTCATGCCGCGCCCGGCGTGGTTGACGATGAAGCCCGGCATGTCCTTGCAGCGCACGGCCGTGTGGCCCATGCGCTGGCCGAGGGCCAGCAGGGCGTCGCCGACTTCCGGTGCGGTGCGCAGGCCGTCGATGACTTCGACGACCTTCATGAGCGGCACCGGATTGAAGAAGTGATAACCCGCCACGCGCTCGGGGCGCTCGCAGGCTGCGGCAATTGCCGTAATCGACAGCGACGACGTGTTGGACGCCAGAATCGCGTCGGCGGCAACAATGCCTTCGAGCGCGCGGAACAGGTCGCGCTTGATCTCGATTTTTTCGATGATGGCCTCGACGACCAACTGACAGTCCGCCAGATCCTCCAGCGCGTTGCACGCGTGCAGACGTCCCATCGTCGCTTCGACGCTCGCCGCGTCGATCTTGCCCTTGGCGGCGAGCTTGTCCAGCGTGTCGCGCAGGGCACCCAGCGCGGCTTGTACGGCGCTCGCGTTGGTGTCGTACAGCTTGACCTTCAGACCGGCTTGCGCGGCGATCTGAGCGATGCCACGCCCCATGGCGCCGGCACCGACGATGCCCAGCACCTCGATGGCTTGGCTGGCAGCGGCCGCCACGTTGGACGAAGAAGATGAGGGGGATGCAGTCATTCGGAGTGTCTCGAAGTTGGTGTCGATGTCGTCGATCGGTATTTTGTGGGCGCTCAGGGCCCGGGCCAGCCGTAGACAGGCTGAATCCGGGCGCTGTTGAGGCGGCTGAGTGCGCGCGACTTGCCATTCTATCGTCCGACCGGTCGGTCGGGAAATGAATTTCCTGCCGAATCGCCGGGCGATGCAAACCGATGCCCAAAACGCGTTGCGGCTATTGTCGCTGATCTCGCCGCCGTTGCCAGCGCTTGTTCCGCTGGGCGGTCGCTCACATGGATGAAGGGCGGGCGGGAGGGAAGGGTGCCCGCACTGACCGAGCGCCGGAATTCGGGACGCCTCCGGTTGAATTCAATTCACGCATGGCGGAGTCGTGCCGGTACACTTCCGGTAACCGGCGGGAGCGCGCGCCGGCTCACTCACATGGGAGACATCATGTTGAAGCTGTACGGCTTTCCGGTAAGCAACTATTACAACAAGGTCAAGGTTGTGCTGTACGAGAAGGGCGTGCCCTTCGAAGAGTCCGAATCCATTCCGTGTCAGGACGAGCCGCTGCTGCAATGCTCGCCGCTCGGCAAGGTACCGTATCTGCAAACGGAACAAGGTTTCCTGTCGGAATCGCAGGTGATCTGCGATTACCTTGAGGTGACGCATCCGACGCCGGCGCTCTTCTCCAGCGATCCGTGGAAGCAAGCCAAGGAGCGCGAATTGCTCACGATGCTGGAACTGCATCTGGAGCTGGTGGTGCGCGAGGTGTACGGACAGGCGTTCTTTGGCGGCACGGCGTCGGAAGGCACGCGCAGCCGCACGGAGAAGCTGCTGCGCCGGAATATCGTCGCGTTCAAGCGACTCGCGAAATTCGCGCCGTACGTTGCAGGCGACACGTTCACGATGGCCGACATCGCGGCGGGCATCCATCTGCCGATTCTCGGGATGGCGACGCAAGCCGTCTATGGTGAAGACTTCCTGCAAGCCGCCGATATCGACTGGAAGGCGTACACGAAGCGACTCGCCGAGCGTGAGTCGTTCCAGCGCGTGCGTGCCGAACAGAAGGCTTATCAGCAGGCGAAGAAGGCCGGGTAAGTCTGTCGGACCGTAAAACGAAACGGCCGCCATCTGAGGGATGGCGGCCGTTTTCGTTTGGGCGACCCTGCGTCGTGCTTAAATCTTCGCCAGACGTGCGAGCGCTTCACGCAGCGTGTCGTCCTGCTTCGCGAAGCAGAAGCGCACCACACCGGATTCATGCGGCTGATGATAGAACGCCGAGACCGGGATCGCGGCCACACCGATTTCCCCCGTCAGCCACAGCGCGAAGTCGGCTTCACTCATATCGCTGATCGCGCTGTAGTCCACACACTGGAAGTAAGTGCCTTCGCACGGCAGCAGCTTGAAGCGCGTGCCAGCCAGACCTTCGCGGAACAGATCCCGCTTTTTCTGATAGAAGCCCGCCAGTTCGAGATACGGCGACGGATCGCGCATGTAGTCGGCCAGACCGACCTGCATCGGCGTGTTCACGGTGAACACGTTGAACTGATGCACCTTGCGGAACTCTGCGGACAGGGCCGCCGGTGCCGCCACGAAACCGACCTTCCAGCCCGTGACGTGATAAGTCTTGCCGAAGCTCGACACGATGAAGCTGCGGCGCGCCAGTTCCGGGTGTCGCGCCACGCTCTCGTGACGCTTGCCGTCGTACACCATGTGTTCGTAGACCTCGTCCGAGATCAGCAGAATGTCGGTGCCCGCCACGATCTCGGACAACTTCACGAGGTCCTGCTCGTGCCACACCGTACCGCTCGGGTTGTGCGGCGTGTTGAACAGGATCAGACGCGTGCGCGGCGTGATGGCTGCGGCCAGCTTGTCGAAGGGAATACGGAACTCGGGCGCTTCGAGCGTGATGAACACCGGCTTGCCGCCGGCCAGCTCGATCGACGGCACATAGCTGTCGTACGTCGGCTCGAACACGATCACTTCGTCGCCCGGGTGCACCGTCGCGAGGATCGCGGTGAGCAAGGCCTGCGTCGCCCCGGCCGTCACCGTGATTTCGGTGTTCCAGTCGTAGTGCTGTCCGTAGAGCTTGCCGATCTTGTCGGCGATGGCCTGACGCAGCGCGGGCACGCCCGCCATCGGCGGGTATTGGTTGTGGTCTTCGCGCATGGCGCGCGCCACGGCGTCGACGATCTTCGGATCGCACGAGAAATCGGGGAAGCCCTGACCCAGATTCACCGCCTGCTTCTCGGCAGCGAGCGCCGACATGACGGTGAAGATGGTGGTGCCGACGTTCGGCAGACGCGACGCGAGCGGCGGGGCAACCAGCGCAGGCGTGGTGGATCCAGTGTGAGGCGCGTTCATTTCGTGGTGGACGAAGCAGTGATCAGGCCGCCATTCTACCGCCGTCGCGCCCGGCCTGCGGGGCGCACATCGCCGTCGTCCCCACGATTTAAGACATTGGATAGCGCGCGTCCCGGGATTTTCTTATGCCGGAATCAGACATGCGCCAATGTTTAGCGCGCCACCATGAGCAAAGACGTAAAAGCGCTTGCCGTCACGATGCGAAAGCCGAACTGACGTGCCACCCGGCTACGCAGCTTCAGTACGGCCTTGTCCTTGCTGACGAGCCAGTGGGCGTGTCCGTCGCGTGCCGCTTCGAGAAACTTCTGATCGTCCCGGTCGCGGCAGAGCGGCAGTTGTGCGGGCGGTGCGGCATCTTCCGGGACAACGATCCGGTGCGTGTGCGCGTCGACCCACGCGAGCGCGGCGTCGTTGTCGATCTCGCGCGAGGCGAACTGGGGGTAGGTCAGCACGACGGCCAGTTCGTCACGACAGCGCTGGGCCATGAGTCCCATGAGGCGGCGCTCGACGAGCGCATCGCGCACCGGGCGGGCAATCGGGTCGTCGAAGACGAGCAGATCGATCCAGACATTGGTGTCGAGCACCACGCGCGGCGGCGTGGCGAGGGTATCGAGATGTTCGGCGAAGGCCCGCTCGGCGGGCGTGGCAACAGCGTTTTGAAGCATTGGATAGAATGACGGTTTTACGTTGATTTCCTGCGCAGGCAGGAACGCCTCACCCGATATGATAATTGTTCTCTCGCCGGCCAAATCGCTCGACTACGAAACGCCGCCGCACGTGAGCACGCACACCGTGCCTCAGTTCGTCGACGACGCGGCCGAATTGATCGAAGGCCTGCGCGAACTGAGCCCCGCACAGGTCGGCTCGCTGATGAGCATTTCCGACCCGCTCGCTGCGCTCAACGCTACGCGCTACGCCGAGTGGTCGCCGCGCTTCGATACCTCCAACGCCAAGCAAGCCGTGCTCGCTTTTAACGGCGACGTCTACGAAGGTCTCTCCGCTCGCACGCTCGACGCCACGCAGCTTGACTTCGCGCAGAAGCATCTGCGTATCCTGTCGGGCCTGTACGGCGTGCTGCGTCCGCTCGATCTGCTCCAACCGTACCGTCTCGAGATGGGCACGCGCTTCGCGAACAAGCGCGGCCGTGATCTCTACGCCTTCTGGGGCGAGCGTGTGACGCAAACGATCAACGCGTCGCTCGCCGAGCATAGCGAGACGCGCCGGGTGCTGGTGAATCTGGCATCGGAGGAGTACTTCAAGGTCGTCAAACGCCGTCTGGTCGAAGCGCCGGTCATCACGCCGGTATTTGAAGACTGGAAGAGCGGGAAGTACAAGATCATCAGCTTTTACGCGAAGCGCGCGCGCGGTCTGATGGCCCGTTACGCCATCGAGCGCGGCGTGACCGACGTGCAGCAACTCAAGGCGTTCGATACCGAGGGCTACGCGTTCGACGACAGCGTGTCGAACGATTCGCTCTGGGTGTTCCGCCGTCGCGTGGCCTGACGCCAGCCAGTCCCCCGCCCCGGGCAAGATCCCGGGGCTTTTCATTTTCGCCAGCGAGACCCGTCATGACCGTCCAAATCAGCAGCCGATTCGACAGCGGCGCCATCCATGTGGTGAGCGCCGAGCGCGCCGACGATATCCATGTGCGCATCGCGCAAGACGGCGCGGCCGAGTTCGCGCAGTGGTTCCATTTTCGCGTGCAGGGGGTGGGCGGTACACCGTGCCGCATCGTCTTCGATAATGCGGGACAAACGTCCTATCCGCGCGGCTGGGAGAACTATCGTGCGGTCGCGTCGTACGACCGCGTGACGTGGTTCCGCGTGCCGACGTCTTACGACGGCCAGGTGATGACGGTCGCCTTTACGCCCGAACACGACAGCGTGTATCTCGCGTATTTCGAGCCGTATGCGGAGGAGCGTCACCTGGCGTTGCTCGGCACCGCACAGAATTCGTCGCGCGTGCGGTCGCGCTCACTGGGCCAGACCGTTGACGGGCGCGATATGACGTTGCTCACGGTCGGCGAGCCGCGCGCGGGCAAGCGCAACATCTGGGTGATTGCACGTCAGCATCCCGGCGAGACGATGGCGGAGTGGTTCGTGGAGGGCCTGCTGCGTCGTTTGCTCGGCGCGGGCGACTGGACTGGCGATCCGCTGGCGACGGCGCTGCTCGACGAAGCGGTGTTCCACGTCGTGCCGAACATGAATCCCGACGGCTCGGCGCGCGGCAATCTGCGTACCAACGCGACGGGCGCGAACCTGAATCGCGAATGGCTCGAACCGGACCTCGTGCGCAGTCCTGAAGTGCATCACGTGCGTGCGGCCATCGAAGCGACCGGCTGCGATATGTTTTTCGACATCCACGGCGACGAGGCGCTGCCCTACGTCTTCCTGGCGGGCAACGACGGTGTCGAGTGGGGCACGGAGGCGGTGCTGGCGCGCGAGAAGGCGTTTAGCGAGCGCTTCAAGGCGGCGAGCCTCGATTTCCAGGACAAGTTCGGTTATCCCCCGGGCAAGCACGGCATGGAATCGCTCAAGCTGGCGTCGAAGTGGGTGGCGCATCGCTTCGGCTGCCTGTCGCTCACGCTGGAGATGCCGTTCAAGGACAACGCCAACCGGCCCGATTCGCAAGTCGGTTGGAGCGGTGCGCGAAGCGCAGCCCTCGGCGCATCGATGCTCGCGGCGATCTGGGCGCAGATGCAAGCCGATCAGGCATAACGAATCAGGGGCAGAAACAAAAGCAGTCGAAACGCCCAAAACGCATGAAGTGACGCCAGGGATGTGCCCTTGGCGTCACTAATATCTGACAGATAACAGGAATGCAGCGCGTTAACTTTCCACTCTGTCAGGGAGCAGCATGCCTATCGACTTCAACGCGGCAAACGGGTGTACCCCCGTTCAATTGGCACCTGAGCCACCCGGCACTTCATTCTCTACGTTCTCATCCGCCTGGCGAAGCTTGCAGCAGGCCCATCTGCTCACGGATGGGTTCGATGGGGGGACGTTTGAGGCCCCCGATACGTCCACGCCGATGTCGTCGATGCAAACCGTTTGGGCGACGCCGACGGGATATCCGGTCGATGCATCGACGGTTTTCCAAAGCCCTCTCAATCCACCGCAGCATTGCCCGTCGAGGCCGCTTCCGGTTGCCACGCCTATCGAGTTCATGCAAATCATGGACAAAGTCCGAGCGGCACACGAGGCTGACGATTCGCGTCCCATAGACGCTTCGTGGTCGGTGCGGTTGCAAAGCGTCACGCGCCCCGGGCTTACTCCGACCCCACAGGCGTTCCATGAGGGTGGGATGTCCCCGCACGAGCGGCGCATTGGCGAGACGCATGGTCGCGACGTCGGACTTTTCACGCCGTATTTAGGACCTGATGCGGCGGCGGTCCGTGACTCCGCGCACGTCGAATTTTCAACGTCACTGACGACAGTACGTGCGCGATCCGACTGGGGGAGGATGAATGACGCGTCGTCGGGCATCTCGCCGTGGCTTCAGGTCCAACGCCCGGTCGCTGTGATTGCGCCGCAGCGGTTTGAGCCCGCGATGACGGCCACTGACACGATGACGATCAACGACGCGGTGGGCGGCGCAGACGAACGCTTTGTCGCCACCGAGCATTGCGGCACCGGAGAAGCGACACCGCGGCGTTGGCAGGATCGAGTCAAAGTGACAGAAGCGCTTTTGCTTCGCATTGAGGCGCTTGGCGCGAGTGGCATCGCAGCGAAGGGCGGGATCGGCGAGGTAGCGAAGGCGAACGGTATCGCGCGGAGTACGTTGAAGCCCTATATCTCCAGTACTGGCCTGCTTTCCGCGGAAGGGCGCATCAGAGTACGCGAAGGTGGCCGGTTTCGTGCTGGCAAAGTGACCGCCGGGTTGTTGAAGGCGCTCAAAGAGATGGGGCCAAATGGCATTCAGTCCAGAGGCGGGCTGCAAGCCATTGCGAGAGAGGAGGGGGTCGCGTTTCGCACTTTAATGAGCCTCGTTACCATGCGTGGTGAACCGTCCACCCTAGGGCGTGCAAGACTCGATGAGTTCGACCCGGCTCGCCGAGCAAGAAAGAGGCCGGTGACCGCTGAAATACTGCTTAGCATTCAGCGCCTGGGCGCGAGCGGCATTCGCGCCGCAGGCGGACTGCCTGCCCTGGCTAAGCGGCATGACGTTTTCCTCAGCAGTCTGCGAACCCTCATCAACAGTAAGGCAAAACTGGGACCGGATGGAAAGCGGGTATTGACGGGCGAGCGACCCAGTCGCGTTGCCAGGATATCGAACGACTTGTTGCGAGACGTCAAGGCGCTGGGTCGAAAGGGGATTAAAGCGGCGGGCGGGCTTGCCGGTTTGGCAAAAGCTAACAACGTTAAATTCGAGGCGTTACGACGCTACATCAACTGCCGAGGCGTGCTGACGCCTGCGGGGCGGGTCAGACTTTACGGCCCCGATCCGTCTCACACTGCCAGAGTTACGCCGAGTTTGCTCCGGGAGATTGAGGCGCTTGGCAAGGACGGAATTGCGTCGGAAGGCGGGTTAGACGCACTGGCGAACAAGCGACACGTTGCGCCGCACACCTTGAGGCAATACGTCACACTGGGCGGCAAGTTGAGGCGACCAGGAACTGCCATGGTGGCGCGATACATGTCTGACAACGTCAGTGTGTAGCGGGACGTGACGTGGCGGTCGTTGCGCTTGCCCATGTGAGCGGACAGACGTGACAAAGCGTAGCGCGATCTCTCGCGCTACGCGTCCTGAATACGTTTCACGCCGACGAATCGGCGCGCAGCGATCAGTTCTTCTTTTTCGTCGTGCTCTTCTTCGCGCTGGTCGTGCTGGTCGACTTCGAAGACGAGGCTTTCGCCGACGACTTGCTGCCCGTCGACTTGGCCGTCGTGCCTTTCTTACCCGACTTCGCCGTGGCGTGAGCGGCTTTACCGCGCGTGTTGCCACGGGCTGCACGCTTCACGGGTTGCTCGACCTGCGAGAGCGGCGATGTGTAGTCGAAGCCCATCATGCGGCCATCGACGTATCCGCACCGAATGTGGATGTTGTCGGTCTGGCCGCTCGTGCGCTTGCCGACGCCATCGAGTTCGACCATCTGCGTGACGTCGACCCGTTGCTTGCGATCGTCGAACGGGCCGTTCCACGGTTCGATTTTCGCGTGCTCGGGATCGAGCGCCGTCTCGCCGTACTCGACACTTTCGTAGCCGGGCAGCGTGGCGACGACGAAACTCGCGTGCGCAGCGCAGTCGGCCACCATCGGATCGGCATGACGCGTGTTGATGAACTGCTCGACCAGCGCGCGATGCTGTTCGAGGGTGAAGGCCTGTACCGGGGCCGTGAAGGTCGACAGGCAGAGCGGCGCAGCGATGGATGCGATGCCTGCGACCTGGCGCACGGCTCGCATCACGACGCCTGCGGCGCGTTGAAAAAATCGATTCGACATTGCTTGACGTATTCTCGGGGGCGTAAGAGCCGTGTGTGTGAACCGGCTCTGAGCATTGCAGAGCAATGCGGGCATGCGTTTCCCTCATCTTATGAGTCGCTGGCATGCGCCGCTCGCGAAGAAGCTTGACCGCATTTTGAAAGACAGCGGCGAAGCGGCATCCATCTTAACCGAAAAAAAGCCGCTCACGCCCGCCGGGTAAGCCCGCAGACGTCATTGCGTCGCGCTTGAAAGTTACAGCGCGCTACAATGCGGGCCATCCACGCTGCGTAGTGACGTTTCAAAACGTGAACGTCGGCATGGAAAACGCCTCTCGTTCTTGCAGGTTTCTCGCAGCTTCTACCGCGCTTATGCGGCAACAGGGGGCGCATTGTGTCATCGCAGGCGCTGACGCAATCGCTCGAACAGCGGCACATTTCCGGGCTTTTCACGCGAATCGTGCAATTCATGCCGTTCATGCGATAGGTGTTCGCGCGTCGCCCCGTTTGCCTTGGCAATTTTCTTATTCGGCATGTTCGCAAACTCACGCACTGTCGGCAGTGCTCAGACCGGTCCGCACGACAAGTTGGCGGAACTGGTGAACCGTCACCGCGACGCCATTTTTCGCAAGCCGCTTGCGGCCTACAGCGCCGGCGCCTTCGATGCCGCGATTGCCGCATGGCGCAGCGCGGGCGCAGCCCCACTGATCATCGACGCCGGATGTGGCGTGGGCGAGAGCACACTGCGCCTCGCCTCGACCTTTCCCGATCACTTCGTCATCGGCATCGATCAGTCGGAGAGCCGCATTGTGCGCGGTAAAGATTGGTGGGACGGCGAATGGCCCGAGAACTTTGTTTGGGTGCGCGCCGATCTCGTGGACTTCTGGCGGCAACTGCACGACGCGGGCATTCGCCCTGCGCGGCACTACATTCTCTACCCGAATCCGTGGCCGAAGATTGGGCAGCTTGCGCGTCGCTGGCATGCGCACGCTGTATTTCCGACGGTCGTCGCGCTCGGCGGCGTGCTCGAATGCCGCAGCAACTGGGATATCTATATCGAGGAGTTCGCGCTGGCCGTGGAATGGCTGAGCGGCGTGCACCCGGAGGTAGAGGCGTGGGTGCCGGAGGACAGTGCTGCGACGATGACGCCGTTCGAGCGCAAGTATCTGGCATCGGGGCACACGTTGCATCGATGTGTGGTGACGTTGGCACCTCGCTAATCGTCGCAAAAGCAAATCGGCCGTGCGCTCATCACGCACGGCCGATTTCTATTGACGCACGATCAATGGAAGTGCGGGCGGCTCGGTTCGGCGTCTTCCGGCATTTCCGCATGGACGACTTCGCCCACGGGGTCCGGATAGAGCGGCACGCCGCAGTCGTCGCAGTATTCCGGATCGAAGCGGCCCGGATGCTTGCGAATCTCGGTCACGCCACAAGCCTTCAGCAGGTCCGTGACTTCGTCGAGCGCGCCGCCTTCGACTTCACCGTTCTCGCGACCGTAGAGCGGCCACACCACGCCGTAGATCACGTCGTTGCTGCCGCGTTGCGTGAAGCCGATGCGGTACTCGTCGATATTCTGTTCACCGAAGCCGGCCACCACAGCGCGCAGTTCCGGCGGCGTCAGCGTGAGAACGTCTTCCAGATAGCGCAGCGCGGTACGAATCGTGTGCGGACGAATACGTTCGTCGGCTTCGCGGCAGCTGGCGTAGTAAGCGTCGGGCAGAAGGCACTCGATCTCGCAGCCGGGCAGCAGCGCATTCAGATTCGGCCCGCCTTGTGCCGACCAGGCTTCCTGGCACTGGCCGCGTTCTGCGTGACGCGGACCGTCTTCCTGCCAGCGGAACATGGCGGCACCCTTCGGCACGGCGACGGCGGCCAGCAGGAAACGCGGATCGGCGAGGATGGGGGCCGTCTCCGGCAGGTCGTTGCCGGGCTGCTTGACTTCAGCGTTGCTGACGGCGGCCTGCACGAGTTGCTGCGTCACCTTCCACGATTCGCAGTGCGTGCGCGGGAGCTGGTCGATGCTGTAGAGGTACGGCGAAATGGCCACGCGTGCCGACTCGGCGAGCACGTGCGCGTGCAGATGGGCGCGAACCGGCATGAGCGCGTCGGCCTTCACTGCGCCGGATGGAATGGCGTAACGCGTCCAGGCGAGGATCGGGATGGCGACGAGCAGGCCGTCCCACGTCTGGCCGTCGGCCTCGGGTTCGGCGGATTCGCTTTGCGACTCGATCAGATCGGCGAGCGCGCCATAGGCTTCGCTATGGTTGGCCTGGAGATGGTCGAGCGCGGCGTCGATGGCCGGCTGGTTGCCGGTGCGCAGCACGCGCGTGAGCAGCGTGTCGAGCTGGGCTTCCCAGAAACGGTCTTCGATGCGGCTACCCGAGGCGGCCAGCGCGAGCGCGTGGCCGACCAGCTTCTCGGCGTCGGGGGTCAGTCGTTTGGCGGTGCGTGAGCGCATAGTCGTGCAAAGCAGAAACACATGAACTCACGATTGTACGGCATGCGTGAACGCGATAGATGGGACGCTGTCACCAAACGCGTCGACTCCGATGGCGATAGGGGATATCGCCATCGATGGGCAGCCACCAAACGGGCCGTGCGCCGGCGGCGTTTGACGCCGAATCAGAAGTCGAATGCGAGATTCGCCGGGGCCGAGAGACGCGTATGACGCGTCGTGGCGGCGCGGGCACCGATGACGGGGGCGAGTGCTGCGCCTTCGAGCGAGAGCAGGGCCAGCTTACGTTCTACGCCGCCTGCGTAGCCCGTCAGCGTGCCGTCTGCGCCGATCACACGGTGGCAGGGCACGATCAGCGTTATCGGATTACGCCCGTTGGCGGCACCGACCGCGCGCGATTTGTTCGCATCGCCGAGCGAATGGGCGAGATCGCCGTAGCTGCGCGTCTCGCCGAACGGGATGCGGCGCAGTTCGTCCCAGACGCTCTTCTGGAACGGCGTGCCGTCCGGTGCGAGATCCAATTCGAACAGACGGCGTCCGTCGTGGAAGTACTCGTTGAGCTGTTCCTTGGCGGCGTCGAGCACCTTGATACCTGCGCCGTCGCGACGCGTCTCGCCGTCTCCGGGGAAGTACTTTTGCTGAGTGAAATAGACGCCGGTCAGCGCGTCGCCATTGGCGACCAGCAGCATCTCGCCCAGCGGGCTGTCGTAAAAGGCTTCGTAATGCGTTGTCGTGCGTGTCGTCGTGCGGGTCATGCAACCACCTCCTGCAAATTCATGACCGGCTGGCCAGCCGGTCCCTGTGCCGCAGCACGCCAAACGTGCAATGCAGCATACGCGCGCCACGGTGCCCACTGGGCAGCGCGCGTGGCGACGGCGCGGCCGTTGGGCACGCCGAGCGCCTGACGCAGCACCAGATCGTCCACTGGCATGGCGTCGGGCGAGCCGAGGGCGCGCATCGCGATGTACTGCGCTGTCCACGGGCCGACGCCTTTGATGGCGAGGAGCGACGCCATCGTCGCGTCCAGCGGCGCGAGCGGATCGAGCCGCAGCGTGCCGTCCACAATCGCCTGGGCAACACCGTGAATTGCGGCGATACGACTTCGAATGATACCGGCTTCGCCGAGGGCGTCGACGGGCACGGCGAGCATTTGTGCGGCACTCGGAAACGTGTGTGTCAGACCGTGGACGGGTGTCGGCAGCGGCGTGCCGAATCGCTCGGCGAGTCGCCCGAGCAGGCGACGCGCGCCTTTGACGGTGATTTGCTGGCCGACGATGGCGCGCACGGCGATCTCGAAGCCGTCCACTGCGCCGGGCACGCGAAGGCCGGGCGTCGCGAGGGCGAGGGCGCCGAGATGAGCGTCGATGACATCGGGGCGCGCGCCGAGGTCGAACAGATGACGGAGTTTGCCGAGCACTTGCGGCACGCTGCCTGCGAGGGCGGGGGGGAGTGTCACCTGCAAGGCGTGACGATTCGGGAGCGGCGAGATGCGGCACCAGCCAGCGACGGTCTGCCCATCCTGCCGTTGAAGGCTAAGCGTGCGGGTATAGACGTCACCCTCACGTGACTCGACGCCTTCGATGGCGCGATCGCCGAGAAAGTCGAGCAGGGCGTGCCAGGCGAGGGGCGGGCGATAGGCGAGTTGAAAGACCAGATCGCCGTCGGGAATGGTGGCCATGCGGGCGTTGTGTGCGCTCAGGCGCAGGCGTCCGGGGGCAAAGCCATAGCGCGATTTGAAGAGCCCGTTGAAGCGCCTGACGCTACCGAAGCCAGCGGCAAGCGCCACCTCGGTCACTGGCAGCGCGGTATCGGTGAGCAGACGTTTGGCGAGCAGCAGTCGCTGTGTTTGTGCGTACTCGACGGGAGAGACGCCGAACTCGTCGGCAAAGATGCGGCGCAGGTGACGCTCTGTGATGCCGATACGGGCAGCGAGATCGGGGAGTGGGGCGTGATTGAGGAAGCCTTCGTCGATCATGGCGGCGGCTGCGTCGGCGAGTTCGCGGGAGGCGTCGAAGCGTGCGCCGCCGGGCGCGAGTTCAGGGCGGCACTTGAGGCAAGGGCGGTATCCGGCCTTTTCTGCGGCGGCGGCGCTACCGTAGAACGAGCAGTTCTCGAAGCGGGGTGTGCGAACGTTACAGACGGGACGGCAGTAAATACCGGTCGAGGAGACGCCGACGAAGAACCAGCCGTCGAAGCGTCGGTCGCGTGCCGAGACTGCTTTGTAGCAGACATCCGGATCGAGCTTCATGGTGTGGGGGGAGGGGGAAAACATGGTGTCACTCTACGCGCGAGCCGGACGTCCGGCTAGTCATTTTCGGACATGACAGTACATCGGAGAAATGAGGATGAGGGGGAGGTTTGTGGCCCTGGGCAATACAGGCAGACGCAAGGGAGCGCTTACCGAAGCGACTTTCAGTGGAGCGCCGGGAAGTGCTCCCTTGCGTCTGTCCCGCTGCGTTGTGGGAGGGTGGAGGCGGTGAGGGCGGGAGGGTTTTCAAAAGCGAGAGCGCCCCCCAAACGAAAACCAAAGAAAAAACCCGGCGCAGAGGCCGGGTTTCGTCTTTCGGGGGCTGGCGGGCATCCACATCGCCATCCAGCCCCCCCTTGCGTCACATCAGAGCGACCGAACTTAAGCCGCCGCGAGCAGTTGACGCAGCACGAACGGCAGGATGCCGCCGTGCTTGTAGTAGTCCACTTCGATCGGCGTGTCGATACGCAGCAGGACCTGCACCTTTTGCGTTTCGCCGTTCTTGCGATGGATCACCAGTGTGACGTCTTGCTGCGGCTTGATGTCGGCCGTCAGACCTTCGATGTCGTACGTTTCTTCGCCCGTGATGCCGAGCGATTCCACGCTGTCCGAGCCCTTGAATTGCAGGGGCAGAACGCCCATGCCGACCAGGTTCGAGCGGTGGATACGTTCGAACGAACGGGTGATGACCGCCTTCACGCCCAGCAACTGCGTGCCCTTGGCTGCCCAGTCGCGCGACGAACCCGTGCCGTACTCTTCACCACCGAACACCACCGTCGGGGTGTTCTCGCCGACGTACTTCATGGCGGCGTCGTAAATCGAGAGCTGTTCGCCGCTCGGCTGGTGAATCGTCAGACCGCCTTCTACGCGCGAGCCGTCGGCCTTTGCGGGGATCATCAGGTTCTTGATACGGACGTTGGCGAACGTGCCGCGCATCATCACTTCGTGATTGCCGCGACGCGAACCGTAGCTGTTGAAGTCGGCCTTGAGCACGCCGTTTTCGAGCAGCCACTTGCCCGCCGGCGACGTTTCCTTGATCGAGCCAGCCGGGCTGATGTGGTCCGTCGTCACCGAGTCACCGAATACGCCCAGTGCGCGCGCGCCCTGGATCGGCTTGATGTCGGCGTTCGGTTCCATCGAGAAGCCGTCGAAGAACGGCGGCTCGGCGATGTACGTCGACGTCGGCCAGTCGTAGACCTGACCCTTCGAACCCTTGACCTTCGCCCACAGCGGGCTCGGTTCCTTCACCGAGTCGTAGTTGGCCTTGAACACCTTCGCGTTCATGGCGAACTTCATCAGCTTGTGGATTTCTTCGCTGGTCGGCCAGATGTCGCCCAGGAAGATCTCGCGGCCGCCCTTACCCTTGCCGACCGGTTCGGTCATCAGGTCGCGCGTGACGTTGCCGGCGATGGCGTAGGCCACGACCAGCGGGGGCGAGGCGAGGAAGTTGGCGCGGATGTTCGGGTGAATACGCGCTTCGAAGTTACGGTTGCCCGACAGCACGGCGGCCGCGACCATGTCGTTCTTCGTAATCGTCTCGTTCAGTTCGGCCGTCAGATCGCCGGCGTTACCGATACAGGTCGTGCAGCCGTAAGCCGTCACGCCGAAGCCGAGCTTCTCGAGGTATCCCAGCAGACCGGCTGCGTGCAGATACTCGGTGACCACGCGGCTTCCCGGGGCGAGCGACGTCTTGATGTGCGGCGCGACCTTCAGGCCGGCTTCCACGGCCTTCTTCGCCAGCAAACCCGCGGCGAGCAGCACGCTCGGGTTCGACGTGTTCGTGCACGACGTGATGGCGGCGATGAGCACGTCGCCGTTGTTCACGTCGATGCCGCTAGCCGTCTTGTACGTCGCGTCGAGTTGTTCTTGCGTCAGGTTGAAACCGTTCTCGGCGACCGGCTTCGTGAACAGGTCCTTGAACGTCGACTTGACGTTGCCGATTTCGATGCGGTCTTGCGGACGCTTCGGACCGGCCAGCGACGGGGCGACCGTGCCGAGATCCAGCTTGAGCGTCTTGGTGTAGTCGATGCTGTCCGTCTTTGGCACGCCGAAGAGGTTCTGGGCCTTGAAGTACGACTCGAAGGCATCGATTTCTGCCTTCGTGCGACCCGTGCCCTGGAAGTAATCGATCGTCTTTTCGTCGACCGGGAAGAAGCCCATCGTCGCGCCGTATTCCGGTGCCATGTTGGCGATGGTCGCGCGGTCCGGCAGCGCCAGGCTCGACGTGCCTTCGCCGAAGAACTCGACAAACTTGCCCACGACCTTCTCGCGACGCAGCATTTCCGTGATCGTCAGCACCAGGTCGGTGGCGGTCACGCCTTCGCGCAGACGGCCCGTCAGCTCCACGCCGACGACGTCCGGCGTCAGGAAGTACACCGGCTGACCCAGCATGCCGGCTTCGGCTTCAATGCCGCCCACACCCCAGCCCACCACGCCGATACCGTTGATCATGGTGGTGTGGCTGTCCGTGCCGACGAGCGTGTCCGGATAGAACACATCGTCCTTCTTGTGCACGCCGCGCGCCAGATATTCCAGGTTTACCTGGTGGACAATGCCATAGCCCGGTTGCACGACGCCGAACGTGTCGAACGCCTGCATCCCCCACTTCATGAACTGGTAGCGCTCGTTGTTGCGCTGGAATTCCAGTTTCATGTTCAGATCGAGCGCCTTCTTCTCGCGGAAGTGATCGATCGTGACCGAGTGGTCGACCACCAGATCCACCGGCACCAGCGGCTCGATGCGCTTCGGGTTCGTGCCCTGACGCTCGGCGACGTTACGCATCGCGGCCAGATCGGCCAGCAGCGGCACGCCCGTGAAATCCTGCAGCACGACACGTGCCACGACGAACGGGATTTCGTCGGTACGCTCGGCGTTCGGCTTCCAGTTGGCCAGTTGTTTGACGTGCTCTTCGGTCACCTTCTTGCCGTCGCAATTGCGCAGCACGGACTCGAGCACGAGGCGGATCGACACCGGCAGGCGTTCGACATTCACACCCAGGGCCTTGCCCAGTTGGGGCAGCGAGTAGAACTTGCCTTTCTTGTTGCCGCCGAGCTTGAACTCTTTAAGCGTTTTGTGGAGGTTGTGGGCCATGATCTTTCCTTGAGTGATACAGAAAAACAAAGCGTGGTGAAGCTATTAGTGGGGGCCGGTATCGCGCAGGCACCTGCCTGGGTGCCCGCTACGATGCCGGTAGGTCATGCGTCCGGCGTGCCGGGTACTGCGAAGACTTCCGATGACTTCCGGTGAAACCAAATGTGCAGCAGTAAAGCAGTGCAACAGGAAAGCGGCTGGCGCATCACGTGAACTGCGCCGGTATCGACCCGGCGCCAGCTCAGTTGGTCACCTTGATCAACTCGTTCGATTGCGTCGGTGCTGCCTTGTTCTGCTCCGACATCGCTTGCGTCATGCACTCGTCAGCCAGACGGTTGCCGCCATCGCGGTGCGTGAAGAGCATGGCCTTGGTCGGAATCACGACCAGATCCATGCCGCTTGCTGCGTCATAGAAACGGTCCGCACCGGTCGTCGTCACTTGACGCGGCAGCTTGTAGTTACGGCCTTCCCAGAACATCGTCAGGATCTGGTCGCGCTTCATGTCACCCTTGATGTACAACTTATTGTTCTCTTTGCAGCTCCAGAGTTCCGAGCCTTCGTCCGGTTGCGCGGGGGCTGCGGCGACAGCGGCCTTCTTCTTGGCCGGGGCCTTCTTCTTCGGAGCGGCCTTCTTGGTCGTGGTTTTGCTGCTCGTGGTGGCGTCGGCGGCAAATGCCGTCGGGACGAGGGCAGCAGAGCACAGGGCAACCAGCGCAGTCAGACAAAGCTTCTTCATGGTGAGTCTCTCCAGAGGGTAAGAACCGACGTTTGCAAAAGCGCAGATTATCGTACGAAGTCTGCGTCGTTCGACGTCACCACACAAATTTTTTCAATTCCTTTCACGCAAGCGCGACAAGCGACGGCGGTAAAAACCGGCGTCGCGCTGAACTGTGTTACGGTGCGCAAAGCTGAGAGGGTGGCCAAATTGGCGTCTGACCGAGTCTGACAGCGCTTCGGATGGAAACCATCCTGTTTGGAAATCGGGAAGCGCTGCGGGCGGAGTGCTTGGCGAAACGAACGCAAGGAGGTGCGGATGAGGGCGCTGCGTTCTGTGGGCGGCAGGGCGTTCACTACGTTCGCCGCGGGCGTTACGCCGGCGCCGGAGACCCGGGGCAGTGCGCTGCTTGCGGCAATCGGACGCTGCATTCGCTTGGCCAAGAAATCGCTCGATGATGCGTGAGGGAGTGGCGGGATCATAACGCCGTAGCAGGTTAGTGTGCTACCGGGGCGCGGTATGTCGTCACTCTGGATTCAAGGAACGTACGGGTGCTGCTCGTGAGGCGGGGGGGGGGGCGCCGGCACTGGGGGTAGCCGCCGGCGCAGTTTCGGCCCGTTGCGACGCTTTTGGCGTCACGCGGGGCCGGATCCCGGGGTATTCCTGGGAAATCAGCCCAGCAGATGGGCCACGCCAGCGCGCTCTTCTTCGAGCTCCTTGAGCGTGAAGTCCATCTTTTCACGCGAGTAGGCGTCGATCTCGAGGCCTTCCACGCGCTTATACTTGCCGTTTTCGCAGATCACCGGCACGCCGTAGATCACGTCTTGCGGAATGCCGTACGAGCCGTCCGACGGGATACCCATCGTGACCCACTTGCCGTTCGAGCCCAGCACCCAGTCATGGATGTGGTCGATGGCGGCGTTGGCAGCCGAAGCGGCCGACGACAGGCCACGGGCTTCGATGATGGCAGCGCCGCGCTTGCCGACGGTCGGCAGGAACACGTCGTTGTTCCACACGTCGTCGTTGATCATGGCCTTCACGCTTTGGCCGTCGATCGTGGCGAAGCGGTAGTCGGCGTACATCGTCGGCGAGTGGTTGCCCCACACGGCCAGCTTTTCGATGCTCGCGACCGGCTTGCCGGTCTTGGCGGCGAGTTGCGACAGGGCACGGTTGTGATCCAGACGCAGCATCGCGGTGAAGTTTTCCTTCGGCAGATTCGGGGCCGACTTCATAGCGATGTAGGCGTTGGTGTTCGCCGGGTTACCGACGACCAGCACCTTGACGTTGCGGCTGGCGACTTCGTCCAGGGCCTTGCCCTGCACCGTGAAGATTGCGCCGTTTGCTTCGAGCAGGTCCTTACGTTCCATGCCCTTCGAGCGCGGACGGGCGCCAACCAGCAGGGCGACGTCGGCATCCTTGAAGGCGACCTTCGGGTCGTCGGTCACGACCACGCCGGCCAACAGCGGGAACGCGCAGTCTTCGAGCTCCATCACGACGCCCTTGACGGCGGCTTGAGCTTGCGGGAGGTCGAGCAGTTGCAGGATGACGGGCTGATCCTTGCCGAGCATGTCGCCATTGGCGATACGGAACAGCAGGGAGTAGCCGATTTGGCCAGCGGCGCCGGTGACGGCGACACGCATTGCGGGTTTTGCCATGAGAATCTCTCCAGACGTGTACAAATAATCCTCCGAAGCTCAGGATGGGCTCACCGTCCGGGTGGCAGTTTTTGCCAGGCTGACAGCGCCGCGTCACATGAAGCTTCTAAAATTCCTTGACCTACGGAAGCTTGCGGGCTGCGCGGGGAGTGCTGCCGTCGACATGTGCGAAGCACCGGACTCTCTTATCTTATAAGATAGCCGTGCTGCGGCTGCAGGCCCCTGTTAGCCCGCGCCAGTGTAGGAGTCGCCAGAACGAATGTCAACTCTATCTTATGTCTTATATAAGACATAGGATTATTGCTGTTATTCGATGGACGAAGGTCTTGATTTGTGGTCAAATCCCCGCCATGAATGCGAACGTTCGCGACACATCCAACACCACGCCGCCTGTCGACGCGCCGCAGCGATCGGACAGCGCGCGCGATGTCGCTCAGGTCCCCCCGGCTGCATCGGCTGCTCAGGCTGTGCAGGGTGGCGTGACCGCCGGAGCGTCGCCGACCTTCAGTCCGCTGTACCAGCAGATCAAGGGACTCATTACCCAGAGCCTGCAAGCCGGCGAATGGAAGCCCGGCGAAATCATTCCCAGCGAAGTCGATCTGGCAGGCCGTTACAAGGTCAGCCAGGGAACGGTGCGTAAAGCTATCGACGAGTTGGCGGCCGAGAACCTGCTCGTGCGCCGTCAGGGCCGCGGCACGTTCGTCGCCACCCATCATGAAGACCGGGTGCAGTTCCGGTTTCTGCGTCTCGCGCCCGACTCGGGCGAACCCCATCACCCGCCCAGCCGCCTGATCGAGTGCCGCCGTATGCGCGCACCGGCGGAGATCGCACGTCAGCTGGATCTGCGTGCGGGCGATGGCGTGATTCTGATTCGTCGCATGATGGATTTCTCGGACCGCCCGACGGTGCTTGACGAAATCTGGCTGCCCGGGTCGCTGTTCCGCGGATTGACGGCGGAAAAGCTCAATGAATACAAGGGGCCGATGTACGGCCTGTTCGAAGACGAATTCGGGACGCGCATGATCCGCGCCGTGGAGAAAGTCCGCGCCGTGGCCGCAGACGACATGACGGCGGATCTGCTGAAGGTGCCGAAGGGTTTTCCTCTTCTGAGTGTGGAGCGCGTTTCCTACACTTATGGAGACAAACCGGTGGAAGTGCGCCGGGGCTGGTATGTCACCACGGAACATCATTATCAGAACGAACTAAGTTGAAGACGAAGTTGAATCTGACTTGAATTTGCGTTGAGAGGGTAGGGCGGCTTTCTCGGGGATGCGCCGGTGTCGTGGCCGGCAAATGCCCGAAAGTCGAGGCTTGGGGGCGGCGTGTCGTGCGCCGTTGGCAGGAATTTCCGGAGGGTTGGAACCGGTATGGTGCAATGCACTAGAATCGGCGCTAAAATCCGGGGCTGATGTAACTACATGGGGTCTAGCATGGCTGAAGTGGTAAAAAAAGAGCGGCCAGTCTACAGGAATATCGGTATCGGACAGATTGTCTCGTACCGTCTCCCGCCGGCTGGTATCGTTTCGATCCTGCACCGTATTAGCGGTGTCATCTTGTTCCTTCTGTTGCCGTTCGCGCTGTATCTGTTCGAACAGAGCCTCACGTCGGAACTGACCTTCGAAACGCTTCGAAGCGTCGCCTCCAACTGGTTTGTCAAACTCGTCATCCTGGCGTTGTCGTGGGGCTTCCTGCACCACTTCTGTGCCGGCGTGCGCCACCTGCGCATGGACTTCAATCACGACGCAGTGAGCAAGGAAGGCGGCAAGAATTCGGCTGTGGTCGTGCTGGCCGTGTCGCTGGTGCTGACGCTGGCCGTCGCCCTCAAGCTGTTCGGAGCGTTCTAAGATGGCACAGAACAATATCGGTTCCAAGCGCCTGGTCGTCGGCGCCCACTACGGCCTGCGCGACTGGATTGCGCAGCGCATGACCGCAGTGATCATGGCCGTGTACACGGTGATCCTGCTGGTGTGGTTCTTCACCGCCAAGAACTTCTCCTACGAAGGCTGGGCCGGCATCTTCTCGCATCAATGGATGAAGTTGGCCACGTTCGTTACGCTGCTCTCGCTGTTCTATCACGCGTGGGTCGGCATTCGCGACATCTGGATGGACTACGTCAAGCCCGTCAGTGTGCGACTGGCGCTGTATGCGCTGACGATCGTCTGGCTGCTGGCTTGTGCCGGCTATGCCGCGCAGATTTTGTGGAGAGTGTAAAGAATGGCTGCAATTAAAAATTCGCTGCCGCGCCGCCGCTTTGACGTAGTCATCGTGGGCGCAGGTGGTTCGGGCATGCGCGCTTCGCTGCAACTGGCCAAGGCCGGTCTGTCGGTGGCAGTGCTGTCCAAGGTGTTCCCCACCCGTTCGCATACCGTGGCCGCTCAGGGCGGCATTGGCGCTTCGCTCGGCAATATGAGCGAAGACAACTGGCATTACCACTTCTACGACACCATCAAGGGCTCCGACTGGCTCGGCGACCAGGATGCGATCGAGTTCATGTGCCGTCAGGCACCGAACGCCGTCTACGAGCTGGAACACTTCGGCATGCCGTTCGACCGTAACCCGGACGGCACGATTTACCAGCGTCCGTTCGGCGGTCACACGGCCAACTACGGCGAAAAGCCCGTCCAGCGCGCTTGCGCGGCTGCTGACCGTACCGGTCACGCCTTGCTGCACACGCTGTACCAGCAAAACGTCGCTGCCAAGACCCACTTCTTCGTGGAGTGGATGGCGCTCGACCTGATCCGCAACGAAGAGGGCGATGTCCTCGGCGTGTCGGCGCTGGAACTCGAAACCGGCGAAGTCTACCTGCTCGAAGGCAAGTGCACGCTGTTCGCGACCGGCGGTGCCGGCCGTGTGTACGCCGCTTCGACCAACGCGTTCATCAACACCGGTGACGGTCTGGGCATGGCTGCACGTGCAGGCATTCCGCTCGAAGACATGGAATTCTGGCAATTCCACCCGACCGGCGTGGCCGGCGCGGGCGTGCTGATCACCGAAGGTGTGCGCGGCGAGGGCGGTATTCTGCGCAACTCGAACGGCGAGCGTTTCATGGAGCGCTACGCTCCGACGCTGAAGGATCTGGCGCCGCGTGACTTCGTGTCGCGTTCGATGGACCAGGAAATCAAGGAAGGCCGTGGTTGCGGCCCGAACGGCGACTACGTGCTGCTCGACCTCTCGCACATCGGTGCCGAGACGATCATGAAGCGCCTGCCGTCGATTCGCGAAATCGCACTGAAGTTCGCTAACGTCGACGCGATCAAGGAACCGATCCCCGTCGTGCCGACCATCCACTATCAGATGGGCGGTATTCCGACGAACTACAACGGTCAGGTTGTGCTGCAGAAGGACGGCTCGTCGGTGCCCGTCAACGGCTTCTACGCTGTGGGCGAGTGCTCGTGCGTGTCGGTCCACGGTGCGAATCGTCTGGGTACGAATTCGCTGCTCGACCTCGTGGTGTTCGGCCGTGCTGCCGGCAACCACATCGTCGACTTCGTCAAGAACCACGGCGACCACAAGCCGCTGCCCGCCGATGCCGGCGAGAACGCACTGGCGCGCCTCGGCCGTCTGGAAGCGTCCAGCTCGGGCGAGTACGCACAGGACATCGCCAACGACATCCGCGCGACGATGCAGAAGCACGCTGGCGTGTTCCGTACGTCGGACCTGCTCAAGGAAGGCGTGGACGAGATCAAGCAAGTGGCCGAGCGCGTGTCGCACGTCCACCTGAAGGACAAGTCGAAGGTGTTCAACACGGCGCGTATGGAAGCGCTGGAAGTCGACAACCTGATCGAAGTGGCCAAGGCCACCATGATCGCAGCGGAAGCCCGTAAGGAAAGCCGCGGTGCGCACGCACACAGCGACTACCCGGAGCGCGACGACGCCAACTGGATGCGCCACTCGCTGTTCTTCAGCGAAGGCAACCGTCTGGATTACAAGCCGGTGCAGATGAAGCCGCTGACCGTCGACTCGGTTCCGCCCAAGGCGCGGACGTTCTAAGGGATTCGCAAGATCATGAAACGCATTTTTGAAGTCTACCGCTACGATCCGGACAAGGATGCCGCACCGTACATGCAGACCTACGAGGTCGAACTCGACGGTCACGAGCGCATGCTGCTCGACGCATTGGTGAAGCTCAAGAAGATCGACGAAGGCATCGCTTTCCGCCGCTCGTGCCGCGAAGGCGTGTGCGGTTCGGACGCCATGAACATCAACGGCAAGAACGGTCTGGCCTGCCTGACCAACATGAACGATCTGCCGAACAAGATCGTGCTGAAGCCGTTGCCGGGTCTGCCCGTCATTCGCGACCTGATCGTCGACATGACGCACTTCTTCAACCAGTACCACTCGATCAAGCCGTACCTGATCAACCCCGAGCCGGCACCGGAGAAGGAGCGTCTGCAGTCGCCCGAACAGCGTGATGAGCTCGATGGTCTGTACGAGTGTATTCTGTGCGCATCGTGCTCGACGTCGTGCCCGAGCTTCTGGTGGAATCCGGACAAGTTCGTCGGCCCGGCCGGTCTGCTCCAGGCTTATCGCTTCATCGCGGACAGCCGCGATACGGCGACCAGCGAGCGTCTGGACAACCTGGAAGATCCGTACCGCCTGTTCCGCTGCCACACGATCATGAACTGCGTGGATGTGTGCCCGAAGGGTCTGAACCCGACGAAGGCCATCGGCAAGATCAAGGAGCTGATGGTGCGTCGCGCCGTCTGACCCAACGATCATGCCGGATACCAATCACCAGTCCGATCCGGTCAAACGTGCCCGCCTGCGCTGGCGGGCACGCCGCGGTTTGCTGGAAAACGACCTCATCCTCGAACGATTCTTCGCCAAGTACGAAGCGTCGCTGACTGACGAGGATGTGGGCGCCCTCACAAAGCTGCTCGATTTGAGCGACAACGATTTGATGGATCTGCTGCTAGCGCGTAAAGAGCCCGAGGCGGATCTGGACGGGCCGGACGTGCAGCGCCTGCTGGCGCTTTTGCGTGCCGTGTAGGGGTTTTGGAATTTTTTTGAGGAAGCGATATGACTCCGTCTGATGTTAAAGCCACCCTATCTTTCTCCGACGATTCGCCCAGCGTAGAGCTGCCGATTTATCAGGGAACGATGGGCCCGGATGTGATTGACATCCGCAAGCTGTACGGCCAGACCGGCAAGTTCACGTATGACCCCGGCTTTATGTCGACGGCGTCGTGCAATTCGGCCATCACCTACATCGATGGCGACAAGGGTGAGCTGCTGTACCGTGGCTACCCGATCGAGCAGTTGGCCACCAACTGCGACTTCCTCGAGACCTCGTACCTGCTGCTCAAGGGCGAACTCCCGAACGCCGAACAAAAGAAGGATTTCGTCGATACGGTGACCCGTCACACGATGGTTCACGAGCAGATGAACTTCTTCTTCCGTGGCTTCCGTCGCGACGCTCACCCGATGGCCGTGCTGACGGGTTCGGTGGGTGCTCTGTCGGCGTTCTACCACGACTCGCTCGACATCAATAACCCGAACCACCGCGAAGTCTCGGCGATTCGTCTGATCGCCAAGCTGCCGACGCTCGTCGCCATGGCGTACAAGTACAGCATCGGTCAGCCGTTCGTGTACCCGAGCAACGACCTGTCGTACAGCGCGAACTTCATGCGCATGATGTTCGCCAACCCGTGCGAAGAGTACAAGGTCAACGACGTGCTGGTGCGCGCCCTCGACCGTATCCTGATCCTGCACGCAGATCACGAGCAGAACGCTTCGACGTCGACCGTCCGTCTGGCCGGTTCGTCGGGTGCGAACCCGTTCGCCTGTATCGCTGCCGGTATCGCATGTCTGTGGGGCCCGGCGCACGGTGGTGCGAACGAAGCCGCGCTGAACATGCTCGAGCAGATCGGTTCGCCGGACAAGATCCCCGAATTCATCAAGCAGGTGAAGGACAAGAACTCGGGCGTGAAGCTGATGGGCTTCGGTCACCGCGTGTACAAGAACTACGACCCGCGTGCCAAGCTGATGCGCGAGACGTGCTACGAAGTGCTCAATGAACTGGGCCTGCACGACGACCCGCTGTTCAAGCTGGCCATGCAGCTCGAGAAGATCGCTCTGGAAGACGAATACTTCGTGTCGCGCAAGCTGTACCCGAACGTCGACTTCTACTCGGGTATCGTTCAGCGCGCGCTGGGCATCCCGACCTCGATGTTCACCTGCATCTTCGCGCTGGCCCGTACCGTGGGCTGGATCGCGCAGTGGAACGAAATGATCGGCGAGCCGGATCAGAAGATCGGCCGTCCGCGTCAGCTGTTCATCGGCCACACGCCGCGCGAAGTCGCGCCGATCGACAAGCGCTAAGCCTGTCGAGGCGTCCGGCACGGCCCCCGCTTGCCGTGCCGGCACCGCAACCTTGCCGAAACGGCAAGGCGGTGCGGCCCGCAACGAGCCCTCGTTGCGCTATATTCGAATCCACGGCACAAGCTGCCGTGATTCGCACAAATCCCCGGTTCATCGTGCGTTTACCGCCCGGTTTCCCGGGGATTTCGTATTCCGCCGGCGCGAAAGCGCTATGGCATAATCAAAAGTTCACAGAACCGTAATTTGCGTTCTCAGAACTATATTTCGCCCCCGCGTTTTTTATCATGGCCAAGACGCTGTATGACAAGTTGTGGGATGCACACGTCGTGCATACCGAGGACGATGGCACGACCGTGCTCTACATCGACCGTCATCTGTTGCATGAGGTGACCAGTCCGCAGGCGTTTGAGGGTCTAAAACTCGCGCAGCGTCCGGTCTGGCGTTTGTCCGCCAACCTCGCGGTGTCGGACCACAATGTGCCGACCACCGATCGCACGCAAGGCATCGCCGATCCGGTCTCGCGTTTGCAGGTCGATACGCTCGACGCGAACTGCGATAACTTCGGCATCACCCAATTCAAGATGAACGATGTCCGTCAGGGCATCGTGCACGTGATCGGGCCGGAGCAGGGTGCCACGTTGCCGGGCATGACGGTGGTGTGCGGTGACTCGCATACGTCGACGCACGGCGCGTTCGGTGCGCTGGCGTTCGGTATCGGCACGTCGGAAGTGGAACACACGCTCGCGACGCAGACCTTGCTCATGAAGAAGAGCAAGAACATGCTCGTGAAGGTCGAAGGCACGCTGCCGCGCGGCTGTTCTGCGAAGGACATCGTGCTGGCCGTCATCGGCAAGATCGGCACGGCCGGTGGCACGGGCTACACGATCGAGTTCGCCGGCTCGGCGATTCGTTCGCTGACGATGGAAGGCCGCATGACCGTGTGCAACATGGCCATCGAAGCCGGTGCGCGTGCGGGTCTGGTGGGTGTTGACGATACGACCATCAACTACGTGAAGGGTCGTCCGTTCGCCCCGACGGGTGTGGAGTTCCAGCAGGCCGAAGCTTACTGGCGCGGCTTCCATACCGATGCGGGTGCCGCGTTCGATCACGTGGTCGAGATCGACGCCAACACGCTGCGTCCGCAGGTGAGCTGGGGAACGTCGCCGGAAATGGTCGTCAGCATCGAAGATCGCGTGCCGGATCCCGAGAAGGAAAAGGACCCGGTCAAGCGCAGCGCCATGGAGCGCGCGCTTGAGTACATGGCGCTCACGCCGGACACCCCGATGTCGAGCATCAACGTCGACAAGGTGTTCATCGGCTCGTGCACCAACTCGCGCATCGAAGACATTCGTGCGGCGGCTTATGTCGTGAAGAAGCTCGGCCGACGCGTGGCGTCGAACGTGCGTCTGGCGATGGTCGTGCCGGGTTCGGGTCTGGTCAAGCATCAGGCAGAGCAGGAAGGGTTGGATCAGGTCTTCAAGGCTGCCGGTTTCGAATGGCGCGAGCCGGGCTGCTCGATGTGTCTGGCGATGAACGCCGACCGTCTGGAGTCGGGCGAGCGTTGCGCTTCGACGTCGAACCGTAACTTCGAAGGCCGTCAGGGTGCCGGTGGACGTACCCACCTGGTGAGCCCGGCGATGGCGGCAGCCGCTGCGATCGAAGGCCATTTCGTCGACGTGCGTCGTCTCGTCTGACGGGCAAGCATCGATTTATCCGTTGTTGGACATTTTCTTTGATAGAGACAAGACCATGAAGAAACTGTGGATGCTGATCGGTGCGGTGCTGCTGTTGGGCGTGGCGGGTTGCAACACGATGGCGGGCCTCGGCAAAGACACGCAAGCCGCTGGCTCGGCGCTCGAAAACGCCGCGAAGAAGTGATGCGACGGTGTGCGTCGCGCGGGCGGAAGCCTCGCACGCACACCTACAAATTTCCGGTTTGACGGCCCGCTGCACACGCGGCAGGCCGTAGCCGAACTGTTTTGATCAGGTGGTTCGTGATGGAAAAATTTACCGTCCATACGGGGTTGGTGGCACCGCTGGATCGCGAAAACGTCGATACCGACGCGATCATCCCCAAGCAATTCCTGAAGTCGATCAAGCGCACGGGTTTCGGCCCGAATCTGTTCGACGAATGGCGTTATCTCGATGTCGGTCAGCCGGGGCAGGATTGCAGCACGCGTCCGCTCAACCCGAATTTCGTGCTGAACCAGCCGCGCTTCCAAGGCGCGACCGTGCTGCTCGCACGCAAGAACTTCGGCTGCGGCAGCTCGCGTGAGCACGCACCGTGGGCATTGCAGCAATACGGCTTCCGTGCCGTGATTGCGCCGAGCTTCGCCGACATCTTCTTCAACAACTGCTACAAGAACGGGCTGCTGCCGATCGCGCTGTCCGAGATGCAGGTCGACCATCTGTTCAACGAGACGGCCGCGTTCAACGGCTATCAGCTGACCATCGATCTGGACAAGCAGGCGGTGATGACGGCCGACGGTCGCGCTTACGAGTTCGACATCGCCCCGTTCCGCAAGTACTGCCTGTTGAACGGTTTCGACGATATCGGCCTGACGCTGCGTCACGCCGACAAGATTCGCGCCTATGAGGCCGAGCGGCTCGCCAAGCAGCCGTGGCTCGCAACGCGCCTGCCGGGCTGAGTCCCTGCCGCTGAGCACATCCAAGGAGATTGCATGAAAATCGCTGTGTTGCCGGGTGACGGCATTGGTCCGGAAATCGTGACGGAAGCCGTCAATGTGCTGAACGCGCTTGGCGAGAAGTTCGAGCTGGAAGAAGCGCCGGTGGGCGGTGCGGGCTATGAGGCGGCGGGGCATCCGCTGCCGGACGCCACGCTCAAGCTGGCCAAAGAAGCCGACGCCATTCTGTTCGGCGCCGTGGGCGACTGGAAGTACGACTCGCTGGAGCGCGCGCTGCGCCCCGAGCAGGCGATTCTGGGGCTGCGCAAGCATCTCCAGCTGTTCGCCAACTTCCGTCCGGCCATTCTGTACAAGGAACTGGCCGACGCGTCGAGCCTGAAGCCGGAGATCGTCGCCGGTCTGGATATCCTGATCATTCGCGAGCTGAACGGCGACATTTACTTCGGTCAGCCCAAGGGCTTCCGTCAATCGCCGGATGGGGCTTTCGAAGGTGCACGCGAAGGTTTTGATACCATGCGCTATAGCGTGCCCGAAGTGGAGCGTATCGCACACGTCGCGTTCCAGGCTGCGGCCAAGCGCGACAAGCGTCTTTGCTCGGTCGACAAGGCCAACGTGCTGGAGACGTCGCAGCTGTGGCGCGACACGATGATCGAGGTCGCGAAGCAGTATCCGGAGGTCGAGCTGTCGCACATGTACGTCGACAATGCCGCGATGCAGCTGGTCAAGGCACCCAAGAACTTCGACGTGGTGGTGACGGGTAACATGTTCGGCGATATCCTGTCGGACGAGGCCGCCATGCTCACGGGTTCGATCGGCATGCTGCCGTCGGCTTCGCTGGATGCCAATAACAAGGGGTTGTACGAGCCGTCGCACGGTTCGGCCCCCGATATCGCCGGTAAGGGCGTCGCCAATCCGTTGGCAACGATCCTGTCGGCTGCCATGATGCTGCGTTACACGCTGGGTCGTGCCGAACAGGCCGACCGTATCGAAAACGCCGTGAAGAAGGTGCTGGCGCAGGGGTTGCGCACGCCCGACATCTGGCAGGAAGGCGCGACCAAGGTCGGTACGCGCGAAATGGGCGCAGCAGTGGTTGCTGCGCTATAACGTTGACGGGGCGTCGGGAGACGCCCCTCGGCGCAATTGCAACGATAAGAGAGTGGATAAATGAAAACCGTAGGTCTGGTAGGTTGGCGGGGCATGGTCGGTTCGGTTCTGATGCAGCGTATGCAACAGGAGAACGACTTCGCCTTGATCGAGCCGGTGTTTTTCAGCACCAGCAACGCGGGCGGCAAAGCCCCGTCGATGGCGAAGAACGAAACTTCGCTGAAAGACGCCAATGATGTCAACGAGCTGAAAAAATGCGACATCATCATTACCTGCCAGGGCGGTGACTACACAACAGAAATCTTCCCGAAGCTGCGTGCAGCGGGTTGGAACGGTTACTGGGTGGATGCGGCGTCGACGCTGCGCATGAAGGACGACGCGATCATCGTGCTCGATCCGGTCAACCTCGACGTCATCAAGAACGCGCTCACCAAGGGCACGAAGAACTTCGTCGGCGGCAACTGCACGGTCAGCTGCATGCTGATGGGTCTGGGCGGTCTGTTCCAGCACGGTCTGGTCGACTGGCTGACGTCGATGACGTATCAGGCAGCATCGGGTGGCGGTGCACAGCACATGCGCGAGCTGCTCACGCAGTTCGGCACGATCAACGCCGAAGTCAAGGCGCTGCTCGACGATCCGCACTCGGCCATTCTCGAGATCGACCGCAAGGTCCTCGCCAAGCAACACGCACTGACGGCTGACGAAACGAAGCAGTTCGGCGTGCCGCTGGGCGGTAACCTGATTCCCTGGATCGACAAGGATCTGGGCAACGGTCAGTCGAAGGAAGAGTGGAAGGGCGGTGCCGAGACCAACAAGATTCTGGGTCTGGGCGACGGCTTCCCTGGCACGCGTGCCATTCCGGTCGACGGTCTGTGCGTGCGTATCGGTGCGATGCGTTGCCACAGCCAGGCGCTGACCATCAAGCTTACGAAAGATGTGCCGTTAGACGAACTGACCGACATCATCGGCCAGGCGAACGACTGGGTGAAGGTGGTGCCGAACACACGCGAAGCGTCGATGACCGATTTGACGCCTGCCGCCGTGACCGGCACGATGACGATCCCGGTGGGTCGCTTGCGCAAGATGTCGATGGGTCCGGAGTACCTGTCGGCATTTACGGTGGGCGATCAACTGTTGTGGGGCGCGGCTGAACCGCTGCGCCGCATGCTGCGGATCCTGCTCGACGCGTAAGCGTTGCAGCGTATCGGTAAGGCGTGAAGAACGGCGGCCCGCGAGGCCGCCGTCCGCGCTTTGGGAGGCCACTCGCATTGCATGCGTGGCCAGTGACAAACGACTGACAGGCTAGACAAGACACAGTGCGGAAATACTCGACCGGCAAGCGCGCAAATTCGTCCCGCAATTCGTTTCGCTTGAGTGCGGCGGCGGCTGTCTTGTGGAGCCTCGGGCTCCTGAACGCCGGCGCGGCCGAGTTCGGTCCGCAACAGGTTCGCTCGGGTCCGGGCCAGCCGCTGCGCGCCGTGATCGTGCTGGGCAATGTCTCGCAGGCTGAGGCCGACGGGTTGTCGGTGAAGCTCGCGCCGCGAGACGCCTTCAAGCAGGCCGGACTGCGTTACGACCCCACGCTCGACAAGCTGTCGGTGTCGGTGACGCCCACGGGCGGTCGCGACGCCGGATACAGCGGCACGTATCTCGTGCACGTCGATTCGGCCGAGCCGGTCAGTACGTCGTTCCTCGATTTGTTGCTGGTCCTCGAATGGCGCACGGGCCGTCAGTCGAATGCCGTGACGCTCTCTGCCATTCCGGAGGCCAGCGCGGCACAGCCGCAGGCGGTTGTGCCTGCCGCTGCGGCTAATTCTGCTGCCGGTGCCGACGCGTCGGCTTCCACGTCTCGCTCAGCCACGCCCGCTGCGGCTGCGCCGGCACCCGCAGGTAACGGCGCTGAGCAACGTGCTGCGGCCTCGGGCGAAAGCACCGAGAACGCCCGCACGGTGACGCGAGGCGACTCGCTGTCGTCGATTGCCCGCGAGTACACGGGCGGGGAAGGCGGCACCACGCTGGCCCAGATGATGACCGCGCTGTTCGAGTCGAATCGTTCGGCGTTCATTGGCAACGATCCCAACCGTTTGCGCCAGGGGGCGACGTTGAATCGTCCCGCCGATGCGCAAGTGCAGAGCATTCCGCCTGCGCAGGCACGCAAGTTCGTGTCCGCTGCGCGGGAACAGTTTGACGCGTATCGCGCGCGGCTGGCCGATTCCACGGCGCAGCAGGCAGCACCGGCCGGTGGGCGCAGTGCACAGGGCGCGATCGAGGCGGGCAAGGCACCGGAAGCTGCCGCCCCCGCCACACGCGATGAGTTGAAGTTGTCGCGACCCGGTAAGGGAGGCACGGCAGGCCGTGCCGGCGGCAACGAAGAAGAGCAAATCGCCCAGGGCAAGGCTCAGACCGAGGCTCAGGGCAGGGTGAATGAGTTGCAGAAGAACGTAGCAGATCTCCAGAAGCTGTTGGCGATGAAGAATCAGGCCGTCGCTAATCTGGAGCAGCAGGCCGCCACCGCTTCCGGGGCGTCTGCGCAAGAGAAGACGGCGAAATCCGCCGATGGCAAGACGGCCGCACCTGCGGCCGCAGGAACCCAGCCGGCGACGAATGCGGCTGCAAATGCCGACGCTAAACCGGCAGATGCCGCTGCGAGCAATGTGACGGCGGCGGCTGCGTCCGGCGCTGCTGCGGGCGATGCCGCCTCGGCTGCATCGGCTGACGCGAATGCCTCCGAGGCAACGGCGGTGGCCGCCCCGGCAAGCGATGCCGCTGCAGCGTCTGCGGCAGCGGCCAGCGCACCGGCGGCCGAGTCGAAGCCGACGCCGAACGCCGCCATGAACTGGCGCGCGGTCACGCAGAATCCGTATGTGCTGCCGGGTGCCGGCGTGCTGGTGGTGTTGCTCGGCCTGTGGTGGCTGATGCGTCGTCGCCGTGCCGAGCCGCCGGTCGGTCAGCCGGGACCGTATGACGATGGCCGTGACGGTCAGGGGGGCAACGTCGAGTCGACGTCCTCGCATGACAAGCCGCAAGCCGCTGATGCAGCTGAAGCCGCTGCGCCGACGTCGCATGGCGTTGCGACGGCTGCAGGCGTCGCCGCTGCGGGGGCGGCAGGCGCTGCCGCGCTGTACGCCGCGAATCAGGCTGAGGCCGACGAGCATCTGCATCCGGACACCGACGCAACGTGGTCGGCACCGGAGACGGAAGCCGCAGCCCACGATGAAGTCGCTCTGGATTCGACGGCCGCTGCGTCGAACGAGCTGGATGCGTGGGATGCCGAGCAAGCCCCGGTGACCGACGAACTGGCTGAAGCATCGCATGCCGAGGGGCTCGGCGATCCGGAGGACGAAGCGCACGTTTCGCAAGCTGCGTCTGACGCCTTCGAAGCCCACGCCGAGCCGGTGGCTGCCCACGAGCCGGAGCCGGTGGCAGAAGCCGCCAGCGAGCCGGAAATCGATTGGGATGCGGCGTTTGCCGAAGAAGCCGGTCAGACGTCTGCACCGCAGGATTCCCACGACGCGCACGCGGACGATGCCCTGACATCGCTCGAAGCACTGGGCGCGGCTGCCGCGACCGGCGGTGTTGCCGCCGAGACGCTGTCGCATGCGGAGCACGTGGCGCATGTGGATGCCACGCCAGAAGGCGGTGTGGCGGGCATGCTCGGCGATCTCGATCTGGGCATTCCGGGCCAGCCGGCGAACGTCGGCACGATTTCGAGTGACGCTTTGCCGTCACTGAGCAAGGGCATCGGCTCGGTACAGTTCACGATGGCCCCTCCGGGCGATCCGCGTCTGGAAGCCGCCCACGCGGCAGATTCCGGCGATATGACGGATATGGCCGATACTGGCGACGCGCCGGAAGATCTCGATGGCGAGTTGAGCGATGCCGACTTCGACGCCGCGATGCAGCAGGCCGCCAGCACCACGCAAGCGCCGCGTAGCTACACCGATGCGGCGCACGAAGCACCGTCGTTGCGTCCGATGTCGTTCGATCTGTCGGACTTCAGCCTGGATTTGAAGGGCGACGACGCCCAGCCCGCAGCGACACCGGCATTCGTCAGCGCCCCGACGCTCCCGGACGTGGCCGGTGAGGAAGCGCTGGTCGAACACGAGACGCTGGACACGTCGGCACCGCACACGCCTTACGCCGAAGTGCCCGCAGCGCCGCAGCATCAGGCGGCCGCGCCCGAGGCAGCGCCGCATACGCCTGAGCCCATCGTCCCGCATCAGGTCGAGACCCGGCCGAGCGCCACGGCTGCGACTGAACCCGGCGTGCCCGACGAATTCCACACGAAGCTCGAACTGGCGACGGCTTACCAGACGATTGGTGACGACGACGGCGCGCGCGAGTTGCTCGAAGAAGTGATTGCCGGTGGCGACGCCGCACAGCAATCCGTCGCGCGCTCGCGTCTGGCCGAGTTGGGCAAGTAATCCCTGTTCATCACATCTCGCAACGCGTCAACCGGTGCGTCGCGA
This sequence comes from Pandoraea aquatica, assembly GCF_902459565.1. Classification (GTDB taxonomy): domain Bacteria; phylum Pseudomonadota; class Gammaproteobacteria; order Burkholderiales; family Burkholderiaceae; genus Pandoraea; species Pandoraea aquatica. Next base: position 445,551 of record NZ_CABPSN010000004.1, read on the forward strand.
GATTCGACCCGAACAAGACTGATTGACCGTAGTTTGGGGCGCTCGTTGGTTGAGCGCCCGTTTTTCTTTTTCATATGCGAATCGCACTGGGCATCCACTACGACGGCACGGCGTTCTCCGGCTGGCAATCGCAGCCGCACGGCAACACCGTGCAGCAGGCGCTCGAGGCCGCGCTGCGGGAATTCGGTGGCGTAGCGCTGCCGACCACGGTCGCGGGCCGGACCGACACGGGCGTGCATGGCATCGGTCAGGTGGTGCATTTCGACACCGATCTGGACCGTGCGATGTTCTCGTGGGTGCGCGGCGTGAACGCCTTCCTGCCCAAGACCGTCGCCGTGCAGTGGGCGAAGGCGATGCCGGACGATTTCCACTCCCGTTTCGCCGCTTTCGAGCGCACGTACTTCTACGTCCTGTACGCGAATCCGGTGCGCTCGCCGTTGCTAGAAGGCCGTTGCGGCTGGCTGCATACGCCGCTCGATCTCGAGGCGATGCGCGAGGCGAGTCAGGTGCTGGTCGGCGAGCACGACTTCTCGGCGTTTCGTTCGTCCGAATGTCAGGCCAAGACACCGGTCAAGCACCTGTACGCCATCGATATCGAGCAGCACGGCGACTTCTTCCTGTTCCGTTTTCGCGCGAGTGCTTTCCTGCATCACATGGTGCGCAACATCATGGGGTGTCTGGTCGCGATCGGCCGTGGCCGTCAGGCGGCTGACTGGATGACGCACGTGCTCGCGAGCGGCGACCGCCGTCAGGCCGCCCCGACCTTCATGCCGGACGGCCTGTATCTGGCGCGCGTCGGGTATCCTGAGCGATTCGACGTACCCGAGCCCAATTGGGCTGCGTGGCCGTTCCCGATGCCGTGGGCCAAGTCATGAAATCCCCGAATGCTGTGAAGTCTCGTACGCGTATCAAGATCTGCGGCCTGTCGCAGGCCGCCGACATCGACCACGCGGTGGCGCTGGGTGTCGATGCCATCGGTTTCGTCTTTTACCCGCCGAGCCCGCGTTATCTGGACCTCGCGCGTGCGGCTGAACTGGCCCGCCGGGTGCCGTCTTATGTGAGCCTCGTGGGGCTCTTCGTCAATGCGAGTGCCGACGACATCGCCCGTACGGTGGACGCCGTTCCGCTCACCGCACTGCAATTCCACGGGGACGAATCACCCGAGCAATGTGCGGCGTTGTCGGTGGCGGCGGGCAACCGTCCGTACATGCGCGCTATGCGTATCGGCCCGGACACGAAAGACAGCGGCGATTTGCTACAATTCGCCAATACATACACCGCCGCGCAAGGCATCTTGCTCGATGCCCTGGTCGAGGGCTACGGCGGTGGAGGAAAGGTTTTCGATTGGTCACTTATTCCAAAAGACATCGCGCGTCGGGCCGTTTTGAGTGGTGGCTTGAACGCACACAACGTTGCTGAAGCCATCCGCCGGGTGGCGCCTTATGCCGTCGACGTGTCGAGCGGTGTGGAGGCGTCGCGGGGCGTGAAGGATCACGCCCGCATGACGGCGTTCGTGCAAGCGGTTCTCGCTGCCGACGCACAGTGAAGCAACCCGCCGGGGTGGGCGCAGGGGCAAGCTCTCCCGCCCTCCGGCAACCGATGAGTGACGACCATGTACGATTTACCTGACGCCAGCGGCCATTTCGGCCAATACGGCGGTGTCTTTGTGGCCGAGACGCTGATCCACGCGCTCGACGAGCTGCGCGCGGCTTATGCCAAGTATCAGCACGATCCGGCCTTCCTCGAAGAATTCCATTACGAACTGAAGCACTACGTCGGCCGTCCGTCGCCGATCTATCACGCCAAGCGCTGGAGCCAGGAACTGGGCGGCGCACAGGTGTACCTCAAGCGCGAAGACCTGAACCACACGGGCGCGCACAAGGTGAACAACGTGATCGGGCAGGCGCTGCTCGCGCGTCGCATGGGCAAGCCCCGTGTGATCGCCGAGACCGGCGCAGGACAGCACGGTGTGGCGACGGCGACCATTGCGGCGCGCTTCGGCATGGAGTGTGTGGTGTATATGGGTGCGGAAGACGTCAAGCGTCAGGCCGCCAACGTGTACCGCATGCAACTGCTGGGCGCGACCGTCGTGCCGGTGGAATCCGGTTCCAAGACGCTCAAGGACGCCCTGAACGAAGCCATGCGCGACTGGGTGACGAACGTCGAAAACACGTTCTACATCATCGGTACCGTGGCTGGCCCGCACCCGTACCCGATGCTCGTGCGCGACTTCCAGAGCGTGATCGGCGAAGAGTGCAAGGTGCAGATGCCCGAACTCGCGGGACGTCAGCCGGACTACGTGCTGGCCTGCGTGGGCGGCGGCTCGAACGCGATGGGGATTTTCTATCCGTACATCGACGTGCCGAACGTGAAGCTCGTGGGCGTGGAAGCGGCCGGCGACGGCATCGAAACCGGTCGCCATGCAGCGTCGATCATCGGTGGCACGCCCGGCGTGCTGCACGGCAACCGCACCTATCTGCTGCAGGACGCCAACGGTCAGATCACCGAGACGCATTCGATTTCGGCCGGTCTGGACTACCCCGGTGTCGGTCCCGAGCACGCATGGCTGCACGACATCAAGCGCGCCGAATACGTGGGCATTACCGACGACGAAGCCCTGCGGGCGTTCCATGATTGCTGCCGGATCGAGGGCATCATCCCCGCGCTGGAATCGAGCCACGCGCTCGCTTACGCGTGCAAGCTTGCACCGACGCTGCCGAAGGATCAGATCGTTCTGGTCAATCTCTCGGGGCGTGGCGACAAGGACATGCACACCGTGATGGCGCTGGCCAAGCCGGAGTCCGCGGGCAAGTCTGCGGGCAAATAAGCGGCGCGGCGAGATTCCATCGATCCTAAGGTTAAGGACAACAGAACCAGCATGACCGATCTGACTGATCGCAAGGCACAGAATGACGTCCTCGGGGCCGAGCGTCCCATGGACGCCACCGAAGCCGCCGCCGCACGTCTCGAGGCCATGGAAGCGGCCGGCGAGTTGCGCGCGCGTTGGGCGCCGGGCGACATCACGTTGCGTCATGCGGACTTCCTGCACCATCTGCACGAACTGGAAGACGGCAGCGTCGACCTGATCCTCGCCGACCCGCCTTACGGGCTCGGCAAGGACTACGGCAACGACTCCGACAAACGCTCAGGCGAGGATTTCCTCGGCTGGACGTACGGTTGGCTCGAAGCGGCGATTCCGAAGCTCGCGCCGCGCGGCTCGCTCTACCTGTTTTGCACGTGGCAGTACGCCCCGGAACTGTTCGTCTTCCTCAAGCAGCGCATGCTGATGATCAACGAGATCATCTGGGATCGCCGCGTGCCCAGCATGGGCGGCAGTACGCGGCGATTCTCGTCCGTGCACGACAACATCGGCTTTTTCGCGGTCTCGAAGGACTATTACTTCGACCTCGATGCCGTACGCGTGCCGTACGACGCCGCCACGAAGAAGGCGCGCTCGCGTCGCATCTTCGAAGGCAGCAAGTGGCTGGAGCTGGGGTACAACCCCAAGGATCTGTGGTCGATCTCGCGATTGCACCGGCAAGACCCCGAGCGCGTCGATCATCCGACGCAGAAACCGCTGCATATCATCGAGCGCATGGTGCTGGCCAGTTGCCCGCCCGGCGGTCTCGTGCTCGACCCGTTCATGGGCAGCGGCACGACTGCCGTGGCTTGCGCACTGCACGGCCGGCGTTTCGTCGGCTACGAGCTGAACGCGCACTACCACGCGCTCGCAAACCAACGACTTCAGAGACTTTCCGATCATGTCCCGCATTCAAGCGACGTTCCAAGCCTTGCAAGCGCAGGGTAAAAAGGGCCTCATTCCGTTCATTACCGCCGGCGACCCGGAGCCGGGCTGGACGGTCAAGCTGATGCATGCACTGGCCGACAACGGCGCCGATGTCATCGAACTCGGCGTGCCGTTCTCGGACCCGATGGCCGACGGTCCCGTCATTCAACGCGCCTCCGAGCGCGCGCTCGCCCGTGGCGTGAGCCTGGCCGAAGTGCTCGGCTATGTCGCCGTCTTCCGTCAGACCAACGACCGCACGCCGATCGTGCTCATGGGCTACGCCAATCCGATCGAAGCGATGGGCCTCGATGCCTTTGCCGAGCGTGCAGCCAAGGCTGGCGTGGATGGCGTGCTGGTCGTCGATTACCCGCCCGAGGAGGCCGAAGGTTTCGCCGGTGCCGTGCGTGCGCAAGGCATCGATCCGATCTTTCTGCTCGCGCCGACGTCGACCGATGCGCGCATTGCGGCGGTGGCGCGTCAGGCCAGCGGCTATCTGTATTACGTCTCGCTCAAAGGCGTGACCGGTGCGGCGAGTCTGGATCTCGAGAGCGTGGCGTCGAAGATCCCCCAAATCAAGGCGGTCGCCGACCTGCCGGTGGGCGTGGGCTTCGGCATTCGCGACGCCGAAACGGCCCGAGCAGTGGCGAGTGTGGCCGATGCGGTCGTGATCGGCAGCGCCATCGTGCAGCGTCTGGAAAACACGCCGCGTGATCTGGAGGGGCAGAACGCGGTAAAATCGCTGGCTGAATTTATCGGCGGTATCCGTCAGGCGCTCGACTCGGGCGCCAAATCGGCGTAAATTCGCGGCAGAAATTTGCCCGAATGGCGCCGCACGACGCAGATCCGTCCGGTAAAACGCTGAATTGAAACGACCGTATTATGCGGTCGCCTTGAAATGCCCCGGAAACGCCCGTTCCCTTGTGGGAGCGGGCGTTTGGCAAGGAGAAACTATGAGCTGGCTCGACAAGCTGCTGCCCCCGAAGATCAAGCAAACCGATCCGACGCAGCGCAACAAGAGCATCCCGGAAGGGCTGTGGATCAAGTGCCCGTCGTGCGAAGCCGTGCTGTATCGCGCCGACGTGGAAGCGAATCTGCATGTCTGCCCGAAGTGCGACCATCACATGCGAATCGGCGCGCGCGCGCGTCTGAACGCGCTGCTCGATCCCGAAGGCCGCTATGAGCTTGGCCAGGAAATCGTGCCGGTCGACGCACTGAAGTTCAAGGACAGCCGCAAGTACCCGGATCGCATCAAGGAAGCGATGGACGACACCGGCGAGACCGACGCGATGGTGGTGATGGGCGGTGCGATTCACACGCTGCCGGTCGTCGTCGCGTGCTTCGAGTTCTCGTTCATGGCCGGCTCGATGGGCTCGGTGGTCGGCGAGCGCTTCGTGCGCGGTGCGCAGAACGCACTGGAGCAGGGCGTGCCGTTCATCTGCGTGACTGCTTCGGGCGGTGCGCGTATGCAGGAAAGCTTGCTCTCGCTGATGCAGATGGCGAAGACCACGGCCATGCTGACCAAGCTGTCCGACGCCAAGCTGCCGTTCATCTCCGTGCTGACCGATCCCACGATGGGCGGTGTGTCTGCCAGCTTCGCCTTCCTGGGCGACGTGGTGATCGCTGAGCCAAAGGCGCTGATCGGCTTTGCCGGCCCGCGCGTGATCGAGCAGACCGTGCGCGAAAAGCTGCCGGAAGGCTTCCAGCGTTCGGAGTTCCTGTTGCAGAAGGGCGCGATCGACATGATCGTCAACCGTCGCGACATGCGTGACGAGATCGCGCGTCTGATCGCGCTGATGCAGCGTCAGCCGGCGGATGCCGTTGCCTGATACGGGATGCCAGGCGCGCGGGAGTCTCAAATGACTTGCGCGTGCTCACTCTGGCGATGACGCTGCACGCGCGGTTGCGTTGCCCCAAAGGGCGGTGCAACGGCGTAGAATGACGCAACGCCACGCAAGCGCTGCACCCGCGGCGCCTGAAAGCATCACTTAGCAGGATATGAAGCGCGGACGTTCGTGACGTCCGCGTTTTTGTTTTTCTGCCAGCACATCATGCCGACATACTCCACTCTCGACGCCTGGCTCGCCCATCTTGAAACCGCTCACCCTGTGGGCATCGACATGGGCCTCACGCGCATTGGTCGCGTGAAAGACGCCCTCGGCCTGCAATTCCCGTGCCCCGTCTTCACGGTCGGCGGCACGAACGGCAAGGGCTCGACCTGCGCCATCATCGAAGCCATTCTGCTGTCTGCCGGTTACCGCGTCGGCTGCCACACGTCGCCGCATCTGATCTCGTTCAACGAGCGTGCGCGCGTGAACGGCGAGATCGTCGACGATGCCACGCTGCTGCCGCATTTCGAAGCGGTGGAAAAAGCCCGCACGAGTTTCGACGAGCCGGTCTCGCTCACTTACTTCGAATTCACCACGCTCGCGATCATGCACATGTTCGCGACGGCCGGTCTCGATGCCGTCATTCTCGAAGTGGGCTTGGGCGGGCGACTGGACGCGGTGAACATCATCGATGCGGATTGCGCCGTCATCACGAGCATCGACATCGATCACCAGCAGTATCTCGGCAACACGCGTGAAGCCATCGCCATCGAGAAGGCGGGCATCTTCCGCGCGGGCAAGCCGGCCGTTTGCGGCGACCCGATGCCGCCGGCGACGCTGCTTGCCGAGGCCGAGCGCATCGGCGCCGATCTGTGGCTGTTCGGTCGCGACTTCAACTATCAGGGCGACAAGCAGCAGTGGAGCTATGGCGGACGCCAGATGCGTCGCCCGGCACTCGCTTATCCGGCGCTTCGCGGCGCGAATCAGTTGCTCAATGCGTCGGCGGCGCTCGCGGCGCTCGAATCGATGCGCGGCGTGCTGCCGGTCTCGGCGCAGGACATTCGACTCGGACTCGCATCGGTCGAGCTGCCGGGGCGCTTTCAGGTGCTGCCGGGGCGTCCGGCCGTGGTGCTCGACGTGGCGCACAATCCGCACGCTGCGGCGGCGCTGGGTCACAACCTCGACGGCATGGGCTTCTTTCCGTACACGTATGCCGTGTTCGGTGCGATGGCTGATAAGGACATCGAAGGCGTGCTGCGGCATCTGGTCGACAAGGTCGATCACTGGCGTTTGTGCGCGTTGCCGACGGAGCGGGCCGCGAGTCCGGCGCTGCTCGAAGAGAAGCTTCGTGCGGTCGGGTTCGTCGAAGATGCCGATCATTCGGTCGAAACCTTCGAATCCCCTGAGAAAGCCTATGCTGCCGCGCTCGAGCAGTGCGGCGAGAATGATAGAATTGTGGTTTTTGGATCGTTCTTCACGGTGGCGGGTGTGATGTCACACCGCAAATTGCAACGCCATTGAGCGCGAAAGCGCGTTTGCCGTGACATTTGCTTACGAGAAATGTCATGCGCATGACGCACCGGATGCGCGATGATCAGTCCAACGACGCAAGTTTCGACCTGAGCCAAGGGCCTATGGGATTGTTTTCCTTCCGCAAGAAAGACGCCGAAGCCGTTCCCCCGAAGCGCGGTAGCCGCAGGAGCGGCCGCACCGGCACCCGTACGGCGGGAGGGGGCGAGTACAGCGAGCACGAGCAACTCGACCCGCTGCTACCCGAAAAGCAACGCGCGCGCCGCCGCCTGGTGGGCGCGCTGGCGCTGGTGCTCGCGGCCGTCATCATTTTGCCGATGGTGCTCGCGCCCGAGCCGAAGCCGACGGCTGACGACATCGCCATTCAGATTCCCGGAAAAGACGCCAACTCGCCGCCCGTGCGCGTGAAGCCGCAGGCGGCTGTTGTGCCGTCGTCCGACGCGTCGCTCGACAAGGGCGAGGAAGCGGTCGACAGCAGCACGCTGGCGAACAGCGCCAAGCCCGCGCCGGCCCCGACTGCCGTGCCGCCGTCAGCCGCTATACCGGCCCCGGCCCCGACGCCCGCCCCGAGCGTGGTGCCCGAGCCGCAGGTGGCGCAGGCCAAGCCGGAGCATAAGCCGGACTCCAAGCCTGACGTCAAAGCCGACACCAAAAAGCCGGAGCAGCACGCCGACGTGAAGCCGGCCGCAAAGCCTGACTCGCATGACACGGCCAAGGCGCAGACCAAGACTGCGCAACCCAACAACAACGTCGCCGATCCGATCGCGCAGTTCGCGCAGAACAACACGGCGGCCAAACCAGCCGCCAAGCCGGACAATCACGACAACGCCCAGAAGACCGCCTCGAACGGCAAGTTCCTGGTGCGTATCGGCGCGTTCTCGACGCAGGACCGCGCGCAGGCGTGGCTCGTCAAACTCAAGCTGGTGAATGTGCCGAGCTATATGGTCAAGAGTTCGGTCGACGGTCGTGAGCTGTATTTGCTGCGGGCCGGCCCGTTCCCGGATCGTACGTCGGCCGAAGCGGCGGGCAAGAAGATCCGCGACGCCGGTCTGACGGCGCAGGTCGCCGAGGCGGGCTGAGTTGGGCGATACGGTGCATAGCGGTCTGTTGACCGTAGTGGATTACGCGGCCATCGCCATTCTGGTCGGGTCGATGTTGCTGGGCATGTTGCGCGGACTGGTGCGTGAGCTGTTCAACCTCGTGGGCTGGGTGGTGGCGTTCTTCGTTGCGCGCGCCTTCGGTCCGAGCGTTGCTCACTGGCTGCCGGCCGATCTGCCGGGCGGCGAACTGACGCAAGGGGCGCTGGGCTTTCTGCTGGTACTGGTCGCGGTGGTGTTCGGTGCCGGGATCGTCAGCGCGCTGGTGGGCCGTATGACCGACATGATCGGCCTGCGTCCGGCCGATCGCGGGCTGGGCATGCTATTTGGCATCGTTCGCGGCATTCTGCTCTTGATGTTGTTGATGGTCGCCGCCAAGTTAACGACGTTGCCGCAGCAACCGGTCTGGCAGCATTCGGTGACGCGTCCGTGGGTCGAGGCGGGACTGGAGCGGCTGATGCCGTATCTGCCGGAGCCGGTGCAGTACTACCTGCGCAAGCCGGACGCCGCCGTGCCGAGCGTCAATCCATTGGGAAAGACGATTCCCTTGCCACAGATGGAACCTTATCGCGGCGCGCCTGATTCAGGCGGTCAGGGCGGGCAGGGTGGTCAGGGCGTACAGCCCGTCACCCCGGGCCAGCCGTCGGGCGGACAGAATGGACAGAGCGGCGCATCGAACGGCGCCATCGATCAGGTGGCGCGCGGTGTGACGGCGGAAGTGGTTAATGAAGTGGCAAATGAAGTAAAGGCCGGGGCTACGAAGGCCGTCTCGACCCGATTGTCGAACCTGATGGGCGGCGCGGGGACAGGATTGAGTGCTCAGGGCGCTGGCGACGCTGGCGGCCAGCAGCAGGGGTGGGGAATGCGCAGTGGTGGATCGAACGGATCGTCCACGCCATCGACCGGCCTGCACAAGGTTTCCGAATGACGGATAATACAGTCCGTTTGATGCAGATTTCGATGTTTTTTGAAGGATTCATGCCATGTGTGGCATCGTCGGTGTAGTCTCCAAATCCCCGGTCAACCAGTTCATCTACGATAGTCTGCTGCTGTTGCAGCACCGCGGCCAGGACGCCGCCGGTATCGCGACGACGGATGGCCAGTCCTTCTACATGCACAAGGGCAACGGCATGGTGCGCGACGTGTTCCGCACGCGTAACATGCGCGACTTGCCGGGCACGGTAGGCATCGGTCAGGTGCGCTACCCGACGGCAGGCTCGTCGAGCGCCGCACAGGCCCAGCCGTTCTACGTGAATGCACCGTACGGCATCGTGCTCGCCCACAACGGCAATCTGACGAACTGGGAACAGCTCAAGGACGAGATGTTCCGTGTGGATCGTCGCCACATCAACACCACCTCCGACTCCGAAGTTCTGCTCAACGTGCTCGCGCACGAACTGCAGGAAAGCTCGCGCGACGGTTTGTCCGTCGACTCGCTGTTCCAGGCAGTGGGCAAGGTGCACAGCCGCCTGCGTGGCTCGTACGCCATCGTCTCGATCATTTCCGGCTTCGGTCTGCTCGCCTTCCGCGACCCGCACGGCATTCGTCCGCTGTGCATCGGTCGCTTCGACGGCCCGAACGGCACCGAGTGGATGATCGCGTCGGAATCGGTGGCTCTGGAAGGCATGGGCTTCGCGTTCGAGCGCGACGTCAAGCCGGGTGAGGCGATCTTCATCAGCAACGATGGCGAACTGACGTCGAAGCAATGTGCGCCGGCATCGTCGATGCATCCGTGCATTTTCGAACTCGTGTATCTGGCGCGTCCGGATTCGGTGCTCGACGGCGTGCCCGTCTACGACGCCCGTCTGCGCATGGGCGACTACCTCGCAGAGAAGATTCGCCGCGAGATCGATTACAAAGACATCGACGTCGTCATGCCGATTCCGGATTCCAGCCGTCCCGCTGCGATGCAAGTCGCCAAGCGTCTGGGTCTGAACTATCGCGAAGGCTTCTTCAAGAACCGTTACGTCGGCCGTACCTTCATCATGCCCGGCCAGGCGATGCGCAAGAAGTCGGTGCGTCAGAAGCTCAACGCGATGCGCGTCGAGTTCAAGGACAAGAACGTGCTGATCGTCGACGACTCGATCGTGCGCGGCACGACCAGCCAGGAAATTGTGCAGATGGCGCGCGACGCCGGCGCACGCAAGGTGATCTTCGCCTCGGCTGCGCCGCCCGTGAAGTTCCCGAACGTGTACGGCATCGACATGCCGACGCGTAGCGAACTCGTCGCCCATGATCGTAGCGACGAGGAAGTCGCCCGCATCATCGGTGCCGACGAACTGATCTATCAGGATGTCGAGGACATGAAGGCGGCGGTGCGAGACATCAACCCGGCGCTCTCCGACTTCGACGCCTCGTGCTTCGACGGTAAATACGTCACCGGCGACATCACGCCCGAGTACCTGAACCGCCTGGAGCAGCAGCGCAAGGCGCCGAAGGCGCCGGTCGCGGAAGCGAGCGAAGGCGATGACGGCGAGCCGCGCGGCGCGCAACTGGGCCTTTAAGCCCTGCGCGGCGGGGTCTGACATGGCCGGAAGGCGGGTCGGGCCGCGGCCGCCGGGTGTGCCAGTGGAGTTTTTCCTTCTCCGCTGGCAACGTGCTAAACTGCATCTCACGTCGATTTGATTTCAGCTTGCGGACGTGGGGGAATATCCCCGAAACAGCTAAAGCGAGGCCTAGACAGATGGATTTCGAGCCCGTTTTGCTGACAAGCGAAACGGGCTTTTCTTTTTTTGGCCGGCGGGAGCGCCGACCCAATGACGAGACACACGATGGATTCCTTCGACTTCGATACCCTGGCGGTGCGCGCGGGCACGCAACGCTCCGAGTTTGGTGAACACTCCGAGGCGCTGTTCCTGACCTCGAGCTTCGTTTTCAAGAGCGCGGCCGAAGCCGCCGAGCGCTTCGCCCATTCGGAAGAAGGGTTCACGTACTCGCGCTTCACCAACCCGACCGTATCGATGTTCCAGGACCGTCTGGCTGCGCTCGAAGGCGGCGAGGCTTGCATGGCGACGGCGTCGGGCATGAGCGCCATCGTCTCGGTCGTGATGACGGCCCTGTCGGCAGGCGATCACCTCGTCAGCTCGCAGAGCATCTTCGGCTCGACGCTGAACGTGTTCTCGCAAATCTTCAGCCGCTTCGGTGTGGAGACGACCTTCGTCGATCCGACCGATCTCGACGCCTGGCGCGCCGCGATCCGTCCGAACACGAAGATGTTCTTCCTGGAGACGCCGTCCAACCCGCTCACCGACATCGCCGACATCGAAGCCATCGGCAAGATCGCGAAGGAGGCGGGCGCGCTGTTCGTCGTCGACAACTGTTTCTGCACGCCGGTGCTGCAGCGTCCGATCGAGTACGGTGCGGATGTCGTGGTGCACTCGGCAACGAAGTATCTCGACGGTCAGGGCCGTGTGTTGGGCGGTGCCATCGTCGGCAAGAAAGACTTCATCATGGGCAAGGTGTTCACGTTCGTGCGTAGCGCCGGACCGACGCTCTCGGCGTTCAACGCGTGGGTGTTGCTCAAGGGCATGGAAACGCTGTCGTTGCGCGTTGAGAAGCAATCGGCCAACGCCTTGGAACTCGCGCAATGGCTCGAGAAGCAGCCGCAGATCGGCCGCGTGTACTATCCGGGCCTGCCGTCGCATCCGCAATACGAACTCGCGAAGCGTCAGCAAAAGGCGGGCGGTGCGATTGTCGCGTTCGAACTCAAGGGTGCGACGCCTGCCGAGCAGCGCGAGAACGCATGGCGTCTGATCGACAACACGCGCGTGTGTTCGATCACCGGCAACCTCGGCGATACGCGCACGACGATCACGCACCCGGCCAGCACCACGCACGGCCGCATCACGCCGGAAGCGCGTGCGGCGGCGGGCATCACCGAAGGGCTGATCCGTCTGGCCGTCGGTCTGGAATCGCCTGCCGACATTCAGGCCGATCTGGCACGCGGTTTTGTGAGCTGAGCGGATCGGACACGTCATGAGCAAATTCTGGAGTGCGGGTGTCGCCGATCTGACGCCCTATGTCCCCGGTGAGCAGCCGCAGATGCAGCGGCTCATCAAACTCAATACCAACGAGAATCCGTACGGCCCGTCGCCGCGTGTGCTCGCCGCCATTCGCGACGCACTCGGTGCAGACGCCGATGCGCTGAAGCTGTATCCGGACCCGGATGCACGCCGCTTCAAGCAGGCTATCGCCACGCGTTTCGGTCTGGAGGTCGCCAACGTTCACGTCGGCAACGGCTCGGACGAAGTGCTGGCCAACGTGTTTCAGGGCCTGCTCAAACACGACAAGCCGATCCTGTATCCGGACATCACGTACAGCTTCTATCCCGTGTACTGCGGGCTGTATGGTGTGGCGTTCGAGAACGTACCGTTGACCGACACGTTCGAGATCGATGTCGACGATTACCTCAAGCCGAACGGCGGCATCATCTTCCCGAATCCGAACGCGCCGACCGGGCGTGCGCTGGCGTCGGGCGAGATCGAGCGTCTGCTGACAGGCAATCCGGATTCGGTGGTGGTGATCGACGAGGCGTACATCGACTTCGGTGGCGAGACGGCAGCGACGCTGATCGCGAAATATCCGAATCTGCTGGTCGTGCAAACGCTCTCGAAGTCACGCTCGTTGGCGGGGCTCCGTCTGGGCTTCGCGATTGGGCATCCGGATCTGATCGAGGCGCTGGAGCGTGTGAAGAACAGCTTCAACTCCTATCCGCTCGACCGTCTCGCGCAAGCGGCAGGCGTCGCTGCGATTGAGGACGAAGCGTATTTCAACGAGACGCGTCAGGCGGTGATCGCAAGCCGCGATGCACTGACGGCGCGACTGTCGGCACTCGGCTTCGACGTGCTGCCGTCGACGGCGAACTTCGTGTTCGTGCGTCATCCGTCGCATGATGCTGCGCAGTTGGCGGCGTCGTTGCGTGAGCGCTCGATCATCGTGCGTCACTTCAAGCACGCGCGCATCGCGCAGTTCCTGCGAATTACCGTGGGGACGGAGAGCGAGTGTCAGGCACTGACGGAAGCATTGAAGGAAGTCCTCGGCGCTTGAGCGATTGAGGACTTAGTCGCTCGACGGCACACGCGCCGTCTGCACGAAACGACGGGGGAAGGATGCGATATCGCGTCTTTCCCCCATTTGCATTTCTGCGCACCCGCACCTGTCAACCTTGACAGTTGTTGCCCCTAAAGCGCGCGGGTCAGGATGATGCCGGGACGCGTGGCGTCTCATGGTGCCGCTGCCGTTAGTCGCGAAGTGGGCGTGGCTGGCGGCGGCACCTTCACCTTTCTCCAGTGGGGATCATCATGAGTCAGGCACTGCGTAGTGGCGATTTCGATCTGACCTTCGGTCAGGGCGGTCACGTGGAAACGACGTTGGTAACGCCGGGGATGATGTTGCTTCCCGATCAGAAGATCCTTATCTTCAGTACGTTGCAGGACGGCGTTGGCATGAAGGTGACGCGACTCCTCGCCAACGGTCGCCCGGACCCGGCTTTCGGCGAGAACGGTGTCGATGTTCGTCTTCCGCACCCCTTCATCGGACGCATGGCATCGTTCGTACCGATGCGGCAGTCCGACAACAAGATCGTGGTGGCGAGCACATTGACCATCAGCAGTGACATCAGTTGGGGGCTTGTTTTGCGATTGCATCCCGACGGCCGTCTGGACGACACGTTCGGTAACGCGGGCGTCACGGTCGTCGATGTGCCAAAGGGCCTCGGCGACTCGATTCGGGGCGCAATGATGTTGCCGGACGACAAGATCGCGCTGGTGATGGAATGCGTGATCGCCCCTAACAACGTGATCGAGGTTTTAGTCCGACTTGCTGCCGATGGCACGTTCGATTACACGTTCGGTGAAGGCGGGTTCGCATACACGATTGCCGATGGCGCGAACTTTCCGCGTTCCAGCCTTCTGCCCGACGGAAAGATAGTGCTGGCCGGAAGTGCGTCCTATCCGGATCCCGTTAAGTTGCAGGCGGTTGTCGCGCAGTTCCTGCCCGATGGACAGCCCGACCCGTCGTTCGGATCGGAGGGCTACGCTTATCTCGATTATCAGGAGGCTTTTCCTGACTTCTCTTTCTGGCAAGCCGCCGCGTTCGCCGTGCAACCGGACGGGAGGATCATGCTCGTCGGGACTTGCAGCGATCTTCCTGCCGGTCAGTTTGGGGATTCGTTGACTTGGTACACGAGGTTGTTGCCCGACGGCACTTCGGACGCTTCGTTCAACGGCGGCGAACTCGTTTTCTCTCGCGCCGAAGGGGTTGAGTGGTTCCTAGGCTCGATGGTGGTCGCGGGCGACGGCAAGGTCGTGGCGGCCGGCTATACGACAGGCAAGTCGAAGGCGGTGCTTGAGCGCCTCGAACCCAACGGTGCCGCCGATCCGACGTTTGGCGACGGCGGTGTCGTGATCGCCGAGCTGCCGTCTCCCGACGGAATTTGGGTGCCGTCGACGTTGCTGGCTCAGGCGGACGGCAAGCTGTTGATGCTGGCCCATACCTTTATCTATCCCACGCCGATGCGTTTGAGCCGGGTACTCACCTGAGCACAGGCGACGCCCGCGCACGGCAAAACGGGCCTCGTTCGAGGCCCGTCTGCATGATGCAATCTGCGCCAGCGATGCGCGTTAAGCCAGATACCGACTGATCCGGGTGCGCGGCGGCTCGACGCCGAACGACCGTTCCGTCGTGAGGATCTTGCCATCCGGTTGAAGTGCCACGCCTTGGGTCAGCAGGAGTTGGCCGCTCGGATGTTCCGGTCCGATGACGATGCCGTTGTCGCCGAACGTCGCGTCGCGCGTGCCGTCCACGTTCAGGCGTTCCAGCGTGAGACGAGACGCCCCGTAAGTCGATCCGGCGATGACGATCTTTCCATCCGCCTGAATGACCATGCCGAACGGCGCGTGATTCGTGCTGCCCACGCGAGACAGCAGCGGCACGCCGCCGTTGAAGCCGGGATCGCTGCTGCCATTGGGCAACAGGCGGAAGAACCAGACGATGCGCGTCGACCCCGGCTCAGCGGACAATTCGCTTACGGTACCCGCAAGGGCAAGCTTACCGTCGCTCTGCACCGCAATCTGGTCGACGTTCCAGTAACGCAGGTTCGGATACGGACCGGACAGGTCGATCGGTGCGTGGCCGCCGTTGCCGAACGCCGGATCGGGTTTTGCATCCGGACCGAAGCGGGAGACACCGATGCTGTCCCCGGCGAACATCGTGCCGTCGGGCAGGGCGACGAATGCGGTTGCCTTGCCGGCGGCGACCGGGTACGGGACTAAACCTTCCGGGCCGAACGAGCTGTCCCACAAGCCGTCGGTATTGACGCGGGCAAACGTCGACGCTTCGGGCGCGGTCGACGACTGCGACGCATTGCCGAGGACGATGATCTTGCCGTTGTTCAATGGCCGCATGCCAACGAGGCTGTCGCGCGTGCCGGGTGGCAAATGGATCACGTACTTGCCGTCTGCACCCCATTCGGTGTCGATCTCGCCGTCCTGATCGATACGGACCACCTGTATCAGGTGGATGCCTCGACGGCTGTTGATACGGTTCGCGAGGATGATCTTGTCGTCCACGGTGAGGGCGGACATCTCCGGGTAGAACGACTCGCCATTGGTATTGCCGAACGGGATGTACATTTTCCCGCCGGTGCCAAAGCTGGCGTCGGTCTGACCATCCGCCAGATACCGGTAAGCGTGGACGCCGTGGTTGAGCAGTTCCTCCGTGCCGAAGACGAGAAGCTTGCCGTCCGGCAGCAGTTGGGCGACGCCGCTGGCGATGTCGATGTTTAACTGTCCTTGTGTACCGAAGCTGGTGTCCAGCGTTCCATTGCGTGAAGTTTTCGACATGATGCGATCTCCCGGGAGGGCCGTGCAGGGCCCGCAGGTGTCAGAAACAATCGGATGAGAAATCGAATGCGAATCGACAGGAGGGGACCGATATCGCACCTCGACAATCCGCGCGGACAGCATCTCAGTGCCGATGAGGCGCATCAACTGACAACCTTGACAGGTGCGGTGAGAGATATCAGTTGTGCCACAGCGCAGCGGGCGAAAGAAGGGCATCGGTGCACGTCCTTCGCCATTCGACATCGGTGTCGCTAACACGACGCAATTAGGGACCTGCTACATATGGAAGCGCCGGATACGGATGCTCGAGTCAGCGGACGTGGTGACCAGAAGCTTTCCGTCCGGTTGAACTTCGATATGCCGCAACCGCTCCCCCCCGTCGTCTGAAGGGACAATCACCACGCCGTTCTCACCGAAGGTCGCATCGGGCTTGCCGTCAACGGTCAGACGTTCAAGCGTTGAGCGCAGATCCAGTACTGTAGTGCCGCCAGTGACGACCTTGCCGTCGGCTTGCACAGCAATCGACGCCAGCGTGTGACCAAAGGGACCATGGCTTGAGGCGACCGGATTGCCGTCATTGAACGACGCATCTGGACGACCTTCAGGCGTGACGCGAGAAACCCAGACTACGGACTTGCCGCCGTCGACCGTATATCCCGCGACGACATGACTGCTGTCGGGAGACAGCGAGGAAACAGTGATAGGCCACTCCTCCGTACCCGGCAACTGTCCCGAAAAGTCCAGGTAGACGTGGCCGTTGTTTCCGTAGGTGGTATCGGGCGAGCCGGCGTCCGTATAGCGAGACACCATACCCAGGGTTTCAGTCCTGTTCAATGAGCCGGCAATCGCCATGCGACCGTCGGGCAGCGCGTGCAGTACATCCAGCGTTGCGGTTTCGGGGAAGTCGCGCGAAATGCCGTTGACGCCGAAGCTCGGGTCAAGGCGGCCGAACGGGGAGAAGCGTACCGCGAAACTGAAACCACTTGTCTGCGTGTTCATCGCGCGTCCGAGCGCGGTGGGTTTGTTCAGGGGCATCAGCACCATGGAGGTCGTTTGCGTGCTCATCACGCCCGGGATTTCGAGCAGTGTTCTGCCATTCGTGCCGAAATCCGGGTCAAGCTTGCCGTCGGTGAACACGGCGAAGAACACCATGACGGTATGGAACGAGGTTTGTTGACGTTGCAGCGAAGCGCCGATCACGTTCCTGCCGTCCGTCGCCCGGTGGAAGTCTTGCATCTGCAATCTGATGCCCGGCACATCGGGCAGTGGCGTGATGACCCCTTCGGCCGGATACGACGGATCGGGCGATCCGTTTTCGAGATGACGAAAGGTCTGGACGCCGAGAAGCCCCTCTCGACTTGCTACGGTCAGGATTTTTCCGTCGGGTTGTCGCTTAGCCTTTCCTATGATTTCGGCATCGGTGACGATGTCGACCCGACCGTTGTTACCGAACGTGAGATCGATCTCGCCACTGCGGGGTGATTTGGACATGGTGTTTTCTCCTTTCCAAAGGGGGCGGCGTTATCGTTCTCCGGGCGGCAGAAAGATCAGGGTTACACTGCGCCACACGACAACGTCTTCGGACAGCGTTGCATCTGGTACCTCCGGCATCAACTGTCAACCTTGACAGGTGCGGTGAGTGATTTCATTCGTGCCGCTGGCGAGCGCACGATGATCGCGAATTGCAGCGCGAAGCCTGCGGCCATGGCGATCAGGCAGGCGCGAATGCCGAGCGACGACGCAATCCACGCGCCAAGAAACGCGCCGAGCGGACGTGCGCCGAAGGTCGCCGTCATCGTGGCGGCCGAAACGCGTGCAATGAGTCCGCCCGGTGTCACGACCTGTCGCAACGAGGTCGTCGAAATCGTCCATACAATCGGGCCGAAGCCGAACAGGAAGAACGCGACAAAGACCAGCGCATAGGCCGCGCTGTGCCTGGCACCGTCCAGCAGCATCGATGTCGACGCCATCAATACGGCAGCGAGCGCTGCGCAAACCGGCCCCAGAAGAATCTGACGTCCGAACGTCAGTCCCTGAGCGATGCGCGCATAACCCATTGCGCCGCACACCATCCCGAAGCCGTAAACGCCCAGTGCCGCGCCGACCGCCTGCGCGGAGAAAGCGAGCGCGTCGATGGCGTAGAACGCGAAGATCGCCAGCAGCAGATACCACGACGTGTTGAACACAAAGGCCGTCGCGACGATTGATCGCAGATAGGTGTTCGTCGCGATGAAGCGAACACCTTCCGCGAGTTCACGCTTGAAGTCGCGACGTGTTGGGGCGCGCAGCGCTTCTGCGGGAAGACGCGACAGCCAGAACGCACTGCCGAGCGATAACGCGAAGGCCGCTGCAAATGCGAATGTGCCCGAGGCGACGCCGGCGAGCACGCCACCAATCGCAGGTCCCGCAGTGAAGGCGATGCTGCGAGCCGTTTCAAGCCGCCGGTTCGCGGTGAGCAGATGGGCCGGGCCGACGAGCATCGCCACAAGCGACGGAGCAGCCGCCCCGAAGACGACCGTCCCCGAGGCCATAGCGAAGCCCAGCACGCCTAACGCCGTGAGCGACAACCACTTCATCTGGAACAACGCGAATAGCAGCAGTAGTGCCACAGCGCGCAGCAGTTCCGTGGCGATCATCAACGGCTTGCGTCGATATCTGTCGGCGAGCACACCGGCAGGCAACGAGAGCAGCAGGAAGGGCAGCGTCGTGGCGGCCTGCAACGAGGCAGTTTGTTCTGCGGATGCGCGCAACGCGATCACGGCCACGATGGGAATGACAGCCAACGTCATTTGCTCGCTGAACTGCGCGGCGAGATTCGCGCGCGATAACGATGTGACGAGCGAGACGACGCCGGCGTCCGGTGATGCCGTGTCGTGCGGCGATGAGGATGTCGCCTCTACCGTAGTGGACGGCGAGCAGGGCGAAAGCGGCGGGCGAGCGTCTGACATGAAGGTCCCTTCGAGGTCGTTATCTCGAAGAGAGTCTAGGTAGATCCCGCGGCGAAAACGCTCCGGTTCTTGCTATTGAATCGAGGCGTCGCGCAGTCGGCCAATGATGGCCGACTGCGCGAGCACACGGTTATGCAAGGAGTCGACGAAGGACTATCCCAAATGGCTCTGGATCAAATTCGGAGCGGCTGACACTGCAGACCAACAGTTTTCCGTCCGGTTGAATATCGAGGCTGGCCATGACCTCCCTGCTTCCGGGAGGGATGGACGTCACAATTACCACACCGCCATTGCCGAAGCTTGCATCGTGCTGACCATCGGCATTCAGGCGCAGCAGGACAAGCTCGGAGAAGCTCTGTGTCTGACCCGCCGACACAATTTTTCCGTCCGCCTGCACGGCAAGATGCAATCCCGTATAGCCATGACCGTCCAGGTAAGTCACGACGGGTTTGCCGCCATTGAATGTGTTATCGAACTGTCCGTTCGGCGTCAGCCGAGATAGCCACACACCCTGGCCGCCTCCCTCATTCGAATTGCCTTGCACGACATGGCTGCCATCGGGTGACACCGCGGAACTGACCACAGACCACGCAGCACCGGGAAACTCCGACGAGAAATCGATATCTGTGAAACCCTCGGTACCGTAGGTGGTGTCCGGCACGCCCGCGCTCGTGTAGCGGGCTACCAGTCCGGTGACGCCGCTCCTCGTCGACTCCCCGGCAAGGGCCAGCTTTCTGTCGGGGAGAATGTGCAAAGTCCGGAAGTTTGCGTAGGTGGGGAAGTCGCGCGAAACGCCGTTCAAACCAAACGAGGGATCACGCTGTCCGGCGGGAGTGAGACGCACCATGAGGGTGAAGCCACGGTCATTGGTGTCGAGCAAGCGTCCCAGCATGACCGCTCTGTCGTCCGACAGATGCATGTCGTGCGTGAACGTGCTAATTGCGTCGGGTAATTCGATCACGGTCGCGCCACCCGTGCCGAAATCCGGGTCGAGCTCGGCGTCTTCGTCAACCGACATGACGGCCATGAGGGTCGGTGTCTCGTTTGCCTGAACCCGCACCGAGCCCGCGATGATGAGCCGCCCGGTCGTCGTTTCTTCGAAGTTTGTCAGCTCGAAGGCGTGGCCCGTCACACCGGACAGCGGTACGACGACGCCGTCAGGCCGGAATACAGGATCAGGACCTCCGTCTGCCAAATGGCGATACATCCTGACGCCCATGAGCCCTCTCTCGCTCACGACAGTCCAGAGTCTGTTGTCTGGCAGACGTTTTGTGATTCTGTGAGTGCTTCGGGGGTTGACGATCTCGACAATCCCATTGGATCCGAACGACGGATCGAGTTCTCCACTGCGTGTCTTCTCGGACATGATGTGCTCTCCTTCCAAAGAGGGGCGCGGTGCCGACGTGACGTCGACCGCCGCGAACCGGCGCTGTGCGGCCGCGTCGCGGCCGGCAAGTGCTAGCGCCTTTGGATAGGGTTGCATCGGATGTCTTCGCCATCTACTGACAACCTTGACAGGTGCAGTTCGGCGAAAACGTAGGAGAGCGACGGAGCCGTGCGGCGACACCGTCGTTACATCACCCGGCCTCGGCGGGTAGCACCGCGTGACCCGACGGCGAGTACGCGCGCCCATTGATGCGACGGGGCATTGGAACGAACGCATCGCTCAGCACGTCGTGCGACGCGTTGTAGTACGACGTGTCGATGTCGAGCAGGCCGAGCATCGTGTGGTCCAGACGGTCGGTCTGGTAGGGGCGTTGCTCCAGCGCCGCGCGTGCCCTCGCGTCGACGGCATCGCGTGACCATACCAGCATCGGGATCTCGTAACCGGAGGCGTCGGCGACCGACTGGCCTGAGTGATTGCGCGTGTGACCGACTTCCTGCGCGTGATCCGAGCTGAACAGCAGACTCGCGTCCGACGCGCCGGTTGCGGCCATCGTCTTGCGAATCAAACTGGAGACGACATAGTCGTTGTACGCGATGGCGTTGTCGTAGTCGTTGCGCGCATGCCGCACCCAGGGCGAGCGTCCCTGCGCCTCGAGCGTCGCCATCACGCTGTCGTCGGTATTGTCGAAGCGCGCGAATTCGTCCGGGTAACGCATATCGTAGGTCGGATGCGCGCCCAGCAAATGCACGACGATGAGCTTGCGCGGGGCGTCGCTCGCGAGCGCTGCTTCGAAGTCCGGCAGCAGATTGCCGTCGAAATTGTTCTCACCACGCCCCGATCCCTTGTTGATGAAGACGCGCTCGTCCGCGCGATTGGCGACCAGCCCCAGCCAGCCGTCGTTAGGCATCTGATTCGAGATCCAGTACGTGCGATAGCCGGCTTCTTTGGCGAGCATCAGCAAGTCGGGTTTGCTCGTCCACGCGTCGGGGTCGTCCAGATGCGCGGGCGTGAGCATCTTCATGAGCGAGGCCATCGTCGCCGGCTCCGACGACACGACATCGCGGAACACCGTGAGGTCGTCGCGCATCGTGTCGAGCATCGGCGTGGTGTTGCGCGCGTAGCCGTAGAGCGACATGTTGTTGCGGTTCTGGCTCTCGCCAATCACCCACACCACCGTCTTTTGCGCCGGTCCGTGATACCTCACCTGCCAGTCGGCACGCTGCGCCATGTTGCGATCGAGCTGGCGCTGCAATTCGTCGGCGTGTGCCAGCTGTCCCTTGTAATCGAGATAGCGAATCGGCCAGTAGAGGACGGGATTTTCTTTGGCCATCGTCGGGTTCAGATGCAGCGCGACGAAGCCGGTGAAGAGCGTGGCCACCGCGATCTTGCTGCGGCGTCGCAACGGGGAAAGCACGCGCGAGGCCTCGGCGCGCGACAGGCGGCGCTCCAGCACGACAACCGCCGTCATCAGGATCGTGAAGACGGCGCTGGCTTCGGCCACGTCGCGCCAGTTGTGGCGGAAGAACTCGCCCGTCTCAGCGGGATTCGTGTTGAACACCGCCTGCAACACCAGCAGATGGTTCGGTCGCAGGCCGAAGTAATCGCGCAGGAATCCCTTGGTCGCCGCGTCGAGAAAGAAGACGGCGATGACAGCGAGCGTGGTCGTGCTGAGCCACGCGGGTCTTGCGCGCAGCAACAGGCACAGCCCGCCGAGTCCCGGCAGGGCCGTTGCCATGATGGCAGCACTCTTGCCGAACTCGTTCGTGCTGAGCATGCCGAGCGCCCAGAACAGGGCGAGTCCGCCGAGCCCGAGCCCGAGGCGGTAAAGCAGTGATTTCAAGATGGTCATCCCCCAAAGCTGCCGACACGTCGGGGCGTGTCTGTCGATTGCTGCCGGGAGGGCCTTGGGTGGCCGTCCGTCCATGGCAGCAAGTGGATCGCAGCTTCGACCGCAGTTTGCGTATTTGGTGTCGTGGGGAGGCTATTTTTGGGACGAATCCCGTTCGGTATTCCGGAATGACTCAGGAACTTGTTGCACCGAAGGTCAGTGCGGGTCAGTGCAAGCGCGCGCCGTTCGGGACTTTGCGTTCCGCGCCCGCGAGCACGATGGCCCCGTCGGCGTCGGCAAATCCTGTCACGAGCACCTCCGACACCACGCCCGCGATGCGCTTCGGGCCGAAGTTGCACACGCATAGCACCTGGCGGCCGACGAGGTCTTGCGGCGTGTAGTGCACCGTGATCTGCGCGCTGGAGGTCTTGACACCCAACTCACCCAGATCGACTTCCAGCACGTAGGCGGGCTTCTTCGCTTTCTCGTTGACGCGTGCCGACACGACCGTGCCCACGCGCAGCTCGATCTTCTCGAAGTCCTGCCATTCGATGAGGTTTGCGGTGTCGGGCTTGTTCTCGGAATCCGTCATTGGCTGCTCCGTTCGCGACGCCAAAGGGGATCGCGGCATAGGGGAAGGAAAGGGGAGAGCGTAATGCGCCGGGTGTCGGGTTGGCTTGTGAAATTCGGCAGACAGCGGACTGGCAGCTGTGGACGGTAGGCGGTGAAGGCCGACGGTAGATCGCGCGCCGGAGGAGTCAGTCGGCGGTCCGGGCGCGCCGCCACGCAGCAGGCGTCAGGCCGAAGTGCTGACGGAAGGCATGGGTGAGGGCGCTCTGGTCGTTGAAGCCGACGTCGAGTGCGATGTCGGCGAGTGGGGCGTCTTCATCGAGCAGCAGCGATGCCGCGCGGGCGAGTCGCAGGCG
Source organism: Pandoraea aquatica (assembly GCF_902459565.1). Taxonomy (GTDB): domain Bacteria; phylum Pseudomonadota; class Gammaproteobacteria; order Burkholderiales; family Burkholderiaceae; genus Pandoraea; species Pandoraea aquatica. Next base: position 468,721 of record NZ_CABPSN010000004.1, read on the forward strand.
TATGAGGTGCCGGTGAGGTGTCTCGCCAGTCATCGCTACGAAGCAATCGTGGAAATGTCGCACGCTCATGCCCGCTTCCCGCGCGAGGGTGGCGGTGTCGAGCGGTGTGGCGAGGTCGGCTTGAAGCCGGGCATCGACCTGCGCCAGATCCAGCCGCACGGTACGCGAAGCGTGACGTGCCGGCGCGAGCCGAGGTGCGAGGGCTGCGAGCCATTCCCGCACCACCGGGTCGTCGGCATCGAGCGGACGTCCGTCATTCACGCTGGCGCTTACCCGATGGACCAGCGCCAGCAGCCCGGCATCCAGCGCGAAGAACGCTTCCCGCGCAAAGGCGCGCGCTGTGCCGGTGGCGTCGGCAATCGCGGTGGGGACATCCAGCACGATCTGCCGGTTCGGTCCATCGCCCCGATAGCCATGCCGTACGCCCGCCGGAATGACCACGCCATTGCGCGCGCCCACGCGGCCGCGCTGGGTGGCGTCGCCGTCGAGCGAAAGCGACATGCGTCCGGACAGCCCGATTACGACCTGATGGAAGTCGTGCGTGTCGGTGCTATCGGTGGGACGGTACTCGCGAAGTTCGAGAATCGGGGCGGACATGGCAATGGGTGAGGCGGTTATTACCGCCAGATGGAATAAGGCGGCAAAGGTGCATGACTTCAGGTTATGAGAAAACGCGCAAAGCTATCCCGGATTGATTGGTTCGGGTGCGTGGGACGCCTCGCTACACTGGTTCACCAGTGGCCGGCGGCGCTTCCTCATCGACGTCCCGGTCGGCATCGCGGGCACCGCTAGGGTGTCTGTGGCGCGCTTCGATTCCACAGGGCCGCGGCCCGTCTTTGGCAGGGAAGTATGACATACGCCGTCACGATCTCGGGCAGCCCGTCGGCTGCCTCACGCAGCGCCCGCTTGCTGCGTTTCGTCGAATCCGATCTGGCTGCGGCCGGCATCGAGGTGCGCCGCATCGACATCCGTGCGCTCTCGCCCGCTGCGCTGCTCGCCGCCGATACCTCGCACGACGATCTGCGTCATGCGCTCGCCCAGGTGGCCGGTGCACAGGCGGTCGTCGTCGCCACGCCCGTCTACAAAGCGGCCTATAGCGGCCTGCTGAAGGCCTTTCTCGACGTGCTGCCGCAAGACGGTCTTGCGGACAAACTCGTCGCTCCGTTCGCGACCGGTGGCAGCCCCGCGCATCTGCTCGCACTCGACTACGCGCTCAAGCCGGTGCTTTCGGCGCTCGGCGCGCAGCACATTCTGCGAGGCGTGTTCGCCGTCGATCTGCAAGTGCCGAAGGAAGAGGGCGCGACGCTCGACGCGGGCATCGCCGAACGTCTGGGCGCGACCGTCGATCAACTCTCGCAATGGCTGCATGAGCGCGAGGTGATCCGTCAGTGGCCGGGCAAGGTCGCCGAAGGCATCCGCAATGCACGCGGTGCGCGTGCAGCCGGCGCCACGCTTGCTGCCTGAGTGCCGGAGTCCGTATGCAAGTCTTCTGGTTTATTCCGACGCACGGCGACGCACGTTATCTCGGCACGTCCGACGGCGGACGCGTCTTCGATTTCGACTACGCGCGTCAGATCGCCAGCGCCGTCGACACCCTGGGTTACGAAGGCGTTCTGCTGCCCACCGGGCGCTCCTGCGAAGACGCATGGGTGACGGCGTCCAGCCTCATTGGTGCCACGCGCAACCTGAAGTTTCTCGTCGCCATTCGTCCTGGCATCGCATCGCCTGCGCTCACCGCGCGGATGGCGGCGACGTTCGACCGACTGTCGGGCGGCAGGCTGCTGATCAATGTCGTCACGGGCGGCGACGCCGGCGAACTCGAAGGCGACGGCTTCTTTGCCGATCACGCGCAACGCTACGAAGTGACGGATGAGTTCCTGCGCATCTGGCGTTCGATTCTGGAGAAATCGCATCACGGCGAGAGCGTCGATTTCGAGGGCGAACATCTGCGCGCAAAGGGCGCAAAGCTGCTGTACCCGCCGGTGCAAACGCCGCATCCGCCGCTGTATTTCGGGGGATCTTCGGAGGCGGCGCGCCAGATTGCTGCCGAGCAGCTCGACGTCTACCTGACGTGGGGCGAGCCGCTGGCCGATGTCGCCGAGAAGATCGCGGACGTGCGTGCGCGCGCCGCCAAACTCGGCCGCACGTTGCGCTTCGGGTTGCGACTGCACGTGATCGTTCGTGAGACGGAAGACGAGTCGTGGCGCGCTGCCGATTCGCTCATCAGCAAGCTCGACGACGAGACCATCGCACGTGTGCAAACGCAGTTCGCGAAGATGGATTCAGAAGGACAGCGACGCATGGCTGCGCTGCATGGCGGACGTCGCGACAAGCTCGTGATCGCACCGAACCTGTGGGCCGGTGTGGGACTCGTGCGCGGCGGTGCCGGCACAGCGCTCGTGGGCGATGGCCCGACGGTGGCGCAGCGGCTGCGCGAATACGCGGATCTTGGCATCGACACGTTCATTTTGTCCGGCTATCCGCACCTCGAAGAAGCGTATCGCTTTGCCGAACTGGTGTTCCCGCATCTGCCGCGTGAGGTGCGCGAGAAGCTGGGCCATGGCAACACGCCGTTGTCGGGCCCGATTGGCGAAGTGATGGCCAACAACATCGTGCCGCAGGCGTCGCAAAGCTGAGCCGCCAGAACACATCGATTTCATTGGATTGAAAGGAAGCGGGGCCGTGATGCTCCGGAGGAAATTCGCATGACCCAATCTACGCTGACGACGTCGCCGACCGAAGTCACCACCGATGGCGGCCTGTCCGTCACCGGTGCTGCGGCACCCGGCGCGTTACAACGCTACGGTCGCATCGCTGCTCGCCGCCTCGCGCCGTGGGCCGTGCCTGTCGTGCTTGTCGCGCTCTGGCAACTCGCCGCAGAGCAGGGCTGGTTGTCGACGCGGGTGCTGCCCGCACCGTCCGCCGTCGTGGAAGCCGCGTGGCAACTCGCGATTACGGGACAGATCTGGCGCGACATCGGTGTGTCGACCGGGCGCGCCGTCATCGGCTTTCTCATCGGTGGCGGCCTCGGGCTGCTGCTGGGCATGCTGACGGGGCTGTCGCGCGTAGCGGAAACGGCGCTCGACTCGTCGTTCCAGATGCTGCGCAACATCCCGCATCTGGCGTTGATTCCGCTGGTGATTCTGTGGTTCGGCATCGACGAGAAAGCCAAGCTGTTCCTCGTCTCCATCGGTGTGTTCTTCCCGATGTATCTCAATACTTACGCCGGGATTCGTGCCGTCGATCCGGCGCTGGTCGAGATGGCGCGCAGCTACGGATTGCGCGGCTGGGCGCTGTATCGCGACGTGATTCTGCCCGGGGCGTTGCCGTCGATTCTGGTGGGCGTGCGCTTTTCGCTCGGCCTGATGTGGGTGACGCTGATCGTGGCGGAAACCATCTCGGCGCAGTCGGGCATCGGCTATCTGACGATGAACGCTCGCGAGTTCCTGCAAACGGACATCGTGCTCGTGGGGATTCTGCTGTACGCGCTGCTGGGCAAGCTGGCCGACGTGCTGGCCAAGGAACTGGAATTTCGCTGGTTGCGCTGGCATCCGGCCTTTCAACGAGGAGCCGCCGCATGAGCGCACAACAACTGGCCCCGGTCGCGGGTGCCGACATCGAAGCCGAATGGACGGCCGAGCAGCGCGCCACCGGCAACGCACATCGGCTGTCGCTCGATCCCCACGTCGATCCATTCGGCACGCAGTTGCCGCTGGATGCGAACGTCGCAGCGCAACGTAATGGTTCGTGGGGTGCGGGGACGAATCTTAAAGTGGTGCATCCGGCGAGTGACGCGCAAGCGCTTACGGCCCCGACTTCCGATGGATTGCGTGTCGATGCCGTGGGCAAACGTTACGGCGCGCGTTCGGTACTGTCCGACTTCTCGCTGACGATTCCGCGCGGCGGCTTCGCGGCCATCGTGGGGCGCAGCGGTTGCGGCAAGTCGACGTTGCTGCGTTTGATCGCCGGGCTGGAGACGCCTGACGCCGGGCATATCACGCTCGACGGTCATGCGTTGGGCGATGCGTCCGGCAAGGTGGCCACGCGCATCATGTTCCAGGACGCCCGTCTGCTGCCGTGGCGTACCGTGCTGGAGAACGTCGCTATCGGGCTGCCGAAATCGTCGCACGCGAAGGCGCTTGAGGTGCTGCGCGAAGTGGGGCTGGCCGAGCGCGCCGACGACTGGCCGAGTCAGCTCTCCGGCGGTCAGCGTCAGCGCGTGGCGCTGGCGCGGGCGCTGGTGCATCAGCCCGATCTGTTGCTGCTCGACGAACCGCTCGGTGCGCTCGATGCGCTCACCCGCATTGAAATGCATGCACTGATCGAACGCCTGTGGCGCGCGCACGGCTTCACGGCACTGCTGGTGACGCATGACGTGCAGGAAGCCGTAGCGCTGGCCGATCGCGTCGTGCTCATCGAAGAAGGACAACTGGGGCTGGATCAACCGGTGTCGCTGGCGCGTCCGCGTGCGCGCGGCAGCGCCGAATTTGCCGGGCTCGAAGCCCAGGTGCTGGCGCGCGTGTTGCAAACCGAAGTGGCCCCGTCGTCGCATGTCCCGGCATCCGAGCCGCTATGGCCGGCCGCGGCCGTGCGATGGGCGATCTAACGGCTTCTCACTGATTCATCGATCATATCTTTTCGGACACAGGAGTTCATCATGGGTATCACTGCTATTAACGTGCGCAACCAGTTCAAGGGCCGTATTCGCGAGATTCTGCGCGGCCCGGTGCTCTCGGAAGTCGACGTCGAGACGCCGAGCGGTATCGTCACGTCGGTCATCACTACGCGCTCGATCGACGAATTGCGTCTGGATATCGGATCCGAGGTCGTGGCGCTGGTCAAGGCCACCGAGGTGTCGCTGGCCAAGCTCTGACGCGCTATCCGTGCCAATTTTCCTGTGCAGGACGCCTGCATCGGACGCGCGCGGGGGCGTCGTCCGATGCAGGTTGCAGGAAATTCCGAGTCCCGTCTCGGACTGTGCCGCGAATGCACGCACTCGGCTGATATAATGACGGCTTCCAAATGTTGGCGACCCGCCTGCGCGAATCCCTCCGCTGCGGGCGTTTTTGTTTGTCGCCGACGCGATGCACCGAAGCCAAACCATGACCACTGTCCGCACCCGCTTTGCGCCTAGCCCGACCGGTTTCATCCACCTGGGCAACATCCGTTCCGCTCTCTATCCGTGGGCCTTCGCGCGTCACAACAACGGCGCGTTCGTGTTGCGCATCGAAGACACCGATCTCGAGCGCTCCTCGCAGCAGGCCGTGGACGTCATTCTGGAAGGCATGGAATGGCTCGGTCTCGACTACGACGAAGGTCCGTTCTATCAGATGCAGCGCATGGATCGCTATCGCGAAGTGCTGGAGCAACTGAAGGCGGGCGGTCACGTTTATCCGTGCTACATGAGCATGGAAGAACTGGACGAACTGCGCGAGCAGCAACGCGTGCGTGGCGAGAAGCCGCGTTACGACGGCCGCTGGCGTCCGGAGCCGGGCAAGGTGCTGCCCGAGCCGCCGGCCGGCGTGCAGCCGGTGCTGCGTTTCAAGAATCCACTGACCGGCAGCGTCGTGTGGGAAGACGCGGTCAAGGGCCGCATCGAAATCTCGAACGAAGAACTCGACGATCTGGTGATCGCGCGTCCGGACGGCACGCCGACGTATAACTTCTGCGTGGTCGTCGACGACATCGACATGGACATCACGCACGTGATTCGTGGCGACGACCACGTGAACAACACGCCGCGTCAGATCAACATCTTCGAAGCGCTGGGCAAGAAGTGGCCCGTGTATGCGCACTTGCCCACGGTGCTCAACGACCAGGGCGAGAAGATGTCGAAGCGCAACGGCGCGATGAGCGTCGTGCAGTACCGCGAGGAAGGCTATCTGCCGGAAGCCGTGGTGAACTATCTGGCGCGTCTGGGCTGGGCGCACGGCGATGCGGAAGTGTTCTCGCGTGAGCAGTTCGTGGCGTGGTTCGATCTGGAGCACCTCGGCAAGTCGCCCGCGCAACACAACCCGGAGAAGCTTCAGTGGCTGAACAATCAGTATCTGAAGCAGGCGGACAACGATCGTCTGGCCGGGCTGACCGAGCCGTTCCTGCAAAAGGCGGGCGTGTCGATCGAGGGTGGTCCGTCGCTGGCCGGTGTGGTCGGTCTTTTCAAGGATCGCGCCAACACGATCAAGGACATCGCGGCGAGCGCCGAGATGTTCTACCGCGCACCCGCCCCGTCGGCCGAAGATATGACGCAGCACATGACCGATGCCGCACGCGCCGCCGTGAAGGATCTGGCGGCTGCGCTGGCCGCGTTGCCCGAATGGAAGAAGGAGGCCATTTCGCCGGCGTTCAAGGCCACGCTCGCGCAGCACGGCATGAAGATGCCGCAACTCGCGATGCCGGTGCGTCTGCTTGTCGTGGGCACCACGCACACGCCGGCCATCGACGCCGTGCTGGAACTGCTGGGCCGCGACGCGGTGCTGGCGCGTCTGGCTGCCTGACCGGTTCGACGTCACGGCACGAAATTCCGGCGCAGCGACGGCGGCACCGAAAACAAAAAACCCCGGGATGCGTGAGCATCGCCGGGGTTTTTTGTTTGGGACGCCGCAAGTGCCGCGTCCCTGATGCCTTGCAGAGACTTACGCCTGCGAGCTGCCTTCCGCGGAGACGGAGAGCGTGCCCGACTTGGCCGACGGGGCCGGGCGCTTCGTGAGCGAATAGCCTTCGAGCAGCTTGACCATCTGTGCGTAGATCTTCGGGTTGCCCGCGAGGATTTCGCCTTCGAACAGGAAGTCCGACTCGCCCGTGTAGTTGCCGACCAGACCACCGGCTTCGGTGATCAGCAGGCTGCCTGCGGCCATGTCCCACGGGTTCAGGCCTTGCTCGAAGAAGCCGTCCATGCGACCGGCGGCAACGTTGGCCAGATCCAGTGCGGCAGCGCCCGGGCGGCGGATACCGGCGCAATGTTCGGTCATCGTGCCGAACATCTTCAGGTAGTTTTCCACGCCTTGCAGATCACGGAACGGGAAGCCCGTGCCGATCAGGCCGTCGGCCAGACGGTCACGACGCGAGACGCGGATACGCTTGCCGTCGAGGAACGCACCGCGGCCGCGCGAAGCGGTGAACAGTTCGTTGCGGGTCGGATCGTAGATCACGGCTTGCGAGACGATGCCCTTGTGCGCGAGGGCAATCGACGTGCAATAGTAGGGCAGGCCGTGGATGAAGTTGGTGGTGCCGTCGAGCGGATCGATGATCCACTGGAATTCCGAGCCGGCATTGCCGTGCTCTTCGCCCGATTCTTCGGCGAGGATGGCGTGGTCGGGATAGGCTTCGAGGAGGACGCTGATGATCGCTTGCTCTGCCGCTTTGTCCACTTCCGTCACGAAGTCGTTGTGCTGCTTCTTGCTGACCTTGACGGTATCGATGTCGAGGGAGGCTCGGCTGATGATGGAGCCGGCGCGGCGCGCGGCTTTCACCGCGATATTGAGCATGGGATGCTGCATGACAGATTCCTGTTAAGGCCATCGCTGGCGTGACGCACGACCCCCATTGGGCCGGTCGGCAAGCGTGGCAGACAAAGCGAACAAATTGAGCAAGAGCGATGCCCCGACAAGCGCCGCGCACAGTGTGGCGGCTCGTTTGCAGGGGCGAAAACGCGTATTTTAGCAAAAATGCGGCCGGTGCGCTTCGGAACCTGTCGATTCTGACCCTTTTTGCTGATTTTGCCGCACGCGATGCGCCGTTCGCAGCGCTGTCGACGGGTGTTTGCCGGGCGTTTCGGGGGCATTCCATCCGGTGTTGGCCCGGCACCGCGCCGAATCAGGCAAAATAGCGCCGTTGTGCGCCGTCGCAGGTTCCTGTGCTGCGCTGTCTGTCTGCTGTCGCTGTTGCTGTCGTTTCCGCTCCCGCTCCCGATTCCCGTCCATCGCCGTCTCATGTCCCAGTCTGCTCCGTCTGCTACCCATTCCTCGTCGCCGTTGTTCGATCAGGTGCGTTTCGTGCTCAACGAGACGAGTCATCCCGGCAACGTCGGCTCGGCCGCGCGAGCGATCAAGACGATGGGGTTTGGGCGGCTGGTGCTGGCCGCGCCGCGCGCCGGGTCGGACGTTCTGCGCGATCCCGAGGCGATCGCGCTTGCCAGCGGTGCCGACGACGTGCTCGCCAACACGCTGATCGTGCCCGATCTCGTGACGGCTTTGCAGGGCGTGAGCTGGGCAGTGGCGCTCTCAGCGCGCTCGCGCGAGTACGGGCCGCCGAACGCCGAGCCGCGCGAGAGTGCGGCCATCGCTGTGCAACATGCGGGGCAGGGGGAGGCCGTGGCGTTCGTGTTCGGCAGCGAGCGCACCGGTTTGTCGAACGCGGACGTGGACCGTTGCAATGCGCTTGTGCACATCCCTGCGAATCCGGTCTATAGCTCGCTCAACCTTTCGCAGGCTGTGCAACTGATCGCCTGGGAAATGCGCATGGCGTGTCTGGCGCAGGCGCGTGGTGATGCACCACAGGTCGTGACGGTAGCGACACCGGTGACCGATGCCGCTTCGCACGACGCGCTGGCGACACGCGACGACGTCGAAGGCATGCTCACGCATTTGGAGCGCGCACTCGTCGAACTCGATTTTCTCGACCCCGACAATCCCAAGAAGCTGATGACGCGACTGCGCCGTCTGTTCGCGAAGAGCCATCTGGAGCGCGAGGAAGTCAACATCCTGCGCGGCATCTCGAAGCACATCCTGGAGCGCAAGGTGCGCCGCTGATTGCTGCAAATATCGTGAAAAGGCCCTACAATCGGTAGTCATATGCCCGTCATAAACTTATCGCCTTTCGCGGATATGAATCGTTTGCGCCAGCGTTGCGCCGCCTCTCTGCCTTACCACGTCCACTGTTGTTAGCCCTGCGCTGACCCGCGTGACGCGTTGCCTCGTCGGCGTGCGTCACCGCTTCGCCATTTTGCAATGCGGCGCCTGCCACGGCCGCCGCGCTGCACATCGCTGCATTCCTGCACTCCCGGAATCACCCGCTATTACGCGACGATCCGTCCCCAAGACGGCCGGACGCCGCACGACAGGACAGACTCAGGCTTATGTTCACTCGTCTTCGCGAAGATATCGCCGCCATCCGGCAAAAAGATCCCGCTGCCCGTAGCAACTGGGAAGTCTTCACCTGCTATCCCGGCCTGCATGCCGTGATGCTGCATCGGGTGGCCCATCGCTGCTGGACGTCGGGTTTCAAGTGGAGCGGACGCTACATCTCGCAATACGCGCGCTTTCTTACCGGCATCGAGATTCATCCGGGGGCGACGCTCGGCCGGCGCGTGTTCATCGACCATGGCATGGGTGTGGTGATCGGGGAGACGGCGGTGATCGGCGACGACTGCACGATCTATCAGGGCGTGACGCTCGGTGGCACGTCGCTCACGCGCGGCGCGAAGCGTCACCCGACCCTGGAGGCGGGGGTGATCGTCGGTGCGGGCGCGAAGGTGCTCGGTGGCTTTACGGTGGGTGAGGGCGCGAAGATCGGCTCGAACGCGGTGGTCGTCAAACCGGTGCCGGCGGGTGGCACGGCGGTGGGCAATCCGGCGCGCATCGTGCGTCCCGGTGCGCCGCGCGAAGGCACAAAGGTTGGCGAGGGCGAGTGTAAGCCGGAGTTCTCGGCGTACGGCATCACGCCCAACGCCGATGACCCCGTCTCGCTCGCGATTCACGGACTGATTGAGAACGCCACGGATCAGTCGCACAAAATCGATGTCATGGTGGCGGCGCTTAACCAGCTCGGCGCGCATCTGGAGGCGCTCGGCGCGAGCAAGACTGACACGGCAGAACTGCGCAAGCTGGGCAAGGAAATTCAGGACATGTAATGCGACAGGACGTCACGTCGGCATCACGTCGGCATTAGGGATTCAAACAAAAACGGCTCGTTAGCAACGAGCCGTTTTCATATGACGAGGCGCTTACGTCGCAGAGGGCGCGAGGTCGACAGCCCTCAGGCCGTGGGCGTCCCATTGCAGATAGCCGCCGCGTGGCGGGTCCACGTCGAACTCCCAGTCGGGCAGCACCCAGCGCACGCGTCGCCCGTCGACGTGGCGTGCCGGACGATGCGTGTGGCCGTGCACCAGCGTGCGCTCGCCGGCAGCGTCGAGCAGTGCGGCGATGGCGTTTGCATTGGCGTCGGCGTAGGCCATGCGATGCGCGCCCTTGGCGGCGCTGCGTCGGCGGATGCGATCCGCAATCCCCATGCGCACGCGCAGCGGCAACGTCAGGAAGAAGGCTTTGCCGAGCGGCGAATGCGCAACGCGGCGAAAGCGTTGGTAGCCCACGTCGTCGGTGCACAACTGGTCGCCGTGGCTGAGCACGAGCGCCTGACCGAGAAACGAGAATACGCAGGGATCGTCGAGCATGACCGCGCCCGCTGCTTGTGCGAAGCGCTTGCCGAGCAGGAAGTCGCGATTGCCGCGCATCACCGCGATGGGCACGCCGCTGGCCGAGAGTTCCGCCATCGCGGCCGTCATGCGACGCGCAAATACACCGAGCGGTTCACTGGCAGGGGCGGTCGACGCAGGGGGCGTTTCGGAGCCACGGTCGGCATCGAGCATATCGTCGCCGATCCAGTATTCGAACAGATCGCCGAGGATGAAAAGGATGGACGCTTCACGCGCGGGACCGCGCAGGAAGTCTTCGAAGACTTGCACCGTCTGCGGCAGGGCCGGCGACAGGTGAAGATCGGAAATGAAAAGCGCGGGCCCGTCGCCCCGTGGTGTCACGGGGCATTGCGGGCACCGCGCAGTCGATACTGGCATCGAGTGTCGCAGCTCGCTTGAGGGCGCTTAGGCGACGATCACAGCCTTCTCGATCACGACGTCCTCAACCGGCACGTCCTGGTGGAAGCCCTTCGAGCCGGTCTTCACGCCCTTGATGGCGTCGACCACTTCCTGGCCTTCGACGACCTTGCCGAACACGGCGTAACCCCAGCCTTGCGGCGTGGGCGAGCTGTGGTTCAGGAAGTCGTTGTCGTTCACGTTGATGAAGAACTGAGCCGTGGCCGAGTGCGGATCGTTCGTGCGGGCCATGGCCAGCGTGTACTTGTCGTTCTTCAGGCCGTTGTTGGCTTCGTTTTCGATGGTCGCTTCGGTCGCCTTTTGCTTCATGCCGGCTTCGAAACCGCCACCCTGAACCATGAAGCCGTTGATGACGCGGTGGAATACCGTGCCGTCATAGAAGCCGTTCTTGACGTAGTTCAGGAAGTTCTCGACCGTCTTCGGTGCCTTGGCTGCGTCGAGTTCGATGCGAATGACGCCGTGATTGGTGTGCAGTTCAACCATGATGCTTTCCTTCTAATGAAATGATCCCGGCGGGCCGGAGGATTTTCAGCGTTTGACGACGCTGGCCGATTCGATCACGACCGTCGTGGCGGGCACGTCGGAATACATGCCCTTGCGGCTCGTGGCCACACCCTTGATCTTCTCGACGGTGTCCATGCCGGACACCACCTTGCCGAATACCGTATAGCCGAAGCCGTCCGGGTTGGGGTAATCCAGTGACGCATTATCCTTCACATTGATAAAGAATTGCGCGGTCGCGGAGTTCGGATCGGACGTGCGGGCCATGGCGATGGTGCCGATGGTGTTCTTCAGGCCGTTCTTCGATTCGCTGGGAATCGCGGCGCGCGTGGGTTTCTGGTCCATGTTCGGGGTGAAACCGCCGCCCTGAATCATGAAGCCGTTGATCACGCGATGGAAAATCGTGCCGTTGTAGAAGCCATCGTTGACGTACTGAAGGAAGTTCTCGACCGTCTTCGGCGCTGCCTTCGGGTTGACTTCGACCACGAAATTGCCCAGCGAGGTCTTGAATTGCACCTGGGGCTGCGCGTTTTGCGCAAAGGCCGGCAGGCTCGCACCCGTCAGAGCTGCGGCCGCTGCCACGGTGGCAACGCCGCCGAGCATGGCGCGACGCAGGCGATTCGGAAAGGACATGCGTGTCTCCCTGTATCGATGAGAAGGGGGAAGGTGGAACGGAGTTCGAGTCGCCAGCCCGGGCTTAGTTGCCCGACTTGCCGATGTTTTTCACGGCGGCGTCCTCACCGGGCTTTTGCGGCGACGGCGTCTGACTGACAGGCGCGGCGCGTTGCGGGGTCAGCATGTTGGACAGCAGCTTTTCGCGGTTCGATACGCGAGCCGTCGGCGCGAGCTTCAGAGATTTCTGATAAGCCTGCTGCGCGAGCTTGGCGTAGATGTCGCCCAGATTCGAATATGCGACGGCGAAGTTCGGGTTGTTGCGAATCGCGCTCTCGAGCGCGGCGCGTGCCTTGTCGTACTCGCCGGCCTGCGCGTAGAGCGCGGCCAGGTTGTTGAACGGCTCGGGCAGTTCCGGGAAGTCCTGCGTGAGTGCCGTGAAGACGTCGATGGCTTCCGCATTACGGCCCATTTCCATCAGCACACGACCGCGTGTGAAGCGCACCTGCGCGTCGCGCGGGTACTGCTTCAGATGCTCGTCGATCTTGGTCAGGGCGTCGTTGAACTTGTCCGCCTCGACCAGCTTGTTGATGGCCGATTCGCTCGCTTGCTGCGGCGTTTGCAGCGGTTTGGGCGGGGGCGGATCGGTGATGGCCTGCGCGCCGGCGGGCAGCGCGAAGAGCGCGCTGGCTACGCCGAGCGTCGCTGCCGCGAGCGTGAGTGCGCGCGCGCTGCGCGTGACGGCGGCGACCGGGCGCACGTGGGAAAGAAGGCGCGAAGGAACGTGCGTCAGGGGAGACAAAAGTGACCGGCTTCGTTGCGTCATAGTGGGTGCTTGGGATACCTGAGAGGTGCGCAAGAGATGCTATACTCGGCCGCATTCTAACAAAACACCTGCGCCCGGCCCGCGCCATTTCTCGATGTGGCGGTGGAGGCGGTTCGCAGGTTCGTTTTTTCTACCGCACGGCGCGCAGCCCGCCTCGCGATATCGCTCTCGTTTCACACGGGGATATCGTCGCAGCGTCCAGCGCTGTTGCCGCCCGGTCAAGCGCATATCTATGGATTCACTCCGTGTCTACAACTCGCTCGCGCGAGATAAACAGTCGTTCGCACCCCTCGTTCCCGGCGAAGTTCGCATGTATGTCTGTGGGATGACGGTGTACGACTACTGTCACATTGGTCATGCGCGCGTGATGGTGGTGTTCGACATGGTGCAGCGCTGGTTGCGCACGCTCGGCTATCGCGTGACGTACGTGCGCAACATCACGGATATCGACGACAAGATCATCAAACGCGCGGTCGAGAACGGCGAGACGATGCGCGAACTGACCACGCGTTTCATTGCTGCGATGCACGAAGACGCCGATGCACTCGGCGTTCAGCGTCCCGACCATGAGCCGCGTGCGACCGATTTCATTCCGCAGATGGTCGACATGATCGGCACGTTGCAACGCAACGGCTACGCCTATCAGGCCGAAGACGGCGACGTGAACTATGCCGTGCGCAAGTTCTCGACGTACGGCCAGTTGTCGGGCAAGTCCATCGAAGACCTGCGCGCCGGCGAGCGCGTGGCGGCGAATACGGCAAAGCAGGACCCGCTCGATTTCGTGTTGTGGAAGCGCGCGAAAGACACCGAGCCGGAAGAGTCGAAGTGGGCATCGCCGTGGGGCGCTGGCCGTCCGGGCTGGCACATTGAGTGCTCGGCCATGAGCTGCCAGTTGCTCGGCAACCATTTCGACATTCACGGTGGCGGTGCGGATCTGCAATTCCCCCATCACGAGAACGAGATTGCGCAGAGCGAAGGGGCGACGGGCGAGACGTTCGTCAATTACTGGATGCATAACGGCTTCGTGCGCGTGGACAACGAGAAGATGTCCAAGTCGCTCGGCAACTTCTTCACCATCCGTGAAGTGCTGGCGAAGTTCGACGCCGAAGTCGTGCGCTTTTTCATTCTGCGCGCCCAGTATCGCAGTCCGCTCAACTACAGCGATGTCCATCTGGACGATGCGCGCGGCGGACTGACGCGTCTGTACACGGCGCTCAAGGATGCAGCGAGCGACGGTGCGCCGCTGGACTGGAACGAGCCGTTCGCGCAGCGATTTGCCGCGGCGATGAACGACGACTTCAACACGCCGGTTGCCATTTCGGTGTTGTTCGAGCTGGCTGGCGAAATCAACAAGCAGCGTGATCCTGTGCTGGTGCGCCAGTTGCAGGGGCTGGCGGCGACGTTGGGCCTGCTCGGCCGCGATCCGCAGTCGTTCCTGCAAGGGGCGGCGGGCGATGAGGATGCCGGCGATGGCGATGCACTGCGCGCGTCGGTCGAGGCGCGTATCGAAGCGCGTGCTCAGGCCAAGCGTGATCGTAATTTTGCGCAAGCCGATCGCATTCGTGCCGAGTTGCTGGCCGAGGGGATCGTGCTGGAAGACCGTCCCGGAGGCGCCACCGAATGGCGTCGTGCCTGAGCGCGACGCATCGAGGCAAAACACTCATGGTGACTCGTAAATCCGTAGCCGCGAAGGTCGCAACCGCGACCCCGGCGGCCAAGCGTTCGGCAAAAGGTTCGACGACGGCGAAGCCCGTGTCGGCACCGGTCGACGGCGCGCGCCGCAGCCCGCTGAAGTCGACCGGCTCGATCGGTTCGACCGCGACGCGAACGGCGGCCGTCAAGTCGACAGCTAAGCCGACGGTTAAGCCGGCAGCTAAGTCGAAAATCAAGCCGGCCGGCAAGGCGGCGGCGGGCAAGACCGCGAAGGCGCCTGCGAAGTCGTCCGGCGTGGGCGCAGCCCGCAAGGCTTCGGTGTCCAAGGCCGGGAAGATTGAGAAGGCCGAACCGGTCGTCGCAAAGAAGGCGGCATCCAAGGTGCCGGTGAAGACGCCGCGCAAGACTGCCGCGAAATCTGCCGCGAAATCGGGAGCGGAAGCGAAGCCGGACGCGTCCAGCGTTGCCACCACGCGGCGCGTTATCGCCAAGCGCGATGGCGAGACGCGCATCGTCACGCCGGAGATCGAACGTCTCGAACATGAGGTGGTCGAGCAGGCGGTGACGGGCGTTGTGCCCTTGCCGGTTGCGCCGGGCGCAACGCGTCCCGACTTCTGGGATCAGGCGTGTGCCGATCTCATGAAGCGCGACCGAATCCTCAAGAAGCTGATTCCCCAGTTTGGCCCGGCGCATCTGACCGGGCGCGGTGAGCCGTTCGTCACGCTTGCGCGCTCCATCGTCGGCCAGCAGATTTCCGTGAAGGCGGCGCAGGCCGTGTGGGATCGCGTTGTGGCGATCTGCCCGAAGCTTTCGCCGTCGCAGTTCATCAAGGCGGGGCACGACGCGCTCGCCGGTTGTGGGCTGTCGCGCCGTAAGGCCGAGTACATTCTCGATCTGGCGACGCATTTCAAGTCCGGCGCGCTGCACGTGGACGCGTGGGCGAGCATGGACGACGAGGCCGTCATTGCCGAGCTGACCGGTATCCGTGGCATCGGCCGGTGGACGGCGGAGATGTTCCTGATGTTCAACCTGCTGCGTCCCGACGTTCTGCCGCTCGACGATGTCGGGCTGATCAACGCCATCAGCGTCAACTATTTCAGCGGTGAGCCTGTCACGCGAAGCGAAGCGCGCGAAGTCGCCGCCAACTGGGAGCCCTGGCGCTCCGTCGCCACGTGGTACATGTGGCGGAGTCTCGAGCCGGTGCCGGTCGAGTACTGATATTGCTGATCGTGCTGATCGATCGCGATCATTTACGGTATCTATAGACGCGAGGACGTATAATCCGCGTCCATTCCGTCTCATCCAGTCATTTTTGACGGCTATTGCGGGTCGACAGGCGATGAAAGTTGCCTATCTCATCCGGGTAGACGTTACCGGCGGTACAATACGCTGCCGCATTTCCGGGGAAACCTGATGAAGAACACCTTTTTGGATTTTGAACAGCCGATCGCCGAACTCGACGCGAAGATTGAAGAGTTGCGCTTCGTGCAAGACGATTCAGCCGTCGATATTTCCGAAGAGATCGAGCGCCTCTCCAAGAAGAGCCAGCAGCTCACCAAGGACATTTACGCAAACCTGTCGCCCTGGCAGGTTTCGCAGATCGCACGTCATCCGCAGCGTCCTTACACGCTCGATTACGTGCGCGACATCTTCACCGACTTTCATGAGCTTCATGGCGACCGTACCTTCTCGGACGATCACGCCATTGTGGGCGGCATGGCACGCTTTAACGGCCAGGCCTGTATGGTCATCGGTCATCAGAAGGGGCGTGACACCAAAGAACGCGCCATGCGCAACTTCGGTATGCCGCGTCCGGAGGGCTATCGCAAGGCCTTGCGTCTGATGAAGATGGCCGAGAAGTTCGGTCTTCCGCTCTTCACGTTCGTCGACACGCCGGGTGCTTATCCGGGCATCGATGCCGAAGAGCGCGGTCAGTCGGAAGCCATCGGTCACAACCTGTACGCGATGACCGAACTCAAGACGCCGATCATCACCACGATCATCGGTGAAGGCGGTTCAGGCGGCGCGTTGGCCGTGGCGGTGGCCGATACGGTCATGATGTTGCAATTCTCGACGTATTCGGTGATTTCGCCGGAAGGTTGCGCGTCGATTCTGTGGAAGAGCGCAGCGAAGGCCCCCGAGGCTGCCGAAGCGCTGGGTCTGACGGCACATCGCCTGAAGGCACTTGGCCTGATCGACAAGATCGTCAACGAGCCGCTGGGTGGCGCACAACGCGATCCGCTCGGTATGGCCGGCATGCTCAAGCGTGCGCTGGCCGATTCGCTGCGTCAGTTCCAGGGCATGAGCCACAAGGAACTGCTTGAGCGTCGTTTCGAGCGCCTGATGAGCTATGGCAAATTCAAGGAAGCCGGCGCGAAGTAAAGCGCATTCCGATGCGTCGTCGCCCGTGGTGGCGATGACGCCGAATCCGATGCCTCATCACGATTCCTCTGCTGCCGCGTTCGCATCTGCCCGATGCGACGCGGCAGTTGCACATGTGGACGTCGCTTTACGTCTGGCGATGGCGGCGCACGTCCTGTCGCATGGCGATTCCCCCTCATCACCTGCACCCCGTCTCGCACTCGCACTCAGTGGTGGCCTCGATTCGATGGTGCTGCTCGACGCGTTGGCGCATTGGCTGCAAAAGCGCCGTGAGGCGGGCGAGACGTCGCCGCAGCCGCTGGCCATCCACATTCACCACGGGCTTTCCGAGCAGGCCGACGACTGGCTCGCCGTGTGCGAGCGCGAAGCGCGCCTGCGTGGGTTCGCCTTCGAAGCGCGCCGCGTGAGTGTGCCGAGAGATGCGCGACAAGGTATCGAAGGGGCGGCGCGTGCGGCGCGCTACGAAGCGCTGGCGTCGATCTGCCTGGCGCACGGCGTCGACGGGTTAATGACGGCGCATCACGCCAACGATCAGGCTGAGACCGTGCTCTTGCAGATGCTGCGCGGTGCCGGGTTGCCGGGTGTGGCCGCGATGGCGTCGGAAAGCGCGCTGCCGGTCGTCGGGCGTCGCTCGGATCGTGTGCGTTCGTTGCGTCTATTGCGTCCGTTGCTCGACGTTTCGCGCGAGACGATGCATGCGTACGCGAAGGCGAGATCGTTGACGTGGGTCGAAGATCCGTCCAACGAAGATCGTCACTATTTGCGCAACGCGTTGCGTCACGACGTAATGCCTGCGATTGCGTCGCATGTGCCTGCGTATCGCGAGACGTTGGCGCGATTTGCGCGTCATGCTGCGCAGGCGCAGACATTGCTCGATCAATTGGCGCAGCTCGACTTCGAGAGGGCGCGTGTGCCGAATGTACGGGGCGACGACGAGCGTTTGCAGCGAACGCAGTTGCAGGGCCTCGATGCTGCACGTCTGGCGAACCTCTTGCGTTACTGGACCGCACGTCGGGGCCTGGCGACGCCACCGGAGGCGCGCCTCGACGAGTGGGTACGTCAGATTCGCGATGCGCAGGCGGAGGCGTCGATCGAATTGCCGCATGGCGAAGCGGTACTGCGGTTGTATCGCGATGAATTGCAGTGGACGGCGATTTACGAGGTGGCGGACCCGGACGATGTGGCGTCCGACGTCGTGCTGCGCTGGGCGGGCGAACGAGCGTGGCATTTACCGCAGTGGAAGGGCAGCATCGTCTTCACGCCGGTGGGGGGTGACGAAGAGATGCCGGGCAGCATCGACGAGCGCGTGTTGCGCGCATCGCCATTGGTCGCAAAGGCGAGGGCGGGTGGTGAGCGGTGGAGAGAGCATGCGCAGGGGCATTCACGGTCGCTGAAGCATTGGTATCAGAGTCGAGGTGTCGCGGCTTGGTTAAGAAGCGTACCGGTCGTGTGGCAGGCGGGGGTGATCGTCTTCGTTCCGAGGCTTGGCGTTGACGGCGCCGCGCAGCGAGAAGCGGGTGGTAAGCGATGGGTGATGGAGTGGCGCGACGAGGCGTGAAGCGGGATTCGGACGTTTGAGTGGCGGGGATTGGCGGCACCTGGCGTAGCGACTTTCAGTGGAGCCTAGCCGGGTGCTGCCAATCCCCGCGGCCCGGAAGCTTGAGAGAGCTGAGCGGGAGATGGCCGGAGCGACAAACCTGCGTGTTCCAGCTTTCAGTGGAGCCTAGCCGGGTGCCGCCAATCCCCGCGGCCCGGAAGCTTGAGAGAGCTGAGCGGGAGGCGGCCGGAGCGACAAACCTGCGTGTTCCTCGGCCCTAAGGAAATTGAGCGGAGCCGAAGCGGCAACGAGGCACCACCGACCAAAACTTCCGCGAAATTCAGCATAACCTGCTGCCGGATGCGGCTTCGTGGGTTCATCGCAGCGCAATGTGCGTCAAACCGACGCCAACGCGATACATTCGTGCGATAATCAAAAGTTCCGCGAATCGAAACGTCACCGATGCCCATGAAGGGGTATCCGCGCAGGATTCATAAACGGTTTTAAATCAATGTGTTAGCAATGTTATGGCTCTGATCGTACACAAATACGGCGGCACGTCGATGGGCTCGGTGGAGCGCATCAAGAATGTCGCCAAGCGCGTGGCCAAGTGGCATAAGGCCGGTCACAAGATGGTGGTGGTGCCGTCGGCGATGTCCGGCGAAACCAATCGTCTGCTGGGCCTGGCCAAAGAAATTTCGGCCAATCCGGATCCGCGCGAACTCGACGCCATTGCCGCCACGGGCGAGCAAGTGAGCGTTGGCCTGCTGGCAATGGCCCTCAAAGAGGCCGGCGTCGATGCCGTGAGCTATGCCGGCTGGCAAGTACCGATCAAGACCGACAGCGCTTTCACCAAAGCCCGCATTTCGGAAATCGACGACAAGCGCGTCATGGCCGATCTCGATGCCGGCCGCGTGGTCGTCATCACCGGCTTCCAGGGGATCGATCCGAACGGCAACGTGACCACGCTCGGTCGCGGCGGCTCGGACACCTCGGCGGTTGCGGTCGCGGCGGCCCTCAAGGCCGATGAGTGCCTGATCTACACCGACGTCGATGGCGTGTACACGACCGACCCGCGTGTGGTCGACGAGGCTCGCCGCCTCGATAAGGTGACCTTCGAAGAGATGCTGGAAATGGCCAGCCTCGGTTCCAAGGTGCTGCAGATCCGCTCGGTGGAATTCGCCGGCAAGTACCAAGTCAAGACTCGCGTGTTGTCGAGCCTGACTGACCCGATGATCGCGCTCGACGAAGAAGCGCGCTCGGGCACGCTGATTACTTTTGAGGAAGACGAACAAATGGAAAAGGCCATCATCTCGGGTATCGCATTCCAGCGCGACGAGGCCAAGATCACCGTGCGTGGCGTGCCGGATCGCCCGGGCATTGCGTACCAGATTCTCGGCCCGATCGCCGACGCGAACATCGATGTCGACATGATCATCCAGAACCTGAGCGTCGAAGGGAAGACCGACTTCACGTTCACCGTGCCGCGTGGCGACTACCAGCGCGCCATGACGCTGCTGCAAAGCGACGTGCAAGGCCATATCGGTGCTGCCGAAGTCATCGGCGACCCGAAGGTGTCGAAGGTGTCGATCGTCGGCGTGGGCATGCGCTCGCACGTGGGTATCGCCAGCAAGGCATTCCGCACGCTGTCGGAAGAGGGCATCAACATCCAGCTGATCTCCACGTCCGAGATCAAGATCTCGGTGCTGATCGACGAGAAGTACATGGAGCTCGCCGTGCGCGCGCTGCATAAGGCCTTCGAACTCGATCAGGCGTAATCGATCGTTAGCGGTTCTGAGCGGTCGTCATCGATCGCACGCCGTCGCTTCGGATGGCAAAAAAAGCGGGCCGCATGTGAGCGTGATGCATGCGGCGCGCAACGGAATTTTCGGGCAGCGATGCGGGAAAATTCCCGTGTACGTGTCGGGTGCATGACAGGTACGCAAAAAAAGTTGGGTTTCGATGCGGATAATGTTTGACGGCATCGAGAACAGCCGGTAGTATCACGGTCTCGTCGCATCACCTCCCTGGTGCGACGACAAGTTTGGGAGACGTGGCCGAGAGGTCGAAGGCACTCCCCTGCTAAGGGAGCATCTGGGCCAAAACCTGGATCGAGGGTTCGAATCCCTCCGTCTCCGCCAAGTCGCCTTGGCGGAACACCCCCGGCTCTTCGCGGAGAGCCGGGGGTTTTTTCTTTCCCGAGTTCGCGCGTTGGCGATACCTCGCGCGTCGATATCCTCTCTTCTTCGAGCGAGAACAACCATGTCGACTGTCACTACCGATTCCGGCCTGCAATACGAAGACCTGCAAGTGGGCGATGGCGCTGAAGCCACCCCGGGCAAGACCGTGACCGTGCATTACACGGGCTGGCTGACCGACGGCAAGAAATTCGATTCCAGCAAAGACCGCAACGATCCGTTCGCCTTCGTGCTCGGCGGCGGCATGGTCATTCGTGGTTGGGACGAAGGCGTTGCCGGCATGAAGGTCGGCGGCAAGCGCAAGCTCATTATTCCGGCCGAACTCGGCTACGGTGCACGCGGCGCAGGCGGCGTGATTCCGCCGAACGCCACCCTGGTCTTCGAGGTTGATCTGTTGGACGTCTGAAGCATCGAAACGCCGCCCGAACCACACTGAGGCGGCACAGTCGAAGCAACAGACACCCCCGGTGCCTCGAAGGCGCCGGGGGTGTTGTCTTTTGGAGTTCTCAAATACATGTGGGCCGACGTCACGAGCGTGGGTTGCACAAAGGAGCCTTTACGAGGTGTCTCACTCTGTAAGTCCGCTTTCCCCCAGGTCCCCTGTCTCGCGATTCTGGTTCCCCTTCTCGCTGGTGCTCTTCGAGTTCGCGGTCTACATCTCGAACGACATGATCATGCCCGGCATGCCGCTCGTGACGCGCGAGTTCGGCGCGTCTGCGGAAATGACCACGCTGGCGCTGACCGCCGCCATGCTCGGCAACGCAAGTCTGCAATGGCTGCTCGGCCCGCTCGCCGACCGCTTCGGTCGTCGTCGTGTGCTGCTCTCCGGCCTCACCATGTTCATCGTCGCGTGTCTGGCGGTGCATTACGTGCAGACGATGCCGCAGTTCATTGCGCTGCGCTTTCTGCAAGGCATGGGCTGCTGCTTCGTGCTGACGGTGGGGTATCCGACGGTGCATGAGGCGTTCGAAGAGAAGACCGCTGTGCGTGTGATGGCGCTCATGGCGAACGTGTCGCTGCTCTCGCCGCTGTTCGGGCCGCTCGCTGGTGCCGCTGTCGTGTCGTTCTGGCCGTGGCGCAGCATCTTCTGGCTGATCGCCATCGTCGCGGTGTTCTCGTTCGTCGGGTTGTATCGCACGATGCCCGAGCTGTCGCGTCACGATCGTAACGCGCTGAACGCCAAGCAGCTGTGGGCGGGCTATAAGCTGCCGCTGTCCAGTGGACGTTTCTGGCGCGGTGCGGTGCTCACGGGGCTGGCGGTGACGCCGTTGCTCTCCTGGATCGCGCTAGGCCCGGTGTTCCTGATCGAGCGTGCCGGGCTGTCGCAGATGCAGTACGCCATGCTGCAAGTGCCGGTGTTCGCGGCGCTGATTCTCGGCAACGTGCTGCTCGCGCGTCAGGTCGGGCGTTGGTCGAACGGGCGTCTGCTGGCGACAGGCGTGGCGGCCATGCTGATCGGAGCAGCGGTGTCGCTCATCGGAACGGCCATCCTCGCACCGGGCTATCCGGCGTTGCTCATCGGCACGACGCTGCATGCGTTCGGCATGGGCATGTGCTACGGCGTGGTGTATCGCCAGTCGCTGTTCGCCGTCGATAGTCCCAACCGGGCGACGGTCGCAGGCATGCTCAGCATGATCACCATCGTCGTTGCGGTGGCCGTGATCGAAGCGGTGAAGTTCGCCTACTTGCATTTCGGCGATGCTGCGCTTGGCATCGGTGCGATGCTGGCGGCGGCGCTCGTGGCGGTGCTTGCGGCGAATTTCGTCCCGCCACCCGCGCAGGACACGCTCGCGCAATCGGGTCGGAAGTCGTGAGCGATTCGGATGATCGGAGTGGTCGCAGCGACTTATCTCTTTTCCCGCAATAGTTTCGCATTCGTGCGGTTTGCGGCAAAAGACGTCGAAATCGATGGCGATTCGGCCTGTCTGATCGAGTGCAGATTCCGGAATTCAGCGAATCACCTAAAAGCCCGTCATTCCATAGAGTTCAGAAAACCATTCGACTAACCTCCACATGAACGTTGCGAACTTAATAGATACGTTGTTCGAGTGGATGCGGGGAGTGTTAATGGCGAAGCAGCCATTGGTTATTTCTTAACCCTTGCAAAGGATGGGTGTCGAAAGGTTGCGTTGGCAGACGGGTGCAAATAGAAATAGAACGGACCAAATAAGCAGAATTCTTGCGCGCGGATTCCTTCTCAGCCGGGAAGTGCCCATATTCAGTCATGGCGCTATTGGAACGCTCGGAATGGTACGACATCGCCCGGTCTACCAATTGGACTCCGACGTATGTAGAAGAGTCGGAATTATTCCCGGATCTGATGACGGGTAGTATGGGTATTGCGGTCGAAAGCTGGGAGGCGTTCGACGAACCGTACAAGATTAGTTATCCAGAGTATGTGCGTGTACAACGTGACAAGGACGCTGGCGTTTATTCTGTCAAGGCAGCACTCGAGCGCAGCCAAATGTACGAGAACGCGGACCCGGGGTGGTTGTCGGTTCTCAAGCTTCACTACAGCACTCTGGCGCTGGTCGAATACGTTGGTATGCATGTACAGGCGCGCATGGTGCGATTCGGCCGCGCGCCGGGTATGCGGAATATGGCGACCTTCGGCATGCTCGACGAGAGCCGGCATACGCAAATTCAATTGTATTTCGCCCATGAATACTGTGCGAAAGACCGACAGTTCGATTGGGTGCACAAGCTTCTCCACACCAATTCGTTAGCCGGTATCGCGGCGCGTTCTGGGGCCGATGATCTGGCTCACTCGCGTAGCGCGGCCGAAATCGCAGTGATGCTGAGCTTTGGGCTCGAAACGAGCTTCACCAATATGCAGTTCCTCGGTCTGGCCTCCGATGCTGTCGAGGTCGGGGATTTCACCTTCTCCAGCCTGATATCCAGCATTCAGACCGACGAAGCCCGTCATGCCCAGATCGGCGGCTCGGTGCTGAGAATCATGATCGACAACGGCCAAGTGGCGCAGGCACAAAAGCTTGTCGATATCGCCATCGCACGCGCTTGGTGCATGTTCTGTGTGCCTGCCGGGACGTCGATGGATTATGGGATGCCCCTGGATCGCAGAAAGCAGTCATTCCGGGAGTTCATGCAGGAATGGATTTTCGATCAATTTGAACGTTCGCTGATCGAGATGGGGCTTTCCCGCCCGTGGTACTGGGATCAGATGATCGCTGAGTCGCAGTATCAGCACCATGCCTATCAGCTTGCCGCATGGTTCTGGCGCCCGGCCATGTCGTGGAATCCGGCGGCCGGCGTGACGCACGGGTGTCGCGACTGGCTCGAGGAAAAATACCCGGGATGGAACGACACCTTTGGTAAAGCCTGGGACGTCATCATCGAGAATCTGCTGGCTGGAAAGCATGAACTGACATTGCCCGAGACGGTTCCGATCATCTGCAACGTGAATCAGTTGCCGATCTGCGCGATCCCTGGCGACGGGTGGAGTGTAAAGGACCATCCTCTGGACTATAACGGCCGCACCTATCACTTCAATTCGGAAATCGAACGGTGGGTGTTTGAGCAGGATCCGACACGTTACCGTGATCACTTGAGTCTGTCGGACCGCTTGCTCGCAGGCAAGATTGTCCCGCCCGATTTGGCCGGCGCTTTCAAATATATGGGCCTGGCTCCGGGTGAAATGGGCGATGACGCGCACGGATACCGCTGGGTTGAAACCTACCGCAATAACCCTTACGAGCGAAAGGCCGCATGAGGCTGGGGCAATGGGAGCGCGCATATGGCGGACTTTTCGGTAATTTCAAACTTTCAGTACGACTTTGTGCTGCAGTTGGTCACCGTTGACACCGAAGATACGATGGACGAAGTGGCTACCAAGGCCGCATTTCATTCCGTTGGCCGGCGCGTCGCGCCACGGCCGGGCAAAGTGGTGAGGGTGCGTCGCCAGGGGGAAGAGTCGTTCTTTCCACGAGAGGCAAAGTTGATCGAAACGGACATTAAGCCGATGGAGGCGCTTGAATTCATTTTTTGCGATAAGTGAGTGGGCCACGCGACTCCGGAAAGTTTGTTCTCTTGACCGGCCGGATCGAAACGGCGGACGATCGTGTCCGGTTCTAATCCACGCAATTACTTTGATGCGAGGCGGAAATGGACGATTCCGAAGTCCTGAAGCCGTTGAAGACCTGGAGTCATCTGGCGTCGCGGCGGCGCAAACCGAGTGAATACGAAATCGTATCGACCAATCTCACGTATGACGGAGATAATCCGGACGCCCCGTTCGAGATGGATCCGAACATGGAGATGGCGCAATGGTTCAGGCAATATCGCCATGGCGCAGCGTTGAAGCACCCCGATTGGGAAGCATTTCGTGATCCGGACGAGCTGGTGTATCGCACCTACAATCTGCTCCAGGACGGACAGGAAGCCTATGTGTTTGGCCTGCTGGACCAGTTTTCCGCCCGGGGGCACGACGTCATGCTTGAGCGCCACTGGGCCGGTACGCTGGCGCGTCTATACACCCCGGCACGTTTCTTGTTCCATGCCCTGCAGATGGGATCTGCGTATCTGGCGCAGATGGCACCAGCCTCGACCATTGTGAATTGCGCGGTCTTTCAGGCCGCCGACTCCCTGCGTTGGTTGACGCACACGGCGTACCGAACCAAGGAGCTTTCCTCCACGTTCAAGGAAATGGGATTCGGTAGCGACGAGCGCCGGTACTGGGAGCAAGGCCCGGCATGGCAGGGCTGGCGCAAGCTTGTCGAGCATGCGCTTGTTGCCTGGGACTGGGGCGAGAGCTTTGTAGCACTGAATCTGGTGGTCAGGCCGGCAGTAGAAGGTGCAGTGTTGCGCGGCCTGGGCCAGGCGGCCAGACAAAACGGTGATACGTTGCTTGGGTTGTTGATCGACGCTGACCTTGCCGACGCTCAACGACATCGACGTTGGGCCGCCAAGCTTGTGGAAATGGCGTTGACACAGGAGGCGAACCGGCCCGTCATCGCGGGCTGGCTGAAAAAGTGGGAGCCTCTGGCCGACGATGCGGTGTCCCGCTATTGTTCGGCGCTGCCCGATGTGCAGGAAGCTGAAGAGGAAACCATCGCGGCAGCACGCGATTTCAGACGTGGCATGGGCTTGTCCTCCTCATGACTTAAGCGCCCCCTCAGACACACGCGTTCACTTGTTCGGTCCGTGCATTCGATATCAAGCGACAAACGCCAGCGAAGGTCATTCGCTGGCGTTTTTTTGTGATGCATCAACTGTGAGCGCGTTCGTCGACCACTGTTTCGGCGTTTGTAGCATCAGGGGTCTCTGCGCTGTCGGTCGACGGGTGAGCTGGCGCCGCGCCCCCGGCCCGTGCCGTTGGTGATCCGGGCGCCGCTGGCGCAGGCGTCGCGTAGTAATCGCGTTCCCACTTCTCGTGATTGGTCTTGGCTTGCTGCAACTCGGGGGTGAGCGGGGCAAACGACAGCAGCAGCTTGTTGAGCCAGGAGACAGGCGCTTTGCAAGGACGCTCGAAGTCGACAAACAGCACGACACGCGTCTCATCGGTGTCGTTGTGCACCTGATGCTCGTAAGCGTCGTCGAAGATCACCGCGCGATTCGCTTGCCAGACATAGCGTTGTCCGTCGACCTCGATCCAGCACTTCTCGCGCTCGCGCGGCACCTTCAATGCCAGATGCAAGCGCAGCACGCCGTTATACGGGCCGCGATGCAGGGGAATCTTCTTGCCCGGCGACAGGATCGAGAAGAAGGCCGTGCGAAGGCCGGGAATGCCATCGAGTGCGGCGGCGGTCGCCGGGCAGCGTGCGAGGTTGCGCTCGGCACGCATGCCGTAACCGAGGAAGACGAACGTCTGCCACTGATGGTCTTGCGTGATGGTGGCGACGTCGGGAGAGATCTCGTGGAACGCGGGCAGACGTCCCGGCGTGGCGAGGACAGCTTCGAGTTCGCGGGCGATAGCCGGTGCCTGAGCCTCGATCGCTTCGACCCAGGGGAACTGGGCGTTATCGAAAATCGGCTTGTCGCCGACCAGAGAGTGACGGGCAATGCTGCGTTGCGCCGCTTCCACACACTGAAAGAAAAATTTGGCGAGCCAGCGGGGCAGGGTACGGTTGGGGTTCTGCACGGGCGATCGTGTGGCACTCAACGTCGGCCTCCAGGGCGGAAATGAGGGAACCAGGCCGGCGAGCCTGTGTCTTTCAGTGCGGTGAACGCCGGGCTTTTGGGTACAATTGTCGCGCGGTCCGGCCGTGACGCCAAGCCTCATGCGGGAAATGTGCGTGAGGGCGTGGTTACAGGATGTTTCGGGCGGATCGAAGGGGTGGGGCTGGATGCGTCCGGACCCCGGGGCAGGCTGGCGCTGGCCGACCAACACAGGAGACGCATGAACGCGCGCACAACACGGCATCCACACACGACCCGGGGCTCGCTCCGCAGTTTCGTGACCTCTCTGGCGTCAGCGCTTGTCCCGACGCCGCGCGCCGATCTCGCCGTCTCATCCGTTCGCGCCGTTCGTTTTGGCTTCCGGCGCATCTCCCGAGTACTGGTGGTGTCGCGCGCCGCGACCGTCGCTGCGGCATTGGCTGCCGGTCTCCTTGCGACGTCCCCGGCCCACGCGAAATATGCCATCGCTCAGTACGGCGAGCCGAAATATCCGCAAGGGTTCACGCATTTCGATTACGTCAATCCCGATGCGCCGCGCGGCGGCACGTTGACACTCGCGAACCCGGATCGCCGCACCAGCTTCGATAAATTCAATCCGTTCACGTTGCGCGGCACGTCTGCGCCGGGCGTGTCCGGACTCATGTTCGAGACACTCGGCATCGGCAGCGCCGACGAGCCCGCAACCGTCTACGGCCTGCTCGCGGACGATATCGCCGTCGCCCCCGACGGGGCCTCTGTCACGTTCCACCTCAACCCGGCCGCGCGCTTCAACAACGGCGACCCGGTCACGGCGCAGGACGTCAAGTATTCCTTCGACACGCTGATGAGTCCTCAGTCGGCCCCCGGCTTCAAGGTGATGCTGGCTGACGTGAAGGGCGTGAGCGTGCTCGACAACCGCCGCGTGCGGTTCGACTTCAAACGCGTGAGCCCCGATCTGCCGCTGCTCGTGGCGTCGGTGCCGGTGTTCTCGCCCAAGTGGAGCGTGGGGGCGGACGGTAAGAAAAAGGCCTTCGATGCGCTGACCTTCGAGCGTCCGGTGGCGAGCGGTCCCTATCTGATCGAATCGTACGATGGCGGGCGTCGCATCACCTTCCGACGCGATCCGAAGTACTGGGGCAACGACCTGCCGGTGCGACGCGGCACCTACAACTTCGAGCGCATCGTCTACAAGCTCTACTCCGATGACATCGTGCGGCTCGAAGGCTTCAAGGCGGGCGAGTTCGACGCGATCACCGAATACCGCGCCCGGAGTTGGGTGCGCAGCTACGTCGGCAAGCGCTTCAAGGATGGTGAGTTGATCAAGCGCGAGTTCTCGCACCACAATGCGGCGGGCATGCAGGGCTTCATTGTGAACACGCGGCGCGACTTGTTCAAAGACGTGCGTGTGCGCAAGGCGCTCGATCTCGCGCTCGACTATCAGTGGCTCAACCGTCAACTGTTCTACAACCAGTATCAGCGCATTTACAGCTACTTCACGAACAGCGATCTCGCTGCGCGCGGCATGCCAAGCGAGGCGGAGTTGAAGCTGCTCGAACCGCTGCGCAAGAAGCTGGATCCGGCCGTGTTCGGACCGATGGTCGTGCAACCGACGACCACGCCTCCTGCGAGCCTGCGCGATAACCTGCGCGAGGCGCGCGAACTGCTGGCGCAGGCGGGCTGGACGTATCGCGATGGCGCGCTGCGCAATGCGAAGGGCGAGCCGTTCGTCTTTGAGTTTCTCGACGATGGCGGCGCGATGGGGCCGGTGGCGTCGGCGTATGCCCGCAATCTTGCGAAGCTCGGCATCACACTCAATTTCCGTCAGAGCGATTTCGCGCTCTATCAAAAGCGCATCGAGACGTTCGACTTCGACATGATCTCGCTGCGCTATCCCGATTCGCAGATTCCCGGCACCGAACTGCTTGATCGTTTCGGCAGCCAGTCGGCGAATGTGGAGGGTTCGGATAACGTGATCGGCCTGAAGGATCCGGCCGTCGATTCGCTGCTTGGCAGCCTCGTGCGTGCGCACACGTACGACGATCTCGTAGCCGCCGCGCGCGCGCTCGACCGGGTGCTGATGCACGGCTATTACATCGTGCCGCACTGGTTCTCGTCGACGCATCGCATGGCGTACAAACGCAATCTGCAATTCCCGGAAAAATTGCCACTGTACTTCACCGCCGAAGGCTGGCTCGTCTCGATGTGGTGGGACGGCGGTGCGACGGCAGGGAGTGGTTCGCCGCGAGACGCGGCTGCTCCGGCAACTTCAGCCGATTCGGCAGCTTCAGCAGACTCAGCAGCTTCGAAAGGAGTGACCCGTTAATCATGTGGTCCTACATTCTCAAACGACTGCTGATCATGATTCCGACGTTGCTCGGCGTGATTACGCTGACCTTCGCGGTGATTCAGTTCGTGCCCGGCGGCCCCGTCGAGCAGGTGATGCTCGAGCTCAAGGGGCGCGGCGGTGGCGGCGAGGCCAGTGGTGGCGGAGGCGGCAGCGACTATCGCGGACGTCGCGGTATCGATGCGCAGCAGCTCGCCCAGATCAAGGCACTCTACGGCTTCGACAAGACGCCGATGGAGCGCTACTGGCTCATGCTCAAACGCTTTGCGCGTTTCGACCTCGGACAGAGCTATTTCCATCATCAGAGCGTGTGGTCGCTGATCGTCTCGAAGCTGCCAGTGTCGATTTCGCTGGGGCTATGGACGTTCTTCCTCACTTACCTGATATCGGTGCCGTTGGGTATCGCCAAGGCGGTGCGCAACGGGTCTCGCTTCGATACGCTCACGAGTCTGGTCGTGCTGGTGGGCTACGCCATCCCCGGCTTCGTGCTCGGCGTGTTGCTGCTGGTGCTGTTCGGCGGCGGCACGTTCTGGCAGTTGTTCCCGTTGCGCGAACTCGTCTCGGACAACTGGAGCGATCTGTCGTGGCCGGCGAAGATCACTGACTATCTGTGGCACATCACGTTGCCGGTGACCGCGTCCGTGGTCGGTAGTTTTGCCGTCATCACCATGCTGACGAAGAACGCATTCCTCGACGAAATCCGCCGTCAATACGTGCTGACGGCGCGTGCCAAAGGATTGTCCGAGCGCAAGGTGCTGTTCAAGCACGTGTTCCGCAATGCGCTGATTCCGCTCATCACCGGCTTTCCAGCGGCATTCATCGGCGCATTCTTCGCGGGCAGTCTGCTGATCGAGACGTTGTTCTCGCTCGACGGATTGGGCCGGCTGTCATACGAATCGGTGCAGCGCCGCGACTATCCGGTCGTGCTCGGCTCGCTGTATCTGTTCACGCTCATCGGGCTGGTGACCAAGCTCATCTCCGACCTTTGCTACGTGCTGGTCGATCCGCGTATTCAATTCGATCGAGTGGAGCACTGACGTGACCCGATCCGCCACGCCATCGCAACGCCCGACGTCCTATGCCGCATCGCCTTCGCGCTCGCCGCGCTGGCGCGTCTGGCGGCGCTTTCGTAGCCACCGGCTCGGTTACTGGAGCCTCGTCGCCTTCGTCGTGCTGTTCGGTATCAGCCTGTTTGCCGAGGTCATCGCGAACGATAAACCGTGGGTCGTGCGCTATGAAGGGCAGTGGTACTTCCCGTTGGTGAAGACGTATCCCGAAGCGACCTTCGGCGGCGACTTCCCGACACCGACGGACTATCTCGACCCTTTTATCGAAGACCGCATTCGCGCGGGCGATAACTTCGCGATCTATCCGCCGGTGCGCTACAGCTACGACACTATCAACTACTTTGCGAAGGTGCCGAATCCGGCGCCGCCGTCGTCCGAGAACTGGCTGGGGACGGACGACCGCGGCCGCGATGTCTTCGCACGGCTGCTCTACGGCTTCCGGCTGTCGGTGATCTTCGCGCTGGCGCTCACGGTCTCGGGCACGCTGCTCGGCATGCTCGCCGGCGCGGTGCAGGGCTTTTACGGCGGACGCATCGACCTCACGTTGCAACGGCTGATCGAGATCTGGGGTTCGTTGCCTGAGTTGTATCTGCTCATCATCTTCGCGTCGATCTTCGAGCCGCATTTGTGGCTGTTGTTCGTGCTGCTGTCGCTGTTCGGCTGGATCGGCCTGTCCGACTATGTACGGGCCGAATTCCTGCGTAATCGTCAACTGGATTACGTGCGCGCGGCGCGGGCGATGGGGCTGTCGAACTGGCAGATCATTCGACGTCACGTATTGCCCAACAGCATGACGCCGGTCATCACGTTCCTGCCGTTTCGCATGAGTGGGGCGATTCTGGCGCTCACCAGTCTCGACTTCCTCGGGCTCGGCGTGCCGCCACCGACACCGAGCCTTGGCGAACTGCTCAATCAGGGCAAGGCGAACCTCGACGCGTGGTGGATTTCGCTGGCGACGTTCGTCGTACTCGTGCTCACGTTGTTGTTGCTCACGTTCATGGGAGACGCCTTGCGCAATGCGCTCGACACGCGTGTCGCAGACAAGCAGGCTGCGGCCGGGGGGGCGATGTGAACGCGCCGCTCCTCAGTATCGAAAACCTCTCGGTGCGCTTCGGCGACACCGAAGCCGTGAAGGATGTGAGCCTTGCCATCGAACGTGGCGAGCGCGTCGCGCTGGTCGGCGAGTCGGGGTCGGGCAAGAGCGTGACGGCGCTCGCCATTCTGCGTCTGTTGCAGGACGTGCAGATTCACGGGCGCATTCTGCTCGACGGCGTGGATCTCGCCTCGGTGAGCGAGCGCGAAATGCGCGGGCTGCGCGGCAACGACGTCGCCATGATCTTTCAAGAGCCGATGACGGCGCTCAATCCGCTCTATCCGATCGGTGAGCAAATTGCCGAGGCGCTGGAGCTGCACGAAGGGCTTTCCAAGAAGGACGCCAAGTCGCGCGCGATCGAACTGCTGCGCCGCACGGGCATTCCGGAGCCGGAGCGTCGCGTGTCGCACTTCCCGCATGAGTTGTCGGGCGGTCAGCGGCAGCGTGCCATGATCGCCATGGCGCTTGCCTGCCGTCCCAAGCTGCTGCTGGCGGACGAGCCGACCACGGCGCTCGACGTCACCATCCGTGCGCAAATCATCGAATTGCTGTTGGAGTTGCAGCGCGACGCCGCCGAGAAGCGCGGTATGGCGGTGCTGCTCATCACGCACGATCTGAATCTGGTGCGACGCTTCGCACAACGCGTGGCGGTGATGGAGAAGGGCGTGCTAGTCGAGTGCGCCGACACCGAGACGCTATTCACGAATCCGCAGCATCCGTACACACGCAAGCTCATCGACAGCCGCCCGCAACGGGAAATTCATCCGGTGCTGCCGATTGCGCCGGTGTTGCTCGAAGGGCGAGGGGTGACGGTGGACTACGCGACGGCGCAGCCGGGCGTGCGCGGCTGGTTCCGGCGCGGGCGGTTCCGGGCGGTGCATCCGGTCGATTTGTCGCTGCGTCAGGGCGAGACGCTGGGCGTGGTCGGCGAGTCGGGCTCGGGCAAGACGACGCTGGCGATGGCCATGCTCGGTCTTCAGCACACGAGCGCGGGACAGATCGAGTTTCAGGGCGAACCGCTGGCGTCGTATCGCGGCACGAAGCAGCGCACGTTGCGCTCGCGCATGCAGATCGTGTTTCAGGACCCGTTCGGCTCTCTGTCGCCGCGCATGACGATCGAGGAGATCGTGGGCGAGGGGTTGGCGTTACATCGCCCGCAGATGAGCGAAGACGAGCGGCGGACCAAGGTGGCGGAAACGCTGCGCGAAGTCGGCATCGACGCGCGTGCCATGTCGCGTTACCCGCATGAGTTTTCCGGTGGTCAACGGCAACGGATTGCCATTGCCCGGGCGTTGATCGTCGATCCACAGATTCTCGTGCTGGACGAGCCGACGAGCGCGCTCGATGTGTCGATTCAGCAGCAGGTGCTCCATCTGCTGGCCCAATTGCAGATCAAGTACAACCTGAGTTACCTCTTCATCAGCCACGATCTGGCGGTCATGCGGGCGATGGCGCACCGGGTTCTGGTGTTCAAGGACGGGCATCTGGTGGAGCAGGGCGATACGGAATCGGTATTTTTTGATCCGCAGAACGACTACACCCGGGAACTGGTCGCGGCGGCCATGCTGTAGGTCCGTGACATTACCGTGAAACGTCACATAACGTCGCAGAACATCGGCTAAATCGCAAACGATTGATTGTTAATGAAAATTTCCTGATTGCGCTGATTGTTTTTTTCTATTACCTTTTGACATCATGTGACGTTCACATTACTATCGCGTACCAATTAAGTTGATTATTCAACGAGTTAACCGGTCTCGCCAGAGGTCGGTGCATACAACAAGTTCGGCGGTGGGTCAGCCGGGCGTGACTCGAAGGTTTTCAACACAGCAGCATCCTGTTGCAACTGACGAGCTACTCATCGGCCATCCGACTCAACCAACCCGGCGACCAATGCAGACGAAACCTCCGCGCACCCGCAAGACACTCCTTCTCGCGTTCACTGCCGCTGGCCTCGTCACCGCCTCGTTGACGGCGAAGGCTGACGACTACAACAATGGTCCGACTGCCGCAGCTCGTGCTGCCGCAGCCGCCATTCAAGCCAGCAACGCTTCCCCGAACACCGCCAACGTCACCACCGTGGCCACCGACGCCGCTCAGCCGGTCGTCGAAGAGTCGCGTGTGCAACGTGCGCAGAAGCTGCTGTCGAATGTGACGGACAAGGCGTCGGACGTCGTCCTTGGCGCGCTGAACTACATCGGCGTTCGTTACAAGTACGGTGGCAACACGCCGGACAGCGGTCTGGATTGCAGCGGCTTCGTGCGCTATGTGTTCCAGGACACGCTCAATTTCATGCTGCCGCGCCGCTCGGAAGAAATGAGCCAGGTGGGCGAGCGCATTGCCAAGACCGATCTGAAGCCGGGCGATCTGGTGTTCTTCAACACCATGCGTCGCAGCTTCTCCCACGTCGGTATCTATATTGGTGGCGACAAGTTCGTGCACGCCCCGGCAACGGGCGGCAAGATCCGCGTGGAAGACCTGCGCGAATCGTACTGGTCGGCGCGCTACAACGGCGCTCGCCGTGTCGAGACGCTCAAGGCCAGCGCCGAACTCACGCGCGTCGAGCAGCTGTTTAAGAACGACCACCCGATGTAAGTCGTCGATTCCCGCGAACGGTGCGGGGTTCGATGCAGACAAAAATGCCGCCCATTGGGCGGCATTTTTGTTTGAGGCGTCTGCCTAGCGTGAGGCCTGCGGCATGCCTTTAGGGGCTTCCGACTGGGCCTCGGCCAGTTTGCGCTGGATCTCCGGCCACATCTTGGCGACGGCTTCCTCGCCCGCCAGAATCGCGCGGTTGCGCCCCTGAAAGTCCGAGGCCCCCATCTTCGCCAGCGACGGACGAATCACGATGTCCGCATTCTTCTCCAGCTCGTACTGCTTGATCGACTGTCCCATGATGGTGAACGTCTGCATCAGGATGTCGAACTGGCCTTGCGTGGCCTGCGCCGTCGGATTGGCCGAGATGTCGACGGCGATGACGAAGTCCGCCCCCATCTGGCGCGCGTACTCCGCGGGCACCGGTGCAACGAGGCCGCCGTCGACGTAATCGCGACTGCCGATGTGCACCGGCTCGAATACGCCCGGCACGCTGCTCGACGCGCGCACGGCCTGGCCGGTATTGCCGCGACGGAACAGAATCGGTGCGCCGCTCTGCAAATCGGTGGCGACGATGCCCAACTGACGCGGCATCTGCTCGATCGTGCGGTCCTTGAGGACCTTGTTCACGTACGACTGAAGCGCTTCACCGCGCAACATGCCGCGTGAGCGGAACGGCATCGTCCAGTCGCTGATCGAGGCTTCGTCCATCGTCGAGGCCAGACGGTTCAGCTGGAAGCCGTTCAGGCCCGAGGCGTACATCGCGCCCACGACGCTCCCGGCGCTGGTGCCGACGACGATGTCCGCATGAATGCCGCGGGCTTCGAGCGCCTTGATGACGCCGACGTGTGCGAAGCCGCGTGCGGCACCGCCGCCGAGCGCCAGACCGATCTTCAGCGGACGAATGATCTTGGGCGGTGCGATGGGCGTGGTCGGTGTTTGCGCGACCGGCGGGACGGCCGTGGTGGCCGGCGCAGATGTCGACGCGCCTTGCGAAACCGTCGGCGGCGCGCTGGCACAGCCGGCAATCAGGGCAGCGACCGCGAGCGCGGCGAACGACGTACGCGCGGTTCGTGCGGCACCTGGCGTACGTGAGCCGCCGATCTTGCGAGCAGACATAGGGGCGGGCAAAGACACAGCGGGGGCATCGGCGGCTGTCGACAGCACAGCGCGACGCAAAATAGAGATCAACGACAACAAGGGGAAACTCCGGCAGGGCAGGACAAACGCACGTGGCACCTTGACTCGTTGTGATGGGGTGGCCAGTGCGTCGACGCGCAATTTTACGGCGATTGGAGCGTCGAGGACACTCATCAGTTCACTTTTCGAGGGTGTCATCAATGGAAGGTGACCTGACGCGGAACCTTTGGTGCAGCCCTTCGTCTTATCTGCCGTTATCTGTGTGGTGGGTTGCATCCCGTCACCTCTGTTTCAGCTTTGGCGAGCTGGCCGCCCAGAATGCCACGCCGGCGACCTCGTTTCCTCCTCATCGCCGTTCGGCATCTTTCCTTTCCCCCCCTCGATTTCCAGTCTTCGATAGTGAATATGTGAATCAACGCAAATGGGAATCATTTGCGTTGATATGAATTTTTCATTATGCTGTTCCTCTCTGTAAAACCATGACTGCGAGGGGAATAGCCCATGAAGGCGAAGACGATCGGCAAACTGGCGCGACTGACGGTGCTCGGCACCGCAATGGCCGCGGCATTCGGCGCGCAAGCGGACACCAATGGCGTGCTGAATCTGTACTCGGCGCGCCACTACCAGACCGACGAGCAGCTTTACGGCACGTTCACCAAGCAGACCGGCATCAAGATCAATCGCATCGAGGCGGACGACGCGGCGCTGCTGGAGCGTCTGAAGAGCGAAGGGGCGAAGAGCCCGGCGGACGTCATCCTCATGGTCGACGCGGCGCGTCTGGCCAAGGCGGACGAGGCAGGGCTGTTCCAGCCGACCAAGTCGGCCACGCTCGACGCGCGTATTCCGGCCAAGTTGCACGCCGCGAGTTCGAAGGCGGGCACGGACTGGTACGGCTTCTCCACGCGTGCGCGCGTGATCGTCTACAACAAGGACAAGGTCGATCCGAAGACGGTGCAGTCGTACGCCTCGCTGGCCGATCCGTCGCACAAGGGGCAGGTCTGCACCCGCTCGGGATCGCACCCGTATATGCTCTCGCTGGTGGGGGCACTGGTCGCGCGTGAAGGGGCTCAGGCCACGCAGAAATGGGCGGAAGGCATGGTGGCTAACTTCGCTCGTGCGCCGCGCGGTGGCGACACCGACCAGATCAAGGCCGTGGCGACGGGCGAGTGCGGTGTCGCGCTCGCCAACTCCTATTACTACGTGCGCATGGCGCGCTCGGACAAGCCGGAAGACAAGGCGCTGATGTCGAAGGTCGGTTTCATCTGGCCGGATCAGGCGGGCAAGGGCACGCACGTGAACGTGGCGGGGGCGGGCGTTGCCAAGCACGCGCCGAATCACGCGAACGCCGTCAAGTTCCTCGAATATCTGGCGAGCGACGAAGCGCAGCAATACTTCGCAAACGGCAACAACGAATGGCCGGCCGTGCCGACGACGAAGGTCGACAACGCGGCGCTCGCCGCCCTTGGCGAGTTCAAGGCGGAAGACGTGCCCATCGGGACGATCGCCAAGAACCTTCCGGAAGCACAACGCATTCTCGATCGTGCTGGCTATAAGTGATGAAGCGATGGGAAGGGCGTCGTGAAGTCGTGACGTCCTGAAAGA
Organism: Pandoraea aquatica; assembly: GCF_902459565.1. GTDB lineage: Bacteria > Pseudomonadota > Gammaproteobacteria > Burkholderiales > Burkholderiaceae > Pandoraea > Pandoraea aquatica. The sequence continues at coordinate 505,210 of NZ_CABPSN010000004.1, forward strand.
AAACGGGCGCCGGAGAGATTCCGGCGCCCGTTTTCGTTTTGGCGCGACAGTGGCTCATGACGTCGATCGTGCAAGGCCCGATGACGTCATGCCCGCCCACTCGCTCACTCTTCCAGCAGGTCGCCTTCTTCGCCCGGCTGATACATGTGGTAATCGCCGGTCGCGTAGACGCCCTTGTAGGCCGTCGACGATGCGGCTTCCGCGTCTTCGTCGTCATCGGTCTCGATCGGATGCGTCTCGGCAATGCGAAGCGACTCGCGCACCTGCGGCGGCTCGCATTCGGCGATCAGACGCAGCGCCTCGGCTTCGTCGTCGGCCACGACGTCGTAGGTGGTCACGAACTCAGGGGCGGGGCCATCCGGATCTTCGTCTTCCAGCGGCTCGTACCATTGACCTTCCACGATCAGATGCATCGCGCGGGCGGTGTCCGACTGCTCGTCGCGGGCGGCGCGCAGGGCCCACAGGGCGGCGTCGCTCCACTTGTAGTGTTGCACGGCTTCCAGCGCGGTCGCGAGCGCCTTTTCCTGGTCGCCCGATTGCTTGTGCGCGTGCGAAAGCTCTGCGAGCACGTCGGCCATGGAGACGTTGCTGCCTTCTTCGTCATGCTCCTGCGTGCGCAGCGCTTCGTAAGTGGCGATGGCCGCCTTCGGCTCGCCCTGTGCGTTGAACAGGTGCATGCGAAGTGCGATGGCGTTCTCGATGAAGGCGCGTCCCGTCTGGGCGAGATGCGGGCTTTCGAGCGTGCGGTCGAGGCGCGTTTGTGCGGCCGCGAAATCGCCCTGGCGCGTGAGCGCGTTGGCGTGATTAAAGTCGACGATCACGAGGTCTTCGTCCGGCGCGCAATTGCCTGCGGCCTCGTAGGCTTCGATGGCGGCGGGGAAGCGTCCGAGATCGGAGCGATAGTTGCCGAGCAACTGCCAGAGCAGCCAGACGCCGGGCGCGTGGGCGACACCGGCTTCGAGTACCGTCACAGCCTGTTCCATTTCGTCCATGTCGGCGTAGGCCATTGCCTGCACCTCATAGGCGCCCGAGTACTGCATCGACTCAAGCCGTTTGCCGATCTCCAGGGCCGTTTCGGGATCGCCGGCTTCCAGGTGGGCGAAGGCTTCCGCCATCAATTCGTCTTTCTCGGACATTGCAATTTCTCCTTCGGGGACCGCTTTGGGGGAAGGCGTACCGGCAGCGAGTGCGCGGTATCGTCCCATCATATAACAGGCATCGTGACAGCCGGCATCGTCGCAGCGCGAGGCAATGCGTGGGCGTCACGATGGGGTGTTCGGGGCAGGGGAGGCACGCGCCGTAGCGGTGCAATGAAAAAGCCGCGACGGGGTGTCGCGGCTTTTTTCGTGATGCGCAGGCGTGGGATCGTAACGATCAGCCGCCGCGGCGCATCAGGTCGAAGAACTCGGCGTTGTTCTTCGTCTGCTTGATCTTGCCAAGCAGGAATTCCATTGCTTCGGCTTCGTCCATATCGTAGATGAGCTTGCGCAGCACCCAGATCTTCTGGAGGATTTCCGGCTTGATCAGCAGCTCTTCGCGACGCGTACCCGACTTGTTCAGGTTGATCGACGGATAGACGCGCTTTTCCGCCAGGCGACGCTCAAGGTGCACTTCCATGTTGCCGGTACCCTTGAATTCTTCGTAGATCACGTCGTCCATGCGGCTGCCGGTTTCGATCAGCGCCGTGGCGATGATCGTGAGCGAGCCACCTTCTTCGACGTTACGCGCCGCACCGAAGAAGCGCTTCGGGCGTTGCAGGGCGTTGGCGTCCACACCGCCGGTCAGCACCTTGCCCGACGCCGGGATCACGGTGTTGTAGGCGCGGGCCAGACGCGTGATCGAGTCCAGCAGAATCACCACGTCTTCTTTCATTTCGATCAGGCGCTTGGCCTTCTCGATCACCATTTCGGCGACCTGGACGTGACGCGTAGCCGGTTCGTCGAACGTCGACGCGATCACTTCTCCGCGCACCGAGCGCTGCATTTCCGTCACTTCTTCCGGACGCTCGTCGATGAGCAGCACAAAGAGCTTGGCTTCCGGGTGGTTGGCCGTGATCGCGTGGGCGATGTGCTGGAGCATCACGGTCTTACCGGATTTCGGCGAGGCGACCAGCAGACCGCGCTGGCCCTTGCCGATCGGGGCGATCATGTCGATGATGCGGCCCGTCACGTTCTCTTCACCGCGAATGTCGCGCTCGAGCAGCAGCGGCTTGTTCGGGTGCAGCGGCGTGAGGTTCTCGAACATGATCTTATGTTTCGAGGCCTCGGGCGGGTGGCCGTTGACTTTGTCGACCTTCACCAGCGCGAAATAACGCTCGCCGTCCTTCGGCGTACGCACTTCCCCTTCGATCGTGTCGCCGGTATGCAGGTTGAAACGGCGGATCTGCGACGGGCTGATATAGATATCGTCCGTGCTGGCCAGATACGACGTCTCGGGCGAGCGCAGGAAACCGAAGCCGTCCGGCAGCACTTCGAGCGTACCGTCGCCAAAGATGGTTTCGCCGGACTTTGCGCGCTTCTTAAGAATGGCGAACATCAGCTCCTGCTTGCGAAGGCGGTTGGCGTTCTCGATTTCGAGACCGTTCGCCATTTCTAGCAGCTCGGAGACGTGCTGGGACTTTAGTTCGGATAAATGCATACGGAGGTGCCGTCCGCTGGACGACAAGTGAATGATCAGGGAAAAGTGAGCGAACGCTCGAAGAACTTTGGGGTGCTTTTGGGCGGATTATATAGCAAGCAGCGTCAGGCGCAAGCACTGCGCCGCCTGCTTGGTGCCGGGCTGTCGCACTGTGGCGACAAAGGCCCCGGCACTTGCCTCAGGCGCTTTACAGATTGCCGTCGAGGAACGAGGTCAGTTGCGACTTCGACAGGGCGCCGACCTTCTGAGCGGCGACAGCGCCGTTCTTGAACAGGATCAGCGTCGGGATGCCGCGAATGCCGAACTTGGCCGGCACGCCCTGGTTGTCGTCAACGTTGATCTTGGCGATCTGCAGCTTGTCGCCGTATTCCTTCGACACTTCGTCCAGGATCGGGGCGATCATCTTGCACGGACCGCACCATTCAGCCCAGAAGTCGACCAGCACCGGCTTGTCGGAATTCAAAACGTCGGCTTCGAAGCTGGCGTCGGAAATGTGCTTGATATTTTCGCTCATGAGTTTTAATGCCTCGTCTGACTATTCGGAAACGTCCGATGAAAATGGCGCCATACGCCGTTTGCTTTCACCGACGCTGGAGATGTCACCCAGCTTTCGCGGGCGTGCATTCTCCATATGGAGGCTGCAATCGCGGGCTTCAATAGCCCTCGCCAATGCAGTTTGTGCTCATCTTAGCGGAAATTGCCAACGCTTGCGCGCGCTGCTCCCACGTCGCGACGACGCGCCCGCGAGCGCTTGCCGTCCCACTTTCTTGCATGTTGGGCTTCTGTTGGCGCGTCGACTCTGGTAGAATCTCTCCCTGACGGGCCTCCTCGCATGGTGGCGCGGCCAATCTGGTCAGGTCGGGAACGAAGCAGCCACAGCCGTTTTCTACCAGTGCCGAGGGTCAGGCTCGTCACCTACCTCCTTGTTTTATCGATGTTCCTCGCGCGTTCTGCGCATTCACGATTCCCCTTGAAGCCTCATCCCGTTGCCCTCATTGTCGATGGACGGAACGCACTGGTCGTCGGTTGTGCCATGTCGCTTGCGATGACGGCGTTCGTCACATCCCGCGTCTCGCGTGGTATCGACGGGCTTGGTAGAATCGCCCAACATTTTTTTCTATCGCACCGATAGCCCGCCAACAGGCCACTGGATTTCGCTGGATGCGGCAGGAAAATCGGGCCTGATCGACGTCCGATCGGGCGTTGACATCGGTGCGGAAGCCCAACGCCGAACTGTTACAATTTGGCATGACCTATCAAGTACTCGCGCGCAAATGGCGCCCCAAAGGCTTCTCGACCCTGGTGGGCCAGGAGCATGTCGTGCGTGCGTTGACGCACGCGCTCGAGCAACAGCGCCTGCATCACGCCTATCTGTTTACCGGCACGCGCGGCGTCGGCAAGACGACGCTTTCGCGCATTCTGGCCAAGGCGCTCAATTGCGAGACGGGGATTACGGCGGAACCTTGCGGCGTCTGTAAGGCGTGCAAGGCCATCGACGAAGGGCGCTTCGTCGATTACGTCGAAATGGACGCGGCCTCGAACCGTGGCGTCGACGAAATGACGTCGCTGCTCGAAAAGGCGGTCTACGCACCGGCGGACGCGCGCTTCAAGGTCTACATGATCGACGAAGTGCACATGCTCACCGGGCACGCTTTCAACGCGATGCTCAAGACGCTCGAAGAGCCGCCCGCGCACGTCAAATTCATTCTCGCGACGACCGATCCCCAGAAGATTCCGGTCACCGTGCTTTCCCGCTGTCTGCAATTCAATCTGAAGCAGATGCCGGCAGGGCATATCGTGTCGCACCTTACGAACATCCTCGGCGAAGAAGGGATCGAGAACGAACCGCAGGCTTTGCGTCTGCTCGCCAAGGCGGCGGGCGGCAGCATGCGCGATGCGTTGTCGCTCACCGATCAGGCGATCGCCTACGCCGCCGGACCGCTCACCGAGACGGCCGTGCGCGGCATGCTCGGCGCGATCGACCAGAGCGTGCTGGTGCGTTTGCTCGACGCGCTCAAAGATGAGTCGCGCACGGATCTGCTCGCGATTGCCGACGAAATGGCCGAGCGCAGTTTCTCGTTCGCGTCGGGGCTGCAGGATCTCGGCAGCCTGCTGCACAAGATCGCACTGGCGCAATACGCGCCGCAGGCCGTGTCCGACGACTGGCCCGAAGCGGCAGACGTGCGACGTCTGGCCGAAGCGCTGTCGCCCGAAGCGGTTCAGCTTTATTACCAGATCGCCACGCGTGCGCGCGGCGAACTCGGTCTCGCGCCCGACGAATACACCGGTTTCTCGATGGCGCTGTTGCGCATGGCGGCGTTCACGCCGCTGCTCGCAGGCGGCACGCTCGCCGAGCCGCCGACGCCACAGGCCGCAGGTGCTGCGCGGGCGATGCCCACATCCGCATCGGCCGCGCCGGCGCCGTCACGCGCCCCAATGGGGGGCGAGCCGGCACCGCGTGCATCGGCTGTGCCGTCCGCGTCTTCAGCAACATCGGCGGCGCCGGCAGCCCAACCTGAGGCGCGCCGCACGCCGGCCGCACGCACCAGCGCCCCGACCGACGGTGCACCGATGTCGCCGGCCCGTGCTGCGCTTGCCGCGCTGAACGCGGGACGCAAAGGCACGGCGGGGCGCACCGGTGGCGGCACCAACGCCAATCGCGCCGGCACGGCACGGGCATCGGACGAAGCACCGGCCGGTGCCGATCCGGAGCCCGAGCCTGCGGCATCTGCGGGGACGTCAGCCGCAGCACCCACCCCGGCGGCACCGCGCGCCTGCGTCTATCGTGAAGCCGACGGCGTCGCTCCGGTCTTCACCGGTGAATGGCCTTCACTGGCCGCAGAAATCCCGGCAAGAGGTCTTGCGCAACAGTTGGCCTTCCAGAGCGAGCTAACGGAGGTGGCAGGGCGCGCCTTGCACTTGCGCGTGCCGCTGCGCCAACTGGCCGATGCGGCGACCTCCGACAAACTGCGTCAGGTACTCATGGAGCACTTCGGCGGCGACGTGCAACTGCACGTCGAGTTGGGGCAGGTCGGCACCACGGCGGCTTCGCTGGCGGCGGAAGCTACTGCGGCACGGCAACGAGCGGCCGAACAGTCGATTGCCGACGATCCGCTCATGCGTGAGCTGATCGAGGAATTCGACGCCCAGATCCTTCCGGGAAGCATTCGCCCGGTACAATAAGCAAGTTCGCTTTCGCAAAAGGACGATGGGTTTTCGAATCCATCGCCCTAAACGCGCGTTTGGTGTATTCCTGTCTCCGTGGCAGGTCGCGAACGCGCTGCGTGGAAAGCACCCAACAGGCACCCCACACGATTTACAGGAGTCAAGATGCTGAAAGGAAACATCGCGGGTCTGATGAAACAGGCTCAGCAAATGCAGGAAAACATGAAGAAGGCGCAAGAGCAGTTGGCGCTGCTCGAAGTCGAGGGTCAATCGGGCGCCGGTCTCGTGAAGGTCGTGATGACGTGCAAGTACGAAGTGCGTCGCCTGACCATCGATCCGAGCCTGCTGGCCGACGACAAGGACATGCTGGAAGACCTCGTGACCGCCGCGTTCAACGACGCCGTGCGCAAGGCCGAAGCGACGGCGCAGGAAAAGATGGGTGGCCTGACCGCCGGTCTGCCGCTGCCGCCGGGCTTCAAGATGCCGTTCTGAGCCTGACCAGTCAGCTTCCATAGAAAGACGACGCATGCCCCAGCTCCAGCTCTCGAGCCTTCAGGAACTCGTCGACGCCTTGCGCGCGTTGCCGGGTGTCGGCCCGAAGTCCGCCCAACGTATCGCTTACCATCTGCTGCAACGCGACCGCAAAGGCGCGGTGCGGCTGGGCGAGGCGCTGGTGCATGCCTCCGAGCAGATTCGCCATTGCGCGCGCTGCAATACCTTCACGGAAGTGGAAATCTGCGAGACGTGCCTCGATCCCGAGCGCGACACAAGCCTGTTGTGCGTGGTGGAAACGCCCGCCGATCAGAACATGCTTGAGCAGACGATGACCTTCAAGGGCCTGTATTTCGTCCTCATGGGCCATCTGTCGCCGCTCGACGGCGTGGGGCCGGGCGAGATCCATTTCGAGCAACTGATTCGCCGCGCCACCGACGGCGTGGTCAAGGAAGTGGTGCTCGCCACCAACTTCACCAACGAAGGCGAAGCCACCGCCCACTACATCGGACAGACGCTCAAGGCGCGCGGATTGCGCGTCAGCCGGCTCGCGCGAGGCGTGCCGGTCGGGGGCGAACTGGAGTATGTCGACGCCGGCACAATCGCCCGCGCCGTCCTCGACAGGCATACGCTCTGAGCATGACGCGCACGTGACGTCGTGCGCCTTTGCGCGTAGGTACTCGTACTCTCATCCAATCGGATTAGCTGTTATTCGCTATATCTGGGCATATCCCCGTCCTCTATGCTGAATCTGCCGACTTGGGGACCCAACAACACGGGGAACACCATAACTCCCGGGCGGCGTGGGGCCGTTTAACCTGTTGCGCATATCCCGGTCTTAGACCCAATAATTTGCGCACAGGCACTGCTTAGGCAGGGAGTTAAGGTATGGCTAACGATACCGGGCGCACCCTGATTTACGCTTCCCGAAAGCATAACGACGGTTTGCTGTCGTTTTTGGGAGAGCAAGGCTGGCAAGTCGTGCCGGCCAAGAGCGCCAGCGACGTCGGTCGCATTCTCAATCCGGGGGTCACCAGCGCAGCACTCATCGACCTGGCGAGCGGTTATAGCGACCGCGAGATGGGCGCATTCGAGTCCTGCATGCAGCCGGCAACTGTCGGCTGGGTTGCCGCAACAAATCCCGAACAACTTTCGACGACATCGATCCGTCGCCTCATTCGCGACTATTGCTTCGACTACGTCAACGTGCCCTGCACGAACGATCAGCTCGCGCATTCGATCGGACATGCATGGGGCATGGCGTCGCTCTGTGAAGTGCCGATCATCACGCCGCAAGTCGGCGGCGATCAGGAGATGGTCGGTACGTGCGAAGCGATGCAGCAACTCTTTCGCACCATTCGCAAGGTCGCCAATACCGATGCGCCGGTGTTCATCTCGGGCGAGTCGGGCACCGGCAAGGAACTGAGTGCGGTGGCGATCCACGAGCGCTCATTGCGCGCGAAGGGGCCGTTCGTCGCCATCAACTGCGGCGCAATTCCGCCACATTTGATGCAGTCCGAACTATTTGGCTACGAGCGTGGGGCTTTCACCGGTGCCAACGCGCGTAAAGTCGGCCGCGTCGAGTCCGCCAACGGCGGCACGCTGTTCCTCGACGAAATCGGCGATCTGCCCATCGAGAGTCAGGCGAGTCTGCTGCGCTTCCTGCAACAGGGCGCGATCGAGCGTCTGGGCGGTCACGAAGTCATTCCGGTCAATGTGCGCATCATTTCCGCGACGCACGTCGATCTCGAGACGGCCGTGAAAGAGGGGCGCTTCCGTATGGATCTGTTCCATCGTCTGTGCGTGCTGCGCGTAGACGAGCCGCCGCTGCGCGCGCGGGGGCAGGACATCGAAATTCTTGCCCATCACGTGCTCCAGCGTTTCAAAGGCGACAACCATCGCAAGATCCGCGGTTTCACGCAATGCGCGGTACAGGCGATGTACGAATATCACTGGCCGGGTAACGTGCGCGAGTTGATCAACCGCGTGCGTCGGGCCATCGTGATGGCCGATAGCCGCATGATTTCGGCCAAGGATCTCGACCTTCTGCCGTGGGTGCCGACGTTGGTGCGCACGCTGGAGGAAATTCGCGCGGAGGCCGAAAAAACGGCCATCGAGCAAGCGTTGCTGCGCCACTGTCACCGTCTGACGGAAGTGGCTGCAGAGTTGGGAATTTCGCGCATTACCCTGTACCGCCTCATGTGCCGGTACGGATTGCGCGGTGACGAATCGGGCGTGCCGGCCTGATATCTTCTGGCGAAGAGAGGGCGACCGTCCTGTGATGAGCAGGGCGGTCGTTTCTTTTTGGGATCCTGAATATTTCACGGTCGATGCGCTGTGCGATGCCTAAAGCAATGCCTAAAGCAATGCGTCCGTAAGGCGTGAAAACATCGCGCATCAAACGCATTCTCCCCACCTGTTTTGCCCCATCGTCGCATTTCGCGACCGCTGCCATCGCCAATAACGACGGGCGATTCCGGGCATTCCCATGATGTCTTTCGATGCCACCGTTTCATACGCTTTGCGTTGCCTCAAATATCGAAACATCGGGTGCAAGGGTTGTCCCGCACAGACATCAAAGATGAAACATCCGGGGTGAAAAGCGCGCTGTCGAAAAAATCGGGCGACTGTGACGGACCTGTGTCGTTTCGTTCCGACCCCCACGATCTGCCGCAAATCTGTCACGCGAGATCCTTGTAAACAGGGCGTTTGCGGCATGCGTCTCTGCTCGCGCCGATATCGTTCGTAGTTCGGAATGTTTGAGATGTGCGTCGATGACGTGACAAACCCCGCCTGGCACCCCCCACGTATCAATGCTGAAACGTTTTCGGCCACTCATCCCGGCGTGCCAGGAGGGGCGAAAATTTAACGTCAATGTTTTCAAGCACTTAAGCGGGGTGGCACGGAAGTCGCTTTATTGGTCCGGGCAAGGAGGACACAGCGATGCGAATTCTCACCACCGAAATGCAGTACCGCGTACGACACGGCGCAGGCGCACTGAGTGCAGCCATCGTTGTGGCACTCGGACTGTGTGCTGCACCGGCACAAGCGCAGGACAACATCTCGCGCTCGCCGCTCATGCAGCTGGCAATGCTCACTGGCTCGATGGTGCCGGCATCGTTCACGACGCCGTCGATGCCCGCCGCCCCGATTTCCGATGCGGATGCCGCCATTGTGGCACCGGTCGCCGACGCCGCCTCCGTGGCGCCGGAGCAAGTCCCCGCAGTGGCCGGCAACGACGACAGCCAGACCATCGGCGCGTCGAATATGCCGCTCGCCGCTGCCCGTATCGACGACGAACAACTGGGAAGCCAGCGCGGCCGAAATCTGCAGGGCGCCGCGATGGTCAAGTCGCCCGGCATGGCACTCGCCAATGGTGTGACGTTGTGGGACGAACTGCCCGGCGGTATCACGCCGACGCCGCGTCCGCAGCAACTGTCGAACGGCGTGGGCAATGTCCAGGTGACGCGTGTGACCTACACCACGCGGTGATCGACATGACCCAATTCTCTCTCTCGCCCGCTGTGTTCGCCACGTTGCTCGTGGCGCTCACGCCGGCAATGCTCCCCGGCCAGGCCAAGGCCGAGCCGGCGACGCCGGGCGATATCGTGATCGAGCGCAACATCGGCCCGCGTATCGCTTATCGCGGCCTGCCGCGCGATGAGAATGCGATCGGTCTCGCCGTCTCGGCGTTTCCTACGGGACCGTTCGGCACCGCGTTGGGTTCAGTAACGGCAGTGACGGATAACGATCTGACGGCGCACGCCTCGGCCGGGCTCGTGACCGGTGCCGTGCGCTCGGGGATGGATCCGGTGATGGGCGTGCTCGTCGGCAACGCCCGCGGCGGTAACGCGCTCAATACCAGCAACGGTGTCGGCGGTGGTTTCGCGGCCGGATCGGCGGGTGGCGGTATCGGCAGCATCGGCACGCTCGTCCCGTCGGTGATCAACTCGGCGCTTGCGCCGCTCTCCACGATCGGTGCAGCAGGAGCGGCGAAATGAGCGCACAACGCAATGCCTTGCGCGCCATCGCGCTGGCCGCAACGACCGCCTTGACTGTCATCAGCGGCGTGTCGCAGGCACAGGACATCTGGATCACGAACGGTGAGCTTCTCGGCACGCACGCCACCATCGAGAACGGTGCTGCGGTCGGTGTGGCCGGCGCCCTCGGTGTGAATCAGGCGGCCGGTGTGAATAACGCTCAGGCGAACAGCACCGTGCTTTCCAACGGCGGCGGGCTGACGGCTGGTACGTCGAGCACGAATCAACAGGCACTCGTCACCACGACGACGGGGGCCGCAAGCGCCGCAATTCAGGGCAATGCATTTTCAGGCACCTCGGGGGTGACGCAAGTCAACCAGGCGAGCGGTGCCGGCAATCTTCAACGCAACGCGACCGTCATTGTGACTGGCGATGCGTCTGGAGTGGCGAGCGTATCGGATACGGCACTATCCGCTGCGATCTCCAAGGGTGGCCCGGCTGGCCACAACAACCTTAACGATCAGTTCCGCACGGCGTCGATTTCCGGTGACGCCTTCCGCGGGGTGAGCGGTGTGTTGCAAGTGAACCAGTCGGCTGGGATAGGCAATGTAACCGCAAATGTTTTTGTGCTCCGTCCCCCGGCGGGCACATCTTTTTAACTGGGTAATTCTCTCGTCAAGGAGATGGTCATGAAAACGAAAGCAATTGCAGCGGCTGCACTGCTGGTAGCAACGGGAACCGCGATGGCTTCCCCCAATCACCAGCAATATAGCTTCTCGTTCATCGGCAACGAGACCAACGTTCTGAACCTGGTCGGCATTTTCGGTCTGGTCGGCATTCGCGGCTGCGTCACGGTGGACAACACCGGCAACGCCGTCGTGCAGAGCAACCAGAGCGTCGACGTGCACCACGTCAACCTGAAGGGACCGCTGATGGGCACCTATGTCACGGGGCATGTGACGACCGGTGTCGATTCGAAGACCACCACGGTTTCGAACACGGGCGGCGCTTATCTGATCGGTGGCGTGACCACCACGTCGTATAACAACACGACGTCGTGGGTCAACGCAGAAGCCAACGGTCACCTGAACACCAGCCAGTCCTTCCAGGCCGGTGCCGGGTATGTGGCAGGGCAGTCGAGCTCCGGCTCGGGTGGCTTCATCACTGGTGGCGGGTATCAATACTCGAACATCGCCGGTGGCGGAGGCATCATCGGTGGCGGCGTGATTCCGCTTCCTGGCGGCCTCGCTCTCTATGGTGGCTATCTGGTCGGCAACTTCGGTGCAGGTCAGGGCTCGGCTTGGGGTGGCTACGCCTACGGTCAGCAGTCGCAATCGGCCGCAGGGTTCCTCGCCGGTGGCTTCCTGAACACGCAGAAGAGCTTCGACGCAGCGTTCCATGGCCTGTTCAACGCAGGTCAGGCGTCGGTCTCGAGCGAGTCGATTGCCGCAGGCGCACTGTGGGGCTTCTCCGATACGTACACGAAGTCGACTGCGTGGCAGAAGGGTGCCATTACGGTGCACTTCAACACGGCGCAATACCAGACGATGGGTGCAACGCTCGGCAACGGCGCATTGGCTAACGCCAACGGCAACGTCGGTGTGAACGTGGCGGCAGGTGCCGACAACGCACAGGCCAACAACGTCGCGATCGCTTCGCTCAACGCTCAGCCGGTGTATGCCTCGGCCCAGGTGTTCTCGAACCAGTCGTCGAAGGGTTCGGCAAGCCTCTCGCAGTTCATGGTCAATGCCAGCGTGGGTGACGGCGCTCTCGCCAACGCCAGCGGTAACGTCGGCGTGAACGTGGCCTCGGGTATCGGCAACGTGCAGGGCAACAGCATGGCCGCGGCCGTATCGCAGTCGACCGGCTGGTACAAGGGCGGTGCAGCCAACGCAACGGCTCAAACCGACCAGTCGGCCAGCATGAAGGCCTCGGGTGACTTCGTCGCCAATGCCTCGCTCGGCGCCGGTGCGCTCAAGATGGCAACGGGCAACGTGGGCGTGAACGTAGCAGCCGGTATCGGCAACGTTCAGTCCAACAACTTGTCGATCTCGGCAATCAAGTGATGTAGCCAACCGGTCCGGAGAAACTTCCGGACCGGTTTTTTCATGAGGTGTGTCATGAATGATGCGCGTCGTGCCGCAGTGAGGATCGCTACCGTTTGCGCTCTGGCGTGCGCAAGCGTGGCCGGGCACGCGCAGTATGCATCGGTGAACCTGGAGTCTTCGACCGGTGTACCGGCGGTCAAGAAGATGCGCTCGTTCAAATCGATGCACTACGTGAATCTGGTCCAGCAGGAATACGACTTCAGTTGTGGTTCCGCAGCACTGGCAACGCTGCTGCGTTATGGCTACGGGATCAACATTCCCGAGACCGAAATGATTCAGCGAATGATGGCGTTCTCTAATCCGGACACCGTCATCAAGAACGGGTTTTCGATGCTCGACATGAAGAAATTCGTGGAGACGCTCGGACTCGAGGGGCGCGGATTCAAAGTCGACGTAAGTGCGCTTTATGACCTGAAGATCCCGGTCATCGCACTTATCGACGTCAACGGCTATCAGCACTTTGTGGTCATCAAGGCAGCGAAGGACGGGCGTGTGTTCGTGTCCGACCCGGCGCTGGGCAATCGCATCATCGAGCAGGCCGATTTTGCCAAGCAGTGGAATGGCTTGGTGCTGGCGGTCATCGGCAAGCCGTTCCTGGAGGATTCACCGCTGCTCAAAGGAAACGAATCCCTGGCTGCCAAGTTGCGCGATGGCGCGCTGGCGACCGGGACGTCACCGACCCCGATGGTGGACTTCGGCATCATCCGGGCGGACCTGTTTTGAGACCAGACCATCATGAATCGATACGTCCCGATGCTGGCCATCCCGCTGCTTGCAAGCGCCGTGCCGGCGTTCGCCTCCAACGTGGTGCCTGAGGGCTGGACGCCTGTGAGCGATGAAGTGCTCTCGCACGCGACCGGCAAGTACGCACAACAAAACATGATCTCGGGCTTTCAGCTCGTCATGCAGTCTCAGTGGCAAATGCCCACCGGCGCGAGCCTGCTCGCCACCGGCGTGCTTGGCGTGAATCAAGGCCAGGTGCAGACCGGCTCGTCGACGGCCATCATCCCGGGCGTTGTGAATGCCATCGCCCCGACCACACAAGCGGTGACCGGCACCGCCAACGCACTGGTCAATGGCGTTGCGCAGATTACGCAGGTTGCGGGCGATGCCAACAACGCGCTGAACAAGGCCATCATCCAGTACGGTCCGGGCGTGTCGCTCGCCCTGTTGGTGCCGATCAGCAACCAGTCGACCAGTAACTCGAGCACGACGGTCGGCAACCTCAGTGCGAGCGTGGCGATCAGTTCGGCCGGCATGCAGCTCTCGCTCAATACCCCGAACGGCAATCTCGGCCAGAGCGTCGCAGGCGGTGCGGGTGGGGCGATGAATCAGATCATGCAGGTCGTTCAGGTAGCAGGGAACGCGCAGCAGGTGATGAACACCATGACGCTGAGTCTGCAGACGAGTGCGCTGACGTCGGGCGGCCTGCGTCAGCTCGGCATTCAGAACGCGATGGCGAATATGGTCGCCATTCGGCACTAAACGCATTTGAAGCGACGCATTTGAAGTGAACGGAAGTGAAAGGTAGGGCGCAGCAAGCGAAGTGACGGCGTCGTGGTCGATGCATTCGGCGCGACGCCGGCAGCAACGTCCGGCAGGTCTATGCCGGACGCCATGACAACTAGACGTGGGGCGCCGCCGCAAAACACTCGCGGCGTACAAGAAGGTGATGTCGGCAGGACCCGGGCAGGGTGCATCGGCGATGCTGTTGACGCTTTCGATCTCTGTCTCGTGTTCCGTACGCATCACCCCGCAGTCGAGCAGCAAGGACAACCGTTGTTGCAACACGTGTTTGTTGGATTGCGCGCGGACACCCGTCCGCTTTTTCACCCGGGGGGGATCATGAACACTCACCGCTTTTTTCCCGTTGCCGCTATTCCGTTGGGGGTACTGCTTTTCACGCTATCGGCCCAGGCTCAGGAGCATACGGACCCATCGCCGGATAACCGTCTCCAGATGTTGATGGACATGGTTGACCGGCAGCAGCGGGAAATTTCTTCTCTGAAGCAGCGCCTCACGGATATCGAGATGGCGCAACGCGGTCGCGGTCTGACCGCGTGGGATACCGCGCAGATCGCGCAAGTCTCGCCGGGCGATGGCTCGGCCGCCGGCTCCGCAGGTACACCCGGTGGCGGCGCTGCCGGGGCGGCCGGACCGACGTCGGCCACACCCATCGGCGAGACGCAGCAGATGCAAAAGAGCGAGACCGACTCGCAACGCACGCCTGCCGAAGAAGCCGTCGTTCAGGCGCAGCACGCGCCGCTTTTCGACCGCAAGCTCACCATCGATGCGGGTATCAGCTACAGCTACTACGATCGTCGCCAACTGGTGCTGAGCGGCTTTCTCGCCCTCGACGCCATTTTCCTCGGTCAGTTGAACCTCGGCCAGACCAAGGCCAACGTGTGGACGTTCGACGTCAACACGCGTTACGGGGTGACCGACCGGTTGAGCGTGGCGTTCGACGTGCCGTACCTGTACCGCAACTCGGACTTCATCTCCGGCGGGGTCGGCGGTGCGGCATCGTCGATCAGCGATATCAGCAAGAACTCGGCGAATATCGGCGACGTGAACGCGTCGTTGTACTACCAGCTCATGAAGGAAAACGCCAACTGGCCCGATATCGTGGCGTCGTTGCGTGTGACCGCGCCGACCGGTACGTCGCCGTTCGGCATCAAGCTGGGAACACCCGACCCGACGAACAACAACCTGACCACGCCGTCGCGGCTGCCCACCGGTAACGGCATCTGGGCCATTACCGCTGGCCTGTCGTTCCTGCGCACCTACGACCCGATCGTCTTGTTCGCGAACGTGGCGTACACGTACAACGTGGCGAAGTCGTTCGACGACATTTCGACTATCGAAGGCGTTGTGCAGCCTGCCAAGGTCAAGCTTGGCGATATCGTGCAGGTGGGGGCGGGGATGGCGTTGGCGCTCAACGACAAGACGGCGTTGTCGATCTCGTATTCGACGGCCATCTCGCGCGCGACGAAGACGGCTTCGCCGGGTGGTCCGTGGACGACGGTGGCAGGCAGTACGACCAACGCGGCGTCGCTCAACTTCGGCATCAACTACGCCATCAACAAGCATTGGACGGTCAACGGTTACGTCAACGCCGGCATGTCGCCGGACGCACCGAACTACGTGATCGGGGTTCGTTTCCCGTACACGTTCTGAGGCGTGATCGGGTAGGAGAAATCAGCGAGCGGCCGCAGATCCCATGCGGCCGCTTGCATTGACCTTGAGGTTGGTGGCCATCATGCCGGTCGTCTGCGGCATCGAGGAAACGGCAATCGTTGTGCGTGGCTGCGCCGTGGCGGGCAGCGATGCCTGCGTCGGTTTGGGCGACGGGGCGGGCGGAATCACTTCGTCCCAGAGTCGAACGTTGTTGGCAACGGTGGCGGTCGAATTGACCGGAGCGATGGTGGTCGGACCGGCGTTGCCGATGCTGGTGACCAGGCTTCGCGACACGTTGGCGGCGTGAGTGCTGGCGAGCAAGGCGTCGCTGACTGTCGCCGGGATACCGCCCATGCCGACGATGTCGGCCTGCGCAGTAGTCGCAAAGCACGCGGCGGCAAGACAAAACACCGCGCTGCGCGTCGTGCTGACGGAAATTTTGAACATGGCGTGCCCCCCGGCCTCCGCTGACTGTCCTCTCAGACTTTTTGTATTTTATTGCGTCGGATGAGAAAAGAAAGGGGAAAAAGTAATAGCGGAATTTCTGAAATTTGAGTAAATAATTTACGCAAATTGCGGATTGTCGCGCTGAGGCAACAGGGATAAGGCTCCGCGAGAAAGGGATTCGCCGCCATGCGGGCTTAGCGCATAAACTGGCTTGAAAGCAAGATGACGCCTTATGTGTAAACCGTGACGAAGGTTGGAGGATTTCTTCGGATTTTCTTCAATTTCGTC
The DNA here is from genome assembly GCF_902459565.1 of Pandoraea aquatica. Classification (GTDB taxonomy): domain Bacteria; phylum Pseudomonadota; class Gammaproteobacteria; order Burkholderiales; family Burkholderiaceae; genus Pandoraea; species Pandoraea aquatica. The sequence goes on from NZ_CABPSN010000004.1 coordinate 521,504, forward strand.
CTGCTAAAAGCAACGCTAAAGGCGCAGCACGTTCGAAAAGAAAGCGGGGCGGCGGCATGGGGATGCCGACCGGAATGACAGGGGAAATCATGCGTGTGCTGGTCCTAGGTGAGGCTGCCGCCTGGCTGAGCGGCCTCCAGGTCGCGTTGCAAACCGAAGCGAACGCGACGCCGCCGGTCTTGCGTCACGTCGATAGCGTGGCGACGCAGGACTGGGTATGGCTGCGCGAGTTGCCTTCGCGTCGCGCGCTCGTACTCGATGAGTCCGTGGCGCGTACGCCCGCGCTCGACACTTTGTGCTCGGCGGCTGCCGAGTGCGTTCCGCCCGTGCCGGTCATCGTCGTCGGCGATGCGGGTTTTCCCGATGAGATCATCCGCTGGCTGCAAGCCGGCGTCACGGCGTGTTTGCCGTGGCCGAACTCGGTGGCACGTATTCGTTCGGTGTTCGACCTGGCGTTCTCCGGCGGGCGCTTCGTGCCGGAGGAGGCGCTCTCGGCGTTGCTGGTGTTGTGGCGTCAGGAGGCGTTAGGCGAGGCGCTGCCGCTCTCCCGTCTGCCGGTGTTTCCGCTTGGCGGGGACAAGGCGACGCAACTGGCCGAGTCTGCGTTGCTCGGCATCTCTCAGCGGCAATACGAGATTCTGGCGCTGCTCTCCCGAGGGCTGTCCATCAAGACCATATGCCAGCAGCTCGTGATCTCCGAAGGCACGGCGAAGACGCACGTGTCGGCGCTTTACCGGCGTCTGGGGGCCCGCAATCGTGGTGAGGCCATTTATATTGCAGCGCAGCGTGGCGCGCGTCATCTGTTCGAGACGTGATCGATCGCTAACGGGCACCCCCCGCTGAATCGGCGCAATCTTCGGAATCTGCGACGAACTGTCTCGGAATCGTCCGGGATTCCCCTTGAGGCTATTGGCCGATAGCCGACTGCCGAATTACTATACAAACTTCATTTGCCACCCATATGCACGGACGCTGCCTTCATGGCAGTGTCCCGAACTCGACGGTGATGGCCGTCGACGAGGCTCAGGAGTCCAAGCGTTGTCTAAGTCGTCTACGCCGTTCGCATCCACTTCGCCGCAGGGCGACCATGCGTCTGCCGCACCCGCCCCCCAGTCTTCCGACGCTTCCCGTCAATCTTCCGAATCGGCCAATGCGGCCAAGCCATCGAACGGCATGCCCGGTTTCGGCGCGCTCGCCGGTGTGAAGGTGCTCGAGCTTGGCACGCTTATCGCCGGCCCGTTCGCGGCGCGCATGCTGGGCGAGTTCGGCGCGGAGGTCATCAAAATCGAAGATCCGCAGCACGGCGATCCGTTACGCAAATGGCGCAAATTGCACCCCGACGCAGGGGGCACGTCGCTGTGGTGGGCCGTGCAGGCACGTAACAAGAAGTCGGTGACGATCAACCTCAAGTCGCCGGAAGGTCAGTCCATCGTGCGCAAGTTGGCGGCACAGGCGGACATCGTTGTCGAGAACTTCCGCCCTGGGTTGCTGGAGCGCTTTGGATTGGGCTACGAACAGTTGTCCGCCGACAATCCCGGGCTGGTGATGGTGCGCCTGTCCGGTTACGGTCAGACCGGCCCGTATCGCGACCGGCCGGGGTTTGGCGCGATTGCCGAGTCGATGGGCGGATTGCGGCATATCACGGGCTATCCGGAATTGCCGCCACCGCGCATCGGCATTTCCATCGGCGACTCGATTGCGGCGCTGCATGGGGTGATCGGCGCGATGATGGCGTTGCATCACCGTAATGTGAATGGCGGGCGAGGGCAGGTCGTCGATGTCGCGCTTTACGAAGCCGTCTTCAATCTGATGGAGAGCGTGGTGCCCGAGTACAGCGTCGCAGGTATGGTGCGTGAGCGCACCGGGGCGTCGCTGCCGGGAATCGTGCCGTCGAACACTTATCCGTGCGCTGACGGCATGATCGTGGTGGGCGGCAATAGCGATCCGATTTTCAAGCGGTTGATGCACGCCATTGGCCGTGCCGATCTCGCGGAGGATCCGGGGCTGGCGCATAACGACGGTCGCGTGCCGCGCACGCAGGAGATCGACGACGCCATCGGCGGCTGGACGCAAGCGCGCTCCATCGATGAAGCGCTGGCCGTGCTGCAGGGCGCGGACGTACCCGCGAGCCGCATCTACACCGTGGCCGACATGTTCAAGGATCCGCAGTTCATCGCGCGTCAGATGATCCAGCGTCATACGTTCCCGGACGGCACGCCGATCGATCTGCCGAACATCTCGCCGAAGCTCTCGGAGACGCCGGGGCAGACCCAGTGGCTCGGCCCGGAACTCGGCGCCCACACGGACGAAGTGCTTGGGCAACTGGGTTATGATGCCGGGCAAATCAAAGCATTGCGCGAGAACGGGGTCATCTGACACGGCACTACGCGCAAAGCGCCACGGGCGCGGCAGCAACCGCGTCCCGTCAATAAAGCACGTCGAACTTACAAAGAAAGAACGCTGCAACCACGGAGACAACACCACCATGCAAAGACGTCAATTCGTCACGGCACTGGCCGCGACCGGCCTGATCGGCGCAGGCATTCGCCCCGGCTTCGCGCAAAACAAGCTTGAGAAGACCAAGGTCGCGATTGCCGTCGGCGGCAAGAACCTGTTCTATTACCTGCCGCTCACGATTGCCGAACGCCTGAACTATTTCAAGGACGAAGGGCTCGACGTCGAAATCTCGGACTTTGCCGGTGGCTCCAAAGCGCTGCAGGCGCTGGTCGGCGGTAGCGCCGACGTGGTGTCGGGCGCTTACGAGCACACGATTCTGCTGCAGGCGAAGAACCAGTACATTCGTGCGTTTGTGCTGCAAGGCCGCGCGCCGCAGATCGTGTTCGGCGTGTCGAACAAGACGATGCCGAACTACAAATCGATTGCCGATTTGCGCGGTAAGAAGATCGGCGTGACCGCACCGGGGTCGTCGACCAACATCATGGCGAACTTCGTGCTGGCCAAGGGCGGCATCAAGCCCAATGAAGTCGCTTTCGTGGGTGTGGGCGCGTCGTCCGGTGCGCTGGCCGCGATTCGCTCGGGCAACATCGACGCCATCGTCAACCTCGACCCGGTCATCACCATGCTGGAGCGCGACAAGGAGATCCGCGTGATCTCGGATACGCGCACACTCAAAGAGACGGTCTCGGTGTTCGGCGGCAATATGCCCGCAGGCTGCCTCTACACGAACGAATCGTTCATTCAGAAGAATCCGAACACCACGCAGGCGCTGACCAACGCGATGGTGCGCGCGCTGCGCTGGCTTCAGACCGCCGGGCAGGCCGACCTGATCAAGACGGTGCCTGAAGCGTACCTGCTGGGTGACCGCGCGTTGTACCTCGATGCCTGGAGCCGCGTGAAAGAGGCCATCTCTCCCGATGGTCTGATCCCGGCCGACGGTCCGGCGACGGCGCTGCGCACCTTGCAGGCGTTCGACGAGACGGTCAAGGGCAAGACGATCGATCTGTCGAAGACGTTCACGAACGAGTTCACGAAGAAGGCCGACGCCAAGTACAAATGATGACTGCGCCGGCTCTGAGTTTCGACAGCATTACGTGCACCTTTGTCGCCCGCGACGATCGATCGAAGCGTTATACGGCCGTGGCCGATACGTCGCTCGACATCGCGCCGGGCGAGTTCGTTTCGGTCGTCGGGCCGACGGGGTGTGGCAAATCCACGTTGCTCAATGTGGCCGCGGGTTTGCTCGCCCCGTCGTCCGGATCGATCAAGGTCTTCGGTGAGCCGCTCAAGGGCATCAATTCGCGCGCTGGATATATGTTCCAGGCCGAGGCACTGATGCCCTGGCGCAACGCGATCGACAACGTGACCGCAGGACTGGAGTTTCGCGGTGTCGCGCCGGAGGAAGCGAAGGCGCGCGGACATGAATGGCTCAAGCGCGTGGGACTGGGCGGTTTCGGCGATCGATATCCGCATCAGCTCTCTGGCGGCATGCGCAAGCGTGTGGCCATGGCACAGACGCTGATTCTCGATCCCGACATCATCCTGATGGACGAGCCGTTCTCGGCACTCGACATCCAGACGCGTCAGCTCATGGAAAACGAGTTGCTGGAGCTGTGGGCCGCAAAGCGCCGCGCCGTGCTGTTCATCACGCACGATCTCGATGAGGCGATTGCGTTGTCCGACCGGGTGGTGGTGCTCGCCGCAGGGCCGGGCACGCATCCGATCGGGGAGTTCCGGATCGATCTGCCGCGTCCGCGCGACGTGGCGGAAATTCGTAACCATCCGCGCTTCACCGAGTTGCACGCCCAGATATGGGATGTGCTGCGCGAGGAAGTCCTCAAGGGCTACGCACAACAGTTAAAGGCGGTCTGAGTGGTCATGTGGCAAATCGCCGGCATTCTCACGGTCTCGCTGAACTGGCTGAACTGGCCGGGGTGGCTCGACTGGATGGACTGGTTCGATTTGCCGGACGGCTTTGGCCTGTTCGACTGGCTGGTCTGATGACCGGTCCGGCCGCACGTCTGATATTCCCGGAATTCGTTCGTCATGCGTAATCGTTCCATCATGCGGCACCTGCGCCTGTGGCAATGGCTGCTGCTGGTCGTAGCATTTCTCGTCTGGTACGTCCTCACCAGCCCGACGCTGCTGCCCGCGTTCTATTTCGACAGCCCCGACAAGGCGGCTTTCTTCTTTGGGGAGCCGCAGAAGGTGCTGCTCCAGGTCTGGCAGTGGTTCGCCAGCGGGGAGATCTATCTGCATCTGGGCGTGACGTTGCTCGAGACGGTGCTGGCGTTCGCCATCGGCACCGTGTTCGGGCTCGGCGTGGGGCTCTGGCTGGCGCTTTCGCCGAGTGCGGGAGCCTTGCTCGATCCGTACATCAAAGCGGCCAATTCGATGCCCCGCGTGATTCTCGCGCCGATCTTCGGCGTGTGGTTCGGGCTCGGTATCTGGTCGAAGGTGGCGTTGGGCGTGACGCTGGTGTTCTTCATCGTCTTCTTTAACGTCTATCAAGGCGTGAAGGAAGTCAGCCCGGTAGTGCTCGCCAATGCGCGGATGCTGGGGGCCAATCAGCGTCAGTTGTTGCGCCGTGTGTATTTGCCCAGTGCCACGAGTTGGGTGTTCTCCAGTCTTCACAACTCGGTCGGACTCGCGTTCGTCGGTGCGGTGGTCGGCGAGTATCTGGGATCGTCGCGCGGCGTCGGGTACCTGATCTTGCAGGCCGAAGGCACGTTCGATATCAATGCGGTGATCGCCGGGGTGCTGATTCTCACGGCCTTTGCGCTGGTGCTCGATGGACTCGTCGGCGTCGTGGAGCGGCGTTTGCTGGTCTGGCAACCGCAAGCCGGAGAGACCGAAAAGATGTAACCGGATGTGACGGAATGACGCCATGAAGCGGGCGGGGTGGTGCGCCACCGATGCCTCGATGGCGTCATATCCGAGCACCTTTCCTCGGTTACAATTGCCGCATGCGAATCCTGCTCAGCAACGACGATGGGTATCAGGCGCCAGGCCTGGCCGCGCTCTACGAAGCGCTGGCACCGCTTGGCGACATTACCGTGGTGGCGCCCGAACAGAACTGTAGCGGTGCGTCCAATTCTCTGACCCTGCAACGGCCGCTTTCTGTCTTCAAAGCGCCCAATGACTTCACCTTCATCAATGGCACGCCGACCGATTGCGTCCACGTGGCGTTGACCGGGCTGCTCGAGGAGCGGCCCGATATCGTGGTCTCCGGCATCAATAACGGCCAGAACATGGGCGAAGACACGCTGTACTCCGGTACGGTGGCGGCTGCGACCGAGGGCTTCCTGTTCGGGATCCCTTCGTTCGCCTTCTCGCAAGTCAATAAGGGCTGGGATCATCTCGACAGTGCGGCCCGTGTGGCGCGCGAGGTGATCGAGCGTTATATGGAGCGGCCGCTGGGCGCGCCCTTCTTGTTGAACGTCAACATTCCCAATTTGCCGTATGAGCGCCTCAAGGGCGCGCTGTCGACGCGTCTTGGGAAGCGACATCAATCGCAGCCGGTTATCCGTCAGGAGAATCCGCGCGGCGAAACGATTTACTGGATCGGTCCGGCTGGCGACGCGCGCGACAGCAGCGAAGGCACCGACTTCCATGCCGTGGCGCACGATTACGTCTCGGTGACCCCCTTGCAACTGGATCTCACGCATACCGCACGACTTGGCGTCGTGCACGATTGGCTGGCCAGCGCAGGGGTAGCCCAACGATGACGACACCGCCGAAGCGTTTTCCTCTTCCTCTGGCCGAAGTGATGACCCGCCGGCAGCGCAAAGCGCCGGTGCTCGACAAGGCGTCGCGTGCGAGTCCGGCCGGCGCGCCGCCTGCTGCGATGACGCGTGGTACGTCGCAGGCGAATCAGGGAAGTGGGAAGACGCCGACCGGCGGTAACAGCAACAATTTGCGGGCGGCGTCGACGCCGATGGCGGGCGCGTCCGCGCGACCTGCCGGGGCGCAGACCGCGCACGCGGTCGTGCCGAAGGGGTTGGCGCGGCCGGCCGCTGCGCCGCACGCGCAACCGGCACCGCACGGTTCGCACGCCTCACACGTCGCCAAGCACACGCCGAGGCCGGTGGCCAAGGCGCATAGCGCGGGTGTCGCCCAGAAAGGCGGTGCCGTTGGCGGTGTCGTGGGCAAAGGTTCAGTCAAGACGGTGACGAAGGCGGCCACGACGTCAGTCGGTACGGCCAAGCCTGCCGTGGGCGTCGGCGCAGGGGCCATCGTGCGTACGAATACCGCGTCGGTTCTGAATTCGCCGGAGGGCATCGGGCTGACGTCGGAGCGCGTGCGTGCGCGTATGGCTGAACGCGTTGCGGCATCGGGCGTCAAACACCCGGGCGTGCTGGCGGCGCTGGCCACCGTGCCACGTCACGGTTTCGTCGACGCCGCACTGGCCAATCAGGCCTACGAGGACGCGGCGCTGCCCATCGGTCATGGACAGACGATCTCGAAGCCGTCGGTCGTGGGGCGCATGATCGAACTGCTGCTCGCGAGCGGACGTCCGCTGGAAAAGGTGCTGGAAATCGGTACCGGATGCGGATACCAGGCGGCAGTTTTGTCATGTGTAGCGCGGGACGTGTACTCCATTGAGCGGGTTCGTCCGTTACATGAACGTGCCAAAGCCAATTTGCGTCCGTTGCGTGTGCCGAATATTCGTCTGCATTACGGTGACGGGCGTCTCGGATTACCTGCGGTCGCGCCGTTCGACGGCATTGTGATCGCTGCCGCCGGCCTTGAAATTCCGGATGCGCTGGTCGATCAGTTGGCTGTCGGCGCACGGCTCGTCGCCCCGGTGGGCGGCGAGCAACAAATTTTGACCCTCATCGAGCGCATCGGTGCGCGCCAGTGGCGCGAGACGCAGCTTGATAGGGTGTTATTCGTCCCCTTAAAATCGGGCATCATTTAAGCCCGTCGGGTCTATTCTGCGGAGGAATTGAGTGAATTTGCGAGCGGGTTTCCAACAACGCGTCGCCAGTGTCCTGTTGCTGAGCATGCTGGCAGCGTGCGCATCGCGACAAGTCGGGGCGCCGGTCGTCGACCGTACCGTAGGCGGTACGACGACCGACAGTAGTCTGCCGGGCGCGACTGCGCCGGTGATCGACAATACGCCGGTGCCGCCGGGTTTCTATCGCGTTAAGCCGGGCGACCGCCTGTATCGCATCGCGCTGGAGAACGGCCAGAACTACCGCGATATCGCGCGCTGGAACAACATCCAGAACCCGGACCAGATCGAGGTCGGTCAGGTATTGCGCGTGAAGCCGCCTGCCGGCGATACCGGCACGCCGCTGCCGCCGCCGGTGGCCAGCACGCCGCCGAGCAACGGCAGCAGCCCGGCCGCCGTGCCGCCTGCCGTGGTGCCGCCGCCGGCGACGTCGTCGAACGCCACCGCGCCTTCGGCCGTCTCCAGCGGTGCGCTGCAATTGTCGTGGCCGGCTGCTGGCACCGTCGTCGGCCACTTCGACGACTCGAAGAACAAGGGCGTGAATATCGGCGGTAAGGTCGGCGATACCGTCTTTGCGGCCGGCGCGGGTAAAGTCGTGTATTCGGGGGCAGGGCTGCGCGGCTATGGCAACCTCGTCATCATTAAACACGACAGCACCTTCTTGACGGCGTATGCGCACAACAGCAAACTGTTGGTCAAGGAAGGCGACTCCGTGACGCGGGGTCAGAAAATTGCCGAAATGGGTAACTCGGATGCAGATCGCGTGATGCTGCACTTTGAGGTACGTAAGGATGGCAAGCCTGTGGATCCGGAGAAGTATTTGCCGCCTCGATAAAATAGGCAGGTTCGAATGCTCAAGAGAAAGCGTCGCACTTCGCAAGAGGAAGACCTCGCTGTCCCGGAGTCCGATCAGGAAGCTGATGATCGGCAGTCCCGGCAAGACGAGGACGTGGACGACGCTTTCGACGAGCGCGAGGCGGAGGATGACGACGCCTCGTCATCCGATGGCAGTGAAGAGGGTTCGTCCTCTTCCGCCACCGGACGCAAACGCAAGTCTGCCGACGCCGACGATTTCGGCACCGTGCTGCAGGCCGAACTCACGGCCGACACCGTTCAGCACTATCTCAATCGCATCAGTGTCAAACCGCTGCTAACGCCTGCGGAGGAGCTCGATTACTCCACGCGCGCACAAGCGGGCGAATTCGCGGCGCGTCAGGTCATGATCGAGCGCAATCTGCGGCTCGTCGTGAGCATCGCCAAGGGCTACCTCAATCGCGGCGTACCGTTGCTCGACCTGATCGAAGAAGGCAACCTCGGTTTGATGCACGCCATCGAGAAGTTCGATCCGGGGCGTGGGTTCCGTTTCTCGACGTACGCAACTTGGTGGATTCGTCAGAGTATCGAACGCGCCATCATGAATCAGGCGCGTACGGTGCGTTTGCCGGTGCACGTCATTCGGGAACTCAATCAGGTGTTGCGCGCGAAGCGTCACCTTGAGAAGAGCGCGGCTTATGTCGACGGTGGCGAGCAGCGTGACGCGCGCATCGAAGACATTGCGGATCTGACGGGGAAGACGCCCGAGGAAATCACCGACATCCTCGCGCTCAACGAGCATGTGGCGTCGCTCGACGCTCCGCTTGAAATCGACCCGGGCAGCAGTCTGCTCGATCTGCTTTCCGACGATCGCAGCGAGGCGCCGGAGCACGAGGTTCAGCATCGCGAACTGGAAGACCTCATGCGGCTATGGTTGTCGCGTCTGTCGACCAAGCATCGCTATGTCATCGAACGCCGGTTCGGACTTAACCGTGTGGAGCCTGCGACGCTGGAAGAACTGGCGGACGAAATGGGCCTCACGCGTGAGCGCGTGCGCCAGATTCAGCAAGAGGCGCTCGTGAAGCTCAAGCGCTATTTCGCCTCGAACGGGGTGCGCAAGGACGCGGTGCTCTGAGATTCGGTGGGCCACCGTCACGTGCGTGGCCGTTACTTGCTGCTCATTTCTCTGATGCGTCGGCGTCGAATGCCGATGCTTTCTGATTTTTTCTTCTGATTTTCATCATGCCATCTCCCGTTCTCGTCTTCGATATTGAAACGATCCCCGATGTCGATGGCCTTCGCCGGCTCGAGCCCGCGTACGCCGGGCTGTCGGACGACGCCGTTGCCGAAGCGGCATTCGCTGCACGTCGCGAAAAAGTGGGGCACGACTTTTTGCCGCTGCATCTGCAGCGCGTGGCGGCAATCTCCTGTGTATTTCGCGACCGCGACGGTTTTCGTGTGAAGTCGCTGGGCACGCTGGAGGACGGGGAGGGCGCGCTGGTGTCGGGCTTCTACCGCACGATCGAAAAGTACGCCCCGCAACTCGTGTCGTGGAATGGCGGTGGTTTCGATTTGCCGGTGCTGCACTATCGCGCCATGATTCACGGCATTTCCGCGCCGCGCTACTGGGATCTGGGCGAAGACGACCGCGAATTCAAATGGAATAACTACATCAGTCGTTATCACCAGCGCCATCTGGACCTGATGGACGTGCTCGCCATGTATCAAGCGCGTGCAAATGCGCCGTTGGACGATCTCGCCAAGCTGTGCGGCTTTCCGGGCAAGCTCGGCATGGACGGCAGCAAAGTATGGGAGGCGTATCGCGACGGCAAACTCGAAGAGATCCGGAATTATTGCGAGACCGACGTAGTGAATACGTATCTGGTCTATTGCCGGTATCAATTGATGCGCGGTGGCCTGCGTCAGGCCGAGTACGAACAGGAGATCGAATTTGTGAAGCGATCGCTTGAGCAGGAGCCTGCGGCCCACTGGAAGGAGTATCTCGGCGCCTGGGGGTAATCCGTCGCCGTTTCGTCCCGCACTTTCGTATATTTCCGCGATTTGGGCGGGGTGGTCGGCCGTCGCCATATCTCACTTGCGGACGAATCGATTAAAATGCCGGGTTTGCTGTCGCATATGAGAACAAAGACGTGACCCGCTCCTCCCGAAACTCCTCGCGCGGCCGGCCCAGTGCTGAGCCCGGCATCATCGATATCGAATCGCTCGACATGGAAGCGCGCGGCGTTGGCCGCACCGCGCCCGAGGGCGAGCCGGGTACGCCGGAATTCAAACCCGGCAAGGTCATTTTCGTCGAGGGCGCACTGCCTGGCGAGCGCGTCACGTATCTGAGCTATCGCCGCAAGCCCAAATTCGAACAAGCGGAAACGGTGAGCGTGCTCCGGTCGAGTTCGATGCGCGCCAAACCGCAATGTCCACACTTCGGCAAATGCGGCGGATGCTCGATGCAGCATCTGGAGCCGCGAGCGCAGATCGCCATCAAGCAGCGCGTTCTTGAGGACAATCTCGCCCGACTCGGGAAAGTTCGTGCCGAGGCGATGCTTCGTCCGATTCAGGGCCCCGACTGGGGCTACCGCTTCCGCGCGCGCCTGACGGTGCGCTACGTGCCCAAGAAGGGTGGCGTACTGATCGGTTTCCATGAGCGCAAGAGCAGCTACGTCGCCGATATGGATTCGTGCGAGGTGCTGCCGCGTCACGTGTCGGACATGCTGGTGCCGCTGCGTCGTCTGGTCGAATCGCTGTCGATTCGTGAGCGCCTGCCGCAAATCGAACTGGCGATTGGTGCTGACGTCACGGCGCTTGTGCTGCGTATTCTCGAGCCGCTGACGCCGGCGGACGAAGACATTCTCCGCGCGTTTGCGGACGCGAATCGCGTTCAGTTCTGGGTGCAGACGAAGGGGCCGGACACGGCCGTGCCGTTCTATCCGCTCGAACCGGAACTCCATTACACGCTGCCGGAATACCAGATCCGGATGCCGTTCAAGCCGACGGACTTTACGCAGGTCAATCATCAAATCAACCGCGTGCTTGTGCATCGTGCGCTGCGTCTGCTTGCGCCGCAGTCGAACGAGCGCGTGCTCGATCTGTTCTGTGGGCTGGGCAACTTCACGTTGCCGCTGGCGCGTCGTGCCGGCACAGTCATGGGGATTGAGGGCAGCACAGCGTTGACCGAACGCGCCTTGGCCAATGCGCAGCGCAACGGCGTGGCCGAGCGGACGGAGTTCGCGTGCCGCAACCTGTTCGATATCACTGCGGACGACATGCGTGCGCTCGGCGCGTTCGACCGCTATCTGATCGATCCGCCGCGCGAGGGTGCGCTGGCGGTGTCGAAGGCGCTGGCCGAACTGGCGCAGCAAGGGTACGAGGGTCTGCCCAAGCGTATCGTGTACGTTTCCTGCAGCCCGGCGACGTTGGCACGCGACGCCGGCTTGCTGGTGCATGAGGCGGGGTATCGTTTGACACTGGCCGGTGTCGTGAACATGTTCCCGCACACCTCGCACGTGGAATCGATGGCGGTATTCGAACATGAGAGCATCGGGCAGCCGTGGGTGCCGCGCGTGCGCGTATCCGGTGATGCCACCGATGAGCCCGCCGACGAAGGTGTCGAGGCGATTGCCGGTGCGACAGATGGTGAGGGTGTCATCCACGAGGGTGTCTAAGTATTCGCGGATGGGGCTGAAAACGCACTAGGCGCCCGCCAGGCAGGGGCCGCAGGTTGCTGTCTCTCGGTCGTCCACCGCGAATCCGAATCCCCCAAAGAAAAAGCCAGTCCCGAAGGACTGGCTTTTTTACTTCTGACTAGCTGGCGGCGCTGACCGCCAGTCATTACCTCGCCGCTTAGTTGCGGTTGCCGCCCAGCACGCCGAGGATGGCGAGCAGGTTGGTGAAGATGTTGTACAGGTCGAGGTAGATCGCGAGGGTTGCCGTCACGTAGTTCGTTTCGCCGCCGTTCACCACGCGCTGCACGTCAAACAGGATGTACGCCGAGAAGATCGCGATGGCGAGGACCGAGACCGTCAGCATCAGTGCCGGCAGATGCAGCCAGATGTTGGCGATCGAGGCGAGCAGGATCACGATCACGCCCATGAACAGCCACTTGCCCAGGCCGCTGAAGTCGCGCTTGCTGACCGTCGCAACCGTTGCCATCACGGTGAAGATCACAGCCGTGCCGCCGAACGCCAGCATGATGAGCGATGCACCGTTCGAAAAGCCCAGTACGAAGCTCAGCAGGCGCGTGAGCATCAGGCCCATGAAGAACGTGAAGCCCAACAGTAGTGCCACGCCGACGCCGCTATTCTTGAAGCGTTCGATCGCGAACATGAAGCCGAAAGCAACTGCGAGGAACAGGACCATGCTGACCACCGGGCTGCCCGCGAACAGCGCGAAGCCGTAGGTCACACCCAGCCAGGCACCTGCAATCGTCGGCAGCATCGACAGCGCGAGCAGCCAATACGTGTTGCGCAGCACCTTGTTGCGTACCTGTGCGGTCGAGACGCCACCCGTCCCGCCGTAGCCGAAGCGTTGGAAATCCTGGTTCATATATTGTGTTCTCCGTGGTCGTTGTGCCTGTTGGCGGGGCCGGCAGGCGCCTTATGACGCATACGATGACCGGCAACCGTTGCCGGCGAATCCCCCGCAGCCGTTGGTCTGGCTTGTCGTCGAAGTGCAAGGATACCGAAATCCCCTGCGCAAAGCGCTCGGACGATTCTCGAAATCTCGGGGCAAAAGTCCCATTTTCAATCGGCCGTTGCGCTCGTCAACCCTCCCATCAAGGGAGGGCGCCGGAATCACACCCTTGTGTCAACTTCGCGAAAAGCCGGATCGTCCCGGCCGTCCTGCGTTTGAGCGGTACGCGCACTGTAGGTTCCATCCCCATCATAACAGCCTTCGTGCTACAATTACGGGTTCATGTTGGTTATATAACTGCTTAATTTTTTGGAGTTTTTCATGGCAGTCGAACGCACTTTGTCGATTATCAAGCCCGATGCCGTTGCTAAGAACGTGATCGGCCAGATTTACAGCCGCTTCGAAGCCGCCGGCCTGAAGATCGCCGCTGCCAAGCTGGTGCACCTGTCGCGCGCCGATGCCGAGCAGTTCTACGCCGTGCACAAGGAGCGCCCGTTCTTCAAGGATCTGGTCGACTTCATGATCTCGGGCCCGGTGATGATCCAGGCACTGGAAGGTGAAAACGCCATCGCGAAGAACCGCGAACTGATGGGCGCCACCGACCCGAAGAAGGCGGAGAAGGGCACGATTCGCGCCGACTTCGCCGACAGCATCGACGCCAACGCTGTGCACGGCTCGGACGCTGCTGAAACGGCCGCTGTGGAAGTGGCTTTCTTCTTCCCGGGCATGAACGTCTACTCGCGCTAAGCCGCGTATAGTCGCTCAATTGCAGGAAGTTACCGAAGGGATGTTGACGGACCAGGGCCATGACCAACCTTACGAATCTGCTTGATTACGATCCGGACGGTCTGGCCGCCTATTGCGGCACGCTCGGCGAAAAGCCGTTCCGTGCTCGCCAGCTCCAGCGTTGGATCCACCAGATGGGCGCCGCCGATTTCGACGGCATGACCGATCTGGCCAAGTCGCTGCGCGAGAAGTTGAAAACGCGCGCGCACATCGCCGCGCCTGCCGCCATCACCGACCATCTGTCGGCGGACGGTACGCGCAAATGGCTGCTGGATGTGGGTAACGGCAATGCCGTCGAGACCGTCTACATCCCTGAGGAGACGCGTGGCACGCTTTGCGTTTCGTCGCAAGCGGGCTGCGCCGTCAATTGCCGGTTCTGTTCGACCGGCAAGCAGGGTTTTTCGCGCAATCTGTCGCTTGGCGAAATCATCGGCCAGTTGTGGATGGCCGAGTTTGCATTGCGCCGCGACCTCGGGCGCGAAGGCAAGAACGAACGCGTTATCACCAACGTGGTGATGATGGGGATGGGCGAGCCGCTGCTCAATTTCGACAACGTGGTCGGTGCCATGCGCCTGATGCTCGACGACAACGCCTATGGGCTGTCGCGTCGTCGCGTGACCTTGTCGACGTCCGGTGTGGTGCCGATGATGGACCGCCTGGGCCAGGAACTGCCCGTGGCGCTGGCCGTCTCGCTGCACGCGCCGAACGATGCGCTGCGCGACGTGCTCGTGCCACTCAACAAAAAATATCCGTTACGCGAACTGATGGGCGCGTGCGAGCGTTACCTGGAAGTGGCGCCGCGCGATTTCATCACGTTCGAGTACTGCATGCTCGACGGTGTAAACGACACCGAAGCGCATGCGCGCGAGCTTGTCGCACTGACGCGCGACGTGCCGTGCAAATTCAATCTGATCCCTTTCAATCCGTTCCCCGAATCCGGTCTGCTGCGCTCGAAGGATCCGCAAATCAAGCGATTTGCGCAGATTTTGCTCGACGCAGGCCTCGTCACGACGGTGCGCAAGACGCGCGGTGACGACATCGACGCCGCCTGTGGTCAGCTGGCCGGCGAAGTGCAGGATCGCACGCGGCTTGCACAGCGCGGCAAATTCGGGAAAATCGCGGTCGAGGTGCGTAGCGTATGAGGCTTCGCATGGGCGGGCGTGGACCGTGGCTAGGGCCGTCGGCCCCGCACGTGCCATGCCTTGCGTCGGATCAGTCGTGCACAAAAGCATTCCTTGCGCGGGGCGCGTTTCGCGTTCCGCGCAATTTCGTCAGTGACATGCAAAATCGCCCGATGCGCCGCGCAGATCTTCACGCCGCGCGCACGGGGGACGATGTAGCGAAGCTGTCGCGAGCATATCCTCAGCCGCTGCGGGCGGCTGCTTACGAACGGGGGCGTATCGATGGATAACCAGAATCAGGCGGATGCAGGCGGGCAAACCGGGGCTCAAGGCCAGGGCTTGCCGCAGGGAGCACCTGCCGGATGGGCGGAGCTGGGCGCGCAAGTGGGTGCGCAACTGGCCGCTTTGCGCGAGAAGCGCGGCATGTCCATTGAGGACGTGTCGGCGCGTTTGAAGGTCTCGGTGCAGAAGCTCAAGCGTCTCGAAGCCGGCGAGTGGGATGCCTTGCCGGAAATGCCGTTTATTCAGGGTGTGGTGCGTAGCTACGCGCGCATGGTCGGGGGCGATCCCGAACCGATGATCGAATCGCTGCGCCGCGTGAGCGGCACGGCACCGGTCCCCATCGATATCCCGCAACCGCAGTCGGGGCAGCCGAGCATTCCGAAGAGCCCGGTGCGTTTCCGCTCGCCGGTCGCCGCCTCTCAGGCCAAGTGGCCCTGGGCACTGGCCGCGCTGGTCGTGATCGCGGGGGCTGCGTGGTACTTCGGCAATGCCCACAAGGCTGGGCGCGGCAACATCGAAGCGGCAGATCTGGCAAGCGGCGCGTCGGCACAAGGTGCGGCCGATGCCGCAGAGCCGGCCAGTCAGCCGGTGGTCGCCGATGCCAACGGCACGCCGCCGGGGGCCGAAGGCGGTGCCGCCACGAACGTCGCCAATGCGACGAACAACGGCAATACGGAAAGTACGGTCAATAACGCATCGGCCAGTGCGGCCGCTGCAGGCCCGGGCCTGATCGCCGCCGTCGATCCGACGCACGTGGTTGCGGGGATCGCCAGTGCTGCGGCCGCGACGAGCGCAGCAACGCCTGCGGCACCGGCCGAAGCGAAGGCGTCGAGCGTTGGTGCGCCGGGTAATGGCAAGATTGCGTTGCATCTGAAGGCAGACAGCTGGGTGGAAGTGCGTTCGAAGGACGGCAAGGTGCTGTTCTCCCAACTGATGCGTGCAGGTGCCGAACAGGAAATCACGGGCGATGCGCCGCTCAAGATCGTTGTGGGTAACGTCGCGGGCGTCGAGTCGCTGGAATTCAACGGTCAACCGGTCGAGATCAAGTCCCGCAATGCGGGCAACGTGGCGCGTCTGACGCTCCAGTAAGACCGAAAGAGGGTAATCATGGCTTCTGTAGAATGCATGCCGATCATCGGTGGTCCGGCACCCCGCCGTCAGTCCCGCAAGGTCGGGATTCGCTGGGGCGGTCAACTGGTGACGGTTGGCGGCGATTCGCCGATTCGCGTGCAATCGATGACCAACACCGACACGGCCGACGTGATCGGTACGGCCATTCAGGTCAAGGAACTGGCGCAGGCCGGCTCCGAACTCGTGCGGATCACGGTGAATACGCCGGAAGCGGCTGCTGCCGTGCCGCATATCCGCGAGCAACTCGATCGCATGGGCGTGATGGTGCCGCTGGTGGGCGACTTCCACTACAACGGCCACAAGCTGCTCGCCGACTATCCGGAATGTGCTGAGACGCTGTCGAAGTACCGCATCAACCCGGGTAACGTCGGGCAGGGCGCCAAGCGCGACACGCAGTTCGCGCAAATGATCGAGATGGCGATCAAGTACGACAAGCCGGTGCGTATCGGTGTGAACTGGGGCAGCCTGGATCAGTCGTTGCTCGCTCGCATCATGGACGAAAACGCCGCACGTGCCACGCCGTGGGACGCGCAGAGCGTGATGTACGAAGCGCTGATCACGTCGGCGCTCGAATCGGCCGAACTCGCGCAACGCGTGGGTCTCGCGGCCGACAAGATTCTGCTGTCGTGCAAGGTCAGCGCAGTGCAGGACCTGATCGCGGTGTACCGCGAGTTGGCCAAGCGTTGCGACTATGCGCTGCACCTCGGGCTGACCGAGGCTGGTATGGGTTCGAAGGGTATCGTCGCTTCGACGGCTGCGCTGTCGGTGCTGCTGCAAGAAGGCATCGGCGACACGATCCGTATTTCGCTGACGCCGGAACCGGGAGGCGCGCGTACGGGCGAAGTCGTGGTGGCGCAGGAAATCCTGCAGACGATGGGCCTGCGTGCGTTCGCACCGATGGTGATCGCCTGCCCCGGTTGCGGCCGTACGACGAGCACGGTGTTCCAGGAACTGGCGTCGAATATTCAGACATACCTGCGTGAACAAATGCCGGTGTGGAAGGCTCAATATCCGGGCGTCGAGAACATGAACGTCGCGGTCATGGGCTGCATCGTGAACGGTCCGGGCGAATCGAAGCACGCGAACATCGGCATCAGCCTGCCGGGTTCGGGCGAATCGCCGGCAGCACCGGTTTTCGTCGATGGCGAAAAGGTGCGCACGCTGCGTGGCGATCACATCGCTGAGGAATTCCAGCAGATCGTCGACGACTATGTGAAGACGCATTACGGTCAGGCCGAAGGCGCAGTGGCCGCCTAAGCGGGCATGCGCTATGTGCGCCAGCACACCGTGAGCAGTGCGTCGCAGGGACGCAGGCAGAACACAAGAGAATATGACTGACGCAAAGAAGAATCGCCTCGCCAAACTGGCCGGGGTCAAAGGCATGAACGACATCCTCCCGCAGGACGAAGCCCTGTGGGAGTTTTTCGAGGAATCGGTGCGCGCCATGTTGCGTGCCTACGGCTATCAACAGATCCGTACGCCGATCCTCGAACAGACGCAATTGTTCACGCGCGGTATCGGTGAAGTGACGGACATCGTCGAGAAAGAGATGTACAGCTTCACCGACTCGCTCAATGGCGAACAACTCACGATGCGTCCGGAGGGTACGGCGGCAGCGGTTCGCGCAACGCTCGAACACAATCTGCTGTACGGCGGCCCCAAGCGTCTGTGGTACTTCGGCCCGATGTTCCGTCACGAAAAGCCGCAACGCGGCCGCTATCGTCAGTTCCATCAGGTCGGCGTGGAAGCGCTCGGTCTGGCAGGCCCGGACGCTGACGTCGAAATCATTCTGATGTGCCAGCGTCTGTGGGACGATCTCGGTCTGACCGGTATCCACCTCCAGTTGAACTCGCTGGGGCAGGGCGAAGAGCGCGCGCGTCACCGCGCCGATCTGATCGCCTACCTCGAGAAGCACGTCGATCTGCTGGATGAGGACGGCAAGCGTCGCCTCTACACCAATCCGCTGCGCGTGCTCGATACGAAGAACCAGGCGATGCAGGAAATGGTCGAAGGTGCGCCGAAGCTCATCGACTATCTCGGCGAAGCGTCGATCAAGCACTTCGAGGGCGTGCAGTCGCTGCTCAAGGCGAACAACATCCCGTTCACGATCAATCCGCGTCTCGTGCGCGGTCTGGATTACTACAATCTGACCGTGTTCGAGTGGGTGACGGACAAGCTGGGTGCGCAGGGCACGGTGGCCGGTGGCGGTCGTTACGATCCGCTGATCGAGCAACTGGGTGGCGATGCTACGCCGGCTTGCGGCTGGGCGATGGGTGTCGAACGCATTCTCGAACTGCTGCGCGAAGACGATCTTGTGCCGCAGGCCGAAGGTGCTGACGTCTACGTCGTGCATCAGGGAGAATCGGCCGTGGCGCCGGCGCTGATTGCAGCAGAACGCATGCGCGATGCCGGTCTGAACGTGGTGTTCCATTGCAGCCCGGACGGCAACGGTAGCAGCTTCAAGTCGCAGATGAAGCGCGCGAACGCCAGCGGTGCCAACTTCGCCGTCATCATCGGTGAGAACGAAGTGGCGTCGGGCACTGCCGAAGTCAAACATCTGCGTGCCGCCGAGCAGACGAACAACCAGACAAGCGTGCCGTTCGACGGTCTCGCCGAGTATCTGATCGACGCCATCGTCGCCAGTGCCGATGAGAGCGTGAACGAAAGCCTGGCCGACGACGGCGCAGGCAACGAAACGCTTCATTAATCCAAGACGCCAGACACGGAGAACCCGGCGAATGAGCAGCTATCACGAGGAACAGGAACAGATCGAGAACGTAAAGGCCTGGTGGAAGCAGTACGGCAATTACGTTATCTGGACGCTCGTCGTCATCATGCTGGCCTATGGCGGCTGGAACCTGTGGCGCTATTACGAGCGCAAGCAGGCGGTGGAAGCCGGCGTGCTGTATGGCGAACTGGAAACGGCCGTCACTGCGAACGACAAGGTGAAGGTTGCCCGTATCGCGTCTGACATGGAGAGCAAGTTCAGCGGCACGCCGTATGCGCAGATGACCGCGCTGCTCGCCGCCAAGACGCTGGCCGATAGCGGTGACGTGGCAGGTGCCAAGGCGCAACTGCAATGGGCAGTGTCGAACGCCAAGGACGACGAGTACAAGCAACTGGCCAAGCTGCGTCTGGCGGGTGTGCTGCTCGACGAGAAGGCTTACGACGAAGCGCTCAAGATGCTCGACAACCCGCCGGCACCGTATGCTGCGCTGTTTGCCGATCGCCGCGGCGATGTCCTCGTCGCCCAGAGCAAGGTGGCCGACGCACGAACCGCTTACAAGCTGGCGCTCGACAAGCTCGACAAGCAGGATTCGGGCATGCGCCAGTTCGTGCAATTCAAGCTCGACGCGCTGGGGGCCTGACGCGCGTCGGCATTCCGTTGGCAAGTATTACCCTCCCATAACGCATAACCGGGTACATGATGATCCTTAACGACTTCCGTCGATCGATGCCGCAAACGATGGCCATGTCACAGTCCGTGCAGGTCGCCCAGACGGTTTCGCCGCGCCGTGGCATTTTCAAGCGCGCGAGCACCGCTGTGCTGACGCTGGCAGTGTTGGGCACGCTGGGTGGTTGCGGGCTGTTCGGCAGCAAGCCGGCGCATGAGCCCACGCCGCTCACGGAGATCAAGCAGGCGCTGACCGTCAAGCAGATGTGGACGGCAAGCGTTGGCAAGGCCGGCGCTTACAGCTTTGCGCCGGTGGCCGTGGGCAACGCCGTGTTCGCGGCTGGCGCGAACGGCAGCATCGTGCGCGTGGATGCGGAAACGGGAGCGTCGACCTGGTCGGCCAAGGCGGATACGAACATCACCGCAGGTCCGGGCAGCGATGGCGAGACGACGGTGGTCGCCACGCACAAGGGCGATGTGATTGCCTTCGATCATGACGGCAAGCAGTCATGGAAAGCGAACGCCGGCAGCGAAGTGCTGACGGCGCCGCTGGTGGGACGTGGTCTGGTGGTGGTGCGTGCCATCAACAACCGTGTGACCGCGTTCGATTCGGGCACGGGTTCGGTGCGCTGGTCGTATTCGCAACCGGCAACGTCGCTGACGCTGCGTACCGGCACCGGCATGGCGTTCGTGGGTGACCGTTCGGTCATCACGGGCTTCCCGGGCGGCAAGCTGGTGGCGCTCGACGCCAATACCGGCAATCCGCAGTGGATCACGCCGCTGTCGTACCCGAAGGGTGTGACGGAAGTCGAGCGTGTGAATGACGTCACCGGCTCGCCGGTCGTGTTCGGTCGTCAGGTCTGCGGCGCGACGTTCCAGGGCCGCGTGGGTTGCGCCGACGTGCAGACCGGCAACGGTCTGTGGGCGCGCGATTTCTCGTCGCCGAACGGTGTGTCGCAGGACGAGCGTGTGGTGGCTGCCGTCAATACCGATGGTGCCGTGTACGCGTTCAACGCTGCCGATGGCAGTACACTGTGGCAGAACGACAAGCTCAAGTACCGCGATCTGTCGGCGCCGCTGGCGCTCGGCCGCGTGGTGGTCGTGGGCGACAAGCAGGGCTATCTGCATTTCCTGTCTCGTGACAACGGTGAGTTCCTCGCCCGCGTCAAGCTGAGCGGAGCCATCAGCGCACAGCCGGTCATCGCCGGTCAGACGCTGGTTGTGCAAACCCGCGACGGCAACATTTATGGCTTCCGTCCGGAATAACCGGTAACCGGCAAGCACCCGGGCATTTTCCGGGAACGGCCGGCAGCGCGCCGGCCGTCTTCGTTTTTAGGGCTTATTCATGAAACCCGTGATCGCGCTCGTAGGGCGCCCCAACGTCGGCAAATCGACGCTATTCAACCGTTTGACCCGCTCGCGCGACGCACTCGTTGCCGACATGCCCGGGCTCACGCGCGACCGTCACTATGGCGAGGGGCGCGTTGGCGAGCATCCGTATCTGGTGATCGATACTGGCGGCTTCGAACCCGTGGCCAAGGAAGGTATCTTCCACGAGATGGCCAAGCAAACGCGTCAGGCCGTGGTCGAAGCCGATGTGGTGATCTACATCGTGGACGGCCGCCAGGGGCTGACGCCGCAAGACCAGATCATTGCCGACTATCTGCGCAAGACAGGGCGCAAGATCATGCTCGTGGTCAACAAGGCCGAGGGCATGAAGTACTCCGCGGTCGCGAACGATTTCTACGAACTCGGTCTGGGTGATCCGCTGGCGATTTCGGCCGCGCACGGCGACGGTGTGAAGGAAGTCATCGACGAAGCCATTGCCCCGTTCTACGCGAATCCGGACGAGAACGAAGACGACGACAAGCACGATGGCCGTGTGAAGATCGCCATCGTCGGCCGTCCGAACGTCGGGAAGTCGACGCTGGTCAACACGCTGCTGGGTGAGGAGCGCGTGATCGCATTCGACATGCCGGGCACCACGCGCGATTCGATTCACATCGACTTCGAGCGTCAGGGCAAGAACTACACGCTGATCGATACGGCGGGTCTGCGCCGTCGAGGCAAAGTGTTCGAGGCGATCGAGAAGTTCTCGGTTGTGAAAACGCTTCAATCGATTGCTGATGCAAACGTCGTGATCCTGATGCTCGACGCACGTCAGGATATTTCCGATCAGGACGCGCACATCGCCGGCTTTATTCTGGAGTCGGGGCGTGCCGTGGTCGTGGGCGTGAACAAGTGGGACGGGCTGGACGAATACACCCGCGATCAGGCGAAACAGGAATTGGAGCGAAAGCTCAAATTCCTCGGTTTTGCGAACTTCCACTTCATTTCGGCCGCGAAGGCGACGGGCATTGGTCCGCTGATGCGTTCGGTGGACGAAGCGTTCGCCGCAGCGATGACGAAGTTGCCGACGCCGAAGCTCACGAAGGCGTTGATCGAGGCCGTGGAGCACCAGCAGCCGCGGCGGGCGGGCTTCTCGCGTCCGAAGCTGCGCTATGCCCACCAGGGTGGTTCGAATCCGCCGATCATCGTCATTCACGGGAACAGTCTGGATGGCGTGACCGATAGCTATCGTCGCTACCTTGAGAACCGTTTCCGCGAAACTTTTAAGTTGAAGGGCACTCCATTACGCATAGAGTTCCGCAACAGCGCGAACCCTTACGCCAAGGGCGAGTGAAAGCCCGCCTGGGGCGGGGTTTTGCTGGCGACGCTAGCAAAATCGGCTATAGTGTGGAAGTCAGGGTGGGAAGCGCGCACACGCCCTGGCTTACGGTCATTTGCTAAAAATACAATGGAGTAACTTATGAGCAACAAAGGGCAACTTCTACAAGACCCGTTTCTGAACGCCTTGCGTAAGGAGCATGTTCCCGTCTCGATCTATCTGGTCAACGGTATCAAGCTGCAGGGAAACATCGAGTCGTTCGACCAGTATGTCGTCCTGCTGCGCAACACGGTCACCCAAATGGTTTACAAGCATGCCATTTCGACGGTCGTGCCTGCGCGTCCGGTGAATTTCCATCCGGAAGCCGAGCAGTCCTGATTCAGGCTCGCCCGACCGGGAGTCTCCGGCCGGGCGAATTTCTCTTCCCCACCGCCCGCTCTTGTCCAACAGTCCCAATTCCCAATCCCAGCGTAGCTTGACCACCAACGCCGCGCTCGTCGGCATCGATTTCGGCAAACTCGATTTCGAAGCCAGTCTCCAGGAACTCGACCTTCTGACGCAATCCGCAGGCGCCAAGCCTGTCGTGACCATTACCGGCCGTCGCCATAGCCCGGACGCCAAGCTGTTTATCGGCAGCGGCAAGGCTGAAGAATTGCGCGACGCCATCGCCGAGTACGACGTCGAACTGGTGATTTTCAATCACGCACTGACCCCGGGTCAGCAGCGTAACCTCGAACACCTGCTGCAACGCCGCGTGGTGGACCGTACCAGCCTGATCCTCGATATCTTCGCCCAACGCGCGAAGAGTCATGAAGGCAAGCTGCAGGTCGAACTCGCGCAGTTGCAGTACTTGTCCACGCGCCTCGTGCGCGCCTGGACTCACCTTGAACGTCAGAAAGGCGGTATCGGTCTGCGTGGGCCGGGTGAAACGCAGCTGGAAACCGACCGTCGTTTGCTCGGCGAGCGTGTGAAGTCGCTCAAAGTGCGGCTCGAGAAGCTGCAGCGTCAGCACGATACGCAGCGTCGCGCGCGTCAGCGTAGCGGCACGATGTCGATCTCGCTCGTCGGCTATACCAACGCGGGCAAATCCACGCTGTTCAATTCGATGACGAAGGCCAACGCCTACGCCGCCGATCAGCTGTTTGCAACGCTCGATACGACCTCGCGTCGTGTTTATCTTGGCGATGTCGGGAACATCGTGCTGTCTGATACTGTCGGATTCATCCGCGAGTTGCCTCACCAGTTGGTGGCGGCATTCCGTGCGACGCTTGAGGAGACGGTGCACGCCGACATGCTGCTGCATGTGGTGGACGCGTCGAGTCAGGTGCGCAAGGAGCAGATGGCCGAGGTCAACGCCGTGCTGGCGGAGATCGACGCGGCCGATATCCCGCAGATTCTCGTCTGGAACAAGATCGACGCGGTGCCGGAACTGGCCGCACAAGGGCCGAGAATCGAACGGGATGAGGCCGGGCGCATTACGCGCGTCTTTTTGAGCGCACGCACCGGCCAGGGCCTCGACCTGCTGCGCGAGGCCATCAGCGAGGCGGTTGTGGCTGGCACTGGTGGGTTACAATCGCAGCACGAAGCGCCCGATGTCCGGCTCATCGACCGTTGGGACGATGTGCCGCGCGCAGAAGACAGATAACACGAGACGTCGCACCGTGAAGGGCGCGTTGCCACGGGGAACACCGGCAGCACGTCCCGACTCGGGTGACGAACTGGCAAGAGACTAGACGGAGGCCGGGCAAGGCCGCCGATCGGCAAACCAGATTCGGGAACCACGCGCGAACCGGCAGCATGCGCGCTCCGATATGAGGCGCGCCGGTCGCAACGCCCAACCCGCTTCAGTCACCACGCTTCTACCTATGCTTCCAAGAGCTTTGATGCGACGAGTTGGCTTGATTTTCTCCCTGAACGACCCGCGCTGGGGGCGGGACGGCGGCGGCGATTCGCCGTCCGGTAATCAGGAGCCGAACCGCCCCGATCGTGCGAACACTCCGAATTCGCAGGATCAGAAGGAGCCGCCGCGCGGACCGCAAGGACCGCAGCAGGATGGCCCCCCCGATCTCGACGAACTGTGGCGCGATTTCAATCGCCGTCTGAACCGTATCTTCGGCCGTAAGAACGGTGGAGGCGGCAACAACGGCGGCTCGAACAATTTCTCCGGTGGCTCGCGTGGGTCGGGTATTGGCGTGGGCGTTGTCGTCGCGCTGGCATTCCTGATCTGGCTGGCCACGGGCGTCTTCATCGTCCAGGAAGGTCAGGTCGGTGTCGTCACCCAGTTCGGCAAGTACAAGTACACGACCACCTCGGGTATTCAATGGCGCTTGCCGTACCCGTTCCAGTCGGTCGAGATCGTCAACATGTCGCAGATCCGATCGGTGGAAATCGGCCGCTCTAACACGATTCGCGATACCGATCTGAAGGATTCGTCGATGCTCACGGGCGACGAGAACATCATTGATGTTCGCTTCGCCGTTCAGTACCGCATCAAGGACGCGACCGAGTTCCTGTTCAATAACGTGGATGCCGAATCGTCGGTCAATCTGGCGGCGCAGACGGCCGTGCGTGAGATCGTCGGCAAGAGCAAGATGGACTTCGTGCTCTATGCCGGTCGCGAAGAAATCGCGAACGAACTCGTCACGTCGATCCAGCGCATTCTGGATAGCTACAAGACGGGCATTCTCGTCACGAGCGTGACGATGCAAAGCGTTCAGCCGCCCGAGCAGGTGCAGGCAGCGTTCGACGACGCCGTGAAGGCCGGGCAGGATCTCGAGCGCGCGAAGAACGAAGCGCAAGCCTATGCCAACGACGTGATTCCGCGTGCCAAGGGTACGGCGTCGCGTCTGACGGAAGAGGCAGCCGGTTACAAGGCGCGTGTCGTGTCGCAGGCGCAGGGTGATGCCGATCGCTTCAAGTCGGTGCAAGAAGCCTACGCCAAGGCGCCGGGCGTGATCCGCGAGCGTATGTATCTCGATACGATGCAGCAGATCTACTCGCGCACCACGAAGATCATGGTGGATTCGAAGAACAACAGCCTGTTGTATCTGCCGTTGGACAAGATCATGGAGCGTTCGCGTAGCGACGCATCGACCCCGGCACCGGCATCCGGTGCAGGCACGGGGGCAGCGGCAGGTGCGCCTGCCGCGAGCGACAGCAGTGATGTCGACCATGATCGATCGCGTGCGGCACTGCGCAACCGCGACCGCGATTCACGCTAAGGGGATAAGCGCATGAACCGTATTGGAACCGTTATCGTCGCGCTGATCGTTTTGCTGATCGTGCTCGCCTCGACCATGTTCGTGGTGGACCAGCGCCGTTATGCCGTGGTGTTCTCGCTTGGCGAGATCAAGGACGTCTACAGCCAGCCTGGCCTGAAATTCAAGTTGCCGCCGCCGCTCCAGACCGTGCTGTATCTGGACAAGCGCATCATGACCATCGACAACCCGGAGCCTGAGCGTTTCATCACGGCCGAGAAGAAGAACCTGATCGTCGACTCGTATGTGAAGTGGCGCATCATCGACCCGCGCAAGTTCTATGTGAGCTTCAAGGGCGACAACCGCCTCGCACAGGATCGTCTGACGCAGCAGATTCGCTCGGCGTTGCAGGAAGCGTTCACCAAGCGCACCGTGACCGAAGTGGTCTCGACGCAGCGTGATCAGGTCATGCAATGGGTGAAGCAGAAGGTGGGCGACGAAGCCGCGCAAGTGGGTATCGAGATTGTCGATGTGCGCATGCGTCGTGTGGACCTGGCCGCAGGGATCAGCGATTCGGTGTACAGCCGGATGGCCGCCGAACGTAAGCGCGTGGCGAACGAATTGCGTTCGACGGGTGCAGCTGAAGCCGAGCAGATTCGTGCCGATGCCGACCGTCAACGTGACGTGGTCGTCGCCGAGGCATATGCCAAGGCGCAGCAGGTCAAGGGTGAGGGCGACGCAGTTGCCGCTGGTATCTACGCTCAGGCGTTTGGCCGCGATCCGCAGTTTGCCCAGTTCTACCAGAGCCTCGAAGCGTACAAGGCGACCTTCCGTGACAAGAAGGACGTGATCATCGCCGACCCGAACAGCGACTTCTTCCGATTTATGCGCGGTTCCGGTGGTGCTGGCGCGTCAGCCGGAAAAGCGGGAAAATAGCGCTTCTGACATCCGAGTAGCTGCCACCGCCCGCGTCAACGCGGGCGGTGGCGTTTTGGCCGAGCCCTCCTGTGACCAGCAGCACGATAATTCTCGCTTTCGCCCTCATGCTGATCGTGGAGGGATTGTTTCCGTTTGCCGCGCCGGAACGGTGGCGGCAAAGTTTTCGTAAAATAACGGAAATGCCGTCCGGCCAGATTCGCTTCTTCGGCCTGGCCGCCGTCCTGCTGGGGCTGATTCTGATGCTGCTGGCCGATTACTAAAAGGCGCTTTCACGCGCCGTCTGAATTCCGAAATACCCATGCCGAACTGGCTACTTCCCGAAAATATCGCCGACGTGCTGCCGTCCGAGGCGCGCAAGATCGAAGATCTGCGCCGACTGATGCTCGATCGTTTCCGTACGTACGGCTATGAGCTCGTCATGCCGCCGATGCTCGAGTATGTCGAGTCGCTGCTGACCGGCACCGGCCATGACCTCGACCTGCGCACGTTCAAGCTCGTCGATCAGCTCTCGGGGCGCACGATGGGTCTGCGCGCCGACATCACGCCACAGATCGCCCGTATCGACGCCCATTTGCTCAACCGCAAAGGCGTGACGCGTCTGTGCTATGCCGGTAGCGTGCTGTTTACTCGTCCGCGTAATTTGCTGGCGACCCGCGAGCCGTTCCAGATCGGCGCCGAAATCTTCGGCCATAGCGGTCTCGAGGCGGATCTCGAAATCCAGGAATTGCTGCTGTTCTGCCTGCAACTCGCCGGCTTGAAGCAGATTCGTATCGATCTTTGCCACGCGGGTGTGCTTGAGGCGCTGCTGGAAGGCGTGCCGGCTGCCGAAGCTATCGAAAGCCAGTTGTTCGGTGCGCTGGCAACGAAGGACGTGCCTCAACTACAGGAATTGACGCGAGACCTGCCGGCACACGTGCGCGACGCCTTGCTGAGCCTGACCACGTTGTACGGCGACCCGGCGGATACGCTGGAGCGCGCCCGCAAGGTCCTGCCGGATCTGCCGGGCGTGAAGGCTGCGCTCGACGATCTGGCCTATCTGGCGGCGTCGCAGAGCAAGGACGGTCCGGCGGTGCTTTCGATCGATCTGGCTGACTTGCGTGGCTATCAGTACCACAGCGGCGTGATGTTCGCGGCGTATGTCGATGGCATTCCCAACGCGATTGCGCGCGGCGGGCGTTACGACAAGGTGGGGCAGGCGTTCGGGCGCGACCGTCCGGCGACCGGTTTTTCGCTCGATTTGCGTGAGTTGGCGGCCATTTCGCCGGTGGAAGCGCGCAGTAACGCGATTTTGGCCCCGGCTGACGATGTGCCGGGTCTGCGCGCCAAGATCGACAGCCTGCGCGACGCGGGCGAGGTCGTGATCCGCATGCTGCCGGGGCACGACCAGGATTTCGAGGAGTTCACGGGAGACCGCGTACTTGTCGAGAAAAATGGCCAGTGGGTTGTGACGCCCCGGTGAATTCGCTGAAAAAAGCGGCACTCGCCTGCGCCAACACGGGTAGAATACGTTTTTAACCAAACCAACTATTGTTATGTCCGGCAATGCTTTGAATCAGGGACGCAACGTCGTCGTTATCGGAACCCAATGGGGCGACGAAGGTAAGGGTAAGGTCGTCGACTGGCTGACCGATCACGCGCAAGGCGTGGTGCGTTTCCAGGGTGGCCACAATGCCGGACATACGCTCATCATCGGTGGCAAGAAGACGATCCTGCGCCTGATCCCGTCGGGCATCATGCACAAGGACGTCACGTGCTACATCGGTAACGGTGTGGTGCTGTCGCCCGAAGCCCTGTTCAAGGAAATCGAAGAGCTCGAAAGCGCTGGCCTGAACGTTTGCGGCCGTCTGCGCATTTCCGAGGCCTGTACCCTGATTCTCCCGTACCACGTTGCCATCGACCAGGCGCGCGAAGCGCGTCGCGGCGCAGGCAAGATCGGCACGACCGGTCGCGGCATTGGCCCGGCCTACGAAGACAAGGTCGGCCGCCGTGCACTGCGCGTGCAAGATCTGTTCGATCCGAAGGCGTTCGCCGAACGTCTGCGCGAAAACCTCGACTATCACAACTTCGTTCTGACGCAATATCTGGGTGCGCCGGCTGTCGACTTCCAGGAAACGCTGGACAAGATGCTCAGCTACGCCGAACGTCTGCGTCCGATGATTGCCGACGTGTCGCAGGAGCTTTATGCCGTCAACCGCGAAGGCAAGAAGCTGCTGTTCGAAGGTGCGCAGGGCACGCTGCTCGACATCGATCACGGCACGTATCCGTTCGTCACCAGCAGCAACTGCGTAGCAGGTGCCGCTTCGGCTGGCGCGGGTGTCGGTCCGCAACAACTCCACTATGTGCTTGGCATCACCAAGGCGTATTGCACGCGTGTTGGCGCCGGTCCGTTCCCGAGCGAACTGTACGACGCGGATAATCCCGCCCGTCAGGAAGCCATTGGTCTGCAACTCGCGACGGTGGGTAAGGAATTCGGTTCGGTCACGGGGCGTCCGCGCCGCACGGGTTGGATGGATGCCGCAGCGCTCAAGCGTTCGATTCAGATCAACGGCGTGACCGGTCTGTGCATGACGAAACTCGACGTGCTCGATGGTCTCGAAACGGTGCGTCTGTGCGTCGGTTACAAGATCGACGGCAAGGCGATCGACATTCTGCCGCGCGGCGCTGTCGACGTGGCGCGCTGTGAGCCGGTCTACGAAGATTTCCCGGGCTGGACGCAGAGCACCGTTGGCGTGACGTCGTGGGATCAACTGCCGGCTCAGGCGCAGAACTACCTGAAGCGTATCGAGGAAGTGAGCGGTATTCCGATCGATATGGTGTCGACCGGCCCGGATCGTGACGAAACGATCCTGCTGCGCCACCCCTTCAAGAACTAAAGACAGCACGACAAGCAAGACACACCATGAATCTGCCCCAAAACGACGATAAGAACCTCTGGGTCTCGTGGGACGAATATCATCGACTGATCGAGCGCCTGGCGCTCAAGGTCCATGAGTCCAACTGGAAGTTCGACAAGATCCTGTGTCTGGCCCGTGGTGGCTTGCGTGTGGGCGACCAGCTCGCACGCATTTACGACGTGCCGCTCGCGATCCTGGCGACGAGTTCGTATCGCGAAGCCGAAGGCACCATTCGTGGCGACCTCGATATCGCTCAGTACATCACCATCACGCGCGGCGAGCTGGAAGGTCGTGTGCTGCTGGTCGACGATCTGGTCGATTCGGGCGTGACGCTCGAGCGCGTCGGCAAGCACCTGAAGGAGCGTTTCACGAAGGTGACGGACGTGCGCTCGGCCGTGCTGTGGCATAAGGCTTGCTCGAAGGTGGCACCGGATTACGCGGTCGATTTCCTGCCGACGAATCCGTGGATTCATCAGCCGTTCGAAGAGTACGACACGCTGCGTCCGCACAATCTGGCGGCTTGGATCAAGCGCGGCACCTAAGTCGTTCCGACGCATCTGGCGCACCGTGAGGTGACGCCCCGCCTGAGGAAGACTTCGGGCGACACAGGCGGTGACATCGAAAGATGCACCGCCTGTTTTGTTTTGATCTCTGTATCCGCTTTAGTCCGCCTTTGATTTACCTCCGCCCGGACCGCCTCAAGCTCAATAAGCGGGCAATTTCCCCTTTGCTCACCGCTTGCGTCCGTTTCGCCCTGTGTTCTGATGGGGACTCTCACCATTCCTCGCAGGGCTTTCCTCTCCGTCTTGCCATGATCAGGTTGTTTCGCCTCTTTCCCGCGACATGCGCGATTGTGCTCGCAGGCCTGCTGGCCTCAGTGAGCCAGTCGGGTCTCGCGGCGTCTGCTGTGGCGGGCGTCCACACGGCAAGCGGCCTTCGATATGTCTACGTCACCAACCAGACGTCGATGGCGAAGGCCAAACTGGCGGCGGTGAACCGATGCAGAACGCAACTCGCATCAGGGAGCCGAGGAGGGCGCTGCGAGGTGCTGATGGCGGGCAATGGCCCGGCCTACTGGGCGGTGGTGCACGCCAGCAATGGTGAGGTTGGGGTAGCGCTAGGCGATACGCAGGATTCTGCGTTGCAGGATGCGTTTGTCGTTTGCCAGCGAGGTGGGCAGTGTTCGACGGATGGCGCGCAAGTGTGGTTCGACAGCGGTCAGCGTCCTGGGAAGCGCTTGCCGCCACCGCAGGCCGCTCAGGCCGCCCCGGCTCAGTGTCGGATACCCACTGGGCAGGTGGTCCGCATGCGCACCCAATGCGTCAATGGTGAGTGCACGCGAACGTACGAGAACGGGTGCACCATTCGCTTTCAGGCCGCGCGTTGTCTCGATAAGGAGACGCACAGCTATACGTGGCGGCCGAACGGTTGCGACGACGATAGCTGAGGGCTGAGGGCCGACGCCCGTCAGCCCCCATTCCTCATGTGATGCAAGGTGTCAGCTTGCCGACATTCCGCTGTGGCGCAGCAAAGCGTCGACTTGCGGCGCGCGACCTCGGAATGCGATGAACGACTCCATCGCCTCACGGCTGCCGCCCACGGCGAGAATCTCGTCGCGATAACGTGCCCCCGTCGCGGTATCCAGCACCGTACCACTCACCTTGGACGCTTCCTCGAAGGCGGCATAGGCATCGGCCGAGAGCACTTCAGCCCACTTATAGCTGTAATAGCCTGCCGCGTATCCGCCAGCGAAGATATGGCTGAACGTGTTCGGCCAGCGCGAGAAATCGACTTGTGGGGTGACGTGCAGACGATCGTTGATGCGTCGCGACACCTCAAGCACCGACTCCGGGCCACGCGGATCAAAGTCGTAATGCAGATGCATGTCAAAGTCCGAGAAGACCAACTGGCGCAGCATCATCAGGCCGCTCTGGAAATTGCGTGCGGCGATCATCTTGTCGAACAGCGAGCGCGGCAGGGCGGCGCCCGTATCGACATGCGCTGTCATGTGTTCAAGGACGTCCCACTCCCAGCAGAAGTTCTCCATGAACTGCGAAGGCAATTCCACAGCGTCCCATTCAACGCCATTGATGCCGGCAACGCCTGCATCTTCGACTTGCGTCAGCATGTGATGCAGGCCGTGACCAAACTCGTGGAACAGCGTGATGACGTCGTCGTGCGGCAGCAGGGCGGGCTTTTCTCCGACCGGTGCGGGGAAGTTGCAGACGAGGTAGGCGACCGGGGTTTGCAGTGCGCCATCGTGCAGACGCTTGCGCGTGCGTGCGCTATCCATCCATGCGCCGCCGCGCTTGCCTTCGCGGGCGAACAGGTCCATGTAAAACTGCGCGACCAGTTCGCCGTTGCGTTCGATGCGGAAGAAGCGGACGTCGGGATGCCACGTCTCGGCCTCTTGCGGACGAATCGTCACGTCAAACAATGTCCCTGCAACGCGGAACAAGCCGTCGAGCACTTTGGGGAGCGGGAAATACTGACGCACTTCCGTTTCCGAAAATGAGTATCGCTGCTGGCGCAGTTTTTCGGACGCATATGCGGTATCCCAGGGCTGCAACTTGTCGATGCCGAGCGACTTAGCCGCGAATGCCTGAAGCTCTTCCCAGTCCTTCTCCGCATACGGCCGCGCACGACGGGCAAGGTCTTCGAGGAATTCCAGCACCTGCGCAGGCGATTCGGCCATCTTCGGCTCAAGCGAGACTTCGGCGTAGTTCTTGAAGCCCAGCATTTGCGCTTCCTCGCGGCGCAGCGCGAGTTGCTCCACGACGATACCGGTGTTGTCCCAACCCGCATCGCCATCGCCGAACTTCGGTCCGAGCTCGGACGCGCGTGTCACGTTCGCTCGATAAAGCTTCTCGCGCAGTGCGCGATTGTCGGCGTACTGGAGCACGGGGAAATACGACGGGAAGTGCAGCGTAAACTTCCAGCCTTCCACGCCATCGCGTTCGGCAGCAGCGCGTGCGGCTGCCTTGTCGTCGTCAGGCAGACCCGCGATCTCCGTTTCATCGGTCACGACGAGGGAGAACTTGTTGGTCGCGTCGAGGACGTGATCGGAGAAGCTCTTCGCAAGGCTTGCCTGTTCTTCCTGAATCTCGGCAAAGCGCGGCTTCTGATCTTCGGGGAGTTCTGCGCCGCCCAGGCGGAAGCCGCGCATTTCATTGTCGAGGATCTTCTTGCGAGCGGTCGACAGTCCGGCAAACTCCGGCCCGGCAGCAATCGACTTGTACTTGTCGAACAGCGCGAGATTCTGGCCGACGCTGGCCGAAAATTCAGTGACACGCGGCAGGTTTTCGCTATAGGCGGCGCGCAGCTCGGGGGTATCGGCGACTGCGTTCAGGTGTCCGATGATTTCCCACGCACGGCCAAGGCCTTCGGTGCCGTCTTCGACAGCGTCGAGAATATTGGCCCATGTCGCCGGCGTTGCGGGGTCGGCTGCGCGATCGACGGCCGCGCGCGCCTGCTCCAGCAGCACGTCGACGGCCGGCGTCACATGCTCAGGGCGAATTTCGGAAAAACGGGGGAGTCCCTCGATGTCGAGAAGAGGATTGCTTTTCGGCGTATTCATGCGTTCGTTATCCACTTGAAGGGGCTTACGAAGAGTGTGGGGGCAACCTGTCGAATTTTCCAGTCGTTTTTTTCAACTGATGTCATTGATGTCACCAAACAAGAATTCCTCGCGGATCCTTATCAGGATTGCCTTGGCGAGGTTTTGTGCGAGCGATGCTTCAGCGGGATGCCTTGTCGTGTTACTCGACGCGGGCCGGGCTTTCGGGCGATTCCGATGTCCTACGTGGACGTTTCTCATCGGATTTGTGCGGCGTGCGCCCCCAAATAAAAAAGGGCGCGTACGACCCGTTGGCCGTGCGCGCCCCATAAGGCGTTGCTGCAGGAATGACCGTTGCTTCTGGTCAACGGTCCAACCGGCGATCAGCCGAGCGCACGCTCCGCTGCCTCAATCGTGTTGACCAGCAACATGGTAATGGTCATCGGGCCAACGCCGCCGGGCACCGGTGTGATGAAGCCGGCGACATCCTTAACCCCTTGGAAATCGACGTCGCCACAGAGTTTGCCTTGGTCGTCGCGATTCATACCGACGTCGATCACCGCAGCGCCCGGCTTGACCATATCGGCTGTGACGATATTGCGCTTGCCCACCGCAGCAACGATCACGTCGGCATTGCGCGTGTGCGCGGCCAGATCGCGCGTTTTGCTGTTGCAGATGGTGACCGTAGCGCCAGCCTGAAGGAGCATCATGGCCATGGGCTTGCCGACAATGTTCGACGCGCCGATCACGACGGCGACGGCACCACGCAGCGGAAACTCCACCGATTCGAGCATCTTCATGCAGCCGTACGGGGTGCAGGGACGGAACAGCGGCGCGCCCGTCATGAGTGCCCCGGCGTTCGAGACGTGGAAGCCGTCGACGTCCTTCTCCGGCGCAATGGCTTCGAGCACCTTGTGGCTGTCGATGTGCTTCGGCAGCGGCAGTTGCACGAGAATGCCGTTGATCTTCGGATCACGGTTCAGTTCATCGATTCGTGCGAGCAAATCGCTCTCGGTCAGATCTGCCGGGTAGCGATCGAGCGACGAATACAGGCCGTTGTCTTCGCAAGCCTTGACCTTGTTGCGCACGTAGACCTGGCTGGCCGGATCCTCGCCGACCAGAACCACGGCGAGGCCGGGTTGATGGCCGCGAGCGGTCAGTGCAGCGGCGCGCGTGGCGACTTCGGCGCGAATGCGTTTGGCGAGGGCGTTGCCGTCGATGAGGGTGGCGGTCATGATGCGTGGATATCGTGTGAAGGAAGGGGGCTGGCCCAAGGGGCCGGATACGGCGACGCGGGTCGGGCGGGCGACGAGCGCAAAGACCGTATTATACCGGCGCGCTGGTGCTCACGGGAGAGGGGGCACGGCGTGACGCGCTAACGTCAGCGTTGGCGTAAGTACCGTTGGCGGGGGAACGAAGGGCACAACCCGAGGCGCGCGACCGGCGGTCGGTCGGTGGGAGCGCTTGGCGGGGCACCGAACTGGGAGTCAGTGCAGCACCCGAAGGCTCGATACCCTGCACCCGAAGGTGCAGGGTGATTCGGCTTATCGCTTGGACAGCGCCAGGCGGAGCAGATCGGCAACGGTGTTAACGTTGAGCTTCTCCATGATGTTGGCGCGGTGCGCTTCGACCGTCTTGATACTGATGCCCAGATCGTCGGCAATCTGCTTGTTCAGGCGGCCAGCGATGATGCGTTCGAGCACCTGGTGCTCACGGCTCGTCAGCTTCCTGAGAAGTTCTTCCGCAGCTTGCTGTTCGCGATGGCGGCCAGCCTCCTCGCGAGCGGTTCTCAGCATGTTCTCGACCTGCTTGCGCAGCTCACCTTCGTCGAACGGCTTTTCGATGAAGTCCGTAGCACCTTTCTTCATCGTCTCGACAGCCATCGGCACGTCGCCGTGGCCCGTCACGAAGATGATCGGCAGGTTGATGCCGCGCTCGATCAGGGCGTCCTGAAGCTCCAGTCCGCTCATGCCCGGCATGCGGACGTCGAGAATCAGGCAGCCAATCAGGTTGTTCGGGCGGTTGCTTTGCGTAACGTCTGCGCAAAACTGCAGAAAATCGTCTGCACTGCCAAACCCTCGCACGTGATATCCATTGGCTTCCAGAAGCCAGCGAAGCGAGTCGCGGACAGCTTCGTCGTCATCGACAACAAAGACGGTTTCTTGATCGGTATTGATATTGGGTGTCGTCATAGTCCTCCCCCGGATCCGGATGTCGTATCGCTTTCTAACGGTAACAGAATACAAAAAGTACAACCATTCCGCACGCCGTCGATTTCATTGTTTTCTACCCACAGACGGCCGTGGTGCGATTCGATGATCGAACGGCAGATGTTCAGGCCCATGCCCATGCCGTCCGACTTGGTGCTAAAGAACGGTTCAAACAATCGTTCGATAGTCGCTTCGTCAACCCCAGGCCCGTGATCGGACACCTGGAATTCAACTGATTTATCCCGCCGCTCCACATGCAAACGCACCGTCGGGTCGCGTCGTTGCCCCGGCGGGGGCGTGTAGCCGTGCATCGCTTCGGCGGCGTTCTTGAGCAGGTTCATGAGCACCTGCTCGATCAGCACCGGATCGACGTTGATCTGTGGCAGTCCTGCCGGAAGCTCCGTCACGATACGAATGCGGCGCTTGCGTGCTTCGATCTCCGCGAGGCCGACGGCGTCCGCCACGATCTCATAAATGGATGACGGTTGTCGCTTCGGCTCGCTTCGTTTCACGAAGGCGCGAATCCGCTTAATGATCATCCCGGCCCGCACCGCCTGTTGCGACGTCTTTTCCAGTGCCGGCAGCAGGGTCTCAGGCGATGTGCGGCCAGCACGCACCAGCGCGGCTGTGCCCATGCAGTAGTTGTTGATTGCTGCGAGCGGTTGATTCAACTCGTGAGCCAGCGACGACGCCATTTCACCCATCGTCGTCAGGCGGCCGGTGAATTGCAGGCGTTCTTCTTCCTGACGGGCCAGCTCTTCCGCATGACGGCGGGCCGTAATGTCCGTCGCCACTTGCAATTGCGCGAGATGGCCGTCCACCCACTGAATGTACTGACGTCGGACTTCGAACCATTTCTGGTGCGTTGGCAGGTAAATTTCCTGCGTTTCCGCCGCCGTATCGGTCAGCGATGCTGCGGGCAGTCCGGCAAAAGCATCGACCATGTCGATGTGATCGAGCGACGTCGGTGACAGTTCGCCCCCACCCGACAGCTCAAGGTGGCCTTCAGGGCGCGTGCCGAACAATTGCCGGTAATAGCGGTTGGCGAAGAGTAACTCTGCCTTGTCGACGGCCAGCACCGATACCGAAGCATCGAGGCTTTCGAGCACCGTCGTGAACCGTTCGTGCGCAGCGGCGAGTTCTTCGCGGGCGCGTTTGGGCTCGCTGATGTCGGTCAGTGACGACATCCAGCCGGTCTGACGGCCGTGGGCATCGACCAGCGGCGAGACGAACATGCGCGCGTAAAAGATCGTGCCGTCCTTGCGCTGCACCCGAATTTCGAATCCATGCGACGGGGCCTTGCCGCGCAGCGTCATATCGATGCGGCGCTGCATCTCGTGAATATCGTCCTTCGGCCAGTACGGATAGGGCGGCGCACGGTTCATGAGATCCGGCTCGTCCCAGCCCGTCATCCGACAAAACGCGGGATTCACATAGGTGATGTGGCCTTGCAGGTCGAGGACTCGCATACCGATCACGATGGAGTTCTCCATCGCTCGGCGAAACGATGTCTCATTAAACAGCGCCTGCTGTGCTTCGAACCGCTGGCGCGTGTGTCGCCAGAGGCTCCAGAGGCTCCAGAGCACGAAGCAGGACAATCCGGCAATCAGCCAAACCAGCGTGTTATTGACGAAGTTGCCGACCGCCGGATACGAGTAAATGCGCACGGCAAGACTGTGGCCGGGCGGATCGAGTAGCAACTCGTACGAAACGTCGCGTGGCAGCGGTGGTCGTGTGGACGTCGTCGCCAGCTCGTTGTTGTGCGTGTCGATGAACGACACCTTGAATTTGTCGCCGAGTTCCTGAGGCAACTCGTGAATGAGCAGGCCCTCGACCGAATACACCGCGCTGATCGTGCCGAGAAACTCGCGCTCGCGCAGTACAGGTACCTGAACGACGATGTAGCTGGCCCCCGAGGCGTCGTAGATCAGCGTGGAGTAAGCGGACCGCCGTGAGTCACGCGCTGCGCGAAACGCCACCAACAGCTCGTCCTCCATGGGGTGCTGAGCCGAGCCTTGTAGCCGCGAAGCGAAAGGGGAGTCCGCCGGGACGGCCCACTTCGGCCGTTGCGACGCATCCAGCCAGTTCATGAAGACAATGTCTGCATGATTCTGCATCAGCTCGCTTGCCGTGTTCTGGAAGTGCGCCACGTCCTGCGGCTTCGCCGCGGTATCGCGCGCGAGCGAACTGATCTGGTCCTGAATGGCCAGCATATTGAGGCGGATCTGCTGCTGCGCCCACGCGACGTTTCGATAAAGCGTGTCCTGCTGCTGCTCCGTTTCGCGACGGTTCAGGCTCCACAGAATCAAACTCATCACCACCAGGAAGATCACAATGGAGACGAGCGGCACCAGCAAGTAGTAGTGCGACTCCGCAAACCCCTGCAACCAACGATTGGAGCGGGCTGGCGTAGCAGCGGACCGGGACGGCGGGGATGAGTTTGCGAGGCGTGGCGAAAGCATGGCGAGATTGTAGCGCAGGCCGACCGGTTTCCCGCTGTCCGAGTCAGTCAGGCCTTGCTTTTCGGAAGTGTCCGATCTTTTTGGTAAGACGGCCGCTCAAATCACCCTTGAGACCGATCGGTACGCCCAAAAATCGTGATCTGATGGTGTCGGCAACCCATTGATTTTATGTGCAGTGCAGCAGATTTCCGCATTATGAAAATTGCTATCGTAATCTGAAATTTCGCTTGCGAAGGCGGGAATAACCTTCGTACAATGCCCCGGTAAAAATGCCGGTAGGCCCGTCCATGAAGCGGGTTACGACCATTACGCCAACCCGCTAACGACAGACAAGGAGACACGATGTCCGCCGTACCTGAAGAAGCCCTGAAGATCGTATCCCCTGCGGACGCCGATCCCCAAGAAACGCAAGAATGGCTGGCCTCGCTCGAAGGCGTGCTGGCTGCCGAAGGCCCGGAGCGCGCGCATTACCTGCTCGAAAAGCTGATCGAATTCGCCCGAATCAACGGCGAGCATCTGCCTTTCTCGGCAAATACCCCCTACATCAACACCATCCCCGTCGACCAGCAGGCCCGTATTCCGGGCGATCAGGATGTCGAGCACAAGATCCGCTCGTACACCCGCTGGAATGCGATCGCGATGGTGCTGCGTGCCGGTAAGGACACGAACGTCGGCGGTCACATCGCTTCGTTCGCCTCGGCCGCTACGCTCTACGACGTTGGCTTTAACCACTTCTGGCACGCCCCGTCCGACAAACACGGTGGCGATCTGGTCTTCGTGCAGGGTCACTCGTCGCCGGGCGTGTACAGCCGTGCGTTCCTGCTGGGTCGTCTGGAAATGACGCAGCTCGAGAACTTCCGTCAGGAAGTGGACGGCGGCGGTCTGTCGTCGTACCCGCACCCGTGGCTGATGCCGGACTTCTGGCAGTTCCCGACGGTGTCGATGGGTCTGGGCCCGATCATGGCGATCTACCAGGCGCGCTTCATGAAGTACCTCGAGTCGCGCAACATCGTGAAGACCGAAGGCCGCAAGGTCTGGGCATTCCTCGGCGACGGCGAGACGGACGAGCCGGAATCGCTCGGCGCAATCGGCATGGCCGGCCGCGAACAGCTCGACAACCTCGTGTTCGTGATCAACTGTAACCTGCAGCGCCTGGACGGCCCGGTGCGCGGTAACGGCAAGATCATCCAGGAACTCGAATCGGAATTCCGTGGTGCCGGCTGGAACGTCATCAAGGTGGTCTGGGGTAGCCGTTGGGACTCGCTGCTCGCCCGTGACAAGCAGGGCTTGCTGATGAAGCGCATGATGGAATGCGTGGACGGCGAATATCAGACGTACAAGTCGAAGGACGGCGCTTTCGTTCGCGAGAACTTCTTCAACACGCCGGCACTGAAGGCGATGGTCGCCGACTGGTCGGATGAAGACATCTGGGCGCTGAACCGTGGCGGCCACGATCCGCACAAAATCTACGCGGCCTATCATTCGGCCACGACGCACAAGGGTCAGCCGACCGTCATCCTGGCCAAGACCATTAAGGGCTATGGCATGGGCGAGGCCGGTCAGGCCATGAACATCACCCACCAGCAGAAGAAGATGCCGGTGGAGTCGCTCAAGAAATTCCGCGACCAGTTCAAGCTGCCGATCTCGGACGATCAGATTGCTGACGTGCCGTACATCAAGTTCGAAGAAGGTTCGAAGGAACTGGAATACATGCGCGCTCGCCGCATGGAGCTGGGTGGCTACCTGCCGCAACGCCGCACCAAGGCCGCTTCGCTGCCGGTGCCGGCACTGACTGCCTTCGACGCACTGCTCAAGGCGACCGCCGAAGGCCGTGAGATTTCGACGACGATGGCGTTCGTGCGTATTCTCAACGTGCTGCTCAAGGACAAGGCGCTGGGTCAGCGCATTGTGCCGATCGTGCCGGATGAGTCGCGCACGTTCGGTATGGAAGGCCTGTTCCGCCAGATCGGTATCTGGAGCCAGGTCGGCCAGCGTTACATCCCGCAGGATCAGGATCAACTGATGTTCTACAAGGAATCTGAGAGCGGACAGATTCTGCAGGAAGGCATCAACGAAGCCGGTGGTATGTGTGACTGGATCGCTGCCGCAACGTCGTACTCGACGCACGGCGAGACGATGATCCCGTTCTACATCTTCTATTCGATGTTCGGCTTCCAGCGTATCGGCGATCTGGCCTGGGCCGCTGGCGACATGCGTGCGCGCGGTTTCCTCGTGGGTGGCACGGCCGGTCGTACGACGCTTAACGGTGAAGGTCTCCAGCACGAAGACGGTCACTCGCTGCTGTGGGCATCGTCGATTCCGAACTGCCTCCCGTACGATCCGACGTTCGCTTACGAACTTGCCGTGATCGTTCAGGATGGTCTGCGCCGCATGGTGCAGGATCAGGAAGACGTGTACTACTACCTCACCGTGATGAACGAAAACTACGCGCACCCGGCGATGCCGGAAGGCGTGGAGAACGACATCCTGAAGGGGATGTACGCGTTCCGTCGCGGCACGGACAACAGCAAGGCACCGCGCGTGCAACTGCTGGGTTCGGGCACGATCTTCAACGAAGTGATCGCTGCTGCCGAAATGCTCAAGAACGACTGGGGCGTCGAATCGGATCTGTGGAGCTGCCCGAGCTTCACGGAACTGGCTCGCGAAGGCAACGATGTGGCGCGTCACAACCTGCTGCATCCGACTGAGACGGCACGTCTGTCGCACGTCGAGAAGTGCCTGAACGATACGCGCGGTCCGGTCATCGCATCGACCGACTACATTCGTACGTATGCCGATCAGATCCGTCCGTTCGTTCGTGGCCGTTATGTTGTGCTCGGCACCGACGGTTATGGCCGCTCGGATACGCGCGAAAAGCTGCGTCACTTCTTCGAGGTGGATCGTAACTGGGTCACGGTCGCGGCGCTCAAGGCGCTGGCCGACGAAGGCACGATTCCGGCTAGCAAGGTTGCCGAGGCAATTGCCAAGTACAACCTGGATCCGAACAAACCCAACCCGATGACCGTCTAAAGGCCGCTGCGTGCGGTGAGCATGCCTGTCAGTCGCCCCCCAGCGACGTACAGGCGTGTGCCGCACGTCAAGCGCAGCCTCGAGGAGACTGTGGAAAATGAGTCAAGTGATCGAAGTGAAAGTCCCGGATATCGGTGACTTCAAGGACTTGCCCGTAATTGAAGTGCTGGTGAAGGCGGGCGACAAGATCGACGCCGAGCAGGCCCTGATCACGCTGGAGTCGGATAAGGCCACGATGGACGTGCCGAGCCCGGCAGCAGGTGTCATCAAAGCGCTGAGCCTGAAGGTCGGCGATGAAGTGTCCGAAGGTTCTGTGATTTTGACGCTCGAGACCGCCAACGGCTCGGGCGCACAGGCCAATGGTGCAGCTGCCCCGGCCGCTCCGGCTGCAGCACCGCAAGCTGCGGCACCCGCCGCTGCCCCGGCCGCAGCCCCGGCAGCGCCTGCTGCCCCGGCCGCCGGCGGTACCAGCAAGATCGACGTCAAGGTGCCGGATATCGGCGGCTATGACGACGTGCCCGTGATCGAAGTGCTGGTGAAGGTGGGCGACACCGTCACCGCCGAGCAATCGCTCGTGACGCTGGAGTCGGACAAGGCCTCGATGGATGTGCCGAGCCCGGCCGCCGGTGTCGTGAAAGAACTGAAGGTGAACGTCGGCGATAAGGTCTCCGAAGGTTCGCTGATCGTCGTGCTCGAAGGCGCGGCCGCTGCTCCGGCTGCGGCACCCGCCAAGGCCGCCGCACCCGCCGCTGCACCGGCACCGGCCGCAGCAGCGCCCGCACCGGCGCCGGCTCCGGCAGCAGCGCCGGCACCGGCTGCTGCACCTGCGGCAGCACAAGGCAGCCAGCCGATCAGCCACGCCAGTCCGTCGGTGCGTAAGTTCGCACGCGAACTGGGTGTGGATGTCACGCAGGTCAAGGGCACGGGTCCGAAGGGCCGCGTGGTTGTCGACGACGTGCGCAATTTCGTCAAGAGCGCGCTTTCCGGCAACCGTCCGGCCGCTGCAGGCGCTGCGCCGGCAGGTGGTGGCGAGTTGAATCTGCTGCCGTGGCCGAAGGTCGACTTCGCCAAGTACGGTCCGGTCGAACCGAAGGCACTCTCGCGCATCAAGAAGATCTCCGGCGCAAACCTGCACCGCAACTGGGTCATGATCCCGCACGTCACAAACAACGACGAAGCGGATATCGGTGAACTCGAAGCGTTCCGCGTGCAGTTGAACAAGGAAAACGAAAAGGCCGGCATCAAGGTCACGATGCTTGCGTTCGTCATCAAGGCCTGCGTGCTGGCCCTGAAGAAATTCCCGACGTTCAACGCCAGCCTCGACGGCGACAATCTGGTCTTCAAGCAGTACTTCCACATCGGTTTCGCTGCCGACACGCCGAACGGCCTCGTGGTGCCGGTTGTGCGCGACGCGGACAAGAAGGGCGTGTTTGAGATCGCTCGCGAAACGTCGGAACTGGCAAAGCTTGCGCGCGAAGGCAAGCTCAAGCCGGACCAGATGCAAGGTGGCTGCTTCTCGATTTCGTCGCTCGGCGGCATCGGTGGCACGACCTTCACGCCGATCATCAACGCACCGGAAGTGGCCATTCTGGGTCTGTCGCGTTCGTATCAGAAGCCGGTGTGGGATGAGCGCAAGCAGCAGTTCCTGCCGCAACTGACGCTGCCGCTGTCGCTGTCCTACGATCACCGCGTGATCGATGGCGCAGAAGCGGCTCGCTTCAACGCCTACCTGGGTCAACTGTTGGCGGACTTCCGTCGCGCG
The DNA here is from genome assembly GCF_902459565.1 of Pandoraea aquatica. Taxonomy (GTDB): domain Bacteria; phylum Pseudomonadota; class Gammaproteobacteria; order Burkholderiales; family Burkholderiaceae; genus Pandoraea; species Pandoraea aquatica. The sequence goes on from NZ_CABPSN010000004.1 coordinate 563,807, forward strand.
ATGCTGTAATGGTTTTTTGCCGCCGGCGGCGCGTGAGCGCACCGGCGGCATTTGCGCAAGCTTCAGGATTCTGGACGGGGAGGGCATCATGACCACCGTGGTAGTCGTCAAGAAGGCAGGGGAAATCGCCATTGCCGCCGATTCGCTCGTGACGTTCGGCGATACCCGGCTGTCGCAATCCTACGAAGAGAACCGCAAGGTTTTTCTCGTGGGGGATTCCTATGTCGGTCTGGCCGGCACGACGGCACATTTTCCGGTCATGCGTGCCATTCTCTCCGGTATGGCGGATGAGTGTCGTCTCCATTCGCGAGACGAAGTTTTCCGCACGTTCTGCCGGGTCCATCAGAAGCTTAAGGAAGAGTATTTCCTCAACACCAAGGAAGAGGAAGACGACCCGTACGAGTCGTCGCAGATCACGAGCGTGATCGCGAATCCGACAGGGATCTACGGGGTCTATTCCTACCGGGAAGTGTTTGTTTTCGATCGGTTCTGGGGGATCGGTTCCGGGCGCAATTTTGCGCTCGGTGCCATGTATGCCCTCTACGACCAGGATCTGAGCGCACGTGCCATCGCCGAAGCCGGCGTGAAGGCGGGGGCGGAATTCGACAAGAGTTCGGCCGGGCCGTATCAGGTGCATGCGTTTCCGATCGATACCACCATCAAGTCATAAATGCGACAGGGAGACCCCGCATGAGTCTCATTGAAGTCAAGGTGCCGGATATCGGCGCAGAGGGCGTAGATGTCATCGAAGTGATGATCAAGCCCGGCGACAAGATCGCCAAAGATGCGTCGCTCATCACGCTCGAATCCGACAAGGCTTCCATGGAAGTGCCGTCCGAAGTGGCGGGCACGGTCAAGGAAGTGAAGATCAAAGTGGGTGACAAGGCCAGCGAAGGAACGTTGATCGCCATCGTGGAAGCGGAAGATGCCGGCGCCGCCAAGGCCGCCGCGCCCGCAGCCGCACCGGCCGCAGCGCCAGCGCCGGCAGCGGCACCCGCTGCTGCCGCGAGCGCACCGGCCCCGGTTGCTGCTAAACACAGCGGCAGCGCCGACATCGAATGTGAAGTGCTCGTGCTGGGTGCAGGCCCGGGCGGATACTCGGCCGCATTCCGCAGCGCTGACCTCGGACGCAAAACGGTCCTCGTCGAACGCTACGCCACGCTCGGCGGTGTCTGCCTGAACGTGGGTTGCATTCCGTCGAAGGCGCTGTTGCATACGGCCGCCGTGCTCGAAGAGGCGCAGTCGCTCGGCCATCACGGCATTTCGTTCGCGAAGCCCGAGGTCGATCTCGACAAGCTGCGTGCGTACAAGGAAAGCGTCGTTGGCAAGCTGACCGGTGGTTTGGCCGGTATGGCGAAGATGCGCAAGGTCGAAGTCGTGACCGGCGTCGGCGCCTTCCTCGATGCGAATCACGTCGAAGTCGTCGATAAGGACGGCAAGAAGACGGTCGTGAAGTTCGCGCAGGCGATTATCGCTGCGGGCTCGCAAGCCGTGAAGCTGCCGTTCCTGCCGGAAGATCCGCGCATCGTCGATTCGACGGGCGCGCTTGAGCTGCGCCAGATTCCGAAAAAGATGCTGGTGATCGGTGGCGGCATCATCGGTCTGGAAATGGCCACGGTCTACAGCGCGCTGGGCGCGGAGATCGACGTCGTCGAAATGCTCGACGGTCTGATGCAGGGCGCTGACCGCGATCTGGTCAAAGTCTGGCAAAAGATGAACGACAAGCGTTTTGGTCGCGTCATGCTCAAGACCAAGACGGTGGGTGCGGAAGCCAAGGCCGACGGCATCTACGTGAAGTTCGAAGGCGAAGCCGCTCCGGCGGAGCCGCAGCGTTACGACCTCGTGCTGGTGGCCGTGGGCCGCAGCCCGAACGGCAAGAAGATCAGCGCCGAGAAGGCCGGTGTGGTGGTGGGCGATCGCGGGTTCATTTCGGTGGACAAGCAGATGCGCACCAATGTGCCGAACATCTTCGCGATCGGCGACATCGTCGGTCAGCCGATGCTGGCGCACAAGGCGGTGCATGAGGCGCACGTGGCTGCCGAAGCGGCAAACGGCGAAAAGGCTTATTTCGACGCGATCCAGATCCCGTCGGTCGCTTACACCGATCCGGAAGTGGCCTGGGCGGGCAAGACGGAAGATCAGCTTAAGGCTGAAGGCGTCAAGTTCGGTAAGGCCGTGTTCCCGTGGGCCGCATCGGGCCGCGCAATTGCAAACGGTCGCGACGAAGGTTTCACCAAGCTGCTGTTCGACGAAGAGACGCACCGTATTCTCGGCGGCGCTATCGTTGGCACGCATGCGGGCGACCTGATCGGCGAACTTTGCCTGGCCGTCGAGATGGGCGCGGACGCTGTCGATATCGGCAAGACCATTCACCCGCACCCGACGTTGGCTGAGTCGGTCGGTATGGCCGCTGAAATCTACGAAGGCGTTTGCACCGACGTTCCGCCGCCGCGCAAGAAGTAAGACTGCGCATTTGGCATACTGCGTTCGCGAGCACGCAGGAACAAAGAACCGCCATTCCCTTGGGAGTGGCGGTTTTTTTATGGGCGTCGCAAGTGGGGGCGTGCCTCGCGCTTTCGCGAATGCGGCAACACAAAAAGAAAACCCGGCTCAAGGCCGGGTTCGAAAGGTACCTGCGGTACCGAGGAGACAACTGGGTGTTGCTACAACTTGGGGTGCAGCGACAAACGGTTGGCGTCCCGGGTAACGACTGACAGGACGCTATCGATTACTTCTTGGCGGTAGCAGCACGCGAAGCCTGAGCCGCAGCCTTCGAGGCGACGTTCGTCGCAGCAGCGAAGTTCGTCTCAGCGATTTCGACGGCTTGCTTGGTGGCCTTCTGGACGCTGTCGAACGCGCTGTTGGCAGCGGACAGAGCCGACTTGGCCAGTGCAACGGCGGACTCCGAACCGGCCGGGGCGTTCTTGGCCAGGTTGTCGAACAGCGCTTGCACGTTCTGCGAGCCTTCGGCCAGTTGAGCTTCGGCCACCTTGGTCACTTCGGCTTGCGTCGACGAAGCGATTTCATACAGGTGACGGCCATACGCGAGTGCCTTTTCGGCAGCCGGCTGAACCAGGTTGGCTTGCAGGGCGAGCAGCTCTTGCGCGTCCTTCACAGCGAAAGCCTTTTGTGCGGTCGATGCGGACTCGGCCAGCGATGCCTTCACGGCTTGCAGGTTCAGTTCGACCAGCTTTTCAACGCCTTCGAAGGCTTTGTTGGTCAGACCAAACAGGGTTTCCAGATTGGCTTTGTGTGCGGCGGCGAGTTGCTCGGGGGTCAGAAACGACATGGCGTTCTCCTATGGTGTCATACACAACATATCGACCCACTCCGTGTTCGCTCGTTGGTTCTCACCTTATCCCGGTGAAAACACGGTTGGGGCCTTCTCAGTAAGTGCGATCTCTTTTGTGCATCGCACAAATGCAAGTTTAGAGATATTTTTGTGACTGTCAAGACATTTTTGTGCGTTGCACAAATTCAACAAAAGCTTACAAAATCAGTGGCTTGGGATCCCATGACGGATTGGTGACATCGCGTTGCGGCGAACATTCATTAAGACGCAAATCCTGTCGTGGTGCGGCTTTGCACCGTGTACGGCATCGGGTTTTGCACCAATTTGGCACCCCGGCGGACCCCGGCGGCCGATGGTACTATCGATTCGTTCCGGCACTGGCGGAGCGGTCACGTGTGTCTGGCATGCCTGCGTTTGGAGGAATGCCTCGCTACTGCCGTTCTCCAGTGCCGCTGTCATTCAACGCTTTTTCGCGTGCCGTTCCGCCGGCCTCTCGCATCGATGCAAGCGTTTTACAGCGATCACTTCGTTCTGCCGCTTCCCCCCGGACACCGGTTCCCAATGGAAAAGTACGCTCGGTTGCGCGAACGCGTCGCCGGTGAGCTGCCGCACGTCGAACTGGCGGAGGCGTTGCCCGCAGATGACGTGATGCTCGGGCGAGTGCACTCGCGGGAGTACGTTGAGCGCGTAAGTGCAGGCGAGCTGGATCCGAAAGAGCAGCGCAGCATCGGGTTTCCGTGGTCACCGCAGATGGTTGAGCGCTCCCGACGTTCTGCCGGGGCGACGGTGGTGGCGTGCCGAGCCGCGTTGGCCGATGGCGTGGCGGCCAATCTGGCTGGCGGTACGCACCACGCTTACGCCGATCGTGGGGAGGGGTTCTGTGTCTTCAATGACGCAGCCGTTGCGGCGCGAACGATGCAGGCCGAACTGGGGCCGGGCACGCGCGTGGCGATCATCGATCTCGACGTGCATCAGGGCAACGGCACGGCCGCCATTTTCGAGCACGATCCGAGCGTCTTTACACTCTCGCTGCATGGCGAACACAACTACCCGTTTCACAAGGCGACCGGCGACCTCGACGTGGCGTTGCCCGACGGCTGCGGCGACGATGAGTATCTTGTCGCGCTCGGTCATGCGCTGACGGATCTGTTCGCGCAATTCACGCCGGCGCTCGTCATTTATCTGGCGGGCGCCGATCCGCTGGAAAATGACAGGCTCGGGCGTCTCTCGCTGACGCACGACGGCCTGCTCGCACGTGACCATCGGGTGCTGACGGCCTGTGCCGAGCGCGGGTTGCCGGTGGCGATTGCGATGGCAGGCGGGTACGGTCGCGATATCGACCAGACGGTTGCCGCGCATTTTGCAACGATTCGTCTTGCCAGTCGGTTCCAGCGGACTGTTCGTGGCGGATTTCACGCAAGCGCAGGCGGTGTTCTCGTATGAGCGAGCATCGGACGGCCCCACCTGCGCAGCCCCCGTCGGCGACTTCCGCATCGAGTTCACCACGTGCGCCAATGGCATCGGCCGGCTCGGTCACGGCGATCTGGAGCGCGACCATGCCGTGGTGGTTCGTGCTGATCTGGAGTACCGGGTTCATCGTCGCGAAGTACGGCATGCCGAACGCCGAACCGCTGACGTTCCTTGCGTGGCGCTTCGGCTTTACGTTGGTCGTGATGTTGCCCATTGCGCTCCTGACACGCACCCCGTGGCCGATGCGCCCGGTCGCCACAACGGGTGACACAACGGGTCACCTAACGCGCGCGTCTGCGACGACCGCGACGAATCCCCAGCGGGTCGACTGGCCGCTGATCGCACACCTGGCCGTCTCCGGCATTCTGATTCAGGCGGTGTACCTCGGCGGCGTCTGGGCGGCGATCAAGCAGGGTGCGCCCGCAGGATTGGCGGCGCTGGTCGTCGGCATTCAGCCACTCCTGACGGCGATCTTCGCGCGTGTTGTCGGGGAGCCGGTGTCGCGTCGCCAGTGGCTGGGGCTGCTTTGCGGTTTTATCGGTGTCGGCCTGGTGGTGGCGAACAAGGTAGGCGTTCGCGGCGTCGGCGCGGGTGCCGTGTTGCTGTGCGTGTTGAGCCTGTTCGCGATTACGGCGGGCACGCTCTATCAGAAGCGCTTCTGTGCGCATTTCGATTTACGCGTGGGCACCGTCGTGCAGTTCGGCGCGGCCTTCGTGGTGACGCTGCCCGCTGCGTGGGCGCTGGAGACGATGCAGGTGCGCTGGAATCTCGAGATGATCGGGGCGCTCGCCTGGTCGGTGCTGGCGCTGTCTATCGGTGCGATTTCGCTGCTTTTTCTTCTGATCCGTCACGGCGCGGCGACCAAGGTCTCCAGCTTGATGTATCTGACGCCCCCGACCACCGCCGTCATGGCATGGCTGTTGTTCGGCGAGACACTCTCGCCGCTGAGCGCGGCCGGTATGGTAGTCGCGGCGCTTGGCGTTGCGCTCGTCATCGAGCGGCGGGCGACGACAGCCGCCGCGACGTCGTCGGGAACGTGAGCCTCGTGCCTGATGTGATCGTTCCGGGCAGGGCGTCGCCTTCCATTCACGATTTGTAGTGAGCGTATCGCTATGAAGTATGACCCTTCGCGTGCCGATGGCGCGCCAGCTGCGCCAGCCGCGATATCGGCACCGACGCCACCGGCTGGGGAAAGTACGCATCCCTCGTCTGTCAACGAGAACGCCGGGCTAAGCGTGAAATATGTCGACGAGGCGATTCGTAGCCGACGTTCGATCCGAGCCTATTTGCCGACGCCGGTACCGCAAGCCACCATCGCGGAGATCCTGTCGGTGGCATCGCGAGCGCCCTCCGGCAGCAACATCCAACCGTGGCAGACCTACGTGCTCACCGGGCAGGCATTGAAGCGGTTGACGTCGCGTCTGCTGGACGCGTTCAACGATCCGGCGCAGCGGTTGATGCATCAGGAGGAGTACGCGTACTACCCGCGCGAATGGACCGAGCCGTATCAGGCAAGGCGTCGCAAGGTGGGCTGGGATCTGTACGGCTTGCTGGGTATCGGTCGCGCCGACAAAGCACGCATGCATGGTCAGCACGCCCGCAACTTCACCTTTTTCGACGCGCCGGTCGGGTTGCTCTTCACGATCGACCGGCATCTGGAGCAGGGGAGTTGGCTGGATTACGGCATGTTCCTGCAAAGCGTGATGGTCGCAGCGCGGGCGCGGGGGCTGGACACCTGTCCGCAGGCGGCGTTTGCCACGTTTCATCAGGCGATTGCTGCGGAGCTGCAACTGCCGGAGACCCGAATGGTCGTGTGCGGCATGGCGATGGGTTATGCCGACCCTGCTGCCGTGGAAAACGGTCTCGTCACCGAACGCGCGCCGCTCGACGAGTGGGCGCACTTTTTGACCTAACGTATATCAAGGGGTTGGCGTAATTTGGCAAAATTTGGCGGATGTGTAATTTGGCGCGTTGCGCTGCACAAAACTGCCAGATGCCGGTTTAAGTATTTCAGCTAAGTCATTCATATTGCTTATTTTTTCGGAAGTTACTAAACTTCTCCCAAACTCGTTGCCTGCCAACCTTACGCTACCCCCAATCTATGTACGCGATCACCACCCTTGCGCGTCTGTGCCGCTCCCGTCTCTGGGGTGCTGCCGTCGTGGCGATCTCGCTCGCCGCCGGTGCCCCGGCAGTCGTTCACGCCGCCGGTAAAACGAGCGAATGCTCGCCGAAGACGGCCAAGACTGCCGCTCAGAAACGCGCGTGCGCGAATCCCAAGGCGACGAAAGCCGTCGCCACGTCCAAATCCGGTGCCAAACGCGCTGCCGCCACACCTGCCGCTCGTGAAACGAAGAGCGCCAAGGCTGGCGGCAAAGCCCGTAAGCTCGCGGCCGTCGAGGATGACGGACCCGCAGCGAAGAAGGTCGCCGTCAAACGCGTCGTCTACAAGAACGGCAAGCGCCGTGTCGTGACGTCGTATCGCACCGTCAACTTTGCGCCGCAAGCGCCGGAGCGTCTCTCGACGGGCCGTGCTTTCGGTCTGCATGAAACGCCGGACGCGCTCGCACTCCGTTCCTCGGTCGCCTATGTGGTCGATGAGCGCACTGGCGAATCGCTGTTCGACAAGAACTCGCAAGCCGTCCTGCCGATCGCTTCGATCTCGAAGCTGATGACGGCGATGGTGTCGCTCGACGCCGGCGTGCCGATGACGGACGTCATGGAAGTGACGGACGAAGATCGCGACTACGAGAAGGGCACGGGTTCGCGCCTGTCGGTCGGCTCGCGTCTGTCGCGCGAAGACATGCTGCACATCGCATTGATGTCGTCGGAGAATCGTGCCGCCGCAGCGCTGTCGCGTTACTTCCCGGGCGGCCGTCCGGCGTTCCTCGCCGCGATGAACGCCAAGGCGAAGCAACTGGGCATGAACGACACGCATTTCAACGATCCGACGGGTCTGTCGAGCCAGAACGTGTCGAGCGCGCGTGACCTCGTGAAGATGGTCAAGGCGGCTTATCAGTACCCGATGATTCGTCGTTTCTCGACGGACAGCAATTACGACGTGAACACCGGTCGTCGCGAACTGCACTACGTGAGCACGAACCATCTGATCGGTCATTCGGGCTGGGAGATCGGCCTGCAGAAGACGGGTTACATCAACGAAGCAGGACAGTGCCTCGTGATGCAAGCCAACGTCGAAGGTCGTCCGGTGATCATGATTCTGCTGGATTCGACGGGCAAGTACTCGCGCTTCGCCGACGCCACGCGCGTTCGCAAGTGGCTGCTGGAAGGCGGCGGCGCTACGCCGCAACGTACGGCTGGCAACACGCCGACGGCACAAGTGGCGACCAACAACGGACACGCGCTGTAATTCGCGTCACGTTCGAAAATCGCGCGATACGGTTCGATTCGCGTCGCGCGGCAGCGGTAAAAGAAAGGCGCTCCCTCGGGAGCGCCTTTTGTTTTATGCGACGGGATCGGCGTCGGCGGCAGGGCGCAAGTGCATCGCGCCCTACAGCTTGCCGCGAATCACTCCGCCGTTGCGACCTGCGACAGGCCACCCCCCACATCCGGATTCGGCGAATGAAAGCCGAGCGACGACGAGATTTGCAGCGCCGTCTCGTTCAGATTCGCCAGCCAGGCGTCTTGCAGACGATCGGCCGGGGCAGAGAGCGAGAGGCCTGCCACGAGCTTGCCGCTGTCGTCATAGATCCCGGCAGCGATGCATCGCACCCCTAACTCAAGCTCTTCGTTGTCGCGCGCGTAGCCTGACTTGCGCACGTGCGTCAGCTCGCGTTCGAGCTTTTGCAGATCGGTGATGCTGTTACGCGTGTGACCCGAGAGTCCAGTGCGCGTGGCATAAGCGCGTACGCGCGATGCTTCGTCGGCCGCCAAAAACAGCTTACCGACCGACGTGAGGTGCAGCGGTGCGTGGCCACCGATGGCACGCACCACCTGCATGCCGGAGCGCTCGCTGTAAGCACGTTCGATGTAGACGATTTCGTCGCCCTGACGCACCGACAGGTTGACCGTCTGTCCGGTGATGCGGTGCAGCCCGCGCATGGGCGTGAGCGCGGCGTCGCGTACCGACAGGCGCGCTTTGACCAGATTGCCGAGTTCCAGCAAACGCATGCCGAGGCGGTAAGTGCCGGGATCGCAGCGATCGACGAAGCGGCACGCCACCATGTCGTTCAGGATGCGGTGCGCGGTCGACGGATGAAGTTCGGTGGCTTGCGCCAACTCTTTGAGACTCACGGGATCGGCATGTCCGGCAAGGGCGTCGAGCAAACGCATCATGCGCTCGATCACCTGAATGGACGTGCGCGACTCCGCGCCTTGACTGGTGTCGTCTTTCATGAGGTAGGGCCGAGTTTCGTATAGCGTCGATTCTATATCATATGGTGAAAAATTCGCAGGTTTCGCTTAGACACTTCCTGTAAAAAACCGGGCATCCAATGCCTACCACGCGCACAAAGTGCCTCCCGCCACAACATGCGTTGAGTGACGAGTAGCGTTCATTCGGTGACAGAAATCTAAAGTAGGCGGTCGCTCGCCTCATTACGATGCCCTTCAGTTCCACGACGATGTCTGGCCCTTGGTCGCAGTGAGGGAGAGTGCCAATGCCAACGAGGAGGGGAGTGCATGTATGGCGAATATATAAGTTACCCGGGGTATTCGATCTTCTCGATGTCGGCCGATCAGTCCGCGGTCCCGGAGAGGATGTACAAAAAGGGCGCATCAATCGCACAGAAGCGCCAGGAAATTGCATCGCAACTCGCGCAAATTCGAAACGCACAGCAAACCATGGGGCTGAGCACCTATGCGGTTGACAAGCTGTCATCGGCATTCGACAAGTCGTACGCCAAGGCAACGTCCGGATATTGGCGCGGCGGCCTACGGGATCCATTTTGGCGATGCCTCACCGTGCCGGATTCACCGGGCTTCTTTTGCTCGATGGTCGCTGACCAGCTCGATGAGCCGTGTGTGGAGCGCATGACGTCATCCGCCAGGCGACTGTTGACGATTCTGACGTCGCTTAGCGAGGCGCTTGAGCATGAGCAAACGATGTTGCGCGAGTATGCGTCGCTCGCGTCAAACACCGGTGATCTTCAGAACGACGCGCTTGACGGTGTCATTACCAACTGGGAGGCGTTGGAAGACACAAAACGTATGTGCTCGACGTTCCGCACCCAAACGGCGCCGCTTATTGAGTACATGCGGCGCACCGTGGATGCGGCACGCTCAAGTGTGAAGCCAGACAGGAAGCATCACGGCAAGCGCGAAGGGATCAACGGTGCGCTTTACGCCGTTGGGGCGATCGTCTCCGGTATCGCTTTGCTCGTTTCGGGCTGGGTGGTGGCGATCATTGGCTTTTGCGTCACCATGGTGATTCGGTGTGTCAGCTTGGGGAGTATTCGAGGTTTCGATAGAGAGAAGGGGTGGAAGGCTGTAGAAGGCCTTCTCGATCAGGCGAAGGAGTTTATCAATAATCAGGAGAGCGCCATGTATTCGACTTTAACCGACAAAATCTTGATAGCGCAGTTCGATCAGGACCGATTGGTTTGGCAGCAAGTTCTAAAAAACTCGGTAGCGATACAGCAGAACTCGGAAGATCTGCGCTGCATGAAGGAGGACGTCAGTGCGATCAAGCAGGCGGTAGTGCAAACCGCAACGTCGCTGCACGGTGACTTCTCGACGTTGCGCGGCGACGTCTCGACGTTGCGTGGCGACGTCTCGAGGTTGAACAATGACGTCTCGAAGTTGGGCGGAGACGTCTCGAAGTTGAGCGGAGACGTCTCGAAGTTGAGCGGCGACGTCTCGAAGTTGAGCGGTGACGTCTCGAAGTTGGGCGGAGACGTTTCGAAGTTGGGCGGTGACGTTTCGACGTTGCGCGAAGACTTCTCGACGATGCGCGGTGACGTCTCGACCTTGCGCAAGGATTTTGAAGGACTTCGCAACACGATCCTGTTTGATAAATCGTCTCGCCAACCGGGGATTCCGGAGGGAAGGCCCGTGTCGTGTGGTCATGACGAAGTGCTATCCCGTGCCCCCATGGCGCGTGCTACGTCGCTCGAGACGTACCGTCGACGGCAGTCACCGGCGCAGCCCAAAGCGTGACGCGCCGCCGCCCGCGAGCGGTGAATACGGGAATCCACGCTGGGCCGGTTCGGCCCGGCGACTTATAATGGCGCATTATTCCCGAAAAGAGGATTCCCCCAATGCGCGTCGGACTGTTTGTCACGTGTCTGATCGACATGATGCGGCCGGAGATTGGCTTTTCTACGCTCAAGCTGCTCGAGACAGCCGGTTGCGAGGTCGTGATTCCCGATTCCCAGACCTGCTGTGGTCAGCCGGGCTACAACTCGGGTGAGCGTGCCATCGCTCGTGACCTCGCCCAGAAATTCCTCGACGAATTCGAATCGTTCGACTACGTCGTCGTACCGTCCGGCTCGTGCGGCGGCATGGTCAAGGCGCATTACGGCGACCTCTTCGCCGACGATCCCGAACTCATGGGCCGTTACGAGCGTCTGCGTCCGCGCGTGTACGAACTCACGGACTTCCTCGTCAACGTGCTGCACGTCGACACCGTGCCCGGCGACTATAACGGCGAGGTGACGTATCACGACTCCTGCTCCGGTCTGCGCGAGCTTGGTGTGAAGACGCAACCGCGCGCGCTGCTCGCCAAAATGCCCGGCGTGAAGATGACGGAGATGAAGGACTGTCAGGCGTGCTGCGGCTTTGGCGGTACGTTCGCACTCAAGTACGGCAATATCTCGACAGCGATCGTCGACGAGAAGTGCGCCAACATCGCCGCGAGCGGCGCGCCGGCCGTCGTGCTGGGCGATCTGGGGTGCATGCTCAACATCGAAGGGCGACTGCGCCGCACCGGCGACACGCGCACGCGCGTGCTGCACATTGCGCAGGTGCTCGCCGGCGATGCCTGAGCGCGCCGCCATCTTCCCGACCTTCAGGCTTGTGCGCGCCGACTCCGTTGTGCGCGCGGGCCGTCATCACTTCACGTGAGTCGCGATGCAAGTTCAATCGATGCAATTCAAGGCGCGCGCCGGGCAGAAGCTTGCCGACCAGCGTCTGCAAGCCAACCTCAAGAAGCTCTCGACCAAGTTTGTGACGGCGCGCGCGAGCGCCATGGAAGAGATCGATTTCGAAGCGACGCGTGAGGCGCTCAAGGAGCGTCGTAATCGCGGGATCGAGAATCTCGACGTCTGGCTGGAGATCTTCGAGCGCGAAGCCACGCGACGCGGCGCAACCGTCCTGTTCGCTGAGTCGACGCAGGATGCCGCGCGTCTGATCGCCGAGATCGCGCGCAAGCACGACGTCAAGAAGGTGATCAAATCGAAATCGATGGTCACCGAAGAGCTTCAACTCAACAAGGTGCTCGCCGACATGGGCGTGCAGTCGGTCGAGACCGATCTTGGCGAGTACATTCTTCAGATCAACGACAACGAGCCGCCGTCGCACATCATCGCACCGGTCGTGCACAAGGATAAGGACGAGGTCGCGGACCTGTTCGCGCGCGTGCACCAGAAGCCGCGTCTGACCGAAATTCCGTTGATGACCCGCGAAGCGCGCGAGATGCTGCGTCCGCAGTTCCTGTCGGCGGATATGGGCGTGACGGGCGGTAACTTCCTCGTCGCAGAGACCGGTTCGGTGGCAGTGGTGACCAACGAGGGCAACGAAGGCATGTGCACGATCATGCCGCGCGTGCACGTGGCGGTCACCGGCATCGAGAAGGTGCTGCCGACGCTGGAGGATCTCGCCACGGCGATGCGTCTGCTGCCGCGCTCGGCGACCGGGCAGGGCACGTCGAACTACTTCTCGTTGCTCACCGGTACGCGTGCCGAGGGCGAGGTCGACGGGCCGGATCACATGTACTTCGTGATTGTCGACGGTGGACGCTCCGGTCTGATCGGTGGAGCGTTTCAGGAGATGCTGCGCTGCATTCGCTGCGGTGCGTGCATGAACCACTGCCCGGTGTATCAGAAGATCGGTGGCCACGCGTATGGATGGGTCTATCCGGGGCCGATGGGGTCGGTGCTCACGCCGAGCTACGTCGGGCTGGAGAAGACGCTCGATCTGCCGCAAGCTGCGACCCTGTGTGGTGAGTGCAATCGCGTTTGTCCGGTGGGAATTCCGATTTCGGACCTGCTGCGCAAGTTGCGCGAGCGTCAGGTGGATCGCGGTCTGCGCCCGTGGCGCGAGCGGGCGGCGCTGGCGGCGTGGGCCTTTACTGCACGTCGGCCGCGTCTGTACGCCACGCTGTCGGGAATCGGTTCGTGGGCGTTGAAGCGTATGGGCCGTGATCGCGGAAGTATCTCCAAGCTGCCCTTCGCGGGCGGATGGACGGATACGCGCGAGATGCCTGCGCCGAGCGGCAAGACTTTCCGTGCGATGTATCGCGAGCGTCGCGCGCCGCGCTGATCGCGTCGACACGCAAATAAAAAAGCTGGCCTCCCTCGGGAGTGCCAGCTTTTTTACGTCTTGCCGAAGTCGGCGGTGGTCGGCTGTGCTCAGGTACGTGAGGGCAGGGCAAGTCGCTTTTCAATACGACGTTGCAGCGCCGACAGTCCCGTCGACAGGACCCAGTAGATGGCCGCGCACGCGAGGTACAACGGCAGCGGCTGATACGTCGACGCGATGACTTCCTGCGCCGAGCGCAGCAACTCCGTCACGGTAATCACGGAGACCAGCGACGTGTCCTTGATCAGGCTGATGAGGCTGTTGCCGAGACTCGGCACGGCGATGCGCAGGGCTTGCGGCCCGATGATGTAACGCAGCGTTTGCCAGTACGACAGTCCGAGACTGTACGACGCGAGCCATTGTCCGCGCGGCATGCCTTCGAGCGCACCGCGCATGCTCTCCGAGAGATACGCGCCGACGTTCAGACTGAGCGTGAGCACGCCGGCTGCCGTCGGTTCAAGCGAAATGCCGACGCCCGGCAGACCGTAATAGATGACGAAGATCTGCACCAGCAGCGGCGTGCCGCGCATGATGCTGACGTAGGCGCGCGCAATGGCCCGGAACACGCGCACCTTGCCGATGCCCATGACCGCCACGATGATGCCGATCGCCAGACCGAACACCATCGACATCAATGCGAACTTGATGGTGAGCACGGTGCCCTGCAACAGCACTGGCAAGGATTGGGCAGCGAGTTCGAATGGATTCATGGGGGAGTGTCTTAGGGGGTGTCTTGCGACGGATAGACAACGGCCGACATCCGCAACGTTGGCGTGATGCCGGCCGTGAGTCCGACGCGATTATCGTCTCTATCGTCGTCGTTACCGTATTACTGCGCCGGCTTGGACGTGTCCTTGCCGAACCACTTCTGCGCGATCTTGGCGAGCGAGCCGTCTTGCTTCATACCAGTGAGCGCGTCGTCGATGGCTTTGGCGAACGCCGGATTACCCTTGCGGAACGGAATGCCGACGGCCTGGTTCGTGCCCGGCAATACCGCGCCGGCTTCGAGCGGCAGCTTCGCGTTCTGGAGCAGATACGCCATCATCAGCTGGTCGTTGAGTGCGGCGTCGACACGACCGGCGGCGAGGTCGGCGAGGTACTCGGGCGCGCCCGGATAGGTGCGCACGTCGATACCCGGCACGGCCTTCGCCATCTTGTCGTAGTTGCTGCCGAGGCTCACGCCGAGCTTGTGGCCCTTGAGCGCGTCGAGCGTCTTGAATTCGCGCTTGTCGTCCTTGCGACGAATCAGTTGTGCCGCCGAGTACGTGTAGGGCTCGCTGAAGTCGAGCGACTTCTTGCGCTCGTCGGTGATGGCGACCTGATTGACGATGACGTCGAACTTGCCTGCCTGAAGGCCGCCGATGATGCCGCTCCATTCGGTCGTCACAAACTGGGGCTTCACGCCGAGGCGCTGAGCGACGGCTTTGGCGACATCGACGTCGAAGCCGTCGAGCTGACCGGACTTGTCGCGATAGTTGAACGGCGGGTAGGTGCCTTCGATGCCGATCTTCAGCACGCCCGCGGACTTCACGGTGTCGAGCAGGTCAGCGGCGCGAGCGGGCGACGTGCCGATGAGGGCGGCGGCGGCCAGCGGTACGAGGCAAAGCGTCTTGAGCCAGGATTTCATGATGTCTGGTTATCCCTGTGTCAAATGAAGGGGACGCCGACGTCCGGCTTGTCAGACCGTACGCAGCGCTTGCACGCATTCTCGCACCAGCTCGGGGCCGCGGTAAATCAGGCCGCTGTACACCTGGACCAGACTGGCTCCTGCATCGAGCTTCGCTTGCGCGTCCGCGCCCGACAGAATGCCGCCGACACCGATGATCGGCAGTGCGCCGCCCAGCTCCGTTGCCAGCGCGCTGATGACGCGATTGGACGCGTTGAACACCGGACGTCCCGACAATCCACCCGTTTCGTTGGCATTCGGCAGGCCCGCGACGGCCTCGCGCGAAAGCGTGGTGTTCGTCGCGATCACACCGTCGAAGCCATGGCGCGTGAGTGTGCCGGCGATCACCTTGATCTGTTCGTCGTCGAGATCCGGCGCGATCTTCAAGGCGATCGGCACGTACTTGCCGTGACGGTCCGACAGCGCGCGCTGCTTGTCCTTGAGCTTGCCGAGCAGGGCGTCGAGTTCGTCGCCGCCTTGGAGTTGGCGCAGGTTCTTCGTGTTCGGCGACGAGATGTTCACCGTCACATAGGTGGCGTACGGATACACCTTTTCGAGGCAGATGAGATAGTCGTCGACGGCGCGCTCGATGGGCGTATCGGCGTTCTTGCCGATGTTCAGGCCCAGTGGCCCCTTGTATCGCGCGGACTGCACGTTTTGCAGGAATTGCTCGACGCCGCCGTTGTTGAAGCCCATGCGGTTGATGATGGCTTCGGCTTGCGGCAGACGGAAGATGCGCGGCTTCGGATTGCCTGCCTGCGGACGCGGCGTCACCGTTCCGACTTCGACGAAGCCGAAGCCGAGGGCGGCGAGGCCGTCGATGCAGCTACCGTCCTTGTCGAGGCCGGCCGCGAGGCCGACAGGGTTCGGGAAGCGGATGCCCATGACCGTGCGCGGCGATTCGGGGAGTGTCTGGCCGACGAGACCGGCCAGGCCGAGCGAGGCAGCGCCGCGCAGTGTGGCCAGCGTCAGATGGTGGGCTTGTTCGGCGTCAAGGCAGAACAGGGCGCGACGGGCCAGAGGGTAGAGAGGCGCAAGCACGATGTCGGGTTCGGCAGAATCGGAAAGTCGCCATTTTACCGGTATCCCGGGCGCGGAGCGCGTCTTTTTCTACGCTCTGCGTACTCCTGTTTTGCGTGGATGCGGAGGGCGGATGAGCGCGGTGCGCACTGACGTGAGGGGGCAGTGCGACAGGCGGTCGGGCTATTGGCTCGCTGGCTGACCGGCTGCGTCGAGCATGGCCTCGGGCATGTCCTGCCATTGGCCGTCGAGCAGGCCTTGCAGCGGACGGAAATTCGCCTTGTAGACCATTTTGCGGCTTTGCTGAATCCAGTAGCCGAGGTACACGTGCGGCAGTCCGAGCGCGCGCGCCTGTTCGATCTGCCACAGGATGTTGTACGTGCCGTACGACGCCCCTTCGACATCCGGATCGAAGAACGTATAGACCGACGACAGACCGTCGCTCAGGATGTCGACCATGCTGATCATGCGCAGCGTGCCGGCGCCCTGATGGCCCGGCGGCTCGCGGAATTCCACCAGACGCGAGTTCACGCGGCTTTGCAGCAGGAACTGCTCGTACTGCTCGCGGCTGTCGTGATCCATGCCGCCGCCGGCGTGGCGTCGCGACTGGTAGCGCATGTAGAGCTGGTAGTGCTCCTCGGTGTAGTGCAATCCGGAGACGTTGACGGCCAGTGCCGCGTGGCGCTTCCAGATACGACGTTGCGTGCGGTTGGGGACGAAGCGGGCGATCGGCACACGCACGGGAACGCATGCGCGGCAGCCGTCGCAATACGGACGGTACGTGAACACGCCACTGCGACGAAAGCCGGAGCGCACGAGTTCGCTATAGACGTCCGAATTGATCAGGTGACTTGGGGTGGCGACCTGCGAGCGCGCGGTGTGATTGTCGAGATAGCTGCAGGGATACGGCGCCGTTGCGTAGAACTGAAGGGCGGACAGCGGAGAGAGCGGCAGTTCGTTCGGATGGGTCACTGCGAAACCTCGTGAGCCTTGTCTGCTGCGTTACCGTAGGCCAGTGCGCTGAGCATCTGTTTGTCCAGACGCCAGACCGGCGCGGGGGCCACGACCGCCTTTTGCACATGCGCCAGAAAGGCCTGACGGGGGATTTCACCGCCGCCAAGTGACGCCAAGTGCGCGGTACTTTGCTGGCAGTCTATCACCTCTATTGCGTGTGTGCGTGCAAACGAGACGAGCGCGGCCAGCGCGATTTTCGAGGCGTCGGTGCGTTTGGCGAACATCGATTCGCCGTAGAACATGCGCCCGAGCGCGACACCGTACAGGCCGCCGACGCGCTCGCCTTCGTAGTACGTCTCCACGCTGTGCGCGAGTCCGGCGTCGTGCAGCGCACGGTAGGCGTTGACGATGGCGGGCGTGATCCACGTGCCGTCCTGACCGCGACGTGGCGCTTGGGCGCATGCCTGCATGACGGCAGGGAAGTCGACGTCGAGGCGAATTTCCCAGGCGTCGTCACGCAGCACGCGGCGCAGCAATTTTCGGAAGTTGTGACTGACGACGAAGTTCTCGGGCCGCAGCACCATGCGCGGATCGGGGCTCCACCAGAGTACCGGCTGGCCTTGCGAGTACCACGGGAAGATGCCTTGCCGATAAGCGGCGAGCAGGCGTTGCGGGGAGAGATCGAGTCCGGCCGCGAGCAATCCCGGCGCGTCGCTCGATGCGTCGAGCGCTTCGTCCACGGAAGGGAAGGGATCGTTTGCTTCGAGCCAGACGACCATGACGACGTCAACCTTGCGGGGATTTCGTCGACATCACAGGGTAGGTGCAGATGTCGACGCAGCGGGCGACGGTGCGTTCAGACACGCAGCATCGGCGTGAGGATGTCCTCGGTGTGCGCCGTGTGCACGGGCAGCGAGGGGACCGGCGCGCCCGGAACGGCGGCGTCAGCCGAGGCTTCGACGTGTACGCCGAAGGCACCCGCGCGGCGATCTTCGAAGAAGAAGCGTAGCGTTTTGGCGACCGTCGGAAACGCGATGTCGTCCCACGGGATTTCGTCTTCCGAGAAGAGGGCGACTTCGAGGCTCTCTTCGCCGGCAGCAAACTGCGGCTCGCGCATCTGGGCCAGATAGAAGATGTGGACCTGATTGACGTGCGGCACGTTGAGCAGCGAGAACAGCGCACCGACTTCGACGACGGCACCGGCTTCTTCCAGCGTTTCGCGTGCGGCAGCTTGCGACGTCGTCTCCCCGATTTCCATGAAGCCTGCGGGTAGCGTCCAGTAGCCGAGTCTCGGCTCGATGGCGCGCTTGCACAGCAGCACCTGATCGCCCCACACAGGCACCGTGCCGAGCACGTTGCGCGGGTTCTGATAGTGGATGGTGCCGCAATGGGTGCAGACATGCCGCTCGCGGTTGTCACCGGGCGGAATGCGCAACTCGACCGTATGGCCGCAGGCGGAACAGAATTGGATGGGAGGACGTCGGTTCATGGTTGCTGCGAGTGTATCACCGGCGACGCGCGCTGTGCGGCGACGCACACCGGGTGCCGGGATAACCCCGGTATTGTCGATGTACGGCGGTTTGCGACGACGTATGCAGGAGGCGCGAACGCATCACAGGAAAAATATTCGGCGTGTCATGTTGCACTGCGATGGCAATTGTCATATAATCTAATTCTTCAGACGCGGGGTGGAGCAGTCTGGCAGCTCGTCGGGCTCATAACCCGAAGGTCACAGGTTCAAATCCTGTCCCCGCAACCAAATTTGAAAGCCTGATTTCCACAAGAAATCAGGCTTTTTGCGTTTCTGCTTCTGCTTTGCGTGATGTCCTGCTGTCCTGCGATTCGTCCCGCGACGACGCTGCGGATCGTTGGTAGAACAGCGCAGCACGAACGGTCACGCTAACGAAATCCAACTACGGGTCTCTATGTCTGGCATCCACACTCCCGATGAAAACGAATTCGACGCCATCACCGAACTTTGGGAAGCGTCCGTGCGTGCCACGCACGATTTCCTGGGCGACGAAGATATTGCGTGGCTGCGTCCGCGCATTCGTAACGAGTATCTCGGCGCGGTGACGTTGCGCGTGTTTCGCGATGACGACGGCGTGATTCGCGGTTTTCTTGGCGTGTCGCCGGGGAATGTGGAGATGCTGTTCGTCGCCCCTGAGGCGCGTCGGCAGGGGATCGGTGCGACGTTGCTTGCGTATGCGGTACGTGAGTTGGACTGTGTCGGTGTCGACGTCAACGAGCAGAATCCGCAGGCGCTGGCGTTCTATCGTCGCGAGGGCTTCGAGGTAACGGGACGCTCCGAACTCGATGGTCAGGGGCGTCCGTTCCCGATCTTGCACATGCGCCTTGCAACGGCAAAACCCACTGCGTCTGCTGGATCTACTGCGACGCCGGCAGCAGACGCTGTTTGATCTTTGCGCCGAAGACGTTCACCACGAGGCCTGTCATCACGAGCACGGCACCGGCGATTTGCGGTGTCGTGAGCTGTTCGTCCAGCAGCAACGCTGCCGACGCCAGGCCGATGATCGGCACCAGCAGCGAGAACGGTGCGACCTGGCTGGCGGGGTAGCGCGTCATGAGACGGCCCCAGAGCGAGTAACCGACGAGCGTGGCGATAAAGGCCAGATAGGCAATCGCGAAGATCGACGACGCCGAGATGTGCGCGAGGGATTGCGCGATCTGTTGCGGACCTTCGAACCAATAAGAGAGCAGCAGGAACGGGATCGGCGGAATCAGGCTGGCCCAGACGACAAGTCCGACGAGATCGACCTTGCCGATCTTCTTCGTGACGATGTTGCCGGTGGCCCAACTGAGCGAGGCGCACAACGTCAGCACGAAACCGATCAGTGTCATGGCACCGCCGCCCTGCATGCCGATGACGGCGAGCCCCGCCGCAGCGATCAACAGGCCGATGACGTTTTGCGCACGAAAGCGTTCGCCGAGGCACATCGCTGCGAGCCCGAGCGTGAAGAAAGCCTGCGCTTGTAGCACGAGCGACGCGAGGCCCGCGGGCATGCCGACGTACATCGCAGTAAACAAGAGGGCGAACTGACCGAACGAGATGGTGGCACCGTAGGCGATCAGCCATCCGAGCGGCACTTGTGGACGCTTGACGAAGAAGACCGCGGGAAACGCAGCAAGCAAAAATCGGAGTGCGCCCAGCAACATGGGCGGAACACCATGCAGGCCGACTTTGATGACGACGAAGTTCACGCCCCAGGCGAGTACGACGATCAGTGCCTGCAAGAGGTCCTTCGGTGCCATGGTGGCGTCTCCTGTGCCCGAATAGTTAATTTGTTATCGACGGAAGGCGAAAGTGTACTCCCGGTGCGTCGACCTGTCGTGAGGAAAACCTGTCGAAAGTCTTGCTGGCAGGGCCACGGGTGTAGATTCGCAAGTTGACCTACATCGGGTCCGCGACCTCTTCCCAAGCGTCTGCGAAATCCAATAAGTGGCGTTTCGTTCTCAGAAGAGCGTCACCTTATAGTGGTGCACGCTGCAATCTCCCTCAACCAATGGAGATTGAACATGGATGTAAATCCGTCCGATGTGGCTGCCATTCAAGGAATGCAAGCTAGCACTGGTACCGAACGCCAGGCACCTCTCGGGTCAGAAATGGCACTCGCGCTGGAATCTACTAGGCATCGCGCCGTAGATACGTCGTTCGCACAGGAAGAGGGGATGGACCTTGATGGGTGCGCAGCCAAATACAAAGCGGCATTTCCAGCGAGCGAACTTCACGATATGCACGAGATTCTGAGACGTGTGCATGTGGACGCACATACCTATAAGGATTATCACGACAATCCGCCGGGGCTCTCTTATGGGTTCACGGAAAAGGATCGTGACGAAAGGCGTACCATAATTTGGAATAATTTTAAGATTTCGCGCGTCGAAGCGGAACGAGAGATCGGCAATACTCGGAATACATACTTTCCTGGATTCTCGATCGTCTCTGTTGCGCAGTGGATTTCAACGACATCCGATCCAGTGGTTTCATCCAGTCCGGTGGATCCAGCCGATCCAGTGGTTATATCCGATCCAGTGGGTCCATTCGATCGTCTCTATGTCGAAGGCGACGTGTATGCGTTCACGCGAGATGCGTTCGTTGGCAAGACACTTCCCCGGTGAACGTTAACGAATTGACGTGTGGCTTCGGTGGCAATAGTCGTCGAAGCCATTGATTCGGCGCGCTTCAGGCGGCACTTTGCCGTATAGCCTATACTTTCGCCTTTTCGCTCTCGTACGATGGCACCGATAGGTTTGGTCGGTGCTGCCCGTAGCATTCGGGTGCCAAAACGATCGAAAATCGGCCCTAACACCGAGAAATCCGGCACTACGCTTTTCGCTGTAATCGACTGTTTTGTAAGAGATTTTCAATGAATTTACCCTCCCGCCGCGTCAGCGTCGCACCGATGATGGATTGGACGGCTTAAAGGCGCGTGACGCCCGTCGTTTGGACGTTTCGGGATAGGGCGGTGGTCGGTGTAGCACGGATGTAGCACTTCGTCGTGCGGTTTGCCGTGCCGTGCGTTCTATTCGGACCTGGCGCATGCGTCAGACACGGCGGCTCAGGATTGCGGGAAAGTTTGAGCATCTGTCTGCTAGCGTTCTGCATCAGGCGAAGATACAACCCCAGTCGAACGCCCCAAAGGCTGGATGTGCATCCAACTTTCGGGGCGAGGTTCATGCGTCGAGCCTCAGACTATTCCGGCTGCCTTGCACGACTCAGTGGCAGAGTTGCTGGCACTCCTTCACGGCCGCTGCCCGGCGGTCGTCGATGTACTTCGCAAGATCCTCCACGTGCACTCCCTTTGCGCTCTTCTGGGAGCCTTCCATGCGGACTAATGGAAGCGCGATATCGCCTGCGCCAATCTTTCGAGTCAGTTTCTCGGCGCTCAGGTGAGAGAAGTAGTCTCGACACACGAGGTCGATAGGGACGACCGCGACGGCACCGTACTGAGCCATAAGAAGAAAAGTGGTGTTCATTGGCTACCTCCTCACGCTTTGCCAGAATCGGTTGGCCGCTCTTTTGTCGCCATCCAAAAGTAGCCGTTGTCCTGACTCCAATACCACGCGTGGTCATCCAGCGTCGCACCGGTCTCCAGTGCTGAATCGTACGCAGCGACAATAGCTTCGGCGGCGCAATCCGCGAGGAAGTGTTTGACGGTCTCCGATTCAGGGATCGTGATGCCGCGACTCGCCCAATAGCGCTTCTCGTTCAACTGATGCTCGTCAAAGTTCTTGACGATGTATTTGCCGATGTAGGAAGCGATCTTGTGACGCAGACCCACTTCGCGATTCGGGTTGCGAACGTCGACGTTGCCGTTGTCCTCGCCGACGACGCGCAGCCACAGCGTCCGCAGCACTCGGTAGTTCTGTCGCCCCTTAACGGCGATGTGGAGATGCCACGCACCGCGCTTCTGACGCTCTGCCACCGCGACGTACTGGAAGTTCTGAACCCGGCCTAGGAGGCGTCTCAGCGCGTCGAAATCGCGCTTGAGTCGTTCCTTGTCCAGCATGTTCTCGCGATAGGTCAGCGTGATCATCCTGTCTGCGCCGATGGCTTTGCAGCGCAGCCGCACTTGCTGTTTCGCCCGCTTGGCGGCCATCAGCTTGTTCTCCTCCGTAGTCTGCGACTCACCGCGTTTTGCGCGGGGCATGAGGTGAAGCGCTTGCGCCTTCAGGTACTGGTCAAATCGAACCGCTGTCGCCTCAACCTGGCCGTCCTCAAACACACGTCGACGGACGATCCATTCGCGACGGAAGGGGGAGTAGTTCAATACGTTCGTGTCATTCATCGCCTTGCCTCAATCACGTTGATCAGGGGTCCCCTTGCGCGGATGGCTTGGGGAGTAAGTGTTCCTGTCGTGCCTTGTCTGGCGTGCGATTTCGAGGACTTATCGTTAAATGCTAGTGATACAAGTCTATGGGCGCACTTCGTGCGCCCGCCGTCCTCGACCCTGCGGGCGGCGGGCGCTCGCAGTGCTTCCCAGCTGTTATCCGTAACCCTTCACGAACACGGCGAGCGATAGCGCGCCGTGGGCGACCGAAAGGTTTGGCATGAAGGCCAGAATGCAAAGGTATGAGGTGATGGCGGACGCAGGAGGTAATACCCGCTGCTCGGTCACGCAAGCCGCGCTGAGCCGCGCGACAACCGCCCGGACTCCGCAAGGCACGCATACGCAACCCTCTCTCCGGGTACGGCGCTGACACTCCCGACGCTAGCCGTCCTGAAAGACGACCGGCTTACGGAAGTACAAACGTCAACGAACGAACCAACGGATCAGGTTGGGTTACGACGGTCTTACCTGCTGGGTGAGAAAGGGAATTTTTTGGATGATGGCCGCAGTACGACGATGGATACTGCCCACGATGGGATCTTGGCCGAGCTCTCGCATAAATGCCCCAGCAAACGCCCTTGAGCGCGAATTGACTTCCAGCGTCTGTAGCCGGAAGTGGTGATGCTATGCACTGAACACAATCGGGAGCCACGTATGGAGGCGTGGCGCGAATGTGGGGCTATTAAAGCAGCGCGCGAACGCACCGTATATGGGGAAATTCCGATTGGCGCGACGGCGAGGGGAGTGATGGCGTGCATGGCGAAAGGCTTGGCGTGAAATTGAAACAGATCGCGCGCATGAGGGGGGCGCGATGTTGTAGAGACAGCCGAAACATGCGGGGGGCCATGCCGTTGGCAGAGTTGGATGAACTGCGTCAGGGACGACTACGCGTCGAGACAATCAGCCTTCAACTTGTGGCATTCACAGACGAGTTCGACGGTCATTTCGCCAAGCTCTTCGAAGATCGCGAGCAGAAACCGGTGAGGTATTTCCTTGCCTGCGTCGGTGTTGGTACACATCGTCAGCGCAAGGATGCGTTCTGAGAGGGTGTTGAGCCTGTCGACGGAAGCGTGGACTAAGGAAGCTGCTGGGAGATGAAGCGTCATGCGGGGCACCTCTAACTAGCCAATCTGAGATCCCCGCCACCCGCTGCGTTGCGCAGGGGGTGGGCGGGCACTGGACTAGGTTTGCGAACCGCTGATGACTCGGATTTGGCGGCACGCCCGAAGGCGTCCCAATCCAGGCCCGCCCATTGAGGCAGGAAACGCAAAGGTACGCGCACACAGAAGCCGCAAGAATCGCGGCTGTGTGCCCGAGAGATCATCATTCGGGTCGCAAAACCCGGTCGCGTTTGGGGCGCGACGGGAACAAGATTACCGACCCGACTTCGAGGGCACCACGCGTTCGGAGTCGCATTCTAGGTCACTCGTTGAGATTCAGATCATTCCGATGCCTCAATAGGGATTCTCCTTGGTCGACACAGACGTGATGAGTGCCCAGAAACGAAAACGGAGCCGAAAGGCTCCGTTGACTTGTGTGCGCAGGTGACTTTATCCGTACCGCTTTACCAGCAGCCCACTACCAATGAGACCCGCGATCATTGCGCCTATCGTAACGATGACGCTGGGCGTGAGAAGCGCCACAGCAAGGCCGACTGCAGTCCCACCGCTGAGAGTGGATGCGAACTTGATCATCCCGCTAGCAGCTTGGGAGCGATGCGAATTCGCGGGAATGGTTCGGCCGTGAGCAAGACGCATCTTCTTGATGGAACGCGCCTTCGATGCGCTAGCTGCAAGTCTTTTCCGCGTCGGTGTGGCTGACATCAAATACTCCATTGGCTAATGTCACCTCTTGGACCGTGTGCGCAGCAACCACAATCACGATCATCAAGAAGCATGTGGATACTAGCATGACTGCTGGCGGCTTCCATTCGTGATCCTCCCCGCGTGCCATCATGGCTGCGGACAAGAGGATGCCGCATGCGATTGCCGCGATAAAGCAAATCCAGACAACGACGAGATGTGGTCCTGTGTCAGCGACCTCGTAACCTCTAATTCCCGCCTGAACGGCAAGAATTACTCCGCCATACAACCAGCCCATCGAGTCGAACGCTTCGCCCCAAGCCCATGTCACTCGCTTGGTTGCTGGCGTCACCAGCCATCTTGCTACGCCAAAGAATCCATAAATCAAACTCGCTCCGAAGAGTGGTAGCAACGCTTCAAGCAGTACCCATTTAGTTGCGGGAGACAAGTGTGCGTTCCTCGTCGTTTATCAAAACTCCTCCTGCGGACTTGCCGGCATCTCCCGGTTGATATGGGCGCGGATTGTACGTCAGCAATCTAGCGTTGAGTCGATGGCTGAAGGGCGTATCCAGCGTGGATAATCGCTTCTTTGCCTATCCCGCTTGCGGTTGCCGAGAGGCTCGGAGGGTATTGGCTAGGGCAGATATAAGAGTCCGCCCAAATAGACGGTACCGCGATACGCTTTCGTTCCCGCTCGGGAACGAAAGCCTGCAAGCCGAAGAGGTTTGGGAGTTTCGTATACGAGCGGGAACGAAATCGGTCTTCGGTTCCTCGTGGCACGGCTTTGGCGAGCGGTGAACGTGGGCGGTCCATACCCCAATCGAGGAATGCGGCTGTCCGTTAGCTCGGAACACTGCCGTTGAGCCCACATGTATTGACCGCCCGCGACTGGGCGAGAACTGAACCTCGCTAACGGCCGAAGTCGGCCAGGAGGGGACATCAAAATCGGTCGAGCGCACGGCCGAGCTCAAGGCATCGGCTGATGGTTGCGCCGATCGCGCCAGATACGCGGCGAAAGGCGTTTGTAACTTGCCCTGTGCCACAATACGCTATGGAACATACTAGAAAATTCGTGGATCCGGCGCCACTGTTTATAAAGAAAAAATCATGACACAGAAAGCTGAGGCCTTGCGTTTGCTTGAAGAGACTTTGAAAGAGCTCGAGTCACAAAAGGGTTCTGTTTTTGCGGCAATACAAAAACTCTCACGAGCAGCAACATTGCTCGGTAATGAAGATGTTCAGATTTGGTGTGCCATTCAATTTGCTGATTCTCGCTATGTTCCAGAGCTGGAGAATTTGATAAAACTCGCAACAAGCAACGACGACCAAGCGTCGAAAAAATTTCAAAGTGCTTTAGACGTGATTTTTGAGAGGCTTAAGGCCATTGGGTTAAAGCATGAAATTCATTTCACAAATGATGAGCTGAGCCAAAAGGCGAGTCAAAGTGGTGGTGGATATGTGAGCGTCGGATTTATTGAGGAACGTTATGCTGACCTCGTTCGAACTAAACGAGGAAACGATGGAACTTACTACAAAAACAACCTATACAGCCACCTTGGCTACGTCAGAAATAGAGCGCACGGTTTTGCGTCAGATTTATTTAATCAGCTCAAATTCTCCGACACTGTAAGCAATAGTTTTGATGTGCTTAAAGCTGCGGTCGACGACAAGCTGCTGGACTTGAATCCAGTTCTCGCCGAGCAACTTATGCTGGCATTTCGGGGGGTGTCAAGCTCAAAGGACGAGGAGTGGTCACAAGCGCTAACGACTTGTCGGCGTTTGCTTGAGGGGATCGCCGACCACTTGCATCCGGCAGATACTCAGCCAGTCAAAGGGCGGGTTTTGGGGAAAGCTCAGTATGTGAATCGGCTGTGGGCGTTTATGGATAGAGCCATTGAGTCCGAGAGTAACCGCGAGCTCGCAAAGGCGCACGTCGATTTCTTGGGGTCATGGATTGAAAAGACAAACAAGATAACAAATAAAGGTGTTCACGCCGAGGTTGGGCAACTGGAGGCAGTCAAAGCAGTATTCCATACATATCTTGTCGTCGCGGATTTGCTTGATTATCTTGATTCTGGAAAGACATCGAAGCCAAAATCCGATATCAATACCGCAACAATCGACGAACTGGAAGCGTTGCTCGATATCAGTAGGGCGACCGCGAAGGAGATCGTCAAGGCCCGAGTGCAATACGGCAAGCTCGACAAACTTCTACTCTCGAAGATCCGTGGTGTAGGTCCAAAAACAGTTGAAAAGGCCGTAGCCGCTTTCGCCCTTTGACTACGACCAAGCGCTGTATTGCGTTGCAAGCCTACAGAAGGCCGCAAATGGAAATGATGAGCCGAGATTGGTCGGCTCTGAAAGTCGAGTAGCAGCCGGGGTTCGGCGACTACTCGTCGTCCGTTGCGCACTCTAGATTCAACCGGTCAACGCATAGCTTATTGCAATAGTGACGGCCGGACGTGGTCGTCGCCTATCGGCCAACAAGCGAGCTGCACCGATAACCTTCAAGATGCTTGAGCGTCCGCCGCGTTTTGTGGTCGGACATTTTGTTATGGTCTACGCCGCCGTTCTTCGGTCGCTTTGCGTGGAAGTCGAAGAACTCCCGCTATGAACTCAGCTTCCGCCTAATTGCGTTCCCAAGTTCAGGGAGCCCCCTCCCATCGTTCCAGTCCAGATAACGGTAGGCTTTCATCATCGAGTCTATTTTTCCAGGGTCTACCCCAGCATTCAGCATGATCACTTTTTTGCTCCCTCTCATTAATTCCATGAAGAATGTTGAGAACTCAGTAATTGGCCATCCGCTTGAGCTATCAAAGAAATTGTTTGTCAAGATGAAGACTCCAACCTCGGATTTTTCGATTCCTTCATTAACCTTAACGTAGATGTTGTCCCCATAGTCAATCTCGTAGCTGTCGAGCCAAGTGGCAATCCCTTGCGCTTGCAAGTATGCATTAATCGGGTTAACGATAAGATCTTTATCTTTCGAGGAGTGACTTATAAAAACTCGCGACTGCTCAGGCTTCATTGGTTTGTATTGAGGGTGATTGGATTCTAAGAGATCTTTTTCGATCCAATGGAACAGTGGGCCACCCCCCTCCTCAACAAGTACCAGATCGACCATCGTCTCATCGATGAATGTCATCAAGTTAAATGACAGCAATGCATTGAGAAAGATATTGTGTCTCTTAAGTTTCTCTGGATAATTGTCTCTCACCCATTTTTCGAATTTTTTGGGGTCATCCTGCAAGTTGACAGTGATGTAGAACTCCAGGCTGTACGGATTGTTGTTGACCATTGCGCCAACCATCGTGACGTAATCTTTGTCAAAATTCCGAAGAATATCTTTTATGAACCCTCTTTCCTTTGTGCGTGACCCGTAATCGCATTCAAAAACATAAATGTAGTTATTTGTCATTTGTCTTCCTGCGGTGGGTTTAATTTGGATTTGTTTATTTGGATGTGGGCGGTAACAGCAAAGGCTCGCTGGCGAGCATCGTCGATTTCAGCCTGGCAGATGGCTCGCTTTTTTTCGATTCAAGAAGCGCGACTTTTAATTCGCTCACTCTGACGTCCGAGCGCTATCACAGCACGACGAGCCTGCCACGATCGAGGGTTATCTATTTTCGTCACGCGACGCGCGGTTGATTGAATAGGAACTCAAGTGAACCTTCCCCGAAGCCCTCAAAGAAGAAGCGCGAACGATCTGCGCCGGCAAAGCGGTACCGCTCGACGTAGGCGTCCCTCTCTGGTTGGCTCGGTTTGTAGTCGACGAAACGTGCATAGTCCTTAAGCAGGCCGCCCAACATCGGCGAGTCCCACCATGATGAATAGTTACTCAACATTTGGTGCAGCCCAATGCGGATGTACTCATCATGCGGTGGCAGCGAAAATCCGATAACTGACACGCCCAGGTTGTACCCGCCGCTGCGCCCGAGTCCGTTCCACAGGCTCATGATGGGCGAGGCGTATACGAACTTCACATGCGAGGGAGACAGGATAAAGGGCGCATTGAAGCCACCGTCTTGACTGTAATAGCGTGCGACGTTCTGTATGGCATGGAGGTGAACTAGCGGATCCTCAGGGGGCAGCAGACCATCGACCAGTGGTTTTGTACCGTACCTCGTCGGGTCATCGAACACGCTGTGCAATCTGGATTTGTCTAGCCCTTGGGCCTGAAGCGCGGCTCGCAGCTCCAAGAAATGACTATCGTCAAACCAGTCTAGCGACCCGTGCAGCTTAAGGAGGACTATTTCCTCGGTATCAGAATCGAGGACACCACCGTGCGTGTTAACCGACTTGAAACGATGGGGGAACCGCCGAAATCGCTTGCCGACGTGGGTGAGCGCGGCTTCGAGCACTAAATCGTAGTTGAACGTTAGGACGATGTCCCTCGGCGACAGCAGATCGGCGAACTTATAGTAGCAGTCGGGAAGTTTGTCGGCAGCGGGGGTGCCATCGTGGATCACCTTGCCGATTGCTTTCCGGATCATTAGCTGCGACTCATTGCCCTCGCTGCTCCAGGTGTCGCTGCCCCGCAGTCTCAGGTAGTGCTCGATGTCCAGGTAAGACATGAACAGCTCTAGGTCCAGTGCATCTTTGGTCTGCCCAGTAACACCACAGTCATTGCAATACGACAGGTAGTAGGTCAAGTCGCGGTCGAACTTCGTATCGGTACCGTGCTTCTCCTCGATCAGCGACTTGACCGCGGGATACAACGCACTCGCCAGCGGCAGCCCCGCCGGGCGAGAGAAGCCCGCGCCGAGAATGAAGATGCGAAAACCTGGATGTGTTGGAGTAATCATTTGTCGGGAAGCTGTCTCTTCTGCGATTGTCGGAATCTCGGGAAGCAGAGGGCTGCCGTCGAGTCATCCGGACATTTTCCGGGACCGCTGACTTGTACTCTCCACTGGGGAGTCACCTTGATATTCCATTATGCGGGTTCGACCGGCTACTTTGTTGAGATGAAATTAGGATAGCGAATGTTTCCTCGGGTTGTGGATTCAACTGGTCGAAAGTCGCCATTGCGGAGTTCTCTTTTTCGATCTGTGTATCCGCCGACATCCCCCGCTACCCCCCAATCCCCCTCCACAAAAATCAAAGACTTACCCTCCCCACGTAACTCCTCAAAATAGTAAGCCCCCCAACTTGCCCCTCCTACCAGACAAGCTTCCCAGCCAACCCTGCCCTAGGTTGATAGCCTGTCGAGTCAAATTTCGGCGCAATGCTCCGGTGCCGGGGAGGGAAGCAGTCTCGTAAGCCACGGCCAGTCAGCGAATCGATTGCCGGTCTCGCGGATATGTGTGTATCTCTTTAGGCTCGCCCAGCTTCGGTGGCCGGTTACCGCTGCTACACGAGGTATCGACAGGCCTTGCTCGAACAGCCAACTGGTGCCTTCGTGGCGCAGGTCGTGAAATCTCAGATCCTGAATTTGCAGGAACTGGCATGCGCGAGTGAATGCCGCGCCGACGGCGTCGGTGGTGTGGGGGAAGATTCGGTCTTCGCCTTCGTGTTGGGGGATCGCGGACAGAATCCGCATTGCTTCCGGGGGAAGGTCGCACCAGACGTCGTTGCCGATCTTTTGTCCTGGGTGCTTCATGTCACGAACGAGTATCCGTGACCCATCCTTATCCAAGTTCGACCACTTAATCGTCACGATCTCCTCCTGGCGTCGCGTCGAAAATATCGCGAACGGGATGATGTAGTGCATTGGCGCGCTTTTCGGATGCCGTTTGCGAATCCCTACGAAGTGTTCAAGCAGTAGGTCTAGCTCGGCAAAGCTTGCACGTCTTTCCCGTTTGGCTGACTTGGCCGTATGACCGAGGTGGGACAGCACTCGTCGCGCATCCCTCAAGGCTTGCTCAGACAGTGGATATCCCCAAGCCGGGCGAGCGACGTTGACGACCGCCCCGATGTGAGACATATAGTTGCTCGCGGTTTGAGGAAGTACGTCTAGGCTCTTGGCGAAATCAACGTAATCGGTGCTTCCCAACTGGCTGCAACGCTTCTCCCCGATTGGCGCTCGCGCGACAGCGTTCAATACTTGGGCCTTCGTCCGCCCGATTTTCTTGATCGATTCGTCGACGTACTTCTTAATCACCTCACTAAATAGAGGGTCGACCACCGCAGCGGCCTCTATGCCCCCCGGACGCGCCAGCTCCTTCTCCCTCTTGACGATCCACGCCGCAGCAGCCTGCCTACGGTCAAACGTCTTCGCCTCGGTGTAGGCCACCCGGCCGTCCCGCTTCAGGCGGATCTGAGCCGTATACCCTATACTTTTGTCCTTTCGTTCCCGTACTGAGATTGTTCCCATAGGTTTTCGTCGGTGCTACACGGCTTTTTTCGGTGCTACACCGTAGCACTTGGGTGCTAAAACGAGCCTGAATGGCGTCTAAAATTGGGAAATCGGGCACTACGCTTTTCGCTGTAATCGACTGTTTTGTAAGAGATTTTCAATGAATTTACCCTCCCGCCGCGTTAGTGTCGCACCGATGATGGATTGGACGGATAAGCACTGTCGCGTCTTCCACCGTCAGCTTTCGCGTCACACGTGGCTGTATACCGAGATGGTGACGACCGGTGCGCTGTTGTACGGCGACGTTGCGCGTCATCTCGATTTCGATGCAGTGGAGCATCCCGTCGCATTGCAACTGGGCGGGAGCGAGCCGCAGGATCTGGCGCGCGCGGCGAAGTTGGGCGAGCAGTGGGGGTACGACGAGATCAACCTGAATTGCGGTTGCCCGTCGGAGCGCGTGCAGCGCGGTGCGTTCGGTGCGTGTCTGATGGCTGAGCCGGCGTTGGTGGCGGATTGCGTGAAGGCCATGCGCGACGTGGTGCAGGTGCCGGTGACCGTCAAGCATCGCATTGGCATCGACGATGTCGAGTCGTTCTCGTTCGTCGAGGACTTCGTGGGCAAGATCGCGGAAGCCGGATGCTCGACATTCATCGTCCACGCGCGCAACGCGATTCTTAAAGGCCTGAGTCCGAAAGAGAACCGTGAGATTCCGCCGCTGAAATACGACTATGCCTACCGTCTTAAGCAAGCGTTCCCGCAGCTTGAAATCCTGATCAACGGTGGCGTCAAAACACTCGATGAAGTCGAGCTGCACTTGCAGCATGTCGATGGCGTGATGCTCGGCCGCGAGGCGTATCACAACCCCTATGTACTTGCTGAGGTCGACGCACGCTTTTATGGCGACGCGTCGCCGGTGAAGTCGCGTGAGGAAGTGGAAGATGCGTTGATCGAATACGCCGCGTCGCAAGTCGAGAAGGGCCAGTATCTCGGCGCGATCACGCGTCACGCGCTGGGCTTGTATCGTGGCGTGCCGGGCGCACGTGGATGGCGTCGCGTGTTGTCGGATCCGAAGCGTTTGAAGGCTGGCGTGAGTGCGTTCGAAGACGCGCGCGCTCAGCTACGTGCAGGCGCATTCTCCGAACGTGACGAAACGCAATCGATCGTTGCTGTGTGACATATAGCGTGTATGAGGCGACGTTCAGCGATGAGCGTTCGCCGCGCGAGATGACGATGTCGCGCATCGATCGTGCACGCGAGAGAAGAAATATTTCGAAGAAGTGAAAAAAGAGTTGGCAACGCGATAAAAACGTCGCTATAATCTTGTTTCTGTTCAGCGAGCAAGTCAAAGCGCTGATCACGGCGGTGGCCGTAGCTCAGTTGGTAGAGTCCTGGATTGTGATTCCAGTCGTCGTGGGTTCGAGTCCCATCGGTCACCCCAAAATCCCCTTGTAGTTCTCAGCGTTACACGTACTTCATCTTCCCGTTCCGGGAAATTCTCCTGATAAAAATCTAGCTCACTCGGTAGTCGACGCGCGTTTTGCTCGATGACGGTGCTTGTGCATTGTCGAGGCCTTAGCCTGCGCAGCCTCCTCTGGGAAGCGCCGGGATGGCATCTGGATCTTTTCGCATTCGCGGACATACTCGCCTGACGCAACGCGTCGCTAGTCCGCCGTCATTGATTCGTTCTCCCAACCCTCTGGCCTCACACTTTTTGACCTGTCTGGGACTAACACGGGGGCCATGTGTCGCTTACGCTTGGCGGTTTGAATCAGCCGACAAATGGAGATAACGCATGACCGAATCGACGCTTGAAGTTCGCGCCGTCGCGCCAGAAGATTACGACGCATGGCGTCCCCTGTGGGACGGCTACAACCGTTTCTATGGCCGCTTCGATGCAACCGCGCTTCCGGAGCACATCACGCGCACGACCTGGTCGCGTTTCTTCGACGGGTATGAACCCATGCACGCGATCATCGCCAAGCGTGGCGAACATATGCTCGGGCTCGTGCACTTCCTCTATCACCGCAGCACGACGATGGAAGGGCCGACCTGCTATTTGCAGGACCTCTTTACTGTCGAAGCGGCGCGAGGGCAGGGGGTCGGCCGTGCGTTAATAGAGGCCGTGTATGCGCACGCGAAGGCATCCAATTCGTCGCGGGTGTATTGGCATACGCATGAAACGAATCGCACCGCCATGCGGCTTTACGACGATGTCGCAGAGAAGCCGGGCTTCGTGATGTATCGCAAGAACATTTGAAGTCGCTCATGCGAGATCGACAGCCGAAGGTCGGTCATTGACCGAATCTTCGCGTGCGCATCGAAAATGCTTTCACAAATGGGATATGCGGACGTTCAGACGCGCTGCATTTCGTGCTGCGCCGCAAGGGCGAGGAAAGCGGAGCGCGACATGTGGCGTTTTTCGGCCGTAGCATCGATTTGCTGAACAAGACGCTCGGGCAGGCTGATGTTCAGTCGAATCGCCCGATGGCTGAATTTCGACAGGTCGATATCGATGAACATCCAACTGCCATTGCCATCATTGACTTCGTGAGCGTGAAGTTTGCGTAGATCGTATGTCGGTGCCGGGATGGCCTTGTCGCCGTCCGCGTACATAAGCTCGACAGCCTCCTGGGCATTGCGCTCCAGTTCATCCAATGTGTCGGCGGCCGTGTGGACACCCGGCAAATCCGGGAAGACCGCACCAAAGGCACTGTCGCCTTCTTGCCATACGTAAATCGGGTATTTCATTCGCTTCTCCAATCGATCCCCGCTTGATGATGTCTGCGCTTTTCATTGAGGAAAGTGAATTTTACACAATGTTGTGTAAATAGTTGGGCCGATTGGGTGAGCTAACTACGACGCCGGTGCGGGGCGTCAGTTTTTCCTAAAGAGCACCACGCACCTTCGACAGCGACCTGGCACCCGATCAACCCAAAGTTTGATCTATATCTAATTCCCCGCTCGACGGGCGACGCCGGGCCGGACAGGGCCGTCCATAATGGAATCGTCATGTTTTCATGACCCTGTCTTCCCGGTGCCCATGGTGCCCCATGCGTCCCGGTTTTGAAGCCCGCCTCCCTCAGGCGGGCTTTTTTTATGTCCCGGACGATCCGGAATGTGCGCTTTGCGTAACGCTACGATGTCCCCTATGAAATTCGAACGTGCTACGATTTTTGGCATCGCAGGGTGATTTTTCGACTTTCAGGACAGTGTGGAGACAGCAATGAGTATCTTTTTGCACGGTGGCCTCGGCTTGGGGAGTGACGGCGAGTCCGTGCGTTTCAATGTGCATGTCGACGGCAAGGTCTGGACATGCCAGATCGGTCGTGCGGCGCTCAATCGCCTGTCAGGCATCGATGCCGGGAGCGAAGCGCTGTTCGATCAGTTCGTCGACTTCGAAGACGAAATCGTCGACCTCGCCGCAGCGGCGATTGCGCAGGGCGCTAACGTCGAACCGATCGAAGTCGGCACGCAGTGAGCGTTTGATTTCCATCCAGAACGTTGCAGCAAGACAGCATCCCGCTAACCGGAAACACGGAGTCCTTCATGAGCTACGCATCGCATGAGCAGGTCTACGATTACCGCGCAGGCTATCGAATTCGCGTTCAGGCGTTTCAGAACGAGTACGCCGGCCCGTGGGACTATCTGGTGCAAGTGCTACGGCACGACAAGCCGGAAGGGCCGGAAGTGCGCTCTCCCGACGGTCATCGCGACAATCGGCTCGACGCCGAAATGGCCGGACGCAAGGCCGGCGAGCGCATCGTCGACGAACTGCTCGGTGACGGGGACGCGTGACCCTGCGCTCACCCTTTGCGCGCCCCCTCGCGCGCGCTTAGCCAGCGTCCGTCTCACCACGCAAACGCCATACGCCATCCGTTGAGAGAACGGCGCGTCCGTCTTCTGCGAGCTTATCCAGATGCGCGCGCAGCGAACGTCTCGCGACACCGTGCCGCGTCGTCGGCACGTCCGCATAAACCACAGGCGTGAGCGTGTCGATGCTCGCTGGCCCGACGTCCGCGAGCGCCGCCAGCGTCCTCGCTTCTCGCGCAAGCCGATGTGCGACCAATCGCGCGATGCGCTGCGCCGGACGGTCCATCACAAAACCATGCCCCGGTGCGAGCCACTGCGGCGCTAACGCGGCCAGCTTTTCCAGCGACGCCAGATAGGTCGCCATATGGCCATCCGGCGGGTTGATGACGACCGTCGAGCCTTGCATCACATGGTCGCCGGTGAAGACAAGCTTCGCGTCGTCCAGCGAATAGCACAGATGATTCGCCGCATGCCCCGGCGTATGGATGGCGCGCAGCATGCGTCCGTCCGGCAGCGTCACTTCGTCGTCGTCGAAGAGGGCAACGTCCGGCACGAACGCCGTGTCTTGCCCTTCGTCATGGCGCGCTTGCATGCCATACGTCACAGCACCGGTCTTTGCTTTTAGCAACCGTGCACCCGGCGAATGATCGCGGTGTGTATGCGTGACGAAAATCTGTCGGATGACGCCCGGCACCGCACGCAGGATCGTCTCGGTGTGCGCGGGGTCGTCGGGACCGGGGTCGATGACCGCCCATTCGTTCTTCGGCCCGCCGCCAATCAGATAGGTGTTGGTGCCGGGGCCGGTCATCATCCCGGGATTCGACGCGGTGACGCGCAGTACGCCGGGCATGAGCGTCACAACGTGTCCCGGCACGATGTCGTAGCTGCCGTTGCCTTGCTCGTGGGGATCGGTCAGCGTGAGTTCTGCCCACGCGGGTTCGTCCGGTGTGACGGGCCAGCGGCCGCGTTTGCCATTGGCAAGGCGCGGCTGGATACGTGGTATTTCGTGCCGTGCGGCCAGTGTCGATGCCGTTGCCATCGCCCGCTCGGCAGTGCCCATGCTTTCGAGCCACTGGAGGAGTTTGCGCGTGGGCGGCAGCAGACGCAGTTGGTCCGCGTGCGTCAGCGCATAGTTCGGACGCATCCAACGGTGCGCAGCCGTCTCGATCTGATCGACTTCGACGGATTGGCCTTCAGGGAGCATCGCCAGAAAGAAGCGCGTGTCGAAGCGCTTCGGCAGCGCCAATGGCGTGACCCAATGACTCAGATAGTGCAGACGGTCGGGCGTGAGCCGAACGTTGGACGTTTGGCAAAGCGATGCGATATCGATCTCGCCGTCGTGCAGCGCGTCACGTTGCGCACGCATGGCGTCGAGATGGGCCGCGTCGATGGGCAGACCCGCAGCGTCGACCGCGAACAACACCCCCGTTTCTTCGAAGCATTCGCGCATCGCTGCGACGTAATAGTCGAGGCCGCCATTGAGGCCATGATCGGTGAGTTGGAGACGTTCGCTCGCCGTGGCGTCATCCAGCCCGATGCACACGGCGTGCCCGTGCCGATCGCCTGCGTCGACGACACCGCCGGGAAAAACGTAGGCATCGGAGCTGAAGTCACCGGCCCGCACGGCACGCCGCAACAGCAGCACTTCCAGACCGCTCGGGCGCTCGCGCAAGACGACGAGACTCGCCGCCATCCGCAGGGACGTTGGCGCGCGCTGTGAGGGCGGCTGGGCAGCAGAGGAATGCTGGCTGTCAGGCGTAGACGATGGCGCTTCGGGACGATCTGCCATGAGACGTGCGCACGGAGGCGCGCGATATCGGAAAGTCCCTAGTGTGCCATCGGAACCAAGACGCCGCAGGCGGGGCGATCCCCAACTTGCGGCGTGATGTGCGTTACGTCATCGAAGAGGAGAGGTCGGGACGAGCATCGTGATGCTTTTCGCGACGATCAGGCTGCGTCGTTTGCGGCGTGTGTCGACACCGTCGTCACATCGTGACGGGGGCGATAGTTCTGTGCGGACGGCATGCGCGCAGCGACCTCACGTAGCCATTGCGCCGTCAGCTCGGGTTGCGTGACGGGAAGCATGTGGCCACCGTCGACGAGCATCAGTTGCGCACGTGGGCTCGCGACCGGCAGTGTCTCGCCTTGCTGACGGTAGTCGAGCACACGGTCGCTGCGGCCGTACAGAACATCGACGGGCACAGTCAGGTCGCCATATCTCGCCGCCAGCCCGGTCATGTCGCGCTCTGCGGCGAGGATGTCGACGCTGCCCGATTCGAAGTTGCCCGGACGATAGCCCAGTACACCGCCGCCACGGATGAGAAAGTCTTCGGGCGCTTGCTCTGGGCCGAAGACGTACGCGAGCGTGGTGCGTCCCGTCATCATGCCGATCGGCACGGCGAGCGTGCGTCCGACCCAGCGACGCCACCACGCACTTCGAATGGCGAGCGCACGAAAGGCGGCCGGCACTTCGGACACCGGTTGCGTCAGCGGCGCGATCAGCGCGAGCGCACCCACACGTTGCGGATGGTCGAGCGCCAGCGCCAGCGAAACCGCACCGCCCAACGAATGCCCGACCACCAGCGGACGGTCCAGCGTAAGGGCGTCGATCAACTGCGCGACGACTTTCGCCTGCCATGCGATGGCGGCGTCGTGCTGCGGGCCTCGTGTCGAATAGCCCGAGCCGGGGCGGTCGACGAGCACGACACGATGCGTGCGCGCCAGCGCTTCGAGCGGCAAATAGGCGAAGTTGCGCAACTGTCCGCAGAGCCCGTGAATGAACACGATGGCGGGGCCGTGTCCGAAATCGACGTAATGTAGCTGTTCGCCGTCGATGTCGAGAAACTGTCCGTCCGGCGGCACGGCCGCTTCGGCGCGCCTGGCGACGCGACGCGTAAAGCGCATCAGCACGATCACCACAGCGGCGAAGGCGATGACGAGACAGGCGAGCAAGTAGACGATGAGCATGGTGTTGTTTCGAAAAGCAGGCAAGGGAAGACGCGCGACACGCGTGCGTCAGGACGCATCGTAGCAAGGTGCCGCGTCGCCAGTCGCTCGCGGCGGCTGTGCGGCCTGCGTCGCACGACGCTCGAAACGCATCGCCCCGTCGTCGACGCTGCCCCAGCGCATCAGTCGCAGGTCGCGCAGATAGTTCTGATAGAACACCCACGGCTTGCGGCCACCTTGCCGGGGCAGTGTGCCGGCGGCGCGTTGGATGTACCCCGACGTCAGACCGATCGCGGGCAACTCGCCGTGTTCACCCTCGCGCAGATAGGGGACGCACGTGTCGGCGTCATGCGCATTCATATGGTTGATCAGACGGCAGACGTACTGCGCGATCAGCTCCGCCTTGAGTGTCCACGAGGCATTCGTATAGCCGAAGACCGACGCGAGATTCGGCACGCCGCTGTACATCATCCCCTTGTAGGCCACCGTGTCGGAGAGTGTCACGGGCTGGCCGTCGACTCGCAGGCGCGCACCGCCCATCAGTTGCACACGCAAGCCGGTCGCCGTCACCACGATGTCGGCATCGAGCGTCTTGCCGCTCTTGAGCGCGAGACCGGCAGGGGTGAATGCCGAGATTTCGTCGGTGACGATATCGGCACGCCCGCTGCGCAACGCCTTGAAGATGTCGCCATTCGGTGCGAGGCACAACCGCTGATCCCACGGGTTGTAACGAGGCGTGAGATCGCGTTCGACGTCCGCATGACCTTGCGCCTGTTGTGCCGCACGCCTGATCAATACGCGACGGATGGCGTTCGGCCAGCGTCGCGCTGCGTTGTAGAAACCGAGCGTGATCAGCACGTTCTTCGTGCGCACGAGCCGGTGAGCGACACCTGCGGGCAGCCATTTGCGCAGCCGTTCGGCAACGCCGTCGCGCTGCGGCATCGACAGGATGTAGCTTGGCGAGCGCTGCAACATCGTGACGTGCGACGCGCTCGTCGCCATGCTCGGCAGCAGGGTGACAGCCGTCGCGCCGCTGCCGATGATGACGACGCGCTTGTCGCGATAGTCGAGATCGGCAGGCCAGTGCTGCGGGTGGACCACGGTGCCGCCGAATGTCTCCATACCGGGCCAGGTGGGCGCGTGGCCCGCGTCGTAGGCGTAGTAGCCGCTGCACATGAAGAGGAAGCGGCACGTGAGCGTCTCGGTGTCGCTGCGACCGTCCTCGTGCGTGCGCTCGACGTCGAGCGTCCATCGGGCGATGCCGGAATCCCAGTGCGCTTCGCTCACCTTGTGCCCGTAGCGGATCGCCTCGTCGAGACCTTCCGCGTGGACCGTTTCCTTGAGATAGTCGAGAATCTTGCCGCCGTCGGCGATGGCCTGATCGCTGGCCCACGGACGGAAGCTGAAGCCGAGCGTGTACATGTCGGAGTCGGAGCGCACGCCGGGGTAGCGGAACAGATCCCACGTGCCCCCCAGCGACTGACGGGCTTCGAGCATCGCGAATCGGGTGCCGGGGCAGCGCTCGCGCAGATAGTGCGCGGCAGCGATGCCCGAGAGGCCTGCGCCCACAATGATGACGTCCAGATCCTTGCGTGCGCGGGACGCGCTCGCAATATCGGACACAGTCGTGTTTGCGGTCATGACGAAATCCTCTGGCCGGAAGTCTTCAGTGGGTGGATGACTCGGTCGCGGCGGCGCGTGCGCTCCCAGCGTCCGCAGACCGCTTGCCTGACATGGCCGAGCGCCGGTAGAACCAGACGACCATCGCCTGATAGCGCGCGCCGAGCAGGCGGGCGAGCTTGTCGACGCGGCGGGCGTCCGCACCCACGAGTACGCGTCGTGCATTGCGCTGGACCCCTGCGAGCATCTGACGCGCGGCCGCGTCGGCGCTCGTCACGTCGATCAGCTTGTTTGCGCGTCGGCGATGCGTTTGCGCGTCGATGCCGGTGAACGCGGCAATGCTGTCGTCGATGCGCGACGCCGTCACGATATTGGTGGCCACGCCCCCCGGATGCACGCAGGTGCACGACACGGGGGAGCCCGCCAGTTCCAGCTCCATGCGCAGCGCTTCGGTGAAGCCGCGCACGGCGAACTTGCTGGCGTTGTAGGCCGATTGCGTCGGCATGGCGATGATGCCGAACAGGCTCGATGTGTTGACGATATGACCGTCACCGGAGGCGGTGAGGTAGGGGAGGAACGCCTGTGTGCCGTGCACCACGCCCCAGAAGTTGATGTTCATCAGCCACTCGATGTCCTCAAGACGCGCGGTCGCCACCGGTACGGACAACGACACGCCCGCGTTGTTGAAGACGAGGTTGACCTTGCCGTGTGCGGCGGCGGTGTCGCGCGCCCATGCAAAGACAGCATCGCGATCGGCGACGTCGAGGCGTTGCGACGTCACGCGCGCGCCGAGTGCCCGGCAGGCGATGGCGGTGTGAGTCACGCTCGCTTCGTCGATGTCGGATAACGCGAGATGCGCACCCTGGCGCGCCAGTTCGAGCGCGAGTGAGCGTCCCATGCCCGATCCCGCGCCCGTGATGGCCGCCACCTTGTCCGTGAACGTCTTCATCGTGCCGTCTCCCTGTCTCCCCTGGGGGATGCTTGTCTCGCGTCGCCTTTATGTGTTTTTCAAGTCGTCTTGCGGCGGCGCTCGCGTTGCCTATAATGAGGCCACGCAAATTTGGTGTTGCGTGTCACCACTTTAGTTTTCCGTTAAGGTGATGTCAAATAGCGAAATGGAACAAGGACTCGAATCGAAGGATGTCGCGCCGATGGCCCGGGAGGGCGGGCGGCGCTATGGCGGCGTGGCCCAGGCGCAGCGGGAGCAGGCGCGTCGCGCCGCGCTGATCGACGCCGCCACCGAGGTGTTCGGCACCCATGGCTTTCGCCGCGCCACCGTGCGCTCGGTGTGCGGTCTGGCGAAGCTCAACGACCGGTACTTTTACGCGGCGTTCGACAATATGGAGCATCTGCTGCGAGCGACGTATGCGCATCACGCGCAGACGCTGCTCGAACGGTTGCAGGCCGCCATCGCCGATAGTGCGCCGACGCTCGACGCGCGGCTCGACGCCGGTCTGAACGCTTTCTTCACGTTCCTGCGTCAACCGCATGCGGCGCGTGTCTTGCTGCTCGAGGTGATGGGCGTGAGCCCGGAGACGGATCTGACCTATCAGCGCTACATCTTCGAATTCGCGAAGTTGATTCTCGCGATGGCCAACTCGATGGACGAGCCACCGCCGACCGGTGACGACGCGCAGGCACAGGCCCGGATCGTCGGGCTGGCGCTGGTCGGCGCGATGACCAACGCGGGAACGGCGTGGGTGCTCATGGGCTATCAGGATACGCAGGCGTGCATGGTGGCGAGCTGCCGGCGCGTGCTGCGAGGCGCGCTCATCTGACGGCACGGCTCGCTACAATACGACTTTCGCGTACGACGGCAGTGAAGTGGCTGAGCGCTCGCCATCCGCCGTCGTCCTCCCTAATTTCTCACTCTCCAAAGGTCGCAAATGACCACTATCGGAACCCCGCTGTCGCCGAGCGCGACGAAGGTCATGTTGTTGGGCGCTGGCGAACTCGGCCGTGAAGTGCTGATCGCCTTGCAGCGTCTCGGTGTCGAGACGATTGCCGTCGATCGCTACGAGAACGCGCCTGGTCAGCAGGTGGCGCATCATTCGCGCACCATCGCGATGACCGATCCCGAACAGCTCAAGGCACTGATCGAAGCCGAGAAGCCCGATCTCGTCGTGCCGGAAATCGAGGCCATCGCCACGCCGATGCTCGAAGCGCTGGAAGCGGACGGCGTGGTGCGCGTGATTCCGACGGCGCGCGCGGCGCGTCTGACGATGGATCGCGAGGGCATTCGTCGTCTGGCCGCCGAGACGCTGGGCCTGCCGACGAGCCCGTACGAGTTCTGCGATTCGCTGGAGGAACTGCAAGCCGCCATCGACGGCGGCATCGGCTATCCGTGCATCGTCAAGCCGGTGATGAGCAGTTCGGGCAAGGGGCAGAGCAAGATCGACAGCGCGGCTGACATGAAAGCCGCCTGGGACTACGCCATGGCGGGCGGACGCGTGAGTCACGGCCGCATCATCGTCGAAGGTTTCATCGACTTCGACTACGAGATCACGCTGTTGACCGTGCGCGCACGGGGCGCCGACGCGCAGGTCGAGACGCACTTCTGCGCACCGATTGGCCACAAGCAGGTCAGTGGCGATTACGTGGAGAGCTGGCAGCCGCATCCGATGTCGTCCGTCGCACTTGAGCGTGCGCGTGTCATTGCACGTGAGGTGACGAACAACCTGGGCGGGCAGGGCCTCTTCGGTGTCGAGCTGTTCGTGAAGGGCGACGACGTGTGGTTCAGCGAAGTCAGTCCGCGTCCGCACGACACGGGCATGGTGACGATGATCACGCAGTGGCAGAACGAGTTCGAGCTGCATGCGCGCGCGATTCTCGGTCTGCCGGTGAACACCACGCTGAAGACGCCGGGCGCGAGCGCGGTGATCTATGGCGGGGTCGATGCCAAGGGCATTGTGTTCGACGGTGTCGATCAGGCGTTGCAGGTGCCGCAGACGGACATTCGTCTGTTCGGCAAGCCGGAGAGCTTCGTGAAGCGCCGCATGGGTGTGGCGCTCGCGTACGACGCGAACTTGGACGTCGCGCGCAGCAATGCCGTGGAAGCGGCGAGCCGGGTGAAACCGCGCGCTGTCTGAGCATCCATCCGGTTGCATCCCACAACGAAAAAACCCCGCCTTGGCGGGGTTTTCAGTTCGGGCAGTCGCTAGGGTTCAGCGTACTGCCCGAGGCGCGTCGGTCGCGTTAGCGACCGCTCAGCGAATCACAGACCTTAGATGGGCTGGATGTTGCTGGCTTGACGGCCCTTCGGTCCCATCTTCACTTCGAAGCTGACCTTCTGGTTTTCTTGCAGCGACTTGAAGCCCTTCGCTTGGATTTCCGAGAAGTGAGCGAAGAGATCTTCACCGCCTTCGTCCGGCGTAATAAAACCAAAACCCTTGGCGTCGTTGAACCACTTGACGGTACCAGTTGCCATTTCTTAAATCCTTAAAGTTTTCAAATGAGCGAGCGAGATGCTCAGCGAGCGCATGACATTAAAGCTGATCAGGTACAACCGAGTTGACGCAGAGGGCGACATTAGATGACACAAGACTCGCCATACAACGTTCATGCACCCGTTTTTTTACGGGAAAGGTGGGAAGGTGTCAAGCAGGGAAACTGTGGGATTGTTGATCCACGCCAGTTTCCAGCCGATTTTCGCTGCGTTGCGACATGCAATCGGTCATGCCGGACGGCCGGACGTCGTGCTTTGCGTCATCCTTCCATCTCGTTCCATATGGCACCAGGATCCACGTTGAAGCCACTCGCGTTCGCGTAATCCGGATTCTGAATCATTGGGTTGCGAGTCGACGCGTTTTGCATGGTCGGCAGATGGACTGTTCCCGTTTGCCGGGAAGTTCGGCGATTGAAGTGAGAAGCGCGCGACACCGATACGCGTTTCATCAAAAGTCCCATGCATTCGATCAATACCCCTTTCGATAGGGGGCATGTGGCGCGGGCACAACGGGTACGTGACGTCACCCGGTGTCACCGCGCCGTCACCGAGCTATGCGCCCGGCGCAACCGCCCGATAAGTTGCGATCAGACGCGCGCCAAACGAGACGCGGTCGGCCGCCCGCCCGGAAATTCCATATAGGCCGGATGAGGGTTTTGTGCGCCGCGGCAGGGCCCTCATATGAAGTAGGTATTTTCCCTAGTCAGACAGAAACCGCGCGCCAGTGCTCGCTTTCGAGACGTCAAAATAGATTCTCATTACCCTCAGTTTTGGTAAACGCCTGCCGTTAACGGCCTCATGGTCGCCTCACGACGGCGTTGCAACACGCGCATTTGCGAGGCCATCATCGTGGGGCAAACACGCTAGGCGGCCGCGCAGTGCCGCGTGTCTTTCGAGACCTTACGTGGCAACCAATCAGGCACCGACGCTCGACTCTTTGCAATCGCTGCTGGCGACCGTCCAGCGCAACGAGCGCTCGCTAAAACGTTTTCAGGACATCGAACTGGCGCTCATGGGCGCGCCGGACTTCGGTCAATTCCTGGAAGTGGTGCTCAATCGTCTGCGCCACGACTTCGACCTGTCGGGTGTGCGTCTGATGCTGGCCGAGGTCGACGATACCCTCCGCGATCTGATCGACACGGCCGAAGGCATCCGCGCTCTCGATGGCGGTCTGTGCATCGCCCAGGACACCGGGACGTTTTCCGCCGTGTGCGGCAACGGTCAGCTCTGGATCGGCGCACCGCGCGAGCGTCACGCAGCGCTGTTCGGTGCGCGTGCGCCGGCGAGCGCCGTCGTCATGCCGCTGGCGCGTAACGGACGTTACATCGGGGTGATCGCACTGGGCAGTCGCGACGCACGTCGCTTCGCCCCCGACATGGCCACCGACTTCCTCGAACGTTTCGGCGCAGTCGTCGCTGTGTGTCTCGAGAACATGTGGAACCGCGAGCGCCTCAAGCGTATTGGTCTGACGGACCCGCTGACGGGCTTGTCCAACCGTCGCTACTTCGATCAGCGTCTGCGAGAGGAAGTCATCCGGGGTGCCCGCTATGGTGCGCCGCTCGCTTGCCTGCTCATCGACATCGACCATTTCAAGCGCGTCAACGACAGCCACGGTCACGCGACCGGCGATCGCGCGCTGCGTGCGGCGAGTGTCTGCATGCGTGCGCAATTGCGGGTGACGGATACCCTCGCGCGATACGGCGGGGAAGAGTTCGCCGCACTCCTGGTGCAGACCGAGCAGAACTGGGCGGGGACGGTGGCCGAGCGGGTGCGTCGTGCGGTGGCGCGGCTGGAGGTGCCCGACGACGACGGGATTCTCGTGCCGCTCACCATTTCGATTGGCCTGGCCAGCGTCGATCCGCGTGACATCGCCGATCCGGAATCGCTGCCCATGCGCCTGCTGGGCGCAGCCGATGCTGCGCTCTACGCCGCGA
The DNA here is from genome assembly GCF_902459565.1 of Pandoraea aquatica. Taxonomy (GTDB): domain Bacteria; phylum Pseudomonadota; class Gammaproteobacteria; order Burkholderiales; family Burkholderiaceae; genus Pandoraea; species Pandoraea aquatica. The sequence goes on from NZ_CABPSN010000004.1 coordinate 608,391, forward strand.
AGCGGTCGGGACGCGACCGCGTGGTCGTCGCCCCGACAGCAAGCCTGCGGTAGTCGACCGAATCCCTGCATCGATTCGGTCCGGCTTGCGCCGAGCCGCTATCTCACGCTGAACCAGCCGATCAGCAACGATACCGTGACCACCGACAGCACCGTCGAAATCAGGATGGCGCGCGAAGCCACAGCCGCCTCGCGTCCGTACAACTGCGCCAGCATGAACGGCCCGGTGCCGATGGGCAGTGCCGACAGTAGCAACGCGCTGTGCGCCCAGATCGTCGGCAGATCGAACACGCGAAACGCCAGGAACGCGGTAATCGCCGGTTGAAAAATCAGCTTGAGCCCGACGAGACGTCCCACGGCGCGCGCGATCCGTGGCTCTTTTGCTGCGCCCGAGCTTTGCGCGAGGAACATGCCGATGGCCACCAGCGCGCACGGGCTCGCAGCACCGCCGAGCAACGTCGTGAAGTGAAGCACCGGGGCGGGGAGCGTGATGCCGAACGCCGCAAACGCCATACCGGCGAACGGCGAGACGACCAGCGGATTGCGAATGAGCGCACGGGCAACGAAGCCTGCCGTGCGACGCCAGTTCGGCGTGGCTTGCAGATCCGTTTCGATGATCCCGATGGAGATCGCGAAGAGCACCGTCGCCGTGAGCAGCATGGCGACGACCACGGCCGGCACGCTCGCCGGACCGAAGGCGACGAGGCACAGCGGCAGCCCCATGAAGCCCGCGTTCGGGTACGCCGCGCCCATGCCTTCGATGCTCGCGTCGGTCAGGCGGCCGCGCACCGTCCGGTCGAGCAGGAAGGACAATGCGAAAGTCGCGGCCATCCCGCCGCCGAACGCGCCCAGAAAGCCGGGATTAACGAGTTCGGCCCACGTGATCTGCGCCATCGACTGGAACAGAACGGCGGGCAACGCAAGGTAGACGACGAAGCGATTGAGCGCATCGAGCGCGGCATCGCCGAGCCAGGCCCGGCGGGCGCAGAGATACCCCAGAAAGATCAGCCCGAAGACGGGCAGGGCGGCAGAGATAACGGCTTGCATGGGGGGCTTCGTCAGTTCGTCAGTTTGATTGCGCGAGACGGATCAGCCATTCGCGACGTGCATTGCCACCGTCGGCTTCCGTATGTTCGCGGGCGGCGGTTTCGGCACCGTTGGCGTCGCCGGCCGCAATGCGTGCGACGATTTCCCCATGCTCATGCCAGACGACTTCCTGCATCGGCATCGCACCCAGCGTGGCAGCCATTGCGCGCATGATGTGTGGCCACTGTGGCGCCACCGTCTGTGCGATCAGCGGGTTGCCCGAGGCGTCGTGCAAGGCCGTGTGGAAGGCGACTTCGATGCGTACCTGTCGCGCCACCGGCGTCCCTTTGGTCATGGCCATGCCAGCGGCGACAGCGTCTTGCAAACGGCGCAGTGCATCGTCCGGCAACGTGCCTTCGGCGCGGCGCATGGCAGCCAGCCGCGCGGCCAGACTGTCGAGCGCCGTGCGCACCTGATAAAGCTGACGCAGATGGTCCGCATCGATCGGGGCCACTTCGAGCCCCTGACGTCCGCTGTCGCACACCAGCCCGTCGCGCTTGAGCAACTGTAGCGCGTGGCTCACGGGTTGACGCGACACCCCCAGCGAGTCGGCTAGTTCGGCCTGACGGATGCGCTCGCCGGGCGGGAGGGTGAGGTCGGCGATGGCGTCGCGCAGCCGCGAATACACCTGGTCGATGAGCACCGGCGTGCTGGCGAGCGGCGCAAGCGGGGCCATTGGCGATGGCATCGCGGCAGCCGTTGGGGCGTCGATGGTATCCGTGGGGGATGAGACCGAAGATGAACCGGGGTGTGGCATGGCATTCCGGCGTCGGCCGGTATCCGTGATATCTGGAATTCCGAATTCTACGCCCGATGGCGGAGGTCGACACGGTTTATTTCCATGGACGTCCGTTTGGGGGGAAGTCGCCGGAGGAGAGAGGGCAAGAAGCGGGAGGGAAAGAAGCTCGGCAGCGAGACGGCGGTGCGCCGCCGTACTCGCGAGGTCACTCGCTCGGATCGAGTTCCGGCGGTGAGACGGACGTGGCGCGCGCGGGCGTCTGAAGCAGCGTCTGCATGGTGATGCGGGTGCGCTGGAGACGCCGGGCCAGTGCCCAGGCTTCGGCTTCGGTCTCGAACAGGCCCACGATCAGATGCGGTTCGGCGGCGAAGCCATCTGAAAACAGGCCGATATTCTTGGCGATCATCTCACTCGCCCGCTCGACCGAGACAGTGTACTGACGCGGCGAACGGTACTGGTTGACGACAACGGCGAAGGCGCGGGAGAACGCGTCGGACATTCGGAAACCTCCTCTGTCTGCGTGGCGTGACACCCCGGCGTCTCACGCCGGAGGCACGCACATGGCGTTGCACTTCCGGTGATTGTAGGCGATGGGGCGACGCGTGTCGGGGCAAAACGATGACGGTGGAAACACTGAGGAAACAGACCGTCGATTCCCCCGGACATTCCCATAAAAAAAGCCGCCGAGCGGGTCGGCGGCGCAACAGAGAGGGTGACAGCGCAACCGAAGTTGCCGTAACTCAGATTAGATCGTGGCGATGACAACGCCATGACCGCCGCACGGGCGTGAACGGCCGACGGCGCGCGGGCATCGATAGCGCGCGCGTTTCACGTCGCAAACCGTAGTCGGCGAGTGACGGGGTAGCGAGGAACGAGGTTGGGAAAATTTCGGAGGAAAAACCACCCACGGCGCGCGAAGCGCACCTCTGGCCCTGCCTCGTTCGATGCTGGCTGAAGCGTGCGCCGGCTACACGAGCACGGGCAGCGCCTCCACCACAAGGAACGCAACGAGCGCCCCAGCCACCGCACCGACGGCACGCAGACCGTAGCGCGTCGAGCGCGTGGCCACGGGGATGCCGCCAACGAGTAGCGCACCGGCCACTGCCATCGGCAGGAACAAGGTCAGGTCGTAGAGATTGAAGTGGATTGCGGGCATCTTTCTTATCTCCTCTCCTATGTGCCTTTCCACTATAGGACGGTCTTCAGAGATGCCCAAATTTGGTGCAACGCAGCATGTTGCTGCGATTATTCAGTCTTCCTGACGGACGGCGTGCATCTTGCGACGCGCATTCCACATCGCCATGTCCTTGCGGGTGCGGATGCGTTCGCCGACATTGATGCCCGCAGGCTGCGAGCGCGATGAAGAGGCGGCAACTTCGTTGGCTTCGCTGCGCGCCTGTACCATCATGACGAGCGTAAACAGCGAGGCGGCAAGCGCCAGCAGGATCAGTTTCATATGGCCCCCGGTCAATCTCTGGTGAATCTGGTCTGTCTTTTGTTTGTCGTACGCCGTTGCCATCGTCCTGACCGGCTCTCGCTAGGGAGCCGTGCCGGCGATCAAGCCACGACGCTTCTGTCATGCACTGCTGAGGGACTTCGGTGCCGCAACTGCCTGATGGGGCGGGGGCCTCGGGACGTCTCGCATCGACGGCATCATAGTCTGCCAATGTGACAACTTTCCCGGACTTCCCAAACTCAGGGCGTGCAGCGGCGCAGCATGCCCTAAAACGTATAGCGACACGCGCAGCGAAAAGTTTAGAAATCGTGACATTTTTTTGTCGACACGGACCGATGGCGCGCCTGCGACGTGCCTCCGGTCCGTGCCAACCCCGGTCATGCATGGTGAGAGTGAGGCTTACGGTTGCCGGGAAATGCCGTCGTTCGGGCGAGCGCGCACCGCGTTCTCCGGCAGCGCCATGGCCGCGAGCGACGCCAGTGCCGCCCCCGCCTGCGCCAGTTCATGCATGACGTCGGGCGATGTGCCGAGCGAGACGGCGAGGCCCGTGAGGCCCGCCCACGTCGACGGTTCCAGCAACCGGGACAAGAGAAAGCGCATGATCAGTCCCCCGTCGACGTATCGTCCAGCGACGTCTTCCCGCTGAAGTAAAACGGCGTCATGTCGATATGCGAGGCGGTCGCTTTCTGCCCAAGCCCCTCACGTGCCGCATTCGCCAGCACGCCGTTGTCCTGATCGATGGTCCAGGTAAACAGGCCGCCAAGCCCGTTGCGCTTGACGTAATCGCCCTTGGCCCGCACGGTGCGCGGCGTATCGAGCGACATGAACATGCCCGTCGACGGTTGGTACAGGAAGTCGGCGTCGGCCACCGTATCGGTGTACAACACGAAGCCGTTGCGCGCTGCACCGTGTTCCAGATCGAGGTAATTGCGCAGCACGTCGTAATACTCCGTTGTGCCCGATTCGAACGTGCCGGTGGTGATGTCATCGCCCGCAGCGTAGGTGCCGGAGAGCGCTGCGACCTGTGCAATCTGCGCCTGAAGCGCGTTGCGCGAGTACGCCGCGTAACCGATGTGCACCTTCGCGAGCGGAACGCCTGCCTGACGCAACCAGTTGACTGCGCGGTCGATCGAGAAGCCGTCGGGCGCAGCCGGATCCGTGTCGTGAAGATTCGTGTGATGGGCGAGGGTGGGGGCCCACGGCGTGCCGAAGAAGTCGTACGTCATCAGATTCAGCCGCGAGACCCCCGCAGCGATCAGACCCGGCAGATTGGCCTTCTGCATGTCGGCCACGTTGGCCGACGCTGCAATCGAGATGTCGACGTCCTTGCGTCCGGCGGCCACTAACGCTTTCTTCAGATCGCTCACGAGCGCTGCGTAGTTCGGTCCGTCCGTGTCGTCGTAGACGTTGCCGTCGTCACCCGGCGAGCCGGGATACTCCCAGTCGATGTTGATCTCGCTGAACATCGGGAAGCGGCGCAGCAGATCGACGACGCTCGCGCAGAACGTTTTGCGTCGCGCGCTGCTGCCGGCCAGCCCGTGAAAGGCCTGACTCATCGTCCAGCCGCCGATGGCGATGGCGAGCTTCAATGCCGGGTTTTTCGCGTGAAGCAGACGCAACCCGCCGAGTACGCCCTGTGCCCGCGACTGCTGGAACATCGGCATCACGTCGTTGCTCATCCAGCCGGGAAAGCCGCAGTTGCGATAAGAGAGCACGTCGCCCCAACTGTCGACGAAGGTGGCCTGATCCGGCTTGCGTACGAAGTCGGTGGCCGCACGGGCGATGGTCTGCGCCTTCTCGCCCTGATCGCCGACGATGCCTGCGAAACCGATGATCAGCCGGTCGTAGGCAAACGGATCGAGCAGCATCAGATCGACGCCGCGTCCGGCCGCGTCGTTGCTGAAATCGCCGTCGAGGCGTCCGTCATATTGCGACCAGTCGGTGTAATAGCCGGAGACTTCGAGCGCGTTCTTCGCGTAGCGGTTGTAGACGCGCTTGGCGACACGCGCCGATGTGTACGACAGCTGCGTTGTGCTCGTTGCCGGATCGAACCCGTTCTGTGCATAGGTGGTTTCCGTCGCGCCGTCGAGCGGATCGGTGGGGTAGATGAGTTCGCTGGCGGCGTCGGTGGTGGGCGTAGCAGACGTAGTCGACGTAGCGGATGCGGTAGACGAGGAGGACGAGGACAACGAATTGCGCGGTGCAGTCATGATGTGGCTCCTGAGAGTGAATGGACAGGTGCCGTTGCCGGGCGATGAAACGTGTGGCTCGCGACGACATCGGCGTGACCAGCGTCGCGTTCGCTCAGCGGTGTCGCCAGCGCAAATGACGTGTCAGCGTGCGCAGGGCGTGCGGGAGCGTCGTCGGCAGCCAGTTCCGAAGGCGAGTGGGCCTGGCAGTCGACGCGCCGGGCGCGGTGGATGCCGATGACGTCAATGACGTCTCGGGTGCCTCGGGCGGGGCCGCAGTGTCAGCTTCGACGCAAGGCTCGAACCGATAGCCGATGCGTGGCACCGTCACGATATGGCGATGCAATCCGAGCGGAATCAGCTTGCGACGAAGGCGCGAGACCACCTGCATCAGATTGGTGTCGTCCTGATCGGGACGCGTCGGCCACAGCATCGCGATCAGCGTACGTTTGTCATGCGCGACGTTGGCGGGCGAGCGCAATGCGCACAGCAAGCGGTACTCGATCTGCGGAATCCGGACGATCACGCCGTGCCGCCGCACCTCGCCGTGCCCGTCACACGCGACACCATGCGAGAGCGGCGGTGCGCACGACGCGGATGCCGTGGCATCGACGACGGTCACGCCGTCGTGGGGGCTGTGTGCGGACACCGGCACGCTGTCGTGCACTACGCCATCAGCGGGATGAGTATCCGAAGCGGTCTCGGCCGCAGACGCCGGGACGTCGAAGCGGTAGCCGACGCGCGCGACCGTCACGATGGCGCGTTGCAGGCCGAGCGGGGCGAGCGAGCGGCGCAGACGGGAGACGAGTTGCACGAGCGCGGCGTCTTCCATCCACTGCGCGCGGTTGCCCCACAGGGCCGACATCAGCGCGTGCTTGTCGAGTGCGGTGCCGGCACGGGCGACGAGCAGGACCAACAAACGCTTTTCCTGCTCCGACAGGCGCGCGGCAATGCCGTCGCGTTGTACGAGATTGGTGACGTCGTCCAGGTCGAACGGTGACATCGGCATGGGGTGCTCCTGGTATCGAATACGGGAGGCCCACCGTAGCGACGCGTGCTCACCTGTCACAAGAAGACAAGCGACGACAAGCGCAGACAAGCGCAGACAAGCGCTACATAGCCGTCGCCGTCCGGTACGTAGTTCGGTGAGATGCGCACGTTGCGTGCCTAGCCAATGTCACGCGTCACATCGCGAGGTAAGATAGCAGCCACATTTCCCGGATTTCGCCATGCTCGAACTCATTTCCGAACACCGCTGCTTCGGTGGCGTGCAGCGCTTCTATCGCCACACTTCGTCCGTGATCGGTCTGCCGATGCGCTTTTCGGTGTTTGTGCCGCCGCAGGCGCGTGACGGACGCGCCGTGCCCGCGCTGTTCTATCTCGCGGGCCTCACGTGTACGGAAGAAACGTTCATGATCAAGGGCGGCGCGCAGTGGCTGGCCGCAGAACACGGGGTGGCGCTCATCACCCCTGACACCAGCCCGCGAGGCGCGGGCGTGCCCGGCGAGACCGACGCGTGGGATTTCGGCGTCGGTGCAGGTTTCTATCTCGACGCTACGCAAGACCCGTGGTCGAAGCACTACCGGATGTACAGCTACATCGTCGACGAACTGTACGGCCTCGTCACGCAGTCGCTCCCCATCGACGCCGAACGTATCGGCATCTTCGGTCACTCGATGGGCGGACATGGTGCGCTGACGCTCGCGCTACGTAACCCGGACAAGTTCCGCTCGGTGTCGGCGTTCGCACCGATCGCCGCGCCGATGCATTGCCCGTGGGGCGAAAAGGCATTCACCGGCTATCTGGGGGCGGACCGCGAGACGTGGCGTCAGTACGATGCCAGCGAACTGATCGCGAAGGCAGGGACGGTGGTGTTTCCGGGCGGCATTCTGATCGATCAGGGCCTGAACGACCAGTTCCTCGAAGCGCAGTTGCATCCTGACATCTTCGAGCGTGCCTGCCAGAAGGCGGGGCAGCCGTTGAATCTGCGCCGTCACAACGGCTACGATCACGGCTACTACTTCATCCAGACGTTCATGGCAGATCATCTGTCGCATCACGCCGAGCATCTGCGCGCGTACTGATCTGCCGTCTTCCTTTCAATCGTGATGTGACGTCACACCGCCCGCGCTTCGTAATGGCGCGGCGGCGTGACGATCTCGTCCTGTGCACGCACGATCTCCAGTTCGTAGCGTCCCGCTAGGTGCGTGACCGACAGTACCGCATCGACCGCCGCGAGCGTATGTTCGAACGCTGCCCGCACCGTATCGCCTTTGAGCAGGCGGGCCAGAAATACGCCCGATGTCAGATCGCCAACGCCGACCGGGTGACGTGAGAAAGGGTAAAGCGGACGCGAGCCATGCCACGCTTCGTCACGCGTGACCACCAGCATGTCGAAGCGATCGGCAGGCTTGCCTGCGTACTCCAGATGCTTGACGAGCACCATCTTCGGTCCGCGTGCGAGCAGGGCGCGGCACGCGGCAACGGCGTCGTCGAACGAATCGATGGGATGCTGCGAAAGCTTTTCGAGTTCGAGATGGTTGGGCGTCATGATGTCCGCGATCTCGGGCATGTGCTCGACGAGATACTGTTCGATGCCCGGCTTGACCTGACATCCTTTCTCCGGATGGCCCATCACCGGGTCGCAGAGATAAATCGCCGCCGGATTGGCCTGCTTGACGCGTTGCACCGCTGCGCGCACGTAGCCCGCCTGTTCCGGTGCGCCGAGGTAGCCCGAGAGCACAGCGTCGCAGTTGCCCAGCTCGCCGATGTCGGCGATGCCTTCGACCAGTCGCAGAATCTCGTCGCTCGGCAGCGCCTGTCCCGTCCATTTGCCGTATTGCGTGTGGTTCGAGAACTGAACGGTGTTGATCGGCCAGACGTTGACCCCGAGACGCCGCATCGGAAACTCGGCGGCGCTGTTGCCTGCATGGCCAAAAACGACGTGGGACTGGATGCTGAGGACGTTTTTCATATTGACGGGGAGAAGCGATGTAAGCGGGGTAGCGAGGGCGCGCGAGGTGAGCGGCGCTAAGTACGCCAACAATACCCGGAAACTACGCAGAATGGACAACGCCCGCAAGCGGCACGTCTCGCATCAGTAAAGACGGGGGCGTGGGCATTGCGGGCGAGGCTTGAGCGTTGGGAAGCGCTGGAAAGCGTTGGGTTGTCGAGTGTGCAACTAGCGGCAAGCGCGTGGCGCGAGGCCATCGCACTTGCCATCGATGCTCGTCGACGCGCTTGCGTCGAACGGCCTACTTCTTCGACGTCATGACCGCTTCGGCCACATTCTTCGGGGCTTCGGCGTAGTGCTTGAACTCCATGGTGTACGTGGCGCGTCCTTGCGTGAGCGAGCGCAGCGACGTCGAGTAGCCGAACATCTCCGAGAGCGGCACCTCTGCGCGTACGATCTTGCCACCCCCCACGATGTCGTCCATGCCTTGCATGATGCCGCGACGCCCTGAGAGGTCGCCCATCACGTTGCCCATGAACTCCTCGGGCGTCTCGACTTCCACCGCCATCATCGGTTCGAGCAGCACCGGCTCGGCGCGGCGCATGGCTTCCTTGAAGGCCATCGAACCGGCCATGCGGAACGCGTTTTCGTTCGAGTCGACGTCGTGGTACGAACCAAATGTGAGCGTGACCTTCACGTTCACGACCGGGTAGCCAGCGACCACACCGTTGTTGAGCGTCTCGCGAATGCCCTTGTCGACTGCCGGGATGTACTCGCGTGGCACCACGCCACCCTTGATGGCGTCGACGAATTCGTACGGCTTTTCCTTGTCCGGTTCGAGCGTGATGACCACGTCGCCGTACTGGCCGCGTCCGCCCGACTGCTTGACGAACTTGCCCTGCACGTCTTCGACTTTCTTGCGGACGGTTTCGCGATACGCGACCTGCGGCTTACCGACCGTCGCCTCCACGCCGAACTCGCGGCGCATGCGGTCGACCAGAATTTCGAGGTGCAGCTCGCCCATGCCGGAGATGATCGTCTGGCCCGATTCTTCGTCGGTCTGCACACGGAACGACGGGTCTTCCTGCGCCAGACGGTTGAGCGCGAGGCCCATCTTTTCCTGATCGGCCTTGGTCTTCGGCTCGACCGCCTGCGAGATCACCGGCTCCGGAAACTCCATCTTTTCCAGAATGATGATGTGGTTCGGATCGCACAGCGTATCGCCGGTCGTTGCTTCCTTCAGGCCCACGGCGGCCGCAATGTCGCCCGCGCGCACTTCCTTGAGTTCCTGACGCGTGTTCGCATGCATCTGCAAGATGCGCCCCAGACGCTCCTTCTTGCCCTTGAGCGGGTTGAGCACGGTGCCGCCCGACTCGATCACGCCGGAATACACACGGAAGAAGATCAGCTGACCGACGAACGGGTCCGTCATGATCTTGAAGGCGAGCGCCGAGAACGGCTCGTCGTCCGACGGATGACGCTCGATCTCTTTGTCGTCCTCGTCGTGACCGGCGATGGCGGGCACGTCGACAGGCGAGGGAAGGTACTCGATCACAGCGTCGAGCATGGCCTGCACGCCCTTGTTCTTGAAGGCCGTGCCGCACAGCATGGGCACGATCTCACCGGCGACCGTGCGCTTGCGCAGCCCGGCCTTGATCTCGTCCTCGGTCAGCGTTTCGCCGCCCAGATACTTTTCGAGCAACGTCTCATCGGCTTCGGCGGCAGCCTCGATCATCTTCTCGTGCCACTCTTGCGCGAGGTCCTTGAGGTTGTCGGGGATATCGATGTACTCGAACTTCACACCCTTCGATTCTTCGTCCCAGACGATGCCTTTCATCTTCACAAGATCGACGACGCCCTGGAAATGATCTTCGGCACCGATGGGGATCTGCAGCGGCACGGCATTGCCGCGCAGACGTTCGTGAATCTGCTTGTGCACGCGAAAGAAGTCGGCGCCCACGCGGTCCATCTTGTTGACGAACGCAATGCGCGGCACCTTGTACTTGTTGGCCTGACGCCAGACCGTTTCCGACTGCGGCTGCACGCCACCGACCGAGTCGTAGACCATGCAGGCACCGTCGAGCACGCGCATCGAGCGCTCGACTTCAATGGTGAAGTCGACGTGTCCCGGCGTGTCGATGATGTTGATGCGGTGTTCGGGGAAGTTGCCAGCCATGCCGCGCCAGAAGCAGGTCGTCGCGGCGGACGTGATCGTGATGCCGCGCTCTTGTTCCTGCTCCATCCAGTCCATCGTGGCAGCGCCTTCGTGGACTTCGCCCAGCTTGTGATTGACGCCCGTGTAGAACAGGATCCGCTCGGTCGTCGTTGTCTTGCCAGCGTCGATGTGAGCGCTGATGCCGATATTTCGGTAGCGCTCGATGGGGGTCTTTCTGGGCACAGTACACCTCTTTTCAGACGGTGAGGAAAAAGCACAGGAGCAGCCATCATACTCCAATGTCCCGATACCTCGCTGGCGGTCACATCGTCCGCAAGTCCAGCGCAGACGGGGCTTTGCGGCGAAGGCGCGGTGACGTGTCGCACCGAGTCCGAGCGCAAAAAAAGCAAAGCCCCGGCGTGAGGGCCGGGGCTTTGGCGGTGACGGCAAAGTTGACGTCTAAGTGACCGCTAATACAGCAGGGTCTGCCGCAGAGAACGCGACGTCAGGCAACCTGCCGCTCACGCGAAAAAGCCAGCACAGCACCGCGCGGGCTATTGGACGCGATACCGGCATCGTCGTCGTAACCGGTGCTTGCAGTATCGCCGCCGGGCAGACGAAAGACCGCCACGGCCTCACGCAGATTGCGCGCCTGATCTTCGAGCGAGCCAGCGGCTGCCGTCGCTTCCTCGACCAGTGCGGCATTTTGCTGCGTGACCTGATCCATCTGCATCACGGCCGTGTTGACCTGCTCGATACCACCCGACTGCTCGCTCGATGCGGCCGAGATTTCGCCCATGATGTCGGTCACGCGCTGCACCGCCTGCACAATTTCCGTCATCGTGCGGCCGGCATCGCGCACTTGCGACGAACCGTCTTCGACCTTGCCCACGGACGTCTCGATGAGCGACTTGATCTCCTTGGCTGCCGCAGCGCTGCGTTGGGCGAGCGTACGCACTTCACCGGCGACGACGGCGAAACCGCGTCCCTGTTCACCGGCACGCGCCGCTTCGACGGCCGCATTCAGTGCGAGGATGTTGGTCTGGAAAGCGATGCCGTCGATCACGCCGATGATGTCGTTGATCTTCGTCGAGCTGGCCGCGATTTCCTGCATGGAACTCACAGCACGTTCGACCACGCGGCCGCCTTCGCCCGCGATCTCCGAGGCGTTCGACGCGAGTTGGCTCGCCTGTCGCGCGTTGTCGGCATTCTGTTTGACGGTGGCCGTCAACTGCTCCATGGACGATGCCGTTTCTTCGAGCGACGCGGCTTGCTCCTCCGTACGCGACGAAAGGTCGGTGTTGCCCGCCAGCAGTTCGCCCGAGGCTGATGCGATGGCGGCAGTGCCGCTGCGCACGCGACGCACGATCTGATCGAGGCTTTCGTTCATGTGTTTGAGGGCCGCCATCAGTTGGCCGGTCTCGTCGCGGCTGGTGACTTCGATGCGGCTCGTGAGATCGCCTTGCGCGACGCGCTCGGCCACTTCGACGGCGCGCGCGATCGGGCGCGTGATGCTGCGCGTGACCGAGTACGCCGCGCCGATACCGATGACCGTCGCGATAACGCCGATCGCGACCAGCAGCCATTTGGCGAAGGCGATGTCGGCGGCCGTGGCAGCCCCCGTGTCGTCGACGATCTTTTGCTGGAGCGTGACGAGGTCGGCGGCCTCGGCCTGCATGGCGTCGAGCGTGGGCAGCGCTTCGCGTTCCACGAGACCGATGGCGTCCGCACGCTGGTCGGCATTCAGGTCGGCGATGACCTTGTTGCGCGACGCCTGGAATGCATCGTTGTGCTTACGCAGACTCGCGATCAATTCCTTGCCGCGTCCCGACGTCACATATTTGTCGAGCACTGCCTGCGCCGCCGCAATGCGACCCAGATTGACGTCGATGCGTTCATTAAAGGCTTTACGTTGCGCAGGGTCTTGCGCGGTAGCGACTTCGAGCATGCGACGGCCGTTGCCGCGCACCATGGCGTCGATACTGTGCGCGGCGTCGGCTTTCGCCCAGGCGCGGGTGAGCAACTCTTCATTGGAGCGTTCGATGGCGATGAAGCGCACCAACGAGATGACCAGCATGGTGAGAAGTAGCAACAGCAGGGTGCCGAAGCCGATGGCCAGCCGGGTTCGGATCTTCAGGTCGGCGATTCGCATAGGGAGAGACTCCTTGTAGTGATTTGATGCCAGGACAACACGGGTGACGTGTAACTGTCGGCGTTTTCGAGGAGTGGTCGCCGGTCTGCTGCGTATAAGCATCGATGCCCGGATCAGGCGCGACGCGACGCAGCTCACGCGCCGGGAGCGACACGTGTGACATGTCCGGCGACGCGTGACGGGGGGATTCGATGAAGCCAGTCCGTCTGATTTCGTATACGACCGGAAATATGCGAACTGAAGGCTACTTTTGTCGCGAAGGGGTAAACGACGAGTTGAGCAACAAAACGAGACGCGCGGCGCGCGACGCACGCGATGACGCAGAACGCGACGATTCAGCCGACGTGATGCAATGTGGCCGCCGAATTCGTGCGCATCGGCGCGCCTGCGTGCGAGTTAGAGCGCTCAGACAAAACGTACGGCATAAATCGGCGGCAAGTGCGCCGACAGCGATTGCCATTGTTCGCCCGCGTTGTCGCTGATCCATAGCGCACCGGTGGTCGACCCCATCGCGAGCGTGCGGCCGGTGGCGTCGATGTCGAGTCCGTGCCGGTAGATCAGATCGTAGGAGGGGGTCTCGGGCAAGCCATGCGAGAGCGAGGTGAACGTCTCGCCGCCATCGCGTGTGCGTGTGACGACGAGACGCGCGTCGACGGGAATGCGGCACGCGTCGCGCTGCGCGGGGGCAAACCACGCCACGTCGGGGTCATGCGGATCGACGGCGACCGCGAAGCCGAAACTCGACGGTGCAGCCTGAATGCGTCGCCACGTGGTGCCGTAGTCGAGTGTGCGGAAGATGCCATTGTGATGCTGGGCCCATAGCGCGTTCGGGGCGTCGCGGCACTGCACGAGGCGGTGAACGTCCTGCGCGTTCGGATCGAGCCGCCGCTCGGGCGGCATGTAATCGGCTTCCATGCCGGACGCGGCGAGCGCCCATGTCTGACCATCGTCGCGCGTGCGCCAGACACCGCCGGTCGACACGGCGACCATCACCTGCCGGCTATCGTGCGGGTCGATACAGATCGAATGGATACCCGCGTGATCGTAGCCGCCCCCCATCCATTCGGCGCGCTCCGGCCGGTCCCACAAGCTTTCGATCAGTTGCCAGCTTTGTCCGTGATCGCCGGAGCGAAACAGGCCGCCGGGAATGGTGCCCGCCCACAGCACGCCGGGCGCGTCGGGGCCTGCGGCTTCGAGCGACCAGAGAAGCTCCACTGACGGTGCTTGTGTTGGAGACTCGGCAGGCTCGGACGGTGGCGTCTGCGTGTCGGACGCTTGCGCGAACGCGGGAGGAGCGAGTTCCGTCCACGTGCTTGCGTCACGCGCGCGGCACCACAGCTTCACACCGAAGTGACCGAGGTTGAGCGCCGCGTAGTCGGTGCCGTCGCGGGCGTCGTGCAACACCGCGCTGACCGGCTCGCCGGGAAAGTCCGGTGTGCTCGACGTCAATCGCCATTCGGCGCCTTCACGCTGCCATGTGAACAATCCCTTGCGTGTGGCGACCAGGAGGGTGGCACCAATGACGTGTTCCATGTTGTCTCTCCTCATCCACCCGAAAGCGCCTGTGCGACGTAGACGCTGCTCGCGCCGGTCAGTGCGTCGCCCAGCGTGCGACGATCGCGAATCAGCCGACCGTCCACAAAGACGGCGACGTGCGGGCGTAAGCGTCCCTGATCGTTGAACAGATAGCCGCGCAGGGCAGGGGTTTGCGACACGCATTGCGCCAGTGCTTCGTGCACGTTCGCGCCGTCGACGTGTTGCTCGTCGACGGGCACATGACGTTGGATTGCGGGCGCAAAAATAACGGTCGCCATGTTGGGCTGGTGGGTGTTTTGTGCGTTGGGGCTCGCTTGTGCGTTTTCCTGCTGCCGCCGAATGTTCCAGGCGCGACGCCGTCAATCGTCGGCAGTGAGACTTTCAGTGTAGACAATGAGGATCATCTGCGGCGGCAGCCTCCCGGATTCGTCGCGCGAGTGTTGCGTGTGCGCCGCGCTATGTATGCCAGGAAATAACGCATGTTGCGGATGAGCGCGACATGCGGGGCGCGATTTGGTGTCCTTTGCTTGACGCCCGGCGAGTTTCGAAGCGCGTGAAGCGTGATCGTAGGGTGCGGCCTCGCATATCGGACACTCCCCAACCCCATTCCCCCCGTTATGTTTCACCATTATCGGAGTGCCCGCGAACGCGGTGCCGCAACCGAAACCAGGAGGAAACAATGGCGAGAACGAAAGGCAAGGACATCGGGATTGGACGTTGGTCGGATAACGCGGCCAAGCGTCAATGGCGTTTGCACAAAGAGGGAGAGTCGTCGGCAAAGGAAGATCCGACGGTACGGCGTCCGCCCGAAATGGCGAAGTGCGAAGGGCATTTCGTCTGGAGTGTGCGGCAGGCAGCCTTCATCGGTCGCGACGACGATGCGCGTGACACTCATGATCTGCGCAATTCTCGGGGGCCGCTCAAAGGCGGCGTGCGTCACTATGTCCCCTGCACAGCGCATGCCAAGCGCTATGGCAGCGTGGCGCAGGCGAGGGCGGCGGGAGACACGTTGGTGGGCGATGTGCTGATCATGTACAGCTTCGCCGCCAACGGCCCGCTATACATCGTTGGCCGATGACGGCGTAGCAAATCCGGCGTGCAGATTGGGGCGGAGGGTATCGGCGCGTTGATTCGGCGCGTTGATTTGGATTACTTGCCGAGTTCGTGGCCGATCACGCCGCCGACGACGGCACCGCCGATGGTCCCCGCAGTGCTACCTCCGGTGGCTTCGTGACCGATGACGCCGCCTGCCGCTGCGCCACCCAGCGTGCACCCGATGATGGACGAACCCATCGCAAGCGCGGTGATGACAACGAGAATCGACTTGGCCATTTTCATGATGCGTCTCCTGTAGCAATTGGCGGCAGCGTGCCGCGCAGCGACATGAGTCCAGCTTAGGGCGGGCCTGATTGACGCACTATCGGTCGTGGCTGAAACGACTGTAGGAATTGGATGACAGGGAGCGCTGCCTCGTCTTTTTGGTCGCCTGTGGTCGGGCTTGTGCCCGCGCTGGTGTCTGGCGCTAGTGTCTGGATTACGGGCCCATGAGCCATCCGACAATCGACGCTCGATGGCCAGACACCATTCGACTCACCTGATGCAAAACGTAGGCGGGAAAGACCACCACCGTGCCTCTTGCTCGAAACGCCGGATCCTTCAGCTCCGCACGGCTTGCATCGCGGAGCAGAAAATCGCCCCCCTCGTAGCTGCTCCCGTCCGAGAGCATGATGATCACCGTGATGACTCTTCTTAAAACGTCGGGATCGTTGTGTGTTGCGTCGCTTCGCGGTGCGCCATCGCGATGCCAGTTGAAGAAGCAGCCCTGCTCGTAAGTACTAAATTGCGTGCCCTGTATTTCGGCGATGTCGTACTGCCAGAGTTCGTGGTTGGCCAGGCATCCGTAATGCAGGCAGATCTGGGAAATCCAGTGTGCTTTGTTGAAAAATCCGACTTTCGATTTTCTGACGTTTTCGTTGCGTATCGGTCCTTCGGCTGTCGATACCACATTGGCATCGGACAGGGCTATCGAGCGGCCTGTGTCGAGCAGCAGGTCGCAGAATTCGTCAGGCAGGTGCGATGGCCATACACGGTAAAGCGCGGGGGCAGGTGGGCAGTTTGTCATCGCGGGTCCTCGGGAGGGGAGGTCGATACGGTGCGGGCTGATACGTGCTGATGCAGTGTATGGGCCCGTGCCGTGCGGCGATGCACCTGCGCGTTTTTTCGGGAGATTGCCGGTGGGAATTCGAGGCACGCCGCCCAATCGCGGCAGGTTGAAGGGGGACTTTCGTAGGGGGAAACAAAAAAGGGTCTGCAAGCGCAGACCCTTTTCGTTACATGAATACTTGGTGGGGCGTGAGTGACTCGAACACTCGACCTACGGATTAAGAGTCCGCTGCTCTACCAACTGAGCTAACGCCCCGATACTACCGGGAACAAAAAAGGCTGCAAGCGTCGCAGCCTTCCTGTAATGCTTTGGTGGGGCGTGAGTGACTCGAACACTCGACCTACGGATTAAGAGTCCGCTGCTCTACCAACTGAGCTAACGCCC
>NZ_CABPSN010000005.1 GCF_902459565.1 Pandoraea aquatica
GCACTGGGTGCTTCGAGGGAGACGGACCGGGGCGCCTTTCTGCAGCGAGTTGGGTTTATGTCTGAGCGGCGGAAAGGTGCCCCGGTCCGTTAGGGGGGAGGGTTTTAAAAAAGAGAGAATCAGCCAGCAGGCACAACCGCCGTCACTTCGATTTCGACCTTAGCTTCGTCTTCAACGAGATCGGCGACTTCCACAGCGGTCATGGCGGGGAAATGGCGTCCGATGACGGCGCGATAGTGTTCGCCGATAGCGGGATAGTTGGCGACGTATTCGCGTTTGTTCTTCACGTACCAGGTCATGCGAACGATGTGCTCGGGCTTAGCGTTGCCTTGCGCGAGAATCGCGACAATGTTCTCGAGGGTCTGACGCACCTGAAGTGCGAAATCATCCGTCTCGAAGCGTTGCTGCCCATTCCAGCCGATCTGACCGCCGACGAAGATGATGCGGCTGCCTGCCGTCATTTCGAAGGCCATGCCGTTGGCGTAGCCGCGCGGTTTTGCCCATTCGGGCGGTTGGAGAACTTGCAGCATCAGGACACTCCTTCAATCACAGAATCGGGTGAAGCAAAGCGGACAATCGCGTCGCGTTGGGCTGGGGGCACTGGGATCGGGGCGGGTCTACCGCCCTCGCCTTTGGCGACCCAGACCAGCACGAGCGTGGCTTGCAGGCGGGTTTCGTCGTTCGCGCCGGCGAAGCGGATACGCAGCGTCATGGACGAGCGGCCGAGGCGGGTCACTTCCAGCGAGCGTTGCAGCGTGTCGCCTAAAAAGCTGGGGGCGCTGAAACGGCATTCGATGTTTGCTGTGGGCACGCCCATGCCGTTGCGCAGGTGCATGTCACCGAATGAGAGGCCGAGGCCTTCGGCGCACCAGTCTTCGACGAGATCGTTGATCATTTCGAAGTAGCGCGGATAAAACACGATGCCTGCCGGGTCGCAGTGTTTGAAGCGCACCAGAAGCGGTTTCACGAAAGCGTGTTCCGCGACATCGGTCTTCGTCGTCATTCCGTCCTCCCCTGCCAAAGTCAGTGGGTGCCCACTGGAGCACCCTGAACCTCGTTGTTGTCGTTGTCGTGGTGCGGGACTACTGCGCCATCTGACGCAGCTTGAAGCGTTGCAGCTTACCGGTCTCCGTGCGTGGCAGCGCGTCGACGAACTCAATCGCTCGCGGGTACTTGTACGGCGCGATGTTAGCCTTCACATACTCCTGAAGCGTCTTCACCATCGCGTCGTCGCGGGCCTGCCCGGACTTCAGCACCACGTAAGCCTTCACAATCTGACCGCGCGTCTCGTCGTCGGCACCGACCACCCCGCACTCCGCGACCGCCGGGTGCTGCAACAGTGCCGACTCCACTTCCGGACCCGCGATGTTATAGCCCGCCGAGACGATCATGTCGTCCGAGCGTGCTTGATAGTAGTAATTGCCCGCTTCGTCGCACATGAACGTGTCGCCCGGCAGATTCCAGCCGTTCTTCACGTAATTCGTCTGACGAGAGTCGGCGAGGTAACGGCACCCCGTCGGCCCCTTCACTGCGAGCTTGCCCACTTTTCCCGGGGGCAACGGCTGCATGTTCTCGTCCACGATCATCGCGATGTAACCGGGCACCGGCTTGCCGATCGCACCCGGCACCACATCGCCATTGGCCGCCGAGATGAAGATGTGGATCATCTCCGTGCCGCCGATGCCATCGATCATTTCGATGCCCGACGCCTGCTTCCATAGCTGACGCGTTGCGTCCGGCAACGCCTCACCGGCCGACACCGTCTTCTTCAGACTCGAAAGTTCGTACTTACCCACCAGCGCCGCCATCTGACGATAGAACGTCGGTGCTGTGAAGCAGATCGTCGCGCGGTAGTCGGCAATCGCTTGCAACAAGCTGTCCGGCGTGAGCTTCTCCAGCAACACCGTTGCTGCGCCAACCCGCAACGGGAACGTCAACAAGCCGCCCGTACCGAAAGTGAACGCTAACGGGGGAGTGCCGCAGAAGATATCGTCCGGCCCCGGCTTGAGTACATGACGCGGAAACAGATCGCACATTGCGAGCACGTCGCGATGAAAGTGCATCGTGCCCTTCGGCTGCCCCGTCGTGCCACTGGTGAACGCGATCAGACAGACGTCGTCCACGGCCGTGTCGCAAGCGTCGAAGCTCGCCGGCTGACGAGCCATGCGGGCCTCCAGTGAGTCCTCACCAACGTCGTGGAAATACACCACCTTCGACAGTACCGGACAGAAATACTCATGCCCTGCCTGACGATTGAATTCCAGCTCTTCCTTCAGCCGGCCATCGCACAACGCCGCCGTCACCTCAGCCTTGTCGACGATCTGCTTCAATTCCTTCGCACGCAGCAGCGGCATCGTCGGCACACCGACCAGGCCCGCCTTGATCACTGCGAGCCATGCGGCTGCCATGAACAGATTGTTCGGGCCGCGCAGCAACACGCGATTGCCCGGCACCAGCGCCATATCGTTGCGCAACACATGGGCGATGCGGTCCACCATCTCGCGCAAACCGAGATACGTCGTGACCGTCGGCTGACCGCTCTCCACCGAATAAATCGCGGGTGCGTCGCCGCGTCCCTGCGCAATCGTGCGGTCCAGCAAATCGGCAGCGCAATTCAAGCGCGCCGGGTACGCCACGTCCGGATTGTCCAGCAGAAACTCGGGCCACTGATCCGCAGGCGGCAGATTGTCGCGCGCGAAAGTGTCGAGATGTCCAGATCGTTCCATGTGCTTCTCCTTGCCCCCGGTAATCAAGCATGACGCCAGCGCTTCGCGCCCGACGTAGTCCTAGTGCTTCCAAGTGTTATTGCAAGACGCCATGCCATCCCTGTCTCCGTGGGTTGCCACTGCGCACATCCCAAGTCCCGCCGTGTTACCGCCATGGACTTGTCAAAGCTTGTCCCGCGCGTCGAATGCCGAGTGTGGACAATCAGCCGTCCTTCAGCAGTTCGCGCGCGATGATCAGTTTCTGTACTTCCGTTGCCCCTTCGTAAATCCGCAGCGACCGGATCTCGCGATACAGACGCTCCACCACCGCCCCCGACACCACGCCCGCGCCACCAAACATCTGCAACGCGCGATCGATCACCTGCTGCGCCGATTCCGTCGAGAACATCTTCGCCATCGCAGCTTCGCGCGTCGTGCGTTGGCCCAGAACGTCGCGCTGCCACGCGGCACGGTACGTCAGCAAGGCCGCAGCATCCACCGACGTCGCCATGTCGCCCAGCGCCGCCTGCGTCAGTTGGAAGTCCGCGAGCGTCTGTCCGAACATCTCGCGCGACTTCGCCCGCGCCAGACCTTCATCCAATGCGCGACGGGCAAAACCCAGCGCAGCGGCGGCCACCGATGCGCGGAAAATATCCAGCGTCATCATCGCGACCTTGAAGCCCTGCCCCGCCTCACCCAGACGCTGCGACGCCGGTACGCGGCAGTTCTCGAACTTCAGACGCGCCAACGGATGCGGTGCGCTCACATCGATACGCTCGGCAATCGTTAGCCCCGGCGTGTCGGCATCCACCACAAACGCGCTGATGCCGCGAGCGCCCGGCGCTTCGCCCGTGCGAACGAACACGCAGTAAAAGTCCGCGATGCCGCCGTTGGAGATCCACGTCTTCTCGCCATTGAGCACATAGTGGTCGCCGTCCGGCGTCGCAGAACAGGCCATCGCCGCCACATCCGAACCGGCATTCGGCTCCGACAGCGCAAACGCGGCAATCGCCTCGCCCGACGCCACGCGCGGCAAATAACGCTGCTTGAGCGCGTCGCTGCCCGCGAGCGTGATCGCACCGCTGCCAAGTCCCTGCATCGCAAACGCGAAGTCGGCCAGACCATCGTGACGCGCCAGCGTCTCGCGCAGCACACACAGCGCGCGCGAATCCAGTTGATCCAGCGCACCGCCATGGCTCGCCGGCACGCAATACTTCAGCCATCCCGCGCGCCCCAACTGACGCACCAGCGAGACGCACGTCGCGTCCGTATCCGCGTGATGGTCGACCTTCAGTTCGCGCGTGCACCAGTCGTCGAGTTCCGTCCCGAGACGGCGATGCGCATCGTCGAAAAACGGCCACGCGAGAAAGTCGGCGTTGCGCGCGTTGTGAGGCGTGATATCGCTCATAGGTCAGTCGCCCTTGAATACCGGCTTTTGCTTCGCGACGAAAGCGTCGTAAGCGCGGCGAAAATCCTTCGTCTGCATGCAGATGGCTTGCGCTTCGGCTTCGGCCTCGATGGCTTCGTCCACGCCCATATTCCACTCCTGATGCAGCAACTTCTTCGTCACACCGTGCGCGAAAGTCGGTCCGCAGGCGATCTGATCGGCCAGCGTTTGCGCGGCCGACAAGACCGCGCCGCCATCGTGCAACGCGTTGAAGAAGCCCCACTGCTGGCCCTCTTCCGCCGTCATCACGCGGCCGGTGTAGAGCAGTTCGGACGCGCGACCTTGTCCGATCATGCGCGGCAGCAACGTGCAGGCGCCCATGTCGGCACCAGCCAGTCCCACGCGCACGAACAGGAATGCCGTCTTCGTCTGCGGTGTACCCAGACGCATATCCGAGGCCAGCGCCACCATCGCACCCGCACCGGCACAAATGCCGTCGATCGCACTGATGATCGGCTGCGGGCAGGCACGCATCGCCTTGACGAGATCGCCCGTCATGCGCGTGAAGTCCAGCAGCTCCGGCACGCTCATCTGCGTGAGCGGGCCGATGATCTCGTGGACGTCGCCGCCCGAGCAGAAATTGCCGCCTGCGCCCGTCACCACAACCGTCTTGATGTCCGTGGCGTAGACCAGCCCGCGAAACAGATCGCGCAGCTCGGCGTACGAGTCGAACGTCAGCGGATTCTTCTTGTCGGGACGGTTCAGCGTGATCGTGCCGATGCTCGGACGCCCTTGCGCGTCGTTCGACACCGACCACAGAAAGTGCTTGGCTTCATAGTTCGCGAAGGGGCGTTTGTGATGCGCCATCGTCAGTTTCACGTCACTCATTGGCCGATCTCCTTTGCCTTCGTCGAGCCGCTCCGGGTCGGTGTTCCCCGCCCATGAAGCCCGACGATCCTGCTGATTGGAATGACGCTGCACGGACACTTACCGACGCAACGCCCTGAGTCTCTGTCACACACTCACAACCCTTAGCCGACGGTCACTTCCCCGCCAGCCACCGCAATCGACTGCCCCGTCACCGCGCTCGCGCCCGGCTGGCACAGCCACAGCACCGTATCGGCGACTTCCTGCGGCTGCACGAGGCGTCCCTGCGGATTGCGCTTCGACAGTTCCGCACGTGCTTCGTCTTCGCTGCGCCCCGTCTTGGCGACGATGTTCGCGACCGCGTCGCGCACGATGTCCGTTTCCGTATAGCCCGGGCACACGGCGTTAACCGTCACGCCCTTCTTTGCGACTTCCAGTGCCAGCGCACGCGTCAGACCGACCACGCCGTGCTTGGCAGCGCAATACGCGGTGACGTACGGATAGCCGATGAGACCGGCTGTGCTCGCGACATTGACGATGCGTCCCCAGCCAGCGCCCAGCATGGCGGGCAGCGCGGCCGAAATGCAGTGATACGTGCCCGTCAGGTTGACGTCGATCATCTGCTGCCAGAGCGTGGCGTCCGTCTTGCCGAAGGGCGCGCTCACGGCCTGCCCCGCGTTGTTGACGAGCACCTGCACCGGACCGAAGCGCTCCGCCGCACGGGCGAAAGCGGCTTCGACGGCGGCTGCGTCGGCAATGTCCGCCGCGACCCACGCCACCTCACCGAACGAGGCCAGCGCCTGCGCGCCTTGCGCGAGCTTCGCTTCGCTACGTCCGAGCAGCGTTACGCGCGCGCCCTGCGCGAGCAGCGAACGGGCCACGGCTTCGCCGATACCGCGTGCACCGCCCGTCACGAGGGCATGCACGCCCGCAAGCGATGCCGGTGTCGTACCGATAGCGTGGGTAGAGGTTGTCGTCGACGTCATGATGTCCTTATTTACCGATCTGTTGAGCGTAGGCGGCAGCACGCTCCAGATTGGTCTCGTACTGACGTTTGCCCGCATAGTACTGCGACGGCCACGGCAGATCCTTGTAGCCAATCTTCGCGGCTTCGTGCAACGTCCAGAACGGATCGGCCAGATGCGGACGGGCGAGCGCGCACAGATCGGCGCGACCCGACGCGATGATGCTGTTCACGTGGTCCGCCTCGAAGATGGCGCCGACGGCAATCGTGGGCACACCGGCTTCGTTGCGCACGCGATCGGCGAACGGCGTCTGGAACATGCGGCCATAGACCGGCTTCTCTTCCTTGCTGACCTGCCCCGACGAGCAATCGATGAGATCGGCCCCTGCGTCCTTGAAGGCGATGGCGATGGCAACCGCGTCGTCCGGCGTGATGCCGCCTTCGACCCAATCGTGCGCCGAGATACGCACCGACATCGGCTTGGCGGCGGGCCACACGTCGCGCACCGCATGGAACACTTCCAGCGGATAGCGCAGACGGTTTTCCAGCGAACCACCGTACTCGTCCTGACGATGATTCGTCAGCGGCGAAATGAAGCTCGACAGCAAATAGCCGTGTGCGCAGTGCAGTTCGAGCCAGTCGAAGCCAGCTTCGGCAGCGCGGCGCGCCGCTTGCACGAAATCGTCCTTGACGCGGTCCATGTCGGCGCGCGTCATTTCGCGCGGCGTCTGCGACACGCCGTCGATATACGGCATCGGCGAAGCCGAGATCAGCGGCCAGTTGCCGTCGTTCAGCGGCAAGTCGATACCGTCCCACGCCAGACGCGTCGAGCCCTTACGCCCAGCGTGCCCGATCTGCATGGCGATCTTCGCGTCGCTGCCCGAATGAACGAAGTCGACGATGCGCTTCCAGGCGTCGCGCTGCTCATCGTTCCACAGCCCGGGGCATCCCGGCGTGATGCGCGCATCCGGCGACACGCAGGTCATTTCCGCGACGATCATGCCCGCGCCGCCCAGCGCACGGCTGCCAAGGTGGACCATGTGGAAGTCGCCGGGCACGCCGTCGACCGCCGAGTACATCGCCATCGGCGACATCACGATGCGGTTCTTGAGTGTGAGCTCGCGTGCGCGGAACGGCGTGAACATCGGCGGGATCGCGTGCTGACCGGCGGCGCGTTTCACACCGGCGTGTTCGGCGAGCCAGTCTTCATAGCCTTCGACGTAACCGGCATCGCGCACGCGCAGGTTCTCGTGCGAGATACGTTGCGAGCGCGTGAGCAGCGAGTAAGCAAACTGTTCGGGGGCGAAGCGGGCGTAACGGTCGACGGTTTCGAACCACTCCGTCGAATTGCGCGCCGCGTTCTGAATCTTGAGCACCTCGATGCTGCGGGCGGCTTCGTAGTCGTTGAGCACGTGCGGCAAGGCGTCGATGCCTTGCGTGCCGAGACCGTCGGCCAGCGCAATCGAATCTTCGAGTGCGAGCTTGGTGCCGGAGCCGATGGAAAAGTGCGCCGTGTGCGCAGCGTCGCCCATGAGCACCACTGGCACGCGCTTGCCGTCGACATCGGTCCAGTGCACCCAGCGTTCGCAAATGACGCGCGGGAACTGAATCCAGATGGCGGAGCCGCGCAGGTGCTTGGCGTTGCTCATCAGCTCGTGGCCGCCGAGGTACTTCGAGAAGAGGTTTTCGCAGAACTTCACGCCCTCTTCCTGGCTCATCTGGTCGATGCCGTGGGCGCGCCAGACCGATTCGGGCGTCTCGACGATGAACGTCGACGTGTCGGCATCGAACTGATAAGCGTGCGCCTGGAACCAGCCATGTTCGGTCTTCTCGAAGGCGAACGTGAAGGCGTCGAAGCGTTGATGCGTGCCGAGCCAGACAAAGCGGTTCTGACGCGTGTCGATGTCGGGACGGTAGGTGTCGGCGTAACGGGTCCGGATGCGGCTGTTCAGGCCGTCGGAGGCGATCACCAGATCGGCGTTGTAGCGGCGGGCGATTTCCTGATCGTCGCTCACGTCCGTCTCGAACACGAGTTCGACGCCGAGGGCTTCGCAGCGCGCTTGCAGGATGTTGAGGAGCTTCTTGCGGCCGATGCCGATGAAGCCGTGCCCGCCCGAGGTGATCGTGCGGCCTTCGAAGTGGATGTCGATGTCGTCCCAGTGGTTGAACGCGGCATTGATCTCTGCGGCGCTGACCGGATCGGCTTCCTGGAGGTTGTCCATGGTGGCGTCGGAGAACACCACGCCCCAACCGAAGGTGTCGTACGGCCGGTTGCGCTCGACCACCACGACACGATGGGAAGGATCGCGCAGCTTCATCAACAGCCCGAAATACAGACCTGCGGGACCGCCACCGATACAGACGATATTCATCTCCAGCCTCCGGATTCACAGATCGCGTCGCGCTAGCCGAGCGGTCGACCTTTGTTAAATCATAAATAGTTTATGTCTAAAATACTAGCGAAAAAAATTGACGGCGGCAAGACCGTCGAGGGGGTGAAAACCGGGAGGAGGGAAAGTCCTTAGACGACGCTCGGTGCGACACGGATTCGCACGATTTATCAGACAAGTACCAATGCAATCTACGGTCGTTACCCGATGGGTTTGAACGATTGGCCGCGTCATTATCGACGCATGGTTTTGCCCTGTCCAAAGCCCGCGCTTCAGGCTTCGGCCAGCACACCATCCGTTCAGAACCCACCGACGGCTCGCGCGAGCCGGTCAATGACCAGAGAGGAATTTGATGCACGCATGTCCCATCCCCGACGCCGTATTAGCCGACGATGACGCAGTCGAAATGCTGCGCGTCTGGACCGCAGAAAAGACGATGTACTGCTCGATGAAGGTCGGGATGTATCAGGAAACCCGGAAGGTTTCGGAGGAGGCTGTCTGGGGCGTCATCCTCGCGGACGTTGCCCGTCAGGTATCGGACGCCCTGCGCCAGGCCTACCCCGACACAGAAGCCGACTCGCTCACTATGGTGCGGGATCACTTCCTCAACGAGTTGCGCGCCCCGTCGCTCCTTTCGACCGAGGACGCGCCCCCTCAACATCACTGATTCGCCAACGTAGTAGCGTAATGCCGGAATGGCGGAATGCCGTAACGATGTAACGTCCGATGTAACCCTCAGCGAGCGCCCATGCGCGCTCGGGCGATCAACAGCGTCGTCAGACTGATCACCGCGCCCACCATCAGATACAACCCCGGGGCCAGCTTGTTGCCCGTCGCGGCAATCAGCCACGCGACCGCCAACGGCGTGAAACCGCCGAAGATCGTCGTCCCCAGGTTGTAGCCGACGGCCATGCCCGTGGCACGTGTGCGTGTCGGAAACAACGACGACATCAGTGCCGGGATCGGCGCGAAGTACACCGCCTTCAACGTGCCCACCCACAGCATCACGACCATCATCGTCGCCAGCGAGGCATGCGCATTCATGAAGGCAAACGCCGGATACACCGTACACAGGAACAGCACCCCGGCCACCAGCATGATGCGAATGCGTCCGACCTTATCCGACCAATGGCCGACGAACGGCGTGAGCGTCATGATCACAAACCCCGTCACCAGCGTCGCGATAAAGCCCTGCGCGGGCGGCAGGCCGAGTTGCTTCGTCGCATACGTCGGCATGTAGAGGATCATGTAGTTCGCGGTCGTCGTCAGAATCAACGCACCGATGGACACCAGCAGACGCGACTTCTGCGTCGCCAGCACCTCCCACACCGGAGACTTGCCTGCATCGCCGCCCTCGGCGCTTGCCGCCTTCTTGCGTGCCGCATCGTTCGCAAACGCCGGCGTTTCGTCGACGTACTTCCGGATGTACAGGCCGATCGGGCCGACCAGCATCCCGAACAGGAACGGAATCCGCCAGCCCCACGATTCGAGTTGCGGCTGCGTCAGCGCGCCGGTCAGCACCGCCCCGAACGCCGACGCCAGCAACGTGCTCGCCCCCTGACTCGCGAATTGCCAGCTCGACATGAAGCCGGGACGGTTCGGCACATGCTCGACCAGAAAGGCCGTCGAGCTACCGAACTCGCCGCCCGCCGAGAAACCCTGCATCAGGCGGGACAGGAAGATGCCGATAGGTGCCCACACGCCGATGACCGCATACGTCGGCATGAAGGCGATGATGCCGGTACCGACCGTCATCATGGCAATCGAGAGCATCAGCGACGCACGGCGGCCGTGTCGATCCGCGTACGCGCCCAACACGAACGCGCCCAATGGACGCGCCAGATACGACAGCGCGAACGTGCCGAGTGCCATCAGCAACGACACCGTTTCGTCATGCGCAGGAAAGAACAGCTTCGAGATCGTCACCGCGAAGTAGCCGTAGACGATCAGGTCGTACCATTCGAGCGCATTGCCGATCGACGTCGCCACGATCAGTTTGTAGACGGGCACGTCGGAACGCGCGCCAGCCTTCGCACTAGCGTCGTTCGCACCCTCGGCGTGATCCGCCCCGGCGGCGGCAGCGGAACTGTTCATCGCGGTTTCCCCTCTTTCAGGTTCACATCCCCCAGATCCCAGAACAGCCCCGCCATGATCTGCAACGCCTCACGCGCCACCGAACCCAGCAGATGCTCGTCCGGCGCGTGTTGCGAACACGCCGGGTAGGAGTGCGGCACCCACAGCGTGGGCAAGCCCAACACGTCGGCGAAAACATCGTTCGGCAACGTGCCGCCCAGGTTCGGCAGGAGCACCGGCGGCTTGCCGGTCGTCTCGCGCATCGACGCGAGCGCCCACAGCACCCACGGATCCTCCGGGTCGAGACGCGTCGCCATCACACCGCGCTCGACCTCGACGTCCACCATCGTGAAGCCATGCGCATCGAGGTGTGCCCGCACGATCTCCCCCAGACGCTCCCAATCCGTCCCGACGACGAACCGGATCTGCATATGCGCGTAGGCGTACGGCGGGATCGCGTTGACGGGCTTCTCAGGATTGCCTGTCTTGAAGGCCAGCACCTCGATGTTGTTCCAGCCGATGACGCGCTCGGTCGGCGTGAGGCCCGGCTCGCCGTAATCGGCATCGACCTCGGGATCGTTGGGGCCGCCGCCGACTTCGAGCCCGGCCAGCGCGCGTCGCACCGACACCGGCAGTTCGGGGGGACGCAGTCCCTCCACCAGAATCTTGCCGTTGCCATCGACCATCGACGCAATCGCGTTCGCCAGCACGACGCCCGGATTGCGCAGCAGGCCGCCCCAGTTCCCGGAGTGATGGCCACCGTCACGCAGATTCAGGCTGAGTTTGAAATTGACGAGACCACGCGAGCCGAGAAACACCGTCGGTCGCTGCGCCGCCAGACGCGGACCGTCGGAGGCGATCAGCACGTCCGCACGCAACTCGTCGCGCAGTTGTTCGCAGATCGCATGCAGCCCCGGCGAGCCCATTTCCTCGCCCATCTCCACGATCATCTTCACGTTGTAACCGAGCTTGCCGCCGCGCGCGGCAAGCACCTCGGCAAGCGCCGCCAGATTGATCGTGTGCTGCCCCTTGTTGTCGGCGGTGCCACGGCCGTACCAGCGGTCCCCTTCGACGACGATCTCCCACGGCTTGAGTCCGTCGCGCCATTGCGCGTCGTAACCGCGCACGACGTCGCCGTGCCCATAGGTCAGGACGGTCGGGGCGTCGTCGCTTTCGTGACGCTCGGCAATCAGGAACGGTCCGCCGCCCGCAATCGGGTTGGGGACGATGCGCGACGTGAATCCCAGTGTCGCGAGCGCGGGCGTCATTTCGTCGGAAAGATAGGCGTGGAGCACGTCGCCGCTGTCCGGCTCCTGACTCTCGGTCTTGTAGGCGACGCGACGATTGAGGGTGTCGAGGAAGGCGCCCGAATCGTATTGGGCGGTGGCTTGGGAAATCGCTGCGCTACGGGTCACTGCTTGTCTCCAGATGGCTTTATGGGCACGGCTGCCGGTCTCGCGCATTGGTACGACATGGGTGCGACGCGTGTCGGTAGCACGCTGCGGCACAACCGTTCAGGCCATTCTAGGAGTCGGTATTTTTGACAACAATGATAATATTTCGAAGGTTTCGTTGCCGTTTCGGCAAAGCAGAAATGACGCCCCAAACGACGCCCTTCTCCCGCTCTCCCCCGGTCACCCCATGCAAACACACGCACTGCGCTACTTTCTGGAAGTCGCCCGAACGGGCTCCCTGAGCCGGGCGTCGGAACGCTTGCATGTGGCGGTCTCGGCGCTGAGTCGTCAGATTGCCAAGCTGGAAGAGGATCTGGGGACGCCGCTATTCGAACGGCGCCCGCGCGGCATGGTGTTGAGTGAAGCCGGCGCGTTGCTCGCGGATCATGCGCGACGTGTGTTGCTCGATGCCGAGCGCGTCACCTCGGAGATTCGCGGTCTCACGGAAGTGGGACGCGCAACGATTCGTGTCGCCAGTTCGGAAGGTGTGGCGCGCGACTTTCTGCCGCAAGTCTTCGCGCGCTTTCGCGAGGCGTATCCGGGCGCGCACTTTCTGCTGGATGTCGTCTCGCCGTTCGAAGCGACGGAGCGCGTACGCGACGGCGAAGCCGACATTGCCGTGTGTTTCAGCGTCGCGCCCGAAAAAGGCGTGCAGGTCGTTCACACGCAACCCGCGCCGATCTATGCGCTAATGGCGAAGAAGCACCCGCTCGCGAAGCGGCGCGACGTCGCCCTCGCCGACCTGCTGCCGTACCCGATGGCGCTATCGGAGGCCGGGGTGACGATCCGCCAGATGTTCGACCTGTGCTGCACGCTCGAAGGCCTGCTGTTCGAGCCGGTCTTCATCAGCAACTATCACGCCGCGCTGCACAGCTTCGTGCGCTCGGGCAACGCCGTTACCCTCACCGGGCTGCTGACGGTACGTAGCCGTCTCGCGCCCGAGGGACTCGCCGCCGTCCCCATCCGCAATCCGGCGCTGCATCAGCGCTCCCTTCAGGTACAGACGATGGCCGGACGCACCCTGCCCGCCCCCGTCGAGGCCTTTCTCGGCCTGCTCATCGACGCCATCCGCGCCCCGGAAATTCTCGACAAACCGTTTGCCTGACGTCACGGCCTGAAGCCCCCTGACACAGCGCCACTAGTTCGCCGGAGGCGGTGGCGTCGTTGCGACCGCTTGCGCCTGTGCGTCGCCGTCGTCATTGGCCATCTGCTCGCGGTCGGTCAACTGCGCGAAGATCCACGCCGAGCAACATGTGATCAGGCCGACGCACGCGAACGTCGCACGAAACGCCGGCAACGCGCCCACGCCTGCCGCCTCGCCGAACGCGCCAGTGAACGTCACCAGCAGCGCACCGCCGACCGTCAGACCGAAGCTCATTGCCAGCATCTGCACGAGCGAGAACAAGCTGTTGCCGCCGCTCGCATCGTCCGGATTCAAATCCTTGAGCGTCAAGGTGTTCATCGCCGTGAACTGGATCGAGTTGATGCCGCCGAGAATCCCCAACTGAACGATGAGCAATGGCACCGGATAGTGGGGCGTGACCAGCGAGAAGCTGGCCATCACTGCGCCAGCCAAAATCGTGTTCCACACAAGGACAGACCGATAGCCATAACGCACGACCAGATGTGTCGCAAGGCTCTTCGCAAAGATGCCGGTGATCGTGATCGGCAGCATCAGCAGCCCCGCCTCGAAGGCCGTATAGCCGAGGCTGACCTGCAACAGCAGCGGGACGAGGTACGGCACGGCCGCGATCCCGATACGGGCGAAGAGATTGCCGAGCAACCCGACGCTGAACGTATGCACGCGGAACATCGCGAGCGAGAACAACGGCTGCGGGGTTCGGTTCGCATACAGCCCATAGGCCACGAAGCCCGCAAACCCCACCACGAGCAACACCAGCATCAGCGCGTGCGCGCCCGCCATGTCGGCGTGACGGTCGAGCGCCAGCGATGTCGCGACCATGCCCACCGACAGCAGCAGATAGCCTTTGACGTCGAAAGAGGTCTGATGAGGTGCGCGCGCATTCGTGAGGAAGAAGTGGGCCGCCACGCATCCCGCAACGCCCACCGGCACATTGATCAGAAACACCCAATGCCACGATGCCACCTTCACGAGCCAGCCGCCCAGCGTCGGCCCGATGAGCGGCCCGATCATGCCCGGTACGGCGACAAACGCCAGCGCCTGCAAATACTGCTCGCGGGGGAATGTACGTAACACGGCCAGACGCCCGACGGGCAAGAGCATCGCCCCGCCGAAGCCCTGCACCACGCGCCATAGGACCAGCTCGTCGAGCGTGCTCGAATAAGCGCACATGGCCGAGCCGATGGAAAAGATCGTGAGCGCGCTGGAAAAGACCACGCGTGTGCCGAACCGGTCGGCAAGCCAGCCCGACAGCGGGATCGTCACGGCCATCGTCAGCGCGTAGGCAATGACGACCGCCTGCATGTGTAACGGCGACTGGCCGAGATCGCGCGCCATCGCGGGCAGCGCCGTGTTGACGATGGTCGAGTCCAGCGTCTGCATGAAGAAGCCGACGGAGACGACCAACAGCATCGCTTTCTGCCGCCATGCGGCTTGATCGGGTGAGGTCATGACAATTGGCGATGGACTTTGTGAAGATGGGCAAACAGGTGCAATGCATCATACCGACGTTGCACGACAGCTTGTCGAATCGCAACGTCGATTATCGATATCGAAACACATTCACCGTCCAAATGCACTGCGGCGCAGTCCGAAAAATCGGATGCGCCGCAGTTTTTGCTCAGCCAACGTCAGACATCGCTGAAATCCGCTTACTTCCCCGCCACCGCCTCCCTCACCTGCTCAAGCGCGGACGGATCTTCGATGGTGATCAGATCGCCCGTCTCACGACCTTCGCAAATGGCTTGAATCGCGCGACGCAGCAGCTTGCCGGAACGCGTCTTGGGCAGCATCGAGACGAAGAACACACGCGCCGGACGCGCCACCGCCCCCAGTTGCTTGTCGACGGTCTTCATGACATCGCCTTCGAGCGCAAGACGTGCGTCCGGGGTGTCCACCTGCTCCGGTCGGCGCAGCACCGCGAACGCCATCGCCACCTGCCCCTTGAGCGCGTCCTGCACGCCGATCACCGCGACTTCCGCCACCGCCGGATGGCTCGCGATGCTCTCCTCGATCTCACGCGAGCCGAGCCGGTGTCCGGCCACGTTGATCACGTCGTCGGTGCGCCCGAGAATGAAGTAATAACCGTCCTCGTCGCGCACGCCCCAGTCGAAGCTCGAATAGAGCGTGCGGCCCGGCACCGTCTGCCAATACGTTTTGACGAAACGCGCATCGTCGCCCCACAGCGTGCTGAGACACCCCGGCGGCATCGGGCCTTCTATGGCGAGCACGCCCTTCTCGTTCGGTCCGCAATCCTCGCCCGTCGCCTCGTTGACGAGCTTCACGTCGTAGCCGTACACCGGCTTGCCCGGCGATCCGAGCTTGCTAGGCAGCACTTCGACACCGCGTGCCATCCCGAGAATCGGCCAGCCCGTCTCCGTCTGCCAATAGTTGTCGACGACCGGTTTGCCCACGCCCTCAGTGAGCCATCGCGCCGTCGGTTCGTCCAGCGGCTCGCCCGCAAGGAAGATCAGTCGCAGCGACGACAGGTCGTACTGCGTGAGATACGCCGGGTCTTGCTTCTTGAGCACACGGATCGCCGTCGGCGCAGTAAAGAGTTGCGTCACCTTGTGCTTCTCGACGATGCGCCACCAGATCCCGCCGTCGGGACGGATCGGCGTGCCCTCGTACATCACCGTCGCAATGCCTGCGAGCAACGGCGCGTAGACGATGTAGCTGTGCCCTACGACCCAACCGATGTCCGATGCACAGAACATCGTGTCGCCGGGCTTTGCGCAGAAGATGTGCTCCATCGACGACGCCAGCGCGACCGCATAACCGCCGGTGTCGCGCTGCACGCCCTTGGGCTTGCCGGTCGTCCCCGATGTGTAGAGGATGTAGGACGGCTCGCTCGATTCCATCCATTCGCATGGGACGAACGCGTCGAGATGCTGTTCGCGCAGCGGCGCATAGTCGACGTCGCGGCCTGCCACGCGTTCCATCGGTGCCAGCCCGCGATCGATCAGCAACACGCTCGACGGCTTGTGCTGCGCGAGTGCGACGCCTTCGTCGAGCAACGGTTTATACGGCACGACTTTGCCGTTACGCGAACCGGCGTCGGCGGAGACGATGACTCTGGGTTGCGCGTCGTCGATGCGTGCGGCGAGATTGACCGATGCGAAGCCACCGAACACCACCGAGTGAATCGCGCCGAGACGCGTGCACGCGAGCATCGCGAACAACGCCTCCGGCACCATCGGCATGTAAATCAGCACGCGTTCGCCGCGCTTCACACCCAGCGATTGCAACGACGCCGCCATGCGGTTCACTTCCGCCGCGAGTTCGTTGTAGGTGTAGACACGCTCCTGTTCGGTTTCCGTCGACACCCATACCAGCGCATTCTGCGTGCCGCGCGACGGCAAATGACGGTCTACCGCGTTGTGGCAGATGTTGGTCCGCCCACCGACAAACCAGCGCGCAAAAGGCGGCTTGTCGTATTCGAGCACCTGATCGAAGGGCGTCTCCCAGTCGATCAGTTTGGCCTGTTCCTCCCAGAAGGCCGCACGCGAGTCCGGAGCAATCGAACGGGCGTGAAACGACGCGTACGAAGTCATGTTGTCTCCTTGCATTATTGGCGTTCAGTGTGCGCGTTGACGCTTACGGAAGGCTTACCGGTGCGTTGGGCACATGCCTGAAATGCTAGGGGATTACGCGGAGATCGGGGGGATTTCTGTCGAATTAAGCGAGATCCGGGACAGGGGCGGTCGTCTGCGGCGTAGGTGACGATGACGGTGCTTCGGCTTGCTGGGCGTGCCACATCCGAGCGTAAAGGCCGCCGTGACGCAGTAGCGCCGCATGGTCGCCCGTCTCTTTGATGCGCCCGCCCTCCATCACCACGATGCGATCCGCCTGCCGGATGGCGGCGAGACGGTGCGCCACGACCACGCACGTCGCACCTGCCCGTTCGCGTGAGAGACGGGCCAGAATGCGCGCCTCGGTCAGGGCGTCGAGCGCGGCGGTCGGTTCGTCGAGCAGCAGCAACGGGGGGCTGCCCCAGAGTGCGCGCGCAATATTCACGCGCTGGCGCTCGCCGCCCGACAGGCCCGCGACGGAAGCCGCATCCGGGACTTCTGCAAGCGCCGTCACGCGCAGATATTCGTTCCGAACAGGGTCATCTTCGCGCAGTGCGCCTTCGTCGAGCTCCGCGCGTCCCGCACGATAAGCGACGTTATCGAACACCGAACGATCGAACAGACGACAGTCCTGTGTGACGAACCCCGTCACTCGACGCATGGCTTCAGCGCGCGCTACGCACAGCTTGTGGTCGTCGACGCGTACTTCACCGTGCGAAGGCAACACGAGGCCCGTCATCAGCCTCAGCAGCGTCGATTTCCCCGCACCCGAGGGGCCGACGAGCGCCACGTACTCGCCTGCCGCGATCCGCAGACGGATGCCGGACACGATGGGCGGTGCGTCGCCGACGGCCACGCTGACGTCGTCGAATTCGATGGTGGGTGCATGCGATGCGACTGGCGTTCGAGAAGCCGAAGACGGTGAAGGTGCCGACCCATCGCGACGCGTGCCCGCGCCACTCGCTCCACTCGCTCCACTCGCCCCACTCGCCCCACTCGCCCCATCGCGCAGATGTTCATCGACGCTGACCAGCGCCCTCGCCACCTGCGACACGAGCGCACCGAGCATGGCGGCAGGCAACGCGAACTGAAGCAGATAGGCGTTGACCTGCACCAGCGTGCCCACCGGCTCGGCACCCCGCGCCACGTCGCTGACCGCGAGCAAGGTCATCGCCGAGACGCCCGCCGCCATGATCGCCATCTGCAAAGCGCTCGTGGCCTGCGCCGTGGTGGCCGTCGCCAACGCCGCGATATAGCGCGTTCGCAGACGCTGCGACAGGCGGCCCACTTCGGCGGGTTCTTGCGCGAACGTCTTCACACACTCCAACTGACTCAGCGTGTCGGCAAGCGCGCCGGTTGTAGCGCGTGAGACGTCGTTCGCCTGCGATTCGCGACGGGTCACGCGCGCGAGCGTCGGCCGCAGCGTCAGCACGTAGGCGACGACCGTCGCGCCAAGAATCACGCCGTAGAGCACGCCGAAGTTGAGCATCAGGATCACGCCCGTCGCGATCACCTGCACGGCCAGCGGCAACAGTCCGAACACCAGTCCCGTGACGATGACCGGCAGCGCCACTTCCACACGAAACAGGCAGTCGAGCACGTGCCCGGCGTTGACGTCCCGCGCGCGGTGCGCGGGCAGCGCGATCAGGCGTGTGAGATAGCCGAGTCCGGTGCGGCGTCGAAGATCTTCCATCACCCGCTGGATGAGCAGGTCTTTACCGCGCTCGCCGATGGCCGCTCCCGACCACAGCACGACGTAGGCCACCGCGAACGGCATCGCCCGCGTATCCGGACGCTCCCCCGCCAGCGCATCGACGGCCAGGCCCAGCACCCAGGGTGCGACGAGCCGCAACGCGAGCATCAGCGCCGCAGCAAGCGTCGCGGCGGCAAGCCACAGCCGATGACGCGATGTCGCCGTCTCACGCGCCCACAGCGTGCGCAGCACGAAACACAGCGCGTTCCACCCCGCCTGTCGCGTCATGCCGTCGCCTCGCCGCTACCGCCGTACGCCCCATGTTGCGCGCGCCGTCCCTCCGCCTCGGGCACTCCGCCAACGCCGCCCGCTCCTTGCCGCCAGCCGCGCACGAACATCTCGACGGCGTACAGCCGGCGAATCGTTGTCATCGATTCGAGATGATGGTGCGCAATCCGGCCGATGGCACGACGGCAGGCATCGCGATCGATCCATCCGGACGCCGCGCAATAGCCCTCCAGACAGACTTCCTCGACGTGCCGCAAATTGGCCGCGACGCCCGCGCCGACAACGCCCGTCATCATCCCCTTGTCGCGCCGCCAGAGGTTCGGCAGACCGCTGGCCAGATACGCCGCACGACGTAGCGGCAAACGGTTGTGCATGGCGTTGAAGAGCCGGTACGTCGGCATCGCAAAGCCCGCTTCAACGACCGGTTGCGTGAGGAACGGAAACGCCGTGCCGCCCGCCGCCAGCGACGGATGCACTTCGATGTCGCGCAGGTTGCCGAGCGTGCCGAGAATCTGCGCGCGCTTGCCCGGACGCATCCTGAGCGGCCACTGCGCCAGCCATGCCTGTGCAAGCGGTTCGCCATGGCATGGCTCGCCTGCGCAGGCGGCGGCCGTCAACAAACCGTCCTGCGTCGCGGCGAGCGGGTTCGCCTGCCGCTGACGCAGTTGCTCAAACGCCCCTCGCGCGACCGACCAAAGCGGCAAGCGCTGCATGATTGCCAGATCGCGCCATGCACCGAGCGCGCGACGCCACTGACCGTCCGCGAAGGCATCGAGCAAGGCACCATCGGGCGGCGGCGCGAGGAAGATGGCGTCGCCACCGTGACCGTTGACGAGGCGATGCGCGTGGTACGGCATCAGCCGCTCTCGCACGGCATCCAGTTGCGCAAGCATGCACAAGTGCATGGCCGGACGTGCCAGACGCGGAATATCCGTCGGCGGCGAAAACGCCGCACATGCGATATCGAGTCGCTCGAACGCCATGCGCACGTGTCTCGCTACACTGCCCGCGTGATGCGACTCGTCGCTCGACGGCGACGCCGGGTCGCAATGGTTCACTGCCGTGCACTGACCGGCGAGTCCCGACTGCGCGAGCGCAAGCGCCAGCGACGTCGACTCCACCCCGCCCGACAGTTCCAGCACTGCGGAGCGGTCGCCAAGACATCGCTCCGTAGCGCGGCGCAAGACGCCGAGCAGACCGGTGCCCGACGTCATCTCATACACCTCGCTCGCCCCGCCGCCCGGCTGCCATGCGGGCCACCAGACGACCCGCGTCTTCGGTGCACCACGCTCAGGGATCCACAGCGCGTGGCCGAGTGGCAAACGCTCCACGTCGTATAACGCACACTGCACGCCGCCCACGTCGCCGTGCACCAGAAAGGACTTGAGGGCGGTGCTGTCGAACGACGGCTCGTCCCCTACAAGGGCCGCCGGGTCTGACGCGACGTGCACCGCGCCGTCGCGGCAGAAACGGTAGTACGTCGGACAGTGACCGCAGGGGTCGCACAACACGAGCGTCGCCCCGCACCAGCGGTCATGCACGATGATTCGGTAGTGCCCCCAATACTGCTGCACGAAGCGCTCGGGCGATTCCAGCGCCAGTCGTGCCAGATCCAGTCCCGGCGACACTTCGCGTCCATCGTCCTTGTGAAACACACGACCGCTCACGTACCACGCGAGCAATTCGCTCTGATCGCTCACATGGCGACGGTCGTCGTTCGCTTCGGGACGAATCCGGGCCGCAGGCTGACCGTCCAGCCCCCGTAATACGACAGCGCCGGGCAACGGCACGTGACGCTCGGCCGGTCCTGGTCTCAGGCGGGCAAGTTGCATGACAGGCTCCGTGTTGGATGGCGCGCCGGCGCAGGCGCAGGTGAAAGGCAGGCGATGCCTCGAAGTTGACGATATGGGCGATGGACCGAAGCGAGAACAGGTGCTCAGACGGGCGTCTCGTAAATGACGGCGAGCTGTTCGCGACGTCGCGGGTCGTCGCCGATCACACGGCCCTGCGCTTCCGCCCACGCGTGCGCATAGAACGGCTGGCGCTGCACACCGATCACCAGTTGCAGACGCAACCCGTCATGCGCGCACCACAGCGCAAGCGCCGCGTACCACGGCAGGCACGGCGTGCACTGCGGATAGCACAGCGCAGCGCGGTGCATCGCCGCGACGTATGGCGCGTAATCGCCGGGCAAACCGTATTGCGTGGCACGTCGCTCCTGCGCGTCGCGGATGCGCCCGATCACGCCCGCCATACGCGTCTTGCGCGTCGCGCGCTGCGCTTGCCAGAGCCAGTAGCTCGCCCGCATCACATCGCGCGCACGCGCATGGCCTGCGAGATCGCCGGGCATCGCCAGCCAGACGTCGAAGCCCAGGCGTGGTGTCATATCGCGCGCGGCGTGACGGGTGTCGGGCATGTCCTGCTCGCCGGGTGCCAACAGGCCCTCGGCGTCGAACATGGCCTGCATCGCGGGCAGTCCCTGCGTGACTTCCTGCGGCGCATGACGCCATCCGATCAGCCGACGCAGCGCCTGAGAGTGCGCGTACGACAGATTGAAGTAGCGATCGTGCGCGAGCTTGAGCACGACAACGTGTGCGTCCATGCCAACGATGTGCACGTCCGGTGCCAGATGACGGAAAACCGGCGCGTCCGCACACGCGCCGGTTCCGATTCGCGTCGAATCTGCCACGTCAGGCATGACCTCCGGTCACCGGCGGCAGCGTCGGGATGCAAACCGGCTTGAAGCACAGCGGCAGCACGGTGATGCCTTCGGCGTCATTGCCGAGGACACCTCGCGTGGCGTGCGTGGCATCCACCGATGCCAGCACGTCGAGTTCGGTCACTTCTTTCACGGTTCCCTGATCCTTCTTCATTTAGGACTCCTTGTTGAGTGAATACGAACGGAATCGTCCGCGTCTTCATCATAGGAAACGGGAGCCAGTGCATTTATGGGAATTTTCCGAAGGCGTACGTGAACCCCGTGCAGGGACTTGCGGGTCATTGCGACACGCATCGGCCGCGCCAAAAGCAAAACGCCCGTGAGGCTGACCTCACGGGCGTTTGCGATAACGGTGCTGCGGCTTAGCGCTGCGCGGTCTTGGTGACCTTCGTCGCAGGCTTGGCGGACGACTTAGCGACGGCCTTGGCAGGCGCTTTCGCTGCGGCCTTGACCGGTGCCTTCGAGGCGACCTTCGCGGCCGGTGCAGCCTTGCTGGCGACCGCCGCCTTGGCCGACTTGGCGGCCGGACGGTGGTCGACCACGCGAATCATCTTGCCGTTCTTGCCACGGACCAGACGCGTGCGCGGTGCATCGTCGTCATCCTTCGCGGCGACCGGCTCCGGTGCGGAGGCGGCGACTACACGCGAGGCATCCTTCACCGGCACGTGCAGGACCAGCAACTGGCCCGACGTCAGCGTGTCGCGACGCAGGCGGTTCCAGCTCTTGATCTGCGCGACGCTCACGCCACTGCGCGATGCCACACCCGCGAGCGTGTCGTGCTTGCGGGCACGCACCATCACCTTGCGGGTGTCGGGCAGATCCGGTTCGAGGGCCAGCACGGCGCTGCTCGCGACCGAAGCGCTGATGTCCTGATCGATGTCGTCCGAGCGCGGCACCAGCAGCGTCGAGCCCGCCTTCAGGCGCATGCGCGGGGCGATGTTGTTGACCGAGCGGATGACGGCGGCGTCCACGCCCAGCTTGCGCGCCACGTCTTCCGGACGCTCACGCGACGACGACGTATACGTCGTCCAGCTCGACAGCGGCTTGTCGTAGCCCTTCAGACGGCGTTGGAACACTTCGGCGCTCTCGAACGGCAACAGAATCTGCGGCTGCGCGGCACCCAGAATCACGGGCTTGCGGAACGACGGGTTGAGCGCGCGGAATTCGTCGAGCGGCAGATCGGCCAGCTTGGCGGCCAGCGCCACGTCGATGTCGCGCTTGGTGGTGACGCTCACGAAATACGGGTGATTCGGAATCTCCGGCAGCTTCACGCTGTAGATATCCGGATGCGCAATGATGTTCTTGATGGCCTGGAGCTTCGGCACGTAATAGCGCGTCTCCGTGGGCATGCGCAGGCTCAGGTAATCGGTCGGCAGACCTTGAGCCTGATTGCGGTCGATGGCGCGCTGCACGTTGCCCTCGCCCCAGTTATAGGCGGCCAGCGCAAGGTGCCAGTCGCCGAACATGGCGTAGAGCTTCGAGAGGTAATCGAGTGCCGCGGTCGTCGAGGCGAGCACATCGCGGCGCTCGTCCTGGAACATGTTCTGCTTGAGGTTGTACGTCTTCCCGGTGCTGGGGATGAACTGCCACATGCCGGCGGCCTTGGCCGTCGAGAGTGCTTGCGGGTTGTAGGCGCTTTCCACGAACGGCAGCAGCGCGAGTTCCGTCGGCATATGACGGCGCTCAAGCTCTTCGACGATGTGGAACAGATACTTCTCGGAACGCTGAATCATGCGCTCGACATACTCGGGGCGCTGCGCGTACCACTGCGTGCGATCCTGCGCGAGGTCGGTGTCGAGGTCGGGGATGGAGAAACCGTGGCGGATGCGCGACCAGAGATCGGCGTCGTCGCTGCCGTAGGCCAGGTCGTTGATCGAGTCGTTGTCCAGGTCGATGGTCTGATCGCTGGAGACGCGCTGCTTGCCTTTTGCGGTCGAAGCGACAGGCGACTTGCTCTGCGCATCGGGCGTGGAATTCGATGCACCTGTGGTCGGCGCTGTGCTGGCACACGCTGCCAAAAGCAGCGTCAGGAGCAAGCTAACGATAAGTCGCATTGATCGGGCTCGATTTGGGTTACATCTTCATGAAATTGGCAAGGATGGTAAGGAAACCCTTCAGATGCGTCAACCTTTCTGCCTAAATTTTTTGCA
The DNA here is from genome assembly GCF_902459565.1 of Pandoraea aquatica. Lineage (GTDB taxonomy): Bacteria > Pseudomonadota > Gammaproteobacteria > Burkholderiales > Burkholderiaceae > Pandoraea > Pandoraea aquatica. The sequence goes on from NZ_CABPSN010000005.1 coordinate 23,404, forward strand.
AAATTTACGCAGAAATGCCCCAAAAATAAGGGTTATCCCCGAGTTTGAATTCACAAATTGTGGCCGCGACGAGACGCATTTTCGACGCGCTTTGTGACAGTCCGTACGTATACGATGCCATCGATACGACACCGAAACTTCACACTGGGGGCGATTCATCAGGGCGGAGCAGGCGGCGACAAACCTGTCAACGTCTGCTCCGTGACAGAGCGTATGACGCGCTGCGATGTTGACAGCGCAACACTTGCACAGCTAGCGCGTCGTGCGCCAGCCGTGTCATCCGCGAAAGGTGTCTTTCCAGCCGCGCACGGTCGCGAAGACCGCTTCGCGCGAGAGCGACGTGCGTCCCGCGTGGGCTTCGGCGGCGGCGACCACTGCCGGGGCGTCGCTGCGAAGGAAGGGGTTGGTCACGCGCTCCTGAGCGAGCGTCGTGGGCAGCGTCGGGCGACCGGCCGCACGCAGCGCCGTCGCTTCCCGATGCCATGCGCCGAGCGCCTCGTTATCCGGATCCACGGCGAGCGCGAAGCGGATATTCGATAACGTATATTCATGCGCGCAGTGCACGAGCGTGGCCGGCGGCAGGGCCGCGAGCGCGTCGAGCGACGCGAGCATCTGGGCGGGTGTACCTTCGAACAGTCGGCCGCAACCACAAGAGAACAACGTGTCACCGCAGAACAGGTGCGGTGCGCCAGCGACGCCCGCCCCCAGGAAGTAAGCGATGTGGCCTGCGGTGTGGCCGGGCACGTCGATCACCTGAAGCGTCATGGCAGGCGATGCGATGTGCACCGTCTCGCCGCCATTGTGCGGATGATCGACGCAGGCAATCGCCTCATGTGCGGGACCGTGCACCGGCACGTCGAAACGTTCGAGCAACGTATCGACGCCGCCGATGTGATCGGCATGCTTGTGCGTGATGAGGATAGCGCGCAGCGTGAGGTTGCGCGATTCGAGATAGGCGAGCACCGGCGCGGCATCGCCCGGGTCCACCACGACGGCATCTTTGCCGTTATCGATGACCCAGAGATAATTGTCCTGGAACGCGGGGACTGGAAAGACGGTCAGTGTTCCGGCCGACTGTCCACTTGCCGCATCTGCGTGCGCATCCATATATACTCGCCACCATGTCAGAACGTCCGATTATAGACTGGCCCGTCTGGCTCGTCTCACCGCCAGGCCGCTACGCGCTCGCATGGGAACAGGCCCTCTTCGACCAATGGGTCGGGGATCTGTTCGGCTATCACGCGTTGCAGTTGGGTCGTCCCGAGCTCGATACGCTACGCGAAAACCGCATGCCCTACCGGGGCCTCATCCTGCCCGCCGCGCGCGGTCCGGAGGCCCCGCCGCTCATGACCAAAGCCGCCAGCGACACGACCGGTTGCGCGCCGTCCGGCACGCCGGGCGATGGCACGAGCGCCGAGATGGTCGCACGCGACATCCTCGTGAGTCGCTTCGACGAGTTGCCGATCGCCACGGCCAGCACAGATCTTGTGGTGCTGCCGCACGTGCTCGAATTTGCCGAGAATCCTCACGACATCCTGCGCGAAGTCGAACGCATCCTTGTACCGGAAGGTCAGGTCATCATTACCGGATTCAACAATCTGAGTCTGTGGGGTGCACGCGAGGAACTGGGTCGGCTTGCCGGCGCGCCGTTCCTGCCGCCGGGTGCCGATCTGATCGCGTTCACCCGCCTGAAGGACTGGCTCAAGCTGTTGTCGTTCGATATCGACCGGGGCCGCTTCGGGTGTTATCGTCCGCCCCTTCGCGGCGACCACTGGTTGCAACGTTTCGAATTCATGGAGCCGGCGGGCGACCGCTGGTGGCCGATCTTCGGTGCGCTGTATGCCGTGCGTGCGGTCAAGCGCGTCAAGGGCATGCGTTTGGTCGGTAAAGTGCGCAAGCGTATACTCGGCCTCCAGCCAGCGGCGGCACCGGTTGCCACACCGAATACCACGCATCGCCAACTGGCGGAAACGACCGAAGCGTCCGATTGATTGTTTGAGAGATGACCTTGCCGCAAGTTGAGATCTACACCGACGGCGCCTGTAAAGGCAATCCCGGCCCCGGCGGCTGGGGCGCCCTGCTCATCGCAGGCAAGCACCGCAAGGAAATGTTCGGCGGTGAACACAACACCACGAACAACCGCATGGAGCTTCTCGCCGTCATCCGCGCGCTCGAAGCCCTGAACAAGCCCTGTCAGGTCGTGCTGCATACCGACTCGCAATATGTTCAGAAGGGCATCAGCGAGTGGATTCACGGCTGGAAGGCGCGTGGCTGGAAGACAGCGGCGAAGGAACCGGTGAAGAACGCCGACCTCTGGCAGGAACTGGACGCCGTCTCGCAGAAGCACGACATCGACTGGCGCTGGGTGAAGGGTCACGCGGGGCACGACGGTAACGAAGCCGCCGACCAGTTAGCCAATCGCGGCGTCGAAAGCCTGCGTCGCGGGTAAGCGCGTAAGCCAATCGCATCATCCGCGCACTGCGTGAGGACGTCGTCATATGCGACGACCCGCAGTGCGCCAATTCCGAAAGCACACGAAACACGACCGAACATCATGCGACAACTGATCCTCGACACCGAAACCACTGGCCTGAATGCCAAGACGGGTGACCGTCTGCTGGAAATCGGTTGCGTCGAACTGGTCAATCGACGTCTGACCGGCAACAACCTGCACTTCTACATCAACCCCGAGCGCGACAGCGATCCGGGCGCACTGGCGGTGCACGGCCTCACGACCGAATTCCTCTCCGACAAACCCAAGTTCGCCGAGATCGCCGAGCAGTTGCGCGAGTACTGCCGCGACGCCGAGATCATCATTCACAACGCGGCGTTCGACCTGGGCTTTCTCGACATGGAGTTCGGCCGCCTCGGCTGGCCGCCGTTCATGCAGAACTGCTCGGGGCTGATCGACACGCTGATGCGTGCGCGCGAAATGTTCCCGGGGCGACGCAACTCGCTCGACGCGCTGTGCGAACGACTCGGCGTGAACAATGCGCACCGTACGTTGCACGGCGCATTGCTCGACGCGGAACTGCTCGCGGACGTTTATCTCGCGATGACGCGCGGTCAGGAAAGCCTCGTCATCGACGATGGCGAAGGTGACGAGAGCAACGACGGCGTGCCACGCGAAAAGATTTCGCTGCGTCAGTTCGATCTGCCGGTGATCCTCGCGGCCAGCGAAGAAGTGGAGCTGCACGACGGCGTACTGAACGGCATCGACAAGGGCATGAAGGGGACGTGCGTGTGGCGCAAGGAACCGGAACCACAGGAAGGTGAAACGCCGGCTGCGACCTGAGCTTGCGCGATCTTTTGGCGAAGGCGGCGAGTCTCGCGAAAAATTCGCACAAAGCCCTTCCCAAACGAAGAAAACGTCACTATAATCGCTGTCTTTGCTGCTTGCGAGTCATCGCAAGAAACGACGTGAAGTGATCGAGAGATATCATCACGACGGCAGCAAAACAGAACAAAAGAAAGGTTGCAGACTTCTACGAAAACAGTTAAAGTTCTGCTCCTGATTGCGAAAGAAGAACTTCAGTAATCGACACTAAGTCATTGATTTAGTTAATGATTTGGGTGGTTAGCTCAGCGGTAGAGCACTGCCTTCACACGGCAGGGGTCACAGGTTCAATCCCTGTACCACCCACCAGATTCGCGCGAATCGCGCAAGGAAAGGCCCTCAGGCAAATGCCGAGGGCCTTTTTCTTTTTCCGCCGAAATTCTGTTCAGAGACGTTAGGCGCCCAACAGGTTTAGTCAGTCGTGCCGCTACACGCGCTCACGCCCTCATATCTCTGACCGCCCGCTCCAAATTCGACCGAAGGATCACGCGATGGAACGGCGCGATCGTCGCGAGATAGATTCTGCCCAGTCGGTTGTGGCAATGCACCACCGTCGCGGCGAGCAGCTCGCGCCCATTGGCCGCATCGGTGCGAAGTTGGACGGAGACGCGGAAATCGAGGTGTCGGTCATCTGCGCCCAGCACCAACTCCGTCGCCGTCTTTGACAGCAGCGGAAAGAAGCTGATCACCGGGCCGCGCGCTGCGCCCGCAAGACCAACGGCGCGCGACGATTTGACGTCGACTGTCACCATCACTGCATCGCGGACACGCATGAGTGCACGAATCCACCACGCCTGCCGCTCGAACAGAATGCGTGTCAACACCTCCAGATCATTGCTGGCCTCTGACGGCAGTCGAATGGCATAAGTGTCCGACAGATCTGCGCCCGCGTAGAGCGGTGCAATTACGCTGTCGCTAAGCATGGGCACGGCGCGCGCTTTGGTCATGGGTGAAGTCACGGACGATGCAATATGACTCAGACTACACCGATCGCATGCGCGCGTATGCGGCACAAGGCCGCACCCCCGATGGTTGCGCTGCTGGAGAGTTCGCCTTGCTCATCAGCGCTTGAAACCCGCCGCCCCCACCACACGAACATCCGGCCCCGTCAGCGAATAGACGATCCCCGCATTGTTCGCCGCCGCACCGGTCAGCACGCCCTGCGTCGAGAATCGGCATCCGCCTGCGCAAGCCCCGCCCGTCACGTTTTGCGTCGTCGTGCTGAATGTCGCGCGCGCACCGTCAGGGCCGACTGTCGTCGATCCCGCACCAGTCACATAGGTCGGCCCCGCCGACATCGCGATGTTCAGATTCGGCGTGACGGCGTACTGCGCGTTCTGGAACGCGATGCTCAGACTGCCAGAGAGCGTACCCACCGCCCCCGTCGTCATATCGATGGCCTTCGTCGCGCCGGCAAGCGCGTACGTCATCGTGCCGCTTACCGGCAGATTCGCATCGAGCGTCGGACGACCGATGACATAAGGCATGCCGGCGTTCCACGTCGACAGATCGAACGTGATGCCGTGATCCGCCACCTTGCCCGCCGTCCAGCGTCCCCAACCGAGGTCTTCCAGTGCGCCGGTATCGGTCGCCGTCACGCCGGACACCACATTGAATGGCACTGTCGTGCCCGTGAACTTCGTCAGCGCATTCGCACTGTTGAAGACACCCGCGCCGATGCCGAGATTCGCAAGACCGTCCGAACCCCAGTTCATCATGTAGTAGTTCGTGCCGTTCGCCAGTACCACCGGAGGCGTGATAGGCGGTGTGACGACCGGAGTCGGTGTTTGGGTGACCATTGGTCCGCTGGGTGCGGGAGGCATCGGGGTCTGCGGTGCTGGCGGACTGAACGACACCGGCGGCGTGAACAGCAGCCCCGGATTCTGCGGAATGACGACCGGCGGCACCGCGTACGACGGGTTAAAGCCAAACTGCCCGGCCTGAAATACCTGCGCCCCTGCCGGATTGCTCAGGGTCACCAAGCCATCGATCACCTGAACGTACAAGCCGGGGGCCAAACCCGTCGGCGCGATGGGCGACGATCCCGCAGAAGTCTGCGACGGCTGAGAACCGAACCGGACGTAATCCGGCGCAGGCGTCTGACCGAATGTCGGCACAAACGTCTGCGCATTTGCCGACGCACTCGCCAACAACGCCATCCCCGGCAACGCAACGATGCACCCTGCAATCCACCGGGCACACAGTCGAGACATGCCCCGCGCCATCGACAGTGGCTTACGCTTCATGATGTTTCGCTCCGAATCAGATTGACGGACATGACGAGGGAGATCAACGGAAGTCATAGCGAGCCACGATCTCGTAAACACTTCGGTGATAGGCATACAGCGGCTGGCTGGAACCGTTACGCGTGAAGGTGAATTGCGGCGTGATCGAAAACGCCTTCGTCACGAAATACGAATAGCCGGCTTTCACATCGAGCTGACGATCACGACGCTCGATCAGAAATAGGCTGTCCAGCGTGTCGTAATCGCGCCGCTCGAAGCTCACGTTGGCGAAGAACATCTGATTGGGCATCACGTGCCATTCGCCACCGACACGTCCGCCCCAAAGGTGATTGCCGAATGCCGCAGACAGATCGTCCTTGGGACTCTCCCGTCCCGCATACATCGACGCATAGGCCACCGGTTCACCGTAGACCGACGCGAATCCCTTGACGATGGACGCCCCGCCAATCGCGCGATTCACGTCGCGTGCGTTGGTCCCCATATAGCGGATCGGCGTGTACTGCGCGAACGCTGCTGCCTGAAGACTCTCGCCGAGGTCGCGCGTCCACTGCGCGGTGAAACCGTTGAGACTCCGGTAACTCTCCGAATCGACCCACATATGCTGATTCGCATATTGCAGCCCGAAATTATTCTTGCCGGACAACCAGTTCGCCCCCAACTGGAACACGTAGCTGCCCTGATCGAACGCGCGCGCGTTGCCGCCATAGCGCCGCACATCGACGTCACCCGATCCTGAGACGACGAGGTTCTCCGTCACCGCATGACGAACGGCAAGCCCGCCGCTCACGTCGCCGAAATTCGCGGGCGTGCCACGGGAGCCACCGTCGAGCACGAACATCAGGCCGCCAAGCGCAGGAATCGCAATGGACGAGTTGGTCGTCGCATTATTGGCGTTGGTGTCGTGTCCGAAATTGCCCTGCACGTAGCCGGACCATGCCGTACGCACACCCACCGGCGCGTTGATCGCGTTGAGATAGGCCTGAATCACCGGACGAACGCCTTCGGGCACATCGCCCGCCGCCACGCCTTCGAACTCCCGTCGGGCGTTCTCTCGCTGCCCCAACAAGAAGTAGGTGCGTCCGAGTTCGAGGTGCGTCGGGCCGTCACCCGGCCGCTCGGCGATGCTGCGCTTGAGCGCGCGCTCCGCCACGTCGAGGTGACGGGTGTCCGCTGCCGCGATGCCGAGCAGGTAATCGTATTCCGCGTCCCCGCCGAGACGTCCCTCCAGCGGGGCCAATACGGCGTATGCCTGCTCCGGCGACTTCGCGCGCATGTGAGCGCGTGCCTGCGCGATGGCGGAACCCCGGACGTCAGCGCTTACGGCGGGTGAGGCATCCCCCACAGCGACGCCCTCGGACGCCCCCGCAGTTCCCGTAAGCACAGCAGAAAGCGCCGCGGCGACAAGCGCACTGCGGCGAAGCGATAGAACGGACATGCATGAATCCCCGATACGACGAGACCCCGGCGCGGCCGGCAGCCCCATGCTGGTTTGTTATTAGTTTTGCCTTGTACAACCGCATAGCCCAATGCGTCACTGCGCCTATATCTGTTTTGCTTGCGGCAGATGACGAACGCCCGCCGGCAGTCGGGGGGATGACTGCACCCGGGGACAGAACTTCCGAGGGTCGGCGCGTTGCGCGCCATTTAATCGCAACACCTTGCCGGTTGCAACTGAGAAAACAGAGTGTCGCGCGGCCGCATCAGCCGACGTCATAACTGCTTCTCGAACGGGATTTCCTCACGTCTCGACGACGGCTTTCACGGCGTTTTCCATAGATTTTTTCTATCGAAAAACAAAATCCATCCAAGCAACCCCCATCAGAACCCCCTTCCGCCCCGTCATTTCCCGCACCCCCGCCCCAGCCTGCGGGGTTTTCAACGGCGTGATGGGCACTTCCGTGCCAGTCTTATATAAGACCCAAGCATTCACATTACGAAAAGGCATTTCAGTTTTGCCCCCGACCCGTGTCACAATCAGGGAAAATTTGTCATGGCTAGCGGACTGTGACCCAGTCGGCGGCGTTCCCCCACCTTTTCCTGATTCTTGAATCCGAGACCAGCGATGAGCACGCAGCAACCCAGCATCATCTACACCCTGACCGACGAAGCTCCGCTTCTCGCCACCGGCTCCTTCCTCCCGATCATCCGCACGTTCACCGCTCCGGCGGGCGTGGCGGTCGACACGAGCGACATCTCGGTCTCGGGCCGTATCCTCGGCGAATTCCCGGAATTCCTGACCGAAGAACAGCGCGTGCCGGACAACCTCGCCGAACTCGGCCGTCTGACGCAAGACCCGAACACGAACATCATCAAGCTGCCGAACATCAGCGCTTCGGTGTTCCAGCTCCAGAGCGCCATCAAGGAACTCCAGTCGAAGGGCTACAAGATTCCGGACTTCCCGGAAGACCCGAAGACCGACGAAGAGAAGGCCATCCAGAAGCGTTACTCGAAGTGCCTCGGCTCGGCCGTGAACCCGGTCCTGCGTGAAGGCAATTCGGATCGTCGCGCACCGCTCGCCGTCAAGAACTACGCCAAGAAGCACCCGCACAGCATGGGCGAGTGGAGCATGGCTTCGCGCACGCACGTCGCGCACATGAAGCATGGCGACTTCTACCACGGCGAAAAGTCGATGACGATCGACAAGGCACGCGACGTCAAGATGGAACTCGTGACGAACAGCGGCAAGACGATCGTTCTCAAGCCGAAGGTCTCGCTGCTCGACGGCGAAATCATCGACAGCATGTTCATGAGCAAGAAGGCGCTGTGCGACTTCTACGAAGAGCAGATGGAAGACGCACGCAAGACCGGCGTCATGTTCTCGCTGCACGTGAAGGCCACGATGATGAAGGTCTCGCACCCGATCGTGTTCGGCCACGCCGTGAAGATCTTCTACAAGGAAGCCTTCGAGAAGCACGGCAAGCTGTTCGACGAACTGGGCGTGAACGTCAACAACGGTCTCGTGAACCTGTACGAGAAGATCGAAGCGCTGCCGAGCACGCAACGCGAAGAGATCATTCGCGATCTGCACGCTTGCCACGAGCACCGCCCGGAACTGGCGATGGTCGACTCGGCCAAGGGCATCTCGAACCTGCACGCACCGAACGACGTGATCGTCGACGCATCGATGCCGGCCATGATCCGTATCGGCGGCAAGATGTGGGGTGCCGACGGCCGTCCGAAGGACACGAAGGCCGTGATCCCGGAAAGCACGTTCGCTCGCATCTACCAAGAAATCATCAACTTCTGCAAGACGAACGGCGCATTCGATCCGACCACGATGGGTACGGTGCCGAACGTCGGCCTGATGGCACAGAAGGCTGAGGAATACGGCTCGCACGACAAGACGTTCGAAATCGCCGAAGACGGCGTGGCGAACATCGTCGACATCGCCACGGGCGAAGTGCTGCTCTCGCAGAACGTGGAAGCCGGCGACATCTGGCGTATGTGCCAGGTCAAGGACGCCCCGATCCGTGACTGGGTGAAGCTCGCCGTGAACCGCGTGCGCAACTCGGGCATGCCGGCCGTGTTCTGGCTCGACCCGTACCGTCCGCACGAAGCCGAACTGATCAAGAAGGTCGAAACGTACCTCAAGGATTACGACACCAACGGTCTCGATATCCAGATCATGTCGCAAGTGCGCGCCATGCGTTACACCCTGGAGCGCGTGATCCGCGGTCTGGACACCATCTCGGTGACCGGCAACATTCTGCGCGACTACCTGACCGACCTGTTCCCGATCATGGAACTGGGCACCAGCGCCAAGATGCTCTCCATCGTGCCGCTGATGGCCGGTGGCGGCATGTACGAAACGGGTGCTGGCGGTTCGGCACCGAAGCACGTCAAGCAACTGGTGGAAGAGAACCACCTGCGCTGGGATTCGCTGGGTGAATTCCTGGCGCTGGCTGTTTCGCTGGAAGACCTGGGCATCAAGACGGGCAACCAGCGCGCCAAGATCCTCGCCAAGACGCTCGACGCAGCAACGGGCAAGCTGCTCGACAACAACAAGGGTCCGTCGCCGAAGACTGGCGAGCTGGACAACCGTGGCAGCCAGTTCTACCTGTCGATGTACTGGGCGCAGGAACTCGCCGAGCAGAAGGACGACGCCGAACTGGCCGAGCTCTTCGCCCCGCTCGCAAAGGTTCTGACCGAGAACGAGAAGACCATCGTGGGCGAACTCGCCGACGTGCAGGGCAAGCCGACCGACATCGGCGGCTACTACAAGCCGGACTTCGAAAAGCTCGAACAAGTCATGCGTCCGAGCAAGACGTTCAACGCAGCACTGGCAAGCGTCGCCAAGGCGTAAGTCATCGCGTGAACACCGGGCGGTTCGCAAGAATCGCCCGGTAGCAGCCAACAAAAAAGCGGGTCCACTCACATGGACCCGCTTTTTTTGTTGGCGAAGCTTCCCGCAAGAAGCCTCTCCGCAGAAGGAAGAGCAGCGCTGCCGCCCTCCCCTCACATCACTACGGAACGATCAGCGATTGACCTGTTCCTTCGACTGCGTGAGTGCCAGCACGGCACCCAGCGCGAGCGCGGCCGACACGCAGTACATACCGGCGTTGGTGCTCTGCGTCACATCCTTGAGCCAGCCGATGACGAACGGGCTCACGAAGCCTGCCAGGTTGCCGATCGAGTTGATCATGCCGATGGCAGCAGCGGCGGAGCCGCCGACGAGCAGTGCACTCGGGTAGGTCCAGAACACGGGCATCGTGGCCAGCATGCCGGCCGTGCCGACCGACAGCGCGACCATCGCGAGCGGTACGTTGTTGCCCCAGATCGTGCTCAGGTACAGACCAACGGCACCGGCGAACGACACCACAGCGAAGTGCCAGCGACGCTCACGCGTGCGATCCGAGCTGCGCGCCACGGCGATCATGCTGACGACGGCACAAGCGTACGGAATGGCCGTCAGCAGACCCACGTCGAGCGCGCTCTTCACGCCGCTGGCCTTGATGAGCGTCGGCAGGTAGAAGCCAATGCCGTACAGACCCATCATGCAGCAGAAGTAGATCACGGCCATCAGCCACACACGACCGTTCGAGAACACCGAGGCCACCGATTGCGGTGCCTTGCCTGCGCTGTCCTGCGCGATGTTGTGCTCCAGCACGGCCTTCTCGTCTTCGGTGAGCCACTTTGCCGCGCGAATGCCGTTGGGCAGATACATCAGCGTGATCACGCCGAGAATCACCGACGGAATGGCTTCGATGAAGAACAGCCATTGCCAGGCCTTCCAGCCGCCCACGCCGTTGAACGCTTGCAGAATCCAGCCCGAGAGCGGACCGCCGAACACACCGGCCACCGGAATACCGATCATGAACAGCGCGTTCATGCGGCCACGGCGCTGCGCCGGGAACCAGTAGGTCAGATACAGCACAATGCCGGGGAAGAAGCCGGCCTCGGCCACACCGAGCAGGAAGCGCACGACATAGAACTGCGTCGGCGTCGTGACGAACAGCGTCGCCGCCGAGAGCACCGCCCACGAGATCATGATGCGCGCAATCCAGCGACGCGCACCGACCTTGTGCATGATGATGTTTGACGGCACTTCGAAGAAGAAGTAACCGATAAAGAAGATGCCGGCGCCCAGACCGTAGACGGTCTCGCTGAACTGGAGGTCGTTCAGCATTTGCAGCTTGGCGAAGCCGACATTCACGCGGTCCAGATAGGCCGCGACGTAACACAGGAAAAGGAACGGCAACAAACGCCAGGTCGCTTTTGCGTAGGCTTGCGCCTCGATCTCGCGCGTATGCGCGTTGGCTTTGACACCGCTAGCGATAGTACTCATGGTCTCCACTTCGAACTTCGGCTGCCACGCAGCCTGAATTGACTGCAACGTTGCACCCGGACCACTCGCACCGATCACGCTGCCTTACCCACTCGACCGCTCTGAAGACCTCACGATTCCCATGTTGCGGGAATCGATCACGCGGGGCCCGGAGGCATTGTCTCCGGACGTCGCGCCCGGCCGTTAAGCCGTTGTGCGACGTATCTCACCCTGCCATCCCCTTAGGTATTGGGAGGCCGAGGCGGATTGTAAACCATAGGACACCGCTTTAAATGGAACGAACCTTCAGTGCATGAACATTTTCCTGAGGCGCGATCGTCGGATATCGAATAGGTCTTTACAGGCACCTGCGGAACGACGAAAGGCAGCGCCGTGCAGCATCTCAGGTGAGAGAGGCTGCACGGCGCTGCATCGATGTTCAGATCAACGCTGACGTGCTCGCAACGACACGACCACGACGACGCCCAGCGCCGCCGCGACCGCGCCACACAGAAACACGGCGCGATAGCCGAACGGGTTGGCCACGGCCCCCGCGAGCGGACCGGTGGTCAGGATCGCGATGTCCTGAAACGCGGCGTACGTGCCAAGACTCGTGCCACGGCTGGCCGCCGGTGCGCGCTTGACGACTTCAATGCCCAGCGACGGGAAGATCAGCGACGCCCCGGCCCCGGCCAACGCAGTCCCCAGTAGTGCGAGCCATGCGACGGGCGCTTGCCAGACGATCAGCAGCCCGATGGCCTCGACGACCAGCGACGCCTGCGCCACGCGCAGATTGCCGAAGCGCTCGGGCCAGCGTCCGCCGATCAGACGCATCAGCACAAAGGCCAGACCGAACGCCGACAAGGCAATCGCCGCTCCGGTCCAGCGTGACGCCTCGAAGTAAAGCACCACGAACGCACCGATCACCGCGAACCCGACACCCTGCAACGCCAACGCCAGTCCGGGCATGAAGACGATACGCAACACCTGCGAGTACGGCAGCGCGCCCCCTGCCTGATGCGCGGGTGCGACGGCGGCAATGCGCGAAATGACCGCCCAGCCCGCCAGCGGCAACAGGCAGATGGCGATGGCGACACCCGCGAGCGACGTACCGCCATAGAGCGCCAATCCCAACGGCGCACCGACCGCGAATCCGCCGAAGACAGCCGCACCGGTCCACGACATCACGCGGCCCGACTGCGCAGCACCGAGACTGCCGATGGCCCACGTCAACGTGCCGGTAATGCACAGGCTCTCGCCCACGCCGAGCAGCAGGCGAGCGAGTGTCAGCACCGCCAGACGCGGCTCGGCGGCCACCGAAATCAGGCTCGTCGCGAGCAGCGCGATGCCCGACAGGCCGACGAACACGAGACCGCGCATGAGCGCCACGCGCGCACCGCGCTGATCGGCGGTGCGTCCGGCGAACTTGCGAGTGAGCACTGTCGCGAGCGACTGCACGCCCACGGCAAAGCCGACGATGACGTTGTGATACCCGAGTGTGTCGTGCACGAACAGCGGCACGACGGAGAGCGACATGCCGATGGTCAGGCACGCGAGAAAGACATTGAGCGAGAAGCGCACGAGCAACGCCGTAGCGTTGACGGGTGCGCCCGCCGACTGATGCGCAGATTTGGCCGAATCCGAGGATTGGGCCGATGCAGCGGAGGACGACATGCGAGAAAGCTCCAAAGGTTGCCGGTCAGCGCAAGCCAGTGCCAAATTACACAAATGACACGCGAGCGAAGCCATCGGTGCACCACCGGCGAACGATGAACAAGCCACGAACGACGGACACCAGACGCCAACCGGCGGACGAACGACCGCAACCAGGGCATCGGTATCGAAACAGGCAAATCGGAGGAGGACGGCGCTTATGACGCTCAGAGCACCGGAAACAACGCTGAATGGGTTGCCCGGTAGTTCACGCATGAATGCACGCCCCTCGACCGACGTGCCGATGAAACCGGCCGCTGTCGCGGAGAATGCGTTGATTCACGTGAACGCTTACGTGACACCGGCGAAGATTTCGCCAGATGCCAAGAATCCGTCGCCATTCTAGCCACGCATGTTGCGTTGCGCAAGTGACCGGTACGACGCAAAAACCACACCTCTCGCCGCGCGCTCACCCGCTCAGTCGATGGGATCGGTTCCTTTCGCGCGACGCGTGCTCGCTTTCACGGTCTGTTGCAACGCACGTCGCAGCGCGCTGTACCGTCGCAAGGCTTCTTCCATGACGGAGATACGTACCGTGCCGGCCGCGCCGTCGGCGAGCAATTTGGCCTTGAGCCCGCCATACGCCGCTTCCATCGCCGACGCATGCGTGCCCAGCGATTCGCCACCATCCTCCGGCAACGCATCGCTTTCCACATGATCGAGCAGCGCGCCCGATTCGTGCAGGAACGCCGTGTAGGCATCCGACAAGCCCGTTGCGGTGCTGGTCTGGTCCCGCAACGCGGCGGCGGCCACCGCCTGCTCGGCCGCGCTCTCGTAGTAGCGCAATGTGCGCAGCGTGTCGGCCAGTTGTTCGGCGGACGTTGCGCCCATGGCCACGCGACTCATGCGCTCGGCAAACGTCTGACAGACGCTGCCGAGGCGCATGACGGACGCGTGCGACTGCGCAAGCACGCCGGAACTCGTGCCGGTCAGCGCGCCGCGCACCATATGCCGACTGATCACGCCAAGGCGATCGACTTCGCGCTTGAGCGCGTCGACGGCCAGTTGGGGCACCTGCAACACGTTGTCGTCGAGGAACTGCGGCGCGCCTTCGTCTTCTTCACGTGAGCGAAAGCGGCGCTGCAGCCAGTGCAACAGCGGCGTGGTCAGCGGAATCATCAGCAGCACGCCGAGCACGTTGAACGTCGTATGGAAGATGGCGAGCTGAATGGCGGGGTCGGCTTCGCGGTGCATCCATGCCATGCCAGCGACGATGGCGCGGATCATCCACGGCAGCAGCAGAAGTGCCACGACAGCCGCCACCACGTTGAAGGCGACGTGCGCCATGGCAGCGCGCCGCGCGTTGGGCGTCGCCCCGATGGCCGCGATCACGGCCGTGACCGTCGTGCCGATGTTCGCGCCGATCACCACCGCCGCCGCGCCCTGCGCGCCGAGCAGTCCGTTCTGCGCCGCCGTCAGCGTGATCGCCATGGCGGCCGCAGACGACTGCACGATGCAGGTGAGCACGAAGCCCACGACGACTTGCAGCAGCACGTCGAGCGGGCCAGTGCCGTCGGGCAGACGAATCATGCCCGCCATGTCGATGAAGGCGGATTGCAGCAACGAGATGCCGAAGAAGAGCAGACCGAAGCCCGCGAGCGCGTTACCGATGGCACCGCGCCGGGTGCCCGCGCCCGTCAGACGCAGCGCCACGCCGACGGCGATCATCGGCAGCGCGAAGGCATCGATATTGAACTTGAGGCCGATCACCGCGACGATCCACCCCATCATCGTCGAGCCGAGATTCGAGCCGAACATCAGCCAGAGCGCGCCGCCGAGCTTGAGCAGCCCGGCGTTGACGAAGCCGATGGTCGCAATCGTCACGACCGACGAGCTTTGGGTGATGGCGGTGACCAGCACGCCGGAAGCGAACGCTTGCCATCGGGTCCGCGTGGCGCCCGCGAGAATGCGTTCGAGCGCTGGCCCGGCGGCGAGTTTGAGGCCGTCGGTCATCATCGCCATACCGATGAGGAAGATGCCTACGCCACCCGCCAGAATGCTGACCGCCTTGACGATTTCACCCATGCAACGCCTTCCTTTGTGCGTACTGCCGGAGCTATCGAAATGGTGCGCGTCTTTGCCTGCGAAGCGACTGTGGAACCTACCGTCGGCCCGGTGGCCGTGCCGTCAGGCGTCGGCGCGCAACAGGCCCCAGCATAACCGGTAAAGCTCGTCCTCGAATTCTGGAGTGCCAAGCAACGGGGAGTCTTCGAGTACCGCCGAGCGCAGCGTGCCCATGAACGCGCGCGTGAGCACAAAGACCGTGGCGGTGGTCGGCGGACGCATCCCCGGCGCATCGCGGCGCGACATGGCGACGGCGATATGCTCGGCCGCCTCGCGCATCGCCTGCATGATGTTCTCGTGATGGTCCATCTGCCAGGCCATCTTGATGAGCGAGCGCTTCACGCGTCCGCCCGAACCGAACGCTTCGATCAGCATGCGAATACGCTCGCGAATCACGCGCTCGGGGTCCGCGCCCTCATCGGCGGCGCGTGCGAGGAATTCGTTCTGCTCGTCCATCACGCGACGCCGCTCGCGCGCAATCATCGCCAGCAGGATCGCTTCCTTCGTCGGGAAGTACTGATACAGCGTGCCAATCGAGAAACCAGCCTTCTTGGCGATGCGATTGGTCGTGAGCGCCGCCTCCCCTTCTTCGTCGAGAACCTGAGCCGTGGCTTCGAAAATGGTCTCGACGGTGTGCTGCGCGCGGGCCTGCATCGGCCGCTTTCGCATGGCGGACGGGGCGTTCGGGGTGGCGGGCGACTTCGGTGTGGACATGACTGAAAACCTGAGCAGGAACTGAGCGAGAAGCGAGTTGCGGCATGACGCCTGGAAAATGAATAATGCTCACATTCGGTATGAAATTCAAGAGACGGCGTCATGGACGTCATATTCATTGCGTTGGACATCCGTCTTGATTGCCAGAGAGGCCTGCCATCATGAGCAACGACATTTCCGCGCTGACCGTGCGCAAGCTGACGGTCGATCTGGCCAGTGGCTTCGAGCGCTATTGGCACAGTGGCGACGCCTACCGCACGATGTACTACAACGCGCTGTCGATGAGCTTTCCCGTCGGCGAGCAGTCGTTCATCGACTCGGTGCGCGACACGATGGGCCGTCTGCCCGACGATGCGCGCTACGACAAGCTGCGCGCCGACATTGCGCAATTCATCGGACAGGAAGCGACGCACCGTCACCTGCACGGCCAGTACAACGCGCAGCTTGCCAAGCAAGGCTTGGTGAATCATTGGGAGAACTGGGCGACGTCACGCATTCAGTGGGCGAAACGCCGCAAGCTGTCGCCGATGTACATGCTCGCTGTCACGGCCGCTTACGAGCACTGCACAGCGGTGTTCGGCGACGGCGCGCTGCGCTACGACCGCTGGCTTGCGAAGGCGGAGCCGAAGATGCGTCTGATGTGGCGCTGGCACGCGGCCGAAGAGACCGAACACAAGGCAGTGGCGTTCGATCTGTATCGCGCGCTGGGTGGTAGCGAACGCCAGCGGGTGCTGACGTATCTCTACGTGCTGTTCATGTTCGGTCTGGAGAGCCACGCGCAGACGATCAACAACCTCTGGCGCGACGGCACACTATTCAAGCCGAGCACGTGGTGGGGATTCACGACGATGTTCTTCGGTCGGGACGGCGTCGTCTGGCGCACCACCGGCCCGATGCTCAAGTACATGCTGCCGTCGTTCCATCCGAATCGTCACGGCGATCCGACGCTTGCGCAGAACTGGCTCGACGCACACAACGCGAGCTGGCGCGCAGTTCGTTAAGCTAATTGAGCACAGTCGACGACGGCGACTTGACTTAAGCCACCATCGAAACGAAAGCGGATATTCGCGTACATAGCGCGGATATCCGTTTTTTTTCGTCCCCGCGAATTGCGCTGCGCAAGAGGTAAACCGCCAGTGTTAACCCGAGAAGTGTGGCGACAACAACGGATAACGAGTATCAACGCCGCGTGATATGTCATGTGAGGCACCTTGATAATAATGATCACGCCTCAAAGCAACACCGATCCCCGCGCAACGCGAAGTCAGTGTGTCAATGACTCGGGCGTGCCCCCTTGCACCCTTCGGTGAAAAGAGCAGTTCGAGGCACGCACAAACTAAAACGAGACGGAGACACATTCATGAGCAAGGCAGCAGGTTGGCTGCGGGGCACGCTCGCCCTCGCAATTTGCGGCGCGGCGGGCGTCGCGAACGCACAATCCAGCGTTTCCCTTTACGGTCAGGTCGACGCCTGGGTTGGCGCGGCCAAAGCGCCCGGCGGCGAACGCGCGTGGACGCAGGCCGGCGGCGGTATGTCCACGTCCTACTGGGGTATGAAGGGCTCCGAAGATCTGGGCAATGGCCTGAAGGCAATCTTCACCCTCGAAGACTTCTTCCTGCCGCAGAACGGCCGCTATGGCCGCTTCACCGGCGACAGCTTCTTCTCGCGCAACGCCTACGTCGGCCTGCAATCGGACACGCTGGGCACGATCACGATGGGTCGGCTCACCACGTCGTACTTCGTGTCGACGATTCTGTTCAATCCGTTTGTCGACTCCTACACCTTCAGCCCGATGGTCTATCACACGTTCCTCGGTCTCGCGGGACAAGGGATCGTCGGCGACTCGGGATGGAACAACGGCGTGATGTACGCCACGCCCGACTACAAGGGGCTGGGCGCGAGCTTCTCCTACGCATTCGGCAACAAGGCCGGCGAAATGGGACAGAACAAGTGGAGCGCTGCGGCCATGTACTTCCATGGTCCGCTCGCCGCCACGCTCGCCTATCAGCAGGTCAAGTTCGATTCGACGCCCGACGATCAGGCCGGGATCACCGGCTTTCGCAATCAGCAGGCGCTTCAGGCCGGTCTGACGTACGACTTCAAGGTGGTCAAGTTCTTCGGTCAGTACCAATACATCAAGAACACTATCACGGGCGGCAATCTGACGTCCAACGGCGGCCAGCTCGGCTTTACCGTGCCGCTCGGCGGGGGTAATGTGATGGCGTCTTACGCTTACACGAAGAATTCCGGGGCGAACAATGCCAGCCGGAATACGTGGGCCATCGGCTACGACTACAACCTCTCCAAACGCACCGATGTGTACACGGCCTACCTCAACGACAAGGTTTCCGGGCTGGATGCCGGGAATACTTTCGGGGTGGGCATGCGCATGAAGTTCTGACAGACTCGACGCAAGCAGTCGCCTGACAAAATCGGTGGCACGGGCGCGCGCGCAGTACAATGCGCGCGCCCCCGCTGCACACGGACAACGGCATAACAAAGTCACAAGGAGAGCGCGTTGCTGACCAAATTCTTCAAACTCGAGGAGCATGGCTCCAATGTACGCACCGAAATGGTGGCGGGTCTCACGACCTTCCTCACCATGTCGTACATCATTTTCGTCAACCCCAACATCCTCGGCACGACGGGCATGGACAAGAGTGCCGTGTTCGTGGCGACCTGCCTTGCAGCGGCGATCGGCTCGGTGGTGATGGCCTTCGTCGCCAACTACCCGATCGGCATGGCACCGGGGATGGGCCTGAACGCCTTCTTCGCCTTCACGGTCGTGGGGGCGATGGGCTACACGTGGCAACAGGCGCTCGGCGCGGTGTTCATCTCAGGGTGTCTGTTCATCATCCTGACCGTCACAGGGGTGCGATCCTGGCTCATTGCCGGGGTACCCAAATCGCTACGATGCGCCATTGCAGCCGGTATCGGTCTGTTCCTCGCCATCATCGCGCTCGGTAACGCCGGCGTGGTCGTTGCCAACCCGGCCACGAAGATCGGTCTGGGCGACCTCCACTCGCCGCAGGCACTACTCGCCATCTTCGGCTTCTTCCTGATCGCCGTGCTCGACGCACTGCGGGTTCGCGGTGCCATCCTGATCGGCATTCTGGCCGTGACGGTGCTCTCGATGGTGCTGGGTCTGAACCAGTTCCAGGGCGTGTTCGCCATGCCGCCGAGCCTCTCGCCGACGTTCCTCCAGCTCGACATACCGGGTGCCCTGCACGCCGGTTTCGTGCACGTGATTCTGGCCTTCGTGCTGGTCGAAGTGTTCGATGCGACGGGCACGCTGATGGGTGTGGCCAAGCGCGCCGGTCTGCTCGAAGGCACGCTTTACAAGGGCCTGGGACGTGCGCTGTTCGCCGACTCCATCGCCATCTTCATCGGCTCGCTGCTGGGTACGAGCAGCACGACGGCATACGTGGAAAGCGCCTCTGGCGTGCAAGCGGGTGGCCGCACGGGTCTGACCGCGCTGACGATTGCCGTGCTGTTCATCCTCGCGCTGTTCATCGCCCCGCTGGCAGGCTCGGTTCCGGCGTACGCCGCCGCACCGGCACTGCTGTACGTTGCGGGCCTGATGCTGCGCGAACTGCTCGACGTCGAGTGGGACGACATCACGGAAGCCACGCCGGCTGCGCTGACCGCGCTGGCCATGCCGTTCACGTACTCGATCGCCACGGGTCTGGCTTTCGGCTTCATCTCGTACGCCGTGCTGAAGTTGTTCACGGGCCGTGCGAAGGAAGTCCACCCGGCCGCATGGGTGATCGCCGTGCTGTTCGTGTTGAAGTACATCTTCTTCCCGGGCTGATCGGCACGGGTTATCGCCGCCGTCGATTGGGACGGTTTCGATAGCAAGCCAGTAAGCCAACAAGCAAAACGGCCCGCCGGGGATTTCCCGGCGGGCCGTTTCGTTTTGACGTCGCAGCTTTGACGTCGTCGTTATGCCCGGGCAGCGGCGATCAATGCGGCAAGTCCCGCGCGATGCTGGCCCTGTGCGTCGAAATTCTCCAGCGAGAGCCACTGCTCGAAGCCACGGCTGATCGCAGGCCATTCGGCGTCGGTGATGGAAAACCACGCCGTGTCCCGGCTGCGTCCGCGATAGACGATAGCGTTACGGAAGATACCTTCGAACGTGAAGCCATAGCGGGCCGCCGCGCGGCGCGAGGGCGCATTCAGCGAATCGCACTTCCATTCATAGCGCCGATAGCCCAGCTCGTCGAACGCGCGACGCATCAGCAAGTACTGCGCCTCGGTCCCCGCACGCGTGCGCTTGAGCAGCGGCGAGTACGCCACGTGCCCGACTTCGACCACACCGTTCGCCGGGTCGATACGCATGAGCGCGAGCGTGCCGACAGCCTTGCCCGTCTCCAGATCGACGATGGCGTGATGCAGCGGATCGGTAGACGCTGCCAGCTTCGTGGCATACGCGTAGTAGCTGTCGAAGTCGGGGAACGGGCCACCGCTCATGTAAGTCCAGTCGCGGCCGTCCGGCGCGGTGGCATAGGCGTCGAAAAGGTCTTTGGCGTGACGCTCGACGTCAATCGGCTCCAGACGGCAATACCGGCCGCTGACCGGCGTGCGCGGCGGCTGCGCGCGCGGCTTCCAGTCCGGCAGCGCCGGGCCGATGGGCTGGTCGTAGTCGTTGAAGTTCGGTGCGTCGGTCATGGTTCTCTCGTCTCCGGCAATTGGCTGGGCATTCTGATCAAGCTGACTAAGTTATCCCTCCAGTGGTACGATGAAAAGCACCACTCCTCGCGAATCTCTTGGTGCCATGACATCCGTAGCCAAAACGCGCGCCGACACGACGCCTTCAGCGCTTGCCTTAGCACCGGAGAACGTTGCTGCCCTGTTCGATAGCCCGCTTGCCACAGGACCGGGACGCAACGTCTCACTCCAGAAGCAGCTTCTGACGCGACTCAAGCACGCCATTCTCGAAGGACGTCTGCCCGCGGGAGCCCGCCTACCCGCCTCGCGCACACTCGCGGAAGACCTTGCCGTGTCGCGCAACACTGTCTCCATCGTCTACGACCAGCTCGCGGCCGAGGGCTTCATCGTCCCGCATCGGCTCGGCACGCGCGTCGCGCAACTCTCGCTCGATCCGCACATTGCCGCGCAAGCGGCACAGGTCGCGAAGTCGAAGACGCAACACGTCGATCCCGTCGATGCGCCGGACAGCGCGTCGGAAGTCGTGACGGCACCGTCACCCTCGCGCCGCATCCAGCGCCTGCCCTCCACGCGGCACGCCGCGCGCGCGGGCGAAACCCCGCTGCCGTTCACGCCCGGTGTGCCGGCCCTCACCCGCTTTCCCGCGAGCACCTGGCGGCGCACGCTGGAGCGCGTGATGCGTGAAGCGCAGCCCCGCCACTACAACTACGGCGATCCGCTGGGCGAGCCCGCGCTGCGCGAGGCCATTGCCGATCACCTGCGCATCTCTCGCGGCGTGCGCTGCGATGCCTCGCAGGTCGTCATCACGGAAGGTGCGCACGAGGCGCTGATTCTTTGCGTGCGGTTGCTGACCGACCCGGGCGACACGGTGTGGATGGAAGACCCCGGCTATCGCGGTGCGAAAGCCGCCTTTCATTCGAGCGACGTGCGATTGCAGGCATTGCGTGTGGACGACGAAGGCATCGTCATTCCCGAAGGCCTGTGGGAACGCTCGCCGCCGCGCCTGGTGTACGTGACGCCCTCGCACCAGTACCCGCTCGGCAGTGTGTTGTCTGCATCACGCCGTCTCGATCTGATTGCGCAGGCACGACGTCACGGTGCGTGGATTCTGGAGGACGATTACGACAGCGAGTTTCGCCATCAGGGCGAGCCGATTGCCGCGATGCAGGGGATGGTGCCGGACGCGCCCGTCGTCTACGTCGGCACCTTCAGCAAGACGATGTTCCCTGCGCTGCGGCTGGGATTTCTGATTCTGCCGACGGCACTCGCAACGCAAGCCCGCGATGCGCTCGACGAACTCCTGCGCGGCGGCCATCGCTTCGAACAGCTCGCGCTCGCCGACTTCATCCGAAGCGGGCAGTTTGCGCGCCATCTGGGGCGCATGCGGCGTTTGTACCGAGAGCGTCAGACCGCATTACGCGAAGCGCTCGCCACGTACTTCGATCCCGCATATGCCGTGATCGGCGAACGCTGCGGACTCCATCTGACGGTGCGGCTGGACCCTGCATTCCCGGACAAAGCGATCGTGGCGGCCGCGCAGCGCGAGGGCATCGGTCCCCGCGCGCTATCGAGTTTCGCACTCGACCCGCAACCGGCAGACAACGGATTGGTGATCGGATACGGGGATACGGACGCTTCCCGCATCCCCGGCTTGATCAAACGGCTCGCTGCGATTGTGGCTATGAGCGCGGCACGGGCGTGAACGCGCATTTCTCCGGGGCGTCGGCCTGGCAAACGAACCGGGGCGCAGCGTTGGTCTCGACCTTTCGCCAGTGCGTGTCGCCCGGCAAGAATTTGACGATGCCGCCCAACTCGTCGTCAGGCTGATAGAGGATCTTGAGGACGTCCGACTGATCCGTCTTATATGCGCACGCGTAGAAGTGCACCCCGCCGTACACGGCCACCGCCGTCGCATCGTGGAAACTGGTGACGGAGCCGCGCATCGGCGTCACGCTGTCCGCCCGCCAGTAGCCCGGCACGTCTTTGAGCGGCGCTTCGAAATTCGCGCCCGCGCGCCTGACATCGTCCACCGCAGGGCAGTGCTGTATCGCCGCTTCCTGCGCGTGCGTCGTCATGTTCACGCCCATCAATAGCGCCATCGCCGTTGCGCTGATCCAGCGCTTGCTCATCGTCGAATCTCCCTCATGTTTCCCACTTCGTAAGGATTATTGGTATGCATCGCGCCAATCCTTTTCGGCAGGTGTGAAGGTGCACTTTGCCGGGTCGTCCGCACTGCACGTGAACAACGGCCCCCATTGGGTCTCTTCGGCTGTCCAGTTCTTGTTGCCCCGGCCGATTTTGACAATGCTGCCGTCGAAAGGCTTTTCCGGCTGATACAAGATGTCGACGTTCTCGTTTTGATCCGTCGTATAGGCACAGCCCTGAAAGTGAATGCCTCGATAGACGCCGAGCGCGGAGGCTCTGCTAAAACGTTCCACCGTGCCGCTGACCGCTGTGTAGGGTGCCGCTCGCCAGAATCCGGGGGCACCACCGGCCAATGGCTTCTCGAATTTGTTGCCCATGGCCGCGACCTCTTCGACCGAAGGGCAACTCTGCGGCGGGCCATCCATCGCCTGAGACGTCCCAATCACACCCAGGAGCGAAACCATCAGACCAACCTTCGTCAAAACGCTGCGCATCATCGAATACTCCAGGAAAAGATTCCACCTCCCGCGCCGCGATCCGGCAGCGGACACGCACGCCGATCTGGCTGTGCGGTTCGAGTATTAGAAGCGTCGTACGGATAACGAACTTTCAGAAACTAACTAATTGACTGTGCGCCAACGACCACTCGACATCTCGATGTTGTCGGTTTTTTCGTTAAGCAAGGGACGTGGCAAACCGTGCTGCGTGAGGCGTTCGCCTCGGTGATCGGCACGCGACGACCGGTCGTCGGTCGTTCGCGTGCGAAAGAGGAAGGATGCGAGGGGGGTGACTTAGGACGTCGAGGTGGCCGTCTGCGCGGGCTTGCCCGTCGACTCACCACCGTGCGCCTTGGGCGCATTGCGCGACATCCAGAGCGTCAGCAGGACAGCGGCGATGGCGGCCAGCGCGGCGCACAGATACACCTCGGCGTAGCCGTATGCGCCCACGATCAGGCCTGCGACCGGACCGGTCACGCCCAGCGCGACGTCGAGGAACACCGAGTAAGCACCCAGCGCTGCACCACGGTTCTGCGCCGGCACGAGGTTGACCGCCGCCACACCGAGCGACGGGAACACGAGCGAGAAGCCCGCGCCCGAGAGTGCTGCACCCAGCAATGCCGTGAAGCCCGTCGGGGCAATGCCCAGCACGATCAGGCCGAAAGCTTCCAGCGCGAACGACACCATCGCCACGCGATAGCCGCCAAAGCGCTGAATGCTGCTGCCGAGCAACAGACGCACGCCCATGAAGCACAGTCCGAACGCGGTGAGCGCCAGTGCTGCGTTGTCCCAATGATGGCTTGCGTAGTAAAGCGTAATGAACGTCGAGATCGCACCGAAGCCGATGGACCCGAGCGCCAGTCCCATACCGAACGGCATCACGCGGCCGAGCACCGCGCGGAACGCGAGTCGCTCACCGTGAATGACCGGCGTCGCACGCTTCATGCGTGCCAGCAGCAAACCGACGATCCCCGCCAACGCCACCGCAGCGCCCACGGCCTTGATGCCGTACGCATTGTTGAGCGCCACGCCGAGCGGTGCACCGAGCGCCAGCGCGCCGTATGTCGCCACACCGTTCCAGGAAATCACGCGTGCCGTGTGCGACGGCCCGACTTGTCCGATGCCCCACATGATCGCGCCTGTCGACACCCAGCTTTCACCGAAGCCGAGTACGAGACGTCCGGCGATCAGCGCGAGCAGCGCCAGCCAGGGCACACCGGAGAACACCCCCCCCAGCGCCACGAGCAAGCCGGACGCGCCGCACGCCACCAGACCGCACAGCACCGTGCGCTTCGGGCCCCAGGCGTCGGCCGTGCGTCCGGCATACGGGCGCGAGAGCAGCGTCGCGAGATATTGAACACTAATCGCCAGCCCGGCGATCACCGAGCTATAAGCCAGATCGACGTGCACGAACGACGGCAGTACCGCGAGCGGCAAACCGATCGTCAGATAGCAGAGGAACGTGAAGAACACGGTGGAGACGATCTGCAACGTCGTGGCGAACTGGCCGTTCGCAGGGCGGGTGTCGGTAGGCATTGCGCAGAGGGATCAGGAATCGACGAAACCCCAGGACGCGACAACCCGCGCGACGGGCAAGCATGCGCGCGGGTCAACTCAATCCTAGGGTTTTCCCGGATGATACGCCGTTTCGCCGCTTTTGTGTAAACGCTTAAAAAATGTTGCAGCGGCGACGATTTGCGCTTCCCGGCTGCCGCTGCTTGCCGTGCAGGGCTAATCGCCCACAGCCCCGCCCGGCAAGCGTTTGAGCGGCATTGACTGACGTCAGCGCCCGACTTCCGCGAGGGATTTCAGGCTCACTGACAACATGGCAAGGTCGGCGTTGCCGACGGCGATCTGATCGGCCAGCACACGGTGATAACGGGCGAGCGCTTCGGCGTGCGTCTGCTGCCATCCGGCGACGAGCCGGGCGGCCGGACTCTGATCGGCGGTCTCCGGTGACGCAGCCGCATTGCCCCTGTCTCCCTTGCCGTTCCCCTTACCGCCTTCCAGCACGCTCGCCGTCAAACGTCGACGCAGCACTGACAATTCCTCCAGCAACGTCGCCCGCGCGAGACGCTGCCAGTGCGTTTGCATGGGCAGGCCCAGCACGCCCGTCTGCAACCAGCCGTAGCCCAGCGGCGCGTCGAGCGCGAAGTACACCTGCGCCGCAAGCGACGGCTCGCATCCGCTCGTGCTCGCAACCTCGGCGATGTCGAGCAACGCCACGCGTGCGCCGACGCCCGCCGCCGTTTGCGCGAGCATCGGGGGCACGCCGGCGTCGATCATGGTCTGGCTGCGCGTGCGGGCTTCATCGGCCGCTTCGCCGCTCACGAGTGTGTCGAGCGTGGGGAGAATCGGATCGAGCACGCTGCGCAGGCGCTCGACGGTCTGCGGCACGTCGGTCAGCCGCCGGCGCAGGAACCACAGCGTGGCCTGCTCGTGCCACTGCGCAATCGCCGTGAAGAGCGACGCCTGCGTCTCGTGCGATACCCGCGCGTCCAGCGCATCGATGTCCAGCCACAACGCGTCGAGCCCGTAAGCGCCACGGGCGGCGAGACTTGCGCGCACGACATCGGCGGGCTCCGCGCCGGTCTCTTCGCTCAGGCGATGCACGAACGTCACCCCCGCCCGATTGACGAGCGCGTTGGCGTGCATCGTCGCAAGGATTTCCCGTTTGAGCGGATGACGTAGCATCGCCGCACCACAACGGCTCGCCAACGGTGTCGGGAAGTAGGACGGCAATCCGTCGGCCACGAATTCGGCGTCCGGCAGATCGCTGGCGAGCAGCAAGTCGTAGAGCCACATCTTGCTGTACGCCATGAGGACAGCGCGCTCAGGCGAGGTCAGCCCGGCACCCGCCGCGCGACGCGCATCGAGGGCTTCGTCGTCGGGCAGGAACTCGATGGCGCGTGCGAGGCGTTGCGCGCGCTCCAGATACCGCATGAAGCGGGCGTCCCCATCGAGTGCCGCCGCCGAGCGCAGACGCCCGAGCGACAACGCCTGCGTTTGCAGATAGTTGTCGCGCAACACGAGCGAGCCGACTTCTTCCGTCATTTCCGCGAGCAACGTATTGCGCTGCTTGAGCGTCATTTCACCGTCGGTGACGACGAGGCCCAGCAGAATCTTGATGTTGACTTCATGGTCCGAGCAATCGACACCCGCCGAGTTATCGATGGCATCGGTGTTGATGCGACCGCCGTGCTGGGCGTACTCGATGCGTCCGAGTTGCGTCAGCCCGAGGTTTCCGCCCTCGGCCACCACCTTGCAGCGCAGCTCCGCGCCGTTCACACGCAGACCATCATTCGCGCGGTCGCCCACTTGCGCATGCGTCTCGGTGCTCGCTTTCACATAGGTGCCGATGCCGCCGTTGTAGAGCAAATCGACAGGCGCGCTCAGCAGCGCGCGCAGCAAATCGTTCGGCGCCATCTCGGAAGCTTCGGTGCCGAGCCATTCGCGCATCTCCGGCGACAACGCAATCGCTTTCGCCGTGCGCGGGAAGATGCCACCGCCCTTGGAAATCAGCTTCGCGTCGTAGTCGGCCCAACTGGAGCGCGGCAACTGGAACAGACGCTCGCGCTCGGCAAACGAGGTCGCCGCATCCGGTGTGGGATCGAGGAAGATGTGACGGTGATCGAACGCCGCCACCAGGCGGATGTGCTTAGAGAGCAGCATGCCGTTACCGAACACGTCGCCCGACATATCGCCGATGCCCACGACCGTGAAGTCCTGCGTCTGCGTATCGACGCCCATCTCGCTGAAGTGCCGCTTGACGGACTCCCACGCGCCGCGCGCCGTGATGGCCATCTTCTTGTGGTCGTAACCGACGGACCCGCCCGAGGCGAACGCATCACCCAGCCAGAAGCCGTACTCTGCGGAGATCGCGTTCGCATAGTCGGAGAACGTGGCCGTGCCCTTGTCGGCGGCCACCACGAGATACGGATCGTCGCCATCGATGCGAACGGTCTGCGGTGGCGGCACGAGTTGCCCGTCGACGTAGTTGTCCGTCAGATCCAGCAGCCCGCGCAGGAAGGTCTGATAGCACGCCACGCCCTCGGCGAGGTACGCGTCGCGGTCTCCCGGCGACGGTGGCTGCTTGACCACGAAGCCGCCCTTCGACCCCACCGGCACGATGACCGTGTTCTTGACCATCTGCGCCTTCACCAGCCCCAGCACTTCGGTGCGGAAATCTTCGCGGCGGTCCGACCAGCGCAGGCCACCGCGCGCGACGCGTCCACCGCGCAGATGCACGCCCTCCACGCGTGGCGAATACACCCAGATCTCGAACATCGGTTTCGGTTCGGGCAGCCCCGGAACCTTCGACGGGTCGAACTTGAATGAGAGGTACGCCTTCTGCGCGCCTCCACCGCTCCCGCCCCTCCCGTCCTGCGCTGTCTGGAAGTAGTTGGTTCGCAGCGTGGCTTCCAGAACGCCGAGGAATTGACGCAGGATTCGGTCTTCGTCGAGATTGGGGACGTCTTCCAACGCCGTGTGGATCTGCGTACGCAATTGCTCAGCACGCGACTCGCGGACCCCCGCACTCAACGAGGGATCGAAGCGCGCGAGGAACAGGCGGACGAGCATGCCCGCAATCGTCGGGTTCCCCGTCAGCGCGTTCTCGATATAGGCATTGCTGAAGGTCGAGCCGACCTGGCGGATGTACTTTGCGTACGCCCGCAGAATGCGCACCTCACGCCACGTCAGGCCAGCTTGCAGCACGAGGCGGTTGAGGTCATCGTTTTCGACGTCGCCGGCCCAGATACGCGCGAAAGCGTCTTCGAAGCGGGCGCGGGCGTGTTCGAGATCGACGTCGGCCCCGTCGAGACTCGTCATGCCGAAGTCGTGCATCCACACCACGCCTGCATCGGACGGCTCAATCCGATAAGGCCGCTCATCGTTCACCCGCACGCCCAAGTGTTCGAGCATCGGCAGGCTGCGCGAAAGCGCGATGGGTTCGCCCGCCTGATAGATCTTGAAGCGCAGCGTGCCGGGCGCAGCCTCCAGCGGGCGATACAACTGCATGGCGAGCGGCGTTGCGCCCGAGCCACCGGATGCAGCCGCTTGCGCGGGCGCTGGTGCAGCGTTCAACAGCGGTTCGATCAACTCCACGTCGCGCACAGCCACGCGCGCCGCGTAATCCTCCCGATAGCCGGCCGGGAACGCCAGTGCGTAGCGTCTCAAGGCCCGCGTGCCGCGTTCTTCGCCCAGTTGCTCGCGCAGCGCATCGGAGAGGTCGTCCTGCCAACGGCGCGTAGTCTCGACGATGCGGGCTTCCAGCTCGTTGACGTCGACTTCCGGCACGTGCCCCGGCTCCGTGCGCACGGTGATCTGAATGCGGGCGAGCATCGACTCGGAGAGTTGCGGCGTGAACTCGACGCCGGTGCCGTGATATGCCGCCAGCAGCAGGTTCTGTACCCGCACGCGCAGATCGGTGTTGAATTTCTCGCGCGGCACGAACACCAGGCACGACACGTAGCGGTCGAAGCGGTCGCGTCGCACGAAGAGCCGCGTGCGCTGACGCTCCTGCAAACGCAGAATGCCCAGCGCGATGTCGGCGAGTTGCTCCACGTCGATCTGGAACAGTTCGTCGCGCGGATATTGTTCGAGGATGGTCGCGAGTGTCTTGGCCAGATGGCCGTTGGGCAGGAACCCGGCTCGCCGGATCACTTCGGCGACTTTGCGACGCACCAGCGGGATTTCGTCGGCCGGCACCATGTAGACGGTCGAGGTGTACAGCCCCAGGAAACGCCGTTCGCCGCAGACCTTGCCCTGCGCATCGAAGCGCTTTACGCCGACGTAATCGAGATAGCCGGGGCGGTGAACGCTGGCGCGCGAATTGGCCTTCGTCAGGAAGATCGGGGCACTGGCCTGCACGATACCGATGGCCCCGGGCGACAGGCGCGTGACGTCGGGCGTACTGGCGTCGCGGCGCGATTCGCGCAGCACACCGAGGCCCGTGCCCGGCACGCCTTGCAGGTAGTGCTCGCCGTCGCGCTCGACCAGTTCGTAGTCGCGATAGCCGAGGAAGGTGAAGTGACGCTGGAGCATCCAGTCCAGAAACGCCTGCGCTTCGTCGATCTCTGCGCGCTCCTGCGCCGCCACGCCTTGCTGCGCGGCACGCTCGGTCAGGGATTCGATGGCCGCATGTGCCGCGGCCTGCATGGCGCGCCAGTCGTCGACGGCGGCGCGCACGTCACCCAGCACGCGTTGCAGCCCGTCGACCAGCGCCTGAATGCGCTCCGGCTCGGAGAATCGGTCGACTTCGATGTGGATATACGATTCGAAGCGGCTGCCGTCGCCCTCCCCCTCCTTGCCCGCCGGACTACTGCCGGGTGCGACGCTCAGGCGCTTGCCCGCCGCGTCGCGCCGGATGCGATAAACCGGGTGGAAGGCCGAATGCAGCGCCAGCCCCTGCCGGTTGATCTCCATCGTCACCGAATCGACAAGGAACGGCATGTCGTCGTTGACGATTTCGACGACCGTGTGGCTGCAATGCCAGCCGTGCTGATCGAGCGTGGGGTTGTAGATTCGGATGCGGGGCTCGCCGGAGACGAACTTCTGGCCGAGTTGCCAGTGCGCCATCGCCGCGCCATAAAGATCGGCGACACTGCGCGAGACGACATCCTCGGCGTCGGCCAGACCGTAATACTGCTGGACGAAAGGCTCGAAGAGCGCCGCCACTTCGGGCGCACGTTCACGGGCCATCGCAACGACTTCCGCCATGTGCTGGCGGACCTTCTCTTCCGGATTCGCGGGCATGGGCACCTCTGCGGGATTGGACGAGACTTCGACCGGCGAGCGAGGGATAAGTTACCGGCCATTCACTGGCTTGTGGACAGGCAAGGCCATGCTACGCCCGGCGGCCCCGGGCTGGCAACGGCGTGATTCCCGAGTTCGGGTATGCTGAGCCGGTCCGCCCGAGCCATCCGATCAACCCGACGTCCTTCACGCCACCGGTATAATCGCGCATGAACTCAAAAGCCACCGATTCGCGCGCCGATAGCGCCCCCGCCACTCCCTTCTCGAGCCTGCCGCTCTCGCCTGCCATGCAGGAGAACCTCGCACGGCTCGGTTACGCCTCGATGACGCCCATCCAGCAGGCGTCGCTCCCCGACATGCTCGCCGGCCACGACATCATTGCGCAGGCCAAGACCGGCAGCGGCAAGACCGCCGCCTTCTCGCTGGGCCTGCTCCAGCGGGTGGACGCCCGCGATTTCGCCGTGCAGGCCGCCGTGCTTTGCCCCACGCGCGAACTTGCCGAGCAGGTCGCCCAGGAAGTACGCCGCATCGCGCGCGCCGAGGACAACATCAAGGTCCTGACGCTGTGCGGCGGCTCGCCGATCCGTCCGCAGGCGGAAAGCCTCGCGCACGGTGCCCATGTGATCGTGGGCACGCCGGGGCGCATCATGGACCACCTCGACCGCGGCACGCTTACGCTCACCGGCATCAAGACGCTGGTGCTCGACGAAGCCGACCGCATGCTCGACATGGGCTTTTTCGACGACATCGCCGCCGTGGCGAAACAAACGCCCGCCTCGCGCCAGACCTTGCTTTTCTCGGCCACGTACCCCGAAGGCATCGGCAAGCTCGCCCAGCGCTTCTTGAAGACGCCGCGCGAGATCCGTCTGGAAGAAAAGCACGACGCCAGCAAGATTCGCCAGCGCTTTTATGAAGTGCGCGACGAGGAACGTCTGCACGCCGTGGGGCAGTTGCTCGATCACTTCCGCCCGGTCAGCACGATTGCGTTCTGCAACACCCGCGCACAGTGCAACGACCTGACCGACGTGCTGCGCGCCGAGGGCTTCCACGCCCTGACGCTACACGGCGATCTGGAGCAACGCGAGCGCGACATGGTCCTGATCCAGTTCGCCAACCGCAGTTGCTCCGTACTGGTGGCGACCGACGTCGCCGCACGCGGACTGGACATCGCCCAACTCGAAGCCGTCATCAACGTGGACGTGACGCCCGATCCCGAGGTCTACGTGCACCGCATCGGCCGCACGGGCCGGGCCGACGAAGACGGCTGGGCGTTCAGCCTGGCGACGATGGACGAGATGGGCCGCGTGGGTAATATCGAAGCCGCGATGGGCGGGGAAGTCCAGTGGCACAAGCTCTCGGAGCTGACGCCCACGGGCAGCGGACATCTGCTCCCGCCGATGGTGACGATCCAGATGCTGGGCGGCAAGAAGGACAAGATCCGTCCGGGCGACGTACTCGGCGCGCTGACCGGCGAAGCCGGCTTTGCCGCCGCGCAGATCGGCAAGATCAACGTGCTCGAAAACTTCACGTATATTGCCGTAGACCGGGATATCGCCCCGGTGGCGCTGCGCAAGTTGTCCGACGGCCGTGTCAAGGGCCGCAAGGTCAAGGTAAGATTCTTGCAGGATTAATTTTCGGATCCATCCCCTGAGCGCGACGCGCCACGAGGAGATTGCAATGAGGTCGATGCGTACCCTGTTGTGCTTCCCGGCGGCGCGGCGTCTGGCGCTCATCCTGCTGGCAGCCGGTGGACTGACCTGGCTAGCCGCTTGCAGTACCAAGGGCATCGCGCCCAACCCCACCCTGACCGAAGACACGCTCGACGAATACGCGCTCGTCATCGTCGGTCTCGACACGCCGCTGCAAAGCACCTGGGGGCCGTGGACCTACTCGGACTTCAATCAGACGGTCAACGGCATCATCGGCGGCAAGATCACCCGCACGCTCAACAGCAATCCGCCCACGCGCGGGTACATCGCCATGCGCGTCTCGCCGCTCATGCGCAACGAGCGCTTCGGTCCGATGGAATTCACCCCGGCGGACAACAGCTATCGCTTTCGCTATTGCAAGGGGCGCAAGGTGCCGACGGTGCGAGTCAATCGTGGCGACGTCGTTTACGCGGGCACGCTGATTCTCGACAATCACGACGGCAAGATCTGGCTGCGCACCGAGTTCGACATGGCGGGCGCGCGACGCTTCGTGCAGGCGAACTATCCGTCGCTGGCCGATAAGCTCCAGCCGCAACCGTTTACCTATTACGAAGTGAAAAGCGAGCCGAGTTGCCGCTGAACGTCGGTCAGCATCAGCGTCGGCCCGTCAGCCCTCTTGCGCCGCGTCTGCAGGCGTCAGCACGATCTCGCGCCCTTCGCATAACGCTTCGGCACGCTCGCTGAGTTCGTTGGCGACGTCCGCCAGATGACGCCGCAGCGTATCTGCAAGCACCGACTCCGGCTCATGCGCGGGGCGCAGCATCTCGACAGGAAACTCGATGGCCGGCGCGACACGATACAAGCGCTGCGCCTGCACATGCGCGCTCGCCGCCGTGAACTGATCGAGCAGCGCGTATCCCAACCCGTGCTCGACGAGGGCCGCCGCGAGCGAATACGTCTGCACCATCACTTCGGCGTCTTGCAGCAATTCCGTCTGATCCAGCCGCTCGTTGATCAGCGCGCCGAGCGGCGTGTCGTCATGCAACTTGATGAGATCGCGCCCGGCGAGTGCGTCGGCGCTGGCTGGCCCGCGCCGCGAGAGCTTCGGCCACGCGGCGGGCACGGCCAGCACGATGTGCCCCTGCGCCACGGGGCGACTCACGATCCCGGCCGCCATCGGCGGCGCCGAGACGATGCCGACATCGACCGACGACGTCAGGATCGCGGTGATGGTCTCGTTCGTGTGATGGGTGATGAGTTCGAAGACGACATCGGGATGCGCACGCCGCATGCGTTCGATGGCGGCGGGCAACAGGCTCTGCGCGAGACTCGGCGTCACCGCGATGCGCAGGTGCCCCACGCCGTGCTGACGCAGATTGCGCGACGTGGTGCGCAGGCGCTCCAGGTCGCTGAAGATGCGCTCGACGTCGGGATACAGACGTCGCGCTTCGGCCGTGGGCACGAGGCGGCCTTTCACCCGATCGAACAGCTTGAAGCCGAGTTGCTGCTCCGCGTGCTGCAACACGCGAGAGACGACCGGTTGCGATACGTTGAGCAATTGCGCCGCGCCGCTGGCCGATCCGGTCAGCACGACTGCGCGAAAGGTCTCGATATGCCGCAATTTCATGCCTGACGTCGTCTCCCTGTCCCGCCCGCCTGCGCAAAGGCGCGGCAGACCCTATAGCCAAAAGACATATGCTGCCTCAAAACCGCATAGGTTAGCGAATTTTCTCCCTCTACACTGCGTAGCAAAGGCGGTGCAGAAGACCTGCCACGAGGCGTGCGCCACGTGTCGCAATTTTTTCCCGCCTTGCTTTCCATCAGCTTTTCGTCGTTATCTATCGTCATGCACATTGGAGTTATCGGGGCGGGCATCGTCGGCCTCGCCAGCGCGTATCAGTTGCTTCGCGCAGGCCACGAAGTCACGGTTATCGACGCGTCGCGCGACGGCGGTCTGGGGACCAGCTTCGCCAACGGCGGTCAGTTGAGCTACGGCTACGTGTCGCCCCTCGCCGCCCCCGGTGTGCTCTCGCAACTGCCCTCGCTGCTGCTCTCCAGCACCGGGCCGTTGCGGATCAAACCGTCGCTCGATCCGGATTTCTGGCGCTGGTCGCTGGAATTCGTCAAACATTGCAATGCACGGGCGAATGCCAGCTCGACGCTGCGTCTGCTCTCGCTCGGCTTGCACAGCCGCGAGGTGATGCTGGAGTTTCTGGCGCAAGAGTCGGGGACGTTCGACTACCGACTGAGCGGCAAGCTCGTGGTGTATCGCGACGCGGGCAAGCTCGCGGCCGCAGAGCGCTCGCTGGAAATGGCCAACGGTCTGGGCTACACGCAGCGGCGCGTCGACGCGGCCACCTGCGTCTCGCTGGAACCGGCGCTGAGCAAGATCGCCGGTGAGTTGGCCGGTGGCATCCACACGCCGGGCGAAGGCACCGGCGACTGTCAGATGCTGTGCCGCGAACTGATGCGTCTGATCGGCGCGCATGAACGCGGCACGTTGCTGTTCGAGCGCGAAGTGACCGGATTCGATGTGCGCGGCAACACCGTTCAGGCTATTCGCACACGCGCTGGCGATATCCCGGTCGATGCCTGCGTCGTCGCGAACGGTCTGGCCGCCGTGCCGTTGCTGCGTGGGGTGGGTGAGTCGGTGTCGATGTATCCGCTCAAGGGCTATAGCCTGACGTATCGCGGGGCACCGGTCGACGCGCGCCCGCAGGTTTCCGTCACGGACGCCGACAACAAGGTGGTCTACGCGAGCCTCGGCGAGCATCTGCGCGTGGCCGGGATCGCCGATCTGGTGGGCTACGACTATCGAATCGTCAAGCATCGTATCGACGCGCTGCGCACGCTCTCGACCGGCCTGTTCCCGTCGCTGCGTGGCACGCCCGAACCGCTGGAATGGACCGGCATGCGTCCGTCCACGCCGCACGGCCGGCCGGTGCTCGGACGTGCGGACAAGGTCGGCAATCTGTGGCTGAACGTCGGCCATGGCGCACTGGGTTTCACGTTGTCGATGGGCGCTGCACGCGCCATCGCCGACGCGATCGACGGCAAGCGTCCTGCCGTCGATCTTGCAGGGTTTGCCCGGCTGGCTGCATGAGCGATGAGGCTGGACCATAGCGGGCCGGCCGGATAACACGCTTGTGCGCCAGAGCGTTTCGACCCGAAGGCGGGTTGCGGCACATGGGCGATGCGGCGTCACTCCCACGGGGACCGTTGGGGGACGTATCAAGTTGTATCTGTGTTTACGGTGTTTGAGGCTTTTGACATTCCAACGGCGCGGACCACCGTGCCACCACTTCCGATAGGACAAGAGACCATGAAGAAGCTGTTTGCTCCCCTGCTGCTCGTCAGCGCTGCTGCCGCCCTGTTCGCGCACACCGCGAGCGCACAGGAACTCACCGGCACGCTCAAGAAGATCAAGGACAACGGCGTGATTGCCCTCGGCGTGCGCGAGTCGTCGATTCCGTTCTCCTACTCGGACAACAGCGGCAAGACGATCGGCTACTCGCAGGAAATCGCGCTCAAGATCGTCGACGCGGTCAAGAAAGACCTCAACATGCCGAACCTGAAGATCACCGAAACGCCGATCACGTCGCAAAACCGTATCGCGCTGATGCAAAACGGCACGATCGACCTGGAGTGCGGCTCGACCACGCACACGTTCGAGCGCGCCAAGCAAGTCGGCTTCTCGCACAACATCTTCCTGTACTCGATCAAGATGATCGCCAAGACGGGCTCGGGCATCACCGACCTGAACAGCCTCAAGGGCAAGACCATCGCGACGACGGCCGGCACCACGGCTGACCGCATTCTGTCCGGCAAGAAGGGCGAAATCGGCTTCAACCTGATCCAGACGAAGGAACACTCGGACGGCTTCCTGACCGTCAAGCAAGGCCGTGCACTGGCGTTCGTCATGGACGAGCCGCTGCTCTACGGTCAGCGCGCCGCCCTGTCGGCTGACGAAGCGAAAGGCTACGAAGTTGTCGGCCCGAACCTCCAGTTCGAAAACTACGCCTGCATGCTGCGCAAGGATGACCCGGCGTTCACCAAGGTCGTGAACACGGTCATCGCCGATATGGAGAAGTCCGGCGAAATGACCAAGCTGTACGACAAGTGGTTCACGCAGCCGGTGCCGCCGAAGGGTCAGAACATGAACTACCCGATGACGGCTGAAATGCGCGCCATGTTCAAGGATCCGATCACGAAGGCTTACGACTGATCCTGACGGCGTGTGCGTTGTGCGGGGACCACGGTCCCTGCACTTCGCGATCCCGTTTTTTGCAGTTCCCGCAGATTCACCATCATCATGAACTCGCACGCCACGCTCGGCATTCTCGGTGGGATGGGCCCCGCCGCCGGTATCGACCTCTGCCGCAAGATCGTCGATCAACATCCGGCCAACCGCGACCAGGACCACATCCCGTTCATCCTGTATTCGGTACCGCAGATCCCCGACCGGACCGAAGCCCTGCTGCGCGACGGCGCGTCGCCCCTCGACGGCATGCTCGACGGCGTGCATGCGCTGGAGCAGTCGGGCGTCGGCTGTATCGCCATCGCGTGCAACACTGCCCATGCCTGGCTCGACGCGCTGCGACATCGCACCCGTCTGCCGGTGCTCGACGTGGTCGAAGCCGTCGCCGGTGAGTTGTCCACCTGCGTGGCCCCGGGCGCGCCCATCGGCCTGATGGCGACCGAAGGCACTCACCACGCCAACGTCTACCGGCCGCGGCTCGAAGCGCTGGGCTACCGTTTCGTCTCGGCGAGCGACCCGCTCGCGCACCAGACGCTCGTGAACGAAGGTATCCGGCTCACCAAGGCCGGGGAAATTCGTCGCGGCGGTGAGGCGCTTGCAATGGCGATGGAGCAACTGCTGGCGGCCGGCGCGCAACGCGTGATTCTCGGCTGTACCGAAATCCCGGTGGCGCTTGCCACGTGTGAAACACCGCTCGGACGATTTGGGCTGGACGCGTCCGCGGCACTCGCCCGCGCATGCATCGCTTGGTCGCTCGCGCACGAGACGCAGGCGCACGCCTGAGTCCGCAACGCCGTTGCCCTTACCCCCACCGTCTCCCGATTCTCAATTTTCCTGCGCGACTCTCATCCGCCGCGAATTCATGGCACAGCGAAGCACCGCGGGGCTTGTGCGGCTGTTGCGATGTTGCATCGCAATGATAAAAATCCACGATTGCGGTCCCCTCAAGTCGCTCGCGCTTGGGTAGACTGGCGCACGCACGATGATCGCGCCGGGGTTGCACCGGCGGCATGGAGGTGAACCGGGCGGACGATTCGGGTCGTACGTAGACCGAACGCCACCGGCCTTGCAGGAAAAAATCCCGATCGTCTTGTAGGAAAAAATCCAACACGGGAATTCGGGCGGAAAGCGGCGTGAAACGGGGGTAAAACGGGGGTTGAGGCCATCAAAATCGCTGGCGTCTTTAGCTATAATGGCCCACAATCCATCGAACACCCGCCGGACCAAGGTCCGGCCATGAGCGCGTTTGCCTGAACGGGGAAGCACATGAGCGGCAGCGCGCTCGACGTGATGCATGTACAGACAACAACAATGAGTTCAGATCGACTCCCAGCCGGTGTGCCTTTGGTCGAACCTTCGACCCTGGCACCGGCAATCGCCGAGGCCAATGCCACGGCGCCGGCCCCGGCATTGTCCCGGGCGCTGGTCGAGCTGACCGGCGGACTATCGGCACATGTGGGTGCCGATGGCCGTTTCCTTTTCATTGCCGAAGCCTCCCTGCGCCTGCTCGAATACTCGCGTGAGTACATCGATCACGCCACGCTCTTCGAGCTGACCGGCATCGAAGACGTTCCCCTGCTGCAGGACGCCTTTTCCGCCGCCCAGACGCTTGGCCCTCAACAGTGCACCGTGCGTCTGCTGCGCGGTCTGACCGACCGGGTCTGGATGCGTCTGCGCATCGCCCAATACACGCCCCGCATCGCGGGCGCGAGCGCGTCGTTCCTGGTGCATGGCGAAGACATCACCGCCTTCAAGGAAAACGAAGCACGCCTGTCCGATCTGGCGGTGCGCGATGCGGTCACCGGGCTCGGCAATCGTCAATATATTCAGCAGTGCATCGTGGAGACGATCCAGCACGCGCGTGAAGGCGGTCCGAACTTCGCCGTCGCCCTGCTCGATCTGGATGGCTTCAAGAAGGTCAACGACTCGCTCGGCCACGACGTGGGCGACCAACTGCTGCGCGACGCGGGCCAACGTCTGATCGCGCAGATTCGCGAGACGGACATGGCCGCGCGCATGGGCGGCGACGAGTTTGTGCTGGTGCTGCCCGGCTGCGACAACGAACAGGCGCTCAGCGGCATCATGAAGCGACTGCTCTCGGCGGTGCAGCAGCCGTTCCAGGTCGGCGACCAGTTGCTGCACCTGACGACCAGTATCGGTGTTTCGTTCTACCCGCAACACGGCGACTCGGCCGGCCTGCTCATCAAGCACGCCGATGCCGCCATGTATTGCGCCAAGGATCGCGGTCGCAACGGCCTGTTCGTCTACACGGATGATCTGGGCGATTTGCACCGCAAGGCGTTTTCGCTGGAATCGGCGATGTTCGAGGCCATTCACAATGGTGAATTCAGCCTGCATTACCAGCCGATCTGCGACCCGATTTCGCTGAACGTGAAGGGTGTCGAAGCGCTGATGCGCTGGCATCCGGCGCTCGGTCCGGTCTCACCCGCCGAGTTCATTCCGCTGGCCGAAGCCAACGGTCTGATCAACTTGCTGGGCGGCTGGGCGCTTCGCGCCGCGTGCATGCAGCTCGCGCGCTGGGATCGCACCCGGCTCGACGGGATCTACA
This sequence comes from Pandoraea aquatica, assembly GCF_902459565.1. Lineage (GTDB taxonomy): Bacteria > Pseudomonadota > Gammaproteobacteria > Burkholderiales > Burkholderiaceae > Pandoraea > Pandoraea aquatica. The sequence continues at coordinate 61,784 of NZ_CABPSN010000005.1, forward strand.
TGTCCGTCAACGTCTCGGCACAACAGTTTCACCATCCGTCTTTCCCGAGCCTTGTGTGGCAGGCCATTGCTGATTCCGGCGTGGAAGGTCACCGCCTCGTGCTCGAAATTACCGAAAGCGTGCTCATGCGCGACCCGGAGCAGGCCAATCTGGTGCTGCGCGAGTTGCAGACACTGGGCGTGCGCTTCGCCGTCGACGACTTCGGCGCGGGCTATTCGAGTCTCGGATACCTCAAGCGTTTCCCGCTCTCCGCGCTCAAGATCGACCGCAGCTTCGTCAAAGACATGCCCACGTCACCGAACGACCGTACGATTGTGACGGCAGTCCTGGGACTGGCACGCGAGCTGGGTCTGTCGGCGGTGGCCGAAGGGGTCGAGACGGAAGAACAACGGCAGATGCTGATCGATCGCGGCTGCCATTCCATCCAGGGCTGGCTGGTATCGAAGGCCTTGCCTGCGGGAGAACTGGAGGCGGCCTTTGCGAGCGGGCGTCTCAACGTGGATGCCGGCCACTGACCGGACAACCCCGCTACCATGAGCCTTACCAAAGAAAAAACGCTCGAATTGTTGTGGCAGCGCATGGCCGAGCGCGGCGACTTCCCGTCGCTGCAACGCTCGGTCACGGGCATCGTGTCTGCCATGCAAAGCGAGAACACCAGTACGGCCGACCTCGCGTCGTCCGTGCTCTCCGATTTCGCCCTCACCCAGAAAGTGATCCGTCTGGCCAACTCCGCCATGTATGCGCCGTTCGGCTGCAACGTGACGACGGTCTCACGCGCGATCATGATTCTGGGCGTCGACACGATCGGCCACCTCGCCCTGAGCCTGAAGCTGCTCGAAGGTTTCGGCGAAGTCGCCGCACGCCGCGACGACATGGCGCGCGAACTGGCGCGTGCCACGCTGGCAGGCGCTTTCGCACGCGATATTACGGCCAAGAACGGGATTCGCGACGGTGAAGAAGCCGTCGTCTGCACGTTGCTGCATCACGTAGCGCGCCTGCTGGTGACGTATTGCTTCCCGAACGAATGGGTCGAGATTCAGGAAATTGCCGCCGAGCAGGGCATCAGCGACAGCGACGCCTGCGAGCAAGTGCTCGGCATCACGTTCCCCGAACTGGCCGAGGCCGCTGCGCGCAAGTGGGGCCTGCCGGAGTCGATTGCGACGAGCATGCGTCCGATCGATCTCGAAGGCGACGCTCCGCTCTCGCACGCCGACTGGCTGTGCGCCGTGGCGAACATGTCCAACGAGATGGTGACGGAGCTTACGCGCGGTGCGGATCCTGAGCGCCTTGCCGAACTCGCAGAGCGTTATGCAGACCGTCTGGCGCTGGACATCAGCGAAGTGGTGTCGGTCGGTGAAGAGATGGCGCGCGACACGAGCCACCAGGAATTCATCGCCATCAGCACGGGCGCGTCGAATACGCGTCAACCGCCGGCGGGCAAGCCGCTCGATTCGGCGCGACGTCTGGCCGACGGGCTTTCCGAAGTGCGCGCCGCCACCGGCGAGACCGATGCCGTGGGCCTGCTCAACCTCACGCTCGAAGCGATTCTTCAGTCGCTCGGCTTCGTGAACTGTGCTGCCTTCGTGCGCTCGCCCGCGAGCAAGGTCTTCGAGATGCGCTTCGGTATCGGCCGCGAAGTCCAGCCGCTGCTGGGGCTGACCTTCCCTGAAGCGTTCGAGCCGGACGTCTTCCATCTCGCGCTGACCAACGGCCGGGCGATCCTGATCGACAATGCCCGCGAGCCGCGCATCGTCCCGCGCATTCCGCTGTGGCACCGTCAGCATTTCTCGAACGTGAAATCGTTCTTCCTGCTGCCGGTTCGCCAGCGTAACCAGACCGTGGCGCTGCTTTACGGCGACTGGGGCGGCGCATTGTGTGCGGGCGGCATCGGCGCGAAGGAAATGGAGTTCCTGCATTACATGGGGGATGAGATTTCCAGCAAGCTCGAAAGCGTGGCGCAGCAAAACGCGGCGACCGGTGCAAATACCACCGATTCGCTTGCTCGTAAGCCGTCGGGCACCGCCGGACGCTGACACGCTTCACGACGCCGGACAGTCTCACCCACGCCCGCCTGACAAATGTCGGCGGGCGTTCTCACTTTCACGTGCACGTTCGCTCTCACCTTCGCCTTCGTTTCTCCTTCCGACGCACGCCTCTGCACCACGGCCCCCTGATGTCGCCACGATGATCGGTGCCCGCGATGTTTGCGATGTCGTCACCGTCTCCGGTGTCTGGGCACGGTGTCTCGGCATTTCATACGTCAGACGCAATCTTTGGTATTGCGAATCCGATATGTGCCGATACGTCCGTCCGGCGGCGTCCGTGCGGCGTAGGACATTTTGCATACGGGCGGTCGCTTGCCCGGCAAACGAATCGTCACCTCGGACAGCTCGCAAGCCCTTACTGCACAAGGCTTTCACGCGTTCGAACATCGCCGTCGGCACTCAGGCGTACTATGTCGCCAGACCGCAGTTTTTCTCCATGACTGCGCGTCGGTCACTGGTCGTCTGTCGCCCGTCGTGAGACCGGGTGTTTTTTGACACGACTCGCTGCGCCTCGGTAAAAAATTTACGCTCGGTTTCGCCAAGCAAATCAATTCGTACCGTCGGACCAGGAGAAGACATGACGCAATCTGCTGCTGCACCGGTACATCCGGTCGACGAGCGCCTGCCGCTCCCCAAGTTGTTCACGCTGGGATTGCAACACGTGCTGGTGATGTATGCAGGGGCTGTCGCTGTGCCGCTGATCATCGGCGGCGCCCTCAAGATGTCGGTCGATCAGATTGCGTTTCTCATCAACGCGGACCTGTTTGCGTGTGGGATCGCCACGTTGATTCAAACACTCGGCCTGTGGATCTTCGGTCTGCGTCTGCCGATCATGATGGGCGTGACGTTCACCGCCGTCACACCGATGATTGCCATCGGCACGAATCCCGATCTCGGCTTGCTCGACATTTACGGTGCGACGATTGCCGCCGGGATCATCGGCATTCTGATCGCGCCTTACATCGGGAAGTTATTGCGGCTATTCCCGCCGGTGGTGACGGGCACCGTGATCACGGTGATCGGCATTTCGCTCATGGGCGTGGGCATCAACTGGGCGGCCGGCGGCTTCGGCAACCCGGACTTCGGCAACCCACTGTATCTGGGCGTGTCGTTTGCTGTGCTGCTCTGCATCCTGTTCATCACGAAATACGTGCGCGGCTTCTTCTCCAATATCGCGGTGCTGTTGGGGATTCTGTTCGGCACGATCGTCGCGATTGCGCTGGGCAAAGTGTCGTTTGCGGGGGTGTCGGAAGCGCCGTGGTTCGGTTTCGTCATGCCGTTCCATTTCGGCGTGCCGCGCTTCGATCCGATTGCCATTGCGACGATGACGCTGGTGATGCTCGTGACGTTCATCGAATCGACCGGCATGTTCCTCGCGGTGGGTGACATCGTGGGGCGTCCGGTCGATCAGAAGACACTGGTGCGCGGCTTGCGTGTCGACGGCCTCGGCACCGTGATCGGCGGCATCTTCAACACGTTCCCGTACACCTCGTTTTCGCAGAACGTGGGGCTGGTCGGCGTGACGGGTGTGAAGAGTCGCTGGGTGTGCGCGATGGGCGGGTTGATTCTGATCGTGCTGGGATTGTTTCCGAAGGTGGCGCACGTGGTGGCCTCGGTGCCGCAATTCGTGCTCGGCGGCGCGGGTATCGTGATGTTCGGCATGGTGACGGCCACGGGCATCAAGATTCTGTCGACGGTGGATCTGTCGAAGAACCGTTACAACCTGTACATCATTGCGATCAGCATCGGCGTGGGGATGATTCCGGTAGCGTCGGACAAGTTCTTCATGAAGCTACCGCACGCACTCGCCCCGTTCTTCCACAGCGGTATTCTGCTCGCGTCGATCAGCGCGGTCCTGCTCAATGCCCACTTCAATGGCCTGCGCAGCGAAGAGGAAGCGAACGCGCTCGCACAGGAAGCGGGGAAACAGGCGGACGCTGCACATTGAAGGGGGATTGCGCGACGCAGCCGCACCTCATGCGGCTGCGAGCAACGCCCGGGCGCGGTGCTTGATCGTCTTCAGCACGTCAACCATCTCCGCGCGCGCGATCTCAGCATCGTACTGATTTTGTAGATTGAGCCAGCTCTGTGCATCCACGCCAAAGAACGCTCCCAAACGCAGGGCTGTATCGACGGTAATCGCCCGTTTGCCGAGTACGATCTCATTGATCCGGCGAGGCGGCACATCAATGGCCTTCGCCAGTGCGTATTGCGAGATACCCATCGGGCCGAGCCACTCCTGCGCGAGAATCTCGCCCGGTGTTGCCAGCGGTATTTGTCGAGTCATGATTGTCCTCCATCGACGTTTCGTCAAACCCAAAGCACACCATCCTATCGAAATCCGCTTAGTGAAAGTTCCGACTCGAGATCGTGAGTTCGCCGAGCATCGACGAGAGATCGATCAGGCGATGCGCGACCAGATGGGTCACACGTTCCTCGCGCTGCCATACCCCTTCCACCCCCAATAGCGACGACGCCAGCAACTCCTTGCGCTGTGCCTCCACCAGATCGGGCCAGACGATCACATTGATAACGCCCGTCTCGTCTTCCAGCGACACGAAGACCGTGCCGTTGGCCGTGCCCGGGCGCTGTCGCCCCGTCACGATACCGACGGTGCGCACACGTCGCCCATTCACCCCCTCGGACTGCAACTCCTTCGCCGTACGCACCCGCATCTTGTTCAGCTTCTCGCGCAACAGCATCAGCGGGTGACGCCGGAGCGTCAGCCCCGTACTCGCATAATCGGCCACGATGTCCTGCCCTTCGGGCATCGGCGGCAGCGCCACCTGTTCGTCTGCGCCGCCGGGCGCGGCGTCGCGCAAAACCGTTGCGCCCAATAGCGGCGTGGGCGGTTGCCACGCCGCGACCGTCCAGCGTGCCTGACGACGTCCACCCAGCAACGCCGACAAGGCATCGGCAGCGGCCAGCGCATCGAGGTCGCGGCGAGATAGTACCGCTCGGGCGGTGAGGTCGTCGATATCGGTGAAGGGCCGTTGCCGACGTGCATCTTCGATGGCTTTCGCCCCCTCGGTGGACAGTCCCTTAACCAGCGATAAGCCCAACCGCACCGCCGGACGGCGTGCCTCCCCATATCGGGTGATTCTGACTTCGGGACGCGACTCGACATCGCTCACGCATACGTCCACCGCCCGAACTTCAACACGATGCCGACGTGCATCCTGCACCAGTTGAGACGCCGAATAAAACCCCATCGGCAAGCTATTGAGCAAGCCACACAGAAACATCTCCGGCGCGTGACATTTGAGCCATGCACTTGCGTAGGCAAGCAACGCAAAGCTCGCCGCGTGACTCTCGGGAAACCCGTATTCGCCGAAGCCTTCGATCTGCCGACAGATCGCCTCGGCAAACTCAAGCGGGTAACCGTTCTTCAACATGCCGGAAATAATGCGCGTCTGGAACTTCTCCAGTCCACCCTTACGCTTCCATGCGGCCATCGAGCGACGCAATTGATCGGCATCGCCCGCCGAAAAATCGGCAGCGATCATCGCGATCTGCATCACTTGCTCCTGGAAGATGGGCACGCCCAGTGTGCGTTCCAGCGCGACCTTGATTTCCTCACGCGGATAGACCACCTTCTCTTTCTTCTGCTTGCGGCGTAGATACGGATGCACCATCCCGCCCTGAATCGGCCCGGGACGCACAATCGCGACTTCGATCACCAGATCGTAGAACGTCTCCGGTCTAAGACGCGGCAGCATGCTCATCTGTGCTCGCGACTCGATCTGGAAAACGCCCACCGTGTCGGCGCGGCGAATCATGCCGTACGTCGCCGGATCGTCTCGCGGAATATCGGCAAGCCCGATCGGTGCGCCACGCCACTCCCCTAACAGATCGAGCGTGCGACGCAATGCGCTCAGCATGCCGAGCGCAAGCACATCCACCTTGAGCAGCTTGAGGGTCTCGATGTCGTCCTTATCCCATTGAATGACGTAGCGGTTCTCCATCGCCGCCGGCGCAATCGGCACGAGCCGCGACAGTCGGTCGCGAGCGATCACGAAGCCGCCCACGTGCTGCGACAGATGCCGGGGAAAACCGATGAGACGGGCCACCAGATCGGCCCACAACCGTGTCGTCGGCGCGTCGGGCGACAGCCCCTGCGCCGCCATGCGCGCGAGTAGATTCTCCTTGCCGTCCCACCACTGCTGACTCTGCGCCACCTGTTCGACGATCGACAGATCGATGCCTAACGCCCGCCCCGTGTCGCGCACTGCGCTACGCATGCGGTAACTGATGACCGTCGCAGCCAACGCCGCCCGGTCGTTGCCATACTTCTTGTAGATGTACTGGATGACCTCTTCGCGCCGTTGATGCTCGAAATCCACATCGATATCCGGCGGTTCGTTGCGCTCCTTCGAGAGAAACCGCCCGAACAGCAACTGCACCTCGTCGGGATTCACGGCCGTGATCTCAAGGCAATAACAAACCGCCGAATTGGCTGCCGAACCTCGGCCCTGACAGAGAATGCTCTGACTGCGAGCAAAGCTCACGATGTCGTAGACCGTCAGGAAGTACGGCTCGTACTCAAGGTCTCGGATGAGTGCCAGCTCGTTCTCAATGAGCTGGCGCACTTTTAACGGCAGCCCGCCCGGATAACGTCGCTTCGCGCCCGCTTCCACCTCCTGACGCAAATACGACTCCGGCGTATGCCCCGCAGGCACCAGCTCTTCCGGGTACTCGTAACGCAGGCTACGCAAGTCGAAATGGCAGCGAGAGGCAATCGCCACCGTCTCGGCCAATGCGTCTTTCGGATAAAGCCACGCGAGCCGCAGCCTTGTGCGCAGATGCTGCTCCGCATTGGCCGCGAGCGACAACCCACAAGCCTGCACCGGCTTGCCCAGCCCGATGGCCGTGAGCGTGTCCTGCAACGGCTTGCGCGAGCGCACATGCATGAGCACGTGTCCCGTCGCGACGAGCGGCACGCCACACTCGGCGGAAATGACACGCAAGCGTGCCAGTTGCGCTTCGTCGTCGGCACGATGACGACGCTCCAGCGCCAGCCACACACGCCCTTCGCCAAAGGTCTGCGCTGCCCAGCGAGTCTGCGCCAACGTCCGCTCATGACTCGCGTCGGGATCCGGCACGAGGATGATCAGACAACCTCGCAATCCGCGCAGATGGGCGTGTGCCTCGTCCGGCGCGCTGAAATCCCTCGCGTGCAGGCGATAGCTCCGATTCGGCCCCCGCATACGCCCGAGCGTAATCATCTCGGACAGATTGCCGTAACCCTCGCGATGCTGAGCGAGGGCTACGAGATGCACTGTGCCGAGGGCATCAAGTCCATCCGATGCGTCGGGATTCGGTGCGCTTGCATCGGTGAGTCCCAACGAGACCTGCTTGTTCCTCGCGGCGGGTGAAGCATCGGATGACGTTATCGCTGCCGAAGCAGACGACACATCTGCTTCCGGCGTCAGTCGAAACTCGCTCCCCACGATCAGCGACACCAGTGGTGGCTCATGCTTGGCCGATTCCGCCAGCGCCCGAACCACACCGGCTAACGAACACTCGTCGGTGATCGCCAACGCGGTGTACCCCAGATGCACGGCACGTGCGATCAACTCCTCCGGGTGCGACGCCCCCCGTTGAAACGAGAAGTTCGACAAGCAGTGCAATTCGGCATACGCGGGCAGGCTGTCGTCCTCCTGTCCGCGCGGGACGGAGGGGTCGGCATCGGGGGTATCGGCACCGTCGTCGTTGGCGGCCAGCCCTTCGGTCGGCCCTTGCCACGGGAGAAAATCGTCGACATTCATAAGATTGCGTCCCCGTCCGTCTCAACCGAACAGGCCATGCAAATACCAGGCAGCGTCCGCCCCATTCACGGGACGCTCCCGAAACACCCACAGCAGTGCCCCCGTCGTATCGGCTGCAATGAAGTAATCGCGCGTGACGGTGCCCGGCTCCCACCAACCGGCTTCGATACGCTCCGGGCCGCTCACCAGTTGCAACGGTCCCTGCCGCCATGGACGCTCCTGCTGCAGGCTGAGTCGCTGTGGCGCGTCGAGCAACCACGCCGGACGCGGTGGCAGTGCGCTCACCGTATCCGGCAAATGGCGGTTCGACGCAGACGTCGAACCGGCCTCCGGACTCACGCCATAAGGCACACTCACGAACGCCGCTTCGGGCCGATGATCGCCACGCACCTGCAAACGCCGCACGTGCTCATCACCCAGACGCGCCGCAACACGCTCCATCAACTGCACGAAATCCTGCCGCTCTCGGCCCGGCTCAGGCAGCAGCGAACCACTTTGCGGGACATACTGCGCCGTTTGCGTCACGTCGAGCCGCAATGTCAGCACCGGTGCGACCAGCGGAGAACGGGCCAGGCGCTCCTTGCACAACGACAACAAGTGCCCCGGTGCGGCACTCGCTTCGGCCAGACGGATGTCGAAACGCGTCGGCGCCACTGTCTCCCGGCCAAGCGGCTCGTGTTCGAGAATCAGCGTCAATGCCCGCGTGGCCAGTTGTCCGGCGGCGAGCCATCCCGTCAGTTGCGCGAGCAGACGGCGCAACCCGAACAGCAAGACCTCCACGTCGTGCGTGAGCGACGGCAACGGCAACACAGCTTCGAAATGCGGCGGCGCGCGATACCACGCCGGGGCCTCCGGTGTTTCGCCATAGGCACGTGAGAGCGATGCGAGTAAGGCGGCACCGCAGCGGCGTCTCACACCCGCCGACGGCAGCGTGCGCAATTCGCCCAACGTTGCGCAACCGATCTGAGCGAGCCAGTCGAGCCACGGCTGCGCTTCGGGCAACAACGCCACCGGAAGCGGATCGAGTTGCGCCGGTAGCGCCGCAAATGGCGGTGGCAGCAGTGGCTCAGGATGCCCTGACGAGAACGATAGCGCCGCCCCGGACGTCACCGCCGGCTTCGCTGCCGACTTCGACACCGGCACGATCGAGCGGCGCGACGCGCGCGACTTCATCGCGGCCTGCATGTCCTGGGACGTCGGCGCATGGGGGTCGACGTGCGCTACCCCGGCCTCTGCGGCGCGTGCGAGCAACGCTGCGGCACTGGCCGTCGCGGCGATGCCCAGCGATGCCCGGTGCCCAAGCGCTTCGGCACTTTCCAGCACCTGTGCCGCCAACGACGCCAATCCACCAAACAGACGCAAACTCGGCGCGACGTCGATCAAGACACACTGCGGCGCGGCAATCGCCACATCGGGACCGAAACGCAACAACGCCAGCGCCAGCGCTTCAAGTGCGAGCGCTTCGGCAGCTTCGTCGCGATCGTGAAACCGCGCCTGCGGCAGTAACGCAAGCACACCGCCGCGACGCATGCCCGGCTGCACCCCCGCCGCCTGCACCGCCTCGCTCGCCTGCCAGACACGCGACTGCGCCAGCACGACCGTCGTGTCGGCTTGCACGTCGCCCGTCCCGCCCGTCCCCTCCGTCCCCGCCAGCCCATCAGCCCGTATGGGCGATGGGCGCGACGTGAGTGACGTGAGCGGCGAGGCGATCTCGAGTGCCAGACAGGGCAGATGCAGGGCGATCCAGCAGGCCATGCGAGACTCCGGAAGCAGAAACAAAAGACACCGTAGACGGCACGGGCGACGGTGCCGGATCGGGCTGGGCATGCAGCGGCGTTTCGTCGTCCGCGCCCCTTGTCAGCGATTGCGGCGCACGCGTATAAGGTGCAGGCAACGTCAGCCAGAGCGGTTCGGCACGAGGCGGCCCACGACGCTTATGAAACTGCACGCCGAGGCGGCTCTCCTCTGCGACGACGAGTCCCAGCCGTAACGGCGCGGCGGACGCGCTCGACACAGCCGCCGGCGGACGCATCACCCAGGTCAGTGTTTCGCCACCACCTGCGGCCACCTGAAGCCGCCGAAGCTGCTCAGGTGTCGCGGCCGGCAGCCAGGTCAGCACCGCCCCGCAGCACGCACTCTTGAGCGCCTGCTCGGCGCACCACAACATGTCGCGGTCCTCGGGCTTCATTCCCTGCCCACCCGCCCCGCGCCGCCCCCGGAAGGTACGCGTCTGCCGGGACGCCGCATAAGCCGGACGCATCACCACGCTCAGCCACCGCAGATCGATGCCCCACCCCGCCAGCGCCGGGGCATAGGGCAGCATCGGCGGTGCAATCACCATCACCGGCTTTCCCGCCTGCGTCAGATCGCGCAACGCCGGTGCCAGCAAACGCCATTCACCGATGCCCGGACGATCGCTCAGCAGTTCCGTCACCGCGCCATGCGGCCACCCCGCGCCGGGCAGCTCGGCGTCGAGCGCGGCGAAACCGGTGGTGTGGCCCGCGCGATGGCAATGCGCCAGCTCACTGGCACGCCATAGCCCGGCAGGCAGAGGGGAGGAAAGCGGCAGGGTCATCATGCGCCCGAATACTGTATGAATATACAGTATAGCAGTTCATTCGTCGTCGACAGCATCTTCATGGCCGCCCCCATCACGCTCATCACGTCGATCGCGCTTGCGGGCAAACGCCGGCCCGGCTAACGTGAGCGTCATTGCACGCAACCCACTCCTCATGCCGCTCCCGACCACTGCCACCGCTCCCTTCTGCCCCGCCGAGGTCAAAGGCAGCATCGTCATCGACGCGCGTCAATCGCGCTGGACCAAACTCAAACGCTTCGCCGGCCCCGGACTGCTCGTCGCCATCGGCTACATGGATCCCGGCAACTGGGCGACGGACATTCAGGCCGGATCGCAATTCGGTTACTCACTGCTTTGGGTCGTGGCGCTCTCGAGTCTCGCCGCCATCTTTCTGCAGATGCTGGCGGCACGTCTGGGACTGGTCGCCGGACGCGATCTCGCGCAGGCCAGCTACGAACGCTACGGCCGCACGGGCCGTTTCATCCAATGGATCACGGCCGAGATTTCCATCATTGCGTGCGATATCGCCGAAGTGCTCGGCTGCGCACTGGCCTTCAAGCTGCTGCTGGGCGTGCCCATCGCGTGGGGGATCGTGCTCACCGCGCTCGACACGATGATCGTGCTGGGACTACAGGGCAAGGGCTTCCGTCAGATCGAAGCCATCGTTTTCGGATTGATCGGCACGATGGCGTTCTGCTTCATCGCACAGGTCGCGATGGTGCCGCCCGACTGGCACGCGGTGGCCGCAGGTCTTGTCCCGGGTGCACCCAGTCACGACCGGCGCGACGCCATCGTGCTGGCGCTGGGCATCGTCGGCGCGACGATCATGCCGCACAACCTGTACCTGCACTCGTCCGTCGTGCAGACCCGGCGGGTCGTCGGCGGCAAACGCGGCGACGTGCACGACACGCTCGCGTTAGTGCGCATCGATACCTGGGTCTCGCTGCTGATCGCGATGTGCGTGAATGCGGCCATTCTGATTCTTGCAGGCTCGGTGTTTCATGCCAGCGGTCAGACCAACGTCACCGATATCGAGCAGGCGTATCAGTTGATCACGCCGATTGCGGGGGGTGCTGCCGCTTTCATGTTCGGCATCGCTCTGCTCGCTTCCGGGCAAAGTTCGACACTGACGGGCACCATCGCCGGGCAAGTCATCATGGACGGCTTCCTGCACATGAAGATTCCGTGCTATCAGCGCCGGCTGATTACGCGCGGACTCGCGCTCGTGCCCGCGCTGATCGGGGTGCTGTGGCTCGGCGACGGTGCTGTGGGCAAACTGCTCGTGTGGAGTCAGGTGCTACTCAGCCTGCAACTGCCGTTTGCCATGTGGCCGCTCATTCGCTCGGTCAGCGATAAACGCGTGATGAACGGCAATACGATCGGGCGTCCCACGCAGGTGTTCGCATGGTGCCTTTTTGCTGTCATCACCGCGACCAATCTGTTGCTGATCTTCGGGCTGGGCTGAGAACGATCTGCTTGACGCGGAAATGCGTAGGACATGCAGGACATGCGTAGGCATCGCAACGCATCAATAACGCGTGCTACCATCAGCACCCCTTACCAATTCTTACTACAAGCCACATCAAATAGGTAAGGGATTCAGATGTCCGCATCGGCACGATGCCACGACGCATCGTCCGGCGGGTGACAACACACTCAGGGGTATCACCGTGCAGAAAAGGAAGTCCAGCATTGCGCTGCTCAGCGCTGCCATGCTCGCTATGGCCGTGCTCGGCGGTTGCGCCACCGAAAGCTCGCGTACCGTGGAAGTCGCCAAGGTCGAGAGTGCCAGCCGTCCGTATGTCGGCGTGCGCACGCCGATCGCCGTCGGCAAGTTCGACAACCGTTCCGCGTATATGCGCGGCGTTTTTTCCGATAACGTCGATCGCCTCGGCAGCCAGGCCAAGACGATTCTGATTACCCATCTGCAACAGACTCAGCGCTTCAACGTGCTCGACCGCGACAACATGGCCGAGATCCGTCAGGAAGCCGACATCAAGAAGACGCAGCAGACACTCAAGGGCGCCGACTACGTGATCACCGGCGACGTGGTCGAGTTCGGCCGCAAGGAAGTGGGCGACAAGCAACTCTTCGGCATTCTCGGCCGTGGCCGCGAGCAGATCGCTTACGCCAAGGTCAATCTGAACGTGGTCGATATCGCCACGTCGGAGGTCGTCTACTCGAGCGGCGGCGCGGGCGAATTCGCACTCTCCAATCGCGAAGTCATCGGCTTCGGCGGCACCGCAGGCTACGACTCTACGCTTAATGGCAAGGTGCTTGACCTCGCCATGCGCGAAGCCGTCGACAAACTCGTCGCCGGTATCGAAAGCGGCGCCTGGAAGCCGGGCAAGTAAGCGCACCGACACCCTTTTTTGCAGCATGCCGTAGCGCGTGATTCCTCACGCGCTCGACCTTGCACGTCAGAGGCAAGCGCGTACCGACGCGCAGGCACCAAGCGCGCAGGTCGCGGCATGCCAGTCAGGACATCTATCGTCATGAATTGCACGTTCTCGTCCGGCCGGATCGCCGTCGCCGCCATCGCCGGCAGCGCCATCCTCGCGCTCTCCGGCTGCGCCACACCGCCCAAGCCGCTGTACGACTGGGAAGGCTACCAGCCGCAAGTCTACGAATACTTCAAGGGCGAATCGAAGGAAGCTCAGATCATTGCGCTGGAGCGCGATCTGGAAAAGATCAAGGCATCCAATCACGCTGCGCCCCCTGGGTATCACGCTCATCTCGGCCTGCTTTACGCCTCGGTCGGCAAGTCCGACAAGATGGTCGAAGAGTTCCAGACCGAAAAGCAGTTGTTCCCCGAGTCGGCCGGCTACATCGACTTCCTGCTTAAGAACAAGACCCCGGAGGCCAAGCAATGATCGCCCGACTCTGCAAATGGATGACGGTCGCCGCGCTGGCTGCCGTGATGACCGGCTGCGCTGTGCATCAGGCCAAGCCGTATGACTACACCGCGTTCAAGGAAAGCAAGCCGAAGTCGATTCTGGTGCTGCCGCCGCTGAACGAGTCGCCGGATATCGACGCGACTTACAGCGTGCTCTCGCAAGTGACGGTACCGCTGGGCGAAGCCGGCTACTACGTGATGCCGGTGACGCTGGTCGACGAATCGTTCCGTCAGAACGGCCTGACCGTCGCCGGTGACATCCATCAGGTCAGCCCGGCCAAGCTGCGCGAGATCTTCGGTGCAGATGCCGCGCTCTACATCAAGATCAGTCAGTACGGCACGAAATACATGGTGCTCGACAGCGCCACGGTTGTGACGGTCTCGGCCGACCTCATCGATCTGCGTAACGGTGCGAAGCTGTGGAGCGGTGCAGCCAGCGCGTCGAACAACGAGGGCAACAACAACAGTGGCGGCGGGTTGATCGGCATGCTGGTCACGGCCGCGATCAAACAGATCGTCAACAGCGTGTCGAACGCCGGTTACACGGTCGCAGGCACAGCCAATGCGCGCCTGCTGTCCGCCGGACGTCCCAACGGCATGCTCTACGGTCCGCGTTCGCCGAAGTACGGCACTGACTGATCGGCGCGACCCGAGAAGTCCCGGCATGTGTCGGGACGTTTCAAGCGATACCCAGTAGCCACACGCGCCGCCGCGAAGTCGAGTCTTCCCGGCGGCGTGCCACACTGGGCAGATTTCGCACCGTCACCTATAGTGGTAACGCATGAGACGGCCGGTCCTCCCGGCGGCTCATCGCCCGGACCGATAGCGAGACCTCGCCGCAGCGCGAGGACGAAAGCATCAGACGACGCGCCCCGTCAGGGGGGCACTTCGTCGGCTTGCGTGTGTGTCGGCAAGCCTCGTCCGGGAGTCATCATGGTTCACCGTTTCGCATCCTCTTTCCCGCAGCCCCCGCGCATGCTCTGCCTCACCGCGGTCGCGGCCCTCCTCTCAGTGCCCGGACTCGCTTGTGCCGATCCGATGCATCTCTCCGACATCAAAGACGCCAACGGCCAGCAACTCAGTGTCGACGACTTGCGTTCGCTAATGCCCGGCGCGCACGTCACTAACGTCATCCAGAACGGCAGCACGCGCAAGTGGGTCAACGAGTCTGGCGGATCGCTCAATGCGACCAGCGATAACAAGGGCAATATCGGTTCGGGTGGACGCAGCGTGCAGGTCGCGCATGCCACCGGTACCTGGTCGGTCAACGATAACGGCGCGTATTGCGTGAATATGGAATGGCGCGCGCTCACCGAAAACTGGTGCCGCTTCATGTTCAAGGTGGGCGATAAGTACTACGGCGTCACCTCTCTGGCCAACGGCGCAGCGATAGCGACCGAGTTCAGCATCGAGAAATGACCTGCGCGATAAGCGGACGAAAAAACGCCCCGGGCTGCGGACAGCTCCGGGGCGCGACTGCAAGCTGCGCTTTCTGTTGTCAGCGAGGCAGTTAGGTTGCGAGGCCTTCTTAACGCGATGGCTTAGAAGTCCGTCGTCATGGACAGCAGGAACGTGCGGGGTGCGCCCAGCGTCAGGTAGTTGCTCGACGACACGCTCGACCAGTACGCCTTGTTCGTCACGTTGAGCACGCTCAGACGGAACGTCGTCGACTTGCCGTAAATCTGCGTGGCATAGCGCGCGCCCAAGTCGAAGCGATCCCATGCCGGAATCGACGCCGTGTTTGCAATGTTCGCGTACTCACGTCCCGTGTGAATCCAGCGCGCGCTCAAGGTCAAGCCCTGCACCCAGGGAATGTCGTACTCTGCGCCGAGGTTGTACTGGAACGTCGGCACGCCGACCGGACGATTCCCGTTCGTCGCCGCGCTCGATTGATTGAGCAGCGTGCCGTTGATGTACGACACCCCGGCAATCACGCGCACATTCTTAACCGGGCTGCCGTACACCGACGCCTCGACGCCGCGATGGCGCTCAAGCCCGTCTGCCACATAGACATTCGACGCGTTCGTATAAGCCGACGGCTTCTCGATCTGGTAGAACGCAATCGAAGCACCGAAACGCGCCGTGTCGTACTTCGCCCCGAATTCGATCTGCTTCGAACGATACGGCGGCAGCGACTGACCGTAGTTCAAGGTCCCCTGCGGTGCGGTCGTCCCTGCGGCAAGACCTTCGCTACGGTTCGCGAACAACGACACGTTCTGCCACGGCTTGACGACGATGCCGAACAGCGGCGTGGTGATGGCGTCGTTGTAAGCCAGCGTTTGCACGCCGGTGTAACCGTAGTTGTTCACACCGATCGACTGATGACGCACGCCAACCGTCGCCAAAACACGGTCGTTGAAGAAGCCCAGCGTGTCCGACGCGGAGACGCTACGCAGCAACGTGAGCGCCGTCGTTTGCGGGTCGTCCAGATTGCCGCCCTGCGACGTCGTCGCCGGATACGCCACCTGCGGCGGATTGACGAAGCTCGTATTGAACGCGGGCGCGAACGTGAACGCAGACTGCGAGTCCAGGCGCGTCGCCGACGCCCCTGCCGTAAAGAAATGCGACACCGGACCGGTCGTAAAACGACCGCGCACGCCGACTTCACCGGACAGCGCATCTTCCTGGTGCGGTGCATTCAGCCGCGTTGCCGTAATGGGGCTCGACGCGCCCTTCCACGTCGGATTCGAATACTCACCGTTCTCGTTCGTGTGCCGGATACCGCCCGTGACGTAGGCCGTCCAGTGCGGCAGGAAATCGTACTCGGCACGAAGAATACCGACGCTGTCTTCCAGCGTGGTGTAGCTCCACGACTGCGCGTAGTTCGACGTCGCTGCCGGCGGTTGCGGCAGCACATTGCCCGAGAAGTTGTACAGCGCCCGGCCCGAACCGATGTGCTGCTTCTGGTAAAGGAAGTCCGCCGACAAACGCAGTTTGTCGCCGCGCCAGTCAAGTGCGACCGCCGTCGTCCGCGAGTTCGAGTGCTCCCGGTCGACCGAGGTCTCACCGTCGCGAATCGCCTGATTCACACGAATGCCGAACTGGCCTTCGCTGCCGAAGCGGCGGCCGACGTCGATGTGCGTACCGAATTCGCCCGAACCGCTACCATCGATGGTCACACGGTTAAGGGGCGTGTCCTCTGCCCGTTTCAGTTGCAGATTCACCCCGCCACCAATGGACGAACCGCCCGGCGACGCGCCGTTCAGGAACGCGTTCGCCCCCTTGAACAGCTCGACACGCTCAAGTGCTTCGGTCGAAACCAGCTGACGCGGCGTGATGCCGTAGAGTCCGTTAAGCGAAATGTCGTCGCCGGCCAGCGTGAAACCGCGAATCACGAACGTCTGTGCAAAGTTGCCGAAACCGCGCGACATACGCACCGACGGATCGTTATCGAGCACGTCGGCAAGCGTGCGCGCCTGTTGATCCTCGATCATCTTCGACGTGTACGCGCTCATGCTGAACGGCACATCAAGCGTGCTCTGATTACCAAGCACCCCAAAGCTCATACCGCGTGCCACCTGTCCGCCCACATAGGCCGGCTGCGTGTCGTTCGGCGACTTCTCCCGATCTCCCTGCACGGTCACCGTCGGCAATGCCACGGGACTCTGCGCACCGGCCTGTGTGGCCCCGGTAGCATCGCCCGCCTGCGCAGACTGCGCCATGGCGTTGCCACCGAAAACGACCGAGCCGAAGGTCAATGCCGACGCGACGACAAGCGGGCGCAGCGCGGGCCATTGACTTGCGCTCGGCGTGACGATGCCAGCACGAGAAACTCGGGCAAAACGGGAAGAACGGGAAACGAGCGACATGAGGAACAGCTTGCTGGAGTGCGCCCCGGCAACGAACCGATGCCTGGACTGAGAAGAGACTTGCCGGTCGGTGGCGAGTCCCTTTCCACAAGAGAGGAAAACTGCGTACGACAACGGCGCCTTCGAGAGCGTCGCCGGGCACTGCACGACATCTCAATTCGGCGGAAGTTTAATAATAATAGAAATGATTATCAATACCATTACTAAAAACAACAGGCGAAACGGTGGGCACGTCGACGATGAACTTGGGGAAATAGAGTGACGAATTGAGTGCTCATGCGGGTGACGCCCACATGAGCGCGTACCCACGCCAATCGACTCACTGAACCGTTGAGAAAAACCTATCAGTTTCAGCAGGGGGGTGAGGGGGACGACGACAGCGAGGGAAATACAGCGAGACGATGACGTAAACGACAAAGCCCGCCGAAGCGGCGGGCTTGTGTGGCCAATCCCGGAACAGCGGGAATGGCATCCGAACTCACGGTTGGGGCCGTCGCACGTCATCACAGCGATGACGGGAACCGCCCGATAAGACGATCGACTTGCCTGGTTGCGCCAGCAGCGACCGCTCGTCCGGAAGGACTTCTGACTTGCTTAGTAACCGGCGGTTTCGAGCGCGCGGATACGTTGTTCCAGCTCAATGATGTCCTTCGACTCAGCCAGGAATGCTTCACGACGACGGCGCTCAGCAGTTTCAAACCAAGTGTTCACGACTTCAAACAGGGCGGCAAACATGACGTTTCTCCAATTCATTAGTGTGCTGCATCGCAGCAGTGCTTCGCATTATATAGGGTTTTCCCGTTAAGGGTTAGCCCCTATATGGGAAAAACCAACAAATTCTGCTAGAGCGTCACTTCGAATGGAGTTGATTCCTAAAAATTACATTAAAAATCAATAATATATATAAAACAACAGTACCAAAATGACCCACTGCGGCATGCCGTCGCACCGCACAATAAAAATTCGAAAGACAAAAAAAAGCGCCGCTGTTGCGGCGCGCCATCCTAAAAAATGAAGTTTGCCACGTGACGGATCCATACCATCACGTGGCTGTCGCGGCCTGGGCCGCCGTAGCGTCCTTAGGGCACGTGGCGTGCGACTTGGGTGTCACCGTCACCTACGGCACCGCCAACGGGTGCTCCCGTAGCCGTCGCCGGTACGGTGCCTGATTGTGTCGTCGCAGTGCCGCAAGTGGTCGCGGCATTCGTCGCGCAATCGCTCTTTGCGCCCAGATTGCCAGGCAGGTCTGCCGACGCCAGTCCTTCCAGAATCGGACAGTCGGGGCGATCGTCGCCGTGGCAATGCATCGCCAGATGCGAGAGCGTGTCGCGCATGGCGACCAGTTCGCCGATGCGCTGGTTAAGTTCGTCCACATGGGACTGTGCCAGCGCCTTCACCTGCGCGCTGGAGCGCCCCCGGTCCTGCCAGAGCGCCAGCAACTGGCGAATCTGGTCAATACCAAAACCGAGCCGACGCGCCTGACGAATGAACCGAAGCAGATGCAGATCCTGCTCGCCATATCGCCGGTAACCTGCCTCGGAGCGAGGGCTCGGAGGCATCAGGCCGATACTCTCGTAGTACCGGATCATCTTGGCCGTAACGCCGCTGGCCTGCGCCGCTTGTCCGATGTTCATGGCGACCTCACTGGGGGGAACGAGGGTTGAACGACGGGAGAGAGGAACCGTTCATGTCCTTCTCGGTATCCGACGGCACGAGTCGGGCACTGATCGGCGCATGATCGGAAATCCGTGACCAGGGGCGCCCGTGCAAGACTTGCGCCCCTTCGATATGAAAGCCGCGCGCGTAGATTCGGTCAAGTCGCAACAGCGGCAATCCACTCGGAAAACTGCGTGCCGGACGCCCGGCACTGTTCTGAAACACCTCCGTCAACGCCAGCTTCTCGGCCAGCAAACGGTCCGCCTGATTGCTCCAGTCGTTGAAATCGCCCGCGATGATCAGCGGCGCATCCGCAGGAATGGCATCGGCCACCCGCTCCGTCAACATTTCGAACTGACGCCGACGCCCCTGCCCTGCGAGCGACAAATGCACGCACAGACAGTGCAGCGGCTGGGTCAGCCCCGGCACGGCGATTTCACAATGAAGCATGCCGCGCTTTTCGAAACTATAGGTCGTGATGTCGTGATTGTCCGATTTGACGATCGGATAACGACTCAAAATCGCATTGCCATGGTGCCCGTGCTCATAGACGACGTTGCGTCCGTAAGCATGATCACGCCACATCGCGCCCGCCAGAAACTCGTGTTGCGGTTGTACCGGCCAGTTGGTGTGACGCACCGCATGGCGCTGATGCATGCCCTGCACTTCCTGCAGGAAGACGAGATCCGGTGCTAGCCCCTCCAGCCCCGCGCGCAGTTCGTGAACGCGCAAGCGGTTGAACGCGGAAAAGCCCTTGTGGATGTTGTAACTCGCAATATGCAGACTATTCATAGGCGGCAGCATTGACTCCGTGCCGGAAGACAGACGATATCACCTAGATGATGTCGCTTTCGGCGAATTTCAAGTCAGGTGGAAATCCGGGCGACGTATCGGAAGGTTGCTTCCAGGACGTCGCCCCTGATCGTTTCATTATGCGCCGTTCACCTTATGCCCGTGGGAACCTGCTCAGACGCCCGCCCGGCGGGCCTCACCCACGGCATCCGACTTTCCGGTGCGGCCTGCCGACGCGGAGGCCGTCTCCTGATCGGCCGAACGCCAGCGGCGCAACAACAGCGCATTACTGACGACGCTGACGCTACTCAGCGCCATGGCCGCCCCGGCAATCACCGGGCTGAGCATGCCGAACGCCGCGAGCGGAATTCCCACAACGTTGTACGCGAACGCCCAGAACAGGTTCTGACGGATCTTCGACCACGTGCGACGGGACACATCGATGGCGTCCGCAACCCGCTGCGGATCGCCACGCATCAGCGTAATGCCCGCCGTCTGCATCGCCACATCCGTGCCCGAGCCCATGGCAATGCCGACATCGGCGGCAGCCAGTGCCGGCGCGTCGTTGATCCCGTCGCCGACCATGGCTACGACCGCGCCATCGCGTTTGAGTTGCGCGATGACCTCCGCCTTGTGCTCCGGCAAAACATCGGCATGCACCTCGTCGAGCCCCAGCGCGTTGGCGACCGCCTTCGCGCTCCCTGCGTTATCGCCCGTCACCATCACACAGCGCACGCCCAGCGCGTGCAGGCGGTCGATGGCCGGACGAGCGGTTGCCTTGAGCGTATCGCCAAATGCGAGCAATCCGAGAAGACGACCACCGCTGGCGCGCTCATCTGCATCATCCCCCGCGACCGCCCCAGTCCCGGCACTGCCGGTCTCGACCAGCCACGAGACAGTCCGGCCTTCCCCCGCCAGCCGCACGGCTTCCGATGCCAGCGCGCCCTGCGAGATACCCAGTTCGTCGAGCAATCGCGCATTGCCCAACTGGAGCGTGTGACGACCACTCATTGCGTCGCCTAATACCCCCGCGCCCTGCGCTTCCTGAATGTCGGCTCGCATGCCACGCCCCGGCAACGCGGCGATGTCGGAGGCGACCGGCACCGCCGCAGCCAGCCCGGCTTCCTCGGCGGCCGTCGTCACGGCCTTGGCCAGTGGGTGAGAGCTTCCCGACTGCACCGCAGCGGACCACCGCAGCAGCGTGTCGGCGCTCGTCCCTTCCGCAGGCAAGTGCGCGACGAGACGCGGCTTGCCTTCCGTGAGTGTCCCCGTCTTGTCGAACGCCACGACGTTGATCCGGTGCGCCAGTTCCAGCGCCTCGGCGTCCTTGATCAGGATGCCTTGCCGCGCGGCCGCGCCGGTGCCGACCATGATCGCCGCCGGCGTCGCCAGCCCCAATGCGCAGGGACAGGCGATGACCAGTACTGCGACCGCGTTGAGCAGCGCCGCCTCGAGACCGATCCCCAGCGCCCAACCGGCGATGACCGTCACGACGGCAATCAACACGACCACCGGGACGAAAACGGCCGCCACACGATCCACGGCCCGCTGAATCGGCGCTTTGCCCGCCTGCGCGTCCTCGACCATGCGGATGATGCGGGCCAGCGCGGTATCGGCCCCCACCGCCGTGGTCTCCACACGCAATGTGCCTGCACCGTTGATCGAACCGCCGACGACCTTGTCTCCATCGGCCTTGTCGATCGGCAACGGCTCACCGGTCAACAACGATTCGTCGAGCTGGCTGGCACCCTCGCGGATCACACCGTCGACCGGTACACGCTCACCGGCGCGCACCACGACCCAGTCGCCCACCTTGACCTGTGCGAGCGGCACCGAGACTTCGCTCGCCGCACCGTGCGGGTCGCGCACGACACGTGCCGTCTCCGGACGCAGCGCCGCCAGCGCCCGAATCGCTTCCACGGTCCGCCGCTTGGCCCGCGCTTCGAGCCACTTGCCCAGCAGTACCAGCGTGATTACCACCGCCGCCGCTTCGAAATACAGATGCGGCATGCTGTCCGTCGGCGCGCGCCACCACTCATACAAGCTCAGACCGTAAGCCGCTGACGTGCCCAACGCCACCAGCAAGTCCATGTTGCCGCTACCCGCACGCACCGCCTTGTAACCCGCCCGGTAGAAGCGCGCGCCCAACCAGAACTGCACGGGCGTGGCGAGCAACCACTGCACCCACGGCGGCGGCATCAAATGCACACCGAACGGTTCGACAAGCATCGGTAACAACAACGGCAGCGACAGCACAGCAGCGACCGCCACCGGCCACCATGCCGGACCGTTATCCGCCGATGCCGCTTGCGCAGGGTCGGTAACGACCGACGCCTCGTACCCCGCCTTCTCGACGGCAGCACTCAGTACTGCAACATCGACCACGCCGCGCACGCCACGCACCGCCGCACGCTCGGTCGCCAGATTCACGTTCGCTTCGACCACGCCCGGCACATTGCGCAACGCCTTTTCCACACGCCCCGCGCATGAGGCACATGTCATGCCGCCGATGGCCAGTTCGAACGATTGCTCCGCAACCTGATACCCGGCGTCGCTCACGGCGGCCTCAACCGCCCCCAGCAACGCGGCCGGTGCGACGCCCGCCGCCGCCTCCACCGCTGCCGTTTCGGTCGCGAGGTTCACATTGGCGCTCGCCACACCGGGCGTGCGCCGCAAGGCCTTCTCCACCCGCGTCACGCACGATGCGCAGGTCATGCCTTCAATACCGACCGACCAGTTCTGAGTCATTTATAGGCCTCCAGGAGGACTGTCATCATGCGTCAAAGCATAGACCTTGCCATGACAGGAAGGTCAAGCACTGTGCGGCAACTTGTCACGCATTCGGGTGGAAACAGCGGGAT
Organism: Pandoraea aquatica; assembly: GCF_902459565.1. Classification (GTDB taxonomy): domain Bacteria; phylum Pseudomonadota; class Gammaproteobacteria; order Burkholderiales; family Burkholderiaceae; genus Pandoraea; species Pandoraea aquatica. The sequence continues at coordinate 84,189 of NZ_CABPSN010000005.1, forward strand.
CACACCCGTCACACTTCAACGATAGCGCCACCGGAACCGGCCATGTTTGGGGGACGTCTGACCCGACACGCGATTCCTCTGAAAAAGCGCTTGAGCTTACCTCCATGGGAAGGTCTATTATCCATTCACCTGATCAGTGTCACCGTCAACGGAATCGTCTTTCAAGGAGAGCAATATGCAAGTCCAAGTCGAAGGTATGAGCTGCGGCCATTGCGTCAAAGCCGTCACACGTGCGATCACCGAGCTGGATGCCGACGCGAAGGTCAACGTCGATCTGGGTGCTGGTCGCGTAGACGTCCAAAGCGACCTGTCGCCCGCAGAGGTCAGCGCCGCCATTACCGACGCCGGTTACACCGTCAAGGGCACCAGCGTCTGATTGAGTGACGGCTGACGGGCGTCCAAGTTTGGCCTGAACATCGTTCGACGGAAGTGCGACGCCCTCGGCCCAGTCAGCTAACTCAGGCACATCAAGCCCACCCAAGCACGGACACAAGCGGCTCCCCGCATCTTGTGGCCGATGCGCAATCCCACGCGCCCCGCGCGGCCTTCCCTGCAGACCTCTCACTCCCTGTGCTACGCTCTGTCTCGCCGCATACGTAATGGCGCCGCGCAATGCGTAACTACCACGCGATGCAACGCAACGTTCGTACGGCATACACGTCTTCAGGGCGGGGTGAAAGTCCCCACCGGCGGTATGTGACATCGCGCAGTTCGCTGCGTCGTCATGAGCCCGCGAGCGCTTGTCACCGTCGCTTTCGCGACATCGACAGGGTCAGCAGATCTGGTGCGAAGCCAGAGCCGACGGTCATAGTCCGGATGAGAGAAGATGCGTCGATACCCGCGTGCTATGGGATGCCATCCCATGGCGACGTCCGTTCGCATGCCCCGAAAACGTTTTTCGCCCGATTGACTTACGCGAGGAGCGTTTCATGTCCACCAGTACCCGCAACACCCAAGCTGCCCAAGCTACCCAAGCTGTTCCGCAAGACACCGCCGCCACCGACGACCTGCATGCCTATCCCGCATTCGTCGATCTGCCGCCGGTGGAAGTCCGTCTGCCCGCTGCACTCGATGCCATGCGCGAAGGCCGTCCCGTCATTCTGATGGACGATCTGGACCGCGAGAACGAAGCCGACCTGATCGTCGCCGCCGAGAAAATCACGCCCGCCACGATGGCCATGCTGATCCGCGAATGCAGCGGCATCGTCTGCCTGTGTCTGCCGGACGAGACGCTGCGCCGCCTCGATCTGCCGCCGATGGTCGAGCAGAACCAGAGCCGTTACGGCACCGCCTTTACGGTGACGATCGAAGCGCGTCAGGGCGTGAGCACCGGCGTTTCCGCTGCCGACCGCGTCACCACGATCCGCGCCGCCATCGCCGACGACGCCCAGCCCTCCGACCTGTCCCGCCCCGGCCACGTCTTTCCGCTGCGCGCGCAGCCGGGTGGCGTGCTCACGCGTCGCGGTCACACGGAAGGCTCCGTCGACCTCGCGATCCTCGCCGGCCTGAAGCCGGCCGCCGTGCTGTGCGAATTGATGAATCCGGATGGCACGATGACGCGTGGCGCCGATATCGAGCGCTTCGCCAAGCAACACGATCTGCCGATTCTGACCATCGATGAGTTGGCCACTTATCGCCTGAGCCACGCGCAAGCCGCCTGATCGCAAGCGATTGCGCGCCGTCCGATCGCGACGGCCCTTGCGGCAACGGCACACCACGCCGTTGTCGCTCCACTTCCCTCGCGCCACCGGCATCCTCGTCACCGATCGGTCGACGCTTCCCTCTAACGCGAACTACACATTCGGGCGTAGCGAATTCTATAATCGCTGAAAAACCGATTGCCTAGCATCATAAAAGTTACGAGGAAGACGTCATGAGCACCAAACCGGAAGCCGCCGCCGTTCTGGCCCAATGGGAAGCCGATGAAGCCGCCGTGCGCGAGCGCGTCACGCGCAATGGTCCCGCGCGTTATGGCGTCGCAACGCCGTCCGACGTGATCGGCCTGACCGGCCAGGAAATCTTCGACGCGATGTTCGACGGCAAGCTGCCAATGCCACCGATCAGCGAGACGCTGGGTTTCATCGCCGTGGAAATCGCCAATGGCCGCGCCGTGTTTCAGGGACGTCCGGCCTTGCCGTATTACAACCCGCTCGGTTCCATCCACGGCGGGTGGTTTGCCACGCTGCTCGACTCGGCCGTTGGTTGCGCGATCCATTCGACGCTTCCCGCCGGTCGCAGCTACACCACGCTGGAACTCAAGACGAACATGGTCCGCGCCCTCACGCGCGACGTGCCCGTCGTGCGCGCCGAAGGCAAGGTCATTCAGGTGGGGCGTCAGGTCGGCATTGCGGAAGGCCGCATTGTCGGGCCGGACGGCACGCTCTACGCCCACGCTACGACCACCTGCCTGATCTTCGACTTCCCGCCGAAGAAGGCATAAGAAGAAGGCATAGGTCAGGCATCGTCCCAAAGAAAAAGCCCGCCGAGGACATCCCCGGCGGGCTTTTGACTTTATTGACGGTGGGGCGAGATCAAGCGTCGCACCTCCCCCAGTACTTCAGTGTGACGACGATCCCCCGCCACCATGCTCGCCATCGGGTTGATGTTCGAGCGTCTCTTTCAGCGCGATCTGGAGCTTGGCGTGCATACGCACGAACCAGCTACGCATGATGACCCCAAGCACCAGCGTGCCTGCCACGATCAGCACGATCATCTCGGTCGACGGCAAGATGCTCGCAGAGAGCGCCGCGACCAGCAAAATGACACCCACCATCGCAGCGATCGGCAGAATCTCGGCGACCACGCGGCGCACCTCGAAGGTGTAGCGGCCCGTGAGGCTCGGTGGGATCGACAACTCCACGAGCAGCAACGACAGCGACTTGAGCTTGCGGTACACCGCGATCAGGAACGGCAGCGACAGCACCAGCGCCCCGCCCCAGACCACCGCACTTTGCAGGCTCGGGTCTGCGACCCAGGGCTTCATCAGCTCGGCAAGACGGCGATAGAAGAATGCGCCGCCGAGGAAGATCGTCACAACGAGCGCCAGATTGATCGCCACGCTCACCACGATACGACGCACGATGGTCACGAGCGCTGCGCTGTCGCCCGTCAGTTGAATGCTTTGCAGCCACTGCGTGTACTGCCCGAGCACATAGGACAGACGCCCCGGCATCACACGGCCCAGCCAGCCGGTGAACGGGTCGGCCCCCTTGATCAGGTACGGCGTGAGCAGCGTGGTGATGACCGAGACGGCCACCGCAATGGGGTACAGGAAGTCGCTGGTCACCTTCAGCGACAGGCCGAGCGATGCGATGATGAACGAGAACTCACCGATCTGCGACAGCCCCATGCCCACGCGCATCGACGTGCGGCCGTCCTGCCCCGAGAGGTATGAGCCCAGCCCGCACGACACGATCTTGCCGACCACCACGGCCACCGTGATCACCAGAATCGGCCACACGTAAGTGACCAGCACATGCGGGTCGAGCAACAGGCCGATCGTCACGAAGAACACCGCACTGAACATGTCGCGCAGTGGCGCGACCAGGCGTTCGATGGTGTGCAACTCCCGCGCTTCGGCCATGATCGCGCCGATCAGGAACGCGCCGAGCGCCACGCTGTAGCCCATCTGAATGACGAGCAGACAGAAGCCGAAGCACAGGCCGAGCACCACAACCAGCAACATTTCGTCGCTCTTGAACTTCGCCACATAGCCGAGAATGCGCGGCACCAGCAGAATGCCCACGACCAGCGACACGACCATGAACAGCAGCAGCTTGCCCAGCGTGAAGGTGGCTTCGCCCGCGTCGACCTGACCGCTGATGGCGATGCCCGAGAGCAACGCGATCATGCCGATGGCGAGCACGTCTTCCACAATCAGCACGCCGAAGATCAGTTGCGCAAAACGTTCGCGCTTCATGCCGAGTTCGTCGAGCGCCTTGACGATGATGGTCGTCGACGAGACCGCGAGCATTGCGCCGAGGAAGATCGAATCCATCGCCTTCCAGCCGAAGAAGCGGCCAATCTCGTAGCCGATCCAGAGCATCAGCACGATTTCGGTGATCGCCGCTACGAATGCCGTCACGCCCACCCGGGCGAGCTTGCGCAGGCTGAACTCCAGACCCAGCGAGAACATCAGGAACACGACACCGAGTTCGGCAAGGATCCCGATGGTCTTCTCGTCATGTATCAGCGCGAAGGGCGGCGTGTACGGCCCGATGATCACGCCCGCCACGATGTAGCCGAGCACGACTGGCTGCCGGAACCGGTTGAAGATGACCGTCACGATGCCTGCCAGCAGCATGATGACGGCCAGATCCTGAATGAAGTCGATGGCGTGATGCATCCGATACGTTCTCCCCGCAGCGCGTTGCGCCGATATTGATGTTCTTGACCCCACGCCGGTGACACGCCGCGTCTCCCCCGGGAGGCGCAGCGACAACACGAGACGTGATGCTTGATGAAGGTGGGAAGCCAGCCGTGGGCAGCGTATGAGCTGCTTGCCTGCCGGCTTGATAGACGTTGCGTTCGTTCGCCCGATTCCCCGCAAGTCCGGACGGACCCGCCGCCGAACCCATTGCCGTCGCCCTCGTATCAAAGGGCTCCGGTTCGGACACCGGAACGGAAAAGCCAACGAACATTCGGCCCAAAACGGGCGCCGAATCAATATACGCGATGGCCTGACACGCGCGCAACCCAAGATTGACGGGGGTTTTCATAAAAAATTCCCGTTTTTCATACCGTCGCGCGAAATTTTTTTTCTTGATTTTTGTCTCGCCTCCTTGTGAAATATCACATAAATATCAATTGAATTTCACTGTGTGATTCCCTGGAGTGGTTGACGTATGAGTTCCCGTTTGTCTTTCACGGTGCCCGGTGACGGCGCTGGCCTTCGTATCGACGTTGCCGTCGACACTCTGATCATCGCCGGATGGGCCGGACGCGACCGGCACGCGGTCGAGCATCACATCGCCGAACTTGCCGCACTCGGCGTACGCCGCCCGTCGACCACGCCTTGCTTCTATCGCCTCGCCCCCGCCCTGCTCGCTCAGGACGACGCCATCGACGTCGTCGGTGAGACGAGCAGCGGCGAAGCCGAATGCGTGCTGGTCCGCCACGGCGACGAACTGTTCGTGAGCGTCGGCTCGGACCACACCGACCGCGAAGTCGAAGCCTATGGCGTCACCGTCTCCAAACAGGTCTGCGCCAAGCCCGTGGCGCGCGAGGCATGGCGCTTTGCCGATGTCGCAGCGCACTGGGATCAGTTGGAACTGCGCTCCTGGGTGACGCGTGCGGGCGAGCGGCGTCTTTATCAGGAAGGCACGGTCGCGGGCCTGCTCTCGCCGCAAGAACTGATGGCAAAACTCGGACCGGATGGCTTGCCCGCAGGCGCAGCAATGTTCTGTGGCACACTCGCTGCCATTGGCGGCGTGGCCGGCGGCGAGCAGTTCGAGATCGAGCTGCACGACCCGGTCCTCGGCCGCACGATCCGGCACCGCTACGCCACGCAGGCGCTGGCGATTGCCGACTGACTGCCCCCACCCGATGCCCAACGAGACACTTTCCGAGCCCCGCCAGACAGAAGTCGCAGGCGACGCCAACCGCATGCCGCCCGAGCCGTCCGTGCCGTCCGCGACTCACGACGGCCGCAGCCTGACCGAGCGCGCCTACGAAGCCATCAAGCACGACATCATCACGTTGCGTCTGCGCCCCGGCGAGACGCTCAACGAAGCGCAATTGATGCAGTCGACGGGACTGGGACGCACGCCCGTGCATCAGGCGATGCACCGTCTGGCACTCGAAGGGTTGTTGGTCATCCTGCCGCGCAAGGGGGCCATGGTCGCCCCCGTCTCGCTGAACGACGCGCTCGAAATCATCGACGTGCGCATGGTCAACGAGACGTACTGTGTCGAGCTGGCCGCCCGCGCGGCCACGCCGGAGGATCTCGCGGCCATCGAAGCCGTGCTGGCCCGCTCGCGCGAAGCCATCGCGGCGCGCGACGTCGCCGCCATGATGCGCATCGACCGCGAGTTCCATCTGGCGATCTCGCGCGCCTCGCGCAACCAGACGCTTGCCGAACTGCTGCGCGGCCTGCACGAGCGCTCGCTGCGCTTCTGGTTTCTTGCCTTGTCGACGCCGAGCCATCTGGAAGGCGTCTATGAAGAACACCTCGAACTATTCGAAGCGCTGGCTGCCCATGACGGCGAACGCGCCCGCCGGGCCATTGCCCGTCATATCGAAGAATTCCGCACCCATATTCTGAAAGCGATCTGAACATGAGCCACGACGCCATCGATCTGCAACGCCCCCTGTCCGACCTCGCTGCCGCGCTCGACGCAGGCCGCACCACCAGCCGTGCCCTCACCGAGCAGGCGCTCGCCCGCATCGCCGATCCGGCCGGTCAGGGCAGCGTCGTCTTCACGCAAGTCGACGCCCAAGCCGCTCGCGACGCCGCCGACGGCCTCGACGCCCTGCGTCGCGCCGGTGCCCGTTTGTCGCCGCTAATGGGCATTCCCGTCTCGGTGAAGGATCTGTTCGACGTTGCGGGTCAGGTCACACGCGCAGGCTCCACAGTGCTCTCGGACGCTGCCCCCGCCACGCACGACGCACTGGCCGTCGCGCGTCTGCGTCAGGCGGGTGCCGTGATCGTCGGTCGCACCAACATGACCGAGTTCGCCTTCTCCGGTCTCGGCCTGAATCCGCACTACGGCACGCCGCGCTCGCCGTGGCAGCGCGAGGTCGGGCACATTGCCGGTGGTTCGTCGTCGGGCGCAGCCGCTTCCGTGGCCGATGGCATGGCCGCCGTCGGTCTCGGCACGGATACCGGCGGTTCGATCCGCATTCCCGCCGCGTTCTGTGGCCTGACCGGCTTCAAGCCGACGGCGTCGCGTACGCCGCGCGACGGCGCGCTGCCGCTCTCGACCACGCTCGACTCCGTCGGCCCCATCGGCCGCTCGGTCGATTGCTGTGCGTGGGTAGACGCGATTCTGTCGGGCAATGTCCCAAATGAAACACCGGCTGCACCGCGCGATCTGCGTGGTATGCGCTTCGGCGTCTTGACGAATTTCGTGCTCGACGGCGCGGAACCCGCCGCGCTCGCCATCTACGAGCGCGCCCTCGCCACGCTCGCCAAGGCAGGCGCCACGCTCGTCGAGTTCAAATTCGCACCGTTCGACACCCTGCCCGCGATCAACCGCTTCGGCTTCTCGCCCATCGAGGCATACGCCTGGCATCGCAAGTTGCTGGCCGAACGTGCGGATGGCTACGACCCGCGCGTGCTGGTACGCATTCGCAAGGGCGAACCGGCAGGTGCTGCGGACTACGTCGATCTGATCAACGCCCGCGCCGCGCTCATCGCAGCAGCGAATCCCGTGTGGCAAAGCTTCGACGCCGTGCTGTGCCCGACCGTGCCGCTCACGCCGCCAGCCATCGCGCCGCTCGAAGCCAGCGACGAGACCTTTACCGCCACCAACGCCCTCGTACTGCGCAACCCGACGGCCATCAACATGATCGACGGCTGCGCCTTCTCGCTGCCGTGCCAGGGTCAGGGCGAAGCCCCCATCGGCCTGATGGTCAGCGGTGCCGCAGGCGACGACGCACGCCTGTTCCCGGTCGCCCGCGCCATCGAGCAGGCACTGCGCCCGGCCCGCTGAACGCAATCCTCAACTTTCGGACGATTTCGCGCAAAAATGCGCGCAAACGTCCGATTTTTTGATGGAAAGTTCCGAAAAATCCCGCAATTTTTCATCTCACATGCGAATCGGGCTGGGGTTACAATCCCAGCCCAAGTGCCTGCCGCCCGGCGTCATGCGGGGATGAGCGGGATTCGTGGGATTCGTGATGGCCTACCGCCTGAAGTGAAATGAACGCTCAACTCGACCCGGCTTTTCGCCGCGAACGTCTGCTGTATCTCCTGCTCACCGTGGTTTGCCTTGCCTTGCTGGGCGGTGCGCTGTACTTCCAGTACGTGCTTCACGAAGACCCGTGCCCGCTGTGCATTCTGGCGCGCTACGCGCTCGTGCTGATCGCGATCTTCGGGCTGGTCGGCGCTGTCTCGCGTGGCTGGGCAGGAATTAAGGTAGCGCGCGTGCTCGCGGCGCTCTCGGCGATTGGCGGAATGGCCGCATCGGCGTATCTCATCTACGTGCAGGCCAATCCGATGGTGAGCTGCGGCTACGATGTCGTCGAAGGATTTGTGGACGCGCTGCCGACCTCGCGCCTGTTGCCGCAGGTCTTCCAGGTGCAGGGCATGTGCCAGACGATGTACCCGCCGATCCTCGGCCTGACGCTGCCGATGTGGTCGCTCGCGGCATTCGTCGTCATCTTCCTGGCGCTGGCGCTGCATCGTCCGCGCCGCGCCATTTCGCTGCGCTAAAACGCCTCGCGTACCGCCCAAACGCACAACGGCCGTCTGCCCCTCTGGGCGACGGCCGTTGGCTTTTTGGCAGACGGTCGAACGGTCAGAGCAGTCCGAGTAGTCCGAATGTCAGGGTCGTACCAGCGCCGGAGTCGGCTCTCCTGCACCGCTGGCGGCGTCGAGTTCGGTCGCCACTTCCGCGATCCGCCGGCGCAGCCACGTCACCTCAGGCGCGGCATGCGTGCGCTCGTGCCACAGCTGATAGAAGCGCATGGGCGGGAAGTTGATCGGCGACGGCACCACGCGGATCGGCAGATAGCGCGCGTAATGCTGCGCGAACTGACGCCCGGTGGTGAACACCAGATCGGTGCGCATCAGCACGTACGGCACGAGCCCGAAGTACGGCATCGTCATCTGAATATTGCGACGCAGGCCCTGCTCGGCCAGAAAACCGTCGATGAAGCTCTGACGCTCGGCCACATACGGCATGGGGGCCAGGTGCGGCAATTCCAGATAGTGCTTGAGCGAGATGCCCTTGTTGGCCAACGGATGCTGTGCGCCGAGCATACATACCACTTCATCGTCGAACAGACGCGACATATGCAACTGCGGCGGCGGCTCCAGCCAGTTACCGATCACCACGTCCAGCGAGCCATTTTCCAGCGCGCCTGCATAGTCGAAACCCGCGTTGATGGGTTGCACGTGCAGACGGGCCGACGGCGCGTCGCGGCGCAGCACTTCGGCGATGTTGGGCAGGAAAACGGCGTCGAGATAGTCCGGCGCACCGAGCCGGAACGCCCGCGTGGTGGTCTGCGGCGCGAACTCCGTGGTCGGGTGCGTAATCCGTTCGATGGCGGCGAGCGCGTCGGTGGCGTAGCCCAGCAGCTCCCGGCCGCGCTCGGTGGCGACCATGCCGCTCTTGCCGCGCACCAGAATGGCGTCGCCGGTGATCTCGCGCAGACGGCGCAACGAGTTGCTGATGGCCGGCTGCGACTGGCCGAGCTTGAGCGCGGCGCGCGACACGCTTTGCTCTGTGAGCAGCGTATGGAGTACCCGCAGCAGGTAGGCGTCGATCTGTTCGCGGGGTCTTTGCATGTGCAGGGGCGCTCTGAAGGCGTGTTGAAGACCGGAAAACGGCGTGTTGAGCCGTAGTTTATGACAAGGATGGGTCATCGGGGCGTCCGAATAGCCATCATCATGGCGGCGAAATATTTCCCTGTGCCGCCGGTGCTATCTTCGGCTCATCCCCACGCCGGCCCTTAAAAGACCTATGCAGCAACGCCGGCGCGTCCACAATTGCACTGCACTACACTGAGAATCATGGAGACACAAGCCATCCGCTTCTTTTACCGCGGCAAGGTGCACGAGGTCACTGGCGAAGCCACGACCCGCACCGTGCTTCAGTACACGCGCGAAGACCTGCATTGCACCGGCACCAAGGAAGGTTGTGCCGAGGGCGATTGCGGCGCCTGCACGGTCGTGATCGGCGAGTTGGCCGACGATGGCAATGTGGCGCTGCGCGCGGTCAACGCCTGCATCCAGTTCCTGCCCACGCTCGACGGCAAAGCGCTCTTCACGGTCGAAGACCTGCGCCACGCCGACGGCACGCTGCACCCGGTGCAGCAGGCGCTGGTGGATTGCCATGCCTCGCAGTGCGGTTTCTGCACACCGGGCTTCGTGATGTCGCTGTGGGCCATGTATCTGAACCGTCCGGTCGAAGCGGGCTGCCCGAGCCGCCGTGAGATCGACGACGTCCTGTCGGGCAACCTGTGCCGCTGCACGGGCTACCGCCCCATCGTCGACGCCGCCCAGAAGATGTACGACCTGCCGCGTCACGAATTCGACCGCAAGGCGCTCGCAGAGCAGGTGCAGGCGCTGCAACGCGGCGACACGCTCTCGTACGAGCACGACGGTCACGTCTTCCATGCCCCGCGCACGCTGGCCGAACTGGGCCGTCTGCGCGCCGCGTATCCGGACGCACGCATTCTCGCCGGCAGCACCGACGTCGGCCTGTGGGTGACGAAGCAATTCCGCGATCTGAAGCATCTGATCTACATCGGTCAGGTGGCGGAACTGCGTGAGATCTCCGAGGGTCCGAACGGCATCTATATCGGTGCGGGAGCCCTGCTCAACGATGCGTTCGATGCGCTCGTCACTCACTATCCGGAGCTGGCCGAACTGCGTCAGCGCTTCGCGTCGTTCCCGATCCGCAACGCCGGGACGCTGGGCGGCAACGTCGCGAACGGCTCGCCCATCGGCGACTCGATGCCCGCGCTGATCGTGCTCGGCACGCGTATCGTGCTGCACCGCGAAGGCGTGGTGCGCGAAATGCCGCTCGAAGACTTCTATATCGCTTATCAGAAGAACGCCCTCGAAGCGGGCGAATTCGTACAGGGGATTCGCGTGCCGCTGCCCGTGTCGGCGCAACGTTTTCGCACGTACAAGCTCGCGAAGCGCTTCGATCAGGACATCTCCGCCGTGTGCGCCGCGTTTGCGGTCGAACTCGACGGCGACATCGTGCGCTCAGCCCGTATCGCCTTCGGCGGCATGGCAGCGACGCCCAAGCGTGGCAGCGCCATCGAAGCCGCGCTGAACGGCCAGCCGTGGACGGAAGCGACCGTGCGAGCCGCCATGGCCGCCTTGCCGACGGACTACCAGCCGCTCTCGGACATGCGCGCGACGAGCGCTTACCGACTGGCCGGTGCGCAGAATCTGCTGTATCGTTTTTTCCTGGAAACGCGTAACGATGCGCCGCTTGCGGCACACGAAGTCAACGCGTTCGCCAACGTCTAACCGGAGCCGCCCATGAACACGCAAGTCGAAGGCTTCATGACGCAGACCGTACAGACCGCTGCGCAGGTTGGCCGCTCGCGTCCGCATGAGTCGGCCGAGCTTCACGTCGCAGGCGAAGCCACTTACACCGACGACATCCCCGAGCTGCAAGGCACGCTGCACTGCGCGCTCGGCCCGTCGCCCAAGGCGCACGCCCGCATTCTCTCGCTCGATCTCGACGCCGTGCGCCGCGCACCGGGCGTCATCGCCGTGCTCACCGCCGCCGACATTCCCGGCGTGAACGACTGCGGCCCGGTCATCCACGACGATCCGATCCTCGCGGACGGTGTCGTCCAGTACATCGGCCAGCCGATGTTCGCCGTGGTCGCCGAATCGCATGACGCTGCCCGTCGCGCCGCGCGTCTGGCCAAGGGCGAATACGAAGACCTGCCCGCCATCCTCACGCCACAGGCCGCCAAGGCCGCTGGCGCGGGTGTGCTGCCGCCGATGCAACTGCGTCGCGGCGACGCCGACGCCGCCCTGCAAGCCTCGCCCAACCGCATCAGCGGCACGTTCGAATGCAACGGGCAGGAGCAGTTCTATCTCGAAGGGCAGATCTCGTACGCCATCCCCAAGGAAAACGACGGCATCCACATCTACTGCTCGACGCAGCACCCGAGCGAGATGCAGGCGCTCGTGTCCCACGCACTGGGCTGGCATAGCCATCAGGTGCATGTCGAGTGCCGACGCATGGGCGGCGGCTTCGGCGGCAAGGAATCGCAATCGGGCCTGTTCGCGTGCGTGGCCGCGCTGTGCGCCTCGCGTCTGAAGCGCCCCGTCAAGCTGCGTCTGGATCGTGACGACGACTTCATGATGACGGGCAAGCGTCATGGCTTCTACTTCGAGTACGACGTCGGCTTCGACGACGACGGCCGCATCACCGGCGCGAAGGTCGACATGACGCTGCGCGCAGGCTTCTCGGCCGACTTGTCCGGCCCGGTCGCCACGCGCGCCATCTGCCACTTCGACAACGCCTACTTCGTGCCGGACGCCGATCTGCGCGCCCTGTGCGGCAAAACGAACACGCAGTCGAACACGGCCTTCCGTGGCTTCGGCGGCCCGCAGGGCGCACTCATCATGGAAGTGGTGCAGGACGCCATCGCGCGACGTCTGGGCAAAGACGCCCTCGACGTGCGCCGCGTGAACTTCTACGGCAAGACCGAGCGCAACACCACGCCGTACGGCCAACTCGTCAAGGACAACATCATCCACGAGCTGGTCGCCGAGCTGGAACAGACGAGCGACTATCGCGCGCGTCGCGACGCCGTGCAGGCGTTCAACCGCACGAGTCCGGTGTTGCGTAAGGGCCTCGCGCTCACCCCGCTCAAGTTCGGCATCTCGTTCAACGTGCAGGCCTTCAATCAGGCCGGTGCGCTGGTGCACGTCTACCGTGACGGCTCGATGCTCGTGAACCACGGCGGCACCGAAATGGGTCAGGGCCTGAACACCAAGGTTGCGCAGGTTGTCGCGCACGAACTGGGCGTCGACCTCTCGCACGTGCGCGTGACGGCAACCGACACGACCAAGGTCGCGAACACGTCGGCCACCGCCGCCTCGACCGGTGCGGACCTGAACGGCAAGGCCGCGCAGAACGCTGCGTGGCAGATTCGTCAGCGTCTGGCGGAATTCGCGGCACAGAAGTACGGCTGCGCCGCCGACGAAGTGACGTTCGCCAACGATGTCGTGAGTGCAAACGGGAATCACATCCCCTTCCCCGATCTCGTGGAAGCCGCCTACTGGGCGCGCGTGCAACTCTGGTCGGACGGCTTCTATGCCACGCCGGGCCTGTCGTGGGACGCCAAGACGATGAACGGCAACCCGTTCTTCTACTTCGCGTACGGCGCGGCAGTCTCGGAAGTCATTCTCGACACGCTCACCGGCGAGTGGCGTCTGCTGCGCGCCGACGTGCTGCACGACGCCGGCAAGTCGATCAACCCGGCGCTCGACATCGGACAGGTCGAAGGCGCGTTCATTCAGGGCATGGGCTGGCTGACGACGGAAGAGCTTTGGTGGAACAAGGACGGCAAGCTCATGACGCACGCCCCCTCCACGTACAAGATCCCCGGCATCAGCGATTGCCCGACGGACTTCCGCGTGAACCTGTTCGACAACGCCAACGTGATGGACTCGATCCATCGCTCCAAGGCGGTCGGCGAACCGCCGCTGCTGCTGCCGTTCTCGGTCTTCAATGCGTTGCGCGACGCCGTGGCCAGCGTGAACGACTATCGCGACGAACCGGTGCTGAACGCCCCGGCCACGTCCGAAGCGCTGCTCATGGCGATCACCGAGTTGCGCACGCGGAGCGCCGCCTGATGCATCGCTGGGTCGACGCCGCCCACAAACTGCTCGTACGCGGTGAAGCCGCCGTATTGGTGACGATCGCGCGCGTGGAGGGGTCCGCGCCGCGCGAGGCGGGCACCCATCTGCTCGTCACGCGCGAGCACGTGTGGGAGACGATCGGCGGCGGCCATCTCGAATGGCGGGCGATGGACGTCGCCCGTCAGTTGCTGCGTCAGTACGGGCAGCAAGGCGCACGTCACGTCGAGCGCTTCGCCCTCGGCCCGAGCCTCGGGCAGTGCTGCGGCGGTGCCGTCACCCTCGCTTTCGAAGTGCTCACGCTGGCCGACCTGGCCTGGGTGAGCGCGCTGCACAAGCGTCTCGCAGCAGGCGAAGCCAGCCTGCGCAGCGTAGCCTTCGGCGCGCCCGGCGCAGACGCCGCCGCGAGTCAGCATCAGGGCGGCCCGGTCATGCTGACCGAACTCGACGCCGACGAACCCCTCGCCCACCCGCATACCCTCACCCGCGACGCCGACGACGCCGCTTGTTCCTTCTGGCAAGGCAGCGACGGCTGGCTGTGGCTGAGCGAGCGCCTTGCGCCGAGCGACTTTCACATCGTGCTGTTCGGTGCGGGGCACGTCGGACAGGCCATCGTGCAAGTGCTCGCCACGCTGCCGTGCCGCGTCACGTGGGCCGACGAGCGCACCGAAACGTTCCCAGAGACGGTGCCACCGAACACCGTCGTCGAATCCACGGATACGCCCGAGGCCGTCGTCACCGAAGCGCCGCCGGGCGCGTTCTTCCTCGTCATGACGCACAACCATGCGCTCGACCAGCGTCTGTGCGAGGAAATCTTCAAACGTGACGATTTCGCCTATTTCGGGCTGATTGGGTCGATGACCAAGCGCCGTCAGTTCGAACATCGTCTGCGCGACCGGGGCGTGCCACCCGAGCGCTTCGAGCAGATGATCTGCCCCATCGGCGTGGCGGGCATCTCCGGCAAAGCGCCCGCGACGATTGCGATTGCCGTGACAGCGCAGCTGTTGCGCGTGCGTGAGCAACAGATGCGGCTGAGCGCACCCGCTGGCGTGCAGGTTAGCGGCGTCCCTGCCTGATGCATGGCCCCGGCGTCCGGGATACCGGATCGATCGCCCACGTGACCGGCAAACGCTTGCGACGGTAAAATCCCGCCCATCCCCCCAACAAGACATCTCCATGCCACTCACGCCAGAACTCGCCAAGACCCTTTGCGCCATGCCCAAAGCGGAGCTGCATGTGCATATCGAGGGCACGCTGGAGCCCGAGCTGATCTTCCGGCTTGCCGAGCGGAATCAGGTCAAGCTGCCGTATCCGAGCGTCGAAGCCCTGCGTGACGCCTACGCCTTCACCGATCTCCAGTCCTTTCTGGACATCTACTACGCCGGCGCGAGCGTGCTGCTCACCGAAGACGACTTCTACGACATGACGCGTGCCTACATGGAACGCGCCGTCGCCGACAACATCCGTCACACGGAAATCTTCTTCGACCCGCAGACGCATACGTCGCGCGGCGTGTCGATGGCCACCGTCGTGAACGGCATCGAGCGCGCGTTGGCCGAAGCCGAGACGCAGCACGGCATCACCAGCCGCATGATTCTGTGCTTCCTGCGCCATCTGCCCGAAGAGGACGCCCTGCAGACGCTGGAAACGGCACTGCCGTATTTCAACAGCCACGGGCACCGTCTCGTAGGCGTGGGACTCGATTCGTCGGAACAAGGCCACCCGCCCAACAAGTTCGCGCGTGTCTTCGAGCGCTGCCGTGCGCTTGGCCTGCGCATCGTGGCGCACGCTGGCGAGGAAGGCCCGCCCGCTTACATTCACGAAGCACTGGACATGCTGCACGTAGAGCGCGTCGATCATGGCGTGCGCGCCATTGAAGACGAAGCGCTGCTCGATCGCCTGGCCCGCGAGAAGATCGCGCTGACGGTGTGCCCGCTCTCGAACGTGCGTCTCAAAGTGTTCGATCACATGGGACAGCACACGCTGCATCAACTGCTCAAACGCGGGCTGGCCGTGACGATCAACTCGGACGATCCCGCGTACTTCGGCGGCTATCTCAACGAGAACTTCCTCGCCACGTTCGACGCGCTCGACATGACGCTCGACGACGCTTACACGATGGCCGCGAACAGCTTCGAGGCGTCGTTCATCGACGACAGCGAGAAGCAGCGTCTGGTCGGCGAACTGGAGCGATTCCGCGCCGCGCAGACGGTCTGATCGCCCGTTAGCTTCGCCGAACGTCAAATGCCCGAATCATTCGGGCGTTTTTTATGCCTGCGCGGCGCAAATCCGCGTGTGTGTGCGTCGCCACATTACCTCCCGATGATGTGGAACATTCCCCATAAGGAATATTTTCAACGGGACCCGATGCTATTTTTCGAGCGTGCCCTGATACACGTCGCGAGGTGCCCCCACACCGCGCAATACCGGGCGCTCATCACATAGAACATATCGGAGACAACACCCCATGGACTCATCGCTCAGCCCCCCGGCGAGTAATGTAGCGCTGGACGCAGCCCCGGCTGCACCGGACGCGGCACACGACCACACGCGCGTGGCGGGCGCGCAACCGACGTCGACACTCGACCGCTATTTCGGTATCACCGCGCTCGGCTCCACGTTCCGCACCGAAGTGATAGCGGGTATCACGACTTTCCTCGCGGCGATGTACATCATCGTCGTGAACCCGGCCATTCTGTCGAAGACGGGGATGGCCTTTCCTGCCGCACTCACCGCTACCGTGCTCATCAGCTTCTTCGGCAGCTGTGCGATGGGTCTCTACGCGCGCAATCCGGTGCTGGTGGCACCGGGCATGGGTCTGAACGCCCTGTTTGCCTTCACGATGGTGCACGGCGTGGGCATGCCCTGGCAGACGGCGCTGGGCTGCGTGTTCTGGTCCGGCATTCTGTTCGCACTGCTCGCCGCGCTCAACGTGCGACGCTTCGTCGTCGAAGCGATTCCCGCGAACCTGCGCTACGCGATCTCGTGCGGCATCGGCCTGTTCATCACGGTGATCGGGCTGGTCAATGCAAAGCTCGTGGTGAGCGACCCGGTCACGGTCGTGCGCCTCGCGCACTTGTCGCCGCCGACCGTCACGTTCCTCATCGGCCTCGCGCTTACGACCGTGCTCGTCGCCCGTCGCGTGAATGGCGCGCTGATGATCGGCATCGTCGTCACCACCCTCATGGCGGTGCCCATCGGCCGCCTCTGGGGCGACGGCAGCGGCTACTTCCCCAAGGAAATCGCGACGGCCACGCTGGTGAACTTCCAGGGTTTCTTCGCTGCGCCGGACTTCTCGGGCATCGGTCAGCTCGACTTGCTGGGCGCGCTGAAAGTGGCGTACATGCCCTTCATCTTCGTGATGCTCTTCACGGCGTTCTTTGATACCCTCTCGACCTTCATGAGCATTGCCGAAGCCGGCAATATGAAGGATCGCGACGGCAATCCGCGCAATATGCGTCAGGCGATGATCGTCGACTCGTTCTCGGTGCTGATCTCCGGCCCGCTCGGCACGAGCCCGGCGAACGCCTACATCGAATCGGCTGCGGGCATCGCTCAGGGCGGACGCACGGGCCTGACGGCTGTTGTCTGTGCGCTGCTGTTCCTGCCGTTCCTGTTCCTGTCGCCGATGCTCTCACTCGTGCCGGCCATCGCCACGGCCCCGGCGCTGATTCTCGTCGGTGTGTTTATGATGGAATCTGTCGCGCGCATCGAATGGCATCGGATGGACGAAGCCATCCCGAGTTTCATCGCGCTCGTGATGATTCCGATTTCGTATTCGATTACCGACGGCATCGCCTACAGTTTCCTCGCCTTCGTCGTCCTCAAGCTGTTCACGGGACGCATCAAGGAAATCAAGCCTGCGATGTGGATCGTCGCCGCGCTCGCGGTGCTGCTGCTCACGCAAATGTAACGACATAAGGACCCTGCTAATGTCCACCACAAACACGACGACGCAGGCCTTGCGCGCCGTCCGCGCGCAACTGGTCTACTTCACGCACGATCCGGCGCGCGCCTATCTCGACGGCACGCCGGGCACCGTCCACCACACGGACGGGATCGTCGCATTCGAGAACGGCCGCATCACGGCCGTGGGCGACTACGCCAAGGTCGCGCCGACGCTGCCCGCCGGCACGCCCATCGAGGATCTGCGCGACAAGGTCATCACGCCGGGCTTCATCGACACGCACATCCACTATCCGCAAACGGACATGATCGCGTCGCCCGCGCCGGGACTGCTGCCCTGGCTCGAGAAGTACACGTTCCCGACCGAGCGACGTTTCGAGAATCCGGAATATGCGGCAGATGTGGCGCAATTCTTCCTCGACGAACTGCTGCGCGGCGGCACCACGAGTGCGCTGGTGTACTGCACGGTGCACCCCGGCTCGGCCGACGCGTTCTTCAAGGAAAGCGATTCGCGCAACCTGCGCATGATCGCGGGCAAAGTGATGATGGACCGCAACTGCCCCGAGTTCCTGCGCGACACGGCCGAGACCGGCGCACGCGACAGCGAAGCGCTGATTCAGCGCTGGCACAACAAGGGGCGTCAGTTGTACGCGCTCACGCCGCGCTTTGCGCCGACGTCGACCGAAGCGCAGTTGGGCGTGTGCGGTGAACTGGCCGAGCAGTATCAGGACGTGTTCATCCAGAGCCACGTCGCCGAGAACACCGACGAAGTCGAATGGGTGCGCTCGCTGTTCCCGGGACATCGCAGCTATCTCGACGTCTACGATCACTACAAGCTGCTGCGCAAGCGCGCCGTGTACGGGCATTGCATCTGGCTCGACGAGCATGATCGCCGCCGTATGTTCGAGACGGGAACGGTGGCTGCGCATTGCCCGACGTCCAACCAGTTCCTCGGCAGCGGCCTGTTCGATTTCGCCGCCGCCGAAGCCACACGTATGCCGGTCACGCTCGCGACCGACGTAGGCGGCGGTTCCACGTTCTCGATGTTGCAAACGATGAACGAAGCGCACAAGGTCGCGCGCCTGTCGGGGTATCACCTCTCGGCCGAACGCATGTTCTACCTCGCGACCGAGGGCGCGGCGCACGCGCTGGATCTGCACGGCACCATCGGCACGCTCGCCGTGGGCGCCGAGGCCGACTTCGTGGTGCTCGACCCGAAGGCGACGCCGTTGCTCGCGCGTCGTACGGCGCTGGCCGAGTCGCTGGAGGAGTTGCTGTTCGCATTCGCCATGCTCGGCGACGATCGCGCGATTGCCACGACGTATGCCGCTGGCAAGCCGGTCCATCGCCGCGTGGCCGCTTGATGGAATGACGGCCTGATGCACTGATCGCAGTCGTTGCACCGATCCGGTCTGTTGGCGCGTGCCACGGACCTGATGTCTTACGCGAGGGAGCGGGTGTCATCGCTCTGGCGGCGCACGCGCCCTCGCGGTCGCCGACCGTGCGCAAGGGGCAAACGGTCGGGGATCTCCTTGGGCAGCCATCGGCTGCCCTTTTTTGCATTTAGCAGCCGTCGGCCGTCCTTTTTTGCATTCAGCAGCCGTCGGCCGTCCCTTTTTTGCTTAACGCAGCCGGTTACCGCACTGTCACGCAAACGTCGCTTGCGCGATGGCTCTGCGCCAATGCTATAATCCGCCTCGATTCATTGGGGAGTAGCCGCCCTGTCATAGACATCAGTCTTCGGCAGGGGCGTACGTCAACAGACTTGGCCGATTCCGGCTATGGCGTGCGCAGCCCTCGGGCCTGGCGAGACCGATGACGATGCTTCCGCCACCCGGGCCGGGACGCATTGTCATTGGCTCGCATGTACACGGCCCGGCGGAGAAAAATAAGGTGTCCCCATTCCTCGTATCGACCGGTGTGGTCGCGCTTGCCGAAATCGGCGATAAAACCCAGTTGTTGTCCCTTGTGCTCGCTGCGCGCTTCAAGAAGCCCGTACCGATCATTCTCGGCATTTTCGTCGCCACGCTGATCAACCATGCCTTTGCCGGTGCCGTGGGCGAATGGCTCTCGACGGCGATCAGCCCGGCCATCATGAAATGGGCCGTCGTGGCCTCCTTCATCGGCATGGCGATCTGGATTCTCGTCCCTGACAAGCTCGACGACGAAGAAGCGAACACGCGTCGCAAGTTCGGCGTATTCCTCTCGACCGTCGTCACGTTCTTCATCGCCGAAATGGGCGACAAGACTCAGATCGCAACGGTCATGCTCGCCGCGCGCTATCAGGACTTCTTCGGCGTGGTGGCCGGGACGACGCTCGGCATGATGCTTGCGAACGTGCCTGCCGTGCTCGTCGGCCACAAGTTCTCGGGACGCTTGCCGACCCGCGCCGTGCACGCCGTAGCGGCCGTGATTTTCCTCGTACTCGGCGTCATCACGCTGATGCAGTAAGCACTTCTGCAAACAAAAAAAGACCGGCCTGGGATCGGCCGGTCTTTCTTCATCCATCACATCCGTCAGAACGTCACTGTCCGACTTTCTGCTGGACGTTGACGGTTTGTCCGCTCGGGAACGGTAGCTGCTTGAGCGCCGCATCGATCAGGAACGGCATGGCGGAGGCCATCGACGTGCCGGCATCGCTCGTCTCGGCCTGCACGCGATACACCTCCTTGCCCGTCGGACGGTCCGTGAAGCGCAGTTGCAAGCCCGCAAGGCCATAGGGGTAATCGCGCTGGATGTACGCCGGCGGCGCGCCGTACGGATACCCGTACCAGCCCCACGGACGGCCCCACGGTCCCCACGGACCGGGCGCGAACATCGGGTCGTAGGCCGGTTCCGTCACGCGCATCACTTGCTGGGTAATGCCGTAGGACATGCCGATCAGATAGTGCGCACTCGAAGGGCTTTGCTCACTGAAACCGTCACCTGCCAGGCGATTACGCAGCCACTGCTCGTACGTCGCATGTTCCTGATTGTTCTGCTGCTCGGCGGTGCGCGTGAGCGCATACGTGCGCGGCCCCTCGAAGCCCGGCGAAGTGCCGAACGCCGTGACCTGGCTGGTCACTGTGCTGGCGCATCCGGCCAGCAACACGCTGGCGACGGCCAACGTCGCCATTCCCCATCGTTTCCACATGATTCAGTACTCCCGATTCCGAAACCCGCTGTAGACGCCTCGGTGCCGCTGCGTCCGATCAGCCTCGTGGGTCGTTATGTTGCGACGATTTAAGCATAGGACGGCCTCTCGCGCACATCCGAATCGTTTGACGGTTGCGTTGAACGAAAATTCAGCAAATTCGCGGCTTGGACACGAAGCGTGCGCCACTCCGTTACAATTTGTGAATCCTTGGCCGTCCGCACATTACCGTCCATGCTCAGAACCGACCTCGCAGGTGTCATCCAACGTTCCGACTATACGCCCCCGGCGTATCTGATCGACACCGTCCAACTCGACTTCGACCTCGCCGCCGACGTGACCACCGTCACCAGCCGATTGCGCATCCACCGTAACCCGGCTGGCCCCGGCGGCGACCTCGAACTGGTGGGCCAGGGCCTGCAACTGGTCAGCCTCGAAATCGACGGCAAGCCGTGGTCCGGCTACCGCACCGGCGAAGAAACGCTGACCGTCGTTGCACCGCCCGAAACGTTCGAGCTCACGCTGGTCACCCGCTGTCGTCCGCAAGAGAACACGTCGCTCATGGGGCTATACGTCTCCGGCGGCAACTTCTTCACGCAATGCGAAGCCGAAGGCTTCCGCAAGATCACCTACTTCCTCGACCGTCCGGATGTGATGGCGACGTACACCGTGACGCTGCGCGCCGACCGCGAAGCGTATCCGGTGCTGCTCGCCAACGGCAATCTGATCGACAAGGGCGATCTGCCGGACGGACGTCATTTCGCCGTCTGGGACGACCCGTTCAAGAAGCCGAGCTATCTGTTCGCACTCGTCGCGGGCCGTCTGGTTTGCCGGGAGGAACGCATCACGGCCGGCGACGGCCGCGAAAAGCTGCTGCAGGTCTGGGTCCAGCCGCAGGATCTGGAGAAGACCGAACACGCCATGCATTCGCTCATCAACTCGATCCGCTGGGACGAGGAGCGCTTCGGCCGCGTGCTCGATCTCGATCGCTTCATGATCGTCGCCGTGAGCGACTTCAACATGGGCGCGATGGAGAACAAGGGCCTGAACATCTTCAACACGAAGTACGTGCTGGCCGACGCCGCCACCGCGACGGACGACGACTTCGGCAACATCGAAGCGGTCGTGGGCCACGAATACTTCCACAACTGGACCGGCAATCGCGTGACCTGCCGCGACTGGTTCCAGTTGAGCCTCAAGGAAGGCCTGACCGTGTTCCGCGATCAGGAATTCTCCGCCGACATGATGGGCTCCGAGTCGGGCCGCGCGGTCAAGCGCATCGACGACGTACGCGTGCTGCGTCAGGCGCAGTTCCCGGAGGACGCCGGTCCGATGGCGCACCCGGTACGCCCCGAGAGCTACGTCGAGATCAACAACTTCTACACGGTCACCGTCTACGAGAAAGGCGCCGAAGTCGTGCGCATGTATCAGACGTTGCTCGGCCGTGACGGCTTCCGTCGCGGCATGGATCTGTACTTCGAGCGTCACGACGGTCAGGCCGTCACGTGCGACGACTTCCGCGCCGCGATGGCCGACGCCAACGGCCGCGACCTCACGCAGTTCGGTCGCTGGTACAGCCAGGCCGGCACGCCGCGAGTGACGGTCGATGCCGTCTACGACGAAGCCGCCCGCACCTACACCCTCACGCTCACGCAGCGCTGCCCGAAGGTCGGCGTCGAGTTGCAGGACGAGACGCTCGTCAAGCAGCCGTTCCACATTCCGTTCGCCGTGGGTCTGCTCGATCGCGACGGCCGCGACATGGTGCTGCGCCTCGCCGGTGAAGCCGCCGATGCACCGGCGTCCACCACGCGCGTGCTCGACTTCACGCAGGAGCGTCAAAGCTTTACGTTCATCGACGTCGCCCACACACCGATGCCCTCGCTGCTGCGCGGCTTCTCGGCTCCGGTGATCGTCGAACACGAGTACACCATCGACGAACTTGCGTTCCTGATGGCGCACGACAGCGATCCGTTCAACCGGTGGGAAGCCGGGCAGCGTCTGGCGACGCGTCAGTTGCTCGCCCTCGTCGAATCGATTCAGATGGGCCAGTTGCCGAGCGTGGACAGCTACGTGCTCGAAGCCTTCCGCCAGGTGCTTCGCGACGAAACGCTCGACCCGGCGTTCCGCGCGCAAGCCCTCACGCTGCCGGCCGAGTCGTATCTCGGCGAGCAGATGACGGAGATCGATCCGGCCGCCATTCACGCCGCGCGTCAGTATCTGCGTCAACGTCTGGCCGCGTCGCTGCACACGGAATGGCTTGCCGCGTATCACAACCATCGCGTGCCGGGCCCGTATCAGCCCGATGCCGCGTCGGCTGGCGAGCGTGCACTGAAGAACCTCGCCCTGTCGTATCTGATGGAACTGTCGGACGCCGGTGTGGCGCAAACCGCACGCACGCAATACGACACGGCCGACAACATGACCGACCGCTTCTCCGCGCTCACCGCGCTGGTGCAACGCGGCGGTGCGGCCCGTGAAGGCGACGCTGCGCACGGCCCGAACCATGCGGCCGAAGCGCTCGTGGACTTCTATCAGCGCTTTGAGAACGAGCCGCTCGCCATCGACAAGTGGTTTGCCCTCCAGGCGATGCAACGCGGCGACGGTAGCCACTGCGTGATCGATGCGGTGCGTGCGCTCATGGGGCATCCGGCCTTCACGCTGAAGAACCCGAACCGCGCCCGCTCGCTGATCTTCAGCTTCTGTAGCGGCAACCCGGCGCAGTTCCACGCCACCGACGGTTCGGGCTATCAGTTCTGGGCCGAGCAGGTGCTGGCGCTCGATGCGCTCAACCCGCAAGTCGCCGCACGACTTGCCCGCGTGCTCGACCGCTGGCGCAAATACACGCCGGCGCTGCGCGAGCGCATGCGTGACGCCTTGCAGCGGGTGGCGCAGCATCAGGCACTGTCGAAGGACGTGCGTGAGATCGTTGAGAAGGCGCTTGCCTGATCGATGACGATGCCATGCGGCCGTCGACCACCGACGTCACGGCCGCATGACTTCGAAGCTTCCGTTCCTCAGACAAAGTTTGTAAGGCCAGCGCTCCCCCACACCGATCAGCGGTTGCAGCCCCGGCACCGGAATCACCACCTCATCGAACGCCCCGCCCATGAGAAGGTTGCGGGGATCGTTGCGTAACATCAACTTGCCGCTCATCGCGCTGACCGTGATATGCACGTCCTGCCCCGGATAGGTGGGCGGATCACGAAACGTCAACTGGTAAATCATCATCACGTCGGCATCGGGCGGACTCTCGATCTCGTAGTCGCCGTTGGGCAGACTTGAGCGAAACGTCAGTCGCAGTGACTCGTCGAACGCAAAGTTGGACGCGGCCGGCGAGCGCACCTCAGCACGCACGCTCCACCAGTGGGGCGCGCCCTCCACGAAATCCAGACGCACGTCGACAGGTCGAAAGTGCCACGTTTTCTGACCGTCGTAGCACGACGCCTTCATACTGCCGTCATAGTGCAACGCGGCACGCTCCGGCGTTCCCTGTTCGTCGATCATGACCCTTGGATAGCGGCTGTCGACGGAAACTGGCGGCACGAGATCACCGCGCGAAAGTAGAATGAACTCTTCCATGCGCACTTCCCGACTTCTGCTCTACAAACCTGAGTCGTTGCCGCGAGCGTGTCTTGCCACCACCCGCATCGGGCGCGCAATTTGCTATTTCTAATATGTGTCATGCATGCGCGCCATTTGGAGCGCAGTCTAGTCAACGAAATGCAATTGCGCACCTGTCAACCCTGACAGGTGCGGCGTCGCGCGCTCCGATCCAATAATGAAAAACGCTGCCCCGCATTTCTGCGTCGGCAGCGTTTTTCTTTCGGCGCAGTGTGACTGGCAGTATCCCGGGTGCCCATGTATTATCTGAACGACAATTTTTGGCATTTACCATTAATTTCATTCATGCAACGCACCCCCATCGAACTTCGTCACTTGCAGACTTTGTTGGCGTTGCGCGACACCGGCAGCGTCTCCCGCGCGGCGTTGTGGCTTCACCTGACGCAATCCGCTCTCTCGCATCAGATCAAGGCATTGGAAGATTTCTACGGCTTGCCGCTATTCGTGCGCAAGTCGGCCCCGCTCGTGTTCACCCCGGCGGGCAAGCGTCTGCTGGCGCTGGCGGAAGACGTTGTGCCCGCCGTCGACGAAGCGGGGCGCGATCTCACCCGGCTCGCACAAGGCACGCAGGGGACATTGCGCATCGCCGTCGAATGCCATACGTGCTTCGATTGGCTGATGCCCGCGATGGACGCGTTTCGTCAGCGCTGGCCGGAAGTGGAACTGGACATCGTGTCGGGCTTTCATGCCGACCCGATCGGGCTGTTGCATCAGGACCGCGCAGATCTGGCGATCATCTCCGAACACGAGGAAGGCGAGGCGGTGGACTTCCATCCGCTGTTCCGCTTTCAGATGATCGCGCTCATGGCGAACGATCATCCGCTGGCAAGCAGATCGCACGTCGATGCCGAGGATTTTCGCGACGAGACACTCATCACCTACCCGGTGCCCGACGACATGCTCGACATCGTGCGTCAGGTGCTACGCCCTGCGGGCATCGAGCCGACACGCCGCACGACCGAACTGACGGTGGCGATCCTGCAACTGGTCGCGAGCCGTCGCGGGCTGGCCGCGCTGCCGCTGTGGGCCGTGACCGGGTATCTGGAACGTCGTTATGTGAGTGCACGGCCCATCACGCCGCAAGGGCTGACGGCCGAGCTGTGGGCCACCACGCTACCGGCGACGACGGCACGCCCGTACATCGGCGAGTTCGTCTCGATCATGCGCGAGACGAGTCTGCTGACGCTGCCGGAAATTGAATTGATCTGATGGCGTGCGCGAGCGGTGGGATGTCGCCGTCGCGCTATTGTCGCGCTGTCGTCGCGTCAGCCGGGACGCCGCACAATCAACCGGCAGACACGCTTTCCCGAACTCGCGCTCGTGACGTCCTCCTCGTGCAACACGACGCCCTCGTGCAGCGCCGCACGCACCACGGCGGAATCGAAAGCACTGTAGAGACGGCAATCGTCGTGACGCAGGTCGGCACCTTCGGTCACACGCCACGACACGTAGAGCACACCACCGGGGCGCACCAGCGTCCACAGCCGGTCGGCAGCCTGCGCGATCTCATCGGCAGGCAGATGCATCAGCACCGTCTCGCAGATCACGTTGTCATACTGCGCCGTCACGCTTTCCATCAACGGCAGACGGTCGACGTGAAACGTCACCCACGGGAAGGTTTTGCGCGCCACCGCCACGAACGCCGGCGAGGCGTCGTAACCAGTGACGTCGAAGCCTTGCTGCGCCAGCCACGCGGCGTCGCGCCCATTCCCGCATCCCACATCGACCGTCTTGCCGCCCGGCACGAAATGGCGCATCAGCAATGCGTACATGTCGTCGGGCGGCGGCTGTTCAAGCCAGTCTTCACTGTAACGTTCGGCATTGGCCTCGTAGGCCGCTTCTGTCTTCAGGTCCACCATGGTCGGGATCTCCGGGGGAGGCTGGGAACGCCAGCTTATTGCGAAATCTTCTCCAGCGCGATGTCCTTCGTGCGCGGGCCCATCAGACCGATGGCGAGCATGACGATCAGCATCGCGCACGAGATGAACGCGAACACACCGGTCACGCCGAAATTGCGCAGCACCGACGCAATCAGAAACGCCGTGAAAATCGCCGAGAAGCGGCTCCACGAATAGACGAAACCGACCGCGCGCGCACGAATGCCCGTGGGGAACAACTCCGTCTGATACGCGTGATAGCTGTAGGACATGATGTTGTTCGCGAGCGTCAGGCCAATGCCCATCGCGATCAGCATGACCGACGACGTGACCTGCGAGAACACCATCCCGCACACGATGCCGATACCCGCCGTCCACACGATGGCGTGCTTGCGCTCGACCTTGTCGGCCATCCACAGCCCGATCAGCGGACCCACAGGTGCGGCCAGCGCGATCACGCTCGAATACGCGAGACTCGTCGTCACGGTGATGCCCTGCTTGATGAGCAGCGTCGGCACCCAGTTCGCGAAGCCGTAGAAGCCGACCGTCTGGAAGATGTTGAACAGAATCATCATGATGGCGCGCTTGCGATACGGCGGCACCCACATGTCGCGAAACGCGCTCTTGGGCACGACCGGCTCCGGCACGCCCGGCGGGGGCAGCGGCTTGCCGTACTCGCGCTCGACCTTGGCTTCGAGCGCCGAGAGCACGCGATCCGCTTCGTCCAGACGTCCCTTCTGCGCGAGCCAGCGCGGGCTTTCCGGCAGGGCACGGCGAATCCACCAGACGAACACCGCACCGTGCGCGCCGATGAGCACCACCCAGCGCCAGCCTTCCAGACCGAAGAATTCGCGCGGCACGAGCCAATACGCAAGGAACGCCACGACCGGCACCGCCGTGAACCCGACGGCCTGTTCGCACGCGAAGGCGCGTCCGCGAATCTGCTTGGGCACGAGTTCCGCAATGTAGGTGCCGATCGTCACCAGCTCCACGCCGATGCCGAGGCCCACGACAAAGCGCCAGAAGTTCACACCGGTGGCCGTCTCCTGAAACGCCATGATGACGTTGGCGACGGTGTACCAGAGCAGCGAGCCGGTGAACACCGCGCGACGCCCGAAGCGGTCGGCGAGAAAGCCGCACGCGATGGTGCCGATGAACAGGCCGGAGAACAACGCGGCGATGAAGCTCGCCACCCCGGTCGTGCCGAACAGGCCCGGTGTCGTGGGCGTCAGGATGCCGCTTTTCACCAGACCCGGTGCGATGTAGCCGGTGTAGAGCAGGTCATAGAGTTCGAAGAAGAAACCGAGACTGAGCAGCACCACCAGTTTCCACACAGTGCGGGTCGGGGGCAGACGGTCGAGTCGGGCGGAAATGTCGCCTGCGGTCAGGCGGGTTGCCGCTGTCGTTGCTTGAGCGGCGCGAGGCATGGAAGGCATTGATACGTCGGGGGATGGCATGAAAATCGTCTCCGGGCCCGTTCGGTCATGGCCGAACTGCTCACAGTCCGACGTCTCTTCGGACATCGGATACACCATGAATCGACAGGCGCGAGGCCGAAATTGTGCCACGAATGACACCGCGCCAGTCACCTTTGCCACGTACTACGAAAAATTGCGATGTTCACCAACAACAGCACGGCATCTTTCTGGTGCGACGTTGCGCAGCACATCGTGTCGAATCGTCGATGCGCAGCAGCATGCGTCGCACACAGCGAAACCGTCGCGACGCGCGTTACTGCAACGCCGTCGCTTTCAATTCGTCGAAGCTGACGATGCGCCCCGCCAGCGCACTCGCCGCAACCGTGTAAGGACTCGCGAGCCACACGCTGCCCGGTCCCGAGCGTCCCGGGAAGTTGCGGTTGATCGCGCTGATGGTGACCTGGTCGGCAGACGTCGATTGCCCCGGGCCACAGTTCGCGCATGCGCCGCAGCCGGGCATGATGAGCGTCACACCGGCGTCTTCGAACGTCTTCAGATAGCCTCGCGCTTCGCAGTAGGCGCGCACGTCCATCGTGCCGAATTGCAGGAACAACGAACGCCCCTGTGCAACGCGCAGGCCGTGGGCGACGCCCCACGCGAGCACGTCGTGATAGGCGTCGAAGTCGTCGCGCTTGCCTGCGGTGCAGGAGCCGCCGTAGGCGATGTCGATGGCGACGGGGGCGTCCAGCTCGGCGAGCGCCACGCCGTTGCCCGGATCGCCGGGACGCGCGAGCATCGGTGTGAGCGAGGTGGCGTCGATGCGGATCACGTCGCGATAACTCGCGCCGGCGTCGCTCGTCATCCACGGTTCGAGCGCGAAGTCGATGCCCCGCCGCTCCTTGAGGAACGCCACCGTTTTCTCATCCGGTGCGACGATGCCGGTAAAGCCGCCCAGCTCGGCCACCATATTGGTGAGCGTGGCGCGCTCGTCGACCGACATGGCCTGCACGGCGCTGCCCGCATATTCGAAGACGAGGCCGATCGCACCGCCGCTTCGGATCGCGTCGAGGCGCAGCAGATGAAGGACGACGTCCTTGGCCGTCACGCCGGGCGCGAGATCGCCGTCAATCTCGATACGCAATGTCTGCGGCACCTTGCAGCGCACGTAGCCCGTCACCCAGCTATTCGCAATGTCTGTCGCGCCCGCACCGAACGCGAGGCAGCCGAGCGCACCCGCGTGCGGCGTGTGCGAGTCGGTGCCGATGACAATCTGGCCGGGCAACGCGTAGCGCTCGGCCATGAGGGCGTGACAGATGCCGTCGGCACCGTGTTCACCGTCGTCGGCCAGTTGCCCGTGCGCCAGCACCGGGTAGCGCGCGACGAACTCGCGATGACCGCTCGTCAGATTCGCGACACCGGGCAACAGCCCTTGCGAGACGTGCGGGAAGCTCTGCTCCGCGAGCACCAGATGGTCCTGAAACGCGATGATGCGCGCCGGATCGTACAGCGCCGCCGGCTCACCGAACGCGCGATGCATCAGATGCGCACACATTCCCGTGAAGTAGTCGTGCGAGAAACGCCAATCGACGCGCACGAACACACCGTCGCCATGCTCGGCGCCCGGCGTGGCCGGATGCAGGCGGCGCGCCATGATCTTCTCGACGAGCGTGCGCGGCGGCTGAGTGGGTGTCTTCGCTGCGTCGTCATGCGCGAGCGGCGCAGGCCACTCCGCGAACTTGCTGTAGGCGAGCAAACCGCCGCTGCGGATGATCTGCTGCGTGAGGGCGTCGCGCCCCTTGAGGAACTCGGTGATCGGAATGGCTTCGCCCGCGAGAATGCGATCGAGTACGCCGAAGTCGGTCGTCGTCAGAATGCCGATGTTGTCGCAGTTCTGCTGATAGATACGCTCGAAGCTCTCGGCGACGATCAGCCGGATGCCCGCCGACAACTCCGCCAACGGGCTCGACTCGCGCGACGACCCTTTGCCGTAGCGCTTGCCTGCGACGGTGACCTGAAAGCCGCCGCGACGCACCTCGTGCTCGCCCACGGGCATCTCGTTTCCCGCTTTGAAACCGACGTACGGATAGCGTCCGAGTCGCTCGTCGTACGTCAGCATGACGGTGACGGGTGTGATTTCGTCCGTTGAAACGTTGTCGCGCAGCGCGCCGGCCTCGGCGCGCGAGACGGACTCGCCGGACAACTGGCGGCGCACGATGGCCGGGTCGTCGGACAGAAACAGCACGCGGCCGTCGAAACGAATGATGTCTTCCATGCGGCAAATACCTCCGGAAGACAGCATAGCGGCCGTGTCGTCGCCCTGCCGTGCCGCTTCGGCAAGGCGGGCGTGACCGATGACGAAGGGGATCAGCCGTGTGCGGTTCGGTGCGCCTTGGCGCGCTATGGCCTGATATGACCGAATATGGCGCGATTGCGCTCGGGTTCGGGTTCGCTACCGCTGATGCGCGCTCAGGCGGAGGCCCCGCCCTGCCCTTGTGCGAGGAAATTCACCACGGCCGACGCCGTCGCACTCAATTGCTCGCGCGACGGGAAGACCAGCCAGAGCTGGCGATGCGCCCACTCGTCCGTGAGCGGGCGCACCACCACATCCAGCTTGCCGACGTACAACTGCCCCACCTGCTCGGGGGCGATGGCGATGCCGAGTCCGGCGTGCGCCATGCGACACAGGGCATCGAGACTGGAGACGCGAATCTTGATACGCAACGACTCGCCCGCCGCACTCGCCTGCTGTCGCAGCATCTGCGTGAGCGCGCTGTTGCCCTGAAGCCCCACCAGCGTCTCTCCGGCACACGCGGAAAACGGGATCTCACCGGTGCGCGCTGCGAGCGGGTGCCCCGCCGGCAGAATCATGGCGAGCCGGTCGCGGCGGTACGGCACCATCGTGAACGCCTCGATGCCTTCGACGGCGTTGCAAATGCCCACGTCCACCGCGCGTTCGGCCACGCGTTGCAGCACCTCGTTGCTGTGCTGTTCGTCGAGTTCGACGTCCACCGCCGAAAAGACGCGCCCGAACGCCGCCAGGTCTTCCGGCAGGAACTGCACGATGGCCGAGAGATTGGCCGCAATGCGCACGCTGCCGCGCGCCCCTTCGTGAAATTGGGACAGCTCGGCGCCCAGCGATTCGATCGTGCCTAGAATACGTTCGGCGTAACGGCGCACGGTCTCGCCCACCGGCGTGACGGTGATGCCGCGCTGGTGACGCTGAATAAGCGGGAGTCCCACGATGGCTTCGATGTCGGCAATGCGACGGCTGATGGCCGAAGGCGCGATGAATTCGCGCTCGGCGGCACGCGCCATGCTCCGCTCCTGGCAGACGGCCACGAAAAGACGCAAAGAAGTGAGGTCAAGCTTGCGGAGAAGGTTTTCCATACCCGTACGGCAATACACCGGAAATGCCGGAAACGCCCGGCTGGCGCGGCCCCGCGAGGGGCACGTCTTTTGCTGGACAAACAACGAATCGACGCCTATTATACGCATCGCGTACACATTCCTGCCGACCCGACCATGAGTGCACAGCAGACTTTCCTGCGCGACGCGATGCGTCGCCTGAACATGACCCGCGACACCTTCGCCGAGCGCATCGGCGTTCGTCGGCGCGCCCTCGACACGTGGCTGCTGCCCGAAGATTCCAGCGAATATCGCACGATGCCGAGCATCGTGGAGAAATTCGTCGGTGAAATTCTCGGTCGCGAAGCGCCCTCTGCGGAATCTACGCAAAGCGCACACAAGCCGCTGCGCGAACGCATGGGCCTCGACGGCAAGCCGCATCTGATCTCCGTCGACCAGTTCTCGCGCGATTCGCTCGAAGAATTGTTCCACGTTGCCGACATCATGCAACCGATCGCGCGCCGCCAGAAGATCTCGCGCGTGCTCGAAGGTGCTGTGCTGGGCAACCTGTTCTTCGAAGCCAGTACCCGCACCCGCGTGAGCTTCGGCTCCGCCTTCTGCCGCCTCGGCGGCTCGGTGTGCGACACGACCGGCTTCACGTTCTCCTCGATGGCCAAGGGCGAATCGATCTACGACACGAGCCGTGTCATGAGCGGTTACGTCGACGCGCTCGTCGTGCGTCACCCGGAAAAGGGTTCGGTCGCCGAATTCGCACGCGCCACGAACATCCCCGTCATCAACGGCGGCGACGGCCCGGGCGAACACCCGAGTCAGGCGATTCTCGATCTGTACACCATCGGCCGCGAGTTCTCGCGTCTGGGCAAGCTGGTCGACGGCGCGCACGTGGCGATGGTCGGCGACCTGCGCTACGGTCGCACGGTGCACTCGCTCATCAAACTGCTCGCGCTGTATCGCGGCCTGAAGTTCACGCTGATCTCGCCGCCGTCGCTGGAAATGCCGACGTACATTCTCGACCAGATCTCGCAGAACGGCCACGTCATCGTGCAGAGCAATTCGCTCGCCGATCTGGCCGGTGCGGACGTGGTCTACGCGACGCGCATCCAGAAAGAGCGCTTTGCCGACGAGGCCATCGAAGGCTACACGCCGGACTTCCAGATCAACGAAGCGCTGATCAACCAGTATTGCGATAGCCGCACGATCATCATGCACCCGCTGCCGCGCGACAGCCGCCCGGGTGCCAACGATCTGTCGACGGATCTGAATCACGATCCGCGTCTGGCGATCTTCCGTCAGACGGACAACGGTATTCCGGTGCGCATGGCGATCTTCGCGATCCTGCTCGGCGTGGACAAGCAAGTCCAGCACAGCATGCGCGACGCCGCCTGGCGCTCGCCGTCGCACATCGGTCCGGACGACGCGCTGTTCGACGGTCTCGACTGATTTCGCGCGCCGCGAACGCGTCGGAGAAATCCGAATCGTTCGTCGGACGATGCCGATACTGCACTGCCCCCAAGGATTTTTCGCGGGGGCAGTGTCGCTTTACGAGTAAAATTGCGGGCATCTCGATATCCACGCTTTTTCGCTTTTCCGGAGGCCCACATGCGGCGCAAGACCCTTACCCAATATCTGATCGAACAGCAGCGGGAATTCAACAACATTCCCGCCGAGCTTCGTTTGCTGATCGAAGTCGTCGCACGTGCGTGCAAGTCCATCAGCCACGCCGTGTCCAAGGGCGCGCTGGGTGGCGTGCTGGGCAGCGCAGGAAGCGAGAACGTGCAGGGCGAAGTCCAGAAGAAGCTCGACGTGATTTCCAACGAGATCATGCTCGAAGCCAACGAATGGGGCGGCCACCTGGCGGCCATGGCCTCGGAAGAGATGGAAGACGTCTTCCACATTCCGAATCGCTATCCGCAGGGCGAATATCTGCTGATGTTCGACCCGCTCGACGGTTCGTCGAACATCGACGTCAACGTGTCGATCGGCACGATCTTCTCGGTGCTGCGTTGCCCCGAGGGCGTGACGGACCCGACCGAGAAGGATTTCCTGCAACCGGGCACGCAGCAAGTCGCGGCCGGTTATGCGGTGTACGGTCCGCAAACGGTGCTGGTGCTCACGACGGGCCACGGTGTGAACTGCTTCACGCTCGATCGCGAGATGGGGTCGTGGGTGCTGACGCAGGAAGGCATGCGCATTCCGGAAGACACGAAGGAATTCGCGATCAACATGTCGAACGAGCGCCACTGGTATCCGCCGGTGCAGCGTTACATCGGCGAGTTGCTGCAAGGCAAGGAAGGCGTGCGCGGCAAGGACTTCAACATGCGCTGGATCGCGTCGATGGTGGCGGACGTGCATCGCATTCTGACGCGCGGCGGTGTGTTCATGTACCCGGCCGACAAGCGCGACCCGGACAAGCCGGGCAAGCTGCGCATCATGTACGAAGCGAACCCGATGAGCTTCCTCGTGGAGCAGGCAGGCGGTGCGGCCACGAACGGCACACAGCGCATTCTCGACATTCAACCGCAGAAGCTGCACGAGCGCGTTGCGGTGTTCCTCGGCTCGAAGAACGAAGTCGAACGTGTGACCGGTTATCACCACGAAGCCGACAAGAAGTAAGCGACGTGAGGACGCGGTTTCGTCGTCGCGAAGACGATGCGATGTCGTGAAAATTTTTTCGCGGCGACGGAAGCGCAGGATTTCTGAAATTTCAATGATTTACGCGTGACTGACGCAGTCACAGCAAAAAATCTTCGAAAAAAGTAGTGACAAATCCGTAAAGTCTGCTAATATCTCACTTCTTCGCAGCGCCGGAGTAGCTCAGTCGGTAGAGCAGCTCATTCGTAATGAGAAGGTCGGGGGTTCGATTCCTCTCTCCGGCACCAGCGACTTACTCAGTCCCTGGTGATGCAAGCAAGACGAAGTACTCAGCAGTCAACAGAAAAGCCGCCCGATTATGTCGCGCGGCTTTTTTGTTTTTTGGCGTTCGTTAGTGCCGGAGAGAGACATCGAATCCTCACTCTCCCCGACGCCCCTCATCACTTCCCCGCTTTGCCCACCTCATCGTCATCAATGACGTTGTCGTTCGCGCCATCTTCGTCTTCGGCCGGTTGCGCCATCCACTCGTGGTATCCCGCGACGCCCATCTTGCGCATCAGCGCTTCGTTACGCTCGTAGATCGTTTCGGCTTCCGGGAACGCTTCCACCGCACGGTCGATGCTCGCTTCGCGTAGCAAATGCAGAATCGGATACGGCGAACGGTTCGTGAAATTCTCGGCGTCGTCCGGATCGGTGCCTTCGAACTGATAGTCCGGATGGAAACTCGCGATCTGTAGTTCGCCTTCGAGCTGCAACTGCTTGAGCATGCGCTCGGCAAAGAACAGTGCGTCGTTGTACTCGTGGAAGTCGAGCAACGCCTCCGGCACGATCAGCAACGTCGTATCGACGGCCTGTGGGTCGGCCTGCGACAGCCACTGCAACTCCCTCTCCAGATCGAGCAGCGCACCTTCCATATCGCGCGCGGCACTCACGACATACCGGATCTGATCCTTGACGTGCACCGCCTTCGCGAACGGGCAAAGGTTCAGGCCGATCACGGCGCGCGTGAGCCAGTGGCGCGTCGCGGCGATCACGGCCTCGTTGTCCTGCGTCTGCAACGGGTTCTCGGCGGACGCGGCGTCTGGAATGTTTTTCTCCGTCATACAAATGCGTGGCAATGATTCATGAATACCGCATTGTAGTGCGGCAGTCGCCCCGCGTCGGCATGTCCGTCATGGAAAACCTGGCGGGGCGAATACCAAAACCCGCGCGCGGCGTGTGCGCGACGATGCGGCTTCTCCACGCCACGCGCCCACGACCATGCCCGGTACCCCACCCATCACCACCAGTGCGCACAGCACGTACACCCACAGCCCGAGCGACGACATCGCCGCCTCCCATCCGCAACCCGAAGGACGGCATTTGTCCGCCACCTCGTTGATGGATCTGCTCGACGTGCGACGCGGGTCGCTGTATCGGACGCAGGACATCTGGAACATGCTCGTCGACCCGCAAAGCTGTGCGGGGCGCGAATTGCGCGGTGCGTGCGAAGCCGCATCGCCGAACGGTCCGCTGTTTCTCGAAATGGTGACGCTGCTGACCATGCCCGAATCGGAGCGCACGGTCGACCGGCTCACGGACGCAGGCGTCTTTCTCATTCCGGCGCGTGCCGGTTATCTGCGCCCTGAAGACGGCGCCCTGCTACGCAGCAACGAAGGACTGCTTCTCTGGCTGCAATACGCTGCGACGCCGACGGCTTACCTCAAGGTATTCGACGGCTCAGACATCTACGGTGCGACGTCGATGCACGACAGAACACGTATCGCAAAGATTCTGCGGATTCTCATCGCTTGCGGGCGCGATCGTACCGCCGCCACGCCGTCGAATCCGTCCGACCTCGCCCCCGTCAACCCCCTCTCCCATCTGTGCAGCCAGGTCGCGCCGCACTGGTTGCGCCGCGTGCTCGAACTCGGCGGCTGCCCGCATCAAATGAGTCAACGCGGGGTACCGCTGATTGTGAATGCCATGCGTGCCGAAGCGATCCGGCTGCACAACGCGGGACAGAGCTTCATGTGTGCACATCGCTCGCTGTTGCAGCTCGCCGGACTTCTCAAACGGCACGGTGCCGATCTGTCGCAACCGAACGCGCGCGGCGTGCCCTCCGTCGCGCTGCTCGCGTTTCACGGACTGTGCGGCGCGGCCGAAGCGTTGCTCGTGAACGGCGCCAGTCCCCATGCAGCCGACCGTCATGGGAACACGCTGATGCATCACCTGGCCCAGGCCGTTCACATGCGCGACGCCCCAACGCATAGTGAAAACGCCAAGCTCGCCCATTACGTCCTGATCCTCGCTCTGCGCTACGGCGGCAATCTGGACGTGCCGAACGCGGCGGGACACACGGCTCGATCATGGTTGCCTGAACCGATTTCGCTCAGCCCGCAAATCGACGATGCATTCCTCACGACTGTCCGCACGGCCGCGTTCCGTCGCATCAGAGCCCTTAGCTGACCCACTCGCCCGCCATGCCCATACCCTCAATCCCCCCCCAGTCGATATCGCCAGCCGCGCATCTCGGTTCCGAGAGCAACAACGCTGCCTTACCGGACGGCCTCACGCTCGAAGCCCTCCTGCGCGCGCGACGCGAGACGCGTTGTACGTCGCGCGAAGTGTGGGACATCCTGATGAGCCCGACGACAACCGCCGGCCGTGAACTCCACGACAGTTGTTCGTTGGCACGACCGGACAATCCCAAAAAGCTCGTCTTCTCGATGGCCACCCTGTTTTGCACACCAGTGCAGCACAGAACACTCAGCGATCTCGAAAATGCCGGTGTCTTCGTTAGCCGGTCGGCGCGCGACGACCTTGAGCCGGATGACGCCGATCTGTTGCTAAGCGACATGGGCCTGCAACTCTGGCTCCGGTACGCTGCGGAGCCGTCCGCCTACCCCACGGTGTTCGTGGACGCCCTCATGGCCAACGAATTCCCCACACTCCCGTCGTCGACCGTCTCCAGTGCGCTGCGCGTGCTAATTGCGTGCGGTCGCGACAAGACCAACAACGTGCCGGTGTCCGAGGTCGCGGGAGACGTTCACCTGCCGCTGTCGCACTTGTGCGGTCACGTCGCCGTGGAATGGCTGCCGTCGCTGCTGGACCTCGGTGCAGACGTGAATCAGGCCACAGCGAACGGCGTGCCGCTCATCGCCACGGCGATGGCCGCCGAAGCCGAGCGTCTGTATCTGAACGGTCGTGACCTGCTCGTGGCACACGATTCGCTCTTTCGTCTGGGAAAGATGCTCCTGTCGCACGGTGCCGACTTCACCCAGCCCGCCCTCACGGGTTCGCCGCCCGTCGTGCTACTGGCTTTCAATGGCTACTGCGCGGCGGCCGACGTCCTGCTCTCGCTGGGTGCCGCCTGCAACACCGCCGAAATCGGTCGTGAGGGCAACACGCTCATGCATCAGCTCGCGGCCACCACACGGTTGCGGCCCTACTCGTTCTCTGCCTACTTTCTGTTCATCCTCGCCCTGCGTTACGGCGGCGATCCGGATCGGGCCAACGACGCGGGCGTCACCCCCGTCTCGCTCTTGCCGGACAGTCTCGTGAGCTACCTGCGATTGACGCAGAAGATGGTGAAGCAGGCACGCGAGCGCGCCCTGCACGTCATTGCCAACCCGGACACGGTCTCCGGCAGCGAGGCGACGAACAACGTGCCTGCCGCGAGCGCCGCCATGATGCGCGAAGCGAAGCGGTTGTGCGATGCCGGTCAAGACCCCTTGCTGGCGCACGAGACGCTGTTTGCGCTGGCGGCGTTGCTGCAACAACGCGGCATGGATCTGACCCAACAACATGCAGACGGTGCGCTGCCTGTGATATGGCTGGCGTCCCACGGCTTTTGTGGTGCAGCCGAAGTGCTGCTCGCCTTTCATCCCGACTGCAATACGCCCGTGTACGAAGGCAACTCGCTCATGCACT
Organism: Pandoraea aquatica; assembly: GCF_902459565.1. Taxonomy (GTDB): domain Bacteria; phylum Pseudomonadota; class Gammaproteobacteria; order Burkholderiales; family Burkholderiaceae; genus Pandoraea; species Pandoraea aquatica. The sequence goes on from NZ_CABPSN010000005.1 coordinate 121,518, forward strand.
TCCTTGCCGCGACAACACACCACCCGCGAGACGCCATCTACGCCGACTACATGCTCAACACGGCATTACGCTACGGCGGCGATCCGACCCGGCCTAACAACGCGGGCAACACGGCGCTCACTGCGCTTTCATCCGAGCGGGTTCGCTTCGTGCGCGCAGGCTTCTTCTTCATCGTTCAGACACGCAAGCGCGCAGTGCAGATCGTCGAGCACCGCCGCAAGCCTCGCCTTGGCCGACAGCTGCCCTCCCAGCACAATGCACCCGCCGATCCGTTGCGACATTCCGCCGCAGCCCTATAACATGTATTTAATTTGCATCTTATAATCACTCCGCCGGCCCCCAGAAAGTTGTTGTCGAGTTGTTCCAGTTGTTCGTGATGTGAGCCCCGGGGACCGGCGACCGAATGCCGCACCGTGGATGCCCCAGACAGTGAGCGTCCACGGCTTAGATGAAACACCCACAAGTGCGACCAAAAAGATGCATTTAATTTGCATCTTATAAATTCAGGAGTCTTGCCATGCTTTCCGCCGCATCCCGCCCCTACATCGACGCAAGCGTTCCGGTCCTGCGCGAACACGGTCTTGCGATCACGCGCCACTTCTACGCGAGCATGTTCGAAGCCCATCCTGAGCTGCGTAATCTGTTCAACATGGGCAATCAGGCAAGCGGTGCGCAACAGCAGTCGCTCGCCTCGGCCGTCTTCGCTTACGCGGCGAACATCGACAATGCGGCGGCCCTCGCCCCGGTGCTTGAGCGCATCGTTCACAAGCACGTCTCTGTCGGCATTACGCCCGCGCACTACCCGATCGTCGGACGTTACCTGCTCGGGGCCATCAAGGCCGTGCTGGGCGACGCTGCGACGCCTGAACTCATCGCCGCCTGGGACGAAGCCTACTGGCTGCTCGCGGGCGAACTGATCGCGGCAGAAGCGCGACTGTCCGAGCAATCGCGTGCCCCGCTGGGCGCACTGCGCGAGCTGATCGTGGCCGACGTCGACCGCGAGACCGAGCACGTCGTGTCGTACTACCTGCGCACGCCGGAAGGCGGCTCGCCGGGCGAGTTCGCACCGGGCCAGTACGTGAGCGTCGCCGTCACGCTGCCGGACGGCCTGCAACAACGTCGTCAGTACAGCCTCTCCGACGCCCCCGATGCCCCGCACTGGCGCATCACCGTCAAGCGCGAAGAAGCCAATGCGTCGAAGCCCGAGGGGATGGTTTCGAACTGGTTGCACGCGAACATCAAGGCAGGCGACCGCATTCTGGTCGGTCCGGCCTACGGCGAGTTCACGCTGCCGCAAGACTCCGCCCGTCCGCTCGTGCTGCTCAGCGCCGGTGTGGGGATCACGCCGATGATGTCGATGGTCGCTGCACTGGCCGCCAAGGGATCACATCGCAAAGTGCTGTTCGCCCACGCCGGTCGCAATGGCTCGCACGTCGCGCTGCGCCGCCATCTGGCCTTCGCGAAGACGCAGTTGCCGAATCTGCAAACCGTCACGTTCCTCGAAGCGCCGTTGAGCACGGACCGCGCAGACGTCGATTACACGCATGCCGGACGCATGGACCTCTCGCGTCTCTCGCTGCCTGCGGACGCCGACTACCTGATGTGCGGCCCGTCCGCCTTCATGCAGACGCAATGGCGCGCTCTGCGCGACGCCGGTGTGTCCGCCGGACGCATGCGCCGCGAAGTCTTCGGCCCGGACGCGCTGGATCACTTGCTGTAATCCTCCGCTGCAATCCTTCTCAGCAATTCACTGCAACTCGCCGCACCAGCAACGCAAAAGGCTCCCGAGGGAGCCTTTTTGCATGACGACCGTTTAACGCCGAGACCGCTCAGTCGATCAACTTACCCGCCGCGTCATAGAACGGGTGCGAACCACCCGCATCGTCCACGAAGGCGAGATGCGAGACGAGACCCGTCTGCGGCGTGAATCGATGCAACTGGAACGCTGGCGGATCGAGCACCCACGCGGACGGTCCACCCTCGCGCAGATCGAGCGCAACCTGATGCGCAGGCGACGGACACACGCTCGCCACGGTGCCTGCAAAGCGCGTATGAATCGGACGATGCACGTGGCCGCAAATCACACGCTCCACGTTGTCGAACTGACGCACGATGGCGGCCAGCTTCGCCGCATCGGCAGCGTCGAGCGCCTGAATGTCCATGTGTTCGATACCGCACGCGAACGGCGGATGGTGCATGGCGACGACCGTCGGCGTTTGCGTATCGCTGGCGAGCGTCGCTTCGAGCCATTGCAGACGCTCGTCGCACAACTTCCCGCCGCCGTTGGGCGGATCCTGCGTATCGAGTGCGACGAGTCGCAGCGGCCCGAACATCGCCGTGTATTGCACGAAGTCGCCCGGCTTGCCGAGGTATGTGTGCTCGGGGAACACTTCACGCAGCGCGTCGCGGCCGTCATGATTACCGATGACGAGGTAGTACGGGATTTCCAGCGGCGTGAGCAAGCGACGCAGATGTTCGTATTCCTCACGCGCGCCGAAGTCGACGAGATCGCCCGTGAGCACGACGAAGTCGGGACGCGGCGTAAGCGTATTGAGACGTGCCACGCAACGCTCGAGATAAGCGGCGGTATCGACGCGACGATAGGCCAGCTTGCCGGGGCGTTTGATGTGAAGGTCGCTGATTTGCGCGAACAGCATGAGCGGTTTATCCGTGAAGCGAAAAGACATGGGCGGCGGGCAGCGACAGGCCCACCTTATCGCCGACGCGGCACTCGCGACGGCTGGAAACTTCGACAAGCACCGCACCGGCCGTGGACACGCCGCTGAGCGTCAAACGCGTACGGTCGCCGAGGAACTGCACCTCTTCGATCTGCCCGGTCAGCGAGGCCTCGCCGGCGGGCACGACGATGGCGTCCTCGGGGCGGAAATACAGCTCCTCGACATCGGCGCGCACATTCGGGCATTCGACGCGACCGCCTTCCAGATGGAAGTGCCCGTCACGCCACACACCGGCCAGACGATTGAGCGTGCCGACGAAGTTCGCCACGTGACGCGACGCCGGTTGGTAATAGATGTCGCGCGGCGCGCCGATCTGCTCGATACGCCCCGCGCTCATCACGACGATGCGGTCGCCGAGCGCCATCGCTTCGTCCTGATCGTGGGTGACGTACACCGTCGTCACCCCCAGCCCGCGCAGCAGACGGTCCATGTCGGCGCGTACCGTCTCGCGCAGCTTGGCGTCGAGGGCAGTGAGCGGTTCGTCGAGCAGCAACACACGCGGTTCCGGCGCGAGCGCACGCGCCAGTGCGACGCGCTGCTTCTGACCGCCGGAGAGCTGTGCGATCGCGCGGTCTGCGTAGGGCGTGAGATGCACCAGATCAAGCAACTCGTCCACACGCTTGTCGATCTGCGCCGAAGGCAGACCGCGCAACTTGAGGCCGTACGCTACATTGCCGCGCACGGTGAAGTTCGGGAACAGGGCGTAATTCTGAAAGACCATGCCGACGCGACGCTTTTCAATCGGCAGGCGCGTGACGTCTTCGTCGCCGAAGCGAACGCGTCCGCCAGCATCGGGGCGCTCAAGCCCGGCGATCATGCGCAGGGTCGTGGTCTTGCCGCATCCCGACGGGCCGAGCAGCACCAGCGTCTCGCCCGCACCGATCGTCAGATCGAGCGGCTGCAGGACGGTGTTGCCGTGAAACGTCTTGGCACAGCGTTCGAGATGAATGGGGATGGAAGTCAGTTTCATCGTCATATCCGTAATCAGGTGCGCCCGCGTGAATTGCGAACTTTTGCCCGTTGGGCCGTCATTTGCATGACGATGAGCAGCGGCACGATCAGCACGAAGAACACCGCCGTGTATGCGCTGCCGATCTCCAGACGCAGCGACGCGTAGGCGTCGGCCAGCCCCACCGGGAGCGTCTTGGTGTCGGGCGTATGCAGCATCCACGTGAGGTTGAATTCGCCGAGCGAGAGCGTCAAGACGATCAGCGCCGCCGCCACGATTTCGCCGCGAATATTCGGCAGCACCACCGTCATGAAGCGTCGCAGGAAGCTCGCGCCGAGACTGGCCGCGCCCTCTTCCATCATCTTGATGCGCGAGTCGGCGCAGGCCGCCGCCACCGCACGCACCATGAACGGCAGCGTAAAGATCACGTGCCCCACGACGATGAACGCGAGGCTTTCGCGAAAGCCGCGCATGCCGCCGTACACGCTGATGAGCGCCAGCGCGCTCGCCAGCCCCGGCAGTGCGATGGGCAACGTCAGCAGTTCTTCGATCCAGCGCGCGAAACGGCTCTGCCAGCGGGCGAGCACGTAACCGGCGGGCACGCCAAGCAGCGCAACCAGCACCAGCGTCGCAGCACCGACGTAAAGCGAATTCAGAATCGCGTCGTGATAGTCCTGCCAGACCTGAATCACCCACTTGAACGTGAGGCCAGCCGACGGACCACGGAAATAGTTCACCGACAGCCCGGCGAGAATCGACATCCCGACCGGAATCAGCAGGAACGCGCACATCAGCAGCGTGAGCAGCAGTTGCAGCGTGAAAAGGGTTTTCTTGAGCATGCGGATCAACCTCCGGCGGCGACAGCCTGCCCAGTGAAATTGCGGGCGAGCATCAGCACGGCCCACGTAACGATGCCGAGAATCACCGAGAGCGCCGCCGCCGTCGCCACATTGGCGTTGAGCGTGAACTCGGTGTAGATGGTCATCGGCAGCACGTCGATGTCGGTGGCGAGCGTAAAGGCCGTGCCGAACGCGCCGACCGAGGTCGCGAAGCACATCGCGCCCGAGGCGATCAGCGCGGGCGCGAGCGCGGGCAGCGTCACGTCGCGGGCAATCGCGAAGGGTCCTGCGCCCAGCGAGGACGCCGCTTCCGTGAGCGAATGATCGAGCGACTCCGCAGCGGCCATCACGGCCAGAATCACGCGCGGAATCGAGAAGTACAGGTAGCCGAGAAACAGGCCGGTGAGCGAGTATGCGAACACGACCTTGGCGCCGAAGAGTTTCGACGTCAGATCGCCGATCAGGCCTTGGCGTCCCGCCAGCATGATGACCATGAAGCCGACCACCACGCCGGGGAACGCCAGCGGCAGGGTCAACATCGACACGAGTGCCGATTTGCCCGGAAAGTCATGACGGGTGAGGAAGAGGCCCGCCACAAGCGACAACGCCAGAGTAGCCAGGGTGACCAAGGCCGACAGCACCACGGTTTGCCACAGGCTATCGAGATAACGCGCATTGGTGAGAATGGCGCGATAGGTCTCGAACGCGTGACCGTCGCCGCTTACCTGCACAAGTGCGGCCATCGGCAAAAGCCAGAACGCCAGAAAGACCGCCAGTGCCGGTAGCAGAAGTGCCACGCGCCAGCCGCGCGGCAGAGTCAGGTCACGCATCGCTTGCTTTGCTCCTCTTCCTCGTTGGACATTACCGTGCGTTCAGTCGCGAGGACTTAGCGCACGTTCTTCAGATACTGCTGACCGAACGCGTCCTGCTGTGCGGCCAACTTTTGCAGATCGACCGGCTTCACGCGGGCATAGTCGGAAGCGGGCAGGAATTTCGCTGCGACGTCGGCCGGCATGGTGCTGGCACGGACCGGGCGCAGGAATGCTTGCGCCCAGTGGGCCTGGCCCTTGTCCGACAGCGTGTAGTCGATCACCTTCTTGCCGTTGTCGGCGTGCGGCGCGTTCTTCACGAGCGCGATCACGTACGGCAGCGACACCGAACCTTCCATCGGAATCACGAACTGCACGTTCGCGCGGTCCTTGTAAATGGCGCGGTAAGCGTTGAAATCGAAGTCGATCAGGATGGGGATTTCACCCGAGAGCACGCGGGCGTACGCGGTTTGCTTCGGCACGATCGGTGCGTTGGCCTTGAGCTTCTGGAAGAAGCCGATCGCCGGACCGAAGTTGTCCATCGAACCGCCGAGCGCCTGGTTGGCGGCAATCGCGGCTGCGTAGCCGGCGAAGGCGCTGCTCGGGTCCAGATAACCCACCATGCCCTTGTATTCCGGCTTGAGCAGGTCGGCCCACGAACGCGGCACCGGCTTGCCTTCCAGCGCGTCGCGGTTCACGAAGAAACCGACCGTGCCCGAGTGGATCGTCGTCCACATGCCGTTCGGATCCTTCAGGTTTGCCGGCACCTGATCCCAGTTCGCCGGCTTGTACGGGGCGAGCAGGCCCTTCTTCGCAGCTTCGATAGCCGACGTGATGCCCAGATAGACGATGTCGGCGACCGGCGCCTTTTGCTCAGCGATCAGCTGTGCGACAGCTTGACCCGAGTTCTTGTTGTCCAGCGGCACACGAATGCCGGTGTCTTGCGCAATCGACTTGACCTGACCGGCCCAGTCCGCCCATTCCGGCGGGCAGTTGTAGCAGATCGCCGTCTGCTGAGCATGCGCGGCGCCAGCGCCGAGCAAGGTGAACAACGCCAGCGTGCGAGCGGCGCGGGTGATCCAAAGCTTCATTTCTGGGCTCCTGAAAGTCTGAGCGTCGGCGGCACGCATGTGCCGCCGCAGGTTACGTTCTCTACCGTTGAGTTCAGGCCTTGCGGCCGGATGCCTGATTGCCTTGGCCAACGCCGCACTCTCTTGACGGAGTCGGTCATCGGCCACTTTCTTGCTTGCTAGTACTGGGGTGCTGCGTTTGCTTCTAAACCGTATGTGCCCGTCGTCATGTCCGTTTGCCCGGCGGGGCCGACACTGTGCCGCCGCGGCGAATCTCGTGCGGCAGGATCAGCGCGTGGCTGAGCGCGGGATCGTGCGATGCCGTCACGCCAGCGCCACCGACACGTCCGTCGATCTGAGCGAGCAGACGCTGCGCTGCGTGACGGCCGATCTCCACGCTGGGTTGCACGACGGTCGCGAGCGTCGGCGAAAGCAGTTCGCCCACGGCGAGGCCGTCGAAGCCGAGCACGGAGATGTCGTCCGGCACGCGCAGACCGGCTTCGCGCAGCGCGCGCATGACACCGAGCGCGAGCAGATCGTTGGAGCAGAACAGTGCCGTGGGGCGTGCGCCGTCGCGCTCGCGCTGCGCCAGCCACTCGCGCACCCGCTCACCGCGCGCCCCGCTGTTGAAGTCGATTTCGAACGCCGGCAGCGGCGTGAGGCCGGCGGCCTGCATGGCGTCGCCATAACCGAGATAACGACGCTTGGCGCGGTCCGATGCGTGCAGCGCGCCCGTCACCATCACGATGTCGCGGTGCCCGGCTTCGATCAGCATGGCCACGCCCTGGGCTGCGGCCGCGCGGTTGTCCACGGACACGCAAGGACGCTCGGGGGCATCGTTGTAGACGAGCTGGCACGCCACACCCTCGGCCGCGAGATCGTCGACGAGCGCGCTGTGTTCTGCATCGGCGAGCGTAAGCAGCAAGCCGTCGACCCGCTGTTGCAGCAGGGTTTCGATGGCGTTGCGTTCGCGTTCCGGGTCGTACTGGGTGGTGACGAGCAACAGGCGACGGCCCGTGCCGTCGATGGCGGCTTCGATGCCTTCGAGGCAATCGGCGAACACCGGGTTGCCGAGGGTGGGCAGCATCACACCGATCAAGCCGGTGCGCTCGCCGCGCAGCTGGCGGCCGAGCGCGTTGGGACGGAATTTGAGTTCGGCGGCGGCCGCCTGCACTCTGGCGAGCGTCTCGGGACGCACCAGTTGCGGCGAATTGAGCGCGCGCGACACCGTCGCGATCGAACACCCTGCACGCTGCGCCACATCCCGAATATCAGCCACACCCCGCTCCTCTTAGTCTTGACCGTCGAATTTTGAAGTTGACGGATTTTACGCAAATGTAAACGTTTACGAAAACGTTTTCACTCCGGGATTCTATGGAGGCAATGTGATGAATTCGTGACAGCCCGGGAGGCCTCATGGATGCTGGATCGGCACGTCGGCCGCCCGGGTTCCATGATCGAAACGCGCCTTCCGACGGTTGCCGGGATGCCGCCTATACTGAAAATCCCCCCTCTCGACAGGGGGCATCGCGGCATGAGGACCCCCTCTCTCCACGACCGGGAACGGCCATGAACGACTATCACTTCCTCACCTTGTGGCGGCTCACTGCGCCGCTGAACGAAGTCTGGGACACGCTACGGGATGTCGACCACTGGGCCCGCTGGTGGCCCTGCGTGCGGGAGGTGCGCACGCTCGATCCGGGCGGTGCCGACGGCGTCGGTGCCGTACGCGCGCTGAAGTGGCATGGGGCGCTGCCCTACACGCTGACCTTCGAGACCCGCATTACGCACATCGATCCGATGCGCGAAGTGCGCAGCGTCGCGACAGGCGAGGCTGAAGGCACGGGCGTATGGCGCTTCGAGACGGAAGGGGACGGTGCGATTACCGTAGTTCGCTATGCGTGGGACGTCCACACCCGGCGGGAGTGGATGAACAAGCTCGCACCGCTGGCCCGACCGCTGTTCCGCTGGAACCACAATTACGTGATGCGGCGTGGCGGCGAGGGACTTGCTGCGGTGCTCAACGCCCATCTGGTCGAGTGTCTCGACAGCGACCTGCCACCGGCCGCCATCGGCAAGGAACGCGATCCCCGCGAACTTCGTGAGGCTCGGGCGCGGGTGAGTCACGATTCGCATCGTTAGAGTTGTCGGCATTTCGCGAGACAGCGCGACGTCGACATAAATGCGACGTCGCACACGTGAGTCCTGAACCGATGGTTCGGGCAGCCGGAGATCAACCCTTTATGCCGTGGCCACTCAGAATTTCGGCCAACGCTTCTTTGTCATTGTCGGGAATTACCTCCTTCACCGTTGCCAGATGCTTCTTGACGGCCGCCTTGGCGTCACCCTTCTCTTGCGCAAGAAGCCGCGTGAGAGCCTTCAGTCTGTACTCGTGAGGCAACTCCCCCAGCATCGAGACGAAGCCGTTCTGATAAGTCTCATAGATCTGCTTTTCGGCAGAATCGAGGGAACGCTGTACCGTCGACGCATAGAATGCGTCGCATGCGGTGTCGCCATCCTCTTTGGCCGCGCTTGACCAGTCTGGCAAGAGCTTTTCTCTGACATATGTTATGAACGGATCGTCAGCCGGTCCGGCGGTTGCAGCACCCGCGACGGTGGTGCAAGCCTGCGTCGGAAGGCGCTTCCCACGAACCTCGCCGACATCTGTCGCGGCATAGCGTGAATAGCCCGCGGGATCCTGCCGATTCATCAGTTGGCGCGACGTGAAGCTCTGGTCGGTCGTAATTTGAACTTTCGCCGGCACATTGGCGCGCACTTCAAACACGGTATGGACCTGGGGAGATGGCGAGCCCGCCGAATACCAATGCCTGTTTTCTCTTCCAGAGAATTCACCGTCCCACAAGCGATCATCGCCCACAACCGGCGAGGCCCGAGTGCTGGTAGCCCGCTGGACTTGCGAGCTATTCGAAAGTCGCCCCCAAGGCGGCGGCGCGGGGGAACGCCCACGCCGGGTCAGCGACTCCACATCGCGTGGCGTGCCATCCTCCCAATGGTCGTCGGGTCCTTCATCTGTTGGAGCGATCACACGGCCTAAGGCCTGAGTACCGACGAAGTCCAACCCCGGAAAATTGCTAGGCCCGCCGTCAGGCAGCCGCCCATGCCCGTAATCCGGTTCAATCGGAGGGTTGCCGAGTTCGACGTGGGCATCGTCGCTCGGTCCCTCACGGCGTGCAGCACCGGTAAAGTCTGCGCTGAGGCTCTCTTGCCCCTTCGCCTGCGTCGTCACCTCCGGCGGCGAGGTGACAACGACGGGCACAGTTGGCTGCGGGTTAGCTTCAATCATGACGTTTCTCCTTCAGGTAGTAGGAGATTCCATCCTGACTTCTATGCGGCCCATCACTTTATGAGACATCCGCGGATCTTCTGCTTTCGACACGGCATAGGTGCCGTTCGGGCGGCATCCTAACGACTGCGACGGGATACTCCCAGAAGCGCTTCACGCACCTTCCCCTCATCTATTCCATTAAGGAATAGACGCCACGATAGATTTCATTATTTTTTATATCGACGGTTGCCTAGACTTGTGAGCATCCGGCGGTGGTGCCGTGGCGCAAAGCGTCACCGGCGATCTGCCGCCCCGCAAAACAATCCGCTCCAGGAGACCTCGTGAGCCTTGCGACTGCGCCGCTGCTGCGGCATTACGTGGATGGCGCATTCGTCGCCACCGATCGCCAGTTCGATAACGTCAGCCCGGTGGACGGCCACCTCGTTGCCAAAGTGTGCGAAGCCGACGCCGCTACCGTCGAGCGCGCCGTGAGCGCCGCCCGTCGCGCCCTGCACGACGGCCCGTGGGGCAAGACCACGCCCGCCGAGCGCGCGGCCGTGCTGCACCGTATCGCCGATGGCATTCAGGCGCGTTTCGACGAGTTCGTCGCCGCGGAAGTGGCCGACACCGGCCGCCCCGAGGAACAGGCCCGCACGCTCGACATCGCGCGCGGCATCGCCAACTTCCGCATGTTTGCCGACCTCATCAAGACGGCGGGCAGCGAAGTCTACGAAATGCGCGCAGCCGATGGCGGCGACGTGATGAACTACATCACCCGCAAGCCGCTGGGCGTCATCGGCATCATCTCGCCGTGGAACCTGCCGCTGCTGCTCTTCACGTGGAAGGTGGCCCCGGCGCTTGCCATGGGCAACTGCGTCGTCGCGAAGCCCTCGGAAGAAACGCCCTCATCGGCCACCCTGCTCGCCGAAGTCATGGACGCCGCCGGTGTGCCGCCCGGTGTCTTCAACCTCGTGCATGGCTTCGGTCCCAACTCGGCCGGTGAGTTTCTGACAAAGCACCCGGACGTGTCCGCCATCACCTTCACCGGCGAATCGCGCACCGGCAGTGCCATCATGAAAGCCGTGGCCGACGGGGTTAAGGAAATCTCGTTCGAGCTGGGCGGCAAGAACGCCGCCGTGGTCTTCGCCGACGCCGACTTCGACAAAGCGGTCGACGGCGTGGTGCGCTCGTCTTTCACCAACGCCGGTCAGGTCTGCCTGTGCTCGGAACGCGTCTACGTCGAACGCCCGATCTTCGACCGTTTCGTCGCCGCCATCGCCGAGCGCGCCGCCGCGTTGCGCATCGACGCACCGAACGCGGAAGGCGTGCAGATGGGTCCGCTCGTTTCTCGCAAGCATCGCGAGAAGGTGCTCTCGTACTATCAGCTGGCTGTCGAGGAAGGCGCGACGGTCGTCACCGGCGGCGGTGTGCCGGTCTTTGGCGACGCCCGCGACGAAGGCGCTTTCGTGCAGCCGACGGTCTGGACGGGACTCCCCGACACGGCCCGCTGTGTGCGCGAAGAGATCTTCGGCCCGGTGTGCCACATCGCCCCGTTCGACAGCGAGGACGAAGTCATCCGTCGCGTGAACGACAGCGACTACGGCCTCGCCGGTTGTGTGTGGACGACGAACCTGTCGCGCGCGCACCGCGTGGCGCGTCAGTTCCAGACCGGTCTCGTGTGGGTCAATACGTGGTTCCTGCGAGATCTGCGCACGCCGTTCGGCGGCGTGAAGCTCTCGGGCCTCGGCCGCGAAGGCGGACGTCACTCGCTCGATTTTTATTCCGAAATCACCAACATCTGCATCAAGCTATAAACAACGCGGTACGTCATAGCCATGTAGGGAGGCGACGGTGCGGCAATCTCGATGGGGGTCGAGGCTGCCGCACCCGCGCGCCGTCCCGTCAAAAGAACACAACGGAGACTCGAATCCATGAGCGCATCGCAAAACACGCAAGCCCGCGTCGTTGAAGGCAAGGCCAAGCCGCGCGGCAAGTTCCCGCACATCAAGCGCGCGGGCGACTTCCTGTTCGTCTCGGGCACCAGCTCGCGACGCCCCGATAACTCGTATGCCGGTGCGCAGGTCGATGCGCTGGGCGTTACCCAACTCGATATTCGCGAGCAGACGCGCGCCGTCATCGAGAACATTCGCGACATTCTCGCGAGCGTTGGCGCGACACTGGCGGACGTCGTGGAAGTCGGTTCGTTCCTCGTGAACATGAACGACTTCGGCGGCTACAACGAGGTGTACGGCGAGTACTTCGACGAGAACGGTCCCACCCGCACGACGGTGGCCGTGCATCAGTTGCCGCATCCGCTGCTGCTCATCGAAATCAAGTGCGTGGCCTATGCGCCGCGCGCACGCTGAGCCGCCGCTTCGCTTCGCTTCGTTCACGCACACTCGCACGCACACATAACATTGCGCGACATGACCCGGGAGACAAGCATGTTGACGTATGGCAAGCCGTTCAATTTCCAGCGCTGGATCGACGATCACGCGCACCTGCTCAAGCCGCCGGTCGGTAACCAGCAAGTCTGGCAGGACAGCGATTTCATCGTGACGGTCGTGGGCGGTCCGAACCATCGCACCGACTATCACGACGATCCGCTCGAAGAGTTCTTTTATCAGTTCAAGGGCAATGCCTGGGTCAATCTCTGGATCGACGGCAGACCTGAGCGCGTCGATCTCAAGGAAGGCGACATCTTCCTGTTGCCGCCGCATGTGCGCCACTCGCCGCAGCGTCCCGAGGAAGGCAGCCTGTGTCTCGTGATCGAGCGTCAGCGCCCGGCCGGCCTGCTCGACGGCTTCGAGTGGTACTGCCTGAGCTGCGGCACGCTGGTGCATCGCGTGGAAGTGCAACTCAAGAGCATCGTGACCGATCTGCCGCCGCTCTTCGAAGCGTTCTACGGCAACGAAACACTGCGTCGCTGCCCGGGTTGTGGCGAGATCCACCCGGGGCGCGCGGCACACCCCAAGACAACGGCAGCCTGAGCCGCCACGCCGAACACAGACACTCACACGTCACGTCATGAAGAAAATCGACATGCACGCCCACTTCTTCCCGCGCATCACGCAGGAAGAAGCGGCCCGCCTCGACGCCGCTACCGCCCCGTGGCTGCGAATCGACGAAAGCGGCGAGACCGGCAACATCATGCTGGACAATCGCGCCTTCCGTCCGGTCTACCGCGCCCTGTGGGACCCGTCGCTGCGCATCGAAGAACTCGATCGCCACGCCGTCGACCTGCAAGTCGTCTGCGCCACGCCGATCATGTTCGGCTACCGCTACGACGGGCGTGCCGTCATGGACTGGGTCCAGCGCATGAACGATCTCGCGCTGGAGCACTGCGCCTACGCCCCTAACCGCCTGAAGGCCATGGCACAGGTGCCGCTGCAAGACCTTGATCTGGCGTGCACTGAGGCGTCGCGCGCCAAGGCCACCGGCCACGTCGGCGTGCAGATCGGTAATCACCTCGGTGAAAAAGATCTGGACGACGAACAACTCGTGGCGTTTTTGCGGCACTGCGGCGACGAGCACATCCCCGTGCTGGTGCATCCGTGGGACATGATGACCGACGGCCGCATGAAGAAGTGGATGATGCCGTGGCTCGTGGCCATGCCCGCCGAGACGCAACTGTCGATCCTCTCGCTGATCCTCTCAGGCGCGTTCGAACGCCTGCCGCGCTCGCTCAAGCTGTGCTTCGCGCACGGCGGCGGTGCTTTCCCGTACCTGCTCGGCCGCGCCGAGAACGCCTGGCATTGCCGCGACATCGTGCGCGCCGACAGCCCGCACCCGCCATCGCACTATCTGGACCGCTTCTACGTGGACAGCGCTGTGTTCGACCCGCGCGCCCTGCGCCTACTGGTGGACACGATGGGCGTGGAGCGCATCATGCTCGGCTCCGACCACCCGTTCCCGCTCGGCGAGCAGGACATCGGGCGTCTGGTGGCAAATCAGCCGGGCCTCGACGACAACGCACGGCACCGCATTCTGGCTGGGAATGCCGTCGAGTTCTTCGGGCTGTGACTGGTGCTTTCCCGAGGTGATTTTAAAAATGCTTGCCTACGCAAAAGGCGTCGTTTAGGCTGGGCATAGAAATATTTGATGCTTAAACAATTCTGGAAGTTTTGAATTAGTCTGACGCGCCTGGCCTGCCATGACCGACGTGAAGAAGCGGTCAAGTATCCCGGCGCGAGTCCGCAGCTGACAGTGCTTGAATTCATCGTTTGGAGACCATGATGACGGGAACGAAGACCACGCAACGTAAAGCCATCGCAGTATTGGGTGCCATCGCCGCAGCTGCCGCGATGTTCGCCTCGGGCGGTGCCCATGCACAGGTGAAGATCGGCTTCATCGGCACACTCTCCGGCCCGGGCGGCGCGCTCGGGCAGGACCAGTACGACGCCTTCATGCTCGCCATCGAGCAAAAGGGCGGCAAGCTCGGCGGCGTGCCGGTGCAGGTGATCAAGGAAGACGACCAGCTCAAGCCGGACGTCGGCGTGCAGGCAGCGACCAAACTGGTGGAGCGCGACAAGGTCTCGCTCATCACCGGCGTGACGTTCTCGAACGTGATGATGGCCATCCACAAGAACGTGACGAACGCGGGCGTGGTCATGGTCGGCTCGAACGCCGGCCCGACGCCGATTGCGGGCGAACAATGCTCGCCGAACTTCTTCTCGACCTCGTGGGACAACGACGAACTGCATGAAGCCGGCGGTCAGCTCTCGACCGATCTCGGCTACAAGAAGATGTATGTGATGGCCCCGAACTATCAGGCCGGACGCGACGCCGTGAACGGCTTCAAGCGCGACTACAAGGGCCAGATCGTCGACGAGGTGTACACGCAGGTCAACCAGCCCGACTATTCGGCTGAAATCGCGCAACTCGCCGCCGCCAAGCCGGACGCCGTCTACGTGTTCTATCCGGGCGGTATGGGCGTGAACTTCGTCAAGCAGTACCGTCAGGCGGGTCTGCTCGGCAAGATTCCGCTGATCTCGGTGTCGACCATCGACGGCTCGACCCTGCCCGCATTGAAGGAACAGGCCGTGGGCAGCATCACCAGCGCGCCCTACTCGCCCGACCTCGACAACGCGCAGAACAAGCAATTCGTTGCGGCCTTCCAGAAGAAGTACAACCGTGTGCCGTCGATGTACGCCGCGCAGTCGTACGACGCTGCGAACCTGATCGACTCCGCGCTGACCAAGACGAAGGGCAGCGTGACCGACCGCGAGGCGCTGCGCGCCGCGCTCAAGTCCGCCGACTTCCAGTCGGTGCGTGGATCGTTCAAGTTCGCCAGCAACCAGTTCCCCATTGCGCCGTTCTATCGCGTGGATGTGGTGAAGGACGGCAGCGGCGCCGCCTTCGCGAACAAGGGCAAGATCGATATCAAGACGCGCGCCAACCTCGCGTCGATGTGCAAGATCCGCTCGTAAGCCGCTCAACGTTGTGCAATGCAGTAAAGCGGGGGCGCCCTGCCCCCGCGGTCTTTGAGCACTATCGAGGGTTTATGAAGCGCTACCGCAATTTCGACGAAGCCGAGCTGGATGTTCAGTACAACGCTCGCGCCACCACCCCCAACATTCTCGACATCCTCACGCAATACGCCGAGCAGAGCGCGCATGCCCGCGCCACCGTGCCTTGCGTGCTCGATGTCGCCTACGGGGACCACCCCGACGAAACGCTCGACATCTTCCCCGCGCCGCAGCCCGGCGCGCCGGTGTTCTTCTTCGTTCACGGCGGCTACTGGCGCGCGCTGAACAAGAGCGATTCGAGCAACATGGCCCCGGCGTTCACGCAAGCGGGTGCCACCGTCGTCACCGTCAACTATTCGCTCGCGCCGGGCGCGTCGCTCGACACCATCGTCGACCAGACGCGTCGCGCCCTCGCGTGGGTCCATCGTCACATCGGCGAGCATCATGGCGACGCGCGCCGCATTCATATTTGCGGCAGCTCGGCCGGCGGTCATCTCGTCGGCATGCTGCTCGCGCAGGGCTGGCATGCCGAATACGGTGTGCCCGAGGATGTCGTCGCGGGCGCGGCCCCGCTGTCCGGCCTGTTCGACCTCACGCCGATTCCGTTCACGCATATCAACGAATGGATGAAGCTCTCGGCAGACGACGCACAACGCAATAGCCCGTTCTTCCGCCTGCCCTTGCGCGGCTGTCCGCTCGTCGTGTCTTACGGCGAGACGGAGACACCCGAGTTCAAGCGCCAGACCGACGACTATCTCGCCGCGTGGCGCGAGAAGGGTTACACGGGCGAGTACGTCCCGATGCCCGGCACGAACCACTTCGATATCGTGCTCACGTTGAACGATGCGCAAAGCCCGCTCACGCAAGCCATCTTCCGTCAGATGGGCCTGCCCCGGGAGGCGACATGAGCCTGACGCTTTTCATCATGCAGTGCCTGAACGGGCTGCAACTCGGGGTGCTGCTGTTCCTGATGGCCGCGGGCCTCACGCTGGTGTTCGGCATCATGAACTTCGTGAACCTCGCGCACGGCTCGCTGTACATGATGGGTGCGTTCATCGCCGCCACCGTCTACAACTACACCGGGTCGTTCGCACTGGCCGCCATCGCGATCGTGCCTGCCATGCTGCTCATCGGCCTGATCGTCGAATTCGTCGCACTCAAGACACTCTATGACCGCGATCACCTCGATCAGGTGCTCGCGACCTTCGGTCTGATCCTGTTCTTCAACGAACTGGCGCGCATGATCTGGGGCCCGTCGCCGTACTACATGGAAGTGCCCGAATGGCTCTCCGGCACAGTCAACCTCTTCGGTCTCGACTATCCGGCGTATCGCTTCCTCATCATCGTCGTGGGTCTTGTCGTCGCGCTCGGCTGCTACCTGCTGATTCACCGCACCCGTATCGGCATGCTGATTCGCGCAGGCTCGACGCACCGTCAGATGGTCGGCGCGCTCGGCGTAAACATCGTGCTGCTCAACTCGCTGCTGTTCGGGCTGGGCGCGATTCTCGCCGGTATCGCCGGTCTCATGGCCGGGCCGATTCTGTCGGTGCAACCGGGCATGGGCGAGCCGATCCTGATTCTGACGATGGTCGTGATCGTGATCGGTGGCATCGGCTCGGTGCGCGGGGCGTTCCTCGCAGCGCTGATTGTCGGTGTGGTCGACACGCTGGGCCGCACCGCGCTGCCCTCGATACTGCGCAGCATGATGGAGCGCAGCACGGCCGACACCGCCGGCCCCGCGCTGGCGTCGATGCTGATCTATCTTGTAATGGCGGCGGTTCTGGCGGTGCGTCCGCAAGGCCTCTTCCCGGTGAAACACGGCTGACGATGGAAACGATGGAAATGAAACTCAACCTACGCACCGCCGTGCCGATACTGCTGCTGGTCCTGCTAGCGCTGGTGCCCCTTTACGCGACGTTTGCTCAGCAACCGTTCTTCCTCACCCTGTTCGGCCGCATCGTGGTGTTCGCCATCGCGGCCGTCTCGCTCGATCTGATTCTCGGCTACGGCGGCATGGTCAGCTTCGGTCATGCCCTGTATCTGGGCCTCGGCGCGTATGTCGTGGGCATCATGAGCTTCCACGGCATCGACAACGGCTTCCTGCATCTGGGCGTGACGCTGGTGCTGTGCGCGCTCGTCGGCGCGCTCACCGGCCTGCTGTCGCTGCGCACGACCGGCATCGCCTTCATCATGATCACGCTGGCGTTCGCGCAGATGTTCTACTTCCTCGCCGTGAGCCTGAAGCAGTACGGCGGCGACGACGGCCTGCCCGTCAACGCGGGTAGCCGCTTCGGCAGTGTGACGCTCGACGACCCGGCGGTGCTGTACTACGTCGCGTTCGCCGTGCTGTGTCTGTGCGTGTGGGGGGGCCGTCGACTGGTCGAAGCGCGCTTCGGCATGGTGATTCGCGGCGCGCGTCAGAACGACCGCCGCATGCGTGCGCTCGGCTATCCGACGCTGCGCTACAAGCTCGTGGCCTACGTCATCAGCGCGATGGTTTGTGGGGTCTCGGGCATGCTGTACGCCAATCTCACGCATTTCGTCTCGCCGGCCTACATGGCGTGGACCGCCTCGGGCGAGCTGATCGTGATGGTCGTGCTGGGTGGCCTCGGCTCGTTCTTCGGGCCGGTGCTGGGGAGTGCCGCGATGCTGCTCATCGAGGAATGGCTCAAGGGCATGACGGAGCACTGGATGATCATCTTCGGGCCGCTCATCGTGGTGGCAGTGCTGGTCTCGCGCCGCGGTCTGTATGGGCTGCTGGGCGATCTGCAAGTGCGTCTGTCGCGTCGCACGCGCACCGTGGAGGGCAAAGCATGAGCCTCCTTCGTGTCGACCAACTGGTCAAACGCTACGGCGGACTGACCGCCACCGATCACTTCTGTCTCGACGTCGCACCGGGCGAACTGCACGCCATCATCGGACCGAACGGCGCGGGCAAGAGCACGCTCATCGGCCAACTGGCGGGCGAGCTGCGCTCCGACGAGGGCAGCATTCATTTCGACGGGCACGACATCACGACGATGCCCATCGAGCAACGTGCGCGGGCCGGGTTGGCGCGCTCGTATCAGATCACCTCGGTCTTCCGGGAATTCACGGCGTTGGAGAATGTGCTCGTCGCCGTGCAGGCGATGCAGGGGCATAGCTTCGGCTTCTGGCGTCCGGCGATTCGCGAAGCGGCGCTGGTCGAGCCGGCGCGCGAGATTCTGGCGCGCACCGGGCTGGCCGCCCGCATGAACGTACCCGCCAGCGCGCTCGCGCACGGTGAACACCGTCAGCTCGAACTGGCGATGGCGTTGGCCGGCCGTCCGAAACTGCTGCTGCTCGACGAGCCGATGGCCGGTATGTCGCAGGCGGAGTCCGAACAGATGACGCATCTGCTTGCCGACCTCAAGGGCGACTACGGCATCGTGCTCGTGGAACACGACATGGACGCCGTATTTGCGCTGGCCGACCGCATCACGGTGCTCGTCTACGGACGCGCCATCGCCTGTGGCGACGCCGACACCATCCGCAACGATGCGGGCGTGCGCGAAGCCTATCTCGGGGACGAAACCCGCAACGAAATGCTGGGAGCGACGGCATGAGCACCTTGTTGTCTTTATCCGGCGTCGAGTCCTACTACGGCGCGAGTCAGGCGCTGTTCGGCATGCAACTGAATATCGAGCGCGGTGCTTTCGTCACCCTGCTCGGGCGTAACGGCATGGGCAAGACGACCACCGTGAGGTCGATGACGGGGCTGATGCGCCCCGCACGCGGCGAAATCGTGTTCGACGGGCAGCCGGTCCACGCCAGTCCTTCGCATCGGATTGCGCGGGCCGGCATGGGGTTGGTCCCCGAAGGCCGCCAGATCTTCCCCACGCTCACCGTGCGCGAGAACCTCGTGGCGACGGCCGGTAACCGCCATGGCGCGGCGTCGCCGTGGACGCTGGAGCGCATTTACGGCCTGTTTCCGCGTCTGCGCGAACGGGAAAAAAACCTCGGCAGCAATCTGTCCGGCGGCGAACAGCAGATGCTCGCCATCGGCCGTGCATTGATGACGAATCCGAAATTGCTCATTCTGGACGAAGCAACGGAAGGCCTCGCACCGCTCATTCGCGGTGAAATCTGGCAATGCCTGAAGCAACTTAAAGGCAGCGGCCTGTCGATCCTCTGCATCGACAAGAATCTGGCCCCGATGCTCGAACTCGGCGACCAGCACTACATCGTCGATAAGGGCCGTGTGGCGTGGCAAGGCGACTCGTCGAAGCTGCGTCAGTCGTTGCCGGAATTGCAGGCCTACCTCGGCGTCTGAGACGCGCGCCAAGCCACGCGCATCCCCTGTCTGCGTACACTCTACGGCACCTCGTCTCCACGAGGTGCGTAGTACTCGATAGGTGTCAGACGCGAAAATCGGGAGTGTTTTGTGAAAGCACCCAGCAAATGGATGTGGTGCAATCGGCTCCGCTTGATTGCCTTTGCAAGCGCACCCGATCAACAACTAACGACACCGGTCAGGACTATGGCTTACACCAATACGCCTTCGAATCCCTTCCGCTGGCTGCTCACGCAGGACACCGGTGCGCCGCCGCCTGCCGAGCCTGCTCACGTCAAGAACGGGCTCCCTGCGGACCTCCCGCTCAACATCAAGGAGTTGCCGCGTACACCGCTTCCCAAGCTGGAAGTCTTTCCCGACGAGTTGCTTGCCCTGCGCAAACATCTGGGCATGTCCCGTAACGTCTTCGCCCACTATCTCCGGACCAATCCCCGTACGCTGGAGAACTGGGAGCAAGGGCGCGCGCGCCCGAACGCCCAGGCCGCCTGTCTGATACGGCTGGTGCAACAGAACCCGGGGCTGGTGTCTTCGCTCGCGCGCCTGTAAGTCCTTGCGCTCGCGTGATGAAAAAAGGGCGTGCCGATTCGTCGGCACGCCCTTTTTCCGGGTTCCTCGACCGCCACAGCCGCTATGGCTTGAGACCACAGACCTCACGCAGACAGGCGACGAATCGCGCACAGGCCGGGCTGGGTGACTTGTCCGTACGCAGCGAATAGCCGACGTCGCCGAAGCTGCCCGACATCGTGTCGGCCAGCACGCGCAGCAAGCCCGACTCCACGAACGGTGTCGCCGCCGCACGCGGCATCAGCGCGACGCGAGGCGTCTCCAGCATCAGGCCGATGTTGGTCAGCACGGAGAGCGATTCCACGACGTCCTCCGGCAACGCGAGCCCGGCATCGTGAAACAGACGCTCCGCCGCCAGCCGCGAGGGCGACTCGGGCACCGGCAGAATCCACGCGCCTTCGCGCAGTTCGGCGAGCGGTACACGGTCCGGCAGGTGCGTCCAGTGACGCTTGCCGCCGATCACGCTGAGCGATTCGTTGAAGAGAATTTCGTGCGTCAGGGCGAAGGCGTTGGCCACCGGCAGCGAGCGCTCAGGCAAGCGTCCCACCACGATATCCAGATCGCCGCTGGCCAGCGCCGGGAAGAGCTGTGCGGTCGTCGCTTCACGCACCGTCACCAGCACGCCCGGCGTACGCTCCTTGAGCATGGCGATCGTGCGCGGCAGCAGGTCGGCGGCGGCTGAAATGAGCGTGCCGACGATCACATGCCCGCTCGTGCCTGCGCTGAACGCGTTCACTTCGTCCGTCAGATAACGCAGTTCGGCCATCAGCGACTTCACGCGATGGCCCAGCAACTCGCCGAGTTCGGTCGGCTGCATGCCGCGGTTGCTGCGTACGAAGAGCGGGCCTTCGAAACAGGCTTCCAGCTCATGCACGATCTTGCTCACCGCAGGCTGCGTGAGGCCGGTTTCATTCGCGGCGCGCACGAGCGAGCCCGTTTCGAGCACGCGGTCGAAGACCTGAAGCTGGTGAAATTTGAGCTTTCGTCCGAGATTAAGGGCTGTCCAGGGAAGTGATCGCATCGGCGTCCTGTTCAGGCTGTCGCTGTCGTGCCGGACGCCGTCACCGAATCTGCCCCCTGCGGCGCGGGCGCCGACTCGGCGGGCTCCGTCGACAGGAAGGCAGCAACGTACTCTTCGAGCATGGCCACGTCCGGCAGCGAGGCCGGGTTGACATGGTAGTTAACGAGGCACCCGTCGAAAGTCAGCACGAGCATGTCGATAAGACGCGCGCGTCGCACACCGTCACGTGCCAGACTCGGCGCACAGGCCGCCAGCATCGCCGACAAACGTTCCCTGAACCACTGAAGCAGCGACGGATCGTACGGGTCGCCCGGCGTCACCGTGGAGAGCGCCTGCACCAGATTGTGCGAGAAGCCGTTGTCGAGCCTCGGCGTGTCGACCAGCAAGCCGGCGAGCAGCGCGCGCATGCGGGCATGCGGGCCGTGTGCCGACATGACTTCCGACTCAAGGGCCGTGATGCGCGCCTTGAACCATTTGTCGTAGACACAGAAGAAGACTTGCAGCTTCGCAGTGAAGTAGCTGTAAATGTTCGCGTGCGAAATTCCGGCACGCTTGGCGATCTGCACCATTGTGGTGTCCACATACCCTTTTTCGAGAAACAGGGCATGCGAGGCTTCGAGAATGGCGAGACGAATGTCTTCTTTCTTGACTTGTGGCATATGTGAGCCTGCACCGTTAGGCGGGGCACCTCGATCGTTAATTCTCAACTCCCGCTGACGTCGATACACAATGTCAGCGCGCACAGTATGCCAGTGCAAACGCAGCTTGCGGCGAAAACTAAGCGCAAACACTCCCCCGGATTTTCCCGGTATTTCCACGCACACAACGCGAATTGCGATGACAGACATCGCGTAATGCGTCGGGTTGCCGCACATTGCCCGCATGGGGGCAGGACGTCGCTTCTTGCCTGACATCTCTCGTCAGATATTTCAAAATTGAACAATTTCGATGTCATGCATTTCACGCATGGAAACGGTGTCGATGCCCCATGCGTTTCGTATATGAACGCGAATACTTGAATGAATACGGACGAATACGGAAGAACACGGAAGTCCGGCACGGAGGTCGATTGATACGCATACGAGTACGCACTTTGCGTATCTGATTGACCGTTTGATTGACCGTTTGATTGAGCGTTTGATTGTGGCGTCGACGCGCGCGTGATTCGCGTCGTAGGCATACGCTGTCAGCGCATTCTTACTTTATTTCGGACTCCATCCTACACTCGACGAATTGTGTGCAATGCAATATCCGTACAAAGCCCCACAGGACGGCGCATTGCGAGGCAATTACAAAGATTTACAAGATGCAGCGATCCAAATCCCGCAATCCACGTCCAACTTCAGTCATCCCCTTAAACCATTCAAGCCATTCCAATCAATCCATGATGACGAAGCGTGGGACAAACACCGCGCTCGAACGGAGGTCATGATGAGAACGAACCCTGAGGGAGTTGCAAACGCAGAGGCGGCCCATCGCGTGAGAGTGCACCTTGCCAAGGTGTCCTCAGCAGTGGGACTCGCGACGATATTGTTGACGCTGGCCGGTTGCGCGTATGAATCGCCACCACAGCCGCGCTTGCCGTATCGAGGCAACGAAAGCACGAATCCAGCGTACCGATCCGCTGAGCCGAACTGCGGGCCGCCCCCGTATGCACCGGGTTCGGCATGTAGTCCGTACGCGGCACCGGCCGCACCGGTCCCGAATACCGATGCCTACGGTCGACCTTATCCGCCGACGGACGCCTATGGCCGTCCGTATCCGACCGACGCGCAGGGACGCCCGTATCCGCCGCCCCCGCCGCCGCCGGCTTACCGGGAATCAAACCCGGCCGACGGGGCCTCAGCGCCGGAGAACGGCTCGGCCACCGCGCATTGAGCGCCCGCCGCTTTTTGAAATCCCAGGGGCTGCCGCCCCAACCGAAGGAGTCATGCGTCATGAAAACCACACAACGATGGATCTCGCACATCTCACATCTTTCGCGCTCAGCCGCCCCGATCCTCGTGGGCGCGGCGCTTATCGGCACGTTGGCCGGTTGCGGCGGCATGACCCCGCGCGAATCGCGTAATACCGCAGTCGGTGCCGGCGTCGGCGCACTGGGCGGCGCACTCATCTCGGGGGGTGACCTCGGCACGACCGTGGGCGGTGCCGTTGTCGGCGGTGTGATCGGTAACGTCATCACGGACGATCGCCATCGTCGTTGATCGGTGCCGATGGCCTATGACCACCGCCGTCCGCCGCTGTCCGCCCCCTAGCGGGTCGAACACGGCCCCCGCATCTGATGCCGCAATATGGAGAAGCGAGATATGAACTCCCAGGACACCCTTCGCCAGCGTACGCTTCGCACGCTCAAGACACGACGCATCAGTCGTCGGACCCTCGCTGTCGTGACCGTCTGTGCGGGCGCGGCCGCTTTATCGCTGGCCGCGATGCCAAGCTTTGCGCAGTCGGGCACGCCCCCCATCAACGGCGTCGTACCGACAACGCCGAATCCGCCGCCACCGCCCACGGCAGGCCCGGACTACGGCGACGCCGCCGATCAGAACGCTGCGCTGGGTCTGTACCTGCAGCGCTCGTTCGACGCCATCGATACCAATCACGACGGCAAGATCGACCGCAACGAATGGGCCGCGTATCAGCGTAGCCAGTTGCAGGCGCGTCGCGCCACATTCGAGCGCTATTTCAAGGCGGCCGACAAGGACGGCGACGGCTACCTGAGCCGCGACGAAGTCGCCGCATCGGAGCCGTTCCTGTACCAGCATTTCGACGAGATCGACGTCAATCACGACGGCAAGCTCTCACCCGCGGAAATCCGCAGTTTCTTCCGACGTTACTATCACGACCGGGCACAGGCCGATGCCGCCACGACGAAGCCCTGATTGCCTCATGTCTTAAAACACGAAGGGCCGGGTCTGCATACCGCAGAACCCGGCCCTTCGCTTTCCAGCATTCCAGCTATTGCATCTTCCGACTGCCTGCGAAAGCGCGACCTGTCACCGTCGCGCGTTCGCCGTCAGGCATTACACGTGGAAGAATTCGGCGATGATCGCAGCGCCGAGGAACGTGCCGGCGTTCGCGAGGAACGACACGACCACGATGCGCCAGCCCAGACGACGGAAGGCCGGCACGTCCTTGGCGACCGACAGACCGGCGTAGGTCAGCATCGGCGTGACCAGCGACAGGAAGTTGATCTTGCCCGTGAACTGCTCGACGATCGGCGCAAACGGGAAGGCCGGCGACGTCAGGAACATGGCGATCAGCGACACCCAGCACACTGCCGGCACCTTGCGACGCGTGACGAAGTACAGCGCTTCACCCACCAGCACAGCACCGATGATGATCAGCATGCCCGGCACGCCGTCGAGGAACGGCGTCTTGAAGGCCATGCTGTTGCCGACCAGCGCGAGCGCGCCCGAGAAGAACCATGCGAACAGACGCGCGCCGAAGTTCATCTCGACGGTGTGCGCCTTGCTGGCTTCCTTGAGTTCCTTGGCGGCGTCGGCATCGGCCACGGCAGCGGCTTCGGCGTTGGCGCGGCCACGCTTGCTCATGCGGCCCAGCACCGGCTCCATCACGCGGTAGCCCCAGACGGCGAGCGGCAGCGAGATGAACAGCGTGAAGTACGTGCCGATGGTCGTCGTGATCAGGTTCGACGCAGCGGCGAACGTGGCGACTTCCTTGGCGACTTCCGGCGTCTGCTGTGCAGCAATCGCACCGGCGGCAGCGGCCATCATCGAACCCGAACCCACACCGGCGCCCATGGCGAGCGAGTGCGGATGGAACAGGTTCAGGCTGGCGACGAAACCGGCGAACAGCGAGATGAACACCGCACCGAAGATGGTGCCCGTCAGGTACTCGGCCAGCACGCCACGGCCTTCCGGCGAGTCGAAACCGTACTTTTCGCCGATGATCGCGAGGCTCGGCTCACGGCCGACCGAGAAGGTCGCGCCGATGGCTTCGCGCTTGATGCCGAGCATGAGTGCGACCGGCAGGCCCAGAATGATCGTGCCGACGAAGTGGCCGAACTCCTGGAACACCAGCGCCCAGCCTGCGGCCACCAGCTTGGGCAGCGAGCCGCCCACGAGCAGGCCGAGCTTTGCCACGAAGAGCAGCAGTGCCGGTTGCAAAATGGCAGCCGCTTTATGCTGCATCGAGAGGTCGATCTGTGCGAAACGCGGCAAGCGCGCCTGCGACAGGCCCAACGCCGCGCCGAGCAACAAGGCCCAGACCATCGGCAACAACACGATCTTGCCGTGACCGGCATTGATGCTGATCGCGCCGATCAGCTCCGCGACCACCAGGATCACGATTGCCCAAACATACAGGCGCACGCCATCGCTGAAGGCGCCTCCCTGCGGCTTGGCCGCTTTTTGTTCCATGACTGCCATCTGGGTCTCCACTGCACTTGCTATTGAGCCGGTCCGATGTCGTCCGCCATCCAGCTATCCGGCGGGTCGGCCACCATTTCGGTAGTTAAGGAAGTTCGGCACGCCGTCCGTCCGGTGAGCCCCGTCGATTCGATCATGACGAGATACACCGGCGGACTTTTGGCACATGGCGGCTAAACGCCCGCCATGTTGGCACGCCTTAGTGACAGCAACAGCGTAGTTACCAACCCCGCGCACCGAACCACCCGAGGGCGGCATTATACGCGGTCAAAAACCCCGTTTCGGCCCGATGTCTCGTGGACTGAAACGCTCAGACGTAGCCGAACGGCGTGGCCGGATTGGCGGCCGTCTCGACCCAGACGCTCTTCGTCTGCGTGTACTCATACAGCGCTTCCACGCCGCTGGAACGACCATAACCGCTGTGGCCATAGCCGCCGAACGGCGAGGCGACGTTGATCGTCTTGTAGCCGTTGATCCAGAACGTACCGGCGTTGACCTGCGACGCCACACGGTGTGCGCGCGCCACGTCCTGCGTCCAGACGGCACCGGCCAGACCGAACTCGCTGTCGTTGGCAATCGCCAGCGCTTCTTCTTCCGTGTCGAACGGAATCGCCACGACCACCGGGCCGAAGATTTCGGTACGGGCCACGCCCATCGAATTGTTGGCATCGGCCAGCACGGTCGGACGCACGAAGAAGCCACCCTCGCTGCGTTGCTGCGAACCGGCAGCCAGACGCGCACCGCCTTCCACGCCTGCGTCGATCATGTTCATGACGTGCTGGTACTGCGTGCGGTTGCAGATCGGACCGACTTCGGTGGTGTCGTCCATCGGCTCGCCCACGCGAATCTTCTCCGCGCCACGCGCCAGCATGTCGATCATCTGGTCGTACACGCCGCGCTGCACCAGCAGACGCGAACCGGCCACACAGCTCTGGCCTGCGCTCGAGAAGATGGCGGCCTGTGCACCGAGGCACGCACGCTTGAGGTCGGCGTCGTCGAACACGATGTTGGCCGACTTACCGCCCAGTTCCAGCACGCTCGGCAGCAGACGTTGCGCAGCGGCGGCAGCGATCTTGCTGCCCGTCGCCGGCGAGCCGACGAACACGACCTTCTTGACGACCGGATGCGAAATCGCAGCTTGGCCCGTCGTATGGCCGAAGCCGGCGAGCACATTGATGAGACCACGCGGCACACCCGCCTGCTCGGCGAGGGCGGCGACGACCAGCGAACTGGCCGGCGTGAGTTCCGACGGCTTGAGCAGCACGCCGTTGCCCATGGCGATCGCCGGGGCCAGTTGCCAGCCGCAGGTGAAGACCGGCGCGTTCCACGGCGTGATCTGCAACACCACGCCCATGGCTTCGCGACGCGTGTAGTTCAGGTGAGTGCTCGGCACGGGGATGACGTCGCCGAAGAACTTGTCAGTCCAGCCGGCGTAGTACTCGAACATCTCCGCCACCTTGGCGACTTCGCCACGGCAATCCCGGATCGGCTTGCCTGCGCCGATGGATTCGAGCTGGGCGAGCGCTTCGGCGTTGTCGCGAATCTTCGCGCCGACGGCCTGCATCACACGACCGCGCGCGGCGTGCGTGAGCGCCCACCAGGTCTTTTGTGCGGCCTGCGCGGCATCGGCGGCCTGCGCCACGACGGCGGCACCTGCGTCGCGGTACGTCAACACAGTCTGGCCGGTGGCCGGGTTCACGATGTCGATGCTGGACTCGCCCGCGCCTTCAACGAGTTCGCCATTGACGAACGAGCCGATGGTGGTGGCGTTGGGGAAGAACTTGGCGAATGCGCCGAGCAAAGCGGCGGCTTGTTGGTCTGCCATGAGAAAGCTCCGTGCGATGCGCACTCAGATGCGCATCGTGTCGTCAAAACAAAAAATCAGTGGGGTACGTCGTGAAACATCGATGCAGGCACGCGGAGATTACGCGCGGCCCGGCTCGATGAATTGCACGATGCGGTTGAAGTCTTCGTCGTCACCCACGGTTGCGGCGCTCGCGGCCCACAGGCGTCCGACTTCCGCCGACAACGGACCCGTTGCGAGCGTGCCGGTCTGCTCGGCCAGCGCCATGGCCAGACGCACGTCCTTGCGCATGAGCTTCATCGTGAAGCCGGAGTCGAAGGCGTCGTTCAGGATCCACGTCGGATAGTTGGTTTGCGTGATGCCGCTGCGGCCCGAACCGGCGTTCAGACCTTCGAGCACTTGCTCCGGGGCCACGCCCGCCGCCTTCGCCAGACGCATCGCCTCGCCGGCCACCACGAGGTGGGCCGCGCACATCAGGTTGTTGATCAGCTTGGTCACGTGACCGGCGCCCACATCGCCAATGTGCACGCGCTTGGCCGACATGGCGGCGAGCACCGGTTCGATGCGAGCGATGTCTTCAGCCGAACCGCCCAGCACCATCGTGAGTGCACCGTTCAGCGCGCCCTTGGGGCCACCGGAGACCGGTGCGTCGACCAGCGCGATGCCTTTGTCGCGCAGCGTGACGGCCAGCGCGCGGGTGCTTTCCGGATCGGCCGTCGACGTGTCGACCACGACCAGACCTTCGCGTCCGTTCGCAGCGATGCCGTCCGCGCCGTTCACCACGGCCTCGACAACTTGCGATGTCGGCAGCGACAGCACGAGGGCGTCGGCTTCGCGAGCCAGTTCTGCGACCGAAGCGCGCAGGCCGATGCCAGCCTCTGCGAGCGCGGCGCCAGCGGCCGGCGACGGATCGAACCCAAGCACCGTGAAACCGCCGCGCTGCAACGACAGCGCCATGCCGCGTCCCATATTGCCCAGTCCGACCACTCCGATGATTTTCATGTTGACTCCAATTTGACTGCGAAGATGACGCCGCCCCCACGGGCGACGCCGCGTTGCTCGACACCGCCCAGGACATCCGGCCGGTGGGTAATTCAGGGGATCGTTATGTGTTGATGCGTTCTGGTTCGGGCACTAATGATTGACGAACTCCAGCACCACATTGCCCGCGAACTCGGGCTCCACGACCAGTCCATGCTCGTTATAGCCATAAGGCACGCCGTTCTCCCGCCACAGCGCCTCGACGTGCGCCAGATCCGGTGTGAGCAGCGTGATCGCCACGGCGTGCGTGCGTACGCCCTGCGCCATCGGCAGGCCCACAGCGGCGTAGCGCGCTTCGGCGCGCTGCGGCGACATCGCCCGCAGGTGACCGCAGCCGGTATCGGCCACGGCCCCGCCGTCGTACAGATCGACGTGGCGCGCGCCATACATGCGCTGCCAGCGTGTGGCGAGCGTGCGCAACGACACCGTGTCGGGCGTCACATACGTAATACCGACGATGCCGGTAACACCGTTCGCGTGGTTCTGCCACTCGGGTACCCAGATCAACTCGGGGCGATGCTGGTGGCAGATGAAATTGGAGGCGTCGCCGAGCGAGTCGTCGATGAACAGGCCCAAAGCGACCACGGCCTCGTCAGGCGTGCCGTCGGGTTTGCGCATCGCGCGGCGAAAATCGATGATGCCCTGCGTGTCCAGCCCGGCTTGCGTGAGACGGGCATGGTCGGCGCGGGCGTCCTTGCTGTGCAGTGCCACGAGCGAGACGCCCTCTTCGCGGGCGAGGAAACTGCCAAGGTAGCGTCCGAAGCAGAAGTCGCCGACGGCGTTCGTGCCGAACTTGCTCGCGTCGTCCACGCCGATCAGTTCGATGAAGTTGTCGCCGAACATCATCAGCGACGTCACGGTACCCCACGGGTGATACGACACCGGCGACGGGGCAAACCCCATGCGCTCGTAATGCGCCAGCCGCCGCGGATGGTCATGGACCGTCACCAGCGGATGATCGATGCCGAATCGCGAATTGCGTGGCGGAATCGTCAGGCTCATCGGGTGCCTCCGAGGGGTGAGTGGCGCGGAATCGGACCGCCGACACCGGGCCTCGCCTGGGTTCGTTGCACGGCGTCGGGGCCGATCCGCATGCTTCGCAGTGTGGATTGAAAAAAAATGACGCTCAATGACAACGCTTGAACATTTTTGTTCTAATTATTAGTCTTTAGGGCATGACACCCGCCATCAACGAAAGCCGCCTGTCGTATCTGTTCGAAGCCGTCCAGTGCGGCACGGTGCGCGCCGCCGCCGACAGACTCGACATCGCCCCGTCCGCCGTCAGTCGCCAGATCGCCCTGCTGGAGGCCGAACTGGCGCTGCCACTCATCGAACGTCACAAGCGCGGGGTTCACCTGACGCAAGCCGGACGTCTGCTCATGGAGTACTACCGCGAGCAGCGCGCGCACCAGGAGGACTTGCTCGCCAAGCTTCAGGAAGTGCGTGGACTGCGACGCGGCCACATTCGGCTGGCCGTCGGCGAGGGCTTCGTCAGCGATCTGATGGGTGCGCCGCTGCAATTCTTCTGCAAACGCTATCCGGACATCACCCTGACACTCGATCTGGCCGGGACGAACGAAGTCATGCGGCTCGTGGCGGAAGACGATGCGGACATCGGACTCGTCTACAACCCGCCGGCCGAACCCAAGATCGTCTCGCGCGCTCAACTGGCGCAACCAGTGCACGCGATCGTCGCCCCCGGTTCGCCGCTCATCGAGAAGGCCGACAAGCTCGGCACGCTCACGCTCGACGCGCTCTACGATGTGCCGCTCGCGCTCATGCATGGCTCGTACGGCACACGTCAACTGATGGAACTGGCCGAGCAGTCGGAGAAGCACCGGCTCATTCCAACGGTCACAACCAATTCGATTTCCGTGCTCAAGCACTTCGTGCGGGCCGGTCTTGGCGCGACGTTCTTGCCGACGTTTGCCGTCTCGCAGGAAATCGACGCCGGCGTGCTGCGCGCCTTGCCCATCGATCATCCGATTCTCAGCAGTGCCGAGGCGCACCTGATCACGCGCGCCGGACGACGCTTGTCCGGTGCCGCCAATCGCTTGCTCACGCACCTCGCCAGCAAGATGGAAGCCTTTGGCGCGCCGGACTGACACGCCCGAGCCGCCGGCCAAAACGGACGACTGAAACGTCCCCACGAGACTTTTCGCCATAGAAATGTCACGCCGGACGCATTCTGGTTGCTGGCGCGCAACAGTCGAAAAACTAAGCCTTTCCCTGATGTTGCGTCGGGAGGAATTCGGATATAAAGAAGCCAATCAGGCGAAGGTGCGTTCGCTTCACATTACGAGTATTACGAATTCGTACGTAATGCGAACTTTATCGGCCCGCAGACCGGGTTCGCTACGCCCCTTCCCGCCACGCATTCCGGTCGAATGGTCTCGCGCATGTTGCGTGGCCGCAGACCCAACGCCAGTGGACTGCCATGACGACGATCTCTGAAAACCAGAGCGTAACGTTTGACATGTTCGAACTATCCGTCATGGATATGCAGAACGTGCAGGCATCACTCGCAACCGGCCGCGTTCCCCCACGCGGCGCCCGTTGCTCAGGCGTCCCCGCTTGCCGATTTCTCGTCATTCGTAACGATATTTCAGGCTTTTCCGCCGAGGTCTCTGCACGCCCCCGCGCGGGCGTGTCGCGACGACGACGGGCATAACCACGCAAAAGAAGGTGCGGGGCAAAACGCAACCTGGGGAGCAGATCATGAAGAAGAAGCTCATTGCAGCAAGCCTGCTTTGCGGCATCGGTACGTTTGCGCACGCGCAAACGAGCGTGCAACTCTACGGCCGCGTCGATGGCGGCTTTCAGTTCATGAACAATTTGCAGGATGGTAACGGCGGCACCGCCTCGCGCTTCAGCGCACAGGGCGGCGACTACGGCACCAGCCTGTTCGGCCTGCGAGGCTACGAAGATCTCGGACAGGGATTGCATGCGGTATTCAATCTGGAAGGCGGCTTCCAGTTGATGAACGGCTACAACAACAACGGCTCGGGTTCCATCTTCGACCGTCGTGCCCTGGTTGGCTTCAACTCCCGCTCGTGGGGCCAGTTGACACTCGGGCGCAACCTGTTCATCAGCAATGGTGTCTGGGACTTCGATCCGTTCCAGCAGCAGGCCTTCTCGTCGGCGTCGCTCGTGCGTGGACGCAACTGGCCGCAGGCCAGCAATACCGTCAACTATCAAAGCCCGAACTGGCGCGGGTTCGATATTGCCGGTCAGTACGCCTTCTCCAACATCGCAGGGCAATTCAACAACGGCCGTGGGATGGGCGCGCAGTTGACGTACACGCACGACCGGTTCCAGTTGCGCGCGTTGTATGACGAAATTCGCGACACCAACGGACGCTTCACCGACGTGTTCGCCACCTCGCGGGAATACTTCGCCGGGGCGAATATCTTCCTGAATCGCTTCACGATCTCGCTGGGCTACACGCACATGTCCGCACCGGACGCACCGGCCCCGAGCTTCGCCACACGCGCCGACCATTACTGGGCGGGCGTGAAGTATCAGGCGACGGCCGTGTGGGCAGCGAACGCAGCCGTCTATCACGTGAACGTGCCGGGCGGCTTCGGACACGCCACGATGGCCGAACTGGGCACCACCTACAACCTCTCGAAACGTACCTTCCTGTACGGCACGATCGCGTATGTGATGAACAGCTCGGGCCAGAGCTTCTCGGTGGCAGCGATTCCGAGCGACTCGCTGGACAACCCGCCTGCGGGCAAGAACCAGATGGGCGCCTATATCGGGGTGTCGCACTCGTTCTGACGACGGCAACGCATCACGGAAACGACAAACCGCCCGGCATCGACCGGGCGGTTTGCTTTTGGGGGGGGGCCTGCGTTTTCGTGACTCGCGCGCTGGCGCTTGTCCTTGATGTTGGCGTCAGAACATATATTTGACCGTCACGCCGCCTGCGAAAGCCTTCTCCCCCGAGCGCAGGCTCAGATTGCCGCCGACATGGGCGTTCAGTTGCCGTGTGATGCGCACGTCAGCACCGAGATCGGCGGTGAAGATATCGCGTCCGAGCTTGACACCCCTTACCGTGAACGCGCGCGGCGCGCCATAGATGGCGTTCGTGAGACTGCTTTGCGTGTCGCCGAACTCGTGCTCATACGCCAGCCGTAACGACGGAATCACGCTGCCGCCGCTCGTGTTCACCAGCTCGCGCCACAGACGCACGCCGAGAATGGCCCGTCGCGAGTTGCTGATCTGCGAGCCGACGTGCAACCCGTTGTTACCCTGTCCAGCGTCCCGGTCCGTTTCGTCATAGCCGTTCAGACGCGTCGAGGCGATCCGCATGCCGATGAACGGGTCGACGTTCATACCCGAGGCCAGTACACGCTGACCGACTTCACCAAACAGGCCGAGCGTACGCCCGCTGGTCTTGCCCGTGACGCGAGCCGACACGTCGCGTGCCGCGACGGTACGGTCGGTCGTCACGTTATGGTTGGTGAAGAAGACGCCGCCGTTGGCGAACCAGCGCGCGTCGCTCAGATACGAGCCGTACAGGCCGACGCTGGCGCTTCTGACGCTGGCATCACCCGGCAAATCGTCGGCGCGCGAGGTTCGGCTGCCCAGCCCGAACGAAACGCCCACGAGCGCGTTCTGATTAAGACGTCGGTCGATGCCGAAAGCGCCGTCGATGCCCGACGTGGAGAAGCCTTGTTGACCGTCACTCCGACTCGCGCCCGCCCCCTTGAACGAGCCCCAGACGGACGTGCCGTTCTGGCCCGCACGTTGCCCGTTGGTGGTGTTGCAGTCGGGTAGCGAACCGCCCGCGAGCATGCGCGTCTGCATGCTGCTGCGGAAGGCGTCGGAGGCACTGTAGGCGGCGTCTGCGTTGTTCGCGAGCGACTCGCCCGAGAGCATTCGTGCGGCGCGTCGTTGTTCGGCTGACCCTGCGGGGAGCATCACCAACTGACCGAGGACCGCACCGCCGACCCGGCCGTCGATGATGTCGTTGAGCGTCACGCCCTGAAGCGACGCCAGCACGCCTTGCTCGTTGCCCGAGTACGGCGCATCGGGATCGAGAAACCCGATCTCCTTGCCCGGATCGATGATGACGTCACCGCCACCGCCCCCGCCGCCCCCGCCGCCGCCGCCCTCGCCCGGCTCCGTGGGAATGCTGCCGTAGTCGACTTCGCCGAGTTTCACGTCGGCGTTAGGGCCGGGCACCACGACCTGAATCTTCTTGTCGAGCAACTCCTTGGGGGTGACCGATTCGTCGATGGGACGCAGCACGATTTTCGTCTTCGTGAAGTCACCGTCCTTGTTCACTTCGATGGTGCCGCGATGAATGCCGTCGGCGTCCTTCTTCGCATCGGATTCGATTCGCGATTTATCGCCCTTCGACGCGTAGGAATCGATCACCAGCTTGTAGCCGTGGAGTTTGAGCGTCCCGGCATTCTCGAATTTCTTGACGTCGTAGACGTCGTTGGCGAGCGAGATCGTGCCGGGCTCGGCGAGCGCAAGCAGTCCGGTGCCCAGCGCGTTGCGATGCGCGGCGGTCAGCGTGCCGTTCTCGACGCTCAGCGAGTCGATGCCGCTCTGGTCGCCGCTGAAGGTGAGATTGCCGGTGCCGACTTTGGTGACGTTGGCACCGGGCGAGCCCAGGACGTCCTTCCCGATCTCTCCCGCGAACGTTTCATCACGGCCGAGGGCGCCGATGCGAAGCCATGTGTTACCCGTGCCGACACGCCCCTTCCCGCTCAGCGAGCCGAGCGTAAGCGTTGGCGCTTTGGTGTCGCCGTTTGTATCAGGGGATTTGATCTCCGCGACGTTGAGATAACCGTTGTCCAGCGCGACGGCGGCGTTGTCTGCCGTCGTCTTCCCGCTCATGTCGACCATGCCACGGCTGACGATACTCATGCGCTCCAGATCCGTGTCTTCGAGCGTCACGGTGCCACGCTGATCGTTGTCGACGTGCGCATCTCCCCCTTTCGCGCCGATGAATTCCAGGTGGTCCTGATTTCGAATCTTCGCATTGGCAGCGTTCGCGCCTTTGTCGAACAATCCGTAGCCGCCAGACGCAATGGAGATCTGGCTAGTGCCTGCGTTTGTGTCCTTCAGAAACCGGACTTGCCCCTTGTCCCGGACATCGATGGTCGCGCCCCCCGAACTCGTGCCTTCGCCGAATTCGATGACACCGCCCTTCTTGTCGTCTGCCGGTTGATCGCCCTTGGAGAGGCCGGCGACCAGAGAAATGTTCGTCGCATCTTTGTCGATGCCCGGGCCGCCCTTGAAATTCAACGTACCGTTTGTGCCGACATCGATACCGAGCCGCCCCTTGCCGTCGATGCCTTCGTAGACGTTCAGTGACCCGTTATCCACATAGGCCGTATGAGAAGCGCCGTCCATCGCCCGGATCAGCCCTACCTCGCGCACTCGATTGGGGGCCCCTTCGATGGCATCGGACTCAAATCCCGAACGTTGCGAGATTTCCAGCGTGGCGTCCTTTGTGATGAGCGTCTCCCCGTCCTGAGGACGGTCCGCATCCGCCATGAAGTCAATGAGATGCTTATCGTTCCAGGTAGTCCGCTGGCTGGGATCGCTGGTGTCTCGCGGGCTCAGTTCCCGCGTTTTAGACAGACGTTCCGCCTCAGCCCCCTCCGGCACGTGCTCCCAGCGGTCTTTCTTGTACGACAGCGAGTCGTTCAGGTGTTCCGCGTCGGTCAGGTCCTTGGCTGACGCAGTCCACGCATCACCATCTTTGCGGATTTCGGCGACCAGATCCGCCTTTTCCGTCGGGTCCGTGGGTGTCGCGCTTCCGTTGAGCTTGTCTACCTTCTCTTTCAACGCATTCAATTCATCCAGACGATATTGCTGTGACGGAGTAGGCTGCCCCTGACCGATTTCGGTTTTCAGCGCGTCAATTTTCGCTTGCAAGTCATCTGATGTTTTCGACAAAACTTCTTTTAATTTGGCGTCATCCGTCCAATTAGACAAAGGCTCATGCAATGGAAAGCCCACCTCAACAATAAACTTCTTATCCAAATTGTCCTGCCGCTTTTCCTTCAGATCGGAATTCGATTGCTCGACAAGTGTGTTCAATCGTTCAAGCCGCTCCTCTTTGATGCTCTTATCGAGCGGGATTGCCGCCAATGTCGGCGGCGGCAGGCCCATCGCTACCACAGCGGCAGCTACAGCCAAGCAAACTCGTGTCTGACACAGCGCATACGACTTCGGACGATTCCCTCGCATTCGACAACTCCTATTCAATTCGCCTCAAATGATGAATTCCCTCATCACGCTTCAGACAGTGGCTTCTCGGCCGCCATCGTTCCGGCAAATTCTGGAGTCGAATGATTCGAATACTTCCGATATCAATGCGCTTTGGTACTTCACCCAACCGTCACCAACAATTCGAATAGACGTCAAATCCCAATACGATTGATTTTAAATTTCAATTAATCGCTCATACTCAAATGCGTTTTATCCGTCATCGTCCCAAACGGACGTCGGCGTGACGCTCGGACACCACATGTCGCCCATGCAATTGCGGCATTTCCTCCGATGACTTTTGAAGTCTACGAACGAAAAAACCCGCCGCGTCCTTTCGGACACGACGGGTTTCGTCGCTACACTCAGACGGGCCGCAACAGATGCGGCCCGGCACATCGCTTAGAAGCGGTACTTCGCCGAGATACCGCCGCCCAGCGCGCTCTCGCCCTGACGCACACTGACATTGCCGCCGACGTGGACGTTGAGTCGCTTCTTCAGTTGCACATCGACACCCAGATCCGCCGTGAAGACATCGCGTCCCAGCTTCGCGCCTTTCACGCTGAACGCACGCGGTGCGCCGTACAGCGAATTCGTCAGGCTCGCCTGCGTATTGCCGAACTCATGCTCGTACGCGAGACGCAGCATCGGCGTCACCTTGCCGCCATCGAAGTTGATCACGTCACGCGAGAAGCGCACGCCCAGCACGCTGCGCGCCGACGTCTGCGATTGCGCACCGACCTTCAGTCCGTCGTTGCCGCCCGCAGTGTCGCGGTTCGTTTCGTCGAAGGCGTTCAGACGCGTGGACGCAAAGCGCAGGCCAATCGAAGGGTCGACGTTGAAGCCTGCCACATCGAAACGCTTGCCGATCTCGCCGAATGCGCCGAACGTGTTACCGCTCGTCTTGCCCGACAGACGCGCCGACGCGTTGCGTGCCGCCACCGTGCGGTCCGTCGTCACGCTGTGATTCGTGTACGACACGCCACCACCGACGAATACGTTGGCGTCGTTCAGATGCGAGCCGTACAGACCGACGCTCACGCTGTTGATCTTCGACTCGCCCGGCATGCCCTTCGCCTTCGAGTTCTGGTTGCCCATGCCGACCGACGCGCCCACGACCGTGCTGTTGCCGATACGCTTGTCGACCCCGATTGCGCCATCGATGCCGCGAACGTCGAACGACAGGGCATCGCCGCGTTGTGAGGTGTTGCCACCCGAGAACGATGCCCAGCCTGCGATGCCGTGGCTGTCGGCATTCGACCCGTTAGCGGTCTTGTCGTCGAACATTGCGCCGCCCGCCAGCATGCGCGACTGCATACCGCGCTGGAATGCCGTTGTCGCGCCTTGCGCGGCGAGCGCGTTGTTCGCCAGCGACTCACCCGAGAGCAGGCTGGCCGAGCGGCGCTGTTCGTCCGAGCCCGCCGTTTGCAGCGCCATCTCTGAGAGGACTTTGCCGCCGATCCTGCCCGAGGTCAGATCGCCCACCGTGACGCCGTTGACCGATGCCAGCACCGCCTGTTCGTTCGCGCTGTAGTTGCCGTCGGTCGCCAGGTACTGCACGACGTTCTGGCTGGTGATAACGCCCGAAGGGTCCGACGGATCGGTAGGACCAGTAGGATCGGTGGGTTTAGTCGGGTCGGTGGGGTCGGTCGTCGTGGTCGGATCGGTCGGATCCTCCGCCTTCCCGCCGACGATGCTGCCGATCGTGACCTTGCCGAGCTTGGCCGTTTTCCCAGCCGCGACACTCACTACGCCGAGCTTGTCCTGAACGTCGGCCAGCGTGATGTCATTGGCAACGGTGACGTCGATGGCGGTGTTCGTGAAGTCGCTGTCTTCCGAGACCTGAATCGCACCACTCGCGACGTCCGCCCCCACGCGCGCCACATGCGATTTGAGCTTTGCGCCCGCTTTCGACGTGTACTTGTTCACCGCCAGCTTGCTCGTGCCCAGATCGATCTGACCGGCGTTGTCGATGTGGCCCACACCGTCGACATCGGACGCCAACTTGATGGCACCTCGCTCCGTTACCGTCACGGTACCCGCGCCCAACGCCTTCGCATGTGCCGCCGTCACGCTACCGCCTTCGACACGCAGGCTGGCAACGCCGCTCTGATCGCCACCCAGCGTCAGATTGCCGGTACCGGCCTTGACGACATCCGAGCCGGTCGCCGCCGAAGCTTGCGTGTTCGACTTGGCGGCGCGTCGCAGCGTGTCCGCCTTCGCGCCGGAAGACGCGTCCTCGCGCACGATCTGACCGTCGAAAATGTCGTCTTCGTTACGCTCGCCCAACACCAGCTTCGTGTCTCCCGTGACGATCCGGCCGGTACCGCTCAGCGAACCGATGGACAACGTCTTCTCGGCCTTGCGTCCCGGTGCCTGCGCCTCGATATCCGCGATGTTCAGCTTGCCGCCCAGCATTTCGATTCGTGCGCCGTTCGCCTGCGTATTCCCCCGCAGCTTGACGACGCCGACGTTGGCCAATCCGAGTTGTTGCAGATCCGAATCGAGCACGTCCACCTGAGCGTCCACACCATTGATCAACGTGGCCGATCCGCCCTTCGTCTTGTCCATCTGGATCCGGCCCAGGTTGACGAGTTCGGCGCGCTGAAGATCGGTGTCCTGGAACGTCGTCAGCCCGCTCGCCGTATTCACGATATCGGCGCGACCGGCCTGTGCCCCCGCCTCGAACGTCAGCGTCCCGCTGTTCTCGATGCTTGCGGCGGCGGCATTTGCCGCGTGGAGCGTGGCACTTGCCCCCTGTGCAATGTCGATATCGCTGATGCCTGCGTCGGCACCCTCGGCGAAATGCAGGCTTCCACCTTGTTTCAGGATGATCTCTGCCGTGCCCGAGCTCGTACGCTTGCCAAACTCGATCGCGCCGCCATCAGGGGATCCCTTCTCGCTGCGTACAGCCCACAGTGTCACGTCGCCTGCATCCGACGACACGCCGACACCGTCGTCGGCAAAGTAAAGCTTGCCGCCCTTACCGACCGTGATATCGAGTCGGCCATCCCCGCCAATCTCCTGATGAACGTTCAACGTGCCACCGTCGACGCGCACATCGTGGTTTGCAGACCTGCGTGCGTGGAGTGTGCCTATGTCGCGCACGCCGCCGGTTCCAGCAATCGCGTCCGATTCCTCTCCCGAGCGGCGCGTCAGTTCGAGGATGCTGTCCTTTCCGATCACGTCATGGGTATCGGTTACGCCATCGTCGCCCATGAAGTTGGTCAGGTTCTTGTCGCTCCACGTGAGCACGTCCTGATGCTTGGCCGCGCCGGGCGTCGTTGCATCCAACTGGCGTGTGTTCTTGAGTGCGTTCAGTTCGGCCTCGGAATCGACATCTCTCACGCGGGCGTCCTTCTGCATGAGCAGCTTGCTTTCGCGCTCTACCGGCCTGCGGGCCTTCACGGTGTCCTCGAGAAAGCCGGCGTGTTTCTTGATTTCCTGTTCCAGCCCGGTGAGCGCAGTCGCCATGGCGTTACGGTCCGACCCTGTCGCTGCCTGCATGGCAGTCTCGATGCTTGCTTTAAGCGCCGATAGCTCGCCTTTTTTCTTCAATCCGTCGGCCGTCAGATATTTATTATCTATTTTTAGCGTTTCATCGAGCGTCGCACCCAACAATTCAAACAGATCTTTTATATCCGAGTGCTTTACGCCATCAACAAGTGCAGCCGATGCCGCATCGATTTGCTCATGAATCTTCTGCGCAAATACCTCCGTCGCCCTGGCCGCACCAAGCTCCGGATCCAACGCGTCGATTTGGTTGGACAGTACTGCTACACGAGCATCACGC
This sequence comes from Pandoraea aquatica, assembly GCF_902459565.1. Lineage (GTDB taxonomy): Bacteria > Pseudomonadota > Gammaproteobacteria > Burkholderiales > Burkholderiaceae > Pandoraea > Pandoraea aquatica. The sequence goes on from NZ_CABPSN010000005.1 coordinate 160,836, forward strand.
TCACGCTCCCACTGCGATGCCGTTTGCGATACCGCATGGCCAGGCAGCGCCGCTGCCGTCACCACTGCCGCAGCAGCGACACAAATCTTCGTCCGACGCAGGACATTCGACTTCGGGTGATTCTTTTGCATTCGATAAATCTCTTTTTCAATTCACATTAAATAGCGAGTTGATTCGCTACCGCCACAACAGCGACACACCTGCCACCATCAAGGCTGTGAATTCTAGAGACGAACTATCGAAATCCTATCAGTCCGAATAATTTTTAGTACTTACCCCATAATTCAATCAGAATTTTCATTTGGGATCATTCTTATAATATTCATTTAAATAATTTCCGAATCATCCCAAAATAATAGTTATAACACTTCTTATTTCCTTAAAAGCGTTGACGCGTGCAGCGCGCGCACAACGGTGTGACGGCGCCTTTCAGTCGCATCCCATGAGTGAATTTCGTGTAGCTCCACGTCGCAGGAGCCCGTCAGAAGCGTATGGGGCCACTTCTCAGAGAACCATAAAAAAACCCGCCGCGCCCTTTCAGGCACGACGGGTTTTTCGTCATTCATTCGACCGGTGGTGTGTCACCCACCTAAGTCTTTCCGGCAATCATCGACGCAGGTAGCGTACGCCGCCCGAGTTCAGGCCACCGGCTTGCGCTTGGGCTTGACGTCCGGGCTGTCGATTTCCTCAAGGACATCGCGGAATTCTGCGATGTCTTCGAAGCTTCGATAGACCGACGCGAAGCGGATGTACGCGATCTTGTCCAACCGCTTCAACTCGCGCATCACCAGTTCGCCAATGCGCTGGCTGATCACTTCACGCTCCGCACCGGCCAGCAGCTTGTACTCGATGCGCGCAATCGCGGCATCCATCGCTTCGGCGCTCACAGGGCGCTTGCGAATCGCCAACTGCATACTGGCACGCACTTTCGCACGGTCGTACTCGGCGCGGCTGCCGTCTTTCTTGACGACGACCGGCATGGCGAGTTCGACACGCTCGTAAGTCGTGAAGCGTTTGTCACACGACGGGCATTTCCGACGCCGCCGGATGGCGGCGCCGTCTTCCGCTTCACGCGAGTCGATGACCTGCGTGTCGTCGTGCCGGCAGAACGGGCAGCGCATGCGTGCGACGCCGTGGCTTAGCCGTAGACCGGGAAACGCTTGGTCAACTCAGCCACTTGTGCGCGCACGCGGGCCAGGTTTTCAGCGTCTTCCGGGTTGTCCAGCACGTCGGCGATCAGGTTGCCGACCAGCTCGGCTTCGGCTTCCTTGAAACCACGCGTGGTCATGGCCGGCGAGCCCAGACGAACACCGCTCGTCACGAACGGCTTTTCCGGATCGTTCGGAATGGCGTTCTTGTTGACGGTGATGTGCGCTTCGCCCAGCGCGGCTTCGGCAGCCTTACCGGTGATGTTCTTGGCGCGCAGGTCGACCAGCATGACGTGCGATTCGGTACGACCCGACACGATACGCAGACCACGCTTGACCAGCGTCTCGGCCATCACGCGTGCGTTCTTCGCGACTTGCTGTTGGTATTCCTTGAATTCCGGCGTGGCGGCTTCCTTGAACGCGACGGCCTTGCCGGCGATCACGTGCATGAGCGGGCCACCTTGAATGCCCGGGAAGATGGCCGAGTTGATCGGCTTCTCGAATTCCGCCTTCATCAGGATCACGCCGCCGCGCGGGCCGCGCAGGCTCTTGTGCGTGGTCGTGGTGACGAAGTCGGCGTGCGGCACCGGGTTCGGGTACACACCTGCGGCGATCAGACCGGCGTAGTGCGCCATGTCGACCATGAAATAAGCGCCGACCGACTTGGCGATCTTGGCCATGCGCTCGAAATCGATCTTCAGCGCGAAGGCCGAGGCACCTGCCACGATCATCTTCGGCTTGTGTTGTTGCGCCAGCTTTTCAGCGGCGTCGTAATCGATGTCTTCGGCTTCGTTCAGGCCGTAGCTCACGACGTTGAACCACTTGCCCGACATGTTGACCGGCGAACCGTGCGTGAGGTGACCGCCGTGGGCGAGGCTCATGCCCATGATCGTGTCGCCCGGCTTGAGCATGGCGAAGTACACGCCCTGGTTAGCCTGCGAGCCCGAGTTCGGCTGCACGTTGGCGGCTTCTGCGCCGAACAGCGCCTTCACGCGGTCGATCGCCAGTTGTTCGACGACGTCGACATACTCGCAACCGCCGTAATAGCGCTTGCCCGGATAACCTTCCGCATACTTGTTGGTCAGCTGCGAACCCTGCGCTTCCATCACGGCCGGGCTGGTGTAGTTTTCCGACGCGATCAGTTCGATGTGATCTTCCTGACGCTGGTTTTCTTTCTGAATCGCGGCCCAGACGTCGGGATCGACGGAGGCAACGGTAGATTTCGATTTGTCGAACATGGCGGTTCCGTTGAGTTGAACAGATTTTCCGGGAGGGGATGCTGCGGCGCGCCTTCCTTTGTGCTTCGGAAGACGATAGACAGGGCAGCACCAACCATCACGGCTGCCCAGGCGAACGGCAAATAAGACCCCGGCGCTTCCCGGTGGGTTGCTCCACCTCGGGCACACAAGGGTGTGGGCCCTAATCGCCAGTCACGCGGGGTTTGTGGCGTCGATAGTTTACGCGAGCTTGGGACGTTAGGCAACTGACCCGGAGACACGCACCACCACCTTGCCGAACGCCCCACGGCGCAAGTGCGACAGCGCCTCGGCGGCATCGGCAAATTCGTAGACGGCGTCCACGACCGGCGTAATACCGTGGCGGTCGATCATCGCACCGAGCGCCTCCAGCCCCTGCCGGTGCCCCACCCCGATGCCCTGCACATGTGCCCGCTTGAGCAGCACCGGGTACACCGGGATTTGCAGGAAATCCCCGCCCAGCGTGCCAATCACCGAAACCTTGCCGTTGGGCGCGAGCGCCGCCATCGTCTCGCGCATGTCGCCGCCGGCCAGCTCCAGCACCTGCTCAACGCCCCGCCCTTCGGTCAGTCGACGGACTTCGTCCGCCCAACCTTCCCGACGTTGGACACCGTGCGTCACCCCCAGCGCCGCCGCGCGCGCCAGCTTTTCCTCGCTACCGCTCACGACGATGGCCTTGGCCCCATGCGCCAGCGCCAATTGCGCACCGAACAAGGCCACACCGCCGGTGCCAATCGACAGCACCGTCTCGCCGGGCGCGAGCTGACGGCCAGTCCCGAACAGCGCAAACCAGGCGGTGAGTCCGGCACACGTCAACGTCGACGCTGCCACGTCGTCCAGCGTGGACGGGGCACGCACCAGCGCCGCCTCGTCGAACACGGCGTACTCCCGAAGCACACCCTGCAAGGTGCCACCGAAGATCTGCAAACCAGCCGGGGCCTGTTCCCCCTCGCTCCAGCGATCCCAGAACGTGTTGACGACGCGCTCGCCGACGCGCACGCGCGTCACGCCATCGCCCACGGCCACGACTTCCCCCGCCATGTCCGAACCGGGCACGAACGGGAACGTCACCGGCAACCCCATGCCGGTGTCGATCATGAGGGCATCGCGATAGTTGAGCGACACCGCGCTCACTTTCACGAGCACTTCACCGGGACCGGGCGTTGGCACGTCCACGGTCGCCATTGCGAGCGAAGCTTCGCCCAGCGTCGTCATTTGCCATTGCTGCATCGTTGTCATTGCCAATTTCCTCGTCGACGTTCTCAAAACGGATATCCCGGCAAGCCGGGTGGACAAGGATTAGCTTATTGGAGAATACTTCGCAGCAGTGATGGCGATTTCTCCACTGATTGGCGACTCATGAGAACCAATGAGACTTACACGCCCGACCGGCTTTCGGGCATCTCGGCGTTCGTTGCGGCGGTCGATGCCGGGAGCTTTGCAGGCGCGGCCGAACGGCTGCATCTCACGCGCTCGGCCGTCGCCAAACGCATCGCCCGGCTGGAGACGCGACTGGGCGTACGTCTGTTTCACCGCACCACCCGCAGCCAGCATCTGACCGGCGAAGGCCAGACGTTCTATCAACGTTGCACGAAGGTGCTGACGGAATTGTCCGAGGCGGAAGACGAACTGAGCGCCGGTTCGCAGACCCCCATGGGCAAGCTGCGCGTGACGATGCCCGTGCACATCGGTCGGCAGTGCATCGCGCCGGTCTTGCTGACGCTGGCGAAGACGCATCCTCAGTTGCGTCTGGAGATGGCGTTCAGCGACAGCCGCATCGATCTGGTAGAGGAAGGCTACGATCTGGCCGTGCGCAGCGGGCGGCTCGACGATACGCCCGGACTCAAGGCGCGCTCGCTCGGCGAGCAAACGATGATGTTGTGCGCGTCGCCTGCCTATCTGGCGACATACGGCACTCCACAGACGGTCGACGATCTCGCCGATCACGAATGTCTGATGTACGGACGCGCAGGCAATCTGTATCGATGGCCCACGCCGATGATGCCCGCCGACGGCCCCCATCGCTCGCCGCGCTTCATCCTCGACGATCTGATCGCACTCGTGGAAGCCGCTGAGCAGGGGCTCGGCGTCGCTTGCATGCCGCACTGGGTCATCATGCGTTCGATCGCCGACGGCACGCTCGTGCGCTTGCTGCCGCAGATTCGCGTGCCGGGCACGCCGTTGCATCTGGTCTGGCCCGACACGCGTCATCCGTCTCCCAAGCTGCGCGCTGCGATCGATGCGCTGGTGAGCGCCGCACCGGCATTGCTCGGGATGCCACCAACGGCGTGATGATCAAACGACGCTCAGACGACGAAGCGTCTGACGTCAGCATCGACGATCAACGCTGCCCCGTACACAGAAACGGCTCTTGCTGAGCGTCGACCGCCTTGGCACGCGTGGCATACATATGCGCCCAGGTTTGCGCGGCCCAGGTGCCGCCGAGGCATTCCACCAGGTGATCGCGACGCGCAAGCAGCCGGTTCACGAGCGCCTCCGGTTCACATATGGCTGCGACGTCAGGAAACACGCCGCCCGCCGCGTCCCCGTCCTTCGCCACCTCGTAGACACTTTGCGCCCACGGCCGAATGTCAGGCGCGGAAATCCGGCCCAGCCGGTAAGCCATTTCAGCCGCCAGCGCGCGTACGCTAACCGGGTTCTTCAATGCGTCGTGCACTGACTTGTTTGACGCACCGGACGTGAGTCCTCTCAGGCGACGAACAAATGGCGCGTACTGATCGCCGTACGGAAATTGCGAGAGGTCGGTGAGCGAATTTTCGGCGAGCGCGGTGCTGAAGTCCGCCGCGTCTCGCCGGAATGTCGACGTCAGCGCAGGCAGCGAAGGCACGGCATTGCGCTGACTGACCGCCACGTCGTAGCTCTGGTCTTTGGTCAGGCCTTGAAAGCCCAGGTGAAGGCACGCGTCGAAGTCGAGCGACATCGCATACGGCAGGTCGTTCTTGTCGCGCCAGACACCGATGTTCTCCATGAAGACGTTGCACAGATCCCAGTTGCCGAGCCAGAGTGCCGCGATGTAGTGACGTTCGAGCGCGCATTGATAGACGTCCGGCAACGCGTGACACAGTTGATGGCGCATGGCGTTGCGACGTGCCAATGCGTCTGCATACCCCTTCGCCGCCTCACCGCTCAGCGCGTGAAACGGCACACCGCCGGACGTCACCAGTCCCGCCATCTGCCGCCTCGCCGCGCTCGCTTCGTTCCTCACCACTTGCAGCCGAGACACGTCGGGCCGGTCGGCACCGGTTGTCCCTTCGAGAACACGCCACGCATCGTCGCTCTCCAGCCAGTCGCCGAGATCCTGATATCGGGACAGAAACGTCGTTGCCAGATAGACCCGCGCCGGGTCGTGCGTCCCGTCGAACGCTTGCGAGCACCCACGCACCAGCACGGCGGTCGGTGTCGCGAGTCCCACAGCGCCAAAGAGGCGTGACGCCAGCCATGCCTGCGCGGCATGCCCCGCGCTCGGGCACGCTTTGATGACGTACTGAGGCATATCTGCATGCGGCGTGAGCGACATGCGTATAGCCGACCCGGTGCTGCCCATCGGCGCGGCATCGGTCACGCGCGTGGCGTTGGAGAAATCGTAAGGACCGATGTCCGGCAAGGACGCACCGCTGCCGTCGTGCCCGATGACCGCACCGAAGATGCCCAACGGACCGGCTTCCGGCAACAAGGCTGCGTGCCCGGAGGCGTCGCCTGTCAACCCGTCGTGCCGGCCGTGGTTGATGTCACTGTGAACGAGGAAAGTGTTGATCTGCATCGCGACGCTCCCTGGTCGTGGCAGGGGGGCCGCTACGTGTGCGGACGCCGGCCTCCCGGTTGAGACCGGCAATCTTGCTGCGGCGTCGCGCGTCCAGCTTTCGAAAATGAGGCAAGATCGGACGAATCCGCCGCGCGTCTGCGGCAAGGACCGCAGTGGCGGCGGCGTCCGGTGGCGGGTCTTACTTTACCTCCGCCCTACGTCGGCTTTACAGCTCGATTTTCGTGCCGAGCACGGCGAGGAACTGCGCGATCCACGCAGGGTGCGCGGGCCAGGCCGGGGCGGTGACGAGTTTGCCGTCGGTATGGGCGTCGTCGATGGCGATCTCCATGTACTTTCCGCCTGCCAGACGCACTTCCGGCGCGCACGCCGGATACGCCGAACACTCGCGCCCTTCGATCACACCGGCGGCCGCCAGCAATTGCGCGCCGTGACAGATCGCGGCAATCGGCTTGTCGTTCTCGGCAAAGTGACGCACGGCGGCGAGGACTTGTTCGTTCAGCCGCAAGTACTCGGGTGCACGTCCGCCAGGAATCACCAGCGCGTCGAAATCGGCGGGCGAGAGGCCGTCAAATGTGGCGTTGAGGGTGAAGTCGTGACCGCGCTTCTCGCTGTAGGTCTGATCACCTTCGAAATCGTGAATCGCGGTGCGCACCTTGTCGCCCGCCTTCTTGCCAGGGCAGACGACCTCCACGCGATGCCCAACGGCCATCAGCGCCTGCACCGGCACCATCAGCTCGTAGTCTTCGACGTAGTCGCCCGCCAACACCAGAATCCGCTTCTTGCCCATGTGACTCTCCGTTCAGAGAAAAAATGGAAGGGAAACAGCCCCTCCATGTTACTCAATTCCGGTGACGCACTTGAGACAGCATTGGACAACCTCGGGACGAAAAAAAACCGCGTGACGAAGCACGCGGTGTTAAGTCGGCGCAGAACGCCGTCGGTCAATCGATTCGTCAATAAGTTTCCAGATGCAAACGCCCTTCCGTCTTCATCCGTTGCCAGAGCGTCTGCCAGTCGAGACCCGCTTCACCGGCGATGGTCTGCAACACCTGGAGCACGCCGTCCTCCATGCCTTTCAACCCGCAGACATAGATGTACGTATGCTCGTGCCGCAGCAGCGCCGCCACATCGGCCGCACGCTCGCGCATCGCATCCTGCACGTAACGCTTGGGGCTTCCCGGTGTGCGCGAAAACGCCAGGTTGGTATCGATGAAATCCTTCGGCAGATTGAGCAGCGGGCCGAAGTACGGCAGCTCGCCTTGCGTGCGCGCACCGAAGAACAGCATCAGCTTGCCGGTCGCGCCCTTCATGCGGCGACGTCGGCGGTATTCCGTCATTGCACGCATCGGTGCCGCGCCCGTGCCGGTGCAGATCATCAGAAGATGCGAGTCGGCGTGGTTCGGCATCAGGAACGTGCTACCGAACGGCCCCATCACGTTGACCACGTCGCCCTTCTTCAGGTCGCACAGATAGTTCGAGCACACACCGCCGACGGCTTGCTCCTGATGGTCCTTCGTCACCCGCTTCACGGTGAGTGCGAGGTTGTTGTACCCCGGACGCTCCCCATCGCGCGGCGACGCAATCGAATACTGACGCGCATGATGCGCACGCCCGTCCGCCGTCGTGCCCGGCGGGATGATGCCGATGGACTGCCCTTCGAGCACCGGGAACGGTTGCTTGCCGAAGTCGAGCACGATGTGATGGATATCGCTCTCGGTACTCGCGTCCGTCACGCGATAGTTGCCGACCACGGTGGCCTGCACCGGGGCCTTGTGGTTGTAGAGATTGACGTAGGGCTTCGCGGCGGACCATGGCGGCACGACCGAGCCGCGCACCAGATCCGAGCCGCCGATGACGGGCTCCGGAGCATCGGCCGATGCACCGCCAGCCGCACCCTCGGATGCCTCGCCAATCGTCCCCTGCCCGGCGAGCGCATCGTCCTGCACGGGCAGTTCGTCCCACGAGAGCTGGTCGTCGACGGCATAGACTTCGGCTTTGAGCACGTCGCGCCAGTTGTCGATAGCCCCCGTCGGGCACGGCGAGATACACGCCATGCACCCATTGCACGTGTCCGCACGCACGACATAGTTGTTCTCGTCGTGCGTGATCGCGTCGATCGGACACGTCTCCTCGCAGGTGTTGCAGCGAATGCAGATCTCCGGATCGATCAGATGCTGCTTCAGGACTTCGACCGGAACGGGGCCGTTCATGATGCTGTCTCCTTGTGGGGATGGCTCTTGCGGCCTTTCCAATAACTTGGCAATAACCTGGCAAAGACTTAGTTGAAACGCACGTACTCGAAATCGATGGGCTGACGGTTGATGCCCAGCGGAGGCGGCGCAATCCAGTTGGCGAACTTGCCCGGCTCGGTCACACGCCCCATGAGCGACGCCACATACGCGCGGTCTTCCGAGGTCGGCAGCCACTCGCGCTCGTGCGCGGCCCATTCCGTCTCGCTCACCACGCGACCGTCCGGCGACACACGCACGCCCGCGAACGTCCCGATCTGACGATTGAACGCCTTGTGCGGCACCGTCAGACGGAAGTCGATCCCGGCCTTCTCCAGCACCTTGTTCCAGCGATTCACACCGGCGACCGAATCCTTGATGTAGTCGTCGCGCAGCACTTCGTTCATCGCGTTGAGCATCGGCACTTCGCGCTCCACGAGCTTGCCGTTGTCGACATCGAGCAGACGGTACATCTGACCGTTCAGTTGATGGTCATCGTCGCGCTTGCTCTCTTCATAGCGACCCTTGAGGCCGGAGCTATAGAAGATGGCCGCGTTCGACGACTGGTCCGCGCCGAACAGATCGATCGTCACGGAGTAATGGAAGTTGATGTAGCGCTGGATCGTCGGCAGATCGATGACGCCGGCCGCGCGCAGCTTCGAAACGTCGTCGGTCTTCAGCTCGTTCATCACCTGCGCCGTGCGGGCGATCACACGCGACACGCCCGACTCGCCCACGAACATGTGGTGCGCTTCTTCCGTCAGCATGAACTTGGTGGTGCGGGCCAGCGGATCGAACCCCGACTCGGCCAGTGCGGACAACTGGAACTTACCGTCGCGGTCCGTGAAATACGTGAACATGTAGAACGCGAGCCAGTCCGGCGTCTTCTCGTTGAACGCACCGAGAATGCGGGGATTGTCCTCGTCGCCCGAGCGGCGGCCGAGCAGCGCTTCGGCTTCTTCACGGCCATCACGGCCGAAGTAGCGATGCAGCAGATAGACCATCGCCCACAGGTGACGGCCTTCTTCCACGTTCACCTGGAACAGGTTGCGCAGATCGTACATCGACGGCGCGGTCAACCCGAGGTGACGCTGTTGTTCCACCGATGCCGGTTCCGTGTCCCCTTGCGTGACGATGATGCGGCGAAGGTTCGCGCGATGCTCGCCCGGCACGTCCTGCCACGCGGCTTCGCCCTTGTGCTCGCCGAAGTGGATCTTGCGATCCGACTCGCCCGGCGTGAGGAAGATGCCCCAGCGATAGTCCGGCATCTTCACGTGATCGAAGTGCGCCCAGCCGCTCGGATCGACGCTCACGGCCGTGCGCAGATAGACGTCGAAACCATGCGAGCCTTCCGGGCCCATGTCACCCCACCAGGACAGAAAGTTCGGCTGCCATTGTTCGAGCGCGCGTTGCAGCGTGCGGTCGTCCGACAGGTTGACGTTGTTGGGGATCTTCTCGCTGTAGTTGATCGAAGCCATCGTGGGAATCCTCGTGTCTCGTACGTGTTCTATGGAAACGTTTGATCGGGTGCGGGGGCGGCGGCTACCGCTCCCCGCGTATTCGTCAGACGCGGTTCAGATCGAACTGCGCCTTGTTGCCCTTGCCGTAGACCTTGAGCGCGCCCTTTTCGCCCACGGCGTTCGGACGAATGAATATCCAGTTCTGCCATGCCGACAGACGGCCGAAGATGCGCGTGTTCATCGTCTCTTTACCGTTGAAGCGCAGGTTGGCTTCCATGCCGGTCAGCGCATCGGGCGACATCGCTGCACGTTCCTCGATGGCGATGCGGATTTCGTCCGGCCAGTCGAGATCGTCGACGGCGGCCGTGACCAGCCCCAGACGCTCGGCTTCGTCCGGACGCACCGGACGGCCGATGGTGGCGCGCACCGCCTCAAGCTCGGCAGCGTCTTCATAGAAACGGCGTGCCAGACGCGACTGATCGGTCACCATCGGCAGCAGACCGAAGTTGACTTCGCTCAGCGTGATGGCCGGTTCGTCTTCTTCGCTCGCCGGGAGCGCTGCCATATAGGTACGGTCGGCGGCGAACGCGAATTCGGCGAGCGTGCCGGTGAAGCACGAATCCGGCTCGATCAGCGCGAACAGCGAGCGCGACGACACATCGATGCGGGCGAACGTGCGGCGCAGCATGCCGAGGGTTTCGCGTACGAACCAGTGGTCCTGATGCGCGAGCAGCGACGCGTCGGCGGCGAGCACATGCTTAGCGTCGCCTTCGGTGCGCAGCAGCCATGTCCCGATGTCGAGTTCGTTCGTGCGCAGGTTAAGAATCGCGTCGTCGAGTTCGCGCGCCATCTTCAGCGGCCACCAGTTGATGCCTGCGGCTTCGATACCGGCGATGTCGCTCGGCGGCGCAGACTTCGGCGCCTTCACGGTCAAGCTTGCGGTTCGATTGGCGCGGTCGATTTCGACGTCGACGAATTCATAGCGGATGGCATCCGGCTCGTCGGTGCGCTCGATGCGCGTGAGCGTCACGCCCTTGCCGCCCGGGCGATGGCTGTCTTGCGCCAGTTCCTGTGCACGTGCGGCCACGGCTTGCGCGAACTGCGCGGGCTTGACCACTTCGTCAACCAGACGCCATTGCTTGGCGCGCTCGCCACGAATACCTTCGACGATGGTGCAGAAGATATCGGCGCGGTCGTTGCGCACATGACGCTTGTCCGTCAGACGCGTGAGGCCGCCGGTGCCCGGCAGCACGCCCAGCAGCGGCACTTCCGGCAGCGCGACCGACGACGAGCGGTCGTCCACCAGATAGATCTCGTCGCACGCCAGTGCAAGTTCATACCCGCCGCCGGCGCAGGCACCGTTCACGGCGGCAATAAACTTCAGGCCCGAATGACGGCTGGAGTCTTCGAGACCGTTACGCGTTTCGTTGGTGAATTTGCAGAAGTTGACCTTCCACGCATGCGAGGAGAGGCCCAGCATGAAGATGTTCGCACCCGAGCAGAACACACGGTCCTTGGCGCTCGTGACCACCACCGTCTTCACTTCCGGATGCTCGAACCGGATGCGCTGGATGGCATCGTGCAGTTCGATGTCCACGCCCAGATCGTACGAATTAAGCTTGAGCTTGTAGCCCTCGCGAATGCCGCCGTCTTCCGCGATGTCGATGGCGAGCGTGGCCACCGAGCCGTCGAAGCTCAGCTTCCAGTGCTTGTACTGCGTGGGGTCCGTACGGTAGTCGACGTGGGGTTTGCCGAACATGATTGCCTCCAACTCGAATAATGATCTTGTTGAATTGCAATATAGTGCAGCACAAACCCACCGTCAACCGTTTACACAAATAAAAATGAATTATTTTGCAGAATGCATCCCATCAGTCGGATGACAACTGCACTGCCAGGCGTCCACGCAGTTGCAGATAGGCGTCTGCGAGCGCCCGCCCGCCGGTGTCGAAGCTCATGTCGGCCTTGGCGTAGAAGTCCTGACGCCCAGCCAGAATGCGCTTGAGGTCGTCCATCGCTTCCGCATTACCCGACATCGGCCGCAAGTCGCCCTGCGCGACCACGCGCTTCATATGCTCCTCGGGCGACGCTTGCAGCCACACCGTATAGCAGTGGGTCAGCAGGAAGTTGAACGTAGCGGCGTCGCTGACGATACCGCCAGGCGAAGCGATCACGGCCCGCGGATGCTCGGCCACCACGGCTTCCAGCGCGCGCAGCTCATACCGGCGGTAGGCGCTCGCGCCATACAGCGAGTAGATCTCCGACGGCGGGCAGCCGGCCAGTTGTTCGATCACGCGGTTGAGTTCGACGAACGGCACGTGCATTTCGTCGGCGAGCATGCGGCCCAGCGTCGACTTGCCCGCGCCGCGCAGCCCGATGAGCGCGATGCGCCCGCGCCGGTCCGGGTCTCGCTCACTGCCGGCGAAGAGTTCGCTCAGCGCCTGACGCGCGCGAGTCAGCGCCTCGCCGTCGCGCCCGTGCAGGATCTCGCGAATCAGCAGCCATTCGGCGGACGACGTGGTTTCGTCACCCACGATTTCGGCCAACGTGCAATTTAGTGCCTGTGCGAGTTGACGCAGGAACAGCACGGAGGCGTTCCCCACGCCCGACTCCAGATTGGCGACGTGACGCTCGGAGACCCCGGCGTCCAGCGCCAGCGCCTTACGGGTCAGGCCTCGACGGGCGCGCAGCGTCCGAACCCGCTCGCCCAGTGCGACCAGGAACGGGTCTTTCTCGCCGGCGCCTCGCGCCGTCGGCACCCCATCGGCTTGCGCACTCTTATTCATCGGATGAGATCCTCGAAGCAGGTAACATGTAATATATTGCTTGACAGCCAAATTTGCATGCTCTAATTTTCACCATGCGTCAGTAAAAAAGCAAACACGACGTCCCCAGGAGACATGGATGGATGTGCCCCAATTTCAGGCGCTGATCGCCGACGTGACACGTCAGCTCGACGGCCGCCCGCTAGACAGCTCGCTCGCCGACTGGCTCAACGCCAACTACGGCGCGGGCTCCCCAGGCTACGAAGCGCTCATCGATGCCTGCCGCATCGGCGTGGCCGACGGTTGGCTGTGCAATCGCGAAGGCGGCGGCATTCGGTACGGCCGCGTCATCAAACCTACGCCCGACACGCATGGCTTTTCCGTGGATGTCGTCGATATGGCCAATCTGGCCGGACCACACCACGTGCATCCCAACGGCGAAATCGATCTGATCATGCCGCTCACGCCGGGCGCGACCTTCGACGGCCACCCGGCGGGCTGGTGCGTCTACGGTCCGGGCACCGCACATCGTCCGACGGTGGCGAGCGGCCGTGCCCTCGTGTTGTACCTGTTGCCCGAAGGCGCTATCGAATTCACGCGCAGCGCCTGAGACCGGCGCGCCCTTGCTTCCCTGCTTCCCTGCTTGACTCACCTCGGTGATGGATATGAGTACCCCTGCCTTGCTGGAAAACTATGTCGCTGGCCAATGGGTGGCCGGCGGCGGCGAGCGCACTGCGCTAACCGACCCTGTGACGGGTAACACGCTCGCCTTCGTCTCAAGCGCCGGTCTGGATCTCGACGCCGCGTTCGCCTTCGCGCGCGACACGGCTGGCCCGGCGCTGCGCGCGCTGTCGTACGGCGAACGGGCGCAACGGCTCTCGCAGATCGTCACCACGTTGCACGCGAATCGCGACGATTACTACGCCATCGCGACGGCCAACTCGGGCACGGTCGCCACGGATTCTGCCGTCGATATCGACGGCGCGATTTACACGCTGTCGACCTACGCGAAGCTAGGTGCGTCGCTGGGCGATGCGCACACGTTGCTCGATGGCGCGGCCGTGCCGCTCGCCAAAGACGCCTCGTTCGCCGTGCGTCACGTCTTCCGTCCGACGCCGGGTGTGGCCCTCTTTATCAATGCGTTCAACTTCCCCGCGTGGGGTCTCTGGGAGAAGGCGGCGGGGGCGCTGCTGGCGGGTGTGCCCGTCATCGTCAAACCGGCGACCTCGACCGCGTGGCTCACGCAGCGCATGGTGGCCGATGTGGTCGCCGCAGGCATTCTGCCGCCGGGCAGTCTGTCGGTGATCTGCGGCAGCGCCGCCGGTCTGCTCGACCGCATCGGACCGTTCGATGTGGTCTCGTTTACCGGCTCGGCGGACACTGCCGCCACGTTGCGCGCGCATCCCGCCTTCACCGAACGCTCCGCGCGCATCAACGTAGAGGCCGACAGCCTGAACAGCGCCCTCCTTCTGCCGGACGCCGCGCCAGGCACCGCCGCTTTCGATCAGTTCGTGCGCGAAGTGGCACGCGAGATGACGGTCAAGTCGGGACAGAAGTGCACGGCGATTCGTCGCGCGATGGTGCCGGTCGAGCATTTCGACGCGGCGGCCACCGCCATTGCCGAGCGTCTGGCGAAGACGGTCGTCGGCAATCCGCGCAACGAGTCCGTGAAGATGGGTTCGCTCGTGAGCGCTGCGCAAAAGCGCGCGGTGCTCGATGGCATCGCGCATTTGCAAGCCGAAGCCGAAACGCTCTACGACGGCAATCGCGACGCCGTTTTCGTCGATACCGACGCGAATAGCGCCTGTGTCGCCCCCGTGCTGCTGGGCCTGCGCGATGGCGCGGCAGGCAAGCGCGTGCACGACACCGAGGTCTTCGGGCCGGTGGCGACGCTCGTGGGTTATCGCGATATCGATGAGGCCGTCGCGCTCGCCAAGCGTGGTCAGGGGTCGCTGGTCGTCTCGCTGTACAGCAACGACGCCGTCGCCATGCGCACGCCTGCCCTCGCGCTGGCCGACGCGCATGGGCGCGTTCACGCCGTCGATCCGTCGGTTGCGAAGACGCAGACCGGTCACGGCAACGTCATGCCGCAGTCGCTGCACGGCGGCCCGGGACGCGCCGGTGGCGGCGAAGAACTCGGCGGGCTGCGCGCGCTGCGCTTCTATCACGTGCGCTCGGCCGTTCAGGGGCCCGCCGCGCTCGTCGAAGCGCTGACGCAGGACGCCGTCGAACTGCCGAGGTCGTAACGTCGTCACCGCGTCGCCGCCAGATCGTAAGCCATTCACAGACACATCCCGCATCCGATTCACATCGTTTTACGCCAGCAGTAGAAGTCGCAAGCCGTCGCAGTCAAGGTGATTCAAAGAGGCGCCGTCAGAGCGCTGAAAAGAACTCACGCCACGCGTGCCGCGCCCGTTGGAGTGCGCTGTGCCGCGTGGTGATCCACCGGAGGCAACATGGAAGCCGTACTCACCCCACCGCCGGCGAACTTCAACTTCGCCGCGCATCTGGAGACGCTCAACCGCGAGCGCGCTGCCAAGACTGCATATCTCGACGACACACGCTCGCTGACCTATGGCGAACTGGCCGAGCAAAGCCGACGCTTCGCCACAGGCCTCACGCGCGCGGGTGTGCATCGCGAAGAGCGCATCCTGCTCGTCATGCTCGACACCATCGATCTGCCCATCGCGTTTCTCGGCGCGCTGTATGCGGGCGTGGTGCCTGTGGTAGTGAACACGCTGCTCACGGCCGACGACTATGCGTACATGATCGCGCACAGCAAGGCGCAACTCGTGATCGCGTCCGGCGCGTTGATGCCGACGGTGCAGGCCGCGCTCGACAAGGTCGCCGAGACCGGTTCGCCGCCACCGTGCATCGTCTCGCAACCGATTGCGGCCGAGACCGATGGCGCGACCGCCTTGCCGAACTTCGATGCACTCATCGACGGCCCGCCCAGCGCCCTGCCCGTCGACACGGCAGGCGACGACATTGCGTTCTGGCTGTACTCGTCGGGCTCGACCGGCAAGCCCAAGGGCACGGTGCATACGCATGCCAATCTTTACTGGACGGCAGAGACCTACGGACGCAACGTGCTCGGCATTCGCGAAGACGATGTCGTGTTCTCTGCGGCCAAGCTGTTCTTCGCATACGGCCTGGGCAACGGGCTGACGTTCCCGCTGTCGGTCGGTTCGACCGTCGTGCTGATGGCGGAGCGTCCCACGGCAGAAGCCGTCGCGAAACGGCTGCGCGAGCATCGTCCGACGATCTTCTACGGCGTGCCGACGCTCTACGCCACACTGCTCGCCTCACCGCATCTGCCTGCGCGCGCGGACGTGGCGCTGCGCCTGTGCACGTCCGCTGGCGAAGCGCTGCCGCGCGAGATCGGCGAGCGCTTTACCGCGCACTTCGGCGCGGAGATTCTGGACGGCATCGGTTCGACCGAAATGCTGCACATCTTCCTGTCGAACCGTGCGGGTCAGGTCGCCTACGGCACCACCGGCGAACCGGTGCCGGGCTACGCCGTGGAGTTGCGCGACGAGGACGGTCAGCCGGTGCCCGACGGCGAGATCGGCGATCTGTACATCAAAGGGCCGAGCGCCGCGCTCATGTACTGGTGCAACCGCGAAAAGTCGCGCTCGACATTCCTCGGCGACTGGCTCAAGAGCGGCGACAAGTACCAGCGTCTGCCCAATGGGTATTACGTCTATGCGGGACGCAGTGACGATATGCTCAAGGTCAGCGGCCAATACGTCTCCCCCATCGAAGTCGAGATGGTGCTGATGCAACACGACGCGGTGCTGGAGGCAGGGGTCGTGGGACGCGACGACAACGGTCTGACGAAAACGCAGGCGTTCGTCGTCCTCAAGCCGGGGCTGGTCGCCACGGACGCCATGGCGACCGAGCTGAAGGCCTTCGTCAAGGCGCGCCTCGCGCCGCACAAATATCCTCGCGAGCTGGTGTTCGTCGACGATCTGCCGAAGACCGCCACGGGCAAAGTTCAGCGCTTCAAGCTGCGCGAGTTGCTTTAGGAGACAGACACAGAATGTCGGACGTACAGTTCGCCGAGATCGAGACGCCCTCGCACGGTGCGCTCTCGCTGGAGTACCGATGGATCCACCGCGAGCGCACCGACGCGCCGCTGCTGGTGTTTCTGCACGAAGGGCTCGGGTCCATCGCCATGTGGAAGGACTGGCCGCAGCAGTTGTGCGACGCAGGCGGCTATCGCGGCCTCGTGTTTTCGCGCAACGGCTACGGCCGCTCGACGCCCCGCCCGAAGGATGAGAAGTGGCCCGTCGACTTCATGCACCGTCAGGCGCGCGAAGTGCTGCCCGCGTTTCTCGATGCAGTCGGTGTCGGTACGGAGCAGGCGGACCGCGTGTGGCTCGTCGGCCACAGCGATGGCGGCTCGATTGCCCTGCTGTTCTCGGCCGCCTTCCCCGACCGGCTGGCTGGCGCGGTCGTGATCGCACCGCATCTGTTCGTCGAGGACGTGTCCGTCGAGAGCATCGCGAAGACGAAAACCGTCTACGAGACGACGGACCTGCGCGTGAAACTCGGCCGCTATCACGACGACGTGGACTCGGCGTTCTGGGGCTGGAACGACATCTGGCTGAATCCGGCGTTCCGCGACTGGAATCTGGTCGGCGCGGTGGCCACCATCTCGAAACCGTTGCTCGCGATTCAGGGCGAAGACGACGAGTACGGCACGATGGCGCAGATGGACAGCATTGCCGCGCATGTGCCGCACGCGAAGGTGGTGAAGCTGCCGGACTGCGGACACTCGCCGCATCGCGACGCCCCCGCACCGCTGGGCGAAGCCATCGTCGCGTTCATCGGCGCACAGGTGCAGCGTCAGGCGGCGTGATGGTCGCGGCTCGCATCTGACGTCACAAAAAGCGAAACGGGCGTCCTCCGGCATTCGGAGGACGCCCGTTGCTATTTCACGACCGCCAGCGGTTCGTCAGATGACGCGCACGCCCGGTGTACCCGGACGCATTGCGCCCACGATGCCCGCTGCGTCGAAGCCATCCGCACGGAATACGGCGAGGACGTCGTCCACCGCGCCCGGGGCGCACGACACCAGCAGGCCGCCGGCCGTCTGCGGATCGCACAGCAGATCGCGGTCACGTTCCGTAATGCGATCCCCAAGCTCGACCGACTTGCCGTACGACGCCCAGTTGCGTCCGGACGCGCCGGTAATGCATCCCTTGTCGGCCAGTTCGCGCACGCCGTCGAACAGCGGCACGTCCGACATGCGCAGATAGGCGGCGAGATTCGCGCCGCGGCACATCTCCAGCGTGTGGCCGAGCAGACCGAAGCCGGTCACGTCGGTCAGCGCATGCACGCCGGGCAGCGCGGCCAGCGCCGGGCCTACGCGATTGAGGCGCGTCGTGGCGTCGATCATGCAGCGGTAGCCTTCGTCGTCCAGCTGATTCTTCTTGAGCGCCGCCGACATCACGCCGACGCCGAGCGGCTTGCCGAGCACGAGCACGTCGCCTGCCTGTGCGTCGGCATTGCGCTTGAGTCGCTTCGGATGCACCACACCCAGCGCCGCCAGCCCGTAGATCGGCTCGACGGAATCGATGCTGTGACCGCCTGCAATCGGAATGCCCGCCTCTGCGCAGATCGACTCGCCGCCACGCAGAATCTCGCGGATCGTGTCGTGCGGCAATACGTTGATCGGCATGCCGACGATAGCCAGCGCGAAAATCGGCTTGCCACCCATCGCGTAGATATCGGAGAGCGCGTTGGTCGCGGCGATGCGGCCGAAGTCGAACGGATTGTCGACGATGGGCATGAAGAAGTCCGTCGTCGCGATAATGGCCTGCTCGTCGTTGAGCTGGTAGACGGCCGCGTCATCCGACGTTTCGGTGCCCACGAGCAGTGCGGCCGGGGCGGGCAGCGGCGCGTCGTTGCGCGCCAGCAATTCGGAAAGCACGCCCGGCGCGATCTTGCAGCCGCAGCCGCCGCCATGCGATAGCGACGTCAGACGCGGCGCTTGCGCCGACGCTTGTGCGGACTTTTGTGCCACCTTTTCAGCACCCACCTGAGTTGCTTCGTTTGCAGTCATGGTCGTTGGTGTTCGTTTTCCTTAAGTCGACGTATTATGAAGCAGCTTTGCGCCGTCGCCATGTCTCGAAATGACTGTGGTCAGTATCCGACGGTGTCATGCTACCGGTTCACATCGTCCCTGCATGGGACACCACCGCTACTGCCCTAACCTCAATGCGCCGTGAGCGCTGATGCCAAAAGGGGACCACTATGCAACGCCGCCGCTTCCTGTCTCTGGGCGCTTACGCCCTGCCCGCCTCGCTCCTTTCCACGTCGCTGCTGCCCGGCTATGCCCACGCGGCCAAGTCGTCGGGCCAGACGCCCAGCGCTGCCGACGGCTGGCGCACGTTCGAGCTGACGACGCAGGTCGACCTGCCGGCCGGCAACGGTCCGGCGAACGTCTGGCTGCCGGTCGCGACGTCGCCGTCGGGGGCCTATCAGCACGCGCTCGCCACGCACTGGGATGCCCCGGGAGCCAAGGCCGAGCTGCGCATGGTGCGCGGGGCGTCGGGCATCGGCGTGCCGATGCTCGCCGTGGCATGGCCCGACAGCGCAGCCCAAGGCGCTCGCACCGTCACCCTGACGAACACCTTCGCGACGCGCGATCGCGTCGTCGATCTGTCGCAGCCGCCGTCGGCCAACGCGCCGCGCGAATCGGCGGCGGTGCTGCGTCAGTACCTCCAACCGACCGAACTTCAGCCGACCGACGGTCTGGTGCGCGAAACCGCTGAGAAGATTACCCGTGGCGAGAAGGGCGACGTGGAGAAGGCGCGCGCCATCTATCAATGGATCGTGGAGAACTGCCGTCGCGAAGGCTCGGTGCGCGGTTGCGGCACCGGCGACGTGCGCTACATGCTCACGACCGGCGACCTTGCGGGCAAGTGTGCCGACATCAACGCGCTCTTCACCGCGCTGGCACGCTCCGTCGGCATTCCCGCGCGCGACGCTTACGGTGTGCGCGTGGCGACGTCGCGTCACGGCTTCAACAGTCTGGGCAAGGCGGGCGACGTCACGCGCGCTCAGCATTGCCGTGCGGAGTTCTACGCGGCGGGTTACGGCTGGATCCCCGTCGATCCGGCGGACGTGCGCAAGGTCGTGCTCGAAGAAGTGCCGGGCGGTCTGCCGCTCGACGATCCGCGCGTGCGCGCGGCCCGTGCGATGCTCTTCGGTCAGTGGGAAATGAACTGGGTCGCGTTCAATCATGGCGCGGACATTCCGTTGCCGGGCGCACAGGGCAAACCGGCAAGCACACCGTTCCTCATGTACCCAAATGGCGAAGTCGCCCGTGCTCAGCTCGACAGCCTGAATCCGGACACCTTCCGCTATCGCATGAACGCTCGCGAGATCACCGCCTGATCCAGGCAACCGGCACCAACGACATCGGCCCCGGCGGGACCGTCACACGCCAATGAAGGAGCGCATCGCCATGCAACGTCGTCACTTTCTTCACACGCTGGGGGCGCTCGGCGCTGCGGGAGCATTAGGGGCCACCGGTCCCAATGCGCTCGCGGCTGGTCCGGCAAAGGGTGCGGCGGAGGTCGACGACAGCGCGCTCGCCGGCACGTCCGGCGGCACGCTGTCGGCATGGCGCGGTGCAACACCGGCGTTCTCGCTCGAAGGACTCGACGGCAAGACGTACGCGCTGTCGCAGTATCGCGGACGCGTCGTCATCGTCAACTTCTGGGCCACGTGGTGCGGGCCTTGCCGCGAAGAGATCCCGGCGATGGGGGCGGTGGTGCGTCAGTACCGTGGGCGCGGTCTTGCGTTGCTCGCCGTCAACTACAAGGAACCGGCGACGACGGTGAAGCCCTTCGTCGACAAGCTCCCCATCGACGGCACCGTGCTGCTCGACACCGACGGCGCGGTCTACAAACGCTTCGGCTCACTCGGCCTGCCCGCGACGTATCTCGTCGACCGTGCGGGTAACGCGCGCTTCTGGCGCATGGGCGAACTGGACTGGAACGACGTGGGGTTGCACGGTCACATCGAAGCGCTGGTCGCGCAAAAGGGTGGCACGTCGGCCTGAAGGTCTACGCCGCGGTCATGCCTTCGCGATGGTTCTCACCGCAGCGTTCACATGTTCCAGAAGACGCGCCGTCGGACCGGCGAGCACGCCTTCGCGGTAGGCACAGCACAGCGGTGCGCGCGGCGGCGGTGCGAGGGGCCGGTAGACAATGCCCTCGATCTGCATGCGCATGAGCGACGCGGGCACCACCGACACGCCGAGTCCGGCCGCGACGAGTGAGAGCGTCGTCAGCAGACGCGGCGCTTCCTGCTCGATGGCGGGGCTGAAACCCGCGCCGTGGCAGGCGGCGATGATGGCGTCGTACAGCCCCTGCCCTGCGCGTCGTCGGTAGAGAATCAGCTTTTCTGATGCGATGGCCGTCATCGGTACGGCGGCTTTCCCGGCTTTCCCCTTGAGCGCCAGCGGATGCGCAGACGGCACGGCCAGCACCATCGCTTCTTCCAGCACCTGCACGACGGTGATCTCGCCGGTGTTGCCCTGCGGCTGACGGATGAAGGCGACGTCGATATGCCCGTCGCGCAACCCGTCGAGCAAATCTCCCGTACTCGACTCGTCGAGCGCCAACGACACCGATGGTGCATCGCTGCGGAACGCACGAATGACCGTCGGCACGAACGGATGCAGCGCCGCCGAGCTGGTGAAACCGACCGACAGACGTCCCTTGATGCCAGCCGCCACGCGTCGCACGTCGTCCACGGCCTGATCGAGCTTGCGCACGACTTCGTAGGCGTCGGCGAGGAAGGCCTGACCGGCGTCGGTCAGCGCCATGCCTCGCGGCAAGCGCTCGAAGAGCGTCACGCCTAATTGCGTCTCCAACACGCGGATCTGTTGCGAGAGCGGTGGCTGTCCGATACCCAGCCGTTCGGCCGCTCGCGTCATGTGCCCGGCTTCCGCCACCGCAATGAAATAGCGCAGCAAGCGCACGTCCACATTTGCCATATCGTTTCGATATCGATGTTCCACCAAAGATATCGAACGATATATCTCCGTCCGGCCACCCGCAAGGCCGGACGGCGGTGAATCACTCAATCGTGCCGAGTTCGTCCTCGGTGTAGTTGTGAAATTCGCCGTCCCACGTGCTGAGATCGATGAAACGCATGCCACCGGGAACAGTGCCCAGTCCCGGGTGATCCGTAAAGTGCGCCGCGCCACTTGTGTAGAACTTCATCGGCTTGCCAGGCGACGTGATACCGATGCCCTGTTGAAGCGGGATATATTGCCGCCCTCTGACAGCGTTGATCAGCAGTTCGAGAGTGTTGTCGGCCATGGGCATGAATGCCCAATCCGGGAGTTGCTTCTCTTCGTCCTCGCGGAGGAATCGACCCAGTCCATCAAGGCGGAAATAGGCGTCGAGACGAATTTCGTAATAGATAAGGCACAACAAGTTCATGAGATTGATGTAATCGTCCGGACTTGAACGCAGTTCGTCCAGGTCCGGACCAAATGGAATCTCGATATGGAATCGCTCATACGACACGACGATCCCATAGTTGTCTCCCGCCGTGTAATCGGGGTTGCTTTCGATCACGTCACTGATGACTGCAAGCATCTGTGTCGGTCTCGCGAAGTCCATCGCGCCCACGACCTGAGCGGCCCAGTTTCCCGCGTTCAGTGGTTGAATTTGGGTGACGTCGAATTCACAGAACAGCCGGTCGTCGTGAATCAACTCCGTGTTGCCGGGCGTAATCTCGATCGGCTGAATTCGCGGAAAACGTCGCTGCAAGGACTTTAGGTTCATGATGCGCTCCTGAGAAAGGTGGCTGGTCGCCAGCGCATGCCTGTGTGACACGCTTGTCCCACTCTATCGGGCGATCTATCGCTTGCCACCTGTCAACGTTGTCAGGGCAAGCGTCGTCAGACGCGCCGTTGTCATTGACCATCTTTTACCCAAAACCATATTCATTCGATATGAATACATCGACATTCATATATTGGACAATATGGCGCAATCCCCCTACTCTGAGGGTGTCCCGCGCGGCACCTATGCATCACTCCCTCGATGACACTCCCTGCCGGGCGGCCCCACCGTAGTTCAGTTTTCAGAGTTTGACCGCCATGAACACTCAGGCCCCCTTCACCTCCCCCAACCCGGGTGCTCCCGGGAAGCCCGACACCCGCCTTGCGCCAGACACCTCTGCCGCCCCGACCGCCGGGCACGACACAGCAGCAGCGGACATCCCGAGCATTCGCGCCCTTTTCTTCGGCTTTCTCGGCCTCGGCATGACCGCCTTCGGCGGGGCATTGCCGTTGGCGCGACGCATGATCGTCGACAAGCATCGCTGGCTGAGCGGTGCCGAGTTCACCGATCTGCTCGGTCTGTGTCAGTTTCTGCCGGGCGGCAACATCATCAACTTGTCGGTTGCGCTCGGCATGCGCTTTCACGGCTGGCGCGGCGCGCTTGCGTCGATCTTCGGTCTGATTGCAGCGCCGTCGGCGGTCGTGATCATGCTGGGCACGATCTACCAGCACTTTCAGAGCGATGCGCATGTGAAGCATCTGTTTGCGGGGTTGGCAGCGGCTGCGGCCGGTCTGTTGATTCAGATGGCGTGGAAGGTAGCGTGGCCGCTGCGCAAGTCCGTCGCGCTCGGCGGCGTGGCGGTGGCGTGCTTCATTGCGATTTTCGTGCTGCGCGTGCCGCTGGTGCTCACCATGCTCGTCATGACACCGATCTCGATTTACGCCACGTGGAGGGTTTCGCAATGACCAGCACCCTCATCTCGCTTGCACTCATCTTCACGCAGTTGTCGGTACTCGCCTTCGGTGGCGGCAACACGATCCTGCCCGAGATGGAACGGCAGGTGGTCGACCTGCATCATTGGATGACGTCCGAACAATTCAGCGCGCTGTTCGCGCTGGGACAGGCTGCGCCGGGGCCGAACCTTATGATCGTGACGCTCGTCGGCTGGCATGTCGCTGGCTGGCAGGGCATGCTCGTCACCACGCTGGCCAAGTTCGGGCCGTCGTCGCTCATCACCATCGGTGTGCTGCATCTGTGGCAGCGTTTTCGTGATCGTCCGTGGCGACGCATCGTGCAGGCGGGTCTGATGCCGATGACGGCGGGGCTCGTGGCCGCGAGCGCGGCACTGATCGCCGAAGCGTCGGCCACGTCGTGGCTGCTCGCGGGCATCACCGCGAGCGTGGCGGTGCTGGCGATCAGAACGCGCGTGCACCCGCTGTGGTGGCTCGCGGCGGGCAGCGTCGCCGGACTGCTGGGCGGCGCATACCTCTGAGTATGCGGCCCGCGTCACACGCGGCGTGCCCCGCGTGCGGCGTCGCAAACCTGCGCGAACGACATGTGCCAATGATCGCGTCCGAGCGCATCGATCCCGTCCGTCAGACGTACCCATTCGTCACTGCCGATCTTGAGCGTCGGCGGGGTGTCGCCTCTCACCAGTGCCGCAAGACGGGCCGGGCACGGCAGATTCGCGTCGGGATTGCCCGCGACGATCATCACGCGGGCGATCCATTGGGCCACGTCCACGGGAATCGTCGGCCGTAGCGTTTCTCCCGGTTGGGGTACCGGCTCGTCGCTCCAGCGCCACGCAAAGCGAGCGCTGATGCCCGAGCGTATGGCGATGCCCATCGCGAGCAGCACCTTGTCGCACGACATCCCGTGCTGCGCGGCGACCATCAGTGCGCGCTGCGCGAGCGCACGCCAATCACCTATCCCCCCGCAGTCGTCGCGCACGCTGGCGGCAAACAGTGCGCCGAGTTTGGTGCGCACACGACGCAGTGCAGCCGGGTGCGTCAGCAAGCGGCGTTCGTTGCGTGTTTGCGACGAGAGATCGCTGGTCGTCTCATCGGGGTCGAACACCTGCACATCGATGGGATGGACCGTAAAGGTCGCGGAGCCCGGCTCATCCTCACGCCAGTCCGGTGCCAACTGGGCCTTGAGCAGGGCAAACGCGTTGTCGTCGCGAATCAGGGAGGGGCGTTCGTCGCTGATGTGCAAGGCGTCGCGCACCGTTCTGGGCAATTTGAACCCAAGGCCGTGGGCCATCAGTTGGCACAGCCCGGCGACCCGATCGCTCCTTGCGAAATCGGGCTGGGGGGCATCGGCGATATGAAGCAGTAGCGCTTCGGCAATGCGCATTTCGGCCAACGCACGCCGAGGCATGTCTGTGCCTGCGTTCTGCGCCGAGGCGGCGAGGGCCGTGGCGTCGAAGACTGCCAGACACTGACGCATCGCCGTCACATCCGCCACCGTGCGACGACGCAGTTGCGTGTCCGTTTGCAGCGCCCATTGACGCTGCGTCGCGTCGCCCCCGTCGATAGCGCGCTCCAGTGCTTTGAGTTCGGGCCAGAGGTAAGTGCATGTCGCGCCGACGGTGATCGCGCTCAGCGCGCAGGCAAAGCCGATATCGGCGACACCGGAGTGAGTCGGTGCGTGCTGTTGAAACCGATGACCCGCTTGCTGCAAGGTGTCGGACAGCAACTGGTGCAATCCGCTCTCGCGCAGGCACGCTGCCGCGCCCGAGAAATCGCCGCGGAAGCCGTCGAAGACGCAATGCATCGCGTTCAGAGCGATCTGAAAGATTGAGCTTGTGGGGGAAGGAGACGAGACCGTCGAGAGAAATGACGACGAAGAAGACGAAGCGGAAGAGGCCGTATCGAATGCGGATGAGATGAGTGACATAGCGCTGGCTCCTGAATGCCGTAATCCGGCGAGATCGAAAGACCGGGCATGGTCTGTCACCGACGCATTCCGCGCTTCAGGATTCGCTCTGCGCCCTTTTGGGCACCCTCCTTCGGAATCTGGGATGATGTCGCCATTGCAGTGCCTGCACCGCCCTCGATCCCACCGGAGGCTTTCCATGCCGACCCTTGCCACGCTTGCCACATTCGTTGTCGTTGTCCTCGGGCTTTTTCTGATTCCCGGCCCGGCCGTCTTGCTGACCATCACCCGCACCGTGCAAGGCGGACGCCGCGCCGGCGTCATGACCGGCATGGGTATCGCGCTCGGCGATCTGGTGCACACACTGTGCGCTGCGGTCGGACTCTCCGCGGTGTTGATGACCTCGGCGCTGGCGTTCGACGTCGTCAAGTATGTGGGTGCGGCCTATCTGATCTACCTGGGCGTCAAGGCGCTGCGCGAGCGCCCGTCCGACCCGCAGTTGCCGGTTGCGCCGAAAGTCTCGCCGGGACGCGCGTTCGGGCAGGCCGTGGCAACCGAGGTACTCAATCCGAAGACCGCCCTGTTCTTCCTCGCCTTCATGCCGCAGTTGGTGCACGCGAGCGAGGGCAACGCCTTCGGGCAGTTCCTCGTGCTGGGGCTGGTGTTCGTTGCGATGAGCGCGCTTTATACGGCGGCGATTGCGATGTCGGTGCGTCCGCTGGGCAAGTTCGTGGGACGTTTCACCTGGCTGCTGCGCTGGCAGGGCAAGATCATCGGCACCATCTTCATCGGCCTGGGCGTGCGCGTCGCCATGCAGCAGCGCTGAGTTCAGCCCACAGAGTTCGTCCCGCTGAGTTCGTCCTTCAACGTTGGAGTCGTTCACCATGCAACGCATTGTCTCGACGCTTCGTTCGCCGTACGTCTCTCGCTCCACCCAAGCCGCCCACCAGCCGCCCCGTCGCGTGACGGGCGTGGCACTGGCTGCCGCCATCGCGTGGCTCGCTGCGCTGGGGTATGTGCCTGACGCCGTCTCGGCCGACGCCACCTCCGGTGGTGGCGTAGCGGCCGTCCCCTTCTCGAAAGCCAGCCCGGGCAGCGCGTTGCCATCGGGATGGCAGAACCTGCCCGTCGTGAGCGGCAAGAAGCTCACCGTCTACACGGTGGTAGCGGACGGCAAGCGCAACGTCATCGAGGCCAACTCTGCCGATTCGGCGTCGGCGCTCATGGCCAAGGGTGACGGTATCGATCTGAACGCGACGCCCGTCGTCGCATGGCGATGGAAAGTCGACAAGGCCATTCCGGGCGCGGACAACCGGGTGAGCGACAAAGAGGATGCACCGGCGCGGCTCGTGTTCTTCTTCGACGGCGACAAATCGACCCTGTCGTTCGGCGACCGCGCGACGATGACGCTGGCCAAGGCGGGCGGCGAAGACTTGCCGTACGCCACGCTCATGTACATCTGGTCCAACGATGCGCCCGTGGGCGGTGTCATCCAGAACCCGCATACCGACCGGGTCCAGATGCTCGTCGTGGCGGGCGGCGACGCGTCGCTCGGCAAGTGGCAGACCTTCTCACGCAACGTCGCCGCCGATTACGAGCGCATCTATAAAGAGAAGCCGGGCAAGTTGCTCGGTTATGGCATTTTTACCGACAGCGACAACACGCACGCGACGGCGCACGCGTGGTACGGCGACGTGCGATTCGACGCGGGGAAATAGGAAGAATCGGGTTGAGGATCGACGCCCCCGTCCGAGTGGAAATCTGGGTAAAAATCCGCCTTTGGTTTCACCTGCCGACACCCATGCAAAATGTCGTGTCGAAAGCCTCCAAAATAACCCTGAAAGCCCCGTCTGACGGGGCTTTTGCGCTATTGCAACAGTCGCTTGCGTGCTACGCTATCTCGCCTAGAATTTGAGCCATAGTTGGTTGACGGGCTCATTGCTGCTAATTGCTGTAACCCGCCTCTCATTCGCCCCGCGAGCGCCATGCAAAAGAATCGCCAGCCCAAGGACGTCACGTTCGCCGCCAGTCCTGTTTTGCAATCGCGCATGTCGTTGTGGCGCTCCAAATTCGTCGTCATCGTCATCACCATCGCCTTCATCGGACTCGTCGTCCGGGCGTTCTGGATTGCCGGACCCGGCAACAGCTTCTACATTGCGCAGGGCGAAAAGCGTTACGAGCACGCCATCGTCATGCCGGGGGTGCGGGGCAAGATCGAAGATCGCGACGGCCGCGTGCTCGCGACCAGTCTGCCGATGCGCACCATCTGGGCCGTGCCTGCCGAAGTGCCGGACGACCTATCCGACAGCGACATCCAGAAGGCCAGCAAGCTGCTCGACATCCCCGCGAAAGAACTGCGCACCAAGCTCATTGGCGAGAAAAAGTTCGTCTACGTGAAGCGTCAGGTGTCACCGGAGATCGGCAAGCAGGTCGAAGCGTTGGGCATCCCCGGCGTCTACGAGAGCAGCGAATACAAGCGTTTCTATCCCGAAGGAGAAGTGGCCGCGCACGTGGTCGGCTTCACCAATGTCGAGGACAAGGGACAGGAAGGCATGGAGTTGGGCGAGGAGCCGCTGCTCGAAGGTGCGGCGGGCGTACGGCGCGTGATCAAGGACCGGATCGGCCGCACGATTCAGGATCTCGACGACTCCAGTCCGCCGCGCGACGGCAAGGACATTCGTCTGACGCTCGACACCCGCGTGCAGTACATCGCCTATGAGGCGTTGAAGAATGCGCTGGATCGCACGGGCGCGAAGGCTGCGATGGCGGTCGTCATCGATGCGAAGACCGGACAGGTGTTGGCACTGGCCAACTTGCCCACATACAACCCGAACGACCGTGAGCATCTGACGGGGGAACAGTTGCGCAACCGTGTGTTCACTGACGTCTTCGAGCCGGGATCGATTCTCAAGCCGTTCACGATGGCGCTGGCGCTGGACCTGCATCGTCTGACCCCGACGACACTCATCGACACCGGCCCGGGCCGATATGTATTCGAGGGTGCGACGATCAGTGACGACAGTGCGAACGGCACGTTGACGGCGGCGGGTGTGATTCAGAAGTCGAGCAACATTGGCATGACGAAAGTGTCGACGATGTTGCGGGCGGAAGAGATGTGGGACATGTTCACCGAGATCGGTTTGGGGCAGCAGCCGAAGCTGGGCTTCCCGGGTGCGGTATCGGGACGTTTGCGTCCGTATAAGTCATGGCGACGGATCGAGCAGGCGACGATGGCGTACGGCTATGGGATTTCGGCGTCGCTGTTCCAGTTGGCGCGCGCGTACACAATCTTTGCGAACGATGGCGTGATGGTCCCTATCTCCATCATCAAGCCGGATACGCCGGTGCAGCCGGAGGGCGTGCGTGTCATCGATACGCATACGGCGTCCGAGATGCGCAAGATGTTGGCGGCCGTGGTGGACACGGGCGGCACGGCGACGACGGCGCAGGTGGCGGGATACAGCATTGGTGGGAAGACGGGGACCGCGTACAAGGCGGGGGCGCACGGTTACGACCATTCGAAATATCGTGCGTCGTTCGTCGGGATTGCGCCGTTGTCGGCGCCGAGATTGGTGATAGCGGTGTCGGTGGATGAGCCGAAGGCGTCGCAGCACTTTGGTGGGCAGGCGGCGGGTCCGGCGTTTGCGGAGATTGCGTCGCAGGCGCTGCCCCTGCTGGGGATCCGACCGGATCTGCCGGTCCGCCCGGGGGTAATACTGGCGGCACCGACGTCGGATACGCCGCCGGATGACAAGCCACCGCATGGTTGATAAGTGGCGGCGGCGGTGAGGATGCACCTGCCCCGCCTCTCCCTCCCGAGGTGGATCGGTGTGGGGGCCGCCCGCGGCGCTCCACTACCTTTTTAGTCGCACCGCGGGCGGCCCCCACACCGATTCGCGGGCGTTGGCGATGCGACGACACCCAATGATGTTCAGGCGGTGGTTGGACAGGATGTATGAGCGGTGATTGTCGGTGCCCTGACGGAGCGACTTTCAGGTGGAGCGGAGTCAGGGTACCGGCAAGCGCCGCGGGTCCGGAGGGGGGCAAGGGCTGGAGGGAAGGAACGGCGGGCGGTGTCGACGAACAGATAGCGCATGAGCAAAAAGGGCGATTCGATTATTCGAATTGCCCTTTTTGCGTACTACGGAAGCCAAAAATAGAAAAAGGCGGCCCGGTCACCCGAAGCCGCCTTTAGCACTTGCCGAAGACTACCGGCAAGCTCCGGGACTTACATCCCCGGCATCATCAGCGAGTTGGCGTTGTGCATGATCCACAGCGAGCCGACGAGCACGATGGCGACGATCAGCACGGTGAACAGGAACGCCATCACATTCCAGCGTTGTTCCGACGAGCGGTCCATGTGCAGGAAGTAGATCAGGTGGACGATGATCTGGATCAGGGCTGCGCCAAGAATCAGCGGCAGCACCGTCGAGGGGGGCATCGTGCCGTCCATCACCAGCTTGAACGGAATGACCGTCAGGATCACGGCGAGCACGAAGCCGATCAGGTACGACTTCACGCTACCGTGGCTACCACCGGCTGCGTTGTGGCCAGCTTCGTGGCCGTGCGATTGCACCGATTTGCTATTGCTCATTACATCGCTCCCATCAGGTACACGACCGTGAACACGCCGATCCAGACCACGTCCAAGAAGTGCCAGAACAGCGAGAGGCACTGCAGACGCGTCGTGTTGGTCGACGTCAGGCCCTTCTTGGCGATCTGGAACATCAGCACGGCCATCCACAGCAGGCCCGAGGCCACGTGCAGACCGTGCGTCGCCACCAGTGCGAAGAACGACGACAGGAAGCCGCTACGGTTCGGACCTGCGCCTTCGAGGATCAGGTGATGGAATTCGTAGAGTTCCATCGCGATAAAGCCCGCGCCCAGCAGCCACGTGATGGCCAGCCAGCCCATCGTGGCGCCCTTCTTACCGTTGTGCAGGCCGATCATGGCGAAGCCATACGTGATCGACGAGAACAGCAGGATGAACGTTTCGACCAGCACGAACTTCAGGTCGAACAGTTCCTTGCCCGTGGGGCCGCCCGCCGTCGAGTCACGCAGCACCGCGAAGGTGGCGAACAGGCTGGCGAACAGCACCAAGTCGGTCATCAGGTACACCCAGAAACCGAAGATCGTGTTGCCGCCGGTGTCGTGGTGCGCGTGGTCGTGCGCATGCGCATCGGCATGCGCGCCCGTGTGTTTGAGAACTTCGCTCGTCATGATTAAGCCTTTGCTGCTGCGGCCAGTGCCTGATGGTGAGCCGATTCAATGGCCACCACTTCCGGCGACTGCACGTAGTAGTCGATCGAATCGTTGTTGCTGCGGCAGATGAACGTCACGATCATGCCCACGAAGCCAACGATAGCCAGCCACCAGATGTGCCAGATGGCGGCGAAACCGAACACCAGCGAGAACGCGCTGATGATGAAGCCGGCGCCGGTGTTCTTCGGCATGTGAATCGGGGCGTAGCTCGTCTTCAGATCGCTCTTGATGCCGTGTTCCTTGCGATAAGCCAGCTCGTCGATGTCATGCACGCGCGGCTCTTCGGCAAAGTTATAGAACTGCGGCGGCGACGACGTCATCCACTCCAGCGTACGGCCGTTCCAGGGATCGCCCGTGGTGTCGGCCAGCGCCTTGCGGTTCTTGATCGACACGACCAGTTGCAGCACCTGGAAGCCAATACCGGCGGCGATGAACAGTGCACCGATCAGCGCGGCGATCAGCCACGGCTGCCATGCCGGATTGTCGTAGTGGTTCAGACGACGGGTCATGCCCATCAGGCCGAGCACGTACAGCGGCATGAACGCGAGGTAGAAGCCGATCAGCCAGCACCAGAAGCTTGCCTTGCCCAGGCGCTCGTCGAGCTTGAAGCCGAAAGCCTTCGGGAACCAGTAGTTCATACCGGCGATGTAACCGAACAGCACGCCACCGATGATCACGTTGTGGAAGTGAGCAATCAGGAACAGCGAGTTGTGCAGCACGAAGTCCGCGCCCGGCACAGCCAGCAGCACGCCCGTCATACCACCGATCACGAACGTCACGATGAAGCCCAGCGTCCACAGCACCGGCACGGTCATTTGCACGCGACCGCGGTACATCGTGAACAGCCAGTTGAAGATCTTCACGCCCGTCGGGATCGAGATGATCATCGTCGCGATACCGAAGAACGCGTTCACGCTTGCGCCCGAACCCATCGTGAAGAAGTGGTGCGCCCACACGAGGAACGACAGCACCATGATCGCGGCCGTGGCGTACACCATCGACTTGTAGCCGAACAGCTTCTTGCCCGAGAACGTCGAGATGATTTCCGAGAAGATACCGAACGCCGGCAAGATCAGGATGTACACCTCAGGGTGACCCCAGATCCAGATCAGGTTGATATACATCATCGGATTGCCGCCCAACTCATTCGTGAAGAAATG
Source organism: Pandoraea aquatica (assembly GCF_902459565.1). Lineage (GTDB taxonomy): Bacteria > Pseudomonadota > Gammaproteobacteria > Burkholderiales > Burkholderiaceae > Pandoraea > Pandoraea aquatica. Next base: position 192,591 of record NZ_CABPSN010000005.1, read on the forward strand.
GAAGTCGAGATAGCGATCCAGCGAGAGCAGGCCCAGCGTCACGGTCAGGACCGGGAACGCAGCGCACACCAGCACCATCGTGCACAGGGACGTCCACGTGAAGATCGGCATCTTCATCAGGTTCATGCCCGGTGCGCGCATCTTCAGAATCGTGACGACGAAGTTCACACCCGTGAGCAACGTCCCCAGACCTGAAATCTGCAAGGCCCAGATGTAGTAATCCACCCCCACGCCAGGGCTGTACTGAATGCCCGAGAGCGGCGGGTAAGCCAGCCAGCCCGTACGTGCGAATTCACCCACGCCCAGCGACAGGTTCACCAGCACAGCGCCAGCGGCGAACAGCCAGAACGACAGCGTGTTCAGGAACGGGAACGCCACGTCGCGTGCGCCGATTTGCAGCGGCACCACGAGGTTCACGAGACCCGTCATGAAAGGCATCGCCACGAAGAAGATCATGATCACGCCGTGGGCGGTGAAGATCTGGTCGTAGTGATCCGGCGGCAGAATGCCCGGCGAGTTGTGCGCAAGCGCCAACTGCGTACGCATCATCATGGCGTCGGCGAAGCCGCGCAGCAGCATGACGAGCGCGACGAGCACGTACATCACGCCGATCTTCTTGTGATCGACCGACGTAACCCACTCGTTCCACAGATACTTCCACTTACCGAAGTAGGTGAGCAGGGCAAAAATGCCCAGCCCGCCCAGCACCATCATGCCGACCGCGCCGACGATGATCGGCTCGTGGTACGGGATGGCTTCGAGAGTCAGTTTGCCAAACAGTGCTGACATTGTTGATTACTCCTTATGCGCGTGCGCAGCCGGACCGGCAGCGTGCATCGCGTGCGCGCCGGCGTCCATGGCCATGGTCATCGACTGGCCTTGCACGTTGGCAGCAGCGGCCGGAGCCGTTGCGGCGTCGGTGCCCGCGCCCTTCATTTCCATCTTCATGTCCATGCCCTTCATTTCCATGGCACCGTGGTTTTCATGGCCTTCATGCTGCTGCGCCATGCCCGATGCCATCGGGGCGTGCACGATCGATTCGAACATCTTTGCGTCGACCGAGCTGTAGTACGTGACCGGCGTGTTCTCGCTCATCGGCACCAGCGAGGCGTAGGCATCGCGGTCGAGCACCTTCTTCGACTCGCGCACCTTCGTGACCCACTGCTGGAAATCGCCATCGGTCATCGCCAGCGTCTTGAAACGCATGCCCGAGAAGCCGCCGCCGCTGTAGTTCGCCGAAATCCCGTCGTACGTGCCGACGTGGTTGGCGATCAGGTGCAGCTTCGTTTCCATCCCGGCCATCGAGTAGACCTGGCTACCCAATTGCGGAATGAAGAACGAGTTCATGATCGATTCCGAGGTGATCTTGAAATTCACCGGGACATCGACAGGAACGGCCAGTTCGTTGATCGACGCAATGCCCTGTTCCGGGTAGATGAACAACCACTTGTAGTTCAACGCCACCACTTCGACCGTAATCGGCTTCACGTCGCTTTCCAGCGGCTTGTACGGATCGAGTTCGTGGGTGGAGACCCAGGTGATGCGCGCGAGGATCGCAATGATGATGATCGGCACGAGCCAGACCACGACCTCAATGGCCGTCGAGTGCGACCAATTCGGCTCATAGCGCGCCGACTTGTTGGTTGCGCGGTACTTCCACGCGAACCACAGCGTCATCAGAATGACCGGAATGACCACGATCAGCATCAGCCAGGTGGCCGTGAGGATCAGGTTCTTGTTCTCAATTCCGATCTGCCCCTTAGGGTCGAGCAGCGTCATGTCGCAGCCTGCCAAAAGCAGCGGCGAGCACAAGGCGAGCAGCCTAAACAATCGCGGGTTTCTGTGTTTCTTCATGTCACACGACAGGGTTGAGTTGGCCAGCGAACGGCGCAACACGGGCTTACCGGCCTGATGCAGGGTCGCAGGAGGTTGGCAAGGGTTAGGTGGGACGGGAGCAGTCGTCTCGCCGGTATTGCACCGGTCGAACTACGACGACTGTGTCATCGAAAAGACGTGAACCGGGGCGGATTGCCGCCCGCAGACCTCAAGTCACTGTCCGACTTCTTGTCTTTTACTTCCATCACGGTGCGGCATTATGCCGAAGTTTAATTAGGCCGGACATCGCACACCCGCCTGCGCGACAATGTGTCGCGCGGCCTTCACGCGTACGCGCGCGACGATTTCCGAGCAGATCGACACCTTTTTGGCGGTAAACGCTGTGCAATGCAGCAATGCGGGAAGGTTCTGGGAATTCAATGGGTGCGACGTTGTGTCGCACCCCAATTTGCCGTGTCGCAGCGAAATGCACCTGATTGGTGCGATCACTGGAAGGTGATGTAGGTGAGATGTATTGTGCCCGGCTTTTCAGTCGAGCGACAGCCGTACGGCAAAGGCCATGAGCGCAGCACCAAACGACCAGCGTTGTACTTTTTGTGCAAGCGGCCGGGTGCGCAGCCAGTTCGCGATGCGCGCCGCACCGAACGTGAGCGCCACGTCGAACATCGCCCCGACGATCAGCAACAGCACGCCGAGCTCAAGCACTTGCGTCCACACCGGGCCCGCTTCGGGTCGGACGAACTGCGGCAGGAGCACCGAACAGAACAGCAGCGCCTTCGGGTTGAGCACGCTCGACAACACGCCTCGGCGAAACGCGTGGGAAAGCGGTGGTGCAGCATCGTCTGCGGCGGCCACGGCCTGCACCCCGAACGCCGGTGAGCGCCAGATCTGAATCGCCACCCATGCCAGGTAGATCGCGCCAACAATGCGCACCGTCTCGAACAGCCAGGGCGCTGCGCGCAACAGCGCCGCCACGCCGCAGGCCGAGAGCGTCACGTGCGCCGCACGCGCCAGCGCCAGACCGGCAGCCGTGGCAAGCCCGTGTCGCGTGCCTCGCGTCATGCTCGTTTGCATCACCACCGCCATATCGGGGCCGGGCAGCGCGTAGACGACAACCAGCGCGCCAATGAATACGGTGAGCAACTGCAGCGAGACCATGCTTTTCCCCAATGAATGAAAGCGGACGAAAATGAGCTTCATGATCTCGCCATTCGATGAGCGATAGATGGCGTTTTCCACCCATCTCTATTTCATTTATTGGAGCATTACACCACCATCTATTTAATATCGATAAAAAGCGCCAACTCCATCTTTACCCCGTTGCCGATCGGCTTAGTCCAAACGGACGAGGGAAACACTTTCCCCTCCTTCCATATCGTGGTGGAATGCCATCTTTGCAGCAGATTTTGTAGCGGGATACCCACAATGAACGAACTCGACGCGATCGATCGGGCGATTCTCGCCATCGTCCAACGCGATGGCCGCATTTCCAACGCCCGCCTTGCCGAGCGTGTATCGCTTTCCGAAACGCCGTGTGCTCGACGCCTCAAGCGTCTCGAAGCCGAGGGCTACATCACCGGCTACCGCGCCGAACTCTCGCACCGCGCGCTGGGCCTCGGCGTGACCGCGTTTGTCCATGTGCGCTTCGCGGTGCACGATCGCGCCCTGTCCGAACAGTTCGAGCGGGAAGTGCAGGCCATCGACCGTATCGTGTCGTGCCACAACATCTCCGGCAGCGCCGACTATCTGCTCGGCGTGGTCGCCACCGACCTCGACGATTACGGCAGTTTCACGCGCGACGTGCTGCGCGCCCTGCCCGGCGTGTCATCCATCGAGTCGATGCTTTCCCTACGCGAAGTCAAACGCGATACCGGTGCGCCACTGCTGTAATTCGACGCAACGCGAAGTCGCACGAAGTCAGGACAGCTTGCAAATCGTTTGAACGTAAAATGGCGGGCTTAAACAGACGTAGCAGACATAACAGACCAGGTGCCACATGCCGGACGCCATGCCCGCCCTACCCTCAGCTAACTCGCCTAACGCGACATCCGCCACTGCCGGGACATCGGTGACCAGCGCGGAGACCAGCTCGGTATCCAGCGTCACCGACGACGCCCTGATGTTCGACCTCGCGCCCGTCTCCCTGTGGCTCGAAGACTTCAGCGGCGTGAAGCGGTTGTTCGACGAATGGCGTGCACAGGGCGTGGTCGATCTGCGCGCACACTTCAAAGCCGATCCGGCGCATGTCTCGCAGTGCTCCCAACGTATTCGCGTCATCAAGGTCAACCGGCGGACCCTGACGATGTTCAACGCGTCCACCCTCGACGAACTCGTCGCCAACCTGTCGCGCGTGTTCCGCGACGACATGCTCAAGACGCATATCGAAGAGCTTTGCCAACTGTGGGACGGCCATACCCATTTCACGAGCAAGACCGTCAATTACACGCTCGACGGCCGTCGTCTGGATGTCTTGCTGAACGGCTCCGTCCTGCCCGGTCATGAAGCCACGCTCGACCGTGTGCTGATCTCGCTGGAGAACGTGACGGAGCTGGAACACGCCCGCGAGCGCGTGACGATGGGCGAACAATACGCCCGGGGATTGTTCGAATACTCGCCGGTCTCGCTGTGGGTCGAAGATTTCAGCGCGATCAAGCTGCTGCTCGACGATGCGCGCGCACGCGGCATCACCGACTTCCGCACGTTCACCGATGTACACCCGGAGTTCGTCGAGCGCTGCATGCAGGAAATCGATGTGCTCGACGTGAACCGTCATACGCTGGCGATGTTCGTGGCGCCCGACAAGGCCACCCTGCTCGGCCGTCTGCCCGACGTGTTCCGCGACGACATGCGTCACAACTTCCGCGAGCAACTGATCGACCTGTGGGAGAACAAGCTCTTTCAGCAACGCGAAGTCGTGAACTACGCGCTCGACGGCAACGAGATCAACGTCCATCTGCAATTCGCCGTGCTGCCCGGCCACGAGTCGCGCTGGGATCTGGTGCTCGTTGCGCTCACCGACATCACCGCGCGCAAGAAGGCCGAATCGTATCTGGAATTCCTCGGCAAGCACGACGTGCTCACCAAGCTTCGCAACCGTTCGTTCTACGTGGACGAACTCAACCGGCTGGAGCGCAAGGGCCCGTATCCGGTGACGGTGGTGGTCGCCGATCTGAACGGCCTGAAAGCGGTGAACGATCAGTTGGGTCACGCCGCTGGCGACGCGTTGCTGCGTCGCGCGGGCGAAGTGCTGGGTAAGGCCGTCGCCACGCCTCAGATCGCGGCACGCATCGGGGGCGACGAATTCGCGCTGCTGCTGCCGTCGACCGACGAGACAGGCGGTGCCGCCATGATCGAGAGCATTCGTCAGCTCGTGGAACTGAACAACTCGTTCTACCCCGGCACGCCGCTGTCGTTCTCGATGGGGATGGCGACGTGCGAAGCCGGCGAACGGCTCGAAGCCACTATCCAGCGCGCCGATTTACTGATGTACGAAGAGAAGCGCAATCACTATGCGGGCAGCGTCAACGAGCGTCGCGTGCTGGACGGCGTGCCCTCGGGCAAGACGGGCAGAGGCGTATAAGCTTTTGCGTCGGCCTTCATGCCGACTTGGGGGCCGACTTTAGAACCGACATTCGCGGTTGCCGTCCCGGCATCTCCCGTCACATCGTCACCGGCCGTCTGCGCATGAGCTACATGACCCAGCGGCTCGCAGATCAACGCCAGCCAGTCGACGAACGCTCTCACACGCGGTGACACACGCTTTTGCGCGGGATACGCCGCCGACAGTCGCAACGGCGGTGGCGGACACTTCGGCAGCACCGGCACCAACCGCCCCGACGCCAGATACGGCGCAGCCGCGAGCAACGTCGGCTGAATCAGTCCCAGTCCCTCCAGCCCTGCCGCGAGATACGCCGCTTCATCGCCAACGTGCAACTGTCCGCGGGTGCGCACGCAGGTCGCCTTGCCGCCGACCGTCAGCGTGAGGTCGCCACAGCGCGTCGGCAACATGAAGCCCTGCCCGCTCTCGACGGACGATCCCGGCGGCGGCGCGGCGGTCGAGGCCAACGACTCCGCCGGCGCAGACAGCCATTTGACCGACGTATGCGTGGCCAGCCCGTCGAGATCCTCCGGGGTGCCGTGCTGGTCGAGATAGCGACGGCTTGCGCACGTCACACGCGGCAGGTCGCCCAGATGTCGCGCCACCAACCGCGAGTCAGGCAATTCCCCCAGCACGACGCCACAATCCACGCCGTCACCCCGCCAGTCGCCATGCGCAGGCGTCGCATCCAACGCAATCTCCAGCCCCGGATATCGCGCCTGAAACTCGGCGAGCGAAGGCATGACAACCTCGCGTGCGATGACCGGCGGCAGCACGACGGCGAGGCGTCCGCGCAACTGCGCCTGCGCACCGAACAGCCCCGACTCGACCTCTTCGACGTCCGCGAGAATCGACGAGCATCGCTCGTAGTACGCCGCACCTTCCATCGTGAGCGCAACACGCCGGGTGGAGCGCGTGAAGAGGGCCACGCCGAACCAGCGTTCGAGATGTTGCACCTGTGTCGTCGCCGTCGCACGCGGAATATCGAGCGACGCCGCCGCCTTCGTAAAGCTGCCGACTTCGGCCACGCGTACGAAGGTACGCATGGCAGTGATTCGATCGATCATGATGCCTCCTGACCTTCTCGTTCGTTCTGTTCGTTCTGTGCGTTAATGGATGCCGCAGTCTTGCCGCGCCAGATGATGACGGCTGCGCCCGCCGGTGCGAGAGCGAAGACCGCGAACAACCAGATCGAGGCGCGCTGGCTTTCGGGCAGTCCGCCGTCGGCGAGACCTGCCGAGTTCGCGACAAGCCCCGCGAGCGCCGAGCCGAGCGCCATCGAATACAACTGCACCGTGGTGATCGAGGCAGACGCCAGCCCCGCCTCGCCCGGACGCGCCGCCGTCATCACTCGCGTGAGCAAATGCGGCCAGCCGATGCCGACCCCGATCCCCACACCGAACAGCGCAATGTAAAGCGACGTAATCCCTGCTGCGCTATCGAAGAGCGATGCCTGCGGCAACAGCCACGCCAGCGCGAACATGCCCACGGCAACGATGACCGGGCCGAGGCGAACGCGACGCTCGGCGGCGTCGCCCTGCCGGCTCGCGCTCGTCATCGAGCCGACCGACCAGCCCGCCGCCATGAGTGCGGCGAGATAGCCCGCAGCGAACGGCGTCTGTCCGTGAATCGTCTGAAGGAAATAGGGGATGTAGATCTCGCTCGTCATGGCCAGACCGAGCAGGCTCATGGTGGCGTAGAGTCCGCCCAAGCGCGTGCGCAGCGAGTACGCGCCCGTGGGCATCAGTCGCGGCAACGCGTGTCGCGCACTGCGCTCGCGCTGTGCCAGCCACCAGGCGAGTGCGAGACCGAACACCATCCACGCGGCGGCCACGAGGTGCGAGTCCACCACCGCACCGAGCGAAATCGCCACCGCCGACGCGCACAGCAGCACGACCTTGAACCACGGCACGGCGTGCGCGTCGTCGTGGTCGCCGTGGCTTTGCGACGTGCCGTCGGCGGCCTTCACCGCGCGTCCGGCCGGTACCTGTGCGCGGATGATGAGACCCAATCCGACCACAATCGGCAGCAACGACCAGAACGCCCAGCGCCAGTGACCGAACTGCGCAAAGACGCCGCCCACGGCCGGACCGCAGAGCGTTGCCACGCCCCACATGCCCGAGACCAGTCCCATCGCCCGCGACCACAGCGGCGGCGCGAAAACGATGCGGATCAAGGCGTAGCTCAGCGCCAGCAGAATGCCGCCGCCGAAGCCTTGCAACGTGCGCCCGGCCAACATCCACGGCATGCTCGGCGCAGCCGCACACACGATCGTGCCCGCACTGAAGCCAACGAGTGCCGCGATATAGGCGACGCGCGGCCCGAGCGTCGAGAGCATCTGGGCCGCGAAGACCGAACCGAGGATCGACGCCACAACGAACAGCGTCGTGTTCCACGAATACAGATCCAGTCCGCCGATCTCTTTCACGATGGAGGGCAACACCGTCGTCGCCACATACACGTTGGTCGCATGCAACGCGACGCCCCCCGCCAGCGCCAGCGACCGCCAGCCGTTGTTGCCACTCAACAAATCGCGCCAGCCCGGCGCTGTGGAATTCGTCGTGCTCGTTGTCATGGATGGACAGTCACCTCTGGGGCGACTAATATGCAAGAAAGTTCTTGGATATTACATGCCTCACGATGAATTACCCAAATAACCACTTGGATAATAGGGCAGCGCCGCTCGTGGCCCCGGTTGCCGGGCACGAGCGCGTTTTGCATTGGTTGAAGACGCAGGGCCCGGCGTCGACGGCGGAAGTCGCCTCGGGATTGGGGATCACAGCGGAAGCGGCGCGTCAGCAGGTGCAGAAGCTGGTGGCGGACGGCCTGCTCGTCGGTGAGACGATGCCCTCGCGCGGCGCGGGACGTCCCCGACAGGCGTGGACGCTCACCGAAGCGGGCCACAGCCGCTTTCCCGACGCGCACTCCACACTCACGATTCAACTGATCGGCTCGATCCGTCAATTGTTCGGCGAGGAGGGGCTCGACCGGCTGATCACGCAACGCGCTGCCGAGACGCGGACTGGCTATAAAAAGGCCATCGACCCGCTGCCCGGACTACCGGCGCGTATGGAGAAGCTGGCGGAGATTCGTTCGGCGGAAGGCTACATGGCGCGCGTGGAGCGCGATGGCGACGACTGGCTGCTGATCGAAGATCACTGCCCGATCTGCGCGGCGGCCAAAACCTGTCAGGGCTTTTGCCGCACGGAACTGGAGTTGTTCCAGGAATTGATCGGTGAGCGCGGCACCGTCTCGCGCGAGACGCATATCCTCGCGGGCGGACAACGCTGCACCTATCGGGTGAAGACGGCCTGAACGGCCGTCTTTGCTATTGCTGCGGGAACGACCTCAGCGCGGCTGAAACGCGATCAGGCTCATGCCCGCGAGCGCCACGACGACACCCGCCACATCCCATGACGTCGGACGTACGCCGTCGACCAGCCACAACCACACAATCGCGACACTGATGTACACGCCGCCATACGCGGCATAGACGCGTCCGGCGGCCGACGGATGCAGCGTAAGCAACCACGCGAACAATGCGAGCGCCGCCGCACCGGGCACCAGCAGCCACGCACTGCGATCCTGTTTGAGCCACAACCAGGGCAAGTAGCAGCCGACGATTTCCGCCACCGCCGTGACGACATAAAGCAGAAAGGTTTTCATGTTGCGATTATGCCCGGCGCGTTCGTGAAACGTCTCGCCAGAGCACGTCACGCCATGCAACGCGGACGTGCGCATCGTTCAATGGCCTACAATGCCGCGTTCACCGGAGAAGCTCATGGAATCGTTGGAAGCCCGCGTCGTCGAACTCGAAGTCAAAGCAGCCTTTCAGGAAGATCTGCTGGAGACGCTCAACGAGATCGTGACGCGTCAGGAGCAGCAAATCGACCTGCTGCAAAAGCAGCTCAAGGCGCTTTATCAGCAGATGCAGTCCCAAGGTCAGAGTGGTGGTGGTGACGGCAATCCGCGTCACGAGATCCCGCCGCACTATTGAGACGCGCCCCGTTGCGGCAGCGTTTGTGGCTGCCCCGCAACGGAAATTGTGGAATCTTGTTTCCGAGCTCGATTACGCAGATCAACGCGGCATTCAGAACGATTCCACGCCATGCGGGTCACATGACCATCGACGATTCAAGCACGCCCGCTCGCCGGGCCCCGTGACATGACTTCGCAACGCTCTCGCCACACCCCTGCCATCGCGCAATCGATTCATCTCGACGATTCGTCCGCTCCTTCCGCCTTCTCGCGCCGCGACACCCTGCGCCTGGCCATCGGCGGCGTGCTCAGCCTGACGCTCACGCCGTTCATGCGCCCTGCCGATGCTGCCTACAACATCTGGACCGGCGAATACACGATGACGCGCAAGGACATCGAGGCCGCCGTAGACAAACGTTTTCCCACGACGCTGAACTACGGCCAGTTGCTCGCCGTCGAGCTGACGCATCCGCAGATCGGCTTCAATCCGCAGGCGAACCGCATCAACACGCAAGTCGACGCGCAGGTGCAGAACGTCCTGCTGCAAGGTCAGCCGCTCAAAGGCGTGCTCGCGATCTCCAGTGCGCTGAAGTACGACCCGGTCAGGCGCGCCGTGCTGCTCGACAACCCGAGCGTCGAGCGTGTCGACGTGAACGGCATGCCGCCCGCCTACGGTCAGCAACTCACGGCGATTGGCGGCAACGTCGCGCAGCAGGTCCTCAATCAATACCCGATCTACACGTTCAAGCCGGAGCAGTTGAAGTACGGCGGACGCGACGTCGAACCGGGGGCGATCACCGTACTGCCGGACGGCATCAAGGTCGAAGTGAAGACGAAGTAATACACCGAACGCAGAACGCAGAACGCAGAAAGTAAAAGAGCAGCCCGAGGGCTGCTCTTTTCACATCCGACGTGCGTGAACGATGGCGATTAAACGATCGTCAGCGTCACGTCGATGTTGCCACGCGTGGCGTTCGAGTACGGGCACACGATGTGCGCCTTTTGCACGAGGCCTTCGACCACGGCGCGATCGACACCCGGCACGCTGATCTTCAGTTCGGCCTGAATGCCGAAGCCGGTCGGGATCTGACCGATGCCGACGCTACCGTCGATCTTCGTCTCGGCGGGCAACGTCACCTTTTCCTTGCCGGCGACGAACTTCAGCGCGCCCAGGAAGCAGGCCGAGTAGCCAGCGGCGAACAGTTGCTCCGGGTTCGTGCCGCCAACGCCGGGGCCACCCATTTCCTTGGGCACGACCAGCTTGACGTCGAGCACGCCGTCCGACGACGTGGCGCGGCCATCACGGCCTCCGGTGGCGGTGGCATGGGCGGTGTACAGCACTTTTTCGATCGACATGACGAACTCCTGGTAAGTAGAAAAATTTCACTTCCAAACTTCGACCTTCCTGACCCGACACAGCACAACGCGGTGCCTTGCAGCCAAGCGGTCATCTTAATGCACCCACGGGACACCTTCTGTGAACGTCGCGCCAACCTCGCCGCTTCGCCCGTCCCGTTTCTCGCATCTCACAATACCTATCTATCACTAGATAGATGATCAAACCCAAATAAACGGGAGATGTCTCCCGTGTTGATCCTGCTGCCCTGCAATGGTCTGCGGCGCGACCTTCAAGCCACGCCACACACCGACGCGACTACATCCTCCAGCCTCGACGGCGCCCGGAACAATCGCGACGCCATAACACTACCTTGAAACCCCGCAAACAGCGCGCGGGCCGTTGCTTCCGGCGACGACGTCAACGTCAGCGAGCCCGCTTGCGTGCCCTGTGTCAGCACTCGCGCCAGCCATGCTTCGTGAAACGCGAAGAACCGCTGCACCGCTTCGCGTACTGTCTCCGGCAGCGTTTCGATGTCCGCCGCCAGCATGCCGCAGAGGCAGATCCGGTGACCGTCTTCGATGATTCGTCCAAAGCCCTTCGCGTACAACGCCAGCTTTTCCGGTGCGGGCAGCGTCTCGTCGATCGCCGCCAGCCCTTCGCTGATGAAACCGTCGTACGCCTTGATCGCTTCGAGCACCAGATCTTCCTTGGCCGGGAAGTAGTAGTGAATGCTCGACGTCTTCACACCGACGCGCTCCGCCAGATCGCGGTAGCTAAACCCGTTGTAGCCTCGCGTCATCAGAAACGTCTGCGCATGATCGAGCAGTTGTTCCCGGACGGTCGGTGCAGCGGGCGATGTCGTTGTGCGGTTCATGTGACGAACTTTATCTACTGATAGGTAGACAGTCAAGCGCTTTCTTCGGAGACGTCGATTGATTGTTTCGATGACAACGATAGCCTCGCTCGGACGATCATCGTCTGCCCAATGAAAAACAGCGGCCCGCAGGTCGCTGTTTTTCGTCACTTCAAGTTCGTCGTCTCAGGACACTGAGCGTCGATCAGAAATCGATCTTGGCGTTCAGGCTGACCATGCGCGGGTCGGCGGGCTTGATGTAGTTGTCGTACTGGTACTCCCAGTACTTGCGGTTGGTGAGGTTGCTCACGGCCGCGCGCAGCGTCACGTCCTTACCGGCAACGCGCGTGCGGTACGTCGCACCGATGTTGATCAGCGTGTAGCCGGAGACCGTCAGCGAGTTCTGCGGGTTGAGCGTCGTGCGGCCGTTGTAGCGGATATCGCCGCCGACCGAAAGGCCCGGCACGTAAGGCACCTTGTACTCGACGTTGCCCGAGAGCACGAAGCGCGGTGCGCCGCCAACGCGGTTGCCATCGAAGCCACCGGCCGTGCGTGCGTACCAGGCGTCGAGGGCCATGGCGCTGGCACCCAGCGTCCATTGCGGGCCGAGCTTCACGGAGCCGGCGAGTTCGATACCCTGATAGATCGACTGACCGTCGGCCACACGGGCGTTAGCGCTGTTCGTGTACACGGCACCGCGTTCGATGCGGAACAGCGCGGCCGTGGTACTCCACGTCGCCTGCTCCGTCTTCACGCCGACTTCGTACTGACGGCTCTTGAACGGGTTGAGCACCGCACCTGCGTTGGCATAGGTCGAACCGACCACTTCACCCGCTTCGAGCGCTTCCACATAGCTGGCATACGCCGTGGTGTTCTGCGTGAGCTTGTACATCGCGGCCAGCGTCGGCGTGAAGACGCCGTTGGTCGAGTACGTCGACAAGCCCTGCGCGTTCGTCTGGTCGTAATTCGTGAAGCGGCCACCGGCCAGCACCGAGAACCGGTCGGTGATCTGCACGGTATCCGACGCGAAGACCGACTTCTGCTCGATGGCGCTGGAGCGTTGCGCCTGAAGCGGCGTGCCGTCGCCGTAGAACTGATACGACGTGCCCTGATACAGGTTACCCGTGTAGCTCGGACTGTACGTGTAGGCGTAGTCGTTCGTCTGATATTGCGAGGCGTAGCCGAACGTCAGTTGATGGGTCAGCGGGCCAGTGCGGACCTTGCCTTCGGCCGTCACCTGCCACGCGTGGAACGTGTTCACCTCGTCGCCGAGGTCGTTCATGCCGCTGAAGTTACCGGCACCGTTCAGGAGGTACAGGGTCGCTTCGTTACGGTCGCGCGTCGACTTGTTGTACGCGAAGTTGGCCGAGACCTTCCAGTCCGGATTGAGCTGATATTGCAGGCCGGTCGTGTAGAACTGCGTGATCGTGTTCAGGTGCGTCGCCTGCGTTTGCAGGTTCGCGTTGGACACGTTGATCGGTGCGGGCAACTGGTTGCCCGTGAAGTTGTATGTCGAGAGCGACGGCGACGTGCCCGTAGCGCGACGGTCCTGATACATCGCGCCGAAGTTCCACGTGAGGTCGGGCGTGATACGCGCGTCGAGGGCGACCGAGACCGTGTCGCGGTTCAGATTACCGTCGGTGTACGTGCGGCCTTCTTCGTGCGTGTAGTTCAAGCGCGCGCCGAACATATCGTTCGGACCGGCGCGACCGCCGAGGTCGACGTGCTCGCGCCAGATGCCTTCCGACTGGAAACCGACGTCGATGCTGGCGATGCGTTCATCCGTCGGCTTCTTCGTGACGTAGTTCACCACCCCGCCCGGCGCGACGAACCCGTACATGAAGCCGGACAGGCCCTTGAGCAATTCCACGCGATCGAACTGTTCGTACGGCATGGTCACGCCGTAGGTCATGACCGGCATGCCGTCGAGCTTGAAGCCCGATTGCCAGTCGATGGGCATGCCGCGCACGTAGATGTAACCGGCCCATGCGTCGAAGGCGTTGCTGCCGTCGGTCACCGAAGCGTCCGTGACGAACACGTCGCCGAGCTTGGTGGCCTGACGCTTCTCAAGTTGCTCCTGACTCACGACCGTCGTGGAGAACGGCGTGTCGAGCTGGCTGCGCGAGCCGAGCGCACCGGCCTGCACCGACTGCTTCAGGTTTTGCGGCGTTTCGCGCAGCGTCGAGTCGGTCACCGTCGTCGCCTTGAGCGTGGCGGGTGCGGCCCCGGCCTGAGTGGAGTCGGTGGCGTCGGCGGCCGATTGCGCGAACGCGGACGACGCAGCGAACGTCAGCAACGTGGCAAGCGCAAGGGGTGCGACGGTACTACGGGGAGCCAGAGAAAGGTGACGTGCAGCGAGGCGGCCATTCGCGCGCAAAGCGCGGCTGACCCGGTGAGCCGGAGCGGAAGACATGCTTGAAATCCCGTGTGACTAAACAATATATTTTTAATGAGAATCGTTAACGTTCTCATTCACAGGTTCGGGATATTAACAAACCATCACCCAGCGTCAACAAATGTTGTCGTCTGACGGCAACGACAACACCGAAATACAACATTTCAGTGCCTTACCGCACGCGGGACATTCCCACCTAATGGAAATCGATGAGGAGAACCTCGTTGCCCGCTGCGTATATCAGATGCTTTTCATCGGGACTGAGCGCGCATACCGATGGTCCGCGACTTTTCCCCGGCGTTGCGAAGGAGTAGCGTGCCGTACGCGTTCTAACGTCCCAGACCGTGACCGTTTGCGACGTTTTCACATCGAATTGACACGACACCAGCGTCTCACCACTGGCGCTGATCATCAGAGAGACGACCTTTCCCGAAATCGGGGAAAACGTCTGCATCAAACGACCGTCGCTCACGGCAAACATGCGAATCGGGTCCGAATTTTCTGTATGGACCCACTTGCCGGTTCCCTGATCCAGCGTGTCGTGAATCGCGCCCGTGTCGGTGCCGGTGAACGCGAACCGCCCGTCGCGGCTGATGGCCAGCGCAGTTGGCGACATCGTATGAATGTCGCGTGCGATGGTTTTCTGCGTCACGACACCCACGCCGACTTCCTGCACGATCGTTCGTTGCGAAAAGAAACCGATCCGCCGCTTGCCCTCACGATCCAGCAGGGTTTCGCTGCCAGCGAAACGCAGGCTTTGGCTATCGGCCGAAAACACCATGTCGGTCGAGACGTGACGGCCGTCGAGATCAATCTCGCGAAGCGTGGCACCCGTTGCCGCGTCGATCAATCGCAGGCGTTCGGGAAGCTGATTCTTGCCATCACCTGTCAGCGCCAAATAGTCGATCGCCAGCACCTTGCCGTCCGGACTGAGAGCCATCTGTTTGACTGGGGCGGCGTGACCGTTCACGGTCGGCTCGTTGACGTACGTGCTCAACGCTTCGCCATCGGCGATGCGAAACACGTGCACATCCACCACGCCGACGATGAGTCGTGTGCCGTCCGGCGCATATGCCAAACCACCGAGATACGTCCCATAGGGCAAAGGTATCTGACCTTTCAGCCGTAGATCGGCAACGTTATGCAGGCAGACGCCCTTCCCACTCGTGCCGCTCGTTCCGTTCATCCCGTCGCCCAGCAGCGCAAATTGCTTTGAATCGGGTGACCACGCGACCCGCGAGGGTCGGCAAGGAGATGCAACGTTACGCATCCGGGAGAACACAAATGCCGTGGCATCCCCGCCCGAACCGGCCTCGCTTGCCCTAGCAGGCGCGATGCACGCCATGCAAGCAATAGCGAATACGACACCATGCGTTCGGAAGCCGCCCACACGAACACGCTCACGAAGGACACTACGATCCATAGGACCTCGCACGAGAAGCACAAGACTGCAATCTATCGAGCGGCAATGGGCCGTGGCGAGGTCTTTCAGTTTCAAACAATCGTGTGAACGACAAATAGGCTAATATCGCGGCACTGTCGCCTACCGAGCGGCTAATTGAACGGAACGCCGGCCCCCATCCGGGGCACGTGCGTAGAGTGGTATGGAACTCGACGCCATTGATTTGAAGATTCTGCGGGAGCTGCAAGCCGACGCCCGCCTCACCAACGTTGAACTCGCTTCGCGCGTGAACCTGTCGCCGTCGCCCTGTCTGGCGCGCGTCAAGGCGCTCGAAGCGGCGGGCTATATCCGGCAGCGCGTGACGCTGCTCGACCCGTCGCGCCTCGGGCTGCATATCAACGTCTTCATCCACGTCACGCTGGAAAACCAGAATCGTGACGGACTGGATGCCTTTGAAGCCGCCGTGACCGCGCTGCCGAACGTCATGGAGTGTTACCTGATGTCGGGTGACGCCGACTATCTCCTGCGTGTGATGGTCAGCGACATGGCCGCTTACGAATCGCTGATCACCGACCGCATCTCGCGCATTCCGGGTATCCGCAACATTCGTTCGAGCTTCGCGCTCAAGCAAGTGATGTACACCACGGCCGTGCCGGTGCCCCAGCCGCCAGACGCCTCGGGCGATGCCTGAGGCCACTTCCGACACTTCGTCCTCACCGGCCGGCGCGTTGAGCGCCGCGCCGCAGGGGGGCGCCAGCCAGCAGATTGCACTCCATGTGGCGGCGATGCTCTTCGGCGCGTCCGCCCTGTTCGGCGAACATATTGCCGCGAGCAGCACGATGATCGTCTTCGGACGCGGGCTGTTCTCGTGGCTTGCCCTCACCGTCATCGCACTCGCCGGACTGGCCGGTATGCGCAGCGCCGCGCGGCTGTCGGGCGGTGCGCCGTGGCGCGGCCTGTCGATGGCATCCGGCGCGCGTCTCATCGTCGCCGGTGTGCTGCTGGCCGTGCACTGGCTGGCCTTCTTCCTCGCGATCAAAGCGGGCGGCGTGGCCGTCGGCACGCTCGGTTTCGCCTGCTTCCCGGCATTCGTGATTTTGCTGGAATGGCCGCTGCGCCGTGAGCGTCCCTCGTTAGGAGACGCCGGCGTGATCGCACTCGTCTGTATCGGCCTAGCGCTGGTGACGCCCGCGTTCGACTGGCAGGCTGGCGCGACTGTGGGTCTTGCGTGGGGCGTGCTGTCCGGCGCGATCTACGCTGTCATCGCCCTGTCGAACCGGGTGCTGGGCGCGCACGCCTCGCCGTTGCAGGCGAGCTGGTGGCAATGCCTCGGCATTCTGATCGTGCTCGGGCCATTCGCGTGGCGCGAGTCGCTGACACTGCCCGCCGCGCAATGGGGATGGCTCGCGTGTCTGGGCGTCGTTTGCACCGCGCTGGCCTACACCCTCTTCATTCACGCGCTGCGCACCGTCAAGGCGAGTCAGGCGGCCGTCGTGATCGCGCTCGAACCCGTCTATGCGATTGCGTTCGCGTGGGTGCTGTTCGGCACCTCGCCCACGCTCAAGATGGCGATTGGCGGCGTGTGCATCGTCGGTGCCGTCGCGTGGTCCGGCTCGATGCGCTCACGCCGCCCGGCTCACTGAGCCGTCCGTCTCCAAGCGGAACGTCGTCGCGTCGCTTAGAGCATCATGCCGCCCGACGCTTCGACGCGCTGGCCGTTGATCCAGCCCATTTCGTCGCCGAGCAGCGCCGCCACGACACCACCGATGTCGTCGGCTTCACCCACACGTCCCAACGCGGTCGTGCCCGCAACCATCTGGTGCACGGCCTGATTGTCGCGCACCGTGCCACCGTTGAAGTCGGTGGCGATGGCCCCCGGCGCAAGCGTGTTGGCACGAATGCCGCGCGCACCCAGCTCCTTCGCCAGATAGCGCGAGAACACTTCGATGCCGCCCTTCATCATGGCGTACGCCGAAGCACCCGGGAACGTGAAGCGTGCGAGACCGCTCGACACGTTGAGGATGCGTCCGCCATCAACAATCATCGGCAGCAAGGTCTGCGTGAGAAAGTACGGACCCTTCAGGTGCAAACGCACGAGGAAGTCGAACTCGTCTTCCGTCGTTTCCGTCACCGGCTTGTGCAGGCCCGTGCCCGCGTTGTTCACGAGGAAGTCGAACGTGTCGCGCTGCCAGACCTCGCCCAGCACACGCTTGACCTGCGCCGCGAACGGCACGAATTGCGACGATTCCGACACGTCGAGCGGCAAGGCCACGGCCTTTGCGCCCAGCTTGACGATCTCGGCGACGACGGCATCGGCCTCGGCGCGCTGGCTGCGATAGGTGAGGATGACGTCGATGCCGTGTTGCGCCGCCGCGATGGCCGATGCACGGCCCAGACCACGGCTGCCACCGGTAATGAGAGCGATCTTGCGGGTCATGGTGATTCTCCTGAATGCTGAATGGGATCCGGCGAGGCCGCCCGGCCACACCGCGTTGAACTGTTCAACATCCTATTGCAACGAATTTCACCAATAAACCCGTCGAATTTGATTACACTGATCAAATTCAAATAACAATCGATCGTCCGTCGAGACGATTGGCCCCTCGCCCCCATGCATCAGCTCGACGCCATGCGCATCTTCGTGCGCGTTACCGAAACCGGTAGTTTCACCCAGGCCGCCGACAGTCTCGGCCTGCCGCGCGCGAGCGTCTCCAACGCCATCAAGCAACTCGAAACGAAGCTGGGCACGCGCCTGCTGCATCGAACGACGCGACGCGTGCAACTCACACAGGACGGACAGGCTTGCCTCGAACGATGCAAGGACCTGCTGGCCGACGTCGAAGAGTGGGAAACGATGTTCGTGGCGCGCGACGAAGCACTGACGGGCCGCCTGCGCGTCGATCTGCCCGCGACGCTCGCCCGCACGACCGTGATCCCGGCATTGCCCACGTTTCTCGCGCAGCATCCGGCGCTGCGGGTGGAGTTGTCGAGCACCGACCGGCGCGTCGATCTGGTACGCGAAGGGTTCGATTGCGTGCTGCGTGTGGGCGCGGTCGCCGACTCCACGCTGATCGCGCGGCCGTTGGGTCATATGCGTCAGATCAATGTGGCCAGTCCCGCGTATCTCGAACGTCACGGCGTGCCGACGACGCTGGACGACCTGAGCCGCCACCGTCTGATCCATTACACGACGACACTCGGCACACGTCCGGCAGGCTGGGAGTATTTCGATGGCGAACGCTATGCGCAATGGCCCATGGAGGGCGTGCTGACGGTGAACAACGCCGACGCCTATCAGGCCGCCTGCGTCGCCGGACTGGGCTTCATACAGGCCCCCGAAGGCGGCGTGCGCGGCTTGATCGCAGAGGGCAAGTTGCAGGAGGTGATGCCGGAATTTCAGGCGGAGCCGCTGGCCGTCTCGCTGCTGTATGCGAACCGGCGTCACTTGCCGCGACGCGCGCAGGCCTTCATGAACTGGCTTGCGGAGCTGCTGACGCCGCGTCTGTAGTACGGCATCTTCTGCGGGCGCCTTTCGGCGCTCATTCGGTCCCCTACAGACCCCTCTCCACCATCGCGACAAGCCGCTGCCCGAGCCCATCGACCTGATCGTCGGGCAAGTCTCGTAGCGGGCCGTCGATGACGAGCACGGCGAGGCCATGCACCGCCGCCCAGGCCAGATACTCCGCGCCGGGCCGCTGCGCGGCGTCGATGATGCCTGCCGCTACCATGCCGTCGAGCGCCGCGCCCAGCAACTCGAACGGATTCAAACCGCTCGCGCCGGCCTTCTCCGGCCCGCCCGCCGAGCGCACGTTCTCCGACGGCGCAAATGCCGTGCGGAACAACCCCGGCTGCCGCCGGGCGAAGTGCAGATACCCAATGCCCACCGCGCGAAGCACGGCGCGCGAGCGCGACACGCCGTCCGGCATCGATGCTGCGTCGATCATCGCCTGCTCGTGCTCGATCCCTGTTGCCAGCTCGGCCAGCGCGGCCGCACGCACCGCATCGAGCAAATCCTGACGATTGGCGAAATGCCGGTACGCGGCATTGGGAACGACCCCGGCGCGACGCGTCGCCTCACGTAGGATCACCGCGTCCGGCCCGCCGTCGCGCGCCAGCGCAATCCCCGCTTCCAGCAACGCCCGGCGCAGGTCGCCGTGGCGGTAAGTCGCGCGCGCCGGCCCGGTCGTTGTTTCTTGTTCTGTCATTGCTACCCCTTGTGGACAGTGTCCATTATGTCTGCTATTGTTTGTGTACACTGTCCACAAAGGCAAGTTGCAGTGCGTCAGACGGCATCGGCTTCGTCACATTCGCGCATTAAATGCGAAGGCACTATGGTTGATGAGGTACCGAAGACGTTCGCCCAATGACACTTCCCCAACGGGGCGTCCCCACGCCCTTTTTTACCGACACATCGAGGAGCGTTCCATGCAAGTTCATTCCTATCTGTTTTTCGAAGGTCGTTGTGAAGAAGCCATTGATTTCTACGAAAAGACGTTGGGCGCACGGCGCGGCATGCTGATGCGTTACGGCGAAAGTCCGGAAAAGTGCCCCGAAGGCATGCTGCCGCCGGGCAGCGACAACAAAATCATGCACGGCGAGTTCTTCATCGGCGAATCGATGGTGATGGCCTCGGACGGCATGGTGAGCGGTAAGCCGAAGTTCGACGGCTTCTCGCTGTCAGTCGATTTCACGGAAGTCGCCGCGGCCGAAAAGGCGTTCCACGCGCTGGCCGAGGGTGGCTCGGTCAACATGCCGCTCGGCGAGACGTTTTTTGCGAAAACGTTCGGCATGGTCAAGGACCGCTTCGGCATGAACTGGATGGTGATCGTGCCCAAGGAAATGCCGAAGGGCTGATTCCCCCGCTCTCGCCAGATCTCCCGGCACGCAGACAGACACGCATCGATGCTCGTCGCCCGTCTCTGGGCGGCGAGCATTTTTTGTTCCTCGGCTGTCCGCCGGTTCGTGTCCGACAAGTTCCTCACGCCTGTGCTATCGTCGCCGCCATGCCATCCGTGATCTCTATCCAGAATCTGTCGAAGACGTACGCGACAGGTTTCCAGGCACTGAAGAACATCAACCTGGAAATCCAGCGCGGCGAGATCTTCGCCCTGCTCGGCCCGAACGGCGCCGGCAAAACGACCCTCATCAGCACCATCTGCGGCATCGTGCGACCGACTTCGGGCACGGTGACTGTCGACGGTCACGACATCGTCACGGACTACCGTGCGGCGCGTGAAGCCATCGGCCTTGTCCCGCAGGAGCTGACCACCGACTCGTTCGAATCGGTGTGGGCCACCGTCTCTTTCTCGCGCGGCCTGTTCGGCAAGCCCGCGAATCCGGCGCACATCGAGAAGGTGCTGCGCTCGCTCTCGCTGTGGGAGAAGAAGGACAGCCGCATCATGCAGCTCTCGGGCGGTATGAAGCGACGCGTGCTGATCGCCAAGGCGCTCTCGCACGAGCCGCGCGTGCTGTTCCTCGATGAGCCCACGGCCGGTGTGGACGTCGAGCTGCGCCGCGACATGTGGCGTCTCGTGCAATCGCTGCGCGAGACCGGCGTGACCGTGATCCTGACCACGCACTACATCGAAGAGGCCGAGGAAATGGCCGACCGCGTGGGCATCATCACCGGCGGGCAGATTACGCTCGTGCAAGAGAAGACCGAACTGATGCGGCACATGGGCAGCAAGCAGCTCGCGTTGCAGTTGACCGAGCCGGTCTCCGCCATTCCGGACGCGCTCGCCGCCTACGGCCTCACGCTCGGCAACAACGGCACTGAACTCGTGTTCACGTACGACGCCAATATCGAGCAGACGTCCATCGCCTCGCTGCTGCGCGACATGGAGCGCGCGGGTATGTCGGTGAAGGATCTGCACACGACGCAAAGCTCGCTCGAAGACATCTTCGTCTCGCTCGTGCACAGGAAAGAAGGATGAGCCGCGCCATGAATTTCTACGCCATGAAGGCGATCTACAACTTCGAGATGGCGCGCACCCGTCGCACGCTGATGCAGAGCATCATCTCGCCGGTCATCTCGACCTCGCTGTACTTTGTGGTGTTCGGTGCGGCGATCGGCTCGCGCATTCCGGAAATCGAAGGCGTGCCGTACGGTGCGTTCATCGTGCCGGGCCTGATCATGCTTTCGCTGCTCACGCAGAGTGTGACGAACGCCTCGTTCGGCATCTATTTCCCGCGCTTTACCGGCACGATTTACGAGGTGCTCTCTGCGCCCGTGTCCTACATGGAGATCGTGTGCGCGTACGTGGGCGCGGCGGCGACCAAGTCGATCATTCTCGGGGTCATCATGCTGGGCACGGCCGCGCTTTTCGTGCCGTTGCGCATCGAGCATCCGATCTGGATGATCTTCTTCCTCGTGCTCACGGCGGTGACGTTCAGCCTGCTCGGCTTCATCATCGGCATCTGGGCCGATGGCTTCGAGAAGCTGCAACTCGTGCCGTTGCTCATCATCACGCCGCTCACGTTCCTTGGCGGCAGCTTCTACTCGACGAGCATCCTGCCGCCGTTCTGGCGCGCGGTCACGCTGTTCAACCCGGTCGTCTATCTCATCAGCGGTTTCCGCTGGAGTTTTTACGGACTGGCGGATGTGAGCGTCGCCGTGAGTCTCGGCATGACGCTGTTGTTCCTTGCGATCTTCCTCGCCGTCGTCGCGTGGATGTTCAAGACGGGCTATCGCCTGAAGAGCTGATGCAGAGCCATGCCGGACGGTGATACCGTCCGGCTTGTCTTTTTCCCGTCTCTAGCTCCCTCCCCGCTTCCCCCCTTCCCCAATACGTCAGATCGGCGGCGTCTCGCGAAACGCGGGCAGCGCTTCGGCCTGCGCCGAGAAGTTGGCAATCTCGGGAAACTCCGCACCGAAGTCGACCTCCGGCAACAGCAACTGATGGAAGCGCCACGCCACGGCTACCGCCACGCCATGTTCGCCAATCTGCTCCGGCGTTGCCAGGATGGGCACCTGCGCCAACTCCAGCTCCAGCTCGTGAAACGCCGCGTGCACTTGCGTGCGCACTCGATCGGTCCACGGCGTATGCCGCTTCTCGCTCGGACGCAGTTCGCGCTCGTACACGAGCTGCACCGACTTCTCGCAGGCCGCCAGCGCCAGCCCCGTCAGACGCAAGGCACGCACACGCTCGACGGGATCGACCGGCACCAGCCGCTGCGACGGATCGACCAGCGATTCCAGATATTGGAGGATGAGGGTCGAGTCCATGAGCACCGTGCCGTCGTCGGTCACGAGCGTCGGTGCTTTGACGACGGGATTGATCGCGGCGAACGCGTCGAAGGTGCTGAACACCGACAACGAGCGGTGCTCAAAGGGCAGCCCGAGCAACTTCAGGCAAATGGCCGTACGACGCACGTACGGCGAGTCCAGCATTCCGATCAACTGCATGTCTCGCTCCTGGGTTCGAGGCGCCTATCGCCGTTATGGTGCCGTTATGGCGCCGTTATGGCCGGTTTCGTCGATCATACATGACGGGTAGAATGACTCGCATGGCCGATTCGACAGGGAGACGTTTCATGAACATCCTGATGGTTCTGACCTCGCACGACCGCCTGGGCGATACGGGCAAGAAGACAGGCTTCTGGCTCGAAGAATTCGCCTCGCCCTACTACGTATTCATCGACGAAGGGCTCGCCGTCACGCTCGCCTCGCCGGCCGGTGGCCAGCCACCGCTCGATCCCAAGAGCGACGAGCCTGACGCGCAAACGGAAGCCACCCGGCGCTTTCGCGAAGACCCCGACGCGCAGAAGGCCCTCGCCAGCACGCTCAGACTCGCCGACGTCAACGCCGACGACTACGACGCTGTGTTCTACCCCGGCGGCCACGGTCCGCTCTGGGATCTCGCGCAAGACCCGCACTCCATTCATCTGATCGAAGCCTTCGAGCGCGCAGGCAAGGCCATCGGCTTCGTCTGCCATGCGCCGGGCGTGCTGCGTCAGGTACGCGCCGCGAACGGCGAACCGCTCGTGCGCGGACGCCATGTCACCGGCTTTACCAACGATGAAGAAGCCGCCGTCGGCCTCACCGACGTTGTGCCGTTCCTTGTGGAAGACGAACTCAAGCGGCTGGGCGGACTGTACGAGAAAGGCGACAACTGGGCGTCCCATGTCGTCGGCGACGGGCGTCTCGTCACCGGGCAGAACCCTGCCTCGTCGGAAGAAGCTGCACGTACGGTGCTGGCGATGATGGAGCCGCGCCTGCCATGACGACGGTGTCTCCGGTTCAAGTGCGTCGGCTCGTTCCCGCCGACGCCCTCGCCTTTCAGGCTTTGCGTCTTTCCGGTTTGCAGGCGCATCCGGAGGCGTTCGGATCGAGCTATGCCGAAGAAAAGGACTGGCCGGTCGAACGTGTGCGCGAGTGGCTCATGGTACGCCCGGATGCGGGCGTTTTCGGTGCGTTCGAAAACGAACGGCTGGTGGGCGTGGTCGGTCTGGGACGTCAGGCGCGCGCGAACTTCGCGCACGTCGGTTTCCTGTGGGGCATGTACGTCCATACGGACGCCGTCGGGCGCGGCGTTGGCCGAGCGCTCCTCGACGCCGCCCTTGCCCTCGCACGCTCACAGCCCGGACTGCGCCATCTCACACTTCAGGTAAATGCCGACAACCGGGCGGCCCTTGCGCTCTACCAATCGTTCGGCTTCGTGGAAATCGGCCGCGAGCCCGACGCCATGCGCGTGGGCAATGGCTTCTGCGACGACATCCGCATGTATCTGCCGATTGCCACGCACTGAGCCGCCAGCCGTCTCCCCAATGAAAACGAGCGCACCGACACCTGTCCGGGTCGGCGCGCTCGCTTATTTCACACGCACGCCAGCGACTTGGCGCACGTCGTCAAAGCGTCAGACCGGCTGCATCTCGAACGGTCCCAGATAGTCCATCTTGCCCACTTCCACGCCTTGCGCGCGCAGCAGGTCGTGCGTCGTCGTCACGTGGAAATAGAAGTTCGGCAGCGCGAACTTGAAGAGATAGTCGACGGCGTCCATCGTGGTCTGCTGCGTCTTGAACTTCAGCGTGATCGGGCGCGACTCCGCCCCTTCGAAACGGTCTTCGAGAATACCTGCGATGTAGGCCTCGGTATTGACGATGCGCTCATGCAGTTGATCGAACGTCGTCTCCGAATCTTCGAACTTCGGCGACTCTACGCCCGTGATGCGCGACACCGCGAACTTCGCCGTATCGCTCACGCGCTGCACCTGCGCAACGAAGTCGAGCATGTCCGGCGCGAGCTTGGCCTTGAGAATCGAATCCGGGTCGGTCGACGTGGCTTCGCAATGCGCGCGCGCCTTCTTGATGTAGTCGGCCATGACGGTCAGGCCACGGAGATAAACGGGAATCGTGGCGCGATAGAGGGTGATGGACATCGGGGAACTCCTCGGGAGATGACCCATTGCGCAAAGTGCGCGTAGCGGGGGATGGCGGGGCAAAGGCACATGCTATCAGCGCAGGAATTTTCCTGCCGCGCACCGGGCGATTTCTGGAATTCGTCGCTCGTAGCCTCTGCGCAGAATTGATAGCCCGGGGCAGCGAAGCAACGACAACGCGCTCGGTGCCCCATCACGACACAAGGACTTCATAGCATGGCGAGTTCGACGGTTTCCGTCTCTCCTTTTCCCCAACTCACTGGCTACCTCCCTTGCACATTGAGTGCCAAGACGGTCCAGAAGTGCATAGACGCCGAAAACGAGAAGGCGCTCATGAGCGTCTGGGGACAGATCAAGGACTTCTTCCTGGGCACGCATATGGAAGCCGCCCAACTCGCCCTGTTTCGGCTGGCGCATCCGAAGAATATGGACGAACAGCTGTCGGCGTTCACCGAGCTGCTGCGCTATGTGGCACCCGCCGACCTCTACCGTTTGCATTGGAACCTCTCCAGTCACGAAGTGCTTGGCTTTCAGATCGGCGATCACGTCTTTGCGCCTGCGCACGACGCGGCCGATTACATGAAGCATGCCGCGTGGATGGACTTCGAAGACAGTTGCCGTCTGCTGCTCACGTTACGGTTCGACGGCTATAACGTGCTAACGGGATGCGACTACTTCGGGCTGCAGTTGTACGATCTGTCCGACACACCAAACTGCAGCGCGACGCTCGAGAGATGCAAGACCCAACTCCGCGCTATGCCGACGCTGCTCGACGCGCTTCAGATCATGCGACTGCATCTGGAAAAGCAGCTACCCGGGCTGAGCACCCGCGTGAAAGCCGCGATCAACGCACTGATGTTCGAGATCAACGGGATAGAGGCACCATTCACCGGCGAGATCGGCCGTAACGCCGAGCAACTGTCGAAGCTGGCGGAGGCGCTCAAAGATCGCTACTGAAGCCCTCCCAGGGAGGCGCAACGTATCGTCCTGAGAACCGAGGGTTCGCTTGCAAAGGAGTCGTCCTGATGATCACAAGCTTGTCTTCGCCGTTACCCGCGCTGTCCAGCGACACCGCCTATAGTTTGCGCGCACAAAGTCTGGAGGAATGTGCAAATGCGCGCTCCGAGCTGGATCTGGAGAGTCTCTGGGGACGCATCAAGGACTGGTTTTTCGGAACCCACCGCGTAGACGCAAAAAAGGCGCTATTCCGCATACTGAACGCCGAGACAACTCACGCGTTGTACGCGTCGTTCATCGACATGCTTCGATATATCGAGCCGGAGCATCGCAATCAGTTGGCCTGGATTATTGACGACATCGGACGCCCCTCCTTCCTGATCGGTCCATACCTCGTGCCGTGGAAGGCAGACTGGGCGTCTCTGGTGCCGTCGGAACCGCCGCTGAGCGTAGCCGATATGGCGAAGCTGTTGCTGTCCCTTCGATACAAGAGACTGCCGGTGCTGGAAACGCTGCGCGAGGTCGGCCTCCGTCGCATTTCTGAAGTGGCACACGAGAGGCCGTTTCCAGAGAAAAAGGCCGAAGTTGACGCTGACCGGATGTGCGAAGCACAACAGTGGTTTCTGAGACAGTCGCCGTCGCTTGGGAGCGCGCTGGAACTCATCGGCCTGCATCGAAACGACGAGAACGGTGACCTCGCTTACCAGCTGCGATGCGAAGTCAAAACGGCGCTGACACGCGTCTGCGCAAACGACGACCAGGCCGCCGCAACGTCACACAACGCAGAAAACCTGATGCGCCTGGTGAGCACCATGTTCCACGATCGCGAGCACCTGAAGCGAGTCGCGCTGTCGGTCAACCTGACGCTCCGCTCATCGCTCAATCGCGCTTCCTGACCGGAATCTTCACCGGACACAAAAACCGCTCAGCAGAGAAAGGACTGTTAGCAATGACAATTTCAGCAGCAAATTCGTCGATCGGACTCATTGGCGCTATCCCGCGCAGCCTCGATGCCGAGACCGTCACGGTGTGCACGAAAACCGGCGTCAACTACGCGTTGAGCAGCCTGTGGGAGCGCATCAAGGATTGGTTCTTCGGCACGAACAAGGTCGCGGCAATGACCGCGATTCACTCGCTGGCCACAACCGAGTCGTCCAGCACGCAAATCAACGCATTTCTCGATCTCCTGCGTTGCATCGAACCGGAACACCGCGAACAGTTGAAGTGGTGCGCGGGCGATGGCGGAGATCCCTATTTCATGATCGGCGACTGCATCGTTCTCGCTGCGCCGGACTGGTCCGCGCACGGGGAGATGCATCTGAGCGTTGACGACATGGCCCAGATGTTGCTGAGGATGCATCACGGCGACGAGTCGCTACTGTCGGCGTTCGTGCGCGTTGAAAACGAAACGGTCCACCTGTTGCGTGCGCCGGAGCAAAGCGCGGAGGACGACGGCGTTGTCCTCCACGATCTGAGCACCAAAAAAACGTATCTGGAAAGCTCGCCCAAACTCGTCGAAGCGCTGGAGTTCATCGGCATGAACCGCAATGGCGTTCGCTGCGACGAATCGCACGAACTTGGCCTACAGGTCGAAAAGGCATGGCGCGAAGCGACGGTCGGGAGTGCAAGCACCGATGAGGAAGGTATCGATGCGTCCAGCGCGCTCATGGGCAGCATGGCGCAGGACGTCATGTTGCTGGTGACCGACATGTTTCATGAGCGTCTCGCGGCGAGCCGCAGCCCGGTGCCGAGGCGAGAGATCGGCCAATACGGTGCCTGAGGCGGGCTCACGCCACCGCGCAGTCAAACATAAGGAGTCATCGAGATGTCCATTTCACTTTCAACGACACACATCGGCCTGGCCGGTGCGCATTCACGCAGTCTTAACGACGACATCATCGACACTTGCACCCAGCCCGGTCTCAAATTCGCGTTGAGATCCCTTTGGGAGAGCATCAAGGACTGGTACTACGGCACGAATAAATCCGTTGCCATGAATGCGGTTCACACGCTCGCGACAGCGGAAACGACCCGAGATAGATTCGAGGCATTTGCGACCCTGCTGCGCTGCGTCGAACCGCAGCATCGCCATCGTTTGCAGTGGCACATCGACAATGGCCACGGTCCCCGCTTCCAGATTGGCGACTACCTGTTTTTGGCCCCTCGTGACTGGACGTCGCAATTGCCGATGTTGTTGCAAGCTGACGACATGGCGCACCTGATACTGTCGTTTCGGCACGAAAACGCCCCCGTGCTGGAGACGTTGGACGATCAGCGCAAGGCGTTCCGTGAAGAGGCGATACGAGACAAGAAGACGGTCGAGCCAGACGATTACTATCGAGCGCATACGCAGTATCTGAAAGCGACCCCTTCGCTGCTGAGCGCCTTGACGCTCATTGGCATGAACGCATACCGCGGCGACCTCCTCTTCGCGTATGACCTCCGATATCAGGTGGAGCGTGCCTGGATGCCGAGAATGACGGAGCCCGGCATGACGGACATGACCGACGACGACATCGAGGACGGTGCTGCCAAGGCCGGCTCAATGGCTCAGGATCTACTGGATCTCGTGCCCCGCGCGCTTGAGGAGATTCGATAGGCGAGTCAACGACGCGTCGGATCCACCGTTCCAATCGGAATGACGGTCTGGCGCAGGTGTGCGTAGCACTCGCCATACGCCTCACAGCCGGGGCACCCCGGCGCGGGTCCAGGGGCGCGTCCGTAAGCCTGCGCGCAAGCTTCCGCGAGGAATCGCTTCCATCGCAGATTTGCCGTGTTCTCGGTGACCAGCGTCGGGAAGAAGTGCGTGAGTAACGCGGTGACGTCGTCGCGTCCTGTCAGGCCGAGATCACGCCAGAGATGATCGGGACGCAGGCACGCCGTGGCGAGAATCGTCGCCATGTCGGCGGCATCCACCGGATGGAGCATCGGATCGGCACGACGGCGCAGCATCTCCTTCATCTCGACGACGAAGACTGCGTGCGATGCCCACGCGGGCGTCGGCAATGCTGCGGCGAGCGTCTGCCAACTGTCGGACACAGGATGAAAATGGCGACGCAATAACGTCGCCAGCGCCGCCCCCGACAGCCCGAGGCGCGCCAAGCGCTCGGGCGTGGCATTGACCACAAGGAGCGAGGCGAACAGCGTCGCCTCGGGGCGTGCATGCGAAGGTGTCAGTGTGAGACCGTGCATGAAAGACATTGCCTGGCGTTCAGGCAATTTTGCAGAATGATGCGCAGTGATGTGACTCAGGCGACGGCCAGAATCACGCTCGATGCCTTGACCAGCGCGGCGGCGGCGCGACCGGCCGTAAGGCCCAGACGCTTCGCGCTTTCGTTCGTGACGATGGCGGCAATGATCGCACCGCTATCGGCCGTGATTTCGACTTCGCTGTTCACTGCACCTGTCTCGACGCGCGAGACCTTGCCGGTGATCACGTTGCGCGTGGAGACCTTGCTCGCGTCGGCGTCGACCATCACGATCACCGACGAGGCCTTGATCAGCGCTACGGCGTCGCTGCCTTCCTTCAGGCCCAGATTCACCGTGCTCGCATGCGTGATGACCGCGACGATCTCCTGGCCTGCGTCTGTGCGCAGCGTGACTTCGTCGTTTACCGCACCACGTTGCAGCGAAACGACTTTGCCGTTGAACTGGTTGCGAGCGCTGGTCTTCATGGAAATCTCCTGTCGATGTGAGCAGCGTGGCCGGTGTCGCGCATGTCGACGACGCCGACGTTGTCACTTCGGCCACGCGATGCAATAAGACGTTCGGACGGTCGCGCAGGACCGCCAGCGTGATGCAGTATAGCGGGTCAACGTGGCGTCCGCCGTAGCGGGCCGGTGATATGCTTCATCAGCGTCCGGGGCCGGACAGACGCCCGCTTCGGGCACGCAGTGACGCAGTATCCGGGCCAGCGCGCTGCACGCGACGCCATCTGCCACGCATGCCGACACAGGAGCCGTCATGGGTACTCCCCGCCATATTCCCACACCGACCGAGGCCGCCACGCTCGCCCGTAGCTGGGTCAGCCACTTCTCCAAACCCACCGTCATCGGCATGACGCTCGCGTTCGTCGCCGGTTATATCGACGTGGTCGGCTTCATCGCACTGTTCGGCCTCTTCACCGCGCACGTGACCGGCAACTTTGTGATGATCGGCGTGCAACTGGTCGCGAGCACCCACGTCGGCGTGCTCGCCAAGTTGCTCGCGCTGCCCGTGTTCGTCATTTTCGTCGCGATGGTCAAGCTCATCGTGCAAGGTTTTGCGAACACCAACCGTCGTCCGCTCCGGTTGTTGCTGATTTTGCAGACGTTGCTGCTGCTGGGCTTCATGATCATCGGCATGGCCGCGCAACCCATCCTCTCGGCAGACGCGCCGCTCGCCATTCTCTCCGGCATGTTCGGCGTGGCCGCGCTGGCGATCCAGAACGCCATCGGACGACTGGTGCTCGCCGACCTCGCCCCGACCACCATCATGACCGGCAACACCACGCAGATCGTGATCGACATGGTGGAACTCGCCAGCGGCAACTGCGGCGACGACAAGGCGGCACGAACGCGTCTGCGCAAGATGCTGCCGGCGCTGGGTGCATTCGCCGTCGGTGCCATCCTCGGCGGCTTCGCGTATCACGGCGCGGGCTTCTGGAGCGTGCTGCTGCCGGTCGTGCTGCTCGCCGCGCTCGCCACCGCCAACGAGTGAGCCGCCGCCGTCCCCGACGAACAATCCTGCAGAACGCGCGATAATGACGGCCTTTTTGCAGGTTTTGCAGGATTAGGGGATATCGGAATGAAGCTGGATTCGCAGTGGGTGCTGGTCACGGGTGGGGCGCGCGGACTGGGCGCGGCCATTACGCGCGCGGTGGCGCGTGAAGGCGCAGGCGTCGTCATCAACTATCTGCGCAGCGACGTCGCCGCACGCGAACTGGCCGAATCGCTCGGCGATCGCGCCATCGCCTTGCAGGCCGACGTCACCGACGAGAAGGCCGTTGCGCGCCTCTTCGCCGAGGCCCGCGAGCGCATCGGCAGCCCGATCGTCTCCGTCGTCAACAACGCGCTGGCCGACTTCCGCTTCGATGGCGACGCACGCCCCAAGCTGGAAGACATCTCCTGGTCGCGCTTCTCGCAGCAGCTCGAAGGGGCGGTCAAAGGCGCACTCAACACGATGCAGGCTGCCCTGCCGGGCATGCGCGAAGCCGGCTTCGGACGCATCGTGAACGTGGGCACTAACTTGTTCCAGAATCCGGTCGTGCCGTATCACGATTACACGACGGCCAAGGCCGCGCTGCTCTCGCTCACGCGCACGGCGTCCAACGATCTCGGCCCCGACGGCATCACCGTCAACATGGTCTCGGGCGGTCTGCTGCGCGTGACCGACGCCAGTGCCGCCACGCCGGAAGCCGTGTTCGATCTGATCGCGAGCCTCACGCCGTTGCGCCGGGTCACGACGCCCGAAGAGTTCGCCGACGCCGTGCTGTACTTCCTCTCGCCGTGGGCGCGTGCCGTCACGGGGCAGAACCTCATCGTCGACGGCGGGCTGGTGAAGGGCTGAGCCCGCGACGCCCTGTCCGTCATACGCAAGACGGGGAACGCGTCCGTGCTGTCGCCGGACGCGGTAAAATTGCCGTCTTTGTGAGCGCGCGCTCACACCCGTCGCATCCAGCCCACCCACCCCACTTTCAAGCCCCGAATTCAGACAGTGACCGCAACTCCCACCACACCCGCAGACATCCCGACTGACGACACCAGCACTACGGATACCATCCACGAAGACCGCCTGTGGCGCGACGACGGGTGGACGGCGAAGGTCGTCAAGAATGAAGAGGACGATGGCTGGGCGGTGGCGATGTTCAAGGACGGCGAGTCGGAACCCGCCCTCGTCGGGCCTTGGACGATGGGGCGCGACAAGAAGAATCCGAAGCCGTTGGACGTCGGCGCGTTCCATACGCTGGTGAAGACGGCGAGCGAGGTGCTGCGGCGTCACGAACAGCAACTGCGCGCGCAGTTGCACAAGCGCATCAGCGTAGACGGGCCGGACGGCGAAATCGACGTGACGCTCGATATCGTGCCCGACGACTACGATCCCTACGCCATGCTCAGCGCCATTGACCGCTTCGGCGAAACGATTGCGACGGTCAAAGTGCCGCCGTCGTTCAAGCTCTCGCGCAACAGTGCGCGTGCGTGGGTCGAGAACGACTTTCAACGCCCCCAGTAAGCGCCCGCTATCGTCGACTCACCGCGACCGACATCGACTGACGATCTGACGTCAGTCGACGCCCCCCTTCCCTTCATCCCCCATCCCATCACTACGGATACCGGGATAACTGCCCGTCTGGTTAGCGTGTCTGCTGACGCCTAAGATGGATTTCGCCGACATCCCGCCTGCACCGCGCTATCCGCCACAAGATGCGAGCGGGCGCTCACACAGTGCAGCGGCGGCGTTCCCATCGAATCCGGCGTCAGGAGACCCCATGAAACGCTTTCATATCGCGCTCGCCGTGCGCGATCTCGACGAATCCATCACCGATTATTCAGCACGTCTCGGCCAACCCCCGGCGGCCGTCGTGCCGGGCGCGTACGCCATGTGGCGCACCGACCTGCTGAACTTCTCGATCAATCAATCGCCGTCGCGCGCCGGGGAGCTGCGCCACGTGGGATTCGAAGACGACGATGCGCCCGAGTATTCGAGCAGCACCGATTGCAACGGCCTGCTGTGGGAAGCCTTCTCCGCCGCCGAACAGGACCGTCGCATAGTGAGTACTTACGGGGTAGCGGTACGGAACACCTGAGCACCCTGCCCCTCGCCCCCTTCCGCTTGGGAACGGGAATCGGCGGGGGGGGGTGCGACCTGCGATGCGCGCCCGGGCCAAGTGAACCTCGAACTATTCCTGAACTATTCACGAACTATTCATTGGTCAGTTCGTACCGATGAATCACATGGGCTATCAGTCGCCGCGAATTGAGGATGCACCGCCCGCCAAGGCAAGTGCCGCTTACTCAGCAATCGATTCAGAGCGACCGATCAATCAGCTAGCGCTCCCCTCTCACGGACCAGCCCGAACTCACCCGAACTATTCACGAGCTTATGATTTTCGGGCCGTATCCCCTACAAATGCGAGGCAGTACAAACTGAATGCCGAAGGTCCAGTCAGCGACATGCTGACTGGACCTTTTGCTGGACGTATGCCCCCCAGGAAATTACGCCGGGACTTCGTCCGAATCTTCCACGCCACCAAAGCCGGGCAGCGGACGTTGCCAGCGCTGCGCAATGAACACGCCGACGAGCGCCACACCGCCACCGATCACGTGGAATGTGTGCAGTTGCTCACCCAGCAGCACGACAGCAATCGCCGCCGTCATGACCGGCAGCACGTTGATGAACATGCTGCAACGGTTCGGCCCGAGATGCCGGATGCCCTGAATCCACAGGATCGGCAACACAATCGAAGCGCCCAATCCCGCGTACAGCACCAACGGCACCGTCGCCGCATTCAACTGCGCCTGACCGGCCGGCACCATCGCGAGCATCGGAATCATCGTGATCAGCGCCGCCCACGCCTGCACGTAGGTCGACTGCGCAGGCGGCACCGCCACGTGCCAGCGTCGCAGCAGCACGCTGTACAACCCGTACGATGCCGAGGCGATCAGCATCAGGATGTCCCCCAGATGCATGCCGCCGTCGAGCAACTGCGACGGATGCCCCTGCCCGATCAGATACACCAGCCCTGCGAGCGACAGCAGGCCACCCACGAGCATGCCGAGGGTCGGCGGCTCACGCAGCAGCACCACGCTCCACAGCAGGGTCAGCAGCGGGGCCAGCGCCGTCACGATCGCCATATTGGTCGCCGTGGTGCTGTGCGCCGCGAGATACGACAGGCTCTGATAGAACGACATGCTCAGAAAGCCGAGGAAACCAAGCTTGGCGAGTTGCGGACGGATGTGATGCCAGTTGCGCAGTAGCGGACGAATGACGAAGGGCGTCATGACGGCGAGCGCCAGCACCAGACGATAGAACGTGATGGCCGACGGCGCGATGGTCGTGGCCGAGAGCTTCGAAACGATGACATTGCCGGCCCACAACAACATGGCGCCGAGCGGATACAGAAAGTACCCCATGACGATTTCCCACAGGTTTGACAAAGGAAGCGCCATCGTCGGGGATGTCACACCGGACCGTCTCACGCTAAAATTCCAAAACCTGTCTCAAAAAGGACATCCCGTGGCGACCGAAAAGCGCGAAAAGGCTGTGCGTCGTGTCATCGATCCGCGCCTGACCGATCACCTGCGATTCGAGAGCACCCCCATGCCGATGGCGGCGATGGCGGTCGACTACGCGCACAACGAGTTCATCGCCTCGCATTCGCATCGGCGCGCGCAACTGCTCTTCTCGATCGAGGGCGTGATGATCATCGCGTCGTCGTCGGGTCGCTGGGTGGTCCCACCGACACGCGGCGTCTGGCTCGCGGCCGGACTGGAACATACGGTGCGCATGAGCGGCAACGTCAAGATGCGCACCGTGTTTGTCGAACCGGGCAGCGAACCGTTGCCCGACACCAGTTGCGTCGTCGAGATCACACCGCTGATGCGCGAGCTGATTCTGGCCGCCATCCACGTGCCGCCGGACTACGCGCCCGACTCGCGGGACGCGCGTCTCATGCGTTTGCTGCTCGACGAACTGATCGCTCTGCCCGTCCTGCCGCTCTACCTGCCATGGCCGCGAGACGCTCGTCTGGCACGCGTTTGCGATCGTCTGATGCAAAGCCCTTGCGACGACGCGATCATCGACCATTGGGCTAGCGAAGCGGGCCTCTCACCGAAGACGTTTCAGCGACGCTTCTCCACGGAGACGGGCCTGACGTTCGGCCGCTGGCGTCAGCAAGCGCGCCTGCTTCAAGCGCTGGAAGCGTTGGCGCGCGGCGAAAAAATCGTGAATGTGGCGCTCGATCATGGCTATGCCAGCCAGAGCGCATTCGCGGCGATGTTCAAACGGCACTTCGGCGTACCGCCGTCGGCGTTTTATCGATAATGACGCGTACGGCGCGCGTCGATGCGATGGCACAAGTTCATCACGTCACCGCCCGCACAAGAATTCACGGAGATCACACCATGCACTACCTGCTCACTTACGAACTCGTCGACGATTACCTCGACCGTCGCGGTCAGTACCGCGACGCGCATCTGGCGCTCGCCTGGGCGGCGTCGGATCGCGGCGAACTGCTGCTTGCGGGCGCGCTGGAGTCGCCCGTCGACACGGCAGCCCTGCTCTTCGAAGGTGACTCGCCCGCGGCGGCAGAAGCCTTCGCGAAGGCCGACCCGTATGTGGTGAATGGTCTGGTGAAAACGTGGCGCGTACGACCGTGGACGACAGTCGTCGGGAAGACGGCAAGCACGCCGGTGCGCTGAAAGATGGCCGGGCACATGAACCGGCAGCACAAAAAACAAAACGCGCTTGGCCGTGAAGCCAAGCGCGTTTGTCGACAACCGATTGCACGTCGTGTTTCTGGAGCTTTCCGAGAATCACGCCGCTAAATCTGGCGTCCCCTAGGGGATTCGAACCCCTGTACTCACCGTGAAAGGGTGATGTCCTAGGCCTCTAGACGAAGGGGACCTAAAGTCTTCCGTTTTGGTGGAGGTAAGCGGGATCGAACCGCTGACCTCTTGCATGCCATGCAAGCGCTCTCCCAGCTGAGCTATACCCCCGTACGGCGAAGAAGTGAGACTATAGCGTGCTTTACCGACCTTGGGAAGCCCCCGCATCAAAATATTTTGACGGCGCCGGATGTCACCGCGATGACTCGGCCACCGCCGCCCCTCGCAATCCCCCGCCTTACTGGCTTAGCCCTCGGGCTTCGATCGGCCAGAGGCCTTCGACCCGCCCGTGCCGCACCGCCACGTAGCGGTCGTACAGGTTGACCGTCGGATCGCAGTGTCCCGGCACCAGCAGAATCGGCTCACCCAGCCACGGCGCGCTGTCTTCGTCCGCCGAGGCGAGTTCCAGCACGCCATGCTCGTCCGAGGCGGTCCGGTAATGCGGCTTGCTCGCCTGTTGCGACGACCAGAAGCGCGGCAAGCCCGAATCGGTCGCCACGCTCTTGAGCCCCGCATCGCACACGATGATGCCATTGCGCGCCGTGCTCATGACCGTCGACGCGAGAAACAGGCCATGCCGGAAGCGCCAGTCGTCGCGCCATTCGAGCGAGCCGTAATGGCCGTCGAGAAACACATACGACCCCGGCTGAATTTCGGTGTACACGCCGCTTTCGATGTCGAACTCGGCCGTGCCTGTGCCACCGCCCGTCACGACCGGACACGCGATGCCGCGCGCTTCGAGAAAGCGCACGTAAGCCGACGCGCGGTCCGCGGCGAGACGTGCGGTATCGCGCCGCTTTTCCCAGCCGTCCACGTGCTGCGCGCTGCCGTGATAAGCCTGCAATCCGCCGAAACGCAGCCCCTCGTAGTGATCGATGGCGTCGACCAGTTGCCCGACGGCATCCGTCGAATCCACGCCGCAACGTCCCTGCCCCACATCCACTTCGGGCAGCACGGCGATGCGCACGCCAGCGCGCTGCGCGGCCTTGCCGAGCGGTGCCACCTGCCGCACGTCGTCGACGCACACCGACAGCGTGACGTGCGCCGCCATCGCCACGGCCAGCGCTACACGCGCTTCGCCCACGAATTCGTTACTGATATGGATGTTGCCGATGCCCGCGTTGACGAACGGGATGGCCTCGGTGACTTTCTGACAGCAAATGCCGACCGCACCGGCCGCCATTTGCGCACGCGCGATAGCGACAGACTTGTGCGCTTTGGCATGAGGACGCACGGCGACGCCGCGCGCGGCCGCTGCGCTCGCCATGCGTTCGACGTTCGCATCGAACGCGTCGAGATCGAGCAGCAGCGAAGGTGTGGCCACCTGCGCGAGCGTGTCGCCTACACGTGCCACGGGCGGCACGGCAATGTTACCGGGTGCCAAGTTTGCAGCACCTGCCGACGTCGAAACCGTATTGACTGAATCTGGCATCACAATCCTCAATCCTTTGATGGGCGTTCGCAGAAAATGGCGGCATTCGGTCGAGGTCGAGGTCAAGGTCAAGGTCGAGGCCACGCCAACACGCACGCCGTCGCACTGGCCGTCGCTTAAGTCACTCCGCCCGGCAACGCCTGCGCCAGCACGCGCGCGACGTGCAACGCCTCCGTCTGCGCCCCATCGTGAATCTGATGGCGGCAACTGGTGCCGTCAGCCACCACGATGGCGTTTTCGCTGCGTTGGCGAATCGCCGGCAACAGCGTCAACTCAGACATGGCGCGCGACGTGTCGTAATGCTCCGCCTCGTAGCCGAAACTGCCCGCCATGCCGCAGCACGACGATTCGATCGATGATACCTTCAGCCCCGGCACCCAACCAAGGACCGTTGTGACGGGCGAATAAGCGTCGAACGCCTTCTGATGGCAGTGCCCATGCACCAGCGCCTCGTCCACGCCACCTCCCACGCCGTCCGGCAACGCCTGCCAGGCCACATTCAGTCGACCGGCCGCCTTCTCGCGAACCAGAAATTCCTCAAACAAAAACGCGTTGTCCGCCAACTTGCGGGCCGCATCGCCGAAGCCGTAGCCGAGCACCTCGTCGCGCAGCGAGAGCAGGCACGATGGCTCCAGCCCCACAATCGGCACACCATGCTCGACGAACGGCATTACCGCGTCGAGCAGACGTCGCGCTTCTGCTTTCGCTTCGTCCACCAGACCGGCCGCGAGGAACGTCCGGCCGCAGCACAGCGGCCGCTCACCGGCGCGCTGATTCACATGGACGGTATAGCCGGCCGCTTCGAGCACCTGCTTCGCCGCGCGGGCGTTTTCCGGCTCCATGTAGTTGTTGAACGTGTCGACGAAGAGCAGCACCTGACGCGAATTCGCCGCGTCGACGGGGCGGCCCAGCGGCGTCTGACGCGCCAGGAACGAGCCGGTGAGCGCGGGCACCGAGCGTTCCAGCGCGAGCCCGAGCCAGCGCTTCGCCGTGTTGCTGCCCGGCAGACGCTGCGCCGCATCCAGCAGGCCGCCCACCCGACTGGCCCACGGCGCATAGCGCGGCAGGTACGCGATCAGCTTGTCGCGCAACGACACGCCGTGGCGCTTCGCGCGCGCATGACGCGCCTCGATCTTGAAGCGCGCCATATCGATGCCCGTCGGACAATCGCGCTTGCAGCCCTTACACGACACGCACAGATCGAGCGCCGCCTTCACCTCGTCGCTCGCCAGCCCTTCGTCGCCGAGTTGCCCGGAGACGGCCAGACGCAACGTATTCGCCCGTCCGCGCGTGACATGCTGCTCGTCGCGCGTGACGCGATAGCTCGGACACATCGTGCCCGCATCGAACTTGCGACAGTGGCCGTTGTTGTTGCACATCTCGACGGCAGACGCGAGGCCGTGCGTGGCGTCCGTCCCCGTGTCCGGTGCGCTCTGCTCGCCAGTCAGCGCATCGCGCTTGACGTTCCAGGCCGTCCAGTCGAGCGCAGGCGTGACCGGCTTTGCCGCATAGCCGGGTG
This sequence comes from Pandoraea aquatica, assembly GCF_902459565.1. Taxonomy (GTDB): domain Bacteria; phylum Pseudomonadota; class Gammaproteobacteria; order Burkholderiales; family Burkholderiaceae; genus Pandoraea; species Pandoraea aquatica. Next base: position 230,861 of record NZ_CABPSN010000005.1, read on the forward strand.
CGAAACGGAACAGCTCGCGCGTGTCCATCTTCGGCGGACGCACCATCTTGTCCGGATTGAAGCGATTCTCCGGATCGAACAGATCCTTGATCTCGCCGAACGCCGCATTGATCCGCGGCCCGTACTGCCAGGCCACCCATTCGCCACGACACAACCCGTCGCCGTGCTCGCCCGAATAAGCGCCCTTGTATTCGCGCACGAGCGCCGCCGCTTCCTCGGCGATCTCACGCATCTTCACCGCACCGTCGCGGCGCATGTCCAGAATCGGACGCACGTGCAGCGTGCCCACACTTGCATGGGCGTACCACGTACCTTCCGTCCCATTGCGATGGAACACTTCGGTCAGCCGCCGCGTGTACTCCGCCAGATGTTCCAGCGGCACCGCGCAATCTTCGATGAACGACACGGGCTTACCGTCGCCCTTCATGCTCATCATGATGTTCAGGCCCGCTTTGCGCACTTCCCAGAGCGCCTTTTGCGGCCCCGCGTCCGGCATCTTCACCACGCTGTCGGGCAAGCCGAGATCGCCCATCAGCGTGGCGAGATCGTCGAGCTTCGCGCGCAGTGCGGCAGGATCGTCACCCGCGAACTCGACCAGCAGAATCGCCTGCGGATCGCCCGAGAGTGCCTTCTCGATGACGGGACGAAACGCGGCGTTGTCCATCGCCAGATCGATCATCGTGCGATCGACCAGTTCCACCGCCACCGGCCCCAGCTTCACGATGTGCTGCGTGAGGTCCATCGCCTGATAGAACGTGGGGAAGTTCACCACGCCGAGTGTCTTGTGCGCGGGCAGCGGTGCAAGCTTGAGCGTGATCTGACGGCTGTACGCCAGCGTGCCCTCCGAGCCCACCAGCAGATGCGAGAGATTCGCTACGCCGTCGTCCGTGTACGCGCGCGGGTTCAGGCAATCGAACAGATCGAGGTTGTAGCCCGCCACACGACGCAGCACACGCGGCACGCGCTCACGCAGCTCCGCCTGCTCGCGCACTGCGATGTCGTGAACGCTTGCGAGGATCGCCTTCGTGCGTGCGTCCGTGGGTGGCGTATGCAGCGAGCCGAAGTGCAGTTGCGCGCCATCGGCCAGTACGGCATCGATGGACAGCACGTTGTGCACCATGTTGCCGTACTCAATGGAGCGCGAACCGCACGAGTTGTTGCCCGTCATGCCGCCGATGGTGCATTGCGCGGCAGTGGAAACGTCCACCGGAAACCACAGCCCGTGCGGCTTGAGCCATGCGTTCAGATGATCGAGCACGATACCCGGCTCGACGGTCACCGTGCGCGCCTCGGCGTCGAAATCGATCACACGGTTCAGCCACTTGCTGTTATCGATGACGAGCGCTTCACCGATGGTCTGCCCGCACTGGCTCGTGCCCGCCCCTCGTGCGAGCACCGGCACTTTCTGGTCGCGCGCGATATCGAGCGCGCGAATCAGGTCTTCCTGATCGCGTGGCACCACGACGCCGATAGGGAATATCTGATAGATCGACGCGTCCGTCGCATAACGGCCGCGACTGGCGCGATCAAACAGCACATCGCCGCGTAGCTCACGTCGCAGGCGGTCCTGCAACGGCGTGAGCGCCACCCCGCCGCGCTGCATCGGCATCAGATGCACGGGCTGGCTGGCGGTCGTCGAAGTAACCGGAGAAGTGGGAGAGGTGCCGTGAGGCGTCGCGCGGGCGTTCGATTGGGAATTCATGACGTTGCTGGCGTTGAGCTGGCCGTACCGAAGAAGATGCACCGGGCATCGGGGACGGGCCTGCGGCGAACGGACACGAGGCCCGTCCGGCAGGTGTTCTGCGGGAGATGTCGCCTGTCGGCCTGATCGTGGCGGATCGTGCGGACGCTCAGCACCCCCTCACGATCCGACGGATCAGGCAGACATCAAGTGCACGTCAGGCCGGCTGACGAGCGTTGCTTGCGTTAGCGGCATCGCCGGCAAGCGAGAACTTGCTCTCGGGTTGCATGCGGAAGGCCAGCACCACACCGACGGCCATCAGAATCATGCTGCCCACGAACGGCAGTTCCCAGTTCCCTGTGCGGTCGATGAGATAACCCGAGAGCACCGGCGAGATGATCGCCGCGAGCGCCGAACCGGTGTTCATCATGCCGCTGGCCGTGCCCGAGTATTCCGGTGCGACGTCCATCGGGATCGCCCACATCGGGCCAATCGTCATTTCAGCGAAGAAGAAGCCCGATGCCAGACACGCCATCGACACATACAGATGGTGCGTGAACATCATCGGCACGAGCGAGATCAGCGTGAGCAGCATGCACACGGAGACCATCCAGCTACGTGCGCGCTTCAGGTTGCCAGTGCGCTCGTAGAGCTTGTCGGTGACGATCCCGCCGAGCGTATCGCCGATCACACCGGCAAAGAACACGCTCGAAGCAAACAGCGCCGACTTCTTCAGATCGAGGTCGTAGCTATGCAGGAAGTACTGCGGAATCCACGACAGGAACAGCCAGAGCGTCCAGCCATAGCAGAAGTACACGACCGTGACCGGCATCATGCGCTTGAACAGCGGGCCCCAGGGCACCGAGCCGGTCTTGGCCTTGAGCGCGGGCAGCACGGCCAGTTCTTCGGTCGTGATGCGCGGATGATCTTGCGGACGTTCAGTGAACGTGAACGCCCACAGCGCCACCCAGATCAGACTCACGATCCCGCACAGGTAGAACGATTCGCGCCAGCCGTGCGTGGCCATGATGAACACCACCACGGCCGGGGCCACGGCGTTACCAATACGCGAAGCCGCGTGCGTGATCCCCTGCGCGAAACCGCGCTTTTCCTTGGGAATCCAGCGCGACATGGCCGAGGTGGCCGCCGGGAACGTCGCCCCTTCGCCCAGACCCAGCAGCAAGCGGGCCAGCAACAGCGTGACGAGGCCGCCGGCCATACCGGTCAGGATCGTCGCAACCGCCCACAATGCGCCGCACACCAGCAACGTGCGCTTCGCACCGAAGCGATCGCTCACCCAACCGCCGATGATTTGGAAAACCAGATAGGGATAGGCAAATGCCGAGAAGACAAGACCGATTTCCGTCTTGCTGAGATTGAATTCCTTACCGAAGCCGGCTGCCGCCGTACTGACGTTGACGCGATCGAGGTAGGTGATGAAATACATAACGCATAGCATCACCAGCACGACCCTTGTCGCCTTGAAAAGCTTCATTGCATGTCTCCTGAAACATCCTGTGGAGCGCGCCCGCAGCATGCCGGCAGCGCAAAGGTGTTGCTGCGTCGCGAGCGCTTCTGTTGTGAGGCTCTGTGACGCGTGAATGACAATTAAAGCGTTTTACTTCAGGAGCGCCGATGATCCTCCAAACACATCAACAGCGCCCCTCGTCTCCTGGTTAGGATTACTAACGGCAGGTTACGCGGCGACCTTGAGCGACGGTGTGTCCTTCGCGTGCGCCAGATAGTCCATTGCAGCAACAACACCCGAGCCAGCCAGCTTCACGCCGGAGATTTGCAGGCCCATTTCGCAGCCCGAGAGCGTTGCCATGAGCGTCAGATCGTTGCAGTCGCCCAGATGGCCGATGCGGAACATCGTGCCGCGAATCTTGCCGAGCGCCTGACCGAGCGACATATCGAAGCGTTCGTAAATGCGCTTGCGGACTTCGTCGGCATCCACGCCTTGCGGCATCACCACACCGGTGAGCACCGGGCTGTACACCGCCGGGTCCTGGCACTGAATCTCGAGACCCCAGGCGTTGACGGCGCGACGCGTCGCCTCCGCCAGACGCTGGTGGCGCGCGAACACGTTGTCCAGCCCCTCTTCCAGAATCATGTCGAGCGCTTCGGACAGGCCGTACAGCAGGTTCGTGTTCGGCGTGTACGGCCAGTAGCCGTTCTTGTTCGCTTCGATGATTTCCTGCCAGCCCCAGAACGCGCGCGGCAGCTTAGCTTGCTTGCCAGCTTCCAGCGCCTTGGGCGAGACAGCATTGAAGCTGATACCCGGCGGCAGCATCAGACCTTTTTGCGAGCCCGAGACGGTGACGTCGACACCCCATTCGTCATGGCGGTAGTCGGCCGAGCCGAGGCCCGAGATCGTGTCGACGAGCAGCAACGCCGGATGCTTGGCCGCATCGATGGCGCGACGCACGGCCGCGATATCGGAGGTCACACCGGTGGACGTTTCGTTGTGCACCACGCACACCGCCTTGATGGCGTGACCAGTGTCTTCGCGCAGACGCGCTTCGATCATGTCCGGCTGTACGCCACGACGCCAGCCGTCGGTGCCCGGCAGACCGATGAACTCCGGCTTGAGGCCGAGGTTTTCGGCCATCTTCTTCCACAGCGTGGAGAAGTGTCCGGTCTCGAACATGAGCACGTGGTCGCCCGGCGAGAGCGTGTTCGTCAGCGCGGCTTCCCACGCACCGGTGCCCGACGCCGGATAGATCACGACGGGCTGTTCAGTCTTGAAAATCTTCTTGATGTCGGCGAGCACCTTGCGACCGAGCGCACCGAATTCGGGGCCGCGATGGTCGATCGTCGGATAGCTCATGGCGCGCAGAATGCGATCGGGCACCGGGCTCGGGCCAGGGATCTGCAGGAAATGGCGACCCGAGGGATGGAAATCGAGCTTCAACATGAACGTCTATCTCCTCTTGAAAAATTCGTTTTTGAATTTTGCATTCAAAATACTTTAGCAGAGCGGATGACTTTCGCAAGGGGTGAGAAGCGTTTTAAATACAGTCGTTTACCCTAGAGATACGGACGCCTGATACCGTGCGTTACAATCGCGACCATGACGCCTGATGCCGATTTGATGATTTTGAATGCAAAAAATGGATAACACGTCGACGATTGCCGCCCCCGAAATCCCGCGTGTCGAGCGCCTGCGATTGCACGACACTGTCGTCGAGCACCTGCGCCGCCTCATCATCGAGGGGGTGCTCTCCCCCGGGGTCAAGCTCAACGAACGCGAGTTGTGCGAGACGCTGGGTATCTCGCGCACGCCACTACGCGAAGCGTTCAAGGTGCTGGCGGCCGAAGGGCTGATCGAGATCGCACCGAATCGCGGCGCGAGCGTCGCCCGCATGACGGAGAAGGAAATCCGCGAGATGTTCGAGCTGATGAGTGCGCTCGAAGCATTCTCGGGGGAGTTGGCGGCCGAGCGTATGACAGTCGTCGAACTCGCCGAGATCAAGGCATTGCACTACGCCATGCTCGCGTGCCGCGCGCAGCAAGACCTGCCGGGCTACTACGCGCGCAATCAGGCGATTCACGATCGCATCAACGAAGCGGCGCGCAACGGGGCATTGCGACAGACTTATGTGGCCATCAACCGTCGGCTGATGGCGCTGCGCTTTCGCTCGAACTTCCATTCGGACAAGTGGGATCGCGCCATCAACGAGCATGAGCAGATGATCGACGCGTTGGAGAAGCGCGACGGCAAACGACTCGGTGAGATTCTGCGCAAGCATTTGCTCGCCAAGCGCGACGCCGTCCTGCAAATTCACGCCGAACCGGCAAGCGACGCGCCAAGCAACTGACGCGACGCATCTCACCAACACCGCGCCAACAACAAACGAGAAACGACAAACGGCACGTGAGTGCATTCACTCAACGTGCCGTTCTTCTTTGCGACTGACGTTGTCGCGACCTTCTCTGCGGCTGTCTTTGCCGCGCAATGCCTCGCTTCGCGTCGGACCGGCCGACGCTTCACGTCTACGCGACGTTACAGCCGACGCTCTGCCGCCTCCAGCGCACGACGCGCCAGGACTGCCGGCGACTCAAGCACTTCTCCGGCAAGACGCGCGACAAGCGACGCCACATTACGACCGTACTGCTTGCCAGCAATGACATCGGCCGGATCGAGCGCATAGGCCGCGTCGACTTCGACGCCCGGGGCCGTGACCGCCGGGAAATCACCGGCGAAGCGCGTGATCGGCGATCCAGCCGAGCCACGCATTTCGAAGTCGGCGTCGTCCGCTTGCGCATCGGCCCACACCATGCCGTGCTGTGCAGCCAGCGCGGCAAAGTAATCCAGCGTGTTGCGCTTGTCTTCGCCGGAACGGCAGCTGAACGAGAATCCGCCCGCAACCTTGTTGCGCCAGCTGCGCGCGCGCCACATGCCCGTGGTCGCGTCGGCGAAAGCCTTGAATGCGGCGGCAACGCCGCCCTGAAATGCCGGTGCACCGAAGATGATGGCGTCGGCGGCAGCCAGACGCGACAGCATGACTTCGTCGTGCCATTGATTGCCGATAAGCTGATGCGGCTCGATGCTGAACAGTTGGGCGTGTGCGCCCGCGTCATTCACACCCTGTGCGACCGAATGGGCAATCATGGCGGTTGCGCCGCCCTGCGAGTAATAGACGATTGCGATATTGGACATGGCGTAGTGCTTCCCTATTGGATGTCCGCCCCATGGCACCGCCGGGATCGCGCTTCCCTACGCTTCCTCTGGCTGTCTGGACATCAGTCAAGGCCAGATAATGCCAGTGATAACCCCTAGGGAATAGCCCGCATTCGTGGACATGACTGTTCCGCTAAAGATAACAATCGAACGAATGCAGGACGCTGTCGCTTCGCGAGCACGAAACTGACAGGAAGATGACGCGGCGCTGACAGTGCGCCGCCATGGGCGCCACCGGCCGAAAAGCCCCGCGCAGCAAGGCGCAACGGGTGAGTGAACGGGATAGCCCCGACAGGCGGAGCCCAATGCTCATGCCCCCACCTTTGGCAGGGGCAATTATAGGAAGATTCGAGGTACCCGACAGTGCAGGGTGCGCCGGAAGGCGCCAAACAGTTCCCGCAAACCGCTTGAGTTCGACTCAACGACGCACGAATTTTCCGTGCGTGTTTTTCTTCGTCGACGGTGCGGCCTCAGTACCGACGCATCACCGGTTCAGCGTCGCGACGTTGCCCCGGCAGGTGCCCCAAGTCGCACCGACAGCTGATCGGCCAGTTCGCGCATCTGGCGTCCGATGCGCTGGCCGGTCTGCGCATCGATCTCATTCGTCAGGAAACTCACCGCCAACCCGGCGACCGCACGCTCGCCGCTCGCGTCGAACACCGGCGCGCCGAAGCAGATCATGCCTTCGCGCATTTGCCCGTTATCGATCGAGTAGCCGTCGCGACGCACCTGCGCCATCTCTTCGGCCAACGCGGGATAGGTGCCGACGCTCGCACGCGTGAGCGGTGCAGGCCATGCACCGGCCAGCAGATCGGCCGCCTCGCCCGGCGGCAATGTCGAGAGCATGGCTTTGCCGGTCGCCGTATAGGGTGCGGGCAAGCGCATGCCGATACGAAACGTCACGCCCAGCGGGCGGTTGCCGTTGTGGCATGCGAGATAGATCACTTCCGCGCCATCGAGCACGGAAAGCGTGACGGTTTCTTCCGAGAACGCACGCGACGCCTCCCAGACCGCCCGGAACTCCTCGGTAATGTTGGTCTGCGAAAGGAACGCATTCGCCCATCCCATCACATACGACCCCATCGTCATACCGCCATTGGCATGACGCTTCACCAGACGCAGCTTGACCAGCGTGTCGCACAGCCCGTGCAGCGTGCTCTTGGGCACGCCGGTTTCCCGCGCGAGATCGGCCAACGCCACCGGCTCCGATGCCGCCGCAATCACATCGAGGACATGCACGGCACGCACAACCGCCGGTGCCGTGGTCTTCATCGGCTCATCGGAATGGACCGCAGCAGCGGTCGGAGAAACGTTGGCAGGCAGATCGAGTTTGCGCTTTGGCATGAATCGGGGATCTCGGGAATCTCAGGAAACGGCGTCGATTTCGTAGGGATGGTTCGGGTCGCGAGCCAGGTGACGAGAAACTCGCCGCCAGCATGGTACGGGCAAGTCATTCTCATTCTGGCCTAGGGAAAACCCCTTAGTTGCACCTAAAACGTTCAATACGTAGAATCACATTCAATACATAGAATACCGTTCAATAGATAGAACGGCAAGCAACAACCCGAGACACTGCCCATAGGAAACGCCGGTTCGCCCGGCCTACTGCCATGCAACTCAAAGACACCCACCTTTTCAAGACCCTTGCGTGGGTCGACGGTCAATGGATCTCGGCCGACAGCGGCAAGACGTTCGACGTGCTCGACCCGGCGACCGGCGAAGTGCTCGCCACGGTGCCGGAACTCGGCGCGGAAGAAACCACGCGCGCCGTGAGCGCCGCCGAGGCCGCCCAGAAGTCTTGGGCCGCCCGCACCGGCAAGGAGCGCGCCAATGTGCTGCGCCGCTGGTTCGATCTGATGATCGCGAACACCGACGACCTCGCGTACCTGATGACCCGCGAACAAGGCAAGCCGCTGGCCGAAGCCCGCGGTGAAATCGCTTACGCGGCCAGCTTCATCGAATGGTTCGCGGAAGAAGCCAAGCGTGTGGACGGCGACGTGCTCGCCACGCCCGCCGCCGACAAGCGCCTTGTCACCATCAAACAACCGGTCGGCGTTTGTGCCGCCATCACGCCGTGGAATTTCCCGGCGGCGATGATCACGCGCAAGGTCGCCCCGGCACTGGCGGCCGGCTGCGCCATCGTGGTCAAGCCGTCCGAACTCACCCCGCTGTCGGCATTCGCACTGGCTGAGCTGGCGCATCGTGCCGGCATTCCTGGTGGCGTGTTCCAGGTGGTCACGGGCGACGCTCGCGCTGTGGGCGGCGTGCTGACGTCGCACCCGAGCGTGCGCAAGCTGTCGTTCACCGGCTCGACCGGCGTGGGCCGTCTGCTGATGGCGCAGTGCGCCCCCACGGTCAAACGTCTGTCGCTGGAACTGGGCGGCAACGCACCGTTCATCGTGTTCGACGATGCCGACATCGACGCCGCCGTCGAAGGTGCACTCGCGGCGAAGTACCGCAACGGTGGTCAGACGTGCGTCTGCGCCAACCGCTTCTACATTCAGGACGGTGTCTACGACGCCTTCGCCGAGAAGTTCGCCAAGCGCGTGGCGGAGATGAAGGTCGGCAACGGTCTGGAAGACGGCGTGGTCATCGGCCCGCTGATCGAAGGCAAAGCCGTAGACAAGGTCGTGACGTTGGTCGAAGACGCGAAGTCGCGCGGCGGTCGCGTGCTCGTGGGCGGTGAAGCGCATGCACTGGGCGGCACCTACTACACGCCGACCGTGATCGCAGACGCCACCTCGCAAATGCGCATGGCGCGCGAAGAAATCTTCGGCCCGGTCGCCCCGCTCTTCCGCTTCACGCGCGACGCCGACGCCATTGCGCTGGCGAACGACACCGAATTCGGCCTCGCCGCCTATCTGTATACGCGCGACATCGCCCGTGCGTGGCGCACGTCCGAAGCGCTCGAGTACGGCATGGTCGGTCTGAACACGGGCCTGATCTCCAACGAAGTCGCGCCGTTCGGCGGCATCAAGCAATCGGGCGTGGGCCGCGAAGGCTCGCGCTACGGCATCGAGGAATACCTCGAAATGAAGTACCTGTGCCTGCAAGTGTGAGGTAGGCGGCCTGCCGGGCACATCTTCGGAAAACACCTGGCAGGCCCGGGCACCGCACCGGGGCATCAGACTCCGCACGTTCATAAATCGACATACATCGACTCCCATCGACGTACGCGTCGCAACACCACCAAAGGAAACCAGTATGAAGCGCGTTATCCAGCGCGGCATGAAGCCGCTCGCTCTCGCACTTGCGGCCGGCGCCGCGATCGCCTCGGTTGCCACCACGGCACACGCCGATGCCAAGCCGATCAAGATCGGCATCGTGACCTTCATGTCGGGTGCTGCCGCCGGTCCCTTCGGCGTGCCGGCCAAGAACGCCGCCGAAGTCACCGCTGCCGAGCTTAACGCCGGCAAGGTGCCTGCCCCGTATGCCACGAAGGGCTTCGGCGGTGCGCCGATCGAACTCGTCTACATCGACGAAGCGGGCAGCACGAGCAAGCAGGTCAGCGAATACCGCAACCTGTTGAACCAGGGCGTCGACTACGTCGTGGGCTACACCTCGTCGGGCAACTGCCTGGCGATCGCACCGGTGGCCGAAGAAATGAAGAAGGTCACGCTGTTCTTCGATTGCGGCACGCCGCGCGTGTTCGAAGACGCGAGCTTCAAGTACGTCTTCCGTCCGGTGGCCACGGCCACGATGGACAACGTCGGTGCGGCCCGCTACGTCGCCGAGCGCAAGCCCGATCTGCAAACGTACGCCGGTATCAACCAGAACTACGCCTGGGGTCAGGACGCCTGGGCCGACTTCGAAGGCACGCTCAAGTCGCTCAAGCCGAACGCCAAGTCGGTCAGCTCGCAAATGCCGCAACTCGGCGCGGGTCAATACAACGCTGGCATTTCGAGCCTGCTCGCCGCCCACCCGGACGTGCTGCATTCGAGCTTCTGGGGCGGCGACCTCGAAGGTCTCGTCGTGCAGGCCGGTCCGCGCGATCTGTTCAAGAAGTCGCTCACGGTGCTCACCGCCGGTGAGACCGCCACGCACGGCAAGACGCGTCTGCCGGACGGCGTGATCATCGGTGCACGCGGCATGTACGGCATGTTCGCGCCGGACAACGCGCTGAACCGCTGGCTGCGCACCGCCTACAGCGCCAAGTTCAACGATACGCCGAGCTACCCGTCGTACAAGATGAACCAGAGCATCCTCGCGCTCAAGGCCGCTTACGAGAAGGCACAAGCCGCGAACGGCGGCAAGCAGCCCACGCCCGAGCAGGTCATCGCCTCGTTCGAACACCTCGCCTTCGAAGCCCCGGCCGGCAAGATCGGTCTGACGCTGGGCAAGGGACACCAGGCCGCGCAAGGCACCGCGTTCGGCATCGTGAAGAACGTGAACGGCAAGGTCACCGTGACGGACGTGAAGCAGTACTCGATCGCCGAAGTCACGCCGCCGGAAGGGGTTAAGTCGGCCGACTGGATCAAGGGCGGCCTGAAGCACTAAGCCATCCCCGGCCCATCCAGCATCAACGCAAGACTTAAGCATCAAGATCGGGAGGACGGGCGAGCCTCGTCTTCCTCGCAATAAAGCGGTACCCGCAAAGCCTGCGTCGTGGCGACTGCCCGCGCGCGGCTTTGCGTTCCAAGGAGAATGCGAGATGTCGCAGATCTACGCCGTCCTGGTGGACGGGGTGATGTACGCCGCGTGGCTGTTCCTGGTTGCTCTGGGACTGACCCTCGTCTACGGCGTGCTCAAAATCTTGAACATGGCGCACGGCAGCCTGTACGCGTTGGGCGCGTACGCTGGCGTGACGTTGATCGGCCCGTGGGTTGCCCAGGGCGGCAATCTTTACGTGAGCTATCTGTTGCTCGTGCTGGCGGCCATCGTCGCGGGCGGAGCCATCGGCTTCATCATGGAGCGCGGCATTCTGAAGCGCTTCTACGGGCAGGACCCCGTGGTGTTGCTGCTCGTCACCTATGCGCTCTTCCTCATCATGGAAGACGCCATCAAGCTCGTCTGGGGCGTCGATCCGTACTCGGTCTCGGAGCCGTACAGCTTCCTCGGCAACTTCGACCTCGGCGACCTCTCGTACCCGAACTACAACTTCCTGATCGTGGGCGTGGCGCTCGTCGCGGGCATCGGCCTCACGGCATTCCTGAAGTTCACCCGCAGCGGCCGTTTGCTGCGCGCCGTGATTCACGACCGTGAAGTCAGTCAGGCGATGGGCATTCGCGTGAGTCGTTATTTCGTGGTGACGTTCATGGCAGGCGCAGTGCTCGCCGCCATCGGCGGCGCGCTCACCGCACCGACGGTGTCGGTCGCACCCGGCATGGGCGTGGAGATCGTGGTGCTCACCTTCGCCGTGGTCGTGATCGGCGGGCTGGGTTCGCTGCCCGGCGCAGCGTTCGGTGCGTTGCTCGTGGGTCTGGTGCGCGCGAGTGCCGTGCACTACTGGCCGCAAGGCGAGTTGTTCTCCATCTACATCGTCATGGCGCTGGTGCTGGCTGTGCGTCCGAAAGGCATCTTCGCTCCGCTGGAGGCTCGCAAGATATGAGTTCCGCAATCTGTTCCCAACTGCGCGCGCCCGGCACGTGGCTCGCGGTGGTCGGTTTCGTCGTCATCGGCGCGGCAGGTCTCGCTCTGCCCCAATGGCAATTTCTGGTCTCCGTGGCGTTGTCGAAGGGCATCGTCGCACTGGGTCTCGCGCTGCTGCTGCGCACGGGTCTCGCTTCTTTCGGTCAGGCGTTGTTCTTCGCGGTCGGCGCATATTGTGTCGGCCTCGGCATGAACTACTACGGCCTGACGGAGCTGTTCGCGCTGCTCGCCGTCTCGATGATCGTGTCGGCCGTGCTCGCCTTCGTGCTGGGCTTTTTGCTCGCACGCTATCGCGACATCTTCTTCGCGATGCTCACGCTCGCACTGTCGATGATCTGCTACGGCCTGCTGCTCAATAACGTCGAGCTTGGTGGCAGCGACGGCTTCAACGTGAACGCCCCGACACTCGGCAGCAGCGCCGAGCCGTGGCAGCTCACGGGCACGAACCTGTTCGCGGTGGGCTTCATTGCCGCCATCGTGTGCGTGATGGCCGTGGCCGTGTACATGCGCTCCACGCAGGGACGCCTCGGCCCCGCGATCAAGGACAACGAGATCCGCGTGGAATATCTGGGCACGTCCGCCCGTCGCAACATTCATCTGACGTATGTGATCGCGGGCGCGCTCGCCGGTCTGGGCGGCGCGTTGCAGGCGTTCAACATCGGTCACATCGATCCGGACATGGCGTTCTGGACCACCTCGGGCGAATTCGTCTTCATCGCCGTGCTCTCGGGCACCCGCTTCGCGTTCTCGCCGTTCATCGGCGCGTTGCTGCTCGAAGTCGCGCGGGCGATGGCGTATCGCTACGCACCGAACACGTGGCAAATCGTGATGGGCGCGATCATGCTCGCGATCATCGCCTTCCTGCCGGGTGGTCTCACGAGTCTGGGTCTGGGGCGTCGCAAGACGACGGCTGCACATCCCGTCACGCAGACGGCGACTGCGAAAGCCAGCACTTCGGCCGACGCGGCATAAGGGGCACGAGATGGCATCGACACACATCATTGAGGCTACGGGCCTGCACAAGACCTTCGGGAGCGTGACGCCCGCGAAGGACATCACCGTCAATATCGACGCACAAAGCGTGGTCGGTCTGATCGGCACGAACGGCGCAGGCAAGACGACGTTCGTGAACATGCTCACGGGCTACATCAAGCCGGATCGCGGCGAGATCATGTTCCGAGGCAAACGCATCACGGGGCTCGCGCCGCGCAAAATTACGCGGCTGGGCATTGCGCGTTCGTTCCAGATTCCGCAGTTGTTCGGCTCGCAGACTGCGCGCGAGAACATCGAGATCGCACTGGCGATTTCGGGTTTGTCGGCGGATCTGGCGAACGAGAGTCTTGCGCGTCTGGGCGTGCTGGAGTTTGCCGACATGATCTCCGGCACCTTGCCTGAAGGCGTGCGCAAACTGCTCGACATCGCGCTCGCGATGGTCTGCAAACCGGAAGTCCTGCTGCTCGACGAGCCGACGTCCGGCGTTGCAGCGGAAGAGAAATTCGACGTGATGAATCGCGTGCTGGATGCCGCGCGTGCACTGGGCATTACGGTGCTGTTCGTGGAACACGACATGGAAATCGTGCGCCGCTACAGCGACCGCGTGCTGGCGTTCTGCGACGGCCGCATTCTGGCGGACGCTACACCCGACGTGGTGCTGGCCGACCCGCAGGTGCGCGAGTTGATCATTGGCGAGACGGTGGCTGCAGCGCCGTCGTCGGGAAATATGGCTGGCGAGGTAGCCCATGCTTGAAGTCGGAAATCTGAATGTGCGCTTCGGCGCGACGGACATTCTGCGCGGCGTACAGTTCTCGGTACCCAAGGGCGCTATCGTCGGTCTGATCGGCCGTAACGGCGCGGGCAAGACGACGACGCTGCGCGCCATCATGGGTCTCGTGAAAGCAAACGGCGGCACGCTGACGTTCGACGGCGTGGATCTGGTCAAGGCACCGTCGCACGAACGCACGGCGCTGGGCATCGGCTATGCACCGGAAGACCGCCGTCTGATTCCGGACATGACGGTCGAGGAAAACCTGTGCGTGCCTGCGTGGGCGCTCAAGGCGAAAGATGTGCAAGCGCGCCTGGACAAGGTCTACCGCATCATTCCGGAAGCCCGCGAGTGGGCCCCGCGCCGCGCCTTGCAATTGTCCGGTGGCCAGCAGAAACTGGTGGCCGTCGGTCGCGCGCTGATGACGAGCTCGCGTCTGCTGATGCTCGACGAGCCGTTCGAAGGCGTGGCCCCGGCGCTCTCGAAGCGTATTGCCGAAGTGATCGGCCAGATGCGCGGCGAAGGCCTCGCCGTCATTCTCTCGGGCGCGGATTTGCAGCACGCCGGTGCCGTGCTCGATAACGTCTACCGGATCGATCGCGGCCAGATGGTCGCGTGAGTTTCATCAAGTCTCATTAGGAAAATAGGAAAGCGATCATGAACGCATTTCGTTTCCAGACGGTCCCCACCGTCGTTGTGGAATTCGGCGCAGCGCGCCGCCTGGGTGCGCTGCTGCGCGAACAGTTTCCGTCGGCCAAGCGCCTGTGCGTCGTCACGGACGGCTTTTTGCATAAGAGCGGTCTGCTCGCACCGGCACTCGCCGATCTGACGAAGCACGACTGGCAGGTGTCGGTCATCGACGACGTGATCGCCGATCCGCCCGAGCACGTGGTACTCGAAGCCGCCGAGCGCGCTCGCGCGGCAGATGCAGAAATCGTGCTGGGTCTGGGCGGCGGCTCGTCGATGGACGTGGCCAAGCTGCTCGCGGTACTGCTGCCGGGCACGCAGTCGATCAAGGAAATGTACGGCGTAAAGAAGGTGACGGGCACGCGCCTGCCGCTGGTCCAAATGCCGACGACCGCCGGCACCGGTTCGGAAGTCACCGCCGTGTCGATCGTGACGACCGGCGAGACGACGAAGATGGGTGTCGTCGCACCGCAACTCTTCGCGGATCTTGCGATTCTCGACGCGGAACTCACGCTCGGCCTGCCGCGCGCGGCCACCGCCGCCACCGGCATCGACGCGATGGTGCACGCCATCGAAGCGTATACGTCGGCACATCTCAAGAATCCGATCTCGGACATGCTCGCCGTGAAGGCGCTGGAATTGCTCTCGCGCAATCTTCTGCCCGCCTGCAACGACGGTGCGAACCGCAACGCCCGCGAAGCCATGCTCGTCGGCGCGATGTTTGCCGGACAGTCGTTCGCCAACTCGCCGGTGGCCGCTGTGCACGCGCTCGCCTATCCGATCGGTGGCATCTTCCACGTCGCCCACGGTTTGTCGAACGCGCTCGTGCTCTCACACGTCATGCGTTTCAACGCGCCCGCAGCCAGCAAGCTTTACGCAGAACTTGCCGACGTCATTCTTCCCTTGAAAGCGACCGGCAGCGATGAAGCGAAAACCGATGCGCTGATCGGACACATCGAGTCGATGATCGTCGACACCGCAATTCCTCGCACACTGCGCGATGTCGGCGTCAAGCAGGACGACATCGGCCGTATGGCCAGCGACGCCATGCTCCAGACCCGCCTGCTGGTGAATAACCCGCGCGAAGTCTCCGAAGCCGACGCGTTCGCGATTTACTCGGCGGCGTTCTGATTCCATGCTGGCGATGCGTCGACGCCCATCGCGCTAGCCAGCCCCCCCGACGGACCGGGGCTCCCTTCCGCCCCTCAGACATAGACCCAACTCGGTTCAGAAGGGAGCCCCGGTCCGTCTCCCGCCTTCCCCCTCCCCGGAAACCCTTCTGTCTTCGTTAGAATTGAGCGCGACACCGCGCGCAGCCTCTTTTCTCTCACGGAGACGCTCGACATGAAGAAGGCCTTCCCCTCCCCCGCCGAAGCCTCTGCACTCATCGACGCCCGCATCGCTGAACTCCCAGACTGGCGCGGCGAGATCCTTGCCCGCCTTCGTGCCATCGTCACCCGCGCAGCCCCCGATATCGTCGAAGAGTGGAAATGGCGCGTGCCCGTCTGGTCTTGCGACGGAATCCTATGTACCGGCGAAACTTATAAGGCCGCTGTCAAACTGACCTTCCCCAAGGGCGCTTCGCTTCCCGACCCTACTGGTCTCTTTAATGCGAGCCTCGAAGGCAATACCCGACGCGCCATCGATTTCCGTGAAGGCGATACCATCAACGAGAAAGCGATAATCAATCTCATTCGCGAAGCCATCAAAGCGAATCGCGCGTGACGTTGACCACATCCGATAAATGAACATTTAATTATTGCTTGCCCACGCAATCGCCAATCATTAGAATTACCGATAACGATTCTCAACAAAACAATGAGCAAAAAATTTCAAGCAAAACCGCTCAAAAAAAGAGGGTCCGTTTCATACAAAATCCTTGATTCTAGGTCGAAAAAAACAACAAAAAAATATCTCGAAATTCGAGGAGTCTCGTTTTTCAATATTTTCAATGCATTCATTGAAATCGCGTTAACCGGTTGATATTCTTCAGCGCATCGGTGTACGGAACCAAGTTCATACATGCGGTTAGAGCCGCCCGGCATCGATACGGAAAGCTTTCGATTTGTTGCATTGCCACGGCGTGCGAAACGATTGCCAACGTTAGCGACACCATCTTTTTGCAGCACTCAATTTAAATATTCCGAAGCAGCAGCACGACCCAGGGGCCGACACGGCATTTTTTTGCCGTGATGGCGTCGTTCGCGCTTTCGGAATCGGTGTCTCTAAAAAACAGTTGAACGCACAAGCATCGAATTATTTCCCCTGGAGACATCATGTCTGCCTTGATGCACCTGCTCGAAACGATTCATGACGATTGCAGCGGGATCACCGATTCCCATAAGCTTTTCCAACGTATCGATTCGTTTTCGAAACGTATTGGGTTTGACTATTGTTGCTACGGATTTCGGCACCATCGTAGTGCTACGCAGTCCGAAGTTCGGGTCTTCGACAGCTATCCGACCGGCTGGATGGAGCACTACGGCAAGAGTGGATTTCTCGACATTGACCCGACGGTCGCCGTCGGCGCACACACCGAACGGCTGTTGTCCTGGCAAGACCCGCTACTGCCCCGCGCCGACAAGCTATGGCGCGACGCGAACGATTTCGGGCTGAACCACGGCGTTGCGCGCTCCAGCTGGGGGCCGCATGGGGAGTTTGGCTTGCTGAGCTTCGGTCGGTCGACAGAGGTGCTTACGCCCGTCGAAATGAATTCGCTTCAGGTGGGTATGGGCGTGCTGTCGAATTACACGCACGAATCGATGAGCCGCCTATTGCGCCCGCAACGCCCGCCGTTCGATGTGGCATCGCTCTCGACGCGCGAACGCGAAGTGCTGTTATGGACAGCCGAAGGGAAAACCGCCGACGAGATCGGCGATATTCTCGGCATCTCCACACGCACGGTGAATTTCCACATCCGCAACTGTCTCGACAAAACCGGCTGCCGAAACAAGGTGCAGAGCGCGATCCGCCTCGTTATGTGGCGCTAGTGCTTTCGCGCGGCAGAATCACATCTGCCGCCTCGCACGGCGTGCCCCAGGGGGCCGCCGGCTGGGCGGCAGTGATCTCGCTGATGAGGCCAAGTGCAGCGAGCGTCTGCGTATCGAGATCGATGCGGTAAGCCGCCACCCAGCGGCCATCGATGCGATACGCCGCGCCGAGTTTGTGAGTCGGCACGCCAAGACGCACGAACAGGCGAGCGAGACTTACGAACGTCACGCCGATGAGTCGGCGCGCGCCCAACGCTCTCGCGGTGAAGACTGCGGCACGCAGCAACTCTCGTGTGCCGGCCATCGACGCGTCCTTCTGTGTTGCGGGTGCGTCGTCGGACTTCGGCGAATCCCACGCAAATCGGGACAACTCCCACACGCGGGACACCACGGCACTCCCACCGCCATCGCCGCAGTGAAAATCCGGTGCGTCGTCCATGCCGTCGACGTCCACAGCGGCGTTCAAATCGTCCACAAGGTGCCGGAAATGATCTCGTAGTAGATAGCGATGCGTGGCGGGCAACAGGCGCGCACAGCCGACTATCGCGTCCTCGTTGCCACGCAAGGTGACGTAGACGGTGTCGTCGTGATCGTATTCGTCGGACTCTTCGCCTTCCCGAAATGTCCTGCTGCAAATCGATGCCGTTCACACGGACCGAGTTGCTGCGAACGAACTCGTGCGTCACCGCAACCTTGCCGTACGGCTGGAACGTGCCTTTCGACGTCTCGAACGTCTGGCCGAAATGCATACCGACCGTGCCGAGCAGCGACTTCGTGCTACTGGTCTCGGCATGCATGCCGTTGTCCAGCGTGAAGTCCGTGCCGCTGGCCCACATGCCTGCCACTTGTCCGAACGGCTCGATGAACCAGCGATTGCCGAATTCGATCTTGCGACCGACTTCCGCCGACAGGCCCACACCATGGTTGTTGAAGTCGCCCTTGCTGCGCGTGCCATCGCTCATGCGCACATCCAGCTCCGAGCCGAAGTGGTTGTACTTCAGCACACCGTCGAAGTAGTAACCGTTATTGCCCAGCCAGGTGGCATAAGCGCCTACGGTGTGGCTTTCGATGGTGCCGTTCGAACCGTTGTTGAACTTCAACCGGCTCGTGCTGGTACCGAACATGCCACCCACCAGCCAGCGACCCGCGTCGTTTCGCGCCACGACCGCATCGCTACCGCCAATGACACCCCATTGATTCTGGTTGTAGCCCGTACCCGCTGCGGGACGCGCATTGTATTTGCTACCGAACACACGAGCCCAGGTGCCGCCCTCATCGCCCTCACCCAGTCGCACTTCACCCAATCGCTGACGCAGCACAGTGTGCTCACCCAGCCACGCGGTCGGCAATGCGTTGTGGATGTTGACCGTCGCGTCGGTACCCGGCGTCAACTCTTCAGTTTTCTCCAGATACCACGACTGCTCGCCACCCGCGTCGCCCGTGGATTTGAGCACATACGAGTACACACCGGCATCCACCTTGTCGCCCACAAGCGAGAACGTGCCGTCGCCGGCCCCCTGTTCGACCAGAAGCTGTGTCTCGACGCCGCCTTCGGTCCCGGTGTTCTTAACGTGCAACTGGTGCTCGCCGGTCGCGTTCTCCACGTCGAGCAGATCAGCGCCGCCCAGTTGCAGGTCTGCTTGCATCTGGAAGGTGCCGTTGCCTGACAGATCGGCGACGTCGAGCGTATGGAAAGTGCCTGCGGCCGCAGTGCCGTGGATGTCGATGAACCCGCCGTCCATCGTGATCTTGGCCATCTCCTGATCGGCGGTCAGCGCCCATTTGCCGTTCGAGTTGACGGCCAGCGAATCGACGCCGATCAGCTTTCCGGTGATGGAGCCATAGTTTTGCAGCGTCAGATCCAGCGTCGCGCTGCCGTCGCTCACGATGTCGCCGGTCAACTGGGAGTTATCGACGCTCACGGTCGAATCGAGACCATCTCGCAGTTCGATCAACACGCCATTCGAGCCTGTGATCGTGGTGCCGTTCTCAATCTCAAGCACCACCTTCTTACCTTCCCTATCGACAGGATCGGCCTGAATCAGAATGCCGGGACCATCGGTGCCTTCGATGTGCGTTCCGTTCAGGACAGCTCGCGATTCATCTCGGCTGACGCCGCTCGACAGCCAGATGCCGTGATCACCCGTCACGCTCCCCCCGAAGATGTGAACTTCGGAATCGCGAGAATACACGCCGGCAGTTTTCTCGCCGTTGGGGTTCGGGCGTGGCGTGGCGCGGATGTGCGAATCTTTGAGAAGGAGCGATGCACTCCGGCCCAAGTGCACGCCAAATCCAACGCCCGTAATCGTGGAGTTGAACACCGACGCCCCGGAGGGCTTAACGTTCTGCCCCCCGGTACCGAGCCACAACCCGACACCGTTCTCGCTCGAAATGTGAGAGTTTCGGACGATTGCGGTCGAATTCTCAAGCGCGAGACCGCCGTTCATACCGACAGTGCCATGCACTCGCACGCCATCGAGATTCAGATGGCTATTTTCATTGACGCGGATCCAATTCGTCTCTGTGCCCGGGTTGACGGTCAATTGAGAGCCGTTGTTCACGACCCAGGTTTCTGAAGGATCACCCGGCGCGTCAAGCGTGTGTTCGCCGCCGTCGCTGATGATCCGGGCCTGCGCGGTGACGCTCAGACACGCGAGCAGGAGCGCAACACCCTGTGCGATACGGCTCGGAAAAAGAGACGAAGACGCAGGAGAATGGGGAGATGCGGCATCGCGCCGCTGGCTGGTCGTACGCATGATGGTCGTTTCCAAAAATGATCAAAACGACGCGAAGCGTACGGACACCTCCCACTAAAACTTAATTTTTGCGATGAAAAACACCAATATTCATCGAAATTCACCGATATTCCACCGCACTCACCGATTCAGAACGTGTAACGCACCCCCAATTGAACACCCCAGGGCTGGTTGATGTGACGGCCGACACTCGATTCCACTTCCGAATAGATCTGAAGATTGCGGCGCACTTGCCCCGTCACCCCTGCGCCGAACTCGAAGCGCGTTCCTGACAGATCACTGTTGAAACCAATACCGTTGACGACGACCTGATTGCTCTTGATGAACTCCTGAACCAGCGCGAGCTTCAGGTAGGGTTGGATCAGACCACCGCCGGAGAGCGCCAGTGTCTTGCCAAACGCAGCCCCCACGCGCAGTTGCACCGAGCCGGTATGCGCCGTACTGGATTGCATGCCGTTGGTTAGCGTGAAGTCGTCTCCGCCTACGCGCAGCAATGATAGGTGCGCATAGGGTTCGAGGAACCAGTCGTCGTTGAATTTCATATGACGGCCAAACTCGAACGTGGCACCGACGCCGTTTTCACCGAAACTGCCGTGCGCGCCTTCACCATCGCTCATGATCACGTTGGCATCGTTCTGGAAGTGGTTGTAGCGCACCACGGTCTCGAAGTAGTAACCCGTTGCGGCGAGCCACGTGCCATAGAGACCTGCCGTGTAGCTGTTCACACCACCGGTCGAGCCACCGTCAAATGAGAGCTTGCTGTGGCTGGTACCGAGCAATGCGCCGACCAGCCATGTGCCGCCCCAGGCCTTCCCGACGACGGCGTCGGCACCGCCCATGACGCCGTATTGGGTCTGTCTGTAATCGACACCGGAGACCGGCGTCGCATGAAACTGCTTTCCATAGGTCCGAATCCATGCGCCGCTATTGCTCTGGTCTGCGAGACGGACATCGCCAAGACGGGTGCGCAGAATCGCCTGCTCGCCCTGCCAGACTGTCGGTGCTACGCCGGAAATACCGATGACGGTCTGAGCGCCCGGCGTCAGATCCGGCCCACCCGGGTCGCCGGGATCGTGCGGATCGGTCATGAGCACCCAGTTGTTCCCATCCTGACGCAGGTCGTAGCTATACACGCCGGCGTCGACTTTGCCACCCACCAGCGAGAATGCAGCGCCGCCGCCGCCGGTCGTCACCACGGTCAAAGGTTGGATTTGCGGCGGTTCCGCGCCGGTGTTCTGGATGTGAAGTTGGTAGCTGCCGGTCGCGTTGCCCGTCACCGCCAGCAAATCGCCGGTGTGGGTCGCGATGTTGGTGCCCATCTGGAAGTCGCCGTTACCGGAGAGTGTTCCGAGCGTCAACGTGTGGAAGGTTCCGGTACCGGCCGCCGTGCCCGAAATATTGATCGTGCCGCCGTTCATGGTCACGGTCGGCACCGTGTTGTTCGCCGTCAGGTTCCACTTGCCACCGGAATTGACGGCGAGCGAATTGAGATTGACGAGAGAGCCCGTCAGTGACGCATTGTTCTGTAAAGTCAGATCGACAATCGCGGTGCCGTCTCCGGTCACGTTCCCCGTCAGTTGTGAATTGTCGACGGTCACCGTCGAGGTCATAGCGCCGACGGCTTTGATGACGTTGCCGTCGCTACCGGTAATCGTAGTGCCGTTCTCGATATTGATGGTTGCCGTTGGGCCATCGGTAATGCCGTTCTGAGGCTGGATGAGGATGCCGGCCCCGGCGTTCCCGGTCAGTGACGTGCCGTTGAGGGTCGTCGTCGAGGCGACACCGCCCGTCCCCGTGGCGACCCACATACCATTCTGGCCCGTCACGCTACCGCCATTAATGACCAAGGTGGAAGCGAAGTTGGCAACACCGGATTGAAATGGGTCCGGGCCGTTGGCGCTCAACGTCGAGTTGTTGATCGTCAATACCCCTCGCGCCCCCACGGACGCACCGAACAGCACGCCCGAGAGCGTACTGTTGTTGATGGTCACAATAGGTTGAACGGTAGACCCACCGGCCGCCCCCAATGCAACGGCTGTCGAACGAGTGCTGGTGACAGAACTGTTCGAGATGGTGCCCGAGGTATTCAGAAACTGAATGGCTGAGTTCACGCCCACGGTTTGCAGCACCGTCGCTCCATCCATGTTCAGCGTGCTTCCCGTGGAGAGCGTGATGAAGTTGGTCGCCGCCCCCGGTTCGACTGTCAGCGAACCGCCGTTGATGACACTCCACGTTTCCGCCGGGTTTCCCGGTGCCGCAACGGTTTGAGCAACACCGTCCACGATCGCCGCATGGGCCTGAGCCGCCAGGCACGCCACACAGACCGCGACGGCATGTGCAATCGGATGACGCGCAAGCGTCCTGGGCTTTGACGTTTTCATACGGTTCTCCTACACAAAGGCATGACAAACCGATTGATGCGACAAGACCGGCGGTCGCCCCCACCAGGCGATCCGCCGACAAACAAGCCCCTTCACCCCCCCCTGATTGCCCGACCTCGTGGACTGTCGGCCGCACCCCGTCTTATTTGCAAGGGAAAACCCTATGCAATCATGGGGTTGCGACATCTTTATTGATTGAAAGTTAGGTTCAGACGGCCGAAATCGCACCTGTCAACGTTGACAGGTGTCAAGGCGAAGCTTTCGTGTAATGCTCGGGACGCGGCCGTCCCGACGCGAGAGGCGTTCGGGAGCGGCGCAAGGTCGGAGAAATGCCCCTCAGCGGGCACCGCCGGAGGCGGAAGACGGCGCTGACGGCGACTTCGCCAGATCAGGCAGATTCGGGATAAACGACGGCGTAGTGGCCAGCGTTGCGATCATGGTCTCGGCAAGCTCCGCCGGATCGACCGCGCTCACGTCGCTTTCCGTTTGCAGCGGCGTGGACTGGCAGCGCGGCGTGAGACGCAGATAGGGCGGCTCGGCGGCAGCAAACAGCGTCACGCTCGGCGCGCGTGTGGTGTGGGCTACATGCATCAGCCCGCCGTCTGCGCCGACGAACAGCGATGCGTTCCCAATCACTCGCTTGGCATCGCGCAACGTCAACTGACCGACGAACGACACCAACTCCAGATGCCGGAACTTTGCCTCCATGAGCGCCTTGGCGGCATCGGCACCGTTGCCCGAACCCAACAACACGATGCCAGTGGGCAAGCCGGGGGCATACGCTGCGTCATAGGCGTCGAGGCACGCATGCCAGTGGGCATAAGTCCGGCGCGGCTCTACACCGCCCATCGCCAGCACCACGAACGGCCCTGACGGCAGTTGATTCACGACGGCTGCCGGCAAGTCCGTCTCTTCACGCAGATACGGCTTTGCCTGTGTAAAGAGTTCGTCCGGTCCCAGTTGCAGGCCGAAGACATCGTTGACGGCCGCCAGACTGAACTGCGTCTGATTCCGGTCCGGTCCGTGGAAAAAGCGGAACAGGCACGCGAACGGCAGCGTCGCGAAAAAGCGGCGTTTGATGCGCAGCGTCGGGTAGTTGAATTCCTGCATGACGACAACGTCGTAATCGGCCGGATTCACGGCCGCCGGATCGTCGAAGACGTTGCGAAAGATGTCGTCGCCCTCGAACACCGCCTTGAGTCCTGGGCTGATGAGCAGATCGATGGGACCTTCGCGCCCGCGCAGCAACGCACGGCCCGACATATCCATGACGGCGTCGCCCACGGAGTGCTTTCCGCCGTAAATCCACAACACACGTGCGTGCGGCGCGACGTGCCGGACCTCATGGCGCGGTTGGCCACTCATCGCGAGACGCAGACGGCGATGGAGGTATTTTTTGGCGACGGTGAACGCCGACGTGCGTTGCATGAAGACGTCGGGCTCGTGATACACCCACGCGTAGGGAATGCGGGTGCTCGGCTCGGTGAGCGCCTCCAGTCGGCGGGCGATGAAACGCGGAAGTGGCATGGTCGGTTCGAAAGCTGGGCGGCCCTATCGCGGTATCGCGATATCGCCGGCCCACTCATCGCCGATCTGCGAGATCGAATTTGCAGGCCGTCGCAGGGCAGCGCCGGAAGTTCGGGAGTATGCCACGGGCGCACCGCCGGGACGGTTCGCGTCCCGGCAGATTCGGACAAATGCCCTCTACGCTGACGACCTACACCACCGCAAAGTGATGCGTGCCGTCGCGATGCAGTTGATCAACGAGACCGAACTCCCAATCGAGATACGCCTGCATGGCTTCCGCTGCGTTGTCGGTGCCTTCGTACGGACGGCGATAGCGGTCGTCACGGGCGCTAGCCAGATGCGTCTCTCCCGTCTCAAGCGGCAACCCGGCGTTAATCCACGCCTGCGTGCCGCCATCGAGTACCACGATCTCGGCGTCGGTCAGACGCCGCAGGTCGGCTGCCGCAAAGCGCGCCAGCAGGCTGGAGCCGCACGTCAGCACATAACGCTGCACAGGGCCAATCGTGCGCAGCGCTTCGGCCAGACGCGCGCGAATCACGAACCATGCGCCCGGGACATGACGTTTGACGTAATTCACGCCTGACGTGAAGTCGAGCACCGCGATCTGTCCGGGCGCGGCTTCCTCAAGCCAGCGCGCGAGCAGCGCAGGCGTCACGGTCGCGACCTCCGGTGCGCTCGGCGTGTGCAGCGGCCAGCCGCCCTGCGCGCTACGTGCATGCGCGCTGTGCGGCTCCACGACATACACCGTCCACCCCATTTGCGCGAGCCACGAGCCGGTCATGTCGGCGCGTACGCCGTCATCGTCCGCCAATACGATCCACGCGCCGCGCACCGGTGCCTGATGATCCGTTTCCTGCACGAGCTGACCGCCCTGTGCGTTGGCGAAATCCGGCAGATGCCCCGCCGCATACTCCTCCGGTGTACGCACGTCGAAGCGATAGACGGTGCGTCCCGGCGCATTCAGCGACGGCACGTCGTCCAGCGCGATGCGACGCACCCCCGCACGATCCGCCACAGCGCGCGCCCCTTCACGGGCAACGGCCAGGGTGGCCTCGCGCACCGTGGCCGGATGACGGCGGTCTGCGCCGCGCTCCAGCGTCTGACCGGCGAGCGTCCAGCCGATGGTGCCGTTACGCAGCGCAGCCACGGGATTCGGCAGTCCGGCGTTCACGAGCGATTGCGTGCCGATGATGCTGCGCGTGCGTCCTGCGCAATTGACGATCACGCGCGTGGCCGGGTCCGGCGCAAGCTCGCGAACCCGCAGCACCAGCTCGGCACCGGGCACGCTCGTCGAACCGGGAATGTTCATCGTCTGATATTCGTCGAAGCGTCGGGCATCGACGACCACGACGTCGGCATCCGCATCGAGCAGTGCCTGCACTTCCTGCGCCGAGAGCGACGGCGTATGACGCAGCCCTTCGACCCACTCGCCGAACGCTTTGCTCGGCACATTCACATCGCGGAAGACTTCGCCACCGGCGGCAATCCAGCCGTCAAGACCGCCCGCCAACAGATTGACGTCGGTGTAACCGAGCTTGCGCAGCACGGCGGCTGCGCGCGGCGCGAGGTCTTCGCCAGCGTGCACGCCGTAGACGACGATGCGCGTGTCGCGACGCGGAATGCGCGCCCACGCGTCGATCTCCACGCGCGAGAGCGGCAGGTTGGCGGCCCACAGCGGGTGCGTCTGCGCGAACGGGTCTTCTTCACGTACGTCGAGCAGTGCGATTTCCTCGCGCGCGAGCAGCGCGGCGCGCACGTCGGCATAGGTCAGTTCGGGGAAGTCTGCGGCCTGCGAGGGCGCATCGTGGGTCGTGTGGTTCGGATACTCGGACACGGTCATTCCTTGAATTCGTCAGATGTCGAAACGTTGATGCTTGTTCATTGCTGGTCGGCGGGCGGTGCGGCCTTACCCCACGGATTGGGCAACTGCGCGTTGGCGTAGCCTGACACGAAACCCTTGCGCTCGCCCGTCTCCGTAAAGACGCTGCGATGCACCGCGCCGATGTTCGCGCCATAAACGTGGATGCTCACGGACACGCGATCGGCATACACATTGCTCACGCGGTGAATGTCGCCCAGCCGTGGCGACAACACCTCCACATCGCCCGGCAAAAGCCGAACCGCTTCACCCGCCACGACGGGAACGCCCTTCGCGTCGAGCACATACGGTTGCGAGTCTTCCGAGCCGCGCAGCATACCGATCAGGCCCCACACAGTGTGGTCGTGAATCGGCGTGCGTTGCCCCGGCCCCCAGACGAAGCTCACGATGGAGAAACGCTGCGCCGAATCGCAGTGCAGCAAGAACTGTTGGTAATGGTCGGGATGGGGTGTGGCGAACGCGTCCGGCAGCCAGTCGTCGCGGGCCACCAGTTGCGCGAGCAGGCCCGCGCCCTCTTCGAGCAGCGTCGTCTCGTGCGGACGCCGCTCCAACAACCGCGAAAATGCGGCGACGAAGGTGCGCAAGGGATCGAGCGCGTCGTAATCGTGAGCCGGCAGGTCGCGCGACAACGCGATGCCATCCAGCACTTCGGTCGTACCAGTCATGCGGATTCCCGGAAAGCAGCGAGCGTCTGCCGGCCGGCAGCGCTCAGAATGGTGTCGTTTTGCGGCGTGTGGATACGGCTGCACAGCACGTCGCGATGATAGCGCTCAAGCGGGTTGTTGCGCGAAAGCCCGTGATTGCCCGAAAGCTGCAAGGCCAGTTCAAGGGCACGGATCGCATTACCCGTCACCGTGAACTTTAGCGCACCGCTGGCGATATCGTCATCGGGTTCTCCCGCATCGGCCGCCTGCGCCGCCGCGTCCAGCAGACGCTGGTTGACGTGCAACAGCGCCGCGATCTCGCCGACCGTCTCCTGAATACGCGGCACGGTGGCGAGCGGCGCGCCGAGATTGCCCGGCACGCGGGTGTTCAGGAACGTCACGAGCCAGTCGACGCCGGCACGCGCCACGGCATCGTAAAGCGTGCCCAGCAGCACGCTCATCCATGCCTGTTGTTCGATGTGCGCGTCGTTGTCGCGCTGTCCGATGCCCGCCGGTGCCCATTCGTTCGGTGGACGAATATCGACGGCGTTGCCGAACGGCAGATCGATGTCCTCCAGAATGACCTCATGACTCGCAGACGCGCGCAGCCCGAGGTGATCCCAGTTCTGCACGACGCGAATGCCCGGGCGGTCCGGCGAGTGCTCCGGCCCCACCGGACGCGGCACCAGGAACACCCCGACGCGCGGCTCCGCTTCGTCGGTACGCGCCCAGACGGACAGCCAACGCAATGCGGGAATGCCGGTGCAATAGAGCTTGCGGCCGGACAAACGCCAGCCCGTCTCGGTGCGTCGCGCGATCGTCGATGGCAACCCGCCCCGGGCAGGCGTCCCCAGATCCGGCTCCACGCGCAGCGCGTTGATCAACGCGCCGTCGCGCACCGCGCTCTCGAACACCGTGCGGCGCTGCGCCTCGGGCCAGCGCGTGCTTTCGCGCACAAGCGAGCGGTGTTGGAGATACGTCATCGTCAGCACAAGCGCGGTGGCCGATTCGCCTTTGGCGATGGCCCCGATGACGTGCCGAGCCACCGTCAGCCCGCCACCGCCCCCACCCGCCGCACGCGGCACCACTTCCGCGATCAGCCCGTGGCGATGCAGCAGTGCGAAGTTGTCGAACGGGAAACGAGCATCGCGATCAAGCGCAGTTGCACTCTCAGCCAACGCGCGTGTGATCGGAGGCAGAAGCGCATCGAGTTGCGCGTGACGTGCGGGGCCATCTCCACTTGGCTGGGGCGGCAGCGTCAGCACCGCCCCGATAGGTGCGAGACCTGAAGCATTCATGATTTTGGAATAAGCAAATACGCGTTCGACGCAGGGTGCGCCGCGCTACGCAGTGCCGCTAGCGTAAGGCTCGGCGATGCCATGCCCAACCATCCATATCGAATAATCTTTGCGTAAATGATTATTTAACGCTCGATGATTGTTTGCGTAGGCTCACTCCCATTCACCGTCTGATCCGATCGATGGGCGTGTAGCGCAAACCGACCCACGTCGCCGTGCACGCGTCCCTTACCCCACAAGGAGAACGTCGTCATGAGCGTAGAAATCATCGGCATGATTCAAAGCAGTAAGCAATCCGAAATTCATCCCAAGCAAGGTGCCGCCGTCGACCGCGACTACGTGCGCAACTTTGCGCGCGCTCACGAGCAATCCGGCTTCGACCGCATTCTCGTGCCGCACCACTCCACCAGCCCGTCGGCCACGCTCACAATCGCTTATGCCTCGACCGTGACCGAGAACATCCACTTCATGCTCGCGCATCGTCCGGGCTTCGTTGCACCGACGCTGGCCGCGCGTCAGATCGCCACGCTCGACCAGTTCAGCGGTGGACGTCTCGGCGTTCACTTCATCTCCGGCGGATCGGACGAAGAGCAGCAGCGCGACGGCGACTTCCTGCTGCACGACGAGCGCTATGCACGCACCGACGAATACCTGAGCATCCTGCGCCGGATCTGGACGGAAGACACGCCGTTCGATCACGACGGCAAGTACTACCGCTTCAAACAGGGCTTCTCCGAGGTCAAGCCTGTGCAGCAGCCGCATGTGCCGATCTTCTTCGGCGGGGCGTCGGAAGCCGCACTGGAAGTCGCGGCCAAACACGCCGACATCTATGCGCTGTGGGGCGAATCGCTCGATCAGGTGCGCGACATCACCACGCGCGTGCGGGCTGCGGCCGCCGTGCATGGCCGCACGCCGCGCTTCTCGGTGTCGTTCCGCCCGGTGCTGGCCGAGACCGAAGCGAAGGCGTGGGAACGCGCAGACAAGATCCTGGCGCAAGCCAAAGCGATCCGCGAAGCCGCCGGTGTGCCGCAAGGTTCGGCGCTGCAAAGCGAAGGCGCACGACGCCTGCTCGCGGCGGCCGACAAGGGCGCACGCCTGGACAAAGTGTTGTGGACGGAGATCGCCAAGCTCATCGGCGGACGCTCGAACTCGACGGCCCTGGTCGGCACGCCCGAGCAAGTCGCCGACGCGCTGCTCGACTACTACGACCTCGGCGTCACAACGTTCCTGATTCGCGGCTTCGATCCGCTGGGCGACGCCATCGACTACGGCCGCGAGTTGATCCCGCGTCTGCGCACGCTGGTCGCCGAGCGCGACCGTCAGAACGACGCCACGCGCCGCGCCGCCTGAACGGCGTCCCCACCCAACACGGAGAAAACACAATGGCTGCCGTTCTGCCCGTCGACACGCACAGTTTTGGACGTACCACGTCCACCACGTCCACCCCGACCCGTACCACGCCGACCGGTCTCGTGCTCAACGCCGCGCCGCAACAGCGTTTCTGGTTTGACGCACCGCCCGTGCGCAGCGACATCCTCACTGAGCGCCGCCATCGTCAGACGCGGCTCGCTGCGGCGTTCCGCATCTTCGCGCGTCACGGCTTCGACCTTGGGCTGGCCGGTCACATCACCGCACGCGATCCGGAGTTGCCCGACCACTTCTGGGTCAATCCGCTGGGCGTGCACTTCTCGCGCATCAAGGTCTCCGATCTGCTGCTCGTGAACGCCAAGGGTGAAACCGTGGTCGGCGACCGTCCCCTGAACAAGGCCGCGTTTGCGATTCACGCGGCGATCCATGAAGCGCATCCGCATCTGGTCGCCGCCGCGCACACGCACTCGACCTATGGCAAAGCGTGGTCGACGCTGGGTCGTCCGCTCGATCCGCTCACGCAGGACTCCTGCGGCTTCTTCGAAGACCACGCCCTGTTCGACGACTTCACCGGCATGGTGGTCGACGGCAGCGAAGGCGACCGCATCGCGCACGCGCTGAACAAGCCCGACGGCAGCGGCACGGTCAAGGGCGTCATCCTGAAGAACCACGGCATTCTCACCGCCGGTCCGAGCGTCGAAGCCGCCGCGTGGTGGTACATCGCGCTGGAGAACGTGGCGCACACGCAATTGCTCGCCGAAGCGGCAGGTACGCCCCAGCCCATCGACGAAGCGACGGCACGTCACACGCACAGTCAGGTTGGCGGTCCGGAAGGCGCGCTGTATTCGTTCGAAAGCCTTTACGAGGGGCTCGTCGAAGCCGAGCCCGACCTGCTCGACTGAAGCGGTCGACCGAAGCACCGCACACACAAACATCAGAAATCAATAGGGGAGTCGTACCCATGAAGTTTCGCCACACCGACAAGACCACAGGCGTTGCCAGCATTTCCACGCCAACCGATGTGCACGCCGGTCGCCGCAAGGTGCTGCGTGCAGGCACCGCTGTCGCGCTCGCCGCACCTGCCCTGCTGCTCGGCCGTCCGGCATGGTCGCAGCCGAAGAAGCTCACCTTTGCGTGGAACCAGAACTCGTTCTGCCTGACGCCCATCGTCGCCGCACAGGAGCGCGGCTTCTTCGAGAAAAACGGCCTGCAAGTCGACCTCATCAACTACAGCGGATCGACGGACCAGCTCCTCGAATCCATTGCCACCGGCAAGGCAGACGCCGCCGTGGGCATGATTCACCGCTGGCTCAAGCCGCTCGAATCGGGCTTCGACGTGAAGATCATCGGCAGCTCGCACGGCGGCTGCGTGCGCCTGCTCGGCTCGAAGGCAGCGGGCATCACCTCGCTCGCAGCCCTCAAGGGCAAGACGGTTGGCGTGTCGGATCTGGCCGCGCCAGGCAAGCACTTCTTCCAGATTCTGCTGGCGAAGAACGGCATCGACGCCGAGCGTGACATCACGTGGCGTCAGTACCCGGCCGACCTGCTGGGCGTGGCCGTGGACAAGGGGGAAATTCAGGCGATTGCCGACGGCGACCCGAACCTCTATCTGCTGGAGAAGCGCACCAATGGCGCTTACGTCGAGTTGGCGACGAACCTCTCCGGCGAGTACGCGCGCAAGGTGTGCTGCGTGATCGGCGCGCGCGGCGATCTCGTGCGCAACGACCGTGCTGCTGCGAGCGCGCTGGCGCGTTCCATCGTGCAGGCCACCGAGTTCGTCAACGAGAACCCGAACGAGGCCGCGAAGATCTTCGCGAAGTACTCGCCGAAGATCAGCCCCGAGGATCTGCGCAAGTTGTACGCCACGCTCACCTATTCCCACCACCCGACCGGCGTGGACCTGCGCGACGAAATCGCGTACTTCGCCGACGACTTCCGCCGCATCGGTGTGCTCAAGAAGACGACCGATCCGCAGAAACTCGCGCAACACGTCTACGCCAACGTGCTGGGCTGAGCGCGAATCACTGGACAAGTGACCATGAGTGCCATTCTCGACAACGCCGCCTCACGTCGCGCATTAGGCGGTGCATCGCCCGCCGGTGCGCTTGAGCTGACGGAACAGACCGAAGGGTCCGCGCTGCGGACCCGCGCAACAGGTGCGGTGGGCGCCGCCTCTGCGCCGCGCATCCCCGCCTTCGACGAGACCGAAATCGATCAGTTGTTCGCGGCTCCGCGCACGTCTGCGCTGTGGGGCACGGGCTTCGCCGCCGCGCTGGCATGGGCGGCCTTCGGTTCGCTCACGCTGCGCTGGCCGAACAAGGTCGTCGGCTTCTCCGACTGGGCCTTCACCGACGAGTTGGGGGTGTTCGCGCTGGCGGTCGCCGCCTTACTCGCCGTGCTGTCCGTCGCCGGTCGCGCGACACCGCCGCTGTTGCGACTACGTGAAGCGCTGACCGGTTCGGGGCCGTGGCTTGTGGCCATCGCAGTGGCCCTGTCCGCCTGGGAGATCCTCACGGCGAAGACCGGTTCGCTGCCCACGCCGTTCTTCGCACCGCCGCAGGCGCTCATCGAGGTCTACACGGAAGACTGGCGACGCCTCGGCGACAGCGCCGCGAACACGCTCAAGCTGCTCGGTCTGGGCTTCGGCTTCGGTGCGGTTGCGGGCTTCCTGATCGGCGTGTCGATCGGCTGGTCGCGCGCCATCGGGTACTGGGTGCATCCGGTGCTTCGCGTGCTCGGCCCCGTGCCCGCGACGGCGTTGTTGCCGCTCACGTTCTACTTCTTCCCGTCGAGCTATTCGGCGGCGGCCTTCCTCATCGCGTTGTCGACGGCGTTTCCCGTGGCCGTGCTCACGTGGTCGGGCGTTGCGGGCGTCAACAAGAGCTATTACGACGTGGCCCGCACGCTGGGCGCATCCGAAGCGTTTCTGGTGCTGCGCGTGGCGATTCCTGCCGCGCTGCCGAATGTCTTCGTCGGCCTGTTCATGGGGCTGGGTGCATCGTTCTCGGTGCTGGTGACGGCCGAAATGATGGGCGTGAAGTCCGGCCTCGGCTGGTATCTCACGTGGGCGCAAGGCTGGGCGTCTTACGTGAACATGTACGCCGCACTGATCGTCATGGCCCTGCTCTTCTCCGGCGTCATCACGCTGCTCTTCACCGTGCGCGACCGTGCACTCGCCTGGCAGAAAGGAACCGTCAAATGGTAAGCGCCGCCACTTCTTCACCCACATTCGCAGGCGCAGACATCGATGTGACGTCGCCGTCGATTCAGGACAGCGCACACTCAGCCAACGACACTGGCGCGCAGATCGACATTCAAGGGGTGAGCCACTGGTTCGGCTCGCGTCAGGCACCGTTGCAGGTGCTCGACGGCGTCGATCTGAAAGTCGCGCCCGGGGAATTCGTCGCGCTGCTCGGGCCGAGCGGTTGCGGCAAGTCCACGTTGCTGCGCCTTGTCGCCGGTCTGGAGACGGCCACGCGCGGCACGATCACACAGGACGGCACTGCCATCACGCGCCCCGACCCGTCGCGCATCGTGGTGTTTCAGGACCCGACGCTTTACCCCTGGCGAACGGTGCGTGACAACGTCTCGCTCGGTCTGCAAGCGCGTGGCGTCCTCGGAAAGGAACGTCATCGCGTCGACGCGGCACTCGCACGCGTGGGACTGTCCGAGTTCGCCGACGCCTTCCCGCATCAACTCTCGGGCGGCATGGCCCAACGCGTCGCGCTCGCTCGCGCGCTCGTGAACGACCCGCGTCTGCTCGTACTCGACGAACCGCTCGGCAAGCTCGATTCGCTCACACGGCTGGCGATGCAAAGCGAACTGGTCGAGTTGTGGCAACGCGCCGGGTTCTCGGCGCTGCTCGTCACGCACGACGTCGAGGAAGCGCTGTTCCTCGCACAGCGCGTGATCGTGTTCAGCCCGCGTCCGGCGAAGATCGTGGCGGAGCTGCATGTGGATCTGCCCTACCCGCGCCATCGCGGCGACGCTCGCATCACCGAACTGCGCCACGAAGCGCTCCGACATCTGGGGCTCGATGCAAGCTGGTAATTCTGGACTGGGCGTTGTCGTTCGTCGCATTGCAACGTCGTTGAAGTCGTCTCGCACGCTGTCATCGGACCGCCCCGGCGCGGTGTGGGGCCGATGACGTCGCCGCCCTCCCATCTCTGGCTCAATGCCTTGCTGCAAGCGTTGCAGTTCGTGCAGTCGACGTGGCTCGGCGCGCTCTATGCGCTGGGCATCACCGACGATTCGCACGGCGCACCCGCATGGCCGTGGGCGCAGCGCATCGCGGGGGAAAACCTCGTCATTGACGTGGCGCTCGCCCGGCAGTTCGCCTGGATGCTGGCGGCCATCGCGTTCGCCATCGTCTGCCTGTTGCTTGCGTTGTGCTGGCGACGTGCGTGGCGTTGGCTGACAGCGGCCGCCATCGGTGCGCTTGTGCTCTCGCCGTGGCCGTCCCCCACGTTGTGGCTAACGGCGGCCGTACCGACCAGCTTTCATTCCAGCCCGACGGGATTCACCGTGGACAGCATCGCGCGCGGCTCACGCATCTACTCGGCGCAATGCGCGGCCTGTCACGGCGCGGACGGTCGCGGCGAGGGGCCGCTCGCTGCCACGCTCAGACGTTGGCCACCCACGATGGCGAGTGCGCTGCTGAGCCGTCGTGCCGACGGGGAACTGTTCTGGCACGTGCTGTACGGCATGCGCGACGATCAGGGCGTGACGATGCCCGGCTTCGTTGGACGCCTGAGCGACCGCGAAGTGTGGGCCGCGCTCGATTACATGCGCGTGTTGTCCGCGTCCGCAGGCATGGCCGCTGGCGGAAGCTGGCCCGTGCCGATTGCGCTGCCGTCGGTCGCCGTGAAGTGCGCGGGCCGTCCCGACCGTCCGCTGGACGCATGGCGCGGCCATCAGCGCGTTCGCGTGGTGGCGGTCGATGCCGCCCATCCGCCGCCATTCGAAGATCCACGATTCCTCACGCTGCTGATCCGGCGCGACGATGGTCAGGCGACCGGACCGGCGACTGCGTCAGTGCGCAAAGTGGCTACCGTGGCCGCGCCCGGCAACGTCACGCCGCTGTTCGGCACCCGCGCGGACTGTGTTGCCGATGCGCGTGACGCGTGGCCCGTCTTCGCGCAGATCGCGGGCGCTTCGGCTGCCGGTCTGGCGGGCACCGAGTGGCTCGCGGACCGCGACGGCTGGCTGCGCGCGCTCGCCCCGGCAGGACGTCGTGGCTGGGCCGACGGGGGCCTCATGTGCACGACGTCGACCTCACTGCAAGACGGCGACACGGCGTCTGCACGCGACCCGCTCACCGCTACGCTTCGCGAGATGGACAACGACCCCGTGCGCTTCGTTAAAGGCGGCTTCGTGCACTAACGCCCATTAGGGCCCCACGACCAACACTTCAATCAAGATTTCTCCGATCCACCACAGGCTCTCACCATGACGATTTCCCGACGCCGTTTCCTGCAATACGTCACGACTTCCAGCGCCGCCGGTACGCTGACCACGCTCGCGCTGCCGGGCATCTCATTTGCGCAATCGGGACGCCCTGTCCTCAAGGCAGGCGACCAGAAAGGCGGACTGCGCGCGCTGCTCGAAGCGGCCGACGAACTGAAGCAATTGCCGTACGACATTCAGTGGACGGAATTCCCCGCCGCCGCACCGCTGGCCGAAGCGCTCAACGCAGGCGCAGTCGATTGCGGACCGATTGGCGACGCCCCGGTGATCTTCGCGTTGTCCGCCGGTGCAGCCATCAAGATCATCGGTGCCAATCGTTCGGACGCTTTCGGCACCGCCGTGCTCGTGCGTCCGGACGCGACGCTGCGCACCGCAGCCGACCTCAAGGGCAAGAACATCGGCACGACGCGCGGCTCCATCGGGCACTTCGTCACGCTCAAGGCGATCACGGCGGCCGGGCTTGCGCCGGGCGACGTCAATTTCCGCTTCCTCCCGCCCGCCGATACGATCACAGCACTGGCAAGCGGCTCGGTCGACGCCTGGGCCACGTGGGAGCCCTATACGGCTGTGGCGGAAACCACGGGGCGTGCGCGGGTGCTCGTGAACGGTCGGGGACTCTGGTCGGGCCTGAGCTATCTCGCAGCGACAGACGCCGCCATCGCCACCAAACAAGAGGTGCTGCGAGACTTTCTGGCCCGAGCGGTGCGCGCGCAGGTCTGGTCTTACCAGCACGTGGACGCGTACTCGGCCGCGATGGCGCGCATCATCGGTATTCCCCCGGAAGCGGCCAAGCTCCAGTTCTCGCGTCGGGCCACGAAATGGCGCAACATCGACGACGCACTCGTCGCCGAGCAGCAACGCACCGCGGATTTCTACGCGCAGGTCGGATTACTGCGTCAGCCGCTCGACGTCCGGCCGACCTTCGACCGGCGCTTTGCGATCAAGGTCTGAGGCGTGGCAAGACGGAACATCTGAGTGAATGACGCCGAGTCGGTCGCTACCCAACTGGCTCGGTGGATTTCATGCGAACTGTCTATGGCGCGAGGCGAGTCGCGCGCCGACACTCTGACGATTCCCCGTCAGATTGCCCGTCCGCTGGCCCCTCATAGGGCATCGGTCATCGGGCCTAAGGTCCATAGGGTCCGCCATGATCGTCAGCACCGCGCTCTCCGCCCATCTTCTGGTCGCCTTCACGGCGTACTTCGTCAACGCCGCGAGTCCCGGTCCGAGCAATCTCGCGATCATGTCCATCGCCGCGAACCATGGACGCCGTCCGGCGCTCACGTTCGCACTGGGCGTCATGTCCGGCTCATTGTTCTGGGCGGCGGTCGCCATGCTCGGGATCTCGGCCACGCTGCTGGCTTATGCGCAGTTCCTCGTCGCGCTCAAGCTCTTCGGCGGTGCTTACTTGCTGTGGTTGGCGTTCAAGTCGGGACGTGCGGCACTGAGGCCCTCAAAAGCGGCGACCTTCGTGCCGATGGACGCCAACGGCGTGTTGTCCCTCAAGCGCCTCTATGTGCGCGGCACGCTGTTCCATCTCACCAATCCGAAGGCCGTGCTGGGGTGGATGTCTGTGGTCGCGCTGTCGTCGGGACCGGACGGGACCATGCCGGTGGCTGTCGTGCCCGGCTGCGCAATGCTCGGGCTGATGATCTTCTGCGGCTACGCAATGCTGTTCTCGACGCAAACCGCTCGACGCGTGTACCTCAGAATCCGCCGTTGGCTCGACGGCTGCCTGGCTGTCGTCTTCGGTGCGGCGGGCTGGCAGTTGCTGACGTCGCGGGTTTGACTGACCGGGGCTTACCCGGCATCGCCCAAGGCGCGACATCCGTCAGCTGTGATAGCGTGACGCTTTCCGTCTCACCGCCCCGCTTCGCCTGGCACCTGTCCCCATGCTCGATTTCGACGCCGACGCACTCATGCGTCTCGTAACCACGCCCATGCCGTACGGCAAGCACAAGGGCACGATGATCGCCGACCTGCCGGGGAACTACCTCAGTTGGTTCGCCCGCGAAGGCTTTCCCCCCAACGAGATCGGCCGTCTGCTCGCGCTGATGCACGAGATCGACCATAACGCGCTTGGCGAATTGCTGAGGCCGCTGCGCGCGCAGGCGCAGCAGGCCTCACACCGGAAGTAAGACGCTCAGCGCCCTGCGAGCATCGGCGGCAAACGACGACGCACCCACTGCGTCTGCTGCTCGTGCGCATGCGCCAGTTGCAGCACGGCGAGGTCGGCCTGCGCCGGGCCGATGATCTGCATGCCCATCGGCAACCCGCGCGCGTCGAACCCGACCGGCACGCTGATCGCCGGCAAGCCCGCGAGCGTCGGGCCAATCACGACTTCCATCCAGCGGTGATAGGTATCCATCGACTTGCCCGCGACCTCGGACGGCCAGTGCGTCTCGACGTCGAACGGGAACACCTGAGCCGACGGCAGCAGCAGGAAGTCGTAACGTTCGAAGAGCCGCGCCAGTGACCGGTACCACTCGCTGCGGTCGATGGACGCGCGAAACACGTCGGCCGCGCTCAGCGTTTTGCCGCCCTCCACTTCCCATCGCGCTTCCGGTTTGAGCTTCTCGCGACGCACCGGATCGGCGTACATCTCGCCGAGCGAGCCGTTCACCATCCAGTGACGCAGCGTGAGCCACGTCTGCCACAGCCGCTCAGGCGCAAAGTCGGGCGCGCACGCCTCGACCTCGCATCCCATCGCGCTGAAATCCTTCAGCGACGCCTCGCACAGCGCCATCACACCCTCTTCCATCGGCAGATAGCCACCGTAGTCACCCAGCCAGCCGAGTTTCACGCCCTTGACATCACGCTGCAAGGCACCGGCGAAGCGTGACGCGCCGTTCGCAATGGACAGCGGGCTGCGCTTGTCGTAGCCGGACTGCGTGTCGAGCAATTGCGCGACGTCGGCGACCGTGCGTCCCATCGGTCCTTCGGTGCTCATTTGCTGCACGAAGACTTCCGGTGCCGGACCATACGGCACGCGGCCTTGCGACGGCCGGAATCCGTAGACGTTACCGAATGCCGCCGGGTTGCGCAGCGAGCCCATGAAGTCGCTTCCGTCGGCCACCGGCAACAGGCGCAACGCCAGTGCGCTGCCCGCGCCGCCGCTACTTCCACCGGCAATACGCGTGGGGGCATAAGCGTTGCCCGTGGTGCCGAAAACAGGGTTGTAGCTGTGCGAACCGAGTCCGAACTCGGAGACGTTCGTCTTGCCGATGAAGATGGCCCCCGCCGCGCGAATGCGCGACACACTGATGCTGTCCTGCGTGTCCGGCGCGTCGGAGGTCAACGGCGACCCCTTGCGCGTGGGCAATCCGGCACACGACGCGATGTCCTTCACCGCATGCGGCATGCCATGCATCCAGCCGAGCGACTCACCGCTGGCCAGTTGACGGTCGCGTGCGTCGGCCTCAGTGAGCAGCGTCTGCGCGTCGCGCAGTGACACGATGGCATTGACCTCTGGGTTGTACTGCGCGATGTGCGCGAGATACGCCTGCATGACCTCGCGGCAGGACACGCGACGACTGTGAATGGCGTCGGACAGCGCCAGCGCGTCGAGCGCGACGATGTCGTTCAGGTTCGGCACTGCGGCCATATATGTCTCCTCGCTATCCATGGAATCGATGGTATCGACGTCGTCCGGTGCGACGTCCTTATCCGGCAGGTACGTGGTACGTCATTGTCGACCAATCCGGCCTCGACGCCGAAGCGAAAAATTATTTCACATATTCGCTATCGGGATTCGCTCATCCGCAGCGATCACGGACCGCGAGGAAAACACTCGAATTCACGCGCTTTTCCTCTCGCTCGCGGGCAATGCTCCTAGCCTCTTTTGACGCTCTTCTGGCTCCCCCTCCCCCCGATAAGGAATGGCAAATGAAGCATCGACTGATGGCGGTTGCGATGGTGTCGGCACTGATCTGCGCCCCGGCGCTCAGCGCGCCCGCGGCAGGCCCGGGACCGATCAAGGCGTTCAAGGGCGACGCGCTTGCGTGTCTGAACGCGTCAGCCGATGGCGACAACATCTCGCTGGAGGCATGCGACGGATCGAAAGGCCAGTTATGGCGAATCGACCCCGTGGACACAGGAAACTACTTCATCCACAACTCGGACGACGACTCGCGGTGCCTGACCGCCGTGCCCTGGTCTGGCGGGCTGGTGCTCAAACAGTGCGACGGGGATTTGAGCCTTGCCGACACGTGGATCATCGGCGAGGGGCGCAAAGGGGGAATGTTGCTCAGGAACGGGGCCTTCAGCGATCCCGAAAAGCAGCAGAGTCTGAATTACGACGCGAAACGTCAGCAGCTCGGCCTCTCACCGTCATCGGACGCGACGGACACGCAGTGGTATCGGCTTCAGAGAACGCGCCCGCCACGTACGGACCTGATCGGCACCAAGAAGCTGCTTTTCGTTCCGGTCAGCTTCACCGATTACCCCTACAACTACCCAAGTGAGATTCTGGACATCTTGTTCGGAACTGAGCCGGGCATGCGTCCCTTCAGTTTTTGGGGTTACATCGACGAGGTGTCGAGAGGGAAATTGAATCTTGTCGATGCCCGACCGGACGCTCGCAAACATCCGGTGCCGGAGATCGTCGACCTCGGCGCAGTCCCAGAAAATTGCGATCCGGAAGCCATAATAAAAGCAACGCAGGACGCTCTACATGCCAAAAAGATCGATCTGAGCCAATACGATTACTTCCTTATCGACACGCCAATGAATGTTGGCGCCTGTTACGGCAAGGACTTCGCCGAGCCCTCAAATCGATGGATGGTGTCGATGGGTCTGGGAGGGGTGCGCTGGATCGCCCCATTGTTTGGACGCATAGCAGGGTTCTCTGACGCGACGACCATTGGGAACTGCAAACAGAATCACGGTCAATGGCACCTCAATGCAAACTGCACGACAACGACCATGGAGGACATCACCGATCCGATGTCTTTGTTACACAACGGAACGTATCCCGTGAACTACCAGCGTTACGCCGGTTGGCTTACCGAAGACGACGATCCACTCGTGTTGGACGCCGACCCGAGCACCACGTTCACACTGGCGGCGATTTGGACCAAACGCCCCGCCGGTTCACATGGAAGCCCGGCGGGAGCCGCCGCGCCGGTCGGCCTCCGAATTCCTCGCAAAGACGGCTCCGAATTGCAGCTGGAATATCGTCGCCCCGATAAGCGCTTCGACGATTGGGACGATAACTCCCCATTGGCAACCGGTGTCACCATCCGGGTATCGAACCCACTGGAGAACATCATCGCGAGTTCGATTGTCGACCCAACCAATACCCCGTCAGGCCCACGACCGGTGCAAACGTCGCTGCAAGTCGGTCAGTCGCTGTACGACGATCTTTCGCAACGGATCATCACCGTGCTGGGCGTCGACGGCAACGTCGCGAAAATTCAGATCAAACCGATGACCGGACCGGCAACAACGGAAGACCAGTAAGGCGAGCAAAAAAAACGGCCCGACGAAAGTCGGGCCGCGTCGGCTTTCATACCGGAGGTCGCAGTGCTCAGTGCGCCAGCGGATCCAGACCGGTCGAAGCGACATCCTTCGCCACGGACGGCGCAGCCATATA
Organism: Pandoraea aquatica; assembly: GCF_902459565.1. GTDB lineage: Bacteria > Pseudomonadota > Gammaproteobacteria > Burkholderiales > Burkholderiaceae > Pandoraea > Pandoraea aquatica. The sequence goes on from NZ_CABPSN010000005.1 coordinate 271,166, forward strand.
CGTCAGCAACTTCTTGCCTTCTTCCGGATGCGGTGCGCTCACGGGCACGCCACCGGCGAAGCGCGTGACCGATTGCAGCGACTCGGGAATCTTGCCCGCGTAGGCAATGCCCTTGACGGGCAGCAGTTCGCTGACCTGTTGCAGACCCAGTGCGTAATCACCCGCCGCAACCTTCTCGGCCACAGGCGTCTTCTGCACCATCACCGCTTTGCCTTGCATCTGCTCGGCAATGCCCAGTTTCTTGAACAGTTCGCGCTCGACATACACGCCGCTCGCGCTGTCCGAGTACGCGACCGACTTGGCCGCCAGCAACGCTGCCTTCAGCTTCTCCGGCGTGCTCACGTCAGGCACGACCTCGCCCGCCTTCACCACGACGCCGATGCGCGAGTCGGCCAGATCGACGCGCGAGTCCGCACGGACCTTACCTGCCTTGATGAGGTCGTCGAGCGCGTAACCGACCATGATCACGACGTCGGCCGATTCGCCACGCGCCAACCGGTTCGGGATCGCCTCGGGCGCCTTACCCATCGACGGCCCCCACGCCGTGTCGACGTGATCGCCGCTCGCGGCTTCAAACTTCGGCAGCAGCAGCTTGTACGCCGCCGTGAAACCGCCTGAGTTCATCACGTTCAGATTTTCTGCGCTCGCCGGTGCGGCGCCGAGCGTCGCCGTCAGAACGATGCCTGCGCCCAGTGCGCTCAGCAAACGTCGCGTCGAAATGGCTTTCATGGTGTGACCTGTCTCTCGTTATTGTGCGTTGGGATGATGCGGACGCCGTTGTTTCGCGGCGTCCGGTATCCGGTGATGTTTTGTGTTGTCAGTCAGCTAAATCAGCCGGCCGCAAGTCCGGCCGGGTTCTGACCGCCGCGGCGGCCACGATAGAGCGCCAGCGTCGCGCAGATGGCGCACAGTGCGGCGAAGCTCATCCAGTAACCCGGTGCAGCCTTGTCGCCCGTCGCGTGAATCAGATACGTCGACAGAGCGGGCGTGAAGCCGCCGAAGAGCGCCGTTGCGAGGCTATACGCGAGCGAGAAACCCGCGACGCGCACATCCGGCGGCATGACTTCGGTGAGCGCCGGGATCATCGCGCCGTTGTACATGCCGTACAGGAACGAGAGCCACAGCAGCGCGACCAGCATGCGCGTGAAGCTCGGGGCCTGCACGAGGAACGACAGCACCGGGTACGCCGTCAGCAGCGTGAGACCGGCAAACAGCAGCAACACCGGACGACGCCCGATACGGTCCGACAACGTACCGCCGATCGGCAACCAGATGAAGTTCGACACACCCACGCATAGCGTGACGAGCAGCGCGTCCGCGCTCGACAGGTGCAGCACGCTCTTGCCGAACGTCGGCGCGTAGACGGTGATGAGGTAGAACGCCGTCGTGGTCAGCGCCACGAGCATGGTGCCGCCGATCACGACGCCGAGGTTCGCCGCCATCGAGCGGAAAACTTCGCTGACCGACGGGTGACGCTTGCGTGCCTTGAACTCGTCGCTTTCCTGAAGCGAGCGGCGCAACGCGAAGATCACCGGCACGATCATGCAGCCCACGAGGAACGGCAGACGCCAGCCCCACGACGCGATCTGCTGCGCAGTGAGCGTGAGCGACAACGTAAAGCCGAGCGCCGCCGAGACGACGATGGCGACCTGCTGGCTGGCCGACTGCCAGCTCGTGTAGAAACCCTTGCGGCCCGGCGTGGCGATTTCCGCGAGATACACGGACACGCCGCCGAGTTCGGCACCGGCCGAGAAGCCTTGCAGCAAACGGCCGATCAGCACCAGCACGGGAGCGGCGAGACCGATGGTTTCGTAGCCGGGCACGAAGGCGATGAGGATCGTGCCGCTCGCCATGATGGCCAGCGTCGTGACCAGCCCTTTGCGACGGCCGACGTTATCGATATAAGCCCCCAGCACGATGGCGCCGAGCGGACGCATCAGGAAGCCTGCGCCGAAGACGGCGAAGGTCAGCATGAGCGATGCAAACTCACTGTCCGTCGGGAAGAAGACGCGCGAAATCTGGGTGGCGTAGAAACCGAACAGGAAGAAATCGAATTGTTCGAGGAAGTTACCGGCGGTGACGCGAATGACCGCGCCGACTTTCGAGGGTTGACGCGAAACCGCGTCTTGGGGGCGCTGTGACATGCGCTGTCTCCGTGTTGCCTGCGGCCCGGGGGGTCGGGCCGAGATTAATCGTCGCACTGCGTCTCTGCCAGGACGTGTCGGGCCGTCACGGACGCTTGATGAAGCCGCTAATGTTGCGCCGGAAGTTCCGCGCTTGTGAATTGCAAGTTTTGGAAGGATTGATGCACATACGCTATCAATGGCAGGATGCTAATGCACCTACCGAGCGGTAACACGTTACACTCTGCGCCGCGCCGGTATTTGCCCGCGTCCCCTTGCCATTAAGGGTTTCCGGGTCCGCCGTGTGCTTGTACGGCATTCATTCCCCCATGTCATGGCGATCAACTTCGATCTGAACGATCTGCAGGCCTTTCGCGCCGTCGCGCAACTCGCGAGCTTCCGCCGCGCGGCCGAGTCGATCCATCTCTCCCAGCCCGCGCTCTCGCGTCGCATCGACAAGCTCGAAGACGCGTTGGGCGTCAAACTCTTCGAGCGCAGTACGCGTCGTGTGGCGCTGACCAACGTCGGGCGGGCCTTCGCCCGAGATGCCGAGCGGATTCTCGACGATCTCGACAACGCGCTGCTTGGGATTCGCGACGTAGCATCTTCCAGCCTAGGTCATGTGACGATTGCCTGTGTGCCGTCGGCCGCCTATTACTTCATGCCGCAAGTGATCTCGCGCTATCACCGGGCCTTCCCGCGCATTCGGGTCTCGGTGCTCGACGCGAGCGCCAACGAAGTGTTGGCAGCCGTGGTGAACGGCGACGCCGATTTCGGGCTGAATTTCATCGGCAGTCAGGAGCCGAACATCGAGTTCAAGCTGCTGTTGCAGGAGCGGTACGTGGCGGCATGCCGTCGCGATCATCCGCTGGCGGGCAAGAAGCGCGTGACGTGGCGCGAGCTTTACGAGTACGACTACATCACCGTCGGCAAGGCCTCGGGCAACCGGCTGTTGCTCGATCAGGCGCTGACCGGGTTGCCGCAACGTCCGCCGAGTATTTGCGAGACGCAGCACGTCACGACGATGATCGGGCTGGTGGAAGCGGGTCTGGGCGTCGCGGCCGTGCCGACGATGGCGATGCCGGGCAGCGGTCATCCGTTGCTCACGAGTGTGCCGCTGGTCGATCCGGTGGTGACGCGTCGCATGGGAATGATTCGCAGCAAGGCGCGTCCGCTCTCGCCGGCGGCGGCGCAGTTGTACCGCTTCGTGGCGGAGATGAAGGTGGGGGCGCGACGGCGCGCGGCGGACGTGGAGACGCCGGACATCGACGGTGGAGAGAATGTCGATAGCGTCGATGCGTCGTGATTGCACGCACCGAAACACTTTGTTACCCGTCTTACGAGAAGTGAAACATTAGGGCGACGGCGGCGCAGCGGGGTCTCTTTATACTTGCGTCGCGTTCATCCGAATTCTAATCAAGACTCATGTTCAAGCGAATTTTTCCGATCGTGGCGATGGCCACGCTGGCTGCAACGACCTCTCTGAGCGCGAGCGCCAGTGATATGAACAATGCCCTCGGCGGTGCGCTGGGCGGCGTAGCCGGCGCGGCCGTGGGCGGCGCGCTGGGTGGGAGTACCGGTGCGGTGCTGGGCGGTGCGGTCGGCGGGGGTGCCGGCGGCGCGATCACGTCGAACCGTCGCGAGCGCACAGGCGCGATTCTCGGCGGTGCGTTGGGCGGTGGCGCGGGTACGGCGGCGGGCAATGCCATGGGCGGACGCTCGGGCGGCCTGATTGGAGCTGCCGTCGGCGGTGGTGCCGGTGCGGCGCTCGGCGGCAACATGTCCCGCTCCAGCTCGTACGACGACGACCACTATCGCGGCAAGCGTCGCGGTCATCGCAAACATCATCATTGATGCAGGGTGTCGGGCGTGTCTGACCTCAGACCGCCCGAACTTCAAGCCGCTTTCCTGGTACGGAAACGAAAAAAGCCGCAGCGAGTCGCTGCGGCTTTTCTGATTGACGCGGGGGCTAGCTAGCGGCCGCCCGGCTCCGGCAAGTACGGGCCGATGCCCGTAGGGTAGCTGCCCGGGATCAGCATCGACGGGTCGAGACGGTCGACGGTCGTGCGGCCCGTGAGCGCCATCGTCACGTCCATCTCCTTTGCAATCACCTCCAGCGCGCGACGCACACCGGCCTCCCCCATCGCGCCCAGACCGTACAGGAACGGACGCCCGATCAGCGTGCCCTTCGCGCCCAGCGCCATCGCCTTGATCACGTCCTGCCCCGAGCGAATCCCGCCGTCGAGCCAGACTTCCGTGTCGCGGCCCACCGCCGCCACGATGTCCGGGAGCGCGCGGATCGACGAGATCGCACCGTCCAACTGCCGGCCGCCGTGATTGCTCACCACAATGGCATCCGCCCCGGTATCGCGTGCAGCACGCGCATCCTCCGGATCGAGCACGCCCTTGAGCACCAGCTTGCCGCCCCAGCGCTTCTTGATCCACTCGACGTCGTCCCACGACAGGCACGGATCGAACTGCGCCGCCGACCACGCCGCCAGCGAGCCAATGTCGTCCACGCCCTTCGCATGCCCGACGATATTGCCGAACGTGCGACGACGCGTGCCCAGCATGCCCATGCACCAGCGCGGCTTGGTCATCATGTTCGCGATGTTCGGCAACGTGAGCTTCGGCGGAGCCGACAGTCCGTTCTTGATGTCCTTGTGACGCTGACCGCTGATTTGCAGATCCATCGTCACCATCAACGCCGAGCACCCAGCCGCCTTCGCCCGGTCGATCAGACGCTCGATGAAGTCGCGATCGCGCATGACATACAGCTGAAACCAGAACGGCGCTTTGGTGTGCGCCGCCACGTCCTCGATGGAACAGATCGACACGGTCGAAAGTGTGAACGGCACACCGAACGCCTCCGCTGCGCGCGCCGCCAGGATCTCGCCATCGGCATGCTGCATGCCGGTCATGCCCGTGGGCGCCAACGCAACCGGCATCGCCACCGACTGGCCGAGCATCGTCGTGCGCGTGCTGCGATGCTCGATGTTGACCGCCACCCGCTGACGGAAACCGATACCACCGAAATCGTCGGCGTTGGCCCGATACGTGGATTCGGTCCACGAGCCGGAATCGACATACTCGTAAAACATGCGCGGTACGCGCCGTTGCGCGAGAACCCGCAAGTCCTCGATGGTGGTGATCACTGCCATGCTGCGTCTCTTCTTTTAAGAATTCTCTCTCGTACTTTGAGAATAGTTAATATGTTCTATATTTTTTTATTTCTGCTTCACGAGGTCGACAAGCGACTGCGTGTTCTTGATTGTCTTTAGGACAATGTTCGATTGAATCGACATAACGGCCGGTGCTCGATACAGCTCATTGACGATAAAGTCGGAGTAATGCGCGAGGTTGCGCGCTCTTACCGTCAAGATGTAGTTCGCCGATCCGGTGACGATGCGCGCGGTGACCACTTCGGGCCAGTTCTGTACGGCCGCCAGAAACTTTTCATGCCACTGATCGACGTCCGGACGCAGCGTGATTTGCACTAGCGCTTCGAACTCCAGCCCGATATGCTGTGCGTCCACGATGCAGCGGTATCCGGAAATCACTCCCCGATCCTCCAGCAATTTCACCCGGCGCAGGCATGCCGACGGCGACAGCCCGACGGCATCCGCCAGTTCCTGATTGGAAATGCGGCCATTGAGTTCGAGATGGCGGAGGATACGCAGATCGGCTAGGTCGAGGTTCATCGGCAGAATCCATCAAGTTTCCCAGGATTCTGGCAGATCCTTCGATTTACCGCCAGTTGCTTGATAGAAATAGCAAGCAAATTCAATTTTTGCGTTGATATGATAGCCCTCGGCCCCGCGCCGCAAGGGTGAGACATTCCCCGTGGGGCGCTTTCAGATATTGCAGTCATCGTGCCGAGCAGAATCCGCTGTCTCCTATATCGGAAGGAACGGCGGATCGTTTTTAAAGAGCATTCATAAAACGTCTACAAGGCGTCACCAGGAGACCCATGAAGTCTGCAATTCCGGCCAGTCTGGCCATCCTCTCGGCCGCTTGCGGCCTGACCCTCAGCACCACCGCCGCAGCACAAAGTTCGGGCAACGTCACCCTGTACGGGATCGTCGACCAGAGCGTGCGCTATCAGACCAACTCGAACGCCAATAACGACGCCCTGTGGCAAGTCGCCAACGGTGCAGTGACCAACAGCCGCTTCGGCTTCAAGGGCACGGAAGACCTCGGCGGCGGCATGAAGGCGATCTTCCAGTTGGAATCGGGTATCAACCCGCAAAACGGCACGCTCGCCAACGGTCCGCGTCTGTTCGACCGTTATGCGTTCGTCGGCCTGCAAAACCAGTACGGCACGATCAAGATCGGCCGTCAGGCCACCGAGGCGTTCAACGTCTACGGCGACTTCGACCCGCTCACCATCGGCAACTACGCGAACAACTCGTGGATGTACAACATCACGCGCGGCCGTGTGGATAACGCGGTGAGCTACGCCGGCACGTTCGGCGGTCTGTCGGTCGGTGCAACGTACGGCTTCGGCAACACGGCCGGCACGATGGCTGCCAGCAACTACTGGGGTGCACGCGCCGCGTATGCGATGGGTCCGTTCCAGGTCGCCGGCGTGTATCAACAGGCGCGCGACGCTGCCAAGCGTGTGCAGCAGATGTGGGGCCTGGGCGGTATCTATAGCGTCTCCATCGCCAAGGTGTTCGTGGGCTACATGGGCGGACGCGATCGCAGCGGCTGGCTCGACGGCACGCTCAACGATCCGGCGCACACGGTCACGACGGGCAACCTGAACGACAACCCGCGCAAGGACACGACGTTCTACCTCGGCACGACCATTCAAGCGATGCCGAACCTCGCGATCACGGGCGCAGCGTACTTCGACGACATCAAGAACATCAACGCCCAGGCGGGCGATGCCGGTTCGGGCCGTCGCTACACGTACGTGCTGCTCGCCGAGTACGCACTGTCCAAGCGCACGCAGCTCTACGGCACGGTCGATTACAACAAGGTCAGCGGCGCAGCACGCGTCGAACTGCCGGGTAACTCGACACAAGTCGGTGTGGGCACAGGCATCCGCCACATCTTCTAAGCGGCTGGCGCGAGCATCGTTCCGTTCCGGACGGGCTCGCGCCCTCCCCCGTAGCACGCTTCAACTTTTTGTTGTGAAAGGTGTGTCATGACGCGTACTCCCCAGCCCCCTTCGTCTTCCTCGTCATCTTCGTCCGGCAAGCGCGATTTCTCGCACATCACGCGCCGCGAACAAGGCTTGCGACGCTCGCTGACCGCCAGCCAGATGGCCATGATCGCCATTGGCGGCGCCATCGGCACCGGTCTCTTTCTGGGCAGCGGCTTTGCCATCGGCTTCGCCGGGCCGAGCGTGCTGATCTCTTATGCCATCGGGGCGCTCATCGCGCTCATGCTCATGGGATGTCTTGCCGAGATGACCGTCGCGCATCCGACGTCGGGCTCGTTCGGCGCGTACGCAGAACACTACATCGGACCGTGGGCGGGTTTTCTCGTGCGCTATGCCTACTGGTCGTGCATCGTGCTGGCCGTGGGCACCGAGGTCAGCGCCATCGCCGTCTACATGAAGTACTGGTTCCCGCAGGTGCCGGGCTGGTATTGGGTCGCCGGCTTCTCCGCTGCGCTCGTGCTCGTGAACGCCATGTCGGTGAATCTGTTCGGTGCCATCGAATACGGCTTCTCGCTCATCAAGATCACGGCCATCGTCGTGTTCATTCTGATCGGCGCTTACGTGGTGTTCATTGCACCGGGTTCCGTGGCCGACGGGGCGCATTCTCCCGCCGGATTCGCGAACTACACCGCGCACGGCGGGTTCTTTCCGAAGGGGCTTTGGGGCATGTGGGTGGCCGTCATCATTTCGATCTTCAGCTATCTGTCCATCGAGATGATCGCCGTGGCCGCCGGTGAAGCCGAGAACCCGGAGCGCGCCGTGACGCGCGCCTTCCGCTCGACGGTCGTGCGTCTCGTGCTGTTCTATCTGCTCACGCTCGCGCTGATGCTCGCCATCGTGCCGTGGACCGCCGCCGGACAGGACGAAAGCCCGTTCGTGAAGGTGATGCAGGCCATCAACATTCCGGGTGCAGCAGGCGTGATCAACTTCGTGGTGCTGATCGCGGCGCTCTCGTCGATGAACAGCCAGCTCTACATTACGACCCGCATGATGTTCTCGCTCTCGCGCGCCGGTTATGCGCCCGCCCGCTTCGGCGAAGTGAACAAGCGCGGCGTGCCGCTGGCCGCCCTGCTGCTCTCGACGGTCGGCATTGCGCTGGCGACGCTCGTGAACTTCCTGTACCCCGAGTCGTCGTTCACGTTCATGATGGCGATCTCGATGTTCGGCGCAATGCTCACGTGGATGATGATTTTCGTCACGCACTTCTTCTTCCGTCGCGCATGGCGACGCGAGAATCATCCGCCGCTGGCGTTTCGCATGTGGGGCTTTCCGTGGCTCACGCTGCTGGGGGCCGCACTCATGGCCGCCATCATGCTCACGACGCTCCTGACCGGCGTGTTCCGCATGACGATGATCTTCGGGGTGCCGTTCGTAGCCGCCGTGCTGCTGATCTACTTCCTGTGGTACCGCAAACGCGACGGGGAGCCGCAGGCGCGCACGGCGACGCAATCGTAAGCGTTCACCACACGCAGTGACAAAAAGAGACGGGGCATCCATGGATGCCCCGTCTCTTTTCCGATTCACGCGCCGCTTCACATATCGGCGCGTGTCACGTCGTTCAGCTCCTCACGACTTCGCGGCTGCCTTGCGCTGCCGCACCGTGCGCTCCAGCAAGTAACGCGTCTGCTCCAGCACGGCTTCGCGCACCATCCGATTGCGATCCGGGTTCGGCTCCGAGTCCCATCCCATCGAGCTGTCGACGGAACGGCGCATCACGCGAAACGCCATCCCGAGCGTGCTGATGCACACGGCGCGTATCCGCATCGCCTCGTCGTCGGGCGCAACGCCCGCGAGCCGCGTCACGATGTTCGCGCCCACAGACGCCAGACGGCGCGAAAAGCGATCGTGAAACACCTTGAATCCCGCCTCCGGCCCGAGCCCCGCCTGCTCGCGGGCCATGAACATGTTCCAGCCCTCGATCTCAGGCACTTCCTCCATGAAACCCGCCTTGCGATTCTGTAACTCGCAGAAGGCGTCGATGAGCTGCTTGTCGGTCGCATCGGGATCGGCCATCACCCGTTCGGCCGACTCGATCGCCTCGCCCATCTGCCCGAGTACCAGCCCCAGGATGTACTCGACACAGGCCTTGTACACCCCCTCCTTGTTGTCGAAGTAGTACTGAAGCGCCGGGGCGTTCACGCCCGCCTCGTTTGCGATGTCGCGCGTGGACGCCCCGGCAAAGCCGAACTCGCCGAAACACTTGATTGCCGCGAGGATGATGCGCGCACGCGTTTCCTCGCCGCGCTGATAGCCGGTATCGACCGCATGCCGCGGGCGCGTGGCTGTGCTCTGCATGCGAACGCGCCCGGCACGTGATGTCCCTGTCATGACTCTCCTTGCTTCCCAAAACTTTCGTCAAAAATATAACACTTGACATAAATCGATCAACTGGAATAATTCTGCCAATTGGAATAATTTGGGGAATTTCCCATGAATACCGCAACACAGGTCAAACCGTCGGAACCGGTGCACACGATGGAGCGTCCGGCCGACGCCCCCGCCGCAAAGGCGATGGAAAACGCCGGAAAGCCCGGCCAGACGAAGGCCCCGGCCAATCCGCGTCGCAAGAAGCTGCTGCTGGGCGCGCTTGCGCTGGGCGTCGTTGCGGGGCTGGGCTGGGGCGCGCACTGGTGGTTCGTGGGTCGCTTCATTGAATCGACCGATGACGCCTATCTGCAAGCCGACAGCATGACGGTCGCGCCGAAGGTCGGCGGCTACGTCACCGAGGTGCTGGTGCGCGACAACGAAACGGTGACGGTCGGACAACCGCTGGTGCGGCTGGACGGGCGTCAGTATCAGGCCGCATACGACGAGGCGACGGCGACGGTCGTGGCGCGTGAGGCGGACGTCGCCCGCGCACAGGCCGAGCTTTCGCAACACGCCGCGACGATTGCGCAGGCGCGCGCCGAACTCGACAGCGCAAAGGCAAACGCCGCTTACTCGGCCGGTCAGGTCAAGCGCTACGCCCCGCTCGTGGCGACCGGCGCGGAGACGGACGAACGACTGGCCGAGCTGCGTAACACCAGCACCCGCGCGGATGCCTCGCTCAAGAGCAACGAAGCCAGCCTTCAGTCGACCGAGCGTCAGACCGATACGTTGACCGCGGCGCTCGCACAGGCCAAGGCCCAACTGGCCGTGGCACAGGCCAGCGCCCGCAAGGCCGAACTCGATCTTGCCGATACCGTGGTCAAGAGCACGCTGGCCGGACGCGTCGGCGACCGTGCCGTTCGCGTGGGCCAGTTCGCACAACCCGGCACCCGTCTGCTGACGGTCGTGCCGGTGCAGAACGTCTATCTGACGGCGAACTTCAAGGAAACGCAGGTCGGTCATATGCGCCCCGGTCAACCCGTGACGATTCACGTCGACGCGCTACCCGGCGAGCCGATCCACGGTGTGGTCGACTCCGTCTCCCCGGGTACCGGCTCGCAGTTCGCTCTGCTGCCCGCGCAAAACGCGACGGGTAACTTCACGAAGATCGTGCAGCGCGTGCCGGTGCGTATTCGCCTCGATGCCCCGGAATCGCTGCGCGCCGTGCTGCTGCCCGGCCTGTCGGTGACGGCAGACGTCGACACGCACGCAACGACCCAAAAGACGGCAGCGGCACCGACAAAGGTGTCGCTCAGCGCGCCGCTCGGCTCGGGCGTCGGCCCCGCGACGAACACGCCGTCGAACGCCAGTACCGCACCGGCTAGCGGAGTCCAACGTGGCTAACACCGGGGCCGCTGGCATCGCCGGCGCAGCAGCCAAACCGGCCAACGCGAACGCGTCGGACTGGATCGCCGTTGCCGCCGGAGCGCTCGGCGCGCTGCTCGCCACGCTCGACATCTCGATTACCAACTCGGCACTGCCGCAGATTCAGGGGCAAATCGGGGCGTCGGGCACCGAGGGCACGTGGATTTCCACGGGCTACCTGATGTCCGAAATCGTCATGATTCCGCTCGCTGCGTGGCTCACACGCGTGCTCGGATTGCGTCGCTTTCTGATGCTCAACGCCGTCTTCTTCACGCTGTTCTCGATGATGTGCGGTGTGTCGAGCAGCCTGACCGAGATGGTGGTCGGCCGGATCGGCCAGGGCTTCGCAGGCGGCGCGATGATTCCGACGGCCCAGATGATCATTCGCACGCGTCTACCCCGGCATCAGATGGGTGTCGGCATGGCGATGTTCGGCCTGATCGTTCTGCTCGGCCCGCTGCTCGGTCCGGTGGTCGGCGGCTGGCTCACCGAAAATGCGAACTGGCGCTGGTGCTTCTTCCTGAACCTGCCGCTCTCTGCGGCCATCGTGACGTTGCTCGGCCTGGGCCTCAAGCGCGAACCGACCAATTTGCAGGCGTTCCTCAAAGCGGACTGGCTGGGTATCGTAGGTCTGACGATCGGACTGAGTACGCTCACCGTCGTGCTCGAAGAAGGACAGCGCGAGCGCTGGTTCGATTCGCACATGATCATCTGGCTGTCGGTGTTCTCGGTCATTGGCATCGGCATGATGCTCGTGGCGCAGTTCACCGCCGAGAAGCCCATCGTCAAACTCGCGCTGCTGGGCAACAAGAACTACGCCAGCGTGATCTACATCGTGTTCACCGTCGGTGCCGGGCTTTACGGTGTGTCGTATCTGCTGCCACAGTTCCTCGCCACGATTGCGGGCTACAACGCGCAGCAGTCCGGCAACATCATGTTGCTTTCGGGCTTGCCCGCGTTTTTGATGATGCCGTTCTTGCCGCGCCTCATCAGTCGCGTGGACATCCGTCTGCTGGTGATTCTCGGGCTGCTCTGCTTCTTCGCGAGCTGCATGCTCGACATCGATCTGACGGCGCAAAGCGTGGGGCACGATTTCACGTTGTCGCAGTTGCTGCGCGGCGTTGGACAGATGCTCGCGATGATGCCGCTCAATCAGGCTTCGATGGCGGCAGTGGCTGCAGAGGACGCCGGCGACGCCGCAGGCCTCTACAACATGGCCCGCAATCTAGGCGGCTCGGTTGGCCTCGCGCTGCTGGGCACGCTGATCGATCGCCGCACGGACTATCACGACGCCGTGCTGCGTGAGTCGCTCACCGCCAACAACCCGATGGGACAGGAACATCTCTCGTCCAATGCGGCAGGCTTTTTCGCGCAGACGGGCGACATGGTTCATGCGCAATTGCAGGCGACAGCGCAGCTTGCCGCCGAGATCGCCAGACAGGCCAGCGTCATCACGTTTTCCGAGACTTTTTATGCGTTGGGGATCGCACTGCTGCTCTGCGTGCCGCTCGCCCTGATGCTCAAGCAACCGGCCGGTTTCAGCTCCGGCGGGCATTGAACGATCATGACTTTTCATCTCAAAACGCTGGCCGTCGCGGCCGCCTTTCTCGTCGCAGGCTGCACGGTTGGCCCCGACTATCGCGGCGCGCCCGACGTGGCCGGCGACGCACTGCGCACCGGCGCGACCTTTGCTCATGCGGGCGAAGGCGTCGAAGCGCACGCGCCCGGCGTAGCACGCTGGTGGACCGCGCTCGACGATCCGCAGCTCACCGCGCTGATCGACGACGCCATCGCCCATAGCCCCGATATCCGCGCGGCGCAGGCGAAAGTGCGTCAGTCGCGCGCCAGTCTTCGCAGCCATCAGGCGGACTTGTTGCCGAAGGCCACCGTCGACGCTGCCATGCTGCGCACGCGCTCGCCGGATCTCGGCATGCTGACCGGCAATGGCGGTGGCGGCGGACGCGGCCCCCTCGACCTTTACGTCGCCGGTTTCGACGCCAGTTGGGAGATCGATCTGTTCGGCGGTACGCGTCGCGCCGTGGAAGCTGCGAGCGCCGATGCCGACGCGGCGTCGGAAGACCTCGCCGACGCGCACGTGCAACTGGCGGCGGAGGTCGCGCAGAACTACGTGGCGCTGCGCGACCAGCAGGCCCGGCTTGCGCTGGTGCGCGACTCGGCGCAGCTCGAAGGCGAGATGCTCGAACTCACACGTCAGCGGCGTGCAGGCGGCGTGGCCTCGGAGCTGGACGTCGAGCGACTCTTCACGCAGGTCGAGCAGACGCAATCGCGGGTGCTGCCACTGGAAGCCGACGTCATCGAATCGCTCGATCAACTGGCACTCCTGACGGGGCGCGCACCGGGCTCGCTGGATGAGACACTCAAGTCGCCCAAGGCATTGCCCAATGTCCCCGCGAAGGTAGCCATCGGCGATCCGTCGGCGTTGTTGCAGGCGCGCCCGGACATTCGTGCGGCCGAGCGGCGTCTCGCATCACAGAACGCACAGATCGGCGTGCAAACCGCCAACTGGTTTCCGAAGCTCTCGATCATGGGCGAACTCGGGTATTCGGCGTTCGATCCGGGACATCTCGTGCGCAAGGACAACTTCAGTTGGATGACGCTGCCGCGCCTGCAATGGAACGTGCTCGACTTCGGACGTGTGCAGGCAGGCGTCGACGGTGCCAAGGCGGGACGCGATCAGGCACAGGCCAAGTATGAGAGTGCGGTGCTCACGGCGTTGCGTGATGCCGACGTCGCACTGGCACGCTACGGTCATCAGCGTGAGAACGTCTACCGTTTGCGCAGTGTGGAAGCATCGGCCACGCGTGCGGCAACGCTCACCCGCCAGCGTTACCGCGCTGGCACGGCAAGCACGCTCGACTGGCTCGACGCCGAACGCACACGCTTCTCTGCCGAGCAGGACCGGATTGCGGGCGACGCACAACTGCTCAAGTCGTTCGTGACGTTGCAAAAGGCGCTGGGCTTGGGTTGGCAGGTGGGACAGACGACGAGTTGATCGTCATTGCGGTGACGGCATTCGCGAGAGGGATGCCGTCACGCTCGCACCCGATGAATGGATGACATCAAGGGTGAGCGGTAAACGAAAAACGCTCCAGAAGCTTTCGCCTCTGGAGCGTTTTTGCCAACTGAGTTGGCGCGGCTGGCAGGATTCGAACCCACGACCCCTTGGTTCGTAGCCAAGTACTCTATCCAACTGAGCTACAGCCGCACTTACTGCACGAGACACCGATCAGACGATCCTGCTGCTGTCGGCTTGCCTTTCATCGATACTGACCGGTGCATGACACTCGGTGCATCAACGGAAGGACTCTCCCGAAAAACTAAGGGTCTCCCCGTGAGGAGACCCTCGAAATAGATGGCGCGGCTGGCAGGATTCGAACCCACGACCCCTTGGTTCGTAGCCAAGTACTCTATCCAACTGAGCTACAGCCGCGCTGTGAGAACAGAATTATGTAAGAAACCAACTCACCACGCAAGTGTTTTTTGCAATTCTTTTGTCATATCCCCAGTTTTCTCGCCGCATCGGGCAATTCATGCGGGATTAGCGCGGAATCCCCCTCACTGGCAAGCCTTTGCCGCTAGAACAATTACTCCACGCAAACCCGCATCAAATCAGGGCTTTCCATGTGCTCGCGCCGGAGACGGCACGGTATGCTACGGCTTTTTGCAACGCATCGAATGGCGCACCCGCTGCGCACGCGAGGCAGAATCGGGCAAGGAGACGCCCCGCTCGCACCCCCACACGACATGCGATGAAACGATGCATCGGTCGCCCTGTACTTTTTCACTGGTACTTCCCCCGGCGCGCCAGATGCGATAAAAACCAGTCCAAGGAGGCGCTCATGGATAAAGTCTGGCTCAAAAGCTATCCGCCCGGCGTACCGGCCGAGATCGACGTCAACACTTATCGTTCGCTGAACGATGTGTTTCTGCAAAGCTGCCAGAAGTTCGCGAATCGTCCGTCGTTCACCAATCTCGGTGTCACGCTGACGTTTGCCGACCTCGAGCGCAAGTCGCGCGACTTCGCCGCGTATCTGCAAAGCCTGCCCGGATTGCAACGCGGATCGCGTGTGGCCATCATGTCGCCGAACCTGCTCCAGTATCCGGTGGCTGTCTTCGGCATCCTGCGCGCAGGCATGGTCGTCGTGAACGTCAACCCGCTGTATACGGCGGGTGAACTCGAACATCAATTGAAGGACGCGGATTGCGGCGCGATCCTCGTCATCGAGAACTTCGCCGCCACGCTGCAAAAGGCGTTGCCGAATACGCCGGTCAAGCACGTCATCACCACGGCCATCGGCGATATGGTGCCCGCACCGAAGCGCTGGATCGTCAACTACGTCGTGCGTCACGTGAAGAAGATGGTGCCCGAGTGGAACATTCCGCACGCCGTACCCTTTCGCACGGCCATGGCGCAAGGCGCACGCGCCAAGTTCGAGGAAGCGCAACTCGATCACGACGACATCGCCTTCCTTCAATACACCGGCGGCACGACCGGCGTGGCCAAGGGCGCGATGCTCACGCACTACAACATGATCGCCAACATGTTGCAGGCGCGCGCGTGGATCGGCTCGGGTCTCGAAGAGGGCAAGGAGATCATCGTCACAGCGCTGCCGCTGTATCACATCTTCTGTCTGACGGCGAACTGTCTGGTGTTCCTTCAGCTCGGCGCACTCAACCTGCTCATCACCAACCCGCGCGACATGCCCGGCTTCGTGAAGGAACTGGGCAAGTGGAAGTTCACGTTCATGACGGGCGTGAATACGCTCTTCAACGGTTTGCTCAACACGCCGGGCTTCGATCAGCTCGACTTCACCGCGCTCAAGTGCGCACTGGGCGGTGGCGCGGCCGTGCAACGCGCGGTGGCCGAACGCTGGCAGAAGGTCACGGGGCACCCGCTGATCGAGGCGTACGGGTTGACCGAGACGTCGCCTGCCGTGTGTATCAATCCGCTCGGCAGCGAGTTCAACGGCTCCATCGGTCTGCCGATTTCGTCGACCGAAGTCAGCATTCGCAACGATGCCAACGAAGCGCTGGGCTTCGGCCAGGAAGGCGAGATCTGCGTGCGCGGCCCGCAAGTCATGAAGGGCTACTGGCATCGCCCCGACGAGACGGCCAAGACCATTACGCCTGACGGCTGGCTGCGCACCGGCGACATCGGCACGATCGACGAACAAGGCTACGTGCGCATCACCGATCGCAAGAAGGACATGATCATCGTGTCGGGCTTCAACGTCTATCCGAACGAAGTCGAGAGCGTGCTCGCGATGTGCCCGGGCGTGCTGGAATCAGCGGTCGTGGGCGTGCCGAGCGAGCGGACCGGCGAAGCAGTCAAGGCAGTGATCGTCAAGAAATCGCAGGATCTGTCGGAGAAGGCCATCATCGACTTCTGCCGCCAGCATCTGACGAACTACAAGGTGCCGCACGTCATCGAGTTCCGCACCGAACTGCCGAAGACGCCCGTGGGCAAGGTGCTGCGTCGCGAGTTGCGCTGAGACGTTCTCATTGCGGCAGTGCCGCATTCACGTTGTTTCGTTATGCATAACGAAACAACGCGCTGCAAACAACAACGGCCGGAGATTCTCCGGCCGTTGTTGTTTTGGAAATCGAGAGACTGATCGAGAGGTATTTCCTGTGCGCCGCACAGCGACCCGCCACCCTTTCGTAACTTTTGGTTACAGACGTGACGCGCGAGGCTTGGGAAAATCTCGGGCACGTGAGTGCCCGCACCGAGCCGATTTCAACGTCCGACCTTCGTCACCTGCTTTAAAACGTGAGCTGCGGCGGCCATACCGAATGTCGCTGTGACACACATGCTCGAACCGAAACCGGCGCAATTCAAGCCCTGCGGAGCCACAGCGGCATCGGACGTTTGGGGCGTTTCGCCCGGCGCGCACACTGCTTCCGGATAGTGCAACGGCTCGTCCGAGTACACGGCCGGCACGTTGAACTTGGCTTTCGGACCACGGACAAATCCATGTTGCTTGCGTAATTGCGCACGCACTTTCGCAAGTAGCGGATCCTGGATCGTGCGGGTGAGATCGTCGATACGAATCCGTGTCGGATCGATCTGACCGCCTGCACCGCCCACGGTGATCAGACGCTGCTTATGCGCTACGCACCATGCGATGAGCGCCGTCTTCACCCGAACGCTGTCGATGGCGTCGACCACCCAGTCGAAGCCGCCGCCCAACATGGCGTCGAGATTTTCCAGTTCGACGAAGTCCTCGACGAGCGTAAGCTGGCAACCAGGATTGATGGCCATGATCCGTTCGGCCATCGCGGCAACTTTGGGTTTGCCGTAGTTGCCATCGAGTGCGTGCACCTGACGATTGGTATTGCTTTCGGCGACGTTATCGAGATCGATAAGCGTGAGTCGGCCCACGGCGCTGCGCGCCAGCGCTTCGGCCACCCACGAGCCAACGCCGCCGATGCCGATGACGGCCACGTGGGCTTCACGCAGACGCGCGAGACCGTCGTCACCGTACAAGCGCGCGAGGCCGCCGAAACGGCGGTTCGCGTCATAATCCTTCTCCGATGGCGTGGCAGGCACCGGAGTTACAACGATCGACGGGGTACTGTTCATGATGCGATGGGTAACGTCCTTGAAATGGCTGGCGATCACGATAGTCGCCATCGTGCTGGCATTCGCGGCGTTCATCACGTGGTTTGACTGGAACTACGCCCGGCCCTTTATCAACCGGGAGGTGAGCACCGCGACGGGCCGCCCGTTTGCCATCCGGGGCGACCTTTCGCTGCACTGGCTGGCCCCGAATGCGCAGGCCCCGGGTCTGGGGCGCTGGCTGCCGCGGCCTCGCCTGATCGCGAATGATATCGTGTTAGGCAACGTTGCGTGGAGTCAGGAGCCGAACATGATCTCGGTGGGCCGGCTCACGTTCTCGCTCGAATGGCTGCCCCTGCTCGACAAGCACATCGTGCTGCCCGAAGTCGCGCTGTCCGCACCGAAGGTTGTCATCGAACAGCAGGCGGACGGGCGCAACAACTGGACCTTCACGAAGGGCGATGGCCAGCCGTCGCCGTGGAAATTCCGCATCGGACGTCTGATTCTCGAAGACGGTGTGGTGCGCGCCAATCTCGCGCCGCAACAACTCGATCTGACGGCCAACATCGCCACCATCGACGGTCAGGCCCCCTACGGCATCGGTGTCTCGCTGAAAGGCACGTTCCGCAAGGTCGCCGTCACCGGTAAAGCGCGTGGCGGCGACGTCCTCTCGCTCGAAGACTCCGGCGAGCCCTATCCGCTCGACGCGAGCGTGCGCATCGGCCGCACGCAGATCGCCGCCAAGGGCACGTTCACGAATCCGGCCACCCTCTCTGCACTCGACATGCACCTGCGTCTGGCCGGGCCGACGATGGCCGACCTTTATCCGATTACCGGCGTGCTGCTGCCGGAGACCCCCTCTTACGAAACCAACGGGCACCTGCTGCATACCGCCGGTGTCTGGCGGTACGAGCGCTTCCAGGGTAAGGTCGGTCAGAGCGATCTCTCGGGCACGCTGGTGTTCCGCCAGCGCGAGCCGCGCAACATTCTGCAAGGCGCGGTCGTCTCGAATCAATTGCGTCTGGTCGATCTGGGACCGGCCATCGGCGGACAGAATCCGTCGGGCGGCAGCGACCTGTCGGGCAAGCCGAAAGCGCCGCCGTCCGACAAGGTGCTGCCGGTCGATCCGTTCAAGACGGACCGCTGGCGCGCCATCGACGCAGACGTGCAATTCACCGGCCGCAAGATCATCAAGGACAAGAGCCTGCCGATCGACAACCTCGTCACGCATCTCGTGCTGGACGACGGCGTGCTCTCGCTGCGCCCGCTGGAATTCGGCGTGGCGGGCGGACGCATTACGTCGACGCTCGTCCTCAACGGACAGGCCGAACCGATGAAGGTGGATTCGCAGATCTCACTGCGCCATCTGAAAATGAAGCAGCTGCTGCCCGACGTCGATCTGATGAAAACGAGTGTCGGCGAAGTGAATGGCGACGCGGCCCTGACCGCCACCGGCAACTCGATTGCGGCGCTGGCCGGCTCGTCGAACGGAGAGATCAAGACGCTCATCGACCAAGGCTCGGTCAGTAAGCTGCTGCTGCAATACATGGGGCTGAACGTCGGCAACATCGTGCTGACGAAGCTCTTCGGCGACAAGCAGATCGAAATGCGCTGCGCCGCCGCCGACTTTGCCGTGCGCGACGGCCTGATGGACGCCCGCACCTTCGTGATCGACACCGACGACACCAGCATTGGGGTGACGGGTCAGGTCGACCTCAAGCGCGAACACTTCAACCTGACGATCCGCCCCGAGCCGAAGCACTTCGGCCTGCTGTCGTTGCGCTCGCCGCTGTATGTGCGCGGCACCTTCAAGCATCCGGACGTGGGCGTCAATGTACCGACGCTCGTGGCTCGCGCAGGGGGTGCCATTGCACTGGGCGTGCTCGCCCCGTACACCGCGCTCATCCCGTTGCTCGAACTCGGCCCCGGCAAGGACAGCCCCTGCGGCGAACTGCTGGCCAAGCTGCAACACCCGCCGAGCCGCAACCCCGCCAACGTCAAGCCGGTCCCCGATGCGAAGGGCCCCGGCACCGGATCGGGTAACGCCTCCGACGGCAAGCCTGGCGGCCGCGGACACACCTCGCAGACGTCTCCGTCAGCCACCGTCGGCGCAGGGAGCGAAAAGCCCTGACCGATTCGCGTTGCATGGGCATGGCACGGCCAATGGCCCACAGAATGCAAAGCAATGCCCATGCCAACGTGATGGATTTGCCGTCGCCTTCCGGGGTGATTTTCGGGACAGGGTGCGGCTCTGAACGGAAATACTTCACTCATTAAATATCAAGCACATAGCGTGAGATGCCCATTCCACGGGGCATTCAGCGGATCGTTGCGCGCACGATGCGACAAATCGCCACGTGCGCAATTTCCCTAACTCTTCGCTATACTGTGTCGCAACCCCCAACGCACCAGACCGATTACGATCGTCGTGAACCAGACGCTTTCTCTCGCGGACCTGCGCAAAAACTACGCCCTCGGCTCACTTTCGGAGACCGATGTCGCGTCCAGCCCGTTCGACCAATTCCGACTCTGGTTTGAGCAAGCGCTCGCGGCCCAACTGGCCGAGCCGAACGCCATGACGCTCGCCACGGTCACGCCGGACGGCCGCCCCGATGCACGGATCGTGCTCATCAAAGGCGCCGACGAACGCGGGTTCACGTTCTTTACGAATTACGATTCGCGCAAGGGTCAGGAGTTGGCGGCCACGCCGTACGGTTGCCTGCTGTTTCACTGGATCGAACTTGAGCGTCAGGTGCGCATCGAGGGGCGTGTCGAGAAGGTGAGCGCAGAAGAAAGCGACGCTTATTACCATTCGCGCCCGGTGGGTTCCCGCCTTGGCGCGTGGGCCTCGGTGCAGAGCGCCGAAGTGGCCGACCGCACAATCATCGAGCAACGCGAAGCGGAGTTCCGGCGCCAGTTCGGCGACGCCCCGCCGCGTCCGCCGCACTGGGGTGGTTACCGGCTCGTGCCGGAAACCATCGAGTTTTGGCAGGGCCGCGAATCGCGCCTGCACGATCGCATCAAATTTTTCCGGCTTGCCGATGGAGCGTGGCGCGTCGCGCGCCTGTCCCCTTAAACGTTGTTGTGTCGGCTACGCCGACGCGGTACGCCTGCCCGCCCGTTTTCGACGAGGAGACGTCACCGTGCCGACGGTACGGATGAAAGTTTTTTTGGTGACACTTGGAGCACATCCATGTTGTGGGAGAAAAAACTCGAAAACTGGGTCAGCGGCGTCAAGACCTCTTCGAACCTGCCCATTCGCCTCGCGCTTTGGAACGGTCAGCAGTACGATTTTGGTGCCTTCGACAACCCCAGCGTAACGTTGCGCATCAATGGCCCCGCGGCCATGACGCGTCTACTGAGTCCAAGCCTCGATAATCTCGGCGAGGCGTATGTGAAGGGTGAGATCGATGTCGAAGGCCGACTGGCCGACGTCATCGACATGAGCTACGCGCTCGCGGGCAGCAGCCTGACGACCATCGGTCCGCTTGAGCGTGCCGTGCGTCACTTCAATCACACCAAGAAGTCCGACAAGCGCTCGATCGAGTTTCACTACGACGTGTCGAACGAGTTCTACCAGCTGTGGCTGGACAAGAACATGGTCTATTCGTGTGCCTATTTCGAAAATGGCGACGAAGACCTCGACACGGCGCAAGAGAAGAAGATCGATCACATCCTCACGAAGATCGGACTGCAACCTGGCCAGACGCTGCTCGATATCGGCTGTGGCTGGGGAGCCCTGGTGATTCGCGCCGCGCAGAAGTTCGGCGCGAAGTGCCTCGGCGTGACGCTCTCGGAAAATCAGTTCGCACTGGCGACCGAACGTGTCAAAAAGCTCGGATTGGAAGACAAGATCGAGATCCGCATTCAGGATTACCGCGACGTGGAAGGTCAGTTCGACCGCATCACGAGCGTGGGCATGTTCGAGCACGTCGGGCGCAAGAATCTGAAGGACTACTTCGCGAAGATGGCTTCCCTGCTCAAGGACGACGGCGTCGCCATGAACCACGGCATCACGTCGACCGATCCCGATAGCGGCGAGACGGCGATGGGCGGTGGCGAGTTCATCGACAAGTACGTGTTCCCGAACGGCGAGCTGCCGCACATCAGCCTGGCGCTGGAGTCGATGCAGCGCGGCGGACTCGAGGCGAGCGACGTGGAAAGTCTGCGCCGTCACTACGCCCAAACGCTCAGGCTGTGGTCGGAGCGCTTCGAAGCGAACGCGCCGCGTCTGCGCGAGCTGGCCGGCGAAGAACGCTTCCGTGTCTGGCGCGTGTATCTTGCGGGTTGCGCCTATGCGTTCGAGCACGATCACGTCTCGATCTATCAGGTCGTGTGCCGCAAGGCAGGACAATCGGCGAAGCAGCTTCCGTGGTCGCGCCGTTACATGTACGAGAATCGCAACAATCAATGAGTCAGATCGATCTGTTCGGCGCGCCGCCTGACGATCCAGCGCCAGGGGGACGCGCCGGGCAGGTCGACGGCAAGTCCGCGTCTGCGGCCTCTTCCGAGGGCCGACGTCCATCGCTTAATGGCGGTGGTGTCGGCGCGGCCGACCTTTCTCCCGATGTACAAACGCTGGGCGACCGCCTGCCCGGCAACATCCGTCTCGGCACCTCGTCGTGGTCCTTCCCGGGCTGGAAAGGCATTGTCTGGGACGACGATTACAGCGACACCAAACTCTCGCGTCAGGGACTCACCGCTTACGCCAGCCATCCCGTGCTGCGTTGCGTCGGCATCGACCGGTCGTTTTACAAGCCGATGTCGATCGTCGAGTACCAGAAGTACGCCGAACAGGTTCCGAAGGATTTTCGCTTTCTGGTGAAAGCACCGAGCGTCGTGACGGATGCGGTCGTGCGTGGCGAGAAAGGCGAAGGACTCAGCACGAACCCATGTTTTCTCGACGCGCGCATCGCTACCGAGCAATTCGTCGCGCCCTGCCTTGCAGGACTGGGGTCGAAGGCCGGTGTGCTCGTGTTTCAGATGTCGCCGCTGCCGACCGAGCTGCTACGCGATATCCCCGCGTTAGTTCAGCGCATCGAATCGTTTTTCTCCGCCCTTCCCCCCTTGCCGCAAGGCGAGACGCTGCCCGACGGGACGACAGCGCCTGGCCCCTGCTACGCGCTGGAGATTCGCGATGGTGCGCTGCTGACGCCGCGTCTCATGCGCACGCTGGGGCAACTGGGTGTGCGTTATTGCATCGGTCTGCATGCGCGCATGCCGCACGTGGAGCGTCAGGCCGCCGCACTGGCATTGCTCGACGAGATGGGCGCAGGGCCGCTCGTGGTCCGCTGGAATCTGAACAGCGGCCATAAGTACGAACAGGCGAAAGCGAAGTACGCACCGTTCGACAAGATCGTCGATCCCGATCCGACGACGCGCGACGTGCTCGCCGCACTGGCCACGCACTATGCACTGGCCGGGCACCCCGTCTACGTCATCGTCAACAACAAGGCGGAAGGGTCGTCGCCGTTGTCGTGCAAGGCGCTGGCCGAGCGCATTTCCGAGTTGTCGCAGACGTCCGCCGAAGGTAGCGCAGACTGACCGGTACTGCCGAGTCGCCATTGCGCGCCCCGACGCACACCCCAGAAACGACAATGGCCTGAGCCGGCAGTTACGCCAGACTCAGGCCATCGTCATTCGAACGCGAAAGGCGCGACGCGCTTACGCGACGAGGTGCGGAATTGCGACGTCCGGATTCACGTCGGCGTCGTAGTCCACGCCTTCGATCTCGAAGCCGAACAGACGCAGGAACTCGTGCTTGTAACCCGCGAAGTCCGTCAGTTCGTACAGGTTCTCGTTCGTCACCTTATCCCACAGCGCCGAGACTTCGCTCTGCACTTCCGGCGACAGTTCCTTCTGGTCGGTACGCACACGGCCTTCTTCGTCGAGCAGCGGCGACGCGTTGTACAGGCTGTCCTTGTACAGACCGTAGATCTGTTCGATACAACCTTCGTGGGTGCCCTTGGCCTTCATGACCTTGAACAGCAGCGACAGATACAGCGGCATCATCGGAATCGCCGAGCTGGCCTGCGTGACGAGTGCCTTGAGCACGGCAACGCGCGCATCGCCGCCGGTCGGGGCGAGCTTCGCACGAATGCCCAGCACCTTCTCGTCCAGATCCTTCTTGGCCGCGCCAATGGAACCGTTCCAGTAGATGTCGTGCGTGATCTTCTCGCCGAGATACGTGAAGGCGGTTGTCTTGGCACCCGGGGCGAGCACACCGGCTTCGGCCAGCGCGTCCATCCACATCTGCCAGTCTTCGCCGCCCATGACGGCAACCGTGTTCTCGATCTCTTCCTGCGAGGCCGGTTCGAACACCGACTCCTTCACGACTTCCTTGTCCGTATCGATGCCGCGCAGCGTCACCGACTTGCCGACCGGCTTGAGCACCGAGTTGAACACCTGCCCCGTTTCCGGATGCGTGCGGCGCGGAGCCGCCAGGCTATACACGACCAGATCGACCTGACCGAGATCGTTCTTGATCGTCTCGATGGTCTTGGCCTTGATTTCTTTGGAGAAGGCGTCGCCGTTGATGCTCTTCGCGTAGAGGCCCTTTTCGGTGGCGAACTTGTCGAAGGCGGCGGTGTTGTACCAGCCCGGCGTGGCCGGCTTGGTCTCGCTACCGGCGCGCTCGAAGAACACGCCCAGCGTGTCGGCGTTGCTGCCGAAGGCGGCGGTAATCCGGGCAGCCAGACCGTAGCCGGTCGACGCGCCGATCACGAGCACCTTCTTCGGGCCGTTCGCGATCGGGCCTTGCGCCTTGACGTACTCGATCTGTTGCTTGACGTTGGCTTCGCAGCCGACGGGATGGGTGGTGACGCAGATGAAGCCGCGCACGCGTGGCTTGATGATCATGGAAACCTCATTCACAAAATTCGGTGATGCCGGCTCACCCGGCAAACACCGCGCATTGTAAACGAGGTCGGGCCGGGCCCGGCAGTTTGAGACCGTTTTGCCCGGCCAGCCGCCTGATTTCCGGGCGCTTTCCGCCGTTCGGCAATGCCCGATCAGACAGTGCCGAACGCCATTCGGATTATTCCGGCGCTATTCCGGCGCAACGACCACCGTTCGGTCGACCCGCTTAGGGAACTGGATCTGACGAATGCGGCGCACCAGCAAGGCGGCCACGATAGCGGCCACGCCCGTGAGCAGCACGCCAGCGTGCACAGCGTTGACCAGCGTCTGACGTGCCGTTTCGACCAGCGGCAGGCCGTCGATGCCCATGGCACGCAGGTCGGTCAGCAAGTCGGTGCGCAGCGCCGGGTCGATCAGGATGCGCGGATCGAGGGCGCGCGCCACGGCGTGCGCTGCGGGCGTGCCGTCGTAGCTCGTCACGGCCCCGGCCACACCACGCGCGTACCAGTGATTGACCAGCGTACCGACGATGGTCGTGCCCAGCATGCCGCCGACCATGCGCGTCGATTGGAGCAGTGCGGTCGTGATGCCGAAGCGCTCGCGCCCGGCGATCTCCTGCCCGAACACGTTCATGTTGTTCAGGATGAAGCCGATGCCGATGCCTGCGCAGGCCATCGCCAACGCAAGCAGGCCGTGCGGCGTAGTGTTATGCGCCACCCCCACGCCCACTGAGGCCACCGCGAGCAGGCAAAAGCCGATGACCAGCATGTTCGTCGGCCGTGCGAGACGCACCACCACCGGTGTATTGATGAAGCTGCCCAGCGCGATGCATGCCGCAATCGGCGTCGCGATCAGCCCGGCAGCCTGCGGGCTGAGGCCGAAGCCGCCTTGCAACAACAGCGGCGCGAAGAAGATCAGCGAATACATCACGAAGCCGATCAGCACGGAGAGCGTGAACAGCACCACGAGCTGCGGATGGCGGAACATGTCGAGCGGCACGATCGGATGCGTCGCGCGCCGTTCGGTGCGCAGCAACGCCCAGAACCCGATCGCGACGGCGGCGATCAGCGCGAGATTGACCAGCGATGCGCCATGCTCGGGCACGCTCTCGATAAACACCTGAAAGCCGCCCAATACCACTGCGATCCAGAGCGCCCCGCGCCAGTCGACGCGAACGTCGCCCTTGTGCGCGGGCGGGAATTTCGGCAGATAGCGCCAGACGAAGTACAGCGCCGCCAGCCCGACCGGCAGGTTGACGAAGAAGGTAGAGCGCCAGCCGAAATGCTCGGAGAGCAGACCGCCAAGCGACGGGCCAGCCGCCGTACCGATGCCATACGCCGTAGTGATCACCACCTGCCAGCGCACACGCGAACGGGCATCCGGAAACAGGTCCGGAACGGACGCGAAGGCCGTGCCGACCATCATCCCGCCGCCAATGCCTTGCAGGCCGCGCGCGAACACGAGGAACGGCATGTTGGGGGCGAGCCCGCACAGCAGGGAGGCGAACGTGAACGTCAGCACCGAGGCGATGACGAACTTGCGTCGACCGAAGTAATCGCCGAGCCGCCCGAATACCGGCACGGTCACGACGGAGGCCAGCAAATAAATGCTCGCAATCCAGGCGTAATACTCGAAACCCTTGAGCTCGGCGACGATGGAGGGAAGTGCTGTACTGACGACGGTCTGGTCGAGGGCGACCAGCATGTTGACGAGCGCGATGCCGATCATGGCCATCAACGCATCGCGGAAAGGCAGGGGGCGCACGGCAAACTACCTGAAGACTTCATGGAGGGGAGCCGCCATTTTATGCGAAAAATAATGAATATATGAACGGTTATGCATGACGCGCATTTCCGGCCCAGAGCCCCCGGCATGCCTCGTTCTGCGTCCCCCGCCTCCTCTTGCGCTGTTGCGAAGTCATCACAAAATTAAATTCAACGAATATCCATAAAAAATTCAACAAACGTTCGTTTTGCATCTCGTGTTGGCCCCCATCCCCTGAAATCGGGGCGTTGTCCGATCCCCCTTTCGGACGCGCCACAACCCCACGCCCCTCGGCGGCGGGCATCATCGATGTGTCCTGGCCGGGCGTGCACCGCAGCAAATACGTCAATCCCCGGCGCATTCGCCAAAACCGCGCTTTAACAACGGTCGCACCATCGCTCGACGCTTCGCAAAGCGTCGTCGTCACTTCTCTGGAGATACGCCCATGAAACAACGCCCTGCGCGCGAAGACTATCGACGATGGCTGAACGCCCAGCGCGGCGAGGCAACGGCTGACGCACAAGCGTCGACGCAGGAAACGGCCGCACTCCCGGAGATTCCCGAGACACTGCCGTACGCCGGGTATGTCGTCTGGTTTTACGCAAGCCTCACGTATCTCGATATTCGTTTCGATCACCACCAGTTCGCCATCGTCACGCAACAAGTGCCCTGCCCCGCCGAAGCGTTCTACTTCGATCATTTCGACGCCGCCTATGGGCATGCGGCAGACGTGGGCGAGCCCTGCCTGATCCTCTTCGCTTCAGTGACCGGTGGCGCGGCAACTGTCGCCGGGTAGATGCGGTAGGCGTTCGAGGGGTCCGCAGGTGGACGTGACGCGATGTCGGCGTTTGCACAACGCACGAGGTTCGCCATTCCTCGTGCCGTCACATCTTCTTCCACGATGTATCCACGCTCAGGGAGCTTTGACCATGCCGTTTCTCACATTTGGGGCTTCGCTTGCGCAGGCCCGCGCGAACGCTGCGTCGGCCACGTCCAACGCCGACTTCGTCATCCCGTCGACCGCCATCGAAATACAAGCGGTCAGAAACGTTGTTTCGGCCACGTCCAATGTCGATCTCCCCGTCATCCCGTCGATCGCCATTGAAACGCAAGTGGTCAGGGGCATTGTGCCGGTCATCGACAAGGAATCGCCAACGGATCGGGGCGACGCCTTCGTCAAATCGACTCGCCGCGCTTTTGGATGCCAACCGACACCGGTCGACAAATACCTGGCCAATGCCCTCGCCGAGTTCATCACGCCTCGCGGCGAATGCGCTCCTCGAACGTTCGCGAGCAATGCCGCGCTCCGAGCAGAACTTGCCGAAATGCTGGCGCTTCACCCGGATGGCGAAGGGGTGAGCGTGGCTAAACGAATCGAGGCGTTGGGGTACCCCTCTTTGCTGCGTGACGATCCGACGTATTTACCCGGGACGCTCGGTGCGATGCGTTACGACGTCGGGGCAAACGCCATTCGTCTTGGGCGCTTCAAACTCCCGGAGACCGACCCCTATAGCAAGGCAGCAGCATTTCGTTTTGCCGGCGAATGCGAGTTGGCCCATCTTCGTCAAGGTGACCCTGTCGCCCCGCTGGTCAGAGAGGACCATGCGTCGATCCTCGACTTCCACTACCGGGCGGCTGGCATGCGAGGCCATACGGCGCTACCGCCGACGGGCTACGTCAACGCTGGACAAGACGAAACACATCTCTCGGATTTCACTGCGCACCTCACGCGGTGTCGACGCCTCGGGCGCCCCGCACGTTCAATCCTGGCCAGCGGATCGCGCGTGTATCCCGTCTCACCGCTCGACACGATGCAAACCGGTCCCTGCGTCATTCTCTGACGCTTCGCAGGATCTCGCGAGCGCCGCGCCCCGTTGGGCGACTGCCCGACGCCAGCCATGACAGCAACGACAGACTTTGAGAGAGGACTTCATGCCCGCACCGTCACAACCGCTTCCGGGTTACTGGCCGCAATTGTCGAACTGGCAAATCCAAGCAGGCGAGGCACCCGACAACGCCCGTCCGGCATCGCAGTTCACCAGCATCAGGAATCGCTTGCCCGAGGGGCATACCGTTCGCACGGCCCCCGTGGGGATAAAAGCGCATGCCGTCCCTACGGAAACGCCGTGTCAGGGCGTGCATTTGGACGACTACATGCACAACGTGCTCGCGGCCCTGGTCACGCCCAAGGAGGGGTGTCCGTCGCGACGCTATGCGCGCAACGCGGAGCTTCGGCATTCGGTCGCGACCGCGCTGGCGCTGCATCCGGAGGGCGGCACCGCATTGCTCGAAGCGAGATTGAAATCGCTGGGATTGCCTTCACTGCTCCGCGACGAGCCGCAATATCTGCCGGGAACATTGGAAGCGTTACGGTATGACGTGGGCGCACAGATCGTGGCCATCGGGCGAAGCGAGTTGCCCGATCTCGCTGACGTCGATACGCCAGGGGATGACGCGTTACATGAGGCAGGCGCGCGTGAGTTGTCTTACCTTGATAGCGACAGCCCGCACGCGGCGGAAGTCGTGCGCGACCACAGACGCATTCTCGACTTCCATTACGGTGCAGCAGGGGTTGGCGCATTTGCGGCGCATGAAGCCCTTCAAGCGCTTGAAGCCATGAGGCGCACAGCCTTCCCGTCATCGGTAGAACTCAGAGCCCCCTTCAAGTCGGAGGCAGCAGCGATCGCGGCGGCCGTGGCAACGCCTGATGCGCCGTTGGATCAACGTCTGAGAAATGCGCGGCACCAGCAACACCGCATCGCCACCTTCATCGGGCATATCGAACGGTGTCGACAGCGTGCCGAACCACCGCCCTTGCGAAGCAGTAGCGGCAGCGCGTGGGGCCGGATTCCGTTGTCGACAGCGACGGACGCACAACGCGCGCGTCGTAAGGCAGCGGACAGCGGTCCGCCACCTCATCCTCCGTATCCACCTTATCCGCTGTCGCGTGAGCACGACCCGCTCTACAACTGCACGATCCTGTGAGCGACTCCGCCGCGTCGGGCTAACCGCCTGTCGCTCCATTCCGCGAGCCCTGTGACGGCCGCCACTTGTTCGCAAGCGAGGACGAGCCTTGCGCTGCACGCAAGGCCTCGTCACTTACGCCGCCGGCTTCAACCGACGGGCGAACTTCTCGCGGAATTTCTTGAGCTTCGGCGCGACAACATAGGCGCAGTAGCCCTGATCGGGATGCTGACGGAAGTAGTTCTGGTGGTACGCCTCGGCGGGCCAGAACGTCTGCGTCGCGACGACCTCGGTGACGATGGGATGCTGATACGTCATCTCCGCCATCAGTTCGGCGATGAGGTGTTCGGCCGCCGCCTTCTGTGCGTCGTTGTGATAGAAGATCGCCGAGCGGTATTGCGTACCGACATCGTTGCCCTGGCGGTTGAGCGTGGTCGGATCGTGAATCTGGAAGAACACGATCAGGACTTCTTCGAACGTGACGACATCCGGGTCGTAGGTCACCTGCACCACTTCCGCGTGGCCCGTGTCACCTTCGCAAACCTGTTCGTACGAGGGATTGTCGACATGGCCGCCTTCATAACCCGAGACGACAGACTTCACGCCGTCCAGTTGCTGATAGCAGGCTTCGAGACACCAGAAACAACCACCAGCCAGCGTGGCGACTTCGGTACGGGTACCGCTCGGGGAGTTCGTCTGCTCTGTCATCTTGACCTCGCTTGTCGACTGCGATTGTGCGCACGTGCGACGGTCCGGCATGCCGCAGTGCACCAAACAAATAGGGCGGGCGATCGAGAGTTCGATCGCCCGCCCTATTGTCGCGCAGAAGTCCCGCGAACGGCGCAAATAACCTTAAGCATGGCACGGTGCGTAACGGAATGAACGGTACGTCTCGCCCCGCAGCTGCACCGTTCAAGCGCTCATGCGTTCGCCGGTTCGCTTCACCCTGCCCTTCACCCTTGCGCCCACCCGTTCAGCTTACCCCTGCAGCTGCGTGATCAGCGGATGCAGCAGTCGCGCACCGACACGTGCCGTGAGACCGTCGCGGTCGTACGTCGGGTTGTACTCGGCGATGTCCGCCACGCGCAGCTTGCCCGAACGACGCACCACGCCGATGAGCGCTTCCACCACTTCGAACGCCACACCGTGCGCGGCCGGTGCCGACACACCCGGTGCCTTCTCGCCGGGCAGCACATCCATGTCGATGGTCAGATAGACGTGGCTCACCTTCGCCAGCTTCTTCTCCAACTGTTCGCACATTTCCGGCAGTCGGTGCGCAAGCATCGTCGAGTCGAGCCAATAGTCGACGTTCAGCGCGGTGGCACGCTCGAACAGCGCATCGGTGTTGCTGTAACGGCTCACGCCGAGACACGCGTAGTGGAACGGCGCCTGACGGCCCGCCAGCAACTGCGAGATCTGCCAGAACGGCGTGCCGGAGCTGGCTGTCGGCTGTGCGCGCAGATCGAAGTGGGCGTCGAAGTTGAGAATCAGAATCGGCTCGTCGCGCAGACGGTCACCGTAGTGTTCCGCCACGCCCAGGAACGTGCCGTAAGCGATCTCGTGTCCGCCACCCAGCACCACCGGACGCGCACCCGCCGCCAACACCTCGGCGACACGATGACCCAGCGCGGCTTGCGCTGCTTCGAGCCGTTCGTCGGCACACACGATGTTGCCGCCGTCGAACACGGCCGGCGTGCCCTGCACAGGCAGGCTCGCCAGTGCCCGGCGCAGCATGTCCGGACCGGCAACTGCGCCCTGACGTCCATGATTGCGACGCACGCCTTCGTCACTGCAAAAGCCCAGCACCACCGCGCCGCCCGCCACTTCCGATGCTTCGCAAGCATCGTAGTCGCGCAGCACCTGATGCAGACGCAGCGTGTGCCCAGTTTCGCCGGTATCCACACGGCCTTGCCAGACCGCTCGATCGATTGTCATACGTTTTCCTGCCTTGCCTTACCTGATCGTTACCGAATTACTCTGCCTAACTCATCGACTCGCATCGACTCGCATCGACGCGCGCCGACCAGCACCGGCACTGCCGGTGCCGCCAGGTCGTTACGCCGAACGCGTAATGACTGCTTGCAGGAATTCACGCGTACGCGCCTCGCGCGGTGCCGTGAAAATCTGCTCCGGCGAGCCGGCTTCGATGATGCGGCCCTGATCCATCACGACCACCACGTCGGCGACTTCGCGAGCGAAGCCCATTTCGTGCGTGACGACGAGCATCGTCATCCCGTCGTTCGCCAGCGCTTTCATCACCTGCAACACTTCGCCGACCAGTTCCGGATCGAGTGCCGACGTCGGTTCGTCGAACAGCATGACCTGCGGCTGCATGGCGAGCGCGCGGGCAATCGCCACGCGCTGCTTCTGACCACCGGACAGCGTGCCCGGGTAGACGTCCGCCTTCGCGGCGAGACCCACCTTCGTGAGCAGTTCGCGGGCGAGCTTCTCGGCGTCGGCGTGCTTCATGCCGCGCAGCTTGCGCGGGGCGAGCGTCACGTTATCGAGCACCGTCAGATGCGGGAACAGGTTGAACGACTGGAACACCATGCCCACTTCCGTGCGCAGATGGTTCAGTGCGTTCTCGCCCATCATCTTGCCGTGATCGACGAGCTTCTTGCCGACGATCTCGATGGTGCCCTGCTCGGCTGTTTCCAGACCGTTGCAGCAGCGCAGGAACGTACTCTTGCCCGAACCGCTCGGGCCGATGACCACGACGACCTGACGCGGCTGCACTTCGAAGTCGATGCCCTTGAGGACCTGATGGCTGCCGTAAGCCTTGCCCAGCCCTTCGATCTTGAGGATCGGGGCGCCGTTGGTTGTCTTCACTTCGCTCATTGCACGGCACCTCCGGCACGCAGGGACTTCTCGGCGCGCTGCAGCAGCAGCGTCGTGACACCGGTCAGAATCAGATAAACAAATGCAATCGCCAGATACACTTCCAGCGAGCGATACGACACGCTGATGATCTTCTGACCTTCGTGCATCACGTCATGAATCGTGAGCAGCGACACAAGGGCGGAGTTCTTGATCAGCGCGATGAATTCGTTGCCCAGCGGCGGGATCATGCGCACCACTGCCTGCGGCAGAATCACCGAGCGCATGGCCTGACCGTAAGGCATGCCGAGCGAGCGGGCGGCTTCCATCTGACCACGCTCGATCGACTGGATGGCGCCGCGCACGATTTCCGAGACGTAAGCACCGCTATAGATGCCCAGACCCAGCACGCCGCACAAAAACGCCGGCAGCAGAATATTGAACTGAGGCAGACCAAAGAACAGGATGAAGAGCTGCACCAGCAGCGGCGTGCCACGAATGAACGTGACGTACGCGGTACAGATGCCGTAGCGAATGCGGTTGGCCGGATTGAGTCGGCCCATGCCGACCAGCAAACCCAGGACACAGC
The DNA here is from genome assembly GCF_902459565.1 of Pandoraea aquatica. Lineage (GTDB taxonomy): Bacteria > Pseudomonadota > Gammaproteobacteria > Burkholderiales > Burkholderiaceae > Pandoraea > Pandoraea aquatica. The sequence continues at coordinate 303,763 of NZ_CABPSN010000005.1, forward strand.
CGAGGGCCAGGGCGCAGGCGGTGACTTCGACGGTCACCAGCGCGCCACGCGCCAGGTCCGTCCAGTTTGCCCACACCGGCGAAAAATCGAGTTCCATGCGTACTCCGTCAGTTGCTCTACTGCGCTATTGCTTTATTACTTGGGCGGGCGACGTCACTCCAACACGAGTGACGGCCAGCCCGCCCGGTATTGCTCAGGTCATACGTGATGCGACCAACTCGCGAATGACGCGACTTACTTCGACGTGCCGAAGTACTTCGTCACGAGCGCGGCGTAGGTGCCGTCAGCACGCACCTTTTCCAGCGCCTTGTTCATTTCTTCGGTCAGCGCCTTGTCGTCCTTGCGCAGCGCGAAGCCATAACGCTCGACGGTCAGGGTCTTGTCGAGCACCTTGACGCTCGGGTTGGCCTTGGCATACAGCAGCGCTGCCGGCTTGCCCGTCACTGCGGCGTCGGCACGGCCGATCTTCACGAGTTCGAACATCTGGTCGTTCTTCTCGACTTCCACGCGCGAGACCTTCGGGTAGTTTTCCGTCAGGAACTGCACCGACTTCGTACCGACCTGCACCGACACCTTCTTGCCGTTCAGATCGGCCGGTTCCTTGATGCTGGTGTTGTCAGCCTTGACCATGATGGCCAGACCGCCGGTGTAGTACGGGTGCGTGAAGTTCACGGCCTTCAGGCGTTCGTCGGTGATGTAGATCGCCGAGGCGGCCACGTCGACACGCTTGGACAGCACGGCCGGAATCAGACCCTTGAAGTCGATATCCGTCCATTCGACCTTCTTGCCCATGGCCTTGCCCAGCGCTTCGATCATTTCGACGTCGAAGCCGGTGCGCTTGCCGTTATCCACATACTCGAACGGGGGGAACGTGGCGTCGGTGGCAACACGCAGCACGTCGTCAGCAGCGAAGACCTTGCTCGAGCAGGTGACGGCCAGCGCCATCGTGAACAGGATGTGACGCAATTTCATCTGGTACTCCTTCGTGTAGTCTCGGTTCGGAAAAACCGGTTAAAAGTACTGCAATCGATTCGAAATACGCTCGGCTGCCGCCACCGTGAGGCGGATCAGCTCTTCGTGGCGCTGCGCCACACGCACGGCCGGCGCCATCAGCGTGATGGTGCCCTCCAGACGTTCCTTCGCGGCAAAGACCGGAGCCGATACGCCCCAGACGCCGAAATCCACTTCGCTCTCCGACACCGCGTACCGTTGCTTGCGAATCTCTTCGATCTGCGCAGCAAGACGCTCCTGCGCGACCGGCTGGCCAGCCAGCTGACGGCCGATCAGGTTCTCGCGGGTGGTCTGGGGCAGGAAGGAGAGCAAGGCCTTGGCCGAGGCGCCGTGCACCAGCGGGTGCGCGCGGCCTTTCGCGAACGAGCAACGCAGCGATTGCTCGCTCTCGTGCATGTCGAGGCAGACGACCTGACCATTGGCGGCGACGAGCAGACCGACGGTCTCCCCGGTGCGCTGCACGAGGGCGTCGATCTCTTCACGTGCCTGAGTCACAAGATGCGAGTTGTGGTCGAAACCCCACGCCAATTGCACGCCAACCGGACCCGGTTCGTAGAGCGCCTCATGGGCGTGCTCCTGTACCAGCCCCCACTTCTTGAGCGGAACGAGGTGGCGGTAAACCGTAGAGAGCGGCAGGCTCGTTTGCGCGGCGATCTCGCGTGCCGCGATCGGTCGTCCATGACGCGCTACAGTCACGAGGACTTGCAGTACGCGCTCGGAGACCGAATGAGCTTCGGTGGTGTCCATCGTCTTCAAAAACCAAAGAAAGCAAAAAAATCAGCAGGCTGTGCCGCTGATGACGACATGGGCGCTATCTTGCGATGCAATTCCCAAAGTAAAAAATGCAATTCTCACCGGATGGTAACAAATTGGGAGATTACGCATAGGGACTTTCCCTTATGCATCGCGGAAGTCGGGCATAAAAAAACGCCGAACCCCCTGTCTGACAAGGCATTCAGCGCTTTTAAGCAAGATTTGAATAAAGCTTCTGATTAGCGACTTCTAGTAGCCATTTGCGAATTCGCAGCGCTTGATAGCCACTCGATGAGAATCGGTTTTTGCACTTTCCCAAGTGCGCTCTTGGGCAAGCTCTCGAAAATGACGACGCGTCGCGGCAGTTTGAAGCGCGCGATGCGCGTGCCGAGAAAGTCGAGTACCGACGTCTGCGTCGCGCCTGCTTGCGGCGTTGTCACGACCACGGCCACCGGCACTTCTCCCCAGCGTTCGTCCGGCACGCCGACGACCGACGCTTCGAGCACGCCCGGGCAATCGACCAGCGCGTTTTCGATTTCGGCGGGATAGATGTTCTCGCCGCCCGAGATGATCATGTCCTTGCTGCGGCCGACGACTTCATAGCAACCGTCTTCGCGCAGTCGCGCCAGATCACCGGAGTGGAACCAGCCATCGGCGAACGACACGTGATCGGGCGCACGCCAATACTCGCGCATCACGTTCGGCGCCCTCACGAGAATTTCACCGACGTCACCGAGCGCCACGTCCTGCCCCGCCGGGTCGACCAGACGCACTTCCACGCCAGGACACGCACGCCCCACCGCACCGGGGTGCGCCTTCGCCTCGCCGAAGCGCAAGGCGATGGACACCGGCCCCGTCTCCGTTGCGCCATACACTTGCCCGAGTGGAATGCCGCGCGCGTGGAAGGCGTCGATGGCGGACATCGGCACCACGCTCGATCCCGCCATCACCCCCCGCAGCGACGAGAGATCGCTCGCGCCCCAGGCGGGGTGCGTCTGCACGGCGCGCATCGTGGCGGGCACCATCAGCGAGAGCGTCGGGCGATGCCGCGCGACATCGGCGAGCCATGCCGCCGGATCGAAGCGCGGATGCAAGGTGACGGTTGCGCCACAGAGCAGCGCGGGCAGCGTCTGAATGCACAGACCGCCGACGTGAAACATCGGCAGCGTCGAAAGAATGTGATCGTCGGCACGCATGTCGTGCGACCACCAGCTCGCTTCGGCATTGGCCAGCAGCCCGGCCTGCGTGTGCAACGCGCCCTTGGGTTCGCCGGTCGTGCCAGACGTGTAAGCCAGCAGCACGGGGGCATCGGCCGGCACGTCCGGGTAGTCGACCGGTTTGACCGACGGCACCGCAATCAAGCCGTCGATGGGCGCGATGGCCGGTGGGGGCAGATCGGTGATGGTGTCCTGTTCGAGCAGGTCGCGAATCTGACGTGCGGCGTCGCGATGCGTGGCGTCGAACCACAGCACGCGCACGCCCGCATGACGCACGATGGCGGCCAGTTCCGGCACGGCAAGCCGGAAGTTCAGCGGCAGAAAGATGGCACCGGCGCGCGCGCAGGCAAACAGCAGCGCCAGTTGCAATTCGTCGTTCAGACCGAGACAGGCGACGCGGTCGCCCGGCGCAATGCGCCACGTCTCGCGCAGGTGGCCGCCAACGCGCTCGACGCGTCGCCACAGCGCGGCGTAATCAGTCGTGGCAGTCGTTGCGGTCGTGAGGGCTTCGTCACCGAACCCGCAGCGCAGCGCCAGCCGCTTGGGCGTGGCGCGCGCATGACGGGCAAGCGCTTCTACAAAAGGCGTCAACTTCTTCTCCGTCACAAGAGAGACGGCGAGACAGTCATCGTCTCGCCGATTCGCTGAACCACGGCACTCCTGATGGGCGATGCGAAAGCCTCGCCCGGGGATGGCTCACTCGTCGCGCTCGCCCGGCTCGTACAGCGCCTCGCGGCCGATGCGGTCGAGGCACAGCTCGGCCGTCCACGGCAACATCAGCGCGCCGCAACGCGAATCGCGATACATGCGCTCCAGCGGCAAGGTCTTGAGCATCGACTGGCCGCCGCACGTACGAATCGCGAGACGGCACAACTCGTTCGCATTCTCCATGATCGTGTACTGCGCTGCATAGGCGCGCAGACGCGCTTCCTTGCCCGGATCGGCACGGCCGTCCTGCAAGGCTCGCAGGAACAGCGCACGCGTTTGCTCCAGCATGATGTGCATCTGCGCGACGGCGATCTGCTTGGTCGGATACATACGACGCTTGACCGGCGCGCCCATGCCCTCGGCTTCGCCGCGCAGATACTTGACGGTGAAGTCGTACGCCGCCTGCGCGATGCCCATATAGGTCGGTGCCAGCGTCATGAACATGTGCGGCCAGCGGCTCGCGGCCTGATAGTAGACACCGCGCGGCATCAGTTGCAGCTCATCCGGCACGAACACGTCCTTGAAGAGCAGCGTACGCGAGACCGTGCCACGCATGCCGAGCGGGTCCCAGTCGCCGGTGACGGTCACGCCCGGGGCGTCGCCCGGCACGGCGATGTAGAACGTGTCCTTCATCGACAGCTCGGGCTTGTCTTCCGTGCACAGCACGCCGTAGTAGTTCGCCGCGCCCGAGAGCGATGCGAAGATCTTGCGGCCGTTGATCATCCAGCCGCCGTCGACTTTCGTCGCCGTGGTGCCGAACGGCGCCTTGCCTGCCGCCGCCGCGCTGCCTTCGGAGAACGGTTGCGCGTAGATCGCGCCGTCCTGAATCACGCGCTCGAAGTGGTGCTTTCGATAGCCCGCATGCTCGGTGCGTTGCTCGGGCGTCATGTCGAGATCGTCGGACAGAATGCCGGTCCACATCATCGAGCACGTATGCATGTTGAACGTGAGCGCGGTCGCGCCGCAATGGCGGCCGAGTTCGGCGGACACCATCATGTACGTGGCGAAGTCCGCGCCCAGCCCGCCGTCTTCTTCCGGGATGCACAACTTCAGCAGGCCAGCAGCGCGCATGTCGTCGTAGTTCTCGAACGGGAACGACGCTTCGCGGTCCCAGCGCGCGGCGCGTGGGGCGAGCGATTCGCGGCCGACCTGTTCTGCCAGCGCCAGCAAGCGCCGCTGCTTGTCCGTGAGCGGGAAGTGCTCGCCGACGATCGAGGGAGGCTGATAGGCCACGGTTGTCTCCTGATGTTTGTTCTAGAGCGTTGCGAGGAAGGTGCGCACCTCGGCGTCGAAGGCGGCCGGGTGTGTCAGATTCATGAGATGGCCTGCGCCGGGCAGGCAGACGTAGCGCGCGTCCGGAATCGACTCGGCCATGCGCGCCATGACTTTCGGTGGCGCGTTGTTGTCGTGTTCGCCCGCGACCAGCAACACCGGCACGTTCAGTCGCGCCAATGCCGCGCGTTGCTCGAAACCGACGAGGGCCTGTAACGCGGCGCGGTATGCGGGCGGCGTGAGCGCGCCCATCGCATCGACGGCCAGTGCATGTGCGCTCGCGCGTGTCACGTCGTCCGGCTCGCCGAGCATGCCCGGCACGATCGCTTCGGCCATCTCGCGCAGGGTCTTGCCCGCGTCGAGCGGCGCCGTGCGCTGACGCACGAACTCGCGCTGGAAGTCGCCGTCCGGTTTGCCGAAGGCCGGTGACGTGCCGCACAGCACGAGACCGACGACGTCGCGGGTCGAGGGTGCGCCGCGCGCCATCAGTTCCTGCACGACCATGCCGCCCATGCTGTGTCCGACGAGGACAAAGCGCGGTGCCTCCGACGTCGAACGCAACGTATCGAGCAACGCAAGAAGGCTATCGGCGAGCGCCGCCATCGTCGGCTCAGTTGGCATGGCGCTATCGCCGTAGCCCGGCATATCCCACGCCACCACCCGGTAGCCAGCGGCGACGAACGTGTCGAACTGCGCGGGCCAGACGTGACGGTTCCCGCCGATACCATGCAGCAGTACAAGCGTGAGCGGACCGTCGCCGGACTCCCGATAGGCGGGGCAAGCAGGCGCAGCCATCGATGGCGACGTCATCATGCGAACTCGCCCTGGAGTTGCCCGTCGCGCACGACGACATCGCCGTCGAGTGCAATCGTGCATTTACGCAATGGCAGATCGAAGTGACCCAGCGTGTGGCGTCCCGCGACCTCGTTGGCCCCCGTCGAGTACAGGAAGTTGCCTGCGAAGGCGCGCTGCTCCGTGCCGTTGCAATCGCGCTTGTCGTAGCAGGCGAGTGCATCCCAGCGAGCGCGCGGGTTCAGGCCGAAGCCGACGTGCGACACGGCGTACGCCTCGCGGTCGCCCCACGCGGCGAAGTAATCGCGCATGAGATCGACGTCGACGCCCTCTCCGTCGATGGCCACGACATAGTCGTCCTCGACGGTGAGCGCGATGCGATCGCGCAAATATTGTTTGAAGGTGAGATTGATGTCGCCCGGCGCGAGCACGAGCTGGCCGTTGACGCTGTGTGCTGCGGGAAACGCCAGCGCGAGGCCGCCGGGCCAATGCGCGACCTGTCCCGGTTTGGCGCACCAGCCCCACACGCCCCCCACGCGCGCATCGCGAAGTCCGATGCGCAAATCGGTGCCGGCAGCGGACGTCACATGCATTTCTGCTGCACTGCGCAAACGCTTGATCGCGGCGCGTACTTTCGGCTCCAGTGCCGGGTCGGTGGCGCAGCGTTCCAGAATCTCGGGGTGTTCGTTGGACACCATCAGCACGCGCGCGCCGCCGCCCAGAATCTCGGGCAATTCGGGGGCGTGCAACAGGCCTTCGACGGTGCAGTCGACGACGAGTGTCGCCGCCTTGAGGGCCGCCACGACGGGGGCGAGTTGCCCCAGCGCGTCGCTGGCGCCGGTCGAGCGCACAGGCACCGGGGCACTGACACGCGGACTGGGCACCACCAGCCGGAACGGCCTTGCGCCAAGCGCCTCGGCGGCCAACTGCGCCAATTCCACATTGATAGGCCGGGATTGCGTTTCAGCTACAATCGCCACCACATCACCGGGTCGTATGTCGCAGCGCCGCAAGGTCTCGGCAAATACGTCGATCCACTTATGCTCGATTCGCTCGATCAGCATATCGTCTCCTGAGCGTCTGACCCTTGCGCCCTTGCCGGGCAACGTTGGCCGTCACGCGTCTTGTCGATCTGTTGTTCGTGCCATAGTATATGAATATTCATACAAATCAACCCGATCAAATTAGCCGGACGGGAGTGCAGGGAAAGTGAACGCCAATCGCGCCTCGGCGCCTGATTTCGACAGCGCAGCTTTTCGCAGTGCGCTCGGTCAATTTGCGACCGGTGTCACCGTGATCACCACGCGGGCCGACGACGGCTCGCTCATCGGCATCACCGCCAGTTCGTTCAATTCGGTGTCGCTCACGCCGCCGCTTATCTTGTGGAGTCTTGCCACGCGTGCGGGCAGCATGCCCGTGTTCCGTGAAAACACACATTACGCCGTGAACGTGCTCGCTGCCGATCAGCTCGATCTGTGCAAGCGATTCGCAACGATGAAGGGCGACCGGTTCGCGGGCGTGCCGTACACGTTGTCGGCGTCGGGCACCCCGGTGCTCGATGGCGCGCTGGCCTGGTTCGAATGCCACAACCGTAGCCGTTACGACGAAGGCGATCACGTCATCTTCGTGGGTGAAGTGGAGCGTTGCGGTGTGCATACCGATGTGGCTGAGCGCATGCCGCTGATCTTCCACGCAGGCGGTTTCCACAAGCCGCAATCGCTGGGCTGAGGCACATCATGTCTGCTGCGCGGCCGGTCACACCGGCTTCCTCCGACACACCGTTCGTCGACGACTATCTGCTGTACCTGCTCGCCCGCGCGAGCGCGCTCGTGTCGGACGAGTTTCATCGCGAAGTGGCTGCCGCCGGTCTCGGCGTGCTGGAGTGGCGCGTGCTTGCGACGTTGTCCGACGGGCGCGCGCGCACCATCAATCAACTCGCAGACATCGTGCTCGCCAAGCAGCCGACCGTGACCAAGGTCATCGACCGGCTCGAAGCCTCGGGCGACGTCGTGCGGGGCGAGAGCGCCACTGACCGCCGGCAATCGCTGGTCACGCTCACCGACGCGGGCATCGCCCAGGTCACCCCGCTGCTGGCGGGGGCGCGACGTCATGAGGCGAGCGTGCTTGCCCGATTCGGCGAGACGCAGTCGGCACAACTCAAGGAAGCGCTGCGCGAGCTCATCGACCAGATGACGCATCGAGGTTAGTCGCCCTCCCCGCACGCTCACTTCCCCTCGTATTACCCCACCGACGAATTCGGGCGAACTCGCATCGAATTCGATCAAATTCGCAAAACTTAAAAGAATCCACCGAGAAACAGGCAAAAATGTTTGCCTGATTTCAATTCAACCTACCCGGCCATTCGAATACGCAAGCACCTGCGGCGAAGAATTTCCTACACTATCTGGGATTTCTTCCTCCACAAAACGCGCTTTATCAAGCGCTTGCGTATGAACGTTTCGAACGCTCCGGAAGCTCCGAATGCCGCGGCCAACACCGCAGAAGTGGCCACCACGACCGAACGTCGCGTGTGGGACATCAGCGCCCCCTTGTCCGCAGACACGCCCGTATGGCCCGGCGACACGCCGCTGACCGAGGAAGCCGTGTGGCAGATCGGCCCCGGCTGCCCGGTCAACGTCGGCCGCATCACGCTCTCGCCGCACACTGGTGCGCATGCCGATGCGCCACGTCATTACGACGACGCGGGCGTTTGCATCGGCGAAGTCGATCTTCAGACATATCTAGGGCCGTGCCGGGTGATCCATTGCCTTGGCGCTTCGCCGGTCGTCACGCCCGAGATGGTCGCGCCGCACCTCACCAACGTTCCGCCGCGCGTGCTGTTGCGCACATATACGCAAGCGCCGGTTTCGCGCTGGGACAGCGAGTTCTGCGCCGTTGCGCCGGAGACGATCGATTTGCTGGCGTCGCACGGCGTGAAGCTTGTGGGCATCGATACGCCCTCGCTCGATCCGCAGCAGAGCAAGACGATGGACGCCCATCACCGCATTCGTGCGCATCGCATGGCGATCCTCGAAGGGCTGGTGCTCGACGCCATCTCTCCGGCCGATTACGAACTCATCGCGCTGCCGCTGAAGTTCATGCGGCTCGATGCAAGCCCGGTGCGCGCAGTGCTTCGCGCGCTCTGAGCATCGCGACACACACGGTTTTCTTTTTTCATCCAACGCTTTTACTCATTACTCAACTACGCAAACCATGACGTCTTCTCGCAACGATTGTCTGGCCCTCGACGCGGCCGATGCCCTTGCCCCGCTGCGCGCACAGTTCGACCTGCCTAAGGATGTGATCTATCTCGACGGCAACTCGCTGGGCGCGCGTCCGATCGCGTCGGCCAAGCGCGCGCAGGAAGTGATTACCGGCGAATGGGGCGTGGGCCTCATCCGCAGCTGGAACGAAGCCGACTGGTTCGCACTGCCGCGCACGCTCGGCGACAACCTCGCCCCGATCATCGGTGCAGGCAAGGGTGAAGTCGTGGTGACGGATACCACGTCGAGCAACCTTTTCAAGGTGATGGCCGCCGCGCTCGACGCGCAGCGTGAGCGTTCGCCCAAGCGCAAAGTCGTGATCTCCGAGCGCAGCAACTTCCCGACCGATCTGTACATCGTGCAGGGCCTGACGCGTCTGCTCGACGACGGTTACTCGCTGCGCCTGATCGACTCGCCGGACGAGCTGCAAAGCGCGCTGGGCGACGACGTTGCCGTGGTGCTGCTCACGCACGTGAACTACCGCACGGGCGCGATGTACGACATGAAGGCGCGCACGGCCGAGATTCATGCGAGCGGCGCGCTGGCAGTGTGGGATCTGTGCCACTCGGCGGGCGCGGTGCCGGTCGATCTGAACGGCGCCGATGCCGATTACGCCGTGGGTTGCACGTACAAATACCTGAACGGCGGTCCGGGTTCGCCGGCATTCGTGTGGGTCAACAAGAAGCACCAGGACACGTTCTGGCAACCGCTGTCGGGCTGGTGGGGTCACCGCACGCCGTTCGCGATGACGCCGGAGTACACCCCGGACGACGGCATCGGCCGTTACCTGTGCGGCACGCAGCCGATCGTCTCGCTGTCGCTGGTGCAATGCGGTCTGGATATCTTTGCGCAGACGTCGATGGACGCACTGCGTCGCAAGTCGCTCGCGCTGACGGATCTGTTCATCAAGCTGGTTGAAGAGCGTTGCGCCGAATTCCCGCTGACGTTGGTGACGCCGCGCGATCACGCGTCGCGTGGTTCGCAGGTGAGCTTCGAGCATCCGGAAGGTTTTGCCGTGATTCAGGCACTGATTGCGCGCGGCGTGATCGGCGACTATCGCGAGCCGCGCATCATGCGTTTCGGCATGACGCCGCTGTACACGAGCTTTGCCGACGTGTGGGATTCGGTCGAGATTCTGCGCGACGTGCTGAGCACCGGTTCGTGGGACAAGCCCGAGTTCCATCGCCGTGGCACGGTGACCTGAGCGAGGAGTTGTCAGCATGACCAAGCCGTCCCCCAAGACTACGACGCCGACGTCCGACACGCCCGCTCAAGGCGGGTGCCCGTTCGGGCATGGAAGCGAAGCGACTGGCGGTGCGTCCGCCACGTCCACCACGTCTTCCACGACTGCCAGCACGTCTGCCAATGCCACACAATGGCACGACGCGCAGCTCGACTTCTCGAAGAGCATGAGCTATGGCGACTACCTGTCGCTCGATCCGATTCTGAACGCGCAGCATCCGCGTTCGACGGACCACAACGAGATGCTGTTCATCATTCAGCATCAGACGAGTGAGCTGTGGATGAAGCTCGCGCTGTTCGAGTTGCAGGCAGCGCGCACGGCCGTTCACAACGACGAACTGCCGCCGGCGTTCAAGATGCTGGCACGCGTGTCGCGCATTCTCGAGCAACTGGTGCAGGCGTGGAGTGTGCTGGCGACGATGACGCCGTCGGAGTATTCGTCGATGCGTCCGTCGCTGGGCAGCTCGTCGGGCTTCCAGTCGTATCAGTACCGCATTCTGGAGTTCATGCTGGGCAACAAGAATGCGGCGATGCTGGCACCGCACTCGCATCGTCCGGACCTGTATCAGCAGGTCGAAGCTGCGCTCAACGCGCCGTCGTTCTATGACGAAGTGGTGCGTCTGTTGGCGCGTCGTGGCTTTGCGATTGCGCCGGAGCGTCTGGAGCGCGACTGGACAAAGCCGACGCCGCACGACACGAGCGTCGAAGCGGCATGGCTTGAGGTCTATCGCAATCCGTCGCAGCACTGGGAGCTATATGAGATGGCCGAGGAATTGGTCGATCTCGAAGATGCTTTCCGTCAGTGGCGCTTCCGTCACGTGACTACGGTCGAACGCATCATCGGCTTCAAGCAAGGGACCGGCGGCACTAATGGCGCGCCGTATCTGCGTAAGATGCTCGACGTCGTGTTGTTCCCCGAGCTTTGGCACGTGCGGACGTTGCTGTGAGTTTTTGGTTGGAACCGATCGCTTAGATTCGGTGAGCGCCGTTGTTCGATGTCCGGGCAACGGCGCTTTTTCGTTTACCCAATCGGTTGAATACGGTTAGCGCCTATGTCACGTGCCCGGGGCAGCGGCGCTTGCCCGGCCCCTGACTCCGCTCCACTACCTTTAAGTCGCTACGTCAGGGGCCGGACAATCACCGCCATCGAATGTCCCAAAACCCGGTGCGGTTGTCGACCATTTGGTGTCGTCGCATCTGATGAGGTGACGAATCGACTTGGGTGTCGCCCGCAGTGCGACTTAAAGGTAGTGGAGTGCTGCGGGCGACACCCAAGTCGATTAACCACAGACCGATTAAGCGTTTCCGCTAAGCCGCGCGGCCAACTGTTTCAATCGGGGTCCGATCTCCTCCCGAAACACCGAATCCGGAATCGAAGAAGACGGCCCGCTGCAGCTGATCGCGAGCCAGCGGTTCTGACGGATATCGCGAAGCGGCACGGCGACGGCATTCACACCTTCATGCCACTCGCGAAACGAGTAGCAGAGCCCTTCCCGCTTGTAGGATTCGATCCCTTTGTCGACACCCGATTGCAGCGCGTCCCAGCCGACGTTGCGCAGTGCGGCGGGATTGGCGTCGTAGGCATCGTGCAAATCCGAGAGCATCGTCTCGCGCTCGGTCGGCGTCATGGCCGCGAGATAGACGCGCCCCATCGAACTGGTCAGCATCGACAAGCGGGAGCCCGCCGTCAGACCCAGCGTGAGATGCGCTGAATCGCTGCGAATCGTCTCCAGATACATCATGTCCACGCCCTCGCGACATCCGAGCGAGATCGAGCATCCCATTTCCTTGGCGAGCGCACGCATGTGGGGACGCGCCAGCGTCAGCATATCGGTGCCGTTCAGGAACGCGTAGCCGAGGGCCAGCACGCCGGCATCCAGTGCATATTTGCCGAGGTCGACGTCGTAGCGCAGGTAGCCGAGTTCGGTGAGCGTGTATGCCAGACGGCTCACCGTCGCCTTCGGCAGTCCCGTGCGCGCCGCGAAATCGCGATTGCCGAGCAGCATGTCGTCCGGCCCGAAGGCGCGCAGCAGTTCAAGGCCTCGCGCCAACGCGGTAACGAACTTGCGCTCGTCGTGCGACGGCGACACGCCATGAGCCGGCGCACCGGTAAGGGCAGAAAGGGACGTTTTGATCACAGCCATCGCACACTCCGCATCGACTTCACAGTCACATTGAACGACCGGGCAAACAGGATCGAGCACGATCAAACAGATTCGGCCAATGCGTGCATTGGCCGTTGCCCGGCGAAAAATTTTAGTGTTAAACTAACTTCGATTTCAGAACATTGTTCCGCATTGCGGAACTTTCGTCAAGTTGATTGGAGGAGATGGGTCATGGCAGGCAATGCACAGTTTCACTGGGAAGATCCGCTGTTGCTCGACGCACAGCTCACCACCGACGAGCGCATGATTCGCGACGCGGCCGCCGCGTATGCGAACGACAAGCTCGCGCCGCGCGTGCTCGAAGCGTTCCGTCACGAGCGCACCGACGCATCGATCTTTCGCGAGATGGGCGAGATCGGTCTGCTCGGCCCGACGATCCCCGAACAATATGGCGGCCCCGGTCTGAACTATGTGGCCTACGGCCTGATCGCCCGCGAAGTCGAACGCGTGGATTCGGGCTATCGCTCGATGATGTCGGTGCAGTCGTCGCTCGTCATGGTCCCGATCTATGAGTTCGGCAGCGAAGCGCAAAAGCAGAAGTACCTGCCGAAGCTCGCCAGCGGCGAATGGATCGGCTGCTTCGGTCTGACCGAGCCGAACCACGGTTCGGACCCGGCCGGCATGACCACGCGTGCCAAGAAGGTCGCCGGCGGTTACGAGCTGAGCGGCAGCAAGATGTGGATCACGAATTCGCCCATCGCCGATGTCTTCGTCGTCTGGGGCAAGCTCGCCGACGAGAACGGCGAAGAGAAGATCCGCGGCTTCATTCTGGAAAAAGACTGGAAGGGTCTGTCGGCGCCCGCCATTCACGGCAAGGTTGGCCTGCGTGCATCCATCACCGGTGAGATCGTGATGGACCAGGTCTTCGTGCCGGAAGAGAACCTGATGCCGGGCGTCTCCGGCCTGAAGGGTCCGTTCACGTGCCTGAATTCGGCCCGCTACGGTATCGCCTGGGGCGCGCTGGGTGCCGCTGAATTCTGCTGGCACATGGCGCGTCAGTACGTGCTCGATCGCCAACAGTTCGGTCGTCCGCTCGCCGCCAACCAGTTGATTCAGAAGAAGCTGGCCGACATGCAGACGGAAATTACGCTGGGCCTGCAAGGCTGCCTGCGCCTGGGTCGCATGAAGGACGAAGGCACAGCGGCGGTCGAGATCACCTCGATCATGAAACGCAACTCGTGCGGCAAGGCACTCGACGTGGCACGTCTGGCGCGCGACATGCTCGGCGGTAACGGCATCTCGGACGAGTTCGGCATCGCCCGCCATCTCGTGAACCTCGAAGTGGTCAACACTTACGAAGGCACGCACGACATCCACGCCCTGATTCTGGGGCGTGCACAAACGGGCATTCAGGCGTTCTTCTGATTTCCGGGAGTGTAGAAAACGTGAGAAGCGCGGGGGACCTGCGGTCCCTCTTCGGATCTTCGGAGGTCGATGACACATCGGTCTCCCTGGGCCGAGAGGATCGCCCCGTGCCTCCGCGTTGCGGTTGTATCTCTGTTGTTCGGTACGCGTCGTTTCTCGAGCCGCATGTCGCGGGCCGTCAATCCACCGAGTGACGGCGCGTACCCAACAAAAAAGCCAGCTCATGCGAGCTGGCTTTTTTCGTTTCTTGCTTCGGTGAGTGCGGCGCAACGTGATGCATCCGCACATCCACCGTTCATCCGTCCATCGATTACTTGTTCGGCTGCGGCGTGAGGCGCAGGTACGGGCGCACGGCCTTGTAGCCCTTCGGGAATTTCTCCTTCAGTACAGCCTCGTCTTTGAGCGACGGCACGATCACCACGTCTTCGCCATCTTTCCAGTTGCCCGGCGTGGCGACCGAGTAGTTGTCGGTCAGTTGCAGCGAATCGATGACGCGCAGAATCTCGTCGAAGTTGCGGCCCGTGCTTGCCGGGTACGTAATGATCAGACGCACCTTCTTCTTCGGATCGATCACGAACAGCGAGCGCACCGTCACGGTTTCGCTGGCGTTCGGGTGAATCATGTCGTACAGCTGCGAAACCTTGCGATCGCCGTCGGCCAGGATCGGAAAATTGACCGTGGTGTTCTGCGTTTCGTTGATGTCGCTGATCCAGCCCTTGTGCGACTCCGCATCGTCCACCGACAAGGCGATGGCTTTCACGTTACGTTTTTCGAACTCACCCTTGAGTTTGGCAGTCAGACCCAGTTCGGTCGTGCACACCGGCGTGTAGTCGGCCGGGTGCGAGAAAAGGACACCCCAGCCATCGCCGAGGAATTCGTGAAACTTGATCGTGCCGATCGACGAATCCTGCTCGAAGTCGGGAGCGATATCACCCAAACGCAATGTCATTTACGGTCTCCTTGAGAACCTTTCACTCAGTGGGATCAAGACTAAAGGATGCTAAGCTTAGTCAGAACGAATAAAAAATTTGTTCCAAATGATTTCTGGAAATATACCGCAGCCCGTCTGTTGTTTTCTGGCAACGACGCGTTGAAAGCGGTACGATAACCCCCATATCAGCCGCACATCCCCCCGCATTTTCCTCCCAGAAACGGGTAACGACTATGTCGCAAGTGCATATCAACAAGGAGAAGTTCATGACCGATATCAAATCCGTACTGGCCGACGCCGAAGACCTGCTCAAGCAAGCTGCCAACACGACCGGTGAGCGTGCTTCCGAACTGAGCGACAAGGCCCTCGCCCTGCTCAAGCAAGCCAAGGAAAAGGCCTCGGACGTTCAGGTCGTCGTGGTCGAAAAGAGCAAGCAAGCCGCTCGCGCCACGGACGACTATGTGCACGATCATCCGTGGCAAGCCGTGGGCATCGCCGCCGGTATCGGCGTGGTGATCGGCCTGCTGCTCAACCGCAAGTAAGCTCGCTGAATACGCGCAGTCAGCGCGACCAGCACAAGTCACTTTCTCGCCTACTCTGCCAAAGGCGGAGCCTGCCTGACCGGTGCGACGGGTCGGGTGGGCCGCCCCGTCCAGCCCATGACCGACAATGATCGCACGACCCCGCCGCGACCTTCGCTGCGGCGCCTCGCCGGTGCGTTGCTCGAGATCCTTCAGTCGCGCATCGAACTCATCGGCATCGAATTGACCGAAGAGAAGGAACGCCTGATGGGCGTTGCGTTTCTCGGTCTTGCCGCAATGCTCTTCGGTGTTCTCGCCCTCGTGTCGCTGACCGCGCTGGTCATCGTCATCTTCTGGGACACCTATCGCCTCCAGGCCATGACCGGCATCTTCGTCGTGTATCTCTTGCTCGCGAGCTGGTGCGCCATGCGTGCGCGCAACATTCTGCGCGATGCCCCGATGCCGTTCGAAGCCACACTGGCCGAGTTCGAAAAGGACCGCGACGCGCTGCGTCCGGACTGAAGGAGACCCGCCCGTGCCGCTGGAACAGAACCATCCTCAACGACCACGTCGCCCGCGTCAGTCGCGACGCTCCCGTCACGAACTCCTCGCCATCCGCAAGGAAATCGTGCTCACGCGCATTGCCGTCGAGCGTGCCGAACTGATTCAGGCGTCACACGTGACTCGCGAGCGCCTGCGCAACTTCCGCTGGGTTCGCTACCTGTTGCCCGGCGGCCTCGCCCGCTTCTCCGGACTCGGCGGCCTCGGTGGCCTCGCCAACTCCGGTCTCAAGCTCGGCGGTCTGCTCGAACGCTATCCGCTCGTCAGCTCGGTGGCATCGATTGCGCTGACAGGCCTCTCGCACACACCTGTCGGACGCATCGCCCGACGCGGACTCAAGTGGGGCAGCCTCGGCGTACTCGCGTGGCAAGGCATCAAGCTTTGGCAAGAATCGACGAAAGGATCGTCGACACAAGCCGACGCTTCGACAGACCCCGCGACCTCGACGAATCCCGCAGCAACCGCCTCACCGACGCAATCCAAAGATAAGGATCGCGGCTCCCCGCCGTTGATGTAATACCGGCAGTCGCGGCAAGCCGGACATCTAGTCCGGTTTGCCACGCCTCTGCCCGCGTCTCCCCTCCTCCCCTCCTCCCCTCTTACGCAGACACGCAGACACGCCCGTCGTCGCCCCTTGTCCATACGGCCGCCTACGCATCGCAACGCTTTGCGACCCGTGCGCGACCGTAGGCATTGATGGTGATGCAGATGCGCCTATCATGCCCCGTGATGCGCACCGTGCCCGACAACCACTTGCGCGCCTCGGTCCGGATGAAGCCACTCTCGGCGAATGCCAGCCCCTGCGTGTAATGCAACCCCCACCTCGCCTCGATGCTCACGCCCGCCGGCAGCGGCGCATGACGTCCCAATAGCGGCTCGCCCGCATCGAGCCTGTGATTGCGGTTCTCGTCGACAAACGTTACCCAACCGCTGTTGAGACTCACACCGTCGTGCGGTGCGATCGCGATACGTCGATGTCGTCCCAATGCCTCCGCGCGCGCCGCCTGCATCGTCGCCAGAAATGCGCGCGCCGTCGTCTCCACCGCCACACGACGCCGCACCGCCTCGATCGACGGCGCAACAGCAAACAGCGCAACCGCAAGCACCGCCATCGCCACAAGGCATTCGATCAGCGTGACGCCGCGCATCGACCGTGCATCGAACCCACCGAACCTGCAGAACCTGTCCCGCCTATCGATCCGACGTGGCGCGCCGGCCCGATCACGCATCGCAATGCTCACGTCTGGCACCCGGCACGCGCGTGGATATTGCGCTGTCATGCCAGGTCGCGACTTCGCGCCAGTTCAACCTGCGCGACGAAAACGATGTCAGCACAGCGACTCCCGCGGCGTTGCGTCCACGAGACGCGCGGACCTCATAGATCGCTTGCAGTAAGACGCGTGTCCCGGGCAACTTGCCACACCCCATCGCATTCACGCGGTATCGGCGCACGAGCGAGGCTCTTGCCGCTTTCGCCTCCCGCGCGTCCGGCAAATATTCGGTGAACGCAATGCGCTCGATGAAGTACCGCGCGTTGCTCACCGCGACGACGCGCGCATCCTTCCAGCCGATCCCGATCCAGTTCGCCATTTGGTTGGGCTCCCGGCTTCCGTCCCGGTAACGGGCACCGATGACACCATGCGGCCCCTCGTCGAATTCGTACGGCGCAGCAATGTCTGGCGCCTCCGCACCACCGACCAAGCGCGCGCGGGCCGCCCGCAGTGCATCGTGCGCTGCGCCGAAAGCAAACACCCTGTCGTTCGTGTACGCGATGAAGCGAGTCGCCAGCTCTCGATGCTGCATGCCGGAGGCCGCCAGCGCCATCAGCGCCGCGAGCCACATCACGATGAAGACACCAACCATTTCGCCTCCTCGCGAATACCGCCATCGTTACGCCGGTAGGCCACCACAGTGAACACATGTAAATGGACGTCGCCGGCATTGGTCAGCCACTTGTACTCTCGACCACCGGACGCCGCATCGAAAACTTCGACGGTCCGGCCCACACGCTGTTTTCCCCCACGTCGCGGCGTCCCCCTCAGCACGAGTGAAAATGCCACGGCACTCACGTTCTCCCAGCCACCGGACCCGGCCGGCGCACTGGGCGGTTTGCGTCGCGCGCTCTTCACAGGATTCATCCAACGCATTGGCCCGGTTCCCCCGGCGCGCACGCCCAACCGGATGTACATCGCCTCGACGCCGATGACCAGCACCTGCGCAGGGCGCAACGTCGTGATCTTGTAGCCCCGGTCGCCGTAACGACAGAACAGTGACGGCACACCGTCTTCGCTCTTGTCGACGTAGAAGGCACTCACGTTACGGTCATCACCATTGCTTCGCGCGATGACGTTTGCCCCGCCACAGTTCTGCACCGCACCGCTGCCATTGCCGTTTTCGTCGCCGTAGCCCGCACCGTGATACTGCACCTCCAGCATCGTGCTGCCCTGCCAGCCACGCTTCGGACAGGTGTCGACCGTGCTCGCGCATTCGGCACTGGCGCGCAGTGAAGGCCAATCGCCCAGACCGGGCCGAACCGATTGATCTGCTTTGAGAATCGGCCCCTCCAACGGATCCCAGTTTCGATATCCGGCCATGCCGACAGCACGTGTGAGTTGGGTCAACGCGAAGGCGGCACGCTCGTTCACCTCGTATCGTTCCGCCTGCACGCGCCACAACCGGAGACCCGCGAGATAGATCGCAGTCGCAGCCATCACGATCAGCAGCCCCAGCGGCATGGCGATCACCCATTCGAGCAAGGTGAAGCCACGCATGCGACGATTGCCTGCCGGTAGACGATGCGTCATTGGCAATGTCGTCATGGCTGACGCTCGACAGCCATGACGGCGTGCATCGAAGGAGACGGCAATGCCGTTGTCACCACTTTGTGCGCAACCCCTACTGTGGCCGACGACATACCGCCCGCCGCTTGCCAGTGCGCGAAGCCCTGCGCACCGGCGACGAGCGTGGTCATCGTGAACAGGACGTCGAGCAGCGCTGCCCCTCGCATCGCGCGGCGACAACGAACGGGCGGCGAATGCGGTCTCGGTGGTGTCGGCGGGGACGATGCACGCACACGGTTCAGTTGTACATGGCGTGACGTGTGATGCCCGACGCGTTGCAGCATGTGATGGCGATCCTGTTGCATGGTGCGATTCCTCGACTCGTTGATGGGTTGTTGATGGCTCGTTGAAGACGTGTCCATCGTCGCGCATCGCCATCGCCCAACCAATCGGACAGCACCGCAAAACCCGCCCCGTTATGCGCCACCTCACTTCTCATACGCAAAGCCGTGCCAGCCCATTCATCGCATCCGTCATCGCCATAAAAAACGGCGACCGAAGTCGCCGTCTTTCCTCTCATCGATGGTCGCGTGCCGTGCTGCGAGCGCGCGTCACCTAAGCATGACGCTTACGTCACACGAAAGCGCAAGGGGCCATCGACGATGCACACACCGTCCTCACCCCTTGAGGGATTCGATGAGTTCGACGTAGGCCGTCTGCACTTCGTCTTTCGATTTGCCCTTGAGCATTTCCCAGGCATCGAATTTGGCGCGGGCGACGAAGTCCATCGCACCGGGGCGGGAACCGGTCACGTCGCCCTCCGTGCCTTGCTTGAACAGCGCGTAGATGCGCAGCAGCGTCAGATTGTCGGGGCGTTCGGGCAGCGTCTTGGATTGGGCTACCGCCTCGTCGAAGCGGGCTTGAAGATCGCTCATGGTGTCTCTCCCTGGAAAAACAGTCAGCTTATAAGTGACCCGCGCGACGACTGGGCGATGTTGGCAGCAAGGTGTGCGGCACACGCGTCGACGCTCGGGATGTTGCGAATACAACGCGAACAAGGATAGCGACGATGGCCTACGCAAGGTAGGGGCCAGCGTAGAACCCTGCGTCTAAACCTCTCGGGAACTGAGTTGCTTGTTACCAAAATCGCCCGGCGCACGCGATGTACAGAACGCAACCGGCACTGCAATGAAAAACGCCCGGCATTGCCGGGCGTTTTCTCGATCGTCAAACCTTACATCACGACGCAGAGGCTGCGGACGCCGTGCCTGCATTCGCAGGTGCCGAGCGCTCTTCCCAACCGCCGCCCATCGCCTTGTACAGCGTGACGAGGTTGGTCCAGCGTGCCAGACGCGTCGCGATCAGCGTTTGCTGCGACGAGTACAGCGAGCGTTGCGCAACCAGCGCGTTCAGATAGCTGTCCACGCCATTGCGGTAGCGCAGGTCCGAAAGCTTGTAGCTCTCGTCGCTCGCCTTCACGAGCGATTCCTGCGCCGCAATCTGATCGTCCAACGTGCCGCGTGCCGCCAGACCGTCGGACACTTCGCGGAACGCCGTCTGAATCGCCTTCTCGTAGTTGGCGATCTCGATACGCTTCTGCACCTTGGCCAGATCGAGGTTGGCGATGTTCTGCCCGCCCGCGAAAATCGGCAGCGTGATGGTCGGTGCGAACGACCATGCGCCCTGCCCGCCCTTGAACAGATTGCTCAGCGATGCGCTCGCTGTGCCGGCATTCGCCGTCAACGAAATCGACGGGAAGAACGCCGCACGTGCCGCACCGATGTTCGCGTTGGCACCCTTGAGCGTGTGCTCGGCGGCCGTCACGTCCGGACGGCGCAGCAGCAAGTCCGACGGCAGCCCGGCAGGCAGATCGGCCAGCAGGCCCTGCCCGTCGAGCGGACGTGCCGGCGGCAGATCGGCCGGCAGCGGCTGGCCGATGAGCAACGCCAGCGCGTTTTCGTCCTGTGCCACCTGACGCGTGTACTGCGCGAAGTTCGCACGCGCCGTATCGACCGGCGTCTGCGCCTGACGCAGATCCAGCCCGGAGGCCGTACCCACGTCGAAACTGCGCTTGGTCAGGTTATACGACGATTGCTGGCTCTTGAGCGTGTCCGACGTGAGCTTGAGCAGCTCCTGATCGGCCAGCCACGTGAGGTACGCCGTTGCCACTTCCGAGACGAGCGTGATATGCGCCGCCTTGGCCGTGTCCTCGCTCGCCAGGTACGACTCCAATGCCTGATCCTTCAGGCTCTGGATGCGACCGAACAAGTCGAGTTCGTACGACGTGAAACCCACGCCGACCTGATAGCTGCGGCTGATCCCCGCACGACCCGACGACGACAGATCGGCCGGCGAGCGCTGAACCGACGCCTGACCTGCCGCCCCCACCGAGGGCAGCAGCGCCGAGCGCTGGATCTGGTACTGCGCACGTGCGGCTTCGACGTTGAGCATCGAGACACGCAGATCGCGGTTGTTCTCCAACGCGATCTCGATCAGCTTTTGCAGGCGCGGATCGGCGAAGAAATCACGCCATCCCAGATCGGCGGCCACGACATTGCTGTCGGCGGCCCCGTTCTGGTTCGCCGCGCCGGGCGTCTTGTAAGCCGGGCCCGTGGGGAACGACGTGGCGACCGGTGCCTCGGGCCGCTCATAGTGCGGCGCGAGGGTACAGCCTGCCAGGAACGCCGCCGCCAAGGCCATCGGCAATGCTTTGTGCTTCATAGGTCAGTTTCCTTCCTTGGCGGGACCGTTGGTCGCGTCCGGGTTCTCGTGACGCATTTCCGGATGTTCCACCGTGTCCAGATTCTCATGTGCGAAGCGCTTGCGCACCAGCACGAAGAACACCGGCACGTAGTAGATCGCGAGGAACGTCGCGGCCAGCATACCGCCGATCACACCGGTACCGATGGCGTGCTGCGAAGCCGAACCTGCACCGTTGGAGATCGCCAGCGGCAGCACACCGAGAATGAACGCCATCGACGTCATCAGAATCGGTCGCAGACGCAGTCGAACGGCTTCCATCGTCGCTTCCATCAGCGTGCGGCCCTGCTCCTGCAGATCCTTGGCGAATTCCACGATCAGAATTGCGTTCTTCGCCGACAGACCCACTGTGGTCAGCAGACCCACCTGGAAGTACACGTCGTTGGACAACCCGCGCAACGTGGCGGCCAGCAGTGCACCCAACACGCCCAGCGGCACCACCAGAATCACCGAGAACGGGATCGACCAGCTTTCGTACAACGCGGCCAGACACAAGAACACGATCAGGATGGAGATCGCATACAGCGCCGGAGCCTGCGAGCCCGAAATACGCTCTTCGAACGACAGACCCGTCCACTCCAGACCGATACCCGGCGGGAGTTGCTTCGCGATTTCTTCCACTGCCTTCATCGCTTCGCCCGACGACTTGCCCGGTGCCGGCATACCCTGAATTTCCACGGCAGGCACACCGTTATAGCGCTCCAGACGCGGCGAGCCGTACGTCCACTTGCCCGTGGCGAAGGCCGAGAACGGCACCATCGTCCCGCTGCTGTTACGCACATAGAGCTTGTTGATGTCCTGCGGCAGCATCCGGTCCTTCGGCTCTGCCATCACGTACACCTTCTTCACACGACCGCGGTCGATGAAGTCGTTCACGTACGACGAGCCCCACGAAGCCGACAACGTCTGGTACACGTCGGAAATCGACAGACCCAGTGCCGCGGCCTTTTCTTCGTCGACGTCCACCTTGTACTGCGGCGTGTCGTCCAGACCGTTCGGGCGCATGTTCGCCAGATTCGGGTTCTTCGCTGCCATGCCCAGCATCTGATTACGGGCGGCCATCAGGGCGTCGTGACCCAGACCTGCACGATCCTGCAACTCGAAGTCGATACCGCCCGCGTTACCGAGTTCCGGCACCGACGGCGGGTTGATCGCGAAGATCATGGCGTCCTTCACGCTGGCGAAGGCCTGGTAGGAACGCGCAATCACAGCCTGCACCTTGAGGTCGGATGCCTGACGGTCTTCCCACGGCTTCATCATCGTGAACGCCAGACCCACGTTCTGACCACGGCCGTTAAAGCCGAAGCCCGTCACCGTGAAGATCGAACGAACCGAGTCCTTTTCCTTCTCGAGGTAATGCTTCTCGACCTGCTTCATGACGTCGAGCGTACGCTCTTGCGTCGCACCCGGCGGCAATTGCACGAGGTTGAAGAAGTAGCCCTGATCTTCGTCCGGCAAGAACGCCGTCGGCATGCGCACGAACAGGAAGCCGACGACCGCCACGATCACCACGTAGACGATCACGAGCGGCGTGGTGCGCTTGAGCAAGCGCTCCACCTGCCCCTGATAAGCCTTCGAGCCGCTGTCGAACTTGCGGTTGAACCAGCCGAAGAAGCCGCGTTTCTCGTGAACCTCACCCTTCTTGATCGGCTTGAGGATCGTTGCGCACATGGCCGGCGTGAGCACGATAGCCACGAGCACCGACAACGCCATGGCCGCCACGATGGTCAGCGAGAACTGACGATAGATGGCACCGGTCGAGCCGCCGAAGAATGCCATCGGCACGAACACCGCCGAGAGCACGAGCGCCACACCCACCAGCGCGCCGACGATCTGATCCATCGCCTTCTTCGTCGCTTCTTTTGGACTCAGCCCTTCTTCCGCCATCACCCGCTCGACGTTTTCGACCACCACAATGGCATCGTCGACGAGCAGACCGATGGCGAGCACAAGGCCGAACATCGATAGCGTGTTGATGGAGAAGCCTGCCGCACCCATGATGCCGAACGTACCGAGCAGCACCACCGGCACCGCAATCGTCGGGATGATCGTTGCCCGCAGGTTCTGCAGGAACAGATACATCACGAGGAACACGAGCACGATACCTTCGATGAGGGTCTTGATCACTTCCTCGATCGAGATCTTCACGAACGGCGTGGTGTCGTACGGATAGTCGACCTTCATGCCCTGCGGGAAGTACGGCTCGAGTTCGGTGACCTGCTGCTTGACGGCAGTTGCCGTTTGCAGCGCGTTCGCACCGGTGGCCAGCGTAATCGCCAGACCGGCGGCCGGCTTGCCGTTGTAACGTGCCACGACCTGATACGACTCACCGCCCAGCTCGATGCGCGCCACGTCACCCAGACGCACTTGCGAGCCGTCCTTGTTGACCTTGAGCAGAATCTTGCGGAACTGCTCCGGCGTTTGCAGACGGCTCTGTGCCGTCACGGTCGCGTTGAGCTGCTGGCCCTTCACCGCAGGCGCGCCACCCAGCTCACCGGCCGAGATCTGCACGTTTTGCGCTTGAATGGCGTTCGAGACGTCGATGACCGTCAGGTTGTAGCCGTTCAACTTCTGCGGATCGACCCACACACGCATGGCGTACTGCGAACCGAACAGCTGGACCTGACCCACGCCGTTCACACGGCTGATCGGATCCTGCACGTTGGCGGCAATGTAGTTCGCCAGGTCGATGTCGGTCATGTTGCCGTCATCGGAATACGCGCCGATCACCAGCAAGAAGTTCTTGGTCGCTTTCGCTACCTTGATACCCTGCTGTTGCACCTGCTGCGGCAGCAGCGGCGTGGCGAGTTGCAGCTTGTTCTGCACCTGCACCTGGGCGATGTCCGGGTCCGTACCCTGAGCGAACGTCAGCGTGATCTGAGCGGTACCCGAGCCGTCGGACGTCGACGACATGTACTCAAGGTGATCGATACCGTTCATCTGCTGCTCGATCACCTGCGTGACCGTATCCTGCACGGTCTGCGCCGAAGCGCCCGGATAGGTCGCGGTGATCTGCACGGACGGCGGTGCGATCGGCGGATACTGCGAGACCGGCAGCTTCAGAATCGAAAGCGCACCGGCCAGCATGATGACAATGGCGATCACCCAAGCAAAGATCGGGCGATCGATAAAAAACTTTGCCATGAATAAGGCTCCGCGTTATTGGGCTTTGGCGCTCGAGGCGGCGTCGGCCTGCGAGGCGCCCGAAGCGTTGGCAGCGGCCGGTGCGCTTGCACCCGCCGGCTGTTGCGCCTGTGCACCCGGCAACTGCGCCGGCACTGCCTTCGCAGGCGAACCGGGGCGCGCCTTCTGAAGACCGGACACGATCACCTGATCGCCTGCGGCAAGACCCGAACTCACCAGCCACTTGTCGCCGATCGCACGGTCGGTCACAAGCTGACGCAGCTCGATCTTGCCTTCCTTGTTCACGATAAGCGCCGTCGGCTGCCCCTTCTGGTCACGCGTCACGCCTTGTTGCGGCACCAGCAGACCACCGTCCTTCACGCCTTCCTGGAGCTTGGCGTGCACGAACATGCCGGGCAACAACTCGCGGTTCGGGTTCGGGAAGATCGCGCGAACGGTCACCGAGCCGGTCGTCTGGTCGACGGTGATGTCCGAGAACTGGAGCTTGCCTTCGAGCGGGTACGTCGTGCCGTCTTCCAACGTCAGTTCGACCTTGGCGGCGTTCTTGCCGGCGCTTTGCAGCTTGCCGTCGGCCAGCGCGCGGCGCAGACGCAGGCCGTCGGCGGCCGATTGCGTCACGTCCACGTACATCGGATCGATCTGCTGCACGGTCGTCATGAGCGTGGCGGCGCCGGACTGCACGTAAGCGCCTTCGGTCACTTGCGACAGACCGGTGCGGCCCGAGATCGGGGCCGGCACGTCGGTGTAGCCGAGGTTGATCTTCGCCGTATCGACGGCAGCCTTGCCGGCCTGCACATCGGCATCGGCTTGCAGTGCGGCGGCGACCGCGTTGTCGTAGTCCTGCTTCGACACGGCTTCGACGGCGACCAGTTGCTTGTAGCGATCGGCCAACAACTTGGTCGATGCCTGATTCGCCACGGCCTTCGCGAGCGTTGCCTTGGCATTCTCGTAAGCCGCCTGATACGTTGCCGGATCGATCTTGTACAGACGCTGACCAGCCTTGACGTCACCGCCCTCGGTGAAATCGCGCTTGAGCACGATCCCGTCGACGCGCGCACGCACGTCGGCGACGCGGTAGGGCGCGGTACGGCCTGGCAGGTCGGTCGTCAGCGTGACGCTCTGGGGTTGCAGTGTCACGACGCCGACTTCCGGCACCATGCCCTGCGGCTGCTGCGGCTTCTTGCCGCACGCGGCCAGGGTCAATACCGCGAGTGCGACGGCAGTGACCATCCCCAGTGAACTTCTCTTGACGTGCATATACGCCCCCGATAAATGGAATGCGGTCAAACAAAATGACGAATAACGTTGCGACGATTGCGACGGCGAAGGCCGGTCCGCAATCCCGTCGCACAAAGGCGGGCGGCAAATACCAAAAGGCCCGGTTGAGCGGGCCATCGGAGACAGGCCCACCGGATGGGACGGGCGGGCCAACAAGACGTCCCCGGGCGCGACACAGGCCGCGCACGCTGGCACTCGTGTGAGATCGTCGAACAGGCTCCGGGACATCAGGCGACCTTGACTCACGCACCTAACCCCCAATCAGGCGGCGCGGCTTCATCAATTCGCTCTCTCCGGTCAGGGAGTTATCCCTTAGAGGAGGCAGCTTAAATGGTCCCTGTGCAATAGAGCAAGCGGCTGCTATTATAGATACATTCATGAATGTATGTAAATCACATTGCGTCGCACCATAGTGCGGCGCGGTTTACATGACATTTCACAAATTTCCGCTGCCCCTGTGACACGACGATGGCCCGCAGAACGAAAGAAGAAGCGATCGAGACCCGCAATCTGTTGCTGGACACCGCCGAGACGGTGTTCGCTCAGAAAGGCGTGTCGCGCACGTCGCTGGCCGACATCGCCGAAGCCGCCGGCCTCACGCGCGGCGCCATTTACTGGCACTTCAAGAACAAGATCGACCTCTTCAACGCCATGACGGATCGCATCCGTCTGCCGATGGAGCGCATGATCGACGAGGAATGCACCGAGCCGGAAGACGGCGACCCCATGCAGCGCATGCACGAGATCTGCAAGCTGGTGCTCAAGGAAACCGCGCGCAACGAGCGCCGCCGTCGCGTGCTGGACATTCTGTTCCACAAGTGTGAATACACGAACGAGATGCTCTCGGTGCTGGAGCGTCAGCGCGAAGCCTGCGCAGACGGCAAGCAGCGCATTACGCGTGACATGGAACGTGCCATCGAGCGCGGCCAGTTGCCTGCAGCGCTCGACACACGGCGCGCGGCGATCATGCTGCACGCGCTGGTCGTCGGCATGATGTCGGACTGGCTCTTCCTGCCCGACTACGATCTCGGCGCTGAGTGCGACGCCGTCGTCGACGGCTTTTTCGACATGCTGCGCACCAGCCCGGCGATGTTGCGCCCGAGCGGGCAGACGGCAGCCGCCTGAGACGTGACGAAGGGGCCCGATCGTGGCCCCTTTCGATTTACTACATATATTAATTAGCAGTCGTCACGCGAACGGGCGCCCTTCGGCCCCCTTCGGCACCCTTGGCTTTCCCTCGCCTGACGCACTTCGCCATGTCCGGCGAATGTGCACATTGTCCCGAATTCTCCGTTTCGCGACGCGGCATCGCCGCGCCGCGCGCCATTCGAATGCCGTGATAAGGCATATCGCTGTACAGCGCCGCATCGTTATATATAATCCTACATAACGCGTTGCGCACCCCGCGCAGCCGAAGGTCCGGCCTCGCTGCCCGACCGTATCCAAGAGCCGGCTCACGGCGCTGCGCGCCGAATATCGCGTCAGCCGAGTCAGCCTTGCCACCACACGCTGGAGACCACTTTCGTGAAAGCTGTCGCAACTACTGTCACTGTTAGCCACACGTCCCAAGCCTCGAATACCCCTGGCACGATGCTGCGCCGCGCGCTCGGCGTTGCCGCCGTCGGTGCCAGCCTGTTGTTTGCCGGCCACGCCGCAGCCCAGCAAGTGTTCGCCGCCGCCAGCATGAAGGACGCCCTCGACGACCTGTCGGCCGCCTACACCAAGGAAACGGGCAAGAAACCGGTGCTCGTGTACGGCGCAAGCTCGACGCTCGCCCGTCAGATCGAGAAAGGCGCCCCCGCCGACGTCTTCATCTCGGCCGACCAGGACTGGATGGACTACGCACAGAAGCACGACCTGATCGACACGAAGACCCGCACCAACCTGCTCGGCAACGAACTGGTGCTGATCGCGCCCGCCACGACCTCGGGTGACGTCGACCTCAAGACTGGCGCGGATCTCGACGCCAAGATCGGCAACGGCAAGCTCGCCATGGGCGACCCCGCTCACGTGCCGGCTGGCCTGTACGGCAAGGCTGCGCTCGAGAAGCTCGGTATCTGGTCGAAGGTGCAGGGCAAGGTGGCCGCCGCCGACAACGTGCGCAACGCGCTGTTGCTGGTGGCCCGTGGCGAAGCGCCGTACGGCATCGTCTACAAGACGGACGCCAACGCCGAGAAGCGTGTGCGTATCGCCGGTACGTTCCCCGCCGACAGCCATGCACCGATCGTCTACCCGGTGGCCGTGACGAAGCAGGCCAATCGCGCCGACGCCGATCCGTTCTTCAAATTCCTGCAAACGCCGACGGCTCAGGCCACGTTCCAGCGTTTCGGTTTCACCCGTCCGTAACTCGGTATGAGCCTGACCCCGGAAGAATGGGGCATCGTTGAACTGAGCCTGCGCGTAGGTCTGTGGGGCACGCTTTGCAGCCTGCCCTTCGCCTACGCGGCCGCCTGGCTGCTCGCCCGCCGGCACTTCCCCGGCAAGGCGCTGCTCGATGCCATCCTGCACTTACCGCTCGTACTGCCCCCAGTGGTGGTGGGCTTCGCGCTGCTTGTGCTGTTCGGCGCGCAAGGCGCGATCGGCAAGCTGCTGCGTGAGTGGTTCAACTTCACCTTCGCTTTTCGCTGGACGGGCGCAGCACTCGCGGCCGGCGTGATGGGCTTTCCGCTGCTCGTGCGCGCGATCCGGCAGGCGCTGGAGTCGTCCGACATGAAGCTCGAGCAAGCCGCGCAGACGCTCGGCGCCGGTCCCTGGCTCACTTTTCTCACCGTGACACTGCCGCTCACCGCGACCGGCGTGCTGCACGGCTTCGTGCTGGCCTTTGCGCGTGCGCTCGGTGAGTTCGGCGCGACGATCACCTTCGTCTCGAACATCCCCGGACAGACGCAGACGTTGCCGCTGGCGATCTACACGGCCACGCAAGTCCCCGACGGTGACGCGATGGTCTGGCGCATGTGCGCGATTTCGGTCGTGCTGGCCGTCGCCACGCTTATCTTCTCCGAAGTGTTGATCCGCTTCGGCAATCGCAAGGCGATGGGTCATGACGGTTGAAGTTCGTCTCCAACACCGCTTCGGCAGCTTCGTGCTCGACGCCGAGTTCGCCGCCGGCATGGGTGTCACGGCCTTGTTCGGTCCGTCCGGCAGCGGCAAGAGTACGGTGGTCAACGCCGTCTCCGGTCTGCTCAAGCCCGATGCCGGACGCATCGTCGTGGGCGATAACGTGCTCTTCGACAGCGCCGCCGGTATCGCACTGCCGACCTGGCGTCGCCGCATCGGCTACGTGTTTCAGGACGCCCGCCTGCTGCCGCACTTCACCGTGCGCCAGAACCTGCTCTTCGGGCGCTGGTTGCGACGTCGCGATGTCGCCGCTTCTACCACGGAAGGCACGGGCGCCATCGCCCTCGAACATGTCGTCGACGTGCTGAACCTCGGCCACTTGCTCGACCGACGTCCGGGCGCACTCTCGGGCGGCGAGAAGCAGCGGGTGGGCATCGGCCGTGCGCTGCTGTCCTGCCCGCGCATGCTGCTCATGGACGAACCGCTGGCCTCGCTCGATCACGCGCGACGTCTCGAAGTCCTCGACTACCTGAACCGCATTCGCCACGAGCTGAAGCTACCCGTGCTGTACGTCACGCACTCGCTCGACGAAGTGATGCGACTGGCCGATCAGGTGGTGTTGTTCAAGGAAGGACGCACGATTTCGCAGGGTGCGCCGGCCGACGTGCTCAACGTGCATCGCGATGCGCTGGACGGCATCGCCGAATCGCCGGGCACCGTGCTGGAGACGCGCATCGTCTCGCACGACACGCAATATGGCCTGACGGAGCTTGCCGTGAACGGCAGCGACACGATCCGCTTGCGCGTACCCCGCGCGAGTGGCGAAGCGGGCGACGCCTGCCGCATACTCGTGCGCGAACGCGATGTGGCGATCGCGACGTCTGTCCCGGTCGACACGAGCGTGCTCAACGTGCTTCGCGCACGCGTCTCCACGCTTCGCGACCTTGGCGACTCGGTCGAGGTCGGGGCCACCCTCTCCGGGGACGCTGCCGATACCGTGCTTCGCGCGCGCATCACGCGCTTTTCTGCCGATCAACTGCAACTCGCGCCGGGACGCGACGTGTACCTACTCATCAAGTCGGTGGCGCTGACACGCTAGCCTTGCGTGGGAGGCGCGTTCGCGTCGTTTGAAAAAGGACAAGGCGTCGCAACGGAACTCGCTGCGACGCCTTGTCACTTTTTCGCCCTGGGAAGCGATTACTTGCTCATTGCGTCGCCCTTGCCCATGGCATCGCCCTTCTTCATGGCGTCGCCCTTGCCCATCGCGTCATGCTTGCCCATGGCATCGCCCTTCTTCATCGCGTCGCCCTTGCCCATCGCGTCGCCCTTCTTCATGGCATCGCCCTTGCCCATGGCGTCGTGTTTGGCCATGGCATCGCCCTTGCCCATCGCATCGCCCTTGCCCATGGCGTCCTGCGCAAAAGCAGCGCCCGTGCCGAGTGCCAGACCCATGGCCATCACTGCGAGATATCGTGTCTTCATTGCGTTTGCTCCAAGAGTGAGAAATTTCCAGTGAGACGTTTCCTGTCCGTCCCGTGAATCGTGCAGCCGTACGCAGCCGGGAAGCGAAACGCGCACCCCGGCCATCGCATCAACTGCCGCCGAACCAGTTGTATCCCTGGTCCTCCCAGTACCCGCCCGAGTACGTGTTGGTCACGTAGATCGCTTGGATGTGTTTGGGATTCTTGTAGCCGAGCTTCGTGGGCATGCGCAGCTTCATGGGGAAGCCGTACTCCCGGGGCAGCGTCTGGCCGTCGTAGGTGAGCGCCAGCAGCGTCTGCGGATGCAGCGCCGTGGGCATGTCGATGCTCGTGTAGTAGTCGTCCGCACATTTGAAGCCGACGTACTTCGCCGTGGTGTCCGCGCCGATGCGGCGCAGGAAGTCCGCGAACGTCACGCCGCCCCAGCGACCGATCGCGCTCCAGCCTTCCACGCAGATGTGTTGCGTGATCTGTTCGGACGGACGCGTCGCAGCGAAATCGCGCAGGACATCGAGTCGCCACGGTGCCTTGTCCGCAATCAGCCCGGACAACTCCAGCCGGTAGTCGGCCTCGTCCACCGTCGGTGCTTCGTCGATGGAGTAAAACGCGTTGAACGGAAACGGACGCGTGATCGCCGATGCCGGGAACGTGGGTGCGAGCGCGTCTTTACGGAATATCGCGGCCTGCACACGATCGTTCCAGCGCGAGATCCGGGTGAGCGCCGTCTCCACGCTGGCGTTGTTGTCGAGCGAGCAGCCAGAGAGCATGGCCACCCCGCCTAGTGTCAGCGTGCGCGTGAGGAAGGCTCGGCGCGACGGCTCGGTCACGCGGCGCGTCATCAGCGTGCGGGCTTCGCGGAGAATCGCCTCGCCGTCGCGGATGACCGGCGCGTCGGGCGTGATGATCTTGGATTTACGTTCGAGTGTCATGGCAGTGCCGTCCGGATCGTTCGTGTTGCGGTATCGGGTGAAGTCGCTGCGCTCAGCGCCCGGTGATCATGGTGCGCAGCGTTCGCGGCACCAGCGCCACCATCGCCACGTGAATCACGATGAACGCCACCAACCCCGACATCGCGATGAAATGGACCAGACGCGCGCCCTGAAAACTGCCGAACAACACCAGCAGCCAGCCCAGTTGCACGGGTTTCCAGATCGCGAGTCCCGACGCCACCAGCAGCACGAGATCGAGCACTGCGAACAGATAAGCCGCGCGTTGCACCTGGTTGTAGTGACGCGGATCGTCATGCGCCAGACGGCCACGCAGCGCCGCGAAGAGATCGCGCACCACGCCAAGCGGCGTCAGCGGAAAGAAGCGTCGGGAGAAACGGCCGCTGGCGAGGTTGGCCAGCAGGTAGATCAGCCCGTTGGCGGCCAGCAGCCACATGGCGGCGAAGTGCCATTGAATTGCACCGCCGAGCCATCCACCGAGGGTGATCTCGTTCGGGAATCGGAAGCCGAAGATCGGCGACGCGTTGTAGATGCGCCAGCCGCTCATCACCATCGCGATGACCGCCAGCACGTTGAGCCAGTGAGTCACGCGCAGCCACCACGGCTGAACCGTAGCAGCACGCACCGGAGGCTGTGTCGTAGGGGGCACTGACTTCGTCATCGTGGTCATCGCGGTCTCCATCGCAGAAGTGTTATTCGATGGAGTCAGTGTCGCCGGATGCCGATGACGAAGTCCTCACGAAGAATTAACTTTTTCGTGACGAACGGCGCAAGCGGGAATACCGGGCGGCAAACGGTGTTGCCGCGCCCGGGCGTGCAGAAGGGGAATCGTGGAAAGCGGGCCGGAACGACTGTCCTGAGGGGGCCTCAGGACAAATTCACTCGTCGTCCGGATCGACGGCTTTCCCGTCTTTGAGATAGGCGTCGAAGGTCGGCACGTGGGCGTCGAGCAGCGAGCGGATTTCTTTGATGAGCGTGTCGTAATGCGCGACGAGGTTCTGTGCGAACGGCGTCAACTGCGCCCCGCCGCCCGATACACCGCCGATGTGGCGCGTCACGAGCGGCTCCCGAAACTCGTGGTTCATCGCTTCGACGAGCAGCCACGCGCGACGGTACGACATGTTCATGCGACGCGCCGCCGCCGAGATCGACCCCGTCGCATCGATGGCGCGCAGCAGCGTGAGACGTCCCGGGCCGAACACCGGCGTCTCGCCGTCGCGAATACGTACCCGAATGTCGTACTCAGCTGGCATGGTTGCCCCACATCACGATAAAGATCAGGATCAGCAGCGCCACGGCCCATGGCCACCAACGCGTGAGTTTGCCCCGAGTCGAGGGCATGTCGCGCATGGCGGCATCGGTCGCCAGCGCGGCGGCCACTTCGCCGTCGGCGGCGATGGGATCGTTCAGCTTGTGGTGGGGCGCGATAGCGGCCGTCAGGCGCCGGAAGAATTCGTTGGCGAGCGCGGCGGCTGCGCCGTCGACCTGCGGCGTATCGAGCTTGGCGTACTCGCCGCCGAACTGCGCCTTCAGGTCGTAAGTCATCAATGTGGTCATCGGTCCTTGCAGTTGCAGCGTGACGGCGGCCTGACCGCGTGTGAGGCCGGCCGACGAGCCGATCCCGTCGAAATGCAATGTGTACGAGGTCGGCGCGATCACGTCGGTGAGCTTGATACGCCCGGTCCAGCGTCCGCCGACGGGGCCGAGTGTCGCGGCGATGGCGATGGTCCACGTCGTGTCGTCCACGCGCTCGATCGACTCGCACCCGGGAATACATCCCTGCAGCACACCGGGGTCGTTCAGCGCGATCCACGCGACGTCGCGCGCGACGGGTAACTGCCGGCTGTTCTTAAGCTCCATTGCCCTTCTCCTTAGCGTCTGCGCCTGATGAACTTCGGGCCGTCAGGTGGCGTGGCGACATCGCGGTGTGGCGACGTTTGGATATTGCGGCATTGCGGCGTTGTCTCGAACATCGAACTATTGTGACACGAGTTACCGCCCGTCAGAGCGCGGCTGCGGCATCGCGTCCCCGACTGCCTATGCTGTGCCGAATCCTCGTCGGCCCCCTCCGCCCCTCCGTCCGACCGGCGTATCGGCTGAAATACAGCGCGAGCCAAGGCGCGATATACTCGCCGCATCACATCGAGCGGCAAATCATCAGAACCGTCGGTAGCCAGCGTCCCCCTGGCCAGCGGTCGGCCGCTTGCGTATTGGCGAAGGAAAAGTGCTATGGACAGTGTCGATCTGGAAGTGCTGAAGTCCGCCGTACAGTGGACCCGCGCAGGCTTTTTCGTCACGCTGGGCACCGTTGTGCGCACCTGGGGCTCCGCCCCGCGTCCCGTGGGCTCGATGCTCGCGATCCGTGAAGACGGTCATCTCGTCGGCTCCGTGTCCGGCGGCTGCGTCGAAGACGATCTCGTCGCGCGCATTCGCGACGGCGACTGGCCCCAAGACCGTCCCCAAATCACCAGCTACGGCGTGAGCGCCGAGGAAGCGCATCGCTTCGGGCTACCCTGCGGCGGCACGCTGCAACTGGTGCTCGAACCCGTGCGCGAGACGTCGCGCATTCCCGAACTGCTCGACAGCATCGGTAAATTCCGCCTCGTCGTGCGCGAACTCGACATGACGACCGGCGCGGTCCGCATGGCCCCGGGGCACCACACGCCATCTGTCGAATTCGACGGCGAGCGTCTCATCACCTCGCATGGGCCACGTCATCGTCTGGTCGTGATCGGTGCAGGCCAGCTCTCGAAGTATGTGGCGAGCATGGCGTGCGCGCTCGACTATCACGTGATCGTCTGCGACCCGCGCAGCGAGTATGCGGACGAATGGCAGGTCGAGGGCACCGAACTCTCGCGCGAGATGCCGGACGATCTCATCGTCCGTCTGCAACTCGATTCGCACAGCGCCGTGCTCACGCTCACGCACGATCCGAAGCTCGACGACATGGCGCTGCTCGAAGCGCTCAAATCGCCCGCGTTCTACATCGGTGCCATCGGGTCGCGCGTGAACAATGCGCGGCGTCGCGAACGGCTGTCGCTGTTCGATCTGAGCACAACGGAAATCGAGCGGCTGCATGGCCCCGTCGGCATGCATCTCGGCGCACGCACGCCCGCTGAAATCGCCGTGGCGATTCTGGCCGAAATGACCGCGATCAAGAACGGCATCGCCGTCACGCAGACGTTTGCCGTGCGTGCCGACAATGCGGTAGACAGCGCCACCGACGACGACGCCCCTTCTGCGACCGCGTGCCGCAGCGCCGCCTGACACCTCGTTCGCTCCCGCCCCCGCCGCACCTTTCCAAATCCACAAAAAAAAGCGCCGCCATGAGGAACATGGCGGCGCAACTCGCTCACTCGTTGCAGAGTGGTACTGCCTGGTACTGCCTGGGTAACTGCCTCAAACAGGCTTCAAACGCGCTCGTCAATCGCGTTCCAAGCCATCAACCACTGCGTCACTGTGTTCGTCCGACCGATCGGCACATCAGTCGTGCGGCCACAGGAACGTTGCGACGGCGTGACCCTTGGCGGAAACCTTCACATCCTTCGTCATGGGTTTGCCCTCGTACGTCACCTTCACGGTGTAGTCACCGTCGGGCAACTTCACCAGCATGTACGGCCCTTTCGAGCGCGTATCGAGCACTGTCGTGCCGCCGTGCATGATCTGCACCTGTGCGTCGGCAATGTATTCGTTCGCGCCATTGCCGCGTGCGGCCATCGTGATCGACAGCGGCCAGCGCGACGCTTCACGCTTGAAAGTGCCCGACTCGTCGCTGTCGATACCGCCGGACACGTACGTCACGTTGCCCTGCTGCATCGTCGGCGGCAATGTGCCGCCCTGTGCATGGGCGACGGAAATGCCGCCCAGACTGCCCGTCAGTGCTGCGGCGGTGGCGGCAGCCACCGACCAGCGTTGCCATTGTTGTTGCCACATGTTCAACCTCCCCTTGCATGACTTCGCGATGCGGTTCGTACCGACAGCGCAGCCGTCGGTACCCGGGTAGTGCGTGGCACCCCTTGGCGTCTTTCTCGGGGCCTGTGGTGTTGCTCAGAGGCTTAGCCGAGATCGACCGGGATGAAAATCTGTTGCCCGTCGCGCTGCACGAGCAACGCGACATTATTGCCTGCCTTCTTGAGCTTCTCGCTCAGTTGCGCGGCGCTTGTCACCGGCGTGCCGTTGAGCGACAGAATGATGTCGCCCGCCTCGACCCCGGCCTGCTCCGCCGGTCCCCCGGCACGGGCGACCAGCAGACCGTTCGTCACCTGCGCCGCCTGCTTCTCCTGCGGCGACAGTTCGCGAACCGCCAGCCCCAGACGACCGTGCGTTGCCGAATCGTCGGTGCTCGCCACGTCCTTCTTGTCGTTCAGCGCGGCGATCTTCACGGCGATGTCCTGCTTCGCGCCGTTACGCCACACCGTGAGCGTGGCCGTCTGCCCCGGACGCATATCGGCAATCTTCTCCGGCAACTGCACCGAATCCTCGATGGTCGCGCCGTTGACGGCCAGAATCACGTCGCCCGGCTTCAGATCCGACTTCGCCGCAGGACCGCTCTTGTCGATGGACGACACCAGCGCCCCCGTAGGCTTGGGCAGACCGAACGACTTCGCCAGCGACTGATTCACTTCCTGAATCGCCACACCGATGCGGCCGCGACTCACCTTGCCGTACTGCTGAAGCTGCGTCTTGACCTTCATCGCCATGTCGATCGGAATCGCGAACGACAAGCCCTGGAATCCGCCGGTACGCGAGTAGATCATCGAGTTGATGCCGATGACCTCACCGTTCAGGTTGAACAGCGGTCCGCCCGAGTTGCCCGGATTGACCGGCACGTCCGTCTGGATGAACGGCGTGTAGTTCTCGTCGGGCAACGCGCGCGCTTTGGCCGACACGATGCCCGCCGTCACGGTGTTATCGAAGCCGTACGGCGAACCGATCGCGACGACCCATTCACCTGCCTTCGACTTCGACGGATCGCCGATTTTCACCGTCGGCAAATCCGTGGCGGCAATCTTCAGCAACGCAACGTCGCTAGCCTTGTCGCTGCCCACGACCTTCGCTTTGTACTCGCGCTTGTCGGTGAGCTTCACCGTCACCTGACTCGCGTCGTCGACGACGTGAGCGTTGGTGAGGATGTAGCCGTCCGGGCTCACGATGAAGCCCGAGCCGAGACTGCGCGTCGGCCCGCTGCTGCCGTCGTCCCCTCCGCCGTCGCCACCGTCGTTACCCGGTGCGCCGTAGAAGTGGCGGAAGAACTGGAACAGCGGATCGTTCGGATCCATGCCCGGCGGGAGCTGATTCGACGGGTTCGCCGCCGCGCCGCGTTGCGCCGAAGGTTTCCCATCGTGCGTCACACTGATGTTGACTACGGCCGGTCCGTATTGTTCCGCCAGTTGCGAGAAGTCCGGCACCAGCATACGGGGCGCGGTGTTCGGGGTATTTTGCGCTGCAACCGGGGTGGCGGCCGGGGAGCTTGCAGCGCTCGCATCGCTGACCATTTCCGAGGTCAGAGGCGTCTGCCAGTGCTGACGACCGGCCACATAGCCGCCCGTCAGGGCGACGAGCACGGCACCGGCAACCAACGTACGAGTGAGCTTCGAAGTCTGCATGAGTCTCTCCTTACCGACGACCACGTTTGAACATGACTGTCATCGTAGAGAGGCTCCCTTAAGAGAACCTTAAGACGAAGCTTAAGGAAACATTCAGAAGACTTTAAGACGGCAACGCGGCCATTCCACGGAAAAGACGTCGACGCCGCAATGTCATTCATCGAAGACGATCCGAAGCCACAGTGATTGCTATGCGTGACGGCTGCAAGCGTTTGAAGGCGCACCTCGCGTTGTTCGACTTGCGTACGTCGCGTGCCGCTGTCTACGGTGGCTGAGTGGTGCAATTCCGCGCCGCGCTTTTTCATCGACAGGAGAATCACGATGCGCAAGATCGATTTGTTGGACACCCCCGAAGCGTCCACATCCTCCCAGTCCCGTCATCACGCTCGCCGTGCTTCACGCTGGATCGGCGCGGCCGGTACGTTTCTCTGTCTGACGCTGGCGATGTCTGCGCAGGCCGCATCGGGCAACGGTGTGGGCACGCAGGGGCCGGCGGACTCGACGCCGGCACAAGGGGCGATGTCCGGCCAGATGCAGAGCCAGAACGGCGAATGTTCGAAGGATGCGCCGACCGATCAGGCGATCGTCGGCAAGTCGCTCACGGAAGCGAAGTCGATGCTGCAAGGGTGTCCGTGGCGCATCGGCATGCAGGACGGCAAGACCCTGCCGACGACGCGCGATCACCGCCCGGATCGCCGCACGCTCACGATTGAAAACGACAAGGTCACGAGCGTGACGCGGGGATGAGCGCCGCAGTTCGTCGCCAACACGGTGTCGGCGCGCGCGCCGGCACCGCAAGACGCGAGCCCCGTGAGATCACAGCGCTGGCGGCACCGAGGTCGCGCCGCCGAAGCTCACACGCACGCGCAATCCGTGACCGTTGCCAGCGTCACGAACGTCAAGTAACTCCACCAGCGCGCCGTGCGCCTGCGCGATGTTTCGCACGATGGCGAGCCCCAGACCACTGCCCTGTGCGCGCGGCGCGTCCGACTCACTTGCCGCGTCCGCCGGAGGCTGGCCCGACGCATCGGACGGCGCCATGCCATCCGTCGTGGCCGCGCCGCCACGGAAGAATCGATCGAACACGCGCTCGCGCTCGGCCGGTGCAATGCCCGGGCCGGTGTCTTCGATTTCGACCACCGGAGATGGCGTCGCCGATATCAGTCGGACATCGACGTGTCCGCCGCGCGGCGTGTATTTCAGCGCGTTGTCGACGAGGTTGCCGAAGAGCGTCTGTAACGCGTTCGTATCGCCGCGCACGCGACTGATCTGCGCCAGCGCGTCAGGCGCGTCCAGTCCGAGATCGATCCCACGTGCGACGGCCAGCGCCGCGTGGTGCGCCACGACGTCCTGCAACAAGGGGGCCAACGGCAAGTCGGTGAACGCCGCCGCCGCACGCGTGGCATCCGGCTCCTGACGCGCCAGCGTCAGCAACTGCGCCACCATGTGTGACGCACGACGCACGCCCTCACGCAAATCGCGCATGGCCTCGGCGCGCTCTGCATCGGTGTGCGCGCGTTCGAGCAACTGCACCTGAAGCTGCAACGCGGCGAGCGGTGTACGCAACTCATGCGCAGCGTCAGCGACGAAGGCCTTTTGCTGAACCAGTGCGTCGTCGAGCCGGCCGAGCAGGCTGTTAAGCGCACGCACCAGCGGACGCACTTCGTCCGGCAAACCGGCTTCGGGGAACGCTTCCAACGCCCCCGGCGCACGCGCATCGAGCGCCTTCGTCACGCGACGCAACGGCCTCAACCCACGTCCCACGACAATCCACACGAGCAAGCCGAGCAGCGGCATCGCGACGACCAGCGGCAACAGGGTGCGCAAGGCCATCGATACGGCGAGCGAGTCGCGGATCACCATCGGCTGCGCCAGTTGCACGACGTTATCACCTACGCGCGCCGCGTAGACACGCCAATCACCGACGGGCGTCTGCACAGTGGTGAAGCCGAGTTCGGCACGCGGTGGCAGCGGCGTGCGCGGGTGCGAGTAGTACAACTCCACACCGTTCTGACTCCATATCTGGATGACGAGACCTTCCGTGTCGTTGTGCTCACCCGGCACGATGGAGAACGATTCGGCGGGCAACGACAACGCCATCTGCTGCAACTGGAAGTCGAACAGCTCGTTGGCTTCGGTGCGTGCCTGACGGAAGATGGCGATGCCTGCGAGCACCAGCGCAATCGCCAGCGTGATAAGCAGCCCGAAGAGCAGACGGCGGCGAATCGAGCGCATCAGTTCGCCTCCGACGCCGACGAGCCACCGTTTGCGCTCTCGCCCGTCTGCGCGGGCATCATGTAGCCGACGCCACGCACGGTGCGGATGGCATCCGCGCCGAGCTTCTTACGCAGCCCGTGAATATGGACTTCGACGGCGTTGCTCGCCACTTCCTCGCCCCATCCGTAGATACGTTCTTCAAGCTGCGACTTGGATAACACCGCCCCAGGGCGATTGAGCAACGCTTCGAGCACGGCGTATTCGCGCGCCGAGAGCACAACGGGCGCGCCGTCGCAGGTAATCTGACGCGTTGCAGGGTCGAGCACGATGCCGCCATGACGCAGCAACGGCTCGCTGCGTCCAGCCTGACGCCGCACCAGCGCACGCAGCCGTGCGGCGAGTTCGTCGAGATCGAAGGGTTTAACGAGGTAATCGTCGGCACCGGCGTCCAGTCCTTTGACGCGGTCCGCCACGGCATCACGCGCGGTGGCAATGAGCACTGGCAGCGTCTGGCCGCGACCACGCAGTGTGCGCAGCACGTCGATGCCGTCGCGACGCGGCAGACCGAGATCGAGCAGCAGCGCGTCGTACGACTCCACGGCGAGCGCGTCGAGTGCGCGCTGCCCGTCGCCGACATGGTCGACGGTCCAGCCGTCCTGGCGCAGACCTTTCATGACGGCCGTGGCGATCATCGTATCGTCTTCCACCAACAAAATTCGCATGGTTTGGCACCGGTTGAGGCTTTGCCCGGGGTGTCTCGTACGCGGTTCTCCACAACGCAGCGAGCGTTGCGAGGGATCGCTCAATGTTGCCTTCGAGTGACACTCACCGGAATTCGACTCATTGTAGCGACAGTTCGTTGCACGTCGGACTTACAATGGCACGCATCGCACCGCGCTGTGGGGTTTCGCAGCGCGCAACACTGGAGAACTCCGCCCGTCATGCGTTTGCTACGCCTGCCCCGCCGCCCTTTGCATTCCCTTCGTCACGCGTCCGACGCACTGCACAGCCTCAGCTCCCTCCCGCCTTCGTCACCGTCGTCACTTTCGTCCCGCTCCGCCGTTTCCCCGATGCCCAACGTAGCGCGCGCCTGTGGCGCGGTGCTGGCCATTGCCATGCTGGCAAGCATGCCCGTACAGGCGAAAACCGAAAAGCAGGCGAAGCGCAAGATGCCGAAGGTGCCGGTGACGGCACCGCACGCCACGCCGCTGCCGCAACCGCTGGCACGCGCGCTGGCAGCGAGCAAGGTGCCCGCGTCGCACGTCAGCGTGATCGTCGCGAAGGTGGATAACCCGCTGCAAACGCGCGGCGCGGTGCCTGCACCGTTGCTCGCCGTCAATCCGAATGTGCCGCGCAATCCTGCGTCGACGATGAAGCTGGTCACGACGATTGCCGCACTCGACACGCTCGGCCCCGATTACCGTTGGCGCACACAGGCGTTCACCGACGGTGCGTCCGACGGTCGTACGCTCAACGGCAATCTCTACTTCAAAGGCACGGGCGATCCGAAGCTGGTACCGGAGGAGATGGAGAAATTCGTCGCTGAGCTGCACAACGCCGGTGTGACGAACATCAATGGCGACATCGTGCTCGACCGCTCGGCCTACAGCGCGGACATCGGCGCGCAGGGGCCGATCGACGGCGACAGCGACCGCCCCTACAACGTCTCGCCGGACCCGCTGCTGTACTCGTTCAAGGCGATGTCCTTCAGCTTCACCGGCAATCCGAACGGCACCGTGGATGTCGGCGTGCTGCCGCCGCTCGCGAATCTGCAAGTGGCGAACGAGATGTCCTCGACGGCCGCAGGCAATTGCGGCGACTGGCTCACGCGGATTCATCCCACGCTGAGCACGACGCCCGATGGCGCTTACGTAGCGCATTTCTCGGGGACGTATCCGGCATCGTGCGAAGACAAGGGATGGAACATCGCCGCGCCGGATCGCGACCGCTTCTTCCTCGGCGGCTTCCGTGCGTTGTGGCAGGCGTCGGGCGGCCAGTTCAACGGCAACGTGCGTACGGGTGTGGTACCGCAGGGCGCGCGTCTGCTCGTCACGCATCGCGGTCAGACGCTGGCCGAAGTCGTGCACGACATGAACAAGTTCAGCAACAACGTGATGGCGCGTCAGTTGTTCCTCACGCTGGGGTTGGCCGCCGACGGCAAGACACCGGCCAGCATTGCGCGCTCGCGTGAAGTCCTCACGCGCTGGCTCGAGAAGAACGATCTCGCCACGCCGGGACTCGTCGTGGAGAACGGCTCCGGTCTGTCGCGCGTGGAGCGCATCAGTGCCTCGGAACTGGCGCGGCTGCTGCAACACGGCATCAATAGCCCGACCGGACAGGTGCTCATCGAATCGATGCCGACGGTCGGCGTCGACGGCACCATGCGCAATCGTCTGACTAACCGTGACGTGGCGGGTAACGCGCACATCAAGACGGGCACGCTCGACGACGTGGGCGCGGTCGCAGGCTACGTTGCAACGCGCTCGGGCAGCACCTATGTCGTGGTCTCGCTGATCAACGACCCGAAGGCCAGCAACGCGCGTCCGTTCAACGATGCGCTGATTTCGTGGGTCTACGAAAATGCCCCATGAGCGCCCCATGAGCGCCCCTTGAGTGCAGCTCGCGTCGGGCTTTCGTCGTGCATCGACGTAGAAGCGAGGCCCGACGCGGCACTTGACGTTTCCCTCTAACGACAGCGCCAGCAAGGGCGATTCGCGTCAGAATAGACGTTCCATCGGTGTCACCTGCGCCAGTCTTATCCACGGTTAAGACAAGAGATGCAGGGACACCGATTCAGATGACCCAATCGTGAGGAGACGCGAGGTCATGAACGTCGAGTTGATTCTGCTGGCGCTCGCGCCGGTCTTCGTGCTGTGCATTGGCATCGAGGCGTGGTACTGGCGACGCCGCCGTCCGGGCATGTACAGCCTGAAGGACACCATCAGCAACGCAACGCTCGCGCTCATGCATCAGGGCGCCGACAAGCTCGCGTGGCTGCTCATCGTGCCGTTCTACGCGTGGCTTTACGACCATCACCGTATCTACACGATGCCTGCCGGATGGGTCGGCTTCGTGCTGCTCTTCGTCGTTCAGGATTTTCTCTACTACGTGTTTCACCGCGCCAGCCATCGCATTCGCTGGCTGTGGGCGGCGCACGTCGTGCACCACTCGTCCGAGCGGCTGAATCTGTCGACGGCGTTCCGGCAGAGCCTGATGTATCCCGTGGCGGGCATGTGGCTGTTCTGGACACCGATGGCGCTCATCGGCTTCACACCGATCCAGATCGTCGGCGTGGTGCTGCTCAATCTCGCGTTCCAGTTCTTCGTGCACACGCAGGCGATTCCGAAGCTCGGCTGGCTGGAGTATGTGCTCAATACGCCGTCAATCCATCGCGCGCATCACGCACGCAATCCGCGCTACATCGACCGGAATTACGCAGGTGTGCTGGTGATCTGGGACCGCATGTTCGGCTCATACGTCGAGGAGAGCGATGCAGAACCCTGTGAGTACGGCATCGTCGATCAGATTCACACCCACAACCCGATCACGCTGACGTTCCACGAATGGCGCACGATGGCGCGTGACGTCGTCACGATGCCGGGCTGGCGCAACAAGTGGATGGCGTTGTTCGGGCCACCGGAATGGCGTCATGCACGTGAGACGACGCCGATGCCCGAGGGAAAGACGACCTGAAGCGGGCGCTGTTTTAAGCGCGTTCGAATGCCGCAGCGGCGCGGCCAAGGCGGTCGCCGACGGCGGCCCAGGCGGGCGTGTCCGGCAGACGCTCGAACAGGATGTGCGTGACGTTGGCGCGGTCGAGGCGACGCAACATTGCGTACAGATCGGTTGCGAGGCCAGCGGGCGTTGCCGGCAGCACGTGCTTCACGATGTCGGTCGATGCAGCGATGTCGGCAGGCAACGTCGCCAGCGTCGGTGCGAAGGCGACCACGGCCACACGCTCGCCTGCGGGATGCACGGCCAGCGCCGCCGCAAACTGCCCGGC
This sequence comes from Pandoraea aquatica, assembly GCF_902459565.1. Taxonomy (GTDB): domain Bacteria; phylum Pseudomonadota; class Gammaproteobacteria; order Burkholderiales; family Burkholderiaceae; genus Pandoraea; species Pandoraea aquatica. Next base: position 346,837 of record NZ_CABPSN010000005.1, read on the forward strand.
GTCGCACAGATACAGCGGCGTGCGCGGCGCGTAATGCGCCTTGAGCGTGCCGGACGCACGCGGTGCATTGCTATCCTGCCCGGGCAGACGCGGCATTTCGCCCAGCGCTTCGGCGATCTGTTCCGGCGTGATATGCCCGGGGCGCAGCAGCGCCGGGAATCCGCGCGACAGATCCACGATGGTCGATTCGATACCGACGGCTGCTTCGCCGCCGTCGAGCACATGCACGGTAACGCCCGGCAGTCCGGCGAACTCGTCGCGTACGTGCTGAGCGGCGGTCGGGCTCACCTGACCGAACCGGTTGGCGGACGGGCCTGCTACGCCGCCCTGACCACCGTTACCACTTTTACCGCCCTTGACCCGAGCGAACTCGCGCAGCAGCGCCTGCGACACCGGATGCGACGGGACGCGCAAACCGACCGAATCCTGACCGCCGGAGACGGCGTCCGGGATATGCGGCGCGCGTTTGAGAATGAGCGTGAGGGGACCGGGCCAGAACGCGTCCATCAGCTTGCGCGCGGCAGGCGTGACGTCGTCGCTCCAGTAACCGGGATCGCCTTCCGGCGAAAAGTGCACGATGACCGGATGATTGGCCGGACGCCCCTTCGCCGCATAGATCGACGCCACAGCCGCCGGATTCTCCGCGTCGCCGCCAAGCCCGTACACCGTCTCCGTCGGGAACGCGACCAGCTCGCCCGCGGCCAGTTGCTCGGCCGCTTGCGTGATGGCAGCCGCCGGCGGCATGACGATGCGCGGGGCGTCGGACGGGGACGTCGTAGAGGGCGTGTGAGGCGTGGACGGCGTGGACATCGCGCGCTCAGTCTTCCAGCGGAATGTCGAGGCTCGCAGCGGCACTCACACACGCCTTGCGGGCTTCGTCGAGCGTCGCACCGGCGAACGTGATGTGGCCCATCTTGCGGCCCACGCGCGCGTCTTCCTTACCGTACAGATGCACGCGTGCGGACGGCAGTGCCGCCACCGCCGCCCAGGCAGGCGTACGGGGCTGGTCTTTGGCGGGACCCTCGAACCAGATGTCGCCGAGGATGTTGAGCATCACGGCCGGCGAGTGCTGACGCGTCTCGCCGAGCGGCAGTCCGGCCATCGCGCGCACCTGCTGCTCGAACTGGCTCGAAGCGCAGGCGTCGATGGTGTAATGACCGCTGTTGTGCGGACGCGGTGCCATCTCGTTCGCGACCAGCGAACCGTCCTTCAGGATGAAGAACTCGACGCACAGCACGCCCACGTAATCCATTTGCGACGCAATCGCCGCAGCGGCCGCACGCGCGGCATCGGCAATGGCCGGGGCTGCATCGGGGGCAGGCACCGTCGTCGTCGCGAGAATGCCGTCGATGTGGACGTTCTGGGCGAGCGGGTACGTGGCGACCTTGCCATCTGCACCGCGCGCGCTCAGCACCGACACTTCGAACGCCAGCGCAAGACGCTTCTCCAGCACGCACGGCACGCCACCCAGCGCAGCGTAGGCGTCACGGGCTTCAGCGGGCGTATTCACGCGCACCTGACCCTTGCCGTCATAACCCAGACGCGCCGTCTTCAGAATGCCTGGCAACACGCTGGCAATGGCTGCATCGCCCACGGCGGCGAGCGCCTCGTTCGACTCGATCACCAGATGCGGGGCCACAGGCACACCGCAGCTTTCGATGAAGCGCTTCTCCGCCACCCGATCCTGCGCAATCGCGACGCAGCGCCCGGCAGGGCTCACGGTCGTGGTTTGCGCGAGGAAATCCAGCGACTGCGCCGGCACGTTCTCGAACTCGGTCGACACGGCCGGGCACAGCGCGGCCAGCTCGGCGAGCGCCGTCTCGTCACGATAATCGGCCACGATCAGACGGTCGGCGACGGCGCCGGCCGGGCAGCGCGGGTCCGGGTCCAGCACACAGACCTTGTAACCCATCGACTGGGCGGCAAAACAGAACATGCGGCCGAGTTGGCCGCCGCCCAGCATACCCAGCCATTGGCCGGGAAGGACGGGCGCAGCGGAGACGGAATTCATCGACGTTTAGGAACAGACGGTAGCGGGGACGTTTTTTCTTTTACAGCGCAGGCAGCGTCATGCCGCGCGCCGCTTCGGTCTGCTTCGCACGGAATGCTTCGAGCTTGTCGGCGAGCGTCTTGTCGTCGGCAGCCAGCATCGAGACGGCGAACAGCGCCGCGTTGGCCGCACCGGCTTCACCGATGGCGAAGGTTGCGACCGGCACGCCCTTGGGCATTTGCACGATGGACAGCAGCGAATCTTCGCCACGCAGATACTTGCTCGGCACGGGCACGCCCAGCACCGGCACGGTCGTCTTGGCGGCGATCATGCCCGGCAGGTGCGCGGCACCGCCGGCACCGGCGATGATCGCGACCAGACCGCGCTCGCGTGCGGCTTCGGCGTAACGGAACATGTCGTCCGGCATGCGGTGTGCCGAGACGACCTGCGCCTCGTACGGCACGCCGAACTCAGCCAGAATGGCGGCCGCGTTCTTCATCACTTCCCAGTCCGAGTTGGACCCCATTACCACGCCAACGCGCGGCGCCACGGCTTGTTTGTCGCTCATAGTCTCGGTGCCCCGCTCAGGCCAGTTGCTGGCCGGTCAGGCGCTCGAGCGCCTCGCGGTACTTGGCGGCCGTCTTCTCGACGACTTCCGTCGGCAGCGCCGGTGCGGGCGGGGTCTTGCCCCAAGGCTGCGTTTCCAGCCAGTCGCGCACGAACTGCTTGTCGAACGACGGCGGGTTGCTGCCCACGGCGTACGAGTCAGCCGGCCAGAAGCGCGACGAATCAGCGGTCAGCGCTTCGTCCATCAGGTGCAACTTGCCGTCGTCGTCCAGACCGAATTCGAACTTCGTGTCGGCGATGATGATGCCGCGCGTGGCGGCGTAAGCGGCGGCTTCCTTGTACAGACGGATCGAGATCTCGCGGATCTGCTCGGCCAGTTCGCGACCGATGCGGCTCGCCATGTCGTCGAAGCTGATGTTCTCGTCGTGCTCACCCAGTTCGGCCTTGGCCGCCGGGGTGAAAATCGGTTCGGGGAGTTGCTGCGCGTTTTGCAGACCGGCCGGCAGCTTCACGCCGCACACCGCGCCCGTTGCCTGATAGTCCTTCCAGCCGCTGCCGGCCAGATAGCCACGCACCACGGCTTCGACGAGGATCGGCTTCAGACGCTTGACCACGACCGCACGGCCGGCGACCTGCGCGGCTTCGTCGGCAGAGACGACCGTCTCCGGGGCCACGCCCGTCAGGTGGTTCGGCACGACGTGTGCGAGCTTGTCGAACCAGAAGTTGGCCATCTGGTTGAGCACACGGCCCTTGCCCGGAATCGGCTCGCCCATGATCACGTCGAACGCCGAGAGGCGGTCCGTCGTCACGATCAGCAGCTTGTCGTCGCCGACGGCGTAGTTATCGCGCACTTTGCCGCGCGAGAGCAGCGGCAGGCTCTTGAGGGAGGATTCGTACAGGGCGTTCAGAGCGGGGGTAGTCACGGCGGGACCCAATATCAGGAAGGGCAAAGGCGTAATTATACGCGCGTCGGGGGGCGTTTCACGAAGATGTCGGTCCGGTGCGTTGATGGGGCCATCGTCTGGGGCCGTCATCTGCACTGCCCGTGGGCCGCGCCGCCTTTGCCCTTCGACGGCTTAGACCGGCCAGCGGCGGAACTGCGCTTCCAGCCGCGACTTTTCGGCGGCCTTCACCAGCAGCGCCACGACCGGCGCACGCGAGACCGGATTCGACAGGGGCTTCGATGCGCCCAGACAGTGCCGGTACCAGCCAGCCACCGAACTGACGTCGTAATACTTGTTGTCGCACGTCAGCCCGTAGTCGTCGAACGACACCAGCCGCACGGCGTTCGGGTCCTCGACTGCGATGGCCTCCTGCGAGATCCTGTCCGTGTGGCCGTCGATGTACGCGGGGGACAGGAAGCGGATACCGTTCAGCATGTCGAGTTCGTCACGCAACCACAGCATGGCCGTACCGGGTGGCAAGCCCCCCGACGCCAGCAACGGCGACGCCTTCTCGAAGTTCGCTTCGAGGTAGTCGGCGAGCCTGCGGCGTCCCTCCCGGCTTTGCCAGCCGATCTTGACCCCATGGTCTTTTCCCATCAGTTGCTGCCTGAGGATGTGCACGCGGCGCTCGGCACGTGTTTCACCCCGCCCCGGCTCGCGCAGCATGGTTGTGAGCCGGGACAGTTCCGCGATCAGGTCAAAGCTGCGCGCCGCCACGTTGATGTGGTGATCGCTGGCTTCGGCGCGCTGCTGGACGACTTCGTGAGCAAGGAGGCTGCGCAGGCGGGCGTCGCCACCGCGCAATTGCAGCACCGCGCTGGCAATGACGGCGCACGGCCGGGCAATGCCGCGCTCCGAGCAGACGAGCGGGATCTTGCCCGGATGCTGCCGCATGAAATCCGCCACGCCTTTGCCGGAGCGCCAGAGCGCAGCGCCGTCGATCTGGGTATCGAAGCGCTCCATGCCGTCGAACTCCATGAACTGGACGTGCGACAGGCCACCATCCAGACGGTTGGATGCGGCCGACGGCCGCCTCGCGGCGTTCGCGCAGGCGTTCATACCGGCATCCGGTGCGCCGCAGCCTCCGCCCGAGCGGGCTAAACGCGTGATATACGCACCTATCGGACGCTCCCGATAGCCGGTCACTTCCGGCTCGCCATCGTCGCGCGGCTGCTGCATCGTGCCCGGTTCGACACAGAAAATCGCGCCGATCTGAGGGTGCGTTTTGAGCATATGCGTGAGGCTGCGCGCTTCGGCTGGCGTGGCGGTCGGCCCGACGATGAAGCGGTAGCCGTCCAGTTCCAACAAGCCGAATCGCGTGCATTCGCCGTCCACGCGAATGAGCTTCGCCGTCTTCACGCCATAGCGCTCGACCCACGCTTGCGCCGTCTCGCGCAGCGGCACCGACCAGTCGGGCGTCGGATCGTCGCACTCCCAAAGCGAGATGGGAGGCGCGACAGCAGCGCTCTGGCCGGATGCGACAGGATCTCTGAGATCGTGCGACGTGGCGCGCTTCCAGTCCGCCGCCATCGTCGAGCGTGTGGCCACCGACGGCGAATCGGTTGTGGACGTGGTTTGAGAAACTTGGGAAGCGCCACTTGTCCCGGCCGTCGAGGGATCAGGATGACGGGTACCGGTCAGCGCGTCTGCCATCGGATGGGAACGCGCAGGCGGTGGAGAGGCTTCGGGTCTCGAAATCCCAAAACACCAGGTCATTGTCTTGGGGAAGCGATTGAACGGCATCGATAACTCCGGAGTGCCCGGAACGGGCAGGTTGACGGGAGGCAGGAGACTGCCACGCGTCATCCCCACGGACTTCCGGGAACGGGTAGATGCCTGTCGTTTTGCATCGGTGTTGGGGCGCTGGACGGAAGCAGGACGGGACGTGTAACGAAGCGTTGCAACGCCCGTCGACCGGGGCGGATGTTACCTACAATGGAAACGTTCACCCGACCAAAGTGGCCTGACGAGGCCGAGGGGGCTGCCATGACGATCTCATCGACACCGCGCACTGTCCGGCAGCCATGCATTGGGCGGATGGAGAGATGGCCCGACAAAGGCGGTCGCAGTGCCGTGTTCGGTCGCTTTGCCGCAGTCGTGTTTGCTGCCGTCGCCCTGCTCTCGCTGCCAAACGCGCCCGCGCTGGCGCAGACGGCCGCCCTGACGGCGACCCCACAGGCCCAGCACGCGCCCGCTCATCGGGCAACGCCGCCCCGCGCGGCGTCCGCTGGCAGCGCGACCGACGCCAGCGAGCGCCCCGTCCTGCCCCGGCTGATCGCCATTGCGCCGCCGGACGACGACGATGCCATCCCGCGCTTCGCGCTTTACGCCGCGCGCGATATCGAACAATTGGGATTGCAGTTTCCGGCGCAGGCACCCAATGGCGCTTCTGCGTCAACGGACACCGAGGTCATCATCACGATGAGCCTGCGCGACAGCGCGACCACGCGCATGCGCGACTTCTCACGTCAGCATATGAACGAGCCGATGACGCTGATCGTCGACGGCGTGGAGATGATCACCGCCACCATCCGCTCCGAGCTGGGCGGCAAATTCCAGTTGCAGATGCCCAAAGAAAAGGCCCGGCTTCTGTTCCAGCGCGTGCTGGCGAAAGCCGGGCCTGCGACCTGAGCGGAAGCGACCGTCCGACATCCGTCAGCGTCCACCCCTCGCAGGTCGGGCATTGCGTCGTCCGGGTAGCCCGGCGCGACGACAATGCGCCTGATTACTTCACGATCTGAGCGAGATCGCCGCTCTTGTACTTCTCGGCCATCTTGTCGAGCGAGACCGTCTTGATCTTGCCGGCCTGACCCTCGCAGCCGAACGACAGGTAGCGCGCCTTGCAAACCTGCTTGGCGGCTTCGCGCGCCGGCTTCAGGTAGTCACGCGGGTCGAACTTGCTCGGGTTTTCGAACAGATAGCGACGGATCGCGCCGGTCATGGCCAGGCGGATGTCGGTATCGATGTTGATCTTGCGCACGCCGTGCTTGATGCCTTCGACGATCTCTTCGACCGGCACGCCGTACGTTTCCTTCATGTCGCCACCGAATTCACGGATCTCGGCGAGCAGTTCCTGCGGCACCGACGACGAACCGTGCATCACCAGGTGGGTGTTCGGAATGCGGCGGTGGATTTCCTTGATGCGGTCGATGGCGAGAATGTCGCCCGTCGGCTTGCGGCTGAACTTGTAAGCACCGTGCGAGGTACCGATGGCGATCGCCAGCGCGTCGCACTGCGTCTGGTGCACGAAGTCGGCAGCCTGATCCGGATCGGTCAGCAGTTGTTCGCGGGTCATCGTGCCGTCGGCACCGTGGCCGTCTTCCTTGTCGCCCTTCATCGTTTCGAGCGAACCCAGCACGCCCAGTTCGGCTTCCACCGTCACGCCGATGTAGTGCGAGAACTCGACGACCTTGCGCGACACTTCGACGTTGTACTCGTAGCTGGCAACCGACTTGCCGTCGGCTTCGAGCGAACCGTCCATCATCACGCTCGAGAAGCCGCTCTTGATCGCTGCCATACAGACCGCCGGCGACTGGCCGTGATCCTGGTGCATCACGACCGGGATATGCGGGTAGGCTTCCACGGCAGCCGAGATCAGGTGACGCAGGAACGCTTCGCCAGCGTACTTACGGGCACCGGCCGAGGCTTGCATGATGACCGGCGCGCCAACTTCGTCGGCGGCGGCCATGATCGCGGAAACCTGTTCCAGATTGTTGACGTTGAAGGCCGGCAGACCGTAGCCGTTTTCGGCGGCGTGGTCCAGCAGCTGTCGCATAGAGACTAGGGGCATGATGTTCTCCTTGGAATCACAAAACTAAGCAAATCTTTCTTCGATCCGGAGGTGCCCCGCATGACGACAGCTCGCGCCCGGCGCGGCAGGTGCTGTACGCACCGCCTCGCCGCACTCGCGCGGCCCGCTTGGTCATGCCTGGCCCACCTGAACGATCTTCAACGTATTGGTGCCGCCGGGTTGCCCCATCGGCTCGCCTACCGTCAGCACGATCGTGTCGCCACGCTTCACAACGCCGTTCGACAGCAGCAGCTGTTCGGCTTGCTTGAGCGCGTGATCGCGGTCATGCGTGGCGTCGGCGCGCATCGCGTAGACGTTGCGATACAGCGCCATTTTGCGATGGCTGCTCATCTGCGACGTCAGCGCAAAAATCGGCACATGGATCTTGTGACGGGACAGCCACAACGCGGTCGCGCCCGATTCGGTCAGCGCCACGATGGCTTTCGCGCCAAGATGATACGCGGTAAACAGGGCACCGGCCGCAATCGTTTGGTCGATGCGCGTAAAAGTTTGGTTCAGCCAGTCGCGGTCGAGTTCCACCGTTTCCGAGCGCTCGGCTTCGACGCAAATCGCCGCCATCGTCTCGATCGTCTCGACCGGGTACTTGCCCGCCGCACTTTCCGCCGACAGCATCACCGCGTCGGTGCCGTCGAGCACCGCGTTGGCGACGTCGGACACCTCGGCGCGGGTCGGCACCGGGTTGTGAATCATCGACTCCATCATCTGCGTGGCCGTGATGGTCGTCTTGTTCATCTCGCGCGCGAGTTTGATCATGCGCTTTTGCAGCGCCGGCACGGCCGCATTGCCCACTTCGATGGCCAGATCGCCACGCGCAACCATGATGCAGTCCGAAGCCGCCAGAATCTCTTCAAGGGCCGGAATCGCTTCCGCACGCTCGATCTTCGCAATCATCAGCGGCTTGATGCCATACGGCTCGCCCGCCACGTTCGCCAGACGCCGCGCCATTTCCATGTCGGTGGCGTTCTTCGGGAACGAGACCGCGACGTAATCGGCGCCCAGCGCCATCGCGGTCTTGATGTCTTCCATGTCCTTCGACGTGAGCGCCGGCGCCGTCAGCCCGCCGCCCTGGCGGTTGATGCCCTTGTTGTTCGACAGGTCGCCGCCGACCTTCACGGTCGTGTGGATCTCGCTGCCGAGCACGCGGTCGACGATCAGCACGATCAGGCCGTCGTTGAGCAGCAGCACGTCGCCCGTGCGCACGTCGCGCGGCAGTTCCTTGTAGTCCAGACCGACGCGCTCGTCGTTACCGAGTTCGCACTCGCTGTCCAGAATGAACTTGGCACCGGCTTCGAGCGTGGTCTTGCCGTTCTCGAACTTGCCGACGCGAATCTTCGGGCCCTGCAGGTCGGCCATGATGGCCACTTCGCGGCCCGCCGCCTTCGCGGCCGCGCGCACCATTTCGGCGCGCTCGATGTGGTCCTGCGCCTTGCCGTGCGAGAAGTTCAGGCGAACGACGTCGACGCCTGCGGCGATCATGCGCGAAAGCACTTCCGGCGTGCTCGATGCCGGACCGATGGTGGCGACGATCTTGGTGGAGCGGTTCATTACATCCATCTCTTCATCCTCTTTGGGTAGCAGCGCTTTCGACATTACTGGCGCTTAGAGGGTTTGTAACGCAATTAGGCCGCCGCAGGTTAACCAAAAAGTTTGTATTGTCCGTACGAAATCGTTTGATTCGATCTCTAACGTTCGCAATAAAGCGATCAAAACCGCCGTCGGCGCACGTTTTCCGGACCGTCGAGCCGCCCTGCGAGCCCCGCTCCACCTGGGTTTGCACGGTTCAGAGCAAACCCAGCGCAAATTCCGCGTAGTCCGCCGATCAGTTCGACTGGGCCGCGCGTTTTTCCAGCACGTCGACAGCGGGGAGCGTCTTGCCTTCGAGGAATTCGAGGAAAGCGCCGCCACCGGTCGAGATGTAGCTGACCTGATCGGCAATACCGTACTTGGCGATGGCCGCGAGCGTGTCGCCGCCACCGGCAATCGAGAAGCCCTTGGCTGCGGCGATGGCACGCGCCAGGGTTTCCGTGCCGTGACCGAACTGGTCGAATTCGAACACGCCGACCGGACCGTTCCAGACGATGGTGCCCGCGCTGCCCAGTTGCTCGGCCAGCTTGGCGGCCGTTTGCGGGCCGATGTCGAGGATCATGTCGTCGGCCGACACGTCGGCGGCCGCCTTGACGGTCGCTTCGGCGTTCGCGCTGAATTCCTTCGCGCACACCACGTCCGTCGGGATCGGCACCGATGCGCCGCGTGCGGCCATGGCGTCGATGATCGCCTTGGCTTCTTCGACCAGATCGGCTTCGGCGAGCGACTTGCCGATCGGCAGGCCGGCGGCCAGCATGAACGTGTTGGCGATGCCGCCGCCCACGATCAGTTGATCGACCTTGTCGGCCAGCGTCTTCAGAATGGTGAGCTTGGTGGAGACTTTCGAGCCGGCCACGATGGCCACGAGCGGACGCGCCGGTGCATTGAGCGCCTTACCCAGCGCTTCGAGTTCGGCGGCGAGCAGCGGGCCTGCGCAGGCGACCGGTGCGTACTTGGCGATGCCGTGCGTGGTGGCTTCGGCGCGGTGGGCCGTGCCGAACGCGTCGTTCACGTAGACGTCGCACAGCTTGGCCATCTTCTGCGCCAGTTCGTCGTTGTCCTTCTTCTCGCCCTTGTTGACGCGGCAGTTCTCCAGCAGCACGACCGAGCCCGGGGCCGCATCGAAACCGCCGTCGACCCAGTCGGTGATCAGCTTCACGTCGCGGCCAAGCAGCTCCGCCAGACGCTTTGCCACCGGGGCAAGCGAGTCGGCGGGCTTGAATTCGCCTTCCGTCGGACGGCCCAGATGCGAGGTGACCATCACGGCAGCGCCCGCGTCGAGCGACATCTGGATGGCCGGCACCGAGGCGCGAATACGCGTGTCTTCCGTGATTCGGCCCTCATCGTCTTGCGGCACGTTCATGTCGGCGCGGATGAAGACACGTTTGCCGGCGAGGCGGCCCTGGGCGATCAAATCGGAAAGACGTACGACGGAAGCCATGAGAATCCGGAATAAATGGTGGGAAAAACATGCATTTTAACTGATCCGACCGCCCCGATGCCCATTTTGCAGGTCCGGCGTTCCACCTACAGGAACAGTCGGCCCAGCGTATAAACGACCATCCCGATCACGATCATCTCGATCATGTTCCGACGCCAGATGAACCAGCCGGTGGCCGCCACCGCCGCCGCGAGCTTGTGATTGCCCAGATGCATGGCGAACTGATGATCGAGCAGCACGACCTCCGGTACGACGATGACGGCAAGCGCCGCCGCCGGTGCGTAGCGCAGGGCGCGTTGCAGGCGTTGCGGCAGCGTCACGCGCTCACCGGCGAGCATGAAGAAGGTGCGCGTGACGATGGTGATCGCCGTCATCGCGACAAAGGCAAACCAGATTTCGAAGGTGCTCATCAGCGACGCTCTCCCGACGTGCGGCGGTCTTCATGGACGGCGTCTTTCTGCGGCTCGACGCTCTGCGTGGCCATCGGCGCGTTGGCTGCCACGTCATCGCCCGTCGAAATCGGCACCCGCACCGGATTGGCCAGCGCAAGGCGCTTCGCGTGGCGCGACGCCAGTTCGTCGCACACCATGCCCGCAGCCAGCGCGCCGAGCACGCCCAGCACCAGATTGAGGCGATACGGCAGGTCGAACGCAAGCACTCCGATGAGCGACGCGAGCGCGACCGCCAGCATCGTCGAGCGGCTATTGATCGTGTGCACCATCATGGGAATGAGTGCGAGCGTGCCTGCGAATCCCAGCCCCCAGCTATCGGGCACCAGCGCGCCGAGCACGATGCCGAGAATCGACGACACGTGCCAGACCGCCCAGTTGGAGAGCGTGATGCCGTAGTACGTCCCCTCCTTGCCCGGCACATAGCCGTTCGCGAAGTTCTGGTTCATGAACATCACAAAGCCCAGATCGCCGTTGACGTACCCGAGCGCGATGCGACGCGGCAGCGACAGATAGGAGAAATGCGGCTGGAGGCCCGCGCTGAAAATTACGAAGCGCAGATTGACGATGCCGACCGTGAGCAGAATCGTCCAGAGCGGCATCCCGGCAGCAAAGAGCGGCAGCGAGGCCAGTTGCGCCGATCCCGCGTAGAGCATCAGGCTCATGCCGATGGCCTGCGGCACGGTCAGCACCGATTTACTCATGGCGACGCCCGTCACCAGCCCCCATGAAAAGATGGCAGGTAAAAGCGGCGAAATAATGCGAAAACCGGCCGCGAACCCTTCACGTTCAGCGGCAGGCAAACGAAACATTGACATGGTCGGCTTGGGGGGCAGCGCCGGGGTGAGCGACGCGGTGTCTGGCATTACGGGGCGAAGCGGTCCCGACGGCGCCCGGCACGCCCGAGATGACCGCTAGCGGTCATGGCGCCCGCCAGGGTTGCCGGATTGTCTCGTGAATATGTTCATCATTGGCGGCGGACGTCAGGCCATTATAGCCACGGTAAATAGTTACTTAGTACGCGCAAAGCCGTCACTCGCGTGTTTTTTCTGATGCAACGCCACCGCTGTGGCATACGCGCCACGCGGACCCTGCCATGGCCGTCTGGGCCGCTAGCCGTCCGCAAAGGGCGGCGGCTGCTTTACAATAGCGTCTTTTGGTAAACGGGCGGACGTCACCCAGTGACCGACACCGTCCGGGCAATCCTCGAAACTTCGGATTCGCGGCCCACCGCGAATTCATCGAATATCACCACGGTCCGAACCCCATGAGCGAAGTCAAACAAATGCCCGTCGTCGAAGTCGGCGCTGAAGATCTCCCGGTCCACTGCCCGAACCCGAAGATGCAGTTCTGGAGCAGCCACCCGCGCGTGTTCATCGACGTGAGCCACGGCGAAGCCGCCTGTGCCTATTGCGGCACACGCTATCGCCTGAAGCCCGGCACCGTGATCAAGGGTCACTGATCGTCCGTCTTTCTCGTGAAACGGCCCGGCCGCCGGGTCCGTTTCATCGCCACGCTTAACGAATTGAGTCTCCGCCACGATGCATAAAGCCTTGGTGATCGCCCCCAACTGGATTGGGGACGCGCTGATGGCGCAGCCGTTGTTTACCCTGCTCAAGCGTCTGCATCCGCGTCTGACCATCGACGCGATCGCGCCCGGCTGGGTCGCCCCGGTGCTCGAACGCATGCCGGAGATTTCGCGCGTCGTCGCCACCGACCTCGCGCACGGCAAGTTGCAGCCGCTCGAGCGCTACCGGCTCGCAAGCGTGCTGGCCGACGAGGGGTACGACGCCGCCTATGTGCTGCCGAATTCCCTGAAGTCGTCGCTGATTCCATGGCTGGCGCGCATTCCGTTGCGCATCGGCTACAAGGGCGAGCAGCGCTACGGCCTGCTCAACGTGCGTCACGCCAATCCGCGCAAGGACGAGCGCCCGCCGATGGTGCGGCACTACGCTGCGCTCGCGTTCGCCCCGGGGGCCAAGCTGCCCGAGACGCTGCCGACGCCGCGCATCGAAGCCGACCTGAACGAATCGGCCCGCGTGTTCGCGCGCTTCGGCCTCGATCTGCGCGTGCCGCTCGTGGTGTTCTGCCCGGGCGCTGAGTTCGGACCGGCCAAGCGCTGGCCGCCGGGACACTTCGCGCAGCTCGCGCAATTGTTGCGCCGATCGTTCCCGTACGCGCAGATCATCGCGCTCGGTTCGGGCAAGGACGGGGCGCTGGCGCAGCAAATCGCCGCCGATGCGCCGTTCGTGCGTAACCTTTGCGGGCAGACGTCGCTGGCCGAGGCCTGCGCCCTGCTCGCACGCGCAAACGCCGTGGTGAGCAACGATTCGGGCCTGATGCACGTGACGGCCGCCCTGCGTCGCCCGCAGATCGCGCTGTTCGGTTCGTCCGATCCGCGCCACACGCCGCCGCTGTCCGAGCACGCGCACATCCTGTGGCTACAATTGGAATGCAGCCCGTGTTTTGCCCGCGAATGTCCGCTGGGCCATACACGCTGCCTGAACGAGTTGATGCCCGAGCATGTGTTCGCGAATCTGCGCAACATTCTGCTGACGCAGCGCTGAGCGCCGCGCACGGCAAGCTTTCGGTTCGATCCCGGTAACACTCAACGGTAAATCCTCATGCCACGTTTTGTCCGTCTGTTCGATGCCGCCAGTGAAACCATCACGGCCTTTTATGACGCGCTGCGCCGTGGTCAGACGGATCGCGCGATGACGCTCTGGGCGAACGAGGATTTCGTCAGCTACATTCGCGCCGACGGCACGCGCTGGGACGGGCTTGAGCAGATCCGCAGCGGTCTCGTCGCCCAGTTCGCGCAGAGCGTGGTGCTGATCGACTCGCTCGACACGACCGAGTACGACACCGTCGGCACGGTCGTGCACACCGCGACCGAAGCCATCCGCGTGGGCAAGGAAGACGCAGGCCAAACGACCGCCCAGCTCATCCACACGACTTACGTGCTGGTGCACGAGCAAGGCGACTGGCGCTTCGCCCACATCCACTCAAGCCCCCTGCCGCCGCATGCTGTCGAGCAATTCAGCCTGATGATGCACGCGCGTCCGGACGGACTGCACTAAGGCGTACGGTGTTCGCATGACCGCGCGCCCGGCCGTCTTTCTGCCTCAGGATTACCGGCCGCCCCGGTGGCTGCCCGACGGCCACAGCCAGACGATCTATCCCGCGTTGCTGGGCCGCCGCCCGTCGGTCGAGTTCCGTCGCGAGACCTGGGACACGCCCGACGGCGATTTCGTCGACGTCGACTGGCTGGTCGCGCCGCCCGCCTCGCAGAAATCCCCGCCCGCCCCCGACGGTCTCGTCGAAACGCCGCTGGTCGTGCTGTTCCACGGTCTGGAGGGTGGCTCGGGCAGTCATTACGCCCGCACGCTGATGCGCGAGGTCGAAGCGCAGGGCTGGCGTGGCGTGATTCCCCACTTTCGCAGTTGCAGCGGACGCATGAACCGCGCGCCGCGCTTCTATCACTCCGGCGACAGCACCGAAATCGACTGGATGCTGCAACGCCTGCGCGCCCACACGTCCGGCCCGATCTTCGCGGCGGGTGTGTCGCTCGGCGGCAATGTGCTGCTGCGCTGGCTCGGCGAGCGCGAAGGGCACGCGACGCAAATCGTCAGCGCGGCCTGCGCGATCTCCGCGCCGCTCGATCTGCGCGCGGGGGGTCTCGCGCTCTCGCACGGTTTCAACATGGTGTACACGCGCAATTTCCTCGGCACCCTCAAGAAGAAGGCGCTCGCCAAGCTCGATCAGTACCCCGGCCTTTACGACCGCAATCTGATGATGGCCGCGCGCGATCTCGGCGAATTCGATCACGTCGTCACCGCACCGCTGCACGGCTATCACAGCGCGTTCGACTACTACACACGGGCGTCGAGCAAACCGATTCTGCCCGCCATCGAAGTCCCGACGCTCGTCATCAACGCCCGCAACGACCCGTTCCAACCCGCGAGCGCCCTGCCCGGGGAAGGCGACGTCGGCCGTTACGTCCAACTGCTGCAACCGGCGCATGGCGGGCACGTCGGCTTCATGAGCGGGCCGTTTCCGGGCGGGCTGACGTGGATGCCGCATACCGTCGTCGACTACTTCCGTCAATTTCTGCCGAGCGCTGCGTGAGACTCACGCGCAGCCTCAGCGCATCATTGGCACACAATCGGCATAAATTAAGGGTTCCGAATGGATGAGATCGTTCGACAGGCGATGGCCAAATGGCCCAATGTGCCGCACTGCTACGGCTGGCTCGCACTGGATCGTCGCGGCCAGTGGCGCATGCGCGACGAACAGGCGCAGACGGAAGGCACGGCGGGTGACCCCATTCGACATACCGCGCTGATCGCGTTCATCGCCCGCAACTACACCAGCGACGACGCTGGCCGCTGGTACTTCCAGAACGGCCCCCAGCGCGTGTACGTGTCGCTCGCTTACGCACCCTTCGTGGTTCGCCTCACGTGGGATGCCACGGCGAACGACGGACGCGGCGCGCCCGTGCTGACGGATCAGTTGGGCAAGACGTTCGTGCCGCAGGCATGCCTGCTCGACGAGGATGGCAGTGTCGCCTTCGTGGGCACGAAGGCCGAGGGGGAGGCGAATGCGCCGCTAGCGCTGCTGCACGATCACGACATCGATCTGCTCACGCAGGTCTCGGATCTGGCGCAGGCATTCGAAGTGGCGGAGACGGCGGACAACACGGCGGACGCGAAGGCTGCGGTGCGTCTGCATTGGTGCAATGGTGATTCGGGTGATTCGCTGCCGCTTGCTACCGTTCACGCGGGCACGTTGCCGCAGACGTATGGCTTCGAGCGTGATCCGCAGGCGCCGGCCGACTGATTTTCGATCACGCCCCGATAGACCTCGCGACGGGACGCCCTTAGCGCCCGTCAGCCAAACTGCTTGTTGAAGTCCTTCTCGTCTTCCTTGTCTTCCTTATATCGACGCTGGAACTCGTGCAGTTTCGCGTCGATGGTCGACAGCTCGTAGAAGTCGGCATCCCCGGCGTCGCGCGCGAGCTTGAGCTGACTCACCGCCGCCATCCACTGACCTTGCAGCGCGTATTGCTCGGCGAGCGCCTCATGCTGACGCGCCCGCTTGCCGCCTGCGGCCCATGCGCCGGCCAGCGCACGCCACCAGATCGGCTCGCTGCGATAGCGCTCGACCTGCGATTGCAGGAACTTCGTGGCTTCGGGCACGCGTTGGCTAGCGATGAGCGCGTCCGCATAGGCCATGTCCGATGCTTGTGACAGCGGGAACGCTGCGCGCGCCTGTGTCGCGATCCGTAGCGCCTCGTCCGGTCGGCCGGACAACCGGGCGATATCTGAGGCCAGCACCGCCAGACTCGGCGTGCCCGGCCCAGTGCCGCCGAAGGCCGTGCGAGCGCGCTCAAGCGCGTCGCGTGCGGGCTCCCAGCGGCGTTGCTTCATTTCGGCCAGTGCCACCGCATACCATGCCCCTGCGACGCTCGGCGTGGTCTGCGTCCGGATGGCCGTGCGTTGCGCGTCTGCAATGGCCGCGAAATCGCTCGCCGACTTCTGCTGCAAGACCAGCGAGCGAGCGCGCACGAACACATATTCCGGCGACTGCTCCGGCTGACGATAACCGGCGCTGCGCGAGCGGTTGAGCATGTCGGCAATGCGCTCGGTCGTGAGCGGGTGAGTCCGCACGTATTCCGGCACGCCGGCTTCGTTGATCGAATCGGCCCGTTGCAGCCGCTCGAAGAATGTCGGCATCGCATACGTGTCGAAACCGGCCGCCTGCAACAACTGGAAGCCGACGCGATCCGCTTCGCGCTCCGCGTCGCGCGAGAACCGCAGTTGCCGGTCGACGGCCAGCCCCTGCCCGCCCATCGCAATACCCATCCCAAGATCCGAACTACGCGCGCCGATACCGGCGAGCAAGCCGAGCAGCAGGCCGCCCAGCGCAATCCACGAGTTCTGCGACTGCTGGCCGAGCATGCGTGCGATGTGATGCTGAAGGACGTGCCCCGTCTCGTGTCCGACCACGGAAGCGAGTTCCGACTCGGTACGTGTGGTGACGATCAGCCCGGTGTTGATGCCGATGAAGCCCCCGGGCAGCGAGAAGGCGTTGATCGCGGCGTCGCGCACGACGAAGAACTCGAAGCTCTGGCTGGCGTCGATCCCGATCTTGCGGGTGGCCGAGACAAGCTTGCTGCCCAGCGCATTGACATAGTCGGAGAGCAGCAGATCGTTGACGTAATCGGGATCGGCGCGGATCTCGCGCATCACGCGCTCGCCCAGCTTGCGCTCCATCGCGGGCGAAAGATCGGCGGCCGAACTTTGGCCGAGCGTGGGCAAGCTCTGCGCGGCCGCCTGCGTCGGCACGATGGCGGTGGCGAACGTCGCCGCCGTCATCACCGGCAGCATCACGGCGGCAACGATGTGCCGCCAGCGCACGACGCCGGATGAACTTGCATCGAAGGGATTGGGATGACGGGCGTGCGTCGGCATGGACGTCATGGGCGTGGGCGCAGCGTGGCGCTGATCATTCGAGGCTGCTGCTATGATAGCAGCCAGACGCGGACGTTCCGCACCGTCGCCCGAACGATAAAAACATTGGCAAATTCACCGTCGCAGGCCGCGTGATCGCGCACGATTTCGAAACGATTCTCGACGGACTCGCGACCACGCTCAGCCCGACTTCCCGCACTTTCTCAGCATCGACTCATGGCAGAACTCACCCACTTCGACACCGCCGGACAGGCCCACATGGTTGACGTCGGCGGCAAGGACAGCACGCACCGCATCGCGGTTGCGCGCGGCACTATCCGCATGAAGCCGGAAACGCTGGCGCTCATTCGCACCGGCACGGCCAAGAAGGGCGACGTGCTGGGCATCGCCCGCATCGCCGCCATTCAGGGTGCCAAGCGCACGGCCGATCTGATTCCGTTGTGCCATCCGCTGGCCCTCACCCGCGTGACGGTCGAGTTTCTCGTCGACGATGGCGCAAACGCCGTGCACTGCCGGGCGCAGGTCGAGACCATCGGGCGTACCGGCGTCGAAATGGAAGCCCTCACCGCCGTGCAAGTCGGCTTGCTGACGATTTACGACATGTGCAAGGCCGTGGATCGCGGCATGACGATGACCGACGTTCGCGTGCTGGAGAAGCACGGCGGCAAGTCGGGTGACTGGGTGTCAGCGGAGTAACACGGCACTTTCCAGCACCATTGCGCGAAAATCGGGCGGCGACCCTGACGAAAATCACGTCCGCGACGCCGTCCACTGCACGGCCAGAATGCTCGCGAAAACCATCGCAAGTCCCACGAATGCCAGGCCTTTGATGGATTGACCGAGCAACACCCAGCCGAGCACAACCGCCGTCAACGGACTGAGCAAGCCCAATGACGACACCGCTACCGGCGCAAGACGGGCGATGCCACGGAACCACAACGCATACGCCAGCAACGCCCCCGCCATCGACAGATAAACGTACCCTGCCGTCTGCCACCACGTGAGCGACGGCAGAGGCGGGTCGACCAGCAACGCCACCGGCGTCAGCATCAAACCTCCCAGCAACAGTTGCCAGCCGGTCAGCGCCAGCACAGGCATGCTCAGTCGCCAGCGACGCGTCAGATAAGTGCCGGCGGCCATGCATGCCGCCCCCGCAAGCGCCGCCAGAATGCCCACCGGCTCGAACACCGTCCCCGGCGAGAGCAGCAACACCCCCATCCCGACGACACCGGCGACCGCCGCCCATACCGTCGTCATCAGCGGTCGCCGCTGATCCACGCCCCACGCCAGCCCCATGACCAGCAACGGCTGAATCGCACCGACGACCGCCGCCAGACCTCCCGGCAACCGATAAGCCGCGACGAACAGCAATGCCTGAAACGCACCGATGTTTAATGCGGAGAGCGTCAACAATCGCGCCCAGTCGCCACGTGCAGGCCAACGTCGCACGTAAAGCAACAGCAGTAATCCCGACGGCAGCACGCGAATCAGCGCCGCCGTGAACGGTCGGTCGGGGGGCAACACCTGCGTCGTCACGATGTAGGTCGATCCCCAGATCATCGGGGCGAGTGCCGTGAAGAGCACATCCAGCCACGCGGCGCTTGTCGGCTGTGTAGAAATTCGAGTCATCGCAATTTATCTTCAATTCAAGATAAATCGAAGTTTGGTATCCTTTTGTCTTGATGTCAAGACAAAAGGAGTGAGCGGCATGGCGAAGCGACCGACGGGGGATGCAGGGAATGAGAGGCAGGGCAAGGCGTCTACGAACGGCGACGCGGTCGACAGCATCCTCGCGCAGTGGCATCGCGAGCGTCCGGATCTGGACGTGTCGCCCATGGGCGTGATTGGCCGCCTCAAGCGGTGCGCGGCGCTCGTCCAGCAGCAGATCGACGCCACGTTCGCCGAGTTCGATATGAGTGGATGGGAGTTCGACATGCTGGCGACGCTGCGTCGCTCCGGCGCGCCTTACCGACTCGCACCGACAGCGCTGTTCTCCACGCTGATGGTGACGTCGGGCACCATGACGCACCGGTTACAGCGTCTCGAAGCGCGCGGCTGGATCGCCCGTGTGCCGAACCCGGACGACGCGCGCAGTACGCTCGTCCAGTTGACCGACGACGGCTTCGCCCTGATCGAGCGCGCGGTCGAGGCGCACGTGGCCAACGAACACCGCATGCTCGCACCGCTCACCAAGGCAACGCTGATCAACGTCGAGTCCGGGCTGAGCGACTGGCTGAAGGTGCTCGAAAGCGGAAAGTGAAAGTTATCTCGACGTAAAGAAAAAGGCTCGCCGTGGCGAGCCTTTTCGACTTCAGCACGCTGCGGCAAGTCCGGTGACTTTGCCGCGGCCTTCGCGAATCAGGCCGCCGCGACCTTGCCGACGCTCTGGCGCTGCGGCCAGAAGTACCACACCGCACCGACCACTTGCAGCACGATCAGCACCGTCCACGCCGAGAAGTGACCTGCCGGGCTGTGTGCCGCGTACGCACCGAGTACCGCACCCACGCCGACCTGGCACAAGAAGATCAGCAGGAAGATGACGAGGGTGAGCGACGTATTGACGCGTCCGATCAGCGTGCCGTGGAAGTATTCCGCGAGCACGGCATACGACAGAATGCCCGTGCCACCGAAGATGCCGTAGGCAGCCCACAACCAGACCGGCGGAATCGGCGCACGCAGCATCAACAGCAACTGCACCACGACGAACAGCAACATGCCGACGCCGGAGAAGGCGAACACGCTCACACCACGACGCTCCAGCGAGCGAGCGGCCGCACCGAACACCACGCTGCCGGCCATCATCGCCAGCCCCACGACCGACACGAGCGACGCCGCTTCCGCTGCCGACAATCCTTCGACGTCGCGCATGAACGGTGCCATCCACAGCGACTGCATTGCATAGAACACACCCTGCGTGATGCCCGAGAACGACGTCACCTTCCAGAACATCGCGCTGCCGAACACCTGACGCACGCCATGCAACGCCTCCGACAAACCGCCCTGCGCATGCGAATCCGGCTTCTCCGGCGCGCCGAACCACAGCGCGACGGACATGAACACCGTGAGCGCCGCCAGTCCGAACGACACCACGCGCCAGTCCGTCAATTCGAGCAGCCAGCTCAAAGGAGTACCGACGACCACGCCGCCCAGGCCACCCACAGCCATCACCAGACCGTTGAGCAACGGCAGACGCGCTACCGGAAACCACTGCGCCAGCGCCTTGAACGCGCTGCCCAGACACACCGACACGCCCACGCCGATCAGCAGACGCCCGACCATCAGCGCGCCAACGCCCTGCGCCAGACCGAACAGCGCCGCGCCGGCCGCCGCGAGCAACAGCACGATCGACGACACCCGGCGCGGCCCGAACTTGTCGAGCAAAACGCCGGCCGGCAATTGCGCACCGGCAAAGCCGAGGAAATAAAGACTCGTGAGCAGACCGAGATCGGCGGACGAGAGACCGAGGTCATGCGTCATAAACGGCGCAAACCCGATGTTCACACCGCGATACACGTATGAGACGAAGTATCCGCAGGCGAACAGAACGAAAATCCGAAGTGCTTTTGACATGGTGTAAACCCTAAAACCAGCTTGGGTATCGATTGTCGGTGGAACGGTGCACTGAAGCCAACGAAACCTTTGTGCTCGTATTGTGAGTAGAATTTGACATCATGTTCCAACACCTCCCTCCCCTCCAATCCCTGCGTGCGCTTGAGGCAGCCGTGCGTCATCGGAGCTTTACCCGCGCCGCCGAGGAATTGAATTTGACGCACAGTGCTGTCAGCCACCATATGCGGTCGCTGGAACAGCAACTGGGCACCGCACTGTTCCGGCGGGTCGGCGCGCGGATGATTCCGACGAGTGTCGGGGCGCGTCTGGCCGAGCGGGTCCGCATCGGCATGACGGAACTGGACGAGGCGATGACCGAAGCCAAAGCGGGCATTACGCCCGACGCCACGCCGGCCATCGTCCGCCTCGAAATCAGCGTGATGACCGATCTCGCGGTGCAATGGCTGATTCCCCGGCTCGACCGCTTCAGCAAACTTCACCCGGGCATCGATCTGGTCGTGCGTATTCACGCGGATATCTCGGCTCCAGACCCCTATTCCGTCGACGTCGGCATCTGGCATCAGCGCGTGGAGACGCCGGGATTCGTCACCCGCAAGCTGCTCGACGACTTCGTGATTGCAGTAGGCAGCCCTGACCTGATCGCCACCGTGCCGGGTTTCACGCTCGCCGATACGCCCAAACTGCCGATGCTGCGCTTCGCCTACCGATCATGGCGGGACTGGCAGGTGGCCGCCGGATTACCGCCGCATGAGCCGACACGCGGACCGATTTTCGACGATTCGGGGTTGTTGTTGCGCGCAGCGCTGGCGGGACATGGCGTGGCCACCGCGCGTAGTTTGCTGGTGCGCGACACGCTGGCGTCAGGGGAATTGGTACAGATCGGCGATGTGCGGATTCCGCCGAGTCTGGAATACCACGTGAACTGGCGAGAGAACCATCCGCGCGAACGGGCGATTCACGCCTTCTGGGACTGGATGCAGGATGAAATTGCGGCCACGGTGCCGTTGCAGCCGTCACCGATCAAATCCCGCTGATCGGGACCTTTGAAGCGCGCATAAAAAAACGGCAACGAATTCCAAGGAGTTCGTTGCCGTTTCAGGCGCGGGCTTCGGCGCTCGGATCGAGATCCTTGCGCGAAGCCCGGCAGCCGGGCATTCGGAGCACCTTGCGGCACCCCGGTCATGCAGTCTCTTGCGAGACTTACATGCCCATGCCCATGCCGCCCATACCGCCCATGTCGCCCATACCGCCGGCCATCGGAGCATCTTCCTTCGGCAGTTCGGCAACGGCGCAGTCGGTCGTCAGGAGCAGGCCCGACACCGAAGCGGCGTTTTGCAGTGCGGTGCGGGTGACCTTGGTCGGGTCCACAACGCCCATTTCCACCAGATCGCCGTACTCGCCCGACGATGCGTTGTAGCCGTAGTTGCCCTTGCCGGCAACGACGTTAGCCACAACGACGCTGGCTTCTTCGCCACCGTTGGTGACGATCTGACGCAGCGGCTCTTCCATCGCGCGCAGCACGATCTTGATACCGGCGTCCTGGTCAGCGTTGGCACCCTTGAGGTCCGACACAGCCACGCGAGCACGCAGCAGCGCAACACCGCCGCCCGGGACGATGCCTTCTTCCACGGCAGCGCGGGTTGCGTGCAGCGCGTCTTCCACGCGTGCCTTCTTTTCCTTCATTTCGACTTCGGTCGCAGCACCGACCTTGATCACGGCAACACCGCCGGCCAGCTTGGCCACGCGCTCTTGCAGCTTTTCACGGTCGTAGTCGCTGGTGGCTTCTTCGATCTGGGCGCGGATCTGCTTGACGCGCGCTTCGATGTTCACAGCTTCACCGGCGCCATCGATGATGATGGTGTTTTCCTTGCCGATTTCGATGCGCTTGGCTTGACCCAGCTCAGCCAGCGTAGCCTTTTCCAGCGTCAGGCCGATTTCTTCGGCGATGACCTGGCCGCCCGTCAGGATGGCGATGTCTTCCAGCATGGCCTTGCGGCGGTCGCCGAAGCCCGGAGCCTTGACGGCGCAGGTCTTCAGGATGCCACGGATGTTGTTGACCACCAGCGTTGCCAGGGCTTCGCCCTCGACGTCTTCGGCAATGATCAGCAGCGGACGGCCAGCCTTGGCGACTTGCTCGAGCACCGGCAGCAGGTCACGGATGTTCGACACCTTCTTGTCGAACAGCAGGACGAACGGGTTCTCCAGGATCGCGACTTGCTTTTCCGGGGTGTTGATGAAGTACGGCGAGAGGTAGCCGCGGTCGAATTGCATACCTTCGACGACGTCCAGCTCGTCTTGCAGCGACTTGCCGTCTTCGACGGTGATCACGCCTTCCTTGCCGACCTTGTCCATTGCCTTGGCAATGTAGTCACCGATCGAGGTGTCGCTGTTGGCCGAGATCGAGCCGACTTGAGCGATTTCCTTGTTCGTGGTGCAGGGCTTGCTGATCTTGCGCAGTTCTTCGATAGCAGCGGCGACAGCCTTGTCGATACCGCGCTTCAGGTCCATCGGGTTCATGCCCGAGGCAACGTACTTCATGCCTTCGCGAACGATCGACTGAGCCAGCACCGTTGCGGTGGTGGTACCGTCGCCGGCGTTGTCGCTGGTCTTGGAAGCCACTTCCTTGACCATTTGCGCGCCCATGTTCTGGAGCTTGTCCTTGAGTTCGATTTCCTTGGCGACCGACACACCGTCCTTGGTCACGGTCGGGCCGCCGAAGCTGCGCTCGAGCACGACGTTACGGCCCTTCGGGCCCAGGGTCACCTTGACGGCGTTGGCGAGGATGTTGACACCCTCAACCATCTTGGAACGAGCGGCATCGCCGAAAACGACTTCTTTAGCTGCCATTGCATTAACTCCTTGGATTCTTTACGTAGATGTCTGGGGGCAGACAGTCTTAGGCGGCCACGACGGCCATGATGTCTTCTTCGCGCATGACCAGCAGTTCCTGGCCATCGACCTTCACGCCTTGGCCGGCGTACTTGCCGAACAGAACGCGGTCGCCCACCTTCACGTCGAGTGCGATCAACTTGCCTTGATCATCGCGCTTGCCCGGGCCGACAGCCAGGATTTCGCCCTGGTCCGGCTTTTCGGCGGCGGCTTCCGGGATCACGATGCCCGAAGCCGTCTTCGTTTCGTTGTCCAGGCGCTTGACAATTACGCGGTCATGCAAGGGACGAAGGTTCATTACAAGCTCCTCTTTCTCTCAGTGAGATCGTCAAAACTAAATATGCAAACATTTGCATATTTGGTGAATTCATGGCGTTAGCACTCTGCGCCAACGAGTGCTAATTATAGGGACGGGGTTTTACGATTTCAAGACGCGGGGTTTTCCCGGAGGTGAGATTTATCCCTAACGGTCGAGATGTCGAGATTCGTTGAGTTTTTAATTTTGTTCGCTCAACTTTGAACTCGCCGGATGGACAGCCAAGACAAACCCTTTTGAATCAACAACATATGCGACAACTGCGGCCCTCACCCTTGCGGTGAACCGCGACGAGACTTGTACGGTAAACGACTATGGGCACCCGGCAACGACGTCGGCAGACATCGTTGCCGGTCCCTGACGATCTCTCGGCTCAGGCTTCGGCGGCCAGGGTATCGAATACTTCCCGCGCCACGCGGAAGCTATCGATCGCAGCAGGAACCCCCGCATAGATCGCTGCTTGCAGGAAGACCTCCGTGATTTCTTCCTTCGTCACGCCGTTGGTCAACGCGCCGCGCACGTGCAACTTCAGTTCGTGCGGACGGTTCATGACGGTGAGCATGCCAAGGTTGAGCAGACTGCGGGTACGCCGGTCCAGTCCGGGGCGATTCCATATCTCCCCCCAGCAGTACTCCGTCACCAGTTCCTGCATCGGACGATTGAACGCATCGGCCGAGGCAATCGACTTGTCCACGTACTCGCTACCCAGCACCTCGCGGCGTGTCTTCAGCCCTCTTTCAAACAATTCCGAACTCATCGAACGCTCTCCTCATGTTCTGACTGCTGATTCCTGACCGCTGATTCACGACCTCAGAAGCAAGGCCGCGTGAGCGGCCATGCCTTCGCTCAATGCGCCTTGAGCGCCGTCGCCACCCATTGATCCATCTGCGCCTTGTTGGCAGCAATCCACTCGTCGGACAGTTTCGTGATCAGCGCGGGCGAACCGCCTTCCTTGCTGATGATGGCCTCCCACTGCGACCACGTCTTGCCCGGGAAGCGAATCTGCTCGATCAGCGTCTTCACGGCCGGATTGGCCGCGACGAACTGCTTGTTCGCCACCGAACCCCAGTTCCACGACGCCATCGCCATGCGGCACGGATTCGCACCGCCCGCACACCCTTCCACGTTGTTCACGAGCGCCGAGCCCTTGTTCGGGACGTTCGGCGGCAGCGCGTCTGCCGGCGTCGGCAACCACACGACATCCACACCCGGCACGAGCGCGTTCGTCACCCACGACGGGCTCCACGCATAGAAGAATGCCGGCTTGCCCTGTTTGACCTTCGTGACCGCCTCGACCATCAGTGCTTCGTACTTGCCGCGCACCGCCTTGACCGTCTGTTTCAGGCCGAACTTGTCGATCTGATAATCGACGACATCGCCACAGCTCCAGCCCGGGTCGCAACTGATCAACTCGGCCTTGCCGTCCCTGCCGAAGAGTCCGGCGATCTTGGGGTCCTTCATCTGCTCAAGACTGGTGATGTGATATTGCAGCGCTGTCTTCTTGTCGATGAGATAGCCGTTGATCCCATCGCCCGAAATCAGGCCGGAGCCAACCACCATGGCCTGCGCCGCCACGGCGCGAAAGCCCGGCTCGCGCTGCGGGAAGTTCACGTCGGTCGCGATATCGATATCGCCCTGCGCTACCGCCTGGAAGAACAGCGTGGTGTTCATCGTGCTGAGCTTGACGTCGTAGCCGAGCCCCTTGAATGCCTTCGAGACGATCTGGGCGACGACGTAATTCCCGCCGAAGCTATCGCTCTGCGCGTAGCGAATCGTCTTTCCCGTGCCAGGAAGCGTCTGCGCGTGCAACGCGCCCGCCGCGACGAGCGAAAGCGTGAACGAGGCGAATGCCTTTGCCAATCCTTTCATTGCTGCTCTCCAAGACTTGTTCGATCCGTCGGATCGTCGAGTTATCGGCCCGCCTGACGTGCGCATGCGGGCACGGGTGCCGGTCCCTGACGTCAACACCCCGTCGTCAGGGCCAGCCTTCCAGTTGTTGCGAAACCGGGTTTCAGCGGTTCAAAGGGTCAGGACTCACGCTCAGAGGGCTTCGCGCGCGTCTGCCTGCGTCGTCGGCCCCACACCGGCGCTGCCTTGTCGCTTCGGCTCCCCGCGAAACAAGCGCCAGATGACGGCACGGAATGTCTGCTGGTCACGCGGCCGGGTTCTCGCGAGCTTCTGCGTGAAGCGATCGAGCATCATGGCCAGAAGCACAATGGCGATGCCGCCAACGGCCGCACGTCCAACATCGAGACGTCCCAGTCCCTGCAGCACCACCAGCCCGAGGCCTTCCGCGCCGATCATCGCCACCACGACCGACATCACCATCGCAGTCAGCACCGTCTGGTTCAGACCGCCGAGAATGGTCGGAATCGCCAGGGGAAATTGCACTTCCCACAGCAACTGCCGCTTGTCCGCACCGAATGCGAGCCCCGCCTCCACGATCTCGTGTTCGACCATGCGAATCCCCAGATGCGTGAAACGGATAAGCGGCGGCATCGCAGCGGTCACCACCGCGACTTCACCCGGCACATTGCCCACGCCGAAGAGCATCACCACCGGTACGAGATACACGAACGTCGGTGTCGTCTGCATGATGTCGAGCACCGGCCGCACCACCAACCAGACGCGTTCGCTACGCGCGCTCCAGATGCCGATCGGAATGCCGATAAGCGCACAGAAAAAGATCGCCGTCATGATGAGCGAGAGCGTCGTCATCGCCTCGTTCCAGACACCGAGCACGGCGATCGCCACGAACACCACTGCGCTGAACACCGCCACGCTCAGGCTGGCCAATCGCCAGCAAATCAGGAAGGCGATCACGACCAGCACAGGAAACGGCGCGGCGTGGATCGCACTGTCGTTAAAGGTCAGCAACCGCTCGACAGGCCATTTGATCAGCAGGAACAGCGGACGCATGTGCATCGCCATCCACTGGACCCCTTCCTGAATCCATTGATCGATAGGGAATACCGCGAGTTGATCGGCATTAAGCATGGTGGTCTCCTGCGCCCGCAGCGGTGCCGATCCGGGCAAGTAGCTGATTCACATCCAGAACGCCGATCAACTTGCCGTCGTCGTCGGTCACGCCGACCGGCTCGTCAAACCGCACGCGTGCGGCGACATCCACCAGACGCATGTCCGATGGCACGCAAACGATTCGCTGATGGGGGTCGCGCGTGGCGTCGAGCGGCTTCATGACCGAGCGGGCGTCGAACAGCCGCGCACGGTCTACGTCGCGCGTGAATGCCGCCACGTAGTCGCTCCCCGGCGCCAGCACGATCTGCTGCGGTGTGCCTTCGCGCACGAGGCGGCCATCGGCCATGATCGCGATGCGTGTGCCGAGCTTGAGTGCTTCCTGAAAGTCGTGGGTGATGAAAAGAATGGTCTTGTTGAGCGTGTGTTGGAGTCGCAGCAACTCGTCCTGCATCTCGGTGCGGATCAGCGGATCGAGCGCGCTGAATGCCTCGTCCATGATCAGCACGTCGGCCTCGGTCGCGAGCGCGCGGGCGAGGCCCACGCGCTGACGCATGCCGCCGCTCAGTTCGTGCGGCATGTGATAGGCCCAACGCGCCAGCCCCACCACGCTCAGCACTTCCTCAGCCCGGCGGCGACGCTCAGCCGTCGGCATGCCGCGCAGCTTGAGGCCGAACTCGACGTTTTCGATCACACGACGATTCGGCAGCAGCGCGAAGTGCTGGAACACCATCGAGATGCGATTGCGGCGCACCTCGCGCAGTCCGCGCTCGTCGAGCGCACAGATGTCTTCACCGTCGAGCAGAATCCGGCCATCGGATGGCTCGTTAAGCCGGTTGATGCAGCGCGCAAGCGTCGATTTCCCCGAGCCCGACAGTCCCATGATCATGTAGATGGCGCCGGACGGCACGGTCAGCGACACGTCGTCCAGGCCCACGACCTGGCCCAGTGCCTCGAGCACGTCGGACTTGCGTTTGCCATCGCGCAACATGGCCAGCGCACGCGCCGGCTTGTCGGCGAAGACCTTGTACAGGTTTTCGATTCTCAGTCGGTCAGTCACGGCTTGTCTCCCATGATTCCTTTACATCAGTTGCCTGGGGTGCCTGCGGCGTGAACGCCGTGAGCGGGGAAAAATCGGTCGGTATCAGAATGCGGTTCTCTGCCTGTTCGATCAATTCGGACAGACGCGGAATGAACGCCTGCCAACGTTTGTCCTGCGCGAGCGACGCGCGCCGGCGTGCCCGCTCGTCCAGACTGGGATACGCCCAGAGATGCGTCACTTGACTCAACGGCCCGATATCCGTCGTGAAGTACCCGACGAGATGCCCCAGAATGGGCTGCTGGATGGCCAATCCCTCAGTACGCACGAGATTCAGGTACTGACTCATGCAGCCGTTCCGGATACGGTAAATGCGCTCTTCGACAATCATGCTCCGCTCCCTGCTCCTTCGCTGGCACCCGCGCGCTCGCTGTCACCGGCAAGGAAATCCCGCATCAGATCCGCCACCTGCCCCGACGCCTCGACCAGAATCGAATGCCGCATGCCCTGCAGGATGGCCAACTGCGAGCCGACGATGCACTCATGCATGAAATGGGCCATGCGCGGGTTCGAACCCTGATCGTCTTCGCCGGTGACGATGAGCGTCGGCATGCGAATCTGATCGATGAACCCGCCGAAATCCGTCTCCGCCAGCACGCGATACGCCGACGCGTAGCAATCCGGATCGTTCTGGGCGTTGCGCTCTCGCAAGTAAGCGATCCGCGCCGGGTGCTTCGCCTGGAAATCCTCGGTCAGCCAGCGTGAGAGCGATGCGTCGTAATGCGCGCCGCGCTCCCCGCTTTGCAGTGCGGCAAGACGTGCCAGCACACGCTCACGCTCCTCACGGGTGCGCCCCGACACCGTCGCGAGCAACACCAGACGGCGCAGCCGTGACGGATGCGACAGTGCAAGCCGCTGGGCAATCAACCCGCCCAGCGAGAAGCCCGCCAGATCGAACGTGGTGAAGCCCACGTGATCGGCCAGCGCCAGTGCGTCCGTCACAAAATCGTCGATTTCGTAGCGCCCCTTCACCCGCGACGAGCGGCCGTGGCCGCGCAGATCGAAGGTCAGGATGCGGAAATCGTCGGCCAGTGCGGCAGCCACGTCGTCCCACGCTTCCTGATACGAGCCCACGCCGTGAATGCAGACGAGCGCACGAGCGCCACGCCCGAGTAAACGGTAGGCGAGCGTGACGTCGCCCACTTGCAATGTCTGCTCACGCGGGGCGTCAGTCGCTTCGGACGCTGCGGAACGTTCAGGACGCTCCGGACGCTCGGGACGCTCGGGAGGTTGAGTCATAGCGCGCGCGTCCATGCGTCAGCGGCCTGCCGAAGCCAACGCCGCCGGACGCTCGGCGGCGTGCGAATGCGCTGCCTGCGACGCCTGCGCTTCCTGAGCCTCCTTGGCGCGGCGAGCTTCGCGTGCTGCAAAGTGCGGCATCACCTCATCGATGAACAGGCGCAGCGTCTTCACTTGCAGCTCGAACGGCAGGTTGAACGACAGGCCGAGACAGAACTGGTCGACGCCCTGCGCTTCGTAGACTTCGAGCTTGCGCACGATCTCGTCGGGCGTGCCGAACATCAGGTTTTCGCGGATCGACGCAGGATCGTAGTTGGCCCGTCCGACAACGGCCTCATACGGCACCGCCTCCGGGAATCCGTTGGTCACCGAGCCGATGTTCTGCATGAGGTTCTCGAACGTGCGGCCGAAGTCCACGCTGTGACGCACCGCGACTTCCCAGTCCTGCTCACGGTCGTACACGCACGTGCGGCGCAGCATCATGAAGCGCGGACGTGGACGCTCCGGATGATCGGCCACCGCCTTGCGGAATTTCTCACCGAGCACGGCCACCTCCGACACGGGTGCCGCGAGCGGCGTCGACAGAATGTTCGCCCCCACCCCCACGGCCCAGTCGAAGCTGCCCGGGTCGCGTGTCGCGACCCAGATCGGCGGATGCGGCTGTTGCAGCGGCTTCGGCACCGACGTCGCGAGCGGGAATTTCCAGTAGTGCCCCTCGTGCGCGTAATCGCCCTCCCACAGCTTCTTCACCGCAGGCACCAGCTCCTTCATATACGCCACGCCCTCTTGCTGCGGGATACCGCCGGCCATGCGATCGAACTCGTATTGATAGGCCCCACGGGCGATACCGAATTCGAGGCGCCCGCCGGTCAGGTGATCGCACATCGCCGCTTCACCCGCGAGGCGGATCGGCGACCAGTACGGCGCAACGATGGTGGCCGTGCCCAGACGAATCTGCTCGGTGTGCTGCGACAGCCACGTCAGCGTGATGAACGGATTCGGCGAGATGGTGCATTCGATGGTGTGGTGCTCGGCGGTCCACAGCGTCTCGAAGCCGCCTTCGTCGGCGATGCGCGCGAGGTGCAGCATGTTGCGCACGGCGTCGTTCATCGTGTCCTGCGGCGAAAAGCGCTCCATGCTGAGCGAAACGGAGAATTTCATGAGGTGTGTCTCCAGTGAGTGTGGCGTGTAGTGAGATCAGCGCAGACGGATCACGAACGGGTCTTGCATCGCCCCGGAGTAATCGATCACAACGTTCTTCAGGCGCGAGAACTCGCGCATCACTTCGAAGCCGCCACGACGTCCATAGCCGCTGTGTTTGGTGCCGCCGTTGGCCGACATATAGGCGGCCGAGCGATAGGTATTGATCCAGACGGTGCCGGCTTCCACGTCGCGCGCGAAGCGCAGCGCACGGTCGATGTCGCGGGTCCAGATACCCGCCGCCAGGCCGTATTCCGTGGCATTGGCGAGCGAGATCAGTTCGGCCTCGCCGGAGAACGGCATCACACCGACGACCGGGCCGAAGATCTCTTCCTGCATGAAACGCATTTCGTTGCGCGCCTGCGTCATGACAGTCGGCTCGTAGTACCAGCCGCCTGCGAGGTCGTCACGTGCCGGACGCTGACCGCCCGCCGCCACGCGCGCACCTTCCTGCACGCCGGAGGCGACGTATGTCTCCACCTTGTCGAGTTGCGACGCCAACGCCAGTGGGCCGATGTCCGTGTCCTCATGCGTCGGATGCCCCACGCGCACACGGCGCGTGCGCTCGACCAGCGCCTCGACGAAGCGGTCGTACACCGATGCCTCCACGAAGCAGCGCGAACCGGCTACACACGTCTGGCCCGCCGCAGCGAACACGCCGGACACCACGCCGTTGACGGCGCGCTCGATGTCCACGTCCCCGAACACCACGTGCGGCGACTTGCCGCCGAGCTCCATCTGGCACGGCACGAGGTTTTGTGCGGCATTGCCTGCGATCTTGCGACCCGTCACCGTGCTGCCAGTGAAGACGTATTTGGCGATGCCCGGGTGACGCGTCAGCGCATCGCCAGTGGTCACACCATCGCCCGTCACGACATTCACCACGCCCGGCGGAATTCCGGCTTCGATCACCAGTTCCGCAAGCGCGAGCGTGGACGCCGTCGCGTGTTCGGAGGGCTTGACCACGATGGTGTTGCCGATCGCCAGACAGGGAGCGAGCGTGCCGGTCAGCATCATCAGCGGCGAATTCCACGGGATGATCATGCCCACCACGCCGATCGGCTCGCGCGTGTTGAAATTCAACGTGTCGAGCTTGTTGACGGGAATGGTGTCGCCTTGCAGCTTGTCCGCCATGCCCGCGAAATACAGATACGAGTCGGGAATTGCGCGCATCTGCGCCCGCATTTCCTTGAGCAGCTTGCCGTTGTCCCGGCATTCGATGGCAGCGAGCGCATCGGCGTTGGCCAGCACCAGTTCGCCGAGCTTGCGCACCAGCTTGCCGCGCTCGGTCTGCGTCATGCGACGCCATGCGGGATTGACGAGCGCGGCCTGCGCGGAGCGCACGGCGCGGTCCACATCGACGGCGTCGGCCTGCGCGAATTCGTACCATTGACGGCCGGTCGTCGGGTCATAGCTCGGCACGTACTCGGCGCTATGCGGCGCGGTGAACTGCCCGTCAATAAACAACTGCTGGCGAGAGCCCTCCAGCGTTTGAATCGTCGTATGCATCGATTGACTCCAGGGTCAGACTTGGGAGAGTTGGGTCCACGGCTGCGCGTCGCTCACCATCGCGATGCGTCCGCCGTCGTGTGAATCCATGTAGATGCCGAAGTGGCCGCCTGCGGTCTCGCGCACATACCGGCGCACCATCGAGCGAATCTCGCGCGAAGCGATGTCGTCGAAGGGCAATTGGTCGAACGGGAAGAACCGGAACTGCGGCGGCAACTCGGCCTGCGAGAGCGGCTGCGCGAGACGCGCCCGGTACATCAGGTAACCGGGATCGTTCTCCGCAGTGTCGAACACCGAGTAGAGGAAGGTGTCGTGCGGCACCAGCGCCAGCTCACCGCCGCCGGCCAGCGGCAGACGCCCGTTAGTCAGGCGCCGTGGTGCGCTGGGAAGCACCCAGCCGCCCTTGCCGTCCTGCGCGAGAAGCAGGCTGCCGTCGGCATCGATCAGATAGCCGACGATCATGTCGTGCGACGAAAGCCAGCCCGGCGGCAGCGGGTCCTTGACGTGGGCATAGCGACCACGGCAGAAGCCGAGCGGTGCGGCCGGGCTCGTGCCGAACGCCTGAATCCGGCCGATCAGGATCGCGTGATCGCCTGCGTCGACACGGTCATGCACCGTGCAGTCGAACCACGTCAGGCAGTCGGTGAGCACGGGGGCGCCCGTGTGAACCACATCGTGCCCCACGGCGGCAAACTTTTCCGCCGACTTCGATGCGAACAGGTTCGACACGTCGGTCTGCCCGTCATGCAGCAGATTGACCGCGAAGTGCTCAGTGCCCTGAAACACCGGAAAACTCGCCGCCCCTTTGCCGACACACACCAGCAACAACGGCGGATCGAGCGAGACGGACGTAAAGGAGTTCGCCGTCATGCCACGCGGGCGACCCTCGTCGTCACGCGTCGTGACGACGGTGACACCGGTCACGAATGTGCCAAGTGCGCGGCGCAACGCGACTGGATCGATCGCGGATTGTGCGGATTGCTCGGACTGAACACCCGGGTAGGCCGGAGCGGTAGCGCCGGCGGCGTCTGCCGTCTGGCGCTGTTTGGCGACAGCTTGCATGTCGTTCACCTCGAAACGTCATTACGTTGAGGTCAACGATATGCGAGGACTTTTTTGTCAGCTTCCGTCGATTCGCAGGAGAAGTGAAATCATTTACTCTCGATTGCGCGGCAGGGTTTTCATGGATGCCCTGCCACGCGAGCGCCAGCGCGCGGGGCAGACGCGGCGTCCTTCGATGCCGCGGCCCCCATCGGTGACGCCCCTCGTGTGAGCGTATGCAGGTGAATCGCAAGCTCCACCGCGAATCGCCGCTCGGGGGTTTCGACGTCGATGCCGAAGAGTTCCTGAATGCGTGTGAGCCGATAACGCAGTGTCGTCACGTGCAGCCCCATGGCGTCGGCGCAAGGCTGACTGCGGCAGCCGGAGCGCAGATAGGCGGCCAGCGTCTCCAGATATGGGGATCCGGATTGCTTGTCGTGCTCCACCAGCTTGCCGATGGTGCCGTCGACGAAGCCGTGAACGTCGGACGAATCCGCCGCGCCCATGAGCATGGGTAACGGTCCCAGCCCCGGCATATCGAGCGGCCCGCTGCGGCCAAACTTGCGCGCCACGCGAATCATGCGCCAGCAGCGCTCCCACTCGCGTGCCAACGGCTCAAGCCCGTCGCACACGTCGCTCATCACCACGATGGGCTCACGCCCCAGCGAGCGCGCTAATGCTTCGCTCATGCGTCGGGCGAAACGCGTAAGCGCCGCATCGTCCGACGCGCTGTCCTGCGGCACCAGACACACCAGCCCGCCGCCCACCGTCACGACATGCAGGGATACGTTCAACTGTCGCGCCAGCAATTCCACCGTGCTATGGCTTTCCAGCGACAAATGACCGGCTGCCCGTCCCACCTCGGCTTGCCCGAGTTGATCGGGATAGTCGACGACCATCATGCGCAGCGGCGCATCCAGCGCCACGCCGAGACGGCGTGCGCGACCTAGCGCATCGTCCTCGTCGCGCCACCGGCGCTCGACGATTTCGAAGAACAATTCGGTCAGTGTGCGCGTCTCGAAACGGAACCGCACGACGCTGCGCATCAATTGGACGCTCAACGCAAAGCGTGCGCTTTCCAACAGCAATTGCTGAAGGTCGCCCGGAGTTTCGTCGCCGAAGGTGAGCAGTGCGCCGACGAGATCGTCGTCGACGCTCAGGGGCTCGATGGCCGCACTGACGGTAGGTTGACCCGACTGCCGCCCGAGCGGCACGTCCAGACGCGACTGTCGGTAGCGCTGGAGTGCATCGCGCACGGCACCGCCGAGTTCTCGCCCCTGCGCACCCGCAAGCCATCGTGCCCAGGCGGCATCGTCCATTTGCGACGGTACCGGCGAGGCCGAAGCGTGCCACTGGTTCGCAAGGAAATCGATCACGAGTACGGGCCGGCCGAGCAACTCGCCCAGCGACGACGTCAACTTCTCCAGTGAGCCGCCGGCGAGCACGTCGCCAAGGAGCGTGCGTTGCGCTTCGAGCGTACGTTGCAGCCGCTCGTGCGCCATCACCTGCGCGCGCTGACGGTGCGCGCGTTCGACGGCGATCGCCCCCAGATGCACGACCGTCGACATGAACGTCAGATCGTCGTCGCCGACGTCACGCACCTTGCGCGAGGCGACGGTCAGCACCATCGGGTGGCCTTGCGTATCGCGCGACGCCATGGGCAGCACGAGCACCGTGCGATAGCCGCGCTCGTGCGCCTCACGCCGATAGCCGGGGAATTGCGTACTCTCGAGCGCGTCACGAATGTAGACCGGCTCGTTCGTCTGCAACGCGATGAGCGAAGGACTGGTCGCAAGCTCCCAGCGGTCTTCGACGTGCTGCGGCAGCATGCTCGTCTCGTAGCGCGTAATCACGAGTCCGTAGCCATGCGCGAGATCGATGCTCATGACCGAGCCGAGATCCCAACCGCCTTGTTGCACCGCGCAACGCACGAGGTCGCGAAACAGCGCCTCGATGTCTTCGTCGTTGCTGATCTGACTGGCGACATGGCGCAACGCCATGAGCCGCTGGTGTTGTTCCGGCATTGTCTGTCTCCTTGCCTGCGGAAAATCTACACCAAAGCGTCGGAAGAAAAAAAAAGATCTTCCGACGATCCGGGGGAAGACCCCGCCTTCGCTGCGCAATAGCATGGGTCCCATCGGCAAGCCTCCGATGTTTGCCGCGCGCGCCTCAGTCCGTCAGCGCACCTCCCCGACACCGCCACGCCGCACTCGCGGCGGGTTTTTGCACCGCAACAGGAGACACCCGTGAAACAAGAGCTGCGCAAGATCGCCACCTTTGTCGAGACGACCTACCGCGAAGGCGGCAAGGCGGCCGCCGAACCCGTCACGACCGTCGTCGTCGCCGCCGTGATCCGTAATCCGTGGGCGGGACTTGGCTTCGTAGAGAACCTGCGTCCCGAGATCCTTCGTCTGGCGCCCGAACTTGGCGCACTCATGACGCAACGTCTCGTCGACGTGATGCCTGGCGATCGTGTCCAGGCCTACGGCAAGGCCGCCGTCGTCGGCACCCACGGCGAGATCGAACACGCCTCCGCCATCATCCACACGCTGCGCTTCGGCAATCTGTTCCGCAGCGCGGTGAGCGGCACGGCATTCCTGCCCTTCACCAACACGCGCGTTGGCCCCGGCGCGCTGGTGTCGGTGCCGATGATCCACAAGTCGGAAACCGGCAAACGCTCGCACTTCATCACCGCCACGTTTCAGATGACGGACGCACCGGCCGCCGACGAAATTCTGCTGGCCATCGGCGCGGCAGACGGCGGTCGTGTACACCCGCGCATCGCCGACCGCTTCCAGGACATGGAAGAGATGGCGAACGACGCAGCCGCCACCGCCTGAGCGAGCGCACAATGCCGCCCGTCATCGCCTTCCTTAGCCGGATGTCCGCCGACTATCAGCGTCCCTATCTGGACGCCTTGCGTGCGGCACTGCCGGGCGACATCGTCTCGCCGCTCGCCGAGCTTTCGACGGTCCAGCGCGAACAGGTGTCGGTTGCCATCGTCGCGAATCCGGACCCGGCCGATCTCGCCGATCTCCCCGGCCTTCAGTGGATCCAGAGTCTCTGGGCCGGCGTCGAATCGCTCGTCAGCACGCTACCGGTGGGCAGCCCGCCGATCATGCGGCTGATCGATCCGGAAATGTCTCGCACGATGGCCGAGGCTGTGCTCGCCTGGATCTACTACCTGCAACGCGACATGCCGCGTTACGCGAAGCAGCAGGCACGGCATGAATGGCGGCAGCAGGCGTATCGCAAGCCCTCGCAAACGGGTGTCGGCTTACTCGGACTCGGTGAACTCGGTCAGGCGGCTGCCGCAAGGCTGCGTGATGCCGGGTTTACCGTTCGTGGCTGGAGTCGCTCGCCCAAGGCGCTCGACGGCATCGAAACCCTTGCCGGTGACGACGGACTCAAGGCAATGCTCGCCGCGAGCGACATCGTCGTGAGCCTGATTCCGTTGACGGCCCAGACGCGTGGCATGCTCGACGCCCGGCGTCTGAATCTGATGAAGCCGGGGTCCGCACTCATCAACTTCTCGCGAGGTCCCGTCGTTGTGACCGACGCCCTGATCGCGGCGCTCGACCGGGGGCATCTCTCGCATGCTGTGCTCGATGTCTTTGACGTAGAACCGCTACCGGTGACGTCGACGCTTTGGGACCACCCGTCAGTCACCGTGTTGCCGCACATCTCCGCCCCGACCGATCACGAAACGGCGGCGGCCGTCATTGCCGCTAATCTCCGGAATTTCCGCGCGACGGGTCGCATTCCCGGCAACGTCGATCTGGCGCGGGGGTATTGAGCGTGCACCGCAATCACGATGCGCCAGCGCAGCCGCCGCGCGTTTATCCCACCGTCGACTTCCATCGGGACGGCGTTCAGCATGGCTTCCTGAAGGTGCCTCACTCGACCGATGCCAGTGCCTGGGGCGCCGTCACGATTCCGATCACCGTGATCCGTCGTGGCGACGGCCCGGTTGCGCTATTCACCGGCGGGAATCATGGCGACGAATACGAAGGCCCGATTGCCTTGTCACGACTGGCGAATACCCTAAAGGCGGCTGACGTGAACGGGACCGTCATCGTCGTGCCGTTCATGAATGCGCCCGCCGTGCTTGCGGGAAAGCGCACGTCGCCGCTCGACGGCGGCAATCTCAATCGTGCGTTCCCGGGGCGCGCCGACGGCACCGTCACCGAACGCATCGCCGATTATTTCTCGCGCTGCCTGCTACCGTTGGCGGACATCGTGGTCGATATTCACTCTGGCGGCCGCACGCTCGATTTCCTGCCGTTCGCGGCGATCCATGAATTGGCCGATGCGGCACAACAGGCACGCGCCGACGCCGCAATGCAGGCATTCGGCGCGCCGTACTCCCTGCGCATGCGCGACCCAGATCCGCACGGGCTTTATGACACGGCCGCCGAAGCACAGGGCAAAGTGTTCGTGACGACAGAACTCGGCGGCGGTGGGACGGCCAGCGCGCAAAGCGTCGCGATTGCGCATCGCGGCGTGTACGGCGTGCTGGTGCAGGCGGGGATCGTGGCTGCCGATGCCGCACAGCGAGACGGTGCTGTCCTGAGCGCCAACACGCAGGCCGTCCAGTTATCCATGCCGGACGACGACTGCTACGTGACGTGTGAGCATGGCGGCTTGCTGGAGATGCGTCACGATCTCGGTGCGATGGTGCGGCGCGGCGATGTCGTCGCACACATTCACGACGTGACACGCACAGGCACCGCCCCGGTCGAGTACCGCGCGGCGCGCGATGGTATGCTGATCGGCCGACATTTCCCGGGTCGCGTCGGCATGGGCGACATGCTTTGTGTCTTGGCCGACGTGCGGGTCTGACGCGCCGCAGGACCCGAAGGTTTGCCTGACCCTCCGTTCCTTCCAGCGCTGCGCCTATGGTGAAACTCGACCGCTTCGACATCGCAATTCTTCAAGTGCTGGCCCGCGAGGGCCGCATGACCAAGTCACGTCTGGCCGAACTGATTCACTTGTCGGTATCGCCCACGTGGGAGCGCGTGCAACGACTCGAAGCGGCAGGCGTCATTCGCGGCTATCGTGCCGACGTCGACTGGAGCGGCGTGGTGCAGGTTAGCCGCATCATCGTGGAAATCACGCTCGCGCGACACACCGCGCACGACATGAATCGCTTCGAAGCCCACCTTCGCGAAGCCCCCGAAGTCGTGCAATGTCATGCCACAGGCGGGGGCGTCGACTACATCGTGCACGTGCTCGCGCGCGACATCGACCATTACCAGCGCTTCATCGACGATCTGCTGATGGCCGACTTCGGCATCGAGCGCTACTTCACGTACATCGTCACGAAGGTCGTCAAGGACGACGCCAACGCCGTTCCCGGCTGGGTCGATCCGGACTGATCCGCTCTCGGTACCGGCTGCGCAAAGATTTTTCTACGTGATGCCGTCAACTCAGAAAAAAACCACAACCCGCACCCACCGATCAGAAAAAACATCGGCCTCTCGCCCCCGACAATCGCTGCATGACGAACGAATGCCATGCCAGGAGATTGCCGATGCTGCTCGACCACCCGGTCCTGTTCAAATCGCTGTGCTACATCGACGGTCGTTGGACGCATAGCGAAGACGCCGCGTCCATCGCTGTTGTCGATCCTTCCGATCAAACCACGCTCGGCCACGTGCCGATGCTCACGCGCGATCAGATTCGCGCTGCCGTCGACGCGGCCCAGCGGGCCTTCACCACGTGGCGCTGGACACCCGCCGCACACCGCTGTGCCACCCTGCTGCGCTGGCATGCGCTGATCGAACAACATGCCGACGACCTTGCCATCCTTCTCTCGCGCGAGCAGGGCAAGCCGTTGCGCGAGGCGCGCGGGGAAATCGCTTATGGCGCGTCCTTCATCGCGTGGTACGCCCACGAAGCCTGCCGCCTCGATGGCCGCACCATCACCTCCCACATCGACGGTGCCCAACTGGGCACCGTGCGCGAACCGGTCGGCGTCGCCGCACTCATCACGCCCTGGAATTTCCCCTTCGCGATGATTACGCGCAAGGCGGCGGCGGCCTTGGCTGCCGGTTGCGCCGTCGTCGTGAAGCCCGCGCATGAAACACCGTTCAGCGCGCTGGCGCTCGCGCAATTGGCCGATGAAGCCGGGCTGCCGCCGGGCCTGTTCAATGTGGTGCTGGGCGAGCCCGATATGGCCATGCGAACCCTCGTGGGCGACGCCCGCGTACGCGCTGTGAGCTTTACCGGTTCGACGCGCGTCGGTCAGTTGGTCGCGCAGGCTGCCGCTGGCAGCGGCGTGAAGAAGCTCGCGCTCGAACTGGGCGGCAATGCCCCGTTCATCGTGCTCGACGACGTGGATCTCGACGCGGCCGTGCGTATCGCCGTCGCCGCAAAGTTTCAGACGTCCGGACAAGACTGCTGCGCCGCCAACCGCATCTTCGTCGCCCGCGCGCGTTACGGTGCGTTCGTGGATCGCTACACGCAGGCCGTAGCGAAACTGCGCGTCGGCCCCGCCTTCGCGAAAAACATCGACGTAGGTCCGCTCATGCATCAGGCGGCATTGGACGCGACGGCCCAGCGTGTGGACGACGCTCGGCGCAAGGGCGCGCAGATCACCGTTGGCGGCGAGCCCCATGCGCTGGGCGGCTGGTTCTACAGCCCCACCGTAGTGGCCGATGCCGCCCCCGGCATGCGCATTTACGACGAAGAGAACTTCGGCCCGATTTCGGCCGTATGCGCGTTCGATTCGCTCGACGACGTCATCGCGAAGGCCAACGACACCGAGCACGGCCTCGCCGCTTACGTGTGCGGGCGTCGCGTCGACGAAATCTTCACACTGATCCGGCGGCTCGACTTCGCCATGGTCAGCGTGAACGGCGTGAAATTCACCGGCGCGCCCGTGCCGTTCGGCGGGATGAAGGCGTCCGGGCTCGGGCGCGAGGGCAGCGTCGACGGCTTCGAGCCGTTCACCGAGACCAAGTACTTCTGCCTCGGCAATCTCGGCATCCCCGTGCATCACGCCTGACGCCAGGTTTGCCGTCCTCGCGTCCTCAACGCATTGACGCATTCACGCCCCATCCACCTCATTGCTTCACTTCATCGACATCAAGGAGACGTCCCATGGCCGCTTCGACCGACCAATTGTTCGCGCAGGATCGCGCGCACTTCATGCACCCGTCCACCCACGCGGCCGATCATGCGAGCGGCACGCTGCCGGGCAAGATCATCCGCACCGCACAAGGCATGCACATTGAAGATCACGAGGGCCGCCGCTATCTCGACGCCTTCGCTGGCCTTTACTGCGTGAACATCGGCTACGGTCGCACCGAAGTGGCCGACGCCATCCACAAGCAGGCCACCTCGCTCGCCTACTATCACACGTACGTCGGGCATTCGACGGACGCCATCATCGAACTGTCCAAACGCATCATCGACTGGTCGCCTGCGGGCATGAAGAAGGTGTATTACGGGCTCTCCGGGTCAGACGCCAACGAAACGCAGATCAAGATCGTCTGGTACTACAACAACGTGCTGGGTCGACCGAAAAAGAAGAAGATCATCTCGCGCGAGCGCGGCTATCACGGCTCCGGCATCGTGACCGGCAGCCTGACGGGTCTGCCGAGTTTTCACCAGCATTTCGATCTGCCGGTCGAGCGCGTGCATCACACCGTGTGCCCTCACTGGTACCGCAAGGCGCCTGAGGGAATGAGCGAGCAGGCATTCGTTGCGCATTGCGTGGAGGAGCTCGAAAAACTCATTGCCCGCGAAGGGGCCGACACGATTGCGGCTTTCATCGGCGAGCCGGTGATGGGCACCGGCGGCATCATCACGCCGCCGGCCGGATATTGGGACGCCATCCAGGCCGTGCTGCGTCGTCACGACATTCTGCTCATTGCCGACGAAGTGGTTTGCGGCTTCGGCCGCCTCGGCTCGCCGATGGGCTCGCAACACTACGGTATGACGCCCGATCTCATCACGATTGCCAAGGGTCTGACCAGCGCCTACGCCCCGCTCTCGGGCGTGATCGTCGGTGAACGCGTCTGGGACGTGATCGAGCGCGGTGCCCGCGAACACGGCCCGATGGGACACGGCTGGACCTACTCGGGTCATCCGATCTGCGCTGCCGCCGCACTAGCCAATCTCGATATTCTGGCGCGCGAGAATCTGACGCAGAACGCCGCCGACGTCGGCCGATACTTCGGTGAGAAACTGCACGCCGCGTTCGACGCGCATCCGCTCGTCGGGGAAGTGCGCAACGTCGGCATGCTCGCCGCCGTCGAATTCATGGCCGATGGTGCAGCGCGTCAGCCGTTCGATGCCGCCATGAAGATCGGTCCACGTATCTCGGCCGCCGCGCTCGCACGCGGCATGATCGCGCGTGCCATGCCGCACGGCGACATCCTGGGCTTCGCGCCGCCGCTGATCGCCACGCGGGCGGACGTCGACGAGATGGTGAGCATCGCCCGCGCCGCGGTCGACGATGTGGCAGCGCAGGTGCTGCGCTGAGCGCAATCGGCGGGACGTGTGGATGATTGCTGCGATGGATCATGGATGACGTGCTGCGCGGGCGACCGGAATGCTCCGGCGCTCGTCGCACGTCGCAATACCGTGCACATCGCAGGACACATCGCGCGCCCTCTCCATCGGTTCGTAGGATGACCTCCCTTTTCGGCGCAGCTTTAATGGGATGACACGGCGGCCTGTTCTGGGGCGACTCAGGGGCCACCTCTCCACTCCCCACCTCCCGAGGTACCGCGCATGTCCATCGAATCGCTGATCGAGGCCGATCGCCAGTTCCTGATCCATCCTGTAGCCGACTACCGAGCGCATGAGGCGCGAGGGGCGACGGTGCTCACCAGCGGCAACGGGGCCTGGCTGCACGATGCCAACGGACACGCGCTGCTCGACGGTTTTGCCGGGCTGTGGTGCGTGAATACCGGCTACGGACAGGCGTCTATCGTCAAGGCCGCCACCGAGCAGTTGAACCGGCTACCCTACGCCACGGGCTATTTCGGCTTCGCTTCGGCACCGGCCATCAAGCTGGCGCAAAAGCTCGTGGAACTCGCGCCGCCGTCATTGCAGCACGTGTATTTCACGCTTGGCGGGTCGGATGCCGTCGACGCCGCCGTGCGCTTCATCACCCATTACTACAACGCCATCGGCAAGCCGTCGAAGAAGCATTTCATCGCGCTGGAGCGCGGATATCACGGCTCGTCGTCGACTGGCGCAGGACTCACCGCCCTGCCTGCGTTTCACCGCAACTTCGATCTGCCGTTGCCGACACAGCATCACATCGCATCGCCCTATCCCTATCGCAGCGCCACGCCCAACGATCCGCAGGCCATCATTGCCGCGTCGGTCGCCGCGCTCGAAGCC
Organism: Pandoraea aquatica; assembly: GCF_902459565.1. Classification (GTDB taxonomy): domain Bacteria; phylum Pseudomonadota; class Gammaproteobacteria; order Burkholderiales; family Burkholderiaceae; genus Pandoraea; species Pandoraea aquatica. The sequence continues at coordinate 389,295 of NZ_CABPSN010000005.1, forward strand.
AAGGTCGGCGAGTTGGGGGCCGAGCATGTCGCCGCGTTCTTCTGCGAACCGGTGCAAGGCTCAGGAGGCGTGATCGTGCCACCCAAGGGCTGGCTGCGCGCCATGCGAGACGCCTGCAAGAAGCTCGACATTCTGTTCGTCGCCGACGAAGTCATCACCGGATTCGGTCGCACCGGGCCGATGTTCGCCTGCGAAGCGGAAGACGTCTCGCCCGATCTCATGACGCTGGCCAAGGGGCTGACCGCCGGTTATGCACCGATGGGCGCCGTGCTGATGTCCGACGCCATCTATCAAGCCCTGGCCGATGCCGCACGCGGCACGCCCGTCGGTCACGGACAGACGTACTCGGCGCATCCGGTCAGTGCGGCCATCGGCCTGGCTTGCCTGAAGCTCTATGAGGAAGGCGGCTTGCTCGCGAACGGTCAGGCGCAGGCCAGGGCATTCGCCGACGGTCTGGATGCCTTCCTCGACCACCCGCTGGTCGGCGACTCGCGTCATCGCGGCCTGCTCGGTGCGCTCGAACTCGTGGCCGACAAGTCGACCCGCCAGCGCTTCGACGCGTCGCTCAATCTTCCCGAGCGGATCGGCGCTGCCGCGTATCGCAACGGTGTGATCTTCCGCGCGTTCGGCGACAACATTCTCGGCTTCGCTCCCGCCCTTTGCTACACGGCGGACGATGTCGCCGAACTCTTCGCTCGCGTGCGCACGACACTCGACGAAGTACTCGACGCCGCCGACGTGCGCGCCGCCCTGCGCGGTTGATGGCGACCAATGGCGGCTGATGTCCGCTGATGCATCTGCTAATGCGCTACGGCTGCGCCCGATAACTTCTGCCCCCGCTTTCCCGGAGATTCATTCGAATGTCGCTTTCCCTGTCACGCCCCGATTTGATGCGCCGTCAGAACCTGATCAACGGCGAATGGACCGACGCCCGCGATGCCGGTCGCTACGCCGTACACGACCCCGCCAGCGATGCGTTGCTGGCAGACGTTGCCGACAGCACGGCCACCGATGCCCGCGCCGCCACTGACGCCGCCTACCGCGCGTTGCCCGCGTGGCGCGACAAGCTGCCGCGCGAACGCGCCGAAGTGCTCAAGCGCTGGCACGCACTGATGCTGGCGAACGCCGACGATCTGGCCCGGATCATCTCGCTCGAACAAGGCAAGCCGCTGGCAGAGGGGCGTGGGGAGGTGGCATATGGGGCGTCGTACGTCGACTGGTTCGCGGGGGAAGCGACGCGTGTCTATGGCGACCTGATTCCGCAACAACAGCCCGGCAAGCGCATGTCGGCGGTGAAGGAGCCCATTGGCGTCGTCGCCGCCATCACGCCGTGGAATTTCCCGCTCGCGATGATTGCCCGCAAGATTGCCCCGGCGCTTGCCGTGGGCTGCACCGTGGTTGCAAAGCCCGCCGAAGACACGCCCCTCACCGCGCTCGCCCTCGCGGCGCTGGCCCTCGAAGCCGGTGTGCCGCCGGGCGTGCTGAACATGATCACGGCGTCGCGCACGCAAGGCATTGACGCCGTGGCGGATTGGCTCGCCGACGAACGCGTGCGCAAGGTGACATTCACCGGGTCGACGGCGGTTGGGGTGCATCTCGCACGCGAATCGGCGGGCACGCTCAAGAAGCTGTCACTCGAACTCGGCGGGAACGCACCGTTCATCGTGTTCGACGATGCCGATCTCGAAGCGGCGGTCACGGGCCTGATGGCGTCGAAGTTCCGCAATGGCGGACAAACGTGCGTGTGCCCGAATCGGGTGTATGTGCAAGCGGGTGTCTACGACAGGTTTGCTGAGTTGCTGTCGCAGCGTGTGAGTGCGCTGCATGTGGCACCGGCCAGCGACGCCCAGGCGCAGATCGGCCCGATGATCAATCGTCGGGCCGTGGAGAAGATCAGCCGTCATGTCGAAGATGCGCGCTCGCATGGCGCCCGCACGCTGACAGGCGGCACGACGCTGCCGTCGCTCGGGCCGCACTACTTCGCACCGACCGTGCTGGCCGATGCGAACGACGAGATGCTCGTCAGCCGTGAGGAAACCTTTGGGCCGGTGGTACCGCTGTTCCGTTTCGACACCGAGGACGAAGTGATTCAACGCGCCAACGACACGCCGTTCGGGCTGGCCGCCTACTTCTACACGCAGAACATGCGCCGTGCCGAGCGAGTGGCACGGCGTCTCGAAGCCGGTGTCATCGGCATGAACGAAGGCGCCGTCTCGAGCGAAGCCGCGCCGTTCGGCGGCGTGAAGTCCTCCGGCTATGGACGCGAGGGCTCGAAGTATGGGCTCGACGACTATCTGTCGATCAAGTACGTCTGCCAGGGCGGGCTGGATTGATGACACTACCCGGCCAGCGTCCGCCTACAGCGAATAAGGCGGACGGGAAAATCCGTCGGCCTGAATGGCGGTGACGCACGCCGAGTCTCTCGGGCAACCCCTGACTTGCCGGGGAATTAGGGACGGAGTAAAAGTCGGATCACCCATTCACCGTTCCGAGGGTCGTGCGCCGATGGACCAGCCCGTCAAGCTCAACGCCGATTCGCTCGGGATCACCGAGTCCGTGATCATGGGGATCGCCGGCACCGCACCGGCATACAGCATCGAGATCACGACATCCACGATCATCGGCACGGCAGGTACCCTGTCGCCCGCGAGCATTCTGGTGTGCGGGCTGATCATGTTCGGCATTGCCTACGCATTCATCAACATGAATCGGGCGCTGGCGAGCGCCGGGACGTCCTACTCGTGGGTCAGCATGGTATTCGGGCGCACGCTGGGCTTCTTCGCGGGCTGGGCGCTGCTGGTGTTGTGCTGCGTGTTCATGGTGTCGGCCATGATCCCGGCGGCGAATGCCACACTGCTCATCTTCGACCGGCCCATGATGAACAACGTCCACGACGTGACGCTCATCGCCGCGGCGTGGCTCACCTTCGTGAGCGCAGTCGTCGTCAAGGGCATCAAGCTGACGAGCCATGTGCAGGTATTGATGACGATCGTAGAAGGCGTGATCCTGTTCGCGATCATCGTGGCAAGTTTCTTCGTCTTCCCACATGCGCCACAGCACGCGTTCTCGCTGTCCTGGTTCTCCCCGCTAGCTTTCACACCGCAGGCCTTCGCCAACAGCGCACTGGTGTCGATCTTCTTTTTCTACGGCTGGGACGTCACCATGAATCTCAGCGAAGAAACACGCGACTCGAATCGCACGCCGGGACGTGCGGCGTTCTGGTCGATGGTGTTTCTGATGGTGTTCTTCCTGATCTTCATCGTCATCGCGCTGCTGGGGCTATCCGATGCCGAAATCCAGCACTACAACACGAACATCATTTTCGCGATTGCGGAAAAGCTCTTCGGGCCGACGTGGGGCTATGTGGCGATCGTCGCCGTTTTGCTAAGCACGGTGGGGACGGTCGAGACGCAGGTGCTGCAATTCACGCGCACCCTTTTCGCGAAGAGCCGCGACGGTGCGCTGCACCCGCGTTACGCGCGGTTGCATCCGCGCTGGCAGACACCGCACGTGGCCATCTTCTTCATCTGGGTCGCCGGGATGGTGTTGCTGCTGATGTCATCGTATCTGCCGACCATCAACGTCATCCTTCAGGATTCGATCACCGCCATCGGCTTTCAGATCTGCTTCTATCTTGGGCTGACGGGGATGGCGTGCGGATGGTACTACCGCAAGACGCTCACACAGAGCCCGTGGGTGGCCGTGACGCACGTTATCTGGCCAGTGGTCAGCGGTGTTTTTCTTTTCTTTATTGCGCTCTACAGCGTGCCGACGTTCGACTGGGTGACGAACATCGTCGGTATGGGCGGGATCGCGATCGGCGCAATCCCGCTCATGTTGAATCGAAAAAAGATCTGGGGCGCCCGCGCAGCGTAAGCTCAGGCGAACTTTTCCTTAAGGAACGCGACGATGTAAGGCGTTGCGGCGGCCGCCACGGTCGACGCGGTCGCCGGATCGATGCCCATGCGTCCGGCGAGCGATTCGGCCACACGTCCGGTCAGCATGCCTGCGCCGCCGCCCTGTTAAAACGCGTTGTTTTGGCACCCGCTATGGCTCGCGCCCTCGTTCTGCCGCCGGAAACCGGAGCACAAACGTGGTGCCTTCGGCCTCGCCACTGCGGGCGCTGACCGTTCCGCCATGCAGTTCCATGATGGATTTGACGATGGCCAGGCCAAGCCCCGTGCCGGCGCTCATGGCGTCCCCCTCGCTATGCCGGGAGGCATCGACGCGATACAGACGGTCGAAGATTCTGGGCAAATGCTCTGGGGGGATCACGTCGCCACGGTTGTGAACGTGGATTTCGCTTGTCTCAGGGGTCGCAACGCATCGGATGTCGACGATCGAACCGGCATGCGCGTGGCGCATCGCATTGACCATGACGTTGGAGAGCGCCCGGCGCACCAGCCCCCGGTCCACGTCGGCATGCGCCCGGCCGCTGACGCGAATCGTCACGCCGACGTCCTCGGCCATCGGCGCGAAGTCGTCGGCGAGCGATGTCGCAATGCCGTCCAGCGCGGTGAGCGACCGTTTGATCTCCGTGTAGGCAGATTCCGCCCGTGCAAGAAAGAGCATCGACGAAATCATGTGCGACAGCCGCTCGCATTCCTCGATGCTCGACGCCAGTATGGCTTTGTACTCGGCCGGGGTGCGCTCACGCGTGAGCGCTACTTGCGCCTCCCCCATCAGATTGGACAGCGGCGTGCGCAGGTCGTGGGCGAGGTCGGACGAGAACTGCGATAGCCGGGTGAACGACTCGTTCAGTCGGGCCAGCATGCGGTTGAACGCATGCGAGAGATCGTGGAGTTCAGCGGGTGTATCGTCATCGGTCAGCGGCGCGCCCAGCCGCTCGCTCGACACCTGCTCGGCGGCCAATGTGAGTTTGCGCAGCGGCCGAAGCCCGACGGTGACGAGCCAGTACGCCATCGCGCCCACCAGCAGCGTGCCCATGATCTGGGCTGCAACCGCCGTCAAAGCAAACCCCGAGAGCACGCTGACCTGATCTCGCGGATCGAGCTGCACCACGATCGTGACCCGCTCGCCGCTGCCGCCGACGATGCCGTCTGCCGCGACATACTGCAGTGCCACGCCCAGATCCGCGTTGACGACCTTCTGGACGTCGCGTTCATGCGACACCTTCGCGCTGTCCACGGGTTTTAACTGCACGTCCGGTGCCCGATAGCCGCGACTGGCAATGAGCGCCTTGCCATTCCCGTCGAGCACGGCGAAATCCAGGTTTTGATGCCCGTGCGTGGCGTCGTACCAGCGGCGCGGCTCTTCGCCGATCTGGTTTTTCGTCGAGATGCCGCTCAACTCGGATCTCAAGGCATTGACCGTGCCGAGCAAATCCTGATGCGCCCTCACCCGCAGCTTGTCGGCCAGCGCGAAGTACTGATAGGTCAGCATCAACGCCAGCACGCTGAACATGCAACCGGCCACCAGATACGTCAGTCGCGCGCGCAGGGAACGGGCCGGACGGTGGCTCTGCGCAATGCCTCCCTTCAGACCGCCCATCGGACCGCCCATCAGACGTTCGCCTCGCGAGACTCCATCACGTACCCCATGCCCCGAATGGTATGGATGAGTTTCGTGTCGAAGGGATCGTCGATTTTCGCCCGCAGACGCCGCAGCGTCACATCGACGATGTTGGTGTCGCTATCGAAGTTGACGTCCCACACCTGCGACGCAATCAGGCTTCGCGGCAGGATCTCGCCCTGGCGTCGCATGAGCAGCGCGAGCAACAGAAACTCCTTGGCCGTCAGCGCAATGCTGATGCCCTGACGGGTCGCTTTGTGCCCTAACAGGTTCAACTCCAGATCGCCGACGTTGAGCACGTCCGGCTCGCGCGTGCGGCCGCGGCGCAATATCGTACGAATCCGGGCCAGCAACTCGGCGAACGCGAACGGCTTCGTCATGTAGTCGTCCGCGCCGAGATCCAGCCCTTTGACGCGGTCGCCGAGATCGTCGCGCGCCGTCAGGAACAGCACGGCGGTATGGCGCTGCGCACGCAACTGCGTCAGCACCTCCCACCCGTCCTTGCCCGGCAGCATGACGTCGAGCACGACGAGGTCATACGCCCCCGTCACCGCCATATGCAGGCCGTCGATGCCGTCGCCCGCGACGTCGACGACGTAGCCCGCTTCGGAGAGCCCCTTCTTCAGATACTGACTGGTCTTGTATTCGTCTTCGACGACAAGGATGCGCATCTCTACATGTCCTTACCAATTAAGCCTGCTCAGGCGCACGACGGCGCAGTCCCTGCACCCAGCGCCCCAGACCGGGCTGCCCTTCACGCCGGCCGATCATCTGGTACAGCACCGGGAGCACGAGGAGCGTGAGCGCCGTCGAAGACAAGATGCCGCCAATGACCACCGTCGCAAGCGGGCGTTGAACCTCTGCACCGGTCCCCGTGGCAATCGCCATCGGCACGAAGCCGAGCGATGCGACCAGCGCGGTCATCAGCACCGGGCGCAGACGCGTCAGCGCACCTTCTCTGACCGCCTCGTCCAACGAACGGCCTTCGTCACGCAGATTGCGGATAAAGGATATCAGCACGAGTCCGTTGAGCACCGCCACGCCCGACAGCGCGATAAAGCCGACGGCCGCGGTAATCGAGAGCGGTATGCCGCGCAGCCAGAGCGCCACCAGACCGCCGCACAGCGCAAACGGAATCCCGGTGAAGACGATCAGGCCATCGCGTACGTTGTTGAACATCGCGAACAGCAGACCGAACACCAGCAACAGCGCCAGAGGCACGACGACCTTCAGCCGGTTCGAGGCGGACTGAAGTTGCTCGAACTGCCCGCCCCAGGCCGTCCAGTAGCCGGCAGGCACGCTCACCTTGTCGATCTCGACACGCGCGTCCTCCACGAACGATCCGAGATCCCGGCCGCGAACGTTGGCACTCACGACAATCCGGCGCTTGCCGTCTTCGCGACTGATCTGGTTGGGACCGGGCGCGAGATCCAGCGTCGCGACCTCAGACAAGGGGATGAACGCGGGCCGCAACGCCGGGCCTTCTGCACCGATGACATCACCCGGTGCACCCGCAACCGCAGCGCCAGTAGCGCCTGTAGCTCCAGCAGGCAGCGCAATCGGCAGACGGCGAATGGCGTCGATGTTTTCGCGCAAGCCATCCGGCAGCCTCACAACGATGCTGAACCGGCGGTCGCCCTGGAACAAGGTGCCTGCGGTCTGTCCGCCGAGTGCTGCGGCCACCGTGTCCTGCACATCGGCGACGTTCACCCCGTACCGGGCGATCTTTGCCCGGTCGACGTTGATCGTCAGCATCGGCAACCCCACCGTCTGTTCGACCTTCACCTCCGTTGCTCCCGGAATCGTCTGAAGACGGGTGCTGATACGGTTGGCGACGTCGTTGAGCACGTTCATGTCGTCGCCGAAGACCTTCACCGCCACATCGCTTCGAACCCCGGAAATCAGCTCGTTAAAGCGCAGTTGAATCGGCTGCGAGAACTCGTAATTGCTACCGGGAATCGACTGGGCGATGCGCGTGACTTCTTCAATGAGCTGCTCACGGGACTTGTTCGGGTCCGGCCACGCGGACTTCGGCTTGAGCATGATGTAGCCATCGGAGATGTTCGGCGGCATCGGGTCGGACGCCACTTCCGCCGTCCCCGTTCTCGCGAACACCCGCTCGATTTCCGGGAGCTGCGAGACCAGCGCCTTTTCCAACTGTTGCTGCATCTGAACGGATTGGGTCAGGCTGGTTCCCGGGATACGCAGCGCCTGAATGGAGAGGTCGCCTTCGTTCAGGCTCGGCATGAACTCGCTGCCAAGTCGTGTGGACAGGCCCAGCGTCAGCACCACCGTGACACTCGCCCCCATCAGCACGGTGCGTCCATTCGCAAGCGCCCAGTCGAGCGCCGGCGCATAGGTGCGCTTGGCGAACCCCATCATGCGGTTCTCCTTCTCCGACACACGATGACCGATGAACGCAGCAACCGCAGCGGGAATGAACGTGACGGACAGCACCATCGCGGCGGCCAGCGCCATCATCACCGTCATGGCCATCGGATGGAACATCTTGCCTTCCACGCCGGTGAGCGCAAAGATCGGCAGATACACCACCATGATGATCGCCTGCCCGAAGAGCAGCGGACGACGCGCCTCCCGGGCGGCGGCGAAGACTTCGGTCAGTCGCTCCCGAAGCAGCAGCGGACGCCCCGCCGCCTGCTGGGCGTGCGCCAGACGGCGAACACAGTTTTCGACGATCACCACGGCACCATCCACGATGATGCCGAAGTCGAGTGCGCCCAGACTCATCAGATTCGCGCTGACACGGGTCGCGGCCATGCCCGTGAAGGTCATGAGCATGGCCAGCGGAATCACCATCGCAGTGATCAGCGCGGCACGCAGGTTTCCGAGGAACAGGAACAAGATGGCGATGACGAGCGCCGCCCCCTCAAGCAGGTTCTTCTTGACGGTCGCAATCGCCTTCTCTACCAGCACCGTGCGGTCATAGACCGGGACGGCGGAGACACCGGCAGGCAGACTCTTGTTGATCGTGGTGATCTTTTCCGACACCGCACGCGACACCGTCCGGCTGTTCTCGCCGATCAGCATGAAGACCGTGCCGAGCACGACTTCGCGACCGTTCTCCGTGGCCGCGCCTGTGCGGAGTTCGCGGCCGAGGGAAACGTCGGCAACATCCTTCACCCTGACCGGCACGCCGCCCACATTGTTGAGCACGACATTGCCGATATCGTCCGTATTGCGGACCTGCGCCGGCACACGAATCAGATACTGCTCGCCGCGCCGCTCGATGTAGCCCGCGCCCACGTTAGCGTTGTTTCGCTCCAGTGCCTGCACGACTGCTGCGAACGTGAGTCCGTAGGCATTGAGCCGCGCAGGGTCGGGCGCAACCTGATACTCCTTCGCGAAACCGCCAATCGTGTTGATCTCGGTCACGCCGGGCACGCTGCGCAATTGCGGCTTGATAACCCAGTCCTGGATCTCGCGCAAGTCCGTCGACGTATAAGGCGTGTTGTCCGGCTTGCGCGCCTCGGGACTCGCCTCGACCGTCCACAGGTAAATCTCGCCGAGCCCCGTCGAAATCGGCCCCATCTCGGGATTGATGCCATCGGGCAATTTCGCCTTCGCTTGCCCGATACGTTCATTCACCAGTTGCCGCGCGAAATAAACGTCGGTTCCGTCCTTGAAGATCACGGTGATCTGCGACAACCCGTATCGCGACATGGAGCGCGTTTGCTCCAGCCCCGGCAGGCCGGACATGGCGGCTTCAATGGGGAACGTGACGCGCTGCTCGGCCTCCAGCGGCGAGTAGCCCGGCACGTTAGTATTGATCTGCACCTGAACGTTTGTGATGTCGGGTACGGCGTCGATGGGCAGCCGTTGATACGAAAACACGCCTGCGAGGGCGATGGCCAGCGTGACGATGAGCGTCAGCCAACGGTGCGTAATCGCGAATTGAATAATGCGTTCGAACATACGTCGTGTCCCGTCGATCAGTGGCCATGCTCTGCGGTGCTTTTGCCGAGCTCCGCTTTGAGGACGAAGCTATTCGCTGCCGCATACGGCGTGTCTGCCTGCAAGCCGCTGACGATTTCGACAAACTCGGCATCCTTGCGTCCGGTCTCGACCGGAGTGGCTTTGAAGCCTTCGTCGGTTTTGACGAAGACCACGGTGCGTCCTTCGACGTTCTGGATCGCGTCGGCCGTCACCGCAACCGGCACCTGCGCCTCGCGCGTGCCGATGACGACATTGACGAAAACGCCCGGCCGCCACGTCCGCTCCGGATTATCGAGAACGACGCGCGCTTTCGCCGTACGCGTTTGCTCGCCCAGCAGCGAGTCAACGTTCGCGATGCTGCCCTTCGCTTGCGACTCGAACGCCGTCGCCCGCACGAGCACCGGTGTCCCGACACGCACCGCGCCCAAGGACTGCGCAGGCACGGCGATCTCGGTCCAGACCGTGGCAAGATCGGACAGCGTAAACAGGTTGGTCGCTTCAGTGACGGCCTCTCCCAACGCCGCATGTTTGGCGACGATCGTGCCGTCGAACGGCGCGCGCAATTCGAAGCGGCTCAAGCCGCTTGCCCCTTGCGCACCGGCCCCGACGGCGTCCAGCTTATGACGGGCATTTCGCAGCGTGATATCGGCCTCTCGAAGCGCTTGCTGTGCCTGGAGGTAATCCTGCTCCGCCGAAATCTTCTCTTCCCACAACAACTTCTCGCGTGCGAGCGTCGTCGCAGCCGCGGCACGTCTTTCCTGTGCCGTGAGCAGTTCGGCGCGCTGCTCCGACACCTGCGTGCTGGAGAGCACGGCGAGTACGTCGCCACGCTTGACCTGCTGGCCAAGCACGACATTGACACGCTCCACGATGCCACTCACGCGCGGCACGATGTGTCCCGTCCTGTCTTCGTTGAAACGGATCTCCCCCGGCAATTCCATCTGTTCTGCGATGCGGGCGGTGCCTGCGGTTTTGATGTCGATGCCTGCGGCTGTACGTTGCGCGTCGGTGAGGCTCACCGTGCCTTCGTCGTCATCTTTCGCGTTGCCATGTGCGGTCGCTTCGGCCCCCTCCTTGCCCGCCTCATTGCCTCCCTCTTTGCCATGATCGGCGTGATCCTCATCGCCCTGCACCTTCGCAGACGGGGCGGTGTCGGTCGCCGACTTGCCCTGTGTCGCGACAGCGATGCCAACGCCAACGCCGACGCACAGCGCAACGGCGGCCCCCACGGTCAATAGCTTCTTCTTTCCTTGCACGTCGAATCCTCACTGAACGAAGGGTTGCGTCACGACTTCGGGTGACAGGAGCGCGACGCCGTCGACGGTGCCACCGACCGCCACACTCACGGCGGCATAGGCGTTGTAGACGTTGGCGACGGCGTTGATGTATTGGGAGCGGGCCTGCGCGAGCGTGCGTTGTGCATCGAGCACATCGAGGAACCCGAACTTGCCCAGGAGGAAGCCCCTGCGCGTGGCGTCGTAGGCGCTTTGCGCCTGCGGCAATATCTGATCGCGCAGACGCAGACTTGCCTCACGCGTCGACACGAACTCGGCGTTCGCACTGAGCAATGCCGCCTGCTGCTGCTGGCGAACGCCAGCGTAGGCATCGCGTGCCATTTCGGCGCGTTGCGCGGCCTCCATCGATGCGCCTCGCCGGGTATCGAAGATCGGCAGCGGGATCGAGAGACCGACAACGGCCTGATTGTCCGTGCGTCCGCTATCGGTCACTCGCTTGAGTCCGAGCGTGACGCTCACGTCGGGCACGCGTTGTGCGCTCTCCAGCCGGGAGAGCGCGGTACGACGAACGATCTCTTCGCTGGCTGATTGCACAGTCGGCGTCGAATCCAGCGCATTGGAGAGCGAGGACAAGGCGGGCAATCTCGGCAGTGTCTCCAGGTTGCCCTGAAGGGTGCCGGGCAATGTCGTGTCGGCAATGCCGAGCGACTGCGCGAGCCGGGCGCGCGTACGCGTGAGCGCCGCCTGGGCAGTGGCGAGTTCGATGCTCGCGTTATTCGCGGCGATTTCAGCACGTCCTTCGTCTACCGGAGAAACCTTCCCCGCCTGCACGCGGCGCTTCGCGGCAATGTGCGTTTCCTCTGCGATTTTCGCCGTCTCCGACGCCAGCGTGACCAGCTCCGTGGCCGCTAACGTCTCGAAGTAGCGCGCGATCACCTCGCTTCTGATCGCGACCTCGCTACTCTGCGCATCGAGCGTTGCGACACGCTGCGCTGCGGCGGCCGCTTCGATTCGGTAGCCCCGCTTTCCGGCGAGTTCGATGGGTTGGGTCAACTGCGCGGTGGTCGTGCGCGAGTCCCGTCGGAAGTCCTCCTGTGTCACGGAGAAGTCCGGATTCGGACGGGCACCGGCCTGGAGAAGCGCGCCAGACTGCGCATCGATTTCCCGGCGTGCCAGCCGAAGGGCAATGTTGTTCTCCAGCGCGAGACGCATGGCCTGTTCGAGTGTGAGCGCCGATTCGGGCGACGCCACTGCGGCAGCGGTCGTCTGCGCGAAGGCCGCAGACATGCCAACGCCGCTGAGCGTCAGGCACATCGAGACGATCAGTTTCTTCATGGCGACAGCTGCCATCAGTTCGTTGGCAGGCGCGGGTACACCGAGTCCGGCTGATCCAGCAGACCTTGCTCCAATGCGGCCTCAAGTTCCTGACGAACCTGCGCACGCGTCACGGTCGATTTCGACTGCGTCGATTGCAGCGCTTTGAGCGTGGAGGCCACCGGTACACCGTTGGCGTGCAACGCATTGCGCTGCGTCTCGACGTCGACCCGGCTCGTCGACGGTCCCGATTCGAACATGGGCAGGTTGTTGTCGTAACGAGCCGACGCTTGTACCGACGCAGTGATCAGCAAGCCCATGCCAATCGCGGTGGAAAGAAGAAGGCGCTTGTGCATTTGGTACCCCTTTTGTTGACATCACTAAGGAAACATCAAGCAGTCGACGCTTGATGGGTACCATCGTAAGAAGCGCACACCAACGCCAGCATTAACGCTGGATTACATTTTTGTAATGTGAGTGGCATCGGGTGCTGCGCGGTGATCGCAGCACCCGATGGGGCGAAGATCAATGCCAGAGAATGCTCGACTTGGCGGCCAGCGGCTAGCCGTTCTTCGGGACAAGGCACATGGCCTTTTTCATGTGGCTGTAGTCGTTAGCAACGCAGTAGTACATAATAATTTGCGTATGCCGGTAGTCATGAACTGTCATCGATTTACCACTGCCGCAGTTTCCTGGTGAGCAGCTCCAGGTTACGTAACTGCCCCCGCCCCAAGACGCGATCCTTCGGGTTTGGTTTATCAGCTCCATCTCCACCATACCAAGTCCGCGCCCTCCGACACTGTCCCGCCATGCGTTGGCTTCATACGCAGTCATACTGGGGGCATTGTGGATATTCCACTCCACCTTGTACACGTTACTAACAGTGACAGAGTACGACCCCGAATTTCCGGCACGGTCCGTGACTGTGATCGTTGCGCTGCCGTTACCTTCGCCAACGACCCTGCCGGACGCGTTCACGCTAGCCACTGACGGCCGGCTGGATTGATAGGTGTAAGGCGGCACGCCACCACTCGCCGGACGCGTCTGAACATTGCCCGGGGCATCGGCTTTCCAAGGCCAGCTTGGCTCGTTCACCGCGAGTCCGTTCAGCGTCATTGGCGACGGCGAGATGACAAATTCGGGCACTTGCTGCACCTGCACCGTGAGCGTCGGGAAAAGCAGTGCCTGCGCCTCGTCGTTACCACCATCGAACGCCACCTTCATCTCAACGCGCAAGGAAGAGTTGTTTTGCAGCGCCATGAGCCGTGCCCGAGCCAGCGCACGCGTGAGCCCCGCCGTGACCTCATCGTCCATGACGGACGACGCCAGCGCCAACTCGATCACATCGCTTTGCCCATTCGCCAGCGTGCCGTAGCAACGCAACCAAACCCGTTGTCCCGCCGCAATCCCCGGCCACGGCGCAGCGTCGACCTGTGCGTCTCCAGTGAAGCTCGTCAGTCTCAGCACACCGTTCGCTGCCTGCGGAATCACCGGCGCTTCTAGCTCGTCCGCCTCGAACGGGCTGACGGTAAGGCTCAGAACCCCTGACGCGCTATACACGCCCCTGCGCAACACCCGATAAAACACCTGCACCGACTTTCCGATATAGGGGACGATCTCCGCCGCCGGCACTTCAATGTCGACCGTGCCCGACGCATCCCCCGCCACTTGACCGAAATCCGGTCGCCCGTCGAGCACCAGCTCGATGAGGTCCGACGTCTCCATGTCCTCGTAGCTCACCCGCACGGTGATGCCGTCCACGGCATCGATGGCGTCGAGTTCGCCTTCCGGTGCATCGAGTACCACCGGTTCAGGCAGCGACAAGCCGTGCGAGACACGCAACGTGCGCTCGCGGAACGTCACTGCTTCGGCCTCGACACTACTGCCGTCGAACGTCACCTTCGCCTCGATCCGCAGGTCCGAACCGTCTTTAAGTTTTTCGATATCGACACGCCGCAGTACCCGGTCAACGCGGCTACCGACTTCGGCCTCGGTGATCGCGTAGCCGCTCTCGAGCGTAAACAGGATCGGCCTGTCGGTCGTCTGTGTTCCGTGAACTCGCCACCAGAGGCGCTGACCGGCAGCCATCAACGGCCACGCATTCAGGCGCGCGGTCGCGTCCCCTTCGAACTCCGCAAGATTCAGCACTCCGCTCTTCGACTCGACGATGTTCGAGATCGGCAGATTGGCCGGGAGGAACGCACTTACCGTCAGGTCGAGCACGCCCGACTCGGTCACGGTGTCGTTGCGCGTGACGGTATAGGACACCGGGATCGTTTGCCCCACCACTAGTGCGACTTTGCCCGGCGGCACAACAACGCTCACCGTTCCGCCCTCGTCGCCCGCCACCGGCGCGAAACTCACATCGCCATCCCAGTTCAGTTGAATCGAATCGGTTGGCAACATCCCGTCGTAGGCGATATTGACCGTCGCGCCCTGACGCGCATCCATCGGTTTAAGCACTCCGTCCGGTGCATCTTCCACGGTCGGAGCCTCCACGGCGGGCAATTCGAAGGCGACACGCAAATTCAGCACTTCCGAGTGAAACACCCGGTTGCCGCGCTTGATCGTGTAGTAGACAGGCACCGTCAGGTTGATCCAGCGATCCACGACGGCTTTCGGGATCGGGATCGAAAAGTCCATCGGAATCACAACACCCACGCTGTCGTGATATTGCTGAGGATCGTCATCCGCCCCCCAATACACTTCGATTTCGTCGCCCGGCTGCATATCGTCGTTCTTCAGCACGGTCATCGTCACGCCGTTCGGATACGCGTCGGCAGGCAAATAGTCGCCCTCAAGCCCCTCGGCTTCCTCCACCACAGGCTTGAGCCATAGTGCCGCCCGTCGGATTTCAATCACGAGATCGTCCGACGCCTTTTCCCCCGCAAGCGTCGTGACGGTGTAGTTCACCGTGATGGATTGTCCTTCAAAGCCTTCCACGACCTCATACGGCACGAATCTGTCGACGGGTTGGCCCACCATATTGTTCGTGATGGGCACCTGCCAGACGTATTCGTTTGCCGTGCCTGCGGCGAAACGGATCGTGAGCACATCGTCGCGCGCCATGCCTTCATACGGATTGACGGTGACCGTAGCGGTCGGATCGGCGTCGTTCGGATCGAGTACGCCATCGATGGCCTCCTGCACCACCGGCGCGTAAAGCCCGTTGGGCAACAGCAGTACACGCACCGCGTAATGCTCCGACTCTACGTTGTCGCCAATGCCACCGGAAACCGTATAAAGCACGGTGACTGTGTCGCCGCCATTGGCGTTGATTTCGATGACACCCCGCGGCACGGTGACGGCAATCACTCCGATCTCAGACACGGTGACGGTGCCGCTGGCCTGCCCTCCCTCCGACTGCCCCAGCCAGTACCACGTCACCCTGTCGTCTAGCAAAATGTCTGGCCACGGCTGGATACGCATCAGCGCGCCGTCCGGTACCAACGCCGGGTCGAGTTCGCCGTTCGATTCCCCGTCGATCAACGGTGGCGATAATTCAACAAGCACCTTCACCGGGTTTGACGCTGATGCGCTCGCGCCCGTAAAGCTCGCCAATGCCGCCCCGTCTTGCGTGGGGACGGGTGTTTCAAGCGTCAGGGAATCTCGGCTATCCATGATGGCCTCCTTGGGAATTCGGGGTCGCTGAGGCGGTTGCGATATTTCACAACCTGCGAAGACCGGCGCGACGCTCCGGCACGACTCGCGTCAGCCCCCTTATCTCGCCACACGAATCTGCGCGCGCCTACTGTCAACGTTGACAGGCAGACGCCCCCGCGCCCACCCGGCGGGCATTCCCACGGCACAGCATTACGTATGAGCGATTTCCTAAGGCACCTCACGCTTATCCGTGGCATCAAAGGCGGACGCACGCGTGTCGGATTCACTTGACGGCCTATCTGTCGGCCTTCGTGCGCAGCGTCGCCCCCGCGCAGCTTGCTACGACGGGAAGCTTTACGAAGAACAATTGCATACCGAGGTACCAGGAGATGAACGAACTTGCTGCAACCGTTGGAAACACCACCCGGCAATGGGCGATGTCCGCCCGCGACGCCTGGGTGCTGCTGGCCAATGCCCTCCTGATGGTGGTGCTCATCGCCCTCTTGCCGTTCGACGACAAGACGAATCGCGGGCTCGCGCTCACTGTCTTCATCGCCGTGTTGTGGCTGTCCGAAGCCGTCCACCTGACGGCCACCGCACTGATGGTGCCGGTCCTTGCCGTGCTGCTCGGCATTCTCGAAGTCCCCGCGGCGTTGACGTCGTTCGCTCACCCGATCGTCTTCCTATTCTTCGGCGGCTTTGCGCTGGCTACCGCCATGCGCATTCAGGGCATCGATCGCTTCCTCGCGAACCGGCTCCTCACGCTCGCTGGCGGACGCATGAATCGGGCGGCGATCATGCTATTCCTCACCACTGCCATGCTGTCGATGTGGGTTAACAACACGTCGACGACCGCCATGATGTTGCCGCTGGCGATGGGCATCCTCTCGCAACTCGACGCCAGTCGCGACCGCAGCACGTTCACCTTCCTACTGCTCGGCATTGCGTACAGCGCCAATATCGGCGGGCTGGGCACCGTGGTCGGCAGTGTTCCCAACGCCATGGTCGCGTCGCATCTGGGCATCGACTTCCTGACGTGGGCCAAATTCGGCGTGCCTTTGGTCGCCGTGCTGCTGCCGCTCATGATTGCCACGACGTATCTCGTGTTACGCCCGCGTCTGGACCAGAAGGTCGATCTCGCCACTGAGCCGATGAAGTGGACCGGTCAGCGCATCGCTGCGGTCGGCATCTTCGGATTTACTGTCCTGACTTGGATCTTCAGCCAGCAGATTTCGGCGTGGCTAGGTGGCGTCAAGCAGCTCGACACGCTGATCGCACTGCTCGCCGCCATCCTGATCGCGACAACCGGCGTCGCCTCGTGGAAGCAGATTCAGGCGCACACCGACTGGGGCGTGCTGCTACTGTTCGGCGGCGGTCTGACGTTAAGTGTCGTGCTGCGCGACTCGGGTGCGAGCGTTGTCATGGCGAAGGGGGTGTCGAGCGTGTTCGCGACCAGCCCGACGCTCGTCGTCCTGCTGATCACCGCCACGTTCATCGTCTTCCTGACCGAACTGACGAGCAACACGGCCAGCGCGGCGATTCTCGTGCCGATCTTCGCCGCCATTTCGGTCTCGCTGGGTTTTCCCGAAGCGCTGCTGACGATGGTGATCGGCATCGGGGCGTCGTGCGCCTTCATGCTGCCGGTGGCCACGCCGCCCAACGCCATCGTGTTCGGCACCGGCAGCGTGCCGCAACGCGCCATGGTGAGTGCGGGATTCGTCATCAATATCGTCTGCGTCCTTGTGATTACGGGCTTCGCGTGGACACTCTGGCGCTGATGGCGTAAGCCGGGGGTCGACTCTGCGCTTAGGCTGCGTCGACCTCTCCCACGCCTGCGCTCGGCCGCTCAGACAGAGTCGTCACACGGAGCCGGTACAATCTAGGCAAAATACCTCCGGCAATCCGTTGCGATGATGTCTGCTTCACCTGCCCGAACTGTCCAATCCATGCTTTCTTCACGTCCTGTGCGCGGTGCTCTGGCACTCGCGGCGCTCTGCGCAGTCCTGGCCGGATGCGCCGGCACGCGGCCCGGCGCATCCCCGGCTTCACCGGCAACCCCGCAGACGCCCCTCGCGGCCACGACTGCGCCAGTGAACGCCACCGCCCCATCTACCGACACGCCCCAGGCCACGGCACCGCTGCCATGGTGCGTGCAAGCGTCCTTGCGCGAAGAAGACGACCTCATGCGCAACTTCGGCGGCATTCCCGCCGGCGTTCGCAAGATCGAGGAAACGCGCTTCATCGCCAGCTACGACCGCGTCACCGGCAAGGTGGGCCCGCTCGATAACGGCAATCGCTTCGTGATGGAATTCGATGCGCAGGGCCACCTGCTCGCCAGCACCGACCGCGGCCGCTACACCTACGACGCCGACGGCCGCCTGCACAGCATTAACGGCAGCAGTGTCGACTGGCAAGGGCCGGACGAGTGGATCGTGCACGCAACGCGGCATCCCGCGTGGAAGGAACAGGTGCGTCAGGAAGACGGGCATCTCGAATGGACGCGCACGCTGGTGTCCAGCTCGAACAGCCTGCGCCATCGCCGACCCGGCACGCTTCAGGCGCGTCAATTCGACGACGAATGCTTCGCGCTGTCGCGTCAGTGGGAAGCGCCGAACGAGGCGCGTCAGGTGATTACCGCCGACGGGCGGGCGCGCCCGGCACCGAAGATGGTGTCATACCGCACGTTCGCGAGCGTGGAGCGCAAGCCCGATGGCGGACGCATCGTGCGCGACAACGGCGCGGCGGCCTTCATCGACGGCCAATGGCTGCCGCTCGCGTGGGACAACGAGGTCTCGGAGTACTCGCCACGCCACGAACTCGTACGTATCACCCGCACCGACGCGGCCACCGGCGAGCGTCACGTCTCCGAATACCACTACAAGTACGACAGCCACGGCAACATCACGCGCATCGTGATTACCGCGCCCGGCGACAGAGTCGACCCGTTCGCCAATGTCTTCGTGCGCAAGCTGACGTACTTCGATACCACCGTGGCAGCGCCCGCAATACCCGCCGCACCGGCTGCATCATCGGCACCGGCCGCCGGCGACAAGCTTACGTCGGCAAAGTAAAGCGGAACGTCGCGCCCTGCCCTGCCTGACCGGACGTGTCCACCAACGTGATACGCCGGTCGTGCAGTTGCAGGATGCGATGCACGATCCGCAATCCCAATCCGCCCTCACGGCGCGCACCGCCGACCGTGAACGGCCGCTCGAACAATCCCTCGCGCGCGTTCTCAGGAATGCCCGGCCCTGTATCGCTCACCCGAACTTCGATTTCCGAACCGACCGGTGCCACCGCCACGGTGATCTCACCACCGGGCGGCGTATAACGCAGCGCGTTTTCCAGCAGGTTCGTGAAGACCCGCTCGATCAGACCGAGGTCGGCCCGCGCCGCCGGAATCTGCGGCGCGAGTTGCGCACGCAGCGCCACGCCGCGCGACTCGGCGCTCAACTCGAATTTCTGGAAGACGTCCTGAATCAGGTCCGTCACGGAGAACGGCTCCAGCTCCGGCTGCACGAACCCATGCTCGAGGCGTGCCAGCTCGAACAACGACTGCGCCAGTGCGCCGACCTTGCGGCTCTGGTCCAGCGCGATACCGAGATAGCGCCGCCGCTCGTCGGGCGTGAGCGTCGCGTCTTTGAGTGAAAGCGTCTCCAGATAGCCATGCAGTGACGAGAGCGGCGTGCGCAGGTCGTGCGAAATGTTGGCGATGAGTTCGCGCCGCTCCTGATCCTGACGCGTCAGCGTGCGCCATTGTGTGCCCAGACGCTCGGCCATCTGACGGAACGCCCGCTCCAGCACCGTGATCTCGTCGCTCGGACGCGCCTGCTCCGCCGCCAGTTCTTCCGTCGACAAGGCGGGCACGGGCGGAGGTGCAGCGTCGATGTCGAACTCGCGCACCGTGTCCGTCAGTCGCCGCAGCGGACGCGTAATGAGTGCAAACGCCGCCAGACCCGCAATCAGACACAGCGCTGCGACGAGACCGATCGACCACAGCGCCGTGTTGAGTGCGGCGCTCGTCGCACCGCGCTCGGCAAACCGATCGTGCGCCTCACCGAGCAGCACGACGTAGACGTAACCGACTTCGCGGCCATCCACGCGCAACGGCGCGGCGCTGAAGACTTTGCGCACGTCGGTGTTACGCGGGTCGTCGCCGTAGATCGGCAACGCCTCGCCGTCGATCAGACGATGCACCGGCCCGAGGTCGACCTGCATGCGACGCACGCGTCCTTCCGGCGCAGCGTGCCCGGTAATGCGCCCCTGCTCGTCGAGCAGATAGACCTCGACGCTCGGATTCACGACCATCAGTTGCCCGAACAGACGTCGCACCGCATCGGGCTTCATGCCGTTCGCATCCATCAGTTGTGCGTTGGCGGCGATGTGCTCGGCCAGTCCACGCGAAAGCCCCTGAATCACTTCGGCTTCGTGCATGCGGTTCGCCTGCACCTGCATCCATGCCGACGTGCCACTGCACACGATCAGCAGCACGGCGAACACGAGCGAGAGGCGTTGTGTCAGCGAGAGATTCCAACGACGCATCATGCAGCTCCCGCATCGGTGTCGGTGCCGGTGCTGCCGCCGGTGCCCGAACCCTCCGGCGCACCGTCGTTCGCGAACTTGTAACCACGCCCCCAGACAGTGAGGATGCGCGTGGGCTGCGCCGGATCGGCTTCGATCTTGGCGCGCAAGCGGTTGATGTGTGTATTCACAGTGTGTTCGTACCCTTCATGCTGATAGCCCCACACGGCGTTGAGCAGGTCCATGCGCGAGAACACCTTGCCGGGCTGACGCGCGAAGAAGTACAGCAGATCGAATTCGCGCGGCGTGAGGTCGAGCAGCTTGCCGCCGAGCGTGGCTTCGCGCGCAATCGGGTCGATGAACAACCCGGCAATCGCCAGACTGCCCGCTTCCATGCGGGCATTGCGGGCGAGCGCATCGACGCGGCGCATGAGCGCCTTGACCCGTGCGACCAGCTCCAGCACGGAAAACGGTTTGGCGAGGTAGTCGTCTGCCCCCAGTTCCAGCCCGAGAATCCGGTGGACCTCGCTGGAGCGGGCGCTGGTGATGATGATGGGGGTGTAGCGGGTCATCTGCCGCGCTTGTCGGCAGATTTCCAGTCCGTCGACGCCGGGCAGCATGAGATCGAGGATCAGGGCGTCCCAGCCGCCTTCGGCCAGCCGCCGCAGGCCCTCATTGCCATCGGCGCAATGCACGACCTCGAAGCGCTCGTCGCGCAAATGCAGCGTGAGCAGATCGGCAATATGCACGTCGTCTTCGACGAGCAGGACACGGCGCGGCGATTCCATCGGACGGGAAGCTCCCGGAAAGTGAGTCTTGAAGGCTCCCATTGTGCGCAGATCACGCCCCGGGAGGTATCACGAATTGTTTAATTTTACGTGAGGACTTTGCCATCCCCGGCGGACTACTCTTCAGTCATCGATCCGGCGCGGATCCCCTCTGTGCCGTACCACCGCCATCGCGCTCCCCAGGCTCCCGAGCCTTGCTGTGGCGGGGCCAGCCCGCGCCGGATCGTCCTACTGACCGGAGGATGTCATGAGATTGTCCGATTTGTACCCGCCCAAGCCCCGCAAGCCCGCCACACCGGCGGCGCAGCCTGCACGTGCAGTGGCGGCCAGCGCCGCCCCGACGCCCGCGCGCCGACTGTTCCTGCTGAGCGCGACGGCGGCCGCCGCGGCCGTCGCCGCCGGGCTGGTGCCGCGTCTGGTGCGCCCGGCCGTGGCGGCCGAAGGCACCAACGCCACCGAACACTTCGAAGTGGCCTTCAGCGACGCCGAATGGCGCAAGCGCCTCAGCGCCGGCCAGTACGAGATCCTGCGTCAGGAAGGCACTGAACGGCCGTACTCCAGCCCGCTCAACGACGAACATCGTGCGGGCACGTTTGCCTGTGCGGGTTGTGCACAGCCGCTGTTCTCGTCGCGCACCAAGTTCGACAGCCATACCGGCTGGCCGAGCTTCTGGACGCCGCTCGACAAGGCCGTGGGCACGCATACCGACCGTAGCTTCGGCATGGTGCGCACGGAAGTGCATTGCAGTCGCTGCGGCGGTCATCTGGGGCATGTGTTCGATGACGGCCCCAAGCCGACCGGCCTGCGCTACTGCATGAACGGTCTTGCGATGACGTTTCATCCGCAAGCCGCCTGACATCGGCCTACAACGACGCCCCCCCTAATAAAAGCTCGCAGCGTCCGCGCGTCGGACGCCGCTCAAGGAGCGCTTCATGACTTTGCTCATCCTTGCCTACCTCGGTGGGATTCTGACGATCGTCAGCCCGTGCATCTTGCCGGTGCTGCCGTTCGTGTTCTCGCGCGCCGGCCAGTCGTTCTCGCGCAGCGTGCTGCCCATGCTCGCCGGTATGGTGCTGATGTTCGCGCTGGTCGCCACGCTGGCCGCCGTCGGTGGCAGTTGGGTCGTGCAGGCCAACCAGTACGGCCGCTGGCTCGCGCTGGCCCTCGTCGCCGTGTTCGGTGCGACGCTGCTCTTCCCGAAGCTGGCCGAGCGCCTCACGCACCCGCTCGTGTCGCTGGGTAACCGTCTGACGCAATCCGCGCAGGGCGACGACGCCGCTGCGGGCGAATCCAAGGGCACCGGTCCGGGCGCATCGTTCCTGCTCGGCATTGCCACGGGTCTGCTCTGGGCACCGTGCGCTGGCCCGATCCTCGGTCTTGTACTGACGGGCGCGGCACTGCAAGGCGCGAGCGTCGGCACGACGCTGCTGCTCGTCGCGTACGCTGCGGGGGCTGCCACGTCGCTCGCACTGGCCCTGCTCGTCGGCGGACGGGTCTTCGCCACCATGAAGCGCTCGCTGGGCGCAGGCGAGTGGATTCGCCGCGTGCTCGGCGGTCTGATGCTCGCAGGCGTCGCCGCCATCGCCCTCGGCCTGGACACGGGTGTGCTGGCACAGGTTTCGACGGCTTCGACCGGTGGCATCGAACAGCGTCTGGTCGATCAGTTGGGCGCGCGTCGGAATGCCAATGGCAACGCTAACACATCGCAAGCACCCCAAGCGCCCCAGGCCGATGCCAACAACACCGCCAACGGCCCGGCCATGATGGCCGCGAACAACGCCATGGTCCGCACGGCCGCGAACGAGCCTGCACCTCTGCCCGTCGAAGGGCAACTGCCTTCGCTCGACGGTGCGGTGCAATGGCTCAACTCGCCGCCGCTCACAGCCCAGGCGCTGCGCGGCAAGGTCGTGCTCGTCGACTTCTGGACGTACTCGTGCATCAACTGTCTGCGCACCCTGCCGTACGTGAAGGCCTGGGCACAGAAGTACCGTGATCAGGGGTTGGTCGTCATCGGCGTGCATGCCCCCGAATTCGCCTTCGAGCGCGACATCAACAACGTGAAGAAGGCCGTGAGCGATCTGGGTGTCGACTACCCGGTCGCCATCGACAACAACTACGCAATCTGGCGCGGCTTCAACAACCAGTACTGGCCCGCGCACTACTTCGTCGACGCACAAGGGCGCGTTCGCTATCACCACTTCGGCGAAGGCAATTACGCCGAGTCGGAACGCGTGATCCAGCAATTGCTGCGCGAAGCCGGTGCGAAACAAGTCGCCGACAGCATCACAGACGTGAAGGCCGCCGGTGTCCAGCAAGCGCCGGACATGGGCGACGTTCGCTCGCCGGAGACCTACGTGGGTTACGAACGCGCCGAGAATTTCATGTCGCCGGGCGGTGCAGTCAAGGACACCGTGAGCGACTATCGCGCCCCGGCGTCGCCGTCGCTCAACAACTGGGGGCTCGCCGGTAACTGGAAAGTCGGCCCTGAGCAGGCCACCGCAACGCAAGCGGGCGCACGGATCGTCTATCGCTTCCATGCGCGCGATCTGCACCTCGTGCTCGGGCCGGACGCCAACGGCAAACCCGTGCGCTTTCGTGTGACGGTCGACGGTCAGGCCCCGGGCAACGCACACGGGACCGACGTGGCGGCCGACGGCACGGGCACCGTGACCTCGCAGCGTCTTTATCAACTGGTGCGCCAGACGGGCGACGTGCAGGACCGCACGTTCACCATCGAGTTTCTCGATCCGGGCGCATCGGCTTACGCATTCACGTTTGGTTGAGCAACCGAACATTTCCGCTATTCCATTACCGCCGGGAGTTTTGAAATGACCCAGTCCGATTCGAAGCATCAAATTCAGAAGTCGCCAGCATCCCGCCTGCGGCGCGTATTGCTCGGCGCTGCCGCCGTCGCCTCCGGGGTTTTCGCGTGGCAGATCGGCGCGTACGCCTTCGGCGGCGCAGAACCGTCCGTCGTCATCGCCGCACCGAAGCTCGATGAGCCGTCGACGGGTGCCCGCACAGAAACGGCCGTCTTCGCAGGCGGCTGCTTCTGGGGTGTGCAAGGTGTCTTCCAGCACGTGAAGGGGGTGACGAAGGCCGAGTCCGGCTACGCCGGGGGCACCGCCAAGACCGCCGACTATGAAACCGTGAGCAGCGGCTCGACGGGGCACGCGGAGTCGGTGCAGGTGACGTTCGACCCGCAGCAGGTGTCTTACGGCAAGCTGCTGCAAATCTACTTCTCGGTGGCGCATAACCCGACGGAAGTGAATCGTCAGGGTCCGGACAGCGGCACGCAATACCGCTCGGCCGTGTTCCCGATGACCGACGCACAGCGCCAGGTCGCGACCGCCTACATCGCGCAGCTCGACGCCTCACACGCGTACAGCAAACCCATCGCGACGAAAGTGGAGAAGTACACGGGTTTCTATGCCGCCGAGACCTACCACCAGGACTTCCTGACGGAGCACCCGAACTACCCGTACATCGTGATCAACGATCTGCCGAAGGTGAAGGACCTCAAGCGTGTCTTCCCCGCGCAGTACCGCGACACACCGGTCCTCGTGAAGACGGCATCGGCGAAGTGATCGAAGTATCCAGCGCACGGTCGGTCATCCCACTACCCGTGCGCTGGCACGGCAGATCACCGCGGCCCGTTTGCCGTGGTGGTCGCCGCCCCTACCGTTAGCGCTCGTCCGACAGCTTGTACACACGCAGACGATGGCCGTCGGGGTCCGATGCCACGAACGTCCGGCCGAAGTCCATATCCGTCGGCGCTTGCAAGATCGTGATGCCGCGTGCGCTCCAGTCTTCCCACGTCGCATCGACGTGTGCTTTGGACTGCACAGGAAACACCACCTCGCTGCCGCCCGGCGGCGCGATCACCGTCGGCGCCACCGAATAGCGCGCCCACAGCCCCAGCTTCATGCCCGTAGGCAGCGTGAACAACGCAAACCCCGGCGACGCCTCGACCGGCTCCATGCCGAACAGCTCGGCATAGAAACCCGCGCTTTCGGGGGGACTCGCGACATACAAATTGACCATATCCGGATGCAGCATGACAAGCTCCTGTCGTTCGTTATCAATGACGTTCTCATCGACAGCACGGCATCGAGCACCCTGAGAATGAATGCCCTTGCGCGCTGCCATGGACGCCATCGTACGAAGCGATGCTGTCAGATTTTGTCAGCAGTCGAACGCCGATTTCAAACGTGAATTCGATGCATCCGAGGGTGGATTTTTCTCATGCTTCAGGCGCATCGCGCCGACCGAAAACGTCGCGCCGCTCAGCCCTTGCCGGACGTCTCACGCCACGCCTTGAGCAACGTTCGGCGTCCGCGCGGATACCGGGTTTCGATGACGGTCATGGCTTCGATGCGGTCAGCGCGGAAGCTGCGAAAATCGTCGCGCAGCTCGCACCACGCGAGGATCATGCGAACGCGGTCGAAGAAGCCCAGCGCGAACGGCCAGACAACACGCTCGGACAGACGTCCGGCTTCGTCGCGATAGGACAGATGAAGTTTGCGCTCGGCACGAATGGCCTCGCGAATCTCGGTCAGATCGACGATCATCGGCGGTAGCGGATCGCCCGGCCCGATGAGCAATGTCGACGCCTCAAGCGACGTGCGCAGATCCGACGGCAGCACCGCCGCGATCTTCGCCAGCGCATTCGCTGCCGCATCGGCCAACGCCCCGTCGGTGCGCTTGGCGACCCAGCGCGAGCCGAGCACGATCGCCTCGATCTCTTCCTCCGAGAACATCAACGGCGGCAACATGAAGCCCGGTTTGAGGACGTACCCCAGCCCCGGTGCCCCCTCGATATGCGCCCCCTGCGACTGCAATTCGGCGATATCGCGATAGAGCGTGCGCAGGCTCACGCCGAGCGAGGTGGCGAGCGCGGCCCCCGGCACCGGATAACGGTGACGGCGCAGCAACTGCATGAGGGAGAAGAGACGTTGTGTACGGGACATGGCGCGTCATTATGCGCCATGTCCCGTTTGATGCAACGCCGGACGATGCCGTCCGGTGCGTCGGATCGGCTTGTGTCTTATGCCGTGTGTACTACTTCTGACGCAGCTGTTTGACGATCTCGGAATTCACGTCGCCCGCCTGCCCGCCGTAGGCCACGCGCAGGTAGTTGGTCAGCTCGGAGATCTGCGCATCGGTCAGACGTTTGTCGAAGCCCGGCATATCCTGCATCGCTTCCAGCCCCGGGAATTTCTGCGCTTCGACGCCATCGAGAATCGTGATGACGAGATTGCGCGGATCCTTCTGACGCACCGTCGAATTGCCCAGCATCGAGACCGCCACGTGCGGCTTGCCGGTGCCATCTGCCGCGTGGCATCCGGCGCACACCGCCAGGTACATATTGCGTCCCGCCATCAGCTTGCTCGTGTCGGCGTTCTCCGGCAGCGGCTTCGGTGCGGGTGGCGCGTCGCCGAGCAGGTACGTCGAGAGCGAACGCAGGTCGTCCGGCGTGAGGTACTGCGTGCTCAGATGCACGACCGGATACATCTCGCCGAACGCCGAGCCCTGCGGCGCAATGCCCGTGCCGAAGAACGTTTGCAGGTCCTTCACCGTCCAGCCTCGTGCGGCCAGCGCCTCAGGCGTCAGATCGGGGGCGGCGATACGCGCGAGCGCAGCGCCGCCGAGCGGCTTCGCCTTGTCCAGTTGACCGAACGTGCCGCGCGGCGTGTGGCATTCCGCGCAGTGGCCCAGTGCGTTGGCGAGATAACGCCCGCGCAGCCAGTCCGCCGATTGGCCTTTCGACGCATCGGGCAGCGTGTCCTTGAGGAACATCCAGTCCCATGCGCGCATCGCCATGCGAACGTTGTACGGGAACGAAAGGTCGTGCTTGCGGTTGGGCACGGCGGCCGGTTTCACCGACATCAGGTAAGCGTAGATAGCGTCGCTGTCCGCGCGCGTCATCTGCCGGTAGGACGTGTAGGGCATGGCCGGGTACAACGCCTTGTCCGGCGCGATGCCGTCATGCAGCGCACGGTAGAACTCTTCGGCCGTCCAGCCGCCAATGCCGTTCGTCTTGTCCGGCGTGATGTTCGTGCCGTAGAACGTGCCGAACGGCGACTTGAGCGGCACGCCGCCGGCGAACGGCGCACCGTTCGCGCTCGTGTGACACGCCGCGCAGTCGGCCGCGCGCGTCAGGTACTTGCCGCGAGCGATCAGTTCGGACGACGCGTTCGGTGCAGCGCCGGATGTGGTTGGCGTGGCTGCGGCGGCCGGGGCCTTGGATGCCTGCGATGGCGACGACGCTGCGGCAGGCGCGTCAGCCGCCATCGCGCTCGTCACAAGCGACGGCACCATCGACGTCTTCGGCTGCGGCGGCTGGCCGGGCTCGGGTGGCTTCGGCGTCGTGGCGTCGTTGCATGCGCTCACGAGCATCACGGCGGCGAGACACGCCACGCGAACGCTCCATCGGGTGACACGAGTCAGGTGCATGGCAGTTTGCTTCATTTCGCGCCCCTCACTTCGAGTCCTTGATACAACCGGGCGTCTTCAGCACGACATCGCGCACGGCCTCGTAATAGCGCACGTAGCCCGTGCACCGGCAGATCTGATCGTTCAGTCCTTCGGTAATCGCGGCTTCCAGATCGGCGCGCGCAATCGGGGTGCGCTTGAGTCGCTCGATCAGCACCGTTGCCGCGTTCACGAAGCCCGGCGTGCAGTAGCCGCACTGAAAGCTGAAATGATCGAGGAATGCTTGCTGGATGGGGGCGAGCGTGACCTTACCGTCGGCGTCGTGGGTCGCATGCCCTTCCACCGTACGCACGGTCTTGCCGTCGAAATAGTTCGCGCCGGTGATGCACGTGCGCACCGTCTCGCTGGTGCCGTCGGCGTGATCGACGATCACCACACAGGCGTGGCAGATGCCCTGACCACAGCCCAGACGCGAGCCGGTCAGGCCCAGCGTCTCGTGCAGGAAGTCAATCATCATGAGGCCGGCGGGCACGTCCATCGGGCCGTGCGACTCGCCGTTGACCTTGACCGTGACGGGCAGCGTCTCCCACGGCTTCTTGCCACTCGCGGGCGCAGGCGATGCCACAGGGACAGCCGGTGCTGCGGCAGCGGCACTCGCCGCGCTGGCATCGTTCATCGGGGCTTGGGCACCTGCATCCGCGTTCGCATTCGACGCGGCCTGCGGTGCGCTACTCGTATCCGTCATGCCAGTACCTCCTGGATTTTCTCCGGTGTCACCGGCAACTCTGTAAATCGATGGCCGATCGCGTGCGCGAGGCCGTTCACAATCGCACCCACCACAGGGATCATCACGACTTCGGCAATGCCCTTGGGCACGTCCGTCTCGGAGATCGGGGGCAGGACTTCACCTGTCTGCGTCCATACGGCGACGTCCACCGCGCGCGGCAGGTGGTAGCGATTGAAGTTCCACGTGCCGTTACCGGGGCCGTCCTCATACAGCGGCAGGTACTCGTGCAAAGCATGGCCGATGCCCATCGCCAGACCGCCCTGCAATTGGCCTGACACGAGTTGCGGCGAGATCTGATTGCCGCACTCCATGACGGAGTGGTGTGTGAGCAATTCGACCTTGCCCGACGCTTCATGCACGGACAATTCGACGAGTGTGCCCACGGCGCTGTAATACGTGACGGCCGCGTTGTTTCGCTGCACCGGCGGGTAATACACACGCTTGCGGTCCATCGTGCGATAGCCGGTCGCGGGCGTGGGGGCGGCCACTTGCTGACCCGCTGCGGCGTTCGGCTGCGGTGCCCCCTTCGCTGATGCGGACTTCGCTGGCGCGTTTCCGTTTTGATGCGCACTGCGATGTGCGCCCTTGGCAGCCGGTGTCTGTGCAGCAGGTGCTTGCGCGGCAGCGGCCGACGGGTTGGCTCCGCCCTTGCCGAAGCGCAACGCGATGCCGTCGACCGGCAGACGCTGCGTCACACCGTCGCCCAGATCCCAGTCCGCTTCGGCCCATTGCCAGCGGTTGAAGACGTGCACCGTCGCGCCCGTCACGAAGCCCTGCTCGTAGGCCGTCTTCGCCAGCATGCCGAACGGCAACGCTTCGAGTCCGGCGGCCGAGAGCTTGCCGTCGACCCAGCGGGCATCTTCCGCACGCACGACGAGCGGCGCGGCCTGCCCGCCGCCCAGCCCGCGACGCCAGATCGACAGCGCCGCCGGCCACAGCCCTTGCAGGAACAGCAGGCGCGCCGCTTCACGCGTGCTGTGCGTGAAATAGAACGCGGAGTTCGTCGCGCTCGACGGCGACGCGTACCCCGGCGACCAGCGCGGATTGGCGGCGAGTTTGTCCTGATCGACCTGCGACATCAGATACGGATCGCCGCTAGTCACCACCGGCAATTCGGGCCAGTCGGTGATGGCGATGTGCACGTCGGTGGCCGGCATGCCGAGCCATTTCGCCACGGCCACGGCTTGCGACGTCGACGTGCCCGTGCCGATTTCCGCCGCCGTGTGGTGCAGCGAAATCTTGCCGGTTTCGTCGAATTCCACGCGTGCGAACGACGTCTCCGCGCCCGTGCCGAAGTCCTTCTGCACACAAGCGAAGCCCACGCCGTAGCGATGCCCCGGATGCGCCGCTTCGTACTCGGCCTTTTTCTTGTCGCGCTGCGTCCACAACGGATGCGCCTTCGCGCGGGCGAGCACTTCGTCCACGCGCACGGCCCCCGCAGGAATCGCACCCTGCGTGTTCTTCATGCCCGAGCGCAACGCGTTCTTGAGACGGAAGTCGATGGGGTCGACACCCAGTTGCGCCGCCATCTCGTCGATCATCATTTCGGTCGCGGCCATCGACTGCAACGTGCCGTAGCCACGCGCCGACCCCGCATCGATAGCGCGCGACGCAATCGCCACGCTTGCCAGATCGCTCTGCGGGAAGTAGTAGATGGACTGGGCTGCGGTTGCGCCCACCATTGCCACGGACGGCGAGAAGTTCATACGTCCGCCGCCGTTGCACTCCATATCCGCCGTGAACGCTTGCAACATGCCGCTCTCTTTGTCGACGCCGATGCGGTAGCGCATCGTGAAGGCGTGACGCTTGAGCGACGTCTGGAACTGCTCGTAGCGATCGTTGGCGAGCCGCACCGGCAGGCCATCGCCGTACAGCGCAGCGGCCAGCCCGTAGAACGGCATGTTGTAGTGGTCCTTCGAGCCGTAGCCCACCGTGTAGCACGGGTAGACGATCAGTCGCTTGACCGGGAAGTGCCCCTTCGCGGCCATCGCTGCCGCGTTCTCGGCAACTTCGGACGGCGACTGCGTGGGCACCACCATATGCAGCGTTTGCGTCGCGGCGTCGTACCAGCAGTTGGCGTTATCGGGTTCGAGCGCCGCCGTGTCGACGGACTGCGTGCGGTACTCGCGCGACATCACCAGCCAGTTCGACGGCGGATGCGCCAGCGATTCGCCAATCTTCCCGGCGTACGCCATGCCCTGCTCGTCGAGCTTGCCGTGATCATTGCCGTCGGGCCATACCGGCAGGTGCTTGCGCATCATGCTCGGGAAGATCGGGGCGTCCTTGAGACTGGAGTAGACGTCGTCGTCATACGCCGTCTTGCCGCCCACGCGCACGTAACGGAAGCTGCCCCACGGGTCGCGCTCCAGCGGCCCCGTGACGTCGCCGTAGCGAATGATTTCGTCGTGGAACTTGAGCTTGTCTTTAGCGAAGCGAAAACGCGCGAAGTCGCGATAGATCAGGATGGCAACCGCGTGACCGAGATACGCCGGCGTCTTGCCGGCGGGCAGCAACATGTCGTCGCCGTAGAACTCGGGGAACGCGACGCCGTCGCGCGCGAGATCGTCGGCCGTCACCACACGATCGGGTTGCAGACCGTCGTCCAGACGCGAGAGATCGAAGCCGAGATACGGACGGTCGGCGAGCGTCGTGCGTAGCACGAACGCATGCGCCTGCTGCGCGGGCCAGCCCGGCATGTCGCGCGCGCGGACGTCGCGCGCAAAGATCTTGCTGCCGGTGACTTTGGCCGTGCCGTCGATACGGAATTTGGCTTGTCCCTTCGCAGCGTCCCACGCGACCGGCGTGAGGTTCTTGTCTTCGAAGAGCGCGGCGAACGCGCGACTTCCCATCGGCGCGATGTACACGGAAATGCCCGCGACGACCGACGCCTTGAGAAAGCCGCGACGCGTCATCGCGAAGCCAGCAGAGGCTTCGGGATTGGCGGAATTCGGGAGTGTTTGGGGTGTTGCGGAGGCAGCGTCATGACGAGCGTCATCGCTCGACACAGCCACTGGTGGACAGTGTTTTCTTGGCAGGCGCGGCATATGCGTTCCGTCCGTCTTGTTTTGGGGGGACGTGCCACGATCACGAAAGCGACCCTGCAACTCCCGAACGACAAAACGGCACTGCAACGATTCACGCGGTCACGACGGAAAACACAACGCCGCTGCACAACTTCGCTGACCCACGATACATGTTCACAATGCGTGACATTCGCGTGCCGTGATGTGCTCGTGAAGTTCTATAAGAACACGCTTCATGAGTGACACCGGACGTTTCAAGGCTACACGCCACCCCTGAGATTGACAAGATTGGACATGACGCACTGCGTGAGAACGCGCGTGCCGTGCGACGCATGGCGCACCGTGCGACGGGCGCGTGCGGGCGATATTTGCTTCGCGTGATGTTGCCTATACCCAATGAGAAATGCCGCTATATCCGACAGGACACAGCGGCATTGCATCGATGGTGCAGTGCAAGTTTTTTTATGCTGCACGCGAGCGGTCGTTGCGATGGCCGCCGACACACGCACGAGGCATCACACGATGCGCAATTCCATGCACGTCAGATCGAGCCAGCGTCCGAACTTCGTGCCCACTTCGCTGAATGTGCCGACCATCCGAAAGCCGAGCTTCTCGTGAAGACGAATCGACGGCGCGTTCTGCGCTTCGATGGCCGCAATCATCACGTGGACGTCGAGGGCACGGGCGCGCTCGATCAGTGCGCGCATGAGCGCCTCGCCGATGCCGCCGCCGCGCGCGTTCTTGTCGATATAGATCGAATGCTCGACGGTGTGACGGTAGCCGTCGAACGCGCGCCAGTCGCCGAACGATGCGTAGCCGACCGTTTTGCCGTCACGCTCGGCGACGATCACCGGATACCCGCGCTTCAGCCGCGCGGCCAGCCACTCGCGACGATTGTCCAGATCCACCAGGATCTCGTTCCAGATGGCCGTCGTGTGCTCTACGGCATCGTTGTAAATGTCGCGGATCACGGGAAGATCGCCATCGAGGGCGTCGCGAATCGTGAGTGGCGTGAGCGAGGTCGGCGCAGTAGTCGGGGAAGTCATGTCAGTGGTCCTGCAAGCAAGGGAGACAACGCATCAAGTGATATCCATTTTACTAGAAATTAATTTCCAGTAAACTGGACGCCATGGATATCAACGAACGCATTGCCCGTCGCGTGCGCGACCTGCGCAGCGAGCGCGGCTATTCCCTCGACACACTGGCCGAGCGCAGTGGCGTGAGCCGCTCAAGCATCTCGCTCATCGAGCGCGCGCAAACGAGCCCGACCGCCAATGTGCTGGACAAGCTCGCGACCGCGCTCGACGTCACGCTGGCATCGCTCTTCGACGAGCAGTCGCGGGACGACGCACCGCCCTCGCCGCTCGCCCGTCATGCGGATCAGCCGGTGTGGACCGACCCGGATTCAGGCTATGTGAGACGCAACCTGTCACCCGCGCAACCGTCGCCGCTCCAATTCGTGGAGGTACAGTTCCCGCCCGGCGAGCGCGTTGCCTACGATACCGGCGCGTGGGACAACGAAGTCTGGCAACAGATCTGGGTCGTCGACGGCAGCATCGAAATCACGCTCGGCGACACCACATGGCGACTCGACACCGGCGATTGCCTCGCGATGCGCCTCGATCAACCCATCGGCTTTCACAATCCTACGTCGGCCACCGCCCGCTATCTCGTCGGGCTCGTGACGCTGCCGTTCGTCGCTCCCCGGAGAACGCCCTGATGTCCAACGACGCTGCCCGTTCCACCCTTTCCACCAATATCGTCCTTGAACAACTCGATGGCGATCAGGCGCTGGCCGCCGTCGATGCGCTGGCCGATGTGCTGATCGATTGCGTCGAAGGCGGCGCGTCGGTGAGCTTCATGCTGCCGCTCACGCGTGAGCGCGCCACGGCGTTCTGGCGCAAGGTGGCAGCAAGCGTCGGGCGCGGAGAGCGGGTCTTACTCGTGGCGCGTCATCAAGCGCCAGGTGCACCAGGGGACGGCGCTATCGTGGGCACCGTGCAACTGGTCCTCGACCTGCCTGAGAATCAGCCGCATCGCGCCGACGTCGCCAAGATGCTCGTGCACCGTTCGGCACGGCGTCAGGGGGTCGCGGCGCAACTGATGGCAGCGCTGGACGACGTCGCACGTGCTTTTGAGCGCCACGTACTGGTGCTCGACACCGTCACAGGTGGCGACGCCGAGCGTCTCTACCAGCGCAGCGGCTGGCAACGCGCGGGCGACGTACCGAAGTTTGCCCTCATGCCGGACGGCGGCTTCTGCGCGACAACGTTCTATTACAAGCACCTCTGACGTCGCCGCGCTGCGCGCTTCGATCAGTGCAGCGCCGCCAGCCCGGCGAGCAGCGCCTTGTGGAACGCTTCCGGGTCTTGCATCTGCGGGGCGTGCCCCAGATCGGGGAATTCGACGAGTGTGGAACCGGGAATGCGGGCGTGCGTCGTTTTGGCCAGTTCGGCGTAGTGCCCGATGCGTGCCTGCACCTCCGGCGGCGAGAAATCCTTGCCGATGGCGGTGGTGTCCTTGTCGCCGATCATCAGCAACGTCGGCACGCGAATCTGTCCGAGTTCGTACACGACCGGCTGCGTATAGATCATGTCGTAGAGCAACGCCGAATTCCACGCGACGATGCGCTTGCCCGGGCCGCGATACATGCCCGCAAGCATCTGCACCCACGGCTCGTAGCGCTCGCTCCACTGTCCGGCGTAGTACGTCGATTGTTCATAGCGACGGATGCCCGGCGCGCTCGTGCGCAGCTCGCGATCGAACCACTCGTCCACGGTCTTCGACGGCACGCCCAGCGCTTTCCAGTCTTCCAGACCGATCGGATTGACGAGCACCAGTTGCTGCGTCTCGTCCGGATACATCAGCGCGTAGCGCGCCGCCAGCATGCCGCCTGTGGAATGGCCGACGATGGTCGCCGACTTGATGCCCAGCGACGCGAGCAACGCATGCGTATTGTTCGCCAGTTGCTGGAAGCTGTACTGATACTGCGCGGGCTTGCTCGATTTGCAGAAGCCGATCTGATCCGGCGCGATGACGCGGTAGCCTGCACCGGACAGCGTGTCGATCGTCTCGCGCCAGGTGGCCGCACAGAAATTCTTGCCATGCAGCAGCACGACGGTCCGGCCATTCGGCTGCGACGGCTTCACGTCGAGATAGACCATGTGCAGCGGCGTGCGCTGCGACGTGAAGTCGAAGCGATTGACCGGATACGGATAGTCGAAGCCCTGCAACTCCGGACCATAGGCGGGGCCGGCGTTACTGTCGGGACTTGCCGCGACATTCATCGGACCATTCGCCAGGGTCGCGCTGGCCGGAAGCGCGGGCGCGGCACTTGCCGCACTCGCCCCACTCATGGCAACGAGCGAAGTGAGGCCGACAAACGCACCGGCGCGAAGGGTCGCAACGGCGTGTCGTGACAGACGGTTCAGGCACTGGGGGAACGATGAGGGCATGAGTCGATGAGTCAATGAGACAGGAAACGAAGAAGACGAAGGCGGCTGCGTCGATTCTGCCATGCAACGCCATTTCCGGAAGGGCAGCCCCGACGGGGTGCGACATTCGGGGTCAGGTGCAATCGCGCGTCGGCATGTTCGGCGGGGTTTGCACCAATTCCACCAACAATCCCTCTGAATTATTCTCATTTGCCCGTTTTCACAAACAAATCGCCGTCATTGAACGCTGACCGAGCGCAGGCGGCGTCGGCCAAATCCCGCATGCTGGGAAATACAGACGAAAGCAGGCAAACGCAGACGGAAGCCCGGACGAACCGGCGAGTGAATACCCATCATTTTTGAGGGGTTATTCGAGGCACTTTCTTCACATCTTTAGCAATTTTTCAAAGCCACTGCGCCTCGCATGTTTCGGTACCCGCAACGCTACGACGGTGGGCGCTCACACCTTAAGTGAGTGAGCGCGAACCCCACTACGTCTGGCGTTGTGGTACTTTTTCGACGCTTCAAACGTGCGTATAAGCGAGTCCTCGCTTCGGAAACCAAAAGAATTGTGCAAAACCGGACCTGCGTTATGCCTGTCGCGCATGACAGGCATGACTTTGACCTTTTGGGAATGGTTTTCGGGGTGCCGAAAGAAACTCGGTAAAATCCGCAGCGGCATGGGGGATGGGGCGCGCCACGCGCCCGGATGCATGCATGACACCTACATCGTGCGGCCTCATGCATGAGTGGTCCGGCGAGGCCGGCAACGCTCACCGAAGTCGAAGTACACGGCGCACGCGCCGGCTCTAGGGAAGACACAAGCATCAGATGAAAGCGCCCAGCAACCTGATTACCGGTGAAGTGCGGAGCAAGATCCGCGGAATGATTCTCGCTTCGGAGCTCAAGCCGGGGCAGCGCCTCATCGAGGACGATCTGATTCAATTGCTGGGCGTTGGCCGCACGCCCGTGCGCGAAGCGTTGCTCATCCTGCAAGGTGAAGGCTTTATCGCCCGTAACCGTGGCTGGGAAGTTCAGGGGGCCGATCATCTGCCCGTGCGCGCCATCTTCGAGAGTCGCATCGCCATCGAATCCGAGACCGCCCGGCTGGCGGCGCGCAAGATCTCGCCCGAGATGTGCGACGCGCTCGATGCCCTCATCGAACAGATGGAGCCGACGGCCAATCTGCCGCGTCTGGCGCTCAATCGTCTCAATACGGAATTCCACGACCTGATCGTGAAGGCAGCAGATAACGTCGTGATCGCGCAGTTTCACGAACGTACACAGTTCTATTACTGGGCGCTGCGTGTGCCCGTCATGTTCTCGGACGAGCAACTGCGCACCACCAATCAGCAGCATCGCGAACTGGTCGCGGCCCTGCGCGCGCGTGACGAAGCACTTGCCGAACAGATTGCCCGCACCCACGTCGAGACGACGATGGACATCGTCGAGCCGGCACTGCCGCGCTGAGACGTTCGGCCGCCGAGCGGCCAGCTCGATGCTACGCTAAATCGCTGAACTCAGCGCACCAGATAACCGGCGACGCGCCAGCGGCCGTCGAGACCCAAGACCATCGTGACCATCTCGTGCGCTTCGGCCTTGTGCTCGAACACCGTGCCGTATTGAATCACCACGTACTCCCCGTCCGGCTGCCCGGGCAGCGTGCGGGTAAAGACAGCGTCCAGCGTCTTGCGTGACTTCACTTTCCCCAACGGCCCGCGGGCGGCTTGCAGATTCGCCGCCCAGTCCTCGGCCGAAATCGCCCGCTGAAACACCGGCGCGGCCTGATCCCAGCTTTGTTGCCCACGGTTGATGTCGGCAAGCCCCAGCCAGAGGTTGGCGGCTTCGAGCGCCGGACGCACGTCACGATTGATGTCGGCGGCAGGGGCCGTGCCGGCCTCGGCACCGCTCGCCGGCGTGGCGAACAACGGCGGCTGTGCCGCGCGGCGTCGCATCGGCTCCTGCTGGGCGTGCACCGACACGGCGCTGAGTCCGGCCGCCATGCCGAGGACAAGCGCCGCCGCACGGATCGCCAGGCGGTGGCGGGAAAGGGGGAAACGACGGGAACGGCGGGAATGACGGGATGCGTTGAATCGGGTCGTCGGCATTGACGAAAATTCCTCGAAGCAGAAATGGCTAACCCGGTCATTCTACTGGCGTCGCCCTCAATGGAATGTAACGCGCGTCGCGGCGTACATTACAATGCTCAACACATGTCAGCCCCCACGCATTGGCCATTGCCATGTTGACGACGTCTCTGCTCGCGATCACCTCACTGCTCAGCTTCATGATGTTGCTGATCGTGGGTTCCCTGCTACGCTCACGCGTGGCCGGTGTTCGGGAATGGTCGCTCGCCAACGTCGCCGTTCTCGTCGCGCTACCGCTGTTCGCACTGCGCGGCGTCGTTCCCGATTTCCTGTCGATCCCCGTCGCGAACCTGACGCTGGCGGGCGGCTTGCTGCTCTACTTCGCCGGATGCGCGCGCTTTCTCGGCCAACGGCCGCACTGGCCCGCGCTGGGAGCGTCGCTCGGCGTGCTCGCGGCGGCGATCCTGTTCTTCTATTACGGTATCGACAACCCGCAACTGCGCGTGGTGATCGTCTCGGCGTATCACGCGATCTGGCTGCTTGCCGTGTCCGTGCTGATCCTGCGTCATGTGCCGCCGCGCCGTCATCGCTACAACTACTGGCTGACGGCCGCCATGGCAGCCGCGTTCGCCGTCGCACACATCGTGCGGGGCGCGATCTTCGGATGGACGCCCGCGCCCGGCCCCGAGGTGTTTGCGCCGACGCTGTTCAACACCATCATGCTGACCATCGGCACGATCGTGATGCCGGCGATGACGATGGGCGCGGTGCTGATGATTCACGACGCGATGCTCGCCACGGCCGAAGAAGCCGCCAACCGCGACTATCTGACGGGCGCGCTCTCACGCAAACATTTCGACCTGCTCGCGCGTCAGGAAATGGTACGGGCGGTCGCACGCGGCTGGCCACTGTCCATCGTCGTCATCGATCTGGATCACTTCAAGTCGATTAACGACACCCACGGCCATGCGGGCGGCGACACGGTGTTGCGCGAGTTCGTGAAGCTGGTACGCGACAGTCTGCGCGAAGGCGACGTCTTCGGGCGGCTCGGCGGCGAGGAGTTCGCGGTGCTCTTGCCGGGCACCGACACGCCAGGGGCCATTCGTATTGCGGAGCGGCTGCGCACGCAGGCGAGCCGTCATCTGGTGGCGGGACCGTTCGGGGTGTGCCACTACACGCTGAGCGGTGGCGTGGCGACCTGGCTCGAACGCGAAAGTCTCGAAGCCCTGTGCATGCGTGCCGACCGGGCACTGTACGCCGCGAAAATCTCGGGGCGCAATCTCGTGCTCTCCGACGTGCTGCCCAGCGACGAGACGGCGTCCGAAGCGGGCTGAAAGCGCTAGTTGACGGCGCGGGCTAACGAAGCGGGCTGACGGCGGGTCACCGCTGATCCGTCGATGCAGTACCCGCCCCAGCCCTGTCCAGGTGCCGCTCAGGCAAGTTCAGGGAAAAACTCACCCCGCATACGCGCTACGTAGGCTGTCAGATTCGGATGGTGCTCGATCTCGTTGCGCAACGGCATGCGAAACGCTGGCGACATCGCGCCTGACATAAAAGCGAAAGCGGTGGCGTCGGCACCACACGGCGTGTCGCCGAAGAAGTACGGCTTGTCGCCCAGCATCTGCGCCGCCGCCTGCGCACCGCGCGCCAGTATCCGGCTCGCTTCCTCCGGCTTGTAACGCCCGGTGCCCTGCCCGTGCAGCGTGTTGCGTATCTTGCGACGGATCACCGCCTGCGCGACCGGACGCACCGGCCACGGAATCGAACGAAAGAACGATGCGGGTCCGATGGCGAAGTTCTCGTCGTCGCACCAGCGCGCCTGCACGACGTACCAGTAGAAGTGATCCTCCAGCGCCTTCTCGAACATCCACGCTGCGCCTCGCTGCTCGGGCGTCAGACTCGCGTCGAAGTCGACCCCGTACTTCTGCTCGATGTGCAACCGGATCAGCGTCGAGTCCGCGATGATCTCGCCGTCGTCCTCGATATACGGCAGCTTGCCCTTCGGCGCGCGCCGAAAACCGCCACGGTCGGTGCGATACGCCACCCCGGCGAGCTTGAGCAGCATCTCCGCCTTGACGACGAATGGACTTGCATCGGGTAGCCCGAATGCCGGGCCGAAGGTGTACAGAGTCAACATCGGAGGCTTGCTCCTGTGCGAGAAGAATGGCGCAGAGTATTACACGACGGAACCGCCGCGACGAGCCTGTCCCATTCCATCCCCCATCCCCTTCTGTCGTCACCGTTTTCAGCCCTCGGATACGTGCCGTGCGCACTGTGGTTTTATACAGTATGATGTCCTCCAATCGAGGAACATCTCATGGAAACTATCGACTGGGATCAACTGGCGCTGAGCGCCGCCGAACGCGACCTTGCGGGCATCGTCCGCGAGATCGCCGCGCGCTATGCGCAGCAACGTCTGTCGGCCGTCGCGCCGGGCGACACCCACATCGACACACGCGTCGACCCGCGCATCGACCCAATACCGCTCGACTGGCGCACGCTGGTAGCGATTGCCGACGAAGCGGAAGCGGATATCGGGCTTCACGCACGGCACGAGGCGTGGGTGCTTGCGCGCCTGCTGCGCCTGCCTGGCGACGAAGCGCTGCGCCGCGATGGCGAGCTGCCGTCGCTCGACGCGGCCGTCGATCTGCAATGGCCTGACGCCCCGGCACCTGCCGTCTTTCGCGCCATCGTCGCAACATTCACCGATATCACCGACATCGCCTACGATGAACTTGCGGCGGACAGCGCCGCTGCCTCGTCATTCATGCCCGGTGCTTCGGCACTGCTGTCCTCAGCACCCGCCGGCGGGTCGGCGTGCCCGGCCTGAGCGCTGAATAGCACGCACCAGAAACGAGGTCCCACCAGTGTTCGAGAACGTGGTCGAAGATGCCGATGCCGTATCCATCCCGCCTGAAGGGATCGATCCGGACGCGCTCGCCCGCTCGCTGCCCGCGCCGATGGTCTTCGTCGATCTGGAGACGACCGGGGGCAACGCGCTCGAGGACCGCATCACCGAAATCGGCGTGGTCGAAGTCGGCCCCCACGGCATCGAGCAGTGGAGCACCTTGCTCGACCCTGCCGAGCCGATCCCGCCC
This sequence comes from Pandoraea aquatica, assembly GCF_902459565.1. GTDB lineage: Bacteria > Pseudomonadota > Gammaproteobacteria > Burkholderiales > Burkholderiaceae > Pandoraea > Pandoraea aquatica. The sequence goes on from NZ_CABPSN010000005.1 coordinate 429,106, forward strand.
TTCATTCAGAAGCTCACGGGCATCACCAACGAGATGGTGCGGGGGCAACCCTCGTTCGGCACGCTCGCGCAAGGGCTGGCCGAGCGTTTGCACGGCAAGCTGTTCGTCGCCCACAACGCCCGCTTCGATTACGGCTTTCTCAAGAACGAATTCCGTCGCGCCGGCATCGGTTTTCAGGCGGATGTGCTGTGTACGGTGCGTCTGTCGCGCTTACTGTTTCCCGCGGCCGCCCGGCATGGGCTGGACGCACTGATCGCCCGCTTCGGCCTTGCACCACAAGGCCGTCACCGTGCGCTTGCCGACGCCGATCTGCTCTGGCAGTTCTGGCAAAAACTCCACACGCTCTACACGCCCGACCTGATCGGACAAGCGGTGCAACGCGTAACGAAGCGATCGAGCCAGCCGCCACAGTTGCCGGACGAAGCCATCGACGCGCTGCCCGACAGTCCGGGCGTCTATCTCTTCTATGGCGAAGGCGACACGCTGCTGTATGTCGGCAAGAGCGTGGACGTTCGCGCACGCGTGCGCTCGCACTTCTCCAGCGATCATCAGGTCGCCAAGGATCTGCGCATCTCGCAGGAAATCCGGCGCGTCGAAGTGCGGCGCACGGTCGGCGAACTCGGCGCACTGTTGCTTGAATCGCAGTTGGTCAAACAGTTGCAGCCAGTGCACAACCGGATGCTGCGCCGTTCAGCGAGTCTTTACAGCTGGCAGCTGACGCAGGAAAGCGACACGCCGCAGCTCGTGAGCGCAACGACAGTGGACTTTTCCGGTGCCGAATCGCTATACGGCACGTTCTCGTCGCGTAACGGTGCTGAGAGCGCGTTGCGGGCGCTGGCCGACGAACATCGTCTGTGTTGCGCGCAGTTGGGCCTGGAGAAGATCGCGAAGGGACGTCCTTGTTTCGGCTATCAGGTCAAACGTTGCGACGGCGTGTGCGTGGGCGACGCGCCGCTGGCAGACCACACGGCACGCACACGTGAAGCCCTCGCGACGCTGCAACTCGAAACGTGGCCCTACGACGGCCCCATCGCCATCGAAGAGCATGGGGATGACAACGTCGAGTACCACGTCATCGACCGGTGGCAGTATCTGGGCAGCGTTGCGTCGCGCGATGCCTTAGACGCGCTGGTCGACCACATGCCCGCCGCGACGGGCTTCGATCCCGACATCTACCGCTTGCTGGGTCGACGTCTCGCCGCATCACGGAAGGCGGAACTGGCTGTCCCCTTGACGGTACTGCTGCTCACCCGGCCAGCGTTTCGGCTTAGCCCCGTCGAGCCGCCCGAAGCCTCACCGAAGAAGCCACGAAGTGTGGCGCTGTTGCGTCGCCGTCAACCGCGTCCGGAAGATCCCGATCAGCTTCGGCTGCCGTTCGACGTCCGGTAACGCCCCCGCTCGTCTCAAAAACGGCATCCTCGCCGGAACTGTGACGTGCCGCTCGTCTTAAGCGATGAGACGAGAAACCCCACGCCCAGCAGGCTCAATCGTCTGAAACGACACACTGTCATCTCACCCGGCGAGACGCTCCCCAGGGCATTCCGATCCGCCCAATTTCTTTTCCCCCTTGCGTCACCTAGGCAAAACCCTCCTTTCCACTTCGGGTCATGAGCATATAAATATTAAGTATTTGCAAGACGCATGCTGTAGGTCGAAGAATACGCAATCCGAATACAACAGGTTGCGGTACCGACGGCCATGGCGTCGTCGATGACCGGAGATGGGGCGCGTAGGGGTACGCGCTCCGTTCTCATCCCCACACCGAGCCAGATGGAATTACGCCAACTCGAAGCCTTCGCGGCGGTCATGTCGACCGGCAGCATCACTGCTGCCGGGCGTTTGCTCGGGCGCTCGCAACCTGCCATCACCCGCATGATTCAGGAGCTCGAAGCCGAGATCGGCTACGCCCTGTTCACGCGCAGCGGCCCCCGCGTCACGCCCACGGAACAAGGCTTTCTTCTGTTTGAAGACGTCGAACACGTGCTCGCCGGCTTGCAGCAGATTCGCGCCCGCGCCGACGAGATCGCGCGCGGCCAGACCCGCCCGTTGCACGTTGCCGCCACGTCGGCGCTGGCCGCCGGATTGGTGCCCGCCGCGCTCGCATTGCCGGGCCTCGCCCACGACGCTCAACAGATTCAGATGCGCAGCACGTCGCCCGAGCAGGTCGTGCACGCCGTGCTCACGGGCGCGGCCGACATCGGCGTGACCAGCCTGCCGCTGGAGCATCGCGGCATCGTCGTGCACTGGATCGGCGAATCGGCCTGCGTGGCCGCCGTGCGCAGCGACGACCCGCTGGCCCGTCATGCACGTCTGCCGCTGGCCGAGTGCGCCGGGCGCCGCATCATCACCATGCAGAATCCGTACCGTCTGCGCCGTCGTCTCGATCAGGCGTTCTCGCAGGCGGGTGTCGCACCGGCCGGTCTCATCGAGACGAATGCGTCGATCAATGCGATGACCGCCGTGCGCGCTGGCCTCGGCGTGGCCGTTCTCGAGCCGGTCACGGCTTACGGCCTGCCGCTGGCCGACGTTGCTGTGCGGCCCATCGACGCCGACATTCCGTTCTTCTTCGGCGTCATCACGCGTGACGCCCGTGCGCCGTCCCCGGCAGCCCTCGCCCTCGTCGATGCGCTGGCCGACGCCGCCCGTGCGCTGCTGCCCGATTTCGTGCAACGCGCCGCCACCGAACACGCTCAAGTATTGCAGTCGCTCTACGGCGACTTGCCCGCTCCCAAGGAAGCTCAGTCGTCATGACCCTGTCCACGACCACCCCGACCGCCGCCACCGGCCTGTCCGCGCTCGAAGCGCGTCTGCGTCAGGACCTCGCCTGGCTCGAATTGCCTGCCAAGCGCTGGGTACCCGAGCGCTCGTTCAATGGTCAGCCTGTGCTCGACGTCGCCATCATCGGCGGCGGCATGGCCGGGCTGGCGGCCGCGACGTCGCTCACGCACCTCGGTGTGGGCGCCGTGATCTTCGATCAGTCGCCGCGCGGCTTCGAAGGTCCGTGGGCCACGACCGCGCGCATGGAAACCCTGCGCTCGCCCAAGCAGCTCACCGGCCCGGCGCTCGGCTTGCCCGCCCTCACCTTCCGCGCATGGTTCGAAGCCCAGTTCGGCATCGACGCCTGGGACGCCCTCGACAAGATCCCGCGTCTGCAATGGATGGACTATCTGCGCTGGTATCGCGACGTACTCGCCATCGACGTGCGTAACGACCATCGCATCGCCGCCATCACACCGCGCGGCGAAGACGGTCTGGTCGAGCTGTCGGTGACGTCGCCCGAAGGCGATCGCAAGGTCTACGCACGCCATGTGGTGCTTGCGACGGGACGCGATGGCCTCGGTGGCCCGACCGTCCCCGGCTTTGCACGCGAGTTGCCGCGCCGCTTCTACGCGCATTCGTCCGACGTGATGGATTACGCCACGCTGCGCGGCAAGCGCGTCGGCGTGATCGGGGCGGGGGCCTCGGCCATGGACAGCGCCGCCACCGCGCTCGAAGCGGGTGCGGCCAGCGTCGACATGCTGATTCGCCGTGCGGACATTCCGCGCGTCAACAAGGGCAAGGGCGCGGGCAATCCGGGTCTCACGCACGGTCACGTCAATCTGCCGGACGACTGGAAGTGGCGTATCCGTCACTACGTCAACGTGCAGCAGGTGCCGCCGCCGCGAGGCAGCACGTTGCGTGTCTCGCGTCACGACAACGCACGCTTTAACCTCGGTGCACCTATTCTCGACGTCACCCCGGTGGGCGACGAACTGCACGTGCGCACGGCCAAAGGCACGTTCGTGCTCGACTTCCTCGTCTTCGCGACGGGGTTCCGCATCGATATCGACGGCCGCCCCGAGTTCGCCGCCTTCTCGAAGTTCGTGCGCAAGTGGAGCGACCGCTACACCCCGGCAGCCGGTGACGAAGACGTCGAGCTGTCGGACTCCCCAGATCTCGGCCCGACGTTCGAGTTTCAGGAGAAGACGCCGGGCACATGCCCGGGTCTGGAGCGCATCCACTGCTTCTGCGCACCGGCCACGCTCTCGCACGGCGCGCTGTCGGGCGACATCCCGGCCGTGAGCGAAGGCGCGAAGCGTCTCGCGCAAGGGCTGGCGGGCACGTTCTATCGTGAAGACGTCGAGCACCATTACGCCAACATGGAGGCGTATGAGGAGCCGGAAGTGTATGGCGACGAATGGACGCCCGCGCCGCCGCCGGCCGAGGTGACTGCCGTTGCCGCGACTGCGCCCTCGGACAAGGAGCGTCTCGCATCATGACCGCATGGATTCTGCGCCGCGTACTGCAAGCGGTGTTAGTGGTGTGGCTGATGACGCTGATCGTGTTCGTCGGCCTGCACGCAATCGGCAATCCGATCGACATCCTGATCGGTCAGGACGTCGACCAGATCGACCGCGCCCGCATCATCGCGCAGCTCGGCCTCGACCAGCCGTTGTGGCGTCAGTACCTGTCGTTCATCGCCGGTGCGCTGCACGGCGAGTTGGGTAATAGCTACGTGTACAACGTCCCGGCGATCCAGTTGATTCTGCAACGCCTGCCTGCGACGCTCGAACTCGCGTTCGCCGCGCTCATCCTCGCGGTGTTCATCGGCATTCCGCTGGGTCTGTTCGCCGGTCTCTACCCGCGCAACCCGATCTCGAAGCTGTTGATGACGGGCAGCATCGTGGGCTTCTCGTTGCCGACGTTCTGGGTCGGTCTGATGCTCATCATGTTCTTCTCGGTGCATCTGGGCGTGCTGCCGGCGAGCGGTCGTGGCGAGACGGCGAGTCTGTTCGGCGTGCAGTGGTCGTTCCTCACCATCGACGGGCTGCGTCACCTGATTCTGCCCGCGCTCAATCTGGCGCTGTTCAAGATTTCGCTGGTGCTGCGTCTGACGCGCGCCGGGGTGTCCGAAGTGCTGCCGCAGGACTACGTGAAGTTCGCGCGCGCCAAGGGCTTGTCGCCGCTGCGGGTCGTGCTCGTGCACGTGCTGCGTAACACGCTGATCCCGCTGGTGACGGTGCTGGGTCTCGAATTCGGTTCGACCATCGCCTTCGCGGTCGTGACGGAAAGCGTGTTCGCATGGCCTGGCGCGGGCAAGCTCATTCTCGACAGCATCAACGCGCTCGACCGCCCTGTGATCGTGGCGTATCTCATCGTCGTGGTGTGCCTGTTCGTATCGCTCAACCTGATCGTGGACGTGCTCTACAAGTGGCTCGATCCGCGTGTGCGCGTGGAGGCCGCTGCCTGATGTCGCTCAATTCGTCTCCCAACGCGACCCCGTCGCCAGTGCTCACACCTGAGCCGGTGCCGATGCGTCGCGAATCGCCCTGGCAGCAGGGCCTGCGCGAATTCCTGCGCTCGAAGAGCGCCGTGCTCGGCCTCGTCGTGCTGGTGGTGCTGGTGGTCGCCGCCCTCGCCGCACCGTGGATCTCGCCGCAGAATCCGTACGACCTCGGACAGCTCGACGTGATGGATGCGCGTCTGCCGCCCGGCACCGCCAACGGTGCTGCCACGTACACGTACTGGCTCGGCACCGACGGTCAGGGGCGCGACCTGCTCTCCGGCATCATCTACGGGCTGCGTATCAGTCTGGGCGTGGGCATCGGCTCGGCACTCGTCGCCGGTATTCTCGGCACGATCCTCGGCCTGATCGCCGCCTACGCCGGCGGACGTGTCGATGCGTTCATCATGCGTCTGGTCGACCTGCTGCTGTCGTTCCCGTCGATTCTCGTCGCGCTGATGATCCTCGCCTACGTGGGCAAAGGCATCGGCAACGTGGTGCTCACGCTCGTCGTGCTCGAATGGGCCTACTTCGCGCGCACCGCGCGGGGACAGGCGCTGGTCGAGTCACGTCGCGAGTATGTCGAAGCCGCGCGTTGCCAGGCGATTCCGAACTGGCGCATCGTGCTCGGTCACATTCTGCCGAACTGCCTGCCGCCGCTGATCGTCGTCGGCTCGTTGCAAGTGGCGCGCGCCATCACGCTCGAAGCCACGCTGTCGTTCCTCGGACTCGGTGTGCCGGTGACGGAGCCGTCGCTCGGCCTGCTCATCGCCAATGGCTATCAGACGATGCTCTCCGGCGACTACTGGATCAGTCTGTATCCGGGGTTGGCGTTGCTCGTCACCGTCGTCGCCATCAATCTCGTGGGCGACCGCCTGCGCGACGTGTTCAATCCAAGGTTGCAGAAATGAGCGGCGCAGTGACTTCATCCCCCTCGTCCACCAGCGCACCGCTCACGCTGGAAGTGCGTCATCTGCGCACGCAGTTCATCACGCGCGCCGGTACGCTTCCCGCCGTGGACGACGTCTCGTTCTCGCTGCCGCCGGGTCACATCATGGGGCTCGTCGGCGAGTCCGGCTCGGGCAAGTCGGTGACGGGTTTCTCGATCATGGGACTCGTCGATGCACCGGGCCGCATCGTCGGCGGCGAAGTGCTGTTCCAGGGGCGCGACCTCACCAAGATGTCCGCCGCCGAATTGCGTCACCTGCAAGGCAATCGCATCGCGATGATCTTTCAGGACCCGATGATGACGCTCAACCCCGTGCTGCGCGTCGACGTGCAGATGATCGAGGCGGTACGCGCGCATCAGAAGATGTCGAAGTCGCAGGCGCGCGATCTTGCACGCGACACGCTCGGCATGATGGGCATTCCCAGCCCGGACGAACGTCTGCGCGCGTATCCGCATCAACTCTCGGGCGGCATGCGTCAACGCGTGGCGATTGCCATCGCTATGCTGCACCGCCCGGATCTGATCATTGCGGACGAACCGACCACGGCGCTCGACGTCACGATTCAGGCGCAGATCCTCTCTGAAGTGCAGAAGCTGGCGCGTCAGAACGGCACCGCGCTCATCTGGATTACGCACGATCTGTCGGTCGTCGCAGGCCTGGCCGATACGCTCGCTGTGATGTACGCCGGACGCATCGTCGAACAGGGCGCGGTCGACGCCGTCCTCGACGCACCGCAACACCCATACACCGCGGGTCTCATCGGCAGCCTGCCGAGTCTGAACAAACGCGGCCAGCGTCTGCGGCAGATCCCCGGCATGACGCCGAATCTGACGAACATGCCGGCGGGATGCGCATTCGCGTCGCGCTGCGCGTATGCGACGGCGGTCTGCGGCGAGCGTCCCGAGATGACGCAAACGTCGCCGGGCCGCCTCGTGCGTTGCTTCCACCCGGGCGCAGCGCTGCAAAAGGAGATGGTATGAACACGCCGCTGCCGCAAAGTCAGCCGGCCACCGCCGGATTCGGCAAATCGGTCAGCCCCAGCGCCACGCTGCCTGCGCCTATCGTGGCGCTGCGCGGGGTGAGCAAGCGCTTCGGCGAGCGTCACGTCGGTCCGGCGGGACGCCTGCTGGAGCGCGCCGGTCTGGCGCATCCGCCCGCTGTCGTGCGTGCGGTCGACAACGTCGATCTCATCGTCAAGCCGGGTGAAGTCGTCGGTCTCGTGGGCGAGTCGGGCTGCGGCAAGTCCACGCTCGGACGCATGCTCGCAGGATTGCTCAAACCGTCTTCCGGCGAAGTGCAGATTCACGGACGTCCGGCCGAGGCATTGTCGGCCGACGAGCAACGCGATGCGCGTCTGAAGATTCAGATGATCTTTCAGGATCCGTACGCCAGTCTGAACCCGCGACTGCGCATCGACCGCATCGTCGGCGAAGGCGCGCTCGTGCACGGGCTGACGGATCGCGCCGGGTTCGACGATTACGTGAGCGCGCAGTTGCAACGCGCGGGCCTCGATCCGGCGCTGCGTCATCGTTATCCGCATCAGTTCAGCGGCGGGCAGCGTCAGCGTATCGGCATCGCCCGCGCGCTGGCAGTGAATCCCGATCTGCTCGTGTGCGACGAAGCGGTCGCCGCGCTCGACGTCTCGATTCAGGCGCAGATTCTGAATCTGTTCATGGACCTGCGCGAACAACTGCGTCTGACATACGTGTTCATCAGCCATGACCTCGGCGTGGTCGAGCATCTCTCGGATCGCGTGGTGATCATGTATCTCGGACGCATCGTCGAGAGCGCGCCGGTCGAAGAAGTCTTCCGCCGCCCGAACCATCCGTACACGCAGGCGCTGCTCGCCGAAATTCCGCGCATCGACGTGCGTCACAAGACGTTCTCCGCGATTCGCGGCGAAATCCCGAGCCCGATTGCGCCGCCGAGCGGATGTCACTTCCATCCGCGATGTCCGCACGCCATGCCGCGTTGCCGCACGGAGGTGCCGACGCTGCGCGGAGTGGCCATCAATCACGTCAGTGCGTGTCATCTGAACGACAACTGACACACAACGCACTGACAGATCACCGACAACTCACCTTAACGAATCACCAACGACCAGGATCGATTGATAATGAAACGCTTCTTGTTGTCCTCTCTGGCGGCTGCCCTGCTCGTGACGAGCGCAGCGGCCTCCGCACAAGCCAACTCATCGACGCTGCGCATCGCCTTTGCCGACCCGCTGTCGTCGCTCGACCCGCAGCTGAACAACCACGCGGGCGACCGCTCGGTGGATCTGCACTTCTGGGATCTGCTCGTCGAGAACAAGTGGAACAAGCTCCAGCCGGGCCTCGCCGTGTCGTGGAAGGCGCTCGACTCGAAGACGTGGGAATTCAAGCTGCGTCCGAACGTGAAGTGGCACGACGGTCAGGCGTTCACGGCGGCCGACGTCATCTATTCGTACCAGCGCGCACGTAACGTGCCGGGCAGCGTGGCGACCTTCGCCGGCTACCTGCGCACCATCGACACGATGAGCGCACCGGACCCGCTCACGCTCGTCGTCAAGACGAAGATCCCTAACCCGGACCTCCCGCTGAACCTCGCGTCGGTGCATATCGTCAGCAAGCACGTGGGTGAGAAGTCGAACACCGACGACTACAACGCCGGACGCGCCATGGTCGGTACCGGCCCGTTCAAGTACGTCTCCTACACGCCGGGCGACCGCGTGGAGATGGTGCGCAACGACAACTACTGGGGCGGCAAGTCGGAGTGGGAGAAGGTCGACTATCGCTACATCAACAACGGTGCGGCGCGTACGGCCGCGCTGCTGGCCGGTGACGTCGACGTGATCGACAAGGTCTCGGCGTCGGACATTCCGCGTCTGAAGAAGGCGCCGAACGTGACGGTGTATCCGTACCCAGGCCTGCGCGTGATGCTGCTGCAACCGACGTTCCGTGAAGGCACGAATCAGTACATCACCGATAACGCCGGCAAGCCGCTCGCGAAGAACCCGCTGCTCGACGTGCGTGTGCGTCGCGCGCTGTCGCTCGCCATCAACCGTGAGGCCATCGTCTCGCGCATCATGCAGGGCACGGCCAGCGTGGCCAACCAGTGGATGCCCAAGGACACCTTCGGCTACAACCCGGACGTGAAGGACATTCCGTTCGACGCCGCGCAGGCCAAGAAGCTGCTGGCCGAGGCGGGCTTCCCGGAAGGCTTCAAGCTGACGATGCACGTACCGAACGACCGCTACCCGCAAGGGCCGGAGACGGCGCAGGCCGTGGCGCAGTTCTGGACGCGTATCGGCGTGAAGACGCAAGTGGAAGTGGTGCCCTGGGCGGTGTATTCGAGCCGCGCGAACAAGAACGAGTACGCCATGACGATGCTGGCATGGGGTAACGGCACGGGCGAAGCGAGCTACGCGCTCGTGAACGTGCTGGCGACCGTCGATGCCAAGAAGGGTCTGGGCGCTTCGAACTGGGGTCACTACAGCAACCCGGCCATCGACAAGGCACTCGACGCCTCGACCGCCGAGTTCGACGAAGGCAAGCGTGAAGCGATCCTGCGTCAGTCGGTGAAGGTCGAGACGGACGACGTCGGCACGATCCCGCTGTACCACTACCAGAACATCTGGGCCGCCCGTAAGGGCCTGAAGGTCACGCCGTTCACGAGCGATCGCACCGTCGCGATGCAAGTGACCAAGGCCGCGAAGTAAGGCGTCGACGCGTTATGACGTCATCGCTTACTTCATCTGCCGGCTCGGTGTCTGATGCGTCGACGTCGTCGCCGGTGTCCTCGCTGACGTTGACCGCGACGCCCGCCGACGCGCTGATCGATGTGCCGCGTCACCTCGTGGTGCGCGGTGCGACGCCCGGCGCGCACGTCACGCTGACCGCCCGCACCGCGCGGGCGGGCGGTGTGGTCTGGCATGCACATGCCACGTTTGTCGCCGATGCCGACGGTACCGTCGATGTGTCGCGCGACGCGCCCGTCAGCGGCAGCTATCAGGGCGTCTCCGCGATGGGCCTCGTCTGGTCGCAAGTGCCGGAGGACGGCAAGAGTCGCGACGTCTTCCCGCAACCGGTCATCGCGCCGCTGGTGACGACGGTGGTTGCGCAGGAAGGGGACGCCTCGCGGCACTCATCGGTCTCGTTCACGCAGCGGCTTGCCGCCGAAGGCGTGACGCGACGCGATGTGCGTGAGGACGGGCTCGTCGGCACGCTGTATCTGCCGCCGGGTGACGGGCCGCATCCCGCCGTCATGATCCTCAACGGGTCCGGTGGCGGGATCAACGAGCCGCGCGCTGCGCTGTATGCGTCGCATGGTTACGCGGCATTCGCCCTCGGTTACTTCAAGGGACCAGGGCTGCCCGACTACATCTCCAATACGCCGCTTGAGTACTTCAAGAAAGGCATGGACTGGTTTCGCCGTACGGTGCGCCCGGCCCATGACTTCGTGGCGCTCTCGGGGCAATCGCGAGGTGGCGAGCTGGTGCTGCTGCTGGGCGCGACGTTCCCTGACGCGGTTTCGGCCGTTATCGGCTATGTGCCAAGCGCGCTGATCCACAGTGCGCAGAATGCATGCGATCCGGCCATCGGCCGGGAAGGTCCAACCTGGCTGCTCGACGGCAAGCCGCTGCCGCACATCTGGGAAAACAACCGGACGGCGTCGTGGGCCCCCTTCGACGAAGGTCCACCGCCCCATCGTCACGCCAAGGCCATGCTGACGGCGCTCGACGACGCGGATGCGGTCGAGCGCGCCCGCATCCCTGTCGAGAAGATTCAGGGGCCGGTGATGTTGCTGTCAGCAGAGGACGATGGCTCGTGGCCATCGAGTCGCTATTCGCGGATGGTAACGGAGCGGCTCGCGGCGCATGCACATCCGCACGCCGTCGAGCATCTCGACTTCGACCGGGCGGGACACGCCATCGTGTTCCCGTTTGTGCCGACCACACAGCTCGTCTACGCCCATCCTGTCTCAGGCAAGATCAGCACCGGCGGCGGCGAGCCGGACGCCAATGCGATCGCCGACGAGCGTTCGTGGGCGGCGGTGCAAGCGTTCCTCGCGCAGGCTGTGGCCGAGCGCGCTCATTCACAAGGACAATCATGACCGTCAACACTCAATACGACATCGCCAACGATCTCGTCGACCGCGTCGCGGGTCTGACGCCGGGGACGGCCACGCATACGTTGCGTCATGCGCGCGACAAGGTGGCCGTCGCCACGCAAGGTAGCTACGACGGGCTGTTCGATCCGGCGCTCGAAGGTCTCTCGCTCGTAGAGCGCTTGCTCGTCGGGCTGTACGCAAGCCGGCTGACGCCCTCGCCCACGCTCGCTGCGCACTATCGCGCAGAGTTGGGCAAGCAGGATGTCGATCCGGCGCACCTGAAGGCTGCCGAATCGGGGTCGCCGGACGACGTGACGGATACGCGTCTGCGCGCGATTCTGACGTTCACGCGTACGCTGATCGAGAACCCGGTGGCGGGAGACAAGGCAGCGCTGCACAAGCTGCCAGCCGCGGGATTGACGACGCCGGCCATCGTCGCGCTGGCACAACTGATTGCGTTCCTGTCGTACCAGACGCGTCTGGTTGCAGGACTGCAAGCGCTCAAACAACTGGCTCCGCAGGAGGTGACGGCATGAGCGACATCATCCGTTCGCATGGATTTACCAATGAGTCGCTCGACTGGGACGCATGGCTCGATGTGGTCGAACTCGACAAGGCGACGCCGGACCAGGTAGCGGTGCTGGAAGAGAGTCATCCGAAGGCTAAGACGTCGGATTATTACCTCTTCCTCGTGCATCAGCCCGAGATCCTTCGTCAACGTTCCGCGGCGTTTAACGCCATCATGTACGCGCCGGGTGGCATGCCGCGCGCTGAGCGCGAGCTGTCGACGACGGTCGTCTCGCGTATCAATGGATGCGTGTATTGCGCGTCGGTACATGCGCAGCGATTCGAGCAACTGGCCAAGCGTAACGACGTCATCCGTGAAGTCTTCGACGAGCCGCGCACAGCCGGGACGACCGATCGTGAAAAGGCGATTGCGCAGTTCTCGATTGCACTGACGGAGACGCCGGGCGATGTGCATCCGGCGCAATTGCAGGCGCTGCGCGACGTCGGCCTGACCGACGCCGAGATCCTCGATCTGATCCACTCCATCGCCATCTTCGCGTGGGCTAACCGCCTGATGCTGAACCTCGGCGAACCGGTGTTTCCGGAGACCGGCGCAGCGGGTTAAGAGGCTGATACGCTAGCTCTGCGTCGAAATAAAAAACGCGCTGCCCGGATGATGGGTAGCGCGTTTTGTTTTGGGCGAAAGGGTGTCGCTCGTGGGTGTACGCTGGCTCGTCTGGATCAACGAGTACTTAAGCGATGACACGTACACAGTTCCACATCAAAAAGATCGCCTTGAATGACGTGACGTCTTGGCGCTCGCTGAGGGAAAAGCTATGGCCTCAGGCCAGCACTGAGGAGCATGACCAAGAAACGAAGGACATTTTGTCGCAACCGGAACGACATCTAGTCCTCATCGCGCAGTCAGCGGCGGGAGAGGGCATCGGATTCGCAGAGGCATCGATACGGCACGACTACGTCAACGGTTGCGACACATCCCCAGTCGTCTTTCTCGAGGGCATCTACGTGGTCCCTTCCGCGCGCCGTGATGGTGTGGCAAAAGCCTTGTGTAAGTCAGTTGAGCGATGGGGTCTGTCACACGGATGCGTGGAGTTCGCGTCCGACACGGATATCAACAATACCGACGCCCAGGCGATCCACCAAGCACTCGGGTTCTCGGAAATGGAGCGCGTCGTTGTCTATAAGAAGCGCTGCAAGCCCGATTGAACGACTTACGGCGGGGCAGTACCGATCACCTATGAAGAATGAGCAGCTGTCCGCGTCCTCGTAAGCGACTGTCTAAGCGCGGTTTAAGCGGACGACGAGTTGGATTCTGTGACGCCGATGAAAAGCGAAGCTAGCAGACAGACAGCGATGTCACATTGCTAGGTGCATGTCGCGGCTTAGCACGGTGTAAGCAGTGCTTCGAGGCCGGCATCAAAGTGTCCGGCCCAAAGCAAAAACCCCTTGCTACGTTGTAGCAAGGGGTTTTTTAGGGGAGCCTGACGATTACCTACTTTCACACGGGTATCCGCACTATCATCGGCGTGGAGTCGTTTCACGGTCCTGTTCGGGATGGGAAGGGGTGGTTCCAACTCGCTATGGTCATCAGGCTTAACTTGTATGTTCTGCTGGCTAGGCCAACAAAACCAATTCGGAAGAAGCGTAGTACAACAAATATTGTGGGTTGTGAGTGTATCGGCACATTGCGATACTCACACCAGGAAAACACACTGGTTATAGGATCAAGCCTTACGGGCAATTAGTATCAGTTAGCTTAACGCATTACTGCGCTTCCACAC
>NZ_CABPSN010000006.1 GCF_902459565.1 Pandoraea aquatica
ACGCCCGCTTCCTTCAGACGCACCGCCTCTTCCACCGCGATTTCGTCGAACGGATTCATCGACATCTTCACGTTCGCGATGTCGACGCCACTGCCGTCGCTCTTCACGCGAACCTTTACGTTGTAATCCACTACCCGTTTGACCGGTACCAGGATCTTCATGCGGAACTCCCTTGAATCAAAAAAACCGGACGGCCTGCCGACACTACGGCAACGGCCGTCCTCGAACATACAAAAACTGTCTTGCGAATTCTGCGAACTCAGTTGCGAACTCAGTTGCGAGCTGACTCGCGAACTTACTCGATCTCGCGCCCTTTCGTCTCGGGCAACATAAACGCGGTGATCAGAACGACGAGGTAAGCGCCACCGGCAAACATCCCGATGGCCGAACCCAGACCGCTCGTCTTGGCGAGATAGCCGACCAGGCTCGGAAACAACGCGCCGATGCCGCGTCCGAAGTTATACGCGAAGCCCTGCGCATTCGCACGCACCGCCGACGGAAACAGCTCCGTCAGATACGCGCCCATGCCGCTGAAAATGCCCGATGCCGCGAACCCCAGCGGGAATCCGAGAATCAGCATCTGGTCGTTGCTCAGCTGAAGCTGCGTGTAGACGTAAATGCTCACGCCAGAGAGCACGGCAAAAATCAGCAGGTTCGCGCGACGCCCCAGACGGTCGGTCAGGTACGCTCCCGTCAGATAGCCGATGAACGAACCGAGAATGATCACCAGCAGATAGCCGCCCGTGCCGATCACCGACAGATGGCGCTCCGTCTTCAGGAACGTGGGCAGCCACGTCGTCACGGCATAGTACCCGCCCTGCACGCCTGTGCACAGCAGCGCCGAAAGTGCCGTCGTCTTGATCAGCGCCGGCGAGAAGATCGCCCACGCCGACGTGCGCTTTTCCAAGGCATCCTCACGCTTGCGCGTGCGCTGGAACAATTCGGGCTCAGGGACGTTCTTTCGGATGAAAAGCACGAACAATGCCGGAATCACGCCAATCCAGAACAGCACCCGCCACGCATACTCTTCCGGCAGAAACGAGAACGACGCCGTATAACAAAGCGCCGCCACCGCCCAGCCGATCGACCAGCCGCTCTGCACCGTCCCCACAGCGCGACCGCGATACTCGGTGCGCACGATCTCGCCCATGAGCACCGAACCCACCGCCCACTCGCCGCCGAAGCCCAGCCCCTGCAACGCGCGCAGCACGAAGATCTGCTCGAAGTTCTGCGCGAAGCCGATCAGCACCGTGCAGATGGAGAACCACAGAATCGTCACCTGCAGGATACGCACCCGTCCGTAACGGTCGGCCAACACCCCGGCCAGCCAGCCACCGATGGCCGAGAACAGCAGCGTCACGGTGGCCAGCATGCCGGCCTGCCCCTTGTCGATGCTGAACACGGTGATCAGTGTCGAGATCACGAAGGTGAACACCATGAAGTCGAGCGCATCGAGCGCCCACCCGCCGAACGCGGCAATAAACGTGTGCCGCTCGGTCTTGTTCATCTGGCGATACCAATCCATCTTGTCTCCTCCTGAACCTCGTGGACTACATGAGCGCTAAACGCGCCGGGAATGGGTGAAAGAAATCAAATCAGAAATCAAACCGTTTTCGGAAAACCGTACAGACGTGCCGGGTTGTCCACCAGAATGCGCTGACGTGTCTCGGCGTCGGGTGCCCACTGCGGCAGCAGATTACGCAACGCGCCGGTGTTCGGCATGCGCGTAAGCGACACGTGCGGCCAGTCGCTGCCCCACACCATGCGATCGGGCGCGTCTTCGATGAGCGCTTGTGCGAACGGCGTCACGTCGTCGAACGTCGGAAAACGCTCGCTGATCCGGTACGCGCCAGAGAGCTTTACCCAGTAACCGTGGTCGCGCACCAGCGAGCGCAGCGCCGAAAAGCCCGGCGAGTTCAGTCCTTGTGCCACGGGCGTGTGGCCCATGTGATCCACGATGCCCGGCACCGGCAGCGACGTCATGCGCGGCATGAGGTCAGGCAACGCATTCACGTCCATCAGGAACTGCATATGCCAGCCCAGATCCTTGATGCGATGCGCGAGCGTCTCCATCGCCGTGAAGCCGATGCCGCCACCGAACAGCACGTTGATGCGCAACCCGCGCACACCCGCTGCGTGCATCGCTTCCAGCTCGGCGTCGGTGACGTCCGGCGACACCACCGCAATGCCGCGAAGGCGATCCGGGTGACGGCGCAGCGTTTCGAGCATGTACCGGTTGTCGGTGCCGTAGACGCTGATCTGTACCAGCACGCCATAGGTCATGCCCGTCGCGTCGAGCATGGCGAGGTACTTGTCCTCGGGCGCGGGCGGCGGCGTGTAGCTGCGCTCGGGCACCATCGGATACGCGTCGCTCGCGGCAACCACGTGCGCATGCGTGTCGACAGCGCCGAACGGCACTTCGAACGTGGGCGGATCGATCTCCGGCAGCGGGCCCAGACACAGCGGCGCACCGGCGGCGGAAGTTGCGGTCATGTCGACTCCTCAGGGGAAAACGTCATCGGACGCCGGTGCACGGCGTCCGCGAAGCGGAAAACCGTTACAGCAGCTTGCCCGGATTCATGATGCCGGCCGGGTCGAACACGGCCTTGATCTCGCGCATCAGACGCAGTTCGAGCGGCGATTTGTACTTGGCGAAGTAGTCGCGCTTGAGCTGTCCGATGCCGTGTTCGGCGCTGATGCTGCCACCGAAGCGGGCGACTTCGTCGAGCACTTCGGCGGTGATCGCTTCACCGTGCTTCGCCATGAAATCCGCCGCCTCGCCTGCCGGGCGCGACAGGTTGTAGTGCAGGTTGCCGTCGCCGAAGTGGCCGAAGATGAACGGACGCACCTGCGGGCACACGCGTCGCACGCGCGCCTCGGCGCTCGTCATGAACTCTGGAATCGATTCAATGGGCAGCGAGACATCGTGCTTCAGATGCGGGCCGTCGGCACGTTGCGCCTCAGAGATTTCCTCACGCAATTTCCACATCTCTTCGACCTGACCCAGCGTGGACGACACCACGGCGTCGGCACACAGATCGCGCTCGATGGCGGCCTCGATCACCCGTTCGAGCAATGCACCGAGGGCCTGTTCGTCCGCCGTATCGGCCAGCTCGACCAGCACATAGCCCGGGTGACGCTCGCCAAACGGGGCGCGCACGCCCGGCACATGCGCCATCACCAGATCCACACACTCGCCGGTGAAGAACTCGAACGCCTGCATGCGCGGGCCGCATTCGGCGAACAGCAGTTCGTAGAGTTCGAGCGCCTGACGCGGCGACGTGACGGCGGCGATCACCACCTGACGCACCGGCGTAGGCGCATACAGACGCAACGCCGCCGCCGTAATCACGCCGAGCGTGCCTTCCGAGCCGATGAGCAACTGCTTGAGGTCGTAACCGGTGTTGTCCTTACGCAGCGTGCGAAGACCGTGAAGGATCTCCCCGTTCGGCAACACGGCTTCCACGCCAAGCACCAGATCGCGCGTCATGCCATAGCGCACCACGTTCACGCCACCGGCGTTCGTCGCGAGATTGCCGCCCAACTGGCAAGATCCTTCGGCCGCGAGACTCAGCGGCAGCAGACGATTCGCGTCGCGCGCGGTGCGTTGCAGGTCTTCGAGAATGCACCCCGCTTCGGCTACGAGCGTATTGGCGATGGTGTCGAGGCTGCGCACCGCGTTCATGCGGTCGAGACTCAGCACCACGTTCTGCTCCGACTTGTCGGGCGTCGCACCGCCGCACAACCCGGTGTTGCCGCCGCGCGGCACGACCGGGGTGCCCGTGCTCTGGCACAGCGCGAGAATTTTGGCGACGTCCTGCGTCGAGCGCGGACGCACGACGGCCTGCGCGTGCCCGCGATACATGCCACGCCAGTCGGCGAGCCACGGCGCGACGTCTTCAGTGGAAGTGAAAACGCTGTCGGCGCCTATGGCATCGATCAGACGTTGAGCAAAAGCGGTGATGGTCATAAGGTCACGCGTCGGGGGTTACGGTGTGGGGGATGGCATCTGACGATGGCTTGGCCGCTCGCAGATCAATGGCGTGTCGGCGCAACCGCGCCGGTAATGATGTCGCGCCCGGGCAGCGTCAAGCCAAGACGCCCCGAAGCGCGCAACAGATGCGAGAGCGACGCCTCACGCGCGCGGATCGGATCGCGCGCCTTGATGGCGTCGAACACGGCGACGTGCTCCTGATGCACCTGTGCCGCGAGCCCTTCGTGACGCAACGTATTCGTGCGCGCTGCCTGCACGACCTGCCGGATTTGCAGGTTCAGGTACTGCAACAGGTCGGCGTAGTAGCGGTTGTGCGTTGCGCGGGCGATGGCGGCATGAAAAGCGGTATCGAACTCGACACCGTTCTCCGGGTGATACAGATGCTTTTCGAGATTGCCGAGGATCGTTTCGAGCTGACGGATGTCCTCGTCGGTATGGCGAACGGCGGCGAGCGCGGCGGCTGTACTTTCCAGATCCAGACGCAATTCGTAGACGCTCGCGAGATCGGCCGCATCCTGCCCGACAGGCACCTGAAAACCGCTTTGCGGCGTGCGCGCCTTCACCGTCACGCCTGCGCCCTGACGGCTGTCGATGAGCCCCTGCGCCCGCAGACGCTCCGTCACCTCGCGGATCACCGCCGGGCTCACGCCATACGATTCGGAGAGTTGCTTGCCGGTCGGCAACCGGGTGCCGACGGGATAGACGCCCTGCCGGATCGCTTCCTGTAATTGCTGCGCGACCTGCTCGGTCAGGGTTCTGGGCTTGGTGGTCATCCGTTCCTGTCGCTCAATGCTTTTCTGGTTTGCATGTTATCTGAAAACTTTTATTGCCTGATATCGCGTTAACCCTAGTTAGCCCTAGTCATCCCGCTAAAAAGAAAAAGCGGTGGTGGAGACTGACTCCATCACCGCTTCATGGGTTGCGCACCGATTCGGATCGGGCGCAGCTCCCGTCCTGACTTAGAAGCCGATCAGCGCTTCCGTCACGTGGCCGACGTTCGGCGGCGCGGCGAAGCAATCGCTCACGAGCGCACGCCATTGCTGGAAGGCTTCCGAGTTGCGGAAGTGGACGGTGTGGTCTTCGAGCGTTTCCCAGGTCACGACGAGGCTGTAATGCGTCGGTTGCTCGATGGACTTGAGCAGACGCATGCCGTGGCAGCCTTTCGATCCCTTGAACAGCGGCGCGGCCTTGGCGACACCTTGTTCGAACTCGGCTTCCTTGCCGGGCTTCACTTCGATCTGGGCGATTTCAAAAATCATGGGGTTCCTCAGAGATGGGTCCGTGGTTTTGCTGATGGATTCTATACCGCGTACCGGTGACACGCATCGCGTGTGACATCCCCTCGCCTTTCACCCCTTTTCCACCCTCCGCCATGTCCGCATGCACGAAGAACGCCCGCGCATCAGCTTGCGGCACCACGACCGTGCACTCCGAAGCACCGAATGTCACATCACCAGATAAAACTCTCATACATATCAATGCACTAGTGATTTCTGGCATCGCTCTTGCATATCTTCGTTTCTTCTCACGTTTGCACCAAAAGAGCACATTCATGCCCAATTCCAATACACCCGGCGACGTGCTGTTCCTGCTGCTCGGCGCGATCCTGGTGCTTGCCATGCACGCCGGTTTCGCGTTTCTAGAGCTGGGCACTGTCCGCAAGAAGAACCAGGTCAACGCACTGGTCAAGATCCTGACGGACTTCGCCGTCTCGGGACTCGCGTATTTCTTCATCGGTTATCCGCTCGCTTATGGCGTCGACTTCTGGTCGAGCGCCACGGTGCTGTCCGAACACAACGGCTACGCGCTCATCAAGTTCTTCTTTCTGCTGACGTTCGCGGCCGCTATCCCGGCCATCGTGTCGGGTGGCATTGCCGAGCGCGCCAAGTTTCATCCGCAGTCGGTGGCCACGTTCTTCCTCGTTGGCGTGATCTACCCGTTCTTCGAAGGCATCGCCTGGAACGGGCATCTCGGCATTCAGGACTGGCTCACCCAAACGCTCGGCGCGCCCTTCCACGACTTCGCGGGTTCGGTGGTCGTGCATGCGGTGGGGGGATGGATTGGGCTGGCTGCGGTGTTGCATCTCGGCGCGCGACGCGGGCGCTACAACGGTCAGGGTCAGGTCGCCGCGCATCCGCCGTCGTCGATCCCGTTTCTCGCGCTCGGCGCATGGATTCTGATCGTCGGCTGGTTCGGCTTTAACGTGATGAGCGCCCAGCGCGTCGGTGGCATCTCGGGGCTCGTTGCCGTGAACTCGCTCATGGCGATGGTCGGCGGCACGCTGGTCGCCATGTGGGTGGGTCGCGACGACCCGGGCTTCATCCACAACGGCCCGCTTGCGGGACTCGTTGCGGTGTGTGCGGGCTCGGACGTCATGCACCCGCTCGGCGCGCTGGTCGTGGGCGCAGTCGCGGGCGGTCTGTTCGTGTGGCTGTTCACGGTGACGCAGAACCGTCTGCGCATCGACGACGTACTCGGCGTGTGGCCGCTGCACGGCGTGTGCGGCATCTGGGGCGGACTGGCGGCCGGCATCTTCGGACAGAAGGCACTCGGCGGACTCGGCGGTGTGAGCTTCGTCGCGCAGATCGTCGGCACGGTGATGGGCGTGGCGATCGCCTTCGCCGGTGGCTACCTCGTTTATGGCGTCATCAAACGCATCTCAGGCTTGCGGCTCGACGACGAACAGGAGTACTACGGCGCCGACCTCTCGATCCACAAGATCACGGCGACGCCGGAGCGGGAAACGAATTGGTAAGCGGCAACGCTTGATCAAATCTCCATACGCGACGCGGCGACCCGATTCGTCCGTCGCACCCCACGCTTTCCGGTATTGACCCACGCAACAAATGGAATGATAATCACTCGCATTTAACGACTGTATCGGCACTCCGAACCTTCAGGTTCGGTCCCAGACTTCCTCGTGCTTTCCCATTCCTTCCGTCATCGCGTCGCCCGCCGGGCCGGTCTTTCCGGGCGCTTTGCGCCACTCGATTGATGGCAAGCTCGACGCGCCCTCGCGGAATCTTCGCCTACTACGACGAGTTGCTTCGCACGTGGACGGGAAGACTCAGCAACCGGCATCAGGCGGAGGATCTGGCGCAGGACTCGCTGCTGCGAGTACTTGAGTTGGAAACCCCGCCGGAGCAGCCGCGCGCCTATCTGCATCAGACCGCACGCAACATCGCCATCGACGCCTTTCGCCGCGAGCGCGGACGAGAACAGACGACGCTCGATGCGCTCTCGGCGTTCGAAGCGCCGACAGGCAATCCGGAAGAAGAAGTCCACGCCGCACAACTCGCGCACGCCATCGAAGCCGCGCTGTCCGAACTTCCGCTGAAGTGCCGACAGGTTTTCGTCTGGCAGCGCATTGACGGTTGCAGCCAGCAAGAGATCGCCGAGCGGCTCGATCTTTCGAAAAACATGGTCGAGAAGTATATGATTCGGGCGATGAAACATTTGCGCGAACGTCTCGGCCCTCTGGCGCCTCAGTGACGCGCACGCCTATGTCCCGTCTGCCCTCTCTCTCCGTCTCTTTCGATGCCCGCCTCTGAACGTATTCGCGAAGAAGCCGCGCGCTGGTTCACGCGAGCGCACAGCGGCGCGTTTTCCGATGCCGACCGCGCATCGCGAGACGCGTGGCTGTCTGCCGACCCTTTGCACCGCGCAGAATACGCTGCACTCGATCGCGTATGGCAGGCAGCAGCGGCCGTGCCAGCCGCGCGTCTGCGCGCGCTGGCCGAACCTGGGATCGCCGAGGCCGGGGCGGGTCATCGCGAGATGCGCCGCAGTACCGCGGGTCGATGGATTGCCGTCGCCTGCGTTTGCGTGCTCGGCGTTGCGCTGGGCGCGATGATGCTGCCCTCCGTGACCCGGTCACCGGAACACGTTGCACAACTCACGCCATCCTCCCCCCCGGCCGCTCAGACGCAGGAGATTGCCACCCGTCCGGGTGAGCGACGCAGCGTGACGCTTGCCGACGGCACGGTAGTCGAACTCAATACCCGCACGCACATTCAGGTGAGCTTCACCCCCGCACAGCGCAACGTGACGTTGCTCGACGGCGAGGCGATGTTCTCCGTCACGCACGATGCCTCGCGCCCCTTCGTGGTCGATGCCGGTACCGGACGTGTCACGGTCACGGGGACTCGCTTCGACGTGCGCCGCATCGAGAAGCATGTGGCCGTGGCCGTCGAATCCGGATCGGTGAAGGTGGACGGCGTGCCCGCACAGGCGGCAGGTGCAACGGGAAAAACGTCCGCACTGCTCACGAAAGGGCTCGGCACGACCATTCGTCCGGACGGCACCGTCGCATCGGCCCGCCCGGTGGATCTGTCGACGGCGCTGGCCTGGCGCGACGGCAAGTTGATCTTCCAGAACGCAACGCTGGCCGACGTCGTGCGCGAAGTCACGCTGTACCGCCCATCGCCGGTGGTCGTCGCCAACGACGCAGTCGGGCAGCTTCGCGTTACCAGCGTCTTCAGCGCGGATAACACCGACGAACTGCTCGCGGCGCTGCCCCAGTTCCTGCCGGTCAAGGTGCAGACGCTCTCCGACGGCACCGTAAAAATTTCGTCGAAATAATTCAGGTTTTGGTCCGGCGTTTCGTCTTCCGATAGTTCGCCTTAGTCGCAGAGCGGCGAATCCATCAAAATTCGAAACGAGACCAACAGCCGTGAAAGGTTCTACACACGCCCGCCGTTCCCGATCGCGCCGTCCGCAGACGGCCGCGTCACTGATTTTTCTTGCCGCGTTGGCTGCCCTGGGCACCCAACCCCAGCGCGCCGCTGCGCAAACTGCGAACGGTGGCACCGCCGCAAAGGCCAGTGCTGCGATTGACGTCAACGTGCCAGCGCAGTCGCTGTCCGACGCGCTCGTGCTTCTCGGGCGTCAGGCCAATCTGCAACTCTTCTTTTCCCCTGATCTGGTGAGCGGCAAGACCGCCCCCGCCGTGCGCGGCACCATGACCGCCGAGGCCGCGCTGTCCGCGCTGCTTCAGAACAGCGGCATCGCTTACCGCCGCAGCGGCAATCAGGGCTACACGCTGGTGTCGGCCTCGGAGAAGAAGGCCGAGACGCCCGCCGCCGCGCCTGCAAGTCCGCTGGCGTTGGCACCGGTCGAAGTAACGGCGTCGCGTACGTCGAGCGATCTGGTACGGCCAACACGTCAGGTGACGGTCATCGAACGCGCCGAGCTGGACGAACTCAAGGCGGCGTCGGGCACCCTCGCGACCGTGCTGGCCAAGGTCGTGCCGGGCATGGCCGACTCCAGCCGCACGGTGACGGATTACGGGCAGACGCTTCGCGGACGCGGCATGCTGGTGTTGCTCGACGGTGTGCCGCTGAACACCAACCGCGATTCGTCACGCAATCTCGCCAATGTCGATCCGGCATTGGTGGAGCGCATCGAAGTGTTGCGCGGCAGTAGCTCCATTTATGGCGGCGGCGCGACAGGCGGTATCGTGTCCATCACGACGCGCCCCGCGGGCGGGGAGCCCAAGGCGGATACCACCGTCTCGCTGAGTTCACCCCTGTCGCGACTGCGCGCAGACGGCCTGAGTGCGGACATTCAGCAGCACTTTTCCGGCAGCCACGACATGATCGACTATGCATTCGATGTCGGTGGCCGCCGTATCGGCAACAGCTACGACGCGCGTGGCAATCGCATTGCCCCCGAGCCGAGTCAGGGCGACCTGTTCTCGTCGAATAACTACAACATCGGCGGCAAACTCGGCCTGCGTTTCGCACCGGACCAGCGCGTGCAGTTGTCGGTCAGCCACATCAACTCGTCGCAGGATACGAGCTACGCGTCGGACCCTTCCGTCGCGCGCCTGCCGGCGGGTAGCGTGCCTGCACGCGGCATTGACGGACTTCAGCTCGACGATCAGAACCAGATTCGCAATACGCTCGTGAATCTGGAGTACGAACACCGCGACCTGCTGGGCAGCCAGCTCTCGGCACAGTTCTACTACCGCGATTACTTCACCCGATTCACGCCGTTCGATGCGCGTGCCGTGGCCACACGCGGGGCGAACGTCGACCAGACGATGCAGGATTCCACCGTCTTCGGCAGTCGTCTGACGATCAAGACGCCGTTCGGCGCGCAGAAGAAGACGCGACTCGTCTGGGGTATGGACTTCGAGCAGGAAAAGAGCGATATGCCGCTCGATATCTTCGACCCAAAGCTGTATGACGCGAGCGGCGGCCGCGTCTTCCGCAAGATCGGTGAAGCCACGTATTTGCCGCCGCTCACCACGCGCAGCCTGGGCGGTTTTGCGCAGCTTCAGCATAAGTTCAACGATCACTGGTCGACGGAAGGCGGCTTGCGCTATCAGTACGCAACGGCAAGCTTCAACGACTTCGTGCCGTTGTCGCAGTCGAAAGTCGCCAATCCCGTCGGCGTGAAAGGCGGTACGGTGAACTACAGCGCCGTGCTCGGCAATCTCGGCGTGACGTATTCGCCGGTCAAGGGCCACGAGTTCTACGCCGCCTTCAGTCAGGGCTTCAGCCTGCCCGACATCGGTGTGCAGGTGCGTAACGCGCGACCGGGCTTCGACATCAATTCGTCGGACCTGCGTCCGGTCAAGACGAACAACTACGAGCTGGGATGGCGCGGTGTCTTCGGCAACACGCTCACGTCGCTTGCCGTGTTCTACACGACGTCGGACCTCGGCGACGTGCAGAGCTTCAATAACGGCCTGATCCTCACGCGCACGGCGGAGCACATCTTTGGCGTCGAAGGCGCAGCGGACTACCTGTCGGAAGACGAGCGCTGGGGACTGGGTGGGACGTTTACCTGGATACAGGGACGTGAAACGCCGCAAGGCGCGAACAGTCAGGACATGAGCGGCTACCGCATTCCGCCGCTCAAACTCACGGGTTATGTCCAGTTCAAGCCCACGCCGAAGTGGAGCAATCGCCTTCAGGTCACGTACTTTTCCGCACGCGACTACCGCCTGAACGGTGTGAACGGTTTCGGCCGGATGGACGCGACCAGCTACACCACGGTCGACGTGATCAGCCGCTACGAAGTCACGAAGAACGACACCGCGACCGTCGGCATTCAGAACCTGTTCAACCGGTACTACTACCCGCTCTACAGCCAGTTGATGCGTAACAGCAACAACACGAGCCACTTGCCCGCGCCGGGCATCACGCTCACCGCTACGTACCAGCACCGGTGGTAATCAAGCGGTGAGGTGTGCGGTCCTCCGGGACTGCACACCTGCACCGTTGGCGATCACGATACTAAAAAACACGCGGCAAGCTCGTGCATGACCGTATCGATCGTTCATCGACAGCCAAGCGATCAGTGACTCTGCGCCGCCGCCGGTTGCATCCGCTTGCGCTCGGCGTCGCTCAGACTGCGCCACAGTGCGGGATCGACCTTGCCACCCATGCCGAGAATCTGCACCGGGCTTGATGCATCGTATCGATAGCCTGCCCCGTAGCGGGCTGCGTCGCCGTTGGCCGCCGATGGCTTACCTTCCGCCTCGCCGTGCGCGCCCTGAGCCGACGCGCCCAGCATCCGCACCGTGAAGATCGACGACTGTCCGGCCCGCTGACTGGCGCGGTCGCGCGACACCGCATCCTGCGCTGCCGCAGCCGCCTGCGCCGCCGTCGCGCTCGCGTTCGTCAACGCCCCCACATTCACCGCCGCGATGGTCGGAATGCCCACCGACTTGCCCTGCACCTGAATGTTGTCGGCATTCAGCACCCGCAGTGCTGCGATGTTGACGTTGCCCGACACGCGAATGCCCGCCTCACCGGCATCGACCGTGCCGAGCGGCGCAATCAGATCGATGTCGCCCGGCGGCACCTCCGGAATCGGGTTCAGCGTCGCGATGCCCGCACCGGTATTCGGCGTGCTCGGCGAGAGCGACACCAATCCCATCTCGTCATACACGCGACGCTGCGGCGTGTAGACCACCGTCGACTTCGAGCCGCGCCCGGCGTTGATGTCGCCCTGCGCCGACCACGCCAGCACGTTGCCGCCGAACGTCGTGAAGATGCGGCTCTGCCCCAGCAGAATGCTGTCCCGCGAATACAGATCGACGTTGCCGCGTCCCTGCGTGAGCACCCCCGAGCCGTCGCCCGGTACGAAACCACCGTCCACGCCGACCAGCGTTCGTCCGCCCGGCGTGACGATGCTGATCCCGCCACCGAAGTCCGTGTGAATCCCAGCGTCCTGCACTTCGTAATGCGGCACGTCGTATTGCGGGCTGCCACGGGCAATCCATTGCGCCTGCGTCAGATACTGAACGCCCGGCAGCGGACGCACTGTCGCCTCGCGATTCAGGTTTTGCAGGTAATACTTCGCGCTGCTGTACATCGTGACGCTGCCCTCGTATGTCAGCGGGTTTCCCGCGGCGTCGTGCGTTGGGAACAGCGTGGCGATGGCTTCGCGTCCGCGCAGATAACTGCCCGCACGCGCGCCGCCAGTCTCGTTGTACTCGCGCCCGGACGCCCGCAGCTCCGCAAAGTACACGTCGCGCAGATAAGTGCGTTGTTGCTCCGGCGCGAGCGCGTCGAAGAACTGACGCGCGTTCATGGACGTCGCATCGAAATGCAACCCTGCGTTGTTTGGCCCACCGTAGCGCGTCGTCAGCCAGTTCACGAGATGCAA
The DNA here is from genome assembly GCF_902459565.1 of Pandoraea aquatica. GTDB lineage: Bacteria > Pseudomonadota > Gammaproteobacteria > Burkholderiales > Burkholderiaceae > Pandoraea > Pandoraea aquatica. The sequence goes on from NZ_CABPSN010000006.1 coordinate 12,617, forward strand.
CTGGCTCTGCTGCGCGTACTCGTTGCGCAGGTCGCGCTTTGCCGCGCCACTGCCCGCCTGACTCGCCGCGTTGGCGGCGTTCGCAGCGTTCAGCTCGGCCTGCTTGCTCACGAGGAAGGCGTCGGCACCGGCTGCGTCGCCGCGATAACCGAACTCCTGTTGCAGCCACCCCACGAGCGTGAGTTCGCCACCGTAGACGACCACGGCCTTGCCCGGTTGATCCGACAGAGCGCGGCCGGGATCGGCCAGATTGGACGCGTCGAGATAGCGTGCGGCGAAGGCCTTGAAGTCGACGCCGTCGAGCCCCTTCGGACCGACGCCCGCCGCGACCGCAATCGCAGCGCCATTGCTTCGGTCGCCGGGTTTAACGTTGACGACCCCACCGAGGCTGCGCAACTCCGCCGTGTCGCCCATGAACACGTCGCGTCCCGCCGTCACCTCCAGCGCGCCCGGCCCGATGACGTAGAACGTGCTGTAGCGCACGTCGCGTCCGGCGGAGACCACGGAGACGTCGTCGGCGCGGTTGTGAACGATCACGTTGCCTTGCGTCGCCACACCGTTGCGCCGGCTCGGCGTGCCCGGCTTGGACGGATCGAGCACGTCGCGCGTCATCGACCAGCCAGCAAAGTCGCTGTTGGAGACCAGATACGTGCCGAGCGGCGTGCCGGAATTCACGATGTCGCGTCCCGCACGAATCGCCACCGCCCCGTTGCCCTCGTACCACGTGGCCTCCAGCCCCTGCTTCGGGGACAACGACGCCCGGTAGTTGATGCCGCCCGTCTGAAGGCCCACGATGTCGCCTGCTACCGCGTAGAAGCGTGCCGGCGACACATGGCCAACGTCATAACCCGAAACGGTGGCCGGCGTCAGGCTGAACATGGGGAACACGTTGGCACCAGAAGCACCGTAGTAGTAGAAAAGATCGGGCGCGAGCGCGTCCTGCCGTACGTTCGTGAGATACGAACGATTGCCCGGGATATCGGCCACACCCCCGGCAAACGCAGGCGATTGCGGCGTGGGCAACGCGCGCGGATCGGCCGCCGAGCGGCTGATCGGGAACCCGCCGCCGAACATCGATTGCCCCGCGAGCATTTCGAGCGCCCCACCGTCGCTGCTCACCTTGAACAAACTGCTGACCGGCTCGGGCGCGAGCAGCATCGGTGTATCTGCCGTTGTCTGTGCGCCGTTCGCGAAGAAGCTGTCAGTCGCGGCGGGACCGTTGAAGATGTTGCCCGCGCCCGCCGTCACACGCAACGTGGCGGGCAGAACGAAGCGGCCGTCGGTCGGTGAATGGTTGCCCCCCACACGGGTGCGATCGGCGATGGCGGTGAGCGGTGCCACGCTGCCCCCGGCGCTGAAGAGATCGATGGCGGTCGAAGGGGTCCACAGCGTGAACCAACTGAAACCCTCGCCGCTGTAATCCACGCCGCCCACCGAGAACGGTGTGCCGTTGTTGCGCTGCTTCGTGCGGGTCGCGTCGCCATAGCCGCCGATGACGAGATCGCCACGGGTTTCGACGCGCGCCCCCGAATCCCCGAGCACAAGCGTCGGGCCACCGCTGGCCATGCCGCCCGACACCACGAACGGGCTCGTCGCACGCGACTCACGCAGATCGGCCCCGCCTGCAACCGCGCCGCTGCCACCCAGTGCGCCGGCTTCTACGCGCGTTGCGCCGCGCAGATTCGTAAAGGTGCCATAGAGGGACAGATTGGCATTGCGCCACGCCGTGGACTCGCTGATCTCGTTGTTGGCGGGTGCGATCGCGCGCACGTCTCGCACCGGATTAAGTCCGCCGCCGATGCGAACGTCCAGATCGCCGCCGCCTGTCAGCACGATCTGCGATCCGTCGGCAGACACACGTCCCGTACTGGCCACCGCGACGTTCACGCCCTGACTACGTGCAAAGACTTTCGTCGCATCCGAATTGCTCGGGCCCATGCGTGACTCAAGCATCCCCGCGTTGCCACCGGCCTCCATGACCAGGTTGCCGCCGCCGAGCGTACCCAGCCCGGTGAAGCCGACCAGATACGGCATCTTGGCGAAGGCGTCGTAACCTTCGGACGGACCCACGGTGTAGGTCCCGAAGTTGATCCACCACGCGCCCGGCATGCCGCCGTCGGCAATCGCCGAACCGGAGCCCTGTCGCCAGAGCCAATTGCCCACGTTCGACATGTCGGCCGCTGCACGCGGCATCCCGAAGCTCGTCGTGCGACGAAAGCCCGTGCCGTCCGCCGCGATGTCGCCGCGAATGTCGCCGCCCGCGCGAACGAACAGGTTACCGCCATGCTCCGGATACCACGCGCCGTAAAGACTGTCTGTCTTGCCGTCGACGTATTTCTCGAACGTCGCGCCGTCGGCACCGAGCACGTTCGCGCCCTTCACTTTGCCGCGAGCGAGGTTGTACGCCCCCGTGACGTCGGCGGCTTGCGTGCCTGCGGTGTAGACGCCGAAAGGCGAAGTCATCGTGAAGTTGCCCGCCGCGAGCATATCGAGATCGCCGGTCCCGGTACGCAACACGCTGAACGCCGGTTCGCGTGCCGGCAGCGAATTGAAGGTGTACGTCGGCGGCGTGCCTGGCGTGACGAGACGAATCACGTCGTAGCCGCCGTTGATGCCGTCGATGTCGCCGTCTTCCACAATGCCCAGCATTTCCAGCTCGGCCTGCGTCACGATCTCGCCGGGAGTGCCGCCGTACCAGTCGCCGTAATCGCCCCATCTGAAGACGCCCGGCGACCCGCTGCCCGGCACCTTGACCCGCTCTTCCCCCATGCCGTAGTGCGAGTCGGAAAGCACCAGATGCCCACGCTTGCTGTCGGGCTGCAATGCGCGCGGATCGGCCGCTGTGGTGTCGGCTCCCGCCACGAATCTCATCGACCATGACGCCGAACCCGGCGCGAGCATCGGTGCGATCGCGAGCAAGTTGCCCTGCACGCCGTCCGCGTCCGCCGGACGCAGTTTGACGACCGTCGCGCCGCCCGGCAACTTCACATCCGTTTCCGCAGGAACGATCGCGCCCTTGCGCAGATCCACGGCGTTCGCGAGCACCAGCTTTACCGGCACGACGGCACCGGCAGGCCACGTGAGCGCCGCCACGGCAGTCGCAGCAGGCAGCACATTACCGGCGTCGAGTTGCGTTGTGCTGCGCAGCGTCACGGCAGACGGCAACACGGCACCTGCGGCGTAGATCACGTTGCCTGCGGCGTCGCGCACCGCGCCGCCAAGGACCGTACCGGCCGGCAACGTCAGCGTGCCTGTGAGCGAGACGCGCGTCGGTAAGCGCAGGCCGACCGGCAGCGTCGTCGCCTGTACGGGGATGTCGTAGTTGAGTGCGCGTCCGACCGGGAATGCCGTCCCTGCGGCCAGCTTCACCTGCCCGCCCACCGGCACGACCGCATCGTCGCCCCAACCGGCCACGCCGCTCGTGAGCACCCAGCCCTTGCTGTCCGTGCCCGGCGTGAGACGGGTGGTGTCGAAGCCGTCGCTCACGCTGCCATAAACCTTCAGGTCGCCCCCCGCCCGAATCGTCAACGCGCCCGCCTCCCCGCTGCCGTACACGCCTGTCTTCTGCGTATGCGGGTTCAGACTCGCGTAGCGATAGCGAGACAGGTCGATGTCGCCGTCGAGATGGATGTCGCCGTCCGGCGTCTTGCTCATGATCTCAACGCCCGGACGCAGATGGAACGCGTCCGTATAGCGACGCAGCCCCGCCAGCCGTGCGAGCATTGCCCCGTTGGCGAGCGCGTTCGTCATGAACGTTTCGTTCTTCTCGTGGAGTGCGTCGAGGTATGCCCGATTGACAACCTGATAGGGGCGGCCATCGACCGCCGTATCGGTGCCCGGCGGGGCATCCAGATCGCGATACATCCCGTTGACGGTGATGGCGCGCGCGCCGTCGATCACCACATTGCCGCTCGCGTCGATGGCAATATCGTTGCCCATCGCGCCACCTCCGGCACCGAGACGTTTGGCGCTGATCTCCAGCGTGCCAACGTTGAGCGACTTACCGTTCATACTGTTCGTGCCACCCCGCACATCGAGACGTGCGCCGTCTGCGAGCACCACGCGCCCTTCGTTGCCGTTGATTTCGATGACGGCGCGATTCGCCGCTTCGATGATCTGACCATAGCTGTCGCGACGAGCGACCTTGCCGTGCGCATCCAGCACGGCTGCGCCGCTCACGCTCACGCCATCGCGCGCCGACAGGCGAATCGTCCCCACCTGATCGCCGCTGGCGTCCACACGGCCCCGGACTTCGAGATGTCCGCCGTCGACCGAAAGCGTGATCTCGCGCGCCCTGAGTTCGTCGCCGACGACGAGATCGCCTTGTTTGATCTGGAAGCTGCGGCTGCCGAACACGCCGCCGTCGGTCAGGCGCGCATTGAGTGCTGTGAAATCGTCGATGCGTTGCGCGCGCACATCGATCCCCCCGGCGGAGAACGGAACGAGCGTGCCGCCCGCATCGTACTGGCCGGTCGCGCTGCCCAACAGTTTGCCCAGCAGCGAAACGTTGCCACCCGAGGCACCCAGCGCCACCACCGACAGCTTGCCCGCACGGTTTTCCATCGCCGACAGATCGATGCGCGATCCGGCCGCCTGACGCACGTTGCCGTTGGCGCTCGACAGCAGGACGTCGCCGCCCCAGCTGTACTTGCTCACGTCGAAGAAATCGAGCTTGCGACCTGCGAGATCCAGTTGCGCGTTATCGCCCAGCGTCAGCTCGCCCTGCGCCGCCACGCTCAGTCGACCGCTCGGCAGCACCACACCGGTGTCGAGGTTCACCGTGCCACCGGCCTTGAGGGAGACGTCCGCGCCCAAAGCCCCCACGAAGTCGGCATTGGTCAGCACCGGTTTGGCACGGGCACTGGCGTTGGTCACCGTCAGGTTACCCCCGGTCGTGTAGCGGCTCGTCGAACCGGCAGCGCCTGTGAGCAGCGGCGTATCGATGACGAGGTCGCCGCCGCTGTAGTCGTAATCCTTCGTCTGCGCATTCCAGCCTTGCTGCGACCGGTAGACAGACAGACCGCCCTTGTAATTGGCGCTCACGCGCTCGCTGGCGTTCAGATTCACCGTGGAGAACCCGAGCGCCATCCGGTTCTGGTCGTTGTTGCTGTCCGGCTGCGTGGCGGGCCCGTAGCCGAGCACGATCTCCTTCGCGTCGATGACGAAGCGCCCGCTGCCGGTGCCCGCGCCGTCGGCCGTCACCGCACCGGCCGGGGACTTCGAACCGCTCCATACGAGGCGATCGGTACGGATGCGCGCGAGCGCGTCGGCCGAGCCATAGCCGAAGATGGCCGGTGTGCCGAGCACGAGCGTGTCGATGCGCGACTTACCCGTCGCCGGGTCGAGGGTCGAGAGTTCGACGGAATCGAAGAAGTTGATCGAGTCGCGCGCGACGAGCGACAGACTCTCGAGCGCGGGCGTGCCGTACGCGGTATCGCCACGCAGCAGGCGGCTCAGCATGGATTGGTCGAGCGTCAGCCCGTCGGCCAGTCGTCCCTTGGCGGCGAGTGCGTCGAGCGACGCCTGACTGCCGACGTTCACCCGGCCGACCGTCAGCGCCAACTGACGCGCGCCGTAGCGCACCGCATCGGTGATCGTGAAACGTTTGTCCGTCGACACGGCGATACTGCCTTCGGAGAGCAGCAGCGTCTCGCCCGAACAGGTCGCGCCCGGCGCGCACACGCCCAGATCGATGGCGCCCGCCCCCTCGGTCGGACTGCCCGCCTCGGGTGCCAACATCGTCAATCGACCATTGGAGACGGCCAGTACGGCCTTCGAGCCGGGCGCGTAGACATAGCCGAGCGTGGAATCCCACATCGGCTTGCCGTAGCCGAGCGTGCTGATGCCGCTGCCCTGCTCGATACGAATGCCGTCCTGCGGCGAGTTCGACGAAATGAAGACTTCGCTGGCGCGCAGCATCGCGCCGCCGCGTAGCACCACATACTTGAGCGCACCGTTGATCGACGCTCTCATGGCCGACGCCAACAGGCTGCTGGCGCTCGTCGTCACCTCCGGCAACCCGCCGATCCCGATACGCGCCGCACCGACGGCGTTCAGATCGGTGGCGTTGAGTGAGATGAGCGTCCGGTCGCCCACGGTCGGCGTCGCGCGTGGCCCGAGTATCTCCACGCGCTCACCTAGCGAGGAAATCAGCAGACTGCTGCCGTAACCGTCCTTGGCCGCGGCGCCCGCCATCAGTCCGTCGAAGCGCAACGCGGGCACATCGACCACCTTGCCCGCCTCTCTGTCACTCAGGAATTTCAGATCCAGACGCTTGGCATCGGCTTCGACAAGCGAGCGAGACACGCCATTGCGCGCCGAACTCGCACGGACATAGTCCGCGTAGGTCATTTCGTTGTACTGCGCATATGTGCGCAGCACGCTCGCCGGGCTCAGCACGGCTTGCGTCGGCGCGGCATTGCGAATGCCGGTGTTGTTCACGCTCAGGGTCACCGGTGCGGTGAGCGAACCGTTGCGCATGGCGACCGGACCGAGCGAAGCGTCGACGCTCGCCTGCGTCTGCAATTCGACGCGGAACGCGCCCGGCAGCAGGGCAAACGTCGACGGCAGCAATGTGTAGGTGCCCGCCGGCAATCCGGGTACACCGGCGCCGATCGTGATCCGCTGGCCGATGAGCGGGTCGCCTGCACCGCGCTCGCCGAGCACCGGGGCGTAGGCCGGTTGCGTCCCCGGCACGATGGCGTAGACCGGATTGGTCGACAGCGCGGGCAAACGGAAACTTCCCTTGTTGCCGGTCTGCAAGACTTGCATGAGCGGCGAGAGGCGAACGTCGACGGAGCCGCCACGTCCGGCCAGGAACGCCGCGCCGCGAATCTCGCCGCCGCCCGACAGATCGATCACGGCCCCCTTTTCCACCGCGACGGCGTGACTGGTGACGATGACGGACGGGCCACCGCCCGGCCAGAAGGTCTGCACGTCGTTGCCCGCGTACATGTAGCTGAGCCCGTCGAGCGAGCCGCCGTAAGGCATCACGAGACCGTTCGCGCTCACCGACGTCACGCTGCCGGGCAGCAGATGAAACATGCCGACGCTCTCACCGCCAAACTGACTACCGACCGTGATCGTGCCCATCGGCGCGCGCAACACGCCGCCCTGACGAATCGTCGGCGCGACCAGCATGAGACTGCCGAAGAGAGAATAGGGCTGCTCGGGCAGCGCCTCGGTCGTGCGAGCGATCGTCAGTACGCGCTTCGGGTCGAGTTCGATAGCGCCGTTCGACGTCCTGTACTGGCCCACCACGAACTTGCCGCTCGCGTTCGCCGCCGGATAGATCTGCGCGGCGGCGAGCGTCAGGTCGCCCGGCACGTAGAGTTCCTGCTTGCCAAGCAGACGTATGTCCCCGGCGCTGCGTAGCACAACGTTGCCGAACGCCAGACGCTCCACCTTGACCGGTGTCCCGCTGTTCGTCTCGATGGTCCCGGCAGTGCCGAACTGGACGATGCCCGTGAGATCGATGAGCGACGCGTCGATGTCGAATCGAGCGTCAGGGGCGAATTTGGGCACACCGAGCACGCCGATGCCGCGCCCGCCGTTCTTCGAACCGTTGACCGGATTGGGCAGGATGAAGTTGTCGTCCTGACCGCCCCCCGCCGACGCGACTTGCACGTAGGGTGCGGCGAGTTTCACGCGCGTGGCAGGTGCCGCGCCGCTTGCCAGCCCCAGTGAGCTTGCCGCGATGCGCAGACTCTGGCCCATCGACAGGCTCACGTCCCCCGCGAAATCGAGCATGCCGTTGGCCGTCAGCGACAGGTTGTCGAAGCCACCGGCCTTGATGCGGTCGACGCCGATACGCGCGCGTCCGAGCACCAGCCCTCCGGCCCCGCCCATCTGACCGGGCAGCAATGCGTCCGACAATTCGCTCGGGCCTTGCGTTTGCGCGAGGATCATTTCCCGCGCGACGCGTACCGCATCGTCGACGTTGGCCCCCTTGAGGCTGGTGCGATCCACGCGCCCGTAGAGCGGCGTGTCCAGCGCCACGTTCAGCGTGCCGCCCGCCGCACCTGCGCCACCAGCCTCGGCCTTCATGTCGCCGTCCAGATACAGGCCGCGACCGGACGCCAGCGAGATCACGCCGCCGTTGCTGGCGACGCGTGTGCGGCCCAGCCCCGGCAGGTCGATGTCGGCGACGGCGCCGGAAGCGTCGAGTGTCGCCCCCGAACGCACGACGATGAACGCGTCGGCCCCGACCAACTTAGTCGCACCGGGCACATACTTCGCTCCGATCTGGATCGTGCCGCCATCGGCCACCTTGCCGGTGTAAGTGCCGGCAGCCGAGCGCGCCACGAACGGACGCGCCGCCACGTCGAGTACGGCGTTCTCGCCGATCCACATGGAGGTCGGTGTGAGACGACCTTCGGGCAGATTCGAGCCTTCGGTGAGGAATTCGCCCGCCAGCACGCTCAGGGTGCCCGACGCCGCATGCAGGCCGCCAAGCAACGTCATCTGACGATTGCCGGTAAGCGTGATGCTGCGACCGGCGTCCACCGAGATTTGCGAGCCGCTGCCCAGGCGCAAGTCTGCGCGTTTGTACGACGCGCCCGCCGACAGCGCAATGTCCGCGCCGCCGCGTTGCGACACAGTGCCCTTCGCGGCGTCGGCCTGCCATTCCGGCGGCAGCCAGACGGACAGCATCTGTCGCGGATCGGTGCCGCTTTGGGCGTTGCGCGCAGCTTGTACGTCGACGTTGAAGACCGGCATCGCGACGTCAAGTCGCACGTTGTCCGCAACCACCAAGCCGAGTTGTCCCTTTACGTCGTAGCGGGCGAAGCCGCTGGAGAAGAGACCGGTGCCGAGCGACGTAGGTGAAGCAACACGCACGGCATCGACCAGCGAGAGACCGGCCGGAATCGTCGCGCCTTTTTCCAATCGAACGTCCGCAGGAAGCGGTTGCCCGGCCTTCGCGACGACGTCGTAAGCCACTATCGTCCAACCGGCTGGAAACACGTTCGCGGGCACGACATAACCGCTGGCAATCATCCCCTCGCCGCGGGAGATTTTGCGATCGACGGGCACGACGTCGCCTGAGCGGAACGCGTTCCCGTACTGATCGTAGACGACGTAAGCCGTGCCGTTCACGCCGGCGGGCACCGTCCAGGGGGCCGACAGCACGCCGGGTGCTGCCGTGGTGAAGACCGGCTGCGTCGTCAGCACTTCGCCGGCGCGCACGGTGGAGACGGTCTGCACGAAGTCCGTCGACATGACCGTGCCGGCTTTGATCACGTACTCCTGCAAGAGCGTGAGCGCGACCGGCGACGTTTCGCCAACGCCGAGCCAACCGTCTTTGACCAGCCCCGGGGCACCGACGATCACGCCGTTACCGGTGTCGATCTTGAGCGTGCCGCCGCCGTTCACGCCGAAGGCGCGCAGGTCGCCGTCGACATGCAGCGCGCCCACGCGGGTGCCGTTCGTGTCGTACTGGCTCGCGAGCAACGACACGCTGCCGCCCTTGCCGCCGCGTACCGTGCCGTTGGCCAGCAGCGCGGCCCCGGATGAGACGTCGATAGCGCTGCCCGTGGACAGGATCACGTCGCCCGTGCTCGATAGCGCGACGGACCCGCCATCGAGATACGGCATGCCGTGAACGCCCGCCTCACCGTCGATGGCCCGGCTCCACAGCCCGCGCGCGTCGAGCGTTGCGCCGCTCGCGACCTTCACGTATTGCGTCCCCGCGACTCTGGCGGTGTCGACGACCGGCAGGTCTTGCCATAACCCGCCGCCCTGATTCTCGTTCACGCGACGCAGCATGTTGCCGGCGTTGATTGTGCCGCTTCGCGCGGTGAGGTTCGCGTCGATGTCTACGCGCGTCGCATGCAGGCCGATGTCGCCGCCATCCACCACACGCAGATCGCGGGAGAGGCCGACGCGCTCGGTCGCGAGCAATTTCACGCCGCCGAAGTGCTGCCGATTGAGCCAGCCGGCGTCGAGCGAAATCTTCCCCGCGCGTTGCGCATCGATGTCGGCATCCAGCGCAATGGACGCCGCCAACGCCTGAATATCGCCGACATCGATCGTACGCACGACGGCGTTCGGACTGTCGCGCAAGGTGAGCGACGTGTCGTCGTAATACGGCGTGAGCTTGCCGACGATCAACTGCCCGCCACGCGGCGCGGCGAGTTGCGATTGCAGGTAACCGTCATACAGCCCCCGATCCGCTGCTTGCGTCTGACGCGAGCCTTGGTAGACGGTGGTATCGACGTCGCCTTCGAGCACCGCCGACTGTCCGGAGACGATCAGACGTCCGGCGTCTCGCCCCACGGTGTAGCCGTTCTCCAGCCGCTCGCCCGGCGCGATGAACGGCGTGGCATACGCCTCGGTCGTGTTCTTGCCCCAGCGCGCGTGGGCAACTTCGAAGCCGCGATACACGCCGAGGTAGCGCAGGTCACCCGGTGCGTTGTCGACGCGATAGAACTGGCCGTCTTCTGCGCGCAACCAGCTTTGCCGGATCATGCCCGTCTGCACGTCGAGCGTGCCGCCGGCCAGATTGATGAGCGAACCGGCACGCGTGACGACTTGTGCGCCGCCCAATTGCACCGTGCCACCCTGCGCGGCCCATTCGCCAACGCCGTGCTGCGCGGTGTTGAGATAGCCGCTGACTTCCAGCAAGCCGCCCGACGTGTACCAGCGATCGGTCGAGTAGCCTTGCATGCCCGCCGGCACGCGCACCAGGTAACGACGGTCGATGAAGACCGTCAGACTGTTCAGTCGTTGGGTGTCGCGGTTGGTGGGTGCGTCGCGCTGCTCGTTGCCCTGAATGTTGACTTCGAGATTGTTGGACGCCATCGCCACTTGCACGCCGACCGCGCCCGACACGTCAAGTTTGGCGCGTTCCATGGCAATCATGCGTCGCGTTGCAGCGACGTTGATCTGCCCGCCCGTCGCAAGCGTGAGCGTGTCGCTGTCGAGCAGCACATCGCCCGACGAGACGATCTGTACCAGCGACTGGTCGCGACGGTTGTACAAGCCGGATTCGGCCACCTTCGCCGTGTCGGCGAGCAAGCTGGCGCGCTGCACATCGAGCGCGGTATCGCCGGACGTATCGAGCACGATGGCATTCAGTGCGCCCGGTGCCACACGCACCAGCGCGTTCGTGTCGCCACTCGCCGTCAGGTGAATCGTGCCGCGCGTGTTGACGGACGTCGTCGTGACCAGCACACCGCTTTGCTCGACCTGACGCCCCACCAGCGAGATGTCACCCAACGGCGCCTGAATCAAACCGCTGTTGCTGACGCGTCCGGCCGTCGATCCCGCGAGGAGGCTCGGCGTGACTTCGTTGCCGCGCGTGCTGGAATTCGGATTGCCGTCGGTGCCCATGCCGCGACGGATGACGAACGCGTCGCCGCCCGCGATCACCGTCTGGCCCGAGGGTGTGACGATGGTGCCTCGGTTATGCGCCTCACGGCCGAGCAGCAACACGTAGCCGCCGCCTTCGGTCACCGACTGCGGCTTGCGTGTGCTGATGCGCGCGCCCGCGTCGATGACCACGTTGGCCGTAGCTCCAGTGTGCGAAAAGCCCGAGCCGGTGACGCTCAGATCGTTGGCGAACGTCGGCACCGTCGCGCCTGCAAGTGCCGTGCCGTAGATGCCGCGATTGAACTGGTCGTTCGTCATGCCCACGGCAGCCGCCACCAGATTGCGCGTGTCGACCTGCGCCGTGCCCGTGAACTGAATGCCGTTGCGGTTGACGATCACGACCGTGCCATCCGCCTTGATCTGGCCCTGAATCTGGCTGGGGCGCGCATTCGGATCATTCACGCGGTTAAGCACCGCCCAACCCGGTTGCTGCGCAAACTCGACCGTCGTGCGACGCCCGACGTTGAACGTCTCCCAGTTCAGAATGGCCTTCTCGCCCGTCTGTTCGATCTTGACGTTGGTGTTGCCCGCGGCGTCGCGTGTTTGCGCGATGTCCTTCTTCGCGTTGATCCAGCCCGCAGTAAGACTGTTCGTGTCGACCTTCAAGCCGCCTTCGGCAAGACCGTCGGGAATCGTTTCAGGAGACGCGGCAGCGGCCTGACGCGCCGCCGTTTGCGCAGCCTGCATCGCGGCGATGCCCTGCGCTGCGGTCGCGAGATTGGCGATGGAGTTCTGCAACGCCTGATTGGCGCGTTGCTGCTGCTCGCCCGGGTTTTGCAACGACGAGACGGGCATGCCGTTCGGCAGACGTCCCGTTTGTGCCGCAGTCGTCTGCGCGGCACCGCGCGCGGCGAACCACGCACTGCTGAACGCTTGTTGTGCGTGTGCTTCGCTCCAGAAGTTGCCGGTGGCGAGCACCAGTGCAACGGCGTGCGTCATGGGCGAGAGACGCAAACGTCGTGCGCCTGGCGTCGAATGTCGTGCCTGAACCGTCTTGCCCGTCTGTCCGCGTGTGACCATCTGGAACTCTCGCCTCATTCAGCGCCGGCCCCGCAACGCGAAATCCCCCGTGCGTGCGAATCGGCTTTTCCCGTAGATTTGTGCGCACTACGACCCGAGTGACGGTGTCGCAGAAACGTCGTAACGAGCTAAGACGAACCCGGTGAATAGAGTCCGCAAAATTTTTTTGCAGACGAGTGCGGCAATACATTTTGGAGAATGCGACGCGAGCCGACCACGCGGTCGACGCGAAATTCACATCACGGAAGACAATCGGATCAGGTGAGAACGAGCAGGCCGCCCGGCAACTGACGGGCGTGCAGATCGAAGCTGTATTGCAGCTGAGCGATGGCGCGATCGAGCGACGCAATGTAGAAACTGCCGCTCACGGGTTGGTTGCGCACCTTGTCGTTCATCAGCACGATGCGGCCCGGACGATACCGGTTGATCTCGTCGAGCACCACCGCCAGACGCGTCTGACGAAACACCAGTTCGCCATTGCGCCATGCGGACACATTGACGGCGTCGGCGAGCGTCACACCGGCGAGTTGATGGCGGTCGTACGCCGTCTGTTGCGCCGCGTGCAGCACGCGTTGCCCCATCGGGTGGTCGACGCGCACCGAACCCGACAGACAAGTCACGCACACTCGGCCGTCGAGATACCGCACCTCGAATCGTCCCGACGTGGACGAACTCGTGCCGCCTGCGGCCGCCACCCTAAAGCCTGTGCCCGTGCCATTCCCCCGGCCAGAGGGCAGATCCACGGCTGCTTCCCCGCTCAGCAGTTCAATGCCGGGCACGCTGGCGGACACGTCCGTGCGAATACGGGTCTGGGTGTTGAGCGTGACGTCGACCTGCCCGGCCAGCCCAGCTAACCGGATGGCCCGCTGTTCACCGGTCGCGGTGCTGTAGTCAGCCCCCCACTGATCGGGCGACGGCCACAGCCCGGCGGGCGGGTGAACGATAGCAGCCACCGCCAGCGCAGCACCGCCCGCGACCATCGTGCCGAGAAACGCGCGGCGGCCGGTGCGACGGGCGACCCGCACCGGCGGCGTGCGTCGTCCAAGTGTCTGGCCGAGCGCCGCCGCCGCGGGCGTGTAACTGTCCCACTGCACGCGAGCAGCATGGAAAGCCGCCTTGTGCGCCGGACTCGCGTCGAGCCAATGTCTGAATCGCTCGGCGTCCCATTGCCTGACGGTGTCCGACTTGAGCAGACGCAACCAGACCCAGGCTTGCCGATGCAGCTCGTCCGGGGTGTTGCCGTGGTCGTCAGGTATGGAAGTCATGTCTGTCTTGTTATTCGATGGTGCACAGCGCCGGGGCGATCACCGTCGTGCGGGCGTGCTGCCTGCCCCGCAGACGAGGCCCGCACGCGGTTTTGCCATGTCCGCCAGTAGGTAGACGGATGGCGAGCGCGAAATCCGCAAACTTTTCGCCGATCGAATTCTTACGCGGCATTACGTGCGCTGTGGCTTGCGCCCATTCGTGAGCCATCACGCATCGCGCTCCAGTTTGCGCGCCAGGTAGTCGTGCGCATGCTTGAGCTCATACTCCACGGTGCGTTTGGAGCACCCCAAACGCTGCGCGACATCCGACTGAAGCAGGTTCTCGAAGTGCACGAGCACGAAGATCTCACGCCGACGCTCGGGCATGCGCTCAAGCCACTGCATCATCGTCTGCATCTCGATGCGCGCCTGCACCGTCTGTGCCGGACCGGGCGCTGGGTCGGCCAGCTCGATGAGCGCGTCGACTTCGTCGAGGGGCAAGGCGCGGCTATTGCGACGCAGGGCGTCCACCGCAATGTTGATCGCCATGCGCACCAGATAGCTGCCAGGGCTGCGCACCGACGTCGGCAAGGCCGGCGCAGCTTCACCGGGTTCGTCGGCGTGGCTTGCGTCGTCCGCCGGCGGCACCGGTTCGGCGTTCACCCGCAGCCAGGTGTCATGCAAGGCGTCGCTGGCCAGCTCGCTGCTGCCGAGCAGATGCGTCACGCGGCGCTTGAGCGCGCCATAGTGACGGATCAGATATTCGGAGAGGGCCGGTTGGGAATCGTGCGCCATGCCTAGCGATCCCGGCGCTCAGTCGTGCATGGGGTCGTCGCGCCAGTCGTGCGCGCCGCGTTCGGCACGATCAGCAGCGTGAGCGGTTGATGCAGGTCGGCGGGCGGTGCGATGTCCAGCACGACACGCTGCAAGCTGGCGACGATGGCACGGTCGCGCCGTGCGTCGCCCGTGCTGCTCAACAACTCGACGTTTTCAAGCGCACCGCCCGGCCTGACGCCAAAGCGCAGCAGCGCCCGATACGCGCCGGGTGCGCTGTCGGCGCTCGCGCACAGCGCCGACATGACACGCGCCTGAACGAACGCCGGATAACCCGCAAGATTGCCAAGACCGCCGCGCTCGGCCGCGCCCGAGGTTGCGCCGTCGGCGGCGCGTAACACGAACGCCGGTCCCGTATCGCTGGCAATGCGTTGCGCCACGAGCCCCGTGCTTTCAAGCAACTGAGCGAGCGCCGTTTGCGCCGTCAGAAACCCATGAACGGGAGACGACTCCAGCCCGTCGACCAGTTCGCTTCTATATAGCGTGGGCAACCGGGTAACGCGAGCGAACTCGCGCAAGGCGTCGGACAGGGGTTGTGCGGGGATATCGAAGGACAGAAAGGCGTCGCCGCTGCGTAGTGCAG
The DNA here is from genome assembly GCF_902459565.1 of Pandoraea aquatica. Lineage (GTDB taxonomy): Bacteria > Pseudomonadota > Gammaproteobacteria > Burkholderiales > Burkholderiaceae > Pandoraea > Pandoraea aquatica. Next base: position 27,668 of record NZ_CABPSN010000006.1, read on the forward strand.
GCTGTGCGATGGCGAGCGTGCCGCCGCAAAACACGAAGCCGGCAAGCGCGAACGCGCGCAGCGGCGCGAAGCTGCCTGTCATGTCGTCGAGAGTGGCGTTGGCTGGGAAGGCTGGACCTGCGGGCCCGGCTGGACCTGCGCGACCTGAGCTGGCGCGCGTTGCCCTCGGGTGAGCACAGAACCTGAATCGGCTTGAAAGTTACCGTTCGCTCGTGACAGACGCATGACAGTTAGCAGTGCTGTCTGAGGCACACGGCGTCCGGTCGTCCGAAATTAAACGGTCATTTGAAATAAAAGAGCTAAGCCGTGACGGTTCGTCACTCGCATGACACAAAGGCAAGCGCGCGATATACACTATGTCCTAAGTAGTGCGACGTACTTTACGTATCAACGTGGTATGCGGCAACGGCAGCTGCATCGCCTTGAGCCCGCTAGGTCCTTCCGACGTTTTTTCGAGAAACCGACGATGCATAAACCAGCTGCGCGCATTACCGTCCTTCTGGCAAGCCTCTTGCTTGTTCCGCCGCTGCCTGCGGTCGCTGCGGTCTACAGCAACGGCACCGCCACCAGCGCCTTCACTGTGACGCTGATCATTCAGGCGGGTTGTTCGATCACGTCCACCCCCATGAACTTCGGCACTGTCTCAAGTCTGTCGACGGCACAGACGGCGACGACGACCCTGTCGGTGACGTGCACGAATACCACGCCGTATAACGTCGGTCTGAGCGCTGGCACCACCACGGGCTCGACGACCAGCGCGCGCTTGCTGGCAGGGGGCACGAGCGGCAACACGGCGACGGTCGGGTTCGGGCTCTTTCAAGACACGCAGCACACCACCAACTGGGGAACGTCGCAGGGCGTCGATACGGTCAGCGGCACCGGTAACGGCAGTGCGCAGACGCTGACCGTCTACGGTCAGGTGCCGACATCGGCGGGCGCGATTCCCCGTCCCGATACGTATTCGACGTCGATCACCGCGACCGTTTACTTCTAGCGGGGCGCCAACGATGACCGTTTTCCGCCCCGGGGCGGAGCGACGCGCCATGACCGGCGCGGCGGAGTTGGTTCGCCACATTGCCTTGCGCTCCCCGCTTCTCCTCGTTCTTGCCGCGACGTTCGTCAGTCTGCCCGCTGCGGCCGCCACGCTTCAGATTTCCCCCGTCAATGTCGAATTCGCAGCCAAACAGAACGCCATCGGCATGACGTTGAGCAATCCGGGAGACACGATCGTCTACGGTCAGGTCCGGGTCTACACGTGGACGCAGGTGGATGGCGAGGACAAGCTCACGCCGACCGACGCCATTGCGGCCAGCCCGCCGATCCTGCGCATCGAAGCGGGCAGTTCGCAGATCATCCGGCTCGTGCGGGTGGCAAACACGCCGCCTGCCGCCGAACAGAGTTACCGCCTGCTCGTCGACGAACTGCCCGAACCCGGCCAGCCCGTGCAGAGTGGCATCACCATTCATATGCGCTATTCGATTCCCGTGTTCGTCGCACCGCCGACTGCGCCCGCGAAGCCCGACATGCGATTCACGCTCAAAAGCATCGACGGCGCGTGGCACCTCGAAGCCGAAAACCACGGCGGCACCCGCGCGCAGATCGGCGCGAGCAGTCTCGTCGACGCTGCGGGGAAGTCGCACCCACTGACCAGCGGTCTGCTCGGCTACGCGCTCGCCGGGCAACGGCGCGTGTTCAAGGTGTCGTGGCCGGTCGGCAAACCGCCGGCTTCACCACTGGCGCTCGACGCTGCGATCAACACGGTGCCCACGCGCTTCGTCGTCAATATCGATGGCGGCGGGTGAGCGCGCGCGTCTCCGTGCGAACGCCCTCACCCCCGCTCTCGTTTTATCCTTCGTGCCGTCCATCCCGTGCGGTGCGCGGAAAAGTCGCTCGCTTCGAAAACGACGGTTGGCCTTATGGGTGGCGAGGCTGGCTAGGTTGGCGAGCGTATTCGCCGGTGCGCTCGCGCCTGTGCCCGACGCAACCGCCGCCGACGCCACGCCCGCCGATTACTATCTCGACGTCTCCGTCAACGGCGCAGCGACCGGTGCCATCGCACACTTCATCCTGCGCGACGGACGCTTCAGCGCCGCTGCCGACGACCTGCAATCTCTGGGCATCGACGTCAGCCGGCTCAGCGTCTCCGGTGACGCACAAGTCCCGCTCGACCGAATCGGCGGCGTGCAATACCGCTACGACGCCGCGCGGCAGAGCATCGATATCGATGTGCCCGACGCGCTGCGCGTGCCGTTCCAGATCGGCCGTGTCGCACCGCGCGCGGCCAACGCCATGACGTCGCGCGGCTTCGTGCTCAACTACGACGCGCTGATCGAGCGCGACCGGTTCACGCGCGCCTCCAGCTGGACGGAGTTTCGCTACTTTCATCCGGGCGGCGTGTTCAGTCAGACGGGCGTGTTCGACACGTATTCGGGCAGTCAGGCCTATCTGCGCTACGACACGTTCTGGCGTCACGATAATCCCGTCGAGATGACGAGTCTGCAACTGGGTGACACGATCTCCGGCTCACTGGCGTGGTCGCGCTCGATTCGCATGGCCGGTGTGCAATGGCGCAAGAACTTCGCCCTGCGGCCCGACCTCGTCACGTTCCCCGTGCCCACGCTCGGCGGATCGGCCGCGGTCCCCTCGTCCGTCGACGTCTATCTCGACGGTATCCGGCGCTTCGGCGGCAGCGTACCGGCGGGTCCGTTCGTGATTCGCGAAACGCCGGGGCTGATCGGTAATCTTCAGGCGACAGTTGTGACGCGCGATGCGCTCGGGCGCGAGAGCGTGCTCAACGTGCCGCTCTATATCGATACCCGCATGCTGGCAGGGGGACTGTCGAGTTATTCGTTCGAAGCAGGCGTGCCGCGCACCGACTACGGTTTCCGTTCGTGGGGCTATGAGCATCGCGTGGCCGCCTCGGCGGCGTACCGCTATGGCGTGTCCGACCGGCTGACGACCGAATATCACGCAGAAGGCTCGTCGGGACTGGTGAATGCGGGCGTGGGCGCGCTGGTGTCGATGTCCGGCTACGGGGTCGTGAGCGGTTCGCTGTCCGGTTCCACGGGCAAGCGCAACGGCGCGCAGATCGGCGTGGGCTACCAATACCTGTCGCGCGGGTTCTCGTTCGATTCGCTGTTTCAGCGCACCCTCGGCGACTTCCGCGATCTCGCCACACTCGGCGGCTCAGGCGTGCCGACGGCCATGGACCGTGTCACCATCTCCACACCGTTCTGGGAAAACCGGACGCTGTCGTTGAGCTACATCGGCATGCGCGGCCCCGACTTCCCGACGTCGCGCGTGCTGTCGGCCAACGTCTCCTGGCCAGTGCGCGTCTTGGGCTCGCTCAACCTCGGGGCGTTTCAGGACCTGGCGAATCGGCGCAGCTACGGGGTGTTCGCGATGCTCAGCTTTACGCTCGGCCCGAATACCGTCGGGTCGGTGTCGCTGGCCCGGCAACAAGGTGCGACGCAGGCCATCGCCGGAGCCACGCGCACGCCCGACTACGGCGGCGGATGGGGATGGAACGTGCTCGGTGGCGTGAACGACAGTGTGCGCATCGGTCAGGCACAAGCTCAGTATCTGGGGCGCTACGGACAGGCGTCGGCACAAGCGCAGACGTACGACGGGCAGACACGCGTCGGTCTCGGACTGTCGGGGGCGGTCGTCGCCATGGATGGCGGCCTGTATCCGGCACGACGCATCTACGACAGCTTCGCGCTGGTCAAGACGGACGACGACGCCAGCGTGCCCGTGCTGCGCGAACAACTCCCGGTCGGACGCACCAACGGCATGGGCAATCTCGTCATCCCCGATCTCAACGGATATCAGATCAACCGTCTGAGCGTCGACCCGACGGACCTGCCCGCCGACATGCGCATCTCGCCCGCCGCGCGCACGGTCATTCCCGAGTCCGGGGCCGGGGTGCTCGTCGCGTTCCCCGTGCATCGCTACCGCGCTGCGCTCATTACGCTGGTCACGCCGGACGGCGCGCCGTTGCAGGTCGGTGCACGCGTCATCCATCAGGAGACGGGCGCGCAGACGATTGTCGGCTATGACGGCCAGACGTTCGTCGACGCCTTGCTGCCCGACAATTCGCTTGTGATTTCGCAGGACAACGGCACATGCGTCGCGACGTTTGCCTACGATCCGGCCGTGCAAGGCGCGATGGCGCGCATCGGACCGCTGGTCTGCACGCCGCAGGGCAAACCCGCCTCAGCAAGACCGTCGGGGAGAAATCGATGAAACGCTTCGTCCTGCGCTTGATCCTGCCGTTGATCCTGTTTTTGATGGGCTGGTTCGCAGCGCCCGAAGCGCAAGCCCAGACCTGCTCACTGGGAGCACCGACCATCGCCCTGCCCGCCTTCAGCCCGATCTCAGGCACCGCACTGACGACGACGGGCACGGTCAAGGTCACCTGTACCTGGGGCGCTATCAATCTGGTGCCGAACGTGAAGATCTGCGTGACCTTTACGGGGGCGTCGCCGCGCACGCTGGTGAACGGCAGCAACGCGATTTCGTACAACATGTACACCGACAGCGGATACGCAACGCCGTGGGGGTCGACGGCGGCCACCGCCCTGTCGACCACGTTCAGCAACTCGATCCTTGGCGGCACGGACAGCAGGAACCTCGACATTTACACCCAGATCGCGGCGAACCAGACCACCGTGCCGAGCACGAACAACGGCGACACCGTCTACTCCGCGACGTACGCGGGAAGCGCCGTCGTACTGTCCTACCAGTTCTATTTGCTGGTGGCTCCTGCATGCGGCACGTCGGGTTTTTCGACCGGCACGACGAACGGGTTTACCGTGAACGTCACAGTCATCAACAAGTGCACGATCAACGCGACAGGCCTCACGTTCGGACCGTCGACCACGCTGCGCAATACGTTGACGGCGCAAGGTGCGCTTTCCGTGCAGTGCACGAACAACGACGCGTATAAGATTCTCCTGAGCAGTGGCGTCAGTGGGCAAGTGGGGGCGCGCACGCTGAAAGGTCAGACCCATGGCGCGACGATTCCGTATCAGCTCTATACCGACTCGAGCTATGCCACCGCGTGGGGCGACGGCACCGGCGGCACGTCGACCTATCTCGGCACCGGCACGGGGCTCGCGGTACCGATCCCGATCTACGGCCGCATTCTTCCGCAACCGTCCACCCCGGCACCGGACACCTATCAAGACTCCATCACGGCGACGATTCAGTTCTGAGGTTCAAAGCCACGTCGACTCCATTTCGACGTGTGTCGCGTCCGCGTGTGACGACGCATCGTCCCCCCGCACCTTGACGACGGCCTCCCCGTCGCTCTGACTCGATGACGCGCCGACGACTCGCTCCAGCAGCGCTGCGCTCCAATGCTGATACAGCAGCAACAAGCGATACGCAGCGCGGGCCGGTGTCGCACCGCCGCTCTCCCAGGCGTCGCCTGTCCAGCGTTGGCCCCACGGATTCTCCGCGGGACTCAGGCTCAGGTAGCTCAGGCCATCGACACACGACGCATGACACGGTAAGTCGAACTCGCTGCATGCCACAGTGATCTGGCTTGCCGACAAGTCTCGCGCAGCGGCAAGTAAGCACTCGCGTAAGGTTGGATGCGACGCGATCTTCGCCAGCAGCGGCGTGTCGCAGTGCCGGGCCAGTTGTGTGACGCGCGTGGCGCGGCTGATGACCGTCGCGATGTCGTCCGGTGCGACGTCTGCCAGTCGACGGGACAGCGCCGCCCAACGTTGCGTGAGCGTTCGTGCATCAAGCGTGAACGCTTCGTTGCGTGCCCACGTGCCAAGCAGACTGGTCACTGCACGGCAGGAGTCGAGCATCAGCCCGGCCACGCGCAGGATGCCGCGATATTCGCCGGTGGTAGGTGATGGCCGTGAGAACCACGACGGCACCCACAGCCCCAGGCGGGCAGGCGGCACGGCCGAGTTAGCAAACGTGAAGAGCGTTGCGACGTCGCGCGCACGCGTCAGGTGGCTCAGCGTGCCGCGCCACGATGTCTGTGGCCTCGCCGGTAGCAACACACACGCTTCGAGCAAACGACAACCGGCGTCCATGCGTTTGAGAAGTTCGTCCACGGCGTGATGGCGGATCAGGGTCGAGGAACCGAGCGACTGTGTGAGTACCCCCTTCGCCCCTTCGAAGGCGAGCAACGACCAGTCGGCCCACGGTACGCCGAAGGGCGTGTTGGCGGTCGTCATGCCGCGCGCGGTGCCCTGCGACGCCTCGTCGTCGGCATCTCGCTCTCGATACAGACATGCGGCAATCACAGCGAGCAACGACAGATTGCCGACGAGCGACATGGCGTCGCGTGCCGCGCGAAAGTGCCATCCTCTACGGCCGGTCGCGGCGACGGTGTCCAGCCATGAAGAGATGTCGTCACCGATACGTGCAATGCTCGCATCCGCTGCGCTGGAAACGCCATTGCGAACATCGTGAGTGGGTGCCAACATCGCATCGACCTGCTGCGTGTTGTGTGCGAGACGTGCGTCGCGTTCGTGGGCCAGATCGAACTCCTTGCGATAGAAGTGCTGACACGGCCCGGTCGTCAGCCAGAGTCCTGCCCACGCGTGCGCAAATGCCTTTGACAGCTGTGGATCGACGCGACGCGACATGACATGGCCGTCGACTTGTCCATCGAGTTGCGCATTTAGCCTCGCATTGCGGGCCGCATTCGACGCCTGCGTGAGACGCTTGCCGAAGTCGTCCCGCTCGGCACGACGGCACCCCCTGTCCTCGCGCATGCCCGCCGCCTCAATCGAGACGTCGGCGCGCTCTCTCATCCCCCAATCCGCCCCCCAGCCGCTAGCCCCGGAACTCTGCTGAAACCACATCGCATCCCCCTGCCAGAACGTCGCCGGTCACCCCGGCAAACCGCCGACTATAGGCAGACGACAACGAACGCGCGGCGTCCTGTCGGGCGGATACGCGGGAAAGCCCCGCAATACCGGCACTGTTACGCGTCATGCAATGCCCTCGACCGACACCCCAGCGAGCACCCACTTACGCAGTTTGTGCAGGAACGAACCGCGTCCCCTCTCGCCAAGTGCCAACGCGTCGCGGTAGACTTTCGCCACACCTGACGACTGCGGTCGTCCCGGGCGCTCCGGCGAGCGCCCACTTCGCTGAATCGATATGTCTACCAACACATCTGCTCAACCGTCCGTCGCTTCGACTTCGGTGCCTGCCTCGACTTCCGCAGCCGCCTCGCCCGCTTCCGTGGCGCAGGGGCTCCCGCTTGTCGCACTGACGCCCGACGAGATCCCGCTGGGCGAAGCCCTGCCCTGGGCCATCGTCGACCGCAACGGCGAGCCGCTGCTGGCTGAAGGCGATATCGTGCCGACGCAGGCCGGTCGCGACTGGCTGTTCTCGTCGTTCGCGCCACATCGCGTGGCCACGCTCGGGCAGGACGACGCGGCGGCCGTCGCGCCCACCGATGCGGCACTGGCGACGCAAGTACCCACTGACAACGCGGCGACGGTCGGCGGTACCACGTCGCCGCAGTACGGACTCACCGACCTCAATCTGCGCCCCGGCGACTGGCTGCAAATTCAGTTGCCGCCCGGTGCCGGATCGCAGCGGGTGCGTACGCGCGTGATCGGCCATGCGCCGAACCAGATGCTGTTCGTCACGGCCCCCACGGGTCGCGCCGCCCCACCGACGCTGCAGGCCAGCGAACGCCTCGAACTGTGGACGTTCTCCGGCGAAGACATCTATCACTTCGTCTGCACGGTCGAGCGCGTCGAGCGCTCGCCGTTCGATTACGTGGTGCTGTCGGCACCGGCACAAATCCGTCGCAAGGTGCTGCGCCGCTCGCAACGCGTGCCGGCCAAACTGGTCGTCTCCGTGAGCGCTGCCGAGGCCCGGCATCTGGCTTTGCTTCAGGACGTGAGCGCCGAAGGCGTTTCGCTGCTCGCCGACACGCCGCTCGGTGCGCCCGGCGACAACGTGCAGTTGGCATTCCGCGTGCGCGTGGGCGACATCGATATGCCTATCGAAGCGACCGGCACGATTCGCGGCGTGCAGCAAGGCGACGACGGTCATCTGCACGGTATCGAACTGCCGGTGCTCGAACCGTCCCATTACGTCGCGCTCAAGTGCTACGTGTACGAGCGCCTGCTTGCGCTCGGAGGTGCCTGATGGCCAAGCCGAAGGCATCGGAGGCCGAGCGCCCTCGCACGCTCGCCAGTCAGACACTCTTTCGCGGTCTCGATATCGTGGAAGCGGTCGCCGCAGGCATCGACACCGTGCCCGCGCTCTCGGCGCACACCGGCATCACTTCGTCGACGACGCATCGCATTGCGTCGGCACTGGTACACGCCGGGTATTTGCGTTTCGAGCCGCGTCGCGGTTATCGGCTCGGCAACAAGCTCATCGAACTGGGCTTTCTCGCCTATCGTCAGATCGACCTGCCGCGTGTTGCGCGCCCGACGCTCGAAGGACTCGCGAGCGAGACGCAAGACACGGTGCATCTTGCGGTCGCCGACGGCTGGGAAGTCATGTATCTCGACAAGCTCCCCGGCCAGCGCGCCGTGGAAATCAGCTCGCGCATCGGCGGACGCAAGCCGATTTGCGTCACGGGCGTGGGTAAAGCGTTGTTGCTCGATCAGGACGAGGCCGAGTGGCAGGCACAGCTTGAGCACTATCAATCGAAGATGCCGTCGCATCCGGTCGATACGGCGGCATGGCTCGCACGTATGCACGACTATGCACGTCTGGGCTATGCCTTCGATCTCGAGGACGACACGCCGCAGATCCGTTGCGTCGCCGCCCCCGTCTACGACGCGAGCCAGCGCATCGTCGCGGCCATCAGTGTGTCGAGTACGACCAAGTACATGAGCCGCGAGCGCATGCAGGAACTCGTGCCGAGCGTGAAGAACGCGGCGGCGCAGATCAGCCGTCAGTTGGGTTGGTCGGGGAACGCACGGGGATAAGTGCGGACATAAAAAAACCGGCCCCGTCTGACGAGGGGCCGGCACTGGCACGGAGATGCCACTACATAGGTAAAGCTATGAGTAATGCCTGGGTGATACCGATCAGGCCGCGCGACGCTTGATCAAGTCGAGCGCGACGTCGACGATCATGTCTTCCTGACCGCCCACCATACGACGCTGGCCCAGTTCCACCAGAATGTCGACGGTCTTCAGGTCGTAACGCGACGCGGCGGCTTCCGCGTGACGCAGGAAGCTCGAATACACGCCCGCGTAGCCGAGTGCCAGCGTCTCGCGATCCACGCGCACCGCGCGATCCTGCAACGGACGCACGATGTCGTCGGCGGCATCCATCAGCGTGTACAGATCGCAACCGTGGTTCCAGCCCAGACGCGACGCCGCCGCGATGAACACTTCCAGCGGGGCATTCCCTGCGCCTGCGCCCATGCCCGCCAGACTCGCGTCGATACGGTCGCAACCTTCTTCCACGGCAACGATGGAGTTCGCTACGCCAAGGCTCAGGTTGTGGTGCGCGTGCATGCCGGTCAGCGTTTCGGGCTTGAGCACGTCCTTGAACGCACGGAAACGATCGCGCACGTCGTTCATGCCGAGCGCGCCGCCCGAGTCCACCACGTAGATGCACTCTGCGCCATACGACTCCATCAGCTTGGCCTGCTCGGCCAGATGCTGCGGCGTGGTCATGTGGCTCATCATCAGGAAGCCGACAGTGTCCATGCCCAGCTCACGTGCATAGGCAATGTGCTGACGGGAGACGTCTGCCTCCGTGCAGTGCGTGGCGATACGCACCACGCGAGCGCCGGCGTCATAGGCTTCGCGCAGGTCGTGCACGGTGCCCACGCCCGGCAGCAACAGCGTCGCGACCTTGGCATGCGTGACGGTCTCGGCCACGGCGGCGATCCATTCGAGATCGGTGTGCGCGCCGAAGCCGTAGTTGAAGCTCGACCCGGCGAGGCCGTCGCCGTGGGCCACTTCGATGGAATCGACCTTGGCCTTATCGAGCGCTGCGGCAATCGCCTTCACGTTGGCAATGCTGTACTGGTGACGAATCGCGTGGCTGCCGTCACGCAGCGTCACGTCGGAGATATAGAGCTTTTTCTGGGTCATGATGAGGTGTGTCTCCTGTTAGCGCGAGCGACGTTCAGGCCGCGAGCGCCAGGCGGGTGGCGGCGATGCGATCGGCACATGCCAGCGCAGCGCTGGTCATGATGTCGAGGTTGCCCGCGTAGGCCGGCAGATAGTGCGCAGCGCCTTCCACTTCGAGGAATACCGAGGTCTTCAGACCCGTGAGCTTGCCCAGACCCGGCACGTTGAGCGGACGCGACGCGTCGAACAGCTCGAACTGCACCTTCTGCTTGAGACGGTAGCCCGGCACGTAGGCGTGCACCTTGTCGACCATCGCCTGAATGCTGGCTTCGATGGCGGCCTGATCGCCCGGCTCCGACAGCACGAACACCGTGTCGCGCATGATGAGCGGCGGCTCGGCCGGATTCAGCACGATGATCGCCTTGCCGCGCGACGCGCCGCCCAGCACTTCAATCGCCTTGGACGTCGTTTCCGTGAACTCGTCGATGTTGGCGCGCGTGCCCGGTCCGGCCGACTTGCTGGAAATCGAAGCAACGATTTCCGCGTAGTGGACCTTCGCGACCTGCGAGATCGCTGCGACCATCGGGATCGTGGCCTGACCACCGCACGTCACCATGTTGATGTTGCGGGCGTCGAGATGCGCGTCGAGGTTGATCGACGGAATCACGTAGGGGCCAATCGCCGCCGGCGTCAGATCGATCACCTGCACGCCGCGCGCTTGCAACAACTCGTTGTGATTCGCGTGCGCCTTCGCCGACGTGGCATCGAATGCGATGCGAATGTCCTCGAAGCCGGGCATGGCCAGCAGGCCGTCGATGCCGCCTGCGGTCACGGGTACGCCAAGGCGCTCGGCACGGGCCAGGCCGTCCGAGGCCGGGTCGATACCGACCATCGCGCCCATTTCGAGATGCTCGCTGTTGCGCATCACCTTGATCATCAGGTCGGTGCCGATATTGCCCGAGCCAATGATCGCTACTTTCTGTTTGCGTCGTTCCGTCACTGTCGTCTCCTGAACGTGTCCGTCCACCGGTATGAGGCGCATCGTAATTCCGCTCCAACTTAAATGTCAATATGTAAACATTGATCTCATATATTGAGATTAATGAAATCGACGGCTTATCCACATTTTTTGTTCACAAGCCCGTTGATAACTTGCGGAAAAGCATCGCAAGTGACTGATCCGACAGGGAAGATTTCCCGCGCGCGAAAGTTGTGCCACTTGCTGCAAAACGAGGCGTGGCGCGGGTTTCAAGCGCACCTCGTTATCCACAGAATCTGTTTGCAAGGCGGTGGACAACTCGCGGATAGCTCGCTCAAGTGCTTGATCGGAAGGAGAAAAAATGTCGCGCGCATTTGCTGCGCCGTGACGTGCGCACGCTGGGACATCTCCCACGGCGGGTGGGATGCCTTCGCGTCACACGCGTGCGTCGCCGCGTTATCCACAGAAAATGTTCACAACCCGGTGAATAACACGTCGATATCCGCAGTATCTCGTTGACGCAAAAGGACTTCTTTGTCGCGCAGCAGGTTCGGTCAATGCCTGCTTTCGCTGCGGGCATTCACGTCGCATCGATCTAAAGGGCACATGCGCGAGAACTTTCGCGTGGCCCACGGGGTCTAGTGATCAGTTTCCGGAAGACACTGGATTAACCATCCGGTGATATTCGCAGGTTCGGCCCAGCGAGCCTCGCGACCGAAACGTTCTCTCGCAATAACTCACTCAACCATGACTACGAACCCCCAATTCACCGGGCGGCTCGCGCCAACGATTTCACTCGCATCGCTTGCCCCACTCCCCCGGACGCTCCACCGCCGCGCACTCAGCCTGAGTTCGCCGCTTCATTTGCCGCTCCATTCGCAGCCTCATTCGTCGCTGGGTTCGCTCGCGTCGGAGCCCTCGCAGTCCTCGCGCCCTTCACGTCCATCGCGCTTCGCCCGCGTCTTTTCGATGACGTCGCGCTGTGACGCCGTCGCCCGCGTCGTCGCCCGCGTCGTCGCTGGCGTCGTTGCTGGCGTCATCGCACTACTCACGCCGCTCACCGCACAGGCAGACGAATCCCCCGGCGTCATCTCGACGTGGACGGGTGCCATTGCCGATGAGTTTCGGGAGATCGCCACCGAAGGGGCGAGCGAACTGTACGTGCCGCTACACACCCATCATCTGCGCTTCGCGTACACGAGCGAGAAGATCGCGCAGTACAACGAGAACCCGTGGGGGCTGGGCTACGGGCGCGTACTCTCCGACGGCAAGAACGGCTCACGCATGCTCTACGCGATGGCCTTCAAGGACTCGCACAACGACTGGTCGCCGATGGCGGGTTACGGACGTATCTGGAACATCGCGAACGCGGGGCCGGTACGATTCGGTCTGGGCTATACCGTCTTCCTGATGTCGCGCTCGGACACGCTCGGCGGTGTGCCCTTCCCTGCCGCACTGCCGCTGGCCGAAATCGGTCTCGGACGCGCTGCCGTCGCCACCGCCTACGTTCCCGGCGGCAAGGGCAACGGCAACGTGCTGTTCATCTTCGGTCGCTACACGTTCGGCAAGCCGGGCTGATTTTCAGCCGCCCCGTCTCCCGATACGTCCATCTCCGGCATGGTGCGTGCGCACCATGCCCCGAAGCCTGCGATGTAGCAGTACGCCAGCGCGGGCACCAGAAACGACAACACGATCCCAACGCCATCGGCCAGCGCGCCTTGCAGATAAGGCAGGATCGCGCCGCCCACGATGGCCATGCAGATCAAGCCACCGCCTTCGCTCACACGCGCCCCCAATCCGCCCACCGACAACGAGAAGATCGTCGGGAACATGATCGCGTTGCCCAGTCCGCACGCCAGCAGCAGCCACATGGCGATCGCGCCCGGCAACGTCAGCGACGCGAGGATCAGCATCAGGTTGTAGAGCGCGCACAGACCGAGCAGCTTGCCCGGCGACACCTTGCGCAGCAACCACGCGCCAGCGAAACGACCCACCATCGCGCCGCCCCAGTAGAACGCCAGATAGCGGCTCGCATGCGCGTGATCGACGATGCCCGTGCCCGTGTGCGTCAGATAGACGATCAGAAAACTTCCGATACTCACTTCCGCGCCGACATAAAGAAATAGCGCCACGATGCCGTAACGCAAGGGACGGTGCGACAACAGGCCACGAACGTTGCCGAGCAAACCCGGCGAGGCGGCGGTGTCCGCGCGTTGCTCCGGCAGCGTCAGACGCCAAAGCACAACACCGCCGAGCGCCAGCACTGCCGCGAGCAGGCCATACGGGACACGTACGCTGTCCACTGCGTGACCGGTTGCCACCGAGGCTTGCGGTGCGAGTATCCAGAGCGCCGCGAGCGGTGGCCCCACGGTCGTACCCAGCGAGTTGAACGCCTGCACCAGCGTGAGACGGCTGGCCGCTTCGCCACGCGAGCCGAGGGTCTCGACGTAGGCGTTCACGGCAACCTGAAGCAACGTGATGCCGCTCGCGAGCACGAAGAGCGCCGCGAGAAAGCACGGGTAGGAGACGAGCGCCGCTGCCGGGAAAAACAGCGCGCAGCCGAGGCCTGCCAGCCAGAGCGACGTGGCCAGTGCACGCCGGTAGCCCACGCGGGCGGTGTATTGCCCCGCCGGGTAAGACACCACGAAGTACGCAGCAAAGAAGCTCGATTGGATGAGCGCCGCGTCGCGGTACGTCAGATCGAAGGCCGCCTTGAAGTGCGGCACCAGAATATCGTTCAGCGACGTAATGAGCCCCATTGCGAAGAAGAGCGCCGCGAGCATAGCGAGTACGCGATTCGCGGAAGGCATGGGGGAAACAGAGGAAGGAACAGAGAAAGCAGAACCGGAAGCAGGTGAAGACGTGCGGGAAGCGGGATGAGAAGCGGAATCGGCAGCAGAAGCAGAAGCGGGAGCAGAAGCGCCGGGGTCGCGCGTACGGTCGACAGGCATGCAGGGTCTCCAGTGGACAACGGCAGAGCACGTTGAAAACGCCATGAAGGGGGCCAGTCTGCGCAGTGTAGACCGCACTATCGATGCCGGGATACGAGAGGAATCCGAAATTTGCGTGACGCCACGATGTTGCGCGGCCGCTCGTCATCCATCGAACAGGGCCCGTTCTTCCTTGTTTTTCGCCGCTTTCGGCTATTGTCAGCCGACGTCTTTTGATTGACTATCCGCAGCATAGGACATGCCGCGACATTGGGGAAACAACATGCGGGGTTTCAAGTTTTTGGGATTAGCGACGGGTTGGCTCGTCGCGGGCGCACTCGGCGCAGCCGGTCACGCTCAGGCACAGACCGCCGGCACCTCGCGTGCGCCGGTCGCCGCGTGTAACTGCGCGCAGATCATCGCGGACTGTTCGGCGTCGGTATCGGTACTGCCGACACGCGCCCTCAACGGCGTGTTTTCCGCCGACGTCACGCTGATGACGGACGCGCCCTCCTGCGCCAAGGTCGATTACCAGCTCGACGACACGCCCTACGTCACGATTCTGCGTGACGGCACGCAAGGCAGTCAGCGTCTGTATGGCACGCGCCCGCTGACCCGCAACAGTCTTTCGCACATGTCGTGCCACGTGTGTGCCGCCGCAGCAGCGCCCGTGCCGAACGACGGTCTGAGCGCCGACATGGCACGTGTCGACGGCGCATCGGGTACGTACAGCGTCGCGCCCGCGCCGGCCGTCCCGGTGTCTTCGGCCCCCGCAGCACCGGCAGTGAGTACCTACGCGCCGCCGGCGACCGCCGCGCAAAATGCGAGCATCGCGGCGACGGCACCGCAGGACACGCCGCTGCCGAGCACCATCGGCGACACCGCAGGCCTGAAGGCAGTGAACGCTGCCGGGACTTCCGATTCTCCGGAAGTGGCCCGCGACGTGGCGGCGATCAACGCCCCTGCACCCGCGGGTACAACGCTAGTGACGCCGCCGATTCCGCCGGGCACCGTCGTCGTGCAGACCAATGCACCGGCACCGTTGCGCCTGGTAAATCCGTCGGGACGCTGGCGCGGTCTGTGCAAGAACGCACCGCCGTGGTGGGGACTTTTCGGCAAGCCGATGACGCGTCTGATGGCGCTCGCACTCAACGGCTCGCAAGTCACGGGCAGCGTCGACGACGTCGAACCCAACGTTCACACCACGGTGCAGGGCACGCTCGCGGGCGATCGTCTGCAACTCGCGGGCAGCTATGGCGCGAAGCACGACATCACGTTCGGCCCGGACGGCACCACGCTCACCGACGCCTGGTGCAACGACGACGGCCGCTGCGAAACCTGCGAAATGCAGCGTTTCTGAGGGTTTCGGGACGATTGAAGATTCGCGCGAAGCGGCGTTTGCATCGCATCATCCGGCAGACGCCGCGCAAAATTCACGTAAAAATTCGCGTCGAATAATGCGCTGAAAGACGCGCAAAAACCGGACGACCGATTCACTGTTGCGAGAAGAAATTCCCGGCACGTGAAAGCAGCGAATCGAAATGTCGCGATTTTCGCCGCTCAGCCTTGTGCGGCAAGCGCGCAACATAATGCGCGCACTACTCGCATAAAGCGATTTCTTAGGTAGAATCGTCGGCGCAGCAAGACGTATCATTCGGGTGGCCGTTCTCCGACGGCACTTTCTTATTCTCATCGATTGGATCGATATGGCAACGGCAAAGAAAGCAGCAGCAAAGAAGGCCCCTGTGGCGAAGAAAGCTGCTCCGGTAGCAAAGAAGGCTCCGGCAGCGAAAAAGGCAGCAGCACCGAAGGCAGCCCCGAAGGCTGCTCCGAAGGCAGCCGCTAAGGTTTCGCCGATCAAGGAAGCACTCAACAAGACCCAGCTCGCAGCACACATCGCCGAAACCTCGGCTGTCGCCGTCAAGGACGTCAAGGCTGTGCTCGCCGCTCTCGAAACCACCATCGTCAGCGCGCTGCACAAGAAGGGCGCAGGCGAATTCACGCTGCACGGCCTGTTCAAGGTCACGTCGCAACAAATCGCCGCCAAGGCGAAGCGTTTCGGCAAGGACCCGTTCACGGGTGAAGAGCGTTGGTTCCCGGCAAAGCCCGCTTCGGTGCGCGTGAAGGTTCGCCCGCTGAAGAAGGTCAAGGACGCCGCTCAGTAAATCTTGCCATCGCGTTGCCGTGACCTTCACGGCGGCGCGAATCGACAGGATCTGACAGTAGTCCCGGAAGACGGTGCCGATTATTCGGCACCGTTTTTTTTCGCCCCGACGTCGGACATTCGTCGGACACTCACCGCGCCGCGACGACTGACTTCGTCGTCCTCAACAACGCGCGCAGCATGCATCGGCCCTCTTGCACGAAGGGTTTTCTCTGGGGTTTTTGCTGAGTGGACGCATCGGGAACCGACCGCTAACATCGCTCGGGACACGACGCGTCGCGACAAAGCACGGCACCACACGCCCCCTTCGCTCGCCGACGACGTCCTCGCGAACTCAGGAGATCCGTTCATGACCCGCAAGTTTTCGCGTCACCCGGCAAGCCCACAGCCATCGCTATCGCGTTCATCGCATCCGGCCAATCACCCTGCGCAACCGAATTCTCCCGACGCTTCCAACACTCACAACGTTAGGTCGCGCCGCAATTTCCTCACCACACTCGGGATTGCTGCGATGCCTGCCGGT
This sequence comes from Pandoraea aquatica, assembly GCF_902459565.1. Classification (GTDB taxonomy): domain Bacteria; phylum Pseudomonadota; class Gammaproteobacteria; order Burkholderiales; family Burkholderiaceae; genus Pandoraea; species Pandoraea aquatica. The sequence continues at coordinate 44,298 of NZ_CABPSN010000006.1, forward strand.
TTTGTCGGCTCGCTGGGCGGCACGCTTGGCAGTCTGCTCACGGGCACAGCCTCGTTTTTCGTGACGCCCGCGCACGCGCAAACCATGGCCGACATCAAGAAGAAGGGCACGATCAACGTCGGCATGCTGATCGACTTTCCGCCGTATGGCACGACCAATGCGCAGGCGCAGCCCGATGGCTACGATGCCGACGTCGCCAAGTTGCTCGCCCACGATCTCGGTGTGAAGGTCAACATCGTGCCGGTGACGGGGCCGAACCGGATTCCGTATCTGCTCTCGGGAAAGGTGGACGTGCTCGTCGCGTCGCTCGCGATCACGCCCGAGCGGGCAAAACAGGTGCAGTTCTCGAAACCCTACGCAGCCGCGACGATCCTGTTGCTCGGCAAGAAAGGCACATCGATCAAGTCTGCCGCCGATCTGAAAGGGCTGCGGGTGAGCGTAGCGCGCGCGAGTACGCAAGACACTGCCGTCACGAAGACAGCGCCGCCGGGCACCGAGATCCGCCGCTTCGACGATGACGCGGCTGCCATGCAAGCGCTGCTCTCCGGTCAGGTCGATGCCATCGGTTGCTCGGTGACGGTCGCGAACGTCATCAATACGCGTGCGCCGGATCAGTTCGAGCCAAAGTTCAATTTGCTGCAACAGGCGATGGGCATCGCACTGCGTCCGAATCAGCCGGAGCTGCTCGCCAGCGTCAACGACTTCGTCACGCGCAATACCGCCAACGGCGAACTGAATAAGCTCTATCGAAAGTGGCTTCAGACGGATCTGCCGTCTTTGCAGTAAGTCCCGCCTCGCGCCCTCCACCACCTGCGCTTTCATCGCCTGTCGCCCGGGACATCCCCGGCGACGGGCGATGCATCTCTGCCGTCGCCCCCACTATCGAAATAGGTATTTCGATATAGTTTTCGAACAGCACCGCTGCGCAACGCGCTGACGAAAAACCGCCAAACCCCTTATCCCACTTGGCTTTCGTTCATTTCCCGACACATAGTCACAAAAATAATTTTGCTTTCGATGCAATTTAGATATATCGTAAACACGTCTTAACTACATCGATAAGGAGTCGCATCATGCGTGGATCACGTGGCGATTTCATGGGCCGAGGCCCTATGGACCTGGACAGAATGGATTTTGGCGACGAACGACGCGGTGGGCGTCATGGACGGCGCGGCAGTGGTGACGGATTTGGCGGACACGATGGCGAAGGCCGTGGTGAGCGTGGCGGTCGTGGTGGGCGCGGAGGCGGCCGTCTCTTCAGCCACGGCGGCCTGCGTCTCGTGCTGCTGCACCTGATTTCGCAGCAGCCGCGTCACGGCTACGAGCTGATCAAAGCCATCGAAGAAAGTGTGAACGGCACCTACAGCCCCAGCGCCGGCGTGGTCTACCCGACGCTCACGCTGCTTGAAGAAATGGGCTACATCCGCGTGCAGGAAAACACCGGCGACAGTCAGCGCAAGTCGTATGAAATTACCGACACCGGCCGCGAATATCTGGCCGAGAACGAGGACGGTGTCACCGAACTGCTGGCACGGCTGGCCACGCGTCGCGAGCGCTCGGAGGACATGCCCCCGCAAGTCATGCGCGCGCTGCACAACTTCAAATATGCCGTGCATTTGCGTCTGGGCGCCGAGCCGCTCTCGACCGAACAGGCCAACGCGTTTGCCGCGATTCTCGACGCGGCCGCACAACAACTGGAGCGACTCTGATGCAAGACAACGCTGCACCGAACGCCACCCTTGATCGCACGCCGCAGCGCGTGCGCCATGAACTCCGCTTCCGTCTGCTGGAAGTGCGCAGCGTCGAAACGCTCACGCCGCACATGTTGCGCGTGACGCTTGGCGGCGACGATCTGGAGGGCTTCCACAGCCCCGGCTTCGACGATCACGTCAAACTGTTCTTCCCGAACCCGGAAACCGGCGAGCTGGCCGTGCCGCAGATCGGCCCGGAAGGCATGGCGAAGCCCGCACCGGGCGATGCCCCGCGTCTCATGCGCGATTACACGCCGCGTCAGTACGACGCCGTCTCGAAAACGCTCGTGATCGATTTCGCGATGCACGAATCGGGACCGGCTACGCAATGGGCACGCTCGGCCAAACCGGGCGACAAGCTCGGTGTCGGCGGCCCGCGCGGCTCGTTCGTCATTCCGATGAACTTCGACGGTTACGTGCTGATCGGCGACGATACGGCGCTGCCCGCGATCTCACGACGTCTGGCCGAGTTGCCTGCGGGGGCCATGGTCTTCGTCTTCGCGGAAATCGACAGCCCGGCCGACCGCCTGCGTTTCACGAGCGAAGCGGATGTCGTCGTGGAATGGATCTATCGCGAGGGAGCCCCCGCCGGTCAGAGCACCGCACTGATCGATGCCCTTGAGGTCGCTAGCCTGCCCGCCGGCGATCTGCACGTGTGGGTGGCGGCTGAAGCTGGCGTGGCGAAGGCAGTACGCCGTCACCTGGTCGAAGCGCGCGGGCTCAATCCGAAATGGGTGAAGGCTGCGGCCTACTGGCGGCGTGGCGACGCGGCCGTCCACGAAAATCTGGACGACTGAGATCGCATCGGTCGCGGCTCGGCCATACGCTCCACGAGTTCAATATCACCGCTAGTTGCGTACTCCCGTTCGTTCCTTTGGAGAAATTCCCTGCCGTCTTTCGGAATTGCCTGATAGAAATGCCAGGAACAAATTCCGACTATGAAAACGCGCCCGGGGATGTCGAATTTCGGCACCCGGAGGGCGGTTCACCCATAGGGGGTACGACGACATGGAGCAACGCAAACGACACGACGGTTTCGAACGTTGGGCGGCGGGCGCGACGGCGCGTCAGGCCGGACGGGACGACGCCCGCTGGCGTGTCTTTCGCGCGCCGGAGCAGGCGGACTTTCACGGGTTCGTCGTCTGGTGCTACACGCAGGGCGTGTTTCTCGGGCAGGAGTTCGACCGGCGCACCGACACCATCACGCACTGCTATGTGCGCAATGGTGCGTGGGCCGTGCAGTTCGACTCGTTCAGCGAGGCCTGTGAGCGCGCCTTCGATATTCATGCGCCGACGCTGATTCTCTACGCGCCGGAGCGCAACGGCAGCGTCTTCATCACCAGTACCGAGCAATAGGGTGTCCGCCGCGTAATAGGTGATGCGCATGACGCACATGACGCCCGGTCAACCCGCACTGCGCAGGAAAACGACACCGGCCAGCCGAAACGCTGGCCGATGTCGTTTTTTACGCGTAGTTGCGAATGTCGTCGATTTCGGTCTGACCGAAGTCGTCGCGCTCGGTCAGGGCCAGAATGCGACGGGCGACGTCTTCCGGCGACGACAGCTTGCCGCTCGCCTTGAGATCCTGAAAACGTGCCAGCGCCGGGAAGCTTTCGACGCTGCTGCTGCGGATTGTCTCCTGCATGCCGGTGTCGACCACGCCCGGGGCCAGCGAAATCGCCTGCACGCCATGCTCTCGGTGCTCGGCATTGACCACGCGCGTATACATATCCAGTGCCGCCTTCGTCGAGCAGTAGACGGCCCAACCCGCGTTCGGATTGCGGCCTGCGCCCGACGAGATGTTCACGATCTGGCGTTTGGCCGTCAGCCCTTGCGTGGCGGCGAGAAAGCGCGACGTCAGCAGCATGACCGACGTCACGTTCAGCGCGAACGCCGCGCCGATGGCGGCCGGGTCGTTCAGCGCCGCCGAGTTGGCGACCGGGTGCACGGTACCGGCATTATTAATTAGCAGGTAACGGCCGGCGTCGCGCGGCAGCGAGGCAAAGATGCGCTCGGCGGTCTGTGCGGCGGCAGTCGTGTCGGCGAGATCGACGGCGATCTGTTCGAGCTTGACGCCCTTAGCGCTCGCCAGCGCGGCGAGTTCGTCGTCCGTGCGACGTGCCAGCGTCACAAGTTGGGTGCCGGGGGCGAGCAATCCACGCGCGAGTGACGCGCCGAGACCACGGGAGGCACCGGTAAGAATGGCAATCGTTTGGGACATTGGGAGAAGTGCGGTCGGAAGACACCGCAAAAAAAGCGACGGGATTGCCATTATCCGCGTATCGCCCGAATGCCGCTATACCGACCAAAAGTCGTTTTTCAAGGCGAAACGGCCGGGATTACGTCGATCCGGCGCAATCTGGTGCGTCAAATAGACGCCGGGTGGCTCTAAAGCGAAATAGAGTATTGCGGAATATAATCGCGAACTCGGAACGCCTATCGCCTAACGTAGTAATTAGGGGTATTTGCAGACCCTTCGGAACACTCAGCCCGCAGTGCAGCGCAAGGTTTATCGCGCGTCAATGCCCTGAATCGCCAAGGTTGTCGCGGTAAGTACAGGTGTTTTAAGTGCACTGCACATTACCGTCTTATGGGTATATATTCCCCCCTCATGGAAACGATACCGAAAATCATTTCGGCGCCTGCTGCTGCGTCGGCCACAAGTAAAACCGCACGTCCCGTGCCGCCGCGCCCGCGTCAATACGACGCCCGCCTCGCGCGCTGGCTGGTCACACCGCTCGTCAACACAGCGGTAACGCCGAATCACCTCACGACGGTTCGTCTGGTCGTGGGGCTCGCTTGCGCCTGGGCATTCGCCAAGGGTGGCTATGCGATGGCCAATCTCGGCGCACTGCTGCTCGTGCTCTCGAACTTCATCGACCATACGGATGGCGAGCTTGCCCGCATCAGCGGCAAGACGAGCCGGATCGGCCACTTTTACGATCTCGCGTCCGACGCCTTCGTCACGGTGCTGTTGTTCGGCGGCATCGGCATGGGTGTCGACGCCATGGCCCCGGGTCACTTCCCGCTGCCCGTACCGCTGTCGGCTTCTGCACTCGGTTGGATCGCCGGCTTCGCCGTCGCCCTCATCTTCTTCCTGCGCATGCGCATTGAGGAGCGCGTGGGCAAGGCGGGCACCAAGCAAGCCTCCGTTGGCGGCTTCGAGACGGAAGACGTGCTGTATCTGATGCCGCTCGTGACGCTGTTCGACGGCACGCGCGGCTTCCTGATCGCCGCGGCCATCGGCGCGCCGCTGTTCGCGCTGCTGGTCGTTGCTGATTACGTGCGTGTGATGCGCCGTCCGCTGCCGGTGAAGGCCGAAGCTGAGACGAGTCGGGTAGCGGCGCCGGCAGCACCGGTCGCCCCGATGGCACCCGCCGCATTTGCCGCAGACGCCGAGATCGAACGCGCCCTCGATGCCGTGGATTTCGATGGCGTCACGCGTGAGTTCAAGTCGCAGGACGCCTTCGTCTATATGGAGAAGTTCCTGCCGCAATCGGTCACGGAGCAACTGATCGCCGCGGCACGCGCCGTCACGCCGAGCGTGAACCGCAACTACCTGCCCGGCCATAAGCAGGGCGGCAGCGTGAGCCGTCATACGCTCGACGAGCTGGCGCCGTTCGTGGCCGAGCTGTATCGCTCGCCTGCCCTGATCGGTTTCCTTGAGCGACTCGCGGGCGAGAAGCTGCTGCCGTCGCCGCAAGAAGATCCGCACGCGTATGCACTGTATTACTACACGCGTCCGGGCGACCACATCGGCTGGCATTATGACACGTCCTACTACAAGGGCCGCCGCTACACGCTGCTGCTCGGCGTGGTGGACCAATCGAGCTGCAAGCTCGAATACCGGCTGCACACGCGCAATCCCGGTGCGACGCAAGTCGACGGCGCAGTGGCGTATCCGCCGGGCGCGCTGGTGTTCTTCGACGGGGACAAGCTGCATCACCGGATCACGCCGCTCGGCGATAACGAGGAGCGTATCTCGCTCACGTTCGAGTATGTGACCGACCCGCGCATGGGCACCTGGCAGCGTTTCATCTCGAACATGAAGGACGCTGTGGCCTACTTCGGTTTCCGGCAAGTGTTTCGTCAGATTTTTGGACGGACGAAACGCTAAATGAACCGGACCGCCATCGTCTCACTCACCCTCGGTTTCGCCCTTTTCGTCGCCCTGCTGATCTGGCAGGGCACGGGATCGGTGATGTCCACGCTGGGCGCTGCCGGCTGGGGCCTGCTGCCCATCGCCGCCTTCCACCTCGTGCCGCTGGTGCTCGACGCCGCCGCCATTCAGGTGCTGGTGTCGAAGTCGTGCACGCTCGGGCGCGCCACGCTCACGCGTTGGGTCGGCGAATCGGTCAACAGCCTGCTGCCCGCCGGGCAGATCGGCGGACCGATCGCGATGGTGCGTCAAATGAAACAACGCGGCATGGCCGGTCGTGAAGCGGCCGCCGCCATTACCGTCAGCACCACGCTGCAAGCCGTGGCGCAAATCGTCTTCGCCCTGCTGGGACTGGCCGTGTTCGGCATCAGCGCGACGCAGAGCACCAGCGACAGCCTGTGGCTGCCGATGTTGCTCGCCACCGCGCTCGTCTCCGCCCTGCTCTACGCGTTCTATGTCGCTCAGCGTCGCGGCATCTTCGGCTGGGCATTCCGCATGCTCTCGAAGATGTCGTCCAAGCGCGACTGGTCGTCGTTGCTCGACCGCGCCGATGCCGTCGACGAAATCGTGCAGCGCATGTACGGTCATCGCCGTCAGGTGCTCGCCAGTTTTCTGCTCAGCCTCGTGGGCTGGATCGTCGGCACCGTCGAAGTCTGGCTGATCCTGCAATTCATCGGGCATCCGGTGAGCTGGGTCGATGCGCTGCTGCTTGAAAGTCTCGGGCAGGCGATTCGCGGTGCCGCCTTCTTCGTGCCGGGTTCACTCGGCGTGCAGGAAGGCGGGTATCTGCTGCTCGCCCCGCTCGTGGGTTTGCCGGCCGACGCCGCGCTGGCCCTGTCGCTGGCCAAACGTACGCGCGAGCTGCTGCTCGGCGTGCCGGGCCTCGTCTATCTGCATTTCTCCGAACGTGGCTGGCGTCGTCAGCGCGCTGCGCAACAAAGCGTGCCGCTGCCCACCGCCACGGATACTGCACCGCTCTAAAGAAGGATATCGACCATGCGGGCCATCATTCTCGCAGCAGGCATGGGCCTGCGTTTGCTCCAGCCCGAAGACAAGCAGTCGCCCAAGTGCCTGCTGAAGTTCGACGGCATGTCGTTGCTCGAGCGTCACCTTCGCATGCTGGCAGCCGCCGGCATCACGGACGTCGTGCTCGCGCTCGGGTTCCATCACGAGCAAGTGAGCGAGGAACTGGAGCGTCTGAACTGGACGCCGCGTCCCAAGATTTACCTCAACCCGGAATTCAACCTGGGTAGCGTGCTCACGCTGCACACCACGGCTGAAGCCATGACCGCTGGCGGCGACGTGCTCGTCATGGATGCGGACGTGCTCTACGACCAGCGCATTTTCAACGCCCTCGTCGCAGGCAAGACCGCCAACCGTCTGCTCATCGACCGCGACTTCGAAGTCGGCGACGAGCCGGTCAAGCTGTGCCTGCGCGACGGCGTGCCGGTCGAGCTGCGCAAGCAGGTCATGGTCGGCCTCGAATACGACACCGTCGGCGAGTCCGTCGGGTTCTTCCGTTTCAACGAAGCGACGGCAACGCGTCTGGCGGAAATCACGCGCGATTACGTCGAATCGGGCCGCGCCAAGATGCCGCACGAAGAAGCTGTGCGCGATCTGCTGCTGGAGCGCGGTGCGCAATTCGAAACCGCCGATGTCACGGGCTTCCCGTGGATCGAAATCGACTACCCTGAAGATGTGAAGCGCGCCGCCGATCAGGTGCTGCCGCAACTCGAACCGCTCACGATGGTGTCCGAATGAACGCTCCCGACGCATTTACCCTTCCGCCCACGGCCACGCGCGCAGCACAACTGCGCGCCATGCTGCTCAGCAATCAGCTCGAATTCCTGATGGAAGCCCACAACGGTATCTCCGCACGTATCGTGCGCGAAGCCGGTTTCAAGGGCATCTGGGCGTCCGGTCTGACCATTTCGGCGCAGTTCGGCGTTCGCGACAATAACGAAGCCAGCTGGACGCAGGTCGTCGACAACCTCGAATTCATGGCCGACGCCAGCGATCTGCCGATCCTGCTCGACGGCGACACCGGCTACGGCAACTTCAACAACATGCGACGTCTCGTGCGCAAGCTCGAACAACGTGGCATCGCGGGTGTGTGTATCGAAGACAAGGTCTTCCCGAAGACCAACAGCTTCATCGGTGGCGAACGTCAGCCCCTGGCCGACATCGACGAGTTCTGCGGCAAGATCAAGGCCGGTAAGGATTCGCAGGCCGACGACGATTTCTCGATCGTCGCCCGTGTCGAAGCGCTGATCGCCGGCTGGGGCATGGAAGAAGCCCTGCGCCGTGCCGAGGCCTATCATCAGGCCGGCGCGGACGCCATCCTGATCCACAGCAAGCTCAAGCGCGCCGATGAAATCGTGCAATTCGCGCGCGAGTGGGGTAACCGCTGCCCGCTGGTGATCGTGCCGACGAAGTACTACAGCACGCCGACCGACGTGTTCCGCGAAGCCAACATCAGCCTCGTGATCTGGGCGAACCATCTGCTGCGCGCCGCGACCTCGGCCATGCAGTCGGTGGCCGCCGAGATTCACCGCAACGAAACGCTGATCAACGTCGAAGACCGCGTCGCGACCGTGGACGAGATCTTCCGTCTGCAAGACGCCGACGAGTACACGCAGGCCGAAGACCGCTACCTGTCCGCCGCCAACGCACCGCGCTCGGCCATCGTGCTGGCCGCCAGCCGTGGCAAGAACCTGGAAAGCGTGACGACCGATCGTCCGAAGGTCATGCTGCCGGTCGCGGGCAAGCCGCTGCTGCGCTGGCTGGTCGACGGCTTCAAGAAGCAGAACGTGAACGACATTACGGTCGTGGGCGGCTATCGTGCCGACGCGATCGACACCGCCGGGATCACACTCGCCGTCAACGAACGTCATGCCGAAACGGGCGAACTGGCTTCGCTCGCACGCGTAGCCAACGCCTTCGCGCAAGACACCGTAGTGTCGTACGGCGACCTGCTGTTCCGCAGCTATATCGTGCGCGATCTGGTCGAGAGCGATGCCGACTTTACCGTCGTGGTCGACTCCACCGCAGCCGTCACCGCCAATGCGGCGAACGCCAGCGTGCGCGACTTCGCGTATTGCTCGGCCGGCGACGACCGTGGCCTGTTCGGTCAGCAAGTGCTGCTCGAGAAGATCAGCGGCGACGCCTCGGACGCGGGCCGCACGCCCAACGGCCGCTGGATCGGTCTGCTCGGTGTGCGTGGCGACGAAGGCCGCGCGCAACTCCAACGCGTTTTCGCCGCGCTTCAGACGCGCGCCGACTTCGACCAGCTCGGCATGCCCGAACTGATCAACGCGCTGGCGGTCGATGGCGCAAAGATCGAAGTGCAATACGTGCACGGTCACTGGCGCGGTGTGAACGACATGGAAGAATTCCGCCGCGCGGCCGATTTCGCCCATGGTCAGACGCCGTTCAGCGGCACCGCTCCGGAGACGCAAGGTGATTGAGGCAGGTCAGTTCGTCGAAGCCGCGCGCAAGCACGGCTTCACGTGGTACACCGGCGTGCCGTGTTCGTTCCTCACGCCGTTCATCAACTACGTGTTGCAAGACCCGACGCTGCACTACCTGTCGGCGGCCAACGAAGGCGACGCGGTCGCCATCGCGGCCGGTGCGACGCTCGGTGAAGGCCGTGGTGCGCGTTCGGTCACGATGATGCAGAACTCGGGCCTCGGCAACGCCGTCAGCCCGCTCACGTCGCTCACGTGGACGTTCCGTCTGCCGCAGTTGCTGATCGTGACGTGGCGCGGCCAGCCGGGCATTACCGATGAGCCGCAACACGCGCTCATGGGCCCGATCACGCCCGCCATGCTCGACCTGATGGAAGTGCCCTGGGAGTTGTTCCCGACCGAGCCCGACGCGATTGCACCGGCGCTCGAGCGTGCGGTGCGTCATATGGACGAGACCGGCCGCCCCTACGCACTCGTGATGCAAAAGGGCAGCGTGGCGCCGTTCCCGCTGCAACCCTCGGAGCGCCCGGCGCGTCCCGCACAGCCGGCACCGGTGTCGGTCATGCGCAGTGTTGCGCCGTCGGACATGCCGACGCGTCGCGACGCCCTCGCCCGTGTCATCGCGCACACGCCGCTCGAAGGCACCGTGGTGCTCGCGTCGACCGGCTTCTGCGGACGCGAACTCTACGCCCTCGACGACCGTGCCAATCAGCTCTACATGGTCGGCTCGATGGGTTGCGTGACGACGCTCGCGCTGGGGCTCGCGCTCGCGCGTCCGGACCTGCGCGTGGTCGCACTCGACGGCGACGGCGCGGCACTCATGCGCATGGGGGCATTTGCGACGCTGGGCGCTTACGGCCCGTCGAACCTCATCCATTTGCTGCTCGATAACGCTTCGCACGACTCGACCGGCGCGCAGGCAACGGTCTCGCCGACGGTATCGTTCGCCGGCGTGGCCGCTGCCAGCGGTTATGCCGTGGCGCTCGAAGGCGATACGCTCGACGTCATCGAGCAGTTGTTCGACGGCCGCAGCCATAGCCTGAACGACGGCCCGCGCTTTGCGTGTCTGACGACGCGCCCCGGTACACCGGACGGTCTGCCGCGTCCGAAGGTCACGCCGGAAGCCGTGAAGTCGCGACTGATGGACCATATTGCACAACGCGCACAGGCTTCGGCCTGAGCGATCCCCCTTACGATATCTGCCGAGGAAGCTTCGCCATGCTGTTACTGAATCCGGGCCCCGTTACCCTGACCGAGCGTGTTCGCAAAAGCCTGCTGCAACCCGATCTGTGCCACCGCGAGCCTGAATTCTTCGACTTGCAGGACGAAGCCCGCGCGCGTCTGACGGCCGTCTACGGCCTCGACCCGGCCGTGTGGACGCCGGTGCTGATGACCGGTTCGGGCACGGCTGCCGTCGAGAGCATGACGGCCGGCCTCGTGCCGGAAGGCGGCCGCCTGCTGATCGTCGAGAACGGCGTGTACGGCGAGCGCATCTCGCAGATCGCCAAGCAATACGGCATCGATCACGACGTCATCCATTTCGAATGGATGCAGGCACCGGATCTGGCGCAGATCGTCGCCAAGCTGGACGCGGCAGGCGAGCGTCCGTACACGAACGTGGCGATCATTCACCACGAGACGACCACCGGCCGTCTGAACGATCTGACGGGCCTCTCGCGCGTGTGCCGTGAGCGGGGCATCGATCTGCTGGTCGACGGCGTGAGCAGCTTCGCCGCCGAAGCCATCGACTTCAACGACTCGGCCATCGTCGCCGTGGCCGCGACCGCGAACAAGTGCGTGCACGGCGTGCCGGGCGTGTCGTTCGTGCTCGTGCGCAAGGCCGCCCTCGCGAAGGCGTTCGCCCGTACCTACTATCTGGACATCGCGCGCCTCGCCAAGCTGCAAGCCGAGCGCAACACGCCGTTCACGCCGTCCGTGCAGGCCTACTACGCGCTCGTCGAAGCCCTGCGTGAACTGGAAGACGCCGGTGGCTGGGAAAAGCGTCACGCGCACTACGGTGCGCTCGCCGAGCAAGCGCGCGCCGGTCTGGCCGCGCTGGGCATCGACAGCGTGCTGCCGCCGGGCGAATCGTCGGTGGTGCTGCGCGCGTACAAGCTTCCGGCCGGTGTCGACTATCCGCGTCTGCACGACTGGCTCAAGGCCGACGGCTTCGTCATCTATGCCGGTCAGGGCGGTCTGTCGAAGGAACTGTTCCGTATCTCGACGATGGGCAACCTCACGGCGGCCGATATCGATCGCCTGCTGGCCTCCTTCGCCCGGCTGGTGAAGTAAGCCGGGGACAGACGTTCAGCCATGACAGATTTGCTAGCCAGCCTCCACTCCCCTGCCGAACTGCGCGCGCTCTCGCGTCCTGAATTGCGCCGCGTGGCCGACGAACTGCGCGCCTGCGTGCTCGAGAACGTCTCGCGCACCGGCGGGCACCTGTCGTCGAATCTGGGCACCGTCGAACTGACGATCGCCCTGCATTATGTCTTCGACACGCCGAACGACCGGATCGTGTGGGACGTGGGTCATCAGACCTACCCGCACAAGATCCTGACCGGCCGACGCGAAGCCATGCCGACGCTGCGTCAGTGGCAAGGGCTGTCGGGCTTTCCGAAGCGCGACGAATCGCCGTACGACACGTTCGGCACGGCGCATTCGAGCACATCGATTTCGGCAGCGCTGGGCATGGCGCTGGCGAGCAAGGTCAAGGGTGAAAAGCGTCACGCCATTGCCGTGATCGGCGATGGCGCGATGACGGCGGGCGAAGCCTTCGAAGCGCTGAACAATGCCGGCGTCTACGACGATCTGCCGTTTCTCGTCGTGCTCAACGACAACGATATGTCGATCTCGCCGCCGGTCGGCGCGCTCAATCAGTACCTCACGCGTCTGATGTCCGGTCAGTTCTACTCGGCCGGCAAGGAAAGCGTGCGCAATCTGCTGCGCAACGCGCCCGCGCCGATGCGCGAACTCGCCCACAAGCTCGAAGAACACGCCAAGGCCATCGTCTCGCCCACGGGCACGATGTTCGAGGAATTCGGCTTCAACTATCTCGGCCCCATCGACGGCCACGATCTCGACGCGCTGATCCCCGCGCTCGAGAACATCAAAGCCCTCAAGGGGCCGCAGTTCCTGCACGTGGTGACGCGCAAGGGCCGTGGCTACAAGCTGGCCGAAGCCGATCCCGTGCTGTACCACGGGCCGGGCAAATTCAATCCGAGCGAAGGCATTCGTCCGGCCGCACCGGGCACCGTCTCGGCCAAGACCTACACGCAGGTGTTCGGGGAATGGCTGTGCGATGCGGCAGCGGCAGACAAGCGCGTTGTCGGCGTGACACCCGCCATGCGCGAAGGCTCCGGCCTCGTCGAGTTCGAAAAGCGCTTTCCGGAGCGTTACTACGACGTCGGCATTGCCGAGCAGCACGCCGTCACGTTCGCGGGCGGGCTGGCGACGGAAGGCCTGCGCCCCGTCGTCGCGATCTACTCGACGTTCCTGCAACGCGGCTACGACCAGTTGATCCACGACGTCGCCTTGCAGAATCTGCCGGTCCTCTTCGCAATCGACCGTGGCGGTCTGGTCGGTGCGGACGGTGCGACCCACGCGGGTGCGTACGACATCGCCTATCTGCGCTGCATCCCGAATATGGTCGTGATGGCCCCGGCCGACGAGAACGAATGCCGTCAGATGTTGCAGACGGCGTTGGGTATCGACGGACCCAGCGCGGTGCGTTATCCGCGCGGCACCGGCCCCGGTGTGAAGACCGAAGCGGGTCTGTCCACGCTGCCGGTCGGCCGTGCTCAGGTGCGACGTCAGAGCGCTGCGCCCGCAGGCAAGCGCGTCGCGATTCTGGCCTTCGGGTCGATGGTCGCGCTGGCCGAACAGGTGGCGGACGCCTTCGATGCGAGCGTGGTGAACATGCGCTTCGTCAAACCGCTGGACGAAGCGACGGTACTGGAGATGGCGCGTACGCACGACCTCGTGGTGACGCTCGAAGAAGCGTCGGTGATGGGCGGTGCGGGCACGGCGTGCGTGGAAGCACTCAACGCCAACGGCGTGCTCGTCCCTGTGCTGCAACTGGGTCTGCCGGACACGTACATCGATCAGGGCACGCCCGCGCAGCAACTGGCCTCCGTCGGCCTCGATGTGCCGGGCGTCACGGCCTCGATTCGCCGGGCGATGGCTGAGCGTCTCGGTGGATCTGTCGAGGCGGTGTAGTGCGCCTTTGACGGCGTTCGCGGCGCATCGACATCACAGTCCGTCGCCCCCAAGAAAAACGGCACCTTTCGGTGCCGTTTTTCATTGCTTTCGGATTCAACGCATCAGGACTGCTTCGGCGGCACGGCTTTCTCGCGCGGCCGGCCCATCAGCACCGGCTGGAAGAACACAGCGCCGATGAGCGTGCACACGAGCGAGAGCGCCAGCAGCTTGCCCATGCTCGACGTGCCCGGGTGATGCGACAGCCAGAGGCTGCCGAACGCGATGCCCGTGGTTGCCGCAGACAGCACGATCGCCTGCGTCAGCCCCGACGCCAGCAAGCGGTACTGTCCGTGACGCCAAGCGATCACGTAGTAGATCTTGAACGCCACCCCCACGCCCAGCAGCAACGGCAGCGCGATGATGTTCGCGAAGTTCAGCGGTAGTCCGATCAGCACCGTCACTTCGAGCGTCACGGCCGCCGAGACCAGCAGCGGGACCAACGTGCGCAGCACGTCGCCGAAGTTGCGCAGCGCCAGCCACAGCAGGACCGTGATCGACAGCAGCGCCCACGCGCCCGCCTCGATGAACGCGCGAATGATCGTGTTGGCCGAGCGCAGAATCGAGATCGGACCGCCGACCGCGTCCGGCGTCGTGCGCAGGACAGCCTCGGTGAATTTGCGCAGCATCACGTCGTCGCTCGGGTCCGCGCCCTTCTCCACGCGCGGCGAGATGTTGACGAGGGCGCGTCCGTCGGCGGCCACCCACTGCGACGCGATGTCCTTCGGCAACGATTCGCGCGTGACCGACTGCGGCTGCAAGGCGTCGCGCAGTTGACCGAGCGCCAGCTTCAGCGGGTCGGCAATCGCGCGGTCTGCACGGTCGCGCGTGGCCGGATCAGCCGCAGCGAGCTTGCGCATCGCCGCTGCCAGACGCTGCGCTTCCTTCGCGCCCTCGCCCGGGTAATCGAGTGCGGCATCTTCCAACTGACCAGCGGCCGTCTTGAGCGCCGAGACGCGCGTGGCATCCGGCACAGCGGCCAACGGTGTTTGCGTGAGCACCGGCAGCAGCGACTTCGCCGCCGTGCCGATCATCGCCAGCTTGGCGGGCTGGTCGGACGGCAGGAACGTGGTGAGCGTCACCACGCGGCCGATTTCCGGCACCGCACGCAGCTTGGCGGCTTCGGCATCGGCATCCGCCAGATTCGGCGCGAGCAACTGCACATCGTTGACGCCCGCTTCCGGCGAATTCGACAGATCGATGAGCGTCGCCATCGACTCCGTATGCGGGTCTTTCAGATGCAGCGGATTGAAATCGAAATGCAAATGCGCGAGCAGCGGCAACCCGGCAATGACCAGCGCGAGCGTGCCGTACAGCAACGGCTTGCGGTGCTTCTCGGTGAAATCGTCGACCGGCCCGAGGCTGCGGAACCCGGGCGGGCTCGGCTCACCCTTCGGCTTGAACACGCTGATGAGCGCCGGCAGCAAGGTGATCGCCGACGGGAACGCCACGCACAGAATGCCCACACCCGCGATCAGGCCCAGCTCGGACACGCCGCGATAGTCCGTCGGCAGGAACGAGAAGAAGCTGGCCGCCGTGGCCGCTGCAGCCAGCGTGAGCGGCATGGCAATCTGCTTGCCTGCGCCACCCAACGCGCCGCGCAACACCTCGTCGCCCGATTTGCCTTCGTCATGTTCCAGTCGATGACGCTCTTCCCGATAACGCACACCGAACTGAATGCCGAAGTCCACCCCAATGCCGACGAAGAGCACCGCGAACGCGACGGAAATCATATTGAGCGCGCCGACCATCATCAGACCGAGCGCAAACGTGACGGCAAGCCCCGCGAGCAAGGTAATGAAGACCGCGAGAATCATCTTGCCCGAGCGCACGGCCAACCACAGCACCACAAGTACGGCGAGCAGCGTGATGACGGCGTTCGGCCCGGCGTCCTGACGCACCGACGCGAACTCCTCGTCCGACAGCGGACGCGGGCCGGTGAGGCGCACCGTCGCGCCGTAGCGCTCCGCGAGCTTCAGGTCGGCCACCGCATCGCGAATGCGCGTGGCCGCGTTAGCACCTGCTTCGAGCGCGCCGTAATCCAGCACCGGCTGCACCTGCACGTAGCTGCGCGCGACGGTATCGGGCGCGACCAGTGCGCGCCACGACATCGCGGCCGGACGATTCGCGAGTACCGCTTCCGAGGCGTCTGCCGCGTTGCCCAGCAAGCGCGACATATCGGAGAGTTTCACCTGACCGGTGAGCAACGGCGTCTGCAAGGTCACCGACAGCAGGTTCGACAGACCGGCGAGGCTCGGGTCCTGCGCGAGACGGTTGAGCAACGGTTTGGCGTCTTCGAGCTTGCCGGTGAGCGATTTGACGTCGCCCGTCGACGCGAAAAGTAATGCGTTGTGTGCGAAGAAATCGCCCGCGCCGGGACGGCTCACCGCGCGGAACACATCCGTCTCGCTTTCGAGCTTGGCCGCCAGCTCGGCAGCGGCCTTGTCGGCGAACTCGGCGGCGGGAGCCTGCACGACGGCCAGCGTCAGGTCGGTCTTCTGCGGGAACGCACGGTCGATTTCACGACCGCGTTCGGCGGCCGGGGTATTCAGATCGATCAGGCTGGACACGTCGGTGTTGATCGCGAAATGCTTGGCGACATACACACAACTGGCGACCACGAGCAGCAGCGAAGCGAAGATGACCGGGTACGCGTGCTTCGCCGAAAAACGGACGATGCGCACGACGAGCGAAGTCAGCATGAAGCGGTTCCGGAAGAAAGTGGAAGTCTCACTGTGACGTCCGACGCATGGCCCACCGCCCCTCAACACGTAACGAAAGGTTAAACATTAGCGGGCATCAGGAACCAATCGCGCAGAAAATCCGTCGATCAGCCACAGAATGCGCAGAGAACAGTGAATTTACAAAATCGCAGCAGTATACAGGGGCCGGGTGTGCGTCACGTGCACTACACTACGGCCTACCCCCGAATCCAACCTATTCAGACAAGCTGGCATGAATAAATTCCTGATGACGGTGGCTGCCGTCGCATTGAGCGGTATCGGCAGCGTAGCGACCGTATCCAGTGCCTGGGCCCAGGCAAGCGCCAATCCGAACGACATGGTGAAGACGGCCGTCGAGACGGTCGTCAAGGGCGTGAAGGCCGATCCGGCAGCCAAGACCGGTGACGTCACCGCCACGGCGCGCGTCGTCGCCCGCGACTTCCTGCCGTACGCCGACTTCCAGCGCACCACGCGCTTCGCCGTCGGCCCCAAAGCCTTCGACGCCGCCACGCCCGCCCAGCAGCAGCAAGTCTTCGAGCAGTTCCAGCAACTGCTGGTGAACACCTTTGCACTGCAACTCTCGCAAGTGCGCGGTAACGACCTGACGTTCAAGTTCGATCCGGCAAAGCTCACGGCAAACAGCAGCGACGTGGTGGTCGGTGCGACCGTCAGCGGCACGGGCGACAACCTGTCGGTGGCTTACCGTCTCACGAAGACCGACAAGGGCTGGAAGATCTACGACATCAACATGATGGGCGAGAACGTGGCCAACGCCTGGCTGATCCAGTTGTACCAGCCGCAGTTCAAGGCGCGCATCGCTCAGGGCGGCATCGACAGCCTGATTGCCTACCTGCGCGAGAAGAACGACCGTTTCGGCAAATAAAATCAACGACTTAAGCAAGGCCAGTCGGAACCCATTCGCTTCCAGCCGGACAGATTGAATGACCGTTCGCCGAGATTTCCGGAGAATGGCAGCAGGATCGGCGCAGAACTCATCCAGATCGGCGCCGATTCGTCAACATTTATGCAACACTTGCGGGCGCTCTCCTACCGGGGGTCGCCAGCAATATTTGGCAGCCACGGTTACAATCGCTGCTTGTCAAACGACCGGACGGCGGTCCCCCCGCGGGTGTGTACGATTTGCCATCGAAACTGGCCCCGTACTCTTCAGTGCGCCTTGATCACTGGCGCATGGAAGCCCGATAGAAACCGCCATCCCGGCCGACCTGAGCCGGAGAGCTGAATGCAAGTCTTACTTGCCCAACCCCGCGGGTTTTGTGCGGGTGTCATACGTGCCATCGAGATCGTAGAACGTGCGCTGGAGAAATACGGCGCACCGGTCTACGTTCGCCATGAGATCGTCCATAACAAGCATGTGGTCGATTCGCTCAAGGCGAAGGGTGCGCGCTTTATCGCCGAGTTGTCCGAAGCCCCTGCGGGCGCTGTCACCATTTTCAGCGCCCATGGCGTCGCACGCGTCGTCGAGCAGGAAGCGGAGATTCGCGGTCTGAAGGTGCTCAATGCCACCTGCCCGCTTGTCACCAAGGTACACATTCAAGGCAAGAATTACGTGTCTGCCGGCCGTGAAGTCATTCTGATCGGTCACGCCGGGCACCCGGAAGTCGAGGGGACGATGGGCCAGATCGACGGTCCGGTTCACCTCGTACAGACCGAGGCCGATGTCGACGCCCTGCCGCTCGCCATTGACACGCCGGTCTCGTACGTCACGCAGACCACGCTGTCGGTCGACGAGACTCGCGGTATCATTGCTGCGCTGCAACGTCGCTTTACCAATATCGTCGGCCCGAACACCAAAGACATTTGCTACGCCACGCAGAATCGCCAGACCGCCGTGCGCGAGCTGTGCGAGCGTGTGGACGTACTGCTCGTGGTCGGGGCGACGAATAGCTCGAACTCGAACCGCCTGCGTGAAATCGGCTCCGAAATGGGGCTGCCGAGCTATCTCGTGGCCGACGGCTCCGAGGTAAATCCGGAATGGGTGCGCGGCAAAGCCCGCATCGGCATTACCGCAGGGGCGTCCGCGCCCGAGCGCATGGTCGAAGACGTGATCGATGCGCTGCGTCGCATCGACACGGTCGAAGTGACTCTCATGGACGGCATCGAGGAAACCATCCAGTTCCGCTTGCCGTCGGAATTGACCAAAGACGAGCCGGTCGCCGCACAACACGCGGTCGCTGGCTAACGCTATACGAACAGGAGCCGAACTTGGCCATCCCCTTCCTGCAACAGGCGTATGTTGGCGCCTATCTGATGAAGCAACGCTTCAAGGGCAACAAGCGCTACCCGCTGGTGCTGATGCTCGAACCGCTCTTCCGCTGCAACCTGGCTTGCTCGGGCTGCGGCAAGATCGACTATCCGGACCCCATCCTGAACCAGCGCGTCTCGCTCAAGGACTCCCTTGACGCCGTGGACGAGTGCGGCGCACCGGTCGTCTCGATCGCCGGCGGCGAGCCGCTGCTGCACAAGGAAATGCCGCAGATCGTCAAGGGCATCATCGAGCGCAAGAAGTTCGTCTATCTGTGCACGAACGCCCTGCTGCTCGAAAAGAAGATCGACGACTACGAGCCGAGCCCGTTCTTCGTGTGGTCGATCCACCTCGACGGCGACCGTGAAATGCACGACGCCGCCGTGTCGCAGGAAGGTGTGTACGACCGCGCCGTGGCCGCCATCAAGCTGGCGAAGTCGCGCGGCTTCCGTGTGAACATCAACTGCACGCTGTTCAACAACGCCGATCCGGAAAAGGTCGCCAAGTTCTTCGATTCGACGAAGGACCTGGGCCTCGACGGCATCACCGTGTCGCCGGGCTACGCTTACGAGCGCGCTCCGGACCAGCAGCACTTCCTGAACCGTTCGAAGACCAAGCAACTGTTCCGCGACATTCTCAAGCGCGGCAACGGCGGCAAGAACTGGACGTTCAGCCAGTCGAGCCTGTTCCTGGACTTCCTCGCCGGCAACCGTTCGTACCACTGCACGCCGTGGGGCAACCCGACGCGTACGGTGTTCGGCTGGCAGCGTCCGTGCTACCTGCTCGGCGAAGGCTATGCCAAGACGTACACGGAACTGATGGACACCACCGACTGGGACAAGTACGGTGTGGGCAACTACGAGAAGTGCGCCGACTGCATGGTGCACAGCGGCTTCGAAGCCACGGCTGTGAACGAAACGATCTCGCATCCGCTGCGTGCGCTGGGCGTGGCGCTCAAGGGCGTTCGCACCGAAGGCAAGATGGCAGACGACATCTCGTTCGCCAAGCAGCGTCCGGCCGAGTTCGTGTTCTCGAAGCACGTCGAGATCAAGCTCGACGAATTGCGCCGGGCCAAGGCGTAAATGCCGTCGCGAGTGCTGGTCACCGGCGCCTCCGGGTTCGTCGGTTCTGCGGTAGCACGTACGGCGCTCGCGCGCGGTCATGAGGTTCGCCTGCTGGTGCGTGGCACCAGCCCTCGGGCGAACCTCGCCGACCTGCCTGTCGAGGTCGTGGAAGGCGACATGCGCGACGCGGCATCGATGCAGCGCGCGCTCACAGGCGTGGACGCCCTGCTCCACGTGGCCGCCGACTACCGCCTCTGGGCGAAAGATCCCAACGACATCATGCGGGCCAATATCGACGGCACGCGCACGGTGATGGAAGCCGCGCTGCGTGCAGGTGTCGAACGTGTGGTGTACACCAGCAGCGTTGCGACGCTGCGTGTGCACGACGCGACCGGCCCTGTCGACGAAACCTCCCCGAACGACGAAGCCACGACCATCGGCGTGTACAAGCGCAGCAAGGTCGCGGCCGAACGTCTGGTCGAACGGATGATTGCGAACGACGGCCTGCCTGCCGTGATCGTCAATCCGTCCACCCCCATCGGTCCACGCGACATCAAGCCCACGCCGACCGGGCGCATCATCGTCGAAGCCGCGCAAGGCAAGATTCCTGCGTTCGTCGATACCGGGCTGAATCTCGTGCACGTCGACGATTGCGCGGAAGGCCATTTGCTGGCGCTTGAGCGTGGGCGCATCGGCGAGCGCTACATCCTCGGCGGCGACGACGTGCTGCTGCGCGACATGCTCGCCAGCATCGCCGGCATGGTCGGCCGCAAGGCACCGAAGATCGCGCTGCCGCGCTGGCCGTTATACCCGCTTGCGATGGCAGCACAGGGCGTGGCGCGCTTCACCGGCAAAGAGCCGTTCGTCACGGTCGACGGCCTGAAGATGTCGCGCTATCACATGTTCTTCTCCTCGGAGAAGGCCAAACGCGAGCTGGGCTACACCGCCCGCGCCTATCCCGAAGGCCTGCGCGACGCGCTCGCCTGGTTTGGTTCTGCCGGATATCTCTCATGACTGTTTTGGCCTGGATCGCCGCGTTGTCGCTGGCCATCTGGATCTATCTGCTGATCTCGCAAGGCGATTTCTGGCGTGCGCGTGAGCGCGACGATCTGAACGAAGACCGTCTGCCCGCCCCCGCCGTGTGGCCTCCCGTTGCCGTCGTCATTCCGGCGCGAAACGAAGCCGAATCGATCGGTCAGGTGGTTGAATCGCTTTGCCGTCAGGACTACGCCGGACGCCTGCGTATCGTCGTCGTCGACGATCAGAGCAATGACGGCACGGCGGACCTCGCACGCGAAGCGGCGGCCCGCGCCGCCGCCGACGGTCTGACGCGTCGCGTGGATGTTCTCTCGGGTCAACCGCTGCCCGGCGGCTGGACCGGCAAGATGTGGGCCGTGCGTCAGGGCGTCGCGTTCGCAAGTGATCCCGCAACCAACGACGACGGCATCCGCCCCGAATACCTGCTGCACACCGACGCCGACATCGCGCACTCGCCCGATAACGTGCGCCGTCTGGTGACGCGTGCGACGGGCGACAACCGCGTACTCGTCTCGCTCATGGCGAAGCTGCGTTGCACGGCCTGGTTCGAGCGCACGCTGATTCCGGCGTTCGTGTTGTTCTTCCAGATGCTGTACCCGTTCGCGTGGGTCAACGATCCGAAGAAGAAGATGGCGGCCGCCGCCGGTGGCTGCATGCTGATCCATCGGCCGTCGCTCGAAGCCGGTGGCGGCATCGAAGCGATTCGCGACGAGATCATCGACGACTGCGCGATGGGACGCATGCTCAAGAAGCAAGGTCCGATCTGGCTGGGACTGACGGAGCGCGCCGTGAGCGTGCGTCCGTACGACAACCTCGGCGAGATTCGCAAGATGGTGTCGCGCACGGCTTACGCGCAATTGCAGTACTCGCCGGTGCTGCTGGCGGGCACGATCGTGTCGCTGCTGCTGACGTTCATCGTGCCGCCGGTCATGACGATCTTCGGTTCGGGCATTGGTCAGTGGCTGGGTCTTTTCGCATGGATCGCGATGACGATTTCGTATCTGCCGATGCTGCGCTTCTACCGTCAGCCGTCGAGCTTCGGGCCGATGCTGCCGCTCGTGGCCGCGCTCTATACCGTCTTCACGTTCGACTCGGCGCTGCAACACTGGCGCGGTCGCGGCGGGATGTGGAAGGGTCGCGCACAAGCGCGCGGACAGCAGTCGTCGGACGTTTAAGCCGCTAACGCGCTACGTCTGTCGTTAAGCAAAAATGCCAGCCTGTCTGCGAAGACACGCTGGCATTTTTGTTGGGTGCCGGGGTTTGTTGCAACGTGCTGTGGAGGGCACCGGCGAAATAGCGAGACGAAGCGGGACGAATCAGATCCCAGCGGCCTTCGCGCCAAACCCTTCGCCGAGCTTCAGGGCAACGATCTGCCGCCCGTACTGCATCGCCTTCTTCGCACGGCCTGCGTCCTGTCCCACGCGAAGCAACGCAGGCAACTGAAGCGGATTGCCCGCGAGCGAGCGCAGTACGCCGAGGATGTCCGTCGAGCCATCGCTGCGCATACCAGCGAGCGCCGCCGGGGGCAGTGAGCGCTCTGCGGGATCGATCACCACGCGCGCGACGACGAACGGCAGCCCGTGCGCCTGTGCCACACGTGCGACGATATGCGACTCCATATCCGCCGCCGCTGCCCCGCTCTCGCGAAACAGCGCCGCCTTGTCCTGCGCCGTCACCACCGGTGCCGTCACGCCGGCCAGATCGGCCCGTAGCGCCGCAGGAATGGCACGACGCAACGCCTCGGCCCACGGGATCGACGTGACGGACTCACGCGCCTGCTGCGGCATGTCGAGCACCTTGTGCGCGATGACCCACTGCCCCGGCTTCACCCCGGGAATCAGCCCGCCCGCCGTGCCGAAGCTCACCAGCCCGCGCGCGCCCTCTGAGGCGATGACAGCCTCCAGCTCCGCCGCCAGTGTGGCGTTCTGTGCGCAGACGACACGCACACCGTCCCCCTTGGCAATGCGAGCCTCGAACGGCATACCGGTCACGACGATGATGGGGGGATTCATGGATACCTTGAACGAATTCGACAGCGAACGGTAAAACGAATCGCCCCGGCGATCAACACGAAAACGGTCGATGCCGGGGCGATGGATGTCTGATGCGGACTGCGGATGTCGAACTTACATCCCGCAAGGCACCGGGCAATCGTTGCGCACCGTGAGGTTACGGAAACGTGCGAGCGCCCACAGCGGGAAGAACTTGCGATAGCCGTGATAGCGCAGATAGAACACGCGCGGGAAGCCTGTCGCCGTATAGATATCTTCGTCCCACAGCCCTTCGTCGTTCTGCGTGTTCAGCAGATAGTCGACGCCGCGCTTGACCGCCGGATGATCGGCCTTGCCCGCCGCCATCAGACCGAGCAGCGCCCAGGCCGTTTGCGACGACGTGCTAGGCGCGGCCTCATAGCCCTTGTATTCGAGCTTGTAGCTGTCGCCGTCCTCGCCCCAGCCGCCGTCGGCGTTCTGAATCGAGAGCAGCCACTGCGCAGCACGGGCCATCGCCGGATGCTCGGGCAGAATGCCCGCCGCTGCGAGACCGCACATCGCCGACCACGTGCCGTACACGAAATTCATACCCCAGCGGCCGTACCAGCTACCGTCGGCTTCCTGATCGTCGAGGATGTACTTCAACGCCAGATCGGCCGACGCGCGACGCTCAGGCGACTGCGGCAGTTGCGCGAGCATCGACAGGCAACGTGCGGAGACGTCCACCGTCGGAGGATCAAGCAGCGCGCCGTGATCCGAGAACGGAATGTTGTTCAGGTACAGATGCGTGTTTTCCGGCTCGAATGCACCCCAGCCGCCGTTGCTGCTCTGCATGCCGATGACCCACTCCGTGCCGCGATCGATCGCGTAACGCATCGGACGCGCACTCGCATCGACCTTGTCGTTCTCGAAGGTACCCGCGAGCTTCTCGTAGCGATCCATGGCCATCGCGACCACGGCCGTGTCGTCCACGTCCGGATAATGCGGGTTGGCGAACTGGAAGGCCCAGCCGCCCGGACGCACGTTCGGACGACGCGAGATCCAGTCACCGCGCACGTCGAGAATCTGCAACGGGATGAGCCATTCCAGCCCCTTGCCCGCCAGTTCGATAGCGCGCTTGTCGCCGGTTTCGAGCAAGGCATGGGCCGACAGCGCGGTGTCCCACACCGGCGACAGACACGGCTGGACGTACGTCTCGTGATCGGCCGGCGTCACCAGCTTCTCGACCGACTTGCGGGCAATCGCGCGGCTCGGATGGTCTTCCGGGTAACCGAGTACGTCGTACATCATGACGGCGTTGGCCATCGCCGGATAAATCGCACCGAGACCGTCTTCACCGTTCAGACGCTCTTCCACGAACTCGACCGCACGCTTGACCGACTTCTCGCGCAGCTTCTTCGGGAAGAACGGATCGAGCGCACGCAGCACATGGTCGACACCCGAGAAGAACGTGAACCAGAAGCGGCTCTGATGCGGGGCGCGCTTGGGCGGACCGACATCCTTCGGGCTGCCGATGAACAGTTCGTCGATGGTCACGCCCTTAGGATTGCGCGCGAGCGGACGCTTGGCCTGCAACACGAGCAACGGCACGATCACCGTGCGCGCCCAGTACGAGACCTTCGACAAATGGAACGGGAACCACTGCGGCAGCAGCATGATTTCGACGGGCATCATCGGCACCGCCTTCCATTCGAGCACGCCGTAGAGCGCCAGCAGAATGCGCGTGAAAACGTTCGAATTCTGCGCGCCGCCGCGCGAGATGATGGCTTCGCGCGCGCGCACCAT
Organism: Pandoraea aquatica; assembly: GCF_902459565.1. Lineage (GTDB taxonomy): Bacteria > Pseudomonadota > Gammaproteobacteria > Burkholderiales > Burkholderiaceae > Pandoraea > Pandoraea aquatica. The sequence goes on from NZ_CABPSN010000006.1 coordinate 68,799, forward strand.
GTGCGGCGCGTCGATCGGCTCGCCGATCATCTTGAGCGCGAAGTACGCCTTCACGCTCGCGCTCATATCGAACTTGCCGTTGTGGAACAGCGGCCAGCCGCCGTGCTCGCCCTGAATGCGACGCAGATACGCGGCGACCTTCGCTTCGAGCTCGGCGTCGACCTTCTCGCCCAGATGGTGACGCAGCAGCACATACTCGGCCGGAATCGTCGCATCGGCTTCCAGTTCGAACAACCAGTGACCGTCTTCCTGTTGCAGATCGAGCAGCGCCGTGATCGAGCGGTCGATACCGGTTTCCAGCGTCTGCGTCGCCATTGCCGTACTCACCTTTTGAGCGAGTTCAGTGTGCAGTTTGAGGTCCACGGCCGTGGCAGTGGCCGTGCGTCGCGCCTCCTTTTCGGAAGCATCGCGTATCGTATCCATGGCGTTCTTGCCTATTCAAAGGCGATAGAGCGGCGCGCGTTAAGCGCCGGTTAAACAATTGCAGTCGCAGTTACGTGCCCAATGACAGTCGCAAACTGTCAGGCGCGGTGCAGCAAATCGGCCACCAGATTCCCGCTGCGCAGCGCGCCCTCGATGGTCGCGGGCAGGCCGGTGGCCGTCCAGTCGCCAGCCAGCAGCAGATTGCGCCAGCGCGTCTTCGCACCGGGGCGACGCTTGTCCTGCGCGGGCGTCGCCGCAAACGTGGCGCGCTTCTCGCGCACCAGTTGCCACACCGGCATCGGCGTGGACGGAATCTTGCAAGCGCTGGCGACCTCTTCCCAGATGCGAAGCGCGAGCGATTCGCGCGACTCGTCGAGCAGATGATCGGCCCCGCTGATCGTGACCGAGAGGCGACCGTCGAACGCGAAAATCCAGTCGCTCACGCCGTTCACCACGCCGATCATCGGCGGGCAGCCCGGCGGCGGCGGCACCTGGTAGTGCGCGTTGACAATGGCGCGGTACTCGTCCGGCGTCGTCAGCGACGGCACCAGCGACGCTGCCACGTTCGGCGGCACCGCCAGCACCACCGAATCCTCAGCGGCCAACGGTTCAGGCCCGTCGCCGAAATCGATGGCGTCAACGCGACTACCGTCGGCGGCAAAGTGCAATTCGCGCACCCGGTGCTGCATCATCACGCGCGCACCCTTGGCTTCCAGATACGCCAGCGCAGGCGTCACGAACGAGACGTCCAGCCCTTCCGTAGCGATCAGCGGATGACAGGACTTGCCGCCCGGCACCAGCGTCTCGCGCAGCACCGCACCGGCCATCTGCGCCGAGCCCTCCGCAGGATCCGCGTTGAGCACCGCGAGGAACAGGGGATGAATCAGCCGCTTGTACAGCATCGGCGGACAATTCATGGCGTCGGTCATGGTGGCGTCCGGCCCCGCGCGCAACAGCGGCGCGAGCGACAGATAGTCCGACCACTTCGTACCCGGCACACGAGCGTTCTTATCGAAGATCCACCACGGCAGACGCCCTTCGGAGAGCCGCACCGTCCAGCGTTCGTCGTTCTCGAGATCGACGAACGCGAACTCGGCGCGATCCGGGCCGGTCAGCGTGTGCTCGGAGCCGATGGTGCGCGTGAACTCGCGCATCGTCGTGTTGCCCGAGAGCACCAGATGGTTGCCGTTGTCGATCACGGCGTTCAGTTGCTTGTCGAAGTACGAGCGGCAACGTCCGCCAGCCTGCGGTGCGGCTTCGTGCAACACCACGGCAACGCCGCGCGTGGCGAGTCTGACCGCAGCGGCCAGCCCGGCCAGGCCGGCACCAATGACGTGAACAGTCCCCGCCATCAGAAAACCATCTGCCGCACGAGCATCAGAATGAGACGCCAGCGCGGTACACGCACGCGCTCGCGAGGCACGGCGAAGCCGCGCGCGATAAGTTTGTCGAGAATCGCGCCGTATGCCTTCGCCATGACGGCCGGTGCCACCACGACACGTCGCGGATGACGCGCCATGATCGTGCGGGCGCGGGCGTAATGCTCACGCGCCTGCGCCACGAGCGGCGCACACGCTTTGTCGAGACGGGCAGCGACGACCATGTCGGGCGTCGCGCCGACGATACCGGCGTCTGCGAGCGTTTCACGCGGCAGATAGACGCGGCCGATGCCGGCGTCTTCGTCGATATCGCGCAGAATGTTCGTCAACTGGAGCGCACGGCCCAGGTGATACGAGAGATCGATGCCGTCCTGCTCGGGCATGCCGAACACCTTGACCGACAGACGGCCGACGGCGCTCGCCACACGGTCGCAATACAGGTCGAGCGTGGGCAGATCGGGGGCGACGATGGGGCCGCAGGCATCCATTTCCATGCCGTCGATGACGGCGAGGAAATCTTCGTGCTTCAGACCGAATTGTTTGACGGCGCGTGCGAGGTTGCCCAGCGACGGCGTCGGACGGCCATCGTAAAGATCGGCCAGATCGCGCCGCCACACGGCCAGACGCGCCATGCGGTTCGCAGACGTGTCGTCGCCGTCGTCGGCGATATCGTCCACGGCACGGCAAAAGGCATAGATCTCGAACATGCCTTCGCGTTGCGCGGGCGGCAAAATACGCATGGCAGCGTAAAAGCTGCTGCCCGACGCCACGCGTGCACTGCTTTGCTCAGGCGAAATTTCGATCGGTTCGGCGACGCTCACGAGGCTCCTCGTCGTACAGGGGAACAGGGTGACACTGCTATAGGGCCTGGAGAATCCGGGCAAAGGGAGAAGTATACCGGGGATTGGCGCGACTTTCCCGACAGGATGGGGGGCGATGGCATAGAATCTCGGGGCATTGCGCGCCGCTCCGTGGTTTCGATCCTCAAAACCAGACGTGGAAGCGGCATGGCCCTCATCCGCTTCACACTCGCCTCACACGCATCACCCGATGACTTCCGACGCCAAGATCGAGCATTACGAGAACTTCCCGGTCGCCAGTGTCCTGCTGCCGCGCGAAATGCGCGCGCCGGTAGGCGTGATCTACAACTTCGCCCGGACTGCCGACGACATCGCCGACGAGGGCGACGCCACCAACACCGAGCGCCACGCCGGGCTGGCCGCCTATCAGGCCGAACTCGACAAGATCGCCGCCGGGCAGCCGACGTCGCCCGACATGCCGCTGTTCGCCGCCCTCGCCCAGGTGATCACCGAGCACCAGCTCTCGGTGCAACCGTTCTCCGACCTGCTCTCCGCCTTCGATCAGGACATCGAGACCAAGCGCTACGCCACGTTTGCCGACCTGCGCGACTACACGCGCCGCTCGGCCGATCCGGTCGGTCGCATCATGCTCGGCCTGTTCAAGCTCGACACGCCGGAAAACATCGCCTGCTCCGACGACATCTGCTCGGCGTTGCAAGTGATCAACTTCTGGCAGGACGTGGAGGTCGACTGGCGCAAGGCGCGCGTGTATCTGCCGCAGGACGACATGGCCCGCTTCGGCGTGACGGACGCCGACATCGGCGCGCACAAGTACGACGACAAGTTCCGCGCGCTGATGCGTTACGAAGTCGACTTCGCCCGCAAGATGATGCTGCGCGGCGCACCGCTGGCGAACCGCGTGCCGGGTCGCTTCGGGCTGGAACTGTGTTGCGTCGTGCACGGCGGCCTGCGCATTCTCGAGATGATCGAAGCCGTCGACTACGACGTCTTCCGTCATCGCCCTCAACTGGGCAAGAGCGACGGCATCCGCGTCTTCCTGCGCGGCCTCTGCATGAAGCTGAGCGGCCGGCCGCCGAAAGCCTGACCCGCTCAGGTTGTTCAGCGCCGTGGCACCACCGAATACCTCGGCGCTGGCGCTTCTCTACCCTCCACGCCTACCTTAACGTGATGGGATAGCGCGTTCTGCCCGCTGGATGACGAGACGATCTCGTTCAGGTCACCCGCCGCAGAACGCCCGTCCATCCCCTCACGGAGTCCGGGCACGTGAACCTGCCGGCCAGCTTGCAACGCCTAGCCTCGAACCGTTCGCCGGTGCGCTCGCACGCTGGCGTGCTGTTCGCCATCGTCATCGTGACCTGGGGAGTGAACTGGCCGGTCAGCAAAGCCCTTCTCGCCCACGTCTCGCCGTGGTGGAGCACTGCGCTTCGTTCGGTCATCGGCATGGCGACGCTGTTCGTCATCTGCGCGCTGAGCCGCCGTCTCGTGCTGCCGCGCCGGGGCGATTTGCCGGTGATCCTGAGCGTCGGCCTGTTGCACATGACGGCGTTCTCGCTGCTCGTCGCGCTCAGCCTGCAATACGTCAGCGCCGGACGCTCCGCCGTGCTCGCCTACACCACGCCGCTCTGGGTGATGCCCGCCGCGCGCCTGTGGCTGGGCGAAGCGCTCACCCCGCGACGCCTGCTCGGGCTGGCGTGCGGCCTGCTCGGCCTGCTGGTGATGTTCAACCCCATCGCGTTCGACTGGCACGACCGCAACGCCATCTTCGGCAATGCGCTCGTGCTGCTGTCCGCGTTCGTGTGGGCGATCGCCATCGTGCACATGCGCGCGCACCGCTGGGTCAATGGTCCGTTCGAACTCAGCCCGTGGCAGTTGCTGCTCGCGAGCGTCATGCTGTGCACGATCGCGTTCGTCGTCGATGGCGCACCGCGCGTGACCGGCTGGACCGGATTCGCGGCATTGATGACGTATGGCGGCGTGGTCGGCGGCGGTATCGCCTACTGGCTGGCCGGTATGGTCACGCGTCAGTTGCCGGCAGGCGTGACGTCGCTCGGCCTGCTCGGTGTGCCCGTGGTCGGCACGCTGGCGTCGGCGCTGATCCTGCGCGAGTCGCTCGGGCTGGACGTCTGGATTGCCCTCGCCCTGATCGTCGGCGGCATCGCACTGGGCACCGTGCCGCGCGCTGCGACGCCATGCCGCACCGAAGACCCGGCCTGAGCGCACTCGCGCTTGACCCATCGCAAGAACCGTTCGCGAAGCGAATGCCAGACTGTCGGAACTGCTGCGCCGCATGCCTTCGTGCGCCGGCAATTTTCGACGAACGGATCTGACATGAACGAGCAATGGCTGACGCTGGCCGGCCGCCGGCTGGTGCCGGTGGTGCAAGGCGGCATGGGTATCGGCATCTCCGCGCACCGGCTGGCGGGCACGGTGGCAAAGCACAACGGCATGGGGACGATTGCGAGCATCGACCTGCGTCACCATCACCCCGATCTGCTCGCTCAGGTGGCCGGTACACGTGACAAAGCGGCCATCGAAGCCGTCAACCTGATTGCGCTCGACCGCGAAATCCGCGCGGCCAAGGCGATTGCCGACGGCAACGGTCTCGTGGCGGTCAACGTCATGAAAGCGGTGAGCGCGCATGCGTCGCTCGTGCGTCAGGCCTGCGAGAGCGGTGCCGACGCCATCGTCATGGGCGCAGGTCTCCCACTCGACCTGCCCGAACTCACCGCCGCGCATCCGCACATCGCCCTGATCCCGATTCTGTCGGACTCGCGTGGCGTCAGTCTCGTGCTGCGTAAGTGGATGAAGAAAGGCCGGTTGCCGGACGCCATCGTCATCGAGCACCCGGCGCACGCGGGCGGCCACCTCGGTGCGTCGCGCATCGAGGATCTGGGCGACGCGCGCTTCTCGTTCGAGCGCGTACTCGCGGAATGCCGCGAGATCTACGCCTCGCTGGACATCGAGTGGACGCAGGTGCCGCTGATCGTGGCGGGCGGCATTCATCGTCACGAGCAGGTGCGGCACTGGCTCGCGCAAGGTGCTGCGGGCGTGCAACTGGGGACGGCCTTCGCCGTGACCGAAGAATCCGACGCACATCCCGATTTCAAGCACGTGCTAGCGAGCGCGCGGCCGGAAGACATCGCCGAATTCACCAGTGTCGCGGGGCTGCCCGCGCGAGCAGTGCTCACGCCGTGGCTCAAGAAGTACCTGTCACGTGAGACGGCCTTGCAGGCGAAGGCGAAAGTGCGTGAGTGTCTGGAGGGATTCGATTGCTTACAGGCATGCGGCTTGCGCGATGGCGTCGCGCGTATCGGTCAGTTCTGCATCGACCTGAAGCTTGCTCAAGCTGTGCGTGGCGACGTGGCGCGCGGCCTCTTCTTCCGGGGTCGCGACCCGCTGCCGTTCGGTGAGCGCATTCGTCCGGTAGCGGACTTGATGCGCTACTTGCTGACGGGCGAATTACCGGAGGACGTCCGCTCAGCCATCCGCTTGTCGAAAAACGCCGCGAGCGCCGGGTCGTTCACCTTGAGATCGAACTGACGCTCGTCCACCGCGTTGAAATAGCCGTCGCACATCTCGGCTTTGGCGGATTGCGTCGGCTGATCGTCGATGGTGTTCGAGTACACGACGAACTGGCGTTCGACGAGCTTCGGAAACTCGTTGGTCAGGAGATCGTCGAAGCGCTGACGTGCCTCGGGGTCGGTGTAGACGGCACGGAGTTCGTCGCGCACGCGCTGGCCCTCGGTGAGATAGTCGCGATGCCGCGCCTGCCACGCGCGCAACGCGGCGTTGCCGTGCGCCTTGGTCGCCTCGCTATACAACCCACACTTCTGCACAAGCCGGTCGAGCACCTGACCGACGCCCTCGGGCGACGCAATCGCCGCGCCCATCAACTCAGCGTCGTTCTTGTATTGCGGCGGTTGCGCGAGCGCCACCGTCGTCCAGACAAGCGCCGTACCCGCCAAGGTGCAGGCGAAAAGGCGTCGCAATGCGTTGCCAGATAGCATGATTGCCGGATCAAAAAGATGGCGGGCTCGGAAGGCCCCGCTCTTGGAGATTTCGCATCGGCCACAATGTCGATGGGAGCATCTTAGCCGAAGTTAGTGACAGCCGACGGTTCGCCGTCGACATCTCCGGATCAGACCGGCATCAGACGGATATCAAACCGACGAAGCCACCGGACAGGCGTCAGGCCCGAGCTTCTCGACCATGTAGCGCACGAAGTCGTCGAGCTTCGACGACACATAGCGCCCCGCCAGATGCACGAGATGCATCGGCTCGCTCAATTGCGCTTGCGCTTCGAGCACACGCACTAGGCGTCCGGCCTCCACCTCAGGCGCGAGCAGATACTCGGGCAACAGCGCGATGCCCATGCCGTGCACCGCCGCCTGAAGCTGCGCGAGCGGATTGTGCGCGATGAGACGAACATCGCCCGACGCCCCGGCAGGCGCAAACTCCCAGCGCCCCAGCACCTCGTCGTAACGAAAGCCCAGACAGTCGTGCCCGGCCAGATCGGCGGGCTGACGGGGCACACCGCGTCGCGCGAGATAGCCGGGCGACGCGCACGCCACGCGCGTCACGCCACGCAACGTGTGCGCGACCAGCCCCGGTTCGGGATTACCGCCCGCTTGAAACGCGGCGTGAATGCCCTCCTCCTCCAGATCGACGGCCCGGTCCTTGAGCGCAAGGTCGAGCGCCACGTCCGGATGCGTCTGCAAGTACTCCGCAAAGATCGGCATGAGCAGATGCGAGCCGACAGTGGTGGGCGCGCTCACGCGAATCTGACCGACGGGCCGTGAGATCGCCGACGCGAGCAACGCGCCCGCAGGACGGCCGTCGCCCAAAGCGTCGGCCGTCTCGACCCGCGCGAGCACTTCGGCACACTCGGTGTAGTAGCGCTCGCCGAGTTCGGTGGGCACCTGACGCCGCCCGCTACGGCGCAGCAACGGCTGGCCGAGCCGGGCTTCGAGCGCCTGCACGTGGCGCGTGGCCGTCACGGCCGACATGCCACAGGCCGCCGCACCGGCAGACAGGCTGCCGGCGCGCACGACCTGCACGAACACCTCCATGCATTTGAGGCGGTCCATGGTCAGTCGCGCAGCTTCGCCCGGTCGATGGACATGTGTGTCGGCATCATGTTGTTGTTGGCGTTATGCATCACCCACAACGAACCCGCGACGATGATCGCAATCAGCCCGGCCGTGCACAGGAAGATGGCCGAGTTCTGACGCTGGCTGCGCTTCGCGCCGATGTGCAGGAAGTACACCAATTGCACCACCAGCTGCGCCACACACAGCACGACGATGGTGGCCAACCCCCAGCCCGACGGCACGAGCTTGAGCATGACCGCGCCGAACGACGCGAACGTCAGCACCAGCGACAGAAAGAACCCGACGATGTAATCGCGCAGATGACTCTGCGAGGCGTACGCGCCGTGGTCGTGAACTTGCGCGCTCGTCATACGAACTCCCGCAGATAGACGAAGGTGAAGACACAGATCCAGACGAGATCCAGAAAGTGCCAGAACAGGCTCAGGCATTGCAGACGACGACGCACCACCGGATCGAAGCCGAAGCGGTCGATCTGATGGATCATCACCGCAAGCCACAGCAAGCCGCACGTGACGTGCAGACCGTGCGTGCCCACCAGCGTGAAGAACGCCGAAAGGAACGCGCTGCGCCCCGGGCCTGCGCCTTCGTGCAGCAGTGCCGAGAACTCATAGATTTCCATCGAGACGAACGCCGCGCCGAGTGCGAACGTAATCCAGAGCCAGCGCTGGACGACGCCCTCGTTGCCCGGACGCATCGACAGCGACGCCAGCCCGAACGTGAAGCTCGAGAGCAACAGCAGCATCGTTTCGCCGAGCACGAACGGCAGCTCGAACAGTTCGCGGCCGGTCGGCCCGCCGGCCGTGTTCGCCGCGAGCACGCCGAACGTCGCGAACAGCACGCAGAAGATGAGACAGTCGCTCATCAGGTAGATCCAGAAGCCGAGCGTCGTCGTGGCGCCGGCGTCATGGTGCCCGTGAGCGTGGGCGTCGGCGCCGGCGGCAGCGCCGTGACCGTGTGAAGTATGAATAGATGCCGAGGACATCAGGCGGCCTTTTGCAGGGATTGATGCGCGCGATGCGCGGCACGCAGGTCGGCAAAGCGGGCGTTTTCGATACGCTCCACTTCGGCCGCCGGCACGTAGTAATCGACGTCGCGGTCGTAGGTGCGCCACAGGAACGTGGCAATCGTCGCGATCAGGCTCGCACCGGCCAGCCACCAGATGTGCCAGATCAGCGCGAAGCACATCACGAAGCTGAACGCCGAGACGATGAACCCGGTGCCGGTATTACGCGGCATATGGATATCTTCGTAGTGCGTCGGCTGCACGTAGGCGAGGCCGCGCTCCTTGTCGTCCCAATGCTGCTCCAGCGAATCGATGTGCGGCACGTGCGCGAAGTTGTAGAACGGCGCGGGCGAAGACGTCGCCCATTCCAGGCTGCGCGCGTCCCACGGATCGCCCGTGAGGTCGCGGTTGGCGTTGCGATCGCGAATGCTCACGACCAGTTGCACGCCGAAGGACAGAATGCCCAGACCGATCACCGCAGCACCGACCGCCGCCACGATGAGGTACGGCTGCCAGTCGGCTTGCACGTAGTGGTTCATGCGGCGCGTCATGCCCTTGAAGCCGAGCACGTACAGCGGCATGAACGCGAGGTAGAAGCCGATCAGCCAGCAGGCAAACGAGAACTTGCCCCAACGTTCGTTGAGCGTGAAACCGAAGACCTTCGGGAACCAGAACGTAATGCCGGCGAGGCAGCCGAACACCACACCGCCGATGATCACGTTGTGGAAGTGCGCCACGAGGAACAGCGAGTTGTGCAGCACGAAGTCCGCGCCCGGCACGGCCAGCAGCACGCCGGTCATGCCGCCGATGGCGAACGTCACCATGAAGCCGATGGTCCAGAGCGTGGCCGAGTGGTAACGGATACGGCCCTGATACATCGTGAACAGCCAGTTGAACAGCTTCACGCCGGTGGGGATCGAGATGATCGTCGTCATGATGCCGAAGAAGGCATTGACGTTCGCGCCCGAGCCCATCGTGAAGAAGTGGTGAAGCCAGACGAAGAACGACAGAATGCCGATCGACGACGTGGCGTAGACCATCGACTTGTAGCCGAACAGCGGCTTGCGCGAGAACGTGGCGATGATTTCCGAGAACGCACCGAACGCCGGCAGAATCAGGATGTACACCTCCGGGTGGCCCCAGATCCAGATCAGGTTCACGTACATCATGGCGTTGCCGCCGAGTTCGTTCGTGAAGAAGTGCATGCCGAGGTAACGGTCGGCGGTGAGCAGCGCGAGCGTGGCGGTCAGCACCGGGAACACGGCAACGATCAGGATGTTGGTGATCAGCGCGGTCCACGTGAACACCGGCATCTTCATCAGGTTCATGCCCGGCGCACGCATGCGCAGGATCGTGACGATGAAGTTGATGCCGGTGAGCGTCGTGCCCAGCCCCGATATCTGCAACGACCAGATGTAGTAATCCACCCCGACCGTCGGGCTATACCCCAGCTCCGAGAGCGGCGGATAGGCGACCCAGCCCGTCGCGGCGAAATCGCCGACGAACATCGACATCATGACGAGCACCGCGCCCATGGCCGAGAGCCAGAACGACAGCGAGTTGACGAACGGGAACGCCACGTCGCGCGCACCGATCTGCAACGGCACGATCACGTTCATCAGGCCCAGCACCAGCGGCGTGGCCACGAAGAAGATCATGATGACGCCGTGCGCCGTGAAAATCTGGTCGTAGTGATGCGGCGGCAGATAGCCCGCTTCGCCACCGGCGGCGATGGCTTGCTGCGCGCGCATCATGATCGCGTCGGCAAAGCCGCGCAGCATCATGACGAGCGCGAGGATGATGTACATGACACCAATGCGCTTGTGGTCGACGGAGGTGATCCACTCCGTCCAGAGATAGCCCCACTTCTTGAAGTACGTGATGGCGCCGAGCAGCGCCGCGCCGCCCAGCAGCACGACAACGAGCGTGCCCATGATGATGGGCTCGTGCAGTGGGATGGCGTCGAGATCGAGTTTTCCGAACATGACTTACTCCGTGAGCGCGCGCTGCGATGCGGGTTGTGCACCGGCCTCGCGCTCGGGACGCTGCGCGAGGAGCGCGCGGCTGTCCAGTTGGCCGTCCACGCGGCAATTGGCGGCGGCGATGATGTCGTCGATGGCGCTGTTGCCCGAGACACGCATGCCTTGCGTTCCTCCGTCCATCGGCCCCATGTACTTGCCGACGACCGCGTCGAACAGGCCCGGCATGACGTTGGCGTAGATGGCGACCGGCGCAGCAGTGCCCGGCTGTTCGAGCTTCACGTAGGTCGGTGCGTCGAGCGTGTCGGGCACGGCCTGCGCTTCCTTGACCCACTTGTCGAAGTCGCCCTGCGACGTGACGTGCGCCTTGAAGTGCATATCGGAGAAGCCCGGGCCGCTATAGGCAGACGACATCCCCGCGTAAGTACCGGTCTCGTTGGCGATCAGGTGCAGCTTGGTCTGCATGCCCGACATCGCGTAGACCATGCTGCCCAGTTGCGGGATGAAGAACGCATTCATCAGCGACTCGGCCGTGATCTTGAACTCCACGGGCGTGTCGACCGGCAGCACCAGCTTGTTGACGGTGGCGACCTTGTAGTCCGGGTAGATGAAGAGCCACTTCCAGTTCAGCGCCACGACCTCCACACGCACCGGCGGCTTGTCGGTGGCAATGGGTTCGATGGGCTGGTAGGGATCGAGTTTGTGCGTCGTCTCCCAGATCATCACGGCAAGCGCCACGACGATGATCACGGGAATCGTCCACACGACGACTTCGATCTTGGTGGAGTGCGACCACTTCGGCGAGTAGGTCGCCGCGGTGTTGGTCTCGCGGTAGCGCCAGAAGAACACAAGCGTGAGCACGATGACCGGGATCACGACAAGCAACATGACGCCGAGCGCGATCAGGATCAGGTGCTTTTCCTGCTCGCCGACACTGCCTTTGGGGTCAAGCAGCTCCATCGTGCAGCCGCTCATGGGCACCATCGCTGCCGCAGCGGCGACGCGCGCACACCACGTGCGCCAACGCGCGCCGGGTGTCGTGTCTGCCCTGCCTCTGCGGGTGGGCGAGACGTTATGCATGGACATCTTAAGCCTCTATGTATGGATACACTATTTGCGTGACGAATGCTACGCATGTACATATTCCATACATCGCGACATAATGACGCACTCGGGAACTGAGGTTTCGCGCGTCGAATTCATCGTTAAGCGATGCCGCGCCAAATGCAAAAACGCCAGAAATGGCAAATTCCTGGCGTTTTTCGGTCTTTCCGGTGACATCCCTGCCTATCACTTCGATACCGATGTAATTACATACATCAGAATCTCCATGTTGCTGACACCGAACCTGCTATGTCGGCATTTCCGGCTTTATAGACATTGCTCGACACGGCCGCACCGAGCACGATCTTGCGGGCCATTCGATACGACACCCCGGCTTGCAGGCCGAGGCTGTCGCGCCCGACGACCTCGCTGCGCGTCGTGAACGACGCTCCCGGATAGCCCGCGAAGCTGGCCGTCTGGTTGATCGCACCACTCGTCAGCTCGTGGTTCCACGTCGCTTGCAGATTGGCCGTCAGCGCGTTGCCCGAGATCATTGGCAGGTCGAAGCGCAACTCACCGCCCACGCGGGTGCGCAGCGAGTTGAACGTCTTGCCGTCGAGATGCAGGCTTGCGCCGCCGTCCTCCGTGAGGCTCGGACGATACAGCGCGGTGTAGTCCAGCGCTGCTACCGGGCCTGCGCTCGTGGTGCTGCTCAACTGCCAGCGCCAACCACCGCCGACGCTCGCGGAGGCCGTCGCGCCGGTCCACGTGCCGCGTGGTGTAGCCGAGTACCCGTTCACGGCGATGGTCCGGTCGACTCGGCCGTCCTCGACACCGAAACGCAGCAGGGCAAACGCGTGCGGGCCAGCGCTCAGCGACGGGGCGTAGCGCGCATGCACACCGATGTCGAACGCCGTCGTCTTGCCCGAGCCGGGCGTCTGCCCGTCCAGACGGGTCGACTGGCCGCTGACCGCGCCGTGCGCGCCGATCGTCCAGTCGCGCCCGTCGCCCGCCACCTTCTCGACGCCGAACACCACGCCGTACGTATTGCCGCTGGCACCCGCCATGTCACCGCTGCGTCCGCGCCAGTAACCGCTGCCGAACGGCACGGCAAACCCCCGCCAATTGCCGGTGAGCGCACCGTTACCGGTGTTCTGGCTGCCATCCGCGCCGACGGCGGTGGCCACCATGTCCGTCAACTGACGCTCCCGCAGCAGCCCGCCGGTGAACATTGCGCCGTAGGCGGCGGGCGTCAGTTGCGGCAATGCGCGGGCGATGTCGCTGCCGTCGGCGGCCGAGAAGTCGAGCGCCGCGACGAGCGGTTGCAAGTCCTTGCCTACACCGCCCGCGATGCGGTCGAGTGCGGCACCGACGCGACGGCTATTGCCGTCGACGCCGTATTGCGAATAAGCGTTACTGGCGCGAGCGACTTGCACCCGGTACGTGTTGTTGCCGAGCGAACTCGCGGTAGCGAGCAACGTGGGCGACGACAGCAGCGTCGTCACGTTGGCGAACGCGCCGCCGATGCTCGACGCGTTCAGCCACTGATCCGACGTGACCGTCATGCCGCTTGCGTACCAGCCGCGCTGCGGCGCAATGGCGAGCGTGCCGTCGAGCGCCGCGTGGCCGGTCACGATCAGCTTGGTGAACGTCCCGTCGCCGGACAGCGAGGAGACGAACCGGCCGGTGCTCGTCTGCGTGTAATCGCCACCGATGCTGATGAAGCTGCCCGCCAGCGACGGCACGACGGTGCCCGCGTTGACAAAAGCCCCAGCGGGATCGAGCGCGTAACGGCTATTGCCGGTCAGCGTCGCGCCACTGAGCACGGCCACATCGTGCACCGTGTGATCGCCGTTGATCTGCGTGGTGCCGCCCGCCATCGTCAGCGCCAGATTGCCGCCGACGATATTGCCGTCGTAGCGCAGATTGAACGTGGGGTCCGCCGCACTCGTTGCGACGCCGTTCGCGTCGGGCGTCAGACCGAAGTTCAGTTGCGTGAGACGCAATGCGCCCTGACTGTCATATTGGGTGTACTTCGAGATGATGTCGCCGTACAGCGCTGCCCCGCGCATGATGTTGATCTGTCCGACGTAACCGTTCTCCGACATGTACAGCGACGCGTACGAGCCCGCGAGACGTCCGGTAATGTCGACGCGGCTCACGAGCGGGCCGTCGAGTTCGTCGAGCAGCGGCAGGGGTAGCTTGGAGACCGGGTCGAGCCGCGTATAGATGTAGGACCCGCGATAGTCGCCACCGTCGCCCAGCGCGTTATGACCGAAATCGAAACTGGCGGCGATGCCGTTGGCCCCAAGCGCCTGCACGTCGCCGCGCTGCACGAACGAATGGTCCTTGCCGTACGTAAACATCACGCCGCGCCCGTTGCTGCCATCCGCATAGATGCGCGTGCCCGGCAGCACGGTCACGTTGTTGCCGACGCCGTCTACCCGAATGCCCGCGCCACCCGCGCCGATGCTCAGAAGGTCGGCACGCTGCGCGACGGTATTCCCGCCGCCGTAGATGTGCAGGCCGAGACCGAGCGTCGCCGTGTTGTACGTGTTCGGGATGTAGGCCGTGCCATCGGCGTTGCGGCCGAAGAACGGATTGTCGTTGACGAGGGTCTTGCCGTCGTCGTAGATCGAACGTCCGAAAAAGTTACGCCGGTCGATGTCGTAGCCGAGGTCTTGCAGCGCGGCCAGCTCTGCCTCCATGAATGCCGTGTAGTTGCGGTACGTCTGGTGACTCATCAGGCTGTTCTTCAGCTCGATGTGCGAGAAGACCGGCGAATCGTAGATTCGCCCGTCGAATATCGCCTTCACGGGAAGGCCCTTCATCGAATCCCCGAGCACTTCCTTCACATGATCGCCGGAGAAATACGCCGTGTCCTTCCGGGCGTCGAAGGCGGCAGGGTCGGCCACCGTGCCCGCGTCTTCCGGCGTGAGAATCATTTGCCCCGGCTGCGCCTGACGACCGTTGTCGTCGTACAGGTGCGCGGACCAGCCGTCGAGAACCGTCGCAAACTGGGTCGTGTGCAACTTCGACGGCAGCTCGGTCTCGATGATGTTGGTTCCCACGCCCAGCGCATGCGCCACCTCGTGCAGCATGACGGCAGGCAGGTCAGCAGTGCTGTTGAGCGGGATTTGCGATGCCACCGGGGACGCGGTCGAAAACGCCATATCGCCCAGCGTGATCTCGCCGTGCGCGCCGTGATAGTCGCTACGGGCGAGCGGATTGTTTTGCAGCGCCGCCTGCACGCGCGTGGGGTTCTGCCCGCCGGTGGCCGTCGGGTCCCCCGCCTCGAACACGTAGGGGCTGTAAGCGTGCGCGCCCTCCTCCGTGCTCATGCCCACGTTGATGATCGCGGGTGAGCTGCCGGGTGCCACCTTGATGACTTCCGCCCAGTAGTTCAGGGCGCTGCGTATCTGATCGGTTTGCAGCGGCGAGAGCGTGCCCGTCGAAAACTGGTCTCGATTGTTGGGGTCGGTGGCATAAGCGCCATCCGTCGGGGAAAACAGCCGCGCTTGTATGAACGGCGTGCCGTAGCGGTCGGCGATGTCGATCGTCGTATAGGCCTGCGCGGCCGATGTGATTGTGCAAAGCGCCGCAAATGCGACGCAGGTCATCCTAATCGTCCTCATTCAGTACTCCATTGTTCTATTTCGCTTCTGTAAGGCTTTGTAATGCGAAGCGAATGGTACGGAGCACCCTGAACGACGTCACTGCGATTTATACGGGGTTTTACGGTGATCGCCCGTAACCCCTCATGAAATAAGCACTTTTTCTATCCGATGACCGCCAATTCCTCCGAAATCGGGCCGGCCTGTATTAATCACAGTTTCGCGGCGAGTGGGCGATGACGATACTTCACTCATCGGCTAACGCAACACAGCGAAAGCCGCCCAACCAGACAAACCGACTTTAGGAGAAACACCATGCCCGCACTCGTCACCTACGGCTTCGCCTCGATCCTCGGCCTCGTCGGCACCATCGTCTCGGCCTTTGCCTGATCGCCGCCGACTCACTTAAATCGCACCCAACACCGGAGAAACCACCATGAGCCTCATCCTCAACCTCGTCGATAGCCTCTTCTACAACGAAACCTGCATCGAAACCGGCATGCAATGCGCCATCCATGTCGGGCATGTGTTCGGCTACTAAGCCACTTCACCGGCCCCACAGCCCCCAACCTCATGAACGACGGAGAACACGTCATGATCGAAAACCTCCAAAACATGGCATTGATCGGCATGCGGCTCGCATTTGAGATCTGCCCGGCCCTCTTTGCCTGATCGGGCACCCATGGAAGACTTCCCGCCAGAAAGGACCGCCCAGCGGTCCTTTTCTTATTGTGCGAGAACGAATTAACCGGATTAGGCGAGACGTGTCATGCGCATGTACTTCGGCGAAATTTCGTCGTCCGGTGATTTTTTAGTACGATTTGTCTATTCCATAAAAAACCGGGGCCAGCGGGATGTCATCTCCCACCAAAGTTTTCTGCATTGAAGACGACGTAGATTCGGCAGATCTGATTCGTGAAGATCTGACGGATCGCGGTTATGTCGTCAAAGTCGCACACGATTTTTCGGCCGCTCTGGCGACGCTCGCCGCGTTCATGCCGGACATCATCGTGTGCGACGTCAACGTGCCGGGCATGACCGGCTTCGAGTTTCTGGAAAGCGCCCGCGGCATCATTCAGGGCGAACGCAAGATCCCGTTCATTTTCCTGACCGGCAACGCCGATAAGGAATCGATCATGCGCGGGCACAGCACCGGTGCGGACGAGTACATGCTCAAGCCGGTGGATTTCGACGTGCTCGACACCGTCATCCGCAAGTACACCGAACACGAAGAGCCGGAAGAAGGCACCCCGCTGCCCTTCGGTCTCTCGAAGCGCGAAGTGGAAGTGCTGCAATGGTCGGCGAAGGGCAAGACGTCGGCCGAAATCGCGATCATTCTCGACCTGGGCAAGCGCACGGTCGACTTCCACATCGACAATGCCCGCGAGAAGCTGAACGTCGCCACCCGCACGGAAGCCGTGGTGCGTGCCGCCCTGCTCAATATCATCCAGCTCTGAGCGCGTCGCCGCGCCGGGCCACACCTGCTGATCTACTGCTGACATCGCATGTCGAAAGCGTCTTCTACACCGCCCAAGTCGCTCCCTATCCGGGGGCGGATGTATCTCCTGCTCGCACTGTGTCTCGTGGCGATGATCGCTGTGGGCATCGCGGTGCACCATCAGGTCGATTCGTCCCAGCAGCGCGCTATCGCTGCCGAGCGCACGCAGATCGAGAATCTGAGCCTGCTCGAAGAGCTCAACGACTACATCTCCGACTTCCGGACGGTCGAATCCGAAGCCCTTGCGCCGATGTCGCCCAAGGCACTTGCGGACATTCGCACGGCGGCGGGCGAGTTCGACGACAAGATCAAGTCGGCGTCGGACCGTTATCAAAAGGTGCTGGTCCACGACGAATTCCGTCTCGCATTCTCGAAGTTTCAGTCGCAATGGGCACAGTACCGTCGTGCGTCGAATCAGGTGTTTCAGCTTGCGCAGACCGGTAAGCTGAGCGATGCCGCCAAGCTCTATCGCGGCGATTCGAACAATAAGTACACGCAGGCGAACAGCACGTTCGGCTCGCTGGTGTTTCGCAGCACCGAGTCGCTGATCAAGGAGGTGGAGGTGAAGAACAGCGCGGCGCGCAAGCATCTGCTGCAAATCGATGCGCTGATCGCCGCGATGATCGTCGTCACGATGCTGTGTCTGATTTATGTAGATACCGTGATTCTCAGTCCGCTGACGCGTCTGATCCGGATGGCGGGCAACACGATGTCGGGCAAGGACAAGCTGCGTCTGCCGTGGCTCTCGCGCGGCGATGAAATCGGCACGCTCTCCCGGACACTGTCGAAGATTCAGGAAAGCACGGCGTCGCTGGTGCGCAACCAGAAGCTCGCGACGGCAAAGAACACGATCTTGCAGCGCGCGCTGGCGAACGAGGAGCGTCTCAATAACTTCCAGAAGACGTTCCGCTCGATGGCCACGCACGAGTTCCGTACGTTGCTCAGCGTGATCGATGGACACGCGCAACGACTGTTGAATCCGCGTAACGAGGAGACGGATTCGACGCCGCGTTATACGAAGATTCGCGAGGCGGTGGCGAAGCTGAATAACCTGATTCAGAACTGGCTGGATGCGGCACAAAGCGCGTCGCTGGACGATCCGAAGTTCGGCAAGCGAGCGGAGTTGTCGCTGGTGGCGTTGCTGGAGGATGTGCGCGGCGTCGGCTCCGACATGTTCCCGAACGCGACGATCACGGTGCAGGCACCGTCGGGCATGGACAGCAAGATGATCGGCGACAGCAACGTGCTGTTCCACGCGTTCATCAACCTCATCAGCAATGCGACGAAGTACACGATGGCGCAACCCGCCATCGATATGAGCGTGACGGATATGGCTGAGGCATTCCAGGTGGTGTTGCGAGACAACGGCACCGGCATCCCGGCGGACGAGTTGAAGGAGATCTTCCAGATGTCCTTCCGCTCGCGCAGTAATGCAGTGCTGGAAGATGGCTCCGGCGTGGGACTGGCGGTGGTCTACGCCGCCATCGAATTCCATAAGGGGACCATCGACGTCGCAAGTCAGGTGGGGGTGGGGACGACGTTCACGATTACGTTGCCTAAGGCGCCGGTGGTGGAAGCTACGCCAGCCTGAGCGGCTGGCGTCCAAGTCAAATACCGGCTTTGGATGCGTTAAGAATTAGTCGCAAGCCAAGCGCTGCAATGGCGGCGGCGGCAATTCTGTCGATCCACTTCTTCGCACGCAGATACACTTCGCGCGGCCCTTTGCTCGAAAAGCACAGGGCGACGATGGTGTACCAACCGAATTCGATGGCAAAAACGAGTGGTGGCAGCACAAAATAGCACCACAGCGGCGGATGCTGCGGCAACAGCGCGGCAAAGATACTGCCGTACCAGATAGCCGTCTTGGGATTGCTCAATTGCGT
Source organism: Pandoraea aquatica (assembly GCF_902459565.1). Lineage (GTDB taxonomy): Bacteria > Pseudomonadota > Gammaproteobacteria > Burkholderiales > Burkholderiaceae > Pandoraea > Pandoraea aquatica. The sequence continues at coordinate 87,554 of NZ_CABPSN010000006.1, forward strand.
GCTGAGGCCAATCCAGAACGATTTGCGCACGCTGCCGGAGGAAGCCGTCAGCGTGGCGTCGACCGTAATCGGATTCCCGGCACCGCGCCATATCTTCGACGCGACGTAAATCAGGTAAGCGCCGCCCGCGACCTTCAGGCCGATATAGAGCCATTCGACCGTCTGCAAAAGCGTATAAAGCCCGGCGAGCGCAACGCCGCCGAAGAAAATGCCTCCGACGCCCATGCCAAAAGCGGTCGCCAGCCCATCACGGCGCGACAGACCGATCGCGTTACGCGCGACCAACACGAAGCTGGGCCCGGGAATCATGGCGCCCAACCACAGCGCGACCAGAACGGCGAAAACAGCAGATGTAGCAGTCATCGGACACTCCTCGGCATAGAATTTGCCCCGTAAGCACGGATTCTCGCACGATCGCCGATGAGCGGGTGGAGACTAAAAATCGGAGGAATATAACGAATGGCGAACGATGACCGGACCAGAACAATTCCCAGAAAAACGCCGGAATCGGCAGCCATGACGGCAAACGTCAGGCGAGCGATGGCGATCACCGCGACGCTGAACCAATTGACGTTCAACGATGCGGATGAAGTCCGGGCGTTGTTCAGCGAATTGATCGGCAAGAAGGTGGACGACAGTTTCATGCTGGCACCGCCGTTCTACACCGCCTGCGGCGTCGATATCAGCGTCGGGCGCAACGTCTTCGTCAATCAGAATTGCACCTTCTATGACCTCGGCGGGCTCGACATCGGTGACGATGTGATGATCGGGCCGAACGTGAGTCTCATCACGACCGGCCACCCCCTAGCCCCGTCCCAGCGGCGCGAGGGCGTCATCGCAAAACCTATCGTGATCGAGAAGAACGTCTGGATCGCAGCGGGCGCCATCATTATCGGCGGCGTCACCGTCGGCGAGAACTCGGTGGTCGCGGCCGGTGCAGTCGTGACAAAAGACGTCCCCCCGAACTCGCTGGTCGGCGGGAATCCGGCGAAGGTTATTCGGTCGATTGCCGACTAGCGGAACACCCCACGTAACGCCCACAAGAAGGCTGGCGCCGAATGAAAATGACAGCCCCGCGCGTCCGGTCGGCTATCATGCCAGTCTTCTTAGCGGTAGCTCCTTATGATTTCCGTCCGTAATCTCACGCTGCGTCGCGGCGTCAACGTCGTGCTCGATAGCGCGTCCGTTACCTTCACTCCTGGCGAAAAGATTGGTCTTGTCGGCCGCAATGGCGCTGGCAAGTCGTCCTTTTTCGCCCTTCTTAACGGCACGCTGCACGAAGATAGCGGCGAATTCTCGATTCCGGCGGCCTGGAAGATGGGCCAGGTCGCGCAGGATATGCCGGAGACCGAGCAGGGAGCGACCGACTTCGTTGTCGAGGGTGACACCGTGCTGATGGCCGCGCATGCGGAGGTCGCCGCGGCCGAAGCCAGCGACGACGGCATGCGCATGGCGCACGCCTACATGAACCTGCACGATGCCGGAGCACACGACGCCCCCGCCCGCGCCCAAGCGCTGATTCAGGGTCTCGGGTTCAGTGCCGAGCAGTTGAATCAGCCGGTCAACAGCTTCTCGGGTGGCTGGCGCATGCGACTGCAACTGGCGCGTGCGCTCATGTGCCCGTCCGACCTGCTGTTGCTCGACGAACCGACGAACCACCTGGATATCGACGCACTGGTCTGGCTGGAAGCGTGGCTCAAGCGTTATCAAGGCACGCTGGTCGTGATCAGCCACGACCGCGAATTCCTCGACGCGGTGACACAGGTGACGGTGCACGTCGACAACGCCAAGCTCGTGCGTTACGGCGGCAACTACAGCAAGTTCGAAGACATGCGCGCCGAGCAGCTCGTCTTGCAGCAGGCCGCGATGGCGAAGCAAGTGGAAAAGATCGCCCACTTGCAGAAGTTCATTGACCGATTCAAGGCGCAGGCATCGAAGGCGAAGCAGGCACAGAGCCGGGTCAAGGCACTCGAACGCATGGAGAAGGTTGCGCCGGTGCTTGCCGAAGCGGAATTCAACTTCGAATTCAAGGAACCGCTCAGCGTTCCGAACCCGCTGTTGTCCATGCTGGACGCGAGTTTCGGCTACCCCGCGCCGACCGACGCGCCGCCGGACACACCGCCCACCGTCATTGTGAAAGGCATCAGCCGTTCCGTACTGGCCGGGCAGCGTATCGGCATTCTCGGTGCCAACGGTCAGGGCAAGTCCACGCTGGTGAAGACGGTCGCGCACGCGCTCGCGCCGATTGCCGGCGAGATCAGCGAAGGCAAGGGACTGAACATCGGCTACTTCGCCCAGCAGGAGCTGGACGTGCTGCGTCCGCTCGACACGCCGATGGAACACATGATCCGCCTAGCGCGGGACACGCCACCTCAGATGCGCGCACCCGGCCAGAGCGGCACGGAGCAATCGCTGCGCACGTTCCTAGGGACGTTCAACTTTAGCGGCGACATGGTCCATCAGGCGGTCGGCACGATGAGCGGCGGCGAAAAGGCGCGGCTCGTGTTGTGCATGATCGTGTGGCAGCGTCCTAACCTGCTACTGCTGGACGAACCGACCAACCACCTCGATTTGGCCACACGTGAGGCGCTGGCGGTGGCGCTCAATGAGTTCGAAGGCACTGTGATGCTGGTCAGCCACGATCGCGCGCTGCTGCGCGCCGTCTGTGACGAGTTCTGGCTGGTCACCAACGGCGGCGTCGAGCCCTTCGACGGCGATCTGGACGACTACCAGCAGTTCCTGCGCGACGAAGCACGTCGTCTGCGCGAGCAGGCTGCGGCCTGATTAGCTTCCTGACGGTCGGCGTTACACGTCGACCGCCGTCGGCTTGCCTCGACCGGCCTTAGGTCGACAGGACCTTCTTCATGGACGGCGCGGGGTGTAGCACGAAGCTCTCTCGCTCATAGAACGGGATAGCGTCCGGACGCGCATCAAGAAATATCGCGGTCATACCGCGAGCACGCGCGTCGGCTTCGGCGTACGCCATCAAGGATCGTCCGACACCTGTCCCACGACCCGCCGCATCGACCACAAGGTCGTCGATATGAAGGTGTGCCCCGCGCGCGAGGGTGTGGACGGGTCTCATGCCCATCACCCCGATAATCGTTCCATCGTCGAACGCCGCCACAAGCTCGTAACCCGAATGCGATTGCCGGCGGGTCCGCTCCAGGAAGACGGGAGCGTCAAGGGACCGAAGTTGAGCGATGACTGGGTATGCCAGCATCCACTCCGGTGGCGACAGTCTTCTGATTTCCAACGCGCGGTTACGATGTTCGGTCATGTCTCAAGTCGATCGCACTTTAAGAGCCCAGATTGTTGCACGTGGCGAGCAACGTTTCAGTTGTGATTCGACAATAGCGCTCTACAGCGTTCGCGCCCATCCACCGACTACGCACCAAGGCAAACTGATATCGCGCAACCGTTGCGCCAGTTCGGCCGGGTGCCACGCCTCCCATGCTTCCTGGTCCGGTATGTCTTGTTGGTTGGTCTTCGGATCGAGCCGTCTCGTTTGCTTTGAAGTTTCGGATTTTCTCATCAGCAGCGTTGATTCGTTTGATCCACGTCTACGTCACTCACTTCGGAATTCGCGAAGCCACCGGCCACGTGGAAGAAGGTTGCTCTGGGGGAAAGTAGTCGCGCTGGTTGTGGGATATGCTGCTGCCAGTTGTTACCAGTCGAGTCTTCAATGTTGATTTCAACGCTCCTCAACGGTCAATCAGTAGGGCCATCCCGGCAATCCGAACCCATTGTGCCTTGGTGGAGTTTCACTAAAACGGTGTTGGCTGCGACCGCGCTGACATTGGTACGTGACGGTCGACTCGTTCTGGACACTCAGCTCCCTGAAAAGGCGTTCACGTTGCGCCAACTCTTGCACCATGAGGCTGGCCTCGCTGACTATGGCGAGCTTCCCGAGTATCACGCTGCTGTCGCGAATCAGGAACAGGCATGGCATGCGGACGAAATGATGCAGCGTCTGGACGGTTCCCGGCTTCGCTACACCCCTGGCACCGCTTGGCGTTACTCGAATGTTGGTTTCATGTTTGTTGCCAGACTAATTGAGCGGGCAGCCGATATGCCGCTTGAAGCCGCCATCAAGCAGCGAGTCTTTACGCCGCTCGGCATCTCGACGGTTCGCTTCGCAACGGAACGCTCAGAACTCTGTGGCGAGTATCTCGGCAATGCGTTGAGCTACGACCCCGGCTGGGTTTATCACGGCCTCCTTATCGGCCCGGTTTTTCAAGCAGCGCTTCTATTGGATCGCTTGCTGGCCGGAAAACTTCTGCCATCCAATCTGCTTGATGAAATGCTGGCGACGAAGGTATTAGGTGGCCCGATGATCGGCCGACCGTGGGTCACGCCAGGATATGCGCTGGGCCTTATGCGCGGCACAGTCGAAGACGGTTCAACGCTGGCGGGACATACCGGACGTGGACCAGGCAGCGTTGTGGCTGTCTATCGATGTGCGGTCGACGGTGCGGCAGCCTGCAGCGCCGTTTTTTCAACGGGTGCAGATGAGGGCAGTGTCGAGGCGCTAGCCGTAAAGGCAATACGCGAGGCACTCGGAACAGCGCTCTGAGGTTCGCGGCTCTCGGCCAGCATCACTTGTCCACACGCTTCGATGTCCACTTCGGGTCGACCGCCGTCGGTCGCATGTATCTCCGCACAACTTGACTCTACATCGCTTCCTAATATAATTAGCCAAATAACTAATTAGGTTTATACCAAGGAACTCAATGGTCAAGACAGGGTTGACGGTTGCGCGGCTGGTAGAAGGCGGGGCCGAACTGGCCGACGAAATCGGCTTCGAACAACTGACCGGCGCCGCGGTGGCGCGCAGGTTCAATGTCCGGCTCGCCAGCCTCTACTCCCACGTAAAAAATCTGGACGCGTTGAAATGCCAGATTGCTCTGTTCGCGCTACGGCAACTTGCCGACGCCGCCACCGAGGCTATCGCTGGCCGTGCTGGCAAGGACGCGCTGTGGGCGCTGGCCGATGTCCATCGCGACTATGCGCTTCGACACCCCGGCCGCTTCGCCGCCGCCCGCTACCAACTAGCGCCTGAACTCGCTGCCGCCAGTGCTGGCCCGCAACTGGCACAGTTGAGTCGTGCGGTGCTGCGTGGCTACGCGTTGCCCGAGGCCGAGCAGGTCCATGCCATCCGCTTTCTCGGCAGTTTTTTTATGGGCTACGCAACGCTCGAACTGTCGACCGCATTCGCGCATAGCGCGCCCGATGCCGAGACCTCGTGGCGGCGAAGTCTGGAGGCCCTGCATGTGGCGCTACAGCACTGGCCGTCCAGCCCTGACGCACTTTAAAGAAAGCTTTGCCATGAACACCATCCCGGCCGACGGAGTCCGAGTTCCGGCCCGTGTCATCCCCTTTCCTCAGAGCATCAGCATCGAGGCCCAAGCCGCGCTGCGCCGCCTGGTCAACGCCGACGGCATGCCGCTGAATGCGCTGCACTGCCCGCCCCACCCGGAGGACTTCAACGGCTGGATGCGCCTCAAGGCCGCCGCCGACGCGCAATACGAGGCCGCGATGGCTCAGATGGCCGGCCAGTTGCGCGCGAGCGTGGAAACCGTGGAGGTTGGTGGCGCAACAGTACACATCGCCATACCGACGAGCCCTCTGGCCGAGGATGCGATCTATGTCGATCTGCATGGCGGCGGCATGGTCTTCGGCGGTGGCGCAGTCTGCCGTATAGGTGCGCAAATGCAGGCCGACCAGTTGGGCCTGCGCTGCTGGGGCATCGATTACCGCATGCCACCGGAGCACCCGTATCCGGCCGCGCTGGACGACTGCCTGGCGGTGTACCGGCGCCTGCTGCAACAGTATTCGCCGCAAAATATCGTCGTCGGCGGTCGGTCTGCCGGTGGCAATCTAGCCGCAGCCATGTTGCTGCGTGCGCGCGACGAAGGTCTGCCACTGCCAGCGGCGCTGGTGCTGCTATCGCCGGAAGTGGATCTGACCGAGTCGGGCGACAGCTTTGCACTCAACCAGCTCGTCGACGTTTTGCTGCCCAGACCGCTTATGTCTAACAACCTGTTGTATGCCGCGGATGCCGATCTGGCTCATCCCTATCTATCTCCGCTGTTCGGCGATTTCTCCCGGGGTTTTGTGCCGACCTTTATTCAGAGCGGCACGCGCGACCTGTTCCTGTCGAACGCCGTTCGCCTGCACCGCGCCCTGCGCCGCGTCAGCGTCCCCTGCGAGCTGCACATCTTCGAAGCAATGCCCCATGGCGGTTTCATGGGCGCGCCAGAAGACTCAGAGTTGCGCGCGGAAGTGGCTCGCTTTGTCCACGCGCATCTGCCGGCCCCCGGTTGACCTTTAAACAGGCAGCGCCACACTCCCCGACTTCATCCGTATTCCCGGAATATTCGTTTTATCAATGAATAGTCTCCCTACGACTTAACATCCCAACAAACTCCTCAATCTTCCTCGCCCGCGTCTCGGCCTTTTTGACGTTCTGAATCCGAAACAAGATGGCGTAGCGATTCCGGCCATTTAGCGTCGCAAAGAACGCTTTGGCTTCGGGGTTCGCGTCGAGCGCAGCTTGCAAATCATCGGGGACTACTGAGGTGCGTGGGGAATCGTAAGCCGCTTGCCACCGCCCATCCGCTTTGGCTTTTTCGATTTCTCGCATCCCTGACGGGCGCATTCTGCCTGCGGCGATTAACGCTTCTGCTCGCTCCGTATTCAGCTTGGCCCAGATGCTTTTCGCCGTGCGCGGCGTGAAGCGCTGCAACCAGTGTTCGTCGCTTTCCTTCTTTTTGTGCCCGTCGATCCAGCCGTGGCAGAGCGCGCTTTCCACCGCCTGTGCGTAGCTCAACGTCGGCTGCGGCGCGCCCTTCTTCGCCAGACGCAGCCATACTCCGGCGGATGTTCCACCGTTTTGCGTCAACCAGCTTTCCCATTCACTCTGATCAGGGAATGTCAGACAAGACTCTGTCATAGCGCGAACTTGATTGTGATATCCGGGCAGTGGCGCTTTTGCGCCGCTACGATGTCGACATATCGTAACGCGCGCGAAACGCCCCTGCGAATATTCAGCTCAATTCAACTCAAATCCACTGATCGTTAGCCACCGTCCGATCGCCTGCCTCACCGTCCCCCGTATTCACCACGCCTCGCGGCTCGATGAGTAGCAGCTTTGCTTCGGTCTCTGCGAACGGCTTGTGCTCGATGCCCTTCGGCACCACCGCCATCTCACCAGCACGCAGCAAGATGGCACCGTCGCCGGTCGTCGCGTCGCGGAAATCGATCCGCAACTCGCCTTCCAGCACGATGAACGTTTCGTCGGTATCGGCATGCCGATGCCATTGGAACTCGCCGATGACCTTGACGACCTTGAACTGGTAGTCGTTCATCTCAGCAACCACGCGGGGTTGCCAGTGACCGTCGATCAGCGCGATCTTGCGGACCGGATCGATGGCTTTGCACTGGCCGCGATCCGCCGGGGCGTTGGGATGCGTGGGAAATTGGGACATCGTTCTCTCCGTTTGTGGGGGTAATGCGTCGAGGATACGCATGCCCCTTCACGGCCGTATTGAACGATTGTGCGTGGTGGTGCTAGCCCGGCAGAATGCCGCCCGCAACCTGAAGCCAGCGGCCGGGCGTCAGCCCGAAGGTCTTCGAGAAATGGCGCGTCATATGGCTCTGATCGGCAAAGCCCGCCGTCGCGGCGGCATCCGCGAGCGATGTACCCGCAAGCAACTGGTGACGCACGTCATCCAGACGCCGCATCGTCAGATACCGGTACGGACTCGTGCCGTAGAACGTGCGAAAGTCACGCGACAGACTCCACCGGTCCCGCCCTGTCGCCGCTTCGAGTTCGTCCAGCGTGACGACCCGTGCACTATGGGTATGCAGAAAGTCTCGCGCGCGCCGCGCAGCCTGATAATCGCCTTTCGTCTTCCGTGCAGGCGCGCCGGAGACGGCCGCCAGCGCATGGGCCAGTTCGGTCAGCGCGTCGCTCTGCTCAAGCGGCTCCAGCGTGTGGCTCACGTGTTGCAGCAACGTCTCCGTCGCCGCCGCCAGACGCGGGTCCGTCGTCACGCCCCCTTCGACGAACGGCAGTGCCTGCCCGCCAAGCACATCCTGAAACAACGACGGATGCACGTAGATCATGCGATACCGGAAGCCTTCGTCGGTGCCCGCCTGACCATCGTGCGGTTCGTCGGGATGCAACACCATCGTGTTGCCGGGCAGACTGTTTCGTTGCCCCCGCCGATAGCTGAAACTCTGAACACCCGCGAGCGTGCGTCCAATCGCATAGGTGTCGTGGCGATGCATCGAATAAGCATTACCGCGAAACCACGCCTCGAAGCGCTCCACGCCTTCTATCGGTTGCGCATGCTTGACCCAGTCGGGGGGCAAAGCGGATGTCCGTCGATTCATGATGGATGGCCTCGGATGACCTCACGCGTCACGTAGTGATTCGCTAACGCCACAGAACTCACTCAAGCGGGCGGATTCACATCCGACGCGTTCCCTGCCCCGCCCAACACCTTGTAGAGCACCATGCGGTTGTTCAACCGGTTGAACCGCGTTTGCGCGTCAGCCGTTTGCGCGGTGCGCAACAGTTGCAACTGTTGCAGCCACTGCTGCACGTCGATCGCGCCCGCCTGATAACGCAAACGCAGCAGGGTCTCGGCACGCTGCGCCTGCACGAGCGACAGCGCACGTTGCTCGCCCTCGCGGGTCAGTTGTTCGCGGGCGGAGAGTGCATTCTCGACTTCGCTCAGCGCCGTAAAGAGGCTCTTGCGGAAGTTCACCACCGCTTCCTCGTACTGCGTCTGCGACACCTTGATCTGCAACTGCATCGTATTCCACTGGATGAACGGCAATGCCAGTCCCACGCCCAGCGAACCGATCGGGTTTTGCAGCACACGCTCCAACGACGCGCTCGTCGTCCCCACCTGACCGGTCAGCGTGAACGTCGGATAAAAGCTCGTACGGGTGATGTCGACGTTGGCGAGTGTCTCACGCAAACGCAACTCCGCCGCGCGCAAGTCCGGACGACGGCCCAGCAACTCCGCAGGCAATCCCGCCGGCACGACCGGCAACGCTTGCGTCGGCAGCGTCGACGGCTCGGCCGCCGCCTGCTCCGGCGGACGATCAAACAGAATCGCCAGCGCGTTGCGGTTCTCCGTGCGTTGCTGCACAAACTGCGTGAGCGCCGCGCGCTGATCGGCCAGATTACCCTCCGTCTGCGCCACATCCAGCCCGGACACCGCCCCCGCCGCATAGCGCGAGCGCACGAGCGCCAGAATCCGCTCGCTGTAAGCGATGTTGCTTTCAGTGTTGGCGATCTGCTGATTCAGGAAGCCAATCGTCCAGTACAACTGCGCCGTCGTACCGATGAGCGACAGACGCGCCGCCTCGCGGTCGGCGTCGGTCGCCTCGTACTCCCAGCGCGCCGCATCGCGTTGGGCCGCGAGTTTGCCCCACAGGTCCAGCTCGTACGATGCGGACGCGCTCAGATTGCTCTTGCGTCCCATCACATGCGTGTCGAGCGTGCGTTGTACGGAGGCGTTTCCACCAACCGTGACGGACGGCGTGAGATTCGTGTCCGCCAGGCCGGCCTGCAACTGCGCACGATAGACGCGGATCCCCGCAGCGGCCAGATCGTTGTTGACGGCCAGCACATCGGTGATCAGACGGTCCAGCACCGGGTCACCGAATGCGCGCCAGAAGTCGGGAGCAATCGTTGCGGCGTTGCCGGCAGCGGCAGTCGACGTCGCCCACTGCGCGGGCACCGGCACCGCCGGCAGCGGATCGTGACGCACGCCGGCGCAGCCCGTCAGCAGCACTGCGGCGCTCGCCAGCGCGAGGACCGTACGACGCAGCACCGTCGACGTGTCGAACAAATCGGACGAAGCGAACGAATGGCAAGTTGTAGATTTCATTCTGGTCATCTGGCAATACCTCAATCGCGTGCAAGCGCTTCGACCGGATCGAGCCGCGCGGCATTGCGCGCTGGCATGAACCCGAACACCACGCCGATGAGCGTCGAACACAGGAACGCCGTGACGACCGAGCCCATCGAGAACACCATCTTCCACTTCTCGACGAACAGCGAGAACAGGAAGCTCGCCCCGAACGAAAGCGCAATCCCGATCGCGCCGCCCATCAGACACACCATGACGGCTTCCACCAGGAACTGCTGCATGATGTCGCTCTGACGCGCCCCGACCGCCATGCGGATACCGATCTCCCGCGTACGCTCCGTCACCGACACGATCATGATGTTCATCACGCCGATACCGCCCACGACCAGCGAAATCACCGCGATCAGCGACAGCAGCAGCGTGAGCGACTGACTCGTCTTCTCGACTGTCTTCACCACGCTGTCCATGTTGTACGTGAAGAAGTCCTTGCGGCCGTGACGCTGCGTCATGAGCGTTTCCAGACTCTTCTCGGCGGCCTTGCTCGGCTGACCGTCACGCACACGCACCGTAATGCTGTCGACGTTGCGCTGACCGAACAGACGCCCCGCCGCCGTGGTGTACGGCACCCAGATGTTCAGGCTCTTGGTGTCGCCGAACGCGCTTTTCTTCTCCACCGTCACACCGATCACCACGCACGGCAGATTGCCCACGAAGATCACTTCGCCCAGCGGATTCGGGTTCGCACCGAAAAGCTTGCGACGGGTGTTCTGGTCGATCACGGCCACCTGCGCCTGACGCCGCACCTCGTCCGCACCGAACGCAATGCCCTGCCCGATCTTCATGCCGCGCACCTGGAAGAAGTGCTCGCCCACACCGGTGACCATCGCGCTCGCGTCGACATTGCGGTAACGCAGCAGCAGACTGCGGGCCGTCTCGGGCGTCGCGCTGTCCACGTAAATCTGCTCTGAGAGCGCGTGAACGTCCTCAGGCACGAGCGTCTGAATCGCCGTCGCCCGGTTGTCGCCCCAGTCCTTGCCGGGATAGATGTTGATCGTGTTCGTGCCGATGCTGCCGATCTCGGCCAGCATGTAACGCTTCGCCCCTTCCCCGATGGCCACGATGGAGACGACCGACGTAATCCCGATGATGATCCCGAGCATCGTCAGGAACGTGCGCAGACGGTGCGAGATCAGTGCGATCCACGCCATGCGGAACGCTTCGGCAAAGCGGTCGATGCCTCCGGTCCAGCGGCGCGGCGGAATCGCACCGCCGTGACTGGCGTTCACCGACGCAGGATCGGCAGCCGGGGCAGTCGAAGCAACCACAGCTTCCTCGGCGGCCTCTTCCGGCGACGGCGCATCCGCTTCGATCTCCACCGGCGTGTTCTCACGGTCGGCCACGATCTCGCCGTCGCGAATCTCGATGATGCGGCGCGCGTGCGCGGCGACCTTCTCATCGTGGGTCACGATGATGACCGTGTGCCCCAGCGCGTTGAGTTCCTTGAGAATGCGGATGACTTCGCGGCCGCTGCGCGTATCGAGTGCGCCGGTCGGCTCGTCGGCCAGAATCACGTCGCCGCCGTTCATCAGCGCGCGCGCAATACTCACGCGCTGCTGCTGACCGCCCGACAACTGGCTCGGCCGATGCTCCGTACGGTCGGCCAGTCCAAGCCGCTCCAGCAGCATCACCGAGCGCGCCCGACGCGCCGCATGCGGCGTGCCGGTGTACACCGACGGCATCTCCACGTTCGACGCCGCGTCGAGGTGCGGCAGCAGGTGGTAGCGCTGGAAGATGAAGCCGAAGTGCTCCCGACGCAGTTGCGCCAGCGCATCCGCATCGAGATCGCGCGTCTCGCGCCCCGCAACGCGATAGCTGCCGTCGCTCGGATGATCGAGACAGCCGAGAATGTTCATCAGCGTCGACTTGCCCGAGCCGGACGCCCCCATGATCGCGACGATCTCGCCTTCTTCGATGGTGAGATTGACGTCGCGCAGCACGGTCACGTCACGCTCGCCCGCCGGAAAACGCCGGGTAATGCCCGTGAGTTCCAGCATCGGGTGCGGACGAACGTCGTCAACCTGCGCGCCCGCTTGCGACGCTTGTGGCACAGAAGACGTATCGGCTGTTTGAGTCATGGCGCTCGCCTCCCGTTATTGGGACGCACCGGGCGAGGCGTCCGTCGAGGCCTGCGTGCTGTCGCCCGCCTCGCCGATCACGACGCGGTCGTCAGCCGTCAGACCTACTTTCACCTCGACCCGCACGTTGTTGTTCAGTCCCGTGACGATCTGACGCGTCACCGCACGGCCATCGCCCTTGCCCTCGGCGGGCAGCACGCGCACTTCGTAACGGTCCGCGCCGACCTTCTTGCCCAGCGCCGCCACCGGCACGCTGAGCGCCTGCTTGGCGGTGCCGAGCAGCACGTTGACCTGGGCCGTCATCGAAATGCGCAGACGATGGTCAGGATTCGGCACTTCGAACAGCGCGTTGTAGAACACGGCCGTGTTGTTGCGCGTCGCGCCCCCGCCCAGCGTGCTTTGCGTATCGAGGAAGTTCTGCGGAGCCGGTTCGATGGCGCGCAGCTTGCCGTAGTAACGCTTGTCCGGATCGCCCAGGATCGTGAAGTAAGCGGTCTGTCCCGGCGAGATACGGATGACGTCGGCCTCCGAGACCTGCGCCTTCACGGTAATGGTGTCCAGGTCGGCCAGCTTCAGAATCACCGGCGCTTGCTGCTGCGCGATCACGGTCTGGCCTTCCTGCGTGACGATGGCGACGACCTGACCGTCGATCGGCGCGTCGATGCGCGTATAGCCCACGTTCGCCTTCGCCGATTCGATGGCTACGCTCGCCTTGCGAATCTGTGCGTCGAGTCCGTTCAGCGAGGCGCGCTGCACGTCCAGATTGGCTTGCGCCGATTCGAAGTCCTGACGGGACGTTGCGTCGTCCGGCAGCATCTGACGCTGACGGGCAAACGTCAGTTCGGCCTGCTTGAGTTGCGCCGCCGTCGAGCGCTTTTGCGCCTGAAGGTTCTGCTCTTCGGCCTCGGCCTGGCGCAGGCTGTTCTGCGCGAGCACCGGGTCGATCTGCGCGAGCCACTGCCCCTTCGTCACCTTGTCGCCCAGCTTGACCTTGAGCGACTTCAACTGCCCGCTGACCTGCGCGCCCACGTCGACCTGCTGGAACGCGCCCAGCGTGCCCGTGGCGAGCACGGTGTTTTCGAGGTCGGTGCGCTCGACCTTGGCGCTCAGGTACTGCGGCACCTTCGGGGTCGCGAGACTGCGCAGACCGAGCGCCACGAGAACGACGAGCACAACGAGGCTGGTAACGAGGTAGGGCCGGCGGCGAATGAACTGGATCATGGAACGAAGTTGGCGATCAAAAAGACACGTCCGGGACACGTCAAAAGGGCTTCACTCGTAGCGCATTCGGGCCGGTGGGCCGGTCGGTCTGTCGACCGGAAGATCGGTCGATCTACCTGCCAGTTCGCCGCACCGGGCGCGACGGGCACGCTTCGGAGCACAAAAGGATGAGATTTTAAGGGGTTTGCATGACGGGTGGGGCGGCTTTCCCGCGTCTGTCGTTTCGTTGCAGGCAGTGTCGCACCCGCAACCGGTGCTGAAAACTTGTACAAATCACAGTTTCAGTCCCCTTTGCGCGGTAAAACACGGGAAAAAGCACATGAAGTGATATATTCGCCCGGCATTGCAAGGGACATCATGAAAACAGAAATCTTCTACGCCCTGTACCTCATCGCCATCGTCACGGAAGCGATGTCGGGGGCCATTATGGGGATGCAGCGCGGCATGGACCGCTTCGGGCTCGCCTTCGTCGGCATGGTGACGGCGCTTGGCGGCGGCACCATTCGCGACGTGCTGTTCGGCCGCCATCCGCTCGTCTGGATCGCGCACCCGGAGTACCTGCTGCTCACGCTCGGCGCGGCCACGCTCGCGTCCATCGTTGCGCGCCACATTCACCGGCTGCGCATGACGTTCATTACGGTCGACGCCATCGGTCTGGCCGCCTTCACGATTCTGGGGTGCGATATCGGCATGACCGTGAGCACGAGCCCGGTCATCGTGGTGCTCGCCGGGGTGCTGACGGGGATTGGCGGCGGTATGCTGCGCGATCTGCTGTGCGGACAAGTGCCGCTGGTGTTGCGCCGCGAGATGTATGCCAGTGTGGCGTGCATCGCGGGCGCGATGTACGTGGCGATGCTGCATTTCGGCGTGCCGAACGGCGTTGCGACGGGCGTGGGCTTCGTTGCGGGCTTCGTCATCCGCATGCTGGCGGTGTGGTTCGGCTGGCGCTTTCGCACGTTCGAGGACGAAGCGCCGTCGGAGCCGTTGCACTAAGGCCTTAGCCGGCGCAACGGGCGCGCGCCGGACATCCATCATGCGATGTTCAGGGCTTGAACGCTTCCGCCACTTCCGACACCTCCGGCAGCCGCGCCGGACGACGCGACTCCGTGATCCCGCCAGCGGCCTGACGGCCGGTCTGCTCGGCGCAGTAATCGAGCGTCTGGCGCAGCAACGTGTCGACCTTGCGCAGCGACAGGCCGTGACGGGCGGCGACTTCCTCGCGCGTCAGATCGTCGATGCGCAACTCGACCAGCACCCGGCGATGGTGCCCCGACATCTCGCCAAGGGCCCGTGCGAGCGCCGCCAGCTCGGAGCGTGCGCCCGCAACCGCCTCAGGGCCGGGGCCATGGTCGGGCAGCACGTCGAACACCTCGTTCTCGTCCGCCAGCGACTCCCACATCCGCCGACCCCGCATCTGATCGACGGCGAGGTTGTAAGCCATCCGAAATACATACGTCTCGCCCTTGTGCACGGCCTCGGGCAACGTGGCGCTGCCCAGGCGCACCCACGCCTCGTGCAGGCTGTCGCTGGCCGTATCGTGGCAGCCGATGCTGCGCGACAGACGGCGCAGCAACCGGTCGTAGTTCGCTTCCAGACACTCCCTCAACACCTGCGTGGCCGTGCCCACGCTGCTTTCCTGCGCCTGCGCGGCACGCACCGCAGCTTCGACACTGACATTGGTCAGATCCACGTCGTCGCTCCCGGTGCCTTGCCGCACTCGCCCTTTCTGCTTTCCCCGTAATACCACTGCGCGAACATTGTGTGCCCCCCGATACCCATGAACGCTTGCGTCGGCCCTCGCTGCATTTGCTAGCCTCATAGACATGACGGATGTCGGAGGGCAAATCCGCAGACTATTTTTTGTAACGGGCCAACGCGTGTCACAGATGTGCCTTTTCCTCCCGCGTGAGCTGCATCTTCTGAGCTTCGGTCAACTCGCCATTCCCAACCAGTTGGAATGCGCTGGACGGGTCGTAACTGACCTTCGCCGGTGTGGCACCACCCGCCGCAGCGCCCTTCTGATCGGCCGCCGGGCCGCTCCCGTCACCGGCGCTCAGCATCCGCACCGAGAAGATCGACGGGGCGTTCTGGCGCTGCGAGACGCGCTCGCGGGCCATGGCGTCCTGCGCCGCGTTCGCCGCCTGCGACGCCGTGGCGCTCGCATTCGTGAGTGCACCGACGTTGACCGCCGCGATCACTGGCAGGCCCGTCGACTTGCCCTGCACCTGCACGTTGGCCGCATTGACCACCGCCAGCGCCGCGAAGTTGACGTTACCCGACACCCGCACCCCGGCCTCGCCCGCATCGATCGTGCCCAGCGGCGCGACCAGATCGACGTCGCCCGGCGGCACTTCCGGCAACGGGGCGAGCGTGGCGATACCGGCACCGTTCGACGGGGCCGCCGGCGAAAGCGTCACATCGCCCACGTTGTCGTACACGCGCTTGGGCGGTGTGTAGAGCACCGTGGTTTTCGAACCGCGCCCCGCGTTGATGTCGCCCTCGGCCGACCAAGCCTGAATGCTGCCGCCGAAGGTCGTCATGATGCGCGAGAGACCCAGCAGGATGCTGTCGCGGCTGTAGAGCGCGATATCGCCCTCGCCCTGCGTGACGACACCGGCCGTCGCACCTGGCGTCACACCTTCGACGCCGACGAGCGTGCGCCCGCCCGGGTTCAGCATCTGGATGCTGCCGCCGAAGTTGGTCCGCACCCCGGCGTCGGCCGTGATCGGGATGTTCACGCCATTCACGTTGTTCATCCCCGTCACGCTGCTGAACATCGTGATCGCGCCGTTGTAGTCGATGTGCTGCCCCTGCGCATCGAGCGACGGGAACAGTGTCGCGATGGCGTCGCGCCCACGCAGATAGCTGCCGTAGCGCGAGCTGCTGGTGTCGTTGTATTCGCGTCCACCAGCAAGCAGCTCCTTAAAGTACACCTGCCGTACGAACGCGCCCTGCTGCGGCGACGGCAGTGCAAGGAAATACGCCAACGCGTCGCTCGCCGTCCCCGTATAGCCGAAGCGATCGGTCAGCCACTTGACCAGCTCGTCCCCGTAGGCGTGGGCCACCTTGCCACTGCCCGCGAGCGTCGCCCCGGCCGACAACTGGTTCGCCGGATCGAAGTACAGCTTGGCGAAGCTCGCATAGTCGGGACCGTTCGCGCCCACGCCGGCGAGCACCGAAATGTCCGCGCCCCCTGCCGTATTCGACGGATGAATCACGTCGCCCACGCTCGTTAGCATGCCGTAGTAGCCCTGATACAGATTGCGTCCCGCCTGCATCTGCAACAGGCCCGGTCCGACGATGTTCGCCGACTGGAAGAGGATGTCGCGCCCGGCCTGCATCCGGCTGATATCGCTGCCCGTCAGGTTCATGAACGTGTCGGGCGTCGCCCCCACGCCGATGATGTCGCGCCCGGCCATCACATCGAACGGCTTGGCGGCGATGTACCACGTGCTGTGCGTCGGTATGAAACCTGCCACGGGATCGTTGAACACCTTCGTCGTCACACCCAGGCTCAGATCGTCGATATCGATCCCCGCGTAGACGCGCGCCGCAACGCCGTCCTGTGCATGCAACCGCGACGTGACGGTGTCTTCGCCATAAGCGAGCGGGTTGTTGTTGGTCCGCAGAATGGCGGCGTCCACCGATGCGCTGTTCAGGCTCGACACCTTGAGCGCCTGGAAGAACGGATGCTGCGGCGTGGCGAGGCTCGCCATGTCGGCACCGGACATTGCGACCGTCGCGCCCTGTCCGTAAATCGATCCGGCGGCGAGCATGTCCAGTTGGCCGACCGGCGACGCGATCAGCTCGATGTTGCCGCGTGGATCGTTCGGCGAGAGCGCTGTGTTGAAGCGAATATCGCCATTGGCGGCCACCACGCTCAGGCTGCCCGGCAGAAACGAAGTGCCGTTGGTGGACATGGTGCCGTCGGTGCCGACGCCCCCGTCGAGCGGCACCACATCGCCCCCCGCCGTGAACAGACGAATGCCCGTCTCCGGACGATAGAGCGTGAAGCGCGTGTTGCCGCCCTTGCTCACCGTGCCGTTCGCGCTCGTGTAGTACGAGCCGTCCACATCCGTGCTGAGCGTCATGCCTGCGTCGCCCACGCCACCGAGCACGAGGTCGCCGCGCGCGCTCACGTTCACTACGCCGTCGCCGGGCACGATCATCGGCCCGCGCGTCACCGTCACGCCCTTGATCGTCGTGATGGGCTGCGCCCGTGGATCGTACGACTTCCAGTACGCACCGTTGCCGTACGGTGCGGTCGCACCGATCGAGCCCGCGTCGATGGTCGTGTCGCCGCGCAGCGCCGTCACCGAACCGAAGTAATCGCCGGGACGGTCGGACTGCCCCACCGACGGACGTCCGTTGAGCGTGCCGCCGACCTTCACCGTCAGGTCGCCGCCGCCCGTCTGCACCACGGTGCCGTCGGCCAGCACGCGGCCGGTCGAGGCAACCGCCAGATCAAGGCCCGTCGACTGGGTGACACTGTTCGACGCCATCACCCCGGCATTGCGCCCGGCGATCACGGTCAGATTGCCGCCGCCCAGCGTGCCGATGCCCTGGAAGCCGACGATGCCCGGCGTCGTGTTGTACGGGTTCACCTTCACCATCGCACCGAAGTTGATGCCCCACGCGGTCGGATCGGTCGTCAGCCCCGCCCCGCCTTGCCGCCACAACCAGTTCGACGTGATGTTGCTGTCGACGTAGCGCGACGCGTTGTCGTTCATCTGGATGTTGCCGGTCACGTCCTGCTGCGCCGAGATCAGCACGTCGCCGCCATGCTCCGGATACCAGACATTCACCCCACCCGCCGACGACGTGTTCGGCAGGTTGTACGGATCGGTGCCGTTCGCCGCAAGTATCGGCGCAGACGTCGTCCCCGCCGTGTACACGCCGAACGGCGTGGCTTCGCTGAAGCTGCCACCGGCGAGGATGTCCAGATTGCCGGTGCCGGTGCGCAGCAGACTGAACGTCGTGGCGCGCTGGCTGTTGCTGTACGACGCGTCGCTCAGCGTGACGTTGCCTTGTCCGGCGAGGGCGCGCGTCGTCTGCATCGCGCGCTGGTCGGCTGACGCGAGGTCGGCCCCGCCGACCAGACGCAACGACGTCGAGAGCGAGCCTGCCGCGAGCATCGCCGCACCCGGTGACGTGGCCGGGCTGGGGGCGACGGCGGGACTGGTCAGTGCGGAGAGCACCGGCATATTGCCCACTTCGAACCCGAAACCGTAGCTGTTGCTCGCGCTAAGCGTGGTACCTGCCGGAATCGTGTCGCCCGGGTTGTATGAGTTGCCGTGGTTGTCGACGAACGGCCCCCACCAGTTGATCGTCCACCAGTTGTAGAACGCATTGTTCGGGACCGTCCACGCGTTCGCCAGATAGAGGTCGTTGTTCTCGTCGAACCAGTAGGTATAGGTGTTGCCGCCGACCACATTGGTCTGCTTTTTGAAGTACGGTGCGGTCGTCACATCGATGGGAGAGAACTGCGCCGGTGCGCCGGCCGAGGCACGGAAGCCGTCCGAGATGCTGCCGCCAATGGTGAGGTTGCCGCCCGCGCGCACCACCAGATCCATCGGCTCGCCTGCCCCGTACGACGCCGTATTCGGATCGCGATTCGCGTTCGGACCGTAGCGGTACTTGGCGAGATCGATGTTGCCGATCGTCGAGAGATCACCGACGGAGGCAATCTGCACGCCCGGACGCAGGTGGTAAGCGCTGCCCAGCGCAGACAAACCCGCCATGCGTGCCGCCAGCGCGCCGTTGCCCGCCGCTGCATTCATGAACGAGGTGCTGGCCGCGTCGTAGCCGTCGAGCGTTGCCTGCGAAATCACGCTGCCCGCCGGCAGGTTGTACGTCCAGAAGCCATTGAGGGCCACGCTGTTCGCACCGCGAATGTTGAGCGGCCCCGAGGCGTTGATAGCGATGTCGCCCGACGTTTCGGCGGTGCGCACGGCGTTCAGGATGATCTCGCCGTAGTTCGTAGCGCCCGGCGTGCTCACATCGAGTGTCGCGCCCGGCGAGAGCGTCATCGTGCCGCCCGAGGTCGTCAGCTCGATGTGACCGCGATTCTTCGCTTCGATGGGTGCGCCGTAGCTGTCGACTTGCAGATTCGTGCCGTGCGCATCAAGCACGGACGCTCTACCCAGCGTCAGCCCGTTAGCCGCCGACAGACGAATCGTGCCCGGCGCACTGCCCGAAGCGTCGATGGTCCCGCCGACCGTCAGACTGCCACCGTCGACCGAGATGTTGACGTTGTGCGCCTTGACGCCATCGCCGACGCTCAGATCGCCATGCTTCTGCACGAAGCTACGCGCATCGAAGAAGCCTCCCGTCGTAAGCGACGCATTGAGGCCAGCAAAGTCCGCGAAGCGGCCTGCGGACGCGCCGAAGTCGCCGCTGAGATAGCCCGTGTTGGCCGCGCCGCGCAACTGTCCGTTCAGCGCAACCGTGCCGTTGCCCGCATCGATGACGATGTCGCCCGCGTTGTTGTTCTGCGCCGAGACATCGATCACCGAACCCGTCGATTGGGTGACGTTGCCCTGCGCGCTCGTCAGCAGCAACGTGCCGCCGAAACCGTACACAGTCGCGTCCTGAAGGGTCGACTTCTGTCCGCTCAGGTCGATGCGGCTGCCGTCGGTCAGCACGATGTCGTTCGTGGCGTTCACGGCGAGCTTGCCGCTGGGCAGCAGCACCGTGCTGCCGAGTCGCACGCTGTCGCCCGTCAGATCGATCTCCGCGCCTGCGATGGTCGACGTCGCCGCGCTCGGTGTCGTGCCGTCCGGCGCAACGACGTTCAGCGCGCCGCCCGTCACATAACCGGTGACGGACTTTTGCGTGCCGGTCAGCAACGGCGTCGCGAGCGTAAGGTTACCGCCCGTGCCGCTCTGGCCGAATACCGCACCGCTCTGCGTGCTGGGGGCCTGATAGACGAAGAGCGTGCTGTGGCCCGCCGAGACAATGCGGTCACTGGCCGTCAGATCGACGTTGCCGAAACCGTAGACCGTGCGCGTGACGTTGGTCGTGTCCGTCGACGAGTACTGGCCGAGGTCGATTTCCTTGGCAACGAGGCTCAGTGTGCCGGACCCGGTGCCCGGGCCACCTGCTGCGATGGCCGGTGCCGATGCACCCGCCACACCGTTCCACGTCAACCGGTCGGCCGCCACGGTCGCGTGATCCGCGCTGCCGCCGTAGCCATAGATGGCCGGGGCTTTGAGCAGCACCTCCACGCCGGACCCACGCGTGTCGAGGCTGCTGCTGCCGAACACGTTGATCGCATTCGCAGCGCCCAGCGTGATCCTTTCCAACGCCGGTGCACCACTCGTCGGGTCGCCCTGCATCAGCGTCGAGAGCATCGCCTGATTGAACAGCATGCCCGCCGGATTGCCCGCTGCCATGACCTGCGCTGCGTCGCCGACGTTGAGCGATCCCACGGCCAGCGAGATGTTGCGTGCGCCGAAGCGCGCCGTCGGGTCGAGCTTCGAAGCACCGTTCGTCGAAAACGCCAGCGTGCCCTCGGAGAACAGGCCCGATCCGGCCCCGATCGTGATGGTGCCGTTGCTGCCCTGCTGCCCCGAGAACTCGATGTCGCCGTTCGACAGCGCCAGCACCGTGTTGGAGATAGGCGCGTATGGCAGGCCGGTCGTCGCCGTGTCGAACGGTGCCGGTCCCTTGCCAATCGTCGTCAGCGTGACGTTGTTGCCGAGTGTGATGTTTGTGCCGATCAGATAGATCTCGCCAGCGGACAACTTGATGCCGTCGCGCAGGAAAAGGTCTGAGTTGCCGCGTCCGATGAACACGTACTGCTGCCCGAGATTGACTGCGGCCGTCCCGTTGATGCTCAGACGCGGCGCGTCGATGGCGCTCAAGGCATCGGCCGACACCGACACACCCGTGAAGCCCGCCGTGCGATTGCCTGCCGTGATTTCACCGATGCGCTCCACGGCCGCCTGCCCGGCGACGCCACCCGGCGCGGCCTGAAAGCGCGCCGTGCCGTCGAACGTGAAGGCCGGCGTCGTCGGCACTTGCGACGGCGTATCGAACTGGATGTCGAGCGCCTTGCCGTCACGCGGCAACAGCGGAGCGATGTTGCCGAACTGCGCCGCCTGGCTCGTGAGGAAATCGGTGTAGCTCTGCTCGTTGAACTGAGAGTACCTACGCACGGCGTCGGCCGACGTCACGAGTACCGTGCTCGGCAACTGACTGCGCCCCGACGTGTTCGCGATGCTCGTGTAACCCGACGTCAGATAGGTGCCGTTGCCCGCCGCCGTCGCGGTGGCGGGAAGGTTCTGTCCCGTGCCGCCGATTTCCACGCGAAATGCGCCCGGCAGCAGCGCGTAGTTCGACGGCAGCAATGTGTAGGTGCCCGCCGGTAGTCCGGGCACGCCCGCGCCGATGGTGATGCGTTGTCCGATGGCTGGATCGCCTGCGCCGTTCTCGGGCGAGACCGGTGCGTAGTCCGACGCGTAGCCCGGCACAATCGCGTAGACCTTGTTGCCCGCCTTGCTGAGCGTCATGGTCGGATTCGCGTTGACGAGCGGCGTGTTCAGCACGTTGACCGAGCCGCCCCGGCCCGTCACGAAGCCCGCGCCGGTGAGCGAGCCACCGCCCGAGAGATCGAGCACCGCACCGCTGTCCACGGCCACCGACTCTCCTTCCAGGCGAATCCCCGAGCTGATGCCGGCACCGCCCATCGTGAAACCGCCTGCGCCCAGCGCGGCGATGCTCGCACCGTTGTAGTTGTAAGTCACGCCGTCGAACGTACCGCCGTAGGGCATCGTCAGGCCGCTCGTCGACACGGAGGTCATGCTGCCCGGGAGCAACTCCACACGCTTCGCACCGGGCACCGATCCCGGGGCATTATTGGTCTGCCCGAAGATCAACATGCCGAAGGGCGCGCGCAGCACACCGCCCTGCATGATGTTCGGTGCGGCAACATACAGCGTGCCGAATACCGACATCGGGACATCCGGCACGTCAGCCGTCGTGCGGCCGAAAGTGAGCGTTGCGTCGTAACTGAGATTGCCCGACCCGGCGACGATCTGGGCCGTCGCCCCGGTCGTCGGGTAAATCTGCGCGCCCAGGAAAGTCATATCCCAGCCGGAGATGACGGACGTGCCGCCCTGTAACGCAGGCGTCGGCAGAAAGCGAATGTCGCCCTGACTCACAAAGCGAGCCGTCTTGAACCCTTGCGAAGGCGTGTAGACGTTCTGGAAGATCGTGTTGTCCCAATACGAAGTGTTCGCGCCGAAGCTGATCGGCCCCTGAATGTCGATGAGATCGGCGTCGACTTCGAACGTCGCCCTGGTCGGCACGCTGTTCGGAAACGCATTGCCGATCGCACCGGAACGATAGCCGTCGCGATACACCGACGGCGTGGCAGAGAAGCTCACATAGGGGGCAGACAGACGGACCGTGTTGGTCGTCGGCGTCTGTGTCCCGGCCATCGGCGTGCCCGACGTGATGGCGTTGGCCATGATCGAAAGACGCTTGTCGAGCGCAAGCGACACATCGCCCTTGAAGGTCAGAAAGTCCGTCGACGACAGCGAAGCGGATGCGAAGCCGCCCTCACGGATCTGATCGGCGCTTACCGTCGCCTGACCGAACGCCAACGTCGACACGGCCGACGGGCCCGCGAGCACGACCGGTGTGCTGCGTGCCTGCGTCACGGTGAATTGCGACGGCGGAAGTACATTGCCCGGAATCTGGCCTGCCGGATCCTGAAACTGTGCGGAGACGAGCGAGAGCGACAGATCGCCGCCCAGCGCCCCCGCACCACCGGCAAAGGCGTGTGCGTTGCCGTCGAGCATCAGACCGCTGGTCGTGCTCAGCGAGATCGCACCGCCATTGGAGGCGAGCGTCGTGCGGCCAGCGGCGTTCGACGGTTGCCCGGACACCGTCGCGGTGTCCACGGTGATGGCCGCACCGTCGGCATTCAGCTCGGCCCCGGGACGCACGATCACGAACGACGGCCCGCCGTTCAGCGCGATGCTGCCCGCGTCGGACACCTTGCCGTAGGTACGGCCGGAAGCGTCAATGGCGGTGTAGCCGAATCCGGAGACGTCGAGGCTGGCCGTTGGGCCGAGCCAGATCGACATGCCGAGGTTCTTGCCAACGGCGTCGAAGTTGCGCGCACTGGGCAAGACGTTGTCCGCCTCGGAGATCAGCGCGATCTTCCCGCCGCGCGCTGTGAGCGAGCCGTCCACCGTGATCTGGCCGAACGAGTCGAGCGTGATGTTCTGTGCCGGGTCCACGACGACCGATGCGCCGCGTCCGATCGACACGTCGCCGCCCGCCTTGTTGCCCTGATAATCCTTGGTGCTTGAGCGCAGCGCGATGCTGGCGCCGGCGCGTTGCGTCAGCGTGGCCGACTGTGCGTTCTCGGCAAAGAGCGGCGGCAAGACCAGCGCCAACGCGCTTGCGGGATCCGTACCGGTCGGCGCAGTGAAGCTGTTCACGCCGAAGCGATACACAGGCATCACCGGGGCGAGCGCCACGCCGTTGTCGACACGCACACCCTGACCGCCCGTGATGTCGTAGTTGGCGAAGCCAGCCGCGAAGAACGGCGTGTTGCTGCCCGAGTCCCCGGCGTTGAACATCGGCACCGGGGCGACGGCCACGTCGCGGGAGAACTTCGTGCCCGCGGGGACCACCGAACCGGTCGGATAGGTCACGTCCACGGTGTTGATAGTGCCCGCCGTGTACACCACGCGGTAAGGCTGAATCGCGAAGCCTTGGGGGAAGACGCTGGACGGAATCACCGTCCCGGCGGGAATGCCGTTGTTATTGTTGTAGCCGGTGACGGTGAAGACACGCGTGCCCTGCGGCACCGTCTGCCCCGGGTTGTAGTAGGTGTAGCCGAAGCCACCGTCGGTCTTGTAAGCCAGCACCTGCGTGCCGGTCGGGACAACCCACGGCGCGGCGGTGGGCAGCGTCGGGCCCGTGTCGACCGTGACGTTGACGGGCAACGGCACGTCCATGACCAGCTTCGTGTGCGCATCGACCGACGAGAACGGCAGCGGCGTGCCCGCCGGTACAGTGTACGGCTCGGCGAGCTTGACCGCGACATTGGACGTCGTACCTGATGCGAGCACGCCACCGGCGAGTTCCGCGTTCGAGCCGATCATGATGGCGTCCGGCGTCGAGACGGTAAGCTTGCCGCCACCGTTCACGCCATACGCCACGATCTTGCCGTTCAGAATGAGCGTGCCTGCGCTGATGTTGACGTTCGACGCCGAATCCCCGGCGATCAACGTGACGTTACCGCCCGTGCCGCCCTTCGTCTTGCCGTTCGCCAGCACCGCACCGCCCGAGGAGACGTCGATCGTGCTGCCCTCGCTGATCGTCACGTCGCGCGTGGAATCGAACGTGACGTTGCCGCCGTTCAGGAACGCCGTCTTCGATAGCGAATCGGGATCGGTGCTGCCATTGACCCAGAGGCCGCGCACGTCGATCTTCGCGCCGGGTTCGAGCGTCAGCGACGCGGTGCCGTCCGGCTTCGAGAGCGCAATCGGATACGTATCGGTTGCGCGCAGGTACGTGTTGGCGATGGTGACCGTGCCCGACGGCACGGTGATGGTCCCGCTTACGTCCACATCGGGAGCCACAAGACTCAGCTTGCCGCCGTTATCAAGCGTCAGGTCGCGCTTGACCGCGATATTGCCCGCTGAGACGAGATCGAGTTCGCCGAAGCCGGTGCGGTTCAGGCGTGACGCGTCGAGCCAGAGGGTGTTTGCACGTGAGGCATCGAGGGCGTCCGTCACGCCCATTCGCGATGTGATGTCGTCGAACGTGCCGATCTCGACATCGGTCGTGAACGCACCGGTGCGCCCCGCGCCCCCGTACTGCCCCAGCGCGAGCGAACCGGCGCGGGCGACGGCGAACTGGCTCAGTGCGTAGCTATCCGTGAGGCCCGACGGGCGCGCTTGCGTCTGCACCGGACCGGTGTAGACGTTCGCAATCACATCGCCTTCGAGCACGGCGGTCGGTGCGGAAATGTTCAGACGGCCAGCGTCGCGGCCTACGGTGTAACCGTTTTGCAGCACCCTGGTCGGCGCGATCAGCGGGCTGGCGTAGGACTCGGTCGCGCTCGTTCCCCAGCGCGGGTGCGTCACCTCGAAGCCGTTGTAGACGCCGGTGTAGAGGACGTTCGTCGGCGCGGTGTTGACGTTGTAAAGCTGACCGTCGGCACCACGCAGCCACGATTGATTGAGATACCCGGTCTGCACGTTGTACGTGCCGCCCGAGAGGTTGATGGCCGCACCGGTCTGCGTCACGACCTCATTACCGCCGAGCGTGATCGTGCCGCCCTGCGCTGCCCATTCGCCGATGCTGTGCGCCTGATTGGCGAGATAGCCGCCGACTTCGAGCAGGCCACCCGGCGTGTACCAGCGCTCGTTCGCATAGCCGCCGACGCTTGCCGGTACGTAGACCAGACGACGACGGTCGATGTAGACGTTCGCGTTGTTCAGCGCCGCGTTATCGCGATTGCCCGGGGCGTCGCGCTGCTCGTTGCCCTGAACGTTGACCTTCACGTTGTTGCTGTCCATCGACAGCGACACGCCGACTGCGCCCGACACATCGAGCTGCGCACCGTTTGCGACGAAGCTTCGACCGGTCGCGCTCACGGCGAGCTGACCGCCCGTGGCAAGTGTGAGCGAGTTGCCCTGAAACTCGACGTTGCCGCCGCTGACGATCTCCACACGCGACTGATCGCGGCGATCCGAGAGCTTCGAGAGGTTGTCGAACAGACCGGAGGACGCGCCCGCGCGCAGCAAGTTCTGCGCCGTCGAGTCCTGCATCAGTGCCGTGCGCTGACTGTCGAGTGCGGTGGCACCGTTATCGCTGATAAGGACCGACGTCAGCGCGCCATTGCCCAGCGTCACCTTACCCAGCGTGTCGCTGGCGGAGTTCAGCAGGTGAATCGTGCCGCGCGTGTTGACCGTCGTCGTCGACACCGCCGTGCCGAGTTGCTGCACGTCGCGTCCGGCCATCGTGATATCGCCTTCCGGTGCCATCAGCAGGCCCGTGTTGACGACTTTGCCCGCCACGCTTTGCGTGACGAACTGCGGCGCGATTTCGTTGCCTCGCGTCGTCGACGGCGTGTTGGCATCCGTCCCCACGCCCTTGCGAATCACGAAGCTGTCGCCAGCAGCCAGCGCAACCTGTCCTTGCGGTGTGACGATGGTGCCCGCGTTGCTGACTTCACGTCCGACCAGCATGACGTAACCGCCGCCCTGCGTGACCGACGTCGGCGTGCGCGTGACGATGTTCGCACCGGCTTGCACTTCGACTTTGCCGAGCGCATCGGTGAATGTCGGCGTCGTGCCGTTCGCACCGTAAAGCCCATTGGTGGTGAACTGCGCGTCGGTCATCTTCGCCGCAGCAACGACCAGATTGCGTGTATCGACCTGACTCGTGCCGCCGAAGATCACGCCGTTGCGGTTCAGGATCAGCACCGTGCCGTCGCCGTGAATCTGCCCCTGAATCTGGCTAGGACGTGCGTTCGGATCATTCACCCGATTGAGCACAGACCAGTCGCTCTGTTGGGCGAAGTTGACCGACGTGTTGCGCCCGACGTTGAACGTCTCCCAGTTCAGGATCGCCTTGTCAGCCGTCTGCTGGACGTTGACGTTGGTCTTACCGCTGGAGGTAGATTGCGTCGGCGCGTTGGCGTTGATCCAGCCTTTCGTCAGGCTGTTCGTATCGACTTTAAGACCGCCTTCGGCAAGGCCGTCGGGGATGGTGGCGTCGGTGTTAGCTGCGGCCGCGCGCGCATTCGCCTGCGTCGCCTGCATCGCTGCTATGTTCTGCGCCGCCGAACTCAGGTTCGCAATCGAGCGTTGCAACTGCGCGTTGGCCTGTTGCTGCTGCGCCGCCGGATCCATCAGCGTCGTCACCGGCATGCCGTTCGGCAGGCGACCCGTTTGCGTTGCCGTCGCTTGCGCTGCGCCGCGTGCGGCGAACCACGCGCTGCTGAACGCCTGTTGTGCATGCGCCGCCGACGAGGCAAGCAGGGTCAGTGCGGCAGCCTGAACGAGCGGTTTGCGGTGAAGCGTGCGAATGACGCGATCGAGCCGGTGAGGCTTGCGTGGCGCGTCGGCACTGGGGTTGGCAGCGGCGTCGGAAGCAGGCGGAGCGAGCGAAAGCAAAGGGTTCGGTTGCATGTCGGGTTTGCAGTGGCAATCGGCAATCGGTTAGTGACCGCTGCCATCGCATCGATGCAAGCGGCCTTCCCTTTGATGACGACGCTCATTTCCGAAACCCGCAAAGCCGCACTCGAAATTGTTGCGCCTCCGAACCCGTGCCGCGCTCCGACCTATAACTTCTGCTAGCCCACGACGACCACGCCGCCCGGCAACTGCGTCACACGCGCACCGAGCACTTCCTGCATCTGCGCAAAGACTTCGTCGAGACGATCGATACGGAATCGCCCGCTCAGGCGGCTCTGCGCGAGGTGGCTGTCGAACACCACCACACGTCCCGCACGATAGCGGTTGATCTCGCCGATGACGTCGGACAGCGGCGTGTCGCGGAAGATCAGCACCCCCGAGCGCCACGCGGTGGCGACGGTCGTATCGACGGTCGTCGCGCGCCCGAGACTTTGCCCTTGATAGATCACTTGCTGGTGCGCGGCCAACTGCACGCTGTTGCCGCCGAGTTCGACACGTACGTTACCGGACACACATGTCACGCAGACACGCGTGTCGAGATTGCGCACTTCGAAATTGGCCAGCGTGCCGATAGCGCGGCCATCGCCCGCCGTGACGACGAACGGCGCTGCGCTGCGCGAGTTGTCGACGGCGATTTCGCCATCGAGCAGATCGACGCCCCGACGCACGCCTTGCGACGACGTTGCCCTCACGTCACTCCCCTTCTCCGTCAAGGCAATGCTCGTGCGCGTATTGAGATTGACCGTGACATCGTTGGCGAGCGCAATCTGCCGTTGTTCGCCTGCCGACGTGCGGTAGTCCGCATGCGCGAGCGACGTCATCGCGCCCCAGAGCCCTGCGGGTGCGATCACCGCCGCACCGACGCCCGCCACGGAAGCCAGCGCACCGCCCAGGAACACGCGTCGTCCCACGCGCGCCGGACGACGTGCCTCGGCACGCTCGCGCGCACGCACCACCTCACCCGCCGGGCCGAGATCGCGCCACAAACGCCGGGCGTCGGCAAACGCCGCGGCATGCGCGGGGCTTGCGTCGCACCATTGCTGGAGCGCCTGCGCGTCGGCCACGGTGGCTTCGCCGGACGTAAGGCGTCGCACCCACGCGTGGGCGTCGCGCTGCATACGCTGCGCGTCATGCGAGGCCTGCACGGTGGCAGATCCGGTCGGGTTGTCGGGTGATGCCTTCATATCGGGTGTGTCTGTCGATCCTCTGCCTGCGGGAACGCATCGCCGTAGCGTGCGCCCTGAATTCTGCCTTCGATGTCGCCCATGCATCCATGGGTTTTCGGGACGTCCTGATTACATGACGTTTCCCATCGGCAGAATCCGCAGTTTTTTTGCCATTATTTTTTGTCGTGTCGCATGACCGTCATAAAGCCGTGTCACGCGCCGCGTCATACACCTACCGTTCGATGTGCTCCGCGCAGAATTCCTGCGCCTTCTTCAACTCCAGTTCGACCAGCCGCAGGGATATCCCGAAACGCTCGGCGACTTCGCGCTGCGCGAGGCCGTCCAGACGCACCGCCAGCAAGATGTCGCGACGGCGTTGCGGCATCTGTTCCAACACTCGCGCGAGTTCATGCAGGTCGGAATTCGCTTCGGCGATCTGTGCGGGTCCGGGATCGGGGCTGACGAGATCGAGCATCGTCTCGATTTCGCCGACGCTGAGTCGTCGGTCCTCGGCACGCTGCTTGTCGATGGCTGCGTGGTACGCCATCCGGTACAGATACGCGCCCGGATTGCGCACCGGCTCGATGTTCTCGGTGTTCTCCAGCCGCACCCACGTGTCCTGCAAGGCGTCGCCCGCGAGATCGGACGACCCGAGCTTGCGCGAGAGCAGCGTCTTGAGTTGCCCGTAGCGCTCGACGAGCAGTTCACGCAGTGTCGCGCGGGCGCTATCGGCCATTCCGGCCTCCCGTGCGAGGTGGCTTATCAGGGGTCACGGCCGTGGCGTCGTTGGCGGCACTACAGCCCCAGCTACGCCCCGACGCCTTGGGCAGGATCACGAACGTGAACGGTTGTGCGAGCGAGGGCGGCACCGGCTCACCCACGCTCACCCCCTGCAATGCGCCCACGGCGAGTCTGTCGATCGTGCTGTCGCCGCTCGACCCGAGCAGGCCGACGGGACCGATGCGTCCCGACGCATCGATCCACAAGCGCAGCGCGATGCGTCTCGCCCCCTGCGCCAGCACCGGTTGCGCACAAAAAGCATCGTGAACGCGCGCCTGCACGAGTCCGAAGTACCGACGCGCCGCATTCGCTTCGATCTGAATGTCGTCCGCGCTGTCCGGCAGGCTGCGGCGCAACGGCACCAGCGCCACCGTCTTCGCGCCGGTATAACGTGCGGCGAGGCCACTGCCTTCAAGGAGCACGCGTAGCGCAGCGCGCGCCGTCATGTCGCCCTGCACCGGTGCAGAGACGCGACCGGCCGTCAGCGAACTGTCATACAGGAGGGAGACGTCGGTGAACGCGCCGTACGATTCCAGCGCGGATTGAAGGGGTTGTGACGCAATGTCGAAGTGCAGCGACGGCTCGGCGGCAAGGTCGCCCGATGCGCCTGACGTGGCAGGTGCGACGGATGTTGCAGCGCCGGGCGCGACATCCGTCGCCCAGGCACGGGCAGAGCAAGCGCAGTAGCAGATCATCGCGATGCACAGTAACAATATCGGCTGCGGCGTGCTTTTCGCTTTGGTTCTGAGCATGTCCGCGCTACTTGGCGCACGGCGGCTCCGGGTCGAGGCGGGTGCCGCCGGGCGCGTGCGAATGGGAAATCTGCGCGCAGGCTAGCAGTCCGATATGAATTTTTTGTTACATCCTCAATCCGTCTCTATGCGAAACCGTCTGACATCCATGCGCTGCGAAGTCCGACAGACGGCGTCGATCACCGGGTGGCGGGCGGGTCGAACGACTCGAAGGTTTCGGCCGTCACCGGCCCACCAAAGCCGTACTTCGCGCGCGGTCGCAGCATGAACGCCTGCGTGCGTTGCTCCATGACGTGCGCCACCCAGCCCGCCGAGCGGCCGATGATCCACATCGCCGTTGACGTGCCGTCGGGCAGTCCCAGCGCACGCGCGAGTGCAACCAGTCCCGTCGCAAGGCCCGCATGCGCGTTCACTTCGGTGCGCATGCGTTCGAGAAAGTCGAGCGTCAGACGCGTGTTGTTGCGCAACGTGTCGTCGATGGTGGCGTCGTCCGTCTCGCGCATCAACTCGCCCGCCATCTGCATCATCAGATCGGCACGCGCATCGCCACCGGGATACAGCGGATGATTGAAGCCGAGCAGACTCGCGCCGTATTCGCGCACCCGGCCGATGCGCGAATCGAGCGCATCGAACGGCTCGCACAGCAGCAGCGTCTCGATCTTTTCGGTGCTGGTGCCGGTGGTGAAGCCGATATGTGAGCCGATGGCCGCCGCGACGCAACCAAACAGGTCCGCATTAGTAGACGCCGCCACGCGCGCCGAAAACGTCGCCGGTGCGAGTTCGTTGTCGGCCAGCACCACCAGTGCGGCGTTCATCGCGCGCACTCGTGCAGGTGTCACCGCACTGCCCGCTGCACGTAGCACGTGCGCCGCAACACTCTCTCCGCGCTCACGCGCAACGAAGCGCTGGGTAGGCCCGAGAAAACCCACACAGCCGACCATGCAATGCAGCATCGCGCGGGCCGCCTGCACGGCGGTGCCGTCGGCCAGCTCGCGTGCGCCGCGCCCATGCATGGCGAGCGCGAACGGCACCATGCCGAGCAGATTGCCAATGTCGGCGCTCGCCACTTCCCCGTCGTACGTCGACAGAAAGCGCAACACGTCGGACGGCGTTTCCTGCATCGGCCATTCGGCAATGCTGTCCTGCCAGATCCCCGTCATCAGCAAATGCACCACCGACTCGAACGACGCCCCGCCGCTCGCCAGATCGATTGCCAACCGGTTGCGATAACGCGGGCCGTGCGGCGTGATCTGGGTGATCGCCGAATGCAGCACAGGATCGCCGAAGCGCATGGTGGATTCGGCCACCGCGCCGGTCGGTGCGCGCCCGCGTTTGCGCGTGGCCAGACGCTCGACGTCGCGACGCAGATACAGGCTCTTGCGACCGTCTTCATGCGGACGCGCCCGGATCAACCCCCGGCTCACATAAGCGTACAGGGTGGCCGGTTTGATATCGAGCAGCGCCAGGACTTCTTCGCGCGTCATCAGGTCGGTTTGCTGCGTCATCGGTGTCTGCGGCTCCTTCGGTCGCGCTGCGTCGCCCGGTGGCAACGCGTTTGCGGCTCATCATGCCACATTCATATTGACTTTAAAAATCAATATTGATAAACAAAAAATCGCTCAGTAAAGTCGTCTCCGGAACACAGACAAAGACACTGCGAACCGGCGCTCGCCGGTATTCGACAGGTCGCCCATCCGGAGACAACGCATGGCCCATGACCTTCCGCCGCGACCCACTGAGCGCATCGACGTTCGCGAAGCGCTGCAATCCGCCCCGCTAGGGGCCTTTCACTATCGGCTCGCGACGCTGCTGGCGCTGATCCTGCTGTTCGACGGCTTCGATCTCTACAACGCCGCCTACATCGTTCACGACGTCACCAAGCTATGGCTGCTGTCGCCGAGCCAGATCGGCGTGCTGCTCTCGTGCGGGCTGGCAGGCTTCGCCGCCGGCTCCGCCGTCTCGGGACCGTTCAGCGACCGCATCGGACGTCGCCGTGTGCTGCTCACCGGCATCTGGCTGTCCGGTGTGATGAGTCTCGCCATCGCGCTCTTTGCCCACGACCTGCGCACGTTCATCGCCCTGCGTTTCGTGATGGGGATCTCGCTGGGCTTGCTGATGCCGGTAGCCGTCACGTACATCAACGAAATTGCGCCGAAACGCAGCGCGAACGTCTTCACCATCGTGTTCTTCTCGTGCGGCTGGATCGGTGGTGCAACGGCGTCCGGCTTCATCGCGGCGTGGCTGATTCCGCAGTACGGCTGGCAGAGCATGTACTACGTCGGTGCGCTGTCGGTCGTGCTGGCGCTCGCGCTGCAATTCGTGCTGCCCGAGTCGGTGTCGTTCCTCGCGAGTCGCGGCCGTCAGGATGAAGTCCGCTCGCAGTTGAGCCGCCTGTGGCCCGCTCGCGCCGCCGAGTTCGCGACGGCGACGTTCACGTCCCCCGATGCCGGTGTGAAAGCCGGCTCGGTCGCGGCGCTCTTCTCGCCCGAATTCCGCCGTCAGACGATCTGCCTCTGGTCGATGGGCGCCCTGTCGCTGTTCTCGTCGTACGGCCTGTCCGGGTGGCTGCCGACGATCATGCTCAAGCGCGGCGAGAACCTCTCGACGAGCTTCGCCTACGGATCGCTGCTGGTCTTCGCGTCGGCATTCGGCAGCCTGCTCACGGGCGTGGTCGCGGACCGCATCGGCAATCGCCGTCTCGCCATGTCGCTTGCTTGGCTGTGTGGTGCTGCGGCCATCGGCGTGCTCGCGACGATCACCGGCGGCTCGGTAACGTTCGTGGGCATCGTGGTGGCGGGCATGTTCGTCATCGGCACGCAGACGGTGCTCAACAACCTCGTGGCGGTGAGCTATCCGACCGAGATTCGCAGCACCGGCGTCGGGCTGTATCTCGGCATCGCTCGCGTCGGAGCCATGTGCGGACCGGCCATCGCCGGCGTGCTGCAACAGGCGACGGGCGGCGCAGGCACGATGTTCTTCGTGCTCGGCGCAGCGCTCGTGACCGCTGCCGCACTCGTGTTCCTCGTCGCTCGCCCCGAAAACCTGCCGAAAGCGCCGGCCTTCGGCCACTGACGTCTCTTCCTTTCGTATCGCGGGCAGTGTCTTTTCGATGACACGCCCGCTTCGGAACCCCTCATGTCCAGACTCTCGCTTTCCCTCGCCATCAACGACTACGACCACGTGCGCGATCTGCTCGACGGTCGCATCGCCGTCACCGGCATCGATCTCGTGCCCTCAGTGCTACCGGTGGAAGAGATCTTCTATCGCACGACGCATTTTCAGGAGTGGGACCTCTCGGAAATGTCGCTCGCGAAGTACGCGTCGCTGCGCTCGCAGGGCGACGACCGGCTGATCGGCCTGCCGGTGTTTCCGTCGCGCGTCTTTCGCTTGTCGTCGCTTTACGTGAAGGCAGACGGCGGCGTGGCATCTCCCGGCGACTTGCGCGGCAAGCGCATCGGTGTGCCCGAGTGGGCGCAGACCGCGTCGGTCTACTCACGCGGCTGGCTCGCCCACGATCAGGGCGTCGCGCTCACGGACGTCGAGTGGGTGCAGGGTGGCGTGAATCAGGCGGGACGCCGCGAGAAAGTCGCCGTGCGCGTGCCGGAAGGCGTGCGCTATCGCCCGTCGCCCGACAAGTCGCTCACCGCCATGCTGCTCGACGGCGAGATCGACGCCATTCTCAGCGCACGTCCGCCGGCACCACCCGCCGGTCGCGAGCACGAGGTCGTGCGTCTGCTGCCGGACTTCGAGACCGCGGAACGCGCCTATTTCGAGCGCAGCGGCATCTTCCCGATCATGCATCTGGTCGTCATGCGACGCGATGTCTTCACCGCGAATCGCTGGATCGCCAACAACCTCATCAAAGCGTTCACACAGGCGAAGGACGCGAGCATCGCCCGTCTCGAAGACATCACCTGCTCGCACTTCCCGCTGCCCTGGATGAGTCAGCGTGCGGCCGAAGCCAGGGCGATGTTCGGGGGCGATCCGTGGCCGTACGGCGTCGCGCCCAACCGCGTCACGCTCGACGCCTTCCTGCGTTTCGCCTTCGAACAAGGGGTCTGCCATCGCCCGATGCAGGCCGACGATCTGTTTCCTCCCGAGGTGAGCGCCGCCGTGCGGGTGTGATGTCCGCCCGGCCCGTCGCGTCACCGTCCGACCATCGATACTCATTGCACAACACCACTATGCAAGCCACCACTCCCTACACACCGGCGATCACCGACCACGACGCCGCTTCCATCGCGCAACTGCGCGAGGACCTCGCCGCCGCCAACCACATCCTCGCGCATCATGAAGTGCTCGACGGCTTCGGGCACGTGAGCGTGCGCGACCCGCGCAACGCAGCGCACTTTCTGATCGCCCAATCGATGGCCCCCGAACTGGTCACGCCGGATGACATTCTCACGCTCGACCTCGATTGCCAGCCGGTCGACGGCGACACGCGCAAGCGGTATCTGGAGACGTGGATTCACAGCGAGATCTATCGCGCACGTCCGGACGTCAAGGCCATCGTTCACAGCCATTCGCCATCGGTGATTCCGTTCGCTGCGTCGTCGGTGCGGCTGCGTCCTGTCTATCACATGGCCGGGTTTCTCGGCAGCGGCGCACCGGTGTTCGACATCCGTCATTGCTTCGGCTGCACGGACATGCTCGTGCGCAACGGCGAACAAGGCAAAGCGCTCGCCGACACGCTGGGTAACGCGGACGTCGCGCTCATGCGCGGTCATGGCTTCGTGGCGACCGCCCCGACCTTACCCGCCGCCGTTTATCGCGCGATCTACACCGAATTGAACGCCGGTATGCAATCGAGCGCCATCGCGCTCGGCGGCGAGGTGACGTATCTCGACGAAGAGGAAGGCCGACGCTCGACGGAAACGAATCTCGGTGTGATGGAGCGTCCGTGGACGTTGTGGAAACGTCAGGCTGCGGCCTTGCGCGGTGACTGATCGCTCTGATCTGCCTGCCGTGCCCGCGTACGCCATTGCGCGGGCGTCACGCCGACGACCTTTTTGAATGTGCGCTGAAACGCGGCGTCGGACTGATAGCCGACCGACTCGCCGATGTCCGCGACCGACGCCGTCGTATTGGCGAGCTTTCGGCCCGCGATGGCCATGCGGATCTCGGCGAGGAAGTCGTGTGCCGAACACCCTGCGGCCTCGTCGAAACGTCGGGAAAACGTGGCGCGCGACATATGACACAGCGCCGCCAGATCGGGTAACGACCACGTTCGCTCCGGCGCATCGAACATCGCGGCGAGCGCGGGTTGCAAACGCGGCTCGCGAGCGAGCGCCAGCAGCCCTCGCGGAGAACTATCCCCCTCGCTCGCCGCGCGCAGCGTCATTGCGAACAACGCGCCGGAGAGATTGCCGACGAGCGCTTCGCATCCCGGCTCCTGCGCCATCGTCTCGTCCCGCATGAGGGCGATCAGGCGCGCCAGCCGATCCCCGATGCTGCCGGGCGCAGGGGCTTCATCCCCGTTCGCCCCCTGACGTCCGCCACGCACGACCATGCGCGCGGGCAAATACGTCTGAAGCAAGCCATAAGGCACCGCGCCGAAGAAGAAGCGGCCGCACAGCACATCGGCGGCATCGGCCGCGTCGTCGTTGCCCTGCCGCACGATGGTGAAGCCCGCGCCCGGCTCGAAGCGCGGCGGCTCAGTCGGTCCACCCTCCCCCTCGCTCAGCGAATGGGCATCCCCGGTCGGAAACATGACGATGTCGCCCGCCGTCATGACGACCGGCGGCGCGTCGCCGGACGCAACCGTCGCAGTCCCGCTCAACAACAGGTGCCAGACGATCTGACTGTCGGCCGAGCGCGCCTCGTCAATTCGCCAGGGCGCGCCGAAGTGGCAACGGAAATCGAGCTGCCCGGTCACGGGAATCAGCGTCAGCAGACGATCCAGCAAATTCATACGACCTCGGCCACAAAGCCAAATTGAGACGATTGAGCATGATACCGACAAAATCAGGCATTAAAGATATCACCGATCCTCCCTAAGATGTGATCCATGCCGTCGCCACTGTGACGCGGTATCTCAAACCCTAAGGAGCAAGTCATGAGCCGTATCTCTGCCATCTCGCCGCAAGACGCCGCCGGTCAAACCGCCGAACTGTTCGCCAAGATCAAGGCGAGCGCAGGCAAGGTGCCGAACCTGTACGCCACCATCGGCGCTCATGCCCCGGACGTGCTCGCCAGCGTCCTCGCGCTCGACGCCGTTATCGGCAAGACGAGCCTCGCGAAGAAAGACATCGAGACGATCCGTCTCGTCGTGAGCGAAGTCGGCGGTTGCGACTACTGCGTGGCAGCGCACACGCTGATCGGCAAGATGTCGGGACTCGCACCGGAAGCCATGCGTGCCGTGCGTGCGGGTGTCGTCTCGGGCGACGACCATCGCGACGCGCTCGCTCACTTCGTGCGCAATCTGGTCACCACCAACGGCACCATCGACAAGAACGAATACCAGCGCATTCGCGACGCCGGCTTCACGGAGCGGCAGGTCATCGAAATCGCGCTGGTGATGTCGGGCATCACGTTCACGAATCTGGTCAACCGCATCAACGACACGGACCTCGACTTCCCGCGCGCCGACTGATGCGTGACGGCTTGTCACGGACGATGAAAAGACGAAGCGCCTCCCGGAATTCCCGGGAGGCGCTTTTGTGCTTAAACGTGTGAGCGTGTGAGCGCTAATCGTTACGGCATGACCGGCGGGTGATACGTCAGCGTTTGCGCCAGCAACCAGAGCATCACGATGACCACCGGGAAGTGCACGAGCAATTGCGTGAACGTGTAGCCCACCACGTCGCGAGCGCGCAGGCCGAGCACGCCCAGCAGCGGCAGCATCCAGAACGGGTTGATCAGGTTCGGCAGCGCCTCGGCCGCGTTATACACCGTCACCGCCCAGCCCAGGTGGACGTGCAGATCGTTAGCGGCTTGCATGACATACGGCGCTTCGATGATCCACTTGCCGCCGCCCGACGGCACGAAGAAGCCCAGCACGGCCGAGTACACGCCCATCACGCCCGGGAACGACTCCTGCGACGAGATCGCCACGAAGAAGCTCGAGAGATGATGCGAGAGCGTCTGGCCATCCAGCCCCGGTGCCTTCGTCAGCAGGTAAGCGATGCCACCGTACAGCGGGAACTGAATCAGCACGCCCGCCACCGACGGCACCGACTTGGCGATGGCGTCGAGGAAACGGCGCGGACGCCAGTTCAGCAACATCCCCAGCATCAGGAACAGAAAGTTGTACGTGTTCAGGTTCGAGATGGCGAGCAGCGGGTCTTTGGTCGTGAACTCATGCCCGATCCACAACGCGCCGAGCGCCACGATCAGCACCGTCACGAGCGGGCTGTATTCGAGCCAGTCGCCGGGACGCTGCGGACGCACGTACGGCTTCGACGCATCGTCGAGCGACACGCCGAGATCGGCAGCCACCTTCGCACGTTCGTCGCGCGGCGCGGAGTAGTACGCAAGGATCACCGAGACGACCGTCAGCACGGCGGCAATCGCCATCGACTGCGGCAAGAAAATCGTGTCCGAGAACGGAATGACGCCGGTGATCTCGATGAGCGCCTTGGGCAGGCTCGCCGGGTTCGCCTGCAACTGCGCGGCCGACGAACTCAAACCCAGCGCCCACGTCGCGCCCATGCCCAGATATGCCGCAGCGCCGCCCGCGCGGTAATCCATGCGGATGTTGTCGCGTCGCGCAATCGCACGCACCAACAGACCGCTGAACACGAGGCTGATGGCCCAGTTGAACAAGGAGAGCACGATACTCACGAACGCCACATACGCGACAGCGCTGCGACCGCTGCGCGGC
Source organism: Pandoraea aquatica (assembly GCF_902459565.1). GTDB lineage: Bacteria > Pseudomonadota > Gammaproteobacteria > Burkholderiales > Burkholderiaceae > Pandoraea > Pandoraea aquatica. Next base: position 125,491 of record NZ_CABPSN010000006.1, read on the forward strand.
ACGGCGGCCATCTTGCGGATCAGCACGGCCGCCGGCGGCGAGACCGCCACCACATAGCCCGAGATGGCGACGATGGCCATCTGCATCGTGAACGGGATCAGGCTCCAGAAGCCGTCGCCGAACGCGACACCGACCTTGACGGCCGGCACCCCGATAGCAAGCGCCCCGCCCGCACACACGATCACGGCGAGTGCGGCAAACAGATAGGCGTCAGGAAACCAGCGCTCGGACCAGCGTGTGACCGATGCCGCCAGACGTTCGAGGAGCCCGCCGTCGTGCGGCGCCTCCGTCGTGCTCGATAGTGAAGTTCCCGGTTTCATTTCCTGCGTTCCCCTTGCTTGATGTGGCTTGAATTGGATGGGTCAGGTGCCCTGCGTCGCTCGCCAGACCAACATGGCGGCAGCAAGGTCTTCTAGTGCGGTGCCCACGGCCTTGAACACCGTGCGCTCGTCTTGCGTGCTGCGGTGGATGCGTCCCTCGCGACACAGGTCGGCCAGCGTGCCGCGCACGTCGTCTTTCGTGAAAACGCCGCGCGACATCGGTCCGAGCAGCTCGCCGGACTTCGCCAGCGCTTCCTCCGTGTCGACGAACAACGTCGCACCGGCAAAGCAGGCGTCGTCCGCTTCGCGCATCTGCGGCGTGAAGCTGCCGATCAGATCCAGATGCACGCCCGGCTTGAGCCATTCGGCCTGCACGACCGGCTCGGTCGCGAGCGTGGCGCAGGTCACGACGTCGGCGTCCGCCACGGCGTCTTTGGCCGTCGCGCTCACCTGCGCCTCGAAGCCCTGCTCTCGCAGACCGTCGACCACACGGGCAGCCGCATTCGCATCACGGTCCCACACGCTCACGTGTGTAATCGGGCGCACCGTGCGATGCGCAGGCGGCACCAGCGAGCCAACGCGGCCCGCGCCCAGCAGCGCGAGATGCGACGCGTCTTCGCGTGCCAGGTAGGCCGCCCCCAGCGCCGAAGCCGCCGCCGTGCGGCGTGACGTGATCTCGTTGCCATCCATCTGCGCGAGCGGCACGCCAGTCGCAGCGTCGTACAGCAAATACGTCGAATGCAGTCCGGGGACGCTGCGCTGAGCGTTCGCGGGTGCAATGTTGACCGTCTTGATGCCGAGGAACCCGCCCGGCTGCCACGCGGGCATGATCAGCACGGTCACCGATGCGCCCGTCGCCGGATCGGGGATCACGTGCGTATGGCGCAGCGGCACTTCGCATCCTTCCACGAACATGGCGTTCAGCGCGTCGAGCAGCGGGCCAAACGCGAGAGCGTTGCGGGTGGCGGCGGCGTCGATGATTTGCATGGGTTGCGTCCTCTTCAGAATTGGGGGGATGAAATTCGGATAAGTCTTGGGTCGATCTCAAGCATCGATCACGACGGCTTCGCGCGGTATGGCCTGACACGCCAGACACATGCCCGGCTCGTCGAGCGCCACATCGCCCATGTGATCGACCTCGCCTTCCAGCACGCGCACGGCGCAGCTTTCGCACTGTCCGACGCGACACCCGCTTGGCAGCGAGAGACCCAGCGACTCGGCGAAAGACAGCAAGCTGCCGTGCGAGGGCGTCCACACCGCCTGACGGCCCGAGCGGGCGAAGGTGACAGGCCACGCCGCGTCGGCATCCACGCGCGGCGCGGCCGGTGAGCGGAAAGCTTCCTTGAACATGTCGAACGCCGGAACACCACGCGCGGCCAGCCCGCCCATCACGGCCACCATCATCGGCTCAGGACCGCAGAGATAAACGCGCGCGCGACGCGCGATCAGGTCGTCGGACACCACAGCCGCCGACAGCCGTTCGGCCGACGCGTAGTCACGGCCGAACACATCGACGTCGCGCGGTGCGTCGTAGTAGTTGACGATATGCACGTCGGGCACCCGCTGCGCCAGCGCCGCCAGACGATCGCGAAACGCGTGCGTCGCGCCATTGCGGTTGGCGTAGTGCAGCCAGACTTCCGGCGTCTGCGTCAGTCCGCGCGCCCGTTGTTCGGCCAGCGATTCCAGATAGCAGAGGAACGGTGTGATGCCGATACCGCCAGCGAAGCAGATCACCGGCTGACGGCTTTGCAGCGGCATGACGAAGCGTCCCGACGGTGCGCCGAGTTCGATCACGTCGCCCACGCGCGCGCCGGTGTTCAGCCAACTGGACACGACGCCCGCAAACGGTTCGCCGTTGGCGGTGCGCCCTTGTTGATGTCGCACGGCGATCCGATAGCCACGTCTCGCAGACTCATTGGCGGGGCCGGTCAGCGAGTAAGCCCGTGTGACCGGCTTCGCATGACCGGGGATCGGCACGCGCACAGTGACGTGCTGACCGGCGAGATAGTCCGGCAGGCCCACGTCGTCCAGCGGTTCGAACGCGATGGCGCACACGCCGTCGGCGGCGGCGTCGAGTTCGCTGATGCGAAAGCGCGCAAGTCCGTCCCACGGGCGACGCGCGGGATCGCTGGCCGGGTCACGCTCAACATCGCAGCGGAACGAGCGCAACGGCGACGAACCGCTGATCGGATCGATGTCCTGCGTCGTCACCAGTGCGTTGTAGTTGCTCGACTGCTCGCCCGTCATGGTGAAGCCGCGACGTCCGACGCTGTCGCACGCCTGCCACCAACCGTATTCGGCGAGCAGCACATCCACACCGACACCCGCGTCGAACGCCACGCGAAAACGCGCAACACCGGCAGGCGTCGTCACGCGCACCCAGTCGCCCTCGGCGATCTGCTTGCGTTCGGCCAGCGCGGGATGCAGATGCACCAGCGGGTCCGGCGCGCGCATGCGCAGACTGGCCAATCCGCGATGCTGGCTATGGCAGTAGTAACCGTTCTTCGTCGAGCCGAGCACCAGCGGGAAACGACGCGCTTCGTCGTCGGTGAATGCATGCGAAGCGACGTGCACCGGCACCGGCGGATAGCCGTGACGCAGCAGACGCTCGGAGTACAGTTCGACGCGTCGCGTCTCGGTCGCGAAGCCGCGCACGCCACCGGATTCGCCGCGCGCGTACTTCCGGTCGTACTGCGGCTGCGGACGTGAAATGCCCTCGGGATGCGCGCGCAGCGTCTGCACATCCAGCCCCGTCGGCGCGAGTTGATAATTCCACCCCGCTTCCAGGCTGCCACCGAAAAACGCGTCGCCCATGCCCAGCCGCACGGCGAGGTCGAACACAATGTCGTTGTCGCTGCGGGACTCGCCGCGCGGCGACACCATGCGCTGACGCAACTGAATCAGCGCGTCCGCCTGATCGTCGATCTCGAAGCCGGGACGCAGGCCTTCGCGCTCCCACGGCGTATTCACCGGCAGCACGATGTCGGCGTAGCGCGACGACGGCGTTTCGAACAAGTCGCAATGGACATGGAATTCGAGCGCTTCGAGCGCGGCACACGCCATCTCGTAATCGGCCTGCGACGCCAGCACATTGGTGCCGAAGCAGAACAACGCGCGCACGCGATACGGCTCGCCTTCGAGGATCGCGCGATAGGTGTCGCGCGCCGTCACCCAGCCACGTGCAGGCGGCCCCAGCGGACGCTCGTCGATGCCCAATGCTTTCGCCTGTTGCTCCGGGCTCAGCAGCTCGTGTTGTGCCACCGCGTTCACCGGCTGACGCGTCATCACCCGGTTGCCGCCACGGCGGTCGAAGCTGCCGGTGAGTGCATACAGCACGGCAACGGCGCGCTCGATCTGCGTGGCGTTCGCGTGCTGGGCGACGCCCGACCACGCGTGATACGCGACGCGTTGCGTGCCGTCGAAAAGTGCAGCGGCCGCGTCGAGTTGTTCGGGCGACACACCGCACAGTTCGCTGACGGTTGCCGGGTCGTAAGGGGCCAGGCCTTCGCACAGCAGATCGAACGCCGGGCGGCAGACGATGCGCGCACCGTCGCGGCCATCGACGGTGAATTCGCCGCGCAGGGCCGCGCGATTGGCGGCGTCGCGCGTCAGCGCATGGGTTGTGTCGTAGCCCTGCGGCGCGGCAGCCGCATCATCCCAGATGACGAAGGCGTCCGGTGAAGCGTTCGCTGCAAACGTCGCCAAATCCTGCGCACGCAGAAAGTGCCCGTTGTCGTTGCGCACGAGCAAGGGGGCGTTGGTCCAGCGGCGTACGAAGGTCTCGTCGAACCGGTTGTCGTCGATCAGGCGACGAGCGAGGCCCAGTGCCAGCGCCGCGTCCGTGCCGGGACGCACCGGCAGCCACGCATCCGCCGCAGCGGCGAGCGGCGTTTTGCGCGGATCGACGACGAGCAAACGCGCACCGCGTGTGCGGCCGCGCCCGATGGCGTTCGCCTGACTCAACCACGTGCTCGTCGGGTTATGCCCCCAGAGCATGATGACGTCCGCTTGCGAATAGTCGGCGGTCGGCATGCCGCAGCCGAACGTGAACGCGTGCGCGAAGTCCTTGTGCCAGTTGCAGATTTCCGTCGCGTAGACGGTGTTGGGGCTGCCGAAGACCCGGATGAAGCGCTCGATCCAGTCGATGCTGTCCGAGAGCGGCGTGCCGCTCGGTGTGGTGACGCCGAAGGCAACGGAATGCGCCCCGCTCTCGCGACGGATGTCGCCCAGACGCGTGGCGATCTCGGTCAGCGCCTCATCCCACGAAATACGCTCCCAGCGCGGATCGTCGGCCCCTTTGGGCGCAGTACGGCGCAACGGCGTGGTGAGGCGGTCCGGGTGATGCACCAACTCCGGCGCAGCCTTGCCTTTGCGGCACATGGCCGCGCCGTTCGGGTGCGACGGATCGGGCTCGACCGCGATCAGCGCATCGTTTTCCACGCGATTGAGTGTGCCGCAGCGGGACCTGCAAAGCGTGCAGAACCCGGGCTTGACCTCCTGAACCATGTCCCGTGCATCTCTTATATGAAGCGATGTTCCGATGCTATACAGCGGGCAGTTTTATTACTAATATAAAAAATATAGTTTGCAATATTGATTTTTTAAATGAAACCAACCCTGCGTCAGATCGAGTATTTCGTGGCCGTCGCCGAGACCGGGCAAGTGATGCGGGCCGCCGAGCGGTGCAGCGCATCGCAGTCGTCGCTGACGATTGCCTTGCAGAATCTGGAGGTGATTGTCGGCACGCCGCTGTTCGTGCGGCACGCGAAGGGGCTGCGTCCGACGGAAGCGGGCGAACGGTTCCTGCGGCACGCCTATCGCATCCTCAACGCGACGGACGACGCCCTGCACGAAGCCCGCACGCTGCCCGACGACGCAGGCGGGCGGCTGCGGCTGGCCGTCACGGAGACGATTTCCGCTTATCTGCTGCCATCGGTGGCCAGCACGTTGTCCAAGCGTTTCCCCAACGTCGAACTCACATTGATCGAGGGCGACCGTCGCGAACTGGAAACGGCCGTGCTCGCGGGCGACGTCGATCTGGCCTTACTGTTGGTGTCCAACGTCGTCGCCGACGGTCTCGTCTCGCACACGTTGCTGCGCTCCACCCGACGGCTCTGGACGAACCCGGGGCATCCGCTGCTCGACAAGCCGACCGTCACGCTGGACGACGTGCGCGGGCAGCGCTTCCTGCTGCTCGATATGGACGAGCACGTGCAGACGGTCGAGCGCTACTGGCATGCAGCGCACGTCGAGCCGGTCGTGCATTTCCGCACGCGCTCGATCGAGTCGATTCGCAGCATGGTGGCGCAGGGGTATGGGGTGTCGATTCTGTCGGATCTCGTCTACCGGCCATGGTCGATCGATGGCGGACGGATTCTGCGACGGGATCTCGGCACGGGCGTGCCGTCGATGGATGTGGGACTCGTGTGGGCAGAGCAACGTCCGCCACAAGGACTGACCGAGCGTATCGTCGGCGCGCTACGTACGCTCATCCGCGAAATCAACGATCGCGGTCATATGGGGGTGGAGTGACGCGTTAGCGCCACCTCCCCCTTCGTCGCATCAGCCGCGACGCGTCGCCAGCTCAGCGCCCTGACGCAGCGCTTCGAGCAGGCTGCCTTCGTCGGCAATGCCCTTGCCTGCGATGTCGAACGCCGTGCCGTGATCGACCGACGTGCGCACCACTTGCAGACCGACGGTCACGTTCACGCCCGCCTCCAGACCCAGCACCTTGACCGGGCCGTGGCCCTGATCGTGGTACATGGCGACGACCAGATCGAAGTCGCCACGGCCGGCGCGGAAGAACAGCGTGTCGGCCGGCAGCGGCCCTTCGATGTCCCAACCGCGCTCGCGCAGCAGTTGCACCGCCGGCACGATCTTCTCTTCCTCTTCGCCGTAACCGAACAGCCCGTTCTCGCCTGCATGCGGGTTGATACCGCACACCGCGATGCGCGGGTTCGCGATGCCTGCCTTCACCAGCGTCGCATGACCGCGCTCGATCGTGCGCTGCACCAGCCCCGGCTCGATCTTGCGAATCGCGTCGATGATGCCGATGTGCGTCGTCACGTGAATCACGCGCAGTTGCGGCGCGACCAGCATCATCGACACTTCTTCCACGCCCGTCAGATGCGCCAGCATCTCGGTATGCCCCGGGAACTTGTGACCGCCCGCGTGCAGGGCTTCCTTGTTGAGCGGCGCGGTGCAGATCGCGTCGATTTCACCCGCTTCGGCCAGCTTCGCGGCATGCGCAATGTACTGATACGCCGCGTCGCCCGCAATCGCCGACAGCTCGCCGAACGGCAGGTCTTCCGGGATCAGATCGAGGTCGATGCACTCGATCACGCCGCGCGCGAAAGTCGCCTCACTGACCGTTTTGATACGGCGCACGGTGAGCGGCTGCTTCACGATGGCGATGGCTTGTTCCAGACGGCGCGCGTCGCCGATCACCACCGGGCGGCACTGCTGATAAACGCTCTCGTGCGCCAGACTCTTGACGATGATTTCAGGGCCAACGCCCGCCGCATCACCCATGGTGATGCCGATAACAGGGAGGTAAGGGTTCATGGCGTTTGCGTTCATATCCGTTTCGTTTGGGGGGTGCCCGGCGCACAGGCCGAGGCGATTTCCAGATGTTTCGTAGGCAGCTTGCGTCCAGGGCACGCGTCAACCGACGCTTGCGTCCGCCGCCGCGCGCAAATGACGATAGGCGCTGTGCAGCGCCGCTTCACCGCCGAATGCGCCAGCCTTCGTCACGATGTGCATGCGCACACCGTTGGCGGGACGTCCGACGGCCACGCCCGGTTCGACTTCCGACAGCAGTTCCAGCGCGCCGATATTCGCTGCGCTCAACATCGCACGGGCCGTTTCGCCGCCCGTGACGATCAGTCCCGACAACTTCGCGAAGTGCGGTGCGATCAGCGCCGCCAGTGCCGCCGAGAGTTGCGCGCCTTCGGCGGGATCGAACGCGTCGTCGCGTCCGATACGCACGAGCAGGTCGGTGCCTTCCTCGATGGCTTCGCCGATGCGTTCGCACCACACGGCGCTCTGCGGATGTGCAGCACCGGCACGCAATACGGCAGGCGGTACAACCCACTCCACGACGGCATTGTCTTCACACAGTCGCGCACATTGCTGGCGCGAGACCGCCGACAAGCTGCCGACGAGCGTCAACACGCGGCCGTTGCCGTTGTAGGTGTCAACATTGCTCACTGCGTCTGCCGACGGCGTTGCGCCTTCCGGCACTTCGAACAATTCCGGCAATTCGGCCAGTTCACGAGCGAGTCCGCCCGAACCGACCCAGAAGATTTCCGTGAGCGACGTGCTCGCGCGCGCAAGCATGGCGAGATCGTCATCGGTCTGCGCGTCGACGATCAACGCCGTCACGCCCACCGCGCGCGCCTGCGCGACGATGCCAGCCAACGCCGATGTCACTTGCACAAGTTCGGCGCGCAGCGTCTCGACGGACACCGTTTGCGTGACCATACCGGCCGCGCTCAGCATGGGCGCGAGACGCGCCTCCTGCCCTTCATGCTCCAGTTGCCATGTGTCCGTCTCGGCCAGCGGCACACCACGCACGAAGACTTCGCCGTTGCGCACGGTGCGTCCCGTCGCCGGAAACGCGGGCGCTACGACCGCAAGCCCCGCGAGCGGCTGCAAGGCCGCCACTTCGGCGACCCAGTTGCCACGCAACGTCGAATCGATTTTCTTGTACAGTCGACGGCCCGGTGCCGCCAGTCGCTGCCAGGCGGCGACCGCACGTGCGGCCGCTTCACCCGGTGCGAGACGCCGCGTATCGGTGTCGATGGCGACGACCTGTGCCGAAGCGTTGAAGCCTTCGACATCCAGCGACACCACACTGCGCCGTCCGGCATTGGTAAAGCCGATGGCACAGTCGGCAGCGCCGGACAGATCGTCGGCGACAATCAGAACACTCACTGCACCGCTCCCTTACCCGAGCTCGCTGCGTTTGCCGTGTTGCGCGCCATCGCCCGCTTGGCGACGGCGGCCGTCAGGATCGGCGAGACGATGGCGGTCACCACCACGCATGCAGCCACGAGCAGCGTCGCACTCTTGGCCGCTTCTTCATAGACGGGATTGGCGGCCGCGATCAGTGCAGGTACTGCCGCCGCATTCCCTGCCGTGTTGGCAGCGGCCGTACCGGCCACGCCCGTGCCGCCCGTCAGACGGTCGACGATGTACAGCGGAATGCCCGTCACGACGACGACGGCGAAACCGAGCAGGATACCCAGCAGGCCTGCTTGCCAGACCTTGTGCAGATCGAGGCCAGCACCCAGTGCCAGCGCGAAGAACGGAATCATGACGGGCACGGCACGGCCCAGGAAGTCGCGCATTTCGCGATCGAGGTTACCGAGCAGCATGCCCACGGCCAGCGGCAGAATGCTGCCGACCAGCGTCGGCCACGGGAACGCCGACAGACCGGCCACGCCCAGCGTGACCATCGTCAGGAACGGACCCGATTCGAGCGACATGATCGTGTACGCGCCCACGTCTTCCGAACGGCCGTACTGGCCCATCAGCGCCATGTACAGGCCACCGTTGGTGTCGTTCATCGCGGCGACCACGGCCAGCGTGGAGATGCCCGCGAACATGCCCGACGTCACCGGCGCTTCGCCCAGGAAGTGGCCCAGCACGATGCCCACGACAATAGCTGCGCCCACCTTGGCGGCGAACAGCGCGCCGCCCTTCTTGATGAGGTACGGCGTGGCCTTCACGTCGATGCTCGCGCCCATGCAGACATAGAACACCGCGAGAATCGGCAGCGCGCCGGTGAACAGCGCATTCGTGAACGAGCCGAAGAACTTCGGCATGCCCGGCATGAACGTGGCAATCAACGAGCCGATCAGCAGGGGGACAATCATCATCCCGCCCGGTACGCGTTCGATGCCGCGCTTGATACGAATTTGAGCCATTGTTGTCTCCCGACTGATATCGATATTGATTAATCGATCATTATTTTGATCGATTTGAGCAGACGGAAGTCTAATCGCTGCCAGAAAAATGTGCAAATTTTGTGACTAGGGGTTTATCCTCGGGTGAAATCGATCAAAACTGAGGCATCGAGATCGCCAAAATGATCGAATCGATCATTTTCAGAGGAAGGTGCGCCGAATGCTTCCCTCCCCCACCCGTTTGCCAGCGTCCCCACCGGTTTGCGGACGCCGCAAGCTACACTATGCGCGCCGCGCGGCGATCCCGCTGTCAGCCTTCAGTCCACGCTGATGCAGTCCTGACGGCATTGCGCTCGCCCGCGAGACTTCGTCATTCGTATCATTGAGCGATCCCTCCATGAAAGTTGCTAACCGCCGCGAGGCGATTTTCAAAGCTGTCCTGTCTGGCATGACCGATGTGGCTGCACTGTGTGCGCACTTCGGCATGTCGGAGGCGACGGTGCGGCGCGACCTGCGCGCACTCGCCGACGAGCGTCGCATCGTGCGCACATACGGGGGTGCCGCAGCGCCCGTGCGCATGCACGAGCCGGAAGAATCACTGGAATTGCGTCGTGAGAGTTTTCGCGAACAGAAAGACGCTATCGCGCGCGCTGCGGTCGCGCATGTCGCCGACGGCGACACGATCTTCCTCGATGGCGGCACAACGACCGAAGCGATGGCGCGTTTCCTCGCAGGACGCGAGCGCGTGCAGGTCGTCACGAACAATTTGCTCGCCGTCGGTGCGCTGGCCGCCAACAAGGTGCCGGTGACGCTCATCGGCGGCGACGTGCGTCCGTCGAGCATGAGCGTGCTCGGGCCACTGGCGCAGCTCGCGCTCTCGCGGGTCTCCGTTGACAAGGCGTTTCTCGGCGCGGATGGCGTCGTCGCCGGACGCGGACTGTGCGAAGCCTCGGCCGAGCAGGCGTGGCTCAAGGAATGCATCATCCGCCAGTCGGCGAGCGTCTATGTATTAGTGACAGCGAACAAACTCGACCGCGCGAGTCAGCAGCACTGGACGCCGCTGGAACGCGCATGGACGCTTGTCACCGACGCGCGCCCCAACGACGACGCGCTCGCCAGCTTCCACAAGCATCCGGAAATCGCCATCGAATCGGTGAACGGCTGAAGGGGTGACGCGAGACGTCGTTCACCTCACGTGCACCGCCCCCCCGCCGACAGATCACATATCGCGAGTGCGCGGAATGACGACGGCCTGTCCATGCAGCTTGCCGTCGTCGTCGATCAACTGCCACAGCGTGGCCTCTTCGATCATGAAACGCTCACCGGTCTTGGTGATGCGTACGCCCTTGTAGCCCGACTCGTAGCCCAGACGCTGAACGCGTTCGAGGAACTGCTGACGCTCCTCGCGGTTCGGCGCTTCGGCCGACAGTCGCGACGGCAGACGGGTGATTTCGTCCCAGTCGTAGCCAAAGCGGCGCTGCGCTATCTTGTTGCCGTACACGAACACCGGATCGGTGGCCGTATTGTGTGCGAGCACGGCAAACGGCGCGTGCTCGTAGAGCCATTCGACGGCGTCCTCTGAGGGGATGTCTTGCGGGACGAGCGGGCGGCCAAGCAGTCGTGCGTGGCTATCCGCCAGAAGTTGAAAAAACGCTGGATCGGAGTGAAGCGGCATCATCGGGGGGACTTCAACAACAAATTACGGGAGCCCTGACGATACAACATCCGCGCGATTTCCCGGGGGCAGGTCCCGGGCAAAACAACGGCGTCCGAAGACGCCGCTGGCTTGCCGCTGTCGCCTGTTTTACTGGGTAAGCATCAGATCCAGGTTCTGGATCGCCGCCCCCGACGCCCCCTTGCCGAGGTTGTCGAGCACCGCTGCAAGCAGGATCTGGCCGTTTTCCGGGTGCGCGAACACGCTCAGTTGCATGACGTTCGTGCCGTTCATCGCCTCCGGATCGAGCTGTTTCACAACGCCCGGCGCTTCCATCGGCATCACTTCGACGAATTTTTCATCGACGTAATGAGCCGACAAAGCGTCGTGCAACACGCGGCCGTCGACGCCAGGCCCCAACAAGCGCGCGTGAAGCGGAATCGTCAGCACGATGCCTTGCCGGTACGAACCGTACGACGGCAGGAACAGGGGACGGAACGCGAGGCCCGAGCGCTGTTCGATCTCCGGCGCGTGCTTGTGCGACAGCTCCAGCCCGTACACACGATGCGTCGAGCGCGGCGTTGCGTTCGGTCCCTCGTGCTCGTCGACGCCAGCCCGCCCACGACCGGAATACCCCGACACGGCATTGACGCTGATCGGATAGTCGCGCGGGATCAGTCCGGCATCGACCAGCGGCCGCAGCAGGCCCACCGCGCCCGTCGGATAGCAGCCGGGATTCGACACGCGTTTGGCGCTCGCCACACGCGCTGCCTGCCCTTTCGTCATTTCGGGAAATCCGTACACCCAGTCGGCATGCGTGCGATGCGCGGAACTCGCATCGATCACCCGTACGTGCGGATTGACGATGGATGCGGCGGCTTCGCGTGCCGCGGCGTCGGGCAGACAAAGAATGGCGATATCGCAGTGGTTGATCGCATCAGTGCGATGCTGCGGATCCTTGCGATGGGCGTCCGGCAACGTCAGCAGTTGAATATCGGTGCGTCCACGCAGTTGCTCGTGGATCTGCAATCCCGTGGTGCCCTGATCACCATCGATAAAAACAAGCGGAGAAGACATATCGGATACCCCATCAGTGGATCATGAACCTCGTCGAAGTGGTATCTTCTCGCCACGACCGAAATAAAAAAAGTTGAATTTCGTGAATCTGAAATTCTATTTTTCTGAACGACAATCGACGATGTGACGGTGACGATATGAGAGAGATCAGTCTCGACCGATTGAAGACACTGGTGGCGGTCGCCGACAGCGGTTCGTTCGCCGACGCGGCGCAGGCGCTGCACCTCTCGCCGCCGACCGTCAGCCTGCATATCTCGGATCTGGAAGCGCGCGTGGGCGCACAGCTGTTATCGCGCAAGCGCGGGCATGTGCGGCCGACGTCGGTCGGCGAGGCGCTGGTGGAACGCGCGCGCCGACTGCTGGCCGACGCGGAGCGCACGCTCGAGGACATCGAGCGACATGCGCAGGGGCTGGCGGGACGGGTGAGAATCGGCGCGTCGACGGGGGCCATCGCGCATTTGCTGCCGCAGGCACTTGAAACGTTGCGTCTGGATCATCCGGATATCGACGTGCAGGTCGCCATCCTCACCTCGCAGGAGACGCTCAGCCGCTTGCATCGCGGCGCACTCGATCTCGGGCTGGTGGCCTTGCCGCAATCGCAGGTCAAAGGGCTGACGCTGCGGCAATGGCGTCGCGATCCGGTCATGGCGTTCGTGCCCGCGCATTGGGAGACGCCCAAACGCGTGACACCGGACTGGCTCGCCGACCAGCCGCTCATCCTGAACGACAGTACGACCCGGCTTTCGCGCCAGACGGCCGAATGGTTCGCTGCGGCCGGGCATCATCCGACGCCACGCATCGAACTCAACTACAACGACGCGATCAAGAGCCTCGTGGCCGCCGGGTATGGCGCGGCATTGCTGCCGCACGAAGCCACGACACCCCACACCGACGAGCGCATCGCCATGCGGCCGCTACGTCCCGCGTTGTGGCGTGATCTGGGCATCGCGCATCACACAGGGCCGCTGGAGCGCTCAACCCAGCATGTGCTCGATGCGCTGTGGGGACTGCGACTGCGATAACACTTCGATAGCGCTTCAATAACGCTCAGCCCTTGGCGACAGGATTGAGCACGAAGTCGTAATGCAGCGCGTAGCTGCCGTCTTCACGGCGGACCCACGGTGCGATCAGCGACTGACGAACACCGAATACCGCGTCCGAATCGAGCCATTGATCGTCTTCGCGGAAAACATGCGTGACCAGCGTCTCATAGCCCGGCGCTTCGATACGGAAATGCAGATGCGCGGGACGCCACGGATGCCGCGCCGTCGCCGCCAGCAACTCGCCGACCGGGCCGTCGGTGGGGATCGGATAGGCCTCGGCCAGCACCGTGTGGAAATGGTACATGCCGGCGTCGTCGGCATGGAGCACGCCGCGTCCTTGCGCGGTGTCGAGGTCGTCGCGCTGCACGTCGTACAAGCCCTGTGCGTCGGCCTGCCACACGTCGATGCGCGCGCCTGCGACGGGACGGCCGTCCAGCGCGCGAATGCTGCCGATGACTTCACACGGCTCGCCCGATGCGCCATTCGCCACGTCGTCGCCGTTCTCGTAATGCGGCGCGCCGTCGACGAAGAACGGGCCGAACACCGTCGCCTCGGTGCATTCCGGCGGCTTCGCATTATTCATCGCGACGGTGAGCATCGACAGGCCCAGCACATCGCTTAACAGGATGAACTCCTGACGCTTGTCGTCGCACTTCTGGCCGGTCGCCGTCAGGAAGGCGATTCCCCTGGCCCATTCGTCTTCCGTCAGATTCACGTCGCGTGCGAAGTCGTGCAGGTGGCGGATGAGGCTGGTGAGCACTTCGCGCACACGCGGGTCCGGCGTGTCCGCCAGGCGGTCGATCGCTTCCTGCGTGATCGTGTGTTGATCCAGATTGCGCATCGCGTGTCCTTGATGTTTTGGGGGCGGCCGGTTGTCTCGAACTCCGGGCCGGATATTCGTGTGCAGGCATTGTTGCGCAAAACGCCGCCGAACGCCTTGCAGGCTGGCGACGGCTCAGGGCGTCTTGACGTCGAACGCTCTGCGCGACTCACGAAAGTCGTCGGCGTTATCCATCACCCACCGCCACAGCGGCACCATGCCGACGAGCAACCCGCGTCCTAACTCGGTCAGCCGGTAATCGACACGCGGCGGCACTTCGTCGTAATCGTGGCGAGCGATCAGGCCGTCGCGCTCCAGTTGGCGCAGCGTGCGAGTGAGCATGCGCTGCGTCACGCCGTCGAGCCGACGCGCAATCTCGGCGTGCCGTAACGTGCCGCCCACGCCCAGCGCATGCACGACGCCCAGCGACCAGCGGTTGCCTGCATGTGCCAGGATCTCGCGCTTGAGGCCGTCGTCGTCTGCGCTGAGCGCGTCGCACGCGGCTTGCGACTCCTGAAGGAGCGCTTCGAAGGAGGGGATGCCAGGAGGCAGTATCACGCGTGTACCTTCTTATCAAAGGGCTGGAACGTCCCTATTATTCGCAACTTCACAGGAGTTGCAAATGACCACTCTAAATCCTTCGGAAAACCGCGTGCTGGTGCTTGGCGCGGGAGAACTCGGCGAATGCGTGCTGCGCGAGATGAGCGCGATGCGTGATGCCGGGCGCGTCGAATCCGTCTCCGTATTACTGCGGCCTGCGGCAGCCGATTCGGCGCAACGCACGGCACTACTTGCGCAGCTGAATGAGCTTCGGGTCGACATCGTCGAAGCCGATCTCGCGACCGCCTCGGAAGATGCGCTCGCCGCCGTCTTCCAACCGTTCGACCAGATCATCTGCTGCACCGGCTTCGTCGGCGGTTCCGGCACGCAGCGCAAAATCACGGCGGCCGTGCTTAAGGCCCGCGTCGCGCATTACATCCCGTGGCAGTTCGGTGTCGATTACGACGTCGTCGGCCGGGGCAGCGGTCAGGACGTCTGGGACGAACAGCTCGACGTGCGCGACATGCTGCGCGCGCAGAACGACGTGCGCTGGACCATCGTCTCGACGGGCATGTTCATGAGCTTCGTGGTGCTGCCCGCCTTCGGGCTGGTGGACGTCGAGCGAGGCGTTGTGCACGCGTTGGGCGACCCCGACTTTGCGCTCACCGTCACGACGCCGGAGGACATAGGACGTCTCACCGCGCAGATCGCCGCGTCGCGTCCGTCGTTCGACGATCAGGTCGTGCACGTGGCCGGCGACACGTTCACTTACCGCGAACTGGCAAGCACGCTGACGAATGAGTTCGGACGCCCGTTCTCGGTGGAGTGCTGGGAAGTACCGCAGTTGAAAGCCGACGCTGCAGCGCACCCGGACGACACGATGCGCAAATACCGGCTGTCATTTGCGCGCAAGGACGGGGTCGCGTGGCCCAAAGCGCAGACGTTCAACGCTAAGGCAGAGATCTCTGTCACCGGCCTCGCGACGTGGTTGCGCGTATGGCGCGAGCGCGGTCTCGATCAGGCGCGATGAAACGAAAAGGGCGTCACATGTCCGGAGGACTCCGGTATGTGACGCCCTTAATTCATGCGCAATGCCGCGCTGACTACACGCGGCAAGCACTCAGCAATTACGCTGCGCTACGCAGAGCCGGACGTGACCCCTTGCCCAGCACGAGGTTAGCGACCACCGCCACAACCACGTTCAGCGCAAGCGCGATCAGGCCGGTGTACATCGCGTACTGCTCACCGCCCACCATGAACGAGTGAACCGGCTTGATGCCGTCGGCAAACGCCATCCAGCTTCCGCACACGATCCCGACGGCCCAGCCGCACAGCAACGCACGCGCGCCGAACCAGCCCACGAACAGGCCGAACACCAGCGCCGGGAACGTTTGCAGAATCCACACACCGCCCAGCAATTGCAGGTCGAGTGCGAACTTCGTCGGCAGGAACAGGATGAACACCAGCGCGCCAAGCTTCACGACTAGCGACACGACCTTGGCGACCTTCGCTTCACCCTCGTTCGAAATCCCCGGGTTGACGTACGGCTTCCAGAAGTTGCGCGTGAACAGGTTCGATGCGCCGATCGACATCACGGCCGCCGGCACCAACGCACCGATGGCAATCGCAGCAAACGCAAAGCCTGCGAACCAGCTCGGGAACAGGCCGTTGAACAACGCCGGTACGACGTCGTTGTTGGTCTGCACCTTCACACCCGCCGCGTAAGCCATGAAGCCGAGCAGCGCGATCAGGCCGAGCAGCACAGTGTAGGCCGGCAGGAAAACGGCGTTCTTGCGAATCGTGTTCGCATCTTTCGCAGCGAAAATGCCGGTCAGCGTATGCGGATACATGAACGCGGCCATCGCCGAGCCGAGCGCCAGCGTGGCGAATGGCAGGAACTGCGACGGCTTGAGCGTCAGGCCAGTCGCCCCGCCCTTGTTCGCGAACACCTCGCGCGCCGAGTCGAACACCACACCATAGCCGCCCAGCTTTGCAGGTACGACCACCACCGCCACCAGCACCACGATGTAGATCATCAGGTCCTTGACGAAGGCGATCAGCGCCGGTGCGCGCAACCCCGCCGAGTACGTGTACAGCGCGAGAATCACGAATGCGGCCAGCAGCGGCAACTCACCCGTCAGCCCCAACGCCTTGATCACGACTTCCATACCGATCAGTTGCAGCGCGATGTACGGCATCGTCGCCACCACGCCGGTGAGCGCAATTGCGAACTCCAGCGGACGCGACTGATAGCGACCGTAGACCACGTCGGCGGCCGTCACGTGACCCGCCTTGTGCGCGGCGTGCCACAGCTTGGGCATGATCAGGAAGACGATCGGGTAGACGAGAATCGTGTACGGCAACGCGAAGAAACCGTAGGCACCGACGGCGTAGACCAGTGCCGGCACAGCGATCACGGTGTAAGCCGTGTAGAAGTCGCCCCCCACGAGGAACCACGTAATCCACGCGCCGAAGTTACGGCCGCCGAGGCCCCACTCGTCCAGATGCGCGCCTTTGTTGGACGGTCCCGCCATCCAGCGCGACGCCCAGAACCCCATGACGGTCACGAGGATGAAGAAAAATACGAAGACCGCTAGCGCAGTCCAGTTGATACCGGCTTCCATTTATTCTTCCCCTTTCCTCAGACCATCGCGAAACACGATCCAGATCAGCAGCGAGGTCAGCGGCACCCAGGCGAACTGGTACCAATAAAAGAAAGGGAATCCCCAAAGGGCCGGCAGTTCTTTGTTGTAGAAAGGCACCCACAACAAGCCGATGAACGGCAGCAATAGCAATAACCGCATCTCAGCAGTCTCCTCTTGTTCTAGTTCGATAAAAGCGCATGTAAAACACGCTTAAATACACTCTAGCCGATGGAATGTGCTTTTGCCGCTGCGCCGCAAAGCCCCATGAACAGTGGGGTTTCAGGGAAGAATGGAGACGTTGTGCGTATCGAAACATTTTGTCCCGATGTGCAAGTTCAACGTCCGTTTTATTCGATGAAATCGACGTGTTTTTACGTCGATTTCATCGGGACTTAGGTTGAAATATCAGGCACGAATAATGCCCGAAGCGGAAAAGACAACGCACCTGCATCGTGGATAAAAATACGCAGGTGCGTTGAATTCGCCGCATTAAAAAATCTTGACTTCGGGCAATTATCGTCTACGTGGTCCTACGTAGTAAGCCTGCGCAAGCGCAACCCAATACCGCACACCGTCGCGAATAATGTCGTCGTTAAAGTCGTAGGCGGGATGATGCAAACCGACGCCGGTTTCGCCACGTGGCGCATTACCGATCAGCACGTAAGCACCGGGCTTCGCTTCGAGCATGAAACCGAAGTCCTCAGACGTCATGTTCGGCGGCACGTCTGCGTGTGTGGCCTCGTCGCCGAACGTCTCGCGCATGACCTGCTCGCACAGCGCGGCTTCGTTCGCCGTATTGACGGTCGCCGGGTAGTACTGGAAGAACTCCGTCTCGATCGTCGCGTCGTAGGCCGCTACCAGGCCGTCGCCAATGCGGCGAATACCGTCCTGCAACTGGTTCAGCACGGCCGACGACAGGGTGCGAATCGTGCCGCGCAACTCCGCCGTATCCGGGATCACATTGTCCGTGTCGCCCGCGTGCATCATGCAAACGGAGACGACTGCCGGGGCGACGGGATCCTTGTGACGAGCGGCCAGCGTCTGGCATTGCAGCACCATCGAACAGGCAAGCGGAATCGGATCGAGGCCGAGATGCGGCTGCGCGGCGTGCGCGCCCTTCCCGCGAATCTTGATCCGGAAACGCACGCCCGCCGCCATGATCGGCCCCGTGCGCAGGCCGAACTCGCCCGCCGGCAGTGTCGGCCAGTTGTGCATGCCGAACACGGCCTGTGTCGGGAAGCGCTCGAAGAGGCCGTCGTCGATCATCTTCTGCGCGCCCGCGCCGCCCTCCTCGCCCGGCTGGAAGACGAAGTGCACCGAACCCGGCAACTGCGGCAATTGACGCAGCACACGGGCCGCGCCGAGCAGCATCGTCGTGTGGCCGTCATGGCCGCAGGCGTGCATCACGCCGTGATGACACGAGGCATGCGAGAACGTATTCGCTTCCTGTATCGGCAGTGCATCCATGTCGGCGCGCAGCACGATCCCCATCGACGGGTCTGCGCCCGGCAGGCTCGCCACCACGCCGGTGCCCCCCATGCCACGGTCGACGGTGTAGCCGAGCGACGTCAGATACCCGGCGACCACGTCCGCCGTGCGACGCTCTTCGAAACGCAGTTCGGGATGGGCATGCAGGTCGCGGCGCAAGGTGCGCAGGTCGGCGTCGCCCTCGGCGAGCAATACGTCCAGATCGCTCGGAGGCGTCATGTCTGAGATTCCTTGGTAGGTGTGGCGGATACGTCATCCACCGGAGCGACGGGGCTGTCGAGATTCGCCAGTGCGAGCAGCATGCCGACACAGGCGTCGGCCACTTCGCGGCCCTTGTGACGCAGATGCCCGTCGAAAAAGCCGTAGTGTTCGTCGTGAGAATGGAAGTGGTGCGGCGTGAGCGACATCGAGAACACCGGCACATCGGTGTCGAGCTGCACACGCATCAGACCGTCGACCACCGCCTGCGCCACGAACTCGTGACGATAGATTCCGCCGTTGACGACGAGCGCCGCGCCGACGATGGCGTCGTACTGGCCGCTTTTGGCGAGACGTCTCGCGAACAAGGGGATTTCGAACGCACCGGGCACGTCGAAGTGATGGATACGGTCGGCGGGCACGCCCAGTTCGGTCATGCGGGCCCGGAAGGCGTCGCGTGCGCCGTCGAGCAAGTCGGCATGCCAGCCAGCCTGCACGAATGCGATGCGATGAATATCGAGGGAAGTCGTCATAGCTAGTCTGTTGCACGAAAGCCCAGCGCCCTTTGCGGGGCGGCCACGGGCTTTCGTTACTTCTCTTGTGACTGGATTACGATGCGTCTGCCGAGAGCTGCGCAGCGCCCGCCGTGCGGCGCGTGAGCAGCGTCACGACCACTAGCGTCGCCACGTTGAACACCAGCGCCACGATGCCGACGTTGAGGTCCTTGAGCGCGTCCGGCAGGAACGGGAAGAGTGCGGCGACAGACTTCTTCGTGAGCGACACCCACGCCACCGTCGCTTCACCGACGATGATGCTGGCGAACGCTGCCGGGCGGGTCACGAGGTTCTTGCCGATCAGGCTGGCGAGCAGCACCGGGAACAACTGCGTCACGAGTGCATAAGCCATCAGCAGCAGCGCCACGATGGTCTGACCGCCGTTGAGCGTGAACAGCACCGCCAGCGCCATGACCGCCGGAGCGAGCCACTTGGCGACGCGAGCGACATGCGCATCGCTCGACTGCGGACGCAGCGGGCGATACACGTTGTTCGCGAGCAGCGTGGCGGACGTCATCAGGATCATCGACCCCGGCACGAGTGCCGTCAGAATCCCGGCCGCACCGATCACGCCGACGAACCACGGATCGAACGTCGCGAGCGACACCTTGAACAGCGCCAGATCGATGTCGCCACCGGTGAGGCCCGGCACGGCGAGCACCGCCGAAAAGCCGACGAAGAGGATGAACAGCAGCATCAGCTGATAGATCGGCAGCACGAATGCGTTGCGGCGCAGCACTTCCTCACGCTTGGCCGTGTACGTCGCCATGAACATGTGCGGCCACATGTAGAAGCCCAGCGTCGACAGGATCACCGTGGAGACCATCCACACCGGGCTTTCACCGACGTCCTTGAGCGCCAGGAAGCCCGGCTTGGCCTTCTCGATGGCCGCGAACATGTCGCCCACGCCACCGTAGTAGTGATACGGCAGATAGAGACCGAGGAACACGGCGACGAACATGACGAGCGCGTCCTTGACGACCGACGTCCATGCCGAACCGTGTACGCCGGACAGCGCCACGTACACCGCGACCACGACCGCACCGATCAGCACGCCCTGATTCGACGAGAGCGCGGAATACGACGATACGCTCACGATGATCCCGAGGCCCTTGAGCTGAAGCACGAGGTACGGCACCAGCGCCGCGAAGCCGACAATGGCGACCAGCACGCCGAGCACCGGACTGTTGTACTTCGAGGCGAAGAAGTCCGGCTGCGAAATCAGGTTGCGTTCCTTGGCGTAGCGCCAGATCGGCGGCAACAGGAAGTACGACAGGATGAACGGCAGACTGCCGTAGCCGAGCAGGTAATACGCGCCGGCACCATGGCCGTACGCATAACCGCTGCCGCCGAGGAACACGAACGTCGTGTAGATCTCGCCCGCCATCAGCAGGAAGACGATGGCCGCGCCAAAACCGCGACCGCCGACGGCCCATTGCTCAAGACTCATGTCCTTGCCGCGTCGCGCGCGAATGCCGAGGAACAGCGCCAGCGCGATGGCCAGAAAGATGAAGATCAGTGCGCTATTCATGCTCAGACTCCTTCCTGGCCGTGGTCAGCCGCTTCGAATCGCGCCCGATCCGCGTAATAGATGATCGCCATCACAATCGACGTCAGCACGAGCGCTCCGGCCAGCCACGCCAGCAGAAACGGCATGCCGAGCACATACGGCGTGACGCGGTTGACGAAAAACGGACCTACCAGAACCGCCAATACTGGTAGGAGTGCTAAAAGATGTATGGACCGCATGAGCGTCTCCTGGTTTTTCCCGTTGCCTTGTCGGGCCGGTCGGGGCTTCGCAACATCAACGTGTGTCGATGTTCGATAGCCGTCGTCCGGCACGTCGTGTATGCGGTGAAGCGTGTCCCGTACGTTCACCGCGACGGATCCGTCGTCGGGTTACGCCGTCTCCATCAGGTGCGAGATGCTCTTGACGTGCGTGTAGCACTCAAGCCCCTCGGTGCCCCCTTCCCTGCCGTAGCCGCTGTCCTTCACGCCACCGAACGGGGTCTCGGAGACTGCCGAGACCAGATGGTTGATCGCGAGGTTGCCGACTTCGAGTTCGTCGCCAAGGCGGTAGGCATTCGCCGCCGAGCGGGTGAACGCGTAACCCGCCAATCCATAGGGCACGCTGTTGGCGCGTTCGATGGCTTCGTCGAGGCTATCGACGGGCACGATCAGCGACAGCGGACCGAACGGTTCTTCGAGCATCGCGCGCGCGTCAGGCGGCACGTCGGCCAGCGCGGTGAACGGAAACACATAGCCGGGGCCTTCCGCGCGAACGCCACCGCACAGTACGCGTGCACCGCGCGCAACGGCGTCGTCGACCAGCGAATGCAGTGCGTCCAGACGCCGCTGGTTCACCACCGGGCCGATGTCGCTCGACGATTCGAGGGCGTGCCCCGCGCGGATCGCCGCGCCATGACGCGCGAAGGCGGCGATGAAAGCGTCGTAGACCTTGCGATGGACGAAGAAGCGCGTCGGAGCCACACACACCTGACCGGCGTTGTTGAGCTTGCCTTTGACGCACGCCAGCGCCGCCGCTTCGGGGTCGGCGTCGTCGCATACGATGACCGGTGCGTGACCGCCCAGCTCCAGAATGGCGGGCTTCATGTGCTTCGCCGTCAACCCGGCGAGATGCTTGCCGACCGGCGTGGAGCCCGTGAACGTGATGCCACGCACAACGGGGCTTGCGATCAGGTGCGACGAAATCGTCGCGGGATCGCCGAACACGAGGTTGAACACACCGTCGGGTAAGCCTGCGTCCTGGAACGCCTGCGCCATCAGCACGGCACCGGCGGGCGTTTCTTCGGCCGCTTTGAGAATGATCGAACAGCCCGCCGCGAGTGCGCCACCGACCTTGCGGGCGGGCGAACTCATCGGAAAGTTCCACGGCGTGAAGGCGGCGATCACACCGACCGGCTCACGCACCACGGTATGACGCATGCCCGGTTCAGCGGGAATGACCCGACCGTACAGACGCTTGCCTTCGTTGGCGTCCCACGTCATCAGATCGCAGCCGCGCAGCACTTCGGCGCGGGCTTGGGCCAGCGTCTTGCCCTGCTCCAGCGAGATAGCGAACGCGATGCTTTCGACGCGCTCCTTGAGCAACGCAATCGCACGCAGCATGATCTCGGTGCGCTGCGCGGGCGACTTGCGTCGCCAGACGCGCAAGCCACGCTCGGCAGCGGCCAGCGCGTCGTCGAGGTCGGCGAGCGTCGCCGTCGGCACGGTGCCGATGGTCGTGCCTTCCGAGGGATTCGTCACCGGTTGGCCGGGCGCGGCGCGCCACTGACCGCCGATCAGCATCTTGATATCGGGATAGGAATACATTTCAACGTCTCGGGTTACTTGAGGTACTGAGGGAGAGAGCTTCGTGTGTTGTCGCGCTATCGTTTGCCACCGGCCATGCGTAGCGACGCCGGGTGCTGACGCAGTCGCCACATCGCCACGCAGCCAAGGGCCGGTCCGATGGCGAGCACCCCCATGCCGCCCTGCCAGCCGAGGTGCGCCACGATCACCGGCACCAGCCGAATGCTGGCGAGCGTGAGCAGAAAGCCGGCGCATGTCTGTGCGGTGAGCAGCGTGCCGACCGACGTCGGGTCCGCCAGCTCCGCCACGGCCGCCGAAAACTGCGCCGAGTCTGCGATCACCGAGAAGCCCCACACGAATGCGACACCCACGACAAGCGCAAGCGGTGCCGCAGGCAGCCAGCCAATCACGGCGGCACATGTCGCGCTGAGCGCCATCGCCCCCATCGTGACGAGCGTTCGGCCCAGACGATCCGCAAGCATGCCGCCCGCCCACGCACCGACCGCGCCAAACGCGATCACCGCGAACGTCAGCATCTCGGCCTTCTCATGGAAGTCCGCCACGCCATGCAGATGCAACGTGTATTGCAGGAACAGGCCGAGCCACGCCCACATGGCATACAGCTCCCACATGTGGCCGAGGTAGCCCAGATTCGCCAGCCGCACCGCCGGGTCGCGCCACGCTTGCGTGACCTTCGTGAAATCGACGCGCGACGCCCGCTTGATGTTCGGGCCGATCTCCGCGAAACCGATGGCCACGCCCGACGCCACGGCCAGCGTGGCCGCCGCGAGATAGACCCAGCGCCAGTCGAGGTCTTGCAAGCCACCGACCAGATGCGGACTCGCGGAGCCCAGCGTGAGCGCAGCGACCAGCAGACCGATCAGCAATCCGAGGTCGGCTTTGGCCCACGTCGCTACAAGCCGGATGCCGACCGGATAGACGCCAGCCATGCAAATGCCCGTGATCAGTCGCAGCAGAATCACCACCGGCCCCGTCGGCGGCAGCACCGCAAGCGCACCGGTCGACAGCGCCGCCATTAGCGCAGACGCCGCGAAGATCCGGCGCAGGTCGTACCGGTCGGGCAGCGCGAGCGTGGCCGACACGACGGTGCCGATCACGAACCCGAGCTGCACCGCACCGGTGAGCATCGCCTCGTCCCCCGAGGCAATCGCCTGCGTGCGCTTGATCAGCGCGACGGCGGTCGTCGACGAAAACCAGACCCCCATCGCCGCCACTTGCGCCAGCAGCACGATCGCCAGCGAGGCAATCTTGCCGTCGGGGGCACCGTGTTCGCGCAGAGTGCGCAGGGTGGACGGAGACTTCATGGGCAGTGCGTCCTCAGGCAGAAACCGCTTGCGCGACCATGCCGACGCGGTGAAAGCCGCGTGCGAAATAGATCAGGCCATCGAGCGCCCCGGCGGAGCGCGCCGCCTTCACTTCACAGAAGAAGACCGTGTGCGTGCCAACTTCGGTGATCGACGACACTTCGCAGTCGAGCACGCTCACCGCGCCTTGCAGCGCCGGCGCACCGGTGTGCAGGGTGTCCCAGTCGCCGCTCGCGAAACGCGTTTCTATCGACAGATCCTTCGTCGCGAACTGCATGGCGATGTCGCGCTGATCGGCCGACAACACGTTCACGCACAGGCGTGCGTTCTCGCGCATCACAGCGTTGTTTCGGCTCGCCCGGTTGATGCAGACGAGCAGCGTGGGCGGATCGTCGGTAACAGCGCACACGGCAGAGGCCGTGCATCCGGCCAGCCCGCCGGGGCCATCGGTGGTAATGACGTTGACGGCAGCGCCCAGGCCAGCCATCGCTTCGCGGAAGATCGATTTGTCCACCGTGCTCTTGTCCATTTCCTTCACCTCGTTCGATACTTGGATACGTGACGGTTTCACGGCGACGCTTACTTCGCGCCCGAGCGGTACTGTGCAGCGCTGTGCGTTTGCGGCAGACGGTCGTGACCGAAAAGCTTCTTGCGGTACGTGCCGTCGCCGTACGAGGTCTTGTACGCGCCACGCTCCTGCAACAGCGGCACCACGAGATCGATCACGTCTTCGAAGCACTCCGGCACGACCGTGCGTGACAGGTTGAAGCCGTCGATACCCGTCGCTTCGCTCCACGCCATCATCTGGTCGGCAATGGTCTGCGCCGAGCCGATCCACGGCGTCTGGCGGCTGCCGAGCACCATCTGTTCGAGCAGCTTGCGACGCGTCCATTGCGGACCGGCAGCGCGCGTCATGGCCGTCACGTTCGACACGATGGCCTGGCTCTTGCCGGTGTCGATCGGCTCGTCGATGTCGTACTTGGCGAAGTCGATACCGAGCGACGCCGCCGCGTGTGCGAGCGCCCCTTCCGAGCTGACATAACGACGATACTCCTCGAACTTCTCCTTTGCTTCGGCGTCGGTGCGGCCGACGATGGGCGTCGCGCCCATGAAAACCTTCACGTCGTTCGCTTCGCGGCCGTACTTCACCGCCTCCGCGCGGATCGTGTCGACGATCTCCTTCACACCCTCCATCTTCTGGCCGTTCACGAAGACGCACTCGGCGTGGGTGGCAGCGAACTGGCAACCGCGCGGCGACGAACCGGCCTGATACAGCACAGGTGTGCGTTGCGGCGACGGCGCGCTCAGGTGCATGGCGTCGACCTTGTATTGCTTGCCGTGGTGGTGAATCACGCGCACCTTCGACGGATCGGCGTAGACGCCACCGGCGCGATCGGCCAGCACGGCGTCGTCGTCCCAGCTGCCTTCCCACAGCTTGTAGACGAGCGACATGTACTCGTCCGCGAGGTCATAGCGGTCGTCGTGCGCGATCTGCCCTTCGATGCCGATGGCGCGCGCGGCGCTATCGAGATAACCCGTCACGATGTTCCAGCCGATACGGCCGCCCGTCAGGTGATCGAGCGTCGACATACGGCGCGCGAACAGGAACGGCTGTTCGTAAGTCAGGTTGGCCGTGACGCCAAAGCCGAGATGTTGCGTGGCCGCGGCCATCGCCGGAATCAGCATGAGCGGATCGTTGACCGGCACCTGCACGGCGTTGCGCAACGCAGCGTCGGCGTTGCCGCCATAGACGTCGTACACGCCGACGACATCGGCGAAGAACATCCCGTCGAAGAGCCCCTTCTCCAGCTTCTTCGCGTAGTCGACCCAGTATTGCAACTCGCTGTAGCGCGTGGATTGATCGCGGGGATGCGTCCACAGACCTTGCTGGATATGACCCACGCAGTTCATCTCGAAGGCGTTCAGTCGAATTTCACGGGGCATGTTGACTCCTTGTCTGCAACAAATTAGGGGCGGGACCAATGCGGTTCGATCCGTTGTTGCCGTTTACTATAGTAGACGTTTGACTACGATCAAAAATGTTTCGACTGGGGGTAAACGCTTAATTTCCGGGTCGTGATAGAGGTGACTTGTATAATTTCGCAACCCGAAACCCTTGGAATCTCTGCATGACTCCCCCGATGGTGGACCCGACGCCCGCGATTTCGCATCGCATCCGTATCGAGCGCGAATCCCGCGGCTGGTCGTTAGGTGATCTGGCCGAACGCTCCGGTGTCTCGAAGGCGATGATCAGCAAGATCGAACGTGGCGCAGCCAGCCCGACGGCCGCACTGCTCGGTCGTCTCTCGGGCGCATTCGGTCTGCAACTGTCGATGCTGCTTTCGCTCGCCGAGCAATCCGGTGAACGATTGAGCCGCGAAGCCGAGCAACTGGTCTGGCAGGACCCGGAGACGGGCTATCTGCGCCGCGCCGTGTCACCGCGCAATGGCGGCATGCTGGAGTTGCTGGAAGTGACGCTGCCGCCGGGCGTGAACGTGTCGTATCCGTCGTCGGCCTTCACGTTTCAGCATCAGCAGATCTGGGTGCGCAAAGGCACGCTCACGTTCGAAGAGGGCGAGTTGACGTACGAACTCAAGGAAGGCGACTGCCTTCAGCTCGGACCGCCCGCGCCGTGCACTTTCCTCAACGCGGGCAAGCAGCCTTGCGTCTACGTTGTGGCGCTGGTGCGTCGTTAAGCGAATAAGCGAATTCAGCGGACGTCACGCGCACATCACGCGAACATCGTCTCTACCAAACAAGGAATTTTCATGCGCACCATCGGCCTTATCGGCGGCATGAGCTGGCAATCCAGCGTGGAGTACTACCGCATCGTCAACGAGGCGGTACAGGCGAAGCTCGGCCCGCTGCGCTCTGCGCAGACCTTGATGTTCAGCGTGGATTTCGGCCCGATCGAACGCGCTCAGCATGAGGGGCGCTGGGATGACGCCGGCGTGATGTTGCGCGAGGCGGCGAAGCGTCTGGAAGCGGGGGGTGCGGACTGTGTGGTGCTGTGCACGAACACGATGCACAAGCTGGCGAACTACATCGAAGACGCCGTCTCGATCCCGCTTATCCATGTCGCGGACCCGGTCGGACATGCCGCAAAGGCGCGTGAGATCACTTGCGTCGGCCTGTTAGGAACAGCGTTCACGATGGAGCAGGATTTCATCAAGTCGCGCCTGCACCAAAAGTTCGGACTCGACGTGCTCGTGCCGGACAGCGACGACCGCGCCGCCGTGCACCGTGTGATCTACGACGAGCTTTGCGTCGGCGTCGTCAGCGACGCGTCGCGCGCGATCTACCTGGACGTGATGCAACGGCTCGCCGCACGCGGTGCGCAAGCCATCATTCTCGGCTGTACCGAGATTTCGCTGCTCGTGAAGCCGGAACACACCGATCTGCTGCTGTTCGACACCACCGAATTGCACGCATTGGCAGCCGTCGACTTTGCGCTCGGCGGCGACGCCTGATTCGACATCGATGCGGGAGGACGCGGCACTGATACCGACGTCCTCCCTCGTTCCCTCTAACGTGCTTACACGCGCTTAAGCGCGGCTACGTTGCGAACGAAGCCACACGAATTGCAAGATCGCACCGAGCACGAAGATGCCCAGCCATGCGCCGAGCGCGCCGCGCACGAGTGGCGACTCCGGGCCGCTCGCAAGCGGATGGCTCGCGGGCAAGCGCGTCAGCGTCTCGTTGATCCCCGGTACCAACAGCAAGAAGAAGCTGAACGCGAACGCGAACTGCGACAGGTAGGGGCGCGCACGTCCCAGAAAGTCGATGCGAGGGATGAGCAAGCCGCCCAGCGTGGCGAGCAACGCCAGAATGCCCAGCGCATGACCCGCGTTGAAACCACCGGTGCTCGACAGCCCGAACGCCGTGAACACCGAGATCAACATGCCGACCAGATAGAGTTGACCAGCGCGATTGGCCGGATCGATTTTTCGATAGCGGACGAAGCTGACGATACCCGCCGCGAACGTCACGACACTGATGGCGGTATGCACCGCGCCCAAGGTGGAAATAGGATGAGGCATGGAGGGGACTCCTTCTACCGACTAGTTGGTTGGTTTGATGCTTCAAAAAGTGGGCGCAAATGCGCCCTTTTCTGTCTGCTCGTCCGAACGACGCTCACTTCGTCGACGTCATGTCGTCAGACTCACTTCGCGCCACTCAAACGGCTGATCGCCACTTGCGAAATCGCCTGAAACGAATCCGCGTTTCCTAATGCCCGCGCCGTCAGCATCGCGCCGTGCACCGTGGACATGAACGCCTGCGCCTCGACCAGCGCGCTGCCGTTCAACCGGAACTGCCGCTGCGCCACACCGGCTTCCAGCACCGATGCGAGCCATGCCGTCAGATCGTCGAAATAGCGACGCACCTCGTCGGCGATTTCCGCCGGGATCATCGGCAATTCCGCCGCCAGCATGGCGCAGATGCACATGGGCATCGAACCGTCGCGAATGCATTCCGCCCAGTAATTCGTGTAGGCGGCGAGACGCGCCGTCGGATCGGCCACGTGCTGATCGAGCGCCGCCAGCCCGTCGCGCGCCTGCTCGCGATGCCGTTTGACCACCGTCAGCACCAGATCCGCTTTGCTCGGGAAGTGATGATGAATGCTGGCCTTGCCGATGTTCACACGCTCGGACAAATCGGCGTAGCTGAACCCGTGATAACCGCCCGCCGCCAACAATTGCTTCGTGTGCTCTGCGATTTCGGTCGCCCGGGGAGACAGCTCGACGCTCATAGTCCTTAACTCGATTAGACGAAACGGCGCGTGAAGCCGAACCTCACACGCGGGTTTGACGCTGACGATAGCGTCCGATGGCAACCAATCTACTAGTTGGTTGGTTGCGCGTCAAGTACCTCTCTGAAGGAGACACCGATACGTCAGACCATCGCCGACACGGCCGACGCGTCGGCACGCAGTTGCTCGACCAGCGTCGCCAGAACGGGTTTGTCCAGTGCCTGCACGGCGTAGCAAAGGCCCACGCGGCGCGACATTTCGAACCCGTCGATGGGCTGAACGGCAATTCCGGCATGCCCCCGCGCCAGCGATTCGGGCGCGACACAAGCCCCCAACCCAGCCGACACCAGATTCAGCGCCAGCCCAAGGGTTTCCGCGTGCGCGGCCGGGGCACCCGCCGCCGCGCCGTAGTACGGCAGCAAGCGCTGGTGTGTCGGATGCGTCGGACAGACGATCCACGGCAAAGCATCGGCATCGCGCCCCTCGGGGATCGCCAGCACGTAAGGCTCGATGAAGAGCGGCAAGAACAGTTCGTCCTCGCAACGCGCGTCCTCGGTGGACAAGCGCGCGTCGCCCTTGCAGCCATCGAGCAGACTGACGAACAACGCAGGCACAGCGCTGCGCGCAAGCACAACGAATCGTGCGACATCCTGCGCAGCAATATCTGCTTCGACACCGATATCGATGCCAGAAACATGCCCACTTTGACGGAATTGTCTCGTCATGGAATCGGTCTGAGACAGAATCCGGCGGGCTTGCGGATAGAGTATGCGAGCGGCCTCGGTCACTGCGACGCCGCGTGCTTCGCGCAGAAAGAGTTGTGTGCCCAGCAAGTCCTCAAGACTCTTGATCGTGCCGGACAACGCGGGCTGACTCAGATGAAGACGGCGTGCGGCCCCCGTGATGTTGCGCGCTTCAAAGACGGCGATAAACGCCTTTAGCTGACGGCCATCCATAAGTTTCTCCGATTTCTGCGAAAAGAATAATGCATTTTTCGCCGTCGGTAATTGTGTCTAGACTTTGATTCAACGCTTACACATAAATCGAGCCGATATCTGGAGGTCTCTCATGACTGCATCGCAAAAGCCCCTCGTCGTCATTACCGGTGGTAGTTCCGGCATTGGCGTCGCGACCGCCCGCCTCTTTTCGTCGCACGGCCATCCGCTGCTGTTGCTCGCGCGTCGGCTGGAGAAAATGGAATCGCTGGATTTGCCGAACACGCTCGCACGCTCGGTCGACGTGACCGACAGAGACGCACTGGACGCCGCCGTGCGCGAAGCCGAAGACCGTTTCGGTCCAGCGGATGCCATCGTCAACAATGCGGGTGTCATGCTGCTCGGCGACGTGACGCGTCAGGACCCGAAAGAATGGGACGGCATGATCGACGTGAACATCAAAGGGGTGCTCAACGGCGTGCACGCCGTCGCCTCGGGCATGGTCGCGCGCAAGCACGGCACGATCATCAACATTAGCTCGGTGGCAGGTCGAAAGACGTTCCCTAATCACGTCGCGTACGTCGGCACGAAGTTCGCCGTGCACGGGCTGTCGGAGAATCTGCGCGAGGAATTGTCGGCGCATAACGTGCGCGTCGTGACCATCGCGCCGGGCGCAGTGGACACCGACTTGCTCAGCCACACCACCGACGACGCCATCAAGACCGGCTACGAAGCGTGGAAGGCGGACATGGGCGGCAAGGTGCTGTCGGCAGAAGATGTGGCCAACGCCATTTACTACGCGTATTCGCAGCCGGATGGCGTGTGTATCCGGGAGATCGTGCTGGCAGCGACGCGTCAGCAGGCGTAATGGCAGACAGGCCGCGTATCGCATCGTATCGCATCGCCAAGCCATGCGATGCGCGGTTCATGCCTGACCTATGCGGTTTGAATCACGCGCCGTGCACCAGCCGCTCGAAGAGATCCTCCCCGCCCATCTGCCCACCCTTGAGCAGAATCTCCATGCCGTCGAAAGCTGGCACATCGCTTTTGAGACGGCATATTGGCGCGCCCGGTGCGAGTGTCCCTGCGTGCGTCAGCCCCCAGGCATCGAGCGCGCGCATGCCGTGGCTGGAGGTGTCCCCGCCTGCGATGGCCATGCGCGACACCGGCACTTCGCGCAGCACCTGCGCGAGCAATCGCCCTCCGGCTTGTGCGAGACGTAGGGCGTTGATCGTGCCGCCGTTGGCCGTAGCGCCTTGAGACGGGACAGTGCAAGCCAGCGTGTGACGGCCTGCACGGAGATGCCTCACAAGCGCTAAGGCAGCCGACGCGCAATACTGCCCGTCCGCTTCCGTGAGTCGCGCGGCATCCAGACGCACGATCTCGAACGACTTCGCTGCGGCCACCTGAGCGGCCGTCACGGGCGAAAGACTTCCTGCCAACACCAGCACCGGCCCGCTGGCCGCCGCGACACCCGCCGACGCCACCGTCGCGCGTTGCGGCATAGCACTCGCCACCGCCTGCGTCACGCTGCTCGGGCCGACGGCCAGTAGGGGCGCATGTTCGGCCGCCGTCCATAGCTGCGCCCCGATTTCAGCCAAGTCACTTTGTCGCGCGACATCCCACAGCACGTGCGTCACGCCCGCCTCACGCAACGCGAGCAAGCGCGCGGACGACGAATGCTTCGCATCGGCGTCGTAGCTCGTCCACGGAATCAGACCGATGCCTTCGAGCCCCTGCCGCGCAAGATGCCGCCGCAAATCCGCTTCGCTCATCGGCGTGACAGGGTGTCGACTCATCGTCGGATGACGGTCGATCCGGAACACGTCGCCGCCCGCCCCGGCCGCTGCAAAGAGATTGCCGAACAGACAGAAGCGTTGCAGGTTCGGCTGACCGCCGACAATCGCCACCCACGGGCTGGGCATTGCCGGAGACAGCAGGCGAACGGCCCCGCCGATACTGCCGACGTCCGGCGCGCTGTCGAACGTCGAACAGGTCTTGTAGTGCAGCACGCGCGGCTGAAGGCGTCGCGCGAGGTCAGCCACCGGCGCGAGTTCGTCGCTCATCTGCGCCGGAGCCAGCGAGCGTGCGATGCCCGCGATGCCCAAACAGTCGATCTCGCCCAGCGCGGCCAGACGTTGCACGCTCGGCGGCGCGAGCAGCAACATGCTGCGCAACCCGGCTTGCGCAGCGGTCGCGAGTGTGTCCGTCGCACCGGTGAAATCGTCGCCGTAATAGAGCAGATGCGGACGATGCCGCGCAGTCGCATTCGATTCGATGACCATGTCGTCTTACCGATCAGCGACCGAAGAAGCGCAATGCCGACGCGAGCGGCAACGATTGCTTCGCGGCGTCCTCAAGGCTGCAACCTTCGCGAACGGCTTGCCATGCGTCGCGCAGACTTTGCACGCCTGCCGCAGGACCGTCCGGGTGTGCCAGAATGCCTCCGCCCGCCATGAACAGCAAATCGTCACGCCCCACGGCATGCCAGGTCGCCGGGACGGTGCCCGCCCACTGGCCCGAGGAAAACGCGGGCATGACCGTATCCGCCTGACCTGAGGCGTTGCCCTCAGCCAACGGCCGGTAGCAGTCGTGCGCCGATTCGATGACCTCTTCGTCGGCTTGCGCGAACTTGCCTTGCAGACCGTGCACGTGCATGTGATCGACGCCCGCGAGTCGCCAGAGCGTCTGATAGGCCTGAAAGCCGATGCCGAGGAGCGGGTCGCGCGACATCGCGCCGTAGCCGTTGCGATGCGCGTGAATCGCGAGATCGGTGTGACGGCGCAACGTCTGTACGGCCGAAAAGCCGCACCAGTTCAGGCTCACCATCACGCAGTTGCCGCCCTCTCGCTTCACGAGATCGGCGTGACGCCGCATGGCATCGGTTTCGTCGGTAATGTTGAACGCCACCATGACCTGCTTGCCGGTGCGCTCGCGATGCTCGCGCACGGCAGCCATCACCGCCGGTACGCGTTTCGCGAGCGGCGCATGGACCGGGTCGGCGCAGACCTCGTCGTCCTTGATGAAATCGACGCCCGCTGCGCACAAGCGCGCCACCAGCGCCGCCGTATCCTCGGCGCTCATACCCACATTCGGCTTGAGAATCGTGCCGACCAGCGCACCGGTCGACACACCCGTTGCTGCACGTGTGCCTGCGATGCCGTAGCGCGGGAAGTCGAACTGGTCGCGATACGCTGCCGGTAGCGATACGCGCTCCAGCCGCATGCCGGTCACTTCGCCGAGATCGTAAAGATTGCCCGCGAGCGTGGCGGCCAGCGTCGGCAGGTTCGCGCCGACGTTGTCCGTCGGAAACGCGATGCGCACGCGCGCCCGGTGCCACGGGCCGCGAATGCCCTTTCGTTCGAGATATGCGTTGGGCAGCGACGTCATCGCCACCTCGCCCACCGTCTCGACCGACTCGACAATGGCGCGTGCGCGCTCGCGCAACGCGTCGGTCTCGCCTTCTACGCGCGTGAACGTACCGCACGACTGCTCGCCCGCCATCACTTCGGCAACCGCGCGCGGATCGAGGGGCGTCTCGATCAGATAGGTCGCACTCAGCTTTGTACTCATAGCTTCGACAGGTCGGGAAAGACACGCACCGGATCACGGCCATCCCAGTCGGCGGCCGCTTCGCGAATCATGCGAAAGAGCGTGCCTTTCGGGCCCGCCACTTCCGACAACTCGATGGTCGTCCCTGGGTGGCACCCCGGGTCTGCGCCACGATCTTCGAAGTAGACGAAACGTCCGTTCTCGCCCACTTCGCCGCTCATGCAGACCTTGAAGCCTGCCGCCTGCGCGCGCGCCAGATCCTCGTCGAAGTTGTCCGTCCAGTACGCCACGTGCTGCGCACCGGTGCGCCCGGCGCTGAGGAAGTCGCGGTACATCGACGGCACGTCGTTGCGGATTTGCAGCAGCTCGATCTGAAGACCGCCCGCGTTGGCGAGCGCGACGGAATTGTGTGGCTCGAACGACTCGCCGCGATACGTGTAGTTGCGGATCGGCACCTTGGGGTTGTAGTACCAGGGACCGACGCCGAGGACGTCCGACCAGTAGTTCATTGCCGCCTCGATATCGGGCACGAGGTATGCCACCTGGCGAATCTCGCCGAAAAATCTGCTCATGGGTCGTCCCTTGTTCTTTGCTGTGACGTTCGTGACGTGTGCGTCGCCGTGCGCGCGAGGACCGTCCTCGCTCACCGGATTCGCGATTGTTATGAATGTGTTTTTGTGTGGCAGCCGAGTGGGCTGAGTTCGTTTGCGTACTGCCGTTCAGCGCAGGAAGCCTGTCGAGATCCACGGAATCGCCGCGACGCAGATCAGCCCGATGACGAGCGCGACGAGGTAGCCCCAGATCGCGCGCATGCCCTTTGCCGGATCGACCTTGCCGATGGCACACGCCGCGTAGTACCCGACCCCGAATGGCGGTGCGAACAGCCCCAGCCCCATCGACAGCACGACCACCATCGCGTAATGCACCTCGTGCACGCCGACGGCACGCGCAATCGGGAACATCAGCGGCCCGAACAGCACGATGGCCGGAATCCCTTCGAGCACGCTGCCCAGCACGATAAACGCGACCACCGACACCGCGATAAAGCCCGCCGCGCCACCCGGCATGCGCTCCATGGCCGACGCGAGGTCCTGCGCGAAGCCCGATTGCGTCAGCCCCCAGGCCATGCCGGTCGCCGCCCCGATGATGAAGATGATGGCCCCCGAGAGCGCTGCCGTTTCGATCAGCATCGGCAACAGACGCCGCGCGTCGAACTTACGGTAGATGAACAATCCCGCCAGCACCGAGTAGGCGATGCCGATGGTCGACACCTCGGTGGCCGTCGCCACGCCTTCGACCACCGCCGCACGGATCACGAACGGCAATGCGACCGCAGGCAGCGCGTAGACGAAGGCCTTCATCACCGCGCCCTTCTTGGCGCGCTCGACACCGGACAGGTCTTCATGGCGATAGCGCCACCAGACCACACAGCACAGCGCCACGCCCAGCACGACGCCCGGCAACAGGCCGCCCGTGAACAACGCCGAGATCGACACGCCCGTCACCGAGCCGATGGTGATCAGCACGATCGACGGCGGAATGGTTTCGGTCTGTGCGCCCGTGGTCGAGAGCAACGCCACGAGATCGCCCGGATCTGCGCCACGCTTTTTCATCTCCGGGAACAGCACCGGCGCGATGGCGGCCATGTCGGCAGCCTTCGAGCCGGAAATACCCGAGACCAGATACATTCCACCGATCAGCACGTAACTCAGCCCGCCGCGTACGTGGCCGAGCATGCTCGCGAGGAACTGCACCATCGCACGCGCCATGCCGGTCATCTCGATCAACAGCCCGAGAAAGACGAAGAGCGGCACGGCCAGCAGAATCAGATGCGACATCCCCTCATCCATGCGACCGACGAGCACGACCAGTGGTGTGGTCGTGGTGAGCGCCAGGAAACCGAACGTCGCCAGTGCGAACGAGAACGCAATCGGCACGCCGGCAAACACGCACGCGCCGACGACACCCGCGAAGAAGATCACCAGATTCCAGCGACCGAGCGGTTCGAGCGACGGCCCCAACAGCCAGAAGCCCGCACACACGACAGCCACCACCGCCATTGCCTGCACCGTGCGCCACGCAGGCGCAGCGCGCAGCAGGCGCAGCACGCTCACGAGCAACATCAGGGCCATGCCGACCGGCAAGGCCGCCGCGCGCCATGCGTTGCTGATTTCCATCGCGGGCGTGACGACGAACGCTTCCTCCGACGCGTATTCGTACGCCGGATGCACGATCAGCAACAGAAAGGCCATGGCGGCGGCGACCGCCAGCATGTCGAGGAATGCGCGCGTGCCCGGCGATGCCTTGCCGACGAACGCCGTCATGCGCATGTGTTCGCCACGCCGCAACGCCACGACCGCGCCGAGCATCGACATCCAGAGAAAGAGGATGCCCGCGAGTTCGTCGCCCCAGACGAGCGGCGCGTGGAACACGTAGCGCGCGATGACCCCCGCGAGCATGACGACGATATCCGCCAGCACGAGCAGCGCCGCAGGGATCTCCGTCAGCCAGCCGATGGCGCGATCGAGACCTGCCACGAACGCGCGCCAGCCGTGCGCGGGGGTGTCGACGTCAGTGGCATGGAGCCCTGACGCGGCAGACGGATGCGCGGGACGCGGCGTCATGTCAGGCCACCTTGCCTGCGGTCGCTTCGAGCAACGCCCAGGCTTCTGCACCGAACTTCTTCTGCCATTCGGCGTAGTACCCCGACTTCTGCAATTGCGCACGGAAGGTTTCGGGGGACGCCGAATTGAAGGCCAGCCCCTTGCTCGCCAGTTCGTTTTGCAAGCCGGTGTTGAGCGCGTAGACGTCCTCGCGCTGCTTGATGGCGGCTTCGTTGAACGCGCGGGCGACGATGGTCTTCAGGTCGTCCGGCAGGTTTTTCCACGACCGGCCGTTGACGACGAGGTGATAGCCGTCCCAACTGTGATTCGTGATCGAGCAGAACTTCTGCACTTCGTAGAGCTTTGCCGTCTGCACGATGGCGAGCGGGTTTTCCTGTGCGTCCACCACGCGCGTTTGCAGCGCGGAGTAGACCTCGCTGAATTGCAGACTCGTCGGCGAGGCTTGCAGCGATTTGAACAGCGAGATGCCCATCGGGCTGACCGGCACGCGGATCTTCATACCGGAAAGGTCGTTGGCCTTCGTGATCGGCTTGTTGCCGCTCGTGATCTGGCGGAAGCCGTTGTCCCACATCTTCTCAAAGGTGTAGAGCCCCGTCTTTGCGAAGGCCGCCCGGATGGTGTCACCGAGCTTGCCGTCGACGGCATGCCACACCTGGTCGTAGCTGGAGAACGCAAAGCCGACGGCCGTGATGGCGCTGATCGGGGCGAGCGTCGCGATCACCATGGTGCCTGCGTTGAAGATGTCGATCCCGCCGTTGCGCACCTGCGCAAGCATGTCCGTGTCGCCGCCCAGCTGGTTGTTGGGGAACACGCGCAATTCCATGCGCCCTTTGCTCTCGGCCGCGATGCGCGCCGCGACTTCCTGCGCGCGTACGTTCAGCGGATGGCTGACGGGCAGGTTGTTGCCGTACTTGAACACGTACTGGGGTGCCGCGGCGCGTGCGGTGCGCGGCAGCACGCCCGTCACACCGGCAACACCGGCCACGCCCAGCGCGGGCAGCGCAGAAAGCGCGCGCAGTACGTTGCGTCGGCCCTGTGAAGTTGAACTGGTCATGCGCTTGTCTCCTGATATTGTGGTTTTCGTCTCGTCACTATTGTCGACTGCACCGCAGCACCGCAGTCAATTGCACCGTACGTGCATGCCGCCGTCGACCAGCAGCTCTACGCCGTTGATGTAGCGCGCCTCGTCGGACGCGAGGAATACGGCGGCGTTCGCGACATCCCAGCCGTCGCCCATGCGCCCGGTCGGCGAGAGGCGATTGCGCGCCTCGACCATCGCCTGCGTGTTGTCGTAAAAGCCGGAAATCTGCTGATAGATGTGCGGCGTGTCCATCACGCCGGGCAGAATGCAGTTCGCACGGATACCCTTGGCGGCATATTGCAGCGCCACGCTCTGCGTGAGCGAATTGACCGCGCCTTTGGACGCCGCGTAGGCGCAGTAGGCATACCCCGTCCAGCGAACGCCGCCGAGTGCGCCGATGTTGACGATGGCACCACTCCCCTGCGCCTCCATCGTCGGCAGCACGGCCTTGCACGTCAGGAACATGCTCTTGACGTTGACCGCCATCACGCGATCCCAGACTTCCTCGGTGGTTTCGACCGGACCGCCCTGCGACGTGATGCCCACGTTGTTGTGAAGAATGTCGATGTGGCCGTAGGTTTCGATGGCGGCGGCGACGGCTTGCTGGACGTCGGCCCAGCGGGTGACATCGGCGGCCACGGCGATGGCGTCGTTGCCTTCACCGGCGATCACGTCGCGTGTGATCTCGGCCGCCTGCGCCTCGCGATCGATGGCAACTACCTTCGCGCCATGTCGCGCGTAAGCCACTGCGGCAGCTTTGCCGTTGCCCCAGCCGTCGCCGACCGAACCCGCACCGAATACCAACGCCACGCGGCCCTCCAGCCGACGCGACGTCGACACGTCTGCTCCTGCCATCACTCGTCTCCTGTTCTTTTCCTATTCGCTTCGCACCGGTCTTGCGATGCGTTTCGATGCGTTTCAATCCGCTATGAAGTCGTACGATAGGCGGCAAACCGGCAATCGACCAACCCGATTTCATGATGCGATTTGATGTGCTTTGATGAAGTATGCTGCGTTTATCGCGTTCATCGAAACACTCAAAGGACTCACTTCCATGCGACGAAATATGCCCAATCAGGCGGACATCGCCCGAATGGCGGGCGTCTCGACCGCCACGGTCGACCGGGTGCTGCATCGCCGGGAAGGCGTGCGCCAGACGACGGTTCAGCGGGTGTTGCTCGCCGCGAGTGAGTTGAAGTATTTGCCGGAGCAGGATTTGGAGGCCGTGCGCCTGTCGCCGCCGACGCAGTTGCTGTTCGTGCTGCCTGACCGGAGCAGCAAGTTTCTGCGCATGCTAGGCGAGTGGGTGCAATGCTCGCAAACGCAGTGGGCGCCGTACAACGTCAACTGCCGGGTGCAGTTCATTCAGGGGTTCGACCCGGACGCGATGGCCTCGGCGTTGCTGGGGCGCGGGCGCGGCTGCGACGGCGTAGCGTTCATGCCGCTGGAACATCCGAAGGTGCGAGAAGCGGTCGACACGCTGGCCGACGACGGCGTCGCGACCGTCACGCTGGTTTCCGATCTGTCGCACTCGCGGCGCATCGCGTATGTGGGGCTCGACAATGGCTCGGCGGGGCGCACGGCGGCCTATCTGATTGCCCGGTTCGTCGGTCAGAAGCGCCACGCGAAGGTGGCGCTGATTGCCGGGTCGCTCAGCTACAAAGCCCACGTGGAGCGTGAGGCCGGGTTCTTGCAGTTGTTTTCCGAGCAATACCCGCAGATGCAGGTCGTCGGGCTGCGCGAGGGCTACGACGACGAGAAGGTCAATTACCGCCAGACGCGCGCGCTACTCGAGCAACACCCCGACCTCTCCGCGATCTACAACATCGGCGGCGGATCGGAGGGCGTTGGCAAAGCGCTCAAGGAGGTAGGCAAGGAGCACAAGGTGGTGTTCATCGGACACGGCCTCACGCCAGATACCCGGGCCATGCTGATCGACGGCACGATGGACGCCGTCATCACCCAAAGTCCGCAGAGCGCCATCATGAACTGCGTGCGCATCTTCGCGAACCTGCGCGAAAAGCGCGACCTGTCGGCCGGTGTCGAAGCCAGCCGAAGTCAGGTGATCTTTCGGGAGAATTTGCCGTAGAACTCACGCGGCGATGTCGCGATGTCGAGCGCGCAATACCCCGGGTTATCGGCTTTGCGCGCTCGACATCTGTGTCTTACTGCATCGTCAATCGATTGAAACCGGCGTCGATCAACCCGGCGTTTGCGAACCGGTGAAGAGATTCGAGAATGCGCGATTTCTCTAGCCCGTCGGTGATGAACACCAGTCGCGACGTCGACGCCTCCCCTTCGATTTGCGGCAGATGGCTCGGCGGATAGACGCGGTGACGCACGCCCTGCACCACGAGCTGCCCCGGCGTCGAGCGTATCGACAGAACCGACTTGAAGCGCAGAATCCGGTCGCCGTGACGATTGAGCAACGCCGTGAGCCAGACGGAGAATGTCGCCCAGTCGAGCGACGTGTCGAGCGCGATGGAAAAGCTCTGCACCGAGCTCGTATGGACGTGCGCGCCGGCCTGACGTGACGAGACGTCTCCAATAGCCGAAGCCTCGCCCGGCGCAAAGAGCGCCTCGGGCACTTCACTGGTCATGATGGCGCACGCAGGATTCACGGCGCGAACCGCATCGACGAGTGCGCTCAGACCACTCTCGTCCAACAGATCGGTCTTGGTGATGGCCACACGATCGGCCGCCGCGAGTTGTGCTGCCGCTTCCGGATAGCGTGCCAGCGACGCGATGCCTTCCAGCGCGTCGAACGTCGTGACGCAGGCACCCACGCGAAGGTATTCGTCGAGATTTTCATCCGACAGCACGGTGCCCAGTATCGGACCGGGATCGGCCAGACCACTGGTCTCGATGATGATGCGCTCCAGTTCCGGCAATTCGCCGCGCGCACGACGGGTCAGAATGTCGAGCAACGTCTCGCGCAGATCATCGAGCACCGTGCAGCACAGGCACCCATTGGCGATGGTCGCAATCTCCGAATTCAGGTGCAACGTCAGGCGGTCGTCAATCGATTCGCGCCCGAACTCGTTGATGATGACCAGTGTCGACGCGGGCGGCCGCTGCGCCAGATAGCGCTTGAGCAGCGTGGTTTTACCGCTGCCGAGAAAGCCTGTGACGATATTCAGTTCGAGACGCGGTACGAGTCTGACCATAGCGATTGCGCGACCGTGAAGTCGCTCTCCAGCGGATCGATGAGGGTGTGACCAAGATGTTCGGCAACGCGCCAGAGCGACGAAAGATCGGACGCGAGTTGACGACGCCCGCTTGCGTCTTCCACGCTGTACGATTCGCCGTCCCAATCGTCGGCCTTCAGACCATGTGGACGCAGAATGCGATTGATGAGCCGCAGCCGACGCGCGCGTTCGCTGCGATTCTCCAGAATGCCGGCCGCTACGGAATGCTGACCCATCGGGTCGGCGGCATCGGTCCAGTGTTCACTCACGCCAAAGACGGCGCAGACTTCACACATTTCAAGATCCTCCGGAAAACCCCGGCACATTCGCCTGTGCGCCGACGGCCATGCTGCCGAGCGCACTGAGCGAGATGTACTCGGTCACGCGTTTGCGTGCGAGATTGGTATGTGAAGCCGCCAGCTCGTCCGCACGCTCGGCGTCCCGCGTGCGAATGGCCTCCAGAATTTCGCGGTGCTCGCGCAGGATGTTGTTCAGATGCGCTTGCCGCGCCGCCGGCGTCGGGAAGGTTTCGTAGCTCATCGCCAATCGTGCGATCCGCAGGTTTTCCGTCAGCAGATTCGTGTAAATCTTGGCGAGCACGCGATTGCCGCAGGCATTGCCGATGGCCAGATGCAGCTCCCAGTTGCCGTCGATCATGCCGTTGACGTCCTCCTTCTCATGCGCCGTCTCGAAGGCCACCACCAACGCCTCGATGCGCGCCAGATCCGCGGGCGTGCGTCGCAGCGCCGCCAGCCGCGTCGTTGCGCGTTGCGTCAACTCGAACGCCTCCAGATGCTCCTGCAACTGCGGGATATCCATCGACGACACCCGCGCGCCCCGGTTCGGCAGGATCGAAATCAGCCCTTCCGCCGCCAGACGAATCATGGCTTCGCGCAGCGGCGTTCGAGAAATCCCCAGCTCGTCGACGAGCGCCTGCTCGTCGATGTCATCGCCCGGATGCATCTCCAGCGACACGATGCGATCGCGTAGCAACTGGTAGGCCTTCGAAGCCCCGGAACCCTTGACGTGTTTGGTCGCCGCGTCCTGAGCGACCTCAGCTTTCTTGCGCATGGTGAGACATGAAGTGATCGATTGGCAGCCAGTGTAGCGAACATTCCCTACTTGACACAATAATTTTATACACAAACAATTTGTCGTGTATTTACTGTGTATTTT
Organism: Pandoraea aquatica; assembly: GCF_902459565.1. Taxonomy (GTDB): domain Bacteria; phylum Pseudomonadota; class Gammaproteobacteria; order Burkholderiales; family Burkholderiaceae; genus Pandoraea; species Pandoraea aquatica. Next base: position 166,682 of record NZ_CABPSN010000006.1, read on the forward strand.
TGGAGAATGAGATGAATCAGGAACCGCTGGATCTCGTGATAACGCGCGGTCGGGTGCACACCCCTGAAGGGTTTTCGACGCTGAACATCGGCGTGCGAGGCGGAAAAATCGTGGCGCTGACGGACGACGCGAACACGCCGCCCGCGCTGCGGACCATCGACGCAGGCGGTTTGGACGTGCTGCCGGGGCTGTGGCATGTGCACTGCCACTTTCGCGAGCCGGGACACACCTACAAGGAGGATTTCACGTCGGGCACTACGGCCGCAGCCGCAGGGGGCATTACGTTCTGCATCGACATGACGAACAACGATCCTCACCCGACGACACTCGAATCGTTCATGCTCAAGCGGGAAACCATCGCGCCGAAAGCGCTGGTCGACTATGCGCTGTACGGCGGCGGCCTGTACCCGAAAACGGTGGCAGCGCTCGCCGAAGCGGGCGCGATCGGCATCAAGGTTTTCAACACCCGGCACGTGAAAGAGGTGTATCCGTACATTTCCGAGTTGGGTGTGGTCGACCACGGCATCCTGCACGAGCTGTACGAAGCGGTCGCCGACAAGGGACTGCTCTGCGCCGTGCACCACGACGACAGCGAGTGGTGCAAACGGCTGACGTTTCGCGATTACATCAACCCGGGCAAGACCAGCAATCGCGACTACATGGAGGCGTACGAGCGCGGTTATATGTACGGCCACGGGATGGCGGCAGGGCTGGCGGCGTCGATTTACTACGCGCGACTGACGGGCGTGCGTCTGCATGTCCTGCACATGGGCGTCATGCCGCCGGGTGCCAACGAGCTGGTGCGACAGGCCAAGGCGCAAGGACAGGACATCTCCGGCGAGATGGAATCCGCGACTTTGTTCATGACGCGCGCTCAGGCGGAGAAGGTCGGACCCGGCGCCTATGCGTGGGCGTACGCACCGGAGAGCCATTGGGCGGCGGTGCACGACGGCACGGCCGACATGCTGGTGGGGGAACATGCGCCGCATACGCTCGAAGAAATCACGCCGGGCTGGAAAGACAACTTCTCCGTGCCGTTGGGCATTACGGGCGCGCAGGAATTTATTCCGCTGGTGCTCAACGCCGTTAATGCGGGAAAGTTGACGCTTCAGGACGTTGCACGCCTTTGCGCGGAAGCCCCTGCCAAACGCTTCGGCCAATATCCGAAGAAGGGGCGGATCCAGTGTGGTGCCGACGCCGACTTCACTATCGTCGATATGAAGCAGAAACAGACTTTCACCGTTGCCGACATGCATACGAAGGCCGGCTACACCGCGTGGGAAGGCATCCAGACGACGGGCATGCCGGTCTACACCGTCGTGCGAGGCGAGACGGTCATGGACCACGGCCAGATCGTCGGCACGCCGGGGCACGGCCAGTTCCACCCGGGCATCGGCGCTTCCGCCTGACACGCCCCGCCCCAACACAACGCAACGCTTTCTCATGACACCGGTGCCGGCGCTGTGTCCGGCCCCCACTGACAGACCAGAACATGACGACCTCTCAATTCGACTCTCGCCCGGGCGGCGATGCTGGCCGGATGTCCGGTGGCAACGCGACTTCCGAGACCTCGACAGTCTCGGCGTCCGGCGCCCGTGACGCCTTGCGGACTTCGACACTCACCCAGCAGGACATCGCCCGGCGGCTCGACCGTCTGCCGGTGTCGCGTTTTCACCTGACGGTGCTCGTTGTCGCGGCGCTCTCGCTGTTCTTCGATACGCTCGACACGGTCATCACCGGCTTCGTCCTGGCGACGTTGCGACCGTTATGGGGATTCGATGCGGCCACCATCGGTGTGATCTCAGCCATCGGTCTGGGCGGTTATCTGGTGGGGTCTGCGCTGGCCGGTTTTGCTGCCGACCGGTACGGCCGCAAGAAAATGATCATGCTCACGCTGGTGCTGTATTCGCTGTTTTCGGCGTCGCGCGGACTGGTCAATGACGTGTGGTCGTTTGCCGCATTGAACTTCTTCACGTGGCTGTTCGTGGGTGCGGAGAGTTCGATCGTGCCGCCCTACCTGGCGGAACTCTGGCCGACACGCGTGCGTGGCAAGCTCGGGGGCTGGATGATGGGCTTCTTCGCGCTCGGGATTGCCGTGTCGCCGATCTGGGCGCTGAACATCATCCCGCATTGGGGCTGGCGCGCCGCGCTCTTTCTGACGTTGCCCTTCGCCATCGTCGTCGGACTGATGCGTTCGGGCCTGCCCGAGTCGCCGCGCTGGCTGCTGCGTCGCGGGCGCGCGGCCGAAGCCGAAGCCGTGCTGGCGTCGATCGAGCAGCGCGTGGGACGTCGCCTGCCGGATGAAGCCGTCGTGTCGAGCAGTGTGGGGACAGCCTCGGCAGTCAAAGCCACGCCCGCGAAGGCATGGCGCGCACGCGATCTGCTCAGCCCGCGCTTTCGCAAGGTGACGCTGATGCTGTGGGCCGCATGGTTTGCCGAATACGGCGTGCTCTACACATTCATGACGTTCGTGCCGACGCTGCTTGCGATGGAGGGCTTCAGTATCGTCAAGTCCTTCGAGTTCTCGATTGCGATCTACGCGTCGGTCATTCCGGGCTATGTATTCGGCGGGTACGTGGTCGACTGGCTCGACCGCAAGCCGACGGCCATCCTTGCCTTCATCGGCACGGCCATCTTCGGTACGTTGTTCGGCTTGTCGACGACATCCACCACGCTCATGGTGTTCGGCGGACTGACGTCGTTCTGTCTGGCGCTCGGCTCGACCGCCATATACAGCTACACGCCCGAACTGTATCCGACGGAGATTCGTGCGACGGGGATGGGTCTCGCATCGGCATGGGGGCGCGCCGGGGCGATTCTGTTGCTTCTGGTCTTCGGCATCTTCGCCGTGCTCAAAGGCAAGCTCTTCGTGTTCGTGATCAGCGACGTGATTCTGTTGGCGGCGGCGATCTGCATTGCGCTTTTCGGCCCATCGACCAAAGGCCGGTCGCTCGAAGACGCCTCCACGGGCGGGTCGGACTAACTCTCCGATTGTGCGCGCACGTCGAGCATATAGCCTTCGCCTCGAATCGTGCGCAGCAAGCGCGGCTCCTTGATGTCTTCGCGCAGTTTGTGCCGCAGCCTCGAAATCTGGACATCGATGCTGCGGTCGAACGCGTCGATGGACTTCCCCCGCGCCGTATCCATCAGGTACTCACGACTGAGCACACGCCCCGGTGCGGAAAGAAAAGCGTTGAGCAACCGGAACTCTGCGTTCGAGAGCGGGATGACGGTGTTGTCCGGCGCGATGAGATGGCGGCCGATCAAACTCAGTCGCCATCCCGCAAACTTCCGCTCGTCCTTCTGTTCTGTCGCCGATCTCGCCTGCGCTTTCGTGCGACGCAGAATCGTCTGGATTCGCGCGACCAGTTCGCGCGGCTCGAACGGCTTCACGACATAGTCGTCCGCCCCCAGTTCAAGCCCCACGATCCGGTCGGTCATCTCGCCGCGCGCCGTGAGCATGATGATCGGGATGTCCGACGTCGTGCGCAGCTCCCGACATAGCGTCAGGCCGTCGCTGTCCGGCAGCATCAGGTCGAGCACGACGATGTCCACATCGCTGTGCGCCAGCACCCGGTGCATCTCCTCGCCGTTGGCCGCCTGCATGCAGGTCATGCCGAAGTCGGCAAGGCAATCGCAAAGCAGACTGCGGATCTGCGCATCGTCATCGACGACAAGTACGTGCGTTGCCATGATCGTTTTCCTTTTCTAGTCTCCGGCACGTCGGGGCATTCCCCCTGCATTTCCCCCACGTGCGGTGTCTCCATGCCCCGATTATCCGCGAGGAACGTTCAGACATTCTTGCGGCATTGTTGCAGTCCTGAAACATTTGGCGCACAGACCTATTCGTCAACTGCGCGTCGCCTTCGCATCGTCCGCGCTATGTATCAATCCCGATACAAAGTCGAGATGAACCAGAAATACCCGCGCCGTAACGTGACTCCACACAAGACATAAGCAGGCAGGAGACACGTAGTCCATGAATTACGCCCAACCCAAACCGCCCGCCCGGAGAATGCTCGGTATCGGCGTTGCACTGCTGCTGCACGCCCTGATTCTGTACGCCCTGCTCAGTGGACTCGCCACCCGGGTCGCGACGATCATCCAGGCACCCATTGAGACACGCATCATCGAGGAGATCAAACCGCCTCCTCCGCCGCCCCCGCCACCGCCGGTGAAGAAGATCTCGCCCGCGCCGCGCCCCGTCGTCCAGCCCAAGGCTTACGTGCCGCCGCCCGAAGTGCAGGTCCAGACCGCGCCACAGCCGAACGCCATCGTCGCGCAGGCCGACAAACCCGTCGAGACCGCTCCGGTCGCGCCGCCCGCACCGCCGAGCAAGCCCGTGCCCGCCAACGTCGGCGTCGTCTGCCCGAACTCTGCCCAAGTGCGCGCCGCCATCCGGTATCCGCGTGAAGCCCAGCGCGACAACATCACGGGCAGCGTGCTCGTCGAGTTCGTGGTCGGCACTGACGGACAGATCAAACAGCTTCGCGTCGTCCGTTCGGCCGCACCGGTGCTCGATCGTGCCGCCGAGAACGCCGTACGCCAGTTCCAGTGCGTTGCACAAGGACAGGAGGTCCGTGTGCAAGTCCCGTTCGATTTCCAACTCAATTGAGGCTGTCCTCAACAGCCCAACTTCCACCCTGATTTACGTCAAGGAGACAACCATGTTTCAGTTCCAATCTCGCGTCACATCACGTGCACGCGGTCTCGCGGTCCCGATGGCCGTGGTATCGATGATGACGGCATTTGCGTCGCTCAGCGCGCATGCCGCCACCACGGTGACGAACCCCTACGGTCTCGAAGCCCTCTGGGAAGGCGGCGACATGATCGCTCGCGGGACCTTGCTTATCCTCGTGATCATGTCGATGGGGAGCTGGTACATCATCGTCGCCAAGCTGCTCGAACAGGCCAAGGTGCTGCGCCGGGCGCGTGCGGCGGAGCAGAAGTTCTGGGGTGCGTCGTCGCTCTCCGAAGGCGTGCGCTCGCTTGATGAGGGCAGCCCGTTTCGCTTCATCGCCGAAACCGGCTTGTCGGCGCGCGATCACCATCACGGCGCGCTGCTCGAACAGGTCGATCTGAATACCTGGGTGGCCACCGCCATCGAACGCTCCATGACAGGCGTGTCGAATCGCCTCCAGGACGGGCTGTCGTTCCTGGGCACGGTCGGCTCGACGGCACCGTTCGTTGGCCTCTTCGGCACGGTGTGGGGTATCTATCACGCGCTCACCGCCATCGGCATTGCCGGTCAGGCGTCCATCGACAAGGTGGCGGGGCCGGTCGGCGAAGCGCTGATCATGACGGCGATCGGTCTGGCCGTGGCCGTGCCTGCGGTGCTGGGCTACAACTGGCTCGTGCGTCGCAACAAGGCCGTGATGGAGCGCGTGCGCGAGTTCGGCAGCGAACTGCACAACGTGCTGCTCACGGGCAAGACGACCGCGTCGGCCATCGTAGCGACACGCACCTCGCAAGTCGCTCGCGTGGGGTGATGCCATGGCGATGACCCTACCCAGTGGGGATGGTGGCGCAGAACACGACGAGGTCATGGCGACGATCAACACGACGCCGCTCGTCGACGTGATGCTGGTGTTGCTGATCATCTTCCTGATCACCATTCCCGTGGTCTCGCACACCGTGCCGGTCACGCTGCCCAAGGAAGCGGTGCAACCGCTGCAAACCACGCCCCAGAACGTTGTCCTCGCCGTCACCCACGATGGCGAGGTGTATTGGGACGAGCGACGCATGCCCGACGCCGCGACGCTGCTGGAGAAGCTCAAGGCGGTCGCCGTGCTGACCCCGCAGCCCGAAGTCCATATTCGCGGCGACCTCGATGCGCGTTATGCGGCCATTGGACGCGTTGTCCTCATGTGCCAGCGAGCCGGCATCGCCAAGGTCGACTTCATTACCGAAGCGCCGCCGCGTCAATAGCGCGAGACGCGCACCACCCCAGGAGACTGCCATGGCCATGACCATGCCATCGGGCGCTGGCGAGAACAGCGACATCATGGTGGAGATCAATACGACGCCGCTCATCGACGTCATGTTGGTGCTGCTGATCATGCTGATCCTCACCATCCCGATCCAGACGCATGCCGTCAAACTCGACATGCCCACGCCTTCCAATGCCGCGCCACCCGCGCCGCCACTCGTCGTACAGGTCGACGTCGACGCCAGCGGTGTCGTGGCGTGGGACGGCTCGCCGCTTGCCGACCGCGCGCAACTGGAAACCCGGCTCACCGAAGCCGCGACGTCCACGCCGCCCACCGAGCTGCACCTGCGGGCCGACGCACAAGCGCCCTACCGGGCGGTCGCGATGGTCATGGCGTCCGCGCAAAAGCTGGGCGTGACCCGCATCGGCCTCGTCGGCAACGAGCGATTCGCGCAATGAGCGCCCCGGCTGGCCGTCAGTTGCCTCACGCGCTGACGCGTTAGCCGCCCCACTCGCCCTAATACTGGGACTACACATGCTGGAAACGAACACCGATACACCGGGGAAGCCGGGGCAGGCGGGGTACGCCACCACGGCGCGCCGCGCGCGGTATGCGGGGGTCGGCGCGTGGCTCGGGCTTTTTGCCCTCGTCGTCGTGACCTTCTTTGCCAACGTGGACCGCCAGATGCTGGTGCTTCTGGCCGAACTCATCCGCGCCGAATTCGGCCTTGCCGACATTCAGGTCGGGCTGTTGCAGGGCGCCGGTATCGCGCTCTTCGCCGGCGCGGCCGCGATCCCCATCGGGTGGCTGGCGGACCGGATGGACCGGCGTGCCGTGCTGGCGCTTTGCATCCTGCTCTGGAGTGCGGCGACAGCCGCGTGCGGACTGGCGACCGGCTTCTGGACGCTCTTCATCGCCTCCATCGGTCTGGGCCTCGGCGAAGCGGGACTCATGCCGATCATCTACGGCTTGCTGCCCGACCTCTTTCCGGCACGACAGCGCATCCTCGCCAACTCCGTCTTCGCCATGGTGAATCTGTTGAGCGCAGGCGCAGGCATGGCGCTCGGCGGGCTCCTGATTCAAGGGATCGATACGCTGCACGCCACGCTGCCCTTCGGGCTGGCCAGCACGTCTGCGTGGCGGATTGCGTTCTTCGCCGTGGCCGTGCCTGCGCCGTTGCTGGTGCTGATCGTTGCGATGATTCGTCCGCATTACGCACATTCGGCGCATTCGGACGTCCCCTCCCCGACCGGTGAGACGGTGGCACCAGGGCTGGCGGCCGGTGAGTACTTCCGTCGCGAGATGCCGATGATGCTTCGCTTCTTCGGGGCTATCGCACTGATCAATATGGCGTTCGCCGGGATCACGAGCTGGATGCCGGTCGTCGCCGTGCGCTTCTTCGGCGCAACGCCCGCGACCGCCGGTGCCGGACTCGGCAGCGCCGCCATGGTGGGCAGCGTGATCGGGTGCGTACTCGGCTGGCTCGTTGCACGTCGCCTCACCGCCCGACTCGGCGTGCTCGCGCCGCTGCGTGTCTGCGAGTGGGGCGCGCTGGGGGCCTGCGTCGTCAGCTTCGGCTATCTGATCGCGCCGTCCGTGTCGTACGTCTACCTTCTCTTCGGCGCGCAGTTCATGTGTGTCGTCGCCGGGATGATCATGTTCCCGGGCCTGATGCAGAGCATCTGTCCGCCGTATCTGCGCTCACGCGTAGCGGCCATCGGCGTGCTGACGACGGTGCTGATGCAGTCCGGCAGCCCCGTCGCTATCGGACTGATGTCGGATCACCTGCACGGCACCGCCTCTGGCCTGATCTGGGCCATCGTGGCCGTCGCGTTGTCCGGCTTCATCGTCGCCTGCCTCCTGATGCGCAGCGCCGCCAACGCCGTGCGCCTCGCCATCGAACGTTACGCATAAGCGCCCATGACGATTCCCTGCACCCTTTCCGTTCGCATCGAACGGTGGCCGCTGGCCACGCCCTTCCACATCTCGGGTCATACGGTCGATGCGGCCGAAGTCCTGGTCGTCTCACTCAGGTCGGCACAGTGCCGAGGCCGGGGAGAAGCCGCCGGCGTCTACTACCGGCACGAAACGCCGGAAAGCATGGCCGAACAGATTGCCGCCGTCCGTGCCGACATCGAGCGCGGCATCTCCCGTGAAGACCTCATCTCGCTGTTACCTGCCGGTGGCGCGAGAAATGCCGTCGATGCCGCGCTATGGTCGCTGGCCGCCCAGCGGTGCGGCATGACGGTGGCACGGCTGTCCGGACGTGCACGCCTGCGCCCGCTGCGCACGTCGCTCACGGTCGGGGTCGATTCGGCGGAGGCGATGGCGGATGCGGCTCGTCGCTATACGGGCGCGACGACGTTGAAGATCAAGCTGGACGGTAACGCGCTCGACGCTGAGCGCCTCGTCGCGATTCGCAAGGCTTGCCCCGAAGTCGCACTGGCCGTGGACGCCAATCAGGGCTGGACGCCAGACCACATGCACCGGATGCTGCCGGTCTTGCAGCAAGTCGGCGTCGACCTGCTCGAACAGCCGTTGCCCGTGGGCAAGGACGAATGCCTCGAATCGATGTCGTACCCGATTCGTCTCGCGGCCGACGAATCGTTTCAGGATCTGAGCGATCTCGCCGCCGTCGCGCGCCGGTATGACGTCGTCAACATCAAGCTCGACAAGTGCGGTGGCCTCACTCGTGCGCTGTCGCTCGTCGCGCCGATTCGCGATCTCGGTCTGTCGGTCATGGTCGGATGCATGCCCTGCACCTCGCTCGGTCTGGCACCGGCCTACCTCCTCGGGCAGGTCTGCGACCGCGTCGATCTCGACGGTCCCTGCTTTCTGGCCGAGGACCGCTCGCCTGCGTTCCAGTACCGGAACGGGTACGTACTCGGGCCTGACAGCTTGTGGGGCATCGACGATGCCGAACGGATCGCAACGTGATTCAGGAGGATTGCCGTGTCAGCACGCGTGCCCTTTGACGACGAGGCCCTCATCGCGCTATTCGAACCGTTCAACCGAAGCGACGCACCCGGTGTCGTCGTCGGCGCGGCCATCGATGGAAAGATTGTGTTACGCCGCGCCTTCGGGATGGCGAACGTTGGACTCGGCATGGCCCTCGATGCGCGGACTCGACTGCGTATCGGGTCGACGACGAAGCACATGGCTTGCCTTGCCGCCCTGTTGCTTCAGGAGGCTGGAGCGCTCGATATCGATGCGCCCATCCGCCGATACTTGCCGGAACTGACGGGCATCGCCGGTGAGCCGACGCTGCGCTCGTTCATGCACCACACCAGCGGCCAGCGCTGCGCGCTCGACATCTCGCTGCTCACCAACGGATTGGCAGTGCCGCAGGCAGGCTATCTGCTCGATATTCAGCACCGACAGACCCACGTCAACTTCCCCGCAGGGGCGCGGATGATGTACTGCAACGGCGGCTACCACCTGATGTCGCTGGCCATCGAACGTGTCAGCGGACAATCGTTCGCGTCGTTCCTTACGTCCGAAATCTTCGAACCGCTGGGCATGAGCGATACGTTCTGCCTGCCCGACGATTTCCGGATTCGAAACCGCATGGCCGCATGCCATGTGAAGCGCAGCGACGGGATATATGAACGGGGTCTGTTCCCTTCGCGCGAAATACTCGGCGAAGGCTGCGTCGTCTCCAGCGTGGACGACATGCTGCGATGGTGCGCCCACCTGCGCGGCGAAAAGTCAGTCGGCAATCGCACCACCTGGGAAGCGATGTTCTCGTCGCCCATGTTCTCCAGCGGACTGCGCAGCGATTACATGATGGGGCTGAAGCGCACGCAGTATCGCGGGTGCGAACTGATCCACCATGCGGGCGGTGTCGTTGGGGGAACGTGCCAGATGTTGTGCGTGCCTGAGTACGGCGTCGACATCGTGTTGTTGAGTAACGGTGCCATCCCGGCACCCGTCGCGTTTTCGCTGCGCATGCTCGACATCCTGCTGGCCGACCGGATGCAGGCGTATCCGGTGCCAACGCCCGCGCAAATACTCTCGTCTTCCGCGCTAGCGGGCACCTATCGCGAAGTGAATGGAGACGTCGTGTACGACATCGTCGAACGTAACGGCGCGATGACGCTCGGCGGTCCGCTCGAACCGAGCATCTCGTCGCTGTACGAGCTTGACGCGCGAGATGACGGCCCTCGCGAATTCGCGCTGGAGTCGAGCGGCGACGGGACATTCCGGTTGCGGTGGGGCACCGATCCCTCGCACCTGCACATCACGCATTGCGGCCACACGGCAATCTATCGCCGCATCGAAACGCCAGCGAGGATCAGCGCAGAAGATATCGAGGCCTTGTGCGGCGCTTATCTCAGTGAAGAAGCAGACGCTTGCGCGACGTTGCGCCCTTCGACGCTGGATCATCGGACGGACACAGACATCGACGTCGTCATGTCGCTGGTGATCGCGGGAAAGGCAGGAGAATGCGCCTATGACGTCTTCCCCGTCGACATCGACCTCCTCCGCTTCTCTCCGAGTGAGCCGAATGCCATGCTAACGGGAACGATTGCGATCGTCAGGCACCCGGACACCGGGCTTGTGGCGGGGATCTCTGTCAGCACCCTCCGAACGCGAAACCTTCGATTCGGAAAGTCCTGAGCGAGTCCTGAGCGCTAACGTCAAACAGGGAGGGTGCCCGAAAGGCCCCTCCCCGCTTCGTCGTTACCCAATACGAGAGAACGTCAGCCCCCGCGTACGGGAGGTGTTCAGCGAAAACCGCGTGGCCTTGTCTTCGCTACGCTCGACCCGTGCTGTGCCAGCGCTAAGCGCAGACGCATCGGCCGGTTCGAACGTCCAGACTTCACGGGTGAGTGCATTGAGGTGATAACGCACACTTCCCGTCGCACCGCGAATGGACAACGTCAGTTCGCCATCGATCATCGAAATGACGGCGTGCGCGTCAGCGTCGTGACTGAAGTACTCGCCACAAAGTCCTTCCGCGCCCAACGCCTCTGCCGGCGGCACACCTTCATAGCGCGTCAGCGTCACGACGTGTCCGCAGTCGATGAAATCGATGGCGGGCACACTGCCGGACGCCACACGCTCGTGCGGTATGACACGCATCCGCGCGCCGGCGCCATCCTCGATGCGATATCCCCGCTCGTCGGCAATCAGCGGCTGCGGCGGGTAGGGTTGATTCTGCGGCGACGCATGAAGGCCCCCCTCCCGCTCCACGATCTCCACCAACTGAAGCGGTGCGGCGCACAAGTACTTCCCAAGCAGACCGGGATTTGCCGACGTCGGCTCTGCCGTCTGACGAGGGGGGCCGAGCACTTCGTCGCCAAGAACGATATCGACAAACTCAGTCGCCAGCGCGACGGGATCGACTGGCGCGCCGTTGCTCATCAGGACGATATCGAGCGCGTGCGACGGTACCGTCAGCATTTGGCAAGTACCGCCGAAGACACCGCCCGCATGATGAATGGTCTCGACGTTGCGATACTGAGTACGCATCAGACCCGATGCGTAAACGCCGACCTCCCCACTCGAATACGTCGGCATTTCCAGCATTTCACGCCACGTGTCGGGACTTCCCAGCCTGCCGGGCCGACGCAGATGCGCAGCCCACTTCAGCATGTCGTCGATCGTGGAAACGATACCGCCTTCACCCAACACCTCATGACTCGGGAACAGCCCGCGCAGATAGCCACCCTCGCCGTCAGGCACATGCTGCGTTGCCATGCGCGGCCGGATGCGCAGATCGTCGCCGACGGACTCGGTGTCGCTCATGCCCATCACGCGGAAAATCCGCTCGTCGAGAAACTTTTCGAACGACATTTCACTGACGCGCGCAATGATGAGCGACAGCAGGTGATATCCGCCATTACAGTAGAGCATGCGCTCGCCCGGGGCGAAGTTGACGTCCTGCTGACGCAACTCGATGGCCAGTGGCACGCCGGGTCCAATCGCATTGATGCCCTGCGTGATAACCGATAGGTCCAGATAGCAACGATAGCCGCTGGTGTGCGTCATCAACTGACGCAGCGTCGGCTCCCCCGCCAACACCGGGAGTTCCGGCATATAGGTGCGAACACTTGCATCGATATCCAGCTTGCCGTCCTGCGCGAGCAGCAGCGCGGCGAGGCAGGTGAAGTGCTTGCTGGTCGAGCCGATGCGCATGCGGGTGGCCGGCGTGTTGGCCACCGCATGTTCGAGGCTCGTCATGCCGAACCCCTTGCGGTACAGCGCGCGCCCGTCACGGGCGACGCCGACCACGAGCCCCGGCGCATCGCTTCGGTTGAATCGCGCGAGATGCGCGTCGAGGCGAGCGTGCAGGTCTTGTTGTTGCAAAGTCATTGGAAACTCTCCGAGGATTAGAACGGCACCGTCAGCACGGCACCAAACGTGCGCGGACGCTCCACGCTGACCAGCGCCGGGCCACCCATCGGCATCAGTGCGGTGCCAGCGGCCAGCAGCGCGCGACGGTCGAACAGGTTGCGCAAATAGAAGTTCAGGCTCGCGCGGCCGAAGTCGATCCCCGCCAGCAGGTCAGTGACGGCGTAGCCCGGGAGCTGGTAATCGGGGCGGCCGGTGCTGTTGCTGAAGCCCGAGTGACGACGACCGACAATGCGCTCCGCAATACCGACGTACGAGGCATACGAGCCGAGCGAGAAGTGATACGTCCCCGTCAGCGTGGCCGAGAACTTCGCCGAGTTCGGCAGCGGGTCGCCCGACTGCGTGCCGGTCGACGCGTTGCCCTGCGTCAGCTTGGCATCGATGTACGAGAAGCCGACGCCGAAGTTCCAGTGCCGATCAGGGCGGAAGCTGCTCGCCAGCTCGAAACCCTTGATGCGCGCATTTCCTGCATTGAGCACCTGATTGACACCTTCGATTGCGCCGAGCTGCTGGATGTTCTTCCACTCGATGTCGTAGACGGTGGCCGACAACGACAGACGCTTATCGAACAGGTCTGCCTTGTAGCCCGCTTCATACGTCCAGAGCGTGTCCGGCTGGAACGTGGCGTTACCGTTGCCTGGCAACCCCGTGATCGGGCTGACGAGCTGCGCATTCGGTCCGCCCGGGCGATAACCGCTGGCCGCACGGACGTAGACGTTGCTGTTCTCGGTCAGGCCGTAGCTCGCCGTCAGCATGTAAGTCTTGCTGGTGTCGGACGAGGGTGCCGAAATCGTTTGCATCGGTCCGCCCAGCAACCCGCCGGTGGTCTGGTCGAAGTTCTGGTTGTTGTGGGCAATCCGCATGCCGCCGGTCAGTGCCAGTCGCGGCGTCACGTGGTACGTGAGGTCGCCGTACGCGGCGTATTCTGTGTAGGTGCTCGGTGCCGTGAGCGACGAGAGGTACCCTGAAGATCCGTCGGCAAACCCCGCGACAATGCCCTGGTCAGACTCGCTGCGCTCACGCGTGAAGAAGAGTCCCGCGATCCATTCAAGCTGACGGTTTCCAGGCGACGTCAGACGAAACTCTTGCGTCACCTTGTTCGTCGAGGCGATGTTCGCCGCCACGACCGAGTTCAGATTCAGCCCCTGCGCGGCCAACGCTGGCACGTACACCACAGACAGATCCTGCGGCGCATTCGTCTTCACAGACTGGTACGACGTGATCGAGTTAAAGCGCGACCATCCGAAGTCATACTCCAGCCCGAGCGAGTAAAGCTGCACGTTCTGATGGAACGGCTCGGGCGCATAGATGCGCGTGGTCAGATCGCCGTCGACGGGTTTGCCCGTGTTGTCGTAGGCCACATAGTTCGGGGCATTACGGTTGATGTTCTGTGTGATCGCGCTCAGACGCACGGTGAACTGGCTCGTGGGCGTGAGCAGCAGCGAGGCGCGTGCACCGTACGTGTCGCCCCGGTCGACGCGCGTGCCTGCCTGCGGCCCGACGGCGTCGATATAACCGGCATCGTGTTGACTGAACGCCGACACGCGCACGGCCGCCACATCGTTCTTGATGGGGATGTTGAGGACTGCGCTGGCCGTGTTGCCGATGCCGCCGTGCTTGGTCGTCGACAAACCTGCACTCGCCTGACCGGAGAACGTGTTGGTATCCGGCTCGTTGGTGACGTACTTCAACAACCCGCCCATCGCACCTGCACCGTAGAGCGTGCCCTGCGGCCCGCGCAGCACTTCGATGTGATTCAGGTCCAGCAGGCTCATGTCCAGCGCGAACGTCGCGCCTTGCGAGAACAGCGTGCTCCCGCCAAAGGCGACGTCATCGACATAGACGCCCACGGTCGGTCCCGTTTGCTCGCCGGTCGTCACACCGCGCATACTGATCTGTCCCGCACCGCTGCCGCCCTGCGTGTTGAGGTCGACGCCGGGCTCCGACGAAAGGAAATCCGACATCGTCTTGGCACCGCTCTTCTGCAACTCTTCCGCCGAGATGACGTTGATCTGCATCGGCACTTCGCGTGCCGGTTCGCGACGACGTGTTGCCGTCACCACGACGGTGTTGAGCGTTGCGCCGTCCTTTGCCGTGGCCGGGGTCACGGTGGGTGCCGCGCCGGGGACGACTGCATTCGCGTCGGCCGAAGGGTTGGCCGTCACGGTGGCGCTCTCGGCTTCAGCACTGACCGCAGACGCGGCACCGGGCGGCGTCACGGTCTGCGCATGACCATAGGCCGATGCCAGCCCCAGCAGTGAACCGACCAGCCAGGTGCCGCCGTTGGGTCGAAGTCTGAAACGGTGCAAAGTGCCTGCGGTCTGCCTGCGATGCTGTCTGATTGCCACTGTCGTCTCCTCCGGGGGTTTCCGCGCTTCGGTCATCGCCGATGCCTTCGCGGTATGGATCGTTTGCGCGGTGCGTCCACGCTCATCAGAGTCTTAGCTCTGGCATGCACGTTATTTGTGCGATATTTCTGGTTCATGTGGACTTTGTATCGCGCGTGAAACATAGATCCCCTGAGCACAGCCTCTCGCCCTTCCTGGGTTCAAGCGGACGGTGCGTGCTCCCGGATGTTTCCGTCCTGAAACAATCTGTTGACGAAGCCGCTACATGCGCGCGGGATAATGGCCCGCATGTTCGAGATCACTTCTACTGCGCCGGCCGCCATCCCCATGCAAAAGCCATCGTTCGATTCCGCGTTCTATCGGCTGCTGTTCGTCATGCTTGTCATGGTGGCGATGACACAGGTCGGCACCGGCTTGCTGGTGTACACGCTCTACTCCGAAGCCGCGTTCAAGCCACCGCCCGGTATGTCGACCGGATTGCAATGGGGACTGGCTGCCGCCGTGCAGATCGTGCCGTTGCTCGTCTCGTCGTGGGTCGGCGCGCGCATGCTGTCGGGGCCGTTCCGGTCACTCGCAGCTGGCGCAGCGGCGTTGTCGCGCAATATCGACGCACCGCCGATTCCCGAAGCCGGTCCGATCGAAGCGCGTCAGGCGGCGCGCGTTTTCAACTCGATGCAAGCGGCGATCCGACGTCAGGTCAACGACCGCAATCGCTTTCTGGCTGCGGTGTCGCATGACCTGCGCACGCCGCTCACCCGCATGCGCCTGCGGGTGCGTACGCTCGAAGGCTCAGAGTTCAACGACCGGATGATTGCCGACATCGACGAGATGACGCAGTTACTCGACGCAACACTCTCGTTTCTTCGTAACGAAGCGGTTACCGAAGAATTGAGCCCCATCGATATCGATGCGCTGATGGACGCCATCGCAGAAGATGCACTGGAACGCGGTCAGAATGTCTCGGTGCACGGTGCCATTGCTCCGCTGTCCGCACAGCCGCTCGCGTTGAAACGCTGCCTGACCAATCTGGTCGCGAACGCCATCCGCTACGGCGGCGAGGCACGCATCGAACTGATCGACGGCGAGAAAGAAGTGCAGATCGATATCGTGGATCGTGGCCCCGGCATACCGGAGCGCGATCTCGAGCGGGTCCTGGAGCCGTTCTTCCGGCTTGAGGGTTCTCGCAGCCGCGACACGGGCGGCACCGGACTCGGGCTGGCCATTGCTAACGATGTCGTGAAGCGTCACGCGGGCTCGCTGACGCTGCTCAACGCGCGAGACGGCGGGCTGATCGCCCGCGTGGTGCTACCGAGGCGGTAACCGTCATACAGACGTGTGGGCCGTCGTGTGTGTCAATGTCGATACACACTGCTCACAATCAGGCAATGCGGTCCTCATAGAGTGTGTGAAATGGCTTCAATGGCTTTCTTCACACCTCTGGACTCGCAATGAAGATCTTCGCCGCAAACCTTTCTACCGAAACAAACACATTCGCGCCGTGCCCCACCGGATGGGGCGGTTTTCAGGAGAACGGGATCTACCGGGGCGACGCAAGCCTCCGTGCGTCCGACGGCGTGGGGTATATGTTGGCCGAACTTCGTCGTCTCGCAGAAGCGGACAGTCACGAACTGGTCGAAGGACTGAGTGCCGAGGCGCAACCGTCTGGCCCGGTAATTCGGGAAGTCTACGAAACCTTGCGCGACGAAATCGTCGCCGGTGTGCGGGCCGCCTTGCCGCTCGACGCCGTCGTCCTCCTGCTGCACGGCGCGATGGTGGCGCAGAACCACGACGACTGCGAAGGCGATCTGCTCGCATGCGTTCGCGAAGTGGTCGGCCCGGATGTCCCCATTGCCGCGACGCTCGACCCGCACTGCCACTTCACCGAGCTGATGCAGTACGCGGCCAATATTCTCATCGCCTACAAAGAGTATCCGCATACCGACGGCATCGATCGGTTGCATGAACTCTATCGACTCGTGACGCAAGCGGCCGAGCGCAAAGTCTCGCCGGTCACTGCCGTGCACGATTGCCGGATGGTCGGTGCGTGGCACACCACGACGGAACCGATGGCGGGCTTCGTTCGCCGGATGAAGTCGTTCGAGGGCCACGACGGCATTCTGTCCGTCTCGCTGGGTCACGGCTTTCCGTGGGGCGATGTGCCCGAGGCCGGGGCAAAGCTCTGGGTCGTTGCGGACGGCGACCCACAGCGTGCGGCGGCACTGGCACATCAACTGGGCAACGAGTTCTGGGCGTTGCGTCACGAAGTCCAGCCCCAGTGGCTCGACCTCGATCACGGACTCGACGTGGCGCTCGCCGTCGGCACGGGCCCGGTGGTCGTCGCTGATGTGGCGGACAACCCGGGCGGCGGTGCACCAGGCGACAGCACGTTCATCCTTCGACGGGTTGTCGAACGAGACATCTCCAACGTCGCACTGGGTTGCTTCTGGGATCTCGGCGCCATTCAGATTTGTGCAGACGCGGGCGTCGGGGCCACGCTGGACCTTCGGATCGGCGGAAAGTGCGGCACCGCCTCGGGCGATCCCATCGATCTGCGCGTGACGGTGCGGGCAGTGCACGATACGCACTCGCAGAGCATTCGCGGCATGTCGATTCCGTTGGGACGCTCAGTCTGGGTGGAAGGTCCGAACGGACTGGACATCGTGCTCGTCTCCGTGCGAACGCAAGTGATTGGCGTCGACGCGTTCACTGGCCTCGGTATTGCGATGGACGCCAAGCGTCTCGTCATCGTGAAATCGACGCAGCACTTTCAGGCGGAATTTGCGCCGCGTGCGAAGGCCGTCGTTCATCTCGCAGCCCCCGGGGCACTGACGCCTGACTTCGCTGCGCTTCCCTATCGACACCGCAGCCTCAAGTACTGGCCTCGCGTCGAGAATCCGTTTGTTTGATTCTCGACATTTCGCACGCTAAGGAAACGCCACTGAATTTATGCCCGCCATACGCGGGCCGGTCTGACGATTTGCCGGGCTTCGCCAAAACTCCGGCAAATTTTTGCCCTTCCTCGCGAAGGGCATTTTTTTGTCAGAACCGGTCCGCGCGAAACGGCGTCGGGTCGACCAGCGTCTGCTCACCCGAGATCATCTCGGCGATCAGACGTCCCGTCACCGGCCCGAGCGTCAGACCGTGATGCGCATGACCGAACGCGAACCAAAGGTCGCGATGGCGTGGCGCCGGACCGATGATCGGCAGCATGTCGGGCGTGCAAGGTCGGCTGCCCATCCACGGCTCGGCTTCGACCGCCTCGCCCAGCGGGAACAGGCTTCGGGCCAACGGTTCCACCGCCGCCAGTTGAACCGGCGTGCGAGGCGCGTCGCGCAATGCAAGTTCGACGCCCGTCGTCAGACGAATACCCTGATTCATCGGCGCCATCACAAAGCCGCGCTCGGCATCCAATACCGTTTGGTTCAACGTTGCACCGTTCGCCGGGCGGAAATGCCGGTGATAGCCGCGTTTGGACACCAACGGCAGCCGGTAGCCCAGCGCGTTCGTCACGGTATCGGACCACGGCCCCATCGCGACGACGGCGTGCCGGCCTTCGATCTCACCCGCTTCCGTCTGCACGCGCCATTGGGGCTTCAGTGTGGTGGCATCTCCCCGGACGATGCGTCCGCCGAGCGACGTGAAGTGCTGCGCGTAGCGGCTCACCAGTTCGCCGGGATCGCGTATCGAACCGGACGCCGTGTAGCGAATCGCCCCGGCCAGCGTTGCCGCGAGCGACGGCTCGTCGCGTTGAAGCTGTGCGGCGTCGAGCGGCTCGAACGGCACGTCGTACTCGCTTCGCCAGCGCTCGGCTTCGCGGTACGCGCTGTCGAACGCGCCTGCGGTATGGAAGACCTTCAACCAGCCGCCCGCGCGTAGCAGATCCTGCGCGCCCGCACGTTCGATCAGCGCATTGTGCTCCGTCAGACAATGCTCGATGAGGGTGCTGTAGTGGCGGGCGATCTGCACATGACGGTGCGGTGCGGAGTGGTGCCAGTAGCGTGCGAGAAACGGCGCGATGCTCGGCAGTGCCGCCGGGTGATAGCGCACGTCCGTGGATCGATTGCGCGCGTAGTGAAGCAGCGTGCCGACGTCTCGGGGGAACGCGTACGGATACACACCTTCGCGCTGTATCAGCCCGGCGTTGCCGTAGGACGTCTCTCGCCCCGGCGCGGCGCGGTCGACCAGAACCGTGTTCAGCCCCCGGCGCTGAAGGTGGATCGCGATGGAGGTGCCGACAATGCCGGCACCGAGCACAAGCACGTCGGCTGTCATGCCAGCGCCGTCACGGCAATTTCCACGTCGAACCCGGCGCGCATCAGCAGCGACTGAACGCACGCACGCGTGGGCGCATGGCCTTCCGGCACCCACACATCCCAGACACGGTTGAATTCGTCGAAATGACGCGCATCCGACAGCCAGATGTTCGCCGTGAGAAGACGCGTCTTCTCGAGCCCCGCCTCCGCCAGCAGCGCGTCGATGTGCTTAAGCACTTCGATGGTCTGATCGGTGATCGTCGCGCCCGCCGTATCCGGCACCTGACCGGCCAGATGGACCACCCCGTTAGCCACGACTACCTGACTCATGCGGGTGTTGGTTTGCAAGCGCGTGATGTCTTTCTTCATGGTTCGAACTCAAAAAAGAAAAGTGAATGGACGACCGCTAACGTAGACTCGACGGATTCGCGGCTGCTTGAATTATCATATATGAGAATTTCGTTTCTCGTATACGAGAAAACACTGACACCGTAACGAGATCAACGACGCCGTGTTTTGTTCGGAGGATATGAACGGGACACGTTCAGTGAAGTGCTATGACGCCACCTACACGAAAGAAGACGCCAGCGCCGACCAAGCGGGATCGGGCACGGAGCGAGGGCGGACAAGTCAGCCAGATCAGCCACCAGACGGTAGGCGCTCGCCTGCGCAATGCGCGCAGCGCCCTTGGACTGACGCTCAAAGCGCTGAGCGAGCGCTCAGGCGTGGCGGTCTCCACCATCTCAAAGGCAGAGCGCGGCGACATCGCGCTGACGTACGACAAGTTCGGTGCGCTGGCGCGTGCGCTGAATCTGGACTATTCGGCGATCTTCGGTGATGAAGACACGGCACCCAGCGGTGCGATGAGCCCGTCGTTCACTCCAGCGGGAAAGCAGGCGATCTACGAGACGCCGAACTATCGCTACGGCATGATCGCCTCCGATCTGCACGAAAAGCGCATGGTGCCGATGCGCGCGCACATCCGCGCGCGAAAGCTGGAAGATTTTCCCGACTACATTCGTCACGCCGGTGAGGAATTCGTCTTCGTCTTATCGGGCAACTTGATGTTGCAGTTTGAGAACGGTACGGCGTTTCGGCTAGCGCCGGGCGACAGCCTCTACTTCGACAGCGGCGTGGGGCACGTGTATCTAAGTGAGCACGAAGACGGCGTCGACGCTGTCGTCTGCTGTGTGGACCTGAATGTGCCGCATCCAGTGTTGTGAGTGCGAGCCACTATCCACGTAGCGCGGACCGCGACTGCAGAATGGCGTTGGCGAACTCCACAAAACCGGCCCCCCCTGGGCCACGCGTGATCCATCGCGGGGGCACCGGCAATTGCGGCAGGTAATCCGTCACCGTGCTCACGCCCGCCGTGTGTTTGAAGAACTCGAACATCGGCGCGTCGTTGGTGGAGTCGCCGGAATAGGCGACCACCTCGTAGGCGGATTCGGCGTCAATGCCATAGGTGTCGGCCAGAACGCGCAATGACATCGTCAACTTGTCGTAGCCGCCGACCCAGCCGAGCACCCACAGATTGTTGATGGTCGCATCCGCGCCTGCCTGCCTCAACGCCTCGACGATACGGGCATCGGTCTGCGTCCCTGTACGACGATAGGCAAGACTGGTCAGTCGAAACACCTGATCGTCAGCCTGTCGTGCCTGCGGCACTGCGGCTTCGACGGCCTGTGCAATGGACTTCAGTTGTTCGTGCACCTGTTCGACGTTATCGGGCGAATGCCAGAAATGCCGATCGACCTGGTGCCCATCCGAACTTCGTCGTAAGAACAAGCCACCGTTTTCGGCAATGACACCGTCGACAGGCCACATGCGCGCCATCTGGTCGCACCATCCGGCCGGGGCCGCAGTGACGGGCACCACGCGAATGCCCGCCACTTCCAGTCGCGCCAACGCGGTGTACGTTTCGGCGGGCAGGCGGCCCTGATAGGTCAACGTCTCATCCATGTCCGTAAGCACGAATCTGACGGTCGAAAATTGATCTGCTGTTGCCTGGGAAAGGGGTTGCATGGTGAGCGGTTAGCAATGGACGGAAGCAAATTATGCGGGGCACGCCGACAACCGCTTCGTTGAATTATGAAAATGCTTATCGCGATTTGTGGTTAGTGAGCCAATCGGTTGCGCACTTCAGGTCATCAGCGGCCACGCCAGGGGACGAGGCGTTTTTCCAGCGCTCGCATGCCCAGGTCGAAGCACCATGCGATAACGCCGATAAGCACGATGCCCATGACAACTACGTCCGTGCGCAGAAAGCTCGACCCGTTGAGCACCATCTGCCCGAGGCCTGCGGTGGCCGCTACCATTTCGGCGGCGACCAGCGTGGTCCAGCCGAACCCGACTGCGATGCGTAAGCCCGTCAGGATCTCGGGCAGCGCCGCCGGCAGGATGACGTGGCGAACCACTTGCAGATCACGTCCCCCGAGCGAGTAGGCCGCGTGGATTTGTTCGGTGGTTGCGCTACGCGCGCCCGCCCGGGCCGCCATGGCAATCGGCGCAAAGCAGGCAAGGTAGATGACGACGATCTTCGCTGTCTCGTCGATGCCGAACCAGATGACGACTAGCGGGAGATAGGCCAGCGGCGGGAGCGGCCGATAGAACTCAAGTACCGGATCGAGTATCCCTCGTGCGACGCGGCTGACGCCCATCAGAATCCCCACCGGTACAGCCGTCACTGCGGCGAGCGCAAAGGCGCCAAAGACCCTCAATGCGCTCCACGCGAGATGCTCCGACAACGGTCGGCCGCCTTGAATGCGACCGTGGAGCGCATCGAGAAAAGCGCTCCATACGGCTTCCGGCGTGGGCAAAAACAAGGGCGGCAGCCACCGCAAATGGGTCGATATCCACCATAGCGCCGCAATCGCCAGCACCGCGAGGAAACTGAGCCGCGCAGTTGGCCCCTCTCCCGGCATGCGCCACGCGACGGTACGTTTCGTCTGGCTGACATGGGGCGCTTGCGACGCCGACGCTGCCCGTGGGGCCTTGACCGCAGAAATTTCGGATGACATGGGACTCAAACCGTCAATGCATGAGAAGGCGACTCGCGCAGTCGATGAACGAGCCGCTCGCGCCACGCGATAAAGTCGGCCGACGACTTGACGGCGCGGGCGTCGCGGGACGCGAGAAACTGTCGCGAAAACGGCAGTTCGTGACTCTCGGCGATACGTCCCGGGCTGGGCGTCATGACAACGACGCGCGTCCCGAGGAAAAGCGCCTCCTCCACGCTGTGCGTGATGAAGAAAATCGTCTTGTGGGTGCGCGCCCAGATGTCCAGAACGAGTTCCTGCATCGACTCTCGTGTCATTGCGTCCAGCGCCCCCATCGGCTCATCCATCAGGAGCACGCGAGGATCGTTGGCCAGTGCTCGCGCAATACCGACGCGCTGCTGCATGCCACCGGATAACGAGTACACCCGCGACTGCGCAAAACGTTCGAGGCCGACCCATGCCAACGTGCGACGCGCGGCCGCCAGCCGTTGCGCCTTCGCCATGCCCTGGAATCGCAGTCCGAGTGCGACGTTGTCGAGCACGTTCAGCCACGGCAACAACGCGTATCGCTGGAATACCACGCCACGCTCGGCGCCGGGGCCCGTCACCGGTACCCCGTCGAGGCTCACGTCTCCCCCGGTCGCCGACAGGAAGCCGGCGATGCAGTTGAGCAACGTCGTCTTCCCGCACCCCGACGCGCCAAGAGCAACGACAAACTCCCCTGTGTCGATATGCAGGTTCACGTTCTCTAGCGCGATGTTGGGTGCAGTACCGCGCGCGCCCTCATACGCGACATGCAGCCGCCGAATGTCCAGTCCACTCATTGGATTGCGCTCACATTACGCCCACATTGCGCCCACTCAACGCGCTGCGGCGCGCTGGGCGAACTGAGGATCCACACCCACGGAGTAGTCCGGCAGCACGGCCTGAATCGTGCCCTGCTCTTTCAGAAATGCCGCCGTCGCCGCAAGGGACTTGGCAGCACCCGACTGCTTGCCGCCCCCGAGCCACACGTTGGAGGCCTGCTGAGCGGCAGTGGGGAATGCGTAAAGCGCCAGGCTTGCCGGGACATCCGCTGCGTTCGCGCCGGACTCCTTGGCCACCGCTGCGACTTGTGGCGAACCGACGGCCCAGGTCTGCGGATGGTCGCGATAGCTCGCATCGGTTGCCGCCAGTACCTTCACGAAACGATCAAGGAATTCCTTGTTCGCGGTAGCAAATTTTCGGTCCGCCACGAATCCGTCAAACGTGGCTTTGCCGGTCGCCTTCGCCACTTCCCCGGACGTGATCAATACCTTGCCGTTCTTTTTGGCTTTGGCCAGCACCGGGTCCCACACGTAGGTGGCGTCGATGTCGCCGCGCTCCCATGCAGCCGCGATTTCAGGCGGTCTCAGATTGACAATCTTGACGTCGGACGGGTTGACGCCCGCAGACTGCAACGCCACGAGCGTGTGAAAGTGCGAAGTCGAGACGAAGGTGACGCCAACCTTCTTGCCGGTCAGTTGTTTGACGGACGTCACACCGGAACCGTCCCGGGCGACCAGCGCTTCGGCGTCGTTGATATTGTCCAGAATCCAGAACAGCGACAGATCCACACCCTGCGACAGTCCTGCGGCGATGGGACTCGATCCTGCCTCTCCGAGCTGTACCGAACCAGAAGCCAGCGCGCGAATCACATCGGCACCGCTCCCGAGCTTGCGATAGGTCACCTTGTATCCGGTGGCGCGTTCCACCTCGCCCGTGGCCTGTGCGTAGCGCCACGGCACGACCATGTCCTGATACGCGATGACGACTTCCTTCGCCTGTGCTTGCGCGGACGGTGCGTACGCCGTTGAAAATGCCAATGCGCTGAATGCACTCAGGACGATCAGCCCCCGCTTCAATGTGCTCGTGTTCATATCAGGATTCCCCGTGTTGCTGAAAATACAGCGTGCGATGACGTTAGTGCATCGCGCAGGGAATCCCAACCAACCAATCCTGATATGCCCATCGCAGCGATGGAGATATCGAAATGCACTTTACCGGTTGCGGCCGATGCGACGGTGTCTAACGACCGACGGTGGATCTCAGCGCCGCCGTCAGCGATTGAAGGGCGGCTTTGGATTGTGCGTCTCTCAGATGGGTGTACAGCACAACGTCCCGCGCGGGCAACGCAGGCAATCCCAGACGCGCCGCCATGTCCACCGTGCCGCGCGGTGCCACCCGACGCCCTAGCGCCGCGACGCCCAGACCGGCCGAAACCGCCGCGCCGATAGTGTTCACGCCACCGCCGACGAATGCCTCCGTCCACGCAACGCCTGACGCATCGAGCGATCTGAGCGCCATCGCGCGAACGCTGCACGGCTGCGGCTGCGTCGCGATACGAACCGGCTCACCCGCCCGGTGCTCGAAATCCGGTGCACCGAACCAGCCGAAACGCTCCTGCAAGATCACT
The DNA here is from genome assembly GCF_902459565.1 of Pandoraea aquatica. Classification (GTDB taxonomy): domain Bacteria; phylum Pseudomonadota; class Gammaproteobacteria; order Burkholderiales; family Burkholderiaceae; genus Pandoraea; species Pandoraea aquatica. The sequence continues at coordinate 191,003 of NZ_CABPSN010000006.1, forward strand.
TTGCCGTCCTGACGTCGGCTGTCGTGGCGCAAGACAATCGCGACATCAATATCGCCATCGTCGAACGCCGCCAGCAATTCGCGCGATGCCGCGACACGGATGTCGAGCGTCAGGCCCGGGTCGGCCCGGCCAACGTGCCTCAATAGTTGTGGCAGCTCGGCGCCCACGATGTGGTGGCTAATGCCCAACAACATTCGTCGCTGTTTGGGCGCGAATACCTCCATCGCCCCCTGGTGCGCGGCGACCAGCATCCGCGCGCCGTCAAGGAACGTACTGCCGTCCGAAGACAGTCGGACACGTCTTGGCGTGCGCTCCAGCAACTTGCGTCCCAGCGCCTCTTCCAGACGCTTGATCTTCACACTGACGGCCGATTGGGTCGTATCGAGCACTTCGGCTGCACGAGTGAAGCTCTGCAAATCCGCTGTCAGGACGAAGGCTTGCACCGCTTCGATGTCGAGGGATTTCATCAGATCAGTCATTTCAAAACGCGATCACTGAAATATAAATCATTCTATTTTTCAATGAATCGCTTTTCGCTATGGTGAGGACTCGACCTTCTCTTTTCTAATGCCTCCATGCTGACCGCTCACTATCTGCACCGCCTGCCCGCCGACTATGACCTGAACGCCATCCGCGCGCGCGGCAAGACGCGCGGTGCCTTGTGGGATGCTGCGATTGCGTACGAAGTGGTGCACTTGTCCAGTCCGTTGCTACACACCCTTTCGGAGGGGCGGTCGTCATGAACCGGCTTCGATATGCGATGGCGCATGCGCTGGGGTTGACGCTCGTCTGCGCAATCGTTTCCGCGTTGGCGCTGGGTCTGGCGGTGCTCGTTCGCCATTGGCATCTGTTTGGATGACGACCCCGAGATAGCCAAGATGAGCCGGTCCCTTAGACGAAGATCGTGTGCCACACCCTCATGCGTTTTGCATCCCCCAGCGCCGCACCGTCCACCGGGCGAGCGTATCGAAGACGAGATGCTCCACGAGCAGGCCGATCAGGATGACCGTCAGTAGACCGGCGAATACGCGGTCGGTGTACAGCTCGTTGCGGTTCTGATAGATGTACCAGCCCAGTCCGCCTGCGCCTGTGTTCGCCCCGAAAACGAGTTCGGCGGCGATCAGCGTGCGCCACGCAAAGGCCCAGCCCACCCGCAGCCCGGAAAGCACAGACGGCAATGCAGCGGGGGTCAAGATCCAGGCGACTTGCCGCAAGCCCGACAGGCCGTAGTTGCGTCCGATCATGCGCAGTGTCGGCGAAACCGATTCGAACCCCGTGTAAATGCTCAACGACAAGGGCCACAGCACGGCATGCACCAGCACGAACAGCAGGCTCCCCGTACCAAGCCCGAACCAAAGCAGCGCCAGCGGCAGCAGTGCAATCGAAGGGAGTGGGTTGAACATTCCGGTTAGCAACGAGAGCAAATCCCGCCCGACGGCGCTCGACATGGCCAGCGACGTCAGCGCGAATGCGCACAACACACCGAGGCCGTAACCGCGCAGCAGCATCCATAGCGATGTGCCTGTGCGCGCGAACAGCTCCCCGCTTGCCGCACTCTCCCACCAGGCACGCGCGGTGGCACTCGCACCCGGAAGCAGCAGATCGTTGTCGACCCATCGGGCCGCGATTTCCCACAACACGAGCAGCACGATAGCGATGATCAGCTTTCGCCAGACACTCGGATTCACCGCCCGCCAACGAACCCGCCTGCTCGCCGCTTCGTTGTCTTTTCCGTCAATCGGCAGTTCGGCCACGCGTGGCGTCCTCGGAAAAATTCGTTCGGCGCGGCGCGGCGCGCGAATTCGAACTGTCTTGGTCGAAAGCGAGCTCATGCCGCCTCTCCTGTGCTTCGTGACGGCAGTTGTTCGCCGAAGAGCAGATTGTGAATACGTGCGCTCGCGCGCCGGAAGTCAGGAGATGCCACCTCGTCGAGTCCGAACGTTCCAGCGTCGAGTTCGGCGCGCAGACGTCCCGGCTGACCGTCGAGCAGCACGATCCGGGTGCCGACGACAAGCGCTTCCTCTATCGAATGCGTCACGAACAGGAGCGTGACACGCGTGTCTTCCCACAAACGCAGCAGTTCTTCCTGCATGCGTGTGCGGGTTAGCGCGTCGAGGGCGGCGAAAGGTTCGTCCATGAGCAACACGCGCGGTCGCACCGCCAGTGCGCGGGCAATGGCGGCGCGCTGCTTCATACCGCCCGAGAGCGTGTGCGGGAATGCGTCGGCAAATCGAGAGAGTCCGACTTTTTCCAGCGTATCGAGGGCAAGCTCGCGTGCTTCGCGACGCGAAAGCCCTTTGCCGACACGCAGCGGAAACATCACGTTCTGCGCTACCGTTTTCCACGGCGCGAGTTGGTCGAACTCCTGAAAAACCACCATCCGATCGATGCCCGGCTTGACCACGGATCGCCCGTCGAGCACGATCTCCCCTCGCGTCGGTTTGACGAAACCGCCGATGGCTTTGAGCAACGTCGATTTGCCGCAGCCCGACGGCCCGAGAAGCACGAGACGGTCGGCGTCATAGACGTCGAACGATATGTCGCTCACACCCGCGACATGGTGGCCCCGCGTACGAAACTCGATATCGAGCTCGCGCACCTCGAGAACACGCTCGCCGAGGATGTCTCCGGGAATCGGCGTGACGTCGGCGTCGCCATCCGTTGGCCGCAGGGGTTGCAGAGCGCTTGTCGCCCCCATCTCAACTGCCCTGCCCCAGCGCGGGTTCGTCGAAGAAGTAGTCTTTCCAGGACGTGGGCTTGTGCCGCACTGCCCCCACGCGCTGCATGAACTGCGCGAGTCCGAGCGTGTTCTGGGGCGTAATCGAGAAATTGACCTTGGGATCGGTGATGATGCTCACCAACAGTTTCTTGTCGGTTTTCGACTGATTCACGCGCAGATAGGTATCGGCTGCGGCTTCCGGCTGTCGCTTGACGAAGTCCGCCGCACGGGCAAGGGCGAGAACGAAAGCCCGATACGTCTTCGGATTATCGTTGCGATACTTTTCCGTGGCGTAGAGCACGGTGGCTGAACTCGGGCCGCCGAGGACTTCATAGGAATCGAGCACGATGTGCGCGCGCGGATTGGCCGCCAGTTCCTGTTCCTGGAACGGTGGCGTGCCGAAGTGCCCCGTAATCTCCGTGCCACCGGCAATGATCGCCGCCGCAGCATCGGGGTGCGACATCGTCTGCGTCCATTTGTCCAGTCGGTCGAAGGCGCTATCGCCCCACAGTCTGGCGGACGCGTACTGAAGCACCCGCGATTGCACGGACACCCCCACGGCCGGTAGCGCGATGCGATCCTTCTCCGTAAAGTCGGCGATGGTCCGGATCTTCGGATCGTTGCTCACCAGGTAATACGGCAAGCTGCCCAGCGACGCCACACCCCGCACGTTCTGACGTCCATAGGTCCGATCCCACACGGTAATCAGCGGTCCCACGCCAGCGCCAGCAACGTCGATGGCCCCGGAGAGCAAGGCGTCGTTGATGGCCGCGCCGCCGGACAACCTCGCCCAGTCGACCTTGACGTCGACGCCCAGCTTGCGGCCTTCCTGTTCGATGAGTTGCTGATCACGTACGACATTGAGCAGCAGATACACAATGCCGAACTGTTCGGCGATCCGGATGCGCCCCTCGGCATGCGCGGCAGGTGCAGCCAATATGCAGGACAGACCCATCAATAGAGCACGTGTCAGACGCGTGGAGCGGCGAAGTAATGAAGGCAGAGCAAAGCGCATAAGCGACGTCGACCTGAGAGGAGCCGGAGAAACCCCGAAAATAGCGGCGGCTCCCTCCGGAGGTCAACGAAGCGAATCACACAAGGTTATAGCGTTGCGGCATAAGCCCGCTAACTCGCGGGCTTATTCGTTCAGAGCAACGTCTCACAGGAACTTCGTCGGCCAGATGATGGTGCGCCACATATGCGCCGAGGCTGAACCGTCGAAACCGAGTCCTTCCTTCGGTTGCTTGAAATGGCGTCCGATGATGTCGATGAACGGATCCCAGCTCACCTTCGCGTTCGGATCGAACGAGTAGATGTCGTTGAGCGTGATGAGACGGCTCGTCATGTACCACTTGTGATTGCGGGCGTACTCCCAGTCGGCCTTGACGTAGGGTTCGGGCTCGTAATCCCCACCGAAGTAGCGGATGTACGCCTCCGGATAGTCGTAGCCGACGGAGGCATCCGGGAAGAAGCGCAGCGCCTGGTGGTAGCGAATGGCCCAGCTCACCTCTTCGTCGACATACGGTGCGAGCAGCTGCGCGCCCCAGTAGCCGTGATCGGCGCGAATGAAGCCCGACACGCTGATGTCGTGCAACAGGCAGGCAAGAATCGTCTTCTCGTCGTGGCCCGCGTTGAGCGCATGCGTGGCGCTTTGCAGCAAATGGTTCGCGGGCGCGAACCGGTGCTTGAAGAAGTCGAGCAGCGTCGGGCGCTCCGGCATCTTCTGCAGACGCGGATCGTCGCCCATGAGGAAGTGACGAGGATCGGGCTTGCCGCCCGGCGGCGGCATGATCGGTGCCGTCGGGTCGCGATCGCCGGACGTGAACAGCACCGAGCGCACGATCTTGCGGTCGAGCTCCTCGATCATCTGATGTTCGAGCGCGTCGGCGCGCGCCGACAGGCTGATGCCGGCGTGCCCCGGCATTTCCTGTGTTTTCGTGGTGGACATTCGGTCTCTCCGAAACGGTTCGTAGGGGATGGATGCGAAATCGATGCAGGACGGAAGCGATGTGCGACTCAGCGCTTCGCCGCACCGCCCGGCGGCGCCATCGGCGGCAGTACCGGCACGCTCACGGCGCGAATCTCCGTGTAGTGCTTCAGCCCCTGCGCGCCATACTCGCGTCCGATGCCGGATTCCTTCGTGCCACCGAACGGCACGTCGTACTCCACACCCACGTGATGATTGATCCAGGCGGTGCCGACTTCGAGCCGCTGTGCGATCTCGCGGGCTCGCACAGAGTCGGCGCTCCACACCGATCCCGACAGCCCGAAGCGGCTGTCGTTGGCGCGACGCACCGCATCATCCACATCGCTAAAGCGAATCACCGGCAGCACCGGCCCGAACGGCTCTTCGTCGACGAGACGCGTTCCTTCCGCGATATCGGCCACGATGGTCGGCGCGATGAAATAGCCCGGACGCGCAAGCGCTTCGCCGCCACACAGAATGCGCGCGTTCTGGCGACGCGTATCGTCGATGAGTTCCAGCACCCGCTCGTATTGCATACGGTTCTGCACCGGCCCCATCAGCACGCCCTCCTCGAAGCCCTCGCCGACCTTGACCTTGTTCGCGATCTCGACGAGCGCATCGCACAGCGCGTCGTAGACCTTCTCGTGCACATACAGGCGCTTGATCGCCATGCAGATCTGACCGCTGTTGCCGAAGCACGCCCAGAACAGACGCGGCGCGAGCGCCTTCACGTCGATGTCGTCGAGTACGATGGCCGCATCGTTACCGCCGAGTTCGAGCGTCACACGCTTGAGCGTGCTGGCCGCACTGGCCATCACCCGCTTGCCAGTGGCGACCGAACCGGTAAACGAGATCTTGTCGATGCCGGGATGATGGGTCATCCATGCGCCGAGATCGTTGCCGCCTGCGACGACGTTCACCACGCCCGGCGGGAAGTGCTCGCGCGCGATTTCGCCGATGAGCAGCGTCGTCAGCGGCGTATAAGGCGACGGCTTGAGCACGATGGTGTTGCCCGTGTACAGCGACTGCGTGATCTTCGGCAGCGCGAGCAGGACCGGCACGTTCCAGGGCGTAATCGCGCCCACAACGCCCAGCGGGTGGTATTGCAGCTCGACATGCCCGCGCTCGTTATCGCGCAGGAGTTCGGGCTTTAGCTCGATGGCCAGCAGACCTTCGAGGTTGGCGAACGCCCGGTTGAGTTCGTCCTGCGCGCGGGCAAACGGCTTGCCCTGCTCGCGCGTGAGCAGCGTGGTGATTTCCTTGCTGCGCGCCTTCAGCGCCTCGGCAAAGCTGCGCAGCCGCTCGCGGCGGTGCGCCGGGGTTGTCTCGCGCCAGGTCGTGAAGGCGCGCCGGGCGGCCGCCACGGCACGATCGAGCTGATCCTGCGTGGCATCCGGGCAGACGGCGAACGGTGCGCCTGTGCCCGGATTGATGACGTCGAACGAGGCCTCGCTGGACTCGCCGCGACCGTCGATGGTGTGGGTGAAACCGCTTTGTTGCATGTCGTCTCCTCCAGCGCTCTGTGCCGAGCGCATTGATAGTGTTTGGGCGTGGTGCAAGTGACGCAAGTGCCTAGAGGTCGAGCACGATCCGGTCGCCGCGACAGCCGGAGCAGCAGATCATGACGGTGCGGCCGCTGGCCCGCTCGTCCTGACTCAACACGAGGTCGCGATGCTCCGGTGTGCCGTCGAGCACCGCGACTTCGCACGTGCCGCACACGCCTTCGCGACAAGAATACGGGGCGTCCACGCCAGCGTCGAGCAGTGCGTCGAGCATCGTCTGCCCCGCCGCCACATGGACCGTCTTGCCACTGCGCGCGAGGACCACGTCGTATTGCCCCGTGGAACCCTGAGGCTTGCCCACCCCGGCGAAATACTCCACATGCCCGTGACAATCGGCGCGGCGCGCCACCGCCGCTTCGAACGCTTGCAACATCGGCGCCGGTCCGCAGCAGTAGAGGTGCGTGCCGGGCACGGCGTCATCGACGAGGCGCACGAGGTCGAGCGAACCACGCCCCGGTGCGCTGTCGAAATGCCACTGCACGCGGCCGTACCTAAAGGACGCCGCATCGAGGCGATCGGCGAACGCCGCCGTCTGGGCGCTGCGTGCGCAGTAGTGCAGCGTCCACGGGCAGCCCAGCGTCTCGAGGCGCGCCGCCATCGACAACAACGGCGTGATGCCGATGCCGCCCGCGACGAGCACCGTGTGTCCGGTGCACGCCGCGCCCTCGTCGAGCACGAAGTGATTGCGCGGCGTGCTGATCTTGAGCGCTGCGCCCGCCACGAGATGCTCGTGAACGTAAGCCGATCCGCCCCGGCTCGCCGCGTCGCGATGCACACCGATGACATAGCGATGCCGCTCGGCAGGATCGTTGAGCAACGAATAGCAGCGTGACAGGCCGTCGCGCAGATGCAGCTCGACGTGGGCGCCCGCAGTAAACGGCGGCAGAGGGCTGTCGTCGGGCGCGCGCAGCTCGAAGACGGCAATCGTCTCCGTCTGCCGCTCACGCCGCGCAACGTTGACGAGCAGCGTATCGGTGAAATCGGACATGTTCATGAGTCGTCACACAGTCAGATGGACCGGCCGGGCCGTCACTTATGCCGCCTTGGCGGGCAGACGGAAGACATGACGCGCGTTGTCTTCGAAGATCTTCTGGCGGTCCTGCGCGCTCAGCCAGTCGAGGTTGTCGATGAGCGAGCGCACATCGTCCATCGAGCGGCCCGTCTTCGGATTCACTGCCGAACCCACGCCGGGGCACTCGGTGCCGAACAGGCAGCGATCCACGCCGACCGTCTTGATGAGCAGCGACAGCGCCTCCTCGGTGTAGAGCACCGTATCGAAATACAGATTGCGCAGACGATCGGAGAAGCGCTGGCCGTTCGGGCGGCGCAGCGACGGGGCATCGAAGCGGCCGATCTGATACGGAATCGCCCCACCGCCGTGGCTCACCACGATCTTCAGGTCCGGGAAGTCCTTGAAGACGTCCGAGTTCACGAGACCGAACACGGCGATGGTTTCCTCGTTGATGAAGTGCAGCGAGTACGGCACGCGCTCCGAGCGCGAACCGGTGCCGTGGATGTGCGCGGGCACGTCGAGCTCGCACAGCTTTTCGTAGAGCGGATACCAGTAACGATCGCCCAGCGGCGGTGCCTCGGCCACACCGTTCTCAAACGGGTCCGGGTTGAGCAGACAGCCCGAGAAGCCCAGTTCGTTAATGCAGCGCTCGAGTTCCGGCAGCGCTTGCTCGATCGGGTCGCCAGCGGTTTGCGGCAGACCGGCAACGCCCGCGAACGTCTCGGGGAACAGCTGCGTCTGGCGATAGATGATGTTGTTGCACTCCTGCGTGAACCAATGCACCAGCTTCGAGGGCTTTTCCGACTGCATCAACTGGAACGGACGCGGCGAGACCAGTTGCAGGTCGGTGCCGTGTTCGCGAATGTAGTCGAGGTGCCCTTTGGGCCACGTTTCGGCGCGGTTGGCAGCGGCGCGGATTTCGTCATCGGACACATTGATGCGTCCGCGCCCGTGCGAGCCGCGGCTGGCGAGCAGGCTGGCTTTGTAGGCCCACAGTTCGGTCGGTGCGCTCACGTGGGCATGGCAATCGATGATCATGCTGGACTCCGGTTTCAGGTTGATTCGGGTTCGATGAAATGAGATGAGGACGTGCGTGGCTTTGCTGCGGTATCAGTGCCTGGGTGCAGATGCGCCGCGTAGCAGCGCCGCCGCGCCGTCGAGCACCGGCGTGTCTTGCGGCAGCAGCATCGAGACGGGACGCACGTTGTAGAGCGACGCGTCGTTCGCGCAGGCGGGCACCTGCCCCTGCGCCAGATCGCGAGCGAGCTTGAGCATCAGCCGACGAAAGCGCACGATGCCGCGATCCGACGCGCCCAGGCGCTCCTGCGAGCGGTCGACGAGCGGTCCCATGCTTTCCTGCACAGCGGCGTCCTGATTCGGAATGCCCTCGATGCCGGTGAAGTTGGAGGTGCGCTGACGTGCGCGGTCGATGCCGTAGTCGTTGCCACGATGCAGCAGCGGCTGATAGCCCTCGTCCACCGGCCCCCAGAAGCCCTTGCGTCCGCCACGGAACGCGATCTCTTCGTCGCGATACGTGCGCGCGGGACTCGCGCTGAACGACCATGTCCACGTGGTTTCGTCGTCGATGGGCACCCACGCGTGGCCGTCGTAGGGCTCCTGACTCGATTCGTCGAAATTTCCAACCGGCGGAATCATCGTGTAGCAGGGCAGCAGGAATTGCGTGACACGCCAGTAATACGTGCCCGGTCTGGCATGACGTCGCGCGGCGATCACCAGCCCGTAATCCGCATCGCTCACCTCGAACACGGGATGACGATCCGATGCGTGATACGGATTGCTCGGCGCACCGGCGACCGGCTCCGTGCGGCTGTGCAGGAACGAGATGTGGCTCGAATCGATGCCGCCCTCGACCGCCTGCGCCCAGTTGCAGGATTGCAGGCGCTTGGTCGCCGTGTGCTGACGCTCGGGCAGCCGCGACCATTCGAAGTCGGGCAACGCGGGCACCGATTCGCGCGGCCCCATGTAGACCCACACGACGCCGTTGCGCTCGGCAGTGAGATAAGCCTTGATGCGCACGTTATGCGTCTGCGGATTCTCGTGCGGCTCGGACGGCATTTCCACGCACTGGCCGTTCACGTCGAACTTCCAGCCGTGATAGACGCAGCGCAAACCGCATTCCTCATTGCGTCCGAAGAAGAGTCCGGCACGACGGTGCGCGCAGTAGGCGTCCACGATGCCGACGCGTCCTTGCGTGTCGCGAAACGCGACGAGGTCTTCGCACAGCAGGCGCAGCCTGACCGGGGCACCGTCACACTCGGCAATCTCCTCCGAGAGCAGCGCGGGCAACCAGAAGCGGCGGAACAGGTCGCCCATGGGCGTGCCCGGTCCAACGCGCGTGAGTGTTTCGTTGTCTTGCCTGGAAAGCATGCCTGCCTCCTTGCAGGTGGGGCCGGCGCGTCGTCCTCTGCGGGACGTGCGCGGCCGGTGGCCTTAGTTCGCCGGATGCCAGAGCACGAAGCCCATGGCGTTGCCCGTGCCGGCCGCCGAGCGGTAGCACGGCACGTAGTCGACCAGTTGCATAGTCATCTGCCCGACATTGGCCGCCGCAATGACCGGCAGCCAGTTCTTCACTTCCGAGGTGCCCGATTGCAGCAGCGCTTCGTCGATCTCGCGCAGGTATGCCGTGTCGCGACGCATCATGGCGTCAAGCAGCGCGTGGTCGAACGCCTCGTCGATGACGAAGTGACTCAATCCGCCCGAGGCGATCACCGCGACGCGCGCATCGTCAGGCCAGGCTACGAGCGCTTCGCGCAGCGCCAGCCCGAGATCGACACAACGCGTCGCGCGCGGCTGGTTGGGCGGATAAAACGTGTTGAGCATGATCGGCACATGCGGCGGCACATTGCCGTGCATGAGCCGCTGATAAACGAAGCCGAACGCATGCGGCATGCCGGTCGGACCGTCGTTGCCGCGCTGCGGGACTTCCGTCGAGATCGTGATGTCGTGCCCGCTACCGGTGAACGCGCTCGCCAGATGGCGGGCGAGCGGCGCGTGCGCCGGGTACTCCGTGCGCGCGCCCGGCTTGATCGCGGCCGACGAGATCGAGATGCCCGGCGGCATCTTCGCGAGTCGCGCAGCGCTCACCGGTTCGTCGAACACCGTCTCGCCGCCGAACAGCCACAGGGCCGGTGTGATCGCAGGGCCGAACACTTCACGCTGGTCGTTGCCGACGATCACGACGACGTCCGGTGCTGCGTCGGCGAGCGCTTTCGACATCACGCCGAGCGCCGCCGTGCAGCGCGCGGCGTGCGCCTCACGCGCCGGCAACGTCACCTTCGCCTCGATGTCTTCGGCGGCGCGCAATGCCATCAGTTCGTCGAAACTGTAAGTCGCGCCGCGATACGGATGCGCCGGTTCGGCACGGTCGGCACGCACGCGCAGATCCCAGTCGGCGGGGGGCGTCGAGAGCATCGGCCCGTGCGAGGTCCCCATGCACAGCACGATCTCAGCCATGTTGTGCGCTCCCGAGCGGCGCATCCACCACGTTGCCGTGCTCGTCGATCTGCACGCCCATCGCATCGTGGAACGCGCGCTTCACCGCCTCAGGTTGCCCGAACTGGAACGCGTATTCCTTGAGATGCTTCCCGATGATCGGATGCGCCTTGAGTTCCTCGCGCGTCAGTCCGTCGACAAAGAGACGCCGGGCGGCGACAGGCAAATCGATGCATTCATTCGTGGCCTCGTCTCGCACAATCCCCTTCGGATCGCGGCCTTGTGCGACGGCTTCGAGCTCGTCGAAGAAGTGACGACGCAGCATGGCAATGCCGCGATCGCTCGCCCCCAGATTCTCCTGCGTGCGATCGGCAATGCGGCCCTGGCCGACCCACGCGACGAAGTCCTGATTCATCACGTGGCTGGAAATCCATTGCCCCGTCGCCTCGTCCTTGACCGGGCCATACCAGGCAGGAATCGTCTCCTGTACGTAGGGCTCGCGCTCGCGCGGTACACGGTTGAATGCCCACGTGATCGAGAGCGTGTTTTCGTCGTCGATAGGCACACGCCATTCGAAGTGATCGCCGAGACAGAACACGTTCGGCCACAGCGCGAGACGGCCCACGGCCCACAGCGGATGCTTCTCGTCGGTGTCTTCACGCACGCGCTTATAGATCAGTCCGTACTCGAATTCCTCGAAACCGAGCTTCGTATGCGTGGGCGCGTAGGGGCCGGTGTCGCCGCGCAAGCGCACGCTCCAGTTCGAGTGCATCCACTCGAAGTGCACCGGATCGATGGAGTTCTCCTGACACTGGAACCAGTTGCACGGCACCTCCGAGATGACGACCTGACGGAAACCGTTCGCCCAAGTGAACGGCTCCCATGTCGGCACGAGCGGCGCGGGCAACGGTCCCATGTAGGCCCAGATCATGCCGGCCTTGACCTGCACCGGATACGACTTGATCTTGATCCGGTCCTTCAGGCGCACCTGCGGGTTCGCGACGTCCTCATACGGCTGCTCGGTGCACTGCCCCTTCTCGTCGTAAAGCCAGCCGTGATAGTTGCAGCGCAGTCCGCACTTCTCCACGAAGCCATAGGCGAGATCGGCACGGCGGTGCGGACATTGACGATCCACCAACCCGTAGTTGCCGGACAGATCCTTGTAGAGCACCAGGTCTTCGCCGAACAGGCGCGCAGGTCGCACCGAGATCTCGTCGAACTCGCTCTCGGCACCGATCGGATGCCAGTAGCGCCGCAGCAATTCCCCCATCGGCGTGCCTGGTCCGACCTGCGTCAACAACTGGTTCTTTGCCTCGCTGAGCATGGATGTCTCCGTCCGTTTCTTGTGGGATGCGCACCGCTTTTAACAGTGCATTTGCGCATACTGTATGCGTGTTTATTTTGCGTGTCAACGCCCTTTATCGGGCAATTGACGGAGTCTTCATCCAACCCCAGGTATTCGGAAATCACCGCCAAAGCCCCACCCACCAAGGGAATTGCGGAGATTTAAGCAGTTTCGCCTATTGACGAGACACGCTTACAAACATACTGTATGCGCATTCTACTACGATGCGTGCGTCGCTTGACCAGCGTCAAGGTCAGCCGACAGCGCGTGCCCTACGCTGCGACGACCATGTTCCGAACGTCCGACTTTCTTCCTGACACTTCGCGTACCGAATCCGCCCAGCCCGCCATGACAGCGCCGCCTCGCCTGCCCCTTCGTCTACCGATTACGCTTCTCACGGGATTTCTCGGAAGCGGCAAGACCACGCTATTGCGCGCGCTGCTCGCGCATCCGGGCATGAGCGATACGGCAGTGATCGTCAATGAGTTCGGAGAAGTCGGTCTAGACCATCTGTTGGTGCAGACTCTCGATGCGCACACCGTGCTGCTGGAAAGCGGCTGCGTGTGTTGCGCGGTGCGCGACGAATTGAGCGAGACCCTGCTGTCGTTGCACGCACAGCTTTCTGCGGGGACGATCGCGCCGTTCTCGCGCGTGGTGATCGAGACCAGTGGCCTCGCCGATCCGAGTGCGGTTGTCGCAACGTTGCTGCGCGACCCGGCGCTCTCGGCGCGATTCACTTTGGACGCCGTCATCGTAACGGTCGATGCCGCCCATGCGCCGTTGCAGCTCGCACAGCAGCCCGAGGCGCAGCGTCAGGTGATGCTGGCGGATCGAATGTTGATCACCAAGGCGGACCTTGTGGACCAAGCCGTCCTCGACGACTTGCGCACGGCGCTCGCCACCCGTAACCCGGCGGCGACACAGCACACGTGCGATCACGGTCGCATCTCGCCTGAAGAAGTGTTTGGGCTCGGCATGCACGCGGCGCGGAACGTAGCGGATGTGACGCTGCGCTGGCACGACGCCGATGAGCAGCACCCAACGCGAACACCGCGCATATACCGACCGATCTGCACTACGCACGGGGCGCAAGGTTGCGCCGACTGCGAACCACTCACGTTACTGCCCGGCCATGAAACCGCCCACCGCAACGATGTCGCCGCGCATTGCATCACTTTAGAACAACCGCTCGAATGGGATGTCCTGAGCAGTTGGCTCGGCGCGGTGACGTTCCATCACGGCGACGATCTGCTGCGCCTGAAAGCGCTGGTGAACGTTGCAGGGGAATCCGGCCCGGTGGTCATACACGGCGTGCAGCATCGGCTGCACCCGCCCGAAACACTTTCGTCATGGCCGGCGCTTGCGGCCGACGCCCATTCCGAACGATGCTCACGCTTCGTCTTCATCATGCGCAACGTGCAACGCGACGTCTTGCTCGCACACCTGCACGAAGCGCAGCGCGTACCCACATAGGCTATGCGCAATGTAGTATCTTGTTGCCGATAAAACGACCAGGATTCCCATGTCACGCGAAAAAGCAGAAACACCCGTCTGGAAACTCGGCCGCGCCGAATCGACCGCCATGCGCGTCGAACGTCAGATCAAGGAGGCATTGCTCGACGGGCACTTCGCCCCGGGTGATTTCCTTGGCTCGGAGAACGACCTCGCCACGCAGTTCGGCGTGAGCCGTCTGCCGATTCGCGAAGCGTTGGGGCGTCTGCAGGCACTGGGTGTCGTCGACATTCGCACGGGCGCCGGTGGCGGCGCACGCATCGCGCAAGGCAATCCCGCGCTCTTCTCGGAAGCGCTCGCCATTCAGCTCAAGCTGGTGGGGATGTCCGCCGAAGAGATCTTCGACGCGCAGTACACGATAGAAGTCGCCGTCGCAGGACTGGCCGCGCAAGCCGCGACCGCCGAGGACATCGAAGCGCTCGAAGTCGCGCTCGAGAACGCGCAGGCGCTGGTCGGCACGCAGCATGAATTCACGCAGGCGTCGATGGCGTTCCGCAATGCGGTGGCGCACGCGTCGCACAACCATTTCCTCGAAGCGATGATGCAGGCGATCGTGCACGTGTTGTATCGCTCGCTCACACCGTACACGACGGAGACCGTCGCCAAGGGCGTGATCAAGCGTCACCGCGAACTGCTCAACGCCATTCGCGCGCGCAACGACGACGCCGCACGCCAGGTCGTGTCGCAAAACCTCAACGTGCTGCGCGAGAAGTACCTCGCCGCACGCGACGCCGCCGCCAAGGCCGCCACCAAGCGCTAAGCCCCACCGTCACAACCCGGTGCAAAAAAAGAACCGCGTCCCCCGACGCGGTTCGCAAAAGCCGGCCCACCCCCAAGCGGACCGGCACTGCCTCACATCAGGCGCGGTGGCGGCGCACCTGATTCGATAGCGCGTCGTCCAACCTGACGACGCGCACAACCCTTCAGCGATTCCAGCCGTAAATGTCCAGCGAGGCCTCCCCCGCCTCCAGCCGACGGATAATGTCCGCCTCCTTGGCTTCGCGCTCATGGGCGGCACCCACGACGGCGTCGAGCGACGCCTGCGGCAAGGCCACGACACCATCGGCATCGCCGACGATCACGTCGCCCGGCTGAATGACGATGTCTTCGATGCGCACCGGATAACCGATCCATCCGCGCGCCGCGAAGTCTTTGCCGGTGCCGCGAATGCATAGCCCTCGCGCGAATACCGGGAAGCCGAAGCGCTCCAGAATCGCGCCGTCACGCACGCAGCCATCAATCACCAGACCACCCAGTTGGCGAGCGCGGCCCATGGTCGACATCACCTCGCCCCAGTAACCGGCGTCGTAGTGCTCGGCGACGCGCACCACCAGCACGTCCCCCGGACGCGCGAGTGCCAGTGCCCGATGCAGCCAGAGGTTATCGGCCGGGGGCGCGTCGACCGTCAGCGCCGGCCCGCAGATACGGAAAGACGGCGCCATCGGCTTGATCGCCGCCGGCAGCGCGCCGATCTTGCCGGCCGCCTCGTGCAGCGTGGCCACGGGCAGTTCGGCCACACGCGCGATGAGCGCCGGGTCCGGCCGCGCGAAGTCGACGTCGACCGTCGGCAGACCGGCGAATGGAAACTGCACAGCTAGTGAGGCGTTGCGGGAAGTAGCGTCCATGACCCGGCTCCTTATCGCTGACGCGTCTGCAACTGGTGATAGCCCAGATCCTTGCGTGCGTCGTCGAGGCGTTTGCCACCGCGCACGGCCTCGCGGATGTGGCGCTCGGCGGCGTCGATCGCTTCGGCCGCATCGAGCACGGCTGCTTCGTGTTCTGCGGGAATCACGATCACGCCATCGGCATCGCCGCGCAGAATGTCGCCGGGATTCACGCGCGCATTGCCGATGTTCACCGGCACGCCCACCGACTCGACCTGCACCCGATCCTTGCCGGTGCGCATCCAGTTGCCCCGGCTGAAGAGCGGATAACCCAGTTCGAGGGCCAGCGAAACGTCGCGGCAGATGCCATCGATCACCGTGCCCGCGATGCCTCGGCGATGGGCGATTTCCGTGAGGATGTCGCCCCACACCGTGCAGTCTTCGCGGCCGCCGTTATCGAGTACGAGCACCGTGCCCGGCGGAATATCGTCGATGTAGTCGCCGACCGTGCCCGGTGGCGTACTTGCCGGCCCGTACTGCAGGGTGTAGGCGCGTCCGGCCATACGGTATGCGCTGTCGCGCGGCTTGACGAGATGGCATTGCCCGGCAATGCCGAGACGATCGAGGGCATCGCTGAGTGTGGCGGTGTCGAGCGCGGCCGCGCGTTCGACGTTCTTATCCTGTTGCGTCATGACGTGTCTCCTGATGAATGGTTCGTTGGGCGGCGACGCTGCGAGGCATCGCTCATCACCGCCAGTACCACCTGTGTGGCTTATGTCCCTTATGCCCGTTATGCCGCGCCGTCGCGCAGCATGTGCTCGTAGTTCGCCCCCATGACGTCGGTCACGGGCTGCCCGGCGAGAAGCGCCTTCGCCATCGCGGCCTCGCGTGCGGCGATCTGCTCGGCGGCTGCCAGCACGCGCTCGATCTCGCTCGCCGTCACGAAGACCACCGCGCTGTTGTCGGCGATCACGTAGTCGCCCGGACGGACATCCACGCCATCCACGCAAATTGGCACGTTGGTCCCCGCCTCGGCCACGCGAGCGCGCGCCGTGCGTGCCGTCAATTCCCGACAGAACACCGGCAGGTCGTAGTCGCGCGCCTCGTCGATGTCACGCACCGGACCGTCGGCGACCACACCGGCCACGCCGCGCTGCACGGCTGCCAGCGAGAGAATGCCGCCCCAACTCCCCGCGTCGAGTCCGGTGCGTTGCTCCACGACGATGATGTCGTCCGTGCCCGCGTGCATGACTGCCGTCGTGCCCAAGTGACGCGGTGCGCCGGTCGTCGGCGGCGCATCGGCAGCCGCCACCAGCTTCACCGTCACCGCACGCCCGGCAATGCGGCGTGTGCCCGAGCGTTGCGGCAGATGGCAGACCGTACTGGGCAGACCGAGTTTGTCGAGGGCATCCGATACGGCGCAGGCATCGAGTTTTCGCAGTCGGGAGACGGCGTCGGCAGAAGCGTTCATGGCAAGTCCCTTGCAGAGTGATGTGTGATGCGGCAATGCGCGAGGCACCGAGTAAGCGCTATTCGGCGGGTGCCCAGTAGGCGAATGCCATGGCGTTGCCCGTGCCCGCTTCGGTGCGATAGCACGGCACGTAGTCCACGAGCGTCATGCGCCAGTCGATGTCGTGCATCGCGGCAGCGAGCGGATACCAACTCTTGATCTCCGCGGTGTTCCCGTTGAAATACGGCTCCGGAATGTCGGCCAGTACCGCCTCGTCGTGCTCAGTGAAGGCATTCAGCACACGTCGGTCGAGTGCCTCGTCGATGACGAAATGCGTCATGCCGCCAGAGGCCAGCACTGCCACGCGCAAGTCGCCCGGCAGCTGCTCGATCGCCGCGCGCAAGGCATGCCCGAACGCCAGGCATCTCGCCGCGCGCGGCTGGTTGGGTGCCACGCCGACGTTGAGGAAGATGGGAACGCTCGGCGGCGGCACGTCGCGCATGATCCGGCGGTACAGAAAGCCGAACGCGTGCGGAATGCCGTGCTGACGGTCTTCGCCACCGGGCAGACGGACCGATCTCGCCACATCGAAATGCCGATCGCACAGAGACCTGACGAGCGCGTCGGCCACGTCGGGCGCGCCGGGATACGTCGCACCGTCGGGCGGGCAATGCCCTTCCTCCGCGATGGCGACGCCGGGCGGAAGACGTGCGACCTGTGCTTCGGTGAGCGGAATGTTCTCGATACGCTCTCCCGCATAGACGGTGATCGACGGCGTGAGATCTTCCTTGAAGACTTCGCGCTGATCGTTGCCGAGCAGGATCACCACATCGGCGCGCGCCGCGTTGAAGCGCTCGGCCAACGTGTCGAGCGCACGCTGGCAAGCATCGAAGCGTTGCTGCATGGCCTCGGGCGCAATGGCCTCGGCGAAACGCGGCAACTCGTCGGCACGTGCCGCCAGCAACGCGTCGAAAGCCATGGTCTCGCCACGGAACCAATGCTGCGGATTCTTGCGATCTGCGCCTGCGCGCAAATGCCACATCTGGGGCGGCGTCGCGAGCATCGGCCCGTGCGAACAACCCATCGCGAAAACAATTCGCGCCATCAGTGTCTCCTCCAAATATTCAGTATTACTGTATGCGTGTTTTGACGAAGAATAGGCGCGATGCATTTCGGTTGTCAACGACTCGCCGCATTTTTTTCGTCGTGTTTGACACTCATCATAACGGACATATAGTATGCGTGTTATGTCGCGCTGTTCTGCGGGCAGGCACCCATTCACGAGCCGCATGTCGCGCGTAACACTCTTACGATAACGATACTGGAGGCAGGCATGACCCAACACGCGATGGACGCCCGACCGGCGAACGCGCCCCCTCACGACCCCGCATCGGACAGCCCGACCGCTTCGCCGGAGACTTCCGCCTCGGGCACCCCCGCAGCCGCCAACGAGACGCGCCGCGTCGGCATTCGCGACTGGTACATGTTGATCGTGCTCACAGCGATCTTCGTGCTGTCGTTCATCGACCGCTCGTCGCTCTCGCTCGTGGTCGTACCGCTCAAGAAGGAGTTGGGCGTCAGCGACTTCCAGATGAGCCTGCTGCTCGGTCTCTCGTTCGTGGTGCTCTACAGCACCTTCAGCATTCCGGCGGGCTACCTGGCCGACCGCTTCAGCCGACGCGGCATCATCGGCTGGGCCGTGTTC
The DNA here is from genome assembly GCF_902459565.1 of Pandoraea aquatica. GTDB lineage: Bacteria > Pseudomonadota > Gammaproteobacteria > Burkholderiales > Burkholderiaceae > Pandoraea > Pandoraea aquatica. The sequence goes on from NZ_CABPSN010000006.1 coordinate 209,331, forward strand.
GTCTGGTCGTCGATGACGGTGCTCTGCGGCTTCGCCACCAACTACATCCAGCTGTTTCTCGGACGAACCGGCATCGGGATCGGCGAAGGTGCGCTGCAACCGGCCGCGTACTCGATGATTCGCGATACCTTCCCCCCCGACCGGCGCGGACGCGCGTTCGGCATCTATCACATGGGCCCCATGCTCGGCGTGGGTTTCTCGCTGTTCGTCGGGGGCACATTGCTCAGTCTGTCGCAGAGCGGCGACGTGGCGCACTGGCCGATTCTCGGCGCGCTCAAGCCCTGGCAGTTCGTGATCGTGGTGCCGGGGCTCGTCGGCATTCCGCTCGCCTTGCTGATGCTGACGCTGCGTGAACCGAAGCGTGCGGCCAAACAAGTGAGTGCCGACGCGCCCGGCTATCGCGACGCACTGCGCTTCATCCGCAGCGAATGGAGGCTCTACGTGCCGCTGTGGATTGCTGCGACCCTCTACGCGATGGCGATCTCCGGCTTCAACGCGTGGCTGCCGACCGTCATCTCACGCGCCTGGGATCTGCCGTTGCCGAGCATCGGCCGCATGCTCGGGCCATTGATGATGGCGTCGGTGCCCGCCGGTCTTGTGATTCTCGGTGCGGTCATGGACCGGCTCTCGCGTCGCGGACGCCGTGCGGCTCCGCTGGAAGTGGCAATGGTGTCGACCTTCGTGTCCTGTCTGGCGACGCTATTGCTCGCGTTCACGGACAATCACGCGCTGGCCATCGTGCTGTATGTCTGCCACACGTTTTTCGCGAGTCCGATTCCGTCGTCCGCCGGCGCAACGATGGCGCAGATCACGCCGGGGCGCATGATGGGCAAGCTTTCGTCTCTGTTCTTCCTCGTACAAAACCTGCTCGGTCTGGCGCTTGGGCCGACGGTAGCGGCCACGATCGCCCATGTGTTCTATAGCGGCCCGATGGCGATGGGATACGCCATCGTGACGACGTTCTGTGTCTGCACTGCCATTGCTGCGGTCATGTACGGGCTAGTCGCCGCCCAGGTGCGACGCCGCAACTTCGAGTAGGCGTCTCACCCAATTCATCACGCGCTTCGTCACGCGCCGTCGGCCTTCGGGCTCGCGGCGCGTTTGTTTTTGCGCAGGTGTCTGCTGAGTGTCTGCCAAGCGCTCATAAAAAAACCACCGCAACGTTCGCGGTGGTCAAAGTACGACGCATGAAGCCTTCAGGGGAGAGTGTCAGAACCGGTGGCGCAGACCGATACCGACGCCGGTCTGATCGCGGCCGTTCGGAAACTCGGCGCGTTGCGCGCCATGACCGACGCTGTAGTCGACCGTGCCGTAAAGCGTGGTGCGGCGCGAGAAGCCGTACTCAGCGAGCAACACATACGTCTCGCGCGATCCATCGCCGGCATCGCCCGACACGCCGTTCACATTGCTCGCACGGTCGTAGTACACGGCAGCGGTAAGCGTCAGCGGTTTCGACACCTGGTACGCGACACCGCCGTAGAACGCATTGTCCTTACGCGGATTCGCGCCGCCCGTCACACCGCGTCCCGAGAGGAAGCCGTCGACGAAACCGGTCTTGTCGTTGCTGTTGTAGTAGCCGAGCGTTGCCGTCACCGGGCCCCACTCGTATTTGACGCCCAGGTTGTAGATCATCTGGGTATTGGCGTTGATGTCGCGGTTCTGCAGCACGTTGGCCATCACACCGAACGGCTTGCCCACGTAGGCCACCGACAGCACATACCCCGAGTTGCGCGCCGTGCTGCCTGCCACGCCGCCAACGATGTACTCGAGGCCGACCTGAATGTCCTGATACCGCTTCATGTACTTCACGGCGTTATTGGCACCGTTCGGGCCGTTGGTGCCGAACACGACCGGCATCCACTCGTTCTGGTCGTAGTTACCGACGGTGAGCGGATCCCAGCCTTCGATCAGCAGCTCCCACGTGGGGTTGTCCTGCGTGCCGATGGTGAGCTTGCCGTAATCGCCGTCGAGACCGACGTAGGCCTTGCGATTGAAGATCTTGCCGCTACGTTGAGACGTGCCGTTGTTCAGGTGATAGCCACCTTCGAGCATGAAGACGGCCTTCATGCCCTGCCCCAGATCTTCCTTGCCGTAGATGCCCCAACGGCTTTGCGAAATGGCACCGTCGGTGAGCGCGAAGGAACTCTTGTTGTCACTGGTGGCGCCGGACAGATAGCGAAGGCTCGCATCCGCCACGCCAAACATCGTCACGCTCGATTGCGCGAACGCCGGCGAGGCGATCAGCGCCCCGGCGGCCAGAGGAAATGCCCATGTCTTCATTTAATGCCTTCCCCAATGCGCCAACCGCCCTGCAGCGGCCGGCCATGATAGCACCGCCGCGACGCACGTCATCTCCGATCATTCCGCAAATATCGATTGTATATTTCGTACACCTAATAAATTTACGTGCATTTGCGGACACACCTCTTCCTCGCCCTGCCTCCAAGCATTGGCGAAGTCACTGACGGACGATGACGCTCTCCAAACCACGCGGTGCGACAGCGCACCGACGGTCTCCCGTGTCGCGACTATAAATTTGTATACCTAATTATTTTGATGTATGATTTTCGTCGTAGTCCCCTCCCGAATGGCAAAGCGTCTCGCACGCCGTTGAAGTTGTCCGGAGGCGCGGCGCTCCCTGGACGGAGCGCCGCATTTTCCCGAACTCTCGCGAAGTGAGAAGTGCAATACGCACCCTCTCTCACCTTTCCTGCCTGATAGACGCGGATGCTTACTTGGCGCCCGCCGGTTTGACGGCAATCACTTCGATTTCCACCATCCAGCCCGGGTCGACCAGACGCGCCGCCTGCAGCACCGAGCGTGCGGGCAGGTTCGGACCGTTCTTGTCGAAGAACTGGTAATAGCCATTCATGAAGCCACCGAAGTCCATCACGTTGTTCTTCGCGGGATCGCCCACGAGAAACACCTGCATCTTCACCACGTCCTTCATGGTGAGATTCATCGTAGCGAGCAGTGCCTGAATGCGCTTAAGTACGCTCACCGTCTGCTGCTCGGTATTGCCGTAACCCCCGCCTTCGAGTTTCTCCGGCACCTGCCCGCTCAGATAGACGGTCGTGGCACTGGCCGGCACTTCGACGGCAAGGGCGAGCGGGCCCGGTTGCTTCGGCAGATGGCGCACCACTTCCTGCGCCCCGGCAGCATGCGCGAGGCACATGGCCGCCCCGAGGGCCGCGAGTTTCCACCATCCTTTCGTTGACTTCGTCATCTCGTTTTCCTGAAGGTTGTTGAATTCGAGGCGCGCGCGTGTCCACGCGCGCCGGTCTTGCCGACGCGTGACTGTCGTTCCTGCCTGCACAGGCCACCCTGACCGGACGCGACGCGCGGCATCGATCCGCAGCGACGCGCCCGTCGCGCTCAGTTGCCCTTGGTGCCGCCCTCGTTTTCCTTCGCCGCGATCGTCTTGCGAATCGACGCGACCTGCTCGGTCGTCACCGGCGCGGCGTTGTTACCCCATTCAGCACGAATGAAGGTCACGACATCCGCGATCTGCTTGTCGTTGAGCGACGAATTGAACGTCGGCATGCCGCCCCGCCCGCCGATCACCGTTTCAACGACCTTGGTGGCGTCCCCCAGCACGAACTTGTCGCCCTTGAGCGCGGGAAATGCGCCGGGAATGCCCTGCCCACCTGCCTGGTGACACGCTGCGCAGTTATTGCCAAAGATGGTTTTGCCCGAAGGCGTCTGCGCGTGCGAGACACCGGCCGCGAGACCGAGCAACGCGATCGACCACAACTTTTTCATTGCTTCACTCCTCTACCGTTCTACTGACTTGCCACTGACGATGATGCTGAAGTTCTTGAAGCTCACGCGCTCAGGCGCGCATGGAGCTGTTCGATCTGATGCCAGGCCGATTCGATCGCCCCGGCCTGCCAGCCGTTGAGATGGCTCATGTGCTCACCGGCGAGCAACGTGCGGCCCTCGCCCTTGAGCAGACGCGGATACGCCGTTCGGCGGCCCGCTTCGCTCCAGTCGGCCCAACCGCCGAGGTTGTACTTCACGCGGTGCCACGCCACCGAGAACGACGACTCGGCCGAATCGCGATACTGCCCCGGGAACACCTTCTCGCCGGCAGCGAGGCCAAAGTCGGTGCGTTCCTTGAGCGACATCGCGCTCACCTGTGCGGCCATCGCGCCGAAGTTGTAATAGGACAGCAGCGTGCCCTTCTGCCCTTGCCAGTTGGTCGACGGCAGCGAGATCAGCGTGGCACCTTTGATGTCGGTCTGAATGTGACCGCCATAGATGAAGTGATCCTCTTCCCAGAAGCGGCGCTTCATCTGCACACCGAGCTTGCCGACCGGCTCGTAGGCGACCTGCATCGCATCCTTGAAATCGTCGGAAAAGTCGGTGTCGATCTGCTTGAGCACCGACAGCGGGATCGTGCACAGGCAGAAGTCACCCTTGACCGTGCGCCCGGCGCCGGTGCGCGTGTCCTTGCATTGCAGCACTACACCACTGTCGGTGTTACGCAGGCTCACGACTTCGGTGTTGTAGCGGATCATCTTCTTGGTGCGACGCTCGAAGGCCTTCGCCACGTGATCCATGCCGCCCACGGCTTGCAACATCGTCTTCTGCTGTTCGATGTCGTTCGTCGAGCGATAGATGTTGCCGAGCTTCGACTTGAGCAGATCGCCGAATTGCAGCGGGTCGGTCTGCACGCCCGACTGCACGCCGGGATAGGTCTTGTAGCCGCGCGCCGTCGTGCCCTTGTAGTCGAGGTCTTTTTTGTTCAGGTAGCCCTCATGCACGAGGTAGTCGAGCAACAGTGCTCTGTCGCCTTCGCTCAGTTGGTCGTTGAGCTTGCCCGCGCGCAGCGTCTTGGCGAACAGTTCGTCGGTGTAGCCGCGCATGTCGGCCTTGATCTCGAACTGACGCAGGCGCTTGCCGGCGAGCGGACCGTCGATGTTTTCCTTGTAGACGTAGGCCGCATCGTTATCGTTGTTGAAGAGTTCGAGCGGCACGCCGAATTCGCGCGTGTAATGCAGCGTGGACTGCTGGCAGAACGGAATGCGCCAGGGGCCGTGGTTGATGTACTGGCCTTCGTCGAAGTTGCAGACCTGACGCTCGCCACCCAGCTCCGTCAGCTCGAAACCGCGACGCGCAGTCTGGCAACGGCCGCCCGCGAAACCGCGTGCCTCGATGATTTCGCACGCGTATCCGAATTTCGACAGCTCGTAAGCTGCCGTCATACCGGCCAGCCCCGCGCCGAGAATGACCACACGCTTGCCGCGGCCGCTGCCCGACAGGCGCGGCGGCGAAGTACGCACCGAGGCGAGATCCACGCCCCAGGCCTTCATCGTCGCCAGCATGAGGCCGCTACCGCCGATCGCGAGCGTACGCATCAGGAAGTCGCGGCGGCGCAGCCCGCTCCCGACGCCCGCAGAACCCAAAGAACCCAATGACTTGCCCGTGGTGTGTTGCACGTCTGACATGACTCTCCTCACTCTTGAATGATGAAACGTGTCGCGAATGCCAACGCCGTGCGCGCAATGTGCAAAGGTGTGACCCGACCTTGCGGACGAGCGCAACCCTTGAGCGCATGTAGCGCTTCAGCGAACGAATACGGGGGAATGTGAGAAGGCTCAGGGCGAGTGGCCAGAGGACCGCATGATGTCTCCTTAAGCGCGAATTCCGGGGCAATGCGACAGTCTTGCGCCGTCGTGATGCCGGGTTCTTGTCTTCTCGTGAAACGTCACCCTCCGAGCGGACCGACAACGTGCTCCGGGGGGATGTGCGTCCGGTCGTATGCGTCGCGCGCCGGTACTGCACTGCGGAGCCAAATCCTGCTCAGGGGAATCGGGTATGCTTGCTCGCCTGTACTGATAGGTTTGCCCGCCACCATAACGACCATACTATATGCGTGTTATGGCTTCGAATATTAGCGTTACTACTTAGCGTGCGTATGCGACGACGTTTCGGAGCGGCGAGAGGTACACGCAGGTGGGAGCACCGCGACATGCGCGGCGCTTTTCAGCATGGTCGCTGACGCACAAAACAAAAAAGCCCGCTAGTTAGCGGGCTGATTCGTTCAAAGCAAGATGCTTGGCGGAGAGGGTGGGATTCGAACCCACGGTACGGTATAACCGTACACCGGATTTCGAGTCCGGCGCATTCGACCACTCTGCCACCTCTCCAAGCGTTCTTTCTGCTTTGGTTCGCTGCCTGAGTGGCCTCAAGCAGCGAGAAAGAGATTATAGCCGAATTTATTTTTCCGGCAACCCCTTTTTTCGAAGTTTTTTATGCTGCGGGCTCAAGGCGCTCAATGCCGCCCATGTACGGACGCAGCACGTCGGGCACCGTCACCGAACCATCGGCGTTCTGATAGTTCTCGAGCACCGCCACCAGCGCGCGGCCCACGGCAAGACCCGAACCGTTCAGCGTGTGTACCAGCTCCGGCTTGTTCTGCGCATTTCGGAAACGTGCCTGCATCCGGCGTGCCTGGAAGCTCTCCATGTTCGAGCACGACGAAATTTCACGATACGTGTTCTGCGCCGGAATCCACACTTCCATGTCGTACGTCTTCGCGCTGCCAAAACCCATGTCGCCCGTGCACAGCACCAGCGTGCGGTACGGCAGGCCAAGCTTTTGCAGAATCGTTTCCGCATGACCCACCAGCGTCTCGAGTGCGTCGTACGACTCTTCCGGACGCACCACATGCACCAACTCGACCTTGTCGAACTGATGCTGACGAATCATGCCGCGCGTGTCCTTGCCATAGCTACCCGCCTCCGAACGGAAGCACGGCGTATGCGCCACCATGCGCATCGGCAACGCGTCGTTCGGCAGCAGCTCGTCACGCACCAGATTCGTCAGCGACACTTCCGCCGTCGGAATCAGATAGAAGTTCTCGATGCGCTCGCCCTCTTCACCACCGACCTTGCGCGGCACCTTGAACAGGTCGTCTTCAAACTTCGGCAACTGGCCCGTGCCACGCATCGACGCGGCATTCACGATGTACGGCACGTACGTTTCCGTATAGCCGTGCTCGCTCGTGTGCGTGTCGAGCATGAACTGCGCGAGCGCACGATGCAGACGCGCAATGCCGCCCTTCATCACCGAAAAACGGGCCCCGGCAAGCTTGGCCGCTGCGTCGAAATCCAGACCCAGCGCAGCGCCGAGATCAACGTGATCGCGCGGCGTGAACTCGAACTCACGCGGCGTGCCCCAGCGACGCACTTCCACGTTCTGCGTCTCGTCGTGTCCAACCGGCACGCTTTCGTGCGGCAGGTTCGGCACGCCCAGCAGCAAATCCGACAGACGCGTCTGAATTTCTTCCAGACGCACCGACGACGCCTTGAGCGTGTCCGCGATGCCGCCGACTTCGGCGATCTCGGCCGAGGCGTCCTCGCCCTTGCCCTTCTTCATGCCGACCTGCTTCGACAACGCATTGCGACGCGCCTGAAGCTCCTCGGTTTGCGTCTGAATCTGCTTGCGCTCCGCCTCGAGCGCAGCAAATGCCGCCACGTCCAGCGTGTAGCCGCGCGCCTTGAGTCGCGCAGCAACGCCGTCGAGATCCTTGCGAAGAAGTTGAATGTCGAGCATGGTGGGAAATCTATTGTGAGCGGCCCACGTGGGTGGACCATGAATTGGGTATTGGCCGAGGGCAGCGTTGCCAGTGCTTTCTCGCCGACGACGGCACTAATGGCGGGATTTTACCAAACGCGCAGCACTGTGACGGGATTTGACGCGTCGGCAGGTGCCGAACCTGATGGCAGCCCACGACAGCATCGCGCTACGGCTGCTCGTCCCGCCCGGCAGCACGCGGAATCACGCGGACTCGTCGTCCCCGGATTCGGCAGGCGGCGACGTCTCGGAAGATGAGGATGAAGCGGACGAAGAAGACGAAGAAGACGGCTTCCCAGCCGTCGGCGTCTTCGCCGGGGCATCGGCCTTGCGTCCTTTGGCATTCGCGCGACGCCATTCGGTATCGAGCGACTTCAGCCAGTTCAGCTTTTCCCCGATCTTGCCTTCCAGACCGCGCGGCACCGGACGGTACCAGTTCTGCGCACGCAGATCGTCAGGGAAATACGTCTCACCGGCGGCATAGGCATCCGGCTCGTCGTGCGCGTAGCGATACTCGTGACCGTAGCCGAGTTCCTTCATCAGCTTGGTCGGTGCGTTGCGCAAATGAATGGGCACCGCGCGCGACTTGTCCTTGCCGACGAACGCCCGTGCCTGGTTATACGCGTTGTAGCCCGCATTCGACTTCGGGGCCGACGCGAGATACAGAATCGCCTGCGCCAACGCCAGTTCACCTTCAGGTGTGCCGAGACGTTCGTACGTCTCCGCCGCATCCAGCGCAATGCGGGCCGCACGCGGGTCGGCCAGCCCGATGTCTTCCCACGCCATGCGCACGATCCGGCGTGCCAGATAACGCGGATCGGCACCGCCGTCGAGCATGCGGCAGAACCAGTACAGCGCGCCGTCCGGCGAGCTGCCGCGCACCGACTTGTGCAGCGCGCTGATCTGATCGTAGAACGCGTCGCCGCCCTTGTCGAAGCGACGCAGATTCTCGGCGAGCACACTGGCCAGCAGCGCCTCGTCGATCGTCTCCATGTCTTGCGACGTCGCGGCCTGCGCCACGATTTCGACGTTGTTCAGCAGCTTGCGGCCGTCGCCATCCGCCGAATCGATCAGCCCCTGACGCGCTTCGTCGGTGAATCCGATATCGCCCAGCTCATGCGCAGCGCGCGTGACCATCTCGCCGAGTTCTTCGTCGTTCAGGCTCTTGAGCACGTACACCGCCGCACGCGAGAGCAATGCGCCGTTGACTTCGAACGACGGGTTTTCCGTCGTCGCACCGACAAAGATGAACAGACCGGACTCGACGTGCGGCAGGAAAGCATCCTGCTGTGCCTTGTTGAAGCGATGCACCTCATCGACGAACACGACCGTCTGCTTGCCCTGCCCGCGCTGAATCTGCGCGGCCTCGACAGCATCGCGAATGTCCTTCACACCGGAGAGCACGGCCGACAGCGCAATGAAGTAGGCCTTGAAGGCGTCGGCCATCAGGCGCGCGAGCGTCGTCTTGCCGACACCTGGCGGCCCCCAGAGAATCATCGAATGGGGACGGCCCGCTTCGAATGCCACGCGCAAAGGCTTTCCCTTGCCCAGCAAGTGACGCTGGCCAATCACATCGTCGATGGTATGGGGGCGAAGGCGCTCGGCCAAAGGGACCGAAGCCGACAAAGGGGCGTCGTTTGGCATGTTCTCAAGCAGCGCGGCCGGGGATGTCCCCGGCCGCAGTCAGATAATCAGATGTCCCATTATGCCAGCCCGATGACTGACTCGCCCGCAAAGCGCTTCTCAGGCCGCTTCTCAGACCGCTTCTCAGACGATCCGGAGCAAAGGGGACGAAGGTCAGCGCAAGCTCACCCCTTGATCACGTCCGCCCCTTTGGGCACCGTGAACTTGAAGTTGCCTGCCGGCAGCGGCGGGTTCTTCTGCATGTTGCTGAACGTGAGCAAGGTCACGTTGCCGAACGCGTCATACAGTTCCATCGCGGCGAGGTTGCCGTCGCGAAAACCGATGCCCACGCGCTGAAACTGCGTGTCCTGCGCCTTCGGCTTAAGTTCGACCCAGTCGATGCCGTTCTTCACACCGGCATCCTTGAGCGTGAAACTCTTCTCGATGTCGTTGCTGCCGAACAGGATCGCGGCCGGACTTGCGCCCAGGGAGTCGCCCAGCTTGCGCTCGGTCACCTGATTCAGATCCTTGTCGTAGACGTAGAGCGTCGTGCCGTCCGCCTGCAACAACTGATCGTAAGGCTTGGTGTAATGCCAGACGAACTGACCGGGACGCGAGAACTCGAACGTGCCCGACGCATTGTTCGTCACCTTCATCTCGCCGTTCTGCTGCCCCTTGACCTGCTTCTGCTCGAAATCGCCGCGCGCCGACTTCACCTGCGCCGCGAACGCCTTGAGTTGTGCCGTACCGCTCGCATAAACCGGCGCGACCAGCGCCGCCAGCGTCACACCGACGGCACCCACCATGAGCGGCAAGCCGCGCTTGAATCCCAGCATATTCTTTATTCTCCCTCGCGATTCGGCACCAGAATTTCCCGGTTGCCGTTGCTCGCCATCGCCGACACGACGCCGGACTGTTCCATCTGTTCGAGCAGGCGCGCCGCCCGGTTGTAGCCGATGCGCAAGTGACGCTGCACCAGCGAGATCGACGCACGGCGCTGCTTGAGCACCACGGCCACGGCCTGATCGTAAAGAGGATCGGACTCGCCGCCCCCCTCGCCAGTTCCACCACCTCCGCCGCCAGCGCCGTCGATACCGCCTTCCTCGCCTTCAACCGCACCGTCGAGAAGACCTTCGACGTAGTTGGCCTCGCCCTGCTCCTTGAGCCGCTCGACCACGCGATGCACTTCGTCATCGGCCACGAACGCACCGTGCACGCGCAACGGCAATCCGGTGCCCGGCGGCATGTACAGCATGTCGCCCATGCCCAGCAGCGTCTCGGCACCCTGTTGGTCCAGAATCGTGCGCGAATCGATCTTCGACGACACCTGGAACGCCACCCGCGTCGGCACGTTGGCCTTGATCAGGCCAGTAATGACGTCGACCGACGGACGCTGCGTTGCCAGAATCAGGTGAATGCCCGCCGCGCGCGCCTTCTGCGCAATCCGCGCGATCAACTCTTCGACCTTCTTGCCGACGACCATCATCAGGTCCGCCAGCTCGTCGATCACGACCACGATGTACGGCAAACGCTGCAACGGCTCGGGTTCTTCCGGCGTCAGCGAGAACGGATTCGGAATGTGTTCCTCACGCTTGGCAGCGTCGTCGATCTTGTTGTTGTAGCCCGCGAGATTGCGAACGCCCAGCTTGCTCATCAGCTTGTAGCGGCGCTCCATCTCGGCGACCACCCAGTTCAGCGCATGGCCGGCCTGACGCATGTCCGTCACCACCGGGCACAGCAGATGCTGGATGCCCTCGTACATGCTCATTTCGAGCATCTTCGGATCGATCAGGATGAGTCGGACCTGCTCGGCCGTCGCCTTGTACAGCAGCGACAGAATCATCGCGTTGATCCCCACCGACTTGCCCGAACCGGTCGTACCGGCCACCAGCAAGTGAGGCATCTTCGCCAGATCGGCCACGACCGGCTTGCCACCGATGTCCTTGCCAAGTGCAAGCGTCAGCAGTGACGACGAACTGTTGTAGACCTCCGAGCCGAGAATCTCCGTCATCCGCACCGTCTGACGACGCGGATTCGGCAACTCCAGCCCCATGAAATTCTTACCCGGGATCGTTTCGACCACACGGATCGACACCAGCGAGAGCGAACGCGCCAGATCCTTCGCCAGATTCACGATCTGGCTGCCCTTCACGCCCGTGGCCGGCTCGATTTCGTAACGCGTGATGACGGGGCCGGGATAAGCGGCCACGACGCTCACTTCCACGCCGAAATCCTTGAGCTTCTTCTCAATCAGACGCGACGTGAATTCCAGCGTCTCGCCCGACACGGTTTCCTGTGCGACCGGGGCCGGATCAAGCAGCGCCAGCGGCGGCAGGATCGAATCCGGCAGGTCGGCGAACAACGGCGCCTGCTTTTCCTTCTCGACCCGCTCGCTCTTGGGCACGACCTTGACCGGCGGCACGATCTGCACCGGCTCGTGGACTTCCGCCCGCACGCGATTCTGGACCACTGCGCCTTCACGCGCGATCGCCGCTTCCTCGCCCAGACGACGGTCCTGACGCGCCTCGCGGCGACGGCGAATCACCGTACCGGTATCGAGAATCAGCGCACCGACCTTTTCGGCGGCGGACAACCAGGAGAAATGGAATAGCAGCGACAGGCCGAACGCGAAGATCAGCAGCAAGGCCAGCGTGCCGCCGGTGAAGCCTAGCGCGTGCTGGAAAAAGCCGCCGACGGTCTCGCCGATGACGCCGCCCGATGCGCGCGGCAACTGAGCCTTGAGACGGTACAGACGCAGGGATTCGATACCGGCGCTGGAAAGCAGCACCATCAGGGAGGAAACGATCTCGACCCAGCCGCCACTCGCGAGGCGTTCGCGCAGCGGGGGCGCTTCGCGTTTGGCGGAGATCCGGCGATAGCCGGAGATCACGCGGCGGGCGATGAACACCACCAGCCAGTAGGCGGACAGACCGAGCATGAGCAGCAGCATGTCGGCGACCCACGCGCCGACGCGTCCCGCCCAGTTGGCGATACGCTCCACATGCGCCGCATGCGTCCAGCTGGGGTCCAGACGGCTGTAGGAGAACAACGCCATCAACAGGAACACCATCAGCGCGACCTGCGCCATCCAGCGGATTTCATGGAAGAGGTGCGTCACCCGATTGGGCAACGACGATCCGGCACCAGCAGAGTAGGAAGATTTCGTCGTCATCAAGCCATGCGGTTGGGCGGGCAGACGGGCGGCCTGCCGCGCAGCAATGCTCCATTGTAAACAACTATTACATCGATTAACGCATGAGCCCATCAGGAAAGCGTGACAAGCCGTAACCGCGCCACTCCCGAGGGATTTGCCAGATGCCGGGACGCCCGGTGGCAAAGCGAAGCCAGCGAACAAGCCACCGCCCCCTCGCCCACGCCCGGCACACTTGCATCCGAGGTATCTGCCCCCAAATTTGAGAGACGTCCCGGGGCGATGCCGTCGGACGACACCCGGCACCGTCGCCCGGCCCCCAAAGACCGACCGGAGGCTATCGCCTCGATTGTGAGGCTCCATCAACGAAACATCGTCGGCCCTTTATAATGTCGGTTTGCGCCGGACCCCCGGTCGCGCGCCAGGCGGTGCGCGCTCAGGAGTCCGACGCCAGCACCCAACCCCTTTCCGGTGAGTTCCATGTCTGCTGCCAAGCACGCCAAAGTCCTGATTCTCGGTTCCGGCCCCGCCGGCTATAGCGCCGCCGTGTACGCCGCGCGCGCCAACCTCAACCCGGTGCTGATCACCGGCATCGCCCAGGGCGGTCAGTTGATGACCACCACGGACGTCGAGAACTGGCCCGGCGACCCGACCGGCGTGCAAGGCCCGGAACTGATGGCTCGCATGCAGGCGCACGCCGAGCACTTCAACACCGAGATGATTTTCGATCACATTCATACGGTGCATCTGAACGAGCGCCCGCTGCGTCTGATCGGCGACTCCGGTGAATACACGGCCGACGCCCTGATCATCGCCACCGGTGCCTCGGCACAGTACCTCGGCCTGCCGTCCGAAGAAGCCTTCTCGGGCCGCGGCGTTTCGGCCTGCGCCACGTGCGACGGCTTCTTCTATCGCGGCAAGGAAGTCTGCGTGGTCGGCGGCGGCAACACGGCTGTCGAAGAAGCGCTGTACCTCTCGAACATCGCCAGCAAGGTCACCGTGATCCACCGCCGCGACAAATTCCGCGCCGAGCCGATCCTGATCGACCGTCTGCTGGAAAAGGCCAAGCAAGGCGTGGTCGAACTGAAGTACGACAGCGTGCTCGACGAAGTGACGGGCGACGACAGCGGCGTGACCGGCGTTCGTATCAAGAACACCAAGACGGGCGCGCACGAAGACATCTCGCTGCACGGCGTGTTCATCGCCATCGGCCACAAGCCGAACACGGATATCTTCGACGGCCAGCTCGAAATGAAGAACGGCTACATCGTCACGCACAGCGGCCTGAACGGCAACGCCACGGCCACCAGCGTGCCGGGCGTGTTTGCCGCCGGCGACGTGCAGGACCATATCTACCGTCAGGCCATCACCAGCGCCGGCACGGGTTGCATGGCCGCGCTCGACGCCCAGCGTTACCTCGAAAACCTCGACCAGTAATCGCTTTCGCGCGTTTTTACGCGTTCTAACGCCGGACGGCGGCGCCCCGGTTGCGTGATGTTTCATGCAGCCGGGGCGCCGTCTTCGCTTGTGCGGTCGCTCTGTATCGTCATGAACCGTCACGAACCGTTATGATTCGGACACGCGCCTTCGCAACCGCGTAGACGCCATGCACCGTTTGCCCTCCCTTTGAACGTCCTTGTTCGCACGATCATGAGCAAGAAACCACCGAAACTCAGCCTCAGCGACCTCTCCAACTTCCGTGACGCACTCGCGACCGAGAGCGCCGCGCGCGAAGCCGAGCGCATTGCCGCCGCAAAGCGTGCCGCGCAGGCCAAACGCGACGCGAATGTGTTCCGCGACAGCATCGGCGACATCGCCCCGCTCGCCAGCAAGGGCTCGACCAATCGCGTCGAGCACCCGCGCTTTCCGCCCGAGCCGGTGGCGCGTCAGACCGAGGAAGACGAAGCCGCAGTCCTTCACGAATCCCTGTCCGACGAATTCGACCCCGAAGCGTTGCTCGATACGGACGACCGCCTGTCGTACCGCCGTCCCGGCATCAGCCACGATGCCGTGCTGAAGCTGCAACGCGGCGACTGGGTGGTGCAGGCGCAGATCGACCTGCACGGCATGCGTCGCGACGAAGCGCGCGAAGCGCTCTCCGCCTTCCTGCATGACGCCGTCAAGCGCGGTCTGCGCTGCATTCGCGTGATTCACGGCAAGGGCCTCGGCTCGGTGAACCGTGAACCGGTCCTCAAGGACAAGGTGCGCGGCTGGCTCGCCCAGAAGAACGAAGTGCTGGCGTGGGCACAAGCGCAAGGACGCGACGGCGGGGGCGGTGCGCTGGTAGTATTGCTCCAGGCTTCGCAGGGCCGGGGGACGCGCGCGGGAGACTAACGCGCGCACTGGCGCACCTGTGCCAGAGACCGATCTCCGTCAGCCACCGCTGGCACCGAAGATTTCGCCGCCGATCACGACGTATTGACGAGGGACTGTCCACCGTCCCCAACAGGATTCGCCGATGATTCACGAGATGAGCGCTCAACTGCATACGATCCTGGCCGTCATGGAGGCCATCGCCGTATTGTCGTGCGCCATCTCCGGCTTCGCGGAAGCCCGCAAGCAGCATCTCGATCCGGTCGGCGCGTTCGTGCTGGCCTTCGCGACCGCCTTCGGCGGCGGCACATTGCGCGACGTGCTGCTCGACCACCGTCCCTTCTACTGGGTCCAGCATCAGTGGTACTCGGTCATCATCCTCGTGCTGTCGTTGTCCACCGGCGTCGTGCTGAAGCTCGTCTCGCGCGTGGCGACGGAGCGCGTGCTGCTCATTACAGACGCCATCGGTCTCGGGTTCTTCAGCGCGTCCGGTACATCGCTCGCGCTACAGACCGATATGTCGGCGTTCATGTCGGTGATGATGGGCGTGATTACCGGCGTGGGCGGCGGTGTGATCCGCGACATCCTCTGTAACGAGGTGCCACTGGTGTTGCGCGACACGCGACCGTACGCCGTATGTGCGTTCATTGGCGGATGGATCTACATTGCGCTGACTTATGCCGACCTCGATCCCGTCTACACGCTGTCGATCAGCGCGTTTTCCGTGATCTTCGTGCGGCTGATCACCGTCGCATTCGACGTCCGCCTCAAATCCTGAAGCAATTAGGCTTGCGCGCCTCCCAAACGCCAAAGGGCGACGCCGCTCACGCAGCCGTCGCCCTTCGCTTTTCCGACGCGCTCGCCACAGCATCGCTGCGGCGATCACCCCGCCATCAGACCGCCTGTTCGCCCTCTTCGCCCGTGCGAATGCGGATCACGCGCTCGACGTCGGTCACGAAGATCTTGCCGTCGCCGATCTTGCCGGTGCGGGCCGCGCCCAGCACGGCGTCGATGACCTGCTCGGCCTGCGCTGCGCTCACCACGACTTCGATCTTGATCTTCGGCAGGAAGTCGACGACGTATTCCGCACCGCGATACAGCTCGGTGTGGCCCTTCTGACGGCCGAAGCCCTTCACTTCCGTGACGGTCAGACCGGTCACGCCGACTTCGGCCAGCGCTTCACGGACTTCGTCGAGCTTGAAGGGTTTGATGATGGCAGTTACGCGTTTCATTGTCGCCTCGATATCTTGATTGGAATGTTCTGCAATTTCGCCCGGCTATTGTACCGGGCCGGGAACGGCACGCCGATGACAGCGCGCCCGCCCCCCATCCTCCCTGCCGACTTACGCGTGCGGATCGTCCGGCACCGTGTCCAGATCCGCCAGCCACACCACCGACTCCGAATCGCTCGGCGCACGCCAGTCGCCGCGCGGCGAGAGCGATCCGCCCGTGCCGACCTTCGGCGCGTTCGGAATGCACGAACGCTTGAACTGGCTCGTGCGGAAGAACCGGTCCAGGAAGATGCGCAGGTTGCGCTTGATCGCGACCAGATCGTAGGCGTTGCGCGACGCGTGCCCCTCATCCGGCCAGCGGCCCTGCGACGCATCGTGCCACGCGCTCCACGACAGGAACGTCACCTTGCGCGGCGCATAGCCGAAGCGCAGCGTGTAGTAGAGGTTGAAGTCCTGTAACTCGTACGGGCCAATGAAATGCTCGGTGCGCTGCTCGGGCGCGCCGTTGGCCTTGCCCGGCACGAGTTCCGGGCTGATTTCCGTCTCGAGAATATCGATGAGGACGTTGCGACGCTGTCCGTCCTTGCTGCCCTTACTGTCCTTACCGTCCTTCTGCGCTTTGGCCGACGCCGCACCACCCAGTTGCCCCGTCTCCGCGACCCAGCGCACGAGGTGCATGATGAGCGTCTTGGGCACACTGGCGTTCACGTTGTAGTGCGACATATGATCGCCCACGCCGTACGTGCACCAGCCCAGCGCCAGCTCGCTCAGGTCGCCCGTGCCGATCACGATGGCGCCAAGGTGGTTCGCCAGTCGGAACAGGTGATTGGTGCGCTCGCCTGCCTGCACGTTCTCGAAGGTGACGTCGTAGACTTCCTCTCCCTTCGCGAACGGGTGATCGAGGTCCTTCAACATCTGCATGCAACTCGGACGAATATCGATCTCGCGCGCCGTGCACCCCACGGCGTCCATCAGCTCGCGCGCCTGACGCAGCGTACGCTCGCTCGTCGCGAAGCCCGGCATCGTGTACGCCAGAATATTCGTGCGCGGCAAGCCGAGCCGGTCCATGACCTTGGCGCAGACGAGCAACGCATGCGTCGAGTCCAGTCCGCCGGACACACCGATCACGACCTTCTGAATCTTCGACGACGCGAGACGCTGCATCAGCGCCTGCACCTGAATGTTGTAGACCTCGTGGCAGCGCTCGTCACGACGCGCCGCATCGGACGGCACGTAGGGAAAGCGTGCAATCGCACGCGCGAGCGGTAGTTCGGCATCGCGCGGCAGGGTGACGTCGACCTTGATCGTGCGAAAGCGCGCCACTTCGTCGGCATGACGGCGCACCGACACACCGAACGTCGTCTGATGCATGCGCTCGCGGGCGAGGCGCTCCAGATCGACATCGGCGAAGATCAGATGCGACTCGCTGGCGAAGCGCGCCGACTCGGCGAGCATGTCGCCGTTCTCGTAGATGAGCGCCTGCCCGTCCCACGCGAGGTCGGTCGTCGATTCGCCCTGCCCGGCCGAGGTGTACAGATAGGCGGCCAGGCAACGCGCCGACTGCTGGGCGACCAGTTGATGACGATAGGCCGACTTGCCCACGACCACGTTCGATGCCGACAGGTTGACGAGCACCGTCGCGCCTGCGAGCGCCGCGAACGACGACGGCGGCACCGGCACCCAGACGTCTTCGCAGATCTCGCAGTGAAAGCGCAGCAGCGGCTGATCGGCGGCTTCGAAGATGAGCGCACCGAACGGCACGTCGTTGCCCAGCAGCGCGACGGTATCGACGCCGGCGTCATCCGCTGCGTTGAACTGACGCGCTTCGTAGAACTCGCTGTAATTCGGGAGGTACGTCTTGGGCACAACGCCATGGATGCGCCCGCGCGCCACCACGACGGCGCAGTTGAACAAGCGCTGCTGCACACGCACCGGCATCCCGACGATCATCGCAATGCCCAGCTCCCGGCTCGCGGTGACGATCTCGGCCAGCGCGGCGTCGCAGGCATCCTGCAAGGCGCGCTGCTGAAACAGGTCTTCGCAGCTGTAGGCAGGAATGCCCAGTTCGGGGAAGGCGACGAGCACCGCGCCCTCGGCATCCGCCTGACGGGCCAGTGCAATGGTCTGGGCAGCGTTGAAAGCGGGATCGGCGACGCGGCATTGCGGCACTCCAACGGCCACACGCGCGAAATCGTGATTGTAAAGATTGAGAAATCGGTTGGTCATGTCGGCGGCTACCATGCATCGCCCTTGTGCCGTGCCACCAAAAGCATAGCTGGCGGACGTTTGGCGGCAGTCAAGCGGGCGTAAGAATCGTCAGTATATTACGCGAGGCCCCGCCTTGCCGGGGGCTGCCTTCGCCAGTTGTACGTCCCGCTTACGTCCTGATCACGTCCCGAAAACGCTCAGGACGCCGGTCGCTTGAACGGCGTATGCGCTTCCAGCTCGCCGATGTGCTCGTCCATCGCGGACGTCTCCCGGTCGAGAAAATCCTCGATGGCCTGCGCGAATCGTTCGTCGGCAATCCAGTGCGCCGACCACGTCGGCGTGGGCAACAAACCGCGCGACATCTTGTGCACGCCTTGCGCACCGCCTTCGAAGCTGCGCAACCCATGCGCGATGCAGTACTCGATGCCCTGCGCGTAGCAGGTCTCGAAATGCATGCCGGAGACGAAGTCCGTCGTCCCCCAGTAGCGGCCGTACATCGTGTCGCCGCTCACGACATTGAGCGCACACGCCAGCGGCTCGCCGTCACGTTCCGCCATGACGAGCAGCAGCGCGTCGGGCATCGTCGCGTGCACCTGCCCGAAGAACGCGCGACTCAGATACGGCGAATTCCAGTGCTCTCGGTAGGTGTTTTCGTAGCACTGATAAAAGAAGTCGAGCGCGGCGTCGTCGATCTGCTCACCGCGCAGCCAGCGGTAAGTGACCCCAGCCTCGCGCACGCGCCGACGGTCCTGTTTCAGCTTCTTGCGCTTCTCCTGATTCATCTGCGCGAGGAAGTCGTCGAACGTGGCAAAGCCGGGGTTCTCCCAATGAAACTGCACGCCCTCGCGCAGCATGTACCCAGCTTCGGTCAGCGCGGCCAGATCGTCGTCGTGCGTGAACAGCACATGGATGGACGACAGTTCAAGCTGCCGGGCGAACGCAATCGCACCGCGCGCGAGCGCCACGCGATCCGCCTGCGTGCGGGCGAGCAGACGCGGCCCCGTCACGGGCGAGAACGGCACGGCACACAACAGCTTGGGGTAGTACTCGAGACCGTGACGCGCGAAGGCGTCGGCCCACGCGTGGTCGAAGACGTACTCGCCCCGGGAATGCGACTTGACGTAGAGCGGCATCGCGCCGACGAGCACTTCGTCCGCATGCATGAGCAGATAGGCCGGCTGCCAGCCCGTGCGCTTGGCGGCACACCCCGTCTCGTGCATCGCGTGGAGGAACGCGTGCTGTACGAACGGGTTGTCGCCCGCGAGCGCGTTCCACGCGTCTGCCGGCACGTCTTCAATCGATTGCACTACACGGATGACTACGTCGCTGCTCACTTCACACCTCGTTTGCAAACCAGCGGCTTAGCATGGCGCGCCGCCTCTGGCCGACATTGTCGCCGAACTTGCCGTCGGCTTCAGGACGAAGGTGTGGCCCCCCTCCGACCGACGGAAAAGCAGGACCAACAAAAAACCCGGCACATGGCCGGGTTTTCTTTGCGTCGACGAACGACGCGGCAAGCTTGGCGAACTGGAGTTACTTCTTCGCGTTCGCGACGCCTTCGGTGATTTCCTTGTGGGCGGCTTCGATGCCTTCCCAACCTTCGACCTTGACCCACTTGCCCTTCTCGAGCGCCTTGTATTGCTCGAAGAAGTGCTTGATCTGGTCCTTCAGGTAGCCCGGCACGTCGTCGATCGACTTCATGTGTGCCGTCATCGGGCAGATCTTGTCGACCGGCACGACCACCAGCTTGGCGTCCACGCCCGACTCATCGGTCATGTTGAGCATGCCCAGTGCGCGGCAACGAACGACCGAGCCAGCCAGCAGCGGGAACGGCGTGACGACCAGCGCGTCGACGGGGTCGCCGTCGCCAGCCAGCGTTTGCGGAATGAAGCCGTAGTTGGCCGGGTAACGCATGCCCGTGCCGATGAAGCGGTCAACGACCAGCAGGCCCAGATCCTTGTCGGCTTCGTACTTCACCGGGTCGCTTTGCGCCGGGATCTCGATGATGACGTTGAAATCGTTGGGGAGGTCCTTACCGGCAGGCACGTGGTTGAAGCTCATGATCGCATTCCTGTGAATGAAAATTGGCATGCCGCCATGCGACGCGCATGCCCTGCCGACCGGCCGGATGCCACGCCGCCCGACGGCAATCGGGCGCGAAACATTATAGCGGGTTTGCCCGCTTAGCCCTGCCCGCGCCGCCGGAACCGTTCCCATGCAGCGACGTCAGCTCCGCCAGCTTCACCAGCCGCTCGGCCGTCAGCGCGCCCACGTTTGCGCAGCCAAGCAGTTGCATCGTCGTGCGCAATTCGCTCAGCAGCAACGCCAGCACCCCATCCACACCCTGCCCGCCGCGCGCGGCCACGCCATACAACGGCGCACGTCCCAGCAGCACGCCCTTCGCGCCCAGCGCTACGGCCTTGGCCACGTCGGCCCCGCGCCGCACGCCGCCGTCCATGAACACGGACATCGCAGGGCCGCCCGAACCTGACGCGCCAACCGCGTCGACGATCATCGACAACGCTTCGACCGGTGCGAGCGTGCTGCCCAACTGGCGTCCGCCGTGATTGGACACGATGATGCCGTCCGCACCGTGGGCCTGCGCCTGACGGGCATCTTCCACCGTCAAAATGCCCTTGACCAGCACTTCCCCAGGCCAGTGCTGCCGCACCCAGGCAAGGTCGTGCCAACCGAGCGACAAGTCCATCTGACGGCTCAGCATCGCTGCGTGACGCGCCAGATCCGCCCGCTCGCCCACGCTTTGCGCAATGTTGCGAAGCTGCGGCGCACCGCCCATGAGCATCTGCCAGCTCCAGTGCGGGTGTCGCATGCAGTCCGCCACCAGTCGCGGCGTGAAGCGCAACGGCAGCTTGAACCCGTTGCGCGTGTCGTGATCGCGCTTGCCGTGCACGGGCGTATCGACCGTCAGCATCAGGGTTCGAAAGCCTGCCTCGCGCGCCCGGCGCATCATGCTCTCTGCAATGCGCCGGTCTTGCTGCACATAGAGTTGCAGCCAAAGCTCGCCGTCCGGCACCGCCGCGCGCACGTCTTCGAGCAACGAGGTCGATGCCGTCGACAGCACGAACGGCAACCCTGCATCCGCAGCGGCGCGGGCAAGCAGTTCGTCCGCGCGCGGCCAGAACAGGCCGTTCAGGCCGGTCGGGCCGACGACCATCGGCGCGGCGCTCGGCCGTCCCCAGAAGGTCGTCTCGCTAGACGTTGCGGAGATGTCCGTCATGACGCGCGGCGCGAAGCCCCACAGCCCGAACGCGTCCCGATTGCGCCGCAGCGCCTCGCCGTCCTCCGCACCGCCTTCCAGATAATCGAAGGCCAGCTTCGTCAGGCGACGCTTCGCCGCCCGGCGGTAATCCTCCACGCAGGAAAACGCCTGCATTGCTCCCCCTGTCTTGATGTTCTGGCGTGCCCCACAGCATCGCTTTCTGCATGCCCCGAAATCGGGCAAAGTTCGCTACTTGGGCACAAACAATTGCATTACAATCACAATCATTACAATCCGAACAACCCGCACACCCATGCCGCGCTCATCCGCCGGGTCGTCGCGCTCTGCCACAGACGCCACCCAATCCACCAGCGATACCTCTTCGAGCACCGCCGCCCCGCGTTCCTCGCTCTTCGTCGGCTCGACCGAGAAGACGTTTCAGGTGCTGCACGCCTTCGACGGTCCCGCGCGGTACATGACGCTGGGCGACATCGCCAAAGCGGCGGATCTGGATCGCAGCGCCACGCAGCGGCTCGTGCATACGCTCGAAGCCCTCGGCTATCTCTTCCGGGTGCCGGAGACGCGAACCTATGGGCTGACGACCAAGGTGTTGCAGTTCTCGTACAACTACATTCGCGCCAACGAGCTGGTCGACAAGGCGTCGCCGTATCTGCTCGACATCAGCCGCCGTGTGGGCGAGACGACCAACCTGCAAGAACTCGACGGGCACGAAATCGTGTTCGTCGCACGCTTTCCCGGGCAGCATCTGGTGAACATCGATATTGTGGTCGGCGCGCGTCTGCCCGCGATGTTCACGGCATCGGGCATTGCGATCCTGTCGCGTCTGCCCGAAGCGCGTGTGCGCGAAATTCTCTCGGGCACAGCGCTCGAACCGATGACGCCGTACACGCTCATCGACGAGAAGAAGCTGCTCGAACGGATCGCGCAGACCACGCGTCGCGGCTACGCCATCGTCGAAAACGAAACCGTGATGGGCGATATCTCGGTCGCCGCTCCGATCACCGATCACGACGGTCACGCCGTCGCAGCGATCAACATTTCGGTGCCAACCTCGCGCTGGACGCGTGAGCGCGCAGAAGCCGAACTCGCCCCGCATATTCAGGTCGCCGCGACCTCGATCTCGAAGTCGCGACTGTCGACGTTCCGGCGTTAAGCCGTACCTGAGCGCACCTAGGCGCACCTGAGCGCAGGCGGTGACACGCGTCACCGCCCTCACGCGTCAACGTCCTTCGAAAATCGCCAGCTGACGCGCCAGTTCTTCGCGCAGCTCGGTCGACAGCGCCGGTGCGGGCGGCACGAGCGGTGCGAGCATCGCCGGGGCGTCCACGCCGATCAGATCCATCACCGACTTCATCGGACCGGGGTTCGTCTCGGCGAACGCCAGGTTCATCAGCGGAATCAGCGAGCGGTGTAGTGCCAGCGCGTCGGCCGTCTTGCCTTCGGACGCCAGCGAGAAGATGCGTTGCCATGCGGTAGGCAGCAGCGACGCCGTCACCACGATCCCGCCACGCGCACCGGCTGCCACATGCAGCGGGAACAGCGTGTCTTCGCCGCTCAGCACGGCAAACGACTCGTCGACACCGGCGATGGTGCGCAGGAAATGCCACATGTCGGTGTTGCACGCCTTCATGCCGATGATGTTCTCGTGGCGCGACAGCTCATGCAGCACTTCCGGTGCAATCGCGATGCGCGTGCGATACGGAATTTCGTAGATGAGGATCGGCAGCGGCGATTCGTCGGCGTAACGCAGGAAGTAATCGCGAATACCGGCTTGCGTCGGGTTTGTGTAGTACGGCGTGAGCACCAGCAGACCGTCGGCACCGGCAGCGGCGAAGTCACGTCCGGCTTCGATGGCATCGTGATAGCCGGGGTCGAGCACACCGGCGATCACCGGTACGTCGCGGCCGTGCTCGCGCACTTCCTGCGCCGTGAGTTCGGCCATACGCACGCGCTCGGCGCGCGAGAGTGCGCCGTACTCGCCCGTGCCGCCCAGCGGTACCACGCCGTCGATGCCCTGCGCCAGCAGGTAACGCATGAGCGCACGTGCGCCTTCGATGTGGATCGTGTCGTCGGTGTGCACCGGCGTGGGGATGGCCGGGAAAATGCCCTTCAGTTGTGCGGAGCGAAGCATGAGTTAAACGTCCGTGAATCGTGAGTTTGTTGGGGCGGATACCGCATCCGGGCTTCAGGTCGCGAGGCTGCCGAGGCCACGATGACGCAGTCGCTCGGCCACCCAGATCAGTGCGGCGATGAAAAGGAACAGGCACGTGGAGACAGCGGCGATCACCGGCGAGATCTGCATCGTGATCTCGTCCCAGAACTGCTTGGGCAAGGTGGTCGACAGGCCGCCCGACGTGAACAGCGCAATCGTGAGTTCGTCGAACGACGTCGCAAACGCGAACAGGAACGACGACAGCAACCCCGCGCCGAGAATCGGGAACGTCACGCGGCGCAGCGTCGCCCACGGACGTGCGCCCAGGCTGTACGCGGCCAGATCGAGACGCGTGTCGTAGTTGCGCAGCACCGCCATCATCGTGATAACGACGTACGGCACAGCCACCACGGTGTGCGCGAGCGTCAGCCCGACACTAGAGCCGACCAGCCCGATCTTCGCGAAGAAATAGAACACGCCGACGGCGAGGATCATGCGCGGCACCACAATGGGCGCGAGCACGAAGGCGAGCATCGCCGACTTGCCGCGCATGCCGCCGCGCACCAGCAGGAACGCCGCCGGGGTACCGATCAGCATCGACAGCAAGCCTGCACCGATCCCCACGAGCATCGAACGCGTGATCGCCTGCATCCACAACGGCGAATCCCAGATCTGCTGGTACCACTGCAACGAGAAGCCCTTCGGCGGCCATGCGAGACCCGAGGCCGAATCGAACGACATCGGAATCATCAGCAACGCGGGCGCAGCGAGGAACACGACGAGCAGGAAGACGACCACACGCAGCACCAGACCGTCGCCCTGCTCTGCCTGCGTACCTCGGCCTTTCGGAAACGCGCGCAGCAACAGATCGGTTGCGGTGCCGAGCGTCGCGAGCACCTTCTCGCCGAGCGTGCGTGTCCAGCCGCCACGGCGCTTGCCTGCCTTTACATCGCCCGCGCCACCGGCCATCGTCGACAGACCGACCATGCGGTCGTAGACGAAGAACACGACCAGCACCACGGCAAGCAGCAGCACCGAAATCGCACCAGCGAAGCCCCAGTTCAGCGCCTGCATTACCTGATCGATGATGAGCTGCGTGATCATGGTTTCGTGACGCCCGCCGAGCAGCGTCGGCGTAATGAAGAAGCCGATGGACGTGACGAACACCATCAGCGCGCCGGCGGCCACGCCCGGCAGCGACAACGGGAAGTACACGCGCCAGAACACCGTGCCGGGACGTGCGCCCAGCGTCGATGCTGCACTCGGCAGACGCCGGTCGATGTTCTCCATGACGGAGAGCATCGTGAGCACAGCCAGCGGCATGAGGGCGTGCACCATCCCCAACACCACGGCGGGGAAGCTGTAGAGCAGCGACAGCGGCTGATCGATCAGCCCGAGGTCGAGCAATGTGCGGTTCACGACACCGTTACGGCCGAGCAGCACCACCCACGCGAACGTGCGCACGAGAAAGCTCGTCCAGAACGAGAGCAGCAGCCAGAACAGCAGGCGTTGCTTGCGCGCGCCGCTAAGCGTCGAGAGCCGGTAGGCGATCGGATACCCGGTGAGGACCGCGAAGAAGGTCGTGTAGAGCGAGACCTTGAGCGTGATGAGCAACACCTCGACGTACACCGACGAGGCGAACAGCCGTTGATATTCGGCGAGCGTGAAACCGCTCTCGCCGCGAATGCTCAGCAGCAGCAACTGGCCGACCGGATAGATCAGCATGACGGCCAGCAGAATGACGATCGGTGCCGCCATCAGCAACGGGCGCATGCGCGAGCGCCAGCGCGCCCGGCGCGGGGCCGGCTGAGCGGGTTGGGAGGACGAGGGACGGACCACGGCAGATGCACTCATGGCTTACCCCTCAACCGGCGATCGCCACGGCGTCGTCGGCACGCCATGCGAGGCCCAGCGTCTGACCGATTTCGAAGCGGTTGCCCTGACGGCGCGTCGGGAAGGCGGCCACGAGCGACTTGCTCGCTTCGCCGCCCGCCGCCGTCGATTGCAGATACAGCTTCGTCATACCGCCCGTCACCATGATGTCGGTCAGCTTCGCCGAGATCGTCGCCATGCCGTCACCGGCAGCGTCCGAGTCATGCAGATGCAGGTTCTGCGGACGCAGCATCAGCTTGACCGTGCGGCCCTGCTCGACCTGCGGGTCGTAGACCATCGCGCCCGCGCCGTTCGCAGCGCTCACGCCCGGCATGGCCACGCGCACCTGATCGCCGGTGCGCGTGAGCACCGTCGCATCGAGCAGGTTCGACTCGCCGAGGAAATCGGCCACGAACACGCTTTTCGGACGGAAGTACAGATCGTCGGGCGTGCCCAGTTGCGCGATCTCGCCTGCGTTCATCAGGCAGATGCGATCGGACATCGTCATCGCTTCTTCCTGATCGTGCGTGACGTAGACGATGGTGGTGCCCAACTCCCGGTGGATGCGCTTGATTTCGAGCTGCATGTGATCGCGCAGCTTCTTGTCGAGCGCGCCCAGCGGCTCGTCCATCAGAATGATCGACGGCCGGTAGACCATGCAGCGCGCGAGTGCGATGCGCTGCTGCTGACCACCGGAGAGTTCGCGCGGATAGCGCTCTGCCACATGCGGCAGATGCACCATCTCCAGCGCGTTCATGACCATCTTGCGAGCGGCCTGTGCGTCGGTGCGACGCATCTGCAACGGGAATGCGATGTTCTCCGCCACAGTCATGTGGGGGAACAGCGCGTAGTTCTGGAACACCATGCCGATGTCGCGCTCATACGGCGCGCCGTACGTGACATCGGTCCCATTGATGCGGATGGCCCCCGCATCGGGCTGCGACAGACCGGCGATGAGCGAGAGCAAAGTGGTCTTGCCCGAGCCGCTGGGGCCGAGCAAGGTCAGGAATTCGCCCTGGGCGACATCGAGGTCGGTCGGCGCGAGCGCGACGAAATCGCCGTAACGCTTGGACAGGCCCGAAACTTGAAGATTGGCAACGGTCATGAGATCAGCACCCCAAAAAACATGAAACGGAACAGCAGGTGAGGATCAGGTCAGGATCCAGCGGTTAAAGCGTTCGAGCGCCACGCTCTGGTTCTGCTGCCAGAACTGCGCGTTGATGTGCACGCCGCTCTTCATGTTGTCCGGGAACGTCGGGCAGTTCTTGGCGATCTCGGGCTTCACGTAATTGAAGGCTTCCGGCTGCGTCATGCCGGCCGGGAAGTACTTGACCAGTTCTGCCTGACGCTTCGGATCGCTCGCGAACTTGATGAACTCGCGGCAAGCGGCAGCGTTGGGCGTGCCCTTCAGAATCGACCAGTTATCGACGCCCCAGATGTTCTGGTTCCAGACGATCTCGACCGGCACGCCGTTGGCCTGTGCCGACTGCGCACGCGAAGCCCACGTGGCGACCATGTCGACTTCGCCCGAACCGAGCATCTGCTCGACCTGCGCGCCCGTCGTCCACCACACGGCGACCTGCTTGGCAATCTTGTCCAGGCTCTTGAATGCACGGTCGAAGTCGCACGGATACACCGAGCCGGGTGCCACGCCATCGGCGAGCAGCGCCTGCTCGATGGTGTCGAACGGATACTTGCGAATCGAGCGACGGCCCGGGAAATCCTTTACGTTCCACAGATCGGCCCACGACGACGGGGCTTTGCGGCCCTTGAACGCATCGGTGCGATACGCCAGCACCGTCGAATAGACGTTCGTGCCCACGCCGAACGGCGACATGTATTGCTTCGGAATCTTCGCGATGGTCGGGTCCGCTTCGAGACCGTGACGCTCCAGATACTCCTTGCCGCCCGACGTCAGCAGCAAAATCGCAGGCTGGCTGATCTTCGCCATATCCCACGTGTAGCTGCCGGCTTCGACCATGCTCTTGATCTGCGCGGTCGGCTCCGCATTGGCCTGCACGCCGACGACCTCGATGCCCGTCGCCTTGGCGAACGGCTTGTAGTACACGGCGTCGTACGCCTTCGTGTAGATACCGCCGTCGTCACGCACCACGATGCGCTTGGAGGCGGCGCGCGAGGGCGTCCACACGAACGGGAAGGCGACGGCGGCCGCGCCGACGATGGCCGACTTCATGGCCGTGCGACGGCCCGGTTGTGCGAGCGTCGCGTCGCTTTTCTTGGCGGTATCGAGCGGGCTTGCGGAGGTCTTGCGTTTCATCATGGTCTCCGGTCTTGACTGGGAGGGTGGGCGCGGCGACGGACAGCGGGCTGAAGGACTCAACAGCCGCCGCGCGCGCAGTTATGGCAAAACAAACAGCAAAAACTTGAAAAGCGTGTGTGTGGATCCGTGCGCGACGCTTACGGAACGAGACGCCCCGGATTGAACAACTGGTTCGGATCGAGCGCCGCCTTCACCGTGCGCATCAGCGCCAGTTCAGCGGGAGCCTTGTAGCGCTGCATCAACGGCAGGCCCGTTTGCCCGACGCCATGCTCGGCGCTGAAGGTGCCCGACAAACGCGCGGCAACGTCGTTGACCGCAGCACGCATCGCGTCGCCCATGGCCGCGCTGTCGGCCAGCGCCGCCCATGCGTCGAACGAAAACATCGGAATGAAGTGGACGTTACCGTCGCCCATGTGACCGACGATGGCGATGTCGAGCCCCGGCACGATGGCGTGCACGGCGCGCGTCGACGCGTCGATGAATTCGGGCACGCTCGACACCGGCACTGCGCAGTCGGTGGTCAGGCCGATGGCGGCCTTCTTGTTCGCTTCGCTCACGCTATGGCGCACTTCCCAGAGATCGGCGCGCTGCGTTTCGTTTGCGGCGATGACGGCGTCTTCCACGAGCCCCTGCTCGATGGCTGCGCCCAGCGTTTCGGTGAGCACCGCTTCCAGCCCCTCGGCATCGCGCGTGTCGCCCAGTTCGACAAGCACGTGCCAGGCATGGGCATCGGTGAGCGGGTTACGACGGTTCGGCACGTTCGCCAGCACCAGATCGAGCTGGTGACGATTCATGATTTCGAACGCGGACAGACGCGAGCCGCAGGCGTTCTGGAACATGCCGAGAATTTGCTGCGCCGCAGCCGGGTCGCGCGGCGCGAACCACGCGAGCGAGTGATGGGTGGGCAATGGATGCAACTTGAGCGCGGCCGCCGTGACGATACCGAGCGTGCCTTCCGCGCCGATGAACAGATGCTTGAGATCGATGCCGGTGTTGTCCTTGCGCAGCGCACGCAGACCGTCCCAGATCGTGCCGTCGGCCAGCACGACTTCGAGACCCAGCACGTTCTCGCGCGTATTGCCGTAACGCAGCACGCTCGTGCCGCCCGCATTCGTCGAGAGCGTGCCGCCGATCTGGCACGAGCCTTCGGCCCCGAGACTCACCGGATACAGACGCCCGACGTCGGCCGCCGCATCTTGCACGGTGTTCAGAATGCACCCAGCTTCGACAACCATCGAGCCGTTGGCGGCGTCGACCTGGCGGATATGACGCATGCGCGCCAGATTCAGAATGACCGGCGCCGGACCGTGGGTCGGCGGCACTGCGCCACCGCACAGGCTGGTATTCCCGCCCTGCGGGAGGATCGATACACCGGCCGCTGCACACAGCTTCACAATGTCGCTCACCTGTTCGGTGGACGACGGCAGCACGACACACAGCGCCTCGCCCCGATAACGGCCGCGCCAGTCTTCGGTATAGCCGGCGGTGTCCGACTCACCCGTGAGCACGGCGTCCGCGCCGAGTGCTTCCTGTAACCGGGTCAACAGCGGGGTCAACAGCGTCTCTTGGGTCACAGCGTCGTTCATCGCCTGCCTGCTCCTGAATGCTTCGGTTCGACTGCCTCGCCGCAATCGTCCGTCGTTGCCCCCGACGGTTCGTAGCGACTTGAAGTGCCATGCCAGACGCCCGTCTGGCGATTCGATGTGATCAAGGATAGGCGAGAAAAAATTGCAATAAAATATCTTTAATTGCAATGCGCTCACTTTAGGTGTTTATGCGGATGTGACCGATACGACGGTCAACGCTCTCGTGAGTTAAGTGATAATGGCCCCACCCTTCACACGAGGTGCAGTCGACATGCCCGAAGCTACACACTTCATCGGCAATCGCTGGGTCGCCCCCGCCAAGCGCGGCGGTGTTTCCGCGATGTCTCCGCTATCGCCACTGTCGGCCAATACGGCCAACACCGTCATTGCCGTCATCGATCCCTCCGACGGCCAGCCGTTCACCGAAATCGCCCGCGGCGACGCCGAAGACATCGACCGCGCCGTGAGTGCGGCGCGCGCCGCCTTCAACGGCGACTGGGGTCGTACCGCCGCCGCCGAGCGCGGACGCACGCTTTACGCATTCGCCAGCCTTCTCGCCAAACATCAGGAAGAACTCGCGCAACTTGAAGCCCGCGACACCGGCAAGCCGCTCAAACAGGCCCGTGCCGACGCCGCCGCCATCGTGCGGTACTTCGAGTTCTACGCCGGGGCCGCCGACAAGCTGCATGGCGAGACGATTCCCTATCAGCAAGGGTTCACCGTGTTCACCGTGCGCGAGCCGCACGGCGTGACCGGACACATCATCCCGTGGAATTACCCGTTACAGATCTTCGGACGCAGCGTGGCCGCCGCGCTCGCGACGGGCAATGCCTGCGTCGTCAAACCGGCGGAAGACGCGTGTCTCTCGCTGCTGCGCGTGGCGGAGCTGTCACTCGAAGCCGGGCTGCCGCCGGGGGCGCTCAATATCGTGACGGGCTACGGGGCCGAAGCCGGTGCTGCGCTTGCAAAGCATCCGGGCATCGATCACATCTCGTTTACCGGCTCGCCCGCCACCGGCACGCTGATCTCGCAGATGGCCGCCGAGAATCACACCCCGGTGACGCTCGAACTCGGCGGCAAGTCGCCGCAGATCATCTTCGCCGACGCCGATCTGGACGCCGTGATGCCGGTCGTCGTGAACGCCATCGTGCAGAACGCCGGGCAGACCTGTTCGGCGGGCAGCCGCCTGCTGGTGGAGCGCGACGCGTATGAGCACGTGCTCGCCCGACTGGCCGAAGCGTTCGCCCATCTGCGCGTGGGCCCGTCGCATGACGATCTCGACCTCGGCCCGCTTATCAACGCGAAGCAGCAGCAACGCGTGTGGGACTTCCTCTCCGAAGCGCAGCACGACGGGATTGCCGTGATGTCGCAGGGCGAAGTCGTCGGCAGTGCGCCGGAGGCGGGCTTCTATCAGGCCCCGACGCTGCTGCGCGACGTCCCCGACACGCATCGTCTTGCTCGTGAAGAAGTCTTCGGCCCCGTACTCGCGGCCATGCCGTTTACCGATGAAGCCGACGCCGTGCGACTCGCCAACGGCACGCTTTACGGCCTCGCCGCAGGGGTATGGACGCGCGACGGCGCCCGTCAGATGCGTCTGGCTCGCGACATTCGCGCCGGTCAGGTCTTCATCAACAACTACGGCGCGGGCGGCGGTGTGGAACTGCCCTTCGGCGGCA
This sequence comes from Pandoraea aquatica, assembly GCF_902459565.1. Classification (GTDB taxonomy): domain Bacteria; phylum Pseudomonadota; class Gammaproteobacteria; order Burkholderiales; family Burkholderiaceae; genus Pandoraea; species Pandoraea aquatica. The sequence continues at coordinate 240,247 of NZ_CABPSN010000006.1, forward strand.
TGAAGCACTCCGGTCACGGCCGCGAAAAGGGGTTCGAAGCCCTTTACGGATTCACCACGCTCAAGACCGTCGCCATCCGGCACGGGTGATTCGCTTCTTTTTGCTTCCTTTTTGCTTCCTTCGTACTTCGGAGACAAGGCATGCGTTTGCAACAGAAAGTGGCTATCGTGACGGGCGCCGGATCGGGATTCGGCGAAGGCATTGCGAAGACGTTTGCACGCGAGGGCGCGGCGGTCGTCGTCAACGATCTGAATCGTGAAGCGGGCGAGCGTGTGACCAGGGAGATCGTTGAGGCGGGCGGACGCGCGGCGTTCGTCTACGGCGATGTCTCCCGCGAAGAAGATCACGTCACGCTGCTCACCGAGGCCGTCTCACGCTTCGGCAAACTGGATGTCGTCGTGAACAACGCGGGTACCACGCACCGCAACAAGCCACTGCTCGAAGTCACCGAAGCCGAGTTCGATCGTGTCTATGCGGTCAACGTCAAGAGCATCTTCTGGAGCGCGCGCGCCGTCATCCCCTACTTCCAGCAACACGGCGGCGGCGTGATGATCAACATTGCGTCGACGGCGGGTGTGCGTCCGCGCCCGGGCCTCGTCTGGTACAACGGCAGCAAGGGCGCTGTGATCACCGCGAGCAAGGCGATGGCCGCCGAGTTCGGCCCGCAGAACATTCGCGTTAATTGCGTCAATCCGGTCATCGGCGACACGGGCCTGACCGCCGAATTCATGGGCGTGCCCAATACGCCCGAGAATCGCGCCAAATTCCTCGCAGGCATTCCGCTCGGCCGCTTCTCCACGCCGCAGGACATCGCCAACGCGTGTCTCTATCTCGCCAGCGACGACGCCGCCTTCATCACCGGCGTGTGTCTCGAAGTCGACGGCGGCCGCTGCATCTAGCCCCGTCGCATCCATCTGCGCGCATACCGTTTCCAGCAGTCCGTAGTACCCGTAGTTGTCGCACCACAACATAACGATAGACAACACAACGTCAAACCGGAGGAGATCCGTATGAACAGCGTTCCGACGCCCCCCTCGCCCATGGCCGACACGGCCTCGGCGGACTTTGAAGCGGCCACCTACCGCAAGGTCGGCTGGCGGCTGATTCCGTTTCTGCTGCTCTGCTATGTCGTCGCTTATCTCGATCGCGTGAACGTGGGCTTCGCCAAGTTGCAGATGGTGGGCGACCTGCAATTCTCCGAGACGGTGTTCGGTCTCGGCGCGGGCATCTTCTTCATCGGTTACTTCATCTTCGAAGTGCCGAGCAACGTGATCCTGCATCGCGTGGGCGCGCGCGTGTGGATCGCGCGCATCATGATCTCGTGGGGCATCATTTCCGGCGCGACAATGTTCGTGACCACGCCGTCGATGTTCTACGTCATGCGCTTCCTGCTCGGCGTGGCCGAGGCGGGCTTCTTCCCCGGCATCATTCTCTACATCACCTACTGGTACCCGGCTTCGCGGCGCGGACGCATGACGGCATGGTTCATGACGGCCGTGGCGCTCTCGGGTCTTATCGGCGGTCCGCTCTCGGGCTGGATTCTGAAGGACATGAGCGGCGTGAACGGCCTCGCCGGCTGGCAGTGGATGTTCCTGATCGAAGCGATTCCCTCGGTGATCATCGGCATTGCGGTGCTGTTCGTGCTCGACGACCGGATTCGCGACGCCAAGTGGCTGAACGACGCCGAGAAGTCGATGCTCGAGCGCAACATCGCGAGCGACGTGCTCACCAAGGAAGACCTGCCGCTGCGTCAGGTGTTCTCGAGCCCGCGCGTGTGGATGATGAGCCTGATCTACTTCTCGTTCGTGATCGGTCTTTACGGTGTGGGCTTCTGGCTGCCCACGATCATCAAAAGCACCGGCGTGACCGATCCGTTGCAGATCGGTTTGCTCACCGCGATCCCGTACTTCTTCGCGGTCATCGCCATGGTCGTGGTGGGCCGTCGCTCGGACCTGAAGGGCGAGCGTCGCTGGCACATCGCGATTCCGGCGTTCCTCGGCGCGATCGGCCTGTTCCTGTCGACGGTGTGGAGCCACAACACGCAACTCGCCATGGTCGCGCTCACGCTCGCCACGATGGGGATCATGATCGTGCTGCCGCTGTTCTGGAGTCTGCCGACGGCATTCCTCGGTGGCACGGCCGCGGCCGCCGGGATTGCGATGATCAACTCGTTGGGCAATCTGGCGGGCTTCGTCGGCCCGTATCTGATCGGCTTTCTCAAGGACGCTACGCAAAGCACCAACAGCGGCATGTTTCTGCTCACCGTCTTCATGATTCTGGGCGGATTGCTGACGCTGGCGGTGCCCGCACGGCTGGTGAACAAGTAGCGGACAAAGTCGACAAGATGGCGACAAGGTGGCGGCGAGATGACAGAGAGACAGCGACCAACGAGACAGATCACCTGACAAAACGCCGTCTCAACCGTCGAGACCGAGGCGCTGCGGGGCGACTGGCCGCGTGGCGTTTGCGGGAGTAACATGTTTGGCACGTTTCGCGTGAATCAAGCCGTCCCTGCCGGGGCGGCTTGTTTTTTGCTCCCCCAAGCATTCGTCTTCATCCGCTCGCATGCCCGCCAACGACTCACAGACGACGCCGGCCGGCGTCTCGCTCACGCCAGCAGAGGTCAAATCGATCCTCACCGGCCTGCTGCTCATCATGTTTCTGGGCTCGCTCGACCAGACCATCGTCGCACCCGCACTCCCGACCATTGCGCGAGACCTCGGTAGCTTCGATGCCGTCTCCTGGGTCGTCACCGCCTACCTGCTCTCGTCGACCGCGATCACGCCCATCGTCGGCAAGCTCTCCGATCTGTTCGGACGCCGTGTCGTCATCGCCGCGAGCGTGACCGTCTTTCTGGTCGGTTCGGTGTTGTGCGCCCTCGCTCCCTCGATGCTCGCGCTGATTTTGGCGCGCGGCGTGCAGGGGCTGGGGGGCGGCGGATTGATCGCGCTGTCGAACACGGTGATCGCCGATATCGTCTCGCCGCGCGAGCGCGGTCGCTATCAGGGCTATATCTCGGGGATGTTCGCGGTCTCCGGCGTGGCCGGGCCGGTCACCGGCGGTGTGTTCGCCCAGTACCTCAACTGGACGCTCATCTTCTGGATCAACATTCCGCTCGGCCTGCTCGCGATCTATCTGAGCGACCGCGCGCTGCGACGCCTGCCGCGACGCGAAGGCAAACCGAGCATCGACTATCTCGGCTCGCTGCTGCTGATCGTGTCGACGGTCTGCCTGCTGCTCGCACTCACGTGGGGCGGACACCGCTACGCCTGGCTGTCGGCGGAAATTGGTGGTCTGGTTGCCGCGACGGTGATCGTCGGGGCGGTGTTCCTGCGCCATCAACGCACGGTGCGCGAGCCGTTGCTGCCCGTCGCACTGCTCGCCAACCCGGTGTTTCGCATGACGTCGACGATGGCCGTGCTGGTGATGATGGTCAACATCAGCATCGGCATTTACGTGCCGCTGTATCTGCAATTGCAACGCGGCGAGTCGGCCAGTAGCTCGGGGCTGATGCTGATCCTGCCGTTGCTGGGCATCGTGGTCGGTGCGCTGAGTTCGGGGCACTACATGCGTCAGACGGGGCATTACAAGCGTCCGCCGCAGATCGGTTTGCCGGTGGCATTCGCCGGGCTGGCGATCATCGCGCTCGGCGTGCAGTCGCTGCCGCTCACGGTGATCGGTATTTGCCTCGGCCTTGTCGGCATCGGCTTCGGCTCGGCCATGCCGGTCATGACCGTGGCGACGCAAAACGCCGTCGCACCACGCGACATCGGGATCGCAACCGCTGCGCATGCGTTCTTCCGCGCCTTGGGCGGGATGATCGGTGTGGCGATGTTCGGGGCGCTGATTGTCGGCCTGCTGGTAGCGGGCGATAACGGCAGCGCACCGCGCGAACTCACTGACTTCCTGCGCCCGGGCGGCGCACCCGCCGGCATGGAGGACCATCTGCGGCTGGCGTTCGGCGCGTTCTTCGGCGGCAGTGCGCTGATCGCAGCACTGGCCATCGTCGCCCTCGCGCGACTGCCGGAATTGCCGCTTCGCCAAAGCTCGGGCAACGAAGCGACTGCCATCGAGTAGATCGCTTACATGGTCACGGGGATTTGCAGCTATCGCTCATCCCCGTGACATTCCCCGCATTTTGTCGACGATTCCCAACGTGCACCGCCGATAGTGGGCGCATTGTGACGACTACCTTGTTGAGAAAAGGAGTTAGTCATGCCAACCGGGCCACTGTCAGGGGCGTTACCGTCAAACCAACAGCCGTATCAGACGTTCGAATCAGGACAATCGGCGTCGCCACAATCAATGTCAGGCAGCTCACACAGCCTGCCCAATGAACTCTCCCACGTGCAGCATGTTCCGGCAAGCCACTCGTCAGGAAGCAATTTCGCAACCCGGTTAGCGCACCGCGTTTGGGGCGGGATATCCGCACCGCTCGCGCCGTGCACACCAAACTCATCGCGAAGCGATATTCAAGTCGCGCTTTCGTTGGGGGCAGCGGCTTTGAAGGACTTCGGTCAACCCGCCCCCGGACGCGGCGCTAAAGACTCACCGTCTGTCGCCTCCACGCCCGTCGACACAGATCGCCTCGGTTGGCTGCCTGCGGAGAAGCGCTACAACGCGTGGCTGGCACTGATTTTCAGGAGAGTCGACGCCTCGACGGCGGGCAGCGGCATTCGATCCGCGCGACTGGCTCAGTACGCCGACGCCCTGATTCACCTGCCCGAGTCGGAGCAGGTGCCCGCCGCGCAGTTCCTGCTCCACTTCGTGAACGACTTCTATGCGACGAGTGGTGCTCCCGGACAATTGTCGAACCAGATCGGCGCGGTATTCAACGGCATGACAAACTCAACGAGCGCCATCATCTTTGTGGAGGCGCTTCTCAATCACGCGGACAGCCACTTTCCTGGCAAGCAGCATCTCGTCACATGGGGGGTAACGGAACACATTGGTCATTTCTCAAAGGAGATCATCGCCAGCATCGAACGTCGCGTATTGACCTGGGCAATCGCTTACCACCGCCCTCAGGATCGGTTCGACCTATGGACGAGCACGATGCCAAAACTTGAAGCTCTGACGTGGCCGGCTGCTTCCGATATTGCAATGTTCGGCAATGCCATCACCGAGATTCCCGCGGCGGCGCAGACACAACGTCAGGATGCGGTGAATCGACTTGCCGCGTACCTCCTGAACGCGGCAAAACTGCGCGAAATATCCGCCGCGTTCCAATTGACGCGCGACAGCTTGCTAGCACTGAAGGACGTATCCATTCGCGCGGACCTCGCCGCCGCACTTATGGACACTGCGGACGAAACCAGTATGGCGTTCCAGCCAGCACTGCACAGCGCACTCCTTGAACGCCTCGACCTGTTCGGGCCCGCAACCGGCTTTGTCATCCGTGAACGCCTCTCGCAACTCGCCGAGGCGGTCAATTCCGCAAGGTTCTGAGCGAAGCGACAAAGTGTTGCGTCGGGTAACACGGCACAGTGCGGGCTCCCTTTCCTACGATCAGGAGCCCGCGTTTGTTCCCTACATCGCGTCACACCCCCACCGCGCCGACCGGCCACGTCTCGGTCAACGGCGATACGTCAACGACGGCAACGACGGCATCTGCAACGACCATCACAGCCTCGTCTTCCAGCGCGTCGCTGCCCGGTACACCCACCCAAACCTTTGTGCGCGATTTCTGGCAGACGTTACAACGACCGCTTAGCCCGCCATGGCTCATGCGGCCGTCGATACCGGTATCTGACGCGCAGCGCTCACAGACAGCACCACCTTCGGTGCCATCGTCCGCCGTCACGCGAGCCGAATGGCGCGGCGATCTTTCCAGCGTGTTAGACGTTCTCCCCTCGGAGACCGACACGACAACCGCCGGACTGCCCATGGTCAAGCGGGACTTTTCCACGGCGTTCGGCCGCTGTGACGAGTCCCCTCATCTTTCGCGCTCGAAGCGTCTTGCCGCCCTGCACGAAATTCCAGCACTCGAACCCAAACCGTCGACGTCCGGCGTCTCGTATCGCGCCAGCCCGCCGGTTCCTGACCACGTGTTGCGCAAAGCCCTGCTGATTCTGGGTGATCCGGCGGCTCAGGCGTCGGACTGGTTTGCGACGCTGGAATCGCGCGCCATCGAAGCGGTGCTCGACAAAAGTCCCTATGCCGACGCGCATCAACTGATGGAAGGCCTGTTGCGACGCCTGGAAGCCGAGCAGAAGCACGAACACTGGACGACGGCGTTCGAGCGCGTCGTCGCCCTGACCTATCGTTTCGAAGACCGGACAGCGATTGCGGCGCGCGCGATGCTCCTGACGTTCGACAAGTTATCCGGCGACGGTGCTCAGGCGCTCGCGCAAACGTCGACGTCTGCCAGCATCGAGCATCTGATCGCGCATCGGCTGCATGCGATTGCCGATATGGCCCCCGACAAGCGCGCCGCTGCGTGGGGCGAATTGCTCATGGCCGTGGAACGCTCGAAGGCCTGTCCGCGAGCCCAGCGTCTCGTGCCGATGGCCCGGTTCATCGGTTTGCTAACGCAGACTGAACAGCGACTCGCTGCGTTGGCAGTCGTTAGCGCCTCCCGCAATTTCGTCATTAACGGCGGCTGGCGCGACCTCACGGATACCTTGCTCAAATCCGTTCCAGGTAGCGAGATGGCCACGGTCGCGCGGGCCATCGTGCACCCCGATCAACGGCTGCACAGCGCCGACATGTACGACGCCATCGATGCGATTTCCGACCGTATCGACGGCATGCCCCAGTGCGAAGCGCGAGCGCTGCTCGAATACCTGATCGAGATCGTCATGGCGCGCGGAGACTTCGCTTATCTCACGTTCTCCCCCGACGAATCCGCTCAGCTACTCGACGATCTGCGCTCGACATGCCGTCGCTGCGGCTTCGACGATCTGGCCGCAACGATGGCGGAAACGCTCGCGGAAGTGATGGACGAATACAAGGGCACGATGATGGATTGACCGCCCGCCGCGCGGCTTTTCAGGATTCGCTCACGGCGTCGAAAACTGGTCAGGATCGCGTTCGAAAAGCAAAGGTGTTCCTCAACGGGGGGCGCACGATGAAATCCCTCCCAACGAACTCAAGGAGTTCATGATGGAAATTCCCCAGGCCTTCCCCACGCCGAACACCCTCGCTCCGGAGATTGAAGAAACGAACGCCCCCCCGACCACGCCGCGAGACCCGATTGAGGCTGATATCTCCGCCTCGTTGAATCGGGTATCCCAGACCGGCGACAGTATCGAAACGGGGGGAAATGGCACTCGCGCGGCGAGCAGCACCGATGCCCCCGTCTCATTGAGTGTCATAGGTGTGAGCGGAGATAGCGACGCATACCGTCTGCGCATGACGTCGGGCGAAGGCCAGGCATCGGAGACGTTGCCCGGCACGGCCGCCGCAGGCCAGCCAACGAACACTGAGCTGACCCGGCTTCGCAATACGCTGGAGGCGATAAAAAGGCAAATGCCGGATCGCCTCTCGAAAGAATGGACTCAGCTCTTTCTCACAACACACAACGCCTCGTCCCCGCTCCACCCGAAAACGCTGGGTGTTTTCTTTGATTTCATCAAGGATTTCCCACGCAACAAGCAGGAAAAGGACGCAAAGTCATCGATGATCGCGACCGAGAAGGTTTTGACCGAGCTTGTGTCCCCCAAGGGTGATCCGATCGATGAAGGCACGACAGAAAGCAGAGTCAGAGATTTCTTTAGGAACATCCACGACAAGGCCATCAATTTAGAAACGGCGAATTACATCCTCAGTTTCGCCTCAAACAAAATCGAAGATCGACCGAAAACCAGCGTTGCGCTCATCTCGGGACTATGGGGAAAGTACAATGCCGTCGAATCGGAATTCGCCCCTGATTTCGCCGCCCGGATCGTGGCATTCGAGCTTTCGCTGACACCGCCAACCGATCGCTACAAGGTGTGGAAGCACGCGCTCGACAAGGTGGGGCAAAGCAATGCATTCTTTTCCCCTATCTACATGTCGAGGTTTGTCAACGCGCTCTCGTCGAACCCTCCCGATCAGTCGGGGGATATTGCTAGCGCTCATGCAGACATCGCCAAGATCCTTTACGACTACCCTACCGCGTTCTCGCTCGAAAATGATCAGATTCGGAGAAGCGCACTTGAAGGATTTCTGAAGGGCGTCGAGTCGGAAGACACGCGTGTGTTCGTCACCGAATTATTGGCATCGCACCTGGATCCGACAACGCTCTCGGGAACGCGCTGGAAAACCGCGATCCTCACCGTGACGAATAACGTCTCAGAACTCTTTAGTGCTGAGAACAAGGCAAAAATCCGAGACACCTTGAAGACGCTTGCCGGCGCGTAGGCGGCAAGCACAAACGACAGCGCCCGCTGTACGCGGGCGCTGAGGAACTTCTGTTTAGGCCAGGCAAATGTCGGCCCGGCAACATTCACGCCGTGGCGCACGCCCGGTAGTGGCGATTCGCCTGATCCATCTGCCCCAGCCCTTCGAAGAGCTGCGCGAGCGCCAGATGCAGACGCTGCTGCAGATGCCGATCGTCCGTGTGACGCAACGCCCCTTCGAGGAACGTCTGCGCCTTGCCCCACAGACGCTGATGCTGGCACAGCTTGCCCAGCGCGTAGAGCAGATCCGGATCGTTCGGATGACGTTGCTGCCACGCTTCCGCCTTCTGGATGAGCGGCAAAGCATCGGCACCGGCGCACTCGGCATAGCGACGCAGCAGACGTGCATCCCAATGCTCGGCCAGCGCAGCTTCGACGATGTCACGCGCCTCACGCGGACGGTCCAGCGCAATCAGCAGTTCGGCGGCAACGTCCGCAGTCCGCGACGACGTACGGGCGTCGGCAGGCAATTCCTGCCAGCACTTGAGCAACGCATCTGCATCGTGACGATGGTCGCGCAGAATGCCCTCGCTGGCCGTCTGCTTGAGCTTCGCAGCCAGTGCCGGATGCAGCGCTTCACGTTTTTCCAGCACCTTGAGCAGATTCAGCACCTCGGGCCAGTGCTTGAGATGCTGATGCGCACGCAACGCGACGAGCTGCGCCTGCATGCGACGTGCCCCCTGCGCACGCATTTCCGTCAGCGCTTCGAGCGCGCCTTCGGCATCGCGCGTGTCGACACGCAACTCAGCGGTCTGCAACAAGCGCGCTTCTTCGAGATTCGCCCCTTGCGCTTCGGTCAGCCACGCATCGCGTCGGGCAAACTCTCGCATACGATGCGCTGCACGCGCACCGATGATCGCGGCCACGCCACGATTGTCGTCCTGCTCGGCCGCTTCGCGCGCCGCCTTCTCTGCGCGTGTGTAACGTCCCGCAAAGAGATTCGCCACGGCATCGCGCAGCGCGATGTTCGCGCGACGGCTGCGTTGGCGATTGCGATAGGCGGCCACACGTTCCGGCATCTTGTAGATGTTGCGCAGCACGCGAATGATCACGTACAGCGCAACGAACAGCGCCAGCAACGCCAGCACAAACAGGTTCAGCGACACGTCGATACGGTACGGCGGCACCAGCATGACCACCTGTCCGTGATTGAACGTGGCCAGCACCGCGAAGCCAGCCGCTACCGCGAACAGGAGCGTCAACCAGATCAGTCCTCGCATGCCCGGCTCCTTACGGCTTTTCCTTGACGTCCTTGACCTGACCGATGGCGGTCAGGCTGGCGTCAAGGGTCGGCAGTTCGATGGTGCGCGAGCCCGAATCGACCTGATCGAGCAGCGTTTTCACGGCGGCGATGCGGCGCGACTTGGCATCGAAATACTTGTCGAGCGCAGCCTCCGCCACCTGCACGTCGCTATGCACGGCCGACGCGTTGCGTGCGAGCAGCGCCAGACGTGCGTTGAGCAGACGCAGCTTCAGGTTCGCGCGCAGGAATGCGCCCTGCTCCGGGGCCACGAGCATCACGTCCGGATCGTCCAGACGACGCACCTGCACCAGTTGTTTCAGGCTGCCGAGCATTTCACCGCTCAGGCGGTGCCACGTCGCCGTCCAGCCGGTCTCGCCTGCGCCGCTGGGGCCCGTGCCGTCCGCCTTCGGTGCGGCGCGTTGCTCTTCGGCCTGCAACGGCAGCGTGTCGATCATGGCAATCGCCTGATCGAGCTTGCCCGTGAGTTGCGGCAGATCGGCAGCCGGTACGGCCTTCAGACGGTCGATGTCCTTCTTGAGCGCATCGCGCACACCTGCGAGTTGCGGTGCGCCCGTGCGGGCCAGACGCGCGTCCGCCCCTTCGAGCGCGATCAGCGCGCCGCGCACGTTGCCCGTCAGTTGAAGCTGTTGGTTCGCACTCGTGACGATCTGCTCGGTCTCGGCCAGCACCCATTCGTCGCGGTTATGCGCGAGTTCCTGATAGAGCTGTTCGAGCGCGGCCTGCTGGCCCCGTGCGTCGGACACACGCCCTTCCAGCGAAGTGAGCCGGTTCTGAAGATCGCGCTGATTGTCGAGCGCCTGTGCGGTGCGTACCTGCGCCTGCAGGACCTGTGCGTCGCCCGTTTGCTGACGGCGCGCCATCTCCTGCTGCACGCGGTCGAGCTTCTGGTTCAGTGACCAGCCGCCGATACCGGCACCCGCCGCGACGAGCACGAAGAGCAGCCAGGGCAGCGCCGCCCCGGAGCCGCGACGCTTCTGCGGCGGCTCGGGCGGCTGCCACGCAGGCGGGCTGCCGGCCGTGCTGTATGTCGCACCGCCAGTCGCTGTGGAATGTGCCGTCGGGCCGGTCGACGCCGACGGGTTCTGGGAAGACTCTGGAACGCGATTATCTGTCGTCATGCTTGACTTGAATGGGATCCGCCCATGTTTTGAGTGCGGCCAGCAAGTTGTCGTCGCCGGGCGCGCACTGCGTAATCCTATCAAACCCCGCGGAACGCGCGGCATCCGCGATGCGGGTATGCGATGTAAAGCACGGTGCACTGAGGATCTGCGCGAGCACCTGCGGGGTGCCCGGCGTATGCACGCCGTCTCGGGTGCCGTAGCGTGCAGCCAACAGTGTGGCCAGATGCCGCACCGCTTCGGAGCTGGTCAGCACCCACGCGCACCGCTGCGCAGAGACGAGCGGTGAAGCCAGCCGGGCTTCGAGTGCGGCCCATGCGGCGGCGTCCGGCTCGGGGGCGCGGCGCGTGTACGCGCTCACGATATCGACCTGCGTGCCGTTGGCGCGCAGCGTGTCGGCCAGCAGTTCGCGCCCGCCGTCCCCACGCACCAACAGCACACGGCGACCGGCCAGGGCCGGCAGGTCCAGTTGTTCGAGCAACGCTTCCGAATCGAAGCGCGCCTCAGGACCGCCCGGCGGGACGATCACGCGATGCGTCGGGGCCGCAATGCCAGCCTCGGCCAGCGCCTGTGCACTGCCCGGGCCGACGACGGCCACCGGCAGCGTCTCAGGCCAGCGCACGGTCGTCTTGCCGTCATCTGTCGCACCGCTGACCGATTGTAGATGCACCAGCCGCGACAGCGCGTGGACAACCGCGTTAGGTGAGACGAAGACGGTCAGCGCGTACGACGTCAGCGAACGCAGCGCGTCGTCCAGCGCCGAGAGCGCGGCCGGATCGGCCTGCGCCGCAATGTGCAACAGCGGAAATTCGAGCGTATCGATGCCTTCGGCGTGCAGCCGCGCGGCGAGCGACTGCGCCTGTCCGTCCGGGCGCGTCAGGATCGCGCACGGCGCGACCGGCGATGCGACGGCCCGCAGGTCGGTGCCCGCAGCGCCGGCCGACGAATTGACGGCAGAGGACGGAGCCGGCGCACGCGGCGCGCGCGACGTCAAACGGCCGCGTCCTTCGGCTCGGACGGCGGCACCAGCGCCAGACCGCCCGCGTCGATCAGTTCCTGCGCCACGCGCTGCCCCAGCGCCTCGGCACCGGCGACGTCACCTTGCGCAATGCGCCCAGCCCCTTGCGCACGAAGCACGGTCGCCCCGTCCGTCGACGCAATGAAAGCACGCAGCGCCAGCTCGCCCTGCGCGGAGAACTCGGCATACGCGCCCAACGGCACCTGACACGAGCCGCCGAGCGCTCGCGAGACGGCGCGCTCGGCGCTGACGGCCAGCGTAGTGTTGGCATCGTGCAACGGTGCGAGCCATCGCAAGATTTCGGGACGTCCGGCGCGCACCTCGATGCCCAACGCCCCCTGACCCGCGGCCGGCAGGCTCGCTTCGGTCGGGATGATGGCGCGGATGCGGTGGCCCAGCCCAAGGCGCTTCAGGCCTGCCGCAGCGAGGATGATCGCCGCGAAGTCGCCCCGGTCCAGCTTGCCCAGACGGGTGTCCAGATTGCCACGCAACGGCGCGACCTGGAGATGCGGATAGCGCGCGCGCAGGCTCACCTCGCGGCGCAGGCTCGACGTGCCGACCACCGCCCCGGCGGGCAATGCGTCGAGACTGTCGTAATCGTTGCTGACAAAGGCGTCGCACGGGTCTTCGCGCTCAAGCACGGCGGCCAGCGTGAAGCCATCCGGCAGTTGCATCGGCACGTCTTTGAGGGAGTGGACGGCGAGATCGGCACGGCCGTCGGCCAGCGCCAGTTCGAGTTCCTTGACGAACAGGCCCTTGCCGCCGACCTTCGCAAGCGAGCGATCGAGAATTTGGTCACCGCGAGTGGTCATTCCGAGAATACTCACGTGACACTGCGGATATAATTTGTGCAGCGCGTCACGCACGTGTTCGGCTTGCCACATGGCAAGACGGCTCTCGCGCGATGCGATCACCAGGGTTTCAGGAGAAGCGAAGTTCATTCAGCAACCGCGTGAAGACCAAAAGAAAAAATGGTAACACGCTTGACCGGCCCGAACGGCTGGTCTCGAGAGGAGCGACATGAAGAGCAGCGCAAAGGCAAAAGCCCCGAAAGAGGGCCTGGCCAAGTCGGTCGGCAAGACGTCCCCCGCGAAGGCAGCAGCCGCGGTTTCATCCCCCCCATCCAAGCGCCCGGCCCGGAAAGCCAGCGGGCAGGAGAAGTCCACTTCCATCGCCGCCGCGCCAAAAACGCGCCGCTCGCGTGAGGACAAGGACGCGCCGCTGCGTGAGGACATCCGCTTCCTCGGCCGCCTGCTGGGCGACGTGCTGCGCGAGCAACAAGGCAGCGACGCCTTCGATCTGGTCGAAACCATCCGCCAGAACGCTGTGCGCTTTCACCGCGAAGGCGACCGCAGCGCCGCCAAGGCGCTCGACACGCTGCTCAACGGGCTGACCAACGAGCAGGCCATTCAGGTCGTGCGCGCCTTCAGCTACTTCTCGCATCTGGCGAACATCGCCGAAGACCGCCACCACAACCGCCGTCGTCGCGTGCACGCGCTCGCCGGCAGCCGCGCCCAGCGAGGCAGCCTGAGCGCCGCGCTGCAAAGCCTGAAAGACGCCGGGCGGGACGACCCCGCCACGCTGCAAGCCTTCTTCGCCAGCGCCCTCATCGTGCCGGTGCTGACCGCGCACCCGACCGAAGTTCAGCGCAAGAGCATTCTCGACGCCGAGCGCGAGATCGCCCGTCTGCTGGAACATCGCGACGACGCCCTCACGGAGCGTGAGTCGTCGCGCAACACCGACTCGATGCGCGCGTACGTCACAACGCTGTGGCAGACCCGCATGCTGCGTAGCTCCCGTCTGACGGTGGCCGACGAAATCGAGAACGCGCTGTCGTATTACCGCAGCACGTTCCTGTCTGAAATCCCCGCGCTGTACGACGACGTTGCCGCCGAGCTGCACGACGCCGTGCCGAGCGTGCGCTCCGAGGGACTGGGGCGCTTCCTGCAAATGGGCAGTTGGATCGGCGGCGACCGCGACGGCAATCCGAACGTGACGGCGCAGACGCTGCAACTGGCGATGACGCGCCAGGCGACGGAAATCTTCGCGCATTACCTCGAAGAGGTGCACTTGCTGGGGGCGGAGCTGTCCGTCTCGCAACTGCTCGCCGGTGCCAGCGACGCCTTGCTCACGTTGGCCCGCCGCTCACCGGACGACTCGCCGCACCGCACCGACGAACCCTATCGACGCGCCCTCATCGGCGTGTACGCGCGACTGGCCGCGACCGCCCGCGAGTGGGTCGGCCACGTGCCGCATCGCGGTGCCGTCGGCAATGCCAGCCCGTATCACGACGCCAGCGAGTTCATCTCCGACCTGAATACGGTCGTCGCCTCGCTCATGGCGCACCACGGCAGCGCGCTGGTCTCTCAGCGCCTCGGGCCGCTCGTGCGCGCCGCCGAAGTGTTCGGCTTCCATCTCGCGAGCATCGACCTGCGTCAAAGCTCCGACATTCACGAAGCGGTGATTGCCGAGTTGTTCGCGAACGCCGGCGTCGAGGCGAATTACGCCAAGCTCGACGAAAACGAAAAGCTCGCGCTGCTGCTGCGTGAACTGCGCGAGGCGCGTCCGCTCGTCTCGCCGTACCTCGACTACTCGCAGCGCACGCGCGACGAACTCGCCGTCTTCTCGGCGGCGCGCGACATCCGCGCCCGCTTCGGCACGCGCGCAGTGCGCAACTACATCATTTCGCACACGGAAACCGTGAGCGATCTGGTCGAAGTGATGCTGCTGCAAAAGGAGACGGGGCTTTTCCAGGGCGCGCTCGACAGCGATGGCGGCGATAGCGTGAAAGCCAGCGCGTCGAAGGTCGGCCCGATGGTCATCCCGCTGTTCGAGACGATTGCCGACTTGCGCAACGCGCCGGTCATCATGCGGGCGTTCTTCGACATCCCCGGCATGTCGAACGTCGTGACGCAGCAAGGCGGCGAGCAGGAAGTGATGCTCGGCTACTCGGACAGCAACAAGGACGGCGGCTTCCTCACATCCAACTGGGAGCTGTACAAGGCCGAACTGGCGCTGGTGCACTTGTTCGAGGAAAAGGGCATTCGTCTGCGCCTGTTCCACGGCCGTGGCGGCACCGTCGGACGTGGCGGTGGCCCGACTTATCAGGCCATTCTGTCGCAGCCGCCGGGTACCGTGAACGGGCAGATCCGTCTGACGGAGCAAGGCGAGATCATCGCCAGCAAGTTCGCGAACCCGGAGATCGGACGCCGCAATCTGGAGACCATCGTCGCCGCCACGCTCGAAGCCACGCTACTGCCGAGTCTGAATCAGCCGCCGCGTCTTGCCGCGTACGAACAGGTCATGCAGGTGCTCTCCGACACCGCGTTCAGCGCGTATCGCGATCTGGTCTACGAAACGCCGGGCTTCACCGACTACTTCTTCTCGGCCACGCCGATTGCCGAAATCGCCGAGCTGAATATCGGCTCGCGCCCGGCGTCGCGCAAATTCTCCGATCCGAAGAACCGACGCATCGAAGACCTGCGCGCCATTCCATGGGGCTTCTCGTGGGGGCAGTGCCGCTTGCTGCTCACGGGCTGGTACGGATTCGGCAGCGCCGTGAGCGCGTATCTGGATGGCGATGGCAGCAAGGCGGACGCAGCGGGTCGCGATAAACGTCTCGACACCCTGCGTCAGATGGTCAAGCGCTGGCCGTTCTTCGCGAACCTGCTCTCGAACATGGACATGGTGCTCGCCAAGACGGATCTGGCCGTGGCGTCGCGTTACGCCGAGCTGGTGGCCGACGAGAAGCTGCGCAAGCGTGTGTTCAACCGGATCGTCGGCGAGTGGCAGAGCACGTCGCAGGCGCTGGCGCTGATCACCGGGCACGAAGAGCGTCTGGCGGATAACCCAATGCTCGCGCGCTCGATCAAGAACCGCTTCCCGTACCTCGACCCGCTCAATCACTTGCAGGTCGAGCTGCTGCGGCGTCACCGCGCCGGGGAATCGGACGAGCGGGCGCGTCGCGGCATTCATCTGTCGATCAACGGCATCGCGGCCGGCCTTCGCAATACGGGCTGACCCAACGTCGCGATCCCCTGCACCGGCCTCGTCTGCGCGGCCGGTGCAGGCAGCTTGCATGAGGGCGTACGGCCGGTCGGCGTGCCTCCCCTTGGGAATCTCCCCAACGACAGTCGTCCGATAGGACGTTATATTTCGACCCATTCGACCAGATTGCC
Organism: Pandoraea aquatica; assembly: GCF_902459565.1. Taxonomy (GTDB): domain Bacteria; phylum Pseudomonadota; class Gammaproteobacteria; order Burkholderiales; family Burkholderiaceae; genus Pandoraea; species Pandoraea aquatica. Next base: position 256,206 of record NZ_CABPSN010000006.1, read on the forward strand.
GGGGGGCAACCATCATGCATACCGATTCCATCGGGCGATCCAAGCGCGCAACCTTCACACGACGGGCAACGTTGTTCGTCACTTCGACCCTGCTGGGACTGGGTGCGGCTACGCATGTGGCGTACGCCAACCCCGCCGTAGCCACCGAAACCTCCGAGCCATCGTTGGCCGAGTCGACCACCCGCCCGCTGCCATCACACACGCTGGCGGCAGCGCCGCATGGCGTACGCGGCTTCGCGGTGCGTCTGGTGTCGCAGGCCATGGCGGCCGCGCCCGCCCATCCGTCACGCGAGGCAAAGCCGCGCCCTGTCGTCGACCCGGTACTCGATCCGCTGATGAACGGCATTCTCAAGCGGCTGGCCATCAGCGAAGCCGTCGCCCGTAACAAGTACGGCTCGGGCAAAGCCGTGCAGGACACCGCGCGCGAACAGGCGTTGCTCGACAGCATGGGCGAGCAGGCCCCGCAGTATGGCCTCACGCCCGCGCAGGCCCGCACCTTCTTCCGTCTTCAGATCGACGCGGGCAAGCTCGTGCAGACGGCGTTGCTGGCCCGCTGGACACGCGACGGCCATGCGCCGGGCGAGCCGGTAGACCTCGGCACGCGCCTGCGTCCGGCGCTCGACAAGCTCGGCACGTCGCTGCTGCACGACCTCGGCCGTCTGTGCGCCCTGCCCGACGACCCGACGCGTCTGGCACGCATCCATCAGGCCCGCGAGCGCATTGCCCGCGCGGCGAAGCTCGAAGCGCTGCAACGTGCGGCGTTCGACGAAGCGACGTCCGGCCTGTGCCTGTCGGCCCCGCCGCGCATCTGGACGCTCTCCATGGCGGCAACGTCCCGCTAACCCGCACGGACAGGATCGTCGCGTCCGGCAGTCGTGGCCCGGGCGCGGCGGCTGTATAATCGCGGTTTGCCGTGCTTTGCCACGGTTCCGCTACGTTCCACGTTTGGCCACGCTACGACAATGACCTCCCAACTCCACAAGAAAGGCGAAGCCTGGTCGGCACGCTTTTCCGAACCCGTTTCCGATCTCGTCAAGCGCTACACCGCGTCGGTGTTCTTCGACAAGCGCCTCGCGCTGTTCGACATCGAAGGCTCGCTCGCTCACGCCGACATGCTGGCGGCGCAAGGCATCATCAGCGCACAGGATCTGGCCGACATTCAGCGCGGCATGACGCAGATTCGCGGTGAAATCGAAGGCGGTCAGTTCGAGTGGCAACTGGATCTCGAAGACGTCCACCTGAATATCGAAGCCCGCCTGACCGCCCTGATCGGCGACGCCGGCAAGCGCCTGCACACGGGCCGCTCGCGTAACGATCAGGTCGCGACCGACATCCGCCTGTGGCTGCGCAGCGAGATCGACAACATCGGCACGCACCTCGGCGACCTGCGCCGCGCGCTGCTGGATCTGGCCGAACAGCACAGCGCCACGATCCTGCCGGGCTTCACTCACCTGCAAGTCGCCCAGCCGGTGACGTTCGGTCATCACCTGATGGCTTACTTCGAGATGTTCAGCCGCGATGCCGAGCGCATGCTCGACGTGCGTCGCCGCGTGAACCGTCTGCCGCTGGGCGCAGCCGCCCTCGCCGGCACGAGCTACCCGATCGATCGTGAGCGCGTGGCCGCAACGCTGGGCTTCGAAGAAGTCTGCACGAACTCGCTCGACGCCGTGTCGGATCGCGATTTCGCCATCGAATTCACCGCCGCCGCCGCGCTCGTGATGACGCACGTCTCGCGTTTCTCGGAGGAACTGGTGCTGTGGATGAGCCCGCGCGTGGGCTTCATCGATCTGGCCGACCGTTTCTGCACGGGCAGCTCGATCATGCCGCAGAAGAAGAACCCGGACGTGCCGGAACTGGCGCGTGGCAAGACCGGCCGCGTGAATGGCCATCTGATCGCCCTGCTCACGCTGATGAAGGGCCAGCCGCTCGCGTACAACAAGGACAATCAGGAAGACAAGGAGCCGCTGTTCGATACGGTCGACACCGTGATCGACACGCTGCGCATCTTTGCGGACATGGTGCCGGGCATCAAGGTGCGCGAAGCCAATATGCGTAACGCAGCGCTGCAAGGCTTCTCGACGGCCACCGATCTGGCCGACTACCTCGTGAAGAAGGGTCTGCCGTTCCGCGACGCGCACGAGATCGTCGCCCACGCCGTGAAGATCTGCTCGGATCGCGACATCGATCTGGCCGATCTCTCGCTGGCCGAATTGCAGAAGTTCTCGCCGCTCGTCGGCGAAGACGTCTTCGAATACCTCACGCTCGAAGGCTCCGTCGCCAGCCGCAACCACATCGGCGGCACCGCGCCGGCGCAGGTGCGGCGCGCGATTGCAGCAGCACGCGCGAAGCTCGCGAAGTAAGTGCCTCGGCGTCTTTTGGCGCTCAGTAGCGAGAAATGAAAAATGCCACCCTCGGGTGGCATTTTTTATGGCGCGGACGATTGGCGTCGTCAGAACAACGGCAACGACAGGAAGCCCTTGATGACGAGCGCGTTCAGGATGTCGATGAAGAACGCCCCCACCATCGGCACGATCAGGAACGCGAGGTGCGACGGGCCGAAGCGCTCCGTCACCGCCTGCATGTTGGCAATCGCCGTCGGCGTCGCGCCCAGCCCGAAGCCGCAATGCCCCGCGGCGAGCACGGCCGCGTCGTAGTTACTGCCCATCACCCGGAACGTGACGAAGATCGCGTACGCCGCCATCGCCACCGCCTGCGTCACGAGAATGACGATCATCGGCACGGCCAGCGTCGAGAGGTCCCACAGTCGCAGTGCCATGAGCGCCATGGCAAGAAACAATGACAGACTCACGTTCCCCAGCACGGACAGCGAACGGTCGAAGACCTCATAACGCACGAGCGACAGCAGGTTGCGCACAAGCACGCCCGTAAAGAGCACGCAGACGAACGTCGGCAATTCGAACGGCGTATCCGACAGCCCTGCCGCGATCAACTCGCCGCCGAGCAGACAGATGGCGATCATCGCCACCGTCTCGATCAATGCCTGCGCCGTGATCAGACGCACCGTATGCGGTTGCTCGAAACCTTCCGGTGCAGCCCCCTTCGTCGCTTCAAGGCCGGGGACCTTGCCGCCGAGACGGCGTCCGACGAGATAACGCGCGACCGGCCCGCCGAGCAAGCCGCCCATCACCAGCCCGAACGTGGCGCACGCCATCGCAATTTCGAGTGCAGACTGCACACCATAGCGCGTGGTGAGCGTCTCGCCCCACGCGGCACCCGTGCCATGCCCGCCGGCGAGCGTGATGGAGCCGCCCAGCAAGCCGATGCCCGGTGCCAGCCCCATCGAGACCGCCAGGCCGACACCGATGGCGTTCTGCATGATCAGCATGCCGGCCACGACACCGACGAAAAGCACCAGTTGCTTGCCGCCCGCGCGCAGGCTCGCGAGATTCGCCGAGAGGCCGATGGTCGCGAAGAACGCCAGCATCAGCGGGCCTTGCAGCGAGGTGTCGAATCGCAGTTCGAAGTGACCGAACTGACGCAGCGCCAGCGTACCGAGCGCCACCAGCAGGCCCGCCGCTACCGGCTCGGGGATGCTGTACGTGCGCAGCGGCGCGATCCATTCGACGAGCTTGCGCCCCAGCAGCAACACCAACGTGGCACAGACGAGTGTGCCGTAGGTGCTGAACACCAGTTCCCTCGTGACGTCCATGACCTTTCCCCGCTCGAAAAATGCGACGAGTGTAGCAATGCCATCCCAAGAAAATGATGGGAGAAATCCCAAAAGTGACGTGTTCGAGTTTTGCCACCAATTTGCCGTTTTAGGCGATGCCACGGATGTTTGCGAGATTTTCGCGGCAATTCATAGATGTTTATGGAAATTTCTTGCGATTGACGTTGCAATCGCATCGCCCATGGGCGAATTACGCGAGTTGCACATCAGCAATAGGCGTATGAGCAGCGACGCCACAACCACGCTCGCCCGGCCCAAAAAAAACGGCCCCATGCTTTCACATGGGGCCGCACTTTTCTGACGCTCGTCGACCGAAGGTGCAGGCCGCGCCGGACTCGCCTCGCAGCGGTCCGACGTATTGCAGACTACCGAATGCCGAATGCGCTTACTGTCGCACGCAGTCCACGAAGTACTCGGGACGGCCATCGACTTCCTCGACCACCAGACCGTGAATATCGGTGTGGAAGCCGGGGAAGCGCTCGTTGAAGTCGCGTGCGAAACGCAGGTATTCGATGATCGCGGCGTTGAAGCGCTCGCCCGGGATCAACAGCGGAATGCCCGGCGGGTACGGCGTGAGCAGCACGCTCGTGACGCGGCCTTCGAGTTCGTCGATCGGCACCCGGTCGATCTGGCGGTGCGCCAGCTTCGAGAAGGCGTCCGTCGGCTTCATCGCCGGCTGCATGTCCGAGAGGTACATCTCGGTCGTCACGCGCGCCACGTCGTTCGCCTTGTACACGCTGTGGATCTGATCGCACAGATCGCGCAGACCGATGCGCTCGTAGCGCGGGAACTGCGCCACGAACTCCGGCAGCACACGCCACAGCGGACGGTTGTGATCGTAGTCGTCCTTGAACTGCTGCAACTCGGTCAGCATCGAGTTCCAACGGCCCTTGGTAATGCCGATGGTGAACATGATGAAGAACGAGTACAGGCCGGTCTTCTCCACGATGATGCCGTGCTCGGCGAGGTACTTCGTCACGATAGCCGCCGGAATGCCGCTTTCGCCGAACTCCCCGCCCACGTCCAGCCCTGGCGTGATGATCGTCGCCTTGATCGGGTCGAGCATGTTGAAACCGTCGGCCAGATCGCCGAAGCCGTGCCAGCGGTCGTTCGCCCGCAGCACCCAGTCCTCGCGCTGGATCGGGCCTTCGTCGCCCAGATTCTCCGGGCCCCAGACCGAGAACCACCACGAATCGCCGTACTCCAGGTCCACCTTGCGCATGGCACGGCGGAAATCGAGCGCTTCGACAATCGACTCTTCGACCAGCGCCGTGCCGCCCGGCGGCTCCATCATGGCAGCGGCCACGTCGCACGACGCGATGATCGCGTACTGCGGCGAGGTCGACGTGTGCATCAGATACGCTTCGTTGAAACGATAGGTATCGAACGTGTGCGCTTCGGATTCCTGCACCACGATCTGCGACGCCTGCGAAATCCCCGCGAGCAGCTTGTGCGTGGAGTGCGTGGCGTAGATGGTCGCTTCCGACGAGCGCGGACGGCCTTCGCCGATGGCGTGCATGTCGCGGTAAAACTCGTGGAACGCCGCGTGCGGCAGCCAGGCTTCGTCGAAGTGCAGCGTGTCGATGTTGTTGCCCAGCACGTCCTTGATCATTTCGACGTTGTAGATCACGCCGTCATACGTGCTTTGCGTGATCGTCAGAATGCGCGGCTTGGCGTTCGGGTCGCGCTCCAGCACTTCGCGGGCGAACGGGTTCGCTTCGATCTTGGCGCGAATAACGTCCGGCTCGAATTCCGACTTCGGGATCGGACCGATGATGCCGAGGTGGTTACGCGTCGGCGTGAGGAACACCGGCACTGCGCCCGTCATCGTGATCGCGTGCAGGATCGACTTGTGGCAGTTACGGTCGACCACGACGATATCGCCCGGCGCGACGGTCGCGTGCCAGACGATCTTGTTCGACGTCGACGTACCGTTCGTCACGAAGAAGAGGTGATCGGCGTTGAAGATGCGCGCAGCGTTGCGCTCGGATGCGCCCACCGGACCGTTGTGGTCGAGCAACTGGCCGAGTTCTTCCACGGCGTTGCAAACGTCGGCGCGCAGCATGTTCTCGCCGAAGAACTGGTGGAACATCTGACCGACCGGGCTCTTCAGGAACGCCACGCCGCCCGAGTGCCCCGGGCAGTGCCACGAGTACGAACCGTCTGCCGCGTAATGCGTGAGCGAGCGGAAGAACGGCGGCGGCAGCGAGTCGAGGTACGACTTCGCTTCACGGATGATGTGACGCGCCACGAACTCCGGCGTGTCTTCGAACATGTGAATGAAGCCGTGCAGCTCGCGCAGGATGTCGTTCGGAATGTGGCGCGACGTACGCGTCTCGCCGTACAGGAAAATCGGAATGTCCGGATTGCGACGGCGCACTTCCTGCACGAAGGCACGCAGGTTGATGATGGCCAGTGCGAGTTCGCCCTCGCCTTCACCGCCCGCTTCGCTCGAGAACGTGCCGAACTCGTCGTCGTCGATGGACAGGATGAAGCTCGACGCGCGGCTCGCCTGCTGCGCAAACGAGGTCAGGTCGCCGTAGCTGGTGAGGCCGTTGACCTCCATGCCCTCGGCTTCGATAGCCTCCGCCAAAGAGCGAATCCCGGACCCGGAGATGTTTTCGGAGCGGAAGTCCTCGTCGATGATGACGATCGGAAAACGGAATTTCATTGGCGTTCCTTCGACAAAAGAACGAGCCACGGTCCGACATGGCCGTGGCTCTGGGGCATTGCGATGTGTGGGGTGCTCACCGGCGGCGAGTAACGAGCCTAGCAGGCTAGGTTTTCGGCAGCGTGACACCACGCTGTCCCTGATACTTGCCGCCACGATCCTTGTACGAGGTCTCGCAGACTTCGTCGGATTCGAAGAACAGCACCTGAGCCACGCCTTCGTTGGCGTAGATCTTCGCCGGCAGCGGCGTCGTGTTCGAGAATTCCAGGGTCACGTAGCCCTCCCATTCGGGTTCGAACGGCGTTACGTTCACGATGATGCCGCAACGGGCATACGTCGACTTGCCCAGGCACACGGTCAGTACGCTGCGCGGAATGCGGAAGTACTCGACGGTGCGCGCAAGCGCGAACGAGTTCGGCGGAATGATGCAGACATCGCTCTCGACGTCGACGAAGGACTTCTCGTCGAAGTTCTTCGGATCGACGATCGTCGAGTTGATGTTCGTGAAGACCTTGAATTCAGGCGCACAGCGAATGTCGTAGCCGTAGCTCGACGTGCCGTAGCTGACGATCTTTTGCCCGTCCTGGGAATACCGGATCTGCGACGGCTCGAAGGGCTCGATCATGCCGTGCTCCTCGGCCATACGACGGATCCATTTGTCGGACTTGATGCTCATGTGTGGGCCTGAATTGGGGTAGTACGTAAAAAGTGGGCATATTTTACGCGAATGTTGCGGTGCGGTGATGTTTTCACTCGCAGCGCCCCGCGCCGGGCCTCCCGGCCCGGCCCGACGGGCTTTGTGACGTGCCTACCCCGCCCTTCATGCCGTCCTTACGTGTTCTGCACGACGATCGACGGGAATTTGCTCGTCATGTCCTTCTGGCGCGCCGCAATCTTCACCGCGACCTTGCGGGCGATGGCCTTGTACAGCTCGGCCACGCGGCCGTCCGGGTCGCCCACCACGCTCGGCATACCCGCGTCTGCATGCACGCGAATGCTCATCTCCAGCGGCAGCTTGCCCAGCAGATCGACGTCGAAATCGTGGCTCATGCGCTCGCCGCCGCCCACGCCGAAGATCGGTTCCTCGTGGCCGCAGTTCGAGCAGATATGCAGGCTCATGTTCTCGATCAGCCCAAGAATCGGCACGCCGACCTTCTCGAACATCTTAAGGCCCTTGCGTGCGTCGAGCAGCGCCAGATCCTGCGGCGTGGTCACGATGACCGCGCCCGTGACCGGCACCTTCTGCGCGAGCGTGAGCTGGATGTCGCCCGTGCCCGGCGGCATGTCGACGATCAGATAGTCGAGGTCGTGCCAGTTCGTCTGGTTGAGCAGTTGTTCGAGCGCCTGCGTGACCATCGGGCCGCGCCAGACCATGGGATTGTCCGGCTCGATCAGGAAGCCGATGGAGCTGGCTTGCAAGCCGTGACCGCTCATCGGTTCGAGGGTTTTGCCGTCCTTCGATTCCGGCTTGCCGTGAATGCCCAGCAGCGTCGGCAGCGACGGGCCGTAGATGTCTGCATCGAGAATGCCGACATTGGCGCCTTCGGCGGCCAGCGCGAGCGCCAGATTCACGGCCGTGGTGCTCTTGCCCACGCCGCCCTTGCCCGAGGCCACAGCCACGATGTTTTTGACATTGGGAAGGAGCTTCACCCCGCGTTGTACGGTGTGCGCTACGATCTTTTGGCCGATTTCGACGGCCACGCGCTCGACTCCGGGCAGCTTGCCGACGGCCTCGGTGATACGCGTGCGCATCGCTTCGAACTGGCTTTTGGCGGGATAACCGAACTCGATCTGAATCCCGACGTGGCCGTGCTCGGCCGCGACCTGCTTCACATACTTACCGGCGATCAGGTCCAGGCCCGTATCCGGGTCGACGATGCCACGCAGCACTTCATTGATTTGGGCGACTTCCATGTGGGTCTCTCGCTCTGTCGGGGCGCACCGGGATAGCCCGGATTAGCGCTAACAACTTGTAACAACCGTGGCGCACGCTCTCGACTAGCATTCGAGGCGCGCGTGTTATGGGGAACCAGCCGTCGCGGCAAGATGTCCTTGCCTGCGGTTGAAGCTCAGCGCTATTGTAAAAGACGTCGCGCCGTCAGGCTCAAAACCCCTGCGGCGCGCGCGTGCTTCAACGAAGTGCTTACGCGTGTTTCATCACAGCTAGCTAATCGATAAGGAGCCTCAAATGAACAAGAACACTCTGCGCGCTTCCGCGCTCGTACTGGTCTCGGCCGCCATGCTGGCCGGATGCCAGACGCAGCAGGGCACCAATACTGCTGTGGGCACCGGTGTCGGCGCAGCGGTCGGGGCGGGGCTGGGCAACCTCATCGGAGGCAATACCACCGGCACCCTGATCGGCGCGGCGGTCGGCGCAGCCGCAGGCGGTGCCACGGGCTACAACTGGCAGTCCATCAAGAACACGCTGGGCGGTCACACGGCCGGCACCGGCACCCAGATCTCAGAGCGCCCGGACGGTCAGCTCCAGGTCAACGTGCCGAGCGACGTGACGTTCGACACGAATCAGTACGCCATCAAGCCGAACTTTGCCGCCGTGCTCACCGATCTGGCGAACTCGCTTAACCAGAATCCGGGCATCACGGCCCGTGTGATCGGCCACACCGACAGCACCGGTGGCGATCGCATCAACATCCCGCTCTCGCAAAATCGTGCCAATGCGGTCATCCAGTATCTGACCTCGCGCGGCGTCGATGCTCGCCGTCTGCAAGGTGTGGGCGTCGCCTCCAGCCAGCCGGTCGCCTCGGACGCCACGGCGGAAGGCCGCGCCCAGAACCGTCGCGTGGAAATCCTGCTGCAAGCACCGCAACAGCAAACGCAACCGCCGCGCTAAGCGCTGCGAGAAGCCGCACCGGACTGACGTCAGATCAGCTCAATCAAACGCATGCCCGGTCCGCCGGGCATGCGCGTTTCCGGACCCCGGCCGCATTGCATGTTGCAACGCAGCATCGAAAGTCGGCACATCGGTTGAACTAATCCCTTGCCCCATCGCTCAGACCCTTCGGAAGTGCCTACCGTGGGCGCTTTCATCTCCTCTTTGTTATTGACGTTACGTGTGCCTAGTTATGCCGGAACCTGGTTCCGGCTTTTTTTTGGCCGCTCGCTTTTCCACGACACAGCACTGCCCGGACGTCCGTTTGGGCGCGGGCGCCGCCCGCCTGCTAGAATCGTCCTTTCCCGCAACCCTCAACCCACATAGTCAAACCACATGTCCCGCCGCATTCTTGTCACATCCGCACTGCCGTACGCCAATGGCCAGATTCACATCGGTCACCTGGTGGAATACATCCAGACCGACATCTGGGTACGGTTCATGCGAATGCAGGGCCATGAGGTCTACTACGTTGGCGCGGACGATACGCACGGCACGCCGGTCATGCTGCGCGCCGAAAAGGAAGGCCTCACGCCCAAGCAACTGATCGATCGCGTGTGGACGGAGCACAAGCGTGACTTCGACAGTTTCAATATCTCGTTCGACAACTACTATTCGACGGATTCTGAAGAGAACCGCGAATTGTCCGAGAACGTCTATCTCGCGCTGAAGGAACAGGGCCTGATCGAGGCGCGCGAGATCGAACAGGCGTACGACCCGGTCAAGGAGATGTTCCTGCCGGACCGCTTCATCAAGGGTGAATGCCCGAAATGCGGCGCGAAGGATCAGTACGGCGATTCGTGCGAAGTCTGCGGCTCGACCTATGCGCCGACCGACCTGATCAATCCGTTCTCGGTCGTCTCCGGTGCCACGCCGATTCGCAAGACGTCGACGCACTACTTCTTCAAGCTCTCGGACAAGCGCTGCGAGCAGTTCCTGCGCAAGTGGGTGTCGGGCCTCGCCCAGCCCGAAGCCGCGAACAAGATGAAGGAATGGCTCGGTGAAGATGGCGAATCGACGCTCGCCGACTGGGACATCTCGCGCGATGCGCCCTACTTCGGCTTCGAGATTCCTGGCGCGCCGGGCAAGTACTTCTACGTGTGGCTCGACGCACCGGTCGGCTATTACGCCAGCTTCAAGAACCTGTGCGCCAAGCGCGGTCTGAACTTCGACGAATGGGTCAAGCCCGGTTCCACGACCGAGCAGTACCACTTCATCGGCAAGGACATCATGTACTTCCACACGCTGTTCTGGCCGGCGATGCTCGAATTCTCGGGCCATCGCACGCCGACCAACGTGTACGCCCACGGTTTCCTGACCGTGGACGGCCAGAAGATGTCGAAGTCGCGCGGCACGTTCATCACGGCCCAGAGCTTCATCGATACGGGTCTGAATCCGGAATGGCTGCGCTATTACATCGGCGCCAAGCTCGGCAACACGATGGAAGACCTCGACCTGAACCTCGATGACTTCATCGCGCGGGTGAACAGCGATCTGGTCGGCAAGTACGTGAACATCGCCAGCCGCGCCGCCGGCTTCCTGATCAAGCGTTTCGACGGCCGTGTTTCGGCAGACGCCATGAACGCGCCGTTGCTCGCACAGGTGCGCGCCGCCGCCCCGCAGATCGCGGCGTATTACGAAGGTCGCGAGTTCGGCAAGGCGCTGCGTCTGGTGATGGAACAGGCCGACGCGATCAACGGTTACGTCGATACGGTCAAGCCGTGGGACCTGGCGAAGGATCCGGCGCAAGCCGCGGCGCTGCACGAGGCTTGCTCGGTGTGTCTGGAAGCGTTCCGCTTGCTGACGCTGTACCTCAAGCCGGTACTGCCGACGACGTCGCAAGCAGTGGAGCAGTTCCTGAACATCGCCCCGCAGACGTGGCAGGACGTGAACCGTCCGCTCACCGCCGATGCCGCCATCAGCGCGTACAAGCATCTGATGACGCGCGTCGAAGGCAAGCAGGTCGAAGCGCTGCTCGCGGCCAACCGCGACTCGCTGCAAGCGACGGCCCCGGTGGCCGATGCCGCCGCAGCGAAGGGCAAGGACAAGGCGGCAAAGTCCGAGAAGGCTGAGAAGGGGGAGAAAGCGGCAGAGAAGGCAGACGACGGCATCATCACCATCGACGACTTCGCCAAGATCGATTTGCGCATTGCGCGCATCGTCGATTGCAAGGCCGTCGAAGGGTCGGACAAGCTGCTGCAACTCACGCTCGACGTGGGCGAAGCGCAAACGCGCAACGTCTTCTCCGGCATCAAGTCGGCGTATCCGCAGCCTGAAGTGCTCGTGGGCAAGCTGACGGTGATGGTCGCCAACCTCGCCCCGCGCAAGATGAAGTTCGGCCTGTCGGAAGGTATGGTGCTCGCCGCGTCGGCCGCCGACGAGAAGGCAGAACCGGGCATCTACATTCTTGAGCCGCACAACGGCGCGAAGCCCGGCATGCGCGTGAAGTAAAACACGCAGTCCAGAAAGCGAAACACCCCGAGCGCCGGCGATCCGGCCTCGGGGTGTTTTGCTTTGGGGCGTCGGTGGGCTTGCCTATCTCGCTTAGCGCAAGTGGTCCACCGGCAATGCGGTGGTGAACTTCACCGTCTCCATCGAAAAACTGGCGCTGATGTCCTGAAGATCGGCCACGCGGATGAGCTTTTTGTAGAAACGGTCGTAGGCCGCGATGTCCGGCAGATAGACCTTGAGCAGATAGTCGATCTCGCCCGCCATGCGATGGATTTCGACAATTTCGGGCAGTTCCCGCGCCCCCGCGACGAAACGGACCATCCAGTCCTCACTGTGCGTTGCCGCCTTGATGAAGACGAAGGCTGTCACGCGCAGGTCGAGTTGCTGCGGATCGCACAGCGTCACCTGCCCGGTGATCACACCGCTTTCGCGCAAACGCTGCACGCGCCGCCAGCAAGGCGTGGGCGACAGATGTACCGCTTCGGCCAACTCACCGAGTGAGCGCGAGGCATCGGATTGCAGATTTTCGAGAATTGCGAGATCGGTTTTGTCCACGATGGCCCCTGGGAGGAAAATTTTTCCAAATCCTACCCCATTCGAGGGAAGATTTGGAAGCCTTTACTCGGCGACGGCAAGTAGACTTCAGAAACATTCCGATAACAACGCTCGCCATGAAAATCTTCACTCAACATCCTGCTTCTGTCGGCGAAAACTATCTCCAGCATATGGGGACGTCGCTGTCATTCGCTCTGCCCCTGCTCGGCGCGTGCCTTGCGTGTCTCGTCCACGCGGTGCTGCCGTTCATGTTCGAGAAGACGGGCAGCCGGATCATCACACGTCTGCACGATCGGATGGTGACGCATCGCGACCGTCGCGCAGGGCATCAGACGCAAGCGCCGCAGACAATGCAGTAACGCCGAACCGTCACGGCCGCTCCGACGCCGGATCCGGCGAGCGCGACGTCACCGTGACGCGGCCGTCCGGGCCGAAATGCGCGTTGAACATGCCCGGCGTGTTCACGCCGTCCTCAAGCCAGCGCCAGCTCCACACCGTCTCCTTCTTCAGACGATACTCCGCGACCGTCGTCGGCTTGCCGAGCAGACGCCGCACGTCGTCCTGCGACATGCCCGGCTGCACCTGCTGGAAGTTCTCCGCCGAGAGCGCCTGCGTCACACTGCGCAGCTTGCCGTCGGCACCGATGTCCACCATATAGGTTCGCAATCCGCCCGGTGAGCGCGGATATTCGAGACGACGCGAACCGTCGTCGTTCTCCCACACGATCTCGGGCTTGCCCATCTGATCGCGCACCTGCGCCTCGGTCGTGACACCCGGTTTGAGGTCGCGCAGCATCAGATCGTCCGGCTTGACGGCGTTGAACGTGTCTCGCGCCTTTTCGCGCACCTTGTCGATCTGCTGCTGATCGCAGCCGAACAGTCCCAACAGACTCGCAAGCAATCCCATAGCGACTCCCCAACGAAGGCCTCGGCGCGCACCGACGTCGCGCGCGCCATGATCGAAATCGAACGAGGTTTTCATCATTACCCTCCCTTTCCCTGTTGTCCCTGTGATCGGCCGCGCTCCCGCATCAGCGACGCAGCGTCATCAGTGCATCAGTCGAAGCGCCGGTTGAACAGCACATCGAAGCCGGACAGCGAACCGGTGCGCAGCGCCAGTTGCCAGCGACGCGAAATCTGCCACGTGATCTTCACGATACTCGCCGCACTCGTCAGACTTTGTTCGTATCCCAACGAGAAGTTGTCCGAGATCGCCTTGCCGAGCTTGACCACCTGCTCGTCATCGGCCAGTCCGGAATCGCTGGTGCCGATACTGAATTCGTCGATCCCCAGATCCTTGATGATGCGCTTGCCGCCAGAGGCACCGAGCAGCGCCGTAGCAGCACCTGCCATCGCCTGACGCTGTCCGAGACCCGCACCATCGGGACCGTGGCCGAACATCAACCATGAGAGCTTCTCTTCGTCGGAGACGTTCGGCTCGGAGACGAGCGTCACACGCGGCTGACGCACCGTTCCCGTCACCAGCACCCCGGCGGCCACTTCCTGATTGCGACGCATGGCCTGAATGTAGATGTTCGGGTTGCCCAGCGGCCCGACGAAGTTGATCTCCCCGCGCTCGATGGCGAGCTTGCGGTCAAACGCTTCGTACGTACCCTCCGCCACCGTGATCGTGCCGGTCCCGCGCATCGGTGTGAGCGGATCGCTTTGCACACGCATACTGCCGCGCAGCAACAGATCGGCCCCTGCCCCGATGAAGCGGAAGTCGCGGCCCAGATTCACTTCGACATTGATGTGCGGCGAGAACCGACTGGCGGGCTTCTCGCTGATGCGCGCGGCTTCTTCCTTCGGATCGAGCGGCTTGGTCCGTGCCTGAGCGCCGCCGCGCACGACCACGACGTCGTCGCCCAGCTTCGGCGCGGTCGTGGGCGGCAACGCGAAACGCGCGCGATCCACGGTGAAGCTTCCGTTCACGGCCATCGACTCGCCGCTGCCCGTCGCCTTGGCCTCGCCCGTGAGCGACAACTGACGGTCGGGCGCGGCGAACAGCTGCAACTTGTCTGCGGCGAGCGTGATGGCGAGTGTCGGCTCCGGGGTGTCGAGACGGATATTGCCCGTCGCGCGCGCCGTGCCGCCACCGCCACCGGTCACGACCACGTCGCGCAGCACGATCTCGGTCGGCGTGAGCGCAATGCGCATCTTGCCGTCCTTCACGCTGACGCCCGTATCGAACATCTGCACCGAAAGATCGTCGGCCGTCAGTTCGCCGGTCGGACGCGGCTTCGCCACCGTGCCCGCCAGCGCCACCTGCAAGTTGGCGCGGCCCTTGAAGGCGAACTGCGCACCGGCGAGGTCTTCGAACTTCGAGAGGTTCGGAATCGCGACAGCGATACGACCGGTGAGCGGCGCATCGTCGGGGACGTCCGGGATGCCGCCCTGCACACGCAGCCCGGTTTGCACATCCGCGTCGACGGTCCCGACCAGCGAGGACACGGCCTTGAGCGTCGTGCGCGCCTGCTGACCCGACAGATCGATGCGGGTGCGCAACTCCGAGATGCCGAGCGGCACGCGTGCGCCCACGCCGCCCTTCTCGGCGCTCAGGCCGGGAATGCCCGTGACCGTCACATTGACGTGATCGTTCGCGCCGCCGCGACGCAGCGTGACATCGCCACTGCGACGCACGATTTCCACGAAGCCGTCTGCGCGCTGACCCGCGCTCACGTTCCACTTGCCGTCGAGCACCATGTCGCTGGCAATCGGTGGCGTCTCGCCGGTGAACGACTGCACGACACGCAGCACCTGCGCGATGTCGAGCGTATCGATCGTGCCCGCCGTCTTAAGTTGGCCGCCACCGTAATCGAAGTTCGCGAGCGAGAGCGCGCCGGCCCCCGTCACGAGCTTCGCCGCACCGAGATGCACACGTTGCTCGCTCGCTTCGATCTGCCAGGGCGACGCGAGATTCAGCTTCGGCACACCCCGATTTTCGAGCGTCTGGATCGTGCCCTTCCAACCCGGCTTGCCGCCTGCGTTGGTCACAGCACCCGAGGCGTCGAGATTCATGTCGAGCGGCGCTTCGCGCAACTTGCCCGCAGCCTTCAGATGCAGGGTGTGCGCACCGCGCGTGCCCGCCAACGCCAGCGACAGTTTGTCGAGTCGTGCGACGCTGCTGGCGAAACCTTGACCGTCGAGCGTGACGTTCAGACGATCGCCTGCAGCGCCGGGGAAGCCGCCGCTGACATCCACCTTGCCGGCCAGATGCTCCAGCTTTTGCGCGCCGAACACGAGTTTGTCGGCGACCAGTGTTGCGGCAACCGCCGGACGCTCCATCGTGCCCGAGACCTGACCGTCCAGTTGCAGACGGCCTGCCAGGCCGAAGCCCAGCTTATCGAGCGACGGGGCATCGACGTTCACTGCCATCTTGTCGCCCGGTGCACCGAAGCTGCCGCGCAGCACGACCTTGTTCCCCGCGACGAGCAGGTTCGCATCGCTCGGCAACATTCGCGTGCCGGCCAGCCTCACCGTACCCGCACCGCTCATCGGCAGGTCCGCGTAGACACTGTCCTGTAACGCGAACTTCAGCGCCAGCCCGAACGCGGGACGCAGCGCGCCCTGTGCATCGAACTGACCGGTGACGCTGGCGACCGGTGTTTTTGCACCAGCTTTTTGCGGACCATAAAGGTCGTACCACGCGGCAGGATCGAAACGCGTCAGCTTGATCTGCGCCTTGTAAGCGCCAGTGTCGCCGTTCTCCAGCACGCCGGTCGCCGCGACCTTGCCGTTTCCGGCGTCGAGCGACAGTGCGTGAATCGTCGTGCCCTTCGCGTCGAGTCCAACGTCGGCAAGCACTCGACGGGCCGCGTCGCGCCAGTCGAGCGCGATGCGCTGACCGTTCGCGTCGAGCTTGATGTCGAGCGGGCCGCCGAGCTTCGTCGCGGGCAGCTTGCCGTACAACGCTCGCAGGTCGAGGTCGCGCATCGTGAAGGCGAAACCGCCGACGGTCGCTTCGGCATCGGTCGTTGCTTCGTTAGTGGCAGTGGCAGCGCTCGCGGTGCTGGCTACGCTTGCGGAAGGCGTCGCCGGGACAGCAGGCGCAGGCGTGCTTGCCGTCGCCACCTTCTCCCGTCGCAACTCACCGCTACCAGTCAACACAGCGCGGCCTGCGAGTTTCAACTCGATACCGGTCAACGCCTGACGCGTTGCATCGAGCAACACTTGCGTGCGCAGACTTTCCACCGGCAGCCAGCCCGCGTCGATCGCGCCGGGCTTCGCGTTGGTGACCGACACCGGCCCCAGCACGCGGAACTCCTTTGCGCCCGGTTGCGGCCGCAAGTCGGCCTGCACCGCGAGGTCCGCCTGCGGCGCACTCGGCGCGAAATCGCGCGGGTTAAGGTGATCGAGCGCAATCTGCGCGCGGGAGAGCGGCACCGCACCGAACGGCGACGCCGCAATGTGCGCCGTCCCGTTCAGCTTCTCGCCGCTGGCCGTCAGGTCGACGACGAGGGCGTCGAGGGAACCAGACAAATCGGCCTTGAGCGCGACGGGAATATCGCCCGCCTTCGCCTGCAACCCGACGTTGCCGCTTAGCGCAAACGGACGCTGCCCATTCAATTGCAAACTGGCCTGCGCTTCACCATACGGCGTGCCGAGATGCTCGATCTGTACCGTGTGCTGCGTGCCGTCGCTTCGACCCGCCACGCGGATGTCTTCCAGCACAAGCGCAGGCGAGTGCAGCGTGAGCTTCGCCACGCGCACGTCGTTCAGCGTCAGCCCCAGCGGCAGACGCAGGCTTGTCGGCATCGTCGTCGGTGTGTTCGACGGCGGGGACGGCGCGAAAGCCAGCTCCACGTCGCCCGCATGCAGCTTGTCGACGGTGAAATGCAGCGGACGCAAGCCGAGATCCCAACGACTTTCGAGCCGGCTGACGGTGATGCGGGTCGCGCCATCCACGTAGCGCATGTCGTTCAGCGTGAAGCCGTGCAGCACGCTGCCGCTGCGCCATTCGCCTGCGAGCTTGCCGCCGAGCGTCGAGACGGCCGTCTGCCATAGCCAGCGACTGCCGCGCTCGCTCGACATCGCCCACACCAACGCGCCGATGGCGAGCACGACGATCAGCAGTATCGCGAGGACGATGCCCGCGAGCGTGCGCCCCCAGCGTCGGCGACGTGGTGGGGGCGGTGGTGCGGCAGCGTTATCCGGCGGCACGTTACCGCCACCGTCCGGGCCTCGCGCGCCGGGGCGCGTCAATGTGGGCTCCGTGGGTCCTCGTCCGGCGTCCCGTGCGCCCTGTGCCCCCTGATCGCCTTGGCGAACATCGGTCATGGCGGTCGTCGGCATCAAAGTATTGAGCAGCATCTTCATCATCAGAAGGCCACCCCCAACGAGATCGACGGACGGAAGCGGCGGTCATGCACGCCATATCCGAGATCGAGGTTCACCGGGCCGACTGGGCTACGCCAGCGCACCCCGAAACCCACACCGTGATAGAGCGGTGTGGGATGTCGGTAGTCGTCGGTTGCCGTCCCCACGTCCCAGAACACCGCGCCGCCCCAATCGCGCGTAACCCAGCGCTGATATTCGAGACTCGCCGTCGCAAGGTACTTCGTCGGGAAGGTCGTGCCGTTCTGCTGACGACCGATGCTCTGATATGTATAGCCGCGAATCGACGAGGTGCCGCCCGCGAAAAACAGCAGCGAGGACGGAATCCGGTTGCTGTTGCCGTTCGTCAGCACCGCGCCCAGTTCCAGTCTCGCCAGCACGAGATCGCGTTGTCCGACCGGGAAGTACTGACGAATACGGCCGTAGAGTCGCGCGAAACTCTGATCGGTCAGCAGCGGCTTTGCGGCGAAGCCGAGCTGCGTGTTGATGATGTTGCCCTTGCGTGGAAAGATCAGGTCGTCCACGTCGCGACGGTTCCACGAGAACGCGGGCACGAGTGCCTTGTTGAGGAAACGCTCGCCACCGTCCGGACGCTCGTCCGTCCGATAGAAGTCCAGCGTGTAAGCCCAGTCGTAACGTTCGCGCGAGCGCGCACGCTTGATGCCGACCTGCGTCGAGCGCTGGTCGAGACCGTTCAGATACGTTCGGTCGAACGCCCCGCGCAGGCTGTTGGTGTACGCGCTCTCGTCGGGCGGCATGCCGATTTCGGCATAACCGCCTTGCCGGTACTGTTCGAGACGCGCTTGTGAGTCGAACGTCCACGCCTTGCCGAACAGGTTGTAGTACGAGTAGCGCCCGTTGACGCTCGCGCCCGTATCCGTCGTGTAGCCGACCCCGCTTTGCACGCGATGCGTGGGGAATTCGCGCACTTTCACTTCCACCGGCGCGAGTTCGGCCTTCGACGGGTCTTCCGTCACCGAAATGATCACGTTGGAAAAGTACGGCGTGGCCTGAATCTGGCGTTGCAGTTCCTGCAAGCGGTCGGCGTCGAACGCCTCGCCCTCGGACAGCGGATTGACGTTGCGGATGATCTGCGCGGGATAGCGGCGCGTGCCGGTGATCACCAGCGGCCCGAGCGTGAACGGCGGGCCGCTCTCGTAGGTCGCGGCGAGCGAGGCGGCGTCGTTGTCGGCGTCGACCACGGCGCGCGAGAACGTCATCTTGGCGGCGTGGTAGCGCTTTTGTCCTAACTGAAACAGAGTGTCGTTCTTCGCCTTGTCCCAGTCGGACTGGCGAAACGGGGCGTCGACGGGCAGCTCCCAGGCGTTGCGCAACTGCTCGACGCGCTGCGGATCCTGCTCGGCGACCGGGCCGGTGAATTTGAGGTCGACGTCCTTGATATGCGTCCGGGGGCCAGCGTCGACCTTGATGTCGACATCGCGCTTGCCGTTGATGGTCGCGACATCCACATGGGTGACGGGTGAGAAATAGCCTTCCGTCGACGTCAGTTCCTGCACTTGCTCGCCGATGGTGGCCACGATGTGCTCGAACTGGGCATCGCCGATGTCGTCACGCGGGGCGAAGCGCACGACGTCGAGGTTGTCCTTCAGGAGCTTGGCGATGTCTTTGGGCGCGTCGACACGCACCCGATAGTCGGCTTGGGCCAGACCGGGCGCGCACAGGCCGCAAGCCAGCGCCGCCAGGCTCACCAGTCGGGCGGGCAGAAGATGCGGGAATGGACGTACTAATGAGCGAACTAATGGGCGTACTGAAATGCGCACGCCAAAGCGACGGCCAGCGTCGTGTCCGGATTTGATCTGCGAGACGGTCAAAACCTTCCTTGGAAATATCGCCGCCGGTGGTCCGGCGTGCCGTGAAGAGTGCTCAAACGCACGATGCCCGCCAGCATGGCACAACGAGACACCGCGCATTGCGTATGTGAGTCGTATTTGAACATATCCCGGAGTGCGGTTCACCCGTGCAGCCGAAATTCGGGGAAATCGCCCAAAACGCCAAAACACCGAACCGCGACGGGTTTGCGGTAGAATCTGCGTCGATTGGCACCGTCCTGACGGTGCCGCTTTTGCCTATTTTTCAAGCAATCGACCATGTACGAGTCCGACATCACCCAATTCATCAAGCAACTCAAGACCGAGAAGCCGACGCTGGAAGCGGAGCAACGTAAGGGCCGCTCCCTGCTGTGGGACAAGCAACCGATTGATATGGAAGAGCGCAGCCGCGCCCAGCAATCGCGTGTGGCCCAGCAGCCGTACGTCTACCAAAGCGAGTAAAACGCCGCTCTCCGGCCGAGTTCCGCATTGAATTCGAGTACGCCCGACGATCCGTCGTTCACGCCCGACCCGATCCCCGAGATCGCGCCGGTGCCTGAGCACGTCGATCCCGTGGCGAGCGGTGCTGCCGACCCTGCGCCGGACGATGGCCGAAACGACGGCTCGGAGGAAATTCCGGCCCAAAGCGGATCTGTCGAGCCCGGCGGCCCTGTCGCGGGGGACACGGCAGACGCCGACGCCCCCGAAGGCGCGACCAGCGAAGCGGCGCCTGCCGCAATGTCGCGCGCGAGTGGTGGGAGTGGCGCGAGTGGTACCGGTGGTTCGACCACCGAGCTACCCGCCCCGCACGACGGGCAGGACTCCACGCCCGATACGGTCGACGGTGTGGCGCGCGCCCGTCTGTACGGCGAGCCGCTGTTCGCGCTGCCGAACGATCTCTACATCCCGCCGGACGCCCTCGAGATCTTCCTCGAAGCCTTCGAAGGCCCGCTCGACTTGTTGCTGTATCTGATCCGCAAGCAGAACTTCAACGTGCTCGACATTCCGATGGCGCAGGTCACGAAGCAGTACCTGCTCTATGTGGAACAGATCCGCCGAACCAATCTGGAACTGGCGTCCGAGTACCTGCTGATGGCGGCGATGCTCATCGAGATTAAGTCGCGCATGCTGCTGCCGGTGAAGAAGGCCGACACCGGCGAGGAAGCGGAAGATCCGCGTGCAGAATTGGTCCGTCGTCTGCTGGAGTACGAGCAGATGAAGCTCGCTGCGCAGAAGCTCGATACGCTGCCGGTGCTCGGCCGCGACTTCCTGCGCTCGCAGGTCTACATCGAACAAAGCCTTCAGCCGCGCTTTCCCGATGTGGATGCCGAAGACCTGCGCGCTGCGTGGGCCGAGGTGCTGCGTCGCGCCAAGCTCGTTCAGCATCACAAAATTTCCCGCGAAGAACTGTCGGTGCGCGAGCACATGAGCCAGATTCTGCGACGCCTGCAAGGCGCGCGTTTCATGGAGTTCACCGACCTCTTCGACGTCACGCGCGGCGTGCCGGTCGTGGTGGTCAACTTCATCGCCATGCTCGAACTCACGCGCGAGTCGCTGCTGGAGATCACGCAGGCCGAGCCGTTTGCGCCGATCTACGTCCGCCTGACTTACACCCCAAACTGAGCGCCCCATGAAAGTCATCCCCTCGATTCACGAACTGCGCGACCAACTGCGCGGACAGAATCGCGTTGCCTTCGTGCCCACGATGGGCAATCTGCACGAAGGCCACCTCTCGCTCATGCGACTCGCACGCCAGCACGGCGATCCGGTGGTCGCCAGCATCTTCGTGAACCGTCTGCAATTCGGGCCGAACGAGGACTTCGACAAGTACCCGCGCACGATGATGGACGACATCGAGAAGCTCACGCGCGAGAACGTCTACGTGCTGTTTGCGCCGGACGAGAAGGAGATGTATCCGGAGCCGCAGGAATACCGCGTCGAGCCGCCGCACGATCTGGGCGACATTCTCGAAGGCGAGTTCCGCCCCGGCTTCTTCAAGGGCGTGTGCACGGTGGTGACCAAGCTGTTCTCGTGCGTGCAGCCGCGCGTGGCCGTGTTCGGCAAGAAGGACTACCAGCAATTGATGATCGTGCGCAGCATGTGCCGTCAGTTCGCGCTGCCCATCGAGATCATTGCCGCCGAGACGGTGCGTGCCGACGACGGTCTCGCCCTGTCCTCGCGCAACCGCTATCTGTCGGACGCCGAGCGCACTGAGGCACCGCAACTGTATCGCTTGCTGAACGAAATCCGCGACACCGTGAACGGTGGCAGCAGCGACTACACAGCGCTCGAAGCGTCGGCCATGAAGACACTGACCGAGCGCGGATGGAAACCGGACTACGTATCGATTCGCCAGCGCGCCAATCTGCGCGTGCCCGCCCCCGGCGCGGCACCGGCAGAAAGCCTGGTGGTGCTCGCCGCCGCCAAGCTGGGCGCGACGCGTCTGATCGACAACCTCGAAATTTGAGCGCCGGGCCCGCCGCGCACGGTCGAGCGACCCGCACGACCAGCGCGAAGGGCTCCAGGCGCAAGCCGTGCGCGTGTCGGCACTTCGCCGATTCCGCGCGCACATTCTTCGTCGCGCAGCGTGCGCGGCATCGAAACACATCGCAACACAAGAGGCACGCCATGTACCGCACCATGCTCAAGTCGAAGATCCATCGCGCCACCGTAACGCACTGCGAATTGCATTACGAAGGCTCGTGCGCGATCGACGAAAACCTGCTCGAAGCCTCGGGCCTTGTCGAAAATGAGCAAATCGACATCTTCAACGTCAACAACGGCGAACGTTTCACGACCTACGCTATTCGCGGCGAGCGCGGCAGCGGCATGATCTCGCTCAACGGCGCGGCCGCACGTCGCGCGCAGCTCGGCGACATCGTGATCATCGTGTCGTACGCACAAGTCGAGGAAAAGGAAGTGCTGGCCGGCTTCAAGCCCAAGCTGGTGTTCGTCGACGAGAAGAACGTGCAGAAGGGCGAACGCGATCACGTGCCGCTGCAAGCGTGGGAAGAAACCCGCGCCTTCGAAGCCGCTCAGGCAGCGAAGTAAGGCGACGCGTCGGACACCGACGCGGCTCAAAGAAAAAGGGACCTTCGGGTCCCTTTTTTATGCCTGAGCGCTCACCCGACGTTCGTCACTTCGCCACGAACTCGGTGATGCCGTCCCACTGCGGCAGATCGCGCTCGACGCGCCCCGGTGCTACATCCCACAACGTCAGCCCATGCGCGGCGAGTTGCACATAGTTCTGCGTGTTGCGCAGCATGCCGAGCACCGGCAGGCCCGCTTCCTCACAGTAGCGCGAGAGCTGATCGGCCGCCCGCGTGCGTGCGTCCACGCGCATCCCGACCACACCGATGCGTACGTCGCCCTGACGCACCGCCTTCTCTTCGCCCAGCTTCTGGAGGAAATCGCGCGTGGCGAGGATATCGAAGATCGACGGCTGCAACGGCACCAGAATGTGGTCCGCGAGCTTGAGGATCGAGTCAAGACGCTTGCCATGCAGGCCAGCGGGCGTGTCGAGCACCGCATGCGTGGTGCCCTTGGGCGGGCGGGCCACCTCGTTGTGGTCAACCTCCCAGGTAGCGATCGGACGCAGCGCCGGTGGACGCAGCCCCAGCCAGGCGCGCGAGGACTGCTGACGATCCGTGTCGCCCAGCATGACGGCATGACCCTGCGCGGCGAGATAGCCCGCCAGATTCGTCGCCAGCGTGCTCTTACCCACGCCACCCTTTGGATTCGCCACCACAATCACCGGCATTGCAGACTCCCCGAGGTCGATTTTCGCCAATATTACAACGGGTCGATGACGGTGCCGCTTCCGCCCTTTCCTCGCCTGATCCCCGAAGGGCCTCAGCCGGGCATAAGGACGAATACCAACGATACGTCAATCAGCCGCCCCGCTAGCGCAGACAAGCCCAAACGCGCGGCAGGTCCAGATGCTCGGCAAACGCGTCGGCCAGCCGGTCGAGCGACGCCTCGCGCAGCGCGTTGTAGTCCTGCACCGCCAGATCGCGTGCGCCCGCCCACGCGAGCAGCGCTTGCAGTGCCTCGGGGGTGTCGAACAGGCCGTGCAGATACGTCCCCATGACCTGATCGTCGGCCGAGCGGGCACCGTCGGCGACCGGGCCTTGCGCATCTTGTGCGCCACCGTCCAGCCAGACCGCAGGACGTGCGAGCGCCGCCCCGCGCGTCACGCCCATGTGAATCTCGTAGCCATTCACCGGCGCGTCGCCGGCGGTGAGACGTCCGGCCACCACGCGCAGTTGCTTCTGCGGCTCCATGGTGGTCTCGATCTCCAGCCAGCCGAGGCCCGAGGTCGTGCCCGCGTCGCCTTCGAGCCCGAGCGGATCGTGAATCGCCGCACCGAGCATCTGCAAGCCGCCGCAGATCCCCAGCACTTTGCCGCCATAGCGCAGATGCCGCGCGATCGCCGTCTCCCAGCCTTGTGCGCGCAACCACGCGAGATCGGCACGCACATGCTTGCTGCCAGGCAGGATCACGAGATCGCTGGCGGGCCACGCCTCGCCCGCGCCGACATAACGGAAATCGACTTGCGGATGCGCACGCAGAGCGTCGAAGTCGGTGTGATTACTGATGCGCGGCAAGGCGGGCACGGCCACACGCAGACGCGTCTCGCCGCTCGCGGCCTTGTGACGCTCGCCGGGCAGCATGTCTTCCCCGTCGAGATGCAGCCCATGCAGGTAAGGCAGCACGCCCAGCACCGGGATGCCCGTCTTCGTCTCCAGCCACTCCAGCCCGCTCGTGAGCAGCGACGGATCGCCGCGAAAGCGATTGATGACGAAGCCCTTGATACGCGCCCGTTCGCTGTCCGACAGACACGCGAGCGTGCCGATCAATTGCGCAAAGACGCCACCCCGGTCGATGTCGGCGACGAGTATCACCGGGGCGTCGACCGCTTCTGCGAAGCCCATGTTCGCGATATCGCGTGCGCGCAGATTCACCTCGGCCGGACTGCCCGCGCCCTCGACCAGCACCGCGTCGTACCCAGCACGCAGACGCTCGTACGCGGCCAGCACCGCCGCCATCGCGCGAGGCTTGTACTCGTGATACGCACGCGCATCGAGATCGGCCACGACCTTGCCGCCGATGATGACCTGTGCGCCCCGGTCGCTGCTCGGCTTGAGCAGCACGGGATTGAAGTCGGTATGCGGTGCAACGCCCGCCGCTTGGGCCTGCAACGCTTGTGCGCGTCCGATCTCGCCGCCGTCGGCCGTCACGGCACTGTTGAGCGCCATGTTCTGTGGCTTGAAGGGGGCGACGCGCACGCCCTCGCGATACAGAAGACGACAAAGACCGGCGACGACCGTGCTCTTGCCTGCGTCCGACGACGTCCCCTGAACCATCAGGGTGCCGCGACGCGGGCCGGCGGGGGCTTCGAATTTGACAGGGATTTCACTCATGACGCGGATTATCGCATCGGGCGCTCGTACAATATCTGCCATGACCGACCTCGCTCCAAACTCCCCCGATCTCACCTTCGTGCTCGGCGGCGCACGCTCCGGCAAGAGTGCGTTTGCCGAACACCTCGCCACGCAGAGCGGCCTGTCCGTGACCTATGTCGCGACGGCTGCCGTAACCGGCGAGCCCGAGATGCAGGCGCGCATTGCGCATCACCGGGCAAGCCGTCCGGCGCATTGGGAAACGGTGGAAGCCGGACGCGAGCTGGCGCGCACACTGCGGGAAGTCGCGCGCGACGGCCATTGCGTGCTCGTCGACTGTCTGCCGCTGTGGCTGGCGGGCTGGCTGTGTCCGCCGGACGATCATCCCGAGGGACCGGCGACGGACGCGCAATGGCAGCGCGTGGTCGACACACTCGCGCAAACGCTGCTGTCGCTGCCCGGCAAGATCGTCGTCGTCAGTAATGAAATCGGTCTGGGTGTGATTCCGATGGGCTCGGTCACGCGGCGTTATGTCGATGAACTGGGACGTCTCAACCAGCGTGTCGCCGCGCTCGCGCCGCACGTGCGTTTCGTCGTCGCCGGGCTGCCCATGGCCCTCAAGGGATAAGAGAAAAAGGAGTCACTCGCCGATGCTCACAGGACTCGCGCCCGAATCGCTCTGGCTCGCCGCTTTGATCGGCGTGTTGCTCGACGCCTGGCTCGGCGAGCCGCGACGCTGGCACCCGCTGGTCGGCTTCGGCTATATCGCCAACGGCGTCGACGCATGGCTCAACGATCCCGACGTCCGCGACAAGCCGTTCAGCGCCATGACGCGTGGCACGTGGGCGTGGTGCATCATGCTCGTGATTCCCGTGCTGATCGCCTGGGCGCTGACGTTCCTGCCCGGCTGGGGCGGCATCGTCTGGCAAGCACTGGCGTTGTACGCGGCGCTCGGTGCCCGCAGTCTGCGCGAACATGTGATGCCCATTGCGCACGCCCTGCGCGACGGCGATCTGACACAGGCCCGCGCCCTCACCGCGCGCATCGTTTCGCGCGACACGGACGACGCTAACGCCTCCGATCTCGCGCGTGCCGCCGTCGAATCCACATTGGAAAACGGCAACGACGCGATCTTCGGCGCGCTCTTCTGGTTTGCGATTGCCGGTGCGCCCGGCGTCGTGCTGTTCCGTCTGGCCAATACGCTCGACGCGATGTGGGGCTATCGCACCGACAAGTTTCTCTACTTCGGCCGACCGGCGGCGCGCATCGACGACATCCTCAACTGGATTCCCGCGCGATTGACCGCCGCGAGCTACGCGATCTTCGGCGATGTGGCGCGTGCCATCGATTGCTGGCGCACGCAGGCGAGCGCGTGGTCGAGCCCCAACGCGGGCCCCGTGATGGCTGCCGGTGCCGGTAGCCTCGGCGTTCAGCTGGGGGGGCCGGCGCGGTATCACGGCGAGTGGGAAGCACGTCCGCCGCTGGGCTGCGGCATGGAACCCTCCGCACAACACATCAAGGCCGCGTGGCGGCTGATCTCCCGTTCCATGTGGATGTGGCTGATCGTCACCGGCGCACTGGCGCTGTTCGCCGCGTCGCAGGCCGATGCCATGCCCACAACACTGCTGTAACTCGCTTTCTGATCGTCATGTCTGCGTCATCCGCTGCACCTGCACCATCATCCTCGGTGCCCATCTCCGATGCCCCGCGCCACGGCGGCAATCTCGGCGAAGCCATCCGCCGGTTTGGGCGTCCGCGCAAAGCCTGGTTGGATCTGTCGACGGGCATCAATCCCGTGGGGTATCCGGTGCCGATGCCACCGCCGCATGCCTGGCGCGATCTCCCCGACGCCTTCGACGACCTGCGCGACGTGGCTGCCCGCTACTACGGCGTGCCGGTCGAAACCGTCGTCCCCTGCGCCGGTTCGCAGGCGGTCATCCGCGCGCTCCCCGCGCTGCTTCGACCGGGACGCGTCGCTGTCGCATCGCTCACCTACAGCGAGTACGCACCGGCGTTCGTGCAGGCCGGACACACGCTCGTGCCGTGGCTCGGACCGGAAGCCGGCTTACCGGATGTCGACCACCTCGTCTGGGTCAACCCCGACAATCCCACCACGCGATCCGTCTCTCGCGAGACGCTCGCCCAATGGCAAGCACAGTTGGCCGCGCGCGGCGGCACGTTGATCGTCGACGAAGCGTTTGCTGATGTTTCCCCCGACACGTCGATGACACCTCACGCCGGCGAAGACGGCCTCGTCATCCTGCGCTCGGTAGGAAAGTTCTTCGGATTGGCAGGCATCCGCGCGGGTTTCGCGTTGTGCCCGGAAGGGCTTGGCAGACGTCTCGCCGAACGACTCGGTGCATGGACGGTTAGCGGTCCGGCAAGGTTCGCAGTACGAACGGCCCTGAACGACACAGCGTGGCAACGTGCGACACGGAAACGTTTGTTGCAGGACGGTGAACGTCTGTTGTCGCTGTTGCGCGACCGGTACTGGCCCACAGTTGGCACACCGCTGTTTGCCTGGACGCCGCATGCGCTCGCGCCGCAATGGCACGCGCAGTTGGCTGAACAGGGGGTATGGACGCGGTTGTTCGATGCGCGTCCGATTGCATCGGTGGATGGCATCCAAACGCTGCCTAGTCTGCGTCTGGGCCTGCCGGCGACCGAAAACGACTGGCAGCGACTGGCGGCGGCACTCACCACACTTGCCAAATGCGTGCCCGTGAGTCCCGGATTCCGTCTTAAATGACGTTTTCGGGAACTGCCGCAGACCGGACTCATCCAATTTTCCCGTTATGCTTCCGAACGGGTGTACGTTGCCCGGGGATACCTGAGGGACTGCTTACGCGGTATTAAATGACGGGTATTCCTGCCGTTTTCGTTACAAATTGAAGCATTTCTGCAACAAATGCACACAGTCATCGCCGAAAGGCGCCGCTAGACTGAAGGTTCTTTCGCAAGGGCTTTCCCAATTAAAAGGACGACCAAATGAAAAAACTGCCGCTGTTGCTCGCCACGCTTCTGACCGCCACTGTTGTGACGGTGGGTTGCTCCAAGAAGGAAGATCAACCGGCCGCTCCGGCAGCCGACACGACCGCGCCGGCACCGGCTGCGGCCAGCGATGCAGGCGGCGGCGCAATGAGCGCCCCGGCATCGGACGCAGGCGCCACGGCCCCCGCTCCGGCATCGAACTAACGCCGTACAGTAGCTCGGCCGTTGCCGTGGACTCCGGACCATCGTGCAATGCGCCGAATTACCGGTTGCCGCCACGTTTCAGTAACGTTTCAGTTGTGCTCCAGTAACGTTCCCGTCACCTCCGGCACCGCGTTAGACATTGCGCCCCCTGAACGCTTCGGCGTCAGGGGGCGCAGTCGTTTTGAGTACGTTGGCGCGGTAGCGCGTTACCGCGTTAGCGCGCTACAGCCACACCGGCGTCGAGCACCCCATAGGCTTGCACCTTGCTAGTGCTCGTTGCATTGGTGCCCGAGCCAGATCCGCCGCCCGGCGCAGCGCACCCTGCGAGCATCGAAACCATCACCAGCGCCGCAGCGCCCACCACTCCGATATTTCGTTTCACGACTTCGACTCCTTCAGTTCTGTCCAGCACGGCCGGCATGTCACCCAATGCATACCGCCGGATGCCACGCATCATTCGACAGCCATTACGTGACATCGGTTCGCTGGACAGCCTTTCAAACGCTTGTCGCCGCGCCCCAACCCGCAGAAAATGGCGAGTCCGTGGCGGGAATGATCTCATTTTTCGACGTTTCCTTTGTTGACGCGTCGTGCGCCCGCCAGCCCTTACACACGCCTCGCCCCCATGTCGCTGACTTCGCTACCCCGCCCGGCCATGCTCACCCGCCTTCGCGTTCAGACGCTTGCCCTTGCCTTCGCTTGCCTCGCAGGTGCGCCCTTGTCCGGCGTGTCCGGCGCGCACGCCGCCGTCTCCGTCAAGGACGACTCCGGCGCGACCGTCACCCTACCCGCCCCGGCACAACGCGTGGTCAGTCTGTCCCCACATGCCACCGAGTTGCTGTTCGCCGCCGGTGCGGGCGACAAGGTCGTGGGCGTGGTGAAGTACTCCGACTATCCGGAGGCGGCACAGCGCCTGCCGCATGTGGGCGACAACAGCGCGCTCGATCTCGAACGCATTCTCGCGCTCAAGCCCGATCTGCTCGTCGTATGGATGCACGGCAACTCGCAGCGTCAGGTCGAGGCATTACGTCAGTTGAAGTTGCCCGTGTTCTATTCGGAGCCGAAGCATCTGACGGATCTGCCGGCGGCCATCGAGACGCTCGGCACGCTGATGGGCACGCCTGCCAAAGCAAAGGAATCCGCCGAGGCTTTCCGCGCGCGCTATGAAGCGTTGCGCAAGCAATACGCATCGCGCGCGCCAGTGCCGGTGTTCTATCAGGTTTGGACGCAGCCGCTCATGACGCTGAACGGCACGCATATGGTGAGCGACGTGATCCGCCTGTGCGGCGGTGTGAATGTCTTCGCGAACGAACCGGCGCTTGTGCCGCGCGTGTCCATCGAAGCAGTGCTGGCCAAAGCGCCGGAAGCGATGTTCACCGCGACGCCCGGGGCCACGAAGTCCGACAAGCCGCTGGCCACGCTCGATAACTGGCGCAAGTGGCCGCAACTCCCGGCCGTCGCGCACAACAATCTGTTCGGCATCGACGGCGACCTCATCAACCGTCCCAGCCCGCGCATTCTCGACGGCGCACGCACGATGTGCGAAGACCTCGATATCGCGCGTTCGCGTCGCGCTGTCGCCGCGAAGTAATGTCGTCGCAAATGACGACACTGCCCGCGATGACGCCTGGCTTCGACGCGCATCGACAACGGTAAAGCGACGACCGCCTAGCCGTTCCAGCGCATCAGTCGCGCCTGACCGTCGTCGGCAATGCGCAGATGGCAGATGCCCCCGAAGTCGAGCGCCCACGACAGGCACGCGGTCGTGGGCAGGCGCAGCGCAGTCGCCGTATGCAGACGGATGGGGCCCGCGTGCGCGACAGCGACATACACCGCATCCCTCGCAGCCTGTTCGTCAACCCCATCACCTAGCAGTCCCCTCGCCCATGCGTCAACACGCACGGCGAGGTCTCGCGCCGACTCGCCACCGGGGGGCGAAAAGCCTGAGACGTCTTTAGCCCACGCATCCAGATCGTGACGATCGATGGCGTCCCACGACTGCATCTCCCACGCCCCGAAATCCATCTCGGCCAGACGCGCATCCTGTGTCACCGGCAGCTCGAGCGACGCGGCCAGGACATCCGCCGCACGGCGTGCGCGTTGCAGGGGACTGCTGTGGATCGCGACCGGCATCCGGCCATCGAGTAACGTAATAAGCCTCGCCTGCATCGACGCCACAGTTGCGTCGAAACGCGAGGCATCGACCGGCAGATCCGTCCGGCCATAGCAGACGTTCGGCGCAACGTCGGGGGGCGGATGACGCATCAGAATCAGATCCATGCGCACACCGTGAGGTAGAGCGCCAGCTCGCCGAGTTGCTGTGCGAAGCCCAGCGTGTCGCCGGTGTAGCCACCGAGACGTCGGCGTAGATAGCGGATGAACGCGGCGCGCAACGCGAGCAGGACCACCACGCCCGTCACGCCCGCACGCCAGTCCGGCCACACCCACCACGGCGCGCTGCAAAGCACGCCGAACATCAGTCCGCCCAGACTCAGCCGTTGCGCCACCGGCTTCGCCTTGCCTTCAGGGCGTACGTAATCGAGCGTGCGCAGCAAACTGATCGCCATGCTGCGACTCGCCGCGTGCGCACCGATCAACACCACGGCAAAGCCGCCCCACCCCATCGACGCCTGAATATCGACGAGCGCCTGCCACTTGATCGCCAGCGCCAGCCACAGCGCGATAGCACCGTAAGTCCCGATGCGCGAGTCGTGCATGATCTCCAGCACGCGCTCACGTTCGAACGCCCCACCGAAAGCGTCGACGGAATCGGCCAGCCCGTCTTCGTGAAAGGCCCCCGTGAGCAACACGCTCACGCCAAGCCCCAGCGCAATGGCGAGATGCGGCGACCAGAGGTGTCCCATCGCCACCGTCAGCAACGCCACCAGCGCGCCGACGAACACGCCGACGAGTGGGAAATACCGCGTCGCGGCGTTCAGCTGTTCAGGCGAGTAACCCACCCACTGCGGAATCGGCACTCGTGTGAAGAAGCCGAGCGCGGTCAGGAACAGACGCAACTGCCCCCGGAATCCGCCGAACGAGACCGGCGCGCGATCCTGCACCACGGGCACGCGCGTCGGCGGGATGGTGTCGTCGGAAGGATCTGGGGCGGAGGTCGTCATTCGTTAGTCGTCTCGTCCTTAGTCGATGTCAATTGTTGTCATTCACGGTCGCTGACACCCGCGCCTTCGAACGTCGCCATCTCGCGCAGGAACGCCGCAGCCGCCTGAATCAGCGGCATGGCGAGCGCTGCGCCCGTGCCTTCGCCCAGACGCAGTCCCAGTTGCAGCAGCGGTTCTGCGCCGAGCGCGTCGAGCATGGCGCGATGCCCGGTTTCGTCCGACGCGTGCGCGAACACGCAGTAGTCGAGCACCGCAGGCGCGACGCGCGCCGCGACCAGCAGCGCCGACGTGCTGATGAAGCCGTCCACCACGATCACGAGGCCGAGCTTCGCCGCGGCGAGATACGCGCCGGTCATCATCGCGATCTCGAAGCCGCCGAAGGTCGCGAGCGTGTCCAGCGGGTCGGGCGTCTCGCCCGTCGCCGGGTGCGCCGTCAGCGCGCGTTCGAGTACGGCCGTCTTGCGGGCGAGTCCGGCGTCGTCGACACCTGTGCCACGGCCAACGCAGTCGGCAAGCGGCAACCCCGTCAGACGCTGCATCAGGCAGGCTGCGGCCGACGTGTTGCCGATGCCCATCTCACCGAAACCGATCATGCGCGTGCCGCGCGACGCATGCGCCACCACACGCGCGGCCCCGGCAGCAATCGCCGTCTCCAGTTGCTCGCGCGTCATGGCAGGCATGTCGACGAAGTTCTGCGTACCGCGTGCGACGGGAATGTCCACGAGCGATGCATGGGCCGGAAAGTCCGCCGCCACGCCCGCGTTGATCACTTCCATCTCGATGCCGCCCGCGCGACAGAAGACATTGATGGCTGCGCCACCGCGCAGGAAGTTGAGCACCATCTGCGCCGTCACGGCCTGCGGATAGGGACTCACACCCGAGGCCACGACACCGTGATCGCCCGCGAACACCAGCATCGCGGGACGCGTGAGTTCCGGCGTCGCGCTCTGCTGAATGCGGCCGATCCGGAGCGCCACGCGCTCCAGTGCGCCGAGGCTGCCGGGCGGCTTCGTCTTGATGTCGATGGCATGCTGGAGCGCGGCATCCATGGCCGTGGACGGCACGGTGATGTCGAAGAGTTCTGCCAGCAGCGGGCTGAATGCGGTCATACGGGAACGTCCTGAAACGATGAGCGATAAGACTGAAATTACATTTCGACGCCGGGCTGCGCGCGGATGCCGTCGGCAAACGCGTGCTTCACGGGCGTCATGTCGGTCACGGTGTTGGCCGCGTCGATGAGCGCCTGCGGTGCGCCACGGCCGGTGATGACCACGTGCTGCATCTCGGGGCGTGCCTGCAAGTCCGCGATCACGGTGTTGACGTCGAGATAGCCGAGCTTGAGCGCGATGTTCAGTTCGTCGAACAAGACCAGACCGAAGGACGCATCCTGCAACATACGACGTGCCTGCTCCCACGCCGCTTCGGCCTTGGCGATATCGCGCGCGCGGTCCTGCGTCTCCCACGTGTAGCCTTCGCCCATCACGTGGAATTCGCACTCCTCGGGGAAGCGGCGCAGGAATTTCTCCTCGCCCGTGGGAATCGCGCCTTTGATGAACTGCACGACGCCCGTCTTCATGCCGTGCCCCATCGCGCGCACGACCATGCCGAAGCCCGAGCTGGATTTGCCCTTGCCGTTGCCGGTCGTAATGACGATCACACCGCAGTCGCGCTGCGCTTTCTCGATCTTCTCGTCGACGACCGCCTTCTTGCGCACCATGCGTGCGCGATGGCGTTCGTTGCGGCCATCATCGGCATCGACGGCATCAGCAGTATCGGTGGTGAGGGAGTCGGAGTTCGGCGTTTCCTGAGTCATGGACGGCACCTGTCAATCAAGTCGAATACGGAAAAAACGGCATGCATGCGACGCTCAAACGCGCACGCGGAAAAAAGGGGACGCACACCGGCGACGTCAATCATGTGCGCCGCACCGGCACCAGCGCCTCGTCGTCGCCATCGCGAATCAGGCGCAGCGGATAGCCGAACGCGTCGCTGCAATGCGCTGCCGAGAGCACTTCCCGTACCGGACCGGCGCGCCAGCCGCCACGGCCGTCGAGCAACAGGGCATGCGTGGCGAAGCGTCGGGCGAGGTTGAGATCGTGACATGAAAAGACGACCGCACAATCGTCGCGCTGCGCGTGGCGGGCGAGGAGTTCGAGCGCGTCGATCTGATGATGCAGATCGAGATGCGAAACGGGTTCGTCGAGCAGCAGCAACGGCGTGGCTTGCGCAATCACCGCTGCCAGTGAGACACGCTGTCGCTCGCCGCCCGAGAGCGTGGTGACGTCGCGCGACGCGAAGTCTTCCAACCCGACCTGCGCGAGCGCGGCGATGGCCAGCGCAACGTCGTCGTCGGACTCCCATGCGCCCCAGCGACCTTGCGCGAGATAAGGATGACGCCCCGCCAGCACGACCTCCAGCGCGGTTGCGCCGAACGCGTCGCGGCTCTGCTGCGGCATGAGCGCACGCACCTTCGCCAACGGGCCGGGACGCCACTGTGGGAGCGGCTTGCCTGCGATCTCCACACGTCCGCTCGCGGTGATGCTCGCGTCGCGCTGCGGCTTGTCGTCAAGGGGACGCAGACCTGCGAGCGTGCCGAGTAGCGTCGTCTTGCCCGCACCGTTCGGTCCGGCCAGACACCAGCACTCACCCGGCGCAATCGACACATCGAGCCAGTCCACGAGCACACGCTCGCCCGCACGCAAGGTGAGCGCGTGGGTTTGCAGCAGCGGTGCGTTCACGCTCGGATGTGTGTTCGGAAGGGATGTCATCGGATCACCCGTCGCGAGAGCAGCCACAGGAACACGGGCACGCCGAGCATCGCCGTGATGACGCCGACCGGCAGTTGCGTCGGCGCGATCACCGTGCGCGCCACCAGATCGGCGAGCATCAGCAACGCCCCGCCGCCAAGGGCGGCGGCAGGCATCAACATGCGCTGGTCGTTGCCGAAACGCAGACGCAGAATGTGCGGCACCACGAGCCCGATGAAGCCGATGCTGCCGGCCGTCGTCACGGCGACCGCCGTCGCAAGCGACGCCGCCAGATAAATACGCGCCCGCAACGGGCCGACGGCGACACCGACGGCCTGCGCCACGGCCTCGCCGCGCAGCAGCACGTTCAGCCGATGGGCGACCGGGCACACGATGAGCAAGGTCACGGCGAGTGCGATCAGCGGGAGCGACGCGCGATCCACGCCATTCAGATCACCCGTCAGCCAGAACAGCATGCCGCGCAGACTCGCGTCGGGCGCAAGCGTGAGAATCAGGGTGGAAAGTGCGCCGAAACCGGCGGCCATCATCACGCCGGTGAGCAACAGTTTGGTGCTGCTGTCCTGATCGCCGGGCCGCAGAAAGCTGCGGTGCGAGAGGCCCATCACGATGGCGATGGCGATGAGCGCCCCGAGAAAAGCGCTCGTCTGCACCCAGAAAAACGGCAGCATTAGCGCCAGCGACGCAAGCGCCGCAACGCCCGCGCCACCGGAGATGCCGAGCACGTACGGATCGGCGAGCGGGTTACGCAGCAGCGTCTGCATCAGCGTGCCCGCTACCGCCAGCAAGCCGCCGCAGGCAAACGCGGCGAGCGCACGCGGCAGACGCAGTCGCCAGACCACGTCGCCAGCGAGACCGGCGTCGTGACCGAGCGCGAGCGCACCGATCTCACGCAATGAAACCGGCACGCTCCCGAGCATGAGCGACGCGACGAGTACGGCCAGCGCAATGCCGGCCAGTCCCGTCCAGATGGCGAGGGCGCGACGCAGCGTCATGCGGCGTCACGTCCCGCCGGGACGCCGTCAGAACTGCTTCCAGCCAAGCGAGACGTAAATTGCACGTCCGAGGGTGTTGTAGCCATAGACCGTCTGGTAGTTCTTGTTGAAGACGTTATCCAGATGCGCCGAGACGTACCAGGATTTGTCGATATCGTAGCGTGCCTGCAAGTTCACGAGCGTGTAAGCGCCGAGATGCTGGCCGCCCGTATCGTAACGCTCGCCACTGTAATAGACATCGCCACCGACCGAGTACTTGCCGAGGAATTTCTGCGTCACGCCGAACGACGCGTATTGCTTGGCACGGCGCGCGAGCACCTTGTTGGCATCGAGATCGGTCGGATTCTGACGCGTGAACGACGCGCGAACGTCCGTGCCCGTCCACTGAATCTTGCCCTGATACGTCAGTTCAAGCCCTTCGACGCGCGCGTTCGCCACGTTCGCGGCCGTATACGGGAATACGGTCAGCGACTGGATCAGGTTCGTGTAGCTCGTGCGGAACAGCGCAAGCTTCGCGAGACCGAAGGTCGGGTCGTAGAACTGGACGGCCAGCTCCTTCGAGATCGAACGCTCCGGTTGCAGATTCGGATTGCCGTAGCCCGGGTAGAACAGTTCGTTGAAGGTCGGTGCGCGGAACCCGTCCGACGCGTTGGCCATCAGCTTCCACTGCTCGGTCAGCTTGTAGCCGTAACCGACCCAGTAGCTGTTCGCACCGCCGAAGTCCGAATAGATGTCGCGACGCACGGTGGCCTGCACTTCGTGCTTCTGCGCGAACACACCTTCATAGCCGACGTAGAACGAGTCGAGATGGCGGTTGTTGTGGTTGTAGGTCGTGTTGCCTTCGACCGTCTGTTCCTGACGCGTGTAACCCGCGATCAGCTTGTGATCCGGCATGAAGGCGTATTCGTTGGCCCAGTCGATCTGATTGTTCGACGTATGGAAGTTGCCGTTGCCCTTGCCGTTCAGATAGTTGTAGCTGTAATCGTCGCCCTGCGTGACGGTGAAGCGCGTGTTCCACTTGTCGGTGATGTTGCCCTTGGCGTAAGCCGAGATCTGGCGCACGCGTGCGTCGGTGTCGTTCAGGTCGGAGGGCTTGCCGAAGGCGTTGTCGTAACTGCTGCTGCCGTCGCTCTGGAACAGGCGCGCACCGACTTCCCACGTATCACCGAACTTGCGCGAGAGCGAGGCCGTCACGCTGGTGTTGTCGTCGCCGTTACGGTTCGGGTTGACCTTCGGTGCGAAGCGCGGGTCCTGCGCCGAAATGCCGTTGGTATGAAAGCGCGATACATCCAGCGAGAAGCGCGTCTTGCCGTCTTCGAACGACCCGGCGATACCGGCGTTAGCTTGCGTGGTGTTGTTCGTGCCATAGCCGATTTCGGCGTAGGCCTTGGGCGGACCGCCGTCGCCCTTTCGCGTGAAGATCTGGATCACGCCGCCGACGGCTTGCGAGCCGTACAGGGCCGACACGTTGCCGCGCACGATTTCGATGTGGTCGATTTGCGACACCGGAATCTGGGCGATGTTGGCCACACCGGTCGTGGCCGAATTGACGGGCACACCGTCGATCAGCACCAGCGACGAGTTCGAGTTCGCACCACGCATGAAGATGCTGGCCGTCGTGCCGAAGCCGCCGGTCTGCGTAATTTCCACCCCGGCCTGACCGCGCAGCAGCGACGGCAGGTCCTGCGCCTGGCTGTCCTCGATTTGCTGGCGCGTGATGACCGAGGTGGAGGCAAGCGTGTCTGCGAGCTTCTGCTCGGTGCGCGAGGCTGTCACGACGGTCGTGTTGAGCGACGCGTCGCTCGACTGCGCGTGTGCGCCGAGGCTTGCGGCCAGCAAGGCGGCCGCCATCGCGAGACGGTGCGGAGCGAGGGCAAAGGTAGCGGGTGCAGCAGCAGGTGCGAGACGTGCAAAAACAGGCGCGTGCGGCGCCATCGCGCGAACGTGGGTGCGCATGGTCAGGTGTGACTTCCGTAGTTTTCTTATAGCCTTGACCCGTTCCCCCGCGGGCCGCCGGCGCAAGGGGAGCGCCGGTGACACGTCACGGATGCGGAGCATCGACACATGAAAACGACGTCAGGCCGCCTACGGCTCGGGGCCGGGCGGCATGGATAATTCCCCACTCACTTGGGCCGGTATCCGGGCTGGTCATCGTGGCGCCTGACCGGCCTTCCCGCATGCGGATAGCACACAGTGGCAATGGAGGCGAGGCGCGTTTTCGGAAACCTTTCGGGCCGAAAGAATGACTTACCGTTGCGGGGGCAGCACAGGTTGGCCAGCCCGTGTGGGGACGCGGCTCCCTGTTTCCCGTTTAACTGCGCATGCCGGGGGGCGTGCGCGAGCACCGAAGTGCCGCAAGTGTAGGGGCCATTGGAACGAGCGTCAATGCTCGTTCGTCGGGCACTGGCCGCCGATTCCGTTAGAATGTAGGGCAATCAAGAGGACGCAGCCCGATGCTCACCGATCTCGACAATCTCACCGACAAAATGGAACAGCTGGTTGTTATCAGCCAGCGTTTTCACCAACACAATCAAGCGCTGCTCGCGGAACTCGACCGCGCGCGTGCCGAATGCGACGAAACCCGCGCTGCCATTGAGCAATTGCGCACGGAGCGCGACGCCTTGCGTCTGCAACGCGATCAGCTTGCTGCCAAGATCGACGAGGCACAGGTTCGCCTGAACGCCATCCTTGAAAAGCTTCCCACGCAGAACCCCGCTGAGGGTCAGATGGATCTGCTCGGTGCCCCCGGTGGAGAAAACGCATGACGATCAAGCAGCTTGAAGTGCATATCCTGGAACAGTCTTACCGACTCGCCTGCCCGCCGGAACACGAAGCCGACCTGCTCGCTTCGGTGTCGCGCGTGGATGCCGAAATGAGCAAGGTCCGCGCGCAAAGCAGCGTGCGCGGCACCGACCGGATTGCCGTCATGGCAGCGTTGAGCCTGGCATCCGAATTGCTTGCACTGGAAAAAAGTATTGCTGCTGGACAAGCATTCCCCGCCGAAGAAATTCAGCGTAGAATGCAGCTCATGGACGAACGACTGAGCGCAGTGATCGATCAGTATCAGAACTGAAAGACACCCGCAGACGTCCGGTCCGAAAGGTTAGTTTTCCCTGCCTGGTTCGCGAAAGTCATAGATTCCTTGAACCAATGATCTGTTGCAGGTTGCGGAAGTTTGTAGTGCTGGCGTGAGCGTCACTCTGTCTGATGAACCCAAAGCGCTACTAACCGCGACCACCTTGAACCTTCGGTTCAGGATGCCGGCTTAGCGGCTGAGGCGGGGACCCAATGCACGGCACTGCGTGATTCACGCAGTGCCGTTTTTTTCGTCTGACGATTCCATCCGACGATGTTTGTGCGCAAAAGAAAAGGCGACCCGCAGGTCGCCTTTCTTTTTTCGCTCAATGCCGTGCGTCAGAACTGTGCGTCGTTCAGCGACAAGGCAGAGTCAGCGCCTTCGGTGATCGACTGCGCCAGACCCGGCGCCTGCGTCAGGATATGGTCCGCGAAGAAGCGTGCAGTGCCGATCTTCGCATCGAAGAACGACGGATCCTGATCGCGCAGCTTCTGCGCGGCCAGCAACGCACGTCCCATCTGCCAACCGCCCAGCACGATGCCCGCGAGCTTCAGATACGGCACGCTGCCAGCAAACACCGCGTTAGCGTTGTCCTGCGTGTTCGCCACGACATAGTCGACCACGATCGACAGCGCTTCACGGCCCTTGGCAAGACGCTCCGCTACCGACGCGGCGACGCCACCTGCGGCGCGCAGTTCGTTCTCCGTCGCTTCGACCATCTCGCACAGCGTGCGCGCCACTGCGCCACCATCGCGCAGCGTCTTGCGGCCGATCAGGTCGTTCGCCTGAATGGCGGTCGTGCCTTCGTAGATCGGCAGAATACGCGCATCGCGATAGTACTGCGCCGCACCGGTTTCTTCGATGAAGCCCATGCCGCCATGCACCTGCACACCGAGGCTCGTGACCTCCAGCGACATCTCCGTGCTCCAGCCCTTCACAATCGGCACGAGGAATTCGTAGATCGCCTGCGCGCGTTTGCGCTCGGCGGCGTCAGCGGCATGATGACCGATGTCGGCTTGTGCAGCTGCCACATAAGCGAGCGTGCGAGCGCCTTCGGTCAGCGCGCGCATCGTCATGAGCATGCGTTTGACGTCGGGGTGATGAATGATCGTCACGGCGTCGCGCGACGAGCCATCCACTGGACGGCTTTGCAGACGATCCCGCGCATACGCTACCGCATGCTGATAGGCACGCTCAGCGACCGCCACGCCCTGCATACCGACGGCAAAACGCGCGGCGTTCATCATGATGAACATGTACTCGAGACCGCGGTTTTCTTCGCCCACGAGATAGCCCGTCGCGCCACCGTTGTCACCGAATTGCAGCACGGCCGTGGGGCTCGCCTTGATGCCGAGTTTGTGCTCGATGGACACGCAGTGCACGTCATTACGCGCACCGAGCTTGCCCTCGGCGTCGACGTTGAACTTCGGCACGATGAACAGCGAGATGCCCTTCACGCCCGGGGGCGCATCGGGCGTGCGCGCGAGCACGAGATGGACGATGTTCTGCGCCATGTCGTGTTCGCCGAACGTGATGAAAATCTTCGTACCGAAGATGCGATACGTGCCATCCCCTTCACGCTCTGCGCGCGTGCGCACCATCGCGAGGTCCGAACCGGCTTGCGGCTCGGTCAGGTTCATCGTGCCGGTCCACTCGCCCGAGAGCAGCTTCGGGACGTAGAGGGCACGCTGTGCGTCGGTACCGGCGGTGAGCAGCGCTTCGACGGCACCGTCGGTCAGCAACGGGCACAGGGCGAACGACAGGTTCGCGGCATTGAGCATTTCCGTGCACGGCGTGGCGACGAGCTTGGGCAGCCCCTGACCACCGAACTCCTGCGGATGCAGCACGCCTTGCCAACCGGCCTCGGAGAACTGACGAAAGGCTTCCTTGAAGCCCGGCGTGGTCGTGACGACGCCGTCCTTCCACGTACTCGGCTGCTGATCGCCGATCACGTTCAGCGGTGCGAGCACTTCCTGATTGAAGCGGGCCGCTTCTTCGAGCACGGCCTGTGCGAGTTCGGGCGAGGCTTCCTCATAACCCGGCAGCGCAGCGATGCGGTTCAGGTCCGCCAGTTCGTTCATTACGAACTGCATGTCCTTGATCGGGGCCTGATAACTCATGTCGTTCCTCCAAGGGATTCCGATTGCCTTCGGATGGTGGCGAATACCGGGATGCTTATCGTTATGTTTGTTATGTTCGTTCTGCTGATGCTGCGGGTGCTGCTCGACCGATTCGCATGAAGACGCACAGCGTTGCGCGCCTCCTCATGCGAATCGGCTGCGAGAGAAGACTCTCGCAGCCGCACGACTTCACTTCGGTACTACGCCAGGCGCCTTACAGCGCGCCCGTCAGTTCCGGCACGACGGTGAACAGATCGCCCACCAGACCGTAATCCGCCACCGAGAAGATCGGCGCTTCCGGATCCTTGTTGATCGCCACGATCACCTTCGAATCCTTCATCCCTGCCAGGTGCTGGATCGCACCCGAGAT
>NZ_CABPSN010000007.1 GCF_902459565.1 Pandoraea aquatica
ATGAGATCGGCTAACCACTGCTCTTGGATGTCGCGTACGAGAACAGGGCCGGCTGCCCATTCTCGATAAGATCCGCTCACCCGCCTCGGTGGCCTCAATGGACGGTGCGGGTTCGCTAACCCCTTTTGTATGCCGTCTCGCAACGGATGGAGGGCGGACATAGGCACCCTCTCTCAATCCATCTTCCCCTTATAGCTTCGGCGGGGCTGTGCCTCGACGTGTGCTACCCCGCGTCGGCAAGCTCTCTTTTTCCTCACCTCATTCATTGGCGTTTGCATAGCGGGTTTGCTGTACGAAGCGTCGATGCGTTAGCTCTGGCATCGCGATCCTCTCGTATTCCCGTCTTTGATATCCGCAGTGCTTTGTCTTTTGCGTGACGTTTCTGTTCAGTGCTTTGGAAAACGGGAACCCGGAGTTCTCTGAGGCACGTCACCTTCCAGTCCCGCTAGCCCCTCACGTTTTACTCACCCCGTGCCGACGCCGGTTCATGATCTTCACGAGCGGACGTACACAGAGGTTGTATGTCTGGCTGACTCGCGTCTCAGGCGCGCTTCTGCGCGCCTCTTTATGTTGGGGTGTTGGCAGCTTTCGCGTTGCGTGTCGCATCCATGGTCTAAGGTTGACCATCAGGAAGGATCTAACGGGGGAGCGGGGAAGAAGCGGAGAGGCGGAGGAGACACTGTGAGTCGATGCGCGCTAGGTCGCGCTCATCGACTCACAGGTGACGCTACGATCGATACAACGTTGTGTTCAATGGCGTGTGGCGTGGGCGTCGCGTATTACGTTGACTTCGCTACCACGCCACTAAACCGTCCAGGCAAACCTTTAAGCCGATCGCGTCGTTGAAAGCACCCGGCGGACGATGACGATGCAGATGCCGGCGAAGACCAGCAGGGCAAGCCATTCCGACGTCGGAGCAAAGCTGCTGCCGACGATGGCCAGCGGTGCGTCGGAGCCGGTGAAGCCGACAACCATCGCCATCGCGACACCCACCAGGCTCTCACCCACGATCAGGCCCGATGCAAGCAACACGCCGCGTCGCTCAGCCGCTTCCGCATACGGTCCGAAGTCCTTTCCTTGCGCTTTGGCTCGCGCCTTCAGCACGCGCTGCGCAATCCAACCGAGCACCGCACCAATCACCAGCACCGAGCCGATCGTCGGCGGCAGATAGATGCCGATACCCACCGCGATGACCGGCACACGCGCAACACCGCCACGCTTTGCCAACATCGCATCGATGGCAATCAACGTCAGCCCCAGCACCGCGCCGATGCCAAGCATCGACCAGTCGAGCTGGTGCGTGAAGATGCCCTTGGCAATTGCCGTCATCAGAATCGCCTGCGGTGCCGACAGTGCCTGCGACGGATCCATCCCCGCGCGCGGCAACGCATCGGTGAACCCGTAAGCGTTGTACAACAGGTTCAGCACTGGCGGAATCACCGCCGCACCGACGACACATCCCACCAACAGCGCCACCTGCTGACGCCACGGCGTCGCGCCCACCAACCAACCCGTCTTCAGATCTTGCAGGTTGTCATTGGAGATCGTCGCAATGGCGATGACGGCGGCCGTCGTGAAGAGCGCCAACGCAATCGCAAGCTTGCTGCCGCCAGCGGTATCGAGTAACCCGCTCGCCTGACTGACGCTCAGAATCAGCAGCGACACCAACACCACCGCAACAATCCCGATACCCGAAATCGGACTGGCCGACGATCCCACCAGCCCTGCCATGTAGCCACACGCGGCAGCCACCAGGAAGCCGAAGACCACCGCGAACACCACGCTGCAAATCACCAGCGTCGCAATACCGCCGAACGACAGCGGTGCATCCGCAAGGAACACGCCGAACGTCACGACCCACACCGCCACGCACAACAACGTGAGACCGATCACCCAATACGGCGACAGATCCTGCTCCGTACGCCCCAGCGTCTGTCCGTTACCTGACTTACCCGACTTACCCCGCGCGCCACGCGCCTTACCCAACGCTGTGAAGGATGTCTTCACGCCGTCGACCATCGGCTTTGCCAACGTAATCAGCGTCCAAATGGCGGCCACGCCGATCACACCGGCGCCAATGAACCGCACCTTGTGTTGCCACAGTCCATTAGCGAACGCGGTCATCGCCAGTCCATCGGGATTCGGTGTGATGGTCGTGAGCACCGGCACGGCAATGCCCCACGTGAGCACGAAGCCAAGCAGAATGGCCAGCCCCGACACGATGCCGATGAGATAACCCGCACCAATCAAAGCGAGCGAGAAGCCAGTCGTCAGACGGAAGACGGCAGTGCCCGCCGGAATCCACGCGGTAATGCTCTCGCCGAGAATCTTCAGGCCAGCCGTCGCAAACGCGAACAACGCGGAGACGATCCCGCCAAAGGCAATCTCCCGCACACCGCTCGCTTCGTTACCCGTCGATGCTTTCCCGTTGGCAGACGCCGTGCCTTCATCACCTTCACTGCCGACGCGCAGAATTTCCGCCGCCGCCACGCCTTCGGGATACGGCAACTCGCTGTCGACGACCATCGCGCGACGCAGCGGAATCGTGAACAGCACGCCAAGAATTCCGCCCGACGCACAGATCGCCAGCGTCAGGCCAAACGGAAAGCCTTGCCAGTGTCCGATCATCAGCAAGCCAGGCAACACGAAGATGATCGACGAGAGCGTGCCGGCCGCAGACGCCTGCGTCTGCACCATGTTGTTCTCGAGGATATTGCCTCCCCGCAGCGCGCGGAGCACGGCCATCGAAATGACGGCCGCAGGAATGGAGGACGAAAACGTGAGACCGACCTTGAGGCCGAGATAAACGTTGGAGGCGGTGAACACCACAGTGATCAGTGCGCCCAGGATCATGCCGCGTACCGTCAGCTCGGGGAGCGAGACGGCGTCTGGAATTCGGGTCGGATGAGATGCCATGTACGAATAGGGGGGATTTTTCGCCCAATGGGAATGTGGCGCAGATTGTATGCGTCTGTTTGGTGCGCCGCCAGTCTTGACGGGCGCACTAGAACGACCGTTCGAATCTGACCCCATCACCCCCTAAATCGCGGACATCCCCATCCAGCGGTCGCTAAACGGAAAAACCTTTCAAATCCATCCACTTATCAGATGGAATCCAACTTTTCTTAATCGATTTATTGATGGATGATGCGGGTTTTCCCTAGAACTAAAGTGAGTCCGTAGCACCGTTCGACAAACGGGAGTTGCGCACCAAAAAGGAAAGGAGTTTTTCCGATGTCCAGTCTGCATACCTCAACACATCCGGTACCTCATGCGAGCGGCGCACGCCGTTGGCTTGTACTGGCCATCGTGTCGGTGGCGCTGCTGCTCATCGTGATCGACATGACGGTGCTCTATACGGCACTGCCGCGTCTGACCCACGATCTGGCAGCGACGGCCTCCGCCAAGCTGTGGATCGTCAACGCTTACGCACTCGTGGTCTCGGGCCTGCTGCTCGGCATGGGCACGCTCGGCGACCGTCTGGGCCACAAGCAATTGTTCCTCGCCGGTCTGGTCGTCTTCGGCGTGGCGTCGCTCGCTGCCGCCTTTGCGCCGAGTGCCAACATCCTGATCGTCGCCCGAGGTTTCCTCGGCGTCGGCGCGGCCATGATGATGCCCGCCACGCTGTCGCTGATCCGCCTGACGTTTGCCGATCCGCGTGAGCAGGCGCTCGCTATCGGTATCTGGGCGTCGGTGGCTTCGGGTGGTGCAGCATTCGGCCCGATTGTCGGTGGCGCGCTGCTCGAACACTTCTGGTGGGGCTCGGTCTTCCTGATCAACGTCCCGATCGTGCTGATCGCGTTGCCTGTGGCCTGGTGGCTGATTCCGAAGGGTGGGGCGACGTCGTCCCAACCGTGGGACTGGTTCGGCTCGCTGCTCTTCATGGTCGGTCTGATCGGCGTGACGTACGCGATCAAGAGCGCCGGCAAGCTGTCCCCCGACTGGGCGACGGTCGGTGTTGCGGTGGTTGTGGGTGTTGCGTTCCTGTGGGCGTTCGTCAAGCGCCAGCAGCGCAGTGCGCACCCGTTGCTCGACTTCACGTTGTTCCGTAATCCGGTGTTCGCCGGCGCGGTGGCGGCGGCACTGATGGCCGCAGCGGCGCTGATCGGCATGCAACTGGTGTTCAGCCAGCGTCTGCAACTGACGATGGGCTACTCCCCGCTGGAAGCCGGATGGGCGGGCATGCCGCTATCGATTGCCGCCTTTGTCGCGGGACCGATTGCCGGACGCATGCTCCCCCGCATGGGCAGTGCACGGATGTTGTT
Organism: Pandoraea aquatica; assembly: GCF_902459565.1. Classification (GTDB taxonomy): domain Bacteria; phylum Pseudomonadota; class Gammaproteobacteria; order Burkholderiales; family Burkholderiaceae; genus Pandoraea; species Pandoraea aquatica. The sequence goes on from NZ_CABPSN010000007.1 coordinate 4,266, forward strand.
CATCTCGTTGCTGATGTCGGCCGTGGGCATGGCGGGCTACCTGATCCTGCGCGACTCGGGCCTCGTGTTGTCCGCACTGGCATTGGCGTCACTCGGTGTTGGCGTCGGTGCGACGATGACGGCGGCGTCGAGCACCATCATGCAGAGCGCACCGCCCGAGCGCGCCGGGATGGCGGCGTCGGTCGAAGAAGTCTCGTACGAACTCGGCGGCGCGTTGGGCGTGACCTTCATGGGCAGCCTGCTGACGTTCGTCTACGGCCGTTCGATGGATGTGCCGCAAGTCGCGACGCTCCCGGACACCGTGCGCGACAGCCTTGACGAAGCGCAGATCGTCGCCGAGCACTTACCGCCGGTGGCCGCCGATGCGCTCACGCTGCTCTCCAACACGGCGTTCAATCATGGCTTCGACGCCGTGATCGGCGCGGGCGCGTTCCTGCTCTTCGCTACGGCGATCTGGGGACGTTGGCACGCACGTAAGCACTAACGTACCTCGTGACTCATCGTCACTGAAGCGCGCGCTCACCGACTCGTGAGCGCGCGTTTTTCTTTGTCTCGCGACGCCAGCCCAACGCAACTCAACGCAACGAGCACGACAACCAATGCGCGATGCGAACGCCATCGAGGCGTGACCCTTCAGGGGTATCGCTGCCGAGCATGGTCACGATCACGGGACGCGTCTTGTGCACCATCACCCGCATCACCATGTTGTGCCCCGACTCGTTGATGAAGCCCGTCTTCTGCACGCTGGCGTGCACCTTACCGTAACGCACCAGCCGGTTCGTATTGACGTATTGCAGCTGTCCTTTGCCAGTGGGGACCAACTGCTGATGATCGATCGAGTAGCGGCGAATCAGCGGATAGCCGTTCGACGCCCGCACCAACCGCGCCAGTTCACGCGCCGTCGACACGTTACGCGGCGAGAGTCCCGTGGAGTTCTCGAAGCGCGTGTTGGGCATATTGAGCAATCGCGCTTTGGCGTTCATTGCCGAGATAAACGCAGGCCGCCCGCCCGGATAGTCACGGCTCAGCGCGGCAGCCGCGCGATTCTCGGAGGCCATCAGCGAGATGTGCAGCATGTTGGCGCGCGAGAGCGTCGAGCCCACGGCCAGACGCGAATGCGTGAACTTCAGCGTATCGAGATCCGCATTCGTGACGGTGAGCGGCGCGCGCATGGCCGGGCCGCTGTCGAGCCAGACGACGGCCGTCATCAGCTTCGAGAGCGACGCGATGGGGCGCACCTGATCGGCATTCAGGGTGAAGAGCGGCGTGTGCGTCTTCTCGTCGACGATGTACACCGCCTTCGAGAACAGTCGCTTTCGCGATGCCGGCGTGAAGCCGCAACGGGCGAGCAGTCGGGGTTGAGCGTCAGTGCTCACTTGGGCTGAAGGCGCCGCCGTGCCCCCAGACTTCGCCGCGGCCGCCGCTGTAGCCCCCGCTGCTGCTCCTGCTGCTGCTCCTGCTGCTACGGCAGCCTTCGGCACGGCCTTGCGTCGCGCCACCGTCGGTGAGCGCTTTGCAGTGGACTTCGTCACCTTGGCGCGACGTGGCGGTGCCGCCTTCTTCGAGGTGCGGCTCGTGCGTCCCTTGGTCGCGTGAGTCGCCGTACGTTTGCGCGACGCGCTCGCTGCGGTCGCCTTGCGCTGCGGTGCTGTCTTTGCCTTCTTCGCCACCGGTTTCTTCTTCTTGACGGCGTCATGTCGACGCTTGCCTGTACTCGTCTGATGCGCGTTGGCAGCGAGGGCGTCGCTGACCGGCAGTCCTGCGATGAGCAGAATGACACCGAACAGCACGAGGCGCGCAATGGCAATCGCACGTGGCGGCATACGGTAAAGACGAGGTAGGGACGGGCTGAGCAGCGGGTACCACAGGGCAGACATCTTCGCGCGGTTCCGTAGAGAGGAGTGACGGGGAGGCGATGTGCGTCGAACAAAAATGCTCCGCGCGCGACGGCAACCGTCACACGAGAGATAGACGCAATGCACGGGGAAACCTGTTGGACGTCGGTCAGAAGAGGAGTTCCTGAGTTTCTCGCCGGCGTATTACAAAAAGTTACAAGTGCAGAACCTTCGGCATACGAATGCTCTGCGCGCCCCCGCGACTTAGCTTTGCGCAATTGGTTATTGGACGCTGGCGTCTCCGGCTTCCTAGACTGAGCGTTCGCCTGAATCGGCATCACCCATACCTAAATCAAGGGGAATACGTCATGCAACGCCGCCAATTGTTTCGTCTGCTCGGCCGTCTCTCGCTCGCACTGGCCATCGGCTCGCTCGGTACGTTGGGCTCGGCGAGCGCGTTTGCGGCCGACAAGCCGCTCAAGGTCGGCGTGCGCGGCGGTGTCGATGAAGAGATTTGGGAAGTGGTCACGAAGGTCGCGAAATCGCGTGGCCTGAACGTCGAATCCGTGGTGGTGAGCGGCACCGCCAGCCCGAACGAAGCGCTGAACAACGGCGATCTCGACGCCAACTCGTTCCAGCACATTCCGTTCCTGCGCGACCAGATCAAGCAGCGCGGCTACAAGCTCGTGTCGGTCGGCGACACGCTGATCTCGCCCATCGCGTTCTATTCGAAGAAGTACAAATCGCTCGAATCGCTGCCCGAAGGCGCGAAGATCGGCTTGCCGAACGACCCGAGCAACCAGACACGTGCGCTCGTGATCCTGCGCGATCATGGTCTGATCAAGCTGCGCGACGGCTTCGATCCGTACACCGGCACGGCCACGTTGTCGGACGTCACTGCCAATCCGCGCAAGCTTCAGTTCATCGAAAGTGCATCCGTCGTGCTGGCGCGCTCGCTGCCGGACGTCGATGCGTCGGCCATCGTCAACAGCTTCGCGTATCAGGCCGGACTGATCGCCACGCGCGACGGTATCGCGGTCGAGAAGCGCGAGAACAATCCTTACGTGAACATCATTGCCGTGCGTGAGAAAGACAAGAACGCCGCGTGGGTAGCGCCCCTCGTGAAGGCCTATCAGTCTGACGAAGTGCGCAAGTTCATCGAGACGAAGTATCAGGGCTCGGTCGTTCCGGCGTTCTGATCGCTCACTCATCATTCTCATCAGCGAGGACTCCGTCGATGACAACCCGGCACACTTCCACGGCACCCACGACCACTGTTACTCGCCTGCCCACGGCGGCAGCGCGCGAAGTCGCACACATCACCTTCGACGGACTCGGCAAGATTTACCCCGGCGCGTCGAGCGCAGCGTTGCAGGACATCGCCTTCGCCGTGCATCGCGGTGAGAGCTTCGGCATCATCGGACGCAGTGGCGCGGGCAAGTCCACGCTGCTGCGCACGATCAACGCGCTGGAGTTGCCGAGCACGGGGCAGGTGAAGGTGGATGGCGTCGATGTGGCGTCGCTCGACGAAGCGGCGCTGGTCGGCTTACGCCGACGCGTTGGCATGATCTTCCAGCACTTCAACCTGCTGTCGGCGAAGACGGTCTTCGAAAACGTGGCGTTGCCGCTGCGCGTGGCCGGTGTGCCGAAAGCGCAAATCGCGCCGCGCGTGAACGAGTTGCTGGCGCTGGTGGGATTGTCGGGCAAAGCCGACGCGTATCCCGCCATGCTCTCCGGCGGACAAAAGCAGCGCGTAGGCATTGCCCGTGCACTCGTGCATCGCCCGGAGATCCTGCTGTGCGACGAAGCGACCTCCGCGCTCGATCCCGAAACGACCGAAGCGATTCTCTCGCTGTTGCGCGACGTACAGCGCGAGTTCGGTCTGACAGTGGTCCTCATCACGCACGACATGGGCGTGATACATCAGGCGTGTGACCGCGTGCTGGTGCTTGATCAGGGGCGCATTGTCGAACTCGGGCCGGTCGACGAAGTCTTCGCGAATCCGCTGGCCGAGGCGACGCGCGCCTTGCTGCGTCCACTGCAACACGCATGGCAGGGGCGCCTTCCCCAAAGTGCACAACGTCACCACGCTCACGCGGTATAGACATCCGTCATCACTATGCTCGACAAATACCTACGCGCCCTCGGCGAAACCTTGTTGATGGTCACGAGCGCGTGCGCCATCGTCTTCGCGGTCGGCATGCTTATCGCCATTGTGCTGGTGATCACCGCACCGGGCGGGCTGGTCCCGCGTCCGCGCTTCAACCGCGCATTGTCGGTCGTCGTGAATCTGTTCCGCGCGGTGCCGTTCATCATCCTGCTGGTGGCGTTGTTGCCAGTCACGCGCTGGATCGTCGGCACGACGATGGGCACATGGGCCGCCGTGGTGCCGCTCGCTGTCCATCTGATTCCGTTTTTCGCGCGGGTGACGCAGGTCGGCTTGCGCGAGATCGACCCGGGACTGATCGAAGCGGCGCGCGCGATGGGCTGCCGTCGCTGGCATATCGTGCGTCACGTGCTGTTGCCTGAAGCGTTGCCCGCGATTCTCGGCGGTGCGACGGTGACGGTGATTGCGATGGTCGGGGCGTCGGCGATGGCGGGGGCGGTTGGGGCGGGCGGTCTCGGCGATCTCGCCGTGCGGTATGGCTATGAGCGTTACGAGACGAGCGTGATGTTCAACGTAATCGTGATTCTCGTGGCGCTCGTGACGCTGGTGCAGTTCGCGGGGGAGCGTCTCGCGCGGCGCGTCGATCATCGTCGCTGAGCGCTGACGTCCGCTGCATCCAACAAAAAAGAGGCCGCAGATGCGGCCTCTTTTCCTTGGCTAAGCGGATCCGGTGCGAGACCGGATCACGTCAACCATCAATACCCGAGTGCGAGACCCGTATTGCGACGCGGATCGTTCGAACCGTAGAAGCGGTTCTTGCCGACCGGCTTGCCGCCGAGCGACGGTGCGCCGACGAGAATTGCGGCAATGTGGTTCGCCGGTTGCGGGCCTGCGAACTTCTGACCCCAGCTTTCCAGGATCTTCTGCGTGTCCGGGCTCAGTGCGAACGCTTCGATGTTGGTCGCTTCCGGCATCCATTGCTGGTGGAAACGCGGCGCATCGACGGCTTCCTGCAACGTCATGCCGTAGTCGATCACGTTGAGCATCGTCAGCAGCGTGGCCGTGATGATGCGGCTACCGCCCGGCGTGCCGACGACCATCACCGGCTTGCCATCCTTCGTGACGATGGTCGGGCTCATCGACGACAGCGGACGACGGCCCGGGCCGATGGCGTTCGCTTCACCCTGAATCAGACCGTACATGTTCGGCACGCCCACCTTCGAGGTGAAGTCGTCCATTTCGTCGTTGAGCAGCACGCCCGTGCCGTTGGCCATGACCTTCGCGCCGAACCAGTCGTTGAGCGTGTAGGTGACGGACACGGCGTTGCCGTCCTTGTCGATGATGGAGTAGTGCGTCGTGTTGCTGCCTTCATGCGGCGGCACACCCGGCTTGATCTCCTGCGAGATGCCAGCCTTCTGCGGGTTGATCGCGGCACGAATCTTCGCGGCGTAGCTCTTGTCGAGCAACTGTGCGATCGGGTTCTTCACGAAGTCCGGGTCGCCCAGATAGCTGTTGCGGTCGACGTACGCGTGACGCATGGCTTCGATGGTGTAGTGCACGCCCTGAGCCGAGTGATAGCCCAGCTCCTTCATCGGGTAGCCTTCGAGAATGTTCATGATCTCGCAGATCACCACGCCGCCCGAGCTCGGCGGCGGGGCCGACACCACGTGATAGCCGCGATAGTCGCACTCGACCGGGGCCAGTTCGCGCGTCTTGTACTGATCGAGGTCGGCCTGCGTGATGATGCCGCCGCCGGCCTTCATCGACGCCACGAGTTTGTCGGCGACTTCGCCCTTGTAGAAGCCGTCGGTGCCCTTCGCGCTGATCAGCTTGAGCGTGCGGGCGAGGTCCTTCTGCACGAGGCGTTCGCCCGGCTGGAACGGTTGGCCCTTGTTCAGGAAGATGGCGCCCGAGTTGGCATGATCCTTCTCGAAGTCCTTGGTGGACGTCCAGAGCATGTCGACGTCGCCCTGATCGAGCACGAAGCCCTTGTCGGCGAGCGTGATGGCCGGTGCGAGCAGTTGCTGACGCGTCTTCGTGCCGTACTTCTCACGGGCGTATTCCATGCCGGACACGCTGCCCGGCACGCCGACAGCCAGATAGCCGGTCGTCGAAGCGCCCTTGATGACGTTGCCATCCTTGTCGAGATACATGTTGGCCGTCGCGGCGAGCGGGGCCTTTTCACGGAAGTCGAGGAAGGTCTTGCGGCCGTCGGCGAGCTGGATCGTCATGAAGCCGCCACCGCCGATGTTGCCCGCTGCCGGGTACACCACGGCGAGCGCGTAACCGACCGCGACCGCGGCGTCGACGGCATTGCCGCCGGCCTTGAGCACGTCGACGCCGACTTTCGACGCGAGGTGCTGGGCTGTAACGACCATGCCGTTCTGGGCGCCGACCGGTGCCTGCGATGCCGCGTGAACGTTGAACAGTGCGCAGCTCAGAGCGGTGGCTAAGAGCGCTTGGGTGAAGGTTGGGTTTTTCATCGTCTTTCTGTGGTTCTTATCGTGAGCGAGATAGAGGGCGCTCCAACGGCAGGAGCTTCAACTGCGCTAGCGACGGACACACGACGGGCAGCTCGCCCTCGCCCGTGTGCCTCAGTGGGCGACACGGTGGCGGGGGGATGTCTCCGCTGCCTGTACATCGTTACGACGTGCGTGAACAATCCCGTCGACCATCGAACGTTAACGCATAACGGGTAATTGGGGAAAGATGCGCCAAAAGTCCGGGCGACGGGCCACGACGCGACTTCAGGTGGCTCTGGACAATTCGCGAAATCGTGCGCGCGCCTTCACGGGCCTTGTGCGACGCGAACTTCGGTCGATATGGGGTCAGATGTCGATGGGGGTTTGTCCGTCGAAACGGAGGGGATCACGAAGCGAAACGGCGCGAAAAGTTCGGAATCCACTCGTTGTTGTTGCGCGATCACCACGCTGTCATGTGACCCGAGTATTGGCGAATCGGAGTCGGGACAACAGCGCGAATTGCACAGATAACAGGCAAAAACAGGGGGATATCGCTGTGTTGAGCAGGATTGAACTGCGTGTTGAGTTTGATGCGGGGAGGACGATTCGGGCCGAGTTTGCCGTTGCCATCGCAGTTGATGCGAGCGCCATCGGCGGCGCTCGCCTCTTTGCTGCCGGTCAGATCAGCAGGTCTTCGTAGAAGGCACCGAACGCACGCGTCGGATGCGCGATCTGGATCTCGAGAATCCACAGACCGCCGTTAGGTGTGCCTTCAAGATCGCCGAGCTTGCCGCCCTTGTAGATCGCATGCGGGAAGTCGCTCACGCGATGACCCTTGATGTCGAGGTTGAGCACCCAGCCCATCGCCTCGGCCTGCGCCTTCGCGAATTCGTAGAGTGCCTGACCGCTCACGCCTTCGGCGCGCCAATGTTGGTGGACGACGTCGAACAGACGCTTGGCGTCGTCCGCGCAGCGCTGCATCTCCGGATCGGTGCCGGTCGTGCGCGTGAAACCGCAATCGCCTTCGTGCGCGCCGAACACCACGCCGATGTCGATGAAATAGATGTCGTCGTCGCCAAGCACCGGGTCGTTATCGCTACGCTCGCTGAACGTACGCAACGTGTTTTCGCCGAAGCGAATCAGCACCGGGTGCCAGATGCGGTCCATGCCCAGCGTGCCGAGCAGCGTCTTGCTGGCGGCGATGGCTTCCGACTCGCGCATGCCGGGCTTGATCATGGCGGCGATTTTCTCGGTGGCCTCCCACGTAAGCGCCTGCGCACGTTGCATCGCTTCGATGCTGTACTTGGTTCCGACCGCTTCTCGCCGCACTAACTCCGTCAACTCCATCGAATTTCTCCACTGGTTTTTCTGATTTGGGGGGAACGCCAGTCGCGTTGCAACCTGCGGAACAGACGTCATGGTGTTTAGGATAAGGCCTAACTTGTATAATTCGAAGCGCCATTTGTCGCAGGATGGGTTGGGCCACTTTGCATCGGATCGACGATTCGACAGCAGTGAACGGCCAGCGCCTGCTGCGATAACACCGGTTTCCAATCCCTTTGTGCAGCCGCCTCATGCGCCGACGCCACCTCAGCCAGCCGCTTGAACTGCCGCTCTCCGCTCGTCACGAGAAGGAGACGCGTCAGGCATGGGTCTACCGTTGCGTGCGCGAGCGCATCGTCGCAGGCGAGTTACGACGTGGGGACCGTCTGCCCTCTACACGCACGCTGGCGGAGCGCTGGGGTGTGTCGCGTGGCATCGTCGAACTGGCTTTCGAGCAACTGACGCTCGAAGGCTACGTGGCGAGTCGCGTTGGCGCGGGCACGGAAGTGGTCGCGGACTTCTCCGGTGCGGTGGCGACACCGGCGGCACCCGGGCAACCCGCTGCGTCGACGCAACCGCTGCCGGAGAGCGCCGCATCGTTGGCCTCGAAAACCGGCCGTTCGCCCGATGCTGCGCTGTTCTCGCTGCCGGTCTGGCGCAAGCACATGAATCGTGCGCTGCGGGCGGTCACGCCCGAGTTGCTGGCCGACACCGACCCGCGCGGCTATTTGCCGCTACGCGAGAGCATCGCCCGTTACGTGCGCATGACGCGCGGCATCGCGTGCGAAGCCGACGAAATCGTCGTGACGACGGGCATTCGCCATGCGATCGATCTCGTCACGGAAGTGCTCGCTGACGACACCACCGCGTTTTATCTCGAAGACCCCGGCTACAAGAATCTGTCGACGCTGGTGCGCGCACCGTCGGCGCGTTGCGTGAGCGTGCCGGTCGACGACGAGGGCTTTGTCGTGGAAGCCGCCGACCGTGCGGGGGCAGGACGTCCCGGCATTGCCTACGTGACGCCTGCACATCAGGCGCCGCTCGGCACCACCATGTCGATCAACCGTCGGATGCAGTTGCTCGAGTGGGCGAGCGCACGCGACGTCTGGATCGTCGAAGACGATTACGACAGCGAGTTCAGCTACGGCAGCGCGCCGTTGCCTGCACTCAAAGCCATCGACACGCAGGCGCGCGTGATCCATTGCAGCAGCTTCAACAAGTCCTTGTTTCCGTCGCTGCGCATCGGTTATCTGCTGGCGCCGCCGGCGTTGCTTGCGCGCATTGCGGGGCAGCGCTCGGCGTCGGGACGCTCCAACAGCCTCATCGAGCAGATGGCGCTCGCGAGCTATATCGATGGCGGGGATTTCGCGCGGCATTTGCGCGCGTCTCGCAGCGTGTATCTCCGACGTCGCAATCTGTTGCTTGAGACCTTGCGCTCGCGGATGACCGCACCGTGCCGGATCACCGGCGATCACGCGGGCTTTCACTGCGTGTTGTGGCTGCCGCCGCACGTAGACGAGGCGGCGCTCGTCGCGGCGTTACGCGCGCAAGGCGTATTCGTGGAAGGACTAGGGGAGTTCACCCGGGTGCAGACAGTAGGCCCGGGCCTGGTGCTCGGCTACGCCGCGCTGGACGACGCGCGGCTGCCGGAGATTGCAGCATGTATTGCTGGGTGTATCGCAACGTGTATTGCAACGGCTATTCGCCACGTTTGCGAAGTTCGAGCCGGATGACGAACCAGCCCGCCACGGCCGACATGATCGCGAGCGCGTACCACGTCAGCAGATAGCTCATGTGGTTGTTCGGGAACTGCACCACGGTCAGGCCGCCCACGGGATAGTCGCGATCTTGCGACTGCACCTTGCTGGTCATGGCTTCGGCGTCGTTGGTGATCGCGTTCGTACCGGCGTTCGCGCCCGGTTTGCCGTCGGCGTCCACGAAATACGGGGCGACGTCGGACGCATTGAGGCCACGGGCAGCGGCAATCGCCACCACGTCACGCGAATACCAGAGGTTCTCGGCGGGTGCGTTCTTGCGCAGGAATCCGCCGACCGGCTCGGGCATGCGCAGCAGACCCGTCACCGTGACTTCGCCTGCCGGGGCGGGCGGTACCGACTCTTTCCAGCCCGGCGGCACGAAGCCGCGATTGACCAGCACTTCCCCACCTTCCGCCGTGCGCAGCGGCGTGAGCACCCAGTAGCCGCCGCCCAGATCGGTGACGGCTTGCACGAGCGTGTCCTTGTCGAACTGGTACGTGCCGGTCAGCGAGACGTGACGATACTCGTCCTTCTCGGCGTTGACGTCAGCCCACTGTGCGCGCGCCGGCGCAGCGGAAGGCGGCGCATGCACACGCGAATTCACGCGTTCGATCAGATCGAGCTTCCACGCGCGGCGTTGCAACTGCCACGTGCCGAGCGAGACGAAGAGGGAAATCAGCACCAGCGTGATGACGCCGAGAATCACCACGCGAAGGGGAGAGGTGCGGGAGTGTGCGCCAGAAGCGCGCGGGGGACGCTGTGCGTCCCCCGAATCGTGAAGTCGATCGCTGCTCAAGGGAAGTGCCGTTCAAGGGAGGTTTTTCGTATCCTGCATCATACCCGGCATCATGTTTTGGTTCAGGTGATACATCACCCACAGCGAGCCCGAGAGCGTGATGACGACCAGCACGATCGTGAAGATCAGCGACAGCATGTTCCAGCCGCCCTCCGACTTCGCGTTCATGTGCAGGAAGTAGATCATGTGCACCACGATCTGAATGGCCGCAAGGAACAGGATCATGATCGCGGTCGTGCTCGATTTCTCGAACACGCCACCCATCACGAACCAGAACGGAATCGCGGTGAGCACCACCGACAGAATGAAGCCGGTCGCGTAGCCGCGCAGCGTGCTGTGCGGTCCCTCATCCCCATGATCATCGGCATGGTCGTGAGGGTCGTGCCCGTGGGCGTCGTGCATTGTCGAGTCGTGGGTGCTCACGGCAGCACTCCCATCAGATAGACGAACGTAAAGACGCCGATCCACACGACGTCCAGAAAGTGCCAGAACATCGACAGGCACATCAGTCGCCGACGGTTCGGCGCGGTCAGCCCGTGCTTGCCGATCTGCACCAGCAGCGTGATCAGCCAGATGATGCCGAACGTGACGTGCAGCCCGTGCGTGCCCACCAGCGTGAAGAACGACGACAGGAACGCGCTGCGCCACGGTCCGGCACCTTCATGAATCAGCGTGCCGAACTCATACAGTTCGAGCGAGAGGAAGGCCGCGCCGAGAATCCCCGTGACGATCAGCCAGCCGGTCACGGCGCTCTGGCGGCGCTTTTGCATCTCCAGCATCGCGAAGCCGTAGGTGATCGACGAGAGCAGAAGGAACGTGGTGTTCACTGCGACGAGCGGCAGTTCGAACAACTCCGCACCGGTCGGCCCGCCCGCGTAGTTGCGACCGAGCACGCCATACGCCGCAAACAGACAGGCGAAGACGAGGCAGTCGCTCATCAGATAAATCCAGAAGCCGAGCAACGTGCCACCCGGCGGGTGGTAGTCCGTCGACATCATGAACTTCAGGTCGCCCTCGCGCGGCGGAGAGGGCGAGTGGGCGCCGCCGCCGAGCGGCACGCCACCGGCAGGGAACGGTGCGGTCGTATCAGACATGCTGGGCGAGCAGTCGCGTGCGCGCTGCCTCCGTGTGTTCGACCTGATCGGCCGGGATGTAGTAGTCGCGGTGATAGTTGAACGTGTGTCCGATGGCCGTCGCGATCAGTGCCACGAACGCCACGATCACCACCAGCCACATATGCCAGATCAGCCCGAAGCCGCACACCGTCGCGAGCCCTGCGAGGATGATGCCCGCGCCGGTGTTCTTCGGCATGTGAATCGGGATGAAGCCGTCCATCGGGCGCTTGAAGCCGTGCTGCTTCATCTGCCACCAGGCGTCGTTGTCGTGAATGAGTGGCGTGAAGGCGAAGTTGTAGACCGGCGGCGGCGACGACGTCGACCATTCCAGCGTGCGTCCACCCCACGGGTCGCCCGTCTCGTCGCGCAGCTGATCGCGGCGCAGGTAGCTCACCACCAGTTGGATGATGAAGCAGCCGATGCCGATGGCGATGAGCAGTGCGCCCACGGCGGCGACCTGGAACCAGATCTGCAACGACATATCGTCGAAGTGGCTCACGCGCCGCGTCACGCCCATCAGACCGAGCAGATAGAGCGGCATGAATGCCACGTAGAAGCCGATGAACCAGAACCAGAACGAGCACTTGCCCCAGAACGGATCGAGCTTGTAGCCGAAGGCTTTCGGGAACCAGTAGCTGATGGCGGCGAACACACCGAACACGACCCCGCCGATGATCACGTTGTGGAAGTGGGCGATCAGGAACAGGCCGTTATGCAGCGAGAAGTCCGCAGGCGGTACCGCGAGCAGCACACCGGTCATGCCGCCGATCACGAACGTCACCATGAAGCCGACGGTCCAGAGCATGGGCACTTCGAAATGGATGCGTCCGCGATACATCGTGAAGAGCCAGTTGAAGATCTTGGCCCCCGTGGGTATCGAGATGATCATCGTCGTGATCCCGAAGAACGAGTTCACGCTTGCCCCCGAGCCCATCGTGAAGAAGTGGTGCAGCCACACGAGGTACGACAGCACCGTGATCACGACCGTTGCATAGACCATCGACGCGTAACCGAACAGTCGCTTGCCGGAGAACGTGGAGACGACTTCCGAGAACACTCCGAACACAGGCAGCACGAGAATGTAGACCTCGGGGTGGCCCCAGATCCAGATCAGGTTCACGTACATCATGGCGTTGCCGCCGAGATCGTTCGTGAAGAAGTTGGTGCCGGCGTAGCGATCGAGGGCGAGCAGGGCGAGCACGGCGGTGAGCACCGGGAAGGCGGCCACGATCAGCACGTTGGTGCACAGCGACGTCCAGGTGAACACCGGCATGCGCATCATCGTCATGCCCGGTGCACGCATCTTCACGATGGTCACGAGCAGGTTGATCCCGGAGAGCAGGGTACCGACGCCTGCGATCTGCAAGGCCCATATGTAGTAATCGACGCCCACGTCGGGGCTTTGCAACACACCCGAGAGCGGTGGATACGCGAGCCAGCCGGTGCGCGCGAATTCGCCGACGAACAGCGACATCATCACGAGTACCGCGCCGCTGGTCGTCATCCAGAAGCTGAAGTTATTGAGGAACGGGAAGGCCACGTCGCGCGCGCCGATCTGCAGCGGCACCACGAAGTTCATGAGACCGGTCACGAGCGGCATCGCCACGAAGAAGATCATGATCACGCCGTGCGCGGTGAAGATCTGATCGTAGTGGTGCGGCGGCAGATAGCCCATGTTGTCGCCGAACGAGACCGCCTGTTGCAGGCGCATCATCGCGGCGTCGGCGAAGCCGCGCAGCAACATGATGATGCCGAGGATCACGTACATGATGCCGATCTTCTTGTGATCGATGCTCGTGAACCACTCTCGCCACAGGTAGCCCCACAGCTTGAAGTAGGTGATGGCGCCCAGTACCACGATGCCGCCGATCGCCACGCCCGCAAAGGTCGCGAGGAGGATCGGTTCGTGGTACGGGATCGCCTCTAGCGTGAGGCGACCGAAGATCAGCTTGACGATGTCCATAAGCTCGAACCTGGGATCATTCGCGCGCGAGGCGCATCATTGTCGACGGTTAAGCGCAGTGCGCGTCACGGGTAGGTCGTCGCGAGTCGGCTTCACGAAGTCACTGCGCGAGCGCAGTCCCCGGGGCACGTTGCGCGTCGGCGGCGAACTGCACGGTGTTCTGTGCGGTACACATCGCGTCGGCGAGCAACGCATCGGTCTTGCGCGAACCGGCCCGGCTGGCATGCGCGTGATTCGGCTGATCCATCATGTCCTTCAGGCAAGTCTGCCCCTGCTGGACACAACGATTCAGAATCGCGTCGTAGAGATCGGGCGCAACGTCGGCGTAGTACTTCACCGGCACCCACTCGCTTGGCTTTGCGAGCGCCTCGTACTTGTCGCGCGACAGATTTTCGCCCTTCGTCTTGACCTGTTTGACCCACGCGTCGAACTCGTCCGCCGTCATGCCGTGGAACTTGAAGCGCATGCCGGAGAAGCCCGCACCGCTGTAGTTCGCGGAGAAACCGTCGTACACGCCGGGCTTGTTGATGACCGCGTGCAGCTTTGTCTCCATGCCCGGCATCGCGTAGATCTGACCGGCCAGCGCAGGCACGAAGAACGAATTCATCATCGTGGTCGACGTGATTTCGAAGCGGATCGGACGGTCGACCGGCGCAGCCAGTTCGTTCACGGTCGCAATGCCCTGGTCGGGGTAGAAGAACAGCCACTTCCAGTCCATCGCCACGACCTGCACCGTGAGCGGACGCGTGTCGGGCGGAATCTCCCGTTTCGCGTCGATGCGCTCAAGCGGCCGGTAAGGATCGAGCTTGTGCGTGCTGACCCACGTGAGCGCCCCTAGCGCGATGATGATCAAGAGCGGCGCGGCCCAGATCAACAGTTCGAGCAGCGTGGAGTGATCCCACTCGGGGGTGTAGACGGCGTTCTTGTTCGATGCCCGGTATCGCCAGGCGAACATCAATGTCAGCACGATCACCGGCACGATGATCAGCAACATCAGAACGGTGGAAACGATGATGATGTCCCGCTGCCTTACCGCGAGATCCCCCGAAGGCGACATCAATACGGTATTGCAGCCGGACAGCAGCGCGAAGGCGGGGAGTAAAAGTACCCCGCGGAGGAACTTGGGGGAAGTCATGCTGCGATCGATGGAACCGTAGCCTTAGACCGTACCCATCATGGACCGCCCTTTCTGATGCATCAATTTAGGGTAAACCCTATAGCGGCAATTCGAGATACCTGCGATGCTTTTCTGGCACGAGTGTCATCGTCATCCCGATCCGCGAGGGGGTCCGATAATGTCAAGCAGTGCTCATCAATCGCCGACGCAACCGGGGGCACCCGGCGCGCCGACAGCGCACGATCACGGGAGCAAATCCCGCATCGCGCCTGAGGAGATCGCGGTCGGCGTCGTTGTCGGACGCGCCTCCGAGTACTTCGACTTCTTTGTGTTCGGCATCGCTGCCGTCCTCGTCTTCCCACACGTTTTCTTCCCGTTTGCGGACGGCCTTCACGGGCTGCTGTACTCGTTCACGATCTTCTCCTTCGCTTTCATCTCGCGCCCGTTCGGCACTGCGCTGTTCATGAACGTGCAGCGTCGCTGGGGACGCAGCGTCAAGCTCACGGCGGCGCTGTTCGTGCTCGGTACGGCAACGGCCGGCATGGCCTTCCTGCCTGGCCACGCGGTGATCGGCGACAAGGCGATCTGGCTGCTCGCGTTCTTCCGTCTGGTGCAGGGCATCGGCTTTGGCGGTTCGTGGGACGGTTTGCCGTCGCTACTGGCGATGAACGCCCCGCCGCAGCGGCGCGGCTGGTATTCGATGATGGGGCAGCTGGGCGCGCCGATCGGCTTCATCATCGCGGCGTCGCTGTTCCTGTTCCTGCACTGGAGTCTCGACCCGGACGACTTCCTCACCTGGGGCTGGCGCTATCCGTTCTACGTGGCCTTCGCCGTGAACGTGGTGGCGCTGTTCGCGCGGCTGCGTCTGGTCGTCACGAACGAATACACGGCCATGCTCGAAGAGGGGCAACTGGAGCCGATCAGCACGCGGGAGATGGTGCGCTCGCAGGGCTATAACATCTTCCTTGGCGCATTTGCGGCGCTCGCAAGTTATGCGCTTTTCCACCTCGTGACGGTGTTCCCGTTGTCGTGGATTTCGCTGCAAAACACGCAGGATCTGAACAGCGTGCTGATCGTGCAGCTCTGCGGTGCGGTCATCGCGATCATCTGCACGGTGATTTCCGGACGCATCGCCGACCGCATCGGCCGACGCACGACATTGGGCCTTTTCGCGCTCTTTATCGGCGTCTTCGCCCTGTTCGCCCCCTTCCTGATGGGCGGCAGTTCGGTGGGGCAGGACATCTTCATTCTGGTCGGCTTCGGTCTGCTCGGCCTGTCGTACGGTCAGGCGGCCGGTACGGTGACGTCCAACTTCGAGCAACGCTTTCGCTACACCGGTGCGGCGCTCACGACGGACTTCGCATGGCTGCTCGGCGCGGCGTTCGCACCGCTCGTCGCATTGGGGTTGTCGGCCGAGTTCGGGCTGATCGCGGTGAGCGGCTATCTGCTCTCGGGCACGGTCTGCACGCTGCTCGCGCTGCGCATCAACAAGGCGCTCGAAACGAAAGACTGAGCGCCGCTCAACAATTTCACCTTACGTTGTTTCCCACCAACGGCGCGACAAAGTTCGCGCCGTTGTCATTTGTGCGACTTGTTCATGCGCCTCAAATTTCAAACGTCGTACAGCATGCCTGCAATCGCCGCAGTGATGTTGTGCGTGCGTGAGTCGTGCTCGCGATGAATCATGCCGACGGTGCGAAGCAGGGGCGGCTCGGCAATCGGGACGATCCGCAGTAGCGGGTCTGCGTGCCAGTCGCCCCGATGCAGCAACGGCAACACCGACACGCCGACGTTCTTGCGTACGAGCGCGACGATCGTCTCGATGGAGTTCAGCTCCAGATATTCCGTCACGCTGAGTTTCGCTGCGCGCAACGCCTGCTCGACCACAAGGCCGGTTCGCACGCGACGGTCGAAACGCAGGAACGCGTGCGCGTCGAGAATCTGCTGCGGATCGGACTCCGCGATGTCGCGATTGACGACCATCACCATTGGCTCGGTGTAGAGCGGCGTCCACACGAGTCCGTCGGCGCGGGCATCGTCCGCGCGCGCGACCACGGCGGCGATGTCCACTTCCCCCTGTTCGACGAGATCGGTCAGCTCGTCCGAGCGGGCGGATGTCAGCCGCACATCGAGCTGCGGATGCGCCGTCTTCAGTTCGGCGACCACGAGCGAGAGCGCGCCGATGACCGACACCACAGCGCCTATGGTCACAGGGCCCTGCATCGCATCGACGGGCGAGGTGGTCAGCTCGGCCGTGAGCGCCAGAATCTGCTCGACGCGGGGGAACAGTTCGCGCCCCTGACGCGTGAGCGTGATCTGCCGCCCGCGCCGGTCGAACAGCCGTTGACCGACCGCGTCTTCCAGCCCGCGCATCTGCAAACTGACGGCCGCCTGCGTCAATGCGGCGCGCTCGGCCGCCGCCGCAAACGAGCCGGTTTGAGCCACCAGACGAAACGTCTTCAACATGCGCAACGTGAGCATTTGGGAAGTAAAAATTACTTAAGCATGAAAAAGAAATATTAATATTTCCTTTGCGTGCGGGGAAGACATAATCGTGTCATGCACATCCCGCATGAGCGGGTGGCCGACCCACACAACGCGCCCCATGACCATGCCCGCAGATGCTGGGCCGGTGCTTGACGTCACCGGACTGTCGCTGAAATTCTCCAAGGCACCCGACGCGCCGAATCTGATCGATGGCGTCTCTTTCGCCGTGCACCCCGGTAAGACGTTGTGCATCGTCGGCGAATCGGGATGCGGCAAGAGCGTCACTTCGCTGGCGCTCATGGGCTTGTTGCCCAGCCCGCCGGCCAACCTCGTGGCCGGACGCGCCGTCTTCGAAGGTCGCGACCTGCTGGCGCTGGACGAACGCGACTTCGCGGACCTGCGCGGCAATCGTCTGGCGATGATCTTTCAGGAGCCGATGACGTCGCTCAACCCGTCCTTCACGATCGGCCATCAGATCGAAGAGGGCATTCGGCGGCATCGCGGACTGGACCGGCGCGCCGCGCGTGCCGAAGCGCTCGACATGCTCAAACTCGTGCGCATTCCCGCGCCCGAAACCCGGCTCGATAACTACCCGCATGAACTGTCCGGCGGTATGCGTCAGCGCGTGATGATCGCGATGGCGCTCGCCAACCGGCCTGCGCTGCTCATTGCCGACGAACCCACGACGGCGCTCGACGTCACGATTCAGGCGCAGGTGCTCACGCTCATTCAGACGCTGCAACGCGAAACCGGCACCGCCGTCGTGCTCATCACGCACGATCTGGGTGTGGTGGCCGAAGTGGCGGACGATGTCGCCGTGATGTACGCCGGGCGTATCGTCGAATACGGCACGGTGAGCGAGATCTTCGACGATCCGCAGCACCCTTACACCATCGGGCTGATGGGCGCGATTCCGTCCATCGGCAAGCGCGAAGGCACGCTCGCGACGATCCGCGGCGCAGTGCCCTCGCCTGAGCGTATGCCAGCGGGCTGCCGGTTCGCGCCGCGCTGCCCGTTCGCCGAGGCACGTTGCACGCGTGAAGCACCGCCCGAGCGGACATTGTCCGGCGCGCACCGCGTGGCCTGCTGGCTTGCGCCGGTCGAGTTGCTCACTCCGCCGCCGTCTTTGCGTGAGGAGGCCGTTGCATGAGCACGCCATCGTCAAACTCACCGCTGCTCGAAGCGCGCGATCTGACCAAGCACTTCGGTGGCCATCGCCTCGGCTTCTCACGCGCCCCCACGGTATATGCCGTCAACGGCGTCTCGTTCGCCGTGCAGGCGGGTGAGACGTTCGCCATCGTCGGCGAATCGGGCTGTGGCAAATCCACCTTGGGACGTCTGCTGCTGCGACTACTCGACGCGACGCGCGGCGAAGTGCGCTATCAGGGCGAAGACATCATGACGCTGGGGGCGGGCGCGATGCGACGTCTGCGGCGCGAACTCCAGATCATCTTCCAGGACCCGTTTGCCTCGCTCAACCCGAGCATGACCGTGGGCGGTCTGATCGGTGAACCGATTGCGCTGCATGGCCTCGCGCACGGACGCGCCCGTGACGAGCGCGTCGCAGAACTGCTGCGCACGGTCGGCCTGCAACCGGACTACGCGCAACGCTTCCCGCATGAGTTTTCCGGCGGTCAGCGCCAGCGCATCGGTATTGCACGCGCGCTGGCCGGCGAGCCGCGCGTGATCATCGGTGACGAGCCCGTCTCGGCGCTCGACGTCTCTGTGCAAGCGCAGGTCATCAACCTGCTCGAACGGCTGAAGCACGACTTCGGCCTCACGCTCATCATGGTCGCGCACGATCTGGCGGTGATTCGCCACATGAGCGACCGGGTGGCGGTGATGTACCTCGGCGAAATCGTCGAACTGGCGAGCGCCGATGCGCTCTTCGACAACCCGCTGCATCCCTACACGCAGGCGTTGCTTCAGGCGATTCCGGCGAGCCGTCCGCATCTGCGACGCGAGCGCGCACCGCTGGGTGGCGAACTGCCGAGCCCGACCGCGCCGCCGCCGGGCTGTCGCTTCCACCCGCGCTGCCCGCATGCACGTGCCGCTTGCCGCGAGCAGAAGCCGGTCGACGAAGTGCTGCCGGACGGCCGACAGGTCGCCTGCCACTTCTGGCACGAGATTCAGAACGCCGGTGCAAGCCCTGCGCGGGCGGCGGCACCGAGCGAAAAGCTGGGCGAACGGCTCGCGCTGTACCGGGCACGACAGTCGCAGGCGGACGCGATTCTGAATCGCACGAGTGCATAAGAACACTTTCACGACACCATCACACAGACAAGGGATCACACGCATGCGCAACGTTCTGCTCGATCTTGTATTGGCGGCGGCTCTGACGACCGGCGCGGCTTCGGCCATGGCGCAATCGACTATCCGGATTGGCTTGCAGGAAGACATCGGTTCGCTCGATCCTGCGCGCAGTTCGCAGGTCGTCGACCGCATGGTGCTGCGCTCGCTGTGCAGCTCGCTGGTCGATATCAGCACCGATCTGAAGTTCGTGCCGATGCTGGCCACCGCGTGGAATGTGAGCGCCGACGGCAAGACGTGGACGTTCAAGCTGCGTAAGGGCGTGAAGTTTCACGACGACGAGCCGTTCAACGCCGCCGCAGTGAAGGCCAACCTCGACCGTGCACGCACGATGCAGGCAAGTAACCGCAAGAGCGAGCTGTCGTCCATCGACCATGTCGATGTAGTGGATGACTCGACGGTGAACATCGTGCTCAAGGCCCCGGATTCGGCGCTGCTCGCCACGCTGTCCGACCGCGCAGGGATGATGCTCGCGCCCAAGACGCTCGCCGACGACGCGAGCGTGCAATCGAAGCCGGTGTGTTCCGGTCCGTACAAGTTCGTGCAGCGCGTGCAGAACGATCGCGTGGTGCTGGAGAAATTCCCGGGCTTCTGGGACGCCGACAAGTACCCCATCCAGAAGGTCATTTTCCTGCCGATTCCGGACACGACGGTGCGTCTCGCGAACGTGCGTTCCGGCTCGCTCGACATGCTGGAGCGTCTCTCGCCGTCCGACGTGAAGTCGGTCAAGCGCGACGCGAACCTCACCTTCATCTCGATGGACGGCCTGGGCTACTACGGCCTGACGTTCAACGTCGCGCCGAATGCGAACAAGGCGCTGCGTGACAAGCGCGTGCGTCAGGCGTTCGATCTGGCTATCGACCGCGACGCGATCAATCAGGTGATCGGCGGCGGCATCTTCACGCCCGCCAATCAGGCATTGCCGCACTCCGGGCAGTATTACGACACGTCGATCAAGACCACGAAGCGCGACGTTGCCAAGGCAAAGGCGCTGCTGAAGTCGGCGGGCTTCGAGAAGGTGAACGTCACGCTGAGCTTCGGCAACAGCACCGTCTCCAACCAGATGGCGCAGATGTTGCAGGCGATGCTCGCGGAAGCGGGGATCACGCTCAAGCTGCGTCCGATGGACTACGCGGCGGCGCTCGACGCAGCGCATCGCGGCGACTTCGACGTGCTCTACAACGGCTGGTCGGGGCGCGTCGATCCGGACGGCAACCTGCATCAGTTCGTCTCCTGCAAGGGCAACCTGAACTACGGCCAGTACTGCAACGCCGAGGTCGACAAGCTGCTGAACGACGCACGCGTGAAGTCCACCGTCGCCGAGCGCAAGCCGTTGTATGACGCCGCGAACAAGATTCTCGCGGACGAAGACCCGATCCTCTATCTGTACGTGCAGCCGTGGCCGTATGTGCTCACGAAGAAGGTGCAGGGCTTTGTGGCCTACCCGGACGGTCTGATCCGTCTGCGCGGCGTGACCATCAAGGGCTAAGGGGACTGCCGCCATGCTGCGCCTCGTCGTCCATCGTGCGCTGGTTGCCATTCCAACGCTCATCATCGTGTCGATGATGATCTTCGGGTTGCAGAAGATGCTGCCCGGCGATCCCGTGCTCGCGATGGCCGGCGAGGATCAGAACCCGCAGGTCATTGCCGCGCTGCGCGAGAAGTACCACCTCGACAAGCCGCTGCCCACGCAGTACGCGCTGTGGATCGGCAGCGTGCTGCGCGGCGATCTCGGCAACTCGTTGCGCACGGGCGAGCCGGTAACGAAACTCATCGCGCAGAAGTTGCCCGTCACCCTGCAACTTGCGATGTTCGGCCTTGTGATCGCCATCGGCATCGGTATTCCGCTGGGCATACTCTCGGCGGCCAATCGCGGCAAAGCCATCGATTACGGATCCAACGTACTGGCGCTCTCGGGCATGTCGATTCCGAACTTCTGGCTCGGCATTCTGCTGATCTTCCTCATCTCCGTGCGCTGGCAGTTGCTGCCGTCGTCGGGCTACGTGCCACCGAGCGAAGACTTGTGGATGAGCTTCAAGACGATGGTGATGCCCGCTTTCGTGCTCGGGGCGGCGCTCGGCGCGCAACTGATGCGTCACACGCGCAGCGCCATGCTCGGTGTCTTGCGCACCGATTACATCCGTACGGCACGCGCGAAAGGGCTGCTGCGCGGGACGGTGGTGCTCAAGCATGCGTTTCGCAATGCGCTGATTCCGATTGTGACGGTGCTGGCGCTGCTGTTCGGCGAGTTGCTGGCGGGGGCTGTGCTCACCGAGCAGGTCTTCACGATTCCGGGCTTCGGCAAGCTGGTCGTCGACGCCGTGTTCAACCGCGACTATGCGGTGGTGCAGGGCGTGGTGCTGGTCACTGCCGTGAGTTTCATCGTGCTGAATCTGCTGGCCGACGTGCTTTACGTCCTGCTCAACCCGCGCCTGCGTCGCGCCTGAGAATCCAAGAACATGGCTGCTATCCAGACGACACAGACGTCATCCTCTTCGCCAGCGCCGGACGCGAGTCCTACCGTCGCGCCGGTTGGCGCCGCCGTGAGCGCAGAGCGCCTGCCGCGCCGCCGCTATCGCGGGCTGCGCAAGTTCGCGCGCAACAAGGCGGCTGTCGCCGGGGCGATCATCGTCGCTTTCGCGGTGCTCGTCGCGCTGCTCGCGCCGTGGATCTCGCCTTACGACCCGATTGCCACGAGCTTCATGACGGTGCGTCAGGCACCGAGCGCGCTGCACTGGTTCGGCACCGACGAACTCGGTCGAGACATTCTCGCGCGCATGATCTACGGCGCGCAGGCGTCGCTGGCGGCGGGCGTGGTGTCGGTCGGCATCGCGGTGATCGTCGGCGTGCCGCTCGGCTTGCTTGCGGGCTACTTCGGCCGCTGGGTCGACGCCATCGTCTCGCGGCTGGCCGACGCGTTGCTGTCCATCCCGTTCCTGATTCTGGCCATTGCGATGGCAGCGTTCCTTGGCGCGAGCCTGACCAACGCGATGATCGCCATCGGCGTATCCGCCATGCCGCGCTTCGTCCGGCTGGCGCGCGCGCAGGCGCTTACCGTGAAGGCGGAAGAATATGTCGAGGGTGCGCGTGCCATCGGCCTCACGGACACACGCATCATCGTGCGCTACATCCTGCCGAACGTGCTGCCGCCGATCATCGTTCAGGCCAGTCTCACGGTCGCGACCGCGATCATCGCCGAGGCGAGCCTGTCGTTTCTCGGGCTTGGGCAATTGCCGCCGTTGCCGTCGTGGGGCTCGATGCTCAATACGGCCAAGGACTTCGTCGAGCAAGCGCCCTGGATGTCCATTTTCCCCGGTATCGCCATTTTCCTGACGGTACTCGGCTTCAACCTGCTGGGTGACGGACTGCGCGACGCGCTGGATCCTCGCGAACAATAACCGTCACGTAACCAAAGCAACATCACGCTCCGGCAGACTTATTCCAACCATTCGAGACAGAGGTCATCAGCGATTCCCATGACGCACTTCAACTGGCAAAACCCGTACCCGACGCCGCGCCTGCCGGTGTTCGCCCGCAACATCGTGTCGACGTCGCACCCGCTCGCCGCGCAAGCCGGCCTGCGCATTCTCTGGCAAGGCGGCAATGCCGTCGACGCAGCGATTGCCGCTGCCGCGTGCATGACCATCGTCGAGCCCGTCTCCAATGGTCTGGGCGGGGATTGCTTCGCGCTGGTATGGGACGGCAAGCAGGTGCATGGCCTGAACGCCTCCGGCACCGCGCCCGGCGCATGGAATGTCGACTACTTCCGTAAGAAGTACGGCGAAGAGAAGGGCCTCGCCAAGCAGCCGATTCGCGGCGTCGACTCCGTCAGTATTCCCGGCGTGATCGCCGGTTGGGAAGCGCTCCACGCGAAGTTCGGAAAGCTGCCGTTCGCCGACCTGATGGCCCCGGCCATCGAGATCGCCGAGCGCGGTCACGCGGTCGCCAACATAGTGGCACGCAAGTGGGCCGCGGCGGTGCCCGAACTCAAGAACCAGCCGGGCTACGCGCAGACGTTCATGCCGAACGGCCGTGCGCCGACCACCAGCGAGATGATGCGTATGCCGGGCCACGCCCGCACGCTGCGTCTGCTGGCGAAGGAAGGCCCGCGCGCGTACTACGAAGGCGAGATCGCCGAGCGCATCGTGGCCTGGAGCACCGAGCATGGTGGCGCGATGACGACCGACGATCTGCGCAACTATCGCGCCGATTGGGTCAAGCCCATCGAGAAGGACTATCGCGGCTACACCGTGCATGAAATCCCGCCGAATGGGCAGGGCATTGCGGCACTGATCGCGCTGGGCATTCTGGACAAGTTCGACGTCTCCAGCCTTGCGGTGGATCGCGTGCATTCGCAGCATTTGCAGATCGAAGCGATGAAGCTGGCCTTCGCCGATCTTTACAAGTACGTGGGCGATCCGCGCTCCATGGAAGTCACGCCGGAGCAGATGCTCGACGACGCTTACCTGACCGAGCGCGCGAAGCTCATCGATCCGGACAAGGCGACGCACTTCGACTTCGGCATGCCGAAGTCCGGCGGAACCATTTACCTGACCGCTGCCGACGAGCAGGGCATGATGGTCAGCTTCATCCAGTCGAACTACATGGGCTTCGGCTCGGGCGTTGTGGTGCCGGACTACGGCATCGCGCTGCAAAACCGTGGCTGCGGCTTCTCGATGGACCCGAAGTCGGCCAACGTGGTCGAGGGCGGCAAGCGTCCGTTCCACACCATCATTCCGGCGTTCCTCACGCAGAAGGTCAACGGTCAGCACGAAGCCGTGATGAGCTTCGGCGTGATGGGCGGCGACATGCAGCCGCAAGGCCATCTGCAATCGGTGGTGCGCATGCTCGACTACGGTCAGCAACCGCAGGCGGCATGCGACGCGCCGCGCTGGAAGGTCAATCGCGATTTCACCGTCGACATCGAGTCGACGATGGATCGCGAGACGGTGGCAGGGCTCGTCGCGCTGGGCCACAAGCTCAAGTCCATCGATGACCCGTACATGGACTTCGGCTCCGGTCAGTACATCTGGCGTCTGGATCGCAACGATCCGGAGCGCGGCTACGTGGCCGCGAGCGACAGCCGTCGCGACGGCCTCGCTGCGGGCTATTGAGGCTGCTGAGTCCGTTCCTTGTCAGACAGCGTCGCTCGCAGTGCGGGCGACGCGGCGGGCTTCAAGCTTTGCTTCACGTTGCACGACAGCGCTGATCGTGAAGGCCGCCACACCGGCGATGGTCACCGGCACGGCGGCCATCATGAACAGGTGCTGCGGGTCCCAGTGCAGGGCCAGCAGCACACCGCCGACCATCGGCCCGACGATGGAGCCGATACGCCCGATCCCCAAAGCCCAGCCTACACCCGTGCCGCGAATCGCCGTGGGATAGGTGCGTGCGGCCAGTGCGTTCGCGCCGATCTGTCCACCGACGACGCAGAACCCCGCCCCGAAGATCGTCGCTGCGAGCACTGAGACCGATGTGCCCGCCAATCCGACCAGCACGACGCACACCGCTGCGCCGAGATACACCACGCCGAGCGCCTTGAAAGGCGGTACGCGGTCGAATACGCGTCCGAGCGTGAGTGTGCCGAGCGTGCCGCCGATTTGCAGCATGGAGGTGATGATCGCCGCCGTATCGAGGGCGATACCCGCATCGTGAATCACCGTCGGCAGCCAGCTCGACAGGAAATACAGATCCATCAGACTCATGAAGAAGATCACCCACAGCAACACGGTGATCCGCCCGCGCTTGTCCGCGAAGAGGGCGGACACGCTGGCGTGCCCCTTGGCGTGCACGTCGACGCCGCTGTCGATGCGCGCGTCTTCCGGCAGATCGGGGGCGAGTTTTCGCAGGACGGCAAGCAGCCGCGCCGGATGCTTTGCGTGCACGATGAGAAAGCGGGGCGATTCGGGCAGATGCCGCCAGGCGAGCAATGCGGCGGCGAGCGGCAGCAAACCGCCCACGATGAATACGGACGGCCAGCCGTAATCGCGAATCAGGCCCGCTGCAGCGAGCCCGCCGAGCGCCGCGCCCAGCGAGAACCCGCAGAACATCACCATGATGGCCGTGGAGCGCACGCGCGCGGGCGCGAACTCACCGGTCAGGGCAATGGCGTTGGGCATCACGCAGCCCAGCCCGATGCCGGTGAGCAGGCGCAGCACCAGCAGCGATGTAACGGACGACGCGAACGCCGTCGCGAGCGACATCGCCCCGAAGATCAGCATGCCCGCGATCAGCACCGGGCGTCGCCCCACGCGATCGGAGACCGGTCCGCCGATGAGCGCGCCGAGCGTGAGACCGACGAGACTGGCCGAGAACACGGGACTGAGCGCCGAGCGATCGATGCCTAGCGCATGCACGATGGCCGGGGCCACATAGCCGATCGCCTGCGTGTCGAAACCGTCGAGAAAAACGATCAGCCCGCAGAGCGCTGTGACGAATATCTGATAGCGCCCGAAGGGCCGCTCGTCGATGAGCGCACGCAGATCGATGCTGGGTTGGGGCATGACACTGTCTCCATGATCGGCCTCGTTCGCGAGGCTCTGTCGAATAGGCAAAAGCGTGCGCACCCGGGGGCGCGCACGCGTCATTGGCAGTCGCCTGCCAAGCGAATCAACGTCCGGTCTGCGCCGCTTGCCCAGCGTTGAGCGCTTCGCGGTTCAGGCCCGCGACGTTCTTGTAGCGATTCGAAATCTCCGCGAGATCGGCGGCGCTGATCACATCGTCGATATGCGTGAAGGGCTTGTCGCCGCTCAGTTCGTGCACGGTTTGCAGGATCGCGTCCGGCGGCGCTTTTCGGTTCATCAGCACGACGTCGGCGGTCGCCTTGCCGCGAATGCGCTCGTAGGCGTCGAGCGCCGTGGGCGTCAGACCATGCTCGCGCAATTGTGCGGCCAGACACGGCGCGTCGAGAATCGCCTGACCCGCGCCATTCGAGCCGCGCGGCACCATCGGATGCGCGGCGTCGCCCAGCAGCGTGACACGCCCGAAGCTCCAACGCGGCAACGGATCCTGATCGACCATCGGGTATTCGAGAATCGTCTCGGTCGCCTCGATCATGCCCGCCACATCGAGCCAGTCGAAGTGCCAGTCGGCGAACGCGGGGAAGAAATCTTCCAGACGTCCCACACCGTTCCAGTCGCGACGCGCCGGACGTGGCGCTTCGATCTCCGCCACCCAGTTCACCAACTGATTGCCGTGGCCGTCGACGTTGTTACGAATCGGGTAGATCACCATCTTGCCCACCGACAGCCAGCCCGCGCGCACCATCGATGCGCCGCTCAGGAACGGCGGTAGCACGACGCTGCCACGCCACATGTTCACGCCCGAGTATCGCGGCGCACCTTCGGCCGGATAAAACTGCTTGCGTACCACCGAGTGAATGCCGTCTGCGGCGATCAGCAGACGTGCCTTGACCGGCGGCAGGGTGTCGCCCTCCGGCGACTCGAACGAGATCGTGACCTCGTCGTCGTCCTGGAGAAAGCCGGTGCAGCGATGCCCCACGACGACCGCGTCTTCTCCAAGGCGCTCACGCACAGCGGCGAGCAACACGCCCTGAAGGTCGCCCCGATGAATCGAGAACTGCGGCCACGCGTAACCGGCATGTTCTCCGGCCGGTTCGCTGTAGACGAACTGGCCGAAGCGATTGAAGAACGCCGACTCGCGCGTCGTCACGGCAACCTCGCGCAACGCGGGCGTCAGGCCTAGCCCGTCGAGCACGCGCGCGGCGTGCGGCAGGATGTTCACGCCAACGCCCAGCGGACGAATGTCGGGGACGGCCTCAAATACGCGGCAGGCGATACCGGCTTCATGCAGGTTGAGCGCGAGCGTCAAACCGCCGATACCTGCGCCGACGATGGCGACGTCGATCGATGGGGGCATGGGAAAGTCTCCTGAGCGCCAGTGCGCCGATGGTTCTGGAATGGTCACCATTAAAGCGCGTCGTCAGTCATTAGGGAATTTTGACTATCATATGAATTAATATGGATTGGTTATGAATTGACATGAACATCTCACTGCGCCAACTCAAAGCGTTCGTCCTCGTGGCCACGCTGGGTAATTTCACGCGCGCGGCGGAGCGGCTGCACATCACACAGGCGGGTTTGTCGGTGATGATGCGCGAGATCGAAACGCAACTCGGCAGCCGTCTGTTCGACCGCACGACCCGCAGCGTGACGCTGACCGACGCCGGTCATGCGTTGCTCCCGGTCGCGAGCGCAGCCGTCAGCCAACTCGATACCGTCGCGGGACAGATCGCGACGTTCGGACAGATGTCGCGCAAGACGCTGCGCATTGCGGCTACGCCCCTCGTGTCGTCGCATCTGATGCCCGAGTGGTTCGGCACGTTTCAACGGGCGAACCCCGATGTAGACCTGCGGCTGCATGAAACCGAACTCGCGCAGGTGCAAACACTCGTGGAGCAGGGCGAGGCGGACATGGGGTTCGGTTTTTTCACCAAGGCATCGCACGGCATCGAGCGAACGCTGCTGCAATCGTTTCGTCTGATGCGCGTGACGGCGGCGAAGCGGACCGCCCGCAAAACGGGAAACCCCAAAGCGGAGGCGGGCGATGCATCGTGGCACGCCCTGCGGGACGAAACGCTGATCGGTCTGCCGCCGGACAACCCGATTCAGCAACTGGTCGAGACGCATCTTGCGCGTATCGACCGGGCGGACGAGCCACGCGCGGTGTTTCGCCGCTTCGAGACGCTGATCGGCATGGCCGAAGCCGACATCGGTACCGCGATCATGCCGACGTTCGCCTTGCAGGCGTGTCGTCATCGCGCCGTCCGTTGGGAGGTACTCACTGACCCCGAAGTCACACTGGGTTTCCATCGCATCGTGAAGCGCGGGCGCGCGAAGCCCGAGCTATGGCGTCAATTCACCGAGCTGGCCGTCGAGTCGATGCAACGCATCGATGCCGTGGCGGACGAGCGCAGAAGTTAGTGCTGACTGGGTATCCGCCGAGGTGCGAGGGATGGGGGACGTTGTGAGGACCGAAATCTCGATGGTCGAGGGATACCGATCCTGTCAGTACGCACTCACTCATCTCGGATTCCTACACGGCACTACGGCATCGAGGTAACGTGAAGCTTCTGTTGATTCATCGAATCGTCACAGTTCACCCGCAATAATCACGGCGCACGAGGAATCTACAAACTAATTCGGCGGCCGATCTACTGCGTCAAATCACGCGTGGCACCGGGCGCCGGTGCGACCCGGGGAAATGACGCAATGACCATCCGTCATCGAATAACGCTATTGGTGATCCTGACGTTTGTCGCGCTCTCGATCATTGGTGGCTACGCGGTCTATCAGACACGCGCCAGCGCTCACAAAGTACGTCAGGTAACGGAAGGCGTGGTGCCCAGCGCGCTCGCTTCTGCCGATCTCGTCTCGCAAGTCAAGGCGGTGCAGATCGCCACGATGACGCTGGTCTATGCGCCCGACGAGACCGTCGTCGAACAGGCGCTCGACAATCTCAAGAAGTTGCGCGGGGACATCGACCAGTCGCTCGCCCGTCAGGCCGAAGGCGCTGCAAGCGACGCGCAGAAGGGGCTGGTGACGCAGGCCCGCGAGAGCGTCGACAACTACTTCAACGCCATCA
Source organism: Pandoraea aquatica (assembly GCF_902459565.1). Classification (GTDB taxonomy): domain Bacteria; phylum Pseudomonadota; class Gammaproteobacteria; order Burkholderiales; family Burkholderiaceae; genus Pandoraea; species Pandoraea aquatica. Next base: position 33,141 of record NZ_CABPSN010000007.1, read on the forward strand.
ACGACACCGCAAAGCTCAAGCAGGCGGGCAAGACCGAGATGGCGCAGGCGTTCCTCTTCGCGATGGTCGCGCAGTACCGCGACGAACTCGAAGGCGTGGTCAACACGCTGCGCGTCGAGAAGAACCGCCAGAAAGACTCGGCCATCGCCACCCTCAACGACACGCTCTCGACCACCACGACCGCCATCGGCATCGTGACGGGGCTGGCCATTGTGCTGCTCACGGCCATCGGCGCGCTGCTGTATCGCCAGATCACGCGTCCGCTCTCGCGCATGCAGGCCATGATGAGCGAGATCGCGAACAGCCAGGACTTCACCCGTCGCGTGCCGGTGGGCCGCATGGATGAAATCGGGCACTCCATCGTCGCGTTCAACGGGATGATCGAGAAGATTCAGGAGCGCTCCGCGCAACTCAAGCAGAAGACGGCCGACATTCAGGCGATGTTGCAGAACATGCAGCAGGGCATTCTGACGGTCGTCGATGGCTCGAAGGTGCACGGCGAGTACTCGGCTTACCTCGAAGCGATCTTCGAGACGCAGGACATCGCCGGTCGCGGTGTCATGGATCTGGTGTTCACCGACAGCGATCTGGGCGCCGACGCCGTCTCGCAAGTCGAAGCGGCCATCGACGCCTGTATCGGTCAGGACGCCATCAACTTCGCGTTCAACGAACACCTGCTGGTCGGAGAGATCGGCAAGCGCATGCCGGACGGCCGGATCAAGCAGCTCGATCTGACGTGGTCGGCAATCACGGATGAGACCGACACGATTCTGCGCCTCATGCTGTGTGTGCGTGACGTGACCGAGCTGCGCGAACTCGCGGCCGAAGCGAACGAGCAGAAGCAGCGCCTGGAAATGATCGGCGAGATTCTGGCGGTGAGCCAGGAGAAGTTCCATCACTTCATCGAAAGCTCGACGGGCTTCATTCGCGAGAACGAGCGCATCATCCGCAAGCATTCGCAAGCTGACAGTGCGGCGATTGCCGAGCTGTTCCGCAACATGCACACGATCAAGGGCAATGCGCGCACGTACAACCTGCAATATCTGACGAACGTCGTGCACGAGACCGAGCAGCGCTATCACGATCTGCGTGCGCCGGACGAAGCGCGTCTGTGGGACCAGGACGGCCTGATGCGCGAACTCGAACGCGTGCGCGACGCCGTCGACACGTATGCCCACATCAACGAGATGAGCCTCGGTCGCAAGGGGCCGGGCCGCACCGCCGACGAGCAGTCGATGGTGGTGGACCGCGCGCACATCCGCGCCAGCCTGCGCATGCTCGAAGCGGCCGATCCGAACGATCCGCATCAACTGGTCGCCATGCGCGATGCTGTGCACCAGACGCTGCGTCTGCTGGGCACCGAAGGCGTGGGCGAAGCGCTGGGTGGTGTGCTCGACTCGCTGCCGTCGCTGGCGGGCGAACTCGGCAAGCCCGCACCTGCCGTGCGCATCGACGACAACGGCTACCGCCTGCGTGCCCCGGCCGTGCGCATTCTGCGCGACGTCTTCATGCACCTGCTGCGCAACTCGATGGACCACGGTCTGGAAGGCGCGGACGAGCGTCGCGCGAAGGGCAAGCCGGCCGCGGGCACCATCGATATCGAAGTGGGTCTTGACCACAACATGCTGCAAGTCACGCTCACCGACGACGGTCGCGGCCTGGCGCTGCATCGCATCCGCAGCATCGCCGTTCAGCGCGGCTGGATCACTGCCGAGACGTATGTGACCGACGAGCAGATCGCACAGTTCATCTTCCGCCCGGGCTTCTCGACCGCGTCGAGCGTCACGGAAGTGTCGGGACGGGGTGTCGGCATGGACGCCGTGCAGGACTTCGTGCGCCGCGAACACGGCCGCATCGAACTGCGCTTCACGGACGAACGCAAGGGTGCGGAATTCCGTCAGTTCCAGACGGTCGTGTGCCTGCCCGACAACCTCGTGGTCGACGGCTTCGATCTGAACAGCGTGGCGGCCGATGCGGTCGACCTGCCTGCGCTGGAAGACGGTGCGACGCAAGTGGGGTCGAACGGCCTGACGGCGGCACAGGACAAGTCGCGCGACGATCTGTCGCAAACCGGCAAGGTCTGAGGCGAGGACAAAAGCGTCGGGCTTCCGGCGTTAGGACGATCGGCGAGGCGGCGCAGACCTGATGGGTTTGCGGCCGCCGCGCCGCTTTCGGAGATGGATCGGGTATGGAAGCAGTTCAATGGCTGTTGGCGGGTGCGGCGGCGGGCCTCGTCGGTGCCGGTGTCGCGGGTTTCGTCGTACATCGGTGGCGCATGGCGCAGGCCACGGCGCATTGGCGCGCGCTGACTAAAACGCACGACGAAGCGCTGGAACAGGCGCTTGAGCGCGAGCGTGTCGCCGTCGCAGGCAAGGACGAACTCATGCAGTCGCATGACGATGCTATCGCCGCATTGCAGGCGCGTCTGACGCAGGCCGAGCAGGACTTGCAGGCTGCACAGAAGTCGGAAGCGTCGGTGCTCGAAGACAAGGCGATGTGGCAGGGCGAGGCGCAGCGCATCGCGGGTGAAGCCGCGCGTTTGCGCGGTCTGGCGGCCACGTTCGAGCGCTGGCACGAACAGATGATCTCGCTGATGACGCAGAACCAGGACATGCACGCGAAGAACCACGAACTCGCGTCGATCGTGCGCCATGTGCTGATCGTGTCGCTCAACGCGTCCATCGAAGCGGCGCGTGCGGGCACGGCGGGTCGCGGCTTCGGCATCGTAGCGAGCGAAGTGCGCGCACTGGCAACGCGCTCGGAAGAACTTTCGAAGAGCTACCGCGACAGCCTGCATCGCAACGACGTCACGACCACGGCAACGTTCCAGGACATTCAGGCCGGCGGCAAGATGATTGCGGCGTCGCTCTCCAGCGTCGAGGCGCTGGCGCAGCAGTTGCATTCCCGTCTCCACTAAGCACTCAGCAGGCAGGTTTCGTTGTGATCAGCGCTCACGCACGCGACAGTTTCGAACGCATCCTTCACAAGGCGGCACGCACTCGGCTGGCCCGCTCGGCCGACGCACCGTGCGAGATCGCACCGCTCGCCGTGCAGCAGGCCGACGCGTCGGGCACGACCGCGAGCATCGCGCTGAAGGTGCGCCACACCAACGTGGTCGTGCTCACGATCTCGGGCATCGACTTCCGCATGCTGCTGGTGTTGCATTTCGACGAAGACGACGCCACCCGCGCGTACTTTGTGGGCGACGATCAGGAGAAGTCGTTTCGCGAAGCCTTCCTCGAAATCAGCAACCTGTGCTGTGGGGCGATCAACCAGGAGTTGCTGGGCTACTTCCCCGATCTGGGCATGTCCACACCCTACGTGCTCAGCGCGCGCTGCGTGCCTCACCTCATGCAGCTCAAGCCGAACCATCTGGCGTCGTGGGACATCACGCTCGACGGTTCGGTCAGTCTTGCGGCCACGTTGTGCGTGTGTGCGCATGCACCGCTGGACTTCAACGCCGATGTCAGTGTGACGCAAGACAGCGGCGGCGAACTGGAATTGTTTTGACGCGGCTCGTGCACCGGAAATCACTTCAGGTCGCACCCCATCGCCTCTCACGAATTACGCTTTAGGAAACCACCACAATGAACCGAAGCACCCCCCGCGAGTCGGTCAGCCAGTTCTTGATCCTCGAAGACAGCGTCGAGCACGAGTACCCGGACGCGCTGGTCCGCGGCATGATCGACATCACCGACGGCGTGTTCCGTGGCCTGTTCGGCGACGTCGACGTGACCTGCGATTCGCCCAGCGTGGTGCGCGACCGCATCATCTTCGGCGAAGTGTTCAGCCTGATCCCGCTCGAGAGCGCCTGGTGCCGTGGCTACATGATGATGCAGGCCGAGCAGGTGCCGTTCATGCAACTGCTGGAGCACACCGGCCGCTGCGAAGGGCAGGCAGGCTTTCGCGAACTCAACGGCATGCTGGGCGAACTGACGAACCTCGTCTGGGGCGCGTTCAAGAACCGCTACATGGGCGATCCGCTCGCCGTGGACCGCACGCAGGTGCAAGTGCCGCTGCTGATCAACCACAAGCAGAAGTACATCACCTTCGGCACCGATAACCCACAGCTGTGTTTCGTCTACCGCCTGACCGATCCGGTCAACGGTCAGATCGTCACGCTGCACCAGCACTTTGTATTCAGCCTGAACTGGTCGCCCGAAGCGTTTCGCGAGGCGGCACAGGGCGCGGCCGAGCCCGTCGAGACCGGGGCGCTGGAAATGTTCTGAGATCCCGGCTCGTCAATCCACTCTCTCTTACACACAAAGGACAACACCATGTCGAAGATTCTCGTGGTCGACGATTCGAGCACCGTGCGCGACGAAGTCGCCGGTTTCCTGCGCAAGAACGGCCTGGACGTGGACACTGCCGTCGACGGCAAGGATGGTCTCGCCAAGATCAAGGCCAGCCCGGGCGTGCGTCTCGTCATCAGCGACGTGAACATGCCGAACATGGACGGCCTGACGATGGTCGAGAAGATTCGCGGCGAACTCGCGAACGCGTCCGTCAATGTCGTGATGCTGACCACCGAAAGCAGCCCTGCCATGAAAGAGCGCGGCAAGGCCGCCGGCGTGAAGGGCTGGATCGTCAAGCCGTTCAAGGGCGACGCCGTGCTGGAAACGTTCCGCAAGCTCGCCAGCTGATACTGGCAAGCCACGTGCGCACGTGGGCTTGCTGGCTGTGCCGAAGGTCTGAGGGGGCTCTCGGCCAGCCACGCACGCCGCGAACGCCGCTCATCGTCGGGATGAATCGCGGGCAGACCGTCGCCACCGCCCCGGTGGCGGCGTTACACTGCTGACTTTCCCGCATTACGCGAAAATCTGCGCATTCTCGCTGAGTCATCATGAGCGTCGTACCCTCGAAGAAGAAGACTGCCGCTGCGGTTGCCGCCAGCGACTCACGTTCGCACGACACGCCGGACAACGTCGCGCTCGCGGCCGATGGCGACGTGGAACCTGCGGCCTCCACCGACGCGACAGGTGCCGACGCCCGCCCGCGCCGCTCCAAGCTGCGACTGACTTACGTCATCGCCAGTCTCGACCGCTTGCTGCGCCGGCACATGTCGGAAGCGCTCGCCCCGCTGGGTCTCACGCTCGCGCAATTCACTGCGCTTTCCGTGCTCGATGCGCGCGGCAAACTCTCCAACGCGCAACTCGCGCAGCGCTCGTTCATCACACCGCAGTCCGCCAATGAAGTGGTGAGCATCATGGCGTCGCGTCAGTGGATTACCCGCGAACCGGATCCCAATCATGGCCGGATCGTACTGCTGCAACTGACCGACGAAGGCCGTCGTGTGCTCGCGCAATGCGAAGCCGTCGCCAAGGAAATCGACACGCGCATGCGTGCCGGTGTGGCGCGTGACGACGCCGCTGCGGTGCAGCGTCATCTCGAACTGTTCGTGCGCAATCTGCGCGACTGACTCCGGGTTTGTCCCGACCGGACAATGGCTTGTATTGTCAGGTTGCTTGATATTAAATGGAGTCCGTCACCCCGGTAGGCATTGTTGTATGCCCACCGGCGGCTAACCGGATCGCGCCCCGTCGGCGGTAGTCTGCCGACGCCAGATAAGCATGAAGAAAGCGCGCGCGACCGAATCCCAGTGACCCGGTAAGACGAAAGCGATGCAGCGCTCTCGCGGCGTTGTCGCGTCTGTCGTACGTGCGCCTTTAATATCAGGTTACCTGATTAAATGGTTGCGTAATACGCGTTCGTTGCCGATGTCGGTGGACCGTGCGGGGTGGCAACCGACATCCACAAAGAAGATGACAGGAGACACCATGAAATCGAATCGGGAGGGCGGCGCGCAGGCGTTGCCGTTGGGAGATGAAGGGACCGGCGGGGTTGGCAGTGCGGCGAATTCCGTCGCGTTGACACTTGCGCTGTGCTTCGCGGTGGCATTGCTCGAAGGTCTCGACTTGCAGTCCGTCGGGGTGGCGGCGCGCGGCATGTCGAAGGAGTTCGGCCTGAGCGTGGCGCAGATGGGCATTGCGTTCTCGGCGGGCACGTTCGGTCTGTTGCCGGGGGCGATGGTGGGCGGACGCCTGGCCGACAGCATCGGCCGCAAGCGCGTACTGATGCTGAGTGCTGCGCTGTTCGGCGTGTTGTCGATCGCCACGGCGTTCGTGTCGGACTTCTGGATGCTGGTGATCGTGCGCATGCTCACGGGCGTTGGGTTGGGCGGCGCGATGCCGAACCTCATTGCACTGTCGTCGGAAGCGGTGGCACCGCGTCTGCGCGGCACGGCCGTGAGCATCATGTATTGCGGCATTCCGCTCGGTGGCGGCATCGCGGCGACCATTGGCATGCTGGCGGTGAGCGATGCCGACTGGCGGCACATCTTCTACGTGGGCGGTCTGGGCCCGATCCTGCTGCTGCCGTTGCTTGCCTGGTTCCTGCCGGAGTCGCGAGCATTTGCGGCAGCGACGTCGCAAGGGCAACGCGCTACACCCGCGCCGATGACGTCGGTGCTGTTCTCGGAAGGGCGCGGCCTCTCGACGGTGCAGCTCTGGCTGTCCTACTTCTGCACGCTGATCGTGCTGTATTTCCTGCTCAACTGGCTGCCGTCGCTGATGGGATCGCGCGGACTTGCGCGTGGCGAAATCGGCTGGGTGCAGATTCTCTTCAACGTGGGGAGCGCCGTCGGCGTGCTGGGGCTGGGTTATCTCATGGACCGCGCGCGCATGTCGTTCGTGATCGGGGGCATGTATCTCGGCATGATCGCGTCGCTTGTCGGTCTGGCCGCCGCACATGGGTTCGGTGTGCTTGCCGCGGCGGCGTTCTTCGCAGGCATGTTCATCATCGGCGGCCAGTCGGTGCTCTATGCGCTCGCTGCGGCTTATTACCCGACAGCCATGCGTGGCACCGGCGTGGGCGCAGCGGTCGCCATCGGACGCATCGGTTCTGTGGTCGGCCCGCTCGCCGCCGGCATGTTGCTCGCCGTGGGCAGCAGCGCAGCCGTGGTGATCGGCGCAAGCATTCCCGTGACCATCGTCGCCGCACTTGCGGCACTCACGCTGATCCGTCGTCCCCGCGCGGCCGACTGAGTTCGCTTCACGAGTTGGCTGGAAAAGTTGACTCGACTCGGCCTCGCTTGTGCGCGACGGACGGCATGCAAAGGCCGCCGTCGCGTTTTTTCTGGGGCATCGCCGGACGCCTCGTCTGATTCACGTAGCACACACATAACGACATCAATAATTTGGAGACTTTCATGGCTTTTCGCATTTCACGTCACACGCTTGCGCCACTCGCGGCAGTCGCTGCATTGGCCGCACCAGCCATCGCGAGCGCGCAGTCAAGCGTCACGCTGTACGGCATCGTCGACACCGGCATCGAGTACGTCTCGCATGCGAGCCCGAATGGCTCGGTGGTGCGCATGCCGGGCGTGACCGGCGAACTGCCATCGCGCTGGGGCCTGCGAGGGAGCGAAGATCTCGGCGGTGGACTCGCGGCCATCTTCCAGCTGGAGAGCGGCTTCAACATTCGTGGCGGCGATCTCGGTCAGGGCGGTCGTTTGTTCGGCCGTCAGGCGTTCGTCGGTCTGAAAGGGCCGTACGGCACGCTGTCGATCGGCCGCCAATACACCATGACGTATTACGCGCTGCTGGGCTCCGACATCTTGGGCCCGGACATCTACGGCATGGGCTCGTTCGACGCCTACATCCCGAACGCCCGCACCGACAACTCGGTGACGTATCAGGTCGGCTGGCAGGGCCTGACGTTCGGCGCAGGCTATTCCTTCGGCCGCGACTCGGCGGGCACCGGCAACTCGCCGGGGCAGGGCACTTGCGCGGGGCAAGTGCCGGGGCAGAACGTGCAGTGCCGCGACTGGTCCGTGATGCTCAAGTACGACGCGAGCAACTTCGGTGTGGCTGCGTCGTATGAAGAACAGCGCGGTGGTACCAACGCCGCCGCCAACTTCTTCGACGGTCAGGCCACGTCCGCCTTCACCAGCAGCGGCGACAAGGACACGCGCACAACCCTTGGCGCGTACTACAAGTACGGTGCGTTCAAGGTTGGCGGTGGCTGGCTGGGGCGTCGCGTGTCGACGTCTGCCGTCAACACGCATTCGAACCTGTTCTATCTCGGCGCAGCGTACAGCGTGACACCCGCGTGGCTGGTCGACGCCGAGGTCTATCGCATCATCAACAGCGACCACGACACGCGCGGCACGATGACCACGCTGCGCGCGACGTACTCGCTCTCCGTGCGCACGGCCGTCTATGCGCAGGCCGCCTATCTCTTCAACAGCGCCCGCGCGGCCTATTCGGTCAGCGGCGGTGGTGGCGGCACGACGCCCCCCGCAGGCGAGGGTCAAGCGGGCGTCATGCTCGGCATGCGGCATACGTTTTGACGTTCTGATGTTCTGACGAGCGCGGACCGACCTTCAGGGTTTCCCCTGAAGTCGCCGCGCTTGCAATGTAAGGTAACCTGATATTAAATTGTGTCTGTCGGCAACGCCGCGCACCACTTCCGGCGCGCGGTCGGGTTGCCCCGGACATTTGGGAATTGCGCAAAATGAATGCATACGAAGGACGCTGGAAGACGGTCGACGTGAAGGTCGAGGGTGGCATTGGCTGGGTGACGTTCAATCGTCCGGAGAAGCGCAACGCCATGAGCCCGACGTTGAACACTGAGATGAATCAGGTGCTCGACGCACTCGAACTCGATAGCGACGCGCGTGTCGTCGTGTTGACGGGCGCAGGTGCCGCGTGGACGGCTGGCATGGACCTGAAGGAGTACTTCCGCGAGATCGATGGCGGCCCGGAAATCGTGCAGGAGCGCATTCGCCGCGACGCCTCGGACTGGCAATGGCGTCGTCTGCGCATGTACGCCAAGCCGACCATCGCGATGGTCAACGGCTGGTGCTTCGGCGGTGGCTTCTCGCCGCTGGTGGCCTGCGATCTGGCGATTGCCGCCGACGACGCCGCGTTCGGCCTGTCGGAAATCAACTGGGGCATTCCGCCGGGCAATCTGGTGAGCAAAGCCATGGCCGACACCGTGGGCCATCGTCGCGCGTTGCACTACATCATGACGGGCGACACGTTCACCGGCCGCGAAGCGGCCGACATGGGCCTCGTCAATCAGAGCGTGCCGCTCACTGAGCTGCGCGACGCTACGCTGGCGCTCGCCGCCAAGCTGCTCGAAAAGAACCCTGTGGTGCTGCGCGCGGCGAAGCACGGCTTCAAGCGTTCGCGCGAACTCACGTGGGAGCAGTGCGAGGACTACCTGTACGCCAAGCTCGATCAGGCGCAACTGCGCGATCCGGAGCATGGCCGCGAACAGGGCCTGAAGCAGTTCCTCGACGACAAGTCGATCAAGCCGGGCCTGCAAGCCTACAAGCGTTGAACACTGAGGACGACTGCGATGCATGAAGTGCAGATGCTGATTGGCGGCCAGTGGCGCGGCGCGCAAGGCGGGGCGACGTTCGAGCGCATCGACCCGGTCACGGGCGACGTGGCGACGCGCGCCCCGGCGGCCACGCTGGCCGATGCCGACGCGGCTGTCGATGCCGCTCAGGCCGCGTTCCCCGCGTGGGCGGCGCTTTCCCCCACGGCGCGTCGTCAGCGTCTGCTCGCCGCGGCCGAGCGCATGGACGCCCGCGCGGCGGAGTTCATCGCGATTGGTGCCGCCGAGACCGGCGCGATGGCGAACTGGTATGGCTTCAACGTCATGCTCGCCGCCAACATGCTGCGCGAAGCGGCGGCGATGACGACGCAGATCGACGGCAGCGTCATTCCGAGCGATGTGCCCGGAAGTCTCGCCATGGCTGTGCGCTCGCCGGTGGGCGTGGTGTTGGGCATCGCGCCGTGGAATGCGCCGGTGATTCTGGCGACGCGCGCGCTCGCCATGCCGCTTGCGTGCGGCAATACCGTGGTGCTCAAGGCGTCGGAGCAGTGTCCCGGCGTGCATGCGCTGATCGGCGCGTGTCTGCATGAAGCAGGTCTTGGCGATGGCGTGGTCAACGTCGTGACGAATGCACCGCAGGACGCAGGCGACATCGTGGCGCGTCTGATTGCGAATCCGGTGGTGCGTCGCGTGAACTTCACCGGTTCGACGCACGTCGGCCGCATCATCGCGCGGCTGGCGGCCGAGCATCTCAAGCCTGCACTGCTGGAGCTGGGCGGCAAGGCCCCGGTGCTGGTGCTGGACGACGCCGACCTCGATGCCGCCGTCGATGGCATCGCCTTCGGGGCGTTCTTCAATCAAGGGCAGATCTGCATGTCGACGGAGCGCGTGATCGTCGATGCACGTATCGCCGACGCGTTCGTGGAAAAGTTGACGGCGAAGGCGGCGAAGCTGCACGCGGGTTCACCGACGTCGCCCGACAGCGTGCTCGGCGCGATGGTGAGCGCGCAGGCGGCATCGCGCGTCGCGGCGTTGGTCGAGGATGCACGTGAGCACGGTGCGCGTCTGCCGCTGGGGTGCCGTGTCGACGGCGCGATCATGCAGGCGACGATTGTCGACGGCGTGACGTCTGCGATGCGCCTGTATCGCGAGGAGTCGTTCGGCCCTGTCGTGACGATTCAGCGCGTGAGCGGCGACGACGAAGCGGTGCGCGTGGCGAACGATAGCGAGTTCGGCCTGTCGGCGGCGATTTTCAGTCGCGACGTATCGCGCGCGCTGCAACTGGCCAAACGCATCGAATCGGGCATCTGCCACATCAATGGCCCCACAGTGCACGACGAGGCGCAGATGCCGTTCGGCGGTGTGAAGGCGAGCGGCTACGGACGTTTCGGTAGTAAGGCTTCCATCGGCGAATTCACGGAGCTGCGCTGGATCACCGTGCAGACGACACCGCGTCACTACCCGATCTGATCCCCGCAACGCGGAAGACGACAATGTCCCCGTGCACGAACGCTGCCCAGAGAACAAAAAGCGCGTCGTGCCGGGTGAATGCATGACCCAGCAGGAGACAGTGTGTTGAATCAAGGCAACAGCATGGCCGGGCATCGCTACCGGCATGTCGCCATCGGCAATCCCGGTGTCGAAGTGCAGCGCGAGGGCGAGTTCTGGTATCTGCGCTCGCGTGAGGCGCTGGGCGATTTTCCCGAGCGTCTGACGGACCGGCTCGTCTCGGGCGCGGCTAAGCATCCGACACGGTGGCTTGTCGCCCGCCGAGGCGCGGACGGTGAGTGGGTCGGCGTCACCTATGGGCAGATGCTGCTGCGCGTGCGCGCCATTGCACAGGCGTTGCGCGATCGGGGGCTGTCCGCTGAGCGCCCCATCGCCATTCTGTCGGGCAACGATCTCGAACACTTCCAGCTCGCACTGGGTGCGATGTACGCGGGCGTGCCGTTCGCCCCGATCTCGCCGGCGTACTCCATCGTGTCGACGGACTACGGCAAGCTGCGTCACACGCTGGGCCTGCTGAAGCCGGGCCTTGTGTACGCGAGCGACGCGACGGCGTACGGGCGCGCGATGGACGCTGTGCTGGGAGACGATGTAATTCGCGTGACGGCAGACGGCGATCACGGCACCGTGTCGTTCGACACGCTGGCCGACGTGGTGCCGCGCGACATCGATGCGGCACATGCGAAGGTGACCGGCGACACCGTCGCCAAGATTCTCTTCACGTCCGGATCGACGCGTGCGCCGAAAGCCGTGCCGACGACGCAGCGCATGCTGTGCAGTAACCAGCAAATGCTGCTGCAAACGTTCCCGACGTTTGGCGAAGCCCCGCCCGTGCTCGTCGACTGGCTGCCGTGGAATCACACGTACGGCGGCAGTCACAACGTGGGCATCGCGCTCTATAACGGCGGCACGCTGTACATCGACGACGGCAAGCCCGTCGCCGGCAAGTTCGAGGAGACGCTGCGCAACCTGCGCGAGATCTCCCCGACCGTCTACTTCAATGTGCCCAAGGGCTGGGAAGACCTGGCGATTGCGCTGGAAAGCGACGCGGTCCTGCGCGAGCGCTTCTTCGCCCGCGTGAATCTGTACTTCTTCGGCGGTGCCGGGTTGTCGCAAGCGGCGTGGGACCGGCTGGAGCGCCTGACCGAAACGCATTGCGGCGAGCGGATTCGCATCATGTCCGGTCTCGGGATGACGGAGACGTCACCGAGTTGCATGTTCACCACGGGGCCGGTCATGCGCGCGGGCTACATCGGTCTGCCCGCGCCCGGTTGCGAGGTGAAACTCGCGCCGGTGGGCGGCAAGCTCGAAGTGCGCTTTCGCGGGCCGAACGTCATGGCGGGATACTGGCGTCACGAAGCGTCGGACCCGGTGTTCGATGAAGAGGGCTACTACTGCACAGGAGATGCTGCGACCTTCGTCGATGCGCAAGACCCCGAGGCGGGACTTCAGTTCGACGGCCGCATCACCGAGGATTTCAAGCTCAGCTCGGGCACCTTCGTCAGCGTGGGACCGCTGCGGGCGCGCGTGATTTCCGAAGGCGCGCCGTACGTGCAAGACGCCGTGGTCACCGGCATCAATCGCGACGATATCGGTCTGATGATCTTCCCGCGCGTGGACGATTGCCGTCGGCTGAGCGGTTTGCCGAAGGATGCGCCGCTCGCTGATGTGCTGGCGTCGACGCCGGTGCGCGAGACGTTCGCGTCGCTCCTGACGCGGCTCAATGCCAACGCGAGCGGCAGCGCTACGAGCGTTGCCCGTCTGCTGCTGCTCGACACGCCGCCGTCGCTCGACCGGGGCGAGGTGACGGACAAAGGCTCGATCAACCAGCGCGCGGTGCAGGACCATCGGGCCGCGACGGTCGACGCGCTCCACGCCGCCACCGCAGGCGATGCGCGCGTGATCCTTGCGGCCGCACGTCGATAGGGCGCTGTCATGCATTCACCGGAATTGCGCAGCGCGGCCGAGGACATCGCGTTCGTGCTGGAGACGCTCGGGGTGGGCGAGGCACTGACGCGTCTCGCACCATTTGAAGAATTCGACACGGCAACACTGGTGCAGGTCGTCATTGAGGCGGCTCGCTTCGCGCGCGAGGTGCTCGCTCCATTGAATGCGGTCGGCGACCGCGAGGGCTGCACATGGCGTGACGGCACGGTGAGCACGCCTGCCGGGTTCGCCGAGGCTTACCGTCAGTATCGCGACGCAGGATGGCCGTCGCTGCCGTGTGATCCGTCGCTGGGCGGGCAAGGCTTGCCGCTCGTCACGCAGATCGCCGTACAGGAATTGACGGCAGGCGCGAATCTCGCCTGGACGATGTATCCCGGCATTCTGCATGGCGCGTACGAGTGCGTGCATCGCTTCGGCAGCGCGGCGTTGCGCAACGCATGGCTCGCGCCGCTGGTCAGCGGCGAGTGGCTGGCGACGATGTGTCTGACGGAGCCGGGCGCGGGCAGCGACCTGGGACAGATTCGTACGCGCGCGGTTTGGACTGATGACGAAAAAGAGACCGTGCGCGTCACGGGGGAAAAGATCTTCATCTCGGGCGGCGAGCAGGATCTGACGCCGAACATCGTGCATCTCGTGCTGGCGCGCACACAGGATGCGCCGTCCGGTAGCGCTGGCTTATCGCTCTTTCTTGTGCCGAAAGTTCTCGCGCATGGCGAGCGCAACGAAGTGCGCTGCACCGGTATCGAACACAAGATGGGCATTCGCGGCAGCGCGACCTGTTCGATGGCGTTCGAAGGTGCGACGGGGTACCTCGTGGGCGAAGTGCATCGCGGACTGGAAGCGATGTTCGCGATGATGAATTCGGCGCGTTTGCATGTGGGTGCGTCGGCGGTGGGGCTGGCGCAAGGCGCTTACGAGATGTCGGTGCGTCATGCGCATGAGCGTGTCCAGTCGCGGGTGCCGGGGGCTGACGCCGGGACGCCGATTGCCGGACATCCGGCCGTCTGGCGTCTGCTCGAAGGGCAGCGTGTCGGCGTGGAAGGCGCGCGCCTGCTGCTGTATCGCGCGGCACTCGCCATCGACGAAGCCCATCACGCGGCCACCCCGGCGATGCGCACCGATGCCGATGCCCTGGCGGCGCTGCTCACGCCCATCGTCAAAGCCACTGCGACGGCGCAGGCATTTCACGGGGCCAGCGACGCCCTGCAAGTCTTCGGTGGTTATGGCTACGTCGAGGAGACGGGCATCTCGCAGTTCGTGCGGGACGCGCGCATTCCGATGATCTACGAAGGCACCAACGAGATTCAGGCCATCGACTTGCTGATGCGCAAGATCGTCAAAGACGATGGTGCGACGCTGTCACGCTGGCTGGCGTGGGGGCAGGCGCAGGTACGGGAGGCGAGCGTGTTGGATCGACTGAGCGGATTCGCCGATGCGTCTCACGCGTTCGATGCGTGGACCGACCTGATGCCGTCGCTCATCGCGTTGTCCCGCACGACGCCACGTGCCGCGCTGTGCGTCGCCGGGGAAGTCATGCAGGCGGTTCACGGCCTGTCGATGGCCGGGCTTTGGGCGCAGGCGTCGATGGCGGAGGCCGAATCGGGCGGTACGTCGGCAGGCAGCACGTCGGACGTCAAGCGCCACGCAGCACGCTACTGGCTGAAGTTTGAACTGCCGCACACGCGTCGCGCCATGGCGATGGTCGCGGCGCAGATTCAAGATCCGGAGACGGCGCAATGAACCTCGACAATCTCATCGCTATCGACACGCACGTGCACGCAGAAGTGTCCTGCTGTCAGCCGCCGGACCTGTTCGGCAAGGCGTTCGACGACGCCGCCGACAAATACTTCGGCACCGTGCTCAAGCGGAATCGCCGCCCGACGATTCCCGAGACCATCGCGCATTATCGCGAGCGCAATATCGGCTTCGTGATGTTCACCGTCGACTGCGAGGCGAACATCGGCCGACGCCGGATTCCGAACGAGGAGATCGCGGGCTTCGCGCAGGAGAACGCGGACATCATGATTGCGTTCGCGAGCATCGATCCGCACAAGGGCAAGATGGGCGTGCGTGAGGCGCGTCGGCTGGTGGAGGAATTCGGTGTGCGCGGGTTCAAGTTCCATCCCACGATGCAGGGCTTCTTCGCCAACGACCGCATGGCGTACCCGATGTACGAACTCATCGCCGAGCACAAGCTCACGGCGGTGTTCCATAGCGGACACTCCGGGATCGGCTCGGGCATGCCGGGTGGCGGCGGGTTACGGCTGAAGTACTCGGAGCCGATCCATCTCGACGATGTGGCGACCGATTTCCCTGACATGAACATCGTGATCGCGCATCCGTCGTGGCCGTGGCAATCGCAGGCGCTGTCCATCGCGCTGCACAAGCCGAACGTCTACATCGATCTGTCGGGATGGTCGCCCAAGTACTTTTCGCCGGAGCTGATTCAGTACGCGAATTCGTTGCTGCGCGAGAAGATGCTGTTCGGCTCGGACTTCCCGCTCATCGCGCCAGACCGTTGGCTGAAGGACTTCGAGACGGCGGGCTTTCGAGACGAGGTCAAACCGCTGCTGCTCAAGGACAACGCGGTGCGCATGCTCGGGCTGGCGGCCGTGTCGGACGCAACGACTGCCGCCGAGGTGTGAGCCGGGATGTCGTTAGCGCAGCCCGGGCATCCCATAGCGCACGCGTGCGGCTTCGCGCATGGCGCTGATGAGCGTCTGCTCGGGCGGCGTCGGCACGGTGTCGTTGCGCCACAGAATGCCGATGGATTCCTCCGTGCCTTTCGTCGCGAAGGGCAGGGCGCACAGGGCACCGTCGGCGAGGTCGTCCTGCACGGTGATCTCCGAGGCGATCCAGACGACGTCGTCGCGCAAGGTCATCGCGCGGGCGAGCGACATCGAGAGCAGTTCGGAATAGTCGTCGAGCGTGCCGACACCTTGTGCGCGCAGAAAGCTGTCCGCCGTGTGACGCAGGATCGTGCCGTGCGGCGGCAGGATCACGTGATGGTGGGCGATATCCGCCATCGACACGCTGCGCTGCTGCACGAGCGGATGCTCGGGGCGCACGACGACGCACAGCGGCGTGGCGCACAGATGTTCGAACGTCAGCCCGGCCATGCCTTCGGGGTCGGACATCCGCCCAAGCGCCAGCGCCACCTGACCGGACTTCAACTGCGTGAGCAACTGCTGATTGGCACCCGTATGCACCTGCACCACGATGCCCGGCCATTCGCGCCGGAACGTTTCGAGCACACCGGGCATCATCGCGGCCGCAAGCGTGGGCAGCACCGCGATTTCGATCACGCCACCAGTCTGGCCGACGGCGCGCGACAGCACGTCGATGCCCTGACGCAGCGCACTGACGCTTGCGCCTGCATGGCGCAGGAACAGCTCGGCCTGCGCCGTGGGCCGGGCACCGTTACGGCCCCGGTCGAACAGACGTACGCCCAGCAGCCCTTCCAGCTCGGCAATCGTCTTGCTGACGGCGGGCTGCGTAATGGACAGGGCTTCCGCTGCGCGCTGCAAGCTGCCGTGCTGGGCGACGGCCAGCAGGCATTGCAGATGACGCAGCTTGATGCGTCCGTCGAGTAGATGTCTTTCCATGACGGAAAGTTATGAAAAGGCTAAGAAAATGTCAATAAATATATCCGTTGATTATGGATATAGTGTCGAAAACAAGCTGGTGACCGGCCAACGTGCCTGCCAGATCAGTCAACACAAAATGGAGTGAGACCATGTCGAAGACGACAACCGTCCTGCGCCCCCGCGACTGGGATTCGCATCCCAAGCTCATCGACAGCGGGTACAAGTCCACGGCGCTGCGCGGCCCCAAACAATTGCTCGTGCCGGTCAAGCAGAACCTCGCTGACCTGCGCTCGCCGGTGTACGGCAACGGCATCATCGGTGCGCTCGACAACGACCTGACGCGTAACGCCGTGCGAAACGGCGAGCCGTTGGGCGAGCGCATGATCGTCACGGGCCGTGTGCTCGACGAAGGTGGCCGTCCGGTGCCGAACACGCTTGTGGAGCTGTGGCAGGCCAACGCCTGCGGGCGCTATGTCCACAAGGTCGATCAGCACGACGCGCCGCTCGACCCGAACTTCCTCGGGGCTGGTCGCGCCATGACCGACGCCGAAGGCCGCTACAAATTCCTGACGATCAAGCCGGGCGCGTATCCGTGGAAGAACCACCACAACGCGTGGCGTCCTCAGCATCTGCACTTCTCGGTGTTCGGCCATTACTTCGCGACCCGTCTGGTCACGCAGATGTACTTCCCCGGCGATCCGCTGCTCGCCTACGACCCGATCTTCGAAGCGACGCCGGCTCACGCCCGCGACCGCCTGATCGCGCGCTTTTCGATGGACATTACCGAGCCGGAGTACGCGCTGGGTTACGAATTCGACATCGTCCTGCGCGGTGCCGACCAAACGCCGATGGAGTCCTGAGCCATGTCCACTACGCCCGAATTCAAGCAAACGCCGTCGCAGACCGTCGGCCCGTACTTCGCTTATGGCCTGTCGCCGGAGCAGTATCTGTACGACTTCAAGAGCGCCTTCACGCCGGTGGTCGCCACTGACCGCGCAGAAGGCGAGCACATCCGCCTGATCGGTCAGGTGTTCGACGGTGCGGGTCATCCGGTCAACGATGCGCTCATCGAAATCGTGCAGGCGGATGCCCACGGCCGGTACGTCGAGACTGCCGAAGACATCGAGCGCACCGGCTTCGCGGGCGCAGCGCGTTGCGGCACGGGTACGGATGCCGAGAACCGCTTCGTCATCGAGACGGTCAAGCCAGGCGTGGCTGTGCCGGGCGACGCACCGCGCATCGACGTGATTCTGACGATGCGGGGCTTGCTCAATCATCTATTTACGCGTATCTATTTCGACGATGAGGCAGCCGCCAATGCGGCCGACCCCGTGCTGCAACAAGTGCCGGCCGAGCGCCGTCACACGCTGATTGCACGCCGTGAGGTGAGCGGCGGGCGTGTGTCGTACCGGTTCGACATTCGCATGCAGGGCGACGAGGAGACGGTGTTCCTCGACCTCTGACGTCTGTCATGTCACGCTGAATCTGGCGCGGCTTCGGGCTGCCGGCATGCGAATGCCGGCAGCCCGTGGCCGTATCTGCATTGTTGCAACGCATCGAATTCTCTGATGACGGAACTGCTTGACTCTCTACTGCGCGGCGCTGCCGTGTCGGCGCGATTCTCCCGCGACGCCACATTGCAGGGCATGCTCGACTTCGAAGTGGCACTCGCCGCTGCCGAAGCCGAAGTCGGCCTGATCCCGGCCGCCGCCGTCGCCCCGATCACCGCGGCCGCGCGTGCGGGCGATCTCGACTGGATGGCCTTGCGCGACGCTGCCGCCTGCGCGGGCAACCTCGCCATTCCGCTGGTCAAGCAACTGACGGCGCGCGTGAAGACGCACGACGCCGATGCCGCCCGCTTCGTCCATTGGGGCGCGACCAGTCAGGACGCCATCGATACCGGCCTCATCCTGCAAGTGCGCGGTGCGCTCGACGACCTCGGCGCAGATCTCGACGCGCTGATCGCAGCGCTCGCCGAACAAGTCCGACAACATCGTGCGACGGTCATGATCGGCCGCACGTGGCTTCAGCATGCGTTGCCGATCACCTTCGGTCTGAAGCTCGCTGGCACGCTCGACGCTTTGTTGCGCGCGCGCGCCGACCTCGCCGCCGTGCGCGAACAGGTGCTCTGCGTGCAGTTCGGTGGCGCGGCAGGCACGCTGGCGTCGCTTGGCACGCAAGGCCCGGCGGTCGCGGCGGCGCTCGCGCGTCATCTCGGTCTGTCGGAAGGCGCGACGCCGTGGCATGGTCAACGCGATCGCATCGTGCGCGTGGGCAGTTGGGCGGCGACGCTGACCGGCTCGCTCGGCAAGTTCGCGCGCGACACGGCGCTGCTGACCCAGACGGAAGTCGGCGAGATTGCCGAAGCCTCCGGCGCGGGACGCGGCGGCTCGTCCACCATGCCGCACAAGCGCAACCCGGTCGGCTGTGCGGCCATCCTCGCGGCCGCTGCACGCACGCCACAACTCGTTGCGACGTTGTTCTCCGCTATGCAGCAGGACCACGAGCGCGGGCTGGGCACCTGGCACGCCGAGTGGGAAACGTTGCCCGAACTGCTCATGCTGTGCGGCGGCGCGCTGGCGACGGCGCGCACGCTCGTGGATGACTGGACGGTCGATACCGCACGCATGCGCGCCAATCTCGACGTCACGCACGGACTCATCATGGCCGAAGCCGTGACGATGGCGCTAGGCGAGTCGATGGGACGGCTCGAAGCGCATCGTCGCGTGGAAGCGCGTTGTCGCGACGCGCTCGTGCAGCAGCGCCATCTGCTCGATGTCCTGCGTGAAGACACCGAGATCACGCGAGTGCTGTCTGCCGAAGCCCTCGAACGTCTGACGGACCCGCAACACTATCTTGGCGCTGCCGATACGTTTGTGAGCCAGGTGCTCGCACTCGCAGACGCGGCGGTGCCGTCAACCCAACACGGCAGGACATCCCAATGAACGATCAGGAACGCTACGACAACGGCATGCAAGTGCGACGCGGAGTGCTCGGCGATGCACACGTCGACCGCACGCTCACGCGCCGCAACGACTTCAACGACGACTTCCAGAACTTCATCACGCGCTTCGCCTGGGGCGACATCTGGACGCGCCCGGGCCTCACACGTCACATGCGCAGCATGATCACGCTGTCGCTGCTCATCGCGCTTAATCGCGGCGACGAATTCCGCATGCACGTGCGCGCGGCGTTCAACAACGGCGTGACGCGCGAGGAAATGAAGGAACTGTTCATGCACGCCGCGCTGTACGCCGGGCTGCCCGCCGCCAATCAGGCGATTCACGATGCCGAGAAAGTCTTCGCGGAGATGGAAGCCGCCGAGCCGGGATCGACCACGCGCGTACCCAATGCGGGTAACGAGAAGACAGCCTGAGGAGAAGACGCAAATGACGGTAGAACGTCTGATCGACGTGGGCGATGCCCAACTGCGCGTCGCCATCGACGGCGACGACCATGCACCTGCGCTGGTGTTGTCCAACTCGCTGGGCACGACGCTCGACATGTGGGCGCCGCAAGTGCCTGCGCTCGCGCGCGAGTTCCGTGTGATTCGCTACGACACGCGGGGGCACGGCGGCTCGTCCGTCACGCCGGGACCGTATGTCATCGACCAGTTGGGACGCGATGTCGTCGCATTGCTCGACGCGCTCGACATCGAGCGTGCGAGCCTCGCGGGCGTATCGATGGGCGGGATGACGGGCATGTGGCTGGGCATTCACGCGCCGCAGCGTCTGAATCGTCTCGCCATTGTCTGCTCGTCGGCCCATATCGGTGCGGAAGACGTGTGGAATGGCCGGATTCGCGCCGTGCAGGCCGACGGCATGAACGCCGTGACCGACGCAGTGGTCTCGCGCTGGTTTACGCCTGAGTTCGCCGAGCGCGAGGGCGCGACCGTCGAGCGCATGAAGGCGATGTTCCGCTCGCTCGCGCCTAACGGGTATGCGGCGGCTTGCGCAGCGGTACGCGACATGAATCAGCTGGACGAGATCGCTGCGATCACTGCGCCGACGCTGGTCATCACCGGCTCGGGCGATCTGGCAACGCCGCCTGCGATGTCGACCGCGATGGTCGAGCGCATCCCCGGCGCGAAGCAGGTCATTGTGCCGGGCGCACATCTCTCGAACATCGAGTGTGCACCGGCCGTCACCGAGGCGTTGCTGACCTTCCTGCGCGGCTGATTATTCTGTGATGGCGGCGACGAGATCCGCCGCAAGGTCGGCCTCGTCGCCCAGATGCGCGTGTTGCGCCGTTCGCCGGAAGGCCGACGGCGTGACACCGACGTGCCGCTTGAACACGCGGCAGAAGTAGGCGGGGTCCTGAAACCCCAGTTCGTAGGCCACGTGAGAGACTGGCGCGGGGATGTAAATCAGCTTGCGTCGCGCCTCCAGCATCAATCGGTCCTGTACCAGATCGAACGCCGATTTTCCCGAGATGCGTCGGCACAGACGGTTGAGCTTGCTCTCCGTCACATGCAGCCGTTCCGCGTAAGCCGGCACCGCCCACGCTTCGGTGTAGTGCGACTCCACCAACGCGCGAAAGCGCGCGAACAGATCCAGTTCGGTACGTCCCGTGCGCGTGGCCGAATCGTGATGCGCATGCAGACGGGCGAGCAACAGCAGCACGCTGCGTGTGAGCCATCCGACCATCTCCGCGTGCCCCAGTTGCGGGCGCGAGAACTCGTCCATGATGAGGCCCAGCAGCGTGTAGAGACGGTCGCGTGTCTGCGGCGCGTCGGCCAGCGGGAACAGCCACGGCTTTCGTAGCAGCGACGCCATGTCGGCATCCGCCCCGATGGCAGCGTCGAACGGCACGCTCTGCGCCATCGTGAGCACGAAGCCATGCGCCCCGCGCGAGAATCGGAAGTTGTGTACGGCAGACGGATGCACCGTGATGACGGCCGGCCCCTCGACTTCCCACGTCGCGTCGTCGACGTTGGCTTCCACCGTCCCCTCGAAAATCGCGAGCACCTGGAACAGTCCCAGATGGCGATGCGTATCGATATGCCAGTCGTAAAGGCGGCTGCGTGTTTCGATCCATTCGATATGGACGAAGTCGCCGCTGTCGGTTTCGGTCAACTCGCCATACAACGAGAATTCCGGAATCGTCTCGCGCGCCGCGCGCAGCCGGGATGACGCGCCTGACATACTGGTTTTCCCTTGGTCTAGGTTGTCGAAAAAGTACAAGAAAGTCGTCGATTCATCCATTCAACGCGACGCGCGCGCTCCATAAGATATGACGCATTCGCCCCTCGTGACAAGGCATCAAAATGACTTCGGACATGCTCGTTTACGCGCAGTCCTAAGTGGGGGCGGTCGGCGTGAAGCATCCAAGAAATGCAATCCGTCGACATGCGAATTTCCTGTCACGAGATGTCCGGCGCAGGTGTGCCGGACGCGGGCGGTGCAATGAAAGGAGACAACTCATGCGCACCCATTACCCCGTCGTTATCGTCGGTGCCGGTCCCGCCGGCCTGCTGCTGTCCCATCTGCTGCATCTGCAAGGCATCGAGTCCATCGTGCTCGAATCGCGCTCGCGTGAAGCCGTCGAATCGACGATTCGCGCTGGCGTGCTTGAGCAGGGTACGATGGATATCCTGAACGAGACCGGCGTGGGTGAACGCATGCGTCGCGAAGGCGCGGTGCACCACGGCGTCGAGCTGGCGTTTGGTGGACAGCGTCACCGCATCGCACTCACGGAGCTGACCGGCCGCGCGATTACCGTCTACGCGCAGCACGAAGTCATCAAGGATCTGATCGCCGCACGAGAAGCGGCGCAGGGTGAGATTCTGTTCGACGTGTCCGACGTCTCGGTGCACGACATCGATAGCACGCAACCGAGTGTGCAATTCACGGTGGGCGGACAGACGCGCCGACTCACGTGCGACTTCATCGCGGGCTGCGACGGCTTCCACGGCGTGTGCCGCCCGGCGATGCCCGCCTCGGTGCGCAAGGAATACCAGCGCGTGTACCCGTTCGGCTGGTTCGGCGTGCTGGTCGAGGCCCCGCCGTCGTCGGACGAACTGATCTATGCCGCGCACGAGCGTGGCTTTGCGCTCATCAGCACCCGCTCGCCCACGGTGCAACGCATGTACTTCCAGTGCGATCCGAATGAGCGCGCGGAGGAATGGAGCGACGCGCGCATCTGGGAAGAACTGCACGCGCGCACCGAGAGCGACGACGGCTGGCGTCTTACGGAAGGGCCGATCTTCCAGAAGAACGTGGTGGCAATGCGCAGCTTCGTGGCGACGCCGATGCAGTACGGCCGTCTGTTCCTGGCGGGCGACGCGGCTCACATCGTGCCGCCGACCGGCGCGAAGGGGATGAATCTGGCGGTGGCGGACGTGTGGCGTCTGGCGCGTGCGCTCGATGACTTCTTTCATCGCGACAGTGAAACCGGGTTGCAAGGCTATTCGGAGGCGGCGCTTAAACGCATCTGGCGCGCAGAGCATTTCTCGTACTGGATGACGCGCATGCTGCACCGGATCGACGATGCCACGCCGTTCGAGCAGCAGATGCAGCGCTCGGAGCTGGAGTACGTGGTCAGCTCGCGCGCCGCGTCGCTCATGCTGGCAGAGAATTACGTCGGGCTGCCGCTGGCCTGAGCGTTGCGGGTGTCAGACCATCCATAACTGCCCGTTATGGATGGCTTGACGAAAGATCATTTCGACAGGCAAGGTAAGGACGTACATTAGCGGCAGAAATCCGCTTCGCTGCAATGCCGCATCAAGACGGCGAGCAGCCATCGTGCCGGACACCCCGGTCATTGTCATGCGCGCCACCCCCGACATCCGGGCGCGCACCGGCGGCGACGATTTCAAAAAAATAATGGAATGAACAACGGGGCGGCATCGCCCCGAGGAGACAGCGTCATGAATCAACCGCGCACGGTGGACGTGCCCGCCTACATCAACGCACAGCGATTTTCCGGCTATCAGTGGCTGGTGCTGATCCTGTGTTTCTTCATCGTGGCCATTGACGGATTCGACACGGCGGCCATCGGTTACATCGCACCGTCGCTGGTGCAGCAATGGCACATCGACAAGGGCTCGCTCGGCCCGGTACTCTCGGCGGCGCTCTTCGGCCTGGCGGGTGGTGCAATCTTCGCCGGACCGCTCGCCGACAAGGTCGGTCGCAAGACGATGCTCGTGTTGTCAGTAGTGTTCTTCGGCATTGCCAGTCTTGCGACGGCGTTCGCACAGGATCTCCAGACGCTGACCGTGCTGCGCTTTCTGACGGGCCTCGGTCTGGGGGCTGCCATGCCCAACGCCGTGACGCTGATTTCCGAGTACGCGCCGGAAGCGCGCCGTGCGGTGATCGTCAACACCATGTTCTGCGGCTTTCCACTGGGCGCATCGGTCGGCGGGTTCGTCGCCTCCTGGCTGATTCCGCACTTCGGCTGGCATAGCGTGCTGGTGCTGGGCGGCGTGCTGCCGTTGGTGCTGTCGGTGCTGCTGATCGTCTGCCTGCCGGAGTCGGTGAAGTTTCTCGTGGTCAAGCAGAAGCCAGTGGAGCGGGTGCGTCGCATTCTGTCGCGCATCTCTGGCGAGTCGCTCGATGACGTCGGCGCATTTACCGTCGTGGAAGCCGCACCGAAGCGCGCCGGTTCGGCGATGGGTGTGGTGCTGTCCAAGCAATACGGTTTCGGTTCGCTGATGCTGTGGGTCACCTACTTCATGGGGCTGGTGATCTTCTATCTGCTCACGAGCTGGATGCCGATTCTGTTCAAGGACGCGGGCTTCACGATCGAGCGCGCTGCGCTGATCACGGCGCTGTTCCCGCTCGGCGGCGGCATCGGCACGATTCTGTCGGGCTGGCTGATGGACAAGTTCAACGCGCAGAAGGTCGTGGCCGTGGGCTACGCGCTGACTGCTGTGCTGGTCTATGCCGTCGGACAGGCGATCGGCAACATCGGCATGCTGGTGACGCTGATCTTCCTCGCGGGCACGGCGATGAACGGCGCGCAATCGTCTATGCCGTCGCTGGCGGCGATGTTCTATCCGACGAACGGTCGTGCGACCGGCGTGGCCTGGATGCTAGGTATCGGACGCTTCGGCGGCATCGCCGGCGCGCTGCTTGGTGCCGAACTGGTGCGTCGTCACCTCGGCTTTTCGGCCACGTTCTCGCTACTCGCGATTCCGGCCGTGATCGCGACGGTCGCGCTGCTCGCCAAGAACGCATGGGAGCGTTCGAGCGGCAACCGCCCGGCACAGAGCGCCAGCGAGGCCCGCAACTCGGCCGCGATGCACTGACATGGAAAGCGTACGCGGCTAATCGATTGACCGTAGTGGCTGTAGGCTGTACCGACGCGGCGCCTCGTGCGCCGCGTTTTTATTTGCGCTTGGCGAGTGCCTCGAT
The DNA here is from genome assembly GCF_902459565.1 of Pandoraea aquatica. Lineage (GTDB taxonomy): Bacteria > Pseudomonadota > Gammaproteobacteria > Burkholderiales > Burkholderiaceae > Pandoraea > Pandoraea aquatica. Next base: position 57,880 of record NZ_CABPSN010000007.1, read on the forward strand.
CATCGCCATCGCAGCGGCCGGGTTGCGTTCCTTGAAGCCGCTGATGACATAGAGAAAGACGTCGCGATGCTTGGCCTTCGGTGGGGCTTTGGCCACGGTGTCGAGATCGTCGGGAACGCCGCCGTTCGCGAACGTGGTCGCACGGTCGAGCCACTGCGTCATGGCTTTAGGCGCGTAGCCGAGTTTGTAGCGTTCCTCGGTGCCCATGAGGCGTGCGTAGACGAAGGGCGCGCTGACGTCGGCGATGCACGGGAATTTGGCATCACCGGCGAGCACGATGGCCATCTTGTACTTGCGCGCAAGCGCGACGAACTCAGGTACGGCAAAGGACTCGTGACGGACTTCCAGAGCGTGGCGAATCGTGTGCCCGTTCGCGGACGTCGGCAGCAAGTTCAGAAAATGCTCGAAGTCTTCGGCGTCGAACTGTTTCGTCGGCGCAAATTGCCAGTTCACCGGGCCGAGCTTCTTGCCGAGTTCCAACACGCCGCTATCGAAGAAACGCGCCACGGATTCACCTGCCTCCCCCAGCACGCGCCGGTGCGTCGCGTAGCGCGACGCCTTGACCGAGAACACGAAATCGTCCGGCGTTTCGTCGAACCAGCTGCGGAATGTCGCGGGCTTTTGCGAGCCGTAAAACGTACTGTTGATTTCGATGGACGTGAGGTGACGGCTTGCGTATTCGAGCTCACGACGCTTGGGCCACTTCTCGGGATAGAACGTGCCTTGCCACGGCGCGAAGTTCCAGCCGCCGACGCCGATGCGAATGCGCGTGTCGGGAGCTTTGGACGGCGTTGTTGCGGAGGACGAAGCTTTGGAGGATCGGGACGTCGCCATCGGGCAGAGGCGCACGCGCCGGTGCGCATTCGGTGGGAGGAGGCCCCGATGGTGGATCAACGGCCGGGCGCGCGTCAATGGTGTCGACGCGCGCCCGGTATTTCACGTATGCGAGCGATAATGCTCAGCGACGTTTGCGCCCGAGGTGCAGCATGCGCTCGCGCACTTCCTCTTCCGAGCGCCAGTGTTCAGCCGGTTTGACGAGGTCGCTACGGCTGATGATGCCGACGAGCTTGCGCGAGGTGGCGTCGCTCACCACCGGCAGACGCTCCAGATGGTGCGCGGCGAAGCGGGCGGACACGATGCGTCCGGTCTCCGACGGCAAGGCGACAAGCGGTGGATTCACGCCGTACAGCTGGCCCAGCGTTTGCAGACCTTGTTCCTGTGCCCGCGTAAGCGCCTGACGGTCGACCATGCCGAGTACGGCGCGCGACGCATCGATCACCGGATAGGCGCGGTGACGTTGCGTTGCCCCGAACGCCCGTTGTGCGGCTTCGTCGATGGTCATATCGGCGACAAGGGCTTCCGGCTCGCGTGTCATCAACTCGCCGACGTGCAGACGCTCCAGTGGATCGACGCCGTATTCGCGGTGGATGTGACGCCCACGCCGCGCAATCTTCTCCGTCATGATCGAGCGGGGCATGATCCAGATCGTTACGCCATACGACACGCCACAGGTCAACAACAACGGCAGCAGCGCGTTGACGTCGTGCGTGAGGCCCAGTGCGAAGACGATGGCCGTGAGCGGCGCACCGAGCACGCCCGCGAGCGTGGCGGCCATACACACGAGCGCCCACAGCGTGATGTCGCCGCCGGGCAGAATCGGCGCGAGCAAAGTCCCCAGGCCGGCACCGATCATGAGCAGCGGGGCGAGCACGCCGCCGGAGGTGCACGAGCCGAGCGCAATCGCCCAGATCAGCGCTTTGACGAGCAGCAGCGCCGCGGCCGCATGCAGCGTGAAGTGACCGGCGAGCAGGTCGGCGATCACGTCATAGCCCACGCCCAATGCGCGCGGTTCGAGATAGCCGCCGACGCCTACGGCGAGGCCGCCGATGGCAGGCCACCACATCCAGTGCACCGGCAGCTTGTGGAACGCGTCTTCGATGGCGTACAAGGCGCGTGACATCCCCGCTGAAAGCAACCCGGCGCACACACCCGCGATCACGCACGAGACCAGTGCAATCGGAGAGACGGCGGGCGTCGTCATGGGGAAGAGCGGCCCGGCTTCGAGCAGCAACGGACGCGCGAAACCGGCGACGGCGCACGCCACGATCACCGGCAGCAGACTGCGCGGGCGCCATTCGAACAGCAACAGTTCGACAGCCAGCAGCACGGCGGCGACCGGCGTGCCGAACACGGCCGTCATGCCCGCCGTGGCACCGGCCACGAGCAGCGTCTTGCGTTCGGCGGCGCTCAGGTGAAAGTACTGCGCGATGAGCGAGCCGATGGCCCCGCCCGTCATGATGATCGGACCTTCCGCGCCGAACGGTCCGCCGCTGCCGATCACGATGCCGGACGACAGCGGTTTGAGTACGGCTACGCGCGGCGACATCTTGCTCTTGCCGAAGAGAATCGCTTCGATGGCTTCCGGAATACCGTGACCACGAATCTTGTCGCTGCCGAAGCGCGCCATTGCACCGACGATCAGGCCGCCGATGACTGGCAGCACGATGACCACGGCGCCAAGCGTGTTACCGGCGGGCGAGTGCGGAGCGAACGAGAGCGTCTGATAGAAGAAGAGGTTAGTGAAGCCCTGAATCAGGTTCAGCAGCAACCAAGCGGCGGGCACGCCGCAAAAACCGATCACGGCGGCCAGTGCGATGAGGCGCGGCAGTCCCGGCGCGCGCGCGAAGTCGCGGGCGTGTTCCGGCAAGGCCATGGGCGCGAGCGGTGAGTGATGGGCGTTCGACGCCTGCGCAGAAGCAGGCAGAGAAGCCGGTTGAGTCGTAGGTTGTGAAGCGGATGCCATGACAGTCCTGGGAATTACAAATGAACGCCACGAATGTGGAAGATGTCCGCAAACGTGCTCAATTCGTTGCGGTGCTGCGCGGCCAGATTCGCGAGGCAGGCTTCACCGGTCGGCGAGAGATGCACCTCGACCACGCGCCGGTCGCTCTCGTTCTGGCGGCGGGTCACGAGCCCGGCCTTTTCACATCGGGCTACGAGGGCCACCACGCTGTGGTGCACCGCTTGCAGGCGCTCCGCCAATTCACTGATAGACGCCCACTCGCGTCCCGGGATACCTTTGACGTGCAGCAACAACAGGTACTGCTGGGGCGTGATGCCCCCTTCGCGTGCCGCCGTCTCGCTGAAATTGAGGAAGCGGCGCAGGCGATAACGAAACTCGGAGAGCGCTTCGAAATCGCTCTTGGTCAGCGCGTCGCTTGTGATCGGTGCGTTCGGCGGAGTCGATGCAGTCATAAGTCGGCCGTCAGGGAAATGGGATGTGTCCGAAAACCAAAAAATATATCACATCACGATATATATACTCGGTCTTAGGGATAGCCGGGGTGACAATTCACGGCTGACACGTGCAGAATCGCGAAAAAACGAGACTCAGTAGTGACTGGAAACTCGATCCCCGCCAAGACGTAGCAGTGCCGGAGTGCTGTTCACCGGGAACCGGCGACAGACGTCTTCCGAGCGGGCCGACCTCTGACAGGGAGGAGACATGGCTTCCACGGTCCGACGCCGCTGGCGTACGGGTACGTTGTTGTTGCTGTCGGTGGCACTCGGTTCGACCGTTGCCGCTTATCACTACGCCACCGGATTCGAGATCGGCGGCGGTGTTTTTCAGCAGATTGGCTTCGGACGTCAGGGCACGTCGTCTGGACATGCCGCGCACGCGCGCGGTGCGCCGTCACGCTGTTCCGGGAGCGATTGCCGGGACGACGGGGAGTCGCCTCCCCGTTGATGTCCGGTAAAGCTCGGCCGCACCCCGTTGCAGGGGGCGGTTTTCCTTCGCTTTCCTACTTCAGTTCATGCTGCCTCAGAACGTATGACGCATGCCGATCGTCATGGCGTTTTGGGTCGCGTCGCGTCCCGGTGCGCCGCCGGTGATGCCCGGGTTGTACATGTCGGTTGCGCGCAGGTTGGCGAAGTACGTGTAGATGTCGGTGCGTTTGGACAGGAAGTAGTCCAGACCAACGTTGAACTGCAGCAGGCGACCCGTCGCCGGTGCGCCGACGAACGAATAGCGCGAGTGCAGCACTGCGCCGATCAGCTCCAGATTCGGCAGTACCCAGTAGTTCACACCCACGTCGAAGACATTCGTCGCGTTGTTGTTCGACCCGGCGGCCGCGAATGCGCCACTGCTTGCCGCGCTGGTGAACGTCGTGGCGAGCGGGGCAGCAGTGCCGCCGAAGCGTGCCAGCGGTTGCAGCGTGCGTGACCACGACGCGTAGACGCGTGCCTTATCCCACTTGTAGCTCGTGCCGACCATCCACGTGCGGATACACACGGCACCCGCATTGCCGTAGGCCGGATCGCAGCCTGCACCGGATGAGGCGCCGACGTCGCTCGACGTGTTGGTGCTTGCCGTGCCCGTGCCCAGACGCGACTGCCAGTAGCCGAAGCCCACACCGAAACCCCCGTACTTGTAGTTCGCGCCGAAGCCCAGCGATTGGCCCGTGGCCATCGAACCGGCAGTGCCTCCGAAGCCGTACGTCACGTTGGCGGTCAGCCCGCGGAAGTCCGGCGTGTCGTAACGGATCGAGTTGTTGGCGCGATTGCCGCCCACGCGGTCGAGGTTGTTGTCGTGAACGCCGTTGATGAAGACGCCGAAGTTGTAGACGCTCGAATACCAGGTGGCGATCTCGTCGATGTAGTCCTTGCGTCGTCCGATCTGCACCGTACCGTACGGACTGGACAGGCCCACGACGGACGTGCGTCCGAGCGGCAGATTGCCCTGACCGGACGTGCCGTTCGCCACCGAGAAGCCGCCTTCGAGAATGAACAGCGCCTTCAGGCCGCCGCCGAGATCCTCCGTCCCCTTCATGCCCCAGCGCGATTGCTGGAGATCACCGCTGTCCACGCTGAATCGGCTACCCGTGGCAGTCCCCGTCGGTCCTGCGACTTTGCTGACGTAGGTCATTCCGCTGTCGATCAGGCCGTAAAGCGTGACGTTGGATTGCGCGAGCGCCGACGTGCTGAGCCCCGTCAGTGCCAATCCCATCCCCATGGCGGCCACGCGAGCGATTGGCCAGGTCTTGTGCTTCATATCCCCCCTCCGGGTGTTTGTGTGAAATTCGGTTTGTTACAAATGTTTTAATAATTAAAACAATGTTTTGAAAATTATCGAGTCGATGCTTTGAACACGTCAACCGCCGAGAAAAAAATCGGACCGATGGGAGGAGAGGGGATTGCCGATTTTTGTATTTCAATCACTAAAACATGCTTGATAGCATTGGCTTGCGCTGTGATAGGCGATGAGGTATTTGTCATCTCCTGCGTCGATGACAGATTCCTCAATTGACCGGCTCGAATTTTTGATGTTTAATTTTCAATACGTTGTTTTAATAAATAAAACAACAAGGATTCGTGAGTTTCGATGGCAGCGATTTCGACCGGTCAGCGGTCGTGGGAACGCGGAAAAAATTTTTGATGGTGACGCAAGAAAACAACAAGGCCGAAGTCGCGAACCTCAACACGGTTTCGTCGGCAGACATTTGCGCGTCGCGCAGCGAAGCGTGCGTGGTCACGCGTCCGGCCGCTGGCGCGTCCGGCGTGATCGATGTGTCCGATGTGACCGATGTGACATTACCGATCGTGTTCGACTCGCCGCATAGCGGCGTCGGCATGCCGGACGACTTCCACACGCAGGTGCCACGTGAAGCGTTGCTCACCGGCTGGGACGCCTTCGTCGATGAGCTTTGGGCATGTGTGCCGCGCCACGGCGGCACGCTCATCGCCGCGAACTTCCCCCGCATGTATATCGACGCGAATCGTGCCGTCACCGACATCGACGCCGACATGCTCGACGCGCCCTGGCCCGGTCCGATTGCGCCGGAGAAGTACTCGGCGCGCGGCATGGGGCTGCTGCGTCGCTACGCGCTGCCGGGCGTGCCCATGTACGACCGGAAGCTGACGGTCGCGGAGGTGCGTCATCGCATCGATACCTATTACCTGCCGTACCGTCAGGCACTGATCGATGCGGCGCAGGACGCTTACGAAAGTCACGGCGCGTTGTGGCACGTCGACTGTCATTCGATGAAGTCGCGCGGCAACGCCATGAATGTGGACGAGGGGGCGGCGCGCCCCGACATGGTGGTGAGCGACCGGCTGGGCACGACGTCCGACCCGGTGTTCACGCAGTGGGTCGCGGACCAGTTGCGCGAACTGGGCTATCGGGTGCAGGTCAATACGCCGTATCAGGGCGGCGATCTGCTGACAGCGGTGAGCGATCCGGCCCGTCGCCGTTCGAGCCTGCAAATCGAAATCAACCGCGCGTTGTACATGGATGAGGCGCGCTTTGTGAAGCACGCAGGATTTGATACGCTCGGGCGCAATCTGGAAACGTTCACGGCTGCGCTCGCCCAGTGGGTCCGCTCGCAGTCAAGCCCGAAGGAAATCCCATGAACTACATCGTCGATTCCGTCGACAGCGCCCTGAAACTGCTCTCGCTCGTCGCGGAGCACCCGGGGCTGGGCGTGACCGAGTTGTCCAACCGTCTGGGCATCAACAAGTCACGTACCTATCGCATGTTGTGCACGCTGGAGCACAACCGCTTCGTATTGCAGGATGAGCGCACGACGACCTATGCGCTCGGTCCGCAGGCGTTTGTGATCGGGGTAGCGGCCTCGCAGCAGAACATTCTCGTGCGAGCCGCGCAGAAGCACATGCTGACGCTCAATCAGGCGATCAACGAGACCGTTGTGCTGCGGGTGCCCGAGGGGCTGGAAACGGTGTGCGTCGCACGTTGCGAGACCACGCATCAGGTGCGCTCGGTCGGCTCGGTCGGCAATCGTCGTCCGCTCAGTTCGGGGGCGTCGGGCAAGTTATTGCTCGCGTTTTCGCAGGACGCTATCCGCAACGAGTTTTTTGCGCGGATGAAGCACGTGCCGGTCGCGGCCGACGCCATGGCGTTTGCGGACGAACTCGCCGCCGTCACTCGCAAAGGCTATGCGATGAGCGCGGGCGAAGTCACGAGTGGTGCCGTCGCCATTGCGGTGCCGGTGCGCGATGTGTCCGGCGAGGTCGTTGCGGCCCTCTCGATTTCGGGGCCGGAAGCGCGCATTAGCCGTATCGAGATTCCGGATTATCTGGAGCGTCTGCAAGCGTGCAGCCGTCAGATTTCCGCTGAGCTGGGTTACACGGGCGGCGCTGCCGCACCCGCCTCGTTCGAGGCGCAAGTCAACAAGGTGGCGTAGCCGACTGCCTCAGGCGCGGTGCGACGTCATTTCGCGAATACAACAAGAGACAACAGGCAGGACAGATATGACAGCACTCGCGCCGACACCCGTCGACGGGCATTCCGCATCCCCGCACTCCGAATTGCCGGACCCGCCGGCGGGACACACCGAGAAGCCGCACGGCAAGATGTTGCACCCCGTCGTCATGATGTTGTGGGTGCTCGTGATGGCCGTGGCGATGACGTGGTGGGTCGATGCCGGACGCTTCGAACGCGACGGCAAGCTCGTGGTGCCGGGCACGTATGAAGTGGTGCCGAAGACACACGACCTCGGCATGCTTGTCGCACCGAAGGCGACGCACAGCACGCCTGAGCAGGCGCAACCGGCGAACGTCGTCTCCGCGTTTCTTTCGGTGCCGCAAGGGCTAGTGAAAAACGCGCCGCTCATCTTCATGGTGATGTTCGTCGGTGGCATGTTCGGCGTCATGCGCAAGACGGGGGCCATCGATGCAGGGATCGACCGGCTGCTGCAACTCACGTCCGGCAACATGTATGTGCTCGCACCGTTGCTGATGGTGCTGATCGCGCTGGGCAGCACGTTGCTCGGCTTCATCTCCGAATATCTCGTTGTCATTCCGATGGTGATGGTGCTCACGCGCCGTCTTGGATTGTCGAATCTGTTTGCTGTCGCGCTGGTGGCGATTGCCGCGAAGATCGGTTACATCGCGTCAGTGACGAACCCGCTGGCGCTCGCTGTAGCGCAGCCGCTCGTCGGCTTGCCGTTGTTCTCCGGGATCGGTCTGCGTATTGCGGTGTTTGTGGTGTTTCTGGCGCTGGGCATCGCGTATTTCCTGTGGCACGTGTATCGCAGCGAGTACCGGTTAAGCGAGGCGCGCGCGCAGATGGCGACGGTGGCGCATTTGCACGCGCGGTTGTCGGGGCGTCATAAGGCGACGTTGCTTGTTCTTGCTGTGGCGGCCGCGATGCTTGTCTACGGCACGCGCGAATTGAAGTGGGGCAATCTGGAGTTGTCGGCCTTCTACGTGCTGACGAGTCTCGTGACGGCTGTCGTCGGGCGGCTCGATTCGCGTACCGCAGCGGATGCGTTCGTCGAGGGTCTCAAGGGCATGATGCTCGCCGGATTGCTGATCGGTCTGGCGGCATCCGTCGAGATCATTTTGCATGGCAGCTATGTGCTCGATACGCTGATCAACGACTTCACGCGCACCGTGCGTGGACAGTCGGCGGTGGCCGTGGCGAACGGACTGATGGGCGTGCAGATGGCGCTGGACGTCTTCATTCCCTCGGTCTCGGGAAAAGCCGCAGTGAGCATGCCGATCATCGGACCGATTGCGCAACTCTCGGGCGTCAGCCCGCAGACGTCGGTGCTGGCGTTCCTGCTCGGCGGCGGACTGACGAACATGATCACGCCGACGTCGGGCATGCTGCTCGCGTATCTCGCCACGGCGCGCGTGGGGTTCGGTCAGTGGATCAAGTTCATCCTGCCGCTGTTCCTCGTGCTTCTGGTGCTCTCGGGTGGCGCGCTCGCGTTCGCGGTGATGACGGGGTATTGAGTGAATTGCGTAGGGCTTTGTGAAAAGCCCAGCAATTTCTGATTTTCGCATCGAAGGCACGGGACCGTAGGAAGCATCCGGTGCGTGCCGCACGCCGTAGTTTCAGGGCGGAGACGCTTCAGTTCAAATTTCCCAGAGCAAATGCCTGCGTCGCACACGTTAGTGCGTCACGTAGGCTCATGACTTCTTCAACCGCTCGGTGATGGCGTAGCACGCGGACTACGCCTCGCGATCCTTGCCGAGTTCAATGAGTCATGAGATGAGCGAACTTCAACCCACACAATCCCCTCTCCTTAAACAATATCTCGAGCGCGTCGACGCCTTGTTTCGCGATGCGACTCAGTGGTGCCAACGCCGTTGGCTTGAGGTTGAAGTCCGACCGCATTCGCTGAACGAGGAACGAGAAGGAGAGTATGAAGTCCCCTCCTTGCGCATCTCAAGAGACGGCACTCTGCTGGGAAAACTCATTCCGAAGGCGTCGGACGTCATCGCAGGCGACGGACTCGTGACCCTAATTGGAGCGGTCAATTTCCATCATCTTGTGTTCTATGGCGAGTACGACCCGGGTTTCAAGTCGGCGACGATCGTGACTGACCAACATGGACGTGCGCTCAGAGCGCGGGTCACACGAAGAGTAGAAGAGGAAGGATGGTATTGGATCGAGTCGAGAGTGCGTCGTGCGGTGCTCGTCGATGAAGCACTGTTCATTGATTTGCTTGCAGACGTTTCCGGCTATGACCTTCAATAACCCATTGGAAGCTGTCTACAAAGCATATCTGCTGTCGCGTGAAGGTCTTTTTGCTGTAGAGCGCATCGCTGGTGAAAATAGTGATGCACTCAGGCCATGGACAGGGCTGTTGAGTGCCGCGCGTGAGGACGTGGGGACAGCCTTGGAGGTCGCAACACAACAGGCAGATGACCTCGCAGTTTTCGCTCTTTTCGCTACGTTTGAGCGATACGTCATCGAGCGGTTGCAAATGGCCAATGAGCGGCTGGCTTCGGGGCATCCCCTGGGATATTCCCGCAACCTCGCCGCGAAGTTCAAGTCAGCGGTCGAGTACTGGCGATTCGACGAGATTCTGGACCTATTTAAACCAGATTTGGATGTGGATCTCGTCGGGCGCGTGAAGCAGATCAAAAGGTATCGCGACTGGATCGCGCACCGGAACACCGATAAGACAGTACCTTCGCAAGCGGCCCCGGACGCGGCATTTGAAGTGTTAACCAAAGTCATCCGTCAGATCGATCACGCGCACGTTACGTCAAACACGGCTGACGTGGAGGCACCGACAGACCAGCGGAGTGTTATCAACGTTTGCCGCGACCATTTGCCGGTTTACCGGCGGGCTTAAGCAAATTCGCGACGGAGTCTTTCGCAGGCTTGCTGCGCGCCTTTTGTCCGCTGAATGGGTTGCCGCTTGCGGGCTTCGGGGTGTTGCCCGTCGACGTCGGGCGCGGTGTCCCAGGTTTGCGTGGCTTCTCGCCGTGTTGTGGGTTCGGCTTCTTGCCGGATGCGGGCTGTGCGCCCACGCCGGTCTGCAGCACCTTCGGTTTCTTCGGTTTTTTCGGCTTCTTGATGACCTGCCCCGTCGCGCTGGTCTCGGGCACACGATGTTCTGCCTCGAATCCGGGTTCTTCTTCACGGCGCAGGGTTTGCTGGATTAGCGCTTCGATAGCGGCCAACTGCGGTGCTTCATCGGCACACACGAGCGATACGGCTACACCGCTCGCCCCAGCGCGGCCGGTGCGGCCGATGCGGTGCACATAGTCTTGCGCCACGATCGGTAAGTCGACGTTGATCACGAGCGGCAGGTCGTCGATGTCCAGTCCGCGCGCGGCGACGTCGGTGGCCACCAGCATCTGCACCTCTCCCGACTTGAAGCGCTCCAGCGCACGCAATCGCGCGGGCTGCGGCTTATCGCCGTGGATGGTGTCGACCGCATAGCCTGCTTCGTCCAGAACGCCCGCCAGATAGTCCACGCCGTTGCGTGTTTTGACGAACACCAGCGCATGCTTCCAGTCGTTTTGGGCGACAAGATGCATGAAGAGATCCGGCTTGTTGCGCTTGTCCACCGGGATCACCCATTGCTTGATCTTGCTGGCCGTGGCATTGCGCGGGCTCACGCTGATATCGACCGGCTCGCGCAGAATGGTCGCGGCCATCGCGCGAATGTCGTCGGTGAATGTCGCGGAGAACAGTAGCGTCTGACGCTGGGCGGGCAGAGCCGCGAATACCGCGTTGAGTTCGCGTGCGAAGCCGAGATCCAGCATGCGGTCGGCTTCGTCGAGCACCAGTGTCTGCACCTGATCGAACTGCACGGCGTTCTGGCGATTCAGGTCCAGCAGACGGCCCGGGGTCGCCACGAGCACATCCACGCCCTTGCGCAACTTCATCATTTGCGGATTGATACTCACGCCGCCGTAAGCCGCGAGAAATCGCAAGCCAAGCCCCTTACCGTACTCGACGAAGCTTTGCAGCACTTGTTCCGCCAGTTCGCGCGTCGGCACCAGCACCAGCACGCGTGCCCGGTTGCTGGACACTTGCGGTCCGAGTTGCACGAGTCGCTGCAACAGCGGCAGCGCGAAGCCTGCCGTCTTGCCCGTGCCGGTCTGCGCGGCCGCCATGACGTCCTTGCCCGCAAGGACAACCGGAATCGCCTTCGCTTGCACCGGTGTCGGTGTCTGGTAGTTGAGATCCTGCAGATTCCGCAGCAACGGATCGATCAGACCCAGCGAGTCAAAAGACATGGACGTGTTCCGGACGAAAACCCCAATTTTAACGGTTACCGCGCCGTCGACTTCGTATTCTTCGTCATGACGTTCGACGGGGTTCGACCCTGGGCCTCACGGTCGCGCGCGGTAATATCCCGCGATGGACTCCCTTATTGCCGCTTCGGCCCGCGCGCTGGCGTCGGGCGATCCGCTCGGCGCACTGCGTCGCGTGGCGCTTCGCGATGATCCACCGGCGCTTGCGCTGCGCGGCATCGCGATGGCGCAGCTTGGGGATTTCGCTCGCGCCCGGGATCTGCTCAAGCGTGCCGCGCGCGGTTTCGGCACGCATGAGGCAGTCGCACGCGCACGGTGTGTCGTCGCGGATGCCGAAGTTGCGCTCGCCATGCGGGACCTCGGCGGCACTCACCGGGCGCTACACGCCGCCGCGTCGCTGCTTGCCGAGCGCGCCGATTTCCCCAACGCCATGCTTGCGCGGCTGATCGTCGCGCGGCGTCTGTTGCTGCTGGGCAAACTCGATGCGGCAGCACTTGCCCTGCAAGACGCGCCGTTGCCTCAGGTCCCCGCGCGATTGACGGCGGTCCATGCGCTGACGACCGCGGAACTTGCCTTACGTACCCTACGCGTTGCCGATGCTCAAGCCGCACTCGACTGCGCGCAGACCGCCGCAGCTGCGGCAGACGTCCCGGCGCTCAGCGCCGAAGTCGTGAGTCTTCGGCAGACGATGGAGCGTCCGGCGGCGAGACGATGGCATCGCGATGGTGAGCAGATGTTGTCGCTGGCGGAGGCCGCAGCCCTTCTGCACTCGGACACCCTGGTGGTCGATGCTTGTCGTCGCGGCATCGGCAGAGGGAACGTGTGGCGTCCGCTGGCTAGACGACCGGTGTTGTTCACGCTAGTGCTGCATCTGGCGCGCGCGTGGCCCGAGGACATCGACAGGCAGACGCTGATTGCCGAAGCGTTTCGGCTGCGTCGTCCCGACGAGACGCATCGTGCACGGCTTCGCGTCGAAATAGGCCGCTTGCGCACTGTGCTCAAAGGCATCGCCGAGATCGATGCGACGCCACGCGGCTTTGCCCTACGCCCCCTTGATCCCTTCGCCCCCTTCCACGTTGGCCCGCGCACTCAGACGAACGAGCGAACCACGACAGCCGCCGACCCTGCCGTCGCGACACCTTCGGTCACCGTCCTGCTGCCGCCCATCGACGGTGAGCGCGCCTCGCTCGTCGCCTTGCTGGCAGACGGTGCAGCGTGGTCGACGTCGGCGCTCGCCCTCGCATTGAGCGCGAGCCAGCGCTCTGTCCAGCGCGCACTCGGCGAACTCGAAGCGCAAGGGCGCGTGCGAGCCGTAGGTCTCGCGCGGGCTCGGCGCTGGATGGCCCCGCCGCTCACCGAATTCACGACAGTTTTGTTACTCCCTGCTGGATGGTCGTTTGGCTAGAGTGGACTTGCACGCCGAACGCGGCGTAACAACCGGAGCCTGACATGACGAGCACACCGCAACGAAACTTCCGCACGGCCGCCGTGAGCGCAGCCGACATCATTAGCGAATACGGTCCCTTCCCGGGCATCGAACGCATCCACGGCGTGACCTTTGACGGACAGCAGGTATGGGCGGCGACAGGCGAGACGCTCGTCGCCTTCGATCCTGCGAACGGCGAGGTCCGTCGTACCGTCGATGCACCGAGCGATGCCGGCACCGCTTTCGACGGCAAGCATCTGTACCAGATCGCTGAGTCGCGCATCGACAAGATCGAGCCGTCGACCGGGCGCGTGGTGCATTCGATTCCCGCACCGGCAGATCGCGGTAGCAACTCCGGTTTGACGTGGGCCGAAGGCAGCCTGTGGGTCGGGCAGTATCGCGACCGTCGCATTCTGCAAGTCGACCCGACCGATGGCCGCGTGCTGCGCACCATCGAGTCCGACCGCTTCGTGACCGGCGTGACCTGGGCGAACGACGAACTATGGCACGGCACGTGGGAGAACGACGAGAGCGAACTGCGCCAGATCGATCCCGTCAGCGGTGAAGTCTTGACGCGTGTGCAGATGCCCGACGGTCTGGTCGTGAGCGGACTGGAGTACGACGGTCGCGGCACGTTCTACTGCGGCGGCGCTGCCAGCGGCAAGGTACGTGCCGTGCGCTACCCGAAGGGCTCGAACCGCTGATCGGGCCCGAATCCACTGGCCGTCCGGACGGAGACGGTCGTCATAGCAGCCAGGCTATCGGTCTCGATAGCCTGGCTTAATCACATAGATTTCAATAATCAATTTCTATTAATCGATAGCGTTCGGCATACTGGCAACACTTTCCACCCCGTCCAAGAGACTACGACATGCCGATCATCAACACCCAGATCAAGCCGTTCAAAGCCAACGCCTACCAAAATGGCGACTTCATCACCGTGACCGACGAAACCCTGAAGGGCAAGTGGTCGGTGGTGGTGTTCTACCCGGCCGACTTCACCTTCGTGTGCCCGACCGAGCTTGGCGATCTGGCCGACCATTACGAAGAATTCAAGAAGCTGGGCGTTGAGATCTACAGCGTGTCGACCGACACCCACTTCACGCACAAGGCCTGGCACGACACGTCGGACACGATCCAGAAGATCCAGTACCCGATGGTCGCCGACCCGACGCTGGCGATCTCGCGCAACTTCGACGTGCTGATCGAAGAAGAAGGTCTGGCGCTGCGTGGCACGTTCGTGATCAACCCGGAAGGCGAGATCAAGCTGTGCGAAATCCACGACAACGGCATTGGCCGCGACGCCAAGGAACTGCTGCGCAAGGTGCAGGCCGCTCAGTACATCGCCGCACATCCGGGCGAAGTCTGCCCCGCCAAGTGGACGCCGGGCGCTGAAACGCTGAGCCCGTCGCTCGACCTGATCGGCAAGATCTAAGCACCACCCAGAGCTTTACCGGTAGTACCGCAGCAAGCGCCGCTCGTGTCACGCAGCGGCGTCTCCTGCCGGCGCGCGGGTCCCCCCTAAAGCCCGCTGCGCCGGCACCCAACCCCGAATTCCCGACGCTTACCTGCGCCAGCCCCCGGCCGACGCGGTGGACCTCGCTCACCCTATCGAGACGGAAAAACAGCCATGTTGGACGCGAACCTCAAAGCCCAGTTGCAAACGTATCTCCAGAAAGTCACGCGCCCCATCGAAATCGCCGTGTGGCTCGACGATAGCCCCAAGTCCGCAGAAATGAAGGCGCTGGTCGAAGAGATCGCCCCGCTGTCGGACAAGATCGCGGTCGTGGCACGCACCGATGCCGACGAGCGTCGTCCGTCGTTCGCGATCGGCACGCCGGGTGAGGCACCGCGTATTCGCTTTGCCGGGTTGCCGATGGGCCACGAGTTCACGTCGCTGGTGCTGGCACTGCTGCAAGTCGGCGGTCACCCGCTCAAGCTCGACGACGACACCATCGAGCAGGTGCGCGCACTCGACGGCGACTTCCGCTTCGAGACGTACATTTCGCTGTCGTGCCAGAACTGCCCGGAAGTCGTGCAGGCGCTGAACGTAATGGCGCTGATCAACCCGCGCATCCAGCAAGTCACCATTGACGGCGCACTGTTCCAGAACGAAGTCGAAGCGCGTCAGGTGATGGCGGTGCCGACGGTGTTCCTCAACGGCGAATCGTTCACGCAAGGCCGCACCAGCGTGAAGGAACTGCTGGCGAAGCTCGACACGGGGGCCACGGCGCGTGCAGCGAAGGCGCTGGAGAACAAGCCGGTCTACGACATGCTGATCGTGGGCGGTGGTCCGGCAGGCGCGGCGGCCGCGATTTACGCCGCTCGCAAGGGGATTGCGACGGGCGTCGTCGCCGAGCGTTTCGGCGGCCAGGTGCTCGACACGATGGCCATCGAGAACTTCGTCTCCGTCACGCACACCGAAGGGCCGAAGTTTGCGACGGCGCTCGAACAGCACGTGAAGACGTACGACGTCGACGTGATCGACACGCAACGTGCCGAAGCGCTGATTCCGGGCAAGATTCACGAAGTGCATCTGGCCAGCGGGGCAGTGCTCAAGGCCCGTGCCGTGGTGCTGGCCACCGGTGCACGCTGGCGCGAAATCGGCGCGCCGGGCGAGCGCGAGTATCGCAATCGCGGCGTGGCCTACTGCCCGCACTGCGACGGCCCGCTCTTCAAGGGCAAGCGCGTTGCGGTCGTGGGCGGCGGCAACTCGGGCGTAGAAGCAGCCATTGATCTGGCGGGCATCGTCAAGGAAGTCACGCTGATCGAATACGGCACCCAACTGCGCGCCGATGAGGTGCTCCAGCGCAAGCTGCGCAGCCTGCCGAACGTGCGCGTGCTGATGAATGCGCAAACGACCGAGATCGTCGGCGACGGTCAGAAGGTGAACGGCCTGACGTACCTCGACCGTGCCACGGGTGAGCGTTCGACGATTGCGCTCGAAGGTGTGTTCGTCCAGATCGGTCTGGTGCCGAACACCGAATGGCTCAAGGGCACGGTGGCGCTCTCGCGTCATGGCGAGATCGAAGTCGATGCCAAGGGCGCGACCTCGGTGCCAGGCGTGTTCGCCGCAGGCGACGTGACGACCGTGCCGTTCAAGCAGATCGTGATCGCTGTCGGCGAAGGGGCGAAGGCCTCGCTCGGGGCGTTCGAACACCTGATGCTCAGTTCGGTCGAAGATGAAATCGACGCCGAGCAGAACGAAGCCGCCGTGGCCTGAACATCCATCACGTCATTGCCGTTGTTATGAAATAAGCCACCCTCGGGTGGCTTATTTTTATGTGTCGGACGCGTGTTGCTTCGTGAGTTACTTGGTGACTGCAGGCGTTGCGGCGTTGGTCACTACGGGCGCTGCGGCAACCTCCTGTGTAGCAGGTGCCACGGCGGCCGTGGGCGCTGCCGGTGCCGCAACCGAAGCGGTTTCCGTTTTCTTCGGCTCAAAGACCTGGAAGTTCGGGTCCTGCTCCGTCGCGGCCGAGATTTCGACGCTGTTGCGCTCGAAGATGTTGACGCCGGAGAAGGTCATCACGTCGCCGATCTTCGGTGCGAAGGCGATGTACTCGGGTTCGTCTTCCACGACGGTGCCGCGCAGTTTGATCGGTTGCTTAAGGAACGCATAGTTGCCACCGACATAGATCTGACGTTTGGTCTCACGCTGATTGCGACCTGCGACGTCGAGCAGCATCACGTCGACGCCGCGCTTGAGGGTCGCGCCAATAGCTTGTTTAAGCGGCGCTGCGCCGTCGCGTAGCCATCCGTCTTCGCCTGCGAGCGGATGGACGTCGGCTGCCGCCGCGACATAGCGCGTGCTCCAGACTTCCTTGCCCGCATCGTCGCGAAGGGTCGTGCGCAGCACGATGTACGGACGCACCCGCGTGTCGTCGATGAAGCTCAACACACCGTAAGGCACAACGGTCATGCGTGCACCGCTGTTGACCGTATCGTCCGCCTTGGCCATCTTCAGCGAACCGCCGTTCGTCATCCCCTCGCGAAGCAGGCGCTCGGTTTCCGAGGCGAGATCGTAGGATTCGAGTGCGCTGGCATCGCCCACGGCGCTCTTGCCGCGTTCACTATTGATCACGTGACCGACGAGCACGCCGACAAGGCCGAATGCCATCGAGGCCGTCGTGCCAGCCTGGTGGCCGGAGACGACCAGACGTGTCTTCGGCACGCTATACGTTCCGGTCGGCAGTTCGCTCATGCCGGGCGTGGTTTCGTGATCGACGACGACACTGGCCGATGCCTGCGTCTTCGGGTACGGATCGGTATTACGGAACGACGCGCAGCCCGTCATCGTCAGGACCAGACCGATCAATGCGGTTTGCGTAAAGATGCGCGGAAATGCCAAGACAACCTCCTCGATGGAAAGTAAGGCACGCGCTCGCGATATCGCGCGCGCGTGAACAATGCCGACCCGTATGGGGTGGCATCGTGCGACAAGAAAATCGGGATACGCTTTGCGCTATAGGCGCGGCGGGCGCACAGACAGCGCGCAGCAAACGCGTTGGCTAATCGTTAGTGCGCGATTGGGCGAGGCGGCGGGTGACGAGAGATGTCGGAGCCAGGACGGTGGTGAGCGTGGCAAACGCGATGCGTTTGCGGCACGAATGGCACTTCGAGTGAATGCAGCATGACAAACCCCGGGTTCTTCTTATGTTTTGTATTCGCGCGGCAATGCGTGTTGTTGCCTCTGATCTGCGCGGATTCTTTCAAGGCGACGCCGATGCCTGATAACCGGCATTTTTCGGCGCGAGTGCCTTTTGTCGAATGGATTATGCCTCTGCGAAAACGCGCTCGCAAGAATTTGTAAGGTGTTAAACGTTGGGGCTGCGATGTATCCGCGCAACAGCCGAATACCGGGGTATTGACGACATCGACGTCATCAACGTTCCGCGTCGATACGCTCGACGCTCACACCTCCCGCGCTGGAGACGGTGCCCGTCACGCGCAGCGCCGGGTCCAGCCAGTCGGTCATCGCCCACACGCCGTGCGCTACGCGACGTTGCCAGGCACGCAGCGGTGCTTCGCTCATCGGCAGGCTCGACAAATCGATGCCGCTCATCTCGTCGAGCGTCGTGCCCCCGACTTTGATCAGACTCTCCTTGCGCGTCCAGAGGCGCAACCACGCCAGCGCACGCGGCGACGGCGCATGATGCGTGCAGGCGACGCTGGCAAACGCGCCGAGCCGCCTGCGCTCGCGCTCGTTCAGGCCGGGCAGTTCGGCGTCCGGGGCGAGCGCTTCGTCCCAGTGTTCGACGTCGATGCCGACAGGCGAGATGGCGCATGCCGCAGCGACCGCGCCCCGGGTGTGGCTCAGACTCACATGCAAGCCCGGGTGTGCGGGCAGACGCGGACGGCCATGCGCGCCGCCACATTGCTCGCAGCGCTGCACGAGCACATACGTGCGCGCAGCAGGGCCGGGCGTGTCCGGACTTCCAGTGATGCGCGCCGCCGCGACCCGCGCCAGAATGTGCGCCGCCACATAATCCTCCCGATCGGCCGGTCGGGAAAACGCATCGGCGCGCCTGCGCTCGTCCGGACTCAGATGCGCCGCCCATCCCCTGAAGCGCGCCAATACATCCCCTGATGCCCCGTAAAGCGCCAGCCCCGTGCCGGCTTGCACGGCGTTCTTGTCGTTGTTCATCGTGTGTCGTGCGCCTGTGAGCGGCGAAGACAAATGACGGACTCCAAGCAATTTGGATGCCATATCGACCGAAATGCGTTTCACCCATGGACGGGCGCTTGCGGCGTTGCATCATGTGCGCGGACACCTGTAGCAGGCTGCGACAGGTGTCGCAGCGTCAGACAGATGTTTGCGCGGGTAATCGATGCCGAACACGCGTTCCAACCACCATAGCGCTCGTCGCTATAGGCATGATCGTCGGTTGTGTTCCGAGCAGACATGCGGGTTGCGCGAGGGGGCTGTCGTTCAACACGGCGATTCGAATGAAATGCCGACGCCGCAGACGAAACAATGGATCGAAACTTGCATGGTGAAGACGACGCGCCGGTGTCGAATGACAGACGCCGGACCTACGACCACTTCACAGGAGTTCGACAATGCTGCCAACACGCCGGTTGGGGAAACAGGGGCTGGAAGTCCCCGCCATTGGGCTGGGTTGCATGGGCATGCACTACGCCTATGGGCCTTCCGACGAGGCTGAATCGGTTCGCGTGCTGGAACGGGCGATAGCGCTCGGCTGCAACTTCTTCGATACGGCGGAAGTGTATGGTCCGTTCGAGAACGAGCGTCTTCTCGGTCGCGTGCTCAAGGGCCGCCGAGACAAGGCGATCATTGCGACGAAGTTCGGATTTCGCTTCGAAAACGGCGCGGTCACGGGGGCCGACAGCCGACCCGAGCATATCCGGGAAGTGGTCGACGCCAGTCTGTCGCGACTCGGCACGGACTACATCGATCTGCTCTATCAGCACCGCGTCGATCCCAATGTGCCGATCGAAGACGTGGCCGGTGCTGTCGGCGAACTCGTCAAGTCGGGCAAGGTGCGTTACTTCGGGCTTTCGGAAGCCAGCGAACGCACGATCCGTCGCGCGCATGCCGTGCATCCGGTCAGTGCATTGCAAAGCGAATACTCGCTCTGGCATCGCGATATCGAAGCGTCGATTCTGCCGTGTCTGCGCGAGCTGGGCATCGGACTCGTGCCGTTCGGACCGCTCGGGCGTGGCTTTCTGACGGGCACGGCCAGACGCGCCGAAGATTTTCCGGAAGGCGACTCGCGCCGCACGTCGGACCCGCGTCTGCAAGGCGAGAATTTCGACGCCAACGTAAAGCTGGCGCAGACGCTCGCGGGCTATGCGGCACAAATCGGCGTGACGCCCGCGCAACTGGCGCTGGCGTGGCTGCTCTCGCGCAGTGACGACATCGTGCCGATTCCGGGCACGCGCCGTATCAACCGTCTTGAAGAGAACCTTGCGGCGGCGAGTGTGCATCTCGAGCCGGGCATGGTGCGCGTGCTCGAAGCGCATTTCGGCGCGAACGCAACCTCCGGGAACCGCTACAAGCCGACGGCCATGATGGCGTTGCTGGCGGATCCGGCGTAGCGGTTAAAGGGGATTTGAAGAGGACCGAAGCGAACGGCGGAGAACGGAAGAAGGAGACGAGGGGGCCAAGTGCGTGAAGCCCCGTCGTCCGACCGTTCGTTTCTGGCCTCGATATCAGCGGTCCGGTCCGAGCAGCACGTCGCTGCCCATATCGCGCACGTGAGGAATATGCAGTTCACGAAGCTTGCGATAGAGCGACGTGCGGCAGATGCCGAGTTCGCGTGAGGCGGCGGAGATATTCCAGCGTCGCGACGACAGCACTCGAATAATGATTTCGCGCTCCCCGTTGGCGATGGCCGACAGCGACGCGAGCGGTGCGATCTGGATGTTGCCTGCGGACCCGGATGCCACGCATGCGCCCGGCGAGGCGGTTGCCGGTGCCATCGCCGGCGCAATCGCAGGAGACATCGCACTTTGCAGCAGATTTGCAGGCAGGTCGGACACACGGATCGTGTCGCCGCTCCTGACTGCACAAGCGTACTGAACGGCCGCACGCATTTGCCGAAGATTGCCCGGCCAGGCGTAGGACAGCAGAAGCTCGCGCGTCTCGCGATCGAGCGATTCGAAACTGGCTTTGCCGTGAGACTCGGCGACGATCATCGCGTCGAGCAGCCAACTGCGGTCCTGACGCAGGCGTAGCGGCGGCAGATGCACGATGCCGACGGCCACACGGTAATAGAGGTCTTCGCGAAACGCACCGGTCTGCACACGCGCTTCGAGATTCTGGTGCGTCGCACAAATGAGTTGCAGATCGACGGGAACCGGCGCAGAGGCGCCGATGGGCGTGACTTCCCGCTCGGAGAGTACGCGCAGCAAACGTGTCTGCTGCGCGAAAGGCATATCGCCGATTTCGTCGAGGAACAACGTGCCGCCGTCGGCCTGCACGACCTTGCCCTTCATGCCGGTGTTGAGGGCACCGGAGAAAGCGCCGCGTTGGTATCCGAACAATTCGCTTTCGATAAGGTTTTCCGGAATCGAGCCGCAGTTGACCGACACCATGCTCGCCTGACGGCGAGCGCTGTAGTCATGCAGGGCGCGTGAGAGGTACTCCTTGCCGGTACCGGTTTCTCCGAGAATCAGAATGGGAAGCTGGCGATCGATGAGCAGTCTGGCGCGCGCGAGGGTGGCCAGCATGGAGGGATCGCTGCCGCAGAGCCGGTCAAGCGTTGGCCGGGAGGCGTACTGAAAGTTTGCGTTTGAACGGTCCAGCGGATCGTGGGCGTACATAGCGTCTCTCATTGACTTTATTGGAATTGGCGGGCGCTGCGTTTGGCGGCGCGGTATCGCATCATGGCGAATGCCGTGGGGGGTGCTCCATAAAGCAAGACCAAGCATAGTTCGATTCGCGAGCGGTCTCCAATACCATATGATGTGATGACTGATACCGGTTCGCTATGAATAGAAACCGATGTTCTTTTAAGGGGGGAAGGCTCCATGGAACTGAGGCAACTTCGCTATTTCGTAGTACTGGCTGAAACACTCCACTTCGGGCGTGCAGCGAATCTGCTGCACATCTCGCAACCACCGTTGTCGCGCCAGATCGCGATGCTCGAAGAGGAGTTGGGGGTCGTGTTGTTTCAACGCACACAGCGCAGCGTGGCGCTCACTGCGGCAGGACAGCGTTTCTATCGCGATGCACGTTCCGTGCTCGCCACGCTCGATCAGGCGCGCTCTCACGCACGCGCAGCCGAAGTCGGCGACTCGGGCATGCTGTGTGCGGGCTTCATGTTCGCCGTGGCATGCAGCGTACTTCCCGTACTGACGCGGGCATTTGCTGCGGCATTTCCGCGTATCGAGGTCAAGCTCAAAGAGTCGATCCCGACCGACCTTGCCGCTGAACTTCGCTGCGGCAAAGTGGACGTGGGCATCATGTATACCTCCGATGCATCCGACGAGCTATGCACGGAGACCATCTTCCGCGAACCGCTGGTGGCGGCGCTTCCCGCCAGTCATCGACTCGCGGCGCGCTCCGCCATTTCGGTGGCCGAACTGCGCGACGACGCCTTCATCATCTCGCCGCGTGAAGCGTCGCCGTTCATCCACAACACCATCACGGACCACTGTCGTCAAGCGGGCTTTTCACCGCGTGTTCGACTGGAGACGAATTTCCAGCAGACGATCGTCAATCTGGTCGGGCAGCGCCTCGGGGTCGCGCTGGTGCACAGCTCGATGCGCAGCACGCGCGCCGAGAACGTGCAGTTCGTGCCGCTGCTGCACGCGCCGCATATCGACGTGGCATTGGTATGGAGCGCGACCAGCAGCAATCCGTGCGTACAGCGTTTTGTACAGACGGCGCAGAACATCGGACTGTTCGAGCCATCGGATGCGGCACTTCAGGCCTGTGCCTGAAGTGCCGGTGCGGGTTGCGTTGTAGCGGAACCTAGGAGACCGTGAGGCAGGTTTCGGACTTGCGAAGCCGTGCCTCGATGGCCTGAGCCAGTCGCGCAATCCCGGTTTCGATTTGCGATGGCGTGGCCGTGGTAAACGTCAGCCGCATCGTGTTCGCCTTCGGTGAGACGGCATGGAACGATGCGCCTGGAACGAACGCCACGCCACGCGCCAACGCGTCGTCGAACAGACTCGCGCTGTCGATGCCGGGCGGCAGCGTCACCCACAGAAACATGCCGCCTGCGGGGCGCGTCCAGCTCACGCCCTCCGGCATATGCTCGGAGAGGCACTTGAGCATAAGTGCACATTGCGCCCGATACCGCAGACGAATGGCTTCGAGGTGGGTGTCGTATTCGCCGTCGGTGAGCAGGGCGTGCGCGAGCCGCTGCGTGATGCCGGTCGTGTGCAGGTCGCTTGCCTGCTTCGCCTGCAACAGCTTGATCATGAGTGCTTCCGGTGCGACGACGTATCCCACGCGTAGCCCAGGTGCAATGACTTTCGAGAACGAGCCGAGATGCACGACATTGCCGGGTGCCATCGACAGGAGCGACGGCAGGGTCACGCCGGTGTAGACGAGTTCACCGTAAGGATCGTCCTCCACGATCGGCAAGCCGTGACGGATGGCCTGCGACGCCAGCGCCATGCGCCGGTCGAGGGGGAGCGTGCGTCCCGTGGGGTTCTGGAAGTTCGGTTGCGTGTAGAGCAGACGGGCATTGCGCATCGATGTGTCGTTCAGCCGTTCGGGCAACAGGCCCGCCGCGTCCGTCGCCACCTCTTCGAACACGGGCTCGTATTGCGCGAGCGCCTGCACTGCGCCGAGATACGTTGGCGTCTCGATCAGCACGCGCGAGCCGGGATCGACGAGCACGCGTGCGACGAGATCGAGCGCCTGCTGCGAACCGGTCGTGATGAGTACTTCAGACGGACTGACCGCCGCGCCCTGCCGGGTCAGCCGCGCGGCAATGGCCTCGCGTAGCGGCAGATAGCCCTCGGACGGTCCGTATTGCAGCGCCCCGATGGCGTCGCGCCGCAAGATCCGGTCGACCGACGCCTGAAGCCTTTCGACCGGCAACGCGTAGGGCGAGGGCAGGCCGCCCGCGAACGAGATGATGTCTGGCCGCTCGGCGACCTTGAGCAGTTCACGCAGCGCCGACGGCTGCATGCGTTGCGCGCGCGCCGCGAGTTGCCAGCGACCGGCGGGCGGGAGATGTCTGTCCATTGTGCGGTCCGCAACGAAGAAGTGGGACGCCCTCACGACACGAGCCGTGAGGGCGCAATTCCATCGATGACGTCGATGACATCGATGTCGGGCACTCCGCGCTTTACTCGTTGAACATCTTGCGCAGGTTGTCCATCGCCATCTTCAGGAAAGCGACGGCGAAAGCGTCGAACGCCGGCTGATCCTTCGGATTGCCCGAGCGCGCTTCGCCGACGATGCGATACGTCGCCGTACATGCCTTGTCGCCACGCGGCACGACTTCCATCGACGCCCACATGTTGCCGATGTCGAACGTCGTGTAGATCAGCGTCCAGCTCATGGTCATGGCGTCGTCGTCGCGCGTGTTGAGTTGTTCGACGACGAGGTCGCCCCCCGTGAAGTGCTTGTGACGCAGCGAGCGCGGGCCAGTCGCGGTGCCGGTCATCTGGATGTATTCGAGACCGGTCACGAAGCGGTTGTAGCCGTCGAAGCGGCCGACGATGTTCCATACATCGCGTGCGGACGCATTCAGGTCGGCCACCCCGGCGTGCACAGTCGTCGTGAGGTTGTGGATCAGCGTGTCGGGTTGCAGTTCGGTGCGGACTTTTTGCAGCATGATGAACTCCTCGATGAAGAAAATGGACTGCGCGAAAAAAGGTGCAACAAGGGACTGAGAGACAACACGCGCGGATCAGGCGACGGAAGCCGTCTCCTTCTCGTCGGACTTACCGGCCCTATCGGACTTAGCGGACTTACCCACTTTAGGTTCGGTGCGCCGGGTACTGCCGCCGCCAGGCTCGGGCAGGAAACCGCTTTCGATCAGATAGCCGAAGTGATGCATGAGCAAGGCGTCGTCCTTGCGCGGATAGGCCAGCCCCAGACGTGCAAGCGCTTGCGCCGACTGCCGGTGCGCAATGCGCGCCATGTCGCCGATGTCTTCCTGACTGTCGTCGAGATAGAACGCGACCACATCGAACAACGCGTTGGTCTCGTCGATGGACGTCAGGCGATTGCGCCAGTCCGCCGGCTCTTCGAGCGCGAGCGAATAGCCGCATCGGGCGAGTGCGCCGAGATAGTCTTCCCACGTGAGCGGTTGTGGGTTCTGGAGATGGAAGACGCGCAATTCGCGCTGCGGGTCGGTCGTGCAGCGGACCATGGCGCGGGCCAGGAAGTCGACCGGCGTGAAGTCGAAGTCCGTATCTCCGGCAGGAGCCGCACCCAGTTGCAGCGAGCCTTTGACGAGCAGCAGGATCCGGTTGCGCGTCGGCTGGCACAGCCCCGTGCTTGACACCCCGGTGATGTTGCCCGGACGCAGAATCGTCGCGTCGACACCGCGCTCGGCAGCCTCCCACACCAGATGCTCGGCGACCCACTTCGTCACGTTGTAGCCGTTGTTCACGAAGGCGGGCGCGTTGCGGGCGGGGCCTTCCTCGAGCACGTGACCGTCGGCGTTCACCGCGCTCGCGGCAGACAACGTCGAGACGAAGTGCATCGACTTGTTGCGGAACTCGCAGGCGAGGCGCAACAGTTCGAGCGTCGCGCCGACGTTCGCGTCGTACAGATACGGATAGTCGTAGACGTGATTGACGTGCGCGCCGTTGTGATAGATCGCGTCGATGTCGTGCGCGAGCGTTCGCCACGTGTCGGGTGACACGCCGAGTCGCGGTTTGGCCAGATCGCCGAGCACGACTTTCAGACGCGGATGTCCCGCGAGCGTACCCAGCCCGTTGGCCTGCAATGCCTGTGCAAGACGTGCCTCGCCTTCCTTCTGACTCGCTGCGCGCACCATGCAATGAATCGTGGCGGACGTCTGTGCGATCAGCTCCGCTGCGATAAACGTGCCGAGGAAGCCATTCGCGCCGGTAAGCAGAATCGCGCGCGCACCGTCCGCAATGGGACGCAGACCGTCGACCGGACGAATGTCGTCGGGCAGCACCATATCGTCGAAGACACGCTGCGGAATGCGTTCGCCCTTGTTGACGTCGTCGTTGGAGAGCAACGAGGCCAGCGCACCGATGGTCGGACGTTCCATGAAGCGGGCGAGCGGTGCGTTGCCGCCGAACTCCTTCTTGACCGCGAGCATGAGCCGCGAGACCAGCAGCGAGTGGCCACCGAGGTTGAAGAACGAATCGTCGCGGCCGATCTCGAAGGGTTCCAGATCGAGCAGCCGTGCCCACAGCGCGCGCAGATTCGTTTCCGTCTCGGTGAGCGGTGCCTGCTCGGTGTCATCTTCTGTGCGCGCGCGCTGCGCCGGAATGCGGCCCAGCGCGTTGCGGTCGATCTTGCCGTTGTTGGTGGCCGGCAGGGCGTCGAGCACGACGATCTCGTAAGGCACCATGTAGTCCGGCAGACGCGCAACGAGCAGGTCGCGCAGCGTATCGCCGGTCACGGATGCCGCCAGCGGGCGAGCAACGAAGCCGCGGATGCGCTTGCGGTCGTCGACCACGCACGCACACTGACCGAACTGGCCGGTGGCGAGGGCGGCCGATTCGATCTCGCCCAGTTCTACGCGGAAGCCACGAATCTTGACCTGGGCGTCGCGGCGTCCGACGAAGTGCAGTGCGCCGTGCTCATCCCATTGCACGATGTCACCCGTGCGATACAGCAGTTCGTCGTGGGCCGACGGCCACTGGCCGTCCGGATCGGCGAACGGGTTGGGCACGAAGCTGCGCTCGGTCAGGTCGGGACGATGCAGATAGCCATCCGCCACACCGGCACCGGCGACGCACAGTTCGCCCGCTTCACCCGTCAGCGCCGGTTCGCCGGTCTCCGTGAGGACATAGCAGCGCACGTTCGCGAGCGGCCGTCCGATCATGCGGTTGCTGTCGCCCGCCTTCAGTCGCGCGACGGTGACGAAGACCGTGCATTCCGCCGGCCCGAAGATGTTGTGGAACTCGCGGCCCTGGCTCCAGCGGGCAATCGTCTCGGGGAAGCAAACGTCACCGCCGGTGAGCAGATGGCGCAGCGCAGGCCATTGTGCGTCCGGCATCACACCGAGCAGCGCGGGCGGCAGGAAGGCGTGCGTGACGGCTTCGCGCTCGATGAGCGCGCTCAGGTCGTCGAGCGCGTGTCGCTGGGCTTCGGTCGGGATCACCAGCATGGCACCGGCGAGGAACGTCGGGAAGATGTCGAGCAGCGAGACGTCGAACGCCACCGTGCAGAATTGCAAGGCGCGCGAACTGGCGTCCAGCCCGATGTAGTCGCGATACGAGTGGCAGAAGTGCACGATGTTGCGGTGCGTGAGCATCACGCCCTTGGGCACGCCCGTCGAACCCGAGGTGAAGATCGTGATCGCGCAACGGCTCGCACGGTCGGGCAGGCGCGAGACGGGCCACGCCGTCACGCCGATGTTCACGTCCGCGACATTGAGTGAGCGCAGACGAATGATTCTGATGTTCAGTCCGTCGAGCGCGCTCGCGTCGAAGTCGTCGTCCGTGATCAGGCACGTCGCGCGGCTCTGTTCGACGATCTGGCGCACGCGTTCGGCAGGAAACGACGGGTCGAGCGGCGCGTAGGCGGCGCCCGCGCCGATGGCCCCGAGAATCGCGGCGTACAGCAGTCGCGACTTGGGCAACCGCACCGCGACGACCTGCGGCGTGCGGTCGTCGGGCGATTGCACGGGCAGCATCGCGGCGATGTCCAGCGCGAGCTTCATCGAGGCCGCCACAAAGGTGCGGTAGTTGACGTCGCCGTTGGCGTCGCGCAGCGCGATGGCCGACGGGGTCTCGAGCGCGCGACGCGAGATCATCTCGGGCAGCGACGGCTCCAGCACGATCTCGCGGCCCGTCTCGTTAGTCGCATGCCAACCGGACAGACGATGCAGGTCGAGCACCACGCTCCCCGGCGCGGCTTCGGCCACTGGGCGCGACGCCAACGCATCGGTGGTAAGGACGTCGCGACCGAGCTGGCTGACGATGTCGACGAGCATGGCTTCGGCTTCGGCATCGATCTGCGCGACCATGTCGGCACCGCAGCGCTGGCTGTCGAACGCGCAGGCCGTGGTGGCGACGTCGACGTCGCCACGCGGTCCGTGCCACTGCCAGGCCAGCGTGGACGTGACCGGCGGAAGTGTCGGAGCGCTGGCGCGAAACGTCATGATGTGCGTGGCGGCACAGGCGGTTTCCGGTGCGGCGTCGCCGCAGTCGATACGCCATTCGACGCGCTGCGGTCCACTGTCCGGCGTAGGCACGCTCGCGCCCAGTTGCGCCGCCATCTCCGTGAGCGGGCCGCTGCTGTACGACAGCGGCACCACCTCGTGCCCCATGTCGTGAAGTGCTGCGAACAGACGTGCGCCGAGGCGGTTGTTGCCCGCGATGGCGAAGGAAATCGCTCTCATGACTCGTTCCTCACAGGTATTGCGCGATGGCCGCGCGAGTGGGTTCGTGTTCGAGCAGCCCCGCCATCTTCAAGAACTTTCGGATGTTGACGATCATCGGGTGCTGGTTGGTGATCGGGTACGCGCCGACCATGTCGTTCGCGATCTGTTCGCGTGTGGCGGCGGGCAGATCGAGCGTGCCGATGAGACGCCGGTCGAATTCGAGTTGCAGCTCGTTCGTGAGGTACTCGCGCAGGAAGAACGGCAGGCCTCGCCCGAGTTCGATACGCGCCGTCTCGTCGATCTCCGACCAGTACAGCTTGACCAGATTGATCCAGAAGACCGAGTGACGGCCCTCGTCGGCCAGATGGTCGGCCATGACGCCCTTGACCGAGCGCTTGAGCGTTGTGTCGCGCGAGAAGGCCGCAACCTCGGCTGTCACGGTGTTCTCCGAGATTGCGACACCCAGCAGTTCCATCCCGGCGGCGTATTGCGGCGGCACATATTCCATGGCGCGGGGAATGGCGCGCGAGAGTTCGATCTCGCGGTTTTGCTCGATCGGTCCGATGCCCGTGCTGCGCTCGACCTGATCGAGGTAGTCCATCGCCACGTAGGCGTGGTAGTTCTCGTCGATCACGACGGACATGGCGTCGCTGCGGCACGCGAACGGAAACTCGAACGGAAAGCGCGACTTGGCGATGGCCAGCGCGGTGCGGTTCACGATTTCCGTCTCGAAGATGATGACGTCGTTGATGTACTTGTAGAAGCTTTGCAGCAGGATGTAGTCCTGCACCTCGCGGCCGGCGTCGATCACGGCGGGGTGCGCGTACAGCGGCTGACGCTCGACGGGGTAGTAGCTCAGGTCGTCGTCTTCGACGATGCGGCGCGGACGGGAACGGATCGTGGCGCGTTGTTCCCATTGGTCAGCGTGGCTGACGTAACTCTGCAATGACATGGCGTTGCCTCGGAATATGGGGGACGGCAGAGGACCTGCGGTTCTGGATTCGGATGGGAGCGCATGCGGCGCACGGCGAGGTATGCAGCGGGGCGTGTGCGGCCGACAGCGTGTGCTGCCGGCCGCGCCCCTCCGGTCCCCCGACCGTCCTGCCTCATGAAAAAGCGCGGAAAGATGCGCGGCGCTCGCAAACGAATCGCACAAACGATTTATGCAGCGACGGCTTCCTTCTGCGACGCCACGATGTGCTCGTGCAGGCCGTCCCAAAGACGCAGGCGCTCGTCGATGGCACGCAGGCCCGCTTCCAGCGCTTCGACCATCAGACGCTCGTCGTTGTTGGCGGCCTCGACGATCATGGCGCGCGCGGCGGGGCCGTGTTCGCCGGAGTCCACTTCGATGTGGCGCTCCAGATAGAAGGTGAGCAACGGCACGCTCTTCGGATCGATCTGCCAGCCGTCGAGCAGCGTGCGGAACATGTCGGGAATCACGTTTTCGCGGCCGTAGAAGAAGTTGCCGAGCACCTGGTGCGTCTTGCCTTCGTAGCAGGTCGCAAACGTCGAGTTGACGAAGCGCAGCACCGGCGCGGGGGCGTCGACAGCGGCGAGTGCGGCGCTCACGCTATGGCCCTTCACCAGCAAGTCGATC
Organism: Pandoraea aquatica; assembly: GCF_902459565.1. Classification (GTDB taxonomy): domain Bacteria; phylum Pseudomonadota; class Gammaproteobacteria; order Burkholderiales; family Burkholderiaceae; genus Pandoraea; species Pandoraea aquatica. The sequence goes on from NZ_CABPSN010000007.1 coordinate 87,392, forward strand.
AGCTTCTCGATCTGGCGCGTATCCGCGCCGACGTCGCGCATGGCGGCGAGGTACAGATCGAAGTGGCTCATCGGGCCTTGCGGCGTCTCGTCGCATTCCTCGCCGAGCACGATCTCGTTGATCAGACGGGCGGCATGAATATTGCGCGGTGCGATCCACGGCAGCGTGATTGTCGTGAGGTCGGCCTGCAGGCGCTTGACCAGCGACATGAAGTCCCAGACGGCAAACACGTGCCACTCCATGAATGTCTGCAAACCTTGCATCGATTCGATGGAGTGGAACACCGGGTGATGTGCAAGCGTCGCGTGATGTTCCTTGATCTGACGTTCGAGATGTTCGATCTTGTCCACGATAGGCATCCTTGTGATAACGATGTTGAAATCAACCTGTGCGAGGGGGAATGCGGCGCGACTTTCAAGTCGTCGCCCACAGGGATCAGCAAGTTCGATGCCAGCGTCTCGAAACGCAAGAATCTGGACGATTGAGGGGATTTTGGAGGGGGCGAACGGGCGTCCGCAGGCATGACACCTGTACAGATAATGGACAGGTGTGCGCGCGGGTGTCGCCAAGTGGGAAGGTGAAACACGCCCCGCGCAGGGCGGGGCGGGGCAATACGGCGAGCGAGGGGCGGCTCAGTGCTTGAAGGTGCGAGCCGTCTCTTCGGCGGCGACGCGCAGTTCAGGCTCGAACGCCAGCAGGTCGTCGAGCGTCAGCCGCCCGATGGGGGCTTGCACGGCGATTGCGGCGCACGCGCGGTTGCGATTGAGCATGACAGGCACGGCAATCGCGATCAGCCCCTGCAAATGCTCCTGATTGTTGATGCCCATCTTGCGACGACGTGTCTGTTGCAGTTCGGCGCGCAACGCGCTGCGGTCGGTAAACGTCTGATCGGAAAAGCGGCGCAGCGGCAGTGTGTCGATCAGATGTTCGCGACGCTCCTTCGGCAGGAAACTCAGCAGCAGCTTGCCGCTGGCCGAACAGTGCAGCGGGACGTGCGAGCCGGGCTGCAAATGCATGCGCAGCGGCCACTCCGTCTCCACGCGGTCCACATAGATCACATCGTTGCCCGAGAGCATTGTCAGGTTGCACGTCTCGCCGATGCTCGCGACGAGTTGCTCCAGCAAACCATGACGCGCTGCAGCAGGGCCCGTCTGCATCAACACATTGATGGCCAGCGCACGCACGCGTGGCGAGCATTCGTAGCGCCGGTCGTCGTCGCTGCGGGTGATCAGCCAGGCATCCTTCAACTGCGTGAGGATGCGATGCACCGTTTGCTTGGGCAGTCCGAGCGCGTTCACGAGATCCATCATCGATAGCGGACCACCGGCGTCGGCGAGGGTTTCGAGCACGCGAAACGCACGCACTGCGGCGGCGTTCGATTGATTCGATGCTGCCATGTCGTCTCCTGAGTGTTGCTATGTCCCCCCTCGGCAATCTGATGTTGCCTGTGGCGAAGTCTTGTCGTTGTTCTTTCGTTTTTTCGCCCGTTACCGCAATTCTGCATCGGTTTGATTAATTTTGCGGACTTTAGCGGTCCCGAATTTCGACCCACCCTTTACACCCTCCGAAGGTGTCCGGCTTGACCGGGAATTTGAGACCGGCGACGCGTCGTGTGTTGGCTAGATTGGTTACGCGAACCCACTCGAAAACCATCAGGAGGCGTCTCATGAATTCACGGGCTCTCGGAGCTGTCGTTCCGCAGTCGGACTCCCGCACGTTAGCGCCGCAGGCGAAAAACGATGCCGACGTCGAGGCGCAGGTCGCACAGCTGATCGCGCGCGCACGGGCGGCGCAACGCGGCTTCGCTGCTGCCGGACAGCAGGCGCTGGACACGGCAGCGAGCGCGGCGGCGTGGGCGATCATGGAACCGGCGCGTAACCGTCAGCTCGCCGAACTGGCGGTGCACGACACCGGGCTGGGCAACGTCGACGACAAGATTCAGAAGAACTTCCGCAAGACGCTCGGCCTGCTGCGTGACCTGCACGGCCGCAAGACGCATGGCGTAATTTCGGAGGATGCAATCAAGGGCATTGTCGAGATCGCGCGTCCCGTGGGCGTGGTGGCTGCGATCACACCGTCGACCAATCCGGCAGCGACACCGGCGAACAAGATCGTCAACGCGCTCAAGTGTGGCAATGCAGTGATCGTCGCGCCGTCGCCCAAGGGCTACAGCGCGTGCGCGTTGCTGTTGCGCTTCGTGCACGCAGAGCTCGTCAAGGCGGGCCTCTCACCGGATCTCGTACAGATGTTGCCGGCGCCGATCAGCAAGGCGGCAACCGCGGCGCTCATGCGTCAGGCCGATCTGATCGTGGCAACCGGCTCGCAGGCGAACGTGCGCATGGCCTACACGAGCGGCACGCCGGCGTTCGGTGTCGGCGCGGGCAACGTCGCATCGATCGTCACGCAGAGCGCCGATCTGCCGGATGCCGCCGTCAAGATCGCCCGTTCGAAGACGTTCGACAACGCGACAAGCTGTTCGTCGGAGAACAGCGTCGTGATCGAAAGCCAGATCTGCGACGCAATGATCGATGCGTTGCACGCGGCCGGTGGCGTCTTGCTGAGTGAGGACCAGAAACAGGCGCTCGCGCAGGTCATGTGGGTGGACGGCAAGCTCTCCGGTGCGTGCACGGCCAAGTCGGCGGAACGGATTGCACGTCTGGCCGGTCTCGACGATGTCGCGGAACGGCACCCCAAATTCCTGATGGTCGAGGAGTCGGGCACTGGATCGGATTACCCGTTCTCAGGCGAAAAGCTCTCGCCCGTGCTGACGGTCTATCGCGCCCGCGACTTCGACGACGCCATCTCGCTCGTCTCGAACATCTACCGCTACATGGGCGCGGGCCACTCGGTCGGGCTGCATGGTGCTGACAAGGCGCAAGCCGTGCAATTGGGCGAAACGTTGCCGGTCGCGCGCGTGATCGTGAACCAGGCGCACTGCTTCGCGACCGGCGGGAATTTCGACAACGGCCTGCCGTTCTCCCTGTCGATGGGCTGCGGCACGTGGGGCAGAAACAACTTCACCGACAACCTCGGCTTCCGTCAGTACCTCAACGTCACGCGCGTGGCTTATCCCATCGCCGCCGACGTGCCTGAGGCCGACGATCTGCTCGCCGACTATTTCGGGAGATTCGGACGATGAACGCGCCCATGAATCCCTTCTCTGCTGCCCTTGCCGCAGCGCACGAATCGCTCGTGACGAATGCCCGAACGTTGCGTGAACTGATCGAGATGCAGGCGGACAAGCTCGGCGACCGTCCGTACTTGTTCGCGATGACTGAAGGAAATGAAAGCGGCGAGGGCGACACCCTCCCGCTGACCTTCCGGGCGTTGCGTGACGATTGCCGGGAATTGTCGCGGCGATTCGCAGCGGCTGGCCTGCGCACGGGCGACATCGTGTCCGTGTGCATGGGTAACGGTCCGCAGTCGGCCCGTGTGATCCTCGCCGCGATGTACAGCGGCCTGATCGTCAATCCCATCAATCTGCTTTGTCAGCCGGTGCAGCTGCAATACATCGTCGAGCACTCGGATACGCGGCTGATTTTCGTCTCCGAGTCGATGCTGCCAGCGGTGACGCAGGCGGTGGATGCCGCACGTGAACAAGGGATGACGCGAGCAGTGGCGCTGGTGTGCACGTCGCCCGAAGCCACCGCACTGCCTGAGATCCCTTCGGTGACAGCCGTGTCATCACTCGCGTCGTCGGCACCGTCGAATATTGCCGACGTGGCGCTGCTCATGTACACGTCCGGAACGACCGGGGTGCCCAAGGGCGTGCTGCTCACGCACGGGAGCCTGCTCGCGAACGCTGCGTTCATCAGCGCCGAGCATCGGCTTACGCATGATGATCGTGTGCTGGCCTCGCTGCCGCTTTATCACATCAACGGTCTGGTCGTGACGTTGCTGGCCCCGCTGTTTCACGGCGGCTCGGTCGTGATGGCCCCGCGCTTCTCCGCGAGTACCTTCTGGCGCGACGTGACTGCCACGCGGTGTTCGTGGATCAACGTTGTGCCGACCATCGTCGCGTATCTGCTCGAAGGCGAAGCCCCGGAACGCGCTGCGCTTGCCCGGCTGCGCTTTTGCCGCAGCGCGTCGGCAGCGTTGCCGGCCGACCATCATCGGGCGTTCGAAGCGCGTTTCGGCATCGGCATCATCGAGACGATGGGGATGACGGAGACCGCCGCGCCCGTCTTCAGCAATCCGTTCGATGCGCACATGCGCCGCATCGGCAGCGTCGGGCTGCCTTCGGGCGGCGAGGCGCGCGTCATACGCCGCGACGGCTCGCAAGCCGATGCAGGCGAGACCGGCGAACTGGTGTTGCGGGGCGCGCAGATCATGCGCGGCTACTACAAGCGACCGGACGAGACCGCCGACGCTTTCACCGCCGATGGCTGGCTGCGCACCGGCGATCTCGGTCATCGCGACAGCGACGGGTACTTCTACATCACCGGACGCGCCAAGGAACTGATCATCAAAGGCGGCGAGAACATCGCGCCGCGCGAGATCGACGAGGCGTTGCTGCGGCATCCCGATGTGCTGGAGGCGGCCGCTGTCGGCGTGCCCGACCCGGCATACGGACAGGAAATCGTCGCGTTCGTCGTACTGCGTACCGGTGGCGAGTGTGGCGATGCTCAGCGCGCGACGGTCGACGTACAGGCACTACGAGAACACTGTCTGCAAACGCTTGGTCGCTACAAGACCCCGAAGGAGTTCCGCTTCGTGACCGAGTTGCCGCGTGGCCCGTCGGGCAAGGTGCAACGACTCAAACTGCTGCAACCGTAACGGCCCACGGGGGCCATCGCTCCCCGGGTGCAGGACACGATCGCACGCGCACGACGTGTGCGACGTAAATACATAGGAGACAACATGGACAAGCGTACCGGTCGCGTGAAAACGCGCCACATCATTCTTGCGGTCATGTGCCTGATGTATTTCATCTCGTACATCGATCGCGTCAACATTGCCGTCGCCGGCCCCTTCATCCGACAGGAGATGGGGCTGACGACGGTGCAACTGGGACTTGTGTTTTCCGCCTTCGCCTATCCGTACGCCGCGATGCAGATCTTCGGCGGATGGCTGGCGGACCGGTACGGACCCAAGCTCGTACTGACGGTGCTATCGCTCATCTGGGGCGTTGCGACGCTGGCTACCGGCTTCGCGGGTAGCATTGCGGCGCTCGTCGCGTTGCGCTTCCTGCTGGGCATCGGCGAGGGCGGTGCGTTCCCGACGGCAACGCGCGCCTTCACCTACTGGATGCCGGTCGGCGAGCGCGGCTTTGCACAGGGCATTACGCATAGCTTCGCGCGTCTGGGTGGGGCGATCACGCCACCGGTCGTGCTTGCCATTGTGGTGGCGTTCGGCTGGCGGGAGGCGTTCATCGTGCTGGGTGTGGTGAGCCTGATCTGGACCGCGCTCTACATGAAGGTGTTCACCAACACGCCCGAGCAGCATCGTCGCGTCACGCCGGAGGAGGCCGCCGAAATCGGCTACCGGCCGGGGGATTGCGAGCGCGCCAAGCGGGCATCGACGCCGTGGCGCAAGCTCATTCGACGCATGTGGCTCGTGACGTTCGTCGACTTCTGCTACGGCTGGCTGCTGTGGGTTTATCTGACGTGGATGCCGTCATATCTGCGCGAGTCGCAGGGCTTCGATCTCAAGCAATTGGCCTTGTTCACGGCGTTGCCGTTGCTCGCCGGGGTGGTCGGGGACACGTTGGGCGGTGTGGTGTCCGACAAGCTCTACAAGGCGACGGGACGGCTGCGTTTCGCCCGCGTGTCGGTGCTGGTCGTCGGCATGGGCGGATCGCTGGCGTTCCTGTTGCCGATGACGATGGTGTCCGACCCGATGGTGGCGGTGTTCCTGCTCTCGGCGTCGTTCTTCTTCCTCGAAATCACGAACCCGGTGCTGTGGACCTTGCCGCTCGATATCGCGGGCAAGTATGCAGGCACGGCGGGCGGCATGATGAACACCGGTTTCGGTCTTGCGGGCATGATCTCGCCTGTGGCGTTCGGCTATCTGATCGAGACGAGCGGCAGCTACAACGTGCCGTTCGCCATCTCGGCGGTGCTGCTCGGCACGGGCGTGATCGCTGCACTGTTCATCGACACGAGCAAGACCGTCGACAAGGACGAAGCGGATGAGGCGGCTGCGATGTCCGGAGCCCCTTCGGCCATGGTCGGCGCGGGACCGGTGTGGATGGCGACGGGGCCGCAACGACACCCGCTGCGTCGGCCGCTGCGCTGGCGTCGATGACACGCTGTCCCGCGTGAAATGAAAAAGGGGCGCACTGACCGGTGACCGGCAGCGCGCCCCTTCGTCATGACAGCGTTTGGATCAGGCGGCGCGCTCGCGCTTGTTCCCGAGGCGCGACGCCAGCATGAGCAACGTGCCGCTCACGGTCATCGAGACGACGCCCATCGCCATGCCCTGACCGATGGAGCCTTGCTCGAACTGACGCCACACGAAGATCGAGACCGTCTGTACGCCGCTCGGGGCGAGCAGCAGCGAAGTCACGAGTTCGCGCGATGCAATCGCGAAGACGATCATCAGCGACGCGCCGAGCGCGGGCATCACCAGCGGGAGCGTGATGCGTCGCAACGCGACACGCGCCGGCGCTCCGTGCACGCGCGCAGCGGCTTCGAGCGACGCCGCCGTCTGCCGCAACGCAGCGCTCGTGTAGCGCACCGGATACGGCAGCAGCAGGCAGCTGTAAGACAGCAGCAGAATGCCCCATGTGTTGTACGGCGTGACGGGCCAGAACGGCAGGTTCCAAGCGAGGATCAGGCCCACGCCGACAACGATGCCCGGCAACGCATGCGGCAGCAGCGAGAGGCCGTCGATCAGCACGCGGCCTCGCATCGTCGATTTCACGACACACCACGCGCACAGGAAGCCCAGCACGCCCGTGACGAGCGACGTGCCCAGCGCCAGCGACAGACTCGTCGCCAACGCCTCAAGCCCCTCCGCACCCTGACCGAGCAACGCCGCGAAATGCGCCGTCGTCAGGTTCGCGACCGACAGGCCGCCCGAGAGCGTGCCCGAGAACGCTGTGGCAAGAATCGAGAACAGCGGTGCCACGGTGGCTAGCAGCGCCACGAAGGCGAAACCGAAGAGCGCGAGACCTTTCCAGCGTCCCAGCTCGCGCGGGGGCGATGCGATGGGCTTGCCCGTCTGCGTCTCGAAGTCCTTGCCCGCCGCGAGCCGGTGTTGCAACACGAAGGCGAAGAGCGCGAGGACCGCCAGCACGACCGACAGAATCGACGCGCCCGGCAGGTCGATCGGCCAGTCGGCGAAGCGGCCCTCGATGGACGTGACGAGCACCGAGAATCCGGCGCGCGCGCCGAGCGCCGCGGGTGCGCCGAACTCTTCGATAGCCATCGTGAACGCGAGCAACAGGCTGGCCGCGAACGCCGGCAGTGCGAGCGGTAGCGTCACCCGCGCAAATGCACGCCACGCGGAAGCACCGTGCACGCGAGCAACGTCTGCCAGTCGCGAGCCGGTAGTCGCGAGCGCGCGCGACACCGCAAAGTAGACAACGGGAAAGATGTTGAGCGTCATCACGAAGACGAGGCCCGGCAGCGAGAACAGGAACTGTCCGGCGTCCATGCCGGTGAGCTGCTGGGCGTAGCCGCCCGTTTGCAGCAACAGCATCCAGCCGAGTGCCGCGAGATACGGCGGCACGAGAAACGGCAGGAGAAAGCACAGATCCCAGAGCCGCGCGCCCGGTACGTGAAACAGGCCGCGCACAGCACCGAGCGCGCCACCGATCAGCGCCGTGCCGAGCGCCACCGACACGCCGAGTCTCAGCGTATTGGTGACGAGCGGCAGAGTGCTGTCATGCGACAGCGTCGGCCAGACAGCGGAGAAGGGATCAGCGAACGATCCCTGCGCGAGATGCGGAAAGACAGCCTGTAGCAGAACGAACGCGACTGGCAACGCCACCACGACGGCGAGCGCTGCAACGGTCGTCGTCGGCAGTAGTCGGAGCGATTTCACCGTTAGTGCTGGCCGTTGAGTTTGGTGAAACGTGCCAGGACGTCGGCACGCGAGGCGCTCGACGATTGCGCGTCGCCTTGCGGCAGCAGACGCAGATCCTTGAACGACGCGCGCTTGATGGCGATGTCTTCGCGGGCCGGAATCAGCCACGCTTCGGCCACCATCTGCTGGCCTTCTTCCGAGAGCACGTAATCGATGAACTGACGCGCTTCGTTCTGCTGCTTCGACGTGTTCAGAATCATCATCGGACGCGGTGCGATGACCGTACCGCTCGTCGGGAAGATCACCTTCACGGCTTCGCCCTGTGCGGCGGCGGCATAGGCGACATAGTCGACCGCGCCGAACACGGCGGCCTTCGCGCCTTGCAGCACCGGGTTGAGCGCCTGCGCGTTCGGACCGGACACGACCATGCCGTTTTGCTTCAGGTCGTCGAAGAGCTTCCACGCTTCGCCGCCCAGACGCGCTTGCAGACCCAGCAGCAGGTCGGCAGACGCACCCGAGAGGGCCGGGTCCGGCATCGTCACGAGATTGCGGTAGGCGGGCTTGGTCAGATCGCGCCAGTCATGCGGTTCCGGCGTGCCCGACTTGGCGTTCCAGACGATGCCGAGCGCGGAGAGCCCTTGCGCGACGTAGTGCGTCGTCTTGAACGGGGCCGGCACGCGCGAGGCGTTGGCGCTCTGGAACGGGGCGAGCCAGCCGCGCTTTTCGAGATCCTGCGCGGTGTCCCACGAGGCCGAGATGAGCACGTCGGCACGCGGGTTGGCCTGTTCGGCTTCGATGCGTGCCATCACCTTGCCGGTCGTGGCTTGAAATACATCGACTTTGATACCGGTCTTCTTCTCGAAACCTGCAGCGAGCTTCTTGCTGAGGTTGCCGGGGCCGGCGGTATAGACGGTCAGCGCGTGCGCGTGTTGAACGCCAACGCTTGCAGCAAAGGCCATGGTGAGTGTCGCGATAATTTTGCGGTGGAGCATTATGGGCTACCTCGTAATACGTTTGTCAACGCGCCCTTGGGCGAGGATCACGATCTGGTCGGCCAGCGCCTCGGCTTCTTCGCGGTCATGGGTGACATACACGGCAGTGGTGCCAAGGCGCGAGAGCAGCGCGCCGATATCGGCGCACAAACGCGTGCGCAGATCGCGGTCGAGGTTGGAGAGCGGTTCGTCGAACAGGAGCAGACGCGGGGCCGAGACAATGGCGCGCGCGAGCGCAACGCGCTGCTGCTGGCCGCCGGAAAGTGCCTGCGGACGGCGGGCACCCAGACCGGCGAGGCCGACGAGCGTGAGCGCTTCTTCGACGCGCTCGGCACGCTCGGCGCGTTTCACACCGCGCATTTCCAGCGGGAATGCCACATTGGCGGCCACGCTCATATGCGGCCACAGGGCATAGTCCTGAAAGACCATGCCGAGCGAGCGCAGCTCGGGGGCGTGGCAAACGCTGGCGCTGGCGACAACGGTGTCGTCGAAACGGATTTCGCCCCCCGTGGGGGCGAGCAGGCCGGCGAGCAGTTTGAGCAGTGTGCTCTTGCCGCATCCGGACGGGCCGAGCAAAGCGGTCGTGGTGCCGGCCGGGACATCGATGTCGATGCCGTCGAGCACGCGCGCCGCACCGAAAGTCTGGTGCAGCGCGCGCAGCGACACGCACAGGCCCTGCGGCCGGCTCGGTATGCCGCCTTGCGGCGGCAGCAGAGCGTCGCTCGTCATCAGAACGCGTGCTTGATACCGGCCATCGTACCGAACTGGTTCTTGCCGGCGATGACGTTGGTGCCGAAACCGTTCAGACCGAGATCGGAGCCGTTGCGGTTCACGACGTAGCCCATGTTGACGTAGACGTCCGTACGCTTCGAGAAGCTGTAGTCGGCGCTGACCTGGAACGACAGCGGGTCGCGGTTCGTGCCGTAGAAGTCCTGATACATGGCCGTGGCCGACAGGTCGAGTGCCGGCGTGGCGTGCCACGTGGAGCCGATCCAGTAGTAGCTCGACGCCTCCACCGGGCTCTTGTTCAGGGCCGAGAGGTGGATGGCCTTGGCGTTCAGGTAACGGTAGCCGACGTACAGATCGACGCTTTGCAGCGAGTACTGCACGGCCGCAGCGATACGGCGGTCCATGTTGCCTTCATAGCCGCCGACCTTCGACGTCATGGCGGCGTTGGGCAGGGTCGAGCCGCCGTTCTTCTGGTCGTAAGCGATGACGAACGAGAGCGGGCCGTTGGCGTAGCGCACGCCGGCGTCGACGACTTGTGCGCGACGGTTGTCGCCCGGCGTGGTGCTGGCTGCGCCGAAGCTCACGTCGTCGTAGCCCTTCGAGTACTGGACCATCGCTTCGAAGTCGCCGAGCTTGGCGCTGTAGCGAAGGCTGTTGTCGAGACGGTCGGAGAACGCCGTATCTTGCATCTTGATGGCGTACACGGCGTTGTTGAGCGGGTTGAACTTGCTCACCCAGTCGAGGAACACACCGCCCTGGCGGCCGATCGTGACGGTGCCGAACGACTTGTTCGACAGGCCGACGTAGGCCAGACGGCCGAACTCGCGGCCGCCCTGAAGCGATTGACCGTTACCGAGGTTGAAGCCGTTTTCGAGCAGGAACAACGCCTTGTTGCCGCCGCCGAGGTCTTCGGTGCCCTTCAGGCCCCAGCGCGAACCGGCGAGGTTGCCCGAGGTGACACGCGTGAGGTTCACGGCGCTACCGGCGGTGTTCTTATCGGCGTTGGTGAGGAATTCGACGCCCGAGTCGATCAAGCCGTAAAGCTGAACGTTTGACTGGGCCAGAGCGGGCATGGGCAGGCTGCTGGCGAACGCCAGGCAGCACCCTGCCGCCGCGATGCGGAGGTTGGGTTTCATTTCAAGGTCCTCTTTGGGATTAAATTGAGCCGCCAATGTAAGCGGCCAACATGTCGCGAACATGACAATGTGTCGCTGTCCGAAAGAGGGAGGCTTGCTAGATGCTCAACGAAGCAGGATGGGGAGGGGCGGACAGAGGGGAAGTGGGAATCGCGTTATTTATTTGCAAAAACTCAAACGTTTAGAGCAATTTCTGCAAATAAACAACGCAGGTGATACGAAGGTCGTGAGCTTTCAGGCGGGTGGTGCCGGCAACGTGATTGTGAAGCGTGCGCCGCCGAGTGGTGAGGTATCGACGCGCACGCGGCCACCGTGGAGCAGGGCGATGCGACGCACGATGGCCAAACCCAGGCCGAAGCCACCCGTCGCGCGGTTGCGGCTGCTGTCCAGTCGATGGAACGGCTCGAAGATGCGCGCGCGCTCTGCTGCCGGGACACCCTCGCCGTCGTCGTCCACGTAAATCATCACCTCGCCGTTCTCGCACGCCCGTGCGCCGCAGACGATGCGTCGTGACGTATGCCGCATCGCATTGTTGAGCAGGTTCTGTACTGCCCGCGCCATCAGCTTCGGTTCTACTTCCACACGATCCGCGCCCGGCTCGGCCGCGATGTCCAGCGCAATCGAGCGCGTCGCCAGCACCTCCGTGCAATTCGCTGCCAGGCTGTCGAACATCAGGCGTAACGACACCGTCTGACGCATCGGTGGTGCAGTGATCTGGTCGAGTCGCGCGAGCGAAAGCAACTCCGTTACCAGTTCATCCAGCTCGCGTATGTCGCCCTTGAGCGCGTTGATCCGGTCGTCGGCGTCCGGTTCCTGACGCCGTTGCTGCAAGATCTCCAGCCCGAAATCCAGCCGTGCAATCGGCGTGCGCAATTCGTGCGACACGGCATTGATCATGTCCTTCTGCGCTTTGATGGACCGCTCGATACGGTCGGCCATGGTGTTGAACACGCGCACCAGCGCGGTGAGGTTCGAAAAGCGCGACACCTTGGCACGTGAGCTGAAATCGCCTTCGCCGAAGCGAATCGCGGCACGGTTGAGCGATTTCAGATCGGTCCAGTACCAACGCACCCAGGTCAACACGGAGATCAGCATGAGGATGGCCACCACTGCATAGGCAAGGTAATTGATCTGTTTCATGCTCAGATCGGTACCGCTTTCCGACGTCAGAACCCATTGCGAATTGCGCAGGCGCATGGCGTAGTGCTCGCCGTCGGTGCCGTTCACGATCGGCAGCCCCGCCTCGAGATCGTGGCGAAGGTACTCGCGTTCTACCGGGAAGTCCTTGAGCGGTTGGAGCGTCAGGGTGTCCTGCGTTTTCGCGGCAAATTCGCTGACGAACTGCGGCCACTCGGATTCCGGGATATCACCGAGTTTTTCGTTGATCAGCCACGCATAACCGCCCAGTTGCTTTTGCGCGGAGCTGTTCATGGTGTCCAGAAACAGATGGCCGAACGTGTAGGTGATGATCAGAATCGAAGCAACGATAGAAATGCCCACCAGCGCGTACAGCTTCAATAGGACGCGAAACATGCCCTAACTCTCCCTTTATTTCCCTTCAACTTTCCCAGGCCGAGGGGCTGAACAGATAGCCCCGGCCCCAAACGGTTTTGATGCGCTGCGGTTCACCGTCCGTATCTTCAAAGCGTTTGCGCAACCGGTAGATGCCGACATCCACCGTGCGATCGATGCCGTCGAATTCGATGCCGCGCAACTGCTGAAGAATCTCGTCGCGCGTGACGACTCGCCCGGCACCTCGCGCCAATATCAGGAGCAGGCTGAACTCGTTGGACTTCAGCTCGACCGATGCGCCGCGCCAGAACACCATGCGATCGCGCGGCACGATCCGCAACTGGCCGAATGCGAGCCCATCGTCGCTCTCGAGTTCAAGCTCGGTGCTCGGCACCACACGCCGCAACAGCGCCCGAAGTCGCGCCAGCAGCAAACGCGGCTCGACCGGCTTGACGACATAGTCGTCCGCCCCGACTTCCAGCCCCGCTACCTGATCGTAGGTATCTTCGCGCGCGGTGAGAATCAGAATCGGCGTGGCGCTCACGGCGCGTAACTGGCGGCAGATCTCCATGCCGTCCATCCCCGGCAGCATCAGATCGAGGATCACGATGTCCGGCGAAAACGCGCGAAACCGCTCCAGCGCGCGCGAGCCGTCGCCCACGACCATCACTTCGAAGCGGTAAGCGTGCAGATATTCGGTAACGAGTGCGGCAAGGCGTGCATCGTCTTCGACCAGCAAGACTCGATACATGGTCGTTATTCCTGTCAATTTTTCTGTGCCGCCCGGTTTTCCACGTCCGGCGTTAATCGCCAGATGTCCGGCAGCACTCCCGTGAGGCGCATTTTACTGCCCCGCAAGCCCGCCAGGCGGGCGTTTCAAACCTGCGAACAATTGAAAACATTTGTTCACAACTCTCCTAAATCGGATAACAGCCACGCGAAGGCTTCTTGCCTACCATGCGTTCAACTCGCGATCCATCCGCAGGTCGCAATGCCAGGTCTTACCCAAGACCGGATTTCCTCACCACCGAAACTCATCGAATTTTGTAGGAGTGCCATGAAAAGCCGTCTCGCCAGCCCCCTCCGTCGCCTTCGCGCCCATCGAAGCCATCGCGGCAATCGCCATTTGCACCACCTTGCGGTGGCCGGGGCAGCGGGCGTGCTTTTCGCGGGCGTCGCCTCGCCCACGTTCGCTGTCGAACCGGCGCGATACAGCGGCATCCAGCCGGACCCGAGTTTGCCCACGAACGCAGCGGAAAGCGGCTACGAGTTCACCCTCGGCGGCGGCGTCGGTGTCTCGCCGCGCTACATGGGCAGCGACGAGTACCGTGCGACGCCCGCACTGAACCTCGCGCTGCAAACGCCCATTGGCGTGTTCATTGGCCTGAGCGGCATCGGTTATCGCCTGTCGCTGCCGGCAGGCTTCTTTGTGTCTGCCTCACTGTCGTATGACGGTGGTCGTAAGGACGACCCCAAAGGGCTCGACTCCGGCTCGAAGAAGCTGCGTGGCATGGGCAACATCAAGGGGTCGGTTTTCACCACGCTGCAAGCCGGCTACGCGATCGGCGATCTGGCCGTCGTGAGTGTCGCGACCGACATTCCGCTGACCAACCGCGACCGCGGCAACATCTATCGCTTCGCGGTCGATAGCGTGCTCTACAAGTCGGCGGCGGATTCCGTCGGCATTGGCGCGACCGCGCACTTCGCCAGCGGCAAGTACGCGCAAACCTATTTTGGTGTGACAGCCAACCAGAGTCTTAACTCGGGCTTCGGTCAGTACGCCCCCGGCGGCGGCCTCTACGGCGTGAGCCTGACGGCGAACTGGACGCACAAATTTACCAAGCACTGGAGCACGACGGTCGCGGGTGGCGTGATGCGCTACACCGGCAACGCGGCCAAGAGCCCCATCGTCTTCAACAAGACCAACTATCAGGCCGCCGCAACGCTCGATTACACGTTCTGATCACGTTCTGATCGGGCGATCTGCGACGCATATCGTTCTGTGAGGCCATCGCCATGCGAATTCTCGTCACCGGCAGTACCGGTTTTGTGGGCGGCGCAGTCGTCGCCCAACTTCTGAAGGACGGCTTCGGTCCGTCGCTATTGCTGCTCGTGCGCGCGCGTACCAGCAGCGACGGTCTTGCCCGTGTGCGCGCCGCAATGGACCGTTTTCGCGTGGCACCCGTGCATCGGTTGACACTCACCGAAGCGAACATCGTTTGCGGCGATCTGGCGCAACCGGTGACGTTCGACGACGACCCGCGCATGCGCAGCGTCACCCACGTGATTCACGCCGGGGCGATTGCGAGCTTCTCGGCGCATCCGCAACTCGATACCGTCAACGTGACCGGGACGTTGGCACTGGCACGCGCGGTTGCGGCGTCGCCGGTGCTGGAGCGGTTTGTGCACGTCGGCACCGCAATGGCGTGTGGCGATGCCTTGTCCGGTGTGGTGAGGGAATCGCACGAGCTGGCGCTTGCCGATCATCAGGTGGTGGCCTATACGGCGTCGAAGGCGGAGGCCGAACGGCGTTTGCGCAGCGAGTGGCCGGGCCTGCCGTTGGTGATCGCGCGACCGTCCATCGTGGTGGGGCATACGCGCCTCGGGTGCGAGCCGTCGGGCAGCATCTTCTGGATGTTCCGGATGGTGCAGTTGCTGGGCGCGTTCACGTGTGGGCTCGACGACCGTCTCGACGTTGTGCCGGTCGATTACTGCGCGGATGCCCTGATCGATCTCGCTTTTCTGCCCCGACTGCGTCACGACCTGTATCACGTGTCGGCGGGCGAGGGCAGCGCGCGCACGATTCGCGAGATCGAGGCGGCGCTGGCCAGAGCGCGTGGTGTGGCACCCCTTGGCGAGCGCTTCCGTCACATCGGCGAAGCGGAGATCGACCGACTGACACCTGCGCTGGCGCGTCAGTTGGGACACGGCAATAGTCGCCTGATGGCGAAGGCGTTGCGCCGCTATGGCGCGTTCGCAGCGCTGGACTACGTGTTCGACAACCGTCGTCTGCTCGGCGAGGGGACGCCCCCGCCGCCCGCCGTGACCGATTATCTGGATGTTTGCGTGCGGTCTTCGGAAGCGACGTCGGTCGCCGAGCAAATGGCGTGGGATTTTAAATAGGGCCTTAGGAGATCGGCCTGACGCGCCGATCCGGTTCTTCGCGATGCGACGAGTGCCGTGCTGCGTACGATGGGGTCGTTGTCACGTGTCACCGCATCGGGGCCGGATCGGTGGCGTCCCCTGCAAAACACTGGGCGAGAAAGCGCTCGGTGGGACGCGATAACGCGTCCGCATGCGGCACGAGGGCGGTCAGCAGACGCTTGAGGCCATGCGGCGGATCGATGCGCACCGTCGCAAGCGCAGCGTCTTCGTGACGCATCGACATGGCCGACACAAAGCCCACCCCCATGCCCGCACGCACGGCTTCCTTGATACTTTCCACCCCCGCGAGTTCGAGCGCCACGCGCGGCTCCAGCCCCGATACCGAGAAGGCACGCGCCACCAGCGCGCGCACACCCGAGCCGGGTTCGCGCATGATCAGCGGATAGCCGGCGATGCTCTGCAACGACGCGCCTGCCGGGTGCTGTGCGAGCGGGTGGTCGGCGCGCGCAATCGCCACGATCTCGTCGTCGCGCCACGGCCGCACCGCAATCTCCGGCGACAACCCCGGCGGCACCGCACCCTCGATAAAGGCGACGTCGAGCCGGTCGAGCTGCGCTACGATCTCACTGGTGTTGCCGTCGACGATATGCAGCGCCACCGCCGGGTAGCGCTGATGGAATTCCGCGATGACGTATGGCAACAGGTAGCTCGCCGGTGTCGTACTCGCGCCAATGCGCAGCGCGCCCGTCTCCAGACCTCGCAAGCTGTCGCGCAGCGCCATCGCCTGCCGGTAGTCCTGACGCAGCTTGTTCGCGTAGACAGCCACCTGCTCGCCCACGGCGGTCAGGCGGATACCGCGTCCGTCGCGCCGGTACAGCGGCTCGCCGAACGACTCCTGCAACAGCCGCAATTGCCCGGAAACGGCAGGCTGCGACAGGTGCAACGCCTGCGCCGCATGGCTGATGTTGCCCAGTTCGGCCACCGTCGCGAAGGTCAGCAATTGGTCGGGCGTCATAGTGTCGAATGTATCGGCTAGGGTGATGATTGACTCTCATCATAGCCAGTATTCGGATGATTGACTTGATGCGTGGGTCCGAATCGAGCCGGTGGTCAGATCCGGGCTAGTGCTTCAACGTCATCCCAGCCGGGCGCGTGAGCGCCGGTGCGGGTACAGGCCAGCGCAGCGGCGGCCGCAGCGCGGCGCAAATGGACGGCGAGCGGCGCGTCAGGCGTCCGGGACAGGCTCGCCAGCCAGCCGCCGATAGCTGCATCGCCTGCGCCAACGGTGTCGGCCACTTCGACGTCGAACGCCGGTTGAACGATGGCACTACCGTCCGGCAGCAGCAAGCGCATGCCGCGCTCACCGTCCGTCAACAGAATTTGCGCTTGCGGGGCGAGGCGGCGGACGTCGGCGAGGGCGTCGTCGTCGGTATGCGTCGGGTAGAGGCCGCGCAAATCTTCCACCGAGAGCTTGATCCACGTTGAGCGCCTCGCCATGCGACTGAACGTGGCGAAGTACGCCGGTCCCATCAGATTGCGCAGGTTCGGATCGAAGCTGATCGCGACGCCGGCGTCGTGCAACGTCTGCGCGATGGTGAGCAGCGTGCTCGCCAGCGGCTCCCGAACAAGACTGATGCAGCCGAAATGCGCAACGCGCGCGGCGTCCTGCCAGCCGACGGGCAAGGCCGCCGGGTCGAATGCCAGATCGGCTGCGCCGTCGCCGAGAAAGAAATACGCGGGGGGATCGTGTCGGTGGACGACGGCGACGAGCGGTGGCGCATCCACGGCTTGCCAGTAGCGCTCGTCCAGCCCGGCTTCGCGCGAGAGTGCGAGCAGTTCGGTGCCGAACGGGGCGTGTGTGCTGATGGCACCGCCGTAGCCCGTCGCCACGCCCATGGCGGCCGTCACGCGGGCGACGTTCCAGCAGGCGCCGCCCGCACGACTCACCCATTGGCGGCCGTCGCTCTCCGGTTGACGGATCAGGTCCGTGAGGGCTTCGCCAAAGACCAGCAGGGCAGGGAGGGACATGAGCGGACCGCCGCGTAAGAATGGCCGTCAGCATACCCGCATAGCCACATACCCGCTTGTTGGCGCGATGTTTACCGGCTGCGTATCAGCAATGCGATGCCTGCGGCTAGCACCACGAGATTCACCGCGCGCACGAACTGCTGGCGCGAGAGCCGCAGCGTGATGTGTTTGCCGAGCCACATGCCGACGACCATGGCGGGGACAAGCGAGACGGCCGTCACCAGCATCGACACGTTGGCGTAGACGCCCGCCAGCAGGAACAGTACGGCGCGCGAGAGTGTGCTGAAGCCGATGAGTGTCGCCTGCGTTACCCGCATTGCCTCCACGCGCTCCAGGCGACTCGTCAGATAGATGGCGAAGACGAAGCCCCCGCTGCCGAACATCGCCCCGAACATCCCACCCACCGCGCCGAACGGAATCGCCCATGCCTGCGACAGACGCGATTTCGCACGCGGCCCGATCAGCGAAAACACCGCATAAGCGCAGACGAACCACGCGAGCGCCCTGAGCAGCAGTTCCGGTTGCAGCCGCAATAGCAGCGCGCCGCCTGCGAGGCTGCCGATCACGATCGCGGGCAGCAGACGTCGCAACTCACTCATATCGGCGGCGCGGGCATTGCGCAGAACGTTGCCTGACGCCGCGCTGAAGTCGAGCAGTGCGAGCATCGGCACGATCTGAGCGACAGGCATCGCGTAAGCCAGGATAGGACTGGCGACGAGCGCCGTGCCGAAGCCCGCGACGCCGAAAATCA
Organism: Pandoraea aquatica; assembly: GCF_902459565.1. Taxonomy (GTDB): domain Bacteria; phylum Pseudomonadota; class Gammaproteobacteria; order Burkholderiales; family Burkholderiaceae; genus Pandoraea; species Pandoraea aquatica. Next base: position 105,616 of record NZ_CABPSN010000007.1, read on the forward strand.
CATAGGCGACGACGAGCGCTGCGCTCATCAGCAGCCAGTGGCCAGGTGTCGGAAGGGCCGCAGTGAGTGAGCCGAACGAGTCAAGTGAGTCGAGTGGTGAGTTGGCTAGCGTGGCGAGCATGGTGGCGGCGTCGGGATGCGATGCAAATTCGATGCGGAGCGCGCTGGCGCAGGGGCCTGAGAGCACGCGGGTTTTCCGTCAGCATAGGGCCGTGTGTGGGCGTCGCGCCAATATAGAATGTGGCGATGTTCGATCTCGAAACGGCATAGTCATGGTGTCGCTGCGGCAGTTGCGTTATTTCCTGGAAGTGGTCGACGCGGGCGGGTTCAGCGCGGCGGCCGAGCGCCTGTTCGTGGCGCAGTCGGCGTTGAGCCGCCAGATCTCCGAGCTTGAAAAGGAGTTGCAGGCGGTGTTGCTCGAACGCTCGTCGAAAGGCGTGACGCTCACGCCCGCCGGACGGACGTTCGTCACCGAAGCGCGACGCGTGCTGACCGAACTCGAAGGCTCCGTCGCACTCACCCGCAGTGTGGCGCGCGGCGAGCAAGGCACCGTGCGGCTCGCGCATTCCAGTTCGGTGCCGTTTGCCGGGGGGCTACCGGTGGCGCTGCGCGCGCACCTTCGGGCGAACCCCGGCGTGAGCGTCGACGTCTCGACACTGTCTTCCGAACAACAACAGGACGAAGTCGAAGCCGGGCGCATCGATCTGGGGTTGGTGCGATTGCCCGTGCTGCGCCCTGCGCCGTCGCTCGTTTGCGAGACGATTGCCCGCGAGCGCTTGCTTCTGCTGGTGGCCAGCGATCATGCACTGGCAGACGTGGCGTCAGTGAGCGTGGCGGCGCTGGCGGGCGAGCCGTTCGTGTCGCTGCCGCATCGAGAGCGCGGTGGGCTGAGCTACCGGGTCGCGCAACTGTGTCAGCAACACGGCTTCTTTCCGACGGCGGCGGCGGCCACGTCGCGCAAGGCGACCCTCGTCAATCTGGTCGCCGCAGGCTTTGGCGTGGCGATTGTGCCGCAGAGCCTGGCGGCGCTCGCCGGGCCGGACGTGCGCCGGGTTGCGCTCGACGACGCGAATGCCGACAGCGAAGTCGCGTTGCTGCGCCGCCGCGACGCGGGCGGGCTGGTCGTAGCGCTGGCCGATGCGTTGGCGGGTGCCTTGAGAGCGGCTTGAAGCTGGCTTAGCGTCAGGCAGTAAGTCCCGCGTAAGCCCTGCGTGAGAGGGTGCCCATACAAACGTCGAAAAATAGAGAAAACGGGGACGAATCACGCGAAGAAACCCTCAAGTCCACCGTTTTTTCTCCCGTTATACTTTTCGACACCGGGTAAAAAAAGATACCCATACGTGTGGCGCAGACGTCGATCCGGCGTTTTACGTTTTTCGCAGTTCCGGCGACCGTCTCGCCCTCGTCATAACAAGCAGATCAGAGATGCGAGGAGACTGACGATGGGGCTATTCACACGCTCAAGGGGAGCGGGGCAGACCGTCAACATCATGAACGAGGTGGCGGACAATGCCGGCACCCTCGGTGTGGAGTTGTGCGATATCGCGGGCAACGTCGACGAAATCGCCGTTCGCATCAAGCGTCAGGCTGAAGTGTTTCAGGAGCTTCGCCGCGCCGCGACCGATACCAGCGAAGGGAATCAGCGTATTGCCGGGGCTGCGCGCGAGGCCCGTGACGTGGCCGATCGCGCCAGTGCGGAAATCTCGGCATCGCGCAGCACGGCCGATGCGTCGCTCGCGTCGATTCATGGCCTTGTCGAAGGCGTTTCCGGGATGGCGGACGAAATCTCCGGCTTGCGCGAAGCGCTCGATCACGTCGGCAAGGTCGCCGAAGGCATCTCTGTCATCGCGCGCCAGACCAATCTGCTCGCTCTGAATGCGGCCATCGAAGCCGCACGGGCCGGCGCGGCGGGGCGCAGCTTCGCGGTCGTGGCGACCGAGGTCAAACTGCTCGCGAGCAAGACGGCGGAAGCCACGCAGCAGATCGAACACACGCTGGCGGCGCTCAGCGAGCGCACCGAGCGTCTCATGCGGGAGAGCAACGCTAACGTCGCACGCGCTAACGACGCCCGTGAAGGCACCCGTGCCATCGCGAGCGTGATCGAGACGGCGGGCACTGCGCTCGATACGTTCGACCGTCAGGCCGGACAGATCGCACAGGCCAGCGAAGCCATCGAAAACGAATGCAACACGCTGGCCGCTCACGTCGACGAAATGGCCGACGGCGTGACGCATTCCGCCGATCACGTCGAGAGTGCGCGCGAGCGCATCAACGGACTGCTGTCGGTGTCGGAGCATCTGATCGGGTTGATTGCGGAAGCGGATGTCGAGACGGAAGACACGCCCTTCATTCGGGCGGTGCGTCGTGCGGCCAAGCAGGTCGGGGAGAGCTTCGAGGCGGCGCTCGCGAAGGGCAAGATCAGCGAGCAGGAATTGTTCGACCGTCGCTACGAACCGATTCCGGGCTCGAACCCGCAGCAGCTGATGGCGCGTTTCACGCGCTTCACCGATGAGACGCTGCCTGCGATTCAGGAACCGTTGCTCGGCATGAACGAGCGCATCACGTTCTGTGCGGCGGTCGACGAAAACGGTTATCTGCCGACGCACAACCGCAAGTTCTCACAAGCGCCGACGAACGATCCCGTGTGGAACGCCGCGCACTGTCGCAATCGGCGTCTGTTCAACGACCGCACGGGGGCGGCGGCCGGACGCAACACCAAGCCGCTGCTGCTGCAAACGTATCGCCGCGATATGGGGGGCGGGGAGTTCGTGGTGATGAAGGATGCGTCCGCGCCGATCTATGTGAACGGGCGTCACTGGGGCGGCTTTCGCATCGCGTACCGGGTGGCGCGCTGAGCGTCGCCGAAGACTTTCCGCTGTCATAAACAAAACGCGCCGCCGACCTCGCAGTCGGCGGCGCGTTTTGTTTCAGCGACCGATCGGGGCGGCCGTCGATCAATAGCCGTACCAGCGGCCATGACGCCAGTAACCACGACCGTAGCCGCCGTAACCGTACGGACGACCGTAGTACGCCGGCGGCGGGCCATAGTAGACCGGGGCCGGGGCGACATAGACGGGCGGAGGTGCAACGTAGACCGGCGGAGGCGGCGCAACGTAGACCGGTGCCGGCGCATAAACCGGGGCCGGTGCGATCAGCGGTACGCCAATACCGATACCGACCGAAACGTGTGCCTGCGCCGTCCCGATCGCACCCGCGGCGAGCGCGACCCCGGCGATGGCAAAGGCGGCAAACTTGGTTTTCATGACATTTCTCCTGCGGACTTGGCAGCGTACTGATGACGGCACCCGAACGGCACCATGCCGTTCGACGCGCCTGGTGCCCGCCGGCACCGTGGTTCGTCAGATTCCTTGGCTTTACTTTACTGAAGTTCCGAAACGGGGGCGCAACGCAATTGTTGCAAAGTATGCGAAGCCATCCGGTGTGGGGAACGTTCGGGCGTAGAAAAGCGGCCGCCAAACGTGAAAATCAGGCCTCTATTCTATTCAGAATCAACGCTTTGCGCTCGTTTCGGTTGACATCGCCCCCTGCGGCGGAGGGTGGCCTGCCGCGCGTGGCGCGCGACACTTGTTACATTCATTTACATGGCGCGCGCGGCCTGTGGCGCAAAAACACCGGGCGAATGCCGCTTGCGCAACACTCGCCCGGTGCCGACGTCCGGTGCTCACCCGTGGTGACGGACCGAGACGCCTCCTCCTCCCTGCTAAACCTGCTGTCGTTCTAATCGGTAAGTGCCGGTGCTCACGGCAGCTTATTGGTGATAGCGCGACTTGGCGTCGGCCACACAGCTGTCCTTGCTATTGCCCGCCAGGCTGTCGCAACGCTCCATTGCCGCCTTGTACTCGGCCTTGTTGGCGTCGGCGTTGGCATCCTGACGTGCCGCCATGGTGTCCTTGGACGATTCGCGACTCGTACGCATGACCTTGGCGTCGCCATAGGCCTTGGTCTTGGCGGCGTCGGCATCCTTCACGCAAACGTCCTTCTCGTTGCCCTTCTTGTCGTCGCAACGCAGCTTGGCAACGCTGTAATCGGCGTCGGCCTTGGCGATGGCCGCGTCGTAGCGGGCCTTCGGCGTCTGCTTGTAATCGCCTTCGGCGTTAGCCTTGGCGATCTTCTCCTTGCCCTTCGCGTCTTCCACGCAAATCTTCTTGGCGTTGTCCTTCATGTCCTCGCAACGCGCGGAGGCAGCCTTGTAGTCCGCTTCGGCCGACTTTTGGGCAGCTTCGTAACGGTCCTTGGCCGCGGCATCGGCCGCGCTGGCCGTCGTGGCGCCGAGCATGCCTGCCGCCGCGATGCAGGCGCAGGTCAGGACGTTCATAGCGATTCGATGTGACATCTTGGAGTCCTCCTAGGCTGGGGATTGGGCGAGCATGGGGCGACGCCCGGACGGCATGGGGAATGCATCATGCGCCGTGCGTCGCGTATCGGGGGGATGTCGATGCTGTCGGGTGCTGCGCGCCGGTGTCGTCACACACCGGTCGATGCGGTCGATGCCGCGTTACTTGTTGCGGTCGGCCGCGCCCTGAATGGCTTCGCCGCCCTTTTCAACGTCCTTGCCCGCGCCGTGGATGGTGTTGCAACCGGCCAGGCCCAGTGCGAAGCCCGAAAGCAGTGCGATGGCGATCAATCGTTTCATTTTGATTTCTCCTTGGAGAGATGATGTCGTCCGAAGCGCATAGGACGCGCGAGCGGGGGAAGGGCCACACCCGCCTCCCGGCGGGCATGGCTCACGCGAATGACGCTGGCTTACCAGAGCTTGTGCTGGTTATTCCAGGTGTCGACTTCCTTCTCGGCATCGGCCTTGGCCTTGCCGTAGCGCTCCTGGATCACACCGACGAACTTGTCGCGATTGCCTTCGATCTTCAGCAGATCGTCGTCCGTCAGGTCGGCCCACTTCTTCTTCGCTTCGCCCTTGAGCTGGTTCCACTTGCCCTTGATCAGATCCGAGTTCATAAACAACTCCTCAGTGTTGGGTTAGTTCGGGTGCTTCTGCGGGGAGTCCGCGATTCCGAGACTTGGCGCGCACGGTGCGGCGCACGCCCGGAAACCACAATCCGCGCCCCTCAAGGCGTCGGCAGGTGATTCCATGGTAGGGAGTGCGAAGTGATCGTGCTGTCAGCCGCGGGGGCAACGCGGTGTAGGCGGAGTCGGGTTGCGCTGTCAGTGCATTCCGACCGGCGGGCGGGGCGGCTGCGAGGCGTCCGTCTTGCCGGACGCGTTGGGGCTGTCGGACGATGCCTCGCCCGATTGTGCCGAGACGGTGCTCTCGGTGACTTCGGTCGCGATATCCATCGCATCGGCCGGATTGCACAAGGGGAGTACCACCTGAATCTCAGTGCCCAGACGCTGCGGCAGCGAGTGAATGTCGATGCGTCCGCCCTTGGCCGATACACGCTGACGCATGCCGAAAAGGCCGTGCGTTTTGGGCTTGTTGAACTGATCTTGCGTGAGGCCGATGCCGTTATCGATCACTTCGAGGCGCACGCGCTGGTCGTCGCAAGCGAGGGCGACGCGCACGGTGGTGGCACGCGCGTACTTGCCCGCGTTCGTCAGCGCTTCCTGCGCCACGCGGAACAGCACGATGGCGGTCGACTCGGGCAACGCGAAGTCTTCCTCAGGCAAATCGAGATCGAGTTGCCAGTGTTGCTGATCGGCGGTTTCTTCCGCGAGCGAGCGCAGCGCGGTGACGAGGCCGAAGTTGATCAGCACGGTCGGCCGCAGGTTCTCGATGATGCGGCGCTTGGTCTGAATACCGGAGTCGAGATTGCGTTGCGCGCGCGCGAGTTTCTCGGAAATCACCGGCTCGACGTTGCGTAGCTTGTGGTGCGCCCACGTGACATCCATCTTGCACGCCGTGAGAATCGCGCCGAGTTCGTCGTGCAATTCGCGCGACAGCCGTGTCTTCTCGTCTTCGCTCACGTTCTGCAAGTGGGTGGCCAGTTCGTCGAGTTGTTCGGTGCGCTCACGCACGAGCCTGTCGAGGTGTGCCTGCTGCTCATGCAACTGGTCGCGGGCGAGTTGTTCCTGACGCATCTGCTTGCCGAGCGAGCGGAACAACAGCACGAAGAGCAGAATCGTCAGCACCGACAGTGCGCCGGCGCTGACCGCCGAGATCGCCTGATCGAAGCGGCCGTCGTCCTGCGCGGTGCGGGCGCGGGCCAGTTCCCGGTTATAGAGATCGGTAATGCCGGTCTGCACCGGTTCCATCGTCCCGATGCCGAGATTGGCCGGTGATAAGGCTTCCTCCAGCGTCATCTCGCCTTGCGTCACGGCGGATCGTGCGGTGTCCATCGCCGTAATGCGCTGGGAGAACATCGTCATGACACGGGCGAATTCACGCGTGGCCTGATCGTCGTTCACATCCTTGTAATGCTGGATGATGAGTGCGGAGAGATCGCGGATGCGTCGCACGGCCGACAGATACGGATCCAGATAGACCGGATTGTTCGTGAGCAAATAGCCGCGCTGGCTTGCAACCACCGTCGAGGTCCGCGCAATGATCTCGTTAAGCTCATTGGCGGCGGTCATGTTTTGCAGCGCCGCTTCGTAGGTGGATGCGAGACGACGGTGTGCCGACTCCAGACCGATCAGACTGCCGACCGTGATGACGATCGCAGCGATCATGGCGATGATCCAGCTTCGGCGACGCAACCAGGACGTAAATCGGGGCATTGGGCGGGGTTTGGATGACCGTTGATAGCGGGGAGTGCTTCGATCATACGGCGAAAATCGCACCATCCGCCCAATTGTCAGCAAATTCCTACGCAAAAACCAGCGCCGCGCGGGCAGTCCCGCGAGCGGCGTTTTTCTACTATTCATTCAGCGCCCTCGGGTGGGTGTGCCGCCTGATACGGCAGTGCACCCGCCGCAGGGAGCCAGAAAGTCTCCGGGAAACGACATATGAAACCAAGGAGAACGCCATGCTGAAGTGGGCTTTGTTGTTCGCGCTGGTATCGATCGTGGCAGGCCTGTTGGGCTTTACCGGGATCGCCGCCGGTGCCGCCGGGATTGCGAAGATTCTGTTCGTACTGTTCCTGGTGCTGTTCGTGGTTTTCTTGCTGCTTGGCCTGACCGTCGCCAAGAAAATCGTCGACTAGAAGCGCGCTGCGGCGCGGTCGAGTTTTGCGCCGCAGCATCGCCATGTGGTGCGCGGCAAGCGGTTCGCGCTGCGCGTGCCACATGTGCCGCGCGGGCCATCGACATTCAAGGAGGTTGCGATGCTTCACTATGCCGTTGTTTTCTTCGTGATCGCGTTGATCGCCGCGGTTTTCGGTTTCACGGGAATCGCCGCGGGTGCGGCTGAAATCGCGAAGATTCTGTTCTTCATCTTCCTGGTGATCTTCCTGGTCACGCTGCTCTTCGGGGTGGTCCGACGATAGATACCGTCAGGGAACGCAGGGCGGCCTGAGCCGCCCTTCGCCATATCTGGCGATGACGCAATGTCGTCCACCCAACCCCGGCATACTCGCCAAACCGCTACAGGAGGATTCGCAGATGCATACCGCCAAGCACGCTAAACAGCACGCCAAGCAGGCCAAGCACGCGATGACCGGTAATGGTCATAGCCAGCACGCGGGAGAGGATTTCGAAATCGACGTTCGCGCCTTGCGCGAGCGTGCCCGTGAGCACCTCGACGAAGGTGCCGTCACGGAGGACTATCGGGCCGATCGCGACGCGGTCGTGCACATGCTCAACGATGCGCTCGCCACGGAACTGGTCTGCGTGTTGCGCTACAAACGCCATCATTTCATGGCCACGGGGATTCACTCCGAGCCGGTGGCCGCCGAATTCGCCGAGCACGCCACGCAGGAGCAGGATCACGCGGATCGCATCGCGGCGCGTATCGTGCAACTGGGCGGCGAGCCGGATTTCTCGCCCGACAGCCTTTCCTCGCGCAGCCATGCCGAGTACGTCACATGTAAGACCCTGCGCGACATGATTCGCGAAAACCTCGTCGCCGAGCGTATTGCGATTGAGAGTTACCGCGAGATGATTCATTATTTGGGCGACCGGGATACCACAACCCGTCGCTTGCTCGAAGAAATCCTCGCCGTCGAGGAAGAGCATGCCGACGATATGCGGGATCTACTCGACCGGGAGTGATGGCCATGGCGCGCGCACCGAATTCACTCAAGTGCGGCCAGGAGGCCGACGGGGACAGTCTCTGGAGCTTAGATGTCACTCACAATAAAAATCCTCATTGCCGACGACCACGCCATCGTGCGTACCGGCTTCAAGCAATTCATTGCCGACGAGTCGGACATGGAGGTGCTGGGCGAAGCCGCGAGCGGGGACGAGGTGATTCGTGCCGTGCGCGAAACCGAATTCGATGTCGTGCTGTTGGATATCGCCATGCCTGACAAGAACGGCATCGACACCCTGCGCGTGATCAAGCAATTGCGACCCGAGCAGGGTGTGCTGTTCCTGTCCACGTATCCGGAAGCGCAATACGCGGTCAATCTGCTGCGCGCCGGCGCCGACGGATATCTGATGAAGGATGCGGCGCCCGAAGAAATCATTCGGGCGATCCGCACGGTGGCACGCGGTCATCGCTACGTCAGCGAAGTGACGGCGGACCTGCTGGCGCAGAAGCTCGACAAGCCGGTCGACGAGCCCATGCACGAGCAGCTTTCGGAGCGCGAATTCCAGGTGTTCTGCAAGCTGGCGCAGGGCCGTACGCCGACCGAGATCGCCGACGAGTTGCATCTGTCGGTGAAGACCGTCAGCACGTATCGCGCACGCGTGCTGGAAAAGATGCATTTGAAAACTAATGCCGACCTGACGCTTTATGCGCTCAAGAACGGCCTGATCAGTTGAGAGAGGCTTTCATGTCAACTGGGAACGCAGCAACGCTTACGGGGACGCGTACGCCCCTCAAGGTGCTGCTGATCGAAGATTCGGCGGTGATTCGCGAGAGTCTGTCCGAAGCGCTCGGATCGAGCGGGATGCTGGAAGTGACAGGCGTGGCGGAGACGGCCGACGACGCGGTCCGTACCCTTGAAAACGATTCCTTCGACGCGGTCATCGTCGATATCCAGTTGCGGCGCGGCTCGGGCATGGACGTGCTGTCGTACCTGCACAGCAACGGCATGCTGGAAAAGCTGATGGCGATCGTGCTGACCAACTATGCGCTCGCGACCTACCGCAAGCGCTGCCAGCAACTGGGCGTGCGGCACTTTTTCGACAAGTCGCTGGAGTTCGACGAAGTCATCAGAGTGCTCGACGATTTTGCCAACGAACGGCGGGCCTGAGGCCTGTGCTCACTACCTGCGAAAAATCGTATAAAGAGATCAAATTTTATTATTTTCAACTATTTAGGCGCATGGGCTAGAATATTGCCTTTGCGCTAAATAGAGTCTTGGCGGCGGCACTGTGCGGGAAGTTTCGGCAGTGGGGCTGCTATTTTTTTGCATGATCGAACTCCAGAACATTACCCAGCGCTTCGCTGGACCCAAGGGGCCGATCGACGCGCTTTCCAATATCAGCCTGTCGATCGAGCGCGGCGAAGTTTTCGGCATCATCGGCCGAAGCGGCGCCGGTAAGAGCACGCTTGTGCGTGTCATTAACCTACTCAACCGTCCCAGCGACGGTTCGGTGCGCGTCGACGGTCAAGACCTGACCTCGCTGTCGTCCGACGAGCTGCGCAAGGCGCGCCGTCGCATCGGCATGATCTTCCAGCACTTCAACCTGCTCAGCTCGCGCACCGTCTACCAGAACGTGGCGCTGCCGCTGGAGCTCGCGGGCATGCCGGCCGAAGAGATTCGTGCGAAGGTGTTGCCGCTGCTCGAACTCGTAGGCCTCACCGCACAGAAGGATCGCTATCCGTCGCAGATTTCCGGCGGTCAGAAGCAGCGTGTGGGTATTGCCCGTGCGCTCGCGAGCGAGCCGCAAGTGCTGCTCTCGGACGAAGCCACCTCGGCCCTCGACCCCGAGACGACCCGTTCGATTCTCGAACTGCTCAAGCGCATCAACCGCGAACTCGGCCTGACGGTCGTGCTGATCACGCACCAGATGGAAGTGATCAAGCAGGTTTGCGACCGTGTGGCGGTGCTCGACGCCGGCCGTGTGGTCGAACAGGGTGCCGTGATCGACGTGTTCCTGCGTCCGCGCCACGAAGTCACCCGCGCGCTGATCGGCGACGTGATTGCGCAAGAGCTGCCCGAGGGCGTGCGTCAGCGTGTGGCGTCGCGCATCGGCAACGGCCACGACCATCTGTATCGCCTGGCGTTCTCCGGCGCGGGCGTGGATCAGCCGCTGCTGTCCGAAGCGATTCGCCGCTACGAACTCGATTTCAATATCCTGCATGGCCAGATCGACGAGATCCAGGGGCAGGCGTTCGGATCGCTCGCCGTGATGGCGGGCGGCACCCCGGCCCGCGTGGCCGAAGCCATGGCGTTCCTCGCCAGTCAAGGCGTTGTCGTAGAGGAGCTGAGCCATGTGGAGTGAAATGTTCGATCTGTTCGTCTCGTCGTTCTGGGAGACGTTGATCATGGTCGGTATCTCCGGCCTGATCGGCGCGGTCGTGGGCGTGCCGCTGGGCGTGCTGCTGTATCTGACGGACCGCAACGGCGTGTTGCAGAACCTGCCGACCAACCGGATCGTCGGCATTCTCGTCAACGCCGTGCGCTCGACGCCGTTCATCATCTTGCTCGTGGCGGTGATTCCGTTCACGCGACTGATCGTCGGCTCGTCCATCGGCACGATGGCCGCCGTGGTGCCGCTCACGATTGCTGCCGCACCGTTCGTGGCGCGTCTGGTCGAGACCGCGCTGCGTGAAGTGGACCGTGGTCTGATCGAGGCGGCCCAGTCGATGGGTGCGACGACCGGCCAGATCGTCATGAAGGTGTTGCTGCCCGAGGCGTTGCCCGGCATCGTCGCCGGTCTGACGATCACGTTCGTGAGCCTGGTCGGTTACTCGGCGATGGCCGGCGCGATCGGCGGCGGCGGGTTGGGCGACCTCGGCATCCGATACGGCTATCAGCGCTTCCTGCCGGAAGTCATGATCACCGTGGTGTTGATCCTGATCGTTTTCGTGCAACTGGTGCAGACGTTCGGCGACTGGCTGGTGCGACGTCTGAGCCACAAGTAATTCCCACATAACAACGGTTGCCGGTCCTGCCGGCCAATCGGCACTTCACTCACACACGCGAGGTTTTTCATGCAACGTCGTACGCTTTTCAAGCTGCTGGCCGGTGTTGGCGCCGCCACGGTATTCGCCACGCAATTCGCCGCTCCGGCGGCTGCGGCTGACGCCATCAACCTGAAGGTGGGTGTGACGGGCGGCCCGCACGCTCAGATCTTCGACGAAGTGAAGAAAGTCGCAGCCAAGGACGGCCTGAACCTCAAGGTCATCGAGTTCAGCGATTACGTGCAGCCGAACGCGGCGCTGTCGTCGGGCGATCTGGACGTGAACAGCTACCAGCACCAGCCGTACCTCGACGCGCAGGTGAAGGACCGTGGCTACAAGCTCGAATCGATCGCCAAGACGGTGATCTTCCCGATGGGCATCTACTCGAAGAAGATCAAGTCGCTGGCCGATCTGAAGACGGGTGACAAGGTCTCGCTGCCGAACGACCCGACCAATGGCGGCCGTGCGCTGCTGTTGCTGCAAAAGCAGGGCCTGATCAAGCTGCGCGCCGACGCCGGTCTGAAGGCAACGCCGATCGACGTGGCTGAAAACCCGAAGAAACTGAAGTTCGTGGAACTGGACGCTGCCCAACTGCCGCGCTCGCTCGACGACGTGGCTGTGGCCGTCATCAACACCAACTTCGCGATGGAAGCCGGTCTGAACCCGAAGAAGGATTCGATCGCCATCGAAGATGCGAACGGCCCGTACGCCAACGTGCTGGTCATCCGCTCGGCCGACAAGAACAAGCCGTGGGTCGCCAAGCTGATCAAGGCTTACCACTCGCCGGAAGTGAAGGCCTTCATCGAGCAGAAGTTCGGCGGTTCGGTTGTGACGGCCTGGTAAGTTTCGGGACGAATCGACCGGGTGCCGACTTAGGGCGCGCGGTTCGGTGACCTCCGACAGAAGAACGGCAACGCTTTGCGGCGTTGCCGTTTTTTTTCGTCCTTGTGCGACGCGAATCTCTCCGTCAGGCTACGAATTCTCGCGTGACGGGAGACGGGTGCGGACGCTGTCCCGACATTTGTTGCAATTCCGATGCTGTCACGGTTTTGTCAAATAACGGCGATAGCCTGAGTGCCAAGTAAAAGAGGGTGCCCATGGGCACCGTCACAAGACGCGGATATGGGCCAAAGAGCAGCGACCGCACGTGAAACACGGGGAACGGGTGAGACTTCATCGGGGCACATCGACGCAAAGATGCCTCCGGTGCGTATGAGTGTGCCCGACACATGCCCGCATAACGTACAGCTGTTTGCATGATGCCGGCGCGCCGCACCGACTTACGGAGTCTCAGTTGAACCCTCTCCCGCCTGCCGCAGTTGCCGGGATACGTCCACAGGACCGCTTTGGCGCTCCCGCGACAGCGCGCGATGCGCAGCCAGCTTCCGCTCTCTCTTCCTCGCCCTCCGCTCCCACGCCTTACGTTGAGCCCGACGAAGCATCGCTGCTCGCCGAGTTGTGCGAAGGCATCGGCCTGACCTGCGTGTTTCAGCCGATCGTCGATTTCCGGACGTCCGAAGTCGCGGGTTATGAGGGTCTCGTGCGCGGGCCTGCGGGCACGTCGATTCATTCGCCGATGGCGCTGTTCGCAGCCGCGCGGCGTCACGGGCTGAGCGGGCCGCTGGAACTTGCCTGTCGTCGCACGGTGCTGCGCGGGTTTGTCGAGCAGGATTTGCCTGAGCGTCTGTTCCTGAACATCGGTCCGGTCACGCGTGCGCACCCCGGCGGTGGCGTGAGCGAATCGCTGGGGCTGGACGAGACGTTTGCCATGCTTCAGTCGTTCCGGCTCGCACCGGAGCGAGTGGTGCTCGAACTCACCGAGCACGCGCCGACGCTGGACCTGGCGAGCACGCGCGCGTCGCTGACCGCCTACCGTGCGCTGGGCTTCGAAGTGGCGCTCGACGATATGGGCGAGGGCTATGCGAGCTTGCGTCTGTGGTCGGAGCTGCGGCCGGATTACGTCAAGATCGACCGGCATTTCGTCGACGGGATCGACAGCGACACCGTCAAACTTCAGTTCGTGCGTTCGATGCGTCAGATTGCAGAGACGAGCGGCACGCGCGTCATTGCCGAAGGCATCGAGCATGCCGAGGAGCTTCAGGTCGTGCGCGATCTGGGCATCTTCCTAGGGCAGGGGTATTTCATTGCGCGTCCCGAGGCGCAGCCGCAGCGGGCGATTACAGCCGATGTGCAGGAAGTGGTGAACGAGCGCCGTGCCTATGTGCATCAGCAGCCCAGTCAGTTGGGGGCGGGGAATGTGACGCTGGAGCGCATTGCGTCTTACGTCGCGCCTGTATCGCCGGATACGCGCAGTGAGGACGTGGTGGCGCGTTTCGAGAGCGATCCTGCGCTGGAAGTGCTGCCGGTGGTGGAGCGCGAACGCGCGGTTGGGCTGATCGGACGGGCGTCGCTGATCGGGCGCTTTGCCCGACCGTTCACGCGCGAGTTGTACGGACGCAAGCCGTGCTCGGCCGTCATGGAGCCGCGTCCGCTCACGTTCGACAAGGCGGCGCGTGTCGAGGATCTGAGCCGGATGATTGCCGAAGGGGCGAGCCGTCAGATCGCGGCGGGCTTCATCGTGACGGATCAGGGGCGCTATTTCGGTGTGGCGCAGGGGCATGCGCTGATGCGTCACATCACCGATATGCAACTGGATGCGGCGCGCTACGCCAATCCGCTCACGCTGCTGCCGGGCAACGTGCCGATCGACGACTACATGGATCGCATGATCGGTGAGCGTCAGTCGTTCCACGCGTGCTACGTCGATCTGGATAACTTCAAGCCGTTCAACGACGTGTTCGGCTATCGTCGCGGCGACGACCTGATTCAACTGGTCGCGCGTGTGCTGATGGCGGTTCGCAATCCCGAGCGCGATTTTTTAGGCCACATCGGTGGCGACGACTTCCTGATCCTGTTCCGCAGCCCCGATTGGGAGGCGCGCTGCCGCGAGGCGCTGACGCGTTTTGGCGAAGCAGTGACGGAATACTTCCATCCGGATCAGATCGCCGCTGGCGGGTTCGAGGCGGAAGATCGTCGCGGGATGGTCATCTTCCATCCGATCACGAGTCTGTCGATTGGCGTGGTCGCGGTCACGCCGGAGAGTTTTCCGTCGCACGTGGAAGTTTCTGCTGCGGCCGCCGATGCGAAGAAGATGGCGAAGCGGGCGCTTGGTAATAGTCTGTTTATCGAGCGGCGTCGGGCGCATCGGTGAGCTGGTCGGCGGTGCTGCGTCGGACAAAAAAAGCCCGCCAATTGGCGGGCTTTTCGTTTGCGTCACATTAAAGCTCAGTGCGACAACGCCGGCATACCTTCCATCTCGGCAGCATCGCTTTCACGCTCTTCCGACAGATACGGCGTGCGCCAGCCAGCCTTCACGCCCCAGTGATAGAACGCGAGCGACAGCACCGCGACGATGACCATGTCCCAGCCGTAGGGTAGCAGACCGAGACCACCGAATTCCTTGCTGCCGACGTACGAGCAAAGCGCCATGCACGGCAGATAGCCAATCAGCCACCACGAGGCCTTGAGGTCGCGTCCGAAACCTTGCCAGTTGTCCTTCGCCTGATAGTAGAAGTAGACCGGCAGCGCCACGACCACCAGCACGATGATCTGGCCCGTCAGCGGCCAGCGGGCCCAGTACAGAATCAGTGAGGCACACACAAATGCGAACGGCGCGATCAGCGACAGGCCCGGCAGGCGCAGCGGACGGTGCATGTCCGGTGCCGAGCGACGCAGCGACATCACGCTGATCGGGCCCGTCAGATACGAAATCACCGTCGCCACCGAGATCACGGCCGCCAGCGAATCCCAACCGCGGAAGAAGAACATGAAGATGAACGAGATCGCGAGGTTGAACCACATCGCCTGACGCGGCACACCGTACAGCGGATGCACACGACCGAAGATGGCGGGCAACGTGCGGTTACGCTCCATCGCGTAAATCATGCGGCTCGTCGTCGCCATGTACGTCGTGCCCGTGCCACTGGGGCTCAGGAACGCGTCGAAGTACAGCACGATCGCCAGCCAGTTCAAGCCCAGTGCAATCGCCAGTTCGGCGAACGGCGAGCTGAAGCTCACCATGTGCCAGCCACCCGCGAGTTGCTCCGGCGACAGCGCGCCGATGTACGCAACTTGCAGCAGCAAATAGATGACGGTCGCGAGCAGGATCGAGCCGACGACCGCAAACGGAATGCTGCGGCCCGGATCGCGTGCTTCACCCGCGAGGTTCACCGGACTCTGGAAACCGTTGAACGCGAACACGATGCCGGACGTGGCAACAGCAGTCAGCACCGCCGACATGCCGTTCGGCGCGAAGCCGCCATGCTCGGCGATGTTGAAGTTGCCCGGATGGAAACCGGCAATGATCAGACCGGCGATGGTCAGCGCGGGAATCGCGAACTTGAAGAGCGTAATCGCCGTGTTCGCACGCGCGAAGAGCTTCACACCCCAGTAGTTCAGCATGAAGTAGACGATCACGAGCAGGGCGGACAACACCAGCCCGCTCGTGGTGAGCGTGCCGTCCACGAACAGGGCGTGCGCCCAGTCGTACGGCCACGTGCTCATGTACTGGATCGACGCTTCGGCCTCGATCGGGATCACCGACACGATGGCGATCCAGTTGGCCCAGGCAGCGATAAAGCCGACGAGACTGCCGTGCGAGTAACGCGAGTAGCGCACCATGCCGCCCGATTCGGGGAACATCGCGCCGAGTTCGGCGTACGTCAGGGCAATGGCGAGAATCACGACAGCGCCGATGAGCCAGGCGAGAAGGGCCGCCGGTCCGGCGATTTTGGCGGCTTTCCAGGCACCGAACAGCCAGCCGGAGCCGATGATCGAGCCGAGACCGGTCAACATCAGGGCGAACGGCCCGATGTTGCGCATGAGGGATTGGTTGTTATCCATAGATGTCTTCTCCACGCCCGGGGGGTACAACGCAGACGCCCGCAAGGAGCGGGGGATGCATTGCGCGAGGGCGGACACGGCCGTCAGGCCGTCGCCATCACAAGGAGCATGACGGCGCGGGGGAGGCGCTGACGGACGCGACTTCTGTTGATCGGCTTCGCGAGACTGCACCGGCTTCCGACGGGGGTACCGCAATTGGCGTATGAGACGACCGAATTGGGGTCGGAGTCGCGGTTCGCGAAAAAAGCGCGATTCTACCCGAGCCGGACCCCATCTGTGGGACTTTGTAACGTTTGTCCGATGGCGTCCGGTTCGGCGACGTTAGGTCGAAATGGGCGCAGCCCAGTCACGGCGCGGCTCACGCCGTGGGAAAGCGACTATTACAAATTGTTAAAGGGTCAGATGATTTTCACATCCCGGCGAGGCAGAGATACTTCATCTCAAGGTACTCGTCGATGCCGTATTTCGACCCCTCACGCCCCAGTCCGGACTGCTTGACCCCGCCGAATGGCGCGACCTCGTTCGAGATGAGGCCGGTGTTGATGCCGACCATGCCCGCCTCGATGCCCTCGGCGACGCGCCATACGCGGCCTACGTCGCGCGCGAAGAAATACGACGCCAGCCCGAAGTCAGATGCGTTTGCCAGCCGGATGCCGTCGGCTTCGTCCTTGAAACGGAAGACTGGCGCGACCGGGCCGAACGTCTCCTCCTGCGCCACGAGCATGTCGGCACTGGCGTCGGCCACGACAGTCGGTTCGAAGAAGCGACCGTGCAGCACCTTGCCACCGACGGTGACACGTCCGCCCTTGGCGACGGCATCCTCCACGTGACGCTCGACCTTGGCGATGGCGGCGTCTTCGATAAGCGGGCCGATCGCCACGCCCGGCTCGAAGCCATTGCCCACGCGCAGGCGGCTCACCGCGGCAGTGAGCTTTTCGACGAAGGCATCGTAAATCCCGTCTTGTGCGTAGATGCGGTTGGCGCAGACGCACGTTTGTCCCGCATTGCGGAATTTGGACGCGATGCAGCCTTCGACGGCTGCATCGACGTCGGCGTCGTCAAACACCAGAAACGGCGCGAGGCCGCCGAGTTCGAGCGCCACCTTCTTGATGGTGGACGCACATTGCTCCATCAACTTCGCGCCGACCGGCGTCGAACCGGTGAAGGAGAGATGGCGCACGCGCGGGCTGGACGTCAGCACGTTGCCGACGTCCGACGAGTTTTTCGACGTCACGACATTGAACACGCCCTTGGGCAACCCGGCGCGGTCGGCCAGTTCGGCCAGAGCCAACGCAGACAGCGGGGTGAGCCGGGCCGGTTTGACCACGATCGTGCAGCCCGCCGCGATGGCCGGGGCGATCTTGCGGGTGATCATCGCGATGGGGAAGTTCCACGGCGTGATCGATGCGCACACGCCGATGGGCTGCTTCAGCACCAACAGGCGCTTGCCGCCTTCGGGCGAGGCCAGCACGTCGCCGTCGATCCGTTTGGCTTCTTCGGCGAACCACTCGATGAACGACGCGCCATACGCGACTTCACCCTTGGCTTCGGCCAGCGGCTTGCCTTGTTCGGCCGTCATGATCGCGCCGAGGTCGTCCTGCGCCGCCATGATGAGATCGAACCAGTGACGCATGATGCGTGCGCGTTCCTTGCCGGTCTTGCTGCGCCATTCGGGCAGGGCGGCTTCGGCAGCGACGAGTGCGCGCTCGGTTTCCTTCGCGCCGAGATCGGCCACTTGTGCGATTTCGGCGTCGGTGGCCGGATCGTTGACCGAGAAGGTGGCGTGGGAGTCGGCTTGCGTCCAGTCACCGTCGATGTAGGCATTGAACTTGAGCAGATCGGGATCTTTGAGACGGGCCAGCGCGGGATGCGCTTTGGCCGAGGCGTGAGGAGAGTGTGAAGCGCGGGAGGTAGGGGATGAGGACACGATTAGCTCCTTTCGATGACCGGTCGGTGCGCTCAGGGGGAGGTCGCGCCGACCCGGGGGACGGAAACGGATACGGCTTATCTGTCTTTCGGGTGCCAGCTTACTCTATTGATAGAGAGCGTTCGAGACGCCCCGTGCGCATTGCGCACAAACACAAACGCCGGCAGCCTGACGGCCACCGGCGTTCGGTACGACGCGGGATCGTGGCCGGTTTTACAGGCCGAGATCCTTATATAGAGCAGCCATGCGCGCGTCGACGTCGGCGGTCATTTCGATCGGACGCCCCCACTCGCGCGAAGTTTCGCCCGGCCACTTGTTGGTCGCGTCGATCCCCATCTTCGAGCCCAGCCCGGCCTTGGGCGAGGCGAAATCGAGATAGTCGATGGGGGTCTGGTCGACGAGTGTGGTGTCGCGCGTCGGGTCCACGCGGGTCGTGATCGCCCAGATCACTTCCTTCCAGTCGCGAATATCGACGTCTTCGTCCACCACGACGATGAACTTCGTATACATGAACTGGCGCAGGAAGCTCCACACCCCGAACATCACGCGCTTGGCATGGCCCGGATAGGCCTTCTTCATCTGGACGATGGCCATCCGGTAGCTGCAACCCTCAGGCGGTAGATAGAAGTCGGTGATTTCCGGGAATTGCTTTTGCAGCAGCGGTACGAACACTTCATTTAGCGCTACGCCGAGCACAGCCGGTTCGTCGGGCGGCTTACCCGTGTAGGTCGAGTGATAGACGGCGTTGCGGCGCATCGTAATGCGCTCGATCTTGAATACCGGGAACCACTCCTGCTCGTTGTAATAGCCGGTGTGGTCGCCGTAGGGGCCTTCGAGCGCGTGTTCATAACCGGCAGTCGCGCCGCGCGAGGGCGGCGGCGGTGCGCCTTCGGGTACGACAGGCGGTTGTTCGGACGGGTAAATGAAACCTTCCAATACGATCTCGGCACGGGCAGGCACGCGTAGCGACTCCAGTCCGGGTGTCACGCACTTGGCCAATTCCGTACGGCTGCCACGCAGCAAGCCGGCAAATTGATACTCGGAGAGCGTATCGGGGACGGGGGTGACGGCACCGAGCATGGTCGCCGGGTCGGCACCGAGGGCGACGGCAATCGGAAACGGCTTGCCCGGATTCGCCTGTGCGAACTCACGGAAATCCAGCGCACCGCCCCGATGAGCGAGCCAGCGCATGATGACTTCGTTGCGGCTGATGACCTGCTGACGATAGATGCCGAGGTTCTGACGCTTACGGTGCGGGCCCTTCGTAATAACCAGCCCCCACGTAATTAGCGGTGCCGCATCGCCGGGCCAGCAAGTCTGGATCGGCAGACGGGAGAGATCGACGTCGTCGCCCTCCCAGACGATCTCCTGGCACACCGGACTACTGACTTCCTTCGGGGCCATGTCCCACACGGCCTTCGCCATGCCGAGCAGCTTGCCTGCATCCTTCAGCCCGCGCGGCGGCTCCGGTTCCTTGAGCGTCGAGAGAAGGCGGCCGATATCGCGCAGCGAACTGAGCGCGTTCTCGCCGTCCTCGACACCCATCCCCAGTGCCACTCGTTCAGGGGTGCCAAACAAGTTGGCGAGCACGGGCATGTCATGACCGGTCGGCCGCTCGAACCACAGGGCCGGGCCGCCGGCTTTGAGCACGCGGTCGGCCAGCGCTGTCATCTCAAGCACCGGCGAGACCGGCACGTCTACGCGACGAAGCTGGCCGGATCGCTCCAGTTGCGCGGTGAAGTCACGAAGATCGAGATATTTCATGAAACAAACCGTTACCAAAAATTTTTACGAAATTCATACGTCCGGATCGAACGGGCGTTTGAATCGCGTGAAAGTCGGGGTGACACCCTTGTAAACGCGGGGTGGGGCAGGGCATTTTACCGGCCAAGGCGGTAAAACGTCACGGCAAAACAGGTGTTACAAATTACTTTTTGTAATGATTTTGACTGTTAATAGTATTGACGGTTTATATATCACTGCTACAATCCGCCCGTTGAATCCAGAAAGGCGGCTTCGATGACGGGTAGGCCGACCCGCTCGAGCTTAGCGACAACTACAACATCGACGTGGATTTTCAGTGGCTGGTTTTCTCACCGAGGTCGGGAAACCAGTGTTTTAGGAAGCAGCGCGAGCGATAGCTCGTCAGCGCCAGAGACCTGAACAGGTCGGCGCGCTGCGGCGGTAGCGGCATCGTCCATGACAACACGATGCACCGCCTCTTTCCATATGCCGTAAGTAAGCGCTTAACGGGATGCCTGGCGGGCATACCGGCTTACTTCCTTACGCCCCGGGGCCACCCCGTGGTGACGGCGTAACCGGAGTACGTAGTATGAAGAAGTCTGGTTTATCACCCTGGCTACTGGCCGTGTTCGGTGCGCTTCGCGCGCGCGGCGCGGCAACGGTAGCCTTGGCTCGCCGCGATTGGCGTCGCCTTGCCTGGCACGGCGGTCGTGTTGGACTGTATACGTCCAGCGCGGTCGGTCTGGTTGCCGTGGTTGGCACGCTGGCGCTGTGGGCTCGACCGACGTGGCGCGCCGATATGGCGTCGCGCGTGGGTCCGCTGCTTGAGGCAGCCACCGGTACGGCCAACGCGGCCGGCCAGGGCGCCAACGGCGGCATCGTTGCACAAGGCACGGCGTCGGATTCGACGATGATGGCGCAAGCGGCGCAGCACGTGCCGTCGGCCGCTGTCCTCGCGGCGTATATCCCGAACCAGCGAGTGGCGGCCGATGCGCGTGCCACCAAGGTGCTCGATACGCGTGAGCAGATCGCCGTTGCCGACTACCTCGCACGCCGCTATCGCGTGGCGGGCGACGTGACGGGCAACCTCGTGCGCGCGGCCTACTCGACGGGTAAGGAAGTCGGACTCGATCCGCTACTGCTGCTCGCCGTGATGGCTATCGAATCGGGTTTCAACCCGTATGCCGAGAGCACTGTCGGCGCACAGGGCCTCATGCAGGTCATGTCGAAGGTGCATCAGGACAAGCTCGAATACTTCGGCGGTCCGGAAGCTGCGCTGCACCCGCTGGCCAATATCAAGGTCGGTGCCCTGATTCTGAAGGAATGCATCGCACGCGGCGGTTCGCTGGCAGGTGGTCTGCGTCTGTACGTCGGATCGACCAGCGCCGGTGACGGTGGCTACGGTGCCAAGGTGCTCGCCGAGCGCGATCGTCTTCGTGGTGTGACCATGGGACGCAAGGTCTCGCCGAACGAGCCGCAAGCGCCGGTGATCGTCAGCTCGGCCAAGCCGGTGGCGAAGCCGGTCTCGACCGGCAAGTCGATCGATTCGACGGAATCGGCCCCCGCGCCGGCAGCGTCGACCTCGAATGGCAAGGCGGCTGCCGCTGCCAAGCCGCTCGAAGCGGACGACAGCACGGCAGCCTGAACGGTCGGTAACTACCGACGACCTCGCGATGCGCCACGGCCGGCGCATCCATCGGCCTGCGAGGCTATCTATATAGAGACGCACTGCGCAGCCAACAAAAAACCCATCGAATCGCTTCGATGGGTTTTTTGTTTTGGCGCGAGGAAAACCGCTCAGCCTGTCGCGAAGACTTTGCCGATCCGATCCATCGCTTCGTGCAGTTGTTCGAGCGACGTGGCGTAAGACAGGCGAATGTACCGACGCGGCTCGGCGAACCCGAAGTCGAGACCCGGTACGAGCACGACGTCAGCCTGCTGAAGCAGCGCTTGTGTGAGACGGTCACTATCGCTGGCGTCGGCATGCGGCACACCGGTACAGTCGGCGTAGACGTAGAACGCACCGTCCGGCATCACGGGCACCTTGAAACCCAGACGCTCCAACGCCGGCACGATGTAATCGCGCCGCTGACGGAACGCTTCCTTGCGGGTCTCGTAGATCGCCAGCGTTTCGGGGAGGAAACAGGCCGTTGCGGCATGCTGCGCCACCGCTGACGGGCAGATGAACAGGTTCTGCGAAAGCTTCTCGAACGTGGGCACCAGCGACGGCGGCACCACCAGCCAGCCAAGACGCCAGCCCGTCATATTGAAGTACTTCGAGAAGCTGCTCACGACCAGCACGTCGTCGCCGAAGCTCAGCGCGGTCGTCGGCTTGCCGTCGTACGACAGCCCCTGATAGATCTCGTCGACGAGCGTGAAGCCGCCACGCGCACGCACCGTCTTCACGATACGGGCAAGCTCGTCGGTCTCAATCGAGGTACCTGTCGGATTCGATGGCGACGCCAGCAGCACGCCCTTCGTCTTCGCCCCCCAATGGGATTCGATGCGCTCGGCCGTGAGCTGGAAACGCTCTGCCGGGCCCGAAGGAATCAGCACCGGCTTGCCGTCGAACGTCGACACGAAGTGTCGGTTGCACGGATAGCAGGGATCCGGCATCAGCACTTCGTCGCCCACGCCCACGAGCGCCGCACAGGCCAGCACGAGCGCGGCCGACGCGCCGGCCGTCACGACGATGCGCGACGGATCGACGTCCACTCCATAAAAACTACGGTAGTAGCCGGAGATGGCTTCGCGCAGCGCGGGCACGCCCATTGCGCTGGTGTATTGCGTCCGGCCATCGCGCATGGCTTTCGCCGCCGCTTCGATGACCGCTTCGGGTGCCGTGAAATCCGGCTCCCCGATCCCCATGTGGATCACACGGTGCCCCGCCTTCTCACGCAACGCGGCCTGCTTGGCCAACTCCATCACGTGAAAAGGGGCGATGTCGTCGACACGTTGCGCCAGTGTCAGCGCGGAGGCGAGGTTGGGCATGCGGTCCATATCGGGGGGAGGACGTTGTTGCTTCAATACGTTGGAACGTCAGGCGCTCTTGCCGCGACCGCCGTTGCGGTTGGCCGCGACTTCCGCCGGGCGGACCTCGGCGGCGAACTTGTCGAGCACGCCGTTCACGAAGCGGTGACCGTCCGGTCCACCGAACGTCTTCACGACTTCGACGGCCTCGTTGATCACCACACGGTATGGCACGTCCTGAAGATGAATCAGTTCGTACGCACCTGCGATGAGCGCGGCATGTTCGATCGGCGACAGCTGCGCTGCCGGTCGGTCCAGATGCGGCTGGAGTTGCTGCGACAGGGCGTCGGCCTCGCGGATGCTTCCATACAGGACAGCTTCCAGCAGGACCTGATCCGCCTTGTCGTAGCCAGGGGTGGAGCGCAGGTGAGCATCGATCTCACTCGCGTGGCCGCGCGAAATCAGCCATTGATACACTCCTTGCAGCGCAAATTCGCGCGCGCGGCGCCGTGCACTCTTCATTACCGATCTTCCTCTTCTTCGTCTTCGTCTTCATCCTCTGCATCGTCGCCACTCAACATGTCGATGGCTTCGAGCAGATTGGCCATTTCCACCGCCACGCGAGCCGCATCGCGGCCCTTCTCGGCGGCGCGCACTTCGGCCTGTTCGTCGTTTTCGGTCGTCAGCACCGCGTTGGCGATGGGAATACCGAAGTCCAGACCGATGCGCGTAATACCGGCACCGCTTTCGTTCGACACCAGCTCAAAGTGATACGTCTCGCCACGGATCACCGCGCCGAGCGCGATGAGCGCGTCGAACTGGCCGCTTTCGGCCATCTTCTGCAATGCCAGCGGAATTTCCAGCGCACCGGGCACCGTCACGAGCAGCACGTCTTCGCCGTCGACGCCAAGGCGGTCGAGTTCGGCCACGGCCGCCGTGCGCAGTGCGGTGCAGACCGCGTCATTGAATCGTGCTTGCACGATGCCCACGCGCAGGCCTTCACCGTCGAGTTCCGGCTGGTATTGTCCGATTTC
This sequence comes from Pandoraea aquatica, assembly GCF_902459565.1. Taxonomy (GTDB): domain Bacteria; phylum Pseudomonadota; class Gammaproteobacteria; order Burkholderiales; family Burkholderiaceae; genus Pandoraea; species Pandoraea aquatica. The sequence goes on from NZ_CABPSN010000007.1 coordinate 129,338, forward strand.
CATAATGGGCTTCCTCAAAAAAGTACCGTCCAGGCGGTGCGGCCAACGATATGCCGGCATGCCCGAGACAGGCAATGCTCGGCAAGATGACGCCCCGTTACCGACGGGACGTCGATACAAGGTAACTCAGGCAGTCTCGGCGCCGGGCATCGGTTGGAAACCGGTGACCTCAAGGCCATAACCTGCCATGTTGGGAATCTTGCGTGGGCTCGACAGGACTCGCATTTTACCGACACCCAGCTCGCGCAGGATCTGTGCGCCAACGCCGTGCGTACGGAAGTCCACCGGGCGGCGCTTGGCGCGTGCCGCCTTCTCGGTTTCGTCCAGCGCTTCGAACTGGTTGAAGAGATGCTCGGGCGTCTCGACGCAGTTCAGCAGCACCACCACGCCCTTGCCTTCTTCGGCAATCGCCTTCATCGCACCTGCGAGCGTCCACGAGTGGGTCGACACGCCGGTTTCCAGCAAGTCCATCACCGACAGCGGCTCGTGCACGCGCACCAGCGTCTCTTCGTCGGGCGACGGCACGCCGCGCACCAGCGCCAGATGCGGATTGCCGCTCGGCTTGTCGCGGTAGAGCGTCGCCTGGAAGGGGCCCCATGCCGTCTGCATTTCGCGCGACGACACCGTCTCGATCATCGATTCGGTACGGCTGCGATAGTGGATGAGATCGACGATGGTGCCGATCTTGATGCCGTGCTGCTCGGCGAACTCCAGCAACTGCGGCAGACGCGCCATCGTGCCGTCGTCGTTCATGATTTCGCAGATGACGGCCGCGGGCGTGAGGCCGGCCATCGCGGTCAGGTCACAACCGGCTTCGGTGTGGCCTGCGCGCACCAGCACGCCGCCGGGCTGCGCCATGATCGGGAACACGTGACCCGGCTGAACGATGTCTTCGGGGCGAGCGTCGCGCGAAATCGCCGTCTGCACCGTATGGGCGCGGTCGGCGGCGGAAATGCCCGTGGTCACGCCCTCGGCGGCTTCGATCGACAGTGTGAACGCCGTGCCGTACTGCGTGCCGTTGCGATACGTCATCAGCGGCAGGTTGAGCTGCTTGCAGCGCGCTTGCGTGAGCGTGAGGCAAATCAGACCACGGCCGTACTTCGCCATGAAGTTGATGGCTTCAGGCGTTGCAAATTCGGCTGCCATGACCAGGTCGCCTTCGTTTTCACGATCTTCCTCGTCAACGAGGACAACCATGCGGCCGGCCTTGAGCTCGGCAATGATTTCTTCTGTAGTGGCCAACGGCATAGCGGCAACGCGGGGCTTAATTTGGAAAGGCTCTATTCTACGCCAAGCCGGTGCGCGGCTGCGTCCGATCTAGCGCATCGGACAATGGAAAAGCGTCAATACAAAGGTCTTGACCTAAGTAATTGCAGTGACTATAGTTAGGCACATGGCTAACCAATCCATCCCCCTCGATCGAATCTTTCAGGCGTTATCCGATCCCACACGTCGTGCGGTCGTCGAGCGCCTGACGTTGGGCCCGGCGTCCGTGAGCGAGCTGGCGCGTCCGTTTTCGATGGCGCTGCCGTCTTTCTCGCAGCACCTGAGCGTGCTGGAGGACAGTGGGCTGGTCGTGTCGCGCAAGACCGGACGCGTGCGGACCTATGCGCTGGAGACCGAAACGCTGGCGGGCGCACAGGATTGGCTCCAGTTGCAGCGCGACAAGTGGACGCGCCGCCTCGACCAACTCGACAACTATCTATTGCAGATGAAGGAGACGTGAAGATGAGCCGACCCAACCTGTTCTCGGTGGACCCGAAGCTGGACCTGGTGCTGGAGCGCTATGTCGATGTACCGTGCGAGCGCGTCTGGGCCGCGTGGACGCAACCGGAGCATCTCAAGAAATGGTTCACGCCTGCGCCCTGGCAAACGGTCGAGTGCGAAATCGATCTGCGCCCGGGGGGGCTGTTTCACACCGTCATGCGCTCGCCGGAAGGGCAGCAGTTTCCGAACGTCGGCTGCTATCTGGAAGTGGTCGAGAATTCGCGACTCGTGTGGACGAACGCGGTGCTGCCCGGTTTCCGTCCCGCGCCTGCGCCGGTGGCCGAACATGGTGGCTTTCAGTTCACGGCCGCCGTGCTGATGGAGACGCAAGGCAAGGGCACGCGCTACACGGCGATTGCCATACACGGCAACGAAGCCACGCGCGCGCAACACGAAGCTATGGGTTTCCACGACGGCTGGGGCAAGGCGCTGGATCAGTTGGTCGATCTGATGAAGTGAACCAACTGAAAGCATCGGCCGTAGACACATGAAAAAAGGGGATGTGCCCGAAGGCACATCCCCTTTCCTGTTGCCCGTCACATCGGCCTGATCAATGGCCGCGTGACCGCCGATTTAAGCGCCGAGATAAGCGCGCTTGATGTCGTCGTTGGCGAGCAGATTGTCGGCTGAATCGGCGAGCACGACGCGTCCGGTTTCGAGCACGTAACCGCGGTCGGCCACGTGCAGCGCCTTGTTCGCGTTTTGCTCCACCAGAAACACCGTCACGCCTTCTTCGCGAATCGCGCGAATGATGTCGAAGATCTGCGCGATCACGAGCGGTGCGAGGCCGAGCGTCGGTTCATCGAGCAACAACAGACGCGGACGGCTCATCAACGCGCGTCCGATAGCGAGCATCTGCTGTTCGCCGCCGGACATCGTGCCCGCGCGCTGTTTGCCACGCTGTGCGAGCCGCGGGAACAGCTTGAAGACGTGATCCATGCCGGCATCGATTTCGTCGTTGGACGCGAAGAAGCCGCCCATCTTCAGGTTCTCGATGACGGTCAGGCTCGGAAACACGCGACGGCCTTCCGGCGAAATCGCCATGCCCATGCGCATGATTTCATGCGTCGGACGGTTGGTGATGTCGTTGCCCTCGAACATCACGCGACCGCTCGATGCGCGCGGCGTACCGCACACGGTCATCATCAGCGTGGTCTTGCCTGCACCGTTGCTGCCGATGAGCGTGACGATCTCGCCCTTGTTCACTTCGATGGACACGCCCGAAAGCGCCTCGACGGCCCCGTAGTGGGTGTGGATCTGTTCCAGCTTGAGCATTATTCCTCCCCGAGGTAGGCCTTGATGACGCGCGGATCGTTGCGCACCTCGTCGGGCTTGCCGGTCATGATCGGCTTGCCGTGTTCCATCACGAGAATCCGGTCGGAGACCCCCATCACGAGACTCATGTCGTGCTCGATGAGCAGCACCGAAATGCCGAACTCGTTACGCAGGTTGTCCACGAGTTGCTGCAACTCGACCTTCTCCTGCGGGTTCAGACCGGCAGCCGGTTCGTCGAGCATCAACAGACGCGGCTCGGTGATCATGCATCGCGCGATCTCGAGACGGCGCTGATGGCCGTATGACAACGTGCCGGCTTCGCGGTTGGCGACCGGCGTGAGGCCCAGACGATCGAGCCACATCTTTGCGCGCTCGAGTGCCGTGCGCTCCGAGCGACGGAACGCGCCCGTCGAGAGCAGCCCTTGCAGAAAACCGGTGTGCACCGTCATGTGCTGCGCGACGAGCAGGTTCTCCACCACCGTCAACTGGCGGAACAGGCGGATGTTCTGGAACGTGCGCACCAGACCGCGACGCGCCACCATATGGCTCGGCAAGCCGGTGATGTCGTTGCCGTCGAGCACGATCGAGCCGCCCGTCGGACGGTAGAAGCCGCCCACGCAGTTGAAGACGGTCGTCTTGCCTGCGCCGTTCGGACCGATGATCGCGAAGACTTCGTTCTTGCGGACGTCGAACTCGACGCCGTCGACCGCCAGCAGACCGCCGAAGCGCATCTGCAGGCCGGAGAGTTTCAACAGTTCTGCACTCATTGCGGCAACTCCACATGCGGGCGGGTGGCGGGCAGCAGACCTTGCGGACGCCACATCATCATCAGCACCATCACCAGGCCGAAGATCAGCATGCGGTACTCGGCAAAGTCACGTGCCACTTCCGGCAGAATCGTCAGCAGGATGGCCGCGAGAATCACACCGATCTGCGAGCCCATGCCGCCGAGCACCACCACGGCGAGAATCAGCGCCGACTCGATGAACGTGAACGACTCGGGCGTGACCAGCCCCTGACGCGCAGCGAAGAACGCCCCGGCCAGACCCGCGAACGATGCACCGAGCGTGAACGCCGAAAGCTTGATGCGCGTGGGGTTCAGGCCGAGCGAACGGCAAGCGATTTCGTCTTCGCGCAGCGCTTCCCACGCGCGACCGATCGGCATGCGGATCAGGCGACTCGTGACGAACAGCGTGAAGCCGACCAGCGCGAATGCGAGCAGATACAGCCAGATCACCATATGACCGCCGCTGTAATCCAGCCCGATCAGTTCATGGAATGTCTTCGCCCCTTCCACGCTCGACGAACGCGCCATCTCGAAGCCGAACACGCTGGGCTTCGGAATGCCCGACACGCCATCCGGACCGCCGGTGAGGCTCGTCAGGTTATTGAGCAGCAGGCGAATGATTTCGCCGAAGCCCAACGTCACGATGGCGAGATAGTCACCACGCAGACGCAGCACCGGGAAGCCCAGCAGGAAACCGAACGTCGCCGACATCAGCGCGGCGAGCGGCAGGCATTCCCAGAAGGTCAGGCCGAAGTACTGATTGAGCAGCGCGTACGTGTAACCGCCGACGGCATAGAAGCCGACGTAGCCCAGATCGAGCAGGCCGGCGAAGCCCACGACGATGTTCAGACCGAGACCCAGCACGCAGTAGATGAGTGCGAGCGTTGCCACGTCCACTGCGCCGCGCGAGCCGATGAACGGCCACACGAGACCGACGGCGAGCAGCACCCACATGGCGGTCAGTTGTTGACGGCGTCCCATCGTGGGCATCGTCGGCAGCTTCACCGCGCGCTTGGTGCGCAACAGGAAAGGCTTGAGCAGCTGGAACACGAACACGATGGCGGTTGCGATCCAGACCGGACGCCAATGCTGTTCGAGCACGACCTTGTAACCGTCGAGCTTCAGTTGCAGGCCCAGGATGGGGGCCGTGAGGATGATCGTCACGATTGCGGCGATGACCGCACCCTTGAGCGTCTCTCCTGCCGGCGCGCGGTTGGCGGCACCGGACTTCATGGTGAGTTGTTGTGTCATGGTCGACCTCAGACTTTCTCGACGTCAGGCTTGCCCAGCAGGCCGGTCGGGCGGAACAGCAGCACCAGCACCAGCAGGCAGAACGCCACGATGTCTTTGTACTCGGAGGGCATGTAGCCCGAGGCGAGCGTCTCCGCCAGGCCCAGCAGCACGCCGCCCAGCATGGCGCCGGGAATGCTGCCGATACCGCCCAGCACTGCGGCCGTGAAGGCCTTGATGCCGGCGATGAAGCCGATGTACGGATTGAGCTTGCCGATGGTCAGGCCGATCAGCACGCCGCCCACGGCCGCGAGCATGGCACCGAGAATGAACGTGAACGAGATCACGCGATTCGTATCGATGCCGAGCAGGTTGGCCATGCGCATGTCCTCGGCGCAGGCACGGCAGGCGCGGCCCATACGCGAGTTAGCGATGAACAGCGTGAGCAGAATCATCAGTGCCACCGTCACGCCCACGATCAGCATGCGAGCGTAGGGAATCGTTACGGTGAAGTCGCCCATCGGAATATCGATGGCGCCGGAGATCAGCATCGGCACGGAAACATCACGCGCGCCCTGGCCGATCTGCACGTAGTTCTGCAGGAAGATGGACATACCGATCGCAGAGATCAGCGGTCCGAGACGAGGTCCGCCGCGCAGCGGGCGATACGCCACCCGCTCGATCGCGAAGCCGTAAAGGCCCGTGACCAGCACCGATACCAGCAGCGCTGCACCCAGCACGAGCGGCAAGGGGTAGCCCGCCGCCGTTCCGATTGCAGTCAGTGTGACAAGCCCGACATAGGCACCGATCATGTAGATCTCGCCGTGGGCAAAGTTGATCATGCCGATGATGCCGTAGACCATTGTGTAGCCAATGGCAATCAGCGCGTAGATCGCGCCCAGCGTCAGGCCATTGACCAGTTGCTGGGCAAGCTGTGGGAAAAATTCGTTCATGCGGGAAGCCTCGCGACTAGCGGGGGCCGAGCGCGAATGCGAGCCGCCCGCCGGGGTCGGCGGGCGGCTGGGGGTGATTCGCTGGCCAGTAAAGCGTCAGGGAATCAGTTGGCTGCGGTCTTGGTGGCGTCCTTGTGCCAGGTGAAGACCACGAACTTGAACGACTTCAGATCGCCAGCAGCGTCATACGCCACCTTGCCGATCGGCGTGTCGAACGTGTTGGCGTGGAGGTACTTCGCGACCTTTTCCGAGTCGGTGCTCTTCGCGCCGGCAATGCTCTTGGCGATCAGTTGCACGCCCGTGTAAGCCGGCATCTGGAACGGACCGTTCGGATCGCGCTTGGCGTCGGCGAAGGCCTTCACCAGCTTGGCGTTGGCCGGGTCGGCAGCGAAGTCGGCCGGCAGCGTCACGAGCATACCTTCCGAAGCCGGGCCGGCGATAGCCGTCACGTCCTTGTTACCCACGCCTTCCGGTCCCATGAACGTGGCCTTCACGCCTTGCTCACGTGCCTGACGCAGCAGCAGACCCATTTCCGGGTGGTAGCCGCCGAAGTACACGAAGTCCACGCCTTGCGCCTTGAGCTTGGTGATGACAGCCGAGTAGTCCGAGTCACCGGCATTGATACCTTCGAACAGCACGACCGGCACCTTGGCCGCGTCGAGGTCCTTCTTCACCGAGGTGGCGATACCCTGACCGTACGACTGCTTGTCGTGCAGCACGGCAACCTTCTTCGGCTTGACCTTGTTGATGATGTACTGAGCAGCTGCCGGACCTTGCTGGTCGTCACGGCCGATCGTACGGAAGATGAAGTGACGCTTCTTGCCTTCGGTCAGTTGCGGTGCGGTGGCCGACGGCGTGATCATCACGACGCCTTCGTTTTCGTAGATGTCCGATGCCGGGATCGTCGAGCCCGAGCACACGTGACCGATCACATACTTGATCTTCTGGCTGACGATCTTGTTGGCGACGGCGACAGCCTGCTTCGGCTCGCATGCGTCATCCATGAACACGGCTTCGAGCTTGTTGCCGTTCGCGCCGCCAGCTGCGTTGACTTCTTCAATCGCGGTCAGCGCACCGGCCTTGACCATGTCGCCGTACTGAGCAACCGAGCCGCTGAACGGGCCGGCGATGGCGATCTTGACGGTCTCTGCATTGGCAGCCGTTCCGAGGAGGGCGAGAGCAGCGGCAACGAACAGGGATTTGTGACGAAACTGCATTGTGGACATCTCCTTGATTTGTATTTTTTGACTACCTCGTGGTGCGGTAGCCTTAATCGACTGCTAAACCTGGTCGGTATTGGATCCTTCAAACCGCTGGCGGCCTGAACGATGCGCCATAGTAGCGTAATACGCTCTTTAATAGAAACAGGTATCCTGAGTCCCCCGAAAACCCGCATGGATAAAGGATTTCAAAAGGGTCATAAGAAAAAAAATAAGAGTCGTCACAGCGATTCTCCGTAGTACTACGCAGATTGGAAAACCGACGAATGACGCGTGAATTGGCAAATGAGGGCCACGTTGATTCGATATGGCGAATTGCCCGTCAGGACATTTTGGATACAATCCGACGCATATTGAAATCCAATCGTTTGGGCTTTGCATTCAGCCGTGCTAATTCGGACGATCACGGACGATCAGCCCGGTGACAACTATCAAGACATTCGCGTTGCTGTATCCGTCCACATATATCCATCAATAGACGACAGCCTTACATCGGCAGCGGATGACGCCGGGTGCGCGATGCGCGGATCAGTGCCAGAAACGCGGCGAGAATCGGCGAATCGTCGTCACGCCGGTACATGCAGTTCAGTTCGATGGAGCGCAGCCGCTGCGATTTCAACGGCCGATACACCACACCGGGCAATCGCAAATTCGCGGCCGACTCGGTCGTGACACACACGCCGAAGCGGCTCGCGACGAGCGCAATCGACGTCACCACGTCCTCCACCTCTTGCTCCACGCGCAGCGTCACGCCTTCGGCGCGGAAGGCGGCGGCCACCTCTTCGGCGAGACCGGGCACCGGTGCGTTCGGGTAGAGAATCATCCGCTCGTTATCGAGATCGGCGAGCGTGAGCGATGCGCGCTTGCATAGCGGATGCCCTTCATACAGCGCGACGAGAAACGGCTCGCGATGAATCCAGTCCACCACCAGATCCGGCTCATCCGGAATCAGGCGGTTGAAACCGATGGCGATGCGCCGCTCGCGCAGCGCCGCGATCTGCTCCGTCTTCGACAGGTTGTGCAGGCCGATCTTCACTTCGGGACGCTCGGTGTGAAAGTCCGCGAGCAGTCGCGGAATCACGTTGAGAATGCCGGAGCTGAAGATGCCGACGTCGAGCCGCCCGATATAGCCGTCGCCCGCGAGCCGCGTCTGCTCTTCCGCCCGGCGCGTGAGCGACAGAATGTTCGGCACCTCGGCGAGCAGCGTCTGCCCGGCGGCGGTCAGCGTCGCGCCTTTGGGCGTGCGCACGAAGAGTGCCGTGCCCAGTTGCGCTTCCAGTGCGTGGATGTGACGGGTGAGCGGCGGCTGCGCCATGTTCAACCGCTCGGCGGCACGGCCGAAATGACCTTCCTGCGCCACGGCGAGGAAGTACCGCATTTGCTTGATGTCCATGATCCGATGCTCAAACTCAATACCGAAATAGTATCGGAATCTGGAAATTCGGTATTGGACGGTATCCCGTGGCGGGCGCATCATCCCTGCACGAAGCCGCTCTATCGAGCAATTTCAGGAGACAGCATCATGCCAATCGTACATATCAATCTGATCGAGGGTCGCGATGACGCCGCCGTCAAAGCCTGCGTGAAGGCCGTGGCGCGCACCGTGCACGAGACGCTCGGCGCACCGCTCGAATCGATTCGCGTCTTTGCGACGCAGGTGCCGGCCGCCCACTGGGCGGTGGGTGAGCGCACGAAGGACGAGCCGGCTGCGCCGGCCAAGGCGGGCGCGTAATGAGCCACGCCATCCAACGCGACGCCGCCACGCAGGCGCGTCTCCAGCAGGCCGCCGACGCGCTGCTCGAAGCCGAGCGCTCGCACCGCTTCATCGCCCCGCTGCGCGACACGTTCGCGCCGCTCACCATCGACGACGCCTACGCCATCCAGCGCATCAACACCGAGCGACGCCTCGCAGCCGGTCGCCGTATCGTCGGCTGCAAGATCGGCCTGACGTCGGTCGCCGTGCAGAAGCAGCTCGGCGTCGATCAGCCTGACTTCGGCCTGTTGTTCGACGACATGGGCTATGGCGACGGCGAACCGATTCCCGCGTCGATCCTCACGCAACCGAAGATCGAAGCCGAGATCGCCTTCGTGATCGGGCGCGATCTGAACATCGAGAATCCGGGCCAGCTGGACGTGCTGAACGCCATCGAATACGCGCTGCCCGCGCTGGAAATCGTCGGCAGCCGTGTGGCCGACTGGAATATCCGCATCACCGATACGATTGCCGATAACGCCTCGTCGTCGGCTTATGTGATCGGCAATACGCCGAAGAAGCTCTCGGAATTCGATGTCCGCATGTGCGGCATGGTGCTCGAGCGTCGCGGCGAGCCGGTCTCGGTCGGCGCAGGCGCGGCCTGTCTGGGCAGCCCGATCAACGCCGTGGTGTGGCTCGCGCGCACGATGGCGGCGGTCGGCACGCCGCTGGGGGCGGGCGATCTGGTGCTCTCGGGCGCTCTCGGCCCGATGGCCGCCGTCACGCCGGGTGATATCTTCGAGACCCGCATCAATGGCCTGGGCTCGGTCCGCGCCGTCTTTGAACCTGCCAGCGAGGCTGCACGATGAGCCACATCAACGATTACGCCAAGCTGCTCGACGACGCAGCGCATTTCGCCCACGAAGTCGAACAGTTCGACACCGACAACCGCCTGTCGCTCGACGACGCCTACGCCATTCAGGCCGCCTCGCTGGCGCGCCGTGCCGAGCGTGGCGAGACGCGCGTCGGCGTGAAGATGGGCTTCACTAGCCGCGCGAAGATGATTCAGATGGGGCTGTCCGATGTGATCTGGGGGCGTCTGACGTCCGGTATGCAGATCGAAGAGGGCACGTCCATCGACTTCAAGCGTTACGTGCATCCGCGCGTCGAACCGGAGATCGCCTTCATTCTGAAGAAGCCGCTCGAAGGTAACGTCACGGGGCCGCAGGCGCTGGCCGCGGTCGAGGCGATCGCACCGGCCATCGAGATCATCGACTCGCGCTACAAGGACTTCAAGTTCACGTTGCCGGAAGTGATTGCCGACAACGCTTCGTCCAGCGGTTTCGTGATCGGCGCGTGGCACAGCCCGCACGTCGACTTCTCGAATCTGGGGCTGGCGATGTCGATCAACGGCCGCACCGTGCAGGTCGGTTCGACGGCGGCGCTGCTGGGTCATCCGCTGCGCTCGCTCGTGGCGGCGGCACGGCTGTCGGCGGCCGCCGGCGAGCCGTTGCAGGCGGGCTGGATCGTGATGGCGGGCGGAGCGACGCCGGCCGAGTACATCAAGCCGGGCCAGTACGTGTCGGTCGAAATGGAGTCGCTCGGTCGCGTGGGCTTCCACGTCTGACATTATCCGCGGCTAGCACGGTGGGATGTTCCGCCGTGCCATGCAAAACGGGGCGCGCCACATGGCACGCCCCGTTTTTATTTGTGCGAACCGACGACGATCGGTCACGCTTTGGTCGAGCCTCAGTCGCGCTTCAGTCCCGCTTCACCCGGGCCATCACGCGCAGATCGGTCTCGATCATGCGCACGTCGGTAAACGTCAGCGCGAGCTTGTCGTCGAGCGAGGTGAGGGCGGGCAGGTTGAACATGCCTTGCGCGTCGCCGACGATGCACGGCGCGAAGTACGTCAGCAGTTCGTCCACGCACCCTTCGCGCAGCAGCGAACCGTTGAGCTTGTAACCGGCTTCCACGTGGATCTCGTTGAACTGACGCTCGCCCAGCGCACGCAGTAGCGCGGGCAACTCGACCTTGCCGCTGGCGTTGGGCAGATCGAGCACCTCGACCCCCAGATCGCGCAGCCTCGCAACGCGATCTGCATCGCCGTTGGCGCAGACCACCAACGCATTACCGCCAGCCAGCACCTTGGCGGTCGGGGCGATGTCGAGACGGGAGTCGACGACGATACGCAGCGGCTGACGCGTCGTTTCCACCTCGCGCACGGTCAGCGACGGATCGTCTTCGCGCACGGTGCCGATGCCCGTGAGAATCGCGCAGGCGCGTGCGCGCCAGGCATGGCCGTCGGCGCGTGCCGCCGGGCCGGTCAGCCACTGACTCACGCCGTTGTGCAACGCCGTCTTGCCATCGAGGCTCGCGGCCACTTTCATACGGACCCACGGCGTGCCGCGCGTCATGCGGGCGATGAAGCCGATGTTCATCTCGCGCGCTTCGTTCTCCAGCAGACCGCAGCGCACGTCGATACCGGCGTCGCGCAGCATGCCGAGACCGCGTCCGGCGACGAGCGGGTTCGGATCTTCCATGGCGGCGATCACGCGCTTCACGCCCGCGTCGATGAGTCCTTTCGCACATGGCGGCGTGCGACCGTAATGGCTGCACGGCTCCAGCGTGACGTAGGCGGTCGCGCCGCGCACCGATTCGCCGCGCACGCGCGCGTCCTTCATGGCCTGTACTTCGGCATGATCCTGCCCGGCGGGCTGGGTGAAGCCTTCGCCGATGACACGGCCGTCCTGCACGATGACGCAGCCCACGCGCGGGTTCGGCGTCGTAGTGAACATCGCGCGCTCGGCGAGTGCCAGCGCGCGGCGCATGTAGTCAAAATCCTGATCGGAAAACATGAGACGTGAGATCGTCAGAGCATCAGCGGCCGGTCGGTCAACGCATTGTCCGGGGCTGCGCCGGCATGGGCCGGCAGGGATTCGCGCGCAATGCCGCGCAGGGTGTTCAGTGCGTCGAGCACGCTCTGGACGTAGCGTTCATCGCGAAACCCGGCGCTCATCTGCTTCACGACGGCTTCCCACTTGTGATCGTCCACCAGCGCATTGACGCCTTTGTCGGCGATCAGCTCGATATCGTGATCGGCGATGTTGATGTACAGCAGTATGCCTGTGCGCTCGCTGGTGTGCGCGACACCCAGATGGTGAAACAGTTGAACGGCGCGTTGACGGCACGTTTGCCCGCCCCACACGTTGGCGAGCGGCATGGCAGCTTCGATCACCAGCCGGATTTCACAACGATGCTCCGATTCGGATTCGCGGATCGAGGCTTCCAGCGTATCGAGCGCGTTGTCGGGAAACAGCCAGCGGGCATGCGCCCGCCAGGTGCCGGCGTGACGCAGCCAGCGCGACACATCGTGCGGTTTCGGTTGCATTGCGACTGCCGGTTCGTGTGCTGTCGTCATTGTCTTCACCAGTTGCCGGACGAGCCGCCGCCGTCGAAACCGCCGCCGCCTCCGCCGCCAAAACCACCTCCGCCACCACCGCCGCCGCCGAAGCCACCGCCGTCGTTACGTCCCCAGCCGCCGCCGAGTCCGCCGCCAATGCCTCCGCCAATACCACCGATGCCGCCGAAGCCACCGGGGCCGATGCGTCCGCGCTGGCCGGTGAGCACGCGCGAGCGCGGGTCGTTGGGATTGCTCGGCAAGCCGGGACCGCTAAAGCGTCGGCGGCCTTCCATGATCACCACCATCGCGATGATGAAGACGATGAAGAGCAGCGGCAGAAAATCGGACAAATCGGAGTGCGGTGCGCGTGTGGACGGCAGATTCGGTGCGGGCAACGCCTCGTTGTTCATCGCAGCCTGTACGGCCGCCGTTCCCGCCGCGATGCCGCCGAAGAAGTCGCCATTGCGGAAGTACGGCGCCATGACGTCGTGCAGGATGCGTCCCGAAATCGCGTCGGTGAGCGAGCCTTGCACGCCACGTCCGACCTCGATGCGCATCTTGCGCAAGTCGTTCGGGTTGTCCTTCGCGATGAGCATGATGACGCCATCGTCCACGCCCTTGCGGCCGGCCTTCCAGGCGTCGGCCACACGGATGCTGTACTGATCGATGGTCTCAGGCGCGGTGCTCGGCAGCATCAGCACGAAGATCTGGCTGCCGCGTTGCTGCTCGTATTGCGCGAGCTGCGCCTCAAGGGCATTGCGCTGCTCGGCGGTGAGCGTGCCGGTCAGATCGGTCACGCGCGCCGTCAGTGCGGGCACGGCCACCAGCGCTTCTGCGCTCGCAGGCAGCGCCAGCCAGCACAGACTGGCCAGCGCGAGTGCCCACAACGCCCACACAAAGCGCTTCGATTGCATGAGCGCTGTCATTGCCGCGGCCTCAGAACTTGACGGCCGGTGCCGTGGAAATGGCCTTCTCGTTATCCACGGTGAAGTTCGGCTTGGTGCCGTAACCGAACATCTTGGCCGTCAGATTGTTCGGGAACTGACGCACGTACACGTTGTAGTCCTGCACGGACTGGATGTAACGATTGCGCGCCACCGTGATGCGGTTTTCCGTGCCTTCGAGCTGCGATTGCAGATCGCGGAACAGACCGTCGGCCTTCAGGTTCGGATAGTTCTCCGAGACGGCCATCAGGCGCGAGAGTGCGCCCGACAATTCACCCTGCGCTTGCTGGAAACGCTTGAACGCGTCGGGATCGTTGAGCGTCTCCGGCGTGACCGTGATGCTCGTCGCCTTGGCGCGCGCGTTGATCACTTCGGTGAGCGTGGCCTGCTCGTGCGATGCGTAGCCCTTGACCGTGTTCACCAGGTTCGGCACCAGATCGGCCCGTCGCTGGTACTGGTTGACGACCTCGCTCCACGAAGCCTTGACCGCTTCGTCCTTGACCTGAATTTCGTTGTATCCGCAGGAGGACAGCAACGACGCGAGAAGTCCCAGCGCGAGCCATCGCACCCAGGACTGACGACGAAGGATCGGCAGTAGCATTTGCATGACGTTTTCCCCTTGTTATGACCGGACGGACATCCGGCGGACTGCGCAAAACGTGGCACGAACCACAGTGCAAATGGTAGGCGAGTGCTCAAGCGCGATCACGCAATCGTCCCAAACGCGTCGCGCGCGGCGTCGATCGTCGCGTCGATGATCGTGTCGTCGTGCGTGGCCGACACGAAACCGGCTTCGAACGCGCTCGGTGCGAGGTAGACGCCGCGATCGAGCATGGCGTGGAAGAACTTGTTGAAGCGGGCGACGTCCGACGTCGTCACTTCGGCAAAGCTCTGCGGCACGTTGGCGCGGAAGTACAGACCGAACATGCCACCGACGCTGTCGCCGGAGAACGGCACCCCGGCGGCCTGCGCGGCGTCGACGAGACCGCTCACGAGCTTCGACGTGCGCTTGGCCAGATCCTCGTAGAAGCCGGGGGCTTGAATCAGCTTGAGCGTGGCGAGTCCGGCGGCCACTGCCAGCGGGTTGCCCGAGAGCGTGCCCGCCTGATAGACGCCACCGAGCGGAGCCAGATGCGACATGATGTCGCGGCGTCCGCCGAATGCGGCTGCGGGCATGCCGCCGCCGATCACCTTGCCCAGACACGTCAGGTCGGCCGTAATGCCGTAAAGCGCCTGCGCACCGCCCAGACCGACGCGGAAACCGCACATCACTTCGTCGAAGATCAGCACGGCACCGTGCGCGGTGCACAGCTCGCGCAGCGTCTGGAGGAAGTGACGCGAGCCGCGCACGAGATTCATGTTGCCCGCGACCGGCTCGACGATCACGGCCGCGATCTCGCCGCCCTGACCGGCGAACAATTCACGCAGTTGCTCGACGTTGTTGTATTCGAGAACCAGCGTGTCGCGCGTAACTTCGGGCGGCACACCGGCCGAGGAAGGCGCGTTGCGCGTGGAGTCGGCAAACGTCAGCAGGCCCGAGCCGGCCTTCACCAGCAGGCTGTCGGCGTGACCGTGGTAGCAGCCTTCGAACTTGACGATCTTGTTGCGGCCCGTGAAGCCGCGTGCCAGACGCAGCGCGCTCATCGTGGCTTCGGTGCCCGAGGACACCAGACGAACTTGCTCGATGGACGGCACGAGGCGGCAGATTTCTTCGGCCATCACCACTTCGGCTTCGGTCGGTGCGCCGAAGCTGAAGCCCTGCGACATGGCCGTTTGCACGGCGTCGACGACTTCCGGATGCAGGTGACCGACGATCATCGGGCCCCACGAGCCGATGTAGTCGATGTAGCGCACGCCTTCGGCGTCCCACATGTAGGGGCCTTGTGCGCGGGCGATGAAGCGCGGCGTGCCGCCGACCGAGCGGAAGGCGCGCACGGGCGAGTTCACCCCGCCGGGAATGGTTTGCTGGGCGCGCTCGAACAGCGCGACATTCGTAGTGTTTTCGGACATGACTTCAGCTTTGCGGCGCATAGGCCTATTCACCTTAATGCGTCGATTCTAGCGGATGGCGTCAAAGTCCGGGACTTCTCGCGGCCGGGGGCTTCTGTTAGATTGAAGGCAACTTTCTCAACGCCAAGGAAATTCAAGGCCCTTCGACATGTCCACCGTCAACGCACAACGTCCTTCGATCACTGTCTCGTCTCTCGACCTCGATCGTCTTTATTCGGTCATCGAGAATGCGCCGCGCACGGCCCTGCCGTATGTGGAGGCACTCGAAACAGAGCTTGCCCGGGCGAGTGTCGTCGAGCCGGAGCAAATGCCGGCCGATGTCGCCACGATGAATTCGGTGGTGCGCTATCGCGATCTGAGCACGCAGCAGGAGCACCGCGTGACGCTCGTGTATCCGCAGCATCTCGCCGCCACGGAAAACGGCATTTCGGTATTGGCACCGGTGGGCAGCGCGCTGCTGGGCCTGCGCGTCGGCCAGTCGATTCACTGGCAAGTGCCGGGCGGTCATCTCATCGAGCTGGAACTGCTCGGCCTCGACTACCAGCCTGAAGCCGCTGGCGAATTCCACCGTTAATTCCCTTCTCCGCAGCACCATTGGGAGATTCGGATCTCCCGAGTCTCCCAGTCATCTCCCCCGCAAGTCCTGCAATTCCAGCAATTCCCCGCTCAGCGACGCAGCCAGCCGCGCGAAATCGGCCATGCCATCAGGCGACGATAGATGCCTTCGAAAATCGCCGCGACGATACGGCTCGTCTCGCGCGCACTCGCCGTGCGCATGATGAGCGCGACGACCAGCGACACGACCAGCGCACCCACCATGTCGACCGGCCAGTGCACGCCGAGATAGATGCGTGCCCAGCACACCGGCAGCGCGCAAAGCAGAAGGAGCTTGCCGAGCAGACGCGGCGAGCGGGCCACCGTGCCCATCAGCACGAACGCGGACGTGAACATGATCGAGCCATGGTTGCTCGGGAACGCGCTCGTCGGCGCGTGGGCGAGCAGATTCGTGCCGAGACCGACGACGAACGGTCGTGGTTCGAACCAGGCGAATCCGATCACGAAGTTGATCAGCAGCACGAGCCCCACGCCCAGCAGGCCGTGCACCGCGCCTTCGCGGTCGCGTCCACCCGCGAGCCACAGCGTGACCAGGCCCACCGGCAGCAGCAGGATCAGATACTTGGCAATGAAGACGGCGACGGCCAGTTCGCCTTCGCTCACATTGGGCGAGGCGTTGATCGCGAGAAAGAGGGCGCGGTTGAGCGAATCCATGAATTCCGGGGGGACGAAAGCTTGCCGGAGGTTGAACGTGGCGCCGGGCCCTTTAGTGGTGCCGGCGCCTCGACGGCCGCCGGCCAGCGGTTTGTGACGATTGCGTGACAGATTCTGAATGACCCGCCGCCGCGAGGAAAGTGCTGTTTGTCATCATTTTGTAACACCTTGAATTGTCACTTTTCTTTCGACGCTCTCGGGGGTAGAATCGCGCCGTCATAGCTCTCAGGAGGTCCTTCCGTGGACAGTAGTTCTAGTGGTAGTTGCCGGTCGACCGAAGTCGACACCATCACCGCGAGTTAGTCCCCGGGATCTTCCCAGCCGCTAACTCGCATAGTCGGGTTGGCGCGCACCTCAGATGTACCTGTCGAATGCCTTCACCCTTTAGCCGCAGCACTCGCGCGACGAAGGGTTTTGTTGGGTCGTACCGATAGCGTCCGTCTCTCGTAGCACGCTCCCTTATTAAGTTTTACGTCTGCCGTTCGGGCTGTCCCGTCGTGCGCGTGCGTTCGCGTGTTTTGCATCGACCGCGAACCTGCCGCTCACGCCGGACGGATGCCGTGCGGCCGGGAGATTCATCGTGTTCCGTTACTCCATGACCCTGCGCGGAGGCAATCCGCAAGCCCTGATGCTGCCGTCCCAGTGCCTGCATCACTATCACGTCGATCCGCATCCGGATGTCGCCCATGATGTGGCGCGTCCCGGTCTGGTGACGCGTGCCGGGCAATGGCTGGCCTCGTTCGTGCGCCACCGCGAGACAGTCAAGCAAGACTGACCCTGCGTCTTTCCGTTGTTACGTGAGGCGCCGGGGATTCTCCGGCGCCTCGCAAGCTATTTCAGGATGTATCCATGCAACAAGCTCTCACGCTCAGCGAGCGACTGATCGCGGTGCTTGGCGCGCGCCTCGGCCTGCGCTTCTTCCGTCGCCGCGACATGCTCGAAACCCTCGATGCGCCAGCCCATGGCCACGAGGCACCACCGGGTCTGCTCGAAGCCGCACGCGACGCCGGGCCGGACCTGCTTGCGCGCCTGCGTACCACGCGCGACGGCCTGTCCGACGACGAAGCCGCCACCGTGCGCGCGCACGCCGGCCCCAACGAGGTCGAGCATGAAAAGCCGCTGCCCTGGTGGCGTCATCTCTTCAACTGCTACCGCAATCCGTTCAACCTGCTGCTCACTGCACTGGCCGCCGTGTCTTACGCGACCGACGACACCGAGGGAACGATCATCATCGCGTCGATGGTGATCATTTCCACGGTGTTGCGATTTGTGCAGGAAGCCCGCTCCAACAAGGCGGCGGAGAAGTTGAAGGCGATGGTGAGCACCACGGCCACCGTGTTGCGCCGTGAGCCGTTGATCGATGGCGCTGCCGAGCCGGAGAACGTGCGCCGCCTCGGACGCATGGGCCGTGAAATCGCGCTCGCGGACCTCGTGCCCGGCGATATCGTGCTGCTCGCCGCCGGTGACATGATTCCGGCCGACGTGCGCATCCTCACCGCCAAGGACCTGTTCGTCTCGCAGTCGGCACTCACGGGGGAAGCGTTGCCCGTCGAGAAATTCGCGCACTCGTGCGAGTCGGGCGGTAGCAACCCGCTGGCCTACGACAACCTCGCTTTCATGGGGACGAATGTGGTGAGCGGTTCGGCCACGGCCGTCGTCGTCGCCACGGGCGGTCGCACCTTCTTCGGCTCGCTCGCCCGGCGCGTGACCGCGCAGCAACCGGTGGTCACGTCGTTCCAGCAAGGCGTGAACCGCGTGTCGTGGGTGCTCATCCGCTTCATGCTGGTCATGACGCCCATCGTCCTGCTCATCAACGGCTTCACCAAGCACGACTGGCTCGAAGCGTCGCTCTTCGCGCTGTCGGTGGCGGTCGGTCTCACGCCCGAAATGCTGCCGATGATCGTGACGGCCACGCTCGCCAAGGGCGCGGTCGTGCTCTCGCGCAAGAAGGTGATCGTCAAGCGGCTCGACGCGATCCAGAACTTCGGCGCGATGGATGTGCTCTGCACCGACAAGACCGGCACGCTCACGCAAGACAAGATTTGTCTGGAGCGTCACACCGACGTGTGGGGTAATTTCTCCGAAGACGTCCTCGAATACGCGTACCTCAACAGCTTCTACCAGACCGGTTTGAAGAACCTGCTCGACGTTGCCGTGCTCAATCACGCCGAGTTGCATCAGCGTCTGGATGTGGTCAATCGCTATCGCAAGATCGACGAAATCCCGTTTGATTTCCAGCGCCGTCGCATGTCGGTGGTCGTGAGCGAGAACGGTGATCACCACGAACTGATCTGCAAGGGCGCAGTGGAAGAAGTGATGGCGGTATGTAATCGCGTGCAGCACGGCGCGAACATCGAGCCGCTCACGCCTGACGTGCTGGCGCAACTGCGTCGCGTCACGGCCCATCTCAACGCCGAAGGGCTGCGCGTGGTGGCGGTGGCGACGCGGCATCTGCCGCCGGTGCGCGAGAGCTACAGCATTGCCGACGAAAGTGAACTCATCCTCGTCGGCTACATCGCTTTCCTCGATCCGCCCAAGGAGTCGACGGCGCCGGCCCTCAAGGCGCTGGCAGCCTCGGGGGTAGACGTCAAGGTGCTCACGGGCGACAACGACCTCGTAACGGCGAAGGTCTGCCGCGAAGTCGGTCTGCCGGTGACCGCCTGCGTGCTGGGCGACGACATCGAAGCGATGAGCGACGCCGAGCTCGCCAAGACCGTCGAGCGCGCCAACGTCTTCGCGAAGCTCACGCCTGCGCACAAGGAGCGTCTGGTGCGCATGCTGCGCGCGAACGGTCACGTCGTGGGCTTCATGGGCGACGGCATCAACGACGCCCCGGCACTGCGCGCGGCCGACATCGGCATTTCGGTGGATACGGCCGTCGACATCGCCAAGGAAGCGGCCGATCTGATCCTGCTGGAAAAGAGCCTGATGGTGCTGGAGCAGGGGGTGATCGAGGGACGCCGTACCTTCGCGAACATGCTCAAGTACATCAAGATGACGGCCAGCTCGAACTTCGGCAACGTTTTCTCGGTGCTGATCGCGAGCGCCTTCCTGCCATTCCTGCCCATGCTGCCGTTGCAGTTGCTCACGCAGAATCTGCTGTACGACCTGTCGCAGACGACGATTCCGTTCGATAACGTCGATGCCGAACAACTGACGAAGCCGCAGCAGTGGAACCCGTCCGATCTGTCACGCTTCATGGTGTTCTTCGGCCCGATCAGCTCGATTTTCGACGTGCTGACGTTCGTCGCCATGTGGCATCTGTTCGGCGCGAACAGCGCCGAGCATCAGACGTTGTTCCAGTCGGGCTGGTTCGTCGAAGGCCTGCTGTCGCAGACGCTGATCGTGCACCTGATCCGCACGCGCCGTCTGCCGTTCATCCAGAGCCGTGCTGCGTGGCCGTTGCTGCTGATGACGGGCGCGGTGATGCTGATCGGCATCATGCTGCCGATGTCGCCGTTCGCCGAGACCTTCAAGATGCAGGCGTTGCCGCTGGCGTACTTCCCGCTGCTCGCGGCGATTCTGCTGGCGTATGCCGTGCTCACGCAGTTGATGAAGGGCGTGTTCGCGCGACGGTTCGGGTGGCAGTGACGCTGCTGCGGTAGCTGTCCAAGAAAAGAGCCAGCGGCGAGTCGTTCACCGCTGGCTTTTTTCATGAGGCGTCGCTGCGACGCTCAATCGTCGACCCAAGTGCCAGATGGCCGGTCGAAATGCTGCGAACGCGGCGCGAAGACGTCGCGGGCATCGTCGAGTTCGAGGGTGACGTCGAGCGCCCCGTCGTTGTCCTTCTTCGCACTGCCGAGCGGATCGTTGCAGCACAGCCAAAGCGACACATCATTGGGCATGCCTTCGACGCGGAACGACTTCTGATTGCCGACGAGGAACGGTTCGCCCTTCTCGCCGAAGCGTCCGACGAGCTGGCCCATCAGGGCGTCGTGACCGTGATACGGATACTCGTCGTCGCCGGAGACTTTGTGTAGATAGGTTGCACCGGAGTTGGGCGTGCGGCCGTTGGCATCGCGGCGTCCGAACTTGCGGTCGTCCGTGCGTGTGCACCATTCCCCGGAGGCTCGCAGAATCACCTTCGGCGCGCTCTGCGCCCCGACTTTG
The DNA here is from genome assembly GCF_902459565.1 of Pandoraea aquatica. Taxonomy (GTDB): domain Bacteria; phylum Pseudomonadota; class Gammaproteobacteria; order Burkholderiales; family Burkholderiaceae; genus Pandoraea; species Pandoraea aquatica. The sequence goes on from NZ_CABPSN010000007.1 coordinate 149,999, forward strand.
TAGCCCGTGTCCTGCCAGCCCTCGGTGGCGTACACCTTCATGCGCTTGTTGATGCGATCTGTCGTCATGACAACGCTCCATAGTTGACGGGGGGCCAAGAATGGAACGCCGACGGGTTGCCGTCGGCGCTTTGCTACGCAATCTGCTGTCAGTTCGAGTGTAGACGCATCGCCTTGTCCGTCACCCCATAAGGACGGAGGCCTGCCTCCAAACGGCGATTGGGCGAGAGCGCGATGCCAACCTCGGCGTACAACTCGTCGAACGCCTCGCGGGTGCCGACGAGCAGTGCTGTCGTTTGCCCGCTGATGTCCGTGACCACACTCACCAGCGTTTTCCCCTGAGACGTCTCGCGCGCGGCGACGAACTGTGTCGACGTGAGCGCGGCGAGTGTGGCGAAGCGCTCGGCTTGCACCAGACCGCTGATCTGGAAGACCGGTTGCGCCGCACCCGTCGAACGAGGCGCAAAGCGGATGTTCACCCCGTCGCTGCGCACGCCCAATGCGGCGAACAGCCTGTCTCTGCCTTGCGCGCCGAGCGCGCAGTGATCGCCGTGCACCCAGCGCGATATCGTGTTGCCGGTGATGCCGGTCGCGTAAGCGAGTCTTGCCAGCGTGGTGCCCGAGAGCTTGATCAGCAGACGGGCGACAGTGCGGTGACGCCGTTCGATCTCATCCATTGCGAGTGTCCTGTCAGGTGCGGTCATGGTCCACGTCGGGGCGGCATTCGGTCGATGTCAGAACGCCATCGTGACTTCCAGTTGCGCGTCGATGTCCTTGCGTAGGGCTGCGGTGCAGGGCATCAGCGGGCGGCGCACGGTGTCCTGGCAGAAGCCTAGCGACGCGAGCGCGGCTTTGATCGCCACCGGATTCGGCTCGGAGAACAGTCGCCGGATCAGCGGCTTCATGCCGTTGAACAGCGTGTTCGCGTGATCCATGTCGCCTTCGCGCACGTAGCGCATCAGCTTGAGATAGAGGTCCGGGCGCACATGCGCTGCCGCCGAAATACACCCGACGGCACCGGCGCGCAGCGCAGGCAGGATCTGCATGTCGTCGCCACACAGCACGCGCATCGTGACTTGCGCGGGCAGGTGGGTGAGCGGGTGAGCGTCGCACTCCTTGATGGCGGCGAACGACTCGTGCGACGCCAGTTCGCGGATCGTGTCCACGCCGAGCGTGACGCCCGTGCGCAGCGGCACGTTGTAGAGCACGAGCGGCTTGCGCGTACCGGCCGCAAGCGTGCGGTAGTGCCAGAGAATGCCTTCCTGCGAGGGACGCAGATAGTACGGCGGTGGGACGAGGTAACCGGCAAGCGGCAGGTCGTCGAGACTGCGGATCTGGCGCGCGGCATTGGTCGTGTCGGCCGCACCGACACCGGCGAGCACCGGCGCGTGTCCGTGGGCGAGGTGACAGGCCGTCTCGACGAGACGGCGGCGCTCTTCATCGGTGAGCAGTGTGCCCTCGCCGGTGGTGCCTGCGACCACGAGGCCGTTCACGCCCGCCGCGAGGTAATAGTCGACCAGACGTGCAAACGCGTTGTAGTCGATCTGGGCGCCATTGGCACCTGACATGGGCGTGACGAGCGGAACCCACACGCCTTCGAAGATGGCTGTGTTCATAACCTGAAGCATCGATGTTGGCGAAGATCGCCGGGAGAGTGTCAGACGGCCGGACCGGATGGGCGTAGACGCAGCGCGCCGAATTCGGCTTCCGGCAGCGATTGCATGACGACGTCCATCGCATGCGCCGCTTCTACGCGCGGCAAGGCAATCGATACCACAGCCGCCGTATCGCGCCGGATCGGGCGAATCGTCTCGACACGCCACGGCAGCGGCACGCTCATCGCCAGCGTGACGGCCAGCGAGGAGACGGCGGCGCGGCTGAGGGTGATGTCGAGCGTCGCATCGAGGCGGGCGCGCGGGTTGTATCGATTGCGTTGACGCGCCACGGAGACCGTCTCGGCGGGTAATCCGTTTAGCGGGGTCAGCGTGCTGGCAGGCGTTGCGGCGACGGCACTATTGGCCGAGGTGACCGACGCGCGGGCGGCGGCCGGTGTTGCGCTGTAAGCGCGCGAGGGATCAGCCGGGGTGGTGTTCGCACCAGGAGGTTCAAGGCGGACGCGTTGGGCGATTGAGGGCATGGCGACGTGTCGTTTTGACGACTGAAGTGACAACGAGGCCAGTCTAGGGAGACGCGGATAAAAAAGGCGTCAAGATTTTTGACGCCTTGCTGACCCGACGTTGAGCGGTGAGATCAGTCGTGCTTCGGATACTGCGCGTCGTTGAACAGCACGCTTGCGCCGTGCGGCGCGGTGCCGACGTTGTTGCGGAACAGCGCGAACATATTGCGCCACGGATCGAACGGCCGTTGCGGCACCGGCTCAGGCGTGCGCGCGGCGAGTGTGGCGTCGTCCACTTCGCAGTGCAGGGTATTCGTCTCGCAATCGATCTCGATGATGTCGCCGTCCTGCACGCGCGCGAGCATGCCGCCTTCTTCCGCTTCGGGCGACAGGTGGATGGCGGCAGGCACCTTGCCCGATGCGCCGGACATGCGGCCGTCCGTCACCAGCGCGACGTGGTGTCCTTCATCCTGCAAGAGCCCCAGCATCGGCATGAGTTTGTGCAACTCGGGCATGCCGTTGGCGCGCGGTCCCTGGAAGCGCACCACGACGATCACGTCGCGCGTCAGTTCGCCCGCCTTGAAGGCCGCCTGCGCCGACTCCTGATCGGAGAATACGCGCGCCGGTGCGCGGACCTTCTGATGCTCGGGTTTGACGGCGGACGACTTGATCACGGCGCGTCCCAGATTGCCTGCGAGCATGCGCAGACCGCCCTCGGGCGCAAACGGTCGCGACGCCGGGCGCACGATGTTCTCGTCGAGGCTTTCCGTCGGCGCTTCCTGCCACGACAGCACGTCGTCGCGCAGAAAAGCTTCCTGCGTGTAGGCGCGCAAGCCCTGCCCCATGACGGTGGTCACGTCGTTGTGCAAGAAACCTGCGTCGAGCAGCTCGCGGATGAGAAAGCTCAGGCCACCGGCCGCATGGAACTGATTCACGTCCGCCTTGCCGCTCGGATAGACGTGCGCGAGCAGCGGCGTGACGTCCGACAGTTCGGCGAAGTCCTGCCAGTCGAGCAGAATGCCGCCCGCATGCGCCATCGCCACCAGGTGCAGCGTGTGATTCGTCGACCCGCCTGTGGCGAGCAAACCGACCACGCCGTTGATGAACGCGCGCTCGTCCAGAATCTGCGACGTATTGATGCCCGACTTGGCGAGTGCCACCGCACGGGCCGTGGCGGCTTGCGTAAGCGCGTGTCGCAACGGTGTATGCGGATTGACGAACGACGAACCGGGCAGATGCAGGCCCATGAACTCCATGAGCATCTGGTTACTGTTGGCCGTGCCGTAGAACGTGCACGTGCCTTCGGCGTGATACGCGGCGAGTTCCGCGTCGAGCAGGGCGGTGCGCGTGACGCGGCCCGCCGCGTACTCCTGTCGGATGCGCGACTTCTCGTCGTTCGGCAGCCCTGACGGCATCGGACCGGCCGGGCTGAACACCGCAGGCAGATGCCCGAACGCCTGCGCAGCAATCACCAGCCCCGGCACGATCTTGTCGCACACGCCGAGGAACATGGCGGCGTCGAACATCTGATGCGAGAGCGCGACGATGGAGGCCAGCGCAATCACGTCGCGCGAGAACAGCGACAGCTCCATGCCCGCGTAGCCTTGCGTCACGCCGTCGCACATGGCGGGCACGCCGCCGGCGACCTGCGCGCTCGCGCCATGTGCGCGGGCAGCGGACTTGATGATGTCGGGGAATTCGGCGAAGGGTGCGTGCGCCGAGAGCATGTCGTTGTAGGCGGTGACGATGCCGATGTTGGGCGTGCGCTCGGAGCGGATTTTCAAGCGGTCGTCGGCGGGGGCGGCGGCCAATGCATGGGCCAGATTCGCGCACCCGATCTTCTCGCGCCCGGGTTGCCCCTGTGTGGCGCGCTCGACGCCGTCGAGATAGGCCTGACGGGACAACCGGCTGCGCTCGATAAGGCGCTCGGTCACGCGTTGAACCACCGGATGCAGCGACACATGATGCGAAGACTGGGTCATGGGGGATCCCGGGACGGACGTTGTGGGGCGGGAGGAAGCGCGGAATGCGTGCGAACTTTCGCGAATGTCGCTCACTCGCCATGCCACGAGGGCATGTAGTTAAAGCACGATATTTTGTTGAATTGCAGTGTAGTTAAACTACAATGCAGTGTCAAAAGTTGCGCTTTCCCAGTGACACGTGGACGTCTTGTCATGAACACGCCTTCACCCTATACCTTTGTGTTGTTCGGCGCTACCGGCGATTTGTCGCTGCGCAAAGTCCTTCCCGCGCTGTTCCGCGCGTTCCGCACCGGCCAGCTCGGTGCGGACGATGCGAAGGACGGAGCGACGAGTGCTAACGACGCTGGCCGCATCCTCGCCATCGCCCGAAAGCCGATGGACGCCGCCGAGTACCACGCGTGGTGCGAGCAGCACGTACGCGGACACATCAAGCCCGACGTGTGGGACGAGAGCGCCTGGAAGCGCTTTCTTGCCACCATCGACTACATGCCGCTCGATCTGGGCCGCGAAGACGAGTTCGGCGTACTGGCCGAGCGCCTGTCGAAGCGCCCCGGCGTGCGCATCTTCTATCTGGCGACCGGGCCGTCGCTGTTCATCCCGATCTGCGAAGGGCTGCGTAGCGCGAAGCTCAACGAGAACAGTCGCATCGTGCTCGAAAAGCCGCTGGGTCACGATCTGGCGTCGTCGGAGGCGATCAACGACGCTGTCGGCGCGATCTTCCGCGAAGACCAGATTTACCGCATTGATCACTACCTCGGAAAAGAGGCGGTGCAGAACCTGCTGGCCCTGCGTTTCGGCAATGCGATCTTCGAGCCGCTGTGGCGGCGCGAGCTGATCGACAACATCCAGATCACGATTGCCGAGGAAATCGGCGTCGAGGGACGCGGCGAGTTCTACGAACAGACCGGTGCGCTGCGCGACATGGTGCAAAACCATTTGCTGCAACTGCTGGCCATCGTTGCGATGGAGCCGCCGCTGTCGATGGATGCTGATGCGGTGCGCGACGAAAAGCTGCGCGTGCTGCGCTCGCTGCGTCAGCTGGACGACGAGAGCGTGTCGCGCAACGTGGTGCGCGGGCAATACAGTGGTGGCGCGATCCGCAATTCGGCCGTGCCCGCGTACATCGACGAGCCGGGTGTCCCGGCGGACAGTCAGACGGAAACCTTCGTCGCACTCAAGGCCGACATCGACAACTGGCGCTGGGCGGGCGTGCCGTTCTTCCTGCGCACCGGCAAGCGGCTCGGTGAACGCGTGGCGGAGATCGTCGTCAACTACCGCGCGACACCGTACCCGCTGCTCGGCGACGCGACCGCGCAACCGGGCGTCAACCGTCTCGTCATTCGTCTTCAACCGAACGAATCGATCCGTCTGTACTGCCTCGCGAAGCAGCCGGGCGAGGGCATGAATCTGCAATCCGTCCACCTCGATCTGGCGTTCGACCAGTTCTTCAAGGGACACCGGATGGACGCGTACGAGCGACTGTTGCTCGACGTGATCAACGGCCGACTGGCGCTGTTCGTGCGACGCGACGAACAGGAGCAGGCATGGCGCTGGGTCGCACCGATTCAGGCGTACTGGTCGCGACAGCACAAAGGCCCGAAGCGTTACGCCGCCGGTACGTGGGGACCGCCCGCCGCCAGCGCGCTGCTCACGCAATACGGATCGAGCTGGATGGAAGAAGACAACTGACGGCGGACCGCATGATCCATTGGCGAACCTTTTCCACGCGCGACGCGCAGACGCATGCGCTGGCTAACGCCGTCGTGGCGGGCATCGACGAAGCGCTCACGATTCGCAAGCGTGCGTTGCTGGCCGTCTCCGGTGGCACGAGCCCCCGCGCGTTTCTCACGCAGCTGGCGCGCTTGCCTGTCGCGTGGCGCGACGTCGATATCACCTTGGTGGACGACCGCTGGTTGCCACCCGATCACGCCGACAGCAACGCGCGACTCGTGAGCGAGACGCTGTTGCCGGGGGCGACCGGCGCGCGCTGGTTGCCGATCGTCGACACCGCGACGGCCACCGCGTTGCACGTGCGCACGCTCAACGACACGTGGACGCACGGCGTGCCGCAAGTCTGCGTGCTGGGCATGGGCGAGGACGGGCACACCGCGTCGCTCTTCGCCGACGCCCCGCAATGGCCCCACGCCACCACCACCCACGACAAGTTCGTCGTCGTGCAGCCGCAGCACGCGCCGTATCAGCGCGTGTCGTGGTCGCTCGCCGCGCTCGCGGCCTGCGACCGGCTCATCCTGCAAATACAGGGCCCGGCCAAACGCGCCGTGCTCGAAGCCGCGCAGGCGAACGAACAGGACAACGCCATCTCCCGGCTGATCCACCGTGAAGGAGTCAAGCTCGATGTCTTCTGGAGTGAGGAATAACCCGCCACACCTGAGCGGCCCGCGACTGCTGGCCGACATCGGTGGCACCAACGCCCGCTTTGCGCTGGAGATCTCGCCGGGCGATCTCGTCGAAATCCGGGACTACGCTTGCGACGACTATGCGGGCGTGCCCGAAGTCATCCGTGCGTATCTCGACGAAGCCGATCACGCCGAACCGGTGCAGCACGCCGCCATCGCCATCGCGAATCCCATCGAAGGCGATGAGATTCAGATGACGAACCGCGACTGGCACTTCTCCATCGAAGCGACGCGCCGTGCGCTGCGTTTCGAGACGCTGCTGGTCGTCAACGATTTCACCGCGCTCGCGATGGCGCTGCCGTATCTGACGGACGCGCAAAAGCACAAGATCGGTGGGGGCGAACCGCGTCCGAACGGCGTGCTGGGTTTGCTTGGACCGGGCACCGGCGTGGGCGTTTCGGGCCTTATTCCGGCCGGAGATCGATGGATCGCGTTGGGCAGCGAGGGCGGGCATACGACGTTTTCTCCGGCGGACGAGCGTGAGATCGATGTGCTGCGCTACGCGTGGAAGCACTTCCCGCACGTGTCGTTCGAGCGGCTGGTGGCGGGCCCTGGAATGGCGCTTGTCTATCATGCGCTGGCCGAGCGGGCGGGACGTCGCGTGGCATCGCTTGAGACCCCGGCCATCGTGAAACTCGCGCAGTCGGGCGACGTCCTCGCACGCGAAACCGTCGATTGTTTCTGCGCGATGCTGGGCACGCTCGCGGGCAACGTGGCGGTATCGCTCGGCGCGGTCGGTGGCGTGTATCTCGGTGGCGGGGTGATTCCGAAGCTCGGCAAGCTGTTCGAGGATTCGCCGTTTCGTCAGCGCTTCGAGGCGAAGGGACGTTTCGAAGCGTATCTGAAGAAGATTCCGACTTACATCATCACGGCCGATCATCCGGCGTTTCTGGGGACATCGGCAATTCTCGCGGAACAACTGGGCACGCACGCGGCCGGGGCGGGCGCGCTCATCGACCGTCTGCATCGTCTTCGCGACCGTCTGAGTCCCGCCGAGCAACGCGTTGCGGAACTCACGCTGAAGCAACCGCGTGCGCTGCTGGCCGAACCGGTGGCGGAGATCGCGCGTCTGGCGCGCGTGAGTCAGCCGACGGTGATCCGCTTCTGTCGCAAGCTCGGCTGTCAGGGGCTGTCGGATTTCAAACTCAAGCTCGCGAGCGCGCTGACGGGCACGCTGCCGGTGCGTCACGGGCAGGTGCACGTCGGCGACACCGCGGCGGAATTCAGCGCCAAGGTGCTCGACAACACCGTGTCGTCGATTCTGCAGATGCGTGAACATCTCGACGCTCGCACCGTCGAGGCGGCCGTGACGCTGCTCGACGGCGCACGTCGCATCGAGTTTTACGGGCTGGGTAATTCCGGTGTGATCGCGCAGGACGCGCACTACAAGTTCTTCCGCTTCGGCAAGCCGACCATCGCGTACGGCGATCCGTACCTGTTGCAGGCGTCGGCCGGGCTGTTGGGGGAGGGCGATGTGGTCGTCGCGATTTCCGCATCGGGACGCTCGACGGACCTCAACCGCGCGGTCGATATCGCGCTCACGCGCGGCGCGAAGGTCATCGCACTCACGGCGCGCAATTCGCCGCTCGCCCGCAAGGCGACGTTGGTGCTGCCCAACGATCATGTGGAGACGATGGGGGCCCACGTCACGATGATCGCGCGGATTCTGCACCTTGCCGCCATCGACGTGTTGGCCGTGGGCGTGGCGATTCGCCGTGCCGGTCCGGGAGGCGAAACCGCAGGCGAGGGCGCGCTCGACTGGCTGGGGCACGGCAGCGGGCAGGGCGACGGCACGCCGGCGGCGGCTTGATGCAGCTTGATGTGGCTTGATGTGGCTTGATGCAGCTTGAGGCGGTGCTGGGCGGGGCGTGCCGGGGCGGCGGCGCCGGGGATGTGAGGATGCACCGGACGCCGAAGTGTCGTCGGCTTGATATCCCTAAACATGTTTAGCATAATGCGGCATATGAAAGTAACCGATTCCGCCCAACGTTTCGGCTTTCTCGTCGCAGACATCCAACGTCTCTTCGGGCGCCGCTTCGAGCAGTTCGCGCAGCGCTCGCTGCCAATGACGCGCGCCCAATGCCGTTTGCTCGCCTATCTCTCCGCCAATCGCGGCGTGAGCCAGACGGTGCTGGCCGACATTCTGGAAACCCCGGTACCGACGCTCGCCCGCACGCTGGAGCGCATGGAAGAGGCCGGTTGGGTGCGACGCCGCCCCGACGCGCGCGATCCGCGTATCGAACGCCTGTTCGTCACCCGGGCGGCCGTTGCGCAATTGCAGGTCGCGCGCCGCTTATCCGACGAAGTGCGCGACGAAGCGCTGCACGGCCTGACCGCGTTTGAAGCGGTGCAGCTCACGCAGTTGCTGCAAAAGGTGCGTCGCAATCTTACGAACGTGGTTCCCACGCCGCTCGATACGGTCGTGCCCGCCGTGCTGCGCCGTGCGCAGGCTGAAAATGCCGAAGCGACCGGAAATGCCGCGAGCGCTGGCGAACATGCGGCGGCTGTCGGCTTGCTCGACGATGCTGGCGACGATGTGTCGGAATACACCGACTTGCGGCCTTAGTAGCACACGCCTAGCATGGGAAGTCTCCAAACCCACCCGGAGGCTGACATGACGAATCACGTGTACAAGCAAATCGAGCTGACCGGCTCGTCGACCCAGTCCATCGAGGACGCGGTCAAAGGTGCCATCGAACGCGCGAGCAAGACGCTGCGCAATCTGAACTGGTTCGAGATCACCGAAACACGCGGCCATATCGAAGACGGTAAGGTCGCTCACTGGCAAGTCACGCTCAAGGTCGGAATGCGGCTCGAAGACTGAGCGCACGCACCCGGCACCATCCGACACCATTCAGCAGTATCCGCAAGAACACGCTCGGCCGAGGGACGCACTTCCTCGGCCGACGTCACGCGCAAATCCCCTGCGCATCGCCTCCTGAACCCCCGCTAAAACCCCGCCGCCAAGGCCTTCCGCCGAATGGGAATCGACCTGCTTCACTGTCCCGCAGATGTCGTACAGTCGTGTCACAATAGGCGCATATTCGAGATCACGAAGAAGACAGAAGAGGTTTGCGCATGTCCGAACAAGAACCGGTCCATGCCACCCGATCGATCGCAGATCCGGTGGAAGCCGTCGCCTATCTGAAGACGATTTACGACGCCAATACGGCCTATCTGCGCGCGGCATTCGAGCGCTTCTCGAAGCAGAAGGATCAGGCGCGCCGCGTGAGCGCCCATTACCCGTTCATCCGCATCACCACGGAAGACATCACCCAGCTCGACAAGCGCCTGTCCTACGGCTTTGTCTCGGGCCCGGGCAGCTATCAGACCACCGTCACCCGTCCCGATCTGTTCGAGAACTACTACATCGAGCAGTTGCGCCGACTCGCGCACAATCACGGCGCAGCGTTCGAGGTCGGCGTCTCTGACGAGCCGATTCCCGTGCACTTCGCCTATCAGGACGGCGTGTACCTCGAAGGCGACCTCGATCAGACGCACCTGCGCGCCATGCGCACGGTGTTCGACGTGCCCGATCTGGCGAAGATGGACGACAGCATCGTCAACGGCACGCGCGATCCGCTGCCGGGTGAGATTCTGCCGCTGGCGCTATTCACCGCGCCGCGCGTCGACTATTCGCTGCACCGGTTGCGTCATTACACGGCAACGTCGCCCGAGAACTTCCAGAACTACGTGCTGTTCACCAACTACCAGTTCTATATCGACGAGTTCGTCGAGTTGGGGCGCGAGTTGATGAGCGCGACGGACGACCCCGCGCTGCGCGAGTACCGCAGCCAGTACACGGCATTCGTCGAGCCGGGCAACGTCACGCACTGGAACCAGAACATCGAGGCGCGCAGCGAGCAGGGCACGTCGCCGCCGCGCCTGCCGCAGATGCCTGCGTATCACCTCGTGCGCCCGGACAACACCGGCATCACGATGGTGAACATCGGCGTCGGACCGTCGAACGCCAAGACCATCACCGATCACATTGCCGTGCTGCGTCCGCACGCGTGGGTCATGCTGGGACACTGCGCGGGCTTGCGCAATTCGCAACGTCTGGGCGACTACTGCCTCGCGCACGGTTACGTGCGTGAAGACCACGTGCTCGACGACGACCTGCCGCTGTGGGTGCCGGTGCCGCCGTTGGCCGAAGTGCAGGTGGCGCTGGAGCGGGCGGTCGCCGACGTCACGCAACTGGACGACTTCGAGCTCAAGCGTGTGATGCGCACGGGCACGGTCGTGACCGTCGATAACCGCAACTGGGAATTGCGCGATCACCGCGAGCCGGTGCAGCGCATGAGCCAGAGCCGTGCGATTGCGCTCGATATGGAGAGTGCGACGATTGCCGCCAACGGTTTCCGTTTCCGCGTGCCGTACGGCACGCTGCTGTGCGTGAGCGACAAGCCGCTGCACGGCGAGCTGAAGCTGCCGGGCATGGCGGACCGCTTCTATCGCGAGCGTGTCGACCAGCATCTGAAGATCGGCGTGAAGGCCATGGAGCTGCTGCGCGACAACGGTCTGGACCGTCTGCACAGTCGCAAACTGCGCAGTTTCAACGAAGTCGCGTTCCAGTAACGCGACCCGCAGCGGCGATGTTTTGTCGATCGAAACTTGCCGCTGCCTCCCGCCTGCCCCGTCTCACGGGGCGTTGCGGCCCATGCGTGCATGCGGCCGTCTCCAGTAGCACAATCCCTGCACACACCGGCTGCGCGCTGCGCGCCGGTGTTTTCGTTTCTCGTCATCAAGGATCATCGTGGAGATAGTCAACCACGTCGTGCCTTGGGCAGCGCACGACACTCGCCTTCTGCTGTCCTGTCTCGTCGGCCTCGTGGCCATCATCGTTTTCATCAGCGCGCTCAAGCTATCGCCGTTCCTGTCGATTCTCATCGGCACGTTCATCGCGGGGCTGGGTGCAGGACTGCCGCTCGAAGCGGTGGCCAGTTCGTTCAGTAAGGGCGCGGGCAGTCTGCTCGGCGACGCCGGCATGATCATCGCGCTCGGGGCCATGCTCGGGGCGTTGATGGCCGACACCGGGGCGGCCGACCGGATCGTCACGGTGCTGCTGAAGTTCGCGAAAGGCGCGGCGTTGCCGTGGATGATGGCGCTCGTCGCCATGATCATCGGCCTGCCGCTGTTCTTCGAAGTCGGTCTGGTCATGATGGTGCCGATCATCTTTGTGATGGCACGTCGCGCGAACACGCCGATTCTGCGCGTGGCGATTCCCGCGCTTGCGGGCATGACGACGCTGCACGCGCTCGTGCCGCCGCACCCGGGACCACTGATCGCCGTATCGGCGCTGCACGCGGATCTGGGCATGACGATGGGGCTTGGGCTGCTCATCGCCATCCCGGCCGTGATCCTTGCGGGGCCGCTGTACGGCATGTGGCTTGCGCCGCGTTTGCAGGTGCAGGCACCCCAGCAGATGGGCGAGCTATTCACCAAGCGTGACGACGACGCGTCGCAACCGCCGTTTGCGGCGGCGCTGCTGGTGATTCTGCTGCCGGTCGTGCTGATGCTGGGCCGCACGCTCGCCAAGGTGGCGCTCACGCCGGAGACGCCGGTGTTCGACGCGCTCAACTTCCTCGGCGAGCCGATCATCGCGCTGGCACTGACGGTCATCGTCGCCATCGTCGTGCTCGGGTGGGGGCGCGGTCTGCCGCGTGCCCGCGTGGGCGAGACGCTGCGTCGTGCGCTGCCGCCGATTGCCGGGCTGTTGCTCACCATCGGTGCGGGCGGCGGGTTGAAGCAGGCGCTGGTGACGGCGGGCATTGCGACGACCATCGGCAAGGTGGCGGTCGGCACCCATATGCCGCTGATTCTGCTGGCGTGGCTGATTGCCGTGGCGCTGCGTCAGGCGACGGGGTCGGCGACGGTCGCCACGACCACGACGGCCGGTATCGTCGCGCCGCTCGTGATGCATCTGCCGCCGGTGCAGGGCTCGCTCATCGCGCTGGCGATCGGGGCGGGGTCGGTGTTCTTCTGCCACGTCAACGACGCGGGCTTCTGGATGGTGCGCGAGTACTTCGGCCTCAAGCTCAAGGAGACGTTGTGGGTGTGGTCGGTGTTACAGACCATCGTGTCGCTGGTCGGGTTGGTGATGACGTTGCTGCTGTGGCAGTTCCTCGTGTGATCCGTCTCGATCCGCTTCGCCTGACGGCATAAAAAAAGCGCGCTGACCTTTCGGTCGCGCGCTTTTTTCATTGCGGGACGAGTGAGACGAACGATCAGGAAAACACGCGCTTCGCGTGAATACCCAGACCCAGCGCCACGCTGGCGAGGCGGTCGCCAAAGACCGGCGTCGCTTTCGGGAAGGCGGCGCACATCGCGCTGGACAGACAACGCAGACCCGTCGAGCCGCCGGTGAAGTACAGCGCGTCGACATCCTCGGCGCGCAGGCCGGCGAGCGACGCCGTATGCACCGCACCCGCCGTAATGCTGGCGATTTCGTCGCTCACAGCCTCTACCAAACCGGCCTCCGAGAAGGCCACGCCCAGTTCGCGCTCGATGACCGAGAGGTCGATGCGCGTCTCACCACCCGCGGACACGTCGATCTTGGCTTCTTCCGCATGACCGACCAGTGCGTGCCCGAGGCGTTGCTCGACCGTGCGCATGAGACGTCGGTGATGCGCGGCGTCGGCATACAGATGCGCCGTGAGCGCCAACTCGCCCACGCGTTTGGGCGTGTAGACGGTGTTGATCAGGTGCCACGTGGCCAGATCGAAGTAGATCCGGTTGGGGACTTCCTTGCCGTCCGGGCCGAGCGCCTTGTAGCCCAGTTCGCGCAGGATGGTCGCCAGTTCGATGCGGCGGTCGAAATCGGTACCGGCAATGTGCACGCCGTGGTGCGCGAGCACGTCGTCCTTGCGATCCAGATGACGGGCGCGATCCGGGCCGACACGCACGAGCGAGAAGTCGGACGTACCGCCGCCGATGTCGACGACCAGCACTTGCTGTTCTTCCGTCAGGCGCGATTCGTAGTCGAATGCGGCAGCGATCGGTTCGAACTGGAAATGCACGTCCTTGAAGCCGACGTCGCGTGCGCTTTGTTCGAGCGAGCGTTGTGCGGCGGCGTCCGCTTTCGGATCGTCGTCGACGAAGAACACCGGACGGCCCATGACGACCTGACGCAGATCGCCGCCGTCGGCTTTCACCGCATGGGTGCGCAGGTGACGCAGGAACGTCGCGATGATGTCGATGTAGCGCATCGCCGAGCCGTTACCGAGGTCGGTGGTGCTTTCGATCAGAGAGGAGCCGAGCAGGCTTTTGAGCGAGCGCATAAGGCGCCCGTCGTAACCATCGACGTAATCGGCGACGGCCTGACGCCCGAACGAGGCGCGGCCGCCTTCGTCGGCGTTGAAGAACACGGCGGTGGGCAGCGTGCCGTAGCCGGCCTCAAGTTCGACCAGACGCATGGCGCTGCCGCCCTTTACGGCGACGGCAGAATTCGAAGTGCCGAAATCGATGGCGCAGAAACTCATGGCATTTGCGGCCCGCGCGGGCGAGCCGTAAAAGGTCGGCAGTGTAGCACGGCCGGACGGTCGGCCGGGTGAACCCGCCTGAACGGCCCGGGAAGTGTTGTTCGCAGTGATCTCCGCAGTGTCGTCATTTCACGGCGGGTTGTGCAGACGGCAGCGTGCGCAGACTGCTCACGACTGCCGCCACCGCCGCGAACGCGGCTGCCACGTAAAGCGACGCCCGCGTGCCGTAGCCCTGCGGCGCGACGCTGAAGACGAGCGCCACGAGCGCCGCGCCGGTCGTCTGCCCGGTCAGCCGCGCGGTGCCCAGCATGCCGCTTGCGCCGCCGCTGCGATGGCTCGGGGCCGACATCAACATCGCGTAATTATTGGGCGACTGGAACAGCCCGAAGCCGAAGCCGCACAGCGCCATGCGCCAGACGATATCGAACGTGCCCGGCTGATCGGGCAACAAGCCGAGCGCGAGCAGACCGAGCGCGAATGCGGCCAGCCCGATCGCGCCGAGCAGCCCCGGCTTGTAGTACTCGAGCAGACGTCCCGCCAGGGGGGCGACGACCACGATGGTGAGCGGCCACGCGGTCATCAGCAGACCCGTTTGCACGTGATCGAAGCCGAGGGTGTCCTGAAGGAAGAAGGGCAGCGAGACGAACGCGAGCATCTGCGCGCAGAACGACGCCATCGACGTGCAGATCGACAGCCCGAAAATCGGAATGCGCAGCAGGTCGACGGGCAGCAGCGGCACCGGCTGACTGCGTTGGCGACGTACGAAGACGGTCCCGATGACAACGGCTGCCGCGATCTCGACCGCAACGAGCCAGCGCTCCTGACCGTGCCCGAACGAATCGATGCCCGAGATCAGCAGCCCGAACGTCAGCGCACTCAACAACGCGCCCATCCAGTCGAACGGATGCGAGGAGCGCGTGCTGTCCGGCAACGAGCGCACGGCGATGGCGAACGCGATGATGCCCAGCGGCACGTTGATCGCGAAGAGCCACGGCCAGTGGGCGATGGACAGTACGCCCGCGGCAATCGTTGGCCCGGCGGCGGAAGAGACGGCCACGATCAGCGAGTTAAGGGCGACACCGCGACCGAGCCAGCGCGACGGGTAGATCGTTTTCACGAGCGCCGTGTTCACGCTCATGATCCCGGCCGCGCCGAAGCCTTGTGCGACGCGCGCGAGCGTCAGGGTGACGAGGGAGTCGGAGAGCGCGCAGGCGAGCGA
This sequence comes from Pandoraea aquatica, assembly GCF_902459565.1. GTDB lineage: Bacteria > Pseudomonadota > Gammaproteobacteria > Burkholderiales > Burkholderiaceae > Pandoraea > Pandoraea aquatica. The sequence goes on from NZ_CABPSN010000007.1 coordinate 165,213, forward strand.
GGCGACGGTAAAGAGGGCGAGACCGACCGTGTAGACGCGCCGGTAGCTCACGATTTCGCCAAGCGCGGCGAGCGGCAGCAGCGAAATGGTGATGGCGAGCTGATACGCGTTGACGATCCAGATCGAGGTGGCAGGGCTGGCGTTCAGATCGCGTGCGATGGTCGGCAGCGCCACGTTGGCGATGGCGCTGTCGAGCACTGACAACGCGATTGCGAGCATGACGGTCGCCACGGCCCAGAGCCGTGCGGGCATGGGCATGCCGTCGGAAAGTGTGTTGGACATGAAAGCAGCAGGAACATCGGTCGCCTGTCCGCCGTCCGTCGGGCGTGTCGCCACGACAGCACAGGGGGCGAAGGGGAAAGTGTCATGCTGCCTGAAATCCCGTGCGCATGGCTGAACGTCGCGCAAAGCCTTGTGGGTAAAGGGCGTTAAGTTGGTGTGCTTTGTTTTATCAGATGAAATTAATATTTCGACAGATAAAACGTATTAGGCGGGCCGCTGTCCACCATCTCAAAAGCGCCACGTCTAAGCGGAAAACCGGGCGATGCGGATATTGCCGAGCGGGTGGTACGCGGTGCCGTCTGCCAGCGACGAAAGATCATCGCCCGCTTGGCGTATCGCGTGAACGCCGATGGCGGCAATCGTACTCGCGGGGGAGCGTCCCGGGCAGGCGTGGACGCCCGTCCCGAAGGTCCACGCCACGCCGTCCGGCGTTGCACTCGGCGGTGCGGATGCCAGCACGGCGAGGATGACGTCGCCCGGTGCCAGTGCCTGTTCGCAGATGACGGCAGGCGCGTGCAGAAATCGTCGTGTGTTCTGTACCGGCGGATCGAAGCGGATGACGTCGCTGACGGTCTTGATGGCGACGCTGAGGTCTGCCGGATCGGATGCCACAGACGCGACATGAGCATCTCTTGCAAGTCGCCGGACGCTATTGGCGACGAGGCCGGCGCAGGCGTCGTGGGTTTGCGTGAAGAGGCCGACGACGTTCGCCGTAAGCGCGTCGAAGTCGACGCTGTCATTGCTTGCCGCGCGCCGGGCAACTTCCCGCAGCCAGGTGTCGGGGGCTGCATCGTTGTCGAGCCAGCGTGCGGCACGCAGACGCATCGCCGTGGCGGCGCGATGTCCGTGCGTCAGAACGTCGGCGCGTGGCGACGGTTTACCGGCTTCCGCCATCGCAGCGACCAACCGCTGAACATCCTCATGCACTTCCGTCCATTGGGCAGCGGGAACACCCAACCACGCCGCGAGGCCGTAGATTGGCTGACGAAAGACGAAGTCGTCGAGGCGTGCGGCGGGGGCATCTCCGCGCGCGAGGTAGGCGTCGGCACAGGCGGCCTGACTCGCGTCGTGCAGACGAACGAGCGCGTCACGGTCGGCATGCAGCGTTGCAAGCTGCGCCTGGAGCCAGGGTTTCATCGCTGCATGAGCGGGACCGTCGTTCATACGCACGAGCGCGCCGAACCACTCGCCCGCAGGCCCGTCCGCCAACGCGGCAGGCACCACAGCCCCCGCCGGGCGCACCCCGCAAGCCTGATGCCCCAGCACCTCCGCCAGCGCCTCCGGTCCGGCGGCGACCCACATGCCGAGCGATGCGTCGAAGCCAAAAGGGAGTCGCGCGGCCAGCGACGCGTAGTACGGATAAGGATCGGGGTGCGTGACGGCTTCCGTCGCATTTGCGGGAAAGCGGTTGTGCGACTGCGTGGGTGATACAAGCGTGGCGACTGACATGGCGAAGAGCCTCGGAAACGTGTCTCGATGGTGTCAAGGATGCGCCGTGAATCATCTGGCACGTTTCATCCTGTGCTGAACTGTTGAACGCACCGTCGGACCTATACTGCGGACATGTTCTTCAAAGGAGTCCTGACATGGACACCGCACGAGATACCGCACCTGGCGTCAGTTCCCTCGCCGCGCTCCTCGCAGACGCAGGTCGCATGACCATGCTCTGGGCGTTGATGGACGGCTCCGCCCGTCCTGCCGGGGAGCTGGCGTTGGTGGCCGGGTTGTCTCCCTCCAGCGCCAGCGGGCATCTTGCCCGGCTCGTCGACGGTGGTGTTCTTGCGCAGGAAGCGCGGGGGCGTCATCGGTATTTTCGGATTGCCACGCCGGAGACGGCTGCGGCTATCGAGGCGCTTGCCAGTGCTGTCCTTGCCACGCGTGAGCTTCGGCCGCGTCCGGTGCCGGTAAGCCGTGCCACCCCTATCCCCCTTCGTCATGCTCGTACCTGCTATGACCATCTCGCTGGCGAGATCGCCGTCGATCTCTTTGCGCGGATGCATGACCGCCGGTGGATTCGTGTCGATGGTAGCGACGTGGCGCTGACCGACGCAGGCACCGACGGGCTGACCGCTCTCGGCGTCGATCTCACTCAGGCGCATACACGACGTCGTCGCTTCGCTTGTACTTGTCCCGACTGGAGCGAGCGTAAGCCGCATCTCGGCGGCGCTTTGGGCGCTGCGCTGCTCAGTACCTGCCTCGACGCCAAATGGCTCGAACCCACGCGCGAGGCGCGAGCCTTACGCGTCACGCCGCTCGGCGAACGCAAGCTTTCAACCATTGCCGTCTGATCGCTCAGCCGACGATCCCCTGATTTCTGTCGTCAAAAAGAAACACCCCGCCAAATTGCGCGGGGTGTTTCTTTTCAACCGAGCTAACCGTCGGACGTCTTCGCAGATTCAATCGAGTCGCTTCCGACGCTTAGCTCAGTGTGATCATTACGACCGATCAATTCCCCCGATAAGTCGAGTTCATCAGTGCGGTCGAGCCTTGCACGTGAGCGCCTACCGGGTTGCCGTAGGTCTTGAGGACCGGGTACTGGCTATCGGTCTGGGTCAGCGAGCCTTGCGCGTCGATCAGTTCTTGCTTGACCTGAGCGCGCGGCACGGCGAGTTGTTCGCTATACACACTCGATTGCCAGAAGAAGTTTTCGTTCGGATAACCATTGCCGCCAGTGCCTGCGAACGCTGCCGGGGCAGCGGCCACAGCGAGGGTTGCGGCGATCATCAGATGAGAAAGAGTGCGGGTCATGGTTATTCTCCTGTCATTGCTTTTTTCGGGTGGTCGGCCAGCTCGCTTTCGAGTCCGGCACCGCCTACGCCTCTAAGGTAGGACGACCACGTCGCAGGAGTAACCGCATGCGGCGCAACAATGAATTGCGAAGAATGAATCGCCTCGAAACCCTCGTCGGATAAGGGTTTCAAGACACCCGACATTCGCCGATCATGTCGAGCGAAGACTCTAATAAAGATGTTAATTAACAGGAGTGCGACAGAACGTCGCAACTGATCAGAACTTGTACCCCACACCCGCGAGGAAGATATCGCTGTCGCGGTCGTAGCCGGTGACGACACGGTTCCACGAGATGCGTCCGACCCAGTGATCAGCAAACCGGTAGGCGGCGCTCATCGTCAGCAACCCAGCGACGACGTTCTGCGCACCACCCGCCGCGCGATTCTCCTTGTACTTATTCCACGTGACATACGGCCCGAAGCCCAGGCCTAGACTGAAGCGGTCGTCGAAGAAATCGTCCTTGATCCAAACCTGCGCCGCCGCGCCCTGACGATTGCCGATATCGCTGTGCCCTTCGTTGATGAGCGACACGGTGCCGTCGAACCACGACCCGAAGCCGTGACGGTATTCGATGGCTTCCGCTGCCGCATTCTGCGAATCGAGACTGTTCACGACGGAGATTCCCGCCATCACAGACAGCACGTCGCCCGTCGGCAACCCCGGCTTGGAACCGCCCGACAGCGGGCCGGGCGACGACGGCTTCTCTAACTGATAGCCGACGCCGAGCAAATAAGTGACGGAATTCACGCTCGACGGCGATTGCACGTAGTTGGCGCGCGCCTGCACGTACCAGCGACTTTCGAAGTACCACGTCGCCGCGACGGAGAACATCGCGCCCCAGCCGTGATCGTCCTCGTAGCGGCGTCCGCGACTGCCCTGAACGGTGTCGTAGTAGTGGTACGGGCCGACGCCGACCGCGAGATCGAATCGCCGGTCGAAGAGCGGCTGGTGCGCCCAGACCTGCACTGCGAAGCCATCGCGGTGATGGTCCGGCACGTGGCCTTCGTTCAACCACGTGAAGCTCGTCGCGAAATGCTCGCTCAGCGCCTGACGGTAATCGAAGCCCCACGCATACGTGTGCGCGTTATCGTCATTACGCGCGTTCATGCCGCCCGCGAACACGGTGGCTTCCTGTGCCTGCGCAAACGCCGAGGCACCACAAAGCACGCCTGCTACCGCCACGTGCTGCCATTTCAGAGAGTTCTTTGTCATCGGATTCGCCGCAAAGCGGGCGTCGGCATGCGCGGAATCGATGCGGCATGTCTGCGCCCGTTACAGAAAATCCTAGCAACTGGGACGGGTGTCCGGGGGCTTCGAGAGGGGAAAGTAAGGCGAAAACCGCGTTACGGCGTGTTACGCCGTGCACAGTGGCAATGCTGGCGAGGGCACGATTTCCGCTGACGTGTGAAGGTGTGCGACAGGCGGCATTACCGTGGATGCCGCATGTTCAAAGGGATAACGTCAAAGACGACGTATCAGGCCCGTTCCGCCGCCGCGAGGAAAGCTGGCGCGTCTGCCAGTAATACGGCGAGATCGACCGCACCCGACTTCACGACGCGGGCCGTACGCTCGCGCGTGACGGAATCGGTGCCGACCAGCGCGCGAGGACCGGCAACGCTCAGGGCTGCCAAGGGGCGGCCGTGCGCGTCGAGCACAGCAGCGGCGCAGGCGTCGATACCGGCTTCGAAGCCGTCCTGACTCCATGCGCAGCCGGCCTCGCGGTCGCGGGCCAATTGCGCATCGAGCGCCGCGTAGGTCCGCGCGCTCTGCGCAGTCGCGGCTGCCAACGGCTCAGGCCCCAGCAGCGCGCGGCGGCGCTCGGTGCCCAGATGCGCCAGCAACGACCGGCCCGGTGCCGTCAGATGCGCCGTCACGCGGCTACCTGCCCGGATGTTGCTCACCAGCGGCAGGGCAGGCGTTTCGCACAGGAGGTAGCGCACCTGCGCACCGTCGAGCACGGTGAGATAACTCGACAGTCCGGTCTCGCTCGTCACGCGCGTGAGCACGCGTCGGGCTGTGGCGAGATGATCTTCGCCAGCGAGGGCGCTGGCGGCCAGCGTCAGAAACCCGAGACCGAGCCGATGTCCGCCGTGCGGCAGCGGCTCCAGCACACCCTCGTATTGCAGCGTCTCCACCAGACGCATGACCGTCACCCGGTTCACGCCGATGCGACGTCCGACGTCGCTGAGGTTCGCCGTCGAGCCGCCGTCCGCCACGTAGCGCAATAACTTGAGCGCGCGCATGACCGGCGTTACGAGCCCCGCTTGCGCGGTGTCCTGTGCGTCGGTCTCAGGAGCGCCTGCGGCTGGCGCGTTGGCGGACGTTGCTTTCGTCATACGTTCGAATCCCTTCGTCAAAATCGGACGGTGATGCTCGGAAGTCCTGACGGACTCAGGCGGCGAGCGGCACTTGCCAGGCGTCGTATTCGTAGACCCAGTCGGCGTTGCCGCCTTCCTTGAGCCACTGGTTACCGCGCGAGCCGATCTGCACGCGTGCGGTGCGCTCGCGACGCGCGGCTTCGTATCGTGCCAGTGCGTTCGCCAGTGTGGCCGCATCGGCGCGCGTACCGGCATCCGCGAGGTGGCGAGACAGTACCACAGCGTCTTCGATCGCCATGCCTGCGCCCTGCGCCATGAACGGCATCATCGGATGGCTCGCGTCGCCCAGCAGCGACACGCGATCGCGTGACCATTGCGGCAGCGGATCGCGCACGTAAAGCGCCGACTTGAGCACGCTGTCGCATGCGTCGAGCAGGGCGCGCGCTTCGCTGTGGTAGTTCGCATACATGGCGCGCAGCTCGTGCACGTCGCCCGGTGCGGTCCACGATTCGAGCGTCCAGCTGTCTTGCGGTGTGGTGGCGAACACGAAGATGTCGCGCCCGAGGTTGAGCGGGAACGTCACGATCTGGCTCGACGGATTCGGTCCCCACCACTTGGTGAACGCACCGAGATTCGGCACGCCGCTCAACTTCTCTGCGGGGACGACGGCACGATACGCCACCACGCCGGTGAACTCCGGCGACTCCTGCCCGAACAGGCCACGACGCACGACCGAATGGATGCCGTCTGCGCCGATGAGCACGTCGACGTCGTCATGCGTGCCGTCGGCGAACGTCAGACGGATGCTGCCCGTTTGTCCTGCGTCCGGCGCTTCGAACGATACGAGCTTCTTGCCGAGTGCAATCGCGTCAGCCGGAACGGCTTGCTCCAGTGCTTGCAGCAGATCGGCGCGATGCATCGTGAGTTGCGGCGCACCGTATTTCGTCTGCGCGGTCTGTGCCATTTCCAGACACGATGTCGTTTCACCGGAATCCCACATGCGGCTGATGCGATGGCTCGGCTGCGCGGCCGTCTTGCGAAGTTCGTCGCCTACGCCCAGCCCGTCGAGGGCGCGCACCGCATTCGGCGTCAGGTTGATGTCCGCACCGACGCGCGCGAACTGCGACGCCTGCTCATACACACGCACACGAAAACCTGCGCGGAGCAATCCGATGGCGGCGGCCAGACCGCCGATGCCGGCACCGTTGATGCCGATGAGGGGAGCTTGCATGGGGGACATCCTTTGACGAGCGTATCGATGAATCGGAAAAAATAAAACGTTCAAATATGAACATGATGTTCAAATATTATTGTTTTTGATTCGATCGATCGCAAGCCTTCCTCGGGTAAATCCCGAGTTCGAGCTGTGACACCGAGCGTTGTCGGAACGGGACTTACGGCAACGTGGACGGGACGTTCGGTGTCGTGCCGGGTACCTGCGTCAAGGGATTTTCTCGGCACAACACGCGTGCGTTATCACGCCAATTTGCCGCCATCAATTCGTGCATCTCCGCTGCGAGCGACAGGAGTCTCCTGGCCTAAGCTTCGCTCAGTTGGTTTCATAAGTAATCCAACGTTTCACAGATGGAACGTCACAAAACAAGCGCTTCCGGATCGGGTCGCCCGGGCCGGGCTGCGCCTTGGCGGACGTATCCATCGTTCTCGAATCATCGAACGACAGGAGTTCACAGATGAAGCGGTTTCCGATGGGGCGGATCCCGGGCATGACGACGCTGGCGGCAGCAACGCTGCTGGCGCTCGGCGTGCCGGTCGCAGCACACGCACAGAGCAACGTCACGCTGTACGGCAGCATGGATGCTGGGGTGGCATTCGTGAACAACCAGGGCGGCAGTTCGAACTGGATTGCGCAGCAGGGCGGTTCGCAACCGGACCGCTGGGGCCTGCGTGGCGTGGAAGATCTGGGCGGCGGCAATCGCGCGATCTTCCTGCTGGAAAACGGCTTCTCGACGCTCACGGGCAACACGATCAAGGCAGGGGCGATGTTCAACCGCCAGTCGTGGGTCGGCTTGCAGTCGGACAAGATGGGTACGCTCACCATCGGCCACATGACCACGTTCAACTTCGACTGGCTGGGCCCGTTCAGCACGGCCTATCTGGGCATGAACTGGTACATGTTCCACCCGGGCAACCTCGACGAACTCGCCAACACGTCCGTCGTGCAGGTCGATAACTCCGTGCGTTACGTCACGCCGGACTACATGGGCTTCAAGGCGGGCGCGATGCTTTCGTTCGGCAACAACACGAACTTCGCGAACGGTCGCAAGTGGAGTGTCGCGGCGAACTACACGAACGGTGGCTTCAAGGCGTCGGCCGTCTACTCGAACGAGAACAACCGCACGCCGAACGTCGCAGCGCTCGGCGGTGCCACGTTCCAGGGGCAGCCGGTCGCAACCTACGCGGCATCGAACGTCGAGAACATGGGCGCAGGTGTGTCCTATGGCTTCGGGCCGTGGCTGCTGCATGCGCTTTACACGCGCGTGAAGCTTCAGTCCCCCGGCTACAACGACACGTATCAATCGTTCGACGCCGGTGTGAACTTCGCGACGAGCGTGCCGAACACGATCACCTTCGGCGCGGCGACGACCAATATGTCCGGCAAGCGCTGGACCCAGGTCAGCCTCGGCGATGTCTACGCCTTCTCCAAACGCACGCAGGTCTATGTGAGCGGCGCGTACCAACACGCGAGCGGCAACGGTGCGGTGACGGCAATCAACACGATCAGCCCGTCGTCGACGGCGAATCAGCTCGTGATCATGTCGGGCGTGCACCACTCGTTCTGACGCGTTCCCGCGCTTTTACCTTTTTCACCCAGTGGTCTCTCTTGATGCGCCGGCCGGCATTTGCCCGTCGGCGCTTTTTTTGTCGAAACAGTGGGCGCTGTCCCCGGAAACACCCATGAATTCGGGTTTCCCCTAGTCAAAAAACAATTTTGACTGCGGCCGTCACTCCCTATAATTGATCCATAAGTAAATCAACGTTTCACATATGAAACTTTACGCGAAAGAGAAAGACAGGCTGGCAAGCCGTGCACGCGAACAGACGCCGCAGGCTGCCCGAGGCAAGTTGAACATCCAGAAACACGGTGGTTTCCCATGCTCAGGTCGATTCAGTTGAAGGACGCAAACGTAGCCGAGGCGTATGCCGGAGCGCGTGAGAAGCAGCCCGCAGCGGCACCGTTGCCGTTCGCTATCGAATATCGCGGCGTCACGCGTCGTTTCAAAAATCGCCAGGGCAAGGGCGAGATGACCGCTGTCTCCGATGTCTCCATCGGCATCAAAGCCGGTGAGTTCGTCTCGCTGATCGGCCCGAGCGGCTGCGGCAAGAGCACGTTGCTCAACATGGGTGCCGGTCTGTATGCGCCCAGCGAAGGGCAAGTGACGCTGGCGGGTAAGCCGGTGCGCGGGCCGTCGCAACAGGTCGCGTTCATGCTGCAAAAGGATCTGCTCATGCCGTGGCGCTCGATTCAGAAGAACGTCGAACTCGGCATGCAGATTCGCGGCCGCAACAAGGCCGAGCGCGCAGAAGTCGCGAAGGCGCTGCTCGCGCGCTGCCACCTCAAGGGTTTCGAGAACCACTACCCGCACCAGCTATCGGGCGGCATGCGTCAACGCGCAGCGCTCGCCCGCACGCTGGCTGTGGAGCCGGACGTGCTGCTCATGGACGAGCCGTTCTCGGCACTCGATGCGCAAACCAAGATGGTCCTTCAGCAGGATCTCGCGCAGATGCTCGCCAGCGAAGGCAAGACCGCGCTGATGATCACCCACGATCTCGCGGAAGCGATTGCGCTGTCGGACCGCGTGTTCGTGATGAGCGAGCGGCCGGGCACGATCATCGAAGAGATCACCGTCGATCTGCCGCACCGCGACAACCCCATCGAGCGCCGCAAGCAAGCGGGCATGAACGAGTACGTCGCGCATCTGATGGAACTGCTCAAGGTCGGTCGCGACGACCACCTCGGTTGATCGGCACTGGCTCGCACTTCGCACAAGACACTGGAATCTCCGCTATGAAATCCCTTTCCAAAACGCAACTGACCGCCGGTAGCTTCGTGCTGCTGCTGCTCTTCGCGGCCGTGTGGCAATGGGGCCCGACGGCATTCGGCGTGCCTGAATTCGTGTTGCCCAAGCTGTCGTCGACGCTGGTCGAAGGCGTGCGCATGTTCCAGGTCGAAAACCTGTGGCTGCACATCGGTGTGACGGCGCTCGAAGTGATCGCCGGCTTCGTGATCGGCTCGGCGCTGGGTGTGCTGATCGGTGTGATTCTCGGCTTGTCGCCGTCGACCGAAGCCATGCTCTCGCCGTACATCCTCGCATTGCAGATCGCGCCGAAGGTCGCCTTCGCGCCGCTGTTCGTGATGTGGATGGGCTACACGATCTACCCGAAGATTCTCGTCGCGGTGCTGATCGTCTTCTTCCCCGTGATGATCAACGTGCTGGGTGCAGTGCGCTCGGTCGATCCCGACATGGTCAATCTGGTACGTGCGCTGTGTGGCCGCCGCTGGCAGATCTTCCGCTTCGTGGAATTCCCGTCGGCCATGCAGGCACTGTTCGCCGGGCTGCGCATCGCGTCGACGCTGGCCGTGATCGGCGTGACTGTCGGCGAGCTGGTCGGTGGCGACCGCGGTCTCGGCTATCTGTTGGTGTATGGCGAAGGGCAGGGCAATACCGCGATGGTGTTCGTCGCGATTGCCGGGCTGACCGTCATCGGTATCGCGGCCTACGCGGCGGTGGTCTGGCTGGAGCGTCGCGCACTGCATTACGTGCCGCGTGCGGCCATGAACATCGCCTGAGCGTCGGACTTCACAAGGAATCGAATCGTGGACGAACTGTCGACCCTCCCGGTGATGCCGCTCGATATCGACGCGCTGCCGCCGCTCGACGGCAAGAAGCTGCTGATCACCGGCGGCGCGCGTGGCCTCGGTGAAGGCTTCGTGCGTGCCGCCGTGGCACGTGGCGCACAAGTGACGATTGCCGACATTGCCGCACACGCCGGTGAAGCGCTGGCCGCCGAATTGCAGGACGCCGGACACGGCGTGTCGTTCGTGCGCGTCGACCTGTCGGACCCGGCATCGGTCGAATCCGCAGCGCAAGCGGCCGGTCAGCAGATGGGCGGCATCGATGGCCTCGTCAACAACGGCGCGATCACCAACTCGGGCGGCAAGATGGCCACCGAACTGAGCGTCGAGACGTGGGACGCCGTGATGAACGTCAATGTGCGCGGCACGTGGCTCATGACGATGGCCGCGCTGCCGTTTCTGCGCGCCTCGGGGCAGGGCCGCGTCGTGAACATCGCGTCCGACACGGCACTATGGGGCGCACCGCGCCTGCTTGCCTACACCGCCAGCAAAGGCGCGGTCATGTCGATGACGCGCTCGCTCGCGCGCGAACTCGGCCCGGACGGCATTACCGTCAACGCCATCGCGCCGGGGCTCGTCGAAGTCGAAGCCACGGCCTATGTGCCGGCGGCGCGCCATCGCCACTATCTGGAGGGGCGTGCGCTGCCGCGTGCGCAAGTGCCGGACGACGTCGTCGGCCCGGTGCTGTTCCTGCTCTCCGACGCTTCCCGTTTCGTGACCGGACAGGTTCTGCCGGTCAACGGCGGCTTCGTCATGCCCTGACGAGCCACTCACATTCGCAACGCCTTTCAGGAGTTAGATCATGGCGCAAGCCGACGCTAAAAACACCGCGACGCCGCAGGCCGTCGAGAGCTGGACGCAGACCGAAGGTCAGGCATTCGGCGATTGGCTGGAGACCCGCGTCGCCCGTTTCTCGACGCGTAAATACGACTGGGACGCCCTCAAGTTCCAGGCCGACTACAACCCGAAGTACCGCCGTGCGCAGATGCGCTACGTCGGCACGGGCGGCACCGGTGTGGCCAAAGACGTCAACACCGTGCCCGCCGGTCACTTCACGTTCTCCACGATGGTGATCCCGGCCGGCAACATCGGCCCGAGCCACATCCACATGGACGTCGAGGAAATCTTCTTCGTCATGCGCGGAAAGATGAAGGTGATCTGCGAGCGCGACGGTGAAACGTGGGAAGCGATTCTCGGCGAGCGCGATCTGATCTCGGTGCCGCCGGGCGTGTACCGCACGGAAATCAACATCGGCGACGAAGACGCGCTGATGTGCGTGATGCTCGGCTCGCAAAAGCCGGTCACGCCGACGTATCCGCCCGATTCGCCGCTCGCAAAGATCAAGCGCGAAATGAAGTAAGTCGGCAAGGAAAAGTCCGGTGCCCGTGTGTCGAATGCACACACGGCATCGGCAGAAATTCACGCAGTCGGAAGTCTGCATCAAGTCCGAAAAAGTTAGACGAAAGCCGCCATGCAAGCCGAAGCCCATCAACACGAAGTGCCAGAAGACGATGTCGTTGCGCCCTTGCGCGCACGGCTGGACGCGTTTGCATATCGCACCGTCGCCACGCGTGCGGGCACCGTCGGGTATCGCTGTGCGGGCGCTGAGCGCGACGCTGGCTTGCCGGTCGTGATGCTGCACGGCATCGGCTCCGGTGCGGCGTCCTGGCTCGCGCAGTTCGAAGCCACGGGACTGGATGCAACGCTGTACGCCTGGGATGCGCCCGGCTACGGCGCGACGTCGAATGTCGCTGCCGCCGAACCGCATCCCGATGCGTATGCCGACGCCCTGGAAGCGTGGCTCGACGCCCTCGGTCTGGATCGTGTGGCGCTGGTCGGTCATTCGCTGGGCGCGATCATGGCAACGAAGTTTGCGAGCCGCGCGCCGCAACGCGTGCGCGGTCTCTTTCTCTGCTCGCCTGCCAACGGCTACGGCCGCGCAGACGCCGAGGTACGTCTGTCCAAGCGCGACAGCCGTCTGGCGATGCTCGACAAGCTCGGCCCCGCCGGTATGGCGCGTGAGCGCAGCGACAACCTCGTCGCCCCGGACGCCGCTGAGTTGCCGCGCGCCTGGGTGAAATGGAACATGTCGCGGGTGCTGCCGGTCGGCTACCGTCAGGCGACGCACCTGCTCTCGAATGGCGACGTCGCCAGCGAACTCGCGCAGTACGTGAGCGCCAACGCCGGTCCCGTCGCGGTGGCCGTAGGCGCGCAGGACGGCATCACGTCGCCTGCCGCGTGCGAAGTCATCGCGAAAGTCGCGGGCGTGCCGCTGCAAATCATCGACGGTGCAGGCCACGCGTCGTATATCGAAACGCCGGACGTTCTGAATGCTGCGCTCGCCGCGTGGCTCGAACGTGTCGCGGCAGGGGAGCGCTGAGATGGCACCGGCTACACCGAAGCGCGAAGCGCTCATCGAGGACGACACCTTGCAGGACGATCAAAACGTCTCGCTCGACGGCGACGCGGTCGTCGAGGGCGCTGCCGAGTCCCGCTACCTCGTGCCGGGTCTTGAGCGCGGCCTGCGCATCCTCACGCAGTTCTCGCCGCGCGAACCGGTCTTCAGTGCGCCGGAACTGTCGCAACGGCTGGGCATTCCGCGTACGACCGTCTTCCGTCTGTTGCAGACGCTCGAAGCCATGGGCTTTCTTGAGCGCGCAGGCAGCGAAAAGAACTTCCGTCTGGGCGTGGCCGTGCTTCGTCTGGGTTTCGAATACCTCAGCTCGCTGGAACTGACCGACCTCGGCATTCCGATCATCGAGCGCCTGCGCGACGCCACCCAACTCACGTCGCACATCGTGATTCGCGACGGCCGCGACATCGTGTTCGTCGCGAAGGCGCAAAGCGTGGCGGGCGTCTTCAACTCGATCAAGGTCAACGTCGGCACGCGTCTGCCGGCGCATGCCACGGTGCACGGTCACGTGCTGATGGGCGACCTGACGCTCACCGAACTGCGCGCGCTGTATCCCGAGAAGACGCTGGAGAAATTCACGCCGCAGACGCCCGAGTCGCTCACCGAACTGTTCGAGCGCGTGCGCGAAGACGCCGAGCGCGGCTATGCGGTATCGGCCTCGTCGTTCGAACGCGGTATCAGCGTGGTGAGCGCACCGGTGCGCAACGACGTGGGCCGCATCTGCGCCGCCATCACGGTCACGATTCCGCGCGCCAACATCGACGCCTCGATGCTCGACGCGGGCCTGATCGGTCAGGTGCGCGAAGCCGCCGATGCGCTCTCGCACCGTCTGAACTACCGCCCGGGGAGCGACGGCAAGTCCACCCCCTACATGAAGTCACTGGGACTCAAATGATCAAGATCGACCTTTCCGCGCGCGCAGCGCTGGTCACGGGCGGCACGTCCGGTATCGGGCTGGCGACCGCCGAGCGCCTGCTCGACGCCGGGGCCGCCGTCGCCATCTGCGGACGCAACCCCGAGCGCCTGGCGCAAGCCGAAGCGCATCTGCGCGAGCGTCATCCGCAGGCGCGCCTCATCGCTGCGCAGTGCAACGTGCTCGACGAGGGCGATGTCACCGCACTGGTCGAGCGTATCCGTGGCGAATTCGGTCGTCTCGACATGCTGGTGAACAACGCGGGCCAGGGCCGTGTGTCGACGTTTGCCGACACGACCGACGACGCCTGGCGCGAAGAACTCGAACTGAAGTACTTCAGCGTGATCCGCACCACGCGTGCTTGCCTGCCGATGCTGCGCGACGCCGCGCGCGAGACGGGCGACGCCGCCATCGTCTGCGTCAACTCGCTGCTCGCGCTGCAACCTGAGCCGCACATGGTGGCGACCTCGTCGGCGCGTGCGGGCGTGCAGAACCTCGTGCGTTCGATGGCGGGCGAATTCGCGCCCGACGGCGTGCGCGTCAACGCGATTCTGATCGGACTGGTCGAGTCGGGACAGTGGCGTCGCCGTTACGCCGCCGCGCAAGAGGCGGGCGACAGCAAGACGTGGTCGGAGTGGACCGGCGAACTCGCGCGCAAGAAGCAAATCCAGTTGCAACGTCTGGGCAAGCCTGAAGAGGCGGCCGCAGCGATCTTTTTCCTGGCTAGCCCGCAGTCGTCCTATACGACGGGCAGTCACATCGATGTTTCCGGAGGCTTGGCAAGACATGTCTAACAAAACCACCGTCGGCGAAGTCATCGCGGCGTTTCTCGAACAGTGCGGCGTGCAGACCGCATTCGGCGTGATCTCGATTCACAACATGCCGATCCTCGACGCCATCGCGCGTCGCGAAAAGATCCGTTACGTCGGCGCACGCGGCGAAGCCGGCGCACTGAACATGGCCGACGGCCTGTCGCGCGTGTCCGGCGGACTCGGCGTTGCATTCACGAGCACGGGCACGGCTGCCGGTAACGCAGCCGGTGCGATGGTCGAAGCGCTCACGGCCGGCACGCCGGTGCTCCACATCACCGGTCAGATCGAAACCGAGTTCCTCGACCGCGATCTCGCCTACATCCACGAAGCGCCGGATCAACTGAGCATGCTCAACTCGATCTCGAAGGCGGCTTACCGTGTGCGCTGCGTCGATACGGCGCTCGCGACGGTGCGCGAAGCGGTGCGTGCTGCGCTGACTGCGCCGACGGGGCCGGTGAGCGTCGAGATCCCCATCGACATTCAGGCGGCTGAAATCGAATGGCCGGCCGATCTGTCCGCCCCGCATATCGCCGTGCCGACGCACGACGACGCACGCGTGGCCGCACTGGCCGACAAGCTCGCATCGGCGCATCGCCCGCTGCTGTGGCTAGGCGGCGGTGCTCGTGGCGCGGAGGCGGCCGTCAAGCGTCTCGTCGACATGGGCTTCGGCGTGGTGACGAGCGTGCAGGGTCGCGGCATCGTGCCGGAAGACCACGCCGCCACGCTGGGCGCATTCAACATCCACCCCACGGTCGAGAAGTTCTACAAGACGTGTGACGCGGTGCTCGTCGTGGGCTCGCGTCTGCGCGGCAACGAAACGCTCAAGTACAAGCTGGCGCTGCCGCGTCCGCTGTATCGCGTCGACGCCGACGGACTGGCCGACAACCGTGGCTATCGCAACGACCTGTTCATTCAGGGCGACGCCGCTAGCGTGCTGAACGCACTGGCCGACCGTCTGCAAGGCCGCCTCTCGGTCGATCCGGCGTTCCACGCCGACCTCGCTGCGGCGCGCGACGCGGCCGTGAAGCAAGTTGCTGAAGGCCTCGGCCCGTACCGTCAACTCGTGGCAGCGCTGCAAGGTTCGCTCGGTCGCGACTTCAACTGGGTGCGCGACGTCACGATCTCGAACAGCACATGGGGCAACCGTCTGCTGAAGATCTTCTCGCCGCGCGCAGGGGTTCACGCGCTGGGTGGCGGCATCGGTCAGGGCATGCAGATGGGCATCGGCGCGGCGCTCGCGGGCAATGCGAAGAAGACCGTCGCCCTGTGCGGCGACGGCGGCCTGATGGTGAACGTGGGTGAACTCGCGACCGCCGTGCAGGAAAAGGCACCCGTCGTGATTCTGCTGATGAACGATCAGTGCTACGGCGTGATCCGCAATATTCAGGATGCGCAGTACGGCGGCCGTCGTCATTACGTGCAACTGCATCAGCCGGACTTCGCCGCTTTCTGCGCGAGCCTGCAACTCAAGCACGAACGCATCACGTCCATCGATCAGGCGGAAGGGGCCGTGGCCCGCGCCGTCGCTCACGACGGTCCGGTGCTGCTCGAAGTCGACATGCTGTCGGTCGGCAACTTCGCGTCGCATTTCGCCGGTCCGCCGGTCCGGGAGCCTGCGAATGCATGAATTGAATCATCGTCCGGTTGACGTCGCGCTGATCGGCTTCGGCGCTATCGGCTCGAAAGTGTATGAAGCGTGCGCGAGCGATCCGTATCTGCGCGTGGGCCACGTGATCGTGCCGGAAGACGCCGCCGAGCGCGTGCGCGGCAGCGTGCGTGCGGGCACCGAAGTGGTGTCGTCAGCGCAGGCGCTGTCGAGCCGTCCGGACTTCGTCCTGGAATGCGCCGGACACAGCGCCCTGTCAGGGCACGTCGTGCCGCTGCTCAAGTCGGGCGTTGACTGCGCTGTGGCTTCGATTGGCGCACTCTCGGATACCGATCTGCTGGCGGCGCTCGAACAAGCTGCGAAAGATGGTGCATCGACCGTCACGCTGCTCTCCGGCGCAATCGGTGGCATCGACGCCATCGCCGCTGCCCGTGAAGGTGGGCTGGACGAAGTGCTGTACACGGGCCGTAAGCCGCCGATGGGCTGGCAGGGTACGCCCGCCGAGCAGGTGTGCGATCTCGCCACGCTCACCACGGCGACGGTGATCTTCGAAGGCAGCGCGCGCGACGCGGCGCGTCTGTACCCGAAGAACGCGAACGTCGCGGCGACCGTTGCCATCGCCGGGCTGGGACTCGATGCGACGCGTGTGCGTCTGATCGCCGACCCGACGAGTACGCGCAACGTGCATCACATCGCAGCGCGCGGTGCGTTCGGCGAAATGTCGCTGGAGATGTGCGGCAAGCCGTTGCCGGACAACCCCAAGACGTCGGCACTGACGGCGTATTCGGCCATTCGCGCGCTGCGCAATCGCGTCGCGAACTGTGTGATCTAGCAGGAAGAGACTCATGAGCCATCAAGATTTGCTGCAAGGGTTTTCGAGCGACATTCTGGTCGGCGGCGAATGGCGTGCCGGCACCGGTAAGCGCTATCAAAGCTTGTACCCGGCCGACGAAAGCGTGAATGCCGAGATCGCAGCCGCAGGTGCCGATGACGCCGTCGAAGCGGTCGAAGCCGCAGACGCCGCGTGGCGTCGCGCCGACTGGGCGGGCCTGAAGCCGCATCAGCGCGCAGCCGTGCTGCATCGCGTCGCCGACGGCATCACGCAACGCGCCGAAGCGCTCGCGCATCTGCAACGACGCGACAACGGCAAGCCGATCAGCGAGACGCGTGCGCTTGTGGCGAGTGCTGCGGGCACGTTCCGCTACTTCGCGTCGTGCCTGGAGACGCTGGAAGAGACGCTCACGCCCTCGCGTGGCGACTATCTGACGATGAGCGTGCATGAGCCGCTGGGTGTGGTGGCCGCCATCACGCCGTGGAACTCGCCGATTGCGTCGGACGCCCAGAAGCTCGCCCCGGCACTCGCCGCTGGCAACGCCGTAGTGCTCAAACCGGCGGAAGTCACGCCGCTCGCGTCGCTCGAACTCGGCCGCATCTGCGAAGCCGCCGGTGTGCCGCGCGGGGTGTTGTCGGTGCTGCCGGGCAAGGGCTCGGTCATCGGCGACATTCTCGTGCGTCACCCGAAGGTCAAGAAGGTGGCGTTCACGGGAGGCACGGAAGTGGGGCGCGGCATCGCACGTCTGGCCGCTGAAAAGCTGATGCCCGTGTCGCTCGAACTCGGCGGCAAGTCGCCGACCATCGTATTCGAAGACGCCGACATCGATCACGCTGTAGCCGGTGTGCTCTACGGCATCTTCAGTTCATCGGGCGAGTCGTGCATCGCAGGCTCGCGCCTGTTCGTCCACAAGGCGATCTTCGACACGTTCGTCGAGCGTCTGGTCGCCGGCGCGAAGCAACTGCGCGTGGGCGATCCGCTGCGCGAAGACACGCAGATGGGGCCGCTCGTGACGTCGGCGCATCGTGACTCCATCGAGCGCTATGTCGCCATCGGGCTGGAAGAGGGCGGTCGTCTGCTGTGTGGCGGCGAACGTCCGGCAGGCGACGGCCGCGAGAAGGGCTACTTCTATCAGCCGACGATCATCGCGGGCCTGACCAATCAGGCGCGCATGGTGCAGGAAGAAATCTTCGGGCCGGTGCTGGCCGTGCTGCCGTTCGAGAACGAAGCCGATCTGCTGGCCGAGGCCAACGACAGCGTCTACGGACTCGCCGCCGGTATCTGGACGCGCGACTTCAAGCGCGCGTGGCGCGTGGGCCGTGCGCTGGAGACGGGCACCGTCTGGATCAATACCTACAAGCAGTTCTCCATCTCGACGCCGTTCGGCGGCTGGAAGGAGAGTGGCATGGGGCGCGAGAAGGGCCGTCTGGGACTGCTGGAATACACAAATCAGAAGAGCCTTTACTGGGGCCTGAACGAGAACCCGCTCGCCTGGGCGGGCCGGGTCTGACGTCGGTGGCAGAAGTGGGCAATGACAGTGGCAAGCCGCGATGCACGGGGCATCGCGGACATCCGAAACTTGAGCGAGGCAAAGATATGTTGTCGATTTTCCGTGCATCGTTGGCGCGTCGCGCCTTTCTGACGGCGGGTCTGTGCGCCGTGGCGGGACTCAGCGGCGTGGCCGCACCGGTGATGGCGCAGCAGCCTGCGACGCAGCAGATCACCTATCTGCTCCCGGCCCCGGCGAATCTGCCGGCCTTCGCGCCGCTGATGCTGGCCGAGAAGAAGGGTTACTACGCGGCAGAAGGCCTGTCGGTGCGCTGGCTGACCGTGCAGGGCGGCGCTGACGTGGGCAAGCAGCTCGCGTCCGGTAACGGCGATCTGGGCGGCGGTCTGGGCGACACGCCCATCGTGCTGCGTCCGAACGGCATCCCCATCAAGGGCGTGGCGCTGCTCGGCGGCCGCACGCTGCACCAGCTCGTGGTGCGCGACGACGCCAACATCAAGTCGCCCGCCGATTTGAAGGGCAAGACGATCACCGTGCTGGCCTATCAGGACACGGGCTTCTACGCGACGCTCGGCCTGCTCGCCTCGGCCGGTCTCACGCGTAACGACGCGCGCATTCAGGGCGCAGGCCCGGCGGGCGTCTGGCAACAGGTCGCGACGGGCAAGGCGGAAGTGATGGTCGGCACGCCCGAGTGGGCGCAGAACATCGAAGACGCTGGCGTGAAGGTCACGATGACGTCGACCGACAAGTATTTCCCGGGCATGGCGCAGGCGATTCTCGCTTCGGACAAGACCATTGCCGAGAAGCCGGAGATGATCCGCAAGTTCGTGCGCGCGACGGTCAAGTCGGTCGCGGAAATCATGCGCGATCCGGCTGGTGCTGCGAAGGAATACTGCGCCGCCGTGCCCGCTTACAAGGGTAAGGAAGCCGAGATCGAGAAGATCCTCACGTACTACGCCCGCAATGTGTACCCGGGACAGCAACGTCTGGGCGCGTTCGATCCGGCGCGTGTGACGAAGCTGCAGGACTTCTACGCGCAAGAGAAGGTCATCCGTGAGAAGTCCAAGCCGGAAGACCTGTTCACCAACCAGTTCGTGCAGTAAGCGACGCGACAGGCGAGAGAGCAATGAGCGAAACCGCACCGGGCACCGTCCAGCCCGAGACCATGATGCTGACGGTGTTCCTGCGTCACGATCAGTCGAACAATCTCGACGATTTTCAGGAACGTCTGAAGGCTGCCGAATGGTGGGAGCGATTCCCGCCCGCCGGCGTGAAAGTGGTGTCGTGGACCGTGGCGATGGGCTTCGGCCAGATCGTCACGCTGGAACTGCCGCCGCATTTGCTGCCGGTCGTGAACGTGGAACTGGAGCGTTCGGCCTGGGGCGTGTTTCGCACCGAATGCTATCCGACTTATGACTTTGTACCCGTGCACGCGCGCATTCGCGAGCGGGTGCGCAATGGAGGGAAGTGATGGACCGTTATCTGGAACCGCATCAAGCGCGTCGTCATGAGCCGACGCAATACGAAAGCCTGCTGGGCGACGCCATCGAGCGCGCCTACGCCTCGGGCACGCACGATCTGGCGGGCCTCGTGGCCTACCTGAATCGCACCGGCCCCGGCCCGCAGGAAGGCGACGTGTGGACCGAAGACGTCTACAAAGCGCAGATCGCCCGACTGGCCGAAGAGTAAAAACATCACATAGCGCGATGGCCGCTCGGGCGGCGCTCGCGATGGAGGTCCCCCCATGACTACGCAACAACCCATTCTCACCGCCGACGCCTTGCTCGAGCGCGGCCTGAAGAACCTCTGGTACCCGATTTGTCCGTCGCACATGATCGACCGCGAGCCGGTCTCGCTGCGCCGTCTGGGCAAGAAGCTCGTGTTCTGGCGCGATCAGGACAACAAAGTGCATGCCCTGGACGATCATTGCCCGCATCGCGGCGCGCCGCTCTCGAAGGGCATCGTGATGGGCGACCGCATCGCCTGCGGCTATCACGGCGTGCAGGTGCGCTGTGACGGCACCGTGATGCGTGTGCCGGGTAGCCCGGGCTGCAAGCTCGAAGGCTCGCGCCCGACGCAGGCGTATCACATCGTCGAGCGCAACGAGGCGATCTGGTTGTACAACGCCACCGAGAATATCGAGACGCCGCCGCCGCTGGTGCTGCCGGAAGAACTCGACGCCGACGGCGAATTCTCGTCGTTCCTCTGCTACACGGAGTGGAAGGGCGATTACCGCTACGTGCTCGATAACGTGATGGACCCGATGCACGGCACGTATCTGCACAAGCAGTCGCACTCGATGGCCGAGGGCGACAACACGGCAGCGTTCCGCATTCGCGATACCGACCGTGGTTTCGTGTTCGAGAAGGAAGGCCAGCGCGATGTGAACTTCGACTGGACCGAATGGGCGGACACCGGCACGCACTGGATGCGTCTGGAGATTCCGTACCCGAAGACGGGCGGCCCCGGCGGCAACTTCGTGATCGTGGGCAGCTACACGCCGATCTCGCCGACGCTGGCCGCCGTGTTCCACTGGCGCTGCCGCAAGCTCGACGGATGGCAGCGCGACACGTGGCGCTTCCTGTATCGCAATCGTCTGGAAGCACGTCACTGGAACGTGCTGGAGCAGGACCGCGTGATGCTCGAAGACATGGAGCCGGATGCTAACCAGAACGAGCACCTGTATCAGCACGACATGGGCATCGTGCGTCTGCGTCGCCATCTGAGGAATCTGGCGAAGGCGGAGCTTGAGCGCATGCAGCCGGGCAAGGCGTAAGCCGTCGGCAATTTCATGGACGCGATCATGCAAAACCCTTCCGCCCTAAAAGCCGAACGTATTCGTGCACAGGCCGTGCCCGATCTCGGGACGGCCACGTGGACCAACGGCATCCGGTTCGGCAACGAGATCCTGATGTCGGGCATGACCGCACATCCGGCCACGCGCGATGCTGAAAAGCCGCTCACGACCTACGAGCAGACGCTGGTGGTGCTCGGCAAGATCCGCGCGCTGGTCGAAGCCGGAGGTGGCCGTCTCGCCAACGTCTACAAGCTTGTCGTGTACGTGACCGATATCGCCGATAAGGACGAAGTCGGTCGCGCCCGCCGTGAGTTCTTTGCGGACGTGGCGGCGAACGGTGGCGCGTATCCGTGTTCGACGCTCGTCGCGGTCAGCGGTCTGGTTTTTCCGGAACTGCGTGTGGAAATCGAGGCGTTGGCACGTCTCGACATCGATTTGTCCGTCGCGGCCATCGCTGGTTAAGCCGGGCGGACGTCAAGAAAATCAGCAACATCAGAGAGCGGCGTTATGAGCAAGTCAACCCTGTCGGCAATGGTGCGCACGCTTCGTTACGAAGCTGCGGGCATCATGAGCATCGAACTCGTGCCTGTGGCGGGCAACAGCACGCCGTTTCCGGAATTCACACCCGGCGCGCACATCGATCTGCACCTGCCGAGCGGGCTGGTGCGGAGTTACTCGCTGGTGAATACCCCGGGCGAGGAAAACCGCTACGTGCTGGGCATTCTGGCCGATCCGAAGAGCCGTGGCGGCTCGCGCTTCATTCACGACAACTTCCGTGTCGGCATGACGCTCGATATTTCGGCCCCGCGCAATCATTTCGAGTTGGACGAAACGGCGGCGCACTCGGTGCTGGTCGCAGGCGGCATCGGCGTGACGCCGATACTCTGCATGTACCGGCGTCTGCGTTCGCTCGGCCGGAGCGTCAAGCTGATGTACTGCGCGCGTACCGCGCCGCAGGCGGCCTTCGTCGACGAACTGAATGCGCTCGGTGGCGACATCACCTATCACTTCGACGATCAGCACGACGGCAAACCCGCGTCGCTCGCGGCGTTCCTGGCCGATCAGCCGGTGGGCACGCATGCCTATTGCTGCGGCCCGGGCGTGATGCTCGACGCCTTCGAAGCCACGTGTGCCGAGGTGGGCATCGCTAACGTCCACACAGAGCGCTTCGCAGCCGCACCGGATGCGCCGCCGCCTGCGACGTCCGAGGGCTACGTCGTCACGCTGGCGAAGTCGGGCAAAGAGATTGCCGTGCCTGCGGGCGCGACGTTGCTCGATACGCTGCTCGCCGCAGGCATCGACGCCGAACACAGCTGCATGGAAGGCATTTGCGGGGCATGCGAGACGCGTGTGATCGAAGGCTGCCCCGACCATCGCGACTCGGTACTGAGCGCGTCGGAGCGCGCCGGGAACAAGGTCATGATGATCTGCGTGTCCGGTTGCAAGGGCGAGCGTCTGACGCTCGATCTCTGAGCGCCCCTTCATTTAATCAAGACTTCCGATTTTCCCGAGACTGTCATGACGATTCTGGGCATCGAACAAATCACCTACGGGGTTACTGACCTCGACACCTGCCGTCGGTTTCTGGCCGACTGGGGCCTGACCGAGATCAGCGCCGACGCCAATGGCGCGCGCTTCGAAACGCTCAACGGCGGCCGTGTGCTTGCGGTGCGTCACGACGATCCGTCGCTGCCACCGGCCATGGAAGACGGGCCGACGCTGCGCGAAGTGACGTGGGGCGTGACGCGCGCGGACGAAGTGGCGGCCATTGCCGACCGTCTCGCCGATCAGCCGGGTTACTACTTCAAGGATGGCGCGACGGGCTGCATCGACCCGAACGGTCTGGCCGTGCGCGTCGAAGTGACGGCCAAGCGCGCGCTGGACGTACAGGGCGCGCCGACGAATCCGTGGGGACTCCCCGCACAGCGCGTGAACACGCCGAGCCCGGTGTACGAACGTGCGCAGCCGATCGAAGTCGGCCACGTGGTCTTCTTCACGAACGCGCTCGCTGCGACACAGAAGTTCTACGAGGACAAGCTCGGTTTCGAGTTGTCAGACCGCTATCCGGATCGCGGCGCGTTCATGCGTTGTGCACCGCACGGCGGTCACCACGACCTTTTCTTGCTGGCGCTGCCCAACGGCAAGCGCGGCCTGAATCACGTGGCGTTCACGGTGCGCGATATCCATGAGGTGTTCGGCGGCGGCATGCATATCGACCGCTGTGGCTGGGAAACGCAGTTGGGGCCGGGGCGTCACCCGATCTCGTCGGCGTATTTCTGGTACTTCAAGAATCCGTGCGGCGCACTCATCGAGTATTACGCCGACGAGGACATCCTGACGCCGGAATGGCAACCGCGCGATTTCGAGCCGGGACCGACGGTGTTCGCGGAGTGGGCGGTGGATGGCGGGCTGGACGGCAACACGCGTCGCCAGAAGAAGGGTGGTGAAGCGCCGACCGGCAAGTTCATGACCGATACGGCCAAGCGCTGACGTCGGGCGCAAAGGTGTAGGGAGCGCGTCGAATCCGGGGGGAAACGACGCGGCACGAGGGGGCATGCGCAACGCATCGCCCCCTTTTGCGTTTTTACGCGGTGTGCACGCGTAATTATTTCGCGAGTTCGGCGTCGATGGCGGCGACCAGACGCGGGTCGTCGGCCTTGACGTCCGGCGAGAAGCGGGCCACGACCTGACCGTTGCGGCCGATCAGGAACTTCTCGAAATTCCACAGCACGTCGGCGGGGTTGTCGCGCTCGACGCCGAAGCCCTTCAGACGCTCGCGGAACGGGCCTTCGCCGGTGGCTTCCGGCTTGGCGTCGACCAGCGCGCTGTACAGCGGGTGACGGTCGTCGCCCAGCACCGAAATCTTGGCGAACAACGGGAAGGTGACGTTGTACTGCGTGGTGCAGAAGTCGAGGATCTCGGCGTCGGTGCCCGGCTCCTGACCCTTGAAGTTGTTGGCGGGGAACGCCAGCACTTCCAGACCTGCGGCGCGCTTGTCTTCGTACAGACGCTCCAGCCCTTCGTATTGCGGCGTCAGACCGCACTTCGATGCGACGTTCACAACCAGACGCACCTTGCCTGCGTAATCGCCCAACGAGGCGGCGGCACCGTCATTGCGATTGACGGCGATGGTTTCGATGTTCGTGCTCATGCGTGACTTCCCGAAAAAGCGCGGCCTAGGTGCCGCAAACGCCAACGAGTTTAGCCCAATGCGTATGGGTTCGCTGGCGGCCGGGCCGTGCCAGGCCGTCGTATCGTCAAAATCGGATAGTGGTACCCGCGATGTAAGTTATCTGTAAGCGTTAATAGAATGTATGTCGGTATGCAAAGCAAATGAATGTGAGATAAGTCATTGAATTGCCTGGAAGATGATAACTATTTATAGGTTTTAGAAGAATAGTCGGCACGGTGGTGATGCTTGTCAATGACGTGGAGTCAAAACAAATTCAATGAAATCAATGGTGCTGATGCGTTGTGATGTTTATCGATTGACAGTCGGGTAAGCATATGAAAGGATTCACTTGATCAAAAATTACGATAAATAACAAGCGCAGTCGGCTTGTAAAAAAATACCGGGGTAGTCCGAATGGTTCGTGCCGCTTCTCGCCGCAACGGTGCACCTGTGTTTCGCACAGGTCGTTCAACCAAGTCGCTCATCGGGCGAACGGGCTCATCTCCTCCATTAGCGCTATAGCGCAGTTGCGTCGCTATCCCGACGCGCTCTCGTCCGCATTTCCGCCTGATCGACATCGAAGCACTTCGCCGTTTGCAGCGAAGCGCTCGTGTATTGGCGTCTGCACGCGCGTGTTGCCCGGGAAGCGGTGCCGAATTCCGTCATTCGTGCATCGATTGCATGACAAGCAACCATAAGAATCAGAACCTAGGGATCAAATGAATCACATCTATCGCGTGGTGTGGAGTGCCAGTCTCGGCATGTATCAGGTGGCTTCCGAAGTGGCGAGCGGCCACGGCGGCAAGTCACGTTCCGTCGACCGTCGCCGTGCGCGCAAGGCCGCTGCCGTTGCTGCCGTGGCGCTCGCGTCGATGAACGCGGGGGCGGTCTTTGCCGTACCGGCGCCTGTCGCCACGATGGACGGTGTGACGCAACTCTTCTCTGGCGCGCCGGACACAATTACGTCGCCGAACTGGTCCTTTGACGGAACCAACCTGACGATCTCGGGCTCGTTGCCTGCGACGTTCGCGACGATCACCGGTGGCCTCGGCACCATCTCGAATGCCGGATCGATGAGCGGTGCGTATGCGCTGTCGTTCTCTGCTGCGGCGAACGTGTCTCTTGTCGAGAACAACGGTTCGATCAATGTCACCGGTAGCAACTCGGGCTCGTATAACAGCGGCGTCATCGGCACTTTCGTCAATCGCGGGTCGGTGACGACGGGCACGTTTGCCGGGGTCGGCAACGGCGGTCAGATGACCCGGTTTGAAAACACCGGCACGATCACCGGGTTCTTTCAGGGGCTGAACAACCAGGGTACGTTGACGGAGGCCATCAACAGCGGGTCGATCGGCGCGACGGCCGGGTATGGCGTACTCAACCAGTCGCAACTCGGCACGCTGAGCAACAGCGGGCGTATTTCGGGCATTTTCGGCGTCGCTGCCGTCAAGGGCAGTGCGCCGAATCCGCTACTCGGAACACTGCTCAATAGCGGCACGATCACCGGAACGGAAAACGGGATATCCAACAGAGGCACGGCCATCACCACCATCGAGAACCTTGGCGGCGGACAGATTACCGGCACAGATACCATCATCGGCACCGGGATTTCCAACGTCAATGCTTCGGTCGGCGCCACGGACTATCGCGGCACGATTGGTGCGATCAACAACGCCGGTACGATTTCGGGGGGCCTCTACGCGATCTACAACACGGATTCGATCGGCACGATCAACAACCTTGCGTCCGGTCTGATTACCGGACCGATGGCGGCGATTTCGAACCCGTCGTCTGACGCCACGATCGGACAGATCAATAACGCTGGCACCATTGCTGGCAACATTCTGTACTACGGCTCTCAGGCCCTGTCGATTGCCGGTGCGACGGGTACGGCCTTCGGTACGCTGACGGGCTTCGGCGGTTCGGTCGTCGGCACGCTGGCCAGTCCGTTTGCCGACGTGCACTTCACCGGAGGCAACCTTCTGTTGAACGACATGGTCGATCTGGGTAATGCGCGCACGGCATTCAACGATGCCTCCGTGTTGCAGGTCAACCAACCGATCTACATCTTTGGTAATTACTCGCAGGGCGCGAACGCCACGTTGCAACTTGGCGTGGGCAACGGTGCCGTCACGACGGGCAACGTTGGCCTCGACGCTGGGTACGGCTATCTGAAGGTGACGGGCAACACGACTGTCGCCTCCGGTTCGACCATCGCATTGCAGTCGCTGGGCTACAACTTCGCCGCCGGTCAGCGCTTTGTCGTGATCGATACGGCAGGGTCCGCGACCTACAACGAAGGCACGCTGCGCTACGTCGTCAATGGTTACCCGTACCTCTCAGGTAGTGGCGCAAGCCAGCCGGTTTCCGGGCATCAGAATCTGGTCGTGACGGTGACGGCGCCTTATGTGGGCGCGATGGGCGGCACGGACACGCTGGTGGCCGGTACGCCTTCGTCTTCGCCGAACTGGGCTTACGACGGCACGAACCTGTCGATTGCAGGCACCTCGTTCGCGACTATCACGGGCAACATGGGCACGCTGTCGAACTCGGGTACGTTGACGGGCGCCTATGCACTCTCGACGTCCCCGGCAGGCAACATCGGTCTTGTCGAGAACGATGGCGTGATCGCCGCGACCAGCAACACCAGCTCGGGTCTCTACAACGGCGGCACCATCGGCACGCTGGTCAATCGCGGCTCTGTGTCGACGGCGGCCTATGGTGGCGTCAGCAATGGCGGCACGATCACCCGCTTCGAAAACTCGGGCACCGTGACCGGTGCGTCACAGGGGCTGAACAACAGCAACACGCTCACCTCGGTATTTAATTCCGGCACGATTCAGGCAGCCAACGCCTACGGCGTGCTGAATTCGGCGCAGCTCGGCGCATTG
Organism: Pandoraea aquatica; assembly: GCF_902459565.1. GTDB lineage: Bacteria > Pseudomonadota > Gammaproteobacteria > Burkholderiales > Burkholderiaceae > Pandoraea > Pandoraea aquatica. The sequence continues at coordinate 192,422 of NZ_CABPSN010000007.1, forward strand.
ACGAACACGGGGCTGATCTCCGGTTACTACGGCCTGATCTCAAGCAAGACGGGGTTGGCCAATGCGACGCTCGGTACGCTGACCAATAGCGGCACGATCACCGGATCGAACAAGGGCGTGCAGAACCTCAGCGCCTATCTCGGCACGCTCGACAACCAGGCGGGCGGTCAGATTCTCGCCACCGGTGCCCTCACCGCGGATGTCGCTGCGGTGAGCAACGTTGCTTCGAGCACCATCGGCCTTATCAAGAATGCGGGCACGATTTGGGGCACCTACTACGGCATCTATAACGATGCTGCGGTCGGCACGATCGACAACCTTGCCGGTGGCGTGATCAAGGGGATTGGCGGCGCAATTTCGAATCAGGCAACTACGGCGTCCATCGGCCAGATCAACAACGCAGGCACGATCGCGGGCTGGATCATCAACCGGTCGCAAAACAATCTGTATATCAGCGGCGCGACCGACGGCACGTTCGGCACGCTGACCGGTTTCGGCCCCACTTACTCCAGCACCATCGTCAGCACGAACGCCGACGTGCATTTCAACGGCGGCAAGCTGGTGGTGGACGATCACTTCGATCTCGCGAACACCCGCACGGCGTACAACGATTCGTCGGTGCTGCAGATCAACAACGTGCTTCGGGTCGCAGGCAACTACTCGCAGGCTGCGGCAGGCACGTTGCAGATCGGTGTGGCCAATGGCGCCTTGGCGACCGGCAGCATGCTGACGGACGTCGGCTACGGTCGTCTGCTCGTCTCGGGCAACACGTACATTGCGCCAGGATCGAGCATTGCGCTGCAATCGCTGGGCTATAACTTTGCGGCGGGTCAGCGCTATGTGGTGATCGATACCGCGGGTTCGGCCATCTACAACGAAGGCACGCTGCGCTATGCCGTGAACGGTTATCCGTCGCTTGCGGCCAGCGGTGCCAAGGTCGGCAACGGCAGCAATACCGATCTCGTGGTGACGATCTTCGCGCCTGCGAACATCGGGACGATTGGCGGCACGTGGCCGCTGACCCCGGGCGCGGCGACCGGCACATCAGACTGGGCCTACGATGGCGCGAACCTCACGATCTCCGGCACGACCTACGGCTCGATCAACGGTTCGCTCGGCACGCTCACGAACAACGGCACGTTGACCGGAACCTCCGCGCTGTCCGTCGGAACCAATGGCGGCAGCATCGATCGCGTCGAGAACAACGGCGTGATTCATGCGACCGGCGCGACCGATTCGGCGATCTACAACGGCGGTGTCATCGGTACGTTGCTCAACAAAAACACGCTGCTCTCGGCCAACATGGCTGGCGTGAACAGCGTCACCGCACTGACGCGTCTGGAGAACTCCGGACAGATCAGCGGTGGCCGGTTCGGCGTGGTTAATGCCGGTGTTCTGACATCGGTTGTGAATACCGGCACCATCTCGGCGGCCCCGACGGCGTCGACGATTGTGGGGCTGGCGAACACCGGGCAGATCGGTTCGATCAATAACAGTGGGCTGATCAGTGGCTACACCGGCCTGATGCTCCTGCCGTCGGGCAACGTCACGCCGCGCTCGATGCTCGACACGCTAACCAACAGCGGCATCGTGGTGGGTCAGTTTGCCGGTGTGGGCAACTATGGCGGCACCATCGGCACGATCAACAACCTCGCTGGTGGCAGCATCAAGGCGACGGACCCGATCTATTCGTCGGGTATCAACAACGACTGGGGGACGGCGAACGGTGTGAGCACCGGGGGCACGATCGGCCAGATCAACAACGCGGGTACGCTGACGGCCGGCTACTACGGGATTTACAACGCGAATTCGATTGGTGTCATCAATAACCTTGCGGGCGGTCTCATCACCGGTCTGGGTGGCGCGATCTCGAACCAAAGCGTGTCGTCTTCGATTGGCCAGATCAACAACGCGGGCACGATTGCCGGATGGATCATCAACCGCTCGCCGAACGATCTGCGCATTGCCGGTGCAACGGATGGCACCTTCGGCACGATCACGAGCTTCGGTCCGACGTACGGCGGTACGATCGTCAGCACCAATGCCGATGTGCGCTTTAACGGCGGTAACCTTGTCGTTGGCAATAACTTCGACCTGGCTGGCACGCGCACCGCATACAACGAAGCGTCGGTGTTGCAGATCAACAAGGCGATTCAGGTCTCGGGCAACTACGCGCAGTCCGCAGGCGCAACGCTGCAAATCGGCGTGGCTAGCAATGCCGTGACTACTGGCGATCCGGCGACCGACAGCGGGTACGGCCGCCTCGTGGTGAGCGGTAATTCGACGCTTGCCGCCGGGTCGAGCGTGGCGCTGCAATCTCTGGGTTACAGCTTTGCCGCCGGTCAGCGCTATGTCGTGATCGATACGGCAGGAACGGCGAACTACAACGCCAGCTCGCTCGTGTATCGCGTCAATGGCTCGACGACGCTCGACGCCAGCGGTGCAGAAGTCGCAAACGGTTCGCACAAGAACCTGGTGGTGACACTGGCCAACGGCACTGGTGCCAACAACGGTAGCGGCAACGGCGGCATCAACAACGGCGGTAACGCGGGCAACTCGGGCAGCACCGGTGGCACGGGCAGCAACCCCGAAGCCGGGAACGGAAACAACGGCGGCTTGCCAGCCTTCGATCCGCGTACGAACGCGACGATCGCGTCGGCACCGAATGCGACGTCGGCACTGCGCGGATTGTTGGGTTACACCGGCGTGAGCGATCCGAAGTTGCTCAATCTGTTCAACGCCACGCTCGGCTCGCTGAGCGACCGTTCGACCGATTCGGCCAACCGCGTCGGCAAGCAACTCGCCCCGGCGCAGAATTCGCGCGCGGCCGGTGCTGCAACGTTCGGTTCAATGAACCTCGTGAACTCGCACGTCAACGGTCTGCGTGTGGCACAAGCGGGTGGCACGGGTGTGGCGACCGGCGACAGCGCGGCCAACTGGGGTGTGTGGGGGCAGGCGTTCGGTGGTCACTCCAGCCAGAATGCTCGCGAGAATGTCGACGGTTACAGCGCCAACTATGGCGGCTTGCTGGTGGGGGCCGACCGTGCGTTCGGCGATCGCGTGCGTGCGGGCGGTGCGTTCCAGTTCTCGCGCACCGTCATCAATAGCGACGGCAGTACGTCCGGCAATCAGACCAGCGTGAATGGTTATGGCCTGATCGGTTATGCCGCCTACACGGGGGAGCCGTGGTACGTGAACCTGACGGGTTCGGTCGTGCTGCAACGCTACAACTCGAGCCGTCTGGTCTCGATGCAAGGCTTCAACGGCGTGGCCAACGGCAATTTCAACGGTCAACAGTACGCGACCAGTGCCGAATTCGGCTGGCCGCTGGCGCTGGGCCGTGCCATCGTCACACCGCTCGCGAGCGTCACGTACAGCTATCTGAATCAGAACAGCTACACGGAAACCGGTGGCAACGGTACGGCCTTGTCGGTGGGCAGTGCAGGCAGCAGTTCGGTGCGTAGTGCGCTGGGTGCGAAGATTGCGCTGCCGTTCGAGACGTCGTCGGGCACGTGGACGCCGGAGCTTGGCCTGCGCTGGGTGCACGAGTACAACCGCACGCGTCAGACCACGGGCGCGAGCTTTGCAGCCGACCCGACCGGGCAGACGGGCTTCACGACCGTGGGCGCTACGCCGGTGTCCGATCTGGCCGAGATGTCGCTGGGCGTGACGCTCATGCGGGCGAACAACCTGAGTGCGTCGGTTCGCTACGATCTGCAAGTCGGTTCGGGCTTTGTGTCGCACACGGGCATCGTGCGCGTGCAACAGCGCTTCTGATCGTCTGATACCTTCAGACGGTATCGGCGGTCGCAGTCATTGACATGGCTGCGACCGCCGTGGAAGTATCGCGCAGTGCCCACGGCTTCCCGAGTTTCACGAACGTCATCCGATGTCTTCCGCTCCCTCCTCCCCGTCGCCTCACGGTGCGTCGTCGTCGCCCGCTGCTGCCGGGACGCTCACTTTTGCGCAAGCGATTGCGCTGGCGAACTCCCATTGGCAAGCCGGACAGGCGGCACAGGCCGAAATGCTGTGCCGACGCATACTGGATGCTTCACCCGAACACCCCGATGCGCACTATCTCCTTGGCCTGATGGCGCATGCTTACGGCAAGCGCGACATGGCGATCGAGCATCTGACAGCCACGTGCCGGGCACCGGGTGCGCATGCGGCATGCTGGTCGGATCTTGCGGAGATGTATCGTCAGGCGGGGCGTCTGACGGATGCCGTGGCGGCGGGGCGTCGCGCCGTCGAGATCGATCCCGTGTTCGCGCCCGGATGGAACAATCTGGGCATCGCGTTGCAGGAATCCGGTCAGCTCGAACAGAGCCTGACGTGCCTGACACGTGTGGGGGATCTTCAGCCAGGGTCGGCGGACGCGCAGAACAATCTGGGTAATACCGCGCGACTGCTGGGACGTTTCGACGTGTCCGAAGCGCATTATCGTCGCGCATTGGACATCGATCCCCAGCGTGCCGATACACATAGCAATCTGGCGTCCCTGTTGAGCTTGCAGAAGCGTTTCGACGAGGCGGGAGGACTGGCGCGCCGGGCTATTGAACTGGCGCCCAATTTTGTCGACGCCTATCGGAATCTGGCCGATATCGAACTCTCGCGCGGCAATGTTGCGGCGGCGCTGCAAGTCGTGGAAGTGATGTCGGCATTCGCTGCGCAGCATCCCTCGACGTTGGTGGCACGAGCGGGTGTGCTGCGACTGGTCGGGCGTCTCGACGAAGCGCTCGTCAGCGCGCGCGCTGCCACCGAGTTGCTGCCCCAAAGCACCAACGTGCAGGCCGCGCTGGCGGCGGTCGAAGCGGATATTGCGAGACGTGACGCCGCCGGGGCACCCGACGCGCAGGCGTCGCAGGTATCGCAGGCGGGTACGTCGCACGATCATGCATCCGTTCATCAAGCTGCATCCGAACGCATTGCGGCGCAGGATTTCGAAGGCGCAGAAGCGCTGCTGCGCGATGTCGTGGCGGCGGGCGCTGCGCCCATGTCGATGTGGCGTCTGCTCGCGCTTGCCCTGCGTGCGCAGGGGAAAGCTGAGGCTGGCCGTGACGTGCTGGCGATGCTCGCGCGTCAGGTCCCCGGTGATTTGTCCAACCGGTTCGATCTGGCCGAATCCCTGCTTCTGCTGGGCGATTTCGAGCGGGGCTGGCAAGAGTACCGCTATCGCTACAGCCTCGAACATACGCAGTCGATTGAGCGCAAAGTCCAGCGTCCGCGTTGGGACGGTCAGCCGATTCCGGGACAGACGTTGCTTATCCACGACGAGCAGGGATATGGCGATACGTTCCAGTTCATGCGCATGGCGCGGTGGGTGCGCGAGCGCAGTCAGGCGCGGGTGATCTTCGAAGTGAATCCCGAAACGTTGTCGATTGCCCGACGGATGTGGGGCGAGGCGGACATCGTCGGACGCGGCACGCTGCCCGTCACCTTCGACCAGCATTGCGAACTGATGAGCCTGCCGATGGCGATGGGGCTCAAACTCACCGATTTGCCCGGCGACATCGAGTATCTCAGTGCCGATCCCGAGCGCATCGCCCATTGGCGCGCGCGTCTGGCCGACGTTCCCCGGCCGTGGGTCGCAACGGTCTGGGCCGGACGCCCGGAGCATGTGAACGATAGCAACCGGTCCGTTTCGCTCGATCAACTGGGGCCGCTCGGTGCGAGCGGCGCAACATTCCTGTCGATCCAGAAGGGACCCGCGTCGTCGCAGGCGCAAACTCCGCCGGAAGGCATGAGGATGGTGTCGCTGAGCGATGAGATTCGCGACTTCGAAGATACCGCCGCCATTTTGCATCTCGCCGATTTGCTGATTTCGGTCGATTCCTCCCCCGTGCATCTGGCCGGTGGGATGGGGCGGCCTGTCTGGGTGCTGCTGCCGTTCGTGCCCGACTGGCGCTGGTTGCTCGGTCGCGACGATTCGCCGTGGTATCCGGAGATGACACTGTTCCGTCAGTCCGAGCGCGGGGCATGGGAGCCCGTGATCGATCGGATGGGGAAGGCGCTCGCCGCCTTCGTCGCCGAACGGCGTGGTGTGGAGTCGCGGGATGCAAGTTAAGGCCTTGCTCGGTGCGTTTGCGTGTCTGGTCGCCACTGCGCTGACGTCAGGCTGCGCGAGCCTGGATCGCGACGCCCACGCTCAGGCGTTGGCCGACCCGGCGGGTTTGCATCGTGAGACGGTGACGGGCGGACCGTTCGTGCTGACGGTGTTCTCTCGCATCACGAAAGCCGATGCGCCGGTGAATGTCTACATCGAAGGCGACGGACTCGCGTGGCTGTCGCGAACGGAGCCGTCGCTCGATCCGACGCCCGTCGCCGCGACGGGACTCGCCCTTGCTGCGGCCGATACGTCGCCCAACGTGGTGTATCTCGCGCGTCCCTGTCAGTTCACACCGATGGCACTGAATTCGGCATGCGGTGTGCAGTATTGGACCGGCAAGCGCTTTGCACCCGATGTCGTCGACGCAATGAACGAGGCTGTCGGAAAGATCGCGGCGCGCGTTCCCGGGCAGCGCCTGGCGCTCGTTGGCTATTCCGGTGGTGGTGCGATTGCCGCACTGATTGCCGCCCGGCGACAGGACGTCGCGTCGCTGCGCACGGTCGCCGGTAATCTCGATGTCGAGTACGTGAACCGCATGCATAACGTGTCGGCGATGCCGGCATCGCTGAATCCGATCGACGTTGCATCGCGGGTCGCAGCGATACCTCAGATCCACTTCAGCAGCGCGCAGGACACGGTGGTGCCGCCGGACGTCGAGAAGCGCTATGCGGCGGCTGTCGGTGGGAAGTGCGTCAAGACGGTTGTCGTCACCGGCCTCGCGCACGACGGCGAGTGGGCCGCGCGATGGCCAGCGCTGCTCGCGCAGACACCCGCGTGCGACGCGGCGCAGTGAGGGAGCTGAGCGCGCTGAAGGGCTTCAGGTGCAGACCTTGAAGCCGCTGACGTTCGCTCTCGACGTCAGGTCTCTCGCACGAGCGCAGTCATCGCTTCGAGCAGCGTGACGTCCCCGCGCATGACATGCTGGCCGTTGTCGCGAAAGTGGAAAGTGCCGTCGTTGAACCCGTCGAGCATCTGGATGCGCGGCAGCGGGTTGCGCATGCCTTGCGCACGGAACAGTGGGTCCCAACCTGCGCGCGGCACAGCCGCCGCACTCACATCCCGCACGAGGGCGCGCGCGAGCGCGGCGGCGATGTCGTCCGGCGAGTAATGCTCCGGGCCTTCGATTTCCCAGATACGTTCGCCGTCGACATCCTGCTGCATCGCACGCGCGGCGAAATGGCCGACGTCGTTCGTCGACACCATCGGAATGGCCCGGTCCACCGGCGCCAGATAACTCGGCAGTTCGCCGCGTTCCCGGGCGGGCGCGATATCCCACGCGAAGTTCTCCATCAGCCAGGCAGGGCGCAGGAACGTTGTCGGCAGACCGACAGTGCGCACCGCGTCTTCGAACAGGCGCAGTGCGGTGATCAGGCTGGGTGTGTCGGAATCGGCACCAATGCTCGACAGGCACACCACCCGCTTGGGGTTCGTGGCGCTCAGCGCTTTGACGATGGCGTCGATCAGGTGCCGCGCGTGCGAGAAATCGAGTTCCGGGTCGGCGTTCGGCGGAAGCATCACAAAGACGGCCTCACTGCCACGAAAGGCGTTGGTCAGCGCATCGGCGTCACCGTTCTCCGCTACGGCGATCTCGCCGCCGAGCGTGGCCCAACGGCTCGACTTGACGGGGTCCTGAACGATGGCACGCAGTGGCAGGCCGGCCGTGAGCAGATCGTGTCCGATCACGCCGCCAACGCGACCCGTGATACCCATTACGGTGTACATAGTCACTCCTCACGCGCAGTAACGTTGCCGTAAAAGTAACACGGGATCGCAGTCGTCTCACAAATGCATCACGTCGGCGGATTTCTGTGTCGACGCCTGCGATGTGAGCGACGAGGACGACTGGGCGCGACGTGCATTGAGCAGTGCCGCGCCGGCATCGGCCAGACGTACGGCCTCTCGCGCGCGCTCGCACATGTCGCGCTCATAGGCGGTGATGGCTTGCCAGAGCGGCACGTGGCCGTGGGCGACCTCGCGCAGGTGCCGGGTCAGTTGCGCCGCGTCGCGCAACGCTGTGTTTGCACCGAGACCGCCGGCGGGGCTCATCGCGTGGACGGCATCGCCCAGCCCGGCGACGCCGTCGATCTGCCAGGGCAGCGGGCTGGCGGTGCTGCGCACGGGCGACACGCGCACCGTTTCCGGGACCGCGTGCGAGAACAGCGAGCCGAGATGCGGGTGCCATGACTGTGTCATCGACTCGATGCGCGCGAGTGGCATGGCGTCCGGCATTTCCGCACAGGTGTAGGCCGGGCCCAGCAGCGTTCGCGACGGACCGATGAACGCCCAGTACAGGTAATCGGAGACCGGTGTGAGCGGCATTTCGCTGGGCGTGCTCACTGTAGATAGCGTCGCCGATACCACGGATGACGTATCGCCACGCGGCGGACGACGGAACAGCATCGCCTCGACGATGACGGCGAACCCGTCGGCAAACACGACCGTGCTGCCTTCCATCGTGGTGGCCTCGCCGTGGGCGTCCATCAGCACGAGCAGGGCGGTCGACAGGGGCGTCAGGCCATAGATGCAGATGTCGCCCGTCTCGCGAGGGGCCATGCCTGGCAACACGTATTCGCGAACGCGGGATTGCGTGCCGTCTGCCGCAATGACGAGCCCCGGCAAACTGTGCGTGCCGTCGTCGAAATGGGCGACACGACGTCCGTCGGCAATCGTGGTCGTGCGCGAGAACGATTTGCCGAAATGCACGCGATCGAGAATGCCGTCGAGCAGAATTTCGCGAAGGGTCTGGCGATGGACGCTGACGTCGCCCGGGATGTCGGGCACGTGCGGCGTCGGGCGCGCGGCGGCGGTCGCGGAGCGCTGGCGATGGTCGGTGACGGCCGAGTCGGTGTGTGCGTCGTGCCAGCTCGGCGGCAGGACGACCTTGGCGTCTTCGAGTTGTGGGGTGACGAAGCGCCCGCCCGCGCGCGCGACGGCCGCACGCTCGCGAACGCGGTCGATGCCGCCGTCGGGCAGGCACTCGTTCAGGGCGTCGAGGCCGTTGGCGTCGATGCGCAGGCGATATCCCTGGAAACGGGCGTCGGGCGCGGGATCCCGCTCGTAGACATCGAACGAAATTCCCGCGCGGCGCAGACCCTGCGCCAGGCACAGGCCGCCCAGACCCGCGCCGATGATGGTGACGTGCAAGACAGACATGATTTCGATGGGCCGTCATGAGGCGGCCGGCAGTGGCACTTCGCTCATTGTCCGCGCGCTCGCGTGTGACCTGATAACATTGTTTGGTCATAAAACAATGCAAATCGGACAAACGTATGAGCATTGATTCTCCCGACCTGTCGCGCAGGAAACCCGATGTGGGGCTGATGCAACTTGAAGACTCGCCGTTCGCCCGATACAAGCCGAACGACCGGCTCGACGGTCCGCCCGTGTGGGCCTTCGGCGGGCGCGATCACGAGCGAAGTCTGTTCAGGATCGGCACGCGCGAGCTGGATTGGCATTCGCACGTCCGGGGACAATTGTTCTGTATTCACGCGGGATTGGCGCACGTGCATACGCCGTTTGGCGCGTGGGTGTTGCCGCCGTACCGAGCGGGATGGATTCCGCCCGGCGTTACGCATCGCGTGTCGCTATCGAGCGTGGTGAGCGGGTGGATCGTGCTGGTGACGCCAGCGGCTGCGACGACGTTGCCTTCCACGCCTTCCGTGGTGGGCGTGTCCGAGTTGCTGGCGGCGCTCGTCAAACGGGCCGTGTCTTGGGCGCTGCGGGACGTGCTGACGGACGAGGAGATGCGGCTTGCGCAGGTGCTGGTCGACGAGATCGCGCGCGCGCCCGCCGAGCCGCTCGGGTTGCCGATGCCGACCGATGCGCGTGTGGCGCGTGTGGCGCGTGCCGTGCTCGACGATCTCGGTGGGCAGGCCTCGCTGGAGGCGCTGGCGCAGCATGCCGGGATGTCGTCGCGTACGGCGCGGCGCTTGTTCGTGGCGGAAACGGGAATGGGGTTCACGCAGTGGCGGCAACAAGCGCGTCTGGTGAGTGCGTTAGAACGACTGGCAAACGGCGAGCCCGTCGGTACGATTGCCGACTCGCTCGGGTACTCGACCCCCAGCAATTTCATCGCCATGTTTCGGCGTGCCTTCGGTGAATCGCCAGGACGCTACTTTCGTCAGGTCGGGCCGCGTGTGCAGGCGGATGACGAGGAGGAAGCATGAGCCCGGCAGAGACGGCATCACCGCCGCCGTTCTCCCCGACAAGGCACGTCGATACGCTCGTGATCGGTGGCGGGCAATCGGCGCTGGCGACGGCGTACTTCCTGCGTCGATGGCACGTGAGCTATCAGGTGCTGGACGATCAGCCGGCTGCGGGCGGCGCATGGCAACGAGCATGGCCGTCGCTGCAACTTTTTTCGCCGGCGCAATGGTCGTCGCTGCCGGGGTGGCCCATGCGCGGCGGCGAGACGCATTACCCGTCGAGAGACGAGGTTGTGACGTACTTGCGTGAGTACGAAGCGCGTTATGAAGTGCCGGTGGAGCGTCCCGTGCGTGTGACGAATGTTGTCGCGCAGGCAGACGGATTGCGGGTGAGCACTGACCGTGGTGACTGGCTGGCCCGCACGGTGATCAGTGCGACGGGGTCATGGCGTTCACCGTACGTGCCGTCCTATCCGGGGCAGGAAGTGTTCGGCGGACTTCAGATGCATTCGGCGGAATATACAGGCGCGCAGGGGCTGCAAGGGCAGCGCGTGCTGGTCGTCGGTGGCGGCAATTCGGGGGCGCAGATCTACGCCGAAGTGTCGCGGGTGAGCGAGGCGACCTGGGTCACGCTAAGTCCACCGTCCTACTTGCCGGACGATGTCGACGGGCGCGTGTTGTTCGAACGTGCCACGGCGCGCTGGCAGGCCGTGCAGCACGGCTTGCCGGACCCGTATCCCGACAGCGGGCTGGCGCACATCGTCATGGTCCCATCGGTGCTTGAGGCGCGCTCGCGCGGGGTGCTGCGCACGGTGCGTCCGTTCTCGCGATTCGTCGAGGACGGTGTCGTCTGGGAAGACGGCACGCATACACCGGTCGACGTTGTCGTCTGGTGCACGGGATTCCGGCCTTCGCTGGGTCATTTGCGCGGTCTGGGCATTGCGCAGGCCGACGGGCGGATTCGCGTCGCCGGGACAAGGAGCGTTGACGAAGCGAGACTGTGGCTGGTTGGCTACGGCGAGTGGACGGGGTATGCATCCGCGACGCTGATCGGGGTGATGCGAAGCGCGCGGGCGACGGCGCAGGAGATCGTCACCCACCTTGCTGCGCCCGTGTCGTCGACTACGCAGCGCCGAAAGCACAGCACGGCGGGATAGAGTGGTTCTCATGCAGTGGCGGACGCGAGCGGGGCGGAGCCGGATGATCGCAAAAAAAGCCGCATATTTCGCACGAAAGCGCCTTCACTGCACATCGTTTATCCAACGTGTCGACGCCTGCCAGGTGAGGGCTTCGATGCGACAGAAGGTGCAGATGAAGATGGGAACACTCCGGAAAATTGATTCACGTATTACACGGTTCAAAGTGGGGCACGCGGATGCCCGGCACAAGCACGATGAGATGCGGTTGCATGAAAGAATCGCGTCAGTCGAGGCAGTACTGCCGACGCTGGCGACCAAGGAAGATCTCGCTAGGGAGATCGGTACCGTTCGTGCCGAGATACATCGCGAAGTCGGCGGCCTTAGAAGTGAGATGCATCAGGAGTTTGGAAAGGTGCGGCAGGAGATGCATCGGGGGCTCGGAGAGTTGCGGCAAGAGATGCATCGGGGGCTCGGAGAGTTGCGGCAGGAGATGCATCAGGGGTTTGGAGAGATACATCGAGAGTTTGGCAAAGTTCGCAGCGAAATTGCAGGCGAGATCGCGTCGGTCAGATCGGACATGCACGCGCTGGGTACGGGGTTGCACCGCGAACTACAGGCGTTGACGTGGCGACTGATCGGCACGATCGTGACGGTCGGCACGGCGCTTGTCGCCGCGACGCACTTTCTCTCGAAGATCAGCCCACCGTAGTCGCCGACGTGGCGCGCACCGAGAGGGCGGGATCGCCGCCGAAACGGTGCGCCGGTTGTCGATGCTCAGGCCCCCATTCGGGCGAGCCCTATGGGATCGTCTGCCAACAAGGACGGCCTGCCGCACACGGCAGGCCGCTCGTCTCGATCAGCCCATAAGTTTCGGTCGCTTGCCGGGGCCCGGCGAATGGAGCACGCGGCAAGGACTGACGAACTTGTCGCATGCCACGGCAGCTTGCGCGAACGTTTCGAAGTAGATCGCGTGATCGTCGTCGGTCACGTGCGCTTTTTCAATTTCCGAAGCCGCTTCGTTCCACGCCAGTCCCAGATATTCCCCGTGGTCATGAAACCACACCACGTAGCCTTGCCGGGCTAACGATTTCGGCACGTTCAGTGTTTTGCAGCTCTTGCGATTCTTCTTGACGACGTCGCTGCTCTTCTCGGTCTTCGCGTCTTTAGAAGCGCTCATGAAGGTCTCCCATGAATGTACGGTTAGGGTGTTTTCATGATGGCAGGAGTGAAGTGACGTGAGTTTCAGCATCGTCCGAATCGTTCTGCCTGATCGCTGTCACGCGCAAGGCTTCGGCGCTTTTCCCAATTGAACAAGCAAACCCTGTGAGCGCGTCGATCCATGTGCTACGCGGTGTTCCGCGTGGTGCGAGAGATCCGACGAGGACTGTGCCGCGTTCGATGCGAGATCTCCGGGCTATCAAGCGATTCGGAAATTACGTGATGCCAAGTGGGCAGCGACCTGATTGCCGAGCCGTAGCCAACGGACCTGACGAAATCTGTACGTCCCGTACGTGAAATGGGGCCACACGGCGCTGTCACTGCGTCACGCCAACCGTCGGCACACGTGCCCTCCCGGTGGCGCGAGCACGCCGATGAGCGAACCATAGAATCCGCTTCCCTCGTTACGCGTGTAACTTAGGGAAACAAAAAAATCGTTTAGGGATGCTCTTCTCGAAATGCCGAAGCCGTCGCAACGACGGCGGGGACACACGGCGACCTTGCCGCAAGGCGAAGCTCTGAGAGAAATGGGGTCATCGAACCGGTTCAGACCAGATATCTCCGAGTTCACGAAAGTCGCCGCATCATGAAAATTTTACCTTCTGTCCCACGGATTTCCGTGGATGACGTTGCTTCTGTGCACCCTCAAACTTGTCGGACAGGCGACGTTCATCACGCGATGGCCGCCGATCTGGTGCGCATTCGAAACGCTTGCGAAGGTATGCAAGCGGGTATTTCGCCCTCGGCTGTATATAAAAAAGCATTCGTCGTGGATGCCGCGCTTCTGAACGAGGTCATTCGTTCGCGGACCTCGCCCGCTGGCAAAGGACGTCCTGTCCTGGGCATTCCCGGTACGAATCCGTGTACCGAAAAGCGCGCCATCTCGTTGATGGACACGCGCACCGGACAGATCGTCAGTGTTGGCGATGCCCATCACCGCTTTTCGCAGCAGAGCATGTCGAAGCCGACGGCGATGGCACTGGCAATTCAGTTGATGGGCGGTCGTCCCGAGCGCTACGGCCGATATATCGGGATGCAGGCATCAGCGCTTCCCTATAACGATGCAACGCTCGCGCCCGATGGCCGTCCGTTCAATTCAAGTGTCAATATCGGCGCGCTCGCAACATGGATGCTGATCCAGATTCACACGCCGCAGGGACGCGACCCGTTCGAAGGCTTTCTCTCAATGATGAAGTCGTTGACGGGAAATTCGGGGCTGACCGTCAATGAAGCCATGGCCATTGGAGAGTTCGACTTCTGCCCGCCCGACCAGACGACGAGTCGCAATCGGCAATTGCTGGCGACGCTGGATGCGTCGGGATTTGTGGATGACGACAGCCTGACGATTTATGCGGTGCGCAAGTATGGCAACACGCTTGTTAACGCCAACTCGACACGTGACGGCCGACTGACGCCCGAGTTCGCACGGTCGTGCAGGCGAGCGCTTTCCGAAGACGCTTTTCTTAGCTATTGCAGGGCCTGCGCGGTGATGGTGAACACGGAGGACATGGCGAATGTTGCCGCGGTGTTTCGCAGTGGTGGCGTGCAGGTCGATGTGGAGAACGGGACGCGCAGGCAAATCCTGCCTGCCTCGATTGCGAACTATGTTCGATGCTCGAGCGACATCAGTGGCAGCTATGAAGAGTCGGGGACGCAGTTCAGGAAAAACGCATTCGGTGGAAAGACGGGCGTCGACGGAGGCATTTTCGGCAGTCTTTACCGACATGCAAATCTCGTCGTGGCGACGCATCACGCTGACTTGAACCCCGCGGGGAATTCCGGTGAAGGGCAAAAATGGATCGGTACACTGAACAAGCTGAACTTGGTGATGCCTTCAAAGCGACGCGCGACGTCGGGAATGGCGCGAGGGTTGATGCGTGCGCGACTGATGGCGGAGCAGCTGCCGTCTTATGCCCTTGGACCGTCTCCGCGTGAAATGGACGCGATGCTTCAAGCGGAGATGACCGCGCAGACGCGTCGCGCACTCACGGATGCCATGCCGGTCGTCGATGGAGAGAGGCGGGACTTCTATGCGAAAACGCCGAGCATCCGCAAGGCGAAGGGCGTTGCCGTCGACGGCACACAAGTGCTGTTGGCGCCTGACATTCACGGCAGGATGAAGCGGTACTACCACATGGCTCAAGACCGGCACGCGCTGGAGAAGATTGTCGTGGTCGACGAGACATCGAGGTCGGGGAATGCCGCGCGGGATGAGGACTGAGCCGTCGGACGAGACGAATGAATGCGTGGCTACGCCAGATTTATGCTAAATCGAGGGGGTGCACTGATGGAGTTAGGTCTTGTGGTGCCCAGGGCCGGAATCGAACCGGCACGCCTTGCGGCGGGGGATTTTGAGTCCCCTGCGTCTACCAATTTCACCACCTGGGCGGGTGTGCGGGCACCGAACGGTGTCGCAGCGTGAGACGTTCGATAAACCTCACGGCTCACCGGACGAAGGCGAGATTATGACCGAAATTTTCTTCCGCCACAAGCCCGCCCCAACAGCTTTGCGTCACCGGTGCTGCCAAACCTCTGGCCTGACAGCACCGGCAATCTTCCCGGTGTCCGGTTTCAGTCGGAGACGTAGACGAACTTGCCGTTCTTGATCTGTCCCATCACCCCGGCGCGCTGATCCAGACCAACGTGGTCCTGCGGGCTCAGATTCATGATGCCGTTGGGGATCGCGAGGTTATGCGTCGATTCCAGCGCGTCGCGCAATGCCACCCGGAACGCGGGCGTACCCGGCGCCGCAATCTTGGCGGCGCGCGGCACGGCGTCGTTGAGCAGATCCCATACACCGTATGCATCCGCCGCGAACTGGGTCACGGTGTCCGGGCCGTACTTCGCTTCGTACTTTTTCGTGAACGCGAGCGCTGCCTTGCGGGCCGGATGTCCGTCCGGCAGCGTCTTGGCGACAACGCCCGGCTGCGTCGGGAACAGGGTGCCCTCGACGTCCTTACCGCCTACACGGACGAAGTCGTACGTCGCGATACCGTGCGTCTGATAAATCTTGCCTGCGTAGCCGCGCTCCTGGAGCGTGCGCTGCGGCAGGGCAGCCGGCGTGCCTGAACCTGCGACCAGAATGGCGTCAGGCTTGGCCGACATCAGCTTCAGCGCCTGCCCGGTCACGCTCGTATCGGTCCGGTTGAAGCGCTCCTGCGCCACGATCTGCAACTTGCGAAGTGCGGCGAACTTCGAAAATTCTTTTAGCCAGCTATCGCCATAGGCGTCCGCAAATCCGATGAAGCCCACCGTCTTCACGCCATGGTTGGCCATGTAACGCGTCATCACGTCGGCCATGGCCGAATCGTTGGCGGCCATCTTGAAGGCCCAGCGACGTTTGGCGTCCTGCGGCTCTACCGCCACGGCTGATCCGATCAGCGTGATCATCGGCGTTTCCGCTTCGGAGATCGGGTCGAGCATGGCCAGTGCGCTCGGCGTGATGTTCGGGCCGACGATCACATCCACCTTGTTTTCGCTGATGAGCTTGCGCGTGTTTTTCACCGCCGTGCCGGGATCGGATGCGTCGTCAAGAAAGATGTAATGCACCTTCTGGCCGCCGATCTGATCAGGCCAAAGCTGCATGGCGTTCTTGCTGGCGATGCCGATAGCGGCCGCCGGACCCGTCGAGGACAGGTCGATGCCAACGGTGAGGTCGGCTCGGGCCGCTGTCACCACGCCGGACAACGTCAGAGCAAGCAAAACACCCGACAGGCGGATGCCGCGAAGAGGTGAGCGCATGAGGTCTCCTTTTGGTCGAATCGCGTAAGCATACCGCACCGCCTGCGTCAGACCAGCACGGAAAAATACTCCCCGATTCGTGTCGTGACGCTGGCCGTCGACTTGCCTCGATCACACCGCGAACCGAGTGAATCATTCAACGACCGGTTGTTATATGAAATTTAAAAATATCTTTGACGAAAGCTTGTTGTGTGTTTTAGTGTTTATTGAAATTGACTTTAATTGAGTAATTAATTGGTAATTAAAATTACTTGGCTTATATTATTTTGGTGTTTTTGAAAATTAAATATCGCTGAATTTCATTCTCGTGTCCGGAGAGCGAACAGCCAATGCATAGACTGTCGTGGGGGCGGAGGTGCATGACGATGCCCGGCGAGTGCTCACCGGCGGCACGGCGTGCGGTGATGGACGTGGCGCATCTTCCGATGGGCCACCACGTGACGCGGGGTGCTTGCCAGCGAAGCCTGACCGCCGTGATGGTGCTGCTTACGGCTATCGCAACGACTTCCGTTTGTGCGCAAACGTCGAATGGCGTCGCTAGCGTCATTCAAGCCGATCAGGTTGTTGCCCCCGAGAATCCCGTCACTTCGACAGTACCCGCCAAGGAAAAAGTGTCCTGGCATTCAAACGGCGACGGCGATTTCGACGCCAGCGATTTCTTGCTGAATCACCGCGGCGCTTTACCCATCCCGATGATCATTACGGAGCCGGCAATCGGTTACGGCGGCGGTGTTGCGCTGATGTTCTTTTCCGAGTCGATGGCCGACGCCGCGAGAAACGCTAAAGAAACCGGTGTCATGACGCCCCCGAACATCACTGCCGTCGGCGGCATGTACACCGAAAACGGAACATGGGGCGCGGGCCTCATGCACTTTCACACGTGGGGGGGTGATGCCATCCGGTACCTCGGGGGTATCGCCAAAGTGAACATGAAGACGGATTACTACGGTCTGTCGAACTCGCCCCGTACCTATCAGTTGAACGGCTGGCTTCTCGTGCAACAGGTGCTGTTTCGCATCGGGCATTCGCATTGGTATGTCGGACCGCGCTACACCTACTTCGATTCGAACACGCACTTCACGGGGCAGGTCGCGCAGGAGGTCGGTGTGCCCGACGCGCAGCGCCGTATCGGCAAGGTCGGTCTGGTGATCGACTACGACACGCGCGACAACATGTTCTTCCCGAATCGCGGCAGCTATATGGAACTGGAGCTTCAGGCGGCGCGCCCGTGGGCAGGTAGTTCGCAATCGTTCGAGACCTATAACGGACGCGGCTACACGTGGTTGCCGCTCGCGCGCGACTGGGTGCTCGGCTTGCGCCTCGACGGCCGCTTCTCTGCGGGCGATACGCCGTTCTACGCACAGCCCTATGTGAAGCTGCGCGGCGTGCAGCAAGGGCGATATCAGGACCAGAACGCGGCGATGGTGGAAGCCGAAGTGCGCTGGAACGTCACGCCGCGCTGGTCGGTGCTGGGATTCAGCGGCGCGGGACGTGCATGGGGCAAGTGGAAATCCTTCTCCGAGGCCGATGCCGTCGTGAGCGTCGGCGCGGGGTTCCGCTATCTCATCGCCGCCAAGCTGGGTCTGGCCGTAGGCATCGATGTCGCCCACAGCAAAGGGGAGAACGCCTTCTACATTCAGGTCGGCAGCGCGTGGCACTGACGACGGACCGTCAATACAACCGGTTTTCGAGAGCAGGGCACACTCATGGGAACGTGGCGTAGCGCGAGACGTTGGTGGGTCGTAGTGGGAACGTTCGCATGCCTTGCCGGCGTGACGCGCGAAGCCGCCGCCTGGGGCGCAGGGGCGACGGGGGCGACGATGGTCGCGCCGACGTCCGACGCCGGTGGCGACGTGGCGGCACGGCGTGGGTGGTATCGCGGCGTGATCGGGCCGACGGCCACCCCGTCAGGCGAGACCGCCGCGACATCGTCGGGTACCGCAGCGACGCCAGAGGACCGAGCGGCCGCAAACGCTTCGGCATCGTCGGGTGGCGCAGCCTCGCCGGACGCCACGCCATCGCCACCCGCCGCGCCGAAACATTGGGACCGCGCGCTGCCATTCTTCGCGCAACGCGTCGTCGATCGGGGATACGACCTGCCGAACCCCTATGACGTCGGTTACTCGTATTTCAACGGCACGCAGCGGTATCAACTCAGCAATTTGATGGTCGGCGCGAACGGCAATGGTCTGCGTTCGGCCGACTTCGTTCAGTTCGATCAGTCGCGCATTCGCAGCCAGTCGAACCAGTTTCAACTCGGCGCGTGGCTGTTCCCGTTCATGAACGTGTATGGCATCGTCGGCAACGTGCGCGGGGGCGGCGACATCAATATCGGCTTCTCGTCGCTGACGGCGCTCGAACAGTTTTTCGGATTGAACATCGGATGTGCGGGACGGCGTCCGGCGCCAAATTGCGCGAACCCGATCAAGTTGCCGACGGCGCACGCCGATTACAGCGGACACACCTACGGCGGCGGATTCACGTTGGTCGGCACCTACGGCGATCTGTTTTTTTCGCTACCGGTGACGTACACGGTCTCTGACATTTCCATGTCCGACTCGCTCATCCATTCATGGAACATCTCGCCGCGCATCGGCTGGAACTTCCACCTGGGCTCGGCGGGCATTCTCACCCCCTACGTCGGTGCCACATGGTTTCGCACGCGCGCCGTGATCACCGGGCACTTCGACGTGCCGATCGAAGCCGCAGGCGGTCAGACGCAGCGGCTCGACTATCAGATCGATCAGTCGGTCACGGGGAGCTGGAGTGGTGTGGCAGGGGTGAGCTGGGCGGCGAGCAAGCGCTTCGGGTTGCTCGCCGAGTTCGGCTACGGCTACAACCGTAGCGACGTCATCCTCACGGCCTTCCTGAGATTCTGATGCGCGTCCCGGCATTCATCGTGAGAGGACGACCGGCGCTGAGCGCTGTCCTGACGTCGACGGTTGTGGTCACGGCCGCGCACAGTAGCATCGCATTCGCCCAGACGCCGACGGACGCCGTCGCGCCGCCGCCGGCCGCGCAACAAGGCTGGCTCGACCGCCTGCTTGCGAAGCTGGGGGCGGCAGACAAGGTGGATATGAGTCATGGCATGGACTGGGGCGTCATGCCGGGGCCGTTCTACAACCCCGAGATGGGCTTTGGCATCGGTGCGGCCGCTGTCGGTCTATATAAGACGCGTGACGCCTTACCGACCACTCAACTCTCCACGCTGACCCTTCACGGTTTCGGCACGACGACCGGCGCGTTCGGCATTGGGGTCGACAACACCACCTTCTTCACCGACGACAGCTTTCGCTTCGTGATCGCCGGCGCAGTGGTGAACATGCCCACGCAGTACTGGGGCGTCGGCTACGACCGCGCGAGCAATGACGACAACCGCGAGAAGTACACCAAACGCAGCGCCTTCGTGCGTCCGACCTTCCTGTGGCGATTGTGGCCGAGCGCCTACGGCGGTTTCGGCGTCGACGCCCACTTCGATTCCGCCGTGAATCGCGACAAGGGCGACGCGAGCGCCTTCGTGACCGATCCCATCGGTCCGTACGTGCGCAGCATCGGTCTGAGCGCCAACTTCTCTTACGACACGCGCGACTTCATCCCCAACCCCTACAAAGGACAAGCGCTCTCGCTCACGACCACGGTCTACCGGCGCGCCTTCGGCAGCAGCACATCGTTCGAATCGCTCGAATGGGCCTACGACCACTACACGAAGTTTCGCCAGCGCGATGTGCTGGCGTTCGACGTCTATGGGAAGTTCAGTTGGGGAGATGTGCCGTGGAGCATGATGCCGACGTTTGGCGACGGCAAGCACATGCGTGGCTACTTTCTGGGGCAGTACCGCGACAGGAACATGCTCACGGCACAGGTCGAGTACCGGATGCATCTCGTCGGACGGCACGGTGTGGTCGCATGGATCGGGGCGGGCGCGATTGCCAACCGGCCGGGTGACCTGGCCTCCGCGCACTGGCTACCCAACGGCGGGGTCGGCTATCGCTTCGAATTCAAGCCGCGCGTGAATGTACGCTTCGACGTGGGCTTCGGCCGCCAGACGCGCGGTGCCTACTTTCAGATCAACGAAGCCTTCTGATCCATCAAAGCTCGTAGCTTTCGTGCTCGCCGCGCAGCGCCTGTTCGACCAGCTTGCGGGTGAGGATTGGTGAAAGCAGCTCAACCATCGTGAAGACATATCCGCGCAGATAAGCGCCTTGCTTGAGGGCGACGCGCGTCACGTTCGTCCCGAACAGATGTCCCACCTGAATCGCCCGGAGATTGCGGTCGCGCTCAGGGTCGAACGCCACCCCTGCCAGAATCCCCACGCCCAGCCCCAGCTCGACGTACGTCTTGATGACGTCGGCATCGATGGCTTCGAGCACGATATCCGGCTCCACGTGCCGCAGTGCGAACGCCTGATCGATCTTGGCGCGTCCGGCGAATTGGGGGTCATAAGTAATCAGCGAGTACTTCGCCAGATCCTCGATGCCTACCGACGGCAGTTGCAACAGCGGGTGATCGGGTGGCACGACCGCCACGTGCTGCCACTGATAGCACGGCAGCGACACCAGATCCTTATAGCCGGCGATGGCTTCCGTGGCGATCGCCAGATCGGCCTGATCGTGCAGCACCATCTCGGCGATCTGCGTCGGGCTGCCTTGCAGGATCGACAGACGCACCTTCGGATAGCGCTTCTTGAACTCGGCCACGGCGTGCGGCAGCGAGTAGCGCGCCTGCGTGTGCGTGGTGGCGATGGTCAGGCTGCCCTGATCCTGCGCGGCGTAGTCCTTGCCGATCCGCTTGAGGCTTTCCACCTCCATCAGGATCCGCTCGACGGACTCGAAGATGATGCGACCGGGCTCGGTCAGGTTGCGGATGCGCTTCCCATGACGGGCAAAGATGTCCACGCCAAGCTCTTCTTCAAGCTCGATGATGGCTTTGGAGACGCCCGGCTGTGAGGTAAACAGGGCTTTGGCGGCTTCCGTCAGGTTGAAATTCTGGCGGACGGCTTCGCGCACGAAACGGAACTGGTGCAGGTTCATTTGTATAACTTTAGAAAATATACAAACAATTTTTAATTCGTTTGAAGTATATAGCCTTTTCATTACAGTGGGTGCCACTGTTTCGATAACGTTATTCCCTACAGGCATTTAGGACCCACCAGGAACGTCATCCATGTCGCTGTGGCTCGAACCCCTTTCCGGATTTGGCGTCGGCCTGCTGGTCGGCCTGACCGGTGTAGGCGGCGGCTCGCTGATGACGCCCCTGCTGACGTTGCTCCTGGGTTATGCCGCTCCTGTGGCGGTGGGCACGGACCTCGCGTTTGCCGCCATCACCAAGAGTTTCGGGACGGTGGCACACCGCTCGCACGGCCATGTGAAGTGGCATATCGTGCGCCGGCTCACGCTGGGGGCGCTGCCGGCGGCGCTGGTCACGATCCTGTTTCTGAAGCGCCTTGGCGGTATCGACGAGTCGACGCTGCACGTCATCAAGCTGACGATTGCGGCCTCTGTGTTGCTGACGGTGCTTTCGCTGCTGTTCCGCGCCAAATTGCTGGCCGCGTTGCGCGCGCATCCGAACTGGCAACTGACGGGGCGTGCGCAAACGATCGCCACTGTCGTGGTCGGCGCGGTCATCGGCGTGCTTGTGACGATTTCCTCGATTGGCGCGGGCGCAGTGGGCGCGACGCTGATCCTGATGCTGTACCCGCAGTTGGAACCGGCCGAAGTCGCCGGTACGGATATCGCCTACGCGGTGCCGCTCACGGCTATCGCGGCGCTGGGCCATATCTGGCTTGAGACGGTGCACTGGGCACTGCTCGGCAGTCTGTTGATCGGCTCCCTGCCCGGGATCTGGCTCGGCGCGAAGCTCACCCGTCATCTGCCCGAGCGCATCGTGCGCGGGGCGCTGGCGGCGACGCTCACGCTCGCGGCAGTGAAGCTGGTCGGCTGACACCCCACACAAAACAAGGAGTTCGCGACATGCGAAACGAATCCCGCTGGGAACCGGCCCCGGCTGCAGCATCGTCGAGCGCGACGTCGGCCGTGGCCGATGCCGAGCATCAGGACATGGCGCTGCTCGACGAAATGGAAGCCGTGCTGGCCGAGCGTCTCGCCCGCATCGCAAGCGCGCATCGCAACGTGAAGTTCGCGAGCAGCCTTGCCGCCGAAGACATGCTCATCACGCACGTGATTCTGCGCCAGCAATTGCCGATCACCGTCTTCACGCTCAATACCGGACGCCTGCACGACGAGACCGTCGGCATGCTCGACAAGATCAAGGCGCGTTACGGCTACGACGTTGCGCAGTACGCGCCGCAAGCCGACGCGGTCGAAAAGTACGTCGCCGATCACGGTGCGAACGCCTTCTACGAAAGCGTGGACCTGCGTAAAGCCTGCTGCCAGATCCGCAAGGTCGAACCGCTGGGCCGGGCGCTTGCCGACGCCGATGCATGGCTCACCGGTCAGCGTCGGGAACAGTCGGTCACGCGTGGCGAACTGGCCTTCGCAGAACAGGACGATGCCCGTGGCATCGCCAAGTACAACCCGCTGTTCGACTGGACGGAAGCGCAGGTGTGGGCGTATCTCACCGCACGCGACGTGCCGGTGAACCCGCTGCACGCACGCGGCTACCCGAGCATCGGGTGTGAGCCGTGTACGCGTGCCATCCGCCCCGGCGAAGACAGCCGGGCAGGGCGCTGGTGGTGGGAGTCGCGTGACAGCAAGGAATGCGGGCTGCACGCGGGCAACCTGAGCAAGATCCCGGTGTCGGTGCAGTCGAACTGATACGGGCAAAGACATATGACGGTGTGATCGCGTAGCGCCATCGCGCAGCAGCACATCGTCGCAAGCCGAATCTCGGAAAACTCGGAATCGTCAAGGAAGGGAACACTATGGGTGCGATGCACGAAGTCGCGCAGGCCAATGGCTCGCGAATGGATCATCTGGACTGGCTCGAAGCCGAATCGATGTACATCCTGCGTGAGGTCGTGGCGGAGTGCCGCAAGCCCGCGCTGCTGTTCTCGGGCGGCAAGGACTCGGTCGTGGTGCTGCATCTCGCGCTCAAGGCCTTCGGCCTCGGCCCGGGTCGCAAGACGCAACTGCCGTTCCCGCTCGTGCACATCGACACCGGTCACAACTATCCGGAAGTGATCGAGTTCCGCGATCGTCACGCCAAGGCGCTCGGCGCTGAACTGGTCGTCGGTCACGTGGAAGACTCGATTGCACGCGGCACGGTGCGTTTGCGCCGCGAAACCGATTCGCGCAACGCCGCGCAGGCCGTGACGCTGCTCGAAACCATCGACGAGTACGGTTACGACGCCATGATCGGCGGTGCACGCCGTGACGAAGAGAAGGCTCGCGCGAAGGAGCGCATCTTCTCGTTCCGCGACGAGTTCGGTCAATGGGACCCGAAGGCTCAGCGCCCGGAACTGTGGCATCTGTTCAATGCCCGTCTGCACAAGGGCGAGCATCTGCGTGTGTTCCCGATCTCGAACTGGACGGAACTGGACGTGTGGCAATACATCGCCCGCGAAAACCTCGATCTGCCCTCGATCTATTACTCGCACGAACGTGAGATCGTGCGCCGCAACGGCCTGCTCGTGCCGGTCACGCCGCTCACGCCGAAGCAGGACGGTGAGTCGAGCGAACTGGCGTCGGTGCGCTTCCGTACGGTCGGCGACATCAGCTGCACGTGCCCGGTGGCGAGCGTTGCGTCGAGCCCGGTGGAGATCATCGCCGAGACGGCCGTGACCGACATCACCGAGCGTGGCGCCACCCGTATGGACGACCAGGCGTCGGAAGCGGCGATGGAGCAACGCAAGAAGCAGGGTTATTTCTGATGCGCGTACATTTATCGCGACCGTCAGACCCTATCAAAAGAACACCGGCCCGCCTGAGCGACCTAAGACCTACGCCGTCGCTCAGGGGCCACGCAATCGAGTTGAAGAGATCATGAGCCTCACCCCGCATCAGGAAGACCTCGGCGTGCTGCGTTTTATCACCGCTGGCAGCGTCGACGATGGCAAGAGCACGCTGATCGGCCGTCTGCTGTACGACAGCAAATCGGTGCTGACCGACCAGCTCTCCGCGCTCGCACGCGCCAAGCACAAGCGCACCGCCGGCGAAGACATCGACTTCTCGCTGCTGACCGACGGCCTCGAAGCCGAGCGCGAGCAGGGCATCACGATCGACGTCGCCTATCGTTATTTCACGACCGCACGTCGCAAGTTCATCATCGCCGACACGCCGGGCCACGAGCAGTACACCCGCAACATGGTCACGGGCGCATCGACGGCACACGCCGCCATCATTCTGGTCGATGCCACCCGTGTGAGCGAAGTCGACGGTCACACCGAACTGCTCGCGCAAACCAAGCGTCACAGCGCCATCGTGAAGCTGCTCGGCTTGCAGCACGTGATCGTCGCTATCAACAAGATGGACCTGATCGACTATAGCGAGACGGCGTTCAACGCGATTCGTGCGGCTTATCTGCAACTCGCGCAGCGACTCGGGTTGCAGGACGTGCGCTTCGTGCCGGTGTCGGCGCTCAAGGGCGACAACATCGTCTACGCGAGCGATCGCATGCCGTGGTATCAGGACGAGCCGCTGCTCGACATGCTCGAATCGCTGCCGGTCGCGCAAACGGGCGGTGAGCTGCGTTTCCCGGTGCAACTGGTGGCGCGTCAGGACGGCTCGCATGCCGACGACTTCCGTGGCTACATGGGCCGTGTGGAATCGGGCGCGGTGCGTCTGGGGCAGACGCTGCGCGTGTTGCCTGCCGGTCGTACCGCAACGGTGGCCGAGATCGTCGGCCCGCGCGGTCTGCTTGAAGAAGCGTTTGCGGGTCAGTGCGTGACGATTCGCCTGACGGAAGACGTGGACGTGTCGCGTGGCGACACCTTCGTGAGCGCCGATTCGGTGCTGGAGCCGTCGCGCAAGCTGGCGGCGGACGTCTGCTGGTTCGACGAAGATGCGCTCGCGCCGCAGCGCAAATATCTGCTCAAGCAGGCGACGAGCACGGTGTATGTGAAGGTCGGCAGCGTGGACACGGTACTCGACGTGAGCACGCTCTCGCACGGCACGGACAAGACGACGCTCGCCATGAACGATATCGGCCGCGTTCAGTTGAGCCTGCAAAAGCCGGTGGCCGCGGATACGTACGACGTCAACCCGGCGACGGGCGCGTTCGTGCTGATCGACGAAGCGACACATCACACTGTCGCGGCCGGGATGATCCGCTCGCTGGCGGCCTGATCCGGACGACACTTTTTCTCGCATTTGCAGACACATGGCGCGCTCAGATCGCGCCGGTGTCGGCCCACTGAACGACGGCAACATCATGACGACCACGCATTCGCAATCCGCCTCGCTCCCGGGCAAGGTCTATCTGGTGGGCGCCGGTCCCGGCGCAGCGGACCTGATCACCGTGCGCGGTGCGCGTTTGCTGGCGCAGGCCGACGTGGTGCTGCATGACGCATTGGTCGAGCCGGAAATGCTGGCCCTGTGCCCGCAGGCAAAGCTCGTCGCGGTGGGCAAGCGTTGCGGCAAACTCTCCAGCGCTCAGCAGTTCATCAACAAGCAACTGATCGACCACGCCCGTACGCATGGGCTGGTCGTGCGTCTGAAGGGCGGCGATCCGATGTTGTTCGGCCGCGCGGACGAAGAGTTGCGCGCTCTGGAAGCAGCAGGGATCGAAGTCGAAGTCGTGCCGGGTATCACGGCGGCGCTCGCGAGCGCAGCGACACTCGGCCGCTCGCTTACGTTGCGCGGCGTGTCGCGCAGCGTGGCGTTCGTCACGCAAAGTCGTGCGCCCGATTCGGCAGAGATCGCAACGCAAGCATCGGCCGATTCGCTCGTGTATTACATGGGACGCGACGCCGCCGCGCGTATCGCGGCCGAACTGATCGACGCAGGCAAGTCGCCGGGCACGCCGGTCGCCATCGTCGAGTCCGTCACGACGTCGCGCGAGCGTCGCACCTGCCTGACGCTGGGTGAACTGCGCGACGGTATCGCCGCGCCGTGGTTCGACAACTCGCAGCCGAGCGTCATTCTGGTGGGCGAAGTGTTTGCCGATGTGGCGTCGCATCGCATCGAAGAGATCGCGCGAACGTGGGTGAAATCGGCTGCTTGATAGCCGGACGAGCGTTACGCGGACGTCGTTTTCACGAGGTCCGCGCGCTAGAACGACTCACTTACGCGATCTCAGCGAGGGCAGCCCGAAAACGCTCTCGCTGACGCTCGGCCTCGTTGACCTGGGCGGCTTCTGCGGCACGCCAATCGTGGCCGGATCCGGCGTATTGAAAGTTTTTCGCCATGATGAGCGCACTCGCCGCAAAGCCTGTGGCGACACCCGCGACATAATTCACGCCGGTTCCGATGACTGCCCTGGCGGCCGATGTCAATGTCGATTGGGTCTGCTGCGCATGCGCCTCCGGGCATGACTTAACGATGGTGATTTCGCTTTTTGGAACGACAGGAGCACATGCAGATGCTGTTCCGGTTCTTCTCGCCGCAGCTCTGTCAGACTGAGGGAAGTAGCGGTTAAGCAACTCGTTGACCGTCTTTTCCTGCTTTCCGCAGTTCACTGCATCGACGAAGTCCTGCATCTTCTCAGCCGCAAGCGCCTCAGACATCTTGCTCAGATGCCCTGAAATTCGGTCGACCACCGACTGTTCATGAACGGCATCCCAGCGCTCGCGCGTCACGTGTGCCAGCACGCCCAGCATCATCGTCGTTTTTCGATCCGACGCGGTGCCGTACAGGGCGATGGCACGACTCAACTTGATCGGTGTTAGCGTTCCGTCGGCATGCAGAATGTTCGAGACCGCGTTGTCGTATCGGTTCCGAAGTCCGGTGAATTGTTCGTCAAATCGCGGACCCGCCGGACACATGTCGTTCGACAGTGGCAGTGTGAAAGGCGTGAAGGCCGGGCAGACGGGCGGGGTGTACGGGGGGAGTGCGGCGGCGAACATGGCAAGGCTCCTTCGGACAGTAGGTGAAGAACTGCGAATGGCGTTGGGCATTTAACGAACCGACGTCGCATGCGGCGGGCCTGACAACGCCTTCACGCAGTGTGTTCTTCGCACACATCGCCGGGCTTTCAGGAATCGCGCTCACAAGCCGAACGCCTCGCGCACGGAAACGAGGTTGTCGAAGTCCCGACGTAGGGGGAGGGTCGCCAGATCGTTTGTGTCCAGTTCCAGCGTTTCCACCGCTAACGAGTTGCCGACTGCCCGCATCTCGTACGCACCCGACATCGATTGCAGGTGCGCAAAGACCATCCTCAGCAACTCGGGGGCGTCGTCGTGGACCACGAGTGCGAGCGACGGATCGACGAAGTAGTACTTCGTCGCTTGCGCGTCGTCGATGTATTTGCCGAGTAATAACGTGCGCGTACCTGCGCGCACCTCGAAGCTGTGCGCCTCGTTGCCAAGACCGTCGAAGAGGGTCGAAAGCTGCCGCATTTTCGGCGCGTCAAACGGAACGTTCTTATATCGAATGTGCGCCCTGCCCAATTCGCTGAGATCTTCCATGAACCCCTGAGCATCCTCGCCGACACCGCGCGCCAACGTGTTGAAGCATTCGACGATGAAGCTTGTACTTCCTGTGTCGGCCGCAACGGCCGTTGCGCGCATCACCCCCGTGCGTGCGTGGCCGAGATAAATAAGCGGTCGTTGAGTGATCGGCAGGAACGATGCGCCGGCCGCCGTCGCCTGCTGCATCAGCGGGCTGTTGTCAGCAGCGCTCATCGAGTCGAGCGCGTTTTGTGCTTGGTCGATACGCCCGACCAGCGTGCCGAGCTTCTCACGATCGGACTCGGCCGCGTCGATGAATTCCAGTTTGAGCATGCGCGCACGCCATCGCTGCTCAGCTACGCTGTTAGCTGGCGCGGGCATCGGACCGTCGGCAACTGCCGTTCGTGCATTCTCGAAGATGTCACTGCGCTCGCGGCGTAGCGCGTTGTAGCGAGTCCAGAAGCCCCGATCGATATTCCATCCGACACCCCGCTCGTCCAGAGGCGGTGTGCGTGTGCTGCCTTGTGGGACCGTGTGCCAGCGCCCGCGCTCGTCCAGACGTATGAGCGGCCCTTCGCTTTCCCGCACCCGCGCGAGATCGAGCGGCTCGAGACGGAAGAATCCGGTGGCGTCGTCAAACGAGACATAGGCGCGTGCGTCGGAGGCGACCGACGCGTAGAGCCTGCCGTTCTCACGATACAAGCCGGGAATCAGCCGTTGTGCAGCGACCGGCGCGTCGTCAACGAAATAGGTGTACTTGCTGTTGCCTGGCAGCCACGCCATCGCCTTGTATTGCACGAGCGAGATGCCCTGGCTGCCAACTGCAGTGAGCATGGATTGCCATCCCTGCGCGCGCAGCGCTTCGTCGCCATCGACGTACGACACACTGACCGCGATCACTCCGGCACCGAAGTCCACGGCGGAAATGACCTCGCCCAGCGGCCGCAACTCAGGGACGATCCAACTGCCGAGGCCAGCGGCCAAATCGACGGCCGAGATTGAGCGCATGATACGAATGGCAACGCTGTGGTCCGTCGTGTTCGTTGCCGCTGGCGTGCGCGGCGTCATCGCGGTCTCGTAAGCGGATTCCAGCAACGTGAAGGTATCGCCGGTCAATGCTGGCGTTGTGACAACGGCATCGGGACGCGCGTCCTTGAGCCACGCGTTGTCGTCGGGATCTCGCTGAGCGATGGTGCCCGCGAGACGGCGGCGTGTCGTTGGATCGGCCGTTTGCTTAACGAACCAGGTTTCAAGCGCTGCGCGGTTGCCGAAGCCCCGGCAGCTCAGACCGTCTGGAAACATGGCGAGCAGCAGGAGCGGGCTGTGACCACGTGCACGCACGGACATCAAACCGGTCCGGTTACCTTGTACGGACAGCCACTCGCGCTCGACGTCGGGGTTATCGATGGTCTGCGCGAGATTGCTACGGTCCATACCGGCCAGTTTGATCGGACCGGCAATTCGTGTTGCGATATCCAGATGCGCCGCGCTTAACTCGCCTGCGGTGTGCTGGAGCCACATCTGTGCGACAAACTCCGATTTCATCGTCTCTCGGACATGGGCGCGATGTTGGCGCCAGAACTCCGCGATGGCCGTCTTTGCGCTCTCGAGGAAGGCACCGATGTTGCGCCTGTTCACCAAGTCGGTCGCTTTCAGCTTTGTGCCGCTGGCCGTGCGAAGCTCCTTCAGGTAGTAGTCGTTGGCGCCATGCCGGGTGTACACGTCGGGGAACACCCGCTTGTGCTGATAGGCGCTCGCGTACGTCAGGGCATCCGTGAGTGCCATCGGCCTCGGCTGTTGATCGATTTTTACGTAGAGATTGTCTGGATCCGCGTTGGGCAAGCCCAGCTTCATCAGTTCGCCCCGTAAGTGGTCGCGTGCGATCTTCGAGAACCTCGGGAGCGCGACCGAGATGGTGTGCCGTAGCGCCCGAACCCCGATGACGCCTCTCATGTCGCTCGGGGACATCGGTGAGATGAACGTCTTCATGGCGTGCGCAGACGTCTCGCGCGCGGCGCGCCGGGCCTTGATTCCCTCGTCGAATGCCGCCGTCGGGGTACCGATCAGCCATGCGCGATAGTCGGAGATGCGTGCGCGCGTTTTCGGACCTGCCAGGGGTAAAGGGGCGTCGAGTTCGATGACATCGAGGATCGTTCGTGTGGCGATTTCCGGTCCTCCGGCTTTGCCCATGTCCTGAAGGATGGGGGCGGAGAGATCGCAGGACGCCCCCGGGCGGATGCCAAGTGGCAACCGGTCGAAGAGACGATCGCGCAAACCGGCCGTGTTATTGCGAATCGCATCGATGAGTTTGGGCGGGCTCTCAAACGCGCGCCATGCAATCGGCTCGCCACGCATATACAGCAACGTGGCACCGTCGTCGGGCTGCTCGCAGACTACGAAGGTGCCAGCTGGCGACACGTGCCGGTGCCCGAGATCGCTTGTCACATTGAACGTCACCCGCCGGGCGAATGTCTCGGGAATCGACGACGCATCGTCGACAAGCAGGCGTGCTACAGCCCAGTCCGCCACGTAGGCCGCATGTCGAGGCAGCAGGCCATTCTTGTACGTCAGCCGAAGATCGACTTGCGCGAGTCTGGCGAACAATGTGTCAGGGCTGTCGGGGCGGCCCAGCCGGGTGACCTCCTGGGGAACCATCCATGTGGCAGCTTCTCGTGCCTGCGTGGCTTGCTCCCATTCGAGCACGATCTCCTGGAAGCGCTCCGCCGTCATCAGCATGGGAAGTTCTTTGACGGCACCTTCCGGCGTCATCGTACTCACGTCGAAGCTGGTACCGTCGGTCAGATCGCAAATGTCCAGATCGCCATCGACGATGAGTTGTGCGGCGGCTGGCAGCGACCAATAGGTGACTTGCTTGAGCCGCTGACCATCGGGGATCGGCTCATGTCGTCGAAGCCAGAGATCCGTCATATTCTTGCCCGCAAACTCGGGCGCATCCATCACCGTCTTCTCAAACAGTTGTCCTTCGCTCGGTGGCGACTCGAAAGTCAGTGCCTCGTCGAATTTCGCCGTCAGATCGCCGTGGACGGCGGCGCGGTAGCGCCAGATCAGCGCCGATTCGATCAGGAGCGACATCTCGGGTGAGATGGCTTGAAGCGAGCCCAGCTTGTCGATCGGTGGCAAGGGCTGCGGGGTGATGCGGGTTTTTCCCGTGGTGACCATTGGCGGCACGGCCGCCCCGGCGACCGGCGGGCCCGGCCAAGCGGGCAACGAGACGTGGTCGACGATGTAGTCGAGCATAGCGAGCGCGCGCTCAGGGATGCCGGTGGCGAGGGTGGAGAGTTCCTGACAGACGCTGGCGAGCGTGGGCAGTCGCGCGCCTGACGGTGGCGTATCCGTGGAGGGCGGCGGTTTGGTAAGGCTTGGGACCGAAAGATGAGGGGCGATGTCCGGAGGGATGCGGCTGACGTCTGCCATAGGAATGGTCGGGCGCAGCGACGAGGCATACAGCGCACCGAGTAGCCAGCCTGTCTTTCCCGATTTGGTGAAATCCGGAAACGGCGCGGGACCCGTCGTCTTCTCATCTGGCGGGCGCATGCTGGTCGGTCCGGTCAGAGGATCGACGCCGGAGCCGAGCCAGCGAAAGTCCTGCGCCATGGAAACTATGACGTCGCGCCAGTGCATGAAATAGCCGAGCCAGCCGCTTCCGTGACGGCAACTGTCGTGAAGCGGTTCGCTTGAACCGGCCACCGAACGCGATAGATCATAAAGTGCCGCGTCGCTGAGGATGCGCTCGCAAATCTCCTCAACGCTTTCACATGCCCCTCGCTCTGCGAGTTGGTTCGCCAGCGTTGCGGCACATGCCGAGGCGAGCCGTGGCTGAGTGTCGAACAGCCGCGCCAGTTTTTCGATGTGAACGGCGTCCAGTGCGGCGAGATCGTCCGGTGAGATGCCTGACGTCGTCATGTGAACCAGCAACGCTAGTGCCGGCCCGGTGACGGGCGATTCGTCGAGTCTCGCGCGGGCGACGTCGGCAAGGTTGCCGAAGCGTTCCATTGCGAGATCGACGTCGTGGGTGCGGGCTGTGGGCGGCGTGTGGTCGGTCGGAACGATCGACGCAGTGGAATTCGAGGGACCTGCAACGATGGCCTGCATGGCGAACGTCTCCTGTCGATTCTGCGTGGGCTTCGGAATTTGGGATCCGGAATTTGGCGATAGCTGTGGCGAATGCGAGGCGAACCCCTCAGAGGTGGAGCGCAAAACGTATCGGCACGGTGCGGGAGAGCCGCCGCTTTCCCAGCTTGGTCACGTCGATTTCCTTCGTGTCGACGAAGTACGCCGTGCCCTCGCGGGCAAGCTCGTATTCGTCTGCACATGCGCTCAGATGGGCGCGCACGAGCTTTAGCAACCCGCCGAAGTCACGATGCGCGACGATGCCCATTGCGGGATCGACGAAGTAGTACTCGATGCCACCCAACGCCCGATGCCGCCTGCCTAGCAGCAACTGACGGGTGCCTGCCGTGATCTCGAAAGCGCGTACGGTGTCTCGTGGACCATCGAACAGCGTATCGAGTGTTGCAATGCCGAGCGAGAGACTGCGCGTCCACAAATAGTCGATGCTCATGCTGCCTAACTCGCTCAGGTCGCTAACGAACTGGGCCGACGCTTCCGGCGGCCATTGAGCGCGCCGATTGAACGCACTCGCTATGGCGTCGACCTGGTAACGCATGGGCACCAGCGCGGATGCACGCAACAGCCCCCGGCGCACATTGCCGGTGTAGATGCGTGGGCGTTGCGTGATCGCCAGATATCGCGCCCCCATCAGCCTGGCGTCCTTAGCCAACGTGCTGACCGAAACCAGTTCTTCGGCTTCCACCGCGTTCTGTAAGGCATCCACGCGCCCGGCGAGCGTGCCCAGCGCTGCGGGATCCGTCACGGAGGCGTCCAGGTATTCGAGCTTGCGCAGGCGCAGTTGCCAGGGCAACGGTGTGGTGTCGGCCGGGAGCGCGACAGTCTCGGCTTCACTTCGCGCCGCTTCATAGACAGGATCGTGGGCCCTGAACCACGTGTCGTAACGCGCCCGAAACGTCTGATCGATGGTCCACGCGATGTTCTGCTCGTCGAGTATCGGCGTCAGCATTTCGTCTTGTGTGACGACATGCCAGCGGCCACCGGGCAACAGCGCCATGTACGGTGCGTCTACCCCTGCAACCGCTTTGGCGTCCGCCGGTGCCATGCGAAAGAAGCCCGTCGACGCGTCAAAGGTCAGATACGCGCGGGTGTCGGCGTCGATGGCGGCATAGAAACGGCCGGCAGTGCGATGAAGACCGGCAATCACCGCTTCACTGGCACGCGGCGCTTGCGTGACGAAGTACTTGTAGCGCGCGTCGCCGGTCAGAAGGAGCATCGACTTGAATCTTGCCGCGGCGATACCTTGCGCACCGATGGCGGACGTGAGCGAATGCCAGCCTTGCTTCATCAACTCCGAATCTTCGTCCAGAAACCCGACGGTCATGGCAGCAGTGCCTATCGCTGCGTCGGCCGCAGAGTAGGCAAGACTGACGGCGCGCGCCGAAGGCAGAAACCACGTGCCGACGCCGCACGCGAGATCGATCTTCGCAAACGTATCCATGAATTGGAGGAGCGGACGCGACGCATCGGTGCTGTTTCGGCCCGATAGGTGGACCTGTCGCGCTTCGTACGCAGCCGCTACAGCGGTGAATGTGTCGAAGGGGCCGGTGTCGTGCACGCCCGCCTCGTCCAGCGACGCCGTCGCGAGCCATGCGGTGTTGGCGTCGGACGGCGCGGCCACAAGTGTCGCAGCGATGCGCTGGCGCGTCGTCTCGCTCTGCACTTGCCTGTCGAACCACTTGCTCAGCCGCTCGCGGTCATCGAAGCCATAGACACGCAGGCCTTCGGGATAGGGCGCGAGTAGCAGGCAATGCGGGCGATCGGTCATCGACACGCTCAGTAGCGATGTCTTCTTGCCACTGACGGTCAGCCATTCCCGCACGACATCCGGATCTTCGATTTCATGTGCGAGTTCCGAGTCGCCCAACCGGCCGAGTTTGATCGGGCCGGCGATGCGCGATGCAATGTGCGTATGGTCGGTCGGCATGTCGCGCGCCGCTCGATGCA
The DNA here is from genome assembly GCF_902459565.1 of Pandoraea aquatica. GTDB lineage: Bacteria > Pseudomonadota > Gammaproteobacteria > Burkholderiales > Burkholderiaceae > Pandoraea > Pandoraea aquatica. Next base: position 226,370 of record NZ_CABPSN010000007.1, read on the forward strand.
TCCAGACCTGGGCGATGAATTCGGACTTGAGCACCTTGCGGACATCGCGGCGCGACGTTTCCCAGAAGTGGTCGGCGGCGATATCGAGCTTGCGCTGCAGGCCCTCTGTGGCTTGCATGCCCAGAACACCCTGCGCGACATAGGGTTTGCCAGGCTCGCCTTCGCTCGACGGCGGCTGCCGGATAACCTGGAACTGGCCTAGTTTCTGATGCACGAGCAAAGGCTGGCTCATCACGGTGTCGACCTGCATCGCGGGATGAAGGAAGACATCGGTCAGCGATCGCATTTCACGCCGGCGGGTTCTGAGAAAGATCTCGTCGGGGTCGGCAGGCTGAATCCCCAGCGCTGCCAATCGCTCGGAAAGATGCTGACGAGCGAGTTGGCGCATCTGCGGAATCGCCATCGACAGGTCGTGCCTGAGCACTTCGATGTGTCCGATCTTATGAATGTCGCGCAGGGAGATGTCGATCGGCCGACCGGGCAACGGCAGACTTGCCGCAAGCGTCTGTTCGCGAAATCGGTGCAGTCCGACGGACGTTGCATCGCTACCCGCGCCGGTCAGCCATTGGAGGTAGTGCGCGACGCGTGGACCGGTCGCGGGATTGGCGCGACGATGGATGCCGTCTGCCGCGATCACGTCCAGCGTGGTGCTTGTCACGACTGTTAGCGGTAACTGATCCGGTTTGCGTACGAGTTTTACCGTCGGCGAGCTAGTGACGGCGCATTGACGCAACGGCAGCGGGAGCCGATCGTACAGGGTTGTGCGTAATCCGGAGGCATCCTCATCGATGGCGCTGAGCAGCGCAACTGGCGACCGGTACGCGCGCCACGCGGCGACATCGCCTTTCAGATAGAGCAGTGTCGTGCCATTGCCTGACGGCTCGCCGATGACGCAGGTGCCGGCGGGTGCCACGACATGATCGCGTCCGTCACGCTGCAAGGTGAATTCGAGTCGATGGGAGAAGAAGGGTGCGTCCGCAGGGTTGTCCGCCAGCGAGATGTTCGCGAGGGCTGCGTAACCGAGTAAGCGGGCCTCGTCTGAAATCAGGCCGTTGTTGTACGCGAGCGTCAGGTCGCTGGTGGCGAGTGATGTCGCGGTGGCGTCGATGAGATCAGACTTCGCGAGTGATGCGAGCGCATACGACACCTGCCATGTCTCGGCCGCCCGTGCGCTGCACTTCGTCTGCCATTGCTGGATAAGTGCGTCGAATCGTTCGGACGACATGAGTGGCTGAGTTTCGCGTATCGCCCCCGTCGCTGTCTCGATCGCAATAGCAAAACTCACCCCCTGATCCGCGCTGGTGATATTCAGCTCACCAGAGCGGATGCGCTGTGCCGCGTCGGGCAAACGCCAGTACGTCACGCGTTGCATTTGCGATTCGTTTTTGATCGGCGCGTGGCGTCGCAACCTCAAATCGTTCAGGTCGTACCCATCGAACTCGCTTGCGTTGCGCATAAGCGATTCGAGGAGTGTGCTTTCGCTCGGCGGCGCGGCAAATGTCAGGAGAGGGGAAAGCAACGTGTAAAGCGCCTCGTGCGATGCCTCACGGTTGCGCCACGTTCGGGCAACGTCGATCAGTCTTTGCATGGCGGGAGACGGCGGCATGTCGTGCATGGCAGGTGCCAGCGTGACGCCCGGGCGATTTGTCACGACGACGTGCTGAGACGGGGGGAGAAACGCCGCCTCAGTGGCGGGGAGTATCAGCGGAGGGATCGACGTCAGGCGTTCGAGCGTTGCGGACGCAGCGACCACCATCGGCCCCACCGCATTCGCCAGATGCGCGGCGTGTCCCAGTGACGCATCGAGCATTGTGGCTAGACGATCGAGAATCGATGACTCGGGGGCGATAAGACGGGCGTGGCCGTCGAGCGCGAGTTGTGTTGATGGTGTCGGTGTCGTGACGGCCTGGAGTCTCGTCGGGGGCGCACGTCGCTCGCCGCGATTGGCCGACGTGGCGTAAAGCAGCGCGAGCAGATAGCCGGTCTTTCCGGAGCGGGTGAAATCCAGCGCGGGTGAGGTCGCAGTGCCCTGCGTCGGAACAAACGCAGACGGACCTACGGAGGCGCGCGCGCCGGAGCCCAGCATCAGAAAGTCCTGCCACGCTTCGACGACGAATGATCGCCACACGGAGAAGTAACGGTGCCACGTGCCGCCGAACCTGGATGCCTCGGGCTCGGGACTCACCCGGCGCGCCTGGCTCGCTTCGAAGTTTTGCCGCCCGACCGGGCTAAGCAGCGCGCGGCAGATGTCCTCGACAGTCAGCCCCTGTCCTCTCGTGGCAAGCGCGTCGGGCAGGGTGTCGACGAGATAGGTCGCTTCTAGTGGCGACGTCTCGAAACGCTCGGCAAAGCCTTCGATGAGGCAATCGTCCAGTGCATCGAGATCTGCTGGCGCGATGCACTGTTCCGTGAGCCGCAGCATGAGGCCCAGCGCGGCCTGCGATTCGGGAGATTCGTCGAGCATGGCACATGCCTGCGACGACAGATGACCGAAACGGGCGACACGATCGGGCGTGCCGGGGGCCGGGCGACACCGAGTGTCCGGCACATCGCTGCGGCAAATCGTTATCTGGCCCGATGCGGCCGATGCATTTGCTGCGCCTGAAAGCATCCCTGAACTCCCGTCGCGGACGACCGTGCAATGACGTGACCGGCGTCGGACGCGCATGAATCTGCCGGTGGCTTAGGGCGAATGATTCCGGGCGACGAGGGGCGGCAACTTGCAGTTTTCGTTCAAGTTGCGCCGTCTGGGAGAAATCGGAACGGAGATGAGCGAGGTGCCCGGCGATGCGCGGGGCTGCGGGAAAGACGTCGTGCGGACGTGAGGAATGTGAGCGCGCTCAGCGCTTGTCCAGCTCGCTTGCGCAGTACCTGGCGAGTGCGTCGAGCACGGTGTCGTCTTCGCCGACGGCGGCGCTCACCTGCAGCTCGACGCCGGGGTGGGCGGCGCGGCAGGCGTCGACCAGCACGGGCAGATCGCGTCTGACATGACCGCCTTGCCCGAGAAACACCGGCACGACGGTGATGTTGTTGCTGCCTTGCGAGACGAGATCGGCGACGGCGTCGGCCAGATTCGGTGTCATGAGTTCGAGAAACGCGAGCCGGACACCGGCGTCCGGGCGCTGCGCGATGAGCTTGTCGCGCAGACGCTCGAACGGTTCGGCCCAGCGCGGGTCGCGCGAGCCGTGAGCAAAGAGAACGACGTCGGGTTTGCCGTGCATCGACCTTTCCTCAGTGCTTGTCCACCCAGCGCAACGCCCCGATGGCGAGCACCAGATAGAGCAGGGACGGTAACGCCGCCGTGAACCACGCGGGCCAGGTGTTGAGCAGACCCAGATGCGAGAACAGGTTGTTGAGCAACTGGAAGCTCATGCCGAGCATGATGCCGCCGAACACCTTCAGGCCGATGGCCCCGGCGCGGGCGTGCAGGTAGGCGAATGGCAGGGCCAACGCCATCATCACGAAGACCGCAAACGGGTACAGCAGCTTTTGCCAGAGCGCGAGGTTATAGCGATCGGTGTTCTGCTGGTTTTCCTTCAGGTGGCCGATGTACTTGTAGAGGCTGCCGATCGCCATGTTGTCGGGCGAGACCATCAGCACGGACAGGATTTGCGGCGTCAGTTCCGAGCGCATCTGCACCGAGTCGATGTGCACCTGCTTGCTCTGCACCAGCGCACGCAGCGGATCGTTGTTGGCCGAGGTGTCGTCGATGGCGCTGAAGACCGTCTCCGACACATCCGTCAGCTTCCAGGCGTTGGGCGGGGCAAACTGGCCCAGCTTGGCCAGACGCACGCTGTCGAGGCGCAGCTTCGCGTCGAACTCGTAGATGCGAACATCCGCAATGGTGTTGTCGGGGTTGAGCGTGCCGACGTTGATGAAGCGGGTGATGCGATTGCCATCCTGATCGACGGTGTCCTTCACCCACACGCCCGAGCGAAAGCCTGCCGAGACCGAGCTGCCGAGGGCTTCGAGGCGGATCTTCTGCGCAAGCTGTTCGGCGCTCGGCGCGACGTACTCGCCAATGACGAACGTGACCAGCACAATCGGGAAACCGATCTTGAGCAGCGAGCGCAGTGCCTGTCCGGTGGACAAACCCGAGACGCGAAAGATCGTGAACTCCGAATTCCCGGCGAGCTGAGCGCACACGTAAATGGCCGCGATCAGCGATGCGACCGGAATGATTTCGTACATGCGCTGCGGCGCGAACAGCAGCACATAGGCCAGCGCGTGCTGGAAGCGGTAACCGCCCCGGCCCACGTCGCCAAGTTCGCTCACGAGGTCGAAGAAGACGAATAGCCCGACGAACGCCAGCAAGACGAACAGGAACGCCAGATAGATCTGACGCGCGAAGTATTTCTCATAGACGCGCATCAGCGAGCCCCTCCCGACGCACGCACCGCGCCGGAACCGTTGTTACGGCGGCGGCCGAACAGCCCGCGAAAACGCACGCGTCGCACATAAAGCAGCACGATGACCGCCAGTGCCAGTGCATGCAGCAGCCACACGCCGATGGCCAGCGGCAGACGTTCCTGCGCAACCCACGCCTGCGACAAGCTCAGCAGGTTTGTGTAGCCGAGATAGATCAGCACGGCCATGACGAGGTTGACGGTGCGTCCGTGGCGCGGATTCTGATAGGCCAGCGGTATGGCGAGCAACACAAGTGCCAGTGCCAGCAACGGCAGGCCGACGCGCCAGACGATTTCGCCGCGGAAGATCGGATTCTTGATTTCGCGGAACAGACGCGCGGTGGGCACGCCCTTGGTCGGCGTGTTATCGGTGCTCGCGGTCGCCGGATTGTCGATCTTCACGCCGTAGCGCTCGAACTCCATCACGCGATAGTCGGGCTGGCCCGGCACACCGTCGTAGCGGCGGCCCTTTTCCAGCACGATGTAGCGGTTGCCATCCTTGGCCGTCTCGATGTGACCGTCTTTCGATACGACGACGTTCACCTTGCCGTTTTCCGTGCCGGAGACGAAGACGTTATGGACTTTGGTGGCGTCCGGCGAGACCGTCTCGACGAAGAACACGCGATGGCTCGCGGCACTCTCGCGGAACTGGCCCGGCGAGATCATTGAGACGTCGTCGCGCTGGGCGAAGCGGGCTTCGAGCAGCGAAATCTGCTGGTTCGCCCAAGGCCAGGCGACCAGCGCGCAGAAAGTGATGACGGCCAGATAGGGCGTGGCGAAGCGCAGCACCGGCTTGATGAAGTCGGTGATGGACAGACCCGAGGCAAACCACACGACCATTTCGGAATCGCGGTACCACCGGGTCAGAACGAACAGGATCGAGACGAAGAGCGTCACGATCAGAATGACGGCGAGGTAGCCGATGACGGCCAGTCCGATGAGCACGAGAACGTCGCGCGGATCGGCTTTCCCGGACGCGGCGAAGCCCAGGATGCGGATCATCATCGTCGTTAGCATGACGGTGATCAGCACCATGAAGACGGCCCCGGCGGTGTAGTTCAGCTCGCGCTGCAGGGAACGCTGAAAAATCATGTGATGACGGTTGGGTGCTCTCGCGGTTGGGCGAGCGCGGAAAAAAGCGGATAATTGCGGCTCGTACGAATTTTACCCGAGGAAAGCGCGATGGACTTTAGCACAAAAGCCTTCGATTCGACCAAGGCGGGCCAAGCCGGTCTCGCCAATGCAAAGACCGAATGTCTGGTGGTTGGCGTGTTCGAGCAGCAGCCGCTCGCAGGGCTGGCCAAGGCGCTCGACGCCGCGAGCAAGGGTTTGCTCGCCCGCATGGTCAAGCGCGGCGAAATCGACGGCAAGCTCGGCAGCACGCTGATGCTGCACGAAGTCGCCGGCTGGAGCCCGGCACGTGTGCTGTTCGTCGGTCTGGGCCGCGAAGACCAGCTCTCGCAGAAGGGCTTCAACGAAGCCACGCGTGCCGCCGTGCGCGCCGTGCTCGCCTCGCGCGCGACGGACGCGCTCTGGACGCTGCCGCAAGCCAAGGTCGTCACACAGGATACCGCCTGGGCCGTGCGTGCCTCGGTGCTGGCCCTGCGCGAGGCGACCTATCGCTTCACGCGGATGAAGAGCAAGGTCGAAGCGTCCAGTACCGTGCTGCGCAAGGTCGTGTTCTCGGTCGCCCCGGACGATCTGAAGGCCGCCAAGCTGGCCGCCAAGCAGGGCGAGGCCATCGCCAACGGCATGACGCTCACCAAGGACCTCGGCAACCTGCCGGGCAACGTGTGCACGCCGACCTATCTGGCCGATACCGCCCGCAAGCTCGCGCGCGAATTCAAGCTCAAGTCGGAAATCCTCGGACCGAAGCAGATCGAGGCGCTCAAGATGGGGTCGTTCCTGTCGGTCGCCCGTGGCTCGGTCGAGCCGCCGCAGTTCATCGTCCTCAAATATGAGGGCGGTAGCGCCAAGCAGGCCCCGATCGTGCTGGTCGGCAAGGGCGTGACGTTCGACACGGGCGGTATCTCGCTCAAGCCGGGCGAGGGCATGGACGAGATGAAGTACGACATGTGTGGCGCGGGCTCGGTGCTCGGCACGATCCGTGCGGTCGCCGAGATGGGCCTCAAGCTCAACGTCATCGCCATCGTGCCGGCCACGGAGAACATGCCGAGCGGTCAGGCGACGAAGCCGGGCGACGTGGTCACCAGCATGTCCGGCCAGACCATCGAAGTGCTCAATACCGACGCCGAAGGCCGTCTGATCCTGTGCGACGCGCTTACCTACGCGGAACGCTTCAACCCGGCGGCAGTGATCGACGTTGCCACGCTCACGGGCGCTTGCATCATTGCGCTGGGTCATGTGAATTCGGGCCTCTTCTCGAAGAGCGACGCGCTCGCCGACGAACTGCTGGCCGCCGGCCGCACGACGGGCGACACGGCCTGGCGTTTGCCGGTCGAAGACGAGTATCAGGAGCAGCTCAAGTCGAACTTCGCCGACGTGGCGAACATCGGCGGGCGTCCGGCCGGTAGCGTGACGGCGGCCTGTTTCCTGGCACGCTTCACCGAGAAGTACGAGTGGGCGCACCTGGACATCGCAGGTACCGCCTGGAAGAGCGGTGCGGCGAAGGGGGCGACGGGCCGTCCGGTGCCGTTGCTCACGCAGTTCCTGCTCGATCGCGAAGCCCGGTGACCCGCGTCGACTTTCACACGCATGTGGCGGACCGGCTCGAATACGCGTGCCGGTTCGCGCGCAAGGTCTACGGGGCCGGGCAGGCGCTCGTCGTCGTCGGTGAGCCCGACGTGCTGCGGGCGTTCGATCAGACCTTGTGGACGTTCTCGCCACTGGAGTTCGTCCCGCATTGCTTCACGGCCGACCCGGTCGCGGCCCAGACGCCGGTCGTGCTGGCCGGGCCTGACGAGGAAGCGCCGCATTATCAGGTCATGCTGAATCTGGCGAACCGCGTGCCCACGCACTTCGCGCGGTTCGAACGGGTGGTGGAAATCATTGGCGACACGCCCGACGATCTGTCCGGTGCGCGTGAGCGTTATCGCTTCTACCGTGATCGTGGCTACACCCTGAACAACTACGACCAGCGAGGTTGACCGTGACGAACGAGCCCGAGCGCAACGACCCCGGCATTCCCACGCTGACCGAAGTGCTTGCCGAGGGCGAGGCGGTGCCTGAGGGCGTTGTCGGTGACGCGCAGGCGGCCGCACCGGTGTCGGAGCAGGGTGTGCCGGCCGATGTCGCGGTGTTTGCCGAGCGTGTGAGCGCGCGGCTCACGCTGCAACTGGCCGACGAGATCACGACGATGGTGGAGCGGCGTTGTCACGACGCGCTGATCGATCAGACGTCGTGGCTGGTGCAACTGATCGGCAAACAGGTAGCGGACGCCTTGCAGGCGCAACTGCCGGATCGTATCCGGCAGGCCGTCATCGAGGAAGTCGCGAAACAGGTGCGCTCGCAAGGGTGATCGGCGAAGCCGTCGTCCGGTCAGGACCGCGGGGCCGGTGCCATCCCGAGAATCCAGCGTGCAAGGCTGTTCGCCTCACCTGGTGCGAGTTGCAGACCCGCAGGCATCGGAATTTTTCCCCACTTTCCCTGACTGCCCTCTGAGATGGAGCGGGCGAGTTCGTCGGCGGCTGCCGGTTGTCCTGCATAGCGCTTGGCGATGTCGCGATACGACGGCGCGAGCAGCGTCCGGTCGGTGGCGTGGCAGGTCATGCAGTTGCGCGTGCGGGCAAGCTTTTCCATGGCGCGTGCGTCGAGCGCGCCGGTCTCTGGAGTCGCGCTTGTACCCGACTGGGCAAAGGCGGTTGCTGCGACCATCAGCCACAGGCTCATCATCGTCCCGGCTCGTACGCCGGCCAATCCCTTCATTCGATACTCCCCGACCGTGTTGACGGAATCCGATGCGAGGCTGCATGACAGGGACGTCTGTGAACGACGACTTGGGCAGATGCATCGACGCGCCATTATACGGTGGCAAGCGCGCCATTCCGCGCGGCACGACGACGCATGAAAAACGGCACGCCCGCCGTATCGCGGGACGTGCCGTTTCTTCACGCCGGATGCGATCCGACGCGGCGGCAGTGCGTCACCCGAGCCGATCAGCCCGTGGCACCGCCCTTGTTGGCCGGTTGCGCCAGTGCAGCGTATTTGGCCAGCACGCCACGCGTGTAGCGCGGGGCAGGGGCCTTCCACGCGGCGCGGCGTTTTGCGAGTTCGTCGTCCGCCACATTCAGTTGGAGCAGCAGTTTGTGCGCGTCGATGGTGATCGAGTCGCCTTCGTGCACGAGCGCGATGGTGCCGCCCACGAACGCCTCCGGTGCCACGTGGCCGACCACCATGCCCCAGGTGCCGCCCGAGAACCGGCCGTCGGTAATGAAGCCGACCGACTCGCCGAGTCCCTTGCCGATGATCGCCGAGGTCGGTGCCAGCATCTCCGGCATGCCCGGCCCGCCCTTCGGCCCGAGATAGCGCAGCACCAGAATGTCGCCCGCCTGAATCTTGTCGCTCAGGATCGCCTCCATGGCGCTCTGCTCGTCGTCGAACACGCGCGCCGGGCCGGTGATCACCGGGTTCTTCAGACCCGTAATCTTCGCGACCGCGCCGTCTTCCGCCAGATTGCCCTTGAGGATGGCGAGGTGCCCCTCTTTGTAGAGCGCTTTATCGACGGGGAAGATCACGTGCTGATCGGCGCGCGGCACCGACGGCACGTCCTTCAGTTCTTCGGCGATGGTGCGCCCGGTGATCGTCATGCAGTCGCCGTGCAGCAGGCCGGCGTCGAGCAGGATCTTGAGCACTTGCGGAATGCCACCGGCCTTGTGCAGGTCGGTCGCCACATACTTGCCCGACGGCTTCAGATCGCAGATGACCGGTACGCGCGCGCGAATGCGCTCGAAATCCTCGATGCTCCACTCGACGTCCGCCGCATGGGCGATGGCCAGATAGTGCAGCACGGCATTGGTCGAGCCGCCCGTGGCCATGATCAGCGCAACGGCGTTCTCGATGGATTTGCGCGTAATGATGTCGCGCGGCTTGAGATCTTGCTTGACGGCTTCGATCAGCACCCGCGCCGATTCGGCGGCCGAGTCGACCTTCTCCTGATCGGGGTTGGCCATCGTCGACGAATAGAGCAGCGACATGCCCAGCGCCTCGAACGACGAGCTCATCGTATTGGCGGTGTACATGCCGCCGCAGGAGCCGGTCGTCGGGCATGCGTTCTTTTCGATGCCCTTGAAATCGGCCTCGGTCATGCGTCCGGCGGTGAATTCGCCGACCGCTTCGAACGAGGAGACGATGGTGAGGTCCTTGCCCTTCCAGTTGCCCGGCTTGATGGTGCCGCCGTAGACGTAGATGCCCGGCACGTTGATGCGTGCGAGCGCAATCATGCCGCCCGGCATGTTCTTGTCGCAGCCGCCGATGACGACCACGCCGTCCATCCACTGACCCTGCACGGCCGTCTCGATACAGTCGGCAATGACTTCACGCGAGACGAGCGAGTACTTCATGCCCTCGGTGCCCATCGACATGCCGTCGGAGATGGTCGGGGTGCCGAAGGTCTGGGGATTGGCCTGATGGGTTTTGATCGCTTCCACCGCAGCATCGGTCAGACGCTGCAACCCCGCGTTGCACGGGGTGATCGTCGAATGGCCGTTGGCCACGCCGATCATCGGATTGTCGAAGTCTTCTTCCTTGTAGCCCAGCGCGTAGTACATGGAGCGGTTGGGCGAGCGTGCCACGCCTTGCGTGACGTTGCGCGAACGACGGTTGAATGCCATGACGTCTCTCTCCTGTGGGGATGCGCCACGCCACGTCCTGTCGCAGCGTCGCACATAGGCGTTGTTGTATCACGCTGGTCTGACGGTGGCATCCCCATCCGTCCGGAACCATCCAGATGCATAGGGCGTGCCACTTGATGCAATGCTGCTGTATTGCGCGTGAGCGGCAGCAGGTCTTTTCCTTTCAGCCTGCCACCGCTCACGATTCAAGCGATGACGATATTAACCACGCTTGCCGAGCTTGAGCTGCGACAGATCGCGCACCGCGCCGCGATCGGCGGAGGTGGCCAGTGCGGCATAGGCTTGCAGGGCTTGCGAGACGACACGCTCGCGGCCCACCGGCTGCCATGCGTCGTCGCCACGCGCTTCCATCGCGGCACGACGGCGCGCCAGCTCTTCGTCCGACACGGCCAGATGCATCTTGCGCTGCGTGATGTCGATTTCGATCACGTCGCCGTCTTCCACTAGACCGATGGTGCCGCCCTCGGCCGCTTCAGGCGAGGCGTGGCCGATCACGAGACCCGACGAGCCGCCCGAGAAACGACCGTCCGTGAACAGGGCGCAAGTCTTGCCCAGACCCTTGGACTTCAGGTATGACGTCGGGTACAGCATTTCCTGCATGCCCGGGCCGCCCTTCGGGCCTTCGTAGCGAATCACGACCACGTCGCCGGCCTGCACCTTGTCGCCGAGAATGGCGTCCACGGCGTCGTCCTGGCTTTCGAACACGCGCGCGCGGCCGGTGAAGACCCATTGCGATTCGTCGACGCCCGCCGTCTTCACGATGCAGCCCTTGTCGGCGAGGTTGCCGTACAGCACGGCCAGACCGCCGTCCTTCGTGTAAGCGTGTTCCTTGTCGCGGATGCAACCGACTTCGCGGTTCAGGTCGAGCGACGGGTACGTCGACGACTGGCTGAAGGCGATGGTCGTGGGCACGCCACCCGGGGCGGCGCTGTAGAACGTTTGCGCTTTATCGTTGGCGCTGTTCGTCACGTCCCACTGTGCAATGGCGTTGCCGAGCGTGCCGCTGTGGACGTTGCCGCACGACGTGTCGAGCAGGCCGCCGCGGGCGAGTTCGCCCAGAATGCCGATGATGCCGCCGGCACGGTGCACGTCTTCGATGTGGTACTTGTCGGTCGCAGGCGCGGCCTTGCACAGGCACGGCACGTTGCGCGAGATGCGGTCGATGTCGGCCATCTTGAAATCGACGCCCGCTTCCTGCGCGGCGGCGAGCAAGTGCAGCACGGTGTTGGTCGAGCCGCCCATGGCGACGTCGAGCGTCATGGCGTTTTCGAACGCGGCCTTGGTGGCGATGTTGCGCGGCAGGACCGAGGCGTCTTCTTCCTGATAGTAGCGGCGGCACAGATCGACCACGAGGCGGCCGGCCTGCTCGAACAGCCCGCGACGCCAGGCGTGCGTGGCCACGATCGTGCCGTTACCCGGCAGGGCGAGGCCGATGGCTTCCGTCAGGCAGTTCATCGAGTTGGCGGTGAACATGCCCGAGCACGAGCCGCACGTCGGGCAGGCGCTGCGCTCGACTTCGGCGACTTCTGCGTCGCTGATCTTCGGGTCGGCCGCCTTGATCATGGCGTCGATCAGGTCGATCTTGGCGATGACCTGGCCGTCGCCCGACTTGACCTTGCCCGCTTCCATCGGGCCGCCCGAGACGAACACGACCGGAATGTTCAGGCGCATGGCGGCCATGAGCATGCCCGGGGTGATCTTGTCGCAGTTCGAGATGCAGACCATGGCGTCGGCGCAGTGCGCGTTGACCATGTATTCCACCGAGTCGGCGATCAGTTCGCGCGACGGCAGCGAGTACAGCATGCCGCCGTGACCCATGGCGATGCCGTCATCCACGGCGATGGTGTTGAATTCCTTGGCCACACCGCCCGCTGCCTCGATTTCCTTGGCGACGATGGCACCCAGATCGCGCAGGTGCACGTGACCCGGCACGAACTGCGTGAAGGAGTTCACCACGGCGATGATCGGCTTGCCGAAGTCGCTGTCGGTCATGCCGGTGGCGCGCCACAGGGCGCGAGCGCCGGCCATGTTGCGGCCGTGCGTGGAGGTGCGGGAACGGTAATGAGGCATGGTCGTCTTCCGTGAAACTACAGCTTGTCTTATGGGGAGGACGTCAAGATTCGTCTTTCCTTGAATGCTTGTCAAATATATTATTTGACTCGGATTGAGTCGAAAAACATATCATGGACCTTCGTCAGTTTCGCTACTTCGTCGCGGTGGCCGAAGAGCGGCATTTCGGCCGCGCTGCGCAGCGGCTCTCGATGACCCAGCCACCGCTCTCGCAGCAGATCCGGGCGCTGGAGGCATCGCTGGGTGCGCCGCTGTTTGTGCGTACCAACCGCTCCGTCGAGCTGACGGCGGTGGGGCGGCAATTGTTGCCGGAAGTGCGCCGCATTCTGGCCGACGCCGACGCGCTTCCCGCCCTCGCGCAGGGGCTGGCGCATGGCGAGGTCGGCACGCTCTCGCTGGGTTTCGTCTCGACGGCGGACTACGGCATCCTGCCCCCACTGCTGCGCGAGTTCGGCGAGCGCTATCCGCGCGTGCGGCTGCAACTGCTCGAAGCGACCAGCGACGTGCAGGTCGAGGCGCTGATGGACGGGCGTATCGACGCCGGTCTCTTTATTCCGCCGGTGCCGGCGCGCTACGCCAACGAACTGTCGTATCTGCCCATCGTCCGGGAACCGCTGATGCTGGCGCTGCCGGCGGGGCGTCACAACACGGCAGGCGACGCGCCGTCAGGCGGTAGCGACGGTCAGCCCGGCGCACCGGTGAGTCTGGCGGACTTCGCCGACGAGCCGCTCGTCATCTTCCCCCGCCGCGTGGCCCCGGCGTTCTACGACATCATCATGGGATGCTACGCCGCGCTCGGCCTGACGCCGCGTGTGGGACAGGAGGCGATTCAGATGCAGACGATCGTCAGCCTGGTGTCGGCGGGCATGGGCGTGGCGCTGGTGCCTCAGTCGCTCTGCCACTTGCGGCGCACGGGCGTGATGTACAGGGCGCTGCGCGAGACGAGTGCGCTGATCGAGACCGGACTGCTGTGGCGCACGGCCGAAGTCACGCCCGTGCTCGAGGGGTTTCTCGAGACGGCGCGCGGCGTGGCGCATACCCCGCCGGGTGCGACGCTCTCGACCTGAGCCGTCGCTCCGAGCGAACCGACCGTGGAGATGGTGCGCGCGCCTGTCGCGCCGCCGCGTGCTCGTGGTATCGTGCTGCCCATCCCGTGGCTTGCCGGTGGGCGGTTTCACCGGCCGGTACAGCCGTGGCGGCAACAGCTTTGCGAAGGCAGTCCTTCACCCCCTGGCGGAACTTTTGTTCACGAATCGATTCTTCTGATCCATGCTGATTCATCCTCAATTCGACCCGGTCGCGATTCATCTCGGCCCGCTCGCTATCCGCTGGTACGGCCTGATGTATCTGGTCGGCTTCATCCTCTTCTTGCTGGTGGGACGCCTGCGCGTGCGCCAGCCGTCCATTGCCGCACAAGGCTGGAAGGCGCAGGATCTCGACGACATGCTGTTCTACGGTGTGCTCGGCGTGATTTTCGGCGGACGTCTGGGCTATGTGATCTTCTACAAGCTGTCGTTCTATCTGGCGAATCCGCTCGACATCTTCAAGGTGTGGGAAGGCGGCATGTCGTTCCACGGCGGCTTCCTCGGGGTGCTGGTCGCAATGTGGCTGTTCACGCGCCGTCGCGGGCACTCGCTGCTCGAAGGCACCGATCTCATCGCACCGATGATTCCGTTGGGGCTGGCTGCCGGCCGTCTGGGCAACTTCATCAACGGCGAGTTGTGGGGCCGTGTGACGTCGCCCGATTCGCGCTTCGCGATGCTGTTCCCGCAAGCGGCCGCGGAAGATGCGCAGTGGATGTTTGCGCATCCGCAAGCGATGGCCGATCACGCGCTGGCGATGGTGTTCGCGCAGTTCCACGGACTGCCGCGTTACCCGTCGCAGTTGTTCGAATTTGCGCTCGAAGGCGTGGCGCTGTTCCTGCTGCTGTGGTTCTTTGCGCGTCGTGCGCGTCCGGTGGGCGCGGTGTCGGGCATGTTCCTCGTGGGCTACGGCGTGTTCCGCTTCCTTGCCGAATTCACGCGCGAACCGGATGCTTTCCTCGGCCTGCTGTCGTTCGGTCTGTCGATGGGGCAGTGGCTGTCGCTGCCGATGATCGTCGCGGGCGTGATCATGCTGGTGTGGTCGTATCGTCGCGGGCAGGTGGCGTCGGCGGCATGACCGCATAGCGCACTGGGCGCTCTCGCGCCACGCATCGGTCCTCAAGATAAAACGGGCCGCCGGAGATCGATCCGGCGGCCCGTTTTTTTCGTTCATCGATTCCGTGAAAGCCCATCGTGGCGTTGGTCGATTTCTACATGTTGCCGGTGAGGGTAATGGTTAAGCTGGGGCGTATTTCGACGAGCGGGTGCCGCCTTGGGTGGCGCGTTACGTACCAGCACTTTCGAGGCGCGATTGAGGCGTGATCGAAGCGCCGTTGAGGCCACAGGAACAGGAACCACACGCAATGGGGCTGACGGGCATCGGGCAGGGTTTGAGTGTCACCGACGTATCTGCGAGCATCGGGCGGGACGTACAAGCGCAAAGCGCCGCCGCGCGGGCAGAGGCGCGTGGCGTTGACGGGCGATGGCCCGGTTTCACCCGCGCGTCGCAGGCGGGGATGGCCCATGCCGACGCCTCGCGTTGCGCGAAAGTCGCCAAACGCCGACGTTCCTGTGACGTGCGGGACACCGCGCACTTCGCAAGCGATATGAAGCGTGCGCGTGTGGCGACATCGGGTACCCATGTCGCGCCGCTTCAGCGCTTGCGCGAGATGACTCTTTCGATGAACGTTACGCGCGCAAGTGCTTCGAATGCGGTGAACTTCGCGACCGCAGCGACCTTGCCGCTGGAGGCGACGTCGGTCTTCGTACACGTCGTGCCTGAACACAGCGGCCGATGGTATCCACTGCCCGAAGCGACACAGCGCATGGGGCCGCCCTGCTGGCAATTCGATGCGAGCCTGAGCCGGTTCGCACTGGTGGTGCATAAACCACACGCGATGACAAAGCGGTTCCTCGAGCGCGTCGAAGTCGCGACGGCGGCCGGTATCGAATTGCCGCTGAATGTTCCGCTGAACCTTCCGCTGATTCGTGAGCGCGAGTTTCGTTACGACGCAGGGCGTTTGCGGGTGGCGACGCACTGGCACGCCGAAGGCCGCGGTGTCACGCTCTACGCGCGAGACGAGGATGTCTGTGCTTTTCCCTATCCGTCGCGTGTGCGGATCCTGTTCCGCGACGATCGCCCGGGCGTGGCAATCGTCCCGGTCGCGCTTGCGCCCATGGCGGGCGTGCCGGGCATGACGTTGTTGTTCAGTTCGCCGTTCGGCCAGTTTCTCGACGCTGACGGCAACGCGCACGCGTTGGTTCGCGTCGGTGATGCCCCCTACATTTTCGATCTGCCGGACCCGCACGATCCGCCGTCGCAAGTGATCGCACGGCAGGTGCCGCCGGACAGCAACTCCGAGCGTCTTTTCGGGTGGGCTGCGCGAATGATGAGCATCCGTGCGAAGAACGCGACGATCGTGCAGCGAGTCGATGGCCCTGGCTGGGCGAACGGACCGTTTGCCGGACACGGGAAAACGTTCAGCACGAAGTGGATTGCCGACGATCCCGGGTTCTCGACGCTATTTGCGAAGACCGGCGACGCGCTTTGCCAGCAGCTCGATACGATGTTGCAGGTGCTGGACCGTGCTTGCGCGGACACCGTCGCGCTCTATCGGAATTTCGTCCCCGACGACGCGCAAGCCGAGGCGAACGCACGCCTTCTGATCACGTTGCATCGTGCGCAACTCACCTTGCAAAAGCCGGCACTGGCGCGTGCCATTCGACGTATGCCGGAGATGGTCGCGGTCGCGGATGTCGTCGGCAATCGGTTCAAAGGTCAGTTGGTTGGCATGACGACGGGCAAGCTCGAGGACATCCCCTTCAGCCGCATCTACGACACGCCTGTGATTTTCATTGCGCGGCACGTGGTGCAGGACGCTTTGCGAGCACCCGGCACGCACGCCGGGCGTGTCGGCGAACAGCGGCTGGCTGACGTCGTGTTTCACGAGTGTGGTCACGCAGCAGCAGCTTGGTCCGACGATCTTGTCCCGCGACGTGACGCGACGCTATCGCCGCACGCCTTTCGTGGTGCCTATTTCGTGGACAACACGCATTTGGGCACGATCGATCTTTCGTGGTACATCGCTCGGCTGCGTCAGTCGACCCTGTCGTCGATCGCAAATCTCGCGTCTTTCAATCATCTGATGCGCACGCTGCTGCCTGCGGTTGGATCGGGGGCTGCGCGCACCGCGTTTCCCGGTCTGCTGAACGGCAACGCTCAGGTGTATTCGTACGAATATCTGGTGTCCGTGCTCGACAAGCCGCACGATACGGCGCGGCTCGATGCCGACTTCCTGCGCTTTCTCGAACAGCTTCGCGAGCAGGGACTGACGCGCCTAGGAGGTGTAGGACGATGATGTCGATCAATCACTCCCCCCCGCCGTCGCCTGCGCAGACCGAGAGTCGTAGCGCGACGCCTGAATCGTTGTCGGAACTGGCGCGCCGTCTGGAGCAGCTGTTCGTGCGGCCGCCGCATGACTGGACGGCGCTCGATCTGCAGGGTGTCGGCGTCAAGGCAGGGACAGCGCGCGTGTTGATCCAGCATCTGGAGCGAACACCGAATCTCGATGTCACGGCCTTCCTCGACACTATCCGTCGGACGATGAGTGTCGAGGCGGTGCTCGATGACCTGAGTCGAAGGCTGACGCCGGGTTTTATGCCGGATGAAGGCGCGGTCGGCACGTCGCCTTGCGAAGCCGGTGATGGAACGGTGATTGCCATGCTGCTCGGACAGGCCATCGCATTCAAGGACCTCGCGGTGTTGCGCAGGGAGGGCGGGGCGGGCGGCGAAGGGTTTGCGCAGGCGCTACTCGATCTTTTCATGGGGCGTACCGAGTCTTGCGTCGTCGGTCGTGCGAACGTGGCGCAAGCGCTCTCGATCGTGCTGGCGTGCGGGGCGAGCTTCGATACGCAAACGCTGGGCGGCGTGCCTCCGCTCATTTATACGTTGTGCCGTTCGGTGCCTCGCGAAGTGCTTGGGGTCCTGCTGCGGCGCGGCGCAGATCCGAACGAGGCGCTCACGCGCGATGACGTTTGCAGGCCGGCATGCGGATTCGATTACCTGCGCGGCGGCACGGCCATGCATCACGCCATGCTCGCGGGCAACGCCGACATGGTCAAGCAGATGTACATGAGTCATGACGGGCGGCTCGATGTGCTCGTCGACGGGAAGTACGACACGATTGCGGTGGCGGGTGCTCGGGCGAATCCACTCGCCTGGCCGATCACAGGACTTGTCGAAGTCGCGAGCACCGCTTACGACGCGTGTATCGCAGTCGAGCCCGATCCTATGCTGAAGCGAATGAATGGGGAGTTTCTCGGCGAGGTGCTGGCGACGCGGCTGCTGGAGGCGGGACGCTATGCGACGTCGCGTGAGCTGAAAAGCTGGTCCGGCACCATGGCGAAGCTTCGCGACCTCGGATGCGATGTCGGGGCAGTGCTGCGGCGCTCGCCCCCGCATGGCGGGCCATCGTATCTGGAGCGCATCTACAGCGCGCTATGGCACTTCCACGACTACGCCAGTGAGCAACAAGTGCTGTCCGACAGGGCAACCATAGACGCGTCCGTCGACATTCGTGCGTGGCTGGAAAGTCTTTTCGGAGAAGGGGGCGACGAAGACATCGTCGAAATCGATGACACGCCGCCGCGCCACGTCATGCGATCCACGACTGGCCCGTTGTTCGGCGATGCGCCCCAGGACGTCATGATGCATCTCGTTGTTCAGACCCCGGGCCCTTAAGCGGTCGCGTCGGGCGAGGCGCGACGCTCAACCCGCCTTGCGTGAGAGCGCGTGTAGCGACGCCATCAGATCCGCAAAGCGCTCGCCCTGCACGGTGACGTGGCCGCGCAGGTGCTCCGATGCGGCGTCCGCGTCGCCGGCCTCGATGGCGCGAAAAACGGCGTCGTGTTCTGAGAACGACTGATGCGGCCGGTCGCGCACGCGCAGTTGCAAGCGACGGTACACACGCAATCGCCGATGCAGTTGCAGGGCGGTTTCCTGAAGGTACGCGTTGTGGCTCGCCTGATAGATGAGCGCATGGAAGTGCGCATTGACTTCGTAATACGTGTCGATGTCGCGTGCTTCGGCCGCTACCCGGCTGGCTTCGTGCGTCTGCCGTAGCTCAGCCAGTTCGTCTTCGGTAATGCGGCGCGCCGCGAGCCGTCCGCACATCGATTCCAGTTCAGCCATCACCTCGAACATCTCGCACAGTCGCTGCGGGTCGATTTGCGAGACGACCGCGCCCCGGCGCGGCCGGATCTCGATCACGCCCGACGACGCCAACTGAATCAGCGCTTCACGCAACGGCGTACGCGACACACCGAACGCGGTGGCCAGCTCGACCTCGTCGAGTCGCATGCCGGGCGGGTATTCGCCCACGGCAATCTTTTCCTCGATGGCCTGTCGCAGCGCTTCCGATCGCTTCGGTTTTACGGTCATGACGCTCTCGCTCGGTCGGGTTTCGGTCCCGGGACTCGGGGTCGTATGGGGTTCATGGTTGCCAAAGTAGCGCGCGAATTCCCCGTTGCAGATCGGGGTAAACGCCAGAAGTGTATTTTTTAACGGGTCAATTTGTATACACCATGACGGTTTAACTATACGATTTCATTCCGAGAGCGGCAACTCGCGCACTCGAAACTCAAAACAAAGCAGTCATCCGTACATGCAGTGCCGGCGTTTCCGGTGGTGCACCCGGTGTCAGTCTTCGGTGGTCGACGAGGCAGGCTTCGGGCGATGTCACGCACCGGACTTCGCAGGTTCATCGCTGACAAAAGTGACAGGAGACGCCATGGAGACAACACCTTCCCCGCTGCGGCGGCAACTCATGCTCGGTGCCGCATCGGCGCTGGTCACCGGTGGTCTGGCCAGCCCATGGGGCGGCGCATTCGCGCAAACCGGCCCACTCAAGATTTCCCATCAATTCCCCGGCGGCACGCTGACCGAAGGCGATTTTCGCGACCGTTTGTGCCGCAAGTTCGCTCAGGAAGTCGAAAAGCGGACCAACGGCGCACTGAAGTTCCAGATATATCCGGGCAGCTCGCTCATGAAGACCAACGCGCAGTTCTCGGCGTTGCGTCGCGGGGCGCTCGACCTCTCGCTCTATCCACTGCCGTATGCGGGCGGCGAAGTCCGGGAGCTGAACATCGGGTTGATGCCGGGTCTCGTAACCTCGTATGCGCAGGGCAACGCCTGGCGTAACGGCGAGATCGGCAAAGTGCTGACCGATGTGCTTGCCGCGAAGGACATCGTGATCGTGAGTTGGGTCTGGCAGGCGGGCGGTGTGGCCAGCCGGTCCAAGCCGCTTGTTGCGCCCGAGGACGCCAAGGGTCTGAAGGTGCGCGGCGGTAGCCGCGAGATGGACATGATGCTCAAGGAAGCGGGGGCCGCCGTCATCTCGCTGCCGTCGAACGAGCTATACGCCGCCATGCAGACCGGCGCGATGGATGCGGCGATGACGTCCTCCACCAGTCTGATGTCGTTCCGTCTCGAAGAAGTCTCCAAGCATCTGACCACCGGCCGCAACAAGTCGTACTGGTTCATGCTGGAACCGCTGCTTATGTCGAAGCAGGTCTTCGACAAGCTGCCGAAGGACCAGCAGCAGGTGATCCTGCAAGTCGGTGCCGATCTGGAAGCGTTCGGCACGGAAGCGGCGAAGGCCGACGATGCGCAGATCGCGAGCGTCTACACGAAGGCCGGCGCGAAGGTCTATGACCTCGACGAGGCTACCGTGATGAAGTGGCGCGACATTGCCCGGCGCACCGCGTGGAAGGATTACGCGAGCAAGTCGGATACGTGCGCAAAGCTGCTCGCGCTGGCCGAGAAGGTGCCTGCATGAGCGGGGCCGTCGCGAGCGCGGAGCCGGCAGTCGCCCGTTCGCGCGCGTTGCGACGGCTCGACGCCCTCTTGCAGGGCGTGAGCCGCCTGCTCATGGTCGTGTGCATGTTCGCGCTCGTGGGCGCTGCGCTGGTGCTGAGCTACAGCGTGTTCGCGCGGCACGTGCTCAAGCTCGCGACCGACTGGCAGGACGAGGCCGCCGTGTTCCTGCTGGTCGGCGCGACCTTCGTGTCGGCTGCGCACGTGCAGCATCTGCGCGGCCACATCGGCATCGAGGCGATCACCACACTGCTTTCCCCGCGCGTGAATCGCGTGCGACGCTGGTTCGTCGACATCCTGACGTTCCTGTTCTGCGCGTTCTTCGCCTGGAAGTCGTGGACGCTCTTCTGGGAAGCCTACGTCGACGGTCAGACCAGCAGCTCGACCTGGGGACCGCCGCTGGCGATTCCTTACGGACTGATGGCATTCGGCATGACATTGCTCACCGTTCAGTTACTGCTGCAAGTGGCGATCGGGGCGTGTGAGATGAGAGGCACCTCGCAGGACCGCACGGGAGGGCACGCATGAGCGAGCTCACTATCGGATTGCTCTATGGCGGCGCAACGCTCGTCGTCATGTTTTCGGGGATGCCTATCGCGTTCGCGCTGGGCGCAGTCGCAGTGGCGTTCATGTTCGGCTTCATGCCAGCGTCGTCGCTCGACACGGTGACGCAGAACGTCTACGAGGAGATGGCGAGCATCACCCTGCTGTCGATTCCGCTGTTCATTCTGAAGGGCGCAGCCATCGGCAAGTCGCGCGCCGGGCAGGATCTCTACCTCGCGCTGCATGCGTGGATGCGACGGATTCCAGGCGGGCTCGGCATCGCCAACGTCTTCGCCTGCGGCTTGTTTGCGGCCATGGCCGGGTCGAGTCCGGCGACGTGTTCCGCCATCGGCAGCGCCGGGATTCCGGAGATGCGCCAGCGCGGTTATTCGCCCGGGTTCGCCGCAGGGATCATCGCGGCGGGCGGCACGCTGGGTATCCTGCTGCCGCCGTCGATCACGATGATTCTGTATGCGGTGGCCGCCGAGCAGTCGCTGGGTCGTCTGTTCCTCGCGGGCATCGTGCCTGCGCTGCTGCTGGTGGGGCTCTTCTCGTGCTATGCAGCGTGGCGTTATCGCAAGGAATACGCCAACGCGCAGCTCGCGCTGGCACGTGACGGCACGCCGTCGCCGTTCCCGAGCGAGCCGCCGGCCACGATGCGCGAGAAGCTGGCGCTGCTGCCGCGTGTGCTGCCGTTCGTCACGCTGCTCATCGGGGTGATGGCGGCGCTCTATGGCGGGTACGCAACACCGTCGGAGACGGCCGGGCTGGGCGGGCTGCTGGCGCTCGCGCTCATCGCCGTGATCTACCGGATGTGGAAGCCGCGTCAGCTCGCACCCATTCTCACCGGGACGTTGCGCGAGTCGACCATGCTCATGTTCATCATCGGCATGTCGTTGCTCTACTCGTACGTGATGAGCTATCTGCACATCAGCCAGTCGGCCGCGCAATGGATCGTCGGGCTGCAACTGTCGCGCTGGGTGCTGCTCGCCGCCATTCTGGTGATGGTGGTCGTGCTGGGTTTCTTTCTGCCACCTGTGAGCATCATCCTGATGACCGCGCCGATCATTCTGCCGCCGCTGCGCGCGGCCGGTTTCGATCTGGTGTGGTTCGGGGTGGTCATGACGATTGTCATGGAACTGGGGTTGATTCACCCGCCGGTCGGACTGAACATCTTTGTGATCAAGAACACCGCGCCCGATATCGCGCTGCGCGACATCGTCTGGGGTGTGATGCCTTTTGTCGTGTTGATGGTGGTTGCCGTCGTGCTTATCTGTCTGATGCCCGGTCTGTCGTTGTGGCTGCCGGACCGGCTGATGGGATGACGTGAGATGGCAGTCGCCGGACCGAACCCCGTGCCTTGAGAGGAAACCATGAAGGATGAGCCGATCATGTCCGCAATGTCCGTTCCTGTAGCGCTGAATTCGTCGATGGCGACGTCGTCTTCGTCGTCTTCGTCGCCTTCGCCGTCTTCGTCTTCGTTGGCTTCGTCATCCACGCCCGGTCGCGGCGCGTCGGAGAGCGTGCCGGACGTGAGCGCGCCGGTGCCGTCGCCCAGGCCGACGCTCGGGGAACGGTTGGGGCAGTGGTTCGGACGCGGCAAGTCCGGCGGGCAGGGCGGCGCTCCGAAAGACGGCAAGGACGGCAAGGGCGACGGCAAGATCGTCGCCGCACCGCTGTCGGCGCGGGCCGAGAACGCGTTGCGCCGACAGTTGGCGCTGTGCTTTTCGGCGCGCCTGACGGATTCTTCCGCCAACGAGGCCGCGCGCGAGTTCATGGCGCGCTACGGGGCGGCGTCTGCCGAGGAGCAACTCGCGTTGCTCACGGTCGTCGCGGACATCTGCGCGAGCGACGGCGAAGCGGGCGGGGACGGCAAGGGCACGGGCAAGGACGGTGGCAAGGACGCGAGCAAAGACAGTGCGAAGGATGCCCGCCGCGCGACCAACACCGCGACCGGTCTCGCCGGGGCGCTGGGGAGCGCGCGCGTGCGGTTCCTCAAGCGCTTTAATGCGCTGCCGGACGGTCTCCCCTTCCTCGTTGGCTGGCGCGCCGATATGCTGCATCATCGCGCCGCGCTGCCCGGACTGGCGGCGCTCGAAGAGGATCTGGGCAGCCTGTTCTCGACGTGGTTCGACGTCGGTCTGCTGGAACTGCACCCGATCACCTGGGATTCGCCGGCGTCGCTGCTTGAAAAGCTCATGCGCTACGAGGCCGTACACGAGATTTCATCGTGGGCCGATTTGCGCAACCGGCTCGATTCCGACCGCCGCTGCTACGCGTTCTTCCATCCCCGTATGTCCCGCGAGCCGTTGATCTTCGTCGAGGTAGCGTTCGTGCCGGAGATGGCGGCGGACGTTCATTCGCTGCTCGACGAAAAGGCGCCGCTCGAAGACCTGCGACGCGTGCGGTGGGCCATCTTCTACTCGATCTCGAATACGCAGCCGGGCCTGCGCGGCGTGAGTTTCGGTAACTTCCTGCTCAAGCGCGTGATCGACGAGTTGCATGTCGACTTCCCGAAACTGCGTAATTTTGCGACGCTCTCGCCGATTCCCGGCTTCAACGACTGGTTGCGGCAACTGTCGGCGCAAGCGCTTGCCGAGGCCCTCGGGCCGAAGCGTGTGAAGTTGCTTGCGCAGGAGCCGTCGCTGGCGACGGAGGCGTCCGGGGCGCAAATGATGGCGTGGTTACAGGCGTCCCCCGATCGCAAGAGCGGGCAGGCGTTGCAACGCACGCTGGGCGAAGCGCTGGCGGCGCATTACCTCGCTCGCGAGACCGTGCGCGGGCAGCCGCGAGACCCCGTTGCGCGATTCCATCTCGGTAATGGCGCGCGCGTGGAGCGTATCAACTGGCATGCCGATCTCTCGAAGAAGGGCGCGAAGCAGTCGTGCGGGATGATGGTCAATTACCTTTACGAACCCGACGAACTCGACGCGAACCTGCAACGGCTCATCGATGGCGAGCCTGCGCTCGGGCGCGCGGTGTCGCGCCTTCTTTAACGTTTGCATAACGACGGATTAACGACGGATAACCTCATGGAGACACGTGTGAGCGAAGTTGTGGGGGAAGTGCTGCGCGACGACAGTCTGCTCGACGAAGGATTGGTGACGCTCACGCTCTCCAATCCCACCAAACTCAACGCCATCTCGGTGGCGATGTGGTGCTCGCTACGCACGCATGTGCAGGCGCTCGACGAAGACTCGCGCGTGCGCGCCATCGTCGTTCGCGGTGCGCAGGGCAACTTTGCCGCCGGGGCGGATATCGAGGAGTTTCCGGTCGAGCGCGGCAGCTATGACACGTTGCGCCGCTATCACGGCGAGATCATCGGGCCGACGCTCGATGCGTTGGCGCGTTGCCGACATCCGAGCGTCGCGTTGATCGAGGGCGTTTGTGTGGGCGGTGGCATGGAGATCGCCACGCACTGCGATTTGCGCATTGCGGGGGAGGGAGCGCGATTCGGCGTGCCCATCAACAAACTCGGGTTTCCGATGGCGCCAGGCGAGTTGCGCGGCGTGCTGGCGCTGGCTGGCCGTGCGGCGACGCTCGAAATTCTGCTCGAAGGGCGCGTGTTCGGCGCGAGTGAGGCGCGCGAGAAAGGCCTGCTGACCCGCGTGGTCGACGACGAGGCGCTCGAGGAGGCAGGCTACACTTGCGCACGGCGCATCGCGGCCGGTGCACCGCTCGCCGCGCAGCTGAACAAGTGGCTGATTGCCCGGCTCGCACCGCCTGTGCCGCCGCTGTCCGAGGCAGAGTGGCAGCAAGCCTTCTCCTACTGGGACTCCCACGATCACCGCGAAGGCGTGGCCGCGTTTCTCGAGAAGCGGCCGCCCGATTTCCGAGGGCGTTGAGCGCCATGTATGTTGTGTGCGCTTCGCCTTCGCTATGCCATGCAATGCAATTCCACGTTTATCGACGTATTTCCCGTTCTGATTGATTTCCGGTTCTGTTTATGACGCAAGACGCCAACCTCTATCGACTCTTTGCCGAACGTTTCCCCGCGGACAAATCGGCGTGCGCCATCGAGACCCCCGAAGGGCTTTATTACAGTTGGGGCGACCTTGAGCATGCGAGCGCTCGCATCGCGAACCTGCTCGCGAGTCTGGATCTGACGCCGGGTGCGCGCGTCGCCGTGCAGGTCGAGAAGTCGCCCGAAGCGCTGTTGCTGTACCTCGCCACGCTGCGTGCCGGGTACGTCTATCTGCCGCTCAATACGGCGTATCGCGAGGGGGAGATCGCTTACTTCGTCGAGAATGCCGAGCCGGATGTGGTGGTGTGCAGCCCGTCGAACTTTGGCTGGGTCTCGAAGATTGCCTTCACGAACGGCGCGAAACACGTCTTCACGCTGGGCGACGACCGGACCGGCTCGCTGCTTGAGCGCGCGGCCTGGTTCGGCGACACGTTCGAGACGGTGCCGCGCGCCCCCGACGACCTCGCGGCCATCCTCTACACCTCCGGGACGACCGGGCGTAGCAAGGGCGCGATGCTCTCGCACGGCAATCTTGCGAGCAACACGCGGGTGCTGCATGCGTTCTGGGGCTGGCGCGAACCTCAGGCGGAAGGGCGCGGCGACGTGCTGCTGCACGCGTTGCCGATCTTCCACGTGCACGGCTTGTTCGTCGCCAGTCATGCGGCGCTCTATTCCGGCAGCAAGATGATCTGGCTGTCGAAGTTCGATGCGCGCGAAGTGCTGCATCAACTGCCGAGGGCCACCGTGTTCATGGGCGTGCCGACGTATTACGTGCGTCTGCTCGCCGAGCCGGGACTGAATCGCGACGTGTGTCGCCATATGCGTTTATTCATCTCGGGCTCGGCGCCGCTGCTGCGTGAGACGTTCGACGCGTTCAGCGAGCGCACGGGGCATACGATTCTGGAGCGTTACGGCATGTCGGAGACGGTGATGCTCGTCTCGAATCCGTATCACGGCGACGCGGCGAAGGTGCGTCGTGCGGGCACCGTCGGCGTGCCGCTGCCCGAAGTGACCGTGCGCGTGGTCGGTGACGATGGTCAGCCGAGTGCAGACGGCGACATCGGACATATTCAGGTGAAGGGGCCGAACGTCTTCGCGGGCTACTGGCGTATGCCGGAGAAGACGGCCGAGGAGTTTACCGGTGACGGCTTCTTCAAGACGGGCGACGTCGGCAAGTTCGATGAGGACGGCTACGTGCACATCGTCGGCCGCTCGAAGGATCTCATCATCTCTGGCGGATACAACGTCTACCCGAAGGAGATCGAAGGCTTCATCGACGAGATGGACGGCGTGGCCGAGTCCGCCGTGATCGGCGTGCCGCACCCGGATTTCGGCGAAGCGGTGGTCGCGGTGATCGTGCCGCGTGCCGGCGTACCGGCACCCGACGAGCGCACTGTGATCGACGCACTCAAGCAGCGCATTGCCAACTTCAAGGTGCCCAAGCGTGTGCACGTCGTCACCGAATTGCCGCGCAACACGATGGGCAAGGTGCAGAAGAACCTGCTGCGCGACCGGTTTAAGTAAGACGCTTGCGACACGTTGTCGCAGACGTAAAAAATGCCGCCCCCGGTCTCCGGAGGTGGCATTGTTTTTTGTGCGGTCCGCAGGTCTGCGGCGTGCGCCTTACTTCATCTGCACGGTGCCCGAGACCGTCACGGTCACTTGCGTCTTGCCGCCTTCGAGTTGCATCGGCGGGGCAGCGTCGGCGCTGGCGCTCATGGCCATCGCCTTCATGGCGTACGCGCGCGGCATAACCGGCGCGTTCGCGCCAACCTGCACCTGACGGATCGTGTAGCCGCTGTAGCCGAACGCCTTCACGTTGTTCTGCGCCTGATTGCGGAACGCCTGAATCGCCTGGTTGGTCAGCTCGGCCTGCGTCTGCTCCTGCGCCTCACGCGAGAGCGAGAACGACACGCCGTCCATCTGCATCTGGTCCGAAATCTGGCTCGCGAGACGCGACGCCGCGCCGAAATCCTTCGACGTCATTTGCAGTTCGGTACGACCGCGCCAGGCCGTGATCTTGCCGTCGCGGTTGGTCGTCGGATAAAGCGAGACGTTACCGGTGTGCACGTCGACAGCGCTCTGGCTCTTGGCGACGGACATCGCCTTGTTCGCCTTTTGCGTGAGGTTGCGCGACACGGTGGCCGCGTCAGGACCTTGCTCCTGCGCCGACATGGTGATGTGAACCGTGTCCTGTTCGACTTCCTTCGTGGCGTTCGCTTCGAGACCCAGCACGCCGGAGACCTGACGCGTCGATTCGTCGCCCGACTGGGCATACGCGGCGTTGGCGGCAGTCGCAATCAGAAGAGCAGCAGCGAGAGACTTGCGCATAGTTGTTGTCCTTTTTCGAATGTGAGTTCGCATCTTGGCGGCGAACGTTTGACCGGTTGATGCCACTGCACCAGCGAGTGGGTACGCACTATGCGTGTGGCGGCAACGTTATACAGACGCTATCGCAATAATTTTGGTTCCCTTTGAATGCTTTTCTCGAATCAGGCTCTAAGTAAGTGCTTGCTAATGAATTTCCAATGTTCGGGGGACACTGGCGTGATCGAAAGACGGTTTCCGCGCGCGAGTACGAGCATGCCGTCGAGTTCGGGCGTTTCACGCATTTCTGTCAACGGCACGAGCCGTGTCTTGCGATCGAGCTTGACGTCGACCAGTAGCCAGCGCGGCGAATCGGGTTGTGATTTGGGATCGAAGTAGGGGCTCTTTGGGTCGAATTGCGTCGGATCGGGATACGCTTTCGAGGCGACCGTGGCGAGTCCGGCAATGCCCGGGACTGCGCAGCTCGAATGGTAGAAGAGCACGCCGTCGCCAACTTGCATGTCGTCGCGCATGAAGTTGCGCGCCTGATAGTTGCGAACGCCAGTCCAGGGAAGGGTCTGCTGCCGCGCGTTGGCGAGGTCGTCGATACTCGCCTCTTCGGGTTCTGACTTCATCAACCAGTAGCGTTGGGTCATGAGGTTTCGATGTTCGGTTGGGCGTGATGCGGCGCACATCATGCAGACGTTGCCTCGATAACCGATGCTTTTGTCACCAAATGTATGCCGCACTGCGATATTAGGCCAATTCCTATACTATGCCTTTGTGACCTTTGCGTGACGTTTCATGTACATGTTCAACCGCCTATGCCGATAGGAGAGTGAGTCATGGCAGCAGAGCCGTCTGTTCGTAGCAACGCGTTCATCTTCTATTCCCTTGCCACGGTGTCGTTCATCGAGACCAGTGTCCCCGAGTTCGTCTCCACACTCAATCAGATGTATGGCGACGACGACGAGATGCGCACGTGGCTTCAAGATACCTGGCTACCTGAAGAAGTCGAGCACGGGCGACTCGCCAAAGACTATATCGCCCGTGTATGGCCGGAGTTCGACTGGTCCCAAGCCTACGAGGCGTTTCTGGCGCGCTACAAACCGCGCTGTGACGTGCAGTACATGCGCCCGTCGCTGGCACTCGAAGCGTTGTCGCGGTGCGTCACAGAGACGCAGACGGCCATGATCTACCGTTGCCTCGAATCGTATATGCCGGTCGAGGAGCTCAAGCAGATGATGCATAAGCTGAGTAGCGAGGAGGTCGGTCACTACCGGTATTTCCGCAAGACCTTCGATCGGTACAACGCGGTAGAGCAGCATGGGGTCATCAGCCGTCTGCGCACGATGGTGGCGCGCAGCGAACTGGTGCGCGACGAAGACATCGCGTTTGCCTTCGAGCCGCTCAATCGCTTCTGGCGCACGCCGCCGCCGTTCGAGACGATGACGTGGGACGCCTTCCTGGAAATGTCGGGCGACGTCATGAAGCAGTACATGCCGGTCGAAGCCGCCACGCGCATGATGTTCAAGCCGCTGGAGACCGGTTCGTGGTGGCGCGATCGTCCGGTCAAGGCGCTGATGGCGTTCATGGTCAGGCGTCAGTACCCGCAATTGGGGAGCGAGGCCTGAGGGATTGGGCGCATTGCCCGGTCAGGCTGCGCGACCCTTTTCGATGGACGAAAAAAAACCCCGCCGAGGCGGGGTTTTTTCGTTGCCGGTAGAGCGTATTACTTGCTCGTGCCGACGACTTCGACTTCCACGCGACGATCCGGTGCGAGGCAAGCCTTGAGCTTGGCGTTAACCGGGCCCTTGCAATCGGTCGTAACCGGGTTGCGCTTGCCCTTGCCTTCCGTGTACACGCGGTTAGCTTCGACGCCCTTGCTGACCAGGTAAGCCTTCACAGCTTGAGCGCGGCGCAGCGACAGACGGTCGTTGTACTTGTCCGAACCGATGCGGTCCGTGTAACCCGTAGCAACCACGACTTCCAGGTTCAGTGCTTGAACCTTGCT
Source organism: Pandoraea aquatica (assembly GCF_902459565.1). GTDB lineage: Bacteria > Pseudomonadota > Gammaproteobacteria > Burkholderiales > Burkholderiaceae > Pandoraea > Pandoraea aquatica. The sequence continues at coordinate 255,440 of NZ_CABPSN010000007.1, forward strand.
AGCCAGGTCGTCCAGCTTTTGCTTGCCGGCCGGCTTCAGGATAGCCTTGTCGAAGTCGAACAGGGCGTCTGCTTGGTACGTGACCTTTTGCGAAACCGGAGCGACCGGAGCGGCCGGGGTCGGTGCCGGAGCTGCAACTTGAGCGATGATCGAACCGTCGCACTTGGCGTTGGCCGTAGCCGGGGTCCAGTACGCATCGCGCCAGCACAGTTCGTCCGAGCCGTTCTTCCAAACCCACTCGCCGCTGCCGTTCACCCAGTTGTCGTTCACGGCTTGCTTCGAGGCCGCGATCGGGCCCGGAGCCGTCTGGACGTAGTTTTGGGCCATTGCGGAAGCAGCCATCACTGCGGTAGCTGCAACGATCGCGAGCTTAGCGAATTTATTCATATTTCTCCTCTCGAAATGAGATTACCGCAGGTTTACTGCGAGCCTAGACGACAGAACCAAAGTCTTACATCGCTCGAAGTATAACATCGGCAAATGCGCGAAAGCATGGCCCATGCACTTCGAATAATGTCTAACTTATGCCACGGCATTTTGCCATAGCGATTCGGGCGCTCGCGAGAAAAACCCCAGCTTTGCAGCCCGTCGTGGCGCAGTTGTGGTTTGAGCGCAACACCTTTTGAGGCCCCTCGCCAACCGTTTCATTTCTTTCCCTTGTTTGACGTTTTGGCGTGCCAGACGTCTCTTGTGCATCGCATCACGCTCGTTTCGGATGCCTATGACGGGCATGTTAGAATCGCACGATCATATCGCCGGCAGCCGCCTATCGCGATTAGGGCTTGATAGACACGGATAATGGATCAGTTCGCCAAAGAAACTCTCCCGATTTCGCTCGAAGAAGAAATGCGGCGGTCGTACCTCGATTACGCCATGAGCGTGATCGTCGGCCGCGCATTGCCGGATGTGCGTGACGGCCTGAAGCCAGTTCACCGCCGCGCGTTGTTCGCCATGCACGAACTGAACAACGACTGGAACCGGGCTTACAAGAAGTCCGCGCGTATCGTCGGTGACGTCATCGGTAAGTACCACCCGCACGGCGACGCCTCTGTATACGACACCATCGTTCGCATGGCGCAGCCGTTCTCGCTGCGCTACATGCTGGTCGACGGCCAGGGTAACTTCGGTTCGGTCGACGGCGACAACGCCGCCGCCATGCGATACACCGAAGTTCGTATGGCCAAGATCGGTCACGAGCTGCTCGCCGACATCGACAAGGAAACCGTCGACTTCGGACCGAACTACGACGGCAGCGAAAAGGAACCGCTGATCCTGCCCGCGCGCATCCCGAACCTGCTGCTCAACGGTTCGTCGGGTATTGCTGTGGGTATGGCGACCAACATTCCGCCGCACAACCTCAACGAAGTCGTCGAGGGTTGCCTCTATGTATTGAAGAACCCGGAAGCGACCGTCGACGAGCTCATCGAGATCATTCCGGCGCCGGACTTCCCGACCGCTGGCATCATCTATGGCATCTCCGGCGTGCGCGAAGGCTATCGCACCGGCCGTGGCCGTGTGGTGATGCGCGCCAAGACGCACTTCGAAGACATCGATCGCGGCCAGCGCGTGGCAATCATCGTCGACGAACTGCCGTATCAAGTTAACAAGCGCTCACTGCTCGAGCGGATTGCCGAACTCGTCAACGAAAAGCGTCTGGAAGGTATTTCCGACATTCGCGACGAGTCCGACAAGAGCGGTATGCGTGTCGTGATCGAACTCAAGCGCGGCGAAGTGCCCGAGGTTGTCCTGAACAACCTGTATAAGCACACGCAGCTGCAAGACACGTTCGGCATGAACATGGTGGCGCTGGTCGACGGCCAGCCCAAGCTGCTCAACCTGCGCGAAATGCTGGTGCACTTCCTGGCGCACCGCCGCGAAGTGATTACTCGCCGCACTGTCTATGAGCTGCGTCGTGCCCGTGAGCGCGGCCACGTGCTCGAAGGTCTGGCGGTAGCACTCGCTAACATTGACGACTTCATCGCGATCATCAAGGCTGCGCCGACGCCGCCGATCGCGAAGGCCGCGTTGATGGAGAAGTCGTGGGATTCGTCGGTCGTGCGTGAAATGCTGGCGCGCGCCGAGACCGAAACGCAGGGTGGCCTGGCGGCTTACCGTCCGGAAGGGCTCGACGTTGCCGTGGGCGTGCAGCCGGACGGGCTGTACCGCTTGTCGGAGACGCAGGCTCAGGAAATTCTGCAGATGCGTCTGCAACGCCTGACCGGTCTGGAGCAGGACAAGATCGTTTCCGAGTACAAGGAAGTGATGGCGCAAATCGCCGACCTGCTCGACATTCTGGCCAGCCCGCCGCGTGTGACGGCCATCATCAGCGAAGAGCTGACGGCCGTGCGCGCCGAGTTCGGCGACGCCCGCCGCTCGACCATCGAACACAACGCGACCGAACTCGATACCGAAGACCTCATCACGCCGCAGGACATGGTCGTGACGCTGTCGCATTCGGGTTACATCAAGTCGATGCCGCTGTCCGAGTACCGTGCGCAGAAGCGCGGCGGTCGCGGCAAGCAGGCGGCTGCCACGAAGGACGACGACTGGATCGACACGCTGTTCATCGCGAACACGCACGACACGATCCTGTGCTTCTCGAACCGTGGCCGCGTCTATTGGATCAAGGTTTATGAAGTGCCGCAGGGTTCGCGGAACTCGCGTGGCCGTCCGATCGTCAATATGTTCCCGTTGCAGGACGGCGAGAAGATCAACGTTGTGCTGCCGGTCAAGGAGTACACGGAAGATCGCTTCGTGTTCATGGCAACGAGCTTGGGCACGGTCAAGAAGACGCCGCTTGCGGCCTTCAGCCGTCCGCTCAAGAAGGGCATCATCGCGGTCAATCTCGACGACGGCGACGTGCTGATCGGCGCGGCGATTACCGACGGTGCCCACGACGTCATGCTGTTCTCCGACGCTGGCAAGGCCGTGCGCTTCGACGAGAACGACGTGCGCCCGATGGGACGCGAGGCGCGTGGCGTTCGTGGGATGCAGCTCGAAGACGGTCAGACAGTCATTGCGCTGCTGGTCGCGGAGAACGAGCAGCAGTCGGTGCTGACGGCCACCGTGAACGGTTACGGCAAGCGCACTTCGATCACGGAATATACCCGCCACGGCCGTGGCACTAAGGGTATGATTGCGATCCAGACGAGCGAGCGCAACGGCCGCGTGGTTGCTGCAACGCTGGTCGATCCGGATGACGAGATCATGCTGATCACGACCGGTGGGGTGCTGATCCGCACGCGTGTCTCGGAGATTCGCGAAATGGGTCGCGCCACGCAAGGGGTGACGCTGATCAGCCTGGACGAAGGTACGACGCTCTCGGGTCTGCAACGCATCGTTGAGTCCGACGCGGAAGTTGCCGAAAATGGCGACGCACAAGGCGACGATGAGACGCCGGAAGCGGATGTCACGGAGTAATACCGGCGTAACTCGATGTAATCTAGGGGTGCATTGCCCCGAAAAGTCAGTAGAATCTGGCCCGATGCAGTGAAGTGCCCAGGCGAGGATGCATCTATTTATCGTCAGCGAAGGCCGACGAACTTTGGAGTGACTATTACTATGCAACACAACGTCAAGAAGTGGATGTGGCTGCTGCTCGCAGCACCGGCAATGGCAATGGCTCAGCAGAGCGCTCCGCTTGACGCGGATAAGAAGGCAGCCATCAAGGAACTGCTGGACGCCATCGACTCGAACAAGCTCGTTAGCGCGATCGGCGAAGGTGCACAAGGTCAGGCGAAGCAACTGGCCCCGCAAGTCCTCGAGCGCCAACTGGTCGAGAACAAGACGTTGAGCGACGCGCAGAAGCAGGCTATCGTGCCGACGCTGCAACAAAATTCGGTGCAAAAGCTGGTTGACGGCGCTGGTAAGGTCTTCACGACCGACGCCTTCAAGAACGACGCTGTGCAAGCGCAATACAACGCTTACGGCAAGTTCTACACCACCGACGAAATCAAGGGTCTGACCGCTTTCTACAAGAGCGCAGTCGGCCAGAAGTACATCAAGGTGCAGGATCAGGTCGGCCAGGAAGTCGTTGGCGGTCTGATGCAGAAGTACATGCCGCAATCGATCGACGCGACCAGCAAGCAAGCTGACGCCGAAATCGCGGCAGCCGCCAAGTCGGCACCGAAGGCTCCGGCCAAGAAGTAAATTTCGGCCAGTCCCTTCGGGGATTGCCGGATAATGGCCGTTTGCGAGAGATCGCAAACGGCCATTTTGCGTTTGAAGGGGTATCCCCGCGAGGCGATCTAACCTCGGATCGGATCATTCCGAGAGGCGGTCGGTCGGCGTCTGAATTGGGACGGGGGCCCGCACCGAATGCCTAACTGGCGGTATAGTGAGTCTTTGCCGCAGCCGCTGACGAATCATCGGATACATCGCGGGATATCACGAGGTATCGCGCGAATCCAGCCAAGATGTGAAACGCAAGCCGCACGGGTCGAATTCCGCCGGCTTGCGTTTCACTTTTACTGCAGCAAATCCAATATGACGCGCGCTTTCAATTTTTCCGCCGGCCCGGCTGCGTTGCCGGCCGAGGTCCTCACTCAGGCGGCCGAGGAGATGCTCGACTGGCACGGTGCCGGTATGGGCGTGATGGAGATGAGCCATCGCGGTCGTGAGTTCATGAGCATCCTGGCCCAAGCGCAAGCCGATCTGCGCGAACTGCTGGCTGTCCCGGACAATTACCGCATCCTGTTCATGCAGGGCGGAGCACTCGCCGAGAACGCCATCATCCCGATGAATCTGCTGGGCGGTGCACGTGCCCATGAGCGCCGCACGGCCGATTACGTGGTGACCGGTTCGTGGTCCGTCAAATCGGAGAAAGAAGCGCGAAAGTATTGCGACGTCAACATTGCCGCGAGTACCGAGGCCGAGAAGTTCACCCGCTTGCCGAAAGTGGACGAGTGGAAGCTTTCGAAGGATCCGGCGTACGTGCATATCTGCACGAATGAGACCATTCATGGCGTCGAGTATTTCTGGACGCCCGATCTGGCGGCGGCCGGTTTGCCGGACGTGCCGCTGGTCGCCGACGTTTCGTCGCACATTCTTTCGCGCCCGATGGACGTGTCGAAGTTTGGTGTGATGTACGGCGGCGCACAGAAGAATATCGGCCCGTCGGGGCTGACCGTCGTCATCGTTCGCGATGATCTGCTGGGTCGCGCGCTGCCGTTCACGCCGAGCGCTTTCGACTGGAAGATCGTGGCCGAGAACGATTCGATGTTCAACACACCTCCGACGTACGCCATCTATATTGCCGGTCTGGTGTTCCAATGGCTCAAGCGTCAGGGCGGTCTGGTGGCAATGGAAGCGGCGAACAAGGCGAAGGCCGATCTACTGTACGGGTATCTCGACAGCAGTGGCTTCTATCGCACATCGGTCGCGCCGGATTGCCGCTCACGTATGAACGTGCCGTTCTTCCTGAGCGACGATGCACTGAACGAAACTTTCCTGGCCGGCGCTCGCGAGCGCGGCCTGCTGCAACTCAAGGGCCACAAGTCCGTGGGTGGCATGCGCGCCTCGATCTACAACGCAATGCCGCTTGCCGGCGTCGAGGCACTGGTCGACTACCTGCGCGAATTCGAGCGCAGCCACGGCTGACGAGGGCACATCGCCAGTGCGACGCGTGTTCCTCAACGCAATTGAGAACGTCGCGCTGGGAGTTGCCTGACCATGTCACATAGCAAGAAGACAATAAGCTCCATGGAAGACGATCTGAACGCATCGCTGCGCCCCTTGCGCGAGAAAATCGATGCCATCGACGCGCAGCTGCTCAAGCTGTTGAATCAACGTGCGGCCGTTGCCCTCGAAGTGGGTGAGGTCAAAAAGCGTTTCGGCGCACCGGTGTTCCGGCCCGAGCGCGAATTGCAGGTGATTTCGCGTCTGCAGCAAGCTAACGACGGCCCGCTTTATGGCGACAATGTCGCGTCTATCTGGCGCGAAATCATGTCGGCCAGCCGCGCGCTGGAGAAGGTGATGACCGTGGCTTATCTCGGCCCGGCGGGAACCTACAGTGAGCAAGCGGCCCTGTCCTATTTCGGTCAGAGCGTGAAGGGCCTGCCGTGCCCGTCGCTAGACGAAGTGTTCCGCGCTGTCGAAGCGGGCAGTGCCGATTTCGGCGTCGTGCCCGTCGAAAACTCGACCGAAGGCGTCGTGTCGCGCACGCTGGACCTGCTGCTGCAAAGCCCGCTCACGATCGGTGGCGAAGTGGCGCTGCCGATTCATCACAACCTGATGTCGCGCTCCGGCTCGCTCGACGGCGTGACGCGTATCTGCTCGCATGCGCAGTCGCTCGCGCAATGCCAGCATTGGCTCACGGCGCACTTTCCGCAGCTTGAGCGTCAGGCGGTGTCGAGCAATGCCGAAGCCGCCCGCATGGCGGCAGCCGACCCGTCCATCGCGGCGATTGCCGGCGAATCGGCGGCGACGCAGTACGGACTGCAAATCGCGTTCTCGCACGTGCAGGACGATCCGCATAACCGTACGCGTTTCGTCGTCGTCGGGACACAGGACCCGGCGCCGAGTGGCCGCGATCAGACGTCGTTGATTCTCTCCGTGCCGAACCGTGCCGGTGCCGTGGTGGCGTTGCTCGAACCGCTGGCGAACAACGGCGTGTCGATGACGCGTTTCGAATCGCGTCCCGCGAAGAGTGGCACCTGGGAGTATTACTTCTACGTCGACTTCGAAGGGCATCGCGACGATGAGAACGTCGCGAAGGCACTTGAGGCGCTTCGTCAGAATGCGGCCTACTGCAAGGTGCTCGGGTCGTACCCGCGTTCCGCGTGAACGACAGGCGGGCCATCATGCGTCTTAATAAACTTGTTATCTGCGGCGTCGGACTCATCGGCGGCTCGCTGGCACGCGCGCTCAAAGCCGCGGGCGCAGTGAGCGAGGTCGTAGGTGTTGGTCGGACCGAAGCCTCGCTCGCCCGCGCTTGCGAGCTTGGCGTGATCGACCGGGCGGCTACGTCGATGGCGGACGCGGTCTCGGGGGCGGACATCGTGCTGCTCGCCGCGCCCGTCGCGCAGACGCCGGCGCTGCTCGCGGCCATTCGTCCGCATCTGCGTGGCGAGACGATCGTGACCGATGCCGGCAGCACCAAGACGGATGCGGTCGCCGCCGCGCAGGAAGCGCTGGGCGACGAGGCTTGGCGTTTCGTGCCTGGGCACCCGATTGCCGGTGCGGAGCTGTCCGGTGTCGACGCCGCCAAGGTCGACCTCTATCGCGACCGTCGGGTCGTGGTGTGCCCGCAGCCGGCCAATCGCGCGGACGATGTCGCACGCGTGCGGGCGATGTGGGAAGCGACCGGTGCGCGCGTCTCGGAGATGACCGAGCGGCAGCATGATCGTGTTTTCGCGTCGGTCAGTCATTTGCCGCACGTGCTGTCGTATGCGTTGATCGCGCAGATTCTCGAAGCACCGGATGCTGCGCTGAAGTTTGGATTCGCTGGCGGTGGTTTTCGGGATTTCACGCGTATTGCGGCGTCGAACCCGGAGATGTGGCGCGACATCTGTGTCGCCAACCGCGACGCGCTGCTCGCTGAGTTGGACGGCTATGTCGCCACCCTCGGCGCGCTGCGTCAATTGATCGATGCCGGCGACGGTGCCGGTCTCGAGGCCGTGTTCGCTCGCACCAGTCAGGCGCGAACGGATTGGGCTAAGCAACAGGAAAAGTAATGGAAACGCTTGATCTCGGCCCGTACGGCCACGCCGAAGGCACGCTTCGTCTGCCCGGCTCGAAAAGTATCTCGAACCGCGTGTTGCTGCTCGCGGCGCTCTCGCGCGGTACGACGCACGTACGTGAGCTGCTGGCGTCTGACGACACGCAGGTCATGCTCGACGCGCTCGCAGCGCTGGGCGTCAAGTGGACGCAGGTCGGCGACTCGCGCGATTTCATCGTCGAGGGTTGTGGCGGTGTGTTCCCCGTGAAGGCCGCAAAGCTGTTCATGGGGAACGCGGGCACGGCGATTCGTCCGTTGACGGCAGCGTTGTCGCTCAGCCATGGCGACTACGAGGTATCGGGGGTGGCGCGGATGCACGAGCGTCCCATTGGCGATCTGGTGGACGGATTGCGTCAACTTGGCGCGCAGATCGATTATCTCGGGAATCCGGGATACCCGCCGTTGCATATCAAACCGGCGGAAGTGATCGCGCCTGCCGCACCGATTCGCGTGCGCGGTGATGTGTCCAGTCAGTTCTTGACGGCGCTGTTGCTGACGTTGCCGCTGTTGCCGTCCGCGACCGGTGAGAACGTTGTGGAAGTCGAGGGCGAGCTGATTTCGAAGCCGTATATCGACATCACGCTGCGCCTGCTGCGTCGATTCGGGATCGACGTGCGTCAGGATGGCTGGTCGCGATTCACGCTGCCTGCTGCGGACGCCGATGGTGCGAAGTACCGGAGTCCGGGTGAGGTGCGCGTTGAGGGCGATGCGTCGTCGGCGTCGTACTTCCTCGCGGCCGGCGCTATCGGCGGCGGGCCGTTGCGCGTTGAAGGTGTGGGGCGTGACAGCATGCAGGGCGATGTGCGTTTCGTCGACGCACTGGCGGCAATGGGCGCGCGCGTCACGATGTTCGACGACGCCATCGAGGTGCACGGCATCGACACGCCCTCCGGCAAGCTGCGCGCCGTGGACATGGACTTCAATCACATTCCCGATGCAGCGATGACGATTGCCGTCGCGGCCTTGTTCGCGGACGGTACGACGACGCTGCGCAATGTGGCAAGTTGGCGAGTGAAGGAAACGGATCGGCTGGCCGCGATGGCGATTGAGCTTCGTAAAGTCGGTGCGACGGTGGAAGAGGGCGCGGACTACCTGCGTGTGACGCCACCGGCGAAGCTGACGCCGAATGCCGCGATCGACACCTACGACGATCACCGGATGGCGATGTGCTTCTCGCTCGTGAGTCTAGGCGGCGTGCCGGTCACCATCAACGATCCGAAATGCGTCGCCAAGACATTCCCGACGTACTTCGCGGAGTTCGCACGCGTCGCGTCCTGACAGTCGGATGGGGTGTCCATGATTGTCGCGGGTTGAATCGTCGCTGAGGCGTACCGCTTCGGCGACGTCAGCCTCATCCGTGCCTTCATCGGTGCCCTCATCCTTGTCCGGTCACCGTTTGCCAGAGCAGCACGCCATTGAGGGCGACGATCGCGCCGGCGATCAGCCAAGCGCTCGCAAGCAGCAGCCCGCGTACTCGCCATTGGCCCATGAGCTTCGCGTCACCGGCAAACCGTACGAGCGGGATCACGGCGAACGGTAATTGCAGACTCAGAACGACCTGACTGAAGATCAGCAGGTTCGTCGTCTGCGCTTCTCCGCCGTGGCCGACGATCAACAGCGCAGGAACAAGCGCCAACGCACGCGTGATGAGCGCACGTTGCCACGGCTTCATGCGCAGATTCAGAAAGCCCTCCATTGTGACCTGCCCGGCGAGCGTCGCCGTCACCGTCGAATTCAGGCCGCAGGCGAGCAATGCGACCGCGAACATCACCCCGGCCCATTGGTTGCCGAGCAGTGGCGCGAGCAACTTGTGCGCGTCGCCGAGCGACTCCACCGACGTGTTCCCACTGGCATGAAAGACGGCAGCGGCCAGGATCAGCAACGCGGCGTTGATCAGGAACGCGAAGCCGAGCGAGAGCGTGGTGTCCCATTGTGTCGTGCGGAGTGCGCGGTGCATGGCCGCAGGCGTGCGCTCGGGCATGGCTTCGCCTCGCATGCGAAGTAGTGCCGAGTGCAGGTAGAGGTTGTGGGGCATGACTGTCGCGCCGAGAATGCCGGTGGCGAGCCAGAGCATGCCAGCCTGCGCCACGATCTCGCTGCGCGGCCGGAGACCGGCCGCAGCGGCGCCCCAGTCGGGATTCGCGAGCGCCAGTTGCGCAGCGAAGCAACCCGCCGTGAGCAGAATCAATGCGGCGACGGCACCTTCGAGGCGTCGCTGCCCAAAGCCTTGCAGCCCGAGCATCGCGAACGCGAGGGCTCCGGCGAGCACAACGCCCACGGGCAACGACAGGCCGAACAGCAGTTGCAACGCGACTGCGCTACCAATGATCTCAGCGAGATCGCAGGCAATGATCGCGATCTCGCAAAGCCCCCATAACGCCAACGAGGTGCGACGGCTATACTGGCTACGTGAGAGTTGCGCGAGATCGCGTCCGGTCACCAGACCCACGCGCGCAGCCAGCCATTGCAACAACAATGCCATGACGCTCGAGAGCAGCACAACGCTCAGCAGCGTATAGCCATAGCGGGCACCGCCGGCAATTGCCGTGGCCCAGTTGCCCGGATCCATATAGCCGACGGCGATCAGCGTTCCCGCCCCGGCAAACCCCATCCACCGCTGCGCGCGACGCGGCGTACGGTTTTGCTGATCGGGCGGCGGCACCCATTCGGGGCCAGCTAAGGGATAATCGCGGCTTTGCATGGCAGTGACATCTTCCGGCGGCGCACAGAGCGTCTGTATCTAAATGATAATCATTATTATTTGGATGGGAAGTATTATTTTTTAATGTGTTGAATAGACAGAGACGAAGGGATGCCTGATTTGACGGTGGTGGACGACTCGATTCCGGTCATTACGGTGGATGGCCCGACGGCATCCGGCAAGGGCACGGTGGCACACCGTGTCGCCGACGAGCTGGGCTTTCATTACCTCGACAGCGGGGCGCTTTACCGGCTGACCGCGCTGGCGAGCGCACGCCACGGGATCGATCCGGACGACGTCAGTGCACTGGCGGTGCTCGCCGAGACGCTCGACGTGCGTTTTCGCGATCAGCGGATCTGGCTGGCCGGCGAGGATGTGACCGACGCGATTCGTGCGGAGGCGATCGGCAATCGGGCGTCGAGTATTGCGGTGCACAAGGCGGTACGCCAGGCGCTCACGGCGCTCCAGCGGGGCTTCAAGACCGCGCCGGGCCTTGTGGCGGACGGCCGCGACATGGGCACGGTGATCTTCCCGGAAGCCGATCTGAAGGTCTTTTTGACCGCCACGCCACAGGCGCGTGCCGAGAGGCGGTATAAGCAATTGATAGAAAAAGGATTTTCTGCTAACATAGACAGTCTCATGCTGGATCTTGAGGCGCGTGATGCGCGGGATCGTACCCGTGCCGAAGCGCCGCTAAGGCCTGCAGAGGGTGCGCGGGTACTCGACACATCGGGGCTCAACGTCGATCAGGCGGTGGCTCAGGTGCTCGAATGGTTCGCGCAAGTGCAGTACCCGCAAGGCGCCTGACCGGGTGTTTCATGCAGTCACCCGGCCTGGCTTTGTCTAACCTTTAACCCAACCGTTGTACGTTAGCGTCAACCCCCTCGGAAGACGGACGTCAGCGGCGTAATCCACTTTTATGTCCGACCTGCAAACCTCGACCAACGAATCTTTCGCGGCGCTTTTCGAAGAGTCGCTCTCCCGTCAAGACATGCGTGCTGGTGAAGTCATCAGCGCAGAAGTCGTTCGGGTTGACCACAACTTCGTGGTCGTCAACGCCGGCCTCAAGTCCGAAGCGTACATCCCCATCGAAGAATTCCTGAATGATCAGGGCGAGGTCGAAGTTCAGGCCGGCGATTTCGTTTCCGTGGCGATCGACGCCCTGGAAAACGGCTACGGCGACACCGTGCTGTCGCGCGACAAGGCCAAGCGTCTGGCCTCGTGGCTGCAACTGGAAAAGGCCCTCGAATCGGGCGACCTCGTGACCGGTACGATTACCGGCAAGGTCAAGGGCGGCCTGACCGTGATGGTCAACGGCATCCGTGCATTCCTGCCGGGTTCGCTGGTTGATACGCGTCCGGTCAAGGACACGACCCCGTACGAAGGCAAGACCCTCGAATTCAAGGTTATCAAGCTCGACCGCAAGCGTAACAACGTCGTGTTGTCGCGCCGTGCCGTGATCGAAGCCACCCAGGGTGAAGAGCGCGCCAAGCTGCTCGAAACGCTCAAGGAAGGCGCAATCGTCAAGGGCGTGGTCAAGAACATCACCGACTACGGCGCGTTCGTCGACCTCGGCGGCATCGATGGCCTGCTGCACATCACCGACATCGCATGGCGTCGTGTGCGTCACCCGAGCGAAGTTCTGTCGGTTGGCCAGGAAGTCACCGCCAAGATCCTCAAGTTCGATCAAGAGAAGGGCCGCGTCTCGCTGGGCGTTAAGCAACTCGGCGAAGATCCGTGGGAAGGCATTGCTCGCCGTTACCCGCAAGGCACCCGCCTGTTCGGTAAGGTCACCAACATCACCGACTACGGCGCGTTCGTCGAAGTGGAATCGGGCATCGAAGGCCTGGTTCACGTGTCGGAAATGGACTGGACCAACAAGAACGTTGCTCCGACCAAGGTTGTCCAGCTGGGCGACGAAGTCGAAGTCATGGTGCTCGAGATCGACGAAGACCGTCGTCGTATCAGCCTCGGCATGAAGCAATGCAAGCCGAACCCGTGGGATGACTTCTCGCGCAACTTCAAGAAGGGCGACAAGATCAAGGGCGCAATCAAGTCGATCACCGACTTCGGCGTGTTCATCGGTTTGCCTGGCGGCATCGACGGCCTGGTCCACCTCTCGGATCTGTCGTGGAGCGAAGCCGGCGAAGAAGCTGTTCGCAAGTACAAGAAGGGCGACGAAGTCGAAGCCGTGGTTCTGGGCATCGACGTCGAGAAGGAACGCATCTCGCTGGGTATCAAGCAGCTCGAAGGCGACCCGTTCAACACGTTCGTGGCGATCCACGACAAGGGCTCGATCGTTGACGGCACCATCAAGGCTGTCGATCCGAAGGGTGCTGTCGTTTCGCTGGGCGACGACGTCGAAGGCTACCTCCGCGCATCGGAAATCTCGCACGACCGTGTGGAAGATGCCCGTAACGTGCTGAAGGAAGGCGAAGCCGTCAACGCAATGATCGTCAACATCGATCGCAAGTCGCGCAACATCAACCTGTCGATCAAGGCCAAGGATTCGGCCGAGCAACAGGAAGCGATCAGCAAGATGTCGTCGGATAGCTCGGCAGCGAGCGGCACCACGAACCTCGGTGCCCTGCTCAAGGCCAAGCTGGACAGCCAGAATCAGTAAGGTCCAAGGCCTATGACCAAGTCTGAATTGGTCAACCAGTTGGCGGCGCGGTTTCCCCAGTTGGTGCTCAAGGATGCCGATTTCGCGGTGAAGACGATTCTCGACGCGATGGCCGATGCGCTTGCGCGCGGTCATCGAATCGAAATCCGCGGATTCGGTAGTTTTGGGCTCAACCGTCGGCCACCGCGCGTCGGCCGCAACCCGAAGTCGGGCGAGAAAGTGATGGTGCCGGAGAAATTCGTGCCGCACTTCAAGCCGGGCAAGGAGTTGCGAGAGCGGGTTGATCACAAGGCGTCGGACCAATAAGGCCCTTTGGGATCTACTACGCAAAAAAAGCGCCTTCGGGCGCTTTTTTTGTCTCCGGCGTTCGACGACGTTCCGCGAGTGCGGACAAGCGCCGGAAATGTGAAGGCATTTGCAGGAACGACGCCTCAGAGGGCACATCCGGTACAATACGCGCACGTGCCGGCCCGGTGCGCGGGGGGCTTCGACGCAGTCGTCGTCTCGCCGTCGTCACTTCAGGTTGGCTCAAGTCGCAAAACATACGGCAATCCTGCCGCAGGAGCCTTTCGGCATGAAGCTGATTGTTTGGATCGTTCGTCTGATCGTATTCGTGGTGTTGCTGTGCCTGGCGCTCGCCAACACGGGCGAGGTCACGTTGAACCTGTTCCTGGGGCATACGTGGACGGCGCCGCTCATCATGATCGGCCTGGCGTTTTTCGTGGTCGGTGGCGTCATCGGTGTGCTCGCCACGTTGCCGAGTCTGATGCGTCAGCGCCTTGAGTTGCGCCGCACGCGACGCGATCTGGCCCGTGCCCAGCGGGAACCCGAAGCGAGCGATCAGCCGCCGATGCTGCCGCCGGTTTAAGGCGAAGCCGCGGCGCGCGATACTCGCCATCCTCATCGACTGTTTCAACGACAACACGTATTCATGGAATTCGAGGTCTGGTGGCTACTTGCCATCCCCGTGATCTTCGGCTGTGGCTGGGTCGCCGCGCGACTGGATTTGCGCAGCCTGCTCTCGGAAAGCCGCAATCTGCCGGCGTCCTATTTCCGCGGCCTGAATTTCCTGCTGAACGAACAGCCGGACAAGGCGATCGACGCCTTCATCGAAGTCGCCAAGCTCGATCCCGAGACGACCGAGCTGCACTTCGCGCTGGGCAGCCTGTTCCGCCGTCGCGGTGAGACGGAGCGCGCCATTCGCGTGCATCAGAATTTGCTCTCGCGAGACGATCTGCCGCAAGCCGATCAGGAGCATGCGCTCTATGAACTCGGTCATGACTTCCTCAAGGCAGGTCTGCTCGACCGCGCCGAAGACGCGTTCAGCCGTCTGCACACTGGCGCGTACGCAAAAGCGGCGCAGCACGCCAAGCTCACGATCTATCAGATTGAGAAGGAGTGGCGTAAAGCGCTGGCGGAAGCCGAGACGCTGAGCGATCTCGATCCGGCCGTCTCGTATCGCAAGGAAATCGCGCAATTCCATTGCGAATTGGCGCAGGAAGCGTTGCAACGCAAGGATGTCGAGGCCGTCAGCCACGAGCTCGATGCTGCGATGGCGGTCAACCCGGCGAACGTGCGCGCCCCGTTGTTACGCGGCGATATGTTGCTCGCCGCCGGTGACGCCGAAGGCGCGCTGCGTGTGTTGCGCACCATCGAAGAACAGAACCCGATGTATCTCGGTCTGGCCGCCAAGCGCGTCATGAAGGCGTATGAAGCGCTGGGCCGAGCCCCTGAAGGGCTGGCGATGTTGCGCGAGGCACTGCGCAAGAATCCGTCGGACGATCTGCTGGAAATCGTCTACGAAAAGACGGTTTCGCTCGAAGGTCCGGAGGCCGCGCTCGTGCTGATGCGTGAGCAAATGCATCGCGCGCCGAGCGCACCGGGCATGGCGCGTCTGCTCGAAGCGCACGCCGCCACGGCCCATGGCGACACGCAGTCCGACCTGCAACTGATGGGCAAGCTCATCACGCAGCGCACCAAGTCGTTGCCGCGCTACGTCTGCGACCAATGCGGATTCCGTGCGCGCCTGTTCTATTGGCAATGCCCCGGCTGTAACGGCTGGGAGACCTATACGCCGCGCCGTGCCGACGTGCCGGCGGCTTCGTAAGATTTATCACACCCCAATATCATGAAGATCACCATCATCGGTTCCGGCTACGTCGGCTTAGTTACGGGTGCTTGTCTGGCTGACGTCGGCAATGACGTGTTCTGTCTCGACGTCGATCCCCGCAAGATCGAGATCCTGAACAACGGCGGCGTACCGATTCACGAGCCGGGCTTGCAGGAAGTCATCGCTCGCAACCGCGAGGCCGGCCGTCTGCAATTCTCGACGGACGTCGAAGCGTCGGTAGCGCACGGCGACGTGCAGTTCATCGCCGTGGGCACGCCCCCCGATGAAGACGGCTCGGCCGACCTGCAATACGTTGTGGCGGCAGCACGCAATATCGGCCGCTATGCCACGAGCTTCAAGGTGATCGTCGACAAATCGACGGTCCCCGTCGGCACCGCCGACAAGGTGCGCGCCGCTGTCACGGAAGAGCTGACCAAGCGCAATGCCGACGTGAAGTTCTCCGTCGTCTCGAATCCCGAATTCCTGAAAGAAGGCGCGGCCGTAGACGATTTCATGCGTCCGGACCGGATCGTGATCGGCGTGGACGGCGATGCAGACGGTCAGCAGGCGCGCGCCATGATGAAGCGCCTGTATTCGCCGTTCAACCGCAATCACGAACGTACGCTCTACATGGACGTGCGTTCTGCCGAGTTCACCAAGTACGCCGCCAACGCCATGCTGGCCACGCGCATCTCGTTCATGAACGAGTTGGCTAACCTGGCCGACCGCGTCGGTGTGGATATCGAAGACGTGCGTCAGGGCATCGGCTCCGACCCGCGTATCGGTTATCACTTCCTCTACGCTGGCTGCGGCTACGGCGGTTCCTGCTTCCCGAAGGATGTGCAGGCGCTCGTGCGCACCGCCGAAGACTACGGCCTGCCGCTGCGCATTCTGGACGCGGTGGAAGCCGTCAACGAAACGCAGAAGACGGTGCTGATCGACAAGATCGTGACCCGCCTCGGCGACGATCTGAAAGACAAGACGTTCGCGCTGTGGGGCCTGGCGTTCAAGCCGAACACCGACGACATGCGCGAGGCACCGAGTCGTCGTGTGATTGCCGAGCTGGTGCGTCGCGGCGCACGAGTGCGGGCGTACGATCCGGTGGCGCTCGAAGAAGCACGCCGTGTGATTGCGCTGGATTTTGCCGACGATGCCGACGCGCATGCCCGTGTCGAATTCTGTGCGACGCAAAACGACACGCTGACCGGTTCGGACGCGCTCGTGATCGTCACCGAATGGAAGGCGTTCCGCAGCCCGGACTTCACGAAGGTGAAGACGGCGCTCTCGCTGCCGCTGATCTTCGACGGTCGTAACCTCTACGAGCCGGAAGCCATGGAAGAACTGGGCATCGAGTACCACGCCATCGGTCGTGGCCTGGGCCAGTCGGCCTGAACTTCGGGGAACGACGGATGACTTCGACGGCAACTTCGCTCACGCGCACGGTGCAGGCGCCGGGCGTACCCAACGTGCCTCGCGAGG
The DNA here is from genome assembly GCF_902459565.1 of Pandoraea aquatica. Lineage (GTDB taxonomy): Bacteria > Pseudomonadota > Gammaproteobacteria > Burkholderiales > Burkholderiaceae > Pandoraea > Pandoraea aquatica. The sequence goes on from NZ_CABPSN010000007.1 coordinate 272,070, forward strand.
CCTTCAGCCGCGCGCGCGTGCTGATCGTTGGCGACGTGATGCTCGATCGCTACTGGTTCGGCGACGTCAATCGCATTTCGCCGGAAGCGCCGGTGCCGGTGGTGCACGTCAAGCGCAATGAAGAGCGTCTGGGCGGCGCGGCGAACGTGGCGCTGGGCGTGACGTCGCTCGGCGCACAATCCGGGCTGCTGTGCGTCCTCGGTGAGGACGAACCTGCCGAGCGCATCGTCGACATGCTCGACGCCAGCGGCGTGACGGCATTCGTCACGCGCGACGCCGATCTCGCCACGACCATCAAACTGCGCATCGTCTCGCGTCAGCAACAACTGCTGCGCATCGACTTCGAGAATCAGCCTGCGCGCGAAGTGCTGTTGGCGGTGCTTGATCAATATCGTCAACTGCTTGCCAGCTACGATGTCGTGCTGCTTTCGGACTACGCCAAGGGCGGTCTGACGCATGTGCAGCCGATGATCGAAGCGGCGCGTGCGGCCGGTAAGGCGGTGCTCGTCGACCCGAAGGGCAGCGACTACGAACGCTATCGCGGTGCGACGATTCTCACGCCGAACCGCGCCGAATTGCAGCAAGTCGTGGGCGCCTGGCATTCGGAGGACGATCTGACGTCGCGCGCCCAGAACCTGCGCGAGTCGCTCGGCCTCGAAGCGCTGCTGCTCACGCGCTCGGAAGAGGGGATGACGCTCTTTACCGAAAGCGGCGCGCTCCACGTGCCGGCACAGGCGCGCGAGGTGTACGACGTCTCGGGCGCGGGCGACACTGTGATCGCTACGCTGGCCACGTCGCTGTCGGCCGGGCTGCCGCTGCCGCAGGCGGTGGTGCTCGCCAACCGAGCGGGCAGCATCGTCGTCGGCAAGCTGGGGACGGCGACCGTCGACTACAACGAACTCTTTTCCGAGCTGACATGACCATCATCGTGACGGGCGCCGCGGGCTTCATCGGCGCCAACCTCGTCAAAGCCCTCAATGAGCGCGGAGAGACCGACATCGTGGCGGTCGACAATCTCACGCGCGCCGACAAATTCCGTAATCTGGTCGATTGCGAAATCAGCGATTACCTCGACAAGACGGACTTCGTCGCACGCTTTCAACGTCGCGAGTTCGGCCGTGTGCGTGCGATCTTCCATGAAGGCGCCTGCTCCGACACGATGGAGACCGACGGCCGCTACATGATGGAGAACAATTTCCGCTACACGCGGGCGCTGTTCGAGGCGTGCCAGACGCAGACCGTGCCGTTCCTTTATGCCTCATCGGCGGCAACGTACGGTGCGTCGGAAACCTTCGTGGAGACGCGCGAGTACGAGAAGCCGCTCAACGTCTACGGCTATTCGAAGTTCCTGTTCGACCAGATCGTGCGTCGTGCCATACGTGACGCGGGCGGCAAGCTGCCGAGTCAGGTGGCGGGCTTCCGGTACTTCAACGTGTATGGGGCGCGTGAAGCGCACAAGGGCCGCATGGCCTCGGTGGCGTTCCACAATTTCAACGAATTCCGCGCAAACGGCCGTGTGAAGCTCTTCGGCGAGTACAACGGCTATGCCGCTGGTACGCAAAGCCGTGACTTCGTCTCGGTCGAGGACGTCGTGAAGGTCAACCTGCACTTCTTCGATCATCCGGAGCGCAGCGGTATCTTCAACCTCGGCACGGGCCGGGCGCAGCCGTTCAACGACATCGCGGTCGCCGTGATCAACACGCTGCGCGCGGAGACCGGCGACGCGGCGCTGTCGCTCGACGACATGGTCAAGCAGGGCCTCGTGGAGTACATCCCGTTCCCGGACGCCCTGCGCGGCAAGTATCAGTGCTTCACGCAGGCGAACATCGACCATCTGCGTCAGGTCGGCGGCTATCAGCAGCCGTTCTATACGGTGGGCGAGGGCGTCTCGCGCTATGTGCGCTGGTTGCTGGCGCAGTAAGTGCCGGTAGGCGGTTGAGCAACACAGACGGGGAGCCAGACGGCTCCCCGTTGTCGTTTGTGCCCCCTCGTGTCATCCGAGCGGGCGCTGGGGCGTTAAGTGGGTATCGGGGATGTCAGGGATGTCCGATGTGTCGGTGCGCCGCGGCATTGGCCCGAGTGACCTTACAAGGAACAGATCATGCTTCGCAAACTCTTGCTGGCGGTTGTTACCTTCTTCACCCTGTGCGGCCTGGCAATGGCGGCCGTCGACATCAACACCGCCGACCAATCGCAGCTTGAGACGCTCAAGGGCATCGGACCGGTCAAGTCCAAGGCAATCATCGACGAGCGCAACGCACACGGCCCTTACAAGGACGCGGCCGATGTCGCCAAACGCGTCAAAGGCCTCGGCACCAAGTCCGTGACGTCGCTTCAATCCGAAGGCATGACGATCAACGGTCAGGGCGCTGGCGCGGCCGCAGCGGCTCCGGCGGCCCCAGCGAAGACGCCCGCTACCGCAGCGCCGACACCTGCCCCCGTACCGGCCAAGCCTGCCGCGCAAGCGCCTGCGCCGGCTCCCGCACCCGCGAAGCCCGCACCGTCCGCCGCTCAGACGCCCGCTGCACCGCCACCGGCAGCGCCTGCCAAGCCGGTGACGCCTGCCGCCCCGGTGCCCGCGACCACGACGCAAAAGACGCCGACGCCCACCCCGGCCGCCGGTACGACGATGAAGCCTGCATCGCCGGGCGCAGCCCCCGCGACGGCCAAGCCGGGTGCTCCGCTGCCGGCGGCGACCGGTGCCGCGGTAGCAACGGGTACGACGGGCGCATCCGACACCAAGGCAGACACCAAGACCAGCAAGTCGAAGAAGTCGAAGGACGCCAAGGCTGACACCACCAAGGGGGCGGCCGCCGCAGCACCGTCTGCGGCATCGGGCACGGCCGCCGCAAGCGGTGACGCAAGCGCGGCCAAGCCGTCCAAGTCGAAGAAGGCCAAGGCACCGGCACCGGCGAGCGCACCGAAGCTCTGACGTTGCCAGCGGCCGGGTGCGCGTCCATGCGCCACCCGGCCGCGAGACCTTACCCTGAGCGCGGTCACGGCCGGTGGATTAGAATGTTTCGATTCCCGACCGAAAAAGCTTAGTGCAATGGCCTATAAGACTATCGAAGACACCATCGGCAATACACCGCTGGTGCAACTGGTGCGTTTGCCCGACGACGAAGTCCGTCGTCGCAACAACGTGATTCTCGGCAAGCTCGAGGGCAACAACCCGGCGGGATCGGTGAAGGATCGTCCGGCGCTGTCGATGATCAAACACGCCGAACTGCGTGGACGCATCAAGCCGGGCGACACGCTGATCGAAGCCACCTCGGGCAACACCGGTATTGCGCTGGCCATGGCCGCCGCCATCCGTGGCTACAAGATGGTCCTGATCATGCCGGAAGACCTCTCCATCGAGCGTCGTCAGAGCATGGGCGCTTACGGTGCCGAGATCATCCTCACGCCGGTCAAGGGTGGCATGGAATACGCGCGTGACCTCGCCGAACAGATGCAACGCGACGGACGCGGCATCATCCTCGACCAGTTCGCCAACCCGGACAACCCGCTGGCGCACTACGAAACCACCGGTCCGGAAATCTGGCGCGACACCGAAGGGCGCATCACGCACTTCGTCTCCGCGATGGGGACGACGGGCACGATCATGGGCGTCTCGCAATATCTGAAAGAGCAGAGCGAGGCTGTGCAGATCATCGGTGCAGAGCCCGCAGAAGGGTCGCGTATCCCGGGCATTCGCAAGTGGCCGGAAGCGTATCTGCCGAAGATTTTCGACCGTGCGCGTGTGGACCGTACCATCTCCGTGACGCAAGCCGAAGCGGAAATCATGGCGCGTCGTCTCGCGGCGGAAGAGGGCATCTTCTGCGGCATCTCGGCAGCGGGCGCTTGCCAGATTGCGCTGAATCTCGCCCATGAGGTCGAGAATGCGACCATCGTGTTCGTCGTCTGTGACCGGGGTGACCGCTATTTGTCGACGGGCGTGTTCCCGGCATAAGCCGACACGCTGCCGCCATTGAATCGCGGCACCGCCAACGAAAACGGGACCCTAGGGTCCCGTTTTTCATGATGACGGCAAGCCGTTGCAATCTGAGATGTGGCCGCGATTACGGCGCGCGTGCCGCCTTGATTGCGTCGGCCAGGTCGTACACCGCCATCGCGTAGAAGAAGCTTCGGTTGTAGCGCGTGAGCACGTAGAAATTCGTGAGGCCCATGCGGTACTGCGTGGCTTGTCCCGGCGTCGGCAGATCGACGATGAGCACCGGCGTGTCGAGCGCCCCACCCACATCGAGCTTTGGTTCGTTCATCAGCATGCCGGCCTTGATGAAGTCGCCGAGCTTCCAATGCGGTTCGGGTTGCCCGTCGGCACCAGCTTCGGCCAGCCCCTGACTGCCGCGATCCCCGGCGATGTTCCAGACCACCGGCTGACCTGCCTGCCATCCGTGCTGCTTGAGGAAGTTCGCGACGCTGCCGATGGCGTCCGCCACGTCCGTCGTCAGATTGATCTTGCCGTCGCCGCTGTAATCCACCGCGTAGTTGCGGATCGACGACGGCATGAATTGCGGAATGCCGATCGCACCGGCATACGAACCGTAGATGCTGAACGGATCGACGCTTCGCTCGCGCGCGTACAGCAGCAGGTTCTCAAGCTCCTTGCGGAACAACGCCATGCGCTCGGAACGGTTGCGGGCGGGCGGGTAATCGAACGCCAGCGTGGTGAGCGCGTCGATGGTGCGGAAGTTGCCCATGTTGCGCCCGTAGATCGTCTCGACGCCGATGATGGAGACGATGATCTCTTCGGGCACGCCGTACTCTCGCGCCGCGCGCGAGAGCGCCGCAGCATTCTGATTCCAGAAGCGCACGCCACCGTTGATGCGGGTGTTGTCGAGGAAATTCTTCTCGTACTTCGTCCAGTTCTTCTGGCCCGGTGTGGCGGGCGGTGCGACCAGGCGTGCGGCCGTCTGCGAGAACACGACACGCGAGAAGATCTTCTGAAGCTCACCACGATTGAAGCCGTCGCGTGCCACGAGATCGTTGATGAACGCGTCGACTTCCGGGTTCGCCGCATAGCGTTGCGGCACCACTTCTTCCTCGAACTCCGTCTGCGACGACTGCGCGACCGCCTTGGGACGCGTCTGCGCATGTGCGTCGACACTCACGAGCGCCGTCATCGCGAACGAGGCACTCAGGCAAAGCGCGATGCCGAGCGAGCCGAAAGCGCCGAATGAGCCGAATGCGCGAGCCACATTTGAAGAACGGGAAAATTGCCGGAGCGACGCCGCAGTGATAGGGCGCGCAGTGTCCGGTCGAGCGTGGCGCGCTTGCGCCAGCGGGAGAGAATCGTACATCCGTACCGGTGATGTCATGCTGTCTGTCAGGCCTGTATGAAGTCCGAATGCGATGCGACGGTTGGGCCGCAATCACGTTAGTCGCGTTGACGTTCTCATCGATGACTATCGATGCCGATGGGCGCACTTTCGAGTGACGCAAAGTGCTCACTCAAAGCGAGATGCCATCTAGAGCGTCAACCATTCATGCCAGTTCCTGCCGTCCCGAATTTCGGGAGATCGGCCCTTACCGGCTGACACGGGTCTGCTGGGAGACTGCTTGGCAGTATAACCGAGTGCACCTGTGATACCTTAAGGCCTGTGCACTGTCCGTGACAGTGTTCATGGGGGATGCCGGCTATCGGCACGCGTTTGCAGGTGATGTCGTGTGATGTTTGCGGCACATTTTCGCAGGCGTGAGCCAGGCTCTGCGCCCGGCCGCTACCGGACGTGGAGACCACGGCGCGGCGGGCATCCCCCGCCCGTCCCAATATAACGATTCGAAGCGATAGGCGACACAACGAATGGCTACCGGGTTTTATACGCACCCTGATTGCGTGCGTCACGAAATGGGCGAGTGGCATCCGGAATGCCCCGAACGGCTGCGCGCCATCGAAGACCAGTTGATCGCGGGACGCATCGACGGTCTGCTCGAACGCCGTGAAGCCCCGGTGGCCGACGAGGCCAGCCTGCGGCTCGTGCACACGCAAGACCACATCGACTTCATTCGCGACAACATTCCCGAATCCGGGTACTTCCCCATCGATCCCGATACGCTGCTGAACCCGTACTCGTGGCGCGCGGCAACGCGGGCGGCGGGTGCGGCGATTGCCGCAACCGATGCGGTCATTCGTGGCGAACTCGATAACGCCTTTTGCAGCGTGCGCCCGCCCGGCCACCACGCCACCCCCACGCGCGCGATGGGCTTCTGCCTGTTCAATAGCGTGGCGATTGCGGCGGCACACGCGCTCGAAGTGCATGGGTTGTCGCGCGTGGCGATCGTCGACTTCGACGTGCACCACGGCAACGGCACCGAAGCCGCGTTCGGCAACGACGAGCGTGTGCTGATGTGCGGCATCTTCCAGCACCCGTTCTACCCGTTCTCCGGCGCGAACGATCCTGCGCCGAACATGCTCAACATTCCGCTCGAAGCGCGCACGTCCGGCATGGCCGCACGCGAAGCCATCGAGTACGGCTGGTTGGGCCGTCTGAATGCGTTCCGTCCCGAGATGATCTTCTTCTCGGCAGGCTTCGACGCACATCGTGAAGACGATCTCGGCGGCCTCGGGCTGACCGAAGCGGACTTTGCGTGGATGACGAAGGAAGTCAAGACTATCGCCGATCGTCACGCCAAGGGACGCATCGTGAGCTGCCTCGAAGGCGGCTACAACCTCTCGGCGCTCGGCCGCAGCGTCGTGGCCCATCTGAAGGTGCTCGCCGACGTCTGACGGCAGCCCGGCGCGTCGCGCGCGTCCGACGAATGTGAGATGCCGCTCGGTTTCCTGATGCAACGGGGCAAGGGCCAGAGGCGGCACAGGAGACAACATGACGTCATCGGAATCGACTGCGGCCGCCGGGCCGCTGGTACTCGTCACGCGCGGTGAAGGCGATCTGGGGGGCGTGGTCACGCTCACGCTGAATCGCCCGCGTCAGTTCAACGCCCTCTCCGAAGCGATGCTCGACGCGCTGCAACATGCGCTCGATGATGTCGCACGCGACGACACGGCGCGTGTCGTGGTGTTAGCCGCTGCTGGACCGGCATTCTGCGCCGGACACGATCTCAAGGAAATGCGCGCCGAGCCGTCGCTCGACTACTACCGCACGCTGTTCAACCAATGCACGCGTGTGATGCTGACGATGCAGCGCATGCCGCAGCCGGTCATCGCACGCGTGCACGGCATCGCGACGGCGGCGGGGTGTCAGATGGTGGCGATGTGCGATCTCGCGGTGGCTGCGTCGGCGGCACGTTTCGCCGTGTCGGGCATCAACGTCGGTCTGTTTTGCGCGACGCCGGGCGTGGCGCTCTCGCGCAATCTCACGCGCAAGCAAGCGATGGAAATGCTGCTGACGGGGGATTTCATCGACGCGCAGACGGCTTGCGAGCGCGGTCTCATCAATCGTGTTGCGCCGATGGAGCGTCTCGACAGCGAGGTGACGGCGCTATGCCGCTCGATTCTTGCCAAGCCTGCGGCTGCGGTGGCGGCGGGTAAGGGGTTGTTCTACCGTCAGGCCGAGACGGGTATCGAAGCGGCTTATCAGATGGCGGGGCAGACGATGGCCTGCAACATGATGGACGCGTGCGCGCTCGAAGGCGTGCAGGCTTTCATCGAGAAGCGTCCGCCGGAGTGGACGAAGCCGAAGGACTGAGCGCGCTCAGTCCCCGCAGCCCCCGATTGACCTATGCTGGCCAGCCGTCATCACCACTGCTTTTCCAGCACGAGTGGCCCAGGCGTTGCCGTGCGGCTCACCGCATAACCGTGGTCGGTGAACCATGCGCGCAGTTCCTTGATCATGTCCGGATTGCCGCAGACCATGATGCGCGACGTGGCGGGATCGAGCGTCGCGCCGACTGCCTTTTCCAGCTCCCCTGAAGCCAGCAACGACGTAATGCGTCCATAGAGCGCGCCGGGTGTTTGCTCGCGCGTGACGCTGACCGCGAAGTGCAACTTGTCGACGAGTGCGGGATCGACGTCTGGATGCGAAAAGTGACGGAGTTCCTCGTAATAGGCGAGGTCGCGCTCCCATCGCACACTGTGCACGACGAAGATGCGTTTGAAGCGTTGCCAGACTTCCGGGTCCCGTAGGATTGACACGAACGGTGCCAGGCCGGTGCCGGTGGCGAGTAACCACAGATCGTCGCCGCCGGTGAAGCGGTCGAGCGTGAGGAAGCCGTAGGCGGTGTGGTCGACGAGCAGTTCGTCACCGACCTTGAGTTCCGAAAGCCGGGGCGTGAGCTTGCCCTCGGGGATCGTAATTACATAGAACTCCAATGTATCTTCGGCGGGCGAGTTCACGAAGGAATAGGCGCGCCAGATCAGTTCGCCATCGTCGCCCGGTAGGCCGAGACGCACGAACTGCCCGGCCGTGAATTGCAGGCCGGGCGGGCGCGTGGTCTTGATGCTGAAGATCGTCGGCGTCCAGAAATGCATGCCGGTGACCGTTTGCGGCGAGTATTTCGTCTGCTGCGTCGTCTGCGTCGTTTGCGCTTGCATGCCGGAGGCTCCTCGCAATTCCACACGACTTCAGTGTAACGCGCAGCGAGGTATCACGTGACGAGACCCTGTTCGCGAGGCGGGTTCCGGGGCCGCCGCGCGAAGACGTTCGTCAGTGGCTGTGGTGCGTCCCGAAGGCGGGTTTTGCCTGCGATGTCTCACTCATGAGTGGTTCATGCGTCATGGGCTGGGGGTGCTTGCGCTTTGTGGCGGCCGTCTCCGGCACGTGCGCCAGCAACCAGTAAGTCAACTCGTCGATCACCTTCTCGCGATCGAGGTCGTTGAGCGTTTCATGAAAGTGACCGGGATACAGCCGGAGGGTCTTATCCTGCGACCCGGCGTTACCGTGAAACTGTTCGCTCGCCCACGGCGCGGTGAGCCGGTCGGCGGTGCCGTGGAAGACGTAGAGCGGCAAGTGCAGCGCGTCGGCGTTGGCGTGAATGCGCGCCATGGCGTCGAGCAATTCGGCGGCGGTGCGTGCAGGCGTGCCGCGATAGGCGTTGAGCGGGTCCTTCTTCGCCGCATCGACCACGGTCTTGTCGCGGGCGATGGCGGCCGGATCGATCTTGAAGACGGGCACTTTCGGTAGCCAGCGCGACACCCATCGGCCGGCCTTCACCATCCACGGCGCGACCGGTTCTCCTGGGGCGAGGGCGGGGCTGCTGAGCATCAGGCCGCTCACGTTCGCGGGCGCGCGCGTGATCGTGTAGAGCGCCGCGATAGCACCGCCCATGCTGTGGCCGAGCAGGAAGAGCGGCGTGGGCCCGAAGGTCGTGCGCACGTGCGTAAGGAAGATCTCGGTGTCGTTGAGGTACTCGTCGAAACGATTGACGTACACGCGCGAGCCTTCCGAGCGGCCGTGGCCGCGCAGATCGTAGGTGACGGTGGCGATGCCGAGCGACGCGAAATGCGCCGCCAGACGTGCGTAACGTCCGCCGTGCTCTCCCATGCCGTGCACGATGGCAACCACGGCACGCAGTGGGATGTCTGTGTCGCCGTCGGTGTCCGGGTACCAGCTATGGACGTGGAGCATCAGTCCGTCGCTGGCTTGCAGGCGCGATTCCGAATGCGTTGTCATGTCTCCTCCTGGCGCGTTGGCCGGGTGACCGTCGTACGTGCGACGGCACAGTGATGATCGGGTGCGCCATTCGATCATAGGCCGTCTTGCGCCGGGGTGAATTCTCTAGAGGAAACGCACCACGAGGAAACTGGCTGTGCGTCACGATTTGCATAAAAATAGCACGATCGTTCGGGGTGGCGAGACGCTGGGTAAGCGCGTCCGGCCTGCTTCCGGCGCCGTGATCGTAAGGATCGTGCATCCGTGGCTTATTGAAAGCGACACATGAACGCTCGCCACAAAATGCCGCAAATATGCAAATAATGCGTCATTGTCCGAGTGGTTATAATGGCAGCGGATTGACGTAAACGTAACTTTGGAGCGAGTTCATGAAGATCCTAGTACCGGTCAAACGGGTAGTGGATTACAACGTAAAGGTTCGTGTGAAGAGCGACGGCAGTGGCGTCGACATTGCGAACGTGAAGATGTCGATGAATCCGTTCGACGAAATCGCGGTGGAAGAGGCGGTGCGTCTGAAGGAAGCGGGCGT
>NZ_CABPSN010000008.1 GCF_902459565.1 Pandoraea aquatica
TGGTGGGGCGTGAGTGACTCGAACACTCGACCTACGGATTAAGAGTCCGCTGCTCTACCAACTGAGCTAACGCCCCGGTGCTACCGGGAATAAAAAAGGCTGCACGGCATCGCAGCCTTTCTTAAAAATTCGTTTGGTGGGGCGTGAGTGACTCGAACACTCGACCTACGGATTAAGAGTCCGCTGCTCTACCAACTGAGCTAACGCCCCAACGAGACCGAGATAATATCGGCTCTTCCGCATGGGGTCAACCCTTAATGATGAAAATCCGCAAAAAAGGTCTCAGGCGAGAAGCGGAACCATCTCGAACGCCAGCACCGCGAGCACTGCGCCCACGACCACGAGCAGCGATCGCCAGCACATTCGAACGGTCCCTTTGCACGGCATTGCGCCGACAACGATCGCACCGAATACCGCGATCGCAAACATAGAGACCAGCTGGGCGTTGGAAAGGTGGGGCGCGATCATGTTGGATCTCCCTGTCGTCACCAGGCGATGCACGAGGTAAGTCGCGTTTCAAGTATAGAAAACGGCTTTCCTCAAGCAAAGCGGCGCGACAACCGGGGTTTCCCCAGTGGCCGCGCCGTGCTTTCCGGACAGGTCTGCGATCCGTCCGAGGCAGCGGCAAGCGTTTCTCATGCCGGTGCTTCGAACGTCATGCATGCCCCTCAGGGGACGTCGTCGTTATTCCGGAAGATCCAGGATCAGGATGATCGTCCAGGCGTCTTCGCCTTCGTGGTGGTACTGACGCTCCACCACAACGAATGGTTGCTTCTTGTCGCCCTTGCCGAGGAACATCACGTCACCTTCCTGCGGCAGGCATTCGAGCGGCGGCAACCCGAGCGGGGTGTCCTTGGGAACGAGTCGTTCGGCCTTCTTCGCTGCGCGCTCGGTCCACTCGATATCTAGTTGGATGTCACTCACCGGATGATCCTGTCTATGCAAATTGAAACGGCTGCATGGTAGCACGCAGCCTGCGCAGTCCACCGCCGTCTACCTGCGCCGCAATGAAAAAAGCCCGCACTCCAGGGCGGGAGCGCGGGCGAAAGTCCCATGCGATTACGGGGAACGCATGGCGACAGGAGATGCGCCCATGGGAAGCCGTGCGTGACTGCCGGGCCAGAGGGGAAGCACTGGACCGACGCACCACGGTTAGCCCGGTAAGACGTCGTTGGGCGGGGGCGCGCGCCTGTCGGCGGGACTAAGAGGTCTTAAAGCAGATCATGAGGCAGGTCATGAAGCAGGTAATGAGGCAGGTAATGAGGCGACGCAACAAAGCGAAGCATTAAAACAAGGTGACGCAACGCAGGCTGAAGATGCCGTTCGGCCTGCGTGCGTCAGTCACGCTGCCCGAGGTAGGCAGCATGACGAGGGCCGGTTCGGTGGCTTACGGATTCGAGTACTTCATCTCGCCGTTTTGGCGCGCACGCACGAGTTCGTCGTAGACCTGTGCACGCGTCTTGCCCGGCACGTTGGCGTTGTTCATCGTGTTGAACGCCGGGTAGTCGTAGTCGTTCTGCGGAATCAGGCCCTTGGCGCGTGCGTCGATCAGTTCCTCGCGCACTTGTGCGCGGGTGAGTTGGGACGTTTGCGGCACCCAGCCGAACGGTGAGCCGTCCGGGTAAGCGTCGCTCGACAGATGCGACTGAGCGAAAACGGAACCTGCTGCGGTGGCCAGCGCGGCCGAGATCACTGCGGATGCAATGCGCTTGCGATTGATGATGCGATCCATGACGTTAATTCCTGTTCTTCTGTGTTGCGGGGGCGCGCAATGCATCGGTACCGAGAGACTGTTGGTAGGACGCGGTATGCGTTGTGCGCGACCGGTGAAGCCAGTCTATGCCTCCGGCTATCACGGAAAAACGGCAATTAAGCGAATGAATCATTACGCGAACAGCAACAATGCGACGTGCGTTCTCACTCGATGAGACGCGCTCTGCGGCGCGGCATCAATGAAAAACGCCACCCGAAGGTGGCGTTCGTCGTGCAGTGACGCGGCGGAGATGCTGCGCAGGCGTTCAGCGCGTGGCGATGGCAACGGCCGCACCGGCCATCACGGTGCCTGTCGCGCGATTCAGTCGCTTCACGGCACGTGCCGAGCTGAGCAGTCGCCGTGCGCGGGACGCCAGCGCAATATAGCTGCCGAACACAATGGCGAGGACCGTCAGCGTGACGCCAACGACTTCGATGTAACCGAGCGCCGTCACGCGTTGAAGATCGAGCAGGTTGGGCAGCAGTGCGAAATAGAAGACGACGACCTTCGGGTTGCCCATCGTGACCGACAGGCCGCCCAGAAACAGACGCCAGGACTTCTCGCGCGGTGCGGCGGCCAGTGGCTCCGTCGGCGCAATGGCCGGGGCGTGCCACATCTTCCAGGCGAGATAGAGCAGATAGGCTGCGCCGGCGTACTTGATCGCGAGGAACACGCCGGAGAACGTATGCGCGAGTGCCGCCACACCCAGCACGGCGAGCGTGAGCCAGACGACATCGCCAATGGCGACGCCTGCGGTGAAAGCGATCGCGCCTTGCGTGCCGCGTCCGAGCACGCGCGCAACGATGGCCGCGATGCCCGGACCGGGCGTGCCCGCGCCCACGAACAGGGCGAGCGCGAAAGTCAGCAAGTGAGTCCAGTCCATCGTTGCGTCTCCTCGCGTTGATGTCGTTGCGCGTGATCCAAGAGTTGTCTACGCGATGCTGACCTGGCCATCAGTCACTATGTTGGTGGTGACCGATGTCCCGATGTTATGCGCCGAGCCAGGGCAGGCCGCGGAAGCACCAGCCGCTCACATTCTTGCGATGACCGTTGCCGTCCTTGTCGCCTTCGAAGCCTTCGAGGATGTCGAACGATTGCGTGAAGCCGGCTTCATAAGCGACCTTCGCGGCAGCCTTCGAGCGGGCGGCGCTGCGGCACAGGAACAGCAGCGGCGTTGTCTTGTCCGTCGTCTGCGACGTCAGTTGTTCGAGGAAGTGTTCGTTAGGCACGCCACCCGGATAACGCACCCATTCGACGTTGGCGTACTGCCCGTCCGGCACCTGGGGACGTCCGACCCAATCGAGTTCCGCACGCGTGCGCACGTCGATCAGGCGAACGTTGGCGTCGGCGTTGAGCAATGCCAGCGCTTCTTCCGGCGTGACTGCGCCTGCGTAGGCGAGCTGACCCGTGGCGCGACGCTGCGTCGCTTGGTCGAGAATGGCTTTTGCGCTTGTCATATTGCTGTGATCTCGTTAGTCGATGGTTGTCCTTCATTCTAGCGTGCACGACACGCAAAGATGCGCTTTAAGTGACATCGCGCGGCATTGGGAGTCGTCTGGATATTTTGCGGACCGAATCCGACGCGCCCGACGACGGTGCAACATGGTGCACAACTTCGGGTCAGTGCGGCGGCCTGTTGGCACTCAAAAGGTGCATAATTGGAAAATGCACCAATTTAGTGATGTTTTGGTGCGGAGTGCACCGAAATGGAGAATTGAAGCCCATGAGCGGGAATTCGGCACCGGACGCACCAGTGTCGAATATTTCCTTAGAAATCAGTGGGCGAGGGTGAGGTACGACAGTGAAGCGATGCGCTGGCACGCTTCCTGCTTATCACTGGCGAATCCGAACACGGAGTTCGTTAAGAGGGTGCGGCGACGCGGGCGATGAGCGCCAGCAGCGCCAGATTGAATCTTTCGGGAGATAGCATGAGCAAATCTGTGGCAGATGTGATGAACCTGGTTAAGGAAGAAGACGTCAAGTTCGTCGACTTCCGCTTTACGGACACGCGCGGCAAAGAGCAGCACGTCTCGGTGCCCGTGTCGCACTTCGACGCTGACAAGTTCGAGAGCGGTCACGCTTTCGATGGTTCGTCGATCGCTGGCTGGAAGGGCATCGAAGCCTCGGACATGCTGCTGGTGCCGGACGCCAACACCGCTTACATCGACCCGTTCTACGAAGAAAACACGCTGGTCCTGACCTGCGACGTGATCGAACCGGCCGACGGCAAGGGCTACGACCGCGATCCGCGCTCCATCGCCAAGCGCGCTGAAGCCTACCTGAAGAGCACGGGCCTGGGCGACACCGCCTTCTTCGGTCCGGAGCCGGAATTCTTCATTTTCGACTCGGTCCAGTGGAACACGGATATGTCGGGCACCTTCGTGAAGATCAATTCCGAAGAAGCCCCGTGGTCCTCGTCGAAGGACTTCGACGGCGGCAACACCGGCCACCGTCCGGGCACGAAGGGCGGTTACTTCCCGGTCGCACCGGTCGACACGTTCCAGGACATGCGCTCGGAAATGTGCCTGTTGCTCGAACAACTCGGCGTGCCGGTTGAAGTGCACCACCACGAAGTGGCTGGCCAGGGCCAGAACGAAATCGGCACGAAGTTCTCGACGCTGGTCGAGCGCGCCGACTGGACGCAGATCCTGAAGTACGTCGTGCACAACGTGGCGCACAGCTACGGCAAGACGGCCACGTTCATGCCGAAGCCGATCGTTGGCGATAACGGTTCGGGCATGCACATCCACCAGTCGGTCTGGAAGGACGGTCAGAACCTGTTCGCAGGCAACGGCTACGGCGGTCTGTCGGAATTCGCGCTGTACTACATCGGCGGCATCATTAAGCACGCCCGTGCCCTGAACGCGATCACGAACCCGTCGACGAACTCGTACAAGCGTCTCGTGCCGCACTTCGAAGCCCCGGTGAAGCTGGCCTACTCGGCCCGTAACCGTTCGGCATCGATCCGTATTCCGTACGTTGCCAACCCGAAGGGCCGCCGCATCGAAGCGCGCTTCCCGGACCCGATGGCTAACCCGTACCTGTCGTTTGCCGCCATGCTGATGGCCGGTCTGGATGGCGTGCAGAACAAGATCCACCCGGGCGAAGCTGCCGACAAGAACCTGTACGACCTGCCGCCGGAAGAGGACGCAAAGATCCCGACCGTGTGCTCGAGCCTCGAACAGGCGCTGGAATACCTGAACGAAGACCGCGAGTTCCTGACCCGTGGCGGTGTGTTCACCGACGGCATGCTCGATTCGTACATCGCGCTGAAGACGGACGAAGCTCGCCGTGTGGCCATGACCACGCACCCGCTCGAGTTCGAACTGTACTACTCGCTGTAATCGAGTCGCTGCGCAGGAATGCGCCGGCATGACGGAACGCCTGCGGCCGACCGTCATGCTCGACAAGCACGGGGGGATGGCCGCGGCCGTCCCCCTTTTTTATCCGCAGCGCGCGTGCCATGCATCGTCGATGTGCATTGTGCTAGCGGCCTGCCACGAACCTAACGCCTAGATCCTTGATGAAAAGTGTCCGCGCTGGTGAGAAAGGGCAGACGAAGCGGGCTTCGCATTCCGCCAATGCCGGCGATGTTGCCGCTGATGTTGCCGCCAATGCTGCTGCCGATCTGACGGCTGATGCCGCATCCGCACCCGTGACTGCGGTGCATGCCATGGTCGACCCGTGGGAAGCCAAGCTTGCCGGGACCGGCATTCTGCCCGGGCTGGAAGCGTTGCCGACCGTGCTGCTGGTGCTGGAAAAGCACTCGTTGCGCGTGGTCTTTGCGAACCCGGCCGCCGAAGCGTTGCTGGCCTTGTCGCGTCGCTCGCTCTCGCAAATGACCTGGAACGACGTGTTCACGAACGGCGAGGTGCTGTCGTCGACGATGACGGAACTCATCGCGAATCACTTCCAGACGACACGCCTCGATCTGGTGCTTGAGCGCACCGCGCAGGAGCCGTTGCACACGCACGCGATTGTGGCCGCGCCCGAGGCTGCGCCCGATTTCGTGATCGTCGAGCTGATCGAGAATGAGCAGAAGCTCAAGAACGAACGCGAAGAGCGGATCATCGATCAGGCGTTGATGAACAAGCAGCTTATCCGCAACCTGGCGCACGAAATCAAGAACCCGCTCGGCGGCATTCGCGGTGCGGCGCAGTTGCTGGAGTTCGAGCTGGATCAGCGCGAGTTGCGCGAATACACGCAGGTGATCATCAAGGAGTCCGACAGGCTTCAGACGCTGGTCGATCGCTTGCTGGAGCCGCATCGCCATCCGTATATCGCCACGGACGTGAACATCCACGAAGTGTGCGAGCGCGTGCGTTCGGTGGTGCTCGCCGAATTCCCGCAAGGACTCTCGATCGAGCGGGACTACGACGTCAGCCTGCCCGATTTCCGGGGCGACAAAGAGCAACTTATTCAGGCGCTACTCAATATCGTGCGCAACGGTGCCGAAGCGCTGCGCGAGCAGATCGCGCGTGGCGACGCACGCATCGTATTGCGCACACGAGTGGCGCGAAAGATCACGATTGCCAAGCGATTGCACAAGCTGGCATTGGAATTGCATGTGATCGACAACGGGCCAGGCATACCTGCCGACATTCGCGATCGCATCTTCTATCCGCTCGTCTCCGGGCGAGAGGGGGGAAGCGGTCTGGGACTCACACTGGCGCAATCGTTCATACAGCGCCACGACGGTCTGATCGAATGCGAAAGCCGGCCCGGACGGACGGATTTCCGAATCCTGCTGCCCCTGGGCTGATGCGGCCCTCACGCCGTCGGCCGTAACACCTGCGGCCGGGCATAGACGTTACACGGTGAACAATGAAGCCGATCTGGATAGTAGACGACGACCAATCGATCCGATGGGTGCTGGAGAAGGCACTCTCGCGAGCCAATCTGCCGGTGCGCAGCTTTACCGGCCCGCGCGAAGCCAGCGCCGCGCTCGAACACGATTCGCCGCAAGTGCTGGTGTCGGACATCCGCATGGCGGGTGGCTCCGGCCTCGAACTGCTGCAAATGGCCAAGCAACGGCATCCCGGTCTGCCCGTCATCATCATGACGGCGTTCTCGGATCTGGATAGTGCCGTCGCCGCGTTTCAGGGCGGCGCGTTCGAGTATCTGGCCAAGCCGTTCGACGTGGATCGCGCGGTCGAGCTGATTCTGCGCGCTGTCGAAGAAAGCCTGCGCGAAGCGACGGACGACGAGCGCATTACCGAAGAGCCCGAGATTCTCGGACAGGCGAGTGCGATGCAGGACGTGTTCCGCGCCATCGGCCGTCTGTCGCATTCGAGCGCGACGGTGCTCATCACCGGTGAATCGGGCTCGGGCAAGGAGCTGGTCGCACGCGCATTGCATCGACATTCGCCGCGCGCATCGGGGCCGTTCATTGCACTCAACACGGCGGCCATTCCGAAAGATCTGCTCGAATCCGAGCTGTTCGGCCACGAGCGCGGGGCGTTCACCGGGGCGCAGGCAACGCGTCGCGGACGCTTTGAGCAAGCGGAGAGCGGCACGCTGTTTCTCGACGAAATCGGCGATATGCCGCTGGATTTGCAGACGCGTTTGTTGCGCGTGCTCTCCGACGGCAACTACTACCGAGTCGGCGGTCACAGCCCGATCAAGGCGAACGTGCGTGTGATCGCGGCCACGCACCAGAATCTGGAAGATCGCGTGCGTCAGGGGCTGTTCCGCGAGGACTTGTATCACCGTCTGAACGTGATCCGGTTGCGCTTGCCGTCTTTGCGCGAGCGTAACGAAGACATTCCGCTGCTGGTGCGTCACTTCTTGCAGAAGAGTGCGCGCGAACTGGGTGTCGAAACCAAGCGCATCAGCGAGGCGGCGCTCACGCATCTGACGCGCTTCCCGTTCCCGGGCAACGTGCGTCAGTTGGAAAATCTCAGCAACTGGCTGACGGTGATGGCGCCGGCGCAGACGGTCGAGATCAAAGATTTGCCGCCGGAATTTCAGACGACGACCGCGCCTGCTGCGGTGGTGGCCGGTATGCCGGCGTACGCGAACGGTGCATCGCATGGCGCAGCCGCAACGCCGGGTGGCGCTGACCCGGCACAGGGAGCCGCGGGCTACGGCAGCGTAGGTGCGGTGCCGTCGGTGCCGGTGGGTGGCATGGGCGGCGGTGTGGGCGAGGCGGCGGGCGCACCGGGAATGAACGGCATGCCGGGCGTGGAAAGCTGGGAGCCGATCCTGCGTCGTGAGGTCGCACGATTGTTGCGCTCGGCGTCGCCGGACGTGATGGACCAACTCACGCGTCGCTTCGAGACTGCGCTGATCAACGAAGCGCTGGACTTCACGCGCGGGCGCAAGGTCGAAGCCGCAAGCCGTCTGGGGATCGGGCGCAACACGATCACGCGAAAGATCCAGGAGCTTGGGCTAGAAACCTGAAGCGAAACCGAGTAGGCTCCCTTGTTTCCTCACATTGCGACAAGGGAGCCGTATCATGGCAAGACGCATCCTGTTGACGGGCGCTACCGGACAGGTGGGCTGGGAATTGGCACGTTGCCTGCAAGGCATGGGAGACGTGCACGCCCCCGGACGCAGTGAAATGGATCTGCTCGACACCGACAGCGTGGTGCGGACCGTGCGCGATTTCGCGCCCGACCTGATCATCAATCCGGCCGCTTACACGGCCGTCGACCGTGCCGAGACGGAAGAAGCGGCGGCCTATCAGGTGAACGCCGTGGTGCCCGGCATCATGGCGGAAGAGGCGAAGCGTTTGGGCGCACTCGTCGTTCACTACTCCACCGACTACGTATTCGACGGCACATCATCCACGCCGTATCGCGAAGACGAACCGACCAATCCACAAAACGCTTACGGCCGCACCAAGCTTGCCGGTGAGGCCGCCATTGCCGCAAGCGGTGCAAACCACCTGGTGTTGCGCACGAGCTGGGTTTACGGCGCACGTGGCGCGAACTTTCTGCTGACGGTTCAGCGTCTGGCCCGCGAGCGCGACGAACTGCGTATCGTCGCCGATCAGCACGGCGCGCCGACCTGGTGCCGCACGATCGCGGAACTCACGTCGCAAGTGCTGGTGCAGGGGCTTGGCAACGAGGGCGCGGGTGGCATCGACGCCGACTTCTGGCGCGAGCGCGGCGGTCTCTATCACCTGACGGCCGCTGGTCAGACGACGTGGCACGGTTTCACGGAAGCGATTCTCGATCTGACGGCACCGGAAAAGCGCCCGAACGTTGTGCCGATTCCGACATCCGCTTATCCGTTGCCGGCCAAACGTCCTGCCTTCTCCGTGCTCGACAACGACAAGCTCGCGCGCAACTTCGGCGTTCGTGCGCCCGACTGGCGCGACGCCCTCGAACTCTGTCTCGCCTGAGGCACGACCGTCCCCCTCGGGGTTGCGCGACTAAATCGGAATTTCCTTAGCGCGCAGCCCCAGCTTCTTTCGGCAACATGGTGGCTTTTTGCGCATGCGCCCAGGCGTGTGCCGAGGAGCGACGCATCATGTGGTCCCAGTCCGCTGTCACTCGTGGCGAACACACGCCGGCAGGCGCTTCGGCCTCGCCGCCCTCGGAACGCGTCGAGGGCGGTGCAAACGGTCACGGTGACTTACCGTCCTTTTCCCAGAACTCCCCTGACGAAGCCCCCCCGGAGGCGTTGCGCTACGCGATTCTTCGGGCCGACGCCAGTGAGCGCCGTGCTATCGCGCGGTTGGTCGCGTGGGTGGCGCATGCGCTTGCGCAGGACGCCAGACTGAGAGATCGGATGGGCAGTATCGAGCGGCTGTGCGTGACGGCAGACGCTACACGAGGTGATTTACCCTTCGACAAGGCTGCGCTCACGCAGGTATGGAGCACACGCTATTCACATCTGCTGCACGATGCGCGCGCCGGTGATATCGCGCGCGATATGGTGGCCTGGTGCGCGGCATCCGGCGACAGTCATGCGCGTGCGCCGCAGTGGCATTGGTTGCCGCCGATGGATGTCATCCCGTTCGATCGCGCGGTGTCAGCCAATTTGCCGATACGCGAGTGGCCGGCGAGCGTTCTGAGTGTGGCGCTGACGCTGACAAATTTGCGGGGTGCCGTGCTGCCGGATCTATCGCTGTCGAACGGCGACCTGAGGGGTGTTCACGCGCCGGGCGCTCAGTTTGGCGGTGGACAATTCAATGGAACGGCATGGTCGGGCGCATCGCTACGTGGTGCGGGGTTCGCGTATTCCCATCAGGTCGATGCCGACTTCGAACGGACGGATTTGCGCGACGCGTGCTTTCGTGCGGCAGTCCTGAGCGGTACCCGATTTCTCTGCGCCGACCTTCGTGGCGCGAACTTTCTGCATGCCGTGATGAGCGGTGCCGATCTGGGCGCGACGCGTTGCCAGGGGGTGACGTTCGAGAGGACGCGTCTCGATGACGCGGCCTTTTATCGGGCGCGATTGCACAGGGCGTGCTTCACGAACGGCACCGCGCGCCGTATGGTGCTCGTCGGTGCCCGGGCGAGAGAGTCGCGATGGGCGTCGGTCACGATGAGCTACGGGCGCGCATGCGGAGCTGACTTGCGGGGTGCCGAATTCCGCCGGTGCGACCTCGTTGCCTGGGATGCACGCGGTGCGAAGCTCAACGGCGCGCTTTTCGAGTCGTGCGACATGCGCCGTGCGCGATTTTGCGGCACCAGTCTCAAGCGCGTGCGCGTCGGACCCGATTGCGATCTGAGTGCGACGCAATGGCAAAACGCCCGGCTTCGGCTGGACGGCGCATGGCTGCGCCGATTGACGCCGTCCGAACTCGATCCGGTAGTGAAATCCTGGATGACCTTCCCCGTGGACCAACCGGCGATGCGGGCGGACGTCTTTCTGCAACTGCTGAACGCCTTGTGCCATCGGTCTGCGCTTTCGGTGGCATCCAACGCGTGCGATGCAGCCGATGCACTCGACGATGCATCGCCATCTTTACATCGTCTGCCGGAGCACGTTCGGCGCAGCGACTGGCTTGGCCGTCTGCTAGCCGCGCCGGGCGAGAAGGGCGGTCTGGCCGATCATGGCCGCTTTGCCACGCTACGCGCGCAGTGGCTGGCACGCAAACTCGATGCATTGAAGGACATGCGTCTGACGCGCGACGAGGCGTCATGGGCCACCGGGGCGCTGCTGGGCACGTTACATCGCGGATGCGTGACAATGCCTCCCGAGGCCATCTGGCAGTACGCAGGCGCGATCTGTCAGACCCTTTACTGGGCCGAAGCGGGGATGGGTGATGTCAGCGACGCGGACACGAGCGCCTTGCGTGCGGCGTGGTTCGGCGTGATACCGGCGCAGGTTCACGTTGCGCTGTCGGCGGACGGCATCAACGCGCTCGATCCGGCCTACCTCGTGTGGATTGGGGCAGACGGCGAAGTCGCTGCGCGTTTGCCGAAGTCACTGATCGAGAGCGTGTTGGGGTCTGCGAGCGCGGGTCAGCCGAAGGAGGGGGATATCGGCTTCGCGTGCGAATCACTACCCGGCTGGCAATGGATGGGCACGCGGGTGGTGGCGCGCGATATGACAACACTAGAGGACTACGTGCCCGGGACGATGCGACAACTTCAAGGGCTGTTACGGGCATTCGGGTGTCTGGCAGGCCTTTGGCCGGTGGCGCGTCCTCTCGACGCATTTGTCCGGCTGACGGCTCGGTGGCTCGGCCAGGAGGGGGCGGTGCGCGCCGACGCTGCGTGCCACGGCGTGTGGCCTGCGCGCGCCATGGTCGATGAAGTGCCCGCTGCGATGCCGTCTGCTGAATTGCGTCCGGCTGAGCGTCTCGACGCGCTGGTTCGCGCCTCGTCGTCACCTTCACATGTGCGGTTGCAGTCGTCGGGCCACACCGATATTGCGGAAGTGTTTCACGAACATCCGGTATCGGCGTCCGACTCCGGTGTGACGTTGGGCATTTCTACGTCACGCCGCATTCGGCTCACGTCGCTCGCCGCAGGTCTGGCCTGGCTGGCGACGCAACCGGAGTGGTATGTCGCCATACCGACGGTCGACGCAGACAGATCGTCGGCGGACGGTACACGTCTCGTCTGCCGTCGATACGCGCTCGCGGTGCTCAACGAGACGATGACCGGAGATGCCGTATGGCGTCTGCTACCCGAGGCGATCGCATTGCGGGAGTGCCTGTCGAACGACGCAACGTCGTCCGGTCAACTGGCCGAACGACTGACGCAATGGCTGACTTGCCCTGAGATCGCCGGACTTCCCGGGCTGACGCAAGCCTGTGCTCAGACCCTTCCGTGGTACTGGGCCATTCGATTTCCGCTTCCCGCCCATGCGATCGGGCGCGCGAGCCGCACCGAGGCGCTGCCCGCCGTGACGCACCGCTAGCGTTGCAGGGGATTGAGGGGCGTTTTGCCTGATATTCCGCCATCAGCGCGAGCGCACTTTCGTGGTAAAAATACGTACGCGCCTTACGTTTCATTTCGTGACGCCGCGTCGCTTCCTTATTCCGAGACTTTTCGGGGTGTCACACCCCTTCCAGGCATCATGCACTCGACTTGTATTGCGTCAGGCTATCCGGGGTTCGTGGCGGTCAATCGTCGCGAGCTTGACGCTCACGTCCCACTCTCCTGGCCACTGTTCGACGCCGACGGTACACCGTTGCTGGCGGCGGGCGAGCGTCTGCCGTCCGAAGCCGATCTCGACTGGCTCTTCACGATGTTTGCGCCGCACCGGCCGCTGCCCGAGGGCGCGACAACGGGGGAGGCCGCCGGTCGGACGGAGGCGGCGAATTCGGCGTCACCGCTCGATGCTGGCGCATCGACGGTCTATTTGCACGGTTTACCCGTTCCGCTGCCAATCGGCGCGTGGATTCAGGTGCGGGTGGCACCGGACGCCGAGATGACACGCGTGCGGGCTCGCCTGATCGGCCGGGCACCCAACGGCATGCTGATCATCACGCCCCCCATGGCGGGAGACGCGCGCATGCCGATGGTGGCGGGGGATCGGCTGGCGCTCTGGACGTTCCCGGGCGACAACCTGTACGAGTTCACGTGCGACGTGCATAGCGTGCACCATGGCCCGTTCGATTACGTGGTGCTGTCGCGTCCGTCACAGGTGAGGGAGACGCCGGTGCGTCGTACGCCGCGTGTCGACACACGACTGGTGGCACGGCTGTCGCCTATCGACGAGACGTCGCGTGCGTCGCTGACGCGCATGCTGGCCGACCCGCAGGACACGCCCGAGTGGCTCGTGCTGGTGCGCGACATCAGTGCCGATGGTGCTGGCATCGTGGCGAAGGCACCGTTGCCGGAGGGATGTCTTCACGTCGCGGTGCAGTTCCGGGTGCCGATCGGGGCGGATATCGTGCCGATCGTCGGGCGTGGGGCGGTGCGCAGCGTTGAAGGGCCACGGGCCGACGGCACGTGGGCTTACGGTCTCGAATTCATGCAGATGGATACGCGCAACAAGGCCGCGATTCGTTGTTTCGTCTACGAGTCGCGTCTCACCGATCCACGCGCCAGCCAGTAGGTGAGCACATCGCGAACCGTGGCGCGGCAAGCATGCGCCGGCGCATCCGTCGCGTCCGTCGCGTCCGTCGCATGATCAAGGCGTTAAAGAAAACGGCACCCGAGGGTGCCGTTTTTCATTGCTGCCGATGCTGCCGGGCCGTTGCCCGGTAACGGGCAAGCGCCGCGTCAGTCCTTGAACGTGGCGACGACCGGCGTGTGGTCCGACGGTTGTTCCCAGGTGCGCGGCACGCGATCGATTTCGCAGCCGGTGCAGCGCTCGGCCAGTGCAGCGGAGGCGAGGACGTGATCGATGCGCAGGCCGGCGTTGCGTCGGAACGCGCCCATGCGGTAATCCCACCAGCTGAACGTCTTTTCCGGTTGATCGAACATGCGGAATGTGTCGCGCAAACCGAGCCCTTGCAGGCGCGCGAACGCCTGACGCTCCTGAGGCGATACCAGATTGCTGCCTTCCCATTTCGCCGGATCGTGCACGTCGCGGTCTTCCGGCGCGATGTTGTAATCGCCGAGCAGCGCGAGCTGCGGGTGACGCTGCAATTCGTCCGACAGCCAGTGGGTGAGAGCGTCGAGCCAGTTGAGCTTATAGACGAACTTGTCCGAGTCGAGCGACTGGCCGTTCGGGAAGTAGCCGCAGACGACCCGCACGCCGCCGATGGTCGCGGTGATCAGACGCTGCTGCTCATCCGGAAAATTCGGCAGGTTCTTGACGAGGTCGGTCGCTTCCCCGACCTTGGCGTGATTGACCAGCAGCGCAACGCCGTTATACGTCTTCTGCCCGGTGAAGTGCGACGTGTAGCCGAGTGCGGCAATTTCCGTAATCGGAAAGTTCTCGTCGGTGAGCTTCAGTTCCTGAAGACAGAGGACGTCGACGGGGTTACTGCGCAGCCAGTCCTGCACATGTCCGAGACGAACCTTGAGCGAGTTGACGTTCCAGGTGGCGAGTTGCATGAAAGTCCTTTGGGGGTGAACGCGAGGCTCAGGTGTTATGCCTTGTCGGTGGGCAGCTTCGGCACGCCGACGAAGTCGTCGAGCGAGAGGCCCTTTTCCTTGAGCAGGGCTTCGAGTACCGGTTGCAGACGACCGAGGCTTTCTTGCACCGCTTCGCGGACCGTGTCGACGACCACCTGCGTGCTGCGTTCGATTTCGATATTCACGCGCGAACCGGCACCCTTGTCCTCGAACGTCGTCATGCGGCGCGTTTCCGGAATCAGCCACACCTCGAACCAGCCTTCCTGACGGTTCACTTCCGAGACCGTCAGGCTCGCGCCGTTGATCGCGATGTAGCCCTTGGCGAAGACATACTTGCGGAACGCTTCGGGAATCGCGATGCGCAGCACGCGATTCGTGTCGGAGGTGCGCACGCTGAGGATTTCAGTCGAGAAGTCGATGTGGCCCGAGAGCGGATGGCCGCCGATTTCCGCGCCATCCTTGGCCGCGCGCTCCACATTGACCTGCGCGCCGGTGCCGAAGCTGCCGAGCGTCGTCACGTTCAGGCTTTGGAGAATGACGTCGAACGACGCGGCGGTGGGCGAGAGCAGTTGCGTGACCGTCAGGCAGCAGCCGTCGACGGAGACGCTGGCACCGAGGGTCAGGTCTTCGCAGAAGCCTTCGGGAAACGCCAGCTCGAGCGTGCGCATGCCGTCGCGATCTTCGATGGACGACAGCGTGGCCGTGCCTTGAACAATTCCGGTGAACATCGTGATGTCGGTATAAAGAGTCGTGGGTTGCTATGCCGCAGTATTCTACTGCGTAGCGACGGTATGCCGCTCGTCATGCGTCGTGCTACGATGCCGCCTTTTCACGGGATCTCGACAGATCGCTATGGGTTTCGAAGGCTGCCTGCTGGCGGAAGACTTTTATTATTGGGCGGAAACGTCGCCCGCGCCGCAAGGGCAGTTCTACGGGGTGGTGCACTTTACCGGATGGCGAGACGTGGACGACGTCATCGAATCGCTCGATCCGCCGCTCACCCACACCACGCCCGACGCCTACCGCTGGGCAAGCGACGCGCTGGAAGCCGCGCACGCGCTGGCCAAGACGCTGGCGGCCGCAGGCGACCTGGGCATCGATCCATGACGTAACCGACAAAAACGCGGACAACACCCGGACAACACCATGACACAGACTAAATTTGAGATTCAGAAGCGTCGCGGCCTGAAGATCGACGCCGGTGTGCGTCGCGGCCCGCCGACGGGCAAGGGCGTGGGCGCACAGGGCAAGCGCGGTGGCGGTGGCAGCAAGCTGCTGGGTGCGCTGCTGGGTGCGCCGGCGGACGCTACTGAATCGACGGACGCCAACGACGTCAAGGATGACGGCGCTGCGACGAACGAGAAGGCGTCCAAGGCTTGAGTCACTGAGGTACTGAAGCGCTGGCCGGCTAACGCGCCAACGCTTCAGGACACGACTGCATCAATGCATCAAGGCACGATCGCCAGGAACAGGAACGCCGCGAACAGCACCAGGTGGACGGCACCTTGCAACACGGTCGTGCGTCCGGTGCCGAGCGTGAGCACGCTCACCAACAGCGTGACGGCGAGCAGCACCGTCTCTTTCGGCGCGAGTCCCAGTTCGATCTGCTGATCGAGCAACAGCGACACGGCCGCCACCGTCGGAATCGTGAGGCCAATACTGGCCAGCGCCGAGCCGAGCGCCAGATTCAGACTCGTCTGAAGCTTGTTGGCACGGGCGGCGCGCAGCGCGGCCAGACCTTCGGGCAGCAGCACCAGCGCAGCAATCACAATCCCCACCACCGCCTTCGGTGCCCCTGCGGTCGCCACCGCCTGCTCCACGGCCGGCGAGAGCTTTTTCGCCAGTCCCACCACGGCCACCAGCGCCACGACCAGCAACCCGAGACTCAACACTGCCGTGCGGCGCGAGGGCGGCGGCACGTGGACTTCCTCGCTCGGCGCTTTCGCCAGGAAGTAATCGCGATGGCTCACCGTCTGCACGAACACGAACACCATATACAGCACCAGCGAGATCACGCCTTCGAACGCGAGTTGCGACGCCGTGAGCCCCGGTCCGATCACGGAATTCGTGTAGTTCGGCAGTACCAGCGTGAGCACCGACAGTGCGCACAGCACGGCGAGCGCAGCGCTCGCGCCTTCCACGTGAAAGCCCTGCGTGTGGTGACGAACCCCGCCGAACAGCAGGCATAAGCCGACGATCCCCGTCGACACGATCATGATGGCTGCAAACACCGTATCGCGCGCCAGCCCGGCTTTGTCGGGTCCGCCGGAGAGCATGACCGAGACGATCAGCGCCACCTCGATGATGGTCACGGCCACGGCAAGGACCAGCGTACCGAACGGTTCGCCGACCTTGTGAGCGACGGTCTCGGCGTGGTGCACGGCCGAGAACACGGCCCCGGCGAGTGCGGCTGCACATAACGTGAGGGCTGCGGCGTTCGGCAAAAACGCGGCAACACCGAGGGCAATGAGGGCCACGATTGGCATGTACATCGTCCAGTGGCCCAGCTTGGCGGTCTTTGAGGAGGACATCGTCGGAGACTCCAGAATTTCGGGGAACGGGTGCAGCCAGGGCTACGGCAGATCAAGCGACGGCGGGAACATTGCCCCGATGAGAACCTCGGGGCGACAGATCATGGTCGCAGAAAAGTGACACCCAGACAACAAGAAGGCGTTGACTTGCGACGCAGTGCAATTTCGCGATGCAAATTGACGGAGATCCGCATGAATAAACGATCTTGCGCGATCGTGTGTTTGACTCCGAGTCTGAAATTATCGATAAATTCCGATGACTTGGTCAAAAATCGAAAGCCTGCTACGTCGCGGATGAGGTAAGCGAAATTTTGCGTTGACACTCGATGGGTGACAGGTGCAACATCCCGTTCATTGGTCTTACCACTGAACGACACCATGTCATTCGATCCCATCGTGCAGGTTTCCGTCTCGGAGCAGGTTGCGCAGCGCTTGCTCACGATGATTCGCACCGGGCTGCTCAAGCCCGGTCAGCAACTGCCGCCCGAGCGCGACCTCGCCAGCATGCTCGGCGTCGGACGCCCGGCCGTGCGAGAGGCGATTCGCGGCCTCGCGCTGCTTGGGTTGCTGCGCATCCGGCAAGGCGAGGGGACGTTCGTCGGTTCGCTCGAAATGCGGGAGTTGCTCGAACCGCTGGAGATGGTCATCGAGCTGAACGCGGGCACACTCGAATCCCTGTTCGACGCGCGTTTGGTCATCGAGCCCGGCGTGGCTGCGCTGGCGGCCGCGCACATCAGCGACGAGGACATCGCACGTCTGCATGCCCTCGTCGACGATGAGCAGGCGCTGCTAGGCAATCCCGAAACGTTTTCGGCGGCCGATATGGCCTTCCACGAGACGATCATCGATGCGTGCGAAAACCCGTTCCTGCAAAGCATTGCGAACAGTCTCTATCTGCTGGGCAAGAAGAGCCGCCGTGTGACGTCGCAAGTCGACGGCGTGCTCGAACGCAGCTTGCAGGATCATCGTCACATTCTCGAAGCGCTCGAGACGCGAGACCCGGAGCGCGCGGCGCAAGCCATGCGCCAGCATCTGTGCCGGGTACGCGACGCCTATGCTGCGTCCGCCGCATCCGCCGTCATTGCGCTGAACGAAGGCGACGCTGCGGCCGCGCAAGCCGTTACGAATACCTAAGCCGGTCCATCCGGCGTTCCGACGCATCCCCAACGATCTACAGGCTCAGGAGGAGACACTCATGACTGGCCGGCTGGCGGGCAAAACCGCCGTCATTACTGCTGCGGCACAAGGCATCGGACGCGCCTGCGTCGAGGCTTATCTGCGCGAAGGCGCGCGCGTGATCGCCACCGATCTGAATGCCGACGCGCTCGCGCAGCTGGACGATCACCCGAATCTGACGCGGCGTGCACTCGACGTGACCGACGGCGCGGCCGTGACCACGCTCGCGAGCGAACTCGGCGCGATCGACGTGCTGTTCAACTGTGCCGGTTTCGTGCATCACGGCTCGATTCTCGAGTGCGACGAAGCCGCGTGGGACTTCTCGTTCGACCTGAACGTGAAGAGCATGTACCGCACCACGCGAGCGTTCCTGCCCGCGATGCTGGCCGCAGGCGGCGGGGCGATCATCAATATGTCGTCGGCGGCGTCGAGTGTGAAGGGCGTCGCGAATCGTTGCGTCTACGGCACGAGCAAGGCAGCGGTGATCGGACTGACGAAGTCCGTCGCGGCCGACTTCGTCGCGCGCGGCATCCGCTGCAATGCGATCTGCCCGGGCACGGTCGAGTCTCCGTCGCTGCGTCAGCGTATCGCCACGCAGGCAGATGCTGCGGGCACGAGTCTGACGGCGGTGCGTGAGCAGTTCGTGGCGCGTCAGCCGATGGGGCGTGTGGGCACGCCCGAAGAAATTGCGGCACTTGCCGTCTATCTGGGTTCGGACGAATCCTCGTTCACTACCGGCGCCATCCACCTGATCGACGGCGGCTGGTCCAACTGATTTCGCAAGGAGATTTGCTTTGAAACTGCTGCGTTACGGCCCGAAGGGCCAGGAAAAGCCGGGCCTGCTCGATACGGATGGCCAAGTGCGTGATCTCTCCGGCGTGATGGCCGACATTACGCCGCAGACGCTCAGCCCGCAGGGGCTGGCGGCGCTGCGCGCACTCGATATGAAGGCTTTGCCGGTGGTGGCGTCGCCGGGTCGGCTCGGTGTGCCGTTCTCGGGGCTGGGCAAGTTTCTCGCCGTGGGCCTGAACTACAGCGATCACGCGGCGGAGTCGGGGTTGGCCGTGCCGTCGGAGCCGGTGCTCTTCACCAAGTGGGACAACTGCCTGACGGGACCGAACGACCCGGTGGTACTGCCCAAGGACTCGGTCAAGGGTGATTGGGAAGTCGAACTGGGCTTCGTGATCGGCACGACGGCGCGTTACGTGCCGCTAGAGCGGGCGCTCGATTACGTCGCCGGGTATTGCGTGGTCAACGATGTCTCCGAGCGCGAGTATCAGATCGAGCGCGGCGGCACGTGGGACAAGGGCAAGGGCTTCGACACGTTCGGTCCGGTCGGCCCGTGGCTCGTGACGACCGACGAAATCCGCGATCCGCAGCAACTCGGCCTGTGGCTCGACCTCAACGGTGTTCGCCGTCAGACGGGCAATACGTCGACCATGATTTTCAGCGTGGCCTATCTGGTGCATTACCTCAGCCAGTTCACCACGCTCAAACCGGGCGATCTGGTGACGACGGGCACGCCGCCGGGCGTGGGCCTCGGTCAGAAGCCGCCGGTCTTTCTGAAGCCGGGCGACGTCATGCGACTGGGCATCGACGGTCTGGGCGAGCAGACGCAGAAAGTGCACGCGTACGACGCGGGACTGCTCGACTGAGCGCGTGCCCGAATCTTTTCACATCCATCCTGTACGTTGATGGGCACGGGCGGCGGTGCGATCTGCCGCCCCATGACATTGCGAAAGACGTCAGGCGCTTATGTCGCGCTGCCTCGCAATCTCATGCCAAGCCCATCGAGCACATTCTTCGGAGCGATTCATCATGCAAGATTTGAGAGGCAAGTTCGTACTGATCACGGGCGCGAGCACCGGCATCGGTGCGGCTGCGGCAACGGCATTTGCCGCGCAGGGCGCGAACGTGGCAGTGCATTACAACCGCTCGGCCGACAAGGCGGAAGCGGTGGCAGAAGCGGTCCGTGCGCATGGTGTGAAGGCCATGACGGTTGCGGCCGACGTGCAGGACACCGGCGCAATCGATGCCGCCGTGGCACACGTGCTCGACGGCTTTGGCCGTATCGACGTGCTGATCAACAACGCGGGCAGTCTCGTCAAGCGCACCCCGTTCACTGAAGTGACGGATGCCTATTTCGATGACGTCCTCAACGTCAATGCACGCTCGGTTGTCGCGTTCTCGCGCGCTGTCGTGCCTGCGATGCGCAAGCAGGGCGGTGGCGCGATCGTCAACGTGACGTCGATTGCGGCGCGTCACGGCGGCGGCCCCGGTGCGCTGATCTATGCAGCGGCGAAAGGCTTCGTGAGCACGCTCACGCGGGGCATGGCTAAAGAGTTGATGCCTGACCGTATTCGTGTGAATGCCGTCTCGCCGGGCGTGATCATGACGCCGTTCCACGAACAATTCAGCACGCAGGCGCAGATCGACGCTTTCCGTCAGAGCATTCCGATGGGACGCCTTGGCGAGCCCGACGAGTGCTCGGGAGCGTTCCTCTACCTCGCTTCGGAGACGCTGGCGAGCTATGTGACCGGGCAGATCATCGAAGTCAACGGCGGACAACTGATGCTGTAACGCCCGGGCAGTGCAGATGCCGGAAGCTCGGAATATTCCGCATCGGCATTGCCCGGCGACCCAATTTCCTGCGGGTTACGCGCTTGCGGGTTCGCTTCTTCGGTAATTGCTGGCACACTTGCCCCATTCGTCCGCAAGCCCCGGTTGCATCGGGGCGCGAGCACAACTATCGAGGGGCAAATGGAACGCTGTCCGTGGAGTGAAGGCTTCGAACAATATCGTCAGTATCACGATCAGGAGTGGGGCGTGCCGTTGCGCGACTCCCGCGAGTTGTTCGAATTGCTGATGCTCGAAGGGGCGCAGGCCGGATTGTCGTGGTCCACGATTCTCAAGAAGCGCGATACCTACCGTAAGGCCTTCGACAATTTCGACCCGGCGCGCATTGCGAAGTACGGACCGGAGGACGAAGCGCGGCTGATGGCCGATCCCGGCATCGTGCGCAATCGCCTGAAGGTCAATGGCGTCATCAAAGGGGCCAAAGCGTATCTGGCGATGGAGGCATCGGGGACGCGCTTCAGCGACTTCGTCTGGCAGTTCGTGGGCGGTGAGACGGTGCAGAATCGCTGGACATCCCTGAGCGAAGTCCCGGCAACGTCTGCCGTGTCGGACGCCATGAGTCGTGCGTTGAAGAAGGCGGGATTCACGTTCGTGGGCTCCACCATCTGCTATTCGTTCATGCAGGCCGCCGGAATGGTGAACGACCATCTGGTCGCGTGCCCGCGCCATAAAGCGGTGAAGACGCTTGCGGCCAACGAGGCCAAAAACAGCGGCGCATCGGCCCGGAAACGCCGGGCAGGCGCGTCGTCGGCTACAATCGCGCCTGACGAATCAGGATCTGCCTAATGTTTAGCTACCGCCACGCCTTCCACGCCGGCAACCATGCCGACGTACTGAAACACTTCATCGCCGTTGAATGCATCGATTACATGCGCCAGAAAGACACGGCGTTCTGGTATATCGACACGCATGCCGGCGCGGGCGGCTATGCGCTCGACGGCAAGTGGGCCGACAAGACGGGCGAGTACGAGACGGGCATCGGCCGTCTTTGGACGCGTAACGATCTGCCGCCGGCGCTGGCGGACTACGTTGCGCTGGTCCGTGAGTTCAATCCGGACGGCAAGCTGAGCTACTACCCCGGCTCGCCGTATTTTGCGCTGCAACTGTTGGGCGACCGCGACCGTTTGCGTTTGTTCGAGGCGCATCCGACCGAACAGGAAGTGCTGCGCGAGAACTTCGAAGCGCAGGGGCGTGCGGTCGCACGTCGCACGATGATTTTCGGGGCCGACGGTTTTGCGGGCCTCAAGACGATTTTGCCGCCGGCACCGCGCCGGGGGTTCACGCTCATCGATCCGTCCTACGAGGACAAGCGCGATTACACGCGCACCACGCAGACAGTGCAGGAAGGTCTCGATCGCTTCCCGACCGGCATGTACGCCGTTTGGTATCCGCTCGTGCAGCGTCGCGAAGCGGCGCAATTGCCGGAGCGCATGAAGCGGCTGACGATCGACGAGAAGCCGATCAAGAACTGGCTGCACGTTGCGCTGACGGTCTGCAATCCGGTACCGGGTGGCATGGGCCTGCACGGCAGCGGCATGTTCATCGTGAACCCGCCGTACATGCTACAGGACACGCTCAAGACGACGATGCCGTATCTCGTCAAGGCGCTCGGTCAGGACAAGGGGGCGCAGTTCTTGCTGGAAGGTAAGCAGAGCTGAGGCGATCTACCAAATATCGGCTAACCCGTATCGGTGAGCCCATATTGGCGAACCCAAACGGAAACGCCCAACGCAGGCATGAATACCTGTGTTGGGCGTTTCGTTTTTGGTGCTTGAACGTGTCGGGTGATGGTTCGTATCCCCCGAATTCGATTACTTGGCGGACAGCGGAATTTCGTACGGCAACGACAGCAACTCGTCCGGCGCCAGATAGCGCCATTCGCCGAGTTCGAGATTGCCCATCGGCAAGCCGCCAATGGCTGTTCTCACCAGACCTTCCACCCGATTGCCTGCGGCGGCCACCATTCGCTTGACCTGATGGTATTTCCCCTGCGTGATCGTGAGTGCGATTTCGTGGGTGGACGGGCTCATGACATCCGTTGCCGCGAGCGGCTCGGTCTCGTCGCGCAACAGCACGCCTTCGCGCAGTGCCTGCAACATCTCTTGCGTCACGGGATGCTTGGTCGTCGCGACGTACCGCTTGGGCACGTGGCGGCGTGGTGACATCATGGCGTGCAGGAAGGGGCCGTCGTCAGAGAGCAGCAGCATGCCGGTGGTGTCCTGATCGAGACGGCCGGCCGGTTGCACGCCACGTACGGCGAGCGGGAGCGGCAACAGCGAATGCACGCCTTCATGATGCGTCGGGCTCGTGGAGCACTCAAAGCCTTCAGGTTTGTTGAGCAGAATGTAGACGTGCTCGCGGTAGTCCCAGGACTCGCCGTCCAGCGTGAACTGAAGGCCCTTCGGGTCCACCGACTCCCGGAAGTTATCGTGCACAATGCCGTCGATGGCGAAAGCACCGGATTGAATGAGCTTGCGGCACATCTTACGACTGCCGAAGCCCTGCGATTGCAGTAAACGATCTAGCTCGATGATGCGTCTCCGTCAGGCATCTGGATTCAGGCCGCTATTGTAACGGCCTGCCCACGCATATGCCCGATATGCCCGATATGCCCGGCCCGATACGCCCGATACGCCTCTTAAGCCCGCTCGTGCTTACTCGTCCTGCATCGCGCCGCTGAAACGCCGGTAGATAAAGCGTGCCGCCCAGTCGAGCCCGAAGCCAAGCACGCCGATTACCAGAATCACAGCGGTCAGTTCCGAGTATGCCAAGCGGTCGCGCGTATCGAGGATGAGATACCCCAGACCCGCATTCACGCCCAACATCTCCGCCGGCACCAGCACGATCCACAAGATGCCAATGGCCAGCCGCACGCCCGTGAGCACATGCGCTGCGATGCCCGGCACATAGACGTGCCAGAGCATTTCCCAGCGGGTCGCCGCCAGACTCTCGCCCAGTTGCACCCAGCGTCGATCGATATGCGTCACACCTGCGGCCGTGCTCATCACCAGCGGCCAAAGGGCAGCGAAGGCGAGCAGAAAATACACGGCAGGGTCGCCCACGCCGAGCGACATGACGGCAATCGGCATCCACGACAGCGGCGACACCATGCGCAGGAACTGCAACGATGGCGTAAGCGCCTTGTCCAGCCATCGGACGCGCCCGATCAGAAAGCCCAGTGGCACGCCCAACACCACAGCCCATGCTAGCCCAACCGCAATACGTCGCAAGCTGGCGAGGATGTGAAGGCCAAGCTGCTCGTCGCGGATCAGATCGGGCAGCGCGTTCAGTGCCGCTGCCGGCGAGAACTGCGAAGCGAGAGAGCCGGGTGTCGTGAATAACGCAATGCCCAGCCACCAGATCGCCACGATGCCCGCAAGCCCGGCGAGGCCGAGCCATGCATGGCGCGAAGGGCGAGCGCTCACCGCGCTTGAGTTCGATGCGGAGGCGTTTGCCGTGTCGGAGGCAGCATCCACCGAACCGACCGGTTGCGGCGCGCGGCTAGACGCGAGATCAGACAACGATCACCTCCTGGCGGGTAAAGCCGTCCGGCAGACCGAAGGCCTTCATGCCACCGGCGGCGGCAATGCTCTTCTTCACGAAGCGGTCGTCGACGAGATCGCGTGCGACAAACGACGGGTCGAGCTTTGCGAGGAACTGCGCATTCCCTTCGACCTGCGTCTTCTGCATGTGACGCACCAGCGCCTCCGTGTAGCTCGGATAGGGATAGGGCTGGAAGTCGATACGCTTTTCGTGCCAGTCGGCATGCACGATGGCCTTGTCGGCGAGATAGCGACCCTGTTCGGAGGCGTCCGGTGCCAGCACGCGCTGTAACACCTGGAACGGGTGCGGCGTGTAGCGGTTCTGTCCTTCCTTGGACAGCAGGCGGGCTGCATCTGCGGGGTGCTCGCGCGTCCAGGCCTGTGCCTTGACGATGGCATCGACGACCTTCTGCGACCATTCCGGACGCGATGTCAGATCTCGCTCGTGCATCGTCACGACACAGCACGCATGGTTCTTCCAGACGTCGCCGGTAAATCGCAGCACCTTGCCGACCTTGAGATTCTCGGCCGCCGCATTGAACGGTTCGGCCACGATATAGCCTGCAATCTGCTTCGCAGCGAGCGCCGGCGGCATGTCCGACGGTGCCATCACGATCAGATTGACTTCGTTGGCAGCCGGCGCGCCACTTTTCTTGAGTACTGGCGTCAGGCCGTTTGCGGCGAGCAGGCCTTGCAGCACCACGTTATGGATCGAATACCAGAACGGCACCGCAAAGGTCTTGCCGCCGAGGTCGCCAATCTTATTGATGTCGTTGGCCACCGTGATGGCGCTGCCGTTGACGTGATTCCATGCCACGACCTTGGCCTGTGCCTGACTGCCGTATCGTGCCCAGACGGTCATCGGCGAGAGCAGGTGAACGACGTTGACCTGTCCTGACAGAAACGCTTCGATCAGTTGTGCCCAGCTGCGCAACAACGTCGGCTTCTCCGCCTTGATGCCGGCTTGTTCGAAGTAGCCGTTGTTGTGCGCGACGAGCAGCGGCGTGGCGTCGGTAATCGGCAGATAGCCGATGCGCAACGGCGCGTCCGGCTCCGCAGCAGCACGTGCGGCTGCCGAGGCGAGCAGCGGAGCTGCCCCGGCGACGGTCATCATCGAAGCGAGTTTGAGCCATTCGCGGCGGGAAATTTGGCACATGGTCTGAGAATCCCCGAAGGTGGGTGCTTAACGTGTGGTGTGAGACGTTGTGTGAAGTGCAGCTTGCGCGGATGTCGTGTCGCGGGACATCGCGAGTTGCAGGGCTTGCAGAATTTCGATGCGCAACGCGCCGAGCGCCTGTACCTGGGCGTCGCGCGGCGAGGGCACGTCGATCTGCCATTGCGCGAGCGTGCGGCCCTGATTGCCGAGCAGCACGATCCGGTCCGAGACAAGCAGCGCCTCGTCGATATCGTGTGTGACGAGGACCGTCGCCGCCCCCGTGTCACGCACAACCGTCACCAGCAGACGCTGCATGTCGGCGCGTGTGACTTCGTCAAGTGCGCCAAACGGTTCATCAAGGAGCAACGCGCGCGGCTGACGCGCCAGACAACGCGCGAGTGCCACCCGCTGCGCCATGCCCCCTGAAAGCTGGCGAGGATGCAGATGATGGGCATGGGACAAGCCGACCTCGGTCAGCGCGGCGTCGATGCGCGTGCGCCGCGTCTCACGCGAGAGTGCTGGCTGACGCGCGAACGTCAGGCCGAACGCCACGTTGCGCTCCACCGACAGCCAGGGCAGCAGGCAGGGGTCCTGAAAGGCGAGGGCCACGTCGGGACGCGGACCCGTGAGCGGTGTGCCATCCACATCGACGGTGCCGTCGCTCGGTGCAAGCAAACCGGCGGCAATGCGCAACAACGTGGATTTGCCTGAGCCGCTCGGGCCGAGCACGGAGACGAGTTCTCCCGGCGCGACCGAGAGGTCGACGCCGCGAAGGATTGCCCGTTCGCCGTAAGACAGGCCGATATTGCGAAGCGTCAGAAATGGCGATGCGCGCGAGGTATCCTCGCGCGCTGCGGCGAAATGGGCGTGCTCGGGCGTGGATTCGTGCGCGCGTTGCGTCGCCGTGGGTTGGGTCATGTAACCGTTCCGGTCTTGAGTTGCTGTGCGCGTTGCGCCGCCAGTTGGTTCTTCAATTGAACCAGACTCGGCGTCACGATGGGCACAAAAGCGGCCTCGCGCTGACGTCGGGCAACGCCCGAGAGTCCACGCAGATAACCGCGTCCGCCCCCAGTCTGCACTTCCAGCGTGGCGGCGTCGTGAACGAGTTCTGCGAGTGAGATGCGCAGTTTGAACAGGCTTGCCGGCGTGTCGACAAACTCGCCTTGCAAGACGCCGGATTTCAGACGCGTTGTGAGGGACGCCAGATGGTCGGTCAGCGCGGCCACGTCGTCCGCCACAGCGGCACGGGCTGCCGGGCCGCCTTCGTTGGTGGCGTCAAGGCTACGCCGCGCAAGACCTAGCGACATGCCGCATTGCAGCCCCAGGAAGGCCGGGCGCACGCGCACGAGCCACGCCGGCGCGTTGTCCGTAATACGGTCGTCGTCGCTCAGCGGCGTGTCGGTCATCTGAAGCGCGGCGGTGTTGGTGCCGCGCAGGCCGATCAGGTCCAGATCGTCGCTGCGATGCACCCCCGGCGCGTTGTGTGCGATGGCGAAGATCGAGGGCGGGCCGCCCGCTTCGTGGTCGACGGCGGCCGCAGCAACGAAGCCCTGTTTGCGCAGGTTCGTGATCCACGGCAACCCGCCGTTTACGCGCCACGACGATGTGCCGCCGCCCGCGCCGGACGAGGATGCGGTGGGTACGTCTGTCGCCCGGATTTGCAGTGGCTCGATGGCCGACAGGTATTTCATCGCGTTCGACAAGCCGGTCGCACCCGCCAGTTCTCCGCAGAGCAAAGCAGGCAGCAGACGGTCGCGCAAGGCCTGATTCGGGCTTTGCAGCAGGTACTCGATGAACGTGCGTTGTCCCCAGAGGACGAAGGCCGCCGCGAACGAATGTCCGGCAACGTCAGCGACGCTGTCGATCGCATCGCCGATCGTGCCGCCGGAACCGCCCAGCGCAACCGGCACGCCAACGCGCAGCAATCCGGCGCTGGCGAGCTGCGGTACGACCTCGGCGCAAAGCGTGGCGTCCGTGTCGAGCGTCTCCGCGTGTGCGTCGAGCCAAGCGGCGAGTGCCGGTGCGCGCGTGGCGAGACTCGGCTGGCTGGCGGTGGTGCTCATGCCGCTTGCACCTTCGGCTCCCAGCGATAAGCCGCCAGTTGCGGGTTCAGTTCGTTTTGCGAAAGATTGTTCGCGAAGTTGCACAGCGTAGCGAGCGATACGCCAAGCACCACTTCGAGGGCGGCGGCATCGTCGAAACTTGCTGATTTGAAAGCGGTGAATTCGGCGTCCGACACCGCGCCGCGCGTTGCGATCACGGCGCGCGTGAAATTAGCGACGGCGTCGAGGCGGGCATCGGAGAGTTTGACCTGATCGCGGATTTCATTCACGAGGGCTTCTGGAAGTTGTGCCTTCTTCAGCGCCACCGCGGTATGGCCGGCAACGCAAAAGCCGCAGCCGTGAATACCAGCCGCCGTGATCTGCACGACCTCGCGCTCGGCCAGCGTCAGGCTCGCGCGACCGTTGATCGCGCCCACCGTCAGATACGTTTCGAGCGCCGTCGGTGCATTCGCCAGCGACGCGACAAGATTTGGCAGGAAACCGTTCGCCGCGAGCGACTTCTCCAAAAACGGACGGCTCGCCTCCGGGGCGGTCTCAACAGTGTGCAATGGCAGTCGGCTCATATCGGGCTCCTTACAGTCGAGCCTCCATTGTGCGCAAGCCCGGCCAAGTGCTCAATGCGCGCCCGTCTGGAAATTCTGCGGATTCGTCTCATCGAGAGAGAGACTTTTCCGATGGGAACGTCAGTGCAGCGGGTAGGCAACGGACGCGGTGGCGGCAGGTTGAGCGCTCGCGTTGACCGCTTGACGTCGCCACGCGCCGGGCTGGATTCCAGTCACACGTTTGAAGGCCTGTGCAAAGGCCGATTCGGACTGGTAGCCGACTTGCTCGGCTGCGTCAGGCAGTGACACGCCCGCTCGCAGAAGCGCCGCTGCCGTTTTCATCCGGACCAGCGTCACGAAGTGTGCCGGCGGCTGTCCGCCGACTTCAGTAAATTGCTTGCAAAAACGCGCGCGGGACATGTTCACGAATTCCGCCATGCTGTCCGTCGTCCAACGCTCGCCCGGTGACTCGATGATCGCCGCCGCAAGACGGCCGAAAGCGTCGCGGCGCATTAAACGCCACATCCCTGGGGCGACGTCTTCCGCATGTACCGCTTCGCGTAATGCGTAGTAGAAAAGCAGGTCGGTGAGGCGGGCTAGTAACGGGGACGGCGTTTCGCCGGGGCGGCGCGCTTCGGCCTGGATTAGCGCGAAAACCTGCGTCATACCGTCCAACCGACCACTCGCGCGACGCGCAACGATCGGGTTCGGCAGCAAACCCAGAACCAACGTGTCGAGATCGGTGCGGAATTCGAAGAAACCGCAGGCGAGGGCCACGAAAGGCTGGGCGGTGGGGGAGGTGCTTGGGTGTGGGGCGGACGGTAGCGGCGTCATCGTGCCGGTGCGGACGCTTAGGTCCGCTGGGGGTGTTGCGGATGGCGACAGCGCATGCGGGACGTCCGAAAGCAAGAAGACGGCATCGCCCGCGCGTAATTCGGTCGTGCTGGCTTCGCGGTCCCCGTCTGCACCCACGTGCAAGTAACACCCGCCGTCCAACACCACATGGAAGCTCGCACGCTGATGCCCACCCGTCGACGCCTGATACACGCCACAGTACTCACCCACATGGAACAACGTACTCTTTAATTCCAACCCCGCCAGTAACCAGTCAGCAACGCGGTCGGCCTCGTTCGCTCCCAATACCTCTCGCAACATAACCCGCTCCACCCCGTGATGCCCTCAACGGCAAAACAGCCATCCTCCCCACCGACATTCGCGCACACAACTATTTTTTCGTTGGATGCTTATTACCGAGGATGGGAATGGGGTGGACGCGGGCGCGGTGTCCGGCGATGGAAAGACAAACCGGCGTTAAGGCTTGGCATCGGCAGTGCTGCCTGATTCCCGTACGGCGCCCCCGGCGCCGAGAGGACTCGGTCACGTTCCGCGACCCCGGCATCGCTTGCAAGCGATGCCTTTCGAGTCCCCACGCAATGTGCACTGGCACATTGCTTTCTGGGCAAGCATGAAAAAAGCCGATGATCTTTCGATCATCGGCTTTTTTGTATTTTTTTGGTGCCCAGAAGAGGACTCGAACCTCCACGGTGTTACCCGCTAGTACCTGAAACTAGTGCGTCTACCAATTCCGCCATCTGGGCCCCGTCAGCTCGCTTACTGCTTGCTCGCTGCGAAGAAGTGAGATTATGCCGAGGGTGTTACATGCTGTCAACACTGAGGGACCAAAAAATTCAAAAAACTTTCACGTATCCCTCAAAACACCTCCAACTCACCCCCAATGACACCTCACGCAGCCCGCCCCATATGCTCAGCACGAATCATGTCGATCAAGTGCCGCAAACCCGGCAACGTCTGACGCCGACTCGGGTAATACATCGACAACGGCGGCCCATCCACCGCCCATTCCGTCAACACCGCCTCCAACGTGCCATTCGCCAACTCGGCCGCCACGTTGCGCTCCAACACATAGCCCAAGCCCAAACCGCCCACCGCCGCCGCAATCACGCCGTCGCTCTCGTTGATGCTCAATGCCCCCGGCACATCCAATTCCACCGCCGTAGACCCATTGCCCAACTCCCACTTGTACAACGTGTTATCGCCCAGTCGCATCCGGATGCAATTGTGTGACATCAAATCCTGCGGCACCTTCGGTCGGCCGTGACGCGCAATGTACGCCGGCGAACCCACCACGATCCACTTCAACGCAGGCGTCAGCGGCGTCGCAATCATGTCGCCAGGCACCGTGTCGCCGTAACGCATCCCCGCGTCAAAGCCCTCAGCCACAATGTCCAACATCCGGTCATCCACCGTGACATCCAGCTCGATGTCAGGATAAGACGCCACAAAGCGAGGCAGGATAGGGTCCAGCAACAAGCGCGCCGCATCGCGCGGCACGTTCAGACGCAACCGGCCCGCCGGCGACGCACGATATCGGTCCAAGGCACCGATCGCCGATGCAATCTGCTCAAGACCCTGCTCCAATTCCTTCGCCAATGCCGATCCCGCCGCCGTCGGCGACACGGAACGACTCGTGCGATTGAGCAACTTCACGCCCAGACGCGCCTCAAGATTGCGCATCGCATGGCTCAAGGCAGAGGTCGTCACGCCCAATTCAGTGGCGGCCTCCCGGAAACTCTGCCGGCGGCAGATGGTGACAAACACGTTCAAATCGGCAAGCTCGCCGCGAGTGAAGGCAGGCATGTATTTCCCAACAAGTATCAAGCAACAAAAACCAAAAACACCCGACAAGCTCAACGAATTAAGTGTCCGTTGAACAATATTCAATTTTTTATGAGGTAAATTCTACAGATTTCCCTATGCTGTGGAACGACGCCATAGCCGTCGTGACGGAAACGCTACACATTCTCACTACGGATTGGCTCGGGTGTTTCGGTCTGCGGCACCGTAGACATGTACGTCGTCGATGAATGGGATTCAGGCACGCAAAAAGGGCGATCCGCTGGGAATCGCCCTTGTTTTTCATCGCGAAATGGACGATGGATCAAGCGTCCACGAAAATGACCTGTCCGGTGATGAAGCTGTCGACGCATCGCTCGAATGCCTTGCCAACCAGTGCGCCGGGCACCGGCTGATACCCCGGCATCATCTCGCCATAAACCGACCAGGCTTCTTCGATGACCGTCGGATTGACAGCGTTAATGCGAATGCCACGCGGTAATTCATACGCGACACACTTCACGAACGTATCGATCGCGCCGCTCGT
The DNA here is from genome assembly GCF_902459565.1 of Pandoraea aquatica. Lineage (GTDB taxonomy): Bacteria > Pseudomonadota > Gammaproteobacteria > Burkholderiales > Burkholderiaceae > Pandoraea > Pandoraea aquatica. The sequence continues at coordinate 31,016 of NZ_CABPSN010000008.1, forward strand.
CGTGGCGTCTGCAATTCCCTCCGGCATCGGCTTGACGTTCAAAATGCCTGAAATCAAGGTGAACGAACCGCCGTTCTCGATATGGTCTAAGCCGACTTTTACGATGTTCATCTGGCCGACAAGCTTGCCTTGAATGGTGGCGTCCCATTGCTCCTCGGTCATCGACGCGAACGGTGCATATTCGCAATGGCCGGCAGCGCTGATCACGGCGTCGAATTTGCCCACTGATTCGAACAGGGCGCGCAACGATGCTTTGTCCGTCGTGTCGACGCGATAATCGCAACCCTCGCCAGAACGGCTGGCCGTGATCACCCGATGATTCCCAAGTCCCTTCATCGCCGCCTGACCGATCTTGCCGCTGGCGCCTATGACGATGACAGTTTTCATTTCTGCTTACCTCGTTTCTTGAAGATGAGGTGGCATGTTAAAAATGGCAGACACCCGCGTAAATCAAGCGCCGGTTGTATCCGTTACAAGGACTCGTTGTGCACAGTATCGACCTCAAACATATGCGCGTTTTCTTGCGACTGGTGCGCGAACGGAGTGCTTCCCGTGTCGCTGCTGAAATGGGGATGTCGCAGCAGGCGATTAGCGGGTATCTGAAAAGGCTTCGAGAGGCGCTGCCGCATGAGATATTCGTCCGGCATAGCAGTGGGATCGAACCTACCGATTTCGCGCTGGATATTGCGCGCAAGTTCGAGCGGATTCTCTCGGATGTGGATGACGTGGTGTTCGAAGATTTTGATCCCGCGACGCTTGAGAGAAATGTCGGGATCATTGCGAATGAATACGCGCAGCTTTCGGTCTTGCCGAGGTTTGTCGCGGAGATTCGGGCTAGGGCGCCAAGAGTCTCGGTGAAAGTGATGGATTTTTATCGGGAGACTCACGCAGAACAGCTTGAGCGTGGAGATGCCGATATTGCCGTCGGGTTTGGTAAGTTTTTTGATGACTCGCTCGCGCGACATTCGCTCGCGGAAGAAACGTATTGCTGTGTGGTGGGGGAGAGGTCCAGGATCGTTGGCGAGCTTCGTCATGTTGCCGACGTCGCGAAGTTTCCTCGCGTGGATTTCGCCGACAGCGCCAGTTATTCGCAGGATGCGATTTCGGCGTTTCTTGCAACACATGATGCGTTGGTTCCTCCCGTCGCGACGCTCGCCTGCTATACCTCGCTTAAGCCGTTTCTGGAATTTAATGACGTGGTCGCGTTTGTTCCCTCAGCTATTGCCGATGGGCTTCGGTTGACACGCTTGGACTTGGATTCGATGCCAGAGATGTTTACTACCGCCGTCGGATGGCATCGCAAACGCGCAGGGAATCCGCTAGGGATCTGGCTTAGGGAGGTGCTGATGGAAACTTTGGAAAAGCAGCGGGCCGATGAAGAAAACTGTCGTTAAGGCTTCGCTTCGGTGGGGCGTGCGCTGTTTTTAAAACCGTCGATACGGCTTTGCCCCACCAGTGCCGCCCATTCCCATACGGCGCCCCCGGCGCCGAGAGGACTCGGTCACGTTCCGCGACCCCGGCATCGCTTGCAAGCGATGCCTTTCGAGTCCCCACGCAATGTGCACTGGCACATTGCTTTCTGGGCAAGTATGAAAAAAGCCGATGATCTCTCGATCATCGGCTTTTTTGTATTTTTTTGGTGCCCAGAAGAGGACTCGAACCTCCACGGTGTTACCCGCTAGTACCTGAAACTAGTGCGTCTACCAATTCCGCCATCTGGGCCCCGTCAGCTCGCTTACTGCTTGCTCGCTGCGAAGAAGTGAGATTATGCGGATGCGACGCGGGAGTGTCAACACTTACGCGCAAAAAAATTTACTTTCTCTCGCCCACCTCAACCCCCACGCTCAAATTCCGCACAGGTGGCAGTTTTCGTGAGGTTTGCCGTATGATTGTCCCTGACTGTAAGACGCCGCTATCCGCGCGTCTTTACAACTCCACGGACCGTCGGGCGCATGGTGCGCCACTCGGCCGGACTCAACCGGCACAGTAACGCTACCGACCTTTGAGCAAATATCCCTATCCGATCCCGAGTCGCGAAGAGATCCTCGGTGTCCTGCGCACCGCAGACTCCGCGCTGTCCGCCAACGATATCGCCGAAGCCCTCGCTATCAAAAAGCAAGAACGCGAAGGCTTCTTCAAGCGCCTCGCCGCCATGGAACGCGACGACCAGATTCGTCTCGACCGCCGCGGCTACTATCAACTGACCCACCCGTCAAACTTCATCGCAGGCCGCGTCATCGGCCACCGCGATGGCTACGGCTTCGCCGTACGCGATGACGATGGCGACGACCTCTTCCTCCCCACTGAGGAAATGAAGAAGGTCATGCACAACGATCGCGTCCTCCTGCGCATCGCCGGCTATGACCGCCGCGGTCGCCCGGAAGGCCATATCGTCGAAGTCGTCAGTCGCGCCAATACCCATGTCATCGGCCGCCTCCTCAACGAGAACGGCGTCATGGTCGTCGCGCCCGAAGACAAACGCATCAGCCACGACATCCTCATCCCACCCCGCGCCCAAGGCAAAGCGAAGGTCGGACAGGTCGTCTCCGTCGAACTCACCGATTACCCCAGCCGTTATAGCCAGCCCATCGGCCGCGTCTCGGAAGTCCTCGGCGATATCGACGACCCCGGCATGGAAATCGAAATCGCGGTGCGCAAGTACGGCGTGCCCCACCAGTTCTCCGCCGAAGCCCTCGCCGCCGCCGGTGCACTCCCCGACGAAGTCCGCGCCCCGGATCTGCGCCACCGCATCGACTTGCGTGATGTCCCGCTCGTCACTATCGATGGCGAAGACGCACGCGACTTCGACGACGCCGTCTACTGCGAACCCGCTAAGGTCGGCCGTACCAACGGCTTCCGCCTGATCGTCGCCATCGCCGACGTCTCGCATTACGTCGCCGCCGGCGGCCCGCTCGACGCCGACGCCCTCACGCGCAGCACCTCCGTCTACTTCCCGCGACGCGTCATCCCGATGCTCCCGGAAAAGCTCTCGAACGGCCTGTGCTCGCTTAACCCGGACGTCGATCGCTGCGTGCTCGTCTGCGACGCACTCATCGCCCCGAACGGCGAAGTGAAGGCCTATCAGTTCTATCAGGCCGTCATCCACTCCGCCGCACGCCTGACCTACACGGAAGTCGCCGCCGTCCTCGGCAACACGAAGGGCGCAGAAGCACAACGCCGCGCAACGCTGCTGCCGCACCTGCAAAATCTGTACGACCTCTATAAGGTGCTCGCCAAGGCACGCAAGTCGCGCGGTGCCATCGAGTTCGATTCGACGGAGACGTACATCGTCTGCAATGCGCAAGGCAAGATCGAACAGATCCTGCCCCGCACGCGTAACGACGCCCACCGCCTCATCGAGGAATGCATGCTCACGGCCAACGTCTGTGCAGCCGACTTCCTCAAGCGTCACAAGCAACCCGGCCTGTATCGCATCCACGCCGGTCCCTCGGGCGAACGCCTCCAGGTGCTGCGCACGTTCCTCAAAACGCTCGGGCTCACACTTGGCGGCGGGGACGAACCGGCCACGTCCGACTACTCGGAACTGATGACGCAGATCGAGTCCCGGCCCGACGCACCCATGCTCCAGACGATGCTGCTGCGCTCGATGCAGCAAGCCGTCTACAGCCCGGACAACATCGGCCACTTCGGTCTCGCTTACCCGGCCTACACGCACTTCACCAGCCCGATTCGTCGCTATCCCGACTTGCTCACGCACCGCGCCATCAAGGCGATTCTCGCGGGCAAGAAGTACGAGCCGGAAATTCCCGCCGGCGTCGAAATGACGACGGGCCTGTCGCCCCACGCGCGCAAGCTGCAAAAGGACGACGACAAAAACAAGAAGTCGCCGAGCGCGAAAAAGCGCGACGCAATTTGGGACGAACTCGGCCTGCATTGCTCCGCCAACGAACGCCGCGCCGACGAAGCGTCACGCGACGTGGAAGCCTGGCTCAAGTGCTACTTCATGCGCGACAAGCTCGGCGAGGAATACGGCGGCACGGTGAGCGCCGTCACGTCGTTCGGCATCTTCGTGCAACTCGACGATCTCTTCATCGAAGGCCTCGTCCACGTCACGGAACTGGGCAGCGATTATTTCCAGTTCGACGAAGTGCGCCACGAACTGCGCGGCGAACGCACCGGCATCCGCTATCGACTTACCGATCGCGTACGCGTGCAGGTCAGCCGTGTGGACCTGGATGCCCGCAAGATCGACTTCCGCCTGGTGCGCGAACCGAACGCACGCTCGCTGGCTAAGACGTCCGGTCGCAGCGAACGCGGTGGTGCCCCGGTGCCGACGCCCGCCGCCGGTACGCCCGGCGTCGCAGGCTCGGCCAGTGCCGGCCCGACGATCCGTCAACTGCCCAAGGGCGGCGCGCTGCTCAACGGTGTGCAACCCGCACCAGCGGGCAAACGCCCGGCCAAGCCGAAGTCCGCGAAGGTGAAGGCCGCGCGCGCCGAGCGTGGCGCAGCCCCCGCGAAGCACGGCAGCAGCGGCAAGGCACCGGCGAAGCGTCAGGGTGGGCAGGGCGGGCAAGGTGGACAGGGCGGCCCCGGTGGTCAGACGAAGAAGCCGCGTCGTTAAGCGATGTTTCTGCCGTGCGCAGCCCCCGTGCTGTGCACGGTGTGATACATCGAACGACGGTGCAGTGAGCGGTTTGCAGTAAGATGGGCACCTTTGCCGGAAATCACCGGCATCCGGTACCCGCGATGGATTGCGGCGGCGGCGGCCCATGTGGCTCCCGCCGCCGTCGTGCTTTAGGCGACGACAGTTGTGCGCAATGTCAGCGACAGCGTGCCGCCCCGTGACTGTGTCACGGCAACGGTCGCTATGGCACACGCTATTTTGAGGAAATGAAATGAGTAAATTGAAAATGCTGTTCGGCTTCCATGCCGTGACCGCGCGCCTGCGTCACGACGCCACCAGCGTCAAAGAGATCTACTACGATCCGACCCGCCGCGACCGTCGCATGACGGATTTCCTCAAGGCCGTGGAGTCGTACAAGAACGCGCCCGGCGTCAAGATCAAGCTCGTTCAGGCAGACGGCAAACGTCTCGACGGGATGACCGGCACCTCACGCCACCAAGGCGTCGTGGCACAGGCTGAGGAAATCTCGCTGGCCCTCAATCTCGACGAACTGCTCGACGGCATTTCGGGCGATCCGCTGCTGCTGATCCTCGACGGCGTGACCGATCCGCATAACCTCGGTGCCTGCCTGCGTGTGGCCGACGGTGCTGGCGCACACGCCGTGATCGCCCCGAAGGATCGCGCGGTGGGCCTGAACGCCACCGTTGCCAAGGTCGCGAGCGGTGCGGCTGAGACTGTGCCGTACATCATGGTGACGAACCTCGCGCGCACGCTGCGCGAACTCAAGGATCGCGGCATCTGGGTGGTCGGCACCTCGGACGATGCCCCGGCCGACATCTACGGCACGAAGCTCACCGGCCCGATGGCGATCGTCATGGGCGCGGAAGGCGAAGGCATGCGCCGCCTCGTCGGCGAGACCTGCGACGAACTCATGAGCATCCCGATGTCCGGCGGCTGCGAAAGCCTGAACGTCTCCGTGGCGAGCGCCGTGTGTCTGTATGAAGCCGTGCGTCAGCGTAAGGTGGCGGTGAAGGGCGCGAAGTAATTGTTGGACTGAACGTTGCACGTGACGCCCCGCAATCCTGTCGCCGTTCGACAGGGCTGCGGGGCGTCCGCGCATCATGATGCCGGCTTCGGTGACGATTCGATCTCGTCCTTAGCTCGATTTGGTGGGCGCGCGGAGTTTCTCGAACCGTGTTTCGAGTTGCTTGGTTGTCACCTTCTTGATCGCATCCAATCGACTCTCAATCTCCGGCTCGGCTTGAGCTGAACCCGTCTTCACCAGATTCAGCCGCCGCTGCATATCGGCAACCTCACGGTCCCACCACGCATTCGATGCCGCTGCAGCTTCTCGCCGCACGATGGTCTGGTGCGCTCTTGCGGCCACCTCACGTTTTGCTCTCGCCGCCGACTCCTGCGTGGCACGTTTTAGGGCCTCTGCTTTGGCCGATTGGGATGCGCGGGTATATGCCTGGAGGGATGCGGTTCTTCCTGCCTGCAGCGCTTGCTGTCGGGCTTCTCTTCTTGTCGCTTCGGCGATTGCCAGTCGCGCTGATCGCTGAGTCTCTGATTCGATTGCCGTCTGAGCGCTCAGTTGCGCGGATTTCGCCGCTTTCTCGGCCTCCTTTTCGGCCTCCTTCTTAACCTTCTGTTTTGCCGCAGCGTCCTTTGTATTCGTCGCCGCCTCGGTGGCGGTTGAGGCGAGATGCTCCTGCGCCGGATCTGAATCACCCGAAATCATTGCACGATATTCCGTACGCGCCGCTCGCAGGCATGCCTCGAATTGTTCTTGAATGGCGGACTGGCTTGCGCCCGGATTGCGCTGCTGAAATTCGGCGTAGTCGGCGGTATGCCGCTCAACGATGTCGTCAATCAGGGGGCGACGTGTCTCGATGAGCGATCGTCCGTATTCCGCGCCACGGTTTTCGATGATGCCAGCCGCGATGTATCCCGGCGCGGTGGTATCGGGGGCTACCTTTTTCCACTCACCTGTCACAATGTCCTCGATCATCGCGCGGTATTCCCATTGTTCACCGATGGTGATCATCGGCATCGCATCGCGCATTTTTGACGCCAGTCGTTCGTTGTCGGCCGAATTTAGTGACGACAAGGAAAGATCCTCCCGCGCATGGCGAAGCACCTCCTTGAGTGGCACCGGCTCATAGGCGAGGTTTGGCGCGCGATCGACCTGAACCTGCAAACGCACAGCGAGGGTGATTGAACGACGCAAGCTCACGTACTGCGGCAGTTCGTTCATTTTTGGCACCAACCCTGCAGAATCCATCCACGCCACCAGCGGGTTGCGCGCATCTCTGGGCGAGTGAGGTGCCCGCAGCAGCTCCACGTAAAAGCAACGTGCCGCACCTTCAGGCTTACTTAACAAGATTTTTAGGAGGGTGGGGCGCTCAACGTCCGCGTCTCGCAATTCGTGCATCAGGCTGGCCCAGCCCCGGGCAAGCATGGGATGCATGGCCACCCGTCTTCCGAGCAGCGAGACATAGTCTCGTCCCTCCGGAGAAAGCAGGGCCTCGACGACTGCGGGCGAGGACACGACCTCGGTTCGTACCAGCGCAGCGAGCACGCGCAGGTAGTAGCCATTGCAGATGACGCCTAAGTGATCGGCATCGGTGAAATCGCCGGTGACGTTCATCAGCACGTGCGTGAGCGATTCCAGCATCCTGGGCACCGGGAGTCGGCGCGCGACTTTGGCCATCTCTCTATAGTCACCCGTCAGGAGATGCGCATATAGCTCGTTGGTCGACGCCGCGAACTCTTGCATGGCCCGAATCACCGGATCACGGCTGTTGGCGGTTGTGGCACCGTAGTCGCGAAGATAGATAACACTGACCGGCTGCCCGGTCTGTATCTGCAAGAGGGCGAGCGCGCTCGCGCACGAGTCGCAGGTGTCGAGCAACGTATTGAAGTGAACGCCGCCCGTGATCGGATGGTCGCGCGCTTCCCGCGCGATGAGCGTTGCGAGAATTTGCTCGGCGTCTTGTGTTCTGTCGATGACTGGTGCGGGGTCGTGGCCGAGGACGGGCAAGCTGATCTGCGTTGCGGTTTTGCCCGGCGAGTCGGGCGCTTCCTGCACATATTTAGCGAGACGACGTTTGGCGTCGATGAACATGAAGCGACCGATCTTGATTTCGTCGATGTCGCCCAACGCACTCATCTCTCGCTGTATCGGCAGTTCGAAACCTTCTGCGCGCGCGCCGCCGGACAACGAAAAGTAGACCTTCGCGCCCGCCGCAGTTTCAACGGCCGCAAATGCGAGATTGTTCTCGCGCAAGCGTGATTTCAAATCCACGACCCCCGCCGCGTTACCGATGTTCCACTCGCCAGCCGTTTCAAAGACCAGCTCCGGACCGAGCAACGTTTGATAGACCGCGAGATCGAACTCGTGGGTCTCGGGCGAGAACAACTCGCGGCGCGACATGCTGGCCTTATTGTTCGCGACGAAATTCCGCTGTGCCTGCTCTGACGTGAAGATCTGGTAAGTCGCTTCGTCCACCGAGGGTGTCGGATGTTCCTTGCGCGAGTCCGGCACTTGTGCCGCCAGTTGCCGCTGGATGTTCCGATAACTGGGGGAGCGGTGCAGCGCCAGCGTGTCCGTTTTCACTTGCTGCTTGATCGTACGGAATGCGTCGATCAGATGCTTGTCCTGAGGAACGTCGGGGTCCAGCCACCGAAATTCCATCTCGGCGGCATCCGCTTGTGCCTGGGGTTTGGGCATTCGTGCGGCGTGAAAGCGGTTCGCCTCGACCTGTACCACCACCGTAGACGCTGCGCCGGGAATGCAAGTGCCGAAGACGGCCTTCTCGAAGGGCAGCCCTTCGACGATGTCGGAAAGCACCAGAGGGACCAACGTCGCTGTCGCGCCCGTGCTCGCCGGTGCGATGCCTTGCGCGTTGCCGACGCGGCCGGGCTCGACCAGATCGCTCGATATTTGCCCTTTCACCGAATCGCGGAAAACGGGGACGGCCGGAAGGCCGGCGTTCTGTACGTCCTCCGGTGAAGGCACAGAAAAACGCGTGCCGGCCGGATTGACCCGGATGTACTGATTGCGGTGGACAAAGAAACCCATCGGGGCGTTGTACTTCACGTTCCGGTTCGACAAATCTGGCAGGACAGCCGATGGCGGCATCGCCGGTGCCGCAGGCGTAGCAGGCGACGCGGGCGTCACGCGCATGCTCGACAGGGTGGCGGCGATGGTCGACGCGGGGCGTACCATGCCCGACTCATTGGCCAGATTGGGCAGACTGCCATGGTGACGTGTCTTCGTGGCAAGCCCGAAATCGCTGATCTTTCGCGGCGATGTGTTGGCGACGAGCGCGGGCCATGGACGAGGGGGCGGCGACAGCGTGTTGCCTGCTTCCGATTTCACGAAAGCACTCGACTCGCGTTGGCGAGACGACATGCGGGGCAGTCGTGCAGTCCCGGACGGTTGGCTGTCAGGCGTTTCGGGAGGTGGTGCCAGCGAGGTCGAAGCAACGGCGGGCGAGGCGGCTTGCATGATCGTGTGCATGGTATGAGCTCCGAAAACGTGAGTGCGGCGTCAGGCGTTTGACGCGGAAGCCTTCTTGTCTGAACTCGACTTTGATTTGGACCGGGAAGTCGAGGCGGCGCTCGCGTCGCCGATGGGCGAGGTCACGACATAGAGTTGCGGCAGGTTTCCCAGCGCGGTGTTGTAAGTATTCGACCGATCGACCGGGGCGTTGGAGGCGGTGGGGGCGCTCAACGTAGAGGACGAGCTGAATCTACCGATAGACGTGCTCGAACCGGCTTTCGCACTGGCCAGTTGCTTCGCTCTGGCCGCTGCCTGCGCTGTCGCGGTTTCCCGGGCATAGGTGCTGGCAGCCTGCTTCGCCTGTGCATTCGCCACGCGTTGCGCATAGGCTTGGGCGTCTCGCCGGGATTTCTCCTCTGCGGATTCTTTGGCAATACGCGCGACGGCGGAATCGATTTCGCGCACCGTTTGTCGGGCGGCATCGGCCGCAGTTTTTCGTATCTCGGCCTTGGCGGCTGCGGCCGCTCGCTGCACATATTGCGAATCCGATGCGCGCTGGTGGCCGAGGCTGGCCGCCACAGCCGATGCCGCAGCTACGCTCGCCGTCTTGATGGCCTGTGCGCTCGTCGATGCGCTCTCGGCACCGTGAGTGGCGAGCGCCTGTGCCGACGTGCTGGTCGCCTCGTTGTCGGCGTTCACAAGGCAGATGAAGCGCTCCATTGCCGCTCGGCAGATTTGATTACGCGCGTCGATCGACTGGTTTTTCGTTGCGTCGGGATGGTCGCGCATAAAAGTCGCGAAACGTTCGAGCGCGTCGTTGATGATGCCGTCTCGAGAGGGCTTTCGTTCATCCGTCAGCTTGCGGATGAACGACGGCTGAACGTCGTCGATCGTCGACTGTACGACGCTCGATGGTGCGCGCTGACCGGGCAATTCCTTGCGCCACGCGTCCTGGACAGCGGCCGTCACCATGGCGCGAAACTGATGTTGTTCGCTTACGGTGACAGCGGGCATATGTGCCATCAACTCATGCTTCAGGTTGTTCTGCGCCATGATCACAAAGGATTCCATGGACAGATAGCCATTGGCGTTTTGGGTGCTGCAATGTTGTGCTCTTGGCTTGTACGTCGGGCGGTGTTGTGCTCTCGGCTGGTAAGTTGGGCAGCGAGGATGCATGGGCGAGTGGGGTAACCGGCATGGAGGGAGACGACGGACACGTCGAGCCGACGCGTTGCTTTATCGCTGGCCGGACGGTGTACGACGCTTCGAGGGGAGGGTTGAGGTGGCGCGAGTGTTGCCGATGCGGATTGCCGGACCTTTCAGAAAACGCTTTGGGAAAGCGTCATCCGGCGCGGGCGGTGCGGCGGCGAGCGCAATAGGCTCGCAGTGCTGACGGTTTGGGCATTTGCAAGTGGCGGCACGTTTTGGTGTCGCCACTTGCACGGGGTGATGGGCTTTGTGTACGCGCCGACACCCGGGAGGACTTGTCGGCTTATCGACTTATGGGCTTACCGCGCTGCGTCGATCAGCCCTTCGAGCTTGATCGCATCGGCTGCGAAGGCGCGAATGCCTTCGGCGAGCTTTTCGGTGGCCATCGCGTCGTCGTTCAGGGCGAAGCGGAACGACGGTTCGTCCGTTTTGACGCGCGCGATATCGGCCGAGCGTGCGTCCTTCACATCGAGTTCACGCTTGACCTCGCCTTCGGTGGTGCGCAGTTGTTCCAGCAGCGCGGGGCTGATCGTGAGCAGATCGCAGCCGGAGAGCGCCAGAATCTGACCGGTGGAACGGAAGCTTGCGCCCATCACTTCCGTGTCATGGCCGAAGTGCTTGTAGTAGCGGTAGATGGCCGACACGGAGCGCACGCCCGGATCGTTGACACCCGCGTTGGCCGCTTCGTCCCAGTTCGCGCCGGCCGACTTCTTGTACCAGTCGTAGATGCGACCGACGAAGGGGGAAATCAGCCGCGCCCCAGCTTCGGCGCACGCAGCCGCCTGCACCAGCGAGAACAGCAGCGTCATGTTGCAACGGATCTTGTCGCGCTCCAGAATCTCGGCGGCGCGAATGCCTTCCCACGTCGAGGCAATCTTGATCAGCACGCGATCGCGTTCGATGCCTTCGGCTTCGTACATGGCGATCAGCTTGCGGGCGCGGGCCACGGTGCCTGCCGTATCGAATGACAGACGGGCGTCCACTTCCGTGGAGACACGGCCCGGCACGATATCCAGAATCTCTTTACCGAAGGCGATCAGCAGACGGTCGATGATTTCGTCCGTCGATGCGGCGCGGTGCTCGCCGACCACACGCGTGAGAATCGGGCGGTAGGTGTCCTTCTGGACAGCGCCGAGGATCAGCGAAGGGTTGGTGGTGGCGTCTTGCGGCTTGTAGGCATCCATCACCTGAAAGTCACCGGTGTCGGCAACCACGATGGTGTGACGCTTGAGTTGATCGAGCAGATTCATGAGAGCGGCCTTGCGAGATAAGCACTGCGTGACATGACATCCGGCACGGGGCCGGAACAGCAAGACGGGGGCGGGGCGACGCAGAACATCGAAAACAGCGAAAAACGGCGCGTCACGCCCGACTCCGGTAAACTTCCGACTTTACCAAACTTTGCCGGAATTCCCCATGACCCAGGACGAACTCAAACGCCTGGTCGGCCAGGCTGCTGCCGACTATGTGAACCAACACGTGCCCGAGGGCAGCGTGATCGGCGTGGGCACCGGGTCCACCGCCAACTGCTTCATCGATGCGCTTGCCGCCCACAAGGGCCGGTATCGCGGCGCAGTCTCCAGTTCCGAAGCGAGCACCGAGCGCCTGCGCAAGCACGGCATCGAAGTGTTCGATCTCAACCAGATCGACAGCCTGCCCGTCTATGTCGACGGTGCGGACGAAATCAATGCCCTCGGCCACATGGTCAAGGGCGGCGGCGGGGCGCTCACGCGCGAGAAGATCGTCGCGTCGGTAGCGAAGGAATTCGTCTGCGTGGTCGACGCCTCCAAGGAAGTGGCCGTGCTGGGCGTCTTCCCGCTGCCGGTCGAAGTCATTCCGATGGCGCAGGCAAGCGTCGCTCGCGCGCTCCAGGCGCTGGGCGGCAAGCCGCAGGCGCGTGTGCGTGCCGATGGCAGCCCTTACATGACCGACAACGGTTGCGCTATTCTCGACGTGCACGGGTTGCAGATTCTCGACCCGGTGGCGTTCGAGACCAAGGTCAACCAGATCCCCGGCGTGGTGACGGTCGGCCTGTTTGCACAACGTGGCGCGGATATTACGCTCATGGGTACGCCCGAAGGCGTGCGCACCATCGACTATAAAAACTGACCCCGGGAGGGCAGGATGGCTGGATCGCGTCGTCTACCCGAAACCTGGTTCCGTCGTGGCCTCTGGCTGATCGCCGTGTTGTTCGCGGCGTTCCTCATTGGCCTTGGCGGTCTTGTCGTCGACAAACTGCCGGGCGTCGCGCCTGTACCGACGCTCGATTCCTTCGTAGATCGAGCGCAGGCCGAGCGTGCCGATGCTGCGATCAAACAGGCACAGACGCAGCAGGAAGACGTCGGCGCCCAGTTGGAGACCGCGCGTTTGCAGCTCAAGGCGCGCAGTACGGCGTATCGCAACGCGCGCGAGTCGTTCAACGACTGGGTGGCGACACGTACTGCGACGGCGCAGGCCAGTCAGGACGCCGAACTCGTCGCCCGCACGCGTGCGCTCGACACGCTCAAGACAGCGGAGCGCGACGCGCAAACGGCGGTCGACACCCTCGAATCGAAGCAGTTGGATGCGCAGCGTGCGGTGCAGGCGGCGCGCACGGCACGCGTCGCACTCGACGTGACGGCGGGTGAGCAACTGGCGTCGATTCAGCGATCGCAGGAGCTCAAGGTTTTTGGCATCCGCCTGGCGTTGACGCTACCGTTGCTGGCGATTGGCGGCTGGTTGTTCGTGCGGCAGCGCAAGAGCACGTGGTGGCCGTTCGTGTGGGGCTTCATCTTCTTCGCGTTGTTCGCGTTCTTCGTCGAGTTGGTGCCGTATCTGCCGGATTACGGCGGCTATGTGCGGTATCTCGTCGGCATTGTGCTGACGATACTGATTGGTCGATACGCCATCGTGTCGTTGCAGCGTTATCTGGCGCGACAAAAAGCGGAAGAGCAGTTGCCGGATGAGCAGCGTCGCAAGACGTTGTCATACGATCTGGCGCAGGCAAGACTGGCGAAGTCGGTGTGTCCGGGGTGTGAGCGAGCGGTGAAGCTAGATGATCCGACGCGAGACTTCTGCGTGCACTGTGGCATTTGTCTGTTCGATCATTGCGGCACGTGCAAGACGCGCAAGAACGCTTTTGCGCATTTCTGCCATCAGTGTGGTGCGCGGTCGACGGGCGTGAATGCCGATCCGCAATCGCAAGCGAATCCCGCGTAACGGAGAGACAGAGAGAAGGACCGCCGACACCCGTTCGACGGGGCACGGTGTAACTCACGCGCGCTACACACACAACGAATGATCGGCAGAAAAGACAAAGGGCACATGCTGAGTGACGGCATGTGCCCTTTTGTCGTTTAGGCATACGTCCCGAGAAGAAGCACTGGAGGCGTATGTGGGGCGGATCGGTGCCCTGTTCTGGAGCGAGTTGGGTTTATGTCTGAGCGCCGGAATAGGGTGCCGATCTGCCCGGAGGGAGGTTTTAGCTCACTCGGAGGGCGGCGGCACGTAGCCTTGCGCGACATCGGCACCGTCGCCGAAGAAGTACTTCTCGGTTTGCTTCACGAGGTACTGACGCGCACGCGGGTCGGCCATGTTCAGTCGGTTCTCGTTGATGAGCATGGTTTGTTGCTTGAGCCATCCGGCCCAGGCTTCCTTGGAGACGCTTTCCCAGAGGCGTTTGCCGAGTTCACCGGGCATGGGGGGGAAATCGAGACCTTCGGCTTCGGTGCCGAGTTTGATGCATTGAACCATGCGGGCCATGAGGGAACTCCTTCGTGATCGTCGAGTGTAGTGTGAATGGGGGCTGCGCGTCGGTCGGGGGCGGGAGCGAGGGGAACTCGCGAAATTCACGTCCCGAGGGCCAACGGCGGCGGCCGATAACCGGATATGGGGGCAGGGGCGCGGGATGCAAGGGATGGGACCGAGCGTCACGCGGGACCTGCCCGCCCAGATTACAGTTTCTTGATGAGCACCAGCGAGCGGCGTTGCCAGTTATAGAGGCGGCGGCGGTCGGCGGGCAGATCGTCGACCCCGGCTTTGACGAAACCGCGTTTGAGGAACCAGTGTTCCGTGCGGGTCGTGAGCACGAACAGGCGTTCCAGACCGCGGGCGCGGGCGCGTTGCTCGATGTGCTTGAGCAGACGCTCGCCGTCGCCCGAGCCTTGCGCTTCCGGATCGACCGTCAGGCAGGCCATCTCGCCGATGCGCTCGGAGGGGTACGGATAGAGGGCTGCGCAACCGAAGAGGCGTCCATCGTGCTCGATGACCGAGAAGTGGTCGATGTCGCGTTCGAGTTGGTGGCGGCCGCGTCGGACCAGCGTGCCGTCCGATTCCAGCGGTTCGATGAGTTGCAGAATACCGCCGACGTCGTCGATGGTCGCTTCGCGCAGGCTTTCCAGATTCTCATACGAGATCATGGTGCCCACGCCGTCGTGCGAGAAGAGTTCGAGCAGCATGCTGCCGTCGAGCGAGAACGGCACGATGTGCGCGCGACCCACGCCTGCGCGGCAGGCGCGCGTGGCGTACTTCAGATAGAAGGCCGAGTCGCGGTCGATGGTGCCCTGAGACTGCATGCGCTGCGCGTCTTCCAACGTCAGTTCGCGTTGCAACTCGTTGTATTCATTGAGAACGCCAGGCGTCTCGGTGATGAAGATCAGCTTGTCCGCGCGCAACGCAATGGCGGCGGACGATGCCACGTCTTCCATCGTCAGATTGAACGACTGGCCGGTCGGCGAGAAGCCGAGCGGCGAGAGCAGCACGATCTTGCCGTTCGCGAGCGACAGGCGGATCGACTCGGCGTCGACCTTGCGGACCACACCCGTGTGCTGGAAGTCCACACCGTCGACGATACCGACCGGGCGGCCCGTCACGAAGTTGCCCGACACCACGCTGATGCGCGCGTTGCCCATCGGCGTGTTCGGCAGTCCCTGGCTGATCGACGCCTCGATATCCAGACGCAGTTCGCCGGCGGCTTCCTTCACCGCTTCGAGCGCGGCGGCATCCGTGATGCGCAACTGCTGAGCGAAGTGCGATTCGATATGTCGCAGGCGCATCTGCTCCTCGACCTGCGGTCGCGAGCCGTGCACCAGCACGATGTGCATGCCCATGGCGCACAGCAGCGCGACGTCCTGAATCAGGGAGTCGAGTCCACCGGCCGCGACCAGTTCGCCGCCAAAGGCGACCACAAAGGTCTTGTCACGGAAGGCATGGATGTAAGGAGCGACCGAACGCAGCCAGTCCACGAACTGGGCTTGATGGGCGGTCTCTTCGTCTTGTAGGGCGGGGTCGGGTTCGGTCAGCATGGGTGTACGTGCGCAAACATGCGCAGATTATATAATGCGCGCCCATGGCAAGTGATGAACGAAATCGACAATCTAAGCCCCCGAAGCCGAAAGTGACGGCGCCGGGGCAGACGCGTGCTCAAACAACGGGCACTGCGCAAACTCATAACCCTAAAAAATCGGACAATCCGGCCGAGTCGCGCAAGCCGCAGACGCCGGCGACGAACGCCACACAGGGCGGTGGACGCAGTGCGCGCCAGCCGGGCGGACAAGGCGAACAGGGTGGCCGGGGCGACGCCTCGCGCCGCCTGTCGCCCGCAGAGCGCGCGGCGCGTGACGCCGAGCGGCTTGCCGCCCGACAGGCCGCCGCCAACCGTGTGCCCGAGATCCAGTTCCCTGAAGCGCTGCCGGTCTCCGGCCGACGCGAGGAGATCGCGCGCGCCATTGCGGGCCATCAGGTCGTGATCGTCAGCGGGGAAACCGGCTCCGGCAAAACGACCCAGTTGCCCAAGATCTGCCTTGAACTCGGGCGTGGTCTGGGCGCAGGCGGCACCGGTCTCATCGGCCACACCCAGCCGCGACGGATTGCCGCATCGGCCACCGCGCGTCGCATTGCCGACGAACTGAACACCCCGCTGGGCGAAATCGTCGGCTTCAAGGTCCGGTTCAACGACACGCTCTCCAACGGCGCGTCCGTCAAATTGATGACAGACGGGATTCTGCTTGCCGAGACGCAGACCGACCCGCTGTTGCGTGCGTACGACACCATCATCATCGACGAGGCGCACGAACGCAGTCTGAACATCGACTTTCTGCTCGGCTACCTCAAGCAACTGCTGCCGCGTCGCCCGGATCTGAAGGTCATCATCACCTCGGCGACCATCGACGCCGATCGCTTCGCCCGACACTTCGGCACAGGCGAGGGCGAGACGCTGCGACCCGCGCCGGTGATCGAAGTGAGTGGCCGTCTGTATCCGGTGGAAGTGCGCTATCGCCCGATACAGGACGATGCCCGTATCGCGAACGCCGAGGGTCGCGAGAGCAGCCGCGCCAGCGCGCGCGACCGGGAGCGCGATCTGATGGACGGCATCGTCGACGCGGTCGACGAGCTTTGCCGCGAAGGCTCGGGCGACGTGCTCGTCTTCCTGCCCGGCGAACGTGAGATTCGCGAAGCGGCCGAGTCGCTGCGCAAGCACCATCCGCCACACACCGAAATTCTGCCGCTGTTCGCGCGTCTGTCCGCGACCGATCAGGAACGCGTGTTCAAGCCGTCCAACGCGCGACGCATCGTGCTCGCGACCAACGTCGCAGAAACCTCGCTGACCGTGCCCGGCATCCGCTATGTGGTCGATGCCGGTACGGCGCGCGTGAAGCGCTACTCGTACCGCAACAAGGTCGAGCAACTGCAGATCGAGTCGATCTCGCAGGCCGCGGCCAACCAGCGGGCGGGGCGATGCGGTCGTGTCGCCGATGGCATTTGCATCCGACTGTATGACGAAGCCGATTTCCAGTCGCGCGCGCGCTTCACCGACCCGGAAATCCTGCGCTCGTCGCTGGCCGCGGTCATTCTGCGCATGCAGTCGCTGCGGCTCGCGAAGGTCGAGGAATTCCCGTTCATCGAACCGCCGCCGGGGCGTGCCATCGCCGACGGCTACCAGCTGCTCAACGAACTGGGCGCCGTCGACGACACCAACCAGTTGACGCCGCTTGGGCGCGAACTGGCGCGTCTGCCGCTCGACCCGCGCGTGGGCCGCATGATTCTTGCCGCGCGCGATCAGCAGTCGCTGCGCGAGGTGCTCATCATCGCCAGTGGTCTGGCGGTGCAGGACCCGCGCGACCGGCCCATCGAAGCGCAGGACGCCGCCGACAACGCCCACAAGAAGTTCGCCGACGAAAAGTCCGAATTCCTGTCGTGGATCAAGATTTGGAAGTGGTTCGAAGAGGCGATTGCCCACAAGAAGTCCAACCGGCTGCTGGCGCAAGCCTGCCGGGAGAACTTCCTGTCCCAGTTGCGTCTGCGCGAATGGCGCGACGTCCATAGCCAGTTGCTCACCGTGGTGCGCGAACAGGGCTGGCGTCTGAACGAATCGGAAGCGACTTACGAGCAAGTGCATCTGGCGCTGCTCGCGGGTCTGCTCGGCAATATCGGCTGCAAGGCCGACGACGATCCGCATTTCCTTGGCGCACATGGCATCAAGTTCCACATCTGGCCGGGCTCGTCGCTCGTCAAGAAGGCCGGGCGCTGGGTGATGGCGGGTGAACTGGTTGAGACGAGCCGTCTCTACGCGCGCTGCATTGCCCGGATCGAGCCCGAGTGGATCGAGCGCGTGGGCAAGCATCTGGTGAAGACATCGCTATCTGACGCGCACTGGGAGAAGAAGCCCGCGCAGGTCACCGCTTACGAGCGCGGCACGTTGTACGGCCTGACGATTTACGCGCGTCGGCGCATGAACTTCGGCCCGCGCGATCCGCGTCGTGCGCGGGAAATCTTCCTGCGTAGCGCGCTGGTGGAGGGCGAATGGGAGACGAAACTCCCGTTCTTCGCCCACAACCGCAAGCTCATCGCGGACATCGAGCAGCTCGAACACAAGTCGCGTCGTCAGGACGTGCTCGTCGACGACGAACTGATCTACGCCTTCTACGACGCCCACGTACCCGCCGATTTATACGACGGTGCGAGTTTCGAGCATTGGTATCGGGAGACGGCCAAGGGCTCGCCCAAGCTGCTCTACCTCGTGCGCGACGACCTTATGCGTCACGAGGCGGCGGGCGTGACGACCGACCTGTTCCCGAAGAAGACGGTCATCGCAGGCGTCGAGATGGCGCTCACGTACCACTTCGAACCCGGCTCGCCGCGCGACGGCGTGACCCTTGCCGTGCCGCTCTACGCGCTCAATCAGGTCGACGCACGCCGCTGCGAGTGGCTCGTGCCCGGCATGCTCAAGGAGAAGGCGCATCTGCTCATGAAGTCGTTGCCGCAGAAGTTGCGTCGCCACTTCGTGCCGCTGCCGGAGTACGCGGCGGGCTTCCTCGACCGGGCGACGTTCGGCCAAGGCGCGCTGCTCGATGCGCTGATAGCCGACGCGCGCGAGCTGACCGGTGTGATGCTCAAGTCGAGCGACTTCAAGCTCGAAATGCTCCCGGCCCACTTGTCGATGAACTTCAAGGTCATCGACGAACACGGGCGTCAGCTCGGCATGGGACGCAATCTGGCGCAACTGCGCGCCGAACTCGGCCAGCAGGCGCAACGCACGTTCCAGCAAATCGCGGCCAAGAGCGGCGCGACGCCCACGGGCAATGTGGTCGTCGAACCGCAAGCAGGCGGGGTGTCGAAGGGGGCGCAGACGTCTGCGGGCGGCAAGGCAGGCAAGGGCGGTGGCAAGTCGCCGGTGCAAGGTGCGCCGGCGGCTGCCGTCGAACCCGGCCGTTACGACAATCTCACGACCTGGAGCTTCGGCGAGTTGCCGGAGATGCTGGAAATTCGTCGTGGCGGACAGACGCTGTTCGGTTACCCGGCGCTGGTCGATCGTGGCGATCATTGCGATCTCGAAGTGTTCGACGATCCGGACGAGGCGCAACGCCAGCATCGCGCCGGGCTGCGACGTCTGTTCGCGATTCAGTTGCGCGAGCAGGTGAAGTATCTGGAGAAGAACATTCCCGGCTTGCAGCAGATGGCCATGCAGTACATGGGGCTGGGCACGCAGGAAGAACTGCGCGACCAGATCGTCGACCTGTCGCTGGAGCGGGCCTGTCTGCAACTGCCGTGGCCGGGTGACAACGCGTCGTTCGTCGCGCGCAAGGACGAAGGGCGGGGCCGTCTGACGTTGCTCGCGCAGGAGATTGCCCGGCTCGCCGGACAGATCCTCACCGAGTACGCCGCGCTCCAGAAGAAGCTGACGCAGGCCAAGCCGTTCGCGCAGGCGCACGCCGATATGACGGCGCAGTTGCAACGTCTGATCGGCAAGCGCTTTCTCATCGACACACCGTACGCGCAGCTAGCGCACTTCCCGCGTTACCTGAAGGCGATGGCGGGGCGCATCGACAAGCTCAAGGCCGATCCGGCGCGCGACGCCCGTGCCATGAGCGAACTCGGGCCGCTGCTTCAGAATTGGCAACGGGCGACGTCGCAACGCCGCGACTCGCACGACGCGCGGCTCGACGAGTTCCGCTGGCTGCTCGAAGAGCTGCGTGTGTCGCTCTTCGCGCAGGAGTTGCGCACGCCCATGCCGGTGTCGGTCAAACGTCTGCACAAGGTCTGGGAAGCGTTGCAGCGCTGACGGTTGTTTGACGCGGGGATTCGATGGCGTCCGGCGATGTTGCCGGACGCCATTTTTGTATCCAATTCGTGACGCATCGTCGTGGCAGTTTGCGTTGCGTCATGAAGTGTTGGAATTGTGTTTCGCCTGATCAAAAAAGTCCGCGGGATGCGCTTTGGCCGGGCGTTCCCAGCCTACAATAGCGGGACTTTTCCGAGCGATTTTCGAGAGATCCCGTAATGCGCAAACTTCTGATCGCTGCCAGCCTGGCGGCTTCCTTCGGTCTGGCGGCGCTGGCCGGCCCTGTGCGGGCGGCGACGCCGGCACCCGACAGCGTCGTGGTCGTGCTCAATTCGGCCGACGCGAGCGTCAGCCTGATCGACAAGGCCACGCAGAAGGTTATTCAGACGTTCCCGGTCGGCAAAGAGCCGCATCACCTGATGGCCACGCCCGACAACCAGTCGCTCATCGTCGCCAACTCGGTCGGCAACAATCTCGTCTTCCTCGATCCGAAGACGGGGCAGATCCAGCGCAAGATCGAGAACATCGAAGATCCGTATCAGATCGGCTTCTCGCCGGACAAGAAGTGGTTCGTGGCGAACGCGCTGCGACTGGACCGCGTGGACGTGTACCGTTTCGACGGTAAGAACCTGAGCGTGGCGCAGCGCATTCCTATCAAGAAGATGCCGAGCCACCTGGTGTTCACGCAAGACAGCAAGCTCGTCTTCATCTCGTTGCAGGAATCGAACGAAATCGCTGCCATCGATCTGGCCACCCAGAAGGTGCTGTGGAAGATGAAGGTCGGCGATAGCCCGGCGGGTGTGTGGCTCACGCCGAATGACAAGTACCTGCTCGTGGGCATGACCGGTGCGGACTACGCGGCGGTGGTCGACTGGCGCAACCAGAAGGTCGTCAAGACGATTCCGACGGGCAAGGGCGCGCACAACTTCCGTTCGCTGGCCGACGGCAAGCACGTGCTGATCTCGAACCGCGTGTCGAGCACCATCAGCATCATCGATCAGGAGTCGCTGACCAATGTCGGCAACATCACCGGGCTGCTGCCGGGGCCGGACGATATGGAGCTGACCGCCGATAAGAAGCAACTGTGGGTGACGTTCCGCTGGGCGCGCAAGGTCGGCATCATCGATCTGGCGTCGCGCAAGCTGATCAACACGATTCCGGTGGGACGCTCCCCCCACGGGATCTATTTCTACGACCGCGCGCCGGTGCTGTAACATCAAGGCCTTACTTTCCAAGGCCTGACCGTCCGGGCGTCGCAAAGACGCCCGGTCCGGTTCGTACCGCACCTGCATGAACGATATACTTCGCGCGCTTGGCCGCGCGCTCGTGAGTCTGCTGCATCCGCGCATGCTGTGGCTCACCGCAATGCCCTTCATCGTCTCCGGTCTTCTCTGGGGCGCTGTGATCTGGTTCGGATGGGAACCGTTCACCGATTTCCTTCGCGTCTGGCTCGAACAGTGGGAATTCACGCAGTGGATTTACCGCTTCTTCGGCTATTTCGGCGTCGACAGCGTGCGCATGGCGCTCGCACCGTTCATTCTCGTGGCGCTGCTGGTCCCGCTGATCGTCGTCACCGCGCTGTTGCTCATTGCCGGATGGTCGATGCCGGCGGTGTTGCGCCATCTCTCGCGGCGGCATTTCATTCATCTTGAGGCGCGTCAGGGCGGCTCGTTCTGGGGCAGCCTCGGGCAATCGCTCGGCGCGACGCTCGTCTTCCTGATTGCCGCGCTCATTACGCTGCCCCTGTGGCTCGTGCCGCCGTTCTTCGCCATCGTGCCGCCGCTGCTGTGGGGCTGGCTGACGTACCGCGTGATGACGTACGACGCGCTGGCGTATCACGCAAGTCCGGAAGAGCGGCGTCGGCTGGTGCGCGAGAAGCGTCTGCCGTTGCTGGTGATCGGCGTGGCGACCGGGTTGCTCGGCTCTCTGCCGACCCTGCTGTGGGTCTCGTCCGTGGTCATGATCGTGCTGTTCCCGGTCATTGCACTGCTCGCGATCTGGCTCTATGTGGTGATCTTCGTGTTCTCGGCGCTGTGGTTTGCCCACTATTGCCTGCGTGCGCTGTCGCGCATGCGCGCCGAGGAGGCACATCGGGAACCGACCTTCGCTGCGACCGTGCTGCCCGAGGCCGGGGCGTTGCAGCCGGAGAGCGAAGATTTGCCGCCGCTGTTGCAGGGGCCATCCGAGTCGTCGGGCTCACCGAACGGTTCGTCCTGAAAGTGGCACAATCGTCACACTGCGCGCTGCCGTCGGGCAGCGCCGCAATTTCACCCGGGGCATCCGGGGCCCCCACGGTCTGACGACAAGAGATAAGGAAGCATCATGGCGGTCGGCATCATCATCATCGGCGACGAGATTCTCTCGGGACGCCGTCACGACAAGCATCTGCCCAAGTTCATCGAATTGCTTGCCGAGCGCGGCATGCAGCTCGGCTGGGCGGAGTATGTGGGCGACGATCCGGCGCGCATTACCGCCACGCTGCGCCGCACGTTCGCGAGCGACGACATTGTGTTCGTGACGGGCGGTATCGGTGCCACGCCGGACGATCACACGCGCCAATGCGCGGCGGCGGCGCTGAATGTACCGCTGGTGCTCACACCGGAAGCCGAGGCGCTGATCATGGAGCGCATCGCGGACACGAGCCCCGACGGCCGCGCCGACATGACGCAGGCCGACAATCGCCATCGTCTGAAGATGGGGGAATTTCCGGTCGGCGCGCGCGTGCTGCCCAACCCGTACAACAAGATTCCGGGGTTCTCCGTCGAGCAACATCACTTCATGCCCGGTTTTCCGGTGATGGCGTGGCCGATGATGGCGTGGGCACTCGATACGTACTACGCAGATCTACACCACCTGACGAAGCACACCGAGCGCTCGGTGCTGGTTTTCGGACTGGCCGAATCGACGCTCACGCCGCTCATGGAGGCCATCGAGGCCGAGTACGACGGCATCAAGGTGTTCAGTCTGCCGAGCGTGGGCGATGCCGAGCGCGGCGCGGTCTATGCGCGTCGTCACATCGATCTGGGTGTGAAGGGTGACCCGTCGTTGGTCGGCGCGGCTTTCGAGCGTCTGATCGCTGGCGTGGAGACGCTCGGTGGCGAGATCATCCATCCCGCCGAGGCGGTGGCGTTGCCGGAGGGTACGGTGCCGTCAGCGAAGTGATGGCGGTGCGTTGAGGGCGTCTGATAGCCGTCTGAAGCGCGCCTGATGAGTGCCAAAACGGCACTTGCCTTTGCGGGCAAGCGCCGTTTTTGTTTGTGCGGTTTCGCGACGGGAATGGTCCGCCGTGAATAGCGCGCCAAGCGTCGCGTGGCGTGACGCTCGGCGCTCGCGTCAGAATCCGGCGAGCACCAGCTTGCCGATGGTGCGGCCGCCTTCGAGTTGCGCGTGGGCGCGACGCAGGTTCGTGGCGTTGATCGGGCCGAGGACTTCGCCGACCGTCGTGCGCAGCGTGCCGGCGTCGACCAGGCGAGCGACTTCGGTCAGCAGCTTGTGCTGCGCAATCATGTCCGGCGTTTCGTACATGGCCCGCGTGAACATGAACTCCCAGACGAACGTGGCGCTCTTGCTCTTGAGCAGACCGATTTCCAGCGGCCCTGCGTTCTCCACAATCGAGCAGATCTTGCCCTGCGGTGCGACGGCTTCGGCCATGGCCGGGAAGTGCGTATCGGTGTCGTTCAGGCACAGCACGAAGTCCACTTGCGGCAGGCCGATTGCCTTAAGTTGTGTCGGCATGTCCTGATAGTGGTCGATGACGTGTTGCGCGCCGAGCTGACGGCACCAGTCGGCCGACTCCGGGCGCGAGGCCGTGGCTACAACGGTGAGCTTTGCCAGCCGTCGCGCGAGCTGAATCGCGATCGAGCCCACACCACCGGCACCGCCGACGATCAGGATCGACTTGCCTTCGTCGCTGCCGTCGGGCGCAATACCGAGGCGGTCGAACAGGGCTTCCCATGCGGTGATCGTCGTGAGCGGCAGCGCGGCGACGTTCGCGAAGTCGAGCGATGCGGGCATATGGCCGGTAATCCGTTCGTCGACGAGATGGAACTCGCTGTTCGCGCCGGGGCGCGTGATGCTGCCCGCGTAGTACACGGGGTCGCCGACCTTGAAGAGGGTGACGTCGGGACCGACGGCCGCGACGGTGCCTGCGGCGTCCCAGCCCAGCACGCGCGGGCTCGCTTCGACCTTGTCCTTCGGCGCGCGCACCTTGGTGTCGACCGGATTCACGGAAATCGCTTCGACCTTGATCAGCAGATCACGCCCGGCCGGGGTCGGCGTGGGCAGTTCGACGTCTTCAAGCGACTTCGGGTCGTCGATCGGCAGATATCGGGTCAGTGCAATGGCTTTCATCGTTTTCTCCTGAAAGTGGGGTGCAGCGCCTGCGTGTGGTGATTTGGCGACGCACCGGATGCGATGGGGAGAGATTACGGCTAGTCGATTGCTTTGATAATTCGCATAATGCGGAAAAGATTTTTTGGAAAATCCATCAAATGGCATTGGACCTCGATACCGTAGCGTTGTTCGTTCGGGTGGCCGCGCTGGGGAATGTGTCGGCGGCGGGGCGCGAGCGCGGGCTGTCTCCGGCGACGGCGAGCACGCGGCTTGTGCAGCTCGAGGGCGTGCTGGGTGCCCGGCTGTTGCACCGTACGACACGACGCGTGGCGTTGACGCAGGAGGGGGAGGTGTTTCTGGCGCAGGCGCAGGCGTTGCTTGCAGCAGAGGCGCAGGCGTTGGCGAGCGTCGGGCAGGGATTTGCTGCGCCGCAGGGCCTGTTGCGGGTGTCGTGCTCGTCGTCGTTCGCACGTCAGCACATTTCGCCTGCATTGCCTGAGTTTCTGGCGCGCTATCCCGGTATTTCGCTGGATTTTCGATTGACGGACCGGGTCGTCGATCTGCTGGAAGAGGGCGTCGATATGGCGATTCGTGTCGGGGCCTTGCGCGATTCGACGCTGATCGCGCGGAAACTCGCGGCCAACCGGCGCACGCTTTGCGCGTCGCCTGCGTACCTCGCGGCGCATGGCGCACCGAAGCATCCCGGCGATCTCACCCAGCATGAGTGTCTGACGCTCGGCGACCAACGAGACTGGCGGTTTGTGACGCCGGGCGGCCCGATGAGCGTGCGCGTGTCGGGGCGTCTGGTGTCGGATAACGGGGAGGTGCTGCGTGACGCCGTGCTGGCGGGGTTGGGAATCGCGCTGAAGTCGACGTGGGACGTCGCAGCCCATTTGCAGCGCGGCGAGCTGGTGCCGGTGTTGCCAGCGTATCCCCTCGCAGAGGAGGTCGCCATCTGGGCCGTCTACCCGAGCCGGGTATTTGTGCCGCCCAAGACG
Source organism: Pandoraea aquatica (assembly GCF_902459565.1). Taxonomy (GTDB): domain Bacteria; phylum Pseudomonadota; class Gammaproteobacteria; order Burkholderiales; family Burkholderiaceae; genus Pandoraea; species Pandoraea aquatica. The sequence continues at coordinate 56,185 of NZ_CABPSN010000008.1, forward strand.
CAGGCGATGATCGAGTTCCTGCAGGCGCGCTTCAGCCCGGTGCCGTACTGGGAGGCGCAGTGGCCAACGAAGGCCGACTAGGCCTGACCAGGGCGCGCTCAGTGAAGGCGGTGCGTCCTCGGCAACTGCGAGCTGCTGTCTTCGTGACCGATGGCCGGGCTGGCGTGATGCAGCACCAGACGCCAGCCGTCGGCTTCTTTCAGATAGACATTAGTGGCGAGCACGAACGCGAAGCGTGCTTCCGGCTGACTCTCGACCTGAATCTGCTCGAGCACGTTGTGAACGGCACACAACGGGTTGTGGGCCACTTGAAGCTGATTCGCCGTCACCTGCAGGCCGCCTTTGGCGAGGACTTCTCGCCAGCTCGCTCTGATCGCCGCCGGGCCGACGTGCCGTGGCCCCGCGGGGTGAATGCAAACGACTTCCTCGTCTTCCGACCAGACATCCATCAGCAAGTCCGTGTCGCCGGCGCGCAGTGCTTCGTAGAACGCGTGCTCGGCGTCTTCCGGACTGAGAAATATGGCAGCGGGCATAACGGCGTCCTCCATCGGAGACAAGCGCGTGTCGTATGCGTGAGCCGCTCTGAACCGACAGACGGGGCGGCGAACGCGCCGATTATGGAGTGTTTGCCGAGGCTTGTCGAACGCCGATCCTTTTGATCTGGCGCAAGACGCCGGGATGGCTGTGCCGGTAGTTTATCGGTAGCGGATCGCTGACGGATGCGCGTCGGATAGGTGGCCGTTAGACAGCGCGCGAAAGTTGTGGCGCACGGGGCTGGGGTCTGCGGGGAAGTGCGAGCGAGCCGGTGGGGGGGCGTGTGAGCGGGGGCGCTCGGCGCCCCCGGCAGCCGGATCAGCAGTGATGTACGCCGGCGAGTTCGCGCAGGGCGACGCCGTCGATAATCTTGACGTGACGTTGACGGATTTCGATCATCCCGTTCTGCGCGAAACGCGAAAACAGGCGGCTGACCGTCTCCAGTTTGAGACCCAGGAAGCTGCCGATTTCCTCGCGGCTCATGCGCAGCACGAACTCGTTGGCGGCATAGCCCCGTGCAGACAGGCGCTCGGAGAGATTCAGCAGGAAGACGGCGAGGCGCTCTTCTGCGCGCATCGTCCCCAGCGCGAGCAATTGCTGGTGCTCGTTGCGGATTTCCTGGCTCATCAGACGATGCAACTGGCGTTGCAACGACGGCACTTGACGCGAAAGCGTCTCCAGTTCGCCGAAGCGCGCAATGCACAGTTCGCTGTCTTCCAGGGCCACGGCGGTGGTCGGGTGATGGTTGTCGGCCACGGCGTCGAGGCCGATCAGCTCGCCCTGAAGGTGAAAGCCGACGACCTGCTCACGGCCGTCGGGGGCCGTAACGCAGCTTTTGAGCGACCCGAAACGAATGCCGTAGACGGCGGTGAGGTCATCGTTGGCGTGGTAGAGCACTTCGCCCTTCTTGAGGCGGCGGCGCTCGCTCACGAGTGCGTCCAGTCGTTCCAGCTCCGGCTCAGGGATGCCGACGGGCAGGCAGAACTGCCCCAGCGAGCACGTGGAACAACGAGGCTGGGCAACCGGAATGGGGTTGCCGGGAATGCGACCGATCTCGGTGGTCATGGAGGCCCCTGAAGTTATTTCGAGAGTTTACCATGAGGCGTCGACCCGTCGTTTCGACAGCCGGGACGACAGGGATTGTGACGGCGCTTTACGGGCGTGGATGTTTCAGTAATAATTGCGCACATACCGGACGTCCGTCTTGCCGTACTATCGGCCTGGGCGTTTTCCCGGCAGGTCGTTTCGAAGCATTCTGGTCGCGCCGCCGTCACTACGACCGAACACAATAGGGCGCGCGCTTATGCGAAACGGTAGTCTTCCATCGACGACCGTTTTCTGGTTCCAAGCATCCATTTATTCCTGATACCGGGTTGCCAAGCCCCCGGTCTGCTTAGTCGCACATGAATACCCAAGAGGCGAAACTCGTCCTCGAGACCGCGTTGATTTGCGCGCAGGAGCCGCTCAAGGTCGGCGATCTGCGTAAGCTCTTCAATGACGCCGTGTCTGGCGACACGGTGCGCGCGCTGCTCGAGGAAATCCGCGTGCAATGGGACGGCCGAGGTGTGGAATTGGTGGCGCTGGCCACCGGCTGGCGTTTCCAAAGCCGTCCGCGCATGCGTGAATACCTTGACCGCCTCAATCCGGAAAAGCCGCCGAAGTACTCGCGCGCTGTGATGGAGACGCTGGCGATCATTGCTTACCGTCAACCGGTCACGCGTGGCGATATCGAAGAGATTCGCGGCGTGACGGTCAACACGCAGATCATCAAGCAGCTCGAAGATCGTGGCTGGATCGAAGTGATCGGTCATCGCGACGTGCCGGGACGCCCCGGTCTGTACGCGACGACCAAGGACTTCCTGGACGATCTTGGTCTGCGTGCGCTCGATGCGTTGCCGCCGTTGGAAGATCCGGCTGCGCAGGCGCAGATCGATCTGCTGGCGCAGCAGAACATTGAATTCGGTGAGCGTGCCGAAGGCGAGGACGCTGAAGCGGAAGCGACGGACGATGCGCCGGTGGCCGACGTCGAGGCATTGGCCCGTCTGGCGCAAACACGTGCCGATGACCTGCCGCTTGCGCAGGGGCTGCCGGAAGGCCAGCGCCCGCAACCCGTTGGTGACGATGTGTTGACGGAAGATGCGCTGCTCGACGCGGTGATTGCCGAAGGTGAAGTGCTGGCGTCTGCCGATGTTGAGGGCGCTGATACCGATGCTCAGGCAGAGATTTCGCCCGATTCGGCGGAACTCGCAGGCACGGCGCACGTCAGTGAGCAGGGCGATGCACATAGCACGGACGCTGCGAAGGGCGAGGGCGATACGTCGTCGGCTGCCCTCGAAGCCGAAGCGCCGGGCGACGGCATTGTCAGCGAATCGGCATTGGCGTCCGATGCGCAGCGCGAGGAATTTTCCGAAGTATCGGAATCTGCAGTTCCTGTCGGCGACGATTCGCCGCAAGATGTGCAGAGCGTCGATGTAGAAGAAGGCGCGGAAGAAGGCACGGAAGACGGCACGACGAAGGCGGCAGATCCCGCAGCGTCGTTGGCGCAGGAGGTTTCCCCGCACGCTGTCGACTCGGCAGCGAACGAAGCCGCCGCCGGGCAGCACACGCCCGGTGCGATGGACGACGACGAGAACGACGGGGACGACAAGAATCTCGTCACTGGTACCTGAAGTGGCGGCGCTTTGCGCTGCGCACACCTTCGGGGCCGTTAGCGATAAGAACGAAGTCGCGGCAGGCTTTTGCCGCGCATTCATGGTGCGAACACGGATCAGGGCAGCGACCTAAGCCTGCCCACGACGATCCCGTTTTCCAATGAGGTTGTGTTGAAACAAAACGAAGAATCCCAGGACCTGCACGCACGCGATGCCGGTGCCGAAGCACGTTCGCCGGAAGGCGAGGGCGGCGATGATAAGGCGTCGCGCCGCGGTTTGCGCCGTGGCCCGCGCAGTCTGATCGCTCGCCGCCGTGCGGCGCAGCAAGCCAAGCGCGAAGGCGACGACACCGGCGAGTTTGCCGGCTCGGACGCCGCGTCAGGCCAACCTTCTCCCGAGGCTCAGCAAGGCCCGGCATCCGGTGCCGACGGTGCGCCGTCGGCTGCGCAGACGCGAGGCCGCGCCAACACGCGCAAGCCGCGTGGCGGCAAGCGTGACGATGCCCAGCAGGCCTCGCAACCGACGCAGGCCGGCGGTGCGACGTCGGGTGGCCGTCAGCCACGTGGTGCTCAGGGTGCACAAGGTGCCCAGGGCGATCGAGCCGGTCAGGGTGCCGCAGGCAAGACGCAGGGCCGTGGCCGCAAGGGCCCGGCGGGCGGGGCGCGTAGCGGCGCGGGTGGCAAGGGTGGTGCGGGCAACGCAGGCGACAGCGATCTGTTTGCCTTCGTAACGTCCGGTGGTTTTGACGGTGAAGACGCCGAGGGCGACAGCGCAGCCGCCAAGCGTGGTCGCCGTCCGGCCGATCGTCGCGTGCTCTCGCCCGACGACGAAGCGCCGAAGCTGCACAAGGTGTTGGCCGAAGCCGGTATGGGTTCGCGTCGCGAAATGGAGGAGCTGATTCTGGCCGGTCGCGTGTCGGTAAATTCCGAGCCGGCGCACATCGGGCAGCGCATTTTGCCGACCGATCAGGTCCGCATCAACGGCAAGCTCGTCAAGCGGCGTATCACCAGCAAGCCGCCGCGCGTGCTGCTGTATCACAAGCCGGCCGGCGAAATCGTCAGCCACGCCGATCCGGAAGGTCGCACCTCGGTGTTCGATCGTCTGCCGCCGATGAAGACGGCCAAGTGGCTCGCCGTCGGACGTCTGGACTTCAACACGGAAGGTCTGCTGATCCTGACGACGTCGGGCGATCTGGCCAACCGTTTCATGCATCCGCGTTACGAAATCGAGCGTGAATATGCCGTGCGCACCGTGGGGCAACTGACCGAAGCGTCGCGTCAGCAACTGTTGCACGGCATCAAGCTGGACGACGGTGAAGCCAATTTCCTGCGCCTGAAAGATGGTGGCGGCGAAGGCTCGAACCACTGGTATCACGTGGCGCTGGCCGAAGGCCGCAACCGCGAAGTGCGTCGTATGTTCGATGCGGCCGGTTTGATGGTGAGCCGTCTGATTCGTACGCGTTACGGCCCGCTGACGCTGCCGCGCGGGCTCAAGCGCGGTCGCTATGAAGAAATGGACGAAGCGCAGGTGCGTTCGCTGTTCGCTGCCGTCGGCATGAAGATGCCCGGTGCAGCTTCGGACGAAAAGGGTGCACGCAATGGCGCAAATGGTGGTCGTGGCGGTAAGGCCGGTGCTGCGAAGGAGCCGCGCCGTCAGCCGGATCCGATGCAAACGGCGCTGGGCGTCTTTGCGCGTGAGCCGGGGCAGTCGCGTCGTCCGCGCGCCAACCCGCTGACCGCGTTTGTCGGTCCGAGCGGCGGCTTTCAGACGCCGTCGCCGCGCGGTGAAGGTCGTCGCTTCGGCGGTGGCAACAGCACGGGCGGTTTCGGCGGTCAGTCGCGCGGTGGTAATAGCGGCGGCAACGGCGGAAATGGTGGCGGCGGCGGTTACGGTGGTGGCAACGCCAACGGCAATCGCAGCCGTGGCGGCAACCGGACGGGCGGCGGCGGAGGCCAGGGCAACCGTGGCAATCGCGGCGGCAACCGGTCTCGCTAAAGGGCGCCGATCTTGCATTGCGGCAATGTGACACCGTGGCCTGTTCCTCAGGCATTTCGGGCGTCAAGCGTTGCAAATCGGCCCAAAACCATATAAAATCAATGAATAAGCTGGTTTGCGTGTCGGGCGTTCTGCTGCGATGCGCACCTCATGCGCAATGAGGCTGTAAGAAATGGGCGTTTCGCCCATTTTTTTTTGCCGCGAGCGTTTAGCGCGGCCGATGCCGCCACGTCGGGGAGTGGGTGTGTCGACTCAGGCACACCGGCCCGGGCGGTCGAGGCAGGTATCGTGCGACGTCCCATGCGGGGCGCGCAGACATGTCGGGCGCTGCTGATGCGCGCGAGTTTTTCTAGGGTGAGCAAAGTTGCAATTGCCAGAACTGATCGAGACCACGGTCGAAGGCCTGGGTTACGAGCTGGTCGATCTTGAGCGCGCGGGCGGCGGACTGCTGCGCGTGTATATCGATAAGCCGGAAGGCATCTCTATCGATGACTGCGAGACGGTGAGCCGTCAGCTCTCGCACGTCCTGATGGTCGAGAACGTCAATTACGACCGACTTGAAGTGTCGTCGCCGGGGCTGGACCGTCCGCTGCGCAAGCTGCGTGACTTCGAGCGCTTTGCCGGCGTCGAAATAAGTCTCACGTTGCGTGTGCCGCTTGAAGGCCGCAAGCAGTTCCGCGGCATTTTGCAGGCACCGCAAGGCGAAAACTTGAGCCTTGAGTTCGAAGGCAAGGGCGGCCCGGCGCTGCTCGAATTCACCCTCGCGGATATTGACCGTGCGCGCCTTGTGCCGCAGATTGATTTTAGGAGTCGCAAACGATGAGTCGCGAAGTATTGCTGTTGGTCGATGCGCTCGCGCGCGAAAAGAACGTCGACAAGGATGTCGTGTTCGGCGCGCTTGAAGCAGCATTGGCTTCGGCCACGAAGAAGCGCTACAGCGAAGACGTCGACATTCGCGTGCACATCGACCGTGAGTCGGGCGAGCACGAGAGCTTTCGTCGCTGGTTGGTAGTGCCGGACGAAGCGGGTCTGCAGGAGCCGGACAAGCAGATTCTGTCGTTCGAAGCGAAGGAAGACGATCCGTCCCTCGAAGTCGGCGACTTCGTCGAAGAAGCGGTGGAATCGGTCGAATTCGGTCGTATCGGCGCGCAGGCGGCCAAGCAAGTGATTCTGCAACGCATTCGCGATGCCGAGCGCGAGCAGATCCTTTCCGACTTCCTGGAGCGCGGCGAGAAGATCATGACCGGCACGGTCAAGCGTCTCGACAAGGGCAACCTGATCGTCGAGTCGGGCCGTGTGGAAGCGCTGCTGCGTCGCGATCAACTGATTCCGAAAGAAAACCTGCGTATCGGTGATCGCGTTCGTGCGTACATCGTAAAGGTGGATCGTACGGCACGTGGCCCGCAGATCGAACTCTCGCGTACGGCACCGGAATTCCTGATCGAGCTGTTCGGCATGGAAGTGCCGGAAATCGAGCAGGGTCTGCTGGAGATCAAGTCGGCGGCTCGTGACCCGGGCATGCGCGCCAAGATCGCAGTGGTGGCTTACGACAAGCGTATCGATCCGATCGGCACCTGCGTGGGCATTCGCGGCACGCGTGTGCAGGCCGTGCGTAACGAACTCGGTGGCGAGAACGTCGACATCGTGCTGTGGTCGGAAGACCCCGCGCAATTCGTGATCGGCGCACTGGCGCCGGCGGCGGTGCAGTCCATCGTCGTGGACGAAGAGAAGCACAGCATGGACGTCGTCGTCGACGAGAACGAACTGGCGGTGGCGATCGGTCGCAGCGGCCAGAACGTGCGTCTCGCGTCGGAGTTGACCGGCTGGCAGATCAACATCATGACGCCGGACGAATCGGCCGAGAAGCAGAACGAAGAGCGCGGCACGCTGCGCACGTTGTTCATGCAACGTCTCGATGTGGACGAGGAAGTGGCGGACATCCTGATCGAGGAAGGTTTCTCGAGTCTGGAAGAGATCGCCTACGTGCCCCTGAACGAAATGCTCGAAATCGAAGCATTCGACGAGGACACGGTCCATGAACTGCGTAATCGTGCACGCGACGCACTGCTGACGCAGGCGATTGCCACCGAGGAGAAGGTTGAGGGCGTTGCGCTCGATCTGAAGAGCCTCGACGGCATGACGCCCGAGTTGCTGGCCAAGCTGGCCGAGCATGAAATTCAGACGCGCGATGATCTGGCCGAGCTGGCCGTCGACGAACTGACCGAGATGACCGGCGTCGACGAGGAAGCCGCAAAGGCCCTGATCATGAAAGCGCGAGAGCACTGGTTCCAATGATGACCTGCCCCGGCATGCATATGGAACAGTGAACTTTGAAGTTAACCGCAAGGCGCCTGGCCTTGCTTGAAGAGGTTTGAATGGCGAGCATCAACGTAGCCCAATTTGCTGAAGAACTGAAAATGCCGGCCGGCGTGTTGCTGGAGCAACTCAAAGCCGCCGGCGTGGACAAACTCAGCGCCGACGATTCCGTGACGGAAGCCGACAAGGCCCGTCTGCTGGAGCACCTGCGCCGTTCGCACGGCGCTGGCGACGGCGACAAAAAGAAGATTACTCTGACGCGTCGCCAGACCTCGGAAATCAAGCAGGCCGACGCGACCGGTAAGGCGCGTACGATTCAGGTCGAAGTGCGCAAGAAGCGCACCTTCGTCAAGCGTGACGACGTCGCCGAAGGCGCGGACAACGCCGCCGCAGCAGCAGAAGACGAAGCGCTTCGTCTGCGTGAGGAAGACGCACGCCGCGAAGCGGAGCGTCTGGCTGCAGAAGCGGCCGAACTGAAGCGTCGCCAGGAACAGCTGGAGCGCGAAGAAGCCGAGCGTCGCGAGCGCGAAGAGAAGGAAGCTGCCGAACGCCGTGCGCGTGAGGAAGCTGAGCGCGCGGCTGCCGCAGCGAAGGCGGCGGAAGAGCAGAAGGCCAAGGCGGAAGCCAAGGCCGACGCCGACGCCGAAAAGCAGGCACAGCAAGCACGCGACGAAGCCGACAAGGTTGCCAAGGCCGACGCCGAGAAGGCAGCGGAAGCCGACAAGGCTGCGGCTGCGAAGGCCGACGCCGAGCGCGAACAGGCCCGCAAGGCCAGCGAAGAAGCCCGCGCTGCCGCCGAAAAGGCGAGCGCTGCGGCCGACAAGGCACGTGCCGAAGAGGAAGCGATTCGCAAGCGTCGTGCTGCGGCGGAAGCCGAAGCGCGCGCCATTCGCGAAATGATGAACGCCCCGCGCCGTGTGCTGAAGGCACCGGAGCCGGCACCTGCTGCGGCCGCACCGGCCAAGGCGGACGCCGCCAAGGGCACGCTGCACAAGCCGGCCAAGCCGGAAGGTGCAGCCGCCAAGCCGGCAGACAAGAAGCCGGCAGCCGCACCGGCGTCGACGACGGCTGGCGCAGCGGACAAGAAGGACAAGAAGCCGGGCGCGTGGCAGAAGGATACGGACAACCGTAACAAGCGCGGCGGCATGAAGACGCGCGGCGACGCGAGCGGCGGTTCGGACGGCTGGCGTGGCGGCGGCCGTGGTGGCCGTCGTGGCGACCGTCATTCGCAGGACGATCGCAATGCGTTCCAGGCACCGACCGAACCGGTGGTGCGCGACGTGCACGTGCCGGAAACGATCAGCGTTGCCGATCTGGCGCACAAGATGTCGGTCAAGGCTGCTGAAGTCATCAAGCTGATGATGAAGATGGGCCAGATGGTGACCATCAACCAGGTGCTCGATCAGGAAACGGCGATGATCGTGGTGGAGGAACTCGGCCACCGCGCAATCGCTGCCAAGCTGGACGACCCGGAAACGCTGCTCGACCTCGGCAACGACGTGACGGAAGCCGAAGCGCTGCCGCGTCCGCCGGTGGTGACCGTGATGGGGCACGTCGACCACGGCAAGACCTCGCTGCTGGACTACATCCGTCGCGCCAAGGTGGCGTCGGGCGAAGCCGGTGGTATTACGCAGCACATCGGTGCCTATCACGTCGACACGCCGCGCGGTACGGTGACGTTCCTCGATACGCCGGGTCACGAGGCCTTTACGGCCATGCGTGCTCGCGGTGCACAGGCAACGGACATCGTGATTCTCGTAGTCGCGGCGGACGACGGTGTGATGCCGCAGACGAAGGAAGCTATCGCTCACGCGAAGTCGGCCGGTGTGCCGATCGTCGTGGCGATCAACAAGATCGATAAGCCGGATGCGAACCCGGACCGCGTGAAGCAGGAACTCGTGGCCGAGAGCGTGGTGCCGGAAGAGTACGGTGGCGATTCGCCGTTCGTCGAGGTTTCGGCCAAGACGGGTACGGGTATCGACGATCTGCTCGAGAACGTGCTGCTGCAAGCCGAAGTGCTGGAGTTGAAGGCACCGGTGGAAGCGCCGGCCAAGGGTATCGTGATCGAAGCGAAGCTGGACAAGGGTAAGGGTCCGGTCGCCACGATTCTGGTGCAGTCGGGTACGCTCAAGCGTGGCGACATGGTGCTGGCCGGTCAGGCTTACGGTCGCGTTCGCGCCATGCTGGACGAAACCGGTAAGAACACGAAGGATGCAGGTCCGTCGATCCCGGTGGAAATCCAGGGTCTGTCGGAAGTGCCGGGCGCTGGTGAAGAAGTGCTGGTGGTCCAGGACGAACGCAAGGCACGTGAAATCGCGCTGTTCCGTCAGGGCAAGTTCCGCGACGTGAAGCTGGCCAAGCAACAGGCCGCGAAGCTTGAGAACATGTTCGAGCAGATGGCCGAAGGCGAAGTCAAGACGCTGCCCCTCATCATCAAGGCAGACGTTCAGGGTTCGCAAGAAGCACTGGCACAGTCGCTCAACAAGCTCTCGACGCCGGAAGTGCGTGTGCAGATCGTGCACGCAGCGGTCGGTGGCATCAGCGAAAGCGACGTCAACCTGGCAACGGCTTCGAAGGCGGTCATCATCGGCTTCAACACGCGTGCCGATGCACTGGCTCGCAAGCTGGCCGAGTCGAACGGTATCGACATTCGCTACTACAACATCATCTATGACGCAGTGGATGAGGTGAAGGCGGCTATGTCGGGCATGCTGGCCCCGGAGAAGAAGGAAGAAATCACCGGTATGGTCGAAGTGCGTCAGACGTTCAAGGTGCCGAAGGTCGGTACGGTGGCCGGCTGTATGGTGCTCGACGGCTTCGTCAAGCGTTCGTCGCATGTGCGTGTGTTGCGCGACAACGTGGTCATCTTCACGGGCGAGCTCGATTCGCTCAAGCGCTTCAAGGATGACGTCAAGGAAGTCAAGTCAGGCTTCGAGTGCGGTCTGTCGGTGAAGAACTTCAACGACATTACGGAAGGCGACCAACTGGAAGCGTTTGAAATCACGGAAGTTGCGCGCTCGCTGTAACGCGATTTGCACAACGGATGTGGAATGGCCCACCAAGCCGGGAAACCGGTGGCGTGGGCCATTGCATTACTAGCGAGTTTGTTATGGCAAAGAAACGTGGCGTTCCCGGTCGAAATCTTCGCATCAACGATCAGATCCAGCGTGATCTTTCGGAGTTGATTCAGCGCGAAGTGAAGGACCCGCGCATTGGTCTGGTCACGCTGCAAAGCGTGGAAGTGACGCCCGACTACGCGCATGCGAAAGTGTTTTACACGACGCTCACCGGCGATCCGAAAGCGACCGGCGAAGCGCTCAACGAAGCGGCTGGCTACCTGCGCAATCTGCTGTTCAAGCGGTTGCACATCCATACGGTGCCGACGTTGCATTTCCACTTCGATCAGTCGATCGAACGTGCCATCGAGATGTCGCGTCTGATCGACACGGCCAACGCGACCCGCGCTAAGGAAGATGCGGAAGCGGCCGAGGGCGAAGACGGCGACGACGTCGATAGCGACCACGACGGCAGCACCAAGGAAGACGACGGCAAGTAAGCCGTCCGTTGACGACGCAGCCTGCCGGGCCAACCGGGCCAACGCCAAGCGTGCCCGGTAGTCCTGCGATGCCTTTGCCTCCAAGATCCACGATGGGGGCTTGGCAACATCCCACACGAATTTCTCAAGCAATCCCGCACATGACGGACCCGCGTTCGCAGGCACCCCGCCAAAAACTCCCCCGTTTCCCGCTCGACGGCGTGTTGTTGCTCGACAAGCCACTGGGCCTGTCGTCCAACGACGCCCTGATCAAGGCCAAGCGTCTGCTTCAGGCGTTGAAGGCGGGCCATACCGGCACGCTCGACCCGCTTGCAACAGGCTTGTTGCCGTTGTGCTTCGGCGAGGCCACGAAGTTTTCGCAGGACTTGCTCGAAGCCGACAAGACTTACGAGGCGCGCGTGCGTCTCGGCGAGACGACGACGACGGGCGATGCGGAAGGTGATGTGTTGCAAACGCGTCCGGTGACGGTGGATGAAGCGGCGATCCGCGCTGTGCTGCCGCGCTTCACGGGACCGATTTCGCAGATTCCGCCGATGTACTCAGCGCTCAAGCGCGACGGCAAGCCGCTGTACGAGTACGCGCGTGCGGGGCAGACGCTCGAGCGCGAAGCGCGGGCCGTCACGATCCATCTGCTGGAGATGACGGAGTGCGCGCTGCCGGAGGCGAACGAATTCACGTTCCGCGTGACGTGCAGCAAGGGCACGTACGTTCGCACGCTCGCGGAAGACATTGGCGAAGCACTGGGATGTGGTGCGCACCTGCGCGCATTGCGTCGCACGGCTGTCGGGCCGCTGACGCTGGAAGGTGCGGTGACGCTTGAAGATCTGAATGCGCTGGACCATGCGCAACGCGTGGCGAAGCTCGCCCCGGTCGATGCTTTGCTGAAGACGCTCCCGGTGGTGTCGCTCGACGAGACACTGGCCAAGCGTTTCAACCACGGTCAGCGTTTGCGTCTCGATGAAGTGCGATGCCCGCAAGCGTTGCGCGAGTGCGCAGCGTCGCATGACGGCATCGAAGTGAAGGTCTATGCCGAAGCCACCGCCGATACCGCGGCGCGATTGTTGGGCGTCGCCCGGCTGGATGGCGAAGCACTGCTCACTCCGCAACGTCTTTTGAAGACGCAATAAGTTCGTACCCGGCGGCGCGTTTCATGCGCCGCGAGCGATCTGTCGATGTCGCGACAGGGCGCGCTGAGGCGCCCCTGCACGGTCACATCGGCCTGACGTTGACGGCACGCGGACCGTTTGCCCCCTGAGCGATTTCGAATTCGACGGTCTGCTCCTCATAGAGCGCCATATGTCCGTGGGCGACAATGTCCTCCTTCTGGACCGAGTAATCCGGTCCCCCATCGAACGGTTCAATAACGCCGTGTCCCTTCTGCACGCTGTACCACTTCACTTTGCCTTGCATCATGACGGGGCTCCATTTTTCGTTCGCGTATTCCTGGTCGCTCAAGCGCGGGTTGGCGCCGGTCTTACGATCGCCACTTGGCGTTCATGCCGTCCATCTACCACTCGTACTCGACGGCCTGACCGACCGCCAATGACTTGACGTCGGTTCCCGTGACTACTGCGAGAATGAAAGGAATTTCGGTACCACCTGAATCCGGCGTGATTCGACCGACTTCAGTGTCAAAGTTGATATGTTTGATCGTGCCGCGCGCCATGATGTGTCTCCTTTTGAATTGATGGATGGACATGCGGTGCTGATCGACGAACAGCCGCCGATCCGATACGCGGACGTTCAGGGCAGGCCGCATGCACAACGACATTCAATCACTGGATGGCGCCAACCATAACTGTCAACGTTGACAGGTGTGCTGCGCGGAGGCGAGCGGCTTTTCGTTCCGCGATTTCGCTGGAGAGATCGCGTGGTTAGCGATTCTCCGCCCGGTACAGGCATGTCGGCAATGCCGCATCGAAATCGATCTGATCTGCCGGATCGAAGCTGAAGATCTTCTTGTCGGCCTTTTCCAGGTCCAGCCGCAGTAATGGAATTCTTCTCGATGTTGCGAAGAAAATCGCGCACTGCTTGACATGAACCAGCCCAATCGAAATGCCGGTGTCCGGCGTGAAGAACAGCGCTTCGATCGGCAGTGCCGGGACATCCTCTTCACGCCAGGCGGCAATGAGGATTTCATTCCACCTTCTGCGGTCCTCCGGGTTGGGAATCAATGCGTGAGAGGCGATGCTGAGGTTAAAGCCTTCAACGGTCGGTGCGAAGCCGCAGCTGAAATACTTATAGGGCTTGTTATCGCCCAGACTGGCAAAATGCGCTGCCCACTTCTCTGGCGTGTCGATGCCCTGTTGCGCGCACGGTCGGCTTTTGATCGTCGGCGTCATGTCGCCGGTTGCTCGACCACAGCCGTCGGGCCGAAAGTTGGTGTACGCGTCGTACGGCCACGCACATCGCACCGTCAGCCTGACGAAGCCGGCGTTGTCACCCGTATTGACGACCATTCCCGCCCATCCCGTTTGGAACAGCAACGTGGTGGGGATATCGTCGCGAATGAAGCTGAACGAGACGGCATTTCGTGCGATTTGGTCGGGCGTGGGGCTAATGGGCGGGTCACTATCCAATCCGAAAACGCGGACCATCACGCCACTGCATTCGTGGGCAGGTCGACCTGCACAGTCGGACGCCCGATTCACATATCTTGCGTTAAGACTGTCGGCAATTTCCTGGCCATTGACGCTGAGCGTACTGTGGGGGACGGCGGCACACCCGGAAAGCAGGCAGATCCATCCAAGCAAAACGACGTAGCGAAGGCATCCGGTTTGCATCTCGCACCTCCAATCTGTGACTGTCGTCTCGGCACCACTGCTGGGCATCGCATGTTCGGACGGCAAGGCGTTGCCCCCGCCGTCGCTGAGCTCGATGACCTCGTAGTGCGGCGCTGACGTGTTGACATCGGTTATTTCTTCAGGAGCTTGATCGCAGCAGCTTGTGGCCCTTTCGGGCTTTGCGAGACTTCGTGCTGCACCGCAGTGCCTTCCGTCAAAGCCCTTTGGTCATCCGTACTTTCAACCGCCGAGAAGTGAAGGAAAATGTCTTCGCCACCATCATCTGGCGCGATGAAGCCGAAGCCTTTTGTCTCGTGGAACCACTTGGCCGTGCCGGTTGCCGTGATGCCCCCTTTGCCTCAAAGACAATGTGATGCGCATCGCACGGTCTGCGAGAGGCCGATCCATCAAGCGGACCGACTAGACACGTCGCGAGCACAACCCCATTCCAGCACTGCATAAGCGCGGACGTAACTGTCAACGTTGACAGGTAGGCGGAGGCGAGTGGGGCATCGGATCAAGGCGTATCAGGGGTGGGAAAGCGCAGTGACTGCGCCGCTATCATTGGGTTCGACGGGATCGTCGCCGTTGCCTTCGCGCACGAAGGGAGCGGACGGTACATTAAGGCCTGCGGCGCCTCTCGGCGTCGCTTGATCTTCGGGGTGGTAGATGAAGATCGGGCCTGTAATCGGTATTGGCCAGCCTAAGTGGACAATCGGCAGAAATCGGCCTGTGATCAGGTAGTACTCGAGTTGTGTGGCTTGTACCGAGGGGAGCGAAAACTCCCGCTCTGAATAAAAGAGCGCTTCCAGCGGCAACGATCCGGGAATGTCGCGCGGCCATGGCACGAGGACCAGCTCATTTCGGCTCTCAAAATTGGGGGGCGGCCACGGGAAGGTTCGTCGCGCTTCCAGGGACAGGTTGACGGCAGCCACGGTAATGGCAAACGAGCATCCCTCCGCGCCATATTGCGCGTAATGCGGGAGCCACTTGGCCAGCGTATCGATGCCGATCGCCGCGCAGGGCCCTGTCTCCGGGCCAAGCGTTGACGGTCCACAACCATCTTCTCGTTTGTGCAGGTTGCCGTCCGGCGCGTAGATGCATCGTGGCGTCAGCGGATAGGTCGCGGGGGCATCCAGCGGCCGGAAAACTAGCCCCATTCCGCGGTACGGATTATGGACGTGCGCATCGGTGCGCAAGTAGGACGACGAAACTCCGTTCTTGGCGATCGCATCCGCACTGGGATTCCATACGGCGGGTCCGCCGTTGGTGGCTCGAACGATGACACCACTGCAATACACGATTGCTTTTCCGTCGGGGCATTCGCTGCGGGTCTCGTTAAACCGCGCATTCAGGTCGTCGGCCACTGTGAAGCCGGCATTCAGTTGATCCTCCTGCACAAACTCGAACGACGCTTTGCCTGCCGCGTCGAACGCCATCCGCAGGATCGGCAGCCACTCGCCCGTCGCCTTGTAGTAGATCATTTGATACTGCTGCGCCTGCACCAGTTGGCCGCCATTGGAGACGTCGAAATAGATCGCCTCAAAGGGGATCGAGCGAGGTGCGTCGATTGTCCACGGTTCGATGAGCAGCGACGGTGTGCGTGTCTTGTCGGCATAGGCCTTGTGCGCTTGCAACGCCGTATAGAACTTGGCGGCAACGTCGGCACTGAAGGAGCACTGCCATCCATTCGCGGCGTGATGCGTCATCCAACTGGCGACGTCGGTGACGCCATTCGCATCGCATGAATTCAGATCCGGGGCCACCGTGGCCACCGCAGCTGCCATTTTCCCTCCGCCGAGATTGCACCCGTGATCGCCACTCCCACCCGACACGGCTTCATCCAGGGGGTAGACGCATCGGACATTCATCGGCTTGCCTTGCTCGCTGGCCGTGAGCGAATCGGAAAGAATGAACCCTGCACTGTAGGGGAGTCGGCCAACGTCGACATCGCGTCTGAGGTACACGAACGACATGGACTGCGCTGCCGATTCACCGGGCGTGGGTGCCCAGAAGTGCTCAGCCACACCACCTTCGAGCGGTCGTACGATCAGCCCGGTGCAAAAGTGCGCGGGCTTGTCGATGTAGCAATAGGCGCGTGTGTCGTTGTACCGGGCGTTGACGTTATGGGCGACTTCGCTGCCCGAGAGCGCATGCGCGGGCAGGGCAGCGAGATACCACACGGTGCCGAGCACGGCGCTACCCAGGCTTCGCCAGACACGATATTTGGATGAGGTTTCGCAGATCGACTTCGCGCGTTGAGCGAGTTGCGTTCCCATCGGCTATTTCTTCAGCACCTTGACCGCAGCAGCCTGTGGCCCTTTAGGGCCTTGCGAGACTTCGTACTGCACCGCCGTGCCTTCCGTCAAAGCCCCTTGGTCATCCGTACTTTCAACCGCCGAGAAGTGAAGGAAAATGTCTTCGCCACCACCGTCTGGCGCGATGAAGCCGAAGCCTTTTATCTCGTTGAACCACTTGACCGTGCCGGTTGCCATGATGCCCCCTTTGTCTCAAAGACAGCGTGATGTGCATCGCACGGTCTGTAAGAGGGCGATCTGTCAAAGGGACCGACTAGACACGTCGCGAGCACAACGCCATTCCAGCACTGCATAAGCGCGGACGTAACTGTCAACGTTGACAGGTAGGCGGGAGGGCGTGAAAACGCTCAGGAAGCGCGGGCAGGGGGGCGTTTGCGGGAGGGGCCGCGCGGTGAGCGCGCAGCTAGGTAGCGTCAGCGAGCGCTAAGGCGAGTGCTAGTGTGTGACTTCACGAACATTCAGTGCAAGCAGATAAGCGTCGCCGCGCGTCGTTTCGTACTCGACGATCTGGCCGCTTTGCAGAGACGTCGCACCAGCGATGCAGACTTCGCTTTCGTGGACGAAGACGACTTCACCGCCATTGTCCGGGGTGATGAAGCCATACCCCTTCTCGGGGTAGTAGAGCTTGACGGTTCCGCGCGGCATGATTGGCTCCCCTTCGAAGCGACAAATCGAAACCCGATGCCTGACTCTGGTACTGCTGCGCGGACGGCACCGCCGCCCGCGAAAATGCATCGAACGCGTCAGTTCGCGACGTTTTCCGGCTTAAGTTCGACGATGGCGTCGAGCGCGGCTTTCACGTCCATCGCGTATTTGGCCAGCGCCTTTTGCTCTTCCGTCTTCGGTTCGAACGACGGCACGCCGACCGGGTGATTGCTCTCGTCGACCGCCACGAAAACCATCAGGCAGTCGGTTGTCTGACGCAGTTCGCCCCACTTCGGATCGCCCGCGTGCACCGACACGTGGATGTGCATGCTGGTACGGCCCGTAGCCACGATACGCGCACGCAGTTCCACCAGGTTGCCCACCAGAATCGGACGGCGGAAGCGGATATTGCCGACGCTGACCGTCACGCAGTAGCGGCCCGACCATGTGGCGGCGCAAGCGTAGGCCACTTCGTCGATCCACTTCATCAGGGAGCCCCCATGCACCTTGCCGCCGAAGTTGACGGCAGCCGGTTCGGCCAGAAAGCGGAAAGTGACTTCAGAGCGTTCGATCGGGTTCTGCGGGGTATTCATGATGTTTTGTTTTTTGCTGACGGATGGTACTTTCCCGGCCGTCGGACGGCGTTTGACCGTGGGGGCGTCAGACCGGGGGATGCGCAATGATACTGCGATTGCGTGACACCTGCCGATGCCCGACCGGTTCGTCCTCCGGCGCCGCCCCACACGAGGAGCGAATTGTGCAAGCGACCGGTGCTGCACCCGGCGCAGAGTGGCGCGGTTGTGCCGGCGCGGGCCTCGGTCGCAGCGAGACCTGACACGGCCGAATTCGACGAGCAGGGCGGTGCGCGATGATCCAGGCCCCACGCGGTTCGCAGTACGTTTCCATCCAGATGGAGGGTCAGCACGCAGGGCTGTTAGGCAGTCCGTCGCGTGAGCAAGACCTGTCAACGATTCCATTGCTCCAAGACTTTGGCTGCGCGAGAAACTGCGGCGCGGTTGCAGTGCAGGATCTGCGGTTCGGAGAAGACTGCTCAATCACCGATGTCGAAGAGGGGATGAGCGCGCTTCTGAGCGAAATGATCTCGCACCAGCACGCGATGACCGCGTTGCAATTGCATGGATATGCCAGCAATGCGGACATCGACGACGCGCGCCCCGATCTTCCTCGGATATTGCCGACGTCGGCCCCATCCCTATCGCTGTCGAAGTTGACGGTGCCCGCCGAACCTACCTGGCTTGCCCAATCCGTTGCACCCAGCGAGCCTGCCGAGATCGCACCGCGCCCTGACTATCCCAAACTGCTCGGCATTGCCGTGCTGGCGACCCACGTCGCCAGTCTGGCGAGTCAACTGGCGAGTTCGCTGTCGCCCTACATCGCGCCGGATCTTTTTGCGAGATGGGCTAACGAAATGGTTTGCATTTTGGTACGACCGGGGCAAGCGCGCGTTGCTCGGGCCGCCAGTTGCAAAGTACTGCGTATCGGCAAGGCGGTTTTCACGCCCGGGATGATGGTCGCGCCGTACTTCGCCTTGCTCGCACTCGGCGACCTTGTCTGTTGGGGGTTGGAAGTTCGAAATCCCGGCAGTCTGCCGTTTCAGGGAGACAGCCTGGCAAATCTGATCGGATGGATCGACACGCGGGGCGGGTTCACGAAACTGTGCGACATTCTGGGACCGTCGTCGCAGAAGGCTGACGGGGAGAAGGGGACTGACAAGGCAACGATACGCGAGCGTGTCGTGACGAGCCTTCTCGACAAAGTCCGTAAAGCACTCGCGCAGCACGACGATCCCAAATGGCAGAAATCCATCGCGACGCAGATCCGCCGGGCATCGGCGGCTGCATTCGTCATTCTGATCGCGCGTTTGCCGTTCAGCGACGATACGACGTCCCTGCCCGCGGGGTTACTGGACTTCTACGGCTGGCTGGAGAAAGCGGGTGCCGCGACAAAGGCGGCTGCAGCCGGCGCCGAATCGCTTGTGAAGCCTCCCGCACCGCAGACTTGCGACGACGGCACCGTTGACGACGACGCCGACCTTCAGAGCATTCGTATCGATCCGCGTGCTTCCTCAGACGGCTGACGATCCCAAACACCGAATCAGCCGTCCCAAAACCGCAAGAACATACAAGACGATGGCAAGCCGAGTTCGCTATCCTGCGATGCCAGTGACTAACAGTCGCTATTGAGTCGCTATTGAGTTGTTATTGCGTTGTTATTGCAGGAGTCTTTGTGTCTGGAATGTCTTCTTCGGCTGCGTCGACAGCGCAGTCCGATGTCAAACTCGAAGTCGCGCGCGGCATGCGCGCTTCGTTGCCGGTGATGTTGGGGTTCGTGCCGTTTGCGATGGTGCTCGGTGCGCAAGCGACCCAGAAGGGCATGCCCGCGTGGCTCGTGCCGCTGATGACCGGCATGAACTTCGCCGGCGGTTCCGAGTTCACGGCAGTCCATTTGTGGACGTCGCCGCCGCATCTCGCGCTGATCGTCGCCATGTCGTGCCTCGTCAACTCGCGTCACATTCTCATGGGGGCCGCGTTCGCGCCGTTGCTGCGTCATGTGCCCTTGCGTCGTGCGCTCCCGTCGCTGTTTCTGATGTGCGACGAAGCCTGGGCGATGGCGCTGGCCGACACGCAGGCGCGTAAAGCCGACCGCATCAGCCTGCCGTATTACCTCGGTGTCGCCGTCAATCTCTGGCTCGCATGGATTGCCTTTACGGCGCTCGGTGCTGTGCTGGGGCCGGTGCTTGGCGACATCGAACAGTACGGCTTCGATATGGCATTCACCGCCGTGTTCCTCGTGCTGCTTCGCGGGATGTGGCGCGGCATGCGCAAGAGCCTGCCGTGGCTGGTGAGTCTTGTCGCCGCAGCGCTGACGTATCTGTACGTGCCGGGATCGTGGTACGTCGCCGCCGGTGCGATCGCGGGCTTGCTGGCCGCCGTGCTGATGGAGCCGCGCCATGCTTGATGCCGCTACGCTTTTGCCTGTCGCCACGGTTGCGCTGATGGCGGCGACCACGTATGCCACGCGTATCGTCGGCTTCCTGTTGTTGCGTGATCGCGTACTGAGTCCGCGCACGCGCTCGGTGATGGAAAGCCTGCCGGGATGCGTGCTGATCTCGGTCATCGCGCCGTCATTCGTGTCGGACCGGCCTGCCGATTTGCTGGCACTGGCCGTGACATTGCTCGTCTCGTTGCGCTTTTCGTTGCTGCCTACGGTCGTTATCAGCATTGCGGCCACGGCGGCATTGCGTTATCTCGTCGGCTGACCATAAAAAAACCCCGCTAACTTCAGCGGGGTTCAAGAAGTGCCCGGTAGTACAGAGCAGGGCCGGGCACTCGGGGGGAAGCCTTGGCTTCAGTGGGCACCGGCTGCGGCGTCTGCGCCGCCACCACCGCCACCTCGAATCGGGCGCGTGATCCACACCATCGCGATCATCAGCACGAACAACACCGCCGAGATCCAGAAAATATCGTTCGCACCGAGCATCGCCGACTGTTGTGTGACCAGTCGGTCGATGTAACCGTGGGCCTGCGGCGTCGACATGCCCAACTGGTTGAGCGTCTGGACCGAGCCGTTGAACGTGTTGTCGTACGGCGTCAGGTTCTCGGTCAGTTGTGCGTGGTGCAGCGAGATGCGGTTATCCCACACGGTCGTTGCAATCGACGTGCCGACGGCGCCGCACGTGATCCGCACGAAGTTCGACAACCCCGCCGCGGCCGGAATGCGATGCCCCGGCAGGCCCGACAGAATGATGGCTGTCAGCGGGATGAAGAACATCGACATCGGCACGCCTTGCAGGAATGTCGGGATCATCAGCGTGCGCGTGTCGACGAGCGTGTTGAAGTGCGAGCGCATCAGGAACACGAGCGCAAACAACAGGAACGAGACGGTCACGACCCAGCGGGCGTCGAGCTTGGGCAGGAACTTGCCGATGATCGGTGACAGGATGATCGCGAACAACCCGACCGGGGCCATCACCAGACCGGCCTCCGTTGCCGTGTAGCCGAGGTAGATCTGCAACCACTGCGGCAGAATCACCAGATTGCCGAAGAACAGCCCGTAACCGACCGAGATAGCCACCACACCACCGGTGAAGTTGACCCGCTTGAACAGCGTGAGATCGACCACCGGATGCTTCTCGGTGATTTCCCAGACGACGAAGAAGCAGAACGACACCAGCGCCACGAGCGCGAGGATCACGATCGTCGACGAGTTGAACCAGTCCAGTTCCTTACCCTTGTCGAGCATGACCTGCAACGAGCCGACCCACAACACGAGCAAGGCCAGACCGACGGTGTCGATGGGCTTGCGCTGTGTCGGCGTCTCACGCTTCTTGTAGATCATCCACGTGACGTAAGCGGCCGCGATACCCACCGGAATGTTGATGTAGAAGATCCACGGCCAGTGGTAGTTGTCCGAGATCCAGCCGCCGAGAATCGGACCCATCACCGGGGCGACGAGTGTCGTCATCCCCCATAAGGCGAGGGCCATCGAACTCTTCGCGGGCGGATAGCTCGAGAGCAGCAGCGACTGCGACAGCGGAATCATCGGCCCGGCCACAGCCCCTTGCAACACGCGGGCGGCCAGCAGAATTTCGAGTGTGGGCGCCATACCGCACAACCACGAGGCCAGCACGAAGAGCAGGATCGACGTGATGAACAGCCGTACCGCACCGAAGCGCTCGGTCAGCCAGCCCGTGAGCGGCACCGAAATGGCATTGGCGACAGCGAACGACGTAATCACCCACGTTCCCTGGCTCGACGAGACGCCGAGGTCGCCGGAGATAGCGGGAATCGATACGTTGGCAATCGAAGTGTCGAGCACGTTCATGAACGTGGCGAGCGACAACGCGATGGTGCCGAGTACCAGCTGCCCTCCCGAGAGCGGGGCAGGAGCGTTTTGAGTTGCCATGGATTGTCAAAGGGGGTGGGGGGCACCCCCCTCCGATTTACAGGGGACGAGCGCGGGCCGGCTGGTTGCGCGTGTCGTTGGCATCGCCTGCGCTTGCGCCTGCATTGGCAGCCGCAGCACCGGCGTTCTCGGTAATGATCTTGGCGACGATGTCGTCGGCGTCGTGACCGACCTTGTCGTACACGTCGGTCGAATACACCGGCAGGGTCGGCGCTTCGCCCAGTTCCTTGCCGTCGGTATTACGCACGTTCACCTTGACCTGCATCGACAGACCGACGCGCAGCGGATGCTGCTGCAACTGCTTCGGGTCGAGCGCGATACGGACCGGCAGACGTTGCACCACCTTGATCCAGTTACCCGTGGCGTTCTGTGCCGGCAGCAGCGAGAAGGCGCTGCCCGTACCGGCCGAGAAGCCGGCCACGGTGCCCTTGTATTCCACCGACGAGCCGTACACGTCTGCCGTGAGCGTGACCGGCTGGCCAACGCGCATGTGCGAGATCTGCACTTCCTTGAAGTTGGCGTCGACCCACACTTCGTTGAGCGGCACGAGCGCCATGAGCGGTGCACCCGTCGCCACACGCTGGCCGACCTGCACCGAGCGCTTGGCGACGTAGCCGTCGACCGGAGCCGGGATGGACGTACGGGCGTAGTCGAGGTACGAGGCGCGCACCTTCGCGGCCGCTTGCTGCACGTTCGGATGCGTGGTCACCGAGGTCTTGTCCGTCAGCGCCTTGTTCGACACGAGTTGTGCGCGGGCCTGTTCGAGCGCGGCTTGTGCCGACTTCACGGCGTCTTGCGCGTGGGCCAGTTCTTCACGCGACACGGCACCTGTGGCGATGGCCATTTCGCGGCGCTTCACGTCGGCTTGCGCCTTCGCGAGTTCCGACTGACGCATGGCGACCGTGGCGGCGTACGCATCGTTATTCACGAAGTACGTACGGACCTGACGCACGGTCTGTGCGAGGTTGGCTTCGGATTGCAACAGGGCGACGCGGGCATCCGTCTGATCCAGCGTGACCAGCGGCTGGCCGGCCTTGACCATCTGCGTGTCGTCGACCTTCACACCGGTGACGGTGCCAGCCACTTGCGGGGTGATCTGCACGACGTTGCCGGCGACGTATGCGTCGTCGGTGTCTTCGTAGTAGCGCGCATACAGCGCGTAATAGGCGCCGTAGCCGATCGCCGCAATGGCGATCACGGCCGTCAGCGTCAGCATCATGCGGCGGCGCTTGCCATTGTTCTGTGCCGGTTGGGCAGGCGCTTGTTGTTGGTTCTCGCTCATCATTTGCTCCGTACTAATCTCTCAATGTGCTTTTGACGTTTGTCTTGTTTTGCGTGACGTTCAGTGCGTTTGTGCGTTGGTCGCGTCGCCTTCGGTCTTTGCCGGGCGTTCCTGGCCCACGACGAGTCCCGCCGACTGCGCTTCGAAACCGCCACCCAGCGCCTTGATCAGGCCGATTTGCTGGTCGCGGCGTGCGCTGTCGATATTCACGCGTGCCTGTTCCTGCGCCAGCAGCGACGACTCGGCCGTCAGCACGGTCAGTTGCGGCGTCAGCCCGGCCTTGTAGCGGTCGATGGCAAGGTCGTAGGCGCGTTGTGCGGCGTCCTGCGCCACGCGTTGCGACACCATTTGCTTGTCGGCCGAACGGATCGACGACATGCGGTCGGCGATGTCGCCGAGCGCTTTGTTGAGCGTCGAATCGTAGTTCGCTACGGCGCTTTCATACGCGGCGTACTGACCCTTCAGGTTGGCACGCAGGCGGCCGCCGTCGAAGATCGGCAGCGTAATCACCGGACCGGCCTGAATGTTCTGGCTGCTCGGATCGATCAGCTTGCCCAGCCCGAAGGTGGAGAAGCCGAACGCGGCGTTCAGGTTCACGTCCGGATAGAAGCGCGCTTTAGCGACGTCCACACCCTGCAGTTGCGATTCCACGCTCCAGCGGGCCGAGACGATGTCCGGGCGGCGTCCGAGCAGGGCGAGCGGCAGGTTGTCCGGCAGGGCCGGCGTGGCGAGCTGTGCGAGCTTCGGCGGTGCGATTTCCAGACCGCGATCCGGGCCCTTGCCCAGCAGCACACCGAGTTGGTGACGCGTGAGCAGGATCTGGCCGTCGAGCTGTGCGATTTGCGTCTGAATGTCGGCGCTGTTGCTGTCGGCCTGCTTCTGTTCGACTTGCGTGTCGAGACCGGCGCGCACGCGATCAGCCGTCAGCTTGCCGAGGTTCTGGCGTTGCTTGCTGATGCGATCGAGCACGTCGTGCAGCGCATACTGCTGCGCGAGCTGGTTATAGGAGCGGGCGACGGCGGTCGACAGCGCGAGACGCACTTCCTGGTCTTCGGCTTCTTCGGCGCGCTCGGCCGACGTGGCTTGCGCCCGTGCCGAACGGTTCTTGCCCCACAAATCGAGTTCCCACGACAGCGACGCATTCAGATCGCCCTGCGTGAACCACGTGCCACCGTAGCCCGGCGGGTAGATGGTGTTTTCGGTGAACTTCTCGCGATACACGTCGCCGTTGAAATTGACCGACGGCAGTAACGCAGCGGCGGCACCTTCGGTCTGCGCCTGCGCAGCCTTCAGACGGGCAGCGGCCATGGCGAGATCGGGGTTGCCGGCGAGGGCTTCGTCGATCAGGGAGACGAGTTGCGGATCGCCGAAGCGTTGGGCCCAATCGGTGCCCGGCCACGGGCCGCCCTCGGAGGGCAGGCTGCGCTGGGTCTGATAGTGCTCAGGCGTGGTGATCTGCTTGTCGCTATGGATGCCGGCGAAGTTCGCGCAACCGGCAAAACCCAGCGTCACAGCCGCCAGACAGAGGGCGGAAATCGCTGAGCGGGCCCGCAGATGCGGGAGGAAGGGTGAGACCGCTTTCATCGCAAAACCTTTACGAGTGAAGTCTTGTACTGACAGTAATCGGGAATCAGGGCCTGACGAGACTTGCAATAGTGGACTCGACAAGCTTTTCTGAACGGGAATCGAGGCAATTCGAATGGATTTCTCGGGCGCTCGCGCCGTCATCCACCTTCGCCGTTGGCGATCACCCGTCGCAGCAGGCTCTTCAAAAACCCGATTTCCTCGACGCTGAAACCGCCCATCAGGTGGTCGGCAGCGCGGGTGAAGATATCGGGCATCCGGTCGGCCATCGCATTGCCGGCCTCCGTTGCACTCAGGTTCACCGTGCGGCGATCACTCTTGCTGCGCTCGCGAACGAGCAATCCGTGCGCTTCGAGCCGGTCGAGCAGGCGGGTGACCGCGCTTGCATCGATACAGTAGTCACGGGCGAGGTCCGCCGCCGTCTTGCTCTTGCCTGTCGCCACCTTGTAAAGCATGGTCGCCTGCGTGCTGGTGAGGCCGTACTGCGAGGTTTCCTTCGTCAGTTCCGCCAGGATCAGCTGACGCACACGCGCCACGAGATACCCGAGGGAATCGTCGATGTTGTAACCGTTGCGCGGGGGATCGGCTTGCGGCGCTTCCGGCTGAGACGTCGGCGCGGTCGCGGAAGAAGTGACGGAAGGATCGGACATTTTCGTGCAGCTGCAATAGTTGACTTGTCACGATTATAGCGGGTACTTAATTAATTTCAAGTCGATGCAATAGTTGACTAGGCAAATATTTCGATGGAAATTAGATGAAATGCTCTAATTTGGTGCGTAGCATCGAAAGCGCTAGGACGGGAAGGGGGCGGAATCGCAGGTCTTTTTTCGTGACGAATGTGGGTCAATCGTCGAATCGATGCGCTTGGCGTTGTTGCAATGCAGAAAGGCCATGACGTGAGACATGCGCAAGTGGTAGAATCGCGGATTCCTCAAAGGCTTTTTCGAGCACCCCTTTCATGACCCGCGCTCTCCGTAATATCGCCATCATCGCGCACGTCGACCACGGCAAAACCACGCTCGTCGACCAGTTGCTGCGCCAGTCGGGCACCTTCCGCGAAAACCAGCAAGTCGCTGAACGCGTGATGGACTCGAACGACATCGAAAAAGAGCGCGGCATCACGATCCTCGCCAAAAACTGCGCCGTCGAATACGAAGGCACGCACATCAACATCGTCGATACCCCGGGACACGCGGACTTCGGCGGGGAAGTGGAGCGTGTGCTTTCGATGGTCGACAGCGTTCTGCTGGTGGTCGACGCCGTCGAAGGCCCGATGCCGCAAACGCGCTTCGTGACCCGCAAGGCCCTGGGCCTCGGTCTGAAGCCGATCGTCGTGGTCAACAAGATCGACCGTCCGGGCGCACGTCCGGATTGGGTGATCGACCAGACGTTCGACCTGATGGACAAGCTCGGCGCGACCAACGAACAGCTCGACTTCCCGGTCGTCTACGCTTCGGCCCTGAACGGTTTCGCAAGCCTCGACTCGGACGTGCGCGAAGGCACCATGAAGCCGCTGTTCGACGCGATTCTCGAACACGTGCCGGTTCGCGACGCCGATCCGGAAGCGCCGCTCCAATTGCAGATCAGCTCGCTCGACTACTCGACGTTCGTCGGCCGTATCGGTATTGGCCGTATCACGCGTGGCCGCGTCAAGCCGGGCCAGCAAGTGGTGATGCGTTCGGGCCCGGACGGTGAAATTCTCAAGCGCAAGATCAATCAGGTGCTGACCTTCAAGGGTCTGGAGCGCGTGATGTCGGACGAAGGCGCCGAAGCCGGCGACATCGTGCTGATCAATGGTATTGAAGACGTGGGTATCGGCGTGACCATCTGCGACGCAGATACGCCCGAAGCGCTGCCGCTGCTGACCGTCGACGAGCCGACGCTCACGATGAACTTCTGCGTGAACACGTCGCCGCTCGCCGGCCGTGAAGGCAAGTTCGTGACGAGCCGTCAGATCCGCGACCGTCTGGACAAGGAACTGAATCACAACGTGGCGCTGCGCGTGAAGGACACCGACAGCGACTCCGTCTTTGAAGTGTCGGGCCGTGGCGAACTGCACCTGACGATTCTGATCGAGAACATGCGTCGCGAAGGCTATGAACTGGCCGTGTCGCGTCCGCGCGTGGTGCTCAAGGAAATCGACGGCGTGAAGCACGAGCCGTACGAAATGCTGACCATCGACCTGGAAGACGAACACCAGGGCGGCGTCATGGAAGAAATCGGTCGTCGTAAGGGCGAAATGCTGGACATGGTGTCGGACGGTCGTGGCCGTACGCGTCTTGAATACCGCATTCCGGCTCGCGGCCTGATCGGCTTCCAGGGCGATTTCCTGTCGATGACGCGCGGTACGGGCCTGATGAGCCACATCTTCGATGCCTACGCACCGGTCAAGGATGGTTCGCTGGGTGAGCGTCGTAACGGCGTGTTGATCTCGCAGGATAACGGCGATGCCGTGGCCTACGCACTGTGGAAGCTGCAAGATCGTGGTCGCATGTTCGTGAAGCCGGGTGATGCCCTCTACGAAGGCATGATCATTGGTATTCACAGCCGCGATAACGACCTCGTGGTCAACCCGATCAAGGGCAAGCAGCTTACGAACGTGCGTGCGTCGGGTACCGACGAAGCCGTGCGTCTGGTGCCGCCGATCGCGATGAGCCTCGAGTACGCCGTGGAATTCATCGACGACGACGAGCTGGTCGAAGTCACGCCGCAGACGATTCGTCTGCGCAAGCGTCACCTGATCGAGCACGAGCGCAAGCGCGCGTCGCGCGAAGAGAAGTAAAGCCGGCGATGGAAGCGCGGCGCAGCGGATGAAAAGTCCGTTGTGTTGCGAAATCCCTCTGTTGGAAGAAAAGCCGGTGCTATGCGCCGGCTTTTTTGTTTTTCAATCCCCCCAATCCGTTGACGTTTCCGGAGTCCTTGCCTGACATGACCGATTTTGTTCGAACCGAAATCCGTGGCCGTATCGGCTTCATCACGCTGACGCGTCCGAAGGCGCTCAATGCGTTGTCGCACGACATGATTCGTGCGATGGCTGCCGCGCTCGATCAGTGGCGCGACGATCCCAAGGTGCTCGGCGTCGTACTGCAAGGCGAGGGCGAGAAGGGCTTGTGCGCGGGCGGTGACATTCGCTACTTCCATGAGGCCATCAGCGCAGGCCGCACGGACATCATGGATTTCTTCACCGACGAGTATCGACTGAACTACACGATCGCGTCGTATCCGAAGCCGTACATCGCACTCATGGACGGTGTGGTGATGGGCGGTGGCATGGGCATCTCGCAAGGGGCGACGTTGCGTATCGTTACCGAAGCTACGCGCATGGCGATGCCCGAGACGGCTATCGGCCTGTTCCCGGATGTGGGCGGTGGGTTCTTCCTCGCGAATCTCGCGGGGCATCTTGGCGAATACCTCGGCACGACGGGCATCGTGTTTGGCGCAGTCGATGCATGTGAAATCGGTCTGGCCGATGTGGTGGTGCCGCGCGCCTCGTTGCCCGCGCTGTGCGAGCGACTCGCCAACGGAGACTGGTCCGATAGCGATGCCGTGCTGGACGCTGCGCGCACATTTTGTCGCGAAAGCCTGCCACCGGCCGGTCTTGCACCGGGCAAGCTGGCACCGCTACGCGACGTCATCGACGAGCACTTCGCGCACGCAGACATGCCGGCGATTCTGAAGGGTCTCAAGCTCGAAGCGCGTTGCGAATACTCGGGCTGGGCGGAGGAGACGGAAGACCTGCTGCGCACCAAGCGGTCGCCGTTGATGACGTGCGTGGCGCTTGAGCAGGTGCGTCGTGCCCGCAAGTTGTCACTCGCGGACGAATTGCGTGAAGAGTGGTTGATGATGCGCAGCGTCTTCAATCTCGACGGACGCACCGGTGCCGAAGGCGTCGAGGGCATTCGCGCGATGGTGATCGACAAGGACCACAAGCCGCGCTGGCAACACGCGAACATCGAAGCCGTGAAGCGGGAAGACGTCGCACGCTTCTTCGACGGCGAGCGTCACGGTGATGACAATCCGTTGCTTACGCTGGGGCAGTGACCCACGGCGAATACGCTTCGCAGCGCAAGCGAGCCTGACTGCCAGTCGTCGCGAATAAGCCGCCCGAGCCAGCGCGCCGGGCTGGCTTCAGCCTGTCTTCGCGCAATGCGTTGACCGGCCTGCCTGCGAAAAACATCAAACTGCTGCCTGGCAGAACTGTTCACCCACGGCCTGATCGAGTTTGCGGCAGATGTCGGCGAACGTGCCGACCATCACGATGTGCGACCTGTCGCGATAGACGCGCACATCGTGACCTTCCTGCGTGTCATGCGCTTCACGCCGTGCCTGCTGTTCCCGAACGTTGCGCGATGCCTTCACGGCTTTGCCAGCGGGGCAGCCTCGGCGCGTGGCGGATGCCACGGCGGCGGCAATCGTGCGCGGCAGTGTGGTCGTGCGCGTGCGGGTGGGCACGGTGTAGGAACGGGCGATGGCGGGGGCCGAAGCGAACGGTCCGGACAGTGCAGAGAGACCGTACACCGCCGAGAGTCGCGTCTGCGATGACACGCGAGCGGCCGATTGACCGAGAGACGTACGCAGCAAACCAAAGAGTCGAGCCATGATGCATCCTTCTTTCAAAGCGGGTCGGAGGGACGTGTCTCGCTGCGAATGACGTTCATCTCACAAATCGCAGCAGGGCACGGGCGCCGGACCCAGCCCGGCGCAATCAATTGCAAATCTTCAGGGAGTGGGGTGAGTCGCGGTGTCGCGCTGCCCCTATTCGCGATGGGCGGCCGTCAGCGGCCGCTCATAGATCGTTCATAGATCGTTGTTGCGGATCAAACCGACCGCAATCCCTTCGAGTGCGAAATCACCACTGCCTTCGTCGACATTGATGTTCTCGAAATCGGGGTTCTCGGCGATCAGTTCGACGCCGCCTTTCACGCGGTGAAAGCGTTTGACGGTCACGTCGTCGCCGATGCGGGCCACGACGATCTGACCTTCGCGTGCGTCGGCGGCCTTCTGCACGGCAAGCAGGTCGCCGTCGAGAATCCCGGCGTCGCGCATCGACATGCCGCGGACCTTCAGCAGGTAATCGGGCTGACGCGCAAACATGTTCGGGTCGCACTGGAAGTTGCGCTCGATATGTTCCTGCGCCAGGATCGGGCTGCCCGCAGCGACACGGCCGACGAGCGGCAGCGACAACTGCATGAGGCCCATATGTGGCAGCGTGAACTGATGCGTGCCGCCCGCGTCGTCCAGGCGCTTGAGGCGGATGCCGCGCGATTGACCGGCGGCCAGCTCGATCACGCCTTTACGCGCTAACGCCCGCAGGTGCTCCTCGGCAGCGTTGGCGGAGGAGAAGCCCAGTTCGGCGGCAATCTCCGCGCGCGTCGGCGGAAAGCCGGTGCGCTCGATCGCTTGCTGAACCAGTTCGTAGACCTGCTGTTGACGGGCGGTAAGTTTGATCATGGCATCACTGTATGGAAGCACAGGTGGCTGTATTTTTGTACAGTGTTTGCAAAAACGCAAGGGAAAACTTCATGTACTGCGTGAAGTTTCCGCCACACGTGCCCGCCATCGTGGGCCGGGCGACGGGTTTTCCGTGACTGGAAGCCTGTCGCCCGCCGTACCCAAACGGTAACGCTTACTTGTCCATGCGAACGATCGTCAGCGTCCCGCCCACGTTCTCCACGCGCACCCGCACCTTGTCGCCCGTATGCACGCTCTTGGCCATGGCAGCGTCCTTCGCCTTGTAAGCCATCGTCATGGCGGGCATGGCGATGTTGGTCATCGCGCCGTGGGCGAGCATCACCATACCGGTCGAGGCATCGACGCTTTTGACCGTCGCGTCAGTCAGCGCCGCAGTGGCATTGGCATTGGCGCTGGCGTCGGCGGCAGGCTTGCCCGACATCGCCATGTTGCCCATCTCACCGGCCGCAAACGCCGACGATGCCGCAGCACCCGAGACAGCCAAAAGAACACCCGAAACGATAAGAACCTGCTTCATTGCTTTTCTCCAAAGGAAGTGGACGGCACGTCGGTGCCGTGTGAAACAACAGGGGGAACAGAGGGAACAACCGCAGACGCGTGGGCATTCGGCAAATCAACGGGATTGGCCGACGCCGAGCGCTTGAGACGCCGCCGCTGCAATAGCAGCCAGGCAGCGGGAATGACGAACATGGAAAGCAGGGGCGCGGTAATCATGCCGCCGACCATCGGTGCGGCGATGCGCTGCATGACTTCGGAGCCCGCGCCGTGACCGATCATGATCGGGATGAGGCCGGCAAGAATGACCGCGACCGTCATCGCTTTGGGCCGCACGCGCAGCACGGCACCTTCACGAATCGCGTCGACGATCAGCGCCTCGTCGAGCGTTTCGCCGTTGACCATTCGCCGTTCCAGCGCGCCACGCAAATACAGCAGCATTACGACGCCAAACTCCGCCGCCACGCCTGCTAGCGCGATGAACCCGACGGAGGTCGCGACCGAGACGGCATGCCCCAATCCCCAGATCAGCCAGAAGCCGCCAACGAGCGCAAAGGGGATCGTCGACATCAGCATCAACGCATCGAGCGCCGAGTTGAACGTCAGGAACAGCAGTACGAAGATCACGGCGAGCGTGATCGGAATCACCGTACGCAACTTCGCCGCCGCACGCTCCAGATATTCGAACTGCCCCGACCACGCAATCGAATAACCCGGCGGCACGACCACTTTGTCGGCGACGAGACGTTGCATGCCAGTCACGGCCGTTTGCAGGTCAGTGTTGCGGATATCGATGTAGACGTAGCCGGACAGCCGTGCGTTTTCACTGCGGATCATCGGTGGCCCGTCTTCGACGCGAAGCGTCGCGACGTCGCCGAGTCGAATCTGCGCTCCGCGATCCGTCACGATCGGCAGGTCACGAAGCGATTGCACCGAGTCACGGAAGTCACGCGGATAGCGCAGGTTGATCGGGAAGCGCTCGCGTCCGGCAATGACTTCACCCACGTTGTCGCCACCGACCGCCGACGACACGACCGCCTGAATATCGGCAATCGCCAGCCCATAGCGAGCGGCGGCAAGCCGGTCGATGTCGACGTCGACATACCTTCCGCCGTTCAGTCGCTCTGCCAGTGCCGACGTCACGCCTGGTGCATGCTTCACGGTCGTCTCGATCTGCGACGCAATCTTGTCAATCTCCGCAAGATCGGGCCCGGAGATCTTGACCCCCACCGGCGTTTTAATGCCGGTTGAGAGCATGTCCAGACGGTTGCGGATTGGCGGCACCCAGACGTTCGAAAGGCCCGGCACTTTCACGCGGCTGTCGAGTTCGTCGATCAGTTTCTGCGGTGTCATGCCGGCGCGCCACTGGCTGCGCGGCTTGAACCGGATGGTCGTCTCGAACATTTCCAGTGGGGCCGGATCGGTGGCCGAGTCGGCGCGTCCCGACTTGCCGAATACCGTTTCCACTTCGGGCACCGTCTTGATGAGCCGGTCGGTCTGCTGCAACAGCTCGGACGCTTTCTCCGCGGAAATTCCCGGCAACGCCGTGGGCATGTAGAGCAGATCGCCCTCGTCGAGCGGTGGCATGAACTCGCCGCCAAGGCGGGAGATGGGAATCGCCGTGAGCGCCAGCGCCACGAGTGCCACGCCGAGCGCGACCCACGGACGCCGCAACGTTGCGTCGAGCAACGGGCGGTACATCGCCATCAGTACCCGGTTGATCGGATTGGCGGCTTCCTCCGGAATGCGTCCGCGAACGAGGTAGCCCATCAATACCGGCACCAGCGTGACCGACAGCCCGGCCGCCGCGGCAATCGTGTATGTCTTCGTGAAGGCCAGCGGAGAGAACAACTTGCCTTCCTGTCCCTCGAGCGAGAAGACGGGGATGAACGACAGCGTGATGATGAGCAGCGAGAAGAACAGGGCCGGGCCGACTTCCGCCGCCGATTCGGCAATGAGTGTCCAACGCCGCGACGCGCTCAGGGTCTCGCCGGGATGCGCGTGCGCGAACGCTTCGAGATGTTTGTGCGCGTTCTCGATCATGACGATAGCCGCGTCGATCATCGCCCCGATGGCAATGGCGATCCCACCGAGCGACATGAGGTTGGCGTTCACGCCCTGATACCGCATGACGATGAATGCGGTGAGCACGCCGAGTGGGAGCGACAGGATGGCGACCAGTGCACTGCGCAGATGGAACAGGAAGATGGCACACACGATCCCGACGATGACGAACTCTTCGATGAGTTTGTCTTTCAGGTTGTCGACGGCGCGTTCGATCAGCTGTGAGCGGTCGTACGTCGTGACCAGCTCGACGCCGGGCGGCAGCGAACGCTTGAGATCGGAGAGCTTCGCCTTCACGGCTTCGATGGTCGTGAGCGCGTTCTTGCCCGAACGCATCACCACGACACCGCCCGCCACCTCGCCCTGACCGTTGAGTTCCGCCACGCCGCGACGGGCTTCCGGGCCGATCTGGATACGGGCAACGTCGCCGAGCAATACCGGTGTGCCGCTGGCGTCCGTGCGAATGACCACGCGACGGAAGTCGTCCAGCGAGCGCAGATACGCCGTGGAGCGCACCATGTATTCCGATTCCGCCATCTCGACGACGGAGCCACCGGACGCCTGATTTGCCTTCGAGAGTGCATCGGCGACGCTCGCCTGCGAAATGCCGAACGCGCGCAGCTTGTCGGGATCGAGCACGACCTGGTACTGACGCACCATACCGCCGATCGAGGCGACTTCGGCGACGTCGGGCACCGCCTTGAGTTCGAACTTCAGGAACCAGTCGTTGAGCGCGCGCAGTTGCCCGAGATCGTGACGCCCGGTGCGGTCGACGAGGGCATATTCGTAGACCCAGCCGACACCCGTGGCGTCCGGCCCGAGCGAGACCTTCGCGCCTTGCGGCAGACGGCTCTGCACCTGATTCAGATATTCGAGCACGCGCGAGCGCGCCCAGTACTGATCGGTCTTGTCGTCGAACAGCACATAGACGAAGGCATCGCCGAACGACGAATACGCGCGGATCGTCTTCGCACCGGGCACGCCGAGCAGCGTGGTGGTCAGCGGATACGTCACCTGATCTTCGATGACCTGTGGCGCTTTGCCCGGATACGACGCTTTGATGATGACCTGCGTGTCCGAGAGGTCCGGCAGCGCGTCCAGCGGTGTCTGGGTGAGCGAGTAGATGCCCCATACGGCAAGGAGCACCGAGGCGAGCAACACCAGTAACCGGTTGTGTATCGACCAGCGAATGAGGCGGGCGATCATTGGGTGCCTCCGCTCGCGTTCAACTTCGGCAACACCGATTTCAGGCTGGCCTCGGAGTCGATCAGGAACTGTCCCGACGCGACGACTTCCTGGTCTTGCGTCAGTCCCTGAAGCACCACGGTATCTGCCCCGACATCGTTGCCGGTCGTCACGGCGACGGGTTGCAGACCGCCGTCGGCATTGCGCACGATGACGACGCTTTGCTTGCCCGTCGTGATCACCGCTTCTGACGGCACGAGCAGTTGCGATACCGCCTTCGCGTCGCTCATGTGGGCGCGCACGAGCATGCCCGGCGTGAGACGCTCGCCCGTGTTGTCCAGTTCAAGACGCGCCTGCAACGTCCGGCTGCCGGGATTGATGCCGGGGAGGACGTCTCGCACGCGTCCGACGATGTGCTGCGTATCGTCGGCAGCGAGCGTGGCGTCGACCTTCATGCCGGGACGCACGCGCAACGCCATCGCCTCGGGAATTTCCACGACGAGCCAGAGTTTCGACAAGCCGGCCACTTTCGCCAGTGTCTGTCCTGGAGAGACCATCGCGCCGTTGCGCACGTTGAGTTCCGTCACCACACCCGCGCGGGGTGCGCTCAGCACGACGTGCGTTTGCGGTTGTCCGGTACGCGCAAGGTTGGCAATCAGGGCGTCCGGTATGGAGAGGGCGCGCATGCGGGCGCGCGCGGCGTCGAGCAGCGCGCCGCCCATCTGGCTACGTACGAGTGCGAGGTATTCCTCCTGCGGTGCGAGCCAGTCGGGCACGAACAGGGAGGCTACCGGCGCACCCTGCGACACATGCTGCATCGGGGCGTTCGCATACAGACGATCGATGAAGCCGGTCACGCGCGATTGCACGACATCGGCTTGCGATTCGTCGAATTGCGTGGAGCCGACGACATCGAAGCCTGCTGCGACGTCGGCACGTCGCACCTTCGCAAAACGGATGCCGAGGTTCTGCTGCAGGTTCGGATCGATCCGGACACCGTCGGCACCGACCTCGTCGGCATACACGGGCATGAGTTGCATGTCCATGAAGGGCGACTTGCCGGGCTTGTCGAAGTGCTGATTCGGCATCATCGGGTCGTGCCAGTACAGCACGCGACGCTGGCCGTCGGCGGGCGAGCCTTCGCCATTGACGGTCGCGACGGCGGCGGTCGCATCGGCATTGCCCGGTGCGAAATGTCGTCCGCCGGCGTAGCCCAGCGCGAGCAAGGCGCAAGCGGTGAACACTGCCGTAGCGGCGTAAATCACAGTTTTCTTTTTCATGGGGAAGGTCTCTTAACGAGCGACGGCGATGGCGGGGGCGGAGGCCATCGCGGGCGGAAGCACCTGATACTCAAGCTGTGCCCAGACCAGCGACACCTCGCGCTGGAGATCGAGGACTTGCAACTGAGCGTCGAGCAAGCTGCGGCGGGCGGCGAAGATGTCGGCAAGGGTGCCGGTGCCGCCGCGATAGGCGGCATTCGCGAGCGCGACGCGTTGCTCTGCTGCGGGCAGCAGCGAACCTTGCAGATTCGCGATGCGCTCGCGTCCGTTCGTGAGCGACGTGCCGAGCGTGCGGATGTCCGCTTCCACCTGACGTTGCGTGTCCAGATAACTCAGACGTGCACGCTCGGCGAGTTCGGCCTTTTCAGCGACGTCGCGGTCCTGACGTTGCGAACGATGGATCGGCAGGGGAATGCTCACGCCGATGGACACCATGTTCGAGAACTGCGGGCCGCGCTGCTGATAAGCCACTTCCCATGTCCAGTTCGACGAGCGGTTGCTGGTGGCGACTGCCGTGTCCGCGTCGGCGACGGCAATATCGTCAGCCCCGCTCACGAGCGTCGGTTGCACGCGCGCAAGTTGATCGGGCGTGAGCGCGGGGACCGTGCTGTCGAGCGATGGGGGCTCGCCCGAGACATCGCTGACCGGCATCGCTGTCCAGCGCGACAGGCCGATGAGCGCGGCGCGCTCGGTCTGCTGCACTTTGAGCGCCTGATCCTGCGCCTGCGCGAGCATGAGACGCGCCTGTGT
Organism: Pandoraea aquatica; assembly: GCF_902459565.1. Taxonomy (GTDB): domain Bacteria; phylum Pseudomonadota; class Gammaproteobacteria; order Burkholderiales; family Burkholderiaceae; genus Pandoraea; species Pandoraea aquatica. The sequence goes on from NZ_CABPSN010000008.1 coordinate 92,021, forward strand.
GACGTCGGATGCCGAGGTTTTCGCGCCACGATACGAGGCCGTGGTCGCGTCCAGCTCGTGCGTCATGTGCTCGACCAGCGCCTGAGCGACGGCGGTGGACTTCTTCGCATAGATAGCGGTCAGCCAGGCCATGGCTGTCTGCTGACGGACGTTGGTGACTTGCGCCAGATAGCCGGAGCGCTGCCGGTCGACGACGCGATCGCTCAGATCGGAGCGCAAGCGCCGCTTATCCGACGATACCCATTCCTGTTCGATGCCGATGCGCCGCATCGTCATGAAGTCGCTGCCCACTGCGAAGCGCTGATCGCCGTTGACCGGCAGGTTGTCGACGCCTGCTTTTAAGGTTGGATCGGGCAACTGGCCTGCGCGCGCTGCGGCTTGTGTGCTCGCGCGCACGGACGCCTCTGCCGCTTGCAGCGCGGCGGAGTGGTCCATCGCGGATTGCAGCGACGCGTCGAGCGATAACCCTGCGTCTTGCGCCGAGGAGGTGGCACTGGCCGCGCTAGCGGCGGAGAGCAGGACGATGACGGCGCACGCACGTGCGCTGACGCGCCGGTAACCCGGCACGTTGAAAATCGAATACATGTGAAACCCCACGCGTACGAATGCCGTGTGGCATTCGCGTCCTGTTCAGGACGATCTCGCCGCTGGTGCGGCGAACCCGGAGACGGGCAGGGGCTGTCGATGGCGTCGGCGCGTGTGTGGCGTCAGCCGTCGAGGCTGCGCGTGACACGGTCGAACAAAATGGACAGACGCCTGCGGAGGGTTACAGCGAGGTGGGTGGACGCCAGAGGCCGTCAGGCGCGCGCAGGCGCAGGGAATCGGTGTAGTGGAAGCCGGTCTTGCGAGCGATGCTCACCGGACGCGCGACTTCAGGCGTGATCGCCGGGTGGTAGAGGCTGCCGAGGTTGCATTGCGCCGTCACCTTGCAGAAGGGGCCCTTGAGCTTTCCGCTGGCTGGCATCGTCATGCCGTCGCAGTGATCCATGGCCAGCGTCGGCGCTGCCGACGGGGCCATGGTGGAAGGTGCTGCCGTCGCCATCATGGGCATGGCCGCCAAGTCGGAGGCATCGTCCGACATCGCGGTCATCTGCATCGGACAATCGCCCGCCATACCGCTCGCCGCCAGCCCGCTAAGGGGAAGCACGGCGCACAACAGCAGCACGAGAACGAGACGGAGCAGTTTCACGTCGCGGAGTATAGCGCCAATATCGAAACGCCGAGTGTGTCGTCGTGTATCGCTACGTAGTTCATCCGCGCGACAGACTCAGACGGCAAACCAGCGGCGCAACGCGTTTTCCAGCCCGGCGAGTTCGTCGGTGCAATCCGGCTCACTGCGCCATGCAATGCAAGCGTCGGGTCGCAACAGCCAGGACGGGCCTTCCGCAACGGGTAGGCAGCGCACCTGATGCGTTATCGTCGTCACACGTTGCGATGCACGCCGATCCGCAGTGCCGTCGAGCAAGACACCGCGCCCGTCCTGCATGGCGTCGAAAAGGTAAGTGCCATCGGAAAGTTGCCAATCGCCCGCGAGACGTCCGACATCCGGATGCGATTCTGCAGACGCCACGAGTTCGTATCGCATGGACACGCCGGTCATCATCTCGCCGATGTAGCGGTTCACGTCGTCGAAATCCATCAGCTTGGCAATGAGATCGCGCATCGCCCCCGATTGCGGGTCCGGACGCAGGATGGCGACTTGCGCGCGCGTATTCGCGAGCACCGCCTCGGCGACCGGGCGACGCTCGGCCGTGTAAGTGGCGAGCAGGCTTTCAGGCATATCGCCGCGAATGACGGCGGCGAGCTTCCAGCCGAGATTCGCCGCGTCGAGCAGGCCAAGGCTCAATCCCTGCCCGCCGAACGGCGAGTGAACGTGCGCGGCGTCGCCTGCGAGGAACACGCGCCCTTGCCGGTACGTGTCGACGAGGCGGGTGTTGTCAGCCCAGCGGCTCGCGGCGTGCAGCGCGCTCACGCGTACGTCCTGGCCGCTGGTACGGCGCAGCACTTCCTCGATTTCTTCACGCGTGACGGGGGCGTCGCGATTCGCTGGCGGTCCCGTGAAGTCGAGCATGAACAGGCGTCCGGGCACGGGGCCATAGCAAAACACGCCACGTTCGGTGCGATTCCATCCGATGGGCAGCAAACGCTCCGGATGATCGACGTCGGCCGTCGCTTGATAAAACGTGAGCGTCGGCTCGGTACCGGGGAAGGCAAAGTCGCACATCTTGCGCACGGTGCTGCGTCCACCGTCGCAACCGATCAGATAGGCCGCCACGATTCGCCCCGGTCCGCCGGGCGACATCCACGAGACTTCGACACCCTCGTCATCCGCCTCGATCCCGGTGATCTCATGTTCGCGCCGCACCTCGATACCGAGCGCTTGCGCCCGAGCGGCCAGCATGGCTTCCAGCGCGGGCTGATCGACGTGACGTGGCCGCCTGTCGGGGTCGACCTGTGCGTCGCGCCGAATGAGGGAAAGCCCGGCGAAATGGCCATTAAACTTCGAAGCACGGACGCGCAGATCCGCTCCGGTCTGCTGGGTGAACGCCTGCATGGCCTGTGCGCTGCGCTGCTGTGCGTCGTCGATAGCCGTGCGCATGCCCCGGCGCAGGAGTGCTTCGCCTGCCAGCGGCCCGAAGGAGAGCGCCTTCATGGCCTGACTGGGCGACGCCAGTCGTTCGAGCACGAGTACGCGTGCGCCGCCGAGTGTCAGTTCGATGGCGGCGAGCAAGCCGACGGGGCCGGCACCGGCCACTACAACATCTATGGAGTTTGTCATATACTTCGTATAAATATGTACTGAGTACATGTAAACTAGGCCATCAGGAACCTCATGTCAACGCCAACCGATTTGAGATCGAGAAAGCGCCTCGCCACCCGGCAGGGCATTTCCAATGCCGCGACACGGCTTTTCCACGAACACGGCTTCGATCACGTGACGGTCGACCAGATCGCGGCCGCCGCCGACGTTGGGCGCATGACCGTCTTCAATCACTTTCCCCGTAAGGAAGACATGTTCTTCGACCGGGACGAGGAGGGCCGTGACGCGCTTAGGGAGGCCATCCATGCGCGAGATGCAGGCGTCTCGCCCGTCGAGGCGCTGCGGCGTCTTGCGCATCGTCTTGTATCGCAGAACAGTCCCTTCGTGAACTTCTCGGCCCAGAGCCAGGGCTTCATCCGCACGATCGAAGGCAGCGAGACGCTCAAGGCGCGTGCCCGGGCGATCCGGGACGAACTGGCCGAGGTCGTGGCGCAGGCGCTGGCCGAGACGGCTGGCCGTCCGATTCCGGACGTCGAAGCCCAACTGGCTGCTGGGCTGTTGCTCGCCGGCTGGACGGTTGCCTTCCTCGACGCACATCGCACATTCGCGCTGACGCAGGACACCGCTGCGGCTCAGAAAACCTTCCTGAGCCTTGTGGACCGGGGGTCTGCGGGCGTGGCTGCCGCGCTGAACGGTACCCCCTACGTCTGATGACGGCCTCGTCAGCAGAATTTCTCTAATCCTTATTCCGGCATAAACAAAAGCGAAAATATTATTTTTAATTATTTAGACGCCCCCCTAGACTGGCCTCCTACACACGAGAAGCAAACAAGGAGTGCAAGTCATGAACAAAGCAGCACGGGGATGGAAAGCTAAGAAGCTGGCAGTCGCGCTGGGTGGTCTGGCGCTGGCCGCCGGCATGACGATTCAGGCGCAGGCCGCAAGCCTGTCGCTGCTCAACGTGTCGTACGACCCGACGCGTGAGCTTTACGCCGACTACAACAAGGCCTTCGAGGCCCACTACAAGCAAGTTGCCGGCGACACGGTGACGGTGAAAGCCTCGCACGGCGGCTCGGGCAAGCAAGCCCGTACCGTGCTCGACGGTGCACCCGCCGACGTCGTCACGCTCGGCATCTCGGCCGATATCGACGAGCTGGCCACCGCCGGCCTTGTGAACAAGGATTGGCAGAAGCGTCTGCCGGACAACGCCACGCCGTACACGTCGACCATCGTGCTGCTCGTGCGCAAGGGCAACCCCAAGGGCATCAAGGACTGGAACGACCTCGCCAAGCCGGGCATCAGCGTCGTGACGCCGAACCCGAAGACCTCGGCTGGCGCCCGCTGGAACTACCTCGCCGCATGGCTCTACGCCCTGAAGCAACCGGGCGGCAACGAGCAGAAGGCGCAGGAATTCGTGAAGGCCATTTACAAGAACGTCGGTGTGCTGGATTCGGGTGCGCGTGGCGCAACCACGACCTTCGTGGAACGCGGTATCGGCGACGTGCTGATCGCGTGGGAAAACGAAGCACTGCTGTCGGTGAAGGACCTCGGTCCGGACAAGTTCGACATCGTGGTGCCGTCGTCGTCGATCCTGACGGAACCGCCGGTGGCCATCGTCGACAAGAACGTCGACAAGCACGGCACGCGCAAGGCCGCCGAGGCCTATCTGCAATGGCTGTATTCGCCGCAGGGTCAGGAGATCGCCGCGAAGCACTTCTACCGTCCGCGTTCGCCGGAAATCGCCAAGAAGTATGAGTCGCAATATCCGAAGCTCAAGCTCTACACGGTAGACGCCGATCTGGGCGGCTGGACGAAGACGCAGGCGAAGCACTTCGCCGACGGCGGCATCTTCGACCAGATCTACACCAAGAAGTAAGGGCAGGGACCATCGCATGAGTACCGCACTCTTTCCAATGTGGCGCAAGCCAAGTGCCTTGCCGGGCTTTGGCCTGACGATGGGCTACACCGTCGCGTACCTGAGCCTCGTGGTGCTGGTGCCGTTGCTGATGGTCTTCATCAAGGCAAGTTCGCTCGACTGGGCGAGCTTTGTCGCCGCGGTGAGCTCCCCGCGCGTGCTGGCGTCGTATCGCCTCACGTTCGGCATCTCGCTCGCGGCGGCAACGCTGAACGCATTTTTCGGTTTCATCCTGGCGTGGGTGCTGGTGCGCTACACGTTCCCGGGCAAACGTTTCGTCGACGCGCTGATCGACCTGCCTTTCGCCTTGCCGACGTCGGTCGCGGGCATTGTACTGGCTGCCATCTACGCGCCGAACGGCTGGGTTGGACGCTGGTTCGAGCCGCTCGGCATCAAGATCGCTTTCACGCCGCTGGGCATTTTCGTGGCGCTCACGTTCATCGGCCTGCCGTTCGTGGTGCGCACGCTGCAACCGGTGCTCGAAGAGTTCGAGCGCGAGCAGGAAGAAGCGGCGGCGTGCCTCGGTGCGACGCGCTGGCAGACGCTGCGCCACGTGATTCTTCCGGCGGTGCTGCCGGCCTTGCTCACGGGCTTTGCGCTGGCGTTCGCCCGCGCGGTCGGCGAGTACGGCTCGGTCATCTTCATCGCGGGCAACATTCCGATGGTCTCGGAAATCACGTCGCTGCTGATCATTACCAAGCTCGAACAATACGATTTCGCAGGCGCGGCGGCGCTCGCCGTGGTCATGCTGCTGATCTCGTTCGTGCTGCTGTTACTTATCAATACGCTGCAATGGTGGCTGCAACGCCGTCATTCGGGTCGTCGCGCCAGTGGCGTGTGACGTAAGAACCTCGAAGAGAACGTTTCGATCATGTCCGATTCACTCGCTTTCTCGCAGGCCTTGCCGCAATCGGTGAAGGCTCGCAAAGCCGATCCGACCGACGAGCCGGCGTACGTCAAGGCCCTCCTGATCGGTGTGGCGTTGGTGTTTTTCACGTTGTTTCTGGTGCTGCCGCTCGCGTCCGTCTTTGTGACCGCGCTGGGCAAGGGGCTTGCGCCGTATTGGGAGGGGCTGACGAACGACGACGCGCTCTCCGCCATTCGTCTGACGTTGCTCATCGCGGTCATTGCCGTGCCGCTGAACCTGGTGTTCGGGGTGGCGGCGTCGTGGGCGATCGCGCGTTTCGATTTCAAGGGCAAGAGCGTGTTGACGACGCTCATCGACTTGCCGTTTTCGGTCTCGCCGGTTGTCGCGGGTCTCACGTTCCTGCTGATTTTCGGCCGTCAGGGGCCGCTTTGGGACTTTCTCGATGCGCACAACCTGAAGATCGTGTTCGCGTTGCCGGGACTGGTGCTTGCGACGGTGTTCGTCACGTTCCCGTTTGTGGCCCGCGAACTGATTCCGTTGATGCAGGCGCAGGGCAGCGAGGAAGAAGAAGCGGCCCGTGTGCTGGGCGCAAGCGGTTGGCAGGTATTCACGCGTGTGACGCTGCCGAAGATCAAGTGGGGCCTGCTGTACGGCGTGATCCTCTGTAACGCGCGCGCCATGGGCGAGTTCGGGGCGGTGTCGGTCGTCTCGGGACACATTCGCGGCGAGACGAACACGCTGCCGCTGCATGTGGAAATTGAATACAACGACTACCACACGGTGGGCGCATTCGCGGCGGCGTCGATTCTCGCGCTGCTCGCACTGGCCACGCTGGGGCTCAAGCTCTGGGCGGAACACAAGCTGGCGCAGGACAAGGCCGCGCGTCGCGCAGACGCCGTGCAGGCCTGAGCGGATATCCACGGACAGCGGACACATTGCATCGAATGGCGTCGCATAGCATCGAGGAGCAAGACAAATGAGCATCCAGGTACAACAGGTTTCCAAGCGTTTCGGCGATTTCGCCGCACTCGACGACGTCAGTCTCGAATTCCCCACGGGCGAACTGGTCGCGCTGCTCGGACCGTCGGGTTGCGGCAAGACGACGCTGCTGCGTATCGTCGCCGGACTGGAGTTTGCCGACGCCGGGCGCGTGGTCCTCAACGGCGAGGACGTCGCTTCGGTAGGCACGCGTGAGCGTCAGGTCGGTTTCGTGTTCCAGCACTACGCATTGTTCCGTCATATGACGGTGTTCGAGAACGTGGCGTTCGGCCTGCGCGTGAAGTCGCGCCGCGATCGCCTCTCGGATGCGCAGATTCGCAACAAGGTGCATGAGTTGCTGGGTCTCGTGCAGCTCGATTGGCTGGCAGATCACTACCCGGCAGAGCTGTCGGGCGGGCAGCGTCAGCGTATTGCGCTCGCACGCGCGCTGGCGGTCGAGCCGAAGGTGCTGCTGCTCGACGAGCCGTTCGGCGCACTCGACGCGAAGGTGCGCAAGGAATTGCGCAGCTGGCTGCGTCGTCTGCACGACGAGCTTCACATCACCACGATTTTCGTCACGCACGATCAGGAAGAGGCGCTCGAAGTGGCCGATCGCATCGTGCTGATGAATCGCGGCAAGGTTGAGCAGATCGGTGCGCCGCAAGACGTGTACGACACCCCGGAGAGTGCGTTCGTGTACGAGTTTCTCGGCGCGGCGAACCGTCTGTCGGGCGAGTTGCAGACGCACGATTTCATTGCCGACGCGGGCAAGTATCGCGTCACCGTGCACAAGGACGATCTGCCGGCTGTGCCGCAGGACGGCCGGGCGATTGCGTATGTGCGTCCGCACGATCTGGCGTTGGTGCCGGCGGGCGACGGCGGCCCGGGCATCGACGTGGCGGTGCGTCGCGCGATTCCGCTGGGCGGCACGGTGCGCGTGGAGCTTGCCGCACCCGGCGACGCCGTGTGGGAAGCCGAACTCACGCGCTCGGGCTGGAAGGCCCTCGGCGCGGATGCTGGCACGACGCTGCGCGCGGTGCCGCGTCAATTGCGGGTGTTTTCCGCGCAGGCATAACGAGCATCGCAAGACAAAACTACAAGCAATCAATTAACACGCGTCACGGACAGACAAGCCACAGGGCGGAGTTACATCATGAATTTCCAGCAATTGCGCTACGTGCGCGAAGCGGTTCGGCAGAACCTCAATCTGACGGAAGCGGCCAGTGCGCTGTACACGTCGCAATCGGGCGTGAGCAAGCAGATCAAGGATCTGGAGGACGAACTCGGCGTGGACGTCTTTGTGCGCCGCGGCAAACGTCTCACGGGCCTGACCGAACCGGGCAAGGCGGTGCTGCAACTGATCGAGCGTATGCTGCTCGACGCCGAGAACCTGCGCCGTGTGGCGCGCCAGTTCGCCGATCAGGACAGCGGGCACCTCGTGGTCGCCACGACGCACACGCAGGCGCGCTACGCGCTGCCGCAGGTGATCAAGCAGTTCACGAGCGTCTTCCCGAAGGTGCATCTGGCGTTGCGCCAGGGCAGCCCGCGCCAGATCGCGCAGATGGTCATCGACGGCGAAGCGGATATCGGCATTACGACCGAGGCGCTCGACCGCTTTCCCGACATCGTCACGTTCCCGTGCTATTCATGGCATCACGTGGCGGTTGTGCCGAAGGAGCATCCGCTGGTCGGACGCGAGAACCTGACGCTTGCCGACATCGCCGAATACCCGATCATCACGTATGACGGCGATTTCACGGGCCGCTCGCACGTAGACAAGGCATTCACCGATCAGGGGCTGGTGCCGGATATCGTGCTCACCGCGCTCGATACGGACGTCATCAAGACCTACGTCGAACTGGGGCTGGGCATCGGCATTGTGGCTGCGATGGCGGTCGATCCGCGCAAGGATCAGGATCTGGCCGTGCTGGAACTCGAAAATGCGTTCGAGCCGAGCACGACGCGTATCGGCTTGCGACGCGGTGCGTTCCTGCGCTCGTACGCTTACCGTTTCATCGAAATGCTCGCGCCTGCGCTCAAGGAGCAGGAAATCTCGACGCAGTTGCGCGAAGCGCTGGAGTTTGCGGCCTGACGTTTCCCGCCGGATGTTGGCATGCTGTGGAGCCGATCCCGCCCTGGTGGCGGGATCGATGTTTTCAGCGATTGCGAGGATTGGGAAGCGGGGCAGTATTGGATACAATCGCTGGCATGACATTGACCTCATTCAACCCGATTCCTCATTACACGGTGTCCTCCGGCGAATTGCCGCGCATTGCGCTGCTCGCCACGGGCGGCACGATCGCGGGCAGCGCGGCCGACGCCACGCGCACCGCCGGTTATCAGGCTGGAGCGCTCGGTGTCCAGGACCTGCTCGCCGCCGTGCCTGCGCTGGGTAATGTGGCCCACATTCACGCGGAACAGGTCGCACAGATCGACAGCAAGGACATGAGCGTCTCGCTGTGGCAGAAACTGGCCGCCCGCGTGAACGCCTTGCTGGCGCAGCCCGATGTGGCCGGCGCCGTGATTACGCACGGCACCGATACGCTCGAAGAGACGGCGTATTACCTGCATCTCACGATCAACAGCCGCAAGCCGGTCGTCATGACAGCCGCCATGCGACCCGCGACGGCGCTCTCGGCCGACGGCCCGCTCAATCTGCTCAATGCAGTGCGGGTGGCGACCGATCCGATTTCGGCCGGACGCGGTGTGATGGTCGCCATCAACAATCAGATTCACTGCGCACGCGACGTCATCAAGACGAGCACCTACAAGGTCGACGCCTTCCACTCGCCGGAAATCGGCGTGATCGGCTGGGTGCAGGACGAGCGCGTGGCGTTTCAGCGCGAGCCGCTTCAGTACCACACCGTCGAAAGTGAATTCGTCGGGCTCTCAGGCGAGTTGCCTGCGGTGGAAGTGGTGTCGAGCTATGCGGGCGTGTCGCGCATTGCCGTCGATGCGCTGGTGGAAGCGGGCGTGCAGGGCATTGTGGTTGCAGGCACCGGTAACGGCTCGCTGCATTCGCTGTTGCAACAAGCGCTGGCCGAGGCGGTGCAGCGCGGTGTGACGGTGGTGCGTGCGTCGCGCGTGGGTAGCGGTCACGTGATGCATAACGGCGCTGCGCCGGACGATCAGTACGGCTTCGTGAGCACCGGCAACCTGCATCCGTACAAAGCGCGCGTGCTGCTGATGCTGGCGCTGCAAGCGGGCGTGCCGCGTGAGCGCATGCAGAGTCTGTTCGACGAGTATTGACGAGTATTCATCGAAGCAAAAAAATACGGCGCGAGTCGTGCTTTCGCTTGACTGGCGCCGTGACGCTCGGCGTGGCGTCTGTCGACGCGCGCGCCCCATCTCTCACCTCTCCCTGCTATTGCTGACGGCTTTTCTGAGGGCCGTTTTCTTCGTCTTCTCGCGAAATGCGCGGTGGGGCCTCGCGCCGCAACGTGACATGACGTGACGCTGCGGCGGGGCCTGTCTTTCAGTCTCAGGCGACGGTGTGGTTCGCGAGCATTTCCAGCGCGCGCACCATGCCCGAGTGATCCCATGCTGCGCCGCCGTTGGCTGCGCAGGCATTGAACAGTTCCTGCGCCGTGGCCGTGTTCGGCAGCGACACGCCGAGGGTCTTCGCCGTTTGCAGCGCCAGGTTCAGATCCTTCTGGTGCAGCGCGATGCGGAAGCCCGGTTCGAAGTTGCGCTTGACCATGCGCTCGCCGTGCACTTCCAGAATGCGCGACGAAGCGAAGCCACCCATCAGGGCTGCACGCACCTTCGCGGGATCTGCGCCAGCCTTCGACGCGAACAGCAGGGCTTCGCCCACGGCTTCGATCGTCAGTGCCACCACGATCTGGTTGGCGACCTTGCAGGTCTGGCCGGCACCGCTATCGCCCACGAGCGTGATGTTCTTGCCCATCAGTTCGAAGAACGGCTTCACATCGTCGAAGGCGGCTTGCGAGCCACCGACCATGATCGACAGCGACGCAGCCTTCGCGCCGACTTCACCGCCCGAAACCGGCGCGTCGAGGTATTCGCAGCCGAGTGCCTTGATCTTCTTGGCGTATTCCTTCGTTTCGATCGGCGAGATCGAGCTCATGTCGACGACGATCTTGCCGGCCGTCAGACCTTCTGCCAGACCGTCCTGGCCGAACAGCACAGCGCCGACGTCAGGGGTGTCCGGCACCATCACGAACACGATGTCTGCGCGCTTGGCGACTTCCTTGGCCGACGTGCAAACGGTCGCTTGACCGTCGATCAGGTCTTGCGGGGGCGTGCGACGCTCGTACAGGAACAGCTTGTGACCGGCGTTTTGCAGATGCTTCGCCATCGGCGCGCCCATGATGCCCAGACCAATAAAACCGAGTTGTGCCATTTCGAGACTCCTTGTTGCCAAAGTTTGAAGTTGTTGTTGCCGACCGTCGGACGGGCAGGGCGCGAGTGCGTGAGTGCTACAGGCAATGAGCCCTCACGCATCCCCCGTGCTCCGGCCGCATGCCCCCTGCATGCGGCCGGCGGGGCCCTTCCTCGTCGAAACCCGGTCGGCCGATGATGCTTGGGTGACCTTGTGCACGCGCTTGTGCAGCCTTATGCGGCCTTATGCAGCTTCACGCAGACCGGCCGTCTTGAACCAGCCGAGGCCGTCCGTGGTGGTCGTTGCGGGCTTGTACTCGCAGCCGATCCAGCCCTTGTAGCCAATGCGGTCGAGGAACGCGAACAGGTAGGCGTAGTTGATCTCGCCCGTGCCCGGCTCGTTGCGGCCCGGGTTGTCGGCGAGCTGCACGTGGGCGATACGCGCCAGATTCGTCTCGATGGTCTTGGCGAGCTCACCTTCCATGCGTTGCATGTGATAGATGTCGTACTGCAGGAACAGGTTGTCCGAGCCGACGGCGTCGAAGACTTCCAGCGTCTGCTTCGTACGGTTCAGGAAGAAGCCCGGAATGTCGTACGTGTTGATCGGCTCGACCAGCAGGCGGATGCCTTCTGCCTTGAGGGCGTCGGCGGCGAAGCGCAGATTGCCCACGAGCGTTTCGGTGGCGGCTTGCGTCGACAGATCGGCGCCTTGCTTGCCCACGAGGCAGTTCAGTTGCTTCACGCCGAGCGCTTTGGCATAGGTGATGGCTTCGCCCACACCGTCGCGGAACTCCGCCACGCGATCGGGGAGGATTGCGATACCGCGCTCGCCTGCATCCCAGTTCCCGGCGGGCAGGTTGTGCAGCACGAGGTCGAGCTGATACTGGTTCAGCTTGTCGGCGATCTGGTCTCGATGAAACGCGTACGGGAACAGGAACTCCACGCCGCGAAAGCCCGCTGCGGCGGCCGCCTTGAAGCGGTCGAGGAACGGCACCTCGTTGAACAGCATGGTCAGGTTGGCGGCAAATTTCGGCATTGCGCTGACTCCTCTCTCTCTTTTAGGGGGTGGTTTCGACGATTCGATGCAAGGGTGAATGCTGGGTGAAGCTAAGGTCACACGGGGTTACTACAAGGTTGCGGAGCGCATGCTTTGGCCGTTCACGGGGTCTAGCCGAAAGCGGAGGGGACGCATGCGCCCCGCAAACCGTTGGCAGTGCTGGCAGGCTTACGCCGACACTGCGTCGTCTTCTTCCACGACGTCGACGATTTCTTCGAACTCGTTGACGTTGTTGATTTCGGTGCCCATCGCGATGTTGGTCACACGCTCGAGAATCACTTCCACGATCACCGGCACGGAGAACTCGGCCATCAGCTTGCGGGCCTGAGCGAACGCGGGTTGAATGTCGTTCGGCTGGAACACGCGGATCGCCTTCACGCCGAGGCCTTCAGCGACCTTCACGTGATCGACGCCGTAACCGTTCACTTCCGGCGAGTTCACGTTCTCGAACGCGAGCTGCACGCAGTAGTCCATGTCGAAGTTGCGCTGTGCCTGACGGATCAGACCCAGGTACGAGTTGTTCACCACGACGTGGATGTACGGCACCTTGAACTGCGCAGCCACGGCCAGTTCTTCGATCATGAACTGGAAGTCGTAGTCGCCCGAGATGGCCACGACGTCCGACGACGGCGATGCGACCTTCGCACCGATGGCGGCCGGCACAGTCCAGCCCAGCGGGCCTGCCTGGCCGCAGTTGATCCAGTGGCGCGGCTTGTTCACGTGCAGGAACTGCGCAGCGGCGATTTGCGACAGGCCGATCGTCGAGACGTAGCGCACGTCGCGGCCGAAGAAGGCGTTCATTTCCTGATACACGCGTTGCGGCTTGATCGGCACCTGATCGAAGTCCGTGCGGCGCAGCATGGTGCGCTTGCGCTTCTGGCAGTCGGCCACCCATTGCGAGCGGTCCGGCAGACGACCGGCAGCCTTCAGTTCCTTGGCGACTTCGACGAACAGCGTCAGCGCGGCTTTGGCGTCGGACACGATGCCGTAGTCCGGGCCGAACACGCGGCCGATTTGCGTCGGCTCGATATCGACGTGTACGAACTTGCGGCCCTGCGTGAAGACATCCACGCTACCCGTGTGACGGTTCGCCCAGCGGTTGCCGATGCCCATCACGAAGTCGGACGCGAGCATCGTGGCATTGCCGAAGCGGTGCGACGTTTGCAGACCGACCATACCCGCCATGAGCGGATGGTCGTCGGCGATGGTGCCCCAGCCCATGAGCGTGGGCACGACCGGCACGTTGACCGTCTCGGCGAATTCAACCAGCAGGTCGGCAGCGTCGGCGTTGATCACACCGCCGCCCGACACGATGAGCGGACGCTCCGAGGCGACCAGCATCTGAATGGCTTTCTCGGCCTGAGCGCGCGTGGCGGCAGGCTTGTACACCGGCAGCGGTTCGTACGTGTCGGGATCGAATTCGATCTCGGCGACCTGCACGTCGAACGGCAGATCGATAAGCACCGGACCCGGACGGCCCGAACGCATCAGGTGGAATGCTTGCTGGAACACGCGCGGCACGAGGGCCGGTTCACGGACCGTCACGGCCCACTTCGTGACCGGCTTGGCGATCGACTCGATGTCGACGGCCTGGAAGTCTTCCTTGTACAGACGGGCGCGCGGTGCCTGGCCGGTAATGCACAGAATAGGGATGGAGTCGGCTTGTGCCGAGTACAGGCCGGTGATCATGTCCGTGCCTGCGGGGCCCGACGTGCCGATACAAACGCCGATGTTGCCGGCTTCTGCACGGGTGTAGCCTTCGGCCATGTGCGATGCGCCTTCGACGTGGCGGGCGAGCACGTGCTCGACGCTGCCAGCCTTGCGCAAGGCCGAGTAGAACGGGTTAATGGCGGCGCCGGGCACGCCGAATGCGGTAGTGATGCCTTCCTTCTCCAGCACGCGGACGGCGGCCTCTACGGCGGTCATCTTGGCCATGTGACTCCTCCAATGGGTAATGACGAATACGGGACTTATAGGGATGAATCTTGTTGGAGGTCACTTTAAGCCGGTACGATTTGTTTGATAAGATCACAAAAGATCGTTTTTTTAAGAACAAAAAGTATCGAATGGAGGCGTGATGGACCGCTACAAACAGATCGAAACCTTCGTGCAGGTGGCCGAAGCCGGGAGTCTGGCCGCGGCGGCGCTCAAGGAAGGGGTCTCACCGGTGATCCTCGGGCGGCGTATCGACGCGCTCGAAAAGCGTCTCGGCATCAAGCTCATGTACCGGTCCACGCGGCGGCTGGCGCTCTCGGAAGAGGGTGGCGCTTTTCTGGAGCGCTGCAAGCAGTTGCTCGGCGACTGGGAGATGGCGGAGAACGAAATCAGCGCCGGTCGGCACGCGGTCTCCGGTCACCTGATCGTGTCGGCCCCGGCGGCGTTCGGCCGCAAGCACGTCGCCCCGCACGCACCGGCGTTCCTGCGCCTGCATCCCGAAGTGCAGATCTCTTTCAATCTGACGGATCGCGTGGTGGATATCGTGCGCGAGGGTTACGACATGGGGATTCGTATCGGTGGCTCAGTCGATCCGAACTTCGTGGCCGTCAAACTCGCGCAGAACCGGCGTGTGGTGTGCGGCACACCGGCCTACTTCGCGCGCCACGGTCGTCCGAAGACGCTGGAGGACCTGGCCAAGCACAACTGTCTGGCGTTCAACCTTCAGGGCGGGCAGCAGCGCGGGTGGTACTTCAAGCGGCAGGGTAAGCTCGTGACGATTCGCGTGGCCGGCAGTCTCGACTGCAACGACGGCGAGTTGCTGCACCGCTGGGCGCTCGAAGGGCTGGGGCTCGGCTGGCGCTCGACGTGGGAAATCCAGCGGGAGTTGCAGTCCGGGGAGCTGGAGACCGTGCTGGACGAATACGCACTGCCCGATTACGACATCCTCGCCGTGTACCCGCAGCAGCGCTTCCAGCCCGCGCGGGTGCGGCTGTTCATCGAACAGTTGCGGCAGATTTATGCGCGTCCGAACTACTGGCTGGAGAACGGCTGAACGTCACCGATAGCGCGGGAGTTGATGCTCGACATGAAATCCGCTAGAATCGCGGGTTCTGCAACCTTGCTGCACTGGTTCTGACGCCCAGGCAGCTTTGTCCATAAGGAGCACCCTATGCGTCATTATGAAATCGTATTTATCGTCCACCCCGATCAGAGCGAGCAAGTGCCTGCAATGATCGAGCGCTATCGCAGCACGGTCGAAACCCGTCAGGGCAAGATCCACCGCGTCGAAGACTGGGGCCGTCGTCAACTGGCCTACATGATCGAAAAGCTGGCCAAGGCTCATTACGTTTGCATGAACATCGAATGCGACCAGGAAACCCTGGACGAGCTGGAACACGCATTCAAGTTCAACGACGCCGTTCTGCGCCACCTCGTCGTCAAGATGAAGAAGGCTGAGACCGCACCGTCGCCGATGATGAAGGAAGTGGCCCGCGAAGAAGCCAAGAAGGCTGCCGCGACGCCCGCGACCGAAGCTGCCGCTTCGTAATTAGCGCACCGGAACGCATCAGGGTGCCAACGGAAACATTGAACGCGTGAATCGCTTACGGCTCGAGGCCAGCATCGTCGAAATCGGCACGCTGCGCTATACCCCGGCCGGGCTTCCCGTGATCGATGTCACGCTGGCGCACGAGGGAACAGCCGAAGAGGCGGGCGTGGCCCGTCAGATCGAGTTCTCGATACCGGCAGTTGCGATCGGTCCCATCAGTGCCAAAGTCATGGCGTTGGGACTCGAGAAACCGGCCCAGTGGGCAGGGTTTCTAGCTAAGAAGCATCGCAATAGCCGCACCCTGGTGTTTCACATCACAGCATTGCAAGCATTTGAAAAGGATTGTTGAACATGCCGCGTCCTAACGGTAAAAACAAGAAGTTTGATCGCCGCCGCCAACAGCAAAACCCGCTGTTCAAGCGCAAGAAGTTCTGCCGCTTCACCGTCGCTGGTGTCGAGCAGATCGATTACAAGGATGTCGAAACGCTGAAGGACTTCATCGGCGACAACGGCAAGATCACCCCGGCTCGCCTGACGGGCACCAAGGCGCACTACCAGCGCCAGCTCGATACGGCCATCAAGCGCGCGCGTTTCCTCGCGCTGCTGCCGTACACCGATCTGCACGGTGCTTAATCGCCAGTCGACGAAGGAGAATAGATAATGCAAGTGATTCTGCTGGAAAAGGTCGTCAACCTGGGTAACCTGGGCGACATCGTGAAGGTCAAGGATGGTTTCGCACGTAACTTCCTGATCCCGACGAAGAAGGCTCGCCGCGCCACCAAGGACGCGATCGCCGAATTCGAAGTTCGCCGCGCCGAACTGGAAAAGGCTGCCGCTGACAAGCTGGCTGCTGCTCAAGCCGAAGGTGAAAAGCTGTCGGGTCTGACCGTGCAAATCTCGCAGAAGGCTGGTGTTGACGGCCGTCTGTTCGGTTCGGTCACCAACTTCGACATCGCTGAAGCCCTGGGCACCCAAGGTTTCAAGGTTGAGAAGATGCAAGTGCGTCTGCCGAACGGCCCGCTCAAGACCGTGGGTGATTTCCCGGTTCAAGTGGCGCTGCACACCGACGTCGTGATCGACGTCACCGTGTCGGTGCTGGGCGAGCACGCCTAAGTCGTACCCGCGTCAGCTTCCCGACGCGAATAAAAGACGGAAGTCGGAGTACCGGCTTCCGTTTTTTTATGTCTGTCCGTTCCGTTGTGTTGGCTGCCGGAATATCCGGTCGCCGGTCTCGCATTGCCGTACGCCGACCGCCTCCCGGTTGCTCGCTCCCTTCCATCCAAGTCATCGTTCGATAGCGCCACCTTATGCTGCCTCCAGGGAAACTGCTGAACAAACAACGTCCTGAAAAGTCGTCGCGCAAGCGCGATTTTGCCGGGACTGACCGGGATCGCGGGGACGGTATAATGCCCGGCATGAACGCGCCCGATCCCCAGCTCGATTCGCTCAAGGTGCCGCCGCACTCCATCGAGGCGGAGCAATCCGTGCTCGGCGGCCTGCTGCTCGATAACAGCGCCTGGGACCGCATTGGCGACTTCTTGTCCGAGTCGGACTTCTACCGCTACGACCATCGTCAGATCTATCAGCACATCGGGCGTCTGATCTCCAGCGACCGACCTGCCGACGTTATCACCGTCTTCGAATCGCTCACCTCCGCCGGCAAGGCCGAGGACGTGGGTGGACTCGCGTATCTGAACGCCCTCGCGCAGAACACCCCGAGTGCGGCGAACATTCGCCGTTACGCGGAAATCGTGCGCGACCGGGCCGTGCTGCGCAAGCTCGTGACGGTGGCCGACGAAATTGCTTCGGATGCTTTCAATCCACAGGGCAAGGAAGTGCGTCAGATGCTCGACGAGGCAGAGGCGAAAGTCTTCGCGATTGCGGAAGAGGGGTCGCGCAGCACCAACGGCTTCCTCGAGCTGCAACCGCTGCTCACGCAGGTGGTCGAGCGTATCGATGAGCTGTACCACCGTGAAGGCGGTAGCGACATTACCGGTATTCCGACGGGTTTCGTGGATCTGGACCGCATGACGTCCGGTTTCAACGGCGGCGATCTGATCATCGTGGCGGGTCGTCCGTCGATGGGTAAGACGACGTTTTCGATGAACATCGGCGAGCACATCGCGGTGGAAGAGGGCTTGCCCGTTGCCGTGTTCTCGATGGAAATGCCGGGCACGCAGCTGGCCATGCGTATGCTGGGTTCGGTGGGGCGTCTCGATCAGCATCGTCTGCGTACCGGCAAGCTGGTCGACGAAGACTGGCCGAAGCTCACGCACGCGATGCAGAAGATGAACGAGACGCAACTGTTCGTCGACGAAACGCCTGCGCTCAACCCGATGGAATTGCGTGCGCGTGCGCGACGTCTGGCACGTCAGTGCGGCAAACTCGGTCTGATCATCATCGATTACTTGCAGCTGATGAGCGGCTCGGGCGGCGGTGAAAACCGTGCGACCGAAATTTCCGAAATTTCGCGTTCGCTCAAAGGCCTGGCCAAAGAGTTGAACGTGCCGGTGATTGCGCTCTCGCAGCTCAACCGAAGTCTCGAACAACGCCCGAACAAGCGTCCGGTCATGTCGGATTTGCGCGAATCGGGCGCTATCGAACAGGATGCCGACATCATCCTGTTCATCTACCGCGACGAAGTCTACAACCCCGACACCCCAGACAAAGGCACGGCCGAAATCATCATCGCGAAGCAGCGTAACGGTCCAATCGGCCACGTCCGTCTGGCGTTCATCGGTGCCTACACGAAGTTCGACAATCTGGCCGGTCCGCAATACTGACGCACCGATTTCCATCTGTTCGGATGCGCATGCGGCATCGCATGCCTCCGACGAGGTAGAATGTGACGTTTTTGTGTCGACCCGTCCCCTATTAATACCCGGAGTTTCCCCATAATGTTCGGTCGCTTCATGCCCACCGAGGGCAAGTTCTTTGACCTGTTCAACCAGCACGCGGCGTGCATGGTCGCAGGCAGCCGTGAGCTGTCCGCCATGCTCAACGACCTGCCAAACGCCGAGGCACGTACCGTTGCCGTGCAGAACAACGAGAAGAAAGCGGATCGCATCACGCACGAGACCATCGACTTGATGCACAAGACGTTCATCACGCCTTTCGACCGCGACGAGATCCATAAGCTGATCAGCACGATGGACGACATCCTGGATCTGATGGAAGACGTGGCGACGGCCGTGTGGATGTACGACATCAAGAGCGTGCCGGCTGAGGCCCGCATGCTGGGCGAGATCTGCGTGAAGTGCTGCGAGCGTGTGCAGAGCACCGTCGCACTGCTCAACGACATGGATCGTGCCCGCGAAATTCTGAAGTTCTGCGAAGAGATCGACGGTCTCGAATCGGAAGCCGACCGCCTGCTGCGTGCATCGCTGTCGAAGCTCTTCCGCGAAGAGGCCGACGTGAAAGAGCTGATCAAGCAGAAGGCTGTGTCCGAATTGCTCGAGTCGGTGACCGACAAATGCGAGGACGTTGCCAACATCATCGAAGGCATTGTGCTGGAAAACGCCTGAGCGGAGACTTTCGATGGCAACGCTGCACATCAGCCTTTGGCTGGTCGGACTATTGATCGCATTGGCGCTCCTGTTCGACTTCATGAACGGTTTTCACGACGCCGCCAACTCGATCGCTACGGTGGTCTCGACGGGCGTGCTCAAACCGCATCAGGCGGTGGCTTTCGCCGCCATGTTCAACGTCATCGCGCTGTTCGTCTTTCACTTGAAAGTCGCGGCGACGGTGGGCAAGGGCACAGTACACCCCGAGATCGTCGATCACTATGTGATCTTTGGTGCACTCGTGGGCGCTATCGCCTGGAACATCATCACCTGGTACTACGGTATTCCGTCGAGTTCGTCGCACGCCCTGATCGGTGGTCTGGTCGGCGCGGCGGTGGCCAAGGCCGGCACGGGTTCACTCGTGGCGAGCGGCCTGCTGCAAACCGTGGCATTCATTTTCGTCTCGCCGCTGCTCGGTTTCGTGCTCGGTTCGTTCTTCATGCTGCTCGTGTCGTGGCTGTTCTTCCGCACGCCACCGGCGCGCGTGGACCGCTGGTTCCGTCGCCTGCAACTGGTGTCCGCCGGTATGTACAGCCTCGGGCACGGCGGTAACGACGCACAGAAGACCATCGGCATCATCTGGATGCTGCTGATCGCGGCCGGCATGTGGCCGCAGGAAGCTGCCGAGCCGCCGCTGTGGGTGATCATCGGCTGCTATCTGGCGATCGGTCTGGGCACCATGTTCGGTGGCTGGCGGATCGTGCGCACGATGGGGCAGAAGATCACGAAGCTCAAGCCGGTCGGCGGATTCTGTGCCGAGACGGGTGGGGCGTTCACGCTGTTCTTCGCATCGTGGCTCGGCGTGCCGGTCTCGACGACGCACACCATCACGGGTGCCATCGTCGGTGTCGGTGCGACCCGCAAGCTGTCGGCGGTGCGTTGGGGCGTGGCAGGCAACATCGTCTGGGCCTGGGTGCTGACGATCCCGGCTTCGGCGTTCATCGCCGCCATCGCCTGGTGGGTCGGCAAGCAGATCCTCTGACGGATCGGTGACCCGAGAGAAAAAGCGGCTTCGGCCGCTTTTTTTACGTCTGTGCTCAGCCGCGGTCAGGAGGATTGAAAGGGCAAATCGACGTCATCGAGAGAATCAATTTCAATAGCCTATTGCGATTGGTTATCATTTTGCCATAGCGTTTTATTCAATCACACCGGAGGCTACTATGACGACATTGATTCAATCGCTGCGCCACCGTCCGCTGAGCATGCTGATGGGCGCGGCCATCAATATCGGTGGTGCAGCCACGCTGCTCGCCCATCTGCACTGATCCCCGGCGCTGCAGTATCTCGTCGCGCGGAAGTGGTTACATCGCGCTGTTGGCGAAGCGGGCGATCGGGTCGTCGTCCTGCGAAGGCGATGCCGTGAGATTGGCTGTGCTGCTCGGCGATGCGCTCTGCGGTGCGCCGAGCGGTGAGGGGGTCGCTGCCGTCAGCGGACGGTTCGGTGCCGGGCTGACCGGCGTCGCTGTGACCACAGGTGCCGGCGTTGCCACCGGCGCTGCCGCCACCGTGTCAGGTGCCGGGCGATTGACGTAAGTGGTGTTACCCGCCGGTGCCTTGTTGGCCGCGACGCGGCGAACACCGTCGATACGCTTCGCCCAATACGGGATGAAGATGCTCTCCAGTCGCACCGTGCCGCCCGAATTCGGCGCGTGCACGAATTTCCCCTGTCCCACGTAGATGCCCACATGCGAGTGGGCGCGTCCCGTCGTGTTGAAGAAGATGAGGTCGCCTGAGGCGAGATCGTCGCGTTCGAGCACAGTGCCGATGCCGCTCATGTCGGCCGTCGTGCGAGGCAGATTGACGCCAGCCGCGCGCGCGACCACATAGCGCACGAGACCACTGCAATCGAATCCGGAATCGGGGGTGTTGCCGCCGTAGCGGTAAGGAATGCCAACGAGGCTCATCGCTTCGAGCGTGATCTCCTCCTGGCCAGCGCTGCGTTCGGGGCCGACCGTGCGATTGCCGAAGTTCGCGTTGCCGCCTTGCCGGACCGTCGGGCCGGAGGAGCATGCAGCGACCAGCAGCGTCAGCGCCAGTACACCCGCCGAGCGCCACGGCACCCACGAGGTCCGGGCGGACGTTGCGGGCTGCGTCGTGTATCGGGCCATCGGACGAGTCGGAGATCGAGACATGCTCAGAGGGCGCTGGATTCGCATGCGCTGAGTTTACGACGCTTACCGCGCGAATGCATCGCAAAAGTACCGAAATCCGGACGTTCTGTGGCATCGACGTCACAAATTCGCGGCTTGCCGGGCGATTTTGCCATCTTGAGGCGATGCGCTTTGGGATGTCGCACGCATTGTTGCCGCCATAAAAAACGGCGCCCGAAGGCGCCGTCGTGTTGAGCGTCGAAGCGCTCGATGGCATGGACCGGCGTTAGAGAATTTCTGCCGCGTAGTCCGCCAGACGCGAACGTTCGCCGCGCGCGAGCGTGACGTGTCCGCTGTGCCCCCAGCCCTTGAAGCGATCCACCACGTAGGTGAGGCCCGAGCTGCCTTCGGTCAGGTACGGCGTGTCGATCTGCGCGATGTTGCCCAGACAGATCAGCTTGGTGCCGGGACCGGCGCGCGTGACGAGGGTCTTCATCTGCTTCGGCGTCAGGTTCTGTGCCTCGTCGATGATGACGAACTTGTTCACGAACGTACGGCCGCGCATGAAGTTCATGCTCTTGACCTTGAGTCGCGAGCGAATCAGTTCTTGCGTCGCCGCACGGCCCCATTCGCCTGCGGAGTCGTCCGTCTTTTGCAGCACTTCGAGGTTGTCGTCGAACGCACCCATCCACGGTTGCATCTTCTCTTCCTCGGTGCCCGGCAGGAAGCCGATATCTTCACCGACGGGCACGGTCGCGCGCGTGATGATGATCTCGTTGTAACGCTTGTCGTCGAGCGTCTGCGCCAGACCGGCGGCGAGCGCCAGCAGCGTCTTGCCGGTGCCTGCCTGACCCAGCAGTGTGATGAAGTCCACTTCCGGATTCATCAGCAGGTTCAGCGCGAAGTTCTGCTCGCGGTTGCGTGCCGTGATGCCCCACACATTGTTCTTGTGATGGCCGTAGTCACGCAGCGTTTGCAGCAACGCCGTCTTGCCGTTGATCTCCCGCACTTGCGCGTAGAAGGGTGCCTCACCGTTGTTCGTCTCCAGATAGACGAACTGGTTGATGAGGAAACTCGCGCAAAGCGGCCCGGTGATGCGATAGAACGTGGTGCCGGTTCGGTTGTCCTGCCAGCTCTCCATGCCCTTGCCGTGCTTCGTCCAGAAGTCCGGCGGCAGCGCCATCACACCCGAGTAGAGCAGATCGCTGTCCTCGAGCACCTTGTCGTTGAAGTAATCTTCCGCGGGCAGACCGAGCGCATGCGCTTTGACGCGCATGTTGATGTCCTTCGACACCAGCACGACCTGACGATCGCGGAACTTGTCCTGCAGTGCGCGCACGACGCCCAGAATCTGGTTGTCGGCCTTGCCCTGCGGCAGACCTTCGAGTGGCGGAACGTCGGGCAGATCGGTCTGGAAGTACAGGCGCCCGGTGGCGTCCTTGTTGCCGAGCCGCGAGAGCGGAATGCCTTCGGCCATCGACTTCGTGCCGCTTTCCGCGACCAGCCCGTCGAGCGTGCGGCTCACCTGACGCGCATTGCGCGCCACTTCCGACATGCCCTTCTTGTGATTGTCGAGCTCTTCCAACGTCATCATCGGGAGATAGACGTCGTGCTCTTCGAAGCGGAACAGGCTGCTCGGATCGTGCATGAGCACGTTGGTGTCGAGCACGAAAAGTTTCGCCGGTTCCTGATCCTTGCCGCGTGTACGTTTCGAACCCTGGCCCGTCGCCGTCGACTTCACGGCTTTGAGGGACGGGCTGGCGCCGCTGGAGTCTGCCGAAGGCGGCGACTGGGGCGAACGTGCAGCGGGCGACGGCTGTGGTGCAGTCTGCGTCGCCGGAGCGGTTTTGGGGACGACCTTCAACTCAGTCGCGCTGGCGGCTCCCGCGGCACCAGACGTTTCGCCCGGTGCTTGTTGTTCAGACGAGGGGATCGGTTTCTTGGCCTCCGTGCGCGAAGGTTTGAGGCGAGTGGGGAATTGTTCCGGGGCAAGCAGCGAGCCCGGTTTGGTCGGCGCCGATGGCAATGGCATAGATTTCCCGTTCAAGAAAACACAACACTACTCGGCCGGGACAAACGGCAATACATCACGTCCCGGCAACAAAAAAGCCGCCTGCCCGGACGCACCGGAGAGGCGGCTTGGCTGAAGGCGCCGCCGTGGCGACGCCTGCAATAGTCTCGTTCAATGCGCTTGATCATTACGGCCGACTATAACGTCTCTTGCCGTGCTTGTATAGCGTCGAATGCCCTCACTGGCGGTCGCTATCGGCCCCTGCGCAACAGCGGCCCGAATAGCGCTCAGGCGCGTGCCTGACGACCCGCTTCTCGCGAGTGTCGAGCACGTTTGCCGACTCAGATCGCCTGCACGGCGACCAGCACGTCCGCCACGTGATCGGGTACGCGCACACCACGCCACTCGCGGCGCAGAACCCCTTTCTCGTCGATCAGAAACGTGCTGCGTTCGATCCCAAGATGTTCTTTGCCATACAGTTTTTTCAGCTTGATGACACCGAACAGTTTGCAGACTGCTTCATCGCCATCGGAGATCAACGGGAAGGGCAGTTCGAGCTTGTTCTTGAAGTTCTCGTGCGAGCGCAGGCTGTCTCGCGACACGCCGACGATCTGTGCGCCAGCTGCCTGAAACTGCTCGTAGCTGTCGCGGAAATTCATGCCTTCCGTGGTGCAGCCGGGCGTGTTGTCCTTCGGGTAAAAGTAGATCACCACCTTCTGGCCGCGATGCGCCTTGAGCGAAAAATCGCCGCCGGTGGCCGGTGCGGTGAAATCGGGCACGGGAGTGTCGATGGCTACCGTCACTATGGTCTCCTTGGGTGGCCTCGCAGGGCCGGTTCGGAAAGTCTTTCGAATATGGAGGGGGGAAGGTTCAGGCAGCCTGGCCTTCGAGGATCAGGTCGCCCGAGCGGCCCGGAATCTCGCCCCACACGACCGGACGTGCGGGCAGTGCGGCCAGATCCAGTGTCGCGTAATAGTCGCCCATCGTCACCAGATCGTGGCCCTGTCGACGCCAGCCGGCAAGCAACTGACGGAACAGCGGCGCGAGCTTCTGACCTTCGAGTTCCGCGTGAAGCGTGAACACGTGATCTTGCGCCGGATCGCGGGTCAGGGCAAGCAGATGCTCGGCCACACCGTTGATGTCGCGGCCGTCGATGCCCAGCAGTTCGTCCACCGTCGGCAGGGTGGTGGGCATCTGAACATGGTTCAGGCGTACGCCGTCGACGATCGGATAGTGCGGCGCTTCACCGCGTCCGTCCGACGAATACTTCATGCCCCAGGCGTCGATCTGACGGAACGCATGGTTGTTCATTTGCCAGCCGGCCGCGCCGTGCGTGAGCGGGGGCGCGCCGAAGATCTGCGCGAAGCGGGCGTGCGCCTGCGACATCTGGCGCTGCGTCCATGCCGCGTCGCGCGTGCGTACGTTGTCCTGCCAGTACGTGTGATCCCACGTGTGGATGCCGGTCTCGTGGCCCGCAGTCTGCACGGTGCGCATGACATCCGCCGCGCGCTTGCCGATGTCCGGGCCGGGCAGCAGCGTGCCGTACATGAGCGTCTTGAAGCCGTAATGCTCGACCACCGACGTGCGCGAAACCTTCTTCAGAAAGCCCGGACGGAAGACGCGCTTGAGCGCCCAACCAGTGTGATCGGGGCCGAGGCTGAACAGGAACGTCGCCATCGCTTTGTGTTCGGCCAGCGCGGCGAGCAGATTGGGCACGCCTTCGCGCGTGCCGCGCAGCGTGTCGACGTCGATCTTCAGGACAATCTTGGCCATAGCCGCCCTTGAGTAGTACATCGAAGCCATCGTCGCCGAGGTGCGCGATGTCTCGAATGTCGAATCAAATTACCCAGTCAAACTGCTGAGTCAAAAACGCCCGATGCGCCGAGGGCGCACCGGGCGTGTCGTGCGATGTTCCGGTCGTGCCGTCGAGTCGCGATAGCGTCGCAGCGGCAGACCGGCGCAGAGCACTGGCGTTATTCGCCCTCGACCAGACGACGAGCTTCGGCGACGTGACCGCGATACGCTTCGAAAATCTTGCGCAGTGCGTCTTCCATCGACGTGGTCGGCTTCCAGTCGAGTTCCTGCATCGTGTTCTCGATCTTCGGCACGCGGTTCTGCACGTCCTGATAGCCGTTGCCGTAGTAAGCGCCCGATGTCGTTTCGACGAGCTGGACCTTCTTGGCCGTCTCGGCGTATTCCGGGTATTCGCTCGCCAGCTTGAGCATCATGTTGGCGAGTTCGCGCACCGAGAAGTTGTTCGTCGGATTGCCGATGTTGTAGATCTTGCCGCTCGCAACGTTGTTCTTGTTGTCGATGATGCGCACCAGGGCGTCGATACCGTCGTCGATGTCGGTAAAGGCGCGCTTCTGGTTGCCGCCGTCGACCAGGCTGATGTTCTCACCGCGGGCGATGTGGCCGAGGAACTGCGTGACCACGCGCGACGAGCCTTCCTTCGGCGTGTAGATCGAGTCGAGGCCGGCACCGATCCAGTTGAACGGACGGAACAGCGAGAAGTTCAGGCCTTCCTGCATGCCGTAGCCCCAGATCACACGATCCATGAGCTGCTTCGAGCAAGCGTAGATCCAGCGCGGCTTGTTGATCGGGCCGTAGATCAGCGGCGAATTTTCCGGATCGAATTCGCCGTCGGTGCACATGCCGTAGACCTCGGAGGTCGACGGGAACACGAGGTGCTTACCGTACTTCACAGCCGAGCGGACGATCGGCAGGTTCGCTTCGAAGTCGAGTTCGAACACGCGCAGCGGGGCCTTCACGTAAGTGGCCGGCGTCGCGATGGCAACCAGCGGGAGGATCACGTCGCACTTGCGAATGTGGTACTCGACCCATTCCTTGTTGATCGTGATGTCGCCTTCGAAGAAGTGCATGCGCTCGTGGTTGACCAGATCGCCGAGGCGATCAGTGAGCATGTCCATGCCATAAACTTCCCAGTCGGTCGTCTCCAGGATGCGCTTCGACAGATGGTGGCCGATGAACCCGTTGACACCGAGAATCAGGACTTTTTTCATATTACGGTCAGTGATTGAGCTGGGAAAACTGTGCCGGCGCGAGAGGCTTGCCGTCCAGCGTTAGTTCTTGAATGACGATGGCATTTCCGTCGCCGCAAATGCCGAGGAGCGCATTATCCACTACTTGCAGTCCGCAGGGCAAACCGGCGGGGGCGGGCGAGCGGGACAGACGGGCCTGATTGACCACGAAGCGGCGCTCGCCGACGTCCGTAAACGCCCCCGGATAGGGCGGCGCGACCGCCCGGATCAGGTTGTAGACGCTCTGCGCCGGCTGCGTCCAGTCGATTCGGCCGTCTTCGGGCTTGCGGCCCCCGAAGTAGCTGCCGGCGGCGAGATCGTTGCTCAGGCGCGGGGCGGTCCCGGCGATCAGGCCCGGCAGGCAGCGCCAGAGCGTCTGCTCGGCCGCGACCGTGACTTTCTCGAACACTTCGCCCGCTGTGTCGTCCGGCAGGATCGGCACCGACGTCTGGTCGATGATCGCCCCGGCGTCCGGCTTCAGCGCCATTTCGTGCAGTGTGGCACCGGTTTCCGTTTCGCCTCGCAAAACCGCCCAATTCACAGGCACACGCCCGCGATACTTCGGCAGCAGCGAGCCGTGCATGTTAAACGCGCCGCGCGGGGAGATATCCAGCACGGCCACCGGGATCATGTGGCGATAGTAGAACGAGAAAATAAAATCCGGCGCGATGGCGCGGATACGCTCGGCGAGGGCGGGATCGGCCGGATCGTCGGGGGTGATGACCGGGATGCCGTGCTCGGCGGCGACGCCAGCGACGCTGCCGAACCAGATGTTCTCGTTCGGATTGTCCTGATGCGTGACGACGAGCGCGACGTCGACGCCGCGTGCGAGCAGGACCTGCAGGCAGCGAACGCCGACGTTGTGATACGCGAAGACAACCGCTTTGGCTGCGGACGTGTTGCTCATGACGTGTGCGACCCCAGCTCGGTTGCGCCGGTGCTCAGCGTGGCGCTCTGCGCGCCCGATTTGTCGCCATGGGCAACGGGGTGGGCGTTATGCGACTCGTGGGCTTGCAACACCGCCTGAACCAGATAGCGGGGACGCTGACGAACCTGTTGGTAGATGCGGCCGATGTACTCACCGAGCAGGCCCATGCCGAACAGGATCACGCCCAGCAGGCAGAACGTCACGGCGAACAGGGTGAATACACCCTGGACTTCCGAGCCGAACAGGAAACGTCTCGCCATGAGCACGACGAACAGCACGCCCGACGCAGCAGACAGGGAGATACCCACGCCCGAGAGCCATTGCAGCGGCACGACGGAGAAGCCGGTGACCAGATCGAAGTTCAGGCGAATGAGCGCGTAGAGCGAATACTTCGACTCACCGGCAAAGCGCTCTTCGTGGGCGACATCCACTTCCGTCGGGTTCTGAGCAAACGTGTAGGCAAGCGCCGGAATGAACGTGTTGATCTCGCGGCACTGATTGACCGTATCGACGATGTGGCGGCTGTAGCCGCGCAGCATGCAGCCCTGATCGGTCATGCGAATGCGCGTGATGCGCTCGCGCAGACGATTCATCGCGCGCGAGGCGTTACGGCGGAACCACGTGTCCTGACGGTTCATGCGCACCGTGCCCACGTAGTCGTGTCCGGCGGCCAGTTGTGCCACGAGCTTGCCGATTTCTTCCGGCGGGTTCTGCAAGTCGGCATCGAGTGTGACGACCCATTCGCCGCGCGTGTGCTCGAAGCCGGCCAGAATCGCCATGTGCTGGCCGTAGTTGCCGTTGAACAGCACCACGCGCGTCACGTCCGGGCGCACGCGGTATTGCTCGGCAAGCAAGGCGGCCGAGCGGTCGCGGCTGCCATCGTTGACGAACACCACTTCGTAGGTCACGCCCAGCTTATCGAGCGCCGGGTAAAGCCGTGCGAAGAGGGCGGCGAGGCCAGCCTCTTCGTTGTAAACCGGGATGACGACAGAGAGTTGTGGTCGATTCATTTTTTGTAATCAGCGCAAATAGCATTCACGGCTTCGCAGACGCGCGCAACGTCAGCATCCGTCATGGCAGGGAACAACGGGAGCGTCAGGATGGCGCGGCCCAGACGCTCCGTATGCGGGAACTGGCCTTCCTTGAAACCCAGCGCACGATACATTGTAAACAGGTGGATGGCAGGGTAGTGCACCCCACTGCCGATGCCGCGCGCCTTCAACTGTTCCATGAAGCCCGCACGGTCGATCGTGAGGTTCCCCAGCGGCAGTTCGATCTGGAACATGTGCCAGTTCGAATTCGTGAAATCGGCGTGCGGCAGGCCCACACCCAGTGCGACGGCGGCACCGCCTGCGAGCTTGTCGAAATACTGACGGGCGAGTTCCGTGCGGCGGTTGTTGAATGCCGCCAGGTGCGGCATCTGGCCGAGGCCGACGCGTGCGGCCACGTCCGTGAGGTTGTACTTGCCGCCCAGCACGTCGACATCCATGCCGTCGAGACCGAAGCGGGTCACGCCCTGCAGGCGGTACTTCTCGGCCAGACGCGCTTCGTCGTCGGTGTTGAACACCAGCGCACCGCCTTCGATGGAGGTGAGGTTCTTGTTCGGGTGGAAGCTGAACGAGACGAGATCGCCAATCGAGCCGATGCGCTTGCCGTTCCAGCTTGCCCCCATGGCCTGAGCGGCATCTTCGACCACGCGCAGGTTGTGGCGGCGTGCAATATCGTACAGACGGTCCATGTCGACCGGCAGGCCGGCGAGGTAGACGGGGATGATCGCGCGGGTCTTCGGCGTGATCGCCTTCTCAAGCAGGTCGAGGTCGATATTGCGTGTGGCGGGGTCGACGTCGACGAACACCGGCGTGGCACCCACTTCGAGAATGACGTTGGACGTGGCGACCCACGACAGCGGCGTGGTGATGACTTCGTCGCCGCTTTGCACGCCGGCGATGCGCAGACCGATTTCGAGCGTCGCGGTGCCCGAGTTGAACACGCGCACCGGACGTCCACCGAAATATTCGGAAAGCGCCTTCTCAAAGGCCTGCACTTGCGGCCCCGAGGTGATCCACCCCGAGCGCAGCACTTCGGTCACGCCGGCAATCGTCGCTTCGTCGATGCTCGGGCGCGTGAACGGGATGAACGGTTGATTCGGTTGGGAGGTTGCCGAGTCGCTCATGATGTATGACTAAGCCTCAAATTAGCTCGAATATGCATGGAAAACGCGCAAGCCCTGTGGGGCGCGCGTACGGCGATTTCCTCGGACGGCAGACTTTAGCTGCGCGCCAGAATATAAACACCCACAAGAATGATGCCGATGGCCACCACGCGCTGCATCGACAGCGTTTCGCCGAACAGATACCACGCGGCGAACGCGTTCACGACGTAGCCCAGGGAGAGCATCGGGTAGGCGATCGAGACTTCGACGCGCGAGAGCGCCAGAATCCAGACGACCACGCTGATGGCATAGCAGACGAGCCCGCCCATGATCGGCACCTGCGTGGCAAGTTTGATACCGATGGGCACGATGTTGGCACGCGTGAATTCCAGGGCACCGATGGTATTGGCGCCTGCTTTAAGCAACAGCTGGGCGCACGCGTTGAGCAGCACGCCGGTGAGAATAAGGGAAAACGTCGCGAGATTCATGGAACGTTTGTGAACGTTTGTGAATAATTATGGATACCGCAAATGGCCTTAGGGAAACCCCAAGCGCGCTATTTTACGTTGTCTTCGGGCTGCGGTTTCGAGATTACGACACGGCGTGCGTCGCGCGCGACGATACGCATCGGCAAATGGGCCGCTTCGAGCTTACCGAACGTGTCCGGATCGACCAGCGCGAGCGCCTTCGGATCGGCGCGCCAGCGTGCATAGAAGTCGTCGAGCGTCGGCAGCCATTTCTGCGGCTCCTGCTTCACGCCGAATTCCAGCTCGTCCGGGTGTTGCACCATGATCATCGTGTGCCCGAGGTAGTAGGGCATGGTGTGATCGAGCACATTGACCGAATAGAACGGCACGTTCGGCCCCAGGCGCTGCATCTCGGCTTTGACCGCGGGCACGAGCAGCACGCCGGTGCTCTGACGTCCGAAGACTTCATGTCCCATGCCGCCGATGGTCACGAGCAGCAGCATGCCGGCGGAGAACGCCAGCAGGGCACGACGGGCGCTGTGGCGCGCGAGACGCCACGCAACGAGCGTGCCAACGAGGCCGGCACCCACCGCGAAATACAGCCAGATCTGGAAGGCCCTGTACAGCTCGTTAGGATTGCGCACGCTGCCCGCGCGTCCGGCAAAAATGGCGACCATCACAAGTGCCGCAATCAGGAAGACGGCATAGCCCGCCATATGAACGCGCACCGTATCGCGGCGCAATTGCGCCAGATACAGCCCGAACAGGAGCGCCATGGCCGGGGCGATCGGCAGCAAATACGAAATCAGCTTCGAGTGCGACGCGCTGAAAAACACGAAGATGAAGACGGACCACACCCACAGCATGGCCGTCGGCGCGAATCCGTTGGGCTGACGCGGCATGCGCAGCGTGGCGCGCACGGTCCCCGGCAGAATCGACAGCCACGGCAGGAAGCCGACGATGAAGACCGGCACGAAGTACCACGGCGCGCCGTCGCGGTTGTGGCCCTCCATCGCGAAGCGGCGGAAGTGCTCGTTGATGAAGAAGAAGTCGAAGAACTCGGGGTTGCGCATCTGCACGAGCACGAACCACGGCGCGGCAACGGCAAAGAACACGATCAGGCCGCTGCCCAGATAAAGGCGTCGCCACAGGGCCCAGTCGCGCGTCACGAGCGTATACAGGACGAGCACGGCCCCTGGCAGCACGATGCCGACAAGGCCCTTGCTCAGCACGGCAAGCGCCATGGCGGCCCAGCAAAGCCACATCCAGCCGCGCACGGCGGAGCGTTCGAGTCCCGGGCGTTGCGCCAGCAGCAGGGCGCACAAGGACAGCCCCATGAAGAACGACAGGCCCATGTCGAGCACGTTGAAGTGTCCGAGCAGCGACCACAGGGGGGCTGCGGCCAGTGCGGCGGCGGCGAACAGGCCCACACGGGCGTTGAACACTCGCCGGCCGGTGAAGCCCACCATCAGCACGCCTGCAAAGCCCGTCAGCGCCGTCCAGAACCGGGCCTGCCACTCACCCAGCCCGAAGGCGGCGAACGTCAGTGCGTTCATCCAGGTTTGCAGCGGCGGCTTCTCGAAGTATTTGTAGCCGTTGTAGCGCGGTGTGATCCAGTCGCCGGTCGTCCACATCTCGCGCGCCATCTCGGCGTAGCGGCCTTCGTCGCTGGAAATCAGGTGACGATAATCGAGCACACCGAACCAGACGAGCGCAAACGCCAGGAGCAGCAGCCAGAAGGCGGCCGGGGACAGCGGATAGGCCGTGGACGGTGTGCCGGAGGCGGAAAGCGTGGGCGCGGGAGGTGGAGGAGGCGGCGCGATGGTGTCTGCGGCCATCAGGCCGGGAAGGCCGGGCGCGATCGGGCGGCGGCTCACTCAGCCGCCTCGGTTTCGATGAGCACCGCGAGGACGACGCGGCGTCCCTCGCTCATCAGAATGTTGTACGTGCGGCATGCGGCTTGCGTGTCCATGGAGTCGACGCCGACCCGCTGGCTCGTCAGGGCCGTGGTCAGACGCGGGTGGGCGAAGCGCAGACGCTCGCCGCTACCGAAGATGACGACTTCCGGTTCGCGCGCGCGCAGCATGTCGAAGTGGGGCGCGTCGAGCGCATCGAAGCGCGACACCGGCCACGGCGCCACATCGCCCTCGGGGGCAATCATCACGCTGTGGTCGTAACGAACCTTGTTGACTTCAACATAGCCGGGGCCGTAGCCGGTGACCGTGTTCAATGCCGCTTGTGACGGATCTTGATGCAGTTTCACTTTCGGAGATTCCCTACCCAGTGGTGGCTGAGCGTCGGCAGGTCGTTTAACGGGCGGGCATCTTGCACTGCGTGCCGCAAACCGTCAATGATGCATTGCCGAAGTCTGTCATAATTGGCTAAATTATAGCTTTTTGCCGTACGCAGCACGGCAAAACCGTTGCAGTGCGGCATTTTTCACTTCATCCCGCCTGTTGCCGGCTCGTCCGGATCCCTGCGCCGCCCGTCAAGACCACAACCGCCGTGAAACCGATCCTCAAATCGCAGAAATTGCAGAATGTCTGCTACGACATTCGTGGGCCCGTGCTCGAACATGCCAAGCGCATGGAAGACGAAGGTCATCGCATCATCAAGCTGAACATCGGCAATCTGGCGCCGTTCGGCTTCGAACCGCCTGACGAGATCGTTCAGGACATGATCCGCAATCTGCCGAACTCGGCCGGATACTCGGACTCGCGGGGGGTATTCGCGGCGCGCAAGGCGATCATGCACTACTGCCAGCAAAAGCGCATCAAAGACGTTCAGCTCGATGACATCTACCTCGGCAACGGGGCGTCCGAGCTGATCGTGATGGCCATGCAGGCGTTGCTCAACGACGGCGACGAAGTGCTCGTGCCCGCACCGGACTATCCGCTGTGGACGGCTGCCGTCAGCCTCTCGGGCGGCACCCCGGTGCACTACGTCTGCGACGAGCAGGCCGACTGGCAGCCGGATCTTGCGGACATCCGCAAGAAGATCACGCCCAACACGCGCGCGATCGTCATCATCAACCCGAACAATCCGACCGGCGCGCTGTACTCTGACGAACTCCTCAAGGAGATCGTCTCGCTCGCCCGCGAACACAAGCTGATCATTTACGCCGACGAGATCTACGACAAGATCATTTATGACGGCGAAGAGCATACGTCCATCGGCTCGCTTTCCGAAGACGTGCTCACGATTACCTTCAACGGTCTGTCCAAGAGCTATCGCGCGTGCGGTTACCGCGCGGGCTGGATGGTCGTGTCGGGCGACAAGCGTCCGGCGCGCGACTATATCGAAGGGCTGAACATCCTCGCCTCGATGCGCCTGTGCCCGAACGTGCCCGGTCAGTACGCCATTCAGACAGCACTGGGCGGCTATCAGAGCATCAAGGACCTGATCGTGCCGGGCGGACGCCTGTACGAGCAGCGTGAGATCGCCTACCGCATGCTCACCGACATTCCCGGTGTGACCTGCGTGAAGCCGAAGGCGGCGCTGTATCTGTTCCCGCGTCTGGATCCGGCGTTGTACCCCATCGCCAACGATCAGGACTTCATCCTCCAGTTGCTGCTTGAAGAGAAGGTCCTGCTGGTGCAGGGCAGCGGCTTCAACTGGATGCACCCCGACCATTTCCGCGTAGTGTTCCTGCCTCACGAGGGCGACCTGGAAGACGCCATCAGTCGCATTGCCCGCTTCCTGGACGGTTATCGCCGTCGCCACGGCAAGTGATGCGCGCCAACCGATTCCGACTTTTGAGTAAAACTGCATGAAACCGATCAAATTGGGCCTGCTGGGCCTGGGCACCGTAGGCTATGGCGCCTTCCAGGTACTGGCTCGCAACCAGGAAGAAATTCAACGTCGCGCTGGCCGGGGTATCGAGATTACGAAGGTCGCGGTGCGTAACGTGGAACGCGCCAAGGGGCTTGTGGGCCACGCTGCGGTCGTCACCGGCGACCCGTTCGAGGTCGTGAACGATCCGGC
Source organism: Pandoraea aquatica (assembly GCF_902459565.1). GTDB lineage: Bacteria > Pseudomonadota > Gammaproteobacteria > Burkholderiales > Burkholderiaceae > Pandoraea > Pandoraea aquatica. The sequence continues at coordinate 125,664 of NZ_CABPSN010000008.1, forward strand.
TATCGACGTCGTGGTCGAAACCATCGGCGGCTACGATCTCACGAAGGAACTGGTCCTCAAGGCGATCGAGAACGGCAAGCACGTGGTCACCGCCAACAAGGCGTTGCTGGCCGTGTACGGCAACGAGATCTTCGCCGCGGCCCGTAAAGCGAACGTGATGGTGGCGTTCGAAGCGGCGGTCGCCGGTGGTATTCCGATCATCAAGGCACTGCGCGAAGGGCTGACTGCCAACCGCATTCAGTGGATCGCCGGCATCATCAACGGCACCACGAACTTCATTCTCTCGGAGATGCGCGACAAGGGCATCGACTTCGACGTGGCACTCGCCGACGCACAGCGTCTGGGCTACGCGGAAGCCGATCCGACGTTCGACATCGAAGGCGTCGACGCTGCGCACAAGCTCACGCTGATGAGCGCCATCGCGTTCGGTGTGCCGGTGCAGTTCGACCGCGCGTATGTCGAAGGTATTACCAAGCTGTCGGCGCTCGACATCAAGTACGCCGAGGAACTCGGCTACCGAATCAAGCTGCTGGGCATTACGCGTCGCGCGGAAAACGGCATCGAGCTGCGCGTGCATCCGACGCTGATTCCGGCCAAACGCCTGATCGCCAATGTGGAAGGCGCGATGAACGCCGTGCTGGTGCAGGGCGACGCCGTGGGTGCCACGCTTTACTACGGCAAGGGTGCTGGCGCTGAGCCGACGGCGTCGGCTGTGGTGGCCGACATCGTCGACGTGACCCGTCTGCAGACGGCCGATCCGGAACATCGCGTGCCGCATCTGGCGTTCCAGCACGACTCGCTGTCCGACACGCCGGTGCTGCCGATCGACGAAGTCACGACGAGCTACTACCTGCGTCTGCGTGTGGTGGACCGTGCAGGCGTGATGGCGGAACTCACGCGCATTCTGGCCGACCTGGACATCTCCATCGACGCGCTGCTGCAAAAGGAATCGCGCGAAGGCGAGCACCAGACCGACATCATCATCCTGACGCACCAGACGCTCGAGAAGCACATCAACTCGGCCATCGCAAAGATCGAGGCGATGGACACGGTGCTGTCCAAGGTCACGCGCATCCGTATGGAAGCGCTGAGCTGAGCGACACAGGTAACGGATACGACAGGACACGATCCCCATGAAATACATCTCCACGCGCGGCGCGGGCCTGACCTCTGGCGAACCGCAGTCGTTCTCCAGCATTCTGCTCGGCGGCCTCGCCCCGGACGGCGGTCTTTATCTGCCGACGGAGTACCCGCAGGTGACGGCCGACGAGCTGCGCGCCTGGCGTCAGCTGTCGTATGCCGAGCTGGCCGCCAAGGTGCTGGCCAAGTTCGCGGGCGACATTCCGGCCGAGATCCTGGCCGATCTGACGAAGCGTACGTACACCGCCGAGGTGTATCGCAACGTGCGTCCGGGCGAAGACGCCGCCGACATCACGCCGCTGCTGCCGTTGGGTGTCGAGGGTGACACGCAGTTGTCGCTGCTCGCGCTCTCGAACGGCCCGACGCTCGCGTTCAAGGACATGGCCATGCAGTTGCTTGGCAACCTGTTCGAGTACGCGCTGGCGCAGCACGGCGATGCGCTCAACATTCTCGGGGCGACCTCCGGCGACACCGGTAGCGCGGCGGAATACGCCATGCGCGGTAAGGAAGGCATTCGTGTCTTCATGCTCTCGCCTGCGGGCAAGATGAGCGCGTTCCAGACGGCGCAGATGTACAGCCTGCAAGACCCGAACATCTTCAACCTCGCGGTCGAAGGCGTGTTCGACGACGCGCAGGACATCGTCAAGGCTGTCTCGAACGATCACGCCTACAAGGCGCGCTACAAGATCGGCACGGTCAACTCGATCAACTGGGCGCGCGTCGTGGCGCAGGTCGTGTACTACTTCAAGGGCTATTTCGCGGCCACGGGCGGCAAGTCCGGCCAGGATGGCGAAGTGTCGTTCACGGTGCCGTCGGGCAACTTCGGCAACGTTTGCGCCGGTCACATCGCGCGCATGATGGGCCTGCCGATCCGCAAGCTGGTCGTGGCGACCAACGAAAACGACGTGCTCGACGAGTTCTTCCGCACCGGCCGTTACCGCGTGCGCAAGTCTGCCGAGACGTTCCACACGAGCAGCCCGAGCATGGACATCTCGAAGGCATCGAACTTCGAGCGTTTCCTGTTCGATCTGCTGGGTCGCGATGCCACCGCAACGGCCGATCTGCTCAAGAAGGTCGAGCGCGAAGGCGGTTTCGATCTGTCGGGCAGCGAGGCGTTCGCGCGCGTGGCGAAGTTCGGTTTCGTGTCGGGCCGCAGCACGCACGCGGACCGTCTGGCGACGATTCAGGATGTGGCCAAGCGTTACGACGTCGTCATCGACACGCACACGGCCGATGGCGTGAAGGTCGCGCGCGAAGCGCTCGAACCCGGCGTGCCGATGGTCGTGCTGGAAACGGCGCAACCGGCGAAGTTCGCCGAAACGATTCGCGAGGCGTTGCATCGCGAGCCGCCGCGCCCGGCAGGCTTCGAGCAACTGGAATCGTTGCCGCAGCGCTTCGAGACCGTGCCGAACGATGTCGAGCGCGTGAAGGCCTACATCGCACAGCACACCGGGCTGTAAGCCGTTGCCTGGTGCACGTTTGTGCCTGTTTGCGCGCATTGGCGCGCAAACGCGCTGACTGACTGACACTGACTGACTTCCGGGTCATTTGCATGCTGAGTACACAAGAAGCCCTCGACGCCGTGCTGGCGGCGGCCCGTCCGCTCGACGAGCGCGAGACGGTCGACACGCTCGCGGCCAACGGCCGGGTGCTGGCAGCCGACGTTGTCGCCACGCTCGATGTCCCGCCGATGGACACGAGCGCGATGGACGGTTACGCCGTGCGCATTGCCGATTTGACGGGCGACGCCACGGTGCTGCCCGTCTCCCAGCGCATTCCTGCCGGGCATGCGCCCGAGCCGCTCGCCAGCGGCACTGCGGCGCGCATCTTCACGGGGGCACCGGTGCCTCCGGGTGCCGACGCTGTTGTAATGCAGGAGCAGTGCGAGGCCCGTGAGGATGGAACGGTCGTGATTCGTCACTCCCCGGAAGCAGGCGAGTTCGTGAACCGTCAGGGCGCGGACATTCGTCGCGACAGCGTGGTGCTCGCGACGGGTACCCGCCTGCGTGCGCAATCGCTGGGGCTGGCGGCCTCCGTCGGCATCGCGAAGCTTCAGGTGGCCCGGCGTTTGCGTGTCGCGGTGTTCTTCACGGGCGACGAGCTGACCATGCCCGGTGAGCCGCTGCGCGCGGGCAGCATCTATAACTCCAACCGTTTCGTGCTGCGCAGCCTGCTGGAGAATCTGGGCTGCGAGATGACCGACTACGGCATCGTGCCGGACAACCTGGCGGCGACGCGCGCGATTTTGCGCGACGCCGCGCGCGGCAACGATCTGATCATCACGTCCGGTGGTGTGTCGGTGGGCGAGGAAGATCACGTCAAGCCGGCGGTGGAAGCCGAAGGACGTTTGAACCTGTGGCAGATCGCACTCAAGCCGGGCAAGCCGCTGGCGTATGGCGAGGTCAACCGCATGGGCGGTGGTACGGCGCACTTCATCGGCCTGCCGGGTAATCCGGTGTCGAGTTTCGTGACGTTCCTGCTGTTCGTGCGTCCGTTCATCCTGCGTTTGCAAGGTGTGACGGATGTGACACCGCGCCGCATCGCCATGCGCGCCGATTTCACGCAGAAGAAGGCGGATCGTCGCAACGAATTCGTGCGGGCGCGCCTGAACGATCAGGGAGGGCTCGACGCCTTCCCGAATCAGAGTTCGGCGGTCCTCACGTCGACCGTGTGGGGCGACGGCCTCATCGATAACCCGCCGGGGCATCGCATCGAAGCGGGGCAGACGGTGGCGTTCCTGCCGTTCTCCGACCTTCTATATTGAGAGACAGGTGTGTGGCCCGATGTGTCGGACCATGCACCGGACAGACTATGCAGATCGATCTTCGCTTTTTCGCCAGCGTCCGTGAGGCGCTCAACGTCGCAGAGGAGCGCGTGGACGCGTTGCCTGCCGGGATTGCCACGGTGGGAGACGTGCGGGAATGGCTGTGCGCGCGCGGCCCGGTCTGGGCTGAGACGCTCGGCCCGCAGCGCTCGCTACGCATGGCGCTGAATCATACGATGGTGCCAGCGTCCACCCGCCTGACCGAAGGCTGCGAAGTCGCGTTCTTCCCGCCGGTCACGGGCGGCTGAGACGTTCGCGAGCGACAGCGGACAGAGGACAGAGGACAAAGAAAAGGAGACGCCGCCCTATGCCGATTCGAGTGCAGACCGAGGATTTCGACCTGTCGGAGGAAGTCCGTCGCTTGCGTGCAGACGATCTGCGCGTCGGCGCGGTGGCGACCTTCGTCGGGACGGTGCGCGATCTGAATGACGGGAAGGACATCTCGCGCATGACGCTTGAACACTACCCGGGCATGACGGAGAAGGCGCTGGAGGCGATTGTCGTGCAGGCGCGTGAGCGCTGGCGCTTGTTCGACGCGCTGGTCATTCACCGCTACGGTGACCTGGGGCCGGGCGATCAGATCGTGCTGGTAGCGGTCACGTCGGCGCACCGAGGCGACGCCTTTGCCGCCTGCGAGTTCATCATGGACTATCTGAAGACCGAAGCGCCGTTCTGGAAGAAGGAATCGACGCCGCAAGGCGAGCGCTGGGTCGACGCCCGTGAGACCGACACGGCTGCCCGCGAGCGCTGGACGAGCGGCGAGAAGTCCTGATGTCGCCTTCGGAGGCTGTAAAGCCTCCGATTTCCCTGCATATTTCAAATAACGTCGTCGAAATGCTTTGATTTTCGCCGATCGTGTCAATCGTGCTGTCGAGCCGGTCGTCGCTGCTTGATGCTGTCGAGCAAGGCGCGCTGTGAGGGCGGCAATGTGTATTCCCATCCGAACAGGTTCAGTTGAAGGCTCTCCGCGATGCGGATGGCCGGCTCCGCGAAGGCAAACGCCGCTTGCGGCTCGAACAGCTTGTCGAGCGTATCGAAGAAGAGCGCGAGCCAGCGGCTGAAGTGCTCGCCACTGAGATGCCCGAAAGGCTGATGCGCCTGCGTCACATTGCCGCGGTACCGTTTGGCACCGAGCACGATGCTCGACCAGAACGCGACCATCTTTTCCAGGTGCATGTCCCAGCGGCCTTCGAGGGCCTGCCGGAAGACCGGACCCAGCAGGTCGTCGTCACGAATGCGTCCATAGAACGTATGGACGAGCAGGCGTACGGCGTCCTCGTCGACGTCGGCAATGCGGGCCGTCGGCCATTCCAGCGGGTCGATGCCAGGCGGGTTAGCGGATCTTGCGGTCGTGGCGCGCGTGGATTCTGCAGACATCTCAATTTGTGGGGGCCGACAGCGGTGTCATTCGGCGCATTTCGATGACCGTATGACGCATGGTGCGGCGTGCTGAAAGTAGCTATTATGAGCTTCAAACCCGGGCGTGTCCTGTGGTTGTCCCAACGCACCACGCGTCCGGCGCAGGGAAGCGATTCCGCTGTCTTCCCCGCCCGGCAAGCCTGAAGCCGGCGTCTAGTCCGGTATTGCGCGAAATGTCAAACGTCGCGCCGTAATGCCCCTTGAAACCACAGGGGCTTGTCCGCACATCCGATCCAGAGAGATTTCTAACCGGAGCACTAGATGCGACAAGACAAATTCACCACGCAGTTCCTGGAAGCGCTGGCTGATGCCCAAAGCATGGCAGTCGGTCGCGACCAGCAATACATTGAGCCGCTGCACCTTCTCGCCGCGCTGATCGCACAACCCGAGGGCGCTGCGCGCTCGTTGTTGCAGCGCGCAGGCGTGCAGGTTCAGCCGCTGGCGCACGACATCGAAACGGCCATCGCGAAGCTGCCGCAAGTGCAGGGCACCGACGGCAACGTGCAGGTCAGCCGCGAACTCGCGGGCCTGCTCAATCAGGCCGACAAGGAAGCGCAAAAGCATGGCGACAGCTATATCGCCAGCGAAATGTTCCTGCTCGCGCTCGCCGACGACAAGGGCGACACGGGCAAGCTCGCGCGCGGCCGTGGCCTCACCCGCAAATCGCTGGAAGCCGCCATCGAAGGCGTGCGTGGTGGCGCATCCGTCGATAGTCAGGATGCCGAAAACCAGCGCGAAGCCCTCAAGAAATACACGCTCGATCTGACCGAGCGCGCCGCCTCCGGCAAGCTCGATCCGGTGATCGGTCGCGACGATGAAATTCGTCGCACGATTCAGATCCTGCAGCGCCGTACCAAGAACAACCCTGTGCTCATCGGTGAGCCGGGGGTGGGTAAGACGGCCATTGTGGAAGGGCTTGCACAACGTATCGTCAACGGCGAAGTGCCGGAGTCGCTCAAGAACAAGCGCGTGCTCGCGCTCGACATGGCCGGGCTGCTGGCCGGCGCGAAGTTCCGCGGCGAGTTCGAAGAGCGGCTGAAGAGTGTGCTCAACGACATTGCCAAGGACGAAGGCCGCACGATCCTGTTCATCGACGAAATTCACACAATGGTCGGTGCAGGTAAGGCCGAAGGTGCGATGGACGCGGGCAACATGCTCAAGCCGGCGCTCGCACGCGGCGAATTGCATTGCATCGGGGCCACCACGCTCGACGAGTATCGCAAGTACATCGAGAAGGACGCCGCACTGGAGCGTCGCTTCCAGAAGGTGCTGGTCGAAGAGCCGAGCGTCGAAGCGACGATCGCGATTCTGCGTGGCTTGCAGGAGAAGTACGAACTGCACCACGGTGTGGAGATCACCGATCCGGCCATCGTCGCGGCGGCTGAACTCAGCCAGCGCTACATCACCGATCGCTTCCTGCCGGATAAGGCCATCGACCTGATCGACGAAGCCGCTTCGAAGATCAAGATGGAAATCGACTCGAAGCCGGAAGTGATGGACAAGCTCGACCGTCGTCTGATCCAGTTGAAGATCGAGCGCGAAGCCATCAAGAAGGAAACGGACGAAGCATCGCAAAAGCGTCTGGCGCTGATCGAGGAAGAAATTTCGCGCCTGGAGCGTGAGTATGCCGACCTCGAAGAAGTGTGGACGGCTGAGAAGGCGGCGGTGCAGGGCAGTGCGCAGGTCAAGGAAGAAATCGACCGCGTGCGCGCCGAGATCGCCAAGCTGCAACGCGAAGGCAAGCTCGACAAGGTGGCCGAGTTGCAATACGGCAAACTGCCGCAGCTCGAAGCGCAGCTGAAGGACGCCGATGCTGCCGAAGCGGCAGGTCAGCAGTCGCAACCGCGTCTGTTGCGCACGCAAGTGGGCACAGAAGAAATTGCGGACGTCGTCTCGCGTGCCACGGGCATTCCGGTGTCGAAGATGATGCAGGGCGAGCGCGAGAAGCTGCTCAAGATGGAAGACAAGCTGCACGAGCGCGTCATCGGACAGGACGAGGCGATTACGGCCGTGGCCGACGCCATCCGTCGTTCGCGTGCTGGATTGGCGGATCCGAATCGTCCGTACGGTTCGTTCCTATTCCTCGGGCCGACCGGCGTGGGCAAGACCGAGCTGTGCAAGGCGCTCGCGATGTTCCTGTTCGATTCGGAAGATCACCTCATCCGTATCGACATGAGCGAGTTCATGGAGAAGCACAGCGTGGCGCGTCTGATCGGTGCGCCTCCGGGTTACGTCGGGTACGAAGAAGGCGGTTATCTGACGGAAGCCGTGCGTCGTAAGCCGTACAGCGTGATCCTGCTCGACGAAGTCGAGAAGGCGCACCCGGACGTCTTCAACGTGCTGCTGCAAGTGCTGGACGACGGTCGCATGACCGATGGGCAGGGACGCACCGTGGACTTCAAGAACACGGTGATCGTGATGACGTCGAACCTCGGTTCGTCGATGATTCAGTCGATGGTGGGCGAGCCGCAGGAACGGATCAAGGACGCCGTCTGGACGGAGATCAAGGATCACTTCCGTCCGGAGTTCCTGAACCGGATCGACGAAGTCGTGGTGTTCCACGGACTCGACCAGAAGCATATCGAGTCGATTGCCACGATCCAGATCGAGATTCTGCGTCAGCGTCTGGCCAAGCTCGACATGAATCTCGAAGTCACCAAGGCGGCGCTCACGCATGTGGCACGCGAAGGCTTCGACCCGGTGTTCGGGGCACGACCGCTCAAGCGCGCGATCCAGCAGGAGATCGAGAACCCGGTCGCCAAGCTGGTGCTCGCAGGAACGTTCGGCCCGAAGGATACGATCCCGGTCGACTGGCGCAATGGCCGCTTCACCTTCGACGGTGCGACCGCCGCGCAGGTGAGCAAGGCGACTGAGGCCGCCGCCGAGTAAGTCTTACCGGTCGAGTGGCCGAATCATCCCCGCGTTTCGCAAGAGGCGCGGGGATTTTTTTCGCCCGCCGGATGATGCGTCGTCCTGTCACAATCGTGGGCGAAAATGCGCGACCACCGCGTCGCCTTGCGGGTGGTCGAGTCGTTGTGTAACGAGCCTCACACCATTCGCGCCGGTGCGGCTGCGGTTGGCGTCGACGGCAAACCGTTCGTCGCAAGCGGGCTGCGAGACGCGCCTTGCTTGCTTATCGTCAGGTCATGATTCGAACCCTGTGAGGACGTCATGACGACGATAGTCGCAATACATTTGGCCGCAGCGACGGCCGCCATTGTGTTGGGAGCGGGTATTCTGCTCATACGGCGGGGTACGCCCCGGCACCGCTGGATGGGACGCCTGTGGGTGTCGACGATGACGGCGACGGCAACAACGAGCTTTGGCATTCGCGAGTTGGGGCACGGACAGCTGTCGTGGCTGCATGCACTCTCGGTGTACGTGCTGGTCGGGCTGGCGCTCGCGGTGCTGGCGATCCGGCGCGGTGACGTGATGGCGCATCGACGGCAGATGATGGGGCTGTTCACCGGTCTGATCGTCGCTGGCGTGGCGGCGGTGGCGGTGCCCGGACGCACGCTCAGCATTGCGCTCGGGCAGTTGTGGCAACATGAGGCACCGTCGATAGCGTCGCCGGGCGGTGAGGGCGCAAAAACATGGCCGAAGTCCAGGTCGGGCTTGCTTGCCATGATCGCGGGATCGGGCTGGAGCGCAGCCGAAGGCGCACAACAATGACGTCGATGATGAAATCACCGCAAACCCCTCAGACCGCTCAGGCCACGCAGGCGGGCCGCGTCATGGCGACGCGTGGCCTGTGGTCCCGGTTTGCGCGCGAACTCGCCGGTGTGCTGCTCTTCAACACCGCTATTGCACTGGCGCTCTGGTTCATCGGCTTCGGCGGCACGTTTATCCAGAATCTGGTGTTCGCGCAATGCATCGGCATCGCCATCACGGTATTTATCGACGGCGGACGCCGATTGATCTGGCGCGATGCGCGGCCATCGATGGTGGGGTTCCTACTGCTCGTCGCGTTCGGTTGCGCGGCCGGCCTGGCGCTCGGCATTGTGAGCGGGACGATGTTGCTCGGTTTGCCGATCACGATGTGGCGTCCGGTCAACGGTCATTCGATGCCCATCGTCCTGCTGATTGCGCTGATCGCAACGGCGATCGGCAGCTATCACGGCTGGTCGCGGGCACGCATCGCGCAGTTGCGTGAGGAGACGGCGCAACAGGCATTGCGTGAGGCGGCGGCAGACCGGCAACTGGTGTATGCGCAACTTCAGACGCTTCAGGCGCAGTTGGAGCCGCACTTCCTGTTTAACGTGCTGGCGAATCTCGATTCGTTGATCGCGAGCGATCCGGCTCGGGCGCGGGTGCTGCTCGGCCATCTGAATCGGTTCTTGCGGGCATCGCTTGCCGCGACCCGGTCCGAGTCGACGCCGCTGGCAGACGAGTTCGCGCTGCTTGAGGCATTGCTGGCGATCCAGCAGGTGCGATTTGGCGAGCGCTTGCGCTACGCGTTCGATCTGCCTGAGGACTGCCGCACCGTGTGTGTGCCGCCGATGCTGGTGCAGCCGCTGGTGGAGAATGCGGTGAAGCACGGTGTCGAACCGCTGCCCCATGGCGCGGTAGTGACGGTGAGTGCGTGGCGCGAACCGGAGGTGTCCGGTGTGGCGCACATCGTGGTGCGTGTCACGGATGACGGTGCGGGTTTTGCCAACGTACACAAGTCACCCAAAGGACATGTGAACCCTGGCAATGATGCGGCGGCACGTTCTGGCGGCATCGGCCTGACGAATATTCGAGAGCGCCTGCGGGTGCTCTATGGCGACGACGCACGCCTCACCCTCACCGAGGGCGTACCGCGAGGTGTCGTTGCAACATTGCGCTTGCCTGTGGCGTCGCCCGGGCAGGGAGCCGAAGCGGGCAGCGCAAGTGGCAGAGGTTTCTAGTCGCAGAGAGTGGAGTGCATGACATCCCCCGTCGCCCTGATCGCCGAAGACGAACCGTTGCTCGCCGACGCGTTGCGCGCCATGCTCGCGCAGGCATGGCCCGAGTTGCAGATGCTGCCCGTCGCACCCGACGGCACGTCGGCGATTGCCGCCATCGCCCGGTCGCAACCGGACGTTGTGTTTCTCGACATCTCGATGCCGGGTGCGACCGGCATCGAGGTTGCGCAGGCATGTGCGCGATTGAGCCGGCCACCTCAGATCGTGTTCGTGACCGCATTCGACCGGTTCGCACTGGAAGCCTTCGACGCGGCGGCCGTCGATTACCTGCTCAAGCCGGTGGCACCGGAGCGTCTGGCACGCACGGTCGCACGCGTGCGCGAACGGCTGGCCGCGCCGACGGGCGATACGCTCTCGAAGTTGCTGACGACCTTGCGTACGCATCTGGACGCGGGGGAAGGCCGACAGCCTGAGGCGTCCGGGGCGGGGCAGGTGAATCAGAACGGACAGCATCCCCGCGAGTATCTCCAGTTCGTGCGTGCGTCGGTACGCGACGAGATCCGGATCGTGCCCGTCGAGGAGATTTGCTTTTTCGAAGCGGCGGACAAGTATGTCGTGGTGGCGACGGTCGAAGGCGATCTGCTTATCCGCACGAGCCTGCGCGAGCTATTGCCGCAGCTCGATCCGTCGCGTTTCTGGCAGGTGCATCGCAGCACCGTCGTCAATGTGGGGGAAGTTGTGAGCGCGCAGCACACGCCGCTCGGACGTCTGACACTCAAACTCAAACGCCGCAAAGACCGCGTGGCGGTCAGTCGTCAGTACGCTCACCTGTTCCGCCAAATGTAGTGTCGGGGGCGGTGGCGAAGAAGTCGGTCGGCGTACGTCCGAAGGTGCGTTTGAACATCGCGGAAAACGCACTCTGACTCCGATAGCCGAGTTCGCGCGCGATGCGCGAGAGCGGATAGCCTTTGGACGCCAGCGGAATCGCCTGCGCGAGCAGCGCCTGCTGACGCCATTGCACGAAGCTCATATTGAGTTCCTGACGGAAAAGACGTCCGATCGTGCGCGGGCTGGCCCCGGCGAAGCGTGCCCATTGATCGAGCGTCCAGGCACGTGCCGGATCGGCGAGCATTGCGGTGCACAGCGTGAGCAGGCGCTTGTCGCGGGGCAGCGGGACTTCCAACGGCAGCGGGGAGGCGCGTCGCAGTTCGTCGAGAATCAGTGCGCCGAGTAGCTGCTCGCGGGGCGGATCGAGATCGGGGTCCGGCACGTCGATGGCGGCGATCAATTCCCGCAGCAGTGCGGAGACTTCCACCACGCGACATTGATCGAGACCCGACGGGATCACATCGGGATGCACATACAGTGTGCGCAGATACGACGGCTCGTTGACCAGCAGGCTGTGCTCGATGTCCGGGGGAATCCAGATCGCCCGGGAGGGCGGCACGATCCATGCGGCGTCGGCCACGGCGATCTGAATGACGCCACGCGGCGTGTAAGCCACTTGTGCCCACGCGTGGCGATGATTCGGCACACGGATGCCATCGCGCAGCGGCCGGGCGCGCAGGCGCACCGGGCGCGATGGCGTTGGCGTGAAGGCGTCCGGTACGACATAGTTGTCGAACTCGGCCTGCGAGGCGGGCAGGGGATCGGGGGCCAGCGGCGCGGCGTCCGACGGGCTGGATGCCGCGAGCATGAGGTTCGGCATGACGTGATGGCGACAATGGGAATTTTGTAAGTGTAAACTCGTTGCCTGTCACTTTCGAACCGGATGCCCGTCATGCCGAGCCTTACGTCCGTTGAGCCTGCTGTTCAAGCCGTATCCGCTGAATCCGCACCCTTCGAAGCGCGAACCGATGCCGTGTATGTTTTCGTCTATGGCACGTTGCGCGCGGGCGAGATCAACGACATGATGCGCGCGGCGGCGCGTCACGGCATTGCGGCACCGGCATACGTCGGCCCGTCGACGCTGGGCGGACAACTTTACGACTTCGGCAGCTATCCGGGCATGGTGCTTGGCGCGGGTGTGGATGAGCGTGTGACGGGCGACATCTACCGAATAGACGCGGCCTTGATCCCCGTGCTCGACGAAATCGAAGCCGTCTATCCGGGCGAAGCGGGGGTGTTTGTACGCGAGATGCATGAAGTGACGTGTGCCGGTGCGACGTACGAGTGCATCGTCTACCCCGTGGGCGCGGAAGCCGTCAGCCAGTTGCGCCGAATCCCAGGCGGCGACTGGGTCGCGTATCGCCTGGCACGTGACGCTCACGCAGCCTAGTTGGCGGGTTCCGCTGCCCGCGTGATGGCGTCACGTGGAATAGGGGAGTCGGGGAGGGAGATCATTCGTCGGGCAGACGTCGCCATGTCCGATTATGACCAGCGCTGCGCGTCCCGATGTGGGACGATTCACGCATCCCGATCCTCTCATGACGGCCGTTCGTGCCGTCTGTCCGACCATGCGTTCATCCGATATCGCTCGTTTGTTGACGCTCTCCGCCATCTGGGGAGCCAGCTTTCTTTTCATGCGCATCATCGTGCCCGCGCTCGGACCGTTGCCGACCGCGTTCTTTCGCGTAACGCTCGGCGCCATCGGGCTCGCGGTCATCCTGCTGGCGATGCGCGTTCGTTGGGAGTTCAAAGGGTTGCTCGGCGCCGCGATGGTGCTTGGCGTCATCAATTCGGGCATTCCGTTCGTCATGTACTGCCTCGCCGCACGCGTGCTGCCCGCCGGATACTCCGCAATTCTCAATGCCACCACGCCGCTGATGGGCGTCGTGATCGGTACGCTGTTTTTCCGTGAGCGTCTGACGGGCGCGAAGAGTCTGGGCGTGCTGCTGGGGCTGATCGGCGTGGCCGTGCTTACGCGCACCGGCCCGGTCACGATGTCCGGACCGGTCGTGATGGGTGCGCTGGCCTGTCTCGTCGCCACGTCGTGTTACGGCCTCGCCGGTTATCTCACCAAACGCTGGATCACGGAGCGCGGCGGTCTCGACGCCAAGCTCGTGGCGTTCGGCAGCCAACTCGGCGCGGCCATCGTTCTGCTGCCGTTCTTTGGTTACATCTCGGCAACGGAAGGCATTCCCGGGCCAGCCACCGGCGGCGTGTGGGCCGCCATGGCGGCGCTCGGTTTCCTGTGCAGTGCCGTCGCCTATATGTTGTTCTTCCGTCTGATCGCCGATCTCGGGCCGTTGCGCTCGCTGACCGTCACCTTTCTGATCCCGCCGTTCGGTGTGCTCTGGGGCGCATTGTTCCTGAACGAGGCCGTGACGATGGCTCACTTCTTTGGTGGTTGTTTCATTGCACTGGCCGTCTGGCTGGTATGCAAGCCGCCGAAGGCGCTTCCGTCGACGAGCCGCGCCGCCTCATAAATCCTGTCCGCATTCCGCTTCTGAAGGCCGATGACCTGCGTCATCGGCCTTTTTTCATGATGTGGAATGTCTTTGCGGTGCGTAAAAATTTGCGCTGCTTGGCACAACATGATGATTTCAGGAAGGAAAATAACGTTTCACATCAAGAAATTATTTTGTTATGTATTTGATTTATATAAATAAAAAAGATGTGATCGAACGCTGATTCGTTCTGTTGCGTTGCGTGAGAAATCCCTAAACTCTTATACAAGACCTGCCGATTTGGAGACGCCGAGCGCGGTCAACCGCGGGGCCGGCGATCACAGGGCAGCAAAGAGTCACCCCCTTTTATTTGTATCGAGAAACCAGGAGAGATCATCATGACGACGCGCCAAGAGCAAGTGAAGCAACTCGAACAGGACTGGGCGAACAACCCGCGCTGGAAGGGCATCAAGCGTGGCTATTCGGCGGAAGACGTGGTGCGCCTGCGTGGTTCGATCCAGCCGGAACAAACGCTGGCCCGTCGCGGTGCCGAGCGTCTGTGGAGCATGATCAACGAGAAGCCGTTCGTGAACGCACTCGGCGCGCTCACGGGCAATCAGGCCATGCAGCAGGTCAAGGCAGGTCTCGAAGCCATCTACCTGTCGGGCTGGCAAGTCGCTGGCGACGCCAACGTCGCCGGTGAAATGTACCCGGACCAGTCGCTGTACCCGGCCAACTCGGTGCCGCAAGTCGTGCGTCGCATCAACAACACCTTCACGCGTGCCGATCAGATTCAATGGTCGGAAGGCAAGAACCCGGGCGATGAAGGCTATATCGATTACTTCGCGCCGATCGTGGCCGACGCTGAAGCCGGCTTCGGCGGCGTGCTCAACGCCTTCGAACTGATGAAGGCAATGATCGAAGCCGGCGCCGGTGGCGTTCACTTCGAAGACCAGCTCGCATCGGTCAAGAAGTGCGGCCACATGGGCGGCAAGGTGCTCGTGCCGACGCGTGAAGCGGTTGCGAAGCTCGTTGCGGCGCGTCTGGCGGCCGACGTGCTCGGCGTGCCGACGGTGCTCATCGCCCGTACCGATGCCGAAGCGGCTGACCTGATCACCGCCGACGTCGACCCGCTCGACCAGCCGTTCTGCACCGGTGAGCGTACCGTCGAGGGTTTCTACCGCACGCGCAATGGTCTGGATCAGGCCATCGCCCGCGGTCTGGCCTACGCACCGTACGTCGATCTGGTGTGGTGCGAAACCGGCAAGCCGGACCTCGAATTCGCCAAGCAATTCGCGGAAGGCATCCATAAGCACTTCCCGGGCAAGATGCTCTCGTACAACTGCTCGCCGTCGTTCAACTGGAAGAAGAACCTCGACGACGCGACCATCGCCAAGTTCCAGAAGGAACTCGGTGCCATGGGTTACAAGTTCCAGTTCATCACGCTGGCCGGCTTCCACAGCCTGAACTACTCGATGTTCAACCTGGCACACGGCTACGCCCGTCGTCAGATGAGCGCCTTCGTGGAGTTGCAGGAAGCCGAATTCGCTGCTGCCGACAAGGGCTTCACGGCGGTCAAGCACCAGCGCGAGGTGGGTACGGGCTACTTCGATGCCGTCACGCAAACGATCGAGCGCGACGCATCGACCACGGCCCTGAAGGGTTCGACGGAGGACGAACAGTTCTTCGACGAAAAGAAGGCGCAGGTCAAGGCAGCCTGACAGGGCTGAGGGAGGGCGCGATGCGCCTGCCAGTGACGATGCGCGTGGGGGCACGTCGTACGCTGGCGGAACGATATCGCGTCAGGACCGCGCGTCCGGCTTATCCGGCCGGGGCAGTTGAGGGGGCGTTCCCGTCGCCGTCTTGACTGCGCTGCACGCCTGAACGAGAAAAGGCTCGTGAGCTTATCCCGCTCACGGGCCTTTTTTCATGGTGAAGGCGATGTCGATGGCATCGCTGCCATCAATCCCCTCAGTGCGATCAACGATAGACGAGGACCGGAATTTTCGAGTGCACGAGCACGCGTTGCGTCTCGCTGCCGAGCAGCAGGCTGGTGAGGCCGCGCCGCCCGTGCGATGCCATCAGGATGACGTCGCACCCATGTCGTTCTGCTGCGTCGATGATGCCCAGATAGGGGGCGGGGAAGGTCGAGCTATCGCGGTCGAAGGGCACGCCCGCTGCGGCCGCCGCTTGGGCGAGATCGTCGAGATGCGCGCAGGCCTCTTCGGCGATGCGTTCGCTGAACGTGGCCGGAGCTTCGAGCACGTATTCGCTAAATGGAGAGTAGGGATACTCGGCGAGACAGCAGTAGCCGGTGACTCTGGCGTTCAGGGCGCGGGCCAGTTCGAGCCCGCCCGTCACAGCCTTTTGGGATAGCTCCGAGCCGTCGGTCGGAATGAGGATGTGGGTAAACAACATATGACCTCCCGCAGTTGGCGTTGCTGAACACGCGTTCACAGGCTCGCGCAGGTATCACGGTCTTGCACCCAGTCCGCTGTCTTGCAGCTTCCGATGCCTTCCCGGCATCGCCTGCGGACCCTTCGCTTCGATTTTATGGCTTCGGCGCGACGCAACAACGGGGGCAAACCCGATATTGAGACGGACTATCCGCAGCAAACGTTCCGTGATGACATCCGGCTCAGGAATGGGCCGCAGCCCGCGCCCCTGCTGGCCGGACGTCTCAGGTCATGCGTCAAATCGACGCGCGTGGGCGCATATGTCTACGCACTTTGATGCACGCTTTCGTGCAAATTTTGAGACGCGTCGTCTTGCCAGTACGCCGAACTGCCGTAGTGATGCCGGAGATGGTCGATGAACAGACGCACGCGCAGCGGCAGGTGGCGGCGCTGAGGAAACACGGCGTGAATGCCGATGGGCGGGGCGGCAAATGCGTCGAGCACGGTCGTCAGCCGACCGGCGCGGATGTCGTCGCCCACCTCCCACCACGAGCGCCACGCCAGTCCGTAGCCCTCCAGACACCAGTCGTGCAGCACCGCACCGTCGGTGCATTCCATCGTCCCGTTCACGCGGATGGTGACGACCTTGCCGTCCTGCGCAAAGGTCCAGCCGCGCTGCTGGTTGGCGGTCGAGCCGAACGCAAGGCAATTGTGACGGGCGAGGTCGTCGAGCGACTCGGGACGGCCGTGCGCCGCGAGATAGTCGGGGGACGCGACACACACACGCCGGTTCTCGCCCAGACGCAGCGAGACGAGGCTGGAGTCGGGCAACTCACCGAGTCGGATGGCGCAGTCGAAGCCCTCGTTGACCAGATCCACGAGTCGGTCCGACAGGTCGAGGGTGACGGTGACGTCCGGATGCGACGCGATGAACACGGGCAGCAGCGGGGCGACGTGGCGTCGCCCGAACCCGGCGGGGGCCGACAGTCGCAAATGCCCGCTGGCCTTCACGCCGCCGGCCGACACGGCGGCTTCGGCGTTGTGCATCTCGTTGAGAATGCGCTGGCAGTCCTCCAGAAACGCGGAGCCTTCGAAGGTCAGCGTCACGCGTCGGGTCGTGCGCACGAGCAGCTTCACGCCCAGCCGGTATTCGAGCGCGTCGATGCGCCGCCCGATCACGGCCGGGGCCACGCCTTCCAGCGCCGCAGCCCCCGACAAGCTGCCCTTGGCGGCCACGGCAACGAACGTTTCGATTTGTTTGAAGCGATCCATGACGCCGATTATGTACTAAAAAGTCATAGATAAAGTGATTTCTATGCATCTTTATGATGATCGGCATCAATAATAGAATCGGCGGGCAATGCTGTCGGATCGCGCGATCCCCTGGCATTGACGGAAGTGCGCGTCCTACACGCCCAATGAGGCGTGAGGGCCCTGTGCAAAGCCCCTGATGTCCCTCCTTGCGGCGCACTCCCGAACATAAACAAGCTGTTGGAGATCCCTGATGCCTTTGAGTCTGCCCCCAGGCATGCAACTGCATGTCGACGCCACCGATATCCGTCCTGAATACGAAGCCATTCTGACCCCCGAAGCGCTGGCGTTCGTCGCGAAGCTGCACCGCGCATTCGAGTCGCAACGTCAGACGTTGCTCGCCGCCCGTGAAGCGCGCGTGGCCCGTCTGGATGCCGGTGAGGTGCCCGATTTCCTGCCTGAGACGCAGGCCATCCGTGACGGTGACTGGCGCATTGCGCCGTTGCCGGCCGCATTGCAATGCCGTCGCGTGGAGATCACGGGACCGGTCGAGCGCAAGATGATCATCAACGCGCTGAACTCGGGCGCGGACAGCTACATGACCGACTTCGAGGACTCGAACACCCCGAACTGGCATAACCAGCTGCAAGGACAGATCAATGTGCGCGACGCCGTGCGCGGCACCATCAGCCTCGAGCAGAACGGCAAGCACTACCAATTGAACGACAAGGTCGCCACGCTGATCGTGCGTCCGCGCGGCTGGCATCTCGACGAAAAGCACGTGAGCGTGGATGGTGTGCGCATGTCGGGCAGCCTGTTCGACTTCGGCCTGCATTTCTTCCACAACGCGAAGACGTCGCTTGAGCGTGGTTTCGGTCCTTACTACTATCTGCCGAAGCTGGAGAGCCATCTCGAAGCGCGTCTGTGGAACGACGTGTTCGTGCTCGCGCAGAACGAGCTGGGCGTGTCGCAAGGCACCATCAAGGCGACGGTGCTCGTCGAGACCGTGCTCGCGGCGTTCGAGATGGACGAAATCCTGTACGAGCTGCGCGAACACAGCTCGGGCCTGAACGCCGGTCGCTGGGACTACATCTTCTCGTGCATCAAGAAGTTCAAGGTCGACGCCGACTTCTGTCTGGCTGATCGCAGCCGCATCAACATGACCGTGCCGTTCATGCGCGCGTACGCATTGCTGCTGCTCAAGACGTGCCATCGTCGCAATGCACCGGCGATTGGCGGCATGAGCGCACTGATCCCGATCAAGGGAGATCCTGAAGCGAACGAAAAGGCGATGGCGGGCATTCGCAGCGACAAGGCGCGCGACGCGACTGACGGCTACGACGGTGGCTGGGTCGCGCATCCGGGGCTGGTGCCGGTCGCGATGGAAGAGTTCGTGAAGGTGCTGGGCGAGCGTCCGAACCAGATCGACAAGCAACGCGATGACGTGAGCGTCAAGGGCCGCGATCTGCTGGAGTTCAAGCCGGAAGCGCCCATCACCGAAGCCGGGCTGCGTAACAACATCAACGTCGGTATCCACTATCTGGGGGCATGGCTGGCGGGCAACGGCTGCGTGCCGATCCACAATCTGATGGAAGACGCCGCCACCGCCGAGATTTCGCGCTCGCAGGTCTGGCAGTGGATTCGCTCGCCGAAGGGCAAGCTCGACGACGGTCGCAAGGTCACGGCCGAACTGGTACGCGAGCTGATTCCGCAGGAACTCGCCAACGTCAAGGAACTCGTGGGGCAGGTCGCACCGACGTACGACCGCGCCGCCGTGATCTTCGAGACGATGAGCACCAGTGAGGACTTCGTCGACTTCCTCACGCTGCCGCTTTACGAAGAAGTCTGACAACGACGTCTGCCGTCACGCTGAGCAAATCACAGGTGGCATGACGGTGCGGCGCTCGGCCGCCGGAACAGAAGAAAGGCAACGCAATGGGACGATGGCGACATCGTCCCATTTTGTTTTGCGCGTGCTTTGTCTTGTTTGAGTCGCCGCGCTACACTGAACTTTGAGGTGCTGGTCCTCGTCCTACTCGTCCACGTTTTGAGAGGATGCCGATGTCGCCCGATATTCCAGAGGTTCCGGAGACTTCCGTTCATGCTGCCGATGCCGCAGCGCCGCTACACTCGTCGATGCACGCGCCTCGCGGACTCGGCAAGATCGTTGAGGAAATCCCTGCGTCGCCACGCCGTTTGTATCCCCACATCGAGCCTTTCGAGACCGGCATGCTCGACGTCGGCAACGGGCACCGCATTTATTGGGAGCGCTGTGGCAATCCGAAAGGCAAGCCGGCGGTGTTCCTGCACGGCGGCCCTGGTGGCGGCTGTTCGCCCGAGCACCGGCGATTGTTCGATCCTTCGAAGTACTGCATCACGCTGTTCGATCAGCGCGGCTGCGGACGCTCGTTGCCGCATGCGAGTCTCGACCACAACACCACATGGGATCTGGTCGACGACATCGAAGCCTTGCGCACGAAGTTCGGTTACGCGCAGTGGCTCGTTTTCGGTGGCTCGTGGGGCAGCACGCTGGCGTTGGCTTATGCGCAGGCGCATGCGAGTCGTGTGAGCGAACTGGTGATTCGCGGCATTTTCACGGTGCGTCGCGAAGAGTTGCATTGGTACTACCAGAAGGGTGCGTCGTGGCTGTTCCCGGACCGTTGGGAAAAGTTTCTCGCACCGATTCCGCTCGAAGAGCGCGGCGATCTGATGCGCGCGTATCAGAAGCGACTCACGCATCGCGACGAGGCGGTGCGCATCGAAGCGGCGCGTGCGTGGAGCATGTGGGAAGGCAGCACGATCACACTGCTGCCGGACGATCAGCTGGCCGAAGCGTTCGGCGATCCGCATTACGCGATTGCGTTTGCGCGCATCGAAAATCATTACTTCGTGAACGACGGGTTCCTGAAGCCGAATCAACTGATCGGCGGCGCGCATGTGTTGCGTGATGTCCCCGGTGTCATCGTGCAGGGTCGCTACGACGTCGCGACGCCCGCTCGTACGGCGTGGGAGCTTCACAAGGCATGGCCCGAAGCGGACTTCTACTGGGCACCGGATGCCGGTCACGCGTTTAGCGAGCTGACGATCCAGCATTGGCTGATCGAAGCGACGGACCGATTTACAGGCGAATGAGGTGTCGGCGGTTTTTTGCAATCGCGCAGGATTACAGCGTGCGATGGTGGGTCCGTTATCGCTCTGCGGACGACCGCCTTTATGCTCACAGCCCTCGGTATTTTTCCTTTCCCGGCGCTAAGTGCCGAGGCCCTCACGTTCCGTGACGAATATCACGCCGTCATCGCACGCTGTATCGCCAGACTGGAGGTGCGCATTGCGTCGCCGGGCGGCGCAGTGGATTCGGACTTCGAGGCTTTTCTGGCCGAGATCAGCGCCATCGGTGGTAGCGGTGATATCGGCGTGGCGGCTCATGTCATTTGCTCAGCACAGCGCGACGCGAAGTATTGGCGACGGCAACTGGCGCTGTGTCACATCGCGTCGTACCGCGACGGACAGAAGTACCTTGCTGACACGCGGTTCGACTATCCCGTCCGGACGGGCAAGCGCAGCCTTCGGATACTGGCGCAACTGCCGAACGAACTGCGTGCGGCGATGCTCTTTCAGACCGATGTGCCGTGGTGCTCGCCGGAGCACTCGGTCCGGCTATTCAACGACGGCTTGATTGCGCTGAGGATTCCGGGAACGCCGTGGCGCTTGCCAATCTTGCCGGCCTGTGTGACCGACGCCGCAGGCGGACTCACGCCGGAGGAGCTGACGCGGTTGATCGACACGCGGTTTGAGGGCGGTGCTTCGTTTAGCGAGCGGATCGTCGCTGGGCGAACCGGCTTGCCGAGACATGAGGGCCAGGCGCTGGCCGACTGGCATCTCAAGATCGGTGAAGACTATCTCGTTTGCCTTGACGCAATCTCCAAGGAATGGGCGACGCTGGAATTTGTGGGTGCCTGTGAGATTGCGCTGAGCGTTGGTGACTGGCCTCGTGCTATGCATGCCCTCGACAAAGTGTGGTGGGGGGTCGTGGGCTGCAGAAAGCCCGCATTCGTCTACGCGCAATGCACACGCCTGATCGACATGCTGGACGCCAGCGGCTTTCGCTTTACGGCTGCCGAAATGGCGCTTGGGCTGGCCAAAGAGCTGGTCGGCCCCGAGTGGGTGGACATCGCCGCCGAGTTGCGTGAGCGGGCAGCCGACCGGTTGGCGATGGCGGGATTGCCGGCGGAAGACGGATTGGAATTAGATCAAACCGCGACGGCAATTCGCGAGGTGATGGATCGTGAGCGTCCAGCCTTGAGGTCGGGCAGCATGAGGTTCGGCAATTACGTCATCCAATGCGAAGGCATGCGAGATCCCTATGCAGGCATTGAATTTCTGGCCGCGTCGAATCAGGAGTGGTTGTTGATGGCGCGCAGGCATCCGACTGAGGGCAATCCGGGGGTGTTCGAATGGGTGACGTCAGCGACCGCTCTTGGCGCATCGCGCACGCATGTGCATCCAAGGTCGAATGCCGCAATGACGGAATACGAAACGTTGCAGGGGCTTGCGGCCCTCGATGTACTTTGGTCGGGTAGTGGTAAGGCTGTCGCGTCCAGTTGGCACGGAATGCCCCGGCCACCGCGCGTGCTATCGGGCTCGCGCGTCTGGTAATCCGCTGAACATTGAAACCGGGCGTTTGGCGAGATGCGTGCCGAGGCAAACGTCGCGCTGTGCATTGACCCACGTCGTCGGTTTCTGCAATCGCGACGGCGAGCAGGGTGAGAAGGTGAGGTCGTTTCCA
Organism: Pandoraea aquatica; assembly: GCF_902459565.1. Lineage (GTDB taxonomy): Bacteria > Pseudomonadota > Gammaproteobacteria > Burkholderiales > Burkholderiaceae > Pandoraea > Pandoraea aquatica. The sequence goes on from NZ_CABPSN010000008.1 coordinate 147,695, forward strand.
TGTGAAAGGACACGCCATCATGCAAGCGATCTTGGGGTCTGTTCTCCCGCTGCAAGCCGGGAATGTGCAAGCGTTTGTGGATCGACATCACGAGGCGCTCAATGCGGCCCTCAACACGCTGGAAGCGCAGATCGCCGACAGCCATCCCTCGCGTCGGCCGGACTTCCGTGCATTTCTCGATGCCGTCGGCCGCATAGGCGGATGGTGGGGATGGAAGCCGATATTCACGGGCAATATCGCCTCGAACGACTTCAGACAGTCGCTCGCGCATTGCCACGTAGCGGCACGTCGTGACGGGCGTGCGTATCTCGTCGACACGAATGCCGGCTATCCCGTCGAGACCGGTCGGCACAGTCTTCGGGTGCTCGGCAGTCTCACGCCTGAGGCGCGGGCGGTCATGTTCTTTCAAACGCCCGACGTGTCGCACCGGGTGCAGGACTCGGTGACGATGTTCGACGACGGACTGATCACCTTGCGAATTCCGGGCACCGACTGGCGCGTTCCGCTGATGCCGGAGTGCTTCTCCGATGCCGAAGGCGGCGTGACGAATCACGAGCGAGAGCAATTGTTCGGCCTGAGGCCGGACGTCAGCGGTCAGACGCTGGATGCCATGTATGTCGCGACGCGTGCTGGCTTGTCACCGGAACGGGCGCGCTCCTTGTCCGACTGGCACGTGAAACAGGGCGATGCTTACGCCGCAGCGCACCGGGACACGCTGGCGACTTTGGAGTTTGTCAGTGCCTGCGAGATCGCGTTGAATGTGGACGACTGGTTTCGTGCGGTGAGCTGTCTTGAGCGAGCGAAGCAGCACCTCGTTCGTTGCGAAGACCTCGAATGGGCCGAGGTGGAAGGGGCGTGTCTCGTTGACATGTTCGATGCCTGCGGGCTACGTCTGACTGCTGGCGAAGTTGCCCTCGTGCTCGCACTCACGCTTCATGACCGGCACGGCTGCGCGTCGGCGGTCTCCCGGTTCAGTGATCTGGCGAGATCCCGTTACGAAGAGGCACAACTGCCGGTTTCGCTGACGTGGGATTCGGTCGCAGTCAATCGCGGCATCCGTGAAGTTATCTGGCACCAGCAAGACGCGTTGGGTGCCGGCGGGTTGTCGTTTTTGACTTATCTGATCCAGATGGATGACGCGCGCGATCCAATCAGCTCAACTGTGTTCGAACGTCACTCGAACCAGCAATGGCAGCTCATGGACTGGAACGAGTCGACACCGGGAGGCGAGCGCATTATGAAGCTGGTCCTGTCCGACACGATCAACGAACTTGCCCCGAACGGCCGGGGGATAAATCCACGGCGCAACTGCTATTTTTGCGACGGAGACGTCATGCAGGGGCAATTTCTGCTCGATGTTCTGTTGGCTGCGAAGCGGGCGAACATGTCGGGTGGGGCGTCGCCGCGAGTTGCCTTGTCCGATGGTCACGAGGAGGGCGTTGAGGACGGCGGCGGCCTGCGACGCCGACGCAATCACTGACGTCGGGGGCTTTCTGTGCCATCGCCTATCGATCTGTCCGCCCCCTTGCTTCACGGACTTCACTCGCTCGACCTGACGACGGTGCTGTCCTCCGCTCACGCCCATTCGACGCAACTCGATGCCTGCTTCGATGCGCTCGCTGCCGGTCTTGCATCATCGGGCGACGCGGTCGCTCAACCGATCGAGCAGTTCCTCGACGCCATACAGGTGCTCGACGATCCGGAGGACAGACTCGGGCATCGCGTGTTGTTCGTCGACGCCGACAATGACCTCGATTTTCGAAGGACGCTGGCGCGATGCCACGTAGCCTCGTATGCCGAAGGGCGCCAGTATTTCGCGCGCGACAACGACGGCTTTCCCGTCGAGATCGGTGAGCGATGCTTGCAGGTGCTGCAGCGGCTGACGCCCGAGGCACGCGTGGCAATCCTGTCGCCGTCCGCCGATGCGCAGAATCGGGGCGTCGTTGCGCTCAACTACGACGGGACCGTGATTTTGCAGTTGCCATCGTCGCGATGGCGACTGCCAGTGATGCCGGACTGTTGCGGCGATGCCGTGGGCGCCTTCACCGAGCATGAAATGCAAGGACTCCGCGACCGGAGGCTTCAGGACGGACGCACCGTCGGCGAGATGCTCGACGCGATGCAGGCGGAGATGACGATGCAGCAGCATCGGAAGCTGGCGCGTTGGCAGGCGTTCAACGGCAGGGCGTACGCGCAGGCCGGACGCTTTGACTTGTCGGCCCAGGCGTTCGTGTCGGCGTGCGCAGCGGCTTTGCGCGGCGACGATTGGAGCGATGCTCTTGTCTACTGTCGGGATGCGTTTCACGGTCTCGTCGAGCGCCGCGATGCGTCACTGAGCACGCGGCTAGGGGCGCAATTGGTCGAGTCATATCTGGCGCACGGCTTCGTACTCGTCGCCGCCGACGTGCGATTGGCGCTTGCAGCGGTCATCCTCGATCAAGCGGGCTCAGCGGAAGTGGCCGCTCGCCATTGCAAACTGGCGGGCGAGTGCTTTACCGCTGTGGGCCTTGAGGATATTTCGGGCAGAGGCGAGTTTGAGATTGCGCGGCAGATTCAAAAAACGATTGAGGCGCATCGCGAAGCCTGGTTGTCGTCCGGGCTGGTACTGAAGTCGTACGCGATTCGCTTCGACGCGATGCGCGACTACTGGACGGGGAGGTGCCTTCTCCCGGGCACTGTGGGGCCGTGGTGCCTGATGAGGCGTGTGTTGAGTGATGAGGGGCAGCAGGGCGTGTTGGAAATCGTCGCGATACGGACCGCCGAACGGTTTGTGTCGTCGGCCGGGGCGGTGTCGACGGGGGTGCAAGCACGCACGCGTGCGAAATGGTCCATGCGTGACTTCTATTCCGGCTTGCTCATGCTCGATATCCTGCGCGCGGCAAAAGCGAATCCCGCGCGGGCACCATCACTCGCTACGTTGGAAAGCGCAGCGTTGCAGCGGTTCTTGAGTGACCACCTGCCTGATCTTCACTTCTGCATCGAACTTCTGGAATTCCGTTTGGAGAACGGCGTCGATCCTGACAGGGCTTGCGAGGAATTTGTCTCCGAGGTGACTGCCGTGGGTGGCTGGTATGGCTGGAAACCCCTCCTAAAGGGGAACGCTCAGGTGGCCGATTTTCGCGTGGCGCTAGCGGAATGTCATCTCGCATCCATTCCGCAGGGGCGATCGTACCTCGCAACCGGCGGGCGAGATTTCCCCCAACCGCGCGCGCCTCGGAATCGATGGTCGTTTGAGCGTCTTGAACGCCGCGTGATCGGCGAGCCGAATTATCCGTTCATCACGGCGCAACGCAGCCTTCAATTGCTGCGAATGCTGACCCCGGAGGCGCGCGCAAAGATGCTCCTGCAGACGCCGGAAGCGGCGCGTTCGGCGCCGGAAGCGGTCGCGGTGTCGTTCGACGGTTTGATCTCGCTGGTCATTCCAGGCACCCGATTCGAATTCCCGTTGATGCCAGCAGATCAGAGCGATGCTGTGGGGGGTGTGACGCGGGACGAAATATCGCGGTTGATGAGCACTTACGTGCGGCCTGGCAAGACAATCCGTGAGCATATCGAAATGGCGCATGCCAATGCGCCGCTGGACGCGCTCCGGGCATTGGCGCAGGGAAAACGGGTGTACGGGGAGCGTTACGCCGAGGCCGGGCGTGACGATCTGGCAGCCATCGAGTTCGCGCAGGGATGCGAGGCAGCCATGCGTACCGATGACTGGGGAGCGGCCGCGCATAACGCCCGTGCCACGTTGGACTGTCTGGGGAAATGGCCTGATGCTGGTCAAGCCCGGACGCTCGGCATGCGTCTGATCGAGATGTTCGAGGCGAAGGGATTCCGGTTACTGGCAGCGATGGTGCGGTGGAGGTTGGCGGATGAGGTGTTCGAACCGCTGCATCACACTGACGTGGCCGCTGTCATGCGCCGTAAGGCCATGGCGGTTTATCGGGCGCGCGGGGTGCCTCTCGATGCGGGTACGGGCGGGGCGGTGCTTGACCGTCTGATTCGCCGAGAGATAGCGGTGCATCGCGAAGCGCTTCAATCTGAGGGTTTGCCGCTGCATCGCTACTCGATCCGGTTCGACAACCTGCAGGATGTCTACGCCAGGATTGACTTCGATGTGAGTGAAGCGCGGGGGTGGGGGATGATTGTGCGCGGCGAGTGTCAGTCGGGCCGCTCCGGGATTCTTGACATCGTGAGCGACGAGGCGCTCGCGCTGCTCGAAAAATCCGACCGGCATCCGACGGCCTATCGCGACCTGCGTCCGGGGGATTTGCTTCAGGGTGTCGTGGTGCTGGATATTCTGCAGACTGCCGCAACGATGCGTAGCCCCGAATCGATCGACCAAAACAAAACCCCGGCATCGACGAAGGCCGTCGATGCCGGGGTTGTTGTCGATTCGCGCAAGACAGGGGATTAACCTGCCTCGCCGAGATCCGTTGGCTTAGTCGCCGCGACGCTTGTTGTAGCCGCCACCGTTACCACCGTAGCCGCCATTACCGCCGTTGCCACGATTGCCGCCGAAGCCGCGATCCTGACGTTGGCCGTCGAAGCTGCGGGTGCCACGGTCTTGGCGATAGCCGCCTTCCGACGAACGACCCCCTTCGAACGAGCGCGGAGCGCGTTCCTGACGGTTGCCGTCGAACGGACGCGGCGAGCGACGCTCGAAGCGATCCGTTGCGCTGCCGTTCGAGAAACCGTTGCCACCGGTGTTGCCACCTTCGGCTTGCTGGTAACCACCTTGGTAGCCCGTGTTCTCGCGACGCTCGAGCGTGCCGGCCGGCTTGTTGCCGCCGAAACGCTGACCGCCTTGATAACCGCCGCCGTTGCCACCACCGTAGCCGCCGCCATTACCCTGGCGCGGACCGTTGTTGCTCCAGCGGCCACCGCCGTTGCCCTGACCATGACGCGGACCGCCACGGCCCGGACCGCCCGGGCGCTTGCCACCTGCGCCAGCCTTCGGCGGCGAGCGGCGCGGCTCGAAGCCGGCAACCACGTTCACCGGCAGCGGCTGACGCGTGTAGCGTTCAATGCGCTTCACAGCACCGATTTCGGCGTGTGCGGCGAGGCTCACGGCCACGCCACGACGACCGGCACGGCCCGTACGGCCGATACGGTGGACGTAGTCTTCCGCGAACTTCGGCAGATCGTAGTTGAACACGTGCGTGATGCCCGGCACGTCGATGCCGCGAGCGGCGACGTCCGTGGCCACCAGCACGCGAACACGACGCTCGCGCAGGGCGCGCAGCGTACGGTTACGCACGCCTTGCGGCATGTCGCCGTGCAGTGCGGCGCTGTCGAAACCGGCTTGTTCGAGCTGGTCGGCCAGCAGGTCGGCGTCGCGCTTGGTCGACGTGAACACGATGGCCTGGTCGAGCGAGTCGTTGCCGAGCAGGTGCGTGAGCAGACGATCCTTGTGGGCGCGGTCGTCCACATAGTGCAGCGTTTGCTCGATGTTTTCGTTGGTGCGTTGATCGCTACCGCGCGTGATCTCGATGGTTTCCGGATCGCGCAGCAGACGACGCGTGATTTCACCCATACGGCCGTCGATCGTTGCCGAGAACAGCAGCGTTTGACGCGCTTCCGGCGTAGCGTCGACGATGGTCTGGATGTCGTCGATGAAGCCCATGTCGAGCATGCGGTCGGCTTCGTCGAGCACCAGCATCATCAGTTGCGACAGATCGATCTTGCCGCTGGAAATGTGATCCAGCAGACGGCCCGGCGTGGCCACGATGATCTCGGGCTGCTTGGCCAGCATTTCGAGCTGACGCGGGTAGGGCATGCCGCCCAGAATGCTCACCGTGCGCAGGCGGCGCAGCTGCTTGCCGTACGTATCGGCAGCGGTCGACACCTGTTGCGCCAGTTCACGCGTCGGCGTGAGCACGAGCAGCAGCGGTTGCGCGGCGACACGGCGCACGCGCTGGCCCTTGCGGGGCTTCTCGCCCGGGGCAGCCGGCTGGTTGCGCGGATGCGCGGCCGGGGCGGTGCGGGCGCTCAGCTCGCCGCTCGCTTGCATTTCTGCGAAGCGATGGATGGCCGGCAGCATGAAGGCTGCGGTCTTGCCCGAGCCCGTCGGGCTCGACACCAGCAGATCGCGACCGGCGAGCGCGGCGGGAATCGCACGCTGCTGGACAGGCGTCGGGTGGTTGTAGCCGGCGGTGGACAGGGCCGAGAGAATGGCTTCGTTCAGGCCGAGTTCGGCGAACGTGGGCTTGCCGTCGTTGTTGTCGGCAGTTGCGACTTCAACAGTGGCGGCAGCGCCGTTTTCATTTTCTTCGGACGACGGGAAATACGTCTGCGCGATGGCAGACAGCTTGGAAGGCTGTTCCATGAATCCTCTTGCGGATTAAGGGTTATGTCGGGGCGTTGGCGCCAATCGGCAAACCCAATTCGTCGCAAGCAGGAAGCAAATCGCGGATGGGGCAGAAAGCGGATCGAAATCCGTATCGTAAGCCGGGGGACGGTGGCGGGTCGTTCCTAAGAACGCCAGTACCGGCAAGAACTACAGCGGCTTATCACAGGATTGGGGCAAAACGCAGTTTTTCGTCGCCAGACGGGGTAACACTTGGTGCCCCGCGAAGCGAAGCGCGGATTATATACCCATTTCAGAAAAAATGCACGTTCGGATTTGCACGGAGTGGTGAGGCGTCCGTGGACGGGGACTCAACGGCGGGGCAAATGCGCTGCAAAGCGGCCGGGGACGTCGCCCGGCGTGCTCGCGGGCATGCCCGGGCATTCCATGCGTAATCCCTTCATCCCGCTGGATCGCGCGCCGCGCGGCCGATTACAATAGCGCCATGTCATCGATTACGCTTCTTGCCCTCGATACCTCGACCGAGTTCTGTTCGGTCGCCGTGTATCGCCATGATCCCGCCAGCGGCGCACCGGCCCTCATCGCCGAACGCCATCTCGACACTGGCCCGGTTTCCAGTACGCATATCCTTCCTGCCGCCCGCGACGTCTTGCGCGAGGCTGGCCTGACACTGGCCGATTGCGACGCCATCGCCTTTGGCGCGGGGCCGGGCTCCTTTACCGGGCTGCGTACGGCCTGCGGCGTGGCGCAAGGGCTGGCATTCGGTGCCGGGTTGCCGGTCGTGCCGGTCGGCACGCTGGTCGCCTGTGCCGAAGCGGCGCGTGCCATGCGTGTGGGCACGCAGCGCGTACTCGTTGCGCTCGACGCGCGTATGAACGAGGCCTACTGGGCCGATTACGTCTGGGACGACGCGACGGGCGACTGGCGCGAAGTGCAGGCTCCGTCTTTGGATGCCGCCGAGCAGGTGCGCGCACCGGACGCCGAGTTTGTCGTTGCAGGCAATGCAGTGACGGCCTTCGGCGAGCGTTTGCAGGCGAGCATGCAGGCGCAGGCTGTGCTGGCCGACGCCATGCCGCGCGCCCGTCACGTCGCCGAACTGGCCGCGCGCGCGTTTGCTCGCGGCGAGGCCATTCCGGCCGATCAGGCCATGCCCGTCTATATCCGAAATAAAGTGGCACAGACGACCGCCGAGCGCGAAGCCATCAAGCAGGCAGGGGCGCAGGCGAGCGGCAAGGGGGCGACCTGATGCGGCAGGCTGGACCGAATCACTACTCGCCGATGACACCGGCAGACCTCGACGAAGTCGTCGCGGTCGAAGTGCGCGCGTACCCGTTTCCGTGGACGCGCCAGAACTTCGCCGACTCGCTCGATGCCGGGCATCAGGGCGTTTGTCTGCGGGCTGTCGACGGTACGTTGCTGGGGTATTTCTTGCTGATGCCGGTGGTCGACGAGTCGCATCTGCTCAATGTGTGTGTCGTGCCCGAAATGCAGGGCAACGGACTCGGCGTGCAGTTGTTGCAGGAGATCGTGCGTGTCTCGCGTGAGCAGGGCATGGGCGGGGTGCTGCTGGAAGTGCGTCCGTCCAATGTGCGCGCATTGCGCATTTACGAGCGTTTCGGTTTCGAGCAGATCGGCCGACGCAAGGGATACTATCCGGCGAGTGGGCGTCGTGAAGACGCCATTGTGATGCGCCTGTCGTGGGAGACCGATCGTGCCGTGGCCTAAAGCGATTCTGGAAGAGTTCGGGCTGTGGCCGGTATGGATGTCCAACGACGCCGTGGCCAGTGCGGCCAATGCAGCGCAGGCCGCCGCCGAACACGGCGACGTGGCGACGCTCGATGCACCGGGCGCTGCGCAAGGCGACGATTTGCCGCCGTGGGATGTGGCGCCGTCGGCCGTGCCGTCAAGCGCGCCGGTGGGTGTGCCTGTGATTGCGCCGCGTCCTGCTGCACGTTCGTCCGCGTTTGACGACGCGCCTGTACGTCCTGCATCTCCCGCATCTCCGACACCCCCCGCGCCGCGCGACTTCGCGCCGGCCCCGGTTGCACGCGAGACTTCGCGTCGTGCCGCCGACATGCCGCCCGACGATATCCCGATGTGGCTCGACAGTGAAGGCAACGGCGACGGCGATGCTGCCGCCGATGCCGCGCTGTGGTCGATCGTGCGCGATGCGGGCGAGGAAGCGCCGTCGCGTCCCGCATTGCCGGGCGTGGAGACGCTGGACTGGGAAGCGCTCACGGAGCGCGTCGCCGGTTGCCGTTTGTGCGGTTTGTGCGAAAAGCGCACGCAGACGGTCTTCGGTGTGGGCGACCGCGAGGCCGACTGGTTGCTGGTGGGCGAAGCGCCCGGGCAGCAGGAGGACTTGCAGGGCGAGCCGTTCGTCGGTCAGGCCGGCAAGCTGCTCGACAACATGCTGCGGGCGTCGGCATTGCGGCGTGGCGAGAACGTGTACATCGCCAACGTACTCAAATGCCGTCCGCCGAACAACCGCGATCCCGAACCGGCAGAGGTGGCGAGTTGCGAGCCTTATCTGAAGCGTCAGGTCGCGTTGCTCAAGCCGCGCGTGATCGTGGTGATGGGGCGCTTTGCGGCGCAGAGCATTTTGCGTACGCAGGCGAGCATCGCCAGCTTGCGTGGACGCGTGCATGAGTACGAAGGGGTGCCGGTGATCGTGACGTACCATCCGGCCTATCTGTTGCGCAGTCTGCCCGACAAGGCCAAGGCCTGGACGGATTGGTGCCTGGCGCGGGCTACCTATGAGGCCGTGTGCGAAACGACTCCGGACCACAAGCCTACGGCGAACTGATCGAAACGCTGCGCGAGGCGCCGGTGCGCGACCTCGCGTGGTTATTGCTGTCCGCCGATCTGCTCAGTGCCGCCCGATTCCCGGCGGCACTGGCGCACTTCAACGTTGAACCCGTCTTCCCCTCCCAAATTCTTCACGACTGGCTGCTCGCCTGCGACGCCGATCCTGTGCCGTTGCATGAGATGCTGGCGCGTGGCGAAAGCCACCGTCTGGGACGCTATGCAGAGCAGTTGCTGCATTTCGCGTTGCTGCATAGCCCGCACTTCGATCTGCACGCGGCCGGTTTGCAGGTTCGCGACGCCCGGCGCGGCAATATGACGCTCGGTGAGTGCGACTTTCTCCTGACACGTCTTGCCGATCGCCAGTTGTTGCACTGGGAACTGGCGGTGAAGCTGTATCTGTTCGTACCGCCCGAGACGCCGCAGACATCCAACACGTTCGACGAGCGCGCCCTCCAATTCCGTTGGCTAGGCCCCAATCTCGCGGATAGTCTCGCGGACAAAGTGGCGCGATTGCTCGGCCATCAACTGCGCCTGACGACGCTCGAAGCGGCGCGCAGCGCGCTGCCTGCCGAGGGGCCTTGGTCGCCGCAGGTGTATCTCAAGGGATGGCTGTTTCATCCGCTCGGGCAAGAGGGGCGGCTGCCGCAAGCGGTGTCCGAGGGGCATGGCAGGGGCTGGTGGGCGACGCTCGACGCATGGTGGTCGCACGCGCAGTCGGCATCGCCGCATCAGGCGTGGGCCATGCTTCCGCGCGCCCGCTGGCTTGCGCCCGCGCGCGTCGACGCTTCGGCGGTGCTCTCGCTGGATGCCATGCGCGCTCGCATTGAGACACACTGGTATGAGCGAGGGGTGGCGGAGCCGCTACTGATCGTCGCGTTGAGAGGAGGCGCTGGCGAGGGCGCTGATGGAGCCTGGTTCGAGTGCGAGCGGGGTTTCATCGTCCCCGATTTCTGGGCGCCGCGTGCGCGGCACCGCATCGAAGAGCTGAGTGAGCGGGCGGATGCCGCCGCGCGACGCGCGCTCGCGCAGAGTGCCGACGACGCGCCTTCGCTTTGACGACGGATAGAGAGGGCTGCGGCGCATCGGATGCGCCGCATTTGCTTTTGGCTGTCGCGCTCAGTCTTTCGGCCAGACGGCGTGGAAGTGGTGAACCGGCCCGATGCCTTTGCCGATCTGAAGTTCGTCGCTGGCGGCAAGCGCACCGTTGAGATACGCCTTCGCGTCGCGCACGGTGTCCGACCAGTCGTTGCGACGCGGACGCAGCGCGGCGAGCGCAGCAGAGAGCGTGCAGCCCGTGCCGTGCGTATTGTGGGCCGCGATGCGCGGCGCGTTGAAACGTTCGACGCCAGCGGCACTCACGAGCCAGTCCGGGCTGAGATCCCCCGCCAGATGACCGCCCTTGACCAGTACATTGCGTGCGCCGAGCGCGCGCAGTGCCTGTGCCTGACGCTCCATCTCGGCTTCGTCCGTTGCCGCATCCACCCCCAGCAATGCCGCCGCTTCTGGCAGATTCGGCGTGATGAGATCGGCCAGCGGCAGCAGTTCGTCGCGCAGGGCGGCGACCGCATCCGGTTGCAGGAGCGCGTGACCGCTCTTCGAAATCATGACCGTATCGAGCACAACGAAGCGCGGTTTGTACTGACGCAGCCCGGCGGCCACCGCACGCACGACATCCGCGTTGGCAAGCATGCCGAGTTTGACGGCGTCGACATCCAGATCCTGAAAGACGGCATCCATCTGCGCCGTCACAAAACTCGCAGGCGGCGTGTGAATGCCCGTCACGCCTTGCGTGTTTTGCGCAGTGAGCGCCGTAATCACGCTGGCGCCGTAAGCGCCTAGCGCCGAAAAAGTCTTGAGGTCTGCCTGAATGCCCGCGCCACCGCCGGAGTCGGAGCCGGCGATGGTGAGTGCGATAGGAGTGGACGACGGACGTGCTTGGGAAGACTGACGCAAATTCATATCAATGCTTGACTTCGCCAATGAGCGCGACCGAATCGAATTCGCGCTGATTGGCCTGGTGACGCTTCATGACGAGCCACATCGTGCCCGACACGAACACACCGAACAGAATGATCACCACACCGACCGGCACATTGAACCAGATCAGCAGTGCGTAGAGGCACAGCATGATCAGCACCGACAGGTTCTCGTTGAAGTTCTGCACGGCAATGGAGTGACCGGCCGAGAGCAGCACGTGACCGCGGTGCTGGAGCAGGGCGTTCATCGGCACCACGAAGAAACCCGCGAGCGCGCCGACGATGATGAGGAAGATATACGAGACGATCAGATACAGCGGCACCTTCCACTGCGTGCCCCAGGGCAGCAAGTCCTTCGAGAAGAAGGCCATTGCCATGACGGCAATCCCCATCGCAATGCCGACGGGCAGCACCGACAGCGAGCGCTTGAGCGGAATGCGCGAGGCGGCGACGATCGCGCCGATGGCTACGCCCACGGCCGACACGGCTTGCAGGATCGCACCTTCGGAAAGCGTCATGCCAAGGGCCTTTTCGGCCCAACGCAGCACGATGAACTGGAGCGTTGCCCCGGCACCCCAGAACAGCGTGGTGACCGCGAGCGAGATCTGGCCCAGCTTGTCGCGCCACAGCGTGACGAAGCAATCGGCGAAGTCGGAGATCAGCTTGATCGGATTGCGCTCCTGACGCGCATAGCGTGCGCCGGTATCGGGAATGCGCAGATTGAACAGTGCGGCAATCACATAGATGCCCATGATGATGATCATCGCGGCCATTGCCGGCGAGTTGATCACCTCAGGCGTGTGCTGCAGCACCCAGGCGGAGATGTGCGGGCTGATGAGCGCACCGCCGAGCACAGTGCCGAGAATGATCGAACTGACGGTCAACCCTTCGATCCATCCGTTCGCCGCGACGAGTTTCTCGGCGGGCAACAGCTCCGTGAGAATGCCGTATTTCGCGGGCGAGTACGCCGCTGCGCCGAAACCCACCACGCCGTACGCGATCAACGGATGCGAGCCGAACAGCATCATCAGACAGCCCGCGACCTTGATCGTGTTGCTGATGAACATGACCTTGCCCTTGGGCATCGAGTCGGCGAACGCACCGACATAGGCGGCGAGAATGACGTACGAGAGAACGAAGAAGAGTTTGAGCAGCGGTGTCATCCACTGCGGGGAATGCAGATCCTTCAGGAGTGCGATTGCAGCAATCAGCAATGCATTGTCGGCCAGCGACGAAAAAAACTGCGCGGCCATGATGGTATAAAAGCCTTTCTTCATCGGTACTTGAGTCGATCCCGTGCGGCGTAAAACTTGCGTGTCTCGGTTGTCGGAATCCGCGGTATCCCGCTAGGGATACCCATACGGGAAGAAACCGGGCTTAAACACAGGGGTATCTGCGCTCATCGGTCCTGCAAAAGTCGCTAATGGACCGTATGTTCGGTCTTGAAGCCCCCGTGCCGGGCGCCCGGTCGCCCTCGGTCTGAGACCGATATTGTTATCGGGAAAAAGATTTCGGCAAAACAAGTTGTGCGCACGGCTTTATAACACGAAAATATGCCGATGCGTTATGCCGCCGGCCTGTGCTGGCGCAGCTTCCCCTAAGATTCGATCCTGCCATGCCTCGTCCAATCAAAGCTTCGATTCATACCGCAGCACTCGCCCATAATCTCGATGTCGCCCGCCGTCACGCCCCGAACAGCAAAGTCTGGGCGGTGGTCAAGGCCAATGCCTACGGACATGGCATCGAAAACGCGTACCCCGGATTGCGTGACGCCGATGGCTTCGGCCTGCTCGACCTCGATGAGGCCGTGCGTCTGCGCGAGTTGGGCTGGGCCGGTCCCATCCTCTTGCTCGAAGGGTTCTTCAAGCCGGAAGACCTCGCCATCGTCGACAAATACGGTTTGACGACCACGGTGCATAGCGACGAACAGTTGCGCATGCTCGAGACTACTCGTCTGACCAAGCCGCTCAATATCCAGCTCAAAATGAACTCCGGCATGAATCGTCTCGGCTTTGCGCCGGAACGTTTTCGCGCTGCATGGGAACGTGCGCGTGCCATTTCGAGCGTGAGCCAGATTGTGCTGATGACGCACTTCTCCGACGCCGATGGCGAGCGCGGTATCGCGCATCAGATGGAGACGTTCGAGCGCGGTGCCTGCGATGTGCCCGGCGAGCGCAGCCTGTCCAATTCGGCCGCCACGTTGTTCCATCCCGCCGCGCATGGTGCGTGGGTGCGTCCCGGCATCATGCTCTACGGTTCGTCGCCGAAGGGGCTGGAAGTGACGGCAGCGCAACTCGATCTGCAGCCGACGCAGACGCTCGAAGCCGAACTCATCGGTATTCAGGACGTGCCGGCCGGCGGCTCCGTCGGGTACGGCAGTTCGTTCGTGGCCGAGACGCCGATGCGCGTAGGCACCGTGGCATGCGGATATGCCGACGGCTATCCGCGCGTCGCGCCCACGGGCACGCCGATTCTGGTGGACGGCGTGCGCACGCGCACGGTCGGTCGCGTATCGATGGACATGTTGTCGGTCGATCTCACGCCGGTACCGCAGGCACGCGTGGGCACATCCGTCACGTTGTGGGGGCGCGGCCTGTGCATCGACGAGGTCGCCGCTTCGGCCGGTACGCTGGGTTACGAACTGATGTGTGCGGTGGCGCGTCGCGTGCCGATCCACGCCGTCTGAGCGTTGCGACAGGATTGCTTGCATGGCTAAAGCCAAGACCGTCTATATCTGTACCGAATGCGGTGGCCAGACCCCTAAGTGGGCGGGCCAGTGTCCCCATTGCAACGGCTGGAATACGCTCGTCGAATCGGTGGCGGAAGCGTCCACCGGTCATCGCTATCAGTCGCTCGCCAAGAGCACGCCGATACGCAAGCTGGCTGAGATCGAAGCGTCCGACGTACCGCGTTTTTCGAGCGGCGTGAGCGAATTCGATCGCGTGCTGGGCGGTGGTCTGGTCGCGGGTGGTGTGGTGCTGATCGGCGGCGACCCGGGGATCGGCAAGTCGACGCTGCTGCTGCAATCGCTCGCGCATCTCGCGCGTGAGCGTCGTGCGCTTTATGTGAGCGGCGAAGAGTCCGGCGCGCAGATTGCGTTGCGTGCGCAGCGGCTCGGCCTCGGCGCGGCGGGCGAGGGCGGTGGCGAACTCGATCTGCTTGCCGAAATCCAGCTTGAGAAGATTCTCGGTGCGATCGAATCGGAGAAACCCGACGTCGTCGTCATCGACTCGATTCAGACGATCTATTCCGAAGCGCTGACATCGGCACCCGGATCGGTCGCGCAGGTGCGCGAGTGCGCAGCCCAACTGACGCGCACCGCCAAGCAGAGCGGTGTGACGGTCATCATGGTCGGCCATGTGACGAAGGAAGGGAGTCTCGCCGGACCGCGCGTGCTGGAACACATCGTGGACACGGTGCTGTACTTCGAAGGCGATACGCATTCGTCGTATCGTCTGGTGCGCGCGTTCAAGAACCGCTTCGGTGCTGTGAACGAGCTGGGTGTGTTTGCGATGACGGAAAAGGGCCTGCGAGGCGTGGCCAATCCGTCCGCGCTGTTCCTGTCGCAGCATGAGCAAAGCGTGCCCGGCTCGTGCGTGCTGGTCACGCAGGAGGGCACACGGCCGCTGCTGGTCGAAGTGCAGGCGCTGGTCGATACGGCGCAGGTGCCGAATCCGCGACGTTTGGCCGTGGGGCTGGAGCAGAACCGGCTGGCGATGTTGCTGGCAGTGATGCACCGTCATGCAGGCATTGCCTGTTTCGATCAGGACGTGTTTCTGAATGCCGTCGGTGGCGTGAAGATTACCGAACCGGCCGCCGACCTTGCGGTGTTGCTCGCGATCCATTCGTCGCTGCGCAATAAGCCGCTGCCGCGCGGCATCGTGGCGTTCGGAGAGGTGGGGCTTGCCGGGGAAATCCGGCCGAGTCCGCGCGGTCAGGATCGTCTCAAGGAAGCCGCCAAGCTGGGCTTCTCGATTGCGATCATTCCGAAGGCGAACGCGCCGAAGCAGCCTATCGATGGACTGGAAGTCCACGCCGTCGACCGTCTGGAACAAGCCATCTCGGTCGTGGCCGGGCTGTAGTTCAGGTTCGCGCTAGTGTCGAATGACGCCTCGGCACATCGCGTGCCGAGGCGAGCAGTCTCGGGGTGTCAACTGCCGCCGAGTGCTGCGCTGGCGGAGGCGAGCGCCTCCGTCTGTGCCTTCAGGGCGGGTTCGAACTCGCTCACCCATTTCAAACGCATTAAGTCGAGCTGGATCAGTTCCACGAGCTGCTCGGCTTGTGCATTGGACGTCATCCCCTCGCGCTGGAGCGACTGATAGGTCACGCTGCGCGCTTGAGCGCCGGCATCGGTGCCGGCGCTCAGCCACGTTTCGTTGCTCAGTAACTGCGTACCGACGGCACGCATGCGGGCGATCAGCGTCTTCTCGACGGGGGCGTTTTGTCCGATCAGTTGCGCGAGCGAGGCGAAGGCCGAGCGGAAGGTATCGGCCTCTCGATTTCTCACGGTCGCAAGCGTTTTCAGATGCGCGACCATGGTCCGGAAGATCGCCTGATGTTCGGCAAGCCTTGGCGGTGAGTCGGCGTTGGCCTCGGCGTCGGCGGCGGCTTGCGGCGTGGCCGTAGTGCTTTCCGAGTACAAGCGACGCCACTCGTCCAACAGATCATCCATCGAGACGTAAGTCAGGAAGTCCATTTCACCGGCAAGTTCGCCAAGCGCGGCCGAGCTGGCGGGCGTTGCGGCAGACGGCGGCTGCGTTGCGCGCAGTGCTGCCTGAGCGAGCCCGAGTGTTGCACGATCCGTATGGGCGAGTGTCTGAAGCACGGCTTCAGTCGCTGCCATGGAGGCGACCAATGCCGCCATGCGGTCTTCAATCGTCGGTGTGAGCATCGTCTTCAGATCGGTGGCGGAGATCGCTGACGATACGCGTCAGACGATCTGCTCCATGGTTTCCTGCGCTTCGAGCCATTCGGCTTCCACGTCGGCGAGCTTGGCAGTCACTTCGGCTTGCTGTTTGAGGCTATCGGTCAGAAGCGATTTCTTTGCGTCTTCGTACGTGGCGCTGTCGGCGAGGATGGCATCGAGCCGTGCCTTCTCGTCCGACAGTTGGCTCATCGATGCTTCCAGTTTTTCGATCTTGCGCTGGAGCGGCTTGCGCAGTTGCGACAGACGCTGGCGTTCCTGTGCTTCGGCGCGCTTTTGGTCCTTGCGATTGACGCCGTCGTCGCCAATTGCGCTATCGCCGGTGCCACCGCTGGCTTCACGTGCGGCGGCGCGTTGATCGGCCGCGTGTTGCAGCAACCAGTCGCGGTAATCGTCGAGATCGCCGTCGAACGGCTTCACTTCGCCACCGGCCACGAGCAGGAACTGATCGGTCGTCGCGCGCAGCAGGTGTCGGTCGTGCGAAACGAGAATCAGCGTGCCATCGAACTGGGCGAGCGCCATCGTCAGCGCGTGACGCGTTTCCAGATCCAGGTGATTGGTCGGTTCGTCCAGCAGCAGAAGGTTCGGCTTTTGCCAGATGATGAGTGCGAGCGCGAGGCGTGCCTTTTCGCCGCCGGAGAACGGGGCGATGGACGACGTCGCCATATCGCCCCGGAAGTTGAAGCCGCCGAGGAAGTCACGCAGCTCCTGCTCGCGCGTGTCGGGTGCAAGACGCTGCAAGTGCTGTAACGGCGAATCGTCGTGACGCAGTGTTTCGACCTGATGCTGGGCGAAGTAGCCGATCTGAAGCCCCTTGCCGGTCTTCACCACACCAGCCAGCGATTCAAGCGTGCCGGCGAGTGTTTTGATCAGTGTGGACTTGCCTTGTCCGTTGGCACCGAGCAGGCCGATGCGTTGCTCGTTCTGCACCGACATTGTGACGTGCGGCAGGATGACCTTCTCGCTGCCGTCTTCGAGGTGGTAGCCGCAGCGAACGCCTTCGAGCACGAGCATCGGATTCGGTGCGCTGTCGGCGGGGCGGAACTCGAACGTGAACGGCGACGCGACGTGTGCGGGCGCAATCCGTTCCATCTTTTCGAGCGCCTTCATCCGGCTCTGCGCCTGACGTGCTTTCGTGGCTTTTGCCTTGAAGCGCGTGATGAACGACTCCAGGTGGGCAATCGTCTTCTTCTGCTTCTCGAAAGCGCTTTGTTGCAGCGCCAGTTGCTGACCGCGCAGGATTTCGAACTGACTGTAGTTGCCGCCGTAGCGCTTGATCTGCTGATTCTCGAGGTGCAGGGTGACGTTGCAGACCTCGTCCAGAAACTCGCGATCGTGGGAAATCACGATCAACGTGCCGGCGTAGCGCTTGAGCCAGTCTTCGAGCCAGACGATGGCGTCCAGATCCAGGTGGTTGGTCGGTTCGTCGAGCAGCAACAGATCGGACGGACACATCAGCGCTTGCGCCAGATTCAGACGCATGCGCCAGCCGCCGGAGAAGCTGGCGACGGGCAACTGCGTCTGCGCGAGCGTGAAGCCGAGGCCGAGCAGCAGGGCTTCGCCGCGTGCGGGGGCGGTGTAGCCGTCGGCGTCGGCGAAGGCGGCGTGCGCCTCAGCTTGCGTATGGCCGTCATGGGCGGCTTCAGCGGCAGCGATGGTCGCTTCGATTTCGCGCAGTCGGGTGTCGCCGTCGAGCACGTAGTCGAGGGCGGTGCGATCGACGGCGGGCGTCTCCTGCATCACGTGCGCGACGCGCCAACTGCTGGGCACGAAGACATCGCCGCCGTCGGCGTGCAGTTGTCCGCGCAGCAGGGCGAAGAGGGTCGATTTGCCCGCGCCGTTAGCGCCGACGAGGCCGACGCGCTCGCCCGGATTCAGCGTGACGGAGGTGTCTTCGAAGAGCGACTTGGTGCCGCGAGCGAGGCTAAGGTGTTCGAATCGGATCACAACGAATGGGCAGCAGGTGCGAGGCAAAAAGCGATGGGGACTGCCGCGTGTCGCGGCAAAACGCATATTTTACCGGCTGCGGCGGGGAAGGCGGGGGAAATCGAGGGGGCGGTGTCGCAGGCGATGCGGGCGACGACAGATTCGCTGCCGAGGCTTTCAAAGAATCGGCGCGAACAGGCGAGCGATGCGCATCACGATCTGACGCCATCTCGGAATCTTCCGGAAGTCGTCTTTGTTGAGCAGCGTTGCGTGCTCGAAGTCGTTCGTGAGCATGTAAGCGACATCGTCTGCAAACCCACGGTCGACCGTGAGCAGCATGATTTCGAAGTTCAGGCGGAACGAGCGGTTATCGAGGTTGGCGCTACCGACCGCTGCGGCGTTGTCGTCGATCAGCACGACCTTCTGATGAATAAAGCCGTGGTGATAGCGATAGACGTTGATGCCGCTGCGGGCCGCTTCATAGGCGTAAGACGTCGTCGCCTCGAACACTACGTAGTGGTCCGCACGGTCGGGAATCAGTAAGCGGACGTCCACACCACGAAGCACCGCGAGACGCAGTGCCGCAAACACCGCCTCGTCGGGCACGAAGTACGGTGTCGTAAGCCACACGCGCTTTTGCGCCGCGTTGATCGCCGTCACGAAGAACAGCGATGACGTCTCCAGACGATCCGCCGGTCCGCTCGGGATGACCTGACAATGCATGTCCTCGCCCGACGCCACGGGCTGCCGATTCAGCTCCGGCACCATTCCCGTACACCAGTGCCAGTCTTCGGCAAACGCGCGCTGAATACCGACCACGGCCGGGCCGCGCACGGAGATGTGCGTGTCGCGCCACGGGGCAAGCGGCGGCTTCTCCCCGAGGTATTCCACCCCGACGTTGTGACCGCCGATAAAGGCTTCGTTGCCGTCGATCACCACGATCTTGCGGTGGTTGCGGAAATTCAGCTGAAAGCGATTGACGAAGATGCCGCGCTTTTTCGCGGCGAACTCATGTACCTGCACGCCACCCTCGCGCAGCTTCTGACAATAGCTGCGCGGCAGGTCGTGGCTGCCGATGCTGTCGTAGAGGAGATAGACCTTCACGCCCGTTGCTGCGCGCGCCAGCAGGTGAGCGGCCAGAGCGCGTCCGAGGGCGTCGTCCTTGACGATGAAGAACTGAACTATCACGTAATCGCGTGCGCGGTCGATGGCGGCAAAGATGGCGTCGAACGTGGCGCGTCCGTTGACCAGCAGCCTGACGCGGTTGCCCGCCACGAACGACATCCCCGTCATGGCCGTGAGCGCCGCAAACTCGGGGTGCGCTTCCATCGCGACAGGCGGCTCGCCGCTCCACTGGGTCTCGCCCATTCGGGATTGCAGTACCTCGTTGCGCGCCCGGCGTGCTTCCACGTAGCCGATGAACTTCGAGCGTCCGAGAAACAGATAGGGGATGAGCGTGAGATAGGGCATCGTCACGAGCGAGACGGCCCAGGCGACGGCACCCTGTGAAGTGCGCACCGTCAGAACAGCGTGGATCGCGGCGGCGACCCCCAGTGCATGGAGACAGGCGACGGCAAAGCCGACGTCGAGCCAGTTGAGCACCATGACGGTTAAATACCTCCATGCCGTGAGTCGCACCGACTCGGGACCCTGAGTGTAACCGCGGTGCGTGAACTTAGGCGAGGGCTCGCGGCGTTATCGCACGGTGCGCATCCTGGATGCGGCGAGTCCCGGGGTAGGGCGGGCGGCCGGACGTCGCGATTCGCGCTGTTGTCCGGGCCGCTGTGGCGGCGGCTGCCGATGGCGTGGCTGCCGCGCCAAAGGTGGCTAAGGCTTACGGCAGATCGGCAGCCTGCACCAGGAAGACCATGTCGTCACCAGCGCTGGTGGCCAGCCACGTGATCGGCAACTCAGGGAACGCCGCTTCGACAAAGTGACGCTCGTTACCGATTTCCACGACCAGCACGCCGTCGTCCGTCAGGCGTTCGCGCGCTCCGGCAATGATCCGTCGCACGACGTCCATGCCGTCGTCACCACCGGCGAGCGCCAGGCGCGGCTCATGGCGATACTCCGCCGGCAACACCTGCATCGAGCCTTCGTTGACGTAAGGCGGGTTGGTGATGATGACTTCGTAGCGCTTGCCTTCCGGCAGCGGTGCGTACAGGTCACCCAGATGCAACGCGACGCGGTCGTCGAGACCATAGTCGGCAACGTTGATCTTCGCCACGTCGAGCGCATCGCCCGAAATGTCGACGGCGTCGATCTGTGCGGCCGGGAACGTCTCGGCGGCGAGGATCGCCAGGCATCCGGAGCCGGTGCACAGCTCGAGTACGTCGGCGACGTCGTCGGGGTGATTGACCCACGGCTGCAATGCGTCTTCCAGCAATTCGCCGATGAACGAGCGCGGCACGATGACCCGTTCGTCCACATAGAACTGATGGCCGTGCATCCACGCTTCGTTCGTGATGTACGACGCAGGAACGCGCTCGCCCGCGCGACGGTTGATGACCGACAGCGCGCGCTCGATTTCTTCCGGCAGCAAGCGGGCGTCGAGGAACGGATCGAGCGTGTCGATGGGCAGATGCAGGGTGTGCAGCATCAGATACGCCGCTTCGTCGTATGCCGTGGCCGTACCGTGCCCGAAAGCCAGCTCAGCCTCGGTGAAACGCGAGACCGCGTAGCGCAGCAGATCGCGCAACGTTTGGAATGGGTGGGTCTTCTGAGTCGTCATGTTGGATTCGCCTCGTGTGCCTGTGTCTTATGCCACCAGACGCTTCAACACGCCGCGATAGACGTTCTTCAGCGGTTCGATGTCGGCGACCGCAATGTGCTCGTCGATCTTGTGGATGCTGGCATTGCACGGGCCGAATTCGATGACCTGCGGGCAGATACGTGCAATGAAGCGACCGTCGGACGTGCCACCCGTGGTCGACAGTTCCGTCTCGAGACCGGTCTCTTCGCGAATGGCGCTCGACAGCGCGTCCGACAGATCGCCGCGCGGCGTGAGGAACGGCTGGCCACTGATCGACCAGTCGAGCGTGTAGGTGAGGCCGTGGCGGTCAAGCAACTCATGCACGCGCTGCTGAAGACCATCGGACGTGCTGGCCGTCGAGAAGCGGAAATTGAACATCACCGTCAGTTCGCCCGGAATGACGTTGGTCGCGCCGGTGCCTGCGTGAATGTTCGAGATTTGCCACGTCGTGGGCGGGAAGTATTCGTTGCCGTTGTCCCACACGGTCTGCGTCAGCTCGGCGAGCGCCGGGGCAAACAGATGCGTGGGGTTCTTGGCGAGATGCGGATAAGCGATGTGGCCCTGCACGCCCTTGACGACGAGCTTGCCGGACATGGAACCGCGACGGCCGTTCTTGACCATGTCGCCGAGACGCTGGCTGGACGTCGGTTCACCGACCACGCAGTAATCCAGACGCTCGCCGCGCGCCGTCAAGGCTTCGACGACTTTCACCGTGCCGTCGGTGGCAGGGCCTTCCTCGTCGCTCGTGAGCAGGAAGCCGATCGCGCCGGCGTGATCCGGGTGCTGAGCGACGAATTCCTCCGAGGCGACGACGAACGCGGCCAGCGACGTCTTCATATCGGCCGCACCGCGACCGTAGAGCATGCCGTCACGATGCGTGGGCGCAAACGGATCGGAATGCCACTGCTCGACCGGGCCGGTCGGCACGACGTCGGTGTGACCCGCGAAGACGAGCAGCTTGCCGTCGGTGCCGCGCGTGCCGCGTTTGACCGCCCACAGGTTGGTCACGCCGTTCGAGGCGATGGTTTCGCAGGCAAAGCCGATGGCCGAGAGGCGACGCGCCAGAATAGCCTGGCAGTCGCGGTCTTCGGGCGTCACCGAGTGACGGGCAATCAGTTGCTCGGTAAGCGCCAGCGTGGCGCCTTGGGAGGAAGTCATGAAATCAGAATCGTGAGGCGTAACTGTCGGGCGTGAAGCCCACGGAAACCTTGCCGTCGGCCACCAGCACGGGGCGCTTGATGAGCGAGGGATTTTCGATCATCAGGGTACGGGCGACGGACTCATCGGCGGCGGCCGCCTGTTGCTCCGGCGTGAGCTTGCGCCACGTCGTGCCTTTGCGGTTAAGCAGCGTGGTCAGTGGGACTTGTGCGAGCCACGTGCCCAGCAGTGCGTCGTTCACGCCCGCCTTCTTGAAGTCGTGGAAGTCATACGCCACGTCGTGCTCGTCGAGCCACGTGCGCGCCTTCTTCACGGTATCGCAGTTGGGAATGCCGTACAGCACAGCGGTCATTGCCGGAACTCCTGAGATGGCGATTGCAGAACAAAATACAAAACAACGTCGACGCGAGCGTCGGAGCAGGCATAGACGCAAGCGTCAGACAAGTATTGACGCAAGCGTCAAAGCGAGCGCCGCAGCACGCGCTGCGACGCTGGCTTCGTGATGCTATGCAGTGCGTTTATTCGCCGCGCAGCAGGTCGTTGATGGCCGTCTTGGCGCGCGTTTGCGCGTCGACCTTCTTGACGATCACGGCGCAGTACAGGCTGTACTTGCCGTCCTTCGAGGGCAGGTTGCCCGGCACGACGACCGAACCGGCCGGCACGCGGCCGTAATGGACTTCACCCGTTTCGCGGTCGTAAATCTTGGTCGACTGACCCAGATACACGCCCATCGAGATCACCGAGTTCTCTTCGACGATCACGCCTTCCACGACTTCCGAACGGGCGCCGATGAAGCAGTTGTCTTCGATGATGACCGGGTTGGCTTGCAGCGGCTCGAGCACGCCGCCGATGCCGACGCCGCCCGACAGGTGAACGTTCTTGCCGATCTGGGCGCACGAGCCGACGGTGGCCCACGTGTCAACCATCGTGCCTTCGTCGACGTAGGCGCCAATGTTGGTGTACGACGGCATCAGCACGACGTTCTTGCCAATGAACGAACCACGGCGAGCCACGGCCGGCGGCACGACGCGGAAGCCGCCACGGGCGAAGTCTTCGGCGGTGTAGTCGGCGAACTTGCTCGGCACCTTGTCGTAGAACTGGCTGAAGCCGCCGGCGGGCATCACGGCGTTGTCTTCCAGGCGGAACGACAGCAGCACGGCCTTCTTGATCCACTGGTTGACGATCCATTGACCGTCTTGCTTCTGGGCGACGCGCAGCGCGCCCTTGTCCAGCTCGGCGATGACGTGGGAGACGGCTTCACGCACGTCGGCGGGCGCGGCCTTTGCCGAAATCTCGGCGCGGTTTTCCCAGGCTTGATCGATGATGGTTTGCAGTTGTTGCGACATGGCGAGAATCAGTTGCAGTTGGAATTAAAGGGATTGGCAGAACTGCACGATGCGCTGGGCGCCTTCGGTGCATTCATCCACGTCGGCCACGAGGGCGATGCGGACGTAGTTCTCTGCCGGATTGGCACCGTGTGCCGCACGTCCCAGATAGGATCCGGGCAGGACGGCTACATTGTATTGCGCCAGCAACTGGCGCGTGAATTCCGTGTCCGACAGGCCGGTTTTCGTGTCGACCTTTGCCCACAGATAGAACCCGGCATCGGGTAGCCGAACGTCGAGCACTTCGGCGAGCATCGGCGTGACCGTCTGGAATTTCTTCAGGTACTTGCTGCGGTTCAGACGCACGTGCGCCTCGTCGTTCCACGCGGCGATGCTCGCGGCCTGCACCGCCGGGCTCATGGCGCAGCCGTGGTACGTACGGTACAGCAGGAATTTCTTGAGAATGGCGGCGTCGCCCGCCACGAAGCCCGAGCGCATGCCCGGCACGTTCGATCGCTTCGAGAGGCTCGAGAAGACCACCAGTCGCTCGAAGCCACGGCCCAGCTGATGGGCGGCAGCCAGACCGCCCAGCGGCGCGCGCTCTTCGTCAAAATAAATTTCGGAGTAGCACTCGTCGGACGCGATCACGAAGCCGTATTCGTCCGACAACTCGAACAGGCGCTTCCAGTCGGCCAGGCTCAGCACGGCCCCGGTCGGGTTGCCCGGCGAGCACAGGTAGACGAGCTGAACATCGCGCCAGACGTCGGCCGGCACGGCGTCGTAGTTGGGGGCGAAGTTGCGCGTCGGGTCGCTGTCGGCGTAATAGGGCGTGGCACCGGCGAGCAGCGTTGCCCCTTCGTAGATCTGATAGAACGGGTTCGGGCACAGCACGCGTGCACCCGGTTTGCTGCCGTCGACAACGGCCTGGGCGAACGAGAAGAGTGCTTCGCGCGAGCCCGTGACCGGCAGCACTTCGGTGGCCGGGTTCACATTGGGCAGCGCGTAACGGCGTTCCAGCCATTGGGCGATGGCCGCGCGCAGTGGTTCGCCGCCGGCCGTGGCCGGATAGTTCGAGAGACCGCCCAGCCCTTCGATCAGGGCTTCCTTGATGAACTGCGGCGTCGGATGCTTCGGTTCACCGATGCCGAAACTGATGGCCTTGTAGGTATTGGCAGGCGTCACGTCTGCCACCAACGACTTCAGGCGTTCAAAGGGGTAGGGCTGGAGCTTGTCGAGTAATGGGTTCACTTGGATTCAAACAGACTCAGGGCTAGGGTTCGCAACGCCAGTCGAGGCGCCGTCGAGCGGATTCGGGGCCACCCGGGAGCACACAGGGCGGCTGGGCGAGACAGAAGACGCACCGGCAAGACGCACCGGCGCGCTGCGCGACACCGTGCCTTTCCTGCCTCAGATTCGACGGATCGCAGGCCGGGCATAGGCTGGCGCTTATCCGCTTCATCACGCCAAGGGGTTCCCGGACGCGTTCAAGAATGGCAAGATCGGCAAAGCGAAAATTATACCGTTACGGCGCCCACAAAGCGCGACCAGCGCGTAATTCAGCATATTCCGAGGCGCCAATGGGGCAAGTCTTTGGAGTATCTCAGGTTTTTCAGGAGTCAAGCGTATGACCGTAGCCGGCAACGGCGCGGGCGGCCCGGAATCCGCACCCGGCGTCACCAGCACTTCCTTCAGCACCCGGGCAGCACCTGCCCTGGCCATTCTCATCGGATCGTCCGTCTGGGGACTGGCCTGGTTCCCGTACCGCGTTCTGGCTCAGTGGGGCGTTGCAGCGGTGCCAGCCCAGATCTGCACGGCCACCGTGGCTATCCTGCTGCTCTCGCTCGTCTACCGACGCTCCCTCGGCACGCTGCGCTGGTCATGGCTGCTTGTCGGAGTGGCGTTCGCAGGCGGCACGACCAATGTCGCGTTCGTCTGGGGCACCACGCACGGCCACGTCATGCGCGTGTTGTTGCTTTTCTATCTGACCCCGGTTTGGACGGCGTTGTTTGCCCACTGGCTGCTGGGCGAGCGGGTCGGCCTGCGCGGTGTGGGGCTGATCGCGCTGGCGCTGGGCGGGGCGGGCCTGATGCTCTGGTCGCCCGAGCTGGGATGGCCGGTGCCGAACAATCCGGGAGAGTGGGCCGGTGCCATCGCGGGGGCTGCATTTGCGCTTAATAACGTGCTGTTGCGGCGCGTCAGTCAGGCGTTGCCCGACGTTCCCGCAGAAATGCGCAGTTGGACGCTCTATCTGGGCTGCGTCGTCGGCGGCTTGCTGGTGTTGCCGTTTGACGGCGGTGTGCAGTCCGGGCAAGCGGCGGTCTCGGCGCTGACGTCCGGTGCGGCGACGGCGGCGGTCGCGTTGGCGCTGGGTTGCACCATCGCCGTGACCAACGTCATCGTGCAGTTCGGTCTGGCGCGCGTACCGGCCAATCAGGCGGCGCTCATCATGCTCTTCGAAATCGTGGTGGCGGCGATATCGTCCTGGTGGCTGGCCAGCGAAGGCCTGGGGGTGCGGGAAATCGCCGGTGGGCTGTGCATCGTGGCGGCGGGCGTGCTGTCCGGAATATTGCCCGATTCACGACGTTGTAAATCCGCGACGGCGGGGGATGCGATGGTATGATGCGTACCGTCGTTGTAACGTCGTAAGCACGCCTGAAGCGGCGAAAATGCGGCAAGACAGCAGCAAGAAAAGTGGCCCGTGCACGCCAGCGTGCGCAGGCCCGACAGGACCAGCTAGCGCGTCTGCGTCTTTCCTCTCATTCAATGACCGATAAAGCGAACCTGCCGTGCGTCTGACTTCCATCAAACTCGCTGGCTTCAAATCTTTCGTCGACCCGACGAACTTCGCGGTGCCCGGCCAACTGGTCGGGATCGTCGGCCCGAACGGGTGCGGCAAATCCAACATCATCGATGCCGTGCGCTGGGTGCTCGGCGAGTCGCGCGCCTCCGAGCTGCGCGGCGAATCGATGCAGGACGTGATTTTCAACGGATCGACCGCCCGCAAGCAGGCGAGCCGCGCAAGCGTCGAACTGGTGTTCGACAACAGCGCCGGGCGCGCCGCCGGGCAGTGGAGCCAGTACGCCGAAATCGCTGTCAAGCGCGTGCTCACGCGCGATGGCACTTCCAGTTACTACATTAACAACCTGCCGGCCCGCCGCCGCGATATTCAGGACATCTTCCTCGGTACGGGCCTCGGGCCGCGCGCCTACGCCATCATTGGCCAGGGGATGATTTCGCGAATCATCGAGGCAAAGCCGGAAGAACTGCGTGTGTTCCTCGAAGAAGCCGCGGGCGTCTCCAAGTACAAGGAGCGCCGTCGCGAGACCGAGAACCGCTTGCAGGACACGCGTGAAAACCTTACGCGCGTGGAAGACATTCTTCGCGAACTCGGCACTAATCTCGAAAAGCTCGAATCGCAGGCGGTTGTCGCCAATCGATTCAAGGACTTGCAACGCGACGGCGAAGAAAAGCAGCAGTTGCTCTGGCTGCTTCGCAAGAACGAAGCGCAAAACGAGCAGGAGCGCCAGCAGCGCGCCATTGAGTCGGCGCAGGTCGATCTGGAAGCGCAGATGTCGCGTTTGCGTGGCTCCGAGTCCGATCTCGAAACGCTGCGCGCCGCGCACTACACGGCCACCGACGCCGTACAGGCCGCGCAGAGCGCCATGTACGAAGCGAACTCGGAAGTCAGCCGTCTCGAAGCCGAGATCCGCTACGTGGTCGAGTCGCGCAACCGCGTGCAGGCCCAGTTGGCGGCGCTGACCTCGCAGCGCGAACAATGGCAGGCCCGTTCGGCGCAGTCGGAAGAAGAACTCGCCGTCGCCGAAGAAGAGCTCATCATCGCCGAGGAGCGCGCGGCAACGGCGCAGGATCAGGCTGCCGAGCAGAACGACGCGCTGCCCGCGCTCGAATCCGGTTGGCGCGACGCGCAGAACCTGCTCAATGAGCAACGCAGCGAGATCGCGCAGGTCGAGCAAAGCCTGAAGCTCGAAGCCGCGCACCAGCGCAACGCCGATCAGGCATTGCAGCAGTTGCAACAGCGTCAGGAGCGTTTGCAGGGTGAGGCGCGTGGGCTCGACAAGCCCGACGAAGCCGAGCTTGAATTGCAACGCGGCGACCTCGCCGAACATCAGGCGATGCTCGAGGACGCGCAGGCCGAACTGGCTGACGCCGAAGAACGTTTGCCGCGACTCGAAGCCGAGCGCGCCGAAGCGCAGGCTCGCGTGCAGTCGGAAGCTGCCACGATCGCTCAGCTTGAGGCACGTCTGACGGCCCTCAAGCAACTCCAGGAAAGTGTCCAGACGGAAGGCAAGGTGCAGCCGTGGCTCGACAAGCACGAGCTGGCGCAATTGCCGCGTCTGTGGAAGAAGCTGCATATCGAGCCGGGCTGGGAGCCGGCGCTCGAATCGGTGCTGCGCGAACGTCTCGCCGCACTCGAAATCAGCAATCTCGATTGGGTGAAGGCCTTCGCGAGCGACGCGCCGCCAGCCAAGCTGGCGTTCTATTCGCCGCCGCCGGCCGCGCGGCCGGTGGAAGCGCCCGCGTCGCTGCGTCCGTTGCTGTCGTTGCTGCGCATCGACGATCCGGGCCTGCGAGCCGTGCTGCAGGAATGGCTCGGTCATGTGTTCGTTGCCGACGATCTGGCGCAGGCGATGGTTGCCCGCGCGCAGTTGCCGGAAGGCGCGTCGATTGTCGTCAAGGCGGGCCATCAGGTCACGCGTGTTGGCGTGCAGCTTTATGCGGCGGACTCCGAGCAGGCCGGTTTGCTCGCCCGTCAGCAGGAAATCGAGAATCTGGGCAAGCAACTGCGTGCGCAGGCATTGCTTTCGGATGAAGCCAAGTCGGCCGCCGTGCGTGCCGAAGCGGCTTACAGCCAGGCAGCGCAGTCGCTGAGCGAAGTGCGCGGGCGCGCCGAGCGTGCCACGCAACGCGTGCACGCCTTGCAGATGGACGTGCTCAAGCTCACGCAGGCTTACGAGCGCTACAACGCCCGCAGCACCCAGATCGACGAAGAGCTGCGAGAAATCGCCGCACAGATCGAAGAGCAACTGGCGATGCGCGCCGAGTCGGAGGCGAACTTCGAGCAAAGCGACGCACGTCTGGCCGAGTTGCAAGCCACGTTCGAAGACGGTCAGCTCGAATTCGAATCGCTCGACAGTCAGTTGTCGGATGCGCGTAATCGCGCCCGTGAACTGGAACGTCTGGCGCAGGAAGCGTCGTACGGTCAGAAGGGCATCTCCAGCAAGATCGACGAGCATCGCCGCAGCATTCAGACGGCGCTCGAGCAGGCTGAGCGCCTCGTCGTCTCGATCGAACAGGCGCAGGCAGAACTCGCGCAGATCACTGAGCAGACGGCCGAAAACGGCTTGCAGGACGCACTCGAACTGCGCGCCGAGAAGGAAGAGATTCTGGGCGCTGCCCGTATCGAACTCGACGCACTGACGCAAAAACTGCGTCAAAGCGATGAAGAGCGGTTGGCCGCAGAGCGCGGTTTGCAGCCGCTGCGCGATCGAATCACGGAATTGCAGTTGAAGGAGCAGGCTGCGCGTTTGAATCGCGAGCAGTTCGTCGAACAGCTCACGACGGCCGAAGTGGACGAAGAAGCGCTCTCCGCGAAGCTGACGGCAGACATGAAGCCGCAGTATCTGCAAGGCGAAGTCACGCGCATCAACAACGCGATCAACGCGCTCGGACCGGTCAACATGGCCGCGCTCGAAGAGTTGGAGACGGCTCGCGAGCGCAAGGTCTTCCTCGATGCGCAATCGGCCGACCTGAACGACGCCATCGAAACCCTCGAAGGCGCCATCCGCAAGATCGACGAAGAAACGCGTGTGCTGCTGCAAGGCACGTTCGACGAAGTGAACAAGCATTTCGGCGAACTGTTCCCGATGCTGTTCGGTGGCGGCCAGGCGAAGCTCATTATGACCGGCGACGAAATTCTCGACGCCGGCGTGCAGGTCATGGCGCAACCGCCGGGCAAGAAGAACTCCACGATCCACCTGCTGTCAGGGGGAGAGAAGGCGCTCACGGCCATTGCGCTGGTGTTCGGGATGTTCCAGCTCAATCCTGCGCCGTTCTGTTTGCTTGACGAGGTGGACGCGCCGCTCGACGACGCCAACACCGAGCGCTATGCCAAGATGGTGGCGCGCATGTCGGACCGTACCCAATTCGTATTTATTTCGCATAACAAAATCGCGATGGAAATGGCCAATCAGCTCATCGGCGTCACCATGCAGGAACAAGGGGTGTCGCGGATCGTGGCAGTGGACATGGAGTCTGCGATCAATCTGGCCGAGATCGCCTGACCCCGCGCCTACGATGGAGAAGAGAGAGGAACGCCGCGCATGAATGAACTGCAGCTGAGCTTGATTGCCGCAGGGGTAGTGGTACTGCTGGGAGTGGTGGCCTATAACGCCTGGCAAGGCAGCAAGGCACGCGCGCGCATACCGCGTCGCATGCCGGTCGACGGTGCGGGTATCGACGCGACCGCTGGCACGCCCGACGCCGACGACGACCGCCCGTTCATCGAACCGACGTTGTCGCCGCCGCGCGTGCCCGCACAGTCGGGCGAGCGTCGCGAACCGACGCTTGGACCGGCCGCGGCCGGCACGTCGGTGCAAGATGCCTTCGCCATTAACGAAGATGCCTGGGATGCCCCGCCGGCCGCGCGCAAGCGTGCCGCGCAGGAAGCGGCGGCACGGGCTGCGGAGGAGGGCGAGTCTGACGTCGTTGCCGACGCAGCGCCCGTCCAGCCGCATGAAGCTGATGAGGCCGATGAGGCACAACGTCGCGATACGCAGGACGCGGCGGCGGCTAGCGCCGTTGCACGCGTCGACGCCGAACTGGCCGCCGATGACACGGTAGACGCCGCAGTGGCGGGCGCGGCCGCTAACGCCGCAGGCGCGCCCGATGCCGAAGCGGTTGCACCGGCAGCCGGTGCTGCCCCGACATCCGGCGACGTGGCGGTGCCTGCTGCGGCAGCACCGGCCGCGCCGATTGCCGCCGCGCGACCGGCGGCGCCGAGCGGTCCGCCGCCGATCATCGATGAACGTATCGACTGTATCGTCGAATTGCCGCTGGCGAACATGGTGGCTGCCGAACGACTGATGCCGCTGACGGTGCGCATGCGTCGCGCGGGCAGCAAGCCCGTGAACGTGGAGGGTCGTGTCGACGAAACTTCCGCATGGGAGCCGATTCGCACGGGCGGCCGATATCACCAGTTGCGCATGGCCGTGCAGCTGGCCAATCGTGCGGGTGCTCTCAACGAGGTCGAATTCTCCGAGTTCTCGAACCTCGTGCAGACGCTGGCAGACGCGGTCGATGCCTTGCCGGAGTTGCCGGACATGATGGAGACCGTCGCACGCGCACGTGAACTCGATAGCTTTGCTGCGCAATGCGACGCTCAGTTGTCTGTCAACGTACTGTCGGACGGCGCGCCGTGGTCGGCTAATTACGTGCAGGCCGTCGCCACGCAAGACGGTTTGCTGCTCTCGCGCGACGGTATGCGTTTCGTCAAACTCGATTCGCGTCAGAATCCGGTGTTCATGCTGCAATTCGGTGACACCAATTTCCTGCGCGACGACCTGACGTACAAGGGCGGCGATCTGATCACCATGCTGCTCGACGTGCCGGTGGCCGACGAGGACCTCCTGCCGTTCCGTCTGATGTGCGATTACGCGCGTTCGATCGGACAGCGTATCGGTGGCCGCGTGGTGGACGATCAGCGTCGTCCGCTCTCGGATGCTGCGCTGCAAAACGTCGACAAGCAGTTGCTCAAGCTTTACGAACGCCTTGAAGCACGCGGTTTGCCGGCGGGTTCGCCTGTCACGCGTCGTCTGTTCAGTCAGTAAGTTCAGGGCGATTTGCTGCGTTTGGGCAGGGCCGGATTCACGCGGCCTGCCGTCGCATTCGATGCACGCCGTTCACCGTCGGGTGAGCGGCGTTTTTGTTCCGATGGATTGCACCTATCGACGACGCGCAATGGCGCACGTCGAAGGCATAATGTCCTGACTTCTCGTATCCCGAGTCTTGTACGCATGTCCCAAACTTCCGTTCCGGGTCAGGGCGCGAACGCCCCTACGCCAGCCGATGCTACG
Source organism: Pandoraea aquatica (assembly GCF_902459565.1). Lineage (GTDB taxonomy): Bacteria > Pseudomonadota > Gammaproteobacteria > Burkholderiales > Burkholderiaceae > Pandoraea > Pandoraea aquatica. The sequence continues at coordinate 178,958 of NZ_CABPSN010000008.1, forward strand.
GCCGCCGCACAACGTGCTGCCGAGTTGCGCAACGAGCTAGCCCGCCACAACCGCGCCTATTACGAGGACGACGCGCCTCTGGTTCCCGACGCCGAGTACGACCGCCTCTTTGGCGAACTCGTCGCGCTGGAAAACGCGCATCCCGAGTTGCAACGGGCCGATTCGCCCACCCAGCGTGTCGGCGGCAAGCCCGTCGACGGATTTGCACCCGTCGTGCATCGTGTGCCGATGCTCTCGTTGAACAACGGCTTTGCCGATGAAGACGTCGAGGCGTTCGACCGGCGCGTGAGCGACGGCCTGCGTCCTGATGCTGCGGGTGCTGCGGGGGCGGGCAATGCGACATCCGGCGATCTGTTCGGCGCACCGGTCGAGTATGCCGCCGAGCTGAAGTTCGACGGCCTGGCCATTGCGTTGCGCTACGAGCACGGCGTGCTCGTGCAAGCCGCGACGCGCGGCGACGGCACGACGGGTGAGGATGTCACCGCCAACATCCGCACCATCAAGAAAATCCCCCTTAAGCTTGAGACCGACACCCCACCCGAAGTGCTCGAAGTGCGGGGTGAAGTGCTGATGTTCCGTGCCGACTTCGACAAGCTCAATGAGGCGCAGGAGGCGGCTGGCGAGAAGGTGTTCGTCAATCCGCGCAATGCGGCTGCCGGCAGTCTGCGCCAGCTCGATTCGAAGATTACGGCCCGGCGTCCGCTGTCGTTCTTCGCCTATGGCGTGGGGGAGCTGGTTGGCGTGCCGATGCCCGAGACGCACTCGGCCTTGCTCGACTGGTACGTGACGCTGGGTATTCCCGTCAACGACAAGCGAGAAGTCGTGCAGGGCGCGCAAGGACTGCTGAAGTTCTACCGCGAAGTCGGTGAGGCGCGCGCGTCGCTGCCTTACGACATCGACGGCGTGGTCTACAAGGTCAATCGTCGCGACGAGCAGGACCGTCTCGGCTTCGTCTCGCGCGCGCCGCGCTTTGCATTGGCGCATAAATTCCCCGCGCAGGAAGCGTTGACGACATTGCTGGACATCGAAGTGCAAGTGGGCCGTACGGGCGCGATTACGCCGGTGGCGCGACTCGCGCCGGTGTTCGTTGGGGGCGCGACGGTGACGAACGCCACGCTGCACAACGAGGATGAAATTCGCCGAAAGGACGTGATGATCGGCGACACGGTGATCGTGCGTCGCGCGGGCGATGTGATTCCCGAGGTCGTCGGGTCGGTGCTGGATCGTCGTCCCGAAGACGCGCGCGCTTTCGTGATGCCCACGGAGTGTCCGGTGTGCGGCTCTGCCATCGAAAAGCTCCCGGATGAAGCGATTGCTCGATGCACCGGCGGGCTGATTTGCGCCGCACAACGCAAGCAGGCGCTGCTGCACTTCGCGCAGCGTCGCGCACTCGATATCGAGGGGCTCGGCGACAAGCTGGTGGAACAACTGGTCGATCAACAGATCATTCGGACCCCGGCCGACCTGTTCAAACTGGGCGTTGCAAAGCTCGCCGCGCTCGACCGCATGGCCGACAAATCGGCCTCCAATCTTGTCGCGGCGCTGGAGACGGCGCGTCATACCACGCTGGCGCGCTTTATCTTTGCGCTGGGCATCCGCCACGTGGGTGAAGCGACGGCGAAGGATCTCGCGCGGCACTTCGGCAAGCTCGACAACCTGATTGCCGTCTGCAAACGCGATTCCGATCTGACGGAACTGCTGGCCGTTCCGGACGTCGGACCGATTGTGGCCGAGTCGATCAACAATTTCTTCTGCGAAGATCATAATGTCGAAGTGATCGAGCAACTGCGAGCGGCGGGCGTGATCTGGCCGGAGTCGGAGCCGGCCGCCGCCGCGCCGTTGCCGCTGGCAGGCAAGACGTTTGTTTTGACCGGGACGTTACCGACGCTCTCGCGTGACGAAGCGAAGGCGATGCTCGAAGCTCAGGGCGCAAAGGTTGCCGGCTCTGTGTCTGCGAAGACGGACTACGTGGTCGCGGGCGCGGAGGCGGGCAGCAAGTTGGCAAAGGCCGAGGCACTGGGTGTGCCCGTGCTCGACGAGGACGCTATGCGCGCGATGTTGGCCGCGCTTTGATGTGAGGACCGAACCGATGATTCGCGACATTCTGAAGATGGGCGATCCGCGCTTGCTGCGTATCGCCAAACCCGTCGAACAGTTCGGCACGCCCGAGTTGGACGAACTGATTGCCGACATGTTCGAGACCATGAGGCATGCAAACGGTGCAGGGCTTGCCGCACCGCAGATCGGTGTCGATCTGCAGGTGGTGATCTTCGGCTTTGAGCACAACGAGCGCTATCCGGACGCGCCGGAAGTGCCGGAAACCGTGCTGATCAACCCGGTCATTACGCCGTTGACGCAGGACATGGAAGAGGGCTGGGAGGGTTGCCTGTCGGTGCCGGGGCTTCGCGGCATGGTCAACCGCTATTCGATGCTGCGCTACGAAGGATTCGACCAGCACGGACACGCCATCGACCGCGTGGCGGAAGGATTTCACGCCCGTGTCGTGCAGCACGAGTGTGACCATCTGATTGGCAAGCTCTATCCCATGCGGATTACCGACTTCAGCAAGTTCGGATTTACCGAGATCCTATTCCCGGGACTCGATCCGAATAGCGACGATTGAGTGTGACGTTGGCGTTGATGCGCTGCTGATCTGCGATTGATGTTTTGCGCCCGCGCTTGCCGGTGACGATACAAAAAAGCCCGCCGTGATGGCGGGCTTTTTCATGGCCGGAGCCGGCGAATCGCCGCCGAATCAGAACCCTTCGCCAGCGCGCAGGTAACGCCATTCGCCCACGGGCAGGTTGCCCAGGGTGATTTGTCCCATGCGCACACGCTTGAGGCCCGTCACGTGCAAGCCGACCAGTTCGCACATGCGGCGAATCTGACGCTTTTTGCCTTCCTTGAGTACGAAGCGAAGTTGCTCCGGATTCTGCCACTCGACCTGTGCGGGCTTGAGCGGTTGATCGTCAAGCTCAAGTCCGTGACGCAGCAGCGCCAGGCGATCGGCCGGGAAGTGCGCCTGCACATTCTGCGAGTGCTCGTTGTACGACACGCGCACGAGATACTCCTTCTCGATATCCGAGTCCTCGCCGATCAATTGCTTGGCGATGCGGCCGTCCTGAGTGAGAACGAGCAGACCCGTGGAGTCGATGTCGAGGCGTCCGGCAGGTGCGAGGCTGCGCAGATGCGACGGCGAGAAGCGCACACCGGCGTCGTCTTCGGCCCAGTGATGTTCGTTGGTCACCAGCACGACAGCGGGATCGTAGCCGTCTTCCGCCTGACCCGAGACGTAACCCACCGGCTTGTGCAGTAGGATCGTGACGCGATTGGCCTGTTCCTTTTGCGCGGCCTGCACGACGGTGATCTCTTGCGTGGGCAGAATCTTCGTGCCCAGTTCTTTCACCACTTTACCGTCGACACGGACCCAGCCCTTGGCGATCCACTCGTCCGCTTCGCGACGCGAGCAAAGACCCAGTTCGGACATCCGCTTGGACAGACGCAGCGAGCCCGCGGCGTCGTTGTGGATCTTGATATCGTCATCATCGTCGCGCTCAGCCCGCGGAGCGCGCGAGGGACGTGCGGCGCGGTTTGCCTGATTGTCGCGATCGTCGCGCGAGAAGCGGCCGCGCGGGGCCCCTTCGTTTGTGCGACGCGGACGGTCCTCATCGAAGCGACGCGGTGCACGGTCATCGACGTCACGCTTGGCAGGACGGGCGAAGTCGCCGCGTGCGCCACCTTCGGTGTTGCGACGCGGACGGTCTTCGTCGAAGCGACGAGGTGCGCGATTATCGAAGTCTCGCTTCACCGGACGGGCGAAGTCGCCACGCGCGCCACCTTCGGTGTTGCGACGAGGACGGTCTTCGTCAAAGCGACGCGGTGCCCGATCATCGAAGTCACGCTTCGGACGTGCGAAGTCGCCACGTGCCGCACCTTCGGTGTTGCGACGCGGACGGTCTTCATCAAAGCGGCGTGGTGCACGATTATCGAAGTCACGCTTCACCGGACGAGCGAAATCGCCACGTGCACCGCCTTCGGTGTTGCGACGCGGACGGTCCTCATCGAAGCGACGCGGTGCACGGTCATCGGCGTCACGCTTGGCAGGACGGGCGAAGTCGCCGCGTGCGCCACCTTCGGTGTTGCGACGCGGGCGGTCTTCGTCGAAGCGACGAGGCGCACGATTGTCGAAGCCACCACGCGCACCACCTTCGGTATTGCGACGCGGACGATCTTCGTCGAAGCGACGCGGTGCGCGATCATCGAAGTCGCGACGTGCGCGGGACTCGTCATCAAAACGGGCCGGGCGTGCCCCGGCAACGCGCTCGCGTTGACCGCGTGCCGGCGGACGTTCGCCCGTCGTACGCTTTTCGTAGGGGGCGCTGCCACCTGCGGGCTTGCGCGGCGTGCTGCCGCTGCCAGCCGGGCGACGGGCGCCACCGGGTGTCGCGTTATTGTCCGCCGGACGCGGCCGGGCCGGTTTTCCGGCAGGCTTCTTCACGCCGCTGGCATCGAGCATCGACGCGGGCACGGACTTGGTCGGACGCTTCAATGCGCCAGCCGAGCGCACAGGGGCGCGCGTCTTGTCGAGGGTGCGGGGGTGTTTGGCGCTCAGTTTGGCGCGCGGGGTATCGCTCATGGTTCCAATGCTTCGAGTAATTCGGTCTCGACAGCAATTTGCAGGCGACTATCCTGCAAGCGGCTGCCGTCGAGCAGAAACGTGTCTTCGACACGTTCGCCGAGGGTATTGATGCGGGCGGTTCGCACGCTGACGCCGTGACGCGCAAGCACGCGAGCGACCGCGTAAAGCAAACCGGTGCGGTCGTTAGCCGACACCGATAGCAGGTAGTACTGGCCACGCTCATCGGGCCGAAGATCGACTCGAGGCGTGACCGGGAAGCTGCGCGAGCGGCGCGGCAGACGCCCCTTGCTCGGTTCTGCCAGAGGCTCTTCCCGTGTGAGCAACGACACCAGTTCGCTTTCCACCAAATTGATGATGTCGCGGTAACTGGTGTCGAGGCCCGGGTCTGTCAGCAAGAAGCTGTCGAGCGCGAAGCCCTGGCTGGTGGTGTGCACTTTGGCGTCAAGAATCGACAGTCCTTTACGCTCGAAGTAGCCACAAATACGCGCGAACAGATCGACCTGGTCGCGCACGTAAACCAACACCTGCAACCCTTCACCGATAGGCGACGGACGCGCCTTCACGATGGGCGATGCGCTGTCGACATGCCGCCACAGATGGCGCGTTTGCCACGCCACGTCCGCCGGGTCGTTGCGCAGAAAATACGCGACGTCCAGCGTGTTCCAGAGCGCTTCCTGCGCGCGCTCCGGTACGGTGTACAGTCGCAGCAGTCCGAGGGCCTCTTCCTTGCGCGTCTTCAGTTGCGCGTGTGGGTCCGGGTTGGCGCCACCCAGCACCTGCAACGTCAGACGATAAAGGTCTTCGAGCAGCTTGCCTTTCCAGGCGTTCCAGACTTTCGGGCTGGTGCCGCGAATGTCTGCCACGGTGAGCAGGTAAAGCGCCGTCAGGCGACGCTCGTTTTCCACCTTTTCCGCAAAACGTCGGATGACTTCCGGATCGGTGGTGTCCTGCTTTTGCGCGACGGTGCTCATCGTCAGATGCTCGCCGACCAGCCAGACGATCAGATCGGTGTCTTCCTTCGAGATGCCGTGACGTGTGCAGAAGGTGCGCGCGTCGACCATGCCGAGCGTCGAGTGGTCACCACCGCGGCCCTTCGCAATATCGTGAAAGAGGGCGGCGATCGTCAGTACCCACGGACGGTCGAAGTTTGCGATCAACTGACTGCAGAACGGATACTCGTGCGTATGCTCCGCGACAGCGAAACGGCGAATATTACGTACGACCATCAGAATGTGCTGATCGACGGTGTACACGTGATACAGGTCGTGCTGCATCTGCCCGACCACGCGACGGAAGTTGATCAGGTATCGGCCCAGCACACTCGTCTGGTTCATCAGGCGCAATGCATGGGTGATGCCCTGCGGCTGCTGCAAGATCTCGAGGAATGTGCGACGGTTCTCGGGGTCCGCACGCCACTGTCCGTTCATGAGTTCGCGAGCGTTGTAGAGCGCCCGCAAGGTCCTGGCGGACAACCCCTTCACGCCGACGACCTGCTCGTACAGCAGGAACGTTTCGAGAATGGCGTTCGGATGACGTGTGTACAGTTCGTCGTCGACGATCTCGATCATCCCTTGCTTCTCGACGAAACGCTCGTTGATCACGCGAGTGACGCCGCTAGTCTGCGGGAACAGCCGGGCTTCGACGTTCAACAGCAACACCGTGTTGAGCTGCGAGACGGCCTTCGCTGCCCAGTAATAGCGCCGCATGAGTTGCTCGCTGGCGCGTTTCGTTGTTGTGGCGTCGAAGCCGAGGCTTTGTGCGAGGGCTGTCTGCAGGTCGAATACCAGCACGTCCTGACGACGGCGTGCCAGCAGATGAAGTCGCGCTCGCAAACCCTTCAGGAATTGCTCGTTTCGGCGCAGCTCCTTGAGTTCCCGGTCAGTCAGCAGATCGCGCGTGGACAGCTCCGCCCAGCTGTTGCCGAGTCCCGCCGCCTTCGTCATCCACAGAATCACTTGCAGGTCGCGCAAGCCGCCCGGGCTTTCCTTGCAGTTCGGCTCCAGGCTGTACGGCGTGTCCTGATACTTCGCGTGGCGCTGACGGATCTCGAGTTGTTTGCTCCGAAAGAACGCGAGCGGGTCGAGGTCGTCGGCGAAACGTTGTTGAAATTCGTCGAACAGTGCCTGATTGCCGGTGAGCAGACGCGCCTCGAGCAGGCTCGTTTGCACGGTAATGTCGGCCTGCGCTTCGGAGATGCACTCGTCGACAGTGCGCACCGACGAACCGATCTCGACGCCGATATCCCAGAGAAATCCGATAAATGGCTCGACGTGTGACGTCAGCGCCTCGCCATCGGTGCCGGAGTGCAGCAGCAGAATGTCCACGTCCGAATACGGGTACAGCTCACCGCGTCCGTAACCGCCGACAGCCACGAGCGCGAAGTCGTCCGGCATCTGGTACTCGGCCCACGCATCGCGCATGGCCTGATCGACGGCGTGGCACAAACCGTGCAGAAGCCCATCGATCTTGCCGTTGGCGGCAAATCTTTCGACGAGTTCGGCCTTGCGGTCCTTGAGGGCCTGACGTAGCGGAGAAGGGGCGTGTGCACGTGCGTGCATGGCGGCTTCCAGGGAGTGGAAAAACGAATCAGGCCCGGAAACACGCTGCGGAGTGCTGCGAAACCGGGCCGGGCGGCCGCCAGAGTAGCGGGCGGCCGGACGTTACTGCTTCGTCGGATTCTGACGGTTCTTAGGCTAATTAAGCTGCGGCGAACGACGTAACGTACGACGAACCCGGGGGCGGTGCTGGCGTCTGGGCCGAATGGGTCAGCACCTCGTGGCCCGTCTCAGTCACCAGCACGGTATGTTCCCACTGCGCCGACAGGCTGCGGTCTCGCGTCTTGACGGTCCACTGATCGGGCATCGTCCGAATTTCGCGCTTGCCAGCGTTGATCATCGGTTCGATGGTGAAGATCATGCCAGCCTGCAATTCCAGGCCGGTGCCCTGACGTCCATAGTGCAGGATTTGCGGGTCTTCATGGAACACCTGACCGATCCCGTGCCCGCAGTATTCACGCACAACGCTGTAGCCCTGCGCCTCGGCGTGCGTCTGGATCGCCTGACCGATGTCGCCAAGACGGGCGCCCGGGCGCACCTGGTTGATGCCGAGCCACATGCACTCATAGGTGACTTGCGCCAGACGCTTGGCCAGGATCGTGCCGTCGCCGACGATGAACATGCGGCTCGTGTCGCCGAAGTAGCCGTCTTTGATGACCGTGATGTCAATGTTCAGCGCGTCGCCGTTTTTGAGGGCCTTGTCGCCGGGAATGCCGTGGCAGATCACGTCGTTGACCGAGATGCAGGTGGCCTTGGGGTAGGGCGGGTAGCCGGGTGGCTGGTAGTTCAGCGGCGCAGGGACAGTGCCCTGTTCCTTGACCATGAATTCGTGGCAGAGGCGGTCGAGCTCCCCGGTGGTGACGCCGGCGCGCACGTGCGGCGTAATGAAATCGAGCACTTCGCTGGCCAGGCGGCAAGCGACGCGCATCATTTCAATGTCGTGGGCATTTTTGAGAGTGATGGCCATTGCGGAATCGGACAAATTGCGGAAACAGTGACGCATTATCGCATCAATGGAGGGTTTTGGCCGGGTTTCGCCCTTGTGTGGCGTGGATTTCGGAGCATTCCGACGGTGAGTTTCCGCAGTTCCGACGGCGTCGTCGGAAGCGGTGCCGAACCGGCCGGTATGCCGCGCAAACCGGGCATTTGCGGTCTGTCATCGCAAGTTCACGAGACCCTTGAGTGATGGCCCGGTGCGATGCTATAATCTCGGGCTAAGTCGAGGACGAGTTGTCAATATGGTCAAGGGTTTCCCCTTGGTTTTTAGTGGGATTCGCCGGAGTTTTGGGGTATTTGGCCCCAAGTTGGTGCCGAAAGGCGCCGAATTCGGTGGTTCGCCAGGCAACGATCGGTCTTCTCGGCTTGGAAATTTTGAAATCGCGGGCCGGCGCACCCAGGGTGCCCGATCTTCGCAGGCGGGTCATGCAAAGCTGTATGGCAGTCTGACGAAACGGGTACGGCAGCCGGTCTAAGACCTAACCCTCACGGAGAATCACATGTCTGTCACGATGCGTCAGATGCTGGAAGCGGGCGTCCACTTTGGTCACCAAACCCGTTTCTGGAACCCCAAGATGGCCCCCTATATCTTCGGCCATCGCAACAAGATTCACATCATCAACCTCGAAAAGACGTTGCCGATGTACCAGGACGCACTGAAGTATGTGCGTCAACTGGCAGCAAACCGCGGCACGATCCTGTTCGTGGGCACGAAGCGTCAAGCGCGTGACATCGTGGCGGAAGCCGCAGCACGTGCCGGTATGCCTTACGTCAACAACCGTTGGCTGGGCGGCATGCTGACGAACTTCAAGACGCTGAAGTCGTCGATCAAGAAGCTCAAGGACATGGAGCAGGCTCTGGAAGCCGGCGAACAAGAGCGCATGAGCAAGAAGGAAGCGCTGCTGTTCGATCGCGAAATGGCCAAGCTGCAAAAGTCGATCGGTGGCGTGAAGGAAATGGGCGGTATGCCCGACGCTATCTTCGTCGTCGACGTCGGCTACCACAAGATCGCCATCACCGAAGCCAACAAGCTGGGCATTCCGGTGATCGCCGTGGTCGATACGAACCACTCGCCGGAAGGTGTGGATTACGTGATCCCGGGTAACGACGACTCGAGCAAGGCTGTCGAGCTGTACGTGCAAGGCGTTGCTGACGCAATCCTCGAAGGCCGTGCAAACGCCGTCAAGGAAGTCGTCGAAGCCGTTCGCGGCGAAGGCGACGAGTTCGTCGAAGTGAACGAAGAGGCGTAAGCGGCCACCGCTGCGTAACAAAAGGGGCTGCTTGTGGCGCCCCTTTTTTTTAGTCTGATTTCCCCGCGTTGGGTGAGTGGGGCGCCAAGGGCGGGCAGTGAGGCCGCTCTTGTGAAACCCTCTCCCGACTGATTCGATATACAGGAGTAACGATATGCCGGCAATTACTGCAGCAATGGTGGGCGAACTGCGCGCCAAGACCGATGCGCCGATGATGGAATGCAAGAAGGCGCTGACCGAAGCCGACGGCGACATGGTTCGTGCTGAAGAAATCCTGCGTGTCAAGCTGGGTAGCAAGGCCAGCAAGGCTGCAAGCCGTATCACGGCTGAAGGCGTGATCGCTGCCTACATCGACGGCGGCAAGGGTGCCGTGGTTGAAATCAACTGCGAAACCGACTTCGTCTCGAAGAACGACGACTTCCTGAAGTTCGCCGATGACCTGGCCAAACTGGTCGCCGAGAACAACCCGGCTGACGTCGCAGCCCTGTCGGCGCTGCCGCTCGACGGCAAGACCGTTGACCAGATCCGTGCCGACCTGATCGGCAAGATCGGTGAAAACATGACGATCCGTCGCTTCCAGCGTTACGAGACGTCGGGCAAGCTCGCATCGTATCTGCACGGCACGCGTATCGGCGTGCTCGTCGAGTACGAAGGTGCCGATGCTGAAGTCGGCAAGAACGTTGCGATGCACATCGCCGCCATGAAGCCGGTCGCCGTGTCGGGCGATCAGGTCGCGGCTGATCTGATCGAGAAGGAACGCAAGGTTGCTGCCGAAAAGGCCGCCGAATCGGGCAAGCCGGCCGAGATCGTCGCCAAGATGGTGGAAGGCAGCGTGCAGAAGTTCCTGAAGGAAGTCTCGCTGTTCAACCAGACGTACGTGAAGGACGACAAGGCAACCGTCGAGCAGATGCTCAAGGCCAACAACACCACGGTCAAGGGCTTCACCATGTTCGTGGTCGGCGAAGGCATCGAGAAGAAGCAGGACGACTTCGCTGCTGAAGTGGCTGCTCAAGTGGCCGCTGCCAAGCAGTCGTAATTCGCGCAGTACCGTAGTATCCGGGGGCGGCGGTGTCGTCCCCGTTGTTTCATCCAGAATACCCCAACAGTGCCCGACCAGACTTCTTAAGGACCGCCATGTCTACTCCTTACAAACGCGTACTTCTCAAGCTCTCTGGTGAAGCCCTCATGGGTGACGACTCGTTCGGTATCAACCGCGCAACCATCGAGCGGATGGTTGGCGACATTGCCGAAGTCGTTCGCCTGGGCACGCAATTGGCCGTCGTGATCGGCGGTGGCAATATCTTCCGGGGTGTGGCAGGTGGTGCCGCAGGTATGGACCGCGCGACGGCCGACTACATGGGCATGCTCGCCACGATGATGAACGCCCTGGCGCTGCAGGATGCAATGCGTCACGCCGGCATCGAAGCGCGTGTGCAATCCGCGCTGCGTATGGATCAGGTCGTTGAACCGTATATCCGCCCCCGCGCGATCCGTCAGCTCGAAGAGGGTAAAGTCGTGATTTTCGCGGCTGGCACGGGCAACCCGTTCTTCACGACTGACACGGCCGCTGCGTTGCGTGGCTCGGAAGTCGGTGCCGAAGTCGTGCTCAAGGCGACCAAGGTCGACGGCGTGTACTCGGCCGACCCGAAGAAGGTCCCGGATGCAGTGAAATACTCGACCATCAGCTTCGACGAGGCGATCTCGAAGAACCTGCAGGTCATGGACGCGACGGCTTTCGCGCTGTGCCGCGATCAGAAGATGCCGGTGCGCGTTTTCTCGATCGTGAAGCCGGGTGCGCTCAAGCACGTCATTCTCGGCGAAGACGAGGGAACGCTCGTCCACGTTTGAGTTCAAATTGCGGCGTCGACGCGTATTGGCGCGTCGACGCCGTATCATTTATGTTTGCGTAACAATTTAGGTTTGGAGGTTGCCATGAGCGTTGCTGACGTCAAGAAGAATGTCGAGCAAAAGATGAAGAGCTCGATCGAGTCGTTCAAGAACAACCTGGCGAAGATTCGTACCGGCCGCGCGCACGTTGGCCTGCTCGATCACGTCCAGGTCGATTATTACGGTTCGATGGTGCCCATCTCTCAAGTTGCCAACGTGAGCCTCGTCGATGCCCGTACGATCGGCGTGCAAGCGTGGGAAAAGAACATGGTCCCCAAGGTCGAAAAGGCCATCCGTGAGTCGGATCTGGGTCTGAACCCGGCGACGCAGGGTGATCTGATTCGTGTGCCGATGCCCCAACTGACCGAAGAGCGCCGTCGTGAAATGACGAAGCTGGTCAAGTCGGAAGGCGAAAATGCCAAGGTTGCCGTGCGCAACCTGCGTCGCGACGCCAACGAGCAGCTCAAGAAGCTGGTGAAGGACAAGGAAATTTCGGAAGACGACGAGCGCCGTGGTGGCGACGATGTCCAGAAGTTCACCGACAAGTTCGTCGCCGAAATCGACGAGCTGGTGAAGCAGAAGGACGCTGAGATCATGACGGTTTAAGTGCCACGGCACTTACCGCTCAATCTCCGCAGACTTTCGCGCCCGACTCCGCGCCGTAACTCAATGGGTTTTCTCAGCTCTACGCTTTCTGCTCCTGAGACAGCGAGCATTCCGCGCCACGTTGCCATCGTCATGGACGGCAACGGGCGTTGGGCTACCAGTCGTAAATTGCCTCGCGTTGCGGGGCACAAGCGTGGTGTTGACGCCGTGCGTGAAGCGGTGACGGCATGTGCCGAGCTTGGCGTCGAGTATCTGACCCTGTTCGCGTTCAGTTCCGAGAACTGGCGTCGTCCACAGGATGAAGTCTCGACGCTGATGCAGCTTTTCATCCTTGCGCTTGAGCGCGAGGTCGGGAAGTTGCACAGCAACGGCATCCGTCTTCGCGTCATTGGTGCGCTCGAAGCGTTCGAGCCGCGCATTCAGGAACTCGTCCGACGTGCGGAAGAGCGTACGCAGGACAACAAAGGTCTCACTCTGACCATCGCCGCTAATTATGGCGGGCGGTGGGATATTCTCCAGGCTGCGCAGAAGCTTGCCGCTGCGCGTGTCGCGCAGGGCGGGGCTGCGGCGCTCGATGCATCGTTTTCGGAAGACGATCTCGCGCCCTACCTGAGCATGGCCTACGCGCCGGAGCCGGATCTCTTTATCCGCACCGGTGGCGATCAACGCGTCAGTAATTTTCTGCTTTGGCAACTGGCGTACACTGAACTGTATTTCACCGAAGAATTCTGGCCGGACTTCAACGCCAATACGCTTAAGCGGGCGGTCGCCGAGTTTCAGCAGCGCGAACGCCGTTTTGGCCGTACCAGCGCGCAAGTCCAGAACCCCTCGGGACAATCCGCCTGATGCTCAAGACACGCGTCATTACCGCTGTCGTACTTCTCGCCATTCTTTTGCCCGTGATCTTCGTCGGTACGCCGGCGCAGTTCGCGTTGCTCGCGGCCGTGATCGTTGCGGCTGCCGGGTGGGAGTGGGGGCGGCTGGTCGGCTTGAACGGCACGGGCGCCGTCTTTTATGGTGCGCTGGCACTGCTGGGTGTCGGGTTGACCTGGGCGGGCGGCTGGACGTTGTCGTCGATCTGGCTCAAACCGGCCGCCATCTTCTGGATTCTCGCCGGACCCTACACCCTTGCACGTAAGCCCGCGACGCAAGGTGCGTGGCGCGGTCTGTTGCTGGTGGCCGGTCCGGTATTGCTCATTGCTGCCTGGCAGGCGCTTTGTCTCGCACGTGAGCGCGGCGTGGCGTTCCTCCTGTCGGTGCTCGTTATTGTCTGGCTTGCCGACACGGGGGCCTACTTTGCCGGGCGGGCTTTCGGCAAACGCAAGCTTGCGCCGTCCATCAGCCCCGGAAAGTCGTGGGAAGGTGCCATTGGCGGCTGGCTGCTGGTACTCGTGATTGCTGCGGCAGTGCTCGCCAGCGGATTGCAGGCACCGACCATCGTTTCTCATCTCGCCAGCACGTTGGGCCTCGCACTCGGCGCATTGGCGCTGACCGTGCTGGTGGCTTTCTCGGTTGTGGGCGATCTGTTCGAATCTCAACTCAAGCGGCAAGCCGGCGTGAAGGATTCCAGCGCGCTGCTGCCCGGTCATGGCGGCGTGCTCGATCGAATCGACGCGCTGCTCCCGGTGCTCCCGCTGGCTATGCTCTTCGTCTGATCATGTCGCAACGTCTTTCCATTCTCGGCTCCACTGGCTCCATCGGCGTTAGCACGCTCGATGTCGTGGGGCGTCATCCGGATCGCTTCTCGGTCTACGCGCTGTCGGCGCACCGTAATCTCGATCGTCTTTTTGAGCAGTGCGTTGCCCATCGTCCGCAAGTGGCGGTCGTGGCCGATGCCGATGGCGCACGCACGCTGTCGGCACGTCTGGCCGAGGCGGGCCTGAAGATCGACGTGACATACGGTCCGCAAGCGCTCATCGAAATCGCCGAGGCTGGCGAGGTCACGATGGTCGTGGCGGCCATCGTGGGTGCGGCCGGTCTGCAATCGACCCTTGCCGCAGCGCGCGCCGGTAAGCGCATTCTGCTCGCGAACAAAGAGTCGCTGGTGCTTTCCGGTGCGTTGTTCATGGCGACGGCCGAACGCGCGGGTGCCACGCTGCTGCCGCTCGATAGCGAACACAACGCCATTTTCCAGTGCTTGCCGCAAGTGGCTGGCGAGAGCCGTATTTCGACGCGTGGCGTCGAGAAGCTGGTGCTGACCGCTTCGGGCGGTCCTTTCCGCGAGCGCGAACTGGCGTCGCTCGAGAATGTGACGCCGGATGAGGCATGCGCGCATCCGAACTGGGTGATGGGGCGCAAGATCTCGGTGGATTCGGCGAGCATGATGAACAAGGGCCTTGAGGTCATCGAGGCCCACTGGCTGTTCAATATGCCGCCGGAAAAGATCGAGGTGCTGATCCATCCGCAGAGCGTGATTCATTCGATGGTCACGTACACCGATGGCTCGACGCTGGCGCAACTCGGCAACCCCGATATGCGCACGCCGATTGCTCATGCGCTGGCGTTTCCCGACCGGGTGACGTCAGGCGTTGCCGGTCTGAATCTCGCGGACATTGGCAAGCTGACGTTCGAAGCGCCGGATCTGCGTCGTTTCCCCTGTCTGCGTCTGGCGTTCGATACGCTGCATCGCGGCGGCACAGCGGGTGCTTTGCTCAATGCATCTAACGAAGTGGCCGTGGCGGCGTTCCTTGAAGGACGCATCCGTTTCACCGCGATTGCCCAGGTGGTCGAGCGCGTGCTCGACACGGTCGCAGTGGGTGAGGCCACCTCGCTCGAGGTCGTGCTTGACGCCGATCGTCGTGCCCGCGAACTGGCGACGGAGATCGTTGCCGGTTTGCCTGCACCAGCGCGTTCCTGACGCCGCTGCCCATGTCGTAATTTCCCCGGGGCTCGTTCGCTCATGAATCTGCTGACCACGTTGCTAGCGTTCGCCTTCGCCATTGGTGTTCTGGTGGTGTTCCATGAGTTGGGCCACTACACGGTCGCAAAGCTTTGCGGCGTGAAGGTTCTGCGATTCTCCGTGGGCTTCGGGACGCCGCTCCTCAAGTGGACGATGGGGCGGGACCGGACCGAATGGACGGTCTGCGCACTGCCGCTCGGCGGTTACGTCCGCATGCTCGACGAGCGCGACGAAACGCAGATCGTGGCACCCGAAGACCGGGCGCGCGCGTTCAATCAAAAGTCCGTCTACAAGCGCTTCGCTATCGTGGCGGCCGGTCCGGTCGCCAACTTCCTCCTTGCCATTGCCCTTTATGCGAGCCTGAATCTGGCTGGTGTGACGGAGCCTGTTGCGCGCATCGCGCCGCCGGCGGCTGGCACGCTCGCGGCCCGTGCAGGGTTGGCGGGTGGCGAACTGATCACCGGGGTGCGCGAAAACGGCAGAAATCCCGATGAGGCGGTCGGGGAGGAAGTGGCCGTGCGTTCCTGGGAAGATCTTCGTTGGCGTCTTGTCGACCCGATGATCGAAGGGCAGCGTGTGACGCTAGTGGCGCGCACGCGCGATGGCCGTGCGGAATACACGCTAGACGCGGCCGGGCAGCATTTCGATGCGGACGGCGAGCAGGACTTCATGCAGCGTCTGGGCCTGGTGCCCTCGGCGCGCGTCAAGGTGGGGCAGATCATCGCGGGCGGTGCTGCGGGACTCGCCGGGTTGCGTGTGGGCGACGAGATTACGGCGGTGGATGGCACGCCCGTGACCTCGGCCAAGGCGCTCGTGGACGCCGTTCGCGCCCACCCTGGCAAGCCGATGACCCTGACGGTGCGTCGGGACGGCAGTCCTCGAAACGTCACGCTGACGCCTAATGTAGAAGTCGATTCGGCAACGGCGGGTGGCGAGCGCGTGGGCAAGATCGGTGCGGCGCTGGCCAGCCAGGTCGATTCGGTGACAGTCCGCTATGGACTGTTCGAGGCGATCGGCCGTGGGGCGCAGCGCACGTGGGACGTGACGGCGTTCAGCGTGCGCATGTTTGGGAAGATGATCACTGGGCAGGCATCGCTCAAGAATCTGAGCGGTCCGGTGACGATTGCGGATTACGCGGGGCGTTCGGCTCGGCTCGGTCTGGATTATTTCATCGCCTTTCTGGCGCTTGTCAGCATTAGCCTCGGCGTATTGAATCTATTGCCGATTCCGGTTTTGGACGGTGGCTATCTGTTATATTATGCGGTCGAAGCGATTACCGGTCGGGCAGTTTCCGAACGGTGGCAGGGCGCGCTGCAACGAGTGGGCATCGTTTGCATCCTTGCGCTCTCTGCCGTAGCACTTTTCAACGACCTGTCGAAGTTGTTGCACTAGGACAGCGTCACGTGCCTGCCGGTCGCAGGCAAATCCGAGTTTTTTACGATTCAATTGTTTCTTGGGGAAGCAAGTTGTCGAATAAATACCACCTTGTTCCGAAGACCCTGGTGATTGCGGTTCTGGCGGCACACAGTTTCCTGGCACGGGCCGTCGAGCCGTTTGTGGTCAAGGATATCCGAGTGGAGGGCTTGCAGCGTATTGAACCCGGTACCGTTTTCTCGTACCTGCCGGTCAAACCCGGTGACAAGTTCAACGATGATAAGGGCACCGAAGCAATTCGTGCCCTTTATGCCACGGGCCTGTTCTCGGACGTGAGCGTTGAAGCGCAGGGCAGCGTGCTGGTGGTGCACGTCAACGAGCGTCCCGCAATTGCTTCCATCGACTTCCTCGGCATCAAGGAATTCGACAAAGACGGTCTGAAGAAGGCACTGCGCTCGGTCGGCCTGACCGAAGGTCGCACCTTCGACCGCAACCTGCTCGACAAGTCCGAGCAAGAACTTAAGCGTCAATACCTTACGCGCGGTTACTACGCTGCCGAGGTCAAGACGACGATCACGCCGCTCGAGCGCAATCGCGTGGGCATCCAGTTCGCCGTGACTGAAGGCCCCAAGGCGACCATTCAGCAGATCAACTTCGTGGGCAACAAGGCCTTCTCGTCGTCGGACCTGACGGCCGAGATGGAACTGGGCACGCCGAACTGGTTGTCGTGGTATTCGAAGAACGACCTGTACTCGAAGGACAAGCTCACGGGCGATCTGGAAAAGCTGCGTTCGTTCTATCTGAACCGCGGTTATCTGGAATTCAACATCGACTCCACCGACGTCTCGATCACGCCGGACAAGGACGAGATGTTCCTTACGATCAACATCCACGAAGGCGAGCCGTACAAGGTGTCGGACGTCAAGCTGACGGGCGAAATGCTCGGCAAGCAGGACGACATCCAGAAGCTCGTGCAACTCAAGGCCGGCGACACCTTCTCGGCAGCCAAGCTTCAGGCGAGCACGAAGGCGATCTCCGATCTGTTGGGTAACTACGGATTCGCGTTTGCGAACGTGAACGCCCAGCCGAACATCGACCGCAGCAACCACACCGTTGCGCTCAATCTGACGATCGATCCGGGCCGTCGTGTGTACGTGCGCAAGATCAACATCGTGGGCAACTCGCGTACGCGTGACGAAGTGATTCGCCGCGAACTGCGTCAGCTCGAAAGCTCGTGGTACGACGCCGACCGCCTGAAGCTGTCGCAAGACCGTATCAACCGTCTGGGCTACTTCACGGATGTGAACGTGACGACCGAGCCGGTGGCCGGTTCGAACGATCAGGTCGACCTTCAGGTGAAGGTGGAAGAAAAGCCGACCGGTACGATCAACGTCGGTGCCGGTTTCTCCTCGACCGACAAGGTGGTGTTGCAGGCCGGTATCAGCCAGGACAACGTGTTCGGCTCGGGCACGTCGCTGTCCGTGAACGTGAATACCGGTAAGACGTACCGTACGTTGGCCGTGACGCAAGTCGACCCGTACTTCACGGTGGACGGTGTGAGCCGTATTACCGACATCTACTACCGTACGTATCAGCCGCTGCTGCTGACGAGCGATTCGGATTTCCGTATCAATACGCTCGGCGGCAACCTGAAGTTCGGCGTGCCGTTCTCGGAAGTCGACACGGTCTTCTTCGGTCTGGGCTTCGAACAAACGCGTCTGCACCTGACGAGCGACGGCACGACGCCGCAACGCTACATCGACTACGCAAACCAGTTCGGTTACGTCAGCAACAACTATCCGCTGACGGTGGGCTGGTCGCGCGACTCGCGTGACAGCGCGCTGATCCCGAACCGCGGTCACTACCAACAGGCCAACATCGAAATCGGCACGCCGATCGGAACGACCAAGTACTTCCGTGCGTATTACCAGCACCAGTACTACTACCCGGTGAGCCGCGGCTTCACGCTGGCGCTGAATGGTGAAGTCGGCTACGGCCACGGTATGGGCGGTCAGCCGTTCCCGATTTTCAAGAACTACTTCGCGGGTGGTATCGGTTCGGTGCGTGGTTATGAGCCGAGCTCGCTGGGTCCGAAGGACACCAACGGCGAACCGCTGGGGGGGGCATCGAAGCTGATCGGTAACGTCGAACTGACGTTCCCGCTGCCGGGCACGGGTTACGATCGTACGCTGCGTATCTTTACGTTCTTCGACGGCGGTAACGTGTTCGATAACGGCCAGGCGATTACCTTCAATAACCTGCGCTATTCTTACGGTTTCGGTCTGTCGTGGATTTCGCCGATTGGCCCGCTCAAGCTCTCGATGGGCTTCCCGCTCGTCAAGAAGACGGGCGACCAGTATCAGAAATTCCAGTTCCAGGTCGGTACGTCGTTCTAACGACGGCAGATCGACCGGTTCCGAACGTTTCATCGTTGTAAGGGGTAATACATTGAACGGTATCCGTAAGCATTGCCTTCGCGGCGTCGCCGCGGCGTTGCTGGCCGGTGCGGCCTTTGCCGCCACGGCCCAGGATGCGCGCATCGCCGCTGTGAATTCGGATCGCATTTTGCGCGATTCCACGCCGGCCAAGGCCGCACAAGCCAAACTTGAAGCCGAGTTCTCCACGCGAGACAAGGCGCTGCAAGACATGGCCCAACGTCTCAAGGCGATGTCGGACAAGCTCGACAAGGACAATCCGACGTTGAGCGACGCCGAGCGCGCCAAGCGTCAGCGTGATCTGGCTGCTGCCGACACCGAATTTCAGCGCAAGCAGCGCGAGTTCCGTGAAGACCTGAACCAGCGTCGTAACGAAGAGCTTGCGGCCGTGCTCGATCGCGCGAACCGTGTGATCAAGCAGATTGCCGAAACGGACAAGTACGATCTGATCGTGCAGGAAGCGGTCTACGTCAGCCCGCGTATCGACATTACGGACAAGGTGCTCAAGACGCTGAACGCAAGTTCGGGTGGCGGCACCAGCGGCAAGTGACGGGCGGGCATTCCATGTCGGGATCGTCGTCCACACCCTCCATGCCATCCGTTTCGCTAGCCCAGTTGGTCGCGCGCTTTGGCGGCGACCTGGTGGGTGATGGCAACGTTGCCGTCGAAGGCCTGGCACCGCTCGATCGCGCGGGTGCAAAGCAACTGGCCTTCCTGTCCAATCCGCTTTATCTCGCAGAAGTGCCCAATTCGGGCGCGGCTGCCGTCATTCTCTCCAAAGCCGACTTCGACAAGCTGCCTTCGCATGAAGGTCGTGCGTGGATCGTCGCGCCGAATCCGTACGCGTACTTCGCCCGTGTGGCGCAGATGTTCGCTAACGCGGCGACACCGGTGCCGCCTGCTGGCGTCCATCCGAGTGCCGTCGTCGATGCGTCTGCCGTCGTGCCGGCCTCGTGTGTGATCGGACCGAACGTCGTGATTGAAGCGGGTGTGCGTCTGGGCGAGCGTGTCCGTCTGATGGCGAACGTGTTCGTTGGCCGGGGCACGACGCTGGGTGACGATGTGCTCGTCTATCCGAATGCCACGCTGTATCACACGAGTGTGATTGGCGCGCGTTGCGTGATTCACGCAGGCACTGTGATCGGTTCGGACGGTTTTGGTTTTGCCCCCGATTTCTCCGCGACGGGCGGTGAGTGGGTGAAGATTCCGCAGGTGGGGCGTGCGGTGATCGAAGACGACGTCGAGATCGGCGCGTCCACGACCATCGACCGCGGCGCCATGGCGGATACCGTCATCGAGCGCGGCTGCAAGATCGACAATCAGGTGCAGATCGCGCACAACGTGCGTGTCGGTGCCTTTACGGTGATTGCGGCTTGCACCGGTATTGCCGGTAGCAGCACGATCGGAAAATTCTGCATGCTGGGCGGTAACGTCGGTATTGCCGGCCATGTGACGCTTGGCGACAAGGTCATCGTGACGGCAAAGTCGGGGGTGTCGAAATCGATTCCCGGGCCGGGCACTTACACCAGCGCATTTCCGGCGATCCCGAACGCCGAATGGAATAAAAACGCGGCGATCATGCGCAATCTGGACAAGATGCGCGACCGCGTGCGTCAACTTGAAGCGAAGGTCAAGGACCTGCAAGACAAATGAGCGAGACCACTATTACTATCGACATCCACAAGATCATGAAGCTGCTGCCGCATCGGTATCCGATGCTGATGGTGGATCGCGTGATCGGACTGGAGCCGCACAAGAACATCAAGGTCATCAAGAACGTCACGATCAATGAGCCGTACTTCACCGGCCATTACCCGCAGCGTCCGGTGATGCCGGGTGTGCTGATCGTTGAAGCGTTGGCGCAGGCCGCAGCGTTGCTCACCTTCTCGGAAGAGGCGGTGCACGACGAAAACACGCTCTACTATTTCGTGGGTATCGAGAACGTACGCTTCAAGCGTCCGGTCGAACCGGGTGATCAGCTCATTCTCTCGGTCGACTTCATTAGCCACAAGCGCGGCTTTTATAAGTTCAAGGGTGAGGCAACGGTGGACGGCAAGCTGGCTGCCGAAGCCGAGTTCATGTGCATGGTCAAGAAGAACGGCGAATAACCGGAACTGAGACGCTCATGACGAACATTCATTCCACTGCCGTCGTCGATCCGAAGGCGCAACTGGCGGCCGACGTCGTTGTCGGTCCGTACGCGATTGTCGGTCCGAACGTGACGATCGGTGCCGGGACGCAGATTCTTTCGCATACGGTAGTCGACGGCCATACGACGCTGGGCGAGGGCAACAAGATTGGCCCGTTCGCGTCGGTGGGTGGCAGTCCGCAGGATATGAAGTACGCGGGCGAGCCGACCAAGCTGGTCATCGGCGACCGCAACACGATTCGCGAATTCACGACGATCCACACGGGCACGGTGCAGGACGGTGGCCTGACGAGTGTCGGCAACGACAACTGGATCATGGCTTACGTGCACATCGCGCACGATTGTCACGTCGCGAATCACACGGTGTTCTCGAGCAACGCGCAACTGGCCGGTCACGTTCATGTCGACGACTGGGCCATCATCGGTGGCATGACCGGTGTGCACCAGTTCGTGCGTATCGGTGCTCACGCGATGGTGGGTGGTGCGTCGGTGTTGGTGCAGGACGTGCCGTCGTTCGTGATTGCTTCGGGTGATCGCGCGGTACCGTACGGCATCAACGTCGAAGGGTTGCGTCGTCGCGGTTTTTCCGCCGATGCGATCACGGCGCTGCGTCACGCGTACAAGCTGCTCTACAAGAGCGGGTTGACGCTGGACGAGGCCAAGGTGCAGATCGAGGCCTTCGGCAATGCCGGTGCGCCGGACGTCTTCGAGGCAGTGCGCGCACTGCTCGATTTCCTCAACGCAAGCACGCGCGGTATCGTGCGCTGACCTATGTCGCCGACCCTTCCCGGCGCCGGCCAGCGAACCCTGGCGATGGTGGCCGGGGAGCTGTCAGGCGATCTCATTGCCGGCAACGTCCTTGCCGGTCTCAAGCAGAGTCTTCCGGCCGACATCGCCTACGCGGGTGTCGGTGGTCCGCATATGGCGGAAGAGGGCTTCGACGCCTATTGGCCGATCGACAAGCTCTCCGTCATGGGCTACGTCGAAGTCATCAAGCATCTGCGCGAAATCCTCTCGATTCGAAAGCAACTGCGCGAGCGCTGGTTGGCGGAAAAGCCGGTCGCGTTCGTGGGTTTCGATGCGCCGGACTTCAACTTCGATCTCGAAATCAAGCTGCGTGAAGCGGGTATTCCGACGATTCACTTCGTGAGTCCGTCGATCTGGGCGTGGCGCGGCGGACGCATCAAAAAGATCAAGCGTGCCGTCGATCACATGCTTTGCCTGTTCCCGTTCGAGCCAGAGATCTATCACCGCGCCGGAATCGACGCCACGTTCGTCGGTCATCCGATGGCGGACAAAATTCCGATGATGCCCGACGTGGCAGGGGCGCGCGCCACATTGGGGCTTCAGGGTGACGCACCCGTCGTGGCAATTCTGCCGGGCAGCCGTACGTCGGAGGTCCAACGTCTGACGCCCGTGTTTTTTGCGGCGATGCGCTTGTTGGCCAAGCGCAATCCGTCGATTCGATTCGTCCTGCCGGCCGCAACGCCCCGCTTGCGCGCACTGATGCAGCCGATTTTCGACGCCCATAGCGACCTCAACCTGACGGTGATCGACGGACGTGCGCCGCTGGCATTGGAAGCCGCAGACAGCGTGCTTCTTGCAAGCGGGACAGCAACGCTGGAAGCTGCGCTGTACAAAAAACCGATGGTGATCTCGTACAAGGTGCCCTGGTTGACGGCGCAGATCATGAAGCGTCAGGGCTATTTGCCTTACGTCGGTTTGCCGAACATTCTGTGTGGCGAGTTCGTCGTGCCGGAGCTGTTGCAGCATTTCGCCACGCCCGAAGCGCTGGCCGATGCCGTCTGGCAGCAATTGACCGATCCGGCGTTGCGCGCTTCGCTGCAAGCGCGTTTCACGAAGATTCACGAGGAATTGCGTCAGAACACGGCTGCTCGTTCGGCGGAGGTCATCGAGCGTGTACTACGCGAAAAGGGGCGGCTATGACGGACGATGTGAAGGTGCGTCGGACGACGCGCAAAACTGCCGATAGCGATGGTGCTGCGCCGCTCGCTGCTAAGCCTCGAACACGCGCGATGAAGGCTGCGCCTCCGCAGATGGCGTTCGATCTGTTTTCGGATGTCGCGGCCGATCTGACTTGTGGTGTGGACGAAGTCGGTCGCGGACCGCTGGCTGGTCCAGTCGTGACGGCGGCGGTGATTCTCGACCCGTCGCGCCCCATCAAAGGGCTGGCCGATTCGAAGAAGCTCACGGCACTTCGTCGCGAGGCGCTTTACGAGGAAATCGTCGAGCGCTCGCTGGCATTTTGCATCGCCGAGGCGAGCGTGGCGGAGATCGATTCCCTGAATATCCTGCATGCGACGATGCTCGCCATGCAGCGCGCGGTGAACGGACTTTCGCGTGTGCCGGCACTGGCGCTTATCGATGGCAATCGTTGCCCCGTGTTGCCGATGCATGCCGAAGCCGTGATCAAGGGGGACGACAAGGTACCCGCGATTTCGGCGGCGTCGATTCTGGCGAAAGTCACGCGCGACCGTCAGTTGACAGCGCTTCACGAAGAGTTTCCGCAGTACGGTTTCGACGAGCATGTCGGATACGGTACGCCCAAGCACCTCGAAGCGCTGCGCGCGCATGGACCGAGTCCGCATCATCGCCAGTCGTTTGCGCCTGTGCGCGAAGCCTTTGAAATTTTCGGCACGTTGACGGTGTCACGCGTGGTCCGTACCTCATGAAGCTCATCAGTTCCAAAGACAATCCCTTCTACAAGCGCCTGAAGCTGCTCGCGCAGTCGAATCAGCAGCGCCGCAAGCTGGGGCAGACGCTGCTCGAGGGCGTGCATCTTGCCGATGCGTATCTCGGTGCGCTGGGACAGCCGCTCGTTTGCGTGGCCGCAGAATCGGCGCTCGATAACGACGAAGTCGCGCATATTTGGGCGCGGATCGAGGCGGATCGACGTGTGTGTTTGCCCGAGGCGTTGTTCGAGCCGTTGTCGACGCTGGTCAACGGCGTGTCGCTGCTCTTCGTGGTGGAGATGCCTTCGGGTCGTCTGCCGGCGTCGCAGACGACGGATTGCGTGATTCTCGATGCCGTGCAGGACGCAGGCAACGTGGGCTCGATCCTGCGCAGTGCGGCGGCGGCCGGTGTGCGTGACGTCTATTGCATGTCGGGCACGGCGCTTACATGGTCGAGCAAGGTATTGCGCGCGGGCATGGGTGCGCATTTTTCGTTGAATATCGTCGAGCATTGCACGCCGGATTCGCTGGCTCCGAGACTGTCAGTGCCATTGCTGGCCACCAGCCTGCAAGCGAGTACGTCGCTCTACGAGCAGGATTTGCGTAGTCCTGTAGCGTGGGTTTTCGGCAACGAAGGCGCCGGCGTATCGCCTCATTGGCTGGGGCGCGTGCAGACGCCTGTTCGCATTCCTCAGCCGGGCGGAATGGAGTCGCTGAACGTCGCGGCGTGCGCGGCGATTTGCCTATTTGAGGCGGTGCGACAGCGATTGTCGTAGTCGGCCGGTGCAAATGAAAAAGGGACGCTGATGCGTCCCTTTTGCGTTACTACCGTCCTGAATAGATCTCAGGCCGTTGGCCGACGTTAGTAGACGTCGCGCTCCAGCTTGATTTCCTGAAGGATCGTCGTCGCGATTTCTTCAATCGACTTGTGCGTCGACGAGAGCCACTTGATCCCTTCGCGGCGCATCATCGCCTCGGCTTCGTTGACCTCGTAGCGGCAGTTTTCGAGCGACGCATACTTGCTGCCCGGACGACGCTCGTTTCGGATTTCCGAAAGCCGCTGCGGATCGATGGACAGTCCGAAAATCTTTTCCTTGTACTGGTCGAGCGTGGACGGCAGTTTTTCGCGTTCGAAATCGTCCGGGATCAGCGGATAGTTGGCCGCCTTCACACCGTACTGCATGGCGAGATAGAGCGTCGTCGGCGTCTTGCCGCTGCGCGACACACCCACGAGAATCACGTCGGCGCTTTGCAGGTTCTTGTTGGACTGGCCGTCGTCGTGGGCGAGCGAGAAGTTCACCGCCTCGATCCGGTTCTTGTACGCTTCGCTGTCGGCGTTCTGGTGCACTCGGCCGATGGCATGCATCGACTTGAGATTGAGCTCCTGTTCCAGCGGCTCGATGAACGTCTGGAACATGTCGAGAATCACGCCCTGGCAATTGCGCAGGATTTCATTGGCCCGGGCATCCACCAACGTGCTGAAAATGATCGGACGGACGTTTTCGGTCCGATACATTTCATTGATGCGTTGGGCCGTTTCATAGGCTTTATCGACGGAATCCACGAACGGAACGCGAATCTGACGAAAACGCATCTCGAATTGCGCCAGGATCGAATGCGCAAACGTTTCGGCCGTAATCCCTGTGCCATCGGAGACGATGAAGACGGGCCGTGCGCTCACCGGTTTGACTGGTGTGGCAGGGGCCTCAGGGGCGGTTGTCGGGGAATTTCCGGGGGTGAGGGCGTCGCTCATGCGCAGAATCGCAAAATGGTGCATTGCACGGTAGAATAGCGGCAACTTGTTGGATAAGCAATTGCGCGGCCATCGCGCCCGGTTCCATGTCAGCCCCGCCTGACGGGGCGCTCCGGGAAATGACGGTGGTTCGATGCAGGACGTCGGGCGCTAGCCCCTGGTACCCGACGCTGCCACGGCGCGATTTCTTATCCAACAGGTCGACCGGCCCACGTCAGTCCCAGCCGGTCCGCCGAGAATTTTTTTTCTTACCTTAGGGGCTTTTATGACTAACGCAGCACACGACGGCGCCTACGTGGTGCCGTTTGAGCATCTGCGCATGACCGACGTCGAGTCGGTCGGCGGCAAGAATGCATCGCTTGGCGAAATGATCAGCCAACTGGCTAACGCAGGGGTTCGCGTGCCGGGTGGCTTCGCCACGACGTCTTTCGCATTTCGCGAGTTCCTCCAGCATAACAACCTGACCGAGCGCGTTGCCAAGCGTCTCGAGGGTCTCGACGTGGATAACGTCAAGGCGCTCGCAGAAGCGGGTGCCGAAATCCGTCAATGGATCGTCGACGCGCCGCTGCAACCGCAGCTCGAGAAGGACATCCGCGAACAGTTCGCACGCATTACGGCCGACCAGCCGGACGCGTCGTTCGCCGTGCGTTCGTCGGCCACCGCCGAAGATCTGCCGGATGCCTCGTTTGCCGGTCAGCAGGAAAGCTATCTGAACGTCGTCGGCATCGAAGACGTGCTCGATCGCATGAAGCACGTGTTCGCGTCGCTGTACAACGACCGTGCCATCTCGTATCGCGTTCACAAGGGCTTCACGCACGCCGAAGTGGCGCTGTCGGCCGGTGTGCAGCGCATGGTGCGCTCGGACTGCGGCGCGTCGGGCGTGATGTTCACGATCGACACCGAGTCGGGCTTCCAGGACGTGGTGTTCATCACGGCCAGCTATGGCCTGGGTGAGACGGTCGTGCAGGGGGCTGTGAATCCGGACGAGTTTTACGTCTTCAAGCCGACGCTCAACGCCGGCAAGTACCCGATCATCCGCCGCACGCTCGGCTCGAAGCTGCTCAAGATGGAATTCACGCAACCGGGCGAACCGGGCCGTGTGAAGACCATCGATGTGCCGATGGAACTGCGTAACCGTTATTCGATCACCGACGACGATTGCGTCGAACTGGCCAAGTTCGCGCTGATCATCGAGAAGCACTATGGTCGTCCGATGGACATCGAGTGGGGCAAGGACGGCAAGGACGGCAAGATCTACATTCTTCAGGCGCGTCCGGAGACGGTGAAGAGCCAGTCGGTCGGCAAGGCCGAGCAGCGCTTCAAGCTCAAGGGCGACGCCCCGGTGCTGACCACGGGTCGTGCGATCGGCCAGAAGATCGGTGCGGGTCCGGTGCGCGTGATCATGGATCCGAGCGAGATGGAACGCGTGCAGCCGGGCGACGTGCTGGTTGCCGACATGACCGACCCGAACTGGGAGCCGGTGATGAAGCGCGCTTCGGCCATCGTGACGAACCGCGGCGGCCGTACCTGCCACGCGGCCATCATCGCGCGTGAGCTGGGTGTGCCGGCCGTGGTCGGCTGCGGCGACGCCACGGACGTTCTGAAGGACGGCGCGCTCGTGACCGTGTCGTGCGCAGAAGGCGACGAAGGCAAGATCTACGACGGTCTGCTCGAGACCGAAGTGACCGAGATCCAGCGTGGCGAAATGCCGAAGATCCCGGTGAAGATCACGATGAACGTGGGCAATCCGCAACTGGCCTTCGACTTCGCGCAACTGCCGAACAGCGGTGTGGGTCTGGCGCGTCTGGAATTCATCATCAACAACAACATCGGTGTTCACCCGCGCGCGATTCTCGAGTACCCGAATATCGACGCCGACCTGAAGAAGGCGGTGGAATCGGTGGCTCGCGGTCATGCGTCGCCGCGCGCGTTCTACGTCGACAAGCTGGCGGAAGGGATCGCCACGATTGCGGCGGCTTTCTACCCGAAGCAAGTGATCGTGCGTCTGTCGGACTTCAAGTCCAACGAGTACAAGAAGCTCATCGGCGGCTCGCGTTACGAGCCGGACGAAGAAAACCCGATGCTCGGCTTCCGTGGCGCGTCGCGTTACATCTCGGAAGACTTCGCTGAAGCGTTCGAGATGGAGTGCCGTGCGCTCAAGCGTGTTCGCGACGAAATGGGTCTGACGAACGTCGAGATCATGGTGCCGTTCGTGCGTACGCTGGGTCAGGCCGAACGTGTGGTCAACATGCTCGCCGGCTACGGTCTGAAGCGTGGTGAAAACGGCCTCAAGCTGATCATGATGTGCGAAGTGCCGTCGAACGCCATTCTCGCCGACCAGTTCCTCGAGTACTTCGACGGTTTCTCGATCGGCTCGAACGATCTGACGCAGCTCACGCTGGGTCTGGACCGCGATTCGGGGATGGAATTGCTGGCGAAGGACTTCGACGAGCGTGACCCGGCGGTGCAGTTCATGCTCAGCCGTGCGATCAAGGCCTGTCTGGCGCAGGGCAAGTACGTCGGCATCTGCGGTCAGGGCCCGTCGGACCATCCGGATCTGGCCGAGTGGCTGGTCAAGGAAGGCATCGTCTCGATGTCTCTGAACCCGGACACGGTCGTGGAAACGTGGCAGCAACTCGCCAAGGTGGCGAAGTAAGCGTCGCGAGAAACGCCTGAAATAGGAAGCGTCCGAGCGGCATCTCGGACGCCACTGAAAGGCCGGGTCATCCCTTGGGATGCGTGCGCTGCTCAGTGTGTTTCGTGCTATAAACCCCGGTATAACACCGGGGTTTTTTCGTTTCTGGGAGTTGCGATGGAGCAGGCTTGGCTTTGGTTCGGCGTTGCCGGATTGATCGTGGTGCTGGAGCTGGCGAGCGGGACGTTCTATCTCCTGATGGTGGCGCTTGGCTTGGCGGCCGGTGGTATTGCGGCGCTGCTGCGTGCCGACGCGCCGTTGCAGTGGGTGGTGGCGGCGGTCGTCGCCGGGGTGGCGGTCTGGTTGTTGCGACGCAGTCGGTTTGGGCGGCGTCGTATCAAGGTCGATGCCTCCGCCGATCCCAACACCAATCTCGATATCGGCCAGCGTTTGCATGTCGACGTATGGCGTGCCGACGGTCAGGCGCGCGCCATGTACCGGGGCGCTGAGTGGGATGTGGAGTTGATGCCGGGAGAAGTGCCCGATGCCGGATGGTTTGTCATTCGAGAGGTGCGCGGTAGCCGGTTGTACGTCGCGCATGTGGCGGCATAGATCGCAAGGTTTGCACGGATCGCACAGTTTGACGGCCGATGCAGAAGCTTCTCGCCCGATGTCGGTCCGTGGGCAGAACACTTCGGCGTTGTCACGGTCAGACGATACGTCCCGCCATTGCGGGGCGTCGGGGAACTAGCTGGCCATCAGGGTCGGCGCTTCAGGGGAAAACATGTTATCCAACGTCGCATTCATTCTCTTCATCATCGCGGTGATCATTGCGGCTCGGTCGATCAAGATCGTGCCGCAGCAGCACGCGTGGGTGGTGGAGCGTCTCGGTAAGTATCACGGGACGCTTACGCCGGGCCTGTCGATCGTCGTGCCGTTTGTCGACCGCGTGGCGTACAAGCACGTGCTCAAGGAAATCCCGCTCGACGTGCCGAGCCAGATCTGTATTACCAAGGACAACACGCAGTTGCAGGTGGACGGCATTCTGTACTTCCAGGTGACGGACCCGATGAAGGCGTCGTATGGTTCGAGCAACTTCATCGTGGCTATTACACAGCTTGCTCAGACGACGCTGCGTAGCGTGGTCGGTAAGCTGGAACTGGACAAGACGTTCGAGGAGCGGGAATTCATCAACCACAGCGTGGTGAATGCGCTCGACGAAGCGGCGGCGAACTGGGGCGTGAAGGTGCTGCGCTACGAGATCAAGGATCTGACGCCGCCGAAGGAAATTCTGCACGCCATGCAGGCGCAGATCACGGCAGAGCGTGAGAAGCGTGCGCTGATCGCGGCGTCGGAAGGGAAAAAGCAGGAGCAGATCAACCTGGCGTCCGGTGCGCGTGAAGCGGCGATTCAGAAGTCGGAAGGGGAGCGTCAGGCGGCGATCAATCAGGCACAGGGTGAGGCGGCAGCCATTCTCGCGGTGGCGGAAGCGAATGCCGAAGCCATCCACAAGATTGCCACGGCGATTCAGACGCAAGGCGGCATGGAAGCTGTCAACCTGAAGGTCGCCGAGCAGTATGTCGATGCCTTCAGCAAGGTCGCCAAGACGAGCAACACGCTGATCGTGCCGGGTAACTTTTCGGACATGAGCGGTATGATCGCTTCGGCGCTCAAGATCGTGCGCGGCACCGAGGGCGGTTCGAATGCGCCCGTCGACGGGAGCACCGGTGGCTTCGGTAATTCTGCCCCGCGCCGTTGATGTGAGCTGGCGGGGGAGGGTGCCGGAAGGCGCTCTACATTGCACAATTGACTGATGAAAAGAAAACGGCCCGAACGGGCCGTTTTCTTTTGCGCGAGCGAGTCGTCGCCCGTCGCTTGTCGTTCAGCGTCGGATAACGCCTAAGGTCGATCTCAGGTCGGGTTGCGCATGAGTCGCGCCTTCTCGCGATTCCAGTCGCGTTCCTTTTCCGTCTCGCGCTTGTCGTGCAGCTTCTTGCCCTTGCCCAGCCCGATCTCGCATTTCACGAGGCCCTTGCTGTAGTGAAAGTTAAGCGGGACGATCGTATAGCCGCGTTGCTCGACCTTGCCGATGAGTTTCTTGATTTCATCGGCTTTGAGCAATAGTTTTCGGGTGCGGACCGGATCGGGGTTGATGTGCGTCGATGCCGATTGCAGCGGGCTGATGTGCGCGCCGATCAGAAAGATTTCGCCATTTTTGATGACGACATAACCTTCCTTGATCTGCGCCCGCCCGGCGCGAATTGCCTTGACTTCCCACCCTTCGAGCGCGATGCCGGCTTCGAATCGCTCCTCGATGAAGTAGTCGAAGAAGGCCTTTCTGTTGTCGATGATGCTCATGGATCCTTGGCGGGGTAACTTGGTCGGACCCGGTGAGTCGGGCTCGGGTAAAATAGCGATTTTAACAAAGAGTCTCGGCAAGAGGCGGCTTGCGACACACGCCGATCGACAGCGCACGCATCGCACGCACTCACAGCCCGACAGACGATGGCCGAAGTCAGTAAAACCGTTCTCGTGCATTTCTCCGACGAGCAAATGTACGATCTGGTGACCAATGTCGCCGATTACCCTAAATTCCTGCCTTGGTGCGGCGGTGTCGATATTCGGCATCAGGACGAGCACAGCATGGAAGCGTCGTTGCTCATCGACTTCAAAGGCCTGAAGCATTCGTTCGCGACGCGCAATATCCAGGAGCGTCCGCACTCCATCCAGATGACCTTCGTCGAGGGGCCTTTCAAACGTTTTCACGGCACGTGGAAGTTTACGGCCCTGCGCGAGAACGCCTGCAAGATCGAATTCGGTCTGCACTACGAGTTTGCGAATTTCCTGCTCGAAAAGGTTATCGGTCCGGTGTTCAGCCACATTGCGAACACGTTCGTAGACGCCTTCGTCAAACGTGCGGAGACGGTTTATGCCAAGTGAGCTGAACGTCGAAGTCTGCTATGCGCTGCCCAGCGAGCAAACGATTGTCCCGCTGACGCTTGCGCAAGGTGCAACGATGCGCGACGCCATCGAGCGCAGTGGGTTGCTGCTGCGGTTTCCGGAGTTGGATCTCGGCCGCATGAAGGTCGGCGTATTTGGTAAGGTGCGCGCGCTGGATGCGGCCGTGGAGGCGGGCGATCGCGTCGAGATCTATCGCACGCTCAAGGCGGATCCGAAGCTGGCGCGGCAGCGACGCGTCGAAAAAGTCCGCAATGAAGGCAGCCGCGAAGGGCAGAAGTGGCTGGGCAGCGCCCGCAAGGGCAGCTAAGGCAGGCGGCGCAAGGCTGAGGCGGGTCGGAGGTTTCGTCCCGAACCCGCTTCGATCAGTGCGTCGACCCCCGCGAATGCAATCGCACCGATGCGCTGACCCCTGCCAGCAACAACGCCACCGCGGCGATCTCCAGCAGACG
Organism: Pandoraea aquatica; assembly: GCF_902459565.1. Taxonomy (GTDB): domain Bacteria; phylum Pseudomonadota; class Gammaproteobacteria; order Burkholderiales; family Burkholderiaceae; genus Pandoraea; species Pandoraea aquatica. The sequence continues at coordinate 210,239 of NZ_CABPSN010000008.1, forward strand.
AGGCAGCCGATGCTCATAGATGAAGCCATAAACCAGCGCGAACAGCGTTTCAAACACGATCAGTTGCCCTGACAGCGTGAGCGGCAGCGTCCGGCTCGCCGCGTTCCAGAATGCATTGCCGATGGTCGACGCGCCGATGGCCACGGCGATATTCACGATCAGAAACATCTGCCAGTCACGTGGTACGTCCGCCGTCACCGGATGCGGCAGCAGCAAGGCGGCAATCGCCAGTGCGCACGCCAGCGCCCCCGTCGCCACCCCCGTCAGCAACGACCATTCTTGACTCGTGAAATGTCCGAATTTCGCGAGATATCGGGCGTTGGCGACGGCGTACCATGTCCAACTGGCCAATGCCCCGACTGCGCAAACGACGCCGGCAAGCGTCAGCCGCCAGTCGCCGCCGCTCGCAGCGGCGTGCGTGAAGACGTCGACGTTGATGCAGACGATCCCGGCGACGACGAGTGCCAGCGGGCCCGCCAGCTTCGATAGTGGGAGCGCACCATGATCGCGGCTGCCGACCAGCGTGACCGTCACGGGCAGCACCCCCACGATCAGCGACGCCGGCGCGATGCCCGCCATTTGCACCGACGCAGCGACAAACAGGTAATAGACCAGATTGCCGACGAGACTCAGGCGGAATAACGCCCGCCAGTCGTTGCTCGTGACGGTATGCCGCAAGCGCGGCCAGAGCGGGGCGAGGAATACTGCCGAGACCAATCCGTACAGGACGTAGCGCGCCGCCGACAACTCCAGCGGCGAGAAACCGGGCAGCAGGCGTGGGGCAAGGAACACCAGTCCCCACAGCGCGCCCGCTGCCAGTCCGTACGAAATGCCTTTCCCCATGAAAAATCTAGTCCGTGGTTGGTGGTGAATATAGGAAGCGTCCGGTCGAATTCCGGCCGGAAAGGGCGCAAGAATAGCATTCGCTCCGCGCAGGCCTATTGTGAAATCCGGCACTTGGCGGGCGAGGCGTTCGCGCCACGGCTGGCGGCAGGGGGATGCCCCGGCGAGTGGCTGCCGGTTTTGCCCTCATTCGGTGCCGAATTCGGTCCTCGGGGAAAAAGCCCCTTGACATGTGGGGCAGACCTGCCATGCAACGCGCGATTTCTGTATAATTCGGTTTTGCGCCTATAGGATTTGCCATGCGTCTGATCCAAAAAGCACTCACATTCGATGACGTGCTCCTCGTCCCGGCCTACTCTGCCGTTCTCCCGCGCGACACCAGCCTGAAAACCAAGCTCACGCGCAACATTACCCTGAACATGCCTTTGCTGTCGGCCGCCATGGATACGGTGACCGAAGCGCGTCTGGCCATTGCCATGGCGCAACAGGGCGGTATCGGCATCATTCACAAGAATCTGAAGCCGGCTGAGCAGGCGCGGGAAGTCTCGAAGGTCAAGCGTTTTGAGTCGGGCGTTCTGCGCGACCCGATCACGATTCCGCCGCACATGAAGGTGCGCGATGTGATCGCCCTGTCGCGCCAGCATGGCATTTCCGGTTTCCCGGTCGTGGAGGGTGCCCAGCTCATCGGTATCGTGACCAATCGCGACCTGCGTTTCGAAAGCCGCCTGGACGAACCGGTGCGCGCGATCATGACGCCGAAGGAAAAGCTCATCACCGTGCGTGAAGGTGCTTCCCCGGCCGATGCCGAGCGTCTGATGCACGATCACCGCCTCGAGCGCGTGCTGGTCGTCAACGACGCGTTCGAACTGCGCGGCCTGATGACGGTCAAGGACATTACGAAGGCGACGGAATACCCGCTGGCAAGCAAGGATGAACACGGCAAGCTGCGTGTTGGTGCTGCCGTTGGCGTGGGCGCCGACAATGAAGAGCGCGTCGAGTTGCTGGTCGCGGCCGGCGTTGACGTGATCGTCGTCGATACGGCGCACGGTCACAGCCAGGGCGTGCTGGATCGCGTGCAGTGGGTCAAGAAGCACTTCCCGCAGATTGAAGTCGTCGGCGGCAACATCGCGACGGCGAGCGCTGCGCTGGCGCTGGTCGAACACGGTGCCGACGCCGTCAAGGTCGGTATCGGCCCGGGCTCGATCTGCACGACGCGTATCGTTGCTGGTGTCGGTGTTCCGCAGATCACGGCCATCGCCAATGTGGCCGAAGCACTGAAGGACACGGGCGTTCCGCTGATCGCCGACGGTGGTATCCGTTACTCGGGCGACGTTGCCAAGGCGCTGGCCGCGGGTGCACACACCGTGATGATGGGCAGCATGTTCTCCGGCACGGAAGAAGCGCCGGGCGAAGTGTTCCTGTATCAGGGCCGTTCGTACAAGAGCTACCGCGGTATGGGTTCGGTGGGGGCGATGAAGGACGGTGCTGCAGACCGTTACTTCCAGGACCCGGCGAACAACGCCGACAAGCTCGTGCCGGAAGGCATTGAAGGCCGCGTGGCTTACAAGGGTAGCGTGAACGCGATCCTGCATCAGTTGACCGGCGGTATCCGCTCGTCGATGGGTTATCTGGGTTGCCCGTCCATCAAGGACTTGCACGAGAAGGCAGAATTTGTCGAAATCACGGCCGCCGGCATGCGCGAATCGCACGTGCACGACGTCCAGATCATGAAGGAAGCCCCCAACTACCACGTGGAGTAATTACCCATGAAGGCCATGTTGCGTACGGTACTGTTCCTCGATGCGGCGTTGAATCTGGCACTTGGTGTGCTGCTGATTGCGTCGTTCTGGTCATCGCTGTATGCGGCCATTGATGTGCCTGCGCCATCGCCCGTGCTCTATGCGCAGGTGCTTGGCGTGGCCTTCATCGGCGTGGCCTGGCTGCAATGGCACGCCACCGTAAACGGCCAGTTGACGTCGACCGTCGCGAAAGTGACGGGACATATCAACTGGATCAGCGGTGCGTTCGTGCTGGGGTGGCTGATCTCCGGCCAGTTGGTAGTGTCGAGTGGTGGCAAGTGGATGCTTGCCATGCTCGGGGCTGTCCTGCTGGTAGTGGGCGGAATTCTCGTCAAGCTGGCGTCGAGTGTGCGCACGAAAGAGCGCGTACAGGCGGCGCAGCAGGCAGGCGAGCGGGTGCGTGGCGGTGTCGTGAGCGACACGCGACGCGACGCACCGAGAGATTATGCCGATGCCCGGGTCGTCGACGAGACCCGTGGCACGCGCGCTGAGCCGCGCATGGAGACGCCTCACGGCGACTCCGCACCCGTCAATAGCACGTCGGTCGCGCCCGTGGGCGCCACCGGCATTGTCACGCCCGTGCCGTCCGACACGGCGCCGACGTCCAACGAATCCACTTCATCCGTACCTCACGATGCACGACAAAATCCTCATTCTTGACTTCGGCTCGCAAGTCACCCAGCTCATTGGACGCCGCGTTCGCGAAGCGCACGTCTACTGCGAGATCCACCCGAACGACGTCACGGACGAATTCATCCGCGAATTCAATCCGAAGGCCGTCATTCTGTCGGGTAGCCACGCGAGCACGTATGAGGATCAGGATCTGCGTGCGCCGCAGGCCGTTTGGGATCTTGGCGTGCCGGTGCTGGGTATCTGCTACGGCATGTTCGCGATGACGGTCCAACTGGGCGGTCAGGTCGAAGCCAGCAACCATCGCGAATTCGGTTACGCCGAAGTGCGCGCCCATGGCCATACGCCGCTGCTCGACGGCCTTGAAGATTTCCGTACCGACGATGGTCACGGCATGCTCAAGGTGTGGATGAGCCACGGCGACAAGGTCACGCAACTGCCGGAAGGCTTTGCGCTGATGGCGTCGACGCCGAGCTGCCCGATCGCGGGCATGGCCGACGTCAAGCGTCACTACTACGCCGTGCAGTTCCACCCGGAAGTCACGCACACCGTGAAGGGCCGTGAACTGCTTGAGCGCTTCGTGCTGGAGATTGCAGGTGCGAAGCCGGACTGGATCATGCGCGACCACATCGAGGAAGCCGTCAAGGCGATCCGCGAGCAGGTGGGCGACGAGGAAGTGATTCTGGGTCTGTCGGGCGGCGTGGATTCGAGCGTCGCGGCGGCGCTGATTCATCGCGCGATTGGCGATCAGCTGACGTGCGTGTTCGTCGATCACGGTCTGTTGCGTCTGAACGAAGGCAAGATGGTGATGGAAATGTTCGAGGGCCGTCTGCACGCGAAGGTCGTGCACGTCGATGCCACGGCGCAGTTCATGGGCCATTTGACGGGCGTGACGGATCCAGAGCAGAAGCGCAAGATCATCGGCCGCGAGTTCGTGGAAGTGTTCCAGGCGGAAGCGAAGAAGCTGAAGAATGCGAAGTGGCTGGCGCAGGGCACGATTTATCCGGACGTGATCGAATCGGGCGGCGCGAAGACCAAGAAGGCGACGACGATCAAGAGCCACCACAACGTGGGTGGCCTGCCGGAGACGCTGGGTCTGAAGCTGCTGGAGCCGCTGCGCGATCTGTTCAAGGACGAAGTGCGCGAACTGGGCGTGGCGCTCGGCCTGCCGCACGACATGGTCTACCGTCACCCGTTCCCGGGCCCGGGTCTGGGCGTGCGTATCCTGGGTGAAGTGAAGCAGGAATATGCGGACTTGCTGCGCCGCGCCGATGCGATCTTCATCGAAGAACTGCGCAACACGGTCGAGCCGAACAGCGGCAAGACGTGGTACGAGCTGACGAGCCAGGCATTCGCGGTGTTCCTGCCGGTCAAGAGCGTGGGCGTGATGGGCGATGGCCGTACGTACGAGTGGGTCGTGGCACTGCGCGCGGTGCAGACGCAAGACTTCATGACGGCGCACTGGGCCCACCTGCCGCACGAGCTGCTCGGCAAGGTCTCGAACCGCATCATCAACGAAGTGCGTGGCCTGAACCGCGTTGTCTATGACATCTCGGGCAAGCCGCCGGCGACGATTGAGTGGGAGTAATCCCCGCGTCGTCTCCCACCGTTTCGGACCCTATCAAAGTCCTCATGAAACGATAGTGGGACAGAGGTTTGGCGGCTCAGGCAATCTGAGCCGCCGCTACCGACCTCCTAAGCGGTCCCCATCCTGACGCACACGACCGTGCGATCCCGTTCCCGCACAATCGTCATCGTGCCGCCAAGTCTTTGCGCGCGCCGCCTCATGCTGTGCAATCCGGTCCCTTCGTGCGATGTACGAGGGATGGCGTCGCCAGCGTCGTCAAAACGACCGGTGTCGAAGCCGACGCCGTTGTCCTCCACTCGCAGCGTAAATTCGCCGTCGACGTCACTGAGATCGACGCGCACGCAGCTCGCCTTGCTGTGCTTGAGAACATTGGTCAGCGCCTCCTGCAAAATGCGTTGGACTTCCAGTGATCGGGCAGCGCCCATTTCGCATCGCTCAATGCCCTCCACGCGCCATTCGCACTCGATCATCTGAATCTCGAATCGCGCCGTCATTCGATGGCGCAACGAAGCCATCTGCTCGGCCAATGTCTGCTCTCCCGCCTGATGTACCGTTGCGCTGTCGACGACGAAGCGCAATTCATCCCGTAATTCCTTCAGCAGCGCAAGAAAGCGCTCCGGTGGCAGCGTGTGCGGCGCATGTTCGATGGCGGCGATGCCCGACACCAGCGTGCCGCCCAACCCGTCATGCAGGTCATGCGCGAGGTTGAGCCGCTCGGCGAGCCGGACATTGGCAACTTGCAGTTCATGCTGACGATTCAGGGTGGACGATAATTCGCGTCGAGCGTCGTCGATCGCCTGCCGTAGTTCGTCATTGAACTGTGAGATGCGGCGGGCGTTGTTGGCAAATCGCCGAGCCAGCACAACGGCCATGCCGATCATCAGGATCTGTGAGGTTTGCGCGGTGTAGTAGACGTTGGAGTCGAGAATGCCGAAGAACACGAGAAAGTCGTGTAACCCGGCGGCGACGAATACGAGCGCACAAAGCGAAACGATCCGTTGTTCGGTCTGCCGCTCGCGCCACGTCAGGACGAACAGCAGCACGCAGGTTGCCAACCATGTCACGCCGGGCACAACAGCCCAGATCGCGCGCAGCGTTTCCGTATAGGCCCGTGGTGCCGCGATCAGCATTGCTGCGCCGACACCGAACGTCATCCACATCACGGCCTCGATCCGAGGCATTCGTCTGCCGCAGAAGCGCAGCACGAACATGGTGAAGCACGCACAGTAAAAGAGAAACGCGATGGACACGAACAACTGCCAGCCATCGTTGGTCGCAAACGGCCACGGCCGCGTGGCGATCTGGTTGACCGCGTAGAGCCACCACGCAAAGGACATGAGGCTGAACCACCCGTACGACGTCTCCTGCCGACGGTATAGCCAAAGCGTCAGCACTACGACACCGAGCGTGACAGTGATCGCTAGACTGAAAAGCTGCAGATCGTGGCGCAGCCATCGCGCCTTGTCGTACGCCGAACGGATGTCGCCGGGCGATCCCCGCAGCACCGGACCGAGTCCTGGACTATAAGCGGCAAGGCCCGATACACGCACCAGCAGCACGTTGGAACCGGCGCGAAGCGTGGGTGCGTCGACGACCCAATGGCGTGGTGTGTTCCAGGCGCGACTTAGCGGCTCGACCAGCGAATCGTCACGCGAGATCAGGCTGTCGTTCAGATAGACCACGCCCGCCATGTTCAGGTATTCCAGCATCAGCCCCCGTGGCTTCACGGGCGAAGGCTCCTGCCATGTCAGCCGGTACCAGACCACGCCGTCGAAACGCGGCCAGCGCGATGTCCACACGTCCGGCAGCGTTACGGGAACCCAACCGGCACTCGGTGGCTGCGTCGCCTGCCAGTCGCTGCGCACGGCTTCAACGCGCTCGAACGGCAACGAAGCATCGGAAACCGGACGTGGGGCGATGGAACGCTGCGCGTGCGCAGGGGCGGCAAACAGGCAGAGCAGTGCGATCAGCGTGATCAGGGTGATCAGGGTGACCGGTGTCAGGGCAACAAGCCGGAGATGCGGGCTTCGAACACGGCCTGCGTGCGCGAGTTGACCGCCAACTTCTTGTAGATGTTCTTGATGTGACATGCGACCGTGAGGCTGGAGATGGAGAGCAATGCTGCAATCTCGCGGTTCGTCATGCCTTTGGCCACGAGTCCGAGAATCTCGACTTCGCGCGGGCTGAGCGCCGACGGGACATCGGACATTCGCGCCGCTGCCACGCCGCTGCCGGTCCCGGAAGGCGGCACCGGTGTGCCTGACGCGCCGGGCGCGAGCGCCACCAGCCCCAGAATGTGTCGTGCCACGAACGGATCGATCGGCGCGCCCCCGCGCAGCGCACTGCGAATCGATAGCGCGATCTCTGCGTCCTCGCGCTCCTTGAGCAGATATCCCGTGGCACCCCGTTGCAGGGCCCCCACGATGATCTGTTCAGTACTCCACGCGGAGATTACCAGAATCGGCAGGGCCGGGTCGCGCGCATGCAACTCGCCGATCAGGTCGATGCCGCTGCCATCGGGCAGGCCCACATCGATCAAGGTGAGTGCGAACGGCTCATCGGCGAGCACCGCCCGCGCCTGCGCAAGACTCCCCGCGACCTGCACGGCGTCGTCGGCATAGCCAAGGGAATGGAGAATGGCGCGCATGCGGATCTGCATGCCCGGATCGTCTTCTACGAGCAACAACGGACCGGGCAGTACCGGTTCGGTATTCGTAAGCGTGCTGGCAGACATGGCAGACGAAGTGGAGAAGGGGGCCGGAGCATCGGTATCGCAAAATAGCACGCCTGCGAACGCGTCTGCTATCCCCGAAACAGGGGAGGTCGATGGGGCACTCGACCGGCATCGACTGCCGATCCTTCGTATTACTCATTTCGGGGGATGGAATGCCGCGTCGAACGAGTGGTATGTTGCTGCGAAACTCAGCGTACCCGGCGAAACATCGCGAAAGCGCACCACCTTTGCATACCGGGCACACCGCTTGTCTTAGCGGCAACATGACCTGGTATTTCGGGGGAAGCGTGCGAGACAAATCCGCCGCGTTGGCGGCACCACTGCGGCTCAAGACCCTCTGCGGGGTGGCCGGCGTCATCCTCGCCGGTCATGCCGTAGCACAGTCGTCCGGTCCTTACGTACTCAACTATCGCGGTGCGACGGGGGGCTGTTGCACGTCCAGCAACGGATACAACGGCGAGAACGGCCGTCAGGACGTCACGCAGACGGTGACGGGGCTGAACATTCAGACGACGGGCGGCGCCACCGGCGTATTGGTCGATGTCAGTGGCGGCAACGGCGGAAACGGCAACACCAACGACGACGACAACGGCCGTGACCACTGGGGCGGCAACGGCGGCATTGGCCGCATCATCGACTTCACGCTCGCGCAAAGCACGGTGATGAGCACCGGCATCGGCGTCAGCGTGCTCTCTGCCGGTGGCGACGGCGGTCTGTGGGGTAACCGCAGCGACGGTCATGGCATCGGCGGTGACGGCCATCTGGCCGCCCTCACGCTGATCGGCGGCTCGGTCAACGCTGTCGGCTACGGACTCTCGGCCCAATCCGTCGGCGGGAACGGGAAAGACAGTGCCATTCCCTCCTTCGGTGGCCTTACCCCCGGCCTGAATGCGGGTTACGGAGGGAATGCCGGAGACGCAAACATCACGGTCAAAGGCGGCGCTGTCATCACAGTGAGTGGGACGGGCGGTGCTGCGATTCGCGCGGAATCGCTCGGCGGTCAGGGCGGCCTCGGTGTCGATGACGACATTGCCGGTTATGTCGATTCCGGATGGGGCGGCAACGCAGGCAATGTCAACGTGACGATTGCCGACGGCACGATCACCGCGCACGGCACCGGCGAAGCCGGCATTCTGGCCCGCGCCGTCGGCGGCAGTAGCCCGAAAGGTGCGGGTACCGACGTGAAAGGTGCGAATGGCGGCAATGCCGGGCACGTCTCCGTACAAAACGGGGCGGCAATTTCCACCGACGGTGTCAACGCGCCGGGTATCGCCGTCTACAGCCTCGGCGGCAATGGCGGTGACGGCGGCGACGGCAATTCGGGCAGCGGCTTCTCTGGCGGCGACGGTGGCACGCCGGGCGGTGCGTCGGTAACGAACTCCGGCAGCATTGCAACGCAGGGCCTCGGCTCGACCGGGATTCGCGTGTCGGTCGTCGGCGGCAGCGGTGGCAATGGCGGGGCGTCCGGGCCCTGGTCGGGGCACGGCGGCGATGGCGGTGCAGGCGGCAATACCGGAGCGCTTGCGGTCAACATCGTCAATAACGGCAACATTCTCACGAACGGACGCGATGCGATCGGCATCCTCACGCACGCGGTCGGCGGTGGCGCAGGCAACGCCGAAATCAGTCAGGGGCTGATGAACATCGGCGGCGGCGCAGGCGGTAACGGCGGACAAGGCGGCAACGTCTACGTCCAGAACAACGGCGCGATTTTCACGACGGGCGACCAGAGTCCCGCCACCGTGGTGCAGAGCATCGGTGGCGGCGGCGGACATGGCGGCGACGCGGATACGACGGGCATTATCGTCGGCATTGCTACAGGCGGTCGCGGTGGGGCGGGCGGCGATGGCGGCACCGCTACGCTCGATCAGGCGGGTGCGATTTCCACGGCGGGCGCGGGGGCGGCGGGTGCTGTTGTGCAGAGTATCGGCGGCGGTGGCGGGGTGGGCGGGTCGTCGTCCGCCATTACGGTGGGTATCGGGTTGGGTGTTGCCGTCAGTCACGGTGGCAGTGGCGGCAGTGGCGGCACGGGCGGTACGGCCCGCGTGACTGTGGACGACTACGCGAGCGTCACTACGCAAGGCGTGAGTAGCGACGCCGTGGTCGCGCAGAGCATTGGCGGCGGGGGCGGCTATGGTGGCCTCGCCAGCGCTTCGAGCATCACTATCGCGCCCGATCTCGGGCCCGATCTCCCGACTGGCACGATCAGTCCGCATGTGAGCCTCGGAGGGCGTGGCGGAGGCGGCGGAAACGGTGGGTTGGCGCAGGTCGAAAACGACGGGAATGTCGTGACGCAGGGTGACCGAAGTCTCGGCATTGTGGCCCAGAGCATTGGCGGCGGCGGTGGCGCAGGGGGTAACGCCGCCGCCCCGCTACGCGCGAAGACGGTGTCGGCACCGGGGAGCCGGTTGGACCTCAGTGTCGGTGTGTCTATCGGCGGTGCAGGCGGCAGTGGCGGCTTCGGTGGCGTTGCCACTGTGACGAATAGCGGCACGGGTATCGTCGAGACATCCGGCGATCACGCCATCGGCATTCTGGCGCAGAGCGTTGGCGGTGGCGGCGGCAGTGGCGGCAGCGTGCAACAGGAGACCGCCCAGTCGTTCTCGGCAACGCTGGGTTCGCCGACGTCGGCACAAGGCACGTTGCAGACGATTATCCAGTGGTTGGAGACGTCCGGTCAGTCGCTGAACGTGAAATTCGGCTCGCTCAAGGTCGGTGTCGATGTGCGCGTCGGTGGCTCGGGCGGCAGCGGCGGCGATGGCGTTGGCGCCAGCGTGTTCAACAACGGGCAAGTCACGACTACGGGGGACGGCGCAGCAGCCATCGTCGCGCAGAGCGTCGGCGGCGGTGGCGGAAGTGGCGGGACGGCGACGTCGACGAGCGCGTCGAGCCTCATGTCGAGCATCGACAGCTTGCTCGGTGTGGTGACGGGAAAGGTCGGTCAGTATTTTCAGGTATCGCCGAACACCGGCACCAATGTTGCCGTAGGCGGATCGGGCGGGAGCGGGGGCAACGGCGGACCGGTCGGCGTCACCCAAACGGGCACCATCGGTACGAAGGGCTTCGCCTCCCCCGGCATCGTTGCGCAAAGTATCGGCGGCGGGGGCGGAGCTGGCGTTTCGACGGCGCAGAACCTCGATGTCTTCCTTTCCAACTGGGCCGCGAAGGACGCCCCCGGCATTCTGAGCGACATCACCCGTATCGTCGATCTGCTCGGTTCCAATCTGGCGAGTGCCCAGCACAATGTGAACGTGAGCGTTGGCGCGAAAGGCGGTGGCGCAGGCTATGCGGGGTTGGTCACCGTCGACGCGAGCAGCGCGTCGAGCCGGATTCAAACGCTCGGCGACAGCTCGCCGGGCATTCTCGCGCAAGGGATTGCAGACGGCGGGGGACTCGCTGGCGCAAGTGCCTATACGTTCGGACCCAGCACATTCGGCGCAACGGCCGGGGTGACGCAACCCGCGCTAGCGCTCTCGCTCGGCGCAGCCTATGACTCGACGATCAGCAGTGTGAGCGGCACGTCGTTGCCGGTGACCGTGAAAAGCGGTGGTGTCATCAGTACTCATGGGGACGATTCGAGCGGCGTGCTCGCCCAGAACATTGCGGGCGGCGGTGGCGTTGCCGTCGCCAATCTGGCCGGGAACGCGAGCACCCATCTCGCGCAAGGGCAGGCGGCGACGTCACCGGCATTGACGCTGGGCGCGTCGGTGACTGGAGCAGCCGCACCCGCGATCGTTCGCAGCGGTACGGTGACAGTGACGAATGCCGCGACCATCGAGACCACGGGAGCGCTCTCTCACGGCATCTTTGCGCAGTCGGTGTCGGGCGGCGGCGGTGCCGCCGGGTGGGTCGCGAGCGGCGGCGCGACGGCATTGCTTGCTGGGCCGGTGATGCAACTCGGCGCGTCGCAATCGGGGGCCAACAGCCTTTTGGGCATGGCCGGCAATGTGACCGTCTCCCTCGCCGCGCCGACAACGATTGCGACAGCTGGCGCGCTGTCGTTCGGTGTGCTGGCACAGAGCATTGGCGGTGGCGGTGGTTATGTCGCATCGGTGAGCGACGGGCAGCCTTCGTCGTTGCCGATCACCAGTTTGCAGTTGGGCGCGCAGGGACAAACCGGGGGCGCGGGGGCGCAGGTCAGTGTGACGGCGGACGCCGGCTCGGTAGTTCAGACGCAGGGGCGCAATGCGTTCGGCATCGTCGCGCAAAGCGTGGGCGGCGGCGGTGGTATCGCCGGCCTCACGATGGCCCCCAGTCGCGTGACGCTTGCGTCGCAGAACAACACGCTTACGACCGCTGGCGCGAACGATGGCGGTGCCGTCGACGTATCGGTCGCAGGCAAGGTGAGGACGACCGGTGACGGCGCGGTCGGTGTCCTTGCACAAAGTGTCGGTGGTGGCGGTGGCATTGCTGGCGATGCGGCCTCCGTCACTTATGGGACGAACGTCGTCCATCTAACCGGCATCGCAGGCGCGGTGGGCATGGGGAACACGGTGACGGTCAACGTTGCGGGCGGCGTCGCCACCTACGGTGCCAATGCACCGGCGATCCTCGCCATGAGTCTTGGCGGTGGGGCGGTGTTCAGCGACGGGGGTATCCTGCTCAAGAACTCGGGCAACGCGGGCGGGAACAGTGGTGGCGCAGTGAGTGTCGCGATCCAGCCGGGCGCGACCGTCGTGGCGATGGGCGCGGGCTCGCCGGCAATCGCGGCGATAAGTACTGGCCGCACTGGAGGCAATGGAAGCGATACCACGCAAGGCAAGCCGATCAGCGTGAGCATCGGCAGCGGGGCGACCGTGGCCGCCAACGCGACGTCTGGGATCGGGGTGCTGGCGATCACGACCGATGACGTGAGTATCGACAACGCGGGCACACTCACGGCGGCGACGGCAATCGAATCGGCGAGCCGTGCGAATGTGAGCAATACCGGACGGGTTCAGGGCAACGTACAGCTCACTTCCGACAGCACGTTCGTCAACCAGCAAAGCGGCACACTGTACACGGCTAGCCGGGTCACGACAGGGCTGTTGCAGAACTTCGGCACGCTCAATCCGGGCGGTCCGGGCGTGTTTCAGGCATCGACCGTCGACGGCGCGTTTTCGCAAACGGGCACTGGTGTGTACGCGCCCGATCTCGATTTCACGCGTCACAACAGCGATTTTCTGGTGACGACCGGTGCGTTGACGTTCAGTGGCAGCGTCGTGCCTGTGCTGCACAATCCGGTCAAGAACATCTGGCTCGGCATTGGCCACTTCGACCGTGCGCCAACGGGTGAGCCTGCGACAGCGAAAAGCACGGCGCTTGTCTTCAGCTATCAGATGAAGGACCACTACGGCGGCACGCAGGACCCTCTGATCTCCGTCGACGCCAACTTCAAACCGCAAGGTGTTGCGCTCAATGGCAATCAGTCGTCGTTCGCCAATCACTTGCAATGGCTTTGGGATCAGGGGCTCGTCGACGCGGGGCCGCTGTTCCAGCCGTTTGCGAGCGTGGGAGACGCGGCGAGCTACCGCCGCGCGCTCAACACGCTGTCCGGCGCGGCGTCACTGATGCGCGCGGGGTCCCGTGGGCAGGAGAACTTCGATTTCCTGAATCGCCTGATGAGTTGCCCGCAGTTCATGAGTGGCGGAACGCGTTTGTCCGAGGGGAGTTGCGTTTGGGCGCGGGTGTTCGGCACGCGCGCGGACCGCTACGATACGGCCGACGACGTCGGCTTTCGCAGCCAGCAGGTGACGTACCAGTTCGGCGCACAGAAGGAGATCGCACCGGACTGGTTCCTGGGCGGCTCGGCGAGCTACGTCGTAACGCACGCGCGGTCGTCGGACCAGTCGCTGGATGTCTCCAGCGATGGTTTTCGCGCTGGCGTCACGCTCAAGCGGCAGATGGGCCCGTGGCAGATCGCGCTCGCGTTGCTGGGCGGTTATGAAAGCGGCACACAGAACCGGATCATCGATTACCCGGAAGCCACTGCGCGTGCGAGCAGCCAGCCGAACGCGTTTTTCGTCGGCGCACGATCGCGATTCTCGTATCAACTGAATCGTTCGGGGTGGTACGTGAAGCCCTATGCGGATCTGGACGTTGTGTACGACCGTAGCGGTGCCTATCGCGAGAGCGGCGCAGGCGTATTCGATCTCGCCGTATCGGCACAGGGGCATACGACGGCCATCCTCAGCCCTGCCATCGAAGTGGGTGGGCGGTTCGATCTGCGAGGCGCGACACTGCGTCCATATCTGTCGCTAGGCATGAGCTTCGCATCGACCCGTCGCCTGGGCACCGATGTCTCGTTCGTGCAGTTCCCCGGTGCGTCGTTTGCGGTCAGTGCATCGCAGCCGCGCGCCTACGGCAACTTCTCGGCGGGCGTCGAATTGCTGTCGGACAAGGGCCTCGAAGTCCGTGCGGAGTACAGTCTTCGCACCGCGCCATCGCAGACGGTGCAAAGTGCCGCATTGCGCTTGGCCAAGCACTTCTGATCCGTCGCGTGTCGATATGAAGAAGGCCCGGACAATCGATCGTCCGGGCCTTTGAATGAGCGCAATGGGACCGGGTCTCAGGTCCGCGCGGCGTCGGCTGCGGCTTTCAGTACGTCGCGAACGCTGTCGATGAATTCGCCGGTGCGCTCGACACTGGTCTTCCCATCGAGCCAATTCCATGTGAAGCAAAACGTCACGCGCGTCTTGCCCACGAGCATCTGTGCGGCGAAGCACAGCGCGTGGAAGTTCTCCCAATCCAGACTGCCGCCTTTGCCATACGCTGGCAGGCCGTCGGGTACCGTCATCCATGCCGCATCTGCCATGGCTGAAATGCGCTTGAATTCGACCAGCGTCTCGGGCTTGTGGAAGAAGCGGCCATTCAATGTGTCGCGATACCAGTTCACGAGATCGGCGGCCGAACTCGTCATGGTCTGCTTGTCGTTGATGACGTCCCGACGCGGCGTGAGGCCAAGATTATCGCCATGCTCGAGCTTTTGCATGCCCGCCCAGCCGAGGTCGGTGCCCGGGGCGGCGCCCGCGAGATAGGAGAAGAGGATTCGCGTGGAATCGGGAACGTGCGGTGTACTCAGCTGTGCCTGACGGATCAACGTGCGTACGCGCTCCGGTCCCACTGCCGCGAGCGCAATATCGGTACCGATGTTATCGCTGTGCGCGATCATCGATTCGAGTGCGGTGCGGTATTGCGTCTGACCGCTCAGTCCGATCAACACAGGACTGCCCGGCGTGCGAACCGCGTCGTTCACGTCGCACAATTTCGTGCCGGAGAGACCGTTGCGGCCCAATTCGGCGTCGATGAGGAATTGCGCCAGGATGAACGTCTTGACGGCACTCCCGACGAAAAGATATCGATTGGGTTCGTACGCCGAGGTCCAGCCGGTGCCGTTGGGGACGTCCGCGACGACCAGACAGCTCGACGTCGTCGGTTCGTGCTTGCCGAAGCGCAGGACGGCGGCGTCGAGCGTAGGACGGCTGGCCGACATGGCATTGGGGGACTGCGCGAGGATGGCTGGCGCTGCGAGTGTGGCGGCAGCGAGCTTGAGGGTGCGTCTGCGATGAGGTTGGAACTCAGTCATGCGAGAGAACTCCGGAACGTAAGAGAAGCCGGGGAAACCGGGAAAGCCGGTAGGGCGCGCAGCGCTCAGAGCATCTCCGGATCGCTTGCGCATCGAGGTTCGCAGCGACGTTAGCACGATGATCCCGCCCGAATCGATACCGCGTTTTAGGTAGTCGCCCCCGTTTTTCCCGTCGCGACTAACATTCCGGCCGCGCAGCCACATCCCGAAACCATCTCACCAAGAAGTCCGCCAACGCACGCGTTTTGGCGGAGAGGTGACTTTTCGTCGGATAGACGAGCTTGATATCGGCGGCGGGCAACGTCCAGTCCGGCATCACAGTGCGAAGTTGACCGGATGCCAGATACGGATGGATGTCCCACATCGACCGGATCAGCATGCCGTGACCGTTCAGTGCCCACGTCGTTGCGGCCGCGCCGTCGTTGGTGCTGAGCATGCCGCGCACTTTGACCGTCTCCTGACGATCCGCCTGACGGAAGTGCCACGTGCCGTAGGTCTCGTCGCTCTCGCGAATCACGATACATTGGTGCCCCGCAAGATCCGATGGCTGCACCGGTTCGCCCGCCTCCGCGAGATACACCGGCGACGCGCATAACACCCGCGCATTCGGCATCAGCTGTCGCGCCGTCAGACGCGAATCCGGCAGGTCACCAAAGCGGATCGCCGCATCGAATCCTTGTTCGACGAGGTTCACCGGACGGTCCGTCAAATGCAACTGCACCTCCACCTCCGGATACTCGCGCGCAAATGCGGACAGCGCCGGGGCGATATGCGTCCGTCCGAAACCCAGCGTCGCCGCCAGCCGGAGCAAGCCGCGAGGCGACGACTGTGCCCCTGTCACCGCATGCTCCAGCGCTTCGAGTTCGCCGAGAATGCGTGCGCCGTCCTGCAAGTACATATCGCCCTCGGGCGTGAGACTGATGCGTCGTGTCGTACGATGCAGCAGTCGCACGCCAAGACGATGCTCGAGTTGCGCCAGCCGACGGCTCACCGCTGGTGGCGTAATGCCCATTTGCTGCGCAGCGGCCGCCATGCTGCCTTCTTTCATGAGCGTCGCAAAAAAGCGCAAATCGGAAAATCCGTCGACTGACATGGCGATTCGTGTTCTGAAATTAACAATGAAGTGATTCTGAGTCACTTTATGTCGTTTTGCATCAAATATAGGATGTGCATGATACGGAGCCGAGCGCGCATATCGCACAGGCATGGCATCGCACCGAACCCGAACGCAGAAAAAGGTAAAAGGGTCTATGACTTCCCAAGCGCTGTTCCCCGGCTTCACCGCCTATCGTTTGCCGACGCCTGACGGCCAGCACATTCACGCGTTGACGGGCGGCAGCGGCCCGGCGCTGCTGATGCTGCATGGCCACCCGCAAACGTCCGCGATCTGGCACAAGGTTGCTCCGACGCTCGCCCAACATTTCACTTTGGTGCTGGCTGATCTGCGTGGCTACGGTGACTCTGCCAAACCCGCTGGCGACGCGGATCATGCGGCCTACAGCAAGCGTGTCATGGCGCAGGACATGGTGTCCGCCATGCAGGCGCTGGGACATTCGACGTTTTCGGTGCTGGCGCACGACCGTGGCGCTCGCGTCGCGCATCGACTGGCGGCGGATCATCCGGAGATCGTCCGACGCATGGTGCTACTCGATATCGCACCGACCCTTGCGATGTACGAACAAGCCAGCGACGCCTTTGCGCGCGCCTACTGGCACTGGTTCTTCCTGATTCAACCCGCACCGTTGCCCGAGCGCCTGATCGAAGCCGATCCGGCGGCGTATTTGCGGGATGTCATGGGACGGCGCAGTGCCGGACTCGCACCGTTCGATCCTCGCGCCTTGGCGGAGTATCAACGATGCCTGTCACTGCCGGGTGCGGCGCACGGTGTCTGCGAGGACTACCGGGCCGCCGCGACGATCGACCTCGATCACGACCGCGCGGATCGCGATGCAGGGCGTCGATTGCCGATGCCGGTGCTGGCATTGTGGGGGGAGCAGGGCGTCGTGCACCGATGCTTCAAGCCGCTCGACGAATGGCAACAGGTAGCGTCCGACGTACGCGGGCACCCGTTGCCTTGCGGTCATTACATTGCGGAAGAAGCGCCGGAAGTGCTGCTCGCCGACGTCCTCCCGTTTCTGCTCGACGTTACACCGAGCGCGTAAGTCCGCCGTCGACGCGAATGTTCTGGCCCGTGATGTAACCGCCGCCCTCGGACGCCAGGAAGGCCACCGTCGCCGCAATTTCTTCTGCCTTGCCGTAACGCTGCATCGGCACGCTTTCGCGGCGCACCTCCTGCTGCGGCAGGCTGTCGATCCAGCCGGGCAGAACGTTGTTCATGCGGACGTTGTCCTTCGCGTACTTGTCCGCAAACAGCTTCGTAAACGTTGCCAGCCCCGCACGGAACACGGCCGACGTCGGGAACATCTCGCTCGGCTCGAATGCCCATGCCGTCGAAATGTTGATGATCGCGCCCGCGCCTTGCTTTTGCATGATCGGCGTGACGAGACGCGTCGGGCGGATCACGTTCATCAGATATGTATCCATGCCGAGATGCCAGTCTTCGTCGCTGATCTCCAGGATGGCGGCGCGCGGGCCGTGGCCGGCGCTGTTCACGAGTACATCGATACGTCCCCAGCGTTGCACCGCGAGATCGACCAGTTCCTTGAGCGATTCATTGGACTGATTCGAGCCCGTCACGCCGACGCCACCAAGTTCGGCCGCTAGCGCTTCGCCCTTGCCGGACGACGACAGAATGCCGACCTTGAAGCCGTCCGCCGCGAGACGTCGCGCCGCCGCTGCACCCATGCCGCTGCCACCGGCGGTAATCAATGCCACTTTTTCTACTGTCATGCTGCTATCCTCCGATGACGTCGGGTGCCGCTCGATGGGCACGTCAGACGGGTTATCACTATTTGAAAGTGTTCAAAGCGTAACACCGTGAGACCCGGCCGACGAATCAGATTTCGACACTCTAAACAGTAGAAAAACTACACCATGACGGAAGCCATCGGCCGATTACCGTCGCTCAACGCGTTGCGTGCTTTCGAAGCCGCGAGCCGACATCTCAACTTCCGGCTTGCAGCGGAAGAACTGGGCGTGACGCAGGGCGCTGTGGCACAGCAGGTACGGGGCCTCGAAGCGGAATTGGGGATGAAGTTGTTCGAGCGGCATCCGCGTGCGCTGTCGCTGACCGAGAACGGACGCCGCTACGCGAGCGGCGTGCGACGCGCTTTCGAGATGCTGACTGAAGCGACGCAAGCGTTGCGTCCGGAACCGTTGCGGCTGACGATCAGCGTGACGCCGACATTCGCATCGAAATGGCTGATCCCCCGACTGCCCGCGTTCCTCGAAACGCATCCCGACATCGATCTGCGTATCCTCGCGACGGACCGGTTGTCGCACTTTCAGGCCGACGCCGTCGATCTGGCCGTACGCTACGGACGTCCGCCTTTTGGTGGCGGGCTGGTCGTGGAGCCGTTGTTCGAGGAGGCGCAAGTCGCGGTCGCGAGTCCTGCGGTGATTGCGGCCGCCGGTCATCCCGGCAAAACGGATGGCCCCGGCAGCTTGCGAGGGCATGCCTTGCTTCACGACGCCCACAACGCCTGGCCGCAGTTTCTCGATCTCACGTTGCCCAAGGCTCAGATGTCGGAAGCGAAGAACGTGCGGTTCAACCAGACCGCGCTGGCCATCGACGCCGCTGTCGCCGGTCAGGGGTTGGCGCTCGCGCATCGTGACTTCGTGGCAACGGACATTGCGGCCGGCCGTCTTGTGCGGCTGTTCGATACCGAATTGCGGACCGGGGCCGGCTTCTACATCGTGTATCCCCGCCGTACGCGGCATGCCGCGCAGATCGCCGACGTCCACGATTGGCTTTTGCAGGAGACACGCGACAGGCGTTAGCATTGCGTTTCATGCAATGACCACCCATCTCGCCATGTCACTTCCCGATCTCAATCTGCTTCACGCGCTCGATATCCTGCTGGAGGAGGGCAGCGTTGTCGGTGCCGCACGACGCATGCATCTGAGCCCGCCAGCGATGAGCCGTACGCTGAGCCGGATTCGCGAGACGCTGGGCGATCCGGTCTTCGTGCAGGCGGGCCGCAAGCTCGTGCCTACGCCGCGTGCGCTGGCGATGCGCGAACAGGTGCGGCTGGCGGTCGAACAGGCGCGACAGGTACTCACGCCCGGCGATGGCGTCGACCTCAAGACACTCGACCGGCGCTTCAACGTGCGTGCAAACGATATCGTCGTGGGGCTGCACTCGGGGCGCCTGCTCGAAGCGATGGCCGCCGAGATGCCGCGCGCCATGCTGCGCTTCTCGCCAGAAGAAGACGATATGGACGACGAGGCGCTGCGTAGCGGGCGGATCGATCTGTTCATCAGTGCTGCGCGACCGTTGGGCCCGGAGATTCGCATACAGCCGCTGTTCACGACCAGTTTCGTCGGCATGGCACGTCACGATCATCCGATTTTCGACGAGGACATCACGCCCGAGCGCATCACCCGATGGGGACACATCGGCGTGTCGCGACGCGGGAAGTTCGCTGGACCGATCGACAATGCGCTGGAGTCGCTGGGGTTGCGACGCCACGTGGCGCTGGTCGTGCCGACGCCGTCCGCAGCGCTTTTCGCGTTGTTTAACAGCGATTTGCTGCTCGCGTTGCCGTCGCATCTCGCGCAAAGCGCGCTGGAAGCGGGCATGCGTCTGCGACAGTTCGATTTCCCTGTGCCGCTGGAGACGGTGGTGCTGACGCAGGCATGGCATCCGCGCTTTCAGGCCGATCCGGCGCACCAATGGCTGCGCCGGACCGTCCGCAGAATCTGCGAGACGTACTGATTTGGTCATCGGTGCGTCAGACGCAATCGTTCATTCCAATCAAGTCACTTTTCGCATGACAGACGCCGACCCTACAGTGATGAGCATCGTCACTGTGTTCAAGGGTCATCGTGTCATCGACACCTGTTTCGGTCACCGGGTCCGGCGCGCCTACCGCATCTAAGGCGTCGCGGCTGGGCTGGCTGACCGCCATCGTCTCGCGCACGGACTTCACGTCGCCGTGCGCCACCTACGTCTTTCGGTCCATCGTCGCCGCATGGTTGGCGCTGTGTGTCGCGTATCTCCTCGAGCTGGAGATGCCGTTCTCGGCCGCAACGACCGTGTTGCTTGTCATCAATCCCGTGCAGGGAGCCGTGATCGGCAAGGGCGCGTGGCGTGTGCTCGGCACGCTCGCGGGCATGGTCGCGTCGTTCTTGCTGATGTCCGCTTTCGGACAGATGCCCTGGCTCTTTCTTCTTGGCTTCTCCGTCTGGCTGGGGCTGTGCGTTGCCGGTATGACGATGCTGCGGCACTTCCGGGCGTCGGGCGTGGTGGTCGCAGGGTACACCGTCGGACTAGCGACGTTCGGTGCACTACAACACCCGCATCTCACGTTCGATCACGTTATCGGCCGTGCCTCGACCGTGATGGTCGGTGTGGTGTGTCTGTCGCTGGTGTCAGCGCTGTTCAGTGCGCGCGGCGTACGGGGGAAGTTGGCGGAGACGCTTACGCGATTGACGGCACGGGCTGCGGAGGTATTGGCCGCAGCCAACGTGGCCGACGATGCGCCATCACACGCGGCTGCCGCCGACGCCAAACGTCAGTTGATGACCGAGATCTACGGTGTGGACGATCTGCTGGCCGTCGGCAAGGCGGAGTCGGTGGACCTCGCGCATCGCGCCCATGCCGTACGGCACGCGATGGCGTCGCTCTTCGCGGCATTGGCCGGTGGTTCGCGGGAACCGCTCGGCTCGACGTTGCGGCCGATGCTCGCCGCTGCATGGCGTGAAGCGGCGCGCTCGGTCGGCACCGGTTCGCAGCCGCTGGAACGTGCTGCGCGAGTGATGCGTGACGCCAGGCAGCGACTTATCGATGCGCGCACAGGGACTCACGCCATGCCCGACGCTAGCGCCGACGCGGTGTCGTCAGCGACGCTCATCGCCATCGATCAGGCGATTGATCAGATCGACGATTACCTCGCCGCATTGGACGGACTGGCATCGTTGAATCGTCCGCGACCGGCGGGTGCGAAGACCGTCGTCAGCTTTCACCGCGATCCGCGCGCTGCGTGGCAGAACGGTCTGCGGTCTGCGCTGACGTTGTTCACCGCAGGGGCCATTTGGATCGTCACCGGCTGGCCGCATGGCGACATGATGCTGCTGATCGTCGCCCCGTACTGTGCGTTGCTCGCCGCAGCACCGAACCCGGCTGCCGGTGCGTGGCAATTCGTCAAGGGGTCGGTGATTGCGGTGCCTGTCGCGTTCGTGTGCGCGTTCCTCGTGTTGCCGCACATCAACGGATTGCCGTTGCTGCTTGTGGTGCTGGCGCTGTTCTGGCTGCCCGGGATTTACGCGACGACGTTACCGCAGCATGGCCTGGCGGCGCTCGCGTACCTCGTCGGATTCAACACGCTCACGGCGGCCGACAATCCGATGCACTACAACCTCCCGCTGTTCCTCAACTGGTCGGTCGCATGGATCGTGGGGACGCTCGTGGCGTGGATGGGGTTCCGCTTGCTGCTGCCTCGGGTCTTGCCGCGAGACATCGAGCGGCTGCGAATGCGGATTCGCGACGAAGCCTTGCGTACGTTTCGTCCTTCTACGTCGATTGGGTCTATCACCAAGCTGCTGACGGCGTCTCGCGTATGGAAATGGCGTCAGCAACACCGAATCGCATCGCTCGGCGCACTCCGCAAGTCGCAGCCGGACGCCATGCATCGTGACATCGCCGACGCACTGGCCGGTCTCCATTTGGGGCGCGAGGTATGGCGGGTGCGAGGGTGGATGGTCGGCGAGGGTCGACATACCCAGTTTGCGGAGGTGAGGCGAGTCGTTGCCGTCGCACTGGACCGGATGCAACGCCGCTTGCGGACGCGTCACCCTGAGCCGGCGCTCGCGGCGCGCCATGCACGACATGCGGTCCGACGGCTGGTGCGAATTCAGGCGACGTTACCTCCATCGCCCGTCGCACCGGTCGAGGCTCGCCATCTCAGGCGTGTCGTGGCGGCGCTCATCGACATCGCTGCGACGCTCGACGCGCATGCCGCCTACTTCGGTCAACCTCAACCTTTAGCTCCCGAATCCCATGCTCAGTGAAGTTGCTGTGGCGGGCATCTATCTGCCGCCGTTCTTCGTCTATGCCTGCATTGCCTTGCCGGTGTTCTTAGGTCTTCGTTTCGTGATGACGCGTGCGGGTGTGATGCGCCGCGTCTGGCATCCGGCGCTCTTCGAGTTCGCCGTTTCTCTCTGTCTGGTTTCTCTGCTGGTGATTTATGTCTGATCGAATGATGTGGTTGCGTCCCGCTGCGAGGGCGACGGGGACGTTGGTAGCGGTAGCTCTCGCCGTGGCGCTGGTCGTGGCGCTCTGGCGCGCGTACGTCGTCGCACCCTGGACGCGCGACGGTCGCGTCAGTGCGGAGGTTGTCCATATCGCGCCCGAGGTATCGGGGACGGTGCTCGACGTAGCCGTGGCCGACAACCAGCTCGTCAAGCGCGGCGAGTTGCTTTATCGCATCGACCCCGAGCGTTTCCGGTTTGCCGTGGCGCAGGCCGAAGCGCAACTGAGCGCAGCGACGGCCGTCATGCAGCAAAAGATGCAGGACGCGAAGCGTCGGCGCGGCATGGACGATCTCGTGCCCGGCGAAGACATTCAGCGCGCGAATCACGCGGTCGCCATTGCGCAAGCCGAGCAACGTCGCGCGCAGGTCGCACTCGACGTAGCCCGCCTCGATCTGACGCGCACCGAATTGCGGGCCCCCGCAGATGGGTATGTCACCCATTTGCGGCTGCGTCCCGGCGACTACGCGGTGGCAGGACGGGGAAACGTCGCACTGATCGATGCGCACAGCTTCTGGGTGACGGGCTACTTCGAGGAAACGAAGCTGCATGGCATCCGCACCGGTGCGCCCGCGCGTATTCGCTTGATGGGATTCGACGAGATGCTCGAAGGCCATGTCGCGGGCATCGGGCGTGGCATCACGGACGCCAACGAGCATGCCGACGCACAGGGGTTGCCAAGCGTTGAAGCGAGTTTCAGTTGGGTGCGTCTCGCGCAACGCATTCCGGTGCGCATCGCCATCGACCGTGTGCCTGCCGGGGTGGTGCTGGCTGCGGGCATGACGTGTAGCGTAGACGTCGGCCGACCTGAGGCCACAGGCACGCCGAAGGGACATCTCGCCAGCTTGTTGATGCGATGGATGTGACGTTATGAAACTCGCATTGAAATTCATGGGTGTGCTTGCCGCTTTACCGGCGTCGAACGTCTCTCTTAAGGTGTCGGGCCGTGCGATTCGTCGAGCGGTTTCGGTCGGCGGGATGAGTCTGCTGCTGACCGCCACAGCCTGCACGACGCTCGGCCCCGACTACCGCGCGCCTGAGGCGGATGTGCCTGCCGAGTGGCATGAGGTGCGCGATACGTTTGATACGTCAGCTACGTCCGATGCCTCGCGACTGCGCGAATGGTGGCGGTCGTTCGGCGATCCGGTGCTTGACCAGCTCATCGACGCGG
The DNA here is from genome assembly GCF_902459565.1 of Pandoraea aquatica. Classification (GTDB taxonomy): domain Bacteria; phylum Pseudomonadota; class Gammaproteobacteria; order Burkholderiales; family Burkholderiaceae; genus Pandoraea; species Pandoraea aquatica. The sequence goes on from NZ_CABPSN010000008.1 coordinate 233,939, forward strand.
CCCTACAAAACAACCGCGATCTCGGCATTGCCAAGGCGCATCTCGTGCAGGCCCGCGCGCAGCGGATGCAGATCGCCGCTGGGCTGGGTCCGACGATCTCGGCCGGCGGGACGGCGCAGGCGTTGCGCTCCAGCAAGCGCCTGGACTGGCCGCCGGGCATCGGGCAGTCGCGCACGTGGCAACTGGGGTTCGACGCGAGTTGGGAACTCGACGTTTTCGGCGGTACGCGACGGGCGGTGGAATCGGCCGACGCGCACGTCGAAGCGGTGGCGTTCGATCAGGAAGCCGTGCGTGTGAGCCTGCTGGCTGAGCTGGCAGCCGACTACGCCATGTTGCGGACTACGCAAGCAAGGTTGTCCATCGCGCAGGAGAACATCCGTACGCTGTTCGAGGGTGAACGTCTGGCGCAACGCGCCTTCGCGCAAGGTCTGGGGACGTCCGCCGAAGTGGCGCAGGCCCGAGCGGAGCGTGAACTCGCGCAGGCGGAGCCACCTCGGTTGCAGGCCGATGTCGAAAGGTTGAGCCACGCGATCGGCGTACTGGCAGGCGGATTCCCTGCGCAATGGCGCGATACGCTGGCCGCGCCCTCCGCCGCATTGCCGGTGATGCCCGCGCTACCGCTGTCGTTGCCGTCCGACGTGATTCGTCAGCGCCCCGACGTTCGCGCGGCCGAGCGTCGGCTTGCCGCCGCGACGGCGCAAATCGGTGTGGCTGAGGCTGAGCGCTTCCCGCACTTCAGCATTCCGCTGAGTCTCGGCACGACGGCGAGCCTGATCCACGATCTGTTCACCAGCGCGAGTGTCGCGTGGTCCGCCGCGCTGATCGGCAGTCAGACGCTCTACGACGGCGGCCGGGCGCGCGCTGGTGTCACCGTGGCGCAGGCCGCCACCGATGCGGCGCGTCTTGCGTATGAGCGCGATGTCCGGCTGGCGTTGCGCGACGTCGAGGACGCACTCACGGGCCTGCATGGCGAGCGGGCACGGCAAGTCGCGCTGCATTCGGCGGTCGACGATAGCCAGCAGGCGCTGGTCCGCACCACGCGTCTTTACCAACGTGGCTTGAGTGCCTATCTGCCCGTGCTGGTGGCGCAACGCGCCGCCAATCGCGCACGCGACGCCCTTGCCATCAGTCAGGGCGGTGAGGTCCTCAACGCCATTGCACTTTACAAGGCACTGGGGGCGGGGTGGGGGCCGGAGACAGTACCGGCTCAACCCGTTCCCCGTGCTTCCCTTTGATTTCATCGCTCAGGAGCGAACTCCATGTCACTCGATCCCCATCTGTTTTCGATCCACGACATCCGTGAACTGCCGTACGTCATCTTCAACCAGGAGGCCGCCGAGCCGGGCTATGCGCGTGACTGGGAGGCAGAGATGACGGCATTGCTGAAGCACGGCAAGCCGTTCGTGGTCGTCTATGACCAGCTCACGCGCGACGAAACGCACGAAGACCGCAAGCAGCGCGCCATTTGGCTCAAGCAACACAAGGCGGCGCTGGCTGAGGTTTGCAAAGCGCTGGTGAGCATTGAGCCGAATGAAGCGCGACGTGCGGCTGTCCGCGCAATGGGGGAGACGGCGGTGAAGGCCTTCGGCATCCCGCACGAAGCGGTCGCCACGCGCGACGAGGCGATGGCCCTCGCCCAGCGTCTGACGGCTTCCGCAGGCTGAGGAGGGCGCTTGCTGCGGGGTTGCAAACTAACGCGACGTGCGCGGCGCAAACCCGTGGCGTCGAGCGGCGAACGCGACGACCCACGCAGCGAGTGCAAGCGTCACGAGGACATGCGGCAGTGCGGCGGCCCCCCACGCTGACAGCACGGCACCGCCCAGCACGCCGCTGGCGGCGAACGAGAGATTGAAGACGGTCACGAGCATCGACTGCGCCACGTTCTCGTGCTCGCCTGCCGCGTTGCCCAGTGCCGTCTGCAAGATCGTCGGTGCGCCGCTGAAGCTCAGTCCCCAGAGCACAGCGCCCCCCATCAGCACGGGCCACGACGTCGGCCAGTATCCGAAGGCGACGATCACGGCGACGAACGTTGCCAGTGCCGTCAACACGAGTCGGCGCAGCCATCGGTCCACCCACAGGCCAACGCCCCAGAGCCCCACGAGCGTGAAGATGCCGAACGTCGAGAGCATCGTCGCAAGCCGTTCGCTCATGCCGGACGACGCAAGAAACGGCGCAATGTACGTGTAGAGCGTGTAGTGCGCGACGACCCACAGCATGACCACCGCAAGCACCGGACGCACGCCCGGCAAACGCAATACGTCCATCACGGAGGCGCGGGCTGCGGGGGCGCTGATCTCGTTCCCATCGGTCACATCCGGCACGATCAGCAGCATCCATCCGACGAGGATCAGCGCGCAAGCCGACAAGCCGCCGAAGACCCAGCGCCAGCCGATCAGGTGGCCGAGGGTCGTGGCGGCGGGCACACCGACCGCAAGTGCCAGCGGCACGCCGAGCATGGCGAATGCTAGTGCGCGACCTTGTCGTGACGGGCTCACGAGCCGTCGCGCATACGTGGCGATTTCACTCCACGCGAGCCCCGTCGCGAGTCCGACGACGAAGCGTGCGGCGAGCGTGAGCACAAAGTCCGACGAGAATGCCGTGACGGCGTTGCACACGGCGAAGCCGAGCAGGGCGATAACGAGGACGGTGCGACGTGACCAGCGGTGCATCAGCACGGTGAGCGGCACGGCACCGAGGCCTGCGCCCAACGCGCACAGCGTCACCATCTGCCCGGCCCACGATTCCGAAATGCGAAAGCTGTCCGCCAGTTGCGGCAGTAATCCGGCGGGGACGGTTTCGTTCGCAGCGGCGATAAAGGTTGCGAGCATCAGCGCCGTGAGCGATGCCCATGCGGCGGTGTCACTATGTTCGCTCTGTGGTTTGTCGGACGTTTGAGGGGAGGAAGGTGGGACGGCTGGCGAGGAAGCGGACATGGTCGGGTGTGGCGCACGAGTGTCCCGGCGGGACGATGTGACGTAGTCTGCCGATGCTCGTTGTATTTGATAATCTGTCGCCAATTTGAATGACTTTCAAAAATAGATAGAAAATGGCGACCGACAAACTGGGCGACATGCGCCTCTTCACCACGGCAGCAACGCTCGGCAGCCTCTCGGCGGCTGGACGCAAGCTGGGGCTGTCGCCGGCGGCGGCGAGTGCGCGGCTGGCGAAGCTGGAGGCGTCGTTGCAGACCCGTCTTTTCGACCGTACGACACGTCAGCTACGGCTCACCGAAGAGGGGCGCGTCTACTTGTCGCACTGCCTTGTGGCGTTGCAGGCCATCGACGACGGCGAGGCCGCGCTTCAGGCGGGATGCGAGGCGATTCGGGGGAAGATCCGGCTGTCGGCATCGACCGATTTCGGCACCCACAAGCTCTCGCCGTGGCTAGATGCGTTCGTCGAGCGTTACCCGGACATTCGGCTATCGCTGACGTTGACCGACTCGATCTCCAATCTTGTGCAGGACGACGTGGATATCGCCATTCGCTTCAGCGAGCCGGAGGACGGCACGCTGGTGGCGCGTCGTCTCGCGCCGATGTGCCGTGTGTTGTGTGCGTCGCCCGACTATCTGGCGCGCTACGGCGAACCGGAAACGCCGGACGCGCTAGGGGCGCATCAGTTCATCGTGCTCGTCACGTCCTCGGGGCCGCTCAACGAGTTCCATTTCAAAAAGGACGAGGCGACGTGGCAGTTCTCGGTGCCGATGGCGCAGGCGTGGGAGACGAACGACGGCACGATTGCCCGCCGCTGGGCGCTCGACGGTCGCGGCATCGTTCGCAAGACACTGTGGGACGCCGCCGACGATGTCCGTGCCGGGCGGCTGAAGATCCTGCTGCCGACATTCGTTGCGCAGGAGGCGGGGGTTTATGCCGTGCGGCATCGCACGCGCTACATGGTGCCGCGCGTGCGTGCCTTGCTCGACTTCCTGATCGAGCGTTTCGCGCACGAGGCGGCGACGCTGCCCGATGTTTGTCTGGTGCGGCATGGGGGGGAGGCGGGCATCAAAGCGGGCATCAAAGCGAGCATCGTGCCGTCCGGGGCGCGGTAGGTTTTCGCGAAGTGGGATCGGGGTGTTTCGGGGTGTCAGGGCGACGTGTGACATGACACTTACAGAGGACAACTTCATGTCATCATATGGCATGGCACAGATCCCGCTCTTCCCGCTCGGCAACGCCTTGTTCCCTTCCGGGGTGTTGCATTTGCGCATCTTCGAGGTGCGCTATCTCGACATGATCAAGCGATGTCTGGCGGACGGCACCGAGTTCGGCGTCGTGGTGCTGCGACAGGGCAGTGAAGTCCGCATGCCGGACAGCGTCGAGGAGCCCGCGATGATCGGCACCATGGCGCGTATCGACGATTGGCGTGCGCCCATGCCGGCGTTGCTCGAACTGGTTTGCCGGGGCACGACCAAGTTCCGGTTGTCGTCTGTCGAGCTGGGCAAGTATGGGTTGTGGATGGGCGAGGCGGAGATGTTGCCTGCCGACGACAGCGTCGCCATTCCCGACACGTTGCAAGTCAGCGCGGACACCCTGGGCAAGCTGATCGCAGGGTTGCAGCGCGATCCGGCCCGTGCGGCCAAGCTGCCGCTGGCACCGCCTTACCGTCTGGATGAATGCGGCTGGGTCGCCGACCGCTGGGCCGAGCTGCTGCCGTTGCCCGCGCATGAGAAGGAGACGCTGCTGGGCATTGCCGATCCGGTGGCGCGTCTGGCCCGGATTCAGGCATTTCTGACGGACCACGGCGTGCTTTCCTGAGCGCGACGGGCGATTTCGTCAATCGCGGCCGGACAGGCGATAATGTCGCCTGCCAAGATTTTCCGTGCCGCCGCCGCCGGCGACGGCATCGTCACACACACCCATGACAGTCCAGATTAACCAAGAACTCAAGGCGTACATCGATCCGCTCACGCCTGACGAATACGCTGCCCTCGAACAGAGTCTGCTTGCCGAAGGTTGCCGCGACGCGCTTGTCCTGTGGGGCGACGTGCTGGTCGACGGCCACAATCGCTACGAGATCTGCCGCAAGCACGACATCGAATTCCGAACCGTCCAGAATGCGACTTTCCAGTCGATGGACGACGTGCATCTTTGGATGATCGACAACCATCTGGGGCGTCGCAGCGTTTCCGATTACCAGCGCGGCGTGCTGGCCCTGCGCAAGAAGACGATTCTTGAGGGGCGAGACACCCCCGATGCCCCGGCGGCAGCGTCTGAGCCGGCAGCACCTGCGGCGGGCGACGCGACGGCACCGGAAGCGGACGCATCGAAGTCGTCGATCCCGGCGCACACCATGGCGCTCACGCGTGCGGCACTGGCGCGCGCGGCACGTCTGTCGAGCAATACGCTGGGGCAGATCGAGCAGATCCACAATGCGGCGGCGCCGGAGTTGGTAGACGCGGTCAAACGCGGTGAAGTGTCGATCAACGCGGCGGCGGCCGTGTCGACGTTGCCGCAGGCGGCGCAGGTCGCAGCCGTGGTGGCGGGCAAGCAGGAGTTGCGCGAGTTGGCGCGCTCGGTGCGTGAGGCGCGTCCGGTCAAGCCACGCAAGAAGAAAGAGGAAGAGATCGTCGAAGACGACGACGGCACACCGCCGTGGGACACGAGCGTCGATCCGTCCGACGAGTTGACGCGGTTGTCGAAGGAGCTCAAGGCGATGACGGCCGAGCGCGATACGCTCAAGAAGAAGGTGGCTCATCTCACCATCGCGTTGGCCGAAGCGCGCGCAGGCAAGTAACCATGCGAACCCCTGGACCTCAGGCACTCCATCAGGCCATTCGCGACACGCTTCGAGACGAGATCTTGCACGGCGTACTTCCGGGCGGGTTTCAACTGCGTCAGGAGGCCTTGGCGGAGCGTTTCAATTCTAGCCGGGTGCCGGTGCGCGAGGCGTTGCGTCAACTGGAAGCGGAGGGATTGGTCACGCACCATCTGAACCGTGGGGCGACGGTGGCGAGCATCAATCTTGAGCAGTTGTGCGAGATGCTCGACATTCGCGTGGCGCTCGAATGCCACGCTGCCAAGCTGGCTGTGCCGAACATGGCAGAGCGCGATTTCCAGTTGATGGAGCAGATTCTGGCCGAGTACTCGGCATCCGAAGTCGTTTCCGAGTGGGCGGAGTACAACCGGCGTTTCCATCTGGCGCTCTCGGCCCCGGCGAACAATCGACGTCTGCGGGTGCTTATCGAAGAGTACTGCCTGAATACCGATCGATATTCGCATTTGGCAATGTCGCAGGCGACCGGCAAGGTCAAGCCGCAGCACGATCATTACGAGATTCTCGCGGCTTGCCGTCGGCGCGATGTGGCAGCGGTTGTCTCGATGCTCGAAGCGCACATCCTCACCACGCGCAACGAGATCAAGGCGCTCGCCCGCGAAGATCTCAGCTTCCTGTCGCGCGCGTCGTTCTGACGTCGATACGCCGATCACCTATACGGCGAGTCCGGTGAATCGCCTGAGCGGGCGCTGTGCGAGAATGGTGCATTGCTTTCTGGCCCAATTTCGCCGGGTTTTGTGGATGCCGGACGAATCCGGCATCGGCGATACGCGGCGGGCATTCCGGACTTCCGCAACTTCTGCAACTTCGTAACGTTTCATGAATCGAGATTTACCCGCGACCGACGAGACCTACATGGGACTGGCGCTTGCTCAGGCCCGCGCTGCGATGGCGCAGGGAGAGGTGCCGGTCGGTGCCGTGGTCGTCTGTGACGGGCAGGTGGTCGCCGTCGGGCATAACTGCCCGGTGAGTGGTCACGATCCGTCGGCCCATGCCGAGATGCAGGCCTTGCGCGCTGCGGCGCAGGCGCTGGGCAACTACCGTCTGCCCGAATGCGAGTTGTACGTGACGTTGGAGCCGTGCGTCATGTGTGCGGGCGCGATCATGCACGCGCGCATCAAGCGGGTCGTGTTCGGTGCCTCCGATCCCAAGACGGGGGCGTGCGGCAGTGTCGTCGACCTGTTCGCCGAGCCGCGTCTGAACCATCATGCCGATGTTGTCGGTGGGGTCATGCGCGATGAGTGCGTGGGCATATTGCAAACGTTTTTCAGCGAGCGGCGCGCGGCAGCGAAGGCGCGTCGTCTTGCCGAGTCGTCGCCGGCGGCCGAGGTGGCTGGCGATCCTTCCGTCCCCCCATCGGAAACTTCCAATTGACGCAGACTCGTCTTATCGAACTGATTGCGCCGTCCGGGTACGCCCCGGATCCCGACGTTGCGACGCGCGGTATTGCCGCGCTTGAGCAACTCGGCTACACCGTCGGGAATCGTGATGTCACGTCGCGGCGGTTCCTGCGCTTTGCGGGCACCGATGCCGAGCGCGTTGCGGAGATCAATGCGCTTGCGCGCCGCGACCATCCGCTGCCGGACGTCGTGCTCGCCATGCGAGGCGGTTACGGTGCCGTGCACTTGCTCGACCAACTGGACTACAAAGCGCTGCATGACCGCCTGTGCGGCGAGCGCGTCGCGATCGTCGGGCACAGCGATTTCACGGCATTACAACTGGCATTGTTGTCGCAGTCGCACGTCAACACTTTCGCGGGGCCGATGTTGCTGGCTGACTTCGGCGCGCAGACGCTGAGCGATTTCACAGTGGAGCAGTTCACGTCGGTATTACGGTCCGAGTCGCACGTCGTCCGGTGGGCGGGGGACGGTGCGAGCGGCGACATCGATGTGTCGGGCACCTTGTGGGGTGGCAATCTGGCGATGGTGTGCAGCCTGATCGGCACGAAGTATCTGCCGCAGATCGATGGCGGCGTGCTGTTCGTGGAGGACGTGAACGAGCCGCCGTTCCGGGTCGAGCGCATGCTGTATCAGTTGCATCAGTCAGGCATTCTGGCGCATCAGCGCGCATTGGTGCTGGGGGACTTCTCTCAGTATCGTCTGACCGATTACGACAATGGTTACGACATGGCGACCATGGTTGAGAGCATGCGCCGGGTCATTGGCATTCCGATCGTCACGGGCATGCCTTTCGGTCATTGCCCCGATAAACTGACCTTACCCGTGGGCGGACAGGCCAAATTGTCGACGTCGGGCGCAAACGTTACGCTGGCGCTTACGGGATATCCCTATATCGCCGGATGACGGGCGAATGCCGGGTGCAAGGGCGCCCGGGAAAGCTGGATTTGCGCAAAACAGAGGCACGCCGGGACGATTTCGTCGCTCGGCGTGCTTTTTTATTGTCTCGAAGAATGCCGTGGGTTTGCCGGTGTTGAGGGTGATTTGACGGTCGTTTGAGTGAATTTGCGGGGGCGAATGTCGACGGCGAAACGAGGGGCGTGAGGGCTGTCGGCGTGGCGAATCCGGCCGTCGGCGATGGCGTTGCGGGGGCGACTATATGTTTAAGCGCAGCCTGAATATCTGAATATGGCTATGTTTCGTGCGGATGTATTTGGCTAAACTTCTTCGATCGTTCCGCCATCAGAAGGATGCCAAGACATCATGGCCAGCAGCAACGCGAATTCCAAGGATTATCCCCGCGACCTTATCGGCTATGGCCGTCACGTACCGTTTGCCGACTGGCCGGGACGTGCGCGCATTGCCGTGCAGTTCGTACTGAATTACGAAGAGGGCGGCGAGAACTGTGTATTGCACGGTGACAAGGCGTCCGAGCAGTTCCTGTCCGAGATCATTGGCGCGGCCGCCTACGAGGCCCGTCACATGAGCATGGAATCCATCTATGAGTACGGTTCGCGCGCGGGCGTGTGGCGTATCTTGCGCGAGTTCGAGCGACGCGGTTTGCCTCTGACCGTGTTCGGCGTGGCGATGGCCATGCAGCGTCACCCTGAGCTGACGGCCGCATTCCAGGAGCTTGGGCACGAGATTGCGTGTCATGGCTGGCGCTGGATTCATTATCAGAACATGGACGAAGCGACCGAGCGCGAGCACATGCGTATCGCCATCGACATCTTCAAGGAAATGACGGGCAGCGCGCCGTTGGGTTGGTACACCGGCCGCGATAGTCCGAACACCCGCCGTCTCGTCGTCGAGCAGGGCGGTTTCGTGTACGACTCCGACAACTATGGCGACGACCTGCCGTTCTGGACGCAGGTGCAGACCAGCAGTGGCGACGTCAAACCGCACCTTGTGGTGCCGTACACGCTCGACTCCAACGACATGCGCTTTGCTGCGCCGCAGGGCTTCAACACGGCCGACCACTTCTTCCACTACCTGCGCGACGCGTTCGACGTCCTGTACGCCGAGGGTGACGAAGCGCCGAAGATGTTGTCGATCGGCATGCATTGCCGTTTGCTGGGCCGACCGGGCCGATTCGCGGCGTTGCAGCGATTCCTCGATCACATCGAAAAACACGATCGCGTGTGGGTGTGCCGTCGTATCGATGTGGCGCGTCACTGGCAAGAGCGCCATCCGTTCGTGGCGGCGTGAGCCGGCGATTGAATCGCTGAACAGGTAGTTGATAGGGCGTTCATGTCCCGTAGGACGTGACGCCCGGCATTGAATTCGAATCCGACAGGCGTCATCGGGCTGCGCGAGGAGTGCGGCGGGGCGCCACCTTTGTTCTCCAGGAGAGCAGTTAATGAACGCCCCGTTGCCTATGACCCAACGTATTGTTGCCGAGCTGTCGGCGCTACCGCGCGCCGAGTTCATTGCCGCGCTCGACGGCATTTTCGAGCATTCCCCGTGGGTCGCTGAAGCCGCATGGGAAGATCGCCCGTTCGCGACCGTCAATGCACTGCACGACGCCATGTGCCAGGCCGTGATCGATGCGGGTGAGACGCCGCAACTCGACCTCATCCGTGCCCACCCGGAGCTGGCTGGGAAGGCAGCGGTGCGTGGCGAGCTGACCGCCGAATCTACGCGTGAGCAAGCCGGTGCAGGACTGGATCAGTGCAGTGCAGAAGAGTTTGCGCGCCTGACTGAGCTGAACGACGCTTACAAGGTCAAATTCGGCTTCCCGTATATCCTGGCCGTGCGTGGCCATACCCGCAGCAGCATCATCGAGAACTTCGCGACGCGCCTGGAAAATAGCCGTGCGGACGAAATCGAGGAATGCCTGCGTCAGATTTTCCGTATTGCCGGTTTCCGGCTGCAAGACCTCGTGCGCGACTGAGCGTACGACACCGTCATATCTCAAGTTTCAGACATTACCGAGCATCAAGGAGTTGGCATGGCCCTCGTCCCGCAAGACCCGAACGCACCGGACTTCGTGCGCCGTTATGTGAATCTCGCCGACCCGCGTCTGGGTGCTGAAGCGCTCGTCGCCACCGACGAATTCTTCGCGGCCAAAGAGCGCATGCTCAACCCGGAGCCGGCTGTCTTCATCCCGGGCAAGTACGACGAGAACGGCAAGTGGATGGACGGTTGGGAGACACGTCGCAAGCGTGTGAACGGCTATGACTGGTGCATCGTCAAGCTGGCGCGACCGGGCGTGTTGTTCGGCGTCGATCTGGACACCAGCCACTTCACCGGCAACTTCCCGCCTGCGGCTTCGCTTGAGGGCTGCTACAGCCCGAATGGCGCACCTAATGACGCTGCCGAATGGTTCGAACTGTTGCCGTCGACCACCTTGCAGGGCAACTCGCACCACTACCATGCCATCACGCAGCAGCGCGCAGCGACGCACGTGCGCGTGAACCTGTATCCGGACGGTGGTCTGGCGCGTCTGCGCCTGTACGGATTGCCGCAGAGTGACTGGGCGGGCCGTTCGCGTGATGAGCTGATCGACCTCATCGCAATGGAAAACGGCGGCTACGTGGTCGCAGCAAACAACCAGCATTTCGGATTGGCGTCGAACCTGTTGATGCCGGGCCGTGGTGTGAACATGGGTGATGGATGGGAAACGCGCCGTCGTCGTGAGCCGGGTAATGACTGGGCGATTATTGCGTTGGCGCAGCCGGGCGAGATTGGCAAGATCGAAGTCGACACGGCGCACTTCAAGGGCAACTTCCCGGACCGCTGCTCCATCCAGGCGGCGTACGTCACGGGCGGCACCGAACAGTCACTGATTACGCAATCGATGTTCTGGCCGGTGTTGTTGCCGGAGCAGAAGTTGGCGATGGACAAGCAGTTCTACTTCGACGAGCAGGTACAGAAGTTGGGGGCGATCACGCACATCCGCTTCAACATCATTCCGGACGGTGGTGTGTCGCGTCTGCGTCTGTGGGGACGTTTGAGCGACAAGAAGGCGTAATCGGACAGAAGTAGCAAAGTACAACGAACAGAGAGAACAAGGAGCGTGACATGGTGGGACCGGCATTGAAGATCGAGCGATTGACGCGGGAGGCGTTCGCGGCGTTCGGCGATGTGATCGAGTTGGAGGGTGCGAAGCATTTCGCGATCAATGGCGGGACGACCGAGCGATTCCATGATTTGGCGACGGTGGATCTGGGCCCGGAGGGTGGGCGCACGTTGGTCAACGTCTTCCGTGGCCAGCCGCGTCAGTTGCCGTACGAGGTGAAGATGTTAGAGCGTCACCCGTTGGGCAGTCAGGCGTTCATTCCGTTAAAGACCACGCCGTACCTGGTGGTTGTGGCTCCGGCGGGCGAGTTGGACGTGAGCAAGATGCGTGCGTTCGTGTCGGATGGATGGCAGGGTGTGAACTATGCGAAGGGTGTGTGGCATCACCCGTTGTTGGCGTTGGATGAGGT
>NZ_CABPSN010000009.1 GCF_902459565.1 Pandoraea aquatica
CTGCGTCGCTGCATCAGCAGCAGAGAAGTGAGATTATGTCGCAGCTTCTCGTCGTCGTCAACAGTTTTTTTCGCTTTTTTCGTTCGTCGCCGTAGCGACTCACAAGCTCCAAAACCACTAACCACCGGGCTTTCCAGCCCGTCGCTTCAACCGCTTCGCTGCTTTCGCTGCGTCGCTGTCGTTGCGAGAGACGGAATATTAGTGAAAACCCGGAACCCTGGCAAGCACTTTGTGAAAATAATTTGAAAAGGGCAAAAAAAGGCCCGCGTCGTGAGCGGGCCAAGATCCATGGGACAGGACACATGGAGGAGACGGGTCCACTGTATCCGGGCCACCCCGGACGACGCAACGAATGAAATCGCATATGCTTCCTGAAAGCTTCCCTATATGGAAAGGCGAAGCCCGCGTCGATGTCTCTCCCCCTATCTCTATATAAGAGCGTTTGAGATGCTCCCAGCGCGCGCCCTTCTGTCCTGCCTCGTCCAGCCGTTTCGCCGTTGGCGCATCGCGACGCTCATTCCACTCGCGATCCTGGCCGCAGCATGTACGTCGGTTCGTCCGCCGCCGGAACCGTCACAGTGGACGTCCCACACGCCGGCCGCTACACCGGGCGCATTGGCCACCGCCCTCGCTCCGGCAGTTCACACGCATCCGGGCCAATCCGGCTTCCAGTTGCTCGCGACGGGGTCTGCCGCCTTCACCACGCGTCTCGCGCTCGTTCAGTCCGCCCAGCATAGCCTCGATGTGCAGTACTACAGCGCGGGCGAGGACATCACCGGCCGTCTACTGCTCCAGTCGCTGCTCTACGCCGCCGACCGGGGCGTGCGGGTGCGCATGCTGGTCGACGATATCAACCGTCGCCACACCGATCCGGCCTTCGCCGCGCTGGACCAGCACCGCAACATCGAGATTCGGGTCTTCAATCCGTTCGGCACTCGCGACACCACGCTACTCGAACGGGCGGGCAACCTCCTCACTCAGTTCGACCAGCTCAACCGCCGCATGCATAACAAGGCGCTGATCGCGGACAACCAACTGGCGATCGTCGGCGGCCGCAATCTGGGAGACGAATATTTCGACGCCAATCCCGACCTCTCCTTCCGCGACTTCGACCTGTTGTGCGCCGGAACGGTAGTCGAAGCCATCTCCCGCAGCTTCGACCACTTCTGGACAAGCCCGCAGTCCTACCCGCTCAAACAGGTCCAGTCGAAGATCGACCAAGAGACGCTGGACGCCACACGCGACGCTCTCGCCCAACACTGGCACGACGCCGACAATGTCCCCGCCGGGCACGAAGCCCTGAACCAGCCGCCTCTCGCCGCCGGACTACGCGACGGCTCCGTTCCCCTCTTCTGGGCCCCCGCCGAACTCGCCGCCGACACGCCGGACAAACTCGACGCCCCCGCCACCGAAACCCAGAGCGCCCCGGGCGACAAACTCCGTCAACTGGCCGCGAAGGCACAAAGCGAGGTGCTGATCATCTCGCCCTACTTCGTGCCACTGAATGGTGGCGTCCGGTTCCTGTCGACGCTGACGCAGCGCGGCGTCAAAGTCCGCGTGCTGACGAACTCGCTGGCGGCGACGGACGTGGTCCCCGTCCACGCGGGATACGCGCGCTACCGTCCGGCGCTGCTGCAAGCGGGCATCGAGCTGTACGAATTCAAGCCGATCCGTTCCGGCGACGGCGAGCGCCCCACGCGCCGCGTCACCTTCGGCGGGTCGTCGAAGGCGAGTCTGCACGGCAAGGCGTACGTGATCGACCGGCGCGACGTCGTCCTCGGCTCCTTCAACCTCGACCCTCGCTCGGTACGTCTGAATACCGAACTGGCGATCGTCATCCACAGCCCCGAGTTCGCCGAGCGCATGGCGCGCATCTTTGACCGTGCGACGTCGCCGCGCAGCAGCTTCCGCGTCGAACTCGCGCCGCCGGGCACAGCGCCGCCCACACCGACGCCACCGACGATGCCCGCGCTTCGCTGGGTCGGCGAGGAGAACGGTCAACCGCGCATCTTCGATGTCGAGCCGTACGCGAGCTTCGGCCGCAACGCCGTCGCGGGCGCATTCACGCTGCTTCCCAGCGACGACTTGCTCTGATTCATCAGAACTCGAACGTCGCCGACAACGTCGCGGAGCGCGCGTCACCGATGGCCACGACCGTCTGACTCACGCTCGAGGGGTAATACGTCTTGTTGAACACGTTCTTCACGTTGAGCTGATAGTGGACGGGATGTCGCCCGATCTTCGTGTCGTACGTCGCGAACACATCGGCGACGAAGTACGCCGGCAGCGTAAAGCTGTTCGCCGAATCGCCCGGACGCGACCCGATGTACCGTCCCACTGCCCCGAGGCGCAGATTGCCACTCCCATCGCCCAGCACCGGGCCCCAGTCGTACACCCCCGCCAGCGACGCCGTATGTCGAGCCGCATTGACCAGCGTGTTGCCGGTGTACATCGGATCGTCGGTGATCTTCGCGTCGATGAACGCATAACTCGCAATCACGTTCCAGCGCTGCCCGATGCGCCCCGACACATCCAGCTCGACGCCCCGCGAGCGTGCCGCTCCGGACGTCCGCCAGTCCAGCGTACTGCTCCCGGGCACCGCCTGCGACACCAGTACATTGCGCTTGTCGATGTTGAACACCGCGAGGTTGCCGCTCAGCCCGTTCGGCATGTCGAGCTTCGCCCCGACCTCATAGGACTTCGCGTGTTCGGGCGCGACGTTCGAGTCGATGACAACGCCCGTCGACAACGGCGCAATGGTGGACGTCGGCTTGAGCGACTCGGAATAGCTGCCATAGAACGATAGATAATCCCGTGCCTTATAGACGACACCCGCGCGCGGCAGCCACTTCGAGTCGCTGATGTTCGTGTTCTCCTTGAACGGTCGCCCCTTGCCCGCGATCTGGCTGTACGTCAGCAAGCGCACGCCGCCAACGACAATCCAGCGATCCGTCAGATGGATGGCGTCCTGGAAGAACAGCGACGCATCGTGCAGCGTATCGGTCTGATCGCTATCGGCGGCGGACACGGTGGAAGGGATCACCTCGCAGCCGTAAACCGGATTCAGATAGGAGAACGTGCACTTCGCGGCCTGACGCAGCAGATCGCGCCGATAGATGCGCCGATACTCCCAGTCGCCGCCGAATTGCAGGTCGTGTCGCATGCCGGCGAGCATCACCTTGCCGTCGAGATATGCCGTACCGAAGCTGTCGGTGCTGTCCGAGCCGAGCGTACCGTCGTTACTGCGCGAGACGATCCCGGTCGTCGAATTTACGCCCGTAATGCGCAACTGCCCCGCATCGTACGTCTCGGTGTTGTAGCTGTAGCCGAAGTGCGCCTTCCAGTCCGGATTGAACTGATGGTCGACGGTGATCTGCGCCAGATGCGACTGCCCGGCCATTTCGTTGTGGACGTCGTCCAGACGCTCCCGTGCCGAAATCGCCAGCGGCCGGTTCGTCTTCGGGTCCAGCGCCGTGCCACGGTCGAACGGCGTCAGAAAGTTGCGGTACTCGTAGGAGGCGACGACCTGCGTATCGCGTCCGTAATAGGCGAGCGTCGGCGCGACGAGCGTCTCGCGCTGCGAACCGAAGACGCGCCAGTACTGCTGATTGTTCTGATCGACGACCAGCCGATAGGCCAGCCCGGAATCGCCGATCGGCCCGGTCGTATCGAGCGTCTCTTCGACACCGTTCTTACCGTGCCCATACGTCGTGCCCGCCACGCTCACTGCGGTGTACGGCTTAAGCAGAGGACGCTTGCTCACCACATTGATCACGCCACCGGGGTCCATGATCCCGTAGAGCAGCGACGTCGGCCCCTTGAGCACTTCGACCGAATCCGCGTTCGCGTTCAGCCCGCGCCCCTGCACGAGCGGCATGCCGTTGTGCATGATCGAGCCGTCGCGATTGCCACCGAAGCCGCGCTTGAGCAGCGTGTCCTGCGTACTCGCCAGCGTATTGCCCTGCACGATGCCGCTGACATTGATCAGCGCGTCGTCGAGCGTACGGGCGCGCTGGTCGGCGAGCACCTGACGCGGCACCACGTTGATGGCCTGGGGGATGTCGAGGATCGGGGTGTCCGAGCGCGTAACGTTCGCGTCCACCGGCAGGCGGTAGGCATCGGACCACGCCTGCCCTTGCACGTGCGTCGTCGGCAGTGCGACGTCTCCCGATCCGCCGCCAGCGGCCAGCGTCGCGGCCGCCGGGGCCGCCTGAGGGACGAGCGTGTAACCGGTGCCCTGTGGCGACGCCGTCAGTCCGGTGCCCGCGAGCATCTGACCGAACGCGCCCGGCACATCGAAGCGGCCTTGCACGCCGGGGCTCTGACGCCCGGCCGTCAGCGCAGGTGTGTACGTCAGCAAGATGCCCGCTTCGCGTCCGAAACGGGTCAGTACGGCGTCGAGCGAGCCTGCCGGAATGTCGTAGGCCCGCGCGGCGGCGGCGACCTTGGCCGTCGCGGGTGTCGGTTCGAACGTCTGCGCCTGGGCAACGCCCGCGCCAAACGTGGAAGCGAACGACGCAAACGTCAGCGCGACGCCAGCGCAGACGCGGCGTCGATGCAATCCGGTGGCGGTGCACGACGGGACGCGCGATAGTTCAGCGAAATCAGGTGAAGCGACGGCCATGATGTGAGGTCTCGTTGAAGCAATAGAGAGAAGGTTTCACTTCCCTTGTCACGCGAGACCGGCAAATCAGCTCACTGACCGTAAAGAAATTTGGAAAAAATGTTGGGACGTCCGTCGACAGGCAATCGAAGGGGGTGTCGCGTGTCACCGGGACATCCCCCGGCGTCTCACCCGCGCGGCCCGACCATCACCCAATACCGCGTGACGGACGACACCGATACGGGTAACGCGTGTGGCAGCACGCCGAGAATGGCGTCGATGTCGGCCAGCGGATACGTACCGGAGACGCGCAGCGATGCCACCGCCGGATCGCACCGCAGATAGCCGCGCCGATAGCGCGACAGCTCGGCGAGGAAGGTGTCGAGACGCATGTCGACGGCGACGAGCATGCCGTCGGCCCACGCGCCATCGCCGTTCACCAGCGGGAGGACCGCCCCGACGCCGCGTGCGCTGATCGTCGCCTGCTCGCCTGCGTGGACGATACGAACGCTCGACGTGTCAGTTTCGGGTGCGCCTCGCGGTGTCACGCGTACCGCGCCTTCGAACACTTGGACGGAGGCGTCGCGGCTTCTTTCGCTCTGACCATCGGTCTGACGCACGACGAAACGCGTGCCCAGCGGCTGGAGCGTGCCGTGCGCTGTGGCGACGATCAACGGCCGTGGCGGCACGTGCGCCACGTCCTTGCCGGTCGTCACCATGATTTCGCCTTCGACGAGCCCGATGCGTCGCACGTCGCGGTCCATCGACAAGTGCACGGCACTGCGGGTATTGAGGACGAGCGTGGTGCCATCGGCCAGACGCAACGTGCGTCGCTCGCCCGCCCCGGTGCGCGCGTCGGCGCGCAGCCATTGCACCGCCATCGGATCGCTGGCGACCCACGCGCCGGTGCCGACGAAGAGCGCGCCGACGATGGCCTTCACGGCCATGCGGCGTCCGCGCGAACGAGGCGCGCGCAGCGCCGCCTGCGCCACGGCCGCCCCCAACGTGCCCGACACATGACGCATACGCCGGTCGGCGCCTTCGATGTGCAGCCACGCGCGCTCGTGCTCCGGATTCGCCGCCCGCCAGCGTGCGCATGCCGCGCGCAGCGTCTCGGTGGCGTCGCCGCTTTGTAGCGTCACCCACCACTCGACGGCCTTTTCGGCGATGGCCGCATCGAACGTCGTTGCCCGCGTCATGCCGTCCCCATCGCAAAGAAACACTGCGTGCCCGCACGCACGAGGTGACGTTTCACCGTCGCCAGGGAAATGCCGAGTTCGGCCGCGATTTCGGGATGCGTGAGGCCGTCCAGTTGCGCCAGCAGGAATGCCCGTTTGACGAGGGGTGGCAGACCGTCGAGACAGCGGTCGATTTCGAGCAGCGTCTCCAGCACGATGGCGCGCTCTTCGGGAGACGGGGCAAGGGCTTCAGGCTGTTGGGCCAGGGCGTCGAGATAAGCGCGTTCGATCTGCTCGCGTCGCCAGTAGTTATAGAGGACGCGCTGCGCGACGGTCGTCAGGAAAGCGCGCGGCGAAGCCAGCAGGCGTGGCGGATCGCGCTCCAGCAGACGGACGAAAGTGTCATGCGCGAGGTCGGCCGCGCGATGCGAGCAGCCGGTCTTGCGATGCAGCCAGCCATGAAGCCAGCCGTGATGATCGTTGTAGAGTCCCTGCAGCGTGTTCAGCGAAGTGTCGCGCTGCAGCGTGTCGTCGGCGGGCATACGCCCCTCCTGTCCCCGGGCCAGGTGTGGCCGTAAGGCTCAGGCACCGTTTTGCAAATGAGAATCGTTCGCAGTATAGCAAACAACTCCCGCAGACAACGGAGTGCCTTTTTGCTGTCGCCGCGGTGCGTGGCGCCTATGCGACACCACGATCGCGCGACCGGGTGTGCGCGGGCGACGACCTGCCGACGAGAGACGGAGGGCTCGTGGACGACGATGACCTGCGACGTTGTCCGGCCCTTCCGTCCATGACCCACGCAATCTCTGCAACACGCTTAGTAATAGGCGTCCTCAAGCAGCATGTCTTCGAAGAACGCACCGAAGCGTTGCTGCGGATCGCGCAGGTGAATTTCCAGAATCCAGCGCATGGCGGACGGCGTCGTCTCGAAGTCGGCCAGCGAGCCGGTGTGGATCGCGGCGTGAGGGAAGTCCGAGACACGGTGGCCGGGCAGATCGAAGTTCAGCGTCCAGCCCATGCGACGGGCGACTTCGTCGGCGTAGGCATAGAGCGCCTGTCCGGTCGAACCTTCGCGCTGCCACTTCTGGCGGACGTCGTGAAACAGCGTCTCGGCGTCGCGGGCGCAGCGTTCGAATTCGTCATGCTGGCCGACGACGAAGCTCGCACCGCCGTCACCTTCCCAAGCTTCGAAGCGCGGCGCGATGTCGATGAAGAAGATGTCGTTCTCGCCGAGCACAATGCCCGGCTCGGACGGCTGGCGCATCGGCTTGAGCGTGTTTTTGCCGAAGCGAACGCGCGTCGGGTGCCAGCTCAGTTCGAGACCGGCAGACGTCAGCACGCCCTTGGCCATCGTGACGGCGTCTTCCTCGACCATGCCGGGGCGCACGTTCGCTGCGATATCGCGAATTGCGGCGCGGGTCTTGTTGCGCGCGGCGAGCATGCCGTCGACGGAGAACGCCGGGCCGACGCGCTCGGCGAGCGAGGCTTCGTCGGGATAACGGACGGCGGGGATGGCAGGGGCGGCGGAAGTCACTTGATTCGACATCGAATACCTCTCGGTGGATGCGGTTGTTCTGGGGGCATGCGACGGGGTTTTCCGTCGCTGAGAGGATTGTCGAAGCGCCACCGCACCACGCCGGCCAACGCGAGCGGGTCGATCGGGCCAACCAGCGGCATCTTCGCGCCAGCGTCCGGCCGATAGCTTGCCGATGGGTCGCTTTCTGCCAAAATGGGTCGCATCAACGCCAGTGCTTTCCGGTCCCGTTGCCCCCAAACCTGAGTCGCCTTGCGCAGAATCGCCATGATCCGTAACGTCGCCCTGCTGGTCTTCCCCGGTGTGCAATCGCTCGATGTGAGCGGGCCACTGGATGTCTTCGCCGAAGCCAATCGCTTCCTGCTACCCGGCGATCAGTACCAGACGGAGGTCATCGGCACGCAGCACGGGGCCATTGCGTGCTCGAACGGGATGGCGTTGCTGCCGCGTCGGCACTATCAGGACGTGGGCGGTCACGTCGATCTGCTGCTGGTGGCGGGGGGTCCGTCGCTACTGACGGACGATCTTGGGCCGAACGTCTATCGCTGGCTGAACGACATGGTCCCGCGCGCACGACGCTACGGCTCGATATGCAACGGCGCGCTGATTCTGGCGGCGGCGGGTTTGCTCGACGGTAAGCGCGTGACCACGCACTGGAACGATGTCGACGTGCTGGCCGAGCGTGCGCCCGGCGCGAACATCGAAGTCGACCGGCTGTTCATTCAGGACGGAAGCTTGTACACGTCGGCAGGCGTGACGGCCGGGATCGATCTGTCGTTGCATCTGCTGGCGCAGGATCACGGGCAGGAGGTGGCGCTGAACGTGGCGAAGCGGCTGGTGGTCTTCACGCAGCGCGCAGGCGGGCAGTCGCAGTTCAGTCCGTACCTGACGCCCTACGCCGAGCCGAACTCCCCCGTCGCACAGGTTCAGCATTACGTGCTGGAGCATCTGGCCGAACCGTTGTCGGTCGGCGATCTGGCGGCGGTAGCAAAGATGAGCGTGCGCAACTTCTCCCGCGTGTTTGCCCGTGACGCAGGCGTGACGCCCGCCGACTTCGTGAGCGCCGCCCGTGTCGACGCCGCGCGCGTAATGCTGGAGAACGGCAACGCGCCGCTCAAGACGGTGGCATGGGAGTGCGGCTTCGGCGATCCGCACAACATGCGCAAGGTGTTTCAGCGACGTTTCGGCGTATCGCCTCAGCAGTATCGCGAGAACTTCGGGCAACCGCAGGGGTGAGATGGTGCAAGATGGCTCGAGCGCGCGGGTATGGCGAGGCAGGGGGAAGTTTTGAATTGCGACGCAATCGCCCATAAGATCATGGGTCCCGGTCGCTATGCGCGATCGACCGTCCTGTCAGTTCAACAACGCCAACGGACCGCACCGCAATGCCACTGCCCGACGACCTGCGCGATTACACGAATCTCACGCACGCAAACGCGTGGCGCCGACATACAGGGAAGCCCAAAAACGGTCCGGATGAACCCGCTTACGTGAGTTCGCTGCTGTTGGGCGAGACATTCCGCGGGCTACGAGCCACCATCAGGAGTTACGCAACACCGGGCACCCTGACGCAGGTCCGCGGCATCTTTACCCACCAGACACCGAAAGTGAAGCTCGCGACGGGCGGACAATCGGTCGAAATGGGCGATCTGATGTTCGTGCATCGGCACTTTTCTCCCCATCTGCGGCAGGCCACGTTTGGCCGGGCATTGCTGCTTCAGGCGAAACGCACACTCACGCCGAAGACCGGCTCGCTTGCCTCGAAAACGCAGCCGATCCAATTTCGGTTGTACCGCGACTGGCCGTTGTTCGAAGGCGTCACCCGGATCCCTCAAGCGCCGATCGGTGCCACCGCCTGGGATTTCCATCTGAGCGGTGTCACCCCGGCCTCGCCGCCCCAAGCCGGCTCGGCCTATATGACGATCTTCCCTGAACAGGCATACACGATAGCCGCCGCCGTGCCTCAGTGGATGGCACCGCTTCAGGCCGGTGTCGCAAGGTCTCGGTTGAAGTCGAAGGGCTACCCACAGGACTGCACGTGGGCGGTCGGCGCAAGCCCGGCCCACGGAACGCACCCTCGCGCAGGTGTCAGTTGCCCCACCGACTTTGGCACGGCACTTACGGATTTTCTGAGCGGCAAGATCGGGCGCCCTTTCGTACCCGGTGCCATGACTGCCACCGATCACTGGTCCTATTTCGTCAACCAGATGCTGCTCGAATCGGGCCGGGCGAACGGCAACTATCGATACACCGCGACAAACCAGAATGTCACCAGCGCCCCACGCGGTCGCAACATTGGGTTCATGGCATGGGAAAACGTGCTCGAGCACAGTATCGCCAACGACCAGGAGGCCTGGCGTGAAGGGCTTGGTGATGGTGGCAGCCCGCCTTTTGAATTTTCTCGCAGCGTGCTTGCCATCATGGATAGGCTGGCGCGCGATCGGCGCGCCGAGGGTGGTCCTCCGGACGAGACGCCAGAGACTGTCTTCGTGCCCTCCGGCGGCCACGTCCCGCTTTTACTCGTGACGACCATCGGCAATGACTGCGAGCCATTCAACGTGGGCGAACGCGGGTAGGCGCATTTCCCTATCAGGCGGCGGCCTCCCCTGACGTCGCCAACCGCATCGCGAATCGCCCCAATCACCTCCCCGGCCTAATGGAAAACATTTATTGACCGACCGGCCGGTCGGTTTATAATGCGTTCCATATCCCCACATGCCGCGGAGGCCTTCCTCTATGTATACGCAAGCCATCGATCTGGCCGGCAACAGCCCCAAGGGCGTGCAAGCCCTGAGCGAGGCCGAGCAGGCGCAGCAAGCTCGCTTCGACGCACGCGTTGCCGCCGACCAGAAGATCGAGCCGCAGGACTACATGCCGGCCGAGTATCGCAAGACGCTCGTTCGCCAGATCTCGCAGCACGCGCACTCGGAAGTCGTCGGCATGCTGCCGGAAGGCAACTGGATTTCGCGCGCGCCCAGCCTCAAACGCAAAGCCATCCTGCTCGCCAAAGTGCAGGACGAAGCCGGTCACGGTCTCTATCTCTATTCCGCCGCCGAAACGCTCGGCACCTCGCGTGACCAGATGATCGACGCCCTGCACTCGGGCAAGGCCAAGTACTCCAGCATCTTCAATTACCCGACCCTCACGTGGGCCGACGTCGGTGTGATCGGCTGGCTGGTCGACGGCGCCGCCATCATGAACCAGGTGCCCCTGTGCCGCTGCTCGTACGGCCCGTACGCGCGCGCCATGATCCGCGTCTGTAAGGAAGAGTCGTTCCACCAGCGTCAGGGCTTCGACGCCCTGCTCGCGATGATGAGCGGCACGCAATCCCAGCGCGACATGGTGCAGGAAGCGGTGAACCGCTGGTGGTGGCCGGTGCTGATGATGTTCGGCCCGAGCGACAAGGAATCCATCCACAGCACCCAGACCATGAAGTGGGGCATCAAGCGCATCTCGAACGACGACCTGCGCCAGAAGTTCGTCGATGCCGCCATCGAACAGGCCAAGGTGCTCGGCGTGACCTTCCCCGACCCGGATCTGAAGTGGAACGAAGCCCGCAAGGCGCACGACTACGGCGAGATCGACTGGAGCGAATTCTGGCGCGTGGTCGGCGGTGACGGCCCGTGCAACAAGGAACGTGTCGGCACCCGCGTGGCCGCCCACGAGAAAGGTGCCTGGGTGCGCGATGCCGCCCTCGCCCACGCCGCGAAACAGCGCCAGCGCGCCGAGAAGCAAGCGGCATAAGCAGGCTGCATAAGCGGTTGCAAGAGCGCGCCGCCCTCACAAGACATCAGGAACGATCATGACGCAAGCAAGCAACAAGGAATGGCCCCTCTGGGAAGTGTTCGTGCGCAGCAAGATGGGCCTCGAACACAAGCACAGCGGCAGCCTGCACGCCGCCGACGCCGAGATGGCGCTGCGCATGGCGCGCGACGTCTACACACGCCGTCAGGAAGGCGTGAGCATCTGGGTCGTGCCGTCGGTCGCCATCACGGCCTCGGCACCGGAAGACAAGGCCGAGCTGTTCGATCCGGCCGCCGACAAGATCTACCGTCACCCGACCTTCTACCAGCTGCCGGAAGAAGTGAACCACATGTAAGCGGCCGCGCGCCGACGTGACGAAGCTCACGTCAATGGCGCGCCCCAAGCGAGACCCCAGAACATGAAACCGACGCAGGAACACCTGTCCTATCTGCTGCGCCTCGCCGACAACGCGCTGATCCTCGGTCAGCGCAACGCGGAATGGTGTGGTCACGGCCCCGTGCTGGAAGAAGACATCGCGCTCACCAACCTGAGCCTCGATCTCATCGGCCAGGCACGCATGCTGTATCAGCACGCCGCCCAGCTCGAAACCGAACTCACCGGCCTGGCCAAGCAGGAGGACGACTACGCCTTCTGGCGCGACGAATTCGCCTTCCGTAACTGGACACTTGTCGAGCTGCCCCACTACGGCCCGACCGCCGGCACCACAGCCGCCGAGCGCGATTACGCTGTCACCATCGTGCGCAACTTCCTCTACTCGGCCCTGATGGTCGAAGTGTGGCAAGCACTCGCGCAGTCGACCGACGAAACGCTCGCCGCCATCGCCGCCAAGTCGGTCAAAGAAGCGCACTACCACCTGCACCACGCGCGCGACTGGCTCGTGCGCTTTGGCGACGGCACGGAAGAATCGCATCGCCGCGCGCAGGCCGCGCTCGACTATCTCGTGCCGTACATGAACGAGATCTTCAAGCGCGACACGCTCGAAGACACGGTCGCCGCCGCCGGTACCGGCGTGACGATGGCCGACCTGAAGGACGCATGGCAAGCCATCGTGAACGACGCCCTCGCGCAAGCCACGCTCACCGCGCCGGTCGGCGGTGCGTTCGAGAGCACGGGCAAGTTCGGGCATCACTCCGAGCACATGAGCTATCTGCTCGGCGAGATGCAGGGTCTGGCCCGTCAGCACCCCGGCGCCACCTGGTAAGCCACGCGCGCACATCATGCCTACGACGAACCTGTTTGCCGACGCGATGACGAATCTGCCGCTCACCCCTCCCGTTGCGCCCGACGTACTCACGCCGGCCTCGGAGGCGTCGCTGCCGCTCGCCTGGCAAACGCTCGAAGCCGTGCCCGATCCGGAGATTCCGGTCGTGTCGATTCGGGAGCTCGGCATTCTGCGCGATGTGCGCGTCGTGACGAACGACGAAGGCCGCGCGGCGTTCGAGATCGTGATTACGCCTACGTACTCGGGCTGCCCGGCGATGCAGCAGATCGCCGAGGACATCGCCGCGGCCATGACGCGTGCGGGCCTCGGCCCGTGGCACGTCAAGACCGTGCTCGCGCCCGCGTGGACAACGGACTGGATCAGCCCGGAAGCGCGCGAAAAGCTGCGCGGCTACGGCATTGCGCCGCCCACGGGCGCGCACGCCGTGTCGGCCGACGCGCCGCGCAAGATCACGTTCTACGGCCGTCCGAAAGACGGCGTGCCGTGCCCGCACTGCGGCTCGACGCATACCGAAGTCGTCTCCGCCTTCGGCTCGACCGCCTGCAAAGCACATTACCGTTGCCGCACGTGCCAAGAGCCGTTCGACTACTTCAAGCCATATTGATTGGCCAGATTAACCTCGCGTTTGACCCCGCGTTGACGCATTTGGGAAGCTAACGATGACGACCCCGCAATTCCATTCGCTGACGATTCGCGAAATCCGGCCCGAGACCGCCGACGCCATCTCCATCGCCTTCACGGTGCCGGACACGCTGCGCGACGCCTATCGCTTCACGCAAGGCCAGTTCCTCACGCTCAAGACTGAGATCGACGGTGAAGAAGCCCGTCGCTCCTACTCGATCTGCGTGGGCGTGCCCGAATACGAAGCCACCGGCGAACTGCGCGTGGGCATCAAGCGCGTGCCAGGCGGCAAGTTCTCGAACTTCGCGAACGATCAGCTCAAGCCGGGACAGCAACTCGACGTGATGACGCCGGACGGCCGTTTCTTCACGCGTCTGTCGGAAACGAACGCCAAGCACTACGTCGGCTTCGCCGGTGGTTCGGGCATCACGCCGATGCTCGCGCTCATCAAGACCACGCTCGCCACGGAGCCGGACAGCCAGTTCACGCTCGTCTACGGCAACCGTTCGGTACCCGCGATCATGTTCGCGGAAGCGCTCGAAGACCTGAAGAACACGTATCTGGGTCGTCTGCGTCTGTATCACGTGCTGTCGGACGAAGCGCAGGAAGTCGAGCTGTTCAACGGTCTGCTCAATCAGGACAAATGCAGCGCGTTCCTGGAGACGCTGATTCCGGCCGCGAGCATCGACGAAGCTTTCATCTGCGGCCCCGGCCCGATGATGGACGCCGCCGAAGCGGCGCTTGCCGCCGCCGGTGTCGCCAAGGAAAAGATCCACGTCGAGCGCTTCGGTGTGCCGTCGCCGCAAGCCGGTGTGAAGCCGGTCGTCATCACCGACGACACGCCGATGGCCGAACTGGTCGTCGTCATGGACGGCAAGGAGCGTCGTCTGCGTCAGCCGTATGAAGGTCAGAGCATTCTGGACACCGGTCTCGCCGCTGGCCTGTCGCTGCCGTACGCCTGCAAGGGCGGCGTGTGCTGCACGTGCCGCGCCAAGGTGCTCGAAGGCGAAGTCGCCATGGAAAAGAACTACACGCTCGAAGACTACGAAGTCGAGCAGGGCTTCGTGCTGACGTGTCAGGCGCGTCCGCTCACGGAGCGCGTGGTGGTCAGCTACGACGAGCGTTGATCGAAGCAGGCGTCGACCGACGCAAGGCCGCGATGTCCCAAATGTCACCGGGATCGCGGTTTCGCCAGATCGAACGCCTGTTTGCCGCCGCGTGCGAACACGACGGCAACGCGAGCGAAACGCGCGTGAAATCCCGCCAATGCGTCGATTATTCCGGGCATTACGGGAGCGTCAACCCGAGGTAGCGGGAATACCGTAAACTACCGGGCATGAATACCATCCATGTCGTCTGTGGCGATATCGCCGCGCAGCAATTGCGTGCGGCGATGGCGCAAGCGCAACGCGCCGACCCTGTCCTGGTTCTGCGCGACGATCTGGCCATCGGCCCGTTGCGTGAGATCGACGAAAACGAACGCCAGCGTGCCGCCTTCTGGCAGCGCGTCGTCCCGTCGGCCGGCCGCGACTATGCCGGTGAGCTGCGCGAGGAACTGGCGTCGCTGCAACGCCTCGTCGAAGGCGACAACGCGGTGGTGTGCTGGCATGGCGACAGCGCGTCCGACCAGTTGACGTTGCGCCGCGTGGCCTTCATGCTGCGCGGCACGCCGGCCCGCCTGAACGAGATCCTGCTGCGAGGCAGCGACCTGACGGGTGCGGTGAACGGGAGCGACGCGAACCGCCGCACCAGCGTCGGCATGTATGCCCCGGAGGTGCTGGCCGAGCGCTTCGTGCGCATTGCCCCGATTTCGCTCCTGCGCATTGGCCGTCTGTCGCTGGAATGGCGGGCGCTCAAGCAAGTGAATACGCAGGTCCGTCGCTGGGTGCACAACACGTTCGAAGGCGCGACGTTCGCCGAGATCGACGATCAGATTCTGACCCGCGCCCCGGTGGCCTGGACACCGATGGCGGCATTTCTCGGCGAAATGATGCCGCGCGTCGAAGGTTTTTTCGCCACCGACAGTTTTCTTTTGTGGCGCTGCCGCGAACTCGGTGCGGCAGGCCGACTCGCGTTACGCGGCGACACCACGGCCGCCGCCGCGTGCGATTTACGACTGGAGTAACCCCCGTTTATGGCACGTACCAAAGCGCCCGATCACGAATCGCAGCGCGAACAGATTCTCGACGTCGCCGCCGACGCCTTTGCGCGCGCGAGCTATCCGAGCACGTCGATGTCCGAACTGGCCGCCGCCTGCGGCACGTCCAAGGCCCGGCTGTATCACTACTACGCCAGCAAGGACGCCATCCTCTTCGATCTGCTTGAGCGCTACACCAAGCGCCTGATGCTGATCGTCACGGAGGTCGAGGCACTCGGTCAGCGTCGCGGCCTGTCGGAGCGCGACACGTTCCACGAACTGATCCGCGCGTTCCTCGACGAGTACGAGACGTCGCAGACGCGTCACATCGCGCTGCTCAACGATGTGAAGTTCCTGAACGACGAGCAACGCGAGATCGTGCTCAACCGTCAGCGCGACGTGGTCGCTGCCTTTGCGCGCCAACTCACACGCGCCTTCCCCGACCGGGTCGCCAAGCACAACCAGACGGCGCTGACGATGATGCTGTTCGGCATGATCAACTGGACCTTCACGTGGCTCAAACCGGGCGGGCGCATGCGTTATCGCGACTTCGCCAACGAAGTCATCGCAGTGCTCGAACACGGCCTCGCAGCCCCGTTGCCTGACGGGATCGAAGCGGCGATTCCGGCACCGGCGATGCCTGTGAAGTCATAATGAAAGTTAGCGATCACTTACAAAACAAGGGCGAATAGTCGCCCTTTTTTGTTGCCGCGCAGCAACTCTTATAGAAGAGCCATCTGACGAGAAACCCAGAAAAGACGCCATTCTTCAGGGACTTAGACACTTCCCTCCACGGTCGGGACTTAATTTCCTAGGGTTTTTACCTAGCCCTTCGGGTATAATTCTTTTGCGTCGCACAATCAGGTGGACGCACTAAAGATTACCCAAGGATTACCCCATGACTGCCCCGAACCACACGCCCGACGTCGCACGCGCGACGGTTGCCGCCAACGAGCGGTCGAGCGTGCTGATTCGTGAGCTGACGTCCGGCGACATCCATCGACTCCAGCGCCACTTCCTGGCGCTCGGCGAAGAAGACCGCCTGCTGCGCTTCGGTCAGGCCGTCTCCGACGACATCATCACGCGCTACGTCGCCAGCCTCGATTTCTCCCGTGACAGCGTCTTTGGCGTCTATGACGACAATCTCGCGCTCGTCGCCGTGGCTCACGTCGCCCAATTGCCGGAAGGCAAGAACGGCCGTGTCGCAGAGTTCGGCGTCTCGGTGCTCGAATCGGCCCGTGGTCTGGGCATCGGCTCGCGTCTGTTCGAGCGCGCTGCGATCCATTGCCGCAACAAGCGCGTCGACACGCTGTACATGCACTGCCTCTCGCGCAACGCCCGCATGATGCGCATTGCGAAGAAGGCTGGTATGGAGATCAACTTCGCGTACGGCGAGGCAGACGGCTACCTGAGCCTGCCGCCGGCCGACACGCAGTCGATGCTCTCGGAAATGATGCAGGATCAGATCGCCGCATTCGATTACGCGCTCAAGCGTCAACTGCGCAACGCGCGCCGTCTGGTCGGCGCACTGCTGCCGAACCAACGCGCAGCCTGAACGCCAGCATGACGCTTCGGCGTCGCCCATAAAAAACCCGGCCTCGGCCGGGTTTTTTGTTTTCGTCAGCGCAATACGCGAACCGCTCAGGGCAGCGGCAGCGCCGTCGTCTCCTTCAACTGATCGAGCACGAAGCTGGTTTTGACGTCCACCACGCTCGGATGCACGAGCAGTTGCGTCTGCATGAAGCGCGAGAAATGCGCCATGTCGCGCACATGCACGCGCAGGAGATAATCCATGTCGCCCGCCATCGCGTAGCAGCCGACGACTTCCGGCCACGAATCGACAACGCTGCGGAAATGTTCGATCACCGAACCGCCCTCCCCGTCGCCGGGGTGACGCTTGTCGAGTCTCACGTTCACATAGGCCAACAGTCCGAGCCCAAGCCGTGTAGGCTCCAGCAAAGCGACGTAGCCGCGAATCACGCCCGCCTCTTCAAGGCGACGAATGCGACGCAGGCATGGGCTCGGCGAGAGCCGCACCTGCTCGGCGATTTCGAGATTGGAAAGACGCCCGTTGCTTTGCAGCAAGGCGAGAATCCGCCGGTCGATCTTGTCCAGTTCCAGCTTTGACATACCCCCTCCCTGTTTTTGGTATTTATGCGCAATATTATTGCGCATAAACCCACTTATCAGGAAGTTGGTATCAAAAATCGCCGGTTACGGAAGATTACAGCGGATGAGAATCGAGAAAACGGGCAAGAAAAAGGCGCTCGCCGCTGCCGGCTGCGCCCTGTGTCCGTCAATGACTGAGGGGTTTGAACGGATCGCCGACGTAGCCGTTCGGCGGTCGATTCGGGTGGATCGGGCCGATGGGATTATCGGCGCTGGAATTCTCGCGGGTCGATCGTGCGCTGGTCGAGCGGGCCTTCGTAACGCTGCGGCGTTTGGGTGGTGCGCTGCTGCGTGATGGGGGTAGGTTCGGCCGTCTTGTCGCGCGCCAGTTCATCGGCGCGGGCGACGCTCACTTCCAGGGTCAGGAACGAAGCGGAAACCAGCAGGAATTTGGCGATGTTTCGTTGATTCACAGTGACTCCTTCTTACGTGTCGCTTTGTTGTTGCTGCGTGCTTTCGCAGCACGCTATGAATGTGCCCGAGGTGACGATAATGGTTTTGTCACGCATCGGGTAACGCATTAGTGAGCATTCTGCCCGCTCCGTTCCCGTTCGCCCCGCACCGTTACACGTTGTTACCCCCGTGTCAGAAGGCACCGACAAGCGTACGGTTGCCGACATAATCGCGACACAATGCCGCCATTTTGGGGAGAATTCCTAAAGCAGGGAAGCGGCTCAATGCCGCACCTGTCGCTTATATGGGGGGTGTCCCCGCAGAAGACCAGACAGGGTTTACGCCAGCCGTCTTACGTTTACGTAAACGTCATAATCCTCGTTATACTGCCGTCGATCGGCAACCCATGGAACGTCGCCGCCAACGTCATCCGTCGTCAGGCAATGGCATGACACCGGTGCTACCATGAGTCCGACTGGCATCAGCATCACGAAAAAAGGCCCCGCCCGACGAGTGACATCACGAATGTGAGCCCTCGGAAGCGCAAAATCAAAAGGCCGGCATTCACGCTGCCGTCCTGCTTCACGAGAGCGGGAGGGGCAGGAAGTTTTGGCGATCCCAAAATCAGTGAGAGTGAGGAGCACACCCCATGAACGCCCCCGTCAATCCGAGCTTGCTGGCCGCACTAGAATCGGTCACGCTCGACGACAAATACACGCTCGAGCGCGGTCGCGCTTATATGAGCGGCATCCAGGCCCTGGTTCGACTACCGATGTTGCAGCAGGCGCGCGACGCCGCTGCCGGGCTCAACACCGCAGGTTTCATTTCGGGCTATCGCGGCTCGCCACTGGGCGGTCTCGACCTCTCGCTATGGAA
The DNA here is from genome assembly GCF_902459565.1 of Pandoraea aquatica. GTDB lineage: Bacteria > Pseudomonadota > Gammaproteobacteria > Burkholderiales > Burkholderiaceae > Pandoraea > Pandoraea aquatica. The sequence goes on from NZ_CABPSN010000009.1 coordinate 18,499, forward strand.
AGCGAAGCAACACCTCGCCGGTCATAACATCGTCTTCCAGCCGGGCCTGAACGAAGACCTCGCGGCGACCGCCGTGTGGGGCTCGCAGCAGGTCAATCTGTATCCCGCCAAGTTCGATGGCGTGTTCTCCATGTGGTACGGCAAGGGCCCGGGCGTCGACCGCTCGATGGACGTGCTCAAGCACGGCAACTCGGCCGGCTCGTCGAAGCACGGCGGTGTGCTGGTGCTTGCAGGCGACGACCACGCCGCCAAATCCTCCACGCTCGCGCACCAGTCGGAACACGTCTTCAAGGCGGCCGGCATTCCGGTGCTGTTCCCGTCGAACGTGCAGGAGTACCTCGACTACGGTCTGCACGGCTGGGCGATGAGCCGCTACTCCGGCCTGTGGGTCGCGATGAAGTGCGTGACGGACGTGGTCGAATCGTCGGCCTCGGTGATGATCGATCCGCACAACGTCGACATTCGTCTGCCGAACGATTTCATCATGCCGCCCGACGGCCTGAACATTCGCTGGCCCGATCCGCCGCTGGTGCAGGAAGCGCGGATGATCGACTACAAGTGGTACGCCGCCCTCGCCTACATTCGCGCCAACAAGCTCGATCGCGTGACGGTCGACTCGCCCAACGCGCGCTTCGGCATCATGACCGGCGGCAAGGCGTATCTCGACGTGTGTCAGGCACTCGCCGATCTCGGTCTGGACGACGCCACGTGCCAGCGCATCGGTATCCGTCTGTACAAAGTGGGCTGTGTGTGGCCGCTCGAAGCGCAAGGTGCGCGCGCGTTCGCACAAGGGCTTCAGGAAATTCTGGTGGTTGAGGAAAAGCGTCAGATTCTCGAATACCAAATCAAGGAAGAGCTGTACAACTGGCGCGACGACGTGCGTCCGCGCGTGTACGGCAAGTTCGACGAGAAGGACGGTGCCGGTGGCGAATGGTCGGTGCCGATGGCCAACTGGCTGCTGCCCGCGCATTACGAACTCTCGCCGGCGCTCATCGCCAAGGCGATTGCCACACGACTGGAAAAGTTCGAGTTGCCGAGCGACGTGCGCGAGCGCATCGCCACGCGTCTGCGTGTGATCGAAGCGAAGGAACAGGCGCTGTCCAAGCCGCGCATCGCCGTGGAGCGCAAGCCGTGGTTCTGCTCCGGCTGCCCGCACAACACGTCGACGAATGTGCCTGAAGGCTCGCGCGCCATCGCAGGTATCGGTTGCCACTACATGACCGTGTGGATGGACCGCAAGACGGACACCTTCTCGCAGATGGGCGGCGAAGGCGTGCCCTGGATCGGTCAGGCACCGTTCTCGTGCGACGAACACATCTTCGCGAACCTCGGCGACGGCACCTACTTCCACTCGGGTCTGCTTGCGATTCGCGCAGCGATCTCGTCGAAGGTCAACATCACCTACAAGATTCTGTACAACGACGCGGTCGCCATGACCGGGGGCCAGCCGGTCGACGGCACGCTCACCGTGCCGCAGATCGTGGCGCAGGTCGATGCAGAAGGCGCGGCGAAGATCGTCATCGTGACGGACGAGCCCGAGAAGTACGACGGTGTGAAGCTCGTCGGCGACATTCCGATTTATCACCGCAGCGAACTCGACCGCGTGCAGCGCGAATTGCGTCTGGTGAAGGGTACGTCGATCCTGATTTACGACCAGACGTGTGCCACCGAGAAGCGCCGCCGCCGCAAACGCGGTGCGTATCCCGATCCGGCCAAGCGTGTGGTCATCAACGAGTCGGTCTGCGAAGGCTGCGGCGATTGCTCGGTGAAGTCGAACTGTCTGTCGGTGGAACCGCTGGAGACGGAATTCGGCACGAAGCGTCAAATCAATCAGTCGACGTGCAACAAGGACTTCTCGTGCCTGAACGGCTTCTGCCCGAGCTTCGTGACGGTGGAAGGCGGCCAGTTGCGTAAGCCCAAGACGGCACAGGTGGATAGCAGCGGTCTGCCGCCGTTGCCGGAACCTGCACTGCCCACGATTGCGCGTCCATACGGCATTCTCGTGACGGGCGTGGGCGGCACCGGCGTGGTGACCATCGGCGGTCTGCTCGGCATGGCGGCGCACCTGGAGAACAAGGGCGTCACGACGCTCGACGTGACCGGCCTCGCCCAGAAGGGCGGCGCGGTGACGAGCCACGTGCAGATCGCGCAACAGCCGGAAGACATTCACGCCACGCGTATCGCCATGGGCGACGCGCGTGTGGTGATCGGCTGCGACGCCATCACGACCGCCAGCGACGACACGCTCTCGCGTGTCCAGCACGGCGTGACGAACATCGTCGTGAACAGCGCTCACACGCCGACGGCCGAGTTCATCCGCAACCCGAACTGGCGTTTCCCCGGCGCAAGCACGGAGAACGACATTCGTGCGGCGGCCGGTGACAACGTCGATTTCGTCGACGCGAACCATCTCTCGCTGCGACTGCTCGGCGACACGATCTACACGAACCCGTTCGTGCTGGGCTACGCGTGGCAGAAGGGCTGGGTGCCGCTCTCGTACGCAGCCCTCACGCGCGCCATCGAACTGAACGGCGTGGCGATCGAGAAGAACAAGCAGGCATTCGAGTGGGGACGTCGCGCTGCACACGACCTCGCTACCGTGCGCAAGCTCGCGCAACAGGGTGAAGCGCCCGAGTCATCGGCCACGGGCGGCAAGCTGATCACGCTGCACTCGCCGCGTGCGCTCGACTTGCTGATTCAGCGTCGCTACGACCAGCTCGTCGCGTATCAGGATCGTGCATACGCAGAGCGCTTCAAGCAGACGGTGGACCGTGTGCGTGCAGCCGAATCGGCGCTGCCGAACGAGAATGCGCAGATGCCGCTGACGGAAGCCGTCGCCCGTGCGCTGCACAAGCTCATGGCCTACAAGGACGAGTACGAAGTCGCGCGTCTGTACACCGATCCGGCGTTCATGAAGAAGCTCAACGAGCAGTTCGAAGGCGACTTCTCGCTGCGCTTCCATCTCGCACCGCCGTCGCTCGCCAAGCACGACGACAAGGGCCATCTCGTGAAGAAGGCTTACGGTCCGTGGATGATGAAGGCGTTTGGCGTGCTGGCGAAGTTCAAGGGCCTGCGTGGCGGTGCGTTCGACATCTTCGGCCGGACGGAAGAGCGTCGCACCGAGCGTGCGCTGATCGGCGAGTACGAGACGCTGGTGAACGAGCTGTTGTCGCGCCTGAACGAGCACAACGTTTCGCTGGCCGTGCAACTCGCGGAGCTGCCGCAGGAAATTCGCGGCTATGGGCACGTGAAGGAACAGAACCTTGCCGCGACGCGTATCAAGTGGACGAAGTTGCTCACGCAGTTCCGCGATGGCGATTCGCATCGCGTAGCGGCTTGATTCGCTGACACTGACGAAACGGCTGTCCCATAAAAAATCCCGCCAGCGCGTAAGCGACTGGCGGGATTTTTTTATGCGCTTTCGACGGTGACAATCACCGGCCATTCAACGACTACTGGCCAGCGAATGTCCCCGTCAGCACAGCATCAACGCGTGACGTTCGCCGCAGCGACGGCCGTCATGTTGATGATGCGGCGCACGGTCGCGGCCGGGGTCAGGATGTGAACCGGCTTGGCGCAGCCCAGCAGGAACGGACCCACTGTCACGCCTTCGCCGCCCGTCATCTTGAGCAGGTTGTACGTGATGTTGGCCGCTTCCACGTTCGGCATGACGAGCAGGTTCGCTTCGCCCGACAGACGCGATGCCGGGTAAGCCGCGCGGCGGATCGTCTCCGACAGTGCAGCGTCGCCGTGCATTTCGCCGTCCACTTCCAGCGACGGGGCACGTGCGGCCAGCAGTTCGGCGGCGCGAGCCATGCGTTGAGCGGATGCCGACTTCACGCTACCGAAGTTCGAGTTCGAGAGCAGCGCCACCTTCGGAGCGATGCCGAAACGCTCGATTTCCTTCGAGGCCAGCACCGTCATTTCGGCGAGCTGTTCCGACGTCGGCACTTCGTTCACATACGTGTCGCTGATGAACAGGTTGCGGTTCTCCAGCATCAGCAGGTTCATCGCCGCGTAGTTCTCAACGCCTGCTGCACGGCCCAGCACCTGATCGACCACGTCCAGATGGCGGTGGTACGTATCGATCATGCCGCAGACCATGCCGTCGGCTTCGCCCAGATGCACGAGGATCGCACCGATCAGGGTGTTGTCCTTGCGCATGGCGGCCTTGGCGACTTCCGGCGTCACACCATGGCGTGCGCCAAGGTTGTGATACGCCTGCCAGCAGCGCTGATAGCGCGCGTCGTCTTCCGGATTCACGATTTCGAAGTCGACACCCGGCTTGAGCTTCGAGCCGATCTTCTGCAGACGCATTTCCACCACGGCCGGACGACCGATGATGATCGGCTTGGCGATACGCTCGGCCAGCACGAATTGCGCAGCGCGCAGCACGCGCTCGTCTTCGCCCTCGGCGAACACGATACGGGCGGCGTCGTTACCGAAGCGGGCACGCGCGGCGGCGAACACCGGACGCATGATGAAGCCGGTGCGATACACGGTCGTACCGAGTTGTTCGCGGTAGGCGTCCATGTCCTTGATCGGACGCGTGGCCACACCCGAATCCATCGCGGCTTGTGCCACGGCCGGGGCGATCTTGATGATCAGACGCGGATCGAACGGCTTCGGAATGATGTATTCCGGACCGAATTCGAGCGACTGGCCTTCATAGGCACGCGCGACTTCTTCGCTTTGCTCTTCTTCCTGCGCCAGTTCGGCGATGGCGCGCACGGTGGCGAGCTTCATCTCTTCCGTAATGGTGGTGGCACCCACGTCGAGCGCGCCACGGAAGATGAACGGGAAGCACAGCACGTTGTTGACCTGGTTCGGATAGTCCGAACGGCCGGTGGCGATGATGCAGTCCGGACGCGCAGCCTTCGCGATTTCCGGGCGGATTTCCGGCTCCGGGTTGGCGAGCGCGAGAATCAGCGGCTTCGTGCCCATCGTCTTGACCATGTCGGCGCTCAGCACGCCGGCGGTCGAGCAGCCGAGGAACACGTCTGCGCCGTTGCTGGCGTCGGCCAGCGTACGGGCTTCGGTCGCCACAGCGTAGCGCGCCTTGCTCTCGTCGAGCTTGTCGCGGCCGGTGTGAATCACGCCCTTCGAGTCGAGAACGAGAATGTTCTCTTTCTTGAGGCCGAGGTTCACCAACAGATCCAGACAGGCGATAGCGGCAGCGCCTGCGCCCGAGCAAACCAGCTTGACCTTCGCGATGTCCTTGCCGACGACCTTCAGGCCGTTGAGGATAGCGGCCGAAGCGATGATGGCGGTGCCGTGCTGATCGTCGTGGAAGACCGGAATCTTCATGCGCTCACGCAGCTTCTTCTCGATGTAGAAGCACTCGGGCGCCTTGATGTCTTCGAGATTGATGCCGCCCAGCGTCGGCTCCAGCATGGCGATGGCTTCGACCAGCTTGTCCGGGTCGTGCTCGGCAAGTTCGATGTCGAACACGTCGATGCCCGCGAACTTCTTGAACAGGCAGCCCTTGCCTTCCATCACTGGCTTGGCGGCGAGCGGGCCGATGTTGCCCAGACCCAGCACAGCGGTACCGTTGGTAATCACACCCACGAGGTTGCTGCGCGACGTGTAGCGATTGGCGGCGAGGGGGTCTTCCGCAATCGCTTCACAGGCGTAGGCCACGCCGGGGGAGTAAGCCAGCGACAGATCGATCTGGTTCGACAGCGGCTTGGTCGGCGTCACCGAGATTTTGCCCGGACGCGGATTCTCGTGGTACGCCAGGGCGCTTTGTTTCAGTTGTTCATCCATATCTCGATACCTAAGAACTGGGCGACGGCCGGGCCCGTGCCGCATGCGGGCGGTGTCTGGGCTCAGCCGTCTTTTGACGGATCACGGCGGGGGGAAGAGCCAACCGGAGGGATTCGGCGATTGTGTCGTCGACGGGGTTCTTCGCAGCGCAATGGCGTGATGACCATCGCTTCCCCGATCCTGAATACCGCGCTCGCGCGCGTCGGACCGTGGGACTTGCGGTGGCCGGTGCTCACCGCAGGACGCAAAGTGTACACCTTGCGCCAGAAGCGTGATGCCGCACGCGCAGCAAGGCTGGCGTGCGGCTGGGATTGACGTGGCGCCTACCGGAGCGCTTTAAACCAGCGCCTCGCCACGACGTTCCGGAATCAGGAACAGCGTCGCGAGAATGTCGAGCACGTAGATGCCCGCGAGGAACACGAGCGCCATCTTGAACGAGTATGCGGCCGCCAGCGCGCCGACCGTCAGCGGGCCGAAGCCGCCGACCGCACGGCCGATGTTGAACAGCACGTTTTGCGCCGTGGCGCGCGCCGCCGTCGGATACAGCTCCGAAATCAGCGCACCGTAACCGCCGATCATGCCGTTCACGAACATGCCCATCACCGCACCGCCGATCAGCAGCGAGAACTGCGACTGAAGCTGCGCATAGACGAACACCATCACGACCGCGCCGATCTGGTAGCCGATGAACGTGGGACGACGCCCGAACCGATCGGCCAGACGGCCGAACAGCCAGATGCCGAACGCCATGCCCAGCACGGTCACCGCCGTCCACATGGCCGACTTGGTGAGCGAATAGCCGAACGTCTTCGACAGATACGAAGGCATCCAGATCATCAGGCCGTAGTAGCCGAAGTTCTGCACCGAACACAGGATGGCCACGCCGAGGCTTGCGCGCGTGGTCGCACAATCTTTCACCAGCAGCTTGAGCGGCGCATGTTCGCGCGGCTGTTGCTGTTGCGCGAGGAACATCTCCGGTTCGCCCAGCGTGCGACGCATGACGAACGACACGACCGCCGGCAGCAGGCCGACCGCGAACATGCCGCGCCAGCCGATGACCGGCAGCAGCAGCGGCGTGAGGAGTGCCGCAGCCAGCACCCCGGCCTGCCAGCCGAGACCGACGAACGACGACGCGCGCGCACGGCGTTCCGGTGCGCAGGCTTCCGCCGCCAGCGCCATGCCGATGCCGAACTCGCCGCCCAGACCGATACCGGCAATGGTCCGGTACGCCAACAGATCCCAGTAACCCTGCGCGAGCGAGCACAGACCGGTGAAGACGGCGAACAGCAGAATGGTCCACGAGAGCACGCGCACGCGGCCGTAGCGGTCCGAGAGCATGCCGAAGACGATGCCGCCGACGACCGCGCCGATGAGCGTCCACGTCACGAGTGCGCCCGACTGCGCGCTGGAGAGCGCCAGATCGGCCGCGATGGCCGGCAGGATGAAGCCGAGGATCAGCAGATCGAAGCCGTCCATGGCGTAGCCGATGGCCGAGGCCCACAGGGCGCGGTTCGCGTAAGCGGTGTCTTGCTTCGGCACGGCGGAGGCCGGTGCGGCAAGGGAAGGCGAGGAATCGTTGGGCATGGGAAGGGTCTGGACCGGTCTGAATTTCGGCGAGAGTGTATGCCTGTCATAAAGGCTCGGCAACTGTCTCTTTTTTTGGACACATCTGTCGTTGGGCCTTTTTCATATGCGCCGTGCGCTCACACTGTGCGTATCAGTGCGTCGACGAATGTACGCTCAGTGCATAATTGACCTCGCATTTGCTGAAACTTGTGGCATAATTCGCGTTTAAGCGCAGGCCGTTCGTCGCAAGACGTGCCGCCCGCTGCCTCAGACGGTGTCCCGCCGCAGTAAGCTGTTCCTCTGCGTGGCGTGTTTTGCGCGGTAGTTGGCGCGGCACACCGCTGACTCATCAACGACTCCTGGCTGCGCGCCGCACGGCGGGCAGCTACGCTAAGGAACCGCATCATGATTGGCATCGACCGCCAGGCGATTTCCGACATCACCGCCAAGATCCTGCTCGAAGTGGGCGCGGTGCATTTCAACGCCGAGAAGCCGTACATCTTCACCTCGGGCTGGGCCAGCCCGGTCTACACCGACTGCCGCAAGCTGATCTCGTACCCGCGCGTGCGCCGTACGCTGATGGACTTCGCAGAAGCCGTGATCATTCAGGACGTGGGCTGCGAGCAGTTCGACACGGTCGCCGGCGGTGAAACCGCAGGCATCCCGTTCGCTGCCTGGATCGCCGACAAGCTGATGCTGCCGATGCAGTACGTCCGCAAAAAGCCGAAGGGTTTCGGTCGTAACGCCCAGATCGAAGGCGATCTGCCGGAAGGCTCGCGCGTGCTGCTCGTCGAAGATCTGACGACCGACGGCCGCAGCAAGATCAACTTCTGCAAGGCGCTGCGCGAAGCCGGTGCGAAGGTGAACCACGTGTTCGTGGTGTTCCACTACGACATCTTCCCGGAAAGCCGTCAGGTGCTGAAGGACATCGACGTGGAGCTGCACTCGCTCGCCACGTGGTGGGACGTGCTGCGTGTCGCCAAGCAGCAGAACCACTTCGACACGAAGACGCTCGACGAAGTCGAGAAATTCCTGCACGCACCGGCCGAGTGGTCGGGCGCGCACGGCGGCGCCACGTCGTTCCCGAAGGACTAAGTCCTTTGGCCATGTCAGTGGCAACGCACGCAGTATTCGCTTGAGAGGCGAGGACGGTCAGCCCGAAACGGCTGGCCGTTTTTTATTCTGTGGGATGGTCGGGAGGAATCACTCATGTTGGCTTCGGTCGTCGCCATCAGCCTCGGGGCTTCGCTCGGCGCGCTACTGCGCTGGGTACTGAGCGTACAACTCAACGCCATTCTGCCGACGCTTCCTCTCGGCACCCTCGCTGCCAATCTCGGCGGCGGCTATCTCATCGGCATCGCCGTTGCGGTGTTCAGCTACATTCCGTCGATTCCCGTCGAGTGGCGGCTGTTCGTCGTCACCGGGTTCCTCGGTGGCCTCACCACTTTCTCCACGTTTTCCGCCGAAGTCACCACGCTGCTGCGCGAAGGCCAGATCGGCTGGGCGTCGCTCATCGTGGTCGTGCACGTGGGCGGCTCGCTCGTCATGACGCTGCTCGGCATGGCCACCGCCACGCTGCTGGTGCAGTGGCTGCGCCCGGCGGCGGGTTGATCAGCCGGTTAGCGGCCGCTTGGCGATAGGTCGACGCAATCGGTCGACCTCGTGGCTCACGCCAGCAACATCACCAGCTTGACGTCGTCATGCCCCGACAGGCGGAACGTCACCTGCGCGAAATCGATGTCGCCGCGCGACGGGTGATGAAAACCGCGCCGTCCCCCTTCGCGCTCCACCACATCCTGCTGCGACCACAGCGCCGCGAACACCGGGCTCTCGCGTTGCAGTGCATCGGTCAGCGCGCGCACCGGCGTGTCGTCCAGATAGGCGCTGCATTCGGCGCGAAACTCGGCAACGACGCGCCGCGCACGGCTTTCCCAATCCTGAATCAACGTCCGCGCGCCCGGGTCGAGGAAGATGTAGCGCAGCAGGTTCTTCATGCCTGCGCCCCCTGCATTCCCCGCACCGCCTGACACGCCCGGCGCGTCGAGCCATCCACGAAAGATATCGGCCGCCGCCGCGTTCCAGGCGAGCACATCCCAACAGCGATCAAGCGCGTAAGCAGGTGCCGCGACCGCCGCCACCGCCGCTTGCACCTGCGCTGTTGCGTGATGCGGCAGCGGCGCTGCACCGCGCTCCGGGTCGCGCTTGCCTGCGAGATCGAACAGATACGCCCGCTCGGCGCGCGAGAGCCGCAGCGCAGTCGCCACGGCCGCCAGCGCCCCCGCTGAGATCGACACCTCCCTCGCCTGCTCGATCCATGTGTACCAGGTCGACGACAAGCCGCATAACTGCGCGACCTCCTCGCGACGCAGCCCCGGCGTGCGACGTCGGCCCATCGGCGGGAGACCGACGGCGGCGAGCGTCAGCCGTTCGCGATGGGCGCGCAGGAAGTCGCCGAGTGCCCGGCGCTGACGGGCATCGTCGCTGTGGGGCGAAGTCGGCGTATGCTCGGCCGAAGGCGAGGACTGCGTGGGGATGGGGGTAGTTTTCATACCAGGATAAACAGGCAACTTGTACCGGTATCGATGAGCCATTATCGTGAGACCCATCGATGTCGCGCAAGCCCCAGATACACACGGCGCAAGACGCGACAGATTGCGCCCCGCCCCACCAACGAAGGAGACTCCCCGTGAGCCACATGAGCGACACCCCTCGGTCCAAAGCCACTGCCTCCCATGAGGCTCACAATGCCGTCGTCACCGGCCAGTTCGGCCCGCAGGCGTCGGCCTATCTGACGAGCGCCAACCATGCGCAGGGCGCCGATCTGGAGCAACTCGCCGCGATCGCCCGCGCACACCCGAATGCGCAAGTCCTCGATCTGGGTTGCGGCGCAGGTCACGTGAGCTTCTTTACCGCGCCACACGTCGCCCGTGTGGTGGCTTACGACCTCTCGGCCGACATGCTCGGCGTGGTCGCGGGCGAGGCGGCCAAGCGCGGGCTGACGAACGTCGACACGCAACTCGGCGCAGCCGAATCGCTGCCGTTCGCCGACGCGTCGTTCGACCTCGTCTTCAGCCGCTACAGCGCACACCATTGGGCGGACGTCGGCGCGGCACTGCGCGAGATGCGCCGCGTGCTCAAGCCGGGTGGCCGCGTCGTAATCTGCGACGTCGCCTCCAGCGGACAGCCGTTGTTCGACACCTATCTGCAAGCGGTGGAAGTGTTGCGCGACACCTCGCACGTGCGCGATTACACATCGGGCGAATGGCTGACGATGGCGGCAGGCGCAGGCTTCTCGGTGGCATCGCTCACCCCGCGTACGCTCGACCTCGACTTCAAGACGTGGACGACGCGCATGCGTACGCCGGAACCGATGCAGGTCGCCATCCGCGCGCTGCAAACGGCGATGGCGGACGGTGTGCGACAACATTTCAAGATTCAGGACGACGGCTCGTTCACGCTCGACACGCTCACGCTCGAACTGATCGTCGGCTGACGACGACGGACGTCAAAAAAGGGCGCTGCCCGAGCCGCTTCCTTGGTGAAGCCGGCTCGGGCAGCGCCCTTTTGTATTGCGCCTAATGCACCTAATGCACGTAGTGCGGTGCCGATTACTGCACGCGCGTCGGTCCTTCGCTCTCGTTCCAATCGGGCATATCGTGCTCGTCGTTCGCGCCACTGATCTCGGCGGCGTCCGCGAGCAACGCGACATAGTGACGTAGCGCACGTGCGCGCGCCTGCTCGTACAACTGTGCAGCAATGCGATCGGCCACGCGCTCGAACGGCGGCATGCGGCCCTTCACCCGACGCTCGATGCGCAGCACATGGAAGCCGTAACGCGTATTGACCAGTCGGGGCAACACCCCTAGCCGGTCGCCGCAGAACAGCACCAGTTCGAACTCCGGCGCACCGCTGCCACGCGCGAGCATGCCGAGGCTGCCGCCACTGCGTCCCGACGGACAATCCGACATGGCCTGCGCGACGGTTTCGAACGACGTCGGCTCCGCGAGCACGGCGTCGAGCGCGGACTGCGCGCGCCCCAGCGTGCTGGACAGCGGCACGCCCGCCGACAAAGCAAACAAGATGTGGCTCGCCTGCACTTTGTCGCCCACGCGGAACTGCCCGGCGTGATCGTGAAAGTAGGTCCGGCACTCGGCTTCGGTCGGATGCCGCACCTGCACGTCGCGCGTGAAGAGCGCATCGACGACAGCGTCGTCGCTAGCCCCCGCGTCCTCGGACAGCAGGCGCAGATCGCGCGCCCGCTGCCGCAACAACTCGCGACTCACGAGTGCGCGTTGCGCCGCCGCTTCCGGATCGGCCGCGTCCCGATGCTGATCGATCTCATCGGCGACGCGGCGTGCGTCGATGACAATACCGTTGACACTCAAAGACATGACGGACTCCAACAAAACGTTCACGGCCACCGCGCACTCGCCAGCAGCATGCTGGCGAGTCGCCACCTATCGTCAGAACTCGTTCTGAATCCGACGATAGGCGCGCGCGAGCTGCACATTCGTGCGGCTCACCGATTCGGAGAACTCGCGCGCATCGACAGTGACCTTCGGAATGGTCGCGAGATCGGTCTCGCGGCTGATGTGTGTGGTCGAGGGAATGTAGAAGTTCTCGGGAATATCGCGCCCGTCGATCACGCTGTTGTGCCGCACCACCACGCCGTCGTGCACGACGCAGTTGAACAGCACCGAGTTGAAACCGATGAAGACGTTGTTACCGATGACACAAGGTCCATGCACGATGGAGCGATGAGCGATGGACGTGTTCTCGCCGATAGTCACGCGTGCGCCGTCTTTCGAATGGATCACGACCCCGTCCTGAATATTGGAATTGGCGCCGATCACGACCGGCTCCATCTTGCCGTCTTCGTCGACCTCGTCGGCGCGCAACACCGCATAAGGTCCGATAAAGACGTTCTCGCCCACGATGATCTGGCCGCACAAAATGGCCGTGGGATCGACGAACGACGTTTCGTGCACCACGGGGTAATCCCCGCGCGGATTCTTTCGCAACATGCTTGAGACACTCCAGACCGCTCGCTCGTACGCCGGACCACGACAGCACATCGCGCAACAAAGCCATACGCGCAATGCGGACTGTCGACGCTGGTCACGTCGGAATACGCCCTGTGGGCGAGCGGGGGAAGGGAAACACGGACGGGCGCCGTGCTACAGACTCTCTCACCGCCGCGAACGGTATATCGAAGTTGTAGGCGATGAGAGACGGAAAGGCAAATGTCCGCGATGACGGTGCGGACTCCCGTTGCGCGCCGCACACACCGGTGCGCGGCACAAAGAAAATTCAGTGCGTCGGACGCGTTGCCGTCGCCTGGCTGTCGTTGGCCGTGCCGGTCGGGCGACCGCGCCAGTAACCCGCGAGCAGCGAGCCCGAGAGGTTGTGCCAAACGGAGAACAGTGCCCCCGGCAATGCGGCCAGCGGCGTGAAGTAGACCTTGCCGAGCGTGGCAGCCAGACCCGAGTTCTGCATGCCGACCTCGATGGCCAGCGTGCGGCAGATCGATTCGTCGAAGCCCAGCAGACGACCGCCCCAGTAACCGCCGAGCAGCCCCAGTCCGTTGTGCAGAATCACGCCCACCATGACCAGCGGCCCCACCGTGGCAATGTTGCCCTGATTCGCCCCGACGACGGCGCCGATGATGAGCACGATCGCCACCATCGAGACCAGCGGGAGAACGCCTTCGATGGCACGTACCACGCGGCCGAAGAAGTGATTGATGAGCAGACCCGCGCCAATCGGCAGCGCCACGATCTGAAGAATCGACAACAACATACCCTCGACGTCCACAGCAATCGAGGCATCGACGTACAAGCGCGTGAGCAGCGGCGTCGCGAACACGCCGACGAGGGTCGACATGGCACTGATGGTGACCGACAGCGCAACGTCGCCGCGGGCGAGATAGATCATGACATTCGATGCCGTGCCGCTCGCTACGCTGCCAACAAGCACCATGCCCGCCGTCAGATCGGGGGGCATGTGAAGCACGCGTGCAATGATCCAGGCGGCCAGCGGCATCACCAGATAGTGCAGCACCACACCCGCAACGATGGGGGCGGGACGGGTGAACACACGCTTGAAGTCGTCGAACGTCAGCGTGACGCCCATCGCAAACATCACCACGGTGAGCAGTGCCGTGACATGCGGCGTGATGCCGGTGAAACTGCCCGGCGAGAAGAAAGCAAAGACGGACAGCAGCAAGGCCCACAAGGGGAACAGCCGGGTGACACGGGCGATCATGAGAGTCTCGGGCGCAAAAAGTTAATATTTTACTTATTTTGCGCAGCGCACTCGTCGGGGCTGACCCTGAGGCATCGGGAGACGCCGGCGAAGGCGTGTTCGAGTGCCTATTGACGTGATGCGCGTGATCGTCGCAGCCCCCGTCGCGAAGCCGCCGGGCAGCTTCGCGCAACGCCATGCCGCAGCTCAAATTCACCGGAATGTTGAGCTGCGTGCACATCGTCGATACGTCCGGCGAAGCGCTTAATCGCGCTTCGGCTTGCCCATCAGCAGGGCACCGCCGGCACCGTCGCGGCGCGCCGGACGCGGACCGCGCTGACCGAAGTCGCCGCGCTCGCCACCGCCGCCGCCGTTCTGCGCACGCGCAGCGTTCTGTCCCTGACGTGCATTGCCCGCACCCTGCGCGGTGCGTGCCGGTGCGCGTTGACCGTCAACCGGATTGCCCGGACGCTTCGGTGCCTGCTCGCGGCGTCCGGCAGATTGACCGACGTTGCTGCTGTTGCCAGCATTACCACCGTTCCCACCATTGCCACCCTGACGGCCACCCCGTTCGCCTTCGCGACGCGGCTTCGCTTCGCCGCCCTGGCGCGCGCCACGACCACCGTCACGAGGCTCACGAGGTTCGCGCGGCGCACGTGCGCTTTGACGCGCGTCGTCGCCACCGCCACCACCCGCGCCACGACCGCCACGGCCACCGCCGCCTGCGCCACGGCCGTTACCTTGCTGATTCTTGCGAATCGGCTGTGCCACGGCATGCGGATCCGGCTCGAAGCCCGGAATGACTTCGCGGTCGATGGTTCGCTTGATGAGACGCTCGATTTGCTGGAGCAGTTGATGCTCGTCCACGCACACGAGGGAGACGGCTTCACCGTTCGCGCCGGCACGGCCCGTACGGCCGATGCGGTGCACGTAGTCTTCCGCCACTTCCGGCAGATCGAAGTTCACGACGTGCGGCAGTTGGTCGATGTCGATACCGCGTGCGGCGATATCGGTCGCGACCAGCACTTGCAGCGTGCCGCTCTTGAACTCGGCGAGCGCGCGCGTGCGTGCGCCCTGACTCTTGTTGCCGTGAATGGCGAGTGCGGGAATGCCGCCCTTCGTCAGCTGCTCAGCCAGACGGTTCGCACCGTGCTTGGTACGCGTGAAGACCAGCACCTGAAACCAGTTGTGCTCGCGCACGAGGTGTTCGAGCAGTTCGCGCTTGCGGTCGCGATCGACCGGATAGATCTTCTGGTCGACGGTCTCGGCCGTGGTGTTGCGACGCGCGACTTCGATCAGCGCGGGCGACTTGAGCAAACCGTCGGCCAGCTGTTTGATTTCGTCGGAGAACGTGGCCGAGAAGAGCAGGTTCTGGCGCTTCGCGGGCAGCGCCGCCAATACGCGGCGGATATCGCGAATGAAACCCATGTCGAGCATGCGATCCGCTTCGTCGAGCACGAGAATTTCGACGCCGGACAGATCAACCGTCTTCTGCTGCATGTGGTCGAGCAGACGGCCCGGCGTGGCGACGAGAATGTCGACGCCGCGCGAGAGTTGCTTGACCTGCGGCACCATCGACACGCCGCCGAACACGGTCATCGACGTGAGACGCAGATACTTGCCGTATTGCGTGACGCTCTCTTCGACCTGAGCGGCCAGCTCGCGCGTGGGGGTCAGCACGAGGGCGCGCACCTTACGCTTGCCGTTGGCGGCAGCCGGGTGCGAACGCGACGAGAGCATTTGCAGGATAGGCAGCGTAAAGCCTGCCGTCTTGCCGGTTCCGGTCTGTGCACCGGCGAGAAGATCGCCGCCTTGCAGAACGGCCGGAATCGCTTGCAGTTGAATCGGGGTCGGCTGCGTGTAACCGAGATCGGCTACCGCGCGCAAGATGTCGGCCGATAGGCCGAGCGTTTCAAAAGACATATAAAGACCAATGCGCGGACTCCACGATGTGTGTCCCCGCGCGTATCGATGTTGTTTGTTCTTGATGGAATGCCCGCGTGGGCGTGCGACACGCATCGCGCTCATCCGGGCGACGCGTCTGAAGACGCCAGCAAGACGACCCGCCGGCGAATGAAACTCTGCGGCTTGGCGGGCGAGACCGTCGCGGGTACGGCCGTGTCTTGAAAGCGCGTAGTTTACCATGCGCCCTTGCCCAAGTCAGTCGCCATCGTGCCCGGACGAACCGCTACACTGACTGCACCCTGTCTCTCATCCGTGCCCAGCGCCTGCCCATCCCGTCCCTATCCCGTGCCCATCCCATGAGATTCGACCTGACCGATCTGCGTCTTTGCCTGCTGGTGGCCGAAGCCGGCAGCATCACTGGCGGTGCCGAGCGCGCGCATCTCACACTGGCCTCTGCCAGCGCCCGCATTCGCGGTTTGGAAGAGACGCTGGGCGTAGCGCTCTTCATGCGCCATCCGCAGGGCGTCGTGCCCACTCCCGCCGGACGTGCCCTGCTCGCACATGCGCGTCGCGTGCTGCTCCAGATCGAACAGATGCGCGGCGAACTCGGGGAGTACGCGGCCGGCCTCAAGGGCAACGTGCGCATCGCGTCGAACACGGTCGCCATGTCCGAATTCCTGCCCGATCTGCTGGGCGCGTTCCTGGCCGACCATCCCAACGTGGAAATCGCGTTGCGCGAGCAGACGAGCCCTGCCGTCGTGCAGGCCGTGCTCGAAGGCGCGGCCGACATCGGCGTCGTGTCCGACTGGATCGAGTTGACGGGGCTGGAGACGGTGCCGTTCCGGCAGGATCGTCTGGTGATCGTCACGCCGCCGGGGCACGCGCTGGCGGCGCGCGAGGGCATCGCATTTGCCGACGTGCTCGACTCGGAATTCATCGGTTTGCCCGCGCATAGTGCGCTGGCCGAACACATCGACGGTCACGCCCGACGCGCGGGACGCGCCCTGCACTACCGGCTGCGTCTGCGCGACTTCGACAGCCTGTGCCGTGCGGTGGCGACGGGCGCGGCGCTGGGCATCGTCCCTTTGAGCGCGGCCCATCGCTCGGCCGCCACGCTGGACATCGGCATCGTGCCGCTGGTCGACCCATGGGCACTGCGTACGCTGGTGCTGTGCATGCGCGAACGCGACGCCCTGCCCGTCTATGCCCGCCAGTTGCTCGAACACCTGCAAGCGCCGCCCCTCGAAACGATCCTCACAAACAAAAACGGCACGACGTAATCGCCGTGCCGCTTATATCGCACGCCCCGGTACTCGCAGGCGCAGGGTGAAACATTACATCGCCGCCGGGCGCGACGCGCCGCGTCCGCGCAGCAGCGCATACAGAATGATCGCGCCGAACGTCGCGCAACCGATACCGCCCAGCGAGAAGCTGCCGAACTTCAGCGTGAAGTCGCCGGCGCCCAGCACCAGCGTCACTGCGGCGACGATCAGGTTGCGGTTGTCCGAGAAATCGACCTTGTTCTGCACCCAGATGCGCGCACCGGCCACCGTGATCAGACCGAACACCACAATCGACACACCGCCCAGCACCGGACCCGGAATCGTCTGAATGACCGCGCCGAACTTCGGCGAGAAGCCCAGCACCAGCGCCAGTACGGCCGCCACCGCAAACACCAGCGTCGAGTAAATCTTCGTCACAGCCATCACGCCGATGTTCTCGGCATACGTCGTCACGCCCGTGCCGCCGACGCTGCCCGACACGATGGTCGCCAGCCCGTCGCCGAGGAACGCACGACCCATGTATCGGTCGAGGTTCTGCCCCGTCATGGCGCTCACGGCCTTGATGTGCCCCAGATTCTCAGCCACCAGAATGATGGCGATGGGCGCGAGCAGCACCATCGCTTCCGGCTTGAACACCGGTGCGGCAAAGTGCGGCAGACCGAACCACGCAGCGTTGGCCACGACGGCGAAGTCGATCGGCTTGCCCATTCCCATGCCGTTCGTCAGCACGGCATAGAGCACGTAGGCGAGCAGCAGGCCGACCAGAATCAGCAGACGCTGCACCATGCCGCGTGCGAACACGGCCACGAGGCCCACGCACAGCACCGTCGCCAGCGCCATCCACGTGTCGAAGCTGGTGGCCGAGACGCCCTTGACCGCGACCGGTGCCAGGTTCAGGCCGATCACCGCGACGACCGCGCCCGTCACGACCGGCGGCATGAGCGCTTCGATCCAGCGCGTGCCGACGACCATCACAATTAGGCCGATGATGGCGTAGAGCACCCCGCACGCAATGATCCCGCCGAGGGCGACGGGAATGTTCAGGTTCGGGCCGCTGCCTGCATAGCCCGTGACCGAGATGACCAGACCGATGAACGCGAAGCTGGAGCCGAGGTAGCTCGGGACGCGTCCGCCGACGAGCACGAAGAAGAGCAACGTGCCGATGCCCGACATGAAGATCGCGAGATTCGGATCGAAGCCCATGAGCAACGGGGCCAGCACGGTCGAGCCGAACATGGCGACCACGTGCTGCACGCCCATCGCGATGGTCTGCGGCCACGGCAGACGCTCATCGGGGGCGATCACGCGCCCGGAGGCGGTGTCCTGCGGTTGCCACTTCGGAAAGTATCCCTCGGCCATATCGATCTTCTCCTGTCTGTCGTGCCGTATCGTGTGGTCCCTACCGTATTCGTCACACGTGAAACACGCTAAGTGCGTGAGGCGATAGGGAAAAACTGGCCGCAGTGTACGGAGCGCCCGCACGGAAGGCAAGGCGAGAAAGCGCGGATACCTGATACGTTGGGACGGAGCGACAGACGGAAGGTCCGGGCACTCGTCAAACGCACGAGCTGGATCAGCAACCCGAATCGGAGCCAGCGGGAGCGCGACGAGCGCGGACGCCGTCAGCGCTTGGCGAGCCCCTGCAAGATCACGTCTGCCAGCGCGGTGTAGTTGCCGTCGAAGTGGTGCCCGCCGGGCATCTTCACGACCTGCACCCGCTTGGGGTCGAGGCCCGGACAGTTGCTGTCGTCCTCGTCCGCACCGTAGATACACATCGCCATGCCGTCGGGCAGACGCTCCACCTCGGGGCGGATCGGCAGCCCGTTCTGGCTCGACATCACCCAGTTGGTCATGCGGAACTCGAAATCGGCCTTCTGACCGAGCCCCATCAGCACCAGCAGGCCCACACGATCCCGCGCGAGCGGCGGCATCCGGTTGACCATGAACGGCAGCACGTCGGCCCCCTGCGAGTAGCCGATCAGGATCGCGCGCTTCTTGTTCCAGCGGGTCTGATAAAAGCGCATGAGACGGTCGATGTCGAGCGCGCCGGACGCCGGCGTGCGCGCCGACCAGAAGTACCGGAGCGAATCGACCCCCACGACGGGAATGCCATGCGCGGAAAGCGCCCCGGCGACGTCACGATCGAGCCCGGCCCAGCCGCCGTCGCCCGACATCAGGATGGCGAAGGTGTCGGCCAGATTCGCAGCGGGCTTGCCCGTGGCGGGCACCTCGATGACGGGCAGATCGGCGACGGCCGCAGGCGGTCGCGCCGTGCCTGCCACGTGGTGCGCGTTCAGACGCCGGAATGCGTTCTTGTATTGCGTCACCCAGTCGGCCAGCACCGGCGTGGACGACGCGCCCGTTGCCGAGGCGGACGTCGTACCGCTCGTATCCATCGCCCCCAGACTGCCCGCCAGCCCGCCCACGAGCCAGTTGGAATTCGGCGTACGTGCGGCGAACTCCTGCGCGACGTGGTCCGAGCAACGCGGTGCGCGCGCCGGACTGGCGGGACCACCCGAAGGGCCGCCCATCGCGAGCCACGGGGCGCTCATCACCGGCGCAGGCAGCAGACGCATCGGTGCGCCGCCCGGCGTGTGAGTGATGCCGCGCCCGAAATGCACGCCTTCGCCCTGACACAGCGGACGCGACATCGGCAGCACCGGACAGAAGTCGACGGACAACGCGCCGGAGAACGTGTCGTTACCGGCCTGCGCCAGCATGGCGTATGCGAACGTGCCTCCGACGCCGTCGCCCACGAGTATCGGCGGGGTATAGCCCGGCAGTTTGACGGCGGCCTCGACCCATCGGCCGAAGTTGTCGAGATCGCCCGCCGCATAGACGCACGCGATATCGTCCTTGGTGTAGTTCGCCATCAGTCGCGCGGTGTCGATGCCTGCGACCAGCGCGCCCGTGTCGGCCAAAGCGCGGGCCATGCGCTCGGCGCGTGGTGTCCAGCCGTCGTCGTCGGAGAAGAACAGCACCGTCGCGTTGGGCTCGCCTTCAGGTCGGAAGATGGGGACGCTCTCGAAGCGGCCGTGCGTCATGATCTCGGGAGCAGCGCCCGCGCCAGCACTACGAAAGGCGGCCGCACCGGCGGCGGCCGCAGCCGCCTGCGGCATGACCGGTGCCGGCACACTCGATGCCGCCGCAGGCGACTGTGCCACCGGCCCTGCCTTGGGCGCGGGTTTGAGCACATTCAGCGGATTGCCACGCTGCTCGGCGGTCTTCGACGTCTGCGCCATCACGACGGGCGACGACATCGCCGCCGTCAGCATCGCCACGCCAAGCGCCGCCCGCACGCCCCCTGCCGCCCCGACGACCCCGATGTCCCTTGCACTACGCGCCAATCGTCGCGACATCCCGCGAGAGCGCTCAAGTGATCTCACCGGTGCATCGTGGTTGCCGTCTGCGTTGCCCTCTGTCTTGCCGCGCTTCGCCATGGCGTTTCCCGTCATTTCGTAATCATCCCTTTCCAGCCGCCGCCTACGAGTGAGGCGACGTCGGCGAGCGTCAGCATCGGTGCAATGCCGCCCGGTGTCATCAGATAGCGCGCCTCCCATTGCGGATCGAACTTGTCCTTGAAGCTGCGCAGCCCCCGGAAGTTGTAGAAGCGCGCGCCGTGCGCGAACATCATCCGCCCGAAGCGGTGCCAGCGCGGCGCGAGCTGATGCGTCTCCATGCCCGACATCGGCGCCATGCCGAGACCGAAGCGTTGATAGCCCTGTTCCTTGAAATGCAGCATCAGCTTCGCGAAGAGGAAGTCCATCGTGCCCGGCGGCGAGTCGGGCACCTGACGCATCAGATCGATGCTCGCTTCGATGCGTTGCACGTCGGGACACATCAGCGTGGCGAACGCGACGAGCCGTTCTTCGCGCCGCACCAGCGCCACCGGCTGACGCGCGACGTATGCGTCGTCGAACGCCCCCAGCGAGAAGCCCTTCTCGCGCGTGTGCTGACGCGCGAGCCACGCATTCGACACAAGCCGCATCTCGGCAAGATGGGGCGCAACGTGCTCCGGCGGCACGATCTCCAGCGTCAGTCCTTCGCGCTCGCCGCGCGTCACACCATGGCGCAGATTCGCGCGACGCGCGCCTTGCAGGCCGAACTCCGGCAACGAGACGAACGCCTCTTCACCCAGTTTGTACGCGCGCAGTCCTGCGTCGATGTACAGCGGCAATGCTTGCGGACGCGTCTTGTAAAACGCCGCGCGGCCGCCGTGCGCGTCGGCCAGTTCGATGAACCGCCAGATCAGCTCCGGCCACTCTTTCTGATCGCCCACCGGATCCGAGAGCGACACCCACGAGCGGCGATGCTTCGCGTACATGATGAACGCGTTGCCCGACGGCGAGAACAGGAAACTCTTGTCGCCCATGAGCGCGAGACACGCGTCGGCGGCGGGTTGCTTGCGAATGACGGCCTTCGCGCGCGCCAGTTCGTCTTCCGTTGCAGGCACCATCGCGCCCGGCGATTGCCGCAGCAGTTGCCACAGCGACAACCCCAACCCGATCACGGCAACGACCATCAGCGCGCGCATCGAGCGCGGCGCATCGCCGTCGAACGTGAATTGCCACCAGAGTTGATTCGCGTAACCGACGCGCCGGTACGACATGAACATCAGCCACGTACACGCGCCCAGCACCGACAGCACAGCGATGATCCAGCCCGGTTCGAACGACTGGGTGAAGAGCGACGAGCGCCGGTCGAACTGCTTGCGCGAGACGAGTAGCAAGGTCGCTAGCACCGCCAACACGAAGAACTCCGACAACGCAATGCCCTTCGGAATCGCCAGCACCGCCGCGATGACGGTGAGGCCCAGCGAGCCCCACCACGCCGCGTCCAGCCGGTGCAGCAGACCGCGCGCGAGGAACAGCATCGACAGCCCCGCCACGCTGCCCAGCAAGTGCGACACCTCCACGAGGAACAGCGGCACATGGCGTCGCAGGAAGTCTTCGGCGTCGCGCGTGGCAGGCGTCACCCCCGAGATCAGCAGCATCACACCGGCTACGAGCGTGAGCGCGGCGAGCAAGCCGGGGAAGAGGCGCACGGCAGCGCGTCCGATGGGGGCGGCCGGCCCTTGCCGCAACTCGAACGCTGCGAGCAGGCACGCCGCGAAGATCAGCGGCAGCAGATAGTAGATCCCGCGATACAGCACCAGCGCACCGGCGACCTGACTGATCGGTGCGTGGCCGTTCGTCGCCAGCAGAATCACCGCTTCGAACACCCCGACGCCGCCTGGCACGTGGCTGAGCACGCCGAGTGCCATGGCGATGGCGTAGAAGACGACGAACGTCGGCAGATCGACCACGCCAGCAGGCAGCAAGCACCAGAGGGCTGCGGCGGCCATGCCGAGATCGGCGGCGGAGATCACCAATTGACGCAACGCGAGGCGCAGCGGCGGCAACGGCATCGACCAGCGGCCGAAAATCGCAACCGAGCGTTTGCGTGCGCACAGCACGAGGAACGCCGCCGCGCCTGCCAGCAGCAACACGGCGAAGGCCTGCAACATCCACGCGGGAATCGGCACCAGCGCCGAGACGCGCGACGCACCCCACAACATCCCGAGCGAGCCGAACACTGTCATGCCGAGGCCGAACGCCCCGGCGTTGAAGGCGACGGCCTGCGCGACCTTCGACGCATCGACACCCGCCGCCGCGTACATCCGCATACGTACCGTGCCGCCCGTCAGCACACCGAGACCGACGGAGTTACCCAGCGCGTAGGCGATGAACGACGTCAGCACGACGGTCGAGCGCTTCACCTTCGCGCCAGCGAACGCAAGCCCCGAGATGTCGTAGCCGGTGAGCGCGGCGTAGCTCGCCAACGTTGCCAGCATGGCAAGCACGAGGCGCGTCACCGGCGTGGCGTGAATCGCCGCGATCACGTTGTCGTAATGCACGTGTCGCAACATGTGATGCAGCGCGTCGAAGACGAACAGGCCGAGCAGCAGCACACCGGCGACGATCAGCCACGGGCGGGCGGCACTCCAGGGGAAACATCGGATCAGGCGGATGGGCGCGGGCAAGGCCAGCCAGGCGGCCTCGACGGGGGATGGTGCAGAAGGACTGGCTGCATCCGGCGGGTTGCCATCGCCCCCGCCAGCGGCAGAGGCCGCAGCGCTGTGTCCGGCAGTGGCCGGGGAAAGCGCCACGGGTGAAGCGGGATCGGCGGGCCGGCTCGGGCGCGCACGGGACGGTTCAGTCATGTTTCGGTCGTTCCTTCGGCCGGCACGACGTCATCGGGACGCCGCCCTCAAGGCCTGTGGGCGAGTCGGAGCCTGTCAGTCTTGGGAGATAGCTTACACCGCGATGCGTAACAGGTCTTGTCGGTGCGGCACTGACAAAGCCGCCGCTTGCGCTGACATAACGCCCGGAAAGCGCCGCCGGACGGTCCTCTGCGGTCGATGCTTTACGTTATGAGGGAGTTTTGGCAGCGCAATATGCGTGACGTTCCCCGCGCCGTGCCCGTCGGACGGGGCTGAGCCGGGGCGATTGCACCCGGCTATCGCCATTGGCGCGCGATATATGCAACTTAATGTAAAATGCGCAAGTTTTGCTGGGTACTTACCCGAAGTTTTCCTAAACTTCGATTTCGAATATCGCCACAAAGTGGCACGTGCGCACTCCGAACCATTCCGACTCCGAAGAGAGTCGATTCGCGGTTCGAAGTTTTGTGCGCGGGGGGAGTTAAGTAATGAACGTCGAACGGCAAAGCCGTCCGGCAGCAGGGGCACGTATTACCGCACTACGGACTATGCCGGGCAATTGGCATGCCGTAGCACGAGCTATGGGGCGTACCGGCGCGTCTGCACGCCGTGTTGTCCTGACTATCCTGCTGGGCACTGCCACACTGATGATGGCGAGCCATGCGCTCGCGCAGACGCCGTCGAACGCGTCGAACACGTCGTCCGCCTCATCCGCCACCGCTGTCACCAACACCACCGGCGCGGTCGTCGCGCTGCCGTCGTCAGGTGCCGTGACACCGATCAAGCCGGCCGTGCCGATCGGTCAGTCGACCATCGCGCAGGGTGTCGCGCAGCTCAAGGAACGCTACAACCTCTCACACGTCTGGCTGCGTACCGAGTCGGACGGCGGCGTCGCGCTCGAAGCGGCCACGCCGGGCGACGAAGTCCAGCAGTTGCTGCCCGTCGCGAGCCTGTCGAAGTCGGTCACGGCGATCGGGATCGCGCTGCTGGTACAGCAAGGCAAGTTATCGCTCGACGCCAAACTCGGCGACCTGCTCACCGACTACTCGAAGGAACACGGCAAGCCGCTCGACCCGTCGTTGCGCGAGTTGACGGTACGACGCCTGCTGGCGCATCGCGCGGGGCTGGCGACGAACGGCTTCAACGATCCGGTCAACGGTCTGTTCAGCGGACTGGCGATTCGTCGCGTGGGCGGCAGCGCCGACTTCTTCAACTATCTGGATGCGGGCGAGGCCAGCCATTCGACGGGCCGCTCCGACTTCGTCTACTCGAACGTCTCGTATCTGTTGCTCGGGATGGTGATCGAGGCGGTGTCCGGCGAGGATTACAAGGACTTCTGCGAGAAGAACATCTTCACGCCGCTGGGCGTGACGGATGCGAAGCTGCCCGACAGCTGGCGTCTGCTTGCGCCGTTCGCGGGCTGGCAGATGTCGACGGGGGCGTTGCTCAAGGTGTGGCGCGTGTTCGATGTCCGTCACCCGAGCCTGCTCACGGAGAAGACACTGCGCGCGTTGTTGCTCGATAAGCAGTCGGGGCCGGTGAATTCGGATCGCGATGTGTACTACACACTCGGCGTGTTCCTGCTGCCGGGGGCTGGGGATCGGAGCTATCGCATCAGTCACGACGGCATCGCCGATTTCTTCCGCACGCAGTCGACTTATTACACCGTGGTGGAGAAGACCGTGCCGGGCGATAGCTGGGCACTTGTGGTCTCGCCGATTCCGTCACGCGGCCAATTCGGCGCGCTGCAACGCGACGTGCGACGCATCATTCGACAGGCGCGTCTGGTGCCTTGAGGGATGACTCGGCGGCGGGGACGTCGCTGAGGTCAGCGAGGTCGCAAACATACGTCCCCGCAATCAGGCCGCGTTTCTGCGACGCGGTCAGTTGTTTGATGCGGTACTCGGCACGCGAGGCCGCCGACCTGTCGGCAAACGACAGTGAGAGCAACACCCGCGATGGCGGATACGCCCGCGTGAAGCGTGCCCCCTTCCCTGCCACATGCGCCGCATAACGCGCGTCGACGTCGACCGTGATCCCCGTGTAAATGCGCCCACCGGCACACTCCAGCAAATAGAGATACCAGGGCTTCGGTGCGGAGGCGGTCATGACTTCGTTCGGTTCCAACGTCTGAATTTTCGTCTTGAAAGGTAATTTGAGGGTGCAGACATTGTAGTCTTGCCGCGCCCCAACGCCCGAACACGACAACGCCAAATGACACATATCGAATTGACACCGTTCGATGCATCCGAATACTTGGACACCGACGAAGTCATCTCCGAATACATCACCGCTGCGCTCGAAGAAAATGACATCGAGCTACTGATGGCGGTAATTGCAGATATTAAGAAAGCGAAAGACCGAACCATGTAAGATCGCTGTTCTGGCCCAACATCAAAACGACAAGCGCCATGAACGAAACGGTTTCGTCGGAGACATTGCACGCCTCCAATCTCTTGCGTCGCGAACGATTGCGTGCCCGGTTGCGGGCGCTCGGCGGTTACGCCGCTTTCGGCCTTCTCGCGCTCGCGCTGTGGGCCGCGAGTCACGGCAGCACCACGCTCGGACTCTCTCCTACGGCGGCGCAAGCGGCGGTCCTCGTGCTCTTCACCATCGGCGCATGGGCGTTCGGCCTGTTCCCCGAACCTGTCACCACACTGACCTTCTTCCTGCTCGCCACGTTGCTGCATGTCGCGAAGCCGGAAGTCATCTTTGCCGGCTTCCACTCCGCCGCATGGTGGCTCGTCTTCGGCGGCGCCGTCACCGGCCTCGCGGTGCGCACGACCGGGCTCGGCTCGCGACTCGCGTCCACAGTGTTCGCGCTGAAGCGTCCGACGTATCCTCGTTACGTCGCGTCCGTGATGGTGGCCGCCGTCGGTCTCGCCTTCGTGATGCCATCGACTACCGGTCGCATTCTGCTGCTCATCCCCATCGTGCTCGCGCTCGCGGATCGCATCGGTCTCACCGAAGGACGACGCGGACGCACCGGTCTCGTGATGATGGTCGCCGCCGCGAGCTACATGCCGCCGACGACGATCCTGCCCGCGAACATCCCGAACAGCGTGCTGATGGGTGCCGCCGATTCGTTCTACGGCGTGAAGCTGCATTACGCGCCGTATCTGCTGCTCCACTTCCCCGTGCTCGGTGCGCTCAAGGCCGTCATTCTCGTGTGGGTCATCTGTCGCCTGTTCCCGGACGATGGTCCGCTCACGAACACGTCTACCAACACAACGCCACCGTTCACGAACGACGCACGTCATCTGTCCGTTCTGCTCGCGCTCGCGCTAGCAGGCTTTGCGACGGACGCATGGCACGGCATCTCGCCTGCGTGGATCTCCGTGGCCGCCGCGATCATCTGTCTGCTGCCCGCGATTCATATCGTGACGCCCAAGACCTTCACCGACCAGATGCAGATCACACCGCTCATCTACGTCGCAGGGTTTCTGGGGGTGGGTGCCGTCGTCGCGGATAGCGGACTGGGAGAGAAGGTGGCGCGCCTGTGTCTGGACGCCGTCGGCATGGTACCCGGCACACCGGTCATCAACGCGGCGTGGCTCATCGCCATCGGCGCGGCCATCGGGCTCGTGGCGACCCTGCCCGGGCTGCCCGCCGTGCTCACGCCGCTTGCGGGTCAGTTATCCACGGCGAGCGGCCTGCCGCTCTACACCGTCCTGATGCTTCAGGTGCCGGTGTTTTCTACGGTGTTGTTGCCGTATCAAAGCCCACCGATGATGATCGCGATGCACCTCGGTGGTGTCGGTATGCGAGACGGCACCCGGCTCACCGTCGTCATGACGGTTATCTCGCTAGTACTGCTCTTCCCGCTGGATTACGTGTGGTGGCGTGTGCTCGGCATGTTGCCGTGAGCCACAGAAGGTGAAGAGGACGAGGGGGACGGTGTGTCGCGTGCCGCCATGTGACGCGTCGGAATGCCCTGATGATCGCGGCAGAACACCAGCCAGCGATCGCCGTCCTCGTCTCGCCAGAACGCGCCCTCGCGCTCCAGAATCACACTCAGTCGAAGCCGCACGTCGCGCAGATGCGCGTCGCTCACGCCCGGCAGAATCATCCCGCGCACGTAGCTCAGATGCGGCACCGTCCTCAGCAACGTGCGGATCAGCTGACAGAATCGCCTCACCGCCTGATCGCTCGACCGTGCTTCGGCATCGAGCCGGAAATCGGTGATCGTCAGCACATAGCCCGCTGCGACTTTATCGAGACGATGACAAAGGGACAACTCGCCGTTCTCGACGCGTTGTCCCAAGGTGATGTGCATGCGTTCGCAGACTTCCGCGCGCGCCGTGAAACGGTGTGTCCGGAAAAATGCCGCAACGGCGCGCGTGCAGACTGTCATGGATGGGTCACTGGATGGGTCATGGGATAGATCACGGGATGAATCACGGAACGAATCAGCGGATGGCTTCGTACAGCTTCGTAAGATGTTGGCCCGCGAGGCCATACAACTGACGCGTGACGTCGCGCAGCTCGCCGCTCGCCGCGTCGATACGCTGACGCAACCGGTCGTTGCTCTTGCGCGTCTCGTCGGTGAGTCCTGTGGCAAACTCGCCGACCACTTCGTTGTCGCGCCCCCGGTTCGACAGGTCAGCGGCCGCGAACTCGAACGCCGGTTTGCCGAACTGTCCGACGCCGCTCACGACGCCGCCGAACATCTGCCCGATCTCCATCTTGTCGCGCATGCCGTAGCGCGCGCCGATCACACTGCCGCCGAGCGACATGACGCCCGTGAAGAGCGATCCACCTGCGGAGGTCATCGCGGCGTCGTAGTGCTTCTTGTTGGCTCGGTATTTCTCGTCGCGCGCCGCGACACCTCTCGCGAACAACATCACATCGTGACGCGTGCGGTACGACTGATCGGTGTTGCGCTCGCCGACGCGAATTTCCATCATCAGCTTCACCAGTTGCATCAGCGTCACCAGCCCGTCGACGGCACGTTCGCTGCGATCCGGCATCGGCACATCCGACACCCACGCGCCACGCTCACTTTGCGCCGTGGGCTGCCACGGCTTCGTCGTTGCTATGCCTGTCATTTACGTTTCCCTTTGCGTTCCATTTTAGGAAGACGCGACCGAAGCCGCGCCGATGATCGATAACACGCACGCCGCTCACGCCATTGAGGCGGCGATGCGGATGCGCACGGCCCCCGTCTTCGTCACAGCGTCGCTGGCCGACTCGGCGATCTCGCCCTGCTGCGCCGACAACGTCTCCATGCGTTTGGCCACACGCTTCTTGTCGTCGCCATTCAGCTCCATCAGGAACTGCAACCACATCATTTCCGTACCGATGTCGCGCGCTTCACGTTGAAGCTTCGCGCGCTGGATACCGATTGCGCCCGCCGTGATTTCGCGTGCGCCAACAACACCACCGCGAATCACACTCGAGAGCGACCACATGCCCCGCACGATAGCGCGACGTCCCTGCGAGGCGATCTGCCTGCCGAACGACTTCGTCACGTCGGTCGCCGTCACGCGTGCGCCCTTGGCCACTTGCTTACCCGTCGACTTGACGACGCTGTCGAACGAACGCGACACCATCCGCTCGACCATCTCCTGCGTGAACTGCTCGGCCATCCGGTTGAAACCGCGTTTGACGAGATTGCGTGCCGTGCGCGTGCCGTTCTGTGCGAGCGACTTGCCGACGCGCTTCCCGACTTCCATGCCGACCTGATACGAGACCTCGGAGACGACACGCTGCTTGATCGCGCCGATGGCCGCGTCGTCGCCCGCCTTCACGGCCTTCGTGAGCGCTTCGCCCGCGCCGCCCTTCATCACACGCGTGGCCGTCTTCGTCACCGAGCGAGATGCCATGAATCCGCGCACCGACGTACCGAAGCCGACGACCATGCCAAGCGCTTGAAACGCCATCTGTGCGTAACCCCACTTCGTGGCTTCCGCCTCGTATTTCTCGGCGTTCTTCGGATCGACGAGTGCCATCGTCTTGTAGACCGCCGCACCGATGCCCGCAACGCCCGCACCGACGTCCGCAATACCACCTGCGATCATCAGCGGATTCATCGTCAGCACGCCGGTCACGACCTTGACGGCACCGACGACGACGTCGATTGCCGCGACCACCCAGTCAAAGATCACGCCGAAGATGCCGCCCTTGCGCGCCTTGTCGGCGTCTTTGGTCGCGGCGTCCATCTGCTCGCGGAATTTCTGGAGGTCCTCCTGCCGCAGCTTGTCCTGCCGCTCCGCCAGCAGTTCCAGCGCCTTCTGCGTCGACTTCGCCGTGTCTCCCATCGCCTGCATCGAGATCATCGACGCGACCATCACCAGCGTGGACGGATCGAGCTTTTCGAGACTCGCGAGATCGGTCATGCCGAACTGCGATGGCGGACGCATGCCATCTGCCGCCATCGCACTGCCCAGCGAGTACAAGCGCTGTAGTAAGCGAGCGAACGCGCTGTCGGCGTCTTGCCAGTTCGCCACCTCCGGCGAGTCGGGAAAGAAGTCCTCCGATGAGAGCCAGTCGCCGGACGCGTTATCGCGTCGCACCGTATGCGACGCACGCGCCGCCTCGCGCTGCGTCGTTGGCACCTGAACGTCACCCAGGGATGACGGACGGTAAGCCATTCCCACTGCACCAATCACAGTCATGCGTTTCCTTTTGATGGAGAAGTTGACAGGGCATCGCACCGGGCGCGCGCCGAATGTGCGAGCTTGCGATGTTGCGTGTCCTCGCCGCAGAGCCGTAGTGTCGCGAGGTAGGCCTTCGTCGCGTAAGCCGTATTGCCCGCGCTCTCGTAACTCATGCCCGCCAGATAGGACGGACGCGGGTCCGCGGCGCGGATCACACCGGCCTTGGCGAAGCACGGCAACGCGTCGTCATGCTGGCCGAGCCGCTGATAGCACAGGCCGAGGCCGAACCAGTCGTCGAACGACCATTGGTCCAGCGTGGCGAGCATGAAATAGACGCGCTGTGCAGCCGCGATCTCGCCTTCCTTGAAGCGTTGCTGCGCGTACGCACGGACGCACGCCAGATCGCGCTCGTCGAGATCCGCCAGCATGCGCAGCGCGCCGCCCCGCTCGAAGAAGCGCGAGAAGATCGCTTCGGTGTCGGCAGCGGACGCGTCGCGCATATCGTGTGTGTCGTGTGCCGTACGAGCCAGCAATGACGCCGTCGATGAAGATGCGTTCACGAGCGCATCGAGCCGTTGATCTGATTGAGCTGCTGCCCGCGCGAACTGATGATCGTGTTGGCGAGCGTCGAAACGCCGTTGTATTCCTGGAGGAACTTGTTGATCTCGATGTTCTCGATGGTGCGGCTGTCGGTCGCTTCTTCGCCTCGACTGTCCGCCGCCGCCTTGAGCGCGCGCAGATGGTCCGCTCGGTAGTCGCCCGACGACCCCGACGGTCCTGAATAACCGTCCTCGCCGATCTTCTTGCTGCGCGACTCCCAGTCCATCAGCGTCTTCTTCGTACCGCTGTCGTCGATGCTGATCTTGAGGTCGTGCTTGTCGAAGAATTCGCGAATGCCGTCGCCGACTTTGGTCGTCGCCGTCGTGCTCGTGCCGAGCTTGTTGATGAGCGTTTCGATCTGATTCGCGACGTCGCGCGCCTCGCGGCCATGCGCCTGACGCGCACGCATCGAATCGATCTTCAGCTTGGCGTCACCGCCGCTGGCTTGCATCAGCGTGGCGGCGTGCGCCAGCAACAGCGAGTGAATGTCGACGGTACGTGCGGACGTCAGCGTGACGTCCTGCGACGCCTGTTGTGAAGCGGACGCGCCGTAGCGATACGCGCTCGATTGGATTGAAGTCATGGGATCGTTCCTGAATTCGATATGAGGGAGGGAAAGCTGAAACGTGAAGTGAAAGACGGCCGTCAGAGGCTGCTGGTGATCTTGCTCATGATGTCGCGCAACTTGGCGATGACCGCGTTGCTCAACGTCAGCGCATTCTCGTAGCGCGACAGAAACTGCTTGAGTTCAATCTGTTCGACGGTGGCCGACTCGCTCGTACCCGATGCCATCGACTGCACACCGGCCTTGAGGCTGTCCAATGCAGAAGTGCCGAGTGCGCCGGATGCCTGCAATGTCGACATCAACGCGTTGCGCACCACGAACTCGCGCAATCCTTCCGGCAACGACACCGCGCTTTCTCCCGCACGCAAGCGCGACTGCAATGCGTCAATCGACGTCAGCCAGTCGCGCGCATCGCGAGCGTTCGCCGAGCGGTTGCGCGCCTTGCCCAGCCACTCGTCGACGCGCACCTGCAAGCCATCCATCTGCTCGCTGGCGCGCCACATCGTGCTCAATAGCGGGTTGTCGCCTGCGTGCCTTTGCGATGCGGAGCCCGCATCCTGCGCGAACGCGCCGCCGGGTCGCGGCGCGTGGTGCGTGTAGCGCGTGCCGATCGTTCGATAGATCATGTCGCCCCCGTCACGCGCAGGTCCGATGCTTCGCGCGACTGCGCGCCGGGACTCGCACGGTTTCGTCGCCCGTCGCAGGCACCTCAGCGTTCAGCCGCTCGATCACGCCGGCGAGTGCGACGGCCATGCGCTCGATCTCGCGCGCTTCACGCTGAAAGGCTTCGCTGTCGAGCAGCGCATCGAGACGGGCGAGTTTGTCCGTCGCCTGCGGTGTACCCGCCTTTTCCATCCGCTCGATCTCGTCGAGTACCGTCTGATAGTCGAGCGTCTGACGCGCCAGCTTGCGACCGGCCATCTGGATCTCGCCGCAGGCGCGCTCGTACTGCGCGAGCAAGGCGTCGGCGTCACGCGTTTCGGGGAGTGAGGATGAGGGCGTTGCCTCAGTGGCACGCTGGGCGTTCGGGTCTTGGGGTGTTGCAGACATCTGGGACATTTCAGGCACCTCCGTACGTTTCGTAGCGGTTGTCATTTACGACAACGGCATCGTACGGAGGTCCTCATGGTGCGCCTTTGCAAAGCCCGCAATCCCTTCCGGGAACCGGTCTCGCTTCAGTCATTTCCCAGTGACGGAGCGGTTACGCGCATCGCGTTGCCGATGCGCAGCCCCTTATCCGGTGGGGCCATCCGGTCGTTCGACTTCAGCCCTCGACGTCGGCCTCACGCCCGGCCGAAGCCGCCACCTCCCGGCGTCTCCACGACAAAGATGTCGCCCGGTTGCATCTGCGTGCGTCCGATGTGTGCCAATGCCTCACGCGATCCGTCTACGCGCTCAACGTAGTTTGCACCCAATGCCCCCGTCCCGCCGCCCTGTGCGCCGAACGGCGCGTGCACACGGTTGTTGGAGAGAATCGATGCCGTCATCGGTGTAAGGAAACGAATGCGGCGCACGGCACCGTTACCGCCTTGCCAGCGTCCGCTGCCGCCCGATCCCACGCGAATGCGGTGGCTCTCGAGGCGCACCGGATAGCGCCACTCCAGCACTTCCGGGTCGGTCAGACGCGAGTTCGTCATGTGCGTCTGCACGGCATCCGCCCCGTTGAAGCCATTGCCCGCCCCACTGCCGCCCGAGATCGTCTCGTAATACTGGTACGTCTCGTTGCCGAAGGTGAAGTTGTTCATCGTGCCCTGACTCGACGCCACGCTGCCCAGCGCACCGTAAAGCGCGTTGGTGATGGCCGACGACGTCTCGACGTTGCCCGACACCACCGCCGCCGGATACACGGGGTTGAGCATCGACCCCTCCGGTACGATCACCGTGAGCGGCTTCAGGCAGCCTGCGTTGAGCGGGATGTCGTCGTCCACGAGCGTACGGAAGACGTACAGCACCGCCGCCATGCACACCGCACGGGGAGCGTTGAAGTTGTTCGGCAACTGCGCCGACGTGCCCGTGAAATCGATGGTGGCGCTTCTCGACGCCTGATCGACACGAATCGTCACGTCGATGACCGCGCCGTTATCGAGCGGGTAGCGGTAGTGGCCGTCGCCCAGCGCCCCGATCACGCGACGCACCGCCGCTTCGGCGTTGTCCTGCACGTGCCCCATGTACGCGAGTACGACGTCGCGTCCGAAGTCGTTCACCATGCGACGCAGTTCGTCCACACCCTTCTGGTTCGCCGCCACCTGCGCGCGCAGATCGGCCATGTTCTGATCGATGTTGCGCGCCGGATAGCGTGCGCCGCCAAGTAGCTCGCGCGTCTCACGGTCGCGCAGTTCGCCTGCGGCCACGAGTTGCCAGTTGTCAATCAGCACGCCCTCTTCTTCGACGTGCGTCGAATCCGGCGGCATCGAACCCGGCGTGATCCCGCCAATGTCGGCATGATGGCCGCGCGACCCTACGTAGAACAGCGGCTCGGCCGCATGCGCACCGGATGCCCCTTCGTCATCTTTGACGAACACCGGCGTGATAACGGTGACGTCAGGCAAGTGCGTGCCTCCGTGATACGGGTCGTTGAGCATGAAGACGTCGCCCTCACGCATGCGGCCGCGATTGCGCTCGATCACCGTCTTGATACTCTCGCCCATCGATCCCAGATGCACCGGCATGTGCGGTGCGTTGGCGATGAGGTTACCGTCGCGGTCGAACAGCGCGCACGAGAAGTCGAGACGCTCCTTGATGTTGACCGAGTACGCCGTGTTTTGCAGACGCAGCCCCATCTGCTCGGCAATCGACATGAAGAGATTGTTGAAGATTTCGAGGCGCACCGGATCGGCCTGCGTCCCCAACCCGCGCTGCGTTTCTCTCGGCACCACGCGCGTGAGCACGAGGTTGCCCTGTTCGGTCATCTGCGCCTGCCAGCCCGGCTCGACGACTGTCGTGCCGCTCTTCTCTGCGACGATGGCGGGACCG
The DNA here is from genome assembly GCF_902459565.1 of Pandoraea aquatica. Lineage (GTDB taxonomy): Bacteria > Pseudomonadota > Gammaproteobacteria > Burkholderiales > Burkholderiaceae > Pandoraea > Pandoraea aquatica. Next base: position 52,201 of record NZ_CABPSN010000009.1, read on the forward strand.
TCGAGGGTGTCGCCCGCGAGCAGCGTGTCGCGCTCGAACAGCGCCGCATCGTGCCACGTACCGCCGGCGTAGAGCTTCACCTGATCGACGGCTTGCGGCGCACCGGACGTGCGAGCCGCCAGCGGTGCGATGTCCACCGGCGCGTCCGACAGACCGATGGCTTCGACCGACGCCACTTCGACGATCAGCGCCGCCCCGTCCATCAGGAACGAATAGCGCTGACGGTAGGCGGCTTCGAACGCGTCGCGCATCTGCGCCACGCTGCCGAACGGCACGGCAATGGCCGAGTCCGTCCCCGCATAACGCACGTGCACGCGACGCACCGTCTCGATGCGCGATGGCGGCACGCCCTGCGACAGCAGCGCGTTGACAGCGTCGTCCGCGAGCGCGCCGAGCGCGTCTTCGAGCGCATTGATACCGTCCTCAGCCAGCGGTGCTTCGATCATGCGTTCGCGCATCGCCGTCTGGTCGGCCAGCCCCATGCCGTAGGCCGACAGCACGCCCGCGAGCGGATGCGCGAAGACCTTGGTCATACCCAGCGCATCGGCCACGCCGCACGCGTGCTGACCGCCCGCGCCGCCGAACGTCGTCAGCACATAGCGGCTCACGTCGTGGCCGCGCTGCACGGAGATTTTCTTGATGGCGTTGGCCATCGCACCGATGGCAATGTCGAGGAAGCCCTCGGCGAGCGCCTCAGGGGTCTGACGGCGGCCCGTCGCCTTCTCGATTTCGTCGGCGAGTGCGGTGAACTTCGCGACCACGACGTCGCGATCCAGCGGCTCGTTGGCGTGCGGACCGAACACCTTCGGGAAGTGCGCGGGCTGAATCTTGCCGAGCATGACGTTGCAGTCCGTGACCGCGAGCGGGCCACCACGACGATAGGCCGCTGGTCCTGGGTTCGCACCCGCCGAATCCGGTCCCACGCGCAGACGCGTGCCGTCGAACGACAGCACCGAGCCGCCGCCCGCCGCCACCGTGTGAATGCTCATCATCGGCGCACGCATGCGCACACCGGCGACCTGCGTCTCGAACACGCGCTCGAACTCACCGTTGTAATGCGAGACGTCCGTCGACGTGCCGCCCATATCGAAGCCGATCACGCGCTCGAAGCCCGCTGCGCTCGACGCGCGCACCATACCGACGATGCCGCCTGCGGGACCGGAGAGAATCGCGTCCTTGCCCTGGAAGTTGTCGGCGCGCGTCAGCCCGCCGCTGCTTTGCATGAATTGCAGATTCACGCCCGGCATTTCCTTCGCCACCTGTTCGACGTAGCGGCGCAGGATCGGCGACAGATACGCGTCCACCACGGTGGTGTCGCCGCGCGAGACCAGCTTCATCAGCGGCGAGACTTCATGCGAGACGGAGACCTGTGTGAAGCCGATGTCGCGAGCCATCGCAGCGAGCGTCTTCTCGTGTGCCTGATAGCGGTAGCCGTGCATCAGCACGATCGCCACCGCACGGATGCCCTTCGTGTAAAGCGCTTCGAGCGCGCTGCGCGCCGTGACGACATCCAGCTCGCGAACAACGTCGCCGTGCGCACCGACACGCTCGTCGATTTCCACGACATCGGCATACAGTGCTTCAGGCAGTGCAATGTCGAGATCGAACAGTCGCGGACGATTTTGATACGCGATGCGCAGCGCGTCGCGAAAGCCGTGCGTCGTGACGAGCGCCAGCGGCTCGCCCTTGCGTTCGAGCAACGCATTGGTCGCCACGGTCGTGCCCATCTTCACCATATCGACGAGGTCTGGCGTGATCGGCTCGCCGGCGGTCAACCCGAGCAGGTGACGGATGCCTGCGACGGCAGCGTCGCGATACTGCTCTGGGTTCTCGGAGAGCAACTTGTGCGTGACGAGCGTGCCGTCCGGGCGACGCGCCACGATATCGGTGAAGGTGCCGCCACGGTCGATCCAGAACTGCCAGCGCGACGCAGTCTGATGCGCAGGCGCGCGGTTTTGGGCGGAGGGCGTGAGAGCGTTCGTCATGATGTCATTCGCAAAACGGGGGGTGTCAATCGAGGGATCGGGGGATCGGGATCAGGCGAGAAGCGATAGCGCGGCGATGACAGGCGGTGCGCGGGGCACCGCCTTGCGTCATTCGATCAGTGCGTGGTGGTTTCGAGCGATTCGAGTTCGCGACCGCGCGTCTCGGGCAGCGTGAGCGCTGCGATGATCAGCACGCCGTAGGCCACACCGGCGAAGATGCCGATGGTTGTGCCCAGACCGTATTCCTTCGAGAGCATGCCGATCAGGAACGGGAACAGTGCGCCGATGGCACGGCCGACGTTGTAGCAGAAGCCTTGTCCCGAGCCGCGAACCCGCGTGGGGAACAACTCGGTCAGGAACGCGCCCATGCCGCTGAAGATGCCCGACGCGAAGAAGCCGAGCGGGAAGCCGAGCCAGAACATCGCGCTGTCGGTCAGCGGCAGCGAGGTGTACGAGAACGCGATCACCATCGACCCCACGGCGAACAGAATGAAGTTCGGCTTACGACCCAGACGGTCCGTCAGATACGAACTCGCGAGGTATCCGACCCAGGAGCCGAAGATGATCATCGCGAGATAGCCGCCGGTGCCCATCACGGTGAGGTGACGCTCCGTCTTCAGGAACGTCGGCAACCAGGTCGTGATGGCGTAGTAGCCGCCCTGCGCGCCGGTGGTCAGCAAGGCAGCGCGAATCGTCGTGGAGAGCAGCGCGGGGCTGAAGATGGCCGCCATACCGGGCGCGTCTTCCGACTTCGCCTGCTTGGCCTTCTCCTTCTGATACACCTCCGGCTCCTGCACGTAGCGACGGATGAACAGCACCAGCAGCGCGGGCAGCAAACCGATCAGGAACAGCGCGCGCCATGCCAGTTCGCCCGGCATGAGCGAGAACAGCACCGAGTAGAGGATGGCCGTCAGCCCCCAACCGATGGCCCAGCCGGACTGCACCAGACCTACGGCTTTGCCGCGGTCCCGAGCGCGAATGACTTCGCCGATGAGCACGGCGCCTGCCGTCCATTCGCCGCCGAAGCCGAAGCCCATGAGCGCACGGGCGGCGAGCAGTTGATGGTAGTTCTGCGCGAGGCCGCACAGCCCGGTGAACACGGCGAACCACAGCACCGTGAGTTGCAGCGTACGCACGCGGCCGATGCGATCCGAGAGGATGCCCGCGACCCAGCCGCCGAGGGCGGAGGCGAGCAGCGTGAGCGTGCCGATGAAGCCCGCGTCGGCGAGGCTGATGCCCCACGTGGCGATCAGCGTCGGGATGACGAAGCTGAGCATCTGGGTGTCCATGCCGTCGAGCATGTAGCCGACCTTGCAGCTCCAGAACGCGCGCTTCTCGCGCGGGGTGGCGTCGCCATACCAGCCGAACAGACTGCCGCCAGCTTCGGCGGGCGCGGAAGAATCCGACCCTACGGGGGGCGCGAGAGGGGTTTTGCTTTCCATGAGAAAAAGGCTCCGGTGATGTCCTGACTTGCCGTGTGATGCACTCGGGCCGCGCTCATTCAACAGGCGTGGGTCGTCACCGGCGGGCAATACCTCTCCCGCCGCGGCCCTTTATGGCGCGGTTCTTTTGCTGATTCGGTAGTGCTGGGTAGTACGGGTACTGCGGGTCTTGCAGTTTCCGAATGACGTCAGAAGACGGCCAGTGACGCGTTCGTGATGTCCGTCATCAGCATGTAGCCGGGGCGGTGCCCGATCGCGAGCGGCAGCTTCGCGCCCATGAGCGCCGTTTGCGGCGTCACGCCACAGGCCCAGTACACGGGCAGCTCACCGTCGCGAATGGTCACGGCGTCGCCGAAATCCGGCTTCGACAAGTCGGCAATGCCCAGCGCCGACGGATCGCCGATATGAATCGGTGCGCCGTGCACGCCGGGAAAGCGGCTCGTGATCTGCACGGCACGAATGGCGTCTGCGCCCTTCATCGGCCGCATCGACACGACCAGTTCGCCACCGAACCTGCCGGCGCGCTGATTCGCGATGTTGGTGCGGTACATCGGCACGTTGCGGCCCTCTTCCACGTGGCGCAGCGGGATACCTGCCTTGGCCAGCATGTCCTCGAACGAGAACGAGCAACCGATGGCGAACACCACGAAGTCGCTCTGCCAGAACTCCGCGAGGTTATCGACCTGCGCGTCGAGCTTGCCGTCGCGATAGACGTTGTAGCCCGGTACGTCGGTGCGGATATCGACTTCGCGTCCCAGCGCGGGCACGTGCCACTGTCCCGGCTCACCGACGCCCAGCAGCGGGCACGCCTTGGGGTTGCTCTGGCAGAAGCGCAGGAAGTCGTGCGCATACGCTACCGGCACGATAGCGAGATTCGCCTGCGCGAAGTCGCCGCAATAGCCAGCGGTCGGCCCACGGAACTGCGCCGAGCGCACGGCCTGACGAAATTCGTAAGGCGTGATGGTGTCGCGTTGCGAAGTGAAGTCGTGCGGGGTGGCTCGGTGGTTCATGGCAGATCCGGCTTGAGTGGGAGACGCCAATGCGGCATCAGATGGCAGAAGCATAGGAAGAAAAAAAAGTTGCCGCTAACGAGTTTTTGTTCGCCCCTGTGTATAGAATTTCTTAACAACCTCGGGGGTTTTCCCGAGGTTCGTTGCATTTATTTTCACTGCACCGTTCAGCACACTGCACACCTTGCGTCGCAGACTTTGGGTGACTTCCCGGCCCCTTCCCGGTCCATCGACGCGCACGGAGCCTCATGAATACGCGCTTTCTCGAAACCTTCGTCACGCTCGCCAAGCTGCGCAACTTTCGCGCGACGGCCACAGCGTTGCATGCGACGCCCGCCGCCATCTCACAGCGTCTCAAGGTGCTGGAAGAGGAGCTGAAGACCGAGCTTGTCGACCGCGACAGCCGCGAATTTCGACTCACGCCGAACGGGGAATACCTGCTGGGGTATGCGAAGGCGGTGGTGGAGGCTGCGCGTCGGTTGCAGGCGGCAGCGTCGGGCGAAAGCACGTTGCGCGGACGGCTGCGTCTGGGGGTGATCGAGACGGTCGTGCACAGCTGGCTACCGAACTATCTGCGACGCCTCGCCGCCGACTATCCGACACTCGAAGTCGAACTGACGGTCGACGTCTCCGTGCAGTTGCAGCGGCGGCTCATGGCTGACGAACTCGACCTCATCATTCGCGTGGAGGGCAGTGACGACAGCAGTGTGGTGTGCAATGCACTCGCCAACTATCCGGTGCACTGGATCGCGCGCAAGGGCATGTTTCCGAACACGCGCAGTGGACTGGCGAAGCAGGTGTTACAGCATCCGATCCTGACCTACGGACGCGGGACCGCGCCGCACCGCGCGCTCGAAGACATCGTGGCGAAGCTGGCCGGTGTGCACGGCGTGCCGCTCTCCGAGACGCGCATTACCGGTTCGCCTTCGATTGCCGTGATCGTGCAATTGGTGCGTGACGGTTTCGGCGTCGCCGCGATTCCACGTCTGTTCGTCGACGCGCTGATTGCAAGCGGCGAAGTCGTCGAACTGCCTTTGCAGCCAGCGCCGCCGTCCATCGTCGTATCGATGTCGCGCCGAGCCGATGCGCCGCTGTTCGTGCATGGCGCGGGCACCGCCGCGCGCGCCGCATGTGCGGAGTACTGTCAGAAGAGCGACCGTCGGCTGGTGGAATTGTTGTGAGGCACTGACGTCACTAATGTCGCTAATGTCGCTAGCGAATCGCGACTCAACTCATCCAAAGTGCGCCATCCGTGTGAGGAACGTGAAGTCTGCTTCCGACGCCATCAGCGACATCAGCACCAGCAGCGCCAATGGCGGAATCAGAATGGCGTAGACGAGCGCGAGCCGCTCCCATCGCATGTGCATAAACACCGCAACGATGAGGCCCGCCTTGGCAATCATCAGCGCGAGAATCAACCCCCATCGCAGATAGCCTTGCAGATTCGCGTAGTCGACGAGATACGAGAACGTCGAGAGCACGAACAGCAGTCCCCACACCTTCAGGTAAAGGCCGACCGCGTGTTGTTGTCCGGTGTGACCGGCACTGTGCGTCGCCGCCGCAGAGGATTCCATCGCGCCTCCTACCAGAGATAAAACAGCGCAAAGATGAACACCCACACGAGATCGACGAAGTGCCAGTACAGGCCCGCGATCTCCACCAGTTCGTAGTTGCCGCGCCGCTCCAGCGTGCCGTTGAGCACGCGGCGCATCACGGTCAGCAGATAGATCACGCCCGCGCTGACATGCAGCCCGTGAAAACCCGTGATCATGAAGAAGCACGCGCCGAACTGCGCCGCGCCCATCGAATTGCCCCACGGACGCACGCCTTCGTGCACGATCAGGTTCGTCCATTCGAAGGCCTGCATGCCGACGAAGGCGATGCCGAAATAAGCCGTCGCGAGAATGCACGCCGCAGTTTTGTCGCGGTCGCGCCGGTACGCGTAATTCACCGCCATCGCCATCGTGCCGCTACTCGTGATGAGCACGAACGTCATGATCGCGATGAGCAGGAGCGGTACCGGATGTCCGCCCACGTTAAGCGCGAAGATCTCCGCCGGATTCGGCCACGTTGCGGTCGTCGACATGCGCACCGTCATGTAGCCGATCAGGAAACTGCTGAACACGAAGGTGTCCGAGAGCAGGAAGATCCACATCATCGCCTTGCCCCACGGCACGCGGAATGTCGCGCGGTCGCCGGACCAGTCGGTGACGACGCCGCGCCAGCCGTCAGGCGGCGCGATGCCAGATGCCGCTGATGCAGCGGAGGATGGGGCGGACGATGGCGTATTCACGAGGCGTCTCCTGGCCGGGCCGATGCATGGACTTACGGCGCAACGCCGGTGCCGCACAGACGCTGCGCGATCTCCGGCGTGAGATTGACGATGGCCGCGAACAGCACCACCCACAACACGAACAGGAAGTGCCAGTACTGCGCGGTGAGCGAAAGACGTCTGGCACGTGCGGCATGCGTCACACGACGCGGCATCAGCAGCGCCCACGCCACCATGCCGCCGAGCAGATGCAGCGCGTGCAGCCCGGTGAGCAGAAAGAAGAAGCTGTTGGCCGGGTTGCCCGACACGCCATAGCGACGCAGCGCGAGATCGCGCCAGACCCAGAGTTGTCCGGCAATGAACGCCAGCGCGAGCGCACCGGCGAGTGTCCAGTCGCGTCGGGAGCGTCGTAGCTCTCCTCGCTTCGCCTGCCACGCCGCCGACTGCATCACGATGCACGCTGCCGCCAGTACCCCCGTGTTGACCCACAGCGCATTGACGGGCGGCAACGGGCGCCAGTCGCCGAGGCTCATGCGCATGACGTACGCCACGAGCATCAACGCGAACAACATGCCGATCACGCCCATGAGCCACCAGAGCGCGACCTGCGACGCTGTACGCCGACGCGGTTGCATCACGGGAACGCCGCCGGGAATGCCATCGGGGGGCATCGGCGGCCACGACGGAACGGGCCTCATGGTGTCGCTCCTTTCGGGGACTCGGGCGGTGGAGGCGCCTTGCTGCCGCCACCATGCAGCGCCGCCGAGTCGCCGCCGTCCACCAGCGTGGCAGGACGTCGCGGATCGGGCGCGAGATTCTGCGGCACGAAATCGTCGATGTCGCCCGGCACGCTGTACTCGTAGGGCCAGCGATACGTCGTCGGCAACACTGCGCCCCAGTTGCCATGTTCGGGTGGCGCGTGCGGTGTCTGCCATTCGAGCGAAGCGGCGCGCCACGGATTCAAACCGGCCGGTTTGCCGTGCCGCACGCTCCACGCGAGGTTGAACAGGAACAGCAACTGCCCCAGCGCGACGACGAACGCAGCCACCGAGATATAGGTGTTCATCGTGTGCGCGGACTCGGGGATGAAGCTGTAATTCTGGAACTCGTAGTAGCGTCGCGGCATGCCGAGAATGCCGAGGTAGTGCATCGGGAAGAAGATCGCGTAGGTGCCGAGGAACGTGATCCAGAAGTGCCACTGACCGAGACGGTCGTTCAAACGTCTGCCACTCACCAGCGGATACCAGTGATAGATCCCGCCGAAGACCACCAGCAAGGGGGCGACGCCCATCACCATATGAAAGTGCGCGACGACGAAATACGTGTTCGACAGCGGCATGTCCACGCTCACATTGCCGAGGAACAGCCCCGTCAGTCCGCCGATCACGAACGTGCTGATGAAGCCGATGGCGAACAGCATCGGCACCGTCAGATGGATGTCGCCACGCCAGAGCGTGAGCACCCAGTTGTAGACCTTGATCGCGGTCGGAATCGCGATGATGAGCGTGGTCGTCGCAAACAGAAATCCGAAGTACGGATTCATGCCGCTGATGAACATGTGGTGCGCCCACACGACGAACGACAGCACGCCGATGGCGAGAATCGCCCAGACCATCATGCGGTAGCCGAAGATGTTCTTGCGCGCGTGAACGCTGATGAGATCCGAGACGATGCCGAACGCAGGCAACGCGACGATGTAGACCTCTGGGTGTCCGAAGAACCAGAACAGATGCTGAAACAGGAGCGGGCTGCCGCCGCGATAGTCGAGCGGTTGTCCCATCGACACGACCGCCGGCATGAAGAAGCTCGTGTGCAGTGTCTTGTCGAGCAGCATCATTACGCCAGAGACGAATAGCGCCGGGAAGGCGAGCAAGGCCAGCACCGTCGCCATCACGATGCCCCACACGGTGAGCGGCATGCGCAGCAACGTCATGCCTTCGGTGCGCGCCTGCAAAGCCGTGGTGACGTAGTTCAGGCCGCCCATGGTGGCCGCCACGATGAAGATCAGCAGCGAGACGAGCATCAGCACGATGCCCCACTCCGTGCCCGGTGTGCCGGGCAGGATCGCCTGTGGAGGATAGAGTGTCCAGCCAGCGCCGGTCGGGCCACCGGGCACGAAGAAGCTCACCATCAACACGACCACGGCCAGCAGATACACCCAGTAACTGAGCATGTTCAGAAACGGGAAGACCATGTCGCGCGCGCCGACCATCAGCGGAATCAGGTAATTGCCGAAGCCACCGAGGAAAAGCGCCGTGAGCAGATAGATCACCATGATCATGCCGTGCATGGTGACGTACTGATAGTAGTGACTGGCGTCGATGAACGAGAACTTGCCGGGGAAGCCCAGTTGCAGACGCATGAGGTTGGACAGCACGAGTCCGACCAATCCGACGGCAATCGCGGTGCAGGCGTACTGCACGGCGATCACCTTGTGGTCCTGACTCCAGACGTACTTCGTCCAGAAACTCTGAGGGCCGTCGTGCCCACCATAGCCCCCATAGCTCCCGTGGGCACCGGCATGGGTGGAACCGTCGGCATTCTCGGCATTGCCAGTCATGACGTTGTCTCCCTTTGTTGCCGGTGCGGCCCGCGCATCTGTGTGCGACGCGCGTCGGGCTACGGCGCCGGTCTGATCATCGGCACACTCGGTTGCGCCGGTCCCGGCGATTGCGGACCGGTGGACTGCCGCGGCGGGATGGCCAGCGGCGGGGCGTACGTGTTCGGATCGTTCTGCAACGGCAGGCCCGGCGTGCCGCCTTGGCGGCGCGCCGGTTGCGACGGCGACTGTGCTCCCTGATTAGCTTGATTGCCCGGTGCGGACGGCGTCAGCGGTCCGTATTGCACGGGCGGTCGCGGCGACTGAAGCGTGTTCTGCGCGAGTTGCATCGCGGACGCGTCGCTTCGGGGCGAAGACTGTGCGGGGACAGCGGTAGCTGCCAGGGCAACGGCTGTGAGCGGAATAGTGAGATGTCGGACAGGTTTGATCATGGCAGACGAATGAGGTGTGTCGGATGAAGCAGACTGCGCTGACGGTGTCGAAGGCGCGGGTGCCCCGGGCTGCGCCGCCGGTTGAGCGCCCAGCGTCCGGATGTAAGCGATAAGCGCCTTCAGGTCGTCGTCGCTGAGTTCCAGTTTAGGCATGATCGGGGCGAAGCCCTTGGGCACACGTGCCGTCGGGTTGCGGATGAACTCGGCGAGGTAGGCGTCGTCGACGTGGGCGGAACTGCCATCCTGAAACGTCTCCGTCTTCCCGTAAAGCCCATGCCAGGTCGGCCCGACGCTCGCCGATCCATCCACCGAGTGGCAGCCAGCACACCCTTTGGCCTGCGCCAGCAACTTGCCCTTCGCGGCGAGCGGGTCCAGTGCGCCCGCCCCGGCGTGCTGTGTTTGCAGTGCAGCAAAGGTGGGGAGTTTGGCCACCCAGGCGTCGTAGGCGGGCTTGTCGTCCACGACGACCACGCCGCGCATGTTGGCGTGCCCCACGCCGCAGAGCTGGGCGCAGAGGATGTCGAAGCGTCCGGTGCGGGTCGGCGTGAGCCACATCTGCGTGACCATGCCCGGCACCATGTTCATGCGCGTGCGAAACGGCGGGACATAGAAGTCGTGCAGCACGTCTTTTGCGCGCAGCAGCAATTTCACCGGCTGACCGACGAGCAGGTGCAATTCGGGGGCGTCGACGATGCGATTGTCCTGATTCGCCGGGTCCTTGGGATTCAGGCCAAGCGGATTGTCGGCGGTGACGTAGCTGGGGTCCGACGTGCCGAGGCGTCCGTCGGGTCCCGGAAGACGGAAGCGCCACTGCCATTGCTGGCCGACGACTTCGACGACGTGAGCGTCCTTCGGCGCGTCGATCAGCTTCGCGTAGACGAACAGTCCCGGCGCGAGCATGGCGACGATGCCGACCGTCGTAATGCCGATCAGCCAGAATTCGAGACGCCGGTTATGAGGTTGATACGCCGCACGATGGCCGTCGCGATGACGATAGCGAAAAATGGCCCATGCAACGAAAAGATTGATGACGACGAAGGCTACGCCGGTGATCACCAGCGTAAGGGTAAGGGTGTCGTCCATCTGGTGCCAGTTCGACGCCAGCGGGGTCTGCCACCACGGACTCCAGAAATGAAACGCGAGCGCCGCAGCGACAACGACGATCAGGAGGATCGGGAGAGCCATATAGTCCCATGCAAAGACGCCGAATCGCGGCTCGCCTTTCAAAACTAGACGTTAAGGGAAACATGTCAAGGTCCGGCTTTGCAATTTCCTGCGCCTAAGGGATATCGGCAGCGTCATCCGCCCCAGCCGCGTTGCCCTGATGCATTAGGCCGCGAAGTATCCAAGTATGGGAGTCTTGTAGTGACTGGTAGAATTTCTGCTGATCTCCCTCTTTCCTCCTCTGCCATGACGACCCCTCGAAAAATCTGTGTCATTACCGGAACTCGCGCCGAGTACGGTTTGCTTCGTTGGGTCATGCAAGGCATCAAGGACGCCCCTGAACTTGAGCTGCAAATCATCGCTACCGGCAGTCATCTGGTTCGTGAGTTCGGCGACACGTACAAGGAAATTGAGCGCGACGGTTTTTCCATCGACCGTAAGGTCGACATGCTGATGGCTTCGGACACGCCCGTTGGTGTCGCCAAGTCGATGGGTATTGCGCTCCTGGGTTTCGCCGACGCGCTCGCCGATCTCTCGCCCGATCTGATTGTGGTGCTGGGCGATCGCTACGAGATTCTGGCGGCCGTCTCAGCGGCCATGGTCGCTCGCATTCCGATTGCCCATCTTCACGGCGGCGAAACCACCGAAGGTGCGTTTGACGAAAGTATCCGGCATTCGCTGACGAAAATGTCGCACCTCCACTTCGTTGCGGCAGCGCCATACCGGGACCGCGTCATTCAACTCGGGGAGTCACCAGAGACCGTGCATCTGGTCGGCGGGCTCGGCGTAGACGCAATCAAACGTGTCAAGTTGCTCGACCGCGCGCAACTGGAAGCGTCGTTGAACTTTCGATTCGGCAAACGCAATCTGCTGGTGACATTCCACCCGGTGACGCTGGAGTCCGATTCGGCAGGTCGTCAAATGAACGAGCTGTTCGCGGCCCTCGACACGCTACCCGACACGCACGTCATCTTCACGCTGCCGAACGCGGACACTGACGGGCGCTCCCTCATTCGTCAGGTGAATGACTACGTCGCCACGCGCCCGCATTGCCGTGCCTACCCCTCTCTGGGGCAATTGCGGTACCTGTCATGTATCGCTCAGGTCGACGGCGTGGTGGGAAATTCGTCGAGCGGCGTTGCAGAGGTGCCAAGCTTCGGCAAGGGAACGATCAATATCGGAGATCGTCAACGCGGCCGACTGATGGCCGACAGCGTGATTCAGTGCGCGCCGGAACGCGCATCCATCGAGCAGGCACTGACGACGCTCTATTCCCCGGCATTTCAGGCCACGTTGGTGCACACGGTCAACCCGTATGGCACTGGCGGTGCGAGCACCAAGATCGTCGAGGTTCTGAAGTCGGTTGATCTCTCCAACATGTTGAAGAAATCGTTCTACGACCTTGACGTGTCAGGCGGGCCGATCGAGCGCTAGACGCAGTCAGCCGACAGAAGTGGCAGCGACCTTCTCCGTCAGTCGGGCTTGAATTTCGCTGCCCAGTGCAGCCGCCATGTCGGGCGTCGCGTCGAGCGCGTGAACGACAGCCGGTACGCCAACGTTCGCGTACTCGGTCACCAGCGTCGAAGGATAGGCGACGACAAGATCGACGGCAGGGAAGACGCTTCGCTCGTGAATGACTTGCCAGGGTTGTCGTGCGACTTGATTACCCGGTGCCGCCGTCGGATGCGGCTTGTAGAAGACTTCGACATCGACGCCACCGCGCGACAGCTGATGCATGAGCGCGATATGAAGCGGCTCGCATAGCGTGTGCCCAACGATCAACAGGCTCGCTCGCCCTGTCGTATTCATTCGGGTCAGTTCAATGGTGGGCTTGAAAGTCCGCACATCAATCCCGCGGGCCACGCACTCGGGCGTCAGCACATCGCTAAGGAAGACGGACTGCGAAATCGCATCGTAGACCGAGAGTCGTGAAACCGACGTCAGTCGATGAGGTAACGGGAAATGGAGTCGACCCGACGGTGCCTCGCCATTCGCCGACAGTCCCGCCAGCGCCCCATGCTGCACCAGCGTTAGCGCATTGCATCGTCCGCTACGCGCGACGGCATCGGCCAACATGGCCCAGCGATCGTAGTGCTCCGCGATGAGCAAACGGCATTCTGTGAATTTGGCCAACGCGATACGCGCGGCGAACCAGCGCACGGCGGTGTAACTTTGCAGAGCCCAAAGTCGCGTTGGCGGCCTGCGTCGTAATTCGGCAGATGCCCGTATCGCGAGCTTTCGTGCCAGTTCGATATCCTCTGCCGTTAGCAGCGAGAACGCATCGACCTGGGCCTGACCTGGCGGTAGCGGGTGAATCGGTGCCCACGGAAACGTGAGCCATTGCTTCGGCTCGTCAGACAGCGCGGGGATGTGAAGCACGTCCGCCGCCCTGGACGAAAAGGCGACCGCGAGTTCGCGGCACTCCGACGTCAGTCGTTGCGGCGCGGGTGCGCAGGATTGGCGATAGCGCTCCAGACGCCTGGCATCGTAGTTCAGATACGCGCGGGCCGCGCCGACACCCCAGAGGACACGAGACACAGTACCCACCATACGCAACACCGGACGCAGCTTCGCCGACATGCCACGCCAGCGCGCCGGACGCGGCAAGTGTCCAAACGCGCCTGCATTGCCCCCACCGATCGAATAGAGATGCGCGTCAACGGCAATCTCGTTCTCGGTGGCACGCAGATACTCTTCGACCCAGGAAGACTCAGACATTACGGTTTCATCGCAGGTGCTGCGTTGCCAGCATCGCCAGGTACGGTCGACGCGACGTGGCGGGGTATCGGCCGCAACGACATTTTTCTGAACAGATACGCAATAACCGCGATGTAGGGATACAGATAGAAATCAGTCCAGTTGATCAGGCTGCCGCGCAAATGCGAAATCATGAGAATCGTCATGAGAATCGACGCAGCCCAGTACCCCAGCGAGTCGTTCCGAATCGCCCGGCCATGAATGAAGCCGATGATCCCAAGATACAGGGCAACCAACGGCAACCCGCCGACAAACATGAAATTAAGATACAGATCTGTCTCTACCGGCCATTGCTCGGTCGCACGAATCGCCCACGACTTCGGGAAATAAATGTCCGTCAGCAAGTGATTCATGTCGAAATACATGTCCGGACTCGCCAAACCGAAAGGCGTCTGGAATTTCACAAACGGCAGGAAGAACGTCATCAGCACGCTCGGATCGAAATCGCGCACCGAAATGGCAAGGTTCTCGAGCGTATTGAAGTAATTCAGTGCATACGGAATCATGGTGTCCGCACTGACCCACGTGATATTCCGGAAATACAGACCCAGCAGGAAAATCATGACGAACGAGACATAAAGCAGGATCGTCTTGACCGTCAGCAGTCTCATGTTGCGCACCCAAGGCAGCATCGAAACGACCGCGAGCAACGAAATCTGGAGCTTACTGCCATGCACCGGCGACGTCACTAACAACCAGGCCAGAAAAATGCACAGGGCAACCTTGCTGTGCTTGCGCACGCAGTAATAGCCCGTCAATGCTGCCAGCGCAACCGATGAGAAGTGACTCAGCACAACATAGACGCCGGACCCGCTTCGGTTCAGGAACGCATCACCGGGATTCGCCTCCCAGACGGAAAAGCCACCGCTGGACTGCACAATCATCACGACCATCGCCGTGGCAACGACGTACAGAATCATCAGCGTGCTGCGCAAGGCAAACGTCCCCGGTGCGCGCCCCCGATAGTCGGTGCGATGACCGGCCCGCCCGATCCGTTCGCCGACTTTGATCGCGACGACCCCGAGTCCGAACACCGTATACGCCAGGGCAATGGCCAATTGATATTCCGTGTGGTCCAACATGCCATCAAAGCGCTGGGCGAACATCGGCGCGACGACAAACCATGCGCCGTAATAGGCATAAAACAATGCCAGTGGGGAAAACGCCCGCTTCGGAAGATTGGTGACCAGCGTCAACGCGAAGAAGCACACGAACGCAGTGAAGTTGCCCGCGTGATCCAGGTATCGTCCCCAAATGACCAGCGACCCAACGATATAGACGATTAGCGACGACATTGAGAGTGTTCTACGGAATATTCAGGCAGTGGAGCGGAATTAGCCGACCGAGAAACCGTCGTCGATCACGATGTTTTGTCCACACACATAGGCGGAGTCGGACGACAACAAGTACAACACCGAGCCGACAATATCCTCCGCGTCCAGCATTCCCTTCTCGCGGCAATGCGCGTTGTATCGAGCCAGGAAGTCCGGATTCTGACCGGCAAGGATCCCGCCTGGACTCACACAATTGACACGAAACCGGGTGCCCTTCGTATATGCCGTTGCGTAACTAGTGAGATGCTGCAATCCGGCTTTGACCGCCGCGTACTCGACGGGCATCGTCATCGGCAGCCCTTCGTAGACATCGAAGCGCGGTGCCATCACGCCGTAAATCGATGAAAAATTCACCAGCGAGAAGGGCTGCTTCGAATGCAAAGCGTACTGAGCGCACTGCTGCATGAACAGGAAATAGGCACCCACGTGCCGACTCACGTTCTCGCAGAAATCGTCGTACGTCACCTCATAGAATTTCGCACCGTACCGGGCATTGCGCGGATAAGCGGTGTTCACCGCACCGTCCACACTACCGAATCGCTGCTCGGCGTCTGACAACAATTGGCGAATCGCCGTCGCGTCGCTCACGTCGAGCGTCTGGCACATGACGCGCGCCCCGTACTCCGCCGCCACGCTGTCCAGACCGCTTTCGTCCACGTCGGCAACGACAACGTTGGCGTCCGCCTGGACCAGTGCGCCGACAATGGCCCGACCGATACGGCCGGCACCACCGACGACAATGATCGTCTTATTGTTAAGGTTCATTGTTGTTCTGCCCGAATGAGGACTTCGGCGAATTGGAAATCGTGAATATCATCGATGTCCACCGCGCGAATTTTGGGGACGACCACCGATCCAACGCGCCCGTCGAACAGTCGATCGTGGGTGCGAACGAACTCGGGGCGTGTAACGTAAGCGACAGTCGTGAGGTCATACACGGCCGGTGCATCCTGACGACGCGCCGCACCATGTCCGCCAATCACGAGATTCGTCTGCCCCTCCTGTGTGCGGGTGACCATATTGAAGTACGGACTACGTGCTGCCGGTGTTACCGTGACAACGACGTCGGTCGAATCATTCAGGGCATCAAGGCATGCGTCAACATCGTCGACCGAACGCAACGGACTCGTCGCCGGCAAGCTGAGGAAGACGTCGAACGCACCGTCGCGCGCAAATACGGTATCGATGGCGTGGCGCCACGCAAGCCATTCCGGGGCGGTGTCGGTTGCGAGCTCTGCGGGGCGGTCAATCACTTCAGCGCCAAATTGGCGTGCGACGCGCGCAATCGCTTCATCTTCGGTAGAGACGTAGATCTTGCGAACCCGCGCGACCTGTTGCGCAGTACGGATCGAGTGAGCCACCAGCGGCACGCCGCCCAACTCACGGATATTCTTGCCCGGTAGTCCCTTGGACCCGCCACGGGCAAATATGAATGCGCAAACGCTCACTTCTTTCCCCTTCAAATCGCCACCTGCTGATGCGTCGCCGCGGACTGTCTCATCGCGTCGATCAACCTGAGAACGTCGGCCGCCTGGCCAATATCCACGAACGGTGCGCTCGCGCCACTGGCCACCTTGGCAAAATGAACGAGCTCGTCGATATACATGGCGTTCCGGTCGTAAGCCGCATCGCTATATAGCGTTGTCTCCTCGCCGCCGGAACGTTGCACGACCACCGTGTTCTTGAGCATGTCCCACACTAACGTCCCTGTCTCGCCGATCACTTTACAGCGACGCGTGACCGAACGTTGGAGAAAGTCCATGTGCAAATTGATGACGGGGCCATTGTCGTGGATAAGGAAAGCATCCACCACATCTTCCACATCGATTTCCAGATCGCTCACGCGGTTCGCGATGCAAAACACACTGTCCGGACGACCGAAAATCCAAACCAGATAATCGATCTCGTGGCTCAGCTCGCGAAGCACTCCGCCGCCAAGCGCATTCTGTGCGGATACCTGCTTTCGATAGTCCGAGCCAGGACGCCAGTCGGGCAAATACTGTCCAACCTCCGCACTCACGGAAAGCACGCGGCCGACGCTTCCATCGACAACCGCTTGTCTCAAACAGACAGCCGACGGCATGAACCGCAAGTTGTAAGCGATCTCGATTTTGTCCCGATGACGCATCAATTCATCAAGTGACGGCGCCAGCGTTTCCATACTGTCGGACAGCGGCTTCTCGATCAGCACGGGGATTTCCGTCTCAAGCAGCTTGCGCGCGTGCGCGACGTGCGCAGGGGCGGGGGACGCGACGACAGCAAAAACGGGCGATGCCGACATGGCCTCGTCAAGCGTGAGAAATCTGACGACACCGGGTTCCACATCGTCGGCAGACAGGGCCCGCCCCGATGCGGACACGCACCCAACATCCGCGTCAGGATACAGAGCGCGCAAGTTGCGCATGTGTCGGCGAGCAATACTGCCCGAGCCGATCACCAGATAGAGAGCCTTTGCCGTCATAGATTGCCGAACTGTTGCTGCGCCCGCTTGAAATCTTCCATGCGGCCGATGTCCAGCCAGTACTCGTGCACGGGGAACATCATGACGTCGGACCCCTTCTCGATGGACTGCTCCAGGAGGGTCGGCATATCCACGCGTTGGTTGACCGGTACGCTGCGGATCAACTCCGGAGAAAGTACGTAAATGCCCGCGTTGATAAACCACTTCTGGATGGGCTTTTCCACCATCGACTGAATGCGATGGCCATCGCTCTGAATGACGCCGTAAGGCACCTGGAACTCATACTCCCGCACGCACATCGTCGCCGAACCGCCATGCTCGTTGTGATAATCGAGCAGGCCGCGATAATCGAGTCGAGTCAACAGGTCGCCGTTCATGAGGAACATCGGCAGGCTGATTTCATCGCGCGGAAGCAGCCCCAACGCGCCCCCCGTGCCCAGTGGCGTTTCTTCGTGGACGTAGCTGATCGTCACGCCCCATTTGCTGCCGTCACCGAAATGCGCGCGGATCATTTCGGGAAGATAGTGCGTCGAGATATAGAACTTGTGAAAACCTGCGCTGATGTAGCTCTCGAGAATCAGTTCGAGGATAGGTTTGTCGCCAACTTTCAGCAGCGGCTTCGGGCAGTCGTTGGTCAGCGGATGCAGCCGGGTGCCAAATCCTCCCGCCATCAGAAAAACGGGATTGTCGAGGCGACGGCCATTCACCAGTTCTTGCATGGTCTCCAGCCCGACGAGCACATTGCCGTCGTCCACCACCGGCATATGCAGCAACTGGCGGGATTGCATAATCGCAAGCACGCGCTCGCGCGGCCAGGCTGGCCCGGCGGTTTGCGGCGTCGAGCACATGACGTCACGCACCGCCGTGCTCATCGGGAGATAGCGCAGCAAAGCCCGGCGCACGTCGCCATCGGTGATGGTACCGAGCAACCGGCGTTGGTCGTCCACGACGAGCACAATGCGCAGCGCGCCGGTGTCCAGCACCGAAATCGCCTTCTCCAGACTGTCGTCCGGGCCAACAAGCACAGCATTCCAATTCTTCATCGCTCGAAAATCCGTCGTACTCGAAAGTCGATCTGACTATTTACCACTCGATTGCATCACCTGCTTCGTAGTCGCGCCCCGCCTTGCGCCCTACGACCCGCGGCCATTCCATCGGCGATATGCCTTCGCCCGGACGGCGCACTGCGAGGTCTTCCTCAGACAGGACATGCCCCGCGGGAATCGCCCGTGCCGCCACAATCTGCTTTCGCGCGACGAGACGGTTACTACGCTCCGAAGGCGTCAGCCGCTTGACACCATCACCGAGCGCCAATTCAACGTGACGGATCGACGTCACCATGGCGCCCAGCTCGGCAGGCTCCAGCGAAGCCGCATGATCGGGGCCCGGCAGGGTCCTGTCCAAGGTGAAGTGCTTCTCGATGACGCGCGCACCCAGCGCCACGGCGGCAATCGGAATCTCGATCCCAGTGGTGTGGTCCGAGTAACCGCACGCCAGTCCGAAAGCATTGCCCAGCGTGTTCATCGCGCGCAGATTGACGTCTTGCCAGGGTGCCGGATATTCCGTCGTGCAATGCAGCACGCAAATATCCTCTCGCTTGGTACCGGCCGCCTGCAAGACATCGAGCGCAGCTTCCACGTCGCTCAAAGTACTCATGCCCGTCGACAGAATCACGGGACGTCCGAGCGCGCCAATGCGGCGAAGGTACGGATAGTTGGTGATTTCTCCGGACGGAATCTTCCAGACCGGCAGCTCCTGCGAAATCAGGAATGTCAGGCTCTCCGGGTCGAAAGCCGTGGAAAACCACAAGATGCCTCGGGAAGCCGCGTATGCGCGCAATTCACGTTGCGTTTCGTCTGACAGTTCGAGCCGCCGGAGCATCTCGTACTGCGACGTCTCTTCCCCCAGATTGCGCTTCTGATAGTCCGCCATTCGGGCTTCACGCGATACGAGCGCTGCAGCACGGAATGTCTGGAACTTGACTGCATCGGCGCCGGCTTCGGCAGCCGCATCGATTAACTGGCGAGCCAGCCCGACGTCGCCGTTATGGTTGACGCCGGCTTCTGCGATGATGAAAACGCGTTCGTTCCAAAGACTCATTTCATTCTCCTGGCGGGCGTTCCTACCCAGGTGCCCGCTGCGTCGATATCGGCGAGTACGGTTGCGCCAGCGCCCACAACGACGCCGTCTGCAATACGCACGCCATGCCGAATCACCGCGCCAGAGCCGATCATACAACCCTGACCGATAACCACGTTCCCATTGATCAGCGCCCCGGTGGACACATGCGTGTGATCGCCTATGCGGGCATCGTGTTCGATCAATGCGGCGGTGTTAATGATGCAGTTCGCCCCGACCCGTGCGTTCGCATTGACGACGGCACGCTCCAGTACGACTGTCCCTTCCCCAACGGTGGCGTGCCGGGAAACGACGGCTGTTGCCGACACCAGCGTGGCAATCGTCGCGTTCAAGCGACGCAAGTGCTCAAAGATGCGTCGTCGGATGGCCGCTGACCCTGTGGTCCCTACGCTCACAAGGAATGCGAATTCCCCGTCGGATACATGCGTGTCGATCCAGGTGTCGTCACCGAGCACCGGGTAGCCCAGAACGTCGGCACGGGCGTCGGGATCGACGACACCCGCGATCCCGATCTGCGCCCGCTCGGCGGCATCGATGCACGAGCGGCAATGCCCTCCACCACCGACAAAAACGAGCCTCATTGCGCCGGCACGCTGCTCGGAATGTTGACGATTCGGTCCTGCAGCCATTGCGCATTCGGAATAGCCATCGCCTGTGCGTCGCGGAATGCCGGCAAGGTCGTCATCAGTTGCCACACCGGGCGCATCATGATCTTTTCATCCGCCGCATAAGCCAGCAACGCGTCTCGTTCGTCCCGCCCTTCGGTCAGCACTGCGTTCAACCAGAAATTCGATTCCCCGCCGACCGGCTCGTTCAGGAAATTCAGCCCGGCTTTTTGACAGACATCCGCATAGAATCGCGACAGCTCACGCTTCTTCGCCAGAAAGCCCGGCAATTGCTCGAGCTGTGCGCATGCCAGCGCGGCGTTGATGTTCGGCAAACGATAGTTGTAGCCGACCTGGTCGTGCGAAAATTCCCATGCGTGCGGGCTCTTGGCCGTCGTCGTGAGGTGCTTGGCAAGGCGCGCGATTTCCGGAGAATCCGTGACGACGCATCCGCCGCCCCCGCTGGTCACAATCTTGTTTCCATTGAAGCTGAAAGCGCTCAGCGGCGCGAACGTTCCGAGCGCCTTGCCCTTCCATGTCGAGCCGATCGCTTCAGCAGCATCTTCAATGACGACGATATTCCAGCGCTCGCCGATTTCGATGAGCTTTTCGATACGCGAGGCGATGCCGAACGTGTGCATCGGCACCATCGCGCGAATACGCCGTCCGGTGCCGCGATTGAAACACTGCCCGTCGCGCATTTCGGCGTGCGACTCGAGGAAGTCGGCAACGGCATCCGGCGACAAGCCGAGCGTGTCGCGATCGACGTCGAGAAAAATCGGATGGGCACGTTGATAGGCAATCGCGTTACAGGTGGCCACGAACGTGAGCGGCTGTGTGATCACTTCGTCACCGTCGCGAACACCCGCGAGAATCAACGTCATATGCAGCGCCGCGGTACCGTTCATGGTCGCGATCGCAAACTTGCTGCCGGTGATTTCTTCCATCATCCGCTCGAAGCGGTCGACGAACGGGCCCACTGACGATACAAAAGTGCTATCGATGCATTCGCTCAAATAGGTTTTCTCGTTCCCGCCGAAGACGGGCGCGTGAAGCGGAACGAAGCCGTCGCCCGGGAAACGTTCGCGAACTGCCTGGATCAGCGGCAAATAGCGGGCTTTGACGTCAGACATTGTAAATACCTGCCTTGTACTTAGCGAGATTGCCGGGCTGAACAAACCAGTCGATGGTCGCCTGAAGGCCGGCACGAATGTCGTACTTCGGCGTAAATCCGGTCATCTCGCGAATTCGGGCGTTGTCGCACCAGAGGCGGAAGACTTCGGACTTGCCCGGACGCACGCGCTGCTCGTCATGCAGGAACTCGACCGAACTGCCCATCAGCTCGCGGATCAGATTCAGCGTGTCACCCACCGAAATTTCGTAATTCGATCCGATGTTGACGACTTCGCCTGCCGCAGCGTCGCAGCGCGCGAGCGCGAGGAATCCCTCGCACGTGTCGGCGACATAATTGAAGTCGCGTGTCGGTGACACATCGCCCAGCTTGATCTCCTTCGCACCCGCAGCAATCTGCGTGATGATGGTCGGGATGACCGCACGGGCGGATTGACGCGGGCCGTACGTGTTGAACGGGCGAGCCGTCGTCACCGGCAAATCGAACGCGTTGTAGAAGCTCATTGCCATCGCGTCAGCGCCGATCTTCGACGCGCTATACGGCGACTGCGGTTGCAGCGGGTGCTTCTCGTCGATCGGCACGTACTGAGCTGTTCCGTACACCTCGCTCGTCGACGTGTGGATGACACGCCCGACATTGTTTTCCAGCGCCGCCTGACAAATGTTCAACGTGCCGCGCACGTTGGTGTCGACGTAGCTCTCCGGTGCGACATACGAATAGGGGATCGCAATCAGCGCAGCCAGGTGAAAGATCGTGTCGACGTCTTTAGTGATGTGTTTGCAATAGTGAGCGTCGCGGATATCGCCGTTGAGAACTTCGATTTCCTTCAGGCATGCGACGTCCTCAAGCCATCCCCAATAGTTAAACGAGTTGTATTGCGAGAGCGCTTTCACTTCATATCCCTCACGCACCAACAACTCCGTGAGGTGGGAACCGATAAAGCCGTCTGCGCCGGTAACAAGGACTTTTTTCACAATAGGTAACCTAACAATGGGGATTGTTTTTAAACTCGCGAAGCATCAGGCGGTAGCACACTGTCTTCCACAGCAGAAGCGTCGTATAAGCGAAGCACAATGCGACGGGAACAGCGACTACTCCCCAGACTTGCCCCGCCGGCACCGCCACAGCGGCAAAAGCCAGCATCGCGGCAATCTGGCTCCACAACAGCACACGATCCAGCCCTCTTGCGTACAGTCCCAAATGGGGAATATGACTGACGCCAAATACGAACATAGCCAGAAGTATGTACTTGAACAGATAGAAATTGTCACTGTACGCCGGCTTGTCGAGCCACTGAACCACCAGCAATCCCACGCACCACGCGCCGATCGCCAGCACCAGCATGCACACCACGACATTCAGGGTGAGCTTGCGCATTCGTTGCGCAAAAGCTGCGAGATCGTTGCGTTTTGCAGCATCGATCAGGCTTGGATAGAAAAAAACAATAACCCCGGCTTCCAGGAACGAGATCATCGCCGTCGCAATGCCCGCGAAAAGTGAGTAAGCGCCCACATCACTGACGCTGCCGAAATCCTGGACGGCGTAGCGGTCAAATGTCGTGAGGCCTTGCAGCGCCAGCGCGGCAACGAAAAGGATGGCAGCCGTCTTCGCTCCCTTACGCACCCAGCGCCAGTCCACTTGGCCGATTCCGGGCCACCCATGCCGACTTCCCACCCAATACGCACCGAGTATGCAAGCCAGGAAGCTGCCACATAGCCAGGCCCCCAGGACGAAATTGAGATCACGCGCCGAATCGGTGGCCACCATTGCGCCGATGACGGTCAGGCACCAGGCACCGCTGCGAACGAACAGCACGGCACTGGCATGCAACTGCATGGACAGTGAGACGAGAATGCGATTTACCTCCTGGGAGAAATGCTCGACCAGAAGAATGGCGTAAAACCAACCGACATAAGCCCACGGGAGCTTCTTCCACACAAACAAGCCGATAAACAGCGGCATGAATATCGCATAGCAGACCAGATGAAACCCGATTTGGGATCGTAACATCCCGCGTCTGGCCGACTGGTCCGCAACCACCAGTTCGCGCATTGAAAAAGTGTAAAACTCGCCGCCCAGAATGAAAGCGCAGTAACCAATTGTGACGACCATGAGGCCATAGACGCCGACATCGACCGGGCGAAGGAATTTGGCCAGCGCAAACACCAGGAGGAATTTGCTCGCCAGCGTGAGGCCACGCAAAATCAAATTAAAAATCTGGAGACGCAATTACGCTGCACCGATTGTGAGATTTAAATATGTGGATTTGCGTCTGATTTTGGCTCGACTCATCGCCGTAGGCGCTTATCGGACGTGCGGCCACAGGCTTTGCGGTGGCCGTATCGGTCGGGCGGTATGGTAGCATAACGACCACTTTATCCGGCTCGCGGCACCCGCATAGCGGCGCCCCTTCGGCCGGCCGACGCCAGCGCGACTTTTGCACCATCGCAGACAAGTGTCACGCGCTCACAACATCCCTTCCCCGCAAGCCGCCTTCAAACACGCTTGGGCTATATCCGGCTGGTATAATTCGCGTCTCGCAATCTGCCGTTGAAGCCCTATGGATGGTGACCGAGCCCCCCGAGCAACGCGTGACCCCGGCAAAGCAGCCGGGCGACGCAGGCTGCCAGGGCTGCCTGGTCTCGTTTTAAGCCCCAGAGGCCCAACCGGCTGACGATTACTTACAATTTCAATTAGCCCCCTTGCGTAAAACGTTGTCTAAGCCGTGGTGATAGGGTCCGCACCGCGCCTTTCGACCTCGAGAACAGCGGGAGGGGCAATTTACGCCAGTCAAGCTCATTCACGATGCGCTCAGTTTTGTCGTCGAACGCGCCATTCGGTCGCAGGCCGCAACCACTGCACCCGAAAACGATTTGCCTTCCCCATCCATCGGCACGCACGATCGCGCCGGTCTGAATACCTCACCACGACGCCAACGCAAGTTTGCAGAATCAGTCAGGAACCGCATTTATGGCTAGCCAGCACTATCAAATTTGCTCCAACTGCATCATGGACACCTCGGATTCGAACATCACGTTCGACGAGCGCGGTTGGTGTGATTACTGCAACAACTACCACAGCAATATTCTGCCGAACTGGCACCCCGACGAGCGCGGCGAGCGTGAAATCATGGCGACCGTCGAGCAGATCAAGCGTGATGGCAAGGGGAAGGATCACGACTGTCTGATCGGTTTGAGCGGCGGCGTGGACAGCTCGTATGTCACGTACCTCGCCAAGGAAAAGTTTGGCCTCCGCCCGCTGCTTTATCACGTCGATGCCGGCTGGAACTCGCAGCAAGCCGTCAACAACATTGAAAAGCTCGTCGACGGACTGAATCTCGACCTGTATACCGAAGTGGTTGACTGGCCCGAAATGCGCGATCTGCAACTGGCATTCTTCAAGGCTCAGGTGCCGCACCTGGACACGCCCCAGGACCACGCGTTCTTCGCCGGCCTCTATAACTTTGCCGCCAAGCACGACGTCAAGTACATCCTGACCGGTGCGAATTACTCGACCGAATGCGTCCGCGAACCGCTGGAGTGGCACTACCACGCGTCCGATTTGCGCCAGTTGAAGGACATTCACCGAAAGTTCGGCACCCGCCCTCTCAAGTCGTTCCCGCTCGCCGGGATTTTCAAGTTCAAGCTGTACTACCGATTTGTGAAGGGCGTTCGCGTCGTCAAGCCGCTGAATTGCGTCCCGTACATCAAGGAAGAGGCGATGGACGAACTCGTCGCCAAGTACGGTTGGCAAAAGTACGCCCACAAGCATTACGAATCGCGCTTTACCCGTTTCTATGAAGGCTTCTGGCTCCCCACGAAGTTCGGGTACGACAAGCGACGCGCTCACTTCTCCAGCCTGATTCTCACGGGTCAGCTCACCCGAGAAGAAGCACTCGAAAAGATCGCAAAGCCGGCCTACGACGACCAGACGCTCGCTCAGGATTTCGAGTACATCGCGACCAAGCTCGGCATTACTGTGCAGGACTTGCGCAATCTGCTCGAAGGACCGAAGAAGACCTATAAGGACTACAAGAACGACATGGGATTCATTGATCTTGGTACACGAGTCCTTCGCGCATTGGGCATTCAACGGGCGATCATCCGATGATTACCATCGTCGATTACGGGTTAGGCAATATCGGCGCGTTCTCCAACATGTACAAGCGCATGGGTATCGAGTCGCGACGCGCGACGCGTGCCGAGGAACTCGACGACGCAACGCACATCATTCTGCCTGGCGTTGGCGCGTTCGATCACGCCATGGATCTGCTCAATGCGTCAGGCATGCGTGAATCGCTCGAGCGCAAGGTCCTGGTCGAAAAGACGCCGGTAATCGGTATCTGCGTCGGCATGCAGATTCTGGCGCAAGGCAGTGACGAAGGCGTGAGAGACGGGCTCGGATGGATCAAGAGCCGCGTGCGTGGTTTCGCCAACAACCCCGCGTCAGCCGCTCTGCCAATGCCGCATATGGGATGGAACGATGTCGCCCCCAACGCCAGTTCACCGCTATTCAAAGGACTGGAGCGCGACGCACGTTTCTATTTTCTGCATAGCTTCTATTTCGAATGCGAGCAGGCCGAAGACGTCTCCGCCACTGCGGATTACGGATTCCGTTTCGGATGTGCCGTGCGCCATGAGAATGTCTACGGCGTGCAGTTCCACCCGGAAAAGAGCCACCATTGGGGGGCAGCGCTGTTGAAGAATTTTGCGGAGATCTGACAATGCTGCGCCCGCGCATCATTCCTTGCTTGCTGATTCACGAAGGCGGCCTCGTCAAGACCGTCCATTTCAAATCGCCCAAGTACGTCGGCGACCCGATCAATGCCGTCAAGATCTTCAATGAGAAGGAAACGGACGAACTGATCGTCGTCGATATCGACGCCACCGCCAACGGTGCCGAGCCCGATTACAAGCTCATCGCACACATGGCAGCCGAGTGCCGCATGCCGTTGTGCTATGGCGGAGGTGTGCGCACTGCTGAGCAAGCTAAGCGCATTATCGGCCTGGGTGTCGAAAAGGTCGCCATTAGCGCCGCTGCGCTGGCTGATCCGACACTCGTCACGCGCATCTCCGACGAAATCGGCCGACAGAGCCTTGTCGTCGTGCTCGACGTGAAGAAGCGCATGTTGAGCCGCGACTATGACGTCTACACGCACAACGGCACGAAAAACACGAAGCGCAGCGTCTTTGACGTTGCGCTGGAAGCGGCAAAGAACGGCGCTGGCGAGATCGTCGTCAACTCGATCGATAACGATGGCCAGATGAAGGGCTACGATCTTGCGCTGGCCGAGAAGCTTCGCAAGACGGTGAGCATTCCCATCACGATTCTCGGCGGTGCCGGATCGTTGGATGACCTTGGACAGCTCATCGGACGCTGTGGCGTCATTGGCGCAGCCGCTGGCAGTCTGTTTGTTTTCAAGGGTGCTTATCGCGCCGTCTTGATCAATTATCCGACCCTGGCGCAACGCGACGAAATGATTCTCGCGGCGTTGCCCCGAGCGTGAGCGCGCTGCGCGTCGCGATCACCACTATTAGACGAGACTCCCCATGTTTGCAGGCAAAGTTCTCCTGATCACCGGCGGCACCGGTTCATTTGGCAACGCGATCCTGCGTCGCTTTCTCAATTCGGATCTGAAAGAGATCCGAATTCTGAGCCGCGACGAGAAGAAACAGGACGACATGCGCAAAAAGTACAACGACCCGAAGCTGAAGTTCTTCATCGGGGACGTGCGCGACTACCAATCTGTGCTCAACGCCGTGCGCGGCGCAGATTTCATTTATCACGCCGCCGCGCTCAAACAAGTGCCGTCTTGCGAATTCCATCCGATGGAAGCCGTTAAGACCAATGTGCTCGGGACGGAAAACGTTCTCGAAGCAGCGATCAATTGCAATGTGAAGCGAGTCGTCTGCCTAAGTACGGACAAGGCCGTCTATCCCATCAACGCGATGGGCATCTCGAAAGCGATGATGGAAAAGGTCATCGTCGCGAAATCGCGCGGCAGCGACAGCACCGTCATCTGTGCGACCCGATACGGCAACGTGATGGCCTCACGCGGCTCCGTCATTCCGCTGTTTGTCGAACAGGTTCGTGAGGGCAAACCCATCACGATTACCGACCCGTCAATGACGCGCTTCATGATGACGCTGGATGACGCCGTCGATCTCGTGCTTTACGCATTCCAACACGGCTCGCCCGGCGACATTTTCGTTCAGAAAGCACCGGCTTCGACGATCGAGAATCTGGCTCGCTCGCTCGTGTCGCTGATGAAAAAGCCCGACCACGAGATTCGTGTCATCGGAACGCGTCATGGCGAAAAGCTTTACGAAGCCTTGCTCAGCCGTGAGGAAATGGCCGCGGCCGAGGATCTTGGCAACTACTACCGCGTGCCGCCCGATCTGCGCGATCTGAATTACGGCAAGTTCGTCGAACAGGGCGAAACAAGAATTTCGGAAGCGACCGACTACAACTCGCACAACACCGAGCGACTGGACGAGGCGGGAATGACTGCGCTGTTGATGAAGCTGCCTTTCATCCAGGCTATCGCGCGCGGCGAGTACGTCACTCCGGAGGCGTAAAGCATGCGCGTGCTCATCACCGGCGCCAACGGATTCATTGGCAAGAATCTGGCGGTTCACCTGCACGAACGCAAGATCGAAGTCGTCCCCTTCACGCGCGACATGGCCACTGAGCGGTTGCCTGCCTTGCTCGACGGCGTCGACTTCATCTTCCATCTGGCGGGCGTCAACCGCCCCCAGGATCCCGCCGAATTTGACACCGGCAACGCAGGTCTGACCGAATCGCTGACGCAAGCGGTTCTCGCCAGCGGTCGCGCGATCCCGATCGCCTACACGTCGTCCATTCAAGCCGAGCGAGACAACCCCTACGGTCAGAGCAAGCGCGCCGCAGAAGACAGCATCGCGAAGCTCGCCGCCCAATGTGGTGCGCCCGCGTATATCTATCGACTGCCCAATGTTTTCGGCAAATGGGCGAAGCCGAATTACAACTCGGCGGTCGCTACGTTCTGCCACAACATCGCGAACGGCCTGCCCATTCAGATTCATGACCCCGAGGCTGTCGTTCATCTCGTGTACGTCGACGACGTTTGCAAGGCGCTGGTCGGCTTGCTCGATGCACCGACTCAGGGCGTGCAGTGGCCCGAGGTAACGCCGTCTTATCAATGCACGGTCGGCGAGCTGGCCGCGCATATTCGCGAATTCGAGGCCAGCCGTCAGTCGATTACCACGCCGGCGGTCGGCACCGGGCTCGTTCGAGCGCTGTACGCAACTTATCTGAGCGTGCTACGTCCCGGCCAGTTCAGCTACGACCTTACGCCGCACGGTGACGCCCGCGGTGTCTTCGTCGAAATGCTGCGCACGAAGGACTCGGGACAATTCTCGTTTTTTACGGCGCACCCGGGTGTGACGAGAGGTGGGCATTACCACCACACGAAGAATGAGAAGTTTCTGGTGCTCAAAGGGCGTGCCCATTTCGGTTTTCGCCATATCGTGACTGGCGAGACGACTGAACTGATCACGTCGGACGAAAAGCCGCAGGTCGTAGAGACCATTCCCGGCTGGTCGCACAACATCACCAACATCGGTACCGATGAATTGATCGTCATGCTTTGGGCGAACGAGATGTTCGATCGCGCGTTGCCCGACACGATTGCCCACGAGGTTTGAATGAAGAAGTTCAAGGTTGCCACCGTTGTCGGCACACGACCGGAAATCATCCGTCTTTCGCGCGTGATGGCCAAACTGGATCAGTACTGCGAGCACGTACTGATTCACACCGGGCAAAACTACGATTTCGAACTCAACGAGATTTTTTTCCGTGATCTCGCGGTTCGCAAACCCGATCATTTCCTGAACGCGGCGGGAAGTAACGCAGCAGAGACCATCGGCAACGTCATCATTGCCGTGGACAAGGTGCTGGCGCAGACAGCACCGGATGCCCTGCTGATCCTCGGCGACACCAACAGCTGTCTCGCTGCGATTCCCGCGAAGCGCCGCAAGATTCCGATTTTCCATATGGAAGCCGGAAATCGTTGCTTCGATCAGCGCGTGCCCGAAGAAACGAACCGCCGCATCGTCGACCATACGGCCGATATCAATCTGACTTACAGCGATATCGCGCGCGAATATCTGCTGCGCGAAGGGCTGCCGCCTGACCGCGTCATCAAGACCGGCAGCCCCATGTTCGAGGTCCTGACCCACTATCTGGACGACATCGAGAAAGCCGATTCACTGGAATCTCTCGGTCTCGAGCCGGGCAAGTATTTCGTCGTCAGCGCGCACCGCGAGGAGAATGTCGACTCCGACCGCTTGCTCAACAATCTGGCACTCACGCTGAATTTGGTCGCACAGACCTACAACGAGCCGGTCATCGTTTCGACGCACCCACGCACTCAAAAGCGTATTGACGCGATGGGCATTCGCTTCCACGACAACGTCCGACTGCTCAAACCGATGGGCTTTCACGCCTACAACAAACTGCAGAAGTACTCGCGGGCGGTGCTGTCCGATAGCGGGACGATCAGCGAAGAGTCGTCGATCCTCAACTTCCGTGCGCTGAACATTCGCGAGGCGCACGAACGCCCCGAAGCGATGGAAGAGGCCTCCGTGATGATGACGGGACTCAATCCCGAACGCGTCATGCAGGCACTGGACGTGCTTCGCGATCAACCTGTTGGCGAGACGCGCTTGCTTCGTCCGGTCGCCGATTACTCCATGCCGAACGTGTCGGACAAGGTCCTGCGGATCCTCCTCAGCTACACCGATTACGTCAATCGAACCGTCTGGCGAAAAGATTGTTGAGGCGGGCGTGAAGATCCTCATCGTCAGTCAGTACTTCTGGCCCGAGAACTTTCGCATCAATGACCTGACCGCCGCGCTCGTCGAGCGCGGCCATCAGGTCACAGTTCTTACCGGCTACCCCAACTACCCGGATGGCAAAATCTTCGACGAGTTTCGCGCCAATCCGGGCGGTTTCTCCCAGTACGAAGGTGCAGAGGTTATTCGTGTGCCTCTCCTGCCGCGCGGCAATGGCGCTTTGCGATTGATGCTCAACTACGCATCGTTCGTCGTCACCGGCATGTTCATCGCACCGTTCAAACTGAGGGGACGAAAGTTCGATCGGATTTTCGTCTATGAAACCTCGCCGATCACGGTTGGCTTGCCCTCGTCCGTGCTCCGTCGGATCAAACGCGCGCCGGTAGCGTTCTGGGTGCTCGATCTCTGGCCCGAGACGTTGCGCGCGGTCGGCGTGATCAAGTCCGAACGCGTGCTGGGTTGGGTCGGCAAACTTGTGACGTTCATCTACAACCGGTGCGACGTGATACTCGCGCAATCGCGTTCGTTCATTCCTGCGATTCGTCGACATGCCGGTGAGAGCGCCCGTGTGGAGCTGCTTCCGAGCTGGGCAGAAAGTCTGTTCGACGACGCCGAAAACGTGAGCGTCGCGCCTGAACTCGTACCGTTCGACGGCAAGTTCAAGATCGTCTTCGCCGGCAACATCGGTGAAGCGCAGGATTTTCCCGCCATCCTGGATGC
Organism: Pandoraea aquatica; assembly: GCF_902459565.1. Taxonomy (GTDB): domain Bacteria; phylum Pseudomonadota; class Gammaproteobacteria; order Burkholderiales; family Burkholderiaceae; genus Pandoraea; species Pandoraea aquatica. The sequence goes on from NZ_CABPSN010000009.1 coordinate 83,047, forward strand.
GGCTTATGCACTGCGCGAGCGTACCGATATTCAGTGGATCATCGTCGGTGACGGACGTAATGCCGCATGGGTGGCGAGTGAGATCAAAACACGTGGCTTAGGCAGCACAGTGAGCATGCTCGGACGTTTCCCACTGGACCGGATGCCGTCGTTCTACGCGGGTGCCGACGCACTCCTCGTCACGCTTCGGGCCGACGAGATTTTCGCCATGACGATTCCTGGGAAGGTCCAATCCTACCTGGCCGCGGGCAAGCCGATCCTGGGCATGCTCGACGGCGAAGGGGCGCTGGTCATTGAAGAGGCGAAGGCAGGCTACGCCTGCGGCGCGGGCAATGGGGAAGCACTTGCGTCGCTGGCCTGTCGTCTGGCAGATGGCGGCGCGACGCAACGCGACGATATGGGTGAGCGGGGACGCGCGTATTATCGTGCCAACTTCCATCGGGACACCGTCATCCAGCGTCTGGAAGACATGCTTGCCGATTTGACGCTGAAGTCACGCTGATCATTTCGTGAGGAATGGCCCGATGTTCGGCCGAATCGCGAAGGCAAGAAAAAAGCACCCTCTCTCCCGAGAGGGTGCTTTTTTGCATTCTTGGTGGAGCGGAGGAGGATCGAACTCCCGACCTTCGCATTGCGAACGCGACGCTCTCCCAGCTGAGCTACCGCCCCACACGAAGCTCTGATTATATCGATTTTTCCCTGTGCGGCGAGCAGCCGACAAAATTGCTCGGGATTGCCCGTCCGACGCGCAATCCCTGTGTTTTCAGGGCACGTCAGGCGGACCCCAAATTCCCCTTCATCCCCTTGATGACAGGGACTTTCGGCGCTTTTGCGACAATCGTCTTCTGCGCCTTGAGATGGCGGGCCACGACATCCCAGACCGGCTCACCCTGCGCACCTTCCGCCACCGGCGCCCAGCCGGCCACCTTGTAGGTCTTGCCTGCCTCGATGAGCTTGCCGTTCAGACGCATTTCCGAGATCCGTTGCCCCATCGGTGCCATCGGATCGATGGTGTAGTCCATGCCGCCCACCCGCACCATATCGCCGCCCTGCTGGTAATACGGGTCCGGGTTGAACAGGTTGTCCGCCACGTCTTCGAGCACCGTCTTGATCGTCTCGCCGGTCATGGGAGTGAGGGTCGTGTACGGATAGGTAATCGCCGTCTGGTCGAGCAATTGCTCCATCGTGATCGCCTGGCCCGGCAGCAGCGACGTCCCCCAGCGAAAGCCCGGCGAGAACCCGATTTCGGCGTCCTTCTCGGCCATCACCGCGTCGAGCAGCAACTGGTCGAAGGTGCCGTTGAAGTTGCCCCGGCGGTACAGCGTGCCTTCGGTCACCGCCAGCGGCTCGGCCAGCTTGGCCGCGAACGGCGCGCGCACGCGCTCGATGAGCGCCTGCATCTGCGCGTCGGCCGGCAACAGGTTCGCGAACACCGGCAGGAGCTTGTAGCGGAAATCCACCGGCTTGCCGCCCTTCACATCGAAGTCCAGCACCGCGAGGAACTTGCCGTTCGAACCGGCATTCGTGACGAGCGTCTTGCCACCGGCGTTGGCCACCACGACCGGCTTGGGCACACCGTCGTGCGTGTGGCCGCCGAGAATCGCGTCGATGCCGCGCACACGCGACGCCAGCTTCAGATCGACGTCCATGCCGTTGTGCGAAAGCACCACGACCACCTGCGCGCCCTTGCCACGCACTTCGTCGACCATCGACTGCAAACGCTCTTCCTGAATGCCGAACGTCCAGTCCGGCACGAAGTAACGCGGATTCGCGATCGGGGTGTACGGGAACGCCTGACCGATGATCGCCACCGGCACGCCGTTCATCGTCTTGATGGTGTACGGCGCAAAGACCGGATCGCCGAAGTCGTTCGTCTGCACGTTCTGTGCGACGAAGTCGATCTTGCCCTTGAGCTGCTCCTCGACGACGGACTTCACGCGCTCCGCGCCGTACGTGAATTCCCAGTGTGCCGTCATGACGTCGACGCCGAGGGCCAGCGTGGCGTCGACCATGTCCTGACCCTTCGTCCACATGGCGGTGCCGGAGCCCTGCCACGTGTCGCCGCCGTCGAGCAGCAGCGCCCCCGGGCGCGACGCCTTCATGCGTTTGACCAGCGTGGCCAGATGCGCAAAACCGCCGACCTTGCCGTACGTGCGTGCGGCGGCTGCGAAATCGAGATAGGTGAAGGCGTAGGCATCGTGCGTGCCGGGACGCAATCCGTAGGCCTTCAGGAAGGCATCGCCCACGAGATGCGGTGCCTTGTTGGCCTGCTCGCCAATGCCCAGATTGACGCTCGGCTCACGGAAGTAGATCGGCAGCAACTGCGCGTGACAGTCGGTGAAGTGCAGCAGATGCACGTTGCCGAACTTCGGCAGATCGTAGAACGCCGCAGCCGCCTTGGCCGCTGCCGTCTCGTGATGCGACAGCGCCATCCCGCCTGCGGCCGCCACTGCCAGTACTTGCATGAACTCGCGTCGATTCATCTCGTCTCCGTTGCCACTGCGGGGCGCACGCTTCTCGCGATGCGTCGCCGCTATTGTTCTTGCGTGTTGTGCCCAGGTGTAGCGGCTCGCGCTGTCTTGCCGCTGTCTTGCCGTCGTCTTACGTTACTTGCCCGCGTAATCCGCGAGCGCCGCCACGTCTTCGCCGAACATCTCACCGACTTCCTTGCGCAGCACCTTGCCATTGCGTCCGATGACGTACAGCTCCGGCAAACCGCGACGCTTACCCAGCGCCGCCTGCCATTCAGGCGTCTCCATGCCCGCCGGGAAGGTGTAGCCATGCGCCTTGATGTAATCGACGGCCTCCTGCGGCTTCTTGTCGATGGACAGCGTGACGATCTGGATCGGCTTGCCGCGCGTTGCCTCAAAGAGCTTCTGCACGTGCGGATTCTGCTGTGCACAGAACGGACACCACGACGCCCAGTACTCGACGATGACCGTGCGGTCCTTGAAGGCGCTGGCGGGCAGCGTCTTGCCGTCGAGCAGGGTGAGCGACGGCAGCGTTACCGTGTCGCCGACTTCGACTGCCTGCGCAGGCGCACTCGCGAGCATCGCGCCAGCACTCAGCGCCGCCGCCAGCAGCGCCAACAGTCCCTTCGATACGCGAGCCTTCACGAGACCCCGCCAGCCAGTCGGCGCGGTCCAGGCGAAATTAGCGAACTGGGATTTCATGCGACGCTCCGAAAGCCGCCGACGCAGGGACGCCGATCGGCCGCCGGACAGCGCGATCACGTCATCGAGTGATCGCGCCCCGCGCGTCCGACCGCATCTCGTGCACCGAGGCGGCGAAGGACAAAAGGCAATCGCCTTATTGATTGACCGGCGAAGCCGGGTCGAGCAGCAAAGCCATGACATCCTTCAACTGCTTTTCCGTCAGGATGCCCGCCGCCCCGAAGCGCGGCATATTGGAGCAAGCCATGTAGCTGTGCGAGTCGTAGACCTTCGCCCACGTGTACTTGACCACTTCGGGCGAATCGCCGCGCAGCTTGCCGTAGTTGTACAGCGACGGACCGATGTTGCCGAACGAGATCTCGCTCTTGGTCAGTTGGTGGCACGCATAGCAGTTGCCGCCGTTGACCGTGTCGGCCTTGTCGGTGAACTGCATGCCGCGACCGTTCTGCGCAACCTTCTCGCCTTCCTTCCAGTCGCCGAGGTACTTGCCGTCCGCCGGTGCCTTGACGTTCGCCAGTTCGGCCTTTTGCAGACGCTCGGCGATCTTCGCCGGCATCGGCTTGGTCGCGTACTGCGTGCACAGCTTCTGCAATTCGCTCTGATCGATGCGATCGAGCTGTGCGATGCCCGAGCCGCGGAACGAGTCGCGCAGTTCCTGCACGACGGCCGCGTCGGTGGTACCGGTGGCGCGCTTCACGCCGTCATCCTGAGCGAAGGCCGCGCCGACGACGAGAGCCCCGGCCGCTGCCAGCGCGACACACGTCGCGCGCAATGCGAATGATTTCATGGGTGTGCCTCGCAATCGGTCAGCGCTTCAGGCCGGGGGCGTCCATCTTGCCGCCGTTGGCCATCACACCGAGGAAAGTAATCAGATCGATCGACGCCTGCGAACCGTAGTTCAGTTCCGGCATGCGTTGCTGACGGAAGCAGTCGTACATGCGCCACTGAATCGTACGCAGCGCGCCTTGCGAGACACGGTAGCCCGGCCACGTCGCGAAGGCCTGACGGGCGGCTGCCGGTTTGGTCAGGTTCGGCAGATCCTGCAACCGGATGCGCTTGTCGTCCGCCCCGTGACACGACGCGCACGAGAAGTCGTACGGACCGGCACGGTAATAGAAAATCTTCTGACCGCGCGCGTACGCTTCCTTCTCTTCCTTGTGCGACTGCGGAATGCGAATGAGCGCGCCACGCGACTGACCCGCCACATAAGCGGTGAGCGCTTCGAGATCGGTCGGGTCCTGGCCTTCCTTGGAGAACGGCTGCTTGATGACGTCCGCACGCTTGAAGCCTTGCAGATTCACCATGCATTCGACGATGCGCGACTCGGCGTCGAGCACGCGTTTCGTATCCGGGAAGTAGCGCGGCAGTTGCGCGTAGGCGTCTTTGATGACGCCAGCGCCGAGCCCGAGGTCACACTGCGCGAGCGAGACGTTGTTCGGGCCACGCGGCGTCTTCCAGAGCTCTTCGCCGCGCATTTCGATGAGTTCCGCCGGGTTGCCGTCGGCGAGCATTTCGCGATATTGCGCGATGGCGTCGGCCGTCGCGTTGTCGGCAGCGAATACCGTGGCGACGGGCGTGGCGACGCCCGCGATAGCGAGCATGCCACCGAGCACGGCACGGCGCAGCCATGCCGCCGATGTGATGTCGCGTGGGGTGCTCACCCGTGCGCTATGTTGCGCCTCTAGCATCTGACTCTCCTCTTTTTGTGGGTTGTTCGGCGCACCACGGGCAGACACGTTCCGCCTTCCCGCGAGCGCCACCGCACAGCTTCCCGGCATCGCCCCTTAGGCGACGGTCGCCTCGTCGGTACGCGAGTCGCCCTTGTTGTCGGTCCACGTCACCGCGACCTTGTCGCCCTTCTTGCCGCCCTTGAACTTGAACGACATGAACGGATCCTTCGACACGGCGGGACCCCATTCGGCCGTCAGCACCGTCTTGCCGTTGCAGGTGACCGTGACCGTCTGGATGAAGTGTGCGGGAACGATGTTACCGGAAGCGTCCTTGCGCTGGCCGGTTTCCATGATGTGGCTCATCAGCGCCTTCACTTCGACGACACCGCCGGCCTCGGTTGCGCGAATGCGCATCGGATTACCCATGTTGTGCTCCTCTAGCCTTATACGATGCGTCGCTCAACCGCCGCAGCCACCCAGCGTGACCTTGATTTCCTTCTCGGCCACGAGGTACTTGTTGTCTGCCTTGACCAGCGCGTAGACCTTCGACGTCTGGCCCATCTTCACGCGGGTCGTCACCGACGGCTCGGTGCCGTCAGGGATATCGAACGACGCGGCGAGCGTGTTCGGATTCTTCTCGATCAGGATGGCGATCGATTGCGTATTCGGCGCCTTGCTCGTGACTGCCACCGGCACGACCGCGCCGTTTTCGGCGATGTCGGGAGCCGTCAGCACGACCAGGTCGCTGGGGCTCGCGCTCGTGCCGCCGAGCGCCTTGACCGTATCGGCCACGCTCTTGGTGGCAAACGCCGCCTTGTTCCATTCCACCTGTGCCGCGCGGGCCTCTTCGGGCTTGATCAGCCCGGCGGCCACCGCCAGTCCCATTACCGCGGAAAACCGCAGCATGTCGCGTCGCTGTTGGTTCATCTCTGTGTGTTTCCTCTTTGAAGGCCGCCGACGCACGTCTGAAAAGCTTCCTACGTGACGCCGGCCGCCGTTCGCTCGTCCGATGTTCCGGCGAGCCCCCTGCCCCTGACTTACTTCGCCGGGGCGCCGGCCAGAACCCAATCCACCAGGATCTTGGCGTCAGCATCCGACATGTTCGGGTGGGCCGGCATCGGGATCGGACCCCAGACACCCGAACCACCGTTCTTCACTTTCTTCGTCAACTTGGCCACGGCATCCTTGTCGCCCTTGTACTTGGCAGCGACTTCCTGATACGACGGGCCCACGAGCTTCTTGTCGACCGCGTGGCAACCCATACAGGCGTTGGCAGCCGCAAGCTTGGTCGCAGCGGCGACATCGACACCTGCATGAGCCAGCGAAGTACCGGCAAGCATGGCCGCAGCGATGAGCATCTTCTTCATTCTTACTCCTTCGGTTTGTGTTGGGGACGGGGTCTTGCGGCGGCCTGGAGAATCGGCACATCCGTCGGACACCCTGCCCGCTCAATGTGCACCACGAAGAATCCAGTCGACCATCGTACGGATATCGGTCTCTGCAACCTGTGATTGCGGCGGCATAGGCATGCTGCCCCAATTACCGGCACCTCCGGCACGTATCTTCGCCACCAGTACATCAGTCGCATTCGACTGCCCATGGTACTTGGCGGCGACCTCCGAGAAGGCGGGCCCGATCTTCTTGTCGGTAACGCCGTGACAGGCCAGACAACCGTTCTTATCCGCAAGCGTTGCTGCCGGTGACGTCGCTGCGGCGGTTTGGGCCGGCGCGTCCGGACTCGCCATACCGAGCGTGGCGAGAGCCGCAGTCCTGCGCACCGACGCATTTTGCGCGGCAGTACCCGACAGCGGCGGCAGCTTCGTATCGACACCACGCACCGGGCCGATGACCCGGTTTTGCGCGGCCAGATCTCCATGTGCGTCGCGGGCGTACGCAGGGAGTGCGGACGTCACGATACCAGCCTCAGGGCAATCCTGCATACACGCCTTGTTATGGGTATCCGGTTTGTCGCCCACGCGCCACATGCCGTGCGCACGCGTCATACCGTTGCGATTGGGCATCAGTTTCTGCACGTCGCCAATGTTCTTATCCGACAGCACGAAGTCCGCCGGCACGATCTCGCCGAGGTTCAGGATGTAGGCCGTGACCGCATACACCTCATCGGGCGTGAGCGAGCGCGGCGCGTTCCACGGCATCGCGCGACGGATGTAGTCCCACATGGTGGAGACCGTATCGACCTTCATGAGCGTGGTGCGCACCGGCTGGTTGTTCGCGCGCAGCGAGGCGACGTGGCCCGTCTTGATGTCGTCGGCCGTCGTGCCGCCCACCAGTGGATTGAAGACCTCGTTGCTCTCGCCGAACGTGCCGTGACACGACGCGCAGCGCGCATCGAACAGCTTCTGCCCGTCGGCCACCGATCCTTGCCCTTTGGGCAAACCCTTGAAATCGGGACGCACGTCGATGTCCCACGCTCCGAGTTCGGCGGGGGTGGCGTCGCGCCCGATGCCGCCCGGTGCCTTGGTGGGGGATGCCGGGGATGCCGCTGCCGTCTGCGTTACTTTGGTCGTCGCCGTTGCGGCGTGCGCGGATTCGGCGAACCACGCCGTCGCGGTCAGCCCCGCCACGGCCAGCGCACCGGCCCAGAGCAAAACGACTGCCGTAGCTTGCGCGCGTCGGCGCAGGGTGTTCATGGGCATACGCTCAGTCGACGTGAACATTGGTCACCTCCCCGTTCGCTGCCACTTGCCACGTCTGGATCGCGTTGTTGTGATAAATCGATTTGGTGCCGCGCACTTCGCGCAGTTGCCGGTAGCGCGGCTGCAAGAAGCCCGTCTCGTCGACCGCACGGCTTTGCAGCAAGGCGGGCGAGCCGTCCCACTGCCAGTCGAAGTTAAAGCGCGTGAGGCATTTCGGGAGCACCGGTGATTCGAGCCGCGCGGCGCGCCACGACTTGCCGCCGTCGGTGGAGACGTCCACGCGTTTGATCCGCCCCCTGCCCGACCATGCGAGGCCCGTCACGTTGAAGTAGCCCCGATCGAGCAGCGCCTGCCCGCCCGAGGGCGACGTGATGACGGATTTGCACTCCTGAATCGACGTGTATTGACGATGCTGGCCGTCCGGCATCAGGTCGACGTAGTGGCTCGTTTCATCCTTGGTATTCCACGGCGCGTCACCCACTTTGATGCGACGCAGCCATTTCACCCACGACACGCCCTGCACGCCCGGCACCACCAGACGCAGCGGATAGCCGTTCTCAGGACGCAGCATCTCGCCGTTCATCCCCCACGCGACGAGCACGTCCGAGAGCGCCGCCTCCATGGAGATCGTACGGGTCATACCGGAGCCGTCGCCGCCTTCGGCCAGCACGAACTGGCCCTTCTTCGTGTCCGCGCCCACGTCGTCGAGCAGCACGGACAGCGGCACACCGGTGAATTCGCAGCACGACAGCATGCCATGCGTGTACTGGACGGTCGGCACGGCGGCATTGCCCCACTCCATGCCGGTGTTCGCACCGCATTCGATGAAGTGCATGCGCGAGACGGACGGCAGACGCATGATGTCGTCCATCGTGTACACCTTCGCTTCGCGCACGAGACCGTGCACCATCAGCCGGTGCTGCGTCGGGTCGATCTCCTGCCAACCCTGATGATGGCGCTCGAAATGCAGACCGCTGGGGGTGATGATGCCGAACAGACCCTGAAGGGGGGTGAAGGCGACCGAAGCCTGCGCCGTCTGCGTGAGCCCCGGCGACTGACGGCGTTGCAGGTTCGCTTCGAACTTCGACGGCATGCCGTACGGACGCGCCGCCACAGGCTGACCGAGCGACGTGGCCCAGGGGCGCGGCTCGAGAATCATCGGATCGCCGGCTCCCGGCACACCGTTGGGTGCGTCGGCAGCAAACGCCGCGCCGCCCGCGAGCGCCGCGCCTGCGGCGAGGAAGCTGCGTTGCAGAAAGCCACGTCGCGAAGGGTTCAACCCGTCGCGCGTGACGTCGGCCGCAAACGTGCCGTCGATGAAATTCTCCGGAGCCCGGCGCAAACGGCCGGCTCGCGACTTGTCATCGCTTGTTTTGCTCACCCCTGTCTCCTCGCGTTTTGTGGCGTCCGCCAGCATCGCGAGGACACTGACGGGTTACAGCTTATGTATTAATTCCCGCGTGGCATGAAGCCATCGACGGCACGCTCTGGCAGCGCTTCCTCCTCGATTCGGCCGGCCACCTGCACGCACACGGCGCGACAGATCTCGACCACCCCGGTATCCGCAATCGTGTAGTACACCTGGTTCCCGTCGCGACGCCGCGAAAGCACGCCCGCCTGATACATCGCGCCGAGATGCCGAGACACGTTGGTCTGCGACGACCCCACTTCCGTCACCACCTCGTTCACCGAGCGCTCGCCCCCACACAGCGCGTGCAGGATCTTCAGCCGCGTCGGCTCCGACAGCAGGCTGAAGTAGTGCGACACCTTTTCGAATACGCGATCGAGTTCTTCCATGACGGTCAGTCTTCAAGTTCGTGCGAAGGCACATAGAATTTCGCATATGCCTACATACGCATATACGGATAATCAAAATAACGAGCGAAGGAATCAAGCTGCACTGCAACATATCGGACACCGATCTATCGGCTGCGCGATGATCGAGCGTGTTCGACGACGAGACGTTTCCGTGTATACCGGTGGATATAGCGCACGGCCCTGTAATCGACTGCGAGACGCACGTCGCCAGCGGCGTCAGGCGACGCGTCGGAACACACGAAGACAGAGGGGGCATCGGCATCAGGGAAAAACCTGATAAGAAATTTGATGAGGGACGACCCAAACAACCGGGGCGACGCTCATGCAGCTATTGCACGAGCGTCGCCCCGCAGCATGCTACCGGACCCGGCGGTCCCCCGCTTACTCGAACTGATACGACCAGTTCGCGTTGAAGCGCAGCGGACGGTTGGGTGAGTTGGTCGGCGCGTCCGCCATCGGCTTGGCGACCGACAGGTCGAGCGTGTAGTACTTGCTGTCGGAGATGCGTACGCCAAGGCCCACGGACGCCAGTTGGTTGTGGAACAGTTGACCGGCGTTCAAGTAGACGCGAGCGGTATCGAGCAACAGATACGGCTGAACCGTCTTCAGATACCGGAAGTCCGTGCGGAACATACGGTTCAGCTCGATGGATGCGCCCCATCCCTTGTCGGCCGCGATTTCGCCAGCCGGATAGCCCAGACCGTAACGCTGCCCCCCGAACGTGGCCTGTTCGGACGTTGGCAGCGTGTTGCTGCTGTACTGCGCCCCTGCCGAGACGACGACACCGAAGTCCCACGGCAACACCACCCCTTGCTTGGCGTCGAGGTTGAAGCGCCAGAAGGCAAGATCGTACGGCCCGAGAATCTGCTGGATGCCCGCGGGCTGCGTCGTGTACGACTGGCTCGCGCCCATTCCGTTGAAGCCCTTGAACACGCCCAGCGTGGCGCTGCGCGTTTGCTTCTCGGTCACTTCGTTGTACGCGAGCTGGACCTGACCGGCGCGAACGTTCGTCTGCGAGTTGATGTTGTTCGGCGAATTCGGCACTTCGTAACGGTCTCGCGAATTCACGCCGTACATGCCGCCGCTGACCGTCAGACTGCGCTGGTTGTTGAGCAGGATCGGGTACGACAGGCTCACCGCGACGCGCTTGGTGTCGAGGTGACGCGTGAGGCCCGCGAGCGCCTGATCGTCCGGCTGGCCGCGATAGTGCGATGCATCGACCCGCGCCTGAAGCCCGTTCGAGCCCAGCGGCTGCAAGTACGACGCCGCGTAGAACTCCTCGTCGTTGTGTCCCTTCGGCGCGATGGCCGTCAACTGGATCTGTTCGCCCAGCGGCGTGAGCGCGTTGCTCGTGACGGTGAAAACGCCGCGAATGCCCGGGTTGTTATACGAGAGCGACGTGCCCAATGCGACAGGCTGACGCTGCACGTCCAGCGACAGTTCGGTTGCGCCGTCGGTCTGCGTGGGCGGCTGCACGTCGGCCTTGATCTTCATGCCGGGCACGAGCGTGAGCAGATTCAGATAGCGCTCGAACGTCGCGCGCTTGAGCGGACGCTCCGCCTCGATGTGCGCGGCAATGTCTCGCAACCGCTGCTCGGACGGTCCGGGCTTGCCGCTGATCTTCGTGCTGGAGATATATCCTTCGACGATGGTTACGCGCACGAAGCCGTCGTTGAAATCCTGCGCGGGGACGAAGGCGAACGACAGCAGGTAGCCGGCGTCCTGATACATCTTCGTGACCTGGTTGGCCTTCTCGACCAGATCGCCGATGGTGACTTCCTTACCGGCCATGGGCGAGAACAACGCCGCGATCTGATCGAACGGCAGCGACTTCACGCCTTCGATACCGAAACGCTGGGGTGTGATCTTGCGTGCGAGCAGCGACTTGAGCGCCTCTTCCTGCGTCGGCGGCTGAATGTGGATGGTCGCCGGTGCGGCCTTGGGTGCTTCGATCTTCGGCAGACTTTGCATCGGATCGCCGCGCACCGGGCTGGCGTCGGCCCAGGCGTACTGGCTGCCGAGCAGACTCAGGGAGCAAAGCGATATGGCGACGATCTCGGCCACACGTACGGCACTTCGGCCTACAGAATTGCGGTGTGCGACCTGACGATTGCGAACAGACTCCGAGCCCCCACGCGTGACGCGTGACGCAAGACGGGACTCTCCCTGGCGATACGCCATCCCTATGCCCCCCAACGCTTATTTTTTCGTGGAGCCAGTGTAACCGCGAGGGGTAAGGCCCCGTCAACGGGGGAAAGCGGGGGATTGCAGCGCGCCGACAACACGTGCGTCGGGCGCGTCGTAAGGACGTAGGTTGCGCCGCTTAGAGACTCCCCTCCAAACGCGATTCGACGACATCGAACGCCATCAAAATGCGCCTGAACGCCGCGTCAGGCCAGCATGTCGGCCCAGATGCCCTGCGCCCATGCGAGTCCCAGCGCGAATTCGTCTCGCGTGGCCCGTGGCGACGCGCCACCCGTGCCTTGCACCGGCATCACGGTGTGCTGCGCTGCGTCATAGCGATGCACGCTGGCAACGTGCATCGCTTCGGCGGACGAAACGAACGTATAGCAAGTGTTGCTGTAGAGCGGCGCGGGATTGACCGGACGGCCGGACAGCGTGGCGACGATGGCCGCCGCGCAGACCTTGCCGTGCTGGTTGGCCATGTGACCCGATTTCGGCATTTGCGGCGCAATCTGGATGGCGTCGCCGAGGACATGGATGTCGGGCTGCGCGGCGGACGCGAAGCTCAGGAAGTCGACGTCGCACCAACGGCCGTTGGCCGTCGCCAGTCCGCTTTGCACGGCGAGGTCGCCCGCGCGCATCGGGGGAATGACGTTCAGCACGTCGGCGCGGATTTCCTCGCCCAGCTCGAAGCGGGCGAGCGGCGTCTTCCCGTCGGCCACGACCTCCGTGCAGTTGAACTGCGGGTGGTACTCGATCATGCCGTCGTACTGCGTGCGCCAGACATCGTGGAACTGCTCCGCTTCGGCCAGCACCGCGTCATTGGCGTCGAAGATCAGCACTTTGGCGCGCGGATTGTGCTGTCGCAGCCATGCCGCCGCCTGACACGCGCGTTCGTACGGCGCCGGCGGGCAGCGGAACGGCGCTTCGGGAATCGTGATGGCGAACACGCCGCCGTCGGGCATGGCCTTCAGTCCAGCGTGCAACGTGGCGCTCTCGCGGGCGTCCGTCCAGCCGACGGGAAGCGCCTCGCGCATTGCGGCGTCGTTCAGACCGGCAATGGCGTCGCGACGAAGCGAGACACCGGGCGCGACGATCAGCTTGTCGTAGGCGAGACTTGCGCCGTCTGCCAGCTTGACCTGTTTGCGCGCCGCGTCGATGGCGGTAGCGCGCGTGCGTCGCCAGGCCACGCCGTGCCGCGACACCAGCCGGTCGTAAGGCACCGTGAGGTCGCTCACGCGCAGGTTGCCGCCGACGACGAGATTCGATAACGGAGAGGAGACGAAGGCGGGGTTCGGTTCCACGAGCGTGACGTCGATCGTGTTCCCCGAGAGCACGCGCAGCGCCTTGGCCGCCGTGGCACCACCGAACCCACCGCCGACGACGACCACGCGGGCGCGGCCTTTGACCGGCGTCGGCCAGAGTGGCGCAGCGAATGCGCCGGAAGGGATGGCCATGCCGACTGTTCCGGCGAGCGCAGCCGTCGAACTCAGGCCGAGAAGGAAGTGGCGGCGGTGCATGCGCGGGCGGCCTATCGGGACGAAGCAGAGGGTTTGGGCTGCGCAGCGAAGTACGCGGCGATGCGCTGCAATTCGTCCTCGCGATAGCCCTTGAGCAGTTGCGGCATCAGCGTCGCGGGACGTTTTCCGTCTCGCATGGCCTGAAGCGCAGCCATCAGCTCGGCCGCCGGACGCCCGTCCAGCACGGAGAGCGTTGCCTTCCCCGCACTGACCGGGGCCGACGCATTGTGGCAACTCATACAAGCCATCGCCCAATCGCGCGCCTGCCAGTCCGGCTCGGCGCGCGAAGACTGCGAAGGTGCGACGTACACCGGTGACGCCGCGCGTACGCCTGAAGCAGGCAACGCCTCGGCAGCCGATGCAACGCCCGATACGGCAAACCCGAGGCTTGCCGTCAAAACGAACGCCGCCGCAATCGTCCGGCTCGCCTTGTGGCGAAGGGGACGATGGCGGCGGCGTGTGTCCGGGCAATGCCCGGTCAGCATGGGCAAGGAGAGGCTCCGCAGCGCTGCTTCGATCAGTTGCCGGTCTTGTTCGACGGCCCCGGCTTGACCGGTCCTTCGCTGATCGGCGCGGGCGACGAGAGCGGCTTGGCCGTCACGGTGTCGTTGCCGATGGGCGTGGTGGTGACCGTGGCCGCATTGGTGTCGTCCTGCACCGGTGCCGGGTTCTTCTCGGCTTCGGTCGACAGACGCTGCGCCTCTTCCGGCTTCACGTATTCATACAGTTTGACGACCTTCTGCACGCCGTCGATGCGGCTCGCCACGTTCGCGCCGATGGTGCCTTCTTCCTGCGACACCAGCCCCATCAGATAGACGTCGCCACGCTCGGTCACGACCTTGAAGACATTGGCCGAGATTTCCTTCGTGTTGATCAGGTTCGCCTTGACCTTGCTGGTGATCCACGCGTCGTTCGAGCGCGAGCCGAACGAACTCTTCGGCCCGATGGCCAGTTCGTCGACGATGCCGCGCACGTTGCTGATCTGCTTGACGATGTTCACAGCGGCTTGCTTGGTGGCGTCGTTCGGCACTTCGCCGGTGAGCAGCACGCGACGGTTGAAGACGGTCACGTTCACGTGCACGGCGTCGTCGGTCAGCGTATTGGCGATGTTGGCTTCGGCCTTGACCTGGATCTCGCGGTCTTCCGTCTGCGCGCCGACCGAGCGACGGTCGGTGGCGACGAGTGCGCCTGTCGCGGCGCCGCCGAGGATGATGGGGGCGCAACCGGCGAGGGTTGCGGTAATCAGGGCTGCCGCGATCAGCGGCTTAATAAGACTTTGCAGACTTTGAACGCTTTGGGCGCGTCGGAAACTCATCGGGCTTTCTCCTTCCAGGATGTTCGGACGGGACGGCCCCCGCCGCGCCCGGTCGGCACCGCTCGCCCCCGCGACCCGGTACCCGTCACATGATCTTGACGCCTTAAGATGACAATAGGTTCACTCGTCGCCAAGCAGCATCGAGTCGATCAGGTCGCACAGGCAGTGAATCGTGAGCAGGTGCACTTCCTGAATACGGGCCGTGCGCTGGGCCGGCACGCAGATGTGCACGTCCAGTTCGCCCAGCACGTCGTTGGTCTTGCCACCGCCCTTGCCCGTGAGCGCGATCACGTGCATGCCACGCTCGTGCGCGGCTTCGATCGCCTTGAGCACGTTGCCGGAGTTGCCCGACGTGGTGATTGCCAGCAGCACGTCGCCTTCCTGGCCGAGCGCGCGGACCTGCTTGGAGAAGATGACGTCGAAGTTGTAGTCGTTGCCGACGGCCGTCAGGATCGACGAGTCCGTGGTCAGGGCGATGGCCGGCAGTTCGGGGCGTTCGCGCTCGAAGCGGCCGACGAGTTCGGCGGCGAAGTGCTGGCAGTCGGCCGCCGAGCCACCGTTACCGCACGCGAGAATCTTGTTGCCGTTGGCGAGGGCTTCGACCATGACGTCCGCAGCGGCGGCGATATGGTGAGCCAGTTCGTCGCGCGCGGCCAGCTTGGTCTCGACGCTATCCGTGAAGTGTTGCTGAATTCGTTCGATCGACATGGTCGTTTGCCAGGGTGTCGCAAAAGCTGCCAGCCTTATGTGGGCTGGCGTTCAGATGCCGTCAGTCTTGAAAAGCGGCAATTTCGCAAGTGTAACAGGGCCGGCGGGCAAGGGTTCGGGCACGGCCTGGCTCAGAGATCGTCCGTGCGAAAAGCGTCGGGCAGCCAGCGCACCACGGGCGGGCGTCCGTCGAACGTCACCACATCGAAGCGGCACCGCGCCGCCGGACGCCGCAGCAGGTAGTGCCGGGCAGCCAGCGTCAGACGTCGCCGTTTCGCGTGCGTGATGCTTTGTGCCGCACCGCCGAAGTCGCTGCGTGCACGGGCGCGCACCTCGACGAATACCAGCACGCCGGCGCGATCCCGCATAATGAGGTCGATTTCGCCGCCCCGGCACTGATAATTGCGGGCGACGAGCCGCCATCCGCGCCGCTCCAATAGCGCCTGCGCGCGCCCCTCGAACGAAACTCCTAGCTGATTCGACATGGTTGTTCCGATGTTTTCCGTGACCGGCGAAGCCGGCACTGTCCGAATTCCGATGCACCTCATGCACCTCACGCCCCGCATGACGATGCCCACGCGCATGGGAGGCCGATGCGATGGATGAGCGTCTGATGTCGCTGACCGAAGGTCAGCATTACCCCACGGGCACCCTGTACGTGGTGGCCACACCGCTGGGCAACACCGCCGACATCACCGTGCGGGCCCTGCACATCCTCGGCATGGTCGACGCCATCGCCTGTGAAGATACGCGCAACAGCGCGCTGTTGTTGCAGCGTTACGGCATCGATAAGCCGCTGATTGCGGCCCATCAGCACAACGAAAACGAAGCGGCGACGCGACTTGTGGAGCGCTTGCGCGGCGGCGAGCGCATCGCCTACATTTCGGACGCCGGCACGCCGGGCATCTCCGATCCGGGGGCACGACTGGTCGATGCGGTGCGCGCGGCGGGCCTGGGTGTGGTGCCGGTGCCGGGTGCTAGCGCGGTGATCACGTTGCTGTCGGCGGCGGGCGCTTGGGTGGAGACGTTCACGTTCGTGGGCTTTCTGCCGTCGAAGTCACAACAACGCGCCCAGGCGATTGCGGCTCTGTCGGGGTCGACGGCGGCACAGGTGTTTTACGAAGCGCCGCACCGGATCGTGGAGACGGTGGCGGCCCTGGCCGAGGGGCTGGGCGGGGAGCGTCGTCTGCTGATCGGACGCGAGTTGACCAAGCGCTTCGAGGACATTCACGAGTGTGCGCTGAGCGAGGGCGTGGCGTGGCTGAAGGCGGACGCGAACCGTCAGCGCGGCGAGTTCGTGCTGGCGGTTTCGGGCGCGGCGGCCAGCGAGAGCGACGACGGCGTGGATGCCGAGGCGCAGCGCGTCCTCGCGCTGCTCGTCGCGGAGCTACCGACGAAGAGCGCCGCCAAACTCGCGGCCGCGATTACCGGGGCACCGAAGAACGCGTTGTACGAGCGCGCGTTGGCGCTGAAGAACGGCTGATCGCGCGACGTTCGGCCACCGCTTTCAAGCGGTCTAAAAATCGGAAATATCTGGTGGGATTCTCGGCCATCCCCCAAAGCCAGCCGTCGATAACCGACCTATGATTGGCTCGTTCTCAGGGTCTCGGCCAATGTGCGCAAGCGGATTGGTCACCCCCCCGGGCCTGATGAGACATGACATGAAAATCATCCTTGCCAGCGCATCGATCGGAATCAGCGAATTGAAATCAAACCCCAGTGCCGCCATCAACCGTGCCGACGGCCCCGTCGCCATCCTGAATCGCAACACTCCCGTGGCGTATCTCATTCCCGCTGCGGATTGGGAAACGATCTGCGAGCGCCTGGACGATGCCGACCTCGCCGACATCATCCGTTCACGCGCCGGCGAAACGCCGGTGAGTACAAAGCTTGACGACTTATGACCTGCAATTTCTCCCTTCGGCGCTCACGGAATGGCGCACGCTCGACGCGTCGATCCGGCGACAGTTCAAAACGAAACTGCAACAACGTCTTCGACACCCTCAGGGGCCCGGCAGTCGATTGAGATCGATGCCTGATTGCTACAAGATCAAACTCGCGTCCGCGGGTTATCGGCTGGTCTACCGGGTTAATGCGACGGCATTCACCGTCCTGGTGATCGCAGTGGGCAAGCGAGAGAACCTCGATACCTACCGCAAGGCACAAACGCGAATCCAATAGGATGCCTGCCCCCGCCAAACCGGGGGTAGCCTTCGTGCCTATCACCCCATCGCCAGCAGACGGTCGATTAGCGGGCGGTAGGCTTCGTAGGTCCGGGTTTGCAGCACACCCGGACCGGCCCCGCGCAGGGCGTCGGCGTCGTTGTCCAGACCGTCGTCCCTCAGATGGTCTTTCACCCGCTGCTGGAAGACATCCGGGTCCATGCTGTCCGTGAGTTGGTCCCTCGCCGCAGCGAACTCCTCCGGCCAGCGGCGTTCGAGCAATGCCTGCACCGGCCCCGAATTCGCCAGATACTTCGGGAAGTCCTTTTCCTCTTCTCGCAGCACCCGCTCCTTCGCCGCCTTCAAGTCCGCCTCCGTCACGCCCGACACGCCGAAGTAGCGCATCTCGGTCGCGTCCGTCGGCAACGCCAGCGCGCCGCGCAACTTCACCTGATACGCGAGAAACACTTCGATTTCGTCGACATAAGCCAGCGTCGGCACCTTCTCACGTGCGATCAGTTCGAGAAGATGGAGACGGTACAGGCCGAGCATCGTCGCCTTGAACAGTTTCGGATCGTCGTCGTACACACCCTTGGTCACCGCGTGCGCGAGCCACGCCTGCTTCATCTGCCCGAAGGTGTATGTCACCCGGTCCTCACAAGATTCCGTCGAGCACAGACTCACCGGAAATATCTTCTCGCGAAACGACCGGTCTGCCTCCAGCTCAGTAATGAACTTCCTCGCGCGGCTGCGAAACGACGCACTTTCGTAATTCACAGTGCGACGAAGGCGGTCGAGAAACTGGGAAAAGTCCGGCGCGTTAGTCTCCTTCGCGAAACCCTCCCAAAGCTGCCGATGCATCGCCTGCACCGCCGGGTCGAACCAATCCGACACCGCGTCCGCCAGCGGGCGGGCGGCGATCTGAAAGGTGTTGCCCATCGAGAAATACACTTGCGCACCATTCGGCACGGCCGGACGTTGCTGCCATTCGAGAATGCGCTGCTCAGGAATCGGATTGCCCGCCATGTCCACGATGAGCGGACGCCCGAACAAGCTATGCGTCGGCACGACGCTACGCCAGCTCGCCACCACATGAGGAATGTTCGCAAACTGATTCGTCGTGAGCGTGAGCGTCTGCAACCCGGGCAACGCCGGCACATCGGTAAGCGTCGCGATGCGATTACGCGCGAGATTGAGTCTCATCAGGCTCGGCAGTCGATGGTCCCCTGTCAGCGGCAGGCGCGTCAGGTCGTTGCGCGCAAGATTGAGCGTCCCCAAGTCCGGCAGATCGAGCGGCAAATCCACTTGCTGAAGTCGCGGATTGTTATTGATCTCGATGCTGAGCAACTGCGACGGCTCAGCAGCCCCCGCCCCTTCAGGCATCGACTCGATCTCAAAGCTGCGCAGCGACAGATTGCCGTCGACACCCAACATCGTCAGTGACTGACACTCGTACGGAATACGCAGCGTATTCGCGTTCGTGCCATCGACCACGACAGTGATCGCGCGACCCATGACCGGCAAGCGGAATTCGCGAGGCACTACGGCGCGCTTGACGACGAAGCGCTCGACGCTGGGCAACGACTTCGGCAGCGTGAGATCGACATTCCCCTCGATGCGAAGACTCTTCAGATGCGGCATCACGTCCGGCAGCACGAGCGTGGCAGACGTATGCTGCAACACGCTCAGACTTTCGATGCCTCGCGGAATGCGATTCGGGCCAAAGAGCGCCAGCACGTTCTCCGGCTCGACCATCGGAAATGCCCATGCCGGGGGTGCCCCTTCGAGAATCCGCGTCAGGGCGATCTGTTTTGCCTCATCGACGGAGAGCTTGCCGCTCACGCGGGTGAGTGGCCTGAACTGCGCGAGGTAATCGCCCGCCTCCTTGAGGGTGTTGAAGATACCTGCATTCGCCAGCATCTTCGCGCCCGACACTTCCATACTGATCGGCTCGCGCAGATAGATGGCGAACTCGCGCGGCGTCGATCCTGTGATCAGTCGTCGTTGCGCCAGCCACGTGCGCCGCTCTGCGCCCAATGCCCCGAGCGGGAATTCGAACTTGCCGAGATACGCATGCACGTCGGCTTCACTCAGAAAGTCCCCGGTCGCGACGAGAATCTGTTCGGCGGAGAGTCCATCCCTGCTGAGCAGCAACCACGCGTCGTTTGGCTTGATGTACGGGTAGGCCCACGACGGCGTGCGTCCGCTCATGCGATCCGTCACCAATCGATGCCGCGTCGCCGTATCGAGCGATTCGAAAGCGTTCAGATAGCGGCGTGCCGCGCCGATGTCTTCGAACACGCCCTTCGCGACCAGCACTTCCTCGGCCGAAAACATGCCCTCGTACGACCTGGCGAACGCTGCCGCCCACATCGGTTTCCCGCCCTGTACCGCTTCGAGATCGAACCACGCCCACATCTCCGGTTTCGGAAACTCGAACTCGCTCCGGTACAGTGATTGCTGTGCATCGCCCACCGTGCCCGCTTTGCCAAGCACTTCGGCAGGCGACTGACCTGTCCATCCGAAGACGCGGCCGCGCTCCGACGCACGCACATAGTTGAACGCCCACCCCGGCACCTTGCCCGTCGCGTGAATTTCCTGCGCCACCTCGATACGACGCATCGCTGCCACCCCCGGCGGGAAGACAAAAGCGTTCAGGAAGACGTTGACGTCTCGCGGCGCCAGACCGAGGTCAAGCAGGAAGCTGCTCGCGTCGATCGTCCGCGCTCGTTTGGCCGCCGTCGGCCCGCCGCCGAGCAAACCCGCGTCGTCCCACTGCCAACGGCCATCGCGAAACGTCACCGGAATGCCGGGCGCATTGGCACGTTGCGGATCACGCACCCGAATCGTCGCCCATGCGTTGTCGGAGAACACTTCGAAGGTGCGGCCGCCGTCACGGATGTAGCTGCGTCCGTCGCGTTCGTAACGCACGCCGCCCGATACCGGACCGGTGCGCACCGGCGTCGGGTCAACGTTGCCGACGTCGATGCCATGGGTCGCCAGCGTATCGCGCAGATGCCCGAGATCGTCGAAGGCCGCGCGCTGCCCCTTCACCTTATTCAGTACTTCGGTGACGTCGGCCGCATTCGCGAAATGCGATTTCCCGGCCCAGGCGAGCAGACGTCGCGGATCCATGATGCGCAATCCCGCACCGATATCCAGCGCGTCGGCCCACAAGAACGCGACGTCGAGTAGCGCTGCATCGATTTCTCCGCGCTGGATATTCTCGTAGGCGCTCATCAGGTCGACGCCAGCCAGCGCAGCCGTTCCCACACCGCAAAGCGCTATGCCCGCGCCACCGGTCGGCGCAATGCAGACCGGCAGCAAGGCCAGTCGAACACCTTTGACGACTTGTTCCCAGACGACTTCCGAACGGCTCGTCGTGCTCTCTTGCGTCTCGTCGATCCTGTCGAGCAGCCGCTGGTCGCCGAAGCTGCCGAAATCGTTCAAGGCCACCGTATGCATCTGCGATGCCCCGATCCCCTTGCCGTAACGCAGCGCGTCGTCGACAACTTTGCGATCCTTCGTGAGTACACGTCCCAACAGATCGTCGTCATAGGGCGTGCGGTGCAGCCCCTCGCGGTACGCCGTGAGCGGTAGCAGTTCCGAGCCATACGGCCCCTCGGGCAGCCAGACGTAGTCTGTGCGCAGCGGCGCTTTGCCAACGGTATCCGGCCCCACGCGCTTGCGTTGCGAGAGGACCAGCACGCCGGGAATGCGACGGCCCGCAACGTATAGCTCGCTGATGAACGCGTCGCCCACTGCCACGCGCCCCGGCAACCCGCCGACGAGACCGTTCAACCATGCGGCGTCCGCCGGCGGGAGACGTCCACTCGCCGTATCCATCGAAATCGTCACCTGAAGTTTTGCCCGGATCGCCACTTGCGTCAGATGCCGGAAAGTCTCCGCCGTCGGATCGTCCGATGTGAGCCACTGTCTGAGATGCGCGATGTAGGCATCTCCGGCGTAGGTGCTGCGAAGATTACGCTCAAGACTTTCCTTGAAGTCAGGCGTACTCAGACGCTCAGCGACCGCCGCATCGCTCGCGACGATTTGCGCGTCGCGCTGAAAGTTGTTGGTCGACGCGAACACGCCGTCGCCATGGTGGCGATAGCCTTCCAGCACCCAGTCCGTCACGGTCATGTTCTGACCGTTGAACAGGATCGAGACACTGTCGGCGTCGACCGCGCCGAGATCGGGCAAACCGTCGCCGCTTTTTCCCTCTACGCCACGCAAGCCCCGCGTGAGCTTGTCGCTCTCCGTGCGCCGCGTGAATTCCCGCAAGGGTGGAAGATGCTCCGCCTCATAGGCCTGAAAGCGTTGGTCGAGCGCCAGCGCGTCCGCGAGTTGCGCGGGCAATCCCGGCACCTTCGTCATCGGGTCGAGTTGCGTGGCGAGCCGATCGAGCTGACGTCGCGCCCACGCCTCAAGCCGTATGGGCAAACGCGCGCCGTCGTACGGCGAGAACTGGAGAAACTCGGGCTTCCAATGCGCGGGATTCTCGGATTGCGAGTCGAGGAATTTTCTCAGCGCCTGACGATCGCGCGGCGCGACCGCTTCCAACGCCACCTGCGGCAGCGTGCGCAGGGCGTCGTCGTTCACCGTCACGGTGGCAGGGCTCGACGGGGTCGGCTTTTCCATCTCACGGCTCAGCGACTTGCGAAGGCGTGGAAGATCCAGGTATTGATAGAGGGCCTGACGATTGTCAAATACGGACCACGCCTTTTCTTCGGGACGATAGAGCACCACACAGTGGTCCGCGTCCTTGCGCTTGTTGTCCTTGCGAGCGAAGACGAGCCACGGCAACAGTGGAATCTCGGACATGCCGGGCGGCGCGAGGCGTAACGCGCCGACCTCGACATCCGGCGCGTCGTGCATCGCATCCTGCATCAGACGCAGCCCCTGAATCCACGCGTCGCGTCCGCCCGTCAGATGCCCCTTCAGCTTCGCTTCCAGAATGTCGCGATGCAGTTCTCCTTCGAGGAAGGTCGCGAATGGCGTCTGCAACGAGGGAATCGACGATTCGATCGCCTTGAACCGCGCCTGCGGTGTCGTGCGGCAAGCCTGACCACGCAGCAACGTGCGCATCAGCGCGGTCTGCGCTGCCGTCACCGGCTGACCGTTCAGGAAACCTTCGAACGTCTCCGGATCGCGGCGCGAATCGCCCGACAGACAGGCGTCGATCAGGCGTTGCTGCACGATGATCGGCGGCGAGATGCCCTCAACCGGCGCAGGATATGTCACCGTCCATGACGCCGGATCCCCTTGAAGCCCTGACTGCGCGAACGCGACGTACACCACATCGAGCGGCTGTGCGTGATGGATCGCCTGCGCGAATTTATCGAAGCGATCGCGCGCCTTTTGCACGTAATGCAGCCAGAGCTTCTGCTCCGATTCCGGCGCGCGTGCCAGCCATTCGAGCGACGGGTCCGAACGCCAATGCGATTGCAACGCGCCGAACAGGCGCTTTTCGTCGTCACCGGAGACCGAGTGCCGATACTGGTCGACGGCATCGATGATGTCGATGACGGTTTCGGTGTCAGCACGATCACCAGCGGCGACGTCTCGCATTTGCGTCAGCCGTTGCGCCGTCGTGCTCGAATCGACGGAACGACGCAAGCGTCGATGGTCGGGGGCGACGTCAGGGACATCGAACTCGCTGAAGTCGTCTGCGTCATCGTTTGCTTCGTCTTCCTGGATCGCTGCGATCTCGTTGAAGTCGTGACGCAGCAACGCTGCGACCCGTTCAACGACGTCTGGCGCGTGGGGATCGGGCGCATTCGACACGACTCCGGCGATGGCCTCCAGCGTCGAGCCCCAGACACCATCGTCGCCCGCGTGAAGGCGGTCGGCAAGTTTCGCAATGAGCGCTTGCTGTGAAGTCGTGAGCGCCGGATCGGTCGCTGTCGCGTTGCTACCCTCGCCAGGTCCGGCCGAGGGCGGCGCACCCTCCGGCCGCATCCATTCATAGCCGGTGTAGAGGATGCCGCTCGTGGCGGCGAGGCCGAACACGCTGGCCGAGAGGCCCAGCTTGGGGTTCGTCGACGCGCCACCGGTGTCCGCGGACAGCGAAAGATCGTGCGCCAACGGGTCCGCCAGAGGATCGACACCCGCGAACACCGTCAGCGGTCTGCCTGCCTCCTCGTCGAACGTCGTCTGCGTGGCGTCGTGCGTCGTCGAGCCCCACGAGAACAGGGTGCGCACCGCCGAGCCGATGTACCCCATTGCGCGCGGCACCGTTTGCAGCATGCCGCCATGACGCGCGGCGGCCGACGTTGTCATCTCGAGGGGCGGCTCCACATCGAACACGTCGTCGGCCACGGACGGGGCTATGGGAAGAATGGGCACGATGTGCCGGGGCGGTATCAACGTTGGCGGCTCGAATCCGGCAAACTCGTCGCGCTGCCGCTTTTGCATCGCGACGCGCTCGTCCTTCGGCAACGACCACAGCGCGATGTCCTTTCTCAGCGCCGCCAACTCACGCGTCAATACCCCGCGCTTTTCTTCGTTCGGCTCCGTCAACCGTCGATCCGATAATTCGAGCACCTGAATGCGCCGGTCGAGCTGACGACTTTCCGTCCCCGCTTTCATTGCCTGCTTCTGCGCAAGCAGCACCGCTTTACGTTGCCGCAACTCACGTTGCGCGACGCTGACCGCCCCGTTGTCGAGCGCATCGCCCGTGCATTTGAGGTCCAGCATCCGACGGTCGTTGAGCTTCAGCCAATCGGCCGCGTCGTGATTCATCACAGCGCGGCTTTCCTCTCGTGCAGCACGGACCGGCAGCGGATCGACGGAGGTCGGACGGAAGCCCCCGTACAGCCATGTAAGCGCCTCACGCGTGAGCGTAGCCACCGGTTTTTCCTGACCGACCTTCACAGGATCGAACTGTGCCTTCATCGCGCGTTCGGCGTTGAGCGCCCAATAGCGGACCGGTAGCGAACGCAGCACCTCGTCCGGATCGGTGTGCGGCGACAAATTCAGTGCGCCTCGCACCGCCAGGACGATGCGGCCGAAGTCGAGCAATCGATGCTTGTCTGCGGACTCGATTTCCTTCATCCACACGGTAAAGGCCGTCAGCGAGATCTCCGGGAAGATCGCGTGAAACATCGCCGCTTGCGTGGGATGACTGCGGTCGACATCCGCGAGCTTCGCCACGTCTTTCTGACAGACGCCCTGCGCGCGCAGCTCGTCCATGAACTGCCCGAAAGCCGCGTCGCGTGCCTGTTCGGCCGTTGGTCCCCAGCGGAGTAGCGCGGAAAAGGCACCGCCCAAAGCCAAGGCGCTGCCGATGATCGGAGCACCCGCCGTGCCGATGGCTGTCGCCGATCCCAACAGTGCCATCAGCGACAACACATCTCGCCTGAATGTCTGCGCGAGATCCACGTCGGGTGCGCACGGACGTGTGCGCGCGGCATCGGTGCGCATGGTGCGGGAAGGACTGGCGTCGGCCGCAGACGAACGACACGTCGCCGTCAAGCCGGCGGTACTTTGCGAGATGTTGAGCATGAAACGGCGACCGTCGAAACTCCGAAGCGATCATTGTTTTCCGACAGCACACGCCTGGCTTCCATGATTCGTTTTTGCGCTCAGTACACGTTCGCCAACGTCGAGATTTGGTCTGAAAAAAAAAGCCCCCGGCGAACCGGGGGCTTCGTCTGCTACGTCGGCGTCGCGACCGTCAGGACGCGATGGCCTCGCAGGCACTCAACTCAGCAGCAACGCATCGTCATCGAGTTGTTCGCCACGCGTGCGCTCGAACATCTGCAACAGGTCCGGCACGTCCAGTCCCTTACGGTCCTCGCCCGAGACATCGAGCACGACCTTGCCCTGATGCAGCATGACGGTCCGCTCGCCGTAGTCGAGTGCCTGACGCATGCTGTGCGTGACCATCATCGCCGTGAGCTTGCTCTCCTGCACGATGCGCGCCGTCAGTTCCAGCACGAACGCCGCCGTCTTTGGATCGAGTGCCGCCGTGTGCTCGTCGAGCAGCAGAATGCGCGACGGTTGCAGCGATGCCATCAACAGACTCACCGCCTGACGCTGACCGCCCGAGAGCAACCCGATACGGTCCGACAGACGATTCTCCAGTCCAAGGTTCAGCAAGCTCAGCTTCTCGCGGAAGCGCTCGCGCAACTCCTTGTTCAGGGCGATGCGAAAGCCCCGACGCTCGCCGCGCTTGACCGCCAGCGCCATGTTTTCCTCGATGGTCAACGCTTCGCACGTGCCCGCCATCGGATCCTGGAACACACGCGCCACCTGATTCGCGCGCTGAAACGCGGTCTTCTTCGTGACGTCGTTGCCATCGATGGAGATCGTGCCCGAATCCACCGACAGGTCACCGCTGATCGCGTTCAGGAAAGTCGACTTGCCCGCACCGTTCGAGCCGATCACGGTGACGAACTGGCCCGTCGGAATATCGAGCGACATGCCACGCAGCGCGCGATTTTCGATGGGCGTGCCCGGGTTGAAAGTGATCTTGAGGTCTTTTGCGCTCAGCATGATCAGGCACCTCCGTTCTTGCGCGGGAACAGCTTGCGACGCGTTGCAGGCAGCACGAGTGCCACCGCCACGAGCAAGGCCGTCACCAGGTTGAGGTCCTGCGCCTTCAGACCGATGAAATCGCTATTCAGTGCGAGTGCGATGAAGAAGCGGTACAGCACGGCCCCGACGACCACCGCCAGCGTGGTGAGGATGAGGCGTCGCGCCGGCAGAATCGTCTCGCCGATGATCACCGCCGCCAGACCGATCACGATGGTACCGATCCCCATCGAGATGTCCGCGCCGCCCTGCGACTGCGCAAACAACGCACCCGCGAGCGCCACGAGCGAGTTCGACAACGCCATGCCGGCGAGGATCTCGCGGCCGGTGTTCACGCCCTGCGCACGCGCCATGCGCGGATTCGCGCCGGTCGAGCGCATTGCGAGACCTTGCTGCGACGAGAAGAAGTAATCCAGACCGAGCTTCACCACGACCACGACCACCAGCAGCAACAGCGGACGCAGCACATAGTCCGGCAGCCAGTCCGGGGCGTTCTCCGGCAACAGCATCGTGAAGACCGTCGGCGACGTGATCAGCGGCACGTTCGGTGCCCCCATCACACGCAGGTTGATCGAGTACAGCGCGATCATCATCAGAATACTGGCGAGCAGATCCATGATCTTCAGGCGCACGTTCAGCCAGCCGGTGATGAAGCCCGCCACCGCGCCGGCCACCATAGCGACGAGCGTTGCGACAAACGGATTGGCCCCGCCGGCGATCAGAATGGCCGCCGTTGCACCGCCAAGTGCAAAGCTGCCGTCTACGGTGAGGTCGGGGAAATTGAGGATGCGGAAGGAGATCAGCACCCCGAGCGCCACGAGGCTGAAGATCAGACCGATCTCCAAAGCGCCCATCATCGAGAAAAAGGACATGTTCGTAATTCCACTGCGCAAGACGGCCCATGCCGGGTCTCGGCATCGGCGCCCGCACGGCCGAGTCGGCCAGTTCAGGTCATAGCCGGTCGTTGTGCGACCGCGTTTCGGGGGGAGCCATCTCGCCCGTTCGATAGGAAAAGAGCGGCGGGGACAGATCGTGTCCGGACGCCGCCCTGTCGCTCGCCGATGCTGCGGGAGTTAGCCCACAGCATCGGTGTCACGCCTTCACCACCGCAGCGATAAACCGTCCGCAGAGGTGCGCGTGAGTCGCGGGTGAGTCGCTTACTGCTTGATGACCGTCTTGGCTTCCTTCACCAGATCGTCCGACAGCTTCACGCCTTGCTTCTCGGCGGCTGCCGTGTTGACGAACAGTTCCAGATTCGAGCTGGTCTGCGAGGCGATCGCGCCCGGCTTCTCGCCCTTCAGGATACGGCCCACGACCTTGCCCGTCTGACGGCCGAGGTCATAGTAGTTGATGCCCAGTGCCGCAATGGCACCGCGCTTCACGCTGTCCGTGTCCGAAGCCACCAGCGGGATCTTGCGGTCGTTGGCGACCTTCACCAGCGACTCGTATGCCGACACGACGTTGTTGTCCGTGTTGGTATAGATCACGTCGACTTTGCCGACCAGGCTGTTCGCGGCCGAGCTGATGTCGACGGTGCGCGGTGCGGCGGCTTCGACCAGCGTCAGGCCAGCGGCCGGCAGCAGCTTCTTCAGTTCGTTGACGACCACGACCGAGTTGGCTTCGCCCGGGTTGTACACCATGCCGACCTTCTTCGCGTTCGGCACGACACGCTTGATCAGCGCGACCTGCTTGTCCAGCGGCAGCTTGTCCGACACGCCGGTCACGTTGGTGCCCGAAGCATCCCAGCTCTTGACCAGTTGAGCCGCGACCGGATCGGTCACGCCCGAGTAGACGAGCGGCACCGACTTGGTGGCAGCGGCCACGGCCTGAGCCGTCGGCGTTGCAATGCCGATGATCGCGTCCGGCTTGTCGCCCACGAACTTGCGGGCGATCTGTGCTGCCGTGCCCGTGTTGCCCTGTGCGCTCTGGTATTCCCACTTGAGGTTCTTGCCGACCTCGTAACCTTCTGCCTTGAGTTCGTCGCGCGCGCCATCACGGATGGCGTCGAGTGCCGGGTGTTCCACGATCGCCACGACAGCAACCGACTTCGTCTCCGCCGCGAATGCCGCGCCGGTCGTCCCCAACAACGTTGCGGCCACCGCGCACAGCACGGTGCGCTTGGCGTATTTGCCCATCGTCGACATCAAAACTCCTCCAGGAATGCTTCTTGATAGGTGCGCCGTGCCCGGGTCTCGGCGGGCCTCTTTCGGATGCACACAAAGCGTGCACCTGCGCGTGGGGCACAGTCTACCCACATCCCCGGCAGCGAACAACGGTTGCCAACGCAACTTCCCGGGACGCCCGTGGAACATCGGATTGCGCCCAAACGCTGGCATTTTTATGCGGCAATCGGAAAAAAATTAGTCGATTCGGTCGTGTGCAATTCGATGCACGCACGTTCGTGCGAGGCGTTCAATCCATGGGATTCACCGAATAGCGAAAGAATCCGGCGCATTTCATCCGCAATGTGCGTCGTTTGCACAATAAACGCGCAGCAGACGTCCCGCTTTTTAAGGCACGTCCGAGAGGAATTCGGAATGACGTTCGGGATTCCTGGGGAGGATGTGCGCCACACCGAAGCACCGCGCCGCTCCGCGCCCCGCCGACCGATGTACCGACGGGTGGAATTACTGAGCGTTGCTTTGGGCGTTGCTCTGGGTGTTGTTCTGCGCGCTGTTGGCGTCGTCGAGGCCGAGGGCGGCGACTTCGCTGCGAGAGAGGCGGCGAATTTCAACCTTGGCGTGTCCGGCGCGAATGAAGTCGAGTTGCTTGGCTGCGCCGAAGGACAGATCGATGATGCGATTGCGGGTGTACGGCCCCCGGTCGTTGATCTTCACGACGACGGTCTTGTTATTGGCGATGTTGCGCACCAGCGCGAAGCTGCCCAGCGGCAATGTCGGATGTGCGGCGGTGGGTTCGTTCATGTCGAACGCTTCGCCGGTGGCGGTGCGGCGGCCGTGAAACTTCTTGCCGTACCACGATGCCATGCCCGACTGAAAGAATGTACCGGCGTCGGCACGCAGACGCGCTTCGCCATCGCGCTCGGGGGCATCGGGATCGCCGGGGTTGAGGCCCTCGTTGCGATACGACCGGCCCGGCCATTGCAGATCGAAACTGGAGCCGACAGGTGCATTGGCTTCGCGCGCACGGGCGCGCGCGCCTGTCGCCGAAGTGGCGGCAGCCGTCTGGCTGGGGGGTTCGAGCGGCGTTGTGCAGGCTGTCAACGTCAGGGCGAGGGCGCAGCAGACCGCGAACCGTGTGAGCATGTCGCGTGTTCGCATAGCCCGCAAGTCTAACACGCCGCAAAATTCAACCTAGCAGCGAGCGTTCACTTACACGTTGAGACTTGTTTACAAAGCGTTACGCAGAATTAGGCGTTCACGTCCAATGCGCCTATTCCGAAAGCCTTTTCCGTTGAAAGGTGCAGGCCATGCGCACGGGCCTGTCACGCGTATTGCACAGCGCACCACGGGCGCACCACGCGACTAACGGGACAGCGCTGCGGGCGACGACACGCGTGGCCGAATACAATAGACAAAAATTGCGTCCCCCGAATTGCGTCCCCGATAACCCAATGAACGTCACCCTGATCCCTGTCACGCCCTTCCAGCAAAACTGCACCCTGCTCGTCTGCGACGCCACGAAGCGCGCTGCCGTGGTCGATCCCGGCGGCGACATCGACCGGATCGTGGGCGAGATCGAACGTCAGGGGGTGACACTCGAAAAGATTTTCCTGACGCACGGCCACCTCGACCATTGTGGCGGCTCGGGCGCACTGGCTGCCAAATACGACGTGCCCATCGAAGGTCCGCATCCGGACGACGCTTTCTGGATCGATCAGCTTGAGGCGCAAAGCGCGCGCTTCGGCTTTCCGGAGCCCGAGCCTTTCACGCCCGACCGCTGGCTGGGTGACGGCGACACCGTCACCTTCGGCGACGTCACGCTCGACGTCTTCCATTGCCCGGGCCACACGCCGGGTCACGTGGTGTTCTTCTCGAAGGACGAACGACTGGCCAGCGTGGGCGACGTGCTGTTCGCCGGCTCCATCGGCCGCACCGACTTCCCGCGCGGCAACCATGCCGATCTGATCGCTTCGATTCGCGACAAGCTCTGGCCGCTGGGCGACGACGTCACGTTCATCCCGGGTCACGGCCCGGTGTCGACGTTCGGTCAGGAGCGCCAGACGAACCCGTATGTTGCCGATGCCGTGCTCGCCCGGAGCGCCTCATGAGCGAGGCGATGTCCCGTACCCCGTCGCGCATCATCCCTGTGGACGAAGAGATTTTCGTCAGTACCGACGTCGAGGCCGATGGTCCGATCCCGGGGCCGCATTCGATGCTGAGCTTCGCGTCGGCCGCGTACACGGCCGATAAGGAACTGATCGGCACGTTCAGCGCCAATCTCGAATGTCTCCCCGACGCGAAGGGACACCCGCTCACGATGAAGTGGTGGAAGACCGAGCCGGAAGCCTGGGCGGCATGTCGCGTGGCGCCGGAAGACCCGGCCAAGGCGCTCAAGGCCTATGTGAAGTGGGTGGAGAAGTTGCCCGGCAAGCCGGTATTCGTGGCGTATCCGGCGGGCTTCGATTTCACGTTCATGTTCTGGTACATGATGCGCTTCGTCGGCCGTTGTCCATTCTCGTGGTCGGCACTGGACATCAAGACGCTCGCGTTTGCGATGACGGGCATGCCTTACCGCAAGTGCATCAAGCCGCGTCTGCCGCAGGTCTGGCTCGACCCGCTGCCACACACGCACGTGGCGCTGGACGACGCGTTGGAGCAAGGCGCGCTCTTCTGCAACATGCTCGCGGAGCTGCGTGAGCAGCAGAAAACGCTCGCCGAGTTACCCGGCTGGCGTGGCGCGGGTCTGACCGCGAATGCCGACGCCCCCGTGTTCGGTTCGGCCGCAGCGAAGGCGGCAGCGGAAGCCGAGGCAGCAGAATCCAACGACGACGCCGAATCCCCGGCTACCGGCCCGGGCAAGGACAGCCCGGCGCATCGCTGACCGCACCCGCGCCGGGCTGGCATCCCCCGCCTCCCTGCCGTTCCTTCGTTCGTTTACAGCACGCCGCTGACCAGCTCCGGCGGCCGTGCGATCACCGCCTTGTCGCCGTTCACGACGATGGGGCGCTGCAACAGCTTCGGATGCTTGGCCACCGCGGCCAGCAGCTTGTCGTCGCTCAGCGCCGTATCGGCCAGTCCCAGTTCCGCGAATTCCGTCTCGTTGCTGCGAATCATCTCGCGCACGGGCACGCCCAGCAACTGATGCAAACGCTTGAGTTCGGCGAGCGTCGGCGGCGTCTTCAGATATTCGATGATTTGCAGGTCATGGCCCGCCGGGGAGCCTTCGACGAGGGCCAGCGCTTCGCGCGACTTCGAGCAGCGCGGGTTGTGATAGACGGTAATCATGGTCACTCCAATGCGTTCAGAAAGCGTCCGGGGCGACGCTGCAACGTGCGGTGAACCGCAGCAGGTCACGCCTGGAACGTGCGCTCCGAGTATGCATGGTATCGTCGGAAGCCGCTACTCAGGGACTTCGGACCGCGCAGCGCCGGTCCCGAAGTTAGCCCGATTCCTTTGCCTGATTCCCACACAGAATTCCCAGGACTTACAGGAGAAGACGACATGGCAGGACGCTTCATCAGCATCAAGTCACGCGACGGCAAGACCTTTCAGGCCTATCTGGCGACACCCGACAGCAAGGGCGCGAGCGAAGGCAAAGGTCCGGGACTGGTGTTGTGTCAGGAAATCTTCGGTGTGAACGCCTATATCCGTGAACTCGCCGACCGTTACGCCGAAGAGGGTTACGTCGTGCTGGCCCCCGACCTGTTCTGGCGCATCGAGCCGGGCATCGAACTTGGATATTCGTCCAGTGACTGGCAGCGCGCGTTTGCGTTGTTCCAGAGCTTCGACGTCGATCTAGGCATGGAAGACGTGGGTGCCACCGTCGACACGCTGCGTGCGTTGCCCGAATGTGTCGGCGGCGTGGGCGTGGTCGGGTACTGCCTAGGGGGCAAGCTCGCCGCGCTGTCCGTTACGCGAACCAGTGCTGACGTCGCGGTGGCGTACTACGGCGTGGGTCTGGAGCAGCATGCCGAAGAACTCGCAGGCGAGCATCCGCCCCTCGTCCTGCACATTGCCGAACTCGACAAATACGCACCCGCCGAAGTGCGCGACGCGCTGACCGAGCGTCTCGGCAAGCATCCCAACGTCACCCTCTACAGCTATCCGGACGCCGATCACGCGTTCGCGCGTCCCGGCGATCACTTCAACCGTGCAGCCACGCAACTTGCGCATCAACGCACCATCGCTGCGATTCGCAACGCCATCGGACCGCACTTCGACTTTGCGTCGCTCTGGGAAACGCATTGTGCGTACGAGTTCGCCATTCGTGAGATCGATCCGCTCATGAAGACGATGGTGGCGGAGCCATACGTCAATCACATTCCGACGATGACGGGCGGCGTGGGTCATCAGCAACTGGCGCACTTCTACCGGAATCACTTCGTCAACAGCAATCCGCCCGACACCCAACTGATCCCGATTTCGCGAACCATCGGCGCGACGCAGTTGGTGGACGAACTGCTGTTCTGCTTCACGCATACGACGCCGGTCGACTGGATGCTGCCAGGGGTCGAGCCGACGGGACGCCGCGTCGAGATCCCGCTGGTGGCCATAGTGAGATTCCGGGGAGACAAACTGGAGCACGAACACATATATTGGGATCAGGCGAGCGTGCTGGTGCAGATCGGTTTGCTCGACCCGAAGGGGTTGCCGGTCGCGGGCGTCGAGACCGCGCGCAAGTTGCAGGACGAGAACCTGGCGTCCAACGCGCTGATGCCGAACTGGTCGTTCGGCACACGCAGCCAGTAATCCCGGCAATCCCGGACGGTGTCCGGCCCGCGCGATGCGCCGGGTGCGGATGCCGTCCATGCAGCACCAGCCGTCAAAACAAGAAAAAGTGTCGCGATCGTTGCGGGAGACAAGTCATGAATACGCAACTTTCCCGGTGCGGGCATGTGCCGCGTGCCGCCCGTTTGATCCGTATGACCCGTATGACCCGTATGACTCGCATAGCCCGGATGGCGCGTTTCGCTTTCGCCACCATCCCCGGACAGGTCGCGGCCGTCGCGTGCACGTTGGTGATGACCGGCTGCGCCAATCCGGACTTCGAACCGAAGAAGCCGCTCATCCTGAACTTTCCGTCGGGTCAGGCCCCGCTCACAGGTCTCGATCAATACAAGATCGCGGCGGCTCGGCGCATCGCCGAAGTCAACGCGCGCGAAATCACGCCCGGCAATCCGCAGCCGATGTTGCGCTCCGTGGTGTCGCTCGAATACTGGGTGGATCGCAACGGCAACGTGACCGGCGTCGCGCTTTATCGCAGCAACGACGATCACGAGGCCGAGCGCATCGCCATCGCGAGCCTGCGGCGGGCGAGTCCGCTGCCTGCACCGAGCCGGGCGCTGGTCGACAGCAGCGGCCGCGTGCGTGCGGTCGAGACGTGGCTCTTCAATAACGACGGACGATTCCAGTTGCGCAGTGTGGCGGCGCCTCAGATCGACGGGCAGTGATATCGTGGGGGCATCCGCCCACCCTGCCCCGCCCGTAGTTGGCGACGGAGAGTCCCATGCCGCGATTTGCTGCGAACCTCACCCTGCTCTATCAGGAAGTACCGTTTCTCGACCGTTTCCGCGAAGCGGCGACCGATGGCTTCCGGGGCGTCGAATTTCTGTTCCCGTACGAGCATCCGGCGCAAGAAATCCGGAGCCGTCTGAACGACACCGGCCTCACGCAGGTGTTGTTCAATGCGCCGGCGGGCGACTGGACGCGCGGTGAGCGCGGTCTCGCGGCGTTGCCCGGGCGCGAAGCGCAGTTTCGCGACGGCATCGAACTCGCCCTCGACTACGCCGATGCCCTCGGCTGCCGCCAACTGCACGTCATGGCGGGGTGCCCCGATGCCACCGAGTCGCCCGAGCGTTGCCGGGCCGCATTTCTCGAGAACCTCGCGTATGCGACGGGCCAGGCGGCAGCGCACGGCGTCACCGTCATGATCGAACCGATCAATCCACGCGACTTTCCGCGCTATTTCCTGACGCGTCAGGATCAGGCGCACGCCATCCGCTCCGAAGTCGGGGCGAGCAATCTCAAAGTCCAGTTCGATGCTTACCACTGTCAGATCGTCGAAGGCGATCTGGCGATGAAGCTGCGCCAGTACATCGGCAACATCGGCCACGTGCAAGTTGCGGGCGTCCCTGCGCGGCATGAGCCCGATACAGGCGAAGTGAACTACCCGTTCCTGTTCCGGTTGCTGGATGAGTTGGGTTACGCGGGATGGGTGGGATGCGAATACCGGCCGCAAGGCGAGACCCGTGCAGGGCTCGGCTGGCTCAAACCGTGGCTCAGAGCGACTGCGTCGCGCTGACGTTCTCGTCGACACAAGCCAGCAATTCAGACAAATGACCGGCATTGACCGATTGCGTCAGGTCTTTGCGCGTCTTCCTCACGCGATGCGCAGGCGGCTCACTCAAGCGGCGCACTCAGACGGTAAATTTACGCAGGCGTGAATCGATTTCCGAAAATCAATCGGAGGTCGAACCAGTTGCGGCGTGAACGTCGGAGAAAGTCTTAGGAAAGATGTAGGACGAAACAGGCAAAAAAAATGGCGGGACACACGGGCCCGCCAAAACCACACGCTACGGGGTTAGCGCGAGGAGACCAGATTCGGAGCACTGCATCGAACCACTTGCAATTCGCGCCGGGGGACGCCTCTTGCCGATACAGTCGCGCTGCTGTGTTACCGGGGGATAAGCACTTCAGCGTTGAGATGCATTGTGGTGGAAAGGGTTGGCCGGAGGGGTAACAAAGTGTTTCAGGTTGTAACACCTTGAGCGTCACATCGTCGCATCGACACCCCTGAGAGCCTTATCCGGAAAGGACTTCAGAAGAGACACAAATTGCCCATGTTGGTTCGTCATCCTGAATAACTCACCGGATGAAGCATCTCATCGGCACCTCCCAATGCATCCGCCGTTAAGCCCGACAGTCATCCGCTATTGCCCTGCCGGGCTGACTTGCGCGACGTACCACCACTTGCACGCCGTCGGTTGCAATGTGCTACTTTCAATCTTTGTGCGTGGCAACAAAGTGAGCAATGGAAACCATTGAACGACTGGGGCAGATTCTGGCGCGGGATCGGGTGATCGCTGTCGTGGGATTGTCGCCGCGGCCGGACCGGCCGAGTTTCACCACATCGCGTTATATGCAGCAGCACGGATACCGGATCGTGCCGGTCAATCCGCAGGCGGCGGATTCGGGCGAAACGATATTGGGCGAGACCGTTTACGCGAGCCTCGGCGAGGCGGCGGACGCCTTGCGTGCCGAAGGGTTGCGTATTCAGATGGTCGACTGTTTCCGACGCAGTGCGGACATTCCGCCGATCGCGCAGGAAGCCGTGGACATCGGTGCGACAAGTCTGTGGATGCAGATGGGCATCGAGAACGACGAAGCAGCCGCCGTCGCACTGGCGGCGGGGCTGGATGTCGTAATGGACCGCTGCGTAAAGATCGAACATCAACGTTGGCTGATGCAGGGTGGTGGTTAGCCGAGTCAGCCAAAGCAGGTCGGCGACCGACGAAATGTCGCATTGCCGTGTCTCGAAAAACAAAAAAACCGACGTCTTCCGCTCCTCCTAAAACCAGAACGCCAACCTATTGCTGCCATGACCATCGATGCCGATTTGCTCGCCTACTACGACCTGATGGCGCGTAAGTACCCCACCCCTGAAAACGCGCCCGCACCGACGCCGCAGGAAGTCCGGGCGAAGTTCGCGACCGTCGCGGTCGAGGCCTTGCGTCCGTTACCGGCGGGTTTGCGCAGCGAGACGTTCGACATTCCTTTGCCGGGCCGCAACCTGCGCGCGCGCCTATATCGCCCGGTAGGTCGCACCGTCCCGCTCGTCGTGTACTTCCACGGGGGTGGTTGGGTGGTTGGTGACGTCGACACACATGGCACCGTGGCGGCTTTGCTCGCGCAGGATGCGGACGTGGCGGTGCTCAGCGTCGACTACCGTCTCGCGCCGGAGCATCCGTTCCCGACGCCGGTCGACGATGCGCGAGAAGCGCTTGCGTGGGCGGCGGAACAACGAGCGCGACTGGGTGTGAGTCTGGACCGTCTGGGGGTTGCGGGCGACAGTGCGGGCGGGCATCTGGCGGCGCAGGCGGCGGCGTGGTTCAACGATAAGCATCCGGGAATGGTGGGCGCACAGTTGCTCATTTACCCGGTGGTGCAGTACAGGTTCGACACGCCGAGTTACGAGCGGTTGGCGGACGGCGTGGGATTAACGCGTGACGAGATGCGTTGGTACTGGAAGGAATTTCTGGGCGACGTAAAGCCGGACGAAAACGATGTGCGTGTGAACTTGATGGCGGAAGCCCCGCGTCATCCGTTGCCGAACAGTTTGGTGATTGCGGCGGAGTATGACCCGTTGCATGACGAGGCGGTGGAATATGCGCAGTTCGTCGCAAGAACGGGCGCAAGGGCGGAGGTCATCGAGGCCTCGGGCCTGACGCATAGTTTTGCGAGATTGCAGCCATTCGTGCCGCAGGCGAGGATGGTGATGCACGACGCCGCCCAGCGCCTGAGAGAGTGGTTGGGATAAAAAAGCGCGGCAGGACTAGAAGACCGGCGGGTTTTCTGGCCCTGGGCAAAGCAGGCCGGAACAAGGGGGGCGCTCACCGCAGTGACTTAAAGGTAGTGGAACGGAGGGGAGCGCCCCCCTTGTTCCGGTGTCGCTGCGGGGTGGGGAGGGTGAGGCGTGGGCCTCACCTGATAACGTCAGAGCGTCACTTCAGCCATTTATCGACAACGGCTTGATACTCGCCGGTTTTCTGGGCGAGGTTGAGCCACTGGTCGACGTAGTGTTTAAAGACGTCATCACCGCGGGGCAGAAGGTAGGCTTTCTCGCCAAACTGGAGCGGCTTATCGGGATTGACCGGGCACAAGGCGGGGTTGAGCTTGTGTTGAAGCAGCGTCTCGGAGGAGTCCGTGACCATGACGTCGGCTTTGCCGTCGGCGATCTGTTGGAAGATCGTGACGTTATCCGGGTAGATGGTGAGGGTGGCGTTGGGGAGGTACTGACGGGCAAAGCGTTCGTTCGTACCGCCGGGGTTGGCGATGGCACGCGTGCTGGGTTTATTCAGATCGGCGAGCGTCTGGTACTTCGCCACATCGGCACAGCGGACGATCGGTGACTTCCCGTCGATCATCACCACCTTGCTGTAGTAGGCACGCGCAGCGCGATCGAGCGTCACCGAAACCCCGCCAACGGCGATGTCGCACTTACCAGCGGTGAAATCGTCCATCAGCGCCTTCCAGGTCGTGGGGACGATCACCGGCTTCACGCCGAGCGACTTCGCCAGCGAGGCGACCAGATCCACATCGATGCCTTCGAACTGACCGTCCGGACGGCGGAACGAATAGGGCTTGTAGTCGCCCGTCGCGCAGGCGCGCAGCGTGCCCGACTTCATAATGTCGTCGAGCCGCGAGTGGACGGCGGAAGGCTGGGGCGTGGCGGATTGCGCCTGAGCGAGGGTGGCAGTGGCGATACCCGTGGCGAGGGTGACGGCGAGCGCCGTCCCTGCCATGAAGGCCGCGCGGGCGGCCGTCTTCATGACTGTCATGCTTGTCTCCGTATTGTTTTACTGGCGTTGAACGCACAAGTTTCCCGCGCCGTCTGCGGCGGCACGTGGGCCTCCCATACTACGGGTTCGAGCGCGACGCCGCCAACCCGCGCAAAAAAGAACGACACCGCACGCGTCCCTCCCGAGCGCTTGTCTGCGGCACTCATCTGCGGCATTTATGTGCGGCATAACAGCCCGGCCCGCGACCCGCCCCCGGATACCCGAGTAAAATGGCCGCTTGCCCAAAACCCTCTGACCACCACTGCGACGTGTCCCAAGCTCTGCAAAACGATACTTTCCTGCGCGCCCTGCTGCGCCAGCCGACCGAGTACACGCCGATCTGGCTGATGCGTCAGGCGGGCCGGTACCTGCCCGAATACAACGCGACCCGTGCCAAGGCCGGCAGCTTCCTGGCGCTGGCCAAGAACCCCGCCTACGCCACCGAAGTCACGCTTCAGCCGCTGGAGCGTTTTCCGCTCGACGCCGCGATTCTGTTCTCGGACATCCTCACCATCCCCGACGCCATGGGCCTCGGCTTGTCGTTCGAAGCAGGCGAAGGCCCGCGCTTCGCGCATCCGCTGCGCACCGAAGACGACGTGCGTCGCCTTCAGGCGCCGGATCTGGACAGCCTGCGCTACGTATTCGACGCCGTCAGCGAAATCCGCCGCGCCCTGAACGGCCGCGTGCCGCTCATCGGCTTCTCGGGCAGCCCGTGGACCCTCGCGTGCTACATGGTCGAAGGGCAAGGCTCGGCCGACTTCCGCACCGTCAAGACGATGATGTACGAGCGTCCCGATCTGATGACGCACATCCTCGAGACCAACGCGCGCGCCGTCGCTGCCTACCTCAATGCCCAGATCGAAGCGGGCGCGCAAGCCATCATGGTGTTCGACACCTGGGGCGGCGCGCTGGCCGACGGCCTGTATCAGCGCTTCTCGCTCGCCTATATGAAGAAGGCGCTCGAAGGCGTTCACCGCGAATGGAACGGTGCGCGCATTCCGCACATCGTCTTCACCAAAGGCGGCGGTCAGTGGCTCGAAGCCATCGCCGACACCGGCCCGGATGCCATCGGTCTCGACTGGACCGTCGATCTGGCAGCAGCCCGTCGTCGCGTGGGCGATCGTTGTGCACTGCAAGGCAATTTCGACCCGACCGCGCTGTTTGCCGCGCCCGACGCCATCCGCACCGAGGTGCGCCGTCTGCTCGACGCGTACGGCAATGCACCAGGCCATGTCTTCAACCTCGGACACGGCATCTCGCAGTTCACCAACCCCGAGCACGTTGCGGCGCTCGTGGATGAGGTACACAGCTATAGCCGGAAGGTGCGTCAGACAGCGTGATCAAAAACTCGCGCAAGCGAGAATGCGGGTTCGCGGGGCATTTTGCCCTGCAAACCCAACCGCCGTTTCAAGTGGGGAAAGTCAAGGGAAAAGCGGTCGAAGAACCCCTCCAATTTACGGAGTTGTCCCGAAGACTTATGCACAAATTCTCGCTGCGCCGCCGCAAGTGAGAGACCCCGACAGGTCATCGTCGACGTCATTCATAAGCTATTGATCAAAAAGCAATTTTGATTCAAGCAAAGTCGGGACGTCGAGCGACGTGAGGGCCGTGCAGTGAGGCTTGCGAGCCATAATCCCCACAGTTCTTAACATAGTTATCCACAAGCATTTCGAAGCTGCCGGAAAGCCGACTCAAATCCGGGGTTTACCGAGACTTCTCAGGATTCACTTTAAGTTTGACCCGCGCCGACGACCTTTCCGAACCGAGCGTCGCATCGCACGACGATGCACTGGCTCCGGCGGCCCCGCCCCGTGCGGGTACGCCCGCCATCGCTCGCGTTGCGCTCGATACGCCGCTGATCACCCTGTTCGATTACCGTCTGGATCAGGCGGCGAGCCTCGGCCAGCTGGTGCAGGTTCCGTTCGGACGACGACAGGTTGTGGGCGTCGTCTGGGAATTGACGCAGCGCAGCG
Organism: Pandoraea aquatica; assembly: GCF_902459565.1. GTDB lineage: Bacteria > Pseudomonadota > Gammaproteobacteria > Burkholderiales > Burkholderiaceae > Pandoraea > Pandoraea aquatica. The sequence goes on from NZ_CABPSN010000009.1 coordinate 122,445, forward strand.
AAGTTGCACCGGCCAAGCTGCGCGAAGTGACGTCTGTGTGGCACGAATTGCCGCCGCTCGGCGACGATTGGCGCGAGCTGATGCAGTTCGCGTCGCGTTACTACCAGCGCGGTATCGGGGAAGTCGCACTGCCCGCGATTCCCGGGCACCTACGCACGCCGATGCGCTGGCCGCGTCTGCTCGCGCAGCGCGGCGTGCAACGTTTCCGGATCGCCGACGGCGCACTGTCCACACTGATGGAGAACGTTCCGGCGCGACTGCGTGCACAACGGCGGCTCGCCGAAGGCCTTGCGCAGGCGGGCACGCTCGACGCCGACGAAGCAAAGGCGTTGTGCGCCAAGGCGGCGGATGTGCTCAAGCAATGGGCCGCTGCCGGCTGGGTCGTCGTCGAGACCGTACCGTTCCATGAAACGGTGCGCGATGCCGAGGACGCTGAGGACGCCGAGCGTCCTGACGATGGTGACGCATCGTCCTCCACTCTCGCCGAGGTGCTGGACGATGACGTCGACAGCGCCAGCCCGCCGGGCACGAAGACGCTGACGGTCGGGCAGGCGGACGCGGTCGGTGCGATCCACGACGCCCTGATCGCCGCAGGCGCACAGCGTCTGGATAAGACGCCGACCACCGACGATGCACCCGACACCCCCGCATGCCCGCCCTTTCTGCTCTACGGCGTGACCGGCAGCGGCAAGACCGAAGTCTATTTGCGTGCGGTGGCCGAAGCGTTGCACACGCGGGACGTGCGCGATGCGCAAGTGCTCGTGCTCGTCCCGGAAATCAACCTGACGCCGCAGCTCGAAGGCGTGTTCCGCGCGCGCTTTCCCGACGAAACGCTCGTCACCCTGCACAGCGGACTTGCCGAGGGCGAGCGCGCCCGACACTGGCTCGCCGCCCATCGGGGCGAAGCGCGCATCGTGCTCGGCACGCGTCTGGCGGTGATGGCCTCGTTGCCCCACCTGCGGCTGATCGTCGTCGACGAAGAACACGATCCGTCTTACAAACAGCAGGAAGGCCTCCGGTACTCCGCGCGCGACCTCGCCATCTGGCGGGCGAATCGCCTGCGCATTCCGGTCGTGCTCGGTTCGGCCACACCGTCGCTGGACAGTTGGAACCGGGCGGAGCAAGGCCGTTACGTGCGTTTAGCCATGCCCGAGCGCGCCACCCCTGACGCCGTGCTGCCGCGCGTGTCGCTCATCGACATGGAGATCGAGCGCAAGCGTCAGCGTGTGGTCCACGAAGGGCTGTCGCAGCCGCTGCTCGCGGCCATTCGTGCGCGACTGGAAGCGGGCGAGCAAAGCCTGCTGTTCCTCAATCGTCGCGGTTATGCGCCGGTACTCAACTGCGACGCCTGCGGATGGATCAGCGACTGCCGCCGATGCAGCGCGCACATGGTGCTGCACAAACCCGAGCGTCGCCTGCGGTGCCACCATTGCGGGGCCGAATCGCGCATTCCCCATGCGTGCCCGGACTGCGGCAATCTCGATCTGGCGCCGCTCGGTCGCGGCACACAACGCATCGAAGAAGCACTCGCCGAACACTTCCCCGACGCCCGGCTCGCACGGATCGACGCCGACAGCACGCGTCGCAAGGGCAGCGCACAAGCGCTCTTCGCACAGGTGCACGCGGGCGAGGTCGACATCCTGATCGGCACCCAGATGGTGGCCAAGGGGCACGACTTCCGTAACGTCACGCTCGTGGGCGTGGTCAACGCCGACAGCGCCCTCTTCTCGCATGACTTCCGGGCCGCCGAACGGCTCTTCGCTCAGCTCATGCAGGTGGCGGGCCGTGCCGGACGTGCCGCGCGGGCCGACGGCCCCGGCGACGTGCTGATTCAGACGCGCTACGCATCGCATCCGCTCTTCGCGTCGCTCATGCGTCACGACTACGCGGGCTTTGCCGCACAGCAACTGGAAGAGCGCCGCGTCGCACTCTTGCCGCCGTACACCCATCAGGCGCTGCTGCGCGCCGAAGCCCGCAAGCTCGACGACGCGATGGCGTTCCTCAAACAAGCCCGCGAAATCGCCGCCACCCCGGCGCTGAACGACCCGCGTATCTCGTTGTGGGACCCCGTCCCCATGACGATGGTCCGCATCGCGGGCACCGACCGGGCGCAACTCGTGGTCGAGAGCCCGCACCGGGGGGCACTCCAGCGCTTCCTCACGCAATGGATGAGCGAATTGCGCGCGCTGAAAGCGCCCGTTCGCTGGCATCTCGAAGTCGACCCTCTCGAAATATAAATCGGTATATAGCGTTCCGGAAATTTGACAATATCGGAAGAATCTCCGACGATGCGGCCATAAGATCGCTGCACGTCGAACGGTTCACGTCATCTGCATTGCATTTGAACGATAAGAAGTCCCTACAGGAGACATCCGATGAAGTCGCACGACCGGAGCGCCGCCCCCACGGTGCCGCAAGCCGCATCCTCTCTCGTTCCTCCCGAATACGCCTTCTCCGAGTCACCGGCCGAGTCCGCGGTGGCTGAGGTGTCGCGCCGTCGCTTCCTGCGACGTGCCGGTGCCCTGGGCGTCGGGGCGAGCCTCGCGGGCCGCGCACTCGATGTGCTCGCCGCCACGACCGCACCGCAGACGGTGACGCTGCCGTTCGCGAACGGCGAGCGCGAACTCGTCGCGTACCCGCAGAAGCGCCCGTTGATCCGGCTGACCGCGCGTCCGCCGCAACTGGAGACGCCTTTCGAAGTATTCAACGACGGCCTGATCACGCCGAACGACGCGTTCTTCGTGCGTTATCACCTCGCGGGCATTCCGACCGACATCGATCCGGCGAAGCATCGGATTCGCGTCGGCGGCAGCGTCGCCAAGCCGCTCGATATCTCGCTGGCGTCGCTCAAGAAGGATTTCGGCGCGCCGGTCGAACTGGTGGCCGTGCATCAGTGCTCAGGCAATAGCCGGGGGTTCTTCGAGCCTCGCGTGGGCGGCGGCCAGATCGCCAACGGTGCAATGGGCAACGCGCGCTGGCGCGGCATTCCGCTCAAACGCATTCTTGAGCGCGCGGGCGTTTCCGCCAGCGCGAAACAAGTGACGTTCGAAGGTCTCGACCGCCCGATCGTCCCGGCGACGCCCGAATTCGTGAAGGCGCTCGACCTCGACCACGCGATGGACGGCGAGGTGATGGTCGCGTTCGCGATGAACGGCAAAGACCTGCCCATGCTCAACGGCTTTCCGGTGCGCCTCGTCGTGCCGGGCTACTACGGCACGTACTGGGTCAAGCATCTGGCGGACATCAACGTCGTGGACAAGGTGTTCGATGGCTTCTGGATGGCCACGGCGTACCGCATTCCCGACAACGACTGCAACTGTGTCGAACCGGGCAAAGCACCGGAGAAGACCAAACCGATCGGACGCTTCACCGTGCGCTCCTTCGTCACCAGTCACACCGACGGCCAGCAAGTCGCGGCGGGCAAACCGATGCGTGTGCGCGGCATTGCGTTCGACGGTGGCGAAGGCATTCGCGACGTGCAGTTCTCGACCGACGGCGGCCAGACATGGCAGGCCGCAAAACTCGGCAACGAGTTGTCGAAGTACTCGTTCCGCGAATGGACGGCATCGTTCACCCCACCACAAGCCGGTGAGTATGTTCTGAAAGTTCGGGCGACGAACCGCGCAGGGGTCACGCAACCGCTGCAATCGTTGTGGAATCCGGCCGGCTATCTGCGCAACGGGGTAGAAACCGTGCGCGTGGTCGCGGCTTAAGGCGGGGGACGATCATGACCTTCTCTAAACTGATGCGCAGCACCGCCCTCGTGTTTGGTGTCGTCGGCCTGACGGCTGCTTTACCGGCCCACGCACTCGACATCAAGTTGCCGCAGGAAACGTCGCAACTCAAGGCGTCGACGCTCGCGGGTCATCAGGCCGCCAGCGCCTGGTGCGTGATGTGCCACTCCATCGACTACATCAATTCGCAGCCGCCCATGCCGTCGGCGTTCTGGCACGCCGAAGTGACCAAGATGGTGAAAGTCTACGGCGCGCCGATTCCCGAGGATCAGGTCAAGCTGATCTCCGAGTATCTGGGCAAGACTTACGGCACCGACCAGAAGTAACGCAGTCACGCGCCGTTGGTTGACCTATGAGCAGCAATGGGGTGCAACCCTAATTTTGACTCTGGTTGCACCTCTTTCGAAACCCGGTTACGATGCCGCCATTCACCCGCTATGGGTGTCACGCATTTTTGCGTTTTCGCGTCATCAGGGTCCCTTCTCATGGCTAATACCACTCTCGGCGTCAAGGTCGACGATATCCTGCGCACCCGTCTCAAGACGGCCGCCCAGCAAATCGAGCGCACCCCCCACTGGCTCATTAAACAGGCGATCTTCGCCTATCTGGAGCGCATCGAAAGCGGCGCGCTGCCGCCCGAGCTAAGCGGTGCAACCCAGTCGGGCACCGAGGTGATCGACGGCCATGCCGGCGACGACACCGTGCCGCATCCGTTCCTGGAATTCGCGCAGAACGTGCAACCGCAGTCGGTGCTGCGTGCGGCCATCACGGCCGCGTATCGCCGTCCGGAACCTGAGTGCGTGCCCGTGCTGGTCGGTCAGGCCAAGCTTGCGCCGGCCACGGCCACGCTGGCCTCCGATCTCGCCCGCAAGCTCGTCGTCGCGCTGCGCGGCAAGAGCACCGGCGGTGGTGTCGAAGGCCTGATCCACGAATTCTCGCTGTCGAGCCAGGAAGGCGTGGCGCTGATGTGTCTGGCCGAAGCGCTGCTGCGTATTCCCGACAAGGCCACGCGCGACGCGCTCATCCGCGACAAGATCAGCAAGGGTGACTGGCACGCCCACATGGGCAACTCGCCATCGATGTTCGTCAACGCCGCCACCTGGGGCCTGATGATCACGGGCAAGCTCGTCACCACGACGAGCGAAGCGGGTCTGACCAAAGCCCTCACGCGCCTGATCGGCCGTGGCGGCGAACCGCTCATCCGCAAGGGCGTCGACATCGCCATGCGTCTGATGGGCGAGCAATTCGTCACGGGCGAGACCATCTCCGAAGCCCTCGCCAACAGCCGCAAGTACGAAGCTCAGGGCTTCCGCTACTCGTACGACATGCTCGGCGAAGCGGCAACGACGGAAGAAGACGCACAGCGTTACTACGCCAGCTACGAGCAAGCGATCCATGCCATCGGCAAGGCATCGGCCGGACGCGGCATCTACGAGGGCCCGGGCATCTCGATCAAGCTCTCGGCACTGCATCCGCGCTATTCGCGCAGCCAGCACGAGCGCACGGTCACCGAGCTGCTGCCGCGCGTGCAGGCGTTGGCCAAGCTGGCCCGCTCGTACGACATCGGCCTGAACATCGACGCCGAAGAAGCCGACCGTCTCGAAATCTCGCTCGATCTGCTCGAAGCGCTGTGCTTCGATCCGGAACTGGCGGGCTGGAACGGCATCGGTTTCGTGGTGCAGGCGTATCAGAAGCGCTGCCCGTTCGTGATCGACTTCATCATTGATCTGGCACGCCGCAGCCGTCACCGCATCATGGTGCGTCTGGTCAAGGGTGCGTACTGGGATACCGAAATCAAGCGCGCACAGGTCGACGGCCTCGAAGGCTATCCGGTCTACACGCGCAAGATCTATACGGACGTGTCGTACCTCGCCTGCGCGAAGAAGCTGCTCGCGGTGCCGGACGCCATCTATCCGCAATTCGCCACGCACAACGCGTACACGCTGTCGGCGATCTATCACCTCGCGGGCAATAACTACTATCCCGGCCAGTACGAGTTCCAGTGCCTGCACGGCATGGGCGAGCCGCTGTACGAGGAAGTCGTCGGTCCGATCGCTGCGGGCAAGCTGGCGCGTCCGTGCCGCGTGTACGCCCCGGTCGGCACGCATGAAACGCTGCTCGCTTACCTCGTGCGCCGTCTGCTGGAAAACGGTGCGAACACGTCGTTCGTCAACCGTATCGCGGACGAAACCGTCAGCGTCGACGAACTGATCGCCGACCCGATTACCGAAGCTGAGAAGGTGCAACCGCTCGGCGCGCCGCACGCCAAGATTCCGCTGCCGCGCGAACTGTACGGCGCGTCGCGCGCCAACTCGTCGGGCTTCGATCTCTCGAACGAACACCGTCTGGCTTCGCTGTCGTCAGCGCTGCTCGCCAGCGCGGGCACGCCGTGGCGCGCCGCCCCGATGCTGGGCGACGGCGAACGCACGGCAGGCACGCCGCGCGCTGTACGCAACCCGGCCGACCTGCGCGACATCGTCGGTCAGGTGATCGAAGCGACGTCTGCCGACGTGGAAGCCGCACTGACGCACGCCGTGGCCGCCGCCCCGATCTGGCAAGCCACGCCGGTCGAAGAGCGTGCCGACTGCCTGATGCGCTCGGCTGACCTGCTCGAAGCGCATATGCCCACGCTCATGGGCCTGTGCGTGCGTGAAGCGGGCAAGTCGCTGCCGAACGCCGTTGCCGAAGTCCGCGAAGCCGTCGACTTCCTGCGCTACTACGCCGCGCAGATTCGTCAGGGCTTCTCGAACGACACGCACCGTCCGCTGGGTCCGGTCCTGTGTATCAGCCCGTGGAACTTCCCGCTCGCCATCTTCGTCGGTCAGGTCGCTGCGGCGCTCGCCGCCGGTAACCCGGTCATCGCCAAGCCCGCCGAGCAAACCCCGCTCATCGCCGCCGAAGCCGTGCGTCTGATGCAAGCCGCGGGTGTGCCGTCCGGCGCGCTGCAACTGCTGCCGGGCACGGGCGAGACCGTCGGCGCCGCGCTCGTGGCCGACGCCCGCACCAAGGCCGTGATGTTCACCGGCTCGACCGAAGTGGCCCGCATCATCGCGCGCACGCTGGCCGATCGTCTGGACGCGAACGGCCGTCCGATCCCGCTGATCGCGGAGACCGGTGGTCAGAACGCCATGATCGTCGACTCGTCGGCACTGCCCGAACAGGTGGTGTACGACGTACTCGCCTCGGCCTTCGACTCGGCCGGTCAGCGCTGCTCGGCCCTGCGTGTGCTGTGCTTGCAGGACGACATCGCCGACAAGACGCTGCACATGCTCAAGGGCGCGATGCAGGAACTCGCCATCGGCAACCCGGACCGTCTGTCCATCGACGTCGGCCCGGTGATCGACGCCGAAGCGCAGAACGGCATCACCCGTCACATCGAACAGATGCGCGGCAAGGGCTTCCCGGTCGAACAACTCACGCTGCCGGACGCCGCGCGTCACGGCACCTTCGTGCCGCCGACACTCATCGAGCTGACCGACCTGAAGGCGCTGCAACGCGAAGTTTTCGGTCCGGTGCTGCACGTGATTCGCTTCAAGCGTGCGCAACTCGACAAGCTGCTCGACCAGATCAACGGCACGGGCTACGGCCTGACATTCGGTGTGCATACGCGTATCGACGAGACCATCGCTTATGTGACCGAGCGTGCGCATGTCGGCAACGTCTATGTGAACCGTAATGTGATCGGTGCTGTGGTCGGTGTGCAGCCGTTCGGCGGTGAAGGTTTGTCTGGGACGGGTCCGAAAGCGGGCGGTCCGATGTATCTGCCGCGACTGCTGGCGACGCGTCCGGCCGCCCTCGCACCGGAGCTGAACCGCAACGAAGCTGCGCTCTCGCCGCTGGTGAACTTCCGCGACTGGCTGCGCCAGCAATCGGACAGCGCCCCTGCGATCGATCGCGTCGACCGTTATCTGGCGACGTCTGCACTCGACGCCACCGCCGTGCTGCCGGGTCCGACCGGCGAGCGCAATACGTACGGTCTGGAGCCGCGTGGCCCGGTGCTGTGTGTCGCTGCGACGACACTCGGTGCGCGCACGCAACTCGCGGCCGTGCTGGCGACGGGCAACAACGCGGTCTTCACCGACAGCGCCGCCGCCCGCGAACTCGTGGGTGCGTTGCCCGCGACGCTCAAGGGACGTGCATCGGTGCTGGCAGCCGGCGCGGACGCCGCGAGCGAAGCGGCGCTGGCTGCGGTGCTGTTCGAAGGCGACAGCGACGAGTTGCGCACCCTGAACCGCCGCATCGCCACGCGTAACGGTCCGATTCTGTCGATGCAGGGCCTCGCTCCCGAGGCGTTGGCGGCTGGCGACGACTACGCACTGGAACGTCTGTTGTGCGAACGCTCGGTGTCGGTCAACACGGCCGCCGCCGGCGGTAACGCCAACCTCATGACCATCGGCTGATCGTTCGATCCATCGATGTCATCCCGCCGGATTTAGCGACGTCTCCTCCCGGATTCGTCCTAAATCTGGCGGCGTCGTTTCCCGCAGTCACCCCCGTCATTCCCCTGCTATTTCCCTGCTGACGCCCCGGTTTGACACCGAATTCGGGGTACGTCGTCGCAACAATCCCCCGCCGCAAACGTCTCGTACGAGACCGTTCCCCGCACCCGCCGCCGCCTCCGCGACATCTTCCGCAAACCCTGCGCACTGCCGTCACCTCGCTTGCGTCGTCGTCGCGCCGCTAGCTGCGTACATGCGCAATTTGAGCGAAATCGGGGTATCGTCGCGCCCGCCCCCGACATATAACGCGTCTCACCGCCTTCGAGCGGTTAACCCGTGCCGGCGACACGTATCGTCGGCCATCGCGGTCTTCAGTACGCGTTTGCCCCTTTCGTCATGCCGGAAGACAGGCACGGCGCGCGCCTGAGCCGTACAAGGAGGCAACATGTCCCTTTGGAATCCCACGGCGGTCTCGTTCACCGTCTATTTGCTGTTGATGTTGGTGATCGGCTGGCTCGGCTATCGATCTACCAATAACCTCTCGGACTACATTCTGGGCGGACGCCGTCTCGGCAGCTTCGTCACCGCGCTGTCCGCAGGTGCCTCCGACATGAGCGGCTGGCTGCTGCTCGGCCTGCCTGGCGCGATCTATGTCGGCGGCCTGTCTGGCGTTTGGATCGCCATCGGCCTGGCCATCGGCGCGTGGGCCAACTGGCGTCTCGTGGCGGCACGGCTGCGGGTGCACACGGAAGTCTGCGGCAACGCACTGACGCTGCCCGAATACCTGACGCAACGCTTCGGCGACCGCAGTCACGTGTTGCGCATCGTCACGGCGCTCGTGATCCTCACCTTCTTCACGATCTATTGCGCGTCAGGCGTGGTGGCCGGGGCGCGTCTGTTCGAAACGATGTTCGGTCTCGACTATCACACCGCCTTGTGGATCGGCGCGGTCGCGACCATTGCGTACGTCTTCATCGGCGGCTTCCTCGCCGTGAGCTGGACGGACACGGTGCAGGCTTCGCTGATGTTCGCAGCGCTCGTCGTCACGCCGATTGCCGTCATCACCATCGACGGCGGACCGGTGGCCGCGGTCACGGCGGTCACCGCCGTGCATCCCGCACACACCGACTGGTTCGGCGATCTCGCGCCCATCGGCGTGATCTCGATGCTCGCCTGGGGTCTCGGCTATTTCGGTCAGCCGCACATTCTGGTGCGCTTCATGGCCGCGCGCTCGGCGGCGGCGATTCCGCAGGCGCGTCGCATCTGCATGACGTGGATGGTGCTGTGCCTGGCGGGCGCGGTGGCCGTGGGCTTCTTCGGACTGGCCTTCTATAGCGCACGGCCCGGGCTGGGCGCGGGTGTGCAAGCGAACGCCGAAACCATCTTCATGGCGCTCACGACGCAACTCTTCACGCCGTGGCTTGCGGGTGTGCTGCTGGCTGCGATTCTCGCGGCCGTCATGAGCACGCTGTCGTGTCAGTTGCTGGTGTGCTCCAGCGCGCTCACGGAAGACCTCTACAAGACGTTTGCACGTGGACCAGTGAGCCAGAAGCGTCTGGTGTGGATCGGTCGCGCGATGGTACTGGCCGTGGCCGTGGTGGCCGTGCTGCTCGCGATGGATCCGAATAGCCGCGTGCTCGGCATGGTCAGCTACGCGTGGGCGGGCTTCGGCGCCGCCTTCGGTCCGCTGGTGCTGGCCACCCTGCTGTGGCCGCGCGTCACTCGTAACGGGGCATTGGCGGGCATCGTGGTCGGTGCGGCCACGGTCCTGATCTGGAAGCAGTTCGGCTGGTTCGACCTGTACGAGATCGTGCCGGGCTTCGCGCTGGGCGGTCTGGCACTGTATGTCGTCAGCCGTCTGGATCGCGCGCCGAGCGCCGAGGTGCTGGCCCGCTACGCCGCCGCCGAAACGATGCTGAAGGACATTCGCGAAGGTAAATCGACCGGCGAAGTCATGGGCGGTGGCACCGACACCCCGGTGGCGCAACCTTCGCCATAAGGCGGTAGCACCTTCTATCGGAATTTCTCCCTCTTGACCGGCGCGAGCAGCCATCCAATACTGCCGCGTCGGACGCATTTTGCGTTTGATTGCGATTGATGCCGCCACGGGTCAACCGGCCCGATGTTGACGGCGTTTCAAGAAAGGCGTGCCGCGGCGATCCCGCAGACACGCCACTCAACGACAAACACATGCAAGGAGAGGGTTGATGCAATCGAAGCTTACGGCTAGCGCCGTCGCAGTCGCGGGGCTGCTCGCGTTTGGCGCGGCTAACGCGCAACAGGCGCAGGAAGTGAAGCTGGGTTTTGCCGCACCGCTCACGGGCGCTCAGGCCCACTACGGCAAGGACATGCAGAACGGCATTCAGCTGGCCGTTGACGAGTACAACGCCACCAAGCCGACCATCGAAGGCAAGCCGGTGAAGTTCGTGCTGCAAGCCGAAGACGATCAGGCCGACCCGCGTCAGGGCTCGCTCGTTGCACAGAAGCTGGTCGACAACGGCATCAAGGGCATGCTCGGCCACTTCAACTCCGGCACGACCATTCCCGCGTCGCGCATCTACGCGCAGGCTGGCATTCCCGAAATCGCCATGGCCACGGCCCCGGAATACACCAAGCAGGGCTTCAAGACGACGTTCCGCATGATGACGTCCGACATCCAGCAGGGCTCGGTCGTCGGCACGTTTGCCGTCAAGAAGCTGGGCTTCAAGAACATTGCCATCGTCGATGACCGTACCGCCTACGGTCAGGGTCTGGCAGACGAGTTCGAGAAGGCCGCCAAAGCTGCCGGCGGCAAGATCGTGCGTCGCGAATTCGCTAACGACAAGGCCGTGGACTTCCGTGCCATTCTCACGAACCTGAAGCGCTCCAACCCGGACATGGTGTTCTACGGCGGTGCCGACGCACAAGCCGGCCCGCTCGCCAAGCAAATGCGCGAACTCGGCATCAAGGCCACGCTGATGGCGGGCGAAATGGTCAAGTCGGACGCCTTCCTGAAGATCGCCGGCGACTCCGCCAACGGCTCGGTCGTCTCGCTCGCCGGCCTGCCGCTCGACAAGATGCCCGGTGGTGCCGCTTACGAGTCGCGTTACAAGGCCAAGTTCGGTGCAGGCCCGGAAACGTACTCGCCGTACGCTTATGACGGCGCAATGGCCATGATGTCGGCCATGAAGAAGGCCAACTCGACGGACCCGGCCAAGTACCTGCCGGTGCTGGCGAAGACGAGCATGCCCGGCGTGACCACGCGTGAGCTGGCCTACGACAACGTGGGCGACCTGAAGTACGGCTCGATCACGCTGTACAAGGTAGTCGACGGCAAGTGGACCGTGCTGGAAACCGTCGGCGGCAAGTAAGCCATCGATGTGACTGAGCGCTGACACTTGGCGCGCACGGCACAGCAGTAAAACGACAAGGGCCGGTGAGGATAACTCACCGGCCCTTGTGCTTTGTGACGCGTCAGGAACGCTCGTGCACGCCGGACCGCACGGTTGATCCGACAGCGATCTAACGGGACCTAACAGCGATCTGACACCGATCAGCCGGCGGTCAGACAGCGTTCGACGCTACCGCGTCGCCGTCGGTCCGACCGGTGGCTTTACCCTCAACCGCCGTCGATTCGCGCGTCTCCGGCCAGACATTCGCCGGTAATGTCTCGCGCAGTTCGGGCGGCAACGCATCGCGTGCGAAGACCGGCTCGGCAACACCCGCTTCGCGCTGCGTCTGATAATCGCGCCACGCCGCCAGCGCGTAACGCATCAGCAGGCCAATCGCGACAAGATTGATAAACGCCATCAGCGCCGTGCCCACATCGGCAAAGCTCCACACCAACGGCAAGCTCGCAACGGACCCGAGCATCACGGCCAGCAAAACGAACGCTCGGAAGATGTTGAGGAACCACGGACGCTGCGTCAGGAAATCCATGTTCACTTCCGCATACGCATAGTTGCCGAGCACGCTGGAGTACGCGAGGAAAAACACCGTGATGCCGGTGAAGATCACCGCCCAGTCGCCGAAGTGCACGCCGAGCGCGCGTTGCGTCAGCACGGTACCCTCGGGCGCCGCACCGGGGATGAACTGCCCCGAGAGCAGGATCATGAAGGCAGTGGCCGAGCACACGACGATGGTGTCGAAGAACACGCCGAGCATCTGCATCAGCCCCTGCTGCACCGGATGCTTCGTCGTGGCCACCGCTGCGGCATTGGGCGCACTGCCCATACCTGCCTCGTTCGAGAAGAGGCCGCGCTTCACGCCCATCAGCACGGCCTGACCGACCGCGTAGCCCACAATGCCGCCCGCCGCCGGCTCAAGGCCGAACGCGTGACGCCAGATCATGGCGATCATGCCGGGGATATGTTCGATGTTGACGATGCAGACGTACGCCGCGAGGCTCAGATACGCAATCGCCATGACGGGCACGATCCATTGCGCGAAGCGTGCCACGCGTCGTACACCGCCATAGATGATCGGTGCGGTCAGCAACACGAGTGAGATACCGATCCACTGCGGCTCCCAGCCGAAGGACGCTTCGAGTGCCTGAGCAATCGAATTCGCCTGCACGGAGTTGAGTGCAAAGCCGAACGTGTAAAGCAGCACGACAGCGAACGCAATGGCGAACTTACGCGAACCGAGGCCGAGCTGGATGTAATACGCCGGTCCGCCACGGAAGGTGTTATCGCGATGAGGGATCTTGAAGATCTGTGCGAGGGTCGATTCGACGAACGCGGAAGCCATGCCGAGCAGCGCTGTCATCCACATCCAGAAGATCGCGCCCGGCCCGCCGATGGTCAGCGCGACGGCGACACCTGCGATATTCCCCGTGCCGACGCGGCTCGCAAGACCCGTCGCAAACGCCTGAAACGGCGAGATGCCGGTGGTGCTGCCGGAAGTGCGCAGCAAGTTGACGCTATGCGCAAACGCACGAATCTGAATGCCGCCGAACCGCAAGGTGAAGTACAAGCCTGCGCCGAGCAGGGCAATGACCAGCGGGTAGCCGGATAACACCCCGCCAATCGCGTCGACCACGGAATTGAGCCAACTTTCCATCGATTGCGTCTCCTTTCGTAACCGCCTGTCGTCCCCCGGGAACCCGGGGCGTGAGGCAGGAGAATCGCAAGATTTCGCTTAATTCGACGCTTTGCCACTGCACTTTGCGTTTATTCCTAGACGCTGACGCACCTGAGGCGTCGAATCCGGCTTGCAGACAATAAAAAAGCCGCTCGGCATTCGCCGGGCGGCTCAAAGACAAGGCAAGGAGACATCGGTGAGTAGATTAACGGGGGAATGTGGCATTCATGTGACGGACATATGGGCATCGAGGTCACCAGGTGGACACACAGTTATTACCTTCGTAACTGCATACCGAGAAGCCTGCGGCCAGTGTGTCTGCTTTCGTTGGAAAAGCGCAGGTCACTTCGCCATACGTATTGCCGAAGTCGACGATGGGCGTTCCGTCGGTATCCATCTCAACAGAGGCTCGTTTGGAACCTCCGGATGTCGAATAGCACCAGTTCCGTTCCCTCACTGTGCATGCCAGCGCACCTTTCATTCGGCTCCGATAGCTACCGCTGCAATTGGCCCACTCGTACTTCCAGATGCCCATCACGATGTGCTCTTGCTGACGACGCGCAAATATGGCGGCGGTTCTCGTCTTGAATTCGCTGGAATCGCTTGAGAACTGTTCATAGGGCGCGATGGCGACATAAGTCCACGCGTTGGGGCCGGTGAGCGAGTACATCTCGCCTTTTACCCATGACGAACGTGACAGACACGCGACTTCGGTGCCGCGCCCAATTCCCTTAAAGGACACTGAGCCGTTGGCCTCCAACCAAACCTCGGGACTGCCCGCGCCGGTCGGGCTAACGAACGTCGGCGACGTCATGTCGGTCCGACGCATACCGACAGGCGCGCAGGCCAGCGCGCCGTCGACGCGAACCATCCCTTGCGTAGCGCCCGGCTTGAACGTGGAGAGCCAGATCGCCTCGCGTGTCCGGATGACTTTGATGATGGGATCCGGTACCTCGGTGATGGTCTTCGGTGTACTCGCCAGTTGCCAGGAACCTCCCTGACACGAAAGCACCCGCCCGCCGGCGTCCAGCGCAATGCCGTTGGACGCAGAACGGTCGAGGCCACCCACACCACTGCAGGCGCCGCCAACGCGGTACTCCTTTTCCAGCACGACAACACCTGATCCCGATTTCAAGGCCTCCTTCGAAGTGACGGTGTCCGCAACCGCCTTACCGCTGACGTTCAGATCCTTTGAAACCTGCACACTGCCCGCGCTCAGCAGACCATTGACCTCCGCGCTCGCGACTTCAAGACTCCCCATCGTCAGCTTTCCGGCTCCCTTGATGTCTCCCGCCCCGACGATGTCGCTTCGCGCCTTGGTCTTCGGATCGGTCAGATTTAGCTCCCCCTTTATCGTGACGTTCGTCGCGTCCAGCGTGCCGGTCACGGTCGCACTCGCGACCTGAAGCTCGTGTCCCACGATCTTTCCCGCCCCCACGATGTCGTGCTTGTCCATCTTCAGATCGCCGGTCATCGGCCGCGAACCATCGCGACGAAGATAAGCATCCATCGCACTGGTGGAGTAACCGCCGCGCATTGCAACGAGGCCTCCTGTCGTCGCGAAATTCGCAACCGTACTGCTGCGTCCATTAGCCTCAAGAAATCGGAACGCGTGGCCCCCTTCCGTCTGCGAAACCCCACCTAACATGCCGATCTTGCGCGCAGCAATCGCCGCCGCATCCATGTCCGGCTCAGACGAATAAGGTTTCGGAATCGGCTTCTCGATGTACGTCAGGGTTTCGACGTTGCGCTTTTGTCCAGGGACATCAGGCGACAGATAGACCCGAATGACGTACTCCCCCACATTCCCCGGCGGACGCTCACCGATGCCGCTCGCGTTCGTCGCCTTGATCAACCTGGCGGCGGTGAGTTTTCCGACGTAGACATTGCCCTGCGAATCCGTCTCTCGTTGGAATGTCTCGCCACCGGCCTTAAGCTCGGGTTTCCCATCGCGCAACAACGCATCGATCTCATGATGATGTTCGACAACAAAGCTTTGCACTCTGTCGCCCACGATCTTGAGCGCCTCGCCGATACGTTCGGCTCGCTCGATTCGCATCTGACGCGCGTAGTTCACACCCCAGAACGAGATCAGTACGCCAAGAATGGCGACCGCTATCGCGGCCGAAATCAGGAATGCGCCTGCTTGCTTCTTTCGCATTGTCCGTGCCCTCTCTCTCAGTCACGTCACTGCCGCGCAACGCCATATCGTGCGTGGCAGTAAAGACGTCAAGCCCGCTATTCTCTAGGCAAGCGTCCGAAAGAGGTCTGGGAAATGCCCGAACTTTGCAAACCGCGATCACGAAACCGACAACGGTGGCGTCAAAAAGAAAAAAGCCGCACGGCGAAAACCGTGCGGCTTTGACTTGGCTACGCAGAACGCGTCAGCACTCGACGATATTCACCGCGAGTCCACCGCGCGCCGTTTCCTTGTACTTCGTCTTCATATCGGCACCGGTTTCGCGCATCGTCTTGATGACGGAGTCGAGCGACACATAGTGCGCACCGTCGCCGCGCAGTGCCATGCGTGCGGCGTTCACGGCCTTCACGGACGCCATCGCGTTGCGCTCGATGCACGGGATCTGCACGAGGCCGCCGACCGGGTCGCACGTCAGACCCAGGTTGTGCTCCATGCCGATCTCGGCCGCGTTCTCGACTTGCGCGACCGTGCCGCCCAGCACTGCGGCGAGCGCACCCGCCGCCATCGAGCACGCCACACCGACTTCGCCCTGACAGCCCACTTCCGCGCCGGAGATCGACGCGTTGAGTTTGTACAGAATGCCGATGGCCCCGGCCGTGAGCAGGAAGTCGATCACACCCTGTTCGTTCGCGCCATGCACGAAACGGTCGTAGTAATGCAGCAC
Source organism: Pandoraea aquatica (assembly GCF_902459565.1). Taxonomy (GTDB): domain Bacteria; phylum Pseudomonadota; class Gammaproteobacteria; order Burkholderiales; family Burkholderiaceae; genus Pandoraea; species Pandoraea aquatica. Next base: position 138,543 of record NZ_CABPSN010000009.1, read on the forward strand.
CGACGGGATGATCCCAGCCGCGCCATTGGTCGGTGCCGTCACAACACGACCACCCGCTGCGTTCTCTTCATTGACGGCAATCGCGTAGAGGTTCACCCAGTCCATCACCGACAGCGGATCGGACAGCGTGCGCTCCGCACGTTGCGTCAGTTGACGATACAACTCCGGCGCACGACGGCGCACATGCAGCGGCCCCGGCAACTCGCCGTCGGCCTCGGGGTTACCGATGCCGCATCCGCGCGTCACGCACGACTGCATCACGTTCCAGATGTTGAGCAAGCCGCGACGAATGTCCTCCTCCGCGTTCTCGCCGTGATGCCAGACCTTCTCGTTTTCCCACATCAGCTGGGCGATGGACTTGCCGCTCGCACGGCACATCTCCAGCAATTCCTTGCCCGTGCGGAACGGATACGGCAACTGGTTATGCGCGGAGAGCACCTGCGCATTCGACGCACCGGCCGTCACCACGAAACCACCACCGACCGACAGATAACGCCCTTCGCGCAGCGTGTTACCTGAACCGTCGAACGCGTGGAATTTCATGCCGTTCGGATGTTCCGCCATCGCCTCGCGACGGTAAAACACCATGTGTTCCTTCTCGACGAACGGCACCTCGTGCTTGCCGAGAATCGACAGCACTTTTTCCTTGCGCATGACAGCGAGACGCGCGGCAATCGTCGACGGATCGACCGTATCGGGCGCGTCGCCCATGAAGCCGAGCAACACGCCCTTGTCGGTGCCGTGGCCTTTGCCCGTCGCGCCGAGCGAGCCGTAAAGCTCCGCACGCACCGACGCCACTTGCGGCAGCAGGCCGTCGCGCTCAAGACCTTGCACGAACATCAGCGCCGCGCGCATTGGCCCGACGGTATGCGAACTCGACGGTCCGATACCGATCTTGAACAAATCGAAAACTGAAACGGCCATGAGGCTTCCCTGAAGTTCTGAAACGTGTTTGTGACTCGACGGATACCACCAGTCTGGCGCATCCGCGTTACATCTATAGAGACAAAAAGGGGCCAGCAATGTTTCTGCCGGCCCCCGTTTGTCGAATTATCGCGACAATTTACTCGTAGTCGCTCATCGGCACACAGGCGCAGAACAGGTTCCGGTCGCCGTAGACGTTATCGGCACGTCCGACCGGCGGCCAGTACTTGCGCTCGCGCAGGGCCTTCACCGGGTACGCCGCCTGGCTGCGCGCGTACGCGTGCGTCCATTCGTCGGCGGTCACGACATCGGCCGTGTGCGGTGCGTGCTTGAGCGGGTTGTCTTCGCGATCGGCACGGCCTTCTTCCACCGCGCGAATTTCCTCGCGAATCGTCACCATCGCCTCGATGAAGCGGTCCAGTTCGTGCTTCGATTCCGACTCGGTCGGCTCGACCATCAGCGTGCCCGGCACCGGGAAGCTCATCGTCGGGGCGTGGAAGCCGAAGTCCATCAGGCGCTTGGCCACGTCGTCGACGCTAATGCCGCTGGTGTCCTTGAGAGGGCGCAGATCGAGAATGCACTCGTGCGCCACCAGACCGCCCGGGCCCGTGTACAGCACCGGATAGTGCGGCGCGAGCTTCTTGGCGAGGTAGTTGGCGTTGAGGATGGCCGTCTCGGTCGCGGCCGTCAGGCCCTGTGCGCCCATCATGGCAACGTACATCCACGAGATCGGCAGAATCGATGCCGAACCGTAGGGTGCTGCCGACACCGCGCCGATGCCATCGGCATCGCGCGAGTAACCCGTCGAGCGCTGGTTCGGCAGGAACTGCGCCAGATGCGCGCCCACCGCCACCGGACCGACGCCCGGGCCGCCACCGCCGTGCGGAATGCAGAACGTCTTGTGCAGGTTCAGGTGCGAGACGTCGCCGCCGAATTCGCCCGGTGCGCACAGACCGACCATCGCGTTCATGTTCGCGCCGTCGACATACACCTGACCGCCGTTGGCATGCACGATTTCGCAAATCTGACGGGCACCCGCTTCGAACACGCCGTGCGTGGACGGGTACGTCATCATGATCGCGGCCAGACGGTCGCGATGCTGCTCGGCCTTCGCTTGCAGGTCGGCCAGATCGACGTTGCCGTTCGCATCGCATGCGACGACCACGACCTGCATGCCGGCCATCTGCGCCGATGCCGGGTTCGTGCCGTGGGCCGACGCCGGGATCAGGCAGATGTCGCGATGCGCTTCACCACGCGACGCGTGATACGCCTGAATGATCAGCAGGCCAGCGTACTCGCCTTGCGAACCGGCGTTCGGTTGCAGCGAGACAGCGGCGTAACCCGTGGCGGCGACGAGCATTTGCTCCAGCTGGTCGATCATCGTGCGGTAGCCGACGGTCTGCTCGGTCGGTGCGAACGGGTGGATCTGACCGAATTCCGGCCACGTCACCGGCAGCATTTCCGAGGTCGCGTTGAGCTTCATCGTGCACGAGCCCAGCGGGATCATCGTGCGATCGAGCGCGAGGTCCTTGTCCGACAGGCTGCGCAGGTAACGCAGCATTTCGTGCTCGGAGTGGTAGCGGTTGAACACCGGGTGCGTGAGGTACGCGCTCTGACGCGAGAGCGACGCCGGGAAACCGCTGGCGACGGTGGCTTCGATGGCGTCGAAGTCCAACGACACTGCGCTCTTGCCCAGCCCTTCTGCGACGACTTCCCACAGCGCGATCACATCGGCGCGCGTGCTGGTCTCGTCGAGCGAAATGCCCACGGTGTCGGCGTCTTCGCGACGCAGGTTGAAGCGGCGCGCCGCAGCCACCGTGTGAACGGTGTCTGCACGACCGGTGACGGGGACCGTCAGCGTATCGAAGAACGTCGCGTTGCGCGGGGTGGCACCCAGCGTTGCGAGACCGGCGGCCAGCGTCGCCGTCAGACGGTGCACGCGTTCAGCGATCACACGCAGGCCCTGCGGGCCGTGATACGCGGCGTACATGCTGGCCATGATGGCGAGCAGCGCCTGTGCGGTACAGATGTTCGACGTCGCCTTCTCGCGACGGATGTGCTGCTCGCGCGTTTGCAGCGCCAGACGCAGCGCAGGCTTACCTTGCGAATCGACCGACACGCCGACCAGGCGACCCGGCATCGAGCGCTTGAGTTCGTCGCGCGTGGCCAGATAGGCGGCGTGCGGGCCGCCGAAGCCCATCGGCACGCCGAAGCGCTGGCTGTTACCGACAGCAACGTCTGCGCCCCACTCGCCCGGCGGCGTGAGCAGCGTGAGCGAGAGCAGATCGGCCGCTGCGATCAGCATGCCGCCCTTGGCGTGGATCGCGTCGGCCAGCGCGCGGTAGTCGCGCACGTCGCCGCCCACACCCGGGTATTGCACCAGCACGCCGAACGCATCGATTTCCGTGGCAGCGGCCACCGGGCCGACCTGCACTTCGATACCCAGCGGCTTGGCGCGCGTTTGCACGACTTCGATGGTTTGCGGCAGCACGTCGTCGGCCACGAAGAACGTGTTCGACTTCGACTTGCCCGTGCGCTTGACCAGCGTCATCGCCTCGGCGGCAGCGGTCGCTTCGTCGAGCATCGACGCGTTGGCAATCGCCAGCCCCGTCATGTCGATGATCATCTGCTGGTAGTTGAGCAGCGCTTCGAGGCGGCCCTGCGAGATTTCCGGCTGGTACGGCGTGTAGGCCGTGTACCAGGCGGGGTTCTCGAGCACGTTTCGCAGAATCACGCCCGGCGTGAGCGTGTTGAAGTAGCCCTGACCGATGAACGACTTGAAGACCTGATTCTGGTCGGCCAGCGCACGCAGTTGCGCCAGCGCCTGTGCTTCGGTTTGCGGGGCAGCGAACTGACCGAGCGACGTGGCGAAGCGGGCGCTGTCGCGACGGATCGAGTCGGGCACGACGGCGTCGATCAGTGCAGCGCGCGAGGCGTAGCCAAGCTCGGAGAGCATGGCTTGTTGTTCGGGGGTGTCCGGGCCGATGTGGCGCGCGGAGAAGTTGTCGCGCTGCTCAAGCTCGGCAAGCGAGCGGCGCGCGGCCTGCAGGTCGGTCAAAGCATTCATGGGTCAAATCTCTCGTTCGATCACGGCAAGTGACGGCGTAGGAGGTATTGCTTCATTCAAGTCGTCTCGACGGAGTCACGGGATGTGAACTGCGCCGCGCGAGCCGAAGCCGCACAGCGCCGTCCACAGACCGGACTCGGTCGTCAGACCGATCGGCCGGTCAGGCGCCGATCTTCTTGGCGTAAGCGCCGGCGTCGAGCAGCTTGTCCAGCTCGGCCACGTTCGACGGCTTCACGCGGAACAGCCAGTTGCCGTAGGCGTCGCCGTTGATCAGGTCGGGCGAGCCCGGCACTTCTTCGTTCACTTCGAGGATCTCGCCGCTGACCGGCGAGTGGACGTCTGCCGCCGCCTTGACCGATTCGATCACGGTCGAGGCTTCGTCAGCGGCCACCGTGCGGCCGACATCCGGCAGCTCGACGAACACGATGTCGCCCAGGGATTCCTGTGCGAAGTCGGTAATGCCGACCGTCACGGTGCCGTCGGCTTCGAGACGCGCCCATTCGTCGGATTCGGTGTACTTCAGGTTATCGGGGATGTTCGCCATGTTGACGCTCCGGGATTCAGTGTTTGGGGTATTCGGTTATCGGTACTTCGTGTCGCCTTACCGTGGTGCGGTGGTGCTCAGGCCACCACGGCCTTGCCGTGACGCACGAACGGTAATTTGACCACACGTGCGGGCAATTGCTTGTCACGAATTTGCACATGGACGACGGCGCCGTCCGGCACGCCCTTCGGCAGGCGTGCAAAAGCGATCGATTGCTGGAGGCTCGGGCTGAACGTGCCGCTGGTGATTTCACCGTCGCCTGCGTCCGTCACCACGACCTGATGGGCGCGCAGCACGCCGCCCTTACCGTCGAGCACGAGACCGGCGAAGCGCCACGTCTGGCCGCGCGAGATCAGCGAGTCCTTGCCCACGAACGTGCGGTCGCTTTCCTTTTCGACGGTCCAGCCCAGGCCGGCGTCGAGCGGCGACACGTCATCGTCCATGTCCTGACCGTAGAGGTTCATGCCCGCTTCGAGACGCAGCGTGTCGCGCGCGCCGAGACCGGCCGGACGCACGCCAGCGGCGACCAGCGCCTGCCACAGCGCCGCCACGTGATCCGAGTTCACAACGACTTCGAAGCCGTCTTCACCGGTGTAGCCGGTGCGCGCGATCATCAGCTCACCGAAAGCGGTGTCTTTTGCGAACGCGGCGTTGAACGGCTTGAGGGTTTCACTGACCGCCTGGCTGCCCGGTACGGCCTGCCACACCTTGGCGCGGGCGTTCGGGCCCTGCACGGCCACGATCGACAGATCGCGACGCGGGGTGATCGTCAGGCTGTAATCGCCGTGGGCGTTGAGCTGACCGATCCACGCGAGGTCTTTATCGGCGGTACCGGCATTCACGACGATGCGGAACCAGTCTTCGGCGATGAAATAGATGATGAGGTCGTCGATCACGCCGCCGCTCGGGTTGAGCATGCAGGTGTAGAGGGCCTTACCCGGGGATTGGAGTTTGTCGACGTTGTTGGCGACGGCGAAACGCAGGAATTCGCGGCAGCTCGGGCCGTGCAGGTCGACCACACACATATGCGAGACGTCGAACATGCCGGCGTCGGTGCGCACGGCGTTGTGCTCTTCGATCTGGGAGCCGTAGTTCACCGGCATGTCCCAGCCGCCGAAATCGACCATGCGGGCACCGGCTGCGCGGTGCGTCTCGTTGAGCGGAGTACGTTTGAGTTCGGTCATCGGGGCGTCTGTCCGTAAGGCACCAGGGTTCATGAATTCCGGACGACGCGGGGCGAGGCTAGGCGAATGCGCCGCTTACCGTCCGAAAATGCAAAAAGGGGTCATCTCGACGACCGGCACTTGTCGCGCGGGGCGCGTGCTTGTGCACTAGCCCGGCGCAATGCCAGTTGGCGAGATGACCCCTCTGTCCTTGGTACCTGAGAGATTGCCCGGTTCACGATGCTGTTGATGACCGGCCCCTTCGGTGGGTTGCCCGCGTGCCATGCACGCCGCAACCGCTCTCCAGAGATCGAAGGCGATGCCTTCGGCGCGGCCGGTCCTTGATGCCTGAGAGTTTGTGGGTATTACCCCTTCGGCGGCGCCGGCATGTGCTTCCCGGCGCGCTCTCCCGACCACGCTCGCGCACTTTACGGGGAAAGCCGGGGGCTGTCAATTTGGGCCAAAAACGGCGCGATGCCCCGTGCGCTTTCCCTGCAATTGCGGCGCAATTTCATGCCCATTCGATGTCGATTCCGAGCCGATTTAGTGACGATTCAGCGCCGATTTAGCGCGACTCGCCCGGATTCGTGCCCGCCGGACACCCGTCTCGTCCCCATCGTCCGTTGCATACCGCCCAGATGCAGCGCTGCTTCGGGATCACCTCGAACCATCGATAGCGATCGCATTGCGCGAGCGCGGCGGCAATCGTCGCCGCAGCCGTTTGCGCCGTGGGTGCGGACGCCACCGCTGCCGTTGCCCCCTCGGACGGCCCTTGCGCCGGCGGCACGGCCGCAATCGCACCGATGTCGTCGTTGTCGTAGTGGGCAGGCAGATCGCTGTTGGCCGCCGTCCGGGGCGGCGCACGGTTCCCGGCCGCCGCTTCGCTTCGGCTGAGCAATTGCATCATCGGGTCAGGGGCATTGCTCGGAGATACGGCTGACGGCGACGTCGCGGCCGCCGTCAGCGCCGCCGTGGCCGCCGAGGCGGTCAATGGCGCGCCGCCGCCCGCCGTAGTCGCCGCAATCTCGGCTGCCGCACCGGACGCCGCCGCGTCCACCGCAGCGAGCGCCTGCGCGCGCGCCAGGGCGGCCGACGCTTCGCTCGCCGCACCCGCCACGGGGCTCGAAGCCAGCGGCGGCGTATCGTTACCGGAATTGAACGGCGTGACGGTCAGTCCGCCGGGAGGCTTCGGCACCGGGTCGACGTATGGCGCACGCAGGTTCCACCAGATGCCAAGCAGTGCGATGGCGGCAAACACCGCCGTGCCAATCACGAGTGCACTGTTGAGCCAGCCGGGCTCTTCGCCACGCGCACGGCGCTCGCGTCGAGTGGGCTTTCGAGAGGGAGGATCGTCAGACACAGCGGCATCGCGTTGCGCAGATCCCATGGGCGAGCGCATCTCGGGCATCGCACCGACGGCACCTGCCGCAGCGCCGGCCATGCCGGCGGCGGCCACGCTCAAACCCTCATCCGGGAGGAATCCGGGTTCGGCATCCGCGAGTGTTGCGCCGCACTTCACACAGTGCAGTGCACGCGTCGCATTGTTCGTCCCACAGGTTGGACATTGCACGGCGACCTCACCACGATGGCAACGTTTTTCATTATAGGCACCCGCTCGGCGTCGACGCCAGCGCGACACCCTCTGCCTGCGGCCGCGCGTCGCGTCGGCCCCACAGTCGGCCCCCTTCAGTCGCCCGTCGCACACCTGTCGGTAGGGACGATCCCTCGGTGTCACGGCGGTGTGCATGCTGCGTGATAGACTTGCCCACCACCCGGCGCATGCCCGTTCCGACCGATTCCGACCGAATTGCGGAACCGCTATCAGGCATGCCGCACGCGGCCAGCGCTTTCAATCTTCGTCCCCATCGCTTCACACCATGTCGTCCTTTCCGCTCAATCCTGCCCAGAACGAAGCCACGCACTATTTCGACGGCCCATGCCTCGTGCTGGCCGGCGCAGGCAGCGGCAAGACGCGCGTCATCACGCAGAAGATCGCGTGGCTCATCGAAGCCAAGGGATTCGAGCCCAAGCACATCGCCGCCGTGACCTTCACGAACAAAGCGGCGGCCGAAATGCGCGAGCGGGTGGCAAAGCAGCTCGAAGGCAAGACCCTCACCACGCCGGGCAAGGTCGGGCGCAAGGTGCCGGTCAATCAGCTCACCATCTGTACGTTTCACTCGCTGGGCGTGCAGATCCTGCGACGCGAAGCGGAGAACGTCGGCCTCAAACCTCAGTTCTCGATTCTCGACGCCGACGACTGCTTCGGCCTCATTCAGGAACAGCTCGGCACGACCGACAAGGCGATGATTCGCGGCGTGCAAACCGCCATCTCCCTGTGGAAGAACGGCCTCGTCACGCCGGAAGTCGCGCTCGCTGCCGCCGAGACGGCCGACGAACATCAGGCGGCCGTCGTCTACCGCAATTACATGGCGACGTTGCAGGCCTATCAGGCGGTCGACTTCGACGATCTGATCCGTCTGCCCGCCGAACTCTTCGAGCGCGACGAGGAAGTACGCGAGCGCTGGCAGAACAAGCTGCGCTATCTGCTCATCGACGAGTATCAGGACACCAACACCTGTCAGTACCTGCTGCTCAAGCTGCTCGCCGGGCCGCGCGCGGCATTCACGGCCGTGGGCGACGACGATCAGGCGATCTACGGCTGGCGCGGCGCAACGCTGGAAAACCTCAAGCAGCTGCAAGTCGACTTCCCGACGCTCAAGGTCATCAAGCTCGAACAGAATTACCGTTCGACGTCGCGCATCCTGACGGCGGCGAACAACGTCATCGCGAAGAATCCGAAAATCTTCGAGAAGAAGCTCTGGAGTGAGCACGGTCTGGGCGATCCCATCACCGTCACCGCGATGAACGACGAAGAGCATGAAGCCGAGTCGGTCGTCTTCCGTCTGTCCGCGCATAAGTTCGAACGTCGTGCGGAATTTCGCGACTACGCCATCCTCTATCGTGGCAACCATCAGGCGCGCATCTTCGAACAGGTGCTGCGCCGCGAGCGCATTCCGTATGTGCTCTCGGGCGGTCAGTCGTTCTTCGACAAAGCAGAAATCAAGGATCTCTGCGCGTATCTGCGACTGCTCGCGAATCCCGACGACGATCCCGCGTTCATCCGCGCCGTGACGACACCGCGCCGGGGCGTGGGCAGCACCACGCTCGAAGCGCTGGGCAGCTTTGCGGGTCAGGCGAAGGTGTCGCTGTTCGAAGCGGTTTATATGGGCGCGGTCGAAGCGCGTCTGCAACCGCGTCAGCTCGATCCGTTGCGCGCGTTCTGCGACTTCATTCAGCGCATTGCGGCGCGCGCCGCGCGCGATCCGGCCAACGAGGTCATCGACGATCTCATGGAAGGCATTCACTACGAGGCGTATCTCTACGACACGTTCGACGAACGTCAGGCGCAATCGCGCTGGACCACCGTGCTCGAATTTCTCGAATGGATGAAGCGCAAGGGGACACGCAGCGAGACCTCGGCGACCGCTGAAGGTCTCGACTCGCTGGAAGATCAGGACGACGACGCCAAGAGCCTCATGGAACTCACGCAGACCATCGCGTTGATGTCGATGCTCGAAGGTCGCGACGGCGACGATCCGGACGCCGTGCGCCTATCGACGCTGCACGCATCGAAGGGGCTGGAGTATCCGCACGTGTTTCTCGTCGGCGTGGAAGAAGGCATTCTGCCGCACATTCGCGAAGACGAGGAAGTGACCGCCGAGAAGATCGAAGAAGAGCGCCGGTTGATGTACGTCGGCATCACGCGCGCGCAGCGCACGCTGCAACTGTCGTGGTGCAAGAAGCGCAAGCGCGCTCGTGAGACGTACACCTGCGAAGTCTCGCGTTTTGTGCCGGAAATGCAACTGGACGAAGCGCCGCCCCCGCCGCCCGAAGACGCGCCGATGTCGCCCAAGGACCGGCTTGCCAGCCTCAAGGCGATGCTCGCCGGCGGCGCGAACAAGACCCCGTCTGCATCGGACGCTTAAGCGTCACGCGTCTTCCACAAACGAATAGCCCCCGCAGGCGGGGGCTGGACCAGGACACGGCCAAACTGCGGGCCGAATGGCGTCATACGGCGACACACGGCGACGTCATTACCGGGGCTGTCGGCGGCGGCAGACACGCCGTATACACAAAATAAGCACAATGTAGGCAATGCTTACCGCTACTTGCCACTACCCGAAGACGTTTGGTCACATGCGGCAGCCGGGCTCGTTGCCACGACCACACCCGCCAGACCGGTCAAACAAAGCAGGACTGCAACCATCAGTTTTCGCATAGGCTCGCCTCCTCTCGTCAGGTGAAGTTTCACTATAGGAGCGCATCCTTTCGAAGACAAAGACATCTTGACCATCGACGCGGGCCGGGTGATAGTCGGTAAAAAACGGACGAAACGATACGCAAGTTGCGTCGATTTCGATCCAATGCCCACACCCTCCGCATCTTCGTCAGGCGCTTTGTCAGGCAACGCCATACGTTTGACGTGCGTCGCGGTCGCGCGTGTGCGGCGCCGATCCCCAGTTTTTGTGGAGCGTGGTGCGTGAGACTGCATATCCTGTCCGACCTGCATTTGTCCGTGGCGCCGTTGGCCATTCCTGAAGTCGACGCCGACGTCACGATCCTCGCCGGTGACATCAGCCGCCCGGCGCAAGCCATCGAATGGGCGACGCAATTGCCACGCCCTGTCATCTACGTTCCCGGCAACCACGAGTTCTATGGCGCGACGCTCGCCGGCACGCTGGCCGAATTGCGACGTCTGACGGCCGGCACCAACGTGCATCTGCTCGAACGCGGTTCGGTCGTCATCGGTGGCGTGCGCTTCGTTGGCACCACGTTATGGACGGACTTCGCGCTGTACGACGCCGAGGGCAAACACGACGCGGCGGTCGAAGAGTCGCAGAAGTTCGTGCGCGACTTCACGCGCATACGTGTCGGCGACCCCGCCGCCCCGTGGTCCGATCTGCCCTTCTTTTCGCCGGACGACTGCGCGGCGCTGTGTCGCGAGAACGTGGCGTGGCTCGCGCGCACGTTCGCCGCGCCCCACGACGGCCCGACGGTGGCCGTCACGCATCACGCGCCGACGCCGCAGAGCATTCATCCGCGCTTTTCGGGCTCGCTTGTCAATCCGGCGTTCATTTCGGATCTGACCTCGCTCATCGAACAATCCGACGCCGCGCTGTGGATCCACGGCCATACGCACGATTCGTTCGACTATCGTGTCGGGCACACGCGGGTGTTGTGTAATCCGCGCGGTTACTGCTTCGAGGGACGTGTCGAGAATCCGGCCTTCGATCCGCGGATGATTGTGCGCGTGTGATGCGACGGTGCAAACCCGGTTGCGTGCAGAAACAAAAATCCCCGCCGAAGCGGGGATTTTTTTCGCGCGCTACCGTGAGGTGCGAAGCGCTTACTTCGCTGCGCTCACCATGTAGTCCACGGCGGCCTTGACGTCGTCGTCCGAGGCATTGGCCGCCCCGCCCTTCGGCGGCATCGCGTTCAGGCCCTTGAGTGCCGCGTTGTGCAGCGTCTCGATGCCGGTCGCGATACGCGGTGCCCATGCGGCCTTGTCACCAAACTTCGGCGCACCTGCCACGCCAGCTGCGTGACAAGCCATACACACGGTGTCGTAAAGCTTCTTGCCTGCGTCGAGGTTGCCCCCTGCGCTGGCGGCGGCCGGGGCGGCCGTCTTGAGCGACGCCATCGCAGCGGCTGCGGCAGCGGCCGAACCTGCATCGCCCCCCGAAGCGGCAGCCGGTGCCGTCGCTGACGCTGCCGCGGCACCCGATGCGGGTGCTGCTGGCGCGGCGGGTTCCTGCAACTTGCCGCCCGACGCGTTTGCCATATAGACGATGGCGCGGCCGATTTCGTAATCCGTCACGTCGTCGGGGTTGGTGCCCCCACGCGCGGGCATGCCACCTTTGCCGGCCAACGCGATCTTGAGCATGTCGTCGTAACCGGGCTTGATGCGCGGGGCCCAGTCTTCGGAGGAGCCGACTTTCGGCGCACCTGCTACACCGGCCGCGTGGCAAGCCGCACAAACGGCCTTGTAGAGTTGTTCGCCGGTTTGATAGACGAGCGGTGCGTTGACGTCTTTGACCTCGACGTGCGCCACGGGCGCGATGCGCTCGGCAATGGCTTTTTCGGTCATGGCGGAACTGCCGGCACCGGTCAGGGCGTTGTTGCCCACGTAATTGACCAGCAAAACGATGATGACGATCGGGACGAGAAAACCGGCAATGACTGCGGCGATGAGCTGCTTGGGTGTTTTGATCAGGGACTCGTGCTCGTTATGTGCTTCACTCATGCGGGATCTCTCAATAGTTTTTGTGGAAACCGAGTGCATCACACTGGATAGTTCGCATCGGCCGCGGGCACCATCCAGTCAAAATAACGAACCATTGTAGCAACAAACCCTCGGCCGATGACGTGCCGAGGCAGTGCGCAGACGCCGCAAAAGTCCCGTATTTTCCCTAACTTACGCGAAAGCAAAAGCGGTGTTCCGCGTAGTTCGTGCGCAAAGTGCGGGCGCATTGCATACACGTCAAATCCGCGCGGGACGGGCATCTGGCAGAGAATCGCCGCATTGTGGGGCGAGAGAATGCACGGGGCATGGACGCCACGCGGCAAAACCGCTATGCTTCTACCTCTTTGCCTGCCGGTCGCGCGCTCGCGCCTTCTCCCCCGGTGGTCAGCACAGCGCCCGTAGCTCAGGGGATAGAGTATCGGCCTCCGAAGCCGAGGGTCACTGGTTCGATTCCAGTCGGGCGCACCAATCTGCCGTTTGCTTCCGTTGCCTCCACCAGACCGCATCCCCTAGTCCTCGACGGATACCCTAGATGCCCCTCGTTCACCGCTCGACGCTTCGCATCGGCAGATTGGGCGAATCACGAATGTCTGCAAACGCCTCCCATGTAACGATTTGACGTCGGCTGATGGGCCGACGGTCATGACTCGTGTAAATCGATGTGCAGTGCACCATCCGCTGCGCCGGAGCGTCGTCCATGTTTGTCGTTCCCCAGCCCAACGGCACCTACTTCGTCATCGGCCCCGTGCCGTCCAGCACGTCATCGTGGGTGCCCGTTTCCGGAACGGGCGTCATCCTCAGCCATATCCCGATTGACTTGAGCCGCGTACAGCAAGCCTCGATGGCCGCGTCGCTGATCGACGAAGCGCCTTCTCCGGCGACCGATCTCCCCGTTGGCACCGAGTGTTTGCCGATGGCACAGGTCGCGCGCCTTCAGGAAGTATCCGTTCCCCCAGAGGCAGCGGTGCCGGAATCCACCGCGGCGACCTCGACATCCCGTCCTGCGGCCCGTGAGCGTTTCGCCATCACCGCCGCGCAAATGCGCGAGGCCCGGCGAATGCCGAACGAATTCAAGATCGTCTGTGCACGACGCCTGCGGCTGCACCGTCCCGACCTCTCCAGCGATCAGATTCAGGCGATATCCGGCGCGACGACGCTCCCTCTTGCGAGGGATGCCGCCTATAACGGATCGATGGACGCGTTGCGCGATATCCTCACCGAGCTTCCCCGCGAGGATGACGAAGGGGCGTTGGCCTATGCGACGAGAGTGCACATGCGGCACCCCAAACTGCCGCTAGTGAATCTCGACATGCTTTCCGGCGCGGGTTTGCCGACGTTACGCGCACATCTCAGTTCCGGTGACCCGAACACCACGCTGGATCAGGTCCTGACTGCCGTGCCCCGCAATCCTGAGGAAACGCTTCGCCAGCATGCACGCCATCTGCGAAGCCAATTTCCCCACCTATTGAAATCTCAACTCGCACGAATTACCGGGTCCAGCGCCTGCAATATCGGTGGCGATCCGAAGCTCGCTGTCTTGTCCGATAAGGAGCGGCAGATTCGCGACGAGATTCCCCGAGATCCGGGCGAAAGTGGCACGAGACACGCGCTTCGCATTCTTGCGGCACAGCCCTCTCTTTCGCCCCGGCAAGTGGCTAACATCACCGGGCTCGACGAGAACAACATCCGTCAAAAGTTGAGAATGCAGCGAGCCCGAGCCTCGACGAATTCGACGACGGCAACCGCGGCGGCGGCAATGGCGGCGTTTCTCGTTCACAAAGCCTCTACCGGAGAGGCACCGCAACGACGGACGCTTGAAACGAGCATCCGTTATGCCCTACGCCTGCACCTGCACAATCGCGATCTCAGCACTGAGCAACTCGCGGCCGCATCCGGCGCAACCTTGGAGCAAATCGGGGCGTGCACCGCGTTCAGACGCTCGGAGGCGGAGCTGGTTGCCGTCGGCGTGAAATGGCCTCGTGACGCAGACGAATCACGCCTACGTTATGGGCTTCGTCTGCTGTCGTCGGACCCGTCGCTGCTAGAGGAAGAAGCGGCAGTGCTCGCCGACGTCAACGCGGGCTCTCTGCGACGCACAGTCCGAAATGCCGATTCGGCAGTCGACCATTCGGGTCAGTCGTCGACTTCCGAAGCACGACTCACCGCGCCACCCGCTGCGCCCTCCAGCAATGCGACACCGACATGAACGTCCGCCCCCCTCCCGAATTTGGATGGAACCCTTTCGTTCCCCGCTCCCCCACCGACGTGCTGACGCACCTGCCCGTCAACGTCGAGGCGCACTCGGACATCCTTGCCAGCGATCTCTCGACGGTGGCTCAGGCACCGATGTCGGCATCCGCGAGTGCGTTCGTGCTGGAAGAAGGTGTTGTCGCGCCGGACGTGCACTCACCGAATCGGGTGGGCACGATCCATCGCCCCGTCTCAGTCATTTGCGACGCAGATGCCGCCACTCGGTCGACGGTTGCGCCAGCAGGCATTGAAGCCTCCCCCGAACCTGTCGCCCCTGATCCACAAATTGCTAAGGCCGCTTCGAATGGGCTCGACGTCGTGCCTGCGCCAACCGATCCGTCATTGCTCATTCGCAAAAGCAACGAGACCAATATCCGCTATGCAAGACGTCTGCATCTGCTGGATCCGACGCTCAGCATCGAGAAGATTTCGGCCATGTCTTACGCCGGGATTGCACGACTGCGGAGCGATGCGATGTTCAACCTCATCACGCCGCGCTTGAGGGACATCTATTCTGCAACGCCAGTGCTTCGTCACGAGACGGCGTTGAGCCACGCAAGGCGGGTCGCCGCGTTATATCCTGAACTCACCCCTGCCGCGCTTGACCTTCTGACCGGCGTGTCACCGGTGCGCCTTCATCTCCACACCGCCCCCGGCAAATGCGACGACGACGTGAAGCAGGCCCTCCAACTCATACCGCGTGCCGACGGAGAATCGCGCCTCGCGCATGCGCGTCGCATACGTCAGGCGTATCCCACGCTGTCCACGGGCCAGATCGCTCATCTGTCGGATACAAAAGAATCGAACCTGCGCGCCGATCCGGTGTTTCAGCAATCGAATCCGGAACTTGATCTGATCCGCGCATCGAACCCGCCCAAAGCCGACGAGAAAAAGACGGCCTATGCGCGTCGGATTTGCAACCGTCTGCCTCATCTCACTGCGCAGCAACTGTCGACCATTTCTGGCGTGCCGGTGAGAAACATCCTTCTTTACGTCTTCGATATCGACCGAGGCGTCGTTGGAGACTATCAGCGGGTGGCCGACGCCCTGACGAAGGCGTCGATCCCATCGGCTCAACCCTCGGAAGAAGCCCAGCTCGCCCCTCAGAACACCACCAACCGATCCACCAGCTGCGCCATCCGGGAATTCGACGCCGACCACGATTCCACCGTCGATGAGCGTCCGTCGAAGTACACCGTATTGATGACCGAGCCGTCCTGACTCAGGGTGAGCGTCGCGTACGCGAGGTACTCGCTCGGGGAGTTGCCCCACAACGAATTGCGCCACGCACGGCGCACCGTGTAGTTCAGCACGACGCAACCTGTCGGCCATGTGCCGGGGCTGTAGATCGTGCTGATGATGCCGTACGCCCGCAAACGCCCTTGAATCGCGGGCAGCAAATCGGAAATGCCGTCTGGCGCAAGTTCGATGCACATGTTGCGCGAAAGCAGTTCGGGCGCTGCCGGCTGCGTCGGTGGCGAAACCGACGGCAACTGGTCGGAGAGCACCACCCCCGTCGACACGACGCTCGCCGCGACCTGCGCCGCGAGGATCGGCGCGGGCGTGGTGAAGAGACAACCGCCCAGCGTCGCGCTGGCCGTCGCCGCCAGCGCCAGCACCATCGCGAGGCGCTTCATCAGAACGGTGAAACGCCGAGAAGAATCGTCTGCAACCAGCCGCCGTTGCTGCCATCGGCGACCTGCCCGTCGTCCACGCGCGCCACCTTGGCCTGTCCGACCTTGCTCGACGCCACCACATTGGCCGGCGAGATGTCGAACTTGTTGACCACACCTGTGAAGCGGAACGTCTCCATATTGCGCCCCTGCATGACCTGCTTTTCCCCGCCGACCACGTATGCGCCATTGGGCAGCACTTCCACGATCGCCACCGCAATCGTGCCGGTCATCGCAGAACTCGACGTATTCGTACCGTTGCCCTTGAAGCTGCTCGCCTGCTGGCCGATGTTGAACCAACGCTCCAGCACCGAATCGGCCCCGTCCGCCTTGGCGCTCTTGGCCGTCATGCTCGCGTTACGCGACGTATCGCTCTGCGATTTGCTGGTGCCCGTGGAGTTTTCCGAGACCGCAATCGTCAGCAGATCGCCGATACGGTGGGCGACCGGCGTTTCGAACCAGTTCGTCGCCGTGGTGGACTGGTAGATGGAACCGCCGGTCTGGACGTTGGCGACGCGCGGCATCGGCATGACGGCCATCGGCGTTGCCGTGACCTGCGGGCCCGAACAACCGCTGAGCGCGACGCTTGCGCTCACGATCACCGCCAGCCAGGCCAGCGTATGGGTCAGTACGCGCGTTGCCGCGCTCGGTAGCATCGACAGTTTCGACATGGTGAGGCGCCCCCGCGCCGGTCCCGGATGCCGTATCCGGATGTCTTTCGAAAGTGGTGAACGGTTGGCGGGCGGCACAGCCCCTGCCCGACGAAGACAGCACGGCGGCCAGCTTCGAGATGGATAGTAAGAACCGCGCGTGCAGCCACTGCGCACAAATAGAGGAAAATTTGTGGAGGCATGACGCGCGGCGTCCCGAAGCTGAGAGAATGGCGCGCCGACCACGGGAGGGGCCGCACTCGCCCGCCCGGCCGTCACCCGGTCGCCAATAGGACAGCAGTCAACTTAAGCCGCTAACTTCGTCGGAACACCCGAGCGCATGAATTCAGGCATCACCCGCAAGCTGTTCCTCGCGATCTTCGCGACGGGTCTGGTCACCATGGCGGCCACGACGGCTGTCGTGCGTGCCGCCATGGGCGGACACAGCTGGTTGAGCGGCGACAACCTGATGTATCTGGCGATCCTCGGCATCGCCCTGCTCGGCGCTGTCGCGCTGCGGCTCGCCCAGCGTCTGCTCGTGCCCGTCACGCCGCTGCTCGAAGCCACCCACCGCATGGCGATGGGCGACTACAGCGTGCGCGCGCCCACCGCCGGGGCGGACGAACTCGCGCGGCTCGCCGTCGACCTGAACCGTCTGGCGGACACGCTGGCCCAGAACGACCGCCTGCGCCGCAATCTGCTCGCGGACATCTCCCATGAGCTGCGCACGCCGCTGTCGATCCTGCGCGGAGAAATCGAAGCGATGGAAGACGGGGTGCGCCCGCTCACGCAAGACGCGCTCGCCTCGCTGCGTGTCGAAATCTCGCTGCTCTCCAAGCTGATCGACGACCTGTACGAACTGTCGCTTTCCGATGTGGGCGCGCTGACCTACGAGTTCGCGCCGGTGGACATGACCGAGCGCGTCGCGACATCCGTCGCCGCCTTCGGCGACTGGTTCGAAGCCAAGGGCATTGCACTGAACGTGCACCTGCCGGACGACACGCTCACGGTCGACGGCGACCTGCACCGTCTGACGCAGCTCATCGGCAACCTGTTTGAGAATTCGTTGCGCTATACCGACGGCGGCGGCGCAGTGCGTGTCTATCTGTCGGCGACTGAGACACAATTGCGCCTGGAAATCGAAGACTCCGCACCCGGCGTGCCGGACGATGCCCTGCCTCGCCTGTTCGAGCGGCTGTTCCGGGTGGAAGCGTCGCGCAGTCGGCGCAGCGGCGGTGCGGGCCTCGGACTGGCGCTTTGCAAACATATTGTCGAAGCGCACGGCGGTCAGATCGCCGCGCGACACTCGCCACTGGGCGGTCTCGCGCTGGCCATTACCCTGCCGCGTCAGAACCCGGCCGCCACCGGCGCTTCGGCATCGACGGCCTGCGCACTGAGCGCGGCCGCCAGCTGTTTCGGCACCCAAGCCCTGACGACCCTGAGTTGAGCCTGCCCTTTATGCACACGCACTCGTCGACATCCCTGCAAAGCGCTTCCGGCACTTCCGGCCTTTCCTCCCTTACACCCACGCCACCGGCACATTCGGCGATCGTCTCGACGCCCGCCGCCATGGCGCTCTCGGACGCCGCGCCGATTCTGATCGTCGAAGACGAGCCGAAACTCGCCGCACTGCTCGCCGAGTATCTGCGTGTGGCGGGCATGCCGTGTCGCATCCTGACGGACGGACGCGACGTGTTGCCCGCCGTGCGCGTGACGCAGCCGCGTCTGGTGCTGCTCGACCTGATGCTGCCGGGCATGGATGGCCTCGAAGTCTGCCGCGCGGTGCGCGAGATCTCCGAAGTGCCCATCGTGATGCTGACCGCACGCGCGGCGGAAACCGACCGCCTGCTCGGGCTCGAACTCGGCGCCGACGACTACATCTGCAAACCCTTCAGTCCGCGCGAAGTGGTTGCGCGTGTCAAAGCCATCCTGCGACGCGTGCGCGGCGGCACAATGGTCAGCCCCGGCACCGTGACGGCAACGCCCGCCGCACCGCCGACACCCGCGCTCGTGATCGACGCCGTGCGTCATCACGCCAAACTCGACGGGCACGAACTGCCACTCACGCCGGTCGAGCTGCGACTGCTCGCCACGCTCGCCAGTCATCCCGACAAGACATTCCCGCGCGCGCATCTGCTCGACCGGATGTACGACGATCACCGCGTGGTCGCCGACCGCACGGTCGACAGCCATATCAAGAATCTGCGGCGCAAGTTGCAGGCGATCCGGCCGGACGAGGAAATCGTGCGCTCGATCTACGGCGTGGGTTACCGGCTGGAGTTGCGCACGGACATGCCCGCGGTGCCAACCCTTCCGACCATGCAGACGGTGCGACCGGGCGTCGCGGCTATCGACAACCCGACCGGGGCGGTGCCAGAATAGGCGCACCCGCTGCCCAGGCGGGATTCATTGAGGAGAATGTCGATGCCGCGCCGCACCGTCACGCTGTCCCCGATGTTCCTGACCACCGCTTCCCCTGTCACACACCCTGTCGCCCACGCTGCGTCGGCAATCGTTGGCACTGCCGAGTTTGACGACGCACCGTCGTCCGTCCGATCGCTCCACCGTCTACTTAAGATCGCTGCTGCGACTGTGGCGCTCGGTGCGAGCGGCTTCGCTTTTGCGCAAACGCCGGTGTGCTTCGATAGCGTTGGCCGCGCGTTACCGCCGGAGCAATGCTCGCAAGCGGCCCGCAATCAGGCCGCTGCACAGGAGGCCTCTTCCGCCTCTGCCGCACCGACCAAACGCGACTATTGCAAGGCGCTCGCCGACAAGATCGCCAACACGCCGGACAAGCCGGTGTACACCCGCGATCAACGCGTCGATTCGCCCGCGGGCAATCGCGTCGACATTCCTACACGCACAAACCCGCGCAAAGCGCTCAAAGAGCAATACATGCGCGAGTGCACGTAGGCGGACACCTACAAGTTAGCGAAAGATAGCAACACGTTAGCGGAACTTATCGCGCTATTTTCTTGACAATACCGACAGAGCCCGCATAATCGACGTCACGCCGATGCACTGATTTCCGCTTTCTCAACACTGTGAAGCGGACATCACGCTACGCTCTCTGGCCGATCAATTGTCACCATCGGCATCCGTCGGATGCCAAACGATCGTCCTCATCACCCGCTTCAATGCTGCGGGGACCGGTGCCGAAAGGCGCGTCCCCATCGGCCTGACGTTTAATCCACATCCACGCCGCTACGCTTTGCGCACGGCTCGCTTTCCGGAGGGAGAAAATGCAAAAACGCGAATTCCTGATGAAAACTTCCGTCGCTGTCGCCGCTGCCGCCTTTGCGCTTGCGGGCTGCACGACGACGACCCCGTCGCAATCCGACAAGAGCGATAGTTCGCCCGCCGCGAACGCCAGCAAGCGTCAGGAGATCGACGCTTCGGTGAACGGTGCGCTCGACAAGATGTACGCCTCGGTGAAGGGCTCGCGCGAACTGGTGAACAAGGCGCGCGGTGTGCTCGTCTTCCCGTCGGTGCTGCAAGCCGGCTTCGTGGTCGGCGGCGAATACGGCGAAGGCGCGCTGCGCGTGGGCGGCAGGACGCAGGGTTACTACAACACGGTGACGGCGTCGTTCGGTCTTCAGATCGGCGCGCAGTCGAAGGCTGTCATCTTCCTGTTCATGACGCAGGATGCTCTCGACAAATTCCAGCGTACGGACGGCTGGACGGCCGGTGCCGACGCCTCGGTTGCTGTCGTGAAGATCGGCGCAAACGGCGCTGTCGACCTGAACACCGCGACCTCGCCGGTGGAAGTGATCGTAATGACCAACGCCGGCCTCATGGCTAACCTGAACATCGAAGGCACGAAGGTCACCAAGCTGAAGATCTGACGACCCAGGCTCGTCATCGTCTCCAAAGGAAAAGCGGCGTCACTTGTCAAAGTGACGCCGCTTTGTGTTTTTGCAGAACGCGAGGATTACTCGTTAGAGAACGCCGCCGGACGCCACTTCAGCAAGCGCTTCTCCAGCGACGTGAGCAACCAGTCCGCCCCCAACGCCACCACGGCCAGCACGATCATCGCAGCGAACACGCCACTGGCGTTGAATGCACCCTGCGCCGTCGAGATCAGCAGACCGATGCCCTGCTTCGACCCGAGGAATTCGCCGACGACCGCACCGACCAGTGCGAAACCGAAGCTCACGTGGAGGCTTGCGAGAATCCACGACAGCGCCGACGGAATCACCACGGACATCGTCACCTGACGGCGTGACGCCCCGAGGATCTGCGCATTCGCAATCATGTAGCGGTCGGCCTCACGCACGCCCTGGAAGGCGTTCGCGAACACCACGAAGAACACCATCACCACGGCGAGCGCCACCTTCGACGCCATGCCCAGACCGAACGCGATCACGAAGATCGAGCCGAGCACCACACGCGGAATCGAGTTGGCGATCTGGATGTAAAGACTGAAGACATCCGAGAGCAGCTTGTTGCGACCCAGCACGATGCCGCAGATCACACCCGCAACACCGCCGATCAGAAAGCCCAGCACGGTCTCTTCGAGCGTGACGAGCACCTGCGTCCAGAGCGGTCCCTGCGACGTGCCTTCCACGCACCAGTCGTAGATCTGCTGAACGATCAGCGTCGGTTGCGAGAAGAAAAACGGATCGATCCAGCCGATGCGCGCCGCCAGTTCCCAGCCGCCCAGCCCGACCACCAGAATCGCCACGCGCAGAAACACCACCAGCGCGCGACGTTGTTTGATACGGCGTTGCGCGATGGCTTCTTCGCGTGCCAGATCGGCCTCGCCGAGTCCGGCGGGCATCACCGCCTGCATAGCTTGTTCACTCATGTTCATATCCTCCGTGCCACTCAACCGATCTTCACTTCTTCACGCAGATCCGCCCAGATCTCGCGGGAGATGTCGATGAAGCGCTGTTCGTAGCGAATCTCGGACATCACGCGCGGACGCGGCAAATCGATCGTGTACGTGTTCTTCAACGTCGCCGGGCGCGCGGTGAGCACGAACACCCGGTCAGCCAGCGCAATCGCTTCTTCGAGATCGTGCGTGACGAACACCACCGAGCCCGACGTCGACGACCACAGTTGCAGCAGCTCGTCTTGCATGAGCGTGCGCGTTTGCATGTCGAGCGCGGAGAACGGCTCGTCCATCAGCAGGATTTCGGGGTTGTTGATGAAGGTCTGCGCGAGGGCCACGCGTTTGCGCATCCCGCCCGAGAGCTGGTGCGGATAGTGGCCACCGAACTTGTCGAGCCCGACGCGCTTGATCCATTCGTCGGCCTGCGCATAGGCGGCATCCTTCGACTGACCGCGAAACAGCGGCCCGGCGGCCACGTTATCGCGCACGCTGCGCCACGGGAAAACCGCGTCGTTCTGGAAGACGAAGCCGATGCGCGGGTCGATGCCGTTGACCGGCTGCCCCATCACGCGCACGCTGCCGGCGGTCGGACGCAGCAGGCCGGTGATCATCGACAGCGTGGTCGACTTGCCGCAGCCGGTCGGGCCAACGATGGCGACGAACTCGCCGCGCGCCACCGACATGCTGAAGTTGCGCAGCGCGATGGTGGCTTTGCCGTCCGGCGAGATGAAGCGGCACGACACGTTGTCGAACTCGATGGCAGGCGTATCACGTGACATGCGTGACACGGCGCTTGCCGCGCGCGCCGGTGCCGTGGGGGTAATGGTCTGGGTCATGCCCGGCTCCTGAATGACGTCGGAACGGTGGTGTTGCGTTTGCTAGGGCTGAGCCGGTCCGCACACCTGACATGGGTCGGGTGCGGGCGGCTTGGCGATTTCGGGTAAGGGCTGCGCGTCGTGGGGACCGCGCGCCGGTACTACAGGGTCAACCGATGCGAGTCGGTACGTGCAGACTTACTTGGCCTGATCGACGAACTCGTTGGTGTACGTCTTCGACAGATCGATGTGCTTGCCCTTGACGTTCGGGTTGAACGCGGAGAGCACCTTCAGCACGGTCTCCGGACCGTCCTTCGGCATGCGGCCGTCCGGCGAATACATCGGCAGCGAGTTCTGCAAGGCCTGCACGTACAGCGCCTTGTTGTTGCCGTAGTAGTCCTTCGGCATCTTCTCGGTGATCTCGGCCGCCGAGTGCGTGTTGATGAACTTGAGCGTCTTCACGAAGGCGCGTGCAAGCTTCTGCGCTTCCGGCTTATGTTTGTCGAGCCACGCACGCTGCACGTACAGGCTCGATGCCGGGTAAGCGCCACCCAGCGCCGCCACGGTGCCTTCCATCGTGCGCATGTCGACGAGCACGGCAGCGTCGCCGGTCTTGAGCAGTTGCGAGGCGGTCGGCTCGGTGGTCATGCCCGCGTCGATACGGTTTTGCTTGATGGCGGCGATGAACGTGTTGTCCGCGCCCACCGGCAGTACCGAGTACTGCGCCGAGGTCAGGCCGTGCTTGGCGGCCAGATACTGCGTGAGGAAGTTCGTCGACGAACCCAGACCGGTCACGCCAAGGGTCTTGCCCTTCACGTCGGCCATGCTCTTGATGGTGTCTTTGCTCTTGGCGTTGACCAGTTCCACTTCGCCCGGTACCTGACCGAACACGACGATGGACTGAATCTCCTTGCCCTTGCTCTGCAAATCGATCGAGTGATCGTAGAAGCCGACCACGGCCTGCACGGCACCGGCGAGCAATTCGTTTTCGGCGTCGACACCGGCCGGCTGCGACAGCAGTTCGACGTTCAGGCCTTCTTCCTTGAAGTAGCCGAGTTGCTCGGCAAGCTTGGCCGGCAAGTAGACCATCTTGGTGATGCCGCCGACCATGATCGTGATCTTGCCGCTATCGGCAGCGAAACCCGGTGCGGCGGCCAGCGCCAACGACACGCCGAAAACGGCGGCCAGAACGGGTTTCACGAAGGCTTTCGGCGCACGCACGCCAAGGCTTGCTCGCATTGTGGTGTCTCCATCGTTTTTAGGGATAATGGCCCGAACCGATTGCGGTGCCGGCCGGCCCGTCGTGATATCTCTGTCACTGGGCCCGGGCAGCGGTCCTCTGATGCGTATCCTCTGCCTTGGAGCAAATTGTAGAAAACCGAAGCTTTCATCAAGCTTTCGCCCCATGCAGGTTTTCGCCTAATGCTCATGGGTGTTTACCCGCTGTTGGCGCGCCCACGTTCCGCGGGCACACTCGCCGTCGCATTCTGCATTCGCCGTCATGAAACTGCTGCTGATCGAAGACAACGAGACTCTGGCCCACTGGCTCGCCCGCATGCTGCGCGACGACAACTTCACTGTCGACGCCGCGCGCGACGGCGACGCCGCCGACCGTCTGCTGCAAACGGAAACATACGACGTGGTGCTGCTCGATCTGATGCTGCCCAAGCTCGGCGGCAAGCATGTCTTGCGGCGACTGCGCGAGCGGCGCAACAACGTGCCCGTCATCATCCTGACGGCCAGCGGCTCGGTCGACGAAAAGGTCGATTGCCTAGGGGCCGGGGCCGACGACTATCTCGTCAAACCCTTCGAAGTGCGCGAACTGATCGCCCGCGTGAAGGCGCTGGCGCGGCGTCACGCCCCCGAGCAGAGTGCCGATCTCGTGTGCGCCGATCTGAGCTATCACGCCGGCACCCGGCAATTCACGATTGCCGGCGCGCCCCTGGCGTTGCCGTCGCGCGAACATGCCGTGCTCGAAATCCTCATGCGCAAGCAGGGCAAGACCGTCGCCAAAAGCGCGCTGGTCGACGGCGTGTTCGGACTCGACGACGAACCCAGCGCCGACGCCATCGAAATCTATATCCACCGGCTTCGCAAGAAACTCGAAACGAGCCGCGCGGCCATCATGACCCTGCGCGGTCTCGGTTATCTGCTGCGCGAGAAAGATGCTTAGTCTGCGCGTCCGGCTGCTGATGTGGCTGATGCTGCCGCTCTCGCTCTATATCGTGGCGACCGGCTGGCAGGCCTATCGCAGCGCACACGACACCGCCGAACTCGTACAGGACCGCGCGTTGCTCACGTCGGCTCAGGTCATTGCGGGCGAACTCAGCTGGGCGGACGGCGCACTGCGCGCGAGCGTGCCGCCCTCGGCGCTGGAATTGTTCGCGTCGCCCGCGCGCGACCGGGTGTTCTATCAGGTGATCACCGAAGACGGCAAGCTGCTCGCCGGCCCTCCCGACTTTCCGCATCCGCCGCTGTTTCCGCAAACGGTGCCCACTTATTCGAACGTCACAGTGAATGGCGAGCCGCTGCGCGCGATCAGTTTCGTGCGTACGATGTACGACTCTGGCCAGCCGCATCGCGTGGCAATTGTGGTCGCCGAAACGATGCATGCGCGTGACGAGATGCTTGCGCAGTTGTGGGAGCCTTCGCTGCACCGGCAGATCGCCATGGCCGCGCTGGCCGCCGTGCTGGTGCTCATCGGGTTGACGGTCGAGTTGCATCCGCTCATCCGGCTCAAGGACGAAGTGGCCGGACGCGCACCGCAGGAACTGGTGCCGATCCGCGCCGGGCAATTGCAAACGGAACTCAGACCCATCGTCGACGCCATCAACCTTTGTATTCAGCGACTGTCCGCGCAGGCCCAGCAGCAGCGCCGCTTCGTGGCCGACGCCGCCCACCAGTTGCGCACGCCGCTCACACTGCTCGACACGCAATTGCAGTTCGCCGCGCAGCTCGACGACCGCGCAGCACTCGCCGATGTGCTGGCTGCCATGCAGACGAGCAGTCGCGGCCTGGCCGATCTGACGAACAAGCTGTTGCTGCTCTCACAGGCCGAGGCGGCGGACACGCCGGCGTTCTCGCGTTCGCGGGTGGATCTGGTGACGGTGGCCGCCGGGGTGCTGGAAGAACTGGTCGCGCTGGCGCAGCGGCGCAACATCGATCTCGGGCTGGAGACGGTCGAGGCGCACGTGTGGGTAGCGGGCAATGGCGAGCTGTTTCATGCGATGGTCATGAATCTTGTCGACAATGCGATCCGCTATATCCACGAGGGTGGACGCGTGACCGTCGCGATCGACTGTCCGGACAGCACCGCCCGCCTGCGCGTCATCGACGATGGACCCGGCATTCAGGCCGAGGCACGTCAGCGCGTATTCGAACGTTTCTACCGCAACGCGCCGCCGGGTCAGCCCGGCACGGGTCTGGGGCTGGCCATCGTGAAGGAAATCGTGGCGGCCAGCCATGGCACGGTGACCCTGTCGCCGGGCACGGATGGTATCGGACTGATCGTCAGCGTGACGCTCCCCTTAGATTCGGAGACCGAAAGCAACGTCTCATAGGGAACGCCACGTGAGGCGGTGTACCGATGGGGCGCGTGGTATACCCGCGTCCTCATCTGAAAGAAAATAACAATCGTATGAAATAACGTCGTCAATTCAGGCGTTATGACCGTTTTGGACCGAGAATGTCGTTTGAAACATACGCTCGACTGGATGCGCTAGGACAAACCCTGATATATTTGGGGTCTTCGCAGAAATCCCCTCAAGCAAGCGAAAACTTCTTGATCCAAATCAAATAGTTACGCATCGCTGTCAACCATGCGGGTGCCCGCCGCGTGTAATTGTGACGAAATGTAAAGTTTGTTAAATTGAATGTGGGTCTCGCCGCGTGGGTTGCGGCACGGGACTTTTTCTCTCAGGGATTTGCCTCCATGCCGTTTCTCGTCGATCCTGCCGCACAGGCTGCGAGACGTCGCGTGTCGATTGACGACGCGTTGCATACGCGCGCCACGACGCCGCAGACGGTCGCACGCAAGATCGACGCAGCCCGCGAAGCCGAGCGCACGCGACTCGCGCAGGAAATGCACGACGGGCTGGGCGCTCACCTCACGGCATTGCAGCTGGTCGTTGCGCGTCTTGCGACGCGCGCGCCCGCAGACGCCGCCGAGTGGCAATCCTTCTGCTCCCAGATTCAGAACGTAGCGAACGCTGCACAAGACGCGGCCGACGAACTCGTCGGACGCAACCGCCCGCCTGCGCTCGACGCGGGTCTCGTGAATTCGCTGCGCGTCTGGCTGCGTGGCTTTGGCGAGCAAAGCGGTCTCACGTGCATCTGGCGCTGCGACGACGTGACGCGCGAGCGCGTTGCGAGCCTCACGCCTGACGCGATGCTGGCGTTGTACCGCATCGCGCAGGAAGCGCTGACCAACGTTGCCCGTCACGCCCGCGCCACGCGCGTGGTGGTGGCGCTCGATGGCAGCCATCGTTCACTCAAACTCACGATTTCCGACGACGGTTGCGGGTTGGCCCGCGGCTCGCGTCGCAAGCAGGGACATTTCGGATTGGTTGGCATGCGCGAGCGCTGTACGGCGCTCGGCGGCACGCTACGTATCGGCAGTGTTCAAGGATCGGGGACGCTCGTCAGCGCACGGCTTCCCTGGCATCAGATCCTGCCTGCCCCGACCGGCCAGCACGGCCCGGAATCGCTTGCTCTTCACGGATACGCATCATGACGCTTAGAGTGCTCATCGTCGACGACCACGCCATCGTGCGCCAGGGCGTCCGGCAATTGCTCTCCGATAGCGGAAGCATCGCCGTCATTGGCGAAGCCGACTGCGGCGCAGAAGCGCTGGAGATGACCGACGCAGCCCAGTGGGACATCGTCCTGCTGGATATCTCGCTGCCCGACACCAACGGTCTGGAAATTCTCAAGACCCTGCGACGCAAACATCCGCGTCTGCCGATCATGATCTTCAGCATGTACGGCGAAGGTCAGTTCGCACTGCGTGCGCTCAAGGCGGGTGCCGCCGGTTACCTGAGCAAACGCTCGAACGCCCAGCAACTGGTCTCGGCCGTGCGACAAGTGGCCGCTGGCCGCAAGTACGTGAGCCCGATGGTCGCCGAAACGCTCGCCGACTACCTCGGACCGGACGCCGACCAGCCGCCGCACGAGCGTCTGTCGGATCGCGAGTACCAGACGCTGTGCATGATCGGCTCGGGCAAGCGCCTGACCGACATCGCCAACGCGTTGTCGCTCTCGGTCAAGACCGTGAGCGTGTATCGCACCCGTCTATTAGAGAAGATGCGTCTGAATAACAACGCCGAGCTGACCTATTACGTCATGCAGCACGGCCTGGTCAGTGCGGAGATGGGTCCGGTCTGCGCCTGATCACGGCGACCGGCACGACCGCATCACCACATTTCCTGCCAGATTCCGTCGGGAATCCCAAGAACTAAGTGCTCACTTCGTGGCCCGCAACAGCGGGCCACTTCCATTTCCGGGGTTGCATTCGACGGTCGACGCGCGCGCTTGCGAGGAATTTTCACGGCGACGAGAAAATTTTTTTCGTCCACTGGCCGGGGTTGCCGCCGATTGAGAATTGCCAGCCGCGCCGTCGGGAATCGCAAGCGAGCGCAAACGCCGCGCCACCTCTCCGAGCCTTACAGGGCATGAATAGGCGGCACATTGCCCCTTTCCTTGACGGATCAATCGTGGAGGAATTTTGTAGACTGGCCTACTAGCGTTTTTCCGACATCGGCCTGGCACGTCGATGGGGGCTGGCAAAGCATTTTGCAAATCCACCCTAAATTTTCCCAATGGCCGTCCGATATCCCCTACAACGGCGGCTTTCGGCGATTGGCTGGTGAGCCAAAGTTACGGCGCTTAAGCCGGAGCCAAAAAATTTTGGGAAAGGAGTGGCTAAATGTCATCTGTCATCAATACCAACATCTTCTCGACGATCGCCCAGCGTAACCTGAGCTCGTCGCAAAGCAGCCTGCAAACGTCGATCACGCGTCTGTCGTCGGGTCTGCGCATCAACAGCGCCGCTGACGATGCCGCCGGTCTGGCCATTACCGACCGTATGACGTCGCAGATCAACGGTCTGACGCAAGCTCAGCGCAATGCCAACGACGGCATCTCGCTGGTGCAGACCGCTGCTGGCGGCCTGTCGTCGATCTCGGACAACCTGCAACGTATCCGTACGCTGGCAGTGCAAGCAACGAACGCCACGAACTCGGCTTCGGACCGCGCCGCTATCGACCAGGAAGTTCAGCAACGTCTGTCGGAAATCACGCGTACGGCACAACAAACGCAGTTCAACGGTCTGTCGGTGCTCAACGGCACGATGGGCGCAGCGAACTTCCAGGTTGGCGCTAACGCTGGTCAGTCGATCTCGGTCGCCCTGACGCAAAACATGGGCGCTGGCTCGATCGGTGGCGTTGCTCTGGCAACGGCAACGACGGCTGCCAAGTTCGGCTCGATCACGCTCGACGCCGCCAACTCGATCTCGGTCGGTGGCACGGCAGTTGCGAACGGCACGTACAACACGGCAGCCGACCTGGCCGCCGCGATCAACACCGCCGCTGGTACGAACATCGCCGCCGCTAACGCGACGACGGGTGAAATCGACTTCACCAACACGACCGCTGCTGCGATCAACATGACGACGACCGGCCTGACCGGCGTTACCGTTCCGGCAACCCTGGCAGCTACGACGGGTACGGGTTCGTCGACCGGCGTGAAGACGGCTCTGTCGCCGCTGACCCTGACGGGCACGGACCTGCAGATCAAGGCAGCCGGTTCCACGACCGCCACGTCGATCACCGGTACGTTCAAGACCGTGGGCGAACTGGCTGACGCCATCAGCTCGAGCGGCAGCGGCGTGACGGCATTCGTCGACTCGACCGGCAAGCTGAACCTGGTTTCGAGCCAGAACTTCACGGTGGCGGGCACGGCCGCCAAGCTGACGCAAATCGGCGTGGCAGCAGGCAGCTCGGCAGTGAGCGGCAGCCTCTCGACGGCTAACGCACTGACGGTTGACTCGGCAACCAAGCTGGTTGCACAGATCGACGCCGCCATCGGCACGGCTGACTCGTTCAACGCAACGCTGGGCGCAATTCAAAACCGCTTCCAGTCGGCTGTGAGCAACCTGTCGGCAACGACGCAAAACCTGACCTCGGCACGTTCGGGCGTTCAGGACACGGACTACGCAGCGGAAACGGCCAACATGACCCGCTCGCAGATCCTGCAACAAGCTGGTATCTCGATGCTGTCGCAAGCTAACCAGCTGCCGCAGCAAGTGCTCAAGCTCCTCCAGTAATACCGGAGTAGTGCTTGACACACCCGGTGGGCGCAAGCTCGCCGGGTCGACGGCGGCGTCACTGCGAAACGGTGCCGCCGCCGCGTGTTTTACGGGCCATCGCGTTTTTGGGCGGTCCGGGTAGCAACGATCAATTCAACGGAGTGAGAGCACATCATGGCAACTTCTAACGGACCGGGCACAATTTCCTCCCCAGGGATCGGGTCAGGCCTGGACGTCAATGCACTCGTCAAGAGTCTGATGACGCCTGCCACGAACAAGCTCACTCTGCTGCAAAACCAGGAAGCGGCGTACAACACGAAGCTCTCCGCCATCGGCCAGCTGCAATCGGCGTTGTCTGCGTTCCAGACCTCGCTCAACACGCTCTCCAGCGCCTCGCAGTTTCTGCAAGTCGCAGCGGCCGTCGGTGACAACACGATCCTGTCGGCCACCGCCGACTCGACGGCCAACGTCAGCCAGTGGTCCATCGCCGTCTCGCAGCTCGCCCAGGCGCAAAGTCTGACCACATCGGGCTTTTCGAGCCAGACGAGCACGATCGGTACGGGTACGTCGACCAAGGTGACGATTACCCTTGGCACGATCACGGGCGGCACGCTGACCGACGGCAAATATTCGGGCGCAAGTTTCGCCGCCAACGCCAGCTCCTCGCCGATCAACGTCACGATCGACAGCAGCAACAACTCGCTGACCGGTATTCGCGACGCGATCAACGCCCAGGGCGGCGACGCCGTGGCGACGATCGTCAACGACGGCAGCGGCACGCCTTATCGTCTTGTGCTCACTTCCAAGACGACGGGCCAGAACATGAGCATGAAGGTCGATGTGGCCGCCGGTGGCGACCCCGCGGTCACCAACCTGCTGGCCAACGATCCGACCGGCACGCAGAACCTGACGCAAACGAGCGCCGCGCAGAACGCCAACCTGACCATCAACGGTCTTGCGGTCACCAGCGCGACGAACACCGTGACCAAATCGCTCACCGGCGTCACGCTCAATCTGACGAAGGTCGGCTCGACCACGGTGACGACCAGCCGCAACTCGGCGGCCGTCACGCAAGCCGTGCAGTCGTTCGCCACGGCCTACAACACGCTGCAATCGACGATCGGCAAACTCACCGCGTTCGACCAGGCCGGCAACGGCGCGAACAACGGTCCGCTGATCGGCGACTCGACGGTTCAGCTCGTGCAGAACCGTCTGACCCAGATTCTGAACGGCAAGCTGCCGGGCGTCGGCTCGACGGGCCTCGCATCGCTCGCGCAGGTCGGCGTGGGCTTCAACAAGGACGGCACGCTTTCCGTCGACACCACCGCCCTGAATAAGGCGATGAACTCGACGAACGGCTTCAACGCGCTGGCGTCGCTGTTCGCGACCAACGGTCAGACGACCGACAGTCTGGTGAGCTTCACCAGCTCGACCAATGCGACGCAGCCGGGCCAGTACGGGATCAATATTTCGCAGGCGGCCACGCAAGGCACCACGACGGGCGCGATCACGCTGGGTGCGACGACCACGATTGCGGCCGGCAGCAACGAACTCCAGATCTCGCTCGACGGCAACATCGCCAGCGTGCTGATCCCGCCGGGCACCTATACGCAGGACAAGCTGGCCTCGGCCATTCAGGCGGCGATCAACGGCAACAACAAATTCACCACCGCGCAGTCGGGCGTGTCGGTCGCGTCGAACAACGGCATTCTGACGATCACGTCGAACCGTTACGGTTCGGCATCGAAAGTGATCGTGACGGGCGGCTCGGCCTACAACCAGCTGTTCAACGGCAACAACACCACGACCGGTCTGGACGTCGTCGGTACCATCGGCGGTTTCACCGCAGTGGGTAGCGGTCAGACGCTCACCGGCGCCGCAGGCACGCCGATCGACGGCCTCAAGATCACGGTATCGGGCACGGCCACGGGCAATCGCGGCAACATCGGCTTCTCGCAGGGCTTCGCGTCGCTGCTGAACACGCAGGTCGGCGACTTCCTGAGCGCCAAGGGCGCGGTGACGAGCGCGACGAACAACCTGAATACGTCGATCAAGCAGATCAAGCAGCAGGAAACCGACTGGCAAGACCAGATGACGCAGATGCAAAACCGTTATCTGGCCCAGTTCACGGCGCTCGACGCGACGATGGCCAAGCTCCAGAACACCAGCGACTACCTCAAGCAGGTGCTGGGCGGTTCGTCTTCGTCGTCTTCGAAGTAAGCGGGGCAACGACTCATGTACGGTCAGAACGCCGCCAATGCGTATCGCAAAGTCGGGCTCGAAACCGGCGTCGTCGCCGCGAGCCCGCACCAGCTCATCGTGATGCTGTTCGACGGTGCCAAGGCTGCGCTCACCAAAGCCCGCATTCACTTCGAAGCCGGCCATATCGTCGAGCGCGGGCAGGCCATCTCGAAAGCCATCGAGATCATCGGCGGTCTGCGCGATGGTTTGAATATGGAAGTCGGCGGGGAACTGTCACGCAATTTGCGTGATCTCTACGACTACATGGGGCGACGTCTTCTCGAAGCCAATCTCGAAAACGACGTGGCCAAGATTCAAGAAGTCGACACCCTGCTCGAGACAATTGCATCGGCCTGGCGAGCGATCGCCCCGGCTGCCGGCACGGGTGCCCCCGCCGCTCAGGCGGGCACCGGAGTGCGCTATGAATGAAGCCACGACTTTGCTGAACTGCTACGAAAGTATTGCCGGTCTCACGGAGCGCATGCTCGGTGTGGCGCGCGATGGCGACTGGGATGCCCTCATCGATCTCGAGACGCAGTATCGTGCACAGGTCGACTCGATCAAGCAGCTCGACGCCGATCTGCCGTTGTCCGACGACGAGCGCACGCGCAAGCACGCCATCATCCGCCGTATTCTGGCCGACGATGCCGCCATTCGCGATCTCGCGGTGCCCCATCTGGCGCACCTGGACGCCATGATCAACAGCACGCGCCGTCAACGTGCCCTGCACGAAGTCTACGGCCTGAACCTGGGCGCCTGACGCGCGGCCGCGCGTCACCTCGCCCGCATCTCGGAGTAAGGCATGGCCGGTCTCGACTCGGTTCTGGCCACGACACTCGCACGGCGGCTCGACACGTTGCTCGGCGTGGGGGTGTCTTCAACGACCGCGCCCAATGCCATCGCCGGCTCACAGCCGACGGGCGACGCCACTTCCGCCCTCGGCGACCTCGCCACCAAGACCTCACCCACCGCCGTTGCGCTCGGCAATGCGACGTCGCAGACAGCGGCGCGCACGCCGACCCCGGTTCAGCAGGCGACGCTGTCCGCCGCCGCGCGCACCATCGACACCATTCTGCGGCTTGCGCCCGACTCGCCCGGCCCCGTACAGGCGAGCGCACCGGTGTGGCCTGCCGCGCCCGGCACGGGTGCCCCGGCACTCGCACCGCTGGTCGCCGCTGCGCTCAAAGAAGCGCTGTCGGCGAGCGGACTCTTCTACGAATCCCATCTGTCGCAATGGGCCTCGGGCAGCCGCTCGTTCGAGCAGTTGCAGGCCGAGCCACAGTTGCGCTGGCCGGCGTCCGCCAATCTTGCAGCGCAGTTACGTGCGGCTGGTGCAGATGCCACGTTGCCCGGCCCCGGACCTCTGACGCGTCTGCTCGGCCCGGCGGGCGGTGAAGCTGCGCTGGCCACCGGCTGGCCGACGTTGAGCCCGTCGGCACTGGCATCGTCATTGCCCTCGGCCACGCCGAATCCCACGCCTGCGCAACCCGGTACGGGCGCACAGCCGGCGCAGGGCGACGGCACCGATGGCGGACTGCGCGCCAGCGCGAATCTTCCGAACACCGCGACTGCGCTCGCCCATGCCGCGAGCGTGGCGCATACGACCAGCAGCGTGCTGCCGACGGGACATGACGGCGGCGACGCTGCACTTGCGGCCAACGGCACGTCGGCGAACGCACAGCAGCACGGTGCGGCGGGCGCGATTGCGGCCGTCGCGAATACCCCGGCCGAGAGCGTAACGCTGGTCCGTCAGCAACTCGACATGCTCGTTAATCCGCAGTTTCAGTGGAACGGCATGGCATGGCCGGGCGCGCCGATGGAGTGGCGCGTCGAAGAGCGTCCCGGGCAGCAAGCGGCGGGAGAAGCCGCTGCGCCGTCGACGTGGCATACCCATTTGCGTCTGACGCTGCCGTCGTTGGGCACGATCGACGTCACGCTGGGCTTATCCGGTCAGCAGTTGCAGGCGCGTGTGCTCACCGACTCGACGGCGACCACCGACGTGCTGTCGAGCGAAGGCGAAGACCTGCGCCACCGGCTGGCAGCCGTCGGCCTGATCGCGAGTCAGTTGTCGTTCGGTGCGCTGGACGATGCGGGTGAGGTAGTGACGCACGGGGGGGATATCGCTGTGTCCGGTGCGCCATCCGCCGATGTTGAAGTCGCTGAGCTGCCCGTGCCCGTGACCGATACCCCGCCGCAAACCGGAGGTGATGCATGACGTTGCCACCGGAACGCCGCACGGCGGTCGCGCTCGCCTACGGCGCGAAAGATTCGGCCCCGCGTGTCGTGGCAAAGGGTTACGGGTTGCTGGCCGAGACTATCGTGCGCACGGCGCGCGAGCATGGCCTGTACGTGCACGAGTCGCCGGAGCTGGTGAGTTTGCTGATGCAGGTCGACCTCGACCAGCGAATTCCCGCGCAGTTGTATCAGGCCGTCGCCGAACTGCTGGCATGGCTCTACAAACTCGAAGCCGGACGTGGCGGCAAACCGCCCCCGCTCCCTCCGGGCATCCTGCCCCCGGACGTCCCGGCCGAAGCATCCGCCGACACCCCGCCACCGCCCGTCTCCTCCCCGTCCGCCTGACAACGCAGGCACTAGGTCGCACCCTGCGCGCTAAATGCGTGTGTGGCGTGAAGTATCCGAATAGCGCTCCGTACGCGTTCGCACTACTCGCTTGATTCATCTAGGGATTTGGCGCTTTCGACGCGCCAGGATTCGACGCGCCCGTCCCATCGTTCGCGGATGGTCAATAGCATGAGTCTTCGGGTGTTCACGCGGAACGCCCGTGTCCACTGATCGCTTTGACGGAAGACCATGCAACTCACCACCTTTACCGACGCTCGTCGGTCCGGCGCAATGCCCTGCGCCTCACATTTCATTTCGCCGCCTATGCCGACGCTCTCGCACGACGCGTTTCTCGATTGGATCGCCGCAGAGAAGTCCGGTGTGTTCGCGGTGTCGGAAGCGGAATTCTGGCGACTCGAAGTCATCGTCGACGATGAGATTCGATTGCTGGCGGATACAACGTCAACTGCCCCAAGAACCTTTGCAACGTTGAGCGATGTCTCGGATTTCCTGCTCGTCGTCGGCATTTCCGAATTCTCCGTGATCCCGAATCCTTCGGCGTTACGCGCGGCGGACTACGACAACTGGGTCTTGCAGGCGATTCAGGAAGCCGTTCGCGAGGCGGATGCTCCCGACACTGAGTGGATTGCTAACGAAGAGGTCGAGGAAGCGACCAGAAACCTGACCGAGGGCAATCACGAGTGATCCCGATCGTCTGGACACGCCGTGCAGCGAACGAACGTTATGACGCCTATCGGTATTTGTTGCCGAAAAATGCCGCAGCCGCGGGTCGCCAGTCTCGCGAGGTCTCCGCGCAAGTGCTGTGGTTTCAACGTTACCCAAGCCTAGGTCGACTTGGCCGTGTCTTGCGGACTCGTGAATTCCTTATACGACGGACGCCATATCTCGCGATCTATCGCCATCGAGTGGATCTGTCACGCATCGAAATCATGCGATTTCTGCACGGTGCTCAACTTTGGCGTTGACCGGAATTAGCTACATCTCTCTTCTCAATGGAAAACGTGCAAAGTCCACATCCCTCTGAAACGTCGGCGAACCGCCTCGCCTTTACCCAACACGAAGATATCCGAGAGGAAGTTCGTATCTGCATTGAACGACTGCGTCTGGGCCGCCATTCGAATGCACAACTGCTTGTCGGCACCTACGATGCTGGTAAATCAGCAATGCTTGACCGCTTGCATCGGGATATCGAGCATCTAGGTGCCATGACCATCTGCATACCGATGCCTGGGAGCTGCAAGCTTTCCGATCAACTGGTCCCTTTGATTCATATGGTGCTCACGCGCTTAAGCAAGGTGCCCGCCGCACGCGACGAAGTCGCGCTTGGCTTGAACGAGCTTGCGCGTTTTGTGCATCGCATGAAGGTCCCATATGGCGAGATTGATGGCGCGTATCTCGACTCGTTCGAATTGGCGCTCCCGTTTTTCGGCCGCCTGGAAGTTGATCTGTGTGCGCTATTGGCGCAGGTGGGACTTGCTGCGCAGGCGGCAAAATCAGTACTCGCCATCGTTATCGACGACATGCACCTGATGTCCAGATACGAGAAGGTCTCGCTGCTTTACGCCCTTCACCGATGTAACCAAAAGGGCCTACCTGTCACGGTGATTGGAACAGGCCTGCCCGAGATCCTTGGGCAACTCAGCAGCGAGGCAACAGGCTACGCAGAACGAATGTTCGAGGTGACATATCTCAGTCCCCTGAACGATATGGACTTCTCGGTTCAGGCGTAACCCTTCGATGTCGGCGATCTAGCAGGAGGCAATAAAAAAGCCCCGTCAAAGACGGGGCTTTCTCGACAGCCATTCAGCCAGCCATCAAACCTGCATATTCATGACGGTTGTGTAGGCCGAAACGAGCTTGTTGCGCACTTGCAGGCTCATCTGGAAGCCGATGTTGGCTTTTTGCAGGTCGACCATCACGTCGTTCAGCGCCACGCCCGGCTCGCCCATTTCGAAGGCCTTGGCCTGCGCTTCGGCACCGTTCTGCGATGCCGACACGCGCTTGAGCGACGCTTCCAGTTCAGACGCGAAACCGCCCGTCTTCGACGCGGCACCCGCGCCGACACTGGACGTGCCCATGATCGAGCCCGCCGCCTGCGACGCTACGCCGCCCAGCTTTTGCAGTACCGATTCGATCCCCGGAATGGCCATTGTGCTTGTCCTTGCTTATGTCGATGCGTCGATACAACAACCCCGGCAGCCCGCGAAACACCCGCCGAACCCACCGGATTGCCTTTTATCAGTCACGTCGGAGCTTACCACCCCTTGGCAAGCCCTCAATAGCTTAATTAACGGGAAAAGACCCGCCTAATCCTTAGAACGATTCCACATTCGCCATCGAATAATCAGGACCATCGGCATCGTGCGCACCCGCACCAAGTTTCTTTCCAATCCTTAGCAACTTGAGGATGCGCGCCCGATGCCACGCGTACCCGGAGAATTCTGTCGCATGTTAGTGAGCACTTCCACCGCGATGACCGTCATCACAACGCCCCTGGCGTGGAGCCGCGCATGAACGCCGCCACCCAGACGGCTGACGCCGCCGCCAAGCCGCCCCTGCTCGCGCAGCTACGCTCGCGTGAGCGCCTGCCGTTGCTCATCGGCGGCGCGGCCATCGTCGCATTGCTGATCGCCGTCTTCCTGTGGAGCCGTGCCCCCGACTACAAGGTGCTGTACAGCAACCTGAGCGATCGCGACGGGGGTGCCATCATCACGTCGCTCCAGCAGATGAACGTGCCGTACAAGTTCGCCGAGGGCGGCGGGGCCATTCTGGTGCCGTCCGAACAGGTGCACGACGTGCGTCTGCGTCTGGCCTCCCAAGGCCTGCCCAAGGGCGGTCTGGTCGGCTTCGAACTGATGGACAACCAAAAGTTCGGTATCAGCCAGTTCGCCGAACAGGTCAATTACCAGCGCGCCCTCGAAGGCGAACTCGCCCGCTCGGTCGAATCGCTTTCCGCCGTGTCGGCTGCCCGCGTGCACCTCGCGATCCCGAAGCCGTCGGTGTTCGTGCGCGAACAGCAAAAGCCGAGCGCCTCGGTGCTGGTCACGCTCTACCCGGGCCGTGTGCTCGACGATGCGCAGGTGAGCGCCATCGTGCACATGGTGGCGTCGAGCGTGCCGGAACTGCCCGTCAAGAACGTGACGGTGCTGGACCAGAACGGCAATCTGCTCTCCGCCCAAAGCGGTAATGCGCTGGGTCTGGACGCCAGCCAGCTCAAGTACGTCCGCGAACTCGAACAGTCCTACGCACGCCGCATCGAGGCGATCCTGAACCCGATCGTCGGGCCGGGCAACGTCCATGCGCAGGTGACGGCAGACGTCGACTTCAACCAGGTCGAGCAGACGTCCGAAAACTACAAGCCGAACTCGGGCGAACAAGCCGTTCGCAGCCAGCAAAGCAGCGAAGCCTCGCAGATCGGCGCGAACGCCGCCGGTGGTGTGCCGGGTGCGCTGTCGAACCAGCCGCCGGGTCAGGCCACCGCGCCGATCACGCAGCAACAGCAACAACAGCAGTTCGCCCAGCAGGGTGCCAACCCGGCCAGCGCCGCCAGCGCCCCGCAAGGCCCGCGCAGCGACCGCAAGGACGCCACGACCAATTACGAAGTCGACCGCACGATTCGTCACGTGCAGCAGGCGACCGGCGGCCTCAAGCGTCTGTCGGCAGCGATTGTCGTGAACTACCGTCCGGGCACCGACGCCAAGGGCAAGCCCGCGATGGTGGCGCTCACGCAAGCCCAGCTCGACCAGATCCAGAATCTCTCGAAGGAGGCCATCGGCTTCTCCGGCCAGCGCGGCGACACGATCAACATCGTCAACAGCGCATTCACGGTCGAAGAAGATCCGGAAGCGAACCTGCCGTGGTGGCGTCAGCGTCAGAACATCGAACTGGCCAAGCAAGTCGGCAAGTGGGTGCTGATCGGCCTGATCGGTCTCTATCTGTGGTTCGGCGTGATTCGCCCGGCCATCCGCAAGCACCTGACCCCGCCGCCGCCGGCCGAGCCGACGATGGCAGGCGCAGGTGGTGCGGGCGGCGCAGCAGGCGCCGAGGGCGGTGAAGGTGAAGGCGCAGACGGCGAAGCCGGCAAGCGCGGCGAACTCAGCGCTTACGAACGTAACTTGCAGTACGCGCGTCAGGTGGCGCGACAGGATCCGAAGATCGTGGCAACGGTAGTCAAAGCATGGGTGGGTGGTGGCGATGAGCGCGGCTGAGGGACTCCAACGCAGCGCCATCCTCCTGATGTCGCTGGGCGAAGATGAAGCGGCGGAGGTCTTCAAGTACCTCGCGCCGCGTGAAGTGCAGAAGCTCGGCGCAGCGATGGCTCAGCTTAGACAGGTCACGCGCGATCAGATCGCCGACGTGCTGCAGGACTTCGTGCTCGAAGCGGAGCAGCATTCGGCGCTGTCGCTCGATTCGTCCGAATACATTCGCTCGGTGCTCAACAAGGCGCTGGGTAACGACAAGGCCGCGGGCCTGATCGAACGCATTCTGCAGGGCGGCGATACGAGCGGTATCGAAGGCCTGAAGTGGATGGACTCGACGGCCGTGGCCGAACTGATCCGCCACGAGCACCCGCAGATCATCGCGACGATTCTGGTGCACCTCGACCGCGATCAGGCGTCGGAAGTCCTCGCGCTCTTCACGGAGCGTCTGCGTAACGACGTGGTGCTGCGTATCGCCACGCTCGACGGTATCCAGCCGGCCGCGCTGCGCGAACTCAACGACGTGCTGACCAAACTGCTTTCGGGCAGCGAGAACATCAAGCGCAGCCCGATGGGTGGCGTGCGCACGGCGGCAGAAATCCTTAACTATCTGGGCGGCGTGCACGAAGAATCGGTCATCGAAGCCGTGCGCAACTACGACTCGGACCTCGCGGCGAAGATCGTCGAAGAGATGTTCGTGTTCGAAAACCTGCTCGACGTGGAAGACCGCAGCATTCAGGTGCTGCTCAAGGAAATCGAGTCCGAGTCGCTCATCATCGCACTCAAGGGTGCACCGTCCGAGCTGCGCGAGAAGTTCTTCAAGAACATGTCGGCCCGTGCGGCCGAACTGTTGCGCGAAGACCTCGAATCGCGCGGTCCGGTCCGTGTCTCGGAAGTCGAAGCCGAACAGAAGAAGGTGCTGCAAGTCGTGCGGCGCCTGGCCGATCAGGGCGCCATCATGATCGGCGGCCGCGGCGACGACGCGTACGTCTAACGGAACGGGGCCCGCGCGTATGTCGACCATCATCCCGAAGGAACGCCTCTCCGCCTGGCAACGCTGGGAGATGGCGTCGTTCGACCCGCCGCCGCCCCCGGCCCCGCCGCCGCCGCAACCGCCCAGCCCGCTGGACGATCCTGCACTCGTCGAACAAATTGCCGCGTGGCGCGAAGAAGCACGCGCCGCCGGACACGCCGAAGGCTACGCTGCCGGTCATGCGCAAGGTTATGCCGCAGGCCAGGCCGAGGGAAAGCAAGAAGTCGACACGCGTGCCGCACAACTCGCGGATATCGCGCATGGCTTCGGCAACGCCGTGAACGCCATCGACCGTGAAGTCGCCGAACCGTTGCTCGGACTGGCGCTCGACATCGCGCGTCAGGCATTGCATCAGACACTCGCCATTCGTCCGGAAACGCTGCTGCCGATCGTGCGCGATCTGCTGGCCAACGATCCGCTCACGGGCTCCCCGCGTCTGCTGCTCAATCCGGAAGACGTCGAACTCGTCGAATCGCATGTCGGCGCAGAACTCCGTGCCGCCGGCTGGACCGTGCGCGCCGATCCCACCATTGAGCGCGGCGGCTGCAAGGCCGAAGCCGCAAGCGGCGAAGTCGATGCGACCATCGCGACCCGCTGGCAGCGCGTCATGGCGGCACTGGGCAAGGATCTGCCATGGTGAACGCCGAACTCACCCCGCTCTCCGCACATGCGCCGGTGCTGCCCAGCACCGAGCATCCGCATGACGAGGCGACGCCGTCCACGCCCGCCCCGGCGAACGACGGCACCACGCCTTCCGTGCGGTTGTGGGATGAGATCGACACGCACACGGTGCAAGCCGGTGCGTTGCAGCCCGACGATCACGATCACGACGCTGAGACCGACGTCGAAGCTGCCGCACAAGCCAGTGACGACACCTCAGCGCAAGCAACGCCCGAGACCGATGTTGGCACGTCGGCTACCGCAGCACAACAACCGCACAACGCACTGAACGCCCGCGAACTCGCGCGCGATGCCCACCTGCGCCGCTGGCAGAACACGTTGCGCGAGCGCATCGCGCACGTACACGCCGTCGAGCCGACACGCCGCTGCGGTCGCCTCACGCGCGCCGCCGGTCTGGTGCTCGAAGCCGTCGGCCTGCGCTTGCCGGTCGGTGCGGGCTGCCTGATCGAACTGCCGGTTCACGACGCCTCGCGCGAACCCGCCACGGCGGAAGCGGAAGTCGTCGGCTTCGGTGGCGACCGCCTGTTCCTCATGCCGCAAACGGAAGTTGCCGGCCTGCTGCCCGGTGCGCGCGTGTTCCCGATGGAACCCGCTGCGGACGGCCCGCTCCCGTCGCAACGTCACAACGGCAAACGTCTGCCCGTGGGCGAAGCCCTGCTCGGCCGCGTGGTCGATGCCGCAGGTCGCCCGCTGGACGACTTCGGCCCGCTCGGCATGACCGACAGCGCCTCGCTCGCGTCGGTGCCGATCAATCCGCTGGGCCGCGCGCCCATCGAGTCGGTGCTCGATGTCGGCGTGCGCGCCATCAACTCGCTGCTCACCGTGGGACGCGGTCAGCGCATGGGCCTCTTCGCAGGGTCGGGCGTCGGCAAGAGCGTGCTGCTCGGCATGATGGCCCGCTTCACGCAGGCCGAAGTGATCGTCGTCGGACTGATCGGCGAGCGCGGACGCGAAGTGAAAGACTTCATCGAGAACATTCTCGGGCCGGACGGCCTGGCGCGCTCGGTCGTCGTGGCCGCACCGGCCGACGTCTCGCCGCTGCTGCGCCTGCAAGGCGCGGCCTACGCCACAACGCTGGCCGAGTACTTCCGCGATCAGGGCAAAGACGTGCTGCTGATCATGGATTCGCTGACCCGTTACGCGATGGCGCAACGCGAAATCGCACTGGCCATCGGTGAGCCGCCTGCCACGAAGGGCTATCCGCCCTCGGTGTTCGCCAAGCTGCCCGCGCTCGTGGAGCGTGCCGGTAACGGTCCGGACGGCGGCGGTTCCATCACGGCGTTCTACACCGTGCTGACCGAAGGTGACGATCAGCAAGATCCCATCGCCGACTCGGCCCGCGCCATTCTCGACGGGCACATCGTGCTCTCGCGTCAGCTCGCGGAGTCGGGTCACTACCCCGCCATCGACATCGAACAGTCGATCAGCCGGGCGATGGCCGCGCTCATCGACGACGCGCAGTTCGATACGGTGCGCCGCTTCAAGCAGATGCTTTCGCGCTACCAGCGCAACCGCGACCTCATCAACGTGGGCGCGTACGCGCCGGGCAGCGACCCGATGCTCGATCAGGCGATCGAGCTGTATCCCCGTCTCGAAGGCTTCCTGCAACAGGGAATGCGCGAGCGGGCCAGTTATCCGGACGCCGTGCAGCAGTTGCGCGGACTGTTCCACTAATTGGAGGCGGCCATGAATTCCAACCTGCCCCTCAAGTTGCTCATCGAACTCGCCCAGAAGGACGTGGACGAAGCTGCGCGCCTGCTTGGCGAGCGTCAGACGCAACGCGCCGAAGTCGAGCGTCAGCTCGAAGCACTGCGTCAGTATCGTCACGAGTACCGCACGCGCATGCAGACGGCAACGATTCAGGGCATGGCGGGATGCGACTGGCGCAACTTCCAGCAATTCATCGATACGCTCGACACCGCCATCGGACAGCAGGCCATGCTGCTCCAGCAAGCGGAAGAGCGTCTCAACGTCGCGCGCCGGGAATGGCAGGCACAGCAACGCCGCCTGAACTCCTTCGGCACGCTCGCCTCGCGCGAAGAAGCCCGCACCGCTGTGCGTGTGGCACGTCGCGAGCAGAAAGAAAACGACGAGTACGCCGCGCGCAGCCTGCGCCGTCGTGCCGAATCACCGATTTGAAGGAATTGAGGAGCCCACTATGTCGATTCTGAGCTTCCTGACCGATGCCGCCGGCGCTGCCCGGCAAGCCGTGAACCGCGCCGGTTCGTCGAGCAGCGACGACGCCAGCGTGCTGCCGTTCTCCACGGTGCTTTCGCAGCAAACACGTCAGACCGTCCAGCCCTCGGCCAGCAGCGCGAATAACAATGCCGCGCAGCAGGCCGGTCAGACGAATTCGTCCAACGGCTCGTCGAGCAGCACGAAGTCGACCGAAAACGCGTCGTCCGGACAAACCGGTCAGACGGCGCAATCGGGCCAGACGGGACAGACAGGTCAAACGAACGCTTCGAACAAGCCTTCGAAATCGTCGAACGCCGACGATGGCAAGGACGAGGAAGACGACACGCAAACGGCCACTGCTGCCCCGGGCGATCCGGCCGCCGCACTGGCCGTCGCGCTCGCTGCGATGAACAACGCGCCGCTGCAAACCGCCACACCTGCCCCGGCAACGCCGACGGGCGATGCGGTCGCCACGGCCACCGACGGCAAGCCGGGCACCGGCGCAGCCATTACCGCTGCCGTCGCAGGTGCAATGCAAGCCGCAGGTGCCGCACAACTGACCGGCCAGCCGCCGGCCGGCACCAATGCGGATGCCACGCCGGCGACGACTGCCGCCAACACCGGCGCGCCGGTCAAGAGCACCGTCACGCCGGCCGCCTCGACGACCAGCCCGACGGGCGGTATCTCACTCGACACGCTGGCGAAGAACGCCACCACCGCACACGCTGCAACGACGGCCCAGCCGGCGGCGACGGACGCGAAGGCCGCCACGCCGGTGGCCGCTACCGACGCGCAGGCACAACAACGCATGGCCGACGCACTGGCGCAGGGCAACCGCGACGCCGCCTCGCAGGCCGCCACCGCAGCGTCGCAAGCTGCCGTGCAGGCTGCCCAGAGCGCCACCCCGGCCGTCGACGCCCAGCCGCAGTTGCAGGCGCAGGCCAACCTGCCTGCCGCCCTTGCACTGAACGCACGCGTCGGCACGCAGGACTGGAACAACCAGCTTTCGCAGCAGGTGGTGTGGCTCTCCAGCGCCCATGCGCAGACGGCCCAACTGAGCCTGAATCCGCCCGATCTCGGCCCGCTGCACGTGGTGCTAAACGTGGCGAACGACTCGGCACAGGCCATGTTCGTCTCACAACACGCCGCCGTGCGCGACGCCGTTCAGGCCGCCCTCCCGCAATTGCGCGACAGCCTTGCCAACAATGGCATCGCGCTCGGCAATGCGACCGTGAGCAGCGACAGCTCTCAGCAGCAAGCCTTCGCACAGCAAAGCGCCAACGGCAATGGCGGCGGGAACGGTAGCGGCAATGGCAACGGACGCGGTACGCCGGGCTTCGG
This sequence comes from Pandoraea aquatica, assembly GCF_902459565.1. Lineage (GTDB taxonomy): Bacteria > Pseudomonadota > Gammaproteobacteria > Burkholderiales > Burkholderiaceae > Pandoraea > Pandoraea aquatica. Next base: position 182,326 of record NZ_CABPSN010000009.1, read on the forward strand.
CCAGACGGCGGACGACGCCCCGATCGCCACCACCGTGAACGTCCCCGTGCGCGCGAGCAACGGCTTTGTGGACACGTTCGCGTAAGTATTCCTGAGACTGCCGCCGGCCTCATAACAGGTACATAACAGGTGTATGAGCGGCGCAGAAGTCGGCGCAAATCGCCATGCCATGCGGGCTGCCCGCCGTCGCCGACCTTGCGACGACGTGAAGCAGCGCCGCAGTGTGGCGGCAAAGTACCCTAAAGCAAGCGGGTTTTTCTGCCGTTAAGACAAAGACGCGAGTTAGACGCGATTGTCCCTTCTTTTCGGCCGATCACCCCCAGGCGGGTTGGCCGACAATCACTACCCAATAGCAGGCGAATACATGGCAAATCCCGCACCGACGCAAGCCGCGGCTCCCTCCGGAGGGGGCATGCGCAAATGGATTCTGTTGATCGTGGCGGTAGCGCTCATGGCAGCGGCCGGCGCGGCAACGGCCGTGTATTTGCTGACCGGACGTAGCGAAGCGGCCAAAGCACCGCCGCCCCCGCCGCCGCCCGTGTTTGTCGGCATGGATCCGTTCACGGTGAACCTCTCGGGCGAAGACGGCGAGCGTTACCTGCACATCGGCCTCTCGCTCAAGGTGGCAGATGCCGAAACGCAGGCCCGCATCACGCAACATATGCCCGAAGTACGCAGCCGAGTGTTGTTGTTGCTGTCGTCGAAGCAGCCGCAGGATCTCGCAACGATCGACGGTAAGCGCCGTCTGGCGAGCGAAATCCGCGCGTTGGTCGCACAGCCGTTCGCAGCCAACATGCCGCAGCAAGCCGTGGGCGACGTCCTGTTCACCGCGTTTGTAATTCAGTGAGTGATTCATGGCGCATGAGGAGTTCCTGTCGCAGGAAGAAGTCGATGCCCTTCTAAAGGGTGTCACCGGCGAACAGGATGAACGGTCGGAGTCGGAAGATCATTCCGGCATTCGGCCATACAACATCGCGACGCAAGAGCGCATCGTGCGCGGGCGCATGCCCACGCTCGAAATCATCAACGACCGCTTCTCGCGACTGTTCCGCATTGCGCTGTTCAACTTCATGCGCCGCAGCGCCGAAATTTCGGTCAGCCCGGTGCGCGTGCAGAAGTACAGCGAGTTCATTCGCAACCTGCCTGTCCCGACCAACCTCAACCTGGTCCACATCAAGCCGCTGCGCGGCACGGCGCTGTTCGTGTTCGATCCGAACCTCGTGTTCCTCGTGGTGGACAACCTGTTCGGTGGCGACGGCCGGTTCCATACGCGCGTCGAAGGCCGCGACTTCACGCAGACCGAGCAACGCATCATCGCGCGCCTGCTCGACCTCGTCTTCGAGAACTACGGGGCGTCGTGGAAGCCGGTGTATCCGGTCGAGTTCGAATACGTGCGCGCCGAAATGCACACGCAGTTCGCCAACGTCGCCACGCCGAACGAAGTCGTCGTCACGACCACGTTCGACATCGAGTTCGGCTCGGTGGGCGGCGAATTCCACATCTGCATGCCGTACTCGATGATCGAGCCGATGCGCGACCAGCTCTCGAGCCCGCTGCAAGGCGAGACGCTCGAAGTCGACAAGCGCTGGGTGCGTCTGCTCTCGCAGCAGGTGCAGGCCGCCGACGTGGAAATCGTGACGAACCTCGCCCAGTTCGACATGACGCTCTCGCAGCTGCTCAACATGCGCGTGGGCGACGTGATTCCGCTCGACGTACCTGAGGTGCTCGAAGCCAAGGTCGACGGCGTGCCCGTGATGCACTGCAATTACGGCGTCTTCAATGGTCAATACGCGCTGCGCGTGAACCAGATGATCAACCATTCGCACAGCGATTACAGCAAGGACAACGAGTGATGAGCGATACCCCTCAAACGCCCGGTGAAGACGCCCAGGCCATGGCGGACGAGTGGGCCAGTGCCATGGCCGAGCAGACCGCTTCGGAGCCTGCACCTGCCGCTGCACCCCAACCCGCGGCAGCCCCGGTGTTCCAGCCGCTCGCCGCGACCGCCGGCAATCCGGCCGGTGCCGCGCACAACGATATCGATCTGATCCTCGACATCCCGGTCCAGATGACCGTGGAGCTGGGCCGCACCAAGATCGCCATCAAGAACCTGCTGCAACTCGCACAAGGCTCCGTGGTGGAACTCGACGGCATGGCCGGCGAGCCGATGGACGTGCTGGTCAACGGTTGCCTCATCGCCCAGGGCGAAGTGGTGGTCGTGAACGACAAGTTCGGCATCCGCCTGACTGATATCATCACGCCATCCGAACGCATCCGTAAGCTCAACCGATGATTGCTTTGAAAGTCCGCGGCACGCCCGTGGGGCGCGCTGCGGCAAGCGCCGCCGGGCCGACGTCCACGCATCGTGTGATGTGCACCCTTCGCAAGCTGGCGCGTCCGCTCTCCCTTCCGACCGGTCTGGCCGTAATCACAGCTATTGCTGGCATGGCCCTCCTCCCCGTCTCCATGGCTCACGCGCAAGGCACCGCTTCGCAAGCGGCGGCCGTGCCGAGCCTCGGCGGTGCGGGTATCGTGCAAACGGGCTTCGGCCTCGTGCTCGTACTGGCGCTGCTCTTCGGGCTGGCGTGGCTCGCGAAGCGCTTCGGGTTGCAACGCCCGCTCGGCGGGAGCAACGTACGCATCGTGGGTAGCGCGGCGGTCGGTCAGCGCGAACGTGTGGTGGTCGTGGAAGTGGCGGGTGACTGGGTCGTGCTCGGCGTTGCCCCGGGTCAGGTCCGCAGCCTTCACGTGATCGACGCCGACCGCGTTGCCGATCATGTCGCCGAATCACCGGCCCCTGCCGTCGCCCATCCGGGTGCGCAAGCCAACCGCGCCGCGCAAGCTTTTGCGCAAAAGCTGCGCGAAACGATGAAAAAGGACACCTGATGTCACGCGGCGTGTTGCTGGCCGGACAAGCACCGGGCCCGGTGCGTATTTTCCGTCCGACGGCCGGTCTGAAGCCGGGTCTCGCGCTCGCGCTGTTCGCGTGCCTGCTTTGCCTGATCGGGCTGACCCTGCCCGTCTCCGCTTTCGCGCAGGCCACGCTGCCTGCCTTCACCACGACGCCATCGCCGGGCGGCGGACAGACGTACTCGCTGTCCGTGCAGACGATGCTGCTGCTCACGTCGCTGGGCTTTCTGCCCGCGATGTTGCTGATGATGACCGCCTTCACGCGCATCATCATCGTGCTTTCGCTGCTGCGTCATGCCATCGGTGTGACGACCTCGCCGCCGAACCAGATCCTGATCGGCCTGGCGCTGTTCCTGACCTTCTTCGTCATGTCGCCCGTGTTCGATCAGGTCTACACGAACGCCTACCAGCCGTTCGCCGCGAACAAGATCAGCTTCGAGCAGGCCATCGACACTGGCGCCAAGCCGTTCCACTCGTTCATGCTCAAGCAAACGCGTGAAGCGGACCTCGCCCTGTTCGCCAAGCTCGCCAAGACGCCGCCGATGAACGGTCCGGAAGATGTGCCGATGCGCATTCTCGTGCCCGCCTTCGCCACCAGCGAACTGAAGACGGCCTTCCAGATCGGCTTCACGATCTTCATCCCGTTCCTGATCATCGATCTGGTGGTGGCCAGCGTGCTGATGGCCATGGGGATGATGATGGTCTCGCCGTCCACCGTCTCACTGCCGTTCAAGCTGATGCTGTTCGTGGTCGTCGACGGCTGGCAACTGCTGCTGGGCTCGCTGGCCCAGAGCTTCACGACGTAGCGGGGAGGCCACCGAAATGACGCCGGAAACCGTGATGGCGCTGGCCCATCAGGCCATGCAGGTCTGTCTGCTGCTCGCCGCGCCGCTGCTGATCGTCGCGCTCGTTTCAGGTCTGCTCGTGAGCCTGTTTCAAGCCGCCACGCAGATCAACGAAATGACGCTGTCGTTCATCCCCAAGCTGCTCGCCGTGTTCATCACGCTCGTGGTCGCAGGCCCGTGGATGCTCAACCTGATGGTCGACTACATGCGCCAGCTGCTCACCGGCATTCCCGGCCTCGTCGGGTAAGCCGGCGCATCGGCCAGCGCCTTGATCAGCTTCACTTACGACCAGCTCTCGAGCGTCATTGCGACGTTCCTGTTCCCGTTCGTCCGCCTGCTTTCGCTGTCCATGACCGCGCCGATCTTCGGCGACTCGCGCGTACCCGGCACCGTGAAAATCGGGCTGGCGGGTATCGTCGCGCTCACGCTGGCCCCGGTCATCGGTCCGGCACCGTCGGTCTCGCCGTTCTCGTGGGAAGGTCTCTGGATTCTCGCGCAGCAGATGATGATCGGCGCAGCGCTCGGCTGGTGCATGCAACTCGTGTTTTCCGCCGTCAGCATGGCGGGCGACTTCGTTGGCCTGCAAATGGGCCTGTCCTTCGCCACGCTGCTCAATCCCAATGCCGACGGCAGTACCGCCGTGCTCGGCATGCTGCTCAACGTCGTCATCATGCTCGTCTTTCTCGCGACGAACGGGCATCTGGTGATGTACGCCACGCTGGTGCAAAGCTTCACGGTGCTGCCGATCTCCGGCACGCCGATCTCGGTCGGCGGCTGGCATTACCTCGCCATGCTCGGCGGGCAGTTGTTCACGCTGGCGCTGATGTTGTCGCTGCCGCTCGTCGCCGCGCTGCTGATCTGTAACCTCGCACTCGGCATTCTGAACCGTGCCGCGCCGCAACTGAACATCTTCGCCGTGGGCTTTCCGCTCACGCTCGGCGTCGGTCTCGTGGTGCTCGAACTGATGATGCCGCGCCTGGCGCCCGTGATGGACCACTTCGTGTCCATCGGCATCGACATGATGATGCGCGCGACGGCTGCGTTTGTGCCAAAGGCCTAAGCAGCCCCAATGGTCTGTCCACCGGCGGCAATCGCCGCCGCCCAAAACAAAGCAGGCCACCCGAAGGTGGCCTGCTTTGTTTTGGTGTCCCTCAATCTCGCGATCAGAGCAAGCTGAACAGCGAGAGCTTCTGCGTCTGAATGAAGGTCTGCTGGGACGCTTGCAGCGCGGCTTGCTGCTGCGCGAACTGGCTCGTCGCCGAAATGATGTCCACGTCCAGCAGATCCTGCATCTGCGACGTGTAAGCGAGATCGTTGGCGCTGCCGATGTCGTTGAGCGTCGAGATCTCGTTCATGCGCGAGCCCACGGTCGTGCGAACGGTCGTCACGTTGTCGTAGGTGTTGCTGAACATCTGGTTGAACGTGGTCAGCGCGTTGCTCAGATTGGCCGAACCGGCTTGACCTTGCGCCGAGATCGGCGTCTTGAGCGTGTTGATCAGCGCTTGCAGGTTGTCGAACACGTTCGTGCTGGACTTGCCCGCCGGATTCACGTTGTAGGTGTCGCCCGTGGCCGGCGCGCCCGTGAACGTCACCGACTTGCCGGCGAACGTGATCGGCTGGCCCGACGTGTACGCGCCCGTCACATCCGCTACGGTCGTGTCCGTCAGATCCTTGACCGTGTAGTTCGTGGTCGGCGGCGTGGTCGTATTGTCGATGGCGAAGCTGATCGAGAACTGGTGATTGGCCCCCGCGTTGCTCGCATCGGTCGTCGAGACCGGCGTGAACGTGGCCGTGCCGGTGTTCGACAGGCTGCCGCTGATCACCGTGCTGGCCGTGGCCGGCTGAATCGCCTGGAAGATGTTCGAGCCGATGTCGTTGATCGCAATCTGACGTCCGCTGCTCACTTGCACATAGCGAAGACCGGTGTCGCCCGCGTAGCTGGCACCCGTCGGCGTGGCGACGTAGGCGGCCGAGCTGCCCATGAAGCCGGAGAACAGGTACTGGCCGTTCGCGTCGGTCGTGTTGGCCAGCGAGAGCAGCTGCTGGTAGCTCGACTGCAGATCGGTGGCGATGGCCGAGCGATCATTGTCGTTGAGCGACGGGCTGCCCGCGGCGATCACTTGCGACATCACGTGTTGCAGCGTGTTGACGATGCTGCCGAACGTCTGGTCTTCGAGCTGGAGCGCCGTCGTCGCCGAACCGCGGTTCGTCGCGTACTGCTTGTTCATGTCCTGGGCTTGCGACACGGCCACGGCCTGTGCCGACGCGAGCGGATCGTCGCTCGGCGTGGTCACGCGCTTGCCCGAGGAGAGCTGTGCCTGCGTGTTGAGCAGATCGGAGACGTTACGGCTCATGGCCGACGACCCCTGATCGAAAATCATGCTGGTGCTGATACGCATTTTTCCGTCTCCTCAGCCTTAGTTGACCATCTGCAGAATCGTGTCGAACAACTGCGACGCGGTCTGGATGACCTTTGAGTTGGCCTGATAGAGCTGCTGGAACTTGATCAGGTTGGCGGCCTCTTCGTCGAGGCTCACGCCGGAATTGGACTGCTGGGCGCTCTTCGCCTGCGTGAGCAGCGTTTGCTGCGCGGCGCTCGTCGCCTTGTAGGTGTTCGTGGTCGAGCCGACGTACGAGACCAGATTGGCGTAGGCGGACGCATAGCTGTCCTTGCCGCCGACCTTGGTCTTGTCGTTCTGCAGCGCCGAGAGTGCGAGGCCGTTACGGTTGTCCGTGGTCGCGCCCGCAGCGTTCGGGGAGATCGTCAGCTTGTCGCCGTCGGCCGGGGTGCCGCTCACGTTCACGGTCATGCCGTTCATCGTGATCTTCGCGCCGTTGGCGGCGTCGTACGGCACGGTGTCGCCAGCGGCGTAGGTGGTCGTCGTGCCGTTGACCGTCACGGTCATCGGCGACGGCGCGACCAGCGTGATCGCACCGGTCGTGGCGTTCTTGCTGAACGTGAACGAGACCGGCGTGGTCAGCACGTTCGACAGGTAATTGGCGTCGACGGACCCCTGATCGGTCTTGAGTGATCCGGTGTTGGTCGTCGGCGTCGACGCGAGGATCGGCGCGGCCAGGGCGATCTTGCCCGGGTCGGTGATCGCCACCCCGATGTTGCCTGCGGCATTGCGCGTGGGCTGGATCGTGAAGCTGTCGCCCGCGACGTTATTGCCGACCGTGACGTTGAAACCGTCGTTGAACGCGTTACCGCTACTGTCCGTGAACGCCAGCGGTGCGCCAGGGGTGCCCGGCACCGGGGCCGTCCACTTCGCACCGTCCGACGAACGGGTCATCGTGTAGTTCGTGCCGTCGAACGTGACGTTGTAGTCGCTGGCCGTGACCTTCGACGCGTCGGTAATCGTCGAATTGAGCACCGCGCCGTTCGAGTTCTTCGTGTTGGCGACGATGGTCGGGTTCGGCACCGTGAAGAGGTTGCCGCCGAGCTGGCCGTACAGGTCCAGCCCGAGCTGGTTCTGCGCGTTCATCGTGCCCGCGAGCGACAAGGCGATCTGGCCGAGCGAATTCTGGGCTTGCGTCAGCGCGCCGCTGCGGAACGACAGAAGACCGGCGAGCGAGCCGCCCGTGATCGACGATTCCGGCACCGGCACCTTGGTGCCGTTGGGCGTCACGTAGGCAATCGTCAGTTCCGACGGGTCGTTGGTCGACGCCATGGTCGTCAACTGGTACGCCGAGTTGCCCGTCACGAGCGACTGGCCGTTACCGACGTAGACGTTGTACGTGCCGTCCTGCGCCTTGACCACATTGGTCTGGATGATGGCGTTCAGGCTGGCCACCGCCTGATCGCGCTGGTCGAGCAGGTCGTTCGGCGAAGCGCCGCCGCCATTGGCTTGCGCCTGCACGATGGCGTCGTTCAGTTGCGCGATCTGCTTGGCGTAGACGTTGATCTGGTCGGTCGACTGGGAAATGCTGGCATTCGTGCTGGAGCGCAGCGTCGACAGCGTGCCCGAGAGCGACTGGAACATGCTCGCCAGCGTTTGCGCCGACGACACGACGGTCGCGCGCGTGGCCGAGTTGGCCGGGGCCGACACGATGTTCTGCAGGTTCGTGAAGAACTGCGACATGGTGGCCGACAGACCGGTCGTCGAGCTGCCCAGCGCGTTGTTGATCTGCGAGATCTGCTGGTAGTACGTATTGAGCTGGCTGTACTGGGTCTGCGCCTGGTTCGTCTGGTTCGACAGGAACTGGCTGTACACGCGCGAGACGTCGTTCACCAGCACGCCCGTGCCGATGTAGCCCGCGCCCGAATACTGGCTGGCGGCCTGCGAATAGTCGACGATCTGACGGTTGTAACCGGCCGTGCCTGCATTGGCGACGTTATTACCGGTGGTGCTGAGGGCGAACTGGGCGGCATTCAGCCCGCTCATGCCAGTATTGATTAGGCTCATGATCTCGCGGCTTGAGTTAGAGGCACGCCCCGCGGTGAAAAGCCCGCTCGCGCACCGTTACCGATGTGTTTACGGCAGTCCGGCGACAAAATTGAGGCCCGGACTCGCTTGAATCTCAGGAATCCCGCGACGTCAGGTGAAGTGTTTCATCACTTTCATCAGCTTGCTGGCGTACTGCGGGTCGGTCGCGTAACCGGCGCGTTGCAGATTGTTGGCAAAGCTCGCGGCGTCGTTGGCGCTCGCCACCACCGACGAATAGCGCGGATTGTTCGAAATCAGCTTGGCGTAATCGGCGAAAGCCTCGTCGTACGAGCCGTAGGTGCGGAACTTGGCCATCACCTTGCGCGGCTGGCCGTTCACGTACTCGGTCGTCGCCACTTCCACGGTCGGACCGTTCCAGTTCTTGCCTGCCTTGATGCCGAACACGTTGTGGCTGGTGCTGCCATCCGCCCGGCGGATCTCGCGCTTGCCCCAGCCCGACTCCAGCGCCGCCTGACTCAGCATGAAGCGCGCCGGAATGCCGCTGTTGGCGCTGGCGTTCTGGGCGGCCGTGGCCATCCGGTCGACGAATTCGCCTGCGGCAGCCGGTGCGTTGTCCGCCACACCGATCGCATCGGCCGAGTTGTAGGCGCGCCCGGCCAGCGGCTGCTGACGGCCCATGGCCGCCGGCGGCAGCGTAGTGCCGGTCTTGGCCAGTTGCTTGAGCATGAGGTCGGCCAGCCCGATGCCCTTGTTCGATGCCAGTTGCTGGGCAAGCTGATCGTCCAGCATGCCGTTGAACATCTTTTCCTGATCGCTGCCGAGCAAGCCGCCGGACATGGTGGCGTCGCGCATGCTCTTGACCATCATCTGCGTGAAGACGGCTTCGAACTGCTTGGCCGCCTGCTGCGTGGCCTGCGGCGTTTGCTGGTGCGCGGCTGCGCGCAGCGCCGAGAGGCCCTGCATTTCGTAGGACGCGCGCTGCGTCAGGTCGGGCAGAGGGGCGCTCGCAGCCCCCGTGAGGCGATTGCTGTCGGCCATATCAGATGATCTCCAGGTCGGCGCGCAGGGCGCCCGAGGCCTTCATGGCCTGCAGAATCGACATCAGGTCTGCCGGACTCGCACCCAGCGAGTTCAGCGCCTTGACGACGTCGGCGAGGTTGGCGCCCGCTTTCACCATCTTGAGCGCGTTGTTCTCCTGTTGAACGGAGATTTGCGAATTCGGGGCCACCACCGTCTGACCGCCCGAGAACGGTGCCGGCTGGCTCACATTGTTTTGCGTGTCGATGACGACCGACAGGTTGCCGTGCGCCACCGCGCATTGCTGGATCGTCACGTTCTGGTTCATCACCACCGAGCCCGTGCGGGCGTTGATGATGACGCGTGCGGCCGTGTTGTCAGGGCGCACTTCCAGGCTTTCGAGCTGTGCGAGGAATTGCACACGCGAGGACGGGTCGGTCGGCGTGCGCAGCAGAATCACGCGGCCGTCGAGCGCCTGTGCGGTGCCGTAGCCGAAGCGGCGGTTCACAGCGTCGACCACGCGCTGCGCGGTCGAGAAATCGGTGGCGTTCAGCTCCATCTGCACGGTACCCGGCTGACCGCCCATGGCGGTCGGCACGGCGCGCTCGACGATGGCGCCGCTCGGAATCCGGCCCGAGGCGAGCTGGTTGATGGTCACGCTCGACCCGTTGGCGGCCGCGCCCGCGCCGCCGATCAGCAAGTTGCCCTGCGCCAGCGCGTAGACCTGACCGTCCGGCCCCTTGAGCGGGGTCATCAGCAGCGTGCCGCCGCGCAGACTCTTGGCGTTACCCATCGACGAGACCACCACGTCGATGGACTGACCGGGACGCGTGAACGCCGGCAGCGTGGCCGTCACCATCACGGCGGCCACGTTCTTCAGCTGCATGTTGGTACCGGGTGCCACCGTGATGCCCAGCTGCGAGAGCATGTTGGTCATACTCTGCACGGTGAACGGCGTCTGGGTCGTCTGGTCGCCCGAGTTGTCGAGACCGGCCACGAGGCCGTAACCGATCAGCTGGTTGTCGCGCACACCCTGAATCGACGCCAGTTCCTTCAGACGCTCGGCGTGCGCCACGCCCGGTGCGAGCAGCACTGCGCCGCCCGCGACGCTCATCGCAGCGGCCACGGCCAGCGTGGAAGCGGAGCGACGGAGGTGGCGAATGGGGCCGAAGGAGCCGGTTGAGCCGGAATTAGGCGCGCGGCGCGACAGGAACGACATGATCGACATCAGAAGGGCGAAACGTTAAGGAAGAAGCGCTGCAGCCAGCCCATGGTTTCGGCTTCGTTGATGTAGCCCTTGCCACGGTATTCGATGCGCGCATCGGCCACCTGCGTCGACGGCACGGTGTTCGCGCCCGAAATGGTCTGCGGGCTGACGATGCCCGAAAACTTGATGTACTCCGTGCCCTGGTTGATCGCGATCTGCTTTTCGCCGGCGACCGCGAGGTTGCCGTTGGAGAGCACGTCCATCACGGTCACGGTGATCTGCCCCGAGAACACGTTGTTGGCATTGGCCGCGCCCTTGGCGTCGAACTTGTTCGAGCCGCTTGCGTCCAGTGCCTGATTATTCAGCACGCCGCCGATCACGCCCGGCGTCTGCGTCAGCGTCAGATTGCCGCTGCCCGCGCGCGTCGTGTTCGCAGCGGAATTCTTGCTCGCCGCCGTGTTTTCGTTGATGACGATCGTGAGAATGTCACCCACGTTGCGCGGACGGCGGTCTTCGAAGAGCGGCCGGTTCGAGTACAGCGGACGGTAGATCGAACCTTCCGGGTCGGCCGATACGGGCGGGGGCGGCGGACGCGTGGTCGTCGGTCCGGTGACGACCGGCTCCTGCGGCACGTAGGCGCAGCCCGCCAGACCGGTCAACGCCACGGCAGCCGCGAGCGCGAGGAACCGAGCGAGGCCCGCGCTGCGTGGCTTGCGTTGAGAAGCGGTCGTGCTTGCGGACATATCGACGTTCATTTCCTAAGTGCTGAATGCGTTCGGTGCTCGTTCGGCGGCTGTCGCCCCGATTACATCTGCGTCAGACGTTGCAGCATCTGATCCGACGCCGTCACGGCCTTCGAGTTGATTTCATAGGCGCGCTGCGCCGAAATCATGTTCACCAGTTCTTCCACCACGTTCACGTTCGACGTTTCGACGTAGTTCTGGTTGAGCACGCCCGCGCCGTTGGTGCCCGGCTGTGCGACGTTCGGCGCGCCCGAGGCGGCCGTCTCGGCGTACAGGTTCTCGCCCATGCTTTGCAGGCCGGCGTTGTTGATGAACGTGGCGAGCTGGAACGTACCGATCTGCACGTTGGCGGTGTTACCCGGCTGCGTGACCGAGACCGTACCGTCGCGTGCGATGGTCAGCGACAGCGCATTGGCCGGAATCGTGATCGCCGGCTGGATCGGGTAGCCCGAAGCCGTCACGAGCTGGCCGTTGTTATCGACCTGGAACGAGCCGTCGCGCGTGTAGGCGGTCGTGCCGTCCGGCATGAGCACCTGGAAGAAGCCGTCGCCGTTGATGGCCACGTCCTTCGCGTTCGCCGTCGACGTCAGGTTGCCCTGCGTGAAGATGCGCTCGGTCGCCGCCGGACGCACACCCGTGCCCAGTTGCAGGCCCGAGGGCAACAGCGTCTGTTGCGACGACTGAGCACCCGGCTGGCGGATCGTCTGATACAGCAGATCCTCGAACACCGCGCGGCCTTTCTTGAAGCCGTTCGTGCTGGTGTTGGCGAGGTTGTTCGAAATCACGTCCATGTTCGTCTGCTGGGCGTTCATGCCGGTGGCAGCGATGTAGAGCGAACGGATCATTTGATGTTTCTCCCCGTGTACGGTGGCTGGCGTCGTCTGGCCGACTGGCCGTCCGTTAGCTGAAGTTCAGCAACTGGTTGGCGGATTGTTCGTTGGTGTCGGCCGTCTGCAGCATCTTCATCTGCATCTCGAAGGCCCGCGACTGCGAAATCATGTTCACCAGACCGCTGACCGGATTGACGTTGCTGGTCTCGATCGAGCCGGCGACCACCACGACATTCGGATCGACCTGCGCCGGTGCGTTGTTGCCCATGCGGAACAGCCCGTCGTCGCCGCGCACGAGGTTGCCCTCGGGCGGGTTGACCAGCTTCAACTGGCCCATCACGGCGATAGAGTTGGGCGGATCGCCCTGCCCCAGTGCCGAGATCGTGCCGTCGGTGCCGACGGTCACGGCAGCGCCCGGCGGCACGGCGGCCGGACCGGCGTCGGTCATGACCGGCAGGCCATGCAACGTGATCTGGCCGTCGGCCGTCATTTCGAGGTTGCCGCCACGGGTGTAGGCTTCGCGGCCCTGCGCGTCGCGCACCGCGAGCCAGCCCTGCCCCTGAATGGCTACGTCGAGCGCACGGCCCGTCTGCTGCATGGCGCCGGGCGTGAAGTCGGTGCCCGGCGTGGACGTCGTCACGAACGTACGCGTGCCGGTCGAACCGTCGGCCCCGCGCACCGGCGCCTGACGGAACGCCGAGAGCTGGGCACGGAAGCCCGGCGTCGAGACGTTCGCCAGATTGTTGGCGGTGGTCGATTGCTGCTCCATCGCCTGCTTTGCGCCGGTCATGGCGATATAGATCAGACGATCCATCGACGCCCCTCCTGCAAGTTACGCATACGCGCCGCTCCGTGTCTTACAGGTTGACCATCGTCTGCATCAACTGGTCTTCCGTCTTGATCGTCTGCGCGTTCGCCTGATAGTTGCGTTGCGCGGTGATCATGTGGACCAGTTCGGCCGTCAGGTCGACGTTCGACGCTTCGACGGCACCGGCTTGCAGCTTGCCGAGGTTGGTGCCGCCCGGCACGCCCACGATGGGGATGCCCGATGCGGCCGATTCCGACCAGAGGTTGTTACCCAGCGGGATCAGGCCGTTCACGTTGTTGAAGTTCGCGAGCGCGACCTGACCGAGCACCATCGATTGCGTGTTCGAGTACGTACCGACGATGGTGCCGTCGGCGTTGAACGTGAAGCCGGTCAGGCGGCCCGACGAGTAACCGTCCTGCGTCAGCGTGTTCGGCGTGTAGCTGTTACCGAACTGCGTGGTGCCGGTCAGGTTCAGCGTGAGGTTGCCCTGCGCCGCGCCGTTTCCGTAGGTGATCGTCGGCAGCGTGATCGGGCCGGTCACGGCCGCGCCCGTCGAGTCCGTTTGCGAGACGAGGCTGCCCGACGAGTTGAACGTCAGCGTGCCGATCGGGCCGGCGCCGACTTGCGTCGTGCCGTCGACCGAGGCGTACACGGTCCACGTGGCGTTGTTGGTCGTGGCGTCGACGCTCGTCTTCTTGAAGTACAGGTTGACGTCGTGCGAATTGCCCAGCGAGTCGTAGACCTTGAGCGACGTGGCGTTGGTGTACGAGTTCGGGTCGGTGATCGAGAACGGCGTGGTGTTCACGGCGCTGCGCGAATCGAGGTTGAACTGACCCGTGATCTTCTTGGTGGCCGTCGGGGCCAGATCGCCCGTCGGGATCTGCAGATCGACCGGCGAGACGCTGTTGATGATGCCGTTCGGACCGGCCAGATAGCCGGTCAGGTGATCGCCGTTCGAGTCGACGATGTAACCGTTCTTGTCGAGCGAGAACTGGCCGTTACGCGTGTAGGCGATGGTGCCGTTGTTCGACACGCGGAAGAAGCCGTTGCCGGAGATCGCCAGATCGAGCTGACGGTTCGTGACCGTGATGTCGCCCTGCGTGAACTGCTGCGCGATGGCGGCCACACGCGTACCGATACCGACGGTGTTGTTGCCTGCGCCGAACAGCGAGTTGGCGTAGATGTCGGCGAACTGTGCCTGACCCTGCTTGAAGCCGACGGTGGCCGCGTTGGCAACGTTGTTGCCGATGACGTCCAGGTCCTTGGAGGCGGCGTTCAGGCCGCTCAATCCGGTCGAAAAGGCCATGGTGTTACTCCTGAAATTCGGTTGTCGACGACAGGTATCGCGACGAATACGGTTCGAAAAGAGTTAAGCGCTTACGAATCAGAGCTACGGATCAGAGAATTTCGCGAACGTCGGAGAGCTTGATGTTCGAGCCCGTGCCCACGTTGAGCAGCGGCGAGCCGGTCGTGCTGGCCACCACGCTTTGCACCTGCGCGTACGAGAGCAGCGTCGGCGTCACGGCCTTGCCGTTGGCCGTTGCCGTCACGCTCAGCGTGTACTTGCCGTCGGCCACCGCGTTACCGGCGTCGTCCTTGGCGTCCCAGGTCAGGGCTTGCACGCCCGCATCGAGCGCGCCCGCGTTGACGGTGCGGATCGTCTTGCCGGTGCTGTCCTTGATCTCGATCTTGACGGTGTCGGCATCGCTCGGCAGTTCGAAGCCGAACGGCGTGGCCGTCTTCGTGACGGTGCCGTCGTCGGCCTTGGTGCTGCCTACGCCGATGTTGGTGCCCGGGATCAGCACGCCCTTGCCGACCAGCGCCGCGGCTTGCAGGCTCTGGGTCGAGTTCAGTTGCGAGGTCACCGACGAAAGCGTGGTGTTGAGCTGCGTGATGCCCGAGACCGTGCTGATCTGCGCGAGCTGCGACGTGACCTGCGAGTTGTCCATCGGGTTGAGCGGATCCTGATTGTTCATCTGGGCGACGAGCAACTTCAGGAAGCTGTTTTGCAGATCGTCCGCGCTGCCCGCCGACGACTTCGAGCTGCTGCTGTTCGCAGTGCCGTTGATCGAGTCGAGGAAGTTCTGCGAAAAGTTCGCGGCGTTCGACGTATTGATGCTGGCCATTTCTTCTGGTCTCCGCGCGGCCCCTTACTGGCCGACCGTGAGGGTTTTGAGCATGAGTGTCTTGGCGGTGTTGAGCGCTTCGACGTTGGCTTGGTACGAGCGGGAAGCGGAGATCATGTTGACCATCTCTTCCACCGGATTCACGTTGGGCATGGTGACGTAGCCCTGTGCGTTCGCGGCCGGGTTCTTCGGGTCGTACACGGTCTTGAGCGGCGACGGGTCTTCCACCACGCCGGCGACCTTCACGCCACCGACATCGGTGCCCGTGACCGGATTGACCTGAAACACGACCTGCTTGGCGCGGTACGGCTGGCCATCCGGGCCGGTCACTGATTCGGCGTTGGCCAGGTTGCTGGCCGTCACGTTCATGCGCTGCGACTGCGCAGTCATGGCCGAGCCGGCGACGTCGAAGATGCTCATGAGTGGCATGGCGCTTACCCTTGACTGGTGATGGCGGCCAGCATCGTCTTGATCTGGCTGCTCAGGACCGTGAGGCCCGTCTGATAATGCACGGCGTTGTCGGCGAAGTTCACACGCTCGGCATCGAGTTCGACGGTGTTGCCGTCGACGCTTTGCTGATACGGCACGCGGTAGAGCAGCTCCGGGCCGCCCATCGGCGGCGCCGTCGTCACACCGCGTCCGGCGATGTGGCGCGAGGACGTACGCGAGAGCGACACGCTCGACTCGGTGGCGAGCTGCTGCTGCGCGCCGCGCTCGACGGCCTGATTCAACGCGTTATTGAAATCGACGTCGCGCGACTTGTACCCCGGCGTATCCGCGTTGGCGATGTTCGACGAGATCACCTCCTGACGGTAGGCGCGCATAGCCAGCGCCTGCTGGGAGAATCGCAATGCCGCGTCCAGTTTGTCCATGATCTCGTCTCGCCCGATGCTTGCCTTGATGCTTGGGTACTTGGGTAATGCTCAAGAAACTTGCCCGTGCTGCGTCCGGTCCGGCTCAGTCGTGTGTTGCGTTGACTGGCGGGCGGTGCGCAGACGGGGTGCCCTGCCCGGTCCGGAAAAAATAGGGACCTTTTGGCATGCTTCGCATCGTATGCGTACCCCCCGGGATTCAATCGGAGGAATAGGAAGGAGATTGACCGCCATTTCGAGCCATGCCCCGCGGCGCGACATCTCTAGAATGGCTTCCTGACGGCATCGGGCGGGGTTCGCCCCCCAGGCACAGGGACACTGCCCGGTGTCGTCGGCTTCGCTACGCGAAAGCCGTTCAAGCAAGGAGAGTGAGCATGGCAGGCAAATTCGGCGACCCATTCGCCAATGCCCCGCGCACGCACGGTGTGCAGCGGTTCGGCCAGCGCTCGTCCGCAAAAATGTCCCCGAACTTTCAAATACTTACGAGTGCGCGACGTGGCCTGATGGCCGCGATGTTCGCGACGGTAAGCATGGCCGGGTTCGTGACGTCTGCACACGCTGCAACGGGTGCGAACCCCGGCGTCGCCACCGATCCCGCCGCCCAGAACCTCGGCAATACGCTTGGGCCCAGCGCCATCGTCATTCCCGGCAACAACGCCGCCGCAGGCGGTGTCGCGTCGAACGTGCCGAACATGGTGCGTCCCGCGACCGCCACGGCGAATGCGCCCGCTCAGACACAGCAAGCACCGGTCGCTGTCGCAGTACCTGTGCAGCCCCAGGCATCCCAATTCCAGAACACGCAGGTGATCCGGCAGACTGCCGAGCGTTTCCTGCGTGAGCAGACCACCGGCCTGCCCGGTCAGGTCAACATCACCGTGGGCGAGTCGGTCTCGGACCGCATGCCTGCGTGCGCGGCGCTTGAGCCGTTCCTGCCGCCGGGCGCGCGCCTTTGGGGCACAACCAGCGTGGGCGTGCGGTGTGCGGGGGAGCGTCCGTGGACGCTGTATCTGCAAGCGCGCGTGAGCATCAACGCGACGTATTTCGTCGCCGCACGTCAGATCAATCCGGGCGAGACCATCGGGCCGACGGATCTGTCACCGCGTCAGGGCGATCTCACGCTGTTGCCGCGCACGGTCGCGACCGATGCCGGTCAGATCGTCGGCACGGTGGCCGTCAACCGGATTACCTCGGGGCTGCCGATCCGCTCCGACCTGCTGCGCAGCGCGATTGCCGTCCAGCAGGGACAAACCGTGCGAGTGGTCTCGCGCGGCTCAGGTTTTGAAGTGAGCACGGAAGGTCAGGTGCTCACCCGTGCCAGCGCGGGCGACCCCGTGCAGGTGCGCACGCGTGCCGGACAGGTCGTCAGCGGCACCGTGAAGTCAGGAAAGAATGGCAACGTCGAAGTCGAAGTTGCACTGTAAGAAGTTGGAAGAAGGCGATGAAAGTAATCGCTTACTTACGTTAAGTATTCGCTGAAATCACCCGGGCACTTGAACTGGTAACAGGATGTTACTTGCCTAAAGTTATGGCGGATAATGCCGTTACACAGGCAGGTTTCTGGGGAAAGCACATGAAAATCGAACCACCCGCCAATCCGCTGACTGGTGTCGGCGCGAGCAAGGCGACGACGGATCGGACGACGGCCGGCGCTGTGAATAGCGACGCTGCGGCAGCACCTGCAGCGGGCACTGGCGGTGCCAGCGTGAGCACTAGCGCCTTGTCGTCGGAGATGCGTGCCTTGCAGGAAAAACTGGCAGCCAGCGGCTCGGCCGACATCGACGTCGCGAAGGTTGCGGCGATCAAGACGGCGATCGCTAACGGCCAGTTGGCTATTGATACCTCCAAGATTGCGGACGGTCTGATCTCGACCGCACGCGATTTGCTCTCTGCGCAATCGAAGTCATGACCACCGATGCCCTGCTGAACGCCCTGACTGCTGAGACTGCCGCGATCGGCACGTTTTCGACATTGCTCGGGGAAGAACAGCAGGCATTGGTCAACGGCACGCTCGACGCGTTGCCGGACCTGACCGAGCGCAAGACGCGCGCTGTAGCGGAGCTGTCCGCCCTCGGCCGCGAGCGCGATGCGCAGTTGAAAGCGTTGGGCTATTCGCCTGACGAAGCGGGCGCGACGGCAGCGGCCGCCGCCGATGCCAAGGTCGACACCGCGTGGAAAGCCCTGCTCTCCGCCGCCGCCGAGGCCAAGCGGGCCAACGACACGAACGGCCTGCTCATCAACACCCGCCTGACGTACACCCAGCAAGCCCTGAACGTCCTCTACGGCCCAGGCAACAACACCCCGCTCTACGGCCCCGACGGCCGCACTACCCCGCGCTCAAGCGGGGGGAGTGTTACGGCTTAAACGAGCACGAAATTTTCAGCATTCCACCGCGACAAGCGGCCGTTCTCTTTTAACGAACGGATCGATGCTCGTCACCTGGCCTGGAATGCGGACGCAATACAATCCTGTCGCCGTTTGAATCCGCTCTAGTCTCGATCCATCAGGCCTAACATCGCCGGACAGCGTGCCCAAAGAGCGCCATCCTTTGCCGAGTGCCGCCTCAAACGCCTCCGCAACCTCGCTGGTCATCCTCCCCGCCCGTTCTGACAGCGGATCATCTGCACTACTGGACTGCCGCGTTACTGCCTCCTCTGCAACACTACCCGCGCCCTGTCGCTCTACGGATCGAACGAACGATGTCACCGATTGACGCCAATCCGGCAGGATCGACGCAGCGTCATCTTTAGGGAGTGATGGCTCAACGACGGGCGATGGTTCGGGAACGGTGGCCGACGATTTTGGTTCGCTCGCAGACCCCGCGCTCATTGTGCGAGAGTGCATTGCCCTCGCAGGCTGACTTTCTGCAACCGTCGCGCCCTGCTGCTTCGACGGTTCGACGAAATAGACGGTCAATACGGGCGTCTGTTGGGTGGTCGAGGAAAACGCATCCCATCGCGAAAGCAAAAGAAGTGCGATCACATGTATCGCGACGGACACCACGATGCCGCAGGATAGCCAGACGCTCGAACGGGACTGCAATGGTATGCCTCGGCCTTGTCTGAGAATGGCTACGCGCCAAATGGCGGCGAGCCGTGGCATACAGAATAGGAAAACGAGTGTGTGATCGACGCAGGGAAATTTCTGTTGAATTCCGATTCTTGTCGTCAGCAACGACCGTCGCCCCGTGCGGCTTAGCGTCCGCACTCGTAATTAATGCAACGCGCCCACGCCGTTAGATCCAAGTATCAGAACTTCCTCAACATTGTTCTGCGCCAAACACCCCCATCATTGAGAGGATCTAAGAATGCCGGAAGTGGTCCGGCTTGAGATGGAGCAAACTTGTCATGTTATTGCTGGCGAGAATGGGATCGTATTGGCGCAATATCGTCCGAAGCGTCCGGTCTCCGAAAACCGTTGGCGTTCGGGCGCTGATTGTCGATGAAACGAATCGTGTCCTGCTCGTCAGGCACACTTACCTGCCCGGATGGTTCACGCCCGGCGGTGGCGTGGAAAAAGGGGAATCACCGGTGGCCGCGATACGGCGGGAGATTTACGAAGAGACGACACTTCAAGTGACCGGCGAGCCACAGTGCTTTCACGTCTACTTCACGAACCGCGAAAGCCGGGACGACTATCCGATTCTGTACGTTGTGCGTGAGTATTCGGGCAACGCCACCATAGGCGACGAATCGGAGATCGCCGAGATCGGCTGGTTCCCTGTCGACTCCCTACCGGACGGAACGTCACCAAGCACGCGCCGACGAGTCGCCGAGTTTCGTGGGCTCAGCCCAAAATCCGACCGGTGGTGATCTGGCATGACATCAATAAATGCCTCAGACGTCATTGGCATTGCGGGTGCGCTGATCGTAGTCATTGCCTACTTTCTTAATCTACACGGGACGCTCTGCACGACCTCGTACAAATATTCGGCACTGAATCTGGTTGGATCGCTAATGATCGTCTACTCGCTGATCTACCACCCGAATCCTGCCTCGATGCTGATCGAAGGCTTCTGGGCATCGATCAGCTTGTACGGTTTGTACAAAGCTCATCAGAACAGGAGGACGAGGTGATGCGAAGGCGAAGCCTCGCGCAACAAAAAATCCCTCGAAGCGAAACGCATTCGAGGGATTTTTTGAGCCTTGCTACCGCTTAATTCGCCGAAGTCCAAGCCTTCTCACGCAGCGTCGCACGCAAACGCGAAATCGCCTGGCTGTGCAGCTGACAGACACGTGACTCGCTGACTTCGAGCACTGCACCGATTTCGCGCAGATTCAGACCCTGCTCGTAGTACAGGCTCATCAGCAACTTCTCGCGCTCGGGAAGATGGTCGATGGCGTCGACCACGCCGCCGCGCAAACCTTCGTCGAGCAGCATCGTCAGCGGATCCGCACCCGGGTCCGCGCAAATGCGGTCGATGAACGGCTCTTCGTCCGCCGCTTCGAAGTCTTCGTAATAGATCAGCTGGCAGCCGTGCACATCCTGCAACATCTGCTGATACTCGGTCAGCCCGATCGACATCTCGCCCGCAATCTCGCTCTCGGACGGACCTCGTCCCAGCCGCTGCTCCAGTCGCTGCACCGCCTTCTCGATCTCGCGCGCCGTCTTGCGAATGCCGCGCGAGGCCCAGTCCAGCTCGCGCAACTCGTCGAGCATCGCCCCGCGAATGCGCTGGCTCGCGTACGTTTCGAACTGCGCGCCCTGCGTCTCCTGATACCGGTTCGCCGCATCGAGCAGCCCCAGCATGCCAGCCTGAATCAGATCTTCCAATTCCACGCTCGCCGGCAGCTTCGCCATCAATTGCAGCGCCAGGCGGCGCACCAACGGCGCGTATTGGGTCAGCGTGTCGTTCGTGTCGACCTTCCCGCGCGCGGTATACATGTTTCCCTCCGCTTCCTCTCGACGCGTGCCGTGACGCTCAGGCCGTGTGCGCGCTCACCGCGCCCACGCCATGCGTCATCTCGACACCGCGATCGCCGCCGCAATCGCCCACCTGACCGATCCCGGCACCCAACGCCGCCGGTCCCGTGTCCCGAATGGCCAACGGCCAATGCATCACCTGCGCCGCCAACTGACGGTACGCCACCGCCGCCGGCGCCATCGGGAACGCATCGACCACGGTGCGCGTCAGTTGACGCGCCCGCACGACCTGACGGTCCGACGGCACATGCCCGGCCAATTCCAGCGACACCGCCAGATAACGACTCGCCGTCGTGGCCAGATTGCGGCACACGACGCGCGCCTCCATATCCTCCGCCCGGTTCACCAACACCCGGAACTGCGCCAGCGCATATTCGTAATGCGCCTGCTTGATCCACGAGTACGCGCCCGTAATCGATGCCGGCTCGCAGCCAAGCACCACCAGCACATCATGCGCATGCGCCGCCAACGGACTCAGCACGCCACCGGCGTGCGTACAGTCGACGATCACGACGTCCGGCTCGCCAATAGTCAGCACCGGCAGTGCGCGTTGCGGATCGATGCGCTCGGGATGACGGTGCGCCACCGGCACCAGCACCACGTTGTCGCGCGTCGGCACACGCACCGCATCGGGCGAAATGCGTCCCGCCAGCACGTCATGGATGTCGCCACGCAACGGCAGACCGAGTGCCGGCGCTGCATGGCCGCTCTCGTCGGCCAGCACGACATCCTGACCGTGATGAGCCAGAGCACTGGCCAGATTCAACGCAACACTCGTCTGACCGGCTTCAGGCGCACTTCCTACCACCGCGACGATGCGCGTGGTATGGCGCGCCACCAGTCGGCGCAGCCCCTCAGCTTGATCGAGTACGAGTTTAACCAAAGCAGGCCTCGCCTGAAGGTTGTGCGGGCGCGAACAGCCCGCTGTAGTTGGGATCGACCCCGCGCACCACGGCCGGCAAATCTTCCTCGGACGGCACGAACGGCGAACCCGTCACCGGCGCAGACAACGCCGTGTCGATCAGGAACTCCCGGTCCGCCACGTGCAGGTTCTCCGGTACGCGCTGCCCCGTCGAGACGTAATGCACCGGCAGACGGTGACGAATCACCGTGTCGAGCACCGAACCGAGGTTGGTCGTCTCGTCGAGTTTCGTCAGAATACACCCGGCCAGGTCGCCACCGCCCTCGGCGCTCGCGCTGCGATACGCGTGCACCACTTCGTTGAGCGTGTCGCCATGGCTCGTGGCGTTGAGCAACAGCAGGCGCTGCACCGGCGTCTCCGCCCCGCACAGCATCGCCACCTGCTCCGGCACCGTGCGGTCGCGCTGGCTCATGCCGACCGTGTCGATCAGCACCATGTGCTTGTTGCGCAGTTCGGTCAGCGCCAGACGCAGATCCGTCGCGTCCTTCACCGCGTGCACGGTCACGCCCAGAATCTTGCCGTAGATGCGCAGTTGCTCATGGCCGCCGATACGATAGCTGTCGGTCGTGAGCAGCGCGAGCTTCTCCGCGCCGTGACGCATCACGCAGCGCGCCGCGAGCTTGGCCGTGGTCGTGGTCTTGCCCACGCCGGTCGGCCCCATGAGCGCATACACGCCGCCGCGATCCATCAATTCGTCTTCGTTCGGCATGATGGGCAGATTGCGCTTGAGCGCGTTCTTCACCCAGTCCAGACCGTTCTCGCGGTCGCTGCCTTCCGGCAGATGCTCCAGCAACGCCCGGCCGAGCTGTGCCGAGAAGCCCGCTGCGAGCAATGTGCGCAGAATCTCGCCCTGTGCCGGCGAACGACGCTGTTTGTCGTTCCACACAAGCCCGGCGACCTGCTCTTCGAGCAACCCGCGCATGCTTTGCAACTCGCCCATCATCGACTGCGCGAAAGCGCTGGTCGCCGCGATGTCGTTCGCGGCGGCGGCGGGACTCGCCACGGGCGCAATGGGCGCAACGGGCGCAGCAGGACGGGGACGCGGACGATGCGTCGGCATATCGCCGCCGGCGAGCGCGTCCAGATCCTCTTCCGCCAACGCCACGATCTCGACGCCGTTGGCGACCGAGCGATTGGACAATACGACCGCGTCGGGTCCGATTTCCTCGCGAATCTGGCGCAGTGCGTCGCGGCACGTGCCCGCAAAGAATTTCCGAATCTTCACGCTTGACCTCCGATGAGTGCCGTCATTTTCACGTTACGGGTGTCTGGCACTTCCGCATACGACAAAACCTTGAGCTGCGGCAGGCTGCGGCGCAGGAAGCGCGAGAGCAGCGAACGCAGCGGATGTTGAACCAACAATACCGACGGCAGACCCTGACGCTCCTGACGCGTCACGGCAGCCTGGGTTTCACGCAACAACGTATCGGCCAGGCCCGGCTCCAGACCGGTGCCGCCGCCGGCCGACAACGCCTGCGTGAGAATTCGTTCGAGATTCGCGTCGAGCCCCACCACTTCCAGATCGCCACTGCCCGGGAACACGCTCTGCGTGATCGCGCGCCCCAGCGACAGACGTACCAGCGCCGTGAGGTCGTACGGGTCCTGCACGCGTGCGCCATGCTCGGCGATGGTGTCGATGATGGTGCGCATGTCGCGAATCGGCACCTGCTCTTCGAGCAGGTTCTGCAGCACCTTCTGCAACGTGGTGAGCGCGATGGTCTTGGGCACCAGGTCTTCGATGAGCTTCGGCGCGTCCTTGCCGATGCGCTCGATGAGCTGCTGCACTTCCTGACGTCCCAGTAATTCGTGGGCGTGCGCGTTGATCAGGTGATTCAGGTGGGTCGCCACGACCGTACCGGCATCGACCACGGTATAGCCGTACGCCTGCGCCTGATCGCGCTGGCCGACGTCGATCCACGTGGCGGGCAGACCGAAGGCCGGATCGCGCGTCGGCGTGCCTTGCAGCGGTGCGCTGACCTGCCCCGGATCGATCGCCAGCAACTGGCCCGGGTACGCCTCGCCTTCGCCGATGATCACGCCCTTGAGCGTAATGCGGTACTGGTTCGGGCGCAGTTCCAGATTGTCGCGAATGTGCACCACGGGTGCCAGGAAGCCGATTTCCTGGGCGAACTTCTTGCGGATGCCCTTGATGCGCTTGAGCAGTTCGCCGTCCTGATTGCGGTCGACGAGCGGGATCAGGCGATAGCCGACTTCCAGCCCCAGCGGGTCGACCAGCGCCACGTCGTCCCACGACGCTTCGGCCACTTCGGGCGCTGCGGTCGCTGCGACCGGCGTCGGACGCGTTGCCTGCACCTTGGCGGCAGCGGCCTTGCGGAACTGCCAGCGGGCCAGTGCACCGAGACCCAGCGCGAGCAGCAGGAAGGCAAAGTGCGGCATGCCCGGGATCAGGCCCATCAAGCCCAGAATCGCGGCCGTTATACCCAGCACCTGCGGGTTGTTGAAGAGCTGCGAGACGACCTGCTGACCGACGTCTTCGTCGGTCGCCACACGCGACACCACCACACCGGCGGCCGTCGAGATCACCAGCGCCGGGATCTGCGCGACGAGACCGTCACCGATGGTCAGCAGCGTGTAGTTCTTGGCGGCGGTCGCGAGATCCAGATTGTGCTGGACCACGCCGACGATCAGCCCGCCGATGATGTTGATCAGCATGATCAACAAACCGGCAACCGCATCGCCGCGCACGAACTTGGACGCACCGTCCATCGAGCCGTAGAAGTCGGCTTCCTGTGCGATCACCTTACGGCGAGTGCGCGCTTCCTCTTCCCCGATCAAACCCGCGTTCAGGTCGGCGTCGATGGCCATCTGCTTGCCGGGCATGGCGTCGAGGGTAAAACGCGCACCCACTTCGGCGATACGCCCCGCGCCCTTCGTGATCACCATGAAGTTGATGACCACGAGGATGATGAACACCACGATACCGACGGCGTAGTTACCGCCCACCAGGAAGTGGCCGAACGCCTCGATCACCTTACCGGCGGCGTCCGGGCCGGTGTGGCCTTCGAGCAGCACCACGCGGGTGGACGCCACGTTCAGCGACAGGCGCAGCAGCGTGGAGAACAGCAGCACACTCGGGAACGCCGCGAAGTCGAGCGGCTTCTGCGTGTACATGGACACGAGCAGCACCATCACCGCGAGGGCGATGTTGAACGTGAACAGCAGATCCAGGATGAACGGCGGCAGCGGGAGGATCATCATGCCCAGAATCATGATGATCAGCACCGGCGCGGCGAGCGACTTCAAGTTGCCGCCGAGGAGCAACTGCGACGCACGCAATAGCTGGTTCGCGCGAGGGTTGAGGTTCATTCGTTACACTCGTTTCGACCCGAGGCGCCGGGGCGCGTCGAGTTCGGACGGCACAGGCAGATCCGACGGGGTCAGCGGCTCGATGCCCCCCTCGGTACGCCAGCGGCGAAGCTGGAAGACCCACGCCAGCACTTCGGCCACGGCCGTGTACAGCGTGGCCGGGATTTCGTGACCGATTTCCACGTGACGGTGCAGCGCACGGGCCAGCGGCGGGGCTTCGAGGATCGGGATGCGGTGCTCCGCCCCCATCTCACGGATACGCTGCGCGACCAGATCGGTGCCCTTGGCGAGCACACGCGGCGCGCGCATGTTATCCTTGTATTCGAGGGCGACGGCAAAGTGCGTCGGGTTCGTCACGATCACGTCGGCCTTGGGCACGTCCTGCATCATCCGCCGGCGTGCTGCCTGACGCTGCAACTGGCGGATTTGCGCCTTGACGTGCGGATCGCCCTCGGTTTCCTTGTTTTCCTGACGCACTTCCTCTTTGGTCATGCGCAGTTTCTTGTAGTGCTGCCACAGCTGGAACGGGATATCGATGGCCGCCACCAGCAGCAGCGACGCCACGATAAACGCACAGCACACCGCGATCATCTCGCCCACATACGGCAGCGCCACGCGCGGCGACTGCGTCATCAGGCCCATCACGGCTTCTTTGTCCCGGGCAATCGCCCAGTACGCCACACCGCCCACGAGCACGGTCTTGGCCACCGCCTTGACCAGCTCGATCAGCCCCTGCGTCGAGAACATGCGGCCCAGCCCCTTGAGCGGGTTCAGACGGCCGAAGTTGGGGGCGAGCGATTTGGTGGTGAAGAGCCAGCCGCCCAGTGCCATGGGAGCGACGATGGCCGCGATCACCAGCGCGACGAGGAGCGGCGCGATGGCCATCAGGGCGTCGGCGCCCGAGTGCGCGGCGTAGGACAGCATGCGGCGCGTGTCCATCGCCGTGCCCGGCTCGAACTGCATGCCGTGGCGCATCAACTGGGCGAATCCCTGCGAGATACGGTCGGCCGTCATCCACATGCCGGCGACACCGGCGGCCAGCAGGGCGAACGTCGAAAGCTCGCGCGAACGCGCGACCTGCCCTTCCTCGCGCGCCTTCTCCAGACGCCGGGGAGTGGGTGATTCCGACTTTTCGAGATCGCTTTCCTCAGCCATGCCCTATCCACAGCGGGCGGACGAACCCACCCTATCGCGACTGATTATGGCCGTAACCGTCAAGTCACAAAGGGGGGAATAGAGGCGGGATTGGGCGGTATTTCGCGCAAGCGCGATTCCGCCAGCCGGGGCGCGGCTGGCGGCGGGGTCAGAAACCGAGGCTGGCGAGCAGGTCGTCGACCTGTCCCTGATCGGCCACGATGTCGGTGCGGCCTTCCTTTTTGACCTGCGGCCCGTTGAGCAGCGAGTCTTCGGCTTCCTTGCGCTTCTCGGGCGGCATGTTCTCGAGCAGCGTCTGGAGCAGATGGCTCTCGATCTCCTGCACCACTTCCATGATCTTCTTGATGACCTGCCCGGTCAGATCCTGGAAGTCCTGCGCCATCATGATTTCCATCAGATGGTTGTTGGTCGCGCGGGTGTCGTCCGGCACGCGACGCAGGTAGGTGCGGGTCTCGGTGACGAGCTGACGCGCGTCTTCGAGTTCCAGCGGCTGATCGAACCACTTGGCCCAGCGCGCGTCGAGCGCATTGGCGTCCGCTTCGAGACGGTCCTGAATGGGCTTGGCCAGTTCGATGGCCGTCAGCGCCCGCACGGCCGCCTGTTCCGTCATGGTCGCGACGTAGTTCAGACGGTCGCGGGCATCGGGAATCGCCTCGGCCGCCTGTTCCAGTTGCTTGTCCAGACCGAGTTCGCGCAGGTTGTCGCGCAGCATGCGCGTCAACTGCCCGATGCGCATCAGCATGCGCTCTGCCGGATCGGCCTCGCCGGTCACGTAAGCGCCGCCCGGCTCAGCCGGCCATTCAGTGCTCGACTCGTGGGTCACGTTCAGGCCCCCGTTTTTTCCATTTTTTCGAAGATCTTGCCCAGCTTCTCATCGAGGGTCGCGGCCGTGAACGGCTTGACCACATACCCGCTCGCACCGGCCTGGGCGGCGGCGATGATGTTTTCCTTCTTGGCTTCGGCCGTGACCATCAGCACCGGCAGCTTGGCCAGGTTCGGGTCGGCACGGATCGTCTGGAGCATCGTCAGGCCGTCCATGTTCGGCATGTTCCAGTCGGACACCACGAATTCGAAGCTACCGCCGCGCAGCTTGGCCAGCGCCGCCACACCGTCTTCCGCTTCGTCGACATTGGAGAAACCCAGCTCCTTGAGCAGGTTTCGCACAATGCGGCGCATCGTCGGAAAATCGTCGACGACCAGGAATTTCATATTCTTGTCTACCATCATCACTCCAATTCTGCCGGTCCCCCTTTGGGGGGCCGACAATATTCAGGGGCAAGTTCCGCCATCACTCAGTGCCCTGAGTGTGAACGCAAATCGTTGCGGACCATACGGCGAAAACAAGCCAAAAACAACGCCAAAAGCCGAACTATACCCGTTGCGTGCGTTCGCCGAATTTCGCGACCTGATGAAGCACTTTTCGGGCCATCTCGTGCAGCGGCACCACTTCTTCCGCGCCGCCCATGGCAATGGCTTCGCGCGGCATGCCGAACACGATGCAACTGGCTTCGTCCTGCGCAAACGTATGCGCACCGGCGCGGCGCATCTCGACCAGACCGGCCGCACCGTCGCGGCCCATGCCCGTGAGAATCACGCCGATGGCGTTACGCCCGGCATGCACCGCTGCGGAGCGAAACAATACATCGACCGACGGACGATGTCGATTCACCGGCGGTGCCGGATCGAGCACGGCCACATAGTTCGCGCCGCTGCGCGAGAGCTGCAAGTGGGTGTCACCGCCCGGCGCAATGTAAGCATGGCCCGGCAACACCCGCTCGCCGTGCTCGGCTTCCTTCACCGTAATGCGGCACAGCCCGTTCAGGCGTTGCGCAAACGACTTGGTGAAGCCCGCCGGCATGTGCTGCGTGATGAGAATCGCCGGGGCGTCCGGCGGCATCGGCACGAGCACTTCGCGAATCGCTTCCGTGCCGCCCGTCGACGCGCCGATGATGATCAGCTTTTCCGTCGACACGAGCGGGTTGCGCAGCATGGGCGCGGCTTCCACCGCGACCGGGGCCGCGCTCTTGGGCGGGGCGCTGCGCACACGGGCGCGCGCGGCCGCACGAATCTTGTCGGCGATCATCTCGCCGTATTCGAGCATGCCGTCACGAATGCCCAGACGCGGCTTCGTCACGAAGTCGACCGCGCCGAGTTCGAGCGCACGCATCGTCACTTCCGAGCCGCGCTCGGTCAGCGACGACACCATGAGCACGGGCATCGGACGCAGGCGCATGAGCTTCTCAAGGAAGTCCAGCCCGTCCATGCGCGGCATTTCGACGTCGAGCGTGAGCACGTCCGGGTTGTGCTGCTTGATCAGATCGCGCGCCACGAGCGGGTCGGGTGCGGTCGCCACTACGGTCATGTCCGGATGCGCATTGATGATCTCGGTCATCAGGCTGCGCACAAGTGCGGAATCGTCCACGCACAGGACTTTGATTGGTTCGCTCAAGCCTCCTCCATTTTTCGGTTGTCAGGCCCCGGCCGAGGCTTGGCATTTCTGGCCGGTGGCGCAAAGAGTTCTACGGAGCCCCGTACTTCGCGTGCGCGCAGACGCTGCGCGTACGCCTGTTCCCGCTGGACGATCGCCGGATCGCCCCGGTCGCCCAGCTTCTTGACCATCACCCGCCCGGTGCGCGGCAAAAAGCACACCTTGCGCGGATGCGGTCCGAGCAGATCCTGCGCAGTCACGCGAATCTGCTCCATCTCGAGATAGCGCAACACGAAGTTCGCGTTGCGATCGCCGATATTCAGTGTGGTCATGCCCGCGAGCACCGCGCCGCCGCCGAAGACCTTCGCCTCCAGACGCTCGCGCCGCGCGCCGAGCTTGATCAGCTCGTTGATAAGCATTTCCATCGCGTATGCGCCGTAACGCATGGACGCAGAGAGTAGCCGATCGCGCTCGCTCTCGCCATCGTCCGGCAGCATGAAGTGGTTCATGCCGCCGATACCGGTGACGCTGTCGCGCACGCAGGCGGCCACGCACGAACCCAGCACCGTCACGAGCATGATGTCTTCGGTCGTGACGAAATACTCCGACGGCAGCAGTTTCACCGCCTGCGTATTGAACGCATTGTCGAAGTAGTGGTTGGTCGCGAGTGCTTCGGCCAATGGCTGTGCTGCCATGTCAGGCTCCCCGTGCTCCGGCGCCGGCCAGTTCGTACACCGTCTGCCCACGCAGACGGAACGCCCGGCTTACATAAGTGAAGTTCTCCGAATGCCCGGCGAACAGCAGGCCATCCGGTTTGAGCAAGGGGACGAAGCGCTCGAGAATGCGCGCCTGCGTGGCCTTGTCGAAATAGATCATCACGTTGCGGCAGAAGATCACGTCGAACGGCCCGCCGATCTGCCACGACGGTGCAAGCAGGTTGAGCGGCTCGAACGTGACCAGTTGCTGCAATTCGGGACGCACCTTGATCTTGCCCGAGTTCGCGCCCGTGCCCCGCAGGAAATGCTTGCGCAGCTGTTCCTGCGAGATCTTGCCGGTCTGCTCGCCGTTGTAGACGGCGGCCGACGCACGGGCCAGCACCTGCGTATCGACGTCCGTGGCCAGCACCGTGGCGTTGGGACGCGAGCCGAGCGTGTCGACCAGCGTCATCGCAATCGAATACGGCTCTTCGCCGGTCGACGCCGCGCAGCACCACACCGAGATCGGCTTGGGGCGATTGCGCACGAAGTCGGCGAGCAACGGGAAATGATGAGACTCGCGGAAGAACGACGTGAGGTTCGTCGTCAGCGCGTTGGTGAACGACTCCCACTCGCTGTCGCCGGTGTCGGCTTCGAGCATGTCGAGGTATTCGGTGAAGCTCGTCATGCCCAGCGCACGCAGACGCCGCGCGATGCGGCTATAGACCATCTCGCGCTTGTGCTCGGCCAGCGCAATCCCGGCACGCTGGTAAATCAGATTACGAATACGACTGAAGTCCGCCAGCGAGAACGCGAAGTCGCGCTCGCCCGACAGGGCGGCGCCACTGGCGCGCGCGAAATCCGCGCTGCGCGAACCCGCGTCGCCATCGGGGCCGGAGCCACCGCGACGCGTCAGATGCGAGGTGTTGCGCGAATCGTTCATGATGTCTCGGTTGCGTCGAATTACGTCAGACGGCAGTTATGCCTCATGCCGCACGGGCCAGCGCTTGCCGCGTCGGCTCACGCCGGGACGCGCCAATCGCATGCACGCTCCCCGCCCCTGCCGCCCCGCCCGTCTGGAAGACGGACACGGCCGCGCGCAGCTCCTGCGCCTGCGACTCCATCGCGCCAGCGGCAGCCGCCGCCTCTTCCACGAGCGCCGCGTTCTGCTGCGTCACCTCATCCATCTGCGTCACTGCGCGATTGACCTGTTCGATGCCGCTCGACTGTTCGGCAGACGCCGCCGAGATCTCGCCCATGATGTCGGTCACGCGCTTCACGGCCTGCACGATCTCTTCCATCGTCTGACGCTGACGCGTCACGAGTGCCGTTCCGTCCTGCACGCGGCGCGACGAATCTTCGATCAGCGCCTTGATTTCCTTGGCGGCCGCCGCACTGCGCTGTGCCAGCGTGCGCACTTCACCTGCGACCACGGCGAAACCACGACCCTGCTCGCCCGCACGCGCTGCTTCCACTGCGGCGTTCAGCGCGAGGATGTTCGTCTGGAAGGCAATACCGTCGATCACGCCGATGATGTCGACGATCTTGTTCGAACTGGTGGAGATGCCGTCCATCGTCGCCCCGACCTGCCCCGAGACTTCGCCGCCACGCGTGGCGATTTCCGAGGCATTCACAGCGAGTTGGCTGGCCTGACGCGCGTTATCGGCGTTCTGGCGCACGGTGGCCGTGAGTTGCTCCATCGACGAGGCGGTTTCTTCCAGCGACGCCGCCTGCTGCTCGGTACGCGCAGACAGATCGGTGTTGCCCGCCGCGATCTCATGCGCGGCCGTGGTGATCGACTCGGTGCCCTGACGGATCTGCGAGATGGTCTCGGCCAGCGTGTGCTGCATGCGTTGCATGGCGTAGAGCAGGCTGTGCGTGTCGCCCGGGGCCACGTCTACGTGGCTGTGCAGGTCGCCGCTCGCAATGCGATGCGCGATGCTCGCGGCGTACTCCGGCTCGCCGCCGAGGCTGCGCTGCACGTTGCGGATGATCACGATCATCGCAGCCGTCACGATGCCACCGATCAGCAGAAGCGCGATGCCGAAGCGAATGAGCGTGGCGTAGAACGCCTCGTCGACGTCCTGCACGTACACGCCGCTCATCATGCCCCAGTCCCACGGTGCGAAATACTTGACGAACGAGAGCTTGGCCATGCGTTGATCGCTACCCGCGACGCGGCCGAAGTAGTCGACAAAGCCCGCGCCCTTGTCCTTGGCCACGCGAGCCATTTCGACGTAGAGCAGCTTGCCGTTCGAATCCTTGTAGGTGGAGACGTCCTTGCCCACCAGATCGGCGAGCGTGGGATGCATGAGGACAGTCGGCTTGGTGTCGAAGATCACCACGTAGCCGTTGCCGCCTTCGCCGTAGCGCATGACTTTCAGTCGCGCCATGGCCTGTTGTTTCGCCTCTTCGACGGTGATCTTGCCTGCCGCTGCCTGCGCCGCGTAGTCGCGCACGATGCCATCGGCGCTCGTGACGATGTTTTCCACTGCCGCGCGCCGCTCCGACATCATCGTGCTGCGCTCGTGCAGCGCAGCCCAGCCACCGAGAATCAAAAGCCCCAGCCACATCAGCGCAAGCGCCGACCAGAGTTTTGCTTTGAGACTCAACTGCATCATGATGTGACCTCCACTACCCGCCTGCCGTGGCACTGCATAAGATGCAGCGCGCACGACGGCTTTTGTCTTACCGATTGTTGCCACTTGCCGACACGCCCCTCGGGGTGCCCGGCGGTACTGAGTCGCCGGGCGAGGTGCGTGCACCGTTCCTATAGTTACTGCTGTTGCCGCGAGCATCGCTGCACGACGGCTGTGTGAGGCTGTGAGGACCGAATCGGCATCACAACCATCACGTCATACGATCAAAAGGTTTCCCAGTCGCCGTTTGCGTCGTCCGTGCCCGTGCGCGTTGCGGCCGGCGCTGCGGCAGCCGGTGCAGGTTTGCGCAGCGGTGCCGGTGCGGGCGTCGCCTTCGGTGCAGCGGCCGATGCCGGGGCTGCCGACCCTGCCGACTTGGCAGAGGTTGCTGCCTTCTTCACCGCCGCCGGACGTGCGGCAGGCACTGCCGACGGAAGCGCCGCCAGCGCCGGGGCTGCGTAGCCGGTCGCGACCTGGCTGGCGTCCACGCGGAACACCGACACCGTCGTCTTCAGACGATTGGCCTGTTCTTCCAGCGAACCGGCGGCCGCTGCCGCTTCTTCCACCAGCGCCGCGTTCTGCTGCGTCACTTCGTCCATCTGCGTGATCGCACGGTTGACCTGTTCGATGCCGCTCGACTGTTCGGCCGATGCCGCCGAGATCTCGCCCATGATGTCCGTCACGCGCTTCACCGCCTGCACGATCTCGTTCATCGTGTGGCCTTGCTGCGCGACGAGCGCCGTGCCGTCCTGCACGCGACGCGACGAATCTTCGATCAGCGCCTTGATTTCCTTGGCAGCCGCAGCACTTCGCTGCGCCAGCGTGCGCACTTCGCCTGCGACCACGGCAAAGCCGCGGCCTTGTTCGCCGGCACGCGCCGCTTCCACGGCAGCGTTCAACGCGAGGATGTTCGTCTGGAACGCGATGCCGTCGATCACGCTGATGATGTCGACGATCTTGTTCGAGCTGCTCGAAATGCCGTCCATCGTCTCGCCGACCTGGCCGGAGACCTGACCGCCGCGCGTGGCGATTTCCGAGGCGTTCACTGCGAGTTGGCTAGCCTGACGTGCGTTATCGGCGTTCTGGCGCACGGTGGCCGTGAGCTGTTCCATCGACGAGGCGGTTTCTTCGAGCGACGCAGCCTGCTGTTCGGTACGCGCCGACAGATCGGTGTTGCCTGCCGCGATCTGCTGTGCGGCCGACGTGATCGACTCGGTGCCCGAGCGAACTTCCGCCACGGTGCGCACAAGGCTGTCCTGCATGTGCTTCACGCCCTTGAACAGTCGTCCCGTCTCGGTCTCGTTCCACACTTCGATGCGTTGCGTGAGGTCGCCGCCGGCGATCTTCTCGAAGTGACGAATCGCGTCGTCGATCGGGCCGACGATGGCGCGCGTGAGCGTGATCTGCGTGATGATGCCGACGATCAGGCCGAGGCCCAGACCGATGCCGACCATCCACATCACCATCGTGTAGCGAGCCTGTGCGGCCACATAGCGCTCTTCGGCGTTCTTGACCTGCAAATCGGCCAGCGCGGTCATCGCCTTCGTGTAGTCGGCGAACAGGCGCGGCACGTCCATCACCGTCTTGGCGTGGAAATCGGGGATGTCGCCCGATTCGATGGCCTTGAGCGCGGGGAGGATACCGTCGTTGTTGACCTTGCCACGTGCGGCGATGACGGCGTCGGCGTATGCCTTCTCACCGTCGCTCATCGGCAGCGCGGCGTAGTTTGCCCACGACTCGTCGGCCTTCTTGAGGTTGTTGCGCACGCTGTCGATCGCCGACTTGATCTCGGTCGGATCGGCGATGAACTCGATGCGCGAGAGCGTCACGCGTGCGCCCAACGTCGAGATCGTGGTCTGTGCCAACGATCGCGCCGATGCCATGTCGTTCGTGTAGATCTCTTGCAGCGACGCATTGCTCTGTCGCAGCGAGACGAGACCCACCGCAGCGCCCACGACCAGCAGCACCATGAAGAGTCCCAGCGCCAGCGTGAGCCGCGCCCGGATGGTGACATTCTTAAACATAACGACCTCTACCCCGTGAAGACCGGCCCGTAGCCGGTTGATCCATCACAACAATCTCGTCTCTTTGCACCAACAAACCGTCAAAACTCTTCCCAGTCGCCCGGGTCGCTCGCCTTCGTGTTCGAAGACGACCCCGTCGCGCCGTCGGGCTGTGCCTTGCCCCGGCGCGCCGCCAGTTGCAGCACCTGCGCATCTTCTTGTGCGTTGGCTGCCGGTGCGCTGGCCTGCGGACGGCGCGTAGCCGTTCGCGTGGCAGCGCCGCCAGCGCTTGCGCGAGCCGGCGCGGCGGAGGCGGTGTTCTGCGCTGCGACCACTGCCGATGTTGCTGCCGCCGGCTTCGTCGCCGACTGACGCACAGCGGCCGTGGCCTGCGTTTGCTGCATTTGCTGCACTTGCTGTCCTGCACCGTTCGCCACGTGACGCACGGTCGGTGAACCGGCGGCCTGGAAGGCGTCGCCTACACGGAAGACGGAGACCGCGTCGCGCAGGCGATGCGCCTGATCTTCCAGCGAGCCCGCAGCAGCAGCCGCTTCTTCCACGAGGGCCGCGTTCTGCTGCGTGACTTCGTCCATCTGCGTCACGGCGCGGTTGACCTGCTCGATGCCGCTCGACTGCTCGGCCGATGCCGCAGAGATCTCGCCCATGATGTCGGTCACGCGCTGCACGGCCTGCACGATCTCGTCCATCGTCTGACCGGCCTGCGCCACGAGGGCCGAGCCGTTTTCCACGCGGCCCACCGAATCTTCGATGAGCACCTTGATTTCCTTCGCGGCGGCTGCACTGCGCTGCGCGAGCGTGCGCACTTCACCCGCCACGACCGCGAAGCCGCGTCCCTGCTCACCCGCGCGCGCCGCTTCCACAGCAGCGTTCAGCGCGAGAATGTTGGTCTGGAACGCAATGCCTTCGATCACGCTGATGATGTCGACGATCTTGTGCGAGCTTGTCGAGATGCCCTGCATCGTGTCGACGACGTTGCCCACCACCTGACCGCCGCGTGCGGCGATCTCCGAAGCGTTCACCGCCATCGCGCTCGCCTGACGGGCGTTGTCGGCGTTCTGTTTGACGGTGGCCGTCAGCTCTTCCATCGATGACGCCGTCTGCTCCAGCGACGCCGCCTGTTGTTCCGTACGCGCCGACAGATCCGTGTTCCCTGCGGCGATTTCGCGCGAGGCGATGTTGATCGATTCGATGCCTTCGCGCACATCGGAGACGATGGACAACAGGCTGTTCTTCATCACCGACAGGCCGAACAGCAACTGGCCGATTTCGTCGCGGCCTACGCCTTCCGCCTTGCCGGTCAGGTCGCCCGCCGCGATCTGCTTCGACATGCCGAGGGCGACGCGCAGCGGATGGTTGATCGCGCGACGCAGGATGCTGCCCAGCAGGAACAGCACCACGATGCCGCCCAGCACTGCGACGACCGTCGCCGCACGCACAATCGTGTGTTCCTTCTGCGACTGCTGATACAGATCGGTCGCCTGCGTGAGTTCGAGACGCGTCAACGCATTGAGCTCGTCGCGCATCGGCCCGTAGGCCGGCTTCACTTTTTCGAGGTACGTCTGTTGTGCGCCTTCGGCCGAGCCGACGCGCAGCATTTCTACCGTCTGCAACAAGCCATCGGACGTGAAGCGCTGACGGATCACGTTAAAGCGCTCGGCTTGCGCACGCGTGCTGTCGTCGACCGTCTTCATGTACTCCGCCCATTGGCGGTTGATTTCGTCGAGGCTGCCCGCGATTTCGTCACCGGCGCGCTTCATCGCGTCGAGATTCGGGCTACCGACGGCTTCGGCGACCAGCAGCACGTCGCGGTCGAGCTTCTGACCGATGACGCCGAGCGTGCTCACCGGCACCATGCCGTTGCGGTACACCTTCAGCAGCTTGTCGTTGCTGCTCGACACGCCCCAGAGACCCAGACCCCCGACAATCGCGAGCAAGATCGCGCCGAGCACGATGATGCCGGTCAGGCGCGCGCGCAGCGTGTCGAGACGCACTCGGCGCGCGAGCGCCGCAATGCCACCGCGCTCGACCTGACCGCCGCGGATGCGCAGATTGCCCGCCTGTCCGTTACGGAAGCGCGCGTAAATCGCTTCGGCCTGTGCCGTAGCACCCGCGGCCGGACGCACCCGCACCGACGTGTAGCCCACGACGGCGTTGTTTTCGAGCGTCGGCGTGACGGTGGCCAGCACCCAGTAGAAGTCGCCGTTCTTGCGACGGTTCTTGACCAGTCCGGTCCACGTGTCGCCGCGCTTGACCGTCTCCCACAGATCGCCGAATGCCTCGGAGGGCATGTCGGGATGGCGCACGATGTTGTGCGGTGCCCCCAGCAGTTCATCACGCGAATAGCCGCTCACCTCCACGAAGGCGGGATTGGCATACGTGATCCGCCCCTTGAGATCCGTCCGAGAGATCAGATACTGATGCTCGCCGATGACGAATTCGTTCTGGGTAACGGGCTGGTTATCGCGCACGTGCTCGGTCTCCGTGGACTGGGTGAGTGGGTTATGTCTGTATGGGTGACGCGGCGGGTGTCTCGGCCCCGCCTGCGGTTAGTACATGGATGACGCTCAGCCGTTGCTGCCCGGCCTTAGCTCGCCAGACGCTCGATGAGCGCCATGTCGTCGCTAGTCATCAGCTTTTCGATGTCCATCAGGATCAGCATGCGGCCTTCGACCGTGCCCAGCCCAGTGATGTACTCGGTCGCCAGTTGCGCGCCGAACTCCGGTGCCGGCTTGATCTCGCCGCGTGCGAGCGTCAGCACGTCCGACACGCCGTCGACGACCATGCCGACCACGCGACCCGCCACGTTCAGAATGATCACGACCGTCTGCGTGTCGTACTCGACGCGGCCCAGACGGAACTTGATGCGCATGTCCACGATCGGCACGATGATGCCGCGCAGGTTGATCACGCCCTTGATGAACTCGGGCGCGTTCGCGATGCGGGTCACGGCGTCGTAGCCGCGAATTTCCTGCACCTTCAGAATGTCGATGCCGTATTCCTCGTCACCCAGCGTGAAGACGAGAAATTCCTGGCCGTCGCCATCGGTCTGCATGGCGCCTGCGTGGCGCGACACGGCCTGCTCTTGCGAAAGGTTGTCCATCTAACGCGTCTCCGACTTCAGTTGAAGATGGTGGCAGCGGCCGAGCGCTGGCCGCGCTGGAGCGCCGCCACATCGACGATCAATGCCACACTGCCGTCACCCATGATGGTGGCGGCGGAAATACCGTGAATACGGCGGTAATTGGTTTCGAGGTTCTTCACCACGACCTGCTGCTGACCGACCAGCTCGTCGACGAGCAGTGCAAAGCGGCGGCCTTCGGCCTGGAGAATCACGATGATGCCCTGCGTCGGATCGAGGCGTGCTTCGGGCACTTCGAACGCGCGGTACAGCTCGACGAGCGGCAAATACTCGCCGCGCACCAGCACGACCTGGCCTTCGCCCGTCACCGCGCGGATGTCGTCGCGACGCGGTTGCAGCGACTCCATCACGAAGTTCAGCGGCAGGATGAAGATCTCCGGGCCGACCTTGACGGACATGCCATCGAGAATCGCGAGCGTGAGCGGCAGCACGATGCGGATCGTGGTGCCCTTGCCGCGCGTGGACAGAATCTCCACGTGGCCGCCCATCTGCTGGATGTTCCGCTTCACGACGTCCATGCCCACGCCACGGCCCGACACGTCGGTCACGGCTTCGGCGGTGGAGAAGCCCGGCGCGAAGATCAGTTGCCAGACTTCCTCGTCCGCCATCGACTCGGACACGTTCATGCCTTGCTGCAACGCCTTGGCGAGAATCTTCTCGCGACGCAGACCCGCGCCGTCGTCGCTCACTTCGATGACGATATTGCCGCCCTGATGCGCAGCCGACAGCACCAGTTGGCCGACCGGATCCTTGCCCGAGGCCAGACGTTGTTCCGTCGTTTCGATGCCGTGATCGAGACTGTTACGCACCAGGTGCGTGAGCGGATCGATGATGCGCTCGATCAGGCTCTTGTCGAGTTCGGTCGCCTGACCGAACGTCACGAGTTCGATCTGCTTGCCGAGCTTGGTCGCGAGGTCGCGCACCAGACGCGGGAAGCGCGAGAACACATAGTCCATCGGCATCATGCGGATGGACATCACCGCTTCTTGCAGATCGCGCGCGTTGCGCTCCAGCTGACCCATGCCGTTGAACAGGCGGTCGTGGAGCATCGGGTCGAGGCTGCTGGCGGTCTGCGCGAGCATGGCCTGCGTGATCACCAGTTCGCCCACGAGGTTGATGAGCTGGTCGACCTTCTCCACGCCCACGCGAATCGAGCTGTTCTCGTGACCGGCAGCGCCGCCGGCGGCCGGTGCTGCGGCGCGCTTCTCCGGCGGATGCTGAGCACCGCCGCCGCCCGAGGCGGCCTGGGGTGCTGCGGGCGGCACGACGATCGGTTCGGCAGCGGCCGGCGGCACGACGGCTTGCGGTGCTGCCGGTGCGGCGGCAGCCGGGACTTCGATCGGTGCCGAAGCGGCCGGTGCCGGCGCGGGCGTCGGCTCGAAGATTTCGACGGTCTGCGACGGAGCCACCGATGCTGCCGGTGCTGCGGCAGGGGCAGCAGGCGCGGCGGGTGCAGCCGCCACCGCGGACGCATCCTGCACGTCGATCTGCGACGGTTCGATCACGAAGCAGCACACAGCGAGGATGTCGTCGGCGTCGCACGTGGTGTCGAGCCACAGGTAAAGTGCATCGCCCACCGTATTACGGCCAGCGACTGCGCCGAGGTTGCCCAGTTCTTCGGCGAGCAACGCCTGATCTTTTTCGCCCACACCGGAGAGCGTGACTTTCAGACGCTTCTGACCCGGCGGGATGTCGCTGGTCGGTGCGCCGCTGGCGTCGGCGGCCGGGGCGGCTTGCGCTGCCGGGGCCGCAGGTGCGGGTGCCGGTGCAGCGGCCGCCGGGGGCGGTGCGAAGGGCGACGTCGGCGCGGCGGAGACCGGCGCACCGTCGCCTTCGGCGGCGAGTTGCTGGAGCACGGCGCAGATGCGCTTCATGGCCTCGGCATCGGGTTCACTGGAGGCGCGGTAGGCATTCAACTGTTGATGCAACACGTCTTTGGTTTCCAGGAAGGTGTCGACCATCTCGGTGCGCAACTGCAATTCGCCGCGACGGGCACGGTCGAGCAGGTTTTCCAGCAGGTGCGTGGTCTCGGTGAGCGCGGTGAAGCCGAACGTCGCGGCGCCGCCCTTGATCGAATGGGCGGCCCGGAAGATCGCGTTGAGTTGCTCGTTATCGGGCGCGCTTACGTCGAGCGCAAGCAGGAGGTGCTCCATCTCTGCGAGCAACTCTTCCGCTTCATCGAAAAAGGTCTGGTAGAACTGGGTGATATCCACCGGTTTCCTCGTCCTAACTTGGTTGTGCCATCGACGCCATCGACTTCATCGTCATGCGCCTTCGCCGACGAGCGATGCGACCACGTCGACCAGTGCTTCGGGGTCGACCGGCTTGATCAGCCAGCCGCTGGCGCCCGCTTCGCGGGCAGCCGTCTTGTATGCGCCGTCGACTTCCGTCGTCAGCACCAGAATCGGGGTCTCGGCAAATGCGTCGAGCTCGCGCAGTGCGCGAATGAGCGACAGACCGTCCATGCCGGGCATATGCTGATCGGTCAGCACCAGATCGAAGACCGCGTTCGTGGCCAGCGTCAGCGCTTCCTGCCCGTCGCGGGCGGTCGTCACGGCGTAGCCCGCTTCATCGAGCGTGGCGGCCAGGATCTGACGCATCGACGCGGAATCGTCGACGGCGAGAATCGTGTTGCGAATTGCCTGCATGCGTCTCCTCTTGTCGGTTATCGCGACGCGCCGGGCGCCGTCGGGGCCGCCGGGGCCATCGGCGGTGCTGGCGGCGCGGGCAATCCCGGCACTCCCGGCCCAACCGACAGCTCACCGCTCATGGCGGCACTCACCGCGTTGCTGCCTGCGCCGCGTGCGTTCGCGGCGTCGATCGTCGGCTGATCCACCTCATGCTTGACCGACTGTTCTGCGCGACGGTTGAGCACGATGATGCTGATGCGACGGTTGATCGGGTTGTAAGCGTCGTCGCGATCGAGCGGCACCGTCGACGCCAGACCCACCACGCGCAGCACCTTCTCGCTGTCGAGACCGCCCGCGATCAGTTCGCGGCGCGAGGCGTTCGCGCGGTCCGCCGACAGTTCCCAGTTGCTGTAGCTCTTGTCACCTTGCGCGTACGCCGTGGCGTCGGTGTGACCGGACAGGCTGATGGCGTTCGGTACGCCGTTGAGCGATTTGCCGATCTCGCGCAGGATGTCGCGCATGTACGGCTGCACCTGCGCGCTCGCATTGGCGAACATCGGCCGGTTCTGGTCGTCCACGATCTGGATGCGCAAGCCCTCGGTCGTCACGTCGATCAGCAATTGCTTGCGGAACTGCTTGAGCGTGGGGTTACTTTCGATGGCTTTCTCGATGCGCGCTTTGAGATCGCGCAAACGTTGTGCATCCGCACGCTCGGCCATCTCGGCGGTGGTCGCCTGACGCGAGCGCGTCTGGTCGCCGCGCGACTTCTGACCGTCGGTGCGCGTGGTGTCGGTGCCGCCGCCGGGAATCACGCCGCTGTTGTCGGCGGCGTTACGTCCGCCTGTGAGCGCCACTTTGAGCGGCGTGCGGAAGTATTCCGCGATCCCCGTCAGTTCCTTGCTGCTCACCGAACTCAGCAACCACATCAGCAGGAAGAACGCCATCATGGCCGTCATGAAGTCGGCGTAGGCAATCTTCCAAGCACCGCCGTGATGGCCGTGCCCGCCGGCTTTGCGGCGCTTGACGATAATGGGCCGCTCGTCTTTCTCGCTCATTTCTCGCGTCCGTCAACGGGCCTTGACCTGTCGCACGTGCTCTTCGAGCTCGGCAAACGACGGACGTACGGTGGAGTAAAGCACCTTGCGGCCGAACTCGACCGACAGGGCCGGTGCGTAACCGTTCAGGCTGGCAAGCAGCGTGACCTTGATGCACTCGTAGAGCTTCACCGATTCGTTGATGCGGTGCTCGATGAGCTGCGCCAGCGGCGAGATGAAGCCGTAGGCGAGCAGAATGCCGAGGAAGGTCCCCACGAGGGCCTGTGCGATCAGCGCGCCGAGCACGGCCGGCGGCTGGTCGGCCGACGCCATGGTGTGCACCACGCCCATCACGGCGGCCACGATACCGAAGGCCGGCATGGCGTCGCCCGTCTTTTGCAGACAGTGCGCGGGCACTTCGCCCTCGTGACGGTACGTTTCGATTTCGTGATCCATCAGGTTCTCGATCTCGAACGCGTTCATGTTGCCGCTGACCATCAGTCGCAGATAGTCGGTGAGGAATTCCATGATGCGCGGCTCGCCGAGAATGCGCGGGTATTGCGAGAACACCGGGCTCGATGCCGGATCTTCGACGTCTCCCTCGATGGCAAGCATGCCGTCCTTACGCGCTTTCGCGAGCAGCACGTACAGGAGCGCCATCAGCTCCATGTACAGCTCTTTGGTGTATTTCGAGCCCTTGAACAGCATCGGCAGCGCTTTCATCGTCGCCTTGATCGCCTTGCTGTTGTTGCCCACCACGAACGAGCCGACGCCCGCGCCACCGATGATCAGCAGCTCGGTCGGCTGAAACAGCGCGCCCAAGTGGCCCCCGCCAATGACGAAGCCGCCAAAGACCGATGCCAGAACGATGATGTAACCAATGACGACAAGCACTGCCGGATACCTCTCGCAAAAATACGTCTACGGAAAATTGTCCTTCCTGTTCAGAGGGCTTAACGGCAGACACGCAGGGAAACTGTAGGGGCGGGATTACCTCGATACGCTGGGGGCGGAAGGCACCGTTCAGGCCGCTAGCGGCGAAATCGTGGCGTCCGGCTCACCCGACGCCACAACGGGCGCGAGATCGGCGGCATGCGCGTGCTTCGCTTTCCGGGTCTTTCCGGCACGCGACGGCGGTGCGCACAGCCCGCAAACGTACTGGCCATGCGGCTCGTGCGCATGCGTGACGAAATGACCGCCGCAACGCGTGCACGGCGTCATCTGCAGCATCTTGCTGTCGAAGAAGCGAACGAGCGTCCATGCCCGCGTGAAGCCGAGCACCGCCTCCCAACCGTGCAACTCCACGTGCTCCAGGTACAGGCGGTAAGCCTTCACGATGGCTTCGATGCCCTGGCATCCGCCGTACTGCACGAGGTGGCGGTAGATGTTGTGGAAAAGCGACGAGTGGATGTTCGGCAGCCAGGTCACGAACCAGTCGGTCGAGAACGGCAGCATGCCCTTGGGCGGCGAGGCGCCTTTGAGCTCTTTGTAGAGTTTGATGAGTCGATCGCGGCTCAGGCTCGTCTCCGCTTCCAGCAACTGGAGGCGGGCGCCGAGTTCGATCAGCTCGATGGCCAGCTGAATTTCACGGGCCTCGAGGACGACGCTTTTGGTACGCATATACAGGCTTCCTGGCAAATCACGCCAAGCGCGGCCCCGATGACATCAGGCTGCGCGTGGCGTGCGTCGCGTATGTCGTACGCTCAGCCGATCTGCTCGACGGGCTGACCCGCGAGCAGAATCGAAGCGTGCGACTGCTGCATACCCACGTCTTTCGCACCGTGCGTGAGGCTCGAAAGAATCACGTGGTCGTCGAATCGAAATCGGCACAGAAGCTGGTTCGACCCCGCGAACTTAACGAGTTGAGCCAGTGTGAGACTGCCGAGCACGTCGGCAAGCTGGTCGCTGATGCCCAGGCGGAACATTGCCGCCGCGCGATCCTCACGGATCAGGCGCTGAGCCAGGACTAGGTAGGAGAGATTCAACTCACGAATCTCGTTCAGTGTTTCGCTGTTTCGCATGCGGCCCCCCGGCGCAATGGATGAATCTGGCGGTACTACTGTCTATTCCCTCGCATTGTGGACAAGGGCGAAAGATAAAGAAATCGGAGAAAAACTACAGAAAGGGGCGAGAAAAGCGGAAGTTTATTGTAGGAATTTTTCCTACATGAGCGGCGCGCAGGGATCCTACGACGCGCTCGGGGGGAACGTTCGATGACAGAGTGTGACGGCTTCATGAAAGTGTCACGAAGCTGCGCTCTACTACTTGACTGTATTTCGGCGGACTTTTGCCGAACTTTAGGCATCCTTGCAAAAAATTTCAGGGGGCTTCTGCATGGGTTGCCTGGATCGTACTTTGCCTATCGAGCGGGCACTGGAACAGAGCAATTACAAAGTGTTACAGATGTAGTGCCGCTCACCGAAGCTCAGGTTTGGAAGCATTGTTCTGATGCCGGTTCCCGCCGTTTTGCCGGAATCGCGAAGCGCCATCTTACAAATCCTTCCCAACGGCACAGTCCCGTTATCCCCGCTTCCGTCGTTTTCGTCGTTTCGACAGGCGATCTCAAACAGACGTCAGAAACCGCACAACGTTCCCGACACCGCGATAGATGTTACGCGTGATGCGTTTGGAAGGTGTTCAGAGGGCGTTCGGGACGCGTTTGGTCCTGTCCTTGCCCTGCCCTCTGTCCGCTCAGGCCGCGCCTGCGGCGGGCGGCAGTGCGGGCCTTGCGCGTCGGATCAGCACCGTGTGGAAGCCCCACGACAGCACGCCGCATATCGCCATGACCGCCGCCATCGGCACGGCCGAGCGGGCGTGCAGCAAGCCGACCGCAGCACCGGCGCTGGCCGCCGCGAGGAATTGCAGCGCGCCCAGCAAGGCAGACGCCGCCCCGGCACGCTGGTGCTGCCGGTTGAGCGCCTCGGCAATGGCGTTCGGCTGCGAGAAGCCGAGGCTCGTGACAAAGGCGAACAACGGCACCATCAACCCGATCAGCCCGCCAAGCCTGAGCGCCGCCACGGCGAGCATCAGCAAGCCGAGAATCGCGACCAGATTGTTGGTACGGCGCAACACGTCGGCCGG
This sequence comes from Pandoraea aquatica, assembly GCF_902459565.1. Lineage (GTDB taxonomy): Bacteria > Pseudomonadota > Gammaproteobacteria > Burkholderiales > Burkholderiaceae > Pandoraea > Pandoraea aquatica. The sequence goes on from NZ_CABPSN010000009.1 coordinate 226,066, forward strand.
ACGCCGCGTGCGCAGCAAATATGCGTTGATCTGCGAGCCGCCGATGATGCCGCAGGCGTTCAGGCCAAACAGCCAGCCGTAATGGGTCGGATCGACGCCGTACAGATTGATGAAGACGAAGGGCGAGCCGGTGATGTACGCGAACATCCCCGCCTGCGAAACGCCGCCTGCCAGCGCATTGCCCATGAACTCACGGTCGCGCAGCAGCTCGCCGTAGTTGTGCCACGCCGTCGTCAGCCAGTTGCGCGCCTGCTTCGCAGCCTGACGCGTCTCCGGCAGCCAGTAGACGGCCATGCCGAAGCACATCGCACCGAAGACCGTCAGTCCCCAGAAGATCCAGCGCCAGCCCACGAACATCAGCACTTGCCCGCCGATCAACGGGGCGAGGATCGGGGCTGCGCCCATGATGAGCGTCATGCGCGACAGCACACGCGCCACCGTCGCCGTATCGAACAGGTCGCGCGCCATGGCGCGGGCGATCACGAAGCAGGCACAGCCGCCAACCGCCTGAATGAAGCGGCTGACGATCAGCGTTTCGATGTTGGGGGCGAGCGCGCATCCGGCCGACGCGAGCGTGTAGAGCGCCAGTCCGGCATAAAGCGGACGTTTGCGTCCGTAGCGGTCGGCAAGCGGGCCATGCAGCAACTGGCCGAGGCCGAGCCCGATGAAGAACGATGCCAGGGAGAATTGCGCCGCAGCGTCCGTCGTGTTCAGTTCGCGCGCGATGCTCGGCAGCGCGGGCAGATACATGTCGATCGACAGCGAGCCGATGGCCGACAGAATGCCGAGGATGAAAACGGTACGGAAGGTGTGTGAGGGCGCGGACGCCGTGGCAGCGGACATTGGGCGAAGCCTAGGGTAATCCCGAATGATACGGCATTCGCCCCGAGTTCGCTTAAAAATTGGGCAGAGGTATCGTGTGTCCGATCCCCTGCCCTGACAACGTTATCCGGCAGCGATGCCCGTCAGGCGGTCTTCTCTTCCTGAAGGCCGAGCGATTCGACCATCTTCTCGCGCATGATGAACTTCTGCACCTTGCCCGTCACGGTCATCGGCATTTCGTCCACAAAACGGATGTAACGCGGGATCTTGTAGTGTGCGATCTGATCCTTGCAGAAGGCGCGGATGTCGTCCTCCGTCGCGCTCTGCCCCGGCTTGAGGACGATCCATGCGCACACTTCCTCGCCGTACTTCGCATCGGGCACACCGAACACCTGCACCGCCTGTACCTTCGGGTGACGGAACAGGAACTCCTCGATTTCACGCGGGTAGATGTTTTCGCCGCCACGAATGAGCATGTCCTTCACGCGGCCGACGATGTTGCAATAGCCGTCCTCGTCGAGCGTCGCGAGGTCGCCCGTGTGCATCCAGCCGTCGCGAATCGCTTCGCGCGTGCGCGGCTCGTCGTCCCAGTAGCCCTGCATCACCGAGTAGCCCTTCGTGCACAGTTCGCCCTTCTCGCCGACCGGCACGATCTCGCCCGCCACATCGACCAGCTTCACTTCGAGGTGCGGTTGCACGCGGCCGACCGTCGTCACGCGCTTATCCAGCGGGTCGGTCGTGGTGGTCTGGAACGACACGGGGCTCGTCTCGGTCATGCCGTACGCGATGGTCACTTCGCTCATGTGCATCTGGTCGATCACGCGCTTCATCGTTTCGATGGGGCATGGCGAGCCCGCCATGATGCCGGTGCGCAGCGAGTCGAAGTGATAGTTGCCGAAGTCCGGATGATCGAGCTGGGCGATGAACATCGTCGGCACGCCGTGCAACGCGGTACAGCTTTCTTCCGAGACGGCGGCCATCGTCGCCTTCGGATCGAACGCCTCGCCGGGAAAGACCATCGTCGCCCCCGTCGACACGCAGGCGAGCACCGCCAGCACCATGCCGAAGCAGTGGTAGAACGGCACCGGAATGCACAGGCTGTCGTGCTCGGAGAAGCGCATCGCCATCGCGATGTAGCGACCGTTGTTGACGATGTTGTGGTGCGTGAGCGTCGCACCCTTCGGGTTGCCCGTCGTGCCGCTCGTGAACTGGATGTTGATCGGGTCGAAGCAGTCGAGCGCGTCGGAGATCTTGCGCAGCGTGGCGAGGTCGGCGTCCGCACCGAGCGTCACCACGTCGCTGAAGTTCATCATGCCGGGCGTGTGCTCCATGCCCATGCGGATGACGGTGCGCAGCGTCGGCAGTTTCTCCGACTGCAACTGGCCGGGGGCGCACGTGGCCAGCTCGGGCGCCAGCACGTTGAGCATGTCGAGATAGCGCGACGACTTGAACGACTCGGCCGCGACCAGCACCTTGCAGCCGACCTTGTTGAGCGCGTATTCCAGCTCGGCCAGCCGATAGGCCGGATTGATGTTCACGAGAATCAGGCCCGCACGCGCGGTCGCAAACTGCGTGACCAACCATTCGACGCGATTCGGCGACCAGATGCCCACCCGGTCGCCCTTCTTCAATCCAAGCGCAATGAGTCCGGCGGCAAAGGTATCGACATGGGCGATGAATTCGCGCCACGTCCAGTCCACGCCCTGCTCGCGAAACACGACCGCCTGCCGCTCGGGAAACTTCGCTGCCGTCTCGGCAAGCAGTCCAAATACCGTCAACGTCGAAAGCGGTACGGTGGTTTCACCCTTCACATACGACAGTCCATTACGAGGTACAACGCCCGCACCTTCCCGGCTTTCCATGCTTTTGTCTCCTGAAGCAATGCTGAAGTGGTGAATGCTGTCGCGCGACGATAGGTGACTTGTTATAACAATAGCGCGTCACGCTAGATTGACGTTTACGTTAACGTAATTTGAGTGACGCAACGAGTGGGGATGGCCCTGAGTGAAGGGTAAGACGCGTGTCATCAGACGCGCGTACGACGACGCGTAAAACCTTGAGACAAAACAAAAGCCCCACACATTCGCATGTATGGGGCTTTCGCAGACATTGCGCGGCGCGAGGCCGGCGCAGCGCCGGTGTTACTTCGTGCGACGCAGCTTCTGGATCGCAGCGAGTTGGGCAATCGCTTCGGCCAGTTCGGCTTGAGCGGTCGCGTACTCGATGTTCGAATCCTTGTTCGACATGGCTTCTTCTGCACGACGCTTGGCTTCGTTAGCCTTCGCTTCGTCCAGATCCTTGCCGCGAATCGCGGTGTCGGCGAGCACAGTCACCGTGCCCGGTTGCACTTCGAGAATGCCGCCTGCGACGAAGACGAAGTCCTCGTTGCCTGCTTCGTCCTCGATGCGAACCGCACCCGGCTTGATACGCGTGATCAGCGGCGTGTGGCCCGGCAGAATGCCGAGCTCGCCGGCTTCGCCGGGCAGCGCGACAAACTTCGCCTTACCCGAGAAGATCTGCTCTTCCGCGCTGACGACGTCTACGTGAATGGTTGCCATAATCGCTCCCGTTGAGTGTGATGAAGCGGCAGGCGCGCCAGTCCGGACGTTACCGTCCTCGCTTCGCTACCCCGCCCCGCAACAGTCACCTGCCGAGCTGCGGTGGCACCTCTTGCGAGACACCGCCGTCGCCCGGCACTCAACCGTTTACTGCATCTTCTTGGCTTTTTCGAACGCTTCGTCGATCGTGCCAACCATGTAGAACGCTTGTTCCGGCAGGTGGTCACATTCGCCGTCGACGATCATCTTGAAGCCGCGGATCGTTTCCTTGAGCGGAACGTACTTGCCCGGCGAGCCCGTGAACACTTCTGCCACGTGGAACGGCTGCGACAGGAAACGCTGGATCTTACGAGCGCGGGCCACGGCCAGCTTGTCGTCCGGCGACAGTTCGTCCATACCCAGAATCGCGATAATGTCGCGCAGTTCCTTGTAACGCTGCAGCGTCGATTGCACGCGACGGGTCACCGTGTAGTGCTCTTCGCCAATCACGTTCGGGTCGATCTGACGCGAGGTCGAGTCGAGCGGATCGACTGCCGGGTAGATACCCAGCGAGGCGATGTCACGCGACAGAACGACGGTGGCGTCCAAGTGACCGAAGGTGGTTGCCGGCGACGGGTCGGTCAAGTCATCGGCAGGCACGTACACGGCTTGCACCGACGTGATCGAGCCGGTCTTGGTCGACGTAATACGCTCTTGCAGCTTACCCATTTCTTCAGCCAGCGTCGGCTGATAGCCCACGGCCGACGGCATACGGCCGAGCAGTGCCGACACTTCGGTACCGGCCAGCGTGAAACGGTAGATGTTGTCCACGAAGAACAGCACGTCGCGACCTTCGTCACGGAAGTGCTCGGCCATCGTCAGACCGGTCAGTGCGACGCGCAGACGGTTGCCCGGCGGCTCGTTCATCTGGCCATAGACCAGTGCGACCTTGTCCAGAACGTTCGAGTCCTTCATTTCGTGGTAGAAGTCGTTCCCTTCACGGGTACGCTCGCCCACGCCGGCAAACACCGAATAACCGCCGTGTTCCTTGGCGATGTTATTGATGAGTTCCATCATGTTCACGGTCTTGCCCACACCGGCGCCACCGAACAGACCCACCTTACCGCCCTTGGCGAACGGGCAGATCAAATCGATAACCTTGATACCGGTTTCGAGCAGTTCCGTCGACGGCGACAGCTCGTCGAATGCCGGAGCCTTCTGGTGAATCGAACGGGTGTGTTCCTTGGCGATCGGACCGGCTTCGTCGATCGGACGGCCCAGCACGTCCATAATGCGGCCCAGCGTCGGCTTACCGACCGGCACCGTGATCGGCAGACCCGAGTTTTGCACCGTCATACCGCGGCGCAGGCCTTCGGAGGAACCCAGACAGATGGTGCGAACCACGCCGTCGCCCAGCTGTTGCTGGACTTCGAGCGTCAGTTCCGAACCTTCCATGGTGAGCGCGTCGTAGATCTTCGGCATGCTTTCGCGCGGGAATTCCACGTCGATAACGGCGCCGATGCACTGTACGATTTTGCCTTCAATCAAAGCAGTACTCATCGCTTTTCCTTTAGATACTCAAATTCATTTCGCCTTGCGGCGCATCGGCCCGTGCCACCGCTTAAACTGCGGCGGCGCCACCCACGATTTCGGACAGTTCCTTCGTAATCGCTGCTTGACGGCCCTTGTTGTAGACCATCTGCAATTCACCGATCACGGTCTTTGCATTGTCCGATGCGGCCTTCATGGCCACCATGCGGGCGGACTGTTCCGACGCCATGTTCTCTGCGACTGCCTGATACACGACAGCTTCGACGTAACGCACCAGCAGGGCATCGACGACCGTCTTCGCATCCGGTTCGTAGATGTAGTCCCACGAGTGCTGCGCCGGCACGGCGCTCGCGTCTTCCGACTCGCCTTCGAACTTCTCCGGCAGCGGCAGCAGCTGTTCGACCACGGCTTCCTGCTTCATCGTGTTGACGAAGCGGTTGTAAGCCAGATAAACGGCGTCGAGCTTGCCTTCGGCATACGCGTCGAGCTGCAGCTTCACAGCACCGATCAGCTTGTCCAGATGCGGCGTGTCGCCCAGTTGCACAACGTGCGATACCACCTTCGCGCCGATACGGTTCATGAAGCCGAAGCCCTTGCCGCCGATAGCGGTGGCCTCGATCTTCAGGCCCTGTGCTTCGATTTGCTTCATCTTGGTCACCACGGCACGCAGCACGTTGGTGTTCAAGCCGCCGCACAGGCCCTTGTCCGTCGTCACCACGATGATGCCGGCCGCTTTCGCGTCCGCATGCTTCACCATGAACGGGTGGTGGTATTCCGGATTCGCCTGGCCCATATGCGCGGCGATCTGGCGCACCTTGTCAGCGTACGGCCGGGCATGACGCATGCGTTCCTGCGCCTTGCGCATCTTCGACGCGGCCACCATTTCCATGGCCTTGGTGATCTTGCGCGTGTTTTGCACGCTCTTGATCTTGCCGCGAATTTCCTTCATTCCAGCCATTGCTTACTCCTTGTCTCGGCGCGACGTTCGTTGCTGCCTGAACATCGCGCCTTCCCGGGTCCGTTGAATAGTTGCCGATTCAACCGGATTAGTAAGCGCCGGTCTTCTTGAAGTCCTTGATCGCAGCGTGCAGAGCAGCGTCGTCGTCCTTCGAGAGATCTTTGGTCTCTTCGATACGGCCGATGAGCGCGCCATGGCTCGTCTTCAGAACTTCGCGCAGACCCTTTTCGAACGGCAGAACCTGAGCGATATCGAGATCGTCCAGATAGCCGTTGTTGGCGGCGAACAGCGACACAGCCAGTTCCCACACTTGCAGCGGCGCGTATTGCGGCTGCTTGAGCAGTTCCGTCACGCGGCGGCCGCGCTCGAGCTGCTTGCGGGTAGCTTCGTCCAGGTCCGAAGCGAACTGCGCGAACGCAGCCAGCTCACGGTACTGTGCGAGGTCGGTACGGATACCGCCCGACAGCTTCTTGATGACCTTCGTCTGAGCAGCACCACCCACACGCGACACCGAGATACCGGCGTTGATTGCGGGGCGGATACCGGCGTTGAACAGGTCGGTTTCCAGGAAGATCTGGCCGTCGGTAATCGAGATCACGTTCGTCGGAACGAATGCGGTCACGTCACCGGCTTGCGTTTCAATGATCGGCAGTGCCGTCAGCGAGCCGCTCTGGCCCTTGACTGCGCCGTTCGTGAACTTCTCGACGTACTCTTCCGAGACGCGGGCAGCACGCTCAAGCAGACGCGAGTGGAGATAGAACACGTCACCCGGGTAAGCTTCGCGGCCCGGCGGGCGGCGCAGCAACAGCGAGATCTGACGATAGGCCCAGGCTTGCTTGGTCAAGTCGTCATAAATGATCAGCGCGTCTTCGCCGCGATCACGGAAGTATTCGCCCATCGTGCAACCGGAGTACGGTGCGATGAACTGCATGGCGGCCGAATCCGAAGCGGTGGCGGTCACGATGATCGTGTACTCCATCGCGCCGTGCTCTTCGAGCTTGCGCACCACGTTCATGATCGACGAAGCCTTCTGGCCGATCGCGACGTAGACGCAGGTCACGCCCTTGCCCTTCTGCGAAATGATCGTGTCGATGGCGACAGCGGTCTTACCCGTCTGACGGTCACCAATGATCAGCTCACGCTGGCCGCGGCCGATCGGCACCATGGCGTCGATAGCCTTCGTACCGGTTTGCAGCGGTTGCGAGACCGACTTACGCCAGATCACGCCCGGGGCAATCTTTTCGATTGCGTCGGTTTCCTTCGCATTGATCGGACCCTTGCCGTCGATCGGCAGGCCCAGTGCGTCAACGACGCGGCCCTTCAGTTCCGGGCCGACCGGCACTTCCAGAATGCGGCCCGTGCACTTGACGGTGTCGCCTTCCGAGATGTGCTCGTATTCGCCCAGAATCACGGCGCCGACGGAGTCGCGCTCGAGGTTCAGTGCCAGACCGAACGTATTGCCCGGGAATTCGAGCATTTCGCCCTGCATCACGTCCGACAGGCCGTGGATGCGGCAGATGCCGTCAGTCACCGAGATCACGGTGCCTTCGTTACGGACTTCGGCGCCGCTATCGAGACCTTGAATCCGGCTCTTGATCAGTTCGCTGATTTCAGAGGGATTGAGTTGCATATGTGCTCCTGATATTCAATTCTTCGCAGGCGTTTCGCGCCGGCCTCAAGCCGTCAGCGACGTCCGCATAGCCGCCAGGCGGGCGCGCACCGAAGTGTCCAGCACCTCGTCGCCAACCACCACACGCACGCCGCCGATGAGCGACGGGTCTACCGTCACGCTCGGGTTGAGCTTGCAGCCGAACTTGTGCTCGAGGCCCTTGACCAGCGAGGTCAATTGCTCGCCTTCGAGCGGGAAGGCGCTTTCGATCGTGGCGTCTGCCGAACCGGCAGCAGCGTTCTTCAACGCTTCGAACTGTTCGGCGATTTCCGGCATGGCAACCAGACGACCGTTTTCGACCACAGCGGCGACGAAGTTACGCACTTCGGCGTCGGTCGATTTCACGGCGGTGGTCAGCACGTCGACAACTTGCGACGGCGTCACTTTCGGATCGTCGGCCAGGTTGGCCACTTCGGGCAGCGCTGCCACTTGCGACAGTTCACGCACGAGCTGCGCCCAGCGATTCAGATCGCCGGACTTGGCCACGCGGAACAACGCTTCGGCATACGGACGAGCGATGGTTGCGAGTTCGGCCATGATCAGAGCTCTGCCTTGAGTTGGTTCAGCAGGTCGGCGTGTGCCTTGGCGTCGACTTCACGCTTCAGGATCTGCTCGGCGCCCTTCACTGCCAGACCAGCCACGTCTTCGCGCAGCGATTCACGGACCTTGACGGCCTGATTCTCGGCTTCTGCTTTGGCGTTGGCGATGATACGAGCCGCTTCGGCTTGCGCCTGCGTCTTGATCTCTTCGGCCACGGCCTGAGCGCGCTTCTCGGCGTCGGCAATACGCTTCGCGCCTTCGTCGCGGGCTTCCGCGAGGGCTTGCGTGGAGCGCTTGTTGGCGGCTTCCAGTTCAGCCTTGCCCTTATCGGCAGCGGCCAGACCGTCAGCAATTTTCTTCGCGCGTTCGTCGATAGCCTTGATCAGCGGCGGCCACACGAACTTCATCGTGAACCACGCCAGGATCAGAAACACGACGGTTTGCGCGAACAGAGTTGCGTTAATGTTCACGGTGTTTCCTTTCGGTGATGCGAGTCGATTGGCAAAACAGCGCGCCCCATTGTGCCTGCTGGCTTGGGCGCGCCGTTCATGTCCAGTTGGCCGCGCGGGTCATGCGCGACCGGCCGAAAGTAACTTAAGCGAGCTTCGACAGCAGCGGGTTCGCGAAGGCGAACAGCATGGCAACGCCCACGCCGATCAGGAATGCAGCGTCGATCAGGCCGGCCAGCAGGAACATCTTCGTTTGCAGCGGGTTCATCAGTTCAGGCTGACGTGCGCATGCTTCGATGTACTTGCCGCCCATCAGTGCGATACCCAGGCAGGCACCGATAGCACCCAGACCGATGATGATGCCGATACCGATAGCGGTCAGACCCTGGATGTTGGCGATGAAAGCTTGCATGATTACTCCTTATGGATAGAGACTTAAAACTTGAAAATTTGAAAAACTAAACTTGGAAAACTCGTAACTACCGCATCGACCGATCAGTGATGGTCGTGCGCCTGGCCGATATACACCAGCGTCAGCATCATCATGATGAACGCCTGGAGCAACACGATCAGGATGTGGAAAATCGCCCATGCGGTGCCGGCAATGACGTGACCGACAAAACCCAGCACCGACGCATCTGCGCCAAAGCTCCAGATACCGCCCAACAGAGCGATCAGCAGGAACACCAGTTCGCCGGCGTACATATTGCCGAACAGTCGCATACCGAGCGACACGGTCTTGGCACAGAATTCGATGATGTTGAGCAGCAGGTTCGGGATCCACAGGAGGAAGTGGTTACCGAACGGTGCGGTGAACAGCTCGTGCATGAAGCCGCCGGCGCCCTTGATCTTGAAGCTGTAGTACAGCATCAGAATGAGCACGCCGACCGCAATACCGAGCGTGCCGTTAAGGTCGGCCGTCGGAACGATGCGGTGATGCGTGATGATGGAATCCAGACCGACCCAGCCGATCACCTTCGACGGCAGATCGACCGGCAGCAAGTCCAGCGAGTTCATGAGCGCGACCCAGACGAACACGGTCAGCGCGAGCGGTGCGATGAAGGCACGATTGCCGTGCACGATGCTCTTCGACTGATCTTCGACCATCTCGACGAGCATTTCGACCGCAGCCTGGAAACGGCCCGGCACACCCGAGGTTGCCTTGCGTGCGGCCATCCACAGAATGAAGCAGCCCAGAACGCCCATCGCGATCGACCAGAACATGGTGTCCCAGTTGATGATCGAGAAATCGACGATGCTAGTCTGAGTCGAGCTCGCAAGGTTCTGCAGGTGGTGCGAAATGTACTCCGACGGGTTCGGAGCGTGGCCGGCTTCTACTGACATAGCGATCAAACACCCAATTATGAAAATCCGCACACGGTAGCGTGTCGACGCGTGAGCGGTTTCTCACCGCTACTTCAGTGCCATCGCCAGCCAATAGGCCTTGAGCGTCAGCACAAAGGTGACCAGGAACGCTACCCAATGCACACCGGGGTAACCGAACGCTACTGCCACCAACAACGCGATCGTCGTGACTACCTTGACCGCTTCTCCCATCACTAACGAACCGACGGAGAGGCGATCACCTGACATTCTTAACCGCAGCGCAAACAATGCACCCGGTATCCATCCAATCATTCCGCCCAGCCATGCAGACACCGCCGCGTCTCGTGGCGATGCCGAGAGCAACCACCAGGCCAGTGTCGCTATCAGCGACAACAGCACCTGGGCTCCCACCACCCTGAATGGAGTCACACGGGATGCGCGCCCCACATCGGGACCGAACAGGCGCTCGGCCTGCGCACGCGTGAGCGGAACGATAGTTTCTTGCTCCTGCTCGTCGTCCCAAGCCTCTGTTGCATGCGCCGGCGCTTGCGGTTTCGGTTCCAAGTTCGACCGGTTTTGATCGGTCATCTCGTAGCCTCCCCGCCCGACTCGTGCAAACGAATGGGCTCTTCAAGCAGTTAAACCCGCGAGATTTTACGGGAAATTACGAAGGCCAGTCAATCTAAACGCGCAACAAATTCGCCGAAACTGCACAGTGCATGCTTCGATTTGGCGGCAACTCTCACGGAGTGCAATTTTCCTCATGGTGCAGCGCGGCATTACGCGCAAACGCCGCACATTCCCCGCAGCTGGGCTACGTTCCGTGCGCGTTCAGACCCATTTCAGAGCAGCAAAGCCAATCAGGAGTGCCACTAGATAAAACGGAATCGAAAGGTAATGAAAGTGCCACCAGATCTTCTGCGATTTCGCCATGCGCAATGCAATCAGGTTCGCCAACGACCCCACGGCGAGTCCGAAGCCACCGACCGCCACGCCATGCGCCAGCGCGGGCCAGTTCTGCGAATACTCGGCGAGCAGAATCGCTGCAGGCACGTTACTGATGAATTGTGACAACACCGCAGCCCCGCCGTAGGCCATCGCATTGCCGGTGAAGTCAAAATGGCCGAGCGCCGTACGAACGTCCGGCAAACCGGCGACACCGCGTAGCACCACGAACATCAACACGAAGATCGCGAGCAGCAGCCAGTCGATGCCGAGCACGGCATTGCGACGCGCGATCAGCAGCACCGCAGCCACGCCCGCGCATGCCCATGCGGCAAATCCATGATCGGCCAGCGCCACAAAGGCAACGAACAGGGCGAGCGCGGTCCACAGCAACGGCCAGCGCACGTCGTGCGCGGGACCGCGTCGCTGAAAATGCAGTGCACGCGAATCGAAGGCGAAGGCGCAAACGACAAGCAACACGGCCATGAGCCCCAGCGTCACGGGCGTCATCATGACGACGTAGGCACCGAAGCCCATGCCGCTGTGTTGCCAAAGAAAGAGGTTCTGCGGATTGCCGAGCGGCGTGAGGCTCGAACCGGCGTTGACGGCCAGTGCGAGGAAGATGATCAGTCGCTCGATTCGCACCGGGGCAATCCGTGCGAGCGACTGCGCGAGCGGCACCACGGCGAAGAGCGCGACGTCGTTGGTCAGCAGCGTCGAGAGTGCGGCAGCGAACGTGACCATCAGCAGCGCGAGACGTCGCTCGGTACGAAACGCGCGCAGCAATCGTTGTGCGAGCCAATCGAGAAACCCGCTCTGATCGATGGCGCGTGTGAGCATCAGCAAACCAGCGAGCGTCAGAATCGTGTGCCGGTCGATGCGCGCGAACAGCTCACTTACACTTGCGGGCTTCGCGATCTGAAGCACGACGAAAGCGATCAGGAGGATGAGCAGCACCCAATCGCTTCGCACCCGCTCGAACGTCGCATTCAGCGCGCGTTTGATACGCGTAGCAATCGATGCGTCACCCGAGCGGGGTACCGCTTCCGGTGTCGGTGATGTTCTGCGGGACGCATCGTGAGATGCATCGCTGGACGACTCACCGGACGGATCGCTCACGGAAGAATAGTCAGGAGACCGAAATTACTCGGCGCGAATGCGCGCGAGGATACCGTCGAGTGCATCGAGGCTGCCGAACTCGATCGTCAACTGACCGGCGCCTTTACGGCCGACCTTGATCTTGACGTTCGACGCGAGCAGATCCGAGAGCTCCTCTTCGAGGCGCGTCACATCACGACCGCCCTCTTCTGCCGAGCGGCGACGAATACCGTCGCCTTGCGGCTTGAGCGATGCGTTCACGATGCGTTCCGTGTCGCGCACCGACAGGCGCTTGTTCACCACCTGGTTAGCGAGCGTGATCTGCGTGGCTGCGTCGACAGCGAGCAGCGCGCGCGCATGGCCCATGTCGAGATCTCCAGCGAGCAGCATCGTCTGCACGGGATTCGCGAGGTTCAACAGACGCAGCAGGTTCGACACTGCACTACGCGAGCGCCCCAGCGATTCGGCAGCTTGCTCGTGCGTGTAATTGAATTCGCCGAGCAGACGTTGAATGCCCTGCGCTTCTTCGAGCGGATTCAGATCTTCGCGCTGAATGTTCTCGATGAGCGCCATGGCGGCGGCAGCTTCATCGGGGACATCGCGCACAAGCACCGGCACTTCGGCGAGACCGGCGAGACGCGCCGCGCGAAAACGTCGCTCGCCCGCAATAATTTCGTACTTCTCACCATCGACCGGACGAACCAGAATCGGCTGCATCAGACCTTGCGCGCGAATGCTCGCGGCGAGCTCCTGCAGCGCGCCTTCGTCCATGCGTGTACGCGGTTGATACTTACCCGCCTGAAGGCGTTCGAGCGCCATCACCGACGGCGCGCCTTCGGCACTCGCCTCGGTCGCGCCGTTGTGGTTATCGGCGTGAGCACCCAGCAGCGCTTCGAGGCCGCGGCCCAGGCCCTTTTTTTTCAGTGCGTTGGTCTTGGTCGCCATGACAATGCGTTCCTGCGCGAATGCGCCTTACATAGTTTGAATGCGCGCGATCATTTCCGCGCCGAATTGCAGATACGCCTTCGCGCCGCGCGAGGCGGGATCGAAGACGACGCCCGGCATGCCGTAACTCGGCGCTTCGGCGAGTCGCACATTGCGCGGAATGATCGCGTTGAAAACCTTGTCGCCGAAGTGCTCCTTGAGCTGCTCCGAGACTTGTTGCTGAAGCGTGATACGCGGATCGAACATCACACGCAGAAGGCCGATCACCTTCAGGTCGCGGTTCAGATTCGCGTGCACCTGCTTGATCGTGTTGACGAGATCGGACAGCCCTTCGAGCGCGAAATATTCGCACTGCATCGGAATGATCACGCCGTGCGCGGCGCACAGGCCGTTCAACGTGAGCAGCGAGAGCGTCGGCGGGCAGTCGATGAGGACGAAATCGTAAGCGTCGTCGACCTTCGCCAGCGCCTGCTTCAGACGCGTATCGCGATTTTCGAGCGAGACGAGTTCCACGTCGGCACCGGCCAGTTCGCGGTTCGCCGGCACCACATCGTAGTTGCCGGACTCCGAGCGCTGGCAGCTCGTGCTTACATCGATGCCGTCGACCAGCACTTCATAGATGCTCGTCTCGAGCGCGGCTTTGTCGATGCCGCTGCCCATCGTCGCGTTGCCCTGAGGGTCCAGATCGACCAACAAGACACGCTGCCCGTGCGACGCCAGTCCGGCAGCGAGGTTCACCGTGGTGGTCGTCTTGCCGACGCCGCCCTTCTGATTGGCCACGCAGAAAATTTTCGCCATGCCGATGTAGTCCTCCGATTGCTGCCGTGTTGATGCGATTGATGCAGATGGTGCCGGGATGCAGGCCCGGGCGCGAACGCTTCATGCTGCCCGTCGCGGATGCATCCCGCTAATTCGATTATCTGAGCAAAGCGCAGTTATTGCCTGATGCAGCGGATTCACCGCATGTCGGCCGGTACCGGAGAGGCCGGCACCTCGTGCTCAGGGTGCACTGGCCTTTTGCGGCGTCAACACCAGTTTGTCGGTGTCGTAACCCTGCTTACGGAGCTGGGCACGCATTTGATTCAGCGTGTCGTCGTCGATTTTCGGCGAGCGCGAGAGGATCCAGAGATACTCGCGGCTTGGCTCTCCGACAGCGGCATACTGATAGTCACCGTCGAGCACGATAACCCAGTAGTTGGCCCAAAGCCAGGGAATCCAGCGCAACCAGTCCGGCGCGAACGTCACTTTGAAGCGTGCGGTGCCGGTGCCCTGCCCGTCGGTGCGCGCCAGCCCGGTATCGCTTGCATAAGTGCCATCTTCCTTTCGGCACTTATTGGTCACTTCGATCTTGCCGTCCGGACGTGCCACGTATTCTGCGGTCACATCAGACACACATTTTCGCTCGAAGAAATTCGGGTAGCGTGCTATTTCGTACCAGGTGCCGACATAGCGCGCCTTATCGATCTTTTGCACGGGACGCACGCGTGTCGTGAGCGATTCCTGCCCGGACTGCGCCCAGGCCACGGCCGCCACCACCGACAATCCAACCATCACAGCACCGGCCCAACGTGTCATTCGGGTCATGCCGTCACCTTCACGCGGAGCAAATGACGCTCGGCGTCGAGAAATGGCACGTTCAGCGCCAGCCGTTCGACCAGCTCGCAGCCGTCGGGCAACGCCAGTTCGCTTTCGGCGGCCACACCCTTCATGGCCCAGAAGCTACCACCGGGGGCTAGCAAGTTACGGCCAAGCGTGACGAAATCGTTCAATTCGGCGAAGGCGCGCGAGACGATGGCGTCGAACGGTGCCGGCACTTCCTTACCGACGACAAGCGACTCCACCCGGCCGGTCACGACCGTCAGATTGGTCAGCTTGAACGTGGCACGGGCTTGCGTCAGAAAAGCGGTCTTCTTGTGGACGATGTCGTTCACCGTCACCTGCCAGTCCGGGCGCACGATCGCCAGCACCACGCCGGGCAGGCCACCGCCGGAACCGACGTCCAGCACACGTGAAATCGGTTCGCGATCCAGTCGCGGCAGAATCGAGAGCGAATCGAGCAGATGCTTGACGACCATCTGTCGCGGGTCGCGGATCGACGTCATTTGCAGCGAAGCATTCCACTTCGCCAGGAGCATCTGATAGTCCAGCAGGCGTGCCTGTTGATCGGCACTGATCGTCAGACCCAGTTGTTCGATGCCATCAGCCAGCAATGCAGCGAGTTCGTTGCCGCCTTGTGCGGCATTACGCGGAGCAGTCATGAGGTCTCCGCGTCAGGCAGCGTGCTGACCGCCGGTGTCGCCATCGCTGGCAACATCGGTGTCCGCCGTCGCTTCCCCTGACGCGCGGCGGCGTCCGAGTCCCTTCTTCAGGTGGATCATGAGCAGCGAGATCGCCGCGGGTGTGACACCGGAAATGCGCGAGGCCTGACCCAGCGTTTCCGGACGCTGCGCGTTGAGCTTCTGACGCACCTCGATCGACAGGCCGCGAACGTCGTTGTAATCGATGCTGGCGGGCAGCACCGTATTCTCGTTCGCTTCCTTGCGCACGATCTCGTCGGCCTGACGGTCGATGTAGCCCTGATACTTGACCGCAATCTCGATCTGCTCGCGAATCTGATTGGCTTGCAGCACGTCATCCGACAGCGCGGTTTCAGGTGCAAGTCGACCGCCCTGCACTGCCATCAGCGCGTCGTACCCGACTTCCGGGCGACGCAACAGGTCGGCCAGCGAGTACTCGTGATCGATCGCCTTACCGAGCAACGGCACCGAATCTTCCGCCGGGAACGTCTTCGGATTCACCCACGTCGATTTGAGACGTTCTGTTTCACGTGAAACAGCATCGCGCTTGCGGCAGAACGCTTCCCAACGAATATCGTCGACCACACCGAGTTCACGGCCCACTTCCGTCAGACGCATATCCGCGTTGTCTTCACGTAGCGACAGGCGATATTCGGCGCGGCTGGTGAACATACGATACGGCTCGGACACACCGCGCGTGATCAGGTCGTCGACCAGCACACCGAGGTAAGCCTGATCGCGACGCGGGCACCAGGCTTCGCGGCCCTGCACTTGCAGCGCGGCGTTGATGCCGGCGAGCAGGCCCTGTGCGGCAGCTTCTTCGTAGCCGGTCGTGCCATTGATCTGTCCGGCAAAGAACAGGCCCGAAATCACGCGGGTTTCCAGCGAACTGCGCAGACCACGCGGATCGAAGTAGTCGTACTCGATGGCGTAGCCTGGACGCAGAATGTAGGCGTTCTCCATCCCCTTCATCGAGCGGACGAGTTCCAGCTGCACATCGAAAGGCAGGCTGGTGGAGATACCGTTCGGGTAGTACTCGTTGGTCGTCAGACCTTCGGGTTCGAGATAGATCTGATGCGAAGTCTTATCGGCGAAGCGATGGATCTTGTCTTCGATGGACGGGCAATAGCGCGGCCCGACACCTTCGATGACGCCCGTGTACATCGGCGAGCGGTCGAGACCGCCACGGATGATATCGTGCGTCCGTTCGTTGGTATGCGTGACCCAGCACGGCACTTGGCGCGGGTGCTGGTCAGGGCGTCCCAGGAACGAGAAAACCGGCACCGGATCCAGATCACCCGGCTGCTCTTCGAGGACGGAAAAATCGATGGAACGCCCGTCGATACGCGGCGGCGTACCCGTCTTCAACCGACCTTGCGGCAACTTCAACTCTTTCAGCCGTGCGGAAAGGCTGATTGCGGCGGGATCACCGGCACGCCCGCCGACATAATTGTTCAGCCCGACGTGGATCTTGCCGTCGAGGAAGGTCCCGGCGGTGAGCACCACAGCACGGGCGCGGAAGCGCAGCCCGACTTGCGTGATTGCCCCGACAACGCGGTCACCTTCGACAATAAGATCTTCCACGGCTTGTTGGAAGAGCCATAAATTCGGCTGATTCTCGAGGCGATGACGGATCGCTTGCTTGTAAAGAAGCCGGTCGGCCTGAGCGCGAGTCGCACGGACAGCGGGACCTTTGGACGAATTCAGAATACGAAACTGAATACCGCCCTCGTCGGTAGCGGCGGCCATGGCGCCGCCGAGCGCATCTACCTCTTTGACGAGGTGGCCTTTGCCAATCCCACCGATGGAGGGATTGCAGCTCATCTGGCCGAGCGTCTCGATATTGTGGGTGAGCAGAAGTGTCTTACAGCCCATGCGGGCCGAGGCGAGCGCAGCCTCGGTACCGGCATGGCCGCCACCCACCACGATCACGTCAAACTCGGTCGGATAAAGCATCGCAATATTGCCGCTGACGGCAAACTCTCTGGATTCGGTAATTGCGGAATTATAGCGGTATTGCGATGCATCATTTGTAACTGCACTCGTGTTTCACGTGGAACGTTAGGGGAAAGCGACGGTTTTGTGGGATGTTCCACGTGGAACGTTGATGTGTTTTGGTGGCTAATCAGGGGCATCGGTCGTGTTTCAGAGGATGTGCCGAACTACGCCCGCATTGGTTTCTTGCCGTAGAAGTCAGATGTTGCCTCTCATCTTCAGGCGGAAACCCTTCGGTGCAACCACCTCACAGCCCTCTCAAACATCCGGGCAGTGGGGATTGTGGGCACTCGGCTGTGCTCCACTTGAAAGTCGCTTCGCCAGAGTGCCCACAATCCCCACCACTCAATTGCCCAGGACCAACCGCCCATCAATGCTTGCGATGTCTGTTTCACGTGAAACATGATTGCCCCTGGTCTGCCAATCGAATGGCCTAACTACACGTCCTTGTTCGGATAAAACGGTGGGCTATCGAAGACTGGCGCATCCGTTTCACGTGAAACATTGAGATGAGACCGTGACGGCCAACGCACACCACCCCAAAGAGCTTCTATTTCTCGGCGAACGCCCCGCCCTCTCTCGCACGAATGCCCCGCCGTGGCACGCTAAGACCACTCGGTGCCAACATCGCGTCGTCCTCGCAAGCTTCCGGGCAGTGGGGATCGGAGGCACTCGGCTGTGCTCCACCTGAAAGTCGCTTCGCCAGAGTGCCCCCGATCCCCACTACTCAATTGCCCGGGACCAATCACCCGAGGATGTGCGTGCGGTTTCACGTGAAACATGTTTGACATTCG
Source organism: Pandoraea aquatica (assembly GCF_902459565.1). GTDB lineage: Bacteria > Pseudomonadota > Gammaproteobacteria > Burkholderiales > Burkholderiaceae > Pandoraea > Pandoraea aquatica. Next base: position 243,992 of record NZ_CABPSN010000009.1, read on the forward strand.
TGGCGAGCGAAACGGCTGTCCACTGCTCTCACTTCTCGCCCTAAGGTGCCGGCCTTTGGATCGCATTGGTTTCACGTGAAACACCACTCTCCCGTAGAGACATCTCACTCAGACGAATTCCGATGCT
>NZ_CABPSN010000010.1 GCF_902459565.1 Pandoraea aquatica
ACCTCATCCAACGCCAACAACGGGTGATGCCACACACCCTTCGCATAGTTCACACCCTGCCATCCATCCGACACGAATGCGCGCATCTCGCTCACGTCCAACTCGCCCGCCGGTGCTACCACCACCAGGTACGGCGTCGTCTTCAACGGGATGAACGCCTGACTGCCCAACGGGTGACGCTCCAACATCTTCACCTCGTACGGCAACTGACGCGGCTGACCACGGAAGACGTTCACCAACGTGCGCCCACCCTCCGGGCCCAGATCCACCGTCGCCAAATCATGGAATCGCTCGGTCGTCCCGCCGTTGATCGCGAAATGCTTCGCCCCCTCCAACTCGATCACGTCGCCAAACGGCGCAAACGCCTCTCGCGTCAACCGCTCGATCTTCAACGTCGGTGCTGCCATGTCACGCTCCTTTCTTTTCACTCAACCGGCCCCACAGACGCAGACGCGATACGCCACCGTCCGGAATGATGTTGAAGCGGATGTGCGTGATCGCCCCCAACTTCTGTACCTGCTCGTCGTAGTAGAACTGCTTGTCCATCGCCAACTTCTGCTCCGGCAACAACACCGGCCAGAACATCGATTGCGTAATCAGCGACTGTTCGGTGCCGCCCGTGACGTACGCCGCCTGAATGGAGCAGCGGTCGGGGAAGTTGCCCTTGAAGTGCGCCGTGTCGACTTCGATCTTGCCAATCTCGCCCGGCTGCGCCAACGCAATAATCGCCCAGTCATTACCCGGCTCACGACGACGGCGCGTTTCCCATCCATCACCCATGTTCACACCACGGCCCGGCATCAACAGGTTCGACGCCAATCCGAAATGCTGGTTGTTTGCTGCGACCACGTAGCCGCCGTTTTCCATTGCGATGAGGTCGATCAACTCATCACGCGAACGGCCCGCCCAGTCACTCTGCGGCAATCCGTACAGGCGCAGACGCGCCAGACCACCGTCCGGATACAGGTTCACGCGCACGTGCGTCGCTGCGCGCTGCTGCGTGATGGCATGGTAGTGGTGCGAGTTGCCCTGCAAGGTGGTCGACGGCAACAGTTCGAACCATTCGGCGGAATCGCTCGGTGCGCCATTCGGGCTGTAGCAGCCCTCAAGCGAAGCCGCAGGCGGGAAGTTGCCGGTGAAGTGGCTGGTGTCCAGATCGACGCCGAACAACACACCCGGTCGCGCCAGCTTGACGATGCACCAGTCATAGCCGTTCACACGCTTGCGACGTGTCTCCCAACCGTCCATCCACTTGCCGTTCTCGTCGTACTTGCCCGGGATGAAGACAGCCGGCTCCGGGTTGAGCATGCGCTCTTTGGCCGCGAAGAATTCGTCGGTGGCGACGAGCGCTTCAGCACCCAGACGCGGGTCGGCCAAATTCACATAACGGCGCACGAAGTCCGGTGCGTTCGGGTCTTGGGGGACGAGGGCCATGTTGCTATTAACTCCAGATGATGATGCCGACGCGATAGTGCTGGGCGTCGGCAGAAAATGCTTGGTTGGTTTGAGGGCCGCAGCACTCGCTACGGCCCTCGTATGTCTTGCTCAGCGCGTCAGTGCAGCGTTCGCCGGTGCGGCTTCGATGCCGTCTTCAGACGTCGCAATCGGCTCGTACGGCAAGTCGCCATTGAGCACTCTGTGCGCTCTTGCGAAGTCGACGTCTTTTTCCCACGCGGCCACGACGAGGGTCGCCACGCAGTTGCCCAACAAGTTGGTGATGGCTCGGGCAATGCCCACGAACCAGTCGACCGGCAGAATCAGCACAAGGCCGATTACGGGGATGGCGGGAATGGCTGCCAGCGTCGCTGCCAGAATCACAATCGCCGAGCCCGGAATCCCATGCGCACCCTTCGACGTCAGCAGCGACACCAGTACCACCAGAATCAGGTCGTGCATGGACAGCGGTGTGTTGGTCGCCTGCGCAATGAAGATCACCGCCAGCGTCAGGTAGATGGAGAAGCCGTCGAGGTTGAATGAGTATCCCGTCGGTACGACCAGACCGACCGTCGATTTCTTGATGCCCATCCATTCGAGTTTGCGCATGATCGCCGGCAACACCGCATCGGACGACGCCGTGCCCAACACGATCGACAACTCTTCACGGAAGTACTTGATGAACTTGAAGATGTTGAAGCCCGCAAGTCGCAACACGCCACCCAGCACCACCGTCACGAACACGAAGCAGCTCGCGTAGAACACCAGCACGAGCAAACCCAGTTGCTTGAGCGACGATGCGCCGTATTTGCCCGTCGTAAATGCCACCGCGCCCAGCACGCCCAGCGGCGCGAGCCGGATGATGAACGCCATCACACGGAAGAAGACGTGGCTGAGATCTTCGATGAAACGCGCCACCGGACGGCCCCGCTCGCCCAACGCCGCCAACGCACAACCGAACATGACGGAGAAGACGAGGATTTGCAGGATGTCGCCCTTGGCAAAGGCGTCGGTAATGGTGTCGGGGATGATCTTCAGCAAGAAGCCCGCCGTGTCTTTCAGGCTCTTGGCATGCTCGGTGTAAGCGGCCATCGAACCCGCATCCAGACTGCGGATGTCGATGTTCATGCCCGCACCCGGACGCGTCACCCACGCCAGCACCGCACCAATGACCAGCGCGAAGGTGGTGATGATCTCGAAGTACAAGATGGCCTTGACGCCCACGCGGCCTACTTTACGCAAGTCGCCCGCACTCGCCATGCCGCTCACGACGACGCAGAAGACGATCGGGCCAATCACCATCTTGATCAGCTTCAGAAAGCCATCGCCCAACGGACGCAACGACTCTCCCAACTGCGGAAACCAGATGCCTAACGCCACACCCACTATCAACGCAATAACGACTCGGCCAAACAACGAACGAAACAGCTTGGGCATGGTTTGTCTCCTCTGCCTGCGCAAATCACTCTCTAGGATTTCGCAATCTCGATTTCAACGGCTTGAACGGACTGCTCTCGGGGGCTGATTCTTTACCGCTGTACGTCTCACTTCAGGTCACGCGCGGCGTCATCGTCGGCCGCCAACACCAGCTTTCATCAGTGTAAATCGACAAGTCATACCGGTCTGACCAGTGGTGTTATGGAGAATATTAGAAAACCAATATAGTGAGGTCAAGGACTGTCGTTTGAGGGGATTCCCTAGGGCGAAGGCATGCGACTGCGTTAGCCGGTGCGTGTAGGGGGAATCGCTCGTCGTCGCTCGTAAGTCGTTGGTTTTACTGGTCGAATCGGGCGAAATTTGTGTGAACTTCGCTTTCCGGCCTGCGGTCGCACTGGCATCTGGTGCTCAGTCTTGGCATCCGCCGCCGAGGACGACGGTCAGGGCGCACAGACCTCACTTCTGGCTCATCAGGGAGGCGACATGCGAATGAAGGACACGGTGGTACTCGTCACCGGCAGTGCTCAGGGGATCGGACGCGCTATCGCGATTCGTCTCGCCCAGGAGGGCGCTCGCATCGTGGTGGAAGACCGGCAGGACAATGCGATGGCCGAGCAGACGCTCGACTCGGTTCGCGCCGCCGGCAGCGACGGCTGTGTGATCGCGGGAGACGTCGGGCGCGTGGAGGATGACTACGCCGTCATCGAGCAGGCCGTCGCCAAAATGGGACGCCTCGATGTGCTGGTCAATAACGCCGGTGTCGAACGGCGCGCCCCGTTTCTCGACGTGACGGAGGCCGATTACGACCTGGTCATGAACGTCAATCTCAAAGGGGCGTTCTTTCTCACGCAAGCCTTTGTGAAGCACTTGCGTGATACGCAGCGCGGCGGACGTATCGTGAACGTCAGCTCGGTGCACGAGGAGTTGCCGTTTCCTCACTTCACGAGCTATTGCGCGAGCAAGGGCGGCATGAAGATGATGATGCGTAATCTCGCCATCGAACTCGCGCCGCTCGGCATCACGGTGAATAACGTCGCGCCCGGTGCTGTCGGCACCCCCATCAATCAGCAATTGCTCGCGAACAAGGCTCAGCTCGAAGCGCTGGTCGCAAACATTCCGCTCGGCCGCCTCGCGAACCCCAGCGAAGTGGCGAACGCCGTGCTGTTCCTCGCTTCGCCCGAAGCCAGCTATGTGACGGGCACGACGCTGTTCGTCGACGGCGGCCTGCTCTGGAACTACGCGGAGCAATAACGATGACCGACACCGCACAACGCACGCTCGCCATGGGCGGCATGACACCGGACGTTGCCCACTGCGCACCGTCTGACATCCTCACGCCGGACGACCGCTATCAGGAGCTTTTCGTCGCCGTGCAAACGCAACGCATCTTTGCCGATAGCAAGACGTTCGTGGACTGCGCGCCCTCGCTCGCGCCCGAAGAGGTTCTCCGCCGCTATCGCGAAGACGCCGACAAACCCGGCTTCGATCTGTCGCGCTTCGTCGGGACTTATTTCACGCTGGAGCGCACGCCACCCAGCGAATATGTGTCCGATCCGGGGCAAGGCCTCGTCGAGCATATCGACGGCCTTTGGGATGTGCTCACGCGCACGCCGGAAGCGCATCCCGCCTATAGCTCGCTGCTCCCGTTGCCGCGCGCGTATGTCGTGCCCGGCGGACGCTTTCACGAGCTCTATTATTGGGACTCCTATTTCACGATGCTCGGCCTCGCCAACAGTGGACGCCACGATCTGCTCGTGAGCATGGCCGACAATTTTTCCTTCCTCATCGATACGTACGGCCACATTCCGAACGGCAATCGTACTTACTATCTGAGCCGCTCGCAGCCACCTATGTATGGCCTGATGGTGGAACTGTTCGAGTCGCATGGCGTGGCGCGCGCTATCCGTTATCTGCCGCATCTGCGCCGCGAATACGATTATTGGATGGACGGCGAAGCGTCGCTGCGGCCGGGCGAGGCTTATCGGCATCTCGTTCGTCTGCCCGACGGCTCACTCCTCAATCGCTATTGGGACGAGCGCGACACGCCGCGCGAAGAGGGGTATCTGGAAGATGTGACGACGGCACGCGATGCGCCGCAACGTCCTGCCGGTGAGGTGTACCGCGACCTGCGCGCAGGCGCGGCCTCGGGCTGGGACTTCAGCTCACGCTGGCTGGGCGACGCGAACGACCTGTCGTCGATTCGCACCACGTCGATTCTGCCCGTCGACCTGAACAGCTTTCTCTTCGCCACTGAGCGGCACATCGCCCGTCTCAGTGATGCGGCCGGGGATGTCGACGCGGCGCTGGCCTTTGCGAAGCGGGCGCAGGCGCGTCAGGACGCGATGACGCGGCATCTCTGGTCGGACGCCGACGGCGCGTTTGTCGACTACGACTGGCAACTCGGCGAGCAACGGACGCAATTGTCGGCGGCGATTGCCGCACCCCTGTTCTCGGGCCTCGCCACGCGCGAACAGGCGCACCGCTCGGCGGTCGCGATGGCCGAGCGTCTGCTGGCGGCAGGCGGGTTGCGAACGACGGAGACGTCGAGCCTTCAACAATGGGACCCGCCCAACGGTTGGGCACCGCTCCAGTGGATTGCCATTCACGGCTTGCGTAAGTACGGAGAGAACCGGCTCGCAGGGGACATTGCCCATCGCTGGCTCTCGACCGTCGGCTCGCTCTACGCGCGCGAGAGCAAACTCGTCGAAAAGTACTCGCTGCACACGAGCGACGCCATGAGCGCCAGCGGCGGTGGTGGCGGCGAGTACCCGCTTCAGGATGGCTTCGGCTGGACGAACGGTGTGGTGCGGCGTCTGCTCGGCGATCACCCGGAGCATCACGCCCATCAGGTGAAGGCAGCGTGAACCCATAGCGGGGCAGCACGCAGGGCAGGGATGACGCAAACCCGATGCCCCCGCCCGCCGGGCTTTCCCGACCGGTGGGGCTGTGTTGCCGTGGGGAGAAATTTGGCGTCGTACAATGCGTCATACGCTTACCCACACGCCTTGTGAGGACCCATGAAGCATTCGGCGCATGCCGTAACCGACGCCGCCGTCGCCACGATCCGCGAGCGCATCGAACGTCAGGTCTATCCCGCCGGCGCGATGCTGCCCTCGCAACGTCAACTCGCCGAGGAACTGGCCATCAGCCGCGCCTCGCTGCGCGAAGCCCTCTCCACGCTCGAAGCGCTCGGCATGGTCGCGATCCGTCCCGGCAAAGGTGTCTATGTGAACGACGCCTCCGCCCGCATCGGCGTCGCCTGGCGCTTCGCCGACCAGATTTCGCTCGCCGACACTTATCAACTGCGCTACGCACTGGAAGGCTTCTCGGCCCGGCTCGCAGCGCACGCGGCCAGCACAAGCGAGATCGATTGGCTGACCGATAACGTCGAGTCGATGAAGGGCGCGCTGATCGAGGGCGACGTCGACACCGCCGCGCAACTGGATTTCGCGTTCCATTTGCGCATCGTCGGCCTCGCAGGGAACGCCGCCATCGCCGATATCCTGCGCGGCAGCACGGAAATCGTCATGGAAAGCCAGCGCCTGCCGTTTTATCAGCGAGAACTGGTGCTCTCCACCTATCATGAACATCTGGAGATCCTCGACGCATTGCGACGCCGCGACGGTGCTGCTGCAGGCGCTTCGATGGAGCGCCATATCGTGCTGGCGGCCCAGCGGGCCGGTATTCACTTCCCTATCCCCTCTGCGTATCCGTCGGCCGAAGGGGTTGCCTCCCGGGAGTCCGCAGAGCGTACTGGTGCATCACACGTTCAGCTTTGAGAAGATCCGGATTTGCGCTATACTTTGAAGGTTTTAGTCATTTAACCCTCACCCTAGCGCCTACCCGCCCGACATCTCGTCCGCCGCCCGAGCATCCGCTGTGCGCATATTCCGCGCAATTCCGGTGCCCGCGCTGATGTCATCGCTAGCGGACGGTGAGGCTGGCAGCAGGGGTGAACCCTCCAGGAGTTTCCCGTGCTGCCGTCATTCTCACCCGCCATTCTCGCGCTCGCTGACGGCACGGTCTTTCGTGGGTACGCCATCGGCGCTGCCGGTCACACCATCGGTGAAGTGGTCTTCAATACGGCCATTACCGGCTATCAGGAAATCCTCACCGACCCCAGCTATGCGCGCCAGATCGTCACGCTGACGTATCCGCACATCGGCAACACGGGCGTCAACGGTGAAGACGTCGAAGCCACGAAAGTCCATGCCGCCGGCCTGATCATCAAGGATCTGCCGATCCTCGACTCGAATTTCCGCGCCAACAAGACGCTGTCGCAGTACCTGAAGGACGAAGGCGTGGTCGCCATCGCCGGCATCGACACGCGACGTCTGACCCGTATCCTGCGCGATAAGGGTGCCCAGAACGGCTGCATCCTCGCCGGCGAAGAAGCCGACGAAGCCAAGGCCATCGCCCTCGCACAATCGTTCCCCGGTCTCGCCGGCATGGACCTCGCCAAGGTCGTCTCCACCACGGAGCAGTACGCGTGGACGGAAACGGAATGGACGCTGGAAGAAGGCTACGGCGAACAAAAGGATCCGAAGTTCCACGTGGTCGCCCTCGACTACGGCGTCAAGCGCAACATCCTGCGCATGCTCGCCCAGCGCGGCTGCAAGGTCACGGTGCTGCCGGCCCAAAGCTCGGCCGACGACGTGTTCGCGCTGAACCCGGACGGTGTGTTCCTCTCGAACGGCCCCGGCGATCCGGAACCGTGTGACTACGCCATCGCCGCGACCAAGACGTTCCTGGAACGCCGCTTCCCGACTTTCGGCATCTGCCTCGGCCACCAGATCATGGGGCTGGCCGTCGGCGCGAAGACGCTCAAGATGAAGACCGGTCACCACGGTGCCAACCACCCGGTGAAGGATCTCGATACGGGCCGCGTCGTCATTACGTCGCAAAACCACGGTTTCGCCGTGGACGCGAACAGCCTGCCGGCCAACGCGCGTGTCACGCACGTGTCGCTGTTCGACGGCACGCTGCAAGGCTTCGAACTGACGGACCGCCCGGCATTCTGCTTCCAGGGTCACCCGGAAGCGTCGCCCGGCCCGCACGACATCGGCTACCTGTTCGACCGCTTCGTGCAGTCGATGGCCGACGCCAAGCAGCCCGCGTAAGCGACACAAGCAAGCGATAGGAAAACACGCACCATGCTCGGAAACTCGATCGGCATCCTCAACCTCTGGACGTATCTCGCCGGGGTCGTGGTCGTCATTCTGCTGCCAGGGCCGAACTCGCTCTACGTGCTGGCCGTGGCCGCACAGCGCGGGGTTCGCCAGGGGTATGCGGCCGCTTGCGGCGTGTTTCTGGGCGACACGGTACTCATGACGCTGGCAGCCGCTGGTGTGGCGTCGTTGCTGCACACGCAGCCGGCGCTGTTCTTCGTGGTGAAGTACCTCGGCGCGGCGTATCTCTGCTGGATGGGCCTGAACATGCTGCGCGGGGCAATCGCCAACGTGCGGGCGGCTCGGGCTAAATCGGATTCGATGGCGGACACGACAGTCGCCGCACCGAAACAGGTCGACGCCGATCACCCGTTCAAGCGCGCCCTGTTCATCAGTCTGCTGAATCCGAAAGCGATCCTGTTCTGCGTGTCGTTTTTCATCCAGTTCGTCGATCCGGGCTACGCCTACCCGGCCGTGTCGTTTGCGGTGCTGGGCGTCATCGTACAGACCTGCAGTTTCCTGTATCTGAGCACGCTGATCCTGGCCGGTTACCGCCTGGCCGAGCACTTCCGGCGACGTCGCCGGTTGAGCGCCGGGGCAACCGGCGGCGTGGGCGCGTTGTTCGTCGGCTTCGGTGTGAAGCTCGCGACCGCGACGCTGAGTTAAATTTTTGTTGAGAACGTTATGCCAAAGCGCACAGACATCAAGAGCATCCTCATCATCGGCGCCGGCCCGATCATCATCGGTCAGGCATGCGAGTTCGATTATTCCGGCGCACAGGCCTGCAAGGCGCTGCGCGAGGAAGGCTACAAGGTCATCCTGATCAACAGCAACCCTGCCACGATCATGACCGACCCGGACACGGCCGATGTCACCTACATCGAACCGATCACCTGGGAAGTCGTCGAGCGCATCATCGCCAAGGAACGCCCGGATGCCATTCTCCCGACGATGGGCGGCCAGACCGCGCTGAACTGCGCGCTCGACCTGCATCGTCACGGCGTGCTCGACAAGTACAAGGTGGAGCTGATCGGCGCATCGCCGGAAGCCATCGACAAGGCTGAAGACCGTCAGAAGTTCAAGGACGCGATGACCAAGATCGGTCTCGGTTCTGCCAAGTCGGGCATCGCCCACTCGATGGAAGAAGCCCTCGCCGTGCAGGCGCAGATCATGGCCGAGATCGGCGGTAGCGGTTACCCGATGGTGATCCGTCCGTCGTTCACGCTCGGCGGCTCGGGCGGTGGTATCGCCTACAACCGCGAAGAATTCGAAGAGATCTGCAAGCGCGGTCTCGACCTCTCGCCCACGCGCGAACTGCTCATCGAAGAGTCGCTGCTCGGCTGGAAGGAATTCGAGATGGAAGTCGTGCGCGACCGCGCCGACAACTGCATCATCGTCTGCTCGATCGAAAACCTCGACCCGATGGGCGTGCACACCGGTGACTCGATCACCGTCGCACCCGCGCAGACGCTGACCGACAAGGAATACCAACTGCTGCGTAACGCATCGCTCGCCGTGCTGCGCGAGATCGGTGTGGAGACGGGCGGCTCGAACGTCCAGTTCTCGATCAACCCGAAGGACGGCCGTATGGTCGTCATCGAAATGAACCCGCGCGTGTCGCGTTCGTCGGCGCTGGCCTCGAAGGCCACCGGCTTCCCGATCGCCAAGGTCGCCGCGAAGCTGGCCGTCGGCTACACGCTCGACGAACTGCGCAACGAAATCACCGGCGGCGCTACGCCGGCTTCGTTCGAACCGACCATCGACTACGTCGTCACCAAGGTGCCGCGTTTTGCCTTCGAGAAGTTCCGCGAAGCCGACGCCCGCCTGACCACGCAGATGAAGTCGGTCGGTGAAGTGATGGCCATGGGCCGCACGTTCCAGGAATCGTTCCAGAAAGCCATGCGCGGTCTGGAAGTCGGTGTGGACGGTCTGGACGAAAAGTCGACCGACCGCGACGAAATCGTGGCCGAAATCGGCGAACCGGGCCCGGACCGTATCTGGTACGTGGGCGATGCATTCCGTCTGGGCATGAGCCTCGAAGAGGTGTACGCCGAGACCGCTATCGACCCGTGGTTCCTCGCCCAGCTCGAAGCCATCGTCAAGAAGGAAAAGGCGCTGTCGGGCCGCACGCTCGCAAGCCTGACGACCGAAGAACTGCGCTTCCTGAAGCAAAGCGGTTTCTCGGATCGTCGTCTGGCCAAGCTGCTCGGCACCGATCAGACTGCTGTGCGTAAAGCCCGTATCGCGCAGAAGGTGCGTCCGGTCTACAAGCGCGTGGATACGTGCGCTGCCGAATTCTCGACCAACACGGCTTACATGTACTCGACCTACGAGGAAGAGTGCGAAGCCCAGCCGACCGACAAGAAGAAGATCATGGTGCTGGGCGGTGGCCCGAACCGTATCGGTCAGGGTATCGAGTTCGACTACTGCTGCGTGCATGCCGCGCTCGCCATGCGCGAAGACGGCTACGAGACCATCATGGTCAACTGCAACCCGGAAACGGTGTCGACGGACTACGACACGTCGGATCGTCTGTACTTCGAGCCGGTGACGCTGGAAGACGTGCTGGAAATCGTCGACCTCGAAAAGCCGGTCGGCGTGATCGTGCAGTACGGCGGCCAGACGCCGCTCAAGCTCGCACTGGATCTCGAAGCGAACGGCGTGCCCATCATCGGCACGAGCCCGGACATGATCGACGCCGCGGAAGACCGCGAGCGTTTCCAGAAGCTGCTGCATAAGCTCGGCCTGCGTCAGCCGCCGAACCGTACGGCCCGCGCAGAAGACGAAGCGCTCAAGCTGGCCGCCGAAATCGGTTACCCGCTGGTGGTGCGCCCGTCGTACGTGCTCGGCGGTCGTGCGATGGAAATCGTCCACGAGCCGCGTGATCTGGAGCGCTACATGCGCGAAGCCGTCAAGGTGAGCCACGACAGCCCGGTGCTGCTCGATCGCTTCCTCGACGACGCCATCGAGTGCGACGTCGATTGCATCTCGGACGGTAAGGACGTCTACATCGGCGGCGTGATGGAGCACATCGAACAGGCAGGCGTCCACTCGGGCGACTCGGCTTGCTCGCTGCCGCCGTACTCGCTGTCGGCCGAGACGATTGCCGAACTCAAGCGTCAGACGGCCGAAATGGCCAAGGCGCTGAACGTGGTCGGCCTGATGAACGTGCAGTTCGCGATTCAGCAGGGCAACGGTGTCGATACGATCTACGTGCTGGAAGTGAACCCGCGCGCGTCGCGTACGGTGCCGTACGTTTCGAAGGCTACGGGCCGCCAACTGGCCAAGATCGCTGCTCGTGCGATGGCCGGTCAGTCGCTCACGTCGCAAGGCATCACGAGCGAAGTCGTGCCGCCGTATTACAGCGTCAAGGAAGCCGTGTTCCCGTTCGTGAAGTTCCCGGGCGTCGACCCGGTGCTCGGACCGGAAATGCGCTCGACGGGTGAAGTGATGGGCGTGGGCCGCACGTTCGGCGAAGCGCTCTTCAAGTCGCAACTGGCGGCCGGTTCGCGTCTGCCGGCTTCGGGCACGGTGCTGCTGACGGTGAAGGACGCCGACAAGCCGCGCGCGGTCGAAGTCGCTCGCATGCTGCACTCGCTGGGCTACCCGATCGTCGCCACGCGTGGCACGGCGGCGGCCATCGAAGCCGCAGGGATTCCGGTGCGCGTGGTCAACAAGGTGAAGGACGGCCGTCCGCACATTGTCGACATGATCAAGAACGGCGAAATCGCGCTGGTGTTCACCACGGTGGATGAAACCCGCACGGCAATCGCCGATTCGCGCTCGATCCGTATGTCGGCGCAGGCACACAAGGTCACGTACTACACGACGATCTCGGGCGCCCGTGCAGCGGTGGAAGGTCTGAAGTATCTGCAAAACCTTGAGGTCTATGACCTCCAGGGCCTGCACGCGCAACTGCCGGCCTGAGTGTTGGCGGATGACGCGGGTTCGCTCGGGGCGACTGGCTTGGTGAGCTGAGTCGGCTGCGTCGGGCGAAGTCGCAAAACAATGGCGCGTTCGTTGGGGAACTGATCTCCGCCGGACGCGCCAAATGCTTTAAATGTGCTCGCAGTGTGGCCACGCGCTGCGCGACCGGTCCTCCGGTTGGCAGCGTCGGCAACTCTGCTACACTAACGCAACATAGGTGTCACAGCCGCGGTCGAGCGGCGTTCGCAAAAAGTGCGAATGCGGCTTCGCTGCGGCAATTTTTTTGTCTTTCGGAACAACGCGCATGAGTACCATTCCTCTGACCAAGCGGGGCGCTGAACTGCTCAAGGAAGAGCTGCACCGCCTGAAGACCGTCGAACGTCCGCATGTGATCACGGCGATTGCTGAAGCCCGTGCGCAGGGCGATCTGTCGGAAAACGCGGAATACGACGCTGCCAAAGAAAAGCAGGGCTTCATCGAAGGGCGTATCGCCGATCTCGAATCGAAGCTCTCGGCAGCACAGATCATCGATCCGTCGGTGCTGGACGCCGAAGGTCGCGTGGTCTTCGCCGCGACCGTCGAACTCGAAGACCTCGAGAGCGGCGGCACGGTGCTGTATCAGATCGTCGGCGACGACGAAGCTGACCTGGAGCACGGCAAGATTTCGGTGAGTTCGCCGATTGCGCGTGCATTGATCGGTAAGTACGCAGGCGATGTGGCCGAAGTGCAGGCCCCGAGCGGCGTGCGCGAGTACGAGATCATCGATGTCCGCTACGTCTGATGTGACGTTTGCCAGCGGCGCGCCGCGGCTGGAACGACTGTTCCGCCTGATCGCGACCGTCTGGTGTGGCAGCCAGTGGGCGATCGGCTATATCGTCGCCCCAACGCTGTTCGCTGTGTTGGAATCGCGCATGGTGGCCGGCACGGTTGCCGGTCGACTGTTTCACACGCAAGCGTGGCTCAGTCTGGTGTGCGGCGTGTTGCTGGTCTGGCTGTCCACCGCGCTGATTGCGCGCACGGCCGATGCTCAGGCAGCGCGCAGCTATCGTGGTCTTCGCTGGCTCGCGGTGGCAATGATGGTGTGCGTGCTGATCAGCTCTTTCGGCCTGCAGCCGTTGATGGCCGATCTGCGCGCACAGGCAGAAGCGTCGGGCGTCGACATTGGCCAATCGGCCTATGCCTCGCGCTTCGGCATGCTTCACGGCATTTCGAGCGGCCTTTATCTGCTGCAAAGCCTGCTGGCGATTGCGCTGATCTGGCGTCAGCCGGTGCGCGGCTAATTGCCGCAGGGCAGGGTGAGACGGAAATCGTCTTCAGTCCTGTCCAATAGTGTCACGCATAAAAAAACGCGCCCGACGATGTCAGGGCGCGTTCTTTTGAGGGCTGGCGGAAGTTGCAGTGTCCGCCACCATCGAGGGCTTAGTCGTTGCGCTGGCGCTTGACGCTGGTCTGGCGCTTCTTGGCGCGCTTGACGATACCGCCGGCAGTCATGCGCTCATTGCCGGCAACCGTCACTTTCTTGACGGTCGGGCGACGACCGGCGTTGGTGCTGGACTTGACGACGGTCACGGTGCGCGGTGCGCGTCCCTTGACCGTGGTGCCGGTGCCGCCGGATTTGCCACGAACCGGCATGGCCGTTTCGTCCGGCGTCGGGCGATACAGAACGAGCAGCTTGCCGATGTGTTGCACCGGCGCTGCACCCAACTGGTCGCAGATGGATTCGTAAATGGCCACGCGCGTGTCGCGTTCGTCGCCGAACACACGCACCTTGATCAGTTCGTGGGCCTTCAGCGCGCCGTCGATTTCCTTGAGCACCGCAGGCGTCAAGCCATCGGCGCCGATCAGAACGACGGGATTCAGCGCGTGAGCGGCAGAGCGCATGTCGGCGCGTTGCGCCGGGGTCAGGGTCAAAGCGGGCATAAAAGACAGAAGACAGACGAGACAAACGAGGTAGGATGCGCCCGCAAATCGAGGCCTGAACACCATTAGCGGCCGATGAAGGCTGCCGGCGGGCTAAAAGATTTTGGGCGCGCAAGGGCGTATTATCCTGCAAATTCGCAGTGTTTTTGAAGAAATATGGCAAAAAACCGTTTCAACCACGCGTGGTTGCACGATCACATCAACGATCCCTACGTCAAAATGGCGCAGCGCGAGGGCTATCGTGCCCGTGCGGCCTACAAACTCAAGGAAATCGACGAGCAGGACCGGCTGATCAAGCCGGGCCAGGTCATCGTCGACCTCGGCTCGACGCCGGGCAGCTGGAGTCAGTACGCCCGTAACAAGCTGGCGGGCGGCAAGCGCGTCGAGGGCGGCATCGACGGGACGATCATTGCGCTCGACATCCTGCCGATGGATCCGATCGCCGATGTCCACTTCCTGCAGGGCGACTTCCGCGAAGACAGCGTGCTCGAGCAGCTCGAAGAAATCGTCGCAGGACGCAAAGTCGACCTTGTAGTTTCCGATATGGCCCCCAACTTGTCGGGTGTGGCGTCGGCCGATGCGGCGCGGATCGAGCATTTGTGCGATCTGGCGCTGGATTTTGCACAGCGACACCTGAAACCGGAAGGGGCGTTACTGGTCAAATGTTTTCACGGCAGCGGCTACAGCCAGATTGTCGAAAAATTCAAACACCAGTTCAAAACCGTGGCGCCGCGCAAGCCAAAGGCGTCGCGAGACAAATCTTCCGAAACGTTCATTCTGGGTCGGGGTTTGAAAAATCCGGCTTGATGCCCGTCAATACAGCGCACTGGCGCTATGGTGGCGGTAGAGAATCACTATAGCGGTGCGCCTGCGAGTGGATTAGAATGAATTCCTGGCGCGAAGCGATTTCATGAAGGAGCAACGCTTTGAACAATAATATGTTTTCCAAAGCGGCGGTGTGGTTAGTCATCGCGCTGGTCTTGTTTACTGTTTTTAAACAGTTCGACAAGCCGCACGTCCAGGAGGGCGTGACGTACTCCCAGTTCATGGACGATGCCAAGAATGGCAAGATCAAGAACGTGGTGGTGCAGGGCCGCAGCCTTCAGGTCACGCCTAGCGACGGCCAGAAGTACACCATCGTGTCGCCCGGCGACATCTGGATGGTCGGCGATCTCATGAAGTACGGCGTTCAGGTCTCGGGTAAGGCCGACGACGAACCGAATGTGCTCATGTCCGCGCTGTACTACCTCGGACCCACGTTGCTGATCATCGGCTTCTGGTTCTACATGATGCGACAGATGCAGGGCGGGGGTAAGGGCGGTGCCTTCTCCTTCGGCAAATCCCGCGCGCGCCTCATCGACGAGAATGCCAATCCGGTCACCTTTGCCGACGTCGCAGGCTGCGACGAGGCCAAGTACGAAGTGGGCGAACTCGTCGACTTCCTGAAAGATCCCCAAAAGTTCCAGAAGCTGGGCGGCCGTATTCCGCGCGGTGTGCTGCTGGTCGGCCCGCCGGGAACCGGTAAGACGCTGCTGGCGCGCGCCATCGCTGGCGAAGCCAAGGTGCCGTTCTTCAGCATCTCGGGCTCTGACTTCGTGGAAATGTTCGTCGGTGTGGGCGCTGCCCGTGTCCGCGACATGTTCGAAAACGCGAAGAAGCAATCGCCCTGTATCGTGTTCATCGACGAAATCGACGCGGTCGGTCGCCATCGTGGCGCCGGCATGGGCGGTGGCAACGACGAACGCGAACAGACGCTGAACCAGATGCTGGTCGAGATGGACGGCTTCGAAGCGAACTCGGGCGTCATCGTGATCGCTGCAACGAACCGTTCGGACGTGCTGGACAAGGCGCTGCTGCGTCCGGGCCGTTTCGACCGTCAGGTCTACGTCGGTCTGCCGGATATCCGCGGCCGTGAGCAGATCCTGAAGGTGCACCTGCGCAAGGTGCCGATCGCGAACGACGTCGATGCATCGGTGATCGCTCGTGGCACGCCGGGTATGTCGGGTGCCGATCTGGCCAACCTCGTGAACGAAGCCGCACTGTTCGCCGCGCGCCGTAACAAGCGCATCGTCGAGATGCTGGACTTCGAAGACGCGAAGGACAAGATCTTCATGGGTCCGGAGCGCAAGTCGGCTGTGATGCGCGACGAAGAACGCCGTGCCACCGCTTACCACGAGTCGGGTCACGCTGTGGTCGCCATGCTGCTACCGGGTGCTGATCCGGTGCACAAGGTCACGATCATTCCGCGTGGCTGGGCGCTGGGTCTGACGATGCAGTTGCCGGAGCACGACAAGTATTCGGAGTACCGCGACACGATGCTCACGCAGATCGCCATTCTGTTCGGCGGCCGCGCAGCAGAAGAAGTGTTCATCAACAAGATGTCGACGGGCGCTTCGAACGACTTCGAGCGTGCCACCAAGCTGGCGCGCGACATGGTGACCCGTTACGGTATGTCGGACGCCCTGGGCCCGATGGTCTACGTCGATACGGAGCAGGATTCGATGTTTGGCCGGATGTCGTCCAAGTCGGTTTCGGAAGCCACGCAACAGAAGGTCGACACGGAGGTGCGCCGTATTCTGGACGAGCAATACGCGCTGGCGAAGAAGCTGCTGGAAGACAACCGCTCGAAGGTCGAATCGATGACCGAAGCCCTGATGGAATGGGAAACGATCGACGGCGAGCAGATTGGCGACATCATGGAAGACCGTCCGCCGCGTCCGCCGAAGGGTGGTCAGTCGAACGGCGGTGCTTCGGGTGGCAACCCGCCGCTCAAGCCCAGCAACACCCCGGCGACCGTCTGACGGACGCCCTGACAGTCGAAAGGCTGTCACCCCAGAAAGGCCGGCATCTCGCCGGCCTTTTTGCATTTGTGGCGGCGAGCAACGCCCGACGTGGTATTTCTCAGGACTTTCACAAAGGTGGATTTCGTTGTTACCGAGTGTTTCCGTCGTCGATGTGACAGTTGAATCCGGTAACATTACGGCCATATGGGGCGTCCGGTACACCGGGCGCGCCGGCCCGACCCGCACCTCAGTCGTACGGGCCGCGATATGGGTTTTATTGAGCTACGAGCTTTCGAATGTCCACCGAGCAGTCGCAATCCCTTTCCTCGTCCGCGCAAGCTGCGCTGACGGGCGTTCCTGCCACCCAAGGTGCCACTGACGACATCGTCCTTCCGGCAAGTGCGTCCGACGCGCCCGCAAGGCCCGATACGCTGGCGTTGGGCCCGCGCTTTCGGCTCGACGCGCACCGCGTGCACGTCATGGGCATCCTGAACGTCACGCCCGACTCGTTCTCCGATGGGGGCAAGTTCGTCGCACGCGACGCCGCACTGCGCCACGCAGAGCAACTGATTGCCGACGGCGTCGACATTCTCGATATCGGTGGCGAATCCACCCGCCCGGGCGCAGAAGCGTTGCCGGAAGATGCCGAGCTTGAACGCGTCGTGCCGATCGTCGAAGCGTTGCGGGACTGTGGCGTGCCGCTCTCCATCGACACCTACAAGCCCGGCGTGATGCGCGCGGTTCTGGCCGCCGGGGCGGACATGATCAACGATATCTGGGGCTTCCAGCAGCCGGGGGCGGTCGAGGCCGTGCGCGACAGCGAAGCGGCCCTGTGCATCATGCACATGCTGCACGACCCGAAGACCATGCAGGACGCCCCGATCTATACGGACGTGGTGACCGAAGTCGCGGCCTTCCTCGACGGCCGTGTCGACGCCATGCTCGCCGTTGGTGTTGCGCCGACGCGTCTCTATCTCGATCCGGGATTCGGTTTTGGCAAGAATCTCGCCCATAATCTCGCCTTGCTCAAACATTTGCGCGTGCTGTCGCGCGACGGATTGCCTTTGCTCGTCGGTATGTCGCGCAAGCGGATGCTGGGCGAAATCACGGGGCGTCAGACGCCGCAGGAACGCCGCGTGGCGAGCGTTGCGGCGGCGATCTGCGCAGCGCAACGGGGCGCTGCGATCGTGCGCGTGCACGATGTCGCCGAGACGGTCGATGCGCTCAAGGTCTGGCAAGCCGTGCGCGATGCCGAATAAGTGGGCAAACCGGCGCAAGTCGGTGCAAACCACATAAGCAGCAAAATAGGCCGATACAAATAACGAATGACGCGCACGCCGGAACACTCCACCGGCGCGACGCGTCAACTGGGAACGATGCAACGATGAAACGACGCTATTTTGGGACCGATGGGATTCGCGGCACGGTGGGTGAGAGCCCGATTACGCCGGAATTTGTGCTGCGCCTGGGCTATGCCGCCGGACGCGTGCTTGCCGGGAATCAATCCTCTGGCCGCCCCACGGTATTGATCGGCAAGGACACGCGTGTTTCGGGCTACATGCTCGAAGCTGCGCTCGAAGCGGGTTTTGCTGCCGCAGGCGTCGATACCATGCTGGCCGGGCCGATGCCCACGCCCGCCGTTGCTTATCTCACGCGCGCGCTGCGTCTGGCGGCCGGCGTGGTGATCAGTGCATCGCACAATCCGTATCACGACAACGGCATCAAGTTCTTCTCCGCCGACGGCAACAAGCTGCCGGATCAGACTGAACTGGCCATCGAGGCCGAACTCGATAACCCGATGAACTGCGTGCGCTCCGAGCAACTCGGCAAGGCGCGCCGTCTGGATGACGCCGCAGGCCGCTACATCGAGTTCTGCAAGAGCACCTTCCCGAACGACTTCGACCTGCGCGGCATGAAGATCGTGGTCGACTGCGCCAATGGCGCGGCGTATCACATCGCCCCGCACGTGTTCCACGAACTGGGCGCTGAGGTCATTGCCATCGGCAATCAGCCGAACGGCTTCAACATCAACGAAGACTGCGGTGCGACCGCGCCGGATGCGCTCATGCGCGCCGTGCGGGCCAACCACGCCGATCTCGGTGTCGCGCTCGACGGTGACGCCGACCGCCTTCAGATCGTCGACAGTGCAGGGCGGCTCTATAACGGCGACGAGCTGCTGTATCTGCTCGTCAAGGACAGACTGGATAACGGTGGCGTGGCCGGTGCTGTCGGCACGCTGATGACCAATATGGCGGTCGAAGTGGCGCTCAAGGGCCTTGGCGTGCCGTTCGTGCGTGCGAAGGTGGGCGACCGCTACGTGCTGGAGCAGTTGTACAAGCACGGCTGGCAGATCGGCGCAGAGGGTTCGGGACACATTCTGTGTCTGGACAAGCACACGACGGGCGACGGCATCGTCTCGGCGCTGCAAGTGCTCGCCGCGATTCGCCGCGCGGACAACAAGCCGCTCGCCAAGTTGCTCGAAGGCTTGCGTCTGTTCCCGCAGCACATGATCAACGTGCGCACGCCGGCCGGTTACGACTGGCAGAGCGATGCCCGTCTGAGCGCCGAGCGCGAGGCCATCGAAGCCCAGCTGGGCGACGCGGGACGTGTGCTCATTCGCGCTTCGGGCACCGAGCCGGTGCTGCGCGTGATGGTCGAAGCGCGCGACGAGTCGCAGGCGACCGGCTTCGCTCAGCAACTGGCAAACGTCGTCAAAGCCGCCGCGTAACTTCTGCAGTGCCTTCCGGCGACGCCCGTCGTGGCGTCGCCAGCCTTCCCGCCGTCCCCTGCGCGAACGCACTCCGTACCTCCCGGAAATTCTCTCCGAGACCCCTCCCTCCCATCATGGCAACTTGAGCGTCCGACGTTCACATTTGTGACAACCGCCTGAGATTCGTCAGAGCATTTCCGACACCGATCCGTCACTGTCACGGTGCTGACACAGGCGGAAAATGAGGGTTCCCGACCCCTGGGTTTTCATTGGGAGTCCTCCGAAACCCGCGCCAATTCGGGATCTTCGCAAAAATGTCACGAACGCTGAAATCCGCATGCAATGTGACGATTCCGAGGCGACTCCGTGACATTGGTATTGTGAGCTTTCGAAAATGACACATTACTGTCACATTCGGAATCTATTCTTCGAGCCATCCACACGCTGTACCACACCAACTCGGAGAGATCCATGAAGCTGATGAAGACTGCGATTGCCGGCCTGGCTGGCGTTCTGTTCGCCGCTGGCGCGATTGCGGGCGAGATTACGGGCGCAGGCAGCACGTTCGCCGCACCGATCTACACCAAGTGGGCTGACGCCTATCAGAAGTCGACCCAAAACAAGGTCAACTACCAAGGCATCGGTTCGTCGGGCGGCATCAAGCAGATCCAGGCCAAGACCGTCGATTTCGCCGGTTCGGACGCCCCGCTGACCGATGAAGAACTCGCCAAACAAGGCTTGTTCCAGTTCCCGACGGTTGTCGGCGGCATCGTGCCGGTGATCAACGTTCCGGGCGTGAAGGCCGGCGAACTCGTCCTGTCGGGCGAAGTGCTGGGCGACATCTACCTGGGCAAGATCAAGAAGTGGAACGATCCGGCCATCGCCAAGCTGAACCCGAAGGCCAAGCTGCCGGATACCGACATCGCCGTGGTTCGCCGCGCCGACGGTTCGGGCACGAGCTTCGTGTTCACGAACTACCTGTCGAAGGTCAACGCCGAGTGGAAGAGCAAGGTCGGCGAAGGCACCACGGTCAACTGGCCGACGGGTACGGGCGGCAAGGGTAACGACGGCGTCGCCGCCTTCGTGCAACGTCTGCCGGGCGCAATCGGCTATGTGGAATCGGCCTACGCCAAGCAGAACAAGCTGACGTACACGGCTCTGACGAACGCCGACGGCAAGACCGTTGAGCCGACCGCCAAGACCTTCGCCGCTGCTGCTGGCAAGGCCGAATGGTCGAAGACGTTCTACCAGATCCTGACGAACGAAAAGGGTGCGGATTCGTGGCCGATCGTGGCGGCTACGTTCGTGCTGGTTCACCAGAAGGCTGACGCCGGCAAGGAAGCGCAAAGCGCCGACGTGCTGAAGTTCTTCGACTGGTCGTTCAAGAACGGCGCCCAGACGGCTCAGGAACTGGACTACATCTCGCTGCCGGAAGACGTTCTGAAGCAAATCCGTGCTGGCTGGAAGGCGAAGGTTGCCGAGTCGGCCTCGAAGGCTGGCGTCTAAAACGCCTTGCATGAGGCACCGGGCGATGCAACGTAGCGTTGCCCGGCACCTCGAAACCGGCAATATCCGCGCCGCCTGTTCCGAAGCCCGAATCGATATCTGGCAACGGCTGGCGGCGCGCTCACGCTGAGACGACATCATGGCAGAAGCCACCAGCCCCCTCGCATCATCGGGCGCGCAGCGCGCTCCGTCTTCCCTGGGCGATTTTCTCTTCGCGCTGCTCACCCGCGCCGCCGCCCTCATTACGCTGCTCCTGCTCGGTGGCATCATCGTGTCGCTGATCGTCAGCGCACTGCCGTCGATCGAGAAGTTTGGCTTCGCCTTTCTGTGGACGAAGGAATGGGATCCTCCCGCAGAACAATTCGGTGCGCTCGTGCCCATCTACGGCACGATCATCACGTCGGTTATCGCCCTGATTATTGCGGTGCCGGTCAGCTTCGGCATTGCCCTGTTTTTGACTGAACTCTCGCCCGTGTGGCTGCGTCGCCCGTTGGGCACCGCCATCGAGCTGCTGGCTGCGATCCCGAGTATCGTCTACGGGATGTGGGGCCTGCTGGTCTTCGCCCCGATCTTCAGCCAGTACTTCCAGAAGCCGCTGGGCGCGCTGCTCGGCGGTGTGCCGATCATCGGCGCGCTGTTCCAGGGCCCGCCGCTCGGTATCGGTATTCTGCCCGCCGGCGTGATCCTCGCGATCATGATCATTCCGTACATCGCCTCGGTCATGCGCGACGTGTTCGAAGTCACGCCCGTGCTGCTCAAGGAATCGGCTTACGGCATCGGTTGCACGACCTGGGAAGTGATGTGGCGCGTTGTGCTGCCCTTCACGAAGACGGGCGTGATCGGTGGCGTGATGCTCGGTCTTGGCCGCGCACTCGGCGAAACGATGGCTGTCACGTTCGTGATCGGTAACACGAACCTGCTCGACAACATTTCGCTGTTCTCGCCGGGTAACAGCATTACCTCGGCGCTCGCCAACGAGTTCGCCGAAGCCGGCCCGGGTCTGCATACGTCCGCGCTGATGGAACTCGGTCTGATTCTGTTCTTCATCACCTTTGTGGTGCTGGCGCTGTCCAAGCTCATGCTGCTGCGTCTTGAGAAAGGCGAAGGTAAATAATGATGACTCAACAAGCGCTCGAATTGGAAACGCCCGCCGTGAAGCCCACCGACGCCTTTACCCGCGTGCGTCTGCAAGCCTATCGCCGCCGCAAGAACATGTTCGCGATCGCGATGTCGCTCGCAGCGATGGCTTTCGGTCTGATCTGGTTGCTGTGGATTCTGTACACCACGCTTTCGCTCGGCATCGGCGGCCTGTCGCTGTCGCTGTTCACCGAAATGACGCCCCCGCCGAACACGGCCGGTGGCGGTCTCGCCAACGCCATCGCAGGCAGTCTGGTGATGGTGGGCGTTGCAACGCTGGTCGGCACGCCGCTGGGCATTCTGGCCGGTGTGTATCTGGCGGAGTACGGTCAGAAGTCGTGGCTCGCGAGCATCACGCGCTTCATCAACGACATTTTGCTGTCGGCCCCGTCGATCGTGATCGGTCTGTTCGTCTACGCACTGGTTGTTGCGCAGATGGGCCACTTCTCGGCCTGGGCCGGGATCATCTCGCTCGCGCTGTTGCAGATTCCGATCGTGATCCGTACCACGGAGAACATGCTCAAGCTGGTGCCGAACAACCTGCGTGAAGCAGCCTTCGCACTGGGCACGCCGAAGTGGCGAATCATTGTGAAGATCACGTTGAAGGCGTCCATCGCCGGTATCGTGACGGGCGTGTTGCTGGCTGTGGCACGTATCGCGGGCGAGACGGCACCGCTGCTGTTCACGGCGCTCTCGAACCAGTTCTGGTCGCTGAACCTGAACCAGCCGATGGCCAACCTGCCGGTCACCATCTTCAAATTTGCCATGAGCCCGTTTGCCGAATGGCAATCGCTCGCCTGGGCGGGCGTATTCATCATCACCCTCGGGGTGCTGTTCCTGAACATTCTGGCGCGTACGTTGTTCGCCAAGAAGTAATCGGCAACTTCGAACGACACCACGCGACCATAACGCGACGACCAACGCATACCTGACGGTTGAGACAGACCATGACGAACCCGACTCAAGAAATCAAGCTGCCCTCGAAGATCGAAGTCAAGAACCTGAACTTCTTCTACGACAAGTACCACGCGCTCAAGAACATCAACCTGCGCATTCCCGACCGTAAGGTGACGGCCTTCATCGGCCCGTCGGGTTGCGGCAAGTCGACGCTGCTGCGCACGTTCAACAAGATGTACGCCCTGTATCCGGAGCAACGCGCCGAGGGCGAGATCAACATGGACGGCGAGAACCTGCTGACCGCCAAGCAAGACATCGCACTGCTGCGCGCCAAGGTCGGCATGGTGTTCCAGAAGCCGACGCCGTTCCCGATGTCGATCTACGACAACATCGCGTTCGGTGTGCGTCTGTTCGAAAAGCTCTCGCGCTCGGAAATGGACGATCGCGTGGAGTGGGCGCTGACGAAAGCCGCGCTGTGGAGCGAAGTGAAGGATAAGCTGCAACAGTCGGGCTACGGCCTGTCGGGCGGTCAGCAACAGCGTCTGTGCATCGCACGCGGTATCGCGATTCGTCCGGAAGTGCTGCTGCTCGACGAACCGTGCTCGGCACTCGACCCGATTTCCACGGGCCGCATCGAAGAACTGATCGCCGAACTCAAGGACGACTACACGGTCGTGATCGTGACCCACAACATGCAGCAGGCGGCACGTTGCTCGGACTTCACGGCGTATATGTACCTGGGTGAGCTGATCGAATTCGGCGAGACCGAAAAAATCTTCATCAAGCCGGACCGCAAAGAGACCGAAGACTACATCACCGGCCGTTTCGGTTGATGCCACGAGGAAACCCGCGACATGAACGATAAACACCTTTCCAGCCAGTTCGATACCGACCTGAATCAGGTTTGCTCGCGCGTCCTCGAAATGGGCGGCCTGGTCGAGTCCCAGATCGTCACGGCGATGCAGGGCCTGAACACGTTCGACCGCACGCTGGTCGACGAAGTGATCGCCAACGAGCATCGTCTGAACACTCTGGAAGTCGAGATCGACGAAGAGTGCAGCAAGATCATCGCCCGTCGTCAGCCGACCGCGCGCGATCTGCGTCTGCTGTTGTCGATTTCGAAGACGATCACCAACCTCGAGCGCGCCGGCGACGAGGCTGAGAAGATCGCCAAGCGTACCCGTCACCTGCTGGAAGACGGCGCAGCGCAAAGCGTGAATTTCGCCGAAATCAAGCTCTCGGGCGAGATGGCTGCACAACTGCTGCGCCGCACGCTCGACGCGTTTGCCCGTCTGGATATCGTGGCGGCCGCCGAGATCGTGCGTGACGACAAGGCCATCGACAATGAATTCCGTGGCTTCGTGCGAAAATTGGTGACGTATATGATGGAAGATCCGCGCACCATCTCTGCCGGTCTGGACTTCCTGTTCATCGCCAAGGCTATCGAGCGTATCGGCGACCACGCGAAGAACATCGCCGAATTCATCATTTACATTGTCAAGGGCACCGACGTCCGGCACATTTCGCGCGAAGATTTGCAGCGCAAAGTGCAAGGCGAATAAGGCGACCCGGGCGCTGAATAACGCGCCCGACATTACTGAAGGTTTGAGAGGAACCGATGCCTAGCAGCATTCTGATCGTGGAAGACGAGCCGGCGATTTCCGAGCTGATCTCCGTTAATCTGCAACACGCGGGTCACTATCCGATCCGGGCGTACAACGCGGAGCAGGCGCTCACGTTGATTAGCGACGTCCTGCCGGATCTCGTTCTGCTCGACTGGATGCTGCCTGGCAAGTCGGGCGTGACATTCGCGCGCGAGCTGCGTGCGAACGAGCGCACCAAGCACGTGCCGATCATCATGCTCACCGCGCGCAGCGAAGAGCAGGACAAGGTGATGGGGCTTGAGATCGGTGCGGACGATTACGTCACCAAGCCGTTCTCGCCGAAGGAACTGATGGCGCGTATCAAGGCCGTGCTGCGCCGTCGTGCGCCGCAGTTGACCGAAGACGTGGTGAGCGTGAACGGCCTGAAGCTGGACCCGGCGACGCATCGTGTGACGAGCCACCAGTCGAGCGGCGACATCAAGCTGGACCTCGGCCCGACGGAATTCCGTCTGCTGCACTTCTTCATGACGCATCCCGAGCGCGTGCACAGCCGCTCGCAGTTGCTCGATCAGGTGTGGGGCGATCACGTGTTCGTCGAAGAGCGTACGGTGGACGTGCATATCAAGCGTCTTCGCGCGGCCCTTAAGCCTGCCGGCCACGATGCTATGATCGAGACCGTACGCGGCAGCGGCTACCGGCTTACGAAGTCGGTTTGACGCGGCGGGGCCATCGGTCAGCCGGTTGGCTCACGGCCGGTCTACCCTGTTGAAAGCTGCCGTGCCCATGCTGCTCGCGCCCTCCCGGCGACGCGCGGCAAAATTCCTGTGCATCGTCTATGAATATCATCTGGGCCCGTGCGCTGGCGTTCCTGATCCTGCAAGCGGCCATTTCGGTGGCCGTCGGCTGGCTTTTCGGCGCAAGCGCGGGTTACGTCACCGCAATCGCCCTGTTGGTGATTCAGCTTTTCTTCAACGTCTATCACGCCCAGCGCCTCTGGCGTCTGCTCGATGCCCCGGTCTACGGGGAAGTGCCGAGCGCTCTCGGGTTGTGGGGCGAAATCTATTACCGGCTGCACAAGCTGGCCAAGCGCTGGCATAACCAGGTCAAGCAGGTGGAACAACAGCACGCACGCTTCATTCAGGCGATCCAGGCATCGCCCAACGGCGTGATCATGCTCGACGAGCAGAATCAGATCGAGTGGTGCAATGCGATTGCCGAGATGCATTTCGGCATCGACGCCAAGCGCGATCTGCGTCAACAGATCACCCATCTCCTGCGCACCCCGGCCTTCGTGCATTACCTGTCGTCCGAACGCTACGACGAAGCGCTGCTCATGCATCACATGGGCGAGAAGCGCAACAACGTGCTGTCGATGCAGGTGTTTCCGTATGGTGACAACCGCAAGCTGATCATCTCGCTCGATGTGACCGATCTTGAGCGCACCGACGCGATGCGCCGCGACTTCGTGGCCAACGTCTCGCACGAACTGAAGACGCCGCTCACGGTGCTCTCCGGTTTTCTCGAGACGGTGGGCGAACTGCCGCTGTCCCCGGATGAGATCCAGCGCTACGTGGAAATCATGCGTCAGCAGGCGGGTCGCATGCAGAACATCGTGAACGATCTGCTCACGCTGGCGAAGCTCGAAGGCAGTGGCAAGCCGCCGTCGGACGATCGCATCGACATGGGTATGCAGATGCGATCGCTGCGCGGTGACGCCGAAGGTCTGTCGCAAGGTCAGCACGTGATCGAAGTGACGGGGGTCGACGGACTTGATCTGCGCGGTGCGGAAGGCGAGTTGCACAGCGCGTTCAGCAATCTCGTGAGCAATGCCGTGCGATATACGCCGCAGGGCGGCAAGATCCGCATCGAATGGGGCGCGACGGACGACGGCGGCGCTCGCTTCGCGGTGATCGACTCGGGGCTGGGTATTCCGGCCGAGCACATCCCGCGTCTGACAGAGCGCTTCTACCGCATCGACCGCAGCCGTTCGCGCGATACGGGCGGCACGGGCCTCGGACTGGCGATCGTCAAGCACGTGCTCACGCGCCATCAGGCCGACCTGCGCGTGACGAGCGAGGAAGGGCGCGGCAGCACGTTCGCCATTCATTTCCCGCCGACGCGTGTGGTGCATCGGGCACCGGTCGATACGCCGACGGATGTGCCGGTGAATGGCTGAGCGCCGGATAGCGGCTCAAAGAGTGGTTCAAATGGAAAAGGGGGCTTTCGCCCCCTTTTTTGCATCCCGGTTTCGCCGGGGTTAGTTGCCTGTCTGAACGTGCTGTGCGATCTCCTGCATGAGCACCATCTGGCTGTTAAACGGCGTCTTGCCCGCACGGCGGCGCAGATAGCTGCCGTCCGGACGCATCAGCCACGACAGTACGTTGTCACGCAGATGCACCATCAGCCCCTCGCGAATCACGCGGGCCTTCAGGCGCTTGTCGCGCACCGGGAAGGCCACTTCCACGCGACGGAAGAAGTTGCGCTCCATCCAGTCGGCGCTGGACAGCATGACGTGCTCTTCGCCGTTCGCATAGAAGTAATAGATGCGATGGTGTTCGAGGAAGCGTCCGACAATCGAGCGCACGGTGATGTTTTCGGACAGCCCCTTCACGCCGGCGCGCAGCGAACACACGCCGCGCACGATCAGGTCGATCTTCACGCCTGCACGTGACGCCTTGTACAGCTCGGCGATGATCGTCGGCTCCAGCAACGCGTTCATCTTGGCGATGATGCGCGCCTTCTTGCCCGCGGCCGCCGCTTCCGTCTCGCGACGAATTGCTTCGAGCAGGTGCGTGTGCATGGTGAACGGCGACTGCCAGAGCCCGTTCAGATGCGTCTGACGGCCGATGCCGGTGAGTTGCTGGAAGACGACGTGCACGTCGGCGCACAGCGCTTCGTCCGCCGTCATCAAACCGAAGTCCGTGTACAGCCGCGCGGTACGCGGGTGATAGTTGCCGGTGCCGAGGTGGACGTAGCGCTTGAGGAATGTCTTCTTGCCCTGACGCGTACGACGCACAACGAGCAGCATCTTCGCGTGGCACTTGTGGCCGACCACGCCGTAGACGACGTGTGCGCCGACCGCTTCGAGCCGTGCGGCCCAGTTGATGTTCGTCTCTTCGTCGAAGCGCGCCAGCAGTTCCACGACGACCGTCACCTCCTTGCCGTTGCGAGCCGCTTCCATGAGGGCGTCCATCAGCGACGACTCGTTGCCGGTGCGATAGATCGTCTGCTTGATGGCCACCACGTCGGGATCGCGCGCGGCTTGCAGCAGCAGTTCCAGCACGGGCTGGAAGCTGTCGTACGGATGGTGCAGCAGCAGATCGCCCTGATCGATGAGATCGAAGATGGCGGGCGACGCGCTCATGCGCTTGGGCAGGGCAGGCACGAACGGCACGAACTTCAGATCCGGGCGGTCGACCATCTCGGGCAGCGGCATCAGCCGGACGAGATTGACGGGGCCCTTCACGCGGTAGCAGTCCGAATCGGCCAGCCCGCACTCCGTCTGAAGACGTCGCACGAGGCGCGCGGGGGCACCGGCGTCGACTTCCAGGCGCACGGCGTCGCCGAGGTGGCGGGCCGGGAGTTCGCCCTGAAGCGCGGTGCGAAGGTTGGTGATTTCGTCTTCGTCGACAAACAGGTCGCTGTTACGCGTCACGCGAAACTGGTGGCAGCCTTTGGCGGTCAGGCCCGGGAACAGTTCGCTGGCGAAGCGCAGCATGAGCGAGCTGAGCAGCACGAAGCTGTTGGGCAGCGGGGCGAGCGCGGGCGGCATCGGCACGAGACGCGGCAAGGCGCGCGGGGCCTGAACGATGGCGAGTTCGGCGTCGCGACCGAAGGCGTCTTTGCCTTCGAGTTCGACGGCGAAGTTCAAACTCTTGTTCAGCACGCGCGGGAAAGGGTGGGCCGGGTCCAGTCCGATAGGCGTGAGTACCGGCACCAGTTCGCGCATGAAGTAGTCGCGGGCCCATTCGACCTGTGCGTCGTTCCATTGGCCGGACGGGTGAAACGCGATGCCTTCGGACTCCATCTGCGGCAGGATGCTGTCGAACAGGGCGTACTGCTTTTCGACAAGCGCCTGTGCCCGAGCGCAGACTTGCGTGTAAACTTGCTGAAAAGTCATGCCGTCCGGCGTGAGCATGCCCGGATTCTCGCGCATCTGCTCCTTCAGTCCGGCGACGCGGATTTCGAAGAATTCATCCAGATTGCTACTCACGATACAGACAAAGCGCAGGCGCTCGAGCAGTGGCGTGGCCGGATCGGCCGCCTGGGCAAGCACGCGTTCGTTGAACGCGAGAATGCCCAGCTCTCGGTTGAGCAGCGGGTAATTCATATTGAACGTGCGAAAGACATGGGATTGGCGTGAATTCTTCATCCGTATTGTTACAGTTATATGACATTCACATTTGTCAACGACGTGTCATATTCGATTTGTAACTTATTCGTCATTTATTTGTCGAGTGCCCGTCATGCTTTTAAAGTTAAGCATCGGACATTACGGCATTCTTCGCTCAGGCGCACCCCCACATGAGTACCCCATCGCCCTTGTTAGCGGCCGTCGATCTCGGCTCGAACAGTTTTCGCCTGATCATCGGCCGCGTGGAGGAGACTTCCGCCGGCACTCAGATCTATCAGGTCGATGCGCTGCGCGAGCCGGTGCGACTCGCTGCTGGCCTGAACGCTGAGAAGTATCTCGATCATCCGTCGCAGCAACGCGGCTGGGACGTGCTCAAGCGCTTTGGCGAGCGCCTGCGGGGCTTTCATCCCGATCAGGTGCGTGCGGTGGCCACCAACACGTTGCGCGTGGCCAAGAATGCGCAAGACTTTCTGGGCGAAGCGCAGCGCGCGCTCGGATTCCCCATCGAAGTGATTGCCGGACGCGAAGAAGCGCGTCTGATTTATGCGGGCGCGGCGCATTCGGTGCCGACGTGCCCGGGCAATCGTCTCGTGGTGGACATTGGCGGCGGCTCGACCGAATTCATCATCGGTCAGGATTACGAGCCGCTGATCATGGAGAGTCTCTATATCGGTTGTGTGAGCCACAGCCGTCAGTTCTTCCCCAGCGGTAACGTCGACGAGTATGCGATGAAGCAGGCCGAGCTGGCCGCTCGCCGCGAAATCCAGATCATTTCGTCGGCTTTTCGCGAAGCGGGCTGGTCGCAGGCCATCGGCTCGTCGGGCACGGCGCGGGCGCTGGCCGAGTTGCTCGAAGCCAATGGCTTCAACGACGGTGGCGTGCATGGCCTCACGCGCGGCGGGCTGGAGCGTCTGAAGCGTGCGCTCATCAAGGCCGAGAACGCCAACCGTCTCAAGCTGGCGGGCCTCAAGCAGGATCGCATTCCGGTGCTGCCGGGCGGCCTGTCGATCATGCTGTCCGTCTTCAACGAACTCGAAGTCGACCATATGGAGACGACGGACGCCGCGCTGCGTCTGGGCGTGATGTACGACTTGCTGGGCCGAACACAGCATCAGGACATGCGCGCCGTGACCGTCGAGCAGTTCGTACGCCGTTACGGCGTAGATCGTGCGCAGGCGGAGCGGGTGGGGCGTCTGGCCGTGTCGCTGTACCGTCAGTTGCCGGTCGATTTCGACGACGCCGACGTCGTTGATGGCGACGTTTCCGATGACGCGCCGGAGGACGGACGCGAGGAAGGCGAAGCGCTGCTCAACTGGGCGTCGTCGCTGCACGAGATGGGCCTGTCGATCTCGCACAGCGCCTATCACAAGCATTCGGCCTACATCGGCAGCAACGCGGACATGCCGGGCTTCTCGCGCCCGGATCAGGCGCGACTGGCCGAGCTACTGCTGGGGCACGTCGGCAAGCTGGGCAAGCTGGCGTCGCAGGCGCAGCAGGTCGACTGGCAATTGTTGTTCTGTCTGCGCCTCGCGGTACTGTTCTGTCGCCGCCGCACCGACGCGCTGCCGGAGAGTATCGACGTCGAACGTCTCGGCGACGGTTTCCAGGTCTCGGTGCCACGCACGTGGATCGAAGCCAATCCGCTGACCGATTACAGCCTGCAGCGCGAAGCGCAGGAGTGGGAGAAGATCGGGATGCGCTACAAGGTGGTGTACGCCTGACACCTGCGGCGCGCCCGGTTCGGGGTGCGTAGGAAGGACAGCCAACAAAAAGCCCGGCTTTTGCCGGGCTTTTTGTTGTCCCTCAGCGTATTGAACGGGGACGGAATACTTGGGGGAGAGATCGGTGCCGGTCAGGCTTGTTGGAGTTTGCTGACGAGTTCCGGTCCGAGGAAGTGACGCGCGTAACGCGGGTTCATGTCGGACAGGCGGAACAGTGTGAGAAAGTCTGCGGTGTTGAAGTCAGGATCCCAGGCCGGAGCGCCGCAGATGCGGGCGCCAAGGCGCAGGTAGCCTTTGACGAGGGCGGGCGGCTCGACGTCGAGGGTCGATTGCAGCTCGTCCACCGGCAGGGCGATACGGGGCACGGCGTGGTACTCGGCCGGGGCCATCGAGGTGTCTTGCAGCTTGCGATAGAGGCTGGCGGCGTAGTGACCACCGTCGGCCATCGGCACGCTGGCGCAGCCGAGCATCGTTTCCAGGCCGTTGCGCAGCATGTACTCGGCCAGACCGCTCCACAGCGCCATGATGACAGCGCCATTGCGGTAGTCCGTGTGCACGCACGAGCGACCGGTTTCGAGCATCTTCGGGCGCAGGTGATCCAGGCGCGAGAGATCGAACTCTCCTTCGGAGTACAGACGGCCGAGGCGTTTGGCTTGCGAGGGGGGCAATACGCGATAGGTGCCGACGACCTTGAGCGAATCCTGATCGCGCACGATCAGGTGGTCGCAATATTGGTCGTATTCGTCGACGTCGAGGCCTGCGGGACCTTTGACCGACGCGCCCATTTCTTCGGCGAAGACCTGATATCTCAGGTGCTGCGCTTCACGAAGCTCGCTTTCGTCGCGTGCCCACGCCACAGCCAGATTCGGTTTGACAGGCGTTTCAGGGCGAGGAAGACGCCTCCGCGACGTAGGGGTCAGCGAAGAGAGCGGCATAGTGGGGTTCGGCAGGTCGCGCATAAAAGCCCTTTTTGTGACGGTCGCGTTGCGACGTACTTTAAAAAGCATCAATGTCGATTCCGTGAACGGTAGGCGACAATTCTATGACAAAACGTCCGTTGTCATGAGTCAGATCCCCTATACGACGCCTTACATCGTCCGATTCACGGGCATTTCCGGGCATTGAGGGACAAGCGGGGGCGATTTCGTCGTCCCTCAAAAAATATCAGATCAGGTGTGAGATCGTGCGTCAGATGAGATCGGGATTGACCACGGCGCGCACGACCACCTGGCTTTCGTCTTCACGGCGACACGAGGCGAGCCACCAGATGCCGCCTTTCTTGATCGTCCAGTAGGCTTCCTGGCCGCTCAGCAGGAGTGCTGCGAGCTGGCCGAGGGCGGGTTGATGGCCGACGAGTACGGTGGTCTGTGCGGTGCCGGGCCAGTCGATGGCACCGAGCAGGGTGACGGCGTTTGCACCGGGCGCGAGATCGCGCACGACGCGCGGGGTGGGCGAGAGTGCCTGAGCGGTCTGGACGGCGCGTACGGCCGGGCTGGTGAGGATGAGGGCGTCGTCGGGGAGGCGAGGGCGGAGCCACTGGGCGGCCTTTTCTGCCTGTTTGCGGCCCCGGTCGGTGAGTTCGCGGGCGAGATCGGCTTGTGCGCTGAGCGCGAGGGAGGCGGGCAGGTTTTCGGCGTCGGCGTGACGCCAGAGAATCAGGTTCATCGACACGGGTTCTGACATGGTGAACCTCCCACTATGGCGGGTTTTCGTGGCGGCCGCGTGACTGCCATCGGCGCGAGGGTTGCGTAATGATTGTGCAGCCGATATCGTGAAAATGCCCGGATGATGACGAAAATCTGCGTGACGATTTGACGTAACGCAAGGAAACCTCTAGAATGCGTCCTCTTTCGTCGGAGCGTAGCGCAGCCTGGTAGCGCATCTGATTTGGGATCAGAGGGTCGTAGGTTCGAATCCTATCGCTCCGACCAGCAGGACAGAAAGATCAAGGGGTTAGCTTCGGCTAACCCCTTTTCTTTTGGTGCGTCGCAATCGACCCAACCCTCCAGTCCGGCTTGTTTTGATGACTATTGATAAGCATGCTGGAGTGCGCACTGACCCAGCCAATTCGACCCGGAGGAAAATCATGATCAGTGCAGAACTCGGGCGTTCGCTTGAGGACTACATCGCCGAACTGGTAGAGCAAGGCCGTTACGGCTCGAAGAGTGATGTGTTGCGTGAGGGCGTGCGTCTGATTCAGGACCGTGAGTCGCAGCTTGCCGCGTTGGATGCGATGGTTGAGAGGGGCATTGCAGACGCCGCTGCGGGTAAGGGGCAACTGGCCGCCGATGTGTTCGACCGCCTTGAGATGAAGTATCAGGCGAAGGTGAACGACGAGGGACGATCGTTCACCTATTATCGGAAGCCATCGTAGACATCGAGATCGTAGGTGACTACATCGCCCGTTTAGCCTTACAGCAGGAAACTGGCAGATTCTCTGAGCCGAGCTGAAGCGTCCGAATGCCGGATGGCCTCACTCGGCCGTACGCAAGGCGCCGGTGGTATCGGCCGAGCTTTCGGGTCTGCGCCGCACGGCGTAGCCGCTATGGGTGTCCGGGCCCCAATTGAGTCCAATCTTCCAACCGGTCTCGGAAACCACCGTTTTCGCCAACATCGCCGAGATCACCCCGCCGCTATACCCGGCGAACTTGAGTGGACGACCGTCGACGGCCCTGGCCATGAATAGCACCGGCCCACGAGGCACCGATTGCTGGCAGCGAATGACCTCGCTGTCGCCCGGTTTCTCGCTGGCGCTGAAATTGTTGGCAATGCGGTCACCGGGATATCCGCAGTTCAGATAAACGTAATCGACCGACGTTTCGCCGTTCGTCAGTCGCACGTTTGCCGACGCGATACCGTTGCTATCGCGATTGAATCGCAAGTCGATCTGCGTGAACTCGAATGCCTTCGGCCCAGACTGTGCCACCACGTCGTAGGATCCCGAAAATCGGGCCAGTGTTTCCGGCGACGATGGCACGTTGGCGCAACCCGTCACCGCGAGCGCCAGTACGCAAACGGCAGCTCGTCCAGAATATCTGTTTGTTTTCATGAGGTATCAAGCGGGATATCGACCCACCCTGCGAACGATGATGCTAGGCCGGGCCGGCACCGTCGGCTATTTTCGGGTGTTGATGTAGATCGGCGAGTACGTCGAGTAATAGAGCGCGTTGGAGAAAATGACGCCGCGAATCGATTTCCCCTCCGGTACGCCCGAATCCTTGATGGATTCGAATGCCTGCTTTGTCTCTTTCTCCGGATTGGCTGTCGCTTCGTCGTTGAACACGGCCAAACCAAGCAGGCGCTTCTTCTCCGTCAATTGCACCTGACGCATACCGCCGAACGCCGTATAGGCCACCTGATCGACACCTTTGAGCGGAATCGTCATGAGGTTTTCGTATTTCGTGCCGAAGGCGTTCCACGATGCGACGTAGACCGTCTCGCGGGTCAATGCAAAAACGCAAGGCTTCTGCGATCCGACATTGTTTTCGGGTGTCGTGACAAACACCTCGCAACGCCCGTGCTGGACGACGTCGCCCGTGACGGCAGGCATATCGTGTTTCAGCGTCTCGACAAATGCGGCACGGTCGTAATAGACCATGGCTCTGGCGACCGGTACGGGACTCGGCCCCGTACAGGCGGTTAAAGACGCGATGAATACCCCGCCAACAATCGTTCTAATGAGAAACATGGCTCGATTTTCCGTGGGAGTTGAGTGCTGCCTCACGTTATCGGCCGAATTAAGGAAAAGTTTAGGAGTTCGACGAGGTATCGATCGGATTTCGCCGCGCTGAATGCACAATGTTCTTTAAAAGTGCCGACGATGATAGGCGAACAATCTGTCAGCCAAGCCGTTCAATCTCCCATCGTCCGACGCGGCGAATCACGTCAGTCCGCAACGGGATGCAACGGCAGCGGTTCGCTAAACGACGTTGGCGCGACGCGTCGACGGCGAAGCGACGCCAGGTGAGCCCCCATCGCGCTGGCAGCCGCCTGAGCGTCGCCAGCCGCAATGGCTTCGAGCACCGCCGAGTGCTCGTCCTGTGTGTGCGTGAGATCGCCCGGGGCGAGCAAGCGCAGCTTCCACAGTCGCGCCGATCGCTCGTGCAACGAGCGCATGATTTCCGTCAGCGCACTGTTCCCGGCCGCTTCGGCAATGATGGCGTGGAAATCGTGATCGATCTGCATGAACCGGTCGCGGTCATCCGCACGACTCAACTCGCGCGACGCCTCGATGAGCGCTCGCATCCGGCTCAACTGCGCCTCGGTGCGTCGTTGAGCCGCCAATGCCGCAACATTGGCTTCCACGGCCCATCGCGCTTCGAGCAAATCCAAAATCTCGTCCATCGACTCGCGCCGAATCTGAAGCCCCTTGCGCGGAATGATGTCGATCAGTCCTTCAAGCTTCAGCCGCTGTATCGCGTGATGCACGGGAGAGCGGCTGAAGCCGATCAGCTCGCAAATCATCAGTTCGTTAAAGAACTGGCCAGGCCCGAACTCCAGCGAAAGAATCCGCCGTTTGATCTCGACATATGCCTGCTCCGCGAGCGACGCGCCCTTGGCGATCCGTCGAAGTGGCGACGGGGACGGGGCTGCGTTCGGTGCTTCGAGATCGATAGGACTCGGCTTGGGCATTTCTGACGGTATCTCCTTGCGCATCTTCTGAATCTTATGCATCTTCTGCACCCTCACGCTGTTTCATGCCACATGGGCGCACATCGTGTGGTGCAGGTGTTGGTGGCTCGTCGCTGAACATCGTCGTCGGCGCAATGCCAGACAGAAAGTGTGCGCGCTGGATGTCGGTGCCCGTGCGTCGAATCGTGGCAAGAACGCGCGCGTAAAGTGTCGCTTCCCGCGGCAACCACCACGAGCCATGCGCACGGCCGCGATGGGCCTCGCATTCTACCCGAGCGCCAACGTACGCCCGATCCCGCGCTCGGTCCAATAACGCCCCGTAAACGGCAGCCGCCAGACAGCGCCGCATCACCAGCTCGGCGAAAAAACGACGCCATCCCAGCAACTTCAGGACATCCATAAAACGGCTCCGATCGGAATATTTTTCCACTTGCGGATCTGTAACATATCACACAGTATGTCACAAACTATATTACGCCTTATGAACAAATACAACTTCGCGCGGTGAGGGCTCGGCGGGAAGTTGGCTTGACCGCGTCATCCATGGATTTCTACTTAGGGGTCGGAAATGGCAACGAACAGCAAGCGTCGGCAGGTCGTAAGAAGTCTCGGTGCTGTCGCCGCCGGGTGGGCGACCGGAGCGTGGCAGGTCGCGGGGGCGCAAGACCGGAGTCAGGGCGAGCTGACGTTGTCGCTCGATTTCACCGCGCTGGGCCGTCACACGCCGTGGTACGTCGCGCTGGGAAAGGGCTACTTCAAGCAGGCGGGATTGAACGTCAAGATTGTGCCGGGGCAGGGCACTGCGCAAGCCATCCAGGCCCTTGAATCGGGCATCGCGCAGTTCGCGTTTTCAGACGTGGTGTCCCTCGCGCTGGCAAGAGCGCGTGGTGCCAGCAGCGCCAAGTTCGTCGCGATGAACTATCAGAGCGCTCCCTATGCGGTCTTCTCCCTCGCCCAAGGGGCGAATGTCACCAAGCCCGAGCAACTCAACGGGCTGGAAATCGCCAGCGGCGCGGGGAGCTTTTCTCCCAAGGTGATTCAGGGATTCATGAAGCAGCACCGGTTGGACCCGGGCTCCGTCAAGTTCGTCAACGTCGATGGCGCGGCGCGCGTGGGCATGCTGCTCAGCAAGAAAGTGCCCTCCATCGAGAACTTCATCTTTACGCAGGTCGGGCTGGAGAAGGTGCTGCCCGGCGGGCAACTGAGCACTTTGCTGCTCGCCGATCACGGTCTTGAACTGTACGCAAATGGTTTGCTGGTCAAAGAGGACATGATCAAGTCCCGGCCCGACACCGTGCGCGGCTTCGTCAAGGCAGCCATGCAAGGCTGGCGCGACACGATGGCGGACCCGCAAGCGGCCAGCGAGATCATGGCGAACTACGTGCCAGGCATCAATCGCGAAGTCGTCGTCGGCGAGATCAAGCTGCTGAGCGCGCTCGCACAAAGTGCCGATACCCGCAAATTCGGCATGGGATGGATCGATGGGGGCCGAATGCAGCGTAGCGTCGATTTCATCGCGCAGAACATCGGCATCCCGGGGGCACCGCTTTCGGCAGCGTCGCTGTTCACGACCGACTTCTTGCCTAAGGGGGCGGCATGAACGCGCGGCTGGACACAAAGGGCATGGGCGGCATTACGCCAACCGAAGCCGTTTTCGCCGCTATCGAAGGCGTCAGCAAGATCTATCCGCCGCGAGGCAAGAGCGGCCAGACGGTCGCGCTCGAAGCTGTGGACTGCGCATTCGACGCGGGACAACTGGTGTCGCTGCTTGGGCCTAGCGGTTGCGGAAAGACGACGTTACTTCGGATCGTGGCCGGGTTGACCAAGCCCACGACGGGGACGGTCAAGATTCGTGGCAATGCGATCAGCGGCCCCCAACGTGACTTTGGCTTCGTATTTCAGAGCGCCAATCTCATGCCTTGGCGCAACGTGCTCGCCAACGTGCTGTTTCCGATGGAGATACTCGGCAAAGCCGATAAGGCCGCGAAGACCCGAGCACACGAGTTACTCACGCTGGTGGGGTTGGATGCGTTCACCAGCGCGCGCCCGCATGAGCTTTCCGGCGGCATGCAGCAACGGGTGGCATTGTGTCGCGCGTTGATCCATGCACCCCGGCTGTTACTGATGGATGAGCCGTTCGGTGCGCTGGACGATTTCACGCGCATGGAAATGCACGACCTCCTGCTGTCCGTTCGCGAACACACGCGGGCCGCCGTCATGTTCGTCACGCACAGCATTTCCGAAGCGGTCTATCTATCCGACGAAGTCCTCGTATTCAGTAAGCGCCCGGCAAAAATCGCGGAACGCATCGCCATCGACTTCCCCTATCCCAGATCGCAGGCACTCCGGTTCACGCCGAAATTCACCGCTTACGAACATCAGGCCAGCACTGCACTCGGAGTCGTGAAATGAAGTCACTGAACCTTCGTGTGATCGGGTATCCCGCGTTCGGCATCGTGCTGCTGCTGGTCGTCTGGCAGATGTACGTGGTGATGTTTCACGTGCCCATTGCAGTGCTTCCGACACCCCTTCAGATTGCGCAGTCATTCGTCGACGACCGGGCGACGCTGTTATCGCAAGGGTGGGTCACGCTCCTGGAATGCGTCTACGGTTTTGCGCTGGCGTTTATCGTCGGCGTCCCCATCGCCTTCGCCATTGCGAATTCGCCGATATTGAACCGGATGTTCTATCCGCTGCTCATCGCCATGCAGTCGGTGCCTAAGGTGGCGCTCGCACCCATCGTGCTTGTCTGGCTGGGAACGGGCATCGAATCGAAGCTGGCACTGGTGTGGCTGGTCGCGTTCTTTCCGATTGTCGTGGACACCGCCACCGGGCTACGTACCACGCCGGTCAATCTGATCGAATTGGCCACGTCGCTCAGAGCGACACGCATGCAGATCTTTCTCAAGATTCAGATGCCCGCCGCGCTTCCTCACGTGATCTCCGGCGCAAAAATCGCAGTGACGTTGGCCGTGATCGGCGCGGTGATCGGGGAGTTCGTGGGCAGCACCGAAGGGCTGGGCAATCTGCTGCTGGTCGCCAATTCCCAGTTGAACACACCGCTCGCGTTTGCTGCGCTGATTTCGCTGGCGTTGCTCGGGCTGCTGCTTTATCTGGCGATTGCCGCCATCGAATTCGCGCTTCGTCCGTGGTTGCCCCATACGGCAGAGATGGCGGGAGCGATCTGAGTGCACGTGCTTTTGTGAATGTCGACACACAACGGGAGTCAATTTCATGAGCGGTAAAGACACGCAGACAAAGACGGCCAGTGCGCCGATGCCTTCGATGGACGAGATCCTTCTGCACAGCGAGACGATGCCGTGGCGGGAAAAATCGCTTGCCGGTGTAGCCGAAAAAATGTTCTGGCGCGATGACGAAACCGGTGCGTCGATAGCGCTGATCAAGTTCTCGAAAGGCGCAGGCATTCCTGCGCCGCATTCTCACGCGTCCAATCAGTTCATGTACTGCCTGAGCGGCAAGTACGAGTACACGTCCACCGGCGTCACGCTGTTGCCCGGCAGCTTCTATTGCAACCCGAAGGGCAATGTTCACGGCCCGACGATTGCGCATGAGGAGACCATCGTCGTCGAGATTTACGACGGTCCGCATTACCCGCAGAAGCCCGATTGGTACACGGATGAACGCGATGCCCACTGACAACTCGCCGATCCGTGTGTCGACCGACGTGCTGCGTGAACTGGTCGTGAGTCTCCTGGTCGCCGAAGGGGTCTCGGCGGACGTGGCGAGATCGGTTGCCGACCCGTTGATCGCCGCCGATCAGGGGGGGAAGGCATCGCACGGGGTGATGTTGCTGCCCATGTACATCGAGCGGATTCGCGCCGGCTCCGTCAGTAAAGCGGAATTCGCGCAGGTCGCGCACGACGCCAAGGCCGTCGTCGTACTCGATGCCGCAAACGCGCTCGGTCAGGTGAGCGCGAAGCAGGCCATCACGCTCGCGATAGAACGAGCCCGACGCTACGGGCTGGCGATGGTCACCGTACGAAACGCGTTCCACTTCGGTGAAGCCGGATTCTGGGCGAGAAAAATGGCCGATGCAGGGTGCGTGGGCATCGCTATGGCGAACACTCGCCCGTTGATGCCTGCTCCGGGCGGAGCGGAACGGGTTCTCGGCAATAACCCGCTGGCGATTGCCATGCCGCACGCAGACGACATTCCCGTAGAACTCGACATGGCCATGAGCGCAAGCGCGATGGGCAAGATTCGGCTCGCGCAGGGGGTGGAGCAGGAGATTCCTGACGGCTGGGCCGTCGATGCGCAAGGCATTCCCACGCGAGACGCAGCAAAGGCTATTGCCGGGATGCTACTGCCCGCAGCAGGGCCGAAAGGTTTCGGTCTGGCTTTCATGATCGATCTGCTCTGCGGCGGCCTGTCGGACGGCGGTGTGGCCGACGAAGTGCAACCGCTCTATGGCGCCAGCGCTACGCCGTACAACAGCGCACAGGCCTTTCTGGCAATCGATGCCTCGCAGTTCGGTTTGCAACGGCCGCTCGAACTGCGTGCATCCGAACTGGCCGCAAAGGTCCGCACGTCGACTCCTGCGGCCGGTACGGAGCGGCTTTACAGCCCGGGAGAGATCAGTTGGCAGATCGCTCAGGCTAACGGGCAGACATGCCCGGTCGCCGTCGACGTCGCACGACAACTTGCCGGGCTGGCGAGCGTCGCGGGTGTGCAAGCGCCAGCGACATGGGCAGATATCTGAAGCAAATTACCGCCTCATCAGGCTAACGACAGCGGACTAACGACAGGACTTTCATCATGGCGAAAGAGCAAATCAGCACCGACGCACTGCGCACGCCCAACGGGCATTTTTCGCAAGCGACCACCATCGAGGCGAAGGGAAAGCTCGTGTTCATCTCCGGAATGACCGCTCGACGTCCCGACGGCACGATCGCGGGCGTCGGCGACATCGACGCGCAGACCCGTCAGGTCTGCGAGAACATCAAGAGTGCCGTCACTGCCGCTGGCGGCACGCTCGCGGATGTCTGCCGCGTCGATGTCTACGTGCGCAACATGGAGCACTTCGAGGCCATTCACAAGGTACGCCGCGAGTACTTCCATCCGCCGCTGCCGGCCTCCACGATGGTCGAGGTGACGAAGATGGTCTCGCCCGACTATCTCATCGAGATCAACGCCATCGCGGTCTTGCCGCAGGCCTGACGTCTGAAGTCTGAGACATCGCATCGACAGATCGCGACTACCCACCGAGGAGCATCATGGCTTTCGCAACACTGCAATACAACGGCGAGAAGCGCATCGCCGTCAGACAAGACGACGATTGGGTCGTTCTGCCCGCATCGATGGGCGATATGGTGGCGCTGATCGGCGGCGGAAAAGACGCCCTGACGCGCGCTCGACAATATGCGACGTCGCCTGATGCGCCGCGCGTGGCGCTCAGCGAGGCGCATCTGCTCGCGCCGATTCAGCGCTTTTCTCGCGACGTGCTCTGCACAGGCTGGAACTACTGGGACCACTTCGAAGAGGGCAAGGGAAAGCGCGAAGGGCAGGACGTTCCCCCGCCGACGGCACCCACGTTTTTCACCAAGGGTCCCGATACGGTGATCGGGCCGGTCGACGACATCGCGTACGACGCATCGCTGTCCGCCAAATGGGACTACGAAGCCGAGATGGTGGTCATCATCGGCAAGACCGGGCGGAGCATTCCGGTGGAGAACGCGATGGAGTACGTGTGGGGCTATTGTCTGGCGAACGACATCTCCCAGCGCGATCTCCAGCGGCGTCACGGCGGGCAGTGGCTGAAGGGCAAGAGCATCGATGCGACCATGCCCCTCGGACCCTGGATCGTTCCGGCGGACGAGATCGATCCCGCGAACGTGCATCTTGAGTGCGTCGTCAATGGCACGGTGCTTCAATCGGCCAGCACGCGACTCATGGCCTTTTCGATTCCCGAACTGATCGCCGAGTTGTCGTTTGGCATGACGTTGCGTGCCGGTGACGTCTTGCTCACGGGGACGCCCAGCGGCGTAGGCAACGCGCGCGAGCCGCAGGTATTTCTTCACGAAGGCGATGAGGTGATCGTGCGTGGAAGCGGCCTCGGCGAACTCAGAAATCGGATGGCGTCTGTTGATCTGCACGGCAAATCCGGCATCCGTATCGGTGCCTGATACCGCATTTCCTTACCAAGGTTATCGAGGGTCCTTATGACTACGTCTGCGGTAGAGGGTCTGAACGGCTTCGGCATGACCGTGCCCGATCTGGACGTCGCCCAACGCTTTTACACAACGTTCGGATTGGATGTGCGCCGCTCAGACGACGCTCAGGCGCTTCTGTGTAACTCGCCGGGGCGATCGAGCAATGAAATCGTGTTGATGCAAGGCGAGAAGAAGCGGCTGCATCATCTTTCCTTTCGCATCGCGCCGGCGTCGGTCGCGGGCATGACTCAACGTATCGAGGCCGCCGGGATCAAGGTCTTTCCCTGTGCACCGGAGGGGTGGCCGCGTGAGGGACTTTGGTTCGAAGACCCGTGGGGAACATGGATTCATCTGAGCCCGGAAGATGCCGTGGCATCGCCGCGCGTAGCGGTCCCAGCCTTCAACTTCGGCGGTGCTGCCGATCGCGTCGACATCAATCTGTGGCAAACCCTTGAGAAAGACCGGCCGCCTTTGCGGATCGGGCATCTGCTCGTCTTCACGCCCGAGTTTGAGCGCGCAGAGCGGTTCTATTCGGATGTGCTGGGCTTGCGAACGACGGATCGTGCGGCGGGTAAGGTCGCGTTTATGGCAGCCGGTCAGGGTATCGTCGATCATCATTGCTTCGGGTTGATCAACAGCTCCCACCGGGGCTTCCAGCACGCGAGCTTCCAGGTGCCGAGTTTTGACGACATCGGCTACGGCGCGTGGCGAATGCGCGAAGCGGGATACGGCGATGG
Source organism: Pandoraea aquatica (assembly GCF_902459565.1). GTDB lineage: Bacteria > Pseudomonadota > Gammaproteobacteria > Burkholderiales > Burkholderiaceae > Pandoraea > Pandoraea aquatica. The sequence goes on from NZ_CABPSN010000010.1 coordinate 42,138, forward strand.
CTTCGGCCCGGGGCGGCACGCCATCGCGTCCAACCTGTTTCACTATGTGCGCGATCCGTGGGGGAGTTGGGTGGAGTTTTACGCGGATATGGACAAGATCACCGACCGGTGGCTTTGCCGGGACTGGAACGATTTGCCCTACACCTGGGGGCCGCGCTGGTCGCCGGAGTTTTGGGGCAAGGAAATGAACGCCAATCTCGAAGCCCGTTGATAGGCAGACGCAGCGAGTTCGGAGTCGACATGGAAACCACACGCATTGCGCTGGATGTTCACGCGCATCAGGCCCCGATCGATGAGGCCCGGCTGTCCGCGATGACGGATGTCCGATGGGACGCCGCAGCACGACGGCTCACGCTCGACGGTCACACGATCGGAATGAGTGCATTGTTCTCGCCCGATGCGTTGATCGAGTGGATGGATCAACAAGGCGTCGCGCAAGCTTGGGTATCGATACCGCCGCCGATGTATCGACCATCGCTGGATGAAGCTGCGTCGTCGGTGTGGTGCGCGTATGTCAATGACGGCTTGCGACAGGTTTGCGAGCGCTTCCCGTCGCGCTTGTCTGCGTTGTGGCATCTGCCGCTCGAACATCCCGAGCTCGCCGCGCGCCTCGTGCTGGAAAACAACCTGACGTGTCGCTACGCCGCTTCGGCGGGCGGGTATGAGGGAACGCTTTCCGACGCTGCTTACGAGCCACTCTGGGCCGCATTAAATGCGCAATCCGCCTTTCTGTTCCTTCACCCCGGCCAGTGCTGCGACACCCGCCTGAGCAAGTTCTATCTGGAGAACTTGATGGGTAACCCGGTAGAGACGACCGTCGCGGCGTCGCATCTTGCTTTCGGGGGCGTGGCGGTCCGGTATCCGGAAATTCGCTTTTGTCTTGCGCACGGCGGTGGCGCGACGGCGATGCTCGCCGGTCGATACGAGCGCGGCTATCGAACGTCCCGACCGGGCGTCGACGTGACACTCCCTTCTCCGCGCGGCATCTTCTCCCGCTTCTACGTCGATTGCATTACGCATGACGACGCAGCGTTGGCGCTGAGCGAGTCCATCTTTGGTTCGGACAAGGTCGTGTTCGGTTCGGACTGGCCGTTTCCGATGGGGTTGCTGGGGCCGCACGACGATTTGTCCGGACTCGACGAGTCGCGTCGACATGCCATCTTGACGGGCAATGCGGCGGCACTGCTCAAGGCGTGATGCGCGAGGCGGGATGCCTGTCCCTTCGGCACGGCGCGATGGTGTGATCGCTACATTTTCGAAACGTAACGCGGCGTAATACAGGCTTACAAATTTGGGAAGACGTTGCGTCAACATGAGTCGCAGAGCGGGCGTTTATTAGAGCAGGCGCCCCCTCATTTCAACTCAATACGGAAGAGCGACTCATGAAACCCGCAACGATTTTCGTACCGCTGCTGTTGGCGGCCTCATTGTCCGGCTGTGTGGTGGCGCCGGTTGAACCTGCGGAGGTTGCCCCCGCCGGTGTCGTGTACGTTGCGCCAGTCGGTGTGGTGCCGGGTCCCGGCTATTCGTGGCGCTATCACCCGCACTATGGTTGGGGATGGTGGCATCCGCGTTACGGCTGGCATCGTGGCTGGCACTAACCTTTGACGATGCGCGCAACTTGCGCGCCGTGCAAACGGACGCCGCCGCTTTCGCGGCGTTGCTTGCCGAGCGCCGCGTTAAGTCGCGCGGCGCACCATTGCCCATTGCCGCTACTTCGCGCTTGCCTGTGCAGGCGCATTCTCCAGTGCCGTGGCAAGCGTGTCGACGTTGTGACGAAGCATGTCGAGATACGTCGACGCCGAGCCGCTCGAATCCGACAGCGCTTCTGCATACAGCTCGCCGCCGGGCTTCACGTTGGTCGCCTTGGCGACCAGTTCCACAAGGCGCGGATTGTTCGAATTCTCGACGAAATAGGCCGACACACGCTCCTTGCGAATCTGATCGATCAGCGCGGCGATATGCTTGGCAGACGGTTCGTCGGCCGTTGAGATGCTCATCGGCGAGAGGAACGTGATGCCATACGCGTCGCCGAGATAGCCAAACGCCGCGTGCGACGAGATCACCACCCGCTGTGCTTCGGGAATTTTGCCCAAGCGTTGGCGCGCGTCGGCATCGATCGCCTTTAGTGCAGTGATGTAGCGCGCCGCGTTGGCCTCGTACTCGGCGCGACCCGCCGGATCTTTTGCTTCCAGGGCGTCCTTGATGTGGCCCACGTAGATGACCGCATTCATCGGATTGTTCCATGTGTGCGGATCGTCGCCCGCCACACCTTTGCGAACACGAGTTCGCAACTTCACCCCGTCTGATACCGTCACGACCGGCCCGGTGTAGCCGGACGCCGCAATCAGGCGAGGCAGATACCCCTCAAAGCCCGCGACGCCATGCACAAACACGACGTCCGCTTTGCGCACTTCGGCCACGTCCGCAGGCGAGGGTTCGAAGTGATGGGCGTCGCGATTGCGTGGAATCAACGAGGTGACGGTGATGCGATCGCCGCCCACGCTTTGCACGATGTCGGCGAGCACCGAGAACGAGGCCACGACGTTGAGTTTCCCCTGCGCAGCATGCGCCGGCACGCAGGCCATCAGTCCGACGAAAACGGCCAGCCCCATCATCTGCCGCCATGCGGCAGCGACTCCAAAACGCATTTCAACTCCTTCCGGTAAAGACGCCGCGTCGTTCGTCAATCGAGACGAAAAGGCGAGGCGCCCATATAATCTTAAATGCAACTGAGTTGCATATTGTCCATAAAGACTCGATCAAATGCAAACGTTTCAGCGCACGAGATCAGTCGCCCGGTGACCCATAGGGAGTTCTCGAAATGCATAACGATGCGGACGCAAGGTCCGGCATGAATGCCGATCTGTTGATCGCTGGCGGAACCGTCATGACGCCTAACGGCGCGGAGCGCGTCGACGTTGCCTGTCGTGACGGCCGAGTTGTCGCGATTGGCGCGCTCGCGGGCACGTGGAGCGCGCAAACCGCTCTGGATGCGCGGGGGTTGCATGTGCTGCCGGGCGTCATCGACAGTCAGGTGCATTTTCGAGAGCCGGGTCTGGAACACAAGGAGAACCTTGAGGCGGGTACCCGTGGGGCGGTGCTCGGCGGCGTCACGGCTGTGTTCGAGATGCCCAACACTCACCCGCTCACGTTGGGCGCGACCCAACTGCAAGCCAAGCTCGATGCGGCATCAGGCCGCGCGTGGTGCGACTACGCTTTCTATATCGGCGGCTCTGCATCGAACGCAGCGCAACTCGGCACGCTGGAAAATCTGCCCGGATGCGCGGGCGTCAAGGTCTTCATGGGAAGCTCGTTCGGCGATCTCCTCGTGGATGACGAAAGTGCGTTGCGCAGCATCGTCCGTCATGGTCGCCGCCGGATGGCGGTTCACGCGGAGGACGACCGCCGTCTGCGCGAACGAAAGTCGATTGTCGAGCAGAGTGGCGACGTGACGGACCACCCCGTTTGGCGGGATGTCGAGAGCGCGCTGATGGCCACGCGACGCATCGTGAATCTCGCGGCAGAAGCCGGGCGACGAATTCATGTGCTGCACGTCTCCACGGCGGAAGAGATCGCTTTCCTCACCCAGCACAAACGCAGGGTCTCAGTGGAGGTCACGCCGCATCACCTGACGATGCATGCCCCTGAGTGCTACGAGGCACTGGGTAGCCTGGCGCAGATGAATCCCCCGGTGCGCGAGCGACGACACCGGGATGCACTGTGGCAAGGCATTCGCGAAGGCGTCGTGGATGTCATCGGCAGCGATCATGCCCCGCACACGCTGGACGAGAAAGCGAAGCCGTATCCGCAATCTCCCAGCGGCATGACCGGGGTGCAGACGTTGTTGCCCACGATGCTCGATCACGTCAACGCGGGTCGACTGAGTTTGCAGCGGCTGGTCGACCTCACCAGCGCGGGACCGGCGCGGATCTTTGGCATCGAAGGGAAGGGGCGAATTGCGCTCGGCTACGACGCGGATTTCAGCATCGTCGATCTGAGCGCGCGTCGCGTCATTCGCAATGCATGGATCGCCAGCGTCTGCGGCTGGACACCTTATGACGGCAAGTCAGTCACCGGATGGCCGATTCATACCGTCATCAGAGGGCAGTGCGTTGTGCGCGACGAAGCGATCGTTGGTCATCCGGAGGGCGCGCCGGTGCGATTTCTCGATTGAGGCTCGGGATTCGGGCCGCGATTTGAGCCGCGTTTTGAGCCGGGATATGCCGCCCCTGATCCCATGCCAGTCAGGGACGTGCGTCCGAGGCTTCGGACATGACATTGATCGCCAACTCCGTCATGGCCTGTTCGACGCTCGACGCAAATTCGGCGAAATCCGTTGCCGGATGCAAGGTTCCGCCGTGACGGATGACATCGTCGGACAGGGTGATCGCGGGGGCCGTTGTGACGACACGCATTTTCAGCGCTTGGGCGACCTGTCGCAGTTGGCTGGCGCACTTGGTGCCGCCGTGCCCGCCGTAGGTCACGATGGCCGTGGGCTTATCCCGCCATTCGAAATACAGGTGATCGATCGCGTTTTTTAGCGCTGCTGGATAGCCCCAGTTGTACTGCGGCGTGACAAGAACCACCGCGTCGCACGCAGCGATCTTCTCGCTCCACGCGCGCGTGTGTGGTTGAACATAGGGGGCCCCCGTGGCAGGCAGTCCCGGCTCGTCGTCAAGCGGAAGGTGCCATGCTTTGAGATCGACGATCTCGTAAGTCAGATCCGTGCACGTCTGGCCGATGTCGGCAATCCATTGCGCGATCGCGGGGCAGTTTCGGCCTGCGCGTGTGCTGCCCATGATAAGGAGCACCCGTTTTGTTTCTCTCATCGTTCATCCTTTGGATGGTGGGGGGGACATCAGAGGGACGAAGCACAGAGCCACCAGCCCAACAGACGCCATGAAGACGAAGGCGTCTGCATAGGCGAGGGTTCTCGCTTGCCTTATCGCGGTCTCAGCGAGTAGCGCTTCGGCTGCGCTGCGCGCCTGTGTCGCCGACATCCCGCGCTGCATCAACAGGGTGGTGGCGGACGTCATCCATTCGTTGACTTGCACGGACGCCGAGTACAGGAAGTCGAACAAGCGGCTCGAATGCAATTGCTCGCGCCATGCCAATACGACGGTCACGAGCGTCACACCCAGTGACATCCCAAATTGGCGGAACGTCATGTACACGGCGACCGCGTCCAGTTGTAGATCTTGCGGCAATCGGGCGACCGTCCCGCTGGCGAGCGCTGACAATACCGGCGAAAGACAGAAGGCATAGAGGATGAGCGGTAGCGCGAAATATCCATACGGCGTGTCTGTCGTGATCAGACGTGACATCAGCGACATGGATACCGTCAGAAGGATAAAGGCGAATGCGAGTACCTTGCGTGGCCCGAATTTGCCGACCGAGCGCGTCACCAGTGGGCGAATGGCCGCAGCCGTCAATGCATACACACACAGAATCCGGCCCGTATGGGTAGCGTCGAGTCCTGGCGAATAAACGGTTCGCAGGAACTCCGGCAGTGCATACGTGCTGCCGGATACGACGATGCCGGCAAGCACCCCTAGGACAACGGAGGCGGCGACATCGCGGTGTCGAAGCAGATCGAGACGATGCAGCCGGACGTTGTTGCGATGATGCAGTTGCCATCCGACGAACAAGACGAAAGCCGAGATCGCAGCCCAGGCCAGTATGCGAATTTCCGGTGAGCCGAACCAGTCCATCGCCTGCCCCCGGGTCATGACCACTTGCGTGCAAACGAGCGCTACTGCGAGGAGCAGAAGTCCGGGCATGTCGATGCCTCGGGCGCGTACATCGGTTGGGCGGACAACCTTGGGATAGTGGCGAAGGAGTAGCCCAATGGCCGCGACAGCGACGACGATATTCGGCACGAAAAGCCATCGCCAGGTGTATCGGTCGGTCACGTATCCGCTCAACAGCAATCCGGCCGCCGTCGACAGATAGATCATGATGGAGATGCGCATCATCGATACGCTGCGTCGAGGCCGGGGAATCAACAGATAGACGCTGCCCCGCCACCACATCGCCAGGCCCGCACCGGCAAACCCCGAGACGGTACGCCACATCAGCATCGTTCCGAAATCGGTGGCGAATGCGCAGCCCATCGATGCAATCGCGAACAATCCGATGCTCCCCAGGATGTATCGCAAATAGCCGACATAGCCGGCGAGCCAGATGGAAACGGCCATCCCCCAGAACAACGATGCGCTGAACGCGATCAGAAGCCAACTGGCTTCATCGTGCGACACACCGAATGAGCCTGCCATGTCGGGCAGCACGAGATTGACGGCATCGAACGTATAGAACTCCATCCATGCCGCCAGTCCGAGCCCGGCGAGAAGTCCCGTCTGCTTTCCATCCACGTGCGACACAGGCGGCGTAGCGGGCGACAGGTCGCCGGTTGCGGGAGCGGAGGGAGGGGAAAGAGGCAGCATATTTGTGGAATTCGGAAATAACCAAGCCGAGGCGTCATATTGAATCGCTCGTGATGCCACCGAAACCTATGGATTTGCATGGCTTATTTCCGATAAGTGGAAATATAGAGCCTTCGGTGCTAGCATCCTTTCCGATAAATACGCGGTTAGCCTGTGGCAATGCCATCCGACGGGAGACGGCCTTGGACTCGATTTCTGAACTGGCGCTTTTTCAGGCGATTGTGGAGAGCGGTGGCATTTCGCGCGCTGCTGTTGCGTTGCGTTCCTCGCCTGCGGCGGTGAGCCGACGTCTGAGGCAACTGGAAACGCGCCTGGGCGTTTGTCTGGCGAATCGCAGCACGCGGCGATTCAATCTCACTGACGAAGGGTTGTTGCTGTACGAGCGCGCGGTGGCGATTCTGGAGTCGGTTCGCGATGTCGAGTCCGAAGTGTCTTCGCGGGGCACGGTTGCTCGCGGTCTCTTGCGGGTCAGTGCGCCGTCGGATCTGGGACGTCGACGGCTATCGACGTTGCTGGCGCAATTTGCACGCCTCCACCCCGGCCTTGAAATCACATTGTTTCTATCTGACGCAGGCGTCGAAAACATGCTCGACGGCTGTGACGTCGTGCTGCGTTTCGGCTTGCCGGGCGATGAAGGCATGGTCGCCCGCAAAGTCGCATCGTCGGAGATGCTGCTGGTGGCTGCACCGTCTTACCTTGATCGGCATGGTGCTCCGGCAACCCCGGAAGCACTGAGCGCTCACAATTGCCTGCGATTGTTCCGGCGGAATCGGGTTCGGGGGACGTGGCGATTTATGCAGGAAGAAGGACTATCGGACGTTGAGGTCACCGGTGCATTGGCCAGTGCCGATGGGGCGATGTTGCGCGAGTGGGCGCTGGCGGGCGAGGGTATTTCCTGCGAGGCGGCGTGGGACGTCGAGGAGGACGTCGCGTCGGGACGGCTGGTCCGCTTGCTCCCGTCGCACCCGATGCAGCGCATCGATCTCTACGTCGTATTTGCGCCCGGAAACCCCGTGCCACCCCGGATTCGGCTTCTGGTCGATTTCCTGATCCACGAGTTTGGTGATGAACTCCAACGTCTTAAGGGGGCGCGTAGCTGAGCGTGGGTAAGTGTGGGTGGTAAGCATGATTTCTCGCGTGCCTCTGTCACCGGAGCCGCCAGAGGTTGCGCCGACCGCACATATAAAGGGGCCTCTGAGCCGTATGCCTGCTGGCACGGACATTGCGGCGTGGTAGGATCGGGCGCATCCACGTGATTCAGATCGTGGCTTCGATCCAATCCGGGCTCGCCGCACGGCGGGAACATCAGGAGGCCAGTATGTCTGCAGAGCAGAAGACGTCGCATCGCGGGTTCACCATCATCACCGTTCTCGAACGCCTCTCGAAGGGCCGCGCGCGGCTCTCAGCGAAGGTGCTCGCCAGCGACGAAGATCATAAGCGGCGTCTCGGCGGAAAGAAGCTGTTGCAGGCCAAGCGCTGGTTCGATCACTTTGCCGACGATCTGGCCGCCCCCGTCATCGCAGGCCTCAAACACACCATCGACCTTGAACTGGCTGCGGCTGCAAAGGCTGCGCCGAAGACGGCGGCGAAGCCCGCGGGCGCTGCCGCGGGTGCGAGTGCGGGAAAGGTTGCGAAGGTCACGAAAGTTGATAAAGCCGCGAAGGCCCCCAAGGCGTCGAAACCTGCAAAACCGGCCAAGCCGGTGAAGGTCACCAAGGTAGAGAAGGTGGCTGAAAAGGGCGCACCGAAGTCGGTCAAACCCGCCAAGGCGGCGAAGGCAGACACCCCGAAAGCCAAAGCACCCGCAAAATCGGCCGTCGCAGCGAAGCCGGTGAATGGCACCGCAACGGCGGCGAACGGTGTTGCGAAGCCGGTGGCCAGCGGTGTGGCGGCAGCGGCTCGCAAGCGTGCGGCGACGGCTGCATCTAAAGCCCCCGCTCGCTAATTTCGCGCCGCTCGTGCGGCGAAAGCGATGGCGAAAACGGCGCATGCCTACGGGTGATGCGCCGTTTTTCATTGCATCGTTGAATCGTGGTTGGGTGGATATCGCCGGACCATGATGGGACATATCACGGTGTCCGAAACCTTCGTGGCACACGTCGCATATGTTTGTTATTTCATGTGTTGCGATTGCACCACTTACGTGCGAATTGTGTCGCTACCGTGTCAGAATGCATCCGCTTGCAAACGACCCGCGGTGCTTTTCCTTCATATGGAAAGCACCGCGTGTCATTTGGTGAGTACTCCATTGCATATGCGGTTGCAGCATCCTCGTCGCACAGATCGAGGCAGCCGACATTGACAGTGGACGCCCGCACCGGCGGGCCAAAAAATATAAGACCACTATCAAAGAGGATAAAGATGAAGCGCTTCCAACTCACGGCCCTGGCTGCTGCCAGCTTCGCCGTTGCCGCTCCGGCAATGGCCCAGAGCAGCACGAACGTCACGCTGTACGGTGTGATCGACGCGGGCGTTGCTTACGTCAACAACGTCGCCACCGGTCTGAACGCCAAGGGTGCACACAACTTCCAGGCCGTGAGCGGCATTGGTCAGGGCAACCGTTGGGGCCTGAAGGGCACGGAAGATCTGGGCGGCGGTCTGAAGGCCGTGTTCGTGCTGGAGAACGGTTTTAACCTGATGAACGGCACGATGCTGCAAAACAGCCGCATGTTCGGTCGTCAGGCCTATGTGGGTCTGCAAAGCGCACAGGCAGGCACGGTCTCGATCGGTCGTCAGTACGACTCCGTGGTCGACTTCGTGAGCCCGATCACGTCGGCCAAGCAGTGGGCCACGCAGTACGGCGCGCACATCGGCGACATCGACAACCTGTACAACTCGTTCCGCGTCAGCAACTCGATCAAGTACACGAGCGCGAACTACAGCGGCTTCTCGTTCGGCGCACTGTACGGCTTCAGCAATCAGCCGAACACCGGCGGCGGCACGGGCTTCTCGAACAATAACGCGTTCAGCATCGGCGCTGGCTATGCCAACGGTCCGCTGACGGCAGCGCTCGCCTACATGCACCTGTCCAGCCCGGGCACGGGCAATGCCAACGGCGCGGTCTCGAACGACTATTCGAGCGCCACGGACATCTTCTACACGAGTGCCGTCGACAAGCACGACATCGCTGCGGCGGGTGTTTCGTATGCGATCCAGGCGGCAACGGTTGGCTTCGTGTACAGCTATGCCAAGGTGAACTACGTCAATCAATCGTCGATTCGTGTGAACACCTTCGAACTGAACGGCAAGTACCAGTTCACGCCGCGTCTGCTGGCCGGTCTGGCGTTCGTCTACAGCGATGGCAGCGTGAGCGGCGCGACGGCACTGTCGGGTATCAGCAAGGGCACGAAGCCGCGCTGGTTCCAGGTCAATGCCGGCACGACCTATTCGTTCAGCAAGCGCACCGAGACGTACCTGAACGGCGTGTACCAGCGCGCTACGGGTGACGCTGTGGTTGCCGCGATCGACAACGTGGGTGGCCCGACGGGCACCGGCGCACAGTCGCAGATCGCCGTGATCGCAGGCGTGCGTCACAAGTTCTAAGCAGGTTTTTGCTTGCATTCGGGCGGCGTTCGACGCCGTCCGGCGGTGCAAAACCCGACTGAGGGGGACGGGCATCTGATGCCGTTTCCTACCGGTGACGGGCCCCTCCAGCACGCTGGCGGGGCCCGTCGTACGTAGAGGAACGTCAAAACGTGTGCATCTGACGTCCTTTCTGTGTATAATCACGACCTTGTCCAAATTATGGGCATTGCGGGAAGTGGGGCTCACTGACGAACGATGAGCATGCCGCTTCGCCATCAATCAACCGTTCAGCCAGTCTGGAAGGCGCGATACCAGGTATCGATTGCCAATCGGGAGATCGCAGAGGAGGTGAGTCGCGGTCCCGCCGGATGTGGTGTAGTGCAGTCCGTAGCAAGTCCGTTCGTCGCGCCTGGCAGGGGGAATCTCCGGCAGGGCGGGGAATGGTGTCTTTGCGCGGTAAATCAAATTTACGGCTCTTCGGGGCCGAAACACTATTCGAGATATTGCATGACCAAGATCGTTATCAAAGACGGTGAACCCGTTGAAGTTGCACTGCGTCGTTTCCGCCGCGCTATCGACGGCACGGGCCTGATCAAGGAAGTCAAGGCACGCGCTGCTTACGAAAAGCCGACGGCTGAACGCAAGCGCAAGAAGGCTGCTGCCGTGGCCCGTCTGCGTAAGCGTCTGCGCAGCCAAACGCTGAAGAAGAAGATGTACTAAGCACGCCGTTGCGCCGTTCAGGCGCAATGCAGTGCGAAGTCGAAAAACCCGCCAAACGGCGGGTTTTTTTATGGGCAGGCGAAGTGAGCCGGTTTGCTACACTCTTGTGCATCGCAACGGCCGCATCGCGCCGCGAACATCCCCTCATTCCCCACAATAAGCTGATGAAAACGTTGACTTTTGCCGCGCTCGACGCGCTGACCGAACAAGCCACGCAATCGCCCCGTGCGCGCATGAATCAGAACCTGCACGAGTCGCTCGACGATTCGATCCAGCGACTGGCGATTGCGATGGAGCCTTCGACGTACATTCGTCCGCACCTGCATCACCATACGTGGGAGTTGCTGACGGCGCTGCGCGGTCGCTTTGTCGTGCTGACGTTCGATGCGGATGGCGTCGTGATCGACCGCAAGGTGCTCGGCGAGGACACGAGTGTGATCGAAAGCCCGATCAAGACACACCACACGGTGCTGTCGCTCGATCCGGGGGCGGTGATCTTCGAGGTGAAGCACGGTCCGTATCGTCCGTTCGTCGAAGCGGATTACGCCGATTGGTCGGCGCCGGCGGATACCCCGGAAGCCGCAGCGTTCATGGAGTGGGTCAAGACGGCACAGGTCGGTGACCGCTGGGCGGCCTAACGTCTAGCGTTCGCCCTGTTGAGGCTTGCTGAGGGTCAGGCGACGAGACGCATTTAGACGGCGCCGTCGCCCCGCTGACGAATCAGCGGGTCCAGCCCTGAAACTCGGTGGCCATCGCGAGTAGCGCTTTCGCGGCGGTGTCCACTTTGCCGGGCCAGTCGTGCGAGACGGGCAGCGCTCGGAACCCGTCCGTGTCGGCGGGATGACTCAGACTTTCCGGGCTGAAATGCGTGTCGTAACGATCAAAACGATCGTCATGACGCGCTGATCCCGATAGCGCTGTTCGTGTCGCACCCAGATACCACACCGGCACCCCAAGGCCTTCGGCCAGATGGGCGTGTCCGGCATCCAGCGCGATCACCAGATCGAGGTTGTCGATGAGCGATGCCTCATCGGCCAGATCGTCGCAGTCCGTGCGCCAGTCGATCCAGTCGACCGATTCCGGCGGCACAGCGTCGAATACCCCATCCCCTTCCTGACCCAGCGGTACCCAGGAAACACCCGGCACGCGCAGAAGCGGTGCAAGCGACGTCAGGCGCGAGGCGTTCAGTGACGTCCCCGTCAGTCCGATACTGTCGAGCGCATTCAGCCCAGCAAACCCCACGCAGAAGCCGTGTTGTGCGGCGGCTGCCAGCCGGTCGCGCCAATGCCGCGCGGGGACGGCCGATACACGCAGGAACGGACGTCCGGCGTGGGCATGAGCAGCTTGCGGACCTAGTGTGCGGGCCAGCGAGCTGAGCGGGCAGCGCAGATCCCAGTCTGAGACGTCGCGCGGCATACGCGAAAGGACGACGACGCGCTCTCCCATCGACCATTCGATCAGACGCCGTATGTTCGCCGGGCCGACAAAGCCGACTTTTCCGAAGCGTGCGGACGCGACTTCCAGATGCCTGAGCTGGCTGACCAGATCGCTGTCGTGCTCGTTGCCGATAACTAAAAGATGCTGATGGAGCGTATCGCCGCCACCGGTCCAGTTGGGCAGCGGGCAGTCCGGATGTGGGCTGAGCGCAGCACCCACTTGAGCCCAGGCGTGGGCGATGACGTTGGCGGTGGGGGCGTCGCCGGCGTTGGGTGTCGTAAGCGGGACAGCGCGCTGCGAAGGCTTCGTCATACGAATCCTGGCATCGAGAAAGGACAAGGAATAGCGGGATTGCGCGGTCGGGCGGCGAGCGCGGCGACGCAACACCTACGAAACACCTGGGTCTTGCTAATGAAATGCTTAGGTATTGCTCAGCTAACGGCTTTGCAAATGGCTTGGGTCATACGCAAGCGATGGCACAGGCCAAAACTTAGGCAGCAACGTAGGCACTTTGGGGGGAGGGCACGTGCGGAATGATAGTGGAGCGGGGATTGGCAGATAGGCGATTGCCTTTGCCGACGGGGCCAATCCGTTTGCTGGACGGCAAAATATTTGAGATTTGAGGCGGGTGGAACCGGGCGGAGCACTTCGGGGGAGTAGGACGCGCCAGCTTGGGTGTGGCGATGCAATAGGGCGCTAGCGAGCGCCGAGGTGGCAAGCGTCGAGGAGATGAGTCCGGAGACGCGGGCTGGCGAACATAAGACTGTCCCTCAAACCTGCCGAAAAGACAGGTTTGAGGGGTGGTCAATCGCACAAGCGTGATTACTTCTTCTTGCGGACGGTCTTCTTGGTCGGAGCGGGTGCGTCGTCGTCCTGGACGGTGAGTTGACCGCCCGTGCCGAGGCCACCGGCGACGGTTTGTTGCTTGTAGTTCTTCACGGCGCGCACGACGTTGTTATACGAGTCGGTGAACGCGGCCACGATGACCTTGCCTTCGGCGGTGTTCGAGTAGCCGCCGAGCGAGCCGCCGGCCGAGCTGCCGACGATACGGCCGAGGGCGCCGAAGTCCATGGCGGTGGCGCTGCCTTCAGCGGCGGCGATCTGCACGCTGGAGCGGTTGTCGATGACGGTCAGCATGGTGCTGGCTTCTTTCGAGTTCATGCTGCCGGCGAGTGCGCCGATGGCTGCACCGATGCCGCCCGGCAGAAGGCCGGCGATGCTGGCACCGGCACCGCCGGCGTTATTGTTCGTGAAGGTGATCGACGGGCTCAGTGCGTAGTCGGCGGAGACCATCTTGCCCTTGCCGAAGTTCGACTTGTTGCGCAGTTCGCCGGACTCTTGCAGGGCGCGTTCGCCCATGATCGTGTTCATGCCGCGGCCGCGATCGACGATCACGAAGCAGTTCGACTGTTGGACGAGCAGCTTGAGCACAGGCACGGTCGAGCCGAGCTTGTACTGACCGGTCAGCACGCCGTACCAAGGGGCGGAGGTGTCTTCAATGACCGCCATGGTGCCCAGCGGGCGATCGCATTTTTCGAGCGTCTGGTTAGCGTTTTCGGAGTTCGCGCCCCCGGCGGATCCGGTGGCGGCCGTTTTGGCGCTGCTGCTCCCCTGGTTCATGGTCGAGCAACCCGCCATGATGCCGGCTGCAAGCAGCAGGCCGGTGATTTTTACGAGATGGTGTGCCATTTTCCTAGTTCTTTAGAATGTTGTTCTGGAAATTGGCGGCGCTGCCGCACCCGCTTTTGCAACGGATTTGGCCCAGTCGGTGACGCCGCCTAATGCCAGGAGTCCAAAAAAGCAGGAGTGAAATCGATTTACGGTAGGACTCCTATGCTGAAATGCTCCGTAAGAACATTCCGCGCCGCATGCTAGCACGGGCGTAAAGTGCGTATCCCCTATCAAAAATAGTGGGGATTACGAATGGATTAAGGCACTGCTTTCGCGGGTCTTAGGTAAGGATTAAGGGAAAACCACTATAAGATGAATTTCTGGTGTGCGGTGGAGGCGTCGAGGCATGATTTCTTATGGAATCATGACAATTCGATTGCCGAATTGGTGTTGGATGTTACGAGCGAAATGGATGACAAAATGGCCTCACGCAGCAAATGTTGTGCGAGACAATGTGCGGCATTAACAGCAGTTCCACGACGCTAATAGACGAGGAGAGTTATGGACCACCTAGGCATCTGGCATTGGTTGATTGTGTTGCTGTTCACGCTGATTTTCCTGTATCCCTATGCGCGCATTATTCGCCGCGCGGGATTCTCGCCCTGGTGGGTGTTGGTCGCTTTTGTGCCGCTCCTCAACATCATCATGATTTGGGTGTTCGCCTTCATTCAGTGGCCGTCGCTGGAAAAGAAGTCGGGCGCGCCTTATTGACGCGTTAGTGCTGCAATTCTTGTGAAAGCAAAAAGCCCCGTCCGACGAACGCCGGACGGGGCTTTTTGCTAAATCTGATGAAACGCGGGACGCAAAATTGGTCCCCCCGACAGGAATCGAACCTGTATCTAGCGCTTAGGAGGCACTCGTTCTATCCATTGAACTACAGGGAGAGACTGGATTCTATCCACTGGCGAGACGTCCTTTGAAATCAAAGGCATCGCCTTATTCCACGGGGCTTTCCGGGCGGTAGTGACACCCCTACAGTATCACTCCAGATCACTCCGCAACCTGCTGTTTCACGTCGCCGTTGCTACACTTTTGCTACAGCAAGGAGGGCGACAGTGGCATCGATTGTGCAGATAGGAACGCGTTGGCGCGCTCAGGTCCGACGCGAGGGCAAGAGTATATCAAAAACGTTTCGGACAAAGGCGCAGGCCTCAACATGGGCGCGCGAAATTGAGGTAGCGGTTGATGAGGGCCGGAATCTGGACAAGGTGTCCGCCAAGACGCTGGTGCCCGCGATCATTACGCACTACCGGATTTTGCGTGAGGAATCGAAGCGTCCGGTGAGGGCGAAGTCGACTGAGGATTACACGCTTAAGCAGCTAGCGGAGCACTTCAACGGGGTCACGATAGCTGAACTCACGCCGAAGACGCTTGTGAAGTTCGCTCAGGCTCGGCATAGGGCCGGGGCAGGGGCGGCGACCGTGAATATGGATATCTCGAAGCTCGGGACGGTGCTGCGGCATACGGCGAGTTTTTTGGACTTCGACTTGCCGGACGTGATCGGCAAGGCTCGGCCAATGCTTCATCACCTGAGGTTGATCGGCGCTGCGGGGAAGCGGGAGCGTCGTCCGACAGCTGACGAGATCGCGAGGATTATGGCGTGGGATAGGGAGCATCCGGAACACACTTTGCCGCTGGCTGATGTGATTGAGATCAATGGGCAATCAGGATTTCGGCGTGGCGAGATTTTCCGTATCGAATGGCGTGATCTGGATGAGATCAACCGGATGGTGCTTGTACGTGATCGCAAGGATCCTCGCAACAAGGTTGGGAATCATGAGTGGGTGCCGCTGATCGGGACGTCGCTGGATGTGATCAAGCGGCAGCCTAAGGCTGTCGGCGAGCAGCGCATCTTTCCGTTTTCGCCCCAGACGGCCAGCAAGTATTTCAAGATGGCGTGCGACGACAAAGGCATTCGCGACCTGCGCCTACACGATCTTCGCCACGAAGCAACAAGTGCGCTATTTGAAGCCGGTTGGGGGATTGCCGAGGTAGCCGGTGTTACCGGCCACAAGGATTGGCGACATTTAAAGCGTTATACAAACCTTCAGCCTGAGGATCTTGCGGAGAAAGGTAAGCTTCTTCCGTTCAAAAAGATTCGTTGCGTTGATCGCTAAGAGAGGGGCGTCTTGATGTGTTGGGGAAAATGACCGAGATGGCATCTTGCTCGAAGATGCGACGTGATTTTTGATTTATGACATTTTTAGATATGTGGACTGTAGTTCTGATGTGATTTTGTTGACATCCATTTGTCCTGCGTTTCCAATAAAAATGCTGACGTAATCTTGTAATGTTTCAGTGTTGTGAGTTGCAAGAGCTAGAGTGTATGAGAGGTAGAATAGGCATATTCCTGGGCTAAATGATCCGCCGCTCTGATCGTCATTTCGAGTTAACCAGAGTCGAGCAAATTCTACAATAGATGCTTCATTGGTAGAAAGGGCATTGGTTACGTCATCAATGGTTGTCATGCCAAAAAATTCTAATCTCGCGGCCTCTTTTCCAAAGTCGTCTGTGTCAATTTCATCTATTACGCAATTTCCGGCGTCAGCAATGGCTTGGTCGATGCGCTTCACAAGTTCATTGCTGTCAACCAATGCTCTCAATGAAATGGCATTGAGATCAACGTCTGCCGGTGCTCTCTTGATACTTCCTAGAACCTCACTGGAATACGAGGTCAACTCTTCCCGAATGGTTCGGAACTCTTGGTCGGCCAGTTCGAGGAGGCCTGCGAGCCTTGAGAATCGACGACGAACTGTTTTGGGAATGCCATCGCGGGATTTATATCCAAGGTCATGTTCAATTTCAGCCCAAGCGTGTTGCAAAATAGAGCGAACTTGAATCTCTGCCTTGATGCCGTCGAATCTCTTGTATTCCGTGAGTTTATTTCTCTCTTGACCGTTTGATACTACGAAGTGAACGGAAAGATATCCGAACCTGTCGGGGTCCAGGGATTCTGATTTGTCGCTGGAGTTTGCTTCGTCAATTTCAAGTTCGGAAGAGAATATTTTAGAAACCTTCTTTACATCATCTTCGAAGTATGTGATGACGCGAAGTCCGCAAATATCAGTAATATCGGAAAGTCTCTCATACGTCGCACCTGGTTTATTAAGTTTGTTGCTTAAGCTAAGTCTTTCTTTTTTTCTAAATGAGACTGAGTGAAACGCAACTTTTGAGTCATTGAGTAACTCTTGAACGAGTTCGCTCAATTTTTGCCCGTATGCGGCATATAGCGCAGATTTCTGATCGTACTCTTTCAAAATTATATTTTTTGTTTTTGGGAGCATCGTGCGTGGCCAGTGGTTGGTTCGACAATGCGATATGGTAACCAATTATTTTTGGTTGGCACGAAAATTTTTTGGGGCGATTGGGTGACATCAGGTCCCGTATCGCAAGCCGCTGTTTGGAAAGCGCGTAATGACTATCCCCCTTCTTTTGATAGGGGGGGATGTGCTTCTGCACTTTCTGCTTCGTCGGTTATTTCATTAAGAAAGGGCTATCCGAATGAGTGGAATGGATTCCGATAGCCCCTTCAGTCTCTCAAGCGCTACAGCGGATATTCGCGTCTTTAGCAATGGAGTCGAGATAGTTTGCGATGGCCTCGTACGAGGCAAAGCGTCTACCCCCTTCCACATATGTTGGAACGGGAAAAATATCGGCACTAATCTGATTGCGGATTGTTCCCTCTGCCACGCACAGTAGTTGCGAAAGCTGGGAGACCCCGAGTCGTACTCCGTATCGTTCGAGGATGTAGGCGCGTGTAAGTAAGCTCATGTCAATTTTCCTGTGTGGCCAGCCAGAAGCACCCGAGCTCCTGATTCCAAAATGCCTGGCAGTTGTCTAACCTCGCGCCAGCCTCTTGAGCTGCTTCAAACGCCGTCACGATGGCCTTCACTGGGTCGTCGCTCAAGATGTGGTCGATGGGGTGTCGCTCGGGGATCGTGATGCCGCGACTCGACCAATAGCGCTTTTCGTTCATCTTGTGTTCTGCGAAGTCTTTGGTCAGGTACTTGCCGAGGTAGGCCGCTAGTTTGTGCTGCTGACCGTTGCGCCGAAATGGATTCCGTACATTCACGTTGCCATTGTCTTCGCCAACGATTGATATCCAAATTGCACGCAGTACGCGGTAGTTCTGTCTGCCCTTCACCGCGATGTGCAGATGCCACGCACCCCGCTTTTGACGTTCTGGGACCGCGACGTACTGGAAGTCCTGAATCTTGTTCAAGCGGCGGCGTAGCGCATCAAAGTGGCGCTTGAGGCGCTCCTTGTCCTGCATGTTCTCTCGGTACGTCACCGTAATCATGCGATCCGCACCGATTGCCTTACAACGCAATCTGACCTGCCGCTTGGCCCGTTGGGCCGACGCCATTTGGTTATCTTCCGAATTTTCAGATTCACCGCGCTTGGCTCTTGGCATCGCGTGAAGCGCCTGAGCGCCGATGTAGCGGTCGAATCGGGTGACTGTGACCTCCACCTGACCCCCTCCAAAATTCCGTCCTCTTACAAGCCACTCCCTCCGGAAGGCGGCATCGTTCCCTAAAATTGGTTCCTGCATGGCAGATCCTCCTCTGTCATGTGTCATTGCGGAGAAAGTCTTGGCCCCGGTGTATTTCTGCCGGGGCTTTTTTTCGTCCGGACTTAGATGTGCTCGTGTCTTGGTTGCGTAGGCCCTGTTACCTCCTTTGACGTTGAGTGTTACGGATATAAATTTAGGGCGCGCTTCGCGCGCCCCCGCCGTCCTCGACCCTGCGGGCGGCGGCGGTCGCGCGAATCGTCCCGTCTTCATCACGCACCGCCACGTTGCCGGCGAGGGCGGAAGGGCGGTCTTCAATGAGGCGGTGTGTGGTCGGCGGAAGCGCTTCGGCTGGCAGAAGTGGTGCCACCCGCTGCTCGGTCGCGCGAGCCGCGCTGAGTCGCGCGTTAACGGCCCGGACGTTGCAGTCACGCCCGTGCGCCAAGGCTTCGGCATCAGCGCCGACACTCCCGACGCTAGACGGTCTGACGCGCTCCACCTGGAGGACAAGGAGGATTTCCGTGTTTGAGGATGTGTCGGAGCGGCTGTCGAGAAATCGGGGCAGGAAAGCTAGGCCCGAGGTGTTGTCGGATGCCTTGTTGGTCGTTAGCCCGCCAATCAGGATGACGTCACCGTCCTGAGTGCTGATTTCCGTGCTCACTTCTCGCGTGTTCAGCGTTGGTGACTTGTTGACGCCCGTTGTCGTCTTCACGAAGTCGCTGATTTGCTGCGAGACGTGCAGATCAATGACGCAGTCCTTTATCGTCGGTCTTAGCTCGAAGATGACCCCGGACGAGTGGTATTCCACCGATTGAACCGGTTCGCCGCCGCCACGAGGGTAGGAGACGGACTTGAGTACAGGCACCTTTTGCCCCACGGTCAGCTTGCCGCGTGCGCCGGAGCGAATGCGCAGATTCGGGCTGTTAATGACCTGAAACCGCGTGTCTTTCGATAGGGCAGAAAACACCGTATCAACGTCTCCGGCTCGAATCCGAACGGAATTGCTGAGCTTCTCTCCGCTCATTTGGATCGACAGCCCCAAGCCTTGCGATAACAAATCCAAGGCAAGCTGGAACGCAGAGCCATGCTCTGTCGATTGTGTGACTTCATACGCGGTAGCGCGCACCGCGACCTCACCCACCGGCGTATCGACCTGGGGAAGCAAGTCTTGGAGCGTGACGATCTCGGCCCGCGTTCCACGGAAGACGAGCGTGTCGCCCTTCTGATCGATGAGCATTGCTGCGGACCCATCGGGAATGTTGCCGCCTGCTCGACTGTCAGGCGGCGCGGTCACTTCACGGTTCATCGTGAACTGGCCTCGAAATACCGGCCTGACAAGGTTCGCGAGATAGGAGGTATCGCGGTACTGAGGGCGATAAACGTAAGTGGCTCGACGCTCTGCCAAGTCGTCGACGCTTGATCGCTTCGATACGAAGTCGATGCCCTGTCGTTGTTCGATCCCGAATCCGAGAGAGTCCAGGATGGCAGCGAGGAACTGGCGCACGTTTCCACGCTTTGCATCGAATCTGACCGAGACCGTTCGCTGGTCATTGAGGACGTCCGGAGCAATGACGTAGGGCGTCTTGATGACTTCGCCGTACAGCAGCGAGACGAGCTGCCCGACATTGACGAACTGAAAATCAAAATCCCCGGCTGACGCGCGGTTGGTGCGGCTGAGCGTTTGTGTCTTCCTAACTCCCTCCGACAGGGGCGGGCGGCGCTCGACGTTGTCCCAGACCTCTGGACCGTCATCGTGAAGCGCTGGCCCTCGGTAGTCGATGGGTGCGGGCACGATACGAAGTTCGTCAGCGAATGTCTGAGCAGCGCCAAACAGTAAAGCGGTGACGATGATCGGTTTCATTGCGTCTCTCCAAACAGGCGAGACGAGGGCTTCTGACCGGACCACGTTGTGACCACTTGGCCATCGACTTCGCCCATGACCGCAACGCCGCTATTGCGGAACACCAATGGAGATTCGACGCGCAGACGACCAGTGTTGTCGCTGAGCACGACGTAGCGCCTGCCTGCGACCGAATACTGTCCCGCGACCCTCCATCGCTCGCTGAACGATGGTAGGCGGGGTGTGTACTCCAACGGCATACCTGCCGGGGCAGATGGGGTTGCATCCGGGCTAGCCGCGCTGGTAGGCGGCTCCTCCGTTTTCGGATGAAAGAACCGCCAAAGAAATACGCCGATGCCGATCCAGCAGCACAGGAAGAAGGCGGCCGTCATCCATAGCTTTGGGTTTCGAAGCATGTTCTGACGAGCATCTATCGCGCGCTCTTTCCCTTTGCCGCCTGCATAGGATTGATACAGCGGGAAGACCGCCTTGTCGTACGTCATCGTGCTGCTGCCCAGTCGCGCAGCCTTCGTGAGCCTGCTACCACCAAACATCTCAAGACGATAGCGATTGCCCAGTCCCAACTCTTTGAGCTTCTTCGTGACGAACGTGACCTCAATCACTGAGCGCAGTTGCCGATGGAGATCCGTAATGGACTGGATCATCAGCGCCACATCGCAGGTTTGCCCGGTTTCGGGATGTGCATAATGCCGGTGCAGCCGGAAGAAGCGCATATGTTCCGGGCTGATCTTGTGCGAGACAGACCAGAACTCCCACGCTTCATCGATTGCCACCAGATCGCCCGCCTTGACGAGCGACTCAACGTCGGGCCTCGTCTCGTCGGGGAAGAAGTCAGCTTTGAGAACGTCCGAATTCGAAATCGGAATCACAGGCCCCAAGCTTTCCGGGTCCGCTTTCTTGACGTCCAAGCAGTAAGCGCGAATAGCGTCTGCGTCGATTCCGTCAATGTTGGTCACGACACGGCGACCAGCCAATACGGCGGGCACGATGACGCTGCTGACTACTTCATAGCTTTTCCCTGACCCCATCAGGCCGGTGTACGCGTTGATTGCCATAGCGCTTACCCGATGATCGGCAGCCGCCGAATGAGGAACCGTGCTGCGACGGCGCTAATGACCATCGGAACGCCTTCCGAGACGGCGAACAGATCAAGCCAGTACCAGACGCCATCAGGGATGCCAGCGAAAGCCTCGTTGAGCGTGGAGACCTTCGGGAAGAAGCTGCTCGACTTGATGGCCGCGACGAGTTCGGTGACGACGTACCAGAGCGCGAAGAAGGTTGCCCACTTCACAACCGACGAGCGGAACATGAAGCCGAGCAGGGCGTTCAGCGCGAAGCCGATGATGGTGAATAGCGGCATGGCGATCTCAGGCAGACAAAATAATCAGAAGCGCCATGATTGCGAACGCAGCAAGCATGACCTGGCGGAGTTGTGGTCCGATGCGCTCCGCGATTTCACAGTGCGCGTCGATTGGGATCGAGTGATCGAAGACATTGATGGTCGTGCGCGGGCAGCTTCCGCCGTGTGACGGCATCGTCCATGAGTTGAAATCGGACGTGAGGCCGACCAATGGGTCGAGAATCATTTGTGCGGTGGGCGGTTCTTCCAGTTTCGGCGGAGCGACTTCTGGCACATCACCCAACTCGACTTCGACTTTGACCCGATTGCCGATGTCGACAGTTGGACGATTGATGACGTTGACGTCCTGCACGCCGTCGGTGTTCTTATCGCGGTTCTTGCTTGGATCTGTCGCTTCGTCGGGATCTTTCGCCTTGTCCGGATTCGGTTCTGTCACGGGCTTAGGCCGTACTTGCGGATCGGTTTCCGGGTCTATCTGTGGGGTCGGATCTTGTCTTGGTCGGATGCGCGGTGATATCGGTACTTTCTTATCGCCCGGCGGATTGGCGGGTTCGATCACATCTCCGATGTATGGAACCTTGCGCGGATTCTGCTTAATCCAGATTTCAACCTCTTCCTCAGTGACTGGCTCCGTGTCCCGGTAGGGCAGCCCCACGTAGTTGGCCGTTTCCGCTGCCTGCTGCCAAGACTCATCGATGATCTCGGCAAGCGTCTTGGGGCTGATCGGCATTTTCAGGATGCTGCTGTTCATGTCCGCAACTGCCGCATCCAGATCGGGATACACCTTCGCCATCCTGACCCGATTCAATCCGTGAAAAGCGTCGCGGGTAATGCGGAACACATCCGGATTGAGCTTTAGCGTGACCCACTCGTATTTTTCGAGGCAGGAGGGCGGAGCGTTCCGGCAAAAGAGATGCTTGTTGGTCCACATGCGTTCAGCGAAGCCCGCGAATTCGCCATCGGCGTCAAATGTCTCGATGATTCGCAACTGCGGGTCTGGATCGCCTGGGCCGAACTCCCAACGCGTCCGCAGTTCTTCTAGCTCTGCGATTGAGTTAAGCGGGATGCGGATGGCGTGCTCTGAATACTCGACAGAGATACCGGTGGACACCGACGGGGCTAGCGGGAATTGGTGGCACGCGACCTGTGTGCGCTCTGGCGAGCATCCGGGCGTCCGATAGACGTGTGCGCCGAGGCGTCTCAGGCGCTCGAAAAGCGGTTCGCCAGTGGGGGAGGTTTCAACTCCAGAGTAAGGCGGCAACGTGACGGGGTTTTTCTGAGGAACCTTGCTTACCACTGCGATGGAACCATCGTATGTCTGCCCGATGGCGACTTCGGAGGCCCCCAGTGTCGCAATCAACTGAGTGCCCATGCCACCGATGCCGAGTCCCACGAGGATCGTTAACCAGACCGGAGCACCTGCGAGCGACATACCAACACCGGCGGCCGTCGAGACCACATTAAGTGCCGTGCTGTTTGCGGAGATGGTTTCCAGAGTGGCGATGACGCGAGCATCGTTGGCCGCAAAACCTCGAGATGCGGCAATACGCGTGATGACACCGGCTATTGCGCGATTCATCGCGAAGTTGGCAACAGGAAGCGCTTGCGCTGCGGCGGGTTGCTGCGAAAGAAGCGTCAGGAGAGCGAGTGCGACTAACGTTCGCTTCATCGTCATCCCCTCAAACCTTGTACGACTGCCCATCCGCATACGATTCCCCAAATGAAGAAAGCCAGATCCCACAGTTCTTGCGACGGCATGTTGTTTGGCGGTGTCCCTTGCTAGTGATGCAATGCGCAGCAATTCACGGCCGAGCGTCCGACACGCGTGCTAGGACGCTCGGCCTCACGTGGTGCTTACCCCTTGATCACGGAGAGGACGATCTTCGCTCCGCGCAGCGTGCCGTACACCGTGGCCAGTGCCAATGCGACGGCAAGGATTGCAGTGGATGTCGAACCCATACTGATACCCGACGTCAGTGCGGAAAGGTCCGGGCCAGAGGCCTCTCCCGCAGCGTTAGCAAAGCAAGATGCAGTAGCAAGTGCGACGCCGATGGTTGCTCGTGCACTGGTCGAGCGGAGGTGTTGAAGTGCTTTCTTCATAGGTGTTTCCTCAAGTTGAAATGCCGGGAGGCGCCCGGCGCGCTGGCTCACCCTCGGCGGATAAAGCCGAGCAGTGCGCCCACATGGGCACTCACGAACCACAGTCCGACGACGGTTGTGAATGCCAGTGCCCAGAAGCCCGCCAGTTGGGCGGTATCAAGTGACGTGACGGGCGAGTTGATAAGAGCGGTCTTCGGATCGACCGAGACCACGGTGAACTGCTGTCCGTCTTGTGGCGGGCAGAGCTCACGGTCAATTGCAGTTGCTGCAATGAATGGACGGGAGGGCTTGCAAGCCAGCACACGGATGCCGTGGTCTGTCATGCTTGCGTCCCGCATGTGCGTTGTTGGTGCTTCGCCAAGCGAATCCACTTCGGAAGCAAACGCCCGTCGTAGTTCCTGATTCGGGCGACTAGCGAGCGCAAGGACTTGCACACAAACTGAACGCCATCTGGACGCGTCCAGATGAAGCCCTTTCCAACCTTGATCAAACGACGCAGTGGTAACTTGAGGCGCATCTGGCACCACGGCCGACAAGGCGTCGGATGTACGCGTGGCGCACGCCTCGACTTAGGGCGTGCTGGGCATGAGCCGCCGAGCAGGCTGAGTGATAACTGCTGGAACATCGCAACCCCCAATATCGATCACGGCTGTATAGCGGTGACCATATGAAAAATGCGGCGGGGGGCCGGATGTTTGAAACGAGGAGCGCGTCTAGATGACGCAGTGAAACGTGGACGCCGTCAGGCGGTCGGTTTGCTGGAAGCGGTGGCGCGCGTATTACTTGCGTAGGGGTGCAGCGCTACAATGCGCGGAACCAAGTGACCATCCATCGACTGGGTGAAGGCGAATTCCGCGAGGTATTCGCCTTTGGTCGTTTCTTTGAGACCGTCGGGCAGCATGACGCGGCCAACTACGGCCTGATCGCCTTCGCTCGTCGATTGGTAGAGCACGCACTGTGCGGTGCGCATATCGTATGGACGGCCAGTCTTGCTAGAGATGCCTTCGAGTCGCGTGACGTCGATGATGATGAGCTTTTGCTTGCTGGTCATAAGGTCTCCGCTTGCAGTGAACGGTAGGCAAATCACCTGCACTACCGATGCCTAGAAATTAGACACGCCTAAAGTATAGGTATCGATGTCTGGAACGTATTTGGGGAAATTCCGATATGCGTGAGCGTATCTGCGAGCTCATCGAGCACGTCACCGCCCCTGACCGATGTTGGCGAGAAATGGAGGGCTTCACGGGCATTCCGTCGAAGCGATGGCAGAACGTTGCCCGTGATCTCCAGCGCCCGACATCTGAGATGATTGAGGCAATTGGCCTGATCTGGCCGCAGTTCGCGTTCTGGTTAGTTACGGGACGTACGGACGAAGCGAGTGGGCATATCTCGCCCGCGCTGGAGCAAACGGCTCGGGACTTAAGCAATCGTCGGAAGGCTGGGTAGTCGCAGCCAAGGTTCTAAACCGTTGGATGCAGCGGCGCAAGCCGCGATAACGTTTCATGAAAGCGTCCCCATCATCGCGTTGCGGTGTGCTATGCCGATTCGGTATTGGGGGCGACTGGCAGTTGTTCTACTTGATGTCGTCGCTTTACGTTGGAAGGTGTACGGCGAACGCTGTGTGGTGCTGCAAACCCATCAGCGTTCTACGCGGTTGAGCCGCTAAGGAAAACAGCAAGATCGTTCATCGGCTCCCGGCAAACTGCCGGTTAGAGATATCGCGGGCCTTCGAGACTGCTATTCGGTTGTTGTCGGGCTCGTGGGTCGGCATCGCATCGTGCTGCATTTAGGGGCGCAGAATGCAAAATGCCTCTCGCAATGAGAGGCATCAAGTACGTAGTGAAGCGTAACGACTTCAAGAAAGCAGGAGCGGTGCGTTTCCTGCAAAACTCAGATCGTCATCTAATTGCTGCGTTACATCGAGAACCTCGTCTGCGAGGTCGCCCAACTGCTCGAAGTATGCGCTGGCGAATTCCGAGGGAATGGCTTCCGCACTTTCTTGATTGGCCGCGACCATGCAAAGCGCGACGAGTCGTTCGGAGAGGCAGTGCAGCTTGTCGAGGGAATCGCGAACTGCGACAGGAGTAGATACGAGAGAGGTCATGCTGTGT
The DNA here is from genome assembly GCF_902459565.1 of Pandoraea aquatica. Lineage (GTDB taxonomy): Bacteria > Pseudomonadota > Gammaproteobacteria > Burkholderiales > Burkholderiaceae > Pandoraea > Pandoraea aquatica. The sequence continues at coordinate 67,879 of NZ_CABPSN010000010.1, forward strand.
CCTCATGCTAACCGTTTCATTCCTGCCCCTCGTTAGACGAGAGGGGGTGGGCAGGCACTGGACTGGGTTAGCGGACCGCTGATCAGTCGGATTGGGCGGCACACCCGGAGGTGTCCCAGCCCAGGCCTGCCCGTTGGTTTTCGCGGGCATGCATGAGACCGCACACGAAGCCGCGATGCGTTGCGGCTGTGTGCCCGGACAGATCAATCGGGCCGCTAAGCCCGGCCACGTTTGGGGCGTGACGAGGATAAGCTTACAGAGACCACTCGCATGCAACAAGAACGCGGGCGGCAAATTATGTGTGATGGGCAGGAATTCGGAATGGTCTTAGGCGAAGGTAAGGATATTTCCCCCGCAAGCGCTATTTGCGTTCCAGTATTGAGGTTACGCAAAGTTTTCGGCCGTCTTCTCGAAGCGCTTTTTTTACTCAGGCTGCGTATGTGTCCGCAGCGGTGCGATTCAGAATGTCTTGAATGGCCCCGCATCTAAGCATCAACTCGTCGAACGCCACGTTGCTCTCGACCAGAACGTCGTCTTCAATCATGGCGCTGTAGTCCCTCGCAAGCGCGTCCTTCGCAGCCCCGTCAGGTACGATTCGCAGGCCTCCTGACACGGCGTGTCGATAGTCGATGATGTTTCCGTTGGCGTCTTTCTCGATGAAGAAACAAGACTTGTGATCAGCCACCATCGACGCGACACCCATGTCCGCTAGAACTTCATCGAATTGATTGCTGGCGGCAATCGACATCAAGTCGTGCCAGTGGCGCGCATAGCGCTCACCTCGGATTCGTCCTTGCGCGCAAAAGACATGAGCGGCGGTCGCTTTTTCCCAGAACGTCCGGGACAGATTCATCACGAGCGGCCTCGCATCAGGGAATGAAACGCCATCCAAAACCCTGTCCATGTAGCATTGCACGGACATTTCGGTGTGAGGCTCACCAGTTGCTCGTCCGCCGAATTCCAGTCTGACGACTGGAGCGACATACCCCGTGCCGCTTGCAAGCGCAGGGTAACTGAGCAAAACGGTGTCCATGTCGTCTTCGGCAAGCCCGACTGTTGCGTCGAGTCCTTCGCGGGCGAGGCCGTCGCTGATAACGGGGAGCACTTGTTCGTTGATCCAGGTAGGAAGCGCGTGCCGGACGGCGGTTGTCCATTTGCTGGACTGGCTGCGGCTTGATGGAAGCGACACGCCCTCCGGGACTAGATCCGGAATCAAGCGGCGGATGTCATACGTGAGATCAACGTCTTCGGAAAAGCGATCAATGAGTTTGTACGCCTTGGATAGGGACGTTCCGCCCTTGAACGTGAGATCCGTCGCCAACGCAGAAGTGAACAACGCGCGCAAGACCCACACAACCCATACGTCCTTTTCCAGCAGATGAGTGGGCCTGCCTGTTTGTGCGCTGGAAAAAGCTAATGCTTCGTACTGTTCGTCTGTGCTGAGATCAAAGTAATACTCAGCCACGCAACGACTCCTGTCCTATTGCCTTCGCCATCCATGATGGAAGAACCGCGCGTGCGGATGTGAGCGTATTCCAATCGTCGGCCGACAATCGCTTATGAAGCGCGCTTAACGACTTGGTCACGTGAGATTGGCCCATCCACGCGAGAGCGCGTACTGCGTCTCCCGCCGGTCCGCTTCCCAGTGCAAGCATCCATTGAGGTGCATGCTTTATTGCTACCACCGACCGTCCGAGCCGAAATTTTCGGCTCCGCCCAGACGAAAGAAATACCTCGCGAGTCGGGACCTGCTGTGTAAGTCCGAGGGCATTTGCCGAATTTGCGCCATGAGACACCACGATTTCGCCCGATTTTTCCGCGAATGCTCGTACAACCTTTTCGGGGGAGGGCGGACGGGTTCCAAACCTGCTCGAAATCGGCGAAACGTACACCCCACGGGCCACCCGCAGAAGCTCACCAGATTTCGTCAGACGCGAAAACGCCTGATCGATAGCCGCACGACTCCCCAAATGCAGGAATTCTTTAGGCGAAAGCACGTCGCCCTCAGAAAGCGAGCTGGCGTGCAGGCGAATGGTTTCGGGTAGCTTAGTCATCGAGGAGCTCCATTTTGTCAGATATTGTACTCCAGTTTCTGACATTCAACCCAAAGCTTCCGACTCGTAGTGCTCGCTCGCCTGCTTTGCGACTTACGCGAGTGAGGTCATTGCGCTCGGCATCCTAATTTTTCGGTTTTCCTCGAATTTTTCCGTGGCGTTAGCGACACCAAACGATGTGCAAATCCCCATCAACGAAACCAATGCCAACGCCCTCGCGCGATTTCAGCACGCGAGTCATGTCGTCGTCGATCTCCAACAACGTCCGAAGAAGGGAACGGATGGCCAAGAGACAATCGTCCCAAGCATCGCCAGAAAAAATGATGGGAATTCGGAGCACACGGTCGATAGGTTCCCACACCTCGTTGCAAGCCCAGTCTGAGTCGGTCTGATCGAACTTGCCAGCTCCAACTATTTCGACTCCAAACTTTGCGTTGTCAATATTGGTTAGCTCGAAAAGATTAAAGGCAAACGCCCTCACGGACATGGGCACCCCGCGTTCCAGCGCACGCCGGAGCCATTGACTAAATTCGATGCTGAATGGTTGTTCGCAAGTATTCATTCTTGAGGAGTCGGCTACGTTGCATGCTTTTTCTTACTCGTTGGTCTTGCCGCGTTCAAGCGTCCATTTCCGACCCAGAACGGTCTCCCACCTTCCCAGAACGCGGTCGTTCCATTTCGAGTCGAAACAACGCGAGAGCCTCTCCCTCGTCAAAGTCCGAGTTGCTTTTCGATATAGGATTGCAGTACACCAAAGGCTAAGTCGCCGGTCTTCTTTCCAAGTTCAATCAAGAAGGCAGTAAGCTTCTGTTTTGCCTTCAGCCGGTCAACTTTTTCGACGCCCTTGTCCGCTACTTCGTAGACCGCTGTTTCAAGCTCTTTGGCCCGAGAGCCCCCGTGCTGGCTAGCAAGTTCAAGTAACCTGTGATGCTCTGGCTCGAAGTGCTGATTTCCATTTATCTCCTCCGCTATCACACTGCTTACAGAGCTAATGAATTGCGGCCGCAGGTTGTAGGTGATATTCGTCGTGGACGGGCCGAGCGGCTGCGTCGGGCGGCCGAGATAGAGTGGATCACCGATGATCGCTTCGCTCATAGACGGGATAGATTGCGTCACAAGCTTAGAAATTTCAATCCATTCTTTCGGAGAGGGATCCAAGTCCATTAGTTCCGATTCGAGACGGTGCCGAATAGCGACGCTCTTGGCCTCCGCCTCATGCCTGAGGTCGAGTTGTAGGCGCCTAGCCTCCTTGGCGTACCGCGTGACGATCCTTTCGATTTCTTGGGCGCTCGCTCCTTTCGATGCCACCTCAGCAGCCGCCGCTTCAACATCTGACTGGAACAGCCTCATTAGTTCGGAGAAGTCTCCGAACTCCGACACAAGACTTCGTTGCCCCTCTGGAGGATGCCCGTGAAATTCGTACACGACACCGTGCTCTGTTCTCTTTTGATCGAGACGAACCTGCAGGCGTTCTACGCGTACAAGGTAATCTTGGAAAAGTTGCAGAAATCGATCAGCCTCACCGGACCATATGCGTCCGATGGGGACATAGAGGCGAAAGATAAGATTCCGGTCAGTTTCGTCTAAAAACGCGTCGGCGAGAACTGTAACTTCGGCTTTCCGAGCGTATGGAATCACTTCCACATTATGCGACTTCAGGAATGCAAGAGCCTCATCTATGACAGCTGGATCTGGGTACGAGAAATACTCCGCGTTGGAGCTGTCGGATTGTTTGCCCGTGAAAATGTCTTCGTACAAGAAAATTTGATTTCGAACCGAGCCGATGGCTGAAAAAAGTCGGTCTCGGACCCCGCGATACTGTTCGAGAACAATCAGGTGAAGCACGTGCGCTGGCAATTTTCCAACTACGGCGGATACAGTGAATTGATCAAATAAATCGGCGATAGTTGACCAATTTTGAGGGGATGAATCAACGAGTTTCTTTTTGTATTGACGTCCGGTCGCTTTTAACGAACTGAGAATACCTTCGTGATCTACCCACCCCAATAGCAAAACGAGCGGTTCGTTTGGGTCAAGTTGGTAACCGGAGTCGGGATTTTCTTCGTCGTTGATCGGATCCATGGTTCAAAAAAAATGGTTTTGCTTCGAGCGATTTTATGGGCGGAAGAGATTTCAGGGGGCGCGGGTAATTGTCGACGATCTAGGCATACTTGTCGAACGTTTGAATCTGGCCGCTTGCCATCGCTCATTTGCGACTGTAGCCGACCGAGCATGACTTATGCGGCGGCTTCTAGGGTACAACGGACGTGCGGTCAGGGCTGGCCCGACGCGCGTCCTGCGCTAAGGAAGATAAAGTGCTGGCTTGTCATTAAAATCGCAGACGCAAAACCTACGCGCGTAACAAGGATCGCACACAGCAGCCTGCGTGCAAAATGGACCATGTGTTACGCCCTTAAACAGTCTGCCTTTATGAGCAACTGTAATGCTTCAAATCAGCAGCGGGAAATTCTTCACAACCGAAGAGCGATGGGAAACGCCTCACCGCGCGTCTCTCTACACGAACTGCGGATTGTTCCCTGATCGAACGATCACAACTCAAGTGGGAACGATCCTTCCCGTCAAGCCATCCGGAGACCTGCGTGCCGTAACTTGTGAAGTCATTGAACGACTACCCAAACTTCCCGGCGGCCCGCATTCAGGAGAACTTGTCGCCACTAGTGGCGATTCCCTAATTCAAGACTTCGCGGCGCTACTGTCTTTTTGTTTCAAAGCTATCGTTACCCCAGATCAATACGTTGCTCAACGGCTGCTGTTTGCGCAGCGTCCGCCTCTCGGGATGGTCGCGCTACCCAAGCAGTACCTTCGACATACTTTCGATACCGAGATAGCCATAGCCGAAGCACAAATTGTTTGGACCCAGACTTTCATCGAGAAATTAATCGGAGCCAGCAGAGCAAGGTACTCTGGAGCTATGCGGGCAATACAGCGCTACGTCGCAGCTGTACATCGCCTTGGGGACGATCTAGAGCTGTCATATACGCTTTTGGTCGCATCGATCGAATCATTGGCGCAGGAGTTTGACCAGTTCGAGCCTACCTGGAACGACTACGCACAAGAAAAAAGAACCCTGATTGATCGCGCGCTAACGAGCGCTCCCCAGGAAACTTCCGACAAGGTGCGCGGCGCAGTACTCGCCATAGAGCACGTAGCTGCTGCCAGGCGTTTCCGAGAGTTCGTTCACGGGCACCTGCCGTCAAGCTTCTACCGTGGCGAGGCAACTGACCAACAAGACGCAGTTGGAAAAGAAGATTTAGATGCTGCGCTAAAGATTGCCTACGACTTAAGATCGAAGCACGTTCACACCCTGGCGCCACTTCCGTCAAACCTGAAGGGTATGCCGACTTATAACGACGTGTTAATCATTGATGGAAAGCCGACGCTAACAATTCAGGGGCTCGCGCGCGTCGCCCGAAGCGTCATTTGTGAATTCGTAAGTCGATCCGAAAACGTTGAAAGGGAGACCTATGATTTCTGGCCAGAAGTACCCGGAAGACTAACCGTACAATTGTCTCCGGCCATGTGGATCACGAACGAACAATTTTATACGGTAGAAAATGTACGTCTCTACCTTAATGGATATCTTTCTCTGCTGGCACACGCTTGGCTGACGGGATCTCCTCTTGCTGCCGACATGCGGCACGTCTTAAAAAAGATTGAGCGGCTTGTGCCGAGAACAAAGAAGCCGCGTGAACGTCTGCCGATGCTGGCTTTGTACTATATTTTTGGTAGCAGTTGCTCCCCAGAATCACATGAATATCTAAGTAAATTTCTTCGTACCTATTCGGGGGATTACTTTTCACCATCAATCGAGTCTTTGCTGGCCCATATGTTTGCCGAGGCACACCCGAACTGGTCAGTCGAAGAAAGCGAGAGCTTACTCGCGGAATATATGAAGCAGCGGCACCACAAGAACTCACACAACTTTGGCCCGCTATTCGGTGCTGCCTTAACGCTTTTCGTAGCCGAGCTGCGTCGCGCGACTGATGATGAACCGGCTTGTCGACGGCTTATAACTCAGGCCGTCGAGAATTTCCCGAACTTCGCTGCACTACGTGAGTTCGAGGCGAGGATACAAGAGTCCGCCATCCCGCCGATCGTGATCGACAAAGTCCTTCCCCCGAAGCGCTGACCGGATAAGGCTGGTGTGTAGTGGTCTAATCCCTCCGGACACTCATATAGGTGAGAATGCTCGCCATGAAGAGGTGTCTGATGACCAAACAACGTCGTTCGTTTTCCCCTGAGTTCAAACGCAATGCTGAGGCACTTGTCCTTGATCAGAGTTACAGCCACATGGACGCATGCCGCTCCGTTGGCGTTGCCGAGTCCGTTTTGCGTCGATGGGTTGATCAGCTCCAGCTTGAACGCCGGGATGTTACCCCTCAGAGCAAAGCCCTCACGCCAGAGCAACAGCGTATCCAGGGGTTTGAGGCGCGCATCGACCGCCTTGAGCGAGAGAAGGCCATTTTAAAAAAAGCCACCGCGCTCTTAATGTCGGAAGGGATCGAACGTACGCGCTGGTTGAGCAACTCGCCAAAGATGAGCCCATAGCCTTACTCTGCGCGCTGTTTGAGCTTCCCCGATCTTGCTTGTACGCCTATCGTCAGCGGCGCCAGCGTGTCGATCCGATACGTATGGCGCAACGCAGTCGTGTGCATGAATTGTTCGTCGAAAGCCGCAGCTCAGCGGGCAGCCACAGCATCGTGGGAATGATGCGCGAGCGAGGCATTGCCATCGGACGTTTCAAGGTCAGTCGATTGATGGCGGAGCTTGGGCTGATCTGCAAACAACCGGGCAGTCATACCTACAAGCGAGCCACCATCGAGCGCGTAGATATTCCGAATCGTTTGAATCGGCAGTTTGTGGTGGATGGACCTAATCGAGTCTGGTGCGGTGACATCACGTACGTCTGGGCGCAAGGCCGTTGGTATTACTTGGCCGCAGTCCTCGATCTATTCACGCGCCACGTCGTAGGCTGGGCATTCTCAACACGACCGGACGTCAACCTGGTGGTGCAGGCACTCGATATGGCCCATGAGCAGCGCGGTCGTCCACAACGGCTGCAATTTCACTCGGATCTGGGTGGTCAGTACGGTAGTCGCAAGTTCCGCCAGCGACTATGGCGGTACCGGATCGAGCAGAGCATGAGACGGCGCGGAAATTGTTGGGATAACTCGCCGATGGGGCGCTTATTCCGAAGCTTGAAGACGGAGTGGGTGCCGAACACGGGATATATGACTGCACCCCAAGCGCATCGGGAGATCAGTCATTCCCTGAACAATACAACTGGCTACGTCCGCATCAATTTAACGACGGGGTCGCTCCTGCGGTAGCAGAAGGAAAACTTAACGCTGTGTCCGGGATGGGTTGGCCACTACACCAGCAACATACAAACCTGAAATACCGTGGTCGACGGAAATGTCGACAGCCTCTCTCATGATATCGTCGACGACAATCAGGTCAGCGTCACGTACCGTTCCCCCATTTGCCAATATCCTCAAATTTGGAAATTTCCTTATGCACGCTCTTTGGAATATGGGGCATCTCGGCTGCAAGATTGTCGAGACGATCACGAATTTGATCTAGCGTTGCGATGTTTGGTTCTGGACTTGCCAGGAGTTGCTCGATACACCTCCCCACCGAATTGTATTTAGCGCCCGCGACTCGATGCCGTTCCGCGCGATCTTGATACTGAGAGCCTGCACCTAAGGCGGCCAACACTGCAGCAGCCACACTCATCAAACCAGTCAACACTTTTAGCCAAAGGTCTGGTTGTGCCTGAATGGTGCCGAATACAGCAGTTCCGACCAAAGCAGACAGGCCTGCAGACCATCCAGAGAGCAACCTATTTCTGCGACTAAGCAACTCTGCAGTCTTGTAGTGCCCGACAGCGACAGTAGCGCATCGCTGATACCAGTCAATCGTAAGTTTTCGAAAACTTTCTAATTCGGTCAAAAGGTTATCCTTGAAGGCTAAGCGTTCGATCATCAATCGCGGTCTCAGCGCCTGCTTCTGGCCGACTACAGCCACACCTGAAAGGCTGCTTACGACCCGGAGCGGTCCGTCAACCTAGCATAGGCTCAACGGCGGTTATCGAGGCAGAACGGACGACGGGACTAGAGTTTCTGCTAGCGACCAGTTGGTCTTGTTCATCGTGCCATCGACTGAAGCGGCCCCACAGATACGACATAGTTCGACCTCGTCCGGATCAGTTTCGATGTGAAGGCAGAAAGGGGGCCGTAGCATCCAATCTCAATATCCAAGCTCATTTAAAAAGCGCGAGGGTTGGCGCAGATGCTCCCTGATATCTGCCATTGTATGGATGCGCCGCGTCGCTAGTGCATCGAAAGACAAATAACTGAGCTATGTTATGACCAGGGCTAATGGCAACCGAGAATGTCGCTTGATTCGACAATTCGAGCGTTATTGCTCCGTCGTACCCTGGCTCGACCTGCCCATCATTTGAGGTTGCGGTTACAAACAATCTCGCAAGGCTCCCCTTGGTCTGAACCAAACCAAAATAGCCGGGCGGCATGCGGTATTTGTCACGCGAGCAGGCCAAGACATTCTGGCCGGGTCTCAAAAGAAGATCACCAGTAAGTTTGTGTTCCTCTTCGAAATATTTATCTGGATCGTAATTCGATTCATAGCGGATTGGATCGTCGTTAGTGGGAGTGTCCCGCATACGACGCACAGTCCCACTCAGCTCAATTTTAATAGAAAACTCTTCTACAAGTTCGGGTCTGCAGACGTCGAAAGATTTGACGAGGCCAGATAAATTTTTAGAAACAACAAGCATTGTTTATTAAATTCAATGGTGGTTTTTTAATACAAAGTATGTAACCAGGGCGGCAGACATCGAACCACCAACCAAGGAAACGACCCAGCCAATAATCTGATTTACGCTTTGTGATGCCCATCGTCCCAATCGTTTCCCCATTGGAACTTTCTTCGAAACGACGATACCCTTCTTTGTTATTTCAGGATGAAAATATGTCGTTTCAGTTGAGAAGAATATGATCGATGCAATTTTATCCCCCTTCTTTAGATCGTGTTTATAGTTGGTCGTATTGAAGAGCCTAAGCTTCAGATGCCCGGCATACGAAGGCTCGACTTTGGCTGGCGCAATCAACACCCCGCGGTCAAGAAACAAACTACCTGTAGGAACAATCAGGCCGTACATGTTGTGAGGAACTTTAATTCGCTCAGCAACTTGAACGACAATCGAACCATGTCGCGCCAAATGAACGCCATCAGAAGGGATGGCGTTCATTTGACTGTATGAAGGTCCGTATCGGTCGCTCCAAGCTTCGCCAACGCTTAATTCAACTGAGAAATGGTCTGGCGTGAGCCCATCCTCAATAAACAATGCGCTTTTGTCGGATAGAGCCGCACCATTAAAAATCTCTTCGCTACCCGTAGTTCTGGTCTTAATATGTAAAACGCTCATTTATTTTTGGGGCTCAAAACGGGGTTGGACTATACGCCCATGCTGCCATTGTCCTCTATAATTTGTTGCACCTTCGTCGACCGAAGTTAAGACCAAATGGCAAAACCGGGCGTAGCGTTGAATTAAAAATCCGTCTCTGGCAACCACGTTGAGGCCAAATATGAGAGGGCCTTCATAACCTGGTGGTACCACGCTGCTGTGAAGGGCTACGCCACTACGGAACAACGTGCTGCGAGGGAATACGGTCCCCGCCAAATTCAACGGCAACTTCATTGTTTCTACAGTCTTCACCAAATACCACCGGTCTGGGATGAGTAAAAAGTTGCCATCGACATCTGGCTCAAGCGGCGTCGAATCAGCAGTTTTTCTCGTATCACAGCGCAAAGCCCCCCGGCCATAAATTTCGTGAACGGCGTCGAGCTGGAGGTCGACGCCAACTCCTTCAGGATCTACGATCTCTCGCTCAGCAAGGTTTTGAACCGGCCAACCCTCTGCTTGCCCAACGAAAAGTGTACGCGGTGGAATAATCAAAGTCTGCTCCGATTGCTTTACGGATGAGTGTCAGCCGTATGATAAACGACGGTTCGGCCGACTGCGTGTGATGTTTCGGCGTGGTTGATGATTTTCCGAGCGATCGTTCTGCAAGTTGCAGCCGAACGCATGGGTAGCTCAATGCGCAGACAGGTCCAGCAAATCACATGGCTAGTCGATACTGGTATGCGCCACTTTTCGCAGACAATTGTGGGGCGTCGGGTTAGCGCAGGTGGCGGCCAGCTACCATCCGCTGTCCGCCTAGTTTGCGACGTTCAAACGGTTCGCGGCTCGTAAGAGCGAATGTCTCGTCATGGCCGGTTGCGGACGCTGGCGCTTGCCTAGTTATCTGCCACTCTTTGGCTTTGATAGGAAATGAAGTGACTCGCTTCGTTGGCGAGGCTCAGATGAATGTCAACGCGCTCAGCGACGGCTCGTAGCGCTGAAAAATACTCTTCGCGTTCTTGAGCCGACAAACTTGAGTTCAATACTCGGTTGACCATCAGCAAGGCATTGAACGACGGAGCCCTGGCCAGGGACTCCAGAAGAACACCCTTGTAGCCAGGGTAGAAATGCTCCGTGAGGTGGACCAGCGTCCCAGGCGCGCCGCAATCTTCCAACGGGTACTTTTCGAAAAACCGAAAGATGGAAGGGATTAGGCTTGCTTGACATGAAAGCGGGACGGACTCAACCAGCTTGTCCACCTCCAGAACGAAGCTATCCTCCCGAGGGTTTAGCTCCAATAGGCGAATCTCGAAGTTTCTGATGGCATCCATAGAGGCTTGCAGAGGTTTGAGCTAGCTCCAAACGCCGCGTCTCTGCTGTCAGCGGACGCTGCAAGTTTCGGCACTAGATGCAATGATTTTCAGCCACGGATCCTCGTTTGTCGAATGACCGCTTGTGGCCGGAAAGGGATGCCACCCGTGACGCATTGGGTGCTCGGGAAAGTCCACCGCCACTTGCTCCCCGCGAGGCGAACAATGCGCAGCCCGACCTTGTTCGGCATATCTGTATTGCTGCACCAACGATTTGAGTGCTCGGAGAGCTAGTGCGTATGCCGCGCGCTTTTGGTTTGCTCCAACGGTCAAACCAATAAGGAAACGTCTGAGATTGGGAGCTAGGGAAGGCGGGACAAAATGCTCATAAATTCTGGATTTCGAGCGCCCCAATATGGAAGATTCAGCCCCAAAAACAAAGCCATTTCCACAGCCGTATACACAACCAGCCGCGCATTGCAACTGCTACAAATTTGCTACAGCAAATTCGAATTTCCTTGAGAATCAGTTATTTATCTTGTCATTCTATTAACTGAACTACAGGGAGAGACTGGACGTTATCCAGCGCGACGCAATTGCGTCGTTCTTGCAGGTACGACGCGAGGGCAAGAGTATAGCAAAATCGTTTCGGCCGGATGGCACAGTCGGCGTCCTTGTCTGGGCGACAAGTGATCGGCCTCCCTATGCGAAAGCGGCATGCTCCAGCGTTTCTGCCACCCATTGATTGAGGCTTTGTCCGTGCGCCGCCGCAGCGATTGCTGCCGCCTCGTGGGCCTTCGGTGCCAAGCGGACGACAAACTTCCCCGAGAATTGCTTCTGGGGCTCAATGCCGCGTCGCTCGCACTCATCCAGAAAGACCTTCAGCGACAGCTCACCTTCCTTGCGTAAGCCAGACACATCGCCCGCGTAGAAATCTGCGCCGCCATTGAGACCGACAAACTCCCCTCTGAACATGTCGATCTCCGGGTCATAGGCGATGACTGCCTTATGCCCTCCAATAATCATGATGTTGTTCATGGTTTCACTCCATTGTCCTCAAGCCACTTACGAATCGACGCAACGACACCCTCGTCGACCTCAGGAGACGGGACTTGCGATGCCTGCAAACCTATACGGGGGAAGTCAGTATGCAATGCCGCGCAGAACGTATCGTCGACGCGAGACGTTGTCGATGTAGGTCGACCTAGCGGCCGAAACCGTTCGGGCATTGCTGGGATTGAGAGACGTCAGGACGCAGGCGAGAACGAGAGGGTGGGGCGGCGCATCGGAGTCGGATCACGCCCATCGAAAGTTGATCCATATCCCACAAAATCGATGGCGAATCTACGCATTTCCATCGAGCAAAACACCCCACCGCCAACGTCTCAGGAATTTCCCGATAGAACAACCGGGATTGGCATTTGTTCCATTGACGCTACAAATTGGCCCTCCTAGAGTCGTCGCCATGATGACTCGTCCCTTCCTGCCTATGCTGACGTCCGCCCGTATGCGAGCGACGCATCGCGTGCTGCGCGAGTAACTCGCCGCTTCTCAGCGCGTCCGTGCGTTCACTGCGCTTGTCACTTTCATCCTTTGTGACAAGTCGCATCCGACGCCGCCGCGCTCACCCCATTCGCCCCATGCCGGACGACGCGCTACTCATGAGCGCGCCGCGGCGTCGTGCGCCCTCGCGATTCGATACGTGACGCGAGCGAGTCCAAGGCAGCACCGGATTCGCCGCAACGGTCGACGCCCGGCGTCGTGGGGTGCTGTTTTCCTCAACAACTAGAAAGACGCCCAACCTCATGACGCACTCCTCGCGCAAAACGTCAAAACCGCTGCCTCTCGCCAGTGCCGCCACTATCGCCAGTGCCGCTCTACTCCTCGCAAGCGTCGCCCCATCCGCGCACGCCCAGTCGAGCGTCACGCTCTACGGCCTGATCGAATCGGCCATTGTTTCGCAGAATCACGCCAGCCCCACCGGCGGTCGCATCTACTCCGTCAATCAGGCAGGCGAGGGCTTCCTCTCCGCCAGCCGCTTCGGTCTGCAAGGCATCGAAGACCTCGGCAGCGGGATGAAAGCCCGCTTCGTGCTCGAAAACGGCTTCAACTCGCAAGCCGGCACCTTCGATCAACAAGGACAACTCTTCGGACGTCAGGCATTCGTCGCGCTGCAAGGCGGATGGGGTGAACTCGCGTTCGGGCGTCAATACACCGGGGCCGTCGTCGCCATCTCAATGGTCGATCCGATCTTCATCGGCGCACCGCCCACGAACTCGTGGCTCGTCTTCCTGACCGGTCAGCGCTACAACAACGCACTCACCTGGACGAAGAAGTTCGGCCCGTTCGGCGTGAACCTGCAATACGCATTCGGCGGCATCGCGGGGCAGGGCTCGGCGCGCTCGTCCGCATCGGGCGGCGTGTCGTGGGAGCAGAACGGCAACGTCTTCACCGGCCAGTTGCAGCAGACGCACGACTCGCAAAGCCGCACCGCGAAGACGTGGTCGCTCGGCGGCAAAGTCAGCTACGGCCAGTGGAAGTTTCATGCGGACTACCTGCAAAGCCAACGCGATCCCGGCTTCGACGTGACCAACGGCGGTGTCGACTACGCGTCGATCACCAACATGAGTACGGCCGCCACGCCCACGACCGTTGCCGCTATCGGCTCGGTATTCTCCGCCGCACGACGCGATCAGTTCTTCACGCTCGGTGCGACCTATCTGCTCAGTCCGTCGTGGCAATTCATCGCCGCCTATATGTACAACAACACCACCGCCGTCAATTTCAGCGGCAAGCGCCAGACGCTGTACGGCGTGATCGACTACTTCCTCTCGAAGCGAACCGATGTCTACTTCGCCACCGCCTACGAGCGCGTCGACGGTGGCTGGGGCGGTCTTTTCGGCACCACGACCACCAACTGGACCGGCGGCAACGGCGTGAAGCTCAACGGCTTCGATAACCAAATGAGCTACTACATCGGTCTGCGCCACCGCTTCTAAACGATCGGGATGACGAGAACGAGGCCGTCGTCGCCCGCCGTCATCGGATGACGCGAAGATGACCGCTTCCTGACACACCGGTTGGGCGGCGGGACGACGCTCAAAAACGAAGCGGCGCAGCATCCGAAAATGCTGCGCCGCAACCTTGAAACCCTTGCCGTACCTGCGTTTGCAGGCCATCGAAGAAATATCCTGAATCGCTTAGGTGTTTTCCCGATAGGACATTTTGTCTGTGCCTTTGTTCTATTGACCGGACATTATGACACTTCCAGAATCGCCGCATGGATACCCCACTTCCGCTTCCGAAATACCACCAGATCTACCTCGTGCTGCGCGAGCAATTGCAGGAGGGACGCTTCGATCAGGACGGCGTGCCCGGCGAGCATCTGCTGGCCGATCAGTTCAGCGTGGCACGCATCACGATCCGCAAAGCGATGGAGATGCTCGTGGCCGACGGCCTCGTCGTGCGTCGCCCGGGGCTCGGCACATGGCCGCTGCATGCAGGTCAACGCACCGGCGGTGGCAAGACGCCAGGCATTTCCCGGGAGAAAGCGCACCTCACGGGCCTGCTCGAAAACATCGTCAACATGGGCCTGCGCACGAGTGTCGCTGTGCTCGAATCGTCGGTCGTCGGCGCGAGCGATGCAGTCGCCGATGCGCTGGCGCTCGCCCCCGGTGCCCCCGTCTACAAGAGCATTCGCGTGCGTAGCACCCAAGCCGGGCCGCTGTCGTACATCACCACGCACGTGCCGCAGGACATCGCGCAAATCCGTCGCGAGGAACTCGAACGCAAACCGTTGCTGATGCTGCTCGAAGAAGCCGGCGTCGAGCTGGGCGGTGCGACGCAAACCATTTCCGCGCGTCTGGCCGATGCCGTCGTGGCGCGCCATCTCGACATTGCCGTCGGCTCCGCGCTGCTCGCGGTCACGCGTCTCGTACGCGACGTTGCCGACCGCCCGGTGCAACTGCTGCAAGGCCTGTATCGCCCAGATCGCTACCAGTACCAGCTTCAACTCTCGCGCGTCGGCGACATCGACGCCAAGGTTTGGGTCAGCGAAGAACTGTCCGCCCAATTCCACTGAACACGTCCGGAGAATCTTTCATGAGTTCGCGTCGCACGTTCCTGCGTCAGTCCACCGCCATGGCCGCGCTCGCCGCTGCCTCCACCAGCACCCCGTGGCTCGCGCGTGCTGCCGGCAAGCCGGTCAAGATCGGCGTGCTTCACCCCGTCACCGGTGCGCTGGCCTATTCGGGACAGCAATGCCGTCTGGGTGCCTTGCTCGCCATCGACGACATCAACGCCGCAGGCGGCATCAAATCGCTGGGTGGTGCGCCCATCGAAGCCATGCTCGGCGACGCACAATCGCGCCCCGAAGCCGGCTCGGCCGAAGTCGAAAAGATGAACGAAGCCGGTGTCTCGGCGATTCTCGGTGCGTACGCCTCGGCCATCTGTCTGGCAACGACGCAAACCGCCGCGAAGTATGGTCTGCCGCACGTGGTGGACGTCGGTGTGGCCGACCAGATCGTCGAGCGCGGCCTGACCAACACGTTCCGCTTCGGCCCCGGCTATCGCATGTGCTCGCTGCGCGCGGTCGACGACCTCGCCGCACTGAACAACGCCGCAGGCAAGCCCGCGAAGACCGTGATGATCGTGCATGAGGAGTCGCTTTTCGGCACCGGCACAGCAGCGCTGCTGCAAAAGGAATTGCCGTCGCGCGGCTTCGAAATCAAGGAAGTGATCAAGCACGCGAACCCGACGCGCGACTTCAACAACATCGTGCTGCGCATGCGCTCGGTCAATCCGGATATCGTGATTCCGGCGAACTACTACAACGAATACGCGCTGCTGCTGCGCGCGATGAAACAGCAGAAGGTGCGCCCGAAGGCGATCTACTCGGTGCTGGGCGGCGCGGCGTCGAGCTACAAATTCCTGAAGGAATTCCCGGATATCGCCGACGGCATCATCGATTGCAATCACTGGTTCAACCCGAAGGACCCGCGCGTGGCGTCGCTCAAGAAGCGCGTGGAAGCGAAGGGCGCTTACTTCAGCTACGAAGTGTTCATGACGTACACGGCGATGATGCTGCTGGCCGACGCCATCGAGCGCGCCAAATCGGTCGACCGCGCAGCCATCACGGCGGCGCTCGCGTCGAGCACGTTCAAGGATCACATCATGCCGTACGGTCCGACCAAGTTCGTGAACGGTCAGAACACGGGCGCGCAGCCGCTGCTCACGCAAGTCTCGGGTGGCGACATCAAGGTGATTCTGCCGGACACCTATCGCCAGGTCGCACCGGTCTTCCCGCTCAAGGCCTGATGCAATGCTAGATCCGGTCATTCTGCTCTCAGCTGTGCTCAACGGGCTGACGACGGGCGCGGTCTACGCGCTCATCGCGCTCGGTCTGACGTTGGTCTACGGCGTGTTGCACATCATCAACTTCGCGCATGGCGCGGCGTTGATGGTGGCGCTCTATGCCGTCTGGCTGCTTCGCGAGAAGCTCGGCATCGACCCGTATGTCGCGCTGCCGTTCGTCACGCTGGGCATGTTCGCGCTCGGCTACGCACTGCAACGCGTGGTGATCGAGCGTGCGAGCCACGGCAAGGACGAGAACATCCTGCTCGTCACGCTGGGGCTGGCCATCGTGCTGGAGAACCTCGCGTTGGTGGTGTTCAAGTCGGACACGCACACGATCGATACGCCGTACACGCTGGCGACAGTCGACATCGGCCCCGTCATGCTCGCGCTGCCCAAGCTGATCGCGTTCGGCGGGGCACTGGCTGCTGCCGCCGTGCTGTTCTGGATCATGCGCTCGACGGATCTGGGGCGCGCGATTCGCGCGGTCGCGAAGGAGAAGCACGGCGCGAAGCTCATGGGCATCGATGTGGAACGCGTATATGCGCTCTCGTTCGGCATCGGCATGGCGTGCGTAGGCGCTGCCGCGTGCTTCCTGTTGCCGACGTACTACGTCAATCCGCAGGTCGGTGGCGGCTTCGTGTTGGTGGCGTTCACGATCGTCGTGCTCGGGGGCATGGGGAGTTTCGTCGGCGCGCTGGCGGGCGGTCTGCTCATCGGTGTGGTCGAGTCGCTGGGTGGTCTGTGGCTGGGCGATTCGCTCGGCCAGATGGGCATCTTCGCCATCTTCATCGTCGTCGTGCTGCTGCGCCCGCAGGGGCTCTTCGGCGCGCGCGCCTGATCGAAGACGGCGGGAGAAAAACAATGAAAGATCTTCGGATGATTGTGCTGTTCGGTGTCGTAATGACGGCGTTGCTGCTCACGCTCCAGTCCGGCGTGTGGCTGTCGTTCCTGATGATGACGTTCTACACCGTGCTGCTTTCGCAGTCGTGGAACATTCTCGGCGGGTTCGGCGGGCAGTTGTCGTTCGGCCACGCGCTGTTCTTCGGCGTCGGCGCCTACGCGCAGGCCATTGCCCAATTGCAATGGGGCTGGAACCCGTGGCTCGCCATGCCGTTCGCGATTTTCGCGGGCACCGTGGTCGCCGTGTTGCTCGGTGTCGTGACGTTCCGCTACGGCCTGAAGGGTTCGTATTTCGCGCTCGTCACGCTGGCGTTCGCCGAGGTATTCCGCATTCTGGCGGTGTCGCTGCCGTTCACCGGCGCGGGCGTCGGGCTGATGGTGCCGTTGCGCCAAAGTCTGGGCAATCTTCAGTTCGCCTCGCCGCGCGGCTATGCAGCGCTGCTGCTCGTGTTCGTGATGGCGGCACTGCTGGTCACTGCCTGGCTGCGTCATTCGCGCTTTGGCGCGTGGTTGCAAGCGGTGCGCGACAACGAGAACGCGGCGCGCGCCGTCGGCGTGAACCCGTTGCGTGTGAAGCTCGGTGCCATTGCGCTCTCGGGCGCGTTCATGAGCGCCGCAGGCATGTGCTACGTGCAGATGTTCCAGTACATCGACGCCGGCATTGCCTTCGGTTCGACGATTTCGGTCGAGGCGCTCGTCGGCGTCATCGTGGGCGGTATGGGCACGCTGTGGGGCCCGGTGTTCGGTGCCGCCGTGTTGTACACGCTCGGCGAGTTCACCCGCAACTTGTTTGGTGAACTGCCCGGCCTGTCGATGGTGATTTACGGCGCAGTGCTGATTCTGATTGTCATGTTCCTGCCGCGCGGCATCACGGGGGCAGGTGCGTCGGTGCGTCGCTTGCTGGGTATGGACGGGAAGACGGGCGCGGCGCATAGCGCGCAGCCGACGACGTCGCGCGAGGAGAAGGCCCGTGTCTGACATCTTGTTGAGGGCCGATGGCCTGTCCATCACGTTTGGCGGTCTCAAGGCCGTGCAGGACGTCAGTCTCGACGTCAAAGCCGGTACGCTCACGGCGCTTGTCGGCCCGAACGGCGCAGGCAAGACCACGCTCTTCGGTCTGCTCTCCGGCTTTCTCACGCCAACGGCCGGTCGCGTCGAATTTCAGGGGCGCGACATCACGGGGCAAGCGCCTTACGACACAGCGCGTCAGGGGCTGACGCGCACGTTCCAGATCGTGCAGCCGTTTGGCGCGCAGACCGTGCGCGAGAACATTGCCGTCGGCGCGCATCTGCACCAGCGCGACCGTCGTGCCGCGTTGCGTGAAGCCGAGGAAGTCGCGCTGCGCACCAATCTGCAAGCCCAGCTCGACAAGCCGGCCGCCGACCTCACCGTGTGCGGACGTAAGCGTCTTGAACTGGCTCGCGCGCTTGCGACCAAACCCCGTCTTCTGTTGCTCGACGAAGTGCTCGCTGGCCTGAATCCGAGCGAGATCGACGAAGTCATTCCGGTCGTGCGCGAGATCGCGGACAGCGGCGTGACGGTGCTGATGATCGAGCACGTAATGCGCGCCGTCATGAGTCTTGCCGAACACGTGTGGGTACTGGCGCAGGGCAAGTTGATCGCGGCAGGCACGCCGCGCGAAGTGACGTCCGACCCGGCGGTGATCGAAGCCTATCTGGGGCACGGCACTGCCGCGCGGCTCGCTGCACAGTCGGGCGCGGCGGTAGCGATGGGAGGTGCGCAATGAGCCATCTGCTCGAAGTGGAAGGCCTGCACACCGGCTACGGTCGGGTGGAAGTGCTGCGTGGCGTCGATATGACGGTCGGCGAAGGCGAGATCGTGGTGATGCTCGGCAGCAACGGTGCGGGCAAGTCCACGCTGAACAACACGCTCTCCGGCATCAATCCTGTTTGGTCCGGACGCATTCGCTTCGACGGTCACGATCTCACCGGACGCCATTACCGGGACGTCGTCAAAGCCGGCCTGATTCAGGTGCCGGAAGGGCGTCGCATCTTCCCGAACCTCAGCGTGCGCGAGAACCTGGCGCTGGGCGCGTTCGCCCGGGGTCGCGCGTCGCGGGAGCAGGGGCTGGAGCGCATGCTCGATCTGTTTCCGCGCCTTCGCGAGCGCATCGATCAGGCGGCGGGCACGATGTCCGGCGGCGAGCAGCAGATGCTCGCCATCGGGCGCGGATTGATGGCCGAACCCCGTCTGCTGATCCTCGACGAGCCGTCGCTCGGACTCTCGCCGCTTATGGTGGAAGAGCTGTTTTCGCTGATCTCGCGTCTGCAACGCGAAGGCCTGTCGATCCTGCTGGTGGAGCAGAACGTCGGGCAGTCGCTGGAGACCGGTCAGCGCGGCTATGTCCTCGAAAACGGTGCGATCCGCCATCGCGGCACCTGCGCAGAATTGCTCGCCAGCAGCGATCTGCGCCGCGCCTACCTCGGAATGTAAGGGAATGACTGTGCCTCAAACTCTGACGCAAAAGCTGCTGGCAGCGGCGTGTGGCCGTGACGAAGTCGCTGTGGGCGAGATCGTCACGTGCGGCGTCGACCTCGCCATGTTTCACGATTCCAGCGGTCCCCGCCGCTTGCAGCCGATGCTCGAATCGCTCGGCGCGCAACTGTGGGACAAGTCCAAAGTGGTGCTCGTGATCGATCACTACGTGCCGGAAACCGACGACGAGTCGCGCCGCATCGTGCGCATCGCCCGCGACTGGGCGAGCGCGCAACAACTGCCGAACGTCTACGACTCCGTGGGCATCTGTCACGTGGTAGTGCCCGAACACGGTCATCTGCGCCCGGGCATGTTCTGCGTCGGCGGCGATTCGCACTCGCCCACGGGCGGCGCGTTCGGCGCGTACATGTTCGGCATCGGCAGCACGGAAATGCTCGGCGTGGCGGTGTCCGGCGAAATCTGGGTGAAGGTGCCCGACACGATTCAGATGCGCTGGGACGGCAAGCTCGCCGACGGTGTGACCGCCAAGGACATGATGCTGCACATGATCGGGCGCTTCGGCATGAACGGCGGACGCTATCAGGCCATCGAGTTCTGCGGCGAAGCCGTGCGTGCACTGTCGATGCAGGAACGCATGACGCTCTCGAACATGAGCGCCGAACTCGGCTCGCAAGTCGGTCTGATCGCGCCGGACGCCACGACCGTCGACTATCTGCGTGCGGTAGGCGTGACCGATCCCATCGACGTGGACCGCTGGCAGAGCGACACCGGTGCGCACGCCGAAGTGCATACCTTCGATGCGAGCACGCTCGCCCCGCAGGTCGCCGCCCCGCACAGCCCGGCCAACACGCGCGCCATCGACGCGTTTGCCGATGTGACGGTCGACGTCGCCTATCTCGGCGCGTGCACCGGTGCGAAGCTCGAAGACCTGCGTGCTGCGGCGCGTGTGCTCAAGGGGCGCCGCGTTGCCGACGGCATGCGCTTCGTCGTGGCTCCGGCTTCGGCGCGCGATCAAGCGCAGGCCGCGCGTGAAGGGGTGATGGACGTGCTGGTCGAGGCTGGCGCGCAAGTGCTCGCCAACACTTGCGGCGCCTGTGCGGGCTACGGTGGCTCGATTCCCGAGGGGGCGACCGTGCTGTCGAGCACCGCACGCAATTTCCGCGGGCGTATGGGCGCGGAGACGGCACAGGTCTATCTCGGTTCACCTTACGCCGTGGCGGCGGCCGCGCTGACCGGCCGCATCGCCGACCCGCGCGGATTGCTCGCCTGAGCGCCTGACCGACGCATCGACGCATCGACGAACCCTCGACTTCATCACTTTTGACATGACAACGCCAACGTCTTCTTCCGGCCGAGCTTGGCGGGTCGGTGCCGACATCGACACCGACGCGCTGGCGCCCGGTGCCTACATGAAGTTCGGCATCGACGAAATCGCCCGCCATTGCCTGCATCGCGTGCGTCCCGAGTTCGCGGCAGGTGTGCGCCCGGGCGACGTCCTCGTCGCAGGCCCCAATTTCGGCATCGGGTCGTCGCGCGAACAGGCGGCTGCCGCGCTCGTGCACCTCGGTGTTCGCGCCGTGATCGCGCCGTCGTTCAACGGCCTTTATTTTCGCAACGCCTTCAACGTGGGGTTGCTGCTACTGACCTGTGCCGACGCACAGCGCATTGCCGAGGGCGAAGCCCTCACGCTCGCGCCGCGCGACGGTTACGTCGAATTGGCCGATGGCAGCCGGCTGACCTGCGAGACCGTGCCGGGGTTCCTCCTCGACATGGTCGATGCAGGCGGTCTGCTCAATCTGCTCAAGCAGCGCAGTTCGGCATCCCCATCGACATCTCACGGAGTTTCTTCATGCTAGATCCCGTCACGCTGGCGGTCCTGAAAGGCCGGCTGGAGCAGATCGCCGACGAAATGGACGCGACGCTCTACCGCAGCGCCTTCAACCCGATCATTGCCGAGGCGCACGACGCTTGCCACGGCATCTACGACGCCACCACCGGCGCGACCCTCGTGCAAGGCAAGTCGGGCCTGCCCGTCTTCGTCGGCGCGATGGCGTTCGCGGTGCAGGCGGCGGCACGCGCAGCGTCCGAGCGCGGCGGCATGGTCGAGGGCGACGTGTGGCTCTTCAACGACCCCTATGAGGGCGGCACGCACGCCAACGACTTCAAGCTCGTGCGTCCGGTGTTCCGCAACGGCAAGCTGTACTGCTTTCTTGCCTCGGCGGCGCACTGGCACGATGTGGGCGGCGCAGTGCCCGGCAATTACAACCCGGCCGCCACCGAATGCTGGCAGGAGGCCGTGCAGATCCCGCCGGTGCGCATCGTACGACGCGGCGAACTCGATCTCGACGTGCTCGCCATCCTCAAGGCCAACACGCGTCTGCCCGACAGCCTGTGGGGCGATCTGAACGGTCAGTTGGCGGCACTGGAACTCGGTGGACGCCGTCTGTCGGATCTGCTCGACGAGTACGGCGACGGCACGGTGCAGGACGCGCTGGGTCAGTTGCGCGAGCGCGCCGTCAAGCTGATGCGCACCCACGTGGCGGCGCTGCCCGATGGCGAGTACGTCTATCAGGACACGCTGGATAACGACGGCGTGCGCGACGAGCCGCTCACGATCGCGCTGCGCATGCGCGTCGAAGGCGATCTGCTCACGCTCGACTTCACCGGCACGTCCCCCGCATGCATGGGGCCGGTCAATATCTCGCGCGCCACGGCTATTGCGGCTTGCTACGTGGCGCTCAAGCACTTGTTCCCGGATGTCCCCGCCAACGCCGGTGTGCTCGACGCGGTGCGCTTCGAGTTGCCCGAGGGGCTGCTGATTTCGGCGCAACGTCCGCGCCCGGTCGGTGGCTACACGGAAACCATTCTGCGCATGATCGACGTGATCTTCTGCGCGATGGCCAAGGCCGCACCCGAGCGCGCCATGGGGCAGGCCTACGGCACGATCAACGCGTTGTCGATTGCCGGGTATCGCACCGATGAAGCGCGACGCGGCCAGCGCTGGGTGATGTTCAGCTTCTTCGGCGGCGGTCACGGCGGGCATATCGATGGCGACGGCCTCTCGCACGGCAACGCACCGATCTCGACGGCGACGATTCCGCCCGTGGAGATTCTCGAAGCTGCGTATCCGGTGCGCTTCACGCAATGGGCGCTGCGCCCCGATTCGGCCGGTGACGGTGCGCATCGCGGCGGACTGGGGGCCATCTACGAAATCGAGTTGCTCGAAGACAGCGCAGAAGCGTTCGTGTTCGGCGAGCGTGGGCGCTCCGCACCGCAAGGGATCGCGGGCGGCGAGGCGTCGGTGCCGAACGTCTTCCGCTACCAGAACGAAGGGCAATGGCATACCCCGCCGATGGCCTCGAAGATGCTTGGCATCAAGTTGACGAAGGGCGAACGGGTGCGGCTGGAGACGCCAGGGGGCGGGGGGTATGGGGCACCGGCGCAGCGCGATGAAGCGGCTCGCGCGCACGACCGTGAGATGGGCTACGTGACGACGCAAGACACCGTGAGCGGTGCGCGCGGCGCGACCAAGAAGGAGCAACAGGCATGAGCGAAGCAGCAACGATTGTCGGCGTCGACGTTGGCGGCACTTTCACCGACTTGTTCGTCCTCGACGAAGCGGCCGGTGTGGCGCGCATCGTCAAGGTGCCCTCCACGCGCGGCGAAGAAGCACGCGGCTTCATGAACGGCATCGAGCGCGTCGATACGCAAGGTCGTGGGGCCGCGGCCATCGCCACCATCGTGCACGGGACGACCGTCGGCACGAACGCGCTGCTCGAACGCAAGGTGGCGCGCACCGGGATCATTACCACGACGGGTTTTCGCGACGTGCTGGAGATGCGCCGCCGCGACCGTCCCGCCACCTGGGGTCTGCGCGGCAATTTCACGCCGATCGTGCCGCGCAATCTGCGCCTTGAGGTCGACGAGCGTGTGCTCGCCGATGGCACCGTGCACACGGACGTCGACATCGCACAGGTCGAAGCGGCGGCGCGCGCCTTGCTCGAAGCGGGTTGCGACGCCGTGTGTGTCTTCTTCGTCAACGCCTACGCCAACCCCGTCAACGAACAACGCGCGGTCGCAGCGGTGCGCGCGCTCTGGCCGAACGGCAATGTGACGGCCGCCACCGAAGTGCTGCCTGAGATTCGCGAGTTCGAGCGTTGCTCGACGGCCACGCTGAACGCGTCGCTGCAACCGGTGGTGGGCAGCTATCTGACGCGTCTGGAGAGCGATCTGAAGGCGCGTGGCTTCGGCGGGGAACTGCTCGTCGTGCAGAGCAACGGCGGCATCATGTCGCGCCAGACGGCCTGTGACGTACCGGTACGCACGGCGCTCTCCGGCCCGGCCGCAGGCGTGATCGCCTGCGCGGCCATTGCACGCTCGGCGGGCTTCGCCAACGTGGTCACGGGTGACATGGGCGGTACGTCGTTCGACGTCTCGCTGGTCGCGAACGGTGAGGCGTCGCTCGCGGCGCAGACGTCCATCGAATTCGGGATGGTGGTGCGCTCGCCGATGATCCAGATCGAGACCATCGGCGCGGGCGGCGGCTCGATTGCCTCCGTCGACGCAGGCGGGCTGCTGCAAGTCGGCCCGGAGTCGGCCGGCAGCGTGCCCGGACCGGCGTGCTACGGACGCGGCAACACGCGCCCGACCGTAACCGACGCCAACGTGCTGCTCGGCCGGATTGCGGCGGATCGTCCGCTGGGCGGTGGATTGCTCGCCAAGCTCGACGGCAACCTCGCTTTGCAGGCCATCGACATGCACGTCGCCAAGCCGCTGGGACTCGACGCTTACGCCGCAGCAGAAGCCATTCTGACGGTGGCCAACGCCAAGATGGCGGGCGCGATCCGTCTCGTGTCCATCGAGCGCGGGCACGATCCGCGTCAGTTCGCTTACATGCCCTTCGGTGGCGGTGGTGCGCTGCACGTCTGCGCGATGATGCGCGAAGTCGGCACGACCACCGGCATTGTGCCGCGTTATCCGGGCGTGACGTCGGCGCTCGGCTGCGTGATCGCGGATATGCGTCACGACAGCGTGCAGACACTCAATCAGCCGCTCGCAGCGCTCGACACGGACGATCTCGCCGAGCGTGTGGATGGGTTGGCGCAGGCGTGTCAGGCGCGTCTGGATTCGGCGGGCGTGCGTTTCGAATCGGTGCGCGAAATCATCGAACTCGACATGCTCTATGTGGGGCAGAGCCACACCGTGCGTGTGCCGGTGGCGCGTGATCGACTCGACCGCGACGGCATTGCGTCAGCCTTCGAGACCGCCTATCGCGACGCCTTCGGTCGTGCGCTCGACGGCATTCCGGTGCGCATCATGAACCTGCGTTACGCGCGCATCGGTGTGCGTCCGAAGTTCGACCTGGCAGTGCTCGCACCGCAAGCGAACGCCATGCCCGAGCCGCTCGGCAGCCAGCGCGTGTATCACGCCGGACAGTGGTGGGATGCGGTGCGTTACGCGCGTCTCGATCTGCCGGTGGACGCGAGCGTCGCCGGTCCCGCGATCCTCGAACAATCCGACACCACGATCTGGCTCGAACCGGGATTCTCTGCACGCGTCGATGCGCTGGGTAACCTGCTCATCACGCGCGACGCTTGATGCACGCGACAGGAGCCACGACATGAGTCAAACCTCTTTGCTGGACCCGGCGCGCACGGCACTTGTCATCGTCGATCTGCAGAACGACTTCATCACCCCCGGTGGTGCGTACGACCGGGGCGGTGCCGCAACCCCCGAAGCGCAGGCGTTGCCCGCGCGTGTCGCGCCGATTGCGCAATCGCTCAAGGCCGCGGGTGGTTTCGTCGCGGCAAGCCAGTTCACGTTGTGGCCCGACGCGAATGGCGAGCCGATGATTTCGCCGCATCTGAAGCAGTTGCGGCCGTTCCTGCGCCGTGGCGATTTCGTCGCGGGAACGGAGGGTCACGCCACCGTGGCGGCGCTGGCGAAGCACGTCGACGTGTCGGTCTGGAAGGTGGCGTACTCCGCGTTCTTCAACACGCAACTGGACTGGGTGCTGCGACGTGCCGGTATCGAGACGGTGGCGGTGTGCGGCATCGTGACCAACGGCGGCGTGGCGAGTACGGCGCGTGATGCGCATATGCGCGACTACCGCGTGCTGGTGCTCTCCGACGGCTGTGCGGCACCCAACGTGGCGGCACACGACGCCGCGCTGGCGGACCTTCGTACCGTTGGCGAGATTGTGACCTGTGAGGCCTTTGCGGGCCGCATCGCGTCATGAGCGGGGCAATGACACCTGTCGTTCGTCAGGGGCTGCCGCCGGTGGACGATCTGCCGCAAATCAGCGTGGTGATCGTGGGGGCGGGCGCGTGCGGCCTGACCGCCGCGCTGGTGCTGCAAGACGCGGGCGTCGACTGCGTCCTGCTCGAGCGCGACGCCATTCCCAGCGGTTCGACCGCGCTGTCGTCGGGGTTCATTCCGGCGGCGGGCAGTGCGGTGCAGCGCGCCGCCGGCATTGACGATAGCGCGGCGCAGTTCGCCGCCGACATCATGGGGAAGACGGAGGGCACGGCAGCGGCGAATTTGGTGCGGGCGTATTCGGAAGCGTCCGGCCCGGCGATGGATGCGCTCGCACGCCACGGGCTGACGTTCGACATTCTCGACGGCTTCCTGTACCCCGGACACAGCGTGCGGCGCATGCACAGCCTGCCGGAGCGCACCGGTGCGGCCTTGATGGCGGCGCTGGAGCGTGCCGTGCAGGCGACCGACGCTCACGTCATGACGAAGACACTGGTGCGCGAGTTGTGGGTGGATGCGTCCGGCAAGGTGCAGGCGGTCGGCTGCGTGCGCCCGGATGGCGCGATGGAATACCTCGGCTGCGACACGCTGCTGCTGGCCTGCAACGGCTTCGGCGGCAATGCCGGGTTGCGCACCGAGCTGCTGCCCGACATGGCGCACGCCGTGTACGGCGGACACGAAGGCAACGACGGCAGCGCCTTGCTCTGGGGCCGCGCGCTCGGGGCCGCAATGGCCGATCTTGGCGGCTATCAGGGGCACGGTTCGTGGGCGAGTCCGCACGGCGTGCTCATCTCGTGGGCCGTGATCATGGACGGCGGGGTGCAGATCAACCGGGAAGGCCGGCGCTTTCACGACGAAACGCACGGCTACTCGGAAGCGGCGGTGCATGTGCTCGCGCAGACGGATGGCATCGCCTGGAATGTGTTCGATGCTCAGACGCTCGCGCTGGCGCGCACGTTTCCCGACTTTCAGGAAGCGGAAGCGGCTGGCGCGCTCAAGACCTGTGTCGACATCGACACGCTGGCCGACGTCATCGGTTGCGACGTGGCCGTACTGCGCGAAACGTTGGACGGCATCGCACCCGGCGTGAACGCCGCCGATGGTCGCCGGTTCACGCGTTCGCTCGTTGCACCTTATTACGCGATCCGGGTCACGGGCGCGTTGTTTCACACGCAGGGCGGACTCGATATCGACGCCGCCTGCCGCGTACTGCGTCCCGACGCATCGCCGATGCCGAATCTGCTCGCCGCAGGCGGTGCAGCGCGCGGCGTGTCGGGCAACGCGGTGTGGGGCTACCTGTCCGGTAACGGGCTGCTCTCGGCCGTCGCGGGCGGCTACATTGCGGCGAATACGGTGATTGATTCACTCGCCGCCACCACGAACACTCAGGAGATTTCCTCATGACGGCTTCGTCGTCTGTCCAACCGTCGCTCCCGTCGCTCCGTCAGCGCCTCTCGCAAGGAGTGCTGCTGGCGCCCGGCGTCTACGACGCCTTGTCGGCCCTCATCGCCGCACAGTCCGGCTTCGACGCCTTGTATCTCTCAGGCGCATCGATTGCCTACACGCGGCTTGGCCGCTCCGACATCGGCCTGACCACGTTCCCGGAAGTCGAAGACACGGTCGCACGCATTGCCGAGCGCGTGTCGGTGCCGGTGATCGTCGATGCGGACACTGGCTTCGGTAACGCGCTCAACGTTAAACGCACCGTGCGCGGCTTCGAGCGTGCGGGCGCGGCCATGATCCAGTTGGAGGATCAGACGTTTCCGAAGCGTTGCGGCCATCTCGATGGCAAGGGTGTGGTGCCTGCGCAGGAAATGGCGGGCAAGGTGCGGGCGGCCGTCGATGCTCGGCACGACGCGCAGACGCTGATTCTCGCGCGCACCGATGCGATTGCCGTCGAAGGACTCGACGCAGCGCTGGACCGCGCAGAGCTGTATCTCGAAGCCGGGGCCGACGCGCTTTTCATCGAAGCGCTGCGCACGACCGAGCAGATGACAGCCGCCTGCGAGCGCTTTGCCCATCGCGTGCCGTTGCTGGCGAACATGGTGGAAGGCGGCAAGACGCCTGTGCAAAGCTCGCAGGCGCTCGCGGACATCGGCTTTCGCATCGTCATCTTCCCCGGCGGCACGGCGCGCGCCGTGGCGCATACGTTGCAGGGCTATTACGCCAATCTGCACACGCAGGGCACGACGGCGGCGTGGCGCGAGCAGATGCTCGACTTCGACGGTCTGAACGCCGTGATCGGCACGCCCGAACTGCTGGCCGAGGGCAAGCGGTACGAGTGATTCATGGTTCAAGGGAAAGGACAGGGACGTCTACGATGACTGTGTGACGTCCGTCAGCGTCTCGGCGTGGAACGTGGGTAGCGCCGGAACACGGGGCCTGTCGTGATGAAATTCGCGACAGGCCTTTTTTGCATCAGGCGACTTGCGCCGATGGCGTATCGGTCGGATGGGTCTCGTCCGATGCCTCCGGGCGCAGCGCACGTGCGATCAGCCCACCCGCGATGCCACCGGCAATGGGCACCAGCCAGAACATCCACAACTGCTCGATGGCCCATCCGCCCTGGAACAGCGCAACGGCTGTGCTGCGCGCCGGATTCACCGACGTGTTCGTCACCGGGATCGAGATCAGATGGATCAACGTCAACGCGAGGCCAATGGCGATCGGCGCGACCGCACTCAAAGCAGGGCGGGAAACGATGGTGTTGATGATGACGACGAACAGCGCCGTGAGAACGAACTCGATCACGAGCGCGGCGAATAGCGAGTAACCGCCAGGCGAATGCTCGCCGTAGCCATTCGATGCGAAGCCCGAGGCTTGCGCGGAGAATCCCGTCAGACCACTGGCGACGAGATACAGCACCGCCGCCGCCACGATGCCCCCGACCACCTGCGCAACCACATAGGGCGCAACGTCCTTACGGGGAAACAAGCCGCCTGCATACTGCCCGATCGTGACGGCCGGATTGAAATGGCCGCCCGAGATGTGTCCCACGGCATAGGCCATCGTCAGCACGCTCAACCCGAACGCGAGCGCGACGCCCGCGAACCCAATCCCCAATTCCGGAAATGCCGCGGCCAGCACGGCACTGCCACATCCGCCGAACACCAGCCAGAACGTTCCCAATCCTTCTGCCAACATGCGTCTGAACATCTTGTTCTCCCATGACTCATCAATGACTTGCGCCTTCCCCCGCAACACCGAGATCACGGGGCAGACTTCGTCGTTGGAAGCGCGCGCTCGGAGAACTCAATGGCGTGCGGGGTCAGGCGCCGTGCATAGTAGTCACAACGCAGGTAACGGCGGCTTAATGGGCTGAAATTTGGGATTAGTCCTTGTCTTAAGTGCGGAAAACGATGTCACACCACGCCGTCGGTACGCAGGGAGGCGATCTTCGCGTCGTCAAAGCCGAGTCGCTCGCGCAGGATCTCGTCGCTATGCTGGCCGAGCGTCGGCGGGGCGGTGCGCGCGAGCGGCGGCGTCTCACTCATCTTCATGGGACTTGCGACCAGTCGCGACATGCCGCCGGACGCGTGCGGCAACGCGACCTCCATGCCGCGCGCCTTGACCTGC
Organism: Pandoraea aquatica; assembly: GCF_902459565.1. Taxonomy (GTDB): domain Bacteria; phylum Pseudomonadota; class Gammaproteobacteria; order Burkholderiales; family Burkholderiaceae; genus Pandoraea; species Pandoraea aquatica. The sequence continues at coordinate 97,230 of NZ_CABPSN010000010.1, forward strand.
GGGTGCGCGAAGACTTCGGGCAGCGTGTTGATCGGACCGCACGGCACGCCGGACGCTTCGAGCTTGTCGATCCAGACGTCCTTGCCGAATTTGCGCACCATTTGCGCGAGCAACGGCACCAGCACCTCGCGGTGACGAACCCGCGACGGGTTGGTGGCGAAGCGCTCGTCGTCGGCCAGCGCCGACTCGCCACCGGCTTCCACGAACTTGCGGAACTGCCCGTCGTTGCCGACCGCGACGATGATCCAGCCGTCGTCGCCCGTCTGGAAGGTCTGATACGGCACGATGTTCGGATGCGCGTTGCCCCAGCGCACCGGCGCTTTGTCGCTCGCCAGATAGTTGGTGTTCATGTTCGCGAGCATGGCTACCTGCGTGTCGAGCAGCGCCATGTCGATGTACTGACCCACGCCGGTGCGGTCGCGGTGGGTGAGGGCGGCCATGATCGCGAGACTCGCGTACATGCCCGTCATCAGATCGGCAATGGCCACGCCGGCCTTCTGCGGGCCGCCGCCGGGCAGCGCGTCGCGCTCGCCGGTGATGCTCATGAAGCCACCGATGCCCTGCACGATGAAGTCGTAACCCGCGCGCGAGGCGTACGGGCCGTCCTGCCCGAAGCCCGTGACCGAGCAGTAGACGAGATCCGGCTTGACCGCTTTGAGCGAGGCGTAATCGAGGCCGTACTTCGCCAGTTGCCCGACCTTGTAGTTCTCGACGACGACGTCGCTCTGCGCAGCCAATGCCTTCACGATGGCCTGTCCTTCCGGACGGGAGATGTCGAGCGTGAGCGAGCGCTTGTTGCGGTTGGCCGCGAGGTAATAGGCGGCTTCAGCCGTGTCGTGGCCGTCGGCGTCGCGCTGGTAGGGCGGGCCCCAACTGCGGGTGTCGTCGCCGACGCCGGGACGCTCCACCTTGATCACGTCTGCGCCCAGATCGGCCAGATTCTGCGTGGCCCACGGACCGGCCAGCACACGCGAAAGGTCCAGTACCCGGATATGACTCAGCGCGCCCATCGTTCACTATCTCCTTGTGTTTCGATTTGTCTTCGTTCGTCCGATGCCGCGTTTGCGCGACGTCTGTACGTCGGCGATCGATGGCTCGAACCGATTGCGGAACATCGTTTTGCAATGCGGAACTTATGAGCGAGAGTCTACGGCGCGCGCGCGGTGGCTGACCAGCGCCGTTTCGCACTGCGGTTAGCGGCGGGACGCTGTGGAGAGGTCGATTTCCCGTATAATCAAAAGTTTGCAAAATACCCCGCCAGGCTTAGCCTGCCCGGTCCCCACGCTCCCACGCAGCCTATGAAAGTCGCAGACATTCGGGAAAAATTCCTAAACTTCTTCGAGTCGAAGGGGCACACCATCGTGCGCTCGTCGAGCCTCGTGCCGTCCAATGACCCCACGCTGCTGTTCACGAACTCCGGCATGGTGCAGTTCAAGGACGTCTTCCTCGGACTCGAATCGCGCCCGTACACGCGCGCGACCACGGCCCAGCGCAGCGTGCGCGCCGGCGGTAAGCACAACGACCTCGAGAACGTGGGCTACACCGCCCGTCACCATACGTTCTTCGAAATGCTGGGCAACTTCTCGTTCGGCGATTACTTCAAGCGCGAAGCGATTCAGTACGCGTGGGAATTGCTGACGACCGTCTACAAGCTCCCGAAGGAAAAGCTCTGGGTCACCGTCTACAAGGAAGACGACGAGGCCTACGACATCTGGGCGAAGGAAGTGGGCGTGCCGGCCGAGCGCATCATCCGCATCGGCGACAACAAGGGCGCACGTTACGCCTCGGACAACTTCTGGCAGATGGCCGACACCGGTCCGTGCGGCCCGTGCTCGGAAATCTTCTTCGACCACGGCGAAGACGTGTGGGGCGGCCCGCCGGGATCGCCGGAAGAAGACGGCGACCGCTACATCGAAATCTGGAACCTCGTGTTCATGCAGTTCAACCGCGACGAGCAGGGCAATATGACGCCGCTGCCCAAGCCGTGCGTTGACACCGGCATGGGGCTGGAGCGTATCGCGGCTGTGCTGCAACACGTTCACAGCAACTACGAGATCGACCTGTTCCAGCACCTGATCAAGGCCGCGGGCCGCGAGACGGGCGTGACCGATCTGGGCGCGAACTCGCTCAAGGTGATCGCCGATCACATCCGTGCGTGCTCGTTCCTGATCGTCGACGGTGTGATTCCGGGTAACGAAGGTCGCGGCTACGTGCTGCGCCGTATCATCCGCCGCGCGATTCGTCACGGTTACAAGCTCGGCTGCAAGAAGCCGTTCTTCTACAAGCTCGTGCCGGATCTGGTCGCCGAGATGGGCGTCGCCTATCCGGAACTGGCCCAGGCACAGCAGCGCGTGACCGACGTGCTCAAGCAGGAAGAAGAGCGTTTCGGCGAGACCATCGAGAACGGCATGGAAATTCTCGAAGGCGCGCTGGCCGATCTGGCCAAGAAGGGCGTGACCACGCTCGACGGCGAACTGGCATTCAAGCTGCACGACACGTATGGCTTCCCGCTCGATCTGACGGCAGACGTCTGCCGCGAGCGCAGCATCACGGTGGACGAAGCGGGCTTCGATTCCGCGATGGCGCGTCAGCGCGAACAGGCACGTGCTGCGGGCAAGTTCAAGATGGCGACGGCCCTCGAATACACGGGTGACAAGACGCGCTTCGAAGGCTACGACAAGCTCGCGCTCGAAGGCGCGAAGGTCACGGCGCTGTACGTCGACGGCACCAGCGTGGGCAAGATGAGCGCCGGTCAGCAAGGCATCGTGGTGCTCGACACCACGCCGTTCTACGCCGAGTCGGGCGGTCAGGTGGGCGATCAGGGTCTGATCGTCGCCGGCGCGGCACGCTTCGGTGTGTCGGACACGCAGAAGATTCAGGCCGACGTGTTCGGTCACTACGGTTCGCTGGAATCGGGTGAGCTGAAGGTCGGTGAAGCGGTGACGGCACAGGTCGACGCCGTGCGTCGCGCGCGCACCGTGCGCAACCACTCGGCGACTCACTTGATGCACAAGGCATTGCGTGAAGTGCTGGGCGGCCACGTGCAGCAGAAGGGTTCGCTCGTCGACGCCGACAAGACCCGCTTCGACTTCGCCCACAACGCTGCCATGACGGCCGACGAAATTCGTCGCGTGGAAGACATCGTGAACGCGGAAGTGCTGGCGAACGCGCCGACGCAAGCCGCGCTGATGTCGTTCGACGACGCGGTCAAGGGCGGTGCGATGGCGCTGTTCGGCGAGAAGTACGGCGACGAAGTGCGCGTGCTCGACATCGGATCGTCGCGCGAACTGTGCGGCGGTACGCACGTCTCGCGCACGGGCGATATCGGCCTGTTCAAGATCGTGATGGAAGGTGGCGTGGCTGCCGGTATCCGTCGCGTGGAAGCGATCACCGGCGATAACTCAGTGCGCTTCGTCCAGACGCTCGACGACCAGATCAACGAAGCGGCCGCTGCGCTGAAGACGCAACCCGCAGAACTGAGCCCGCGTATCGCGCAGGTGCAGGAGCAGGTCAAGTCGCTGGAGAAGGAACTGGCGGCGCTCAAGTCGAAGCTGGCGTCGAGCCAGGGCGACGAGCTGGTCGAGAAGGCTGTCGACGTGAACGGTCTGAAGGTGCTGGCCGCACAGCTCGAAGGCGCCGATGCGAAGACGCTTCGCGAGACGATGGACAAGCTCAAGGACAAGCTGAAGAGCGCAGCCATCGTGCTGGCTGCCGTCGAAGGCGGCAAGGTCACGCTGATCGCCGGTGTGACGGCGGACGCGACGGCCAAGGTCAAGGCGGGCGAACTGGTCAACTTTGTCGCGCAGCAAGTCGGCGGCAAGGGCGGCGGTCGTCCGGACATGGCGCAGGCCGGTGGTACCGACCCGTCGCAACTGCCGCAGGCGCTCGCCGGCGTGCAGGCATGGGTGGCGGGCAAGCTGTAATACCTCGATGGCGGGGATTCGTCCCCGACCTCGGTCAGGCATGCATCAAGTCTGACCCAAGCAAAACGCGCACTTCGGTGCGCGTTTTGCATTTCTGGCCGGATCGCACGCAACATCGCCCTGTCGCGCGCAGGGGAACCCACCCCTTCGGTAATGGTTTGCATGTAAAGTATTCCGCACGTTGTCCGCATAAGAACGAGCGACATCGGGTGCGCAAGACACCGGATGCGCAGATCAACGAGTCAAACGAGTCAAACGAGACATGCAGAACCCACGAGACGCCACGCGAAACGGCGCAAGCGGTTCTGCCAAGATTCCACCCATTCACCTCGCCTGCGGGCCAGCCATCGCCATGCCAGCTACTCTCGCCGATTCCGACAATGTCACGAAGCTGCATCAGCCGTCGCCGGAGCGCGCGGCGTGGCGCATTGCGCTGTCGTGCATGCTCGCCTTGTCGATTGCGATGGGAATCGGTCGCTTCGCTTTCACACCGATGCTGCCGCTCATGCTGCATGAGCATCTCACTGACATTCAGCACGGCAGCTGGCTCGCATCACTGAACTACGCGGGGTACTTTATCGGGGCGTTATCGTGCATGTGGCTGCACTTCACGCCGACGCTCATCATTCGCTTCGCACTCGCCGCGACGGTCGCACTGACGTTGGCGATGGGGTTGATGGAATCGTTCGCGGTATGGGCGATCGTGCGTACGCTCGCGGGCGTGATGAGCGCGTGGGCGATGGTGTTCTCGGCAGGGTGGGGCTTTCGCAAGCTGGCCGAGCTGCGCATGCCGAGTCTGGGCGGCGTGATCTTTGCAGGCCCCGGCGCGGGCATCGTGGTGACGGGCCTGCTCGCGAGTCTGAACGATGCGCTCGGTTGGCCGGCGCGCGGCGGCTGGTTGCTGTGCGGCGTGCTCGCGCTGGCGTTGCTTGCCGTCATCTGGCGGACGTTCGTGGCCGATATGCCTGTGGCCGTCGACGCGACAAAGTCGGCCGACGCCGCCAAATCTACGGCCGCCCCCTCGATCAATCATGGCAGTGGCGAGAGCGTGATCCCGGTCACGATCCTGTACAGCTTCGCAGGCTTCGGCTACATCATCACAGCGACGTTCCTGCCGGTGATTGCACGTCAGGCATTGCCCGGCTCCCCGTGGCCCGATCTGTTCTTCCCGCTGCTCGGTCTGATGGTGATTCCGGGCGCCATCATCGGCGCACGCGCGCCGCTCTCGTGGGATAACCGTCTGCTGCTCGCGGTGTGTTACGTCATGCAGGGGCTGGGGGTGGGCATCGGCATCGTGCTGCCGAACGTCGTGGGCTTTGCGCTGGGGAGTGTGCTGGTGGGGCTCCCGTTCACGGCGATTACGGTCTACGCGGTGCGCGAGTGCCGACGTTTGCGTGGGGACAATGCCAATGGCCTGATCGGGCTGGTGACGGCATCCTATGGCATCGGGCAGATCGTCGGGCCGCTGGTAGCCGCGCCGCTCGTCGCCGCGACCGGTGGGTTCACGACGGCCCTGCTGTGTGCCAGCGGCGTGCTCGTGCTCGGGGCTGTCGGCTTCGTGTGGGACTGGCGTCGTTCGCTCGAACGCGCGCCCTGATGCGACGACCCCAGTAGACCCTCGCCCGAAACTTCGGACTTTCCTCAGAGAAGCGTATGTCTTTTACCTTGAAGGCGGGCCGAAAGGCCGCCACTGCCATGAGTGACGAGGAGCGTCAGGTGCGCGTCGATCTCGCCGCCTGCTATCGCCTCGTGGCGCTGAACGGCTGGGACGATCTCATCTACACGCACATCTCCGCGATGGTGCCGGGCGAGCCGGGGCATTTCCTCATCAACCCGTTCGGACTGGCGTTCGACGAAGTGACCGCGTCGAATCTCGTCAAGATCACGATGGACGGCGAGATCGTGGGCGAGAGCGAGCATCCCGTCAACGTGACCGGGTTTGCGCTACATGGCGCGGTACACGCCGCACGCGCGGATGCCGTTTGCGTCATGCATTTGCACAACACGGCGGGTATCGCTGTGTCGATCCAGCCGCACGGTTTGTTGCCGATTTCGCAGCACGCACTGCGCTTTCACGAGCGCATCGGGTATCACGATTACGAAGGTCTGTCGTTTTCGCCGTCGGAGGGTGAGCGGCTGGTGACGTCGCTCGGCGCACACCCCGCGATGCTGCTGCGCAATCACGGCACACTGACCGTCGGGCGTACGGTGGCCGAAGCCTTCGTGCTGATGGCGACGCTGATCAAGGCCTGCGAGATCCAGTTGCAGGCGCTGACGGGCGGCGCTGCGCCGAATTTGCCGAGCCCGGCGGTGCAGGACAAGACTGCGATTCAGCTCGAAGACGGCGGCGCGATCGAAGGCGTTCTGGAATGGCCTGCGCTGCTGCGCAAACTCGATAGAATAGACGCCTCGTTTCGCGATTGACCGTTCGATGGAGGACGCGCGGACTTCTGGTCTGTGGCGGTCGGGCAGGGCATCGGAGACGTCCGGCAGCGTCGCGCCGCCGGTTCCAATAACGACATCAGGAGATAGATCGCAATGCCAACGTTTCACGTCGAGATGTTCGAAGGGCGCACCGTCGAGCAAAAGCGCGCGTTCGTCAAAGCCGTTACGCAAGCGGCAGTGGAGACGATCGGTTGCACGCCGGGGTCCGTCGATATCATCATCACCGACATCAAGCCCGAGAACTGGTCCACGGCAGGCACGCTCTGGTCGGATCCGCGCCCCGAGTGAGCGCGTGTATCTGAAGTCGCAAATCTGTTAAGCCGGTGACCGTCACCGGGCAGTCTGAAGCGGGGGCGTCGTGTGGCGTTCCCGCCGTCTTGAAGAGGTCGTCATGTCGCAAGCTCCGTCCGTTCCGAATATTGAGATCACGTCCGCCGACGCGGCGCAAACGCCGCAGCACTTCGCGTCCGACAACTACGCCGGGATTTGCCCCGAGGCCATGCGCTATCTGGTCGAGGCAAATGCCAGCGGTCATGAAGTGTCGTATGGCGACGATACATGGACGCAACGCGTGTGCGACGGCATCCGGCAACTCTTCGACACGGACTGCGAGGTCTTCTTCGTTTTCAACGGCACGGCGGCCAACTCGCTTGCACTGGCGTCGCTGTCGCAGTCGTATCACTCCGTCATCTGTCACGAACTGGCGCACGTCGAGACCGATGAGTGCGGTGGTCCGGAGTTCTTCTCCAACGGCGCGAAGCTGCTCACCGCGCGCGGTCGCGAGAACAACGGCAAGCTCACGCCTGACGCCGTCGAGGCCGTGATCAACCGCCGCTCGGACATCCACTTCCCGAAGCCCAAGGTCGTCACGCTCACGCAGGCGACGGAGGTGGGTACCGTCTATTCGGTCGACGAGGTCAAAGCGATCTCGGCCGTCGCCAAGCGCCGCAACCTGCGCGTGCATATGGACGGCGCCCGTTTCGCCAATGCGGTCGCGACGCTCGGCTGCCATCCGGGCGACGTGACCTGGCGTGCGGGCGTGGACGTGCTGTGTTTCGGCGGCACGAAGAACGGCTTGCCGGTCGGTGAGGCGGTGGTGTTCTTCAACCGTTCGCTCGCAGAAGATTTTGCTTACCGCGTGAAACAGGCGGGGCAGTTGGCCTCGAAGATGCGCTTCATCTCCGCGCCGTGGCTCGGCATGCTGGAGAACGACACGTGGTTGCGCCATGCGCGGCACGCGAACGAGATGGCGCAGTTGCTTGCGAGTCGCATCCGCGACATTCCCGGCGTGTCGATCATGTTTGAGACGCAGGCCAACGGCGTGTTCGCAGAACTCCCGCCGCATGTCATCGAAGCGCTACGCGCGAAGGGCTGGCGCTTCTATACGTTCATCGGTGCGGGTGGCTGCCGCTTCATGTGCGCGTGGGATACCCGTGTGGAGACGGTTGAACGTCTAGCCGCGGATATCCGTGCGCTGAGCACCAAGGTCTAATAAAAATTGCCGCAAAACGCCACGTCAAGCGGCGTTTTTGATGTGGCGGGAAGCGGGCAGGAAGCGGCATGCCGAACGGTGCTTACGGCCGATCTCGCGCGATCTTGTCCGATCAGGCCTGACGCGGCGCCGGCACCGTCGGCGTCAAGAAGCGGTGCGCCAGCGTGTGATAGAACGACGGCGCGATGGTGCGCGAGACCTGCGTCGACAGCAGGGCGACGGCCATGAGCGGAATCACCATCTGGTGGCCGTCGATCATCTCCATGACGATCACGAACGACGTAATCGGCGACTGCGTCACCGCTGCCAGATAGCCGACCATGCACAGCGCGGCCATGGCGGGCAGCGGGATCACGGATGTTACGTGCGCCATCACATTCCCCAACCCGGCACCGATCGCCAGCGACGGCGCGAAGATCCCGCCGGGAATGCCCGACAGATACGACACACACAAAGCGGCAAACTTCAGCACGGCGTAAAACGGCGAAAGTGCGGCGTGCGATTCCAGCAATCCCCGCGCTTCGGCGTAGCCGCTGCCGAACGTGGTGCCGCCCGAGACAATGCCGATCACCGCAATCGCCAGACCGCACAGGAAAGCGAAGCGCACCGGGCGTGCGCGACGCAGATTGACCAGTTGCGCGGGCATCCATCGCGGTACGTTAAGCATCAACCAGCCGAACAGCCCACCGGCTACGCCCGTCAGCACGCTGGCGGCGATGAGCACGGGAATGAGCGCCCAGGTGAACTCGCTGATGGCCTTGATCTGGCCGAAGTAGAGATAGTTGCCTTGTAGACCGAGCGCCACGACGCCTGAGAAGATGATGGCGGTGATGAGCGTGCCGCTACTGCGTGCGACGAAGCTGCGGCTCAGCTCTTCAATGGCGAACACGACGCCCGCGAGCGGCGTGTTGAATGCGGCTGCCAGACCTGCCGCTGCCCCGGCGAGCGTGAGTTGCCGCTCGATGTGCACGCTGCTGCGGCGATACCCGCGTCGCATGGCGTACATCAGCGATGCGCCGATCTGTACCGTCGGGCCTTCGCGACCGATCGTGAAGCCGCAGAGAATGCCGAGAAACGAGATCGCGATCTTGCCGAACATGATGCGCAGCGTCAGCAGCGATTTCGACAGACGCGAGTCCTGAAGCGTGGCGATCACCTGGGGAATGCCGCTGCCTTCCGCGCCGCGGAAGAACTTCTGCGTCAGCCATATCGCCAGCGCGGCCCCCAGCGGTGTGACGAACAGCGGCAGCCAAAAGCCGTGGGTCAGCATGCGCTGGAACAGCTCGAATCCGAAGTCCACGAGCTTGGCATAGGCCACCGACACCAGACCGACGAGCACTGCGCCGAGCCAGAACACGCCGTAGTTGTGCCACAGACGCCGTGAGCGGCGCACGCCGCGTTGGGTCAGCCGGGCCGACAGCGAGGTGGGCGACGCGGCAGGCGGGGAGGGCGAAGCAGACGACGAGGGCGGCGGAGGCGACGAAGGCGGGGTGTCGGACGCGGGCGGAACGTTCGGTGGAATGTCAGTCACGGGGCCGTGATCGAAAATTGAAAGACGTTCGACGATTATACGCCCCGACCTGTTTGGGCCTGGTCCGGGCGAGTCTCGGAATTTGCCGAATATGCAGCGCGTCATGAGTTCATTTAATATGTTCGGATTCGCTGAAGAACGATCATGAACGAACTCATTTTTTGTCCCCGCTGTGCCTCCGCGCTCGATTCTCGCGACGTCGCGGGGCGTATTCGCCGCGCCTGTCCGGACGCGGCTTGTGGTTTCGTCCACTGGGACAACCCGCTGCCGGTCGTGGCCGGGCTCGTGGAATACCGGGGCCAGATTCTGCTGGCACGCAATGCGGCCTGGACCGAAGGCATGTTCGCGCTCATCACCGGTTTTCTTGAGCGCGACGAGACGCCCGAAGACGGCATTCGCCGCGAAATCAAGGAAGAGACGAATCTGGAGACCGACGCGATTTCGCTGCTCGGCGTCTACGAATTCATGCGCAAGAACGAGCTGATCATCGCGTATCACGCGGTCTGTGACGGCGATATCCAGCTGTCTGAGGAGCTGGCCGAGTTCCGGCTCGTCGCGCCGCATCAGGTGCGTCCGTGGCGCGCAGGCACCGGGCATGCGGTTGCCGAATGGCTGCGACGGCGCAATCTGCCGGTCGAGTACGTCGAGTCGGCGCGGATGTCGATTGCCGGTTGATGTGTCGATGGGCGTCGATGCGTGTCGATGCGCTGAAACGGGCGCGGTCGGGCGTGTTTTGCGATGACTACGGTAGAATCGCGGTTTGCGGGGCAAACCCCGCAACAGATTCGAACAAGACCGAAGAGAGGGACATGAGCATGGAATTCCAGAAAGAAGTCGACGCGAGCGGCCTGAACTGCCCGCTGCCGATCCTGCGTGCCAAGAAGGCGCTGGCGGAAATGCAAAGCGGTGAAGTGCTTCACATCATCGCCACCGATCCGGGCTCGGGGCGCGATTTCACGGCGTTTGCGAAGCAGACCGGGAACGAATTGCTGCAAACGACGGGCGACGGTAAGACGTTCCACTTCTGGATGCGTCGTCGCTGAGCCCAGCGATGCCGAGGCGGTAAGCGCTCGGCAGACACAAAAAAACCGACGGACATGCCGTCGGTTTTTTTATTTGCGCAGGTGACAGACGCTCAGGTCAGGTCGCCTTGCACATCTTCCTGCAAGTACTTGCGGAAAGCATCCTTCAGCTCCGGGTGACGCAGCGCGAACTCCACCGTCGCCTTCAGATAGCCGAGCTTGCTGCCGCAATCGAAGCGCTTGCCAGCGTAGCGATAGGCGAGCACGACTTCATCCTGCATGAGCTTCTGGATGGCGTCCGTCAGCTGGATCTCGCCGCCCGAACCCGGATCGATCTCTCGGATGCAGTCGAAGATGCGCGGACGCAGCACATAACGGCCGACCACGCCCAGATTCGACGGTGCATTTTCCGGCGCCGGCTTCTCGACGATGTCCGTCAACTTGACGATCGCCTTCTCGCCCCAGTCCGTGCCCTTGACGATACCGTACGAGCGGCTTTGCTCGATGGGGATCTCTTCTACGCCGATGATCGAGTTGTGATACTGGTTGTACAGATCGACCATCTGCTTGAGCACCGGCGGCTGGCCGTCGAGCAAGTCGTCGGCGAGGATGACGGCGAACGGCTCGTCACCCACCAGCTTCTCGGCGCAAAGCACGGCGTGACCCAGACCCAGCGCCTTCGGCTGACGCACATAGAAACAATCGATGTGCGGCGGCTTGATCGAATGCACCACGTCGAGCAGCGCTTGCTTATTCTTCGCTTCGAGTTCGGCTTCCAGTTCGAATGCCGTATCGAAGTGATCTTCGATGGCGCGCTTGTTACGGCCCGTCACGAAAATCATCTCGGTGATGCCCGCCGCTGCCGCCTCTTCCACGGCGTACTGAATCAGCGGCTTGTCCACGACCGGCAGCATTTCCTTGGGGCTCGCCTTGGTCGCCGGCAGAAACCGCGTGCCGAGGCCCGCAACGGGGAACACGGCTTTGGTCACAATGGCTTTCATTAGTTTCTCCCTGATGGATATTGCGCGTCTCAGGCGGGCAGGCGGGCGAGCTGTGCCTGCAATTTCCCGAGTACCGCTTCAAAGTCGACCAGTCGTTGCTTCTCAAGTTCCACCACGTTGGCAGGGGCGCGCGCCACGAAACTCTCGTTGGAGAGCTTGCCGTGGCATTTCGCGATCTCGCCTTCGAGACGCTTCACTTCCTTGCCGAGACGCTCGCGCTCGGCTGCAACGTCGATTTCGACCTTCAATGCCAACTTGTTTGCACCCACCACCGCGAGCGGCGCGCCGGCGGCCTGCGCGTCGAGCGTGGCTTCATCGGCCAGCACCTGCACTTCCGAGAGCTTCGCCAGCGTTTGCAGATACGGGGCAATCGATGTCAGGAACGCCACATCGCCCGCGACCAGCAGCGGCACGCGCTGTGCCGGCGACAGGTTCATCTCGCCGCGCAGGTTACGACAGGCGTCCACGGCGGCCTTCAATTGCTGCATCCAGGCTTCGTCGCTTTCGTCGATCTTGCTCGCATCGGCGACCGGGTACGGCTGCACCATGATACTGGCTTCGCCCGGGGCCTTGTCGGCCGGATAGCGGCCGGCCAGCGGGGCCACCTTCTGCCACAAGGCTTCGGTGATGAACGGAATGATCGGGTGGGCCAGACGCAGCACCGTTTCCAGCACGCGCAGCAGCGTACGGCGCGTGGCGCGCTGTTGCGCCGGCGTGCCGTTCTGAATCTGCCACTTGGCCAGTTCGACGTACCAGTCGCAGTACTCGTCCCACACGAACTTGTAGATCGCGCTGGCGATGTTGTCGAAGCGGTAGTCGGCAAAACCCTTCGCGACGTCGGCTTCCACGCGCTGGAGCAACGAGACGATCCAGCGGTCGGCACGCGAGAAGTCGAGCTGACCTTCCGGGCCGCAATCGCCCACGCACGGCGCGAGACCGCAGTCCTGACCTTCGCAGTTCATCAGCACGAAGCGCGTGGCGTTCCACAGCTTGTTGCAGAAGTTGCGATAGCCTTCGCAGCGCGCGAGATCGAAGTTGATGTTGCGGCCGAGCGTGGCCATCGACGCGAACGTGAAGCGCAGGGCGTCGGTGCCGAACGGCGCGATGCCTTCCGGGAACTCCTTGCGGGTCTTCTTCTCGATGGTCGCGGCCTGCTTCGGGTTCATCAGACCCGTGGTGCGCTTGGCGAGCAGCGTGTCGAGCGACACGCCGTCGACGATGTCGATCGGATCGAGTGTGTTGCCCTTCGACTTGGACATCTTCTGACCTTCGGCGTCGCGCACGAGGCCGTGCACGTACACGGTCTTGAACGGTACCTTGCCGGTGAAGTGCGTGGTCATCATGACCATGCGCGCCACCCAGAAGAAGATGATGTCGAAGCCGGTCACGAGCACCGACGACGGCAGGAAGTGCTTCAGTTCCGGAGTTTCCTGCGGCCAGCCCAGCGACGAGAACGGCACCAGCGCCGACGAGAACCACGTGTCGAGCACGTCTTCGTCGCGCTTGAGCGCACCGGTGGAGCCAGCGGCACGCGCCTTCTCGATGGCTTCGGCTTCGGTGCGGGCGACGAACACGTTGCCTGCGTCGTCGTACCAGGCCGGAATCTGATGGCCCCACCAGAGCTGACGGGAAATACACCAGTCCTGAATGTTCTCGAGCCACTGGTTGTACGTCGTCGTCCAGTTCTCCGGCACGAACTTGATCTCACCGCTGCGCACGACGTCGAGCGCGGTTTCGGTGATCGACTTGCCGGGGTGGAATGTGCCTTCGGGGGCCGGCTTGCTCATCGCGACGAACCACTGGTCCGTGAGCATCGGTTCGATGACCGTGCCCGTGCGGTCGCTGCGCGGCACCATCAGTTTGTGCGGCTTGACCGATTCGAGCAGGCCCAGCGCGTCGAGGTCGGCCACGATCTGCTTGCGCGCGTCGAAACGATCCAGACCCTGGTACTTTTCCGGGGCGTTTTCGTTGATCTTCGCGTCGAGCGTGAGGATGTTGATCTGCGGCAGGTTATGACGCTGACCGACGGCGTAGTCGTTGAAATCGTGTGCCGGGGTGACTTTCACCACGCCCGTACCGAATTCGAGGTCAACGTAGTCGTCGGCAATGATCGGGATTTCACGATCCGTGAGCGGCAGCTTGGCCGACTTGCCGATCAGATGCTTGTAGCGCTCGTCTTCCGGATGCACCATCAGCGCGGTGTCGCCCAGCATCGTTTCCGGACGCGTGGTCGCGACCGTGAGCGTGCCGGAGCCGTCGGCGAGCGGGTAGCGGATGTGCCACAGCGAGCCTTCTTCTTCCTCGCTGACCACTTCCAGATCGGACACGGCGGTGAGCAGCGTCGATTCCCAGTTCACGAGACGCTTGCCGCGATAGATCAGGCCCTGCTCGTAGAGCGCGACGAACACATCGCGCACGGCGCTGGACATCTTCTCGTCCATCGTGAAGTACTCGCGGCTCCAATCGATGGAAGCCCCGAGACGGCGCACCTGACGCGTGATCGTGCTGCCCGACTGCTCTTTCCACTCCCAGACGCGTTCGGTGAACTTCTCGCGGCCGAGGTCATGGCGGGAGACCTTCTGGGCGTCGAGCTGACGTTCGACGACGATCTGCGTGGCAATGCCCGCGTGGTCGGTGCCCGGCACCCACAGGGTGTTCGCGCCCTTCATGCGGTGGTAGCGCGTCAGACCATCCATGATCGTCTGGTTGAACGCGTGCCCCATGTGCAGCGTGCCGGTGACGTTCGGCGGCGGCAACTGGATGCTGAAATCTTCGCGGGCGTCGTCGAGGGTCGGGCGGGCATAGCCGCGGCGTTCCCATTCGGGGCCCCAGTGGGCTTCGACGTCCTGCGGCTCGAAGCTCTTGGCAAGCGTATTGTCGCTGTCGCTCATGGATTGATGGACCGTGTAATGCGTGAAACCTTGAATTATAAAAGATTCGGTGGCGTTTCCGCGCCGCAGCAGGATTTATAATCGGGCTTCACTCGAAATTCCTCCCCGACATGCCCGATCTGCTCGCCAATCTGAACCCCGAACAACTGGCCGCCGTCACGCTTCCCGACGAGCCGGCCCTCATTCTCGCGGGCGCGGGTTCCGGCAAGACGCGCGTGCTCACCACCCGTATCGCCTGGCTGATCCAGCAGGGACACGTCGGCCCGGCAGGCATTCTGGCGGTGACCTTTACCAACAAGGCCGCCAAGGAAATGCAGGCCCGGCTTGGCGCGATGCTGCCGATCAGCACGCGCGCCATGTGGATCGGCACCTTCCACGGGCTGTGCAACCGCATGTTGCGCGCGCACTTTCGCGACGCCGGGCTGCCGCAGAGCTTCCAGATCCTCGACCAGTCCGATCAGCTCTCCGCCATCAAGCGGATGATGAAGGCGGCGAATGTCGACGATGAGAAATTTCCGCCCAAAAATCTCCAATATTTCATCAACAACGCGAAGGAACAGGGCCTGCGGCCGCATGAAGTCGAGGCCAACGACGCGTTCAACCAGAAGTTCGTCGAACTGTACGCGAGCTATCAGGAGCAATGCCAGCGCGAGGGCGTGGTCGATTTCGCCGAACTGCTGCTGCGCTGCTTCGAACTGCTCAAGCACAACGAGCCGCTGCGCGTGCATTACCAGTCGCGCTTCCGTCATATCCTCGTCGACGAGTTCCAGGACACCAACAAGCTCCAGTATGCGTGGCTGAAGATGCTCGCCGGCACCCAGGCTGCCGTGTTCGCCGTGGGCGATGACGACCAGAGTATCTACGCGTTTCGTGGTGCCAACGTCGGCAATATGGCTGACTTCGAGCGCGAATTCCGCGTTCGTCACCTGATCAAGCTGGAGCAGAACTATCGCTCGCACGGCAATATTCTCGACGCCGCCAACGCGCTGATTTCCAACAACGCGCGACGTCTGGGCAAGAATCTGCGTACCGACGCGGGGCATGGCGAGCCGATTCGCGTCTACGAAGCGGCGACCGACCTGCAAGAGGCCAGTTGGCTCGTCGAAGAAATCAAGGCGCTGGTCGCACAAGGTCTGTCGCGGCAGGATGTGGCGATTCTGTATCGCAGCAACGCTCAGTCGCGGGTGATGGAACATGCGCTGGTCGGCGCGGGCATCGCCTACCGCGTGTATGGTGGCCTGCGCTTTTTCGAGCGTCAGGAAGTCAAGCACGCGCTGGCGTATCTGCGTCTGATCGAGAATCCGAACGACGATACGGCGTTCGTACGCGTCGTCAATTTCCCCACGCGCGGGATTGGCGCACGTTCGCTGGAGCAACTGGCCGACGCGGCGCGTCTCTACAACTGCTCGATGTATGCGGCTGTGCCTTATATGACGGGCAAGGCCGGGACCAATCTGCTCGCGTTCGTACGCATGATCGAACAGATGCGCCACGCGACCGAGCGGCTCACGCTGCCGGAGGTGGTGACGCATGTCATCGATGCGAGCGGCCTGATTGCGCACTATCAGACCGAGAAGGAAGGTCAGGACCGCATCGAGAACTTGCAGGAACTCGTGCATGCCGCCACGGCCTTCATCGCTGAAGAGGGGTATGGGCTGGACGCACCGGCGCGTCTGATTGCGATGCGCCCCGCACTGCCGGGCGCGCCTGACGTGCTGGCGTCCCCCGATGGCGTGGTCGACGCCGATACGCCGGTGGAGATGACCCCGCTCGCAGGCTTCCTCTCGCACGCGTCGCTCGAAGCGGGCGACAACCAGGCCGAAGCCGGGCAGGACGCCGTGCAACTGATGACGGTGCACGCTGCCAAGGGGCTGGAATTTACGGCGGTGTTCGTCACCGGCCTGGAAGAGGGGCTGTTCCCCCATGAAAACAGTGCCCTCGAACTCGACGGGCTCGAAGAAGAGCGTCGTCTGATGTACGTGGCGATCACGCGCGCGAAGGAGCGTCTGTACCTGTCGTTCACGCAAAGCCGCATGTTGCACGGCCAGACACGCTACAACGTGCGCTCGCGCTTCTTCGACGAAATCCCCGAGGAAGTGCTGAAGTTCCTTACGCCGCGTGCGCAACCGGGCGCGCGTCTGAGTCAGAGCGAACCGGCCTGGGGGCGTGACTGGTTCTCACGTCCGCAGGTCAGCGCGCCGAAGGACGAGTGGGCGGCGACGAAGTCCGAGCAGGCGCTGGCCGACCGCTCGCGCGCGTCGGAGACGGGCTTTAAGCTGGGGCAGGGCGTGTTCCACACCAAGTTCGGCGAAGGCAAGATCATCGGGCTGGAAGGCACGGGTGACGAGGCGCGTGCGCATGTGAAGTTCGGCCGTCACGGCGAGAAATGGCTGGCGCTGGCCGTGGCAAAGCTTCAGCCGATCGAGTGATCGTGCGTGCGGCAGCGGAGCCATAAGCCAAGGCAATAAAAAAGGGCACCTTCGGGTGCCCTTTGCTTTTCTCGACGCAGGTCGATGCCAGACTCAAGCCTCTGGCGGCGAAACGTTCGGATCGAGTGCGCCGATCTCCTGCACGCCGAAGCATCCGCGATAGCTGGCGTAAAACGAGCAATAGATGATGGCCGCGAACAGCAGCGACAGCGGCGAGACCAGAAGAATGGCGTATTGGAAAACGCCCAGCACCGCCATGATGATCGTGAGAATCATCGACGCCCCGGCTGCGAGCAACATCACACACAGCGCGTAGACGACGAAGGCGCGGAAGTTACGCGTGCAGGCCGTCCAACTGAAGAAGATGGCCTTGACGGGCGTAATGTCGTGCCACGCCACGAGCACCGGCGCGAACCAGAACAACATCGCCACCGGGATGTACGCGATGGCGAAGGCAATGGCGGCGACCAATCCGGCCGTGCCGTTCATGATCTCGTCGCGGTTGACGTTGCCGTCGAACAGCAGGTTGTTGATCACTTCGCTGCCGTTGAACAGCGAAGAAATCAGGTAAGCGGCGACGGTCGCGGCCATGTAAAAGCCGCCGAGCACCAGCAAACGCCGGGCGATTTCCTTGCCGTGTCCGCGAAAACCGTCGAGCAACACCTGCGGCAGCACCTGTTTGTTCTTGATGATGTCGCGGCAGGCGGCCATGAAGCCCACCGACAGGCCCGGAACGAGGACGAGCAAGATGGGCCCACCGATGATCGGCACGAAGGAGATCAACAACGTGCCGAACATGTAGGCAAACAGCAGGCTCATGATGGCGAGCGGGTTCTTGCGGAACAGCCAGATGCCCTGGCGCAGCCACAAATAACCACTCTTCGGCGGGACTTCAAGCAATTGCATAGGGTTCGAGAGACTCCGAGTGGGCGTCGGGTTACAGCCAGGGAATGGAAACGGCTTCGATGCGTTTGCGCAGGATTCGTTCGAAATGCCCCGGATCGTGCGGCTTGAGCATTTCGGCCGCCCGCGGCAAGTGAAAATCATACAGGCGCGAGAGCCAGAATCGCAGCGCGCCCGCTCGCAGCATGTCGCGCCAGTGCGACGCCTCGATGTCGGTCAGCGGGCGCACCGTTTCGTATGCACGCAGCATCGCGTGCACACGGACGTCGTCCAGCTCGCCGGTGGTGAGGTCGCAGCACCAGTCGTTGACCGTCACGGCCAGATCGAACAGCCACTTGTCGCAGCCGGCAAAGTAGAAGTCGAAGAAGCCGCCCAACTGCGGTGAGCCGTCTTCTGCTTTGTCGAAGAGTACGTTATCGCGGAACAGATCGCAGTGGCACGGCCCAGCCTGCATCGCGCGGTAGTCGCCGGAGCCGAAGAACGCCTCCTGATGTGCCATTTCGTTTTCCAGCAGCGCGCGTTCGGCATCGCTCAGGTAGGGCAGCACCGCCGGAGCCGCCTCGCGCCACCACGGCAAGCTGCGCAGGTTGGCTTGTTCCAGCGTGAAGTCGCGTCCGGCCAGATGCATGCGGGCGAGCATCGCGCCGACATGGGCGCAGTGCTCGGCGGCCGGAGCCAGTTCGGAGCGACCCGCCAGCTTGGTGACGATAGTGGCCGGCTTGCCGTTCAGCTCGCCAAGAATCTCGCCCGTGCGATCCGGAATCGGATCGGGCACCGGCACGCTGTGATGCGCCAGATGGCCCATCAATTGCAGGTAGAACGGCAACTGCGTGGCCGTGAGCTTCTCGAACAGCGTCAGCACGAACTCGCCGCGCTCGGTCGTCAGGAAGTAGTTGGTGTTCTCGATGCCCGAGCTGATGCCCCGGAAGTCGAGAACATTCCCCAAATCGTAGCGTTGCAGCCACTGCTGGAGCTGCTCGGGCGAGACGGAAGTAAAAACGGCCATGCGTGCGTTGAGTGGATAAGCCTCAGACAAACGGCCCGTGCGCGTGCAGCGGGCCGCTGGTTTGAGACAAACAGGAAGCAGGCGCGCCGAAAGGTGCGGGTGGCGCGCGAAAGAGTCAGATTACCAGAGACGTCAGAACTTCAGGCCGACGGACGGCAGACGGTCGTTTTGCGACGTGTTGTCACGTGCGCGCGGCGCGTTGTCGGGCGGCGTGGTCAACTGGTAGTTGGTGCCGAAACGGGAGTGGACGTCGATTTCCGTGGGCTTGCCGCGATCGCGGTACTCGGTCACGGTCGTGCCCTGGTCGTTGACGTAATAGCTCGGCTTGCGTTCCTGGTTGACGTCGACGTTCTGGACGCTGGTGGCCGCAGCGCGGGCGTCGGCTTCACGTTTGGCGGCTTGTGCGGCGGTTTCCTTGCCGTCCTGAGCGTAGACATGACCGGCGAACAGCAGGCCGGCACCGATCATCAGGGGCAGGGCACGGGAAAAGCGCGTTTTCATCATTATTCTCCGAGGGCGGGAACGCATCCGCGACGTAAGAGGCAAGCCGGGCCGGCGCAGCGGGTTCCAATCTGTCCATTCTATCAAACGTACCCCACTTCGCATTGTGGAATCTCGCGGAATGCACCGTCGTTGCTTGCCTGCAGCGCTTTTTGCCCTCACCAATGAACGTTTCATGACAAGGTTTCTGTCCGAAATGTGAGATTTCGGATGATTCTTCTTCTGCCTTTATATTTCCTTTGGTTATAAAGAAATCACAAAACAGTCGTTCGCATCGAGGTCATGTTCTGGCACTCTTGCAAGTTGTCTCAATGGGTGGCCAGGTGCCACCCATCTGCATTCTGGAGTCAGAAAGTCATGTCGTCTTCCGCTTCGGCTGCCGTTAAAACGGCGTCGCCTTCTCCCTCTTCCTACAATGCTCGCCCGCTGACGATTGCGCTGGTGCTCATCGTCATCGGCATCGCGTACCTGCAAGCGACGGTCGGCCCAAAGCAGGCCGCGCTGGCCGGCGTCGGCGCGTTGCTTGGCGTGGCGCTGTATCACGCGGCGTTCGGTTTCACGTCGGCGTGGCGCGTGTTCATTTCGGATCGTCGTGGCGCGGGATTGCGCGCGCAGATGGTGATGCTCGCGGTCGGTGTCGTGCTGTTCTTCCCGGCACTGGCGGACGGCACGCTCTTCGGCAACAAGGTCGTCGGTCTCGTCTCGCCGGTCGGCGTGTCGGTGGCGTTCGGCGCGTTCATCTTCGGTATCGGCATGCAGCTCGGCGGCGGTTGCGCGTCGGGCACGCTGTACACGGCGGGCGGGGGCAACACGCGCATGCTGGTGACGCTCGCGGCGTTCATCGTCGGCTCGGTCGTAGCGACGGCGCATCTGCCGTGGTGGGAATCGCTGCCGCACATTAAGCCTGTGTCTCTCGTGAAGACGTGGGGCCTGTGGTCCGCGCTGATTGCGAACCTCGCGCTGTTCGCCGCCATCGGCGCGTTCACGCTGTGGGCCGAGAAGCGTCGCCATGGTCGTATCGTCGGTGTGCCGATGACGCGTAATGCCAAAGGCAAGCCCGCACTGCTGCGCGGTCCGTGGCCGCTGGTGTGGGGCGCCCTCGCGCTCGTGCTGCTCAATTACGCAACGCTTGCTCTGGCGGGCCGCCCGTGGGGTGTGACGTCGGCATTCGCGCTGTGGGGTGCGAAGGCGTTCATGGCCGTGGGGATCGATGTCGCTTCGTGGCCGTACTGGGCCAAGCAGATCAACGTGCTCAACGCGCCGGTCTCGCAGGACGTGACGACCGTCATGGATCTGGGCATCATCCTCGGCGCATTGGTGGCCGCCTCGCTGGCGGGCAAGTTTGCGCCGGTGTGGAAGGTGCCAGTGCGTTCGCTGATCGCGGCTATCGTGGGTGGTCTGCTGCTCGGCTACGGCGCGCGTCTGGCGTACGGTTGCAACATCGGGGCCTATTTCAGCGGCATCATCTCCGGCAGTCTGCACGGCTGGCTGTGGCTGGTGGCGGCGTTCTTCGGCAACGTGTTCGGCACGCGTCTGCGTCCGTTCTTCGGTCTGGAAGTCGAGACCACGCCGCGCGAAAGCGGTTGCTGATTCTGATTCTGATGGGGTGCTCCGGCGGACGCGCGTCCGCCACAAAAAACGGCGCTCGCGATGATCTCGCGGCGCCGTTTTGCATTGCAGATGTCGTTGACGTCAGCGCTTACAGATAGAACATCTTCTCGCTGGTTTCCGTCTCGGGTTCGATGTGGCCGTCGTAGAACGCGAAGACCGCCTTGAGAATCTCGTCGGGGTCGTCGATCACCTGCACGAGATCGAGATCCTTCTCGCTGATAAGGCCCATCGGCAACATCGACGAGCGCACCCAGTCCAGCAGGCCTTTCCAGAACTCCGAACCCACCAGAATGACCGGAACGCGACGCGACTTCTGCGTCTGGATCAGTGTGAGCACTTCGGACAATTCGTCGAGCGTGCCGAAGCCGCCGGGCATGATCACGAAGGCGTCCGAATTCTTGACGAACGTGACCTTACGGGTGAAGAAGTGGCGAAAGCGCAGCGAGATGTCCTGCCACTGATTGCCTTTTTGCTCGTGCGGAAGTTCGATGTTCAGACCGACGGTCGGCGACGCGCCGCCGTGCGCGCCCTTGTTGGCCGCTTCCATGATGCCCGGGCCGCCACCGGAGATGACGGCGAAGCCGTTGTCCGAGAATTTGCGGGCAATCGTCATCGTCAGTTTGTAGAACGGCGATTTCGGCTTGATGCGGGCGCTGCCGTAGATGCTGACGGCCGGCCGGATCTCCGACAGGTACTCGGTCGCCTCGATGAACTCTGCCATAATCGTGAACATCTGCCACGACGCGCGCGCCTTCTTGGCGGTGGCGCGCTCATGGTCTGCCAACTGGCGCAGACTCGGTATCTCTTTTCTTCTCTTGGTCATATGTCGGAACAGCAAAGTCTGGAAGGTAAGACGCTCTTATTGGTCGATGGTTCGAGTTATCTGTATCGAGCCTATCACGCCCTGCCGGATTTGCGCGGCCCAGGCGGCGAGCCTACGGGCGCGCTGCACGGCATCGTCAATATGCTGCGCCGCATGCGTAAAGACGTTCATGCAGAGTACAGCGCTTGCGTTTTCGATGCAAAGGGCAAGACCTTCCGCGACGACTGGTACCCCGAGTACAAGGCGAATCGCCCGTCGATGCCCGAAGACCTGCGCGCGCAGATCGAACCGATTCACGAAGCCGTGCGCGCGATGGGCTGGCCGCTGTTGATGATCGACGGCGTGGAAGCCGACGATGTCATCGGCACGCTTGCAAAGCGGGCGGCCGAACTCGGTATGCGCGTGGTCGTCTCGACCGGCGATAAGGACCTGGCGCAGCTCGTGAACGACCGCGTCACGCTCGTGAACACGATGACGAACGAAACGCTCGACGCGGCTGCTGTCGAAGCGAAATTCGGTGTGCCGCCTGCGCGCATCGTCGATTACCTCACGCTGGTGGGCGACACGGTCGATAACGTGCCGGGCGTCGAAAAATGCGGGCCGAAGACGGCCGTCAAATGGCTCACGCAATACGGCGATCTCGATAACCTCGTTGCCAACGCCGCCGAGGTGAAGGGGGCCGTGGGCGAGAATCTGCGACGTGCGCTCGACTGGCTGCCGATGGGGCGCAAGCTCGTGACGGTGGCGCTCGATTGCGATCTCACGCCGCAGGTCACCTCCATCGAAGCCAGTCTGCAAACGCAGCCTGAAGACGCCGAAGTGTTGCGCGATTTCTTCTCGCGTCACGGCTTCAAGACACTGCTGCGCGAAGCGGAAGCCACGGTGGCATCGCAAGCCGGTGAAGACGCGCCGGCACCGGTAGCCGACACCATCGAGCGTCAGTACGAAGCGGTGCTCACGTGGGCGCAGTTCGATGCGTGGCTGAAGACCATCGAAGCTGCCGAGTTGACGGCGTTCGATACCGAGACGACCTCGCTCGACGCGATGCAGGCACAACTCGTCGGTCTGTCGTTCTCATGCGAACCGGGCCGCGCGGCGTACATCCCGGTGGCGCACCGTGCGCCGGGGGAAGTCGAACAACTGCCGCGCGACGAAGTGCTCGCACGTCTGAAGCACTGGCTCGAGAGTCCCGATCACAAGAAGGTCGGACAGAACCTCAAGTACGACGCACATGTGCTCGAGAACTATGGCGTGATACTGGGCGGTATTGCGCACGACACGCTGCTCGAATCGTACGTGCTCGAATCGCATCGCAGTCACGACATGGACAGTCTTGCGTCGCGCCATCTGGGCGTGACGACGGTCAAGTACGAAGACGTGTGCGGCAAGGGCGCCAAGCAGATTGGCTTCGACGACGTCAGCGTCGAACGTGCGACGGAGTACGCCGCGGAGGACGCCGACATCACGCTGCGTTTGCATCGTGCGCTGTACCCCGACGTCGCCCGCGAAGCCACGCTCGAATTCGTCTATCGCGATATCGAAATGCCCACGGCGCGCGTGCTTCAACGCATGGAGCGCAACGGCGTGCTGGTCGATACGGCGCGTCTGGCGGCGCAAAGCGATGAGATCGGACGCAAGCTGATCACGCTCGAAACCGAGGCATACGCGCTGGCCGGGCAGCAATTCAATCTGAATTCGCCCAAGCAGATCGGCGACATCTTCTTCACGCAGCTGCAACTGCCGGTCGTCAAGAAGACGGCAAGCGGCGCGCCGTCGACCGATGAAGAAGTGTTGCAGAAGCTCGCCGAGGACTACCCGCTGCCGAAGGTGCTTCTGGAGTATCGCGGCCTCGCCAAACTCAAGTCGACGTACACGGACAAGCTGCCGAAGATGGTCAATCCGTCGACGGGGCGTGTGCATACGAATTACGCACAGGCCGTGGCGATCACCGGCCGTCTGGCGTCGAACGATCCGAACCTGCAGAACATTCCGGTGCGTACGGCCGAAGGGCGTCGTATTCGCGAGGCCTTCATCGCGCCGCCGGGCAGCCAGTTGGTCTCGGCCGACTACTCGCAGATCGAGTTGCGCATCATGGCGCACATTTCGGGCGACGAAAGCCTGCTGCGCGCATTCGCGAATGGCGAGGACATTCACCGTGCGACCGCTGCGGAAATCTTCGCGGTCACACCGCTGGAGGTGTCTTCCGAACAACGCCGCTATGCCAAGGTCATCAACTTCGGTCTGATCTACGGCATGAGCGCGTTCGGGCTGGCTGCGAACCTCGGCATCGAGCGCGACGCCGCCAAGCAATACATCGATCGCTACTTCATGCGTTATCCGGGCGTGGCGCGCTACATGGACGAGACGCGCAAGAGCGCCAAGGCGAAGGGCTACGTCGAAACGGTGTTCGGCCGTCGTCTGTGGCTGCCGGACATCAACGGCGGTAACGGTCCGCGTCGTCAGGGTGCCGAGCGCGCGGCCATCAATGCGCCGATGCAAGGCACCGCCGCCGACCTCATCAAGCTGTCGATGATTGCCGTGCAGCGCTGGCTGGACGACAGCGGTTTGCAGACGCGTCAGATCATGCAGGTGCACGACGAACTTGTGCTCGAAGTGCCGGATCATGAATTGGCTGAGGTTCGCAAGCGTCTGCCGGAACTGATGTGCGGTGTGGCCAAGCTGCGCGTGCCGTTGGTGGCCGAAGTCGGCGTTGGCGAGAACTGGGAACAAGCGCACTGATAGTGCGGGGCGGTCGGCGTTGCAGCATGCTTCGGCCGCCATGACGATCAAGGTCACGCAATAGCGGAAATAGGGTGACGGGTATACCCTAAGTCCGCACTCTGCGGTAAGGTAATCGCTATCGCCGGTCTGGCAAATGCTGACCGGCCGGACGGTTTTCCAAGCACGGGGAGTTATTGTGAGTGTTCATCGTATCGTTGTGGTCGGCGGCGGCGCCGGCGGTCTCGAACTCGTCACCCGGTTGGGCGACAAGTACGGGCGTGGCAAGGACGTTCAAATAACGCTGGTCGACCGTTCCCTGTCGCACATCTGGAAACCGCTGCTGCATGAG
Organism: Pandoraea aquatica; assembly: GCF_902459565.1. Lineage (GTDB taxonomy): Bacteria > Pseudomonadota > Gammaproteobacteria > Burkholderiales > Burkholderiaceae > Pandoraea > Pandoraea aquatica. Next base: position 121,878 of record NZ_CABPSN010000010.1, read on the forward strand.
GTCGCGGCCGGTGTCATGGATACGGCGACGCATCAGCTCTCTTACGTGGCGCAGGCGAACTGGCATCACTTCGAGTTCGCGACGGGCGAGATGATCGGGCTGGATCGTGCGGCCAAGACCATCCGTCTGGCGGCTGTCCCGGCGGCGGACGACGAAGGCGAGGGCGATTTGCTGCCCGAGCGCACGTTGCCGTACGACACGCTCGTGCTCGCCATCGGCAGCACGACTAACTTCTTCGGTGTTCCGGGTGCCAGGGAACACACCATTGCCCTCGATACGGTCGAACAGGCCGAGCGTTTCCGTCGCCGGTTGATGGCGGCTTGCGTGCGTGCGCAGAGCGCGGCCGAGGCGTCGGCACCGGTGGCTGCGACCGAGGCGCAGAGCGGTGGGGCGCTGCTGTCGCCGTCGGGCGCACAGCGTCCCAAGGTCAATCTCGTGATCGTCGGTGCGGGCGCGACGGGCGTGGAACTGTCGGCCGAGTTGCGCAATACCGCTGAAGTGTTGCGCTCCTACGGTCTGAAGCTCGACCCGCGTAAGGACGTGCGCATCACCATCATCGAATCGAGTCCGCGCATTCTGAAGGCGCTGCCGGAGCGTGTGTCGGGCGCGGTGGCCGGGTTGCTCGCCAAGCTGGACGTCGACATTCTGTGTGGCGATTCGGTGGCGGAAGTGCGCGCCAACGAAGTGACCCTGACCAGCGGCAAGATTCTGCCGGCGGACATCACGGTCTGGTCGGCCGGTATTACGGCACCGCCGGTGCTCGGCACGTTGGGGCTGGACGTCAATCGTCTGAATCAGATCGAGGTGCTCCCGACGCTGCAAAGCAAGACCGATCCCGACATCTTCGCGTTCGGCGATTGCGCGAGCTGCGAGTGGCCGGAGCATGGTTTCGTGCCGCCGCGTGCGCAAGCGGCGCACCAGCAGGCGAGTTTCCTCGTGAAGGCGATCGAGGCGCGTCTGAAGGGGCAGAGCTTGCCGACGTTCACGTATCGCGACTTCGGCTCGCTGGTCTCGTTGGGCAAGTTCAGCGCGGTGGGCAACCTGATGGGCGGACTGATCGGCGGCAGCATGTTCATCGAAGGGCTGTTTGCCCGCGTGATGTACACGTCGCTCTATCGGATGCACGTGGCGGCGCTGCACGGCGTGTGGCGAATGATGCTCGATACGGTTGCCAACCGGCTGCGTCGCTCGACGGTGCCGCGGGTGAAGCTGCATTGATGAGGTATCGCTGACGAAGCGTTCACATTTCACGAACGTCAAAGCCGCGCAGGCTGATCGCTTGCGCGGCTTTTTTTATCCTCCGGGCCGTCATTACCCTGAACCCGACCGCCTGCCATGCAGTTTCGGAATCCTCCGAGTCATGTCGGGGTGTCGTCCGAGTGCAACCCGATTCCCTCTCTAGTAATATCCGAACGTCCGGCCTCCGGTCGGCAGTCTTCCCGAACCTTTTCTTTTTGACGCTTTCTCCTGGAGTGCGACATGTCGCAAGCGGATCTGGATAGTCTCGTACCTGAAGTTGCGCCGCGTAACCGACGCGATTTTCTGAAGACCGCCGTCGGTTCGGCGTTTGCGCTGGCGGTGCTGCCAGTGGCCGCCGAAACGATCACTACCGACACCCAAGGGCTGGACGCAGGCGAGCACATGCTCGACGTGCCCGGTATCAAGATGCCGGTGTACTACGCAAAGCCTGCCGGGAAAACGCATCTGCCGACGATCGTCGTCGTCTCGGAGATTTTCGGCGTGCATCAGCACATTGCCGACATCTGCCGTCGCTTCGCGAAGCTCGGCTATCTGGCGGTCGCGCCGGAGTTGTTCGCGCGTGCGGGCGACCCCCAATCGTTGGGCACGATTGCCGAGATTCAAACGCAAATCGTGGCGAAAACGCCGGACAAGCAAGTGATGAGCGACATCGATGCGACTGTGAAGTGGGCGGTCGCCAATGGCGGCGACGAAAAGCGTCTGGGCATCACCGGCTTCTGCTGGGGCGGACGCGTCGCGTGGCTGTACGACGCTCACAACCCGAACGTGAAGGCGGCGGTGGCGTGGTACGGACGCATCGTCGGCGACAAGAGCGAAAGCTTCCCGCAGAACCCGATCGATATCGCTGGCAAGCTGCATGGTCCGTTGCTGGGGTTGTACGGTGGCAAGGACACGGGGATTCCGGTCGCGAGCGTCGAGCAGGCGCGCGAAGCGCTGGCCAAGGGCGATGTCGCGTCGAAGGGCTCGGAGCTGAAGGTGTTCCCGAACTCGGGCCACGCGTTCTTCGCGGATTATCGGGCGAGCTATGTCGAGGCCGATGCGAAAGAGGGCTGGAAGCTGGCGCAGGATTGGTTCAGAAAGCACGGGGTTGCCTGATCGGCGGGGTGCCGCGGGCGCGCTGTCGGCATACGGTTTGCCTGTAACGGTAAAAGCTGGTTAAATCGCCGGCTTGCCCGCGGGAGAATCACCATCGACGCCATCTTTCTTTTCATCGTAATCGCCACGCTGGCCTCCGGCGTGCTGAGTCTTTTCGGGGCGGCGTCGCTGTCGCTTGGCCTGCTCTCGAAACTCATCGACAAGATGGTGAGCTTCTCGGCGGGGGTGCTGCTCGGCACGGCGTTGCTGCATTTGCTGCCGGAAAGCCTGGAGTCGCACGTCGACGCTCACGTCATCACGCGCTGGTTGCTTGGCGGACTGCTGGGCTTCTTTCTGCTGGAAAAGCTGGCGTTGCTGCGCCACAGCCATCATCACGAAGGCGACGGACATCACCACGAGCACGGCCACGACGCGCACGAAGCGGGCAAGGGTGGCTGGATGATTCTGGTGGGCAGCGCGATCCACAATTTCGCCGACGGCGTGGTGATTGCGGCGGCTTTTCTGACCGATCCGCGTCTGGGTGTGGCGGCGACGGTGTCGATCACGGTGCACGAAGTCGCGCACAAGCTGGGCGACTTCATGGTGTTGCTCAACGCGGGGTTCAAGCGCCGCAAGGCGCTGGTGCTGACCCTGGCGTCGAGCCTGACGGCCCTGCTGGGTGGCGTGCTCGGTTACTTCATGCTGGATCGTCTGCAAAGCCTGATTCCGTACCTGCTGGCGCTCGCGGCGAGCAGCTTCATCTACATTGCCGTGTCGGATCTCATGCCGCAGATGCAACGACGCACGTCGCCGCGCGACGCCCTGCCGCAGATCCTGCTGATCGGTGTCGGGCTGGCATTGGTGGTGTGGCTCAATGGTCATGACCACGATCATGATCACGGGCACGATCATGACAATGGCGGAAGTGCGTTGGCGATGTCGGCGAGCGAGGGCGGTTCGGAGGGCGGGGGCAATAGTCACCGTGTGCCAGTCGCTGCGAATGGTGCGGCGGGTTCGCAGCACTGAGTCTGGCGTCGTCGGCACGTCGTACGCACGACGTCGAGCGGTACAAAAAAGGGCACCTCATCGAGGTGCCCTTTTGCGTTGCGAGCCGACTTAAGTCGGCGTCGTGTCTCAGGGTTGTGCCCCCGTCGACACCGGACGGCGCTTGTCTGCACACCACTCGCTCCACGATCCGGGGTAAAGGCTCGCCCCGTGCAGGCCAGCCACTTCCATTGCCAGCAGATTGTGACAAGCGGTCACGCCCGAGCCGCATTGCGAGATGACGCGTTCCGGCAGGCGGTCGTGCCCGATCACCTGTGTGAACTCCTCGCGCAGTGTGGCCGCTGGCTTGAAGCGGCCGTCAGCGCCAAGATTGTCTTTGAAGAAGCGATTCTTTGCGCCCGGAATATGGCCGCCAATCGGGTCGAGGGTTTCGTTCTCGCCGCGATAGCGATCCGGTGCGCGGGCATCGATCACCAGACGCTCGTGCGACGTGAGATTGCGCTCGATGGCGGCGGCGTCTGCCGTCGTCGCCAGCGGTTCACCCGGCGCGAAATCGCCGGGTGGCGGCGCTTCGGGCGGTGCGGCATCGAGTTTGAATCCGACCGCTTCCCAGGCTTGCAGGCCGCCGTCGAGGACGGCGACCGACTCGTGTCCGAGCCAGCGCAGCAACCACCACAGGCGCGCGGCATACATGCCGCCCTGGGCGTCATACGCGACAACCTGCTGGCCTTTCGACAGGCCGCAAGCGGCGAGATGTCGAACGAGGGCGTCGCGATCGGGTAGCGGGTGACGGCCGTTCTTGCCGTTCGTCTTGCCGGAAAGGTCACGTTCGAGATGCGCGTAGAACGCGCCGAAGATATGACCCTGAACGTAGGCTTCCTCGCCGGCCTTGGGATTGGCGAGATCGAAACGGCAATCGAAGATGACCACCGGGGCACCGCCACCGGCGGCGGTTTGCATCAGCGCATCGAGATTTTGCGGACTGATGAGCGTGGTGAAATGCGTATGAATCATGGCGTCTCCGCAGACGGGCGTGGGGGATTCGTTCGGCGGCGATCAGGCGGAGGGGGAAGGCCGGCGCAGTGCGGTCATGCCGCTCGCTACGATGAGCAGCATGCCGATCCAGCCGGCCAGCGCAGGCCAGTCGCCCCAGACAAGCATGCTGATCAGTGTAGCGAAGATTACGCCCGAATATTGGAGATTCGCAGTGACGAGCGTGTTGCCCAGACTGAACGCCCGGGTGAGCGCCGTCTGCGCTATCAATGCGGCGATCCCGACGCCCAGCATCAGGCCGGCGCCGCGCCAGGTCATCGGGTGCAGGCCTTCGATGGCGACCCAGGTCAGACCGAGCAGCACGCCGCCGGCTGAGAAGTAGAAGACGATACGCCAGTCGGGCTCGCCCGCGGCGCCCAGCTCCTTGACCTGCATGTACGCGATGGCGGAGAACACGCCGGAGACGACGCCTGCAACACCGGCGACCCACGCCTGGCTGTCGATGGTCGGCTGCAACAGGAGCGCCACGCCAACGAAACCGGCGAAGATCGCCGCCACCAGCCTGAAATCGGTGCGCAGGCTACCGCGCATTGCCGCCGTCCCCATCACGATCAGCGAAATCCAGATCGGCGACATGTAGTTGAGCGTCATTGCCGTGGAAAGCGGCAATTGCGTGAGCGAAAAGAACCAGAGACCGAGGGAAATAACGCCGGCCGTGCTGCGCTTGATGTGCGATCCCAGATGACGTGTGCGAATGGACTGGCCGCGCAAACGCGCCATCCCCAGCAGGACGATCACGCCGATAAGGCTGCGGTAGAGAACGATTTCGCCGGTGTTGTATTCGTTTGCCGCCAGCTTGATGAAGAGCCCCATCAACGTGAACATGAAGGCGGAGACCAACATCCAGAGCGATTGCATGGCGAATTGTGGCCGATAACGGCGAGGAGACGAACGAGCGCGTTTTGTGCTGAACGCAGGCGACTCGTGCAGCACAAAAGGTCAGTGCACGGTCATATCGAAAGCATGGCGTCGATTCTAACGAAAACGGCGGGCACATGGCCCGCCGTTCAGCGTTTTTTCGGCAAATATTTAATTCAGTCTCGCCGGTACCACATGGCGTCCGCGAGGTCGATCCGACGCGACTTCCACCGGATCGTCTTGCGTTCTCGTACGATGAGATTTCCTGAGCCGACGAGGCTTAGAAATCCCCCATCTGGCGACGCAGGAACTCGTGGAAGTGTTGCATGCCGTCTTCCATCGGGCTTTGATACGGACCCACTTCAGAGACGCCTCGCTGGAACAGGGCGCGACGCCCGGCGTCCATGCGCTCGGCGATCTCGTCGTCTTCGCGTGCCGTTTCCATGTAGGCAGCACGCTCGGCCTCGATGAATTCGCGTTCGAAGAGCGCGATTTCCTCGGGGTAATAGAATTCGACGATGTTCGTCGTCTTTTGCGGTCCGTTCGGGATCAGCCACGACACCACGAGCACGTGCGGGTACCACTCGATCATGAGGTGCGGGTAGTACACCATCCATATCGCGCCGAAGTCCGGCGGCACGCCTTCCCGGTAGCGCAGCAGCACGTCGTGCCACTGGCGGTAGATCGGGCTGCCGGGTTTGGCGAGGCCTTCGTGAACGCCAACCGTCTGGACGCTGTACCAGTCGCCGAATTCCCAGCTCAGGTCTTCGCACGAAACGAAGCTGCCCAGACCGGGATGGAACGGTACGACGTGATAGTCCTCGAGGTAAACCTCGATGAACGTCTTCCAGTTGTAGTTACATTCGTGCACTTCGACGTGATCGAACATGAAGTTCGAGAAGTCGAGATGGTGCTTCACGCCTAGCCGTGAGAGATCGGCCTGCACATTGCGGCCTTCTGCTTCGAACAGCAGCCCGTTCCAGCGTTGCAGCGGGAACTTGCCGAGGTTCAGGCAGGGCTTCTCCGGGAAATGCGGCGCGCCGAGCAGTTCGCCCTTTGTGTCGTAAGTCCAACGGTGAAGCGGGCAAACGATATTGGGCGTGTTCCCACGCCCATTGAGCATGACCGCCTGGCGGTGACGGCAGACGTTCGAGAGCAGTTCGATGCCGCTGTGCTCGCCCGAACCGTTGCGGACCAGCATGCGGCCTTCCTGCTCTGCCGGAAGGGCGAAATAATCGCCGACTTCCGGGACCATCAATTCGTGGCCCACGTAGCGGGGGCCGTGCTTAAACAGGACTTCACGCTCGCGGGCGAGGAGCGCCTCGTCGAAATACGTGTAGACCGGTAGTTGGCTTGAGGCTGGCTTCAGTTGCAAAGCGCTGCTTAGATTGGACATTCCCACTCCCGTCTAGCTTGAAAGCAGTGAACAACCCAACCATCGAAAAATCGATTTAGGGGAACCGACGATTATACCCGGTCTAAGCAACCGAGGGCTGCTAAGTCCATGATTTACGTTAAATAATGTCCGAAAAAAGTCATCCGGACCCGATTTCAGGCAATTTACGCTCTGCGAGCTAATGCGCTTTTGCCGTAAAATGGAACATTCGACCCGAATTTTGCGTTTATGGCCAAGACTGCAAAGTCGCAAGACGCGGCACCCGAAGTGCCGCAAGACCTGCCCGAGACCTATGAGGCTGCGCTGGCTGAGCTCGAACAGCTCGTCGGACGCATGGAGGGCGGTGAACTGGGACTGGAAGAATCGTTGGGCGCCTATCGGCGCGGTGCCGTCCTGGTGAAGTATTGCCAGGGCCTGCTCGAGAAGGTCGAGCAGCAGGTGAAGGTGCTCGAAGGCGAGACGCTCAAGCCGCTCGAAGCGTCGTCGCGCGACGAGTTCTAAGTCGCTTGAGCGGCCAACCCGAAATACGGCAAGACGACCCACGACCCAAGGCGCCCCGAGCAAGATTCAGGGGCGCTTCAATAACAAGCACGGCCCGACGGGCACGTGTAGGACGAAGACGATGGCGGATCAGAATATCAAGGCCTGGATGCAGGCAGTACAGGCCCGTGTGGAACAGGCGCTCGACGCTGCGCTGCCCAAGGCGGCCGATGGCGGCTCGGCGCGACTCAACGAATCGATGCGTTACGCCGTGCTCGGCGGCGGCAAGCGCGTGCGTCCGCTGCTGTGCTTCGCTGCAGGCGAAGTGACGCAAGCCAGCGAGACGGCGCTCGACCGCGCGGCATGCGCCGTCGAAATGATCCATGCCTACTCGCTGGTGCACGACGATCTGCCGTGCATGGACGATGACGATCTGCGTCGCGGCAAGCCGACGGTGCACGTGCAGTACGACGAAGCGACGGGTCTGCTCGCTGGCGATGGTCTGCAGACGCAGGCCTTCGCACTGTTGGGCGAGGCGACGGGCGATCTGAGCGCTGCGCAGTCGCTCGCGCTGGTGCGTGAACTGGCGCTGGCCTCGGGTGCGCTCGGCATGGCCGGCGGTCAGGCGATCGATCTGGAAAGCGTGGGCATCAAGCTCACGCAGTCGCAACTGGAGAACATGCATCGTCTGAAGACGGGCGCGTTGCTGCGTGCTTCGCTGCGTATGGGCGCTATTTGTGGCCGCGCGCTGTCGGACGACGAAACGGTCGCGCTCGACGCTTACGCAGCCGCCGTCGGACTGGCTTTCCAGGTGGTGGACGATATTCTCGACACGACGGCCGACTCGGCCACGCTGGGCAAGACCGCCGGTAAGGACGCCGCCAACGACAAGCCGACTTATGTGTCGCTGATGGGCCTCGATGGCGCGCGCGGCTACGCGGAAAAGCTGCGTGCCGATGCGCATGCAGCGAGTGCGTCGCTGGGTAACGCGGATCGTCTGCGTGCACTGGCCGATTACGTCGTCGATCGCATTAATTGAGCGACGTAGCTAAGAAGTAAGCCGACGATGCGTGGCGGAAGTCACTTCGCGACGCGTCATCGGCAAATGAGTTTTCTGAGGAGTTCCTGGCGCGCGGGTCAATGCGTATCCGGGGACTGCTTGCAGTAGCGATAAGCAAGGGGCAAGGAGGGTCGACGCGTTTCTCCCCACAGAGCGCATCGGCAGGAGATCGGGAACAACTCACAGGGGGAGTTGCCCGGTAAAGAACGCCTATATATGGAACGACGATGTACGAACTTCTAAATACTATCGATGACCCGGCCGATCTGCGGCGTCTGGAGCGTCGCCAACTCGCGCCGCTGGCCGAAGAGCTGCGGGCTTTCGTGCTTGAGAGTGTGTCGCGCACCGGCGGCCACCTGTCGTCCAACCTCGGCACGGTAGAGCTGACGATTGCGCTGCACTACGTCTTCAACACGCCGGAAGATCGCATTGTCTGGGACGTGGGCCACCAGAGCTACCCGCACAAGATCCTGACGGGTCGTCGCGAACAGATGGGTTCGCTGCGTCAGCTCGGCGGTATCTCGGGTTTCCCGAAGCGCGACGAATCGCCGTACGACACGTTCGGCACGGCGCATTCGAGCACGTCGATCTCGGCGGCGCTCGGCATGGCGCTCGGCGCACGCACGAAGGGTGAGAACCGCTTCGGCATCGCGGTGATCGGCGACGGTTCGATGACGGCCGGTATGGCGTTCGAGGCCATGAACAACGCCGGCGTGCATGAAGACGTGCCGCTGCTGGTCATCCTCAACGACAACGATATGTCGATTTCGCCGCCGGTCGGTGCGCTCAACCGCTATCTGGCCCGTCTGATGTCGGGCCGTTTCTACGCCGCTGCGAAGAAGGGCGTGGAGAAGGTGCTGAGCGTGGCGCCCCCGGTACTGGAGCTGGCCCGCAAGTTCGAAGAGCATGCCAAGGGCATGGTCGTGCCGGCCACGATGTTCGAAGAGTTCGGCTTCAACTACATCGGCCCGATCGACGGTCACGACCTCGACTCGCTGATCCCGACGCTCGAGAACATCAAGAATCTGAAGGGCCCGCAGTTCCTGCACGTCGTCACGCGCAAGGGCTACGGCTATAAGCTCGCGGAAGCCGACCCGGTGCTGTATCACGGTCCGGGCAAGTTCAACCCGGCCGAAGGTATCAAGCCGAGCACGAGCAGCAAGAAGACGTACACGCAAGTGTTCGGCGACTGGCTGTGCGATATCGCGGCGGTAGACAAGCGCATCGTGGGCATTACGCCGGCCATGCGTGAAGGCTCCGGCCTCGTGGAGTTCGAGAAGCGTTTTCCGGATCGTTACTACGACGTGGGCATCGCCGAGCAGCATGCGGTGACGTTCGCAGGTGGTATGGCGACCGAAGGTCTGAAGCCGATTGTCGCGATCTACTCGACGTTCCTGCAACGCGGTTACGATCAGTTGATCCACGACGTCGCGCTGCAAAATCTGCCGGTCGTGTTCGCGCTGGACCGCTCGGGGCTCGTGGGTGCCGACGGTGCGACCCACGCCGGTGCGTACGACATTCCGTTCATGCGCTGCATTCCGAACATGGTCGTGATGGCCCCGTCGGACGAGAACGAATGCCGCCAGATGCTGTACACCGGCGTGCAGATCGACGGTCCGTCGGCGGTGCGTTATCCGCGTGGCGCAGGCACGGGTGCCGTGATCGAGCAGACGATGACGGCACTGCCGATCGGCAAGGGCGTGGTGCGTCGCGAGAGCCAGGCGGAAGCCGGACGTCGCGTCGCCATTCTCGCCTTCGGTAGCATGGTGGCCCCGTCGCTTGCAGCGGCTGCGCAACTCGATGCGACCGTGGCCGACATGCGCTTCGTCAAGCCGATCGACGACGAGTTGATCGCACGACTGGCGCAAACGCACGACTACCTCGTGACGGTGGAAGAGGGCAGCATCATGGGCGGTGCGGGTTCGGCAGTGGCTGAATCCCTGTTGGCCAGCGGGGGCAATCGACCCGTACTACAATTGGGCCTGCCCGATCGCTTCATCGATCATGGCGACCCGGCATTGTTGCTGTCCGGCGTGGGTCTCGACGCTGCAGGTATCGCCAAGTCGATCTGCGAGCGCTTCGATCTTCCGTCGGCAGAGGCCGCTCAGACAACTGACAAGACTGCGACGAAGCTCGTCGCCTGACCTGTCCGGTAGTCTCGAGTCTCCGAACGATCCGGCCCCAGCGCCGGATCGTTTCGTTTTGAAAGACGCATTCCCCATCCCGTGCCGGGGTTCTCCGGCACGTTCCCGACGCCACTCGGCAGAGGCTTGCGAGCCGTGTGTCGGATACGTTTGCCCATTGCCTCCCCCCAAGTCGGCTTGCCGGCAAAGAAGGAAATTAGATGAACCAGATGAACCCCGCTTTCGTCATGCCGGATGTGCAGAGCACCGTCGACACCCGGCAGATTCCGATTCAGCGCGTTGGTGTGCGTGGCGTGCGTCATCCGTTGTCGGTGCGTCTGGCCGACGGCGACGTGCAGGCCACCATCGGCCTGTTCAATCTCGACGTGCATTTGCCTGCCGACCAGAAGGGCACGCACATGTCGCGTTTCGTTGCCTTGCTCGAAGAGAATCGCGAGCCGGTGAACGTGGCGGGCTTCCGCGCGATGCTCGCCAGCATGCTCGATAAGCTCGAAGCCGAAGCCGGTCGCATCGAAGTGACGTTCCCGTACTTCATCAACAAGACGGCACCGGTGTCGGGCGTGCAGAGCCTGATGGACTACGAAGTCACGCTGACTGGCGATGTGCGCAACGGCGAGACGCGCGTGTGGCTCAAGGTCCTCGTGCCGGTCACGAGCCTGTGCCCGTGCTCGAAGAAGATCTCGCAATATGGCGCGCACAATCAGCGCTCGCACATCACCATCGACGCGGAGATCGCGGGTGATATCGCTGTCGAAGAGCTGGTGCGGATGGCCGAAGAGGAGGCGTCGTGCGAGTTGTGGGGGCTGCTCAAGCGCCCGGACGAGAAATACGTGACCGAGCGTGCCTATGAGAATCCGAAGTTCGTGGAGGATCTAGTGCGTGACGTGGCGACGCGTCTGAACAACGAGCCGCGCGTGGCGGCATATGTGCTTCAGGCCGAGAACTTCGAATCGATCCACAATCACAGCGCCTATGCCGTGATCGAGCGCGATAAGCGCGTGGCGGCGTGATCGGTTGTGATTTTCGCAAGACGTAAAAAAACCGCTCCTCGGAGCGGTTTTTTCTTGGGCGTTCGTCGAACGGTGTACAGCTCGTCAAGCCATCGACGCCGCGTCACACGCTCCGCACGATATCGGCCAGATCCCAGCGCGGGCGCACTGTGTACGCGTATTCGCTATCCGCTTCATCCGGCCAGTGCTTGAGGCGCATCGCGCCTGCGAAGGCGATCATCGCGCCGTTATCGGTGCAGAACGCGAGGTCGGGGTAATGCACGCGGTAGCCACGGCGGCGTGCCGCTTCGTTCAGTCCGGCGCGCAGTTGTGCATTGGCGCCCACGCCACCCGCAACGACCAGCGTTTTCATGCCGGTCTGCTTGAGGGCGGCCATCGACTTGGCGACGAGGACTTCGACAATCGCGTCGACGAAGCCGCGCGCGAGGTCGGCCTTCTCCTGTTCGCAGACGTTGCCGCCGAGATTGCGGACCTGCGTGAGGACTGCCGTCTTCAGGCCGCTGAAGCTGAAATCCAGATTGCCCGAGTGCTTCATCGGACGCGGCAGATCGAAGCGACCCGGTGTGCCGAAGTCGGCCAGACGCGAGACGGCCGGGCCGCCCGGGTAGCCGAGTCCGAGTAGCTTGGCCGTCTTGTCGAAGGCTTCACCGGCGGCATCGTCGAGCGTTTCGCCGAGCATGGCGTACTGTCCGAACGCGCGGACTTCCATCAGTTGCGTGTGACCGCCGGAGACCAGCAGGGCGACGAAGGGGAAGTCGGGTGCGTCCGGGGCGAGCAACGGCGACAGCAAGTGGCCTTCGAGGTGATGCACGCCGACGACCGGCCGGTCGATGGCGAAGGCGAGAGCGTTGGCGACACTCGCGCCGACCAGCAGCGCGCCTGCGAGACCGGGGCCTTGCGTGTAGGCGATGGCGTCGACGGCGCTGAGCGGCTTGCCGGCTTGCGCGAGCACCTCTTCGGCCAATGGCAGGGCGCGACGAATGTGGTCGCGCGACGCCAGTTCGGGCACCACGCCGCCGTACTCGCGATGCATCGCAATCTGCGAGTGCAGCGCGTGCGAGAGCAGCCCGGCCTCGGTGTCGTAGAGGGCGAGCCCGGTTTCGTCGCAGGAGCTTTCAATGCCTAGAACCAGCATGGCGGATGGGATGCGCGCAGCGTCAACTTTAATGGGGAACCCGGAAGTATACCAGTCGACCCCATGGGCTGCCGGTTACAATGCGCGCCATGGAAAAGTTCGATGTAGCGATTGTGGGTGCTGGCGCGGCCGGCCTGATGTGCGCGGCGGTGGCTGGGCAACTGGGCCTGCGCGTGGTGCTCATCGATCACGCGACGCGTCTCGCCGAGAAGATCCGCATCTCGGGCGGCGGCCGCTGCAATTTCACCAATATCAATGCGGGCCCGGCGAACTACCTGTCGGAGAATCCGCGTTTCTGCCGTTCTGCGCTCGCGCGTTACACGCCGCGTGATTTCCTCGATTTGCTCAAGCGCCATCGCATCGCCTGGCACGAGAAGCACCGCGGGCAGCTCTTCTGCGACGAAAGTGCCGAAGACATCATTGAAATGCTGCGAAACGAGTGCGCTGCGGGGCATGTGCACTGGCGCATGCCATGTGCCGTCCATACCGTCGCGTACACCGAGGCCGGTGGGGTGCATCGTTATCATTTGACGACAGATGCCGGGCATATCGCGGCAAAACGTCTCGTGATCGCAACCGGCGGGCTGTCGATTCCGAAAATTGGCGCGACGGATTGGGGTTATCGGATCGCACGTCAGTTCGGACTGGATATCGTGGAGCCGCGTCCGGCGCTCGTTCCGCTGATGTTCGATGCGTCGACGTGGGCACCCTTTGCCGGCCTCTCTGGGCTGTCGCTGGAAGTCGATGTCAGCACGGGCAAAGGTAAGGAAGCCGGCAATTTTCTTGAGGATCTGTTGTTCACGCACCGCGGTTTGTCCGGTCCCGCGATTCTTCAGATTTCCAGTTTCTGGACGCCAGGGCAACCGATTACGCTGAATCTCGCGCCGTCGTCCGATATCGAGGCGGCGCTGTTCGAAGCCAAAGCGTCTTCCAAACGTCAATTGAGCAATTTGCTGGCGCAGTGGGTGCCGGCACGGTTGGCGGACGCGTGGGTCGCCAATAGCGGCCTCTCACCGCAAGCGCGCGTGCAGGAGTTGCCGGACAAGGCGTTGCGATCGCTCGCACAGGCCTTTTCCGGCTGGACGCTGAAACCTTGCGGCTCGGAAGGGTGGCGCAAGGCGGAAGTGACGCGTGGCGGCGTCGACACGCGCGCACTGTCGTCGGCGACGCTGGAAGCGCGCACGCAACCGGGGCTGCATTTCGTCGGTGAAGTGGTCGACGTGACGGGCTGGCTCGGCGGTTACAACTTCCAGTGGGCCTGGGCCTCGGCGGTGGCATGTGCGCAGGCAATGTCCGAAAGCATCCAGGCAGCCAAAGCGGCCGACGATGGCATCTGACCGCCCGAGGGTGACGCGCTGTCGTAGACGGTCGCTCGACCGTTGTGCTACGCTCTCTCCTTCGTGGAGACGGCGCTGTATCTGTCGTAACAGTCGTTTCGGAGAGTGTCTGACGTCAGTTCGAGACGCCTCCGGCGCATTACCTGAAGATTAGCGTCCGATACGCCAGCGACATCCGGCATCGAACAATGCGGGTGTCCGGGCGGTCCAAGTCTCCGGCGAGCCCGCTTGTGATCGCACGTGTGATCGTTTCCGCAAGCGGGTTTTTGTGCTTTGTGCCCCCGTTGAACGCTGCGCCAGTGCACCGGCAGCGGCACCGCGCGGTGCGTGTCACACCGTCGCCGTCCTTTTCTTTGGGGCGGCATGCACTACACTGAAACGTAATCGAATTCCGGAATCCCTGCTCATGAGTCTGAAAGAACGCATTAACGAAGACATGAAGACGGCCATGCGCGCCAAGGCCGCCGACAAACTGGGGACCATCCGCCTGCTGCTTGCGGCAATCAAACAAAAGGAAGTCGACGAGCGCATCACCCTCGATGACGCGGCCACCGCGGCCATCGTCGACAAACTGATCAAACAGCGCAAAGATTCCATCAGCCAGTTCCAGGCCGCTGGCCGGACCGATCTGGCCGATAAGGAAGCCGCCGAAGTCGAAGTGCTCATGGTCTACATGCCGCAGCAACTCTCGGCAGACGAGGTCGCGCAGGCCGTGAAGGCTGCCGTGGCGCAAACGGGCGCAGCCGGCCCGCAGGACATGGGTAAGGTGATGGGCGTGCTCAAGGGTCTGTTGGCGGGCCGTGCCGACATGACTGCCGTGTCCGCGCAAGTGAAGGCGGCGTTGGCTGCGTAAACCGGTAGTGCGGTACGGCGCTGTCGCTTGCGCGACGGTGCGGCACCGCGTTGCGATGGCACCGATCCAGTGATTCCCCAGTCGTTTTTGCAGGACTTGCTCAACCGCGTCGATATTGTCGAGGTGGTGGGCCGTTACGTGCAGTTGAAGAAGGGTGGGGCGAACTTCATGGGGCTGTGCCCCTTTCATAACGAAAAGTCGCCCTCATTTACGGTAAGTCCCACCAAGCAGTTCTATCACTGCTTCGGGTGTGGCGCGCACGGCAGCGCGATCAGCTTTCTGATGGAGCATGCCGGGCTCGGATTTGTCGAGGCCGTGGAAGAATTGGCCCGCAACGTCGGGCTGGATGTGCCGCGAGAAGCGCCGCTGCCGGGCGCACCGGCACCGGCCGCGCAACGTGCGCAGACGCTCGGCCTCGTCGACGTGATGACGCGCGCTTGCGACTACTACCGCAAGCAGCTGCGCGGCGCGCCGGTAGCCATCGAATATTTGAAGCGACGTGGATTGACGGGGGAAATCGCAGCGCATTTCGGGCTCGGTTACGCCCCGGAAGCGTGGCAGAACCTGGAAGCGGCGTTCGAGAATTATCGCGACGACCAGTTGCTTGAGGCCGGTCTCGTGATCGAGAGCGAGAAGGGTGAGCCGGGCACTACGAAGCGACGCTACGACCGTTTCCGCGACCGGATCATGTTTCCGATCCGGAATACGAAAGGACAGGTCATCGCCTTCGGCGGACGCGTGCTGGACAAGGGCGAGCCCAAGTATCTGAATTCTCCCGAGACGCCGCTCTTCAGCAAGGGCAGCGAGCTATACGGGTTGTTCGAGGCGCGCATCGGCATTCGCGATGCGGGTTATGTGCTGGTGGTCGAAGGCTATATGGATGTCGTGGCGCTGGCCCAGCTCGGCTTTCCGCAGGCGGTCGCAACGCTCGGTACGGCGTGCACGCCAATGCATGTGCAGAAGCTGTTGCGCCAGACCGAAACGGTGGTGTTCAGCTTCGACGGCGATGCGGCGGGGCGCCGGGCGGCGCGTCGCGCACTGGAAGCCTGCCTGCCACACGCTGACGATAACCGGAGTTTCAAGTTTCTGTTTTTGCCGAGCGAGCACGATCCGGACAGCTATGTGCGCGAGCACGGCACGCAAGCGTTTGCAGACGAGGTCTCGCGCGCCATGCCGATGTCGCAATTCCTGATCGGCGAAGTCACGGCGGGCAAGGAAATGCACCAGCCCGAAGGGCGGGCACGTGCGTTGTTCGAGGCCAAGCCGCTGCTGCAGCAGATGCCGGCGAATGCGCTGCGGGGCCAGATCATTCATGCGCTGGCCGAGCGCGTAGGCAGTTCGGTCGAGGAAGTCGCGGAGCTTTGCGAGTTGCACATTGGCGCTGCGCGTCGTCAGAACACCTGGGACAAAGCCCCGGCCAAGCGCGAGAAGCGCCGCGTGGTCGGCACCGAGCACCGGGCGTTGCAGAACTTGCTGATGTTCCCGGCGCTGGGAAACGAATTAACCGAAGAAGAGACCAAGATTTTGCGGGAGATGGGGCAGCACGGCGAGATTTTCTCGGAAGTGCTGACGCTGTGCCGCGAAATGGGTGCGCAGGCCGATTTCCGCTATATGTCGGATCGGCTGCGGATTTCGCCGAACTGGGCCAGTTTCGACGACATCATCCGCGAAATTCTGTCATTTGAAGAAAATGCGCGGGATCTGATGTTGTTCGATCCGGCCGATGAAGCGCAGGTCGAGCGTCGCGAAGAGCAGATTGCCTTGCGCCTCACCGAGTTGCGTAGTGCCATCCGGCGTTTGCAGTACGACCGGTTGTGCGAAGAATTGGAGACGATTTTCAAGCGGGCGTCGCTGACGCCCGATGAATTGCGCCACGCTCAAGCGCTGTCGCGGGAACGCGACGAATTGAAGCGGTGGCTGGCTACGGCCAGCACAGGAGGCGCGCGAAGTTGAGGTAAGCCCGCGTGCTACAATAGAAGGTTTTCAGTGGGCTGTTTTCTGGCAAGCGAGATCGCTATGGCAAAGATGACAACGACCAGCGGAAAAAAGACGGTTATCCCTTCACCGACAGCTAAACGCGCGACCAGTGCGGCGGCGGCATCAGGTGGGAAGGGGGCGTCTCGTTCTGCGAAAGCTGGCGTTGCAGGAAAAGCCGGTGCGGCGTCGCAAGCCACGAAGAAAACAGCCAGCCAGGCAAGTTCGGCGAAACGTACTACGCAAACAAAGGCAGCTGCCGGTGCCACGAAGGCAACCGGCAATACAGCTGCGAAGGTGACCGATGTCACCAAGCGCAAGAGTGCGACCGCCGCGACGGTGGGGGCTGCCAAGGCAGCCAGGCCGACGGTGAAGTCCGAGCCGCCCGCCACGACCGCGAAGGCGGTCAAGGCGACCAAGCCGGCAACGGCCGCGAAGGCGACGGCAGGCGGGAAACCGCAGGCCCGACAACCCGCTGAAAAAAGCGCGAAGAGCGCAACTACCGCCAAGGCTTCGAGCCCGGCGGGCCGCAGTACACCTGCGACGAAAGCCCCACGCAAGACCGGGGCTTCCAGCAAACCGGAGGCAGTGGTGGAGGTTACGCCGGCAGCAGTCGAGCCGGTCGTCCCGACCAAAGCACGCGGCAGAGCCGCGAAGACCGCCGCCCCGGGGGAGCAGAACGTCGCAGCGAATACTAATGATCAACCCGTGAACGAAGATCAGACCAAAGTGGAAAAGCAGAAGGCGCGTGATCGCCGGGCAAAAGAGAAAGCACTGCTCAAGGACGCATTTTCCTCGCACCAGCCCGGTACGGCCGAGGAACTTGAGGAACGTCGTGGCAAGCTGCGGACACTGATCAAGCTGGGCAAGGAACGAGGCTTCCTGACCTTTGCAGAGATCAATGACCACCTCCCCGACGATGTGGTCGAAGGCGATGCGCTGGAAGGCGTGATCGCAACGTTTAACGACATGGGCGTGGCTGTCTACGAGCAGGCACCCGATGCCGAGACGCTGCTGCTCAACGACAATGCCCCGAACGCAGCGACGGACGACGAAGTTGAGGAGCAAGCGGAAGCGGCCCTCTCGACGGTCGATTCGGAGTTCGGCCGCACGACCGACCCGGTGCGTATGTACATGCGCGAAATGGGTACGGTCGAGCTGCTGACGCGTGAAGGGGAAATCGAGATCGCCAAGCGCATCGAAGAAGGCCTGAAGCACATGGTGCAGGCCATCTCCGCATGCCCGACGACGATTGCCGAGATCCTGGCGATGGCCGAGAAAGTCGAGCGCGAAGAAATGCGTATCGACGAAGTGGTCGACGGCCTGATCGATCCGAATGCGGAAGCCAATGCGGCCGCCGCTGCCTCTGACGACGAAGACTTCGACGCCGACGCGGAAGAAGAAGAGGAAGAAGAGGAAGAGGAAGAAGGCGACGAGGAAGAGGACAGCAGCAACGGCGGCGCAGCTTCGGCAGCGCAGGTCGAGCAGCTCAAGCGTGACTCGCTCGCCAAGTTCGCCGTGATCGCCGATTGGTTCGGCAAGATGCGTCGTGCGTTCGAGAAGGAAGGCTATCAGTCCAAGCCGTACGTGAAGGCTGGCGAGTCGATCCAGGCAGAACTGATGACGATCCGCTTCACGGCGCGTACGGTTGAGCGTCTGTGCGACACGCTGCGTTCGCAAGTGGACGAAGTGCGCAACATCGAGCGTGCGATCCTGAACATCGTGGTCGACAAGTGCGGCATGCCGCGCGCGGATTTCGTGTCGCGTTTCCCGGGCAACGAAACCAATCTCGATTGGATCTACACGGTCGTGGCCGACAACAAGGCGTACAGCTCGGTGGTTGAGCGTAACGTGCCGGCCGTCCAGGAACTGCAACAGAAGCTGATCGACCTGCAAGCGCGTGTGGTGTTGCCGCTGACCGAGTTGAAGGACGTCAATCGCAAGATGTCGGAAGGCGAGCGCCGTGCCCGCAAGGCAAAGCGCGAGATGACCGAAGCGAACTTGCGTCTGGTGATTTCGATTGCGAAGAAGTACACGAACCGTGGTCTGCAGTTCCTGGATCTGATTCAGGAAGGCAACATCGGCCTGATGAAGGCGGTGGACAAGTTCGAATACCGTCGTGGTTACAAGTTCTCGACGTACGCGACGTGGTGGATCCGTCAGGCCATCACGCGTTCGATCGCGGACCAGGCACGTACCATCCGTATTCCGGTGCACATGATCGAAACGATCAACAAGATGAACCGGATCTCGCGTCAGATTCTGCAGGAAACCGGTGTTGAGCCGGATCCGGCGACGCTGGCCGAGAAGATGGAAATGCCGGAGGACAAGATCCGCAAGATCATGAAGATCGCGAAGGAACCGATCTCCATGGAAACGCCGATCGGTGACGACGACGATTCGCATTTGGGCGATTTCATTGAAGATACCGGCACGGTCGCACCTGCCGACGCCGCATTGCATGGTAGTATGCGCGACGTCGTGAAGGACGTGCTCGATTCGCTGACGCCGCGTGAAGCCAAGGTGCTGCGTATGCGATTCGGTATCGAGATGAGCACGGACCATACGCTCGAGGAAGTGGGCAAGCAGTTCGACGTGACGCGCGAGCGTATTCGTCAGATCGAAGCCAAGGCGCTGCGCAAGCTGCGTCACCCGAGCCGTTCCGACAAGCTCAAGTCGTTCCTCGAAGGCAATTGATTGCTGCTGAGCGAGCGCCGGTAGTTTAGGGCCGTTAGCTCAGTTGGTTAGAGCAGAGGACTCATAATCCTTTGGTCGCTGGTTCAAGTCCAGCACGGCCTACCAAAAATAGGGCCAGTAGACGAAAGTCTGCTGGCCCTTTTTTGTTGTCAAAACGTTTGGTATCCGAATGAACGTGGCATGACTCTCAGGCCGGTTGTTGTTGCGTCGTGCAGTGAATGCCACCACCACCACCGGCGATGCCATCGATATCGAGTTGCACGATCTCGCGTTTCGGAAAGAGATCGCGCAGCTTGTCTCGCGTGCTGTTGTCCGTCTGACGATCGCCGAACTGTGGCGCGATGACGGCGCCATTGCACACGTAAAAGTTGACGTATCCGGCCGCAAATCCATCGGACTCGTAAGCGCTGCGAACGCTATTCGGGCCGGGAAGCACAACCACTTGCAACTTGCGTCCCGAAGCGTCCGTCGCCTGACGCAGGATGTCGAGATGGCGCATCGTCACCGCGTGATCGTAAGACGACGTGTCGTTATCCAGATGCGCGATCACCACGCCGGGCCGCACGAAGCGCGCGTAGAAATCGGTGTGCCCGTCGGTAATGTCCTTGCCCGCGATCCCCGGCAACCAGATGATCTTGCGCAGCCCCAGAAGTCGCATCAGTTCCGCTTCGCATGCCGCCTTGCCGACGCCCGGATTGCGATTCCGGTTGAGCACGCAACTCTCCGTAATGATGGCCGTACCGTCGCCGTCGACTTCGATGCCGCCGCCCTCCAGCACGAGACGCGTCGCCAACACTCGCGCCCCCGCCTTCTCGGCCACGAAAGCCGCGACCTCCGCATCGTCGTCGCAAGACTGCTTGCCACCCCAGCCATTGAAATTGAAGTCGACGGCCGCTTTCGCACCACTGCGAGAACGGACGAAGACGGGGCCGGTATCGCGCATCCACAGATCGTCGATGGGTTGCACGATCAGGTTGACCTTGCTGCCGCACATGCGCTCGGCCACGTCGTAATCGTCTTCGCGAACCAGCATATTGACGCGCTCGAAGCTACCGATGGCCTGCGCAATGCGGGCAAGCCCCTCCCGTGCCCCACGTTGCAGACGGCGACCCCAGACGTCCTCGCTCGGCCCGAACGCCATCCATGTGGCGGCGTGACGCTCACCCTCATCCGGCATGACCCACTCGGCAGCGCCTGTCGCCTGCGCATTACGCGTCAAACCGACGCCAAAACTCCCGGCCAGCATCGCAGCGCCGGACGTCAGTAATCCCTGCTTCATGAAACCTCGCCGTGTCGGCATTTCCCAATTCTCTTGATGATGATTCGCACGATTGCGCCGTCGAATGACCGCGGGTGCGTCGGCGAGTCAATCAGTGCACGCAGTTTGAGGCGCATTTCCGATAAAGAAAAACGAGATGTTTTGCTACTATTGATCAACTTTTCTCATATCTTGCGAGAATCCGATGAATCGCCAACGAATTCCGTCACTCAAATTGCTCATGGGGTTCGAGGCCGCGGCGCGTCACGGCAATTTCTCTCGCGCGGCGGACGAACTGCATGTCAGCCAGTCGGCGATCAGCCATCAGGTGCAGCAGTTGGAGGAGGAGGTGGGGCAGCCGCTGTTCCGGCGGGTCGGACGCGGCGTCGAATTGACCGTCGCCGGCGAGGTTTTGCAGCGTACGGTGCAACGCTCGATCGACACGCTGCGCAGCGGATTGGGCCGCATCGCGACCTATCTCGACCCGGGGCTGGTCGTAATCGCCGGTCCGGCAGAGGTGCTGCACGGCTGGCTTAGCCCGCGCGTCGACGACTTGCTCGCGCACGTTCCGTCGTTATGCCCGATGTTATCGACGGATGAGTCCGCGCGTTTCATCGACGAGACCGACATCGACATTGTGATCGGCGACCGGCCGTTGCAGCAGGCGGGACTGATGGAGATGCCGCTCTTGCAAGACGAGTGGGTGATAGTCGCCAGCGATGCGTTGGCCGAACGACTGTCCGGCAGCCCGCTTGAAAAGCACGCAGAGATGACATCGCTGATCTGCCTTGAGGAGAGCTTCACGCGCGACGCCACGGCGTCGCTGTTCCGCAATCAACTGGCCGCCTTGCGCAAGCATGCGATTTACGATGACGAACGCCTGCTGCTCGACGCCGCACTGCGTGGCCGTGGCATCGCCTGCGTATCGCATCTGGTCGCGGACGAATGTCTGCGGCAGGGGCGTTTGCGCATGCTTGCCGGTTATCCGAGGATCGCGGGGCGTACGTGGTGGATTTCGCGAGTCGCGGGCGAGACGCGCTCGCCGGTTGTAACGCAAGTGTTCGACTGGCTTGTCGCAACGGCAGCGAACAGCGCTGACGGATCTCCCTCGCTCTGAGACATTGTTGTCATTGAGGCAACATCATAGTCCCCGCTCGGGGGCTTCTGATGGCGTTCGTGCCGACCTACGATTGGGGTGTTGTTCACGTATGCGTGAAACCTGTCAGCCGTTGACGGGGCGCGCCAACCCAATGAGGAAGTCACCATGAGCCAACGTCTGAACGCCTTTGCCCAATCCCCGGAACTCTTCAAGAAGTTCGTCGAATTCGGCATGTTGCTCAAGTCGAGCGCCATCGAGTCGTCGATCCTGAGCCTTGTCGAAATCCGTGCCTCGCAAATCAACGGTTGCGGCTTCTGCCTCGACATGCACGTCAAGGAAGCGAAGATCCGCGGCGAGGGCGAACTGCGTCTGCATCACGTCGCGATCTGGCGTGAATCCACCTTGTTCTCGACGCGTGAGCGTGCCTGTCTCGCCTGGACCGAAGCGCTTACGACACTCGGCGCGCACGGTGTGTCCGACGAAATTTACGAGCGCGTGCGCGGTGAACTGTCGGAAAAGGAAATCTCGGACCTCAGTTTCGCCATCATGGCGATCAACGGCTGGAACCGTCTTAACGTGGGCTTCCGCACCGTTCCCGGCTCGGCCGACAAGGCTTACGGGCTGGACAAGGCCAACTTCAGCTGAGCGCCCCCGTCATGAAAATTCTTGTTATCGGTGGCACCGGCCTGATCGGCCGAAAACTCGTCGCTCAGCTTATCGAGCGCGGCCATGAGGCGATTGCAGCATCACCCGCCACGCATGTGAACACGATCACCGGCGAAGGACTCGACGACGCGCTCGTCGGCGTGCATACCGTTGTCGATGTCGCCAACTCGCCCTCGTTCGAAGACAAAGCGGTGCTGGAATTCTTCCAGACGTCGAGTCGGAATCTGCTCGCGGCCGAGGCCCGGGCCGGTGTGCGCCACCACGTTGCGCTGTCCGTGGTGGGCACGCAGAAGCTGGCCGAGAGCGGATACTTTCGCGCCAAGATCGCGCAAGAAGCGTTGATCGCGCAAGGCGGCATTCCGTACACCATCGTTCATAGCACGCAGTTCTTCGAGTTCCTGGGCAGCATCGTGCAATCGGGCACGCAGGCCGACGAGGTGCGACTCTCGACGGCGTTCGTTCAGCCGATTGCGTCCGACGATGTGGCGCTCGCGCTGGCCGATTCGGCGCTAGGCGAGCCGGTGAACGGTGTCGTGGAAATCGCCGGTCCGCAGCGCGTGCGAATGGCTGAACTGGCACAGCGTTACCTGCGCAAGACCGGTGACGGGCGCACCGTACACGCCGATCCGAACGCTCGCTATTTCGGGGCGTTGCTCGACGACGACATGCTGGTGCCCGGCACGGCGCCCCGTCTGGGCAAGACCGACTTCGAGACGTGGTTCAGCCGGGCGAACGAGCGTCGGGCATAGCGGACGCACACGCTTTCAGCGGTCTGTAGTCCCATCTGCGGCCTCCCCTTAACGTTCAATGGACGAGAGGGGGAGGCCGTCGTGCTTATGCCCCGCGGCTGTCCGCGCCTGCCTACGCGGCGTGTGCTTGATTCACCCGCAGGTCGTCGCGCAAGACATGCAAGTCCATCGCGCGGATCTGCGCCGTCATGTAGTCGATAAACACGCGAATGCGAGCCGGCAAGTGCTGTCGGCTCAGAAAGCACACGAAGTGCCCCCGGTCGTCGGGCGCATATTGCGGCAAGCAGGCGACGAGACGTCCGGTGCGCAGGTGCTTGCCCACCTGATAGGCCGCCATTTGCGCGATGCCCTGACCGTCGAGCACCGATTGCAGCACGAGGTCCTCGTCGTTGAAGGTCAGCATGGCGTTCGGCGAGACCTTGCGCGCACGACCGTCGATCCTGAATTCCCATTCCGACACCCGACCCGATGCCAGCCGGAAATTCACCCCTCGGTGACCGGCGATCTCGTCGACGTTCTGCGGAAGCCCGTGTTTCTCGGCATAGTCGGCCGACGCACACAGCATCATCTGCATCGGGATCACCTTCCTGGCGATGACCCGACTGTCTTCCATCCGGCCGTTCCGAAACGACACGTCGATGCCGTCGGTCGTGAAGTCGGTCGGGCTGTCATCGAGCACCAGCTCGATGGAGATGTTTGGATTGGCTTCGCGAAACCCGCCGAGCAACGGTGCCAGAATCTTGCGTCCGAAGTCTACGGTCGAGCACACGCGCAGTTGTCCCGACGGCGGGCCTTCGCGCAGCTCGCGCATGTCGTCCATCGCCTGCACGATCCGCTGTACGCCCGGATGACACTGTTCGTAGAAGCGTTTGCCTTCGGCACTGAGCGACGTGTTGCGCGTCGTACGGACAAAGAGGCGCGTGCCGAGCTGGTCTTCGAGCTTCTGTACGCTGCGGCTGACCGCCGAGCGGCCGATGCCCAGCCGGTCGCCCGCCCTGGCAAAGTTGCCTTCGGCCACCACGGCGATGAACGCCACGACGCCCGCATAACTCGTCGCGAAACTGTCGGCCAGCGAGTCTGCACGCTTGGGGCTCTGGGAGATCGATAGCGCTGATGAAGGTGTCGACATGGTCACTGGGCCGCCGTTGGTTGTGCCTGCTGATAAGACGGCCGGGCGATACGTTCTGTGACATCGAACGCAAAAAAAGCTGGCCTTCCAGGGGAAAGACCAGCTTTGAAGCGCGCCGGGGAGGGCGCACGGGGAAGCGCAGGAGGTTCGGGGTAGCGCGCGGCAGTTCAGCGCGTCGTGATCATTTGACCGGAATCAGCGCTGGCGCGCCTTGTTGCTTGATGAGCATGACCAGAAACTTGGCGGGTTTCGTCTTGCTGGCGTTGCGTCCGACCGTGTGAACGTCTTCGGGGCCTTCGTAGAACGTCTGACCGGCCGTGAGCGTGACTTCTTTACCGCCTTTGACTTGCATGACGATACTGCCTTCGAGCACGTACACGAAGCCATAGGCATTGTGGCGATGCACCGGGTCCTGCGCACCGGGCGGATAGTCGACGGTCAGCATCAGTGCGTCCTTGCCGGGAATATCCGGCAAAGCTTTCTCCATCAGTTCCGACACGATGGGCTGCGGTGGCGCTGCGTATGCGACCGGGCCGAGCAAGGTGCCGGTGACGGCAAGCGTTAAGGCACTCGTCGTAAGTCTGGCGAGCGTGGTGACCGTAGTGCGTTTCGTGATCTTCAACATGGCTTGTCCTCGGCAAGGGGGGAGGTCCTTATCGTATGAGGGCATGCCGCGCGGCGGTAGCGCCGCGCAGGGGATCGCCATGTTGCCTGTCACGCACCAAAGCCGCCAAGCCAGTGGGCTTGCTTCAGTGCATCACCGATTGACGATAGCGGCGGCGATGCGTTCGAGCTTGTCGGGATTGCGCTGCACCAGAATGCGCGTGAGACGTTCGCCGTCGGTCTCGTAAGACTGTGCGGATTCCAGTTCGCCGTCGATGAAACGCAGCAGCGCCCACTGACCGTTGATCTGGACCACTTCGGTGCGCATCGCGTCGCGGAACCGGAGCGTGCCCGCGTAGAACAGTTGCGCCAGACGCTTGCCGCCGACCAGGCTGCCGAAGGCGTTGACCTTGCCGCCGCCGTCGCCTACGAGTTCGGCATCGTCGCTGAGCAGCGCATGCAAGCCGTGGAAATCGCTGCGTTGCATCGCGTCGGAAAATGCCAGCAGCAGACGGTGCAGGGTGGCGCGTGGCACCGCGTCGCGCGGCGTGCCGTCGCGCAGTTGCTGTCTTGCGCGACGCACGAGTTGACGCACCGCCGCCGGCGTCTTCCCCAATGTCTGTGCGATGTCGTCATAGTCGGCGTCAAAGACGTCTCGCATCAGGAATGCCGCACGGGCATCGGGCGAGAGGCGTTCGAGCATGTACAGGAACGCGACCGAAACGTCGTCGGCCAACTCGTGTGCCTGCTCGGGCGTCGCAGGGGCCGCCATCAGCATCGGCTCCGGCAGCCAGACACCGGTGTAGTGCTCGCGCTCCGCCTTCGCGGCCCGCAGGCGGTCGATGGACAGGCGCGTCGTGATGGTCACGAGCCACGCCTCCGGAGTCTCGATGCTCTCGCGCTCGGCAGCGTTCCAGCGCAACCAGGCTTCCTGCACCACGTCTTCGGCCTCGGCAACGGCACCCAGCATGCGATAGGCGATCGCGTACAGCCGGGGGCGATGGCGTTCGAATAGCAACAGCGGGTTGTGGTCGGAGACGGAGTCGGGAGCGGTCATGAGGGGAGGGAAAGCGCGAGTGGCAAAGCGTCGGGCGGTCCATTTTGCCCCACCGCACGCCTCCTCGACAAGGACGCACGGTGTTG
This sequence comes from Pandoraea aquatica, assembly GCF_902459565.1. Taxonomy (GTDB): domain Bacteria; phylum Pseudomonadota; class Gammaproteobacteria; order Burkholderiales; family Burkholderiaceae; genus Pandoraea; species Pandoraea aquatica. Next base: position 147,861 of record NZ_CABPSN010000010.1, read on the forward strand.
CCTGAAAGACAACAATATGGCCCGCGCCGACGGACGGGCAGTCGCACGCATCGGCGCGCATTGGTGCGTGAAGCACAACAACGCGCTTCCTCCCGTCCATCTACCGCCATCGTGGAGCCGCACCTACGATGCAGTCGCCTCACGGCATTTCCCCCCCCCAGAATCCGGCCGAGAACCGGCCACGCTTGAGGAGATTCACGATGACCGCGACAGACAACACCTTATTCGCCAGCGACAACCGGCCCGTCGATCTGGTGCCCTCCCGCTATGCGCTGCGCATCGGGGACATCGAAGCGATGGTGATCAGCGACGGCGTGCTGCCGTTGCCGACCGCGACGATGGCCACCAACGTTGCGCCGTCCGATCTGGCGGCGTGGCTCGACGACATGTGCATGCCGCCGGACGCCTTCGACTGGCCGCTCAATGTAATGGCGGTTCGCAGCGGTAGCCAGACTATCCTGATCGACGCCGGTCTGGGCGGTCAGTTTCCCGGCTTCCCACGCGCGGGCCTGTTCCCGCAACGACTTCAGGCGGCCGGCATCGCGCTGGAATCGATCACGGACATTATCGTGACCCACATGCACATGGATCACGTGGGCGGTCTGCTGGTCCCCGAGGTCAAGTCGCGCCTGCGCCCGGACGTTCGTATCCACGTGTCTGAGACCGAAGTCGCGTTCTGGACGTCGCCCGACTTTTCGCACACGGTCATGCCCACACCGGTCCCGCCCGTACTCCGCACGACAGCGACCGCGTTCTACAACGCGTATCGCGAGCAGTTGCAGACGTTCGAGCATTCGCGCGAGGTCGCGCCGGGCGTGACCGTTCGCATCACGGGCGGCCATACGCCGGGGCACAGTGTGGTCGATCTTGTCTCGGGGGACGAGCGCCTGACGTTCGCCGGGGACGCCATGTTCCCGGTCGGCTTCGACCATCCCGACTGGCAGAACGGTTTCGAACACGATCCCGAAGAGTCGACGCGCGTTCGCATCGGACTCTTCGAAGAGCTCGCACAGAACCGAGGCCTGCTGGTGGCGGCCCACCTGCCGTTCCCGTCGCTCGGCCGCATCGCACGCAACGGCGACGCCTACCGCTGGGTGCCTGTGATCTGGGATTTCTGAGCGCCTGAATCGAGGGAGCGGGCGGCGCTCACTGCGCGCCGTCCGCCTCGGGCATACGACACCCTGGGTATCCATTCGTATCCCTGACGTTTCGCCATCCGTAACGATAGGCCGAAATGTAGCCGGTGATTCGGGTTAATACCTAAAGTTTTCTCTGCGACTGCCGTAATTTCCGAGGTGGAACCTCCCACCTCGTGGAGCCGGTAGCCTGGGTGCCGGTCTCTTGTCTTTCGACCCCCCTAGCCGCAGGCCTGCCTCGACAGCATGACAGTATCTTCGCTTAGAACACGCATCATTCTGATCGCGTGTGCCACCGTCATTGGTGCACTGATCCTCTCCGGCATTACCACTTACATCATCGTGCGCGACAGCATGATGTCCACCATCTCCAACACGCTCGACGCGGTCGCACGGGGCAACACGCTCGCGGTGGAACGCTGGGCGGCCGCCAAGGGCCAGTCGGTCGTCGGCACCGCCGCAGCCGTCGAAAAGGGCGAGCAGGGTGTGGCCCTCACGAAGCTGCTCGGCGCGACCAATGGCTTCCCGATCTCCAGCATCGGCTGGAGCGACAAGTCGTACTTCTCCAGCGGCCCCACGCCGCCCGACTACGACCCGACCGCACGCCCCTGGTACAAGGGCGCGACTGCGGCCGGCAAGCTGACCGTCGTCAAGCCGTACGCCGATATCGCCTCGGGCAAGCTTTACGTGTCGTTCGCCGCGCCGATTCTGCGTGACGGACAGACGCTCGGCGCCGTGAGCGGGGCCGTGCCGCTCGACGCCGTGCAGGACGTCGTCAAGGCCGTGCACCCCACACCGTCGAGCCTCGCGTTCGTGGTCTCGCGCGACGGTCTCGTCATCGCACACCCCGACGAAAAGCTCATGCTCAAGCAGTCGAGCGACCTTGCCTCGGCGCTCACGCCCGACGCGCTCGTCAAGATGGAGCACGCTGCCGAGCCGACGGAAGTCGAGCTTGGCGGTGCGGCGAAGCTTGTCAAAACGCAACCGGTGCCGGGCACCGACTGGCTTTTCGTCGTGGCGCTGGACAAGGCGGAAGCCACCGCCGGCCTCTCGCGCGTGCTCAGCGGCACGGTCATCTCGCTGATCGTGCTGACGTTGTGCGCCATCGGTATCGCGAGCTTCTTCACGTCGCAAGCGTTCCGTCGTCTGTCGCAAGTGCGAAATGCCATGGATACCATCGGCTCCGGCGGTGGCGATCTGACGCGTCGTCTGGATGTCGTCGGTCACGACGAGGTCGCGCAGATCTCGAAGTCGTTCAACGCGTTCGTCGACAAGATCAGCACCGTGATGCTCGACGTGCGCTCCGGCGTTCACGGCATGACCTCCGCGACCAGCGAGATCGAAATGGGCAACCGCGATCTGTCCCAACGTACCGAGTCTTCGGCCGGTACGTTGCAGGAGACGTCGGCGGCGCTCACCGAGTTGACGGCTAGCGTCAAGCAGACGGCCGAGGCTGCCGAACATGCCACGCGTCTGGCGGGCGACGCCAGCGATGCCGCTGCACGCGGTGGCGAAGTCGTGACCGGCGCTGTCACCACGATGAGCGAAATTGCCAAGTCGTCGGAACGGATTACCGAGATCATCGGCGTAATCGACGGCATTGCCTTCCAGACCAACATCCTGGCGCTCAACGCCGCGGTGGAAGCCGCGCGTGCGGGTGAGCAGGGACGTGGCTTCGCAGTCGTGGCCGGTGAAGTGCGCACCCTGGCCCAACGCAGTGCCGCAGCCGCCCAGGAAATCAAGACGCTCATCGAAGCCTCGGTGCAGAACGTCAAGAGCGGCACGCAACGCGTGCAGGCGGCGGGCGACACGATGGGCGAGATCGTCGACGGGATTTCCCGCGTGCGCCGTTTGATTGGCGAGATTCACTCGGCGGTGACGGAGCAGAGCACGGGTATCAGCCAGATCGACCGTAGCGTGGCCGAAATGGATCAGTCGACGCAACAGAACGCGGCACTGGTGGAGGAATCGGCAGCGGCGTCCGCGATGCTCAGCGAGCAGGCACGCAACCTCGCCGACACCGTGGCGCTGTTCCAGCTTCGCGAGCACAGCCGTCACGGGGTCACCGTGATGCACTCGCCGCAGGGCGGGCACGGTTCGCGCGACGAACCGGCACTCGCGGCGTAAATCTGTCAGCGGGTTCGCTGACATCGCTTGACCGCTTCACCTTAGGCACGCTGGCGCACTGTCGCCGGACGCTGCCCGCCCGCCGGAATTTGCCGCACAATAGAGCGCATTCCGGCGGGCACTTCCCGAAATTTCTCCCATCCCAAATTCCCGCCGGTAACGTTTTCCTTAACTCGAAGGAGAGACGTCATGGCGAATCAGCAATACTCAGGCGGCTGTCATTGCGGCGATCTTCGCTTTACCGCGAATATTGATTTGTCCAAAACAATTACGTGCAATTGTTCCATCTGTAAAAAGCGCGGATTGATTCTCGCTTTCACGCCGATTGCAGAGTTTTCACAAACGGCTGGCGAAGGAAAGGCGCGCGAATATCTTTTCAATAAGCACGTCATTCGTCACCAGTTCTGTCCGAATTGCGGCGTCGAAGCGTTTGCCTTCGGACAAATGCCGGACGGCGCCAAAATGGCCGCCGTGAATGTGCGCTGCATCGACGACATCGATCTCGATACCGTCCACCCGACGCCCTTCGATGGCGCGAGTCGGTGATTCGATAGATCATTAAATATATGGCAATGAATATTTAATAATATTTTGATGGAGATCGGTTTATTAATCAAAGCAGACGAAATGAGAATGAAAAAACAGTTTCGATTTTCGTCATTCGCAATGCTTTGAAAGCCATCACGTGAGAATCAGGGGTTTATTGGCTCAAGTTTAATGAATGGTCGCCCGTTATCGCATGCGATTGTTATCGTTTTGTCGCATATGGAGCGGGCATGAAGTTCTTGGGTAGTCTCAAAATCGGCACACGGCTGACCGTCGGGTTCGCCATCACGCTGATTCTCTTGTGTATCGTGGGCGGCATGGCTGTCTATCAGGCGTCGCGCATTTACGGGGGAACACGCGATCTGGCCGACAACTGGCTGCCCAGCGTGCAGACGCTCGGCACCGCGCAAGTGGCCGCCAACGCGGCGCGGCGCGCGACGCTCGCCACGCTTCTGACAACCGTCGACATCACGCGCAAGGACGAAGAGGCCAAACGTCTGGCGTCTATCGAGCTGATGAACAAGACGCTCGACAGCTATAACCAGATGGTGGCGTCGAGCGAAGACCGTCGTGCCTACGACGCAGTGAAGGCCGCCTGGGCCGACTATCTGGCCCTGGACAATCGTGTCGCCGCGCTGGAGCAGGGCGACGACGAGGCCAAGACGCAAGCCCGCACTATCGTCATGACGGAGGCCGTCAAGAGCTTCGCAACGCTCAGCGACCGGCTGGCCGAGCACGTCGCCGTGAACCGCGCGGGTGCCGTCGGTGCGACGGACGTCGCGGCCGCCAACTATCACGCCGCTTTCATCGCCACTGTTGTGCTGATTCTTCTTGCGCTGGCCGTGGCGACATTCACGGCATGGCTCATCACACGCTCCATCACGGGACCGATCGGCCGCTGTGTGGAGATCGCACAGACGGTTGCGCGTGGTGATCTCAGCTCGCGCATTGACGTACAGGGTCAGGACGAACTGGCACTCCTGCTCGGCTCGCTGGGGGACATGAACACCAAGCTCGCGCAGGTCGTGGGGCAGGTGCGCAACACGAGCGAAAGCATCGCGACCGGTTCGGCGCAGATCGCGGCCGGCAACACCGATCTGTCGTCGCGCACGGAGCAGCAAGCTGCGTCGCTGGAAGAAACGGCGGCGAGCATGGAAGAGCTGACGACGACCGTCAAACAGAATGCCGACAACGCGGAGCAGGGCAATGTGCTGGCATCGAACGCCTCGCAAATCGCACAGCGCGGCGGGGAAGTCGTGCGTCAGGTCGTTGAGACGATGCGCGAAATTTCGGACGGCTCGGCGCGCGTTGGGGACATCACGAGCGTGATCGAAGGCATTGCGTTCCAGACCAACATCCTCGCGCTCAACGCGGCGGTCGAAGCGGCGCGCGCGGGCGAGCAGGGACGCGGATTCGCCGTGGTCGCCGGCGAAGTGCGTACGCTGGCGCAGCGCAGTGCGAACGCTGCGAAGGAAATCAAGGAGCTGATCGATGCGTCGACGCGTCAGGTGAGCGACGGCGCGAAGCTCGTCGCCGAAGCGGGCAACACGATGGACGAAGTGGTGCACGCCGTCAAACGCGTGACCGATCTGATGGCGGAGATTGCTGCCGCGTCGACCGAGCAGCGCACGGGCATCGAGCAGGTGAATCAGGCTGTCATGCAGATGGATACCGTCACGCAGCAGAACGCTGCGCTGGTCGAGGAAGCCTCTGCGGCCGCTCAGTCGATGGCAGCGCAGTCGAGCGGCCTGCGCGAACTGGTGTCGATCTTCCGTATCGACGGCGCGGCCAATCAGGGGCAGGCGGTGCAACGGATTTCCGCCTGAGTCTCAGCGTGTCCCGGTGTGTCGCAACCCAGGCGCACCCGCCACGTCGTAAAAAACGGCTCGCCCGCGCACGCCGGCGAGCCGTGAATGCCGGAACGCTCTCACCAGCGTCCGGCCCATGAGACCGCATGCGTCTCACGTTCTTCTCGGCACCGACACGTAAGGTCGATGCCGGCCAATCGGCATCCGTCCGCCCGCCCCCCGGCGATGGCGTCCGGCACCGATGTCCGCGAAAGTTATTTCCCCGTCAGCATCGACCCGCGATCGCGCAAGTTGACGTGCAGATCGAATGCGCGCTCAAGGGCGTGCGGCGTCTGCCCGCCATAGCGTTGGGCGTCGCGATAGTAGTCGCGCAGCACTTCTCGGTAGCTCGGGTGCGCGCAATTGTCGATGACCAGATTCACGCGCTCGCGCGGGGCGAGGGTGCGCAGATCGGCCAGTCCCTGTTCCGTCACGATGATGTCCACGTCGTGCTCGTTGTGATCGACGTGCGGGACCATCGGGACGATGCTCGAAATCTTGCCGTCCTTGGCAATCGACTTCGTCGCGAAGATCGCCATGCGCGCGTTGCGGGCGAAATCGCCCGAGCCGCCGATGCCGTTCATCATGTGCGTACCGCCCACGTGCGTCGAATTGACGTTGCCGTAGATGTCCACTTCCAGCGCGGTATTGAGCGCGATCAGGCCCAGACGACGAATCACTTCCGGATGGTTGCTGACCTCTTGCGGACGCAGCACGAGCTTGTCGCGATAACGCTCCAGATGCTTGAACACGCGATCCTGCACCGCCTGCGAAACCGTGATCGACGAGCCCGAAGCGAACACCATCTTGCCCGAGTCCATCAGATCGAACGTGGAGTCCTGAAGCACTTCCGAGTACATCGTCAGGTCTTCGAACGGCGATTCGATGAAGCCGCTGAGCACGGCGTTCGCGATGGTGCCGATGCCCGACTGAATGGCGGGCAACGTGCGCGGCAGGCGTCCACGCGAGACTTCGTGCTGGAAGAACTCGATGAGGTGGCCGGCGATGCGCTGCGTGTCGGCGTCCGGCGGCAGCGCGTTCGAGGCGCTGTCAGGCGTGTCGGTGATGACGATGGCCGCGATCTTCTCCGGCGCGATCTTGACGACGTTCGTGCCCACGCGGTCGCGCACGTCCACGATCGGCAGCGGCGCGCGATGCGGGCGCTGGCCCGGAATCCAGATGTCGTGCATGCCTTCGAAGGCGAGCGGCTGCGCGAGGTTGATCTCCACGATCACCTTTTCCGCGAGGATCGCGAAGCTCGCCGAATTGCCGACCGACGAACTCGGCACGAGGCCGCCGTCTTCCGTGATGGCGACCGCTTCGATCACCGCGACGTCCAGCTTGCCGAACTGACCGGTGCGCAGGAATTCGACCGTCTCGGAGAGATGCTGGTCGACGAACATCACCTCGCCGCGATTGATCGCGCTGCGCAACGTCGTGTCGACCTGAAACGGCAGCCGCTTGGCGAGCACGCCGGCTTCCGTGAGGGTTTTGTCGGAGTCATGCCCCAGCGACGCCCCGGTGATCAGCGTGATCTTCATCGGGTTGGCTTTCGCTCGGCGGGCCAGCGCAATCGGCATGTCCTTGGCGTCGCCGGCGCGGGTGAACCCGCTCATACCGACCACCATGCCGTCGCCCACGAGCTTGGCAGCATCGTCGGCAGTCATCACCCGGTCGCGCAGCGACGCCAGGCGAATGCGGTCTTCAAACATCGTGAGGCTCCTCGTCTCTTCTCGTCTCTTATTCGAATCTCTTGGATTCGTGGCGCGCCCGCGATGGATATGCCGGTCTGCGCTTGACTCGAAGTGTATTGACCCATCGATCACATTTCCAATATATTGAACACAAAGTTTCCATACTTTTAATGTATTGGCGATGCGAAGCCATACGGCATCGGGCTGACGGAGGAGCGGTCATGGAATTGCGGCATCTGCAATATTTCATTGCAGTCGCGGAGGAGCGTCATTTCACACGTGCGGCTGCGCGGGTGGGCATCCAGCAACCGCCGCTGAGCTTGCAGATCAAGCAACTGGAAGCCGAGCTGGGCGGGCCGTTGTTCGTGCGGCTGCCGCGCGACGTGGTGCTGACGGAGTTGGGCGAGGCGTTCTTGCCGGAGGCGCGACAGATTCTCGAGCGCGTGGAGCGCACGCGGCGACGCATGCAGCAGATCTCACGGGGCGAAGCCGGGCACATTCGCATCGGTTTTGCCGGTGCGACGTATTTCGAGCCACGGATTCCGGCGTGGATTCGCGACTTCCGTGCGCGCTATCCCGACGTGCAGTTGCATCCACAGCAGAGCAACACAGCCAGCCTGCTGACGGCGTTGGCCGACGACGCGGTCGACGCCGCGTTCGTGCGCACGCCGTTCGACGTGCCGCCGGGCATCGTCAGCGTGCCGGTCGTGGACGAGCCGATGGTGCTGGTGCTGCCGCTGGGGCATCCGATGTGTGCGCGTGAGCGGGTGCCGCTCGCCGCGCTCGCGCAGGACGAATTCATTCTGCTGCCGCGCAACATCAGTCCGGCGCTCTACGACCGCACGGTGGCCGCATGCGAAGCGGCAGGCTTCCGACCGAAGCTGGGACAGGAGGCACCACAAATCACGTCGATCGTGCCGATGGTCGCGGCCGGCTTCGGGGTGTCGCTGGTGCCTGCGTCGGTGAGCCAGATCCGTACGCCGGGCATGGGCTTCTGGCCTATCGATCCGGCGAGCGGTGAAGTGCCGCTAGCGCCCATCAGCCTCGCTTATCGCAAAGACCATGGCTCGGCGGCGCTCGATCGCTTCATTGCGATGATGCCGGTGGCAAATGCAGATGCAGAGGTGGGGACGCAGAGCGTTGCGGGCGACGCCGAATGACTCAGTGATAGCCGCGTTGGCGCGGGCTCGGCAGCGCGTCGTCGTCGGTGGATTCCCAGCCGTTCGCACGCAGTCGGCTGGTCAGCAGCGGATGAATCATTACGGCGTATAGCAGGCAGGTCGCGGGCAGCGACAGCGCCAGCAGCGATTCATTCCAGAGCAGGGCGGGGCCGATGGCGAGCGCCGTCCAGAGCAGCGCATGCCACGTAAAGCCGTACGCCAGCAGGTAGAGCGGGCCGAGAAAGAAGGCTGCGATGCAGGACAGATACGAAATCTCGATGACGTCGCCGTTCGCGGGATGGCGAAATTTGAGTGTCATGGCGAGTTCGTGGTCGGTAGGAAGAAGTCGCCAAGTTACTCTCGCGTCGACCCAAATTCGTCCCACTCATGCGGCGAGCGGCGAGCTGGCGTCGCGACCTGATGCAGCGGCGTCCGGCGGCGCGTTGCATGGCCATCCGATGCGTCCGCCCGGCGGTAGGCTACACTGCTGGCACGCCCTGCAACGGGGCACCACCGTGGACGCCTCTCCATGCAAATGCTCAGAAGGTTGACCCGCTGGTTGCCGGTGCTTATCGGCGCAATGGCGGGCATGCTGGTCATGCTGCTGATTGGACAGATCGCGCAGACGCGCATCGACGATTTTCGCCTGCGCGCCTATGTGCAGGACATCATGGGCTTTATGAGCGACGCGTCGGTGTCGAGCCGCAATGCATTGCACGACGCGATGTACAGCGGGGCGGTGCCCTGTAACGACGCGGACATTCTGGCGCTGCGCCGTGTTGCCATGCGCAGTCCCTATTTCCACGACATCGCCCGGGTTCACGATTCACAACTGCTGTGCTCGGCCGTCGCGGGACGCTTCGACCCCGCGCCGACACTGCCGCCCGCCGACCATGAAACGCGCAACGGCGTAAAGCTCTGGCATACGCTCACGGGCATCGTCACGCCGGGCGTGCAGGTCAATGCGATGGGCATGGGCGACGTGGTCGTCTTCAGCCCGCCGGTATTGCCCGAGCGGCTGGCGACGCCGGGGCCGGGCTTCGCGTCGGTGGCGTCGACGAGCGATATGCGGTTCGTCTTCTGGCGGGCCGGACTTGCGCAGGACCAACAGCGTATTACGCTGGGCCAGACGTCGCGCTGGCTCGACATCGGACCGCTGCGCCAGTTCTCGCGGTGCTCGAACAGTGTGGATGTCTGCGCGTCGGCGGTCTATACGTCATCTCGTATCGTGACTAACCCGTGGGGACTGCTGCTGGCGCTGGCGATCGGTGCGGTGGCCGGCGGGGCGATGGGGCAGTCGTGGCGTCTGCGCCAGCGTTATCGCACGTCTATCGACTGGGTGACGCAGCAGGCCGCCGAGTCGGGGGGGATTCACCTCGTCTATCAGCCGCTGGTCAGGCTGCGCGACGGGAAGATGATTGGCGTGGAAGCGCTCGCGCGGCTGAACGACAGTGCGGGCAATCCGATCTCGCCGGATATGTTCATTCCGATTGCCGAACGGCGCGGCGTGATCGGTCTGATCACGCGTCAGGTCGCGCGTCAGGCACTGATCGAAATGCATGGGCGGGCGTTGGCCGACCCCGAATTCCACATCAGCATCAATCTCGCGGCCGTCGATGTCGTCGACAGCACCTTCCACACGTTTTTGAACCATACGGCCGCGTCGCTGCGGGTGCCGCGCGCACAGATTGCGCTGGAGGTGACCGAACGCTCGACCGACAACATGACGCGTCTTCGCGAAGCGCTCGACCGGCTGCGTGTCGACGGCTATCAGATTCACATCGACGATTTCGGCACCGGGTTTTCGAATCTGGCGTACTTGTCGACGCTCAATGTCGACGCGCTGAAGATCGATCGCATGTTCACGCAGGCCATCGGGACGGATACGGTGAGCAGCGCCATCGTCGACCAGATCTGCAAGATGGCTGAGCTGCTGAGCGTCGAGGTCATCGTGGAAGGATTGGAAAGGCAAGCGCAGGCGGACTACATGCTGGCGATTTGCCCCGATGCAATCGGGCAGGGATGGTTGTTCGGCAAGGCGGTGCCGGCGGACGAACTTGAGGATTCCGGTCCGCGTATCAGGCAAATTACCGAGAATAACGACAACGATTCGGGACTAAAGTGAAATCACCGTGGTCCTGATGTGCCCCCGACCTCCACGGACTGTCCGGCTCGCCGCTCTGGCGAGCCGCTTTTTTTTTCGAACGTCGGTCGGAATTGATGAACATGTTACGATTCCTCAAAAAACAGCATCGGCTGGCAGGCCGGCAGACCTTTAGCTGTCGCTTGAGAGAGGGGACATATGACAGACTCGTTCAAATTCCAGTGGCACTACGTCAGCAATACGGCGCCAGGACGTCCGTTCGAACTGATGGGTGCGATCACACCGCGTGCCGACAAACGCTTTGACGGCGCGGTCGATGCTTATTGCGAAGGCGATTACATCGGCCGTTGCGAGTTTTCGAGTATCGACGCGGATTGCGCGTCCGATGCGGCCGCACAGATTCGAAAACGTATCGAATGCCGCATCGAGGATCGCGTCGCGAGAGAGAACGAGGCGTCGCAAAGTGCGACGCCCAATACCGCGCCGAATACGGTGCATTAAGCGCAAGGTTCTGCGCGACGACCGCTGCGATACGCAAGCCGCTCGGCTTGCGTCATCCCTACATCACTCGCCGATGACGCGCGGCCTCTGCGCGCATCGACTGCTCGCGTTGCCTGAGCGGCCCACGGCCGTTCAGCGCCAGCGATGACAGCAGCGGCCACCCCAGCCGCCCCAACCGCGTCCCCATGAAAACGAGAGCGATACATTGCTGAGCCACGGCGATGGCGCATATGCAGGGTAGGCCGGGTAGACCGGCGTGTACGCGGGATAGGCCGCATACACGGGATAGGCAGGGTAGGCGGCGTACGGCACAAAGCCCGGATCGGGCGAATACGACGAATAGGCGGAATACGTCGAGTAACCGACGTTGCCCTGCGGCGGTTGCGACGTCTGCGGCGGCACGTAGTCGGGCGGCACCGGTGAACCGTTCGGATAGGCCGGATACGTTGCGGGACGCGCCGGTTGCACCGGTGGCCGATAGTCCGGCGGAACGGGGGAGCCGTTGCCGGGGACATAGTCGGGCGGGACAGGCGAACCCTTCGGATACGTGGGTGTCGGCGTAGGTGCGGGACGCACCGGCGTCGATGCAACGGTCGGCGTTGGCACAGGTGCTGTCGCGACATCGCCGTTGAGGACGGTGCCCGGCGCTGCGCGCATGGCTTGCGGTGCCGTCGGTGTTGGGGAGAGCGTCAGCGCGCCGCCCGGGTACTGCACGACGTAACAGCCGGCAAGCGAGCCGGCAAGCGGCACAACACAAAGCAGGGTGGCGAGCGGAGCGAGTTTCATGGCGTCGAGTGTAGCGCAGGAAAGTGCGTCGGCTACGTCGCCGCCTGTCCGTGTGCATTACGTTCCGTTAGCGCCCCTGCGCTCTGACGCGACGCGCCCAAGACGTTACGAATACGACAGGCAAAAAAAACGGCCAGCGCGTTGCTGGCCGTGAAATCCACCAGGAGGAGGTGGAGGAGACAGGTGCAACTATATCAGGGAAATCCCTAGACGGGTAAACCTTTGTCAAAAAAATCTGTAGAAAAACCACATCTGCGACAATTCGTCGCCTTTTTGCCCGCGAATCGCCCAATTCCCCGTCCCATATAGCCATTCGGTGCGTCGCCGGGGCGTCCTCCCATCGTTCAGATGGAGAAAAACCACAAAAACCAACGACCGTTTGCCAAGGCGACGGACATTGCTCGCGCGCTCCGGCGACATCCGACGCGCGCCTGACACCGCTCGCAACCCTCGGAAATCTAAGTGTTTACACCGAGCATTGATTTACGTTCCGCGATATAAACTTCCGCAAAGCGTAATTTTCCGGCAACTCGACCGGGACGCAAAACCACGAAGTTGCGAGAACGTTTGGAGACAGGATGAAAGCAGCAGATGTGAATGTGGGCGCTTTGATCGACGAGAGTCGACTGGGCGGCTATCAGTGGTGGGTGATCGCGCTGTGCGCGATGTGTCTGGTCGTGGACGGTTTCGACGTTCAGGCCATGGGCTATGTTGCGCCGGTGGTCATTCGCGAGTGGGGCATTGCCAAGGAAACGCTCTCGCCGGTCTTCGGCGCTGGGTTGTTCGGCATGCTGGTCGGCTCGCTGACGTTCTCGGCGCTGGCGGACAAGCTGGGCCGCCGTCCTGTGCTGATCGGTGCGACGCTGTTCTTCTCGGTGTGCATGATCGTCACCGGCTTTGCGAATTCGATTACCGAGCTGATCGTCTGGCGCTTCGCCGCCGGGCTGGGGCTGGGCTGCATCATGCCGAACGCCATGGCGCTGGCGGGCGAGTACAGCCCGCGTCGCATCCGGGTCTCGCTCATGATGATCGTGTCGTGCGGCTTCACGCTGGGCGGTGTGGTCGGCGGGCTGATTACGGCCGCCATCATTCCTGATCTGGGCTGGCGCGCGGTGTTCTACATCGGCGGGGCCATCCCGCTGGTGCTGGGCTTGCTGATGTGGGTCTCGCTGCCCGAATCGATCCAGTTCCTGATGTTCAAGAAGGGCACGAAGCCAACCGATAACGCGCGCATTCGCAAGCAGTTGCTGCGTGTCGCGCCTGGCGCGAACGTGCCGGCCGACGCCCGTTTCGTCCTCGACGAGCAAAAGGCCAAGGGTGTGCCGTTCATCGAACTGTTCAAGGACGGCCGTGCACGCGTGACGATGCTGCTGTGGGTCATCAACTTCGCCAACCTGCTCGATATGTACTTCCTGTCGAACTGGCTGCCCACGGTGATCCGCGATGCCGGCTATTCGACGCAAGTCGCCGTGATGGCGGGCACCGCCTTGTGGGCGGGCGGGGTGATCGGTACGTTGCTGCTCGGACGTGTGATCGACCGCGTGGGCTTCACGAGCGTGCTGGCGGTGACGTTCCTGATCGCGATTGCGGCCACGGCGGCCATCGGCAATCCGGTGGTGATGGTGTCGATGGTGGCGGTGTTCGTGGCGATCTTCTTCGCAGGCTTCTCGATCATCGGCGGTCAGCCGGCGCTCAACGCACTGGCTGCGACCTACTATCCGACGTCGCTGCGCTCGACGGGCATCGGCTGGAGCCTGGGTATCGGCCGGATCGGCTCGGTGCTGGGGCCGGTGCTGGGCGGCGCGCTGATGCATCTGCAATGGTCGTCGTCGTCGCTGTTCCTCGCGGCGGCGGTGCCGGCATGCGTCTCGCTGATCGGCGTGCTGGCGATTGCCCGCACCCAGCGCAGCGACGGTGGCAATCTGCGCGCCGCCACGGCGAGCTGATCGACACGGCGCGTTGTGGATCGGCGGACACCGGTGCTGTCGCGGCGACATGCGTGGCGACACGCGTCGCGCCATAAGCAGCCGTTAAGTGTCCGATAACCATCGAGTATGAAAGTGCGACGCCCGCCGGCGGTATCATGGCGGGCGTCGTCGTTTTTGCGACGTGTCCTGCGATGCGTCAGGCGTCGCACAGCATAATCAAAACGATAAATGACCTCGACGTCCGAACTCTCTCCTGCCTTGCCATCCGAGCGTGTGCTGTTGGGCATTCTCGGCCTGTTCATGATGATCGCGCCTGCATCGACGGATATGTATCTGCCGGGGCTGCCGACGATGCGTCACGAACTGGGGGCGAGCGCCGCGGCTACGCAACTGACGCTCTCGTATTTCTTCCTCGGCTTTGCTTTCGGACAGTTGGTCTGGGGGCCGCTCGCGGACCGCTTCGGGCGTCGCAAACCGATGGCGGCGGGGATCGCGCTATACATCTTCGGCAGCATCGGCTGTGCGTTCGCCGACAGCATCGATCACATGATGATGTGGCGCTTCGTGCAGGCGCTCGGCGGCTGTGCGATGCCGGTGATTGCGCAGGCCATCGTGCGCGACGTCTACGGCCCGCGTAACAGCGCGCGCGCCTTCTCGATCATGTTGTTGGTCATGAGCGTCGCCCCGATTGTTGCGCCGCTGGTGGGCGGGCAGATGCTGCGCTTCACGACGTGGCGAGTGATCTTCGGCATTCTCGCGGTGTTCGGCGTGGGCGCGTTGATGGCGCTCTGGCGTTTGCCGGAGACGGGCAACGTGAACGGCCGTCAGGCGGGCGGGCCGCGCGCCATCGCCATGTCGTACTGGCATTTGCTGCGCGACGCACATTTCGTCGGCTATATGGTGGCGGGCGGTGCCGTGTTCGGGGCGTCGTTCACTTACATCACCGGCACGCCGCTCGTGTACATGGAGTACTTCCATGTCTCGCCACAGTTCTTCGGTGTGTTGTTCGGCATCAACATCGTCGGTATGGCCGCGATGACGATGTTCAATTCACGACGCGTGGGACAGATGGGTTCGTACCGGCTGATGCGCATCGGCATCATCGGTTGTGCAATCGTGACGTCGATGCTGTGTCTCACGGTGTGGATGGGCTTCGCACTGCTGCCGGTGATGGTGGTGATGCTGTTCCTGTTCATGTCGCTGCGCGGCATCATCACGGCGAATTCGGTGGCGGGCGCGCTGGCGAATCACCCGACGCGCGCCGGGGCAGCGGCGGCGCTCGTCGGCAGCGTGCAGTACGGCTTCGGCTTCGCGGCAGGCGGCTTGCTCGGCTTGCTCAACGACGGTTCGCCTCGCCCGCTCGTGACCGTGATGTGCGGCTTCGCGATCCTGGCGCTCGTGTCGCTGATGACGATGTTGCGCAAGCCGCAGAGCCCGCAATAACGAAAGGGGTGCCGCAGCGCCCCTTCGCTTGTTTCTCAACCTTCGCTTCGACTTACAGTGCCAGCACCAGCTTTTTGCCGCAGGCGCGTGAGCAGCAGGACATCATCTTCGTGTTGGCGTCGCGCTCCGTGCGGGTGAGCACTACGTCGCGGTGATCCACGTCCCCCTCCAGCACCTGCACTTCGCACGAACCGCACAAGCCTTCCTCGCAGTCGCTCTGCACGTCGATGTTCGCCGCACGCAAGGCGGTGAGCAATGTCTGATCGGCCGGGACCATCACCGTGATGCCCGAATCCTTCAGCGTGACCTCGAATGCATGTTCCTTCTCGGGATCGAGCGTGCCCAGTTGCGACTGGAAGTGTTCGACGCGCAGCGTGTCGTCTGGCCAGTGCGCGCAGCATTGCGCCAGGCCGTCGAGCATGCGTACCGGACCGCAGGCGTAGACCTGCGTGCCGTCCTGCGGCGTCGCCAGCAGCGTCGCGTAGTCCGCGCGTTGCCCTTCGTCCTTCACCCACAGATGCAAACGGTCGCCATGCAGCGCTTGCAAGTCGTCGACGAGCGCCATCGTGCGACGGCTGCGGCCGCTGTAGTGAATCTCGTAGTCGATGCCCAGTGCCTTGGCGCGGCGCGCCATCGCGGCAATCGGGGTGACGCCGATGCCGCCCGCAACGAAGATCGCGCGCGGCGTCGTTTCGTCCAGACGGAAGTGATTGCGCGGACCGCGAATGCGCAGACGGTCGCCGACCGAGACCTGCGTGTGAACCCAGTTCGAGCCGCCACGGCCTTCCGGCTCGTGCAGCACCGCAATCTCCAGTGCGGCGGCGTCCATCGGGTCGCCGCACAACGAATACTGGCGCGACAGCCCCGTCTCGCCGCATTCGATATCGATGTGCGAGCCCGGTGCCCAGCGCGGCAGGGCGCGGCCGTCCGGCGCGACCAACCGCAGCTTGACGATGCCCTCGGCGACCGGCGTGACCGACTCGACCACCACCGGGCGCGTCACACTATGGCCCGACGGCTCGCCGATGCGCACCGGCGCATGACGCTCCAGCACGGCCGGATCGCGACGCTCCGGATTCTGTGCCGGATCCCATTCCACAAAGACATGCTCCGGACCGCGGAACGACGTGTTCGGCACGTACGTGAACTTCTGCTCGGCCAGCGTCATGTGCGGCAGGCGGCGCGTGAACTCTTCCAGGAAGATCTGCATCTCCATGCGCGCGAGGTTCTTGCCCATGCACTGATGCGAGCCATAACCGAACGTCAGCTGATCGCTGGCGTTTTCGCGGCGGATGTCGAACAGGTCGGCGTCGGCGAAATGCGCTTCGTCATGGTTGGCCGACGACGTCACGATCAGCAGCTTCGAGCCGGCGGCGATCTCGATGCCACCGATGTTGACGTCCTTCGTCGCGAGACGACGCCATGCCGCCACCGAACCGTTGTGACGCAGGCACTCTTCCACGGCGTTCGGAATCAGCGACGGATCTTCGCAGATCTCGCGCCAGACGTCCGGGTGCGAGAGCAGCAGCTTCATCGCGTTGGCCGTGGCGTTCGCCGTCGTTTCGTGCGCGGCCACGATGCCCGCCATCATCATCGAATGCAGATAGGAGTCGGTCACGACTTCCGGGTGGTCCTTCTGCTTGCGAATGCCGTATTGCATCCAGCCCGGGCCGTCCGGGTTCTGACGCATCTTGTCGAGAATCTTGCCCGCGAGTTGCCAGAAGTTGCCCACGGCATGCGCCACGGCCACTTGTTCTTCAGGCTTCGGACGCCCCCACGTGTTGACCGTGTGCGCGATCGAGTACTCGCGCAGCTTGTCCATGTCTTCCTCGGGCACGCCGAGGAAGTGCAGCGCCACCGTGAGCGGCACTTCCCACAACATCTGGTCGACCAGATCGGCACGGCCGTCGTTCACGAAGCGGTCGACGTATTCGCGCGCGAGCTGGCGCACCAGCGGCTCGTGATGCTTCAGATGCTCAGGCGTGAACGGCTCCATGAGCACACGGCGACGCGGCATGTGCGCGGGCTCGTCTTCGTTCACCAGCGTACGATTCAGCGCGAAGCCGTAGGAGGCGAGCACCTCGTTGGCTTCCGGGCCGGTCGGCGTGATCTTTTCCAGCGCAATCGACGGGCTGAACGTGATGTTGTCGCGGAAGATCGCCTTGATGTCGTCGTAACGGGTCACGACCCAGTAGCCGAGCTTCGGGCTGTAGAACACAGGCTCCTGCTCGCGCGCCCAGCGCACGTATTCGGGCGGGTCTTGCTGATAGCCGTCTTCGAACGGATCGAAGTCGGCCGCGCGGGCGCTGACCGGGCAACCATTCGGTGCCTTGGCCTCAGACGAGGTCGACGATTGATGAAACGGGCAGCCGCCGGCGCTGGCGGCCGTGGCGTTGGAAGTGGGGGAAAGTGTCTGGCTCATCCGCTCGCTCTCTGAGGCGTTTAGTCCGGTGCGAGAATACGGCAGCGACCTGTTAAGGGCCGTGCGGCGACGCACACAATGAATCAAGTGTAGAGGAGCGTGGCCTGTCACATTCTCTGAATCTGTTAAGCGTAAATATAATACGCATAGCGTAAATCCGTAGACTGGGGTTAACCTCTAGACTTGTCGACATCGAGCAACATTGGTTTGCATCTTAAAATCTCGCCGATGACGACAAGCAAACGACCCACAGCAGGCCGCCCGCGAAACGCGGCTGCGCTTTCCCGCGAGGCAGCCGACGCCGCCGTCTCGACCAGCGACGCGCTCGATGCGCCCCGCGAGCGCGGCCGCCGCCAGCGCGTGCAGTCGGCCGAGACCGGCATGGTGGTGCTCAAGGGGCTGGCCCGTCTGGGCGGCCGGGCGAGCCTGACCGCACTGGCGCTGCACGTGCAGCAAAGTCCCGCCAAGGTTCACCGCTATTTGATGAGTCTCGTGGAAGAAGGGCTCGTCGCGCAGGACGCCGACTCGCAGCACTACTACCTCGGCCTCGAAGCGATGCTGCTCGGTGTCGCTGCCATGCGTCAGGCGGACCCGGTGCGGGCCGCAGAACCGGCCCTGGTGCGTCTGCGCGAAGCCTTCGACGTGACCTGCTTCATCGCCGTGATGGGCAACAAGGGACCGACCATCGTGCGTTTCGAAGAGCCGGGCCTGCCGGTGACGATCAACGTACGGATCGGCTCGGTCATGTCGGTCCTCTGGTCCGCCGCCGGTCGCGTCTTCCTCGGCCTGCTCGACGACCCGCAAGTGCAGGCCATGGCCGAGAGCGAACTGGCGCACGCTACACCGGAACACCGGACGCAACTCGACGCCTCCGACCCTATCGGCGCGCTGCGCGCCTCGGTGCGCGCCGCGCAAGGGGCGAGCGTGCGCGACACGAACCTCACAGGTATCAGCGCGATTGCCGCCCCCGTCTTCAATTACGACGGCCGCCTCGTCGGTGTCATCACCGCGCTCGGGGCGACCGGCGGTTTCGACGCCCGCATGGACAGCCCCATCGGCGAAGCGGTGCGTCGTGAGGCGCTGGCCGCGAGTCACGCCCTAGGCTACCGGCCGCCGCTGCCCGCCGGGGCCTGAAGCGACCGGGGTCACCCGGTCAGCCTCCGATATTTCCCAATCCGATGCGTTTGTGCGGCTGCCGCCTTCGCGGCTGGCTGCGTCTGGGCGTTCTCCCTTTTAAACAAGCGAATTCCCGTGCATTTGTCACTCCTTTCGCGTAGACCTTTGTGTTACTATTTGATAATGATTCTCATTACCAAATAAGCGATTGCCGATGACGCCGCCTCTAGCGGTGCAAGTCGTCGGCAGTCACGTCTGTGGAGGTCGTCATTGTTGATGTTGAAACGAACGGTCGATCTGACGCCGCGCGTGGCATCGATTCCCACACCTTCCATGACTTACGTGCCGCTCGGGCAGTTCGGACAGGGCGACCGCAAGCTCACGGGTGGCGCGCAGAATCGCGCACTGGCGAGTAGCGACATCGAAGCAGCAAAGCAGGGCGACGGCGGGCAACGCACCGCTGTTTCGCCTTCCCTCCAATGCGGCAGCGACGAACTTTGGCTGTGGCGCTTTCTGCTCGCCGGTCGGCCCTTCGGGGCGACGGGGGCGGCAGCCGGTGGCCCGGACGACGGCACGACCTGGCTCTCGGCCGCTGAGCATTCGCTGGCTCGCCGGTTGCCGCGCACACAAATGCGTCATCGGTTCCTGTCGGAGCGTATTGCGCTGCGCTGGATCTTCGGACGCTGGTTCCGATGCACACCCGCGCAGGCACCGGTGCCGACGGCAACGCCGGGCGTGTCGTCGCTGGAGTGCGACGGCCCGCACGGCAAGGTTTGGATCGACATGGCGCACGCCGGACTGTGGCTCTTCGTCGCCATGGGGCAGGGGCCGGTCGCGTTGGCCGCGCACGCGCCGACGCCGGTCGGCACCGATGACAATGCGCCGTTGATCGCACCCACGAGCCCGCCGCCGAGTGCACTCGATCCCTTCGCCGTCGCGCGCGATGCCGCGCACCGCTTGTGTCTCGCAAGGTTGGCGGGCGAGGGCGAAGCGCTAACGTCGGGAGGCGATGTGCCGCTGCTCGCGCACCCTTATGTCAGCGTCCCGTACGCCGGGCAAACGCGCTATCTCTACGACATGTCCGTCAGTTCGCGACTGACGGTGGTGGCCGCGCGTGACAGCATCGTGCATCGGATGCGTGCGTTCGGTTGGCAGAACTGACTTTCCCTTTTTTGCGCTCCCTTTGGGTATTTGCAGCCGCACATCTATGCATATGCTGCGATGCAAAGGCAGGGGTCCTGAATTTGCGCTATTCTGGCCCGTTGTTTTGCCATCCGTCCTGCCCGTCATCGACTTCCTGGAGAAGAAGCTCATGCGTCGTCGCTCGCTTGCATCCCGTCACACTCTCGCCGCCACACTCACCGCGCTTGCTTTGCCGCTGATTCCGTTGGCAGCGAACGCCAAACCGCTCACCGTCTGCACCGAAGCCAGCCCGGAAGGGTTCGACGTCGTGCGCTACAACTCGCTCACCACGACCAACGCATCGGCCGACCCGGTGTTCAACCGTCTGGTCGAGTTCGATGCCGCGCAAGCCAAGGTCGTGCCGAGTCTCGCGACCAAATGGGAAGTGACGCCGGACGGCCTCACGTACACATTCACGCTGCGCCCGAACGTCAGCTTCCACAGCAACGATCTCTTCAAGCCGACGCGCGCGTTCAACGCTGACGACGTCGTCTTCACCTTCGATCGCATGCTCAACGACAACGCGCCGTGGCACAAGCTCACGCCGTCGGGCTTCCCGCATGCGCAGTCGCTGTCGCTGGGCAAACTGATCAAGTCGGTCCAGAAGGTCGACGACAACACGGTGCGCTTCACACTCTCCGAGCCGGACGCTGTGTTCCTTTCGATGCTGTCGATGGGCTTCGCGTCGATCTATTCGGCCGAGTACGCCGACAAGCTCGTTGCGGCGAACAAGACGGATGACCTCAACGCGCGTCCGATCGGCACCGGCCCGTTTGTCTTCCGCAGCTATCAGAAGGACAGCGTGGTGCGGTACGACGCCAACAAGTCGTACTTCGGCGGCGCACCGGCGTCCGAGCGTCTGATCTACACGATCGTGCCGGACCCCGCCGTGCGTGCGCAGAAGGTCAAGGTCGGCGAGTGCCAGATCGCGCTGTCGCCCAAGCCGCTCGACGTGCAGGCCGCGCGTGCCGACAAGGCGCTCAAGGTCGTCGAGACGCCCGCCTTCATGACGGCCTTCGTCGCCATCAACACGCAGCACAAGCCGCTGAACGACGTGCGCGTGCGTCAAGCGCTGAACCTCGCATTCGACAAGCCGAGCTACGTGAAGCAAGTGTTCGAAGGCACGGCCACGCCGGCGGTGAACGTGTATCCGCCGAACACGTGGAGCTATGCGAAGAATGTGGCGGACTATCCGCACAACATCGATCGTGCGAAGAAGCTGCTGGCGGACGCCGGTTTCCCGCAAGGTTTCGAGACGACGATCTGGACGCGTCCGGCAGGCAGTCTGCTCAATCCGAACCCGCGCGTGGGCGCCGAGATGCTGCAAAGCGACCTGGCGAAGATCGGCGTGAAGGCGCAGATCAAGACGGTGGAGTGGGGCGAGCTGATTCGTCGCGGCAAGGCGGGTGAGCACGACCTGCTGTTCATGGGCTGGTCGGGTGACAACGGCGATCCGGATAACTTCCTCACGCCCCAATTCAGCTGCGCGGCTGTCACCTCGGGTACGAACTTCGCCCGCTTTTGCGACGCCAATCTCGACAAGCTGATCAGCGACGGCAAGCGCACGCACGACATCGCCGCGCGTACCGCCAAGTATCAGGCGGCGCAGAAGACGATCAAGGACGACGCGCTGTGGATTCCGCTGGCGCATCCGATCGCAGCCGTGATCACGCGCAGTGACGTGTCGGGCTATCAGGTCAGCCCGTTCGGCCGTCAGGACTTCTCGGCGGTGAAGGTCAAGTAAGCGCCTCACTCGCAGCAGACGTCCCCGAAAGACAAAAAGCCATGCCCTTCGACAGGGCATGGCTTTTTTCATGGAGACGCGAGGCGGACGTCAGGCGTTCGGCGCGCTCTCCGCTTTGCTCTCTGCTTCGCCGATGCGGAACACCTGCGATAGGTCCCAATCCGCCATGCCGCGCTCTGCGGCGTCCTTGAGCAAACGACGCACTTCCGGCAGCACCCGCTGCACGGTCGCGCTCGCGTGCGCGAGTTCGGCAATCGCATCGAGATCCTTCAGAATCACGCGCACCGTGCCGGTGGCGAAATCGGGCGGCGTGACCATGCGCGGCCAGAGCGTTTGCATGAGGACGGAATCGGCCCAGCCGCCTTGCAACGCCGACGGCACCGCCGCCGTATCGATGCCGCTGCGCTTGGCCAGCACGAAAGCTTCGGCCAGGCCTGCGAGCGTGGTGGCGACGATGGCCTGATTGGCGAGCTTGGTCGTCTGACCTGCACCGATGTCGCCCATACGGGTGACGCGCGACGAGAACGCGCGCAGCACCGGCGTCACGGCGTCGATGGCGTCGGCAGGGCCGCCTGCCATGATGGCCAGCGTCCCGGCCTGCGCGCCGCCTGTGCCGCCGGAGACCGGGGCGTCGATCCAGACGCTGCCGGTGGCCTCATGCCAGCGCTTCGCCAGATTGCGGGTGAGCGCGGGCGAGAGCGTCGAGTGATCGACGAGATAGCGCGGGGGCGTTGCGGCGTGCACGAGCCCGTGCTCACCGAATACCACCTCTTCGACGGCCTTGCCATCGCCCAGACAGAGCAGGGCGATGTCGACGCATTCGCCGAGCGCCTGCGGGGTGACGCAGGCGATGGCGCCGGCGTCGGTCAATGCGCCGAGCTTGGCCGCAGAACGGTTCCAGACGGCGACGTCGTGGCCGGCAGCGAGCAGCCGTTGCGTCATGGGTTCGCCCATGCGGCCGATGCCGCAAAAGCCTACGCGTGGGGTAGTCATCAATTCGGGTCCTCGTGGGTTGGCGTCTCCCCGATAGACGCTTCGTAGGGCCATTCCACAGCCCCCGAATGGGTCACCGCGCCCAGCTTGGCGGGCCGTACGAGCGCTTCGTACTTTTCCAGTACGCCGCCCAGACGGCCGCGCACGAACGGTTTGGCCTCGGCGGCCCGCGCGGCGAGTGCTTCGTCGGAGAGTTCGACGTCGAGCTTACCCTTGATTGCGTCGATGTGGATGGTATCGCCGTCTCGAAGTAGGCGAATCGGTCCGCCCGCCGCCGCTTCGGGGCCGACGTAACCGATGCACATGCCGCGTGTTGCGCCCGAGAAGCGGCCATCGGTGAGCAGCGCGACCTTCTCGCCCATGCCTTGCCCGTAGATCGCTGCCGTCACGCTCAGCATCTCGCGCATGCCCGGTCCGCCCTTGGGGCCTTCGTTGCGAATCACGAGCACGTCGCCCTCACGATATGTCTGCGCGGACACCACGGCCATGCAATCCTCTTCCGTCTCGAACACGCGGGCGGTGCCGGTGAACGTGAGGTGCTTGAGGCCTGCGGTTTTGAGCGCCGCGCCGTCCGGCGCGAGGTTGCCGCGCAGCACGACCAGTCCGGCGTTCGGCGAGAGCGGTTCGGTGTGCGGTTTGACTACGCGTCCGTCGGGGCCAGGGAAGGCGCGCAACGCGTCGGCCAGCGTCTCGCCCGTCTGCGTGAGCGTGTCGCCGTGGATGTGACCGCCTGCGAGCAACGCGTTGAGCACCGCAGGCACGCCGCCGACGTGATGCAGATCGACCGCGAGATAGCGTCCGCCGGGCTGCATGTCGCCGATGAGCGGCGTGCGGGCGAGGACTTCGGAAACATCGTCGAGCGTGAATTCGATTCCGGCCTCATGGGCAATGGCGGGAATGTGCAGCATGGCGTTGGTCGAGCCGCCGGTGGCCGCCACGGCTGCGCAGGCGTTCTCCAGACTCTTGCGCGTGACGAGGTCGCGCGGCAGCGGTCCGCCGTTGCGCAGCGCACGCATCACGTTTTCGCCAGCGCGACGCGCAATCGCGATCCGTTCGCTGTAGACGGCCGGCACCATCGCAGAGCCGAGCGGTGCCAAGCCGAGTACTTCCGCGACCATCGCCATCGTGTTGGCGGTGAACTGACCGGGGCATGAGCCTGCCGTGGGCGTGCAACGCTTTTCGATGCCGCGCAGCGTCTCGGCAGACATATCGCCGCGTTGGGCCGTGCCGACCGCTTCGATGGCTGTGAGGATCGTGGCCTGCGTGCCGTCGGGTGCCACGCCGGGCAGCATCGCGCCGCCGAAGAGGAACACGCCGGGCACGTTCACGCGCACCATGCCCATCAGAATGCCGGGCAGCGTCTTGTCGCAGCCCGCCACGCCGACGAGCGCGTCGTAGCAATGCGCACGCACGAACAGCTCCACGCTGTCGGCAATCGTCTCGCGCGAGACCAGGGAGAAGCGCATGCCCGAATGGTTCATCGACGTGCCGTCGGACACCGAGATGGCCGAGCCGCGAATCGGTACGCCGCCACCGGCGGCCACGCCCAGACGCACGTTGTCCGAAATCTGATTCAGCGACATGGAGCAGGGCGTGTTCTCGCCGAACGTGTCGACGATGGCGACGAACGGTTTGTCGATGGCCGCGTCGTCGAGGCCGGTGGCGCGCAGGAAGGCGCGATGCGGCGTGCGCGTAATGCCTTCGGTGACCGTGCGGGAGCGGTGTTTGTGCAGATCTGTCATGGGGACTTCCTTATGCTTTTGTGGCGGGTGCGCTCGCGTCGACCCGAGGTCGATTACGTAATTACGTGTTGAGCAGCAACCCGTTTTCAATGGCGAGCACCTGACCCGTCATCGCGGGTGCGCGGGCGGCAAGGAACCACGCCAGCTCGGCAACTTCAGCCGGTTGCGAGACACGCTTGAGCGGCGAGTTCTCGCGCATGCCGTCGACGACGCGACCGTACGCCTCGTCGCCGAGCACGCGACGCAGCAGGCCGTCGTCGACCATGCCCGGCGCGATGGCGTTCACGCGCACGTGCGGCGCGAGGTTGCGGGCGAGCGAGAGCGTGAGCGCGTTGACCGCGCCCTTCGAGGCCGCGTAAGCAATCGACGACCCCGTGCCGTTGAGCGACGCCAGCGACGAGATGTTGATGACCGATGCTGACATCGTCGATGCCGCAGACGCCGGACGCTCACGCAGCAATGGCGCGGCGGCGCGCGTCATCTGGAAC
This sequence comes from Pandoraea aquatica, assembly GCF_902459565.1. Classification (GTDB taxonomy): domain Bacteria; phylum Pseudomonadota; class Gammaproteobacteria; order Burkholderiales; family Burkholderiaceae; genus Pandoraea; species Pandoraea aquatica. Next base: position 172,820 of record NZ_CABPSN010000010.1, read on the forward strand.
ATGCCGATGAGGTTCACGCGATAGATGCGCTCGAACTCGACGGCGTCGATGGCTTCGAGATCGCTGTGCGGGATCACGCGCGTGGTGCCGGCGCTGTTGACGAGGGCGTCGAGCCGCCCCCATTTCGCGCCGACGGCATCCGCCAAGCGGCGGCAGGCGGCGTCGTCACCCACATCGGCATCGACGACAAGCGTTTGCGCACCGGCGTCGCGGCATTGCGCCGCGACCGCTTCGGCAGCCGCCCGCGTGCTGTCGTCGAAGTTGTTGATGGCCACGGCCCAGCCGTCCTGCGCAAAGCGCAGGGCGGTGGCCGCACCGATGCCCGTGGCGGCACCGGTTACGAGACAGACGGGAAAACTCATGCATGACTCCGTTGGGGCTTGAGCGACATCACGATGCATGCCCCGCCGACCAGCGCACACGCCAGCACGATCATGCCCGGCAACAACTGCCCGGTACTGTCTTTGAGAAAGCCGATGACGTACGGGCTGACGAAGCCCGCGAGGTTGCCGGTCGAATTGATTAGCGCGATGGCGGCGGCGGCACCCGCGCCGCCCATCATCGCGGTCGGAATGCCCCAGAAGACCGGCGCAATCGAGTTGATGCCGATCGCCGCGACGATCAGTGCCGCCATCGACCACCAGAGATGTTGCGCGAGCAGCACCGAGGCGACCATGCCCGCTGCGCCCAGCAGGCAACACACGGCCACATGCATGCGACGTTCGTTGTGCCGGTCGGCATGACGCGCGACCAGAATCATCGCGACGGCGCTCACCAGCGACGGCACGGCCGAGAGCAGACCGATGTTGCCGAGGTTGGCGACGCCTGCTGCGCGAATCATCGTGGGCAGCCAGAACACGAGTCCGTAGTTGCCCATCGCGATGCAGAAGTACAGCAGACCGAGCAGCCACACGCGGCCGCTACCGAACACCTGACGCACGCTGTGATGCGCGCGCGTACTGTCGTCGGCGGCGAGGTCTTGCGCCAGCAGACGTTTCTCGTCCGCGTTCAGCCACTTCACCGTTTCGATCCGGTCCTGAAGCACGAAGAACGCCGCGATGCCGACGAGCAGCGACGCAATGCCTTCGATCAGGAACAACCATTGCCAGCCCGCGTAACCGTGCATGCCGCCGAAGTGCTGCATGATCCAGCCCGAAAGCGGACCGCCGATGGCCCCCGAGACGGGAATGGCGACCATGAACAGCGCAATGATCTGCGAGCGCTTGTTCGACGGGAACCACGTGGCGAGATAGAGCACGATGCCCGGGAAGAAGCCCGCCTCGGCCACGCCGAGCAGGAAGCGCAGCGCGTAGAAGGACATCGGCCCCTGCGTGAACATCGTCAGGCAGGAAATGATCGACCATGTGACCATGATGCGCGCGATCCACATGCGCGCGCCCACGCGATGCAGGATCAGGTTGCTCGGCACCTCGAAGATGAAGTAGCCGAGGAAGAACACGCCCGCACCTGCGCCGTACACGGTCTCGGACAGCGACAGGTCGGAGAGCATCTCCAGCTTGGCGAAGCTCACGTTCACGCGGTCGATGTACGCGACGATGAACGCGAGAAAGAGGAACGGGATGATGTGCCAGGTCAGCTTGCGGTACAGCGCATCGCGCTGCGCAGGACTGGCCGCCGCAGGGGCAGCGCCGGTGCCGGCATGCGGCTGTGCACCGCCCGGGTAGGACGAGGGGGACGAGCTCATGGGTGTTGTCTCCGTGGTGCGTGCCGTGTGGCACGTCGAGTTATTGGGCAACCTGACGCGCATCCGTAGATCATTCGGTTATGCGAAGGAGATTCGGCGATGTGCGATGGATCGTCGCTCCGGTGCATCGAATATCCCTGTGCGGCCATGCTGCTCGTACGAAGGGTAAGGGGTCGGTCGCCGTGGCGGCAAATCACACTTTGCGCACGCGGCATTACCATTTGGTTATGATCTCGACTTGACGTGTTTCCCCCGAGCTTTCCGCATTCGCCATGACAACGACCGATAACTCGATAGAGCGCTTCTTCCGCAGTGGCCTGAAGCTCGGTCATCTGCGCATGCTGGTGACGCTGGGCGAACTGCGTCAGGTCACGCGCGTGGCGGCGGCGTTTCACGTCACGCAGCCCGCCATCTCCAAGCAGATCGGGGAAATCGAAGAGGCGCTCGGCGCGCCGGTGGTGCGGCGGGTGGGCAATGCGGTGGAGCTGACCGGCATCGGACGCGTGCTCGTGGAGCGCGGACGCGAAATCCTGCGGCAGATCGAACTGGCGCGCCGCGACGTGAGCGCGTTGACCGCAGGGACAGCTGGGCATGTGCGCTTTGGTGCGGTGGTGACGATTCCTCAGCCCCTGATCGCGCACGCGGTCGAGTTGTTCACGCGCCGTGCGCCGAATGCCTCGTTCTCGTTTGTGGAGGCCACGCTGGACCGTCTGCTCAAGATGATGGACGAGGGCAATCTCGATCTGGCGCTCGGGCGCAATCGGGTGACCGGCCATCTGGCGGTGATGCGCAACGAGTCGCTGCACCACGAGCCGTTCGTGTTCGTCGTCGGCACCCAGCACCCGCTCGGCGCTGCGGAGGCGGCCGTCTCATGGCGCGATTTGCAGGACGTGCGATGGATCACGCCGATGCGTGGCTCGCCCGCCTTCACCACGATGGCCGAGATTCTCGCCGAGCATGGGGTGACGTTGCAGCGTCCGGCCATCGAGTCGAGTTCGCTCGCGTTGAATCTGTCGCTGCTGCGCGGCGGCGGGTTCGTCTCGATCCTGCCGCTCTCGCTCGCGCGACGCTATGCCCAGCGCGGGACCATGCGCGTGCTGCCGCTGCCGCCGTTGGGGCCGCTGGGCGATGCGATTCTTTATTGGCGGGAAGACACCACGACCCCCGCATCGCAACTGTTCGCGGCGTGCCTGCGGGAGTCGTCTGCCGAGTTGATCGACGCGAACTGACGCACACGTTGGAGCAGGCTTATCGGCATGCTTTGGGACAGGGCGAGGCGGCGTGGTGACCGGTGCGTAGACTGACGCGTCATCGTAATGAACGTCATGAATCGCTTCGGAGGTTGCTCATGAAACTGCTGTCCCGTCCTGTTGCTAGTCTCGCGTTTGCGGCCGCGCTCGTCACCCTGGGCGGATGCGCCATGCAGGCCAGTTCGCCGACGCCTGTCACCTTGCCCGCGACCGCATCGGCAACCTCACCCGCAACGCTACCGGTGGCCGCGCCGGGCCCCATCGCACGCGATCCGCTGCCGTCCGCACTGAACAATCCTTCGCGTCGGCCTTGCACGCCCGAGTGGTTCTCCTATCTGGAGAAGCATTACACCGCGGTGGGCGACGCGCAGGGGCATGGCCCCGATCTGGGCAGCGACGAATGGCTCGATGCGTTCGAGCGCCGTCGCAACCTGCCGTCGACAAGCGCTTTGCCGCGCGAGCAACGGTGCGCCACGCTGGCACGCGAACTCGATTACCGCTATTGATCGCGCGTGCATGCGTGCCCTTCTTTCGTAGGGCTCGCATGCACAACGTTCACGTCAGGCCGCGTTGGCTACAGCCTTCAGGCCGTAACGCTTGCCCGGCGAGGTGTTGCTCAGTCCTTGCGACATCTTGCGACGCAGCGCGTCGTACGCGCTCCACTCGTCGCCATCCTGCAACGGCGGGATGGTGACGGCTTCGCCCTGATCGAGTCCGGCCAGCGCAGCATCCACGAGATCGTCTGATGTCATCAACCATTCCTGCGGCAATTCGTGATGCGACTTGCCCGCCACTTCCCAGAACTCCGTGATCGTTGCGCCCGGCAACACGGCTTGCACACGCACGCCCGTATCGGCGAGCTGATGTTGCAGCGATTGCGAGAACGCGAGTACGAACGCCTTCGAGCCGCCGTACACGTCGTTGAGCAGTTCCGGTGCGATGGCGACGACCGACGCGATGTTGATGACGGTGCCGCGCCCGCGTGCCACGAAGCCCGGGACGGCGGCGTAGGTCAGGCGCGTGAGCGCGGTCACGTTGACTTCGATCATGTCGGTCAGGTGATCGACGTCCGCTTGCAGCAGCGGTGCGACCGCGCCGAAGCCGGCGTTGTTCACGAGCGTGTCGATGCGCGTGTCTTCGCGCAGGCGCGCTTCGACGAGTGCCTGACCTTCACGGGTGGAGAGATCCGCGCTCAGGATATCGACCCGACGACCGGTCTCGACGTGAAGGCGCTGCGCGGCTTCGAGCAGGCGCGCCGTGTTGCGGGCGACCAGAATGAGGTCGTGGCCGCGACGGGCGAGGCGGTCGGCGTAAATTGCGCCGATGCCAGAGGATGCGCCGGTAATCAGTGCGACGCCGCGTTGGGTTTGGGTGGATGCGTTCATGGTGCTTCGTGTTCCTGTGGTGAGGTCTATGACGTTGAGTGTCGTCCGTAACCTCAAAGTCTCAAATGACAGGAAAACCACTTTTTAGGACAAGCGTGTCCGACGCCCTCACATCCCGCCGACTACAATCGACGCATCGGTCATGCGACGCGTCGTTGGTGTTGCCGCATGGCTTTCCCTTGTGCTGTTCGGAACCTTCCGTTCATGGCCCTGATGGCCTTTTGCGCTATGACGAAACGAATTGCGTTGGTGGTCTATCCCGACTTTCAGATGATGTCGCTGGCCTCGATGTCGGCATTCGAGATGGCGAACTTCGAACGCGAGGAACCGCTGTACGAAGTGCAGACCGTCTCGGTCGAAGGCGGACTGGTGCGGGACTCTGCCGGGATTGCGGTGGCGACGGAGCCTATCGGGCGGCATCGTTACGACACGGTACTGGTCGCGGGCGCGACGTACGTCGTGCCGACGGAGCCGGATCTGGTCGAGGCTTTGCGGGGGCTCGCGCCGAAAGTGCGACGCATCGGCAGCATCTGCTCGGGGGCGTTCGTGCTGGCCGACGCCGGGTTGCTGAACGGGCGGCGCGCCACGACGCATTGGGGGCAGGCAACGGCTTTACAGCAGCAGCACCCGGACGTGATCGTCGAAGACGACCGGATCTACGTCAACGACGGTCCGATATGGACGTCGGCAGGCATGACGGCCGGTATCGATCTGGCACTGGCGCTGGTCGAGGCCGATTACGGCAGCGATGTCGCCCGTGATACGTCTCGCTTGCTGGTGGTGCATTACCGACGCACCGGCGGTCAGTCGCAGTTCTCAACGCTGTCCACGCTGGAGCCCAGTTCCGACCGGGTCCGTGCGGCGCTCGCTTACGCCCGTGAGCATTTGCGAGAGCCGCTATCGGTCGAGCAACTTGCGGCACAGGTGCACTGGAGTGCGCGCCATTTCAGTCGTGAATTCACGTTGCAGACCGGACTGACACCGGCGAAGGCGATCGAGAAGTTGCGTCTCGAAGCCGCGCAGGCGTTGCTCGAGGCGGGTGAGGCGTCGATTGCGCGGGTCGCGATCGTGACCGGTTTTGGAGACGAAGAGCGTATGCGCCGTGCGTTCGTCCGTACGCTGGGCAAGCCGCCGCAGGCTTTGTTGCGCGAGGCCCGCGAACGCATGCGGGCATGAGTCTTCCCTGGTGCCTGATGCATCGCACGCACGTCATGCGCAGCTCATCTGTCTTTCAGCCCGGCTTCATGAGGGCATCGTCCGTCAGGTTGGGTGTCGAATGACGTCGCGTTGCGTTGTAAGCGTTTCACGAACGATACGTTTTCGGCAGGGGACGTATCGATGTCTCGTAAATTGAGTTATTAATTTCTTTTAAATCAATGGGTTGAATCGCCTGGCACGGAATTCGCGTATGTGAATCGTGTATGGCGAAGCGCCAACCCGGATTCTCCGCAGGCTGTTGGCAAGGGACTCCTGTGCTGTTAAGCACGGGCGGGCCCACTATTGCCCGCGATTTCTGCTGACGCGCTCTCGTCGTAACGTTGGACCTTCTGGCGGGGTCCGATGTGTTCCGAAGTGAGTGTGTGCGCGTGCGCGGGGAGGGGACCATGAACAGGTTCAAGGCGACTCTGGTAGGGGCGGCAGCGGCAGCGATGCTCTGCGGCATTTCGATCAATGCGTCATACGCCGCCGGTGGTGGTGGCGGTGGACGTGGCGGAGGCGGCGGCATCGGCTTCGGCGGTGCGGGCGGCCTCGGCGGTTTGGGTGCATTCGGCGGCCCCGGCGGCACCGGGACCGGCGTCGGCATCGGCATCGGCGGCGCTGGCGGTTGCGGCTGCGGTGGCCACAGTGGTGGCGGCGGCGGTGGCGGTGGCGGTGGC
>NZ_CABPSN010000011.1 GCF_902459565.1 Pandoraea aquatica
GAACATACAAGTTAAGCCTGATGACCATAGCGAGTTGGAACCACCCCTTCCCATCCCGAACAGGACCGTGAAACGACCCCACGCCGATGATAGTGCGGATACCCGTGTGAAAGTAGGTAATCGTCAGGCTCCCCTTAAAAACCCCTTGCTACAGCGTAGCAAGGGGTTTTTGCTTTGCGTCACACACTTTGATGCCGGCCTCGAAGCTCGATCGATCGTTCGCCTACTGCTTCGTTCGACTTCCTCAGTGCATTTATCCCAGAAGTAATACTTACACCGTGCTATGCCGAGACATGTGCCTAGCAAAGTGACATCGCATTGTCTGCCTGCCAGCTACGCTTTTCATCGGCTCCGTAGAATCCAACGGTATTGCACCGCCGCGTTGTTGTAACGTCCGCATGAAGTGAAATTCCGGGACCTGGCAAAGTGACGTCGCTGTCTGCCTGCTAGCTGCGCTTTTCATCGACTCCGCAGAATCCAACTCGTCGTCCGCATAGACCACGTTTGGATCGTCGCGTACGAGGACGGCTGCTCATTCCTCATGAGATCGGCTAACCACTGCTCTTGGATGTCGCGTACGAGAACAGGGCCGGCTGCCCATTCTCGATAAGATCCGCTAACCGCCTCGGTGGTCTCAATGGACGGTGCGGGTTCGCTAACCCCTTTTGTATGCCGTCTCGCAACGGATGCAGGGCGGACATAGGCGCCGTTTCTCGATCCATCTTCCCCTTATAGCTTCGACGAGGCCGTGCCTCGGCTTGTGCCGCCCCATATCGGCTAGCTCTCCTTTGCGGGTCGCTCAGTCAGTGCGCGCAGTCGCGCCTGGGACCCGATGCGCTTCGATAGTCTTCGAATTCGACATGTGGACACCGATGGGTGCGATTCAATCGGGCAACTTGCTTTCAGCCCACCGCGGCTGCAAACCTGGATCGCAACGAGCGAAAGTTTGTAGCTGAACGTCGGCTGACGAACGATGCTTGCAGACGATTCGGCGTGTGAGCGTGGGCTGGCACCCTTCCATCGATCAATATCCCCCCCGATCAATCGACCGCTCGAGCGCATCGTCGCGAAGTAGCCGACAAGGTCGACGGTGTCTGATGTGCTCTGGATGGGGGCAGTCGGTCAAATGGCTCTGCGAGCGTCAGTTCGACATCGTGCTCCGATGGAGCATGCGGGGTTCAATGAGGTCATTCAAGCAACTCATCCAGTGCTTGATCAAAGCAAGTCTTACGCTCATTTCCATTGAGCTGCGGCCGGCGGGACCTCGCTGGCAGCCTTGCCCGATCGCCTTGCCGTGCCTTTCTCGCGGCAAGTGATTGTTTGCGAAGAACGCTTGAAGGACGGAAAGGAAAACGCTCAGTTCGTATAAGACGACTCTGAAAGCGCATGGCCAAGTGAGCGATTCGACATATTGGCGGTTTATCCTGTCCGTCGTTTCGAACAGCAATATGCGCGCATCGTATGCTCGACGAGGTGCTCACGTAGACCATAAAAATGAACCAGATGTGCTTCCCGGGGTTGCGTCTTCCTCCTGTTATCGTCGTGTCGCTAATCGACAGTCATGAGCGTCGCGCTCATATCACTGCGCAGCTGACCAAGGCAGGCGTCCCATTCAGATTCTTCGATGCGCAGCGTATTAACCAATATCCGTTGGCTTACGATCAGGCGACTCGCCTCAAAATGTATTCCAACCACCTGACGCTCGGAGAGGTGGGTTGCTATGACAGCCACTATCGCATCTGGGAAGGGCTGGCCCGGTCGAACGATGATATCTGGTGTGTCCTGGAAGACGACGTCCAACTGACGCCCGATTTCCCCACGCGTCTTGCTGCAGCGCTGGACGTCTCGATTCATTGGGGCATCATGCGGTTGAAGAGTGGGGGGGATTCCGGGCGTTGGAAGGTTGGTGAGCTCCCGGATGGTGGCGTCCTCCATGACCACCGCAAGCAGCCGGGCGGTACGCAGGGTTACCTTATCCGTCGCGACGCCGCCTTAGCCCTGTTGGACTACGGCAAACGGATGATCCATCCGGTCGACGACATGCTCAACCGTAATTGGGAGCACGGCATCCGTATGATCTCGATGTGGCCAGACATCCTGGTGGACGTGGGCGACGATCTCGGTACCACGATCACCGGTCGCCAAAAGGCGAAACGGAGTCTCGCTCAAAAGCTGCGCCGAGAATTCCACATGGGAAGAGACTGCCTGAACAGCCACATGGACGTTTGGCGTAGGCGATTGTTAGCTGGCGCTCGCTGACTGCCTCCTGTCGATTTTCCGAAATTCAAGATAATCCAATAAATCAAAGAGTTGCCGCGTTCTCTCGATTCTTTCCGAGGCGCAGGCATAAAAACTGCATATTTAATGCGTGGAAGGTGTTGACAAGGCAGGGGGACATCTCCATAATTGCAAATTCTCTGCGGAGGGGTGCCCGAGTGGCTAAAGGGGGCAGACTGTAAATCTGTTGGCTTACGCCTACGTTGGTTCGAATCCAACCTCCTCCACCAGAATGCGGAAGTGATAAGCGCCGGAAACATGAGTTCTCCGGCGCTTGTTACCAAGTGGCGAGAGTCGGAATCCAAGCGGGTGTAGCTCAATGGTAGAGCAGAAGCCTTCCAAGCTTATGACGAGGGTTCGATTCCCTTCACCCGCTCCAGGTGACGCGCAGAAGCAGTAGTACAGGATTCGCCCATGTGGCTCAGTGGTAGAGCACTCCCTTGGTAAGGGAGAGGTCGGCAGTTCGATCCTGCCCATGGGCACCAAAAGATAGTGTGAAGCGCGGCAATCAACATGCCGAGCAACCTCGGCAATAGATAACCCGTTAGGAGTCGGAAATGGCAAAGGAAAAATTCGAGCGGACTAAGCCGCACGTGAACGTCGGTACCATTGGCCACGTTGACCATGGCAAGACCACCCTGACGGCTGCTATCGCAACGGTTCTGTCGGCCAAGTTCGGCGGCGAAGCCAAGAAGTACGACGAAATCGACGCGGCGCCGGAAGAAAAGGCACGTGGTATTACCATCAACACGGCACACATCGAGTACGAAACGGCTACGCGCCACTACGCACACGTTGACTGCCCGGGCCACGCCGACTACGTCAAGAACATGATTACCGGTGCTGCCCAGATGGACGGCGCTATCCTGGTTTGCTCGGCTGCTGACGGCCCGATGCCGCAAACGCGTGAGCACATCCTGCTCGCCCGTCAGGTCGGTGTGCCGTACATCATCGTGTTCCTGAACAAGTGCGACATGGTCGACGACGCCGAGCTGCTCGAGCTGGTCGAAATGGAAGTGCGTGAGCTTCTCTCGAAGTACGACTTCCCGGGCGACGACACCCCGATCATCAAGGGTTCGGCCAAGTTGGCGCTGGAAGGCGACAAGGGCGAACTGGGCGAAGTCGCGATCATGAATCTGGCCGACGCGCTGGATTCGTACATCCCGACGCCGGAGCGCGCTATCGACAAGCCGTTCCTGATGCCGGTTGAAGACGTGTTCTCGATCTCGGGTCGTGGCACGGTGGTGACGGGTCGTATCGAGTCGGGCGTGGTCAAGGTCGGCGAAGAAATCGAAATCGTCGGTATCAAGATGGACGGCGACAAGCCGCACATCGACAAGACGACCTGCACGGGCGTTGAAATGTTCCGCAAGCTGCTCGACCAAGGTCAAGCAGGCGACAACGTTGGTCTGCTGCTGCGCGGCACGAAGCGTGAAGACGTTCAGCGTGGTCAAGTTCTGGCCAAGCCGGGCTCGATCAAGCCGCACATGGCTTTCACGGCCGAAGTGTACGTGCTGTCGAAGGACGAAGGCGGCCGTCACACGCCGTTCTTCAACAACTACCGTCCGCAGTTCTACTTCCGTACGACGGACGTGACCGGTTCGATCAGCCTGCCGGAAGGTAAGGAAATGGTTATGCCGGGCGACAACGTGTCGATCAGCGTCAAGCTGATTGCTCCGATCGCCATGACCGAAGGCCTGCGCTTCGCAATCCGCGAAGGTGGCCGTACGGTGGGTTCGGGCGTCGTTGCAAAGATCGTAGCTTAAGCCGGTACCTTAACGGTCCGCGCTTACAGAGGTCAGCTTTTGGCAGCTGACCTCTCTGCTGTTTTAGGGGTATAGCTCAACTGGCAGAGCGTCGGTCTCCAAAACCGAAGGTTGGGGGTTCGATTCCCTCTGCCCCTGCCAAACAACTGTCTGCAAGCTGGAAATGGCGAATTCTCCCGTAGAAACTGTACGTACGACTGGCGACAAGCTGCTGCTGGCTCTGGCCGGGCTGCTGGTCATTGCTGGCGTCGTGGCGTTCTACGCTTTGGAGCAACAAGCACTGTATGTGCGCGTTGCTGCCATCGTCGTCGTTCTGGCCATCGCAGCAGGTGTTGCATTGGCATCGCAAACTGGCAAAGGCTTCCTGGCTTTTGCCAAGGATGCGTATCGGGAAGTGGGTAAGGTCGTTTGGCCGACCCGTAAAGAGGCCGCCCAAACGACCGCGATTGTCTTCGCGTTCGTCATCATCATGGCGCTGTATCTGTGGATCAGCGACAAGACGATCGAGTGGGCAGTGTTCTCTTTGATTCTTGGCTGGAAGTGATATGTCTGATACCGGGTCCGCACCGAGCAAGAAGCGCTGGTACGTCATTCATGCCTACTCCGGCATGGAAAAAAGCGTAGCCAAGCAACTGCAAGAGCGCATTACGCGTGATGGCATGCAAGACTACTTTGGTCAGATTCTTGTTCCGACCGAAGAAGTTGTTGAAACTACGGCTGGCCATAAGAAGGTCACCGAACGTCGTTTCTTCCCCGGCTATGTGCTGTGCGAGATGGAAATGACGGATGAATCGTGGCACTTGGTGAAGAACACTCCCAAGGTCACGGGCTTTATCGGCGGTACGGGCACGCGTCCGATTCCGATCCGACAAGCTGAAGTCGACAAGATCATGTCGCAAATCAAGGATGGGGTTGAAAAGCCGCGTCCCAAGACGTTGTTCGAAGTGGGCGAGCTGGTTCGAGTCAAGGATGGTCCTTTCACGGACTTCAACGGCTCGGTGGAAGAAGTGAACTACGAAAAGTCCCGCCTCCGTGTCTCCGTCACCATTTTTGGACGGGCAACTCCGGTAGAACTGGAGTTCGGACAAGTCGAAAAGATCTAAGAATAAAATGCGCCGGCGCGACGTCCGGCGCGTTTTTGCGTTGGTGACACCCGTCGCCGAGGAGCGTCAGTAGCCCGTTTTTGGTGAACGCGCGCTATGACTCAACCCCGAATATGCGCCACATATTCGTTCCGGAGTAAACCATGGCAAAGAAAATCATCGGCTTTATCAAGCTGCAGATTCCTGCAGGTAAAGCCAACCCGTCGCCCCCCGTGGGCCCGGCCCTGGGTCAGCGTGGCCTGAACATCATGGAGTTCTGCAAGGCGTTTAACGCGCAAACGCAGAGCCTCGAACCGGGTCTTCCGATTCCGGTGGTGATCACCGCCTTCGCGGACAAGAGCTTCACGTTCGTCCTGAAGACCCCGCCGGCAACGGTGCTGATCAAGAAGGCTGCCAACCTGCAAAAGGGTTCGGCCAAGCCGCACACCGACAAGGTGGGCAAGATCACCCGCGCACAAGCGGAAGAAATCGCGAAGACCAAGATGCCTGACCTTACCGCCTCCGATCTGGACGCCGCGGTTCGCACCATCGCTGGCAGCGCACGTTCGATGGGCATCACGGTGGAGGGTCTGTAATGGCTAAGATCTCGAAGCGTCAACAAGCACTGGCCGCAAAGGTCGACCGCAACAAGCTGTACCCGGTCGGCGACGCTCTGGCCCTGGTCAAGGAATGTGCAAGCGCCAAGTTCGACGAGTCGATCGACGTCGCCGTTCAACTGGGCGTCGATGCGAAGAAGTCGGACCAAGTGGTTCGTGGTTCGGTCGTTCTGCCGGCTGGTACCGGTAAGTCGGTTCGCGTTGCCGTTTTCGCCCAAGGCGAAAAGGCTGAGCAAGCCAAGGCTGCCGGCGCTGAAATCGTCGGTATGGAAGACCTGGCCGAGCAGATCAAGGCCGGCAACATGGACTTCGACATCGTGATCGCTTCGCCGGACACGATGCGTATCGTCGGTACGCTGGGTCAGATCCTCGGCCCGCGCGGCCTGATGCCGAACCCGAAGGTTGGCACGGTCACGCCGGACGTCGCTACGGCAGTGAAGAACGCCAAGGCAGGTCAGGTGCAATACCGCGTCGACAAGGCCGGTATCATCCACGCCACGATCGGTCGCGCTTCGTTCGAAGCCGCTGCTCTGCAGCAGAACCTTTCGGCCCTGCTGGAAGCCCTGACGAAGTCGAAGCCGGCTTCGAGCAAGGGTGTCTACCTGCGCAAGATCGCCCTGTCGAGCACGATGGGCGTTGGCGTGCGTGTGGACCAGGCCAGCCTGTCGGCCTAAGCGATAAGTATCGCAATCGCAGGGTGATGGCGTCCCCTGCGATGGCTGAGATCCTTGAGATCGACAGCCTGTAGCAAAAGACTTTGGGCGGAAGCGGATTCTTCGGAAGTCGCTTCCGGTTATCAAAGACCGTTGGCGGGAATGGGCATTCACTGACGCTCCCTTAATACGCCAGCCAACGCAGATGGCGAACCCGAACAAGTTATGCAGTCACACCGTCGCACGCGGGCAACCGGGCGCGGGGGTTGAAACTCCAGACATGTCGGTAAGCCGTTAGTGGAACGGCATCACCATGAGGTGATGTCAATTTTGGAGGTTAACCGTGGCACTTAATCTTGATGATAAGAAAGCCGTCGTGGCAGAAGTATCGGCGCAAGTCGCCGCCGCTTCGACCATCGTTGTGGCTGAATATCGCGGAATCACGGTTGGCGATCTGACGAAGCTTCGCGCTAATGCGCGTCAGCAAGGCGTCTACCTGCGCGTTCTGAAGAACACGCTGGCACGTCGTGCAGTGGAAAACACTGCGTTTGCTGACCTGGCTGAGCAGATGACCGGTCCTCTGATCTACGGTATCTCGACGGATCCCGTAGCCGCTGCGAAAGTCTTGAACGACTTTTCGAAGGGCAACGACAAGTTGATCTTGAAGGCCGGCTCGTACGACGGCAAGGTGATGGACAAGGCAGGCGTGCAAGCGCTGGCCTCGATCCCGAGCCGCGACGAACTGCTCGCGAAGTTGCTGGGTGTCATGCAAGCGCCGGTTTCCGGCTTTGCTCGCGTCCTGGCTGCCGTGGCAGAGAAGAAGCAAGCGGAAGCTGCTTAATTCTCTCCCCGGTTACACGATCGCTGACTTCGGTCCGAACACAATCTAGGAGTTTTACAAATGGCAATCACGAAAGACGAAATCATCGAAGCCGTAGGCGCGATGTCGGTTATGGAACTGAACGACCTGGTCAAGGCGTTCGAAGAGAAGTTTGGCGTGTCGGCTGCCGCGATGATGGTCGCTGGCGGTGCTGCTGGCGGCGGTGCTGCTGCAGCTGCTGAAGAGCAAACCGAATTCAACGTCATCTTGGCAGAAGTCGGTGCAAACAAGGTCGGCGTCATTAAGGCCGTCCGCGAAATCACCGGCCTGGGCCTGAAGGAAGCCAAGGATCTGGTTGATGGCGCTCCGAAGGCTGTCAAGGAAGGCGTCGACAAGGCTGCTGCTGACGAAGCCAAGAAGAAGCTGGAAGAAGCCGGCGCCAAGGTCGAAGTTAAGTAATTCGGCTCTGCGCGTAGGGAAGGCTGGCGACGAAATGTCGTCAGCCTTTTTGTGCTTTCAGGAGATGCAAATCCCAAAACCGGGATTCCAAATTCGAAAGCAGGCTTGAAGCTAAGCCAAGTGGTTGAAATTGAAGTGATTTCGCTTTGCCTCGTGTGACTCGCAACGTTTCAAACGGGCGTTCGTTCAACGAGACGCGTCTTGGGACAGGCGAAAGCGGCCGATGTGCCGCAGTGGGAAAGTAAGCGAGAGGCCAAAGAAAAAATCGCGACGGGAAGCATATTCGATGCGCCAGGCATCGACCCGTGACGGTTTTCTCTTTGTCTTCTGAAGCGACTGCAGAAGGCAAGTTTGGTCGGGCGACGGGCAACACAGGCATCCGTCGCCGTCAGCCAGCGGTTGGTAGCGGCCAACCACCAAGCTCGTTGCTCCGCGGCAAGCCCGCCGTGGGGGACGTCTGGTCTCAGTCGATGAACACCCGTTGGCGATGCCTGCCGTCGTCGTCAGCGTAGTGATTCGGAGATCGTAATGCACTATTCCTTCACCGAGAAGAAACGCATTCGCAAGAGTTTTGCGAAGCGTCCGACCGTGCACAAGGTGCCGTTTTTGCTGGCCACCCAGCTCGCCTCGTACACATCGTTCTTGCAAGCCGATGCGCTTGCATCGGAGCGGAAGCCGGAGGGTCTGCAAGCAGCCTTCTCCTCCATTTTCCCGATCGTTTCTCACAACGGGTTCGCACGCCTGGAGTTTGTCAGCTATCTGCTTGGCACGCCTGCGTTCGATGTCAAGGAATGTCAACAGCGCGGCCTGACCTTCTGCTCGGCCCTGCGCGCCAAGGTTCGTCTGGTGATTCTCGATAAGGAATCGCCGAACAAGCCGGTAGTCAAGGAAGTGAAGGAACAGGAAGTGTACATGGGCGAAATTCCGCTCATGACCTCGACGGGTTCCTTCGTCATCAATGGCACGGAACGTGTCATCGTCTCGCAGCTGCACCGTTCGCCGGGCGTGTTTTTCGAACACGACAAGGGCAAGACGCACAGCTCGGGCAAACTGCTGTTCTCCGCGCGTATCATCCCCTACCGCGGCTCGTGGCTCGACTTCGAATTCGATCCGAAGGACATTCTGTACTTCCGTGTTGACCGCCGTCGCAAGATGCCGGTCACGATCCTGCTCAAGGCGATTGGCCTGACGCCGGAACAGATCCTCGCGAACTTCTTCGTGTTCGACAACTTCAAGCTGATGCCGGAAGGCGCACAGATGGAGTTCGTGCCGGAGCGTCTGCGCGGTGAAGTGGCTCGCTTCGACATCACGGATCGCGAAGGCAAGGTCATTGTCCAGAAGGACAAGCGTGTCAACGCCAAGCACATCCGCGACCTCGAGAACGCCAACACCAAGTTCATCTCGGTGCCGGAAGACTATCTCCTCGGCCGTGTGCTCGCGAAAAACGTGGTCGATGGCGACACCGGCGAAGTGATCGCCAACGCTAACGACGAAATCACCGAAAGCGTGCTGCTCAAGCTGCGCGAGTCGGGCGTGTCGGACATCCAGACGCTGTACACGAACGATCTGGACCAGGGTTCGTACATCTCGGCCACGCTGCGTATCGACGAGACCGCCGACAAGACGGCCGCGCGTATCGCGATCTATCGCATGATGCGCCCGGGCGAGCCGCCGACCGAAGATGCGGTCGAGGCTTTGTTCAACCGTTTGTTCTACAGCGAAGAAGCGTACGACCTGTCGAAGGTGGGTCGTATGAAGTTCAACCGTCGTGTTGGCCGTGACGAAGTGCTCGGACCGATGACGTTGGACGACGACGATATTCTCGCGACCATCAAGATCCTCGTGGATCTGCGCAACGGCCGCGGCGAAGTCGACGACATCGACCACTTGGGTAACCGTCGTGTGCGTTGCGTCGGCGAACTGGCAGAGAACCAGTTCCGCGCCGGTCTCGTGCGTGTCGAGCGCGCTGTGAAGGAACGTCTGGGTCAGGCCGAGTCGGAAAACCTGATGCCGCACGACCTGATCAACAGCAAGCCGATTTCGTCGGCCATTCGCGAGTTCTTCGGTTCGTCGCAGCTGTCGCAGTTTATGGACCAGACCAACCCGCTGTCGGAAATCACGCACAAGCGTCGTGTTTCCGCACTGGGCCCGGGCGGTCTGACGCGTGAGCGTGCAGGCTTTGAAGTTCGTGACGTGCACCCGACCCACTATGGCCGCGTGTGCCCGATCGAAACGCCGGAAGGTCCGAACATTGGTCTGATCAACTCGCTGGCACTGTACGCCCGCCTGAACGAATACGGCTTCCTCGAGACGCCGTATCGCAAGGTGGAAGACGGCAAGGTCACCGACCAGATCGACTACCTGTCGGCCATTGAAGAAGGTCGTTACGTGATCGCTCAGGCGAACGCGTCGATCGGCACCAGCGGCGAACTCACCGACGAACTCGTGTCGTCGCGTGAAGCCGGTGAAACGCTGATGGTCACGCCGGACCGCATTCAGTACATGGACGTGGCACCGTCGCAGATCGTCTCGGTCGCAGCCTCGCTGATTCCGTTCCTCGAACACGATGACGCGAACCGTGCATTGATGGGTTCGAACATGCAGCGCCAGGCCGTGCCTTGCCTGCGTCCGGAAAAGGCGGTTGTCGGTACGGGTATCGAACGTACGGTGGCCGTTGACTCGGGTACGACCGTGCAGGCGTTCCGTGGCGGTGTGGTCGACTACGTCGATGCAGGCCGTGTGGTGATTCGCGTGAACGACGACGAAGCCGTTGCCGGTGAAGTCGGCGTGGACATCTACAACCTGATCAAGTACACGCGTTCGAACCAGAACACCAACATCAACCAGCGCCCGATCGTGGAAGTGGGCGACAAGGTTGCGCGCGGCGATGTGATCGCCGATGGCGCGTCGACCGACCTGGGTGAGCTGGCGCTGGGTCAGAACATGCTGATCGCGTTCATGCCGTGGAACGGCTACAACTTCGAAGACTCGATCCTGATCTCGGAACGTGTCGTTGCGGAAGACCGTTACACGTCGATCCACATCGAAGAACTGAACGTTGTCGCTCGCGACACGAAGCTCGGACCGGAAGAAATCACGCGCGACATCTCGAACCTGGCGGAAGTGCAACTGAGCCGTCTGGACGAGTCGGGCATCGTGTACATCGGTGCAGAAGTCGAAGCTGGCGACGTGCTGGTGGGCAAGGTCACGCCGAAGGGCGAAACCCAGCTCACGCCGGAAGAAAAGCTGCTGCGCGCGATCTTCGGCGAGAAGGCTTCGGACGTGAAGGACACCTCGCTGCGCGTGCCGTCGGGCATGAGCGGCACCGTCATCGACGTGCAAGTGTTCACGCGTGAAGGCATTCAGCGCGACAAGCGCGCTCAGCAGATCATCGACGATGAACTGAAGGGCTACCGCCTGGACCTGAACGACCAGCTGCGTATCGTGGAAGGCGACGCATTCCAGCGTCTGGAGCGTTTCCTGGTGGGCAAGACGGCCAATGGCGGCCCGAAGAAGCTCGCCAAGGGCACCAAGATCACCAAGGAATACCTGGCCGATCTGGACCGCTACCACTGGTTCGACATTCGTCTGGCAGAAGACGAAGGTGCGCAACAGCTCGAACAGATCAAGGAATCGATCGAGCAGAAGCGTCACTCGTTCGACCTAGCTTTCGAAGAGAAGCGCAAGAAGCTCACCCAAGGCGACGAACTGCCGCCGGGCGTGCTGAAGATGGTCAAGGTGTACCTGGCGGTCAAGCGTCGTCTGCAGCCTGGCGACAAGATGGCCGGCCGTCACGGTAACAAGGGTGTGGTCTCGAAGATCGTGCCGATCGAGGATATGCCGTACATGGCCGATGGCCGTCCGGCAGACATCGTGCTCAACCCGCTCGGCGTGCCGTCGCGGATGAACGTGGGTCAGATTCTCGAATCGCACCTCGGCTGGGCAGCGAAGGGTCTGGGTTGGCGTATCGGCGAAATGCTGCAAGCGCACACCAAGGTCCAGGAGCTTCGCAAGTTCCTGACGAAGATCTACAACGAGAGCGGTCAGCAAGAAGATATCGACAGCCTGTCGGACGACGAAATCATGTCGTTGGCACGCAACCTGCAGAACGGCGTTCCGTTCGCGACGCCGGTGTTCGATGGCGCACATGAAGAGGAAATCCGTCGCATGCTGGATCTGGCGTTCCCGGATCACATTGCGAAGGAACTCGGCATGACCCCGTCGAAGAACCAGGTCACGCTGTTCGACGGTCGCACTGGCGAAGCCTTCGAGCGTACGGTCACTTGCGGCTTCATGCACATGCTCAAGCTGCACCACTTGGTCGACGACAAGATGCACGCCCGTTCGACCGGTCCGTACTCGCTGGTGACGCAACAGCCGTTGGGCGGTAAGGCTCAGTTCGGTGGTCAGCGCTTCGGTGAAATGGAAGTGTGGGCACTGGAAGCTTACGGCGCATCGTATGTGCTGCAGGAAATGCTGACGGTGAAGTCGGATGACGTGACGGGTCGTACGAAGGTGTACGAGAACCTCGTCAAGGGCGATCACGTGATCGATGCCGGCATGCCGGAGTCGTTCAACGTGCTGGTCAAGGAAATCCGTTCGCTCGGTATCGATATCGACCTGGAGCGCGGTTAATCGCGTTCAGGCAACAGGAGAAAGCAATGAAAGCTTTGCTCGATCTATTCAAGCAAGTCCAGCAGGACGAACAGTTCGACGCGATCAAGATCGGTCTGGCTTCGCCGGACAAGATCCGCTCGTGGTCGTTCGGTGAAGTGAAGAAGCCGGAGACGATCAACTACCGGACCTTCAAGCCCGAGCGCGACGGTCTGTTCTGCGCCAAGATCTTCGGTCCGATCAAGGACTACGAGTGCCTTTGCGGCAAGTACAAGCGCCTGAAGCACCGTGGCGTGATCTGCGAGAAGTGCGGCGTTGAAGTGACGCTGGCCAAGGTGCGCCGTGAGCGCATGGGCCACATCGAACTGGCTTCGCCGGTTGCGCACATCTGGTTCCTGAAGTCGCTCCCGTCGCGTCTGGGCATGGTGCTCGACATGACGCTGCGCGACATCGAACGCGTGCTGTACTTCGAAGCATACGTGGTCCTCGAGCCGGGCATGACGCCGCTTAAGCGTTGCCAGATCATGACCGAAGAGGATTACTACAACAAGGTCGAGGAATACGGCGACGAATTCCGTGCCGAGATGGGCGCGGAAGGCGTGCGCGAACTGCTGCGCTCGATCGACATCGACGCACAGGTCGAGCATCTGCGCGCCGAGCTGCAAGCCACGGGCTCGGAAGCCAAGATCAAGAAGTACGCCAAGCGCCTGAAGGTTCTTGAGGCATTCCAGCGCTCGGGCATCAAGCCTGAGTGGATGGTGCTCGAAGTCCTGCCGGTGCTCCCGCCCGAGCTGCGCCCGCTGGTGCCGCTCGACGGTGGCCGCTTCGCGACCTCGGACCTGAACGATCTGTATCGCCGCGTCATCAACCGTAACAACCGTCTGAAGCGTCTGCTCGAGCTCAAGGCCCCGGACATCATCGTGCGCAACGAAAAGCGCATGCTGCAAGAGTCCGTGGACTCGCTGCTCGACAACGGCCGTCGCGGTAAGGCGATGACCGGTGCGAACAAGCGCCCGCTCAAGTCGCTGGCCGACATGATCAAGGGTAAGAGCGGTCGTTTCCGTCAGAACTTGCTGGGTAAGCGCGTTGACTACTCGGGCCGTTCGGTGATTACCGTGGGCCCGACGCTCAAGCTGCATCAGTGCGGTCTGCCGAAGCTGATGGCGCTCGAACTCTTCAAGCCGTTCATCTTCCACAAGCTGGAAGTGATGGGCGTGGCCACGACCATCAAGGCCGCGAAGAAGGAAGTCGAGAACCAGACGGCGGTGGTGTGGGACATCTTGGAAGATGTGATCCGCGAGCATCCGATCATGCTGAACCGCGCACCGACGCTGCACCGCCTGGGTATTCAGGCGTTTGAGCCGGTGCTGATCGAAGGCAAGGCAATTCAGCTTCACCCGCTGGTTTGCGCGGCGTTCAACGCCGACTTCGACGGTGACCAGATGGCTGTTCACGTGCCGCTGTCGCTCGAAGCGCAGATGGAAGCGCGTACCCTGATGCTGGCCTCGAACAACGTGTTGTTCCCGGCTAACGGCGATCCGTCGATCGTGCCGTCGCAGGATATCGTGCTGGGTCTGTACTACGCGACGCGCGACAAGATCAACGGCCGCGGCGAAGGCCTGTCGTTCATCGACGTGTCCGAAGTGCTGCGTGCGTACGACAACAAGGAAGTCGAACTGGCTTCGCGCGTGAACGTGCGTATTACGGAGTACCTGGTCGACGCGGAAACGGGCGAGAAGACGCCGAAGATCACGCTGTACCCGACGACTGTCGGCCGCGCGATCCTGTCGGAAATTCTGCCGCCGGGCCTGCCGTTCTCGGTGCTGAACAAGTCGCTCAAGAAGAAGGAAATCTCGAAGCTGATCAACACGGCATTCCGCCGTTGCGGTCTGCGCGAGACGGTGATCTTCGTCGACAAGCTGATGCAGTCGGGCTTCAAGCTCGCAACGCGTGCCGGTATCTCGATCTGCGTCGACGACATGCTCGTGCCGACGAAGAAGGAAGAGCTGATCGGCGAAGCGTCGAAGAAGGTCAAGGAATACGACCGTCAGTACATGTCGGGTCTGGTCACGTCGCAAGAGCGTTACAACAACGTCGTGGACATTTGGGGTGCTACCGGTGACGCCGTGGGTAAGGCGATGATGGAGCAGCTCTCGAAGGAAAAGACCACCGACCGCGATGGCAACGTCGTGGATCAGGAGTCGTTCAACTCGATTTACATGATGGCCGACTCCGGTGCTCGCGGTTCGAGCGCCCAGATTCGCCAGCTCGCCGGTATGCGTGGCCTGATGGCCAAGCCGGACGGCTCGATTATCGAGACGCCGATTACCGCGAACTTCCGCGAAGGCCTGAACGTGTTGCAGTACTTCATCTCGACCCACGGTGCACGTAAGGGTCTGGCCGATACGGCACTGAAGACGGCAAACTCGGGTTACCTGACGCGTCGTCTGGTCGACGTGACGCAGGATCTGGTCGTGGTCGAAGACGATTGCGGCACGAGCAACGGCGTGGCGATGAAGGCGCTGGTCGAGGGCGGTGAAGTGGTCGAAGCCCTGCGTGACCGTATCCTGGGTCGCGTGGCTGTCGCTGACGTCGTGAATCCGGAAACGCAAGAGACGGTGTACGAAGCCGGTACGCTGCTCGACGAAGACATCGTCGAGAACATCGAAGCGCTGGGTATCGACGAAGTGCGCGTGCGCACGCCGCTGACCTGCGATACGCGTTTCGGTCTGTGCGCACTGTGCTATGGCCGTGACCTGGGTCGCGGTACGCGTGTGAACGTCGGCGAAGCTGTCGGCGTGATCGCAGCACAGTCGATCGGTGAGCCGGGCACGCAGCTGACGATGCGTACGTTCCACATCGGTGGTGCGGCATCGCGTGCGGCAGTGGCCTCGTCGATCGAAGCCAAGTCGAACGGTACGGTTCGCTTCACGGCGACCATGCGTTACGTGACGAATGGCCGCGGCGAGCAGATCGCGATCTCGCGTTCGGGTGAAGTCCTGATCACGGACGATCACGGTCGTGAGCGCGAGCGTCACAAGGTGCCGTACGGCGCGACGCTGCTGCAACTGGACGGCGCACAGGTCAAGGCCGGTGCCCAACTGGGTACGTGGGATCCGCTGACGCGCCCGATCATTACCGAACACGGCGGTTTCGCCAAGTTCGAGAACGTCGAGGAAGGTGTCACGGTTGCCAAGCAGATCGACGATGTGACGGGTCTGTCCACGCTGGTCGTGATCGATCCGAAGCGTCGTGGTCCGGCGTCGAAGAACGTGCGTCCGCAGGTCAAGCTGCTCGACGAGAACGGTGTGGAAGTGAAGATCCCGGGTACGGATCACCCGGTGACGATCGGCTTCCAGGTCGGCGCACTGATCACCATCAAGGATGGTCAGCAAGTGCCGGTGGGTGAAGTGCTCGCACGTATCCCGACCGAAGCGCAAAAGACTCGCGACATTACCGGGGGTCTGCCGCGCGTGGCCGAACTGTTCGAAGCACGTGCACCGAAGGACGCCGGCATTCTGGCCGAAGTCACGGGTACGACGTCGTTCGGTAAGGACACGAAGGGCAAGCAGCGTCTGGTCATTACCGATCTGGACGGCAACCAGCACGAATTCCTGATTCCGAAGGAAAAGCAGGTGCTGGTGCACGACGGTCAGGTGGTGAACAAGGGCGAAATGATCGTGGACGGCCCGGCCGACCCGCACGACATCCTGCGTCTGCAGGGTATCGAAGCGCTGTCGCGCTACATCGTCGATGAAGTGCAGGACGTGTACCGCTTGCAGGGTGTGAAGATTAACGACAAGCACATCGAGGTGATCGTTCGCCAGATGCTGCGTCGTGTGCAGATCACCGACAACGGCGATACGCGCTTCATCATCGGCGAACAGGTCGAGCGTTCGGACATGCTCTACGAGAACGACGCCATGAACGCCGCGGACAAGCGTCCGGCGCAGTACGAGAACGTGCTGCTGGGTATTACGAAGGCGTCGCTGTCGACGGATTCGTTCATCTCGGCGGCATCGTTCCAGGAAACGACGCGCGTGCTGACCGAAGCCGCCATCATGGGCAAGAAGGACGACCTGCGTGGCCTGAAGGAAAACGTCATCGTTGGCCGTCTGATCCCGGCAGGTACCGGTCTGGCGTATCACAAGGCCCGCAAGGCCCGCGAATCGTCGGATCGCGAGCGTCACGACCAGATCGCTCTGGAAGAGGCGTTTGCCCCGATCCCCACTTCGGTGGAAGAGCCGACGGCAGAGTAAGCCGGACGCGGGCGGCGCTGGCGCAAGCCGGCACCGCCGATCTGGCACTACGCTGTATCGCTGTACCGTTGTACGAAAGCGGCACCCTTTGCGGGGTGCCGCTTTTCTTTTGCGCGACGGTAAAACGTGGCCGCGACGCCAGTCCGAGACCAACTTCCGTCATCGCAATGTCGTTTTAAGTGTTTGAAATGACGATATAATTTTCGCTTCCCTATGCGATGTGGCGTAACTTTCTACGAACCGGAATATGGCGATAACTCCTGTAATTCTGTGCGGCGGTAGTGGTACACGTTTGTGGCCTTTGTCGCGAGCCAGCTATCCAAAGCAGTATCTCGCGCTCGCCGGTTCGGACACATTGCTCCAGCAGACGGTCAAGCGCGTCGGCGCGCTCGACAGCGTGGCCGCCCCGCTGATCATCTCCAATAACGAACAACGCTTCCTCGTGGCCGAACAGCTGCGTGCCATCGACACGACGCCGGGCGCGATCGTGCTCGAACCCGTGGCACGCAACACCGCACCGGCGGTCGCGGCGGCGGCGCTGGTGGCGCTGCGTCAGGACGCCGACGCCACGTTGCTCGTGCTGCCCTCCGATCACGCCATCGCGAACGAGACCAAGTTTCTCGAAGCGGTGCGTGCGGCCAAGACGCTCGCCGACGACGGCTATCTCGTCACCTTCGGCATTCCGCCGACGTCTCCCCATACGGGTTACGGCTACATTCGCCGTGGTGCCGCCACGCAGGTGTGCGCGAGCGGTTTCAACATCGACCAGTTCGTCGAGAAGCCGGACGCCGATAAGGCCGCCGCCCTCATCGCCGCCGGCAACTGCTACTGGAACAGTGGCATGTTCATGTTCAAGGCGTCGGCCTATCTCGACGAACTCGAACGTCTTGCCCCGGCGATGCTCAAGCAGGTGAAGGCGGCCGTCGAGCAGGGGGCAGTGGATATCGACTTCTTCCGTCTGGACAAGGCGAGCCTCGAAGCGTGTCCGTCTGACTCCATCGACTATGCCGTCATGGAGAAAGCGAAACGCGCCGCCGTGGTGGATGCCGACGGTCTGGGATGGAACGACATCGGCTCGTGGTCGGCAGTCGCGGAGATTGCCGAGCGTGACGAGAACGGCAATAGCCTGATCGGTGACGTGGTGACGCACGGCGTGAAGAACAGCTATGTGCGTGGCGAGAGCCGGATGGTCGCGGCCATCGGCGTCGAGAACCTCGTGATCGTGGAAACACCGGATGTGGTGCTGGTCACGTCGAAGGATCGCGTGCAGGACGTCAAGCGCGTGGTCGAGACGCTGATCGCCGAAGGCCGTTCTGAGTCGGTGTTCCATCAGCGCGTGTTCCGGCCGTGGGGCGATTACGAAGGCATTTGCGTGGGCGACCGCTTCCAGGTGAAGAAGATCGTCGTGAAGCCGGGCGCTTCGCTGAGCTTGCAGATGCACTTCCACCGCTCGGAGCACTGGATCGTGGTGAAGGGCACGGCGCGTGTGGTGAACGGCGACACGACGACGCTGCTGACCGAGAACCAGTCGACGTACATTCCGCTGGGCACGACGCACCGTCTCGAAAACCCCGGCCGCGTGCCGCTCGAACTGATCGAAGTGCAGTCCGGTGCGTATCTGGGCGAAGACGATATCGTCCGCTTCCAGGACGACTACGGCCGCACGAAGTAAGCACAAAGCAAGCATCGGGCAGTCCCGCTCGCCCCGGCCAAGGGGCGAGCCGCATGACGAAGGCACGCGCAGCACACAAGACGTTGTTCGATAAATCACGAATGACACGGGGCAGCGATGAGCGAGGGGGCGAAGGCACGAAGGCCAGCGGTGAATGTGCGTCAGGCGGGCGTGCCGGTCGTCGGTGATGCCTCCGCCGCGACACCCGCGCTCGTCGATAATCGCCCGATCAGCCGCGCTCACGCGCAAATGCGAACCACCATCGACGCCAGCCCGCGCACCCGCGCGGTAGCGCAGCAGCAGGCGCTGGCGTCACCGTCGCCGCCCCCGTCGTCACCCGCCCCCATCCAGCGCGTCATCGATTTCTCGGCTGACGTCGAGCGGCAGTACACCAAAGACGCCTTTCTGACGAAGCTCATGCACGTCAGTGAGCTGACTTTTGACGAGATTCGGCGGACATGGATCGCCGCCGAAAAATCCGCAGAGCACATCACACTGCCGGACAACATCGAACTGGCCTGGGCCATGCTGGCGCCGTTCCGGCCCAAGCCGCCGAGACGCCGGGGCGCCAAACCCCGTGCGCTGCCCCAATACCCCCAAAACGACGTCCGCCTGCTCGATCAGGCCGCCAGCGCCATTCCGATGACGTCGCGTTTCGACGTGGGCAAACATCAGGCCGCCATCAGCAGCCACTTCCAGACGATTTTTCCGCCCGCGAAAGAGGAGTCGGAGGAAGCGCAGCAGCCCTGGAACCCCGAAGAGCCCGGCGAGTTCGAGGAGCATTTGTCCACGGTCGACTTCACGACGTGGGACAACCTGGCGCCCAAACAGAAGGGCGTGCTGCTGCGTCACCGGAACAATCCGAAGCTGCTGATGCGCGAGCTGAAAAACCTCGTCGCGCACACGTCGGACGACATGAGCGACTACCTCATCGCGCTCTACAGTCATCTCGCCGCGTTACGGGGAGACGCTCGTGCCGTGGGCGCGGAGGCTGGGCTGCACGACGAAGGCGAATACCTTCAGAGGATCGTCGACATCCGAAGCGGGAAGGCGCTGGGTTCCGAACCGTACAAACCGCCGAAATACAGTCAGGTGTCGTCCATCGACTGGACCGATAGGGACGAGCTGGTCGAGGATCATCCGTTCCTGCGTCAGCGAAGCGAGCAGTTGTACAAGCATCTGGACGCGCGGCGCGACAGGAATGCGCTGGATGTTCTCACCAAGTGGGCGTCGCCGGCCACGGGGGTGCAGAAGAACAACGTGGGCATGGATGTCGGCCTCTCGGCCAAGAGCCGCACGCCGGGCCATGCAGGCGACGACATCGCGTTGCTGGATTCGACGCTCGCACGGATTGCACCCATCGAAGGCACGCTTTACGCCGCCTATCCGAGAAACGATTCGCTCCAGCCGGGCCGACTGTTCAGTCAGGGCACACCGCTGAGTGCAAGCGAATCCGCCGGCGGCACGGTCGCGTTTTCGAAGGGCGGCATGAAGAAGAAAGGTGACCTGATGGATCGCTATCGCATCTACGCCAAGGGCATGAACGGCATTCCGATCAGCCCCGTCGCGCCGGATATCGGGCACGGGCAGCGGGAGGTCGTCTTTCGGGCGAGTGCGACGTTCAAGGTGCTCACCGTTGAGGAAGGCAACTTCGGCGCGGGCGTCACACGGCTCGTGACGATGGTCGAGCAAGGCGAGTCGACCTCGCAGATCGATGCCGTCAAGCAAAGTCAGGAAGCGCTGCTCAACCGCAACGACCGGTGGCTGACACAGCTCGACGACGTGGACATCGATCAGCGCACGCAATCGTGGTTCATCTCCAACAGCACGGGCGGCACCGTGGAGGGGCAGCGCGACGCAAGCTTCGCGTTTCCGTACGGGAAGAAGACCGCACAGGCATGGCACGACGTCATTACCGACAATGGCATCGATATCTGGTCGATAGAAGGATTCCGCACGGTCGCCGCACGCCTGGCGGGCGAGACCCGCAGCGAGGTTGAGTTCATCACGCAGGATGACGAGCCGTCATTCTGGGGGGCACCGGCGAAACTGTCGTCTCCGGAGCGCAAGGCGTTGACCGGACACGGCCTCTCGGTGACGAGCGCGAAGGGTAAAGGTAACAAGGGCCTGTTCAATGTGAGTTACCGGCAAGAGGACAAGGCATCGGCACTTGGCGAACTGCTTGCGCAAAGCAAGAAAGCGTTCGATGCCATTCTCGCCCCGAAGCCCAAACCGAAAGGACGTCTGCGGATCGATCCCGAAACGCAAACGGAAAACGACATTGCCCGGCTGGCGGCACGTGTTCAGCAGCAGATCAGCGTGCTGCATCCGCTGCACGATACCAACGGGCGCGTGAGTCGCGCCTACGCGTATCTGATTCTTCGTCGTGCGGGATATGGCGACAAGCCGCTACGGTTGTTCGATCAGGACAAGGACCAGACCACGTCGCGTGCAGACTGGGAAAACCAGTTCGCCAGCTATCAGCCGGAGGAAGAGGACGAAAACGACTGGTCGACGAGTTCCGGTCCGGTGACGGACATGGGCGGCGCTCGCAGCTTCATCGGCACGTTGGCGGGCGGCACGATGCCCTATCGGCTATCGGAAGTCGAGAAAGAGGAAAGGACGCTCAGTGCTCAGCGGGACATCGATGACCGCGACCTGTGGGTCGAGGAGGAGATGCTGGCGTTTGCGTCGCACCGACCGCCCTGGCTACCCCCCGAGTTGGGATTGGAGATGGACGCATTCGTCGCGTCCGACCTGAAGCGCAGGGAAGAGGAGGAAGAAGAGGCGCAGCAGGAGAAGACGGGCAAAAGGAACAAGAAGAAGCGGGTACGCGCGACGCCGTCGACAAAGCCGAAACGCTATGCCGATGCGGTGGCGCTTCAGCATCGGGTGACGATTGCGGTATCGAACAGGATTCAGTCCAGTCTTAACCGGAAGCGAAACTTCGACGAGGTCGAGGAGCAGAGTGCATCGGAGGAAGACGTTTCGGACCGGGACGACAGCGCGTCGGATATCGAGGACGATGAAGAGGTGCACTTCTCGGCCCGTCGCGTGGTTGTTGGCCGGCGTGGTCGACATGGCGGCCGTCATCTTCCGCAAGCATCGGACGACACCGATGACGACGCATACGAAGCGGACCACGACGAGCACGACGAACAGGACGAGGACGACGAGGAGAAGGACCCGGACTACCGGCCCGGCAACCAGAGGACGTACAAGAAGCCGAGGCGCGGTCGATAAAAAAGCCCCGCCGTCGAATCGAGGGCGGGGCTTTTTGCTGAGCGCAGGGAACGTCGATCAGAACCCGAAGTGCCCTTGCACGTAGACCATGCGCGGCGCACCCACCATACGGCCCGCGTTGCCGTCGACGTTACGCGTGTAGAAGCGCTTGTCGAACACGTTGTTCAGGCCCACGGTGACGTCGGCGTTCTTGTAGAACGGGATCTTGTAGCTCGCTTGCAAATTCCACACGCGGAAGCCCGGCACCTTGCCGTTGCTGCCGTCGGCAGATTCGGCTTCGGTGTTGGCCAGATCCGAGTACTGCGAGCTTTGGTGCGTGGTCGAAACGTTGAACGTCCACTGGCCGATCGCGTAGCGCGCGCCGAGCGTGTCGGTGAAGCGGGAGTAGAACGGCACGTCGAGACCCGAGGTCGCGCCGGACTTCTGGATAGCGCGTGTGAACGTGAAGTTGGCGTAGAGGTTCAGGCCGCGCAGCACGCTATCGCGATCGAACGTGTAGTCGATCGCGGTTTCGACGCCATCGTGGTCCGTCGCCCCGATGTTCTGGAAGACGGCCGGGTTCGAGCCGGGCACTTGCAGAATCTGGTTGTCGAACTTCATCTTGAACACCGTCAGCTCCGCCTTCCAGCGGTTGTCCGTCCAGCGCGTACCGATTTCATACGTGCGGGCCAGTTCCGGCTCCAACGGGTTCGTGGCCGACATCGAGTTCAACTGCGTGTTCTGCACCGGGCCGAACGACGTGCTGTAGTCCGCAAACACCGTCCACGCGCTGTTCACGAGATACGACAGGTTCACCGACGGCAACGCCTTGTTGTTGTCCGAGCGGAAGGTGGCCCCCGAGGCGTTGTCGACACGTTGCGAGTTGATGAATTCGTAACGCAGGCCTGGCGTGAAGCGCCAGTTACCCCACGCCATGCGGTCGTCGATGTAGAACGCGTTCGCGCTGGTGTAGTTGTTGAACGTCTGGGTGGCCGAGTTCTTGCCGGTGGCGAGCGTGGTCGTCCAGTTGTTGTCGTCGCCACGCTCATGGATGTAGCGATAGCCCACGGTCACGTCGTGCGCGGTCGGCCCAAAGAACAGACGCTGCGTGAAGCGCGGCTCGATGCCGAACGTCTCGTAGTTACGCGGCTGATGCGTGGTCGACGTGCCTGCTGCGTTGATGAGCGTGCTCTGACGGTAGCTCGAATTGTAGAACGTGCGGATCTCGAATTCTTGCGTCTCCGAGATCGTGTTCAGGTAACCGAAGTCGAGGCCCGTGCGATTGCCGCTCCAGTAGTCGTTCGGACGCGTGTTCTGGAACGGATCGGCGTTGAACTGTGCGACGGTAAGGCCGCCGGGCGTCATCGACTTCACGTCATAGTAGGAGAGCTTGCCGTACACCTGCTGGCTCGGCGAGATGTCGTAACGCCACTTCAGTGCAACGTCGTTCACATGCTCGTCGCTGCCCTTGCGCCAGTCGCGTCCGACCATACCCGAGTAAAGCAGCGCCAGACCGAGACCGTTGTCCATCTGCGTGCCGAGGAACGCGCCGTACTGAGTATTTGCGCCGCCACCCGTCGTGTAGATGTTCTCGCGCACGGTCGCGTCGGCGGTCAGCCCCGACGTGTTCGGGATCGAGCGTGTCTTGAAGTTGATGACGCCGCCCACGTTCTGCGGACCATAACGAACGGCACCGCCACTGCGCACAACGTCGATGCTCTCGATGTTGAACAAGCTGACCGGGGCGAACGACAACTGCGGCTGGCCGTAAGGCGCGACAGCCATCGGAATGCCGTCGAGCAGCACCGTCGAGCGCGGGGAGTAACGGCCGGTGAGGCCGCGCACACCGATGTTCAGCGAGATGGCGCTGCCGGCCGTGCCGGAGTTGTCCGTCGCCTGCACGCCGGGAATGCGGCGCATGACGTCGCCGATGCTCGTTGCGCCGGATTCTTCGATCTGCTCCTTCTTCACGACCGTACGCGCGCCCGGGAAGGTCTTCGCGCTGTTGTCGAGGCCCGTGCCCAGCCAGTCGCCGGAGACGTTCACCGCACCGAGTTCGACGTCGGCCTTGGCCTCGGCCGCCGACGTGGCTTGTTGCGCGTGTGCGGTACCGAGCGTGACCATCAGCAATGCGGCGGCGCAGGCGGTCGCGCGGGGCAAGCGGTGCAGACGATGGGCAGGAATAACAGCGGTGACAGCGGCAGGAGCAGCGGCGCGGCGACTTGCAGACATCTTCATCTTGGCAGACCTTCGTAACTTCGGGCGGTGGCGAGCGAGGCCGCTGAGGGATGTGCGTATCGGCTGTGGGCCGTGCCTGACGGCGAAGCACATCTGCGGCGTGCGGATTGTTATCGGTAAGACGTTGTAATAAAGCGACGCGGATTATAAATGCAAATCACTCTCATTTTTAATGGGTGTCGTCGAACGTCGGTCGGTATTTGAGCGAAGGGGTTGCGCCCGGGCGTAGTCGATCGGGGGTGCCGGGAAGAATGCGCGACATTACGCAGAGATGTCGTGCAATGCCTGAGGGAAACGGGAAGAAGCGATGGCAAACGTCAATTCCGCGTTTGCTTCAACGGTCGGTTGAGACTGTGGCTCCAACGCTACAACCGCACGGCGGATGGGGGTTTCGGGCGGTGTTGGATTATCCAGTTTTGCTTATCAATCGCCCAAAATCGATTGATTGTTCACGGCGCGTCGGGCCGCAAGAATAGGGGACTATTCAAGACAATGCCGACAACGGAGACCCCACGATGCCGAAGCTCGACGCCTCGACCCATCAGGCCCTTGCCCGCGAACTGCACGACGCCGAGCGTAGCCGCACGCCCGTGATGCAGTTCTCCCGCCGCTACCCCGAGATGACGATTGCCGACAGCTACGCGATTTCGCAGGCGTGGCTCGCGCTGAAGTTCGCCGAAGGCCGTCGTGTGATCGGGCACAAGATCGGGCTGACGTCGCGCGCCATGCAAGTCGCCGCGCAGATCACCGAACCCGATCACGGCACGCTGCTCGACGACATGCTCGTTGCCGACGGCGCAACGCTGGAGGCGTCGCGCTTCATCGTGCCGCGTCTCGAAGTGGAACTGGCGTTCATTCTCGCCAAGCCACTCAAGGGGCCGGGCGTGACGCTGTTCGACGTGCTGGACGCCACCGCCTGGGTGACGCCCGCATTGGAACTGATCGACGGTCGTATCGAGCTGTTCGATCGCGACACCAAAGCGCCCCGCAAAGTTTTCGACACGATTGCCGACAACGCGGCGAATGCCGCTGTGATTCTCGGCGGCCGTCCCGTCAAACCGGAGGCCATCGACCTGCGGTGGGCAGGCGCGCTGCTGTATCGCAACGGCGTGATCGAAGAGTCAGGCTTGAGTGCAGCGGTGCTCAACCACCCGGGCAACGGCATTGCGTGGCTCGCCAACAAGCTGGGCGCGTTCGACGAAGGGTTGCAGGCAGGCGAGATCGTGCTGGCCGGCTCGTTCACCCGGCCGGTGGCTTGTGCTGCGGGCGACGTCTTCCACGCGGACTACGGTCCGCTCGGCGCCATTGGCGTGCGCTTTGTCTGACGCTTCAGCTGACGCTTCGTCTGCGTCCTTCACATCAGGAAGCCCTTGTCATGAAAACACCCCCGAATGTCTTCCGTCAGGCGCTGGCACGAGGCGAGCGTCAGATCGGCCTGTGGATGGGACTTGCCACGCCGTACGCCGCCGAGCTGTGCGCGGGCAGCGGATTCGACTGGCTCGTGATCGACGGCGAGCATGCCCCCAACGATCTGCGCACGATGTTGGCGACGTTGCAGGCCGTTGCGCCCTATCCGGTGCACCCGGTCGTGCGTCTGCCACACGGCGACGCCGCGCTCATCAAGCAAGTGCTCGAAATCGGCGCGACGACCGTGCTTGTGCCGATGGTCGAGTCGGCCGCGATGGCGCGCGATCTCGCGAGCGCCACGCGTTACCCGCCGCAGGGCACGCGCGGTGTCGGCAGCGGACTGGCGCGCTCGTCGCGCTGGAATCGCTATGAGGACTATCTGCACGCCGCGAACGATACGACGTGTCTGCTCGTGCAGGTGGAGACGGCCGACGCACTCGCACAGGTCGATGAGATTGCCGCCGTCGATGGCGTGCATGGCGTGTTCATCGGCCCGGCCGATCTTGCGGCATCGATGGGCTACCTCGGGCAGGCCACACACCCCGAAGTGCGCAAGGCAATCGAAGACGGCATCGCGCGCATTCGTCGCGCGGGCAAGGCGGCGGGCATTCTGTGTGTCGACGAGACGTTGGCGAAACATTACCTCGACCTCGGGGTGACGTTCATCGCGGTCGGTATCGACACCACGTTGCTGGCCAGCGCGAGCCGAGCGCTGGCCGCGAAGTTTGGAGAGAAGGCATGAGTGATACCCGTTTTGACGTCGCCGGCGTGTCAGTGTCGCCGGACCATTACATCGATGGCCGCCGCGTGGCGTCCTCCGAGACGTTCGAGTGCGTCTCGCCCATCGACCAGACGCATCTGGGCGACATCGCCAGCGGCAATCTTGGACACGTCGATGCTGCGGTGACGTCGGCCTCGCTGGCGTTTCCCGCATGGGCGGCGCTGAGCGCGGCGCAACGTCAGCCGTATCTCCAGCGCTTCGCCGATGCCATCGGCCGACGCGCCGACGTGTTCGCCACGCTGGAGAGCGCAGACGCCGGCGTGCTTCGCTCACGCATGGCGCACGGCGTCGTGCCGCGCGCCATGCAGAACATCACGTGGTTTGCCGAGCACGCGCTGACGTTGCAGGACCGCGTGATCGAGACACCGCAGGCCCGCCACCTCGTGCGTCACGATCCGGCCGGTGTCGTGGCCATCATCACGCCGTGGAATTCGCCGCTGATGCTGGCGACGTGGAAGATCGGCCCGGCGCTGGCATCCGGTAACACGGTGGTGCTCAAAGCGCCCGAGTGGGCACCGCTGACGTCGTCGCTGCTGGCGGATTGCGCGCACGAGGCGGGATTGCCACCTGGCGTCTTCAACCTGTTGCAGGGCTCGGGCCCACAGACCGGGGCGGCGCTGGTCAGCGATGCGAGGCTCGCACGTATCTCGTTCACCGGCTCGGTCGCCACGGCCAAATGGATCGCGAAGACGGCCGCCGACAACCTCGTGCCGTGCAGCCTGGAACTCGGCGGCAAGTCGGCGTTCATCGTGTTGGCCGACGCCGATCTCGACGCCGCTGCTGCCACCGCCGCACTGATGTACCGCAACGCCGGGCAGGTGTGCCTTGCGGGGACGCGTCTGCTCGTGCATGCGGATGTCGCGCCCGTGTTCATCGAAAAGCTGCGCGAGGTGGTCGGGCGTCTCGTCGTGGGCGATCCGCGCGACGCCGCGACCGAAGTCGGTCCGATCATCCACATGCGTCAGCTCGAACGGGTGCAGGGGTTCGTCGAAAGAGCGGTCGCGGGCGGCGCTCGCCTGCTGTGGGGCGGTACGCGACATGACTTCGGCGCGCAGTATTTCGCACCGACGCTGCTCACCGATCTGCGTCAGCACGACGAGATCGTGCAGCAGGAAGTGTTCGGCCCGGTGCTCACGCTGCAAACGTTCGCGAGCGACGACGAAGTCGTCGGCATGGCCAACGGTACCGACTACGGGCTGGGCGGCGTTTGCTATGGCGACGAGGCGCATGCCATCGCGATTGCCGAGCGCGTGCGTACGGGGTTCATCTGGATCAACAGCTTCGGCATTCGCGATCTGGCCGCGCCGTTCGGCGGCATCAAACGCTCGGGCGTCGGACGCGAAGGCGGCGACTGGAGCTTCGAATTCTTCTGCGACGTGAAGGATGTCGTCGTGCCGAAGCAACCGTTCAAAGCGAGCTTCAGCCATCGCTGATGGTGCGACGTCGCATCGTCAAAACAATCAGCAAGACAACAGGACAAGAGGAGAGCAGCATGGGACAGATCGTTGGCGCGGCGCTGGTGTCGCATCACCCCGGCCTGATGCAGTGTGAGGAGTTTCGCGTGTTGCAGGGCGCGGGCGCGGATTCGGACTTGATTCCCGGTTACGCGCGGTTGCGCGAGCGCATCGACGCGGTGCGTCCGGACGTCGTCATGATTTTCGATTCGCACTGGTTCACCACGGGCTATCACCTGGTCGACGGCGGCGCGCGTTACTCGGGCATGTACACGTCGGACGAGATGCCGTGGTATCTGCACGGCGTGCCGTACGACTATCGCGGACACCCGGAACTGGCGCTCGCCATCGATGGCGTGGCACGCGAGCGCGGCGTGCGTGCACGAGCGGTCCAGCATCCGGATCTCGCGCGGCATTACCCGACGATCAACGTCATCAAACAGTTGCGCCTCGAAGCAACGCCGATCGTCACCGTGAGTTCGTGTCAGAACTGCGAGCCGCAGCACTTCCTGCAATCGGGCGAGGTGATTGGCGAGGCGATTCGCCGCAGCGACTTGCGGGTGGTGATGCTCGCGTCCGGCGCGCTGAGTCACAAGTTCAACGGCATCGACTGGAAGCCGAATCATCCGCGCATCTTTCACGAGAGCAATGTGTCGCGTCCGGAGAACATCGAGAGCGACAAGCGCGCCATCGAAGCGTTTCGCGAGGGGCGTCACGACCGGATTCTGGCGGACTGGGATACGGACTACCGGAAGCGTCCGTGGGAAGCGCACGGCGCGCACTATTTGCAGATGGTCGGTGCGCTCGGCGGGGCCGAATGCCGCAGTGCGGGCACGGTGCTGTCCGACTACGAGAACGCGCGTGGCACGGGTAACGTGCACATCTGGTTCGACACGATCTGACGAGGCGACATCATGGATTTCGAATTTCCGCTGCGTGAATTGCCTGCGGTGATGCGTGGCCCGCGTGTCGAGCGTCGCCATATTCTGCTGGGCGGCAGTGCGTACTGGGGCACGATTGTCGAAGAGGGCGGTGCGTCACAGGGCATGCTGCGGCTCGACGACGGACGTCTCGTCGATCCGCAAACGGTGACGCATCTGCCGCCGGTGAATCCGTCGAAGATCATCGCCGTGCACATCTCCTATCGCTCGCGTAGCATGGAGACGCGCAATAAGCCCAAGCCCACCGACACGCCGACGTACTTCATGAAGCCGACGACGTCGCTGAACGGACATGACGGTCAGATTCTGAAGCCGAGCGATTGCCGGTATCTGAACTACGAAAGCGAATATGCCGTGGTGATCGGGCGCACGTGTCGCAACGTGCTGCCCGACGAAGCATGGGATTACATCGAGGGCTTTTGTCCGGCGCTGGACATGGGCTTGCAGGACTTTCGCGACACCGATCAGGGATCGATGCTGCGGGTGAAGGGCGCGGACACGCTGCTGCCCATCGGACCGGGTATTGTGCGAGGCGTGAATCTGTTCGAGCAGACGTTGCGCACCTATCGCAACGGACGCGTCGTGCAGGAAGCGCACATCGGCGACGAGACGATCTGGGGTCCGCATTACGTGATCGCGGACATTGCGCGTCACATCACGCTGTTGCCGGGCGACGTCATTCTGATGGGCACGCCCTGTCATTCGCGTTCGGTGGATGCGGGCGATCTGGTGGAATGCGAGATTACGGGATTGGGGCGGTTGTCCGGGCGGGTCGTGCAGATCGATGCGCCGCGCGCGGCGGCGCTCGGTGTGGGCCATCCGCCGGGCGATAGTCCGGAAGTGCGCCGTGTGGCGCTGGGTTTTGACGAACGTGTGCCGGAGCGATTCAAAGAGAACTATCGTCTCGCGGCACATCAACCGGAGTGAACGGATGAAGGTGACGATCATTGGCGCGGGTGCCATCGGTGGACTGATCGGGCAACGACTCGCGGCAACGGGCGAGGCGCAGGTCAGCGCGCTGGCGCGCGGCGCGACGCTGGCCGCACTGCGTGAGCGGGGCTGGCGAGTCAGGCAGGGCGAGACGCTGGCGACCGGCCCGGTGGCGGCGGCGCATCCGTTGGAAGACGCGGCGAAGCTTGGCGAGCAGGATCTGGTGGTGATCGCGGTGAAGGGGCCGGCGCTGGCGCAGGTCGCGGCGTCGGTGGTGCCGTTGCTCGGTCCGCAAACACTCGTGTTACCGGCGATGAATGGCGTGCCGTGGTGGTTCTGCCAGGGCGTCCCAGGGTTTGCGGATGGAGCGAGCGGTGGCGATGCGACGCTGACGAGCATCGATCCGGAGGGTGCCATCGGTGCGGCGATTCCGCTGGCGAACGTGATCGGTTGCGTGGTGCACGCAAGCGCTTCGACGCCGGAGCCGGGGCTGGTCGATCACAAGATGGGCCGTGGACTGATTATCGGTGAGCCGGGCGGCGGTGCGAGCGAGCGCGTGCAGCGTCTGGCGGCGCTGCTTGAGCGTGCGGGCTTCGAGGCGAAGGCGTCGGAGAACGTGCGTCTGGACATCTGGTACAAGCTCTGGGGCAATCTGACGATGAACCCGGTGTCGGCGATCACGGGCGCGACCATCGACCGGTTGCTCGACGATCCGCTGGTGCGCGACTTCTGCTCGGCGGCCATGCGCGAGGCGGCGGCCATCGGTGCGAAGATCGGCTGCGCCATCGACCAGTCGCCGGAAGACCGTCATCAGGTGACGGCAAAGCTGGGGGCGTTCAAGACGTCGATGTTGCAAGACGTGGAAGCGAATCGTCCCATCGAACTCGACGCATTGGTCAGCGTGGTGCGCGAGATCGGTCAGCGTGTCGGCGTAGCGACCCCGAACATCGACGCGCTGCTGGGCCTGACCCGACTGTTCGGTCGGGTGCATGGGTTGTACCCGCAGTAAGTCGTCGTTCGTCGTTGTCGACGCAATAGAGAAGGGGCACTGCGGTGCCCCTTTCTTGTGGGTTCGGATGACGCGCGCTGATCAACGCACGCCCGTGTGGCGGTACACCTGACTGAGCGCCATCAGTCCCACGGCGGCGGCGGCCATCATGTAGAAGCTCGGCGCGAGTTTGCTGCCCGTCGCGGTGATCAGCCAGGTCAGAATGAACGGGGCGAAGCCGCCGAAGAACGTCACCGACAGGTTGTACGACAGCGACAGGCCCGTCGTGCGCGTCTTCACCGGGAAGATCTCCGAGGCCAGCGCCGGGAGCGGCGCAAAGTACATCGTCATCAACACGCCCAACACCGTTTGCAATGCCAGCATCACGCCGAAGCTCGGGTGCGTCGACAGCAGCCAGAACATCGGCCAGATCGTCACGAGCAGCAGCGCGGCGGCGATCATCATCGGTTTCGCACGTCCCACACGATCCGACCACGCGCCGACGACCGGCGACAGGAACATCTGCACGATCCCCGTTGCGACCGTCGCCGCGAACGCGACCGACGCGGGCAAGCCCAGCTGCTTGATCGCATACGTCGGCATGTACAGCACCAGATACGTCGATACCGTCGCGACGACCACCGCGCCGACCGCCAGCAACAGGCGCATCTTCTGATGGCTCAACGTGTCGCGTAGCGGCGTTTGCGTCGGTTCAGATTCCAGAAACTCCGGCGTCTCGCTCACGTGACGGCGGATGTAATACGCCACCGGGCCGATCAGCAGCCCGAACAGGAACGGCACGCGCCAGCCCCAGCTCATCATCTGATCCGGGGTCAACGTGCTCGTCAGCACTGCGCCGAAGCCCGCCGCGAGTAGTGTCGTCAGCCCCTGACTCGCGACCTGAAAGCTCGCGAAGAAGCCACGTCGTTGCGGGGCGTGTTCGGCGAGGAACGCCGTGGCGCTGCCGAACTCGCCGCCCGCCGAAAAGCCCTGAATCATGCGCGCCAGCACAATGCCTGCCGGTGCGAGCAAGCCGATGGTCTCGTACGTCGGCATGAACGCGATGATCGCCGTGCCTGCCATCATCAGCAAAATCGTGAGCGTCAGCGCTTCACGACGTCCCCGTCGATCCGCATAGACGCCGATCACAATCGCACCCAGCGGCCGCATGAAGAACGACACGCCGAATGTGCCGAGCGTGAGCAGCAGCGAGGTCGTGTCGTCGTGCGTGGGGAAGAACAGCTTCGAGATCGTGACAGCGAAAAAGCCGTACACGACGAGATCGAACCATTCGAGCGCGTTACCGATGGACGCCGATATCACCGCGCGCCAGGTGTGGGAAGTCGAGTGCCCGCGAATGTGGGCACCGTCAGCCGTTGCAGTGTTCATGAAGTCTCCAGTCGTTGTTTTATGTGTTGAGCATGCTTCTTGAGCGTTGTGCGGCGAGCATGCGCGCCGTGTGGATGCCCGGTCAGCGCTGTGTGAGCACCTGGGCGATGGCATCCGCTACGGTGTCGACGTTGCGCGTATTCAGGCCCGCGACGCACATGCGTCCAGAGCGAAGCAGATAGACGCCGTGTGTCTCGCGCAGCGTGTCCGCCTGCGCGGCCGACAGACCCGTGTACGTGAACATGCCGCGCTGCGCGATGTAGCGCGAAAGCTTCTCGCCCGCCACGTGCGGTGCCAGACGCGCATGAATCTGCTCGCGCATCGCCGCAATGCGGGTGCGCATGCCGTCGAGTTCGGCTTGCCACGCGCTGCGCAGCGACGGTGTCGTCAGCACTTGCGCGACGAGGCGCGCACCGTGCGTCGGCGGATTGCTGTAGTTCGCGCGCACGGTACCCATCAGCTGGCCGAACACGCGCGACGCTTCGTCCGCCGTGGCGCAAACCACCGACAACGCGCCGCAGCGCTCGCCATACAGCGAGAAGTTCTTCGAGAAGGAGTTGGCAACGACCGTCGGCACGCCCGCGTCGGTCAGTGCGCGAACCGCGAAGGCGTCGGCATCGAGCCCGTCGCCGAATCCCTGATACGCCATGTCGACGAACGCAATCAGTCCGCGCTCGCGCAGCACCGGCACGAGCGCTTCCCACTGTGCCTTCGAGAGATCGACGCCGGTCGGGTTGTGACAGCACGCGTGCAGCAGCACGATGCTCTGCGGCGGCAGCGAGGACAGCTTGTCCATCATGGCGTCGAAGCGCAGGCCACCGGTGGCATCGTCGTAATAGGGATAGGACTGCACCGGGAATCCGGCGCTCTCGAACACCACGCGATGGTTGTCCCAGCTCGGGTCGCTGATCCAGACGGTGCTTTCGGGGAAGTAACGCTTCAGGAAGTCGGCCCCGACGCGCAACGCGCCGCCGCCGCCCAGCGTCTGCAAGGTGGCAATGCGGTGTTCGTGCCGCGCGGCGTTCTGCTCGCCAAAGACGAGGGCTTGCACAGCGTCGCGGTAGGCGGGCGTGCCGGCCATCGGCAGATACGGACGCGGACCGATGTCGGCGAGCACGGCAGACTCGGCTTCGCGCACGGCCTGCATGACCGGCAGACGGCCGGCGTCGTCGAAATAGATGCCGATGGACAGGTTGACCTTGTGCTGGCGGGGATCCTGACCGAAGGCTTCGTTCAGGCTGAGGATAGGGTCGCCGGGGTAGGCGTCGACATGGGAAAACATGAGGCTCGCTCCGTCTCGATCTTCGGTTCACGGGGGAATTTTGAAAATCGATTGTGGGCGACGCCCCTTTGCGGAACAATCAATCGATTCTGGTCCATTCGTAAGTGAAACTTGATAATCGAAACGCCATGCCCCTGACCCGTGTCACGCTGCGCCAGTTCGAAGCACTGGTGGCCATCGCCGAATTGCATAGCTTCGCCGAGGCAGGCAATCGCCTGGGACTCACGTCGTCCGCCATCAGTCAGTTGGTCGCCGAGCTGGAGTCGGTGCTCGGCTTTCGCATCTTCGATCGCACCACGCGGCGCGTTGCGCTCTCGAGCGCCGGGCGCGATTTTCTGTCGTCTGCCGAGTCGGTGCTGCGTTACGTGCAGGCGGCCGAGAAAACGGCCGACGACTTGCGCAACCGTGCCGCAGGCATCGTGCGTGTGGGTGCACCGCTGGTGCTGGCCAGCATGGCGCTGCCCGCAGCGATTCGCGAATACGCCGCGTCGCGGCCGAAGGTCGTGGTGCGTGTGGTCGATACGCCTGTCGATGCGCTCATCGATCATGTCGCCAACGGCGATCTCGACATTGCCATCGGCCCGAATCGCGCGACGGGGGCGCATGTGGCCGGTACGCCTGCGTTCGATAGTCCGTGGGTGTTGTGGTGCGCGCCAGAGCATCCGCTTGCGCGTCGCAAGCGCGTGCGATGGACCGACCTGCGCGACACGCCGCTCGTCGCCGCCGGACGCGATCACGAGCGCAGCGTCGCGCAGATGCGTCAGTCCGCACCGCCCGATGCGCGTATCACTTCCATCGATGTCGTCGACAACGTGACGACGGCACTCGGCGTCGCCTCGCAAGGGCTGGCCGCGACGCTCACGCCCGGCTATGTGGCGGCGCTCGCCCATCCGTTCGGCTTGCTGATGCGTCGTGTGGTCTCGCCCGAGACGATCCGGCAGGTTTGTGTTTACCGGTCGCTGTCGCGCGCACCGTCGCCAGCGGCGGAAGGATTCGCGCAGTTCTTGCTGGAGTGGCTGCCGCAGTGGAACGAACGGATCATGGAGACCGCGAAGACGTGATTCACGACATGCGCATGACGATGCCGCGCGTCCCTCATGCGCGTGAAAGCAACATTCCGGTAATTAAAATTACGATAAGAAAACCGGATTCGATGATTTAAATAGTTAGTTCTCGATACGCGCTGAAATATCGGCGTATCGACGCGTGCGCGCGCTGTAGTTTTCGAAGCGATTGGTTTAGTGTTTACCCAAGCATCCTCTGAGATGCTTTGTTTCCAATGCTTCGTATTGCTACTGATGTGTCTGCTTGACTCCATCCCCCAGGAGGTAGAGTGACTCACGCCAAGCACGAACGCTTGCCCCGTCGCCATCCCGTCGCGACGGCGGCTTCTCTGGTCTTCCTGCTCGCAGGGGCCGTGCACGCACAAACCTATCCGCTACCCGAAATCGTCTCCGGCACCACGCTAACGTACGAACAGTATTACGACGGCAATGTCGTGCCGGTCGGCGTCATTCAGGGGGGCGTGACGATTCACCCTGTGCCGCCGTATCCGGCACAACTCGGAGGTGCCGGGATCTCGGTGTTTCGCGGCGCGAGCGTGACGATAAATCCGAATTTGGGTGTTCCCGGGGTGGTGTCGGTGACCTCCGATTACTACGCGGGAGCACCGAACGATGCGCTTTACATCGCGAACGGCACCGTCAATATCGTGGCGAGTCAGGCGGGTGTGTTGCTGACGGGCGTCGGCGAGATGGTTCACGGCGTCTACATGCCTGAATCGTCGCAAGGCAACTCGGTACTGACCGGTGCCAACGTGACCATTGTGACCACAGGCCTGAAGGCCGACGGCATGCGGCCCTACGGCGCAACGTCGACCATCAATCTGAGCGACACATCGATCACCGTGAACGGTCAGGACAGCTGGGGCGTGCGTTCCTGGGGCGGCAGCAACATCACGCTCACGAACTCGACGGTGACGTCGAAAGGTGCGGTCGGCACGGGCACAGGTGCAGGTGCGGGCGGTGTGCAGGTGTACAACGGCTCCATCGCCACAATTAATGGCAACTCGACTATCACGACAGCGGTGGCTGGCAATCTCGGCCTGAACGCCGAGTCGGGCGGCACGCTGAACACGAACGCGGATCCCAACACGCCCGGCACCGTGACGGTCAGCACGACCGGGGCGGGTAGCCACGCCGTGCGTATCGGTACGGCGAACGGCAACCTGAACCGGTTGAGTCTCTCGACCACGCAGAACTCGACCTACGGCTTGCTCGTGAACGGCACGTCGACCGTCACCGGATCGCAGGTCGCGGTGAACACGCAAGGCACCTCCGCCTACGGCATGTGGATCTCCGGCAGCACGACAGCCACGCTGAACGGCGGCTCGATCACCACGCAGGGGCAGACGGCCTACGGTTTGCTTGCCGGCAGTGGCGCGGCGACGGTGAATCTCTCCGACTTCGCCATCGCCACGCACGGCACGCAGGCCTACGGCATTTATGGGTGGACGGGCAGCACGACCAACTTCGCCGGTGGCTCCATCACGACCGATCAGGCGAGCACCTACGGCATCTTCGCCAACGCGGGCACGGTCAACCTGTTGCGCAGCAGCGCGACCGGCGCGGGGACGTCGATTACCACCGCGGGGACCAATGCGTACGCCGTACGTATTCAGAACGGCGGCATGTTCAACGCGACCGGCGCGACGATACGCGCCACGGGCGCAGGCACGGCCGCCATTGTGTTCGACGCGCCGCAGACGTTAAGCGGTGTTCTGACGTCGGCCCCGACGCCTGGCCTGCCGACCTTGCCTGCGACGACCCCGCTGCTTCTCTCGACCGATCCGGCGCCGCCGTTCGCTATCGACACACCGGTGCCCACTGCACCGACGGATCTCGGTAGCGACGTGCCGTCGCCCACACTGGCCGCCGTGTCGCGCGCCGGTATCGCCGCCCCACCGCGCGCGGGTGGCTACAACATGACGTTGCAGGACACATCGGTGACGTCGGACAACGGCGTCGCGTTGTGGATCTACGGCGGCATCGCCAACGTCAATCTGACGAACTCGACGCTGAGCGGCGGGGGTGGGGCAATCAATGCGTCCACCCGATCCGGGCTCGGCGCGACGCTCAATCTCGACGCCAGCAACTCGACCATCACCGGCCGAATTTACACGGACACCAGCAGCACGTCGCTCGTCAACCTGAGCAACAACAGCGTGTGGCATGTGACGGCGTCATCCAATGTCACAGAGCTGAACAACACCAACAGCCTGATCGATTTTCCGGTGACGGCGCTGCTCACCTCCGCGCCGACCAGTCAGGGGTCGTATCGCAATGTGACGATCGGCAACGGCTACGTCGGCGGCAGCGGCAACGTCGCACTCAACACGTATCTGAACGCAGGCGGTGCGCTGTCGAATCAGTACACCGACCGTCTGCTGATTCAGGGCAGCGCGAGCGGCACGACAACGCTGCGCATCAAACCGACGACGGGCAGCCCGGGCGCGCTGACGTCGCCCAGTGGGGTAATCAATAACAGCGAAGGGATTTCGCTGGTGCAGGTGGCCGGGACATCGACGTTCAACGCGTTCAATCTGCCGGGCGGGTATGTGGTGGCCCCGAATTCGCCCTACGAGTACCGGATCTATGCCTACGGCCCCGGTTCCGCACACGGGACGGCTGACCCGACGCAGAATCTCGTGGGCACTGGCGCGGGCTATTGGGACTACCGGTTGCAGAGCGCCTACGTGTCGCCCGGCGGCGGGGTGGACCCCGAGGAGCCGGGCAACCCGGGGGGCGGTGTCGACGTGCCGGTGCCGCCGGATGCGCGGCG
The DNA here is from genome assembly GCF_902459565.1 of Pandoraea aquatica. Lineage (GTDB taxonomy): Bacteria > Pseudomonadota > Gammaproteobacteria > Burkholderiales > Burkholderiaceae > Pandoraea > Pandoraea aquatica. The sequence continues at coordinate 36,692 of NZ_CABPSN010000011.1, forward strand.
TGAGGTCGCGCCGCAGGTGGCGTCTTATCTGAGCGCACCGGCGGCCTTCCTGCAAGCGGGGATGACGGATATCGATTCGCTGCACCGGCGCTTGGGCGAAGTGCGCGACGACCGGATTCTTGGCCGCGATCGCGGGCCGGGCGAGATGTTCATGCGCGGTTACGGCGGTAGCTTCAAGTACCGTTCCAACCAGAGCTTTCAGGCGTTCGGCTACGACATGAATGCCGACTACGGTGCGATTCAGATTGGCGGCAATCTCTTCAAACACTTCACGGACAACGGCACGTGGCGCTTCGGCGCAGCCGGTTCAATGGGGTGGCTGCATTACGAGCCCAACGCTATCGACGGGCCGAGCACCACGCGCGCCAGCGTCTATCGTCTGTATGGCTACGGAACGTATCAGAGCCAGCAGGGCTGGTACGTGGACGGCATCGCGTCGGTCGGCTGGTTCAACGGGCGCACGACGACTGAGGCGCGCGGCGACGTCGCGCCGATGCGGGGCAATAGCTACGCGGCGTCCATCGAAGCCGGGTATCCGCTCGCACTCGCGTATGGCATGAATCTCGAACCGCAATTGCAGTTCGTCGGTCAGCACCTCGGCTTCGACAATGTGACCGATGCCGATGGACTCTCCGTCAACATCGGCTCACAGAACCAGTTCACCGGACGGCTTGGCGTGCGGCTCACGCGTCCCTTCGACGTCAGCACCGGACGCATCACGCCGTACTTCGGGTTCGACGTCATCCACGCGTTCGTGGGCGGCACCAGCGTTCAGGTCAGCGACGCGATGTTCCAGACCGGGAAGTACGGCGATTCGATGATGTTCTCGCTGGGGGTGAACAGCGTGCAGGGGGCGAGCTTCTCGCTGTACGGTCGCGTGTCGTATCAGAAGAGCTTCGGCACGGCCGGCATGCGTGGCGTGCTGGTGAACGTTGGGGCGAAGTACACGTTCTGACGCGCGAGCAGCGCACCCGTTGACGCAGCGTCGCGAGGTGCGGCGAATGTCGCAACTTAGCGACGCTTGGCGTCGGGCGAGGGGAGTGCGGCGAGGTCTTCGCTCAGTTGTGCGCGCAACGTGGCGATGGCCGCCGTGGTGTCTGAAGGCTTCAATTCCTCACGCGCAATGGCCTCGCGCAAGTGGTGGCGCAGCATCGGATCGCGCGTTTGCGTCAGCGTTTCGCGGTAGAACGGCAGGACGTTCTCCGGGTGGCCGCCGATGCGATAGAGATGCGCGATCTCTTCGATGGTGCGAGCCGCAGCGAAGCCCGGACCGCCGTGACCCGCGGGACCCATCGGGCCACGCGGACCGGCGCCACCGAAGTGCGGGCCCATACCCGGCGCAGGCGGCGGCATCTCGCCCGGCGTGGTGGCTTGCGCGCGCGCCGGGGGCGGTGCATCGGTGGTTGCCGCAGCAGCGGGCAGGCTGATGCCGGTGGCCGTCAGCGCGAGCATCAGCGCAAGCCTGCTCACGGTCTGGCGCATGGAAATCTTAATCATATGGACTCCGTATCAAATGCGTTCACTGAATTGTCGAACGACGGGGCCAAGCGTAACGCGCCCCGAACGGCAGACAGCGGGGCGGTAACGGCATGTAAGGCGGGCAGGGTGTGATGGCCGTTGAGATCGACCGGTGACGGCGGCAGACGAGCGGCGTCAGCGTTGCCTTGAGGGGATGATGCGCACCGCAAGGCGGCGGTACACTGGCGCGGCTGCCCGGCAAACTTTGCGCGGGCGTTGTTGTCTCGCAGTTGTCCATTCTGCCTCAGTGTCCGAGGAGCCTGTATGACCACCGAAGCCACCCAAGCCAACGAATCTGCCCCAACCACCGGGCATGCGCATCCGGCGAGCGTTACGTCGCTGCGCAGCCCGGTCGACTTCTACGCCACGCTCACCCGCGTGATCGACACACTCAAGCAGCACGGCATGACCATCTTCGCCGACATCGACCAGAGCGCGGCGGCAGCCTCGGCGGGTACATCGCTGCGCCCGACCCGTCTGGTGCTGTTCGGCAATCCGAAGGGCGGTACGCCCGTGATGGCCGCAAACCCTCATGCAGGGCTGGAACTGCCATTGAAAGTGATGGTGTGGGCGGCGAGCGCGGACGACGTGCGTGTGGATTTCCTGAATCCCGGACCGTCGCTTAGCGCGCTGTACGGTATCGATTCCGCGCAGGTGGCGGGGTTCGGCGGCGTGGTGAAACTGCTGGAAGCGGCGCTCGCGAAGGCGTCTGACTGACCGCTTGCGGGTTCGGACGTCGAAACGATGGGCGGCGCGTGACGGGCGACGAGGCGTGATTTCTGCGTCAGAAGGTCCCGGGGTGTGTCGCGTGAAGTGGCGTCGCGCCTTATCCGGCGGGCTTTTCGGCGCGCTGTGAAGCGTCTCAAAAGTCCCTATACTGATCCGGCCTAACTGCGTCTGGCCGGTTCGAACGTATCGAGTGGCCGCGCCCGATCCCCCCACGGGCGTTCTTCGATGTCAGGGCGCAGGCATTTCCCCCTTTTTGATGGAGCAACTTCCGTGTCGAACAGTCAATGGATTCGTGTTGAAACCGTGGATGGCGCCTTCGATGCCTATCTGGCATTGCCGCCGAATGGTAAGACGGCGAACGCGCAGGGCGTCGTGCTGGTGCAGGAAATCTTCGGCGTGAACGAGCACATTCGTGGCGTGGCCGATCAGTACGCAATGGACGGTTATGTCGTGCTCGCGCCGGACATCTTCTGGCGCTCGGCACCGCGCGTCGAACTCGGTTACTCGGGCGACGACTGGGGCCGTGCGATGGAGCTGCGCAAGGCGGTCGACGTCGAGAAAGCGGTTAAAGACGTCGAAGCGACGGTGAAGGCCCTGCGCGGCAAGCTGGACGCGGGTGCCAAGGTCGCCGCCATCGGCTACTGCTTCGGCGGTCTGCTGTCGTACCTGAGCGCCGCGCGCGGTCTGGTCGACGCTGCTGTGCCGTACTACGGTGGCGGCATTCACAACTATCTGAGCGAAGCGGCCAACCTCAACGTGCCGACGCAGTTCCACTATGGCGCGCTCGACAGCCACATCACGCCGGACATCGTCACGCAGGTGAGCGATGCCGTGAAGTCGCGTCCGAACACCGAAGTGTTCGTGTACCCGAATGCAGATCACGGCTTCAACTGCTGGTCGCGCGAGTCGTACCACCAGCCGTCGGCCGCACTGGCCCACGGTCGTGCGCTCGAATTCCTGGCGAAGTCGTTCGCGAAGTAAGGCATTGTTGCCCCCGATGGCCGCGTCGGCTATCGGGAAGGTAAACGCAAAGAAGCCCGCCAATGCGGGCTTCTTCGTTTTCGTACGTCCTGCTTGATCGATCACCGCCGACCTGTCGTCGGCTTCTTAGCGGGTAGCGTCCCGGCTAAAAAAGCCCGTCGCCGAAGCGACGGGCAAAGTCCTGTGCGTCGAACCGCTACGCACAGCGACAGGAGTCTTAGGCCATTGAAGACCGGAGATCACACTGAGCACCGGCAACCGGTGCGTCGTTATGCGCAGAACGCGCGCCGCGCTGCGGCCTCTCGTCAGGCAAGAGGTCCGCAGCGCGGCGAGTTACATTACGAACCGAAGTAGGTCGTGCCGGCACGTTGCTGGCCGCCGACCGAACCCATCGTGATCGGGGCGCTGGCCACAGCGGGTTGTGCGCTCGGGGCTGCCTTCGGGTAGACGGCGTCGTGTTGCACCACGAGACCGGCTTGTTGCGCCTGAACAAGTTCTTCACGGACCTGGGCGCGGCTCAGGGCGCTGGTTTGCGGAACCCACGAGAATTCCGAGGGACCGTCGAATGCGTCGCTGGCGAAAGCCGAACCGGCCGAAACAGCCAGCATTGCGGAAATAAGGGCAGAGGTAATAAGGGTGCGCTTCATGGTAATTCTCCTGTCTTTTGAAAGAGGCGATGTTCGTTTCATCGTCGACAGTTGAAGTGTAATAATGCGACCCTCCGCGATAAAGGCGACTTATTACAAGCAACTGTTGCTTAGATAGAAATAATCGTTCGGACCTTATAGGAGACATCCGATGCTCTATCTCTGGATCAAGGCGGTGCACCTGATCGCGGTCATCACGTTCATTGCGGGACTTGTGACGATGGCGCTGGGCGGGCGTCTGACGCAGCCCGAGTGGCGTCGTGTGGCGCGACGGGCGGACTACGCGCTGGCGTCACCCGCATTGATCGTGGTGTGGATCACGGGGCCGACACTCGCCATCATGGCTAATTGGTGGCACGCACCGTGGCTCATGGCAAAGCTGGTATTCGTGATCGTTGTGTCCGCACTGCACGGCCGGCTGTCGGCCACGTTGCGACGTCTGGAGCGCGACGCAAGCACGCAGCCGCCTGCCGTGTTCGGACGCGCACTGCCCGTCACGCTCATTTCGATGGCCATCATCGTCGCGCTCGTGATCGTCAAACCGTTCTGAGCGGTGCGCGCGATGCAACGGTGCGGTAAGGGATTCGGTCCGCGTTCGGCCGGGTTGGGGCTTGGTAGGGGCGTGTGGGCGGTGTTACGCTGACGACGTCGCCAAATACGTCCCAAATTTCGCCTTTTCTGAGATTTCTGAGGCTTGGTCCCAATGCCGATCACCAGTGCGATACCCCTGGAGTTTCAGGCTCATGACCGCCCCGTCGGCGCGCTGGCGAAAGATTACCCTGATGGTCATGTAGTGCGTCCTCACAGTCATCGACGCGCGCAATTGATGTATGCGAGCGCCGGTATTCTGGAAGTCCGCACCGATACGTCGTTTTGGGTGATTCCGCCGCAGCGCGCGCTGTGGATTCCGGCCAACGTCACGCATGAAGTGCGCATGCGCGGCAAGGTGGAGATGCGCACGATCTATGTCGATGTCGAACGACTCGGCATGGCAGCCTCCGATGTGCCCGTCGTCATCCGTGTCTCGGCGTTGCTGCGCGAGCTGATTCTGCGCGCGATGACGCTACCGCCCGATTGGTCGCCGCAGGGCAAAGATGCGCTCGTCATTGCGCTGCTGCTCGAAGAAGTCGAGTGGAAGAGCGATTCGCCGCTTCATCTGCAAGTGCCGCGCGACGCGCGTCTGCGCAAGATCTTCGACACCTATCTGACAACGCCCGCCGACCCCCGCAGTCTTCAGGACTGGGCGGTGGAGGTGGGGGCGTCGAGCCGTACGCTGGAGCGTCGCTTCATGACGGAGTTCGGCTTGCCGTTCCGGGAGTGGCGTCAGCAGATGCGGCTGCTGGGCGCGTTGCCGTTGCTGGGGGCCGGGCGGCCCATCACGCAGGTAGCGCTCGAAGTCGGTTACGACACGCCGAGCGCTTTTTCCACGATGTTTCGTCGCTTTATGGGCGTGACGCCAAGCGAGTACCTGACGCGCGCCCGCGGCCCGGAGTGAGCCAGTGCATGGCGTCCCACATGTCGTCGTAGACCGGGACGCCTTCGTCGAGCAGCGGCGAGCGCTGACGTTTCGAGCCGATGCCGACGAAATCGATGCCGAGCTTGCGCGCGACCTTCAGATCCCACATCCCGTCGCCGATTGAGACGACCGCACGCGGGCGCGTGATGCCGTAGCCGGCTTGTGCCCGTTTGATCGCTTCGGCGACGAGCTGGTCGCGCGAGCTGTATTCGGAGGCGGTGATGAGCATCGCGTCCGTGTAATCGATGGCGACGGAGCGCAGCTTGCGATGGCTGACCTGACGGATGCCACCGGTGGCGAACACCACACCCCAGCGCGAGCGGTGCGCGGCCTCGACGAAGGCGCGCGCACCGGGGATCTCGGCCAGCCCGTGCGCGTTGAGCAGGGCGGTGAAGCGTTCGTCGATCTCGTGCTCGAAGCGGGCCAGATCGTGCGGCTGCGGCAAGGCGCGGCCGTTCTCGGCGTGGGCGTGAATCAGGATGCCGGTGTCGGTGTGATGCGGATAACTTCCCCAGTCGGTGTTCAATTCGTCGAACGCCAGCGATTCCATCGCGCCGAGCAAGGCCCGTTGATGGATGCGCACCGAGTCGGTCAGCGTACCGTCGACATCGAGGACCAAAATGCTGTCTTTCTCGAAACTTGCCTGCATGGCGGGTAGTGGACTCGTGTCAGGGCGGAGTGGGGGAGCTGCCGCCGAAATGAGGGAGTGTACGAATTCGCCAGAGTAAGTAAAACGTGCCGAGTGACAGCGGCTACGCCTGATGCGACAGATCGAGCTACGGGAAATGATAGCTTGACGTCGCGGCGTCATTTTCCGAAGCGGGGGCGGGCAAGCCGACTGTACTCCCGATCCAGTCGCTCAAGCATCGCGACTGCTTCGGCCATTTCATCGAGTGACATGGAATTGCTGCGCGACGCGCGACGCTTCGGGGACGGTGCGGGAGCCTCGATAGCTTGCGCTTCTTCCGTTGCTTGTGCTGCTTGCGCCGGTGTCCGGGAGGTCGCGGGTGCTAGTTCGGCGGGGCGGCGCAAGTGCAATGCCGCCGACGATGGCGACTCGCCCTGTGGCGCATCTCGTTGCGCAGCGTCTGCCGGCACCTCCGACCCGCGCGGTGAGCAGAGCGGTTGCCTGACGTCGGCGTGCGATATCGGTGCGAGCGACTCGCGGGTCGCGCCGTAGGCGAAATCGTGATAACGCCGGTGTCCGTCATGAAGATGCTTCGCGAGGGTTCGGACGAGATTCGGGCGTCGAATCTCAGCATGCATCGGCAACGGCGTCGCATCGAAATTCTCGGGAACATCGCCGAACAACTCCCGCTGGTGCTGGCGCGCGTGGGTTTTGACGTCCTGATCGACCCATTCGACCGTATCCGGCGTGGCCAGCGAGACGAACAGGAGCAACTGCCGGTCACGGTCGGGAATGCGGATGTACGCGCCTAGCGTGGCGCGTTGGATCTCCGGCGCACCCAGAGGGAGACGCAGATCGGCGTGTTGAAACGGGATGTCGATGCCATGCCGCCGGGCTTCCGGCACGCTCGTGACTAACCGCGTCACAGACAACTGCGGGATCTCGATATAGGCTCCGGTGTTTTTCAACAGGCGTTCCATGCCGGGCAACAACTGGTTCAGCCGCTTGGTCAGCCGGTGTTCGATGGAGCGAACGGAATATTGGCCCTGAGACTCTGCGGTGCGGGCCTTGGAGAATTCCCGTTCCAATGTTGCGCTGTTACGCCGCTCACGCGACAGCGTTCTACGCATCTCCTTGTCCAGAGACGCCTCGCATCCCGCGAGCAGCAGACGGCTGGCGTCGACGTCGATTTGCGTGTTGGCGGGCAGGTCGAGAAGACAGTTCTGTGCATCGTCGTGCGCGCCGACAACGCACACGGGCCGCACGTCGGCCAGCCGTTGCGCGAAGACGCGAGCCCGTGTGACCGGCGGGTGCGACCAATTGGAGGACGCCGCCGCTCGGGCGGGCTGCCAGTCCCGAAGGACCGGCGCAATCATGGTGGATGTGATCGGCGCGGAAGTGGCGCGTGTCAGGTCGGTCGCGACGCGTAACGTGTGGGCTTGTACGTGCATTGCGGGGAGCGCCTTGGCTGCGCTCGCGGCCGACGTCAGCCAATCGGACATTGAGTTGAGGATCATCGTTACTCCGGTTGAGGTCACGGGGATTTCCGTGAACCGGAGTATTCCTGCTGAGGCAAATCGGATTGTCGGGTTGAGGCCGGGATGTTTGCAGATGGGGATCGGCGCTTCAGACCTGTGCGCGCTGCCGGGGGCTGAGGCCGTCGAACGTGCCCGCGTCGCACAGCGCCTGACGGGCGTTGCGATGACTGTCTCGGGCGACGCGCTCGCGTGGCCCGGCCGCAGCGAATCTGTAGTAGCGCTTCACGCCGTTGTGCAGATATCTGGCCAGCGTCTGTTCGACGCTGCCCTTGCGGGGAATGGCGTGAAAGGTCGTGGCGTCGGGGTCTTGAGCCAGATAGTTGGGGCGATGGCCAAACGTATGCCCGGAGTGGCGAACGAAGTGCTCGTGCAGTGCCCGGAATTCGATCTGGGAGTCCGGGGGCGGCGCTGAATCCGCTTGCCCTCCCTCGTATCCATTGCCTGCGGGTGGCCCCGGCTGCCGAATGTCGTCGATGAGATAGAACCCTGCGAGCGAAACGACGAACGGTTGCACGGGGTGATCCTTCGGTGGCACCACATACGCGCCCAGCATGGCGTCGCGAAAGAAGCTAAATCCGTCCATCACGAGCGAGGTGGCGTCGGGAGGGCTTGGTTTCACCCCATTGCGACGAGCCTCGTTCGCGCCAGAGTAGAAACGAGTGAAGCTGTGGCGCGGCACCACGATCCTTGTGTCGCTATGGCGAAATGCCTGCTGAACGTCGTCCGGCACGGCGCGAAGCGCTTCTCCGATGCGTGTCTCCAGCGACGCTATCGAATATTTTCCCCTTAAGTCGCGGCTGTATTGCTTTCGATACTGTCGCGCGAGCTGCCAGGCTTCGCGCTCCGTGCTGGCGAGCTCGCACGCAATCGCCGGTGGTAGCGACCGACTGCACCCCGATTCGACCATGCGGCTGACCGGCACCATGACCGGCTCGCCTGGCGGTAAATCGAGCAGACAGTTCTTCCGGTCGTCGTGATGGCCCACGATGCACACGTCGACTAAGTCCGCTAATCGAGTTTGCAGGAAATGGCGATAGGTCTGTGGTTCGATGCCAATGAGCGGCGAAACGGGTTTGGGTACCTCGCGCTTGACGTAGGGGCATCGCGAATCCGACGTGATATTTCGGGCGCTCTCAAAGGTCTGGCCAGGGCGATCCCTGTAGTTCGCGAACCATGGGATGGCGCTTGCCGTGGCCAGCACCTGCGTCGCAATGTGGCTGATGTTCATGCGCTTGCTCCGGTAGATGGCGCGCGCAACACGGCGCGCCCGACCGGACTTTGCGTGAACCCGTTGGCATGGGCTTCTGCCGTGCGCGCTGGGCTTGTCGGTATCGGGAAGGGAGCGAGACGGAAGCGAGACGGAAGCGAGACGCGATGCGCCGCGCCCCCGCTCCCGACGGCAAGCCTCAGACGATCGCGGCGCGCAGACTCGGCGGCGCTTCGCGCAACAGCGACCGAAGACGCTTGAGCGCGCTCGACAGACGCTCAGGATCGCGTACGCCGCCCAGTGAGATGCGGATGGCGTTGGGGGCATCCGGCGACAGGCAGAAGGCGTCCGCCGGCGTGACGGCGAGTCCCTCGGCGCGGGCGGCCATAGTCAGTTCGCGGGCCGTCCACGGGGTCGGCAACTCATGCCAGAGGTGAATGCCCTGAATCGTCGCGGTGCTTCCGTCCCCCAGAATGTCGGCGGCGATGGCCTGACGCTGCGCGGCGGCTTCCTTTACACCATCCATGAGACGGTCTGCCGTGCCGTCGTGAATCCACTGTGTCGCCAATCCCGCCATCAACGGCGGTGCCATCAGCGCGAACGAATGCAGCGTACTCAGGAAGACCTCGCGCTTGCGACCGTCTGCCAGACGGACGTATGCAGTGCGAAGGCCTGGCGTCAGACATTTCGACAGCGTGGACACGTAGTGCACGCGATGCGGCGAGAGGCGGGCGAGCGGCGGCGGGGCGTCGGGCATGAGACGCCAGTAGGGGTCGTCTTCGATGAGCGTCAGGTCGAGCTTGTCCGCCACGGCGAGCAGTTCTTTGCGACGGCGCTCGGGCATGGTGCGCGTGGTCGGGTTCTGGAGCGTGGGGTTCAGATAGACGAGACGCGCGCGGTGCTGGCGGGCGGCCGCGGCCAGCGCATCGGGCAGCATGCCGTCGGCGTCGGCGGCCACGCCCTCCAGACGGCGGCCGAGCGAGCGCGCCGCGCTGCGCACACCCGGGTACACGATCGGCTCGCACAACACCGTTTCGTCGCGCTCGGTCTCGGTGAGCAGCAATGCCGCCAGGGTGGCCTGTGCGCCGGGACAGACGAGCACGTCGGCCGGATCGAGTGCACCGAGCATAGGGGCGAGCCAGAGCGTGCCGGCCTGACGGTCGGCAACGCCCCCGTCGCCCAGTTGGTACGCCATGAGCATCGAGGCGTCGGTATGCCGTAGAACTTCGTCGATGCCCTTTTGCAACAACTCGCCAAGGAACAGCCCGGCCGGTGCGGGCGGAATGTTCATGCCCAGATCCAGCACCTGATCGAGCGCCACGCGCGGCTTGCTGACGAAGGTGCCGAGCGGGCCACGCCCCTCGATGGCGCTCCGGTCGCGTGCCCGGTTGTAGGCGCGCGTGACCGTAGTGAAGTCGATGCCCAGCCACGACGCGAGTTCGCGCTGCGCCGGCAGGCGGTCGCCGGGGCGCAGGCGGCCGTCTGCGACCGACTGCTCGATGAAGCTCGCCAGCCTCAGATAACGGGGGCCTTTGCCCGCCGTAAGCGCAGGCTTCCAGAAGGTGGCGCGAAGCGTGTCGTGAGAAGTGTCCATAGCGATGTCGGTGTTATGTATGGAAATTCGTACGTAAATCGGCTGTGTATGCAGTGTAGTTTGCATACATGTGTGTCGCAAGTCTTGAATTTGGGAGGGGGAGACGCACCTTGAGGCGGTGCCTATGGCGGTATGCGCGTGGCGATCAAGACCATGACCCGGCCATGACCCGACGATGACCGTTAACAATCAACGACTTACAGCACAAATTTGCGCGAGAGTGCGTTGACACTTGCCAATAGCGGGGGTATAGTCGCAGGCTCCGGTTTTTCCGGCGGCATGCCCGTGCCTAATGCAAAGTGCTTATGCATCAAGCGTTTAGATGCGGACTATCCGCAGGAGCAGCCGGGGAGTACGCAGTAAAGTCGCATGACAGCCCGCCTTGGCTTTCATGCTTTTGACACGTTTAGGAAATCACAATGCCAACGATTAACCAATTGGTCCGCAAGCCGCGCACCTCTGCTCAAATCAAGAGCAAGAGCCCGGCCCTGCAGGACTGCCCGCAGCGTCGCGGCGTGTGCACCCGTGTGTACACCACGACGCCGAAGAAGCCGAACTCCGCACTGCGTAAGGTTGCCAAGGTGCGCCTGACGAACGGTTTCGAAGTCATTTCGTACATCGGCGGTGAAGGCCACAACCTGCAGGAACACTCGGTCGTGCTGATTCGCGGCGGTCGTGTGAAGGACTTGCCGGGTGTGCGTTACCACATGGTGCGCGGTAGCCTCGACACGCAAGGCGTCAAGGACCGTAAGCAAGCCCGTTCGAAGTACGGCGCGAAGCGTCCGAAGGCCTAAGCGGCTTAGCGGATATACGTTCGGTGATGGTGGTACATCGTCACTGAGTAAGTGGTCACTCGGCCAAAGAATGGCTAGTAGGTGGCCTGGAGCGCTGCTCCAACTGAATTGATTAAGGAAGAAATCATGCCGCGTCGTCGCGAAGTCCCCAAGCGCGAAGTGTTGCCCGATCCGAAGTTCGGCAACGTTGAAGTCGCTAAATTCATGAACGTGCTCATGCTTGCCGGCAAGAAGTCGGTTGCAGAGCGCATCGTTTATGGTGCTTTCGAGCAGATCCAAACCAAGGCGGGCAAGGATCCGCTGGAAGTCTTCAACACGGCTCTCGGTAACGTGAAGCCCGTGGTTGAAGTCAAGAGCCGCCGTGTTGGCGGTGCAAACTATCAAGTTCCGGTCGAAGTGCGTCCGTCGCGTCGTATGGCATTGGCGATGCGTTGGTTGCGTGAGGCCGCGAAGAAGCGTAGCGAGAAGTCGATGGCCCTGCGCCTGGCTGGTGAGCTGATTGAAGCCTCGGAAGGTCGTGGCGGCGCCATGAAGAAGCGTGACGAAGTTCACCGCATGGCTGAAGCCAACAAGGCCTTCTCGCACTTCCGCTTCTGACGCTGGCAAGCAGTACCTAGAGCAGAAACCGGGGCGGGTGCGCATGAGAAATTGCGCCTCGCCCGTTTGTGTTAGTAGCCCCCTCAAAAATGGCGGCTACATTGAAAGAGGCTTAAAGTGGCTCGTACAACCCCTATCGAGCGCTACCGCAACATCGGTATTAGCGCTCACATCGACGCAGGTAAAACCACGACGACCGAGCGCATTTTGTTCTACACCGGTGTGAACCACAAAATCGGTGAAGTGCACGATGGCGCGGCGACGATGGACTGGATGGAGCAGGAACAAGAGCGTGGCATTACGATTACGTCGGCTGCCACGACCTGCTTCTGGTCCGGCATGGCCAACAACTATCAAAAGCACCGCATCAACATCATCGACACCCCGGGTCACGTCGACTTCACGATTGAAGTCGAGCGCTCGATGCGTGTTCTCGATGGCGCGTGCATGGTGTATTGCGCCGTGGGTGGCGTGCAGCCCCAGTCGGAAACCGTGTGGCGTCAGGCCAACAAGTACGGCGTGCCGCGTCTGGCGTTCGTCAACAAGATGGACCGTACCGGCGCGAACTTCTTCAAGGTCTACGACCAACTGAAGAACCGCCTGAAGGCCAACCCGGTGCCGGTGGTGGTGCCGATCGGCGCTGAAGAAAACTTCAAGGGCGTGGTCGACCTCATCAAGATGAAGGCGATCATTTGGGACGAAGCGTCGCAAGGCATGAAGTTCGACTACGTCGACATTCCGGCCGAGCTGCAAGCGGAAGCCCAAAAGTGGCGCGAAGGCATGGTCGAGGCCGCTGCCGAGTCGAGCGAAGAGATGATGAACAAGTACCTCGAAGAGGGCGACCTCTCCGAAGCTGACATCATCGAAGGCATTCGTCTGCGTACCATCGCTTGCGAAATCCAGCCGATGCTGTGCGGTACCGCGTTCAAGAACAAGGGTGTGCAGCGTATGCTGGACGCCGTGATCGACTTCCTGCCGTCGCCGGTCGACATTCCGCCGGTCAAGGGCACGGATGAAAAGGAACAGCCGACGGAGCGTCGCGCTTCGGACGACGAGAAGTTCTCGTCGCTGGCGTTCAAGATCATGACGGACCCGTTCGTTGGCCAGCTGATCTTCTTCCGCGTCTACTCGGGCGTTGTGAACAAGGGCGACACGCTGCTGAACTCGGTCAAGGGCAAGAAGGAACGCCTGGGCCGTATCGTGCAGATGCACGCGAACCAGCGTGAAGAAATCGACGAAGTGCGCGCTGGCGACATCGCCGCTGCTGTCGGCCTGAAGGATGCAACGACGGGTGACACGCTGTGCGATCCGTCGGCACCGATCGTGCTCGAGCGCATGGTGTTCCCGGAGCCGGTGATTTCGCAGGCTGTCGAGCCGAAGACCAAGGTCGACCAGGAAAAGATGGGCCTCGCCCTGAACCGCCTGGCGCAGGAAGACCCGTCGTTCCGCGTGCAGACCGATGAAGAATCGGGTCAGACCATCATTTCGGGTATGGGCGAGCTCCACCTCGAAATTCTGGTCGATCGCATGAAGCGCGAATTCGGCGTGGAAGCCAACATCGGCGCTCCGCAGGTTGCCTACCGCGAAACCATTCGCGCGACGGCTGCCGACGTGGAAGGCAAGTTCGTCAAGCAGTCGGGCGGTCGTGGTCAGTTCGGTCACGCTGTCATTACGCTTGAGCCGAGCGAGCAAGGCGCTGGTTACAAGTTCTTCGACGAAATCAAGGGTGGTGTGATTCCGCGTGAATACATTCCGGCCGTTGATAAGGGTATCCAGGACACGCTCAAGAGCGGTGTGTTGGCTGGCTTCCCGGTCGTCGACGTGACGGTCCACCTGACGTTCGGTTCGTACCACGATGTGGACTCGAACGAAAACGCGTTCCGTATGGCTGGTTCGATGGCTTTCAAGGAAGCTATGCGCCGTGCCAAGCCGGTCATCCTCGAGCCGATGATGGCCGTGGAAGTGGAAACGCCGGAAGACTACATGGGTAACGTGATGGGCGACTTGTCGAGCCGTCGCGGCATTATCCAGGGCATGGACGACATGGTCGGCGGCGGCAAGATCGTGCGCGCTGAAGTTCCGCTGTCGGAAATGTTCGGCTACTCGACGTCGCTGCGTTCGGCTACGCAAGGCCGCGCCACGTACACGATGGAGTTCAAGCACTACGCTGAAGCTCCGAAGAACGTGAGCGAAGCCATCATCAGCAACAAGAGCAAGTAATTCATTTGTAGGGTGACCGCATCATCCGGTGCGGCACCCGACACACTGTTTAATCGTCTATTCAGTATCTGAGGATTCGGAAATGGCAAAGGAAAAATTCGAGCGGACTAAGCCGCACGTGAACGTCGGTACCATTGGCCACGTTGACCACGGCAAGACCACCCTGACGGCTGCTATCGCAACGGTTCTGTCGGCCAAGTTCGGCGGCGAAGCGAAGAAGTACGACGAAATCGACGCGGCGCCGGAAGAAAAGGCACGTGGTATCACGATCAACACGGCTCACATCGAGTACGAAACGGCTGCGCGTCACTACGCACACGTTGACTGCCCGGGCCACGCCGACTACGTCAAGAACATGATTACCGGTGCTGCCCAGATGGACGGCGCTATCCTGGTTTGCTCGGCTGCTGACGGCCCGATGCCGCAAACGCGTGAGCACATCCTGCTCGCCCGTCAGGTCGGTGTGCCGTACATCATCGTGTTCCTGAACAAGTGCGACATGGTCGACGACGCCGAGCTGCTCGAGCTGGTCGAAATGGAAGTGCGCGAGCTTCTCTCGAAGTACGACTTCCCGGGCGACGACACCCCGATCATCAAGGGTTCGGCCAAGCTGGCGCTGGAAGGCGACAAGGGCGAACTGGGCGAAGTGGCCATCATGAACCTGGCCGACGCTCTGGACACGTACATCCCGACGCCGGAGCGCGCTGTTGACAAGCCGTTCCTGATGCCGGTGGAAGACGTGTTCTCGATCTCGGGTCGTGGCACGGTGGTGACGGGTCGTATCGAGTCGGGCCTGGTCAAGGTCGGCGAAGAAATCGAAATCGTCGGTATCAAGACGGACGGCGGCAAGCCGGTCATCGACAAGACGACCTGCACGGGCGTTGAAATGTTCCGCAAGCTGCTCGACCAAGGTCAAGCAGGCGACAACGTTGGTCTGCTGCTGCGCGGCACGAAGCGTGAAGACGTCCAGCGTGGTCAAGTTCTGGCCAAGCCGGGCTCGATCAAGCCGCACACGGACTTCACGGCTGAAGTGTACGTGCTGTCGAAGGACGAAGGCGGCCGTCACACGCCGTTCTTCAACAACTACCGTCCGCAGTTCTACTTCCGTACGAC
Source organism: Pandoraea aquatica (assembly GCF_902459565.1). Lineage (GTDB taxonomy): Bacteria > Pseudomonadota > Gammaproteobacteria > Burkholderiales > Burkholderiaceae > Pandoraea > Pandoraea aquatica. The sequence goes on from NZ_CABPSN010000011.1 coordinate 51,774, forward strand.
GGACGTGACGGGCTCGATCAGCCTGCCGGCCGACAAGGAAATGGTTATGCCGGGCGACAACGTGTCGATCACCGTCAAGCTGATCGCTCCGATCGCCATGACCGAAGGTCTGCGCTTCGCAATTCGCGAAGGTGGCCGTACGGTTGGCTCGGGCGTCGTTGCCAAGATCGTCGCCTAATAGCGGATTGAACGACGGTGCGGGGTTTCGGCCCCCATCGTCGTGATTCTGTTTGCTCTTTGTGATTTACCCGGCGCCCGAACGAGGGTTGCCATGCTCTTTGGAGAAATTCCATGCAGAACCAAAAGATCCGTATCCGCCTGAAGGCTTTCGACTACCGCCTGATCGACCAGTCGGCTGCCGAAATCGTTGAAACCGCCAAGCGCACTGGCGCAATCGTCAAGGGCCCGGTGCCCCTGCCGACGCGTATCGAGCGTTTCGACATCCTGCGTTCGCCGCACGTCAACAAGACGTCGCGCGACCAGCTCGAAATCCGCACGCACCAACGCCTGATGGACATCGTCGATCCGACGGACAAGACGGTTGACGCGCTGATGAAGCTCGATCTGCCGGCTGGCGTCGACGTCGAAATCAAGCTGCAGTAAGGCTTGAGAGCGATTTCGCTCTTGAAAGCCCCGCAAATGCTGGACCCGGCGGGGCTTTTGTTATGTGATTTAGCAACACTTGTCAAGCGATAAAAGTCCGCATATAATGGCGGGCTCAAGTGTAGTTTTGAAAAGATGGCCCACATCCGTGGACCATCCTTTTGTCATTTAGCCCCGGCCAATCGCAGTCGGGAATGGAGAAAATCATGAGCCTTGGCCTTGTCGGTCGCAAGGTTGGCATGACGCGTATTTTCACGGACGACGGCGATTCGATTCCCGTCACCGTGCTCGACGTGTCTAACAACCGTGTGACGCAAATCAAGACGGATGAAACGGACGGCTATACCGCCGTTCAAGTCACTTTCGGCAATCGTCGCGCTTCGCGCGTGACCAAAGCCGCCGCCGGTCACTATGCGAAAGCTGGTGTCGAAGCCGGTGAAATCCTCAAGGAATTCCGCATCGATGCTGCCAAAGCTGCTGAACTGCAGCCGGGCGCAGCCGTTGGTGTCGATCTGTTCCAGGTAGGCCAGAAGGTCGACGTGCAAGGCGTGTCGATCGGTAAGGGCTACGCAGGTACCATCAAGCGTTACAACTTCGCTTCGGGCCGCGCATCGCACGGTAACTCGCGTTCGCACAACGTGCCGGGTTCGATCGGTATGGCGCAGGATCCGGGCCGTGTGTTCCCGGGTAAGCGCATGACGGGTCACCTGGGTGACGTCACGACGACGGTACAGAATCTCGAAATCGCGCGCATTGACGCTGAACGTGGCCTGATCTTCGTGAAGGGTGCCGTTCCGGGCGCCAACGAAGGCAAGGTTTTCGTGACCTCGGCAGTCAAGGCCAAACTCGCGAAGGGAGCGTAACAATGGAACTGAAGCTCCTGAATGAGCAAGGTCAGGAAGGCGCTGCTGTCAACGCGTCGGACGTCGTGTTCGGCCGTGACTACAACGAAGCGCTGATCCATCAGGTTGTGGTGGCTTATCAAGCCAACGCCCGCAGCGGCAATCGTGCGCAGAAGGACCGTGAACAGGTCAAGCACACGACGAAGAAGCCGTGGCGTCAGAAGGGTACGGGCCGCGCTCGTGCCGGTATGTCGTCGAGCCCGCTGTGGCGCGGCGGTGGCCGTATCTTCCCGAATTCGCCGGAAGAGAACTTCACCCACAAGGTCAACAAGAAGATGTACCGCGCCGGTGTGTGCTCGATTCTGTCGCAGCTCGCCCGTGAAGGTCGTCTGTCGGTGGTCGAGGACATCAAGCTGGATGCGCCGAAGACCAAACTGCTCGCTGAAAAGATCAAGGCCATGGGTCTTGAGTCGGTGCTGCTGATCACGGATAGCGTGGACGAGAACCTGTTCCTGGCCTCGCGCAATCTGGCTCACGTTGCCGTCACCGAGCCGCGTTTCGCCGACCCGCTGTCGCTCATCTACTTCAAGAAGGTGCTGCTGACGAAGGGCGCGATCGCCAAGATTGAGGAGATGCTGTCATGAGCGACGTGCGTAAAAACGACCATCGTCTGTACCAGGTCTTGCTCGCGCCGGTGATCTCCGAAAAGGCGACGCTGGTGGCTGACAAGAATGAACAAGTGGTGTTCCAAGTTGCACGCGACGCGAACAAGCAAGAAGTGAAGGCTGCTGTTGAGCTTCTCTTCAAGGTTGAAGTCGAGTCGGTGCAAATCCTGAACCGTAAGGGCAAGCAAAAGCGCTTTGGCCGCTTCATGGGTCGTCGCGACCACGAGAAGAAGGCTTACGTGAGCTTGAAGCCGGGCCAGGAAATCAATTTTGAAGCGGAGGCCAAGTAATCATGGCACTCGTCAAAACGAAACCGACGTCGCCGGGCCGCCGTTCGCTGGTCAAGGTCGTCAACAAGGATCTGCATAAGGGCAAGCCGTTCGCCCCGTTGCTCGATACCAAGAGCAAGACCGCTGGCCGTAACAACAACGGTCACATCACCACCCGTCACATGGGTGGCGGTCACAAGCAGCACTACCGTATCGTCGATTTCCGTCGCAACAAGGACGGCATCACGGCGAAGGTTGAGCGTCTTGAGTACGATCCGAACCGCAGCGCGAACATCGCACTGCTTTGCTACGCCGACGGCGAGCGTCGTTACATTCTTGCTCCGAAGGGTCTGACCGTCGGCCAGCAAGTGGTGAGCGGCTCCGAAGCCCCGATCAAGGCTGGCAATGCACTGCCGATCCGCAACATTCCGGTCGGTACCACGATTCACGGCATCGAACTGCTGCCGGGTAAGGGCGCACAAATCGCCCGTGCCGCTGGTACGTCGGCAATGCTGCTGGCTCGTGAAGGCACGTACGCTCAAGTGCGTCTGCGTTCGGGCGAAGTCCGTCGCGTGCACATCGAGTGCCGCGCCACCATCGGTGAAGTCGGCAACGAAGAGCACAGCCTGCGCCAATTGGGCAAGGCCGGTGCCAAGCGTTGGCGCGGTATTCGCCCGACCGTTCGCGGTGTGGCGATGAACCCGGTGGATCACCCGCACGGTGGTGGTGAAGGTCGTACGGCAGCTGGTCGTCATCCGGTCAGCCCGTGGGGTCAGCATACCAAGGGTAAGCGTACCCGTTCGACCAAGCGCACCGACAGCATGATCGTTCAGCGTCGCAAGAAGCGCTAATTGGAGCTAGCAAATGACTCGTTCTGTTAAAAAAGGTCCGTTTTGCGACGCTCATCTGCTGAAGAAAGTGGAAGCGGCAGCTGCATCGCGTGACAAGAAGCCGATCAAGACCTGGTCGCGTCGTTCGACCGTCCTGCCCGATTTCATCGGCCTGACGATCGCTGTACACAATGGCCGTCAACACGTGCCGGTGTACGTGACGGAAAACATGGTCGGCCACAAGCTGGGTGAGTTCGCACTTACCCGTACCTTCAAGGGCCATGCGGCCGACAAGAAGGCGAAGAAATAAGGGGCCGATCATGGAAGTGAAAGCAATTCACCGCGGTGCCCGTATCTCGGCGCAGAAGACGCGTCTGGTCGCTGACCAGATTCGCGGCCTGCCGCTGGAGCGTGCGCTGAATGTACTGACCTTCTCGCCGAAGAAGGCCGCGGTCATCATCAAGAAGGTGCTGGAGTCGGCTATCGCCAACGCCGAGCACAATGAAGGTGCTGACATCGACGAACTGCGCGTTAAGGGCATCTTCGTTGACAAGGCGACCTCGCTCAAGCGTTTCACCGCGCGCGCTAAGGGCCGTGGTAACCGCATCGAGAAGCAAACCTGTCACATCACTGTGACGCTGGGCAACTAAGGGGTCACGATGGGACAGAAAATTCATCCGACTGGCTTCCGTCTGGCTGTCAGCCGTAACTGGGCGTCGCGTTGGTACGCGAACAACCAGGATTTCGCGAAAATGCTGCAGGAAGATATCGGCGTTCGTGATTACCTGAAGAAGAAGCTGAAGAACGCTTCGGTTGGCCGCGTGGTCATCGAGCGTCCGGCCAAGAATGCTCGCATCACGATTTTCAGCTCGCGTCCGGGCGTTGTGATCGGCAAGAAGGGCGAGGACATCGAAATCCTCAAGGCTGAACTGCAAAAGCGCATGGGCGTGCCCGTGCACGTGAACATCGAAGAAATCCGCAAGCCGGAAACCGATGCGCAGCTGATCGCCGATTCGATCGCTCAGCAGCTTGAGCGCCGTATCATGTTCCGTCGCGCAATGAAGCGCGCGATGCAGAACGCGATGCGTCTGGGTGCCCAAGGCATCAAGATCATGAGCGCTGGCCGTCTGAACGGTATCGAAATCGCCCGTACCGAGTGGTACCGCGAAGGCCGTGTGCCCCTGCACACCCTGCGCGCTGACATCGACTACGCAACCTCGGAAGCGAAGACGACGTACGGCATCATCGGTATCAAGGTGTGGGTCTACAAGGGTGACACGCTGGGCCGCAACGACGCTCCGGTGGCTGAAGAGCCGGCCGAAGAAAAGCGTCCGCGCCGCAATGCGCGTCCGGGCGACCGTCGCCCCCGTCGTGACGATGCTGGCGACAAGGCCGGTGCGAAGCGCGGTGGTGCACGCCGTCCGGCTGGCAAGCCTGAAGGCGACGCCAAGACTGGAGAATAATCATGCTGCAACCGAAACGCAGAAAGTATCGCAAAGAGCAGAAAGGCCGTAACACTGGCGTCGCCACCCGTGGCAACGAAGTGTCGTTCGGCGAATTCGGCCTGAAGGCGGTCGGTCGTGGTCGTCTGACGGCTCGTCAAATCGAAGCTGCTCGTCGTGCTATGACCCGCCACATCAAGCGTGGTGGCCGTATCTGGATCCGTATCTTCCCGGACAAGCCGATCTCGCAAAAGCCGGCAGAAGTGCGTATGGGTAACGGTAAGGGTAACCCTGAGTACTACGTCGCTGAGATTCAGCCGGGCAAGATGCTGTACGAAATGGACGGTGTGGATGAAGCGCTGGCGCGCGAGGCGTTCCGCCTGGCTGCTGCCAAGCTGCCGATTCAGACGACGTTCTTCGTCCGTCGCCTTGGCGCCTGAAGGGAGAATTTGAAATGAAAGCATCCGAACTTCGTGCCAAGGATGTCGACGGCCTGAACAAGGAACTGTCGGATCTGTTGAAGGCCCAATTCGGTCTTCGCATGCAAGCGGGCACCCAACAGCTGAGCAACACCAGCCAGCTGAAGAAGGTGCGCAAGGACATCGCGCGTGTGCGTACCGTGTTGACTGAGAAGGCGAGCCAGAAATGAACGATACCGCTAAGACTTCGCTGAAGCGCACCCTCGTTGGTCGCGTTGTCAGCGATAAGATGGACAAGACGGTTACCGTGCTGATCGAGCGTCAAATGAAGCACCCGCTCTACGGCAAGTACATCGTGCGCTCGAAGAAGTACCACGCGCACGACGAAACCAACCAGTACAAGGAAGGCGACCTGGTCGAGATTCAAGAATCCCGTCCGCTGTCGAAGACCAAGGCCTGGACGGTTGCCCGTCTCGTGGAAGCTGCCCGTATCATCTAAGGCAGTCTGAAGCGAAGGCTTGACTTGCAAGTCCGGAATTATCGATGTATAATTCCGGACTTTCCGCTTCTTTCGCCAAAACCGGTCTTTGGTTTCGCAAGGGAGTGGATGGCTTCCGAAGCCGACTCGTATCCTCTACGGGTCTGGACGAGGTAGCAAGGTTGTCCACTTTTGAACGACTCAACCCAAACGGCACCCTTTGGTGCTGACGGGGACCAAGACTGACCGACGCCTAGGTGTCGGATTAAGTTGGGAAGATAACACCATGATTCAAACTGAAACCCGGCTCGAAGTAGCCGACAACACCGGTGCGCGCGAAGTGATGTGCATCAAGGTGCTGGGCGGCTCCAAGCGTCGCTACGCCGGCATTGGCGACATCATCAAGGTCAGCGTGAAGGATGCTGCCCCGCGTGGTCGCGTCAAGAAGGGCGAAATCTACAACGCAGTGGTCGTGCGCACCGCCAAGGGCGTGCGTCGCCAGGACGGCTCGCTGGTCAAATTCGACGGCAACGCCGCCGTGCTGCTTAACACCAAGCTCGAGCCGATCGGCACCCGTATCTTCGGGCCGGTTACGCGTGAACTGCGTACCGAACGCTTCATGAAGATCGTGTCGCTGGCCCCGGAAGTGCTGTAAGGAGCCGACACATGAACAAGATTCGCAAGGGTGACCAAGTCATCGTTCTGACGGGTAAGGACAAGGCCAAGCGTGGCACGGTTCTGGCCGTTGATGGTGACAAGCTGGTCGTCGAAGGCGTGAACGTCGCCAAGAAGCACGTCAAGCCGAACCCGATGAAGGGTACGCAAGGTGGCGTGGTCGACAAGACGATGCCGATCCACGTTTCGAACGTGGCGCTGGTGGATGCCAATGGCAAGCCGTCGCGCGTGGGCATCAAGGTCGAAGACGGCAAGAAGGTCCGCTTCCTCAAGACGACCGGTGCGGTCGTCGGTGCCTAAGGGAGTATAGATAATGGCCCGTTTGCAAGAATTCTATAAGGACAAGATTGTCGCCGAGCTCACCAAGCAGTTCGGTTACAAGTCCGTGATGGAAGTGCCGCGCATCACCAAGATCACCCTGAACATGGGCCTTGGTCAAGCCGTCGCTGACAAGAAGATCATTGAGCACGCCGTTGGCGACCTGACGAAGATTGCCGGTCAAAAGCCGGTGGTGACGAAGGCTCGCAAGGCTATCGCCGGTTTCAAGATCCGCGAAGGTTACCCGATCGGTACGATGGTGACGCTGCGCGGTGAGCGTATGTTCGAATTCCTGGATCGTTTCATCACCGTGGCTCTGCCGCGCGTGCGTGACTTCCGTGGTATTTCGGGTCGTGCGTTCGACGGTCGTGGCAACTACAACATCGGTGTGAAAGAGCAGATCATTTTCCCCGAAATCGAATACGACAAAATCGACGCACTGCGTGGTCTGAACATCAGCATCACGACGACTGCGAAGACTGACGAAGAAGCCAAGGCTCTTCTGTCGGCGTTCAAATTCCCGTTCCGTAACTGAGGTAATCGTGGCTAAACTGGCACTTATCGAACGCGAAAAGAAGCGCGCCCGTCTGGCGGCGAAGTACGCTGGCAAGCGTGCTGACCTCAAAGCGATCATCGAAGACACCAGCAAGTCGGAAGACGAGCGTTATGAAGCACGTCTGGCGCTGCAACAGCTGCCGCGTAACGCCAACCCGACGCGTCAACGCAATCGTTGCGAGCTGACCGGTCGTCCGCGCGGCACGTTCCGCAAATTCGGCCTGGCCCGTAACAAGATCCGTGAAATCGCCTTCCGTGGCGAAATCCCGGGCGTGACCAAAGCAAGCTGGTAATAGGAGAAGCACCATGAGCATGAGCGATCCTATCGCCGATATGCTGACTCGCATCCGCAACGCTCAGATGGTTGAGAAGGCATCGGTGAAGATGCCCTCGTCCAAGCTGAAGGTCTCGATCGCCAAGGTCCTCAAGGACGAAGGCTACATCGAAGACTTCGCGGTTGAAGCAGAAGAAACCAAGCCGGTGCTGAACATCGCACTGAAGTACTACGCTGGCCGTCCGGTGATCGAGCGCCTCGAGCGCGTTTCGCGCCCGGGTCTGCGTGTGTACAAGAGCCGCAACGACATCCCGCAGGTCATGAATGGCCTGGGCGTTGCAATCGTCTCGACCCCGAAGGGCGTGATGACGGATCGCAAAGCACGCGCCACTGGCGTGGGCGGCGAAGTCATCTGCTACGTGGCCTAACCGAGGAGAGTTGAAATGTCTCGAGTAGGTAAGAGTCCCATTGCACTGCCGAAGGGCGTTGAAGCAACGCTGGCTGGCAATGTGCTGACGGTCAAGGGTGCCCTGGGTTCGCTGACCCGCGGCGTGAACGTCCTTGTGAACGTCAAGATTGAAGACGGCACCATCACCTTCGCCCCGGCCGACGAAAGCCGTGAAGCGAATGCGCTGTATGGTACGGAACGTGCACTGGTCAACAATATGGTGACCGGTGTGAGCAAGGGTTTCGAAAAGAAGCTGCAACTCGTTGGCGTGGGTTACCGTGCCAAGGCTGAAGGTAACAACCTGAAGCTCGAGCTGGGTTTCTCGCACGATGTTGTGCATGCCATGCCGGAAGGCGTGAAGGCAGAGACCCCCACGCAGACTGAGATCATCATCAAGGGCGTTGATAAGCAACGCATCGGACAAGTGGCTGCGGAAGTTCGCGGTTACCGTCCGCCCGAGCCCTACAAGGGTAAGGGTGTCCGCTATGCGGACGAGACGGTGATCCTCAAGGAAACCAAGAAGAAGTAAGGGTGCGAAACATGGACAAGAAACAATCACGTGTGCGCCGCGCTCGCCAGACTCGTATCAAGCTGGCAGCTCAGAAGGTGCATCGCCTTTCCGTGCATCGCACCAACGTGCACATTTACGCGCAAGTTTTCTCGGAAGACGGCACGCAAGTGCTGGCCAGCGCTTCGACGCTGGAAGCCGAAGTGCGCAAGGAACTGGGCGACAAGGAAGGCAAGGGTGGCAACGCTGCCGCTGCTGCGTTGATCGGTCGTCGTATCGCCGAAAAGGCGAAGGCTGCCGGCATCGAAAGCGTGTCTTTCGACCGCTCGGGCTTCCGCTATCACGGTCGCGTTAAGGCTCTCGCCGACGCAGCCCGTGAAGCCGGCCTCAAGTTCTAAGTAAGGATCCGTCATGGCAAAGATGCAAGCGAAAGTTCAGGCTGACGAACGCGACGACGGCCTTCGCGAGAAGATGATCGCGGTCAATCGTGTCACGAAGGTTGTGAAGGGTGGCCGTATTCTCGGTTTTGCCGCGTTGACCGTGGTTGGTGACGGCGATGGCCGCATCGGCATGGGCAAGGGCAAGGCGAAGGAAGTCCCGGTTGCCGTTCAAAAGGCAATGGAACAAGCCCGCCGCAATATGTTCAAGGTTGCTCTGAAGAACGGCACCCTTCAACACAACGTTCTCGGCCAGCATGGCGCCTCGCGCGTCCTGATGTCGCCGGCGAAGGACGGTACTGGCGTGATCGCCGGTGGCCCGATGCGCGCGGTGTTCGAGGTGATGGGCGTGACCAACGTGGTGACGAAGAGCCTTGGCTCGACGAACCCGTACAACCTGGTCCGCGCCACGCTCGACGGCCTGAAGAAACAATCGACTCCTGCTGACATCGCCGCTAAGCGTGGCAAGTCGGTGGAAGAGATCCTCGGCTAAGGGTGATCAATATGTCGCAGCAAACTGTGAAAGTTAAGCTGGTCAAGAGCCTGATCGGTACGCGCGAAGAACATCGCGCCACCGTGAAGGGCCTCGGCCTGCGTCGCCTCAATTCGGTCAGCGAGTTGCAGGATACGCCCGCTGTGCGGGGCATGATCAACAAGGTCTCGTACCTTGTGAAGATCGTCGACTGAGCGAGGGCAAAATGGAATTGAATTCGATTAAGCCGGCAGAAGGCGCCAAGCACGCCAAGCGCCGCGTCGGCCGTGGCATCGGTTCGGGTCTGGGTAAAACCGCCGGCCGTGGTCACAAGGGTCAGAAGTCGCGTTCGGGTGGCTTCCACAAGGTGGGCTTCGAAGGCGGTCAAATGCCGCTGCAACGTCGTCTGCCGAAGCGTGGTTTCAAGTCGCTGACGCGTCGTTTCGTGGGCGAAGTTCGCCTGTCGGACCTGAACAACCTGCCGGTCGACGAGATCGATCTGTTGGTTCTGAAGCAGGCCGGTCTGGTGAGCGAGCTGTCGCTTTCGGCCAAGATCATCGCCGCTGGCGAGATCACCCGCAAGGTCGTTGTGAAGGGTCTGGGCGTCACCAAGGGTGCGCTCACGGCAATTCAAGCGGCTGGCGGTTCGGTCGCAGAGTAAGTTAGGACACCCCGGAGCCATCATTGGCCAAGTCTCCTAATCTCGCTAAGCCTGGTACGCAGGGCCCGAAGTATGCGGATCTGCGCCGGCGGCTGGTTTTCTTGCTGCTGGCGTTGATCGTCTACCGTATTGGTGCGCATATCCCGGTGCCGGGCATCGACCCCGATCAGCTGGCGCAGTTGTTCCAGCGCCAGTCGGGCGGGATCCTGGGCATGTTCAACATGTTCTCTGGCGGTGCGTTGTCGCGTTTCACGATCTTCGCGCTGGGGATCATGCCGTACATTTCGGCGTCGATCATCATGCAGTTGCTGGCGATGGTTTCGCCTCAACTGGAAGCATTGCGTAAGGAAGGCCAGGCCGGACAACGCAAGATCACGCAGTACACCCGGTATTTCACGGTGGTGCTTGCGCTCTTCCAGGCAGCTGCAATCGCGGTGACGTTGGAGAGCGAGCCGGGGCTCGTCGTCGATCCGGGCATGCTGTTCCGCCTGACGACGGTGATCACGCTCGTGACCGGCACGATGTTCCTGATGTGGCTTGGTGAGCAGATCACCGAACGCGGTCTCGGTAACGGCATTTCGATCATCATCTTCGGCGGTATTGCGGCAGGTTTGCCGAACGCTGTGGGTGGTTTGTTCGAGTTGGTCGGTACCGGTTCGATCGGTCCGTTCTCGGCGATCGTGATCTGTGCCCTGGTGGTGCTCGTGACGTTCTTCGTCGTTTTCGTCGAACGTGGTCAACGCAAGATTCTGGTCAACTACGCGAAGCGTCAGGTCGGCAACAAGGTGTACGGTGGTCAGGCTTCGCACCTGCCGCTCAAGCTGAATATGGCAGGCGTGATTCCGCCGATCTTTGCATCGTCGATCATCCTGTTCCCGGCAACGATCGCGAATTGGTTCGGCGCAGGTGATAACGCGCGCTGGCTCAAGGATATCGCGGCGAAGTTGTCGCCGGGTCAGCCGATCTACGTGATGCTCTACGCACTGGCGATCGTGTTCTTCTGCTTCTTCTACACCGCTCTGGTGTTTAACAGCAAGGAGACCGCCGAGAACCTGAAGAAGAGCGGAGCGTTTGTTCCGGGTATCCGCCCGGGCGACCAGACCGCGCGTTATATCGATAAGATCCTGACGCGATTGACACTGGCCGGTGCAGCTTACGTCACCTTGGTGTGTTTGCTGCCTGAGTTCCTGGTGTTGCGCTGGAATGTCCCGTTCTACTTCGGTGGAACCTCACTGCTGATTATCGTGGTGGTGACGATGGACTTCATGGCGCAAGTGCAGTCGTATGTGATGTCGCAACAATATGAGTCGCTGCTCCGCAAAGCGAATTTCAAGGGCGGCAATAACATGACGCTTCGCTGATCATCCAGGATCATGTCGAAAGACGACGTTATTCAAATGCAGGGTGAGGTCGTTGAAAACCTCCCCAATGCCACCTTCCGGGTAAAGCTGGAAAATGGCCATGTAGTACTCGGACATATTTCCGGCAAGATGCGGATGCATTACATCCGCATCCTTCCCGGAGATAAGGTGACGGTAGAGTTGACGCCCTACGATCTGTCGCGTGCGCGGATCGTCTTCCGGGCGAAGTGATTAGAGAGAGGGAATTGTCATGAAAGTTTTGGCATCTGTTAAGTGCATCTGCCGCAATTGCAAGTTTGTGAAGCGCAAAGGCGTGCTGCGCGTGATCTGCAGCTCGGATCCGCGCCACAAGCAACGTCAGGGCTAATCGGCCTTTAACGCTATTTAGTTGGGGAATTACGAATGGCTCGTATCGCAGGGGTTAACATCCCGAACCACCAGCACACTGTCATTGGCCTGACGGCTATTTACGGTGTCGGTCGCACGCGCGCTCGCCAGATTTGCGACGCAGCCGGTGTGGCTCACTCGAAGAAGGTCAAGGACCTCGACGACGCTGATCTCGAAAAGCTGCGTGATCAAGTTGGTCAACTGACGGTTGAGGGTGACCTTCGCCGTGAGACGACCATGAGCATCAAGCGCCTGATGGACCTGGGCTGCTATCGTGGTATGCGTCACCGCAAGGGCTTGCCGCTTCGCGGTCAGCGCACCCGTACCAATGCGCGTACCCGTAAGGGCCCGCGTAAGGCCGGCGTCTCGCTGAAGAAGTAACCAGAGGATAGGAACTCATGGCTAAGCAACAGAACAACGCCGCTTCGCAGCGCGTTCGCAAGAAGGTCAAGAAGAGCGTTGCCGAAGGCGTCGTGCACGTCCACGCTTCGTTCAACAACACCATCATCACGATCACCGATCGTCAGGGCAATGCGCTGGCATGGGCGACGTCGGGTGGCCAGGGCTTCAAGGGTTCGCGTAAGTCGACCCCGTTCGCTGCCCAGGTTGCTGCTGAGTCGGCTGGCCGCGTGGCACTGGAATATGGCGTGAAGAACCTCGAAGTTCGCATCAAGGGCCCGGGCCCGGGTCGCGAATCCGCGGTTCGTGCGCTGAATGCGCTGGGTATCAAGATCACGGCCATTTCGGACGTGACGCCGGTCCCGCACAACGGCTGCCGCCCGCCGAAGCGTCGTCGTATCTAAGACGCTTCAGAAAATCCTGCTATAATCGCGGGTTCGCGCACGGTCTCGGCCGTGCGCGTAGTAATTTCTAAGACCACCGTCCGGTACATTGGTACCGGACTTGCGTAGTGGACAAAGTTCGCTGCGTCAAATTTTGAGATAAAGGAACAACCGTGGCACGTTATATCGGCCCGAAGGCCAAACTCTCCCGTCGTGAAGGTACTGACCTCTTCCTGAAGAGCGCACGTCGCTCGCTCGCCGACAAGTGCAAGCTGGATAGCAAGCCGGGTCAGCATGGCCGCACGTCGGGTGCTCGTACGTCGGACTACGGCAACCAGCTGCGCGAAAAGCAGAAGGTTAAGCGTATTTACGGCGTGCTTGAGCGTCAGTTCCGTCGTTATTTCGCGGAAGCCGACCGCGTCAAGGGCAACACGGGTGAAAACCTGCTGCAACTGCTCGAGTCGCGCCTGGACAACGTCGTGTACCGCATGGGCTTTGGTTCGACGCGCGCTGAAGCGCGCCAACTCGTTGGTCACAAGGCCATCGTGGTGAACGGTGTCGTTTCGAACATCCCGTCGATCAAGGTCAAGGCCGGCGATGTGATCAGCATTCGCGAAAAGGCCAAGAAGCAAGTGCGTATTCAAGAAGCGCTGACGCTGGCTGAGCAAGTCGGTTTCCCGATCTGGGTTTCGGTTGACGCCAAGAAGATGGAAGGCACTTTCAAGGCACTGCCGGAACGTAGCGATATCGCGGGCGACATCAACGAAAGCCTGATCGTCGAATTGTATTCGCGTTAATCCGTATGATGCTTGACGCGCCTCACGGCGCGTTTTGCGTTCCGTGCAGGTTGTCACCCATCAGCCTTATCGGTGTAACGAGCCGAGGGTATTGAAAAGGAAACCTATGCAAACCAGTTTGTTGAAGCCCAAGATTATTGCGGTTGAGCCGGTCGGTGAGCATCACGCCAAAGTCGTGATGGAGCCGTTCGAACGTGGCTATGGCCACACCTTGGGCAACGCGCTTCGCCGCGTGCTGTTGTCGTCGATGGTGGGCTACGCGCCGACCGAAGTGACGATCGCCGGCGTTGTGCATGAATACTCCACCATCGATGGTGTCCAGGAAGATGTCGTCAACTTCCTGTTGAACCTGAAGGGTGTCGTGTTCAAGCTGCATAACCGTGACGAAGTCACCGTTACGCTGCGCAAGGATGGTGAAGGTGTGGTGCGTGCTTCGGATATCGAAGTGCCGCATGATGTGGAACTGATCAACCCCGATCACGTGATCGCGCATCTGGCGAAGGGCGGCAAGCTCGACGTTCAGATCAAGATCGAAAAGGGTCGTGGTTATGTCCCGGGTAACGTGCGCCGTTATGGCGACGAATCGGCCAAGGTTATCGGCCGCATCGTCCTCGACGCGTCGTTCTCGCCGGTCAAGCGTGTGAGCTACGCGGTCGAATCGGCCCGTGTGGAACAGCGTACGGACCTGGACAAGCTCGTGATGAACATCGAAACCAACGGTGTGGTGTCGCCGGAAGAAGCGATCCGTCAATCGGCTCGCATCCTCGTCGACCAACTGTCGGTGTTCGCTGCGCTGGAAGGCACGGAAGCCGCCAGCGAAGCGCCGTCGCGTGCGCCGCAGATCGATCCGATCCTGCTGCGTCCGGTGGACGATCTCGAGTTGACGGTGCGTTCGGCCAACTGCTTGAAGGCCGAAAACATCTACTACATCGGCGACCTGATCCAGCGTACCGAGAACGAATTGCTCAAGACCCCGAACCTGGGTCGCAAGTCGCTCAACGAGATCAAGGAAGTGCTTGCCTCGCGTGGTCTCACGCTCGGCATGAAGCTCGAAAACTGGCCGCCGGCTGGTCTCGAGAAGTAATGTAACGACATGGCCGCCTTCGGGCGGCCGTGTTGCTACGTAAGTGCGGCACGTCGGCATGTCCGATACGGCCGATTGCGAAGGTACCGGCCCGCGGTGGTGATCACCGATAGAAGAGCTTGGTCGAAAACTCTGTTTAAAGGAAAGTAAAAATGCGTCACCGTCATGGTTTGCGTAAACTGAACCGTACCAGCAGCCACCGTCTGGCCATGCTGCGTAACATGTCGAATTCGCTGCTCCAGCACGAAGCCATCAAGACCACGCTGCCGAAGGCTAAGGAACTGCGTAAGGTCGTCGAGCCCCTCATCACGCTGGGCAAGAAGGACTCCGTCGCTAACCGTCGTCTGGCGTTCAACCGCCTGCGCGATCGCGAAATGGTCACGAAGCTGTTCAACGAACTCGGCCCGCGTTTTGCCAACCGTCCGGGCGGCTACCTGCGTATCCTGAAGATGGGTTTCCGCGTGGGTGACAACGCTCCGATGGCTTTCGTCGAACTGCTGGATCGTCCGGAAGTCGACACGGAAGCGCCGGAAGTCGCTGAGTAAGCGATTCGCGCAACGGTCTCTTGAAGGCCGTCAGCCGTAGAAAGAAGCCAGGTCATTGACCTGGCTTTTTTGTTTTTGGGCATCGTCCGAGCGGGTGTCAGCGCCAGCCTGGAAATCGTTGTCCACACGCACATCTTTGCCTGTGTCGGTGTAGAGTGAACACCTCTCACGCCTGAACGGTCTACAGCACACCATGGACGCCCTTCTCATCGTCATGACGACATTTCCCGACGAGGCCAGCGCAGAAGCGGCCATCGACGGCATGCTTGCCGGACGTCTGGCGGCCTGCGTGCAGCAAATGGCACCGGTGCGGTCGAGTTATTGCTGGCAGGGCAAACGTGAAACGAGCGTGGAAGTACCGCTCATGATCAAGACGACTGCTGCGCGATATGGCGCGCTGGAGCAGTACATCAAAGAACACCATCCGTACGATGTCCCGGAGATTGTCGCGTGGCCCGCCACTGCGGCGCTGCCGGCTTATGCGCGATGGGTTGAGAACGAGACGCGAGGGGAACTGCATGTTTGATGTGAAGACGTTGGCCGGGCCTGAATTGGCGCTTTCTAGCAGTCCCCGGAGAGCGACGATGCAGCATCGCGTCCAGCGACTCTGGATGCTTGCGCTGACGTTGCTGGCGGTCATGCTGACGTTGGGCGCGGGCCGTGCCCATGCAGCGGACGATTTCCTCGATCCCGACGTCGCCTTCAAAGTGTCGAAAACGGAACAGCCCGGGGTCGTGGTGCTGCGTTTCGACGTCGCGAAGGGGTATTACCTCTATCGCGAGCGGTTCGCCTTCGCCGCGGATAACCCCGCCGTCAAACTCGGTGCGCCGGTGTTCCCGAAGGGCGAGGTCAAGCACGACGACACCTTCGGCAAGGACATGGAGGTGTATCACGAGCCGATCGATGTCCGGATTCCGGTCGATCAGGCGAGCGGGCCGTTTACGCTGAACGTCACGATGCAGGGATGCGCAGACAAGGGCCTGTGCTATCCGCCGATGGACAAACCGTTGAAGATCTCTGCCGCGGCGGTTGGCAACGGGGGCGGTGGTACTTCCAGCGCCGGTTCCGCTGCCGGCCCCGCGACTCAGGCATTGTTGGGTGGCGCAGCGCAGGGGGCTGGAGGTACTTCGCTCGCCTCCCCTGCCGTGACCCCGCCCGCCAGTAGCTCAGCAGGCGGATGGCTGTCTGCGCGAGACGACTACAACGAAGCGGAACGGATTCTCTCGGGCGGCAGCTTTGCGTTGGCGTTGGGGATTTTCTTCGTGCTAGGCCTCGGGCTTGCCTTCACCCCGTGCGTTTTGCCGATGGTGCCGATTCTCCTGTCGATCGTCGCAGGGCAAGAAGCCAGTCGTGGGAAGGCCGTGCGTCTGGCTATCGCGTATGTCCTCGGTATGGCCATCGTGAACACCGTCATTGGTGTGGCGGCCGGGCTGCTCGGGCAGGGCTTGATTGCCTTCTTGCAGGCCCCCTGGGTGCTAGCCCTGTTCGCGTTGTTGATGGTGGTCCTGTCCCTTTCGATGTTCGGGATGTACGAGATCCAGCTGCCTGCCGCACTGCGTGACCGGATCGACAATGCTGCGCGCAAGCAGCAGTCGGGACAGTGGGTCGGCGCGGCGATGATGGGTGTGTTGTCCGGGCTGATCGTCAGTCCCTGCGTGACGGCACCTCTGGCGGCTGCGTTGGCGTTTATCGCCAAAACCGGTGACGCCGTTTTCGGTGGTGCAACGCTCTTTGCGTTGTCGCTGGGGATGGGGTTGCCGCTCGTGATTCTTGCGGGTGGCGGGGGTACGTTGTTACCGCGCGCGGGCGCATGGATGGACGGCGTGAAGCGTTTCTTCGGTTTCCTGCTGCTCGGCGTTGCGCTGTGGATCGTTCGCCCGCTCCTGTCGACACCGGTTTTGCTTCTTGGCGCGGGTGTTCTCCTGTTGGTCGCGGCCACGTTCATGCGCGTGTTCGATAATTTGCCCGATGGGGTTAGCGGCGCGCGACGTCTTTTGAAAGGTCTCGGCGTCGCCGTGGCACTGCTGGGTGCCGTAGCGCTCGTCGGTGCTGCTGCCGGGGCGCGTGATCCGCTAGCACCGCTGGCTGGCTTGTCGACGGTGGCATCGGGGAGTGCCAATGCTGGCGCACCCACTGTCGAAGGCGTGAAGTTTCAGCGTGTTCGTAGCGTGGCGGAACTGGATCAGGTGGTGGCGAGCGCCGGGCGTCCGGTGATGTTCGATTTCTATGCGGACTGGTGCATCAGTTGCAAGGAGATGGAGCGTTTCGTGTTCACGGATCCGCGCGTGAAAGCCCGTCTCGATCAAGTGGTGCTCGTGCAGGCTGACGTCACGGCTAACAATGCCGACGATCAGGCGCTACTCAAGCGCTTCGGTTTGTTTGGGCCGCCTGGCATCATCTTCTTCGATGGTAGTGGCAAGGAAGTGAGCGGAACGCGCGTGATCGGCGCGCAGTCGGCCGATCTGTTCTTGCGAAGCCTCGAAAAAGCATTCGGGCCGGCTGCCTGAGGCACCGACCCGAATCTATCCGAACCGACCGGCGCGGTTAGCGTAGCCAATGCGCCAAGTACGTCTAAAGCGCTCGGTCTGGCAAAAGTGTGCAAAATCAAGGCACCTGGCGAGGTGCCTTGCGAAACGCCTTATGCCTGCGCGCGAATCAAGCGTGCGGCGTCGAGCGCGAAGTAGGTCAGAATGCCGTCGGCACCAGCTCGCTTGAAGGCCAGCAGCGATTCCATCATCACTTTGTCGTGATCGAGCCAGCCGTTCTGCGCGGCGGCCTTGAGCATCGCGTATTCGCCACTGACCTGATAGGCGTACGTGGGGAAACGGAACTCGTCCTTCACGCGACGCACGATATCGAGGTATGGCATGCCGGGCTTGACCATCACCATGTCGGCACCTTCCTCGATGTCGAGCGCGACTTCACGGATCGCTTCGTCCGAGTTAGCCGGGTCCATCTGGTAGGTCATCTTGTTGCTCTTGCCGAGGTTCGTGGCCGAGCCGACAGCGTCCCGGAACGGACCATAGAACGCCGATGCGTACTTGGCTGCGTACGCCATGATCCGCGTATGGATATAGCCGCTGGCTTCCAGCGCTTCGCGCACGGCGCCGATGCGGCCGTCCATCATGTCCGAGGGGGCGACGATATCTACGCCGGCTTCCGCTTGCGTGAGCGCTTGCTTCACGAGCAGGTCCGTCGTCACGTCGTTGATCACGTAGCCGTTCTCGTCCAGCACACCGTCCTGTCCGTGGCTCGTGTACGGATCGAGCGCGACGTCGGTCAGTACGCCGAGGTCGGGGAAGTTACGCTTGAGCTCGCGCACCGCGCGCGGGATCAGACCGTCGGGGTTGGTCGCCTCGATGCCGTCCGGCGTCTTGAGCACGGCCTCGATATTCGGGAACAGCGCAATCACCGGAACGCCGAGCGTGACGCACGTGTCGGCCACACGCATCAATTCGTCGACGGAAACACGTTCGACGCCGGGCATCGAATCGACAGCCTCGCGGCGGTTCTCGCCTTCGAGCACGAACACCGGGTAAATGAGGTCGTCGCAGGTCAGGCGGTTTTCGCGCATCAGACGGCGCGAGAAGTCATCGCGTCGCATGCGGCGCGGACGAAGCAGGGGGTAGGAACTCATGCGATCGGTCCTTTGGACGAAGAATGGCGCGTCGGAAATTCCCGTGAATCGGACGTTTTGACGTGTCCCGAAAACGGAGTTGTCGTTGCGGCTGGCTCAACGATTCCGTAAGAGGGAAGGCGCGCAAAAAAGGGCGCTTGCCGGGAAACTTTCGAACGCATGGTATATCATACCAACCGGATGTTCGCACTGCGTGTGACGTCCCCCGCTTCTCCTCCCTGAGCGGGCGCCTGTCGTTCTACGATAAGGCTTATTTAAACCCGCCGTGCCTACACGGCGGTTTTTTTATGTGCGCTCGAATCGTGTCATAACGGCACGGCAACCGCCCGGATCGTCTCGCTTTCCGGTGAGTTCACGCAGACATCATCCGTTTGGCCGATACGGTGGTTCGCCGCGTCGGCCCCATCGATTTCCCTGAGACGACCCCAAAACGCTCGCCCTCTGCCCGCACTCCGCTCGTCGTCGCCGCGACGATTTGTCGCGCACGCCCGGGGTGCCGAACGTCTACCTTTGGAAGCAGATTCCGCGAGCGGGCTGCGAACAAGCGTTTACTTCTTGGCCTTCTCGCGCGCCGGAATGGCGAGCCACTCTTCGAGCATGCGCTGCGCAGCGTCGACGCCGGTGCGCTTGAGCGACGAGAACAGTTGCGCCGTGAATTGCGGCGCAACGGTCGGATCGTCAGACGGCAGCCCATCGGTGCGCGGCAGCGCGGACAGGCGTTTCTGTGTCTCGCGCAATACGTTCGTGGCTTCCTGACGTGTCAGCTTATCGGCTTTCGTCAGCAGGGCATGGATCGGACGTCCGGTGGGCATGAACCAGTCGATCAGTTCGCAATCGAGGTCCGTGAACGGGCGGCGCGAGTCCATCACCAGCACGAGGCCGCGCAATTGCGGACGCTGGACGAGGTAGTCGCCGAGCAGCTGTTGCCAGTGCACCTTCACACCGCCGCCGACCTCGGCATAGCCGTACCCCGGCAAATCGACGAGGTAGCCGTAAAGGTGTTCGAGGTGAGCGATCTCGAAGTAGTTGATGTGCTGCGTGCGACCCGGCGTCTTGCTCGAGAAGGCCAGCCGCTTCTGATTGCAGAGGATGTTGAGCGCGCTGGATTTGCCCGCGTTCGAGCGACCCGCGAAGGCGACCTCGGGCACGGCCGTAGGCGGCAGGTCGCGCAGATGATTGACGGTCGTAAAGAAGCGGGCTTGATGAAGTAGGGACATGACGGAAACCGGGGAGCGCCGCAGCCACTGGGATCGGGCCGCAACGCGGGCGCAGGCACGCAAGACGGTGGGGTTGAGCACTCACCGGCGACAGGCCGGGAAGCCCCGTTCTGCGGCCTTCTACATGGAAATCCCCTAAAGCCGGGGAAAGTCTTTATTGTACAATATGAAAGTTAACCTTGGCCTTGCCAGGGCTTGCCCGAACGTCTCGCGCGCCGTGAGGTTGGAGGAGAAACGCGGCGTCGGACGGTGAGTTCGAACGACCGATTTCCCGACAAAACAGATATAAGGTGTGCGAATGAACCGAGGAGTGTGGAAGTCTCTCGCTGCAACACCGTTGGCGCTGGCATGCTTTCTTCTGAGCGGAGCAGCACAAGCCGCCGAGCCCCAGACGCCCGCAAAACCCGACCTGGCCCGGGGACAGGCCATCGCCACGCAAGTATGTGCGGCCTGCCACGCGGCAGACGGCAATAGCCCTGGCGGCGCGTATCCGAAGCTGGCCGGTCAGCATGCCGAATATCTCTACAAGCAGCTCGTCGACTTCAAGGCGCAGCCCGGCAAGACCCCCGCACGAAATAATCCCATCATGGCCGGTATGGTCGCGGCATTGAACGAGCAGGACATGCGCAACGTGTCCGCTTACTTCGCCTCGCAGACCGAAAAGCCGGGCGTCGCCCGCAACAAAGACACCGTGCCGCTCGGCGAAAAGATTTACCGTGGCGGCATCGCGGAGAAGGGTGTGCCGGCGTGCGCGTCCTGCCACGGTCCGACCGGTGCCGGCATGCCGTCGCAATACCCGCGGCTGTCCGGACAGTGGGCGGAATACACCGAGGCGCAACTCATCGCCTTCCGTAACGAGACGCGCGGCAACAACGCGCCGATGCATACGATCGGCGGACGTCTGTCGGACAAGGAAATCAAGGCCGTCTCCGATTACGTGGCCGGTCTGCGCTAAGCGTGATGATCGGGAGCCCTGCCCTGACATCATGTGAACGTCAGGGTATATTCGCTGACTTATAACGAAACCCGCTACGGTGCCGCAGAGCGACCGGGGGTAACTGGTTTAGCATACACAGGGTGGCGGGCGCGTGCGATACGCGTCCCCGCCCTTTTTTGTTGTCGGAAACAGAATGAGCATCAGTACCTCGGGAATGCAGATCAAGGGAGCGCAGCGATGGGTGCGCGACGGCGTCGAGCTTGTCAGTTCGATGCGTTTCGCCATCAGTCTGCTGACCGTGCTCGCGATTGCCAGCATCGTTGGCACCGTGCTCAAGCAGGGCGACCCTTACCCCAATTACGTCAATCAGTTCGGTCCGTTCTGGGCGGACGTGTTCCGCTCGCTTGGCCTGTACACCGTGTACAGCTCGTGGTGGTTCCTGCTGATCCTCTTCTTCCTGATGGCGTCCACGACGCTGTGCATCGTGCGCAATGCGCCGAAGATGATCGCGGATATCCGCAGTTGGCGCGATCACGTGCGCGAAGGGAGTTTGCGCGCGTTCGGTCACAAGGCCGAGTATGTCTGCCCTCTCTCGCGCACGGATCTGCTCAAGCGTGTGACGGGCTATCTCGGACATCGCGGTTACCGCTTCGTCGTGCGCGAGCGCGAAGGGGCGACGCTGGTGGCCGCCAAGGCCGGCGCGATCAACAAGATCGGCTACATCTTTGCACACAGCGCCATCGTGATCATCTGTCTGGGCGGTCTGGTCGACAGTGACCTGCTGATTCGTGTCCAGATGGCGCTGTTCGGAAAATCGCCGCTGCAAGGTAATGCCGTCATCGCGCAGATTCCCGAGAACCATCGTCTGTCGGCGAACAATCCCGCGTTTCGCGGCTACGCATTCGTGCCGGAAGGTGGTAAGTCCACCACGGCCATTCTGAATTTTCAGGACGGCTCGGTCGTGCAGGATCTGCCGTTCTCCATCGAGCTGAAGAAATTCCACGTCGACTATTACTCGACGGGCATGCCGAAGCTGTTCGCCAGCGACATCGTGGTGACGGACCCCGAAACCGGCAAGTCGATGGATGCGACGGTCAAGGTTAACGAACCCTTCATCTATAAAGGCGTGGCGATCTATCAGTCGAGCTTCGAGGACGGCGGCAGCAAGCTGAAGCTGACCGGTTACCCGATGCGCGGCACGACCGATCGTCCGTTCGCGTTCTCCGGCGACATCGGCGGATCGACCCAACTGCGCGGCGGCGCGGCGGGTAAGGACGCCTACACCGTCGAGTTCAGCGACTTCCGCGCGATCAACGTCGAGAACATCAGCAACGGTGGCGGCGAGCGCGACGTGCGCGGCGTCGCCCGCAAATCGCTGCGTGACGAACTGGGTGCACAACTGGGTTCCGGTGCACGAACCGATGTGGGCAAGGACTTGCGCAACGTCGGTCCGTCGGTGCAATACAAGGTGCGCGACCGCAGCGGTCAGGCGAAGGAGTACCGCAACTACATGCTGCCGATTCTGGTGGAAGACGGCGAGCGTGTGTTCATGACGGGCGTGCGCGACACGCCTGATGGTCCGTTCCAGTACCTGCGCATTCCGGCGGATGCCGATGGCTCCGTCAAGCAGTGGATGTTGCTGCGTGCGGCGCTTCAGGACGACGGTGCGCGGACCGAAGCGGCTCGCCGATTTGCGCAGCAATCGCTGCCATCGCAGACGTCCGCCGATTTGCGTGGGCAATTGCAGGAAAGCGCCAAGCGCGAACTGGACCTTTTCGCCGGTGCGATGCCCGCGAGCAAGAACGGTCATGCAACGGGCGGTTTGCAGGCGATTGCCGAGTTCGTGAACGAGAAGGTGCCGCAGGAGCAGCAGTCGAGTGCGGCAGACATGTTCCGTCGCATTCTGGACGGCACGATCTGGCAGCTGTGGCAGGTCGCGCGTGAGCAGGCGGGGCAGCCGGCTGCGGTGCCGTCGCCGGAGACAGAGCGCTTCGTGCATACGGCCACCAACGCGCTGTCCGACAATTTCCTGTACGACGCCCCGGTGTTCCTGCAACTCGATTCGTTCGAACAGATCCAGGCGAGCGTCTTCCAGCTCACGCGCTCGCCGGGCAAGAAGATCGTGTATCTTGGCAGCTTGCTGCTGGTACTGGGCATTTTCTCGATGTTCTACGTACGCGAGCGGCGTCTGTGGCTGTGGGTCAAAGACACGCCGGAAGGTGGTAGTTCGGTATTGATGGCAGTGTCGACGACGCGTCGCACCCTGGATTTCGAAAAGGAATTCGCCCGCACGAAGGCGGAGATGAACGAGATCGTCACAAAACGATGAAGGTGAGACAGATGGAGTTATCCCAAGGCTATTCAGAGGTCTCGTGGCTGCGCCGTCGCAGCATCGGCGACTGGTTGTTCGCGCTGGCGCTGGCGTTGGGCGCGGGCTTTGCGCTCAACCGCTACGGCCACTTCATGGACTATTACGAGCACACGATTCTGGTGCTCTCCGTCCCGACGTTTGCGCTGCTCGGCTGGCACTGGCGTTCGGTGCGCTGGCTGATGGCCGGGATCGCGATTCTCGCGCTCTCGGGTATCGGGATGTATCACCACGATCTGGCGCGGGCCGATCAGGCGTTCTTTCTCAAGTACTTCCTGTCGAGCCAGTCGGCCATTTTGTGGATGAGCGCGCTGTTCTTCCTGTCGACGCTCTTCTACTGGGGCGGCCTCCTTGCCCGCTCGCCGTTCGGTGCGAGCGTCGGTTCGTCGCTGTGCTGGGCGGCGGTGCTGCTCGGCTTCACCGGCATGATGGTGCGCTGGTACGAGTCGTATCTGGTGGGCGCAGACGTCGGCCATATTCCGATTTCGAACCTGTACGAAGTCTTCGTGCTGTTCTGCCTGATTACATCGCTGTTCTATCTGTACTACGAGCAGCGTTACGAAACGCGCTCGCTCGGCCCATTCGTGCTGCTCGTGATCAGTGCCGCCGTCGGTTTTAACCTCTGGTACAGCGTGGCGCGAAGCGCTTACGAAATTCAGCCGCTGGTGCCTGCGCTGCAAAGCTGGTGGATGAAGATCCACGTGCCGGCAAACTTCATCGGCTATGGCACGTTCGCCCTCGCCGCGATGGTGGCTGTGGCCTACCTGCTCAAGTCGGGGGAGAACAAGCGTCTGGCGGCCAATGGCAAGGCGCTCGACAGCGGATTCTTCTCGTCGCGCCTGCCGTCGCTCGAATTGCTCGACGACGTCATGTACAAAGCGATTGCCGTCGGTTTCGCGTTCTTCACGATCGCCACGATTCTCGGGGCGCTGTGGGCGGCGGATGCCTGGGGCGGTTACTGGAGCTGGGATCCGAAGGAGACCTGGGCGCTGATCGTCTGGTTGAACTACGCGGCCTGGTTGCACATGCGCCTGATGAAGGGCCTGCGTGGCGTGGTGGCGGCATGGTGGTCGCTGACGGGCTTGCTGATCACGACGTTCGCTTTCCTCGGCGTGAACATGTTCCTCTCCGGCCTGCATAGCTACGGACAGCTCTGACGCCGCGACGTTTGATCCGGTCAAACTTTGAGAGCCGCCTCACTCACGTGCAGGCGGCTTTTTTCATCGTGTCGTATGATTTGCCGCAGTGTGACGCGGGGAACGGTGCGGTCCGCGTGTCGGTCTGATCGCGGACAGGGCGTTGTGGCTGGCTCGTTCTATGGCGCACAGTGACGACGGCGGTAGCGCAGATGGCGGCGGATAGCGGCCGATAGGGTCTGGAGGTGGGTATCGTGAGCATCGTGGGTACAAACAAGGCGCGTTTGCGTGGCGCAGATATTCCGTCGAGCAGCATTACGCCGCGCGAGGTAGCGACCGGTCGGCGGCGCTTCTTGCAGGCGTCCGGGATTGGATTGACCGGATTGACCGGGATGGGTGGCGCGGCGCTGGGCTTGTTGCCGTCCGCCGCTGCCTTTGCCGCCGATAGTCCCGGCACGGGTCTCGCCAAACTGACGGCGACGCGCAACGCGCACTACGTTCTGACCGACAAGCCGACCGACATCAAGGATGTCACCACCTACAACAACTTCTACGAATTCGGCACCGACAAGTCGGACCCGGCACGGTACGCGGGCACGCTGAAGCCGCGTCCGTGGCAGGTGGCCATCGAGGGTGAGGTCAAGCAGCCGAAGGTCTACGATCTCGACGCGTTGCTGAAGCTCGCACCGCTCGAAGAGCGTGTCTATCGGCTGCGTTGCGTCGAGGGCTGGTCGATGGTGATCCCGTGGATCGGTTACTCGCTCTCGGCACTGATCAAGCAAGTGCAGCCGACGGGCAACGCCCGATACGTGGAGTTCGTCACGCTCGCAGACCCGAAACAGATGTCGGGTTTGTCTTATCCGGTGCTGGGGTGGCCTTATGTGGAAGGCTTGCGGATGGACGAGGCCATGCATCCGCTATCGCTGCTGACGTTCGGTCTGTATGGCGAAGTGTTGCCGAATCAGAACGGCGCGCCGGTGCGCATGGTGGTGCCCTGGAAATACGGGTTCAAGAGTGCCAAGTCCATCGTGAAGATTCGCTTCGTCGAGAAGATGCCACTCACGAGCTGGAATCGCGCGGCGTCGAACGAGTACGGTTTTTATTCGAACGTGAATCCCGACGTCGATCACCCGCGCTGGAGTCAGGCGACGGAGCGCCGTATCGGCGAGGGCGGCATCTTCACACCCAAGCGCAAGACGCTGATGTTCAACGGGTACGCCGACCAGGTCGCCAGTCTGTATCAGGGCATGGATCTCCGTAAATTCTTCTGAGCCGACCGGTCGTGCCGCGATCCTCTTCTTCATCGACCGCTGCGCCGGCGCCCGGGAATGTGGCGTCGACGCCCAGTGCCCGCGACGGCAGCCGCTCGGCGCACCGGCCGAATCGGTGGGGGCCTTGGAGCAAGGTCGTCGTCTTTCTGCTCGCACTGGTGCCGCTGTTGCGACTTGTCGTCTACGGACTGACAGACCAGCTGGGCGCGAATCCGGTCGAATTCATCACCCGATCGACAGGCACATGGACGCTCGTGATGCTCTGCATCACACTCGCCGTCACCCCGGTGCGACGTGTGAGCGGCATGTCGTGGCTGCTGCGATTTCGTCGCATGCTCGGGCTATTTGCCTGCTTCTATGGCGCTTTGCATTTCGCGACGTACTTCTGGTTGGACCAATGGTTCGACTGGACGAGCATTTTGCGCGACGTCACCGGCAAGCGGCCGTTCATTACCGTGGGATTTGTGGCGTTCGTGCTGATGACGTTACTCGCGGCAACGTCGCCGCATGCAGTGATGCGCCGCATGGGCGGGCGGCGCTGGCAGCGGCTGCATCGCGTGATCTACGCGATTGCCGTGCTTTCGATCCTGCATTACTGGTGGATGAAGGCGGGCAAGAACGATCTTGCCCAGCCGTTGATCTACGCGATGGTGGTGGCGGGCCTGCTGGGTGCCCGCGTGGTTTGGGCGCTGCGCAGGCCGTCGCAGAAGCAGTAGGCAGTCGACAGTCTTAAGCGTCTGAGCGGGATCAGGCAGGCAGGAGTCGTTCGCCAGCGAACAGCGATTCGACCGTCTCGCGTTCGCGCACGAGATAGGCTTCATTGCCGTCGACCATGACTTCGGCCGCGCGCGGACGCGTGTTGTAGTTCGAACTCATCGTGAACCCATAGGCACCGGCCGAACGAATGGCGAGCAGGTCGCCAGCGTCGATCGCCAATGCGCGGTCACGGCCGAGCCAGTCACCACTCTCGCAGACCGGGCCGACGACGTCGAACGTTGCGGCATCCCCGGCGCGACGCACCACCGGATCGATCCCGTGATAGGCCTCGTACATGGCCGGGCGGGCCAGATCGTTCATGGCCGCATCGACGATCGCGAAGTTCTTCGTCTCGCCGTGCTTGAGGAATTCCACCCGCGTGAGCAGCACGCCGGCGTTACCGACGAGTGAGCGACCCGGCTCGAACAGCACCTGACGGTGGCCGTGGCCGCGCTTGGCGATGTGGTCGAGCAGCGTGGTGGCGAAGGCCGTAATGTCCGGCGGCGTCTCGTCGGTATAGGTGATGCCCAGGCCGCCACCCACGTCGATGTGATGCAGCGAAATGCCGGCTGCTTCGAGCTTCTCGACGAGATCGAGCACCTTGTCGGTTGCGTCGAGGTACGGTGAGATTTCGGTGATTTGCGAGCCGATATGGCAGTCGATGCCGACGACTTCAAGGTTGGGCATGGCGGCCGCCGCGCGGTAGGCGTCGAAAGCTTCTTCATAGGCCACGCCGAACTTGTTGCCACGCAAGCCCGTGGAAATGTACGGGTGCGTCTTGGCGTCGACGTTCGGATTCACGCGCAACGACACGCGCGCCCGCTTGCCGACTTGTCCGGCCACCGCGTTCAGGCGATCCAGTTCCGGACGCGATTCCACGTTGAAACAGAACACATCCTTTTCCAGGGCGAAACGCATTTCGTCTGCGTGCTTGCCGACGCCGGAAAACACGGCGCGCTTCGGATCTCCGCCTGCGGCGATGACACGTGCCAGCTCACCTGCCGAGACGATATCGAAGCCTGCGCCGAGCTTGGCGAATACGCCGAGCACTGCGAGGTTCGAATTGGCTTTGGCCGCGTAGTGAACCGCGGCGTTACGACCTTCGCACGCCTTGGCGTAGGCCAGGTAGGCGTTCGTCAGAGCCGCCTTCGAGTAGACATACAGCGGCGTGCCGAAGCGCTCGGCGAGGGCGGGCAGCGCTACGCCTTCGGCGTGAAGTACGTCGTCGCGGTAAGAGAAGATGGCGTCGGACATCGGAGGTGCTCGGTAATCAACGAGAAAAACAAGGGGTCGCCAGTTGGGCCGAAGGCGTTGTACCCCGAACGTCGAGGTCAATTCCGCCGGAATTCGGCCAACATTGGCTAATTTACGCTTATTCCGGCTTTGCTGCGGGGCGCGAAGCGGCCGGCGGCACATCGACGGACGGCCCGCGCTCAGGCGTCGGCACGAGCGGCGGCGGAGGCAGCGGCGCGCCCGGCGGCGGCGTCGGTTTCACCGGTTTGGCGGGGTAGTAGAGCGGGCCAGCCTGGCCGCAGGCGGCCAATGCGCTCAACAGAGCAATCGACGCTACAATCGCGCAGGTTCGAATAGGTGCAGTCATGGGGGTATCGCCGCGTGGTGCGGCATGCTAACGATGACGCAAACCGTGGAGTTTAGCATGACGGAAAGTGAATTCCTGGCGCTCGCCGAGGCGGTGCTGACACAGGTGGAGGCAGCGGTCGAGGCGGTGGTCGACGACAGCGATGTGGATATCGATTGCGAGCGTACGGGGAATGTTCTGACGCTCGAATTCGACGATGGCAGCAAGATCATCGTCAATGTCCAGACGCCGATGAGCGAGATCTGGATTGCCGCACGCTCGGGTGGTTTCCACTTCCGCCTGAAGGGCGACAAGTGGCGCGACACGCGCGACGATTCCGAGTTGTTCGAAGCCTTGTCGCGCTTTGCGTCGCAACAGGCCGGAGAGACGGTCACGCTTCAGCCGGCCTGATCGCATCTCGTCGTTCGCGCGTTCGCTCTAAATCACTGCAGAATTGCAGACGTCTTCGGGCCTCCGCTGGCGCTTCAGATCACCGCAGCTCGATGGGCTGCGGTGACTGAAAGTCCTGTCATCGCCGAGTTCGTCAGGGCTTGCTGTTGAACATGTCCAGGATGCGCTGACGCTCCTGGCGGTCCACAGGGGCCGGCGCGGGCGCAGGTGACGGCATCGCCCCCGGCTGCGCCGGCATCTGACCGGGCAGGGCGCCGGTCGACGGCCCCGGCGCTGCCGAGCCGTCCGGTGCCGTCTCTGCACTCAGGCCAACGGTGCTGACGGCGCGTCCCGGCGGATAGTCGTCGTAGTAGTAATCGCCATTCGCCTGAATGACGCCCGGCGGCATCGCGCGAGGAGACTCCGGTACCCCGCGCAGCGCCTTCGACATGTAGTCGATCCAGATCGGCAACGCCAGACCGCCCCCGGTTTCACGATCGCCCAGATTGCGCGGCTGATCGAAACCGATCCAGGCAACCCCCACCAACTGAGACTGATAACCGGCGAACCACGCGTCGTGCGAATCGTTCGTCGTGCCCGTCTTGCCCGCGAGATCGCTGCGCTTGAGCACGTTGGTCTTTGCGGCCGTGCCGCGCGTCGCCACATCGTGCAGCATCGAATTCATGAGGAAGGCGTTACGCGCCGGAATGGCACGAATCGACTCGTCGCCTGCCGCAACCGGCTTCTCTTCCATGATCACGTTGCCCTTCGAATCGGTGATGCGGGCCACGATGAATGGATTGACGCGGAAGCCACCGTTGGCGAACACCGCAAAACCGCTCGCCATTTGCAGTGGTGTCACCATGCCCGCGCCCAGCGCCATCGGCAGATAGGCCGGATGCTTGTCCGCTTCGAAGCCGAATCGTCCGATGAATTTCTGGGCATAGGCCGGCGTGATGCTTTGCAGAATGCGGATCGACACGAGATTGCGGGACCGCATGAGCGCCACGCGCATCGGCTCCGGTCCGTCGAAGCCGCCGCCGTAGTTCTTGGGCTCCCACGGCTGTCCGCCGGTCTGTGCCGCCGAGAAGTACAGCGGCGCGTCGTTGATGATGGTCGCCGGGGCAAAGCCCTTTTCCAGCGCGGCCGAGTAGATGAACGGCTTGAAGCTCGACCCCGGCTGACGCCATGCCTGCGTCACGTGGTTGAACTTGTTGCGGTTGAAGTCGAACCCGCCGACCAGCGAGCGGATGGCGCCGTTTTGCGGGTCGAGCGAGACGAATGCCGCTTCGATGTCCGGCATCTGGACGATGCGCCAATTGTCCTTGGCATCCTTCGTCACACGGATGACGGAACCCGGACGAATCCGCTGTTTCGGCTGCGCTTTGGCGCTCAACCCGGCGGCGGCGAATCGCAGTCCGTCGCCCGTCACGGTGACATCGTCGCCATTCAGAAGCACCGCTTTCACTTGCTGGGGCGATGCGGCGAGCACCACGGCCGCGACCATATCGCCACTGTCCGGATGCTCGACCAGCGTGTCGTCGATCAACTGTTCGCGTTCGTCCTTGCCGTCCGGCAGGTCGATATTCGCTTCGGGGCCGCGATAGCCGTGGCGCAGCTCGTACGCCATGACGCCCGCACGCAGCGCTTCGTACGCCGCTTCCTGATCCGCCGAATTAATGGTCGTGTAGACGTTGAAACCGCGCGTGTAGATCTCATCCTTAAACTGCGCGTAGAGCAGTTGACGCACCATTTCCGCCACATAACCGGCGTGCACGCTGAATTCGCTACCCAGCCCACGCACCACCAGTTCCTGCGCGATCGCCTGATCGTATTCGGCCTTGGATGCATATCCGAGGTCGTACATGCGCTTCAGAATGTATTCCTGACGCACACGCGCACGCTTGTAATTGACGATCGGGTTATAGGCCGACGGCGCTTTCGGCAGCCCGGCAAGCATGGCGGCCTCGGCGAGCGTGATGTCCTTCAGATCCTTGCCGAAATAGACGCGTGCTGCGCTGGCGAAGCCGTAGGCACGCTCTCCGAGATAGATCTGATTCATGTACAGCTCGAGAATCTGATCTTTGGTCAGGCGCGATTCGATCTTGTAGGCGAGGAGCGCTTCGTAAATCTTACGTGTGTACGTCTTCTCGCTGGACAGGAAGAAGTTACGCGCAACTTGCATGGTGATCGTGCTCGCCCCCTGCGACGAGCCGCCGCGCGTGAAGTTCGCGACGCCCGCGCGGAAGATGCCGATGAAGTCGACGCCGCCGTGCTGATAGAAGCGGTCGTCCTCGATAGCGAGGACGGCTTTCTTCATGACGTCGGGGATATCGGCGAAACGCACGAGATTGCGACGCTCTTCGCCGAATTCGCCGATCTGGATTTCGTCGGCCGTATAGATGCGCAGCGGAATCTTCGGCCGATAGTCGACGATCGTGTCGAGCGACGGCAGCTGTGGCGTCATCACCACCAGGATGTACCCCGCGAGCAACGCGCCGCAGACGGCCATCGCAGCGATCAGACCTACGAACCATAGTGCGATGCGCAGCCAGATGGAGCGGCGCGGTTTGGGCGGACGCTTGTCGCGGGGTGTCTCGGTTTGGGGTGTGCTTGCCATGGGAGAACCGGAAAAAACGATGGGCCGATTATAACGAACGCCCCGGAACCTCCCTCGACAGCCCCCCGAAATCGGAGTTTGAGCCTATGGGGACTAGGAATCGTCCGAGCCAAAATCGGCATGAATTCCGAAAGCGCATTTCACCCGCCTTCACCTCGCCAGTATTCGGAATCGTCCGATTGGACCGCTGTGCCATGCCCGATAGCATCGATCGCATCGATACGACGAAAGGCGGGAGGAAGTCATGATCGCAGCGGTTTTGCGCGGGATGCGCCACTTGGGGACGCAGTGGGCGACGACGACGGTGATGAAAGCGATGACGGCAATGAGGCCGGGCAGAGGTGGCGGCGGTTGCGGAATCCACTTCGACGCTAATGGCATGCAATTCGTTCGCATCATGCGAACGCCGGGAAGCGGCCGATTGCGTCTGGATGTCTATGGGGCTGCTGCGCTGGAAGACGACATGCTGCGAGGCGCATTGATCGTCAAGCCGGAAGCGGTGGCGCGTCGTCTGGAGGAATTGCTGGAGCGTCTGGGCACACGGGCACAGGCCTTGCAGGACGACGCCATCGTCCTCGCGCTCCCGTCGCACGGACTGAAAACGCAGGTGATCGACTGCCCGGCGGATCTGCCGCCGCGCGCGTTGCGGGCGTGGTGCGAGCGGCGCGCGGCGTTATTGCTGCCGGGCGATGGCGATCTCGACATGCGCAGCCGTGTCGGCGTGGCGTGGGCTGACCCGGGCAGCCATCGTCTGAGGCTTTACGCCTGTGAAGCGACCCCGGTCGACGACAGGCTGGCCGTGCTGGAAATGTCCGGGCTACGTGCACAAGCCATCGATGCGGCGCATCAGGCGGGGCGGCGAGCGTTTCTGTGGGCGCAAGGCGCAGAACGCCGTACATCCGCATCAAGCGATCACGATGCCGTTGTGCCCGACGCCTCCATCGGTCAAGTGCGAATATCCGCGCCGGGCGCGCTACTACAGATCGATGCCCAAACGCTTGATCTGGCGGTATTCGATGGTGAGGTTTGCGTCGGGGATGTTCGTGAGCGCTATGACGGCGTTCGTGGGCACCCGGAAGCGTTGGCAAGCGTCGTTCGGGATTTGACACGAGCATTGCCGGTCGCACCGCGCGTCATCGATGTCGCGACACAGGGGGCTAGCCCGGCAGAACTGGTGGCGATCTGTGACGCTGTTGCAGACGCATGCCGCGTCGCGGTGCGCCCCTTCGACCCACTCGCGACATTCGAGGGCTCCGATCCTGCCGGCGCACATCAGGAGTCATTCGTGCCGCGTGCGGCGCTGGCCGTGCCCTGTGGGCTGGCGCTGCGCGCCATATCGATGCAGGGGGTGGCATGCGGCTGACGAAAGTATTTGCACCGCTTGATTTCCTTCCCACGCTGGCGCAACGGCGCCGCTGCGATATCCAACGGCAATGGCGAATCTGGGCATGCATTGCGGCGTGCGGTGCGACGGCTTCGCTAGTGCCCATTGCGTGGGACCTTTACCAACGACGCGAGATGCAGACGCAGCAAATGGCATTGCGCGCGACGAGGGAGAGGTTGGCCGCAGAGGTGGCGGCGTTCGACATGACGCGGCGACAGTTAGTCGAGCTGGGTGCTCACCGCAGAGCCGTCGTTGCGCTGGTTGAGCGCCGACCGGCTGCGGCCGATCGTCTGCTCGACATCATGCGGGCCTGCGCCGACGGCGTGCGGCTGTCGATGGTGAAGACGGCGGAGGCGCATCTGCGAATCGAAGGTTATGCAATAACGCAATCGCGGGTGCGTGAAACGCAGAAGCGGTTGCGCGCGTTGCCGTGGGTGAGCAAGGTCAAGGAGGTCGAATCGAGCGTGGTGCCCGAGAGCGTTCGGCGTCAATGGACTGACGCGCAGACGTCGGCCGGTGCACCGAACGTTCGTCGCTTTACGCTGCGCATCGAGTTGAAACCCGCGCCTACACCCGTCTTGCTGGCCGCTGCCGCGGATCTCGACGCCCAACCGACGCAGGAGGTGCCTGATGTACGGTGAAAATCACCCGCCAGACGACGTGCGTGACATGTTCCATGACGCTACGGCGCGTTGGCGGGCCCGTTGGAGGGCATGGTTTTCCGTTTCACCGACCGAATGGACGCCAGCTGTACGGTGGGGACTTGCGATTGTTGCGGCGCTGACGGGCTTCTGTCTCGCGTGGTCGATTGGATGGCTGATGAGTCTCCCGGCGCGTGCGGCCCTGAAACAGGGGCTCGACGTCGAGCGGCAGATGCTAGCGCGCGCCAACAACGCTGCGGACCACTTACCCGCACTCATGCGCCGGCTTCAGAGCGAAGGTGCGCAAACGCGAACATGGCAGCGCATGCTGCCCGTCGTCGATCCGGGGACGGCAGAAATTGCAGGGATATCGGTTGGTGAGTCGCCAGTCTCGTCAACCTTGTCGGAGCATGCAAGTGACGCTCCCGAGACTGACGACGAGGCCCTTGCAGCCTGGCGTGCCGATCTTGAGCAGTTGGTCTCACGGAGCGGGCTGGCTTTGGAGTCTTCTCGTCCGGGACAGGCGGCAGTCTCCGGCGAACTTGAAACCGAGCGCGCCGAGTTGCGTGTCCGGGGAACGGTCGCGAGGTTGCTCGGCTGGCTTGCCGAGATCGATCGGGTGCCACGGCATCTGGCGGTTGAGCAGTTCTCGCTGGATGGCCCTCGTGTGCAAACCAGAACCGCCGGCACAGCGGTGCATGCCGACAACGAGGAGGCAACGTTGACCGTCACCGTGTCGGCGTACCGGTGGCGCCGCACGGCCGCGCCCGCAGAGCCGCTTGACACACAGATCACACTTGCGCTCCCCGCGCTGCCGGAGCCGCCACCGCGATGGGAGATGCCGGCAGATGTCATCGACGTGTTTCGCACGCCTATGACACGCCGGTCTGCACAGGATGCCGTGACCATGGCCGAATCGATGCCTCAGGTGCCGGTCGAGAATGCCGAACCCGTGGGGGCAATGCGTGCCGGTGCTCGCCGCGTGGTGCTGCGTCGGACCGCCACCTCCGGACTGACGGCCACCTGGAGCGATGACGGTGCATGGCCGGGTAAGTCGCTGTCGAATGCCGACCCTTCGACGGTGGACGTGGCTTTGCACGGCGTCGAAGCGGCCGACGCGCTGCGGGCATTTGCGAAGTTGACCGGTCGGAGCGTGGCCATCGGCGAGCGCGTCACGGGGCGTATCGACATGGAGGTGACGGGGGTGTCTGCGGCGACGGCGTTCGACGTCATGATCCGAAGTGCAGGCCTCGGCGTGCAATCCGTGAACGGCGTCGACTGGATTGCGCCGCGCGCCGATCTGCTGGCCGATGAGCGAACGCAACTGGAAGCTGCGGCGAAACGTGAGGCGTTGCTGCCGCTGGGCGCACGCCGATTCCGGTTGAATTATCCGCGGGCGGAGGCATTGCGGGAGATCATCTTGGGGCAGAAGGACAGCAAAGGGCAGCGGCTCTTGTCCGCGCGTGGCGGTCTTATTGCGGATCCCCGCACAAATCAGCTATTTGTCACCGACCTGCCCGAGAAGCTCGATGCGTTGGCGTCGTTCATTGCGCGCATCGACGTACCCGTGCGCCAGGTGCTGATCGAGGCCCGCATCGTCGAAGCCGATGACCGGTTCAGTGAGTCGCTCGGCGTCCGGCTGGCGGGACAACACGGAGCCGCCAATGCAGGACGGGGCGGCGACAAGCGTCCAACGTCGGATGGGGGATCGTTCGATGTGCCGGCCGGCGGCAGCGACTCGAACGGTGGCGCACTCCGGGCTACGGGGTCCGACGGCACTCGCGGAGCGGGTGGCGACGCGAGCGCTCCCGGCAGCGCGGTAGATATCGGGCTTTCGGCGGCGGCGCTGGCGGGTGTGGCACCGCCGAGTCTGGCGATCACGTTATTCGGCCGGTCCGCGAGTCGTTTCCTGCAATTGGAACTCTCCGCATTGGAGACCAGCGGGCGAGGGCGAGTGGTCTCCCGTCCGCGCGTGGTCACGGCAGACAAGGTGCAGGCCCTCATCGAGCAAGGCACGGAATTGCCTTATCAAACGCGCAATGGCCGGCGCAATGTGGCATCCGTGCAGTTCCGCAAGGCGACCCTGAGACTGGAAGTCACGCCCTTGATTACGCCCGACGGGCAAGTGATTCTGGATGTGGATGTGCGCAAGGACAGCGTTGGGCAGGCCGTCGCCGAGGGATTTGCCGTGGATACCCGGCACGTCCGGACACAGGTGCAGGTCGAAAGCGGCGGGACGGTCGCGATCGGTGGGATTTACCAGGAAGTGAAGCGGGACAGCCGCGCAAGCGTTCCCTGGCTGGGGGAAGTGCCGGTACTGGGCGCACTTTTCCGTAACCGCGCCAATGAGGACCGGCGCACGGAGTTGTTGGTGTTCCTGACGCCCAGCGTGGTGCCGGATGGCGCGGCAATCGGCGCTCCCGACGCGTTGGACGGCGGCACAGCGGGGCAGGGTGGTGCATCGCCCCCCCGCTCAGACGATCTGCCTGATGACCTGAATGACGACCTTCCTCCTGGCCATCCCCGGCTTCTCGGGGTGTTCCCCGAGGCGACGCGTTCCGCACGCCCGACGCAGATACCGGTATCATCAGGGATTGGAACCCAAATATCAGCGATTTATGCTGGAAAACGTAATACTTGTCGGACTGATGGGGGCGGGCAAGACCACGGTTGGACGCGCAGTGGCACGACGCCTTGGACGGCAGTTCTATGACTCCGACCATGAGATCGAAGCGCGCACAGGCGTGCGCATTCCGGTCATCTTCGAGCATGAAGGCGAGGACGGCTTTCGTCAGCGCGAAACCCAGACCATCGACGAACTCACCCAACGCAGCGGAATCGTTCTCGCCACTGGCGGGGGCGCGGTGTTGCGCGCAGAGAACCGCGAGTACATCAAATCGCGCGGTACGGTGGTCTATCTGCGCGCCAATCCGCACGATCTCTGGTTGCGCACGCGTCGCGACAAGAATCGTCCGTTGCTGCAAACGGCAGATCCGCGTGCGCGACTCGAACAGCTGTATCAGGAGCGCGACGGGCTTTACCGGGAATGCGCGACGTTCATCATCGAAACTGGCCGGCCAAGCGTCAATGCGCTCGTCAACATGGTGCTGATGCAACTGGAAATGGCGGGCATCGTGCCGAGCAACGCAGCGCCGTTGCCCGATGCGATGGATGCGGCCGACGTGATGGATGCGGCGGATGTGACGGATGCTGCTGATGCGGCGGGTACTTCGGAAAGCGCACATCGCGATGCCGAAGCGGGCCAGACGCCTCCGGAAGCCGTCGGCGCGACGCGTGCAGTGGACACCGGTGAGTCGGTCCCGACAGCGCCTGCGTCGCCTGGCCGTGATACCTTTCCTCGCTGATAGCGGCCCGCACGGAACGCACGGCCCGATATTGCAGAACATGACAAGAAGCCAACAAGCGGCATGATTACCCTGAAACTCGACCTTGGCGAGCGCGCCTATCCCATTCACATCGGCACCGATCTGCTGACGCAGGACGCGCTGTTTGCACCGCACGTGCGCGGCACGCATGCCGTGATCGTGACGAACACGACCGTCGATCCGCTTTATGCGGAACGGGTCGAGGCGACGTTGCAACGTCTCGGCAAGCGCGTCGTGAAAGCGGTGCTGCCCGATGGCGAGGCGTACAAGAACTGGCAGACGCTCAACCTGATCTTCGACGAACTGCTCGGTGCGCAAGCGGACCGTAAGGCCACGCTGATCGCACTGGGGGGCGGCGTGGTCGGCGACATGACCGGGTTTGCCGCCGCGTGCTATATGCGCGGCGTCCCCTTCGTTCAGGTGCCGACGACGCTGCTTTCGCAGGTCGACTCGTCGGTCGGCGGCAAGACGGGCATCAACCACCCGCTCGGTAAGAACATGATCGGCGCGTTCTGGCAGCCGAGCGCCGTGCTGGCCGATATCGGCACGCTGTCGACGTTGCCGGATCGTGAACTGGCGGCCGGCATGGCCGAAGTGATCAAACACGGCGCGATTGCAGACGAGAAGTACTTCGACTGGATCGAAGCCAATATCGATGCCCTGAACGGTCGCGACACGGCGGCGCTGACGTATGCCGTGCAACGTTCATGCGAAATCAAGGCGCAGGTCGTGGCCAGCGACGAACGCGAGCAGGGGCTGCGCGCCACGCTCAACTTCGGTCATACGTTCGGTCACGCGATCGAATCCGGTCTGGGCTATGGCGAATGGCTGCACGGCGAGGCCGTGGGCTGCGGCATGGTGATGGGGGCGGACCTGTCGGCGCGTCTGGGCTTTATCGACGAGACGATGGTGCAGCGAATCAAGACGCTGGTTGCGGCGGCCAAGCTGCCCGTGACGGGGCCGGACCTCGGTGAGGATCGCTATATCGATCTGATGCGTGTCGACAAGAAGGCAGAAGGCGGCGATATCCGCTTTGTGCTGCTCAACCGGTTGGGGCAGGCGTTCATGACGAGCGTGCCCGACGCCGAACTTCGCGCCACGCTGCGCGCTAACGTCTGAGACCGGAGGGCTGGCGATGATCGATTACGAAGCGTCGCTTGCCCCATACGCGGCGCGCTCCACCGCGTCACGTGGCCGGCGCTTCGCGGAAAGCGCGCCCACAACTCGCACCGAGTTCCAACGCGACCGCGACCGCATCATCCATTCGACGGCGTTTCGGCGTCTCGAGTACAAGACGCAGGTCTTCGTGAATCACGAAGGCGATCTGTTTCGCACACGTCTCACGCACAGTCTCGAAGTGGCGCAGATCGGGCGGTCGATCGCGCGAAATCTGCGCGTCAACGAGGATCTGGTCGAAGCGGTTGCCCTGGCGCACGATCTCGGCCATACACCGTTCGGTCATGCGGGGCAGGACGCGCTGAATGTTTGTATGCAGGACTATGGTGGGTTCGAGCACAACTTGCAGAGCCTCATCGTGGTCGATGAACTCGAAGAACACTACGGCGGCTTTAACGGGCTGAACCTTTGCTTCGAGACGCGCGAAGGCATTCTGAAGCATTGCTCGCGAGCAAACGCGCGTGGGCTTGGCGAGCTGGGCGAGCGCTTTCTCAAGGGGCTTCAGCCTGGCATCGAAGCGCAGATCGCGAATCTGGCCGACGAGATCGCCTATAACAACCACGACATCGACGACGGTGTGCGCTCCGGTCTGCTGACGCTCGAACAGCTTGACGAGGTGCCGCTTTGGCACCGGTATTGCACAGAAGCAAAGCTCGCCTGGCCGGACATCTCCGGCCGTCGTCTGGTGCATGAGACGACGCGGCGCATCATCAACGCGCTGATCGTCGATCTGATTGCGACGACGCGTCAACGTGTCGCCGACGCTTCGCCGTTCTCCATGGATGACGTGCGCGCTTCAGGGCCGCTCGTCGCATTCAGTGCTGAGATGCGCGAACAGGCGGGAAGTCTCAAGCGGTTCCTGTTCGATAACCTATATCGGCACTATCTCGTGATGCGAATGGCCGCCAAGGCGCAACGCATCGTGCAGGAGCTGTTCGAGGCCTTTATTTCCGAACCGCGCCTGTTGCCACCGAACTACCGCCCGGCGAATCCCGAAGATCAGCCGCGCTGGATCGCCCACTATGTTGCGGGCATGACCGATCGCTACGCGATTAAGGAATACCGCAGACTGTTCAGCGTCGAACCGACGCTTTGAGTCATGAGTCATCGATGTTGGACGTTCTCGGGCTTTCGGTTGCGAAATCGGCGACGAGGGGACGGGAGCAAAACGCAAGAAAACAGCCGGCGTTTGCCGGCTGTTTTCATTTCAACTCTGATTCCGTTGAGTTGGACGCGGCTAAAAGGCGACGCGCTTTCGCGACCGCGCCGCCATTGCGCCGCTGCCGGAATCAACTGCGGCCGAGGATGAAGCCGAGTACCAGTGCTGCTGCGGCCACCGTGCCGACGGTCTGCCACGGGCGCTCGTGCACGTAGCCATCGGCCTCTTCCCAGACTTCATTGGCGCGACGGCGCAGATTCGCACGCGCATCGCCGAAGTCGTCGCGCGCCTGACGCAGCTTGTCGCCGATCTCAGCGCGAAGGGCTTCGACATCCGACGCCGATTTCGCATTGGACAACGCGTGGTCCAAATCATCGAGCAGATCGCGGACTCGCGACGATACATCGCCACTCGCTAACCGTGCGGCACGTGCCGTACGACGTCCGGCAAAGCGTGCGTCTTCGATGCCGCTATTGAGTGCCGTTTCCGCTTTCGAGGCAATTCCCATTTTCAGACTCCCAAGAGGTGGTATTGAAATGTGACGTCCGGTAAATCCGGGAGGACGAACGTCGGTGGAACCCTGAGGCGAGCGGCCATTATGGCCCGCCCACTTACGTGCGTACACCAGAAGAGACAGTTTCGGAAAAGGGAAAGTTGCGGCGCGTTGGCTGAAGATGATGTCGGAATACGCCGACATGCACTGAGATGGCGGTGATGCCGCCCAGAAATGCGAAAACGCCGCACAAGGCGGCGTTTCCAGTACAGCTTGATGCGACTCGGTGTAACTTGCGTCGTGCGGCGACTTAGAAGCGGTAGCCGAGTGACAGGAACGTCACGACCGGGTTCAGCTTGACCTTGGCTTCGCTGGTCGTCGTGATCGGACCGCGCGTCGTCGTCAGCTTGGCCGTCGTGCTCACCGGGATGTACGACACCGAGAAAGCCAGCGTCCAGTGCTTGTCGACGTTCCAGTTAAGACCGGCGTTGAACACCGGTGCCCACGAGTTGGTCAGTTGCGCCGTCGTGTTGCCGCCGGCACCGGCGGTCAGGCTTGCGCTGGCGAGCTGCTGGAAGCCCGGCGTCAGTTCGATGTTCGAGTACCAGAAGTAGCTCGCACCGATACCGAGGAACGGACGCCACGTGTCGCCCGCCTTACCGAAGTAGTACTTCAGCAAGATGGCCGGGCTCCACTGCTTGGCCGAAGCCAGCGATCCCCCACCCGGCAAAGCCAGGTTGCCCGTGCCATACAGACGGAACTTGGGCGGCACGCCAAACACGCCTTCGACGGCGATGTTATCGGTGAAGAAGTGGGTCAGCGTGAGGCCGAGCGTGTCGGCGTCATCGACATTGGCACCCGTGTTACCCAGCCGGGCGTTCACGGCGTTCGCCAGTCCCGGAACACTCGATCCCGTGACATGCAGCGGATCACTCGAAACCTGGGGCGAGAGATGGAACCAGCCTGCGCTGACCATCGTATCCCCGGCTTGCTGTGCGAAGGCGGCCCCCGATGCCGTCAGCATAGCCGCGGCAGCAATCGTCAAATGCTTCAACTTCATCGATTTCGTCTCCTGCTCAAGATTCTTTATTGTCGAGAATTTCGTTAAATGAAATTCAGGGCCATTATGCCGACCGTGCAATTTCGCGGATAGCGCGACTCTGGAGGTGTCGCTCTAAAGGTGTTGTATCCACGCATCGACCTATGGAATGCCCCTAGAAAAAAGCGCTGGACGAAAGAAAAGCGCGCCCTTATATGTCAGGCACGCTTTAAGAAATAACTGCGGAGTCCGATATTCTCTGGCCGCAACCAGCGGAACGCAATTTGCGTCCCGCCTGCTGGGTTTAGAACTTGTAGCCGACCGATACGAAGGTCACAATCGGGTTGAGCTTGATTTCGGCGTCGGACGACGAGAGTACCGTTCCGTCCTGCGCCTTGATTTTGATGTTCGCAGTGGTTTTGAGTGGCAGGTAGGAGACCGACGCGCTGGCAACCCAGTGTTTGTCGAATGCATAAGAAACACCGGCGTTGAAAACCGGTTGCCACGACGCCGACGATTTGGCTTCGACCGTCGTGGGTCCGTTATGCCCGGAAGTAAAAGACAGCACACTGCCGAAATTCTGATTCAGCGCCGCTTCAAAATTCGGATTGAGATTGACGTTCGTGAAGAACGTATAACTCACGCCGACACCCAGAAAAGGGCGCCACGTCGAATTGGCTTGTCCAAAGTAGTACTGCAGCACGAGC
This sequence comes from Pandoraea aquatica, assembly GCF_902459565.1. GTDB lineage: Bacteria > Pseudomonadota > Gammaproteobacteria > Burkholderiales > Burkholderiaceae > Pandoraea > Pandoraea aquatica. The sequence continues at coordinate 92,522 of NZ_CABPSN010000011.1, forward strand.
GCCGGGCTCCACTGGCGCACACTTTGCACGATCGGGTTGTTTTGTGCCGCGCCGAGGTCGATACTCGTGAGCGCGCCGGCCAGTCCCGGAGGTGCAATCACGCCTTGCCCGGTGAGCTTGAACTTGGCTGGCACGCCGGCCACGGTCTGCAAGGCGATGTTGTCGGTAAAGAAGTGCGTGATGACGAGCCCGAGCGTGTCGGCGTTGCTGACCTTCGCGCCGCTGCCGGGTGAAGTAAAGTTCGATGGCACCAGGGTGGGCGTTAAGCCCTCCTGAGTGACGCTGGTGGTCATCGGTTTGCTGGAGTCCTGCGGGGCGATGTGGAACCAGCCGAGGTTGACGACGTTATCGCCTGCTTGTTGTGCACTGGCGCTGGTGGACGCCAGGGAAATGCCGAGTCCGAGCGCGCATAAGCACGCCACGGACCGATAGGTCCGAGTTGTCATTTGTCTTTCCTCCCAAGATTATTTATTTATTTTTCGATGCATTATGCGCTTGGGATTTCGGTGCGCAATCGTCGGATCTAGAACTTTTGTACGAATCAACGGGGTTTAGCTAGATATCAGTATTTAAAGAGATTTTTCATGGTGAAACTCTCTCGCAAATCGTGATGTCCAGCTTTAAAGCATTACATTTGAATCAGCATGGCCCGATTACCGAGACTCTTCATTCCGCGTCAGCCGCAGCACGTGATTCTGCGGGGCAATAACCGGCAGGCCATCTTCGTCGACGACGAGGATCGGCGCGTTTTCCACGACCGCCTGCGCGACGCCGCACGTGCCAACGGCCTGGCGATTCACGCCTGGTGCATGATGCCGAACCACTTGCATCTGGTCGCGACGCCCGCCGACGAGCGCAGTCTGCCCGCCACGTTGCAGGCGGTCGGCCGCTACTACGTGCTCTATTTCAACCGACGCCATCAGCGCACGGGCACGTTGTGGGAGGGTCGATATCGCGCCACGGTGATCGAGGCGGAGCACTATCTGTTACTCGCGAGCCGCTATGTCGAGCTCAATCCCGTTCGCGCAGGTCTGGTCGACGCCCCGGGTAATTACCTGTGGTCGAGTTACAACCATCACGTCGGCTTGACGGTCGACAGCCTCGTGACGGACCACGCGCTCTACTGGGCCTTGGGCAACACGCCGTTCGAGCGTCAGCGCGCTTACGCGGAGGGGTTCTCGATCCCGCTGCCGGCGCATGAGGTCGACGCACTGCGTACAGCAACGCAGAAAGGGTGGCTCCTCGGCGGTCCCGAATATCAGGCAAGAATGTCGCTCGCCGCGAATCGCCGGGTGAGTCCGCTCACGCGCGGCCGTCCCCGCAAATCGGCGCCCAACGCCCTCTGATGCAAGAATCCGACAGGCCAGGTCAGGCCTGTCACTCTCCCCGATAAGCTCTCCAAGCGTTTGAAATTACGTATTTTTCTGTCAAATCTTCGTCACACGAAATTAATCTGACCCCAATAAAATCAAGTCTTCTTTTGGTGCGGTTTTTAATTGGAATCTGACCCCATTAAATTCTTTTGTCATTGTGAATTTCATGGCGTATATTCCAACTTCGGCCGATTGGTGCGATGCGGAAAACCGTGCGCGCTGAGTCGGCACCCTGTGGCAACGCTCGAGAACGACCTTCGACGCGCGCGAATCCGCAGTTCTGGCCCGCCCGGCCAACCCCACTTAACCCGGTCGACCGCGACGATCATGCGCGCGGCGGCCTCGCCAAGAGACGGTGTAACTCGTGGAAAAGAAACAGCAACCGATTGCGACGGCAGCAGCGCTGCCGGGTGAGGCGTACTTGGCGCCGGACGCACAGGGCATGTACGACCCGGCCAACGAACACGATGCCTGCGGCGTCGGCTTCGTGGCACACATCAAGGGCGTGAAGAGCCACGCTATCGTCGAACAGGGTCTGAAGATTCTCGAAAACCTGGATCACCGGGGCGCCGTCGGCGCTGACCCGCTGATGGGCGACGGCGCAGGTATCCTGCTCCAGATCCCCGACCAGTTCTATCGCGAAGAGATGGCCAAGCAAGGCGTGACGTTGCCGCCGGCTGGCGAATATGGCGTCGGCATGATCTTCCTGCCGAAGGAACACGCGTCGCGTCTGGCCTGCGAACAGGAACTCGAGCGCACCGTGAAGGCGGAAGGTCAGGTCGTGCTGGGCTGGCGCGATGTCGCGATCGATCGCGACATGCCGATGTCGCCCAACGTGAAGGCCACCGAGCCGATCATCCGTCAGATCTTCATCGGTCGCGGTCAGGACATCATGGTGACGGACGCCCTCGAGCGTAAGCTGTACGTCATCCGCAAGACCGCCAGCCACCGCATTCAGGCGCTCAAGCTCAAGCACGGCAAGGAATACTTCGTGCCGTCGATGTCGGCGCGCACGATCGTCTACAAGGGCCTGCTGTTGTGCGATCAGGTCGGCCGCTACTACCGCGATCTGTCCGATCCGCGCACGGTGTCGGCACTCGCCCTCGTTCACCAGCGTTTCTCGACGAACACGTTCCCGGCATGGGAGCTGGCTCACCCGTACCGCATGGTCGCGCACAACGGTGAAATCAACACCGTGAAGGGCAACGTCAACTGGATCAACGCCCGTACGGGTGCGATCTCGTCGGCCGTGCTCGGCAACGATCTGCAAAAGCTGTGGCCGCTGATCTACCCGGGCCAGTCGGACACCGCATCGTTCGACAACTGCCTCGAAATGCTCACGATGGCTGGCTACCCGCTCGCCCACGCCGTGATGATGATGATCCCGGAAGCCTGGGAACAGCACACGCTGATGGACGAGAACCGCCGCGCGTTCTACGAGTACCACGCCGCGATGATGGAGCCGTGGGACGGCCCCGCCGCCATCGCGTTCACCGACGGCCGTCAGATCGGCGCGACGCTCGACCGTAACGGTCTGCGCCCGGCGCGTTTCGTGATCACGGACGACGATGTCGTCATCCTGGCCTCGGAATCGGGCGTGTTGCCGATCCCCGAGTCGAAGATCGTCAAGAAGTGGCGTCTGCAGCCGGGCAAGATGTTCCTGATCGATATGGATCAGGGTCGCATCATCGACGACAAGGAACTCAAGGACAACCTCGCCAACGCGAAGCCGTACAAGAGCTGGATCGACGCCGTGCGCATCAAGCTCGACGAGATCGATTCCAAGGTCGAGGAAGCCGGCGTGCATCATGACACGGCCACGCCGCTGCTCGATTTGCAGCAGGCGTTCGGCTACACGCAGGAAGACGTGAAGCTGCTGATGACGCCGATGGCGATCAACGGCGAAGAAGCCACGGGCTCGATGGGCAACGACAGCCCGCTCGCGGTCATGAGCAACAAGAACAAGACGCTCTATCACTACTTCCGTCAACTGTTCGCTCAGGTGACGAACCCGCCGATCGACCCGATCCGCGAAAACATGGTGATGTCGCTCGTGTCGTTCATCGGCCCGAAGCCGAACCTGCTCGACACGAACAACATCAACCCGCCGATGCGTCTCGAAGTGTCGCAGCCGGTGCTGGACTTCAAGGAAATCTCGAAGATCCGTCACATCGACAAGTACACCGGCGGCAAATTCCGCTCGTACGAGTTGAACATCTGCTACCCGGTCGCATGGGGCAAGGAAGGCATCGAAGCACGTCTCGCCTCGCTGTGTGCGGAAGCCGTCGACGCCGTGAAGTCGGGCTACAACATCCTGATCGTCTCGGACCGCCTGACGAACCGCGAACAGGTCGCCATGCCGGCGCTGCTCGCCACGTCGGCCGTGCACCAGCATCTGGTCGCACAGGGTCTGCGTACGAGCACGGGTCTCGTGGTCGAAACCGGTTCGGCGCGTGAAGTGCACCACTTCGCATTGCTCGCGGGCTACGGCGCGGAAGCGGTGCACCCGTACCTCGCGATGGAAACGCTCGCGCAGATCGCTCGCAAGCAAGGCGGCGACCTGACGCCCGAGAAGGCCATCAAGCACTTCGTGAAGGCTGTCGGCAAGGGCCTGCACAAGGTCATGTCGAAGATGGGCATCTCGACGTACATGTCGTACACGGGCGCACAGATCTTCGAAGCGATCGGCCTGTCGCAGGAACTGATTCAGAAGTACTTCCAGGGCACGGCGTCGAACGTCGGCGGTATCGGCATCTTCGAAGTGGCCGAGGAAGCGGTGCGTCTGCATCGCGACGCATTCGGCGACAACCCGGTGCTCGCGAACATGCTCGACGCCGGTGGCGAATACGCGTTCCGCATTCGTGGCGAAGACCACATGTGGTCGCCGGATGCGATCGCCAAGCTCCAGCATTCGACCCGCTCGAACTCGTACCAGACGTACAAGGAATACGCGAACCTCATCAACGACCAGAGCAAGCGCCACATGACGCTGCGCGGTCTGTTCGAGTTCCGCGTCGATCCGCAACGCGCGATCCCGCTCGATCAGGTGGAATCGGCGAAGGATATCGTCACGCGTTTCGCTACGGGTGCCATGTCGCTCGGTTCGATTTCGACCGAAGCGCACGCCACGCTGGCCGTCGCCATGAACCGTATCGGCGGTAAGTCGAACACGGGTGAAGGCGGCGAAGATCCGCGTCGCTATCGCAACGAACTCAAGGGCATTCCGATCAAGAAGGGCGAATCGCTTGCCTCGATCGTGGGTCGCGACGTTATCGAGACCGACATCGAACTGCAAGACGGCGACTCGCTGCGCTCGAAGATCAAGCAGGTTGCATCGGGCCGCTTCGGCGTGACGGCGGACTATCTGGTCTCCGCCGATCAGATTCAGATCAAGATGGCGCAGGGCGCGAAGCCGGGCGAAGGCGGTCAGTTGCCGGGTCACAAGGTGACCGAGTACATCGGCAAGCTGCGTTACTCGGTGCCGGGCGTGGGTCTGATCTCGCCGCCGCCGCACCATGACATCTACTCGATCGAAGATCTGGCGCAGCTCATTCACGATCTGAAGAACGTGAACGCGTCGTCGTCGATCTCGGTGAAGCTCGTGTCGGAAGTCGGCGTGGGCACGGTGGCTGCCGGTGTCGCAAAGGCCAAGGCCGATCACGTGGTGATCGCCGGTCATGACGGCGGTACGGGTGCATCGCCGCTGTCGTCGGTGAAGTACGCCGGCACGCCGTGGGAACTGGGCCTGGCCGAGACGCAGCAGACGCTGGTGCTCAACCGCCTGCGCGGTCGTATCCGCGTGCAGGCCGACGGTCAGATGAAGACCGGCCGCGACGTGGTGATCGGTGCACTGCTCGGCGCAGACGAATTCGGCTTCGCGACGGCACCGCTCGTCGTCGAGGGCTGCATCATGATGCGCAAGTGCCATCTGAACACCTGCCCGGTCGGCGTCGCGACGCAAGATCCGGTGCTGCGCAAGAAATTCCAGGGTAAGCCGGAACACGTCGTCAATTACTTCTTCTTCGTGGCCGAGGAAGTGCGCGAAATCATGGCGCAACTCGGCATCGCGAAGTTCGACGACCTGATCGGTCGCGCCGATCTGCTCAACACCAAGTCGGGTGTGGAGCACTGGAAGGCGAAGGGCCTCGATTTCAGCCGTATCTTCCACTTGCCGGAAATGGAAGCCGATGTGCCGCGTCTGCACGTCGAGACGCAGGACCACGGTTTGGCCGGTGCCCTCGATCACGCGCTGATCGAGAAGGCGATGCCTGCGCTGGAGAAGGGCGAGCACGTCTCGTTCATCCAGCCGGTGCGTAACCGTAACCGTACGGTCGGCGCGATGCTCTCGGGCGAAGTGGCCAAGCGTTACGGTCACGAAGGTCTGCCGCAAGACACGATCCACGTGCAGCTCAAGGGCACGGCGGGTCAGAGCTTCGGTGCGTTCCTCGCGCGCGGCATCACGCTCGATCTCGTGGGCGACGGCAACGACTACGTCGGCAAGGGGCTGTCGGGGGGCCGCATCATCGTGCGTCCGACCAACGACTTCCGCGGCAATGCCGAAGACAACATCATCGTGGGCAACACCGTGATGATCGGTGCCATCGAAGGCGAAGCGTTCTTCAACGGCGTGGCCGGCGAGCGTTTCTGTGTGCGTAACTCGGGCGCCACGGCGGTCGTGGAAGGCACGGGCGACCACGGTTGCGAATACATGACGGGCGGCACGGTAGTCGTGCTGGGCGAGACTGGCCGTAACTTCTCGGCAGGGATGTCGGGCGGTGTGGCTTACGTGTACGACGCTGACGGCACGTTCGCCGCCAAGTGCAACACGGCGATGGTCGCGCTCGATCCGGTGCTGCCGCACGGTGAGCAGGAGCGTACGGTGAGCCAGGGTCTGTGGCATCGCGGCCAGACCGACGAGGCACAGCTGCGCGAGCTCATCGAGCGTCACTTTCAGTACACGGGCTCCACGCGCGCAAAGGCGCTGCTCGAAGACTGGGACGGCGCACGCCGCAAGTTCGTGAAGGTGTTCCCGAGCGAATACAAACGCGCGTTGGGCGAAATGGCCAAGGCGGGCGACAAACAAGCACTGGCGGCCTGAGTCCGCTGGCGCGGTCACGCTGCGCGGGGTGAGGGCCCCGCAGGCGTGCCGCGCGCGGGTGAGGCACGGTAACCACAAAACTTTCCGACTGAAGAAACATGGGCAAGGTCACAGGTTTTCTCGAATTCGAGCGCCAGAGCGAGTCTTACGAAGCACCGCTGGCACGCGTGAAGCACTACAAGGAGTTCGTGCTCGCGCTCTCCGACGATCAGGCAAAAGTGCAGGGCGCACGCTGCATGGACTGCGGCATTCCGTTTTGCAACAACGGTTGTCCGGTCAACAACATCATTCCCGACTTCAACGATCTGGTGTATCGCCAGGATTGGAAGTCGGCGATCTCGGTCTTGCACTCGACCAACAACTTCCCGGAATTCACGGGACGTATCTGCCCCGCGCCGTGTGAAGCGGCCTGCACGCTGAACATCAACAGCGACGCGGTGGGCATCAAGTCGATCGAGCACGCGATCATCGACAAGGCCTGGAGCGAAGGCTGGGTCGAGCCGCAACCGGCGAAGCACAAGACCGGCAAGACGGTCGCGGTCGTCGGCTCCGGTCCCGCAGGCATGGCGGTCGCGCAGCAACTCGCGCGCGCCGGTCACGACGTCACCGTGTTCGAGAAGAACGATCGCGTGGGCGGCCTGCTGCGTTACGGCATCCCCGACTTCAAGCTGGAGAAGTGGCTGATCGACCGCCGCATGCGCCAGATGGAAGCCGAAGGCGTGACGTTCCGCACCGGCGTCTACGTGGGCAAGGACGCCCCCGAAGCGCACATCAACAACTTCTCGAAAGAGACGATCACGCCGGACCAGCTGCAGGCGCAGTTCGACGCCGTGGTCATTGCAGGCGGTGCAGAGCAGCCGCGCGATCTGCCGGTGCCGGGCCGTGAGCTCGAAGGCATCCATTACGCGATGGAATTCCTGCCGCAGCAAAACAAGGTCAACGCGGGCGACAAGCTGGCGAACCAGATGCTGGCGACGGGCAAGAACGTGATCGTGATCGGCGGTGGCGACACCGGCTCGGATTGCGTGGGCACGTCGAACCGTCACGGCGCGAAGGCGGTCACGCAGTTCGAACTGCTGCCGCAGCCGCCGGAGCAGGAAAACAAGCCGATGGTGTGGCCGTACTGGCCGACCAAGCTGCGCACGTCGTCGAGCCACGAAGAGGGCTGCGAGCGCGACTGGTCGGTGGCCACGAAGCGCTTCGAAGGCAAGAACGGCAAGGTCGAAAAGCTGATCGCCGTGCGTCTCGAATGGAAGGACGGCAAGATGCAGGAAGTGCCGGGCTCGGAGTTCGAACTGAAGGCCGACCTCGTGCTGCTCGCGATGGGCTTCGTCTCGCCGCTGCAAACGGTGCTCGACGCGTTCGGCGTGGACAAGGATGCGCGCGGCAACGTGCGTGCCTCGACCGAAGGCGAACGTGCCTACACGACGAACCTGCCGAAGGTGTTCGCGGCCGGCGACGTGCGTCGCGGTCAGTCGCTGGTGGTGTGGGCGATTCGCGAAGGCCGTCAGTGCGCCCGTGCCGTGGACGAGTTCCTGATGGGCCATTCGGAATTGCCGCGCTAAGTATGATCCGCGCACCTTCGGGTGCGCGCAGGTTTGTGCCTGCCAAAACCACAAATACGGGGTGGTTGTGATTTGAGAGGAGGGGGCGCGGAGGTAGGCATCTGCGTCACTGTGAAGAAGCCGTCCGGATGGAAACGTCCGGGCGGTTTTTTCTTGCCTGTTCCTCCTGCGTCGCCCGTGGCCCGCATCGGCCGCGTCGCCGCTGAAATTCTGTAGGTGGCTAAATATAAGACGTCATACAACAAGACGTCATTTCGTCACATTCACATGTGGGATAACTCTCCCAACATGTGCAAACTTCAACGCTGATAAGGCTTATGGCGCTGCGATGGTGAATGGCATGAAAGACTAGGGATTATCCGTAAACCACGTAATCTTTCGTTGTCATCGTACATCGTCTCACGTAGGATGCCTCTCCAAGCAAGCGCGATGCTTGCCATAAAAATATCCACGAAAGAGAGACAACCATCATGGCACTGAAGATCAAAGGCCTGCGCTGGTGGATGATCGGTTTGCTGACGCTCGGCACCGTCATGAACTACCTCGCACGCAGCTCGCTTGCCGTAGCCGCCCCCACGGTGATGAAGGATCTCCACATCACGACCCAGCAATACGGCTGGATCACGGGCGCTTTCCTTGTGTTGTATCCGATCGGTGCCCCCATCACCGGTTATCTCATGGACCGCATCGGCCTGCGTCTGGGCTTCCTGTTGTGCGGTGTGATGTGGTCGATCGTGTGCATGCTGCACGGTCTGGCCGACGGCTGGGTCGGGCTGTTCGTACTGCGCGGTCTGCTGGGGCTGGCCGAAGCGTCGTTCATTCCGGCGGGCATGCGTGCTGCCGCGTTCTGGTTCCCGTCGAAGGAGCGTGCGCTTGCGGCGGGCATCTTCAACATCGGCACGTCGATCGGTGCGATCCTCGCGCCGCCGCTGATCGCGTGGTCGATCCTGCGCTACAACTGGGAGACGGCCTTCGTCATCGCCGGTGCGCTCGGCCTTGTGTGGGGCGTGCTGTGGTTCGTGTTCTATCGTCACCCGACCGATCACCCGGCGCTCTCGCAGGCCGAGTCCGACTACATCAATGAAGGCCGTGTGGTCGATGCTGCCGCCGATGCCCGCAAGCCGAACCTCGGCTCGATTCTGCGTCAGCGCAACTTCTGGGGCATCGCACTGCCGCGCTTCTTCGCCGATCCGGTGTGGGGCACGATCGTGTTCTGGATGCCGCTGTACCTCAATCAGGCACGCGGTTTCGATCTGAAGACGATTGCCGCGACCGCGTGGCTGCCGTTCGTCGCGGCCGACATCGGATGCCTGATGGGCGGCACGGTGTCGGTGTGGCTGAACAAGCACTTCAAGATCACCATCTTCAACGGCAAGCGGGTCGTGTTCACCATCGGCGCGATCATCATGACGGCGATGTGCGGCGTGGGCTTCGTGAAAGATCCGATGATGGCGATCTTCCTCCTGTGCCTTGGCGGCTTCGCCCACCAGACGCTCTCCGTCACCGTGATCTCGATGTCGGCCGACCTGTTCCAGCGTAACGAAGTGGCGACGGTCACCGGTCTGGCGGGGTTGTCCGCCGGGATCGGCAACCTGCTCTTCACGTTGGTGATCGGCACGTTCGTGACGGCAGTCGGCTACGCGCCGTTCTTCGTGGCGCTGGGGCTGGGCGATCTGATTGGCGCGGTGATTCTGTGGACGGTAGTCAAGCCGCACATCACAGGCACGGCCACGCCGTCGCCGGTGCAGATGCACAAGCGCGCGGGCGTCGAAGTCAACCGGACTGCCAATGCGTAGCCAGCGAGAGGTCGTCGTCCGGTGCGATGATGTGAACGATGGGTGTGGGCGTTTTCCCGCACGCGTTCGGCACGTCGGTCACGCACCCGGACGCGCAAAGGTTTGACGTACGCCGCGCCACACACTCCCCCTTGGGTGTGCGGCGCGGCGTCGATTTTGTTGTACCGATGAATCAGGAGCAATAAGGATCACTATGAGCCAGACTTCCGGCAAACCCTTCCGCCGTCTTCTGCTGACTGGCGCTGCGGGCAACCTTGGCAAACAACTGCGCGGCAAGCTCGCGGAGTGGGCGGACATCGTGCGCGTGAGCGACATCGTGCCGATCACCGACACCGCGCCGCACGAAGAGGCGATGCAGGTCGACCTCGCCGACCGTGCGGCCGTGCACGCGCTGCTCGAAGGCGTCGATGCGCTGGTGCACCTCGGCGGCGTGTCCGTCGAAGCGCCGTTCGACGACATCCTGCAAGCGAACATCCTCGGTCTGTACAACGTCTACAGCGCCGCGCAAAAGCAAGGCGTGAAGCGTATCGTCTACGCCAGCTCGAACCACGCCGTCGGTTTCCATCCCGTGACGGAAGTGCTCGACGTCGACGCCCCACATCGCCCGGACGGCATGTACGGCATTTCGAAGTGCTTCGGCGAAGACCTCTCGCGCTACTACTTCGACCGCTTTGGCCTCGAGACCGTGTGTCTGCGCATCGGCTCGTCGTTCGAACAGCCGAAGAATCCGCGCATGATGGTGACGTATCTGAGCTACCGCGACTTCATCGAACTCGTGCGTTGCTCGTTGTTCACCAATCGCGTCGGCCACGCGATCATCTACGGCGTGTCGGACAACCCGACGCTGTGGGTCGACAACACCAAGGCTGCGTTCCTCGGATTCCGTCCGCAAGACAGCTCGGCCGAGTTCGCCGGTCTGTTCCCTGCCAAAGCGCCCGATCCGCAGATGGACGACTGGACGCAACGTTTCCAGGGCGGTCCGTTCGTGCTGATGGGGCCGATGGAGCCCAAGGCGTGAGTGTGGCCGCGGTCTCCATCGAGCGGCTGGCGCCGTCGCGCGAGACACCTCACGCGGTCGGCGAAAGCCCGCTATGGCGTGCCGACGAACAGGCGCTCTACTGGGTCGACATCCCGGCAAAGCAACTGCATCGCGTGACGCCCGCCGACGGCGAACACCGTCAGTGGACGTTCCCCGAGCAGGTCGCGTGTTTCACGTTCGACACGGCAGGCACCTTGCTCGCCGCATGCGAGACGGGGATCTTCGCTGTGCGACTGGGCGCGCCGGGCGAGGTGGCAGCATCCGAGTGGACGCGTCTGGCCGCACCGGCATTTCCGGCCTCGGGCATGCGCTTTAACGATGGACGTTGCGACCGGCAGGGTCGCTTCTGGGCGGGCACGATGGTGGCGGATATGTCGCTCGCAAGCGATGCCGGTTCGCTCTATCGCTTCGACGCCAGGGACGGACTGTCCGCGCCGCTCGTTGACGGCCTCGTCACGCAGAACGGCCTCGGCTTTTCCCCAGACAGCCGCACGATGTATCTGAGCGATTCGCATCCGACGGTGCGTCGCGTGTGGGCGTTCGATTTCGATGCGCACAGCGGTGCAATTTCCAACCGCCGTCTGTTCGTCGACATGAACCAGTATCCGGGCCGCCCCGACGGCGCGGCCGTCGATGCCGACGGTTGTTACTGGACGTGTGCCAACGACGGCAGCCGTCTGCTGCGCTTCACGCCGGCGGGTGTACTGGATCGGGAGATCGTGTTGCCGGTGTCGAAGCCGTCGATGTGCGCGTTCGGTGGACGCGATTTCGACACGTTGTTCGTCACGTCGATTCGCCCCGGCGCGAATGCGAACGAACACGACGGTCACGTCTTCGCCGTGCGATGCGGCGTGCAAGGATTACCGGAAGTGCCTTATGCGGGAGACGCGGGCGTGTTACCGGTGGCAAGGGTGTAGGCGGGGGTACGAAGGTGGCGACGCCGCACTGCATCAGACAAGCGGCGCGCACTGAAGCGGTTCCGGGTTGGCTGGCTTACACAATGGCCATCCGGTGAGGCGGCGGGACGTCGGGGCGATCGTGGTGTTCGCGCCGGCGTCCCGTTTTGCCATGTAGACGGTCGGGTTAATGCACGAAGTCGGTCGAGACGAGTGACTTGCCGCGCGTCTCGGGCAGCAGCAACGCGCACACGACGACGAGCAGATAACCGCCGCCCGCCACCATCCCGATAGCCTTCACGAGCGAGCCGGTCTGCGCGAGCGTGCCCACCGCGATGGGGAAGAACGAACCGATGCCGCGTCCGAGGTTGTAGCAGAAGCCCTGACCCGAGCCGCGAATGTGGTTCGGATACAGCTCGGTGAGATAGGCGCCGATGCCCGCGAAAATGCCCTGCACGACGATGCCCAGCGGGAAGCCGAGCAGCAGCATCGCGCTGTCGGTGATCGGCAGCATCGTGTAGACCATGCCGAGCACGAACGACGCGATGGCGAAGAAGATGAACGCGCCACGGCGTCCGAGCTTGTCGGAGAGAATTGCGCCGACGATATAGCCCACGAACGAGCCGACGATCAGCACGATCAGGTACGCGCTCGTGTTGAACACCGACAGGCCGCGCACTGTCTTCAGATACGTCGGCAGCCACGTCGTGATCGCGTAGTAGCCGCCTAGCATGCCGGTGCACAGCAGACTGCCGAGGATGGTCGTCTTCAGATGCGCGGGCGCGAAGATCTGCGTGAAGTTGCTTTGCAACTGACCCTCTGCGATCTTGCGGCGCGTTTGCGTGAAGATCTCCGGGTCCGACACGTTGCGACGAACATACGTGATCCACACCGCCGGCAGAATCCCGATCCAGAAGCACGCACGCCATGCGTAGCCTTCATCGAGCACCGCGAAGAAGAACCAGTAAAGCAGTGCAGCGGCCGCCCAGCCGACCGACCAGCTGCTTTGCACAGTGCCGACCGCTTTCGCGCGATGCTGCGGCGAGCGGATCATCTCGCCCATCATCATCGTGACGACGGTCCACTCGCCGCCGAAGCCGATGCCCTGCAACGTGCGCGTCACGAGCAACTGCCAGAACGAATTCGTGAAGCCCGAGAGGAACGTGAACAGGCAGAAGGTGGCAATCGTCCATTGCAGCACGCGCACGCGGCCGTAGCGGTCCGCGAGAATGCCTGCAAGCCATCCCCCGACGGCCGACGAGATGAGTGAGCTGGTCGCGATCATGCCCGCCTCACCCTTCGTCATGCCCCATGCGGCGATAAGCGTGGGGATCAGGAACGAATAGATCATGAAGTCGAACGCGTCGACGGCATAGCCGCCAAAGCCCGCATACAGGGCCTTGCGCTCCTTCGTGTTGAGTTCTTGGAACCAGGAAAAAAACGCCATGAAGACTCCTCGGTGGATCGTGTGCTTGTCGTTGTGTGTGCGACGTGTGGTTGTTGTGTGTCGATGGCTGGCATCGACGGTCGGGGTCACGTCTGCCCCGGTGATCGGTGTGTTGTCAGTGCTGCATCAGAGTGTCAGGCCGCCATCGACATGAATCACCTGGCCGGTAATTTGCCGCGCGTGCGGGCCGAGCAGGAAGACGGCGAGCGCGGCGATGTCGTCGGGTTCGCAGAGGCGTCCGGTCGGTGTGGCATCGGCCGCGCGCTGCCACGCGGCCGGGTCGATGGCCGAGTGACCGCTGTTCTTGCGCGTGTAGCCGGGCGCGACGCAGTTGATCGTCACCCCCGCACGGGCGTATTCCGCGGCGGCGCTTTTCGCCAACGCTTCGATAGCCGCCTTGGCGGCGGCCGTTGCAGGAAAGCCGGATTGATTCGGCGCGAAGCGATGCGCCACGAACGAGCTGACGGCGACCACGCTGCCTTGCGACGAACGCTGGAGATCGGGCAGCGCGTGACGCAACAGCGCAGCGAATGCACCGGGCATGGCAGCGAGCGTGCGAGCGAAGGCCTCGTCGTCGATGTCGGCCAGCGACTGACGCGTGGCGAAGCCTGCATTGCTCACGATCTGATCGACGGGGCCGAAGGCGTCATGCGCGGCGTCGACGAGTCGCGCGGCGGACTGCGCGTCCGTCAGATCGCCGAACCATGTGGCGCACTGCGCACCGGCGTCTTCGCATGCGCGCCGCACCTCGGTGAGCCGCGCCTGACTGGCGTCGGACGCGCCGCGTGTGTGCAACAGCAAGCGGGTGTCGGGGGAAGCGAGGCGGCGGGCGATGGCCGCGCCGATGCCGGAGGCGGCGCCGGTGACGACAACGGTGCGTCCGTCGCGCTGAGACGAGTTCGGCGACTGGCCGGACGAGGAAGCTGAAGTAGTCACGATGAGCCCGGAGTTTGCCTGATGGGGTGCTCGTGATTATGCCAAACCGCCTCGGTGCGGGAACAGTCGCGTCAATATTATTTACGAAGTGAACGAACTGAGTGAATCGCTCGGTGGGAATGGCGCGGGGCGGCGTGAGATCGCCGTCCCGCTATGCCGCTATGTCGCGATGCCCGCCCCTACACCGCACCAACCACCCGCGGCGGCTCGATCTCGTTCGCCGCGTGCAACGTCATCGTGTGCTGATGGAAGCGGGCCAGCGTATCGCGATGCGCCACACTGACGATGGCCGTGTCGGGCAGTTGCGCGTGCAGTGCGTCGTACACGGCTTCTTCGGTCTCCACGTCGAGTGCGCTCGTCGCTTCGTCCAGGAACAGGAAGTCGGGCTTTTGCAGCAGCGCACGCGCGGCCGCCAGCCGCTGTTGTTCGCCGCCGGAGAGACGTCGCGCCCAGTGCGCCGACGTCAGCAGCTCGTCGCCGTATTGCCCGAGGTTCACGGCGTTCAGCGCATTGCGGCACTCGGCGTCGGTAAACGTGTCGGGCGACGACGGGAACGCGAGCGCAGCCTTGAGCGTGTCGATGGGCAGATAGCTTTGCTGCGACAGGAACAGCACGCGCGCGTTGGCGGGGACTTCGATGCGTCCGCTGCCGAACGGCCATAGACCTGCGAGCGCGCGCAGCATCGTGCTCTTGCCGCAACCCGAGCGACCCCGTACCAACCAGCGTGATCCGGGCGCGAAGGCAAACGAACCTGCGGCGGCGAGCGGTGCGCCGTTGGGCAGCGACAGGCGCAGATCGGCGGCGGTGTAGGCCGGCGCGTTGCCGGTCGTGACCACGGAGATGCCGCCGTCGGTGTGTGGCGCAGCATCGATGACGCGTGTGAATTCGCGCAACCGGTTGATCGTCGCCTTCCAGTCGGCCAGCGTCGAGAAGCTGTTCACGACCCAGGAGAAACCGTCGCTCACTTGCCCGAAGGCGTCGATGATTCGCATCAGCACGCCCAGCGTGAACGCGCCCGCGAAGTAACGGGGGGCTGCCGCCATGATCGGAAAGACGATGGCGATCTGTGCGTAGATCGAGTTCGCGAAGATCAGGCGCTTCGTCACGACCATGATCTGCCACCAGTTGTCGCGCACCGCACCGAACGCCGACTTCAGACGCGACAACTCCGCGCCTTCGCCGCGATAAAGCGCGATCTGTTCGGCTGATTCACGCAGGCGCACCAGCAGAAAACGAAAGTCGGCTTCGACCTGTTGTTGCCGGTAGCTGAGTCCCACGAGCGGGCGGCCGACCTTGAAGATGAGAAACGAGCCGACGATGGCGTACAGCGCGGCGACCCACACCATGTAGCCCGGAATCGTCACGTTCATGCCTGCCAGCGCGAAGGACACCGCGCCGGAAATCGTCCACAGAATCGTGATGAAGGAGAACAGCGACACGAGCGTCGTGAGCAGATCGAGCGACAGCGCGAGCGACGAATTGACGAGCGTGCGGATGTCTTCGGAAATACGCTGGTCGGGGTTGTCGGCGAGGTGATCGCGCTCGATGCGGTAGTAGGCGCGATGCGCGAACCACTTCGTGAGGTTCGCATCCGTCACCCACTGACGCCAGCGGATCTCCAGCATCTGACGGAAGTAAGTGCGAAACGTCGCGATGATGATGAAGCTGAATGCCAGCACCGCGAACTCGGCGAGCGACGACTTGAAGGCCGGCCAGTTGCGCTTGTCGAGCGCGTCGTAAAAGCTGGCGTTCCATGCATTGAGCCGCACGTTGATGAACACGACGGCAAGGTTCAGTGCGATCACGAGTGCCAGCAGTCGCCGGCCCTCCCAGCGCTTCTCCGAGACCCAGTAGGGACGGATCAGTTGCCAGGCGGTGGGATGTTTGGGTGGTTTGGGCGGTGGCGCGGCGGTGTCGCCCGAGGGTTGCGGGGCGTGTGGCGTGTGGGTCGGCGTGTTGGCCATGATCGTCGGGCGGCGCGGCCGCAGTGGGGCAACGTTGTTATCTGCACGTTTGGCACATATGGCCCATTTGACCGCAGTTCCCGATGGTGCGTTGCACGATTTGCGGCCTGAGCCGCGTGTGACGGGGATTTTCAGTTTACGGGCCGTTACAAGCGGTCGGAATCAGGGGCCGGGGATCTCAAAAAACGAGACGCAACGAGCGTGCAATCGCCCGGGAAGCCAGCTTGCACGGGCGTCGGCATCTATGTTGTAATGGCTGCGGGCGAAACAGGGGTGCTCCGTAATTGGCGTAGTCACGTCAAAGAAGTCGCGGGGCTGAGAGAGACCCTTTGCACCCGACCCGGGTAATACCGGCGTGGGAAGTTTCCGACTCCTCCATTGGGGTAAGGTGGCCATCACCGTTTCGTCCTTTTGCTTTCATGAGGAAAGGGCCCCATGCGTTGCCTTCCACAACATTCTTCGTATTCCCCTGAGTGCCTGCGCGCCTTCGCTGTGATGGCTTGCGCGGCAATGCGCGTATGAGCGCGACGGCTACTATTTCCACGTCGCGTCCCGACATTGCAGTGCTGGGCGGCGGGCTGTCCGGCCGTCTGCTGGCGTGGCAACTGATTCGCGCCGGCGCGCGCGTGGCGCTCTACGAGCGGGGCGATGCCGATGGCTCGTCCGCCGCGGGCTGGGTCGCCGCCGCGATGCTCGCGCCGCTGGCCGAGGCCGCCGTGGCCGAGCCGAGCATCGTCGAGATGGGCGCGGTCGGACTTGAGCGCTGGCCTGCGCTGATCGACGGCCTTCCCGAACACGTCTTCTTCCAACGCAACGGCACGCTGGTCGTGTGGCATCAGCCCGACCGCGCCGAGGCCGTGATGTTCGACCGCCGCATGCGTGCGAATGCGCCGCCCGAGCTACTGCGTGGCGGCGTCGAGCGGATCTCGGGTGCGCAGCTGAAGGATGTGGAACCGGCGCTCGCCGGACGTTTCCAGGAAGGCTGGCTGCTGCCCAACGAAGGGCAACTGGATAACCGTCAGTTGTTGCGTGCGCTCGCCGCCGGACTGGCGAAGGCGGGCGCGGACCTGCACTGGAACACCGAAATTGCCGAGGGCGAGTATCCGGACGCCGGTCTGGTCATCGACTGCCGTGGCCTGGGCGCGCGCGAAGCGCTCACCCAACTGCGCGGTGTGCGTGGCGAGGTGGTGCGCATTCACGCACCGGGGATCGGTCTGCGTCGCCCGGTGCGCTTGCTGCACCCGCGCTATCCGATCTACATCGCGCCGAAGGAAAACGATCTGTACGTGATCGGGGCGACCGAACTCGAATCGGAAGATATGTCGCCGATGACCGTGCGCTCGGCGCTCGAACTGCTCTCGGCGGCGCACTCGCTGAACCCGGCGTTCGGCGAGGCGCGCATCGTCGAGCTGAACGTCAATTGCCGCCCGGCGCTGCCCGACCATCTGCCACGTGTGCAGTGGGACGGCGCCCGCTTGCTGCGCGTGAACGGTCTGTACCGTCACGGCTATCTGCTCGCGCCGGCGGTCACCGGCGAGGCGTGCGCGCTGGCGCAGGCATTGATGCAATTGAGGAGCGCGCCGTCGGGATCGACGGACGCGTTCGACTGGGAGACGTGGCGAGCGAGCCGGCCGTGGCCGGACCTGTTTCGTCAGGCATGAGAGGAAGCGGTACGCAATGGACATCCATATCAATCAACAGATGCTGAGCGTGGCCGACACGGCGACGCTGGCCGAGGCGCTCGCCGCCTACGGTGCCAAGCCGCCCTTCGCGGCGGCGATCAACGGGCAATTCGTGCCCAAGACGCAGTACGCCGCGCGCCCGCTCGCGCAGGGCGACAAGATCGATGTCGTGCAACCGGTGGCCGGAGGCTGAAATGAACGCATTCACCGAATCGAACAACGTGGCGGCCAGCAGCACGCGTGACGCGCTCACGCTCTACGACACCCGCTTCGGCAGCCGCTTTCTGCTCGGCACGGCGCGTTATCCGTCGCTGCAAGCGCTGAACGATTCCATCGACGCGGCGCGTCCGGGCATGGTGACGGTGGCATTGCGCCGTCAACTCTCGGGCACAGGGGCGCAGGCGTCGGAAGGGCATTTCTGGGAGACGCTGCGCCGCCTTGCGGTACCGGTGCTGCCCAATACGGCGGGCTGCCATTCGGTGCAGGAGGCGGTGACGACCGCGCAAATGGCGCGCGAAGTCTTCGAGACCGACTGGATCAAGCTCGAACTCATCGGCGACGACTACACGCTTCAGCCCGACCCGTTCGGTCTGGTGACGGCTGCCGAGCAACTGATTCGTGAGGGCTTCAAGGTCCTGCCGTACTGCACGGAAGATCTGGTGCTGTGCCGTCGACTGCTCGACGTCGGCTGTCAGGCGCTGATGCCATGGGGCGCACCCATCGGCACCGGCAAGGGGGTGATCAATCCGTATGGTCTGCGTCTGCTGCGTGACCGTCTGCCGGACACGCCGCTCATCGTCGACGCGGGCCTCGGTCTGCCGTCGCACGCTTGTCAGGTGATGGAGTGGGGCTACGACGGCGTACTGCTCAACACCGCTGTCGCGCTTGCTGCGCAGCCGGTGGAGATGGCGGGGGCGTTCGCGGGGGCGATCAAGGCTGGACGCGCCGCATGGCTCGCGGGCCCGATGGCCGAGCGCGAGAGCGCCGAAGCCAGCACCCCGGTCGTGGGCGTGCCGTTCTGGCATCAGTCCGGTAGCTGACCTCTCTCGATTTCATGACCCACGGCCGCGCGACGCGGGGCCGGATCAACAAGGATTTTTCATGACGACGCACGCTGGTGCCGCCGGGCCTGTGCCTATGCAGCACGTGCAATGCCTGCCCACCGACGCATCGCTCGCGGCGGCCTGGCAGCAGGCTGCCGACGCGATCCGCGCGCGCCTCGCACCGTGGCCGGATGAGGCGACGTCGCCTCAATGGCGTCTGCACGCCGAGACACCGGTGAGCGCAGGGCAGGGCGACGTCGTCTGGCTGCCGCTCGTGCCTGAGCATGGATTGGGCACGGCGGCGTCCGTCAGTGTGGACGCATGGCGTGCGAATGGCGCGGTCGTGCTTTGCTCGCGCGCTCTCGCGCAGGGGCACGTGGAAGACACGCTGTACACGCCGGATGGCGTCTTTCGTGTGGCGGGCGTCGGCGATCCTGCGTTTTTCGCAGCGTTTGCAGCGTTTCTGGATTGCGGTTTCGCGCCGCACGACGCACTGGTGCTCGGCCGCGCGTGGCGCACTGACGGCAGTCATGCCCGTGCGGAAGATGTCGACACGCTGGGCGCATGGCCGACCGTGATGGAGACGTTCCCGACGGTGCTGGGCCAGGTGCCGTCGCCGGGACGTTTTCCCGAATGCCCGGCGCGACTGGGTCTCTACCCGGTGCTGCCCGACGCCGATTGGTGCGAGCGGATGGCCGATCTTCAGGTCGGCACGGTCCAGTTGCGCATCAAAGACCCGACGCATCCGGGGCTGCGCAGCGAGATCGAACGCACGGTGGCCGCCGGTCGCCGCGTGACGCACGACAGCGCGTGGTTCATCAATGATCACTGGCGCGAAGCCGCACAGGCCCACGCGTACGGCGTGCATCTCGGTCAGGAAGACATGGCGGCGCTCTCGGCGGATGAAGTTGCGACGCTGCACGCGAGCGGCATGCGGCTGGGCATCAGCACGCACGGCTATTACGAGATTCTCGCGGCGCACCACTTCCGTCCGAGCTATCTGGCCGTCGGCGCAGTGTTCCCGACGACGACCAAGGTCATCGCTACCGCACCGCAAGGGCTGGCCAAGCTCGCACGGTACGTGAAGCTGATCGAACCGCATTACCCGTTGGTGGCGATTGGCGGCATCGACGCGGCCAACTTGCCGCAGGTGCTCGAGACCGGTGTGGGATGCACGGCTGTCGTGCGCGCCGTGACGGAAGCCGCCGATGTGGCAGCAGCAGTCCGTTCGATGCAGCAGGAATTCGCGCGCCGGGCGTGAGTGAGCGGCGCGCCCTTGTCGTGGGTTACAGTTCGCGCGTCATGAAGACTGCGCCATCGCCGTAGCCCGCCAGTTTGGCGGCGATCTGCGGCGAGACGTCTACTGTGACCCGATACCCGAAGCGAGCCCAGAACCCCTGCGATTGCTGCACCGCCACCAGTGCCGAGGCGCGCAGGCCGAGCGATTGCGCCGCCGACAACGCGGCGGCATAAAGCTGACTGGCCACGCCCGCACCACGGGTGCGCGGGGCAAGCGCCATGTCGTGCACGTACCAGCAGTCGGGGGCGTCCGGCAGCGCGTCGAGGACGGTGTCCAGCGGCGGCGGTGCGGCGAGACGCCAGGGGTGCGTGAACAGATAGCCCGCGATGCTCGCTTTCGTCAGTCCCGTCACCCCCGTCGCTCCCGTCGTTCCGGCATCCACCGCCACCCAGCAGGTCTGCGGCGACAAGGTCAGACGTGAGGCAAGGGTGGCTTCCGATTCCAGCATCACGTCGCCGTACGCAAGGGCCTGGACCGCCAATACGTGGGGAAGGTCGCCAGGTTGCATCGGACGAATCCGAAAGTTCGATGCCGCCGTAGACTGCGGCGCGCGCGGCGGGGACGAGGGAGGGGTAGCGGAGGACATCCCGAGGAACGATGACAAGGGCGAAACGTCGTATTGTAGCAACGGCGCAACACCGGCGCGGGGGCGGAAGCAGATAAGTCCTTGGTGCCGTTGGGTTTTTGCGGCGTTACGGCTATTGGAACGTTATCGCAGCAATACGTCCGGGGCCTGTAGAATCCCGCGGGGCAGCGTCATTCCTTGCTTTCGCCGACCCGGCGTGGACGGCATCGATTGGTAAACCCCCCTATAATTGGCGTTTTGCGCCGCACTATAAGACCCGAAACGTGCCTACCCCGAATCCGGAAAATCTGCTCGAACTGCGCGACGTCAGCTTTGGTTATGGCGAACGTCTGGTGCTTTCCGGGCTGAATATGC
This sequence comes from Pandoraea aquatica, assembly GCF_902459565.1. Taxonomy (GTDB): domain Bacteria; phylum Pseudomonadota; class Gammaproteobacteria; order Burkholderiales; family Burkholderiaceae; genus Pandoraea; species Pandoraea aquatica. Next base: position 113,601 of record NZ_CABPSN010000011.1, read on the forward strand.
GGTTTCCCCGCGGCAAGGTCATTGCGGTCATGGGGGGCTCCGGCTGTGGCAAAACGACCGTGCTGCGTCTGATCGGCGGCCTCGTGCACGCCAGTCAGGGTCAGGTCGATTTCGACGGGACCGACGTTTCCACGCTCGACCGCGACGGCTGGTACCGTTTGCGTCGTCGCATGGGCATGCTGTTCCAGTTCGGCGCGCTGTTTACCGACATGACCGTGTTCGACAACGTGGCGTTTCCGCTGCGCGAACACACCCGTCTCGACGAAGATCTGATTCGCGACCTCGTGCTGATGAAGCTCAATGCCGTGGGCCTGCGTGGCGCACGCGACATGAAGCCGGCCGAGATTTCGGGTGGGATGGCGCGCCGTGTGGCGCTTGCCCGTACGATTGCGCTCGACCCGGACCTCGTCATGTACGACGAGCCGTTCACCGGTCTGGACCCGATCTCGATGGGCATTACGGCGAACCTGATCCGCAAGCTCAACGACGCACTGGGTGCGACGTCGATCATCGTCTCGCACGATGTCGCCGAGACGTTCGCCATTGCCGACTACATCTACTTCATCAGCGAAGGCCGTATTGCCGCCGAGGGTGCGCCCGACGCGCTGCGCGCCTCGAACGACCCGACGGTGCGCCAGTTCATCGACGCTCAGCCGGACGGCCCCGTGAAATTCCAGTATCCCGCGCCGCCGCTCGCGGAAGACTTCGGTATCGGAGCGCGTGCATGATTACCACCATCGGCAGTTTTGTTCGCGGTCATGTCGAGCGCCTGGGTTACGGTGCGCGCATGTTCCTGCGCATGCTCGGATCGAGCGCCGCACTGCTGCGCCGTCCGCGTCTGGTGACGGACCAGATTCACTTCGTCGGCAACTATTCGTTCGTTATCATCGCCGTCTCGGGCCTGTTCGTCGGTTTCGTGCTCGGCCTGCAAGGCTATTACACGCTCAACAAGTACGGCTCGGAACAGGCCCTCGGTCTGCTCGTGGCGCTGTCGCTGGTGCGTGAGCTGGGGCCGGTCGTCACGGCCTTGCTGTTCGCCGGACGCGCGGGCACGTCGCTCACCGCCGAGATCGGTTTGATGAAGGCGGGCGAGCAACTGACCGCCATGGAAATGATGGCGATCGATCCGATCGCGCGTGTGGTCGCCCCGCGCTTCTGGGCGGGCGTGATCGCCATGCCGATCCTCGCCGCGATCTTCTCTGCGGTCGGCATTTTCGGCGGCTATCTCGTCGGCGTCGAAATGATCGGTGTGGATTCCGGTGCGTTCTGGTCGCAGATGCAAGGCGGCGTGGACGTATGGTCGGACGTCGCGAACGGCGTCATCAAGAGCATCGTGTTCGGCATTGCCGTCACCTTCATCGCGCTGTATCAGGGCTTCGAAGCACAGCCGACGCCGGAAGGCGTGTCGCGTGCTACGACGCGTACGGTCGTGCAGGCATCGCTGGCCGTGCTCGGCCTCGACTTCCTGCTTACGGCACTCATGTTCAGCTAACGGGCCGGCTCGCCTGCCAAGACATAGACAGACAGTTTGCGCACACTGACACAATGAAAAAACACCCTCTCGACTTCTGGGTCGGCCTGTTCGTGGTACTCGGCTTCGCTGCCCTCCTGTTTCTCGCGCTCAAAGCGGGCAACATGAGTTCGTTGTCGTTCTCGAATACGTATCCGGTCACGGTGCGGTTCGACAACATCGGCGGCCTCAAGCCGCGTGCGGCGGTCAAGAGCGCCGGCGTGGTGGTGGGGCGCGTGGCGTCGATCAAGTTCGACGACAAGCGCTATCTGGCCGACGTCACGCTCAATCTGGATTCGCAGTACCAGTTCCCGAAAGACTCGTCGGCGAAGATTCTGACGTCGGGTCTGCTCGGCGAGCAATACATCGGACTTGAGCCTGGTGGTGATGATCAGATGCTCAAGGGCGGTGATACGATCACGCTCACGCAGTCTGCCATCGTGCTGGAAAACCTGATTGGCCAGTTCCTGTACAACAAGGCAGCAGATGCCGGCGGCGCCCAGGCGGGCGGCGCATCGGCAGCACCGGCGGCAGCGCCGGCGGCTGGGGCAGCACCGGTAACCCAAGGAAAATAAGAGAAAATGACCAGCTTTCGTACTTCGGCAGTGTTGGCCGCTGGCGCGTTGGCGCTGGCAGGCTGTGCCACTGTCACGAACCCCAACCCCGCTGATCCCATCGAAGGTTTCAACCGTTCGATGTACAAGTTCAACGACACGCTCGACAAGGCCGTGCTCGTGCCCGTGGCGAAGGGCTACCGTTTCACGGTGCCGGAACCGGCGCGTGACATGGTCACGAACTTCTTCTCGAACGTTGGCGACGTGTACAACGTCGCCAACAACCTGCTTCAACTGGAAATCACGGCTGCCGTTCAGGACCTGATGCGCCTGACGATCAACACCTTCTTCGGTGTCGGCGGTCTGTTCGACTTCGCCACGCCGGCGGGCTTGCCCAAGCATAGTCAGGATTTCGGCGTGACGCTGGGCAAGTGGGGGGTTCCTGCAGGCCCGTACCTCGTGCTGCCGCTGCTCGGCCCAAGTACGGTGCGCGACGGCGTCGGCATGGCCGGTAACATGTTTATCGACCCGACGTCGTACATCAAGCCGGACTGGATCAGCTACTCGCTGTACGGTGTGCGTCTCGTGAATACGCGCGCCAACCTGCTCGACGCGTCGAACCTGCTCGAAGCCGCCGCGCTCGATCCGTACTCGTTCACGCGCGATGCGTATCTTGCACGTCGCAAGTATCTGGTGAACGGCGGGGCGACGAGCGATACGTCGCTGCCGAATTACGAGGATGAAGACGGCGCAGGCGCTGCCGGTGGTGCTGGGGCACAGCCGATGCCCGCTGCCAAGCCGGCGTCGGGTGCGAGCGCTCCGGCCTCCGCGTCGGGTGCCCAGGCGGAACCGGACGCGCCGCAAGGCTCGCCGGTGCCGGGCAAGATGGTGCCGGGCGGTCTGCCCTTCCGTCGCTAATCGTTACCGATTGTCGCTAACTGTCGTTGCACCGGGGCCGGGCGTGGTATCTACGCGATCGCCGCGCCGTCTCCGGGCAACAGTTTGTTACACGACACTCCCGACAATCCGAGAACTCACGACGCAACGCGGGTATCCAAACCCGCAACACTCGTCACTCGAAAGAGGAAGTCCACAATGAAGAAGTTCTGGCTCATTCCCGTCATGGCTTTCATGACGTACACCGCCGCTGGCTCGGCCATGGCACAGGCTCAATCCCCGGATGCGCTCGTTAAGCAGACCGTGACCGACGTGATGGCAGCAGCCAAGAGCGATCCGAACATCCAGAAGGGCGATCTGAACAGCATTACGCGTCTGGTCGAGCAGAAGATCATGCCGCACGCCGACTTCGCCAAGACGACGCAACTGGCAACGGGCGCTGCATGGCGCACGGCTACGCCCGAGCAGAAGAAGCAACTGACCGAACAGTTCAAGACGCTGCTGCTGCGCACGTATGCCGGCGCCATTGCCCAGATTCGCGACCAGCAGGTCAACTACAAGCCGTTCCGCGGTCAGCCGAACGATACCGATGCCGTGGTGTACACCGACGTCGTCAACAACGGTCAACCGATCGAACTCGACTACCGTCTGTACAAGACGGCGAGCGGCGAATGGAAGCTGTATGACCTGAACGTGCTGGGCGCTTGGCTGATTCAGACGTACCGCAATCAGTTCGCCGAGAAGGTCAACCAATCGGGCGTCGACGGCCTGATCCAGTTCCTGACGCAACGTAACCAGCAACTCGCAGGCGGCAAGTAAGCCCATGCTCGCGTTGCAAACCGACCTGACTCACGACACTGCCGGCGACGTCCTCGCGCAGGCCATCGATCGCATCGACGCGGGCGAGACCCAGATCGACTGCGCCGGGCTCACGCACTTCGACTCGTCGGCGCTCGCGGTGCTGCTGGCGCTGCGCCGTCACGCGAGTCGGCGGGGTGCGGTGTTGGCGTTCACTAACTTGCCGACGGGGCTGGCCAGTCTTGCGCTGGTGTACGGCGTCGATCATCTGCTTTCGAGCTGATTCGTCCGGCCGGACTGCCGCCCTTTCGAAGAAGCGCCGTCATGTGACGGCGCTTTTTTCATGGCCGCGCAGACCTGAGGCACAAATGCCGTGCCGCGAATGCGTTACCAGGGTTACAGGCCGGGTAAGGTGGGCGCAAGCACGGCCGCCACCGGCTTCCTTTATAATCAGGGGTTTTCTGCCGACTTTTGGGCAGTGACCCCCGTCCGGGCTCCGACGCTGCCACCCTGGGGCAGTCCCCCCGATCCGGAAAACAATAATGGCGCTCCCGCGAAGACGGGTGCGTGCAGTCATGGCCGCCATCGAAATCCGTAACGTCAAAAAACGCTATGAAGCGTTGCAGGCGCTCAAGGGCGTCAGCTTCTCGATCGAAGAAGGCGAATTCTTCGGTCTGCTCGGCCCTAACGGCGCGGGCAAAACCACGCTGATCAGCATTCTTGCGGGCCTCGCGCGCGCGGACTCGGGCAACATCAGCGTGCTCGGTCACGACGTGGTGCGCGATTACCGCGACGCCCGCCGCAAGCTCGGTGTGGTGCCGCAGGAGCTCGTCTTCGATCCGTTCTTCTCCGTGCGCGAGACGCTGCGTATTCAGTCCGGCTACTTCGGACTCAAGCGCAACGACGACTGGATCGACGAAGTGATGGCTAACCTCGATCTGACCGACAAGGCGGACGCGAACATGCGTCAGCTCTCGGGCGGAATGAAGCGACGCGTGCTGGTGGCGCAGGCGCTGGTGCACCGCCCGCCGGTGATCGTGCTCGACGAGCCGACCGCCGGGGTCGACGTCGAACTGCGTCAGACGCTCTGGAAGTTCATCTCGCGTCTGAACCGCGAAGGTCACACGATCGTGCTGACCACCCACTATCTCGAAGAAGCAGAAGCGCTGTGCGACCGCATCGCCATGCTCAAGCGTGGCGAAGTCGTGGCGCTTGAGCGTACGGCGTCGCTGTTGCAGCGCTTTGCAGGCACGCGTCTCGTGCTGCGCTTCAAGCAGGGCACGTTGCCGGCCGAGCTGCGTCCGTTGCTGGTCGACGGACAGGACACGAACGGCCATCAGTTCGCGCTGCGCCTGTCGGGCTGCGACGAAGTGGAATCCATTCTCGCCACCTGCCGCGCGGCCGGCGGCATCGTCGAAGACATCGACATTCAGAAGGCCGACCTCGAAGACGTATTCGTGCAGATCATGTCGGGTTCGCGCGCGCAGGAGGTGGCAGCATGACCGGCTTTAGCACGTTGTTCTACAAGGAAGTGCTGCGCTTCTGGAAGGTGAGTTTCCAGACCGTGGCTGCGCCGGTGCTCACCGCGCTGCTGTACCTGATGATCTTCGGCCACGTACTCGAAGACCGCGTGAAGGTCTACGACCAGATCAACTACACGTCCTTCCTCGTGCCGGGGCTGGTGATGATGAGCGTGTTGCAGAACGCGTTCGCCAATAGCTCGTCGTCGCTGATCCAGTCGAAGATCACGGGCAACCTCGTGTTCGTGCTGCTGCCGCCGCTCTCGCATTGGGAGATGTATGGTGCGTATGTGCTGGCCGCTGTCGTGCGCGGGCTGGCGGTCGGACTCGGCGTTTTCCTGGTGACGGTGGCGTTCACGCATCTCACGTTCGCTGCCCCGCTGTGGATTTTGGGCTTCGCCTTCTTCGGCGCGGCGATCCTCGGTACGCTGGGGTTGATCGCGGGCATCTGGGCCGAGAAATTCGACCAGCTCGCAGCGTTCCAGAACTTCCTGATCATGCCGGCGACGTTCCTCGCAGGCGTGTTCTATTCGATTCAGTCGTTGCCGCCGCTGTGGCAGGCCGTGTCGCACTTCAACCCGTTCTTCTACATGATCGACGGGTTCCGTTACGGCTTCTTCGGCGTGTCCGACGTGGCCCCGACGACGAGTCTCGCTGTCGTCGGCGTGACTTTCCTGATACTCGCAACCGTGGCGCTGAATCTGCTGCGCCGTGGCTACAAACTGCGTCACTGAACTTCTCCAGGATCAGCCATGCTGCCTACCCCCGAACAAATCAAACAGTACATCGAAGCCGGTCTGGCTTGCGATCACGTGGCCGTCGAAGGTGACGGTCAGCACTTCTTCGCGACCATCGTGAGCGCGCAGTTCGAAGGCAAGCGCCTCATTGCACGTCATCAACTCGTGTACGGCGCGCTGGGCGACCGCATGAAGGCCGAAATCCACGCGCTCTCGATGAAGACGCTCACGCCGGCGGAGTATCAGGCGCAATGAGGATTACGCAAGAAAGCGCTGGCGCTGCCGGCAACGGCGAGGCTCTCGCCGGCGAGCGTGTGGCCGCGGACCACCTGGAAATCGAAGGCGGCGAGCGGCTGGAAGGCGAGATTACCGTCTCGGGTGCCAAGAACGCGGCGCTGCCCATTCTGTGTGCGAGCCTGCTGACGGCCGAGCCGCTGGTGCTGGGCAATGTCCCGGACCTGCACGACGTGCGCACCATGCTGACGCTGCTCGCGCGCATGGGGGTGAAGGTCGAACGCGATGGCGAGTCGGTGACGCTGGACGCGTCGCAGATTACCGAGCCAGCTGCACCGTACGAACTGGTGAAGACCATGCGTGCGTCGATTCTGGTGCTCGGACCGTTGCTCGCCCGCTGTGGCGAAGCGCGCGTGTCGCTGCCGGGCGGATGCGCCATCGGTGCGCGGCCGGTCGATCAGCACATCAAGGGCCTGCAAAAGATGGGCGCCGAGATCACGCTGACGCATGGCGACATCGTGGCACGTGCCTCACGTCTGCGCGGCGAGACGCTGGTGACCGACATGATCACCGTGACGGGGACGGAAAACCTGCTCATGGCGGCCACGCTGGCCGACGGCGTGACCGTGCTGGCCAACGCCGCACGCGAGCCGGAAGTGACCGATCTGGCCCACCTGCTCGTGAAGATGGGCGCGAAGATCGACGGCATCGGAACCGATCGTCTGGTGGTCACCGGTGTCGCACGCTTGCATGGTGCAACGCACGATGTCGTGCCGGATCGTATCGAAGCGGGCACGTTCCTGTGCGCGGCGGTGGCCACGCGTGGTGACATCACGCTGCGCCGCGTGGTGCCGGGCACGCTCGACGCCGTCATCGAAAAATTGCGTGAGACCGGCGCGAATGTGACCGGCGGCGCGGATTGGCTGCGCGTGCAGATGGATCGTCGCGCGCAGGCCGTGAGTTTCCGGACGTCGGAATATCCGGCGTTCCCGACCGACATGCAGGCGCAGTTCATGGCGCTCAATTGCATTGCACAAGGCGCGTCGCAGGTCGTCGAGACGATCTTCGAGAACCGCTTCATGCACGTGCAGGAATTGATGCGTCTGGGCGCGAACATCGGCATCGAAGGCAACACGGCGCGGATTTCCGGCGTGGATCGTCTGTCCGGCGCGCACGTGATGGCGACCGATCTGCGCGCGTCCGCCAGTCTGATCGTCGCGGGTCTGACGGCCGACGGCCGCACCCTCGTCGACCGCATTCATCACCTCGATCGCGGCTATCATCGTATCGAGGCCAAGCTGTGCGCCGTGGGCGCACGAATCCGGCGTGTCGAAGCATGCCAGGGAGAGATTGCATGAGTACCGTGAAGTCGGCCAAGCCGGCCCAGCCGCTGGCCCAACCGCTTACGCTGGCGCTCTCGAAAGGGCGTATCTTTACGGAGACGCTGCCGCTACTCGCAGCGGCCGGTATCGAGGTGACGGAAGATCCCGAAACCTCGCGCAAGCTGATCCTGCCGACGACCGATCCGAATCTGCGCGTGATCATCGTGCGCGCGACGGACGTGCCGACGTATGTCCAGTACGGGGCCGCCGACTTCGGCGTGGCCGGCAAGGACGTGCTCATCGAACACGGCGGTGGCGGCCTGTATCAGCCAATCGATTTGAACATTGCGCGTTGCCGCATGTCTGTGGCTGTACCGAAGGGTTTCGACTACGCGAATGCCGTACGTCAGGGCGCACGTCTGCGTGTGGCGACCAAGTACGTGCAAACCGCGCGCGAACACTTCGCGGCCAAGGGCGTGCACGTCGACCTGATCAAGCTGTACGGCTCGATGGAGCTGGGCCCGCTCGTGGGTCTGGCCGACGCGATTGTCGATCTGGTGAGTACCGGCGGCACGCTGCGGGCCAATAATCTGGTGGAAGTGGAGGAGATCATGGATATCTCGTCCCGCCTCGTGATCAACCAGGCTGCGCTCAAATTGAAGCGTGAGTCTTTGCAGCCTATTCTGGATGCCTTCGAGCAGGCGTCCCGGCAAACAGCATGAAACTCGATATTCGCAAACTCGATTCGTCCGCTGAAGGATTCGCTGCGCAGTTGCGCGACGTTCTGGCGTTCGAAGCGAGCGAAGACGCCGCCATCGACCGTGCGGCCGCCGAAATTCTCGCCGACGTGAAAGCGCGTGGCGATGCTGCCGTCATCGAATACACCAACAAGTTCGACCGTCTCAGCGCAGCCGACATGGGCGCGCTGGAGCTGCCCGCCGATGTGCTGGCAGCGGCGCTCGAAGGGCTTGAGCCGAAGCGTCGCGCTGCTCTCGAAGCGGCGGCGGCGCGTGTGCGTGCGTATCACGAGAAGCAGCGCATCGAATGCGGCAGTCATAGCTGGCAATACACCGAGTCGGACGGCACGGTGCTCGGCCAGAAGGTGACGCCGCTCGATCGCGTCGGCATCTACGTGCCGGGCGGCAAGGCGGCGTATCCGTCGTCGGTGCTGATGAATGCGATTCCGGCGCGTGTGGCCGGCGTCAAGGAAATCGTCATGGTGGTGCCCACGCCGGACGGCGTGCAGAACCCGCTGGTGCTGGCCGCAGCGCATATCGCCGGTGTGGACCGTGTGTTCACCATCGGTGGCGCACAGGCGGTCGGTGCGCTGGCGTATGGCACCGAGACGGTGCCGGCTGTCGACAAGATCGTTGGCCCGGGCAATGCCTTCGTGGCGGCGGCCAAGCGTCGCGTGTTCGGCACGGTCGGTATCGACATGATCGCTGGTCCGTCGGAAATCCTCGTGATCTGCGACGGTTCGACCGATCCCGACTGGGTGGCGATGGACCTGTTCTCGCAGGCCGAGCACGACGAACTCGCCCAATCCATCCTCCTGTGTCCGGACGCCGAGTACATCGCGCGCGTGTACGCCTCGCTGGAGCGTCAGATCGACGAGATGCCGCGTCGTGAGGTGATCGCCGCTTCCCTGCAAGGCCGTGGCGCGCTGATCAAGGTGCGCGATATGGCGGAAGCGTGCGAGATCGCCAACGTGATCGCGCCCGAGCACCTGGAAATCTCGGCCGAGACGCCGCAGCAGTGGGGCGACAAGATCCGCCACGCCGGTGCGATCTTCCTCGGCAAGTTCACGAGCGAAAGCTTGGGCGACTACTGCGCCGGGCCGAACCACGTGCTGCCGACCTCGCGCACCGCGCGTTTCTCGTCGCCGCTGGGTGTGTACGACTTCATCAAGCGTTCGAGCCTCATCGAAGTGAGCGAGGGCGGTGCCCGCATGCTCGGCGAGATTGCGGCCGAACTGGCATACGGCGAAGGCCTGCAAGCGCACGCGCGCAGCGCCGAATACCGTTTGCACCACGAGTCCTGACATGCGCGACGACGCCCTGCGGCCCGCGTATTGTCCTTCGACGCCGGCCACTGCCCGGCGTCGGACCCGCGCAAACGCTTTTCCCAAGTTTCCTAAACTGGTTTCGCTGCCAGCCCGCTTCGCGCGGGCTGCGCTGCGTTCTGTCGTCAAGACGGTTGCGCTGTTCGGCATCGCCATGACGGCGGCCACGGCCGCGCACGCCGCCGGCAGCTATTGCCAGCACGCGAAATTCGAAGGCACGTCCGTCGAGAAGATGACGGTGTGCGTGCGACGTCAGGCGTTCGATAACGACGTATATGTGCTGCGTCTGGACGGCAAGACCGCCCTGCGCGGCACCGACGAGGAAGTGGCGCACGGCGTGTTCGGCCGTGTCGGCAATCGGCTCGTCGCCATGCGTTGCGAGGCCGAGGAGTCGCCCGCGCGCGTGAGCCCGGCTGTGGCGCAGGCGTTGTCGTGGCAGACGGGCGTGCGCGTGCAGCGCATTACCGACGCCCTCGGCAACGTGGAGACCGGCCGCCGCTGCACCGTCAAGATCGACGGCGCGGACGCCGGTTTGCTGACGTTCGCGTTTAACTGAGCCGCCGCTTCCGTCCCTAACCCCCACCCCCATCGCCTCCGATTCGCCATGTCCGTCGACCAAGTGATTCGCCCCGATGTGCTCGCCATGAGCACCTATCCTGTGCCCGATGCCAGCGGTTTCCTGAAGCTCGACGCGATGGAGAACCCCTACGGCCTGCCCGATGCGCTGCGCACCGCGCTGGCGCAGCATCTGGCGGACGTGGCGCTCAATCGCTATCCGGCACCGCGTCCGCAGGCGCTGCTTGAGAAGCTCTCGCGCACGATGGGTGTACCGGCGGGTGCGAAGCTGCTGCTCGGCAACGGCTCGGACGAAATCATCAGCATGATCGCGATGGCGACGGCGCGCCCGGGCGCGGCGGTCATCGCACCGATGCCGGGGTTCGTGATGTACGAGATCTCGTCGCGGTTCGCGGGTGTCGAGTTTGTCGGCGTGCCGCTCACGGCCGACTTCTCGCTCGATATGCCCGCGATGCTGAACGCGATTGCGGCGCATCCGGGCGCGGTGGTCTATCTGGCGTATCCGAACAACCCGACCGGCAATCTGTTTGCCGACGAGGACATTGAGACGCTGGTGCGCGCGGCAGGCAACGGGCTGGTGGTGATCGACGAGGCGTACCAGCCGTTCGCGGGCAAGACGTGGATGCCGCGTCTGCCAGAATTCCCCAACCTGCTGGTCATGCGCACCGTCTCCAAGCTCGGACTGGCGGGGATCCGCCTGGGTTACGTGGCGGGTCGCGCCGAGTGGCTGGATCAGCTCGACAAGGTGCGTCCGCCCTACAACGTGAACGTGCTGACGCAGGCGTGCGCGGAATTCATGCTCGATCACCTCGATGTGCTCGACGCGCAGGCCGCCGAGTTGCGCGCGGAGCGCACCCGGCTGGCGGCCGCAGTGGCGGCGCTTCCCGGGGTGACGGTGTTCGCGAGCGACGCCAATTTCCTGCTCGTTCGCGTACCGGATGCCGACAAAACCCACACCGGCCTGCTCGCGCACAAGGTGTTGATCAAAAACGTGGGTAAAATGCACGTATTGCTGGCCAATTGCCTCAGATTGACGGTCGGCACCCCCACGGAGAATGCCGCAATGGTCAAGGCTTTGGCGGCATCACTCTAACAAGCTATACGACGAGAACTCACCATCATGCGCATTGCGGAAGTCGTTCGCGATACCAGCGAAACGCAAATACGCGTCAAGATCGACCTGGACGGCACCGGCCGGAAGACGCTCGATACCGGCGTGCCGTTTCTGGACCACATGCTCGACCAGATCGCGCGCCACGGCCTCATCGACATGGATGTCGAAGCCAAGGGCGATACCTACATCGACGATCACCACACGGTGGAAGACGTCGGCATCACGCTGGGTATGGCGGTCGCCAAGGCCATCGGCGACAAGAAAGGCATCGTGCGTTACGGCCATAGCTATGTGCCGCTCGACGAAGCGCTTTCGCGGGTGGTGATCGACTTCTCGGGTCGTCCCGGTCTCGAATTCCATGTGCCTTTCACGCGTGCTCGCGTGGGCAACTTCGACGTCGACCTGCTCATCGAATTTTTCCGTGGCTTCGTGAATCACGCGGGCGTCACGCTCCATATCGACAACCTGCGCGGTATCAACGCCCACCACCAGTGCGAAACGGTGTTCAAGGCGTTCGGTCGTGCGCTGCGCATGGCGGTCGAGATCGATCCGCGTGCGGCGGGTGTCGTGCCGTCCACGAAGGGAAGCCTCTGACATTGACGGGTCTGTAGCGCTCGTGACACCGGTCTGACCGGTGTCGCCAGCCGGATAGCCCGCCGGACGCGAGTCCGGCGCCCCTGCGAAGATTCATCGACCGGCCGGACGCCGGCGCCGTGTGCCCCTTATGACGCTCGACGCCTTCAAGTTCTTCATCTCGTTGCTGGCCCTGATCAATCCGCTCGGGGCGATTCCGCTGTTCATCAGCCTGACGTCCACGCAGACACGGGAAGAGAAGCGCCACACGATCAACGTCGCGGCGATTGCCGTGGCGCTCGTGGTGGCAGGGTCGGGACTGTTCGGCGAGGCGATCATCCGCTTCTTCGGCATCTCGATTGCGTCGCTGGAAGTCGGTGGCGGCGTGATCATGCTGCTTATGGCGGTGAACATGATCAACGCGCAGACCGGGAACACGCGGGCGACGGCGGAAGAGCGTCACGAAGCGGAGGAGCGGCCGAACATCGCCGTGGTGCCGCTGGCGATTCCGCTGCTCACCGGGCCGGGGACGATCAGTACCGTGATCATCTATTCCGGCCGTGCGCACGGCTGGGCGCAGATTCTGGCGCTCATGGCGATCGGCGTGGGGGTGGGTGCGGTGTGTTGGGTGGCGTTGCGCAGTGCCGGTCGCATCGAAGGCTGGCTCGGGCGCACGGGCATCAACATCGGCACGCGCCTGATGGGGTTGATCCTCTCGGCGCTGGCCGTGGAATTCATTATCGATGGTTTGAAAATACTGCTGCCGGGTTTGAGATGAATAAGATTGCGATTGTCGACTACGGAATGGGCAACCTGCGCTCGGTCTATCAGGCGCTGCGTGCCGCAGCCCCGGAGGCCGACGTGAGCATCAGCAGCGACGCCGCCGAGATTCGCGCCGCCGACCGCGTGGTGCTGCCGGGGCAGGGCGCGATGCGCGACTGCATGGGCTGCCTGAACGAGTCGGGCCTGCGCGAGGCCGTCGTCGAAGCCGCCGCCACCAAGCCGATGTTTGGCGTGTGCGTGGGTGAGCAGATGCTGTTCGATATGTCGGACGAAGGCAACACCCCTGCGCTGGGTCTGCTGCCGGGCCGCGTGGTGCGCTTCGATCTCGAAGGTCAGGTGCAGGACGACGGTTCGCGCTTCAAGGTGCCGCAGATGGGCTGGAACCGCGTGCGTCAGACGCAGGGCGCTCACCCGATCTGGGCCGGCGTGCCCGACGACAGCTATTTTTACTTCGTGCACAGCTACTACGTTGTGCCCGCAAAGCCCGAACTGACGGCCGGCGAGACGGTCTACGGTGTGCCCTTTACCTGTGCAGTGGCCCAAGATAATATCTTCGCCACTCAGTTTCACCCGGAAAAGAGCGCCCAGGCGGGCCTTGCGCTTTACCGCAATTTTGCACAGTGGAAGCCCTGATGAAGCCCCGTGCGACGCGCTGGACTCCGGTTTCCTTCCCGAGCGTGCTCTGCATCACGGCTTATACTGTGTCATGTTGATGAACCCGATCCCGACGCGCCGAAGTCCGGCAAGACCGGGGTCGGTTTTATGTTGTCTGCGTAACTTGCGCATTCCTTTTACTTCCCACTAGCGACGTTTCACGATTGCCTATGCTGCTCATCCCGGCCATCGACCTTAAAGACGGTCAATGTGTTCGCCTTAAACAAGGCGACATGGATCAAGCCACCGTATTCTCGGAGGACCCCGCCGCCATGGCTCGACATTGGGTCGAGCAAGGTGCGCGCCGCCTCCATCTGGTGGACTTGAACGGTGCATTTGCTGGCAAGCCGCGTAACGAAGCGGCCATCCACGCCATCATCGAGGAAGTCGGCACCGACATTCCCGTGCAACTGGGCGGCGGCATTCGCGACCTGGGCACCATCGAGCGCTTTCTCGACGCCGGTCTGTCGTACGTCATCATCGGTACGGCGGCGGTGAAGAACCCCGGTTTCCTGCGTGATGCCTGCAGCGCGTTCGGCGGCCACATCATCGTCGGCCTCGACGCCAAGGACGGCAAAGTCGCCACCGACGGCTGGAGCAAGCTCACCGGCCACGAAGTCGTGGATCTGGCGCGCAAGTTCGAGGACTACGGCGTCGAATCGATCATCTACACCGATATCGGCCGCGACGGCATGCTTCAGGGCATCAACATCGAAGCGACGGTGCGCCTGGCGCAGGCCGTGACCGTGCCGGTGATCGCCAGCGGCGGCCTGTCGAATCTGGACGACATCGATGCGCTGTGCAAGGTCGAGAACGAGGGCGTCGAAGGCGTCATCTGCGGCCGAGCCATCTACTCGGGCGATCTGAATTTCTCATCGGCACAAACGCGTGCCGACGAGCTTTCCGAAGGAGCGGCATAAGCGGGACTCCGGCTGCGGCCGTCTCGCGTGCCAACATCATGGCTCTCGCTAAACGCATCATCCCGTGTCTGGACGTGACGGCCGGCCGCGTGGTCAAGGGCGTCAACTTCGTCGAACTTCGCGACGCGGGCGACCCCGTCGAGATTGCCCGCCGTTATGACGAGCAGGGCGCCGACGAACTGACGTTCCTCGACATCACCGCGACCTCCGACGGACGCGATCTCATTTTGCCGATCATCGAAGCGGTGGCCGCGCAGGTCTTCATCCCCCTCACGGTGGGCGGCGGCGTGCGCGAAGTGGCAGACGTTCGCCGTCTGCTCAATGCCGGTGCAGACAAGGTCAGCATGAACTCGTCGGCTGTCGCGAATCCGCAACTGGTCGCCGACGCGGCGGCCAAGTACGGCTCGCAGTGCATCGTCGTGGCGATCGACGCCAAGCGTGTCTCGGCCGACGGTGAAGCCCCGCGCTGGGAAGTCTTCACGCACGGCGGTCGCAAGAACACCGGCCTCGACGCGGTGGCCTGGGCCAAACAGATCGAAGCGCTGGGCGCTGGCGAGATCCTGCTCACGAGCATGGACCGCGACGGCACCAAGAGCGGCTTCGACCTGGCGCTCACGCGCGCTGTGTCCGATGCCGTGAGCATTCCCGTGATCGCCTCGGGCGGCGTGGGTTCGCTGGCCGATCTCGCCAACGGCGTGACCGAAGGCCATGCAGATGCCGTGCTGGCCGCGAGCATCTTCCACTACGGCGAGCACACCGTCGGCGAAGCCAAGCGCTTCATGGCCGATAAGGGCATTTCCGTACGTCTGTAAGGCCTCTGAACGGGACTCGATGCATCATGACGCAAGACTGGCTGGATAAAGTAAGTTGGGACGCACAGGGCCTCGTGCCCGTGATCGCGCAGGAAGTCGGCAGCAACGACGTACTGATGTTCGCCTGGATGAACCGCGAAGCGCTCGCGCGCACCGTGGAGATCGGCGAGGCTGTCTACTACTCGCGCTCGCGCAAGCGTCTGTGGCACAAGGGCGAGGAGTCGGGTCACGTGCAGAAGGTGCATGAGATCCGTCTCGATTGCGACGAAGACGTCGTGCTGCTCAAGGTGACGCAGAACGATGGCATCGCCTGCCACACGGGCCGTCATTCCTGCTTCTTCCAGAAGTTCGAGGGCAACGCCGCGGAAGGTCAGTGGACCACCGTCGAGCCGGTGCTCAAGGACCCGAACAAGATCTACAAGTGATTGCCATGAACGATACGCTCGAGCGTGTTGCCGAAGTGATCGCGTCGCGTAAGGGCGGCGATCCCGACAAGTCGTACGTTGCCCGTCTGTTTCACAAGGGCGACGACGCCATCTGCAAGAAGATCGGCGAAGAAGCGACCGAAGTCGTGCTCGCGGCCAAGGACATTCGCATTGGCGGGGCGGACGATCTGCGTCAGAAGCTCGTCAACGAGACGGCCGATCTGTGGTTCCACTGCATGGTGCTGCTGGCTCACCACGACCTGAGCCCGAACGAAGTGCTTGCCGAACTGGCGCGTCGCGAGGGGCTCTCGGGCCTCGTCGAGAAGGCGCAGCGCGGCACGCGCGGCGAACACGCGGACTGACATCGGCGTCTGCCGCAGTCTCGCGGCAGCACCCCCCCAGCCCACTTTGCGCCCTGCACTCCATTTGTCCGACACTGCCGAGTCCACTGTCGAGTGATCACGCAGGCTCTCAAGAGGAGACGCTTCATGAACGATCCGCAACAATCCGGCGGCCCGGGCCATCCCTATACCGTCAACACGACGACGCTCGCAAATGCGCCGAGCGAAGAGCAGGAACGCGCGATGCGCAAGCTCACGCACGTGCTCTACGCGCTGTATGCGCTGTTCTGGCTCACCGGCGGCGTGACCGCCATCGTGGCCATCATCATCAACTACATCAAGCGCGACGACGCGGCCGGCACGCTGTACGCGTCGCATTTCACCTGGCAAATCCGCACCTTCTGGTGGTCGGTGGTCTGGGCGGTGCTGGGTGTGGCGCTTGCCGTCGTGGTGGTCGGGTTCGCGATTCTCTGGGTGCTGGGCATCTGGACGCTGTACCGGATCGTCAAGGGCTGGCTGTATCTGAACGACAACAAACCCATGTACGCGGCGCGCGCCTGAGGCACGCAGGGCGGCGCTTCGATTCATCAGAGCATTCGAGAGGAAGACACAAGCATGACGCACGACAACTGTATCTTCTGCAAAATCGTCGCTGGGCAGATCCCGAGCGCGCAGGTCTATAGCGACGACGACGTGGTGGTGTTCAAGGACATCAACCCGGCCGCCGATCTGCACCTGCTCATGGTCCCGCGCAAGCATATCGCCACGCTGCAAGACTGCCAGCCGGAAGATCAGGCGCTGCTCGGCAAGATGATGCTGCTCGCGCCGAAGCTGGCCCGCGAGCAGGGCTACGCGTTCGATGGCGACGCATCGAACATCGACGGCAACGGGTTTCGCGTGGTGATGAACACCGGGCCGGGCGGCGGGCAGGAGGTTTATCATCTTCACATGCACATTCTGGCCGGACCGCGGCCGTGGAAGCGCATGTAAGGGCAGCAGAGCTGCGCAAGCGTGGAATAACGCGACGAATTGCCGCGTTATGCGGATGGAACGTGCAACGCACCCGCATCGGGAAAGGTTTCACGAAACATTTATTTCTACCCGGCGCTGCGCCCGGTTACGATGCTGGACGGGACGCGCAATGTGCCACAATGGGGCACATGGTTGCGTACCATGAGTAAAGCGGATGAGTAACACGGGGCAAACATAGCGCACTGCGCCAAAGGCCGAGGAGGCCTGCGCAGTCAGGCTCGATAAAACCTCGTCGCGACGCGGCAGAGGTAGGTAAACGCAAGGAGAGTGGTCATGGGTTCGTTGAGTATTTGGCACTGGCTGATCGTGCTGGTGATCGTGATGATGGTTTTCGGCACCAAGAAGCTGCGCAACATGGGTAGCGATCTGGGCGGTGCAGTGAAGGGCTTCAAGGACGGCATGAAGGAAGGCGAAGCCTCCCCGGCCAAGGAAGACCCGGCGGCTGCCAAGGAACTGCGCGATTCGACCACCATCGACGTGCAGGCCAAGGACGCGAGCAATCACAAGCAAGGCTAAGTCGGCGTCGACATGATCGATCTCGGCCTTTCCAAACTGATGTTGATCGGCGTGGTTGCGCTGGTCGTGATCGGTCCCGAACGCCTGCCCAAAGTGGCACGCACGGCGGGCGCGCTGTTTGGTCGCGCCCAACGCTATATCAACGACGTGAAGGCCGAAGTGAGCCGCGAGATGGAACTCGACGAGCTGCGCAACATGCGCAACCAGTTCGAGGACGCGGCCCGCAGCGCGCAGAACACCGTTCAGAAGCAGTTGCATGAGCAGGAGGCGTCGCTCAACGACGCCTGGGCGAGTGCCACCGGCACGTCGACGAACGAGATCGCCGGAGGCGGCACCGATGCCGCGACCGGGTACTCCGACAGCTACCTGTCCGAACCGGTGGTGACGTCGAGCATCCGTGCGAAACCCAAGCGTCGCAACTGGCGCGTGCGCCGGGCCGCGACGCCCATGTGGTTCAAGCAGGCCAGCACGACGCGCACGCAGGTGCAGTCGGGTGCGGCGCGCGTGGCGCGTCACACGCCGGCCAAGCTGCGTCGGCCCATCAAGTTCTTCTGAGGCCTTCCGAGGCATAATCGCGCCGAACTTCCCGCCATCAGGCACTGTGCTGGCTTCATTCCTGGATAAGTCGACGTGAGCGACGAGAAACAAATCCCCGAAGGGGGCACCGAAGAGACCTTCATCTCGCATCTGGTTGAGCTGCGCAATCGCATCATTCGTGCGGGCACGTCCGTGATCGTGGTCTTCCTGTCGCT
Organism: Pandoraea aquatica; assembly: GCF_902459565.1. GTDB lineage: Bacteria > Pseudomonadota > Gammaproteobacteria > Burkholderiales > Burkholderiaceae > Pandoraea > Pandoraea aquatica. The sequence continues at coordinate 131,733 of NZ_CABPSN010000011.1, forward strand.
GGTCTACTGGGCTCCGGATATCTTCCGGCTGCTCGCCCGCCCGCTCACCCAATCGCTGCCGGCCGACGGCAAGCTGATCGTCACCGATATCACCGGTTCGTTCTTCGTCCCGATGAAGGTCACGTTGATGGTCGCGTTCGTGATTGCGCTACCCATCGTGCTGTATCAGGTCTGGGCGTTTATCGCGCCGGGGCTGTATCAGCATGAGAAGAAGCTGGTGATGCCGCTGGTCGTGAGCAGCTACTCGCTGTTCCTGATCGGCATGGCGTTCGCGTATTTCCTCGTCTTCCCGACGGTGTTCCACTTCATCGCGCACTACAACGCGCCGCTTGGGGCGGAGATGAACACCGATATCGACAATTACCTGAGCTTCGTGCTGACGATGTTCATGGCGTTCGGGGTGACGTTCGAAGTGCCGGTCGTGGTCGTGGTGCTCGCGCGCATGGGCGTGGTGAGCATCGCCAAGCTCAAGCAGATTCGTCCGTACGTGGTGGTGGGGGCGTTCGTGCTGGCCGCCGTCGTCACGCCGCCGGACATCCTCTCGCAGCTGCTGCTGGCTGTGCCGCTCTGTATTCTCTACGAGCTTGGACTGATCGCTGCACGGATCTTCGTCAAACAGGGGCAAGCCCCCAACGGCGAGGACAAAGACAGCGGCGAAGAGGACGGTAAGGCGACCTCCTGATCGGCACCTGACGGGCAACAGAAAAAGCACGGGTTTCGTCCCGTGCTTTTTTGTTGGCTAAAGGGGGGGGAGGCCGGTCGCATGTCATTGAACACTGATGAGCGTGGGCGGTCGTTCGTAGCCCTCGATCATGTCGCTTCGCAGGACAGACGCCCAAACGAAAACGGCTGCGCCGAAGCGCAGCCGTTATTCGTTACCCGGGGTGTTTCGTTTGCCCCGTCGATCAGTCAGCGTTGTTATCGTCGCTGCCGTCGTCCTCGTCCTGCACGGCGCGCTTGGGCGGCGGCGGACGCTTGCCGATGGTCACCGTCAGGTCCAGCTCCTTCTTCTTGCGCGTGACGTGGATCTTGGCCTGCGTGCCCGGCTTGATCTGGGCGATGACGTTGAGCAACTCGGTCGTGTCGCGAATCGACTCGTCGTTCACTTTCGTCAGGATGTCGCCCGGCTGGACGCCGGCCTTGTCGGCCGGACCGCCCTGCACGACGCCCGCGATGATGACGCCGGAGTCCTGTTGCAGGCCGAACGACTCGGCGATGTCCGAAGTAATGTCCTGCGGCTCGACACCGACCCAGCCGCGCGTGACGCCGCCGGTCGTGATGATGCTTTCGAGCACCGAGCGGGCCGTCGACACAGGAATCGCGAAGCCAATGCCCATATTGCCGCCGCTGCGCGAGTAAATCGCCGTGTTGATGCCCAGCAGATTACCGTTCACGTCGACCAGTGCGCCGCCCGAATTGCCGGGGTTGATGGCGGCATCGGTCTGAATGAAGTTCTCGAACGTGCTGATGTCGAGGTGGTTACGGCCCAGCGCGCTGATGATGCCCATCGTGACCGTCTGACCGACGCCGAACGGGTTGCCGATGGCGAGCACTACGTCGCCCACGCGCACCTGATCCATGCGGCCAAGAGTGATGGCGGGCAGATTGTCGAGCGTGATCTTGAGCACGGCGAGATCGGTCTCGGGATCGCTGCCGACCAGCTTGGCGCGGGCTTTGCGGCCGTCGGCGAGGGCGACTTCGATCTCGTCGGCGCCGTCCACCACGTGATGATTCGTGAGAATATAGCCTTCGCTGCTCACGATCACGCCAGAACCGAGGCTCGATACCGGGTCCTGACGCACCGTGCCGCCGCCGTCTCCGAAGAAATAGCGGAACAGCGGATCATCGAGGCGCGGGTCGCGATTCTGCTTTTGTTCCTTGCTGGAAAAAATGCTGACGACCGCGGGCATGGCCTTTTGTGCGCCATCCGCATAGGAGCCTGTTGCCGGTTTGTCGGACAGACTCGGCGCGACTTCCTGCAAGGCGATGATCGGATTGGCGAGTTGCTTGCCGAACGAACCCTGGCGTTGCAGCCACTGAGGCTTGAGAGTGGCGATGATGAAGAGCAACGCAAGCAGCACGGTGACCGCTTGCGCGAACAGTAGCCAGAAGCGTCTGAGCATGAAGAAGCGAGGCCTTATATGAATCGTGTTGAACTCGAATTGTATCTGAACGATACCCTGCAAACCGCGCAATTTCGCGATTACTGCCCGAACGGCCTACAAGTCGAAGGACGCAGCGAGATAAAGAAAATCGCCAGCGGTGTGACCGCCAGCCTGGCGTTTCTCGAAGCCGCGCGCGACTGGGGGGCGGATGCCGTGCTCGTCCATCACGGTTATTTCTGGAAGAACGAAGATGCCCGCATTACCGGGATGAAGCGCAAGCGTCTCGGGTTGCTGATCGGCAACGACATCAGTCTGTTCGCCTACCACCTGCCGCTCGACGCGCATCCCGAACTGGGCAACAACGCCCAACTCGGCAAGTTGCTGGGATTCGCCGACGATGGTGGCCGTTTCGGCCCCGATCAGCTCGGATGGCTCGGCGCGCCCGCGCAACCGATGACGCTGGCGGCCCTTGCGGCTCACGTCGAATCGCAATTGGGACGCAAACCTTTGGTGCTGGGCGACCCAAGCCGTCAGGTGCGCCGGGTGGCGTGGTGTACCGGCGGGGCGCAGGGCTTCTTCGAAGCGGCGATCGCCGCCGGGGCGGACGTATATATCAGCGGTGAGGTGTCAGAACCCACACAGCACCTTGCGATGGAGTGCGGCGTGGGGTATCTGGCGGCAGGGCATCACGCGACCGAACGTGGCGGTGCCCGCGCGCTCGGCGAGCATGTCGCCGAACGCTTCGGACTTGAACATCGATTTTTCGATATGCCGAACCCTGTCTAATTGAAGATTGAATTTATTTCAACCAATCATCGGCTGGGTGTACGACCGAAACGAGGGGCGCGCACTTACGGCGCTCCGGTGTACGGCACCACGCGAACATTGACGATGTGACGGACGTTCGCTTCGAAGTACTTCGGTTCGAAATAGCTTTGTTTGAGCAGGCGGAGTGTGTTGTTCAAACTCAACGGATAACCGGCGCGTTCAATGATGACCTCGCGGGTCGGCTGCCCTGGTTTGACGTCTGCAAGATGATATGAGGCAGTGAATCCGGGGCGGATAACGTCATAGGCATACAGTTCGCAGCTCCCGATTGGCAGACGGCTTTGTTCGTGAAATATCCGGCTGAACATACCGGCGTATTCGTAGAACGACATGCAGCGTCCGCTCCAACTCATATCAGTCGTCGTGTCGCGCATCGAGAACACTTGCCCGCCGCCTGCGCGCAAGTCGGGATTCTGTGCAGCGTTTAGCATGAAGGCATCTTGCTTGAAGGCATCGCCGATATAAAGAACGTTGTCTCGAATGTTGCTTGCGACGAACAAGCCGCAGAGAAGTGCGAGAACAGGGGCGACGGGGAGTCGTGTTGCCCTTCGGGCAACGCTGGCAATGGCAACGAACAGCCAGGCCGCGCCTAGCGGAACAAGCAACTGGTGCCGTGTTTCCCAGCTATTGATGGCGGGCATCTTGCCGACGACAAGGTACGGAAGGACAGCAAGGCCTAACAGCACGACGGCAACCAACAGATTGACCGGAAGAGAAACGAGCGATGGCGACCCCGTCCCATCCGCGCTTGGCTTGCGCACAGACTTCCATATCCAAACACAAATGCCGACGGTGACGACAATCACGATAGTACTCAGCCATTTCTCCGATCCCCCGGCAAGAAGTGCCGCGTTGACGGGATCGATCAGCGTCCCGTGCGTTGCCTGATCGAGACTCGGCAGTGAGAGAAGCGCGTTCTTCAAGCTAATCGTGTTGTAACCGTCATACAGTCCGTATGGCTTGCCCCATTGCTGCTTTGCCAGGAATACAAGCAACGGCAAAACCAGAAAGCCCAGATTGTTGATGACGATTGCGCGCCAGCGAACCCAAGTCGCGCGATCATTGATGCCGAGGTACAACAGGTAGATCGGTAGAACGCCGTAAAACACCAACAACGAATTGACGAGATAGGTCGACGCAAAGAACAACAGCCACGCGATGACACCATAGATCGTTCTACGCGAATTGATGTACGAGACGAACGCAAAGCAGGCAACGAAAAATCCCACATAGGCGATCGCGTAGTGCACCGTCGCAATCAGAATCCGAGCGCCATTCACGGGAAACACCGCGAAGATTATTGTGATGAAGAGGCGCTGGGTCCGCGAAATCGAGGGTATCTGTGCCAGCGTGCCATAAAGGGCAATTGCGGCAACGAGGTAGCAGGCAAATGTCAGGAGACGGTACGCAAAAACCCCGCCCTGTTGAAGAAACAGGTGGATATCCGCAAGGAACGGATACCCTAGCTGGCTCATGCTGTTTTTGATCAGGTCGGGCCGAAGATCGAACCAAACCCAGTCGTCCCAATAAATCCCATGGTTCAGCAGCATTAAACCGTACGCAAGGGCGTACACAACGAACAGAACCGCGATATCCCCCGCGTAACCGGAAACTGCTTTTCTCATCTTCATCCAGCTCAGAAATTGATTCGTTCGGCTTCCACTACAAGCGGCATTTTTCTGACTTGTGTATGGATCGAGGCGACATACTCACCTAATACGCCAATGAAGAAACATTGGACGGCACCAAAGAAGAAGATCCCGATAAGAATCGGTGCCATACCAAGCTGGAATTCGTTCCAGAAGAGCAGCTTTGCGATCAGAAATCCAAACGCGGCAATCAAGCTCAGGATAGCCAGCGCAAATCCGGCCATCGCCATGATTCGAAGCGGCATCTTCGAATGATTCGTAATGCCCAGCATGCCGATGTCGTACAGCGTGTAGAAATTATTCTTGGTAATTCCTCGTGTCCGACGCGGTTGCCGAAACGGCACCGTCGCAATCGGAAAGCCGATCTCGCAGAGCAAACCCCGGAAGTACGGGTACGGGTCCTGAATCGAACGCAATATGTCGAGTACCGCACGATCGAACAAACCGGCACCGGTGGCGTTCTGAATCAGCGGCACTTCAGAAATCCGGGAAATCAGGCGGTAGTAGGCGCGTCTTGCCAGGAACATCAGCTTCGATTCTTCGCTCTCTGGCTTGACTGCGAGGACCGTCTTGAATCCCTCCTCCCACTTCTTGACGAATTCCGCGATCATTTCCGGCGGATCTTGCAGATCGGAAGCAATTAGGACGCAGGCGTCGCCGTTCGCTTGCAGGATCGCGTGATACGGCGATTTGATATGGCCAAAGTTGCGGGCGTTGATAATCACCTTCAGTCGCGGGTCTTCACTCGCAAGCTTGCGCAGCTTGGCAACCGTTCCGTCAGTCGAACAATTGTCGATGCAAATATGCTCGTAGTCGTAAGGCAACGTCGCCATCACGGCGGCGACGCGCGCGTGCAACTCCTCGATGTTGCCTTCTTCGTTGTAGCAGGGGGTGACGATGCTAATGAGCTTTGACATGATGAAATACGAATCGCTTATTCAAGAGGTAAGCGAGCAGCGCCATCGGCAGTAACAGCAGCGCGCCCCCGACTGCCGGCGCAATGCCGGCCAGCGTGAAAAGCCGGATGCCGCTTACGTTCACGGCATAGACAACGCAGTAGCTGAGTACGAACCTGACGATCAGTCGATTGTCGTGAGAACGAAAGACCAGAATCCCGATGGACTTGAAGTTGAAAAGAACGCCAGCAATCGTAGCGAGCAGCAGAGCAGGGGCGTAGTGCACCCCCATCCAAAGCAACAGCGCGAAGCAGCCGTATCCGAACACCGTGTTAATGACACCGACGCATAGGAATCTCATCAGCAGCGCGTGTCGTGCCAAAACGCTCCTCATGCTACTTGTTCGTGCCTGAAGAAGGTTGGGTCGGAACCGCCGGGTACAGTTTTGCGACCTGCATGCGCAGTGAGTCGATGCCCAGACCGTGCTGTTCCATCAGATGGGCATAGTTGCCGCAGGTCTCAGAGAATCGATTGTCGATGCCGAATCGCGTGACTCGCGTCACGGACGATTCGCTAAGTACTTCTGCCACCAACGACCCCAGCCCGCCGCGCGTGGAGTGCTCCTCGAATGTAAATATGCGTTCGAAGGGCGCCGATATCCGGTGGAGCTGTGCGCGATTGAACGGTTCAAGATAAGGGGCGCTCCACACCGGAACTCCGCCAATCGCATCGGCTAGCTGCACGGCCCGGCTGACCATCGATCCTGTCGCCACAAAGGCGAATGGTGCGGCTCCGGGGCGAACTTGAATGAGATCGCCTTTCGGAACATCCGCGGCCATCGGCACCGCGTCATGAATGTCGCCGCAATCCGATTTGCCGAAGCGCAGATATATCGGCTTACTTGTGTCGAGAAATGCGCTAAAGCAGTACTCGAGCTCGAACTTGTCGGATGGCGACTGGATATCGATATTGGGGACCGCTCTCAAGGCGGCGACATCTTCCGTGCTTTGGTGGCTTGTTCCGAGTTGTGCATAGACGACTCCCGCGCCATCGCCGACAAAGCAAACGGGCAAGTTCGCGTAACAGACGTCCAGCTTGATCTGCTCAAGCACCCGAATGGGGACAAAGGCACTCAACCCATACACGATCGGCCGGAATCCGGCCATGGCGAGACCGGCTGCGACACCCACCATGTTCTGTTCTGCGACGCCGCAGTTGATGAACTGATCGGGCACCGCACGACGAAATTCATCGAACAGTGCATAGCCGTGGTCGCCAGTGAGCAACAGAATGCGGGCGTCTTGCCGTGCCGCTTGCGTCAGAAGACGTGAGAAGGCTGCTCTCATGCGAGTCCAAGCTCCTTCGTGGCTCGTGCGTAAGTCTCATCATTGAGACGGGTGTAGTGCCAGCTGTTGTCATTCTCCATAAAGCTGACGCCCTTCCCCTTTATGGTTTGCGCGACGATAGCCTTGGGTTTTTGATTTCTACGTTCGGTGAGCGATCGAATGGCCGCGTCGAGTGCCGCTTCATCATGGCCGTCGATTGTCACTGCGTCGAAGCCGAACGCAGTGAAACGTTGTTCCAGTTGATCGAGTTTCATGACGGCATTCGTCGCCCCCATTGCCTGAAATCGATTCTCGTCAACAATGACGATGAGGTTATCCAGTCCGAACTGCGTTGCAAAAAGCATCGCCTCCCACATGCTGCCTTCGTTCATTTCACCGTCGCCCGCGATAACGAAGCACCTCTGGTCACTCCCCTTGCGTTTTGCGCCTAGCGCCAGTCCCGCTCCGATTGGCAAGCCATGCCCCAACGACCCTGTGGTCGCCTCGATACCGGGCACGTGAATGTCCGCCAGTCCCTTCAAACGCGTTCCGTCACCGAAATAGCGATCGAGTTCGGCATCATCAAGCCACCCCAAGGCGTTCATGCATGCGTACTGCGCCATCACGCCGTGTCCCTTGCTCAGCACCAGATAGTCCCGCTCGGGGTCTTCAGGCGATTGTGAGGGGCCGAAGCGAAGATGCGATCGATAGAGAACCGCCAGCATCTCTACGATTGAAAACGCGCAGCCGATATGGACGGTTGAGCCCGCCTTCGCCATATCGAGAATCGTCTGGCGCAATTGGGCGGCATGGAGTTGCGGTCTGTTCATGACGGATGACGAGAGATAGCGGACTGTCGAATCCACTGGAGTGTGCGGGTAAGACCTTCGTCGAGCGAAACCGTAGTGTGCAGTCCGAGTGTTTCCCGGGCTTTTCGCGTGCACGGCACGTAGCGTTGCACGGGCCTGCTGCTGTCAGGCACACCCTGTATCGATACACCTGCAATGCCGTCGTCCAGCGACGCAATGCGGTGCGCGAGGTCGCCGATGCTAATCGCTTCTTCCGAGCCTACGTTATAGGCTTCTCCGGGAACGCCATCCAGGAGAATTGTCCACAGCCACCATGCCAGGTCGGACGCGTAAAGGTAGCTGCGCAACGGCGTTCCGTCGCCATTCACGACAATCGGCTTGCCTGTGTTTCGGTCAAGCAGGAAGTTGCCGACCGCAAGATGGCTGGCTAGCGGTATATAGGGGCCGACAAACGCGAAGCACCTCGCGATTCGGGCGATAGGGTAGTGTTCTTCCGCGCCGGTGACGGACAGCCATTCGGCGGCTCGCTTGCCTTGTGCGTACGCCTGACGGCTGTCGAGCCCAAGCGGCGTGCCGGGATAATCTTCTGCAATGCGTGTCAACGAGGCCGGTTGCTGGCCGTAGACGGCACCGGAGCTCACCAGAAGAACGTTCTGAGCTCCCGCGTCGCGCGCGGCGGCAAGAACACGCAGGGTGCCACTTACCGTGGTGTCGAAAAGCGCGATGGGCGACGAGTGCGCTGCGACGTCCGTTGCCGCATGAATCACGTGGGAAAACGTGCCCGGTGCTCGGGTAAACGTCCGAACATCGCCGCCCATCATGGTCAGCGCCTTATCTGACGCGAGATGTGGGTGCGCCAGCGCAAACTCAGTCGGGTTCCGGCTCAGAACCGTGACACTGACGCCAAGTCCGAGACGGCGGTTGCTGTAGAGCAGCGTCTCCAGGAGCCACTTGCCGACGAAGCCGGTGCCGCCGGTCATGAAGATGCGCGCGCCGCGCAGCGTGGCCATGCGTTCGCTGGCAACGTCCAGGAAGCGCGCGAGATCGATCTCCAGGATATTCCCGTGTGACATCGCGTCAGAAATTCACGCCAAAGAACGTTTCCAGATGGTAGGCAACGTGGTCGAGCATGGCTTTCGATAGCCCCGGATAGACACCAAGCCAGAACGTGTTGTTCATGACAATGTCGGTGTTCGTCAACTCGCCGGAGACTCGATAGTGCTGGTTTTGCATATAGGGCTGGCGAGTCAGGTTGCCGGCAAACAGCAGGCGCGTGCCGATCTTCTCCTGATCCAGGTAACGCAGCAGTTCGACGCGCTGCACATTGGCCGCATCACTCAGCGTAATCGGATAGCCGAACCAGGACGGATCGCTATTTTCAGTGGCCTTGGGCAGGATCAGAAATTCCTCGCATCCGGCGAGCTTTTCGGTCAGATACTGGAAATTGTCCTTACGCGCCTGGATGAAGCCGTCGAGCTTGTCCATTTGTGCCAGCGCGCATGCCGCCTGCATGTCGGTGATCTTCAGGTTGTACCCGAGATGCGAGTAGGTGTACTTGTGATCGTAGCCTTCGGGCAAATTGCCGAGTTTCCAGCAGAAGCGTTTTCCGCAGGTGTTGTCCTTGCCCGGTGGGCAGTAGCAATCGCGGCCCCAGTCGCGGAACGATTCGATGATCTGCTTGAGTTCGTAATCGTTGGTAAATACCGCGCCGCCTTCGCCCATCGTAATGTGATGGGCCGGGTAGAAACTCAGAGTGCCGATATCGCCGAACGTGCCCACGAGCTTGCCGTCGTAGCGCGAACCCAAGGCGTCACAACAATCTTCGATCAGCCAAAGTCCGTGGCGATCGCAAATTTCCCGAACGACTTGTAGGTTGTACGGGTTGCCCAGCGTGTGTGCCAGCATGATGGCCTTGGTGCGCGGGCCAATGGCGGCTTCAATTTTTTCCGGCGCGATGTTGTAGGTCGGAATGTCGATGTCGACGAACACCGGGACAGCGCCGAACTGCAGGATCGGATTGACGGTCGTCGGGAATCCGGCCGCTACGCCAATGACTTCGTCTCCCTTGCCGATGGCTCGGCTGCCCAGCTTGGGCGACGTGAGGGCAGAGAACGCGAGCAGATTGGCGGAAGACCCGGAATTCGTGGTCAGCAAGTGCTTGACCCCCAGATACTGCGCCAGGCGTTTTTCGAAAACGTCGTTAAAACGGCCCGTGGTCAACCAGCCATCGAGCGACGCCTCCACCATATTCTTGAGTTCGGCGCCGTCGATCACCTTCCCCGACGGCGGAATCATGGTCTGCCCGGGTTCGAATGCGGGCGGGGTGAGGGCGATCGACGCGTATTCGTCGACCAGGGCTGCAATGTTTTCTCGCAGCTGTTGTTTGCGGGTGTCGTTGTTCATTTGGGTTCTAGGGCGCGGGGCGCGCTTTTTCGAATGAGTCGATCTGCGAAAGTGTGACAGCGCGCATATCCGTTCCGGTATGCAGGGCTTTGTGCCACTCGCAGATTCGCGTTAGGGTCGTGCTGAGGTCCCAGCGTGGTGTCCAGTCGAGCAACGCCGCGGCCTTCGAGCAATCCAGCTTGAGGTAACGGGCCTCGTGATGAGTGGCGCCGGCTGTGTCGATCTCGTAGGTTGCGCCGTCGCCCCATTCGGAGACGAGGCGCTCCACGATCCATTGGACAGGCTTCGCGTCTGCGTCGGCCGGGCCGAAATTCCAGCCTTGCGCGAAAGCGCTCCCTTCGGAGAACAGGCGTTCGGCGAGTTGAAGATACCCGGACAACGGTTCGAGCACGTGCTGCCACGGCCGGATCGATTGGGGACTTCTGATCTGGACCGGACATCCTGCTTCAATGGCTCGAATGATGTCGGGGACCAGGCGGTCCAGTGCCCAATCGCCGCCGCCGATCACGTTGCCCGCCCGTGCACTGGCGAGGCAGACCTGGGAAGTGTCGCCGAAGAACGAGTCCCGATAGGCCTGCGTGACCAGCTCGGCACAGCCTTTGCTGTTGCTATAAGGGTCGTGGCCGCCCATGGCGTCGGTTTCCCGGTATCCCCACACCCACTCGTGATTCTCGTAGCATTTGTCGCTCGTCACATTGACGACGGCCCGTACCGAAGGCGTTTTTCGGATGGCCTCAAACAAATGCACCAGTCCCATGACGTTAGTCGAGTACGTCTCCACGGGATTGGCGTATGAATACCGCACCAACGGCTGTGCCGCCAAATGAAAGACGATCTCGGGCTGAGCCGCCTGCATTGCAGCATCGAGCGCAGCCGGGTCTCTGATGTCGCCGAAAATCGAGGTCATGCCGGTGCTGACTTCGGCGACGTCAAACAAACTGGGATCTGTGGCGGGCGGGAGCGCGTAGCCGGTCAGGATCGCACCTGAGCGCTGCAGCCAGAGCGCCAGCCAGCTTCCTTTGAAGCCGGTGTGTCCGGTCAGGAAAACGCGCTTGCCTTGCCAGAAAGCGGGTTTCATTCCCACACCTTCCAGGGGGCGCTACCGGAGGCCCACAAGGCCTCGAGATGCGTTTTGTCGCGAAGCGTATCCATCGGTTGCCAAAAGCCTTCATGCGCGAATGCGGCCAATTCGTTGCGCGCTGCAAGGATTTCCAGTGGTCTTTGTTCCCAAATTGTGTCGTCCCCGTCAATGAGGTCGATCACTTTCGGTGACAATACAAAGAAGCCGCCATTGATCAGGCCGCCATCGCCTTTGGGTTTTTCCTTGAACGTTGAAACCCTGTCGTCGTGAATATCCAGTGCGCCAAAGCGACCCGGGGGGTAGGTCGCGGTGAGGGTCGCCAGAACCTTCTGTTCCTTGTGAAAGGCGACCAGACGTCCGATGTCGACATCGCTCACGCCATCGCCATAGGTGAAGCAAAACGCGTCGTCGCTTTCGACATATTCCCGAACGCGCCGCAAGCGCCCGCCGGTCATCGTGGCTTCGCCAGTATCGACCAGGGTGACGCGCCACGGCTCGGCATAACGCTGATGGACTTCCATTCGGTTGTTCGACATATCGAACGTGACGTCCGACATGTGAAGGAAGTAGTTGGCGAAGTACTCTTTGATGACGTAGCCTCGATAGCCGCAGCAAATAATGAAGTCGTTAATCCCGTAATGGGAATAGATTTTCATGATATGCCACAGAATCGGCTTGCCTCCGACTTCAACCATGGGTTTGGGGCGCACGGAGGTTTCCTCGCTGATGCGTGTACCCAGGCCGCCCGCAAGAATCACTGCTTTCATCGTTGTTTCCTGATGCGATAGGAGGGGCAATCCCCCGCAGCTCAGGTCTTGCCCGATTTCAGACGGGAAAGCCAGTCGTCGGATGGCGGCGCGAGGGAGAAAGTTAGCTCGCGATTATATTGCAAAGAACACAAAAAGCCCCCGATTGACGGGGGCTGAGGGGGCAAAGTGGGTCTTAGCCGTTCTGCTTCTTGAGGCTGTCGCGTATTTCGCGCAGCAAAACAATGTCTTCCGGGGTCGCTGCCGGGGCGGCCGGCGCTTCCGGTTCCGGACGCTTCAGTCGGTTGATCTGCTTGACCATCATGAAGATGATGAATGCCAGAATCAGGAAGTTCAGGGCTACGGTAATGAAGTTACCGTAGCCGAACACGGCCACACCGGCCTTGGTCAGGTCGGCGTAGGACGTGGGGTTGCCTTTGAAGTCTGGCGGGATGGTGCCGAGCAGGATGAATTTGCTCGAGAAGTCCAGTCCGCCGAAGATCGCGCCGACGATCGGCATGATCAGGTCTTTGACGACCGAATCGACGATCTTGCCGAAGGCCCCGCCGATGATCACACCGACGGCGAGATCGATCACATTGCCTTTGACGGCAAATTCCTTGAATTCCGACATGAAGCTCATGCCATTCCTCCGCTATTTGAATGAGTGGCCGGGGGGAGCATCGCTGTCGCGCACGATGTCACCGGGGCGAGACAAGGAAAATGATGACTAAATGTCGTGCACGCGTCAACGAAAGCGGCGATCATAGCGGTTCTCGAGCAGCATCCCAAAAGCGAAACCCCGGGTGGGCGGTAGCCACCCGCAGGGTACGTTAATCCTTTGAAAATACGCGAAAACCACTAGGAGACTGAGGCGTTTTGCCGTTGTTTCAGGCATTTACGCTCGCGTATGATTTAAGGTTGACGGAAATACAAATTCAACCGTGTGGGGCTTGTGATGAGTAACAATCAGAAACGTGCCGTCGACAGCAACCGCCGGAACCTTTTGATTGCAACGTCCGTAGCTGGAGGCGTAGGCGGCGTTGCAACCTTGGTTCCTTTCGTCAGTTCCCTCGAACCGTCGGAGCGCGCCAAGGCTGGCGGAGCGCCCGTCGAAGCCGATATCAGCGGGTTGCGGCCCGGTGAGAAGATGACGGTCGCCTGGCGCGGCCTTCCCGTGTGGATCGTACGCCGCACGCCCGACGAAATGGCTTCGCTGTCCAAAGTGACCGCCGAACTGGCCGATCCGGACTCCAAGGAAACGTTTTCCTTTCCGATGCCGGATTACGCCAAGAACGAGTTCCGCACGCGCGTCGAGCATAAGGATCTGCTCGTCGTCATCGGCGTCTGTACTCACCTCGGCTGCATCCCTTCCGGCCCCTACGTGGCGAATACCATTCCGGCCCTTGGCCAGGACCCGGGCTTCCTTTGCCCGTGCCATGGTTCGACCTACGATATGTCTGGCCGTGTTTTCAAGAACAAGCCGGCGCCAAAGAATCTCGACGTTCCTCGTTTCATGTTCCTGAGCGACAGCAAGATCGTGATCGGTAAAGACGAAAAAGGAGAAGCGTAAATGGCCGCCGACAAACAAGTCGACACGACGGGCTTGCTGGGCTGGATCGACCGCCGGTTTCCGCTCACGCAGCTCTGGAAAGACCACGCATCCGAGTATTACGCGCCCAAGAACTTCAATTTCTGGTACTTCTTCGGCTCGCTGGCCATGCTGGTGCTGGTGATCCAGATCCTCACCGGCATCTTCCTGGTGATGAACTACAAGCCCGACGCCAATCTCGCGTTCGCGTCGGTCGAGTACATCATGCGTGAAGTGCCGTGGGGCTGGCTCATCCGCTACATGCATTCGACGGGCGCCTCGATGTTCTTCGTCGTGGTGTATCTGCACATGTTCCGCGGGCTGCTCTACGGCTCGTACCGTAAGCCGCGCGAGCTGGTCTGGGTGTTCGGCTGCCTGATCTTCCTGTGCCTGATGGCCGAGGCGTTCATGGGCTACCTGCTGCCGTGGGGCCAGATGTCCTACTGGGGCGCACAGGTGATCGTGAACCTGTTCTCGGCGATTCCGTTCATCGGTCCGGACCTGTCGCTGTGGATTCGCGGCGACTACGTGGTGTCAGACGCCACGCTCAACCGCTTCTTCGCGTTCCACGTGATTGCGATTCCGCTGGTGCTCATCGGGCTGATCGTCGCGCACATCATTGCGTTGCACGAAGTTGGGTCGAACAACCCGGACGGCATCGAAATCAAGGACAAGAAGGACGCCAACGGCCGTCCGCTCGACGGCATTCCGTTCCATCCGTACTACACGGTCCACGACATCATGGGCGTGGGCGTGTTCCTGATGGTCTTCTCGGCGATCGTGTTCTTCGCGCCGACGATGGGCGGCTACTTCCTGGAAGCGAACAACTTCATCCCGTCGGACCCTCTCAAGACGCCGCCGCACATCGCACCGGTGTGGTATTTCACGCCGTTCTATTCGATGCTGCGCGCCACGACCGACGACTTCAAGCATTTGCTGATGGGCGTGGCGGTGCTGGTCACGGCGGTCTGGTGGGTCAAGGGCAAGGCGGCGGTGACCACCAAGGTGGCCGCATCGGGCGGCGTGGTGTTGTTGCTGCTGGCGATGTACCTGACCGAGGCGAAGTTCTGGGGCGTGGTGGTGATGGGCGGCGCGGTGGTGACGCTGTTCTTCCTGCCGTGGCTCGACCATAGCCCGGTGAAGTCGATTCGTTACCGTCCGGGATTCCATAAGGTGTTGCTGGGTATTCTCGTCGTTGTTTTTGCGGTGCTGGGGTATCTGGGGATCCAGGAACCGACGCCCGTGAAGACGGCTATTTCGCAGGTTGGTGCGCTGTATTACTTCGGATTCTTCTGGCTGATGCCGCTGTGGAGCAAGCGCGGCACCTTCAAGCCGGTGCCGGAGCGCGTGACCTTCGCGGCGCACTGAGCGCACTCAAACGACGACTAGGGATATCAAGATGAGAAAACTGTTGCTTATCCTGGCGCTTCTGAGTGGCTTCACGGCGCCGGCTTTGGCTGAAGAGGGTGGGCCGCTGGACACGGCGCCCAACCGGATCGACGATCTGGCGTCGCTGCAGCGGGGCGCCAAGATGTTTGTGAACTACTGCCTGAACTGCCACTCGGCGGCGTCGATGCGGTATTCGCGGCTCAAGGATCTGGGCTTATCGGACGTGGAGATCAAGAACAATCTGCTCTTCACGACCGACAAGATCGGCGAGACGATGACCGTCGCCATGCGCACGGCGGACGCCAAGGAGTGGTTCGGCTCGGCCCCGCCCGACCTGTCGGTCGAGGCCCGCGCCAAGGGCACGGACTGGCTGTACACCTACTTGCGTACCTTCTACCGGGACGATTCCCGTCCGACCGGTTGGAATAACGTCGCGTTCCCTAATGTGGGCATGCCGAACCCGTTCTGGCAGTTGCAGGGACAGCGGGGGCTGAAGCACGTGGAGGGGGCGGAACATGGTCCGGCGCAGTTCGTGCAGATCACTCAAGGGACGATGAAGCCAGTGGAATTTGATTCTGCTATGGCGGATTTGGTATCTTATCTGGATTGGATGTCGGAGCCGGCGCAACGGACGCGTCGGCAGTTGGGTGTCTGGGTTCTTTTGTTCCTTGGACTCTTTACGGTACTTGCCTGGCGCCTGAATTCGGCCTATTGGAAGGACGTGAAGTAAAATAACGTCTGTACGACGGGGCCAGGGTTTGGGAAGCTCGGTTTCCCGCCCCGGCCCCGTTGGTTTTTAAGGAAGACGCGCTATGATGGTTTTGTACTCGGGCACGACGTGCCCCTTCTCCCAGCGTTGCCGGCTGGTTCTGTTCGAAAAGGGCATGGATTTCGAAATCCGTGACGTCGATCTGTTCAACAAGCCGGAAGACATTGCGGTGATGAACCCGTACGGTCAGGTGCCGATTCTTGTCGAGCGCGACCTGATTCTGTACGAATCGAACATCATCAATGAGTACATTGACGAACGTTTCCCGCATCCGCAGCTGATGCCGGCTGATCCGGTGCAGCGTGCGCGTGCGCGTCTGTTCCTGTTCAACTTCGAGAAAGAGCTGTTCGTGCATGTGAGCGCGCTCGAGAACGAGAAGGGCAAGGCAGCGGAAAAGAATCACGAGAAGGCACGTTTGTCGATTCGCGATCGTCTGACGCAGCTTGCGCCGATTTTCGTGAAGAACAAGTACATGTTGGGTGAGGAGTTCTCGATGCTCGACGTGGCGATTGCGCCGCTGCTGTGGCGTCTGGATCACTACGGCATTGAGCTGTCGAAGAACGCTGCACCGTTGATGAAGTATGCCGAGCGGATTTTCAGCCGTCCGGCGTACATTGAAGCACTGACGCCGTCCGAAAAGGTCATGCGTCGCTAATGTGTTGACATGCCCGCTGGCGAGGCTGGTTTGCCGGGAATGGCGAACGGGCTTCGCGGCGGGATAAGTTGGTTATATGCCTGAAACGTCTACCAAGCCTTATTTACTGCGCGCGCTGTACGAGTGGTGTACCGACAATGGGTACACGCCGTATCTGGCCGTGCATGTCGATGCCAGAACGCGTGTTCCGCGCGAGTTTGTGAAAGATGGCGAGATCGTGCTGAACATCAGCTTCGACGCCACGAGCGGATTGCAGATGGGCAACGACTGGATTGAATTCAGCGCCCGCTTTGGCGGCATCTCGCAGAAGGTGGAAGTGCAGGTGCCGAACGTGCTGGCGATTTATGCTCGCGAGAACGGTCAGGGTATGGCGTTCCCGGTCGACAAGCAGGCGTCTGCAGACGAGAGCCCCGAGCTGGAAGCGGTGCCGACGGTGCAGGAGCCGGAAGGCGACGATCCGGATCCGACGCGTCCCGGTGGCGGTAATGGCGCGGCTGGCGGCAACGCCGGACGTGCACACCTGAAGGTCGTGAAGTAATTCGTGACGGCGGTGAGACGCGAGACTTTCGGGTGTCGCGTCGCGCTGCGAAATATCGAGCGATTTCGCACTGACAGGTAGTCGCAGTGACCGACGAATCGGTTACAATACACGACTTCGCCGGCTTAGCTCATCTGGTAGAGCAGTTGATTTGTAATCATCAGGTGGCGGGTTCGAGTCCTGCAGCCGGCACCAAACACCTTTCCAGGGAATTCCTCGGGAATCAAAAAAACCGTGATGGCTCTAAGCCTCACGGTTTTTTTGATTCCTGAGGTATCAGTACGTCCCCCCTCAAAACCGCGTCAGCACCCCCACACGCGTCAACATCTGACTCGGCCCGCTCGACGTGCCATTCGGTTCAATGACACCACTAACCAGTGCCTGCGCGTTGGCATTCGTGCGCTGATACACCATCTCGGTATAGACCATCGTCCGTTTGGAAAACGAATAGGCCAGTAGTGCCGATATTTGGTGTGCGTGGTTGTTGTCGAGGTAGCCGTTCCCTTTCATGTACATGTAGTCGATGCCGGTTCGCCACTGAGGCGTCAGTGTGTATGCCAGCCCGATTTGACCTTGAGCGATCGCACCACCGTTTGCCGTATTACGCACCGTGGTAATCAGCGCATTGACACCGAGCGAACCGAAGTCGTAACGCATGCCAACGCCCCAGTTCCTAATACCCACTTGCGGCATTCCGGCTTGCAAATACTTAACCTCGGTGTACGCCGCCCCCATTCCGAACGAACCACTTTCGTAATTCAGCCCCGCACTCACGGTATTCCCGCTACCTAACGCACCGGGCACACCACCGATCCCATAGAGCGCCCCGAAGCTCAGCCCGGCAAACGAAGGCGATTGATACTTGACCGAGTTCGAGACCGATTGCCCTGACATGCGGTCCCAGTCGAATTGGCTCGCATACGGCGGGTTGTACGGAAGCGCAATCTTTTGAAACGGACCTGCCCGGAAGTTGTAGATGCCGCCGACCGTCAGCGCGGCATCCGTGCGGCCGAAGAACAGCGCGTCGATCATGAAGTCGTACTGATTGCCGAAGCGCACCGTGCCGAAGCGTTCATTGCTGATGCCGATCCAAGCGTTGCGCCCAAAGATGCCCTTCGTCGGCGGCTGAATCGCTCCCGTCCCCACAGCAAACTGATTCACGAGATCGAATTCGACATGCGTGCCACCACCCAATTCCTCCACACCGCGAATGCCGAGCATGTTCGGTGACTGAATGCCATCGTCGAATTTCAGGTTGTGACTGCCGCCCGAATTGCTGACGTAAGTGAGACCCGCGTCCATCACGCCATAAAGCGTCACGCCACTGCCGGACGCACCGTGGGCCTGCGAAACGATGCTACATAGCGCGAGTGCCGCGCCACCAAACGCAACTGCTTTCATACCTTGTCTCCAAAAGGTTCGAGCGGGTATCCGCTTCTTTTATCTGCTTGATGCGCATTGCCTGACTTACGATGAGATGGCTTTCTCCGGGGCGTCAGAGGGCCGGGCGCACGCGAGCGAGCGCGTGCACCCAAGTACTCCAACGGGTGTTCAGGAAGGCTGTCCGGGTGTCTTCAGACGCAGAACGTGGCGCTAACCGCACCGAGTCCCGCGACGTCGGCAACGTACGTGCCGGGCGCAGTCACCGCGACCATCGGACCGAGTGCGCCGGTGAGCACGACATCCCCCGCCCGCAACGGCGTGCCAAGTGCGACCATGCGATCGGCAAGCCAGACGGCTGCGTTGAGTGGATTGCCCAGACACGCAGCGCCGCTGCCTCGCGAGAGCACTTCACCGTCTCGCGACAGTGTCATGGCGCTGTCGGCGAGTTCGATGTCGGCAAGCGATACCGGTCGGCTACCCAGAACGAACCGCGCGCTCGATGCGTTATCGGCGACGGTGTCGACGAATCGGATATCCCAATCGCGAATCCGGCTGTCGACGACTTCGATGGCGACGGTTGCGAACGCACACGCGGACAGAATGTCGGCGTAGGTGTGACGTGTGTGCGTGAGATCGCGGGCGAGCACGAGCGCGATCTCGGCCTCGACCTTGGGCGCGATCAACGTGGCGAGCGAGATCGGCGCGTTGTCGCCGCATGCCATTGAGGCGAACAGCGTGCCGAAGTCCGGCTGATCGACGCCAAGCTGCGCCTGCACCGCCAGCGACGTCAGCCCGATCTTGCGTCCCACGACACGTTCACCCCGACCGACACGCCACGCGACGTTCGCTTGCTGTACGGCGTAAGCCGTCTCCATATCGTCCAGGGCGATGACGTCGCGCACAGGCGCGATGGGCTGGCAGGCAAGCTCCGCGTTTCGCAGTCGCTCGGCAATCGAATCGATGAATGAGTGCTCGGACATGACGACCTCACGCATTCGCGATGAAGTCGCCCACCAGACGATTGAACTCGTCCGGATGCTCGATCATGGCCCAGTGTCCACAGCGATTGATGAGCACCAGCCGCGAGTGCGGAATGTTGGCGAGCAGGAACAACGATGTTTCGAACGACACCACACGATCGTCGCGTCCGTGAATCAGCAGCGTCGGTACCTTGATGCCAGCGAGCAACTCCGGCTTGACCCACTTGGGCAACGGCGCACCCTTCGGCAGTCCGTCCACGTAATTGCGCAGGTGCTCGGGGCGAGCTTGCGCCGCGTCCGAGCGAGCTTGACACAGTTCCGGCGTCGCGAACCTGGCTTTGTCATAGACCATCACTTCGACCAGACGGCGCATGTTGTGGGCCGTCGGTTCCTGATAAGCCTGAATCAACACCTTGAGCCCTTCACTGGGGCCGTCGCCTGCGCCGAAGAGCGTCGGCCGACGTCCGACCGGCGGGCCCATCGTGACAAGATGCGTGATCCGATTCGGGTACTCCGTGGCGAGACGCAGCGACGTTTGTCCGCCCATCGAATTGCCGACGAACGCGGCCTTTTCGATACCGAGTGCATCCATGAACTGGATCGCAGCGTCGACGTGGTCCAACTGCTCAACGGTTGCTGCGTCCGACTGTCCCCAACCGGGCATGTCGACGGCATACACGTGGAACCGCTGCGCGAGCGCTTCGATGTTGCCGGAGAAATTGCTCCAGCCAGTGGCACCCGGGCCGCTGCCATGCAACAGAATGACGGGATGACCCTGTCCGGCTTCGTGATAGTGAAGATGCCAGTCGCGGGTCTGGATCGTACGGCGGGTACCTGCTTGTGTGAGTGTCATGTCGATTCCTGATTCGATGAGTGGTAGAGCGGAAGGCGGCAGGCGTGACGCTCAGGGCGTCAGCAATGCCGCGACCGCTTCGGGCGCACGATGGCCCCAGGTGCTGAGTTGATCGAGGTGCTGAACGGTCCAGGTGGTTTCGTCGATGATGCGTCCGCCCCAGCCGAACTCCACGCTGAAGCCCGAAGGCGTGTGCACGTAGAAGCTGAACATGCGATCGTTCGGGTGCAGGCCCAGGGTCATCTCGAACGGCTGCTTCGCGTCCATGCAACGATCGAAAGCGAGGCCGACATCGTTCATGTCGGCGGCTTCGATCATGAAGTGATGCATGCGCTTCGGATGCGGCATGTTCGCGAGCGCAAGCGAGTGATGCCTTCCGTTGCAATGCAGGAACGCCACACTGGCGACGATCCCCGGTGCCACTTCCTGATCGATGACGTCGGTCAATCGAAAGCCGAGCAGGCCATACCAGTCGACCAGACGCTGCCGGTCCATCCCTTTCTCGATCAGTACCTGATGGCCAGCACCGTTCTCACCGGTCACGAAGCGCGAAACGTGCTTTGGCGAGACGAATGGTGTTGGCGCATCGGCGAGCCCCACATACAGCTCGACGCGATTTCCAAGAGGATCGGCAGTGATCGCAATGCGCTGCACCTCCCGTGCAGCAGCAAGCTTCGCATCGCCCTCTGTGACGGTGCTTCCACTTGCGCGAAGCCGTTCGCTGATCACATCGAGATCGGCGTGGCTCGCACAGCCGAAGCCAGTGAACGCCAGGTCATCTGCGGTGCCGCTAACGACGATCCACCGATGCGCCTTCTCATCCATGCGGAGCGTCAACGCGTCTGGAGAGCGGCTGCCGAGTTGCATACCCATCAGTTCGGTGCCGAAGCGCTCCCACGCGTCGAGCTGCGTCGCTTCGATGCCGACATAGCCGAGTTCGACGACCTGGCTCATTGCTGTGCCTCCATCTGCGGCACCTGTAAACCACCGGTATCGGCGGCGGCCACGAAGCGGTCCGGACGCAAGGCAACGACGCGCACGCCGTACTTGTGCATCCATTGCCGAAGCACGCCATCCAGATCGATGAATTCGTCCTGTCCCTGTGTGTGCTGGTGCTGCTGGCGCAAGGCGACATATCGCGCGCCGAGCTGGTCCCAGCCGGCTTTCTCGTCGGCGGTGAGTTGCGTCGCGGGATCGATGTCGTCGCCCAGCAGGACAAAGCCGTCCCCAAGCAGATCGTCCAGACGCGCCATGACGCCCCGGTTGTCGCCGACCACCGGCTGCGGCACCATGCGCCCGACAATGCTCTCGCTGCCGAGTGGGCCACGCAGCCAGCCGGCCGTGAGCACTGGCGGTGCGATGAGCGGCGGCTCACCCGCGTCGGGGGATGGCGGGCAGGCCAGCGCCGCTTGTTCTTCGTCGGACAGCTCCTGTTTGATGATGCGACCCAGCTGAACCGCCAGTTCGGTATAAAACGCGGCGTTGGGGCGGCGCTCCGCCTCGTAGGTATCGAGGAACGCTGCCGGCAATTTGCCGTTCAGCACACCCGCGAGTTTCCATCCGAGATCGAAGGCATCGCGCATGCCGGTCTGCATCCCCGCACCTGCCCAGGGCGGCATCAAGTGCGCCGCATCGCCTGCGAGAAAGACGTTGCCGACGCGCCACGTCTGCGCCATGCGCGTGTGGTGACGGTAGAAGGCGTGCTGATGGATCTCGACATCGTCTTGCGTCACGCCCAGCGCATTGAGCAGCGGCCAGATCTGTTCGTGTGTCGCGAAATCGGCCTCGGTCTCTCCCGCCTTCAACGGCAGTTCCCAACGGTGATTCCCGTTCGCCAGCGCGATGTCGACAACCGGACGCTCCTTGTCAGACCAGAACGTCAGCAAATTGCGATCCGGCCACCAGCGCTTGACGCGGCAATCGATCACGATCCATTGCACGTTCAGCGTGTCGCCGAGCATCTTTACGTCGAGCATGCCGCGCGTGGCGCTGCTGCCGCCGTCGCTCGCGATGACGTAGCGAACGCGCGATGTCTGTACCTCTTGCGTCGCAGCGTCCTTCGTCGTGACGGTGACGCCGTCGGTGTCCTGTTCGAGACCGACCACCTCCAATCCGTAACGCACGTCGAGGTGCTGCGCGTGTCGGGCCGCGCATTCGCGCAGCGTCGTTTCCATCGTCGGCTGGTAGATGTTGAAGAAGCGCGGCTTGATGCCGAGCGTCGACGGCGGATGCTCCACGCGCATCAACTCCGTGCCGTCGTACAGCACCCAGCGCAGTGCACGCTGTGGGTCGATCTGCTTGAGCACCGGCTCGTCGACACCGAGATTCTGGAAGATGCGCATCGTCCAATCGTTGACCGTGACGGCACGGGCGCGTGGATAGATATCGCGATGGCGCTCATAGACGATGCATGAGATGCCATGTTTGGCCAGCGTGAGCGCGGCGATAACGCCGGTCGGGCCGTAGCCGACGATGGCAACGTCGGCGTCATAGGGTTGGGGCATTGGGTGTCTCCTTCGCTGCGTTGACGGCCCGGCAGCCAATGCAGATGCCGGACACTCGATGCGAAAGATTGTACCGATTGGTCCAAAACTAAAAATAAGGGAAAGCCATGATTGGACCAATTGGTCCAATAGTGCTCGGCGATATACTTCGCCAATGGAAAATATTCAGCAAATCGGCAATCGGCGGGGCCAGCGCTCGCGTCAGGAGATCCTGGAGGCGGCATCTCGGGTGATGTCGAGCTATGGCTACGCGGGCACGTCGATGTCCGCGCTGGTCGAGGCGACGGGCATTCCCAAAAGCGCGATCTATCACCACTTCGGTTCCAAGGCGGGGCTGCTGGCCGAGGTCATGGCGGAGGGGGCGCACGGATTTTTCCTTGCCATGCGCGACGCACACCGCGATCCGCCGCAGAGCGCGTCACCGCGTGAGCGGCTGGGCTGGTATCTCGGACGAACCGGCGAAGTATTCGTGCACCGCGAAGAATTCCTGCGGCTGTTGCTGATGATCGTGATGGGCGATCAGGCGGTCGAAGCACCGGAAGCCATGCAGACCGTGATCAAGGTCCGCGACGAGGGCCGAGACTATATGCGGGTGATGATCAAGAGCGCATTCGCCACGGAAGGCGATGCGGTGGCGACAGCGGTGGCCGACGAACTTGCCCACTTCGGTATGGTGGGCTTCGACGGCGCGTTCATCTCCTTGCAGTCGGGCGACGGCAAACCGATGGCGGAGTACATGGCACAGCTCACGGACGCGATGGTCGCTCTGGGGGAGGCTTCTGCCGCAAGGCACCGGGCAACCCAAGGCTAAGTGCACAGCGGGCGCAGCGCGCCAATGCGTGTTGCATGCGGCTCCCTGAGAACCAGTGGCACTCCAATACATCAATAAATCGGGTTTCCTAAGAAAAATCCAATAAAAAAAAAGCCGAAACCCTAAAGAAATCCACATCTTGATCCGTAATGCTCTGTCTGGGCTGGTTCTCACCAGTTAGGAATCCGAGGGGCGCGGCGTCTTGCGCAAAGCTGGCACATCACGATAGCCGGCGCATGAGATGCCGTTTCGGGGAACGCAGAGGATGTGACTGTGAGTCGCATTCGACGCGGCCTTCGGATGTTGCGAGCAGTATCACAATCAAAAGAACGAAGATCAGATGCCTTGGCAATCAACGCGCGAAGTCTCGCCGTTGGCCGGCGGGATTGGCGGGCACAGTAAACGCAGTCATCGCAGTTCGGGGATTCAGCGGTTCCAACAGTTTCAACGGGTATCGAGGTACGGCCTGGCGACCATGCTCGCTGCGGCCGCGCATTGCCATGCCGCCGGCATTGTGCCGGACGGCGGCACCGCGACCTCCGTCACCGTTGGCGCGGACGGACGTCAGAACGTCAACATCGCAGCCCCCGTCTACGGCGTCTCACACAACACATACACCAGCTTCAACGTCGATCGCGCCGGTGCGACCCTGAACAACACAGGGATGAACGCACGGACCATCGTCAACGAAGTGACGGGAACCGCGCCCAGCCTGATTCAGGGCCAGATCGCCGTGGCGGGGCCGCGCGCGAACGTCATCCTCGCGAATCCGAACGGCATTACCGTCAACGGAGGATCGTTCGTCAACACCGGCCACGTCGCGCTCAGCACCGGCCAAGTGTCGTTCAGCGACGTCCTCGTCGCCCCAGGCCTTTACCAGCGCAATGTGGTGCTCAACACCGGCCAGGGCACCATCGAAGTCACAGGCGGCGGGCTCGCAGGCACGCTGATCGGTCTGGAGCTCATCGCCAAGACGGTCAAGGTCAGCGCCCCTATCACCAACGATTTCTCGTCGCCCACGGCGTATGTGCGCGTCATCGCCGGTAGTAGCAAGGTCTCGCTCAAGACCAGCTTCTCCCCGGACGACAACAACAACGACTGGGTGACGTTCGCCAACAGCCAGCAGTCGAACCCCAACGCCATCGCCCTCGACATCGAGCCGACCGGCAGCATCACGTCCGGACGCATTCAGTTGTTGACGACGGACCTCGGCGCAGGCGTGCGTCACGCAGGCGCGATGATGGCCAACGCGGGCGACTTCTCCCTGACTTCCGCAGGCGACGTGCTCCTCGCCCCGTCGAGCAAGATCAACGTCGCGAACAATCTGTCGTGGCAGGCGAGCGGACAAACCGCGATGCGCGGCGCGTCGATCCTTACCGGCGGCTCGATCAACCTGTCCAGCGGCAGCGTACTCGTGGCGAATGCGGGCGCGATCCAGTCGACGCTCGTGTCCTCGCGTAGCGGCATCGTCGTCAACGCTCAGGGCGACATCACGAACGTCAGCAGTCTGATTCAGGGCGTCACACGCGAGCGCGCATTGACGTCGTCCGAGGGCGCAATCACCTTCAACGCCGGCGGGACGATCACCAACACCTCTGACCCCGGCAATCCTGCCGGTGCGTTCGGTGTCGTCTTCGGCGTGAACGACGATGTCGTCATGCGCGCCGCTCGCGACATCGTCAATCTGAACGCACGCGTCGAATCGAACCAGTCGGTCACGATGGCGGCGCAAGGCGATCTCAGCAACGTCATTTCCCATACCGAAGGCGCGAACGGTGGCGTTGCAACCGCCTACGCCAACAGTGGTCGACGCTGGTTGCTCTTCTCCACCCGCGACGAAGGCTTCTCGGTCGACTACGGCTCGCTTCCTGCGCCGAGCCAGCTTTCCTACATCATCGCGGACGCCGGCAACGTCACGCTCTCGGGCCGCAACGTCTACAACGTGGGCGGCACCGTGCTGACCAACGGCGGCGATATCCGCGTGACGGCCGCGAACACGCTCGTCAATCAGGCAATCATGACGGGACAGGCGTCGTACCAGCGCTCGTGCTTCATCTTCTGCCGGGCGCAGGCGTCGAGCACGACGGCGTCCTTTGGCGGCCAGATGCAGGCATCGGGCAACATCTCGCTCGCCGCCGGACAAAGCGCGACGAACATCGGCGGCAACGTCATCGCATGGAGCGGCAATCTGACGGTCGACGCGCCACTCGTCACCGCTCAAGGCCTGCTCGGGTACACCGCCTACAACGGCACGCGTGGCCTGAAGGCGTGGTTCGGCAATCGCTGGGCGGCGATCTACGCGCAGAACGACGGTGGCTTGTTCTCGGCGGCTTCCGGTGAAGTCGTGCTCACCGGGCGTGGCGTAATCAAGGGCGGTGTCATCACCGGGGCGAAGGGCGTGCGCGCGGTGCAAGGCATCGAGACGGCCTACGTGCCGTATCGCGAACCGGCGAGAATCGGCACGCACCTCGGTCTGACGACGTGGTTCGGCCTATGACCATGCGCCACACATTTCGCCGCACCTATCTCGCACACATCGTTGCTGCATCGCTGATGGTCGTCTCCGGAGCGATGCACAACGCGTTCGCGCAAACGCCCCCCGGGTTGCCGCCCATACCGTCCGCTCCTGCGGGCGTCACACCGCAACAGGACCCCGCGCAGCGCCTGCTCGACGAACAACGCAACCGCGAGCTGCAACGCGAACTTGACCGTCAACCCGCGCAGATCGATGTCGCGCCGTCGTCGTCGTCCGCATCGCAGCAGGTGCCGGACCTCCCGGCCGACGCGGACATCGACACGCTGCCGGACCCGGAGCCGACGTTCCTCATCGACCGCATCGTCTTCAAAGGCGACACGGTCCTCAGCGCGTCGGAACTCGACCGGATCACCGCGCCGTTCCTGCATAAATCGCTCGGGCGTCGACGCATCGACTTACTGATGCGTCGACTGACGGAAGCCTTCGTCGCACGTGGTCTCATCACCACACGCGCTTACCTCGCCACCCCACAGAACCTGTCGTCCGGCACGCTGGCGATCACGGTCGTCGCGGGCCGCATCAGCGGCTTCACGTTGAACGGGGGCGCATTGCGTCCCTCCGCCACGGGCGACGGCAAGCAAGGCGACGGCGGCGGCCTGGTGACGGACGCAGGTACCGCATGGGCCTTCCCCACATCGGTCGGCGACGTTCTCGAACTCCCTGCGCTCGAACAAGGCGTCGACCAGATCAACCGTCTGCGTCGCAATCAGGTGCAGATCCAGATTCTCCCCGGACAGGCGGCGGGCGAGTCGATTGTGGCGATCCAGAACCCGTTCGGCAGCCGTCTGAACTACAACGTCGGCTTCGACAACTACGGCAGCACGGCGACCGGCAAATGGCGCACGCGCGCGTCGGTGGAGGCGGGTAACGTCATCGGCTTGCAGGAATCGCTGAGCCTGTCCTACGTGGGCACACGCGACAGCAACGCGCTCGTCGTGTCGGCGGCCGTCCCCTACGGCTTTCAGACGTTCAGCTACACCGCAGCCCTCTCCGAGTACCAGCAGATCATCGGCGGCACGGCATTGCTCTACGGCCGCACGCTCAGCCAGATTTTCGGCTGGAACAACGTGCTCAGACGCTCGTCCTCGGGGCGAGTGAGTCTCGACGTCACGCTCACGAAGCTCTCGACCGAGCGCGACGTCAACGACATTCCGCTGTCGCCACAAGACCTGACGATCCTGCGCGTCGGTGTGTCCGGCCTCTGGCGCTTCACGCGCAATGGCCAGCCCGGCGCGCTGACGGCATCGCTCGGCGTGTCGCAGGGCTTGCCGTGGCTCGACGCCTCGCGCGACTTCGACGGCATTCAGAAGCAAGACGCCCACGCCCAGTTCACCAAGCTCGACGCCAGCACGACCGTCCAGATGCCGCTCGCGCAGATCGGCCCGACGATCTGGACGTGGCGCACCACGCTTACCGGTCAGTACAGCGCCGTCGCCCTGTTCGGCAATGCGCAGATATTCCTCGGCGGGACGGACTCCGTACGCGGCTTCATGCAAGGTGGCATCGCGGGCGACAGCGGCTTCTACGTCCGCAACGAAGCCGTCTGGGCCAACGCCCCCGTCTGGCAAGGGCTGCGCTGGGAGCCGTACGCGTTCCTCGACGGCGGCAAAGCGCATCTGGTGGCCGAAGCGGGTTGGCCGACGCTCATCGGCGTCGGTGCCGGGGTCCGCGCGCAATGGCAGTTCCGTGGACAGACGTTCTCCGGCGAGCTGATGGCGGGCCGTGCGCTCGTGCAGCCGTCGTCCATGGGGCCGAAAGGCAGTGTCGTTCTCGTCACGCTCAACTGGGCGGGATGAATTCCGAAGATGCGGGCCTACGAGCCGTCAGGCAACTGGCTCGCAGCGCTCGTCAACGTTGTGGGAGAGGTATCGATGAAAGCGAAGTTCAGCCGTATGTGGATGGCTGCGGGGGTATGCGCAGCGTTGGGTGGGGTGACGTTACCGGCCATGGCGGCGAAGTCTGCGGCCGCGCCGTCGTCAGTGAAGGCGGATGCCAAGGGCGACAGCAAAGCCGACAACAAGGCGAACGCACAGAAGCCGCTGCCGGCGGACGCCATCGCCAGCGTCAATGGCGTGGCGATCCCGAAGGTGTCCGTCGACGCGATGGTCAAGGCGAGCGGCCAGCCCGACAGCCCGCAACTGCGTGAGTTGTTCAAAGGGCAACTGATCGCCAACGAGCTGCTCAAGCAGGCGGCGCAGAAGCAGCACTACGAAGCGCGTCCCGAAGTGCAGGCGGCCGTCGAAGCGGCGAAGACGATGATCGTCACCCGCGCGTTCATGACCGAGCACCTCAACGCTGCGCCGGTCAGCGACGCCGACGTCAAAGCGAAGTACGACGCGGTCGTCGCCACGCTGGGCGAGAACGAGTACCACGCGAGTGTGATCGCCGTGCGCGACGCCGTCACCGCACAAACCGTGCTCGATCAACTGAAGAAGGGCGGCGATTTCGCGGCATTGGCGCGTCGGTACAGCCAGGGGCCGAACGCTGCGCAAGGCGGTCAGTTGAACTGGGTGTCGTTCAAGACGCCGATCACGGCAGGCAACACGCAGAACTGGCCGCAGCCGATTGCCGAAGCGCTGGTGAAGCTGCCCAAGGGCGGCGTGTCGAGCGAGCCGTTGCAGATCGGCGAGCAACTGTGGATCTTGCGCGTCGACGACAAGCGCGCCACGCAGATTCCGAAGTTCGAAGAGAGCGCGCCGCTGCTGCGCAAGCAACTCGAACAGGTGGCGATGGAAAAGGCCACGGCGCAAATGATCGGCGATCTCGTCAAGAGCGCACGCATCCAGCAGTAATCCGGAAGTCATTGAGCGATGCCGGGTGTGATTGAGACGCCCGGCATTGCTCGACATCGTCGCCTTCCGACGATTCGCAGTCAGTACTCAGAAGTCAGTACTCAGAAGTCCGCAGTCCGCAGGTCATCGAGTCGCCGCAGGGGGTGCGGCGGTCTCGCGCTACGCACGTCAAAAACGAACAGGTCACGCCATGAACGCATCTTCGCGAGGATTCACCGAAGTTGGGGAAAACGCACGTCAGTCGATGGATATCGACGACGAGGCGATGGATTTCCACTTCCCGGAGAAGCCCGCGATTCGTCTGTGGCAGCGTGCCATCGCCGCTTGCGTTGCGCTGACACTGCTCGTCAGCCCGATCTCGGTGACGTTCGAACTGAGTCAGTCGGCCGCACGCGAGTTGGCTACCAACGCGACTGGAAAAGCAGGCTTCGACGAGACCGCCCTGACGGTCCTGCGCTCGCTCGCGTCGTTGCGTGTGCACGTCGGCATGCAGACAGCATCCGCCGCGCCGATCACCGACCCGACCGCGCCGGTCGTCTTCGCACCGAAGATCACCACGAGCGGCAACGGCGTGCCCGTCGTCAACATCACAGCACCCAATGCAGCGGGCATCTCGCTCAATCAGTACCAGAGCTTTAACGTCGACGCTGCCGGTCTGATTCTCAACAACAGTCTGCTCAACGGCACGTCGCTCAACGGCGGAGCGATTGCCGCCAACCCGAATCTGGCGGGCCGCACCGCGAGTACCATCGTCAATCAGGTGACGTCGTCCGGCGGTGCTTACGCGTCGGCGCTCAACGGTCCGCTCGAAGTCTTCGGCGCACCGGCCACGGTGATCATTGCGAACCCGAACGGCATCTCCGTGCGTGGTGCGGGCTTCACCAACACCATCGGCGTGACGCTGACGACCGGCACGCCGCAGTTCCTCTCCGGGCCGGGCGGCACGCCCACCGATTTCGCGAACGCCAACGCGCTCGGCTACAACGTCAATAGCGGCCACATCCAGCTGGAAGGGAATACCGGGATGAACGGTCCCGGTAGCGGCATCGAAGGTACCGTCGGCGCGATCGATCTCATCGGCCAGACGGTCGGTATCAACGCGCCGCTGTACGCGGGCACGCGCATTAACGTCATCACTGGCAATCAGCAGGTCTTGACGGGGGCCGTGGACGGCACTGGCACGCGCTACATCACGTCGGCCAACGGGGCGGCCAATACAGCGCAAGCCATCCAGAGCGCGACGGGCAACGCACAGGCGTTTGCCATCGACGCGACGCGCTTCGGCGCAATGACTGCCGGACAGATTCAGGTCATCGGCACAACAGCTGGCCTCGGCGTGCGCATGGCGGGCGATCTCGCATCGACGACCGGCGACCTCACGCTTTCGTCGGGCGGCGATCTCACCGTTGCCAATCACGCAGCTCAGCAACAGGTGCAGATGACGAGCGGGGGCAACGTCGCGCTCAGCGGCACAGGCCTCGGCGAGACCGGCTATCGATTGACGGCGACCGGCGATGTGACGTCGGCCGGATCGCTGCAATCGGGCAAGGCGATGGACGTGCAGGCGGGCGGCAATCTCACGCTCGCGAACCTTCAGTCGAACGGCGACACTGCGTTGAGTGCAACGAAGGCGTTGGCGCTGAAGGAAGCGCAGATCGGCGGCAATCTGTCGCTCGCGACGCAAGACAGCGCGCTGGGTGACATCCGTCTGACGGGGCCGGTGACGGTGGGCGGTACCCTCGTTGCAAACGCCGCACGCAGTCTCGTCGTGACGGACAGCACGGGAGCCAACGGCAACGTGTCCATCGTCACCGGCGGCGATTTCCAGATTGCGCAAGGCGCGCGTCTGACGGGCCACAGCGCGATATCGACGCAATCGGGCGGCGACGCGCGCATCGACGGCACGCTGGCATCCGGCGCGCAACTCGACATGACGTCGAATCGCCGCGTCGACGTGCAGGGCGACGTGGCGTCGAGCGGCACCGCACGCCTGAGCGCAGGCGAGACGCTCAACGTCGACGGCACATTGCTCGGCCAAGCCGATGCGACGCTGCGCGCAGGCAGCGATATCACAGGCAAAGGCAAGTTCGCTTTCGGTACCGATGCCACATTGCGCGCCGGGCGCGACATCTCGCTAACCGGGGCGCTGCTCGCGGGCGGACTGGACGTCGAAGCAGCGAACGGCCTCTCGCTAGCCGATGTACAAAGCACGGGCGTCGCCGCGTTGCGCGCGTTGGGCAGTGCAGGTGGCGGCGACATCGCTCTGCAAGGCAAGGTCTCGTTCTATGGCGCGGCGGCGCTGACGGCAGCGCGCGACATTCTCGTGAACGGCACGACGGCCGGTGCAGATGCCGTGACACTGAACGCCTCACGCGACGTCAACGTCGCAGGCTCGCTTCAGACGGCGGGCACCGCGAATCCGCTGACGATCACTGCGGGTAATGCCATCACGGTCCCCGGGACGATTCAGGCGAGCGCAGACCTCAAGGCGACAGCCGCTACGACGCTCGACGTGGCAGGCAGTGCGACCGCAGCGGGCGACGTCGCTCTGCAATCCGGCGGCGACATGCGCGTGGCAGGTAACGTCTCCGGTCAACGTACCGGCAAGCTCGACGCCGGTGGCAATCTCGACATCGGCGGCGGCGCGCATTTCCTCGGTGACACCTGGCTGACATCCGGTGCGAACGCCACGCTGGGCGGCAAGTTGCAGACGGCGAACCTCGTCGTCACGAGCCGCAACGCCGTCACGCTGGGCGATGTCCAGACCAGCGGCACGCTCGACGTGCTAGCGCGCGGTCTCGACGGTAGCGGCGACATTCGCGTGGCCGGACCGTTGGCGTCCTTCGGCGTGGCGACGTTGACTGCTGCGCGCGATTTCGTCATTGCCAGCACCGGCACGATTGCTGCGAACGACAAGCTCATCGTCACGGCGCAGCGCGATGCACAACTCGACGGCGGTGTGACGGCAGTCGGCGACGTGGCGATCACCGCGACGTCCGGCAATCTGAGCACGACGGCGAACCTGAGCACGAATAGTCAGCTCGCATTGACCGCCGGGCAATCGGTGACGCTCGGCGCACCGCAGACGAGCGCCATCGGCAACGCCACGGTCACCGCAGGACAGGACATCGTGCTGAACGGCGCGCTGGTCGGGCTCGCGGGTGTTCTGCAAGCCGGGCGCGATCTCGTCGGCGCAGGGGCGTCGGCGTTCACCAACACGGCGACGCTCGGCGCGAACCGCAACGTCAATCTGTCCGGCGTTCTGCAGGGCAATGGCGTGAGCGTGACGGCGGGCAACAACGCGACTGTTTCCAGCGTCACGTCCAACGGTCTGTTCTCGGTGTCGGCCAACGGCAATGCAGGGGGCGGCGACGTTGTCGTCAATGGCGAGTCGAGCGTGGTCGGTGCAGTCAATCTGAAGGGCGCGCGCGACGTCACTGTCGCGGGCACTTTGCAGACAGGCGAAGACGCGACGCTCATCGGCGCACGCGACGTCAACATCACGGGCACGATCAAGACCGCGAAAGACGCAACGCTGACGGCGACGCAGGGCAATGTCAACGTCGACGCGCAGGGCAAGCTCGGCGTCAACGGGCAGTTGACCGCGTCGGCAGGGACGGACGTCGTCATGGGCGGCCAGACGGCCGTCGCAGGCAACACGACGCTGACCTCCGGGCGCGACACGGTCATCCAGGGCGCGTCGAACGGTCAGGGCACCGGACGCATCGATGCGGGCCGGGACGTCAGTGGCGCAGGCACGGCCTCGTTCACGGGGACGCTCGACGTGAGCGCAGCGCGCGACGTCGACCAGAGCGGCTTGTTGCAAGGCGGTGGTCTGACGGTCGTCGCAGGTAACAGCGTGACCGTTAAAAACGCGCAGTCGACCGGCGCATTGACGCTGACCGCCAAGGGCCTCGCGGGCGGTGGTGACGTCGTCGTCAATGGCGAATCCGGCGCACCGGGCACCGTGTCGTTGCAGGCTGCGCGTGACATCACCGTGGCGGGCACGCTCGGCGGCGGCGCGGGCACCACGCTCGACGCGCAACGCGACATCGCCGTAAGCGGTGCGATCCAGTCGGTGGGCGACGCTAACCTGACGGCGCGTGGCGGCAGTATTCGCGCGACGGGCGGTGTGAGTGGCGGGGCCAACCTCATCTTCAACGCAGCGCAAGACGTCGCACTGGGTCAGTCGACGAGCGCGTTGCGCGACGTCACGATCAACGCCGGACGCGATCTGCAACTCGGCGCGGTGTTGCTCGGCGTGAATGCAAACCTGACGGCGGGTCGCACGTTGTTCGATACCGGCGACGGCAGCAGCAAGGCTGTCTTCACGGGTAACGCCACACTCGCATCGGCAGGCGACACGCGACTCACGGGCGGCGTGCAGGCGAATGCCATCGACGTGACGGCCGGAGGCAATGCGACACTAGGCGTCCTCAACTCGGCCACCAGCATCAAGGTCGCAACGACCGGCACGGCGGGCGCGCTGGGCGGTCCGGGCGACATCGTCTTCAATGGCGCAGTGTCGTCGCCGAATGCATTCTCGGCGACGGCCGCACGTGACATCCTCCTTGCAGGCAGCGTGGCGTGCGGTGCGGCGTGCGAACTGACCGCACAGCGCAATCTGTCGGTGACGGGCACGGCGCTCACGATGGGCGACCTCTCGCTGATCACGCGCATGGGCGACCTCGCCATCAGCGGTGAGGTGACGACTGCGGGTGCGCTGCTGGCGACGAGCGCGGGCAACGCAACGCTTGGCGGCAAGCTGAGCGTGCAGGGCGACTTGCGCGCTACTGCTACCAACGATCTCACGCTGACGGGGCAAACCAACGTGCAGGGAATCGGCGCGCTGCGCGCCGGTCGCGACGTTCTCGGGGACGGCACGGCATTGTTCGGTGGCGATGTCACGCTCGATGCCGGGCGCAACTCGGCGCTGACGGGGGCACTGTCCGGCCAGAACGTCGACGTCCACGCCGCGAACAACGCGGGTCTGCATAACGTGCAGGCGACCAAGGCACTGACGGTGACGGCGGACGGCGGCGATGTGGCCATCACTGGCGACGCAGTCGCACTCGGTACAGTGACGCTGACCGGCGCACGCGACGTCGCCGTGACTGGCAAGACGGTCGGTGGCGACACCGTCACGGTGACCGCGGCGACGGGCGACATTCGTCTGCAAGGCGACACGGCTTCCGAACGCAATCTCACGCTGACGGCGGCGAACGGTGCAATTACGACGGGCAATGCGGGCGCGCAAGGCGACGTCACCGTCAACGCGGGCAAGTCGCTGACAATGCAAGGCGACACGACGGCCAACGGTCTGGTGCGTCTGACGTCCGGCGGCGACATGACGCTGGGCAATGTGCGCAGCGTCGTCGCAGACGCGATCGCCGGGCTGCTGACGGCAGGTGACAAGCTCAGCGCTACATCGCTCACGTTCGGCAATGGCGGTCTCACTACGGTGTCCGGCGGCGCGACGCAAGTCACGGGAGCTATCGTCGCAGGCGATGCGCTAACGATGACCACGACAGGCGACCTGTCTGCGGGCGCTATCCAGGCGGGCAAGTCGGCCACGCTCACGGCGGGCGGTGCGGGTGACGTTCGCGTTGCGGGCGACGTGGGCACAGGCACGCGCCTGACCGTCAATGCAGGACGCGATGTGACGCTTGGTGGCGCAGTGACGGCGGGCGAGGGCGTGACCGTCACGGCCGCGCGCGACCTGACGGTGACTGGCGCGCTGTCGGCGAATCAGGACATCGCACTGACGGCCACGCAAGGCAACGTCACGCTGACCGGCCCCGTTACCGCGATCCAGAACTTCACCGCGAAGGCGGGCAGTGCGCTGACGATGGGGGCCGCACAAGTCAACGGTGACACGACACTGACGTCCGGCACGACGATGTCGCTGGGCGGTCATCTGATCGGCAAGGGCACGGCGACGCTGCAATCCGGTGGCGACCTCACGGGAAGCAATGGGGCGCTGACGTTCGGCAAGGACGTGGCGATCACGTCCGGCGGCAAGCTGACGCTGGGTGGCGTGGATACCGCGGGCGATGTGAAGGTGACGTCGGCAGGCGACGCGTTGCTTGGCGCGGTGACGTCGATTGGCAAAGCGTCGCTTACCAGCACGTCGGGCAGTCTGACGGTGGACAAGGTACTCGTGGGCGGCACGCTCGATATGACCGCGGCGACGAACCTGACGGCATTGCAAGGCGTGTCGAGCATGGGTGCGATGACGTTGACCGCGCAGAGCGGCAACCTCAGCGTCGCGAACGTCTCCGGCAACGACACGGTTGCACTGCGCGCGGGACAAACGCTCACGCTCGGTGGCACCAACACCGTCGTCGGCGACATGACACTCAACGGCGGTAACGTCGTCATCAACGGCGCTACGACGGCGTCCAAATCTTTCACGGTCACGGCAACCGGTGCGCTCGATGCGAGCGGCGGGCAGCTCTTCGTCACTCAAGACGCGAAGCTGAGCGGCGCACGCATCGACACCGGCGCGATGATCGTCGGCGGTGCGCTGGATGTAACGGCAACGCAGTGGATCAAGACACACGGCCTCGCGCTCATCAATGGCGCGACGACCTTCAATGCAGGCGCAGGCACGTTCACGAATTCGGCGGGCGCGTCGGTGCTGAGTGCCGGACCGTTGTCGGTGACGGCGGGCGGCATCGTCAACGAGGCGAACGGGCAATTGGCGTCGACGAAGGCACTGACGCTGACGTCCACCGGCAACATCGTCAACAACGGGTTGATGAACGGCAGCACGACGTCGATCACGGCGGGTGGCGCGCTCACCAACACCGGGACGGTGCTCGGCGCGAATGGCGTCACGCTCAACGTCGGCGGGCTGAACAACAACGGCGGCATGATCCTCGCGGGCGACGTGACGGGCGCGACACCGGCGAGCGCGGATCTTGCGCTGACGGTCAACGGCGCCGGCACGGTCACGACGGCGGGCGGCGAGCTGGCCGCGACGCGCAACCTCGCGGCGTCGATGGGCGCGGCGACGTTCGACGTGACGGGCGGTGCGTTGCAGGCTGGCGGCACGATGTCGATTACGGCCAACGTCATCAACAACACCGGGTCGCTGCAACTCGGCGGCGCGAACACCGTGCTGACCGGGCTGGCGTCGTTCCTGAACAGCGGCACGATCCAGAGCAACGGCGCGCTGACGCTCGCGAGTAACGGCTGGTTCACGAACAGCGGCAGCGTGGTGGGCGGCAGCGATGTGACGATCAACGCGGCGACCATCAACGGTGTGGGCGCGACGATTCACGCCGACCGCGATCTGTCGCTGACCCGCGACGTCATCAACAGCGGCCTCATCGAAGCGAACCGCAACCTGAGCGCGACGGGCGGCAACTTCACGAACGCCGGTGCGAAGACGCAAGCGGCCGGTGACATCACCTTCTCGCTGCCGGGCACGCTGAACAACATCGGCGGCACGATCATCGCAGGGAACAACCTGACGGTGAATGCGGGGGCGGTGATTAATGATCAGGCGGCGGGTTCGGGCGCGGTGACGACTACGACGACCGTCGTCGATCCGAGTCTGATCTGGAGCGCGATTATCGGAACCCGTGGTTCGAAACTCAGCCTTGGTGCTGGTGGCGGCGAAGGCGACATGAACGTGCGGTGGCTCGATGTGACGGCCGCTGCAACGCTCGGAGATTTGCTGTCGCCGACGGGCGTGACGCTGGAAGGTAAGCCGGACGGCATCAATCCGTGGACGGGAGACCGCTGCAACGGCGGGCTCGCTCCGCTGTCATGTAATGCAGGCACTGCTGCGCCGACGACCGGTTCCGGAACGTTCTACATGAACAAGTTCCGGGGAAGTCGCATGGTCGGCGATAACCCGGTCGATTACGACTATTGGCAGGCGAGTGCGTCGCCCATGCCGAATGCGCTGACCTCTGTGGCGATCAACTTGCCTACGGTCAATCAGACGTCCACCGTGACGCAAATGGGTGCGAACGGCGTCATGATTGCGGGTGGCGACATTTCAGTCACGACGTCCAGCCTGTCGAATCGGGGTGGGCAGATTGCTGCGGGACGCAATCTGACGCTCAACGTCGGTTCAATGGCCAACGGCGCGGTCTCGCCCACAACCACCAGTGCTGTCGTGAACGCGGTCGATCAAGGACAGTACTCGGCATTCCTCGCTCAGCTCGCATCGCTGGGTGCCATCGAGGTTCCTACATATCAAAACGAGAACTTGTCTGATGCGCAGCTCGCGCACCAGACGGTGTCGTTCAACATTGCGACGGGTTCGGCGGCACCCACGTCGACATCAACGATTGGCTGGTCGTCGTCGCTCGGCCTGATCACCGCAGCGAACACGATCAATCTGTACGGCGGCAATCTCGTCAACGAGGGCATGATCTATGCCCAGAACAACGTCAACATCTTCGCTTCGAGCGTCACGAACCAGGGCGGTAATACCCAGCAATTCACATCGCAGGCAGGATGTGCGGCGGGCACGAGCAACGCTGCCTGCTACCGGGGTAACGACGTTCGCGGGCAAAACCCGAACACCACGTCATTCACCTTCGCGCAGAACAATGCCGCAATCATCGCAGGCAACAACCTCACGATTGCGGCGGGCACGATCAACAACAAGTACGGCGATCTGATTGCGGGTCACGATCTTGTGATCGGTGGCATTGGCTCGTCGGCGACGGGCACGACGGCGGCCGATTCGCTGACGAACACCTCGGGCAACATCCTCGCGGGGAACAACCTGACGCTGAACGTCGCGGGCGGTATCACCAACACGTTGCCGCCGCCGGTTCAGGTGCACGAAAACTACGGCAAGCTCGAAAAGTATTCAGGCTGTATGACGGCGGGTGGCTACAAGGAGAGCTACTGCGAGGCGTACGTCGATCAGCAGTCGGGCAACTCGTCGATCATCGGTGCGGGGAACAATCTGACGATCAACGCCGGGTCGCTGACGAACGTCGGCAGTCTGATCACCGCGGGGCTTAACGCGACGATCAACGTCAGTGGCCCGGTGGTCAATAGCGCGCAGACGCTCAATGCCTACTGGCACTCGCACTGGGTGCAAGAGACGGGCATGTTCGAGTCGGACAAGCGTCATGACGTGTGGAGCTGCGGCAGCGCAGCGGAATGTACGTCGCTGTATGGCGATGCCTATACAAGCGTAGGCGGCGTGATCAACCCGCCGACACCGGTGGGCAACATCGCTGCAACGATTCAAGCCCCGAATCTGACGGTGACGTCGGGTGGTCAGATCGTCAACGTGGGTAATGTGGTGGGGCAGTCGGTGTCGCTGACCGGTACGAGCCTGATCAACGGCATCACGACGGCGAACACGTACACACCGCAAGTCGGCAACGCGCCGCGAGTGATCAGTTTGGCTCCGGCAAACGGCGGCTTGAATCTGACGATCCCGGCGAGCTTGGGCGGTGCGGGTTCGTCAATCCTGACGGGAGCTACCGGCCAGCAGAACGGCCCGAGCTATGTCGTCGGTGGATTGGGCGCAACGCTCGATCCCATCTCCCCACAAGTGCTGATCTCTAACTTGCCGGCGTCGCTGCAACCGAGCACGACGACGTTCTACTTCTCGCCGCAACAAGAGTCCATTCAGCTTCAGCAAGCCGCCCTGATGCAAACGGGCAAGGCAAGCTTCATCAATGGGTTGTCGACGGACAGCACGTCGCAGTTGAGCGTCAACGACCAGCAGAAGCTGGTGCTGTACGGCAACGCCGTCGAGTACGCGAAGACGAACAACATCCAGTTGGGTCAGGCCCTGACACCAGAGCAGATCGCAGGGTTGTCACAACCGATGCTGTGGTACGTCGAGCAGACGGTGCCTGAGCCGGGGTGCACGGCAACGGGCAATGCGAAATGCCCGACCGTGACCGCGCTGATGCCGCAGGTATATCTGCCGGAGAACTTCACAGCGCTGTCCGCAGGCGGCCAGATTCTGGCGAGCAATGACCTGTCGCTGAACTTCGGCAGCACGGCGACGGGCGGCAGCATCCTCAACACAGGCTCGATCACCTCAGGCGGGACGCTGACGGTGAACACCGGCACGCTGACGAACCGCGCGAACGTGGTGGACGTCGGTGAAATCTGGAGCTACATCAAGGACGCGGGTTACCTGAAGACCACCGGCACGATGGTGCAGCCGGGTGGCTTCATGAGCGCAGCAGCGGGCGGATTGACGCTCAACGTCGACCAGTTCAACCAGATCGGCGGCGCACTCCAACTGCTCGATCCGAACGGTCAGGTGGATCAAGCCGCAACGCAAGCGTTCATCGCAGGCGTCGCGGCGCAACTGGGCGACAACTTCGTCCAGCAGACGCTGCAAAACGACTTGCACACGGATTTCGTGAAGCAGGGCGGGAATTTCGGGATTCAGCAGGTTGGGATGATCATGGCGGCGGCCATGACAGGCGCAGCCCTCGGCCCGCTGTTCTCGGGAATGATCGCCGCCCAACTCGGCACAACGGCTGCGACATTCGTGGCGGGTGGGCTGGGCAACGTGATGGCAAGCGCAGCACTCACCGCCATGACGAGTTCAACCCTCACGCAGGTGATGTTCACTGGCTCGTTGGACTTCGGCTCGGTACTGAAAACGGGCTTGTCGGCGGCGATTACCGCCGGGTTGCTGAACGGGATTACGTACTCGAGCGCCGATGGTTTGGGATTCTCGACGACAGCGTCCCCGAACAGCCTGAGTAGTCTCGCTGGCGTGAAGCCTACTTTCGTGGAAGGTACGGCGAGCCAAGCTGGTACGGCCTCCGCTGGGTTCTCAATTACTCAAGGCCTCGCAATCGCAGGTCAGTCAGTGATTCAAGCGGGTGTGCAGTCGACGATTCAGGGCGGAAGTTTTCTTGATGCTTTGAAAGCCGCTGGCGTTAGCAACATGAGCGCGGCATTGGCGTTCCAGATTGGTGATGCAAAGGGTGATCTCGGCCAAATCTTCGGACAGAACGGCGGCGAGATTGTATCCACAATTGCACACGGTGTTCTGGGCTGTGCAAGTGCGGCTGCATTGGGCAATGGATGTGGCGGTGGTGCGATTGGAGGTGCGCTTGGTTCCGCACTGAATTCAATATTCGACCCGAGCCAGGTACTCCCGCCCGAATTGCATGTCGGACTTATGGGTATAGCGGGTGCATTGGTTGCAGGCGCATTGGGGCAGGACGCGAATGCTGCAGCAAATGCGGCACAGAACGAGACGCAGAACAACTGGCTTAAACATAAGGCAGAAGGATTTAACAAGCCATCAGAGGCGGATCAACTCAAGGCGGCAGCGTCAGCTTGTAGTGCTAGCGGAAGTCTCAGCTCTGAGAGTTGCGGAAAGCTCAACGAATTGAGAGCGACTTCTCTAGCTCGTGATCAAGCATTGACGAGTGCCTGTGCCGACGCCAGCTCGGCAGCGTGCATGCTCGCGGTCGCAGACGCCAAAGCGAATGGCAATATCGTCGTCCGTGCTTCGAATGGTCAGATGTTTGCGGTTGATCCTGCAGACGCGCAAATCCTTTCCGGAGACGCGAACTCCAAGGCGGCACTGCTGGACAAGCAGTTGGGTAGCCCACTAGGGGCGATTCTCTCAGCCTTAGTCGTTGCGCTGGGCGGTTCCACAGAGACAGCGTTGGAGTGGGCGCAACTGGGGCAGGCTGTGGAAGGTGTCGGGGGTGGTCTCACGTCATTTGGTACCCCGACGACTGCTTCACCTGCGCCGGTGAGGACTGGAAATTTCACAAACAACTCTCTCGGGAGGACGCTTGGCAGCTATGATGCTGTGAATCCGGGGCCGTTGGCAGATTCGCTGGCCGAGTCGTTCGCTGGGGGGAGGTACACCGTAATCAAATTGCAACAAGATACGGTTCTTTATCGTGCAGGCACTGCGCAAGTTCCATTAGGGCAATTCTTTGTTGAGAAGCCTCCACAAGGCGTCCTCCAAAGCCGCATTGATAGCGCGGTGCTTCCAGTTTGGCCAGGTGGCGCGAAGTCCCCAATTGATTCAGCGTTTGCGGTGAGAATACCTGCGGGTACCACTGTGTATGTTGGGAACGCCGGATCACAGGGTGGCATTTATGTCGGCGGGACGCAACAAATCGTCGTTGTGAAGCCATGGACGATCGAGGGTGTCACAGTTCAATCAACTACTCCACTGAAATGACCAACGTAAAAGAAATTCAACGTATTTTGCTGCGCATGAGCGAGCTTCTAACGTTCAGCGGCCGTGATGATTGGGCAAGTTCAATCTCGCATCTGGCGGACAAAGCTGATGAAGGCTATTCGTCAGTGCGCCCAGAGATCAGGCAGATGTATGGAGGGATGGGTTCGTTGAACGACATCGTCCTCTACAAGGACGGAAACCTTCTGCGCGAAGAGAATGATGAGTTCGATGCCTTGCGCCATCGCTTACATGAGTTAACCAGGGGTTAGTTGTCAAAGATGCCTTTTCGGCAGCGATGGACGGGGTAGACTTCTTCGTGCGTCCATTCCCTTGAACTGAGTGTAAAGTGTGCTTCGACTTGCTTTGAGACAATCATTTGCATGGTTCGATGCTCATCCGGGGGATCGATGCGCACATTTCAGACAGGCCAAACCCCACGCGTCCCGACGCCACATTATTGGTGTTTCCCGCAAGTGAAATGCCACTTTATTCCGATGATTGGTTCATGGCCGGACAAGTCGTCGAGGTCTTCGTTTTCTTCGAAAGAGAGAATTTCCTGCTTTCTTTCACTGACGAAAGGCGTCGGGATTCGAGTGGCAGATGGCTTAGATTTTTAAGGCGCGACGAACTCCGGGCACTAGTTCATGTGGTGAGCGGAACCAACACTTAGTTGAAGTCGCGGCTCGACTTTCTTCCTGACACCGTGTCATCGATTTTCTATCGAGAACTGGACGGTCTCTGTGCCAGTTCTCAATAGGAAAAATGCGACGGATTGGGCGCGACACTCGATCCCATCTCCCCGCAAGTGCTGATTTCCAACTTGCCCGCGTCGCTGCAACCGAGCACGACGACGTTCTACTTCTCACCGCAACAAGAGTCCATTCAGCTTCAGCAAGCCGCCCTGATGCAAACAGGCAAGGCGAGCTTCATTAATGGGTTGTCGACGGACAGCACGTCGCAGTTGAGCGTGAACGACCAGCAGAAGCTGGTGCTGTACGGCAACGCCGTCGAGTACGCGAAGACGAACAACATCCAGCTGGGTCAGGCACTGACGCCTGAGCAGATCGCAGGGTTGTCACAACCGATGCTGTGGTACGTCGAGCAGACGGTGCCGGAGCCGGGATGCTCGGCAACGGGCAACGCGAAATGCCCGACCGTGACCGCGCTGATGCCGCAGGTGTACTTGCCGGAGAACTTCACAGCGCTGTCCGCAGGCGGCCAGATTCTGGCGAGCAATGACCTGTCGCTGAACTTCGGCAGCACGGCGACGGGCGGCAGCATCCTCAACACAGGCTCGATCACCTCAGGCGGGACGCTGACGGTGAACACCGGCACGCTGACGAACCGCGCGAACGTGGTGGACGTCGGTGAAATCTGGAGCTACATCAAGGACGCGGGTTACCTGAAGACCACCGGCACGATGGTGCAGCCGGGTGGCTTCATGAGCGCAGCAGCGGGCGGATTGACGCTCAACGTCGACCAGTTCAACCAGATCGGCGGCGCACTCCAACTGCTCGATCCGAACGGTCAGGTGGATCAAGCCGCAACGCAAGCGTTCATCGCAGGCGTCGCGGCGCAACTGGGCGACAACTTCGTCCAGCAGACGCTGCAAAACGACTTGCACACGGATTTCGTGAAGCAGGGCGGGAATTTCGGGATTCAGCAGGTTGGGATGATCATGGCGGCGGCCATGACAGGCGCAGCCCTCGGCCCGCTGTTCTCGGGAATGATCGCCGCCCAACTCGGCACAACGGCTGCGACATTCGTGGCGGGTGGGCTGGGCAACGTGATGGCAAGCGCAGCACTCACCGCCATGACGAGTTCAACCCTCACGCAGGTGATGTTCACCGGCTCGTTGGACTTCGGCTCGGTACTGAAGACGGGTCTGTCGGCGGCGGTTACGGCCGGGTTGCTGAACGGAATCACGTATTCGAGCGCCGATGGCTTGGGATTCTCGACGACAGCGTCCCCCAATAGCCTGAGTAGTCTGGCGGGCGTGAAGCCTACTTTCGTAGATGGCGCGGTAAGTCAGGCAGGTGCAACCACCGCTGGCCAATGGCTTACGCAGGGCGTTGCGATACTCGGCCAATCTGTGATTCAAGCAGGCGTGCAATCAACGATTCAGGGCGGGAGTTTCCTCGATGCGTTGAAGGTTAGCGGTGTTAGCAATCTGAGTGCGGCGTTAGCGTATCAAATCGGGTCCCTTGGTGCCGAAACGCTTGGTCAGCCGGGATACGTTGGGGCGCATGCGGTGCTAGGATGCGCTGCGGGTGCGGCTGTCGGATCTGGATGTGCGGGGGGAGCCATCGGTGCCGGGGTATCGGCATTAGTAGCGGATGATATAGCGAGGGCGGTGACCAGTGGTAAGGGTGTCACCGATCCAGCTCAGTTAGCGATTATTGCTTCGGCCACACAGCTCTTGAGCGCGGTGATAGCTGGTGCGGTAGGAGCAAATCCCAACGGGGCGGCGACAGCAGCGCAGAATGAAACGCTAAACAATGCGTGCGCGCCGGGACACGAGTGTGGGACGTTCGCGAGTGCAGTGAAAGATACGGTTCGTGCCACAGCGAACGCTGGACTTGGCATTGCCGAAGCCGTTCCGAACCTCTTTGGCGGTGCTCTGCCCGGATTCCCTGACTATGTTCCGTTCCTCGATAAGTACAAACTTGCCTATGACGATCCGGACTTCGGGGGCCTTGCGTCCTTCCTGTTGTCGATCGGAATCGCTAAGGGGGCAGGGGCGGCAGTCGGGAAATGGATGAACTCCGGCGATGGTCCGACTTCAGTTTGGAACACATCTGATACGGCGCAAGGGAGTAGATACCTGAACGTCACCACAAACCTAACGGCAAAGCAGTTTGAGCAGAATTTGATATCAAACGGTTACAAGGTAACGAGCCAAGGGGTAGGTACAAACGGACCGTTTACCGTTATGACAAATGGGACTTCGACATACACGACGTACATTCGCACCAGCACCGGAGAGGCTGGGGCGATGTTTAACGGAGTAGGAGGGGTGAGGGCAAAATTTTCCCTGATGAATCCACAATGAAAGGAAACGCTATGGATAAGAAAAATCAAAAGCAGTCTCAGCGAGACGCTCTGAATATGCTTTTGGGCTTAATCGATTTTAAGAAAAAATTCCCCGAAAATGTTTTTCGCGGAAAATGGGGGGGGGTTCTATTCTTCGAATCGGATGCCATGTTTTCCACGGAGTTCGCCGAAGTGGTTTCAGGACTGTTGCGGTATGAGGGGGCAAATGCTGCATCTTTAGTAAATATTGATGAGGCAAAGTCCCTTG
The DNA here is from genome assembly GCF_902459565.1 of Pandoraea aquatica. Classification (GTDB taxonomy): domain Bacteria; phylum Pseudomonadota; class Gammaproteobacteria; order Burkholderiales; family Burkholderiaceae; genus Pandoraea; species Pandoraea aquatica. The sequence continues at coordinate 175,840 of NZ_CABPSN010000011.1, forward strand.
GATTTGAAAATGTATCCGCATTATTTCTCGATGGCGAGGTAACGGGAGATTTGTATCAATCATTTTTGATTGGAGCAGGTCCGGCGAAGGGGTGGTTGTATAACGTTGACAGTTATGCATGCGCTTCGGACGTGGGCGGGTGGTGTATTTATTGTGAAAAAAGTAATGACATCGGCGTGATAGCTTCTCGTGAGCCAATCACGTCTTTAGCGGGCCAACAAGCTCTTCGCCTGCTTGGCGCAAGGCCGATCGAGACGTTGATCGCGGGAGGGGGGAGTGCTCTATTTCCGTTTAATCGATTGGTCGACAGTTGGCGAGAAGGATTGATGCAGAACTACGCGGTAACCCGTGCCGATTAGGCGTGCAGCAGATTCGCTGTTTTGATTATTGTAGTTATAGCGTCAGATCGACAAATAGTCTGAGCCACTTTGATTGCATTGTGTGCACATGGATCCCCTATCGCGCAAGATGAATTTTTTCTATTAATTTCAAGTTAACTTGTTGGTTTCGCGGTTTATCGTATTTTTTCCAAATATCGGTATAAGCTCGTATTCGCTCTTGGTTTTTCGTCTCTCTATGTATTCGTGTTGGATGGATTGGTAGCTGGTGTGGAGGGCACGAGGGGGGCTTTATATGCCGAATTCTTTCGGTCGCCTTGATTCTCGTAGCGTTGGGCGCCGGATTGATGGCCATGTTTTGTGTTCTTGTCAGTTCTATTGGTTCGAAGGGGAGGGCGGAGGGCAACAGCTATTTCCGCGAGCCAACTGGTGGAATGGGTGATTCGCATGTCTAGGAATTTGAGGCTAGACCCGCGGTGTTCTGTCGGTTGATGGCTACTTGTACTGGGCGGCATGTTCGAGTCGGACAAGCGTCATGACGTGTGGAGCTGCGGGAGTGCTGCGGAGTGTACGTCGCTGTATGGAGACGCGTACACGAGCGTGGGCGGTGTCATCAACCCGCCTACGCCGGTAGGCAACATCGCTGCAACGATTCAAGCCCCGAATCTGACGGTGACGTCGGGTGGTCAGATCGTCAACGTGGGTAATGT
>NZ_CABPSN010000012.1 GCF_902459565.1 Pandoraea aquatica
TCCCAGTTTTTGACAATGTCCTGGCCTGTGGCATTGTCGACTCCCAACGATTCGAAGCTTCCACTTCTTGCAGCCTCGGTCCACTGCCTTAGATTCTGCTGGCCAGCTTCGATGGACTCTGATTGTGTCTGAGCCTTAGTCAATGAGCGGGTGGCTTCTCGTGCTTGATTGCCGAACGTCGAGCTTGCCGAAACGGCGTCTAGCGCTCCGTTCATCTTCAGGCTGGCTTGGCCATTTGCTAATTGAGTGGCTTGCGCGATCGATGAGTTTTCGAACATCGGGCGCGTGGCGGAAGGGGCCGGCGCCACGTTATCGGTCGTGTTCTGACTCTTGGGAGCGATCGTGGCAGCAACGCTGGTCATCATTGACGACTGCCCCAACCCAAAGATGATGCTCATCAAGACCGGGAGGCTGGCCATGACGTGCGACCCAACACCGATTTGAAGGCTAAGCTCCTTGTAGGCCGCGAAAGTGCTCGCTTGAGAGATCCACCCTCCTTGTCTGAGTGCCTGCAGGAAGTTCGCGACTTCGATGGTTTGCATCGCATTCACAAGTTCGGCACCAACATTGACCACGAGCAGCGGCCACACCATGATATGGGCAGCCGTTTTCACACACCTTCCGGCCTCGGTGCCGGCGAACATCATCAACATCAGAATGACCGGACCAAGGCCAATGATGAGAGCGATCAGCTGATTTCCGAAGCTGCCCGCGTAGCGCAGCATCGGTACCTCGCTCGCAGCATTTTGCAGGTTGTTACGCTCGATTTCCGCAGCCTGGAGTGCAGTCGCTTGGCACTGACTCAAATTCTCACCAAACGCCCGAAGGCAGTTCAGATCGGATTGAACCATCTCAGCGAACAAAAGGTTCATGAACTCAGCATTCGCTTGAGCCGCTCCTCCGGAGAAGACGCCGCCAAGTGTGTTCGCGGTCGCGATCGCGTTGTACTGGGATGCAATGGAGTTGAAGCTGTAGTCTGCGTTCGGCAGCTTCTGGTCCATCCCGTTGACCGCACCTTGAACCACTCGAGTGAACTCAAGACTGTTGAGCGCATTGGTAATATCGTCAGCCACCTTGTAGGCAGCGTCTGGACATGGCAAGAAGTCGTAGTCACTCATGCCGACGTCGTTCACCAGACCCGTTGTGTTCAGAGAAGCCTGATAGAGCAGCGCGCCCACTGACGTTGGGTTCACCCCATTAATGGCAATCGACTGCGCCGCTTTCGCACCGGTGTTTCCCGTGTTCAGAACCATGTCCTGCACTTTCGCATAGTCGGTGCCTGAGTCAGGTCCGAAGCACGAAGACAGTACCGTTTTGACCTTCGAGTCGATGCCCGACAGGCGGACCATCGCTGTCCGTGCGCTCAAAAGTGTCTTCAGTGGATTGAGAAAGCCATTGGTCGTAGCCGAGATGGTCGGATACTCCATGTCCACGGTCTGGAACGCGGTGGCAAATACCTCGTTCAGATCCATTGACAGCTGACTGGCACCTGCAGGGATGATCGAGATGGCCAGCGGGACGTTATCCACTTTGGTAACGGCGCCGGTGTTTCTGGACTGAATCTGGACGGTGCCCTGCAACATCGGATTGGTGAGCAGCATTGCCAGCACAAGCGGCATAAGTGCGTGCAAAGGCCCGGTCGCGAGCGTCGCGGCCCCCTGGCCGCTAGGGCTCCGGAGGGTCGCGGTCGTGACCGTGGACAACAGTCGCCAAATCGCGACGAGGACAGCGAATCCCCAGATCATCGCGTTTTGCTTACAGACCATCGCCACTCCGTTCAGAACGGCACTGAGCGTGGTCAGGTCTGCGCTGACAGAGTAATAAGTTAGTGTCGGAATGGCCACAATGTCACCGTTGGTAGATTACTTAAGGTTGGATGCGGTGAACTTCGTCCCTTCATTCAGCTCAGTGACAATCTTCAACATCGCGTCGCTGCGTTCACAAGCATCGCGCTTGCCAAGGAAGTCCGATCGCAGCTGACGGATGTTGAATTTCTGATCGTCGGTCAGGTCGTAGCCCGTCGACGTCTGGATGAGGTTTGCACCCTTGTAAAGCGCTTCACCGAGGCGTGAAGCAACGCACTCAACAATGTGCGGTGCAAGTCGCTGTGCAATGGCCACACGAGTGTTCGGGTTTGCAGTCTTCGCGAGAAGTGCGGACAGAGGGACGCCTGCCTGGCGCATGAACTGAACTTGCTGCACCGTGAGTTTTGACGCGTCACCGCTGTTCGCCAGTCCGACAATGGATGTGGCAAGGATAGTGTTCGCCGGGTCAGGCGTTCCGAATAGCATCGTGTTGACCCAGCCCTTCACGCCCGGATAGTTGAAGGGGATGACTTGCATTTGCGTACAAATCTGGTTGTCAACACCGCCGAATACGCTTCCGCCCGGATTGACGCACTGATACAGATTGAGCGGCAGGTCCGGTCGCAGCGACCCGGTACCGCCGCCCTCGATCAGGTCATTAAGAGACACGAGTGCAGGCCCAGAGCAGGCAACTTTGCCGAGGCTGTTGTTCGCCGGGTTGCTCGTGGTATTCCCCTGACCACTCTGATTCAGGCTGTTGCACGGAACCGCGTCGATGTTGTAACCAAGCAGCGCGTACAGCAGTTTGTTGTTGAGGCTGTTCGGGTTTGCTGGATCATCTGTACTGCCGTCAGTATTTCCGAGGCCCGCGAGCCCCATGATTGCGGTTCCACCGGAGGCCACAGCCATTTTGATTAGGGCGTTGCCGCTTTTTGGGTTGTTGGCCGACTGCTGTTTTAGGTACGAGTTTGCCTGCGAGAGATAGCTTGTTAGGCCACCAAACACATCGGTGACCATATTCGAACTCGTTGCGCCAGTGTTGCCGTCCCCGTTCACAGCATTCGAAAGCGCCTTCTCTGCGGGGTCGATCAGCAGGTGCGCCATCTGGCAGGAGTTTTTCGCCAGATTGTTCATGTTCTGCAGCAACGTCTGAAACTCAGTGATGAGTGCGTCCAACGAAGGTGAGATTGCCTTGATTGCTGCTTTGAAAGCGAGGCCGGCTGCATTGGCTGCGACTTGGCGAAAAATCTGAATCAGCTGCTGGCTGTTGATGAAGCTGAACGACCCACCGAAAAGGTCGATGCCACCACATCCCGCGTCAATACGAGGGGGGTCAAAGGTCACCAGGTTGACCGGTTGTATCGGCGTGCGCATCGCGAAGCCCCCCATAAAGACGCCGGTGCGATCCTTGGTGGACAGCGTGCCTGGAGCGGTCGTATTGCTCATCACCATCGAGCCAAGGTCGGCGAAAATGCCAGCTGATGCGAGCCCTGGTGCGAGCGCAATGAAGGTAGCGGCCACAATTCTTTTTATACGCATGATCGACTCCTAGTATTGCTTTAGCAGGTAGGGCTGAAGTACTTCTCTGAACGTTCCCGGCTCGTTGGGGTCCAGTTTCAATCCCTTGAGGTCAGTGTTGGTGGCGACGCCACGGTCCCAGACATCCAGGTCACGCATCACATCGGCACTAAGTAGCTTTGTGTCGTGGCCAGCGAAGGCAATCAACTTCGTCAATTCGTCTTCTGCGTAGAAGCCTTGGGAGACCACAAGGTATTGATTGGGATCCGAGTGTCCCGTGTACGCTTGGGGGCGCGGCACATACACGATCGAGGGCGTCAGCTTGAGCCCCAGCTTGTGGAAAAGCCCGTTATCGGGCAGGAGCTTCCCTTTGAATCCGTTCGGCTTGGCGCCGTCGAGCGAAATCACGACGTGCTCGAGTCCATACGCCGCCTTCAGCCGCTCGAGGACGGGGATTTCCATCGCGCAGAATCGACAGGTGCCATCCACAAAAACAACAAGTCCGCCCGTTTTAGCCATCTCTTGAACCGCTTTTTGCTGCGCTTGATAGTTTGCGTTGCGCACGGCAAGTGCCCCAGTTGATGCGTATGGCACACGATTGTTTTCATCGAGCACAGGATCTTTGCGAAGCACCCTTGTGACTGCTTCGCTGAAGCGCTGCGCTTTATCCATTACGATCCGTTTCGCGTACATATAGGCGGAAACGTTCTCGTCCGTCGGATTGTCAATTGCCCGTTCTTCCAGCATCGGGTATGCCTTGCGCAGGAACTCAACGTTCACTGATTGCTTGCCGTCGGCCTTCGGCGCGCTCTCGGTCTTGGGAGCAGTTGGTGCCGGCGCGGGTGCTTTTTCATCAGCAGCATCCGGCTGGCCAGGCACTACATAGGGCTGATAGTTGACGAAGGCATTGCCGTAATCGTCGCCACGAGAGGTGTATTGCTGCCCTACGGCACCGAAAGAAACAGTTGCCGCAACGAGCGCAAGCAGCGCGGTCATGAGGAGGTTATGGGTAGCCGGCATAGGTCCGTAGGATCAAAACAGTTTGTAGGCGAAGCCAACGACGCTGCCGGCGTCGAGGAAGCCCCAATAGCGCGAGTCGTTCGACATCGGGTGTACACCGATAAGGAAATACTTGCCGTCCGGGATGATCTCGTCGCGCTCGAATTCCTTCGCTTCTCGGTGATACGCCTTTGCGAGCGGAAACCCACGCACGACGGTCTTGCCGTTGATTCGCACCTCTTCGCCTCGAATCGTTATCCGGTCACCCGGTACGCCGGCAACCTGCTTCAAAATGAACTTCTCTTTGAAGCCAGATAACGAGCCACTAGGCGACCAGAACAGCAAGTCACCGTCCTTGACCTTTGTCGGCGCGTGATGGACAAGAAGCGCCAGATGAAGGTCGGGGAGGCATCGTTCTTCTTGAGGATCAAATCCGAAGGAGACAATTGGCTTCCCCCAAAAGCAGGCAACGAGAAGCAGCATGGCGGCGAGAAACGTGAAAAATCTGCGTCGTTCGCTGGGCGTTCGTGGCGCGGCTTGCGTGTCACTCAGTGCGTTGTTCACGTGCGACCCCTTCGTGTGCTCCGGGAGCCGGAGCGAGTGTGGCAGCGGGCTGTTGCTGTAGATTGACTGCAGCACGGAGTTCGTTCGTGATGTCGACCGCATTTGCGGGAATCGCCGCAATCGTCATATCACCGTCGTCATTCCGGCTTGCGTCGATTACCACATACCCAAGCTCCTGATACCTGCGGAGAACCGCCCTGATTGGTGCTGCGATCTCGGTCTTCATCTGCTGCTCGGTACGGTTGGGCCGATCCAATGCCGCCTCCAAGAGCACCGCCCCTTTTTCTGCAAAGGCGATGTTCCTTGCGGGCGATGCAGTTTGGTGTCCAAGAACATATGCAATCAGGCAAAGAAGCACTGCGAGCGGGTAGGTGATACCGCCGGTGTTAATGGGATTTTTCACTTAACAACTCCTTCAGCTCGTTGATGACTTCCTTGCGCGACATGCCCTCTCTACCGGTGAAGACCTGAATGAACTCTTGCATCCATCGGGCACGGCGATCGCGGGTGTCTCCCATCACTTGCGCCACAGCGTCAAGAACGTTCATGCCCTGCTCCATCAGTTCGAAGACAGCATCTTTGGCGTCGCCCTCGGAGCTAAAGAGTGCGCCCGTAAACTTGTCAACGTAGAGGCGACATACTTCATACGTCTCTTCGCCCATAATGAGCATCTCGCTCCAAAGCCCCTTTTTCGATTCGACGCTTCGGAGCAATCGATTAAAGTAGGGGTCATTGGCGAACGCTGTCATGACTTTTTGTTCGACAACTGCATCGATTTCCTCGGACTCTTGCGCCATGATCACCTTCCAAGCCGACTGACGAAGAATGACCGAGCCAGCGGGGAACTCGGAGAGTTTCAGAAGTGACTGGATGATCATCCAAACGGCGACCTTCTCCTTGCGGCCTTTCAGATAGAGGCCTTCCATAGCTGCCGCTGCCGATTCGACTTTGATAAGGTCAAGCGATTCGTCTACCCAAATCCGCTTTTGCCCTGGCAGCGTCTTGATCCGAGTCATCAACACATTGATGCAGCAGAAGAGCACGCACCGCTTGAGGTGATCGTCGTCACCGAGTCCAGCCAATTCGAAAACGGTGAATTGCTTCCGAGGGTCGATGGTGCTGGGCCCGGTAAAATACGGACCGCGAGTTGGCGATTGGATGAAGGCACGCAGCCGCGGAATCAGATTGTTTGCCGCGGTAGCCACCTGGGTAACCATCTTGTCTTCGCGCGTTTGCTCAACGATGTTCACCAGGCAGTCAATGACGTCGGAAATTTCCGCCCTGTTGCTTCTTTTCCCCCATGCAGCTTTGACCGCTTCATTGGTGGCGATGCGAGCCCCCGGATCCTGGGGCTCGTTGTCATAGGCCATCATGACGAGCAAGGCCGTGATCGTTTCCTGCTGTTCATCAAACTCGTCGTCAGAGAGCCCCGTGAACGGTTGAAGGGACGGGCGGAACCCGGACCTGCCACCGAACTCGTTGAATTCGCCACCGACGGACGCGCAGAACTTCTTCGAGCTTCGACCGTTATCGAAGAGCATCACCGTTCTGCCCGCCGCCAGATCGCACAGAATCTGGTACTGGAGGTTGAACGACTTGCCGGCACCTGATTTCGCGGCCATCACGCCGCAGTAATTTGAGTTGCTGATGAACGGGTCAAAATAAAGTGCGCTGCCGCGCCGTGTCATGTAGGCGGCGCCCGCGTTAGTAAACGTCCTGTTTGCGTTCCCGAGGTAGTCCCCATATACCGGGAGCAGGCATCCCACTTCAGAAGCGGTAGTAATGGCTTCGCCGGCGATCTTGTTCGCAACCCCAGAAGAGAAGTTCAGCGGCAGCGCTTGTGCCCATCGGACAAGTCCCGTGCCGGTTACTTGGCGGGAGTCGAAGCCGAGCTTATCGAGCGTTCCTTTGACGGTGGCTGCTGCGCGGACAACTTCCTCACGGGCTCTGCCGAAGAGGAATACATTGGTGGATACGTGGACGAACTTGTTTCCGTCCTCTCCGGCTTGCTTCTTCAGCGCCAGGAGATCCTTCAGTTTTGCGGCGGGGTCTTCCACGCCCAACTTGATAGGGATGTTCTGTACGACTGAGCGAGACTTGATCGCGGACTCGACTCGATCCCATTCCTTACGCTGGTTCGCCACGCGCACTGTCGTGGTTAGGATGTACGGCGTATCGAGACGTTGCCCGCCGCCTTCTCGCGTCGGTCCTTTGTTAAATGGGGCTCCGCTCACGAGATTCATGATCCCGTGGAACGGTTGTTCCGGATAGGACTTCACCGTGACGGCTGTGCAATGGGTGTCGTCATTGAACACGCCGTATCGGGTGTCAATAAAGCTGAAGGTCTCGTCTGGCCCAAAGATCTGATATTTCAACTCCATCAGTGGATCCAGCGCGGCGTCGACGTTCGGTTCATAGATGCGAGAGAACCAGCGATATACGCCTACAAGCTCGCGAGCGCTCAGGCGTTTGACGTCTTGAAAGCCGACGTCCCTGATGTTTGCCAGAAACTCGTTCTGGAGGTGTTCGCTTTCCTCGAGCGTGTTGTCGTCCACCTTCCTGTTCGGGATCGCCAAGGAAATGATCACCGTGCGGCAATTCAGGATCGGCATGTCGCTTAGGGAGCCGGTGACTAGCGCGTCCGTGAACAGCTTCTTTTGCCGACCGATGAGGTGTTGGACGACTTCACCACCCTGCTCTTTACCTTGAGCGAATGTTTCGGGGGCCTCGTGATCCGGCTGCACGATGAGACTCACTTGAATTACAGAGTCATCGGGGACCGACTTGAACGCATTCTGAATAACCGTGCTGAATTCGCCTCCCCCACCCGACAACGGGCTCATGCGATAGACAGCGCCCACGTACGCCTTTTCCGAATCAGCTTTGCTGACGACCAGGTTTGAGTCGTTGGTGTACGTTTCCAGGTTGATAACGTCGCTGATAGGGCACTTAAACTGCTGCCCTTTAACCATTTTTGCGATGAGGTTCACGGTGGCTGTCTCAGGAAATGTGTTGCGCGATGTGCCCTGACGGGACATCGCGCTTCAACGCTTTCGTATGCGTGTTTCGGTGACTGGCGAGTTACTGGGGAGTAACGATCGTCGTCACAGCGTGTGCTTCAATCGGTGTGCCTGTGGCGGTAGCGACGGTCTGGACGAGGGACGGCCCGATCAGGCCAACAACCAGAATCCCCAAAAGCACGGAAATGTTGCGATAGCCACCGCCGTGCGCGAGTTGCCACAGGGTTACGACCAGAGCAATCATGATCAGCGCCATGATGAAAGTGCTGCCCAATACGGTCTTACAGGTGTCCACAAACGCGTCCCACGCACTGCCAGCCAGTGCGGTGCCGCCATTCATGGCACCGACAGCGATAAGCATTGCGCCAACGGTAAGGACAAGTGCTGCGACCGGAACGAACGAGCGCTCGGAAGTTTGCAGGGTGGGTTGAGTAGCTTCGATTTTCATGGTTTCCTCTTTGTTTACTGCGGCATAGAAGTCGGCGATACACTGCCTCGGGGATGTTCATCAACCGGCGTTTGCGCGCCAGGTTGGATGAAATTGGTTTGCTGTGTCGGTTCAACCGACGGCTCAGTGCTCGGACGGACGTTGCTGGACACCTTCGTTTCAGTGGCACGATGCGGGTATAGCCCGCGTTGCATGCCGGTCGGGTCGCCGCCATTGAAACCGGCCCAGCGAGTCGGGATGATTTCTTTGTAGACAACCGTGTCCGCCGTCAAAACGTCATTTGCGTCCACGAATTGCTTGATCCAAGTCCGTTGGATGACCGGACCCTCGCGCACAGGAGCACCGTCCTGCGGTGGCGGTTGAAGTGGGCCGAGGTGGGGAAGCCCGCTCGACCCTGTCATCAGGACATTGCCCGACCCGGATTTCAACGGTGATTCGGCACCATTTGTCACGGGCGCAATCTCGGTTGCCTTGTCGTAAGCGCTGAATTCCATCTCCTTGTCGAAGCGTGTATCCGGTAGCTCGGCGTTTGTCGACGCTTCGACCGCTCGGAAGCTCCGGCAATAAACGCTGCTGGGGTCTTGTTTTCTGTTGCAGTCGTAAGTGTTTGTGCCGATCGGATTGAACGCGCTTGAGCATGCCGCGAGGACCGTGGTTGATGCGCAGACGATCAGCAAGGCAATTTGTCGGAGTGGTCCTTTGTGGTTCATTTCTGTGCATCCTTGTTTGCGGTTCTCTTCTTGAGCACAACGGGCTCCCGTAAAATCCAGGTCACTCGTGTGCCTGCAGTCACTTCAACAACCGGGAACGTTTCCTTTGCGAAATTCAGGTAGAACTGGGAGAGCTGACTGGCGGCATGGTTAATGCCTTGCCCGACCGCCGTGCCGGCGAGGTAAGCCGGGTTTGGCAATGTGTAGCTTTGCTGCTGGCCATTTGCCGTGTTCGTGTTGTAGGACGGCACTGCTTGAGGTGCGAGCGCAGACCCCAATCCGGCGGCCATACCGCTGAGCGCGGATTGCATGAGCATGGTTCCCTGCTTGTTCACTACACGGCCTGCGAGGCCGAGGGTCCCGTCGATGTCCACCGCGTATGCATTCACTTTTCCTTCAAACACTTCGCCGTTGCTGAAGATGCAACTAATGGCTTGCGAAGTCGCGTAGGCGCGTTCGGCACTGATGACTGCGACCGCTCCTCCACCGATGAAGCAGTTCTGCAGATCGGAGGACTTCCACGAGTTGGGCATGATCGCGAGCCCCTTCACACGAGAAACGAACGGAGCGCCAACTTCCTCCATTTTTTTCACGTCGCCCGCAGCACCACCGTTCGAGCCGCTGGGCATGGCGTTGATGCCGGTCAGCATCACCGCTTCAATGCCCGTGTACTTTGGCAACACGAGGTCGGGCCGCTTGCTTCCCTCGTCTTCGTTCGGCTCTTGCTTCACTGCATCTGCCACCATCATCGGACGGGACGGTTCAGCGGGTGCAGGGTTCGCTTCGGGAAATCCGGCACCTTGGTTCGGTGCGGCTGCGCGGGCGGTATTGGGATCTGTTCGATCAAAGCTCACTGCCGCCGGGAGGTCCTTGCCCGGACCCGAAGGTGCCGTTGCGTCGGATCCGGGCGCTGCGGACGCAGCAGATGCGCCACCCGCAGGGGTGACCACCGTGATGTTGCCCATCTGAGCGCCTGCAGAATTGCCCCCTGGCGCACCTTGAGCCATGGCATCCATGCGTCGTCCTAGAGCACGGATTTCAGCGGACAGATCCTCGAGCCCTTGATTACGCGAGGTTGTTGGCAAAACGCCGGCGAAACTCTGCGGCGCCGGCGCTGCCTGCGCCGATACCGGCGCAGAAGCTGCACCCTGGGTAGGCAATGCACTGGCTGTGCTCGGGGCCGGTGCAGGGGCGGTCATCTTTTTGTAAAGGATGTACCCGCTTCCCCCGATCAGAACCGCGGCGATGAGCGCGCGGAACATCGGGGGCATGTCTTGCCATTCCTGCTTCTTTTGCGAGATGAACGACGGTGTCTCCATGCTTACTTCCCCTCACGCTTTCGTGCGAGCACGATGACCTTGGTCTTCTCGCCAGGCGCGAGGACAGGCTTCGGAAAGATGCTGATCGCGAGCACGTTCGGCCCGTCAAATTCCTGCTCGCGCAATGTGGCACGTGCCTGGCCCGGATTGCGGACGGTGTACACATACACATCGCCTTCGCGGTCGCTGAAGCGGGAGTCGACCGTGACTACAAGCCCGTTCATTGCGATAGGCGGAAGGCTGATTTCGACTTGGGAGTACCCGTCCGGCGAGCGGCCGCGCGCTACCGTTTCCATGACGTCCTGGATGCGCGTTATGTAGTCGCCACCGCTGGATTTAGCACGTTGTCCGCCCGAAACCGTACCGGTGTCGTCGGTAACCAAGATTGTTTGTGCCGAAATTTCTTTGGGGACGAGTTGCAGTCCAAGGGCGGGACCACCGCCAGGGGGCTCGATAAAGATCTGGCGCGGCTTGGCCGGCAGTGAGGGCCAGTAGACGTAAATATTGTTGCCCGACGCACGCCGCTCGATCTTGATATCGCTGGTCTGCACGATGAACGGATTCTTGAATGGCAACTGGATACGGTTCGGCTCATCGACGCTCAGATAGACCGTCTGGGATCCCCCGTTCGTCCAGCTGACCCTTTGTGCACGGGACGGGTCTATGGTGTCCAGGCTTTCGCCGGGCACCTTAAGCACGCCAGGAAGATCGATTTCCTTAGCCGGGGTGTCCTTCACGGCGATCGAGTGATCGACTTTCAGCGGATCCCGTCCCTTCTTGCTTGCCTTCGGCGGCGCCGGCGTCGGCTTCGACGCGACCGGTCCGGGTTGGGCGAAGTCTGCAGTCGCGGGCATCCCGTCGGCACGGGCGTAAGGCGCCACGAGCTGCCCAAGCAGGACGACAAGCAGCGCGGGGATATGTCGGAGCGATCTGGTAATCATTTTTTCGTTTGGGCCTCGATCCACTTACTGTTACGAACACGGTCACCCGGATACGAGACGACGTCGGTGATGACCATCTGATAGTTGGAAAAGCTGACGGGATACTCGAAGACCCACGGTTCCGACGTGTCTTTGGCCGCGTTCACTGTGTGCAGATCGCCCTTCACAAACAGCAGACCAAGCTTTTCGTCCAGGTCGAAGCCCCGAGTGACGAAGTAGTAGCTTCCAAGCTCCCGTTGAGTGCGCAACGTCGCCACCTTGTCGTCAATTGCCTTGCTGACCTTTGTGTACGCGTCAGGTGAAAGGAATGGCTGAATGAAGTGTTTGATGCTCTCCGCGTTGCTCGGATTTACAGAGGCGAGCATTGTCGTGACGGCTACTACGATGGCCTGTTTGGCGCCGACATCCATACCGCTCTTCTCGATCTTTGCGCCGTTAGGCATTCCAGGAACTTGATTCACGATGATCTCGTTCGTGAAGAAGACCTTGATCGATAGCACCAACATGGCCGCGGCGATCAGTGCGACGGCGGCGGTGAGGCGTCTGTTATCTCTGCTGAGTTCCGCCAGCGACTTGTTCCGCGTTGCGATTTCCATGGACGATCCCTTTACTCTTCGACGTCTGTGAGACGGGCTACGATCCTTGCCGAACCCGGATTGATAATTCGTGCATCGCCCGAGAATGCTTCCCGCTGCGATCGGAAGCCCTTCGAGTACTTTGCCAACCCGTACTTGTAGAGTTCGACGCGGATAAAGCCGGGTAGGCGCTGGTCGCGCCATTGGATGTATTGCTTGTTCGCGAAATAGCCCGCCAACGGGATGCCAAGGTACGCGCCGGTTCCCCATACCTTCCCCGCGACGAGCGCGACGAAGATACTCAGAATCAAGATGTAGGTGTCTTTGAATTCGACACCCAAAAAGGCGCTTTCCGCGCCGCCCCATTTGGGAATGTGGAAGGTCTTACTCGACACGTTCGGCTCCTTCGCTCCAGCAAACCAAGTGTTCTTTCCAATCAAGAGAGTTGGCAAAGTTCGGCGTGGGAACGCACGTTCGGTCGCCAACGACGATTACTTTCGGCCAATTCAATTGGACGTTTTTATGCGCCGACGCTCGCCTGACTACGGACTTCCGACGGGCGGCTTCAATCTCCGCGAGCTTTGCGGCTCGAACTCGGAACAGCGCATCCTCTTCCTGAGCACTGAAGAGCACGAAGTTCTGGCGGGGGACCTTGCCCAGCATGAATCGCTGGGCTCGCCTGCCGTCATCGATGCCATCCACCGAATAGACGTAAATGCCAGCATTCGGTGGCACGACGACGGCCGCGCCTCCCGAGTACGGACCCTGCTCCGCAAAGTTCACTGACGAGCCTGTGGCAGCCATCGCACTACCGCTGGCTGCGCTCGATACCAACAAGATCAGTACGCCGTAGATTTTCATAAATTAAATTTTAATCTAAAAAGGACGTATTGAAATTAAAATTTGTTGCCGTATGTGTTGGTGTACACGCTCTTCGCATAGTCGCGTGCAGCCTGAATCTTGGAATCCTGCGCAAAGTATTTGAGGGCTTGCGCCAGACTGATATTTCCGGACACCTTCGAGTACTCACTTGCGGCCTCCCCACTTCCTCGAGCGACCACGAAGGAGGGGGCCGTCTTCACCTGATACCTCCTCGTCAAAACGGGGTCTACGATCCATCTCCCCGGTTGCTTTGCACAGCAAATGTTGTTGATTTGAGCGACATAAGCTTGCGTTGAGGTCAGCGTGTTATCCCCACCACTGAATCCAGTAAGAACGATGACGGAGCGCGACAGACTGGCCTCGCGTGCCAGCGCAATGACTGACTGCTGAGGCATGTCGGTCGAAATAAAGATGAACGTGTTCCATGGCGCGGTCATCGACTGGAGCAATGGCGCGTCTGCTTGCTGCGCATTGACCCCGGTAACGGCCAGCGTCAGTGAAATAAGGCTGAGGAGCTTTTTCATGCTTGTTCTCTAGTTGGCCAATGACGTAGTTGCACAGCAATCTTTCCGCTGGAACACGATGTATCCGTAGTCTTTGTCCTGCGGCCGAGCTGCTCCCATTTCTTGGAATGGGAGCGGCCGTCCAATAGGTGTGCAGAGGTTGTCTGGGAAAGGGAAAACGCGGTTTGTTTTGTATTGGCGTTTGTCCATGACGAGCTGAGGAACACCCAAGGCACCGCACGAGTTGAGTGCTTCCTGGCCAGCCGTTGCTTGCCCTGCCCCTGCTGCGTGCAGCTTGGCGAAAAGACGGGCAATCATCAGGTGCGATACCTGCTCCGGCGTATTTGCGATGGCCACGTTCCCATTGAGCGGGTACATGGGTCCCCACGCTCCGGCAACCCAAAAGAGGATTTCCAACGGGAATCCCACAGTCGCAGAGATAGCGTCCGGCAGTTCAGCTGCTACGCTGGGTACTCCGGCGAACGGATATGCGTAGGGGGTGAGCATCAGCGAAAGTGCATCGTCATTCCACGTTGGATCCGCCCAGCTGAGAAACGGCACGTCGAACGACCGATTGTCGAGGCACGGGTTGTTCACCACTACGCCTAACGCCGTCATGATGGGGTTCACATACTCGTTGACATGCATGAAGGCAGACTTTCGCCTCCCTTTGAGAGCGCCTGTAGTCGTCTTCTCACCGCCGTATTCCGCGGCGTTGTATGGCGTATTGATATCGATCCCGCCAAGCAAGGGCATGCAGCCCGGCTTATTCGTTGTGTCCACCATGTAGCGCGGCTCCCATAGGGACACTGGTGTACCAACGCCCAGGTTGTTGGCGCACACGCAGATTGGCGCGCCGCTCACGCCTGTGGAGTAGTCTTCGCTCGATCCGCCGAGGTTCACGAACCCCCCCATGATCGAAATCGGGAAGATGCAGTCGTAGCAGACGTCGGTGATGAGGTTTGGGAAGCTGCCGTTGCACATCTGTTGAGATTGCGCTGTGCTGGTGATGCAAAGACCAGCAAGGACGGCCACGATGATTCGGATGAGCTTCGTCAATTTGCTCCTCCCATTCCAAACTCGATTGCCAGTTTGTCACCACGCTGCGACAGGGCCACAGGCACTCTATTGATCTCGATGCCGTAGAGCATTGAGAGGCTGTTGATGATCATCTTTCGTTGGTCGAAATAGAACGGGACGCCCATCCCACCGTGCCACGGGACATCCCGGTACTTCACGCGTAACGCATACGGTGAGCCAGCAGTAAGGACGATCTTCAAGGACTCGGTCTGGCTCCTTTTGATCGCATACGCAACCTGCCTCTGGTCGTTGCCGTCAATGAAGATCAGTCCCGTCGTTAGCGGCATGATCTTGAGAGGCTCGATGATCGTTCCGCGCTTTACGATGACCCGGCCAGTCTGATCTTTGTAGTCGCTGGGAATGGCGAACCTGAGTGAGCGCAATTCCGTCGCATTGGTGTAGTCGCTCTTGATACCGAGTGAGGCCGGATTCTTGATCGAAGCTATCGTGCGATCCCGATAGTCTTGCCAGAAGCGGTCAAGTTCGCCGTTTGCTTGCTTCTTCCGCATTACGTCCTTCATCTGTTCGGCGGCATCGCGATCAAGGGTGTACGTTTGCGATTTGACGCCCAGATCTTCGGCGATTGCGATTGCGGTCGAGCACACGGCAATGGCCGCAAGCACCAGTTGCTTGAGGGGGATGGGTTTCATTGGAGCACCAACAAGGTGGGGCGCGACTGTTGCGCTTGGGATGGACTTCGAGCCCGGCTGGAGGGGGGCTGGATTGGATGCTTGATGTTCTCGTATGCACGCTTGACCAGCTTCGCGTACTCGTTCCTGGCGTTCTCCTTGTCCGGCTTAATGCCAGCGCCGTAGGCCCCAACAGCGCGCCAGGTGTTTCCATACATTCTGATGAAGTCGGCGAGCAGGACTGAAGCGACGTTGACATTGGTGCAGGCGTCAAACAGATCGCGTTCGTAGATGCCGTACTTTCTCAGCCACCCTAGGTGGAACGGCATGATCTGCATCAGGCCGATCGCATTGGAGTCTTTGTTGACGACGTGTGGTCGGAAATTGGACTCCACTTTCCCGATCGCACGTAAGAGATTGACGTCCAAGTTGCGCTGCGCCGCAGCGCGAACAAAGCAATCGTCAATCCCTGCGTGAGCTGCGTTGAATGCGAGCGTCGCTAGTAACGCAGCGGCCGTGAGCAGCCGCTTCATGGGGCGCCCCGTCGTAACCCGGCCCGCGCAATCAAGCGGACCAGCGCGAAGGTACCGAGGGCGAGTTCCGTAGCTATCGCAGCGAAGAAAAGGTAGAACGCCGACGCCAGAAAGAACGGAGCGACAGGCCCCATGCCACTGGCGGTGGCAAGCATGAACATGCCTGTTGCGACCAGTGCGACAGCCGCCACATGGATCGCCGTGTTGGGGCCACGTGTCGCCAAGGATTCGAGGACGAGGCGAACGTTCATTTCTTTGCCCCCTTCAGCGCCGTGTGTGACTTCGCAAGCTGCGCTTCGATGCGTTCTGCCGGCACTGCACCGGGAATCAACGCACCATCTTCGAACACCAGCGCGGGAGTCCCGGCAATTCGCCACTTTTCTCCGAGCGCGAGATTTCGAGCAATGGGGTTTGCACATACGGGCTGCACGGGTTGCCCGTGATTTCGCAAGTAATCACGCCAAGACGCCATCAACTGGCCAGGAGCGGCGAGCTTGGCGAGATCTTGGTAATCGCGCCACGCCTGTGCCCGGTCCGCTTGACACCAGATCGCTTCTGAAACACCAGGTGCGTTGGGGTGAAGTTGAGCCAGTGGAAACGGGAAGATGTAGATGGTCACGTCGGTGAGCTGGCTGAGGCTGCCTTCGAGCGACCGGCAGTACGGGCAATCGGGATCGGAGAAGACAAACAGACGGCGGGAGCCGTTGCCGAATTTGATGGCATCGTTGAGATCGAGCTGCGACACGTCGAGCTTGGGCCGACTTTCTTCGCTCTTCGCTTGAAGGGCTGCTGTCAGCGACCGGTTGTTCTTCAGGTCTACGACATTCCCTGCAATCAGGATCGACATATCGTCGCGGACGAAATAGATCTCCCCCCCCTTCACTACTGAGTAGAAGCCGGGGAATGCCCGCTCAATTTTCGCGCCCTGTGCAGCGGGAAATTTCTTGACGAAATCCTCTTTGAAGCCCGCATGCGAGCTGAGTGCGTAGGCGCAGCAAACCGACGCTGCTAAAAATTTCCAGAGAGTTCGCATATCTGTTTATTCCTTGGTGAGTTTGACGTGGTGCTGCGCGGCACGCCCAGTGCCTGCCTTGCTGTTGGAACTTTCGGATTCTTGGTTTGGCAGCGAATTCTGATCAAACCTGCTGGGCGTAGTTGTTGAAGATCACCAGGCCGTAGAACAGCACGACCAGTGAAAGGCAAACGGTGAATTCGAGTTCGTAAACGCCCTTGTGCTTCCGCCAGTAGAGGAACCAAACGGCAACGGCAGCCATTGTGGCGAGCTTGATCAAGGACACCGCGAGGCTGAAGCCGATGAACCGCCCGAGCCAGACAAGGAGGTCATTCGCCTCCGTCGAGGTTGGAGGGGCAGTGAGCGTGCTGTGCCAATCGAGTACTTGAAGGACAGCAATCATCGCGAGAAGGACAGGTGTGCGATTTTTAATTGCTGTCTGAACCGCCTGACTAAGTTTCATTGACGACCCCGGCTGATGTTTCCCATCTGGTACGTTTCTGCGTTTCGATTTTTTAAATTATAATCTGTTCGACGCGATAGTAACTCAACATGTTGCACAGCTGCAACCCGGCACTGTGCCCTCCATAAACTGATACGGAGTAGAAAACATTGGAGCTCGAAAAGATTCGATATGTGCCGTTAGATGAACCTGACAGGGCGCGCGTCCAGGAAAGTGCCATCGAGTCAGCACAGTCCGCACCCGAGAGGTTCATTCAGGCCTATGTAGAAGACGTTCGGTCGTTTGGTGGCCGGTATGTCTCGGCTGATCTATTTAAGGAGACGTTTTCGGATTACAGTGAATCGCCGGCGGCTCGGAATCGGTACAACATACCTGTTCACAACACTGCGGCCGTCCTGTCTTCCGCATTGTTTTCGCAGAATCTTGAGCGGGCACGGGAGGAAGGTCGGGACACGGTTTACTTCTTGACCGGTTCGCCGGGGGCCGGAAAGACGTCGATGGTGCTCAAGGAGAATGAGCTACCCCGGAACGCGCACGAGTTGTTTGAGGGGCAGATGTCGTCTTTCGACACGAGCGTGGCGAAGATTAGGCAAGTATTGGAAGCGGGATTTCGAGCAAACATTATCGTGGTGCATGCACGATCGGAAGATGCTCTGGAAAACACGCTTCGACGGTTTTACGAGGAGGGGCGAGGTTCCCCGATCGCCACAATAGCCAAGATTCAAGGTGGCCTTCCGCAATCGTTGGATCAGTTAGGTGCTCACTTCGGTAACGATTTGGCGCTGGATATTATCGATGTCCGGGATCGAGCCAACCCTGTTCATCTACGTGGGTTCGAGAATGTTTCAGTTTTGAGATCTGAGGGTACAAATGAGCAAATCCAAGAACGACTCCTTGCCGCAATCGAGCACTACCGGAGTACCGGACGAATCAACGACGAAGCCTACCGACAAGCAGCAGGACTCGTCCCGCGCGATTACCGAGCAATGGATCAACAACGCCATGCGCGGTATCAAGGAGATGAACGAGAACGAGCAGTCGCGCCAGGAGGTCGCGAAGCGGCTGTTCTGAACGGCGCCCATAACAAGGAGCATGGCGATGGGCGCCAACTGCTTCATCCGGTTCGGATCACTGATTCGAGTAAGGCGGGATCGCAGATTGTCGGCAAAGTTATCGAAGTGACAGACGAGCATGTGCTCGTACAGACAGGTAAGAGTGACGCGGTGCGGTTCGACAGATCTGAACTCAGCCGGGAAGTTACCGCCGGGCAGAGGATCTCCCTCGAGTTTAAGGCGCTTGAGAGGGATCGCCCGAACGAACGGTCTGCGCATTCGCGCGAGATTCAGTCCGAGCTTGGCGACACCAAGCAAATCACACTTAAACGAACTCAGGATCGCGGCTGACCCATCCACCGATGCCGGCAGTTAGTAACCTCTGTTCGGCGTCATAGCATTGTGAGCGACAAATGCAACGATTCTCTATCGATGGCCGTGAGTTTTCTGAGGACGATCCGGCGCTGCAAGCGGCACTGGCGCGAGTTCACCAGACAAAGACACGCCCGCTGTGCCTATGCGTGACGCCGGCGCAGCCTGGAATTCCCATGTACGTGTCAAAGGTCTCCGGGCACTTTCAGATCAAGCGCATGCCAGAGTCGGGGCCAGAACATTCTCCCGACTGTGACTCCTACGAACATCCTCCGGAGTTAAGTGGACTGGGGGAGGTTCTGGGGCACGCAATCAAAGAAGACGTCGATGATGGCACGACTATGCTCAGGCTCGACTTCGCACTGAATAAGATCACCGGCCGAGCCCCGCCAGCGCCTTCAGAATCGGAGCCGGGCAGTGTGAAGGCGGACGCGTCAAAGCTGACGATCCGTTCGCTACTGCACTTCCTTTGGGATGAGTCTCGCCTTTCTCATTGGAATCCTGCAATGAGTGACAAACGGAGTTGGGCGACGGTCTACAAGTATCTCACTCAAGCCGCGCAGGGGAAGTTCACGAAAGGGCTCCACCTTCCGTCTGCGCTCTTCATCCCGGAGCCCTTTTACGTGGATCGCAAGGAGGCTATTGCGCAGCGGCGGCGGGCGTTCTTTTCCCATACCGATAAATCGGACCGGCCGGGGCAAAAGCTGTTTATCGTCATCGGCGAGGTCAAAGAAGTCACCGGGGCACGATACGGCAAGAAGATGGTGCTCAAACAAATGCCGGACTTCTTTTTCATGATCAGCGAGGGGTTAAACCAGCGCCTGAAGGTTTTCAGTGACGAGGTGAGCTTGTGGAACGCATATCCCGAGATCCACCTCGTCACCATCGCGACGTTCAGCCTCGACAGCAGTGGAGTCGCCCACATAGAAGAAATGGCGCTGATGGTAACCACTGAAAAGTGGATCCCCTTTGCGAATGTTGACGAAAAGACCCTGGTCGATGGTTTGGTAGAAAACGGGCGACGGTTCGTCAAGGGGCAGAAGTACAACTTGCCCTCCTCCAAGCCTCTGGCCAGCGTCATCCTGAGTGATACGAAGCCGAGGCAGACAGCCGTCTATCTTGTACCGTCAAGTCCATCGGACGACTACATGGCAGCACTGAACGACCTGACCTCTAACGAGAAGCTTGAGCACATTCGATGGGCTCTAGGCGACGTTATGCCGAGTATTCCGCCGGCGAGTGTCGGCACCGTGACCTCTTGAACGTGGGTCAGCCGCATAGTCGCTTCAGGAGCCGACAATTGAACGAAACACCACTGGAATCGCTGCAATCAGCAGCCACACGCGACGACCGGGCGCTACAGATTTGGACCCCCACTGGCGCACTAGCGCCTATTGGTGCTATCGTATGCGCACCCACCAATATCCGGGAAGTCACACCAATGAAGAAAAAAACTTTGACAGCGAAGCCGAACAGCCAAACGGCGATCGCTGATCGAAATGTGACCATGACGAACTCCCTGACTCGTGCTGCCCAGGGGCTGACGTTACCTGAGAAGCGTTTTGTGGCCGCTGCGCTTGCCAAGACAGACAGCACGGATGCGCGCGGTCTGATGGACGAGCGTATGCAAACTGTTCGTCTGACAGCGATGGAATACGCTGAAACATTCGATGTAACCCTCGACACGGCTTACGAACAATTGCAAGCCAGTTCAGCAGCACTGCAACAACCGAAGGTGGTTGTTGAGCGGCAGACTCGTCGCGGAACGGTCAGGGAAGTTCGCAGTTGGGTCATTACCAGCAAGTACGCCAAAGGCGAAGGGTATGTGGAAGTGCGTTGGCACCCCGACTTGGTGCCCTTCTTGTTCGGGTTACGCAAGGAGTTCACAACGTACAAGCTGAAGCATGCGGCAGCCTATCGATCGATCTACACGTGGCGATTATTTGAGTGCCTCAAGTCGTGGCAGGGTGCCGGGCGTTGGTCGCCGCAGATCGGTGAATTCCACGACGCGATCGAAGCCACTCCGACCGCGCGCGCGAATTTCAAGGAATTGCGCCTGAGAGTGATTGAGCCAGCGGTCAAGGAGATGAAGGAGAAGAATGGATTGATCGTGGAATGGATCCCGGTGAAAGCTGGCCGCAAAGTCATCGCGCTTCGATTCAAGTTCACCCCGGACCCTCAAGGCAACCTGGCATTCTGAGCCGGGCCGCTCCACCAGTTCTGCGCAAGCCCGCCGAAATGCGTGTCCATGTCGTAACCGGGCGGTTCCACCAATAGCCATAGGTGCAGGACCGGGAAATTCCACCATTAGCCCGTGAGTGATCCATGTCCGGGCGGCTCCACCAGTAGGCGTAGGTTCGTAACCGGGCCGCTCCACCAATAAGGTGTCTGGGATGACCGGGAGACTCCACCAATAGCCCTTGAATCCTTGACCGGGCCGTTCCACCAATAGGTGCAGTTGCGTAACCGGGCGGCTCCACCAGTAAGGTTTAGGGGCTCCCAGGGGGACGGTCCTGTGGATAATGCCGGGTGTTTACACCATAGTCCGGGCGGCTCCACCAACAAACCGGGAAACCCCACCAATAGACCGGGCGAACACACCAATAGCACCGCTGGAAGCCCCGTAGAACAAGGCTATTGGTGGGGCTAAAACGGTTTTAAAACGGAGAATATTATTTAAAACGTTACCCCCGACTTATCCACAGGCACATGTTCTTCACACGATAGCAAGAACAACAGCGCGCCTACGGCGCGGGAACAACCCCCTGTCCAAAACCCCTCCCATCGCCTGCCCTATCCCCTAAAAAACACTCCCCTGCCCTTCCCCCAAAACCTCAAATTGAAATTGAACAACACCAGTCCGATTTCAATGCTCGAGGAGGCCTGCCGTAAGCGCCTGGCCGTCCCGGCCACCCGCTAACGGCGCGATAAGATCGCCAACGCCGGCAAGCCGGCGCTGCCGCTCAACGCGCTCGTGTGCTCGCACCGGCCCTGATACCCTGATGGACATACAGTGTCTAAACCCCGTTAACCAACAAAGGGGCTCGCCCCATCCCAAGATGGGCCATAGACACGCGAAAAGCCTCTCAGGGAGGCTCGGTGTTCTGTCTGAGGGGTCTGGAGCCACGTGAATCGAAAATCGCGGCTATACGGCCAGCATGGAAACTAGGTGCCCTTGGTCACTCTGGGTATTGTGGTCGAGCTTGAGGGGTGGCTACGCGGTAGCCAGTAGCAGAAAATATTGTTCTAAGGTCTCGAGCGATAACGGACCGTTGAGAAATGTACGCAATGCGTCACCCAAGCCGAAACCGATTGGTGCAAGATCATGGCTCCCGCTTGCGATGCGCTGGGTCTCGGCCACAATCACACTGACACGTCTTTGATCTGTCGTCCAAGGGCATCCCGTCGCTCGCAATCATGCGGAAGGCCGCACGCTGAAATGCCCTTGGGTCACTGAATATCGAACTGCCACGAGTACCACTCCGGCCGTCCACGTGCGGTTTGTTAGTGCACATGGATAGCTATCGGATATCTAGTAGATATCCGATGTCACTTCCGACCGGCGCGTTCTCGGAGGAATGCGTCCAAAGCCTGGCGCAGCAATTCGCCCCGCGGAATCTCCATGTCATCCGCCGTCGCGTGGAAAAGCTCGATGGTTTCGGACGTCGCCTTAATATTGAATTGCTGATTACGACCTGTTCGATACCGTCGAGGGGTATGGCGAGGGGGGTCCTGCGGGCGCTCTGTGGACTTCGGCGCCGGCTTCGTCGGAGCTAACGCAGTTGTCGGCTTCGGCTCGGGCGAGGTATTCTGGTTTGGACGACGACTCGGGAAATTTTCTGTCTGCGCAAGCGATTCAATCATCTCCGGCGGGACATCGCGCCGCTGGCCAGCCGATCGCGGGGCGAAATCGCCGAGATCCTTTAATGCCGCAGCTGGATCGATACGGGTCGACATTTACGCCACCTCCTGTTGGTTCGAACTTTCTTGTGCAGTTTCGCGCAAGATGGAAATTACCTCTGCGGCAAAGGCTTCCGCATTCGCAATGGCCTTATCAACGTTTGACACTTGCGATCTGTCCAGGTGGGACAGGGGTTCAGCGAAAGAGAACATCGCTTTGAATGCCTCGCGCTCCACGATTTCGGTGCTGAGGACTCGAACGCCGGCAGCAGCATAGGACGCGATGATGTGAGTCATCGTTCGTGTTCGGATGGCCGCGCTGGTTCGGGTCAGAAGAATGCGGTAAGGGACTGTTCGACGCGACATCTTTTCTTGCTGCTTGACGACGCGGAGCCCTCGTGTTGCTTGCTCGGCATCCAACTGTGATCCCTGTGTCGGAATGATGACGAGGTCCGCTTGGCTTACCGCTAACAAAACAATCTTGGCGGCCGTCCCTTCAAGGTCTACGACGGTGAAGGTATTTTTCTGTGCTGCCTCATCGATGACGTCGAGGATGTTTTCTTCGTCCACATCCGAGTAAATCGTCAATCGCTCGGGCTTGTGCTCGCCCTTCCCCCATTGAGTCAACGGTCGGTTCGGGTCGCCGTCGAGGAGACCAACATCAGCATGGTTTGCTAGTTCCTGCGACAGCAGTACTGCGGATGTGCTTTTTCCAACACCACCTTTAGGACTGACGAAGACGATGACAGGCACGATTCAACTCCTTTGGGTTGGCACCGAGCGTTTCGCAAGGCACTTAGTTGAAAACGGCTACCACTTTGGTATCCGCTGGGATATCCGTTAGCTATCGGTTATCCAATGGATACCATGATATCAGATGGATATCTAGTTGGTATCCATTTTCTACGGTGTTGTTTTGTGGCTACTGGATAGCTATCTGGTATCCGATTCCCACCCCGGTTTCAAATGATCTGGTGTCGGTTTTCATGTTGGCTACTAGATAGCTACCAAGTGAATTGCCGGATTGGCCGGTGAGCTATGGGGATATCGGATAGCTATCTGTTGTTGCCGCCTTGGGCCGTGTCATGTGTGCTGTCCGCTTTTGTTAGCTATCCGATATCCGATCCATTTGATCGTCATACGCTGGACGTGCTCGCACTGAAACATTGGATATCAGATAGCTATCTGCAGGAGCATTTCAGCGCTCTGGCGCTGGTGTCTGTTGGGTGCTGGATAGCTAACCGATATCACTTGGATAGCTTTCGCGTAGGTCGGTCAAGGAAAGATTCGCGAGCTATTTGGATTTTGCCGTGTATCGGATAGCTATCCGATATCGACTTGGGTTTCGGAGGGCTACCAGGACGGGATATCAGATAGCTACCAGTTTACTAATAGATATCTCCCCAACGTGATGTGAGGCCAAGTGGTGACTTCTGCGATTGGGTTATCGGATAGCTATCAGATATCTCCGTCTTGGGAGAAGAGTGCAGCGTAGAGACACGATCGTGACGGCTATATGGAGTTCTCAATGTGGTGCTGGCGTGGTTGCTGGCCACGCCCATGCCTACGGTTATGCATTGTTTTGGGGGGCGTCGGGAAGGGGGTATGCCGGGATAAAGCGGGAAACGACACATAACGCCAAGAGTAATAAAAACGCACCGCCTTATGCGCCGGAATGGTCACCATTCTGCTACGTCAGGGCGCGTGGCCAGCTGCGCGCCTGTGGCGGCGGTCGGGGCGCGGGATCGGCATCGATCGGGGCGGCGAGGACACCGGGCGGCCTCATGCATATGGCGCCGGCCTGCCGGTCGATGAGCGGCCCGTCCAGCGTTCGTGCGTCGTCATAGATAGGAATTATTCTCATCCCGGTATTTACAGTACTGCAATACTCTTAAGCGCTATTTTTCTGCTTTTAGTCTGGCGTTTTACATTGCCTCTGGCCTAAAATGCCGGTAGTTCAATGACTTAGTGTCATTCGCAGTTCAACTTGAGAGTCCCGCACGCTAACTTGAGAGTCCCGCCGAAGGCCCGTGCCACGGGGGGCGACCACGTCTGGACGTAGTGCGGTCGTTGCGTAATACCGCTGGCGCCCAAAAAAAGTCTCAAGTTAGCGGGCGGAAAACCGGAAAAATCTCGACTTAATCTGCAAAAGCCAACGACTCGCGCGTTGCGAGATTTTTCCTAACTAATTGAAAATATGGAGTTTTGCAGTCTCAAGTTAGACTGCAAGCGACACTTAGCGGGGAATCGATGGCAGCGACCTGTCTCGTGTGCGGCGCGCGCGCCGACAGCTATGAGCACTTGTTTCCGGCGGTGCTGGGCGGACGGCAGAAGACCGGGCGAATCTACTGCGGCACTCACAACCGGCGCTATGGTGCGCTGGTAGCGGAGATTGAGCGTCAACTCGAACCGCTTAATGCGCAACTGGGCGTCGTGTCCGATAACCGTCGTGAGGACGGGCCGCAGGCCACGATGGTCGCGGTGCCTGGACTCGATACGGCCGTTTCGTTGTCCACGGAAAAAGCGCTGCTCCAGACACCGGTGACTGACGCCGTCGAGGTGATCACAGGCGGGGCCGACGGCGGCGAGGAGTTGGGCGAGCGGCGCGATATGCGGGTGACCAACCAGCGGCAGAAGGATCTGTGGGTCGCGGAGCAACGCCGCGCGCAGCGAAACGTCCACATCGTGGGGCAGGGCGAGCCCGGCACCACCGTGCTACCCAGCCGGATATCGAAGGGCACGGATTTCGGGGGGCTACGCGCGAGCGCAGGCATGGCCTATATCGCCCAGACCTATCTCGCGTGGCTCTACCCAGAGCTGGCCCGTGACGTCGCGTTCAGACCGTTCATTCAATTCACTCATGCCGAAACGCAGCTGGCGCGAGTCGAACTCGACGCCGCTTTCCAAGCGAGCCGGCGGGCCAAGGGCGAAGCCCTCAAACCGGGCACAACGCCGGTCACCGAAGTGGACGTTGCGGAAGCGCAGCGCGCGCGCGATGTCGCCCAACGGGCACTGCCTGCAGAGGTTGCCGTGAGCTGGGGACTGGTCGATGGCTGGCAAGATCGGCCCAACGCGTTTGCCTTTGGGCACCGGGTGGTGATCGGCATGGACGCGACCGACGGCTTGGTCTACGCGCAGGTGTCACTTTTTTCAACCTTGCATTACCGCATCGCTTTCGGTCACAGCACGGCAGTCACCGAAAGCCGCGAAGTCTGCATCGACATCAACCCGCTCGAGCGACGCCAGCCGCATGACCAGTTGCGCACGGACCTGACCGGCTCGGCGCACCGGTTTGACGCGACCATGCGCGCTGTCATCCCGCCGCAGGCCGAACTGCAAGCCGCGGTGACCGCGTTGGGACAACGCATGCACGGGCATGTGGTGCGCGAGATTTCGCGCGCGGCGGTTGCCGCCGTCGAGTCGGCCGCAACGGGCGAGCCGGCGCACGATGCCCAATTGCTACGCGTGCTGGCCAAGCAGCTCGAGCAGCTGGTCTGGAATCTGATCAATCGTCACGTCGAGCAGCGACGGGGGCACCTCGCGGCAGCCGGTCGAAGCGGCGACGCCAGCATGCTCGCTTCGCTGTTTGCGTTTCAGGCGACGGCGGCCAGTGGCATGACGCCATATGCATCGCAACTGCTTGCGATCGCCACGAGCGAACTCGCCGTGCACCTGCAGGCCGATCACGTCGCGCGCACACTGACAGCCGACCGGCTCGAAGCGCTGTTGCTGGGTAGCGCAGGCGAGTTGATGATCGCCACCGCGATCTCGCCCAGCCTGAATAGCCTGGTGGGCGAATGACCATGTCGAACAAACCGCCCGCGCCCGAGGCTTCGCCTTTATCGACGGCACCGCAGGACGTGTCCTTTGTCGAAACGGCGCGCGGCAGCACCGCTACCGCAAAGGACGAGCGTGCATCGCGCGCCGTTCGAGGGCGGGCGCGCACGCGCGCCGAGTGGGAGCGACGCGAACACCTGGGCATCGACCACTTCGCGTTCTTTCGCGGTTATCTGGAGCGTCTGCCACTCGACAAGCTGGCCGACCAGTATCTGGAAACCGGACTCGATCTGCGCATGGCGCGCTCCACGCTCGCGTGGATCCAGGAGCGGTTGATTGCCGGTGCGCGCCGCGCGCAGGACCACGGCGCGGCGCGCCTGCTCGCGATCACGCCCAAGCAACTTGCACCGGATGCGCACGCACCGGCGGCGTCAGCCGTGGCACCCCCGCGACCGAGTCTGGAAGAGTTTGCCGAGGAGCACGACCCGGACGGCTTCTACAGCCAGCGCGAGCTGCTAGAGCTGTTCGCCGAACGTTACCCGGAGGCCAAACCGGACCGCCGCGCCGAGCGCAACGAGCGGCTGCGCAAGCGTCAGATCGTGGCCCTGCGCGCGCTTCAGACACTGCTGGCTGTGGAGCCGTCCCAGCACCATCACTGCGCGGGCTGGTTTCACCCGGCGCTCGCGCGCCGCCTCGAGCACGCCGGCGTCGTGCAACTGGCGGATCTGTTCGACGTCATTACGCAACGCGGCCCGCGCTGGTATACCAAGGTCCGTGGCCTGGGCGAGACCGGCGCCAATCGCTTGCAGCAGTGGCTCGCGGATCACGCCGACTCGCTGGGGCGCACGCTGCCGTCGATCGCACTCACGCCGCGCCGCCAGCTGACCGGCGAGGCCAAGCGTGCAGCGCGGGTACACGTCGACGGTGTGGCGCCGCTCGAGTGGCTGGTATGGCCGGATTTCGCGCGCGATCGCCATCGCGTCGACGTCGACGCCAAGGCCCGTGGCCAGAGTGCGGCCGAGCTGGCGAGCGGCATGTCAGGGGGCGTGCCGGTCGGCGGTACCGGGCGCGAAATCGCGCCGCAGAGAGCCGACGCTGGCGCCTTCGCGCCCACCCGACAGGTCCGCGCCGGCAACGATCTCGACGCGGTCAAAGTGTGGCTTGCCGCTACGCAAGCTGGGCGCAGCGCCGGTACCGTGCAGTCCTATCGCCAGCACGCCGAGCGATTCCTGAATTGGCTCGCATTTGTGTGCCGGCGTCCGCTCACGGAACTGAGCGTGGAAGATTGCACCGCCTACCGGGCGTTCCTCGCCGCGCCGCCGGCGCACTGGATCGCGCCGCGCGGGACCGCACGCTTTACCAGTGCCTGGCGCCCGTTCTCGAAGCCGCTCGATGAAGCGAGTGTGCGCCTGTCGATGACCGTGCTGCAGGGCATGTGCAATTGGCTGGTGAAGTCGGAGTACTTGCGCGTCAATCCCTTCGGGCTATTGGCGAAGCCGCGCGGGCAGGCGTTCGACTCGATGCACGTCGAGCACGTGCTCGCCGATGCCGTGTGGGACGCATTGGAAGCGTACTGGCGCCCGAAGGCGATTCACGACGTGGCGGCCGAGCGCACGCTGTTTGTTTTGCAGTTGGGGCGTACAACGGGGTTGCGTCTTGCGGAACTGGCGCGCGCGACAGTGGGCGATTTGCGATGCACGATGCTGGCAGGCAGTGGCTCGGTGTGGAGCTTGTCGGTGCTGGGCAAGGGCAGCAAACAGCGAGAGGTTGAGCTGGCCGGATCGTTGGTGCGTCGTATCGAGGCGCATCTGGCGGGGCGAGGCGTGGCCACCGCACGGAGTGGTGTTAGCGGCGGCCTGCAGCAGATGGCGACCGACCCGGCACTGGCGAAGGTGGCCCTGATCGGGCGCTTGCCCGACGAGCGTAATCGCAACGACTCGGCCGAAGCCGAGTCAGGCGCACAAGGCCCGCAGGTTGGGCGAGCGGCAGGGGCGACTGGCCCAGTGCCGATTGGTGCCAAACCGGTGAGAGTAATAGCGTCACGGCATGCGCCATTGACGCCGGCCGCATTGCGCCAGGTCATCGAGAGCGGCTATCGCAAAGCCGCACAGGCGCTAGAGGGAGAATCGGCGCAAGCCGCCAGCGCATTAACTCAAGCCACGCCGCATTGGCTGCGTCATACCTTTGGCACGCATGCGCTCGAGCATGGCGCCGCACTAGAGGTCGTACAAAAGCTGATGGGGCACGCCAGCATAGCCACCACGTCGAAGTACCTCCATCCGGAGAAACGCCGGCGCGCCGCCGACATGAATAAGGTATTCGGCGACTAGCCGACGTGCGGTAGGGGGCTCACTTAGTTGTTTTTGCCCTTGCCGAGCACCTTGTCGGCTTCACGGTGGGCTTCTTCGATCAAGCCGTCGTCAGCGTGCTCGATGTCCGTGCCGGCTTTCTCCAAATGCTCTGTCACCAAGATGTATCGTTTGGTGAGCGTCAGGTCAACCATATCTCTACTCATGTTACTTTTCCTCGTCGGCTGCTGGCCGTTGCGTGACGAACACGGACCCCACAAATCCGTTGCTCGCCATGGTATGGAGTCCGAAGCGGTGGGGGTGTAGGATTGTGGGGCAAAACGTCAAAATTGTCCAGTTCGGTGCGGCTGGGTTCAGGGGTAACGTCGCAGGGTGGCAACCATCTGAGCGACAACGCAGGAGTGGATCATGCCCATGACAATTGGCATCATTGCGTTTATTGCCTATTCGCTCGCGCTGTTTCGGGCGGGCAAAACGGACGGTACGGAGCAAGGCCCCATGAAAGCCTGGGCGGTGGTCTTCGTGGCTGGAATCGTGTTTGGTGTTTGTGTCATGTCCTCATGATGTAGGGAATTCGCATGGCAAAAGGGGCTTACGAATGTTGAAGAAGATCAGCGCTGCAGGGTTGCTTCTCGCCAGTGTCTACGCGCATGCGGCACCCAGCTTCTGCCAGGTGGCAGGCAGTTATCGTGGTGTCTACTCGGGTAACACCGATTCCGGCACTCTGATGGCCGTGGTGGAGGCCGCCGACGGCACCCTGCGCGGCTCCGCGATGTCAGCAGATGGACGGCAGTTCGCCTTCGGTGGCGTCATTGCGGGAGATGGCAGTTTCTCGAGCGGCTCCGTCGCCACGGGGGCACTGTTCGTGGGACGTTTCGCCAGTGCTACCGGCGGCCAGATCGCTGGGCAGGGAGACTGGGCACTCGGCGGCGGACAAGGTGGACGCTGGCAGATCGTTCGCGAGTCCATTCCGGCTACCTGCCGGTGATTTGGCAAGTCGTTTGTCCACACCTCAACCAACGAAGGAGATCCGTCATGTGGAATACGGTTTCGGAAGCCTATGCCGCCAGTGGGGTTGGGCAGACCACGACGGTTCGGCCGAGCGATGGAAAGGAAGACACGCTTCGTCGATTCCAATCCGAGATCAAGGTCGCGCGTGGGCTGGCGCGCGAGCAGAAGATTCGACTCGTGCTTGACCATAAGGAAAGTCAAACGGGGTTCGATTTCACCGATCTAATCACGTTCGAGCGGATCGCGTAGCGTCGGTATGGCGGGCATGCCTTGCCGGCATTCGCAGGCGAAAGCCGGTGGCGCTGGAAGAAGGCAAGTGGGCGAGGGGCACTAAGGATGAGTGGCAAAGATAAGTTCGACTGGACACAACAGCTCACGCGCAAGCGCAACGCCGAGCGCAGGATTCCGACACATGCGGACTTTGTGGCATATGACGGACATCACTGTCATGCCTTGTACAAGTCGCTCCCACCTGATTGGAGATGCCCTGGGTGCTGTCGGAGCACCTTTGAGGTCCTCCGTTGGACGATGCGCTTTCCGCACTTGCCGACGAAGTTCTTGGGGTGGGCCGGAGGCTATCACCGCCACCATGATCATGCTGGCGATCGTCGCGGTGGGAGGCTCCTCTGGAATTCACCCTATGCACGATTCCCCGAGACGGTCCTGTGCGAGCAATGCAATGCTGCCGACGCGACGGTCAAGCGGGTCTTGAAACTGCCGAAAGAATTTTCGTACTCGCCTGAGGAAATCCGCGCATTTGTCGAACCAGTACCCCACGGCTGGCACATCATCAACTACCAGCAGGCGGCGCGGATTTACGAGTGGGTTAGAAGGTGTCCGCCAACAGTGATCCCAGGCACCCACGCGTGAAGGGCTGGTCTACATGACCAGACACGCGAGTCCGCTCAATCACTGCGTGATCTGTCGATGGCGCCATCGGCCGAGCAGAATGCCGAGGCCTTGTGAGAGGGCAGAGCGCGAAGTCGATCTGGCGGCGCAAGCGGAGTGCGATGAAGCGTAATGCGAGCGCGATTGAATGATAAGCAGAATTTTTCTCGAGGATTGCGATGGGTTGGAATGACCGAATGGACGACGTGAACCAGTACGACCTGCCGCCAGAAGCTTTTCTGCCGCGCAAGAATGTCGTCGGGCCGCGTGATCTGAACGAACGATGGCTTGTTACCGCGCCGCGCGAAAGCCAGGTCGTCGCGCTTCGCGCATGGTTCACTGATCGCTATTGCGATCCGGCGATCGACACGCCGTATAACGGCCAAGAGGGGGGCTACTTGTTTGTGCACGGTGGCCCGTATTCCCCCGACGACGAATTAAATCAGCAATTCGGCGACGTCGTGCCGGATGACGTTATTCAGGAAGTCGCTGGCGACTTGGAGTCGGAGGTTGGAGACAATTGGGCGCCGATCTATCACGAGCGGGAGGAGGAGGACTGGGAGTGGGATGAGCCCGACGTCCCCGCCTCCGACGTACCACTTGCAAGGCTGAAAGCGCGGCTGCAGGAAGGGAACGCGGTCATGACGCTCACGGGCGATCCTGCGGCTCAGGCACTGGCGACTCAGTTGGTGTATGTGCAAACACTCGGAGCACTCGAAGCGTTCCTCTACGAGACGGCGCTCTACTGGCTCGATCAGGACGATGAGAGAGTGAAAAACTGCATCACCCTCCTGCCGACATTTTCGCAACAGACAATATCGCTCAGGGAAATCTTTACTGAATACGAGGGCCTGCGGGCTAAGGTGCGGGAGTACTTGTACCACCTCGTATGGCACCGCTGGAAAGATGTGTCCCCGCTCTACGAGAAGGGACTGGGCGTCGCGCTACCGAGCACGAAGGATTTTCAAGACGCACTTCAGGCGCGGCACGACATCGTGCACCGCAGCGGAACCGATAAAGAGGGTAATCCCGTTGTGATCAGTGAAAATGACGTGCGTCAGTTGTCCGGACAGGTTGAGGCATTTTGCGGGCAGGTAGCGGCGCAATTCGATACCGGCTTTTGAGTTCCACAATTCGTCATTTGTTACGTGCACCGAGCCATGTCGTCGTCGGATTCATCCGACTTAAGCGGCAAGCCGGTGCGCATAGTAAGGTCGCTCACGATCATCGAGGATCGCAAACTGACGCTGCAAGTCGTCCTGCGACGGGCTGAGCCATGCGTCGACGTTGGCGGGCTTGATCGGCACGATACACCGGTCGTGGCCAGCCGCTGAAACCTCGGGCGGCGGCTCGTCAGTGATGGCTGCGAACGAGTCCAAATCTGGCTGGCCGGCGCCGGTCCAGTGCGACCAGAGACAGGCAACGAGCATCGGCTCGTCGGCGTCCGGCCGGAACTCCAGCACCACGTTTTCGTCTTTTTCGCCCGGCGCCAACTCGCGGTGCTCCATGCGGGCCCGGCTCACGTTTTCGTAAAAAACACTCACGAGAACCAAACCGTGCGTGACACCAAACTGGCCTTTCCAGAAGCCATCCAGCGAATCTTTTCTTGCGTTGTACGTCGCCGGAAACCTCGTGTCATAGTTCGCTGGCTTGCCGGCGGGCCGACACTGGTAACGCATCGGTTTGATCACGCGGCGGCCACCCTCCATCACCATCACTGGCGCATACACGCCGGGGAAGATGCGTGAGTCGCGGTCCTTCAGTTCATCTCGGCGAAGATCGTCCAGGCGTCGCAACGTCGCGGTGATCTTGTCAGTCGCAATACGCTTGCTCTCGGCGGCGGCTTTCGTCACTTTCGTCTGCAGACTACGCTCGGCATCGCCCAAGCGCGCGCGCTGCTTGAATAGCTCCTGCTCGAGCGTGGCGGCCTGTGTGATCTCGAATCGGCGAATCGACTCGCGAATGTCGGCCGTCTGCGGGTCGGCCGCCCGTTTAAATGCGGCATCGACTGCTTTGGGTACCTTGACCTTGTCGCCAGCGGCGCGCCCGGCATACAGGCCGAAAAATGCGGGCAGGTCGAGCTGCGCCCCGAACATCCGCTCGTACTGGCGAAAGCTCGCTTCCACCTGGGCCGAATAGCACATCGACGCCTCCTTGAGTAGCAAGGGATGCCGGGCGGGCTCCTCGCCCCGCCGGACAACCGCTTGTGATAACCATCGTCGTCTGCCTATAATGCTGTACAAACGTACAGTGTTGTCCATTATGCTTGTCGACGTGAAACGGCTTCGCCGCGCAGGCGAAAAACTCTCTAAGGCGGACTATGAAGCGAGTCCGTCGGTGCGCGGCTATCTGTGTAGTTGGTCCTACGCCGGCGGCTATCGATCGGGCAAACAACTGCGGGTCAAGGCCATCACCGTAACCGCCTGCGGCAGGGCATCCGGTGTGCCGTTGTTGCCGACCCTGCACAACGTTGAGTACGTTCGACTCAACGATGAAGGGGTGATTTTCGCTGGCGTCGAGGAGATCGAGGTCCGCCGACGCCATGTTGAAGTCTACGCCCAGGCGTGGTTTTGCAAGCCGGTAGCATCGAGCCCCGCCAAATGACGGGGCTCTCAGCGTCAGCCCGGTGGCAGGACAGTGCTGAGTACCGTCATGATGAGAACGTAGCCGAGAATCGCGAGTCCGAGCGTGCGCAGCGGGTGGCACAGCGCGAGCCACACGAGTCGCAGCACCCCGAAG
This sequence comes from Pandoraea aquatica, assembly GCF_902459565.1. Classification (GTDB taxonomy): domain Bacteria; phylum Pseudomonadota; class Gammaproteobacteria; order Burkholderiales; family Burkholderiaceae; genus Pandoraea; species Pandoraea aquatica. Next base: position 33,050 of record NZ_CABPSN010000012.1, read on the forward strand.
AGCCCCTTGGCCAGAAAGCCGATAAAGCACAGCACGTTCCAGACCTCGCGCGCGGCGCGAGACAGCAACTTCCACATGGTCACATCCAGTGACGGGCAGACGGCCATGTGCTCAATACGGCGCATGCAGACGCTGCTCATCCTGGGTGTATAGGGTTATCGACGTGTGCGCCAAGACATCGATGTGCGATTTTCCGATGGAACCCCGTTTTCCCGTGTGCACCGGACTCACGCTCAATCAGCGAGCGACCTCCTCGTAACACGTATTGGCGGGCTGGAATTCTTCGTGACGAAAAAGTATCATCATGATGCTATTTTTTCATCTGCTTTCGAGGCTTACAGTGACCCCCGAACAATTCAGAGAGATTCAAGCCGAGCTAGGGTGGACACATCCGCAAACCGCATGTGAGCTTGGACTGTCCGTCGTCAGCGTCAAACGCATTGCCACCGGTACGCAGGTGATCACAGACCAAACAGCGCGCGCGCTAGTCGGCATGCTTTTGATCCACAACGAGGGCCTTACGAAGAAGTTCGCAAAGCTTCTTGACAAGTATCATGGTGATACTAAAATGAGTGGCAAGTAAACGCTCGGAAAATTGCCATGAGCTTCGAACCCACACTGCCGTTTCGCAAGCCGGTGCCTACGCAACTCTCGATGACGGGTGACGACTGGAAGAGTGATCGCGAGGTTAAGGCACAGGCACGCGCCGAGGCGGCCAGGAAGAAAGCCGCAGTAGAGTGCGCGCGTAAATTGGAGGCTGCACGCGACGCGTTGAGCGCCTACTTGCTCGCATGTATCGATTGCAATGACGCGTCAGGCAGTCGCGGCGCTGACGACAGCCGTTCGATCCTGATGGGCAACATGAGCGAGTACGCCGGTTATCTGCGCTCTGTGTACGACAAGTAACCGGGAGACGTTCCATGAAGACGCCGACGATCGGAACCTGTAAGTCGTGCCGTGGGCTCGGAAGAGTGACTGTGGCCACACGGCCCCCCATCGAAATCGAATGCAGCATTTGCAGCGGGGCGGGGCGCGGTGAGTACGTCGAGGTTGCATGCGCTTCCTGCCAAGGTGCACGGGGGCTTCCGTGTGCTCGCTGCATCGGAAGCGGTCGGGTCGCGGTGTTCAGACCTTCAGCAAACTAATCATGCGGAAAAATCGGAGAATAGGTGCATGTCACATATCACGCCGCAAATCGTAGAGTTGGCCAGGACCATGCTTGAGAAAGGGCAAGACTGGTCGCCGGAGGCTGACAAGATTCTGTCTGACGACAATTCGCTGTGCCTTTGCTCGTATCCGGATGGTGCGTGGATTTCGGAGACCCACGACGACGTGGACATGAACAAGTGGACCAAATTGGAGTGCGTTATCGCACTCCCCTAGACCAGGAAAAGGACAAAGCCAATGCAAGCCCCCCAACTGGAGCCAAGGTTCGTCCGCAGACTCTCGTTGTTGTGCTGCCACTGCGTCCGCAACATAGCCTACTACCGCGTCGGATTTGTCGGAGAGGACGGCACAGGCTCTCTGAAACAACCTTCGCAATTTGGCGCCACGGTCAATGGTGACTTGCTGGATATCGCCGTTCTCGAATGGTGCAAACTATTTGCTGATCGAAACGCACGTCATCACTGGAAGCGCTTTGTGCGCGCTGACGATGACCAGAAGCAGTTTCTTTCCGGCCTGCTGGCAGCGACCGGAATCAGTCTCGAGGACTGGAAGCGGTATTTGGATCAGATGCGTGTCTATCGAGACAAGTTCGTTGCCCACCTAGACGACCAGCAGGTGATGAATATACCGACGCTGGACGGTGCGTTAAGCAGTACGTTCTTTCTATACGAAAACGTGCGAGCAAAGTCGCCAGATCACATCTTCAGAACGCCTCATCTGGTGCACCTTCCTGATGATCTGGAGGTCTACTATGAAGCATGTTGTGATGAAGGTCGCGCCGCTTATGGAGCCGCACGAAATTTCGATTGACCACAAAAAGGAAACACAACATGGCATCCCGATTGATTGAAGACTCGCCGGAAGATCAGCGCCGTGCGCAGGCCGAATGGGAGCGGGAGATACGTGAAGCAAGCGAGCGTCGGGACACCGATTATGATGCTGGCCTGCCGGCGTTGAAGCGTCTCTTCGACATTGCCCACGGCAACAGCGGACAGTGCCGAAAGGTCGCGGCATTTCTGCTTGGGTTGTACAACGGCCAACGTTTCCCGTTTGACATGACAGACTTACGCAGCGTCGATCAGGAAATTTTTGAAGACATGCTTCTGGTGCTGCGGATGGACAGTTGCCCGCGCGCCGAGGTTCATACGTATTTCGCGAACGGCGGCCGCGCCTTCGAGCAACTTGCAAACGATTGGCAACTCCACACCAGCGCGTGGGAGCCGACCGACAAGGGAATGAGTCGTCAACGCGATGGATACATGTGCTTTATCGAGCCGACGACAACGGACGGCCAGCTTGGCTGGCGCTGGCTTATCCAGTCCGGCGGTGGTTTGGCCTGGCGCGGTGGTAACGAAATCACGCGCGTGGCGGAGGGGCAGATCTATTCGGCCAGCTATGGCGCTCGCTACGCCAAAGAGGCAATCGACCAGTGGTTTGAGCGCGGGGGGGAGACTCCGCATCGTGACGAAGTGTGACGCGAAGGAAAAAAGCGATGACGACGACCGAAGAGCAGGCAATTCTTGACCGGCAGGTCAACGATTGGACGAAGGAGCTGAAGTGGCTTGCGAGCCAGATTGCTGCGGCGAAAGGCATACCAAGCGCGATTCTGATGATCACGCCCAGGAATGAAGGTTATGAGGGCGTCGTGCCCGAACTCATTGCCGAGGATGCGCTCCAGGTCCACCGCGACGGTTGGCCGGTAGGCTTCGAGGTCGAGATTCTCAACCGCACGGCGTAGACGAAAAAAACGGGAGCTTTATCCCCATGTTCAAGAAGAAGATAGCGCGATGGTTCGTGGACTGGACGGACAGTTGGAATCACGAATTTCACGACGCGATCGAGGCGAAGATCCGGCAGGCCTATTCCAGCACGTACAAGGATCCCGACGGCGGCAAGGTGGATCTTGGATTGATGAGCGAGCGGATGAAGGAGATGCGTGACTTCTATTATGCGAGGATGACCAATACCTCAATGTTGCTCGTCGCCGCTGCGGCTCTCGCAGTGTCGATCGTGGCATTGGTTGTCTCACTCGTCCACTCCTGAAGACATAACCACCGGGAAAACTCGATGAATAGGCAGATCTTTGGACGGAAGGCCGGTTCGGGCGCAGAAATGACGCTTTTGATCAGTTGCGAGGGGGCGTCGAGCGGCGGCCGCTCTGCCGACGCGGGCAGGCTTCACGAAGTTGAGGTCGCAAATACCCGACGCGCGGTGAGGGTGCTCCGCGAGAAGGGCGTCGAGGGCTATGTCATGTTCGAGAGCGATCCGGCTCGGTACGAATTTACTCCCGACGAAGATTTCGCCTATCCGGCCGTGAGCCACTAGAAAAAAATCGACTGCTATGACTGTCTCACTGACCTACGACTGGATCATTGAGCGCTTCGTCCGGCCCGGAATGCCAAGCGAGGGCGGCGGTGGTGCGCGCATGGAACAACGTCGGCCGTTAAATCGGAAAGGGTTCTAAATGTCGCTTTCGCTAACGCTCGTGTTTGACAAGTATATGCGCGCACAAGACCCTGTGATTGCATCGAATCGGCTTCGAATCGATGGCGGCGAGAAGCAGCTCTGGGAGGTCGTTCAGCCGATCACATTGCCGCTGCCGCATGGCGTCGAATGGTTTGATGAAGAAGTCGGTTTGAAGCACTACACCACAGACAAGTACGACGTCCCTTTGACGTGGGTACCTGCGCATCTTCTCGCACCGCATCTTCGAAGTGTTGCGCAAAGTGATTGGGGGAGGGCAGTCGCGGCTTTTGTGCTTGCTCTTCCTGCCGCGACACGGGTGGTTCTCTGGTGGCACTAGGGTTGGAAAACACACGGATGGACAAACTCAAATACAAGATTAAGGCGGCCAAAATAGCTAGGCGCCTGAAGAAGGCCCAACGCGATTTTAAGCGCGGCGACAAACGCGCTCTAGAGCGCGTAAAGCATCATCAAGATCAACAGATACTTCACAAGCTGACGCACGGATAGGAAAAACAAATGGCCTACCACACGCTGCAAGCCTCACTGGATGTTCCAAATATGCCGGGATTCATCCAGCACGTATACGCGACTGTTGAAGTCATCATGTCGGGGGCCGGTTGGGTGTGGATCCAGGTGATCGACGGCCGGCACCACGGAAGCCATTCGGCTCCGTTTGCTTCGGAAGATTTGGCCAAGGACGATGCACTTACCGCCTTGGGCGGCGATTGCTGGCTATAGGAAAAATCATTCGATGGAACTCCTGCAAAACCTCGTCACAGGCGCCTTTATTTGTCTTTGGCTGTTCGGCCTGTGCCACGTATTAATTGGTGGTGGCCTGACCCGCATCGGCAAGGTGACGCTTCTCTCGGTGTCCACGGCAATTGCCGTTGGAGGTCGCATGGCCGCTATCAGCCTGTTCTCCGGTGACACATCGTCAGGATTGTGGGGAGCAGGAATCTTGATCGCTGGAGTTGCCCTTATCTTTCTCGCACCGCAAAGTCTCACAGCTCGCTCCGAGCGCTAACACCACGGAAAAAGGACCGTACTCATGACCATCGAAGAGTTGCGTAACGCCTTGAAGGATTTGCCGGCTGACCTGCAGGTGTGCATCAGCTTCACGGACTTTCAAAACGAGGGCTCCGCCTACGAAACGCGTGATGTGCGTCTCGCCGGGCAACAGGACGCTGGCGCTGGTGAGGCGACACCTTGCTTTATCCTGGAAGCATGGGGCGGGATCTAACCTAGGAAAAGCCTCGAAGAGCCTCCCTACGAAGGCCGATCCCGTACTCCTGTCACCCGGCTAGGCCGCCATGATTCAAGTATGCCAATTTGGCTGATGGCTTTTCCCCAAATGGGCATTTATGCCATAATGGGTGTGCTGTATTGCCATTATGGAGGAAGTGATCATGGCTACCCCTCGAATCCCCGAAAAGAAACCCGCCCGGCCAGCTGCTCGGGCTGCACGGCCGCATATCGGCACCAATGGCATTGGCGCGTGGCCAGATGATCTCGCGCTTTTCATGCAGTTAGACCCGATTGCTCAAAGCCGTGAAATACGCACGGGCTTGGAATCGAACATCATCGGCCGTGTGGCTGCAGAGGTGCTCAAGACGAGCGTTCAGTCTCTGCTCGCCTATCTGCGGATTCCATCAAGTACCGTGACTCGTAAGCTGGCCGCTGGCGAGCGTCTGAGTAGCGGCGAGTCTGATCGCGTTTCGCGCGTCCTTCTTGTGCACGCGCACGCGGCAGATGTGTTCGAGAGCCGAGACATTGCCGCGCAATGGATGCAGGCCCCGCACGCTGAATTGGGAGGTGAGAGCCCGGTAGCGATGCTGGATACTCAGACCGGCTACGACGCTGTGCAGCGCATCCTTCAACGGATCGAATACGGCGTGGGTGTATGAAGCTATTCCGTTTGGCAAAAGACAAGCCTGGAAAGTATCGCGCTGACGATTTGAGCGGGAACGGGGCGGCCGTAGCAGGAGGCCGCTGGAATCCGATTGGCATGCCTGCGCTGTACACAAGTCTTAACGCATCGACGGCCGTGCTCGAAGTGCGCGTGCATGCGTCCGGATTTGTCCCTGCGGCGAATTTCTTTCTCGTGGAGGTTGATATCCCTGACGAGCTGATAGACACCGGGTATGAGCCGGTGCTTCCGTCTGACTGGAATGAACTCACGATACCCACGTCCACGATCGAGATTGGTCGTCAGTGGCTGTGCGAGGCAAACTCCGTTGCGATGAAAGTGCGCTCAGTCGTCTGTCCGGCAGACTGGAACGTCATTTTGAATCCGCTTCACGTCGATTTCCGCATGGTGACAGTAACAAGGCAGGAGCCATTTGCTCTTGACTCACGACTATTCCGATGAGCAGAGAAGCCTTTGCTTGTCACGCCAGCAGTCTATTCCGACGACGTTGACCTGGTCGCTCGAAGTGTTTTCAAAAACATGTGGTGGAGAGATGTCTCAAGTGGATCTTGTCGTACCGCTACGAAACCTCCAGTCAGACCGCGACTACTCAGGAAACGAGTGGGTGATCGCATACCCGCGTCGCCAGGACGGGCATCGATGAGTTGACGAGCTAAATTTTTAATCGAAGGTGGAGTGATTTGATGGAAGTAGAAAATGCGCGTTCGCAGACTCAACAAGAGTTTCTGCGAGACGCCATGAGTCGACTTGAGATGACGCGCTCAGCATTCGCGAAGCGGATTAGTGTCCCTGAAAAAACGCTTGATAAATGGCTCGCCCCTGCGAATACGAGCGACGCTAGATCGATGCCGGATGTAGTGTGGGCATACATCAGAGAAATATTACATTGGGATGCTAATAAATCTTGATATACCCCCAATGGGGGTATATAGTACTCCTGTGTATTCACCACGAACTCACAGGAGTTATCGAATTGGAAAAAGTCATTTCTGTTAGTGGAGCGCTTTCGCGAGTGGCAGCGGCGATGCGTCGTCAGGCTTGGGACGGTGCTATGACGCTCGGTATTACGCCGACCCAAGGCGAAGTGCTTGTGCGCTTGCTTGAGCAGAGAACGGCATTGCGCCTTGGTGAGATCGCAGAGGGCATGCGACTCACGACGCCGACACTGAGTGAAGCAGTTAAGACGCTCGTGGAAAAAGGGCTCGTGAAAAAGCTGCGCGATCGCGAGGACGCTCGAGCGGTCGCCCTCAGCCTGACGGCACGAGGCCGGAATGCCGCTAAGCGTGCAACTGCATGGCATTCGCACCTTGATCTGGTTGTTCAATCATTGAGTACCCGCGAGCGGGACGCCCTCAAGAAAGGGCTGACTGCGTTGCTCCAGCGAATCTAGGGGGCGGCCCATGAATCGGAGAGCAGAAGTCCCGTGCGTGGGCTATATCGACCTGGTCTTCTTTGACGGCCTGATGAATGAGGCCGTCTGTCTCGGTGGAGCCGGCTTTGTCAGCGCGTCGGAAGACGAGATGGCATGGGAGAACGTCCCCGCGTTTTCGGGATACTCCAGCTTCCAGGCTGATCGCAAGGACGCCAACGGCGACATCATCGAGGAGAAGAGTGTTTCGGCAGAGACCTGTGAGGCCTTGATGGGCCAGCCGATCAGTGATCTGATCTCGATGGGCCGCGCGAAACGGAAGGCCGAACTGGCCGGCTACACGCTTGAGGGGAAAGTATGAATGCAACCGAGCGAAAAGAGTCCTTCCGAGCCGCGCTTGTTGCGTTGGTGAACAACCAGATCCGATCCATCGGAATCAACCCCGAGGAAGCTGCAGCTGTATTCGCCGAAGAGGGCAGAGCTGCGCTGAATCATCTCAACTGGTTGCCTTACCCGCAACGCGCGGCGGCCGAACATTTCGTTGCGGCTGCGGCCTGTCTGAACGACGGCCGAGTGATTCCTGTACCCGGATTCGATATTCTGTTCGCTCAGAGCGACGTTGATACCTAAATTGAGCCTTTGGAGTCTGAGGAATCCAGATGAGTTATAGGTCAGGGATGCTTTACGCGTGCAGGGTCGCGCTAGCGATTTTCCTCACCCCGGTTGCGTCCGCCAAGACTGTGCCTGAATTCTCGACGGCACAAGTCTATGCGACTTCGGTACAAGTCGAGCGATTGATGCAGAGTCCGTCATCGGTCGAGGCTGCGTTTTCCCCAGATGGTGAAGCCGAAGCGCTGGTGCTGCGTGTTATCGGATCTGCGGCGTCTTCTATTCGATTGGCCGGATATTCATTCACATCACCGAAGGTCGTTCGTCACCTTATCGATGCAAAGCGGCGTGGGGTAGACGTTGCAATCGTCATTGATGCCAAGGGTAATCTAAACTCGACGTCGGCGCAGGCGCTTAATCTGCTTGTGAACGCTGGTATTCCGGCGCGGTTGGTTGATCGATACGCAATCCATCACGACAAGTACATAGTCGTGGATGGAAAGCATGTGGAAACTGGGTCATTCAACTTCACATCCTCGGCGGCGTCGCGAAATTCGGAGAATGTGCTGGTGATTTGGAACAATGCGGATCTCGCTGCACAATATCTACGTCACTGGCAGAGCCGCTTCAATCAGGGCGTTGCCTATCAGTCGTCGTACTGAGTTGTCAGCGATTTGGAGAAACGACCAGGGAAGAACATGACAACCACTCAGAAGACAAAGTCCAAACCAAGTGCTGCCGAAAAGTCTTCGGTGCTCGTGCGCGGTCTCCTGCCGGATGACCTGACATGGATGGAGGCGCTTGCACTTTCTCACGACCGGTCGTTGGAGGCCGAGTTGCGACAAGCGATCCACACCTATATCGCACCATTTCGGCTTAAGGCGGAATTTGCGGAGCGGCGAACTGGTCTCGCCCAACGCTTGCATTTCGCACACGCGACGTTTCTCGAGAAGCATCCGGACCACAGTCCCAAGCTGTCGTATCTGGCTCAGGCGATTGGTGAAGAACGTGCGGGGTCGTTGGAGAGTTGGTTTGACGGTGCTCCAGGGGCGCCATTTGGCACTCTTGAAAAGCTGGCTGATTACCTCGGCTGCTCTGCTACCTGGCTCATTCACGGCTAATCAACGGAAAACGGCAAATGACAGCTTGGAAACGGAGGGTGCGTGCTGCCGATTTTCTCTTACGCCTCGAGTCAAAGCGTATTGAGACTTGGCGCGACCTCTGGACGGCACCATTCTATGCGTGGCTCCGTCGCAGCCTGTTAAGACGAGAGCCTGCGTGGGACGTCGCCCAACGGAAGCTCGATGCGCTGCTTGAACGGCGCGATCGCATCGCGCGGCGTTTCGGGCGGTGACCTTGAAGAAATTCGACGCACAATGTTCGATCTCCGCCTATGCTGAATTTTCCACAGCGGATGAAGGTGAGAATCATGGGCGAGCGCAGCGTGACGGCGGTTTCTGAATGGCAGGCCTTGCAAGAACTACCCATGCCCACGTTGGCATCGGCCAAGGATGCTGGTGCTGTGTATTCAGTGCTCAAGGTTGCATTCGTCTGGATCGATCTTAGCGAATGTCGGGACGCCAACTTGCCAGCGGAGCCGATAGCAGATGGAAAGTGTGCTCTTGCTTCGATTTTGGTCGACGGTGAGGGACGGCGAGAACTTTATCGCCTGCCCCTTTCCCTTTCCGATTGGGCGTTCAGCGAAGTTACTCTCGCGCGGCAGGGCTTGCGCAAGTATCCGTCCGAGATCGAGTTCGGGTGCCTATCGGATCGACACTATGCGGAGATCCTCTGACTTTGCTTGATAATCCGATGGCGGCCAAGCGGTGGCCGTGTCATGCCACGATCAATCAACGACGGACAACGTAGGTGGAGACACTTCGATGAGCATTCTGGCTCTTCTCGGCTACTCATTTGCCATAGCTGTTGTGGGCTTCGCTCTCATATGGATGGTGGATTGGTTGCGGGCAAAGCGTGCCGGACGGCGATTCGTCGGATTGACTGTTGCGCTGTCTGACCGGATAGCGCTCAGAGCATTCTTAGGACTCTTTGTTTGTCTGTTTCTATTCTCCTGCTTGGTTTTGATGTTACTCACGTTCACTCACATCATCTCGATCTAAATCACAAAAATGGCAATCGCTTTCGATAAGCAAAATCTGGACGCGGCTGTAGCGGCCGTTATGAAATCCGCTCTTGAGAAAGAGCAAAAGTGGATCCCTCAGCTTGGCGGCGCCGTCGTTCGACTGACCGAAGACGGTGACGTCAGGTCATATTTGATGGCTCGAGCCTCGGAGGCCTATACACAAGCCGCTCAGTTGCCCGGTGGCATCCAGGTCGCTCGCATTGAAGGCGTGCCCTACAGTCCGGTTGGGTTTGTGTTTGAGCCGCACGTTGGTGAGATGCTCCCAGCGCCTGTGCGAATCGAAGGCGACACTGGTGAAGTGCAGCATTTGGCCTATTTTTGGGCTGTCCTGTAGCCACAGCGACACCGCGAAGCACATTCCCCATCGCCTGCGCCTGCGGGCGGTGCCCCAGTGGCCACTGGGGCGAAGAACGTCAGCCTTGTCGCGTGTGACAACGCCGATCTTCGGCCTCAATTCATTCCGTCGATTTCCCTCGCAGCAATCTCCACCATTGTCCAGACTCTGGCGGCTGTCACCCGTCGCATGCATCTTGTAATGCCCTCATGAACAGCTTCGCCGCCAGCGGCTCAGGTAGCGCGCTCGCCGCGCGGAGCGTCTAGCTTCACCTGCAGCGCCATCTACTCTCCCGCATCCCCCTCGCTCGCCGTCCATACCTCGCGACCGTAGCCTCATTCGCCTGGCCGTCAAGGCGCGCGAGGCCGTGTCCTTCGCTGCGCTCCGTCCCGCACCCACCCCGCGCTTTCTCCCTTGACCGCCAGGCGCCTGACGCTCGTCACGTTCGCGGGACGACGAACTCAGGGGAACGGCGGCAGCGACGAGAGAAGCGGCTGGTTCGGCAAGACAACATCTTCGCCGGGACTCGGAATCTTGGGGTCCGGCGGGTAACTCAACAACGGCAAGGAGATCTCGGAAATGAAAATGACGCGTCAACAGGCAAAGCAGATGGCTGAAGTCGAGCAGCTCGTCGCGCTCGAGCGACGGTTGACAGTGGACGAGCGGATGTTTGTACTCGAGCACTATCAGGAGGGCGCACATACGGATAATGCAGCCATCGGAGCGTTCTTCACGCCCTACGGGCTGGCCAGAGACCTGGCGATCGAAGTCTCCGGCGCTCGCGTCGTGGACTTGTGCGCTGGGATTGGAGCGCTGGCGTTTGCCTGCGAATCCGACGACCGCCATTTGACGTGTGTCGAGCGCAATGCCGAGTTCGTGCGCGTCGGCCGCAAGGTAATGCCGGATGCCACGTGGATTCACGCTGACGTTTTTGGCGACTGGTGGCGCGATCTTCCTTCATTCGATATGGCCATCGCAAACCCGCCGTTCGGCCGGATCCGCGAGTCCGAATACTTCGGTTCCTATCGGGGCAGTGAGTTCGAATACAAGGTTATCGAGCTTGCGCTGCGTGTTGCAAATCGCGGTGCGTTCATCGTGCCGCAGCCTTCCGCACCGTTTCGCTACTCGGGGGCGCAGTACTACCAGCGTTGCGTTTCCACGAAGTGTGAAGCGTTCCTTCGGGACACAGGCATCACCCTAGAAGTGGGTACCGGCGTCGACACGTCGATTTACAAGGATGAATGGCATGGTGTAAGTCCAATTTGCGAAATTGTTCTCGCCGAATTTCTGGAGCAACTTGACTCCGTAGTGCCGGTCGTCACCGCACCGGCTGCACCCGAACCCACGTACCACCCGAGCGCGATGCTGGCCAATGTCGACGCCCGCCAGCTGGACATGTTCGAATCCATGTAACTCCGATGGGGCGCCCGACGTCGCTCCATTTCCCGGTGGACTCTAGCCGTCCCGCCGCAGAGCGGCGCGCCGGTTGCTGCTCGACGCGCCTCTGGCGGCTCGCCGCCGGCGCTGACTGCCTCTTCAGCTTCGCCGCCGGCATTCACCGGCCGCTCAGGTAGCGCGCTGATCGCGCTTGCTGGCCCGAGCCGTTGGGCTTCGCCACGGCACCAACCGATTTCTCCCCCTCAAACACACAACCGACCCGACACCTAAGCTTTCCCCCCTGCGGCTTGGGGTGACGTTCGCTCGCCTGGCTCTTGGTGCCGGCTTGACCAGAGATGCGAACGGAGCATCGCATCTTGGCCTGCACCTTCAACGGCTTTCGCGGCATATCCTCGCGGCTCCGCTGCTGCGGTATTCCACGATCCATTGACACCAGTCGTCCGTCGCGCGCCCGCATCCCCAAGCCGCACGGATTACGCCTCGCTAGGTCGAGCGCACGTGTGGCCCCTTCCTACTCTTTGGAGCACGCTATGGGCCGCTTTATCTTGGGCGACAGCCTCGCCATCCTGCCTACATTTCCTGACGCCTGCGTCGACTTTGTGCTCACCGATCCGCCTTACCTGGTGAACTACGTTGATCGGTCCGGCCGGGCGATCGCCAACGACGTCCAGGGCGACTGGCTGCGACCTGCTTTTTCGCAGATCCGACGTGTCATGCGGCCGAACACGCTATGTGTGTCGTTCTACGGGTGGAACAAGGTGGACATGTTCTTCGACGCCTGGAAGGCCGCAGGGCTTCGCGTCATCGGGCACATCGTTTTTAGCAAAAACTACGCTTCTAAGTCGCGTTTCTTGCGCTATCAGCACGAATCGGCATATCTGCTTGCGAAGGGCAATCCTGTCCTGCCGGCCGATCCCTTGCCCGACGTGCTTGGCTGGTCCTACTCCGGCAACCGGCACCACCCAACTCAGAAGCCAGTGCCCCAACTCTCGCAGTTGATTGAGTCGTTTTCACGGCCAAACGACATTGTGCTGGATCCGTTTGCCGGCTCCGCATCAACGTGTGTTGCCGCGCACCAGCTCGGTCGGCGCTTCCTCGGCATCGAAATGGATCCGCAATACCACGCCGCCGGCGTGCGCCGACTGCAACAAGCGAATACGCGTGAGGTGGCAAATTGAGCATCGATCGCATCCTGATGAATTTGCGTGCTTACCTCAGCGGCATCGCGAATGTGAATCCGAACCATCTCGTCATTCTCGCCGAGTGCCAGAACGTTCGGTTACTGGCCCAGGCCGACCTAGAGCGGAGAGTGGCCGAGACCCTGGGAGAACTCACCGATGAGGAAGTTCGTGCGATTGCGTGCGAGGATGTGGACATACAAAAACTGGCCAGCGACGCAATGGCCGGAAAGATCAACGCGGGGACCGATAACGTGGCACAACCAACCATATCTAATGCGGCTCGATCTGAGCTAACACATATCGCCGAAGCCACTCTGGGAATTCCTACGCTCGAATCCCGGCATTCCGACTCACTCGATTTTCATGACCTAGCGGTCTGGACGATTGCGCGAGCGCTGGAGCAGGCATACATCGCAGGCATGACAGACCACCATCGAAGCGCGGAGTGACGTGAGCACACCCCCGGCTAGTGTTTCGCCGGCCGGGGTGTGCCGGGAAACCGGGGTGATTTTGCCCAGCTTCCCGCGAAGCGAGTGATAGGGATTGGGGTCTGTGAGGCGGCCGCTCTAGGGGCTTGCGCCCCGCCGCGAGGGCACCCGCGCAGCAGTAGGGCCGCACGCGGGCCCCACTGCTGCAAAACAGCACTGCCGCTCATTTGTGGTTTCACAGCGTTGCTGCCGTTGGAACCAGCTCCGTGTGGCGGTTACGAACTACCGCAGCCCAAACAGGGCGTTACCCGGCTCGCCGGGCCGGGCTTTCGTGCTGCGCATCGAGCCCGCGAAGCGGTCTCGCCCCCTTCGGGCATCAATCCCTAACGCACGCTCCGCGTTGCTCCGCTCAACGACCTGTACGGACCCGGCCTACGGCCAGGTGTAGGCGCTCGCCGCGCGAGCGTTTCCGGCAGCTCCGATATGCGTCGGCTGGTCCGCCAATCCCCTTAGTTCTCGCCCGAATCGCGACAGTAGCCCTCCACCGTCAGACAGCAAGGGTGCGCTTCGCCATGTCCTCACCCGTTCGGTGCTCGCCTGCGGCTGCGCTCCGCGTGCGGCTTCCGGCATGCCCTTGCAGTCCGCCGGCTCCGGCCTCCTTTGTCGCCGGGACGACGAACTAAGGGGACTGGCGGCAGCGGGTAAGCCGCGGTCGGATCCACCAAAAACAAACCCTTCGCTGGGACTCGGAATCTTGGGTCCCGGTCAGCTGAAAAACAGGAGTGCTTATGGAAATCGTGCAAACCATTTCGGCCTTCTACGGCAACGACCGCAAGGGGCGTCCTTATGTGCAGGTGTTCATCGAGTTTTGTGCCATCGACGGCACGAAGCTCTGCGGCAAAGCATGCGCAATTAGCGCGGCGGACATCGCGGATGCAAAGCGCATGGCTTACGCCATCGGCGCAGACGTTGTGCAACCCATTCATTGAGATTTTTCACGGCAGTGCCCTTTTGATAACTCGTGCAAGGAGAAAGACCATGAAAGCAGTGAAAGCCAGCGAAACCATCAACGTCCCCTTCAAGTTGCTTGTGGACTCGGAGGACAACGTCAATAAGGACGAAGTCATCACGCCTGAAATCGAGAAGGAGTACGGCGAGACAATCCTCGCAAACAACGGGCTGCTCCAAAATCTCGTGGTGACATTCGAGAACGGCGTTTACCCCGTGGTTGGCGGTCGGAAGCGCCGTGCGGGGCTCGCATGGCTGGTCGCGCAGGGTATCGCACCTTTCGATGAAGATTACCCGGTGCCGGTGATGGTGGTTGCCAAGGCGGACGCAAAACTTGCCAGCTTGGCAGAGAACGTCAGCCGTCGCCTTATGCACCCGGCCAAGCTGTTTCGCGGCATCAAGGAACTGGCGGACGAAGGCCGGACGTTCGCTTTCATCGCCAAGACGTTCAACACGAGCATCGCAAAAGTGAAAGGGATGCTCAAGCTCACGGCCGTTTCGCCCAAGCTGTTCGACCTGTTCGAGAACGACAAGATTACGGTCGAAGAGATGCAGGTTCTGATTCTCGCTGACACACATGCGGAGCAAGAGGAGGCGTTTGAAGCCTTCAGGGGGTACTGGAACCGTCGCCCGGATCAACTGCGCAACCTGATCGTCAAGCAGGAGCGCAACGTGCAAACCGACCCGCATGTGAAGTTCGTGACACTTCAAGCCTACGAAGAAGCGGGGGGTCTCGTTCGCCGCGATCTGTTTGCAGATCAGGATGCGGGGTACATCCTCGACTCCAATCTACTCCATCAACTCGAACGGAAGAAGTTAGAAAGCGTCGTCGCTGACGTAAAGGCCGAAGGCTGGCAGTGGGTGGAAATTTCGGTGACCGGTGACGAGGCGCGTCAATTGGAGCGAATCGCTCACGTTGATCGCGCTCCGACCGACGAGGAAGCCGCGTACATCGATGCGCTTGTCGCAGACGCAACTGCCGCAGAGGATGCGTGCAATAAGGCAGCAGAAGACGACGAAATCGACGGTGAGACGTATGAAGCACTCGAAGCACGACGGGACGACCTTCGTGACCGAATCGCTCGCGCCAAAGCCGTGCTGCGCACGTACGCGCCGGAATTGGTTGCTATGACCGGTGCTTTCGTCGGAGTCGGCCGGGACGGCGAACTTCACATTGAGCGAGGGCTTGTGCGTCGGGAGGATCGCGTTGCTGTTGCGAAGCAGCGAGGCGACGACTCGGAAGTGAAGCGCCTCACGAAAGAAGCGACTGCCACCGAACGCGCCACGCAAAAGGGGCCGCACTCCGACGCACTTACCCGCCGCTTGAGTGCTCATCATTCAATTGCCTTGCAAGCAGAAATTGCAGCCAACCCGGAAGCCGCGTTCGTGATCGCACTCGAAAAGCTCGCCGGGGGCCACTTCTTCCGAGGCGCGAGCGAGAGTGTCCTCAACATGAGTGTGACCGAGCAACGTCACCAATTGGAGAGGGACGCAAGCGACCTCAAAGAAACTGCCGCCGCGAAGGCACTGGAAGCAACCGAGCAGCAATGGAAGGCGAAGCTGCCGAGCAGCCGTAAGGAACTGATGAGTGCACTGTTCCAACTGTCGTTGGACGACCGCATGGCGCTCTTCGCATTCCTCACCGCCGTTGGCATTAATGGCGTCGTTCAGTCGGAGAAACATGCAAGCCGACTGGAAGGGGTAGCAGACGTGGTTGGAGTGGACATGACCAAATGGTGGAAAGCTACGGCGACCACGTATCTCTCCTACGTCTCACTCGCGCAGATCGGTGAAGTCCTCAAGGAAGCGGTGTCGAAAGAAGCTGCTGCCGAGGTGGTGACGATGAAAAAGCGCGACGCTGTTAAGCACGCCGAGAAGCTGCTTGCGAACACCGGCTGGTTGCCGAAGATGATGCGCCGCAAGGTCGTTGTCGAACCGGCTAAGTCGGCTAAGCCGACCGCAGCACCGAAAAAATCCACTGCAGCACCCAAGGCACCTACGAAGGCCGCGCCGTCCAAGACCCCTGCCAAAAAGGTGACGAAGGCGAACGACGGCAAGACCGCGAAGCCGCGTAAGCCCGCAGCCAAAACCACCTCTCGCTAAACGTCGTATGGACGCCTCCGTAAGGGAGGCGTCCCCTCCATCTCAAAGGAGTATCGATATGCGTTCTCTGAATGAAGGGACAAAAGCCGATGCTGCACACACCCTTGGCTATGAAATGTACGCGTGGTTTCACAGCGAGGCGTGGAACGTTGACCACCGGATCGTGGATGCGGGGTTTGCCCCCGATGGATCACCTTGGGTCATCAGCCTGTGTCCGGGCGGGAGGTCGTTTAAGCACAGCGTCCGGTTCGACCGCCGTTGTGACCGGACTCTCGGCACCTACCGCATAGAGATCCGCTACGTGTTACACGCCGCCCGCGAAGGTGTCGCTCACCCCGAGTACAGCGCCCAGGTGATGACTGGTGACGACCTGACCTTGCTTGATGCCACAACGAACATGGTGAAGTTTGGTTTCAACGACATGACGTTCTTCACCACTGCGCAAGAGTGGGCGGCGCGCGATAACGGTTACGTATATGCGTTGCGCTGCAAGTAAGGGCTTTCAGCGCAAGAGCCAGTCGTTGGCCCGTCCGACGATAGCCTGCGGCCTGCTCGATCCGCACCAGACTCTCGCCTGGCGCGAACCGAGTGAAATGCGGCCGCAGGAGAGTGGGCGAGACGCTCTAGGGGTTCCGCTTCGCTCCACCCCGGCACTGGGCCACCCCAACAGTCGCGCCTCTGGCGCGAGATTGCGCTGCGCGCGACTGCCCGCCGCCGAGCGTCGGGGTTTCGCTGTTCGCCCACGTCGGGATGCTCCACGCCAAACCGTTTCGACCGAAAGACCTTTCACAGCACTGTGGATCGCCTCTTTCCGTCGCATAGCGATCGCACGTTCGTTTGCAAGGGTTCGCGTTGCGCCGTGCGTCGCCCGTTCGGTGCTCGCCTTTGGCTGCGCTCCGCCTGCGGCCTCGCCCGGCCCCTTGCAAGCCTTCGAGCTTTCGCAATTCATGCGCCGAGGCGGCTCCACATTGCAGGTTCAACCAGTCGAAACAGAAAGGAGAGTTATGACCATCCCAACCACTCACAACGAAACCCCGGCACTCAACGTCGAAAACGCGGGCGTTCCCCCCGCACCCCCCGAGGCTCACCCCATTGCAGGCGCAGAACCTCGCCACGTCGATACGGGGGCGGGCATGACCGCGACTTATTCGCTGGAGGACAACAAGCTCCGCCTCTACTCGGTGTTTCGTCTGCCGGCGGATCTGTACCAGCGCGTAAGTTCAGCAGGGTTTATCTGGGCCGCAAAGCAGGACTGCTTTGTCGCCCCGATGTGGACACCGGTTCGCGAGGATCTGCTGCTGGAGTTGTGTAGCGAGATCGAAGAAGAGGGGACGTCGCTGGTAGAGCGCGCAGCAATGCGGGCGGAGCGATTTGACGTGTACAGCGAAAGCAACTCGCGTAAGTCTGACTCGGCACATCAGGCGGCGCGCGAAAGCGTCGCCGGAATTCCGATGGGACAGCCGATTCTGGTCGGCCACCACAGCGAAGCATGCCATCGGCGTGCGCTGGAGCGCCAGGACACCAACATGCGAAAGGCTATCGAGACGGCAGAGCGTGCCGAATCGTGGGCGCGCCGCGCAGCCGCGGCTCAAGCAAACGCCGCACGGAAATTGTCAGTCCCGGTACGGCACCGCCGTATCAAGTCTCTAGAGGCTGAAGCCCGGAAACAACGCAGGAATATTTCTGAAGCCAATACCGAGGCCAGCATCAAATGGGCCACTCGCTGGCTGGGTCACTACGAGACACGCATTGCTTACGAACGCGAGATGCTGTCCGCCGCAGGCGGGAGTGCTGCAACGAGACACGATTTTGCGGTAGGCGGCACAGTCGTCGTGCGTGGCGAGCGGCTGGTGATTCTTCGCGTCAATCGATCGGGGCAAGAGGTCAGCAGCTTGACCACGACGCCGCCCCGTGCCGCGAGCTGGAGCCGGAACTGGAAGATCAGCGCCGAGCGCGTCGACGCCTACGAGCCGCCTACAAAGGAGGCTATCGATGCCGTGGCCATCGTCAAGAAATTGCCACCGATTGTGAATTACCCAGCGCTCGGCTGCTTGGAAATGACCCGAAAAGAGTGGGCGGATTGCTCACGCGACTACAAGGGCACTCAAACCGCGAAGGGTGACGAAAGGCTCGCCGCCTACCGTCATCGAACGATCGTTCGTAACGGCATCTTGCGGCTCGTCTACATCGTGGACATGAAGACAACCGAGCCGCCAACGGCCTAAGCGCACCTAGCCATTGCATCAGATCAATCGTCATGACGGGCGGCCCAACGTGTATTGGCCGCCCGCCTCAACCACGACCTAAACGCATAGGGGGCAACCGTGAAGTTTCTTGTGGAGGCAACGCCAAGCGATCCCGGCCAGCTCGTGGGCCGCGCGCGCGAGCACGTCCATAACTTCAATCTCTGTGAATCACGCCACGATGCGGCTCGGTGTGCAAAGTTGTTTCACCTGCAAGGTTACTGGGTCGAGATCTATGACAACTCAACCCAAGAATTGCTTGCGGGGCCACTCGATCCAGATCGGCCGTTTCCTGCTTATACCGTGTAACCGTGGTTCGTCAGCGAGTGGCTTTTCTTGTAGATACCAAGTAGCTATCCATCGGCATTGCAGCCTGGTGCTGATGTGGCCATAACGGAGGGAACGCCCAAGCAGGGCGTTACCCGGCTTGCCGGGCCGGGCTTTCGTGCTGCGCATCGAGCCCGCGAAGCGGTCTCGCCCCCGTCGGGCATCAATCCCTAACGCACGCTGCGCGTTGCTCCGCTCAACGACCTGTACGGACCTGGCCTACGGCCAGGTGAAGGCGCTCGCCGCGCGGCATTTTCGGTGGCTCCGATGAGCGTCGGCGGTGCCGCCAGTCCCCTTAGTTCCCCCCCGAATTCGCGACAGTAGCCCTCCACCGCCAGCCAACAAGGGTGCGCTTCGCCGTGTCCTCGCCCGTTCGGTGCTCGCCTGCGGCTGCGCTCCGCATGCGGCCTCCGGGCACGCCCATGCAGTCTGACGGCTCCGTGCTCCTTTGTCGCCGGGGCGAGGAACTAAGGGGACTGGCGGCAGCGGGTAAGCCGCGGTCGGATCTACCGAAAGCAAAACCCTTCGAGGGGCTCCGAATCTTGGGTCCCGGTCAGCTTTAAACCAAACCGAAATTCGTAATCGCAGGAGCTTCGAGAAATGCCGCAAACGCACTTTGAACTCGCTTTGACTGCTCGCGCGCGCTGGCAGCGTTATGAAACATCGAAGTCGTTTACCGACTGGTGGGCTGCACTTGATGCTGCATACGATGCCGGTCATGCCCCGGACTCGTTGTCCTCGGCACCGGAATTGCTTTGGGATGTTCCTTCGTTGCGCACGTCCTATCAGATGGCTCACCTTGACCGCGTGTACGCCGCTGAGATTGGAGCCTGCCCGTATTGCAATGACGTTGACTCGCTTATCTGTCCTGACCACGACTGAAATGGCTAACGCAACGAACATCATGTCCAAGATCCGGCCCGCAAAAGAGCGATTTCTCCGTGACGTGTGGTTCTACCGAGAATTGCCGCCCACAACACTACCCATTGCCGCCGAACGTATCGATCGGCACGCGGAACTGATCGGTGCGGCAGAAATGTCGGTGCCGGCCATGCGCGAGATGGCGAAATTGCTTAAAGACAGTAAAGATCCGGCCGTTTTGGAGGTTGTCGGCCGTCTGGAGTTGCTGGCGAATCAGTTCACTACCTTGCTCACCTCGCAGAAGGTGCAGCGAGCTACCGAATCGAGTAATCACTGAGACTCAGGAGAAACCGGAAATGACGAAATATCTCGACCTCGCCTTACAGGCACGCGTGACTTTTGCCCTCGGGAAGTGCCTTGCGATCACAGATTCCAGCGGTGGGGATTGCTTGAATTTGCAGGCGCAAGAATTGGCGGAACTGTGTGGGCAGCGTGCCTACCTCGCAGGCGCTGGGCGGGATTGCCCGCTCCAACTTAGCGACACGCCGTGCTTGGAGAACGCGTTCTTGTGGGGCTATGAATTGGAGCACCACTTGAAGCGTCGAAAGCTAATTGAGCAAGGGGTTGCTGTTTACCAAGTTGGTGCCGTGTTCGGCACCAACTGGTGGGGCAATCCCTTCCAGGACGACGAACGCGACAATAAAGAGAAGTGGTTTGTGTCTGCGCTGGCGGATTCGCCGCAGGAGGCCACCATTGGAGATATTCCATTGGCAGAAACTGAGGAAGAAGCGTGGCAATTGGCAGAACAGCATTTCTATCCGGCACCCGCTGTGCGGAAAGGCTCGGATGAGGTGACCCGCCTCGTCAAATGGATTGACGACCATTATCCGGCAGAGCCGACCATCGACAATGGAGACGGAACCCTGACCGTCTCCGTTCTATGCGTTCCGGCGGAGGGAGATTCGTTTGTCGAGCGCTCCGTCATCCCGGCAAACTTGAAATCAGCCCGCGACTGGCTGGGATACTGAAATTACCGCTAAATCGTGCGAAGCGAGGTGATACCGTGAACAGCATCGTAACCATGACCGAGATCGAGCAGGCCATCAACTTTTGGCTGAAGGTGAACCCAACTGGCTATGACTACGCGATATGCGAGCAAGCGGCGGCACTGGGTGATCACTATGGTCAGATGATCTACGAAAAACGCGAGAGTGTTGCACTTGCCGAGCTTGGCGAGTTCGCCCGAGCGAGTCTCGAGACAGCAATTCACGGTTCGTTACGTTGATACCCTATGCCGGATCTCCGGCAATTTCTACGGCGAACGGGAGGGGCCGGTGCGCGGACCTCCTTTCTTGGCATTGAGCAGGAATGCTCAATGCGGATCGTCCGATCTGCCTCACGGCGCGCCGGCGCCGCTCGCCTGATCTCCCGCAATCTCCATAAACCGCGCCCTACGCATTTGTCGGCGGTGGAGAGGCATTTAGCCTTCGGCTAATACTTCGCGTCATTCCCGCCGATTCACCCATAGCGAGCTTGCTATTGGTGTAGCTTCCCGGTTGGGTTTGCCTCAATCGCGTCTGCTGCCCAGCATGAGCTTTCGACCGCACTCTAGATTTTGAGCACCCGTGCTCAAAATGAAATCGGCCGCTCCGTCTCGCAGCGCACTAGCGCTACTCGTCCGAGTGGCCGGGCCTCAAACACCTGCCGGGCCGATGAGCTATCCGATAACCGGATGAGTGTCCGAGAGGAAAATCACTCAACTACCTGAAAGCGGCGCGCCGGCCGCAACGTTCCCCGATCCACCAGTTGGTACCCCGAGTGCCTTCCGAATCTGTGGCATGGCCTTGTCCCAGCTGGCCACGTCAACGGTGTCGATTCCCTCGCTCTTGAAAAGATCGAGGATTGCCTTTCTGTTCTTGTCCAGGGCGGCTTTATCTTCCAGCCGTTTCTTCTCCTTCAGCACCTTCAGTTGCTCTTCGATCTCGGCAATTTTCGCGTCGATCGACACCGCCCGTCCACGGCCTCGGGCTTTCGGTTCTGATGTCACTTGTTGACTCATTTCGGATCTTCCTTTCGATGGGTGGTGATGGGAAATACTCGCGGATGTGCGCCGTTGAATCTTGGCTCATTCACTTGGATAAATCAAATCCGCGACTCATTTCCGGAGGGGGTGTGCACCCGGATATCACGTTTTCCGCGTGCCTATAAAACAGGCACCCCCGGTACATAAAACCACACACACATTACGCACGTACCGTGCATGTGTAAAAACCGTGGCAAGTACATGATTTGTAGGCATTTTTCGTGCACCAACAACGACTAAACGGATTTTGCATTTTCAATTTAAATCCGTGTACAATCGGAATGAAATCAAATGCTTACGCAGTGGTGCATTTTGTACCACTAATCAATTAGTACATCGCTATGGAGCCGCGCGACATGACCGGAAGATCAGTTCATTTTCGTCTCGAAGACGACGAATTTATTTTTCTTGTGGAGGAAGCGAAAAAGCTAAAAATCTCCGCAAACGCACTGGCGAAGATCCGCCACCGAGAAGCAATGGCAGGGTTTGATCGCAAGCACGAAGCCCTTTTAGAGACGATGCGCGCCGTCCTGGCCGCGTTAGAAAAGGGGAACATCCTTGCCGCAAGTGCAGTGATTTCAGCGGCGCTGCCTCTCGGGATCGGGACGACGGACGACGACGCAATCGCGCATCAGGTTCGTGCTCATGTGGAGGAGGCAATTAGGCTCGGCCGCAACATGAGTTCGTCGTATGACAAAGGCCGATTTGACGAGTGAGGTTGCAATGCTGCTACCGATTGAGATTCGGTCTATCAACCAGATTTCTGTTTTGCAACCGGGGGAGTACTCGGTGAAGTGCTCCGTGTTCGTGCAACAAGACGGAGATGCGTCGGTCATGCTTCTCGAATACATGCACCAAAGCGGGAGTCAAGTGTGCGCGATCGACGCGCTATATATTGGCGCTGATGGCGGTGTTCGGATGTCTGATTTTCTGTTGCTTCCAGATGGGATGTGGCGGGACAACTTCGGTGCGAAATCGGAATCGCTGGGATTGCTCATGCCGCAGGAGATCACCAGCTTCGCTTTTGTGGAGGAGCTAGATATGCCCAGCGTGTTGGTGGAGAGTACAAATGTCAGATAAATTGATCACAGACGCCGGGGCTGGGCGAGCGGTATTTCTCACACGGGTCAAACTCTCACTTCATGCCTTCTCAATGGCGTTCTGGCTTGGCGCGTTTCCGGGCCTACTCATACCAATCGTGTTGTGGTGCAGCCAGCTTTCCCCCAGAGATCTAGACGTAGTCAAACTGACGGTCGTTTCGCAGGTTGTGAATCAGGACATTCCTAGGAAATGGGTTTTGCGGGATGTCGATGGAGCGACCAAGGTGTTGACGGTTGTCAAGACAGACGGCAACGCTGTTCAGCTTCTCACTGCACCTCAGTTCCGAATAGTTGCGAGTTCCATCTCAACCGCTATGCGCGATGCGACGACGGCCGCATGGGCCAGTCTTTTCGTTGCATTTGTTGGATATTTACTGGTCTTCAGCAGTTTGCGGAGGATCGGGAAGAGCGCTCGCGAGAACAAACGGATAGACGGCGCGAAAGATCTTGTCTCGCCAAAGGCGCTCTCGCGGCTCGTCATGAAGGAAGAGCCAGGTGCCTACAGTTTGCTCGACGTTGCGCTTCCCCGCAGCGCCCCCATGCAGGGAATATTGTTACAGGGAGCGCAGGGTACAGGCAAATCTCTCGGCATGCACGATCTGATGAAGCAAGCGTTTGCCCGAAAGCGGAAGTGCATCATTTATGACCCGAGTGGCGAGTATTTTCGTGCCCACTTTAGACCTGGAATAGACGAGTTCTTCAACCCTGCGCTCGAAGGGTCCGTGCCGTGGTCGATCTTCGCCGAACTGGAATATGAGTATGACGCCAATACTCTGGCACATGCATTCCTGCCACCCAAAGGAGGTGTTGTGCATGGCGCTAGTGCGTTCTTTGAAGATGCCGCGCGAGCACTGTTCTCGGTGATTCTTCTTCGGCTCGCACAACGTGGTGCCGAGCACACACATTTGATCGCGGATGCATTTCTAGAGATGCCTGATGATGAGATGGATCTGCTGATCAAGAATTCTGTGGCAAGTTCGGCGGTAGGCGGTGACTCGAAAGGACAGCGGCAGGGGGTGATCAGCTCGATCGCAATTTACCTTGACGGAATTTCGTCCGTTCAGCCAGGGACATGGTCGATACGTGACTTTCTGGATCGGGATGACGATTCGCGGCTATTCCTCCTAAGCACTGACGACACCGAAGCAATGTTCACACCGTTGTTTCGGCTTTTGCTCACGGTTGCGTTCGGCATGATTGCGGCTAAGCAAGAGATCGTTCATGAGGACCGGTATTGGTTCCTTTTGGACGAAGTCGCGAAGATCGGTGACATCAAGCTCGACAAGGTACAGGCCGAATTGCGCAAGTACGGTGTGTGTGTTGCGGCAGGCATCCAGAGTGACAAGCAGCTAGTCACTTCGATGGGCCAGGATCGGGGGGAGACCGTACTTAACTGCTTCAACACTGTCGCGATGCTACGTGCTAACGAGCCAAACATGGCGAAGCGCATGGCGTCGAGACTGGGTGAGCAAGATGTAGCCGTGGTCTCGAAGGGACAGGCGCTGGCGGTCACGGATTGGCGAGATGGTGGGTCGCTGAACCAGGGCGAGCAGAACAAGTGGCTCGTTATGCCTTCGAAGATTGGGCAAATGAAAAACTGCACTGCCTACGTGCGCATACCGGGAGATTATCCGGCAACCTTCGTTGATTTTCGACACTGGTTACCTCGCTGGTATCGGCCGTTTGCGCGAGTTCTACGCTTTAAGGAAGCTCAGAGTACGCCTCCTAGAGATCCCCGCTTCCGCGTAATTCGTGCAGCTGGGCAAGATGCGATGGCGAGCGTGAGAGAGGAAGCCGACCGAGTTCGTGCCGAAGCGGCGAAGGCCGAAGAGGAAAAGAAGATAGCCGATGCCGAGCGTGCCGCTTCAGCCAAGGAGAAGCTGGAACGCAAGGGCGTGTGGATTGTGACGGATATGGAAACGGGCGAAATAGTTCGGGCGGATCGGACAACGACCGAAACGTCTGGTGGCGATAAAGCAGGTAACAAGAAGAACAAGGGGTTATGGTGAAATCGATATTCCTCAAACCCTTCCTGATCGCACTGGCATTGATGATTGCGATAGCCGTGATCTTCTACCAGCAGATCCGCACGCTGACTGCGGACTGGCTTCTCACCGACAAAAGCGGGCAGCCAACCCTAGTCGATTCCGATCTGGGTTCGATCAAGGAGGTCAGATTGCTTGACCCAAGTGTTTCGATTGCGAAGGTGGCTGTTACAAATCTGTCTGTCATTTCCCATCAAGGCAGTGTTGCGACCATCGGCATGACACTCAGCAGTAGCTCGCCGGAGACACGTTATCCGAACCTGCGTATTTTCCTTCGATCGGGAGATAGGGTCGTGCGCACCATCGAGTTGAAGCCTACCGAGTATGGTCACGGCGCCACGCTCCGGAGCGAGAAAATACAAGTACCTATAACACTGCGCTTGGGGGAAACGGGATTTACAGCGCAGGCGTACTACGAGAATGCGGAGGGGCAATCATGATCTCGATGACGCACATTTCTGGGGGCGGGGTGGCAAACTCGGCCCGCTATTTTGATAAGTCGTTCTCTCAGGACGGTGGTCAGCGCGCTGACAACTATTACGTCAATGAGGTCGCGACGGCCCAATGGCAGGGTAGAGGGGCTGAGATCCTAGGAATCAAAGGCGAAGCGGTGGAGCGCCGGGAGTTTATTGAATTCCTGAGCGGGCAACTCGTGAACCCTGACACAGGTGAAATTCAGAACCTCGCCGACAACAGTAAGGGCGCGAACCGTCGTGCCGGGATGGATTACACGGTTTCACCACCGAAAAGCGTCTCAATCGCCGGTTTGGTAGGTAACGATCAGCGAGTAGTAGATGCTCACTTGCAGGCCAATGCTACTGCGATGCGCTGGCTAGAAAAGCATGCAGCTGTCATACGGGTTAAAGACGATAACGGGAAAAACAAGTCGGTCCGCGCGAACAATCTGCTATACGCAACCGTCTTGCACGAGACGAATCGGGAGAACGAACCTCAGATTCACAGCCATAACGTCATCGTGTCCGCTGTATATGACGAGAATGCAAAGAAGTGGCGAAGCCTGACCAACGACGACATGCTCAATCTGCGAGCACAGGCTGACAAGGTCTACAAAGCTGAACTTGCGCATGGGCTCAAGAAGGCTGGCTACCAACTCGAGTACAACGAGAATGGGGTCGACTTTGAGATTGCTGGGTTCACACAGGAACAGATAAACCTCTATTCCACACGGAAAGCGCAAATGGACGCCGCATTGATTGCGCGGAACATCAATCCAGCCGAAGCCAGCTTCGAGGCTCGGCAAGCAGCTGCGCTCGACAGCAGGTCAGCCAAGAACGAATTGCCTCGTGACGTGCTGCACTCCGTATGGCTGGAAACAGCGCAGAGTGCTGGGCTTGACGTCGAGAGGATAGTGGATGCGTCCCGTGTAATTTCGGGGGGAAAGCAACCGGGTCGGGAAGCCAGCCAGGGTATCGACGGTGCGGCAGGCAGGGAAATCGACACAAGCGGAACGCGCCCAACAGGAGGTGGCTCGCTTGGTCACGATACCCAGTCTGTCGACGGTGGATACAGCGTTCCAGGCCGCCCCGAGGGCATTGACCATGCAGGTGGTGCCTATCCGGAATCGAGAGGCGGGAAGGGGGGGCGGAGAGTCCCTGCGGTGCTGTCCAGCGAAGCAAATCAGGGTCAGCAGGCAGCACTTGAAGCGGTGTCTTGGGCGATCGAGCATTTGACTGAGCGAGAGCAGACATTCAGGCTGGTTGATCTTGAATTGGCCGCCTTGCAGTTTAGTCGTGGGAGCTTTGGCGACGTCGAGTGGGCAGTGAAGCAACACGTAAAGAATCATCTGATTCTGGAGCGCGAAACGGAGTCTGCAGAACTGACCTACACGACGCATCGTGCGATCGAGTCCGAAATGCGACTTGCCGAGAGAATCCGAGGTGGCGTTGGACAAAACCACGTGGTGCTGCATCGCCAAGACGACTTCGACGCCGCTCTCGCTGCATTCGAAAGTCGCAAGTCGCAGGAGACGGGGCAGACATTCCGGCTCTCCAAGGAGCAGGTCGAGTCGGCCCGCAATGTACTGATGCACCCCGACACATTCCAGGGAATTCAAGGCGACGCCGGCGCCGGAAAGACTGCCGCGTTGGAGATGGTTCGCGAATCGGCTACCAATACGGGGTGGAACGTCATCGGCATTGCAACGTCTGCGGCCGCCGCAAAAGAGCTGGGGAGCGCCAGCGGGATCGAGAGCGACACAGTAGCTGGCTTTTTCGCGAAGCGCGATGCTCAGATCATGGCGACCCAGCTTCGGCTAAACGAATTGCGTATGGCGATCAGCGAAAACAGGCCAATCCGGGATACGGAGAATTCGAGTGTGGAGTCTCGACGCTTGAACGTTTCCACCCCAGATGTCGATTATGGCTCGGGGCGCTACACATTCGACCACCAGCGGGGGGAAGTCTTCAAATCACCCGACAACCTACGCAATGCCGTCGGATCAATCTTGACCGAACTTGCGAACAGGCACCGACCGTCTGTAGAGCAGGCTCGATCACAGGCCCATACGCTCGGAGAGCATATTCGCTCTGGCGTCTTGTCGATCGGAACTCGAGCAGCTGACTCTGTGGGCCGTAGGCTCACTCAAGTCCAGCAGGTAGGCACCGTGGAGGCGGTTGCGGCACGCGTATCGCTCTATCTGTCTAAGGCCGGAGAGAATGACGAGATGACGCATGAGTTCGCCAGAAAGCAGGCCGAGCTGTCAAATCTGAAGCGCTTCGGGAACGTAGAGGGCAAAAAGACCTTGATCGTAATGGATGAGTCGTCGCTCACTGGTGCGTATGACACCGAGAAGATATCGGAACTCGCCGCGAACATTGGCGCCCGTGTTGTGTTCCAAGGCGACATCAAGCAACACGGAAGCGTCGCGGCAGGCCGTGCGTTCAAGCAGGCGCAGGATTCAGGGATGAACGTCTCAGTCCTCGAGGAAACCCGTCGATTCGACCGAGCCACGCCGCAAACGAAGCGCGCATTGCAGGAAATGAAGGCGGGGAATTATGCCGCTGCGATTGAGCAGCTGGATACCCTAGAGGTCCCGCAAGGGAGCCTAGCCAGCACCGTCGCAGAGCGATACGTGGCGAACATACAGCAACTTGAGGCGCGTGGCCTGACTGCGCCGAAAGTGGGTGTCGTCGCAATCACAAACAACGATCGCAAGCAGATCAATACTGCGATCCACGACCTACTCGCGACGAAAGGGGTACTTCGTGGCCCGTCCGTCGAGAAGTCGCATCTTGACGACCCGAAGCTGACTAAGGCGGAGCAGACGCAAGCGGTCAAGCTCCGGGAGAAGAGGGTTGATGCGCTGATTTTTCGGAAGACGTACCGAGAGATTGGAGTGCAGAGCGGCGACGTCGTTTCCGTGATTGGATACGACGTCGACGCGAACCGTATAAAAGCCAGGACGGAGGAGGGCAATATCATTCAGATCAATCCGCAGCGACACGATTTCTTCTCGCCGGCGAAGTGGGAGACGCGGAGCTATGCGGTAGGTGATCAAGTCGAGACGCGCGGCATCATCCGCCTTCCGGAGCAAGAGACCAAGCGAATTGCCAACGGCACACGGGGGGAGATCACTGAGATTGACGAGAATGGCGCGAAAGTGCGCTGGACTCGGGACGGTACAGAGTCACTTCTCTCCAACAAGGACATCCGTCTCATTGACCTGGCATATGCCCACACATCGTATAAGGAGCAGGGCGCGACCAACGATCGGGAGATCATTGCGGTTAGCACCATAGGTGCAAGAGTATTCAATAAGGAGGCTGCTTACGTTGCTGCCACACGCGCGAAAGACAATACGGAGATAGTGACTTCAGATCTGAAAAAGCTCATGGAGAATGCTGGGCGCAATGTCGACAAGACGACCGCCGTGGAAATGAAGGAGGTCGTCCAGCGTGAGGCCGTCAAGGTCGCGCAGCATTCGATTGAGCCGGTAAAAGGCCACGATAAGGCTGCAGAGAAGGGCAGAGACAAGGGGCGCTTGCTCGAGATTTAGCGAAGTTGTCGTGCAATGAAAAGAGCCCGCTGTAGAGCGTAATGCCGTTCAGTTAAGCGATTTTTTGAGGAATCGAACGGTATATTTCGAGGGTCTGGCTTTGACGGCTCGGGGGCAACATCTCCCGGGCCGTTTTCGTATGGTGCATTCGAGTAGGCGCTGCTGCATGGCTGCAAGCCACGCAGGCAGCTTTGCCAGGGCGCGAGTCCTCGCCGCCCACCAAAGCTCGTGCTGCATGGCGTGCAGGGCGCGGATAAAGCTGATATCGGTGGGAGCGATTTTCCCTGTGCGGGCAGCCGCCGCCATCTCGATCCGAATCAGGTTATAGCCGATCAGCGCTCCCCAAATCTCTTGGTAGGTGCCATCAACGGTACGACTTCTGAGCGTCAGAGCGCTGCCAAGCATGACGTGCTTGAGTTCGCGATAGCTCGTTTCAATTTCCCAGCGCCGCAGGTAAAGCTTCTCGATATCACTGGCTCGCCACTGCGTGCGCTCGGTCAACGAAGTGAGCAACACTCGCTCTCGGCCATGTGCATCGACTCCGGTGATGCACCGCGCCTGCCATGTTTCGTCCAGCGCTGGGCACTTCTTTCGAGCTTGGGGCGAGACTCGCATGCGCACAATCTGGTCGCGCGCGTTGCCTGAGACCCGCTCCCATTGCGTGTTGCGACGTGCCGGAATCAGAAAGTGCCGTTGCTCGCCGTTTGCTCGCAAGGAGCAAAGGATTTCCGCGCTTAGAAAACCCTTATCGAATACCGTAATCGAGTGATCGGGCACATCGGTAATCAAGGACTTCGCGTACAACATCTCGTTGGTGCCGTAAGGGCCAAAGCGCGCAGCCCCCACGAGATGCGAGGGCAAAGACGTCAGGCTCACGGCCCGAACTTGCGGGGCGCTTGATACGCGATCGTTTTTGTAGATTTGCGCGCCGAAGTGCTCGCGGTTTTCCGGGCTATCGGCCGCGCGCAGGGTGGTGCCGTCGACGGCCCATAGCGAAAATCCTTTGAGCGAATAATGCTCGGATTGCTGCTCAACCCATGCATTGGCGCTGATACGAAAGAGGTTCTGCATGGGGGCGTGTCCACATCGCTGGCGCGCTTGCGTAACCGCACTTTTGCTCAAGGAAGACGCGTCGCAGGACGGTAGAACCAAGCCCAGGTCATGCACGACCTCATCGATGGAAGTCGAGCGGTAAATCGCCAGAGCGATGACCAGCCAAATCACTCGATCGGCGGGCATACGCCTGCGCCGCAAACTGGCGCTGCCCGTTGCAGACAGGGCCTGCTCGATCCACTCATAAGGCAAATGATCGGCCAGCCGGCTATAGTCGGCCGGCTCAGACATTCCAACAAGACAGGTAAGGTGCTCTCCAAGCATGGGCATCACCGTACCCGCGATCTCTTGGCCGTGCTTTCGACTCTCGGCCGCAGATGTAAAAATGCCGTTCAGTCGCTTAACTGAACGGCATTACGCTGTAGAGCGGGCTTTTTCTTTCTCAATCCTGTTCCTACCATCACCCAAATTCTCATGACGTCGCGGGGAGGGGGGATGATCTGTTGGCGCGAGCACGGGCACGCAAGGTCGCCGTCATCTCGTCCAGGTTTGCGCTGATACCAGCGTCTTCGAGTCGGTTGCGCAGGATGAAGTTGACGCGCTCCGCGTGCTCAGCGCGTTCGTACGCTCGTTCATAGTCACGCGCAGCTCGAGCATGCTCGTTGCGAGCAACCTTCAACTCGCGCTGGTACGCATCAACATCCCCTACACGCGAGAGCATTTTGACGATCAGCGACATCTCGCGCACTTTGTTAGCGGGGTGACGCCACGGCTCATAGTCCTTCGAATAGTGCGGCGCCGGCCTGCGAGGCTGCAGGACATGACCCGCCCGAACCTTAAGGCTTCTTCCCTTGACTTCGATAAGGCCCCATTTCGGCGGAAGTTCAGCTACATCGATCAGTCCCATCGGTGCTATGAAGTAGCGGAAGTCACCCATACCCTTTGCTGCGTCGACGCGATGGGGCTTTCGAGCATCGGCCAAGAAATCCGCTCGACTCGTCTTAGCTTCCACCAAAACAGTGTGTTGCTCGTACCCGACATTCCGGAAACCTATGGCGTCAGGCGTTTCGCCATTATCTGCCGCTTGGCACTCGCTCATTGCGATATTGCATCCCGGACCGCCCAGCGAAGCTGGCGCACGCAGCCATTTGACACCCAAGACACAGAGTTGGTTGTGAAGGTCATTCATAGTTCGCGTCCAAAGAATCTTGTTCATTCGGATTCGGAAAGCCCAGACGCTGCATAACCCTGATAGCAGCATCCTCGCAGGCATAGAACATGACAATATCGGGATGGTCGTCGGCATCGTCGGCAATCTTCTCGCAACCCGGCGGCACGGCTCCGACATCTTCGTCATTGACTACCGCGTCGAGCAACCATTGAAAACTAGCCTCCGATGAAAGAAAGGCACAGTAGTCGACGCCATACGCGTTCGTCAGCGACCACCCACCGTGCGCAGGCTCGCACCACAGCGTATAACCTTCGAACTCATACTTCTGACCATCGGCGCTGGCTTTCCGTTTGACATCGCTCATCAACTGGGCTGCGGTCGGAAGTGCTGCCTTCCATCTCTCGTGAGCGGCCGCCGCTTCCGCCAAGGCGTCAGTATCCTCGTGCCTCTCAACCGCGGCATCGATCAGCATGGTGAGTTCGGGGAGATCGGAAAAGAATGGAACGCTATCTGTCCCGTTGTCGGCCGCGATTTCGCATATCGAATACATGACGTCGAGCAGCCAAACACTGTCCTGCTTATGCACAGCCGCATCGAACCGTGACCGCGTGGCCAGGGAGACATCCAACAGATCCGCACTCGCTCCGCCAATTTTCGCTAGAAGCACCTCGTTGTAACCCATCGCAAATTGACACAAAAGCACAGGGAATTGCGACACGTGGATTGAAGCGAAAAACTGTCCCGCGATGGCGCAAGCACGGCCGGCCTGGCGAGCGAACGCGCGCGCTGCGGGTGCATCCGTGCCCGTGGAGTCGAGTCCCAAGCGGGCTCTAGTGTGAAAGAAATCCGCATTCAACGCGTAATTCATCAAGCCTCCCCGAGTCACTTCAGTGGGATTTGAACAGGCTAACCGCGAATGCGACAACGAGCAGGATCAGGGCCGCAGGGGTAAGCCATGAGGTCTTGCGCGCCACTTTCTCGCGAATCGACTCGCGCTCTTCGGTTTTGTTATTTTTCATCGGCGCCCTCTTTTTTACATTTTCCTTCCGCGACACATGCATCCCACAGCGTGAGGCGTTGTTGCAAATCGTCATTACGAGCCGTTTGAATTGCTTCCGGCGTGGTGTCCGCTCCGGTCGCCGCTACGATTGCTTTGATTAGCGCCTCCTGTTCGATCTCGGGTGTCTTCGCAGACTTGTAGGCGATAAGAATCTGTCCGGGTGCATCAGGCTTGAATTCGATTCGTCGGACGTCGATCGACGTATAGGAATCCGCTTCCAGGTCAGGAAGCGTAGCTGGCGTCAGTGCGGCTCGCGCCGGACCTGGGATGCTACCGATCGCTTCCGCCAGCCCTGAATTCAACATTACCTGCGCACCAGTACCCGCACCCAACACCGGCGACGGGATCAAAAGCGATCCAAGCGTCAGCACGTTGCCAAAGAATTTCCGAACACGAGTGCTATCGGGGAGGGTTCGGGGATCACCTTGTCGGATGACGAACGATTGATAGTAAGCAGCCTGAGCTTTGGCGAAGTCGGCATACTTTGCCGGCGTGATCGTCACGTGGTCGAGGATATGGAACAGGTAGGGGGAAGCACGCACGAGGCGCATTTCTTTCGCCTTGAGTTCGGCTTCCACAGCAAGCGTGACAGGACTGTCGCTAATGCCCTGCAACACCAGGGGGCTACCGCGATAGTGGTAGCCGTCGATTACCACATCATAGGAGACACGGCGCTCGCGATTCGACTCCAGGGTCTCTTCCTGCAGGGATGTGTCGCCCGACCAGAGATCGATAGGCCGTACGACGATGATGCGCGCAGTGTCTGTGTCCAGCACGACCGGTTGCGCTCGAGCGAATGAGCAGCCGACTGTAAGCGCAGCGGCAGCGATCCCCAAAACGAATCGGAAGTTGTTTCGCATATTCATTTACCCCTTGTAGTTGAGCTTTTGCTTCACCTTCTCGCACGAAGCGGCTTGTGTTGCGAAGGCACCGATATTTGCCTTCAGCGTCTGGTTTTCTTCTTGAATCGGTCGCAACGCATCCTGGAGCTGCTTGGCCGCTGATTTTGCGTCAACTTCGGATCTGGCCAGATCCGAGATCTGCTTGCCCTGCGCAGTCAGTTTGGCGGATTGGTCTTGGTTATCACGCTTCAGCCGACCATTGTCGGCTTTGAGTGACCAGGACCAAGCAGCTAGGCCGGTCAGTGCTACGACCAAAGCACCCAGAAATGACCTTTTCAGAATAATCTTCAGTTTACTCATGGACAACCCTTTCATCAGTTAGTACTTCGGGAGATTTGCGGAGGACGACGACTGTTTGGTGCCGGCTCCTTGCTGCTGCATGATCGGTTGGTAGCTGCCGCTGATTTGAGAGGGCACCGGCAGGTTCTCCACCGCCTTCTCCTGCAACTGTGTGGTGAAGGCGCTAAAGTCGATCTTCGTGAAGTCGATAGCGCTAATTTCTGTCGGCGTCAGCCCCCCGCACCCCGCGAGTTCGAGCCCGAGTTGAGTCTTGCCTTGGATGTTGATGATCTGTGCCAACTGCGAGTTGAAAGAACAGTAGGTGTCGGTGTATTCCAAACAAGTCCCTAAGACTTTCTGCGAGCATTCTTCCTTGATAAAGGTGCTGAGACCCGCACCTTTGTGTAAAGCAAGTAGCTGCTCGTCCTGGGTACATTGCATGAGCTGCATGATCACCTGCATCGCAACTGCGGCGGCGAACACGTAGGGGTTAAATGCGATATAACCGCCCTGGAACGACATAAGTTGAATATTCGCCCCGAATACCCCCCCGGTCATCGTGCCGAATCCAGCTGTGAACCCGAAGGCTCCGACGGAGAATCCGTTTGCTGCGAGATTCGTGCCGAGGGTTGTGGCACCTTCACCTGCAGCGATTGTGAAATTCTGCGCGAGCGCTTCGCTGAAAATGCCATTGGAGAACATGGTGTCGAATACGTATGGCGAAGCAAAGTCGACCGCCTTCGCGCCAGCGTATTTGACAACAGATGCCGCTGCCCCCATCGCTACACCCATCGCTGCACTGTTGGTTTGCCCTCCGGGGGCGCTCTTGCAACAGTTCTTGATTCCCATGTATCCCTTGGTGCAGGTCTCCTCTACGCCCTTGAAGATCGAGTTGCCGTCCGTGTAGGTCTGTGCCTGACCTAGGATCTCCAGACCGAGTGCGCCTTTAATGAACGAATTGTTATTGTTCGGCGGCTTAGGAAATCCCGAAGTGTCGAACAATCCACCAGTGCATTGCATCTGCTGCTCGGTCTGTGCAGGCTTTGTCAGGCAGCTGTACGTGTAGGTCCACTGGTCGCAAAGACCCGTCTCGGCGATCTTGTCGTTGCAGATGCTGGTCACGACGCCGCATGCCGAGTTGGCTCTATAGGGCGCGCACGTATCAACCGAGGTACCCGTGCAGGCAAACTCATAGGAATACTGCCAGCACGCGTATGGGACGGATAACGCCCCATCCGGAAGCGGCAATGACGCTGTCGATAGGCATAACTTCTGGCCGGTTGAGTCAGTCTTGCAAGGCGTGTTGTCGATACACTTTTGCGAGTTCGGCACCTGCGTACAGGCGCCGGACGGGTAAGTTTGGGCTGTCGCGGTATTCGCGTGTGTGAGGGTGATCAGAATGGCCAATACCGAAATGATGTGTTTGATCATTTATTTGGCACTCCGATTGACGTACCAGAACTTGCCTCGTAGACGCCACACGTGTTGGTCCAACTTGTAGAGACATTCTTTGTCAAGCAATTAGAGCCGCTGAGAATTTGCCCAGCAGGGCAGCTATACGTGGTCGTCGAAGAAGTCGTTTGACTGGTGACGCATGATTGCCCTTGCACGGAACCGCCGTTTGGGCACGCATATTGGATTTCAGTTGTGATGGTGGCCGAGCAGTTCGTCCCGTTGAATGAATAGCCCGAGCGGCATCCCTCATTTGCGAGGGTCACAACGAAGTCAAACGTCATACCTAAGATCGCTGTCCCTCTGTAGTACTGCGCACCACTGGCCTGAAGCGCTGCGACGGCGTCATATCCGATGATTTCGTAGCATACGTACAGGGAGCCGTCCGTTTCCATCCACATGGGTGCCGGGCATGACGGTGTAGGCGACTCGTAAACTTGCTGACCGCACGCCTGCCCGTAGAGGGTCCAGCCAGGCGGGCATGTCCAGGTGGCTGGTGTACTCACAGTCTTGTAACAAGACCCGCCGGAATATGTGTAGCCGTCCGGACAGTTATGCGCTGCGTCCGCGTCGCCGGTGGTGGTGATCACCTTGACGTTCAAATACTGCGAACACGCGTTGTTATCCATCGTGGTCGACACGGTGCAGGTGTTTGTTGCGTACTCGGCCGGCTTCACCACAACGTTTGTGGGCGTGCACGTCTGACCGGTGGTTCCGCCAGCGGAGTTCCCGAGCCCCAATGTGCCTTGGAAAATGGGGTCGTTGGCTGTTATCTGATCACCATATCCATACTGCGATTGACCTGCACCAAACGTGCCGGCGCAATTGGCGGCACTGCCCTGTGCTGTGCCGGTATTCCCGAGAACTGACTTCTGCCCAGTGGTGGCCTGCATGCACTGGTTGTTCAAAAAGTTCACTGCCGCGCAAGCTTGATTCTTGTACGGATCGCTGCCAGGCACAAAGTTGGCGCAATCAATCATCGTCTGATTGCCCATAGCCGTCAGACTTGTGCCCTTGGCAGCTGCAAAGAGGGAGTCGGTTGTGTTCGGACTTGAGAAGCCACCCAACCCACTCGGTACGGATGTGGGGGCGTTAGTCTGGTTTCCCCACGCGCCTGCACTAACGCCAGAGGGGTTCACAACTTGGGCGGGTGACGTTGGAGCGATCGTGTTCGCAAACGCTTTGCCGTTGGCCAGATCGGCAGGGCTTTGCCCGAGGGCCATCTGTGACAACAGCAGGAGGACGAAAGGAAGCAGTGCCTTCATTTTTTCCCTCCGGTAGTAGTAGATCCCGGTCCCAGCGATTCCCTAACCGCCGCCGCTGCCTTTTGTGGACTAAGGCTACCGGTCGCAAGTGCGGCTGCGATCGCGGCGGAAACTTCGGGGGTGTCGACCGGCATTGAGCCGTCCGGACAACGGGTGTCGGGAGCGACCAGCTTGGACGGGAGGCTCTTGCACATGCGCTGAGGAGGCTCGCCGTTCGCGCAGATATTGAGCTGGCCTCCCATGTCCGTATAGAGCACCCTGGCACTGGGTTGCCCGATGACGAAGCCGACACGCGCACACTGCGGTTGCTGCTCGAATTTGACGAGCCGCCGAGCAACAAGCACAACCGGACCGTTATCACCGGTCCTGCTCTTGATGATTTTTACCGCTGCGGAGAATTCGCCGTCGTCAGGGATGGTGGCGCTCGCTTCGCCGTCCATAGCTGCCTGAGAAAACACGCTCGTCGGAGGCGCTCCGGCGACTGCGATTGTTGGTACTAAGGCAGGAAGTAAGCTCGCCGCAAACGTGAGGGGCAGAAGGCGCATCAATTCTCTCCTAGGGCTTCGTGTGTGCCACGAACGGCAAGAACGCATCGACGTCTTGCTGGCGGAATGGCAGGTAGGGGACGCTCCACGCGTAGTGGAATTTGTTGGCGGAGCGCATCTTCTCCAGCGCGCTCAGTTCGATAGGAACGAACGCCGTAATTCCTGGCACGGTGATGGCCATGCGCTTCGTTGCTTCCTTCGCATCGAGATTCGACGGGATGGACTGCTGATAGCACTTCACTGCGTCCTCACGCAGACCCTTGTTGTCACGTGCCTTTCGGTAGCGGTTCACGAGCATGTATTTGCACGCGGTGTACTGCGGATCAGATCCCGCCTCGCTCGTGACTTTTGCGAGCAGTGAGTAGCCGTCGTCTACACCAGTAGCGATTGACTCGCGCAGCAAGCCTATCTTCTGCGCGTTGGTCGTGCGCTCGTCGTAGATTGCTCGAGGGATATTGGCAAGTGCTGACCAACAGGTCGACGCATAGCGTGTGGCATTGGTTCGGTCGCCTTGGCGATAACTCAAGAACGCCCCGAATCCGCACACACGGTACGACCCGTCGGGTGCGATCGCGAAGGCTTGGGAGATAAGCGACGAGGCGTTATTGAGATTTGCTGCTTGCCCTTTTCCATACGCAGCGACAAGCGCCAGGTTGTAGATGGCGGGTTGGTAGTTAAACGTTGCGGCTGCGCGATAGAAGTCGATTGCCAACGCCAAATTCTTTGCCTCCCCGAACAATCCGTACTCGGCGATGAAGCCGGCAAAATTCAGCGCTTCCGGATTTCGCTGCGACGCAAGATTGGACAATTTTGCGAGCAATTCCTTTCGCTTCTGCGATTCGGAACTCGTCAACTGAATCATCCAAGAAACGATGGTCTCGCCATCGTTACTTACGACATTGTGTTCTCCGTATCGAAGGCGTGTGCCGTATTCCATGGCTTTCGGAAGTGCAGCCTGCGCGTTAGAAACGGCGGATGACGTGATGCTGTCGACAACAGTGGAATTCTGCTTCTGATAGCTGTTGACGAAGTTCTTGAATGTATCCGAGTTAAACGTGGTTTCCGCAAAATTTCTCACATCAACGGCACCGCCAGGGCTCCCCTGAGCGTGAGATGGATTGGCGTCAAACGCAGCAAAAATTGCGGACAGGAGAACAACAGTAGTCCGCAAAAATGGTCGCTTTGTCATGTCCATTGTGTGGTTCGGTGTTTTGATAAATTTAATTTTAATCTGTTTGAGTAGAAATGTAACTATAATGTTGGGGCCGGTTGATGGCGCAACAAATCGTTCCGCCAACCGTTGCCAGGAGAGGACATGGTTGAGGTTGCTGATTCGATTCCCGAGGTCATTGGCCTGAGAGAACTGACGCAGGACGAGCGTCAGGCCATCATGATGGCGAAGGAGGGTTCGGGCCAAGAGTCCGCGATCGAACAACAGATAAGAGATCTCTTTGTCTGGTCGATCGTCACGAAATCGTCCGATCTGCACATCTCTGGACGCGGTAGACGAGACTCACCGAATGTCTTCGTAAATGTGCGAACGCCCGCTGGTTTCAAGCGATTCCGCTTCAAGTATGGCAATGACTCAAAGATGGGCCGGCATTGGGAAACGAAGCTCTTTCAGCTCACCGGAACGTCACAAGGCGCGACGACGCCGGATATTGCGTCGGTGCGCTTTGAAATGGAGTTGCCGGCCGAGTTCGCCAGACTTCATGGTCTGCGTCCTTTCGCAGGGGAAGACCTGTATCTGGTGGATGTGCGGGTGGAGTACACCAAGACCTATAACGGGTTCAAGTTCACCTGCCGCCTACTCGATCCCCAGCGTGCGCCTGAGCTACATGCTTTGGGCCTTCCATACGCTGTCCTACGCGCAATCCTGCGCGCTTTGCATGAGCCGAATGGGATGGTGCTTGTCACAGGTCCAACCGGTTCTGGCAAGACGACACTGCTAAATGCGATGTTGGTTTTGCTGAACGATGGCACCAAGGCAATACATACGATTGAGGATCCGGTCGAAATCGCGCTTCGCGGAGACGGCCCAATCACGCAGGTGCAGGTTGGGGGCAACATCACATTCAAGCGGGCTCTGAAATCCTCACTCCGGCAAGACCCGGACATCATTATGGTGGCTGAAATTCGAGATGCCGAGACGATGGAGATTGCCCTTCAGGCGGCACAAACTGGACACCTTGTGCTTGCGACAGTCCATACGAACAACAGCTACGAGACCTTCTCACGGGTTGTGGATTTAACCGAAGACAAGACGAGAGATGCCTACCGGGTGGCACAGGTATTGAAACTTGTGGTTGCACAGCGGCTGCTCGATCGTTATGACGGGCCGGCCCAGACAAGGCCCCTGACACGCGACGAAAAGCTTTGGGCGAAGACCAACGGGATGGATCTTGGGGATGAGATTTGCGAGAACGTCGGAGAGGCCATCGGGAAAACTGCGTTGGTGGAAGTGATCGCCACCACACCAGAGATTGCAAGTCTTCTGCAGGCGCAGGTTATTGACACTCCTGCGATTTATCGGGCCGCGTGCGAGCAGGATCAGTTCGAGCCGTTGGTTGTCGCCGGCGTGCGTGTCGTGGAGTCTCATGGCGGGCGGCTCGCGGATTGTATGCACCAGTTGGCGGGGAACATGGATGCTGAGAGCAGCCCTAGTCTGCGGGTGCGCATGGCGAAGCAATACGGACTCAACTTCACGCAGGTCAACGAAGCGATCGATTCGTATCACCGGGCTGCGGACGACGGAAGTACGAAGTCGATGGAGCACTTTTTTGAAATTGCGACGTCGACCCGAGTCGCAGCTTGATACGTATGGCACGGAGACAAAAATGACGCGAATCGCATCGCTGTTGGCCATCATCCTGTTAGGAGCCCCCGTGGCAAACGCACAAGTTCCTCAAGGGATGGAACAACTGAAGCCTTACCTGCAAGTGAAGCCCGTCCTCGGAGATGAGGAAACGGTCCGAGTGTTCTTCTCGCCTGGGTGCCAATTTTCGCGAGCGTACTTTCAATTCTTCAAGAACCTGCAGGCTACGTTGCCAAAGGAAAAGACGTTCCAGTTCACTCCATTGGTTAACAAAGCCGACGGGATTCAGTTTGCTTTGAGCTACTTGGCCGTACAGAAGTATTACCCAGCCTATCTCCACAATTTCATCGAGGCATCCTTCGTTGGTGTCCAGGAAAAAGGGATCTCAACTCAAAATTGGGCGGGCATTGAGAGAATCGGCCGAGCTGCGCAGATTCCCGTGTCGCTCCCTCAGCTAGTCAACTCCCACGCTGACACGTTGAAAGCGAGCCTAGAGGCACTTCTGGTGACTCAGAAATCGCTGAAGATCACAAACACTCCTTCGGTATCGGTAGCGGGTACATACATCGTCACGCCCGAATTCACTGGGGGCGATGCCGCGCTGTTCAGTCAGCTCGTCAACGGCATCATTTCTATGGCTCGGTAATTCATCCGGCTAAGAATAATTTAAGCGCCGAATGAAGCGCTTAAAGAGGGTGATTGCGCCCCGATTGGATCCCGGCAGGCTATCGGATGCGGTAGGCATCCGAAACCCATTACCTCCGCACGTCGCCATATGCTAACTCCCGAACAAAAAAAGCAGATACTGGACGGACTTCAACGAGGTGTCACCGACACGCTGATTGCCAAAACCATAGGTGTTAAGCATATGGCGGTTTTTCAGTTCCGGAAGTCGTTGGGCATGACGTCAAAGCAGGTTGTGAATCTCCGGTATGACACCTGGATTCGCTTAATTGAGACAGGGACTCCTGTCGAGCGAGTGGCTGAACTGTACAAAGTTCGTGCTTCCACGGTGCTTACTACCCTGTATCGCAAACGCAATTTCTCGTACACGGAGGCCAAAGTCCGTGCCAGGCTCTCGCTTGAGGAGGCGTTCAGGGCTGCACTTGGTCTGACGGAGAAGGAGATGAAAAAACAGCAGCGCGCGCTGTGGAGAAATCTCGCGGCGGGAGGTATGGCCGTCAAGTCGATCGCTATGCTCTACAACGTGAGTGTGGCGACGGTTCGTAGGTCGCTCAGGAATAAGGACACGTAAGTTTGGTTTGCCTATGCGCGTTACGCTGGCCAATTTTCTATAACGAGATCCC
This sequence comes from Pandoraea aquatica, assembly GCF_902459565.1. Lineage (GTDB taxonomy): Bacteria > Pseudomonadota > Gammaproteobacteria > Burkholderiales > Burkholderiaceae > Pandoraea > Pandoraea aquatica. The sequence continues at coordinate 73,706 of NZ_CABPSN010000012.1, forward strand.
ACCAGTTGGGAATCAGTATTTCACCCTCCAGTCCCCCCCAACCCGACGTGCATTACAATCTGTTTCATAGATGATTGTTTTTGCACGTATAGGATTGCTTGCCGCGCCCGGCACCCGCCGTGCGCCGGCACTTTTCCCCTGTAGCCGAGTCCATATCACCGGCCGCGGCTGTATAAGGCCCCGGCCGAGCCTAAATGTTTCCAGCGCGACCGTGTTGTCGTATACGTGTAATCTTCGGGTTTTTCGCCACCGGCGGCCCCGCACTTTGCCCATATGCTAACCGACGAACAAAAGCTACTAATCCAACAAGGTCTTCGCAAAGGTGTCGCCGACACTCAAATCGCGAAAGCGATAGGCGTCAAGCATATGGCCGTCTTCCATTATCGAAAGACGCTCGGTATTTCGTCAGACGAAGTGCGTGACATACGGTACGACACTTGGGTTCGTCTGCTTGAATCTGGCATGGACGTCGAACGCGTGGCCGCCCTGTACGAGGTGCTTCCCGCCACGGTCATAACGACGCTGCAGAAGCAGCGGGATTTTTCGTATGCCGAAGCTAAAAAGCGTGCTCGGGCTGCGCTCGAGGAAGAGTTTCGCCGCGCACTTGGCATCACTGCGAAGGATATTAAGAAGCAACAGCGCGAGACGTGGAAGACGCTCGCTGACTCAGGTATGTCTTTCGAGGCAATCGCGACGCTTTACGAAGTGAGCACTGATACTGTGCAGAAGGCGCTGCGACGAAAGGCACCTGGTAAATTCAGCTCGCAAGCGGATGGATCTGCATTCGATTGGTGACTGGCCTCGACGTCCAGTCAGGATACTGCGGCGCGTCGACGGAAGGGAATCTGGACACCAATTGGAAAAGAAAAAGCCGGCATAGCCGGCTTTTTACTTTCGGACACTTCAAAATGCGCTCAGAAGCCTCGACCGTGGCCGAAGCCAGAACTAGTGCCCCCGCTGATATGACGCGATTGGCTTGAGGTTGAGCGCGGGTCGAAGCCCAAATCGGGTTTGCAGCCAAAACCGTTACGCTCGCTCGGCTTACCTTCTGCGATCCGATCCCAGCCAATGATCTTCGGCGCGACGAACTTCTCCGTCGCAGGCACATTGGCTTGGTGACGTCGCGTTGGCTTACGGCGCGAAGCGGCATAAACCGATTGGATCTGGGCGAGAAGGTATTTGAGCATGAAGGGCATAATTCCCTCGTATTCACATATGTTTCGACAAATTACCACAGAATATTACTGTGGGGAACACGAAATCGGTGGCTATCTTTCGCCCTCGGTTCGGAATGCTACCAAGGGCCAGCAACGGCTATTGAGGCGGATCCTCCGGCGCTGCCCCACTTGGCCGCACGATGCGCTCCAGACTCGTTCGTGACGGACCTGAACTCGCCCCAACTGCATCTTTGATGTTCTGAGCAACGTTCGATGCTGAACGACGGACCGTCCCAGGCCCCTTCTCTCCGAGATCGGCGTTGTCGGAGTGTTTGTTCGCGCTGTCGACTTTGTCAGCCACTTCCTTTTGGTGATCCGATACGCCGGTTTCCACCATCTTCTTAAAAGCCGGGTTCAGCTCAGGTAAATTATTTGGTTGCGGAGGCGTTTGCCGGGTTGATGGGGCCACCACCGGCTCAGGGCCAGCTCGGGTCGGCCGGGAGTCTTGCGGGCGCGTCACGTGGCCGCGATGAGCCGGCGCCCCTCCAGTCGGCGCTACAGCCGAAGGCGCCTGCGATGACGGGGCCGTACCCGCTGGCGCAGTCGGGGAGGCTGCTGGAGCATGTGCCGGACGGACTGGCAGTGCGGGCGTACCGCGTTGCACGGCGTTTTGGAGATTCTGAGAGTCAACCCCGGTCCTGTCAGCCGGTGAGCCCACAGTGAAGTCCTTCATCGACGTGTCGCCAGGTGTAAAGCGCATGTGTTGCATGGCCTGGGCCTCATCGGCGAGATACTGCGTCGCTCGCGCTCTGTCAGCGACCGACGCGTTTCCGTCTTGAGCCATCAATACGGCGGCTCGGTGGCGATTCACCGCCTGCTGCCCCTCCGGGCTGTTCACCACCGAGTTCGTAACGCCTCGAGACGCGTCATCTGCTGCTTGGCGCATGTACTTCTGCGCGTTCGGGTTTTCCTCGAACGCTCTTCCCTGGAGCACTTGGAACATACCGAATTCTGGGTTTGCGCTTCGTTGCCAAACAATTTCTGGTGCCTTGATCTGCGCTGATGCCTGCACGAAGCTCGAGCTATCGTGTAGAGCGTTAGAAGTGGCGTCAGACACGGATTTAACATCACTGACAGTACGCTGAAATGTCTCCTGCGTTTGCAGGGTTTGGCTCAGGTCTTTTGCGAGCTGCTGGCCCGAACTACTCGTCTGGCGCGAAGATATCGTGTCGTGAATTGCCTGCGAAAGCGCTTTGGAGTCATCGTAGGACATGTTGCGCCCAGCGTCGTCAGTTCTCTGCAAGCGATCGAACGCGTTGGTTGCAGCTTGCCCGGAGACTCCACCGGAGATCGACGCGCTCGGTAGGCCGGCACCCGGCCCTGCCCCTGCGCCGGCACTGAATCCGACTTGCATCGACGCACCCGCACTGTTCTCGTTAGCCTTGGCCGCCGATACGCCTGCACCTGCGTGCTGACTTTGACTTGCGTTCCTTCGGATTTCCCAGTTTTTGACAATGTCCTGGCCTGTGGCATTGTCGACTCCCAACGATTCGAAGCTTCCACTTCTTGCAGCCTC
>NZ_CABPSN010000013.1 GCF_902459565.1 Pandoraea aquatica
ACGACGACGTTCTACTTCTCGCCGCAACAAGAGTCCATTCAGCTTCAGCAAGCCGCCCTGATGCAAACGGGCAAGGCGAGCTTCATCAATGGGTTGTCGACGGACAGCACGTCGCAGTTGAGCGTCAACGACCAACAGAAGCTGGTGCTGTACGGCAACGCCGTCGAGTACGCGAAGACGAACAACATCCAGTTGGGTCAGGCCCTGACACCTGAGCAGATCGCAGGGTTGTCGCAACCGATGCTGTGGTACGTCGAGCAGACGGTGCCTGAGCCGGGATGCTCGGCAACGGGCAATGCGAAATGCCCGACCGTGACCGCGCTGATGCCGCAGGTCTATCTGCCGGAGAACTTCACAGCGCTGTCCGCAGGCGGCCAGATTCTGGCGAGCAATGACCTGTCGTTGAACTTCGGCAGCACGGCGACGGGCGGCAGCATCCTCAACACAGGCTCAATCACCTCAGGCGGGACGCTGACGGTGAACACAGGCACGCTGACAAACCGCGCAAACGTGGTGGACGTCGGTGAAATCTGGAGCTACATCAAGGACGCGGGCTACCTGAAGACCACCGGCACGATGGTGCAGCCGGGCGGCTTCATGAGCGCAGCAGCGGGCGGCCTGACGCTCAACGTCGACCAGTTCAACCAGATCGGCGGCGCGCTTCAACTTCTAGACCCGAACGGCCAGGTGGATCAAGCCGCAACGCAAGCGTTCATTGCGGGCGTCGCGGCACAACTGGGCGACAACTTCGTCCAGCAGACGCTGCAAAACGACCTGCACACGGACTTTGTGAAGCAGGGCGGGAATTTCGGGATTCAGCAGGTTGGGATGATCGTCGCGGCGGTGGCGATGTCGGCTGTGTTGGGACCGATGTTCTCGGCGATGGTGGGTAACTTCGCGGGCGCGACGGCGGGCACGGCGACGATGATGGCCGCAGCGGGCACGACGGCCGAGGGCATAGCGATTGGCGCAGGGCTGGGCAATATTGCGCTGAGCGCAGGCCTTACCGCGATGACGAGTTCGGCGTTCACGCAGTTGGCGACGACGGGATCGATCAACTTCGGTTCGGTGGTAACAAGCGGACTCGCGAGTGCGATTACGGCGGGGTTGCTCAACGGCATTACGTACTCGGGTGACGGACTAGGTTTCACCACGCTGGGCGGATCAAGCAACAGTCTGAGCAGCCTGGCGGGTGTGAATCCGAGCTACGTCGGTGGGACGGCAGCCAATGCCGCAGCAACGACGGCAGAGAAGTTGCTGACGCAAGGGGCGGCGATTCTCGGTCAGTCAGTCATTCAAGCTGGCGTGCAGTCGGCAATTCAAGGAGGGAGTTTCCTTGAGGCGCTGAAGAACAGCGGGATCAATAATCTCGGGGCTGCACTGGCGTTCCAGATTGGCGAGTTGAACGGGGCAGGAAAATTCGGTGAGGGGTTGCCTGGTGATCTCGCATACGTGGCGACGCACGCCGCTCTCGGGTGCGCGGGGGCGGCGGCATCGGGAAGCGATTGTGCGGGGGGCGCGATTGGCGCGAGTATCAGTGCGGCATTGGTGCCGGATCTGGTAAATGCACTGGGGAGCGGCCAGCCGTTGGATGCAGCTCAACGTGCCGCACTGACTACGCTTGCTGGCCTCGCTGGTGCACTCGGGGCCGGTATGGCTGGCGCAGATGCAAATGCTGGGGCTTTCTGGGCTCAGAACGAAGCGACGAACAATGCTGAAAAGCATCCTGGCGCGGGCGGACTTGCTTCAAAGCTCCTAGGCGTTTTCGCGTCTCTATCGAATGCCCGTTCTGAACTTCGCGATTTGTTGGCGCGCCAGTTCCTGCTCGCACAGCGGCAGCAATCGGGCGAGAAGCCACCAGCAGATGCTAACCCGCTTGCGCAGGAAAACGATCGTACTCCCCCGGCGGCGGGGGGAAGAGCGGTGACTCCACCGCCGGCTGTATGTGTTCCTGCTCCAGGAGGTGGGGCGTGCGTTATCGCACCTCCGACTGTCGCCGGAGGTGCGCCGCCAAGCAACTGGACGTTATCAAGCGGCAACGGAGGAGATGAATCGACCGGTGGGCGTGAAGTGCCGGCATCGGGAAAAGGCGGAGCTAGCAACGGTACTACCGGAACGACGTCGGGCGATACAGGTGGGGCTGGAGGTACGTGGGGGCGAGAGCCTACTGAGCGAGGTGTTTATATCGAACGGCAGCTTTCGAAGACCGAATACAGTGAATCAGGTGGGTGGTTCCACGTTGGTGAGACCAATAACGGGTATTTTCCGCTCGTAGACTTCCAAAACGGAAATACGTTAGTAAGCTTGAAGTCGGTCGACACTAGGGGGAGCGGGTGGTTAAATCGAATGCAAGACGTCATTGACTCGCTAGGTTCGAGTGGCGCTACCGTCAATAACATTCCTGCGAACATGGTGCTCGACCTTCGGGTACAGCCAGACGGCGCGTCAGCCGCGCAATCGTTAGTCGCCTATGGTCAAAGCCGTGGGGTCGCAGTGATTATTAAGGTGTTTCAATAATGATTCGGTTGAGATCTCAAGTTATGAAGATCATCTTTTCTCTAACGGAGAAGGATGAGTTGCGTGGTAGCCATGAGCCACATGGGATTAGTTTTGTGCCACGGGAAGGACTCATGTCTCCGGGGCTTGCCATCAGCAAGTTGCAGGGCCCGGCAGACAAATTTGGGATGTCGAGGGTAGTCAAAACGTCGGATGATTCGGCTCCCGCATCGGTGGTTCTTCGACGCGCTGCCAATTCACGTCCATGGGGTGAATTGATTTCGCAGCAGCTTATATTCCAATATGGTGTTGCAGCATCGTTTGAACACTGTTTTGTTCAAATCGAGGAGAGGTACCCTGCGGCGGCTGGAGTATGGGAGGACTGGATTAATCCGTTCGTTTTAGAAGCAGGTTTTGTGCAAGGGTGGGTGTCCGATGTTGAATACACCCGATGGCAAAACGCTACCGATCCATTCGAGTATCAACTCGCTGGACGTGATTGCTCTCAACTCCCGAAAAAGTCGAACGGCTTACCCCCGCCTCTCTCGAAGGAAATTGTTGATATCTCTGTGAATCCTGGACGCTGGGTGCTTCGTGATGGCTACGTCGAAGCCGTTGCACCTAGAATGTGGTTAAGTGAGCTGTTCTGGATGAGGGTAGGCTTAGAGAAGAAAAAGCACTTCCAGCAGGAATATGCGGAATCCATCGAAGCACTGGAGGGCGGAATTTTGAAGTTGGTGTTACAGGATATTGATTTCGATTCCGAGGTGACTGCTGAAGAGCAGGGGCGCCTCCGGAGTGCCCTGTACGGTAATGTGTGACAGTCTTCCATTAATGCTCATAGCGACTCGCGTTGGCTAGATTTTCCGAGAGGTCACGCGCTAGGCTGGCTTGGGCGGTGTGAGTTCATGGCGCAGTGTCGAGGGTTGGGTAATCTCTCCGTCGAATGAATTGGTTTCGTGCGCCAACCGAGTCGAACAACTTGTCGGTTATCCCGCAAGGAGTTGCCTGAATGCCACCTTGAGGGCTCGGATTCGTCGGGGCAGTCCGATCGCTGAGTGATCAACCCGCCGACGCCAGTGGGCAACATCGCGGCGACGATTCAGGCCCCGAATCTGACGGTGACGTCGGGCGGTCAGATCGTCAACGTTGGTAACGTGGTTGGGCAGTCGGTGTCGCTTACGGGCACGAGTCTCGTGAACGGCATCACGACGGCGAACACGTACACCCCGCAAGTCGGCAACGCGCCGCGAGTGATCAGTCTGGCTCCGGCAAACGGCGGCTTGAATCTGACGATCCCGGCGAGCTTGGGCGGCGCGGGTTCGTCGATCCTGACGGGAGCCACCGGCCAGCAGAACGGCCCGAGCTACGTCGTCGGTGGACTGGGCGCAACGCTTGATCCAATCTCCCCGCAAGTGCTGATTTCCAACTTGCCTGCGTCGCTGCAACCGAGCACGACGACGTTCTACTTCTCACCGCAACAAGAGTCTATTCAGCTTCAGCAAGCCGCCCTGATGCAAACGGGCAAGGCGAGCTTCATCAATGGGTTGTCGACGGACAGCACGTCGCAGTTGAGCGTCAACGACCAACAGAAGCTGGTGCTGTACGGCAACGCCGTCGAGTACGCGAAGACGAACAACATCCAGTTAGGTCAGGCACTGACACCTGAGCAGATCGCAGGGTTGTCACAACCGATGCTGTGGTACGTGGAGCAGACGGTGCCGGAGCCGGGGTGCACAGCAACGGGCAATGCGAAATGCCCGACCGTGACCGCGCTGATGCCGCAGGTCTATCTGTCGGAGAACTTCACTGCGCTATCCGCAGGCGGACAGATTCTGGCGAGCAATGACCTGTCGCTGAGCTTCGGCAGCACGGCATATGAGCAGTTTGTCGCGAAGAATGGTCAGTTTCAACCGTGGTTTGAAGGGCAATATAGCCTGATTGATCAAGCGGAACGACAAGTCGTGGCCGCGAATGGTAGATCAGTCCAATGGAGCGTTGCTGAGCCAGCCGCTGCGAGAGCAATACAAGCGCTGCTAAGCGACCAAGGCATAAAGGGTATCTCCGTAATCTATGTAGCACCGAAATAAAGGATCAAGTCGTGGAGACAATATTGGCAGCGGCCTACTGGGGGCCACGAATGGAGTCGGCGGTAGAGTGCGCTAGCCGGGCTTCGGCATTTGTGAAAAACCTCTCGGACGTATCGGAGTTTTTCAGAGGGTGGCGATTGCCGGGGCACAGTCGAGCAGAAGCAACACGTAACCAACCCTTTTCGAGTGATGTGAGCAGCCTTGAAGCACTGTTCATCAAAGGGATGAATCGGAGGGATATTGACGACGAATTGATAGATGAGTTGGGTTTTCGCATTTCGGCATGGAATGGGATGGCCGGAGAGGAAACGTCATCGTTGACGATGAAGTGTGGAATGTATTCAAACGTCGCTGGCCTGTCGAATGCAGTAGTTCTAAAGATTCCTCCAAAATTCGATGTGAACTCGGTCGGAACGGTGGAGCAGCTTATTGACCTTTTGGTCCGAGCATGGAGTCCGGATTGGGCGGTAGTGGCTTCCCAATCCAGCATGATGGAGCGCGCGGATCAGGAAGGACCGTTCTTGGACAGAGCGCTGTACTTGTCATCGTCGTTTAAGCGCATAGACCCCCTGTTCGCGGGGGCGAAACAGAGCCCGCTGAACGATGGGGTTATTCTTGTTCCGCAGTGATGCGGGTTATCAAGCCTTCAGTCGAAAGCACTCAGATTTCATCCATAATTCGTAGAGGCAGCGAAGTGAAGTCTGCATATGCATTACTCAGAAAAGGGAAGATTTTTATCCAAGCCTACTCAAAGGCATCTACCGGCCTATGGATTGCCTCTGGGCCCGTCTACGTAGCCGAGGAAGGGGGGCTGGAGGAGGATCTCGGCCAGAAGGTTCGCGATGCGTTGGATGGTTCGATCGAAGGTGTGAGGCACCCCAGTCAAGACGAGTGGAAAGAAATTCAAGCGCCCATGCTTGAAGCGGCGGGTGTAAAGAGTTGGAAGACTCTCGGGAAAGGTGCTAAATCCGTAGGCTTGGAGAGCAACGGTGTCACCGTGAAAATGGTGCCGTCGTTCAATTATGAAAATGGTGGGGGTACGCCTTTAATAGAGAAGGCGATCGAACATGAAGTGATGAATTCCCATCTCGGAGTCGAGCTGATGCGTGCCTTTGCCTCGTGCACTTAGAGGTTGCAGTTCGAATAGCGAACCGCTGATGCCGCGAGAACGAAGTAAAGATGTAAAGAGCGGAAGGATGAAAGGCGAACTGACGTGAGCGGATCGCCGCCGACCTCTCTCACCTCCGCGCCGACCTGCCGCGCGATCGCTGCCACAATCCCGGCTTGTGCTGGCTTTGAGCTACGTCGTCGATGGACTGGGCGCGACGCGCGATCCCATCTCCCCGCAAGTTCTGATCTCGAACTTGCCCGCGTCGCTGCAACCGAGCACGACGACGTTCACCCTCTCGCTGAACCAAAAAACATAGGGTTACGTGCTCTCACGTAACCCTTTGTGCTTTCTGCCAGATGCACTACGAGATCCCGACCTAATCCCCCCGCACCTTATCGCTTATCCGCGTAGCACCTTGCTCGCAAATCGCTGTTATTGATGCTTCCGCAAGTGCCATTACCCTGCTTCGCGTAGCAGTAGGCGCGTTGATCGCTGTCGTTGATACTTCCGCAGGTGCCATTGCCCTTCTCTGCATAACACTGAGCTCGCAAGTCGCTGTTGTTGATACTTCCGCAGGTGCCATTGCCCTGCTTCGCGTAGCAGTAAGCGCGTTGATCGCTGTCGTTGATGCTTCCGCAGGTGCCATTGCCCTTCTCGACGTAACACTGTGCTCGCAAATCGCTGTTATTGATGCTCCCGCAAGTGCCATTGCCCTGCCTCGCGTAGCAGTACGCGCGCTGATCGCTATCGTTGATGCTTCCACAGGACTGCGCAAAGGCCGAACTCGATGCCCCAGTCATCAGCATCGCCAGACAGATCAGCAATTTCTTCATCGTCTTCATCCCAATTTGGATTGTTCAGTCGTTTTGTAAGCGTGACGCCCGGCGAAAATTCTATCAGTAGCGTGGAATCCTAAATATAAACGTATTCGGAGCATATTTGGTTGACGACACCACTCACCCCTGCGCCATCACCTGCTGCGCAATCGCCGCCGTAATCCCTGCCTTATCGTGACGCGTCCGTTCCAGTAGCCCGATGCTCCGTTGCTCCGTGACTCCGGGTAGAGGAATCACACGCAACGCATCTTCATGCGCCCAGCTCGCGCTTCTGAGCATCGGCACCACCGCCACACCGACCCGCTGACGCACCAGCGCCACGATCCCTTCGATGGACGACAGCTCCAAAAAATCACTGACCTTCACGTGCTGACGTCTTACAGCGCGATCAATCAACGCCCCTGTCCGCTGCGTCCGGTCAAACCGTAGAAACCGCTCCGTCTCCAGCAGCTTCGCCACAGACGACGACTTCAACGCCGATGACGCCAGCAGTACCAACGGCTCCCGATACAGCGGCGTCCACCGCACCCCTGCAGGACGTCTCCCTGACGGTTCCACCAGCACTGCGCAATCGATCTCCCCGGCGTCGAGCTTCGCGGTCAACTCAATCGACCGTGCCGTCTGAATCGATATCTCCAGATGCGGCTGCGCGTGCTTGATCTGCGACACAGCCCTCGCCAGCGCACTCACCGCCGACTCCACCGCACCAATCGTCACCGGTCCAGCCGTCGATTCGATGCCGGCGGCCAGTGTGCGCATCGTTTGGTACTGCGCCAGCAACTGCTCAGCGTGCGGCAGCAAAAGCCGTCCCATCGCGTTAAGCGCCACGGAGCGCCCCACGCGATCAAACAGCGGATGGTCGAATTCCTCCTCCAGCGCGCGCATCTGCATGCTGACCGCCGATTGGGTCATGGCGAGATGTTCGGCTGCCGAAGCGAACGAGCCGTATCTCGCGACCGCCGCAAACGTCCGCATAAATCGCAGGTTGCTCATGGATGACTCACGCTAAACATATGAATATTCGAAAGAAAGCCCCGAAGGGGTTCGCCAAAAACCACCATCAATTCATCAAAAAACTTGCGATGACGAATCACAAATTCTAGCTTTTATTGGTTTTTTGGCACAAGCAGAATGGGGCGAAGCGAGTGCGGTCGGCTTGCCACGAAAACACTTCATAGAAGAGGAGTATCCCCATGGAAGTTTCGGTCGGGCGCGACGGCGCCTCGAATACCGCGAATACTGCGCAATCCGAGCGATCGAGCAAACGTATCGACGTCAAGGTCATTGCGGTGTCCACCGTCGGCAATGCGCTCGAATGGTTCGACTTCACCGTCTTTACCTTCTTCGCCGCGAACATCGCGCGTCAGTTCTTCCCCAGCGATAACCCCACCGCCGCACTGCTCGCGGCATGGACGACGTTCGGCGTCGGCTTCCTGACGCGTCCGCTCGGTGGCATCGTGCTCGGCGCCTACGCCGACAAACACGGACGAAAGGCCGCGCTGCTCCTGACGATTACCGTCATGGCACTCGGTGTCGCCGTCATCGCCTTCGCACCGACGTACGCGCAGATCGGCATGGCCGCACCGGTACTCATGCTCATCGGCCGCTTCCTTCAGGGCTTCTCCGCAGGCGGCGAAGTGGGGAGTGCCACGGCATTCCTCGTCGAGCACGCACCGGTCGAGCGTCGTGGCGTGTACGGCAGCTTCCAGATGATTGCGCAGGCGTGCAGCATGCTGCTCGGTGCCATCGTGTCCGTCGGCATTACGCAAACCCTCACGCCGGAACAGATCGACGCGTTCGGCTGGCGCATTCCGTTCGTCATCGGTCTGCTCATCGTGCCGGTCGGTCTCTATGTGCGCTCGCGTCTGGATGAATCGCCCGTCTTCAAGGACGCCCGCAAGCAAGACGCCGAAAAGCGCTCGCCGTTCATCGAGTCGGTCACGCAGCACTGGCGTCAGGTGTTGGCGGGCTTCGGCCTCACGGTGTACGGCACGATCGGCACCTACATCTTCTACTACTACATGCCGAGCTACGCGACGAAGTCGCTGGGCATCCCGTTCAAGAGCAGCGTGATCGCGTCGTTGTGCGCGGCCGTCGCCTACATCGTGGGGACGTTTGCCTCGGGCCGCATCTCGGACGCCATCGGCCGCAAGAAGCCGATGACGGCCTCCGCACTCATCAGCCTGATCATCGCGTATCCGCTGTTCCTCGCCGTCAGCCACGTGCCGACGCTGCCGATGCTGATCTTCGTGCAATGCTGCCTGATGCTCTCGCTCGGGCTGTTCCAGGGATCGTATTGCGCCTTCGTGTGCGAACTGTTCCCGTCGCGCGTGCGTGCTACGTCGATGGCCATCGGCTACAACTTCGCCGTGATGATCTTCGGCGGCTTTGCCGGTGCCATCGCAACGTTGCTCATCGGCTGGACGGGCGACAAGCTCGCCGTCGTCTACTACGGTCTGTTCGGCGCCGCCGTGGGCCTCGTCACGATCCTGATGCTCAAGGACCGCTCGCGGCAACCTCTGCTCTAAGACACCAACGATCACGGTGCCCGGCGGCCATCTCGATGGCTCGCCGGCGCGCCACCGCACTGCCTCCCCAAACCTGCCCCTGTCCAATGCGCGCGACCTGCTGACATCGTCGGCGAGCGTCGCGCCTTTCGGGGCACTCTCAAGAGACGACTCCTATGTCCATCATTCCGGAAATCGCCGAACGCTCGGACGAACTGCAAGCTATCCGACGCGACATCCATGCCCACCCCGAACTGCGCTACGAAGAGGCGCGCACGTCGGACATCGTGGCGAAGCTGCTCGAATCGTGGGGTATCGAAGTCACGCGCGGGCTGGGTAAGACGGGCGTCGTCGGTGTGCTACGCAATGGCACAGGCAAGAAGGTCATCGGTCTGCGCGCGGACATGGATGCGCTGCCGATTCAGGAACTCAACACGTTCGAACACGCGTCGCAGTACGCGGGCAAGATGCACGCCTGCGGTCACGACGGCCACACCGCCATGCTGCTCGGCGCAGCGCAGCATCTGGCCGCACATCGCAATTTCGACGGCACCATCGTCTTCATCTTCCAACCGGCGGAAGAGGGCGGCGGTGGCGCGAAGGCGATGCTCGAAGACGGTCTGTTCGAGAAGTTTCCGGTCGACGCGGTTTTCGCGCTGCACAACTGGCCGGGACTCGCGGCGGGCAGCTTTGGCGCGCGCGTGGGTGCGACGCAGGCGTCGAGCAACGAATTCCGCATCATCGTCAAAGGGACGGGCGCGCACGCCGCCATGCCGCATGACGGTATCGATCCCGTCCTCACGGCCATGCAGATCGGCACCGGCCTGCAAAGCATCATGACGCGCAACAAGCGCCCCATCGACGCCGCCGTGCTCTCCATCACGCAGATGCAGGCAGGTGAGGCGATCAACGTCATTCCGAATACCGCGACGCTCGCGGGCACGGTGCGCACCTTCTCGCTCGAAGTGCTCGATCTGGTCGAAAAACGCATGCGCGAGTTCTGCGAATCGACGGCCGCCGCCTACGGCTGTACGGTCGAGTTCTCGTTCATCCGCAATTACCCGCCGACGGTCAACACCGCCGCTGAGACGCAGTTCGCACTCAATGTGATGAAGGAGATCGTGGGACGCGATCACGTCGTTGATCCCATCGATCCGACGATGGGGGCCGAAGACTTTTCGTTTTTCCTGTTGGAGCGCCCGGGCTGCTACGCCTATATCGGCAACGGCACCGGCGACCATCGTGCGCATGGTCACGGTCTCGGTCCGTGCATGCTGCACAACACGAGCTACGACTTCAACGACGATGTCCTCACGCTCGGCTCGACCTATTGGGTGCGCCTGACCGAAGCCTTCCTGGCGGAGTAAGACGCGATGACCACGAGTCCGTTTTCCGCCAGCTATCTTCAGGCGCGCGAGCGTTTCGCGACAGCGGCCGGGCAGGCCGGTGTCGAGGTGACGAGCTATGTCATTCCCGACATCGTCGGCCGTCAGGGTGAGACGCTTGCGACGGACGTCGTGCGTCTCGGCGCGCCCGATGCGCGACGCTTGCTCATCCTCACCTCCGGTACGCATGGCGTTGAGGGGTTCTGCGGCAGCGCCGCGCAGATCGCGCTGCTGGGCGACGAAGGACTGAAGTCGCGCCTCGCGGCGGCGGACGTCGCTATTCTCGTCGTCCACGCGATCAATCCGTATGGCTTCTCGTGGCTGTCCCGCACCAACGAGGACAACGTCGATCTGAATCGAAACAGCATCGACTTCACGCAGCCGCTGCCCGTCAACGCGGCTTACGCCGATCTGCATGATTTGCTCGTACCGCCCGAGTGGCCGCCGTCCAACGATAACGTGCGGGCCATCGCCGACTACATCGCGACGCACGGCGAAGCGGCGTATCAGCGCGCGCTGACGATCGGACAGTACGCGTTCGCCGACGGCCTGTTCTACGGCGGACGCGAACCGGTGTGGAGCACACGGCTGATGCGCACGCTGATCGAGACGCACGGCTCGCGTTGCGAGGCCATCGGTTGGATCGACTTCCATACCGGTCTCGGTCCGCCGGGTCATGGCGAGAAGATCTGCGTAGGCGGCCTCGACGCCGCAGAGTTAGCGCGCGCCCGCGCGTGGTGGGGTGCCGATCTGGCAAGCCCCATCGACGGAACGACGGTGGCGTCGAACGTCGGTGGTCCGTTGCTCGACACGCTGCGCAACACGGCGAAGCACGCGCAGGTGACCGCCATCGCCATCGAATACGGGACGGTGCCGCTCATCGACATGCTGCACATGCTGCGGGCGGATTCGTGGCTGAGACGTCACCCCGAAGCGACGGATGCGCAAGCGTCGGCCATCCGCGCCGCGGTGCAAGCGGCTTTCTGCTTCGAGGACGGCGTATGGCATGGCCAGATTCTCGGGCAGGCACGCGTGGCCATCTTGCAGGCGATAACGGGGTTGGGGCGGGGCGGAACGACGTAAGAGACGCCGCGCGCCTGGCCTTGGCAAGTCATAGCCGATAACTGATAGCTGTGAGCGCACTTTCGTCAATAAGATCGACGGTCTAACGGATTTGGCAGCCGACTACACGTAGCTGGCTGTCTTCCGTAACTGCCGTCCCGGTCGATTGATCGAAGAGCGTTAAATCATAGAGTGATCGGTTAGTAATGCTATTTACAGGGTCAGTCCCCGACTTCTACGGACGCTACCAGATCGAATTCAGAGGTGTTCAGCCAATCAGAGGATTGGGGCAACGATGAAAGCATCCCAAAAACGTAATCCATGGTGGCGTCTGTTGAAGCTGCTTGTCATCACTTGTGTCTTGTTGCTGGTCACGATCTGGTGCATAGCCGTCTACATTCGTTATCCCGGTAAAAGTGGATCGTGTCCTGATCTGACAGCCTCCGAATTGAATGTATTTCTAACGCGCTACTTCAACAGGAAACGCGATACATCGTTCACGGTACTTCCGGGAGCGTTCGAAAGCGGCAGCGTTGACGATAGGATCTGGATGGTGCCGGTTGTGCACGAAGGTAAGGACTATTTCGCGATGGTCGACTGCCACGGAGGCATCGAACTTTCCGGGCGTCGATAGCACGCTCTCGGTGCGCAATTTCCCGATTCCCCCAATTCGAGCGACAATAGCCGACCGCAATCGCCTGCCTCAACCAAGCAAACGCACTGCTCAAAACGTCCATGGCATCCCACGTGAAAAAGTCTTTCGTCGGCCGGATTCGCGATCAGCTCGATCAGCTCTCGCCATCAGAGCGGCGTCTGGCCGAATTCGCGCTCGATCTGCCGGGCGATCTCGCGGGGTATTCGGCGTCCGAGCTGGCCACCCTGGCTCAGGTGTCGAACGCCACCGTTACGCGCTTCGTGCGACGTTTGGGCTACGAGTCGTTCGACGACGCACGCAAACACGTCCGTTCAGAGCAACGCGCTGGCTCGCCACTCGCCATGGCCGCCACCGCGCACGCGACCGAAGCGGTGGCCGACGACGTCGTCGGCGCGCATCGTCAGCAAAGCCTCGCCAACATCGACGCGACCTACCGCCGTCTCTCGTCTACCGAAATCGAGCAGATCGCTACCGCGATTCTGTCGGCGCGCAAGGTCTGGGTCGTGGGCTTTCGCTCCAGCCTGCCGCTCGCGATGTACTTCCGCTGGCAGTTGCTGCAAATCGTCCCCAGCGCACAAGTCATTCCCGGTGCAGGCGAGACGCTCGGCGAACATCTCGCAGGCATCGGCGCGGACGACATCGTGATCGTCTTCGCACTGCGACGTCGCGTCCGCCAGATGCCGACGGTCGTCGCGCAGCTCGCAAAGGCGTGCCCGAATCTCGTCTACATCACCGAACGCAATGCCGCGACGAAGACGCCCGCGAAGTGGTCGTTGCAGTGCGACGTGCAAGGCCCCGGCGTGCTCGATAACCACACGGCCGTGATCGGCCTGTGCCACCTGATCGTCACGCAGGTGATGACGCTTGCGGGCAATCCGGGACGTCGTCACCTCGGCCTCGTGGAAGCGTTCCACGACGCACTCGACGAAATCTGACCGTCCGCCGTCCTCGGACGGCCCTCCACCGCAAACCTCCCCATCATTGGTATCTGCTGCCAAGGCGGTCTCTCGTCCGCGTCGTCAGGCTAAACCCTGATATGAAAAATAATTTTCAAAAACAAATAATCTGAAAAAATATTAACCGAGCAGGTTCATCAGAGGGCGAGGCAATTCGGTCGCATAGGCGCCATTCGAGGCGCAGGGAGTTTTACGATGGGCGCAGAAGTGGTCGTATCGTCGTCGGAACCGAGGTTGCAGCAGCTCGAACGGGCGCTCGACGACATTGGCGTGACGCCGTCACACAAGAAGATCCTCGCATTGATTCTGTTTGGGGTTCTGTTCGACGTCTTCGAGCAGAACGCCGTCGGCCTCGTCGGGCCGCTGCTGCGCGAGTACTGGGGCATCTCCGCCGCGCAGATCGGCTTTCTCAACACATTGACGTTCGGTGCGGCCGCCATCGGTCGGCTAGGCTCGGGCTACATCGCCGACCGCTTCGGGCGCCGCACGATGCTGAGCATCAATCTGATGCTGTTCACGCTCGGCGCATTGATCTGCGCCTTGGCGACGAACTACACGATGCTCGCCGCCGGGCGCTTCATCGTCGGCTTCGGCCTCGGTGGCGAGATCTCGATTGCCGTCACCATGCTCGCCGAGTTCTGCTCGTCGCGTTTCCGTGGCGTGGCCGTGGGCGCGATCAACGTCGCAGGCGGTGGGTTGGGCAACATGCTCGCACCGGCGTTCGGGCTAGCGGTGTTCGCTTTCTTTCCCGGACCGGACAGCTGGCGCTGGCTGTTCGGCTGTCTCGTGCTCCCGGCGTTCTTCGTGCTGCTCTATCGCCGCTTCATTCCGGAGACGCCGCGCTTTCTGCTCTCCAAAGGCCGGGTGGAAGACGCCAACCGCGTGCTCAACATTCTCGCTTCCGGCAAGCTGGGCAAGTCCGCCGGTGGCGCAACCAAGCGCTACCTGAGCGAAGCATCGAACGGCGCGCACCGCGCAGAGAAGGTGCGCTTGAGCGAAGTGTTCGTCGGACCGCTGGCGCGCCGCACGGTGGCCGTCGGCATCGCCGTGTGCATGACCTATGGCGCGCAGATTTCGGTGCTCACGCTGATGCCGACGATTCTGATGGCGCAGGGTTACACGCTGAGCAAGAGCTTCGTGTTCACCAT
The DNA here is from genome assembly GCF_902459565.1 of Pandoraea aquatica. Taxonomy (GTDB): domain Bacteria; phylum Pseudomonadota; class Gammaproteobacteria; order Burkholderiales; family Burkholderiaceae; genus Pandoraea; species Pandoraea aquatica. The sequence goes on from NZ_CABPSN010000013.1 coordinate 14,247, forward strand.
CGTGATGCAGTCGGGCAGTCTGCTCGGCGCGATCACCGCGTCGTACTTCGGTTTCCGCTTTCCCCGCAAACGCGTGCTGACGCTGGGTGCTATCGCCGCGTGCGTGATCGGTCTGTGCTTCGGGTTTCTGTCGAAGTCGCAGCCGCTGATTCTCGCGTTCGGTGCGGCTTTCCAGTTCTGCGTGCTGCTGCTCAATACGTCCATCTGGATCTACGCGCCGGAACTCTATCCCACGCGAGTGCGCGCATTCGGCACGGCGTTCATTCTGGCGCTGGGCACGTTGGCCGGTGCGGCGATGCCGCTGGTGGCTGGCCGCGTATTCGACCAGTACGGCATTGGCGGCATGTTCGGGATGATGGCCGCGATGTACGCCGTGTTCGCCATCGCACTGACCTTTGCGCCGGAGACATTCGGCAAGCCCATCGACGGCCCCGACGCGCCCGGCGACACCGATCCGCAAGCGGCTGCAAAGACGGTTTCCGATGCGCCCGCATCCTCCGCATCCGCTTCGCATGCTTCCTGAATACCTGATTCGCCGAGATTGCTATGACTCACATCCTGCTCATTAACCCCAACACGTCGACGGCGACGACGCAAATGATGGTCGACATCGCCCGCACGTATTTCGCCAGCGTGATGACGTCGCCGCCGACGGTCGTTGGTGCGACGGTAACGCGCGGTGCACCGATGATCGTCGACGAGCAGGACCTCGCGGTCGCGGCCGACGCCGTGAACGATCCGCAGATCGTCGCACTTGCGGCGCAGGCGGATGGTGTGATTGTCGGCGCGTTCGGCGATCCGGGCATCGAGGCGCTGCGGGCACGTCTGGACGTGCCCGTGGTTGGGATCGGCTCGGCATCGGTGCGTGAAGCGGGTGAGGGTGGACGTCGGTTCGGTATCGCCACGACAACGCCGGAACTGGCCGACTCGATTGCGTCGAACGTCCGCAAGCTGGGCCTCGGCGCGAGCTTCACGGGGGCGCGTTTCACGACCGGCGATCCGCTTGCGCTCGGGGATGTGCCGTCGCAATTGGAAAGCAGTCTTGCCGGTGCCGTCGACGCGTGCATTCGGCTCGACGGCGCGCAAGCGGTGGTGATCGGAGGCGGCCCGCTGGGCGAGGCGGCGCAGGCACTCGGCGAGCGCTTCTCCTTGCCGGTGATCGGTCCTGTGCCCGCAGCGTGCCGTGCGTTGCTTCAGGCAATGCGTCTGGACGAAGCCGCCTGATTCGAGCCGTCCAAAGTCGTCGTTCGTCCCAACGTCAACGGTCAATACGAAACAAAGCAGGAGACGATATGAACCAACAGCCAACGTCGCGGACGAGCGACGGCACCAACGCGTTCGCCAAGCCGGACGACCGCATGCTCGATCCCATCTACCGGAAGATCATGTGGCGGATTATTCCGTTCATCTTCGTGCTGTGGATGCTCGCGTGGATCGACCGCGTGAACGTCGGCTTCGCGAAGTTGCAGATGCAGCAGGATCTCGGCTTCAGCGAGACGGTTTACGGCATCGGTGCGGGGATTTTCTTCCTCGGATACTTCTTCCTGGAAATCCCGAGCAACTGGCTGCTGTTGCGGATCGGCGCGCGACGCACGCTCGCACGCATCACATTGGGCTGGGGGACGATCTGCGTGCTCATGATGTTCACGCATTCGCCCGCGTACTTCTACGTCATGCGCTTTCTGCTCGGCGCGTTCGAAGCGGGCTTCCAGCCTGGCGTGTTGCTGTATCTGACGTTCTGGTTCCCGGCGCACCGACGCGCGAAGGCGTTTGCGTGGTTTATCTCTGCGTCGGCGGTGTCGTCGGTCGTGGGCGCACCGCTGGCAGGCGCGATCCTGAACGGCATGCATGGCGTGAACGGCTGGGCGGGTTGGCAATGGCTGTTCCTGCTCGAAGGCGTGCCGACGGTGCTCGCGGGCGTGCTGGCCGTGTGGTTCCTCGTCGACAAGCCGGAGCATGCCAGTTGGCTGTCGGAGCATGAGAAACGCCTGCTGCAAGCCGATCTGGACAACGACCGCAAGGGCGCGGGTCAGCGCGAGCATAGCTTCATGCTCGCCGTGCGCAGCCCGAAGCTGTGGCTGCTCACCGGCATCTACTTCGGCATCGTGGCCGCGAACGCGACGCTCTCGTTCTTCGCACCGACCATCGTGCGTGCGTTGGGGCCGACGAATCCGTTGCACATCGGGTTGCTCGTCGGTGTGATGTACGTCTTCGGCGCGATCTTCCAGATTGCCATTGGCTACAGCGCCGACAAGCGTCGCGAAGCACGCATGCATTGCGCGATTCCCGTTTTCATCGGCGCATGCGGACTGGCAGGCGTCGGCGTGTTTGCGGGAAGCAACGGTGTGGCGGCGTTCCTGTGTCTTGTGATCGCCGTGTCGGGCACGATGGGCGCGATTCCGGTGTTCTGGCAGTTGCCGAACGCCTATCTCGCAGGCGGCGCTGCCGCGATGGGTGTGGCGTTCATCAACTCGGTGGCAAACCTTGCCGGGTTCGGCTCACCGTATCTGCTGGGTATCGTGAAGGATGCAACGGGCAGCTTCAACGGCGGCCTCTGGATCGTGGCAGCGCTCGAAGCGTTCGTCGCCATTCTGATCTGGTGGCGGATGAATCGCCGTGAGCGGGTGCCGGGGGTGCCTGCGGCGGCGTGAGGATTCGCCGGAAGACGATAAGGGCTACGTAATTTCACGTAGCCCTTTGTTTTTGCGGTGTCGTCGAAGGCTCAGCGGAGAAGACGTCAATAAAAAACGCGAAAGCGAAAATTCCGTCGCTAACCTAAAGAAATCGAAGTAAGCATCCGTAATGCTCTATTCCGACTGGTTCTCGCTGGTTGGGAATCCGAGACGCTTTTGACAATAGAATGCGGATCGCACTGAAGACCCGCACCGTCCCGGATCATTTATCAGATGCTTACATAACTGGGGTTAGAAGAATGAGCGTACGTAAAGTCCTTCACGCAGGTATCGCAATGCTGGTGCTTGCGCTGACGGGGTGTGCATCAACATCATCGACGCTGGATACTTCCCATGGGGTCGATCCCGCCTTGGCGGCAACGCTCAAACAGGGCATTGCATTGCCGACCATGGATTTGAATGGCCATGAAGTCAGCGCGGATGTGAAGTCGGAAATTCTGGACGCTTTCAAGTTGCAGGTCGAGAAGAACGGCATGGCGATATCGCCGAGTGGCGTCCCGGTCAAGATTACCGTTGAGGAATACAGCGCGCGTTCGACCGCTGCCCGTCTGGTGTTCGGTTATTTGTCGGGGAGCGATCATATCAAGGCTCGTGTCGACGTTTCCGGCAAAACCTATTCGGTTGAGGACACGGCCCGGACATCCATCAATGGCATCGGTCTGATTGCAGAAAACGTGGGTTCCGAAGCAGCGAATGGGTTGGCCAGACTTGCAGAGGTTCAGGTGAACACGATTCAAATCCAACGCGTCCAGCCACCGCCTGGGATGACCACGCGCTAATACGTGCCGGAGATGTCGGCAGCGTAGTTCAAAGTCGTTGTCAGCACGTAAGTTCGTCATTAAAGAAAATGCGCCGTCCACTCGTGGAACGGCGCATTTTTTTCAGAACGCCCGGCGGAAGATCTCTTCGATCTGGGCTTGCTCGGCCCGGCGCGGGTTAGTAAAGCCACACGCGTCCTGCATGGCGTTCGCGGCGAGCGTGGGGACATCCTCTACCTTGGCGCCCAACTCCGCCAGCCCCGACGGAATGCCGATGTCCTTCGATAACCGGCGAATCGCAGCGATGGCGACCTTTGCACCTTCTTCGTCGCTCAGCCCTTCCACCTTCTCGCCCATCGCCTGCGCGATGTCTTTCAGACGCGCGGCGCTGGTGCTCGCGTTGAACTCTTCCACGTGCGGCAGCAGGACGGCGTTGCACACGCCGTGCGGCAGATCGTAGAACCCGCCCAACTGGTGCGCCATCGCGTGCACATAACCGAGCGATGCGTTGTTGAATGCCATCCCCGCCAGAAACTGCGCATACGCCATGTTCTCGCGCGCCGTCATGTCGTCACCATGCGACACCGCACGACGCAGGTTCTGCGAGATCAGCGTGACGGCCTTGAGCGCGCACGCGTCGGTGATCGGTGTGGCAGCGGTCGACACGTAGGCTTCGGTGGCGTGCGTCAGGGCGTCCATGCCGGTCGCGGCCGTCAAACCCTTAGGCATCGCTGCCATCAGCGCCGGATCGTTGACGGACAGCAGCGGTGTGACGTTGCGGTCGACGATGGCCATCTTCACATGACGCTTTTCGTCCGTGATGATGCAAAAGCGCGTCATCTCGCTTGCCGTGCCAGCCGTCGTGTTGATCGCGACGAGCGGCAATTGCGGCTTCTTCGACTGATCGACGCCCTCATACTCCGAGATGTGACCGCCGTTCGTCGCACACAGTGCAATCCCTTTCGCGCAGTCGTGCGGTGAGCCGCCACCCAGCGAAATCACGAAGTCGCACTGGTTCTGTTTGAGGATCGCCAGACCCGCTTCGACGTTGCTCACGGTCGGGTTCGGTTTCGCGCCGTCGAAGACGACCGATTGAATGTCCTGCTGCGTCAGCAGCTTCGCCACCTTCTCGGCGACGCCCGCTTTCGCGAGACAGGCATCGGTCACGATCAGGGCGCGGCGGAAATGGTATTGGCGCAGGGCGGCAATCGCTTCGTCGAGGCTGCCCACGCCCATCATGTTGACGGCGGGAATGAAGAAAGTCGTGCTCATCGTCATGCTCCTTATCTGTTCTGTGAGGGGTACTCCCCGCGCACCAACGGCGCGACGGGGTGTCCAGAATCATCTTTTGCATGCATCAAAGACAGCATCGCACTCGCTGCGCGATGCGTCTTTGATCTACTGCAAGGTCACATACGACTAGAGGGATTGCTCAGAAGAAGCCGAGCGGATTGACGTCGTAACTCACGAGCAGATTCTTCGTCTGCTGGTAGTGGTCGAGCATCATTTTGTGCGTCTCGCGGCCGATGCCGGACTTCTTGTAGCCGCCGAACGCCGCGTGTGCCGGATACAGGTGATAGCAGTTCGTCCAGACTCGCCCCGCCTGAATGCCGCGACCCATGCGATAGGCGCGATTGATGTCGCGCGTCCACACACCCGCGCCCAGACCGAACTCGGTATCGTTGGCGATCGCGAGGGCCTCGGCTTCGTTCTTGAAGGTCGTCACGCCGACCACAGGCCCGAAGATTTCCTCCTGGAACACACGCATGCGGTTCTCGCCTTTGAGCAACGTCGGCTGTATGTAGAAGCCCGACGCCAGCGGGCCGTCGAGCATCTCGATGCCGCCCCCCGTCAGCACCTGTGCGCCTTCCTTGCGTGCCAGATCGAGATAGGTGAGGATCTTGTCGAACTGCTGTTGCGACGCCTGCGCCCCGACGGCCGTCTCGGTATCGAGCGGATCGCCCCGCTTGATGCGCTCGACCCGCTTCATCACCACTTCCATGAAGGGTTCGTAAATCGATTCCTGGACGAGCGCGCGCGACGGACATGTGCAGACCTCGCCCTGATTCAGGAAGCCCAGCACGAGGCCTTCCGCAGCCTTCTCGATGAATTCCGGCTCGCCGTACATGATGTCGTCGAAGAAGATGTTCGGCGACTTTCCGCCCAGCTCGACGGTGCTCGGAATCAGGTTGGCAGCGGCGCGCGTCAGGATGTGATTGCCGACGGGCGTCGACCCCGTGAAGGCGATCTTGGCGATGCGCTTGCTCGTTGCCAATGCTTCACCGGCTTCCTTTCCGAAGCCCTGCACGATGTTAAGGACGCCGGGCGGCAAGAGGTCGCCAACCAACTCGGCAAACAGCGTGATCGTCAGCGGCGTTTGTTCGGCGGGCTTGAGCACCACGCAATTGCCTGCCGCGAGCGCCGGGGCCAGCTTCCACGCGGCCATCAGCAACGGGAAATTCCACGGGATGATCTGACCGACCACGCCCAGCGGCTCATGGAAGTGGTACGCAGCCGTGTGCTCGTCGATCTCGGCGGCGGTGCCTTCCTGCGCGCGGATGCAACCGGCGAAGTATCGGAAGTGATCGACCGCCAGCGGCAAATCGGCGGCGAGCGTCTCGCGCACGGGTTTGCCGTTGTCCCACGTCTCCGCCACGGCGAAGCGCTCCAGTTGCGATTCGAGACGGTCGGCGATCTGCAACAGGATGCGCGAGCGCGCCTGTACGGAAGTCTTTCCCCACTTGGCCGCCGCCGCGTGCGCCGCGTCGAGCGCCAGTTCGATGTCTGCGCCGTTCGAGCGGGGGAATTCGCCGATGACCGCGCCGGTGACCGGCGACGTGTTGGTGAAGTACTGGCCCTCCACGGGTGGCACGAACTTGCCGCCGATGAAGTTTTCGTAGCGCGGTTGCAGGGACAGCAGGGCACCGGGCGTGCCGGGCGGGGCGTATTTCATGTTGTGTCTCCGGATATCGTTGTAGCGCGGACGTTGGCTGCGCAAGACGGTACTAAGCAAGTCGCGGGCCAGACATCCCAATTCGTGCAACGACGTGCCCTGGCGGCGCGCAGGCCGGCGCGGTTTGTATCGATTCCGTGACACCTGTGTCCTGCGGCGTGGCACACGTTGTCTCAGGACTGTGACACCTCCGTCGGCGTCAGAACCTGCATCAATCGCTTTGCGTCTTCCGATTGACACAGCGCATTGCAATCGCTTCGCGCATGGGGGATGCTTCGGGAACGATACGAGATCGTCAGATCATCCGGCACGGGGGAGACAACCAATGCCAGCCAGTACGCAAGCCGCACACGCACGCCGTGTGCTGAATGTCGCGCAGGGTCATTTGCCATCGGGTTCGGTGGCGACCGACCCGAACATCGCCAGTTCGTGGCGGCGCTGTCTCGACACGCATGCGCTCGACCCGGGCGCGCGCATGGCACCGCGTGTGCTCGAATCCTCACAGTTGCGCGAACGCCGTAGTGCGATGGAGCGCTTGCGCAATGTCTCCATGCCCGTGCTGGAACGTTTGCAACGTCAGTTGATGAACCCGCGTCAGGCTGTGTTGCTCACGGCTCCGGACGGTGTGATCGTCGACTCGCGGCTGCACGACGGCACGCGCGACGACTTCCATCGCGCCGGGCTGTGGCCGGGCGCTGACTGGAGCGAATCGTGCGAGGGCACGAACGGTATCGGGACATGTGCCGTCGAGCGCGCGCCCGTCATCATCTGTCAGCAGGATCATTTTCGTGCACTGCATACGCCGCTCACTTGCACCGCGAGTCCGGTATTCGCACCGCAGGGCGATCTGCTGGCGGTGATCGATGTGTCGTCCACCAGTACGGATCTCACGCGTCAGAGTCAGTTTCATACGCTGGCGCTCGTCAACCTGTCGGCAAAGGTCGTCGAGAGCGAGTATTTCTTTCAGCACTATCGCGACGAATGGCTGCTGCAATGGCAGGAGCAGGCCGACCATCTCGGTGGGTTCGCGCAGGCGCTGCTCGCGTTTGACGATGCAGGGTGCGTGCTCGCCGCCAATCAAAGCGCATTGAACTGTCTAGGCGTGACGCGCGACGCGCTGGTCGGCACGCGCGTCGACCGATGGTTCGTGCAGACGCTCGACACCCTGCTCGCGCAGGCGCATCCGTCGCCGAGCACCTGCTGGCCGTTGCACGCCAATACCGGTGCGAATGCCGGCGAGTCGTTGCTGGCGATGCTGCGTGCGCCCGCGCGTGCACTCCGGCGTGCGCCCAGTGTGTCGCGCGCTGTGCCGGAAGTCGTGACGGAGCCGTTCTCCGATCCTACGCTGGCGCGCGCGTTCTCAAGGGCATGCCGCGTCTTCGCGCACGACGTGCCCGTGCTGATTCGCGGCGAAACGGGAAGCGGCAAAGAAGTGTTCGCGCGTGCGGTGCACGCGGCGAGTGCGCGTTCGGGCGGGCCGTTCGTCGCACTCAATTGCGCGGCGATTCCCGAGTCGTTGATCGAAAGCGAATTGTTCGGCTACGTGGGCGGCAGCTTCACCGGTGCGCGCAAGGAAGGGATGACGGGCAAGCTGTGGCAGGCGAACGGCGGCACGTTGTTTCTCGACGAGATCGGCGATATGCCGTTCGCGATGCAAACGCGTTTGCTGCGGGTGCTGGAGGACCGGATGGTGTCGCCGCTGGGCGGTGGCGAACCGGTCCCGCTGGACATTCGTGTGTTGAGCGCCACGCATCGCGATCTCTCCGAACGTATCGACGAACGATTGTTTCGCGAGGATCTGTTCTATCGCCTGAGCGGGCTCGAAGTCACCGTGCCGCCGCTGCGCGAGCGCGAGGACAAGGTCGAGTTGATCCGGCGCTTGCTGTCACAGGCTGGGCAGAGGGAATCCAGGGGCCATTGTCCCGCCATGCATGTGACGCCCGCCGCGCTCGATCGGTTGTGTCATCACGCGTGGCCGGGGAATGTGCGTCAGCTGCGCAGTGTTATCCGGACGCTGGTGGCGCTCAGCGAGAACGGCATCGTCACGATCGACGATTTGCCGGACGAACTGCGCGAAGCGGATGTTGCGAAGACAGCTGTGACACTGTCCGATGCATCGAATGAGGCGCCTTTGGAAGCGGCGGAGCGTCAGGCACTGCGCGCGGCGCTCGACGCTTGTCAGGGACAGGTGAGCGCAGCCGCGCGACGGCTGGGTGTGAGCCGCAACACGCTGTATCGCAAGCTCAGGCGCTTCGGGTTGCTGCGTGGGTGACGTCAAGTGGCATGGCGTCGACATTAATATCAACGCCTGCCCCACGCGCATCACTTCATCGGGATCAGCGTTGCACGATCCACCGGCACAGCGGTGACGCTGTTTTGCGGTGAGCCGTCGATGAGTTTGTCTGAGTAAGTGAGGTAGACGAGCGTATTGCGCGCCTTGTCGACCATGCGCACGATGCGCAACTTCTTGAAGAGCGGGGACAGCCCTTCGGAGAAGACTTCTTCTTCCTTGGGGAGCGGGCCGGTGAAGGAGATCGGACCGACCGGGCGGCATGCAATCGATGCTTCGGCTTTGTCCTCGGCGAGTCCGACCATGCCTTTAAGGCCGCCGGTCTTCGCACGCGAGACATAGCACGTCACGCCTTTTACCTTAGGATCGTCGTACGCGTCGACGACGATCTTGTGATCCGGCCCGAGGAATTTGAATGCGGTGCTGACATCGCCGATCTTCTCGGCATGGGCCCAACTCGCGGCGAGCATCAGCGCCAGCGCGACTGCTTTCTTCATGAGAGTGTGTCCCGTCAAAACTGCGGAAGCGGCGACGATCGCCAGCCCTACGCGTTGCGGATTCTACTCGCGTCGCGTGACCGGCGGCCATCGCCGCTTCAGCCCTTACGGGAACCGCTCATATGCCGTCGTCGCGCGCCGTCACACCGGACAGACGAGACGACCATGGCGACTTACCACTTGTCGTCTTGCGCAGGCGCTGCCTGTGCGCCTGCCGACGGCGTGGACTTCTTCTTCGTCGTCGGACCGGCCGATGCGACGGCCTGCGTTCCGGCTTGCGCAGCAGCTTGCTGCGACGCCTGTGCGGGACGTCCCGCCAACTCGCCACGCACCTGAAGACCGGCAATCGGCAGCGTATCGAGGTTCAGACCGGGGCGTACGTTGTCCAGATGGCCGTACGACAGGTTCTGCGTCACGCGTTCCACGATCAGTTCGCAGCACGGGTTCTCGGTGCGGCCGAGGCTTTGCCCCGTCTGCGGATCCTTGAACTCGTTGCCCATCGCCACGACCGCGTAACGGCCGCCTTCGCGCAGCGCCTGACCGCCCTGGCTGACGACGACGTTGGTGCCGTCGCGGGCGAGCACCGTGATCGGGAACGTCGATTGCAGAATTGCGCTCACGATCGCCTTGCTGGCCTGGTCCGTCATCTCGGTGAGAATGCGTTGGCTGTCGACACCGTTGCTCAGCGTGGTCGGTGCGGTTGCGGGCAGTGCGTTGCTCAGCGAACCGGCCGCCGTGACCTGACGCGTCGCCACGTTCACCATCTTCTGCGAGAGTGCCCAGCCGCCCGAATAGCTCACGAGCTGACGATCGCTCGTGCGCAACTGGCGGGCCATACGCGTGTAGTTGAACGCGCTTACGCGTGCACTCCACACCAGATCGGCGCTGGCGGCCTGCGAGAGTTTCGTCAGTTCGGCGCTCGGCGCCTGACCGGACGCGATGATGTCCAGTTCATGCGCGATCTCCGGGCTCATCTCGCGATCGAGCACGGCGAAGCGTCCGGTCTGCACGAGCGCGTCGCTCACGCGTTGACGCAGCACGGTCGCCACTTCGCTCGACGGCACAGTGATGTCGCCCATCGGCAGGCGATCCTGCGCGAACAGCACCGGACCGACGACGACCTTCAGCTTCTGCATGTCGGCAGACGGCTTGAACTTCGCGATATCGGCTTCGATGGTGGCCTTGAAGCGCTTGTTGAGCACGCCCGGCTCATCGAGGCTGAGCACGCGCAGGTGCTGAATCACGCCGCCCGAACGTTGCGCGACGACTTCGGCAAAGGCATTCGCACGCAGCGACGCCGAATCCTGACCGAGGCTGACGTCGAGGCCGTACTTGGCGACCACACTCTGCGCCTGCACGACCGCGCCGTTGACCTGCAACAGCGCGAGCTTCATGGCTTCCGTCGTGGCTTCGCCGGCGGTGTCACCGAAGCCCGAGGCCGTCACCTTTTCGGACTCGACCTTGCCGACGTCCGGCACCGGGGCGGCCGCGGAGGGTGCCGAAGCAGGGGCTTGCGCCTGGGAAGTATCAGCCGACTTTTCGGAGCAGCCGGCCATAAAAAAGAGGGCCACCAGGGCCCCCGTGAGCGATTTACGCGTCATGTCGTTGTTATGTTTGGTGTCGGCTTGCCGTGATTACAGAGCGGCGAGGGCCTTCGTGGCGTCCGACGGCACTTCGATGCCGTTGGTGCGCGCGAAGTCGATGGCGTTCTTGAGCGCCTTGCCGGCTTCCGTCACCGAGCCCGGGAAGTTCGACACGACGTAGGCTGCGCCGCCCAGCGACGTCAGCGCCATCGGCGATGCGCTCTTCATGTTCGTGCCCATCGACGTGACGTCGTTACGCATGCCGGCGTAGTGCACCATGCCCAGCGCGAGGTGGCCGAGGCCCTGTGCGAAGGTCTTCTTCGAAGCGTCGTCGAGCACCGGCTTCTCCTTGAGCTTCGCTGCAATCGCGCCGCTCGTGTCGCCCACGGCGTTCACGGCCTTCGATGCCGAATCCTTGTCTTGCGTCGAGCCCGACGACAGTTGCGCCACGACAGCGGCAGCCTGCTCGGCTTGCGTCTTCAGACCCAGCGCTTCGCCCATCTTGGCGTTTGCGTTGAGCACGTCGACGTTGGCGGCAACGTAGTTCTTCACGAGCGCAGCTTGCTGGCCGCTCAGGTCCACCGAGCTGTCCGACTTGCTACCGCCGCCGACCAGGCTGGTCAAGCCGCCGAGCTGGGCGTACGACGCGCCCGAAACACCAACGAATGCAGCTGCAACGGCGCAGGCAATGATCTTCTTCATGAACGTCTTCTCCACGGAGGGGATAAGTGATACGGGGTGAAATGAGGTCAATGCGTCAGTCGGCCGACTTGGTCGACTGACGCATTCGACTGAAGTATTGGACTGAGGTATTCGTTTAACGCAGGCTGAGATTGGTGATCTGGCTGGTCAGCTCGCGCGAGGCGTTGTTGGCCGCGAGACGCAGCGCATTGGTGCGCGCTTCTTCTTCCGTCGGGCCGGTGCCGGCGTACTGCACGGGGCCGACCGACGCAACGGTGTCAGGGATGGTCTGACCGATGTCGAGCAGCTTCGCGTTGACCGTCACGGCCACGCGCATCAGGCCGGAGTTCGGATCGCGGTCGGCGAGGCCGACGTCGAGCGTGCCCAGCGCGATGTAAGACATCTTGGCCACGCGCATGCCATTGACCATCGACGCGAGCGTTGCAGGTTTCAGATCCATGCCGCTCTTGTAGTCGTTCTCGATGTTGGCAACCTTGAACTGTCCGCCGGTGTACGGCTCGACCAGTGCCGCCTCGTTGACCTTGAAGCCTGCCTTCGCGAACGTCGACGTGAAGACTTGCGACAGGTTGGCGCTCGGAATGAGACGGTAGGTCGAGTCGGTGGCGCGACGCGTGGTGCTGCCGCCGGTTTCAACCGATGCCGAGCTATGGACGGACGCTGCGACCTTCGTCTTCGTCGACGCATTCGTGCCGATCTGACCGCCGCGGATGTTCTCGCCTTCGATGCCTTGCTCGGAAGCGTCGACCTGCGCATTCACATCCGCCTTACGGTCGATGCGCTTGTACACGCGGTCGTCGTAGGCGCGCGAGGTGCCGACTTCACGCGACACGAAGATGAACGCGAGCGGCGAGCGTGCGGCCGGGCCGCCCTTGACGACGGCGGAGTTCGACTTCACGGCGTTGCGCAGGTTGGCGACGTTGAGCGAGACGCGCACGGCCACCGTGTATTGCTTCTTGTCCGAGTTCTCGTCTTCCGCGAGGATCGTCGAGTCGAGAATGTAGCGATCCGGCTCGGCGAGAATCTTCTGGCGAATCGCGTCGAAGTTCTCCGACTCGGCTTCGCCGGCTTCGGCGTAGTAGAACTCCACAGCCTTCAGCTGCGCGGCCGACAGGGCGCGCGCCTTGTCGTCACGCGAGATCGACCAGCCCTCGTAGGTCACGGTCGCCTTGCCGCGGGCTTGCTGCACCTGGGCCATCGCGCTCGATGCGAACAGCGCCGCAGCGAACACCAGCATCAGTTTCTTCATCACTTGCATAGCTTCATCAATCCCATCGTCTTGTCGATTTGCGACGAAATGTCCGACGCCGAAGCGGCAGACTTCACCCATGACGTGTCCTGACCGGCCACCGATTCGGCCAGCTTCACGAACAGTCCGTTGACGGAGTCGTAATACGCGGGGAAGTCGTCCACCCACGTTTGCGACGCCGGTACTGGCTTCACCTCGCCGTTCTTGAGCGACGTGTTGAGATAGGCCGCGCCGGTCAGCGGCTCGCGAATGGCGATATCCGCATAGCTGCCGTAGATGTAGGCGGTGCCCACGGCGTTTTCGCTGTACTTGATCTTCTTGAAGTTCTTCAGCGAGACGTCGATTTCGTAATCGGGCTGCGGCAGCTTCAGGTTGTAGATGGTGCCGTCCATGATCTGCATCGACATCACGTTGCCGATCGCGTAGCCCTTCGAGTACGGCACGACCGGCACGCCGATGCGTGTGGAGATGGCTTCGCTGACCATGTCCGCTACCCAGGTCTGGGCGGCGGCAGGCGTTACTTTCAGATAGTCGGGCAGGAACGCGGCGGCTTCGGGCGTCACGTCGACGTGAGTGACTTGCAGGTAGCGCGGCGCCTGATCGGGCAACTGTGCTTCAGCCACGGACGACGCGAAGCGTGCGTACAGTCCGGGCTTGCCGTTCGCGCCGTCGTACACCATGCGCACCCGGTCGAGGACCTCGGCACGCGTGGGCTCATGGTCGAGGTTGTCGACGTAGCCGAAGCTGACCGGATAGGAGCGCAGCACCGTCATCGACTTGAAGTCGAAGAACAGCACCTGACCGCGCAACAGCACGAAGAGTTTGCGAATCGCACCGAAGCGCTCGACGGAGACCGTTTCGGTATTGACGACCAGCGACACGACGAGCGCCTGATCGCGCCCCTTGATCTGGTCGATCGGCCCCGTAGTCAGCTTGAAGTGCTGCGCAGGATTCTGATTCACGGCGGCCAGCAGACGCTTATAGGGCGAGTCGCCCGTCGCCTTCAGACTGGCTTCGTAAGCACGCGAATAGGGAAATCGTTTGTCGATGCTGGCGGCATCGCCGCCGTAGGCTGCGCCCGCAAAGGTGACGGTCTTGTCCGTCGTCTGGGCCAGAGCGTGCCCGGCAAACATCATCGAGAATGCCGTCGAAATAGCGACAGCAAGACGGAAGAGAAACCCGCCGACTTTCATATTGTTATGCTCCCCGTTACGCGTCCGCAACTAGCGGACGCGAGATCGCGGAATACTGGATGACTAACGATTCTCAGTCAATCAATTGCATCGTGATCCTATCTAAATTGATAGGTATTTCGTGTGATGGAATGTATGGGAGATGTAGGCGGGTTGTCAGGGGTGGTTACCGAGGGGAGTTGCGGGTTTTCCCCAAATGCGCTATAGTCACGCCTCTTCGCACGGGGGTATAGCTCAGCTGGGAGAGCGCTTGCATGGCATGCAAGAGGTCAGCGGTTCGATCCCGCTTACCTCCACCAAACGAATGACGATTTTTGTCCCCTTCGTCTAGAGGCCTAGGACATCACCCTTTCACGGTGAGTACAGGGGTTCGAATCCCCTAGGGGACGCCATCTAGCGGCAACGGTGTGTCAGTGACACGTCGAAGTCGACCGGCGTCAGATTCGCACAGCGTCGGTCATGAAAAACAGAAAGCCGGGTGTCTTCACGACATCCGGCTTTTTTGCGTACCTTTGGAGTTTTCGATGAGCAAACCCGCGCTCACCCTCAAGTTCAAGTGCACCAAGTGCGCCAAACCCGTCACGCTGTACTTGCAGAAGACGACCGCCTGCTCGCACATCACGCCCTATCAGGGCTGGTGCAAGTGCGGCCAGTTGATGCGCCACGCCACGGGTGACAAGGACGCTGTTGCGTCGTTCGTCGACTCGATGGACCCGCTCTGGTCGCATCACCACCATCACCATCATTGAGCGTTAGCGGGTTGGCGGGTTAGCGGGCGGCGTTCGTCGCCGAGCGCCCGCCGATCCACGCCAGACGCCGCCGAAGGAACGTCTGCGCCGGTGCTTCGAACACGCGAAACACCCCACGCGCGAGCGAGAACACCACGATCAGATACGCCGCCAGGAACCACGGGCTCATGGCGAGCGTCGCGCTCGACATCCCGAGACTGTGCAAGACGATCACCGTCGTCAGTTGCAGCGGGAAGTGGATGAGGTAGCTGGAGTAGGTCGTATTGCCCAGATCGGCGATGGGCCGCGCCAGCCGCTCAGGAATCCACGGCTCGATCGCATGCAGCAGAACAATCGAGACCGGGGCGATCACCGTGGCCGCCAGATATTTCGTCCCGCCGAAGACCACGCAGAACGCGATCAGCGCCACATAAGCCAGACAGCACAGCATGACCGTCGCACGACGGTGCTGCTCGATCACGTCGCGCAAGCGCTCGTAGACCAGATGCACTGCGCCGCCCATGAAGAAATAGAAGGCGCAGAAGACGATGTTCGATTCGCTGCCCTTGATTTGCAGATGGATCAGCCATCCGCCCGCTGCCGCCGACGCACACATCAGCAGCAACGTCCACACCAGCCCGATGCGGCAGAACCGCGCCAGCAGGAAGAACAGCACGTAAATCACGATTTCCGTCGACACACTCCACACCGGGCCGTTGAAGGAGTCGGTGTACGGCGTGAGCCAGCCGGACGCGAAGATCACGTTGACGAAGAAGTCGTACGGCGTGTTGTACGGATAGATGAAGAACGCGGCGTTCTCCCGCACGTAAACTGCCTGCAACAGCGCCACTGCGATGAGCGTGACGATATGCAGCGGATAGAGCCGGGAGAAGCGATTCAGGAAGAACAGACCGCCGGAGACCTTGCCCGCGACGATCTTCGACAAATAGCGATTGAAGAAGATGAAGCCGGAGATCGTCCAGAAGACGTTCACGCCGAGCCATCCGAAATCGTAGAACGGATGCAGCAGCGAGTAGAGCGGCTGGGCGCTGCGCACGACGTCGATGGACGCCGTTTCCGGGCGGAAGAAGAAGTGCTGGTAATGCCAGATCAGCACCGCGAACGCGCTGAAGAAACGCAGAATCTCGATGCCGACCATCCGGCCTTTGGTGCTGCTCACTGCCGCGTTCACTGCACTGTCCACGCCATTACCCGTCTTGCGACTGCCCATCAAACTACCCCGGTCACTTGATACCCGTTCCGTTGCCCAGCAGCTTCTGAACCATCTTCAGTCCCTTGCGAACTACGGCGGAGTATAGCTCGGCACCCTTGAGCACCGGATCGACGTGACGGTCGTACGGCTGAATCTTGATGGGGAAATACGGCGAGAGCTTCGCCACCACCTGATCGAGCGGGATCTTCGTGTTGCTCTGAACCACGGCGAACAGGCCGTCGCTCTCGGGCGCGAAGTAGTGGGCGGCGTCCCACTCCTGCATCTTGTCGGCGAACCACACGCTCTCGTCGGCGTGCAGCGTGCGCTGCGGCGGTACGGCCTGCGTGTGGTACTTGTCGAGCAGCCCGGCACGCTCGGCGTTGAGCCAGTACAGCGTGTATTCCGTCCAGTCGATGGCGTAGTTCGCGAGCAGCACGCGCTTCCAGTCGGTACCGTTCACCGCTTCGAGCCGCTCCTGCAACGACACGCACAGCGAGCGCGAGAGCGTGGCGGGCGTCCACCACACGCCTTCGCGATCCAGATGCGGGTCGACGTCGAGCAGCTTGGCCGACGCCTCCCAGTAGTACGGCTCGACGCTGCGCCCCTTGAGGTGCGTAATCGCGCGACCGTCGGAGATCAGCGAGTCGTAGTCGAAGTGATGCGTGGCGAAGCAGTCCGGATCGAAGATCAGGAAGTATTCCGTCTCGATCCACTCCGGCGCGTTGATCTTGATGATCTGCTGACGGTGCCAGTTGCGAATCTGGTGACGCTGCGAGAACTCGTTGAACGCGCCCATGTACAGCGATTCGTCGATCACTTCGATGGGGAAGTCGGACCACGCTTTCGCGTAGCCGCGCACTTCCTCCACTTCGTCGTGCGGCACGATGATCACGAAACGATGGAACAGCGACGGCGTCGTGAAGTGACGCAACGACGAGAACAGGATGTCGCACCGGCCGATGTTGTCGGCGTAGTGTCGTCCTCGTGTCTTGATCGGCAGAATCGCGCTGATTTGTTGCATGGTGGGCTGAACCGACGACTAGAAGAACCGGTAGATGAAGCTCGGAATATAACCGCGACGATGCGTGAGTGCCACGCCGATCAAACGTCCGCCGGCGTCTTCGACCTGCGCCTTGAGCCCGGCGATGACTGGCTTGCGCGTGGCTTCCGCGCGCACGACCAGCACCGTAGCGTCGGCCAGGGGGGCGTTCTCGATGCCGGTGAACGACTGGCTCGACGGCGGCGCATGGACCACGATGTAGTCGTGCGATTCGCGCAGGGCGTCGAACAGGCGCGTGACCAGTTGCCACGACGACGGCACCGCGCCACTGTGAGGCTGTGCCACGACAATATTGTGACGGTCGACACGCGTGAACGTCAGATCGGTCAGCGCGTTCGATTCGTCCGTGCCGGTCGCTTTGACCGCGTCGACGTTGGCCGTGCCGCTGCCGCCGTTCGACGGCCACTCCAGCAGACCTTGCGCATTCGGCTTGCCGTACATCGGCGAATCCGGCGTGGAGGCGATGTCGAGAATCAGAATCGGTTTGCCGGAGCGATGTTCGAGTTCGCTGGTCAGGCCCTGAATGACGGACGAGAGGCCGTCGTTCTTGCCGGTGGACAGCGCCATGACGACCTTGGCAGTCCCGTCCGAACTGCTGTTGATCGCGGCAATCATGCGGCCATAAGCCAGATGCGCTGGCCGCGCATAAGCGGGTTCCACGTTCGCGCCAGCACCTGCCGCCGCCCCGCGGCCACTGCCCAGCAACACCGGCGCGTTCACCACCGGCAGCAGCAGGGCGCGCTCGACTTGTTCGGGGCTGAGGAACGTCTCGCGCAGGCTCGACAGGATCAGCACCGTCAGGGCAGAGATCAGCAAACCTGCGGCAATCGCCGCAGCGACGATCAGACTGGCCGAGACGCTGCGTTGCGACGGCGGGAACGGTGCCTGAATCACACGCACGTTGGTGCCGTTGATCTGGCTGACCTGACCTTGCTGCACGCGGGCGAGTTCGACCTGACGCGAGCGTTCCTTGAAGCTGTCGGCAAGAATGTCGCGGCGCGCCTGCAACTGGCTCAACTGGCTCGACACGTCGCTCATGCCTTGCAGCTTGTCGCGCGTTTCCTTGATCTGGGCTTCGAGCGCGGTCTGCTGTGCGACGCCACCGGCAATGCTGGCATTGAGCACGGCCAGACGTTCCTGCACGACGTCGAAGTAGTTGTTATGCCCCATGCGCGTCGCCGTCATCATTTCCTGACGTTGCTTCGCAATGTTCGCGCGCATATCGGCGATCTGCTTGTCGAGCTGCACGACGAACGGCGACGTCGCCATGTAGCGCGACGCGAAGTCCGCACGCTTGTTCTCGAGTTCGCTCAGCGAGCCTTGCAGAATGTTGATCGCGCGGCTGGTTTCGGAGTCGTCCGTGTAGATCGGAATCGTGTTGCGGACATCCTTCGTCGACGACTGCAACGACTTCAGTTCGCTGCGGTCCTGCGCGAGCTTCGCATCGGTTTCGAGCTTGCGCTGTACCAGTTGCGATTCGAGCTGCACGGCGCGCGACGTCTGATCGTCGATTTTGACGATGCCGTGTTTCTTCTGGAACGCGAGCAGATCGGCGTCGGCCTTATCGAGTTGCTTGCCCACGTCGTCACGCTGGCTGACCAGCAGATTGACGCGGCCTTGCGTGAAGATCGACGCGCGCTGACGGAAGTACTTGTCGAGCAGGCGTGCCAGCGCATCGGCGGCGGCCTTCGGGTCCGTATCCGAATACGTCAGCGTGATCGTGTTGGCGAGATCGTTCTGCTCGATGTGCAGACGCTTCTCGAAGTTCTGCAATTCGCGGTCGATGTCGCTGGCCGTTGCACCCGGTCCGAGCTTCGAGAGAATGACATCGCGATGCAGCTCCGGACTCGACAGAATCTGCGCTTCCACGCCGTTCAGCTGTCCCGGCGGCGGTTGCAGCGAGACACCACCGTTCGGATTGTTGGTCTGGTCGTAATACCCCGCGTTGAGCACGAGCAGCGTGGCTTGTGCGCGATACGGAATCGGCACGAAGAGCGCAACGAGCACACCGAGCGCCACGATAGCGAGGAACACCGTCGTCGCGATCTTGCGGTAGTAGAAAAGTGTGTTGAGGTAATCCCGGATCGTCACGTCGACGACCGCGGCGTGCCGGTCAGGCCTTGTTCTAGTCGTAATTGCCATAGGGATGCAAGAAGCGGAAAGGTTGCCCGGCCATAGTTGATGGTTTCAAGGCGCATATCTTACGCAAGAAAGTCCCCGTAAAGTCCCCCTAAAACCGCCATTATCCTAAATCCGACGCTGATTTATCGTGCTTGGCGAGACGGCAGAAGTGCACTAGAGTACGGTCCAAACCGTGAAACCACCTCGGCCTCGTGCCATCTGTCCCATGAATATGCTCCGCCCGGCCTGCGTACTGGCGCTGATGACGCTGACGGCCTGCTCCCACACCTGGGTCGATACGAAATACCAACAGCCTGATCGCTTCGCGACGTGGGTCGATGCCACGCCGACGCAGTACAAGTTGTTGCCCGGCGACGACATTTCCGTCGTGCTGCCCTTCAACATCGAACTCAACTACAAGGGCCGCGTGGCCCCTGACGGCACCGTCGCCATGCCGTTCGCCGGCAATCTGCCTGCGGCCGGCCAGACGCTCGCGCAGTTCGGCGAGACGGTCAACCGGGCGCTTGCGAACAACCACATGACGGCCAACGCGATGGCGATGGTCGCTGTTACGCAAACCGCTGCGCACGTCTTCGTCGGCGGTGAAGTCGGCAAGCCGGGCGAACTCGCACTCACGCCGGGCATGAGCGTGATGCAGGCGATCATCACCGCGCAAGGTTTGCTCGATACCGCACGTACCGGCGAAGTCGTGCTCATTCGCCGCAGCCCGGACGGTCGTCCGATGTTGCGCACCGTCGACATCAAGACCCTCACGCAGCAAGGCGATCCGGCGCAAGACATCGTTCTGCAATCGAACGACACTATCTTTGTGCCGAAGTCGTCCATCGCCGAAGTGGATCTGTGGGTCGACCAGTACATCAACAAGGCACTGCCGTTCAACAAGAACGTGAACTACGACATCAACGGCGCTCGCAGCTTCTGATCGCCTGACGTCGGCCGTCGCGCGATGTTCGCGACGGCCGACGTTCTCAAGTTCACAGTGCAAACCCGTCAAGTCTACTTACCGATTTCAACCGCTTCGTGACAGCCGCGCAGCCCTCTCTCGAAATGAAGTCCACCGTGCCCGATACGACCGACGATCTGCCGGACGTCTTCTCGGGTGGCTTGCCGCGCACGTTCGTCGTCGGCATTCTCGTGGCGCTGCTTCCGCTGTTCGGCCAGACGTTCCACTACATCACGGCGCTGTATCCGCTGTGGGCGCTCTCCAAAGCGTTCCCGATTCTGACGCTGCCGCTCGTGCTGCGACTCGGCAGTCAGCCGCGTTTTCCGATCACGCGCCAGGTGTTGCTGAGCTTCGCATGGCTCGTGATGGTGCCGAGCTTCGCGGCGGTGATCTATTTTCACGAAAGCTTCTTCACCAGCGTGACGGCGCAGGTGAAGCTGTTGCCGATTCTGTATTTCTTTTCCTTTCTCGCGCTGCTGCTCATGCTCAAGCCCACGCTGCATGAGCTGGGACGCAGTTTCGTGATTCTCGGCGCGGTCATCGTCGGCGCGCTGATTCTCATGTGGCTGCTGGTGCCTGCGGACTGGTACAAGGAAACCTACGTTTTCGGACAAGCGCCGTTCTTCACGAGCGACAGTCGCGGGCATCGCATCCGGATGTCGATGTACTTCCCGTTCATCCTGTTGTTTTTCTGCTATCGCCGTGCGTTCTTCGAGCGCAACGTCGGCTACCTGATCAGTGTCTTGATCGGGCTGGCGGTGGCGTTGCTGATCGTGAAGTCACGCGCGCTCGCCATCGGCATCATGGGCGTGCTCGTCATCAATACGTTCGTATGGGCGCGCCCGCGTGCGCGTATCGGGCTGATGCTCGTGGCCCCGATTGTGCTGGTGGGCGTGTTCTCGATGGGGTATCTCGCAACGATCTTCAGCGCCAATGCGGAAACCGGCTTCGATACGCGTCGTATCTCGGCGCTGCTGGCGACGCGCTTTCTCGGCAACGATTCGTTCCGCTGGCTCTTTGGCGTGGGCACGATCAGCCCGGCGAGCGGCGACACGCTGACCACGTATTTCCACCACTTCTTCTTTCTGGCCGACATTACGTGGCTCGGGATCGTGTTCGAGTACGGCCTGATCGGCGCGTTCGTCATTCTGTGTTTCCAGTTGCGCGGACTGTTCTTCTACCGGCGCTTGCGCGCGGAAGTCGAGGACGATTTCCTTGGCGCGCTGTACGACTATCTGGTCTTCGTGCTGCTGGTGTCTTTCTTCTATCCGCCAACGCTCGCCCCGGGTGAGACCGCCGTGATTCTGGCGATCTTCGTCTATGTGTGGCGTGTTGGCGGCTTCGACCGTCGTGCCGTCCCACGGAGTCTCCATGCGCGTGTTGCCGCGCCGTAGTGCGTCTTTCAAACCTTCTTCGTATTCCCGCGTCATTCCCCGTCTGATTCAGCTTGCGGCTGCGGGCGTGATGCTGTCGTCTGCCGCGTGCACCAAGGCCACGCCCGGTGGCCCGCTTCCCGTTGAAATTGCCGTGGATGCGGCGGCGAACCGGCACCCGATCAGTCCGCTGATCTACGGCATCAACTTCGGTACGACGACGATGTTGCAGGATCTGCGCGCGCCGCTGAACCGTTCGGGCGGCAACAGTGCGTCGGCGTACAACTGGCGGCTCGACGCGCGTAACGCCGGTCGCGACTGGTATTACGAGAGCCTGCCCGTCAATCCGGCGGACATCAACGATCAGTTCGGCGACCGTTTCGTGGCGCTCACGCAGGCCGCCGGTGCGCAGCCGATCATCACCATCTCCATGCTCGGCCGCGTGGCCACGCTGTCGCGCTCACGCGACCGGCTGGCGAGCTTCTCCATCGCCAAGTACGGCCCGCAGCAGAATCACGACGTGGACGGCATGACCGACGCGGGTAACGGCATTCTGCGCGACGGCACACTCGTCAAGAACGATCCGGACGACGCCACCGTGCCCGACGATCCCGCGAGTCAGCAAGCCCGTGTGACGGCGCTGGTGCAGCAGTTCGGCCCGGCGCGCGCGGGCGGCGTGAAGTACTACGCGATGGATAACGAGCCGAGTCTGTGGCAGTTGATCCACAACAACTCGCATCCGACGGGCGCGCACGCCAGCGAGATCGCCGCCAAGGTGATCGCGTATTCGCGCGCGGTGAAGACAGCGGACCCGAGTGCCAAGGTGCTCGCGCCGGAAGAGTGGGGCTGGAACGGCTATCTGTACAGCGGCTTCGATCAGCAGCATTCGGTCACGCACGGTTACGCGCAAGCGCCGGACCGGCTGAACGAGACGGGCGGCATGCCGTACATCCCATGGCTGCTCACACAGTGGAAAAAGGCCGGTCGTCCGGTCGACATCTTCAGTCTGCACTTCTACCCGCAGAGCAAAGAGTACGAGGAGCCGGCCGACGGCAACTCGACCGAGATCGCGCTCATGCGCAACCGGTCGACGCGCAATCTGTGGGATCCGAATTACAAGGATCCGACGTGGATCAACAGCGTGGTCGCGCTGATTCCGATGATGCGTCAGTGGGTGGACACGTATTACTACCCCGGCACGCCCATCGCGCTCACGGAGTACAACTGGGGCGCGGACACCCGTATGAACGGGGCGACGGCGCAGGCCGACATCCTCGGTATCTTCGGACGTGAAAAGCTGGACATGGCGACGCGATGGGGCACGCTCGATCCGTCGATGCCGGTCTACAAGGCGATCAAGCTGTATCGCAATTACGACGGCCACGGCGGCGAATTCGGCTCGACCAGCGTGTCGGCCACCGTCCCTGATCCCGATACGGTATCGGCGTTCGCGGCGGTGCGTCCGAAAGACGGTGCGCTGACCGTGGTCGTCATCAACAAACAACTCGACCGTGCGGCGCAGACCAACGTCTCGCTCGCCAATTTCGCTGCGTCGGGTACGGGCGAAGTCTGGCAACTGGCGGACAACAAGCTGACGCGGCAGCCGGACGTCACCTATGCCGGCAGCGCGCTGCGCGCCGATCTGCCGCCGCAGAGCATTTTGCTGTTCGTGCTGCATAAAGCGAAGAACTGAGCCGGTGAACTGAGATGCCAGACACGCCCAACAGGTCCGCGCCGTCTACGAAATCCGGGGCTTCGATGCTGCGCGGCAGTGTGATCAGCCTCGGCGTGCGGCTACTGGATTTGCCGAGCCGCTACGGTTTTCACTTGCTGATTGCGGCGGCGTTGGGCGTTGTCGAGACCGGTAACTTCTACATCGTCTTCAGCACGATGGTCGCGCTCGCAGGTTTCGGGCGTCTCGGGATGGATCAGGCGCTCACGCGACAGTTGGCGATGGACATTGCGTCTGGTGAGTCCGCCGCCGTGCGTCCGACGATCCGGCGTGCGCTGACGCATGTGTTCATTGCGTCGGCCGCCGTCTCGGTGCTGCTCGCTGGCGGGGCGGCGCTCTTCGCCAACGACATCCTGAAGAAGCCGGAGCTTGTCCTGCCGCTCATGCTGGGCGCGCTGTCGTTTATCCCGCAGAACATGGGCGCGGCGGTTGCCGGTGCGCTTGCCGGATTGCAGCGCGTGGGCTTCAGTCAGATGATCTACTCGTGGCTGTGGCCGGCGGTGTTCTGCGTGGCGGCGATTCCGCTGGTGGCAACGGGCAAGCTGACGGTCGTCAACACGCTGATCCTTACGGCCGCAAGTTTCACGGTGGCGGCGTTGGTGGGCGCAGTGCTGCTTCGCCGCTTCCTGCGCGACGTGCCCGCAGGTGAGCCGCATGGCGCGATTCCTGGCTTGCTCAAGCCGGGCCTGTCGCTCTTCTCGCTCGAACTCACCAAGCTGCTGATCACGTCGGCACCGGCCATTGTGCTGGGGATTGTGGCGTTGTCGCGCGAGACGGGGTTGTTTGCGTTGGCGTGGCGTCTGGCGCTGGTCGTCAACATTCTGATCAGCGGCGTGACCGGGATGGCTGCGCCGCGATTTGCGAGTCTTTACGCGCGTCAGGATCTGCCGGGACTGGAGCGCAGTGCGGCGCAGGCGATTGGGCTAGTGTTGTTTCTGGCGCTGCCGGTCACGCTCGGCATGCTCGTTGTTCCGCAGTTCCTGCTGGGACTGTTCGGGCACGGGTTCGACGATGGCGCGAGCGCCTTGCGCGTGCTCGCGCTCGGTCAGATCGCCGCCGCGTGTTTCACCGCGATGCCCGAATTGCTCGGCATGACGGCACATACGCGTGCGCTGATGCGCATCAACGTGGTGTCGGTCGTGGTGCTGCTCGTGGGGCTGGCGGTGCTCACGCCGATGGGCGGCAGTGTCGGCGCGTCGGTTGCAGCGTCGCTGGCGATTGCCGTGAACGGTGCCGCCGCCGCGTGGGCCGCACACCGCCTGCTCGGTGTGTCGCCGTTCGCGACGCTCTGGCAGTGGACGGCGGGGCGGCTCTCGCGTCGTTGATCGCGGCGTCGATCGCGTCGTCGATTTGATGGGGCGCAGCGGCCCCGTTGCGTCGAAGCGACCGTCTTACCGGTCGCGGGCGGCTTCCGCCTGAACCGCGTCGCGCCAGGGCGTCCACGACAGCTCGAACGTCTTTTCCGCGCGGCTACCGTCCAGCACGATGTCCTGTTGCCACAGCCGCGCGAGCGACGGCGGCAACGGCGCAGGCAATCCCTTCACACCGATCTTTCGTCCCGCGATCTCGGCGATCTTGAGCGCCGGGGCGACGAGCTTCGTTTCGATCTTCAGACGTCGGCCACCGATGCGCTTCACGGGCGTCGCGCCCAGCGCCATCGCGTAAGCGGTGAAGTATTCGTTCCAGCGCGGCGAACCGGTCATGGCGAGGTTGTAGGCGTGACCGCCTGCTGCCGGATTGCGCAGCGCGTTCAGCGCGACCTTCACGACATCGTCCACGTGTACGAGATTGCTGTGTGCGTCACCAGCGGCACCGAGGTCGCCGAGGCGACCGGCACGCAGCAGTTCGGCAATGCGGGCAGACCATTGCGGGCTGCCGCCGCCATACACACATCCCGGGCGCAACAACGTCACCGTCGACAGACCGGCCAGCGCCTGCTCGGCTTCCACCTTGGCCATGCCGTAGGGACTCGCACCTGCGAGGGCGGCGGACTCGTCGACATGCCCTTCGGCAATGCCATACACCGCCATCGAGCTGAAGTAGACGACGGGCAGCGGCGTGCTGCGTGCGTCCAGTGCCTGACGCAACGCGCGCGCGTTCGCCACGATCGTTTCCGGCGACCCGGCAACGCAGTTCACCAGACCGTCGACGTCGGCGAGCGCTTCGCCAAGCGAGGCGGCAGACAGGGCGTCGACCACGCGCATGCCCGAGCCCGGACGGCGCGACGCGGCGACAGGCGCCGCCCAGTCGCTGGCGGCGAGCGCGTCCACGATGTGACGGCCAATGAACCCGGTCGCGCCGGTAACAAGAATGCGAGCTTTCATAGGGCGGACGGAATCAGTGAGCGGTGGAGGGTGTCGAGGTGACGGGAACGGGCAGGGCGGTCACATTCGCCTGCCGCTGCAAATGATCTGCGAGGCGCAGCGCGAGCGCCACGATGCTCAGCGTGGGGTTGGCCTGGCCGGACGTCGGGAAGACCGCTGCGCCCGCGATAAACACGTTGTCGGCCTCATGCAGACGACCATTGGCATCGACCACGCTCGTGCGCGGATCGTCGCCCATGCGGGCGGTGCCGATGTGATGGCCGCCGTAAGCGCCATAGCGCGTCATCTCGCCTTCGACTTCGGCGGGATCGTACGAAAAGCTGCCGACGCCGGTGCGTTCGATTTCCTGCGCGAGCGCGGCCAGCGAGCGCGTCACGGTGGCTACGTCCTGCTGCGTGTAGCGCCAGTCGATGTGAATACGCCGCATGCCCAGCGCGTCCCGTTCGTCACCGACCGTGACCCGGCTGTCTTCACAGGGCGCTTGCTCGGCGTGGAAGTCGAGACTGAAGCGAAGGTTGGCCGGACGCACGATCACCGACGGGAACTTGCGCGTGGCGAGCGTGCGGTGCGTGAGCCAATGCGTGAGGAAGCGCACGGTGTTGGGCACATCCGTGATGACGTTGCGCGCGTGGGCCAGCCAGTTGCCAACGCCACCCGGTGCATCTCCGTAAAGCCGCTTCGCATACTCGTAGGGCACGATGGGCCGTGCGAGATAGAGCGCCGAGAGAATGCCGTTGCCGTGCCCTGCGTCCGGAATGCGCGGGTGATGCAGACGGGCGATGAAGTTGCCTGCGTGGAGGTCGTGCTGCGCTTGCGGGCGCAATGCCAGACGTCGACGGCAATAGATGCCTTCGTCCGAGACGTCGTAGCCGTGCCACACGGAACTCGCGCCCGACAGATCGATTGTGCCTATGGTCCCGGCGATATGGCTCATGTAGTAGCGACCGACGACGTCGTGCGCGTTCCCCAATCCATTGCCGCTGACGCCCGGACTGTTCAGCAGCAGACGAGGTACCTCCAGCCCGCCCGTCGCCAGCACATACGCGCGGGCCGCGACCGTGAAGGCTTTACCGTCGAGCGTCTTCACCTGTGCGGGGCCGACGAGGCGGGTTGCGTCGTTCTGCGCATCGCTGCGCTGGGGCAGATGACAGAGATTAGCGTGCTGCACCACACGCACTCGACCTTTGGCGAGACGGTTGCGGTAACGCGCGCCGAAGTCAGTCGGACAACTAAATCTCTCCAGCGTGTTCGTCGAGAAGACGTCGCTATTGAAGTTGCCGATCATCGGGCGCGACGGATGGCCGGCGCGTGGGAACGCCTGCTCGGCGGTATACGCGAACTCACCCGCTTCGCAAAGCGCGTTGGCTTGTCCGTACCACGGCATCAGCGCGTCGAGCCCGATGGGCCAGCCGCTGTGCGGCATGTAGTCGCGCGCTTCGAAGTCGATGGCGTCGAGCGGCATGCAGCGTCCGCCCCACAGCGTGGTCGAGCCGCCGAAGCGGCGCACGCGATAGCTGTCCGCAGGCGGATGCAGGCGCGCGTCGGCGACGGTGCCCGTGTAAAGCTGCTGTACGGCGGGCTCGGGGGCGTCGCCACCACTCTCGAGCAGGATCACGTCGAGGCCGCTGGCTTCGAGCACCAGCGCGAGCGTGATGCCGGCCGCGCCCGCACCTGCGATGCACAAGTCGGCTTGCAGTTCGGTACCGGCAGGAATGTCGTTGGCGTCGAGGATCATCGTGTGTTCAAAATACGCGACGTGTTGTGAAAAGTGTCACTGACGTGCGCGAAGTGCGCTGCTACTATCGTGCCTGCTCTCGAATGCGTGCGGACGTCGCACGTCAAAAAAGCAGGGATACCAGGGGTACGAAACGTTATGAGCCGCGACACCGATCTGCAAGCTGCACCGGCATCTTCCGTACGCGAAGTCTTCGAGCCTAACGTCGCACTGTTCGGTCTGAACATTGCTGCCGTACCGTTCGAGACCGCCGTCGAAGTGCTCACGCAAACCGCCATGCTTCGCGATGGCCGCTCGCGCATCGTCGTCACGCCGAACGTCGACCACATTGTGCGTCTCGACACGCAACCGGAATTCAAACGCGAATACCGCAACGCCGACTTTCTCTTTGCCGATGGCATGCCCATCATCTGGGCAAGCCGCTTGTTCGGCAAACCGCTACCGGGGCGCGTGACCGGTGCCGATCTGCTGCCCGCGCTGTGCGATAACGCACGTGCGGCGGGCCGTAAAGCGGTCTTCGTCGGCGGACGTCCCGGACAGGAAGCCCAACTGACGGAAGGTTTGTCGCGACGCTTTCCCGGACTCGACTTCACGCTGCTGATTCCGTCGATGACGTTCGATCCGACCGGTGCCGAGGGCCAGGACATCGCACAGCGCGTTCGTGCCCTCGCGCCCGATCTCATCTTCGTCTGCCTCGGCATGCCGAAGCAGGAGCGCTGGGCGATGGCATACGCCGACACGATGCCCGGCGGTCTGATGCTCTGCGTCGGGGCCGCCATCGAGTTCGCCGCCGGCATGCAAAAGCGTGCGCCGAAATGGATGCAGCGCACCGGTTCGGAATGGATGTATCGCATCTTGCAAAACCCCGGCCGTATGTGGCGTCGCTATCTCGTCGACGACCGCCGTTTCATCGGCATCTGCTGGCGTCAGTGGCGCGAACTCGGACGCGAGTGACCTGTCTCGGGCCACGCGCCCGTTCGACTTAGATTGCGTTGTGCCCCGTCACCATGACGGGAATCGTCTTGAGCAGAATCTTGATGTCCAGCCACAACGACCAGTGCGTGATGTAGTAACGGTCGTATTCCACGCGCCGCTGCATCTTGTCCGGCGTATCGGTTTCTCCGCGCAGACCATTGATCTGCGCCCATCCCGTGATCCCCGGTTTGACGCTGTGACGCAGCATGTAGCCGGGAATCACGCGCCGGTACATTTCGTTATGTTCTTCCGCATGCGGACGCGGCCCCACGAGACTCATCGAACCGGCGAGCACGTCGAAGAGCTGCGGCAACTCGTCGAGCGACGTGCGGCGCAGATGCTTGCCGATCGCCGTAATACGACTATCGCCTGCATGGGCCTGACGCAGCCCACCCGTAGCGGCGGCCGCGGCATCTTCGGGCTGTAACACACGCATCGAACGGAACTTATGAATGACGATCGGCTCGCCGCGCTCGCCGTAGCGACGCTGGCGGAAGAGGATCGGGCCGGGTGAGTCGAGTCGTACCGCGATGGCCACCGCCAACATCACCGGGCTGAGCAGCAGCAGGATCACCGATGCGCCGACCAGATCGATGCCGCGCTTGATCATGCGCAGCAGGCCCTGCACGGTGACGTCGTGCAGGGCGAGCAGCGGCACGCCTGCGATGTCGGTGCTCGACATCGGCAGATCGCCGGGGAAACTGAACTCCGGCAGCAGGTAGATGGCCGCCGTCGAATCGTACAGTCGGTTGACGATCTCGCTGGTGAGCCCCTTGTTGTCCTGCTGGCCGATGGCGATGAAGACGATCTCGTACTCGTTGGCCTGAATGCGCGCGGCGGCGTCGGCGTAGCGGCCGAGGTAGGGCGGGAGGACTTCGCCGTCGTCCGGCGTGACGGGCGCTTCGCTGTAATAGCCCGCGACCTGAATGCCGAGGATCGGCGAGCGTTGCAGACGCAGGTTCAGTTTGCGTGCTTCAGGCCCGAGTCCGAAGAAGGCCGCGCGGCGCTGATTGCCGGGCGCATTGTTGATGCTGTGTGCCATGCCGCGCAGTACGGCAAGCCCGATCATCTGCAACGGCAGCGCGAGGAGCAGCCACTGGGCCACCATCATGCGCACGTCTTCGGTGCTTTCGTACGTCAGGAACAGCAACACGATGGCGGTGACCAGCACGCGGCACCAGCGCATGGCACCGCGTCCGAGCATCCACCCGAGATTGCGGGCGCTGGCGAGCAAATGGAAACGCGCGAAGACGATGAACGCCGCTGCGCCCAAGGTGCAGACGAGTGTTAGCCCGTAGGGGGTATAGGGGTTGTGTCCGTTCAGTCGCAGGACGGTGAAAAAGGCGCCTGCATTGAGCACTGCGCTGAAGCCGCCGACCATCGCCATGAAGAGCCGATGGTGGTAAGTCGTCTGAGTCGACATGACGAAATTCGAAGGGTAGCGGTAACTGACGGACTCGACAAAGATCCGGAACGGCGGGGGCCCTCCGATGGTCGCACCGATTGCGCGCGTATCTTAGCAGGTCATATTCGCTTTGCGTGTGACGTGAAACGGCCGACCAATAGCGCGCGCTGACCGTCAATTATGGTG
Source organism: Pandoraea aquatica (assembly GCF_902459565.1). Classification (GTDB taxonomy): domain Bacteria; phylum Pseudomonadota; class Gammaproteobacteria; order Burkholderiales; family Burkholderiaceae; genus Pandoraea; species Pandoraea aquatica. The sequence continues at coordinate 43,978 of NZ_CABPSN010000013.1, forward strand.
GGCCGCCGTCCCCCGGGCGTCCCCCGTCTCCTTGAATGTCGGGCTAGAAAACAACAACGCCCGCCGGGCGCAAACCCGGCGGGCGTTGTTGCTTGCAGCGAATGTCGCTTAGTACGGGTACACCGTATCGTTCGACACTGCGGCGCGCTGGCCTTGCTGCACGCGCAGCGGCGGCGCTTGCGTGACGGTTGCCACTCGGCCGTCGTCCAGACGCACGGTGATGCGATACAGCACGTTCGGCTCGCCCATGCTGTTCTCGATGCGGTTGCCGGCGATACCGCCGATGGCCGCGCCGGCGATGGTCGTGGCCGTGCGACCGCGTCCGCCGCCCATCGTGTTGCCCAGCAGGCCGCCGGCGGCCGCACCCAGGACCGTGCCGAGAATGTTCGGGCTGTTGTTAGGCCCGTTCAGTTGCTCGATGGATTGCACCGTGCCGTAAAGCGCACCTTGTTGTTGAGGCGGCTGTTGATATCCCTGCTGATACCCCTGTTGATAGCCGGGCTGCTGATAGCCCTGCTGGTAACCCTGTTGCTGATAGCCATATTGCGGGCCCGGAGCCACGCAACCGGCGAGAATGACGGCGGCCAGTGCCGCGCTGATTCCCGTAAGTACTTTGATCTTCATTTTTCGTCCTCGTGAGCGTGAGGTATGGGTGCTTGGTAGGGGCATGTGACTGCCCAGTAGTGCCCGGTAGTGCGCATCTGTTGCGACCACGATGCGGAATGTAGGGTTCCGCAGACCTTTTTGCTGTAAGAAAAGGTAAGCGACTGTAAAGACTGTGCATCCGCCCGGAAGCAGCGTGGCGAGCGGGTTTGCCGCCGTCTCATGACCTGCGCACGACGATTCGAAGTGTTCCTCGATGATATTCCCATCTGGCGAGACGTGGTGTCATGCTCTGCAAACGCTTAACTCATGAGTGGGAATCGCTCGAAATTTGGGATGGTTGCGTGGATTTTTGGCGCTAAATGAGCGAATTTTGACGTGTGGCGCGGGAATCGTCTAAGCATATAACGAGAAAACACTTGGGTTGCATCAGTACCAAGCGGTAACATCGCGACCTTTCGTATTCCGCTTTCTCTGGTTCAGTCCCATGTCAGTCGACGTTTCTTTGTCTCCCGCCGCGCCTGCGCAGGCGAGTTCTGCGGCATCTTCCGCCGCGCGTGCCGGTGCCCCGGCCGTTATCCGTTCGGCCGCCGATGTCGCGCAACTCGTCAACGAAGGCGGTGCGCGCGTCTCCAATGCTCGCTGGATCGTGGCGATTGCGCTTGGGGGTGTCTTCCTTGATGCCTACGATCTCGGCGCGCTCGCCTTCGGGTTGAAGGACGTTGCCCGCGAATTTCAACTGACCCCGGCTGGCACGGGCATGGTGGCGTCGGCCATCACGTTCGGGGCCATCGTCGGCGCGTTCCTCGGTGGGTACTTCACCGACCGGATCGGCCGTTACCGTGTGTTCATGGCCGACATGCTGTGCTTCGTCATTGCCGCCATCGCCTGTGCGCTGGCGCCGAACGAGTACGTGCTCGCCGGTGCGCGCTTCGTGATGGGGCTGGGCGTCGGTATCGATTTACCCGTCGCCATGGCGTTCCTTGCCGAGTTCTCGAAACTCAAGGGACGTGGCAACAAGGCGGCGCGGGTGGCGATGTGGTGTCCCACCTGGTACGCGGCAATTTGCGGATCGTATTTGCTGGTGCTGCTGTGCTACTCGGTGTTGCCCGCGTCGCATAGCGCGCTGCTGTGGCGGATCATCCTCGGCTTCGGTGCGATTCCTGCGCTGGCCATCATTGCCGTGCGTAGCCGCTACATGAGCGAGTCGCCGGTGTGGGCCGCGAATCAGGGCGACCTCGAAGGCGCGGCGAAGATTCTCAAGCGTTCGTACGGGATCGATGCCGTTGTGGCGAAGGACGCGGAACGTGTGGCGCAGAAGCGTCCGGCTGCGTGGAGCAACTACGGCAAGCTGCTGAAAGGCGTGTACCTGCGTCGTACGACGCTCGCGACCATCATCGCGGTGGCGTCGTCGTTCGCGTATAACGCGGTGGCGTTCGGGCTGCCGGTGATCATCGCCAGCTTCCTCGCGCAGTCGATGCTCACGACGATTCTGATGTCGCTCGCGCTGAACTTGTTGTTCGCGTTCACGGGCGGGCTGCTGGGCGTGCGTCTGGTGCCGAAGGTCGGTGCGTGGAAGCTGACGGTCGTGGGTTATGCATTCCAGTTGACGGCCCTCGTGGGTCTGGCGCTCGTGGGCAAGCCGGGCAATGCCGGTGAAGTGGCATGGGCGCTCGGTTTCCTCGCGCTGTTCCTGCTGGGGCAGGGCTTCGGCCCGGGGGCGCATTCGATGACGTTCGCATCACTGAGCTATCCGACGTCGTTGCGTGGCGTGGGCGTGGGCTTCAACCAGACGTTGATGCGCGCCAGCTCGACCGTCTCGCTGTTCCTGTTCCCGGTGCTGGCGGCGGCGCTGGCCACCAAGGTGTTCTGGGTGATCGCCATCGCTCCGGCCATCGGGTTGCTGGCGTTGCTGGCGATTCGCTGGGAGCCGTCGAATTACGACGTCGATGCAGAAGACTTCTGAGCGCTGACGGTTTAGCGCGACGAACGGTACATGCAGAATGTGCGGAACGCCACGGTAGCGTAAAGGCTAGCGTGGCGTTTTTCTATGTCGTCGACAAAAAAGCGGCGCTTCGCGTGAAGCGCCGTGCCCCTGATTACGCTGTCGGCGTTAATTCTGATGAGCGGGACCGGATCGATGCCGCCTGGAATTCAACGGTTCAACTCGGACGCGATGACGAGGTCCCGACCAGGGCCGCGCTGCCGCCCATGATGTAGTTTTCCAGCTGATCGATAGTGAACTGCTGTTCGGTAATGATGGCTTTGACCAGATCGCCGATGGACAGCAGGCCGACCAGCTCGCCGTCTTTCATGACAGGCAGGTGACGAATGCGATGCTGCGTCATCAGCGTCATGCACTCTTCGTTGGTCTGTTCGGGGCTCACGTAGCGCACCGCGGAGGTCATCACGTCGCGCACGGGCGTGTTGACGGAGGTTCGTCCCATCAGCGCGACTTTGCGGGCGTAATCGCGCTCGGTAAAGATGCCGACGATGGCGCGGTCGTCCTCGCTGACCAGTACCGCGCCAATGCGGGCTTCGGCCATCAGGGTCAGGGCATCGAGTACCGAATCGGACGGCCGCACTTTATATACCGTGTCGACCGATTTGGATTTCAGGATCTGAGCGACTGTTTTCATGGTCATTCTCCTGCGGGCTACGGGTACTTACAGCATAGATGAGTGCGCGCTGCGCGTCACATCCGCGTTGACCCCGAGGGAAATCGGGCCGCCGGCGGGCCTCATTGGTGCATTGCGCCACAATTAGGCGACAAAAGCGTTCAAAAGGGCTTGTGCGGGCCATTTTTTCCACACGGGCGACGGAGAAAGGCGTATCCTTCCGGGATCGGCGAAAATTCGCCGATCATCGCCTGACGATCGCGAAATGCTTTATCGGCGCCGCTGACAGCCATGTCCTGCGAGCCGGATCACTCGCTGTGCCGATGACGCAGACCGAACCGGTCTTCGCCCTCCCGACACGCACTGCTCGTCTTTGTGGCACTGCCGCAATGTGCCTTGTTCCTTCGAACCATCGCCGCTTTCGGTGCACCGTTTGCCTTCATGGCCGGTCGACCGGGTAGGCTCCTTTTGGCGTTCGATGTGCACCCCCGCTAGTTTTCAGGGTGCGGGGACGGTATTGGCGAACGAACTTACAGTAACACCGGTGCTGCGCCCCTCGCGAGCGGCACCCTCAAGAGGACACGATATTGGCCAAGGAAGAACTGATCGAATTCAGCGGACACGTTTCGGATGTGCTGCCGGATAATCGCTTTCGCGTCACGCTCGAAAACGGCGTGGAAGTGGTGGCATATGCGAGCGGCCGCATGCAAAAGAACCGCATCCGTATTCTCGCGGGTGACCGCGTGACGTTGGAAATGTCGCCCTATGACCTGAGCAAGGGCCGCATCAACTACCGTCACAAGAATTAAGTCAGCGACGACGTCTGGCTTTTGCGCGCCAATCTTTGCCCGTCGCGGGCATAGCCATGGCGCGCATAGAAGCGATGCGCGGCGACCCGATGGTCGCTGCTCGTCACTTCGAATTTCTCGCATCCTTGCTCGTTGAACCACGCGTGAGCGGCCGCCATCAGCGCGTGCCCGACGCCCGAGCCTCTCGCACTTTCCTCCACCACCAGCGCCGTAATGCGCCCCAGACGCCCCGCCAGATGAAACATGGTGAGCGCGTGCAATCCGATACATCCCACAATCTGTGCGTTTTCGTCCACGGCGACGAAGGCCGCGTCATCGCCGCCGGCATTCGATAGCGCGATGTTGCGACGAACGATGTCGAGCGGTGTTTCGTAGCCCAACTGCGCGAGCAGCGCGACGATGCGGGGTGCGTCTTCGGCGATGGCGCGACGTGTGCTGGGCGTGGGCATTGGCATCGGGAGCAGGGTTGGAACGGACCAGCGCTTGCGCGCGGGTCTCAGATCAAAGTTGTTCGAACCGGTCGAAACGACGGCCGGTGTACTCCACTTCGCTTTCGAACTCCATGACGTGCGCGCCGGGCGGTCCGCGCCGCATCCATTCGAGCATCTTGTCGACCTGGTCGGGCGTGCCTTGCACCACGGCGAGAATGTCGCCCTCGGGCAGCGCCTGCACCCATCCGCGAACGCCGATCAGATGCCCTTCGCGCACGGCCGCATGACGGTACCCCACGCCCTGAATCTTGCCGCGCAGCCGCACAGCCACGGTTTCCAGCGAAGCGCTGGCGGACGAAAAAGACTTCATCGCATCAAATCCCGTTAAACCTTGCCCGGCACGAGCCGGATGCGCGTGATTTCCGACGGCGCGCCGAAGCGCTTCGGCGGTCCCCAATAGCCTGTTCCCCGGCTCACATAGATGGCGAGACGGCCAAGGCGATGCAGGCCGTGCACGAACGGTTGTTGCAGCGGCACGAAGTACATCCATGGCCAGAATTGTCCGCCGTGCGTGTGTCCGGAGAGTTGCAGATCGAAGCCGGCTTCCTGCGCGGCGGGGGCGCTGCGCGGTTGATGCGCGAGCAGCACGCGCGGCACGCCTTCGGGCGCGCCCGCGATGGCCGCCTGCGGATCGCTGCGCTTTTCCGGATCGAACTGATGGGCGGTGAAGTCCGTCACGCCGGCCACCGTCAGCGCTGCGCCTTCATGGTCAAGCACCACATGCTCGTTTTCGAGGACGGTCAGGCCGATGCGTCGCAGTTCCGCGACCCATGCCGGCGCGCCCGAGTAGTACTCGTGGTTGCCCGTGCAGACGTAGGTGCCGTGGCGCGAGGTCAGTTGTCCGAGCGGTGCGATATGGTCGCGCAGTGCGGGCACGCCGCCGTCCACCAGATCGCCGGTGATGGCGACGAGATCCGGCTTGAGCGCGTTCGACGCTTCGACGATCGCTTCGATATAGCGGCGTCGAATCGTCGAACTCACGTGAATGTCGCTCAGCTGCACGATGGTGAAGCCCTTAAGCTCGGACGGTAGGTCGGCGATGGGAATGTCGATCTCGACCACGCGGGCGAGGCGTCGCGCGTTGTAGAAGCCCAGCACCGTCGACGCGGCCGTCAGTATCAGCACGATGACCGCCGAACGGGTGACGAGCTGCGCGTCGAGTACCGAGAAGGCCATCGCGACACCGAGTACCACGTCGCGCAGCAGCGTCAGCACGAAGAGCGACGAGAAGATGCCGATGGCGGTCATGCCCGTCCATGTCAGCAGCGTGGCGAGCGGTTCCTTCTGGATGGCGCGGCTCATCAGCCCGAGCGGAATCAACACGGTCGAGACGGCGAGCCACAACCCGCCCAACACCTTCCAGCCCATGGCCACCGGCAGGGGTGTCAGCAGACGCCAGCCGATGTACGCATGCAACAGCGCAATGATGGCGAGCATCAACCAGCGCGGGCGTGCGGGGAGTGTGCGCTTCGACGACTTGCCGTGCGTGTGGCTCGCGCCGGGCGGCACATCTGACGTTTGGGACGTCTGGGAAGTCTGAGAGGATTGGGACATAGCGTTGTCGGATCGAAATTCGGGGGAGGCGGACTCTGGCCGTTATGCGGGCGTGCGGCCCGATTGCAAGGGGCGGACACTCAATTCAGAGACTCGGCACGATTTCCGCCTCGCGCGATCACGCCTTCGTTGCCGGGTACTTTTGCGCGTTCAGGACAAGTTTGTCGGCGACCGCGCGATTCAGGTCGATGCCAAGCACCATCGTCAGACGCACCAGATACATGGTGATGTCAGCCAGTTCCTGCTCGACATGCCGCGCTTCACTCGACTGCATGACGGCATTGGCCTGCGCCTCGGTGTGCCACTGGAAGATCTCGACGAGTTCAGCCACTTCGACCGACAGCGCCATCGCGAGGTTCTTGGGCGAATGGTACTGATGCCAGTCGCGGGCATCGGCGAATGCTTGCAGCTCGGCCCGCAGCCCCGTGGTGTCGATGAGGCGGCCGGTGGGACTCACAGGAGCATCGGCAGCATGCGCGGTGTCGGCGGTGTCGGTTTTCTGAGCGTCGGACATGAGATTCGAGAGGCGAAAGTGGGTTATGGTAGCGCGTTGCTGCAAGATTCGCCGCGTAGCACGTCCGTCGCTTTCGAGCGCCCCCGACCGCTCACCGTAGCCGCTTCCGTCCTTGAATCGCGCCATCTCCGCTACCCCTGACACGGGATCGTCTCCTGCCGATGGGCACAACCACGACGCCCGCGACGCAAAGCGCGTCAAGCCCGTCAAGCCCGTCAAGACGTACCGCGTCACACTCATGCCCTCAGGCTGGCAGTTCGACGCGCCGGTCGACATGCCGATCCTGCTCGCAGCGCAGGCGGCGGGCATCAAGCTGCCGAGCCTGTGTCGCAACGGCACGTGTCGTGCTTGTTTATGCCAAGCGCAGACCGGTGGCGTGGGGGCACCTGTGACGTACCGGATCGAGTGGCCCGGTCTGTCGCGCGACGAGAAGATGCAAGGGTGGCTGCTGCCGTGCTGCGCGTACGCCAGCGCCGACCTCGTGATCGACGCGTCCGATGCCGTGCGTGCTGCGCTTTGATAAACTTGCCGCTATCTGGCGCTCGCGCGTGAGCCGTCATAACCGTTTCAGGATCAGGAAAGCCGAATGGCACAGTACGTATTCAGCATGAACCGCGTGGGCAAGATTGTTCCGCCCAAGCGTCACATCCTCAAGGACATCTCCCTGTCGTTCTTCCCGGGTGCCAAGATCGGCGTGCTGGGCCTGAACGGTTCGGGCAAATCGACGCTGCTCAAGATCATGGCCGGCGTCGACAAGGAGATCGAGGGTGAAGCGATCCCGATGGCCAACCTGAACATCGGTTATCTGCCGCAGGAGCCGCAACTCGATCCCGAGCAGACCGTGCGCGAAGCCGTCGAAGGCGGCATGGGCGAGATCATGGAAGCCCGCACGAAGCTCGACGAAATCTACGCCGCATACGCCGAGCCGGATGCCGACTTCGACGCGCTGGCCGCCGAGCAGGCCAAGTACGAAGCGATCCTCGCGGCGAGCGACGGCAACAATATCGAGCAGACGCTGGAAGTCGCTGCCGACGCGCTGCGTCTGCCGGCATGGGACGCCAAGATCGGCGTGCTCTCCGGCGGTGAAAAGCGCCGCGTGGCGCTGGCCCGTCTGCTGCTCTCGAAGCCGGACATGCTCTTGCTCGACGAACCGACCAACCACCTGGACGCCGAATCCGTCGACTGGCTCGAACAGTTCCTCACGCGATTCCCGGGCACGGTCGTCGCCGTCACCCACGATCGTTACTTCCTCGACAACGCGGCCGAGTGGATTCTCGAACTCGACCGGGGTCACGGCATTCCGTGGAAGGGCAACTACAGCTCCTGGCTCGACCAGAAGGAACAACGCCTGAAGCAGGAAGAGTCGAGCGAATCGGCGCGTCAGAAGGCGCTCAAGAAGGAATTGGAGTGGGTGCGTCAGAACCCGAAGGGCCGTCAGGCGAAGTCGAAGGCGCGTCTTGCCCGTTTCGACGAGCTGAACAGCCAGGAATACCAGAAGCGCAACGAAACCCAGGAAATCTTCATCCCGGTGGGTGAGCGTCTGGGTAACGAAGTGGTCGAGTTCAAGAACGTGTCGAAGGCTTTCGGCGACCGTCTGCTGATCGACGATCTGAGCTTCCAGGTGCCGCCGGGCGCCATCGTCGGCATCATTGGCCCGAACGGTGCCGGTAAGTCGACTTTCTTCAAGATGCTTACGGGTCGTGAGCAGCCGGACAGCGGCGAGATCAAGGTCGGTCCGACCGTCAAGATGGCGTACGTCGACCAGAGCCGCGATGCGCTGGACGGCACGAAGACCGTGTTCGAAGAGATTTCGGGCGGTGCCGACGTGCTGACGGTGGGCAAGTACGAAACGCCGTCGCGTGCCTACATCGGCCGCTTCAACTTCAAGGGCTCGGACCAGCAGAAGCAGGTCGGTTCGCTCTCCGGCGGTGAGCGTGGCCGCCTGCACATGGCCAAGACGCTGATCTCCGGCGGCAATGTGTTGCTGCTCGATGAACCGTCGAACGATCTGGACGTCGAAACCTTGCGTGCACTCGAGGACGCGCTGCTCGAGTTCGCCGGTTGTGTGATGGTCATCTCGCACGATCGCTGGTTCCTCGATCGTATCGCCACGCACATTCTGGCCTTCGAAGGCGACTCGCATGTCGAGTTCTTCCCGGGCAATTATCAGGAGTACGAGGCCGACAAGAAGAAGCGCCTCGGCGAGGAGGCAGCAAAACCGAAGCGAATCCGCTACAAGCCGATCGCGCGGTAATGCAGGAAAAGGCGCCGCAAGGCGCCTTTTCTGTTTGTGCGGCGGCCGGACTCGCCCATCGATGCGGGGACGTCCGCCATCAGCCAGTGTTCGACGAGCCATGCGCACGTGTCACATCGTGCCACGTTGCATGGTCCGCCATTTTGACGAATCAGGAGTGTGCAAATGAGCCAGTCGGTGAATCAGTTGAATGGGAAAGTCGCGGTGGTGACGGGTGCCGCCAGCGGCATCGGTAAGGAGATTGCGCTGACACTGGCGCGTGCCGGTGCGGCCATCGCGATTGCGGATCTGAACCAGCAGGGTGCGGACGCCGTTGCCGAAGAGATCAAGGCGGCCGGTGGCCGCGCCATCGGGGTGGCGATGGACGTCACCAACGAAGAGGCGGTGAATAGCGGCATCGACAAGGTCGCCGAGACGTTCGGTTCCATCGACATCCTGATCTCGAACGCGGGTATTCAGATCGTCAATCCGATCGAGAACTACGCGTTCTCGGATTGGAAGAAGATGCAGGCGATTCACGTCGACGGCGCGTTTCTGACGACCAAGGCGGCGCTCAAGCACATGTACAAGGACGATCGCGGTGGCATCGTCATCTACATGGGTTCGGTGCACTCGCATGAGGCGTCGCCGCTGAAGTCGGCGTACGTGGCGGCCAAGCATGCATTGCTCGGCCTCGCTCGCGTGCTGGCGAAGGAAGGCGCGAAGCATAACGTGCGCTCGCACGTCATCTGCCCGGGCTTCGTGCGTACGCCGCTCGTCGACAAGCAGATTCCGGAGCAGGCCAAGGAGCTTGGCATTTCGGAAGACGAAGTCATCAAGAAGGTGATGCTCGGCGGCACCGTCGACGGTGTGTTCACCACGGTGGACGACGTCGCCCAGACCGCGCTGTTCCTCGCGACGTTCCCGAGCGCCGCGTTCACCGGACAGTCGTTCGTCGTGAGCCACGGCTGGTTCATGCAGTAAGCGCACGTGGCAGTTCGCCGCCCCGGCAGCGACGTTGCCGGGGCGGTGTTCATCATCAGGTACCCAGCATCAGGAGAACGGTCATGACGGCCAATCCGCCCAAAGTCCCCAAACGCGCCATCGATCTGCCGCCGTATGAGACGGTGGCACTCGTCTTGCAGGGTGGCGGGGCGCTAGGGGCCTATCAGGCGGGCGTGTACGCCGGTCTGTACGAGTCGGGCATCGAGCCGAACTGGATCGCCGGCATCTCCATCGGCGCGCTTAACACGGCGATCATTGCGGGCAATGCGCCGGAGCGTCGTGTCGAGCAACTCGAAGCGTTCTGGCGGACGATTTGCGAGCCTGCGGTCTTCCCGCCGCTGCCCGCGCCGTTCGAAGCCGCGATCCTCAACGGACCGGAGTCCGGACGCATCGCTTACAGCGCCTGGCAGGCGTGGCGCGCGATGGCCGAGGGGCAGAAAGGCTTCTTCACGCCGCGCTGGCCGCAGCCGTTGCCGACCGCCATGGGCGACCCGGCGCACGCCAGTTACTACGACACGTCGGCATTGCGTGGGACGCTGGAGCGATTCGCTGACTTCGACCGGATCAATGCGCGCGAGATTCGCGTGTCGGTGGGGGCGGTCAACGTGCATACCGGCAACTTCGTGTATTTCGACAACACGCGCGAGACGTTGCGGGCGGAGCACTTCATGGCATCGGGCGCGTTGCCGCCGGGATTCCCCGCCGTGGAGATCGACGGGCAGTATTTCTGGGATGGTGGCCTCGTATCGAACACACCGCTCTCGGAGGTGCTGGGCACGTCGCCGCGCCGCGACACGCTCGCGTTTCAGGTCGATCTGTGGAGTGCGCGGGGGCCGTTGCCCGACAATCTGAACGACGTGGCGGGTCGACAGAAGGACATTCAGTTCTCGAGCCGGACGCGTCTGGTGACGGACAACTTGCAGCGTGCGCAGCACTATCGACGCGTGTTGCGCGAGGTGCTCGATCGTGTGCCTGCGGATGTGCGTGCGCGTGATCCGTGGTGCCATGCGGCGGAAGAGATCGCGTGCAGCAAGCGCTACAACGTCGTGCAGCTGATCTATCGCAACAAGGAATACGAGGGGCACTACAAGGACTATCAATTCGGGCTGTCAACGATGCTCGATCACTGGGCCAGCGGTCTGGACGACGTTCGCCGCACGTTGGCACATCCGGATTGGCTAGCGATACCGGATGACGCCCGAGGCTTCGTCACGCACGATATTCATCGTCATGAAGTGATCTGAGGCGATGCATACCACCCCTGCGGCGTGCCCCCCGACACGCCGCAGGGCCCTGCGCCGGCGCTCGCGAATCCGCCGGTTCTACTTCAGTACTGCATCCCACACGCGCCACTTCCTCACCCCTGAACCGCCTTGTTGCCCGCACTCATTGCGCCAACGCCGTCTCCAGACGCATCTTGAGCGGCTGAAGATCGAGCAGCATCGCCGTGCGTGCGGTGCCGTCCGCCGTGGGTAGCTCCACCGCCTCGCGCATGTCGTTGCGCATCTCGTGGGTCGCGCGTCCGAGCAGCATTGCCGGGACCGGCAGCTTATCCGCTTCGTCCAGCGTGACGATGTTCTCGATGGCGTCCACCAGCAGACCGAATTTGTCCTTGCCGTGTTCGATGACCAGAATCTTGCGCGCCTGCGCGTCGTCCTGCATCGGCATGCCGTACAGCGCGCGCAGATCGACGATGGTCACCAGCTCGCGCCGCAAATTGAGCATGCCGCGCACGAACGACGGTGCGCCCGGTGCGGGCATCACATCCGGCGAGTCGTGGATGATCTCGCGCAACTGGTCGAGACGCACCGCGAGCATGTGCTGCAAACGGAAGGAGACATACGCGTGACGCGTCCCACGCGACGACTTCGCACCACGCCACGCCGCCTCGCCGACCTTCGCCCGTTGCGCCGGGTCCGTCTCGCGATACAACTCGCGATGCCCGCGTGTCAGTTCCAGCACCTGTGAATGCGTGAAGAGTTCGTCGGCGTTGAGTAGCACGATGTCGTTCGACGTGACGGTCGCACCGCCCACACCTCCCGCATCCACCGGCTCGCGCGGAATGCATCCCGCGAAGAGCTGCGCGTGCGAGGCGCTGAACGACGGCATCGCCAGCAACTCGTCGGCGTAATAGGTGACGATGCTGTCCACTGCGTCGACCAGCAAGCCGAAGTGCACGTCTTCCTGCTTGACGATCAGAATGCGCCGCGGATCGGACGCCGTTCCCGCAATCTCCGGCTCCGGACGGCTCGCCTGCAACCCCAGAAAATGCGCGAAGTCGATGACGGGCACCACCGTGCCGCGCAGGTTCAGCATGCCGACGCAGAAAACGCTCGCCAGCGCCGAGTTTTGCAGATCGGGGATGCGGATGATCTCGCGGATCGCGCTCATCGGCAGCGCCAGACGTGAGTGCTCGACGGTGAACGACACGCATTGCAGCCGTTGCCGCTGCTGGCGGCGCTGCGGCGCGCTGAGCGCCTGACGCGCGAGCAACTGCGGCATGTTCTCGATGCGCACGAGCGCAGCCGGTGCGAGGATCTGCAAAATGCGGTCGCCGCCATCGAGCTTGATGGCCCCGGACACCACCTGCGGCGCAACGTGCGACGGATCGTATTCGAATCCCGTGCGTTGCGACGCCCGCACACGCAGAATCTCACTCGTGCTGTCGAACAGCAGACCAACGCGAATGCCCTCGACGTCGACGATGGCGATCTTCTCGGTCACTGGCGTTGCATTCGCCGACCCGCCCGCTCCGACATTCGCCTCGCCCGCAATCGCCAGCAACGGCTTCAGATCGACGATGGGGATGAGCGTGCCGCGCAGGTTGAACAACCCGAGCAGGAAAGCGGGTGAGAGCGGTACCGGCGTAATGCGCTCGGGGAAATTCACGACTTCCTGCAACGCGGCAATCGGCAGTGCGAATTCGACGTCGCCCAGATGAAACGAGCCGAACACCTCGATGTCGTCGGGGGCGGCGTTGCGCGCTTTCGTTGGCGTCGCCAATGCCAGCGATGCCACCGATGCCGCCGGCGTCGTCAGCGTTGCTTCGGCAGGCGCAAGCCATGACGATTCGACGTCCATCGCCGCATCGTCGGCCGACGGCACCGGCGACGACGACGGCGCGTGCAACGCTTCGCGTACGTGGGTCGTCACGCCCGGTAGCGGTCCGTAACCGCATCCGTCACCCCTGAAGCCCTGATAGCCCTGAAAGTTCAGATAGGGCGACACCGTCGGCGGCAGGACGGTCGTGCCCGCGACGGCGTTGCGCTGGAGAAACGGGAATCCCGGTGTCCGTGCATTCATGATTCACGTCCCACGAGTCTGAGAGCGGGGCGACGCGGCACAGCGGCACCTCCGTTCGAGCCAATGGTGCGCACGAGAAATGCGTGACGCGCGCAATCGATCAACAGTTGTCGCCCGACTTCCCCGCCGACCTCGACGTGGACGATTGGTATGCCCGTCTCGGCGATCAGCGCCTGCGCCATCTTGGCGTTCGCCACGCCGATCAAGCCATGCTTGGCGGGTGGCTGGTGCGGCATCATGTTGCCCCCGCCGGCGATCACCGCTTCGATCTCGCTACGGCGCGCACCGTCCGCCTTCATCAGGGCGAGCAGCGACGGCACCGCCTGCGTGACGTACTTCGCCCCGATAGCGAGCGTTGGATTCGGCGCTTCCGGCAACAGACAGTGGGCGAGGCCGTAGAGCCCGCGCGAGCGCCACATCAACCCGATGCCGACGCACGAACCGAGGGTGGCCCGCAGCACGTCTTCACCGCGCCCGATGCGCACCTCGCCCATCAACACCTGAATGTCATGCGACGGCCCCATTCGATGCCCCCTGATTGCGGTAAATGAGCGGTTGCTCAAATTGATAGCCGGTGGACAGTCGCGAGAGCGACTCCGATTCGCCGACGATCAGCACGCCTTCGGGGGCAAGCGTGCGACGTACGTTCTCCAATACTCGTTCCTGATCGCCCGTCTCGAAATAGATCAGCACATTGCGCAGCATGACGAGGTCGAACGCCTCGCGACGCGCCAGACGCTGGTAAAGGTTGTGCTCTGCAAACGTGATATGCGCACGCAACTCGGGTGCGACCGTGAACCCGCCGGCGCTCGGACGGAAGTACTTCGCGAGCATGGCCGGACGCTGTTGCTTGAGCCCGTCGATGCTGCGACCGCCGTAGTTGCCTGCCATGGCGACGGCCAGCACCTGACTCGAAATGTCGGTCGCGTGGATCTGATACTGGAAGCCCGTGTGACGCGCCCGAAATTCCTCGCAGATCATGGCCGCGGAATACGACTCCTCTCCCGAAGAAGCGGCGGCCGACCACATGTGGAAGGCGCGCCCCGGATTGGCGGCATGCCAGCGCGGCAGGTAATGCTGCGCGAAGTAATCCCACACGCGCGGAGTGCGAAAGAAGGTGGTTTCGTTCGTCGTGACGAGATTCACGAAGTTGCGAATTTCGTCAGGCGTGTTCTCTAGCAGCGCCAGATAGTCGCGATAACAACGCAGCGACAGCGTGCGCAGGCGCGGGCGCAAACGGCCCTGCAACATCGTCCACTTCTTCTCGTTCATCGAGATGCCGGTATGCCGGTGAACAGCGCGCAGGAGCGCTTGCTGGGTGACGGCGTCGGCGTCGGCTTCGATTTCCATATCGGGCCCTCTTGGCGGACGTGGGTTCCGGTGCGGCCAGTCGGTCGGCCGTCATCGGAAAAATACCGGCGAGCGTATTCCCGGGGTGCGAAGAATGTGGCTCGCCGGGTAAGGCCTACACCTTGAACCTCGAGACGGTGCGATCCAGTTCCTCTGCGCCCTGATTGAGGCCGGTCGTCGCCTGGGCGATGGTCTCGCATGCGCCCGCCGACTTCTCCGTCTCTTCCGCCACGTGCTGAATCGCGAGACTCACTTCGCGCGCGGCGACGAGCTGCTCTTCTGCGGCACATGAAATCTCGGAGATGGCCTGCGTGGTGCGCGACACACCGCTCACGATCTTCTCGAAGGCTTCGCCTGCCTGACGCGAAACGTCGCTGCCCTGCGCCACCCGCTTGGTCGACTCGTTGATGAGCTTGGAGATTTCCTTGGTGGCTTGCGACGAGCGCTCGGCGAGCTTGCGAACTTCGTCTGCCACGACCGAGAAGCCGAGGCCGTGTTCGCCCGCGCGCGCCGCTTCGATGGCAGCGTTGAAGGCGAGCAGGTTGGTCTGCCCGGCGATCTCGCCGATCACCTTCACGATCTCGCTGATGTCTTCCGACGACTTGTTGATCAGTTCCATCGCTTCGACGGAACGGGCAATGGCACGCGAGCCGGTTTCGGCTTCCTGCTGCGTCGACTTGGCGAGCTGGTCAGCCCCCTTGGTGTTGTCGGCAATCGAGTTGATCGACGCCGTCAGTTCCTCGATAGACGCGTTCATCTCTTCGACCGTCGCCCCCAGTGCCTGCGCACCCGTCGCCACCGTGTTCGCGCGGTCTGCGATGTCGCGCGACGCGCCCGAGAACTCGCCCGCCGAGTTGACGACCTTGCCGATCACGCCGCGCAGGTCGTCCATCATGTGACGAATGCCGTCGGCCAGCTGATCGATGGGGTCGGTGCCGTTCACCGCAATCGCGCCGGTCAGATCGCCGGCCGCCGCGCGATTGACGGTGTCGAGCAGCAGCGCGACTTTGCGCTGGTCGTCCTCCGCGCGCCGTTTCACGCTCGCTTCGAGTTCGACCTGCTGCGTGATGTCGGTGGCGAACTTCACGACCTTATAGGGACGGCCGTTCGCGTCGAGGATCGGGTTGTACGTCGCCTGAATCCAGATTTCGCGTCCGCCACGGCCGAGGCGCTTGTAGCGTCCCGCATCGAATTCGCCGCGATTGAGCTTGGCCCAGAAGTCGCGGTACTCGTTACCGGCGGCGTAGTCCTGTTCGCAGAACATGCGGTGATGCTTGCCGCGAATCTCGTCAAGCGAGTAGCCCAGCGTCTTCAGGAAGTTGTCGTTGGCCGTGATGACCGTGCCGTCGAGATTGAATTCGATAACGGCCTGCGCGATGTCCATCGCGCGCACCTTGCCTTCGAATTCGGCTTGACGCGTGCGATCTGCCGTGACGTCGGTGGCGAACTTGATCACCTTGTACGCCACGCCGTTCGCGTCGAACACGGGGTTGTACGAGGCGCGGATCCACACTTCGCGTCCGCCTTTGCCCAGTCGCTTGTACTCGCCGGAATCGAATTCGCCGCGACCGAGCTTCGCCCAGAAGTCGCGATAGGCGTTCGAGGCGGTGTAATCGGGCTCGCAGAACATGCGGTGGTGCTGGCCCTGAATTTCATCGAGACGATAGCCCACGGTCTGCAGGAAGTTCTCGTTCGCGTGAAGAATGCGCCCCTGCAAATCGAACTCGATAACGGCCTGCACGCGGTTGAGCGCGGCGGTGACGGCCTGTAGTTCCTGTTGTTCCATCTGGAATTCAGGCGTGGCGATTTCCATGACTTTTCCCCTGATACGCTTGCCCCGGCGCGTGTCGTGCGGCCGTCACGAAAGGGATGCTGCGTTCCCCCAATTGAATACGCAGTCCTCTATAGACGCGATTACGACAGCGAAGGAGTCAACTTGAGATCGGTGCGTACCCGCATGTGGTTTATGCCGATGAGGTTGAAAATCGCTGCGAAAGCCACGTCCAATAAGGCTTTAAAGATAAAGGAATCGCATAGGAAGTCGACGGTGTTATAGCGTCGATACATTTCAAACGCACAGATGAAATGAGAATACGAAAGCGCCTGCACATTCGCGGTGCAGGAAAGTGTCGCGATCGCGTGTCGGAGATTGGGCTCCGCAAGGATCGGAGAGATTTGAAAAAAAGCCTCCTCCCGTGTCTGCAACGGGAGGAGGGTTTGAGTCAAAGCCGCACTCTTCGGGGCAATTGAAAGGGCGACGCTTACCACTATGCAAGCGGCATGCCAGACAGCGGGATCTCGCGAAACCCGCGTCGTTGCTGGTTTTACGCAAAGTGATGACATTGCTGACGGACCGATGTTACGGCCACACCCAGCGCGTGTTACGTAACAAAGTGCGACACTTTCCCCGTTTGGCAACCTTCGCTTACACGGCTTACAGACGCGTGATGGGCTTCCTACAGGGCTGGCGATATAAAGAAAGCGAACGGATTCGCGTTCTTACCTGTGGAGTCAGATCATGAAGTTAGTCGTCGCCGCGTTGCTTGCTATCACGCTTGCCGGATGCGTTGTCGTTCCGGCACGACCGTATTACGGAGGGGGTTATTACGGGCATGGGTACTATCGATATTGAAATATTTACGGCTGAAGTTTTTTTGTCGCAACATCCGAAGTGTTTTGCTTGATGAGCTACGAAGCCATTCGCCACTTTAATGCGAGGTCGTAAGTCACTCGAATGGCGATGAATGCCTGAATGCGCGATGGCGCATGAAGCGTCGATAAATCGTCGAGGCTTCATGCGTGCATTGCATGGGTCGACGTAATCCGTTCGCAGCGACGTTCGTCACAACGACGTTTTCAACGATGGACGTGCTTACAAGTTAAAGCCCCGCGGTCAGTCGACCTGCGGGGCTTTTCTTTTGACGCTGCTTCGCCATGACGGCGGGAAATCTTAGCGATGGCGATGGTCGCGATGGTCCCATCCACGGCGATCCCAGCCGCGATCGTGATGCCAGTGGCGCGGCGGCGGGCCTCGCCAGTAGCGCGGGGGCGGGCCATACACGACGGGCGGCGGGGCGACCATCATCGGTGCCGGTGCGGCGTAGACGGGGGGCGGCGCGTAGACCGGTCCCGGGGCCACGATGGCCGGGCCGGGAATGCCGATGTTGACTGACACATCGGTGCGCGCGAAAGCGCTGCCCGACACAAATACTGCGGTGAGTCCCGTGAGGGTGGCGGTAGCCATCCAGAAACGACGTTGCATCTGTTCTCCTTATTTAGCGCTGCGCTGTGTGTGCCGGCGCGCGGTCCGTAGTTGAAATTCTACGGACGAGGAGCCGCCGCCGGTGCTACGGCGGCACTACAGATGTAACAAGGCGTAAGGATAGTGCGACGGGGGAGGGTGAGCAGACCTAACGGCGTTCGTGGTCTCGCGGTGCGAGAAAGCTTGCCGGACGACGGCCACGTCGTTCGGAGGTCGCGAAGTAGGACGGCCGACGCAAATCGTGCGTGTCGTTCGGCGAACGCCAGTAAGGTGTGCGGGGCGTGCCGAGCAGATCGCCGGGGCGGTGCGGGGAGAGGGGGGGTACGGCAGCAGGCCAGGCGACGTTGCGCCAACGCGCGCCCGCAGGCACGACAAGGACCAGCATGACGAACACGAGCGTCACAACGGCGTAGACGACAACAGGCGAGAGGGTGGTCTCCATGACAAACTCCGGTCGCATACATGTCACACCACTGGGGGGATGGGTGTCGGAGGGGCGGCATCCAGGGCAGGCAAATTCATGCGACAGCCCGTGGAAACACGCAACCATGCGCTCCGGCACGCAAAGTGTGGCGTTTTCACTATAGTCCATGCGGGTCTTGCTGACACTCGGTTGATGCCACGCAGGTTGCAGGACTACACTACAGACGCAGTTTCCCGAATGCCATCACGACTTTGCCGTCCGGGGGATCAAGATGAACCAGGCGATGCTGGATCCCACTTCTGCCGTCGACGCTACGGCACACGGGCGGGCTGCGTCCGCTGCACCGGCCGTCACGCCGGTGGCCATCGATCACGTCGCGTATCCCAGCTATGACGCGACGCTCACGCACCGATTCTACGTCGACGTGATGGGTTTCACACTCGCAGGTGCGCAAACCGGCATGAGCCGGTTGTGGGGCAAGCCCTATCTGCTCGTCAGCTATCAGATCGAACCCGGTCAGGCGCTGGCGTTTTTCAATTGCGACGGCCTCGCGCCCGAACCCCACGCCGACACGCCTGCGACTCAGATCCATCACGTAGCGCTGCGCGTGCGCGACGGCGAAGCGCTGGAGCGCTGGAAGGCGCGTCTCACGGCCAACGAGGTACCGTTTGCCATCGAGCGCCATGGCGATGGGGAGCATCTCTATCTGCTCGACCCGAACGAGATCATGCTGGAACTGTGCGTGCAGACGCCGGAGTCCGCCGCTGGACAATCGCAGGGCGCGCTCGACACGCTGCAACGCTGGGTCGACGGCGTGAGATAAACGAGAGGGTGGGGGGCTGCTTGCGCCGGATGCGGCGCGCGACGCTCAGCCTTCGACGTCCTTGCCCAGACCGTCCCAGCTTGAGGCGACGGGCGGCGCAATCCCGAACAGATCGATCACACGAGCGACGGTGTCGTCGACCATCGCGTCGAGCGACGCCGGGCGGTTGTAGAACGCGGGGAGAGGCGGGTAGACGATGCCACCCATTTCGGTGACGGCCGTCATGTTGCGCAGATGCGCGAGGTTGAAGGGCGTCTCGCGCACCATCAATACCAGACGGCGGCGTTCCTTCAGGGTGACATCTGCGGCGCGGGCGATCAGATTGTCGGACAGTCCGTGCGCGACGCTCGCGAGCGTCTTCATCGAACAAGGCGCGACGACCATGCCGGCCGTGGCAAACGATCCGCTGGCGATGTTCGCGCCGATCTCACGCACGCTGTGGTACTGATCGGCGAGCGCCTGCACGTCCGAGCGCTCCAGTCCGAGTTCGTGGCGCAGCGTAAGCCAGCCTGCACTCGAGACCATCAGATGCGTTTCGACGCCGCCCATCGCGCGCAGACGTTCGAGCAGGCGCACGCCGTACACCGCGCCCGTCGCGCCGGTAATGGCGACGATCAGGCGCGAAGGTGCGGACGTTCGGGCGACACCCGTCGATACGGTCATCAGTTGTCGATCGGAGAGATCGGATGCTTGGGCGACGTAGGCGACGTCGTCGACTTAGGCGAGTTCAGCGATGATCTGCTTGAGTTCGCCGCTCTGGTACATCTCCATCATGATGTCCGAGCCGCCGATGAATTCGCCCTTGATGTAGAGCTGCGGAATCGTCGGCCAGTTGGCGAAGTCCTTCACGCCCTGACGGATTTCGTCGTCTTGCAGCACGTCGACCGTGAACAGGTCGTTCACTTCACATGCCTTCAGGATCTGGATGGCACGGCCCGAGAAGCCGCACATCGGGAATTGCGCGTTGCCCTTCATGAAGAGGACGACGGGGTGATCGGTAACGATTTGCTGGATGCGTTCTTGGGTGGTCATGTTCGGAAGCCCGTGGGGATGCCGGAAAGTCGGCGTATCCGGCATTTTAGCGGTTTTCCGTTCTGCCCGTCGGCGCGCGCTCAGGGGCGTCGTCCGCCGGTGGTGCGTTCGATGCCTGCGAGGTCGCGCTCGGAGGCTACATCCGCGAAACCCGCCGCCGTGCAAAGCGCCCGGACATCCGCCGCCTGATGGTAGCCGTGCTCGCACAGCAGCCAGCTATCGGGCCGCAGGCGCGACGGTGCGCCCGCCACGATGACGCGCAAGGCGGCCAGGCCGTCGGCGTGATCGGTCAGGGCGTCGACGGGCTCGAAGCGCAGGTCGCCCTGCGAGAGGTGTTCGTCGCCTGACACGATGTAGGGCGGATTGGCGACGATCAGGTCGAACGGTGCCTCGTCAGCGGGCAGCACGTCATACCAATCGCTCGCCACAAACCGGACGCGGCCATCCAGCCCGAGTTGCCGGGCGTTTTCACGCGCGACGTCGAGGGCGTCGGCGGAGCGGTCCAGCGCCGTGACACGCGCATCCGGACGGCTATGGGCGATGGCCAGCGCGATCGCACCGCTGCCGGTGCCGAGATCGAGCACGCGCGGCGTCTGACGTCCTTCGATACGCGCGAGCGCCAGCTCCACGAGCAGTTCCGTTTCCGGCCGGGGGATGAGGACCGACGGACTGACGTTGAGCGTCAGCCCGAAGAATTCCCGCGTGCCGGTGAGATAGGCGATGGGTTCGCCCGCCACACGGCGCGCATGCAAGGCCCGGTAGACGGCGACCGTCTCGGGTGCGAGCGGCTCGCGGTCGCGAGTAATCAGTTGGGTGCGGCTCCAGCCGAGCACGTGCGAGAGCAGAATGCGCGACTCCATGGGCGGCAGACCCGGCTCACGCAGCAGCGTCGCGACGGTGGCGACGTCGGGCACTACGTTGCCGTCTTGCGCGTTCTGCCCGCCCAAAGTCATCAGGCCGCCTCGCCCAGCGATGCCAGCAGTTCCGCCTGATGCTCGGTCACCAGTGCGTTGATCATCTCGTCGAGATCGCCGTCCATGATGTATTCGAGCTTGTAGAGCGTGAGGTTGATGCGGTGATCCGTCATCCGCCCCTGCGGGAAGTTGTACGTGCGAATGCGCTCGGAGCGGTCACCCGAGCCGATCAGGCTCTTGCGGGTGGCGGCTTCCTTGGCTTGCTGGGCGCGCAGTTGGGCATCCTTGATGCGCGCGGCGAGCACCTTGAGCGCCTTGTCCTTGTTGCGGTGTTGCGAGCGGTCGTCCTGACACTCCACGACGATGCCCGTCGGCAAGTGCGTGATGCGCACGGCCGAATCCGTCTTGTTGACGTGCTGACCGCCTGCGCCCGACGCGCGGAACGTATCGATGCGAATGTCCGCCGGATTGATTTCGACATCGGCAACGTCGTCCGCTTCCGGCATCACGGCGACGGTGCAGGCGGACGTGTGAATGCGCCCCTGCGTTTCGGTGGCGGGCACGCGCTGCACGCGATGGCCGCCCGACTCGAACTTCAGTCGCGAATACGCACCCTGACCGACGAGTCGGACAATGACTTCCTTGTAGCCGCCCAGATCCGATTCGCTCGCCGACATGATTTCGACCTGCCAGCGCTGACGCTCCGCATAGCGCGAGTACATGCGCAGCAGATCGCCCGCGAACAGCGCGGATTCGTCACCGCCGGTGCCCGCGCGGATTTCGAGATAGATGTTGCGGTCGTCGTTGGGATCGCGCGGCAGCAGCATGCGTTGCAGCGTGCCTTCCAGATCTTCCATGCGAGCGCGCGCGTTCGCGGCTTCGTCTTCGGCGAAGTCACGCATCTCCGGGTCGGACGCCATTTCCTGTGCGGCCGCCACATCGCCCAGCGCCTGACGATACTGCTGATATTGCGCGACGACGGGCGCCAGCTCGGCATGTTCGCGCGTGAGCTTGCGGTAGTTGTCCAGGTCGCGGGTAATGTCGCCCTGGCTCAATAGGCCATCAAGCTCGACCAGACGTTGCGTCAATTGGTCGAGCTTGGCTTGCATGCTCGCTTTCATCTATTTGTCGGCGGATCCCGAGGTGCGGAACAGTTCGGGAATGAGGTGAAGGATTTGCTCGCGCGAATCGCCGCGCGCCGTATTGAGCGCGTGCGTCGGGCCGTGCAGGAATTTCTTGGTGAGGGACTGGGACAGGGCTTCGAGCACGGCGGCAGGGTCGTCGCCACGCGCGAGCATGCGCTGGGCACGCTCGAGTTCGGCCACACGCATGGCCTCGGCCGTGCCGTGGATATCGCGAATGACTGGCACGACGCTGCGCGCGTCGAGCCATTGCATGAAGTTCTGCACGCGCGTCTCGATGATCGCTTCGGCTTGCGCGACCGCAGCCTGACGCAGCGCGTTGCCTTCGCGTACGACCGCGCCGAGATCGTCGACGGTGTACAGGAAGACGTCGGCCAGACGACCGACTTCCGGTTCGATGTCGCGCGGCACGGCCAGATCGACCATGAACATCGGTTTGTGCTTACGGGCCTTGATGGCGCGCTCGACAGCGCCCAGCCCGATCAGGGGCAGCGTACTCGCCGTGCACGACACGACGATGTCGAACTCGTGCAGACGCTGCGGCAACTCCGACAGACGGATCGCCGTGCCGCCCAGACGTTCGGCGAGCTTCTCGCCGCGCTCGGCCGTCCGGTTGGCGATGTACAGGGCTTTCGGATTTTGCGCAGCGAAGTGCGTGGCGCACAGGTCGATCATCTCGCCCGCGCCGATGAACAGCACCTTCTGCGTGCTGATGCTCTCGAAGATACGCTGTGCGAGACGCACGGCGGCAGCGGCCATCGACACCGAATGCGCGCCGATCTCGGTCTGGCCACGGACTTCCTTGGCCACCGCGAACGTGCGCTGGAAAAGCTGGTTCAGATACGTGCCCAGCGCACCGGCCTCGGCGGCGGTGCGCACGGCGTCCTTCAACTGCCCGAGAATCTGCGTCTCACCCAGCACCATCGAGTCCAGACCACTCGCCACGCGGAACGCGTGACGCACGGCGTCGGACTGGGGGAGGGCGTACAGATGGGGGGCGAGGTCGCCGGCGGGAATGTTGTGGAACTGGGACAACCAGTGCACCGCGCGCTCGCGCGCCGCGGCATCGTCCGTCACGCAATAGATCTCGGTGCGGTTGCACGTCGACAGGATGGCGGCCTCAGGCGCGCTCAACTTGCCGCTGCCGGTCCACAGACTCTTGAGGCCTGCCAGCGCCGGCTCGATCCGCTCGAACGGAAACGCCACCCGTTCGCGCAGCGAGACGGGCGCCGTGTGGTGGTTCAGGCCGAGAGCGAGCAGTTGCATGGTGTGGGGGATCTAATAGCCCCTGATTATAGCGCGTCGACGCGATGCCCGTTTCATTGGCCCCGCGTGCCCGCGCGTTGGGACAGCGTGCCCCATCATCGCGCAGCTGTCGGATTTTGACAAATAGTCATCCCTTATACCCGGCATAGCGAAGACCCGCGCCGCGACGGGGGCAGGGCGAAATTCTCTTGATATATCAGGTGATTGACGTCGCTGGAAGACACGTTGTCATGCCCTTTGGATATCGGGTGCAGGCCTTCGGAAATCGGGTCTATACTGCGTTCGGGTTCCCGTCCTAGGAGATTCGTCATGGGCATCATCGGCACTATCGTGGTCGGTCTGATCGTCGGTCTCATTGCACGCGCCCTGCACCCCGGGCGAGACAGCATGGGCATCATCATGACGATCATTCTCGGCATCGCGGGCGCACTGCTCGCCAAGTATGTCGGTCAGTTTCTCCACCTTTACACAGAGGGCCAGTCCGCAGGCTGGATCGCGTCGATCATCGGTGCCATTGTGCTGCTGGCGATCTATGGCGTGATCAAGCGCAATCGCGGCACGGCGTGAGCGCCATCCGCCCGATGCCTCGTCGGGCGGAAATTCTCATTGAGTGATAATTCGGCGCGCCTCGCGCTGCGACGATAGGTCGCAAGTTCGCATCGGATTTCGGGACGACGCGCGTCGCTCTGTGGCAACGCGGCGAATCATGCCGGGGTGATGTGCGGCGGATGTGCTGCTGACGTGCGTCGTACGTGTTTTGCCGCATTCAGCTATGCTTGTCGCCATCGCCAGGCCCAAGTCGTCTTGACTACGCGTGCGGCACGACCGCCACGTTCGATCCCCGTCTTCCGCCGTCTGGCGCGGCTGCTGCACCTGACACGGGTGTCGCGCCTTTCTCGCAAGTTGTTACGCCGTATCCCCCACTTCAAAAAAACACATGTCTGCGACACGCAATTCCGTGCGGCCATTGATTGTGGCATCCGTCATGGCGGCGACCTCTATGGTTGCCATCGAAGCCACGATCATCTCGACGGCCATGCCGCAAATCGTGGCCCAACTCGGTGGCCTGAATCTCTATAGCTGGGTTTTCTCCGCCTTCCTTCTCGCACAGACGGCCATGACCGTGGTGTTCGGCAAGCTCGCCGACATCTATGGACGCAAGCCGGTCATTCTCGTGGGCATCGCCGTGTTTCTCGTCGCCTCGCTGGGCGGCGGTTTCGCCTGGTCGATGCCGGCGATGATCGCGTTCCGCCTGTTGCAGGGTGTGGGCGCGGCGTGCATTCAGCCGGTCAGCCTGGTGATCATTGCCGACTACTACCCGATCAGCGAGCGCGGCAAAGTGCAGGGCTATCTGGCGAGCGTGTGGGCCATCTCGGCCGTGCTCGGCCCGATGCTGGGCGGTCTCATCATTCGCGATCTGTCCTGGGCGTGGATCTTCTGGCTCAACATTCCGATCGGTTTGCTGGCTGCGGCGGGCTTCATCGCGTATCTGCACGAAGAGGCACCGCGTCAGCGTCCGAGCATCGATTACATGGGCGCCGTGTTCTTCACGATTGCCGTTGCGGGCCTGATGATCGCGTTGACGGATGCCAATGCCTTCAGCGACACGCACGTCTGGGGCGGTGTGCTGACCTGCGCTCTGGCGTCGCTGCTGTTCGTCTGGCAGGAACGTCGCGCCAAGGACCCGATGATCTCGTTCGCCCTGTGGAGCCGTCGTCCGATTGCGGCGGCCAATGCGGCGACGCTGCTCTCGGGCATGGTGCTGATGGGCTTGACGACCTTCCTGCCGATGTACGCGCAGGGCGTGTTGCGTCAGACGCCGGTCGTCGCGGGTATGGCCCTGACGATGATCATGGTCGGCTGGCCGATTGGTTCGACGATTGCGGCGAAGACGTTCACGCGCTTCGGCCTGCGTCGCGTGCTGGTCGGCGGCAGCCTGCTCATGCCGGTCGGCGGTCTTGTCTTCGCGTTGCTCGGACCGAGCAGCTCGCCGATGCTCGCTGGGCTCGGCTCACTGATCATGGGCTTCTCGATGGGCACGGGCAGCGTAAGCGCGCTGGTGCTGATTCAGGAACTGGTCGGTCCTTCGGAGCGTGGCAGTGCCACGGCGTCGAATATCTTCTCGCGTAACCTCGGTAGCACGCTGGGCGCGACGCTCTTCGGTGCCGTGCTCAACTTCGGCCTCACGCATTCGAGCGGGCTGGCACCGGTGACGTCGGACCAACTGCGTCACGTGCTGGAAGATCGCGGTGTGTCGTCGCTGGCCGATCAGGCGATTCGCGCGGTGCTGCAACACTCGCTGCACCTGACGTTCCTGTCGATCCTCGCGATCTCGATTGGCGTGATGCTGCTGTTTATGCTGGTGCCGACGAACGCCGTCGACAGCACGCGCGGCAAGAAGCGTGACAAACCGGAGTTCGTGCCCGGCGGGCATTGAGCCGAGCGGCTGAGCTTCGCATCAGCAGGTCTTGAAACAGCCGGTTGGGCTTACCCACCGGCTGTTTTCATTTGCGGCGAGCCTCCCGGCTCGCCGCATCAACGACAGCGCATCAACGACAGCGCATCAACGACAGCGCATCAACGACAGCGCATCAACGACAGCGCATCA
>NZ_CABPSN010000014.1 GCF_902459565.1 Pandoraea aquatica
ATCAACGACAGCGCATCAACGACAGCGCATCAACGACAGCGCATCAACGACAGCGCATCAACGACAGCGCATCAACGACAGCGCATCAACGCGACGTCTCCGGCACGAGATGCAGACGCGACTCTGTCGCCGCTTCTACTGCCTCGCGTGAGTACGGCAGCTTGAAGTACTCGCCATCAAGCCACTTCTGCGCCAGATCGCGATAGTGCGGGCTGTCGGGGTTGCCCGATTCCCCCGGCAAGTTCATCGCACGCGTGTTGTCCCAGTTCCCCACGTCGACCACGATCCGGAACGACGGCCCGTTCGTCTGACGGAAATCGCTCACGCGATACGTCGACTGGTTCGGCGTGAACGGACTGCCGCCCTTCGGCAACGGACCGACGTTGAGCTTGGCGCGCATGTCGGCGTCCACGGCGTCGGCGAGCGGGTGGGCATTCAGGTTCGTCTGGAGCTTGCCCCACTGCCACGCGCCAGGGTCAGTGCCTTGCAGTTTGACCATCTCGTCCCACGCATCGCCAAGGCTCGCGAGCAGTACGGCATCGCGTTTGGCCGCAGCGTTCTCGCCGAAGCGGGCGGCGGGTTGTTCGAGGGCGTCCAGCATCGAGGCCGGGTCGGGCGCACCGAACGTGTCGGCTGCGGCCTTCGGCAGCACCGCGTTCTTATAGGCGCGACCCAGATGACGGCTGAACCAGACCTCTTCCAGCGCAGCCTGCGCCGAGTCCGCGCCCATGTGCGCGTCCCATCCCTTCAGGAGATTGAGCGCCGAAGACGTGCGCGGATCGTTACTCGACAGCGGTGCGAGCAGCGCCATCAGACGCCGCGCCGGAATCGACACGATGTCGTTCTGCAACTGCTCCGAGTCTTCCAGCGAGACCTTGTCCTTCGCCTTCAGGACTTCGTCGATGCGTGCGTGCCGTGACCCGTTCGTCCACTCGAAGCCGAGCTTGCGCTGTGCATACGGATATCCCGCAGGCATGTTCATTTCGTTGGACGTCGTGAAGTAACCGCTCGTCGGGTTGTACGCGGACGGCAACTGATCGCGACGCCAGAAGCCTGCCCACTCATAGCGTCCGTCGCCGGGCACGGGCATCAGGCCGTCCCAGTTCGGTCGAATCGGTGCCATGCCGCTCGGTACCCAGCCGATGTTGCCCGAGGTGTCCGCGTACACCTGATTGACGGTCGGCGCGCCCCATGTGTCGAGCGCTGTCTGGAATTGGGCGTAGGTTTTCGCACGCATGTAGCGCATGGCGTCGAAGTACGGCGACATGCCCGGCTCCAGCCACGCGGTACGCACCGCGTAGGCGCGATGCTTCGCGGCGTCCACATAAATCACCGGGCCGTGCTTCGTAAACTTGAGATCGGTCTGCACCGGTGCGCCGTCGCGGACGTCGATCGTCTCGTGCACGGTGCGCATCGGCACCCACTTGCCGCGGTAACGGTACTGGTCGGGGTTGGCCGGATTGAGTTCGTAGACGTAGAGATCTTCCTGATCGATGTTGAAGATCGTGAGACCGAAGGCGATGGTGCCGTTGTGTCCGATAGCGACGCCGGGAATCGCGGGCTCGCCCGCGCCGATCAGGTTCAGTGTGGGGGTGCTGACCTGCACGATGTAACGCAGACTCGGCGCGGCATAAGCGCGGTGCGGATCGTTGGCCATGATGGCGCGACCGGTGGCCGACTTTTGCGGCGAGACGACCCAGTTGTTGCTGCCTTCCGCCGATTCGGTGGAGACGTCGTAAGGACCGTTCTCGGCGAGCTGGACGATGTCGGCGTTGGCGTGTTGCAGCGAATCCTTCGTGATCTTCACGCCCTGCGTGGCGAGGTCGAAGACTTTGAGCAGATCGTCGGGCAGGCAGGGATCGAGTCCATCAGGCACCTGCGTCTTCCACGTGGGTTGCAGACCGACACGCACACTGTCGGCGTCGAGCGATGCGCGGCACACGACCTTGGCGCGCGCCACTTCGCTCTTGAGGTTGCGCGTGAGGCCGTGGCTGCGAATGCGCACAATGTCCTCGGCCGACCATTTAGCCGGCCAGTAGCCGACCTTGCGGAACTCGTACGGCATCTGATCGGGGTTGCGCGCGAGCCAGTCGATGTACGCGTTCACCCCGGCGGCGAACGCTTCTGCTGCCGGTTTCGCGTCGGGGCCGTAGCGACGCCACTCCGTCGCCATATCGCCCCGGTAGACGAAACGTCTCGCCGCATCGTCCTGCGCCACGTACGCGCGGCCGAACACTTCGGAGAGTTGGCCGAGCCCGCGGCGACGCCAGAGGTCGATCTGGAACAGACGATCGCGCGCGGCATTGAAACCTTGCACGAAGAAGCCGTCGCGCTCATTGGCCGCGAAAATATGCGGCACGCCGTTGCGATCGATCAGAATGTCGGCGGGTTGCGACAGTCCGGCAACGGTCAGCGTTTGCGAGGGAGATGAGGCGGATGATGCCGTAGCATCGGCAGCATGCAGGGACGCGCTCCACGTCGTGACGGCAAAGGCCAGCGCACCGGCGGCGTGAATGGCATTGGGGCGTTGCATTGTCTTCCTCCTGTTATTGGACGGCTTCTTGTTGTTGCGACATCTCACGTGGCATAGCTCGCGGAATACCTCGCAATCCTAGACGTCTCGTTCAGGTGCGCAACCCGAATTGCTCGGAAATGGCATAAATTCTTAATCGTCCAACCCTGACGGGCACATGCGCCGATGTTGCACTGCAAACTATTTGCAGGTTGAAGTGCTTGTGCTGGTATCGTCAGGCGAACCGCCTTCGTCGTCTTCCTCAGTGAGTCAGTCCCGATGCCGGATTTGCGTCAGACATCTTCCGACAGACGTGCGCCTGTAACGCGCGCGCAACGCTGGCGTGCGTCGCCATTCATGCGCACGCTGCTCGTGCCGCTCATGCGTTTCGGGGTCTCGGGGGTGATTTCGACGGCCGTGCACGTGATCGTGGCGATCACGCTCATCGAAGCGTTCGGCGTAGGTTCGGTGCCCGCAAACGCGGTGGCGTTTTGCGTGGCGACGCCATGCTCCTATCTGCTCAATACGCTATGGAGCTTTTCGGCGCGCGTGCATCGCACGAGTCTCGCGCGATTTCTGCCGGTGTCGATCTTCGGTTTGCTGCTCACGACATGCGTCGCACGAACGGTCGAGCACCTTGGCGGGAACCACTGGATCGGAATCGCGGCCGTGGTGCTGACTGTGCCGCCGACGACTTTCCTGCTTCACCGTTACTGGACATATCGAGGCGCGTGATCTTGCCAGAGAGATGGCGCCCACCCGAGCGCGCCGGCAGGTGACTGATCTTGACGCTGGATTGATAGCGTCGCCGTACGAGATAGAGCGGCCGTCCCTTCGATTCGTAATAGATGCGTCCCACGTATTCGCCGATGACGCCGATGCCGACCAGCTGAATGCCGCCGAGAAACAAGATACCGACGAGCAGCGACGCATAACCGGGCACGTCTACACCGTGAATGATGGTGCGCAGCGCGATGTAGCTACCGTAGGCGAGTGAGAGCAGCGCGAGAGAGACGCCGATGTACGTCCAGCATCGCAACGGGACCGTGCTGAAACTGGTGATGCCTTCGATCGCGAAATTCCACAACCGCCAGCCGGAGAACTTCGACTCCCCGGCGGTGCGAGGATCGCGCACGTACTCCACGATTTCCGTATGGAAGCCGACCCACGCGAACAGACCCTTCATGAAGCGGCGGCGCTCGGGCAGTCGTTTGATGGCGGTCACGACGCGCCGGTCCATCAACCGGAAATCGCCGACGTTCTCCGGCAACTTCACCTCCGACAGCCGGTTAT
This sequence comes from Pandoraea aquatica, assembly GCF_902459565.1. Lineage (GTDB taxonomy): Bacteria > Pseudomonadota > Gammaproteobacteria > Burkholderiales > Burkholderiaceae > Pandoraea > Pandoraea aquatica. The sequence continues at coordinate 3,806 of NZ_CABPSN010000014.1, forward strand.
GAACGCGGTAATACAATCCCGCCGCCACGCGTTTTGCGACGGTGTCGCTCGCGCGATTGGTGCGCTTGGCGAGCACGACTTCAGCGCCGTCGCGCCAGCGTTCGATCATCACGGGAATGAGCGCGGGCGGGTCCTGAAGATCGGCGTCGATGGGGATGACCGCATCGCCCTGCGCTTCGTCGATACCCGCGCTCAGGGCGGCTTCCTTTCCGAAGTTACGCGTGAAATCGATGATGCGGATGCGTGCGTCGGCACGTCGCAAAGCAAGCAGGCAACTGAGCGTGTCATCGGTGCTGCCGTCGTTCACGCACACGATCTCGAAGCGCGCGTTGGGCACGCTGTCGAGGACGGCGACGACGGCCCGGTAGAACTTGTCGAGCGCAGGGGCTTCGTTGTGGCACGGCACGACGAGGGAGATGAGTGGCGTGCCTGAAGTGCCCGACGCGCCTGATGTCCCGCGATGCGCGGTCGGCGAGTGGGAGATATCGGTACGGGGAGCGGCGGCGCGGGGCATGGCGATTACCTCGTGAACGCGGGCGTGGTGTCCGTGCGGGGTGCGCGGGCAGTGGCGGGGCGGTCGTCTCCCGACGACGTTGCGTCGTTGCCGTGATGGACGTCGGGCACGTGGGCGAGGCGACGGCGGCGTCGCCACAGCATCGCGAGTGTGCCGAGCGTGATGAACGGCAGGAACTGGAAACCGATCTGCAACGAGCCGAGCAGACCGAGCGCGGGCGTGATCCACAGCAGCACGAGCCATTCGCGCTCGCCGCGCAACCAGCCGCGTGCGATGCCGTCGCGCACGTACCACGCGATGACGAGCGCGAGCAGCGTGAGGTCGTAGTCGTAGAGGTACGGACTGACGAGCGTTGTTGCGCACACGAGGGTTGCCGCACGCAGGGCAAAGACGCCCGGACGCCGCCAGAAGTCGATCAGCACCGCGACCGTGCACAGCGCGATCACCCCGTGCACGATGGCCGCCACTTCGACGGAAGCGCCGAGCATGCGCGCCGTGATGAAGAACGTCGGCACGCGTGCGATCTGCGCCGTCCCGTTGACGATGCTCTGCCGCGCGAACTCCGAGGCGTGCAGGAAGGTCGCGTAGACATCGATGCCGAAGACTGCGGCGGCTAGCACCGTTGTACCGATCACCGTCGCGATGCATGCGCCGAGCGCGCGCCACTCGCGGGCGCAGAGGAAGGCCAGCGGGAAGAGCAGGGCGACATGCGGTTTGACGAAGAGCAGGCCCGCGAACACACCGGCCCACACCGGGCGTTTGCGCAGCATAACCAGAGAGAAGCCCGCGAGTGCGGTGGTGTAGAGCGCGATTTGTCCGGCGATGATCACCAGTAGCACGCCGGGGAAGCCTAGCGTCGGGAAGCGCGCGCCCGGCCACGGGGCGGTGCGTCGCAATGCGGCGTAGTAGAGCCCGAGGCCGACGCAGGCATACAACGTGTACGCGTAGGTGAACGGCAGGAGCGCGATCGGCGCGAGGAACACCATCATCACCGGCGGGTAGAGCCACGGGAGTACGCCGCCGATCTTGTCTGCCCACGGTTGTTCGGCGATCTGCACCTTCGTCATCAGATCGACGTTATAGGCGTCGAGCGCATGCCCTTGCAGTACGAAGTGCGACGCGCCCCAGAACGGCAGGAAGTCGAGACCGATGGGGCTGATGGTCGGGGTCGCGCTCCATGCATATCGGTATCCCCAGATGCCGAGCACGGCGAGCGCAAGCACGATGGCCGCCACGCTGTACAGACGAATGCGCGCCGGGTCTTCCGACCAGTGGCGTCGCGCGCGTGGCCGGCTGGATGCGACTTCGGCGACATTAGTGACGTTAGCGACGGCGGACGGCTTCGATGTCATGCAAGGTCCTCCCCCTGGCTGCATGAAACGGCGTTGCTCTATTGCGCTTCTACGATTTATTGATATTAGACGAGCCGTTCTCCGAAAGGATCAATGCGCACTATCCTGAGTAGCCAGCGTACGTCCGATGGTATCCCGCCGGGGATATCGCAAACCAGCGTTTGAAATAAAACCTCGGAATGTTAGGACTCGAAGAGGTGAATGAGACCGATGGCTTGCCACCACAGTGCGGTGAGCGGCACGACGGTGACGAGGGCGACGACGGCGGTCGCCAGGCAATAGCGCGTGGCATCTCGAATGCCGATGCCCGCCAGCGCCATCGCCAGCACAAGGGGGGGCGCTTGGTACGGTAGCGCGATGGTCGAGATGCCGACGGTCTGCGCGAGCAACACCGCCTTCACACTCAATGGTGCGCCCAGCGCGAGCGCAGGGACGAGGGGGGTGTAGAGCGCTGGTGCCGCGTTTGAGGTGACGAGGAACGTCAGCGCGATCGACAGCGCGACCAGTGTCAGAAATGCGGGCATCGTCGACATCTGCGCCAGATCGAGTCGTGCCAACACTGGACGCAAGGCGCTCGCTAGTCCCGCATGATCGACGGCAGCCGTCAGTCCGATGATCGCCGCCACGAACCACAACGGGGCGAGTTTGACCTGTTTGAGGAAGGCGTCCGGATTCACCAGTCGCAGCGGTCCGAGACACAGCAGCGCCACGCCAAGCCCCACCCAGCCTGCCGCGATGTGATGCCACGGTTCTGTGAGCCACAGTGCGAGCATCAGCGTGAGCGCGCCGAGCAGGCGCTTTTCGTCGGGGCGCATCGGGGTGTCCGCCACGGTTGACGTGTCCGTGCGCCCGCTGCCGAGCGTCGTCAGGCGATCCGGGAAGAGGCGGCTCGCCACGATCACGAGCACGATGCCGCGTGCGATGGCCAGTGTCGGCACCAGCGCCACGGCGTACTCGCCATAGCCGAGACGCAGACCGAGCACGGTTTCGGCCGTGCCCGCCATGACGAGATTGGGCAGATTGGCCGGAAGGATCGCCGTCGACAACTCGCAACTGGCGAGCGCGGTGGCGAGCATCAGACCGGTGCGTCCCGGGCGGCCCTGCACGAGACCGACACGGTCGCAAAAGCTCAGCACGATGGGCGTGAGAATGGCGATGCGCCCGAGCGTCGAGGGCATGACGATGCCCAGCGCGAACGCGATACCGACGAACCCCGCGAGCGCGAGACCGTACGCGTGACCGCAATGATCGGCGAGCCGGGAAGCGACCCGTTCGCCAAGCCCGGTGACGCTCAGGGACATACCGATGACCGCGCCGCTGAAGACCAGCCAGAACGCGCTCGATGTGAACCCCGAGAAGACGACGGTCGCGCCGAGCGAGGTGCACGTGGCCAGCAGGAACATCAACAGAAGCGAGACGAGGAAGTCCGGCAACCAGCCCGTCGCCCAGTAGCTCAGGCAGAGCAGAACGATGACGGCCACGGCGAGCGTGTCGTCACGCAGGCCGACGGCGTACAGCGCGAATCCGACGAGCAAGCTGATCGTGACCAACAACCCGTGTCGCCAGAGGTGGCTGGGATGAAAGGCGTCCGACGTAGAGACGGCGGAGTTCGAAGGGCCGACGGACGAGACAGCCGGGGGATGGAGGTTGGGCCGGTCGGGTGTCGGCGAGGGGCTGGCAGAAGTCATGGACGTCACCTGTCATCAAATAATATATAATTTTATTCAATTATATATAGTTAACGGAAGGAGCCAGTCAATGCGCCAGTTGATGCGGCCGGAAGCGGGCACGGGCACGGCGGTTGAGCGAACGTATGAGGCGTTGCGAGAGCAGATCGGACGTGGCGAGTTGAAGCCGGGTGAGGCGTTGCGTCAGGACCATCTCGCGGCGGCGCTCGGGGTTAGTCACGTGCCGGTGCGCGAGGCGCTGACGATGCTCGCGTCGGACGGGCTGGCCACGAGCCGGACGAATCGCGGCACGGTCGTGACGGCGCTCACGGAAGACGACGCGCTCGAACTGGCCGACTTTCGTGCGTTGCTGGAAGGGCGTCTGATGGCGCTGGCGATGCCGAATCTGTCGCGCGCGGATCTGACGCGGGCTCGGGCTGCGCTGGATGCGCTGGAGGCGGCCACCGATCTGACGGACATCGTCACGCGTAACGCGGCCTTCCACGGCATGCTGTATGCGAAAGCGGAGCGTCCGTACTTTCAGCGGGCGGTGGCAACGGCGCGACTGAATCTCGGCCGTTATCTGTTCCTGACGTGGCAGCAGAAGGGCAACGCGACGCGCTCGCACGACGAGCATCGCGAGTTGCTGCGTCTGTGTGAGGCGGGTGACGATGCCGGTGCCGTAGCGCTGGTGCAGGCCCACAACCGCGCGACGGGTGAACAGATCGCGCGCATCATCCGCGAAGGGTGGGAGGGATGACAGGGCGCCCGATCGTCATTGCGCCCGCGACGCCGAACGACGTCCCGACGCTTGCCCGCATTTACTACGAAGTCCGTCTTGCGACGATGACGTGGGTCGATCCGTCGATGTACCTGACGGATGATTTCGCCTCGCACGCGGCGGGCGAAGACGTCCTGACCGCGAAATCTCTAGACGGCCAAATCCTCGGTTTCATCTCCGTCTGGCCTGCCGACGACTTCATCCACATGCTCTACGTCGAACCGTCGTCCCAAGGTCACGGTGTCGGCACGCGTCTGCTGCAAGCGCTCCCCGATTGGCCAACCCGCCGCTATTCGCTCAAATGCCTGATCCGAAACACGCGAGCGAAGACGTTCTACGAACGCCGCGGCTTTCGTGTGGTCGGCAGCGGTGTGTCGGAGGAGGGGGAGTATGAGGAGATGGCGAATGTGGTTTGAACAGAATTTCGCACCGCGCACATTCTGATAATTCTAGTTTGCTGTTCGTGAGCGACTTCGCTCTTTGCAACGCTCGACGGGGTTTGCTGAGCAATAGACGGTCCCGCCATTTCTTCCCTGAAGCAACCAAGCCGACTCCTGTCGCCATACTTCGCGTTCAGTGTTTTGAACAAGCGCGATTTCTAGCGTAGCTCTTTGGAGTTGGCATGAAGCCGAAGGAAATGAATAGCAGTAAGCGAAGGTGGGTCACTGACAACGACGAGGCACTTGCCTTGCTGCACATACTGGCGTGTGGGGAGCAGGAAGTCGCGATGGGCAAGGTTGTATCGTTAAGTGAAGTTTCTCTTCGACTTAGGAATGCGGTGCGAAAGAATGTTGCGGATCGACGCGCGACGAACGCACGCAGGTAAGAACGCGCAATTGGCGCGGCTTGAATCCGCGCTTTCCAACACCCCAAAACAAAACACCCCAGCACATCGGCTGGGGTGTTTGTCGTTTTGGCAGACGGTGGCGTCAGACGTTGAACAGGAAGTTCATCACGTCGCCGTCGTGCACCACGTATTCCTTGCCTTCGGCGCGCATCTTGCCGGCTTCCTTCGCGCCTTGTTCACCCTTGTACTGGATGTAGTCGTCGAAGGCGATGGTCTGCGCGCGAATGAAGCCGCGCTCGAAGTCGGTGTGGATCACGCCGGCCGCTTGCGGTGCCGTGTCGCCCACGTGGATCGTCCAGGCCCGCACTTCCTTCACACCTGCCGTGAAGTACGTCTGCAAGCCGAGCAGCTTGAAGCCCGCACGGATCACGCGGTCAAGGCCCGGCTCGTCCATGCCCATGTCGGCCAGGAACTCGGCCTTGTCGGCATCGTCCATGTCGCCGATTTCGGCTTCGATAGCAGCACACACCGCCACGACCGGCGCGTTCTCGGCTTCAGCGTACTTGCGCACCGCTTCCAGATGCGGGTTGTTCTCGAAACCGTCGTCCTTCACGTTGGCGACGTACATCGTCGGCTTGGCCGTGATCAGGCAGAACGGCTTGATGAGCGCCAGTTCGTCTTCGGAGAGCTTGAGCGAGCGCACCGGACGGGCTTCGTTCAGCACCGGCACCACCTTCTCCAGCACCGCCACGAGCTTCGCCGCTTCCTTGTCGTTGCCCGACTTGGCCGCCTTCGTATAGCGTTGCAGCGCCTTCTCGACGGTGCCCAGGTCAGCCAGCGCCAGTTCGGTGTTGATGACTTCGATGTCCGAAATCGGATTCACCTTGCCCGCGACGTGGATGACGTTCTCGTCTTCGAAGCAGCGCACGACGTGCGTGATGGCGTCCGTTTCGCGGATGTTGGCGAGGAACTGGTTGCCCAGACCTTCACCCTTCGAGGCACCGGCCACCAGACCGGCGATGTCCACGAATTCGACCGTCGCCGGCATGATGCGCTCGGGCTTCACGATCTCGGCAAGCTTGCCCAGACGCGGGTCCGGCACTTCCACCACGCCGACGTTCGGCTCGATGGTGCAGAACGGGTAGTTTTCGGCCGCAATGCCCGCTTTGGTCAGCGCGTTGAAAAGGGTCGACTTGCCGACGTTGGGCAAACCGACGATGCCGCATTTGAGGCTCATGCTAAATCCTGTGTGGCTTGGTAAATGCGCGCCGTCAAATGCACCGGAGATGCCGGCTAACCGGCCAGTGCGGCCAGTGATTGCGTCGCGGAAAGTCCGCTATTGTACCCGTTCTGCCGCCAAAAGCGCCTGAACGGGACGCCCGCCGACATCGGCTCAGCTCAGTTGCTTGGCCGAAAACGTGTCGCACTTGCGCATGTCGCCCGTTTGCAGCCCCTGACGCAGCCAGTACACCCGCTGCGCACTCGTGCCGTGGGTGAACGACTCCGGCACCACGCGTCCCTGCGACTGCTGTTGCAGACGGTCGTCGCCGATGGCGGCTGCCGCCTTCAGGCCTTGTTCGGCGTCGCCCGGCTCAAGCAACTGGTCGTTCGCCTTGGCCGCGTTGGCCGCCCAGACACCCGCGAAGCAGTCCGCCTGCAACTCCAGCCGCACCGACAGCGCGTTCGCCTGCGCTTCGCTCACGCGGCGGCGCGTCTCGTCGAACTTCTGGGAGATGCCGAGCAGATTCTGGATGTGGTGGCCGACTTCGTGCGCGATGACGTACGCCTGCGCGAAATCGCCGCCCGCGCCGAAACGTTGCCGCAGCTCGTCGTAGAACTGCAAGTCGATGTACACCTTGCTGTCGCCCGGACAGTAGAACGGGCCCATCGCCGTCTGGCCGGTGCCGCACGCCGTGGGCGTCGCGCCCGAGAACAGCACCAGCTTCGGCGGCACGTACTGACGGTTGATTTGCTGCGGGAAGACCGTCGTCCAGGTGCGCTCGATGTTGCCGAGCACCTTGCGGGTGAAAACAGCTTTCGGGTCGTTGATCTGCGCTTGCGTGGGCGCAGATTGGGGCTGGGACTGCGTCTGCCCCTGAATCATCTGCGAGCCCTGAATGATGACGCGCGGGTCGATCCCGAAGAAGTAGGAGGCGGCGAGGGCGACCACGATCGTGCCGATGCCGATGGTCGTACGTCCGCCAAATCCACCGCCTCGGCGGTCTTCGACGTTCTGGCTTTCTTGTTCGTTGTCGAGGCGCACGGTGTCGGGCTCCGCATGAGATATGTCTGAATCGGCGCGGGCGGCGGACGCCGCCTCGCTTCGATTGGGAGTATAGCAACGGCGCGACGGCGCATTCAGACCTTCCCGACGTGAGGGGACGGCACCGCAGTGGCTTCCCCTGAACGGTGTTTCCCGTTGCCCTTTACGCTCGCTCCCGCCCGCTTCCGCCTACTCCCGGTACAACTCCGCCGTATTGATCGGGAAGGGGTGGCTGACTGGCAACATTCCGCCCACGATGAGCACTTCTCCGGTGTCCAGCGCCGTTGCCGCGTGCGCGAATCGCCCCTGAAGCAGATCGGCACCGACGGTCCACTGGCCGGTCTGCGGATCGTAAAGCTCAGTGACCCGGGCCGACACCGGCGACGCCGTGCTGGCGCTCCCGACGACCAGCACCCGTCCGGAAGGCAGCACCGTCGCCGTGTGGCCTTTGCGGCCGTAGGTCAGCTCGGCCGCCGTTTCCCACCGGTTCGTAGCGGGGTCATAGACTTGCGATGACGCGTGTCCCTGTTCGAACGGTGCCAGCGCCCCCCCGACGATGAGCACCTTGCCAGATGCCAGCAACGTCGCCGTGTGCTGCATGCGGGCATACGGCAGCGGGGCGGCATCGATCCACACGTCGCGCGACGGGTCGTATAGCTCGGCGCTATCGGTCGCCGCCTGATCGGACGCGCCGGGATACCCGCCGACGACCAGTACCATCCCGGACGGCAGCACGGTCGCCGTGTGGTTCATGCGCGCGTGATGCATGGGTGCCGCCGGCCGCCAGGTGGCGTTCGTCGCGTTGTAGATCTCGGCGGCGCTCAGTACCTGTCCCTGCTCGTCCTGAAGATTGTTACCTCCGCATACCAGGAGCTTGCCGTCTTTCAGCGTCACGCCGCTGTGCGAGAAGCGGGGCGTGGCCATGGGGGCGACGGCCGTCCACTGGCCGGTCACCGTGTCGTAACGCTCCACACTGCGTTGAGAGCCAATGCCGTTGTCGCCGCCAACGACCAGCAGATCGCCCGAAGTCAGCACCGCCACGCAGTGCCCGCTTCGACGGCTGAGCATCGGTGCCAGCATTCCCCATCGGTGCGTGTCGGGCAGGTAGATTTCGGCCGTATCGAGAACGGCGTTGACCGTACCCCGCAGGCTCCGTTGCGTTGTATCCAATGCCGCGAGGTCGTTGACGCCACCGGTCACGACCACTCGCCCATCCGCCATGCGGGTTGCGCAATGATTGGACCGTGCATGTGTCATGGGACCGGTTTCGACAACGTCGTCGGCGTGATCGGAGATGTTTGACAGTGACATGATGTAAGCCCCCATTTCGTAACTGGCCCAGTTGCCCAGTGATATTTCGAACGAAGCAACGGATCGTCGGATGCCGTTCGCACCGCAACGTCCCCCCACGCTAGCGCGCAGGCTATCGACCAACAACTGTCATCCTTGACAGTTGCGCGTGACGGTCGGACTGCGACGGGCCGTCGCGTCGTGCACCCGGCGTCACGGCGCATGCGACAATACGGCTTCTCGACATGAACACGGATCGTGCGCGCCCTGTCGCCGCCGATTGCCTCGCATGCCCCAAACTCTGACCCACGACACAGTCGTCGTCGGTGGCGGTCTGGTCGGAAAGGCCGCCGCCTTGCTCCTTTCTCAGGCGCGCCTGTCCGTCGCGCTGCTCGCGCAACCCGCAGCCCCCGCGCCGACGGGCGGTGACATGTGGGACGCTCGCATCTACTCCCTGTCGTCCAGCTCGCAAGCGCTTTTTGAGCGCATGCGCGTGTGGCAGGCCGTCGATCCGGCACGCGTCAATCCCGTCTATGACATGGAAGTGTTCGGCGACGAGCGCGGCAGTCTGCATTTCTCCGCCTATCAGGCCGCAGTACCGCAACTCGCCTGGATCGCCGAATCGTCGAATCTGGAACGCGCGCTGGACGCCGCCCTGCGTTTTTCCCCGCAAGTGCAATGGCTCGACGCCCGCGCCGAAGCGCTCGAAGTCGACGCCGCCGCTGCATCGGTGCGTCTGTCGGATGGCAAGACGTTGCGGACCTCGCTGGTGGTCGGCGCCGATGGTGCGCACTCGTGGGTGCGCAGCACGGCAGGCCTCGACGGCACGGTGCGTCCTTACGAGCAACTGGGCGTTGTGTGTAACTTCCGCGCAGAACGTCCGCACCGCGATACCGCATTCCAGTGGTTCCACGACGGCGAGATCATCGCGTTGTTGCCGCTGCCCGATCAGCACGTCTCGCTGGTCTGGTCCGCGGCCGACGATCACGCGAAGCATCTGCTTGCGCTTGATCCCAAAGAACTCGCACAACGCGTCGGAACGTTCTCTAACAGTGAACTTGGTCAACTAACGCCTGTCTCAGCGCGCGCTCAGGGTTTCCCGCTTGTACTGGCGCAAGCCAAGCGTCTGATCGCGCAGCGCGTGGCACTGATCGGCGACGCGGCGCACGTGGTGCATCCGCTCGCCGGACAGGGCATGAACCTCGGTTTGCGCGACGTGGCGTCGCTCGGCGACGCGCTCGCCGGACGCGAATCGTTCCGCGACTGTGGCGACGCTGCGGTACTGCGTCGTTACGAGCGCGCTCGCAAGGAAGACATCGGCAGCATGGCGTTCACGACGGACGGCCTGCATAAGCTGTTCTCGACGAGCAGCCCGCTTGCGAAGTTCGTTCGCAACGCGGGTCTCGACAGCGTGAACATGCTGCCCTTCGTCAAGAAATTCCTGATCGGCCGCGCCCTGGGCTGACCCTTCGGCGCAAGCGCCGGCAACGCCTGCTTCATGCGTGGCACGCCGGTCGCGCCTCTCGATCGTCACATTTCTGGAGATATTCGATGTTGCAACGTTATCGCGCCGCGGCGTCCGCCGGATTGGTTCTCGCCGCCGTCTGCGCAGCCACCATCACGACGTCCGCCGTCGCGCAAAACAAGCCCGACGCAACCCTCGACCGTGTGAAGGCCGCCGTGCAGAAGACGCTCGGTGCCGATGCGCCGGTCAAAGCGGTAGCGCGCACGCCGATCCCCGGCCTCTTCGAAGTGTCCGTCGGTGGCGAGATCATCTATGCCGATGAGAAGGCGCAGTACGTGATTCTCGGCGGCAATCTGGTCGACACGAAAACGCGTCAGAACCTGACCGAAGCGCGTCAGTCGGAACTCAACAAGGTCGACTTCGCCAAGCTGCCGTTTGAGCGCGCGTTCAAGTACGTGAAGGGCAACGGTAGCCGCAAGATCGCTGTCTTCTCCGATCCGAACTGCCCGTACTGCAAGCGCTTCGAAGAAACGCTCAAGGGCTCGAAGATCGACAACATCACCGTCTACACCTTCCTGTACCCGGTGCTCGGCGAGGACTCGGACAAGAAGTCGAAGGCCATCTGGTGCGCGCCCGATCAGTTGAAGGCGTGGCATGACTGGATGCTCGACAAGAAGGCGCCGCCGACCCCGACGGCCAAGTGCGACGACAAGCCCGTCAAGGACAACTTCGCGCTGGGTCATCAGCTCAACATCACCGGCACGCCGACGATCATCCTGTCCGACGGCCGCCGTCTGCCGGGGGCCGTGCCCGCCGAAGAACTGGAAAAGGCGCTGGCTACGGTCAAGTAAGTTACCGCCCGCTCGCCCCCTCCGAGAACAAGAAGCCGCTCACTCATGAAAGCCACGTCTGCACCGTCTGCCCCGTCTGCCATTAGGTACGCGATCGTTCCGAAGTCGCCCGCCGCCCATCTGTTCGAAGTGACCGTCACGGTCTCGAATCCCGCGCCCGACGGCCAGCGTTTCACGCTGCCGGCGTGGATTCCGGGCAGCTACATGGTGCGCGAGTTCGCCCGCAACATCGTGACCATCGGCGCGACGTGCCGGGGTCGCAAGATCGCGCTCGACAAGCTCGACAAGCACACGTGGCAGGCCGCGCCCTGCAAGGGCACGCTGATCGTGACGTATGAGGTGTACGCGTGGGATCTGTCGGTGCGCGCCGCGCATCTGGACGACACGCACGGCTTCTTCAACGGCACCAGCGTGTTCCTGCGCGTGGAAGGGCAGGAACACGCGCCGTGCGAGGTCGACGTGTTGCGCCCGCGCGGTGCCGCGTTCAAAGCGTGGCGGGTCGCCACGGCGCTGGCGCCGGCAGAAGGCACGGCGGCGCTCGACTTCGGACGCTATCTGGCCGTGGATTACGACGAACTCATCGATTCGCCGGTCGAGATGGGGACGTTCGTGCACGGCACGTTCAAGGCCTGCGGCGTGACGCACGAAGTCGCCATCACCGGGCCGGTGCCGAACCTCGATCTGGATCGTCTGCTGCGCGATATGAAGAAGATCTGCGAAGCGCAGATCCGTCTGTTCGAGCCGGGCGCAAGTTCGCGCTCGCGCGTGCCGATGTCGCGCTACGTTTTCCTGCTGATGACAGTCGGCGACGGCTACGGTGGGCTGGAGCACCGCGCATCCACCGCGCTGCTCGCGAGCCGTAACGACTTGCCGGTGCAGGGGCAGGCGCGCATGAGCGACGCGTATCGCGGCTTCCTCGGACTGGTGAGCCACGAGTACTTCCACACGTGGAACGTCAAACGCATCAAGCCAGCGGTGTTCGCGCCGTACACGCTGGATCAGGAGAATTACACGCGCCTGCTGTGGCTGTTCGAGGGCTTCACGTCGTATTACGACGATCTGATGCTCGTGCGCAGCGGTGTGATCGCCCCGAAGGACTATTACGAACTCGTGGCGAAGACGGTCGCGAACGTGCTGCGCGGCAGTGGCCGTCTCAAGCAGACGGTGGCCGAGAGTTCGTTCGATGCGTGGACGAAGTACTACCGTCAGGACGAAAACGCGCCGAACGCCATCGTCAGCTATTACACGAAGGGCTCGCTCGTGGCGCTGGCGCTGGATCTGACGATCCGTGCGCAGACACGCGGCCAGAAGTCGCTCGACGACGTGATGCGTGCGCTGTGGCAACGCTACGGCCGCGACTTCTATCGCGGCACGCCCGAGGGGATTGCGGAAGACGCCGTTCAGCCGTTCTTCGAAACGGTCTCGGGTCTCGATCTGTCGGAGTTCTTCGCGACGGCTATCAACGGCACGCGCGACTTGCCGCTGGCGACGCTGTTGGCGCGTGTCGGTCTGACGCTCGAACCGGTGACGCCGGAAAACGGTCGTCCTGGCATGGGTGTGAAGACGGGCAAGCGCGGCGACGAGGTCACGCTGGCGCAGGTGCTCGACGGCGGCGCGGCGCAAGCGGCGGGTCTGTCGGCCGGTGACTCGCTGGTCGCCATCGACGGCTTGCGTGTGACGTCGGGCAATCTCGACAAGCTGCTGGAGCGCTATCGTCCGGGCGACCGGGTGACGCTGCATGCGTTCCGTCGCGACGAGTTGCGCGAGACGTCGCTCACGCTCGATGCGCCGGAGGTCTCGCAGTACCGCATCACCGAAACACGCGATCGCGCCAGCGCGCAGCGACGCGAGAAGTGGCTGACGGCCTGAGCGGCCGTCGATCCTTCCCTGTGATCGTCCCGCGCCCGTTTCTTAGCGCGGGATTTCAACGTCGCCCTCAGCTCTGTGCCGGACCCGGCACCGACGGGTCGCGATTCTCCTCCGGACACGTTCGTGCCACCGCGAGCATGTGCTCGATGAACGCCTGCGTCTTGCGCGGCAGGAAGCGTCGCGACGGCGTGACCAGATGGACCGAACTCTCGGGCAACGACCAGTCGGGCAGGACCTTCACGAGGCGTCCGGACTTGAGCGCGTCTTCCGCAAGAATGTCCGTAAGCGCGGCGATGCCGCTGCCTGCGAGCGCCATCTCCTTGACCATCCCCATGCTGTTGGCTTGAATCGCCCCGTGCATGGTGATGTCGACGCGTTGACGCCCCTTGTGCAGCGTGTCGGAGTTGAACAGACGTCGCGCGCCTTGCAGGATGATGAAGCGATGGCCCTCCAGTTCGTCCGGGCTGCCCGGCAGCCCCGTCGCGGTGAGATAAAGCGGGCTCGCGTAAAGGCTGCGGGTGAGCTTGAGGAGCGGGCGCGCCACCAGAGTGGAATCGGAAAGCTGACCGGCGCGAATGGCGACGTCGACGCGTTCGGCAATCAGATCGACGTGACGCGAACTCAGGTCCACGTCGACAGTGATTTCGGGGAATGCCGCGCAGAAGGTCGCGAGCGGCACGGCAAGCCATTGCGTGGCGAAGTCGGCCGGCGCGGTGATGCGCAGACGGCCGCGTGGCTTGCTCGACATCTGTGACGCGAAGTCCCGCGTCTCTTCCACCTCTTCGAGAATCGGCAGGCAGCGCTCGTAATACGCTTCGCCGACTTCGGTCAGTTCCAGCCGGCGCGTGGTCTTGTGGAGCAGCTTCGTGCCGAGGCGCGCTTCGAGCCGCGACAGACGCCGACTCACGGTCGCCTTGGGCAGATCGAGCCGCTCGCCGGCCCGCGTGATGCTGCCCGAGCGCACGACCTCCGCGAAGATCAGCATGTCATTCAGATCGTCAATCATCGCGCGCTCCCTGTGACGCGGTCATTCGGTATGAAGACGCGCCAGGATGCAGCGAAATGTCCAGGGTTGCCCCTCAATGCTGCGGCGCTTCTTCATTGTTCCAAAATAGGAACAAACAATTCGATTTTACCGGCTTGTTTCATTTTTGGGGGTAACTAGAATTCATCCCAAGCCGACGTGCAATTCAAGGCGACCCCAAACCGGGGGCCTGGCGCGAACGGATTTACGAACTTTCGGGAACACCCCCGGCTCTGGAGCCAGTGACATGACCACCATTCTGCAAATCAATTCCGCCGCCCGCTCGCAAGGCGCTAACTCGACCACGCTCGCTAACGAATCCGTGGCGCAACTCGTTGCCAAGAACCCGGGCGCGAAGGTCATTGTGCGCGACCTGCTCGCCGATGGCGTGCCCCACCTCGACGAAGCTGTGATCGGCGCGTTCTTCACGCCGGAAGAGCAACGTTCGGACGAACAAAAGGCCATCATCGCCCGCAGCGACGAACTGATCGCTGAAATCCAGTCCGCCGACACCATCGTCTTCGGCGTGCCGCTGTACAACTTCCAGGTGCCGACGCAACTGAAGGCGTACTTCGACTGGATCGCCCGTGCCCGCGTGACCTTCCGTTATCGCGAAGACGGCACCGTGGAAGGCCTGATTCAGGGCAAGAAGGTGATCGTGGCGTTCGCGCGCGGCGGCAACTACAAGGACACGCCGGCCGACAGCCAGACCCCGTACATCAAGACGATTCTTGGCTTCCTCGGCATGACGGACGTGACGTTCATCTACGCCGAAGGCCTCGCACGTGGTCCGGAATCGGCGGCTGCCGCATTCGCCGGTGCCCGCGAAGCCATCGCCGCGCTGTAATCGTCGAATCGCTGTTGCTTCTCCCGCACGCGCAGGTTCCCCCATGGCCAATCCGACGCCCCTGCATCCGCGTCTGACCAAGCGCCCGGCCGCCCATGCCGGTGCGAACGCCATCCCGCGCGTGCTTCCCGTCTCCCGTCCCGGCCGATGTGCGGCTGCGGCGGGGGCGGGTGTTTTCGATCAGGTCGAGCACACGGACCCGTTCCTGTCGATCGACCTCTTCCGTCGTTACGGCGCGTGCATTCCGCCGCATCCGCATGCCGGGTGTGTGGTGGCGACGTATCTCTTTCCCGAATCCACGACGTCGCTGCGCTGCCGTCACGCGCAGGGGGGCGACGACACGCTGCATCCCGGCGATCTGCTCTGGCTGGAAACGAATTGCGGCACGGTGCATGAAGACGTTCCGGAGAACGCATGCGCTTCGGTGCGCGGCGTGCGCATGGTCGTCAATCGTGCTGGACAGCATCCGCATGGCGCACCGGTGCAGACGGTCGTGCGCGCCGAGGCGATGCCGCGCTGGCGCGAGGGCGACGTCGAACTGACGTTGATCTGTGGACGTTGGGCGGAACACGCGGTGGAGCGCAACGACGGTGGTTGCACGACGCTGCTGCAACTCGACTGGCACGCCGACGCCGTTCGGACCCTCGACATTCCGTGCGATGGCCGCCGTTGGGTCGCGTTGATCGCGCAGGGTGATGCGGCGGTGGCCGGACACCCCTTACGTGCGGAAGGCAGCGTTCAGGCGTTGCTGTTACCGCCCGGCACATGGCAACTGGCGGGACGCAGCGGCGCACGACTGATGCTCGCCGGCGGCGAGCCGCTGGACGCCCCCGTGGTCTATCGCGGTAACTTCGCCGCACGCGACGAAGCCGATCTGGTCGGGCTCACGCGCCGCTATCAGCAAGGCGCGATGGGCGTGCTCACGCCCGTTTGCGTCGAGTCGAAGTAACTACTGCCTACGTAACTACTGAGTCACACCGGCATCGGCAAGCGCTTTGCGGATGCGGTCGACTTTGATGGCGTTGTTGTACGTCGCCTTTTCACTGTCTCCCCCATAGCCGCCGTAATGCAGCCCGACGATCATCCCGTCGGACAGGCGCACGACAGGCGAACCGGAATTGCCACCCCATGTCGAGGAGTCGTAGGAGAACTGTTGCGGGTCGAGACTCGGGTTCAACAGCAACATGCCCGGTGCGATGCGTTCGGCGGGGAACGGGATCTGACTATCCGGCAACCTGAACATCGTATCGATCTGCTTCTCCGACAGATAGGTGCAATCGTCCCCGGCATCGGCCCCCGCACAACTTACCGGACGCGACGGATATCCGATAACGGCAACACGCGAACCTTCGGTCAGATTGAAGTTGGGGGCCAGCGGAGCGGCAGGCGGCAGCGCATTGTCTTCCGTCCGAAGAATGGCGTAGTCGTTGTTCTCGCCGTCGCCGCCCACGGCTTCGATCGCGACGATGCGCACATCTCGCTGCGCAGAGCGCGTGACGCAACTCGAATACTCCAGCGGGAACGATACGACCAGCAACTGCTTGCCATAGAGACGCCACGCCCCCTGGTTGTCGATATAGGCATAGTTCTGCAGAACATGCCGATTCGTGATGATGTGAGACTTGCCTACGACGAACGCGGTCGCTCCCACGCTCATATAGGTCGGTTTCGCTGCGGCGTCCGGCTGGTAATACTGGAAGATCACGCCGACGCTTTTCGCCACCGTGGCGAGAGGCGACGACACGTCGCCGATGTAATCGCGCCAGCTACGCCACGCAGTCATCTGATCGTTGGCCCACGGTACGCCCGAGCACACGCCATAGACAGGGCGCGTGACGACGCGAATCGTCTCCGTCTTCTCCTTCAGATCCTTGAGCGATTGCGGCGGTTCGCCGTCGAGCAAGCGCGTGGCGGCGGCGATATTGCTGCGCGCCTGATCGATCTCCTGCACCTTCGCGGCGACGAGCGGCGTCTGTGAGTTCTTCAGCCACACCGCCTGCTCTTTCTTCAGCGCGAGATCCTGAAGCTGCAACTGCGATTTCACGTCGAGCGACACGGCTTCTTGCCGGGCCTGCGTGGCAGCAGAGGTGGCAACGTTCGGGGCCTGCGTCTGTGCCCCCGCGTGGAGTGCATAGCCGGCGATCAGCGCGCCGATTGCCCGCCCAAGATTGGACCGATTCATTGTTTCCATGCCTCCGGAACGGCGCGCACCGCAGCGTCGGCGGCGACGTACTGCGTCTTGGCCTTGTCGAAGTCGTCCTTCAGTTCCCTGAAGAATGCGACCAGCTCGGAGATCGAAACATGTTTGTCGTTGACCAGCGTGACCAACTGGCTCTCGGCCCCGATCAGCTTGTTACGTAACAGGACCGGTGACGGACTGGCGTGCAGGGCGTCGTATTCGGCGAGCTGTTCGTTGGCCAGCATGCCGAGCTCGCGAACACGAATGTCGTCATCGGCATTCTTGGCGGGCGTGAGCAACAGCTTAAGGAACGTCGCATAGGGACGTTGCAACGACGCGATCTGGCGACGATTCCAGGCGTCGGCCACGGTCGACTCCTTGAAGTCGTTGTTCATGACCGCTTCGAACTGGGGATGGAATTCGTTCACATACTTGACGAAGCGTTCCTTGGCCGCCATGTCGTTGTAGGCGGTCAATCCCGTTTGAATGAGCGCGGCGATGGCCTTATAGGCGGCGACAGCCACCGGAATGACAGCGGTGGCTGCTTCCGTAGACACGGCTGTCGACGGACGTCCCTGCTTCCAGTCGATCAGGCGTTTTTTCAGATCGGCAGCACAGGCGGCAACGGCGTTCTTGGGAAACGTGCCGTCAGGAATGCCGGGGACCGTGATCGGTTTGCGCAGCGCCTGAAAGCGCGACCATTGACCGCCGATCGAATTGTCGCCCTCGGCGAGCACTTGTTTGAGGCCGCTGGAATACGCCGTGTCGAACGACAGTGCGGCTTTCTCTCTGATGAAGTCGTCCGTGCCGGCGCAGACGAATCGGGCGAAAGAACCCTGAGGGTCGTCGGCATCGATGTCGAAGATACGAACCGCGGTTCCTTTCACTTGACGTGTTTGCACGTAGTACTCGACAGCTTCGATGCGTCGCACGCGGGGGCGAGATTTGAGTTCGGTATCGAATGCGTCGGCGGACGCTTTGACTGCCGCGTCGAAACCGTCGGCGGCGCTTTGCAGCGAGTCTTTGCTACGGAACTGAATCGCAGAGCATCCCGCGAGTGCGGCGACGGCGACAACGATAACGAACGACCGCGCGGCATTGGCACACGCGGTGACAGTGACTCCCCGATTTGCCATCTCGAACCCCCGTACGAATAGGCAAACTGCGTTATGACGAACGTCTTCTGATTGTTTTCCGTTGCGGGGACGCTCGGATGGCCTCCCGTCTGCAACGCGGCGTCATCATGTCACGCAGACTGGGGGCACACAATGAAACGGACGATGTGAGTCGGGTGTTTGAAATCAGGATTCGCTGTAACGACGAATCGAGGCCGGACAGGGGAGGGGCAGGTGAGGGACAGCGGGGCGCGGCGGAAGGAGCGGGAGGGATTTGCAGGAAACCCGGCAGTCGCCGGATTTCCTGCGTCAGCCCGATCAGCGAGGTGAGCGGGCCGGCAACAACACGATTACTGATGGAAGTTCAGCGTCAGCATGGCGGTACGGCCCGGTGCCCACGTGGCGTAGATCGGGTAAGCGCTGGCGTAGTACTTCTTGTCGAAGATGTTCTGCACGTTCAGTTGCAGATCGACCGAGCGCGACACGCGGTAGGTGGCGACCGCGTCGAAGCGGGCGTAGCCCGGCGTCCACTTGCGAACGGTAGACGACACCGACGCATAGGTCAGGCTCGAGAGCGTCATGCCTGCGCCGAGCGTGAGCTTCGGCATCACTTCGTAGTCGGTCCACAGCGTCAGGTTGTGCTTGGGCACCATCACCATCGGCAGACCGTTCGAACCCGGCGCAGCGGCCGGACCGGCGTCGGTCGTGATCGCGTTCAGGTGCGAGTAACCGCCGAACACACGCCAGTGGTTCGTCAGATTGCCTGCCCAGCCGAGTTCGGCACCGCGCACGCGTTGGCTACCGGCGTTGATCGTGCCGCCCAGACCGTCGGAGACGCGAGCGTTCGTCTTGTCCGTCTGGAACAGGGCTGCGGTCAGCGACAGGCGCTGGTCGATCACGTCCCACTTCGCGCCGACTTCGATGTTGCGGCTACGTTCGGGCGACAGATTGTTGTTGGTCGACGTGATCTGATCGGTACCGCCGCCCAGACCGCTGTTCGCGCCCGGCGGGTTGGCCGACGTGCCGTACGACGCGTACAGGCTCAACGACGGCAGCACCTTGTAGACCAAACCCAGCTGGAAGCTGAACAGGTTCGAGGTGTTGTTCAGGTTGGGTGCGCCCGCTTGCACGGCGCTCACGTCGAAGCGGTCGAAGCGCGCACCGGCGTTAAGGAGCCAGTGCTCCGAGAGCTTCACGCTGTCGAACAGATAGGCCGATGCGGTGTTCGTGCGCGTGTTGGTGGCCGCACCGGGGAAGGCCTTGTCGCCATTGAGCGTGAGGCTGCCGGTCCACGGATTGTCCGGGTTCCAGTTGCCGATGGTCGTGCAGTTGTACGCGACCGAGCACGGACCGCCCGAGCGGATGTTGTTCCCCGCGCTGTCCGCGACGAGATAGCCCTCGTAACGGCTTTGCTCGTTGCTGAACTCCAGACCTGTCGTGAGCGTGTGCTCGAAGCCGAACAGCGTGGCCTTGCCGGTCAGTTCCGTCTGGTTGGCGATGCTATTGGTGGCGTACTTACCGCTCTTGGCTTGCAGCGAGATGATGTTCGACGTGGCCGACTGGAACTGCGGGTTCGTGGCGACGTAGTCGAGCGTCGAGCGGCCGACCATCGTGGTGTTCTTGATCTTCCACGTGTCGTTGATGCGGTGCTCGACCTTGATTTCGCCCGTGTCCGTCTGACCGCGACGGTAATCGCGGTTGTTCAGACCGTAGAACTGGTTGCGCTGGAAGCCGCCGTCCGGCGTGCCGCCCGCCGAGCGGAACGGTGCGCTGAAGTCCGGCATGTCATACGAATTCAGGTGGTAGTAGCTGATCGTGACGGTCGTCGGGCTGTTCAGGCCGAACGCCACCGACGGGGCGATACCCCAGCGCTTGCTGTAGACGTTGTTGCGACCGGCCTGATCGGCGTCGTGACCCATCACGTTCAGGCGCACGGCGGTCTGGTCGTTCACCTGGCGGTTCACGTCCAACGTCAGACGCTTGTAGCTGTTGGTCCCGAGACCGAAGCTTGCATTGGTGAAGTCTTCCAGGCGCGGCGTCTTCGTGGTGATGTCGATGCTGCCACCCACGGCGCCACGTCCGGCGTAGACCGAGTCCGGGCCCTTGATGACGCTGATGTTCTCGATATCGAACGTTTCGCGATTCTGCACGCCGGAGTCACGCATGCCGTCGACGAAGATCGAGTTGCGCGATTCGAAGCCGCGAATGACCGGACGGTCGGCGGACGGGTTCGCAGCAGCGTCGCCACCGATGAACGTGATGCCGGGCACGGTCTTGAGCGCGTCGGCGAAGGTCGTGGCGTTCGTCTGCTTGATCAGCTCTTCGGGAATGACGGTGATCGAGCGCGGCGTGTCGCGCAGCGGGGCGACGAATTTGTACGACGGCAGCGTTTTCGTCTGCATGGCCGACGGTACGGCGCTGTCGTTGACCTGTGTTGTCGGCAGCGCGACGGCCGGGGCGTTGGTCGAGCCAGTGGCTTGCGGCGCAGCGTCGGCGGCACCCGTGGCACCCGAGGTGTTAGCCGGCGTTTGAGCGTGAGCGGATTGGGTGGCGAAGCTGCCAGCGACGACTAGGGCGCAGGCGACGGCGAGCAGACGCTCGCGCGTCTGAAAGGCGGTAGACATACGTGTGTTCCAGCTGCGGCGCCACCTTCGGACACTTCGCAGGCCAGGTAACGCACGGTTTAGTAGTTTTTGTTAATGAGATTGATAGGGATTCTCATTACGGAAAGGGAGTGTAATGGCATCACTTTTGTATGTAAATGCTTAAAAATGTATGCGGGATCGTATATTTCGATGGATGAAACCATCGAAACTTCGGTTCACTGCGGACTTTCGTCAGCTATAGCGATCATTTTCCAGAAAATCCGCAGGAATGATCGCTTTGACCGACATTTTGATGCGTGACGAACTACGCCGGTACCTGCCAGTCGATGGCCGTCTTGCCGTGCTTTTCGAGAAAGGTGTTGGCGGCGCTGAAGTGGCCGCAGCCGAGGAAGCCGCGATGGGCTGAGAGCGGGGAGGGGTGTGGCGCTTCGAGCAACAGATGGCCGTGACCGCCGAGCAGGGGCGCTTTCGCCTGCGCATGACTGCCCCACAGCAGGAACACCAGCGGGCCTTGCTGTTCTGCGAGGCCGGAAAGCAACGTATCCGTACAGGCTTGCCATCCGCCTTTCTTGAACGGCTTCGCGTGGCTTGCGGCATTGGCCGCTTCGACCGTGAGCGTCGTGTTCAGCAGCAGCACGCCCTGTTTCGCCCAAGCGTCGAGGTTGCCATGCGACGGCGGCGCGATGCCCAGATCCCGCTCGATCTCTTTGTAAATGTTGCGCAGCGACGGCGGTACGCGCACGCCGCGCTGCACCGAAAACGCCATGCCGTGCGCCTGCGCAATGCCGTTGTCGTCGCCGTGATACGGGTCTTGCCCGAGAATGACGACTTTCACGTCCTTCGGCGACGTCATGCGCAGCGCATGGAAAATGTCTGCCGGATAGACGGTCTTGCCCGCTGCGACTTCCGCGTCGACGTATTGGCAAAGCGGGGCGTAAGCGTTGCTCTGCACAAATGGTGCGACCAGCGTTTTCCACGCGTCGGGGAGCGCCGCGAACTGATCCTCGACGCGGCCCTTCAACGGACCGGCGACGATGTCGGGACTTTCGCCGCTGTCAGCCGGACGGGCGGGCGCAGTGCGAGCGATGCTCCCCTTGTCCTTGTCGTTCGTCTCGCCGAAGAGAGAGCCTTGTCGCGTCTCGTCAGAGTTCGGGGCGGTTGCCGTGCGTGAGCGTGATGCCATGCGTGATGTGTGCTGAGTCTGCTGACGGGGTTTGCTGAATGCGTCGGGTTTAACGAAGTAAGGGCAGTTGAGCCGTCAACCGCCCAGCACCTTTTGACGCAGACGATAGCCGCGCTGCGCTTTGCTGACGTTGTCGCTGTGCAATTCCGGTATCACCGCGCGCAGGTCCTGGGCGAGCGCTTGCAGAATGCGTTCGCCCTGACCTTCGTGGTCGTCGTCCGGAGCGTCCAGCAATTCCAGTTCCACTTCGATGAGCGGTTCCGTGTGACGCTGGCCGTTGGCCTGCACGGCGACTTCGCCACGATCGAACGCGATTTCCACGGCCGTGCCGTCACCCGCGATGTAGCGCCACAGGCGTCGCATGAAGTTCGTTTCGAACTGCGCCACGACCTTCGTGCCTTCGGCTTGCAATAGCGCGGCCGTCGCCGGGACATCGCAAGCGGCGATCAACGGCGCGAGTTCAAGCGCCTCGCCTTGTACGGCCTGTTCCCACTCGTGACGCACATGCAGTCCATCGCGCGCTTCACCCACCGACTTGAGCGTTTGCAACCACTGTCCGGCATGACCGTCTCGAGCGACGTAGCGCAGTCGCAGCGCAGCCTTGGCGCTTGCGAGCGCCAGATCCGGCGTATCGAAATAGCGATTGACGAGATGACGTTCGCCGCGCGCCTCGGCGCCGGACAAACGGTCGAGGTGCACAATCAGCGCGTCGGCGCGTGCTGCGGGGAGGTCGCCCGGAAGGGCTAGTTTGAGTTCGCGTTCGATGGCCATGGGTGTCAGTGCGATCAGCGGGGCATGTCGAACAGGGTGGCGAGTGCGTCGCCCGGCTCGGGCGCGCGCATGAAGGCTTCGCCGACGAGGAAGGCATTGACGTTGGCCGCGCGCATTCGCGTGACGTCGTCACGCGACAGGATGCCCGACTCCGTCACGACCAGACGATCCTGCGGGATATGTTTGAGCAGGCCGAGCGTCGTGTCGAGCGTGACTTCGAAGTTGTGCAGGTTGCGGTTGTTGATGCCCAGCAGCGGCGTGCGCAGTTCCAGCCCGGCGTCCAGCTCCTGACCGTTGTGCACTTCGACGAGCACCGCCATGCCCAGCTCGTGCGCCTGCGCTTCGAGATCGCGCATTTGCGAGAGTTCCAGCGCAGCCGCGATCAGCAGAATGCAGTCGGCCCCCATGTCGCGGGCTTCGTACACCTGATACGCGTCGATCATGAAGTCCTTGCGCAGGACCGGCAGATCGCACGCGGCGCGCGCGGCCTTGAGGTACTCGGGCGCGCCCTGGAAGAACTGCACGTCGGTGAGTACCGACAGGCAAGCCGCGCCGCCCTGCTGATACGACTCAGCGATCTGGGGCGGCACGAAATTCTCGCGAATCACACCCTTCGACGGGCTGGCCTTCTTGATTTCGGCGATGACACCGGACAGGCCGGCGTCGATCTTCGTGCGCAGTGCGCCCACGAAGTCGCGGGTGCGCAGCGCGCTGTCGCCAACGGTTGCTTCTGCGTCGCGGCGCAGGCTCGCGAGGTCACGCACGCGCTTTGCAGCAGCGACTTCTTCGGCCTTCACGGCCAGGATCTTGTCGAGAACGGTAGACATATCGGTAGATGACTCAGGGGCTGCTGAAGGTTACGCCTTGAAGCGTTGCGTGTACGTGACGAATTCGTGGAGCTTTTCGCGGGCCGCGCCGCTGGCGATGGATTCGCGTGCCATCTTGATGCCGTCCGCAATCGTCGGCGCGCGGTTCGCCGCATAGAGCGCGGTCCCGGCGTTGAGCGTCACGATCTCGCGGGCGGTGCCTTCGGTGTTGTTGAGCGCGTCGATCAGCATCGCCTTCGATTCCTCGGCGCTGCCGACCTTCAGGCTGCGATTGCTCACCATCTGCAAACCGAAGTCTTCCGGGTGAATTTCGTACTCGGTGACCTTGCCGTCCTTCAACTCGCCGACGAGCGTGGCCGCGCCGAGCGAGACTTCGTCCATGCCGTCCTTGCCGTAGACGACGAGCACGTGCTCCGCGCCCAGACGCTCCATCACGCGCACCTGAATACCGACCAGATCCGGGTGGAACACGCCCATCAGCTGATTCGGCGCGCCGGCCGGATTCGTGAGCGGGCCGAGAATGTTGAAGATCGTGCGCACGCCCATTTCCTTGCGGATGGCGGCCACGTTCTTCATCGCGGGATGATGATTCGGGGCGAACATGAAGCCGATGCCGACGTCGCGCAGACACTCGGCCACTTGCTCGGGCGAGAGCATGATGTTCACACCGAGCGCTTCGAGTACGTCGGCGCTGCCCGACTTGGAGCTGACGCCACGGTTGCCGTGCTTGGCGACCTTAGCGCCTGCGCCGGCGGCCACGAACATCGAGGCCGTCGAGATGTTGAACGTATGCGACACGTCGCCACCGGTGCCCACGATGTCGACGAAATGTTCGTCGGCGGGGGCGTCCACGTGATTGGCGAACTCGCGCATGACTTGCGCGGCGGCGGCGATCTCGCCGATGGTTTCCTTCTTCACGCGCAGGCCGGTGATGATCGCGGCCGACATGACCGGCGAGATCTCGCCCTTCATGATGAGACGCATCAGATGCAGCATCTCGTCGTGGAAGATCTCGCGGTGTTCGATCGTGCGCTGAAGCGCTTCTTGCGGGGTAATCATTGGTTGTCCTCTCCTCTGTCGTTTCGTATCCGGCGCGTCGGCTGATTCGCTGATTCAGGCGCGCCCTTGGGGATGTCTCAGGCGGCAATGGCCGCACGCGGCGCAGCTTGCACAAAGTTGCGCAGCACGGCGTGGCCATGCTCCGACAGAATCGATTCGGGGTGGAATTGCACGCCTTCGACGTCGAGCGTCTTGTGGCGCACGCCCATGATCTCGCCGTCGTCCGTCCATGCGGTGATTTCGAGACAGTCCGGCAACGAGGCGCGCTCGATGGCGAGCGAGTGGTAACGGGTGACCGTAAAGCGCTTGGGCAGATCCGCGAACACGCCTTGTTGCGTGGTTTCGATCTCGCTTACTTTGCCGTGCATGATCTGTTGCGCGCGAATGACCTTGCCGCCGAACGCTTCGCCAATGGCCTGATGGCCGAGGCAGACGCCGAGAATCGGGATTTCACCGGCGAAGCGCTTGAGGACGTCGAGCGTAATGCCTGCGTTGGCGGGGCAGCTCGGGCCTGGCGAGAGGCAAATGCGGTCGGGGGCAAGCTCGGCAATGGCGTCGAGCGAGATTTCGTCGTTACGGAAGACTCGAACGTCTTCGCCCAGTTCACCGAAGTACTGGACGATGTTGTAGGTAAACGAGTCGTAGTTGTCGATCATCAGCAGCATGATGGTCCCTGTTCGTCTGGTGACAAAGGATTGTCGAACGCATGGAATTTGCGCGTGTCCCCTGAGCGTGCCCCCACATTGACTTCGCGATCCGCGGGGGAGGGCGCTATGGGGATGAGATAGACGTGGCGGGTTACCGCCACCAGCGCAGGGCGGCGGTCAGGGGCGACCAGAGGAGGGAGGAAGACTGATGCGACTTCATGGTGATGCCGATTGTAGCAGCAACTCCGGCGCGCCGTGAACGGGTGTCGCAAAAAGCGGCCATTCGACGAAATTCGGGCGTCTTATGGTCGATTTCCGCAAGAATGTGCGCCTGACGGCGGTCAGTCTTAGACGATTCTGCGACGGTGCGCCGTCAGCCATGCCGGGGCGGACCGCCGTCGTTGTTGCCTCGCCGGTGAGCGTCAGGCGCTTGCAAACCCGCGCGGATCACTCCTTGGACGTGCTGGCCGTGCGGGATGTCGGCGTTTGCTCGAGATGCCGATGCAGCGTGTCGCGCAGACGCGCGGCCGTCAGTTCGCCGAGATGCGCTTCGACCAGACGGCCGGTCGTATCGAAGTACAGCGTGGTGGGCAGTGCCCGGGCCCCGGCGGCGTGCATCGCTTGCGACTGGGGATCGAGCAGCAGGTGGTCGAACGTCAACCCTTGCGATTGCACGAACTCGGCCACCGTCTGCGCCGACTCGCCCTGATTGATCATCAGGAAGCGCACGCCGGGATAGTCCGTCTGCGCCTGCGCCAGCACGGGCATTTCGCGTCGGCACGGCGGGCACCAGCTGGCCCAGAGATTCATCACGATGGGCTGACCTCGATGACTGTCCAGTGCGACGGCACGGCCGTCGAGCGTGGAGAGCGTGAGCGATGGCAGTGGCGGCGCGTCGCGCAGTGCAACGCTCAAGCCGGTGAGCATCACGCCCCAGATCGCGAGACCTGCGGCCATGCCCGCGAGCATCGGCCGCCGCTGCGTTCGATCACGGCGTGTGCGCCAGAGACCCCATGCAAGGGCGGCGAGGGCGCCGGCCCAGACGTTGAAACCGCCGTCGCCAATCGCCACGAACGACCATGGCCGCGCGGCGTATTCCGGCCACCAGCGGATGACGTAGGCCGCACGCGCGACGAACAGTCCGATGAAAAGCGCGTCGAGCAGCACGCTTGCACCGGCGCGTCGCGATGGCGCATCCGTCTTGCGCAGCAGATAGCGCGCGACGAGCCACGCAAGGACGGCCGCCGCCGCGAGGGCTGCCGTCTTCGCGGAGAACGGGCCGAGTCCGATCATGAAGCCTCCGTGTTTTGTGCCGCATCGAGCCGTTGCAGGAACGTCTGTGCGGTCATTTCACCGACCATGCGGTGCGCGCGCACCTCCTTGCCCGTCGCATCGACGAGGATGAGCGTGGGCGGCCCCATCACGCCCCAGCGCTTCATCAGCGCCTGATCGACGTCGTCATTCTTCGTGACGTCGGGACGCAGCACCTGCATGCGTGCAAGACGCGCGGCCACTGCCGGATCTCCGAACACGTTGCGCTCGATGACGTGGCAACTCACGCACCAGTCGGCGTAGAAATCGATGAGGGTCCATTGCCCTTGGGCGGCGGCTTGCGCGATGCGCGCGTCCACGTCCTGTGCGGATTTGACGCTGACGTAATCCACCGACTTCCCTGCGCGCTGCCCCGTTGCAGCGTTGGCGGCGAGCGCGGCGCCCGCCGGCCGCTCCAGCGGACGCAACAGCGACTCACCGCCCGAGGCCGCACCGACCAGCAGCAGTATCGACCAGAGTGCGGCGAGCGTCGAGGTGAACACGAGCGTCCAGCCCGCAGGCTTGCCGCGAAGCGCCCATGCCCAGCCGCCGATACCGACGGCCAGACCGACGCCAAGTGCGCCCCACAGCGCGAGGGTCACGTGTCCGGGCAGGAAACGGCTGAGCATCTCGATGGCCATCCCCGCCATCACATAGCCGAAGGCGATACGTACGCGCACCATCCACGGTCCCGGGCGGGGCAGGACGCGCGCGCCGAACAGCGAAATCGCCAGTAGCGGCATGCCCATGCCGAGGCCCATTGCGAAGAGTGCGCTACCCCCCAGCCACGCATTGCCCGTCTGGCTGATGTAGAGCAGTGCGCCCGCCAACGGTGCCGTCATGCACGGGCCGACGAGCAGGGCGGAGAGGAAACCGAGCGCGGCCGCGCCGGCGAGACTGCCGCCCGTACGGTTGCGCCCGGCGGCGTCCAGGCGATCCATGATGAACGCGGGCAGGCGCAGTTCGAACAGCCCGAACAACGACGCAGCCAGGACCAGAAAGAGGGCGGCGAATGCGCTCAGGAGCCACGGCGCTTGCAGCGTCGCCTGGAGATTGGCCCCGGCCAAGGCGGCGGCGACACCGACGCTGGCATAGGTGAGCGCCATCGCGACGACATACGACGACGAGAGCGCCAAAGCGCGCCACGGCGACGGACGGTTGCCGACGATCATCGTCGAGACGATGGGCACCATTGGCAGCACGCACGGCGTGAACGCCAGCAGCAGACCGAAGCCGAAAAACAGCAACTTCGCGGCGATGGGATCGAGCGCTGCAAGTTGGGCGGCAGCGGCCTGATCGGCGGCCAGCGACTCGGTGTCACCTGTCGTTTCAGGGGTAGTCGCCGTGGTGGCCGCGTTGACGGCGACGTCGTCCGACGTCTGCTCTGACACCGCCGAACCTGAGGTTTCGGCCGGGGAAGTGAGGGCCGCCAGCATCGACGAAGCATCCCTCGATTCGGCAGCCGGGGTATCGCCGGACAGCGAAATTCTCATCTTCTGCGGGGGGTAGCAGACGCCAGCCTTCGCGCAGCCTTGCCAATGAAGGATGACGACATCCGACGTCGCCGACGGCAACTTCAGTTGCAGATCGTCGTCATAGTAGATCTCGCTCTCCCCGAAGAACTCGTCGACATGCTTCGTGCCGTCGGGCAGCGAGAACGGGACCGGTTTGCCGTTGGTGTCTTCGACGCGAATCGAATGACGATAAACGTAGTGATCCTTAGCAATCTTGCCGCCGATGACAAAACCGTCGCCTTCGCGACGCGGTGGATCCAGACGCAGTACTTGGGAGACGTCGAGCACCTGATCGCCGGACTGCCACGGCAGCGCGGCAGAGGCGGGCGTCACGAGGGTGACGCGAAGCGCGCCGAGCGCACTGAGCAAAATCACAAAGATGAAAACTATTCGACGAAGCAATCTGTCCTCCTCGGGTCGGTCGAAGCAAGACAGAGCGTGGCGGAGGACGATTAAGCGAGAGTTAACACGTCCTCTCACCGTCCACCTTGCATCAACACGATGCGCGATATACGTAACATGTTCCGATGCGTGAAAGTGGCGTCGGAGACGCTTAGGAGAGGCGTGAATCCATGCGAGTACTGTTGGTAGAGGACGATCCGCTGATTACAAGCGGCATCGTTGCGGGGCTTTCGACTTTGGGAATACACGTCGAGGCGACCGCCTGCGGCGAGGCGGCCATGGCGGCGCATGCCGAGAACAGCTTCGACGCGCTGGTGCTCGATCTCGGCCTGCCCGATGGCGACGGCCTTGACCTGATCGCCAGCGTTCGCGCCGTCGAGCCGGACGTACCGGTGTTGATCCTCACGGCACGCGACGGCATCGAACACCGGATCTCGGGGTTGAACGCCGGGGCCGACGACTACATGAGCAAGCCCTTCGACCTGCGCGAACTGGCGGCGCGCTTGCACGCCTTGGTGCGACGCACGCATGGCCGCGCCGCGCAGATCATCGAGGCCGGTCCTTTGATGCTCGATCCAGCGAGCGGGTTGGCGTGGCTCGACGGCGCGCCCGTCGAGCTGTCGCGTCGCGAAGTCGATCTGCTCGCGTATCTGGCGAGCAGCCGGGGTCGGTGGTTGTCGCCCGACATGTTGCACGTGCGGCTTTACGGCATGACGGAGCGCGTCAACAGCAACGTGCTGAACGTTCACATACATAACGTGCGTCGCAAGTTGGGGTGCGACGCCATCCAGACCGCACGCGGCCTGGGATACCGGTTGGGATGGACCTTGTCATGAGTCTTCGACTTCGGGCGGTGCTGATCGCTGGTGTGGCGCTGATCGCGCTGTGGATGGCGGCGGCGGGATGGATGATGCGTGGTGTGCGCGCGAGTCTTGACGAAGCGCTCGACGAGCGTCTGGCAATGTCGGCCAACATGGTGGCGGGGTTGATGGCGCGTGCGGCATTCTCGCCGCATCCTGAACCGAGAGATTGGGGCGAGGTCATTCGTGCGGGGGGTAACGACGGCATCGCTTGCGAAATCCGATCGTTGCAGGGCGCGGTGCTGGCGCAGACCGACGGCAGTCCGAAGACGTCGGCGATGACGTTGCCGACGGGCTTCAGCACGAGGGAGATAGACGGCCGCAGCTGGCGCATCTATGTGTTGCAGGACGCGGGGGGATATCAGGTGATGACGGCGGACCTCGTCAAGCGTAGGGCTGTGTTGACGAATGGCATGTTGCGGGCGGCGGGCATTCCGTTCCTGATTGCGGTCATTGGCGGATTATTCGCGTTATGGATCGGAATCGGAAGGGGCCTGAAGCCTTTGGAGACATTGCGCGCAACGTTGCGCGGGAAGCGCACTGACGACACGACGCCAGTGGATATTGGCAAAGCGCCGAAGGAATTGAAGCCGGTGGTAACGGCGCTGAATGGTTGGCTGGAGCAGTTGGCGCAGACGTTGGCGGGTCAGAGGGCGTTCACGGATGGTGCGGCGCATGAGTTGCGCACGCCGTTGACGGCGATCGACACGCATTTGCAGGTGGCGGCGTTGACGCAGGGGAGTGCATCGAAGCAGGCGTTGCAGCAGGCGAGCAATGGTGTGAAGCGATTAGGCCACACGTTGGATCAATTGATGACGTTGGCGAGGACGGAAGCGCCGATCCATGAGCACGACATTTGCGAGTCGGTGACGGAGGTAATCGAGGAGGTGTTGACTGAAATGGGAGAGACGGATCGGGGCGCCTTTTCAATGCGAGTTGGGTCAATGTCTGAGCAGGGGAAAGGTGCCCCGGTCCGTCGTCGAAGTGGCAGGATCATGATTAGCATTTCAGCGATAGACACGGGATCGGTGTTACCGCGTTCAATGCTGGCGACGGCGCTAAGAAACCTGCTAGACAACGCCATGCGCTATTCCCCGGAGAGCAGCGAGATCACGTTATCGGTGACGGCGGACGAGCCGAACCGAAGCTACTGCATTGAGGTAAGGGACCGGGGCCCGGGCCTTGCTGCTGCCCATACGGCGCAACTGGGTCGGCGGTTCTGGCGAGGTGATCAGGGACGTCAGCGGGGCGAAGGTGCCGGGTTGGGTATTTCCATTGTGCAGGCGATTGCGAGGCGTTTCGACGCAACGCTTGAGTTCGAGCCACGCGAGGGTGGGGGATTGGTGGCGCGATTGTTCGTGCCTGCGGGCGATGGAGTGCATGGCGGCGACGCGTCGCGCATCGCCGCCATGTCGATGGCTAAGTTGTCTTCTTCGCTCGCGACGTCCGCGTAGTTTTGGCGGCTACCGTCGTGGTGACCTTCTTCGCGACGGGGGTTCGCTTGCGCGGTGTTGTGGCAGGTGTTGCCACACGTGGCGTCGCCTTGCGACTCGCCGTGGCGCGGGGCTTGGCCGCTGCGCTCGTCGGTCGTGCTTCTCCCACGTCGGCCTCGCGCTTTTGCGCGGCCCGTTCGAAGACGGCGAGCACGCGTTCCAGATCGTTTTGTTCGCCATCCTCCAGCGGCACCGCGAAACTCAGATCCTTCACGGCCTTCGCCACCAACCGAATCGACGTGGGTGACGCATGCGCCAGCATGCCCGGAATGGCTTCCATCGCAGCATTCGGGGCCATGCGCAGCAAACCGGCCTGACGTCGAATGATCTCGCGGAAACGCTCAATCGAAATCTCGGCATCGCCACGTGGCAACGAACGCGCGAGATTGAACTGCCGCTCGTCCGCTTCGCCATGCAGACGGTGCACCCAGAGCAGCGCGCGAATCCCCGCTTCCAGCACACCGCACTGACGCACCTCGTGACGGCGCAGCTCCAGCGCTTCCTTCACGAATGCCACATGCTCGGGCGACGTGCCCGGATGCACTCGCACCGCCGTGCCGTCGCTGCCATGCAACCCGGCGAGTGCCTGCACCCACGGCTGGCCGTAGATCGTCTCGAACGCCTTCTCGTAGCCGTCGTCGCGTATGTCGCGGTAGAAGTTCAGCGACTGCTCGATCGCCGTCGACACCGCCGTTTCGAACGCGAGGAACGGATTGTCGGGCGACACCGTATGACGCGTCTCCCGCACCCGTTCCGCTTTCTCGGCGAACGGCACGGCAAACGGATTACGATCCGACCAAAGCTCGTAACTCACCCGCAGGGGATGCAGCACCCGCAGCCAGTACGCTGACGTCGGCGTCACCGCGGCACGCACCCACGGCTGCACGAGACTGCGATACAACCCCAGATGAATGTCGGACAGATGCGCCACCGCCGCGAAACGGCGGTCGCTCTGCGTGTCCGGTTGGACGATGGCGCGCACGTCCTCCACGCTGCGGCGCTGAATCGACATCACGTAATCGCCTTCGGCCAGCTCGCCGTGCAGCGTGTCGTCCGTCTTGTCGGCGATCTGCGCCTGATAGATGCCCGCAGGCAACACGTCGATCAGATCGATGTTGTTGACGAACTTTCGGTGCTCCTTGCGGCCCGTGCTGCCCGACACGAAGATGCCGAGATGGCCGATGCTGTCGTGCGTGGCGTAGACGATGGTCTGATCGTGACTGAGCACTTCCGCGTCGTCGCGATACATGTCCGTCACGAAGCCGAGCGCCTGCGGGGGCGGCGTAATGTTGTCGCCGTACGAGCAGAACACCACGATGGGCGAACGGATGTTGCGCAGATCGAGCCGGATGCCGTCGCTCGTGATCAGCTCCGCGCTCGTGAGCCGGTTGCCGACGAACAGGTTGTCGACGATGTACTGCATCTCCTGCGCGTTCAGGAAGACGTGCCCGCCCCAGTACTTCTCGAAGCCGAGATAGCGCGGCGCTTCCGTATCGACGTTCGCGTACAGGTGGTACTTCTTACGCCAGAGCGTGTTCGCCGGATCGAGGTTCTCGAAGTTCTGCACCAGCCACGCGCCGTCGAAGCGGCCGTCGCCGAGATCGCTCGTCAATGCCGTGAGCCAACTGCCGCCGAGCAGACCGCCGGAATAGCGCATCGGATTGCGTCCGCGCCAGCCGGCCCAGTACGACACCGGTGCACCCGCCACGATGATCGGACCGAACAGCTCGGGGCGCATCGCGGCCGTCATCAGAATCTGCCATCCGGCCTGACAGTTGCCGATGACCGCCGGCTTGCCTGCGCTTTCCGGGTGCATCGAGATGACCTTCTCGAGAAACGCCGCTTCGGCGCGCATCACGTCCTCGACCGTTTGGCCGGGCACGGGGTCGGGCAGGAAGCCGACGAAATAGCACGGATGACCCGCGCGCAACGCCGCGCCGATCTCGCTGTCGGGCTTGAAACCGCCGATGCCCGGGCCGTGTCCCGCGCGTGGATCGACCACGACGAACGGACGCGCGTTGGGCAGCGTGGGCGTGTCCTTCGGTGGCACGATGCGCATCAGGCAATAGTTGCAGGGACGCGGCAGGTCGTGGGCGTCGAGAATCACCTCGGCGTCGAAATCGAGCACGTTGGGGGCGGATTCGGCCAGATGTTCCTGATACTGATTGCCGCGCTGACGCATCACATCGGCAAACAGCACGCTGCGTTGCCACGCGTCGACGGCGTACTCGGCGGCGGCCGACATCCACGGCAGATTCGCGAGCCACGGATTGGCGGCCAGCCACGGGGCTTCTCCTGTGGCGGCAGACGAGGTGGCGCGAGCGCTTCGAGGGGACTGAGACGAGCGGCGTTCCAGTGCGGCAGACGACTTGGCGGGCATGGCAATGACCTCACAAATCCGGCATGGCGGGGGTGGCGAGCGCCGCGTTGCGACGTGATGCCAGCGCTATGCCATCGAACTGAGCGTGCGACGAAAACGTCGCAGCGAGAAGGCGAAGAACACCGCGCCGATGACTGCGAGCGCTGCGAACTGCACCCATACGACGCCGATCCCGGCGCCACGGAACAGGATCGCCTGACCCAGTTCGACGAAGTGCGTCGTGGGCGCGGCGAGCATGACGTCCTGCACCAGCTTCGGCATGCTTTCGCGCGGCGTGTTCCCGCCCGAAAGCATTTGCAGCGGCAGCAGCACCAGAATCAGCAACATGCCGAACTGTGGCATCGAGCGCGCGAGCGTCGCGAGAAAGATGCCCATCGACGTCGTGGCGAACAAATGTAGCGTCGCCCCCAGCAGGAACAGCGCCACCGAGCCGCCAATCGGCACATGCAGCGCGCCGCTCACGATCAGCCACAGCGACATGGCTGCCGCCATCAGCACGACCAGCCCCATCGACCAGACCTTCGCCAGCATGATCTCGGTCGGTGTCACCGGCATGACGAGCAAATGCTCGATAGTGCCGTGCTCGCGCTCCCGGATCAGCGCCGCGCCCGTCAGAATGATCGACAGCATCGTGATGTTGTTGATGATCTGCATGAGCGCGCCGAACCACGCCCGCTCCAGCGTCGGGTTGAAGCGCACGCGCAACGCCAGATCGACGGGCAGCTCCGGCGTGGATCGGTATCGCTGAAGGAATTCGCGCACTTCCGCCGACACGATCTGCTGCACGTAGCCGCTGCCGGAGAACGCCTGGCTCATGCGCGTGGCGTCCACGTTGAGTTGCACTTCGGCGGCGCGGCCCGCCAGCACGTCGCGCTGGAAGTTCGGCGGGATGTTCAGCGCAAACGTGTACGCGCCTTCGTCCATGCCCCGGTCGACGGCGTCTGCCGTAATCATCTGCGGCGGGGTGAACTGCGGCGGGTAGAACGCCGAGACGATGCGCTGCGAGAGCGGCGAGGCGTCTTCGTCCACGATGGCGATGGGCGCCATGTGCAACGTCTCGGGTTGCGCCGTGGCCGACGAGTAGACCGATGCCGTGAACGTGTAGATGATGAGCACCAGCATCATCGGGTCGCGCACGAGACTCCATAGCTCCTTCACGCCGAGCCGGTAGATGTTCGCGACGTGCCGCAACCACGGATGCTTGCGACGCGGCGGTGTAGCGCTGACGTCGTGCGCGGTGGATGGGGAGGCTTGCGGTGCGTTCGGGCTAGCCATCACTTGTCCTGTTTCTTGAGCAGCAGGACCGTCGCGCCCAGAATTACGGGCACGGCAATGAGCATCGGCCAGAAGGCGTTGCCGAGATCGCCGAAGCCGAGCGCCTTGTTGAAGACGCCGCGACTGATGATCAGCATGTAAGTCGCCGGATAGATCTCGCCGATGAACCGGCCCGAGCCCTCCATCGACGGCACCGGCGTGAGCATGCCGGAGAACTGAATCGCCGGAATCATCGTGCCGATCATCGTGAAGAACAGGGCCGCGATCTGACTGCGGGTAAAGGTGGACGCGAGCAGGCCGATGCCCGTGGCGACCACGTTGAAAATGAAGACGGCGGTGATGAGCGTCAGGAAACTGCCCTTGATGGGCACGCCGAAGAGCGTCACGGCGATGAGCGCCATGAGCAGAAAGTTCAGCATGGCGAGCGCCACATACGGGATCTGCTTGCCGATCAGGAATTCCGTGCGCGTCACCGGTGTCACGTACAGGTTCAGGATCGAGCCGAGTTCCTTTTCACGCACGACCGACAGCGCGGTGAGCATCGCGGGCAGCATCAGCAACAGCAGCGGAATCACCGCCGGGACCATCGCCGGAAGACTCTTCACGTCGGGGTTGTAGCGAAAGCGCGTCTCGATGTCGAGCGACGCGGTCGGTCTCACCCCGAGTCGTCGCAACGACTGATCGGCCAGCCAGTTCTGATGCATCCCCTGCACGTAGCCCTGCACGGTTTCGGCACGCATCGGCATCGCGCCGTCGATCCACGCGCCGATCTGCACGGCTTTGCCGCGCGACACGTCGCGGGCGAAGCCCGGCGGAATCTCGATGGCCAGCGCCAGTTCGCCGTCGCGCAGACGGCGGTCCATATCGTCGTAATCGCTGATGGGCGGCTGTTCGATGAAGTACCGTGACCCCGCAATATTCAGCGCGTAGTTCTGACTCATCGTGGTCTGGTCGCGGTCGAGCACGGCGTAGCGCAGATCCTCGACGTCCATGCTGATGCCGTAACCCATCACCAGCATGAGCACGAGCGAGCCGACCAGCGCCAGCGTGGCGCGCACCGGATCGCGCTGCAACTCCAGCGTCTCGCGCCAGAGGTAGCTGATCATCCGTCCCAACGAGAAACCCTTGAGCTTGCCGTGTGACGGTGCCGCAGCAGTGGCGCCCGCTTCTGCGCCCGCTTCCGCCTTCGGTGTCTCGGGGGCTTCCGGCGTGCCGCCACCGGCCTCCACCAGGTATTCGATGAACGCCTGTTCGAGCGTGTCTGCGCCTTTGTCCTTCGTGATTTTCGCGGGCGGATCGGAGACGAGCACCTTGCCCGCATGCATCAGCGAGATGCGGTCGCAGCGGTCGGCCTCGTTCATGAAGTGCGTGGAGATGAAGATCGTCACGCGGTCGCGCCGGGACAACTCCACCAGTAGACGCCAGAAGTTGTCGCGCGCGACGGGATCGACGCCGGACGTCGGTTCGTCGAGGATCAGCAGTTCGGGCTTGTGCACCATTGCCACGGCCAGCGACAGGCGCTGACGCATGCCGAGCGGAATGCTGTCGGGCAATGTGTCGAGTACGTCGGCCAGTCCGAAGCGCTGCACCATCTCGTCGACGCGCGCGCCGACTTCGGCCTCGGGCACGTGGAACAACCGCGCGTGCAGCACAAGGTTCTGATGCACCGTCAGTTCGGTGTAGAGCGAGAACGCCTGCGACATGTAGCCCACGCGACGCCGCGTGTCGATGTCCTTCGGGTCGACTTCATGCCCGAAGAGCCACGCCTGTCCTTCGCTCGCTTGCAGCAGGCCCGTGAGCATCTTCATCGTGGTCGACTTGCCGCAACCGTTCGAGCCGAGAAAGCCGAAAATTTCCCCGCGACGAATCCGGAAGTCCACATGATCGACCGCGACGAAATCGCCGAAGCGCATCGTCAGCCCCTTGGCTTCGATGGCGATCTCGGTGTGCTCGTCGATATGCAGCGGCGGGATCACGACCGGCTCGTAGCCGCGTTTCTTTTCCTCGGGTAGCAGATCGATGAAGGCGGCTTCGAGGTTGTCGCGATGCGTGCGGGCGAGCAGTTCGGCCGGTGTGCCGGTGGCGAGGATGTTGCCCGCGTCCATGGCGACGAGCCAGTCGAAGCGCTGCGCTTCGTCCATGTAGGCGGTCGCGACGATCACGCTCATCGCCGGCCGTTCGCGTCGAATACGCGCGATCAGATCCCAGAACTGCGCGCGGGCGAGCGGGTCCACGCCCGTGGTCGGCTCGTCGAGAATCAGCAGATCGGGGTCGTGAATCAGTGCGCAACACAGGCCGAGCTTCTGCTTCATACCGCCGGAGAGCTTGCCCGCCGGACGCGCGAGAAACGGATGCAGACCGGTGCTGCGCGTGAGGTCGTCGATACGGCGGCGTCGCTCTGCGGCGTCGTGACCGAACAGGCGCGCGAAGAATTGCAGGTTCTCCTCGACGGAGAGCGTCGGATACAGGTTCTTGCCCAGCCCCTGCGGCATGTAGGCGATGCGCGGGCACACGAGGTCGCGGTGCGCTTTGCTCGCCATATCGCCGCCCAGCGCTTCGACGGTGCCCGTCTGCACGGCACGCGCGCCCGCGATGAGCGAGAGCAGCGTCGATTTGCCGACGCCGTCCGGACCGATCAGCCCAACCATGCAATTCGCCGGGATGTCGATGGAGACGTCATCGAGCGCGACCGTCTTGCGGCCGTACTTCAGCGTGACGTCAACGACATGCACGACAGGCGGTGCGCCGTGTCCCGGTGGAGGCGAGAGGGAAGCCGTCATGATGCGCGGCTCACTGCGGCAGCTTGGTCTGCAACTGGGCCGGCCATTCGGCCTTACTGTCGGTCTTCACCCATGCCACGCCGGGCAGGCCGGTCTTCACGAGCTTCAGATGCTGTTGCAGCAACTCGGGCGCGATTTGCGCGCGTACACGGAACATCAGCTTCTGACGCTCGCTCTCGGTCTCCACCGTCTTCGGTGTGAACTGCGCCGTGCTGGAGACGAACGAGATGCTGGCGGGAATGACGAACTGCGGCGCGGCGTCGAGCACGATGCGGGCTTCGGCACCCATCGCGAGGCGTCCTGCGACGGCTTCGGGCAGGAAGAACGTCATGTACACATCCGACAGGTCAACGAGGTTGAGCACCTTGCCACCGGCCGCAAGCACTTCGCCCGGCTGCGCGACGCGATACTGCACACGCCCGTCGCGTGGTGCCTTGAGTTCGCTGTCGGTGATGTCGGCTTCGATCCGGCTGATGGTGGCCTGCGCGGCTTCGACCGTCGATTTCGAGCCGGTGACTTGCGCGTTGGCGGCTTCCACGGCCGATTGTGCGGCGGCGACCTGCGCCTTGGCCGCAGTGACGGCGGCGCGGGTGCTGCGCACGCGTGCACGGTCATCGTCGAGTTCCTGCACCGACGATGCCCCTTCCTTCGAGAGCGTTTCCGAGCGCGAGAGACGGCGTTGTGCGGCGTCGAGTTCGGCTTCGCGCGCGGCGACATTGGCTTCGGCCGTCGCTTTGTCGGACAGACGTGCTGCCGCCTGTGCCTGAATTGCGGCGACGTTGGTCACGGCTTGTTGGTACTGCGCACGGGCTTCGTCGCGTTGCGCGTTGAGCGTGTCGATCTGCATCTTC
This sequence comes from Pandoraea aquatica, assembly GCF_902459565.1. Lineage (GTDB taxonomy): Bacteria > Pseudomonadota > Gammaproteobacteria > Burkholderiales > Burkholderiaceae > Pandoraea > Pandoraea aquatica. The sequence goes on from NZ_CABPSN010000014.1 coordinate 41,769, forward strand.
GCGAGGACTTGTCCCGCCTTCACGAAGTCGCCTTCGCGCACGTAGATCGCTTCGACGCGTCCGGCCATCTTCGTCGCGATATCGACTTCGGTGGCTTCGATGCGTCCGTTGCCGCTGGCGAAACCGTCGCCCGGGCCGGTGTGGCTGTAGGTCTTCCATCCGTACCATCCCAGCCCGATCACGACGAGCACGATCAACGCTGGGACGAGTTTCTTAATGTTGGGAAGTGCCATGTTTGCTGACCTCTTGAATTTATTGAACGGTCTGCGCAGCGTTCGCCGTGCCCGGCGATGGCTCGACGACGCGGGGCGTTTGTCCGAACAGTCCCGAGGGTGTGTCGGCCGCAGGCATCAGACGGCTGCCGCCGCCGAGCGCCGTGTAGAGCGACACGCGGGCGGAGAGCAGCGCGCGTCGCGTCTGCACCGTGGTTTGTTCGATGGCGAGGAGATCGCGTTGGGCGTCGAGCACTTCGAGGAACGCGGCTGCGCCGTGGTCGTAACGCAGCTTGGCGAGACGCGCACGTTCCGCCTGTGCGTCCTGCGTCGCTTGCAGGATCGTGACCTGCTCGGCGAGCCAGCGGCGTGCGCTCAGCGCATCGGCGACGTCGCGGAATGCGCCCTGAATCGTCTTCTCGTAATTCGCCACCGACTCCACGCGACGCGCTTCGGCCAGATCGAGATTATTGACGAGACGTCCGCCCTGGAAGATCGGAATGTTGATGCTCGGCGTGAAGGTCCACGCGGCGCTGCCTGCTTTGAACAGACCGTCGAGCGCGCTGCTTGCTGTGCCGACGGAGCCCGTCAGCGTGATCTGCGGGAAGAACGCTGCGCGGGCTGCGCCAATGTTGGCGTGCGCGGCACGCAGCTGATACTCGGCGGCGATGATGTCCGGACGATCCTCCAGCAACGACGACGGCAAGCCGGGGTCGAGATCGCGCATCAGGCCGGCATCGTCGACGGTGCGATCGAGCGCCTGCGGCGAGGTGTCGATGGGCACGCCGACAAGCACTTGCAATGCGTGTGCCTGCGCCGCGCGCTGCTGTTCGAGCTGCGTGACGAGCGCCCGCGCCTGTTGCCATAACGTGGTGACTTCGGTGAGGTCGAGCTTCGACGTCGAGCCGACTTGCTCGCGTCGCGTGAAGATGCGCAGCGACTCGGCACGGCTATCGACCGTTTGCTGCGCGAGCGCGATGCGTTCGTCGAATTCGCGCAGACTCAGCCACGTCTGCGCCACTTGCGAGATCAGGCTGAGTTCGAGGGCACGACGAGAGGCGTCGGATGCGAGGTAGTCGTCGAGCGCGGCGTCTTTCAGATTGCGGATGCGGCCCCAGAAGTCCAGCTCCCATGTCGACAGGCCAAGGCCCACCTGGTACTGACTGCTGATGTAGGGATTGCCGGTCAGGCTCAGGTCGCCGGGCAGACGTTGCCGTGTGCCGCTCGCGCCGATGCCTGCGGAGGGGAATAAATCGGCGCGTTGAATGCCGTACACCGCGCGCGCCTGTTCTACACGCGCTAACGCGACGCGCAGATCGCGATTGTTCGTGAGTGCGGTGTCGATGAGGCTGCGTAGCTGCGGATCGGCGAAATACTCGTGCCAGTCGAGCGCGGAGGCTGGCTGAGCGGTTGCCGTTGCGGGTGAGGCGCTGACGTCCGGCGTCCACACATTGGCGACAGGGGCGGCGGGGCGCTCGTACGTGGGCGCCATCGAGATACAGCCACTGAGCACGGCAGCGGTGAGCGCAGCCGTGATCGATATGAGGGACCTGGGCCTAATGGGCCTAATGTGTCTATTGAGCCTGCTAGGCCTGACGGACGTTGGGGACATCGCTGGGGTATTCGCGATGTCGGAACGCATACGTGGATTGCATGGTTTCGCCATAGAAGCTTCGACCTCCCGACGGACACCTAACTATATCGTGGGTGACGTCAATCGGCGTATACCAAAGAGGTCGAAAAAAGCGAACGGTTGTGCTAAATCAAGAAAGGCCTCGAATCGACTAGAGCGTCAATTCGAGGCCTTTCCGGGTGAAGCGTCACCGACATGCAATGTAGGGAAGCGTGTTGCGTTTCAAACGGCAATTCGCTTCATATTGGTGCGGCGGTGTGAGGATGTAGGGATCAGTACTCGGCGTCGAGTCCGTCCTGCACCTGCTCGGCCGCGCGCAGCACGGCGCGCGCCTTGTTCTCCGTCTCTTGCCATTCCGATTCGGGCACCGAGTCCGCCACGATGCCAGCGGCGGCCTGCACGTACAGATTGCCGTCCTTCACCACGCCGGTGCGAATCGCGATGGCGACGTCCATTTCACCGCCAAACGACAGGTAGCCCACCGCGCCGCCGTAGAGGCCGCGCTTGACCGGTTCGAGTTCGTCGATCAGTTCCATCGCGCGAACCTTCGGTGCGCCGGTGAGCGTGCCGGCCGGGAAGGTGGCGCGCAGTACGTCGATGTTCGACAGGCCCGGTTGCAGACGGCCTTCCACCGAACTCACGATGTGCTGCACGTGCGAGTACTTCTCGATGACCATCTTGTCGGTGACTTCGACGGTGCCCGTTTGTGCGATGCGGCCCACGTCGTTGCGTGCCAGATCGATCAGCATTACGTGCTCGGCAATTTCCTTCGGATCGCAAAGCAATTCCTTCGCAAGCTCTGCATCGCGCTCAGGCGTCGCGCCGCGCGGACGCGTGCCTGCGAGCGGACGAATCGTCACGATTTCGTGTTCGCCGTCGGGCGTCTGACGACGTTCCTGACGCACCAGAATCTCCGGCGATGCGCCCACGACCTGGAAGTCGCCGAAGTTATAGAAGTACATGTACGGCGACGGGTTGAGCGAGCGCAGCGCGCGGTAGAGCGACAGCGGGGCGTCGCGGTACGGCTTGATGAGGCGCTGACCGACCTGCACCTGCATCAGTTCACCGGCGGCGATGGCTTCCTTCGCTTTCGCGACGGCGGCCAGATAGTCGGGCTTGGCGAATTCGCGGAAGGTCTCGGTACGCACGCTGCCGGACGTGACGGGCGCGTCGACCGGCGCTTTCAGGCGTGCGCGCAGTTCGCGCAGACGCAGACGCGCTTTCGAATAGGCTTCCGGCTGCGTGGGGTCGGCGTAGATGATGAGGTAGAGCTTGCCGGTCAGGTTGTCGATCACGGCGAGTTCTTCGGTGAGCAGCAACTGAATGTCCGGCAGATTCAGGTCGTCGCGCGGCGCGGTGTGCGCGAGCTTCTTCTCGATGTAGCGCACGGCGTCGTAGCCGAAGTAGCCGGCGAGGCCGCCGCAGAAACGCGGCATGCCCGGGCGCAGTGCCACTTTGAAGCGCGCCTGAAACTGGGTGATGAATTCGAGCGGGTCGCCTTCATGCGTTTCGACGACGGTGCCGTCGCGCACGACTTCGGTCTTCGGGCCGAAGCTGCGCAGCAGGGTGTGGGCGGACAGGCCGATGAAGGAGTAGCGGCCGAAGCGCTCCCCCCCGACGACGGACTCCAGCAGGAAGGTGTTCGCACCGCGACGATCGCCCAGCGCCAGCTTGAGATAAAGCGACAGTGGCGTGTCGAGATCGGCAAAGGCTTCTGCGATCAGCGGGATGCGGTTGAAGCCCTGATTGGCCAGCGATTTGAATTCGAGTTCGGTCATGTTGCACTCTGCCTGCAAGTTTGCCGGCGGGCGGTCCCGCAAAATCGGCGTGGATTGGCGTTGAGAATACCTGAGTCGTGTCGGGGTGGGATGTGCTGACCCACGTCGGGGCACATCGGTTCGCAGCAACCCCTGCGCGTCGGCGGGGACCGCGACGGCTCGGAGAAAGCTGAGGAAACGATGCGTCTCGACGAATCCGCACGCCGTACAGGACGGCGCGCCGATTGATGACTTCTTGGGAACAACAACGATGCAAGAAACGGGTTGTCGAAGACGAGCTTCGACGGTCCCGGCCACCCCTTTGGGAAGGGTTCAGCAGGACCAGCGTCGCCAGGGCCAGGCCCCCCGGTCGATCACGCTAAGACTCCGTTTCTTGTTCAGGAACATTGCTTGAATGCAGTGTGGAAGATGACGAATTCAGTTCGCCAGTGTGGACGTTGCCTTGGGCAGGATCGCCCGGGCAGCGCCCAGAATTGAGGCGACTATACCATCCGTGTCGATCGTTTGTATAGATTCGCCATGGTTGTAGCCGTACGGCACCGTGAGCGAGCGGCAGCCTGCGGCACGCGCGGCCAGCGCGTCGTTGCCCGAGTCGCCGACGAGCACCGTTTGAGCGGGCGAAACGCCGAACGCTTCACACGCTTTGACCAGCGGCATCGGGTCCGGCTTACGCTTGGGCCACGAGTCGCCACCGTACACGAGGTCGAACTGATCGGTCAGACCATAGTGTGCGAGCAGATCGACCGCGAAACGATGCTGCTTGTTCGTGATGCAGGCCACCGGCAGACCGGCTTCGCGCAACGCGGCCAGCCCTTCGCGCACTTCCGGATAGAGCACGGTGTTCTCGCCGTTGATCGACGTGTAGACCGCTTCGTACTTGTCCTGCGCACGCTCGAACAGCGCGTCGATGTCGGACTCGGGGAAGCGCTCGGCAAGCGTCTTGCGAACGAGATTGGCCGTGCCCTTGCCCACGAACGTCATCAGACGCTCGACCGGCACCGGCTCGGCGCCGAGATCGGCGAGCATGGCGTTCAGTGCGACGCCGAAGTCGCCGGCCGTGTCGACGAGCGTGCCGTCGAGGTCGATCAGCACCGCGCGGATGCCGTCCAACTGGAGATGGGGATTCTGGATCATGCGACGCTCGCGAGTTGGGCGCGCATCTGGTCGATTACCGCCTTGTAGTCGGGTTTGCCGAAGATGGCCGAACCGGCGACGAACGTGTCCGCGCCTGCCGCCGCGATTTCGGCGATGTTGTCGACCTTCACGCCGCCGTCGATCTCAAGACGGATCTCGCGGCCGGTCTCGGCGGTGTACGCGTCGATACGGGCACGCACGGCGCGCAGCTTGTTGAGCGCTTCCGGAATGAACGACTGGCCGCCGAAACCGGGGTTGACCGACATGATGAGCACCATGTCCAGACGATCCATCACGTGATCGAGGTAATGCAGCGGGGTGCCCGGGTTGAAAACGAGGCCGGCCTTGCAGCCGTTGTCGCGAATCAGGCTCAGCGTGCGGTCCACGTGCTCCGAGGCTTCCGGGTGGAACGTGATCAGATTCGCGCCGGCCTTGGCGAAGTCGGGCACGATGCGGTCGACCGGGCGTACCATCAGGTGTACGTCGATGGGCACGTCCACGTGCGGGCGAATGGCTTCGCAGACCATCGGGCCGATCGTCAGGTTGGGAACGTAATGGTTGTCCATCACGTCGAAGTGAATCCAGTCGGCGCCCGCCGCCACGACGTTACGGACTTCTTCGCCCAGCCGGGCAAAGTCGGCGGACAGGATGCTGGGGGCGATACAGAATTGCGTCATGGCAGGGCAGGGGGAAGGCGTCAAAAGCGCTATTTTAAAGCTTTCACATGACGCCTGCCCGTTGTGTGCCGCAGGCCCCGGCCCGAAAGCCTTTCCGAGGGATACTGCGCAGGATTCGGCGCGGGGGCGTTGAGGGGGCATTTGGAAGACATTCGGCGGGCGTTTGCTGGTTGCGACCCGCGACGACTTGCCGCAGAATGCCTTGCAAAACGGGACAGCTCTTGTGTTTTGCGACTGTCACGCTGCTGGAACCCGCCGCCGTCCCATAAGCATCAGACCAGAACGACATCAGAGAGCACGCATGCGCTACAGGAACACCCGATGAGCCAGTACGAATTTACCGTCACCGTGCGTCCGCAGTACCTCCCGGAGCAATCGGAACCGGACCGTCGGCAGTTTGCCTTCGCCTACACGATCACCATCCGCAACAGCGGCGAGGTGCCGGCACAGCTGATTTCGCGTCACTGGGTGATTACCGACGGCGACAACAAGGTGCAGGAAGTGAACGGGTTGGGCGTGGTCGGACATCAGCCGTTCCTCCAGCCGGGCGAACAGTTCGAGTACACGAGCTGGGCGATGGTCGCCACGCCGGTGGGCACCATGCGCGGCGAGTACTTCTGCGTGGCGGAGGACGGTACGCGCTTCGAAGCGCCCATTGCGGAATTCGCGCTGACCATGCCGCGCACGCTGCACTGAGCCGGGCATGCGCGCACCGTTGGCGTGGTTCGACAGGCTGGCGCGTCAGCGACGGTCGTCGGACCAGTCTTCCTTCTTGAGCGGATCGCCGGACGCGTCGCGTGGATCGACAGGATCCACGCCGTCCACCGTATCGCTTGGCATCGGTCGGGTGGCGCGCATCTGGCGAACCCTGCGTCCGGGCGACGGCTTGCGTCGCAAGATCACGATAGCGGCGACGATCACGATCGCCAGCAACACCTCCGGCAACACCAGCAAGGCCGGATATTCATCGAACAGATTACTCATGACGCTCTTCCTGAATGTGTTCGGGCCGTGGCGCGCCGGCCGAGGCCTGGCGCTCGCCGCGTTTGCCGCATTGCTCTATGGTTGTTCGAGTGTGCCTCCGTCGACCCCGTCGCGTCCAGGCGTTCCGCCGTCGAATGTGGCGACGCCCCCGTCCGGCGCGGGTCGGATGCAGGCCGTGACATGGGCCGATGTCGACGGCTGGCAGGACGATTCCCTGATCGGCGCACGCCTTGCCCTCGCGCAAACCTGCGTGAAGCTGGGCCGTCAGGCGAAGTGGCAACCGGCCTGCCGGGCCTCCGAGCAGCTCGACGACCTCGACGCCGCCTCCGTCCGCCAATTCTTTGAGCAGTACTTTACGCCGTTTCGCATCGCGAACTCCGATGGGACACAGACGGGGCTGATCACCGGTTACTACGAGCCGCTGCTGCACGGCTCGCGCGTGCGCACCGGGGTCTACCAGACGCCGCTCTACAAATGGCCCGCCGGACGCAAGGCCGGATCGCTCCCCGCCCGCGCCGAGCTGATGCGCAGCGGCATGTTGCGCGGCTACGAACTGGTGTACGTCGACGACCCCATCGAAGCGTTCTTCCTGCAAGTGCAGGGCTCCGGCCAGGTCGTACTCGACGACGGTTCGATCATGCGCGTGGGCTACGGCGGCAACAACGATCAGCCGTACAAGTCGATTGGCCGCTGGCTGATCGATCGCGGCGAGATCACGGCGGCGCAGGCGACGATGCAGGGCATTCGCGCGTGGGCGCGGGCGAACCCGTCGCGCGTCGATGCGTTGCTCGACGTGAATCCTCGCTTCGTCTTCTTCCGTGAAATGCCGAACCACGGCGTGGGTGGCATCGAAGGCCCCATCGGCGCGCTGGGCGTACCGTTGACGGCAGAGCGTTCGATTGCCGTCGATCCGGCGTCGATCCCGTTGGGCAGCCCCGTGTTCCTGTCGACGACGCGTCCGCCGTTCGGGCCGCAAGCCAATTCGCCGATCAACCGGCTGATGTTCGCGCAGGACACCGGCAGCGCAATCAAGGGCGGTGTTCGCGCCGACTTCTTCTGGGGACTGGGCGACGACGCGGGCGATCTGGCCGGGCGCATGCGTCAAAGCGGCAAGATGTGGGTGTTTCTGCCGAACCAGTAAGCCTGATGGCTTTCGGCAAGTGCTGACGGCAAAGAAAAAGCCCGCGAATGTCGCGGGCTTTTTTCATGCTGACGAGAGGGGGGCGATGCCACCCGCGCTTCAGCGCGGGCGCTTGTCCACGACCCGGCGGGCCTTGCCGACAGAGCGCTCGATACCACCGACCGGCTTCACGCGCACGGCGCACGACACGCCGATGAGCGTCTTGATGTCGCGTTTGAGTTCGCCGCCGGCCGCTTGCAGGGCAGCCGCGTCGTCGCATCCGACAGCCGCTTCGACGTCCACCGCCATCGTGTCCATCGGACCTTCCTTGTCCAGAATGATCTGGTAGTGCGGGGAAAGCACCGGCTGACGCAGCAGCAATTCCTCGATCTGCGACGGGAAGACGTTCACGCCGCGAATGATCATCATGTCGTCCGAGCGGCCGGTGATCTTTTCCATGCGACGCATCGTGCGCGCCGTGCCCGGCAGCAAACGCGTGAGATCGCGCGTGCGGTAACGGATGATCGGCAGCGCTTCCTTGGTGAGCGAGGTGAACACCAGTTCGCCGAACTCGCCGTCGGGTAGCACTTCACCCGTCTCCGGATCGATGATTTCGGGATAGAAGTGATCTTCCCAGATGGTCGGACCGTCCTTCGTCTCGGCGCATTCGCACGCCACGCCCGGGCCCATCACTTCCGACAGACCGTAGATGTCGACGGCATCGATGCCCATGCGCTTCTCGATGGCCGTGCGCATGTCGTTCGTCCACGGCTCCGCGCCGAAGATACCGATACGCAGCGACGATTCCGCAGCCACGATGCCCTGACGCTCCAGTTCGTCGGCAATCGCGAGCATGTAGCTCGGCGTCACCATGATGATGTCCGGCTTGAAGTCCTGAATCAGTTGCACTTGCTTCTCGGTCTGTCCGCCGCCGAACGGAATCACCGTCAGGCCCGCACGTTCTGCGCCGTAATGCGCGCCGAGACCGCCCGTGAACAGGCCGTAGCCATAGCTGATGTGCACCTTGTCGCCGCGACGCGCACCCGAGGCGCGGATCGAACGTGCGACGAGATCGGCCCAGGTGCTGATGTCGTTGGCGGTGTAGCCCACGACCGTCGGCTTGCCCGTCGTGCCCGAAGACGCATGCACGCGCGAGACCTGCTCCATCGGCACCGCGAACATGCCGAAGGGATAGCTGTCGCGCAGATCCTGCTTCGTCGTGAACGGGAACTTGGCCAGGTCGGCCAGCGAGGTCAGTTCGTCCGGGTGGACGCCGGCCTCTTCGAACTTCCGGCGATACACCGGCGAATTCTCATAGGCATGCCGCAGCGTCGTCTTCAGCCGGTCGAGCTGAAGGGCGCGCAGTTCGTCGAGGCTCGCTTTCTCGATCGGCTCGAGCGGCAAGGCGGTGGTCATGACTGTCTCCTTGGGGTCTTGCTTCTTACGCTGATACGTTGATTACATCTCGCGCGCCCGAGCCCGGACACGCGTATTACCGAGTATTCCCGGACGTCGTCAGACGACGCTGCCCTTGATCTGTGCGGACTTGCCGCGGAACATCGCCACCACTTCGCCAGCGCTGTTCGTCAAACGAATGTCGTAAATGCCATGACGTCCCGAGAGCACCTGCTCCTGCGCTTCGGCGGTAAGCGTGTCGCCGCCCGAGACCGGCTTGAGGAACTCGATGCTGCAACCGGCCGCCACCGTCACGACGTTGTAGCTGTTGCAGGCGAATGCAAACGTCGAATCGGCCAGCGTGAACATCAGGCCGCCGTGGCAGATCGCATGACCGTTGAGGAATTCGTCGCGAATGCGCATCGTCATACGGGCATAGCCCGGACGCACTTCCTTCAACTCCATGCCCAGCCATTGGCTCGCTCGGTCGGTGCTGTACATCGCTTCGCCCGTCGCGTGGGCGAGTTCTTCCGGTGTCATGTCACTGACGGCTTTGGCGGCGGAGGTTTGGCTCATCGGGGGTTCCTCTTTTGTCTCGTCTAATCTTGTTATGTCGTGGTCTCTCGCGCGGCGCGTTTGGTTTTGGCGTTCGGTGTGCGTCGCTGCTTGTGCTGCTTTTCCTTGGTCCTGCGTGCCTTCAGCTTGTGTTGTGCTTCGGTGGTGCTTCGTTGGGGCTTCGTCGGTGATCAGCGGCCTTCGAACTTCGGCGCGCGCTTTTGCAGGAACGCGTTCACGCCTTCCGCATAGTCGTAGGACGCGCCCAGTGCGCGTTGTCCGTCGCGTTCCAGATCGAGTTGCTGATCGAGCGTGTTGGTCGCCGAGGCGTAAAGCGCTTCCTTGATGGTGGCGAGCGCCTTCGTCGGTTGCGTGGCCAGTTGCGTGGCGAGTTTTTGGGCTTCGGGCAGGAGCGCGTCGTCGTCGACACAGCGCCAGATCAGGCCCCACTGTTCGGCCTGCTCGGCCGAGAGCTTGTCGCCGAGCATCGCGAGTCCCATCGCGCGGGCCATGCCGATGCGCTGCGGCAGGAACCACGTGCCGCCGGTATCCGGGACGAGGCCGATCTTCACGAACGCTTGCACGAAGTTGACCGACGCGCTGGCCAGAACGATGTCGCACGCCAACGCCAGATTCGCACCCGCCCCTGCGGCGATGCCGTTCACCGCTGCAATCACCGGCATCGGCATAGCGCGCAGCTTACGCACGAGCGGGTTGAAGTTCTCGTCGATCAGCGCGCCGAGATCGGTCGATGCGCCCGGCGTGAAGTCCAGATCCGCCAGATCCTGCCCGGCGCAGAAACCCCGGCCGGCACCCGTCAGCACGATGGCGCGTGCGCCTTGTGCCTGCGCGGTGTCGAGGGCGTCGCGCAGTTCCGCATGCATCTGCCGCGTGAAGCTGTTGAGCTTCTCGGGACGGTTGAGCGTGATCGTGGCGACGTTGTCTTGCAGCGTCAGTTGAATCGTGGCGGTCATCGGGGGCTGTCTCCGGGGCGTCTCTATATAGAAGGGGCGTCGCTCAGACGCGCTCGATGGCGATGGCGATGCCCTGACCCACGCCGATGCACATCGTGCACAGCGCGAAGCGGCCGCCGGTGCGATGAAGCTGATACATCGCCGTCGTCACCAGACGCGCGCCCGATGCACCCAGCGGATGGCCCAGCGCGATGGCGCCGCCATTCGGGTTCACGCGGGCGTCGTCATCGGCGAGGCCGAGTTGACGCAGCACCGCCAGGCCCTGGCTGGCGAACGCTTCGTTCAGTTCGATGACGTCGAACTGGTCGAGCGTCATGTTCAGTTGCTTGAGCAGCTTGACCGTGGCCGGGGCCGGGCCGATACCCATGATGCGCGGTGCAACACCAGCGGTCGCCATGCCGAGTACGCGGGCACGTGGCGTGAGGCCATGCAGCTTGGCGGCGCTCTCGCTGGCCAGCAGCAGGGCGCACGAGCCGTCGTTCACGCCCGATGCGTTGCCGGCGGTGACGGTGCCGTCAGCGCGAACCACACCCTTGAGCTTGCCCAGCGCTTCCATGCTCGTCGCGCGCGGGTGTTCGTCATGTTCCACGACGATGGCGTCGCCCTTCTTCTGGGCGATCGACACCGGCGTGATTTCCTGTGCGAGCGTGCCGTCGGCTTGCGCACGCGCGGCCTTCTCCTGGCTGCGCAGCGCGAAGCGGTCCTGATCTTCGCGATTGATCTTGAAGTCGTCAGCCACGTTCTCGGCCGTCTCCGGCATCGAGTCGACGCCGTACTGCGCCTTCATCAGCGGGTTGATGAAGCGCCAGCCGATGGTCGTGTCGAAAATGGCGGCCTGACGCGAGAACGCGCTGTCGGCCTTGCCCATCACGAACGGTGCGCGGGTCATCGATTCGACGCCACCGGCGATCATCAGACCCGCTTCGCCCGCCTTGATCGCGCGTGCGGCAGTACCGATGGCGTCCATGCCCGAGCCGCACAGGCGGTTGAGCGTGGCACCCGGCACGTCGATGGGCAACTCGGCCAGCAGCGACGCCATGCGGGCGACGTTGCGGTTGTCTTCACCTGCCTGATTGGCGCAGCCGTAAATGACGTCGTCGATCAGCGTCCAGTCGACGTTCGGGTTGCGCGCCATCAGCGCCTTGAGGGGGATTGCACCGAGGTTGTCGGCGCGAACGTCCTTCAACGCACCGCCGTAACGGCCGATGGGAGTGCGGGTCGCGTCGCAGATGAAGGCTTCGGTCATGGTGTCTCGTTCCTGTCTTGGCTGGGGGCGGGAAGTTCGGTCGCAGGCGTCGGTGCGCCTAAGCGCGGAGGCCGCGTGCGACGGCGAGTGACTATGGTAGTGACTTACCGTCGCAATTGCGTGAGGGGTTTCCCGTCCTCTCTCTATATATAGATGTGACTCAGATGGCCGCGCGTCAGGCAGCGCCTGCGTCGGACTTGGCCGGCACGTGGTGGCGGCTTTGCACGACACGGAAACGGTTGGCGACGAAAGCGGCGTCGGCCAGGCTGGCGTTTGCTGCCGGGTTGCCGCCCGTGCCGTGGTAGTCCGAGTACGCCGCCGATTGGTTGACGAACACGCCACCGGTCAGATTGAGCGACAGGGCGACGCGGCCTTCGATGGCGGCGTCGAGCGCCAGTGCTTCGCCTTCCGGCGTCGTCGTGTAGGCAGACAGCGTGAGGGCGCCGTGTTGCGCAGCGGTGCGTCCGGCCAGTGCGAAAGCCTGTTCGCTGCTGTCGACCGCAATCACGAACGTGACTGGGCCGAACCATTCGCGGGTGTAAGTGGCTTCGTCGGCGACATCGAGCGCGACGATCAGCGGAGTGCGCACGCGTGCGCCAGCAAAGGCCGGGTGTTCGAGCGTTTGGCTGTCGAGCACCACGCGGCCAACCTTGCGGGCTGCGTCGATGCGGGCGAGCACGCCTTCGTTCTGGATTGCGCCGAGCAGTTCGACGGCCTTGGCCGGATCGCTGCACGTCTTCGCGACGCTGCCGGCAATGGCGGCCACAACTTCGTCGAACGAGACCTTGCCGTCCGGCGTCTGAATGCCGTCGCGCGGGATGTAGATGTTCTGCGGCGCGGTGCACATCTGACCCGAGTAAAGCGCGAGCGAGAAACCGATGTTGCGGGCCATGCCCTTGAGGTCGTCCGTCGAGTCGATCACGATCTGGTTCACGCCGGCCTTCTCGGTGTAGACCTGTGCCTGACGTGCGTTGATCTCCAGCCAGTCGCCGTTAGCGGTGCTGCCGGTGAAATCGATCACGCGCACTTCGTCGCGCTTCGCGAGTTGCTGGACGATCGCGCCGTCGTTCGGGTTGGTCGCGGCGAGCGTGACGACATCCGGATCGAAACCGGCTTCCTTGAGCACTTCACGCGCGATCTTCACGGTGATGGCGAGCGGCAGGATCGCGCCCGGATGCGGCTTGACGACGACAGCGTTGCCGGTCGCGAGGCTGGCGAACAGGCCGGGATAGCCGTTCCACGTCGGGAACGTGCAGCAGCCGAGCACCAGCGCCACGCCGCGCGGCACGACGGTGTAGCGCTTTTCCATCGCCAGGGGCGGGTTCTTGCCCTGCGGCTTTTCCCAGTAAGCGTCAGCCGGAATGCGGCGCAGTTCGTCCCATGCGTAGGCCACGGCTTCGAGACCGCGATCCTGCGCGTGCGGGCCGCCGGCCTGGAACGCCATCATGAACGCTTGCCCCGTCGTGTGCATCACGGCGTTGGCCATTTCGAAGCTACGTGCGTTCAGGCGCTTGAGGATTTCGAGCGAGACACCGACCCAGGCGTCCGGCGTTGCGGCGCGCCACGACTTGTGGGCGTCCTTCACGCGGGCGAGCAGGGCGTCGATTTCGAATCCGGGGTAAGTCGTGCCGAGCGCAAAGCCGAACGGCGAGGCTTCCTGGCCGACGCTGCCTGTGCTGCCTTGTTGTTCCAGCGGGAAGGCGGCGTTCAAATACTGTTTGAAAGCGGCTTCGCCATCGGCGGCGGCCGTCTCGCCATAAGCACGCGGGCTCGGCATTTCCGTGAACGGGCTCCAGTAACCACGCGTGGCGATGGCCTGAAGGGCGCGCTCGAGAGTCTCTTGGTGTTTGGCGAAGAGGGGATGAGTCATGGTTGTGGATCTGTCCGTGTCGGGATGCGGCTGGCGGATTCGCTGTCTTGCGAGCAAGTTCGTGGCTCGCGCGGCAAGACGCAGGTTCGGCACCGGGTCGTCTGACTAATACTTGTCGTCGGTTCGACGTCAACATTAATTAACCGACCGGTTGGTTTGTTAATATAGCATCAAATCTTCCGGGCGTGGCACACGATGATGCCGGGTTTTCCCCGACGGATCCGGGCAGGCGAGCTGTGTCGCGTAAGCGGACGAGGCGAACGCTGGGCGGGTGGCCGGTTCGGCGGATTCACGGTCGGGCGCAGGCGGCTTCTGAGTCCAATTTCTCGGATTTTGTCCCGACTTTGAATGGCTTGCGGTCCCCGATCTGCGTTGCGGAACGAATGGTGCGTGCCCAGGGGATCGATGGCATCATGCCTAACCACTGCAGTCGACGCCCCGCGAGCCGCATACCCTGGCCCGCCGAGAGCGCCGCAGCGCCGTTGCGAACCGATGGCGCGCCCATCGCCTTATTTGTTTCTGGCGGTTGTCCGAGCGTCATGTGAGGGCAAGCGCTGACCCCCGAATCACAAGACGAGACTTTGACTGGAGGAATAAGAGGATGACGTACGAGAACATTCTGGTGGAGACGCGCGGCCGCGTCGGTCTGATCACGCTGAATCGTCCGAAAGCGCTCAACGCGCTGAACGATGCGCTGATGGACGAGCTGGGCGCTGCGCTCACCGCTTTCGATGCCGACGAAGCCATCGGTTGCATGGTGATCACCGGGAGCGAGAAGGCGTTCGCCGCTGGCGCCGACATCGGCATGATGTCCAAGTACACGTTCGCCGATGTCTTCAAGGGCGACTACATCACGCGCAACTGGGAGACGGTGCGACGCATTCGCAAGCCGGTCATCGCCGCGGTGTCGGGATTCGCGCTGGGCGGCGGCTGCGAACTGGCCATGATGTGTGACTTCATCATCGCTGCGGACAACGCAAAGTTCGGTCAACCCGAGATCAAGCTTGGGGTGATTCCGGGCGCGGGCGGTACGCAACGTCTCACGCGTGCCGTGTCGAAAGCCAAAGCCATGGACATGTGCCTGACCGCGCGCTTCATGGACGCCACCGAAGCTGAGCGCGCCGGCCTCGTGTCGCGCATCGTGCCGCTCGATAAGCTGCTTGAAGAGGCCATCGGCGCGGCCAATACCATCTGTGAATACTCGCTGCCGGTTGTCATGGCGGCGAAGGAAGCCGTCAACCGCGCTTTCGAATCGACCCTCGACGAGGGTGTGCAATTCGAGCGTCGCATGTTCCATTCGCTCTTCGCACTGGAAGACCAGAAGGAAGGCATGGCGGCGTTCGTCGAGAAGCGCAAGCCGGTTTTCAAGCATCGCTGATCTGTTGTGAAAAGCCGGGACGGCCGCCGTTGGGGAGGTCGTCCTATGATAGTCTGCCGGTTTTTTCAGCAAGGGACGAAACGATGTCGATGAAACGACGTGCATTTGCGCTGGCCTTGGTGGTGGCCTCGGGGCTGCTGTTGAGTGCCTGCGGGAAGAAGGAAGAATCGGCTGCGGGCCGGTCGGTCGGGCCGGATGGCTCGCAACCTGTGTACGTCGTCGGATCGGACGCGGCTTATGCGCCGTTCGAATTCGAAACCGATACCCGGCAGATCGCCGGTTTCGATATCGATGTGATGAAGGCTGTCGCCGATAAGGCGGGCATCTCCATCCGCTTCATCAATACGCCGTTCGAAGGTATCTTCAATTCGCTTGTGCAGGGCGACCGCGACATCCTGATCTCCGCGATCACGATTACGGACGAACGCAGCAAGCAGATGGATTTCTCGAAGCCTTACTTTGAGGCGTCGCAGTTGATCGCCGTGCCCGCGAACTCGACCGTGCAGAAGTTCGACGATCTGAAGTCCATGAAGGTGGGCGTGCAGACCGCGACGACGGGCGACGAAGTCGTGCAGAAGCTGATGGGCAAGAACAATCCGTCGGTCAAACGTTTCGAGGGCACGCCGCTGGCGATGAAGGAACTCGAAGCGGGTGGTGTTGATGCGGTGGTCGCAGATAACGGTGTCGTGGTGAATTTCATTGCGAATAATCCGAATGCCAAGCTTCGTACGGTTGCTGACAGCAGCTTCCCGAAGGAGTACTACGGCATTGCGGTGCGCAAGGGTGACGCCGAACTTCTGGCCAAGATCAACAAGGGTGTCGACGCGATCAAGGCGGACGGTACGTATGACGCTATCTACGCGCGGTACTTTGGCAAGAAGTAGTCCTGAAGTCGCGTGGCATACAGCGCCGAGAGGCGCTGTATGAAATGAAAAAGCCCCGTCGTGACGGGGCTTTTTCATGGGTTTTCAAATTATTTTCATAAAGTGCTTGCCAGGGTTCCGGGTTTTCACTAATATTCCGTCTCTCGCAACGACAGCGACGCAGCGAAGCGGTTGAGGCGACGGGCTGGAAAGCCCGGTGGTTAGTGGTTTTGGAGCTTGTGAGTCGCTACGGCGACGAACGAAGAAAGCGAAA
>NZ_CABPSN010000015.1 GCF_902459565.1 Pandoraea aquatica
AAAACACACTGGTTATAGGATCAAGCCTTACGGGCAATTAGTATCAGTTAGCTTAACGCATTACTGCGCTTCCACACCTGACCTATCAACGTCCTGGTCTTGAACGACCCTTCAAAGGAATCGAGTTCCTAGGGAAGTCTCATCTTAAGGCGAGTTTCCCGCTTAGATGCTTTCAGCGGTTATCTCTTCCGAACATAGCTACCCGGCGATGCCACTGGCGTGACAACCGGTACACCAGAGGTTCGTCCACTCCGGTCCTCTCGTACTAGGAGCAGCCCCCTTCAAACTTCCAACGCCCACGGCAGATAGGGACCAAACTGTCTCACGACGTTTTAAACCCAGCTCACGTACCTCTTTAAATGGCGAACAGCCATACCCTTGGGACCGGCTACAGCCCCAGGATGAGATGAGCCGACATCGAGGTGCCAAACACCGCCGTCGATATGAACTCTTGGGCGGTATCAGCCTGTTATCCCCAGAGTACCTTTTATCCGTTGAGCGATGGCCCTTCCATACAGAACCACCGGATCACTATGACCTGCTTTCGCACCTGCTCGACTTGTCAGTCTCGCAGTTAAGCACGCTTTTGCCATTGCACTATCAGCACGATTTCCGACCGTACCTAGCGTACCTTCGTACTCCTCCGTTACACTTTGGGAGGAGACCGCCCCAGTCAAACTGCCTACCATGCACTGTCCCCGATCCGGATTACGGACCTAGGTTAGAACCTCAAACAAGCCAGGGTGGTATTTCAAGGACGGCTCCACAGAAACTAGCGTTCCTGCTTCAAAGCCTCCCACCTATCCTACACAGACCGGTTCAAAGTCCAATGCAAAGCTACAGTAAAGGTTCATGGGGTCTTTCCGTCTAGCCGCGGGTAGATTGCATCATCACAAACACTTCAACTTCGCTGAGTCTCGGGAGGAGACAGTGTGGCCATCGTTACGCCATTCGTGCAGGTCGGAACTTACCCGACAAGGAATTTCGCTACCTTAGGACCGTTATAGTTACGGCCGCCGTTTACCGGGACTTCAATCAAGAGCTTGCACCCCATCATTTAATCTTCCGGCACCGGGCAGGCGTCACACCCTATACGTCCACTTTCGTGTTTGCAGAGTGCTGTGTTTTTATTAAACAGTCGCAGCCACCAGTTTATTGCAACCCCTTCACCCTTCTGGCGCAGGCCAGTTAAGCTACAAGGGCGTACCTTATCCCGAAGTTACGGTACCAATTTGCCGAGTTCCTTCTCCCGAGTTCTCTCAAGCGCCTTAGAATACTCATCTCGCCCACCTGTGTCGGTTTGCGGTACGGTCTCGTATGACTGAAGCTTAGAGGCTTTTCTTGGAACCACTTCCAATTGCTTCGCGAACAAGTTCGCTCGCCCCACAGCCTTGAATTACGCGCCCGGATTTGCCTAAGCGCCTTCTCCACTGCAGGGACCGGGACTTCCAACACCCGGACAACCTTCCGCGATCCGTCCCCCCATCGCATCATACGACGGTGCAGGAATATTAACCTGCTTCCCATCAGCTACGCATCTCTGCCTCGCCTTAGGGGCCGACTCACCCTACGCCGATGAACGTTGCGTAGGAAACCTTGGGCTTACGGCGAGGGGGCCTTTCACCCCCTTTATCGCTACTCATGTCAGCATTCGCACTTCTGATACCTCCAGCATCCTTTACAAGACACCTTCACAGGCTTACAGAACGCTCTCCTACCATGCGAGCAAGCTCGCATCCGCAGCTTCGGTATATTGCTTAGCCCCGTTACATCTTCCGCGCAGGACGACTCGATCAGTGAGCTATTACGCTTTCTTTAAAGGGTGGCTGCTTCTAAGCCAACCTCCTGACTGTTTTAGCCTTCCCACTTCGTTTCCCACTTAGCAATATTTAGGGACCTTAGCTGGCGGTCTGGGTTGTTTCCCTCTTGACACCGGACGTTAGCACCCGATGTCTGTCTCCCGTGATTGCACTCTTCGGTATTCGGAGTTTGCTATGGCGAGGTAATCCGCAATGGACCCCTCAACCATGACAGTGCTCTACCCCCGAAGGTGATACACGAGGCACTACCTAAATAGTTTTCGGAGAGAACCAGCTATTTCCAAGTTTGTTTAGCCTTTCACCCCTATCCACAGCTCATCCCCTAACTTTTCAACGTTAGTGGGTTCGGTCCTCCAGTACGTGTTACCGCACCTTCAACCTGGCCATGGATAGATCACTTGGTTTCGGGTCTACACCCAGCGACTGAACGCCCTATTCGGACTCGCTTTCGCTACGCCTTCCCTATTCGGTTAAGCTCGCCACTGAATGTAAGTCGCTGACCCATTATACAAAAGGTACGCCGTCACCCCTTACGAGGCTCCGACTGTTTGTATGCATGCGGTTTCAGGATCTATTTCACTCCCCTCCCGGGGTTCTTTTCGCCTTTCCCTCACGGTACTGGTTCACTATCGGTCGATTACGAGTATTTAGCCTTGGAGGATGGTCCCCCCATCTTCAGACAGGATTTCACGTGTCCCGCCCTACTTTTCTCAAGCTTAGTTCCACACCAGGGCTTTCTCATACGGGGCTATCACCCACTATGGCCGGACTTTCCATTCCGTTTTGATAACACCGGTGCTAAATCTTGAAGGCTGGTCCCATTTCGCTCGCCACTACTTTGGGAATCTCGGTTGATTTCTTTTCCTGCAGCTACTTAGATGTTTCAGTTCGCCGCGTTCGCTCCACTAGACCTATGTATTCAGTCTAGGGTGACCCAAAGGGCCGGGTTTCCCCATTCGGACATTTGTGGATCAAAGCTTATTTGCCAGCTCCCCACAACTTTTCGCAGGCTATCGCGTCCTTCATCGCCTGTAATCGCCAAGGCATCCACCACATGCACTTATTCGCTTGACCCTATAACGAGTGTGTCTTGCCGAAGCCAGACATTCGCTATAGGTTGAGTATTAGCGTTGTGCCGTATTCCAAGTCATCTTTCGATCACTTTTAATACATTTGATACAATCACAACCCGTACAATTTCCACGCGCCATCTCTAACGCGCTTCCGTTGTACTACTTCTTCTTCCAAATTGTTAAAGAACATAAACTGCATGACATTGCTGTCATTCAAAAGCATTCACTTAGCTTGTAATTCATCACGGGGATTTACTACAGACGTAAAGCGCTTTTGACTGACATCGATGTGATCTAAGGTTTTTGGTGGAGGATGACGGGATCGAACCGACGACCCCCTGCTTGCAAAGCAGGTGCTCTCCCAGCTGAGCTAATCCCCCAATCAAGCCGACTTACCACCACTCAAGTCTATCGAACAGTGGTTAAAAAGCTTTGGTGGGTCTAGATGGACTCGAACCATCGACCCCCGCCTTATCAAGACGGTGCTCTAACCAACTGAGCTATAGACCCGACTTAGATCTACGCAGTCAACAACCGATAAGCGTGAACACTCAACTTCCAGTGCATGCTCTAGAAAGGAGGTGATCCAGCCGCAGGTTCCCCTACGGCTACCTTGTTACGACTTCACCCCAGTCATGAATCCTGCCGTGGTAAGCGCCCTCCTTACGGTTAGGCTACCTACTTCTGGCAAAACCCACTCCCATGGTGTGACGGGCGGTGTGTACAAGACCCGGGAACGTATTCACCGCGACATGCTGATCCGCGATTACTAGCGATTCCAGCTTCACGCAGTCGAGTTGCAGACTGCGATCCGGACTACGATCGGTTTTCTGGGGTTAGCTCCACCTCGCGGTTTGGCAGCCCTCTGTACCGACCATTGTATGACGTGTGAAGCCCTACCCATAAGGGCCATGAGGACTTGACGTCATCCCCACCTTCCTCCGGTTTGTCACCGGCAGTCTCCTTAGAGTGCTCTTGCGTAGCAACTAAGGACAAGGGTTGCGCTCGTTGCGGGACTTAACCCAACATCTCACGACACGAGCTGACGACAGCCATGCAGCACCTGTGTTACGGTTCTCTTTCGAGCACATCCGCCTCTCAGCGGACTTCCGTACATGTCAAGGGTAGGTAAGGTTTTTCGCGTTGCATCGAATTAATCCACATCATCCACCGCTTGTGCGGGTCCCCGTCAATTCCTTTGAGTTTTAATCTTGCGACCGTACTCCCCAGGCGGTCAACTTCACGCGTTAGCTACGTTACTAAGGAAATGAATCCCCAACAACTAGTTGACATCGTTTAGGGCGTGGACTACCAGGGTATCTAATCCTGTTTGCTCCCCACGCTTTCGTGCATGAGCGTCAGTATTGGCCCAGGGGGCTGCCTTCGCCATCGGTATTCCTCCACATCTCTACGCATTTCACTGCTACACGTGGAATTCTACCCCCCTCTGCCATACTCTAGCCTTGCAGTCACGAATGCAGTTCCCAGGTTGAGCCCGGGGATTTCACATCCGTCTTACAAAACCGCCTGCGCACGCTTTACGCCCAGTAATTCCGATTAACGCTTGCACCCTACGTATTACCGCGGCTGCTGGCACGTAGTTAGCCGGTGCTTATTCTTCCGGTACCGTCATCCCCCCGAGGTATTAACCCAGAGGATTTCTTTCCGGACAAAAGTGCTTTACAACCCGAAGGCCTTCTTCACACACGCGGCATTGCTGGATCAGGCTTTCGCCCATTGTCCAAAATTCCCCACTGCTGCCTCCCGTAGGAGTCTGGGCCGTGTCTCAGTCCCAGTGTGGCTGGTCGTCCTCTCAGACCAGCTACAGATCGTCGCCTTGGTAAGCTTTTACCCCACCAACTAGCTAATCTGATATCGGCCGCTCTTGTAGCGCGAGGCCCGAAGGTCCCCCGCTTTCCTCCTCAGAGCGTATGCGGTATTAATCCGGCTTTCGCCGAGCTATCCCCCACTACAAGGTACGTTCCGATATATTACTCACCCGTTCGCCACTCGCCACCAGGTGCAAGCACCCGTGCTGCCGTTCGACTTGCATGTGTAAGGCATGCCGCCAGCGTTCAATCTGAGCCAGGATCAAACTCTTCAGTTTAAACCTGTTACTGTTTTCGGTTTTTCGTGATAAATCACTAGAACCGGTCGCTCTCAAAGTATGCTGACAAGTTAATTACTTAACTTACCTATTACTATGTGAGCCTCAATAAATTTAAAGCTTATCTGCCGAAGCAGACGCACTATTCATCGAGTGCCCACACTTATCGGTTGTTTAATTTTTAAAGATCAATCGCATCTGACTTCGCTTCGTCGCTTTATTACCGCGCCGTCGCTTCGTTTTCTGCGTCGCTGCATCAGCAGCAGAGAAGTGAGATTATGTCGCAGCTTCTCGTCGTCGTCAACAGTTTTTTTCGCTTT
>NZ_CABPSN010000016.1 GCF_902459565.1 Pandoraea aquatica
GCGAACGTGAAGATGTCGATGAATCCGTTCGACGAAATCGCGGTGGAAGAGGCGGTGCGTCTGAAGGAAGCGGGCGTGGCGACGGAAGTGATCGCGGTGTCGGCGGGCGTAGCCCAGTCGCAAGAGACGCTGCGTACGGCGCTGGCCATCGGTGCGGATCGCGCGATTCTCATCGAGTCGGACGAAGAGTTGCAGCCGCTGGCCGTGGCCAAGCTGCTTAAGGCGCTGGTGGACAAGGAGCAACCGCAACTGGTGATCCTGGGCAAGCAAGCCATCGACGACGATTCCAATCAAACCGGTCAGATGCTCGCGGCGCTCGCCAAGCTGCCGCAGGCGACGTTCGCCTCGAAGGTGTCGGTGGCGGATAACCGTGCACAAGTGACGCGCGAAGTGGACGGCGGTCTCGAGACCGTGTCGCTGTCGCTGCCCGCAGTGATCACGACGGACCTGCGCCTGAACGAGCCGCGTTACGTGACGCTGCCCAACATCATGAAGGCGAAGAAGAAGCCGCTGGAGACCGTGAAGCCCGCGGATCTGGGCGTGGATGTGAGCCCGCGTCTGAAGACGCTGAAGGTGGCCGAGCCGCCCAAGCGCAGCGCAGGGGTGAAGGTGGCGGACGTGGCTGCGCTCGTCGACAAGCTCAAGACCGAAGCTAAGGTCATTTAAGGGAGACGACGAGATGAGCATTCTGGTCATTGCAGAACACGACAATACCGCGATCAAATCGGCCACCCTCAATACGGTCACGGCAGCGCTGCAATGCGGCGACGACGTGCACGTGCTGGTCGCAGGCAGCAACGCGAAGGCTGCGGCTGACGCTGCCGCGCAGATCGCCGGTGTGAAGAAGGTGTTGCTGGCAGACGCTGCCTACTTCGGCGACGGTCTGGCCGAGAACATCGCTGACGAAGTGGTGTCGATTGCGGGCAACTACTCGCACATCCTGGCCCCGGCCACGGCATACGGCAAGAACATCGCCCCGCGCGTCGCAGCGTTGCTCGACGTCGCGCAGATCTCGGATATCACGAAGGTCGACAGCGC
>NZ_CABPSN010000017.1 GCF_902459565.1 Pandoraea aquatica
TTCGTGTCGGATGGATGGCAGGGTGTGAACTATGCGAAGGGTGTGTGGCATCACCCGTTGTTGGCGTTGGATGAGGTGAGTGACTTCGTGGTGGTGGACCGGGGTGGTGACGGTCACAACTGTGACGAGCAGGATTTGCCGGGCGTGTATTTGCTGACGCAGGCGGCGTTGGATGCGGTGCAGGGAGCGCAGAAGGCTGCGTGAGGCAGGAATAAAGCGGGACAAAGAGACGCCGGGCGATGCTCGGCGTTTTTTATTGGGCTGGGGAAAACGAAGAAAGGCGCGGAGGAAAGCGGTTAGGCGGGTAGAGGGACTGGAAACGTGTGGGCGACGCCACGGCCGTCGCGCAGCAGTTGCGGAGCACGTGCGTGGCGGTTGTGGCGTCGCGATGGCGCTGGAGTAGAGCGGTGTCGACGGAACCAGAGAGTTTGGATAAGCAAGCGAGAATCGGGCGGTGTCGGTTGAGGCACTGGGTGCTTCGAGGGAGACGGACCGGGGCGCCTTTCTGCAGCGAGTTGGGTTTATGTCTGAGCGGCGGAAAGG